>NZ_JROR01000048.1 GCF_000802185.1 Belnapia sp. F-4-1 | reverse complement strand
TCACCCTCACCGGCCTGCCCCAGGGCGTCACCTACGACGCCGCGACCCGCACCCTCTCCGGCACCCCGACCGCAGCCGGCACCTACCAGCTGACCGTCACCGCCACCGACACGGCCGGCGCAACCGCCACCGACACCTTCAACCTGATCATCGAACCCGAGGAGGAAGAGCCGGAGAACGCCGCGCCGGTGCAGGCTGCCGCCATCGCCGACCAGGGCGGCAAGGTAGGCGAAGCGCTGAACTTCACCCTGCCGTCCGACGCCTTCACCGACCCGGATAACGACACGCTGACGCTGACTGTCGACACCCTGCCCGACGGGCTTGATTTCGACACCGCGACCCGCACCCTTTCCGGCACCCCGACCGCGGCCGGCACCTACCAGGTGACCGTCACCGCCACCGACACGGCCGGAGCATCCGTCAGCGGCACCTTCGACCTGATCATCGCGCCTGAGGATGAAGAGCCGGAGAACACGGCGCCGGTTCTGGTGGGCGACGGCATCGCCGATGCGGACGCGGTGGAAGGTGTT
>NZ_JROR01000047.1 GCF_000802185.1 Belnapia sp. F-4-1 | reverse complement strand
GACGAGGTGGAAATCGGCGAGCGTGCTGGCGTAGCGCTCGTAGTCTTTGACGAGGCGGCGGAAGCGCGTCGTCCAGGCGAAGGAGTGCTCGACCACCTATCTGCGAGGCAGGAGGACGAAGCCGCGTTTGGCTTCGGGCAGCTTGACGACCTCGAGTTCGATGCCGTGCTGGCGGGCGGCGTTAGCGGCGCGTTCGCCGGTGTAGCCCGCATCGACATAGGCGAGGTCGACGCTGCCGCCGGTCTCTGACTGCACGGCCTGCGCGAGTTGCTCGACCTGGCCGCGATCCTCGGCGTTGGCTGGGGTGACGTGCAGGGCCAGCAGATGCCCGAGCGTATCGACGGCGAGGTGCAGCTTGGAGCCGCGCTCGCGTTTGGCGCCGTCATACCCGGCGCGCTCGCCGCTCTCGGGCGTCGAGCGCAGGGTGCGGCTGTCGAGGATGGCGGCACTCGGCTCGGCCTTGCGGCCGGCGGCCAGGCGGAGGATGGCGCGGAGGTCGCTGGCCAGGGCTTCGAACACGCCAGCGGCCAGCCAGCGTTGGGCCTGCTGGTAGACCGCCGCCCAGGGCGGCAGGTCATTGGGCATGGCGCGCCAAGGAATGCCGTTCCGGATGACGTAGCGCAGGCCGTTGAACAGCTCACGGAGCGAGTAC
>NZ_JROR01000046.1 GCF_000802185.1 Belnapia sp. F-4-1 | reverse complement strand
TCTCCGCCGTGATGGCACGCCGTCCGCCGAGGATCGCCGTGATGCGGTTGGCCGGCACGCGCAGCGCGAGGGCCAGCGCATGCGCCGACAGGCCCAGCGGCTCCAAGAACTCGTGCCGCAGCACCTCGCCGGGATGGACGGGGCTCAGGCGCTCGCCGCTGTCCACCTCGGCCAGGTCCACGCGACCGGCATCGAGGTCGCTGCGGGCAATAGGCCCTGTGGTCTTCCTGCGGGGCATCACGCGTGTCGTCATGGCGAGCCTCCTCAATGGTAGTCCACGATCTCGACCCCATGCGGCCCATCCTCGCGCCAGAGGAAGACCAGCCGCCACTGCCCATTGATCCGGACGGAATATTGACCGGCGCGGTCGCCGCGCAGGGCTTCCAACCGGTTGCCGGGCGGCACGCGCAGATCGTCCAGCCGCTCCGCCGCATCCAACATCGCCAGCTTACGGCGCGCCGCCTGGGCCAAGTCCGCGCCATGCTGCGGGGCAGACCACCCTGGAAGACGAGCGCGGTCGCCTTGTCGCCGAAGCTCCGGATCACGCCGATACGTAGCGCGTCATACGCGGAGCATCAAGCGTAATGTCTCCAGGCGACGGAGGCGTCTGCGGCACCTCGACGGCCCAAGCCGAGCTCATCCGCGCGCAGCAG
>NZ_JROR01000045.1 GCF_000802185.1 Belnapia sp. F-4-1 | reverse complement strand
GTGACTGGGGTGAAGTCGTAACAAGGTAGCCGTAGGGGAACCTGCGGCTGGATCACCTCCTTTCAAGGATGGCGCTGTGGGGTAGGGGCCTTGGCCTCTGGCTGCAGACCTCCGCGATATGACTAAACACGGACCAAGGCCTTGCCTGGTTCTGGCCGCCCCGGATGGGGTGGCTGGTGATCGGGCGCCTGTCCTGGTCGAGCCCAACGTTCGCCATCCATCCTCGGGCCCGGATTGGCCTGAGTGAGTGCGCATCATCCTGTTGATCTGTCGTTATGGCCTTGGCTGGGCGATGGCCGTTCCGGCCTCGGCATTGCCGAGGTTTGGGGCCAGTAGCTCAGTTGGTTAGAGCACACGCTTGATAAGCGTGGGGTCGGAGGTTCAAGTCCTCCCTGGCCCATTTTCCCTGTTGAAGACTACGGGGGCATAGCTCAGCTGGTAGAGCACCTGCTTTGCAAGCAGGGGGTCACCGGTTCGAATCCGGTTGCCTCCATGTCTGCGCAGGTTGGCCTGGCGGCAGAAAGAGATCCTCGCCTGACCTTCTTGGTCGGGTTGAGTTGCGTGCTTCCAAAGCCGCCACATGGCGAGCCCCTTGGGGCTGGCCCGGTGGATTGTTCTTTTGACATTTGAAGATGGAATGGTTGGTTAGTTGATTGGTTGAGTGTGTGTTTTGCGCTGGCCTGGTTTTGGGTTTTGCGCGTGGGGCGCGGTTTGGTCCTGCGTGCGGGCTGAGGCTTG
>NZ_JROR01000044.1 GCF_000802185.1 Belnapia sp. F-4-1 | reverse complement strand
GCGCGGCGAGCAGCGCTCGAAGGCAGCGGAGGGTAAAGTACGCCTTGTTCCAAACGGCAATGAGGACCGACACCTCAGGTTCGTTGAAGTGCTCGAAGCGAAGCTTTTCGCCGCTGGCGAGGAACTCGCGCAGCTCCTCGGCCGCGAAGCCGCCCAGCACCGCCTTGGCCTCAGGCGCAGCGTTGGGAGTGGGCACGGGCTGAGAGGATTCCAGCGGCTCTGGCGACACCGCGTCGGTCGGCTGGTGGTCCGAAACTGCTGTGCCATGAGTTTCTAATTGGAGCGGTCTGGCTTCGTCCGCAGGAGGAACAGGAGAGTGAAGTGTGGCAAGCGAGGCGGCCGCTGCACGCCGCGAGGCCAAACGGCTTGGAAGCTGCAGCGTGACTGTCCACCAAACGGCCTTTACCGCGCGGCGTGCGACGCGGCGCACTCCGGGGCTGTGCTCGAGCGCCTTGCGGATCGGTTGCGTGGCGCGCCAGGTTCCTGAGAAAAGAACTGTCTGGAGCTGCGCCTCGAGCCCTGGAACACGAGAAGCCATGGTCTGGAGCTGCGCCTCCAGCTCCGGGACGCGTGAGGCTATAACTTCCATCTCGCGAGCCCAGCGCGCTCCGGCTACCAAAGCCACTCTTCGCGCCTCGCTTTCGGCAGCAAGTACATCGATGAGTTCTTTCAGCCTTTGGGTTTCGGAAAGCGCCGCTACGAGCCCCTGCTCCGCTCGAAGTCGTCCCGTTTCAGCAGTCTCACGAGACTTCCGCGCTGCAGTTCGTTCTGCCGCCAGCGCCGCCGCCG
>NZ_JROR01000043.1 GCF_000802185.1 Belnapia sp. F-4-1 | reverse complement strand
CGGTTTTGTCAGCGTTCGCGCCAAACCTGGCGACGCGAGATGATGGCCGGTTTGGTTACGCCACTTGCAGAATAGCGAGCGCAGTGGTGGCGCGACGGAGGTGAAGCAGACGGCGGCGGTTGGCGGCGACGTGCTGGTTATGGCGGGTCCGGAGGCGGAGGAAGTTGCGGAGCTCGTCGTAGCTTCGACAGAACCGCCTTGCTGAATCGAAGCTTTTGAACCCGCGCATACACCGTATGCGGCCTTTAACGCCCCGGTGATCCTGTTCCAATCTGTTGTTTTTGTAAGCGCTATTGCGATGGACAACCCGCCGGCCAAGCGTTGACCGGATCGCTCGTGGGTATGAGCCGTGCCCGTCCGTGGTGACCTGATCGGGCGTCACGCCCGTGACCGACTTGGCTGAACGGAAAAAGGCCTGGGCCGCCGCCATGTCGCGGTGCTCGCTGAGCGCTGTGTCCACGAGATTGCCCTCGCGGTCGATCGCCCGATACAAGTAGGCCCACCTGCCGCCAACATTCAGATATGTCTCGTCCACGTGCCAACGGCGACCGCGGGTACCGCCCCGACCGCGGCGGCGCTGGCGCAGTTTGTCGGCGAGCAGCGGCGCAAGCTTCGCCTCCCACTCGCGGACGGCCTCATAGCTGAAGACGATGCCGCGAAGGAGGAACATCTCTGCCAAGTCACGCAAGGTCAGGCGGTAGCGCAGCCGCCACACCACCACCAACGCAATCACGTCCGACGGGTACTGGGCGCGGTTCAGCACGCCACCGCTGCGCTCGTTGAACTGCTTACCGCAATCTCGGCAGCGGAACCGGCGATAGCCTCGGGCGGTGCGCTCCGGCCGCTCGGTCACCTCCGCCGAGCCGCAGGCCACACAGTCCATCTCCGCCCCTCGTCCCCTGTTGAGCACAGAGCCTACCAGCCCTACCCCGGCTGGCCAAAAGGGCCCATTGGCGCAAAACCTGACAGAACCGCT
>NZ_JROR01000042.1 GCF_000802185.1 Belnapia sp. F-4-1 | reverse complement strand
GCTGGCCTGGCCGGCACTGCCCGACATCACCGCCGAGGTCGCCTGCAGCTCCGTCGCCGCCGAGGCCAGGGTGCTGGACAGCTGCCCCACCGCTCCCTCAAACCCGCGCGTCAGGTCCGCCAGATGGGCCGCACGCCGGGTCTCGATCTCTTGCAGCCGCGCCTGCTCCGCCGCCAGCCGGTCGGCCTCCTGCAGCCCCGCGCGGCACTCCTGCACTGCACGAGCCATGTCGCCAATTTCGTCGGGCATCGTCACACAAGGAAGGTCGAAGGCATAATCGCGCTTGGCCAGCTGGCGCATCACCCCGGCCAGCCGGGCAATGCGCTTGATGATGCTCGCATTCAACCAAAGCACCGAGGCCAGCGTCATGGCGGCGGCGAACATGGTGACAACGCTAATTACCCACACCGCGCGCGCAGATGCCGCGTGGGCAGCAACGGCTGCGACCTGTCCCATCTGCGTGTTGAAGTTCAAGCCTTTGTCGGCTGCTTCAAGCGCCCGAGTATAAGGTGGGATGGTGGTGATGAAACGAGAGTTGGCGCCCGAACGATTGCCGGCCATCGTTTCGGCGATTACCTGATCAGCAATGCCTTTGTACTCCAACCATGCGGATCGCATTGCATCTGCATGCTGCCGTTCTTCTCCAGGCGTGATCAGCGGCTCATAAACGCGCCAAGACGTATTGAACGCTTCTGTCGCTCGATCATGACGCTGCTTGGCAGCCTGAAGCACCTGAGCATCCTCAGCGAGCACCATACTCGCAACAGCAGAGCGGTGGCGGCCAATAGCCGCAGTCACCCGACCCAGGGAGTCGATGGAGGGCATCCAGTTATCGACCATGTCGCTGGCGACGGCATCCATCTGCCAGATCTGCTGCACAGAACTCGCACCTAGGCCTGTAAGGACCAGGAAGAGAGCTCCGAAGGCGCTCATGAGCTTGGTGCGGACACTCATTTTGCTGAGGAAGGTCATTGTCATCCCGTCTGCCATTGCAGGCGTGAGCCCGCAGTTTGATCAGACTTGTGATAACGATCTCGTATTAACGAGGCACTAATAACCAATGAGTTG
>NZ_JROR01000041.1 GCF_000802185.1 Belnapia sp. F-4-1 | reverse complement strand
GGCTTACTTCACGATGCTTGCGACGACGCCGGCGCCGACGGTGCGGCCGCCCTCGCGGATGGCGAAGCGGAGCCCCTGGTCCATGGCGATGGGCGCGATCAGCTCAACATCCATCGTCACGTTGTCGCCCGGCATCACCATCTCGACGCCTTCCGGCAGCTTCACGATCCCGGTCACGTCGGTGGTCCGGAAGTAGAACTGCGGCCGGTAGTTGGTGAAGAACGGCGTGTGGCGCCCGCCCTCCTCCTTGGTCAGGATGTAGGCCTCGGCCTTGAAGCCGGTGTGCGGCGTGATCGAGCCGGGCTTCGCCAGCACCTGCCCGCGCTCCACGTCCTCGCGCTTGGTGCCGCGCAGCAGCGCGCCGATGTTGTCGCCCGCCTCGCCGCTGTCCAGCAGCTTGCGGAACATCTCGACGCCCGTCACCGTCGTCTTCACCGTGTTTTTCAGCCCGACGATCTCGACTTCCTCGCCGACCTTGACGATGCCGCGCTCAACGCGACCCGTCACCACCGTGCCGCGACCCGAGATCGAGAACACGTCCTCGATCGGCATCAGGAACGGCATGTCCTTCGGACGCTCCGGCTGCGGGATGTAGCTGTCCACCGCCGCCATCAGCTCGAGCACGGCGTTCTTGCCGATCTCGGGCGTCTTGTCCTCGAGGGCCGCCACCGCCGAGCCCTTGATGATCGGGATGTCGTCGCCCGGGAACTGGTAGCTGCTGAGGAGCTCGCGCACCTCCATCTCCACCAGCTCGACCAGGTCGGGGTCCGCCAGGTCCATCTTGTTCAGGAACACCACCAGGGCAGGCACGCCCACCTGGCGGGCCAGCAGGATGTGCTCGCGGGTCTGCGGCATCGGGCCGTCGGCCGCCGACACCACCAGGATCGCGCCGTCCATCTGCGCCGCGCCCGTGATCATGTTCTTCACGTAGTCGGCGTGGCCAGGGCAGTCCACATGCGCGTAGTGCCGGTTGGACGTCTCGTACTCGACATGCGCGGTCGAGATCGTGATGCCGCGGGCCCGCTCCTCCGGCGCCTTGTCGATCTGGTCATAGGCCGTGAACGTCGCGCCGCCCGTCTCCGCCAGAACCTTGGTGATCGCCGCCGTCAGCGACGTCTTGCCATGGTCGACGTGCCCGATCGTCCCAATGTTGCAGTGCGGCTTGTTCCGCTCAAACTTCGCCTTCGCCAT
>NZ_JROR01000040.1 GCF_000802185.1 Belnapia sp. F-4-1 | reverse complement strand
TGGGGTGCGGCACGGTTCGATGAGACAGCCGACTGCGGTAGAGATCACCGCAACCGGAGGTCAGACCAATGGACCAGAACCACAGCGACAAACCCGAGGGGGCGCCGGCGTGCGCCCGGAACGCTGACGCCGGCGCCCCCTCGGGCGCGGCTGGGCCGGAGCGCCGCAACTCCGCTCGGCGCAAGCTGGCTGCCGTCACCCGGCTGCTACGCGGCGAGCCGCTGGAGACCGTAGCCCGGGACCTCAACGTTACCGTCGCTCGTCTGAGCGAGTGGCGCGACCGCGCCCTGGTCGGGGCGGAGGCGGCGATGAAGGAGCGCGAGCGCGACAGCCGCGATGAGGAGTTGCTCCGGCTTAAGGCCAAGCTCGGCGAGGTCACCATGGCCAACGAGCTGCTGGAGCAGAAGATTGCGGCTCTGGAGGGCGGGCGCCCTTTGGGCCGACGGAGGTCGAGGCGATGAGCCAGGCTGTCTCGCCGGCCACAGACCGCGCCTACGGCCTGGCCCGGGTCGCCCGGGTCTGGCGGCTCTCCCGTGCCACGGTCTACCGCCACCGTGCGGCGCCCGACCCCACGGCGCCGGCCGGGCCAACACGCCGGGGCCCGGTAGGTGCCTGCTCCGATGCCGCGTTGCTCGAGCACATCCGCGCCCAGATCCTTGGCTCGCGCCTGCATGGTGAGGGCTACCGCAAGATCTGGGCCCGGCTGCGCCATGCCGGCATCCGCACCTCGGCTCGCCGGGTCCGGCGCCTCATGGGCCAGCACGGCCTGCTCGCGCCACACCGCGTCGGCCGTCCCGAGCAGCGCGCCCATGACGGCACGATCACCACCACCGCCGTGGATGCAATGTGGGGGACCGACATGACCGAAACCGTGACCGTAAAGGAGGGCCGGGCTCGGGTGTTCGTCGCTGTCGACCACTGCTCCGGCGAGTGCGTCGGCAACCATGCCGCGCGCTCCGGCAACCGCTTCGAGGCACTCGAGCCGATCCGGCAGGGTGTCCTGCGCCACTTCGGCCGCATCGAAAAGAACGCAGCCAAGGGTCTCGCTCTGCGCCACGACCATGGCTCCAACTACATGTCCGGCGACTTGCAGGACGAGATCGCCTTCCTCGGCATCGAGAGCTCGCCCTCCTTCGTCCGCCAGCCCGAGGGCAACGGCGTCGCCGAGCGCTTTATCCGTACCTTGAAAGAGAACTTCCTCTGGGTGCACACCTTCGACACCATCGAAGAGCTGCGCCGCGGGCTGCAGGACTTCGTTGCCCACTAC
>NZ_JROR01000039.1 GCF_000802185.1 Belnapia sp. F-4-1 | reverse complement strand
TTGGCCCTGCCCCGCTCTCACGGACACCCCAGATAGGCTGAAGGGCCTGAGAGGTGTCGATGGCGGAGAGCAACAAACAGCGTCGGTTGTTTCCGGAGGCGTTCAAGCTCGAAGCGGTGGCCGCAATCCGTGGTGGCCGCTCGGTTTCGGCGGTGGCGGCCGAGCTTGGCTTGCCGGACCGGCTGGTACGGACTTGGCTGCGCTGGGCAGAGGGCCGCACAGCGACAGAGAGCGGCGCGCCGGCGCCGACGCCCCCCAAAGAGCAGGCTGCGCCGGCGCGCCGCGTGGGCCCGAGCCCGGCCGACCAGGCGGCGGAGATCGGGCGGCTGCGACGTGAGCTCGATCGGGTCCGGATGGAGCGCGACATTTTGGGAAAAGCTGCGCTCATCTTCGGCCGGGCGACGGGCCGGAGATGAGCTATGCCTTCATCCGCGAGCATGTCGCCGACTTCCCCATCCAGATCATGTGCGAGGTGCTGGGGGTGAGCCGGAGTGGCTACTACGCCTGGGCCAGCCGGCCGGAGAGTGCGCGGGCGGCCGAGGACCGGGCGGTGGCGGCCGAG
This sequence comes from Belnapia sp. F-4-1, assembly GCF_000802185.1. Lineage (GTDB taxonomy): Bacteria > Pseudomonadota > Alphaproteobacteria > Acetobacterales > Acetobacteraceae > Belnapia. Next base: position 755 of record NZ_JROR01000039.1, on the reverse strand, counting down.
ATCCGCACCGCGCACGAGCCAGCCGGGGTCGCTACGGTAGCCCGCGCGTGCATGCCACCCTGCGCAGCCATGGCCGGCGGGTTGGCCGCAAGCGGGTGGTGCGCCTGATGCGCGGCATGGGCCTGTCGGCCAGGCGCCGGCGGCGGTTCCGCCGCACCACCGACAGCGCGCATGCCTATCCGGTGGCGCCGAACCTGCTCGGGCGCGATTTCACTGCCAGCGCGCCGGATCGGGTCTGGCTGGCTGATTTGACGTATATCTGGACTGCTGAAGGCTGGTTGTACCTGGCCGTGGTGCTCGACCTGTTCTCCCGCCGCGTCGTGGGCTGGGCTATGACCGACCATCTCGGCCACGAGCTCGCGCTCGCCGCGCTCGACATGGCCATTGCGCGTCAGCGCCCTGCACCCGGCCTGACCCATCACTCGGATCGTGGGGTGCAATTCGCAGCTTACGAGTACCGCAAGCGATTGCAGCAGCACGGCATGCTCTGCTCCATGAGCCGCAAGGGAGATTGCTGGGACAATGCGCCAATGGAGAGCTTCTATGCCACGCTGAAAGGCGAACTCGTCGAACAGTGCGACTACCTGACGCGCGATGAAGCTACTGCTGATGTGTTCCTGTTCTTGGAAGGCTGGTACAACCGACGCCGCTTGCATTCGGCTCTGGGCTATCTCACACCAGAGCAGAAGGTCGCGGCGTTCCATGCGGCTGCTTCAGTCGCGTAACGCTGTCCGTGAAGGCGGGGCAAGGCCACC
>NZ_JROR01000036.1 GCF_000802185.1 Belnapia sp. F-4-1 | reverse complement strand
CGTGCGACGGCGCTGGGGGACATTGCGACGGGGGTTCGGCGGTGGCGTTTGTCGATGGCGCTGGCCTCGCTCGACATCCGCAACCGCTACCGCGGCTCGGTGCTGGGGCCGTTCTGGCTGACGCTGTCGAACGCCTTCATGGTGGTGGGGCTCGGGCTGCTCTACTCCTCGCTGTTCAAGATGAGCCTGGCGGACTACCTGCCCTTCATTGCCGTCAGCCTGATCACCTGGAACACCATCAGCACCATCGTCACCGATGCCTGCACCAGCCTGACCAGCGCCGAGGGCATCATCCGGCAGCTGCCGCTGCCCTATACCGTCCACATCCTCCGCTGCGTCTGGCGCAACGCCGTCATCGCCGCCCACAGCCTGCCCATCATCCTCGCCGTCTTCCTCTTCACTGGCGTTTGGCCGGGCTGGGAGGCGCTCTGGGCGCTGCCGGGGCTCGTGCTGCTCGGCGTCAACGCCTGCGCGCTCGCCCTCTTCCTCGGCATGCTGTGTGCCCGCTTCCGCGACATCCCCCCGATCGTCGGCAGCGTCATGCAGCTCGCCTTCTTCCTGTCGCCGGTGCTGTGGAAGCCCGAGCTGCTCGGGCCCGGCAAGGCGGACTGGCTGGTGCTCAACCCCTTCTACGTCGTGATGGAGACGGTGCGCGGGCCGCTGGTCGAGGGCGGCGCCTCGCCCGGCGTCTGGGCCGCGGCCTGCCTCTTCACCGCCGCCATGGCCGCGCTCGCGCTCGGCTTCTTTATCCGCTTCCGCGGCCGCATCGCCTTCTGGGTCTGAGCATGCCCCACATCCATGCCGAGGCGGTGACCATCGAGTTCCCGCTCTACCACCTGGGTGCGCGCTCGCTGAAGAAGCGCATCCTCGCCAACTCGCCGCTCCGGCTGCGCCAGGACGAGGCCAGCCGCGTCGTGGTCTCGGCGCTGCGCGAGCTGAGCTTCCGCATCGGCCCCGGCGAGCGGGTGGCGCTCATCGGCCACAACGGCGCCGGCAAGACCACCCTGCTCAGGACGCTGGCCGGGGTCTACGAGCCGGTCGGCGGCCGGCTCGAGGTGGCGGGCAGCATCGGCGCGCTGATCGACCCGGCGGCGGGGATGGACCCGCATGCGACGGGGCGGGAGAACATCGTGCTCCGCGGCCTGTTCCGCGGCCTGGGCGAGGCGGAAAGCACGGCCCTGGCCGAGGAGGTCGGCGCCTTCTCGGGCCTCGCCGAGTTTCTCGACGTGCCGGTGCGCACCTACTCGGCCGGGATGTCGGTCCGGCTGTCCTTCGCCATGGCCACCGTAATGGACCCCGAGGTGCTGCTGATGGACGAGTGGTTCCTCGCCGGCGACGCCGACTTCATGCAGCGCGCGCGGGCCAAGCTCGAGGACCTCATCACCAAGGCCGAGATCCTGGTCCTCGCCTCCCACGACATGAACATCGTCCGCGAGTGGTGCACCCGCGTCATCCGCCTCGACGCAGGACGCATCGCCCAGGACGGAACCGTCACCGACCTCCTCGGACCAACGTAACGCGTGCGGC
>NZ_JROR01000035.1 GCF_000802185.1 Belnapia sp. F-4-1 | reverse complement strand
CGTAACCATTCGCCGAGGGCCGCCTGGCGGGTTAGCCTGTGACCTGCCTTTGATCTTACGCGCGTTCTTTGGAGCGCCGGTAAGGACAAGCGGCGAGGTGGCGAATGGAGATCATCACCGGAGTGGAGCGCCGCCGGCCGTGGCGGGCTGAGGAGAAGCTGCGGATCCTGGCTGAGCTGAACCAGCCCGGGGTCAAATTCAGTGAGGTTGCCCGTCGGCATGATGTGAGCCGCGGCTTGCTCTGGCAGTGGCGGGATGCGCACCTGCGCGGCAGGCTGGTGGCCGAGACACCGGGCTTCCTGCCGCTGCAGGTCGTGCCGGAGATGGCTGCGCCGGTGCTGCCGGGTGGGTCGGGCTCGCCGCCCTGCACTGATCCTCCCGCGGTGGAGGACGCGGTGGACGAGCGGGTCGAGATCGTGCTGCCGGACGGGACTGCGGTGCGCGTTGCGGCGTCGATCAGCGCGGCGACGCTGCGTCGCGTGCTGGCGGCATTGCGCGCATGATCCCGACGCCGTCTGGTGTCCAGGTGTGGCTGGCAGTTGGCCACACGGATATGCGCCGCGGGATGCACTCTCTGGCGCTGCAAGTGCAGCAGACGCTCGGCCGTGACCCGCATTGCGGCGATCTCTACGTCTTTCGCGGGCGCAGGGCGGACTTGGTCAAGATCGTCTGGCACGATGGGCTTGGCCTGTCGCTTTACGCAAAAAGATTGGAGAAGGGACGCTTCATCTGGCCCTCGCCAACCGACGGCTGCCTGCAGATCTCGGGCGCGCAGCTCGCTTATATGCTCGACGGAATCGATTGGAGAAACCCAGTACGGACCTATAGGCCAGAGCTGGCGGGATAGTGTACGGCGCAGTGGCATCGGTACTACCTGGCGCGTCGCTGATGTGATTCCATTTCCGGCGTGACAGCCGCGCCGGACAACCCTCCCGACGACATCGCCACGCTGCGTGCCGCGCTTGCGGCCGAGCAGCTGGCGCGGCGTGAGGCCGAGGCGCGTGCCTCGGGTGCCGAGGCAATGGTGGTGCACCTCAAGCTGCTCATTGCCCGGCTCAAGCGTGACAAGTACGGCGCCTCCTCCGAGCGCGGTCGCAAGCTGATCGATCAGCTGGAGCTCGAGCTCGGTGAGTTGGTGGCGGCCGCCAGCGAGGACGCCGCGAGGGCGGAGAACGCCGCCGACAAGCAGGGCCGCCCCCGTCGCGCCGACAGCCCGCCCCGCGGCCAGCCAGTGCGCGCGCCCCTGCCGGCCCATCTGCCGCGCGAGCGGGTCGTGCTGCCGGCACCGACCGCCTGCCCCTGCTGCGGCGGCAAACTGTCCAAGCTGGGCGAGGACATCACGGAGACGCTCGAGGTCGAGCCGATCCGGTGGAAAGTCATCCAGACCGTCCGCGAGCGGTTCTCGTGCCGTGCTTGCGAGACCGTCACCCAGCCGCCGGCACCGTTCCATGCCATCGCCCGCGGCCGAGCCGGGCCGAACCTGCTGGCCATGATTTTGGAAGCCAAGTTTGGCCAGCACCTGCCGCTGAACCGCCAGAGCGAGACCTATACCCTGCAGGGTATCGAGCTCAGCGTCTCCACCATCGCCGACTGGGTCGGCGCCTGCACCGCCAACCTGGCGCCGCTGGTGGCCTTGATCGACGCCCATGTGCAGACCGCCGAGCGGTTGCACGGCGACGACACCACCGTCCCCGTGCTGGCCCGGGGCAAGACCATTACCGGCCGGGTCTGGACCTATGTCCGCGATGATCGGCCCTTTGCCGGGCCGGCACCCCCGGCGGCGATGTTCCGCTACTCGCGGGACCGAACCGCCGAGCACCCAAACCGGCACCTGGCCGGCCATGCCGGCATCCTGCAGGCCGATGCCTATGCCGGGTACAACGCGCTCTACGAGGCGGACCGACAACCGGGACCGATCACTGAGGCCGCATGTTGGGCGCATGGCAGGCGCAAGCTGTTCGAGCTGGCGGAGTTGTCGCGGGCCCCGCTCGCCATCGAGGCGGTGCGCCGGATCGACGCCATCTTTGACGCCGAGCGCGCCATCAATGGGCTGCCCGCCGAGGCGCGGCTGGCCGTCCGTCGGCAGCACATCGCGCCGCTGGTCACTGAGCTCGAGCGCTGGATGCGCGAGAGCCGCGGCAAGCTGTCCCGGCACGCGCCGGTTGCTAAGGCCATGGACTACATGCTGGTGCGCTGGGAGGCGTTCGCGCGGTTTCTCAGCGATGGCCGGATCTGCCTCACGAACAATGCTGCCGAACGGGCGCTGCGCGGTATCGCTCTCGGGAGAAAGTCGTGGCTGTTCGCCGGAAGCGACCGCGGCGGCGACCGGGCCGCGGCGATGGTCTCGCTGATCTACACCGCCAAGCTGAACGACGTCGATCCGCGCGCCTGGTTGGCCGACGTGCTGGCCCGCATCGCCGACCACCCCGCCTCGCGCCTGCACGAATTGCTGCCTTGGAACTGGAAGGCAGCCCGCACCACCAAGACAGCTGACGGCGCCTGACCTTGGCCGCACCGAGCCTCGCCGCTCAGCACCTGCGGCCTTGGCCGGATGGATAC
>NZ_JROR01000034.1 GCF_000802185.1 Belnapia sp. F-4-1 | reverse complement strand
CGGATGAGTGGCGGGCCGCCCCTCCCCAGCGGGGAAGAAGCCGGCCCATTCCCGCTCGAACCAGTCCCAATCGATCAGCGCCGCCAGTCGAACCAGCTCATGCCGCCCATCGATGATCTCGACGAGGCGCGGTCGTAGAAGATCGGCCTGTTCTGGCGGGCGCGGGCGATGCTTCATGCCCGCCAGAATCGCAGGCTTTGCCGTCCATTCCAATCAAACCTTGCAATTCTACAGCGTTCAAACCGGCGAAGCTCCCAGGCAGATCAGTGGGTCGGGAGTTGTTCAGGGCCGACTACCTACCTGTTCACACTGGTACCATTAAATGTTTCCGCGGCCTCAAAACGAGGCCGCGGCCAAGTACACACCTATATCCGCCACATAGGGGAGATTTTCCAGGATCTATTAGCTACCCTGTCTGCAAAGCTATTTTCAAATAGGCGCGAGCCCGTTCTTCGATGCCACCATTTGCTTCGCTAACACGACGATAATGATCGGCGCTCGTCACATGGCTATAATGTTTTTCGACCGTTTCTACCGAGTCATTGAGAAATCCCGCTACGGTTGTATAGTCACCTGGGTGTCTCTTAAGCCAATCTGTCGCAGTAATATGGCGGAAGGCGTGTGGACCAACATGTAGGTTCCAAACTTTCTCAAGAAATCTGAGCCGGTACGTGAGCGCAGCCTCAGTCAATTTCGGTGGCGGCGAGCAAGTATTATCCCAGTCGTAAGGGGAAGTCGACAATACGAAAGACTCAAGTTTGCGATGCTCCGGCAAAAGGGGATCATAACCGAATGTTTGCATCCAAGCTTCATAATAGGCTGAAAAGAAACGTTGTCCCTCGTCACCGATATCGACAGCGTAATCCTCACTTAAAGATCGACGATTTTTAAATTCGCTCGCATCGATATATATTTTCCACCGCCCTTTTTTAAGGAATAAATTCTTTGTCCATTTAATATTTGTCCAGTTACTTGCTCTTAGTGGTACAAGCGTCAGGGCTGCCAAAAGGAAAATTCGATACTCATGTGCAAAGCGGCGCCGCGCTGTTGTCGAGTTATTGGGTCTTTCGTCCTCAAGGTATAGAATTGTTGGCCAAACTATTTCTTCCAAAGGCCTATCGTAATCCAGTAATGTTTTAAGTGTTATGTAAGATGCCCTTCCCCGTCGGCGACGGGATTTTACACTTCGGCCGCGATGAAGTAATGCCACTTTCTGTCGAACAGATTTCATTTGCTCGTCACAGTACGCAATCCAATCCTCCGATGTTTTTGGTGCATCAATACCCAGAACACCGAATAGGTCGTTCCATACAGACCGTTGCGCAAACCGAAGATAGCCATTTGTCCCATTCATCAACATGGAGTATCGAAGAAAATCCATATCGATTTGGCCAGTGCTTCGACCTCGACGGGTTGTTTTGAAATCGAGGAATCGATTGAAGTTCACCGCCTGCATCAAATGACTAATCTTAAGGTCTGCGATAGGAATACCTAGGCCGCGATGCCTCTCGTCCGGCGCATCTGCGGGTAATGTCGCAAATCCGCCAAAGCTGCGCACCATCTCAAGAAACATTTTTCGACCGTGCGATTCGGTAGAAGGTTGGCCAGTTGAATTAGTCCAGGCTGTGGTCGCAACTATTTCAACAAATGACCCATCCAGCTGTTCCAGTCGGATTTTGCCGCTGCTGTTACTGCTGCGCCAAACCAGAAATTCATCTATGCGATCCTTTAGCTGAACCGGCACAGCCTTAAGATAATACGGTAAGTTTACCAAAATCCTATTTTGTTTTCCCCAGCTAAGCTCAGACGGAGTGCTGAGGTCGAAAAGTTGTTTCGGCTGCCATCGACCCGGCTCTGGCGCATCTTTGATCTGAGATGATGTAAACAAAATATACTCGTGCCTCAGCCGTTTTAGGGCAGCACGCCGATTCTGTTCGGTTCGTGCACCGATTCTACGATTTCCATAAGCACAGTTGAAATGTGCGATTGCGTCAGCACCAGTAGCGGACAGAAGCAAATCTTTTCCGTATTGACCTGGGAACGAATACTCCCAACTGCGTAGGGAAGTGATTATGCGATAAATCTCCGGTTTACAAAACTTGCGCCTAAGAAGTGCCTCGAAAGGCGCCCAGCCGTAGTCTAACATATCAATTTCGGTATGCGGCGGCCGCACAGCCCAACGTGGCTCAGGATTTATAGCCTGCCATGGCAGGTCGTGTCGGATGGGCGGGCGGCGATCATTCTGGGAAGTCATAGGGAGTTCTCCTGAGTGAACTGCTTCGCGGTTGGAAGCACACCACAGGACTAACCTCCGGCTGAACGGGGTCACAACCCGTAAGCACTTGAAAAATGGGCCTCATTTTGCGAAACACGAAAGGAGCGGAAAGTGACACCTAGCTCGTCAAGCTTGGAGCGGGCGTTTGCGCAAGCACGCTTTGCTGTTCAAACGACGAAACTCAGACGGTTTGAATTGGCCTGCGAAATGCGAATATGCGTGTGCCGGAATTGGGCTGAGGCAGCACCCACGTTCCCTGCCGGGGAGCACCTTCGATTGCAAGAAACCAATCCGAAAACGCATCGACTTCCTGCTTTGGGCAACAACGCAACTTGATGGAGGCCATCACCCGTCGGCAACCAACTTCGTAATAAAGTCAGAGCACACCAATGCACCGCTTGGTGCCACAAGATCACTTCCGAAAGATCCTTGGGCGCTTATAATCGACTGAAAATTCTACTTTTAAGAGAAGATCAGTTATGCAATTTGGCCGTGCCAACCACGAAGACACTCATTTGTACTCATGCTTGATGAACTACGCGAAATGCGAAGAGGAACGCTGCGGTAATATTGCATAATCGGAATTTTGGGGGTTAGATCGATCAGTATAACTTATATGTTACCCAGGATCATTCGTGGCGTTTTCGTATCTGCGGTTGTTTTTCTTACAAAATTCTAGCCATTTAGTGGCCTTGCTGCGTTGGTTGCTCGTATGGGCGGCTGCGAGTAGCGTTGGCCGGGGCGAGACCTCTTCATTTTGCAGGAGCATCGCTCTCGCCGTTCACAGCGAACGCCGCTCGGCGCCACCACATCCCGAAGCAGCGGCACCGGGTGACTAACTGGACCAAGTACGATGCAGGACTGCGCGCCCGCGGCAGCCTCACCGTGTGGTTCACGCCGAAGGCGGTCGAGGCTCGGACCGCCGAGCTGCGCACCGGCCGGGGCGGGAAGCTTGCCTACTCCGCGCTGGACATCGCCAATGCCCTGACGCTGCGGGCAGTGTTCCGCCTGGCGCTGCGCCAGACCGAGGGCTTGATCGATTCCAATCTCCAGCTGCTCGGCCTCGACCTTCCCGTGCCGGACCACTCCACCCTCAGTCGCCGGGCCGAGACGTTGGGGGTGTCCCGCCAAAGGCGGGTAGCGCGCCCGTGCATCTGCTGGTGGATAGCACGGGGGCTCAAGCGCCGCGATTAGGGTGAGTGACTGGAAGAAAAGCACGGTACCAAGCGGCGCCGGGCCATCTTGTTGCAGGGGTCAGCGGCCTGGACACACCGAGCCCTGCTCGCGTCTAAGGTCAGCGGTCCGGATGTACTCCGGCCGCCCAAGCTCGAGCATGTGGTTCAGCACCTTGGTAGCGATGGCTACCTCGGTCGTCTGGCGCCCATCCTTTTGTGGGCGTAGCCCGTCACCGATGACGCGCTTCCATCTCGAGATGTCCGCCTCCACCAGGGCACGAAAGTTGTATCCTGACGCCCGCTGCCAGCCCATGCGCCCACGCTCGGCAATACAGCGCAGATGTGCATTCCGCCGTGTCGGCGCGGTCTCGACTGTGCCGCTCGGCACCGCATTCGCACGCGGCGGAACGATGATGGGGGCATCTGGATGTCGCGCAGCAACCTCGGCATAGACGTCGTCTCGGTCGTAGGCTCCATCGCCGGTAAAGGACGCCACGGAACCGTCGACCCCGTCGAGCAGGGAGCCAACTTGCGAGCCGTCATCGGCATCCCTGCTGGTCAACACCGAGGTGACGACCTGGCCGGTGTCGGCGTCCGTGGCGAGGTGGAGCATCTTCCAGGCTCGGCGAAGCTTGGTGCCATGCTTCTCCTCCAGCCAACCGCCGGGACCGCACAGCCGCAGACCGGTGCTGTCCACCAGCAGATGCATCGGCTCGCGCCCGCAGCGTGGCCGCGGCACCCCCAGCGTCTCGGCCCGACGGCTGAGGGTGGAGTGGTCTGGCACCGCAAGGTCGAGGCCCAGCAGCTGCAGAATGGAGCCAATCAGCCCTTCGGTTTGGCGCTTCGCCAGGCGGAACACGGCACGTAGCGTCAGGGCGGTCGCGATCGCCAGGTCCGAATACTTCGCTTGACCACCCCCCGGCCAGTACGCGCCTCGGCGCGCCACCCTGCAATCGCCTCGGCCGTGAACCATACAGTCAGGCTGCTACGGGCACGCAGCCCGGCATCGTACTCAGCTGAGTTGGTGACCTTCTGGCGCTGCTTGGGGATGTGGTGCCGGCGATCGGCGTTGACCTTGAACGGCATGGCAGGCGTCCCTCACGGCTCGAGGGCTCCCTTCTCTGCCAGGCTACTCCAAGGCGCTGGCAGGCGTCCCTCACGGCTCGAGGGCTCCCTTCTCTGCCAGGCTACTCCAAGGCGCCCGACCGAGCGACTTATGCAACAAGATGCTCGCCCGCGTCGAAAGGCGAGTCGCTGGAGGTGGGGGGTCTACTGGCGCCTAGATCATCCACAGTCTGCACCGCCGCCGCCGGGGGGTCTGCTGGCGCTGTTGGGGGGTTTCCTTGCGAGACTCGAGGTTTTCCCGGGGGGTTTGCTGGCAGACTCTACTAATTAGATTTCAATTAGCTTCAAATAGCCTGCGCCAGTAGACCCCCCGTTGACGCCGGGGATAACCGCCCCCGATTGTGCCTGAAGATCAAGGATGCAGGGCATGTCTGGGGAGATTGACGCAGGAGTTCGGCAGTTGGTGCTGGTCCATGGCCGCGCGAAGGCCAAGACGATGGTCGAGCCTGAGCACCGAAGCCTTGTGGACATCACCGCCGAGGTCCTCGCTGATGACGAAGGCAAGATCGGCATTACCTACACCGGCTTCTGCCTCACCAGCTTACCGCACAAGCGTCTTCCTGATGAGCAGCTATGGGAGAAGGAAGGGCATAAGGTCACGCTGACCATCGAGCCAGGCCGGATCAAGAGAGCTGGGGCAACGCAGGCGAAGTATATCGGCGTGCCCTACGGCGCCCGTGCCCGCATGATCCTGCTGTACCTGCAGACCCAAGCGGTTCGCACCGGATCACGCGAGGTCGAGCTTGGGAGAAGCATGCGAGACTGGCTCGGGAGGATGGGGCTATCCTGGGGCGGTGAGACCGGCAAGGCTCTACGCGAGCAGGCTGCGCGCATTGCCCATTGCCATTTGAAATTTTCCTGGGAAGGCGAAGAGGCAGACGGATGGGTCAAAGGCGGCTTTGTGCGGTCCGGCCTCCGCTTCCATGCGGGTGGCAGGAACGACAGCCAGGGCGAACTTTGGGAAGACCGCGTCGTCCTTGATGAAGTCTTCTACGACAGCTTGAGGCGGCATCCTGTACCCCTTCGGGAAACCGCATTGCGGCAGTTGGCAGCGAAGTCGGCAAGCCTCGACCTCTACATCTGGCTCGCCTACCGGCTGCATACCCTGCAGAAGCCGACGCCCGTCCGCTGGTCGGCGCTCGCGCAGCAGTTCGGCAGCAACTATGGACGCCTCCGCAGCTTCCGCGAGCATTTCAGCAAGGCGCTAGCGCCGGCCGTCGCCGCCTATCCCGAAGCGCGAGTGGAAAGCGGCGATGACGGGCTCCTGCTCTTTCCGTCAAGATCGCCAGTCGCCCCCAAGCTCGTCTCCCTCGGCGCCAGTAAACCCCCCGTCCAAGGCCCCGGACTGTGGCCCAAACGCTGACCCATTGAAGGCGCGGCTGTGGCGGCAAGGTAACCAGCGAGGGGTCCGGCCTGCCGATCAAAGCCCGAGCTTCTTCGCCGGGCTGTCGCTGAGCAGCGTTGCCCGCCGGACGTAGGACTGCATTGTCTTCAGATCCTTGTGGCGGGTATGCGCCACCTTGTTGCAGTGGTCGGCGACTTGGGGCGCATCGGGTAGGATGAGGCTGGGGCGAGTTCCCCTTTACCCCCAGGGACCGCCCTCTTGCCCTTCAAAACGAACGCCGCTCGGCGCCATCACATCCCGAAGCAGAAGCACCGGGTGACCAACTGAGCCGAATACGATGCCGGCCTGCGCGCCCGCGGCAGCCTGACCGTCTGGTTCACGCCGGAGGCGATCAAGGCCTGAAAGGCCGAGCCACGTACTGGCCGGGTAAGCGTCCGGCCTCCATCGCCTTCCCTGGCCGCTGACGTGCGTTGAGGCTGGCAGCCTTAACGTCGGGCGTAAGGTCGGCTGTAAGGTCATGGGCAGCGGGACGGTCGAGATCATCACCGGGCGCGAGCGGCGTCGTCGTTGGAGCGTAGCGGACAAGCTCCGCATTCTGGCCGAATGCGATGCACCTAGTGTGCAGGTGGCAGAGGTGGCGGCCCGGCACGGCGTCTACCGCAGCCTGGTGTTCCAGTGGCGACGACAGGCCCGGGACGGGCTGCTGGTGGCCGGGCCGACGCCGGAGTTCGTGCCGGTCTGCGTCGCCGCCGATCGCCACGGCGAGGCGCTGCCGGAACCGGAGCCTGTACCGCCGCCGCCACCACCATCACCGCGCGTGACCACGGCGATCGAGATCGAGTTGCCTGACGGCACCCGGGTGCGAATGGGCGAAGAGGTCGGCCTCGTTGCCCTGCGGCGGGTGCTGGCGGCGCTGCGCGGGTG
>NZ_JROR01000033.1 GCF_000802185.1 Belnapia sp. F-4-1 | reverse complement strand
GGTCTGAGTGCTGAGGAGCGGCGCATCGAGAGGTTCTGCGATGAGGTCGCCGCCGCAACGCTAATGCCCCGCAGCCTACTAATGACCTTTGAGCATGTCTCAGGGGCCGGCCATCGGGCTTGGGATGATGAGGAGCTGCGTACCATCGCCCGGGCGATCGGCGTCAGCCGCGAGGCCCTGCTCATCCGCTTCGTCACTATCGGCCGGGCGAGCTGGGACTACTACCGCACGCAGCGGCAGCGTTTCCTCGATGAATACCGGCAGCGCGCAGAGGATCGAGCCAAGGAGAAAAAGTCGATTCCGATCAAGCGACCGGTCATGCTGATGAGCTGGAACGGTCGCGGCTTCACCCGCCTGGTTCTGCGTAGCTACTACGACCAAAGGATTACTCTTAACGACGTGTCGAGCTACTTGGGGGCGAAGGTCAAGCACATCCCCGAGCTGGAACGAGCTGCGTTTCAGTCGGCGGAGTGAGGGCCTGAATGACCGTTTACTGCGTCGATACAAGCGCTCTCATTGCCGCCTGGCAGGAACGGTATCCGATAGAGAACTTTCCCCGCTTCTGGGACCGTTTGGACGCCTTTATCGCCGAGGGCCGCTTGATATCGCCCGACGAAGTGCTGCGCGAGACGGGAAAACGGTCGGACGAACTACATGTCTGGCTGAAGGCACGCAATAGTATGTTCCGTGAGCTGGATGAGCCGATCCAGATCGAGGCGGCGCAGGTACTCGCCCGCTTCCCGCGCCTGGTCGGTGAGCGCAAGCTGCGCACCTCGGCCGATCCTTTCGTGATCGCCCTCGCCAAAATCGAAGGGCTGCCGATCATTACTGAGGAAAAGCCCACCGGCAGCACCAGCCGGCCGAATATCCCGGATGTGTGCGCTGCCCTGGGCGTACGACCTATGAGCCTGCTTGAATTGATCCGCGCCGAGCGCTGGGTGGTTGGCTGAGATGTCTCAATGTGGCTCCCGGTTCAGCAGCCAATCCAGGAAACCGCGCTGCCTAGGTAGTGCCGCTGGCTTCTGAGACTGATCAGTCAGCTGCTTCACCGTCTCACCGTGCTGCCGGATCAGGGCCATGAACTCGGCCCGTTCCCCTTCCCTGCCCCGCCGCTCGTCGGCCAGTTCACGCCGCAGCCGCTCGGCCTCCTCGCGCAGCCGGTCGCGCTCCTCGGTGAGATAGCGCTTCTCGACACTGAGACTGGCGAGTGCAGCACTATCGCGGGGTGTCTCATCCTCCAGCTCATCGGGGCTCACCCCGTCTCGTGGCGCAGGTGTCTCAAGGCGTTTCAGATCAAACGAATCCGGGAAGACCCGCTGCAGCTCGGCAGCGTCATAGCGGTTCTGCCCCTGCCCGTCCTTGTGCGCCGACAGCTTGCCATCGGCCACATAGCGGGCCAGCGTCGCTCGGCTCACACCCGCGATCCGCTCCGCCTGCTTACGGGTAAGGCGACTGTAGTCCACAGGTGGTGCAGAAGGTGCGTCAGCAGGGCACATGCTATCTCATTACGATATCTCATGAGACATATCAAGCACTTCGTAGGCAAAGCTCATCGCTTGCGTTGAGATAGTCTCATGAGACGGCTCACATAGCCGGTGTCCTGGCCTGCCTCATTCAGGCGCATCAAGGTATCTGAGACAGGCGTCTCAAGTTGGCACATTCTGGCAAGGGGCACTGTAGGCCGCAGATAGTCTGGGGTGCGCATGCATGGAGTGATGCCTCACGCAGGCACATGCTGTCGCAGTGAGGCGTCTCATGAGATAGATCGGTGACTTCGGCCTAGCGGCTCATGCGATGCCTCAGCCTGTTCCATCGTATAAAGCTAGCAAAAACAATCACTTTCCCTGGTGAGACGGTAAGGACGACCTTTCCCCGGAGCCGACTGCCTTGGTTCAGGCCATCGCGCGCAGCAGAAGGGAAGGGGGCCGCAGGCCGGCGCGCGCAGCCGCCCAGAGCCACGCGCAGCCCGCAGGGCGAGCATGGCGAGGACGGCGAGCACGACGCTTGTCCCTTCCCTGGCGCGAGCACGGTGGCACGCTGCAGCGGAGCGCACTGGGCAGGGAGCCTCGTTGCCGCAGAGGCCCGCGCAACTATGAGACCTTCGGGGAATCGCATTCCGGCAAGTATGAGGTTTTCGGGAACTATGAATCCCAACAGTGAAACTTTTCACTTTTGCGATTCATAGAAACCGCTATGATCACGCTCTATGGGCGAAGAGACCTCCAGACATCGCGTCCTGACGCTGGACATCCGGCCGCGCGAGCGCGAGGCGATCAAGCCGGCTGAGCTGATCCAGGTCTCTGGCCACCACGAGCTGACCCTTAATGCCCGCCGCGCCATCACCATCCTCTGGCACGAGGCGCATCGGCAGGGCGTGGAGGAGGGGAAGGACTACCGGATCGAGATCGACGACCTGAAGCCCGACGGCCACAAGGGCTATGAGATGGTCGAGGAGGCCATCGAGGCGCTGATGCGCACCATCCTCACGCTGCGGCTGCCCGACGGGCGCACCCGCCGTGTCCAGTTCCTTGGCGGCAATGACCTGGACGATCCCGACCGGCCAGCCGGCACGCTGACCTACAGCTTCGACAAGCGCCTGGTATCCGTTCTGCGGGACTCCACCATCTGGGGCAAAATCGCCGTCCCGATCCTGATGGCGTTCACCTCGAAGTACGCGATCAGCCTGTATGAGAACCTGGCACAGCTCTCGAACCTGACGATCAAGACCCTCCACGAGTACAGCCTGGAGGAGTTCCGCGACCTGCTCGGCGTGCCGCCAGGGCGCTACAAGACCTTCGGCGAGCTGAACAAGCACGTCATCAAGCCCACCATCGACGAGGTGAATGCGCTGGCGCCGTTCGAGCTGTCGGTGCTGCCGGTGAAGCAGGGCAAGCGGGTGGCCAGCATCAAGGTCGGCTGGCGGCAGAAGAGCAGCGAGGCCCTGCAGGAAGCCCACCTGGAAATGCAGCGCTCGAAGATCGGCCGTAGGGCGCGCGTGGCGGGCACGGTCGAGCATGTGCTGGACCCGGTGCCATCGGTGAACCGGGCACGTCGCACCAACCTACTCGGCTGATCTTGCAGGGTTTGCTTCCCCGAATCCTTCATAATTTGGCGCCGGCTGCTTATCCACAGGCACGAGCAGCGAGCGCCCCGGAAACCTCATAGTTGGCCCCGAAGACCTCATACTACTCCCCGAACATCTCATAGTATCGCCCCGGAAACCTCACAGGAGCCCCCGATTTTCTCATAGTTGGGCGCGTAAGTTCTTGGAATTAAGGCGCATTTCGGCCCCTGAATCTTGAACTTAAGTAGAATTATGAATCTACTGAACACGCGCTCCTGTGGATAAGCCCCAACTATGAAAGAGAAACCGGAATGCGCCACAGGCGCATGACCTGTAGGGAAGGGGCCTCCGGCCTGACCTGACACGAGCGTACCACCGTGCTCGCTCCGTCAACCCCGCTCGCCATGCTCGCCCTATGGGCTGCGCGTGGCTCCGCGCCGCCTTCGGCGGTGCCTGCGGCAGGGTTTGACTTCCGCTGCGCGCGCCGGTCTGCGGATCGCAGGTCGGCTCCAGAGGGATGGCCGTGTTCCAGTCTCACCAGAGGGATGGTGGGGTAGGGGTCAAGCTCGTTGCGCATCACGTCGTAATACGGTAGAATACGAAGAGCTAGGGAGACGTTATGGCCGGCATGGCGCGCGACGCGATCACGGTGCGGATGGATGCAGAAAAGCGGGCGGCGCTCGACGCGCTAGCGCGCGTGACCGACCGCGACCGCAGCTACCTCATCAACGAGGCCGTGGACGCCTACCTGACCGTCCACCACTGGCAGATCGCCCATGTCGAGGCGGGCCTGCGCCAGGCGGACGCGGGCGAGTTTGCCAGCGAGGAAGAGGTGAACGCCGCCTACGCGCGCTGGCGGTGATCGTCCGCTACACCCGCCAAGCGATTGCCGATCTCGACGCCGCGCGGGACTACATTGCACTCGACAATCCTACGGCCGCCGCCGCGATGGCGGCGCGACTCCGCGCCGCCATCGATGGCTTGAAGCAGTTTCCCGAGCGCGGGCGGCTAGGGCGGGTGACTGGCACCCGCGAGCTGGTCGTGCCACGCACGCCGTTCGTCGTGCCGTACCGCATCGCCGGCCACGAAATCCAGGTGCTCGCCGTGCTGCATGGCGCCAGGGCCTGGCCGCCGAGCAGCGAGTCGGAGCGCTAGATGGCGGCCATCGCGCGCACGATGCCCATTCCTCTCCTTTCGGCGATCTTCTCCGCCGCTTGAGTCGCCTGGGTGGGCTACGATGCTCGGAGGTGACGGGCGAGGGTGGGGTGATGGAACGGCGCACGCCGGAGGTGGGACTGCTGGACAGCTGCGTCGTGCGAGGAAAGGACGGAGCCGTAGTGTTCGTCGGCATGTCGGTAGAGGCCGCACGGCTGGCCTTCTCGCACGCATCAGCCTGGTTCCGGTTCCGGCAGGCGCGGCACGCCGGGAGTTTCGATGGCATGCTGACCGCCGAACTGCGCACCCAGGCCGTGCGCGAGCCGTTGCTCGCGCGCCTGCGTGAAGAAGGCTTCGGCGAAGACGAGATCGACGCCCTGCTCGACCGGCACCGCCGCCACGAGAGCGGCGATGCCGCACGGGACGACGAAACGGGGTATCACATCGCCCTTGGGGCAAAGCACCCGCCCATCAAATTCCGGTCGCGGGCGGATTATCCACTGGCCTTCCTGCGGGTGTGCGTGCCCGAGTGAAACGCCGGCGCCGAATCATGAGCGCGTCAGTTGTCCTATCTTCGTCCCAACAAATAGCGCGTCCGCCAGCGTCGGAACCGGTAGCTGGTGAGCAGGTTCAGCGGGACGTTGACCCACTCGCCGTGCGGGCAAACCCCGTGGCATTCCTGGCCGCACGCCTCGCCCGGATGATACGAATAGAAGCGCTCACGCCCTAACCCCCACCCGCGCAACGGCAGACCGGCATGGCCGGTAAAGCCACTGCGCGCCTGCAGGTCCGCGTTCAGCGGTGGCTTGATGCCGATTGCCATGTCGATCGCTTCGTTCATCCGCAGGAACTCCTGCTCGCGCGTCAGGCAGACCACGGTGCCGAGCACCAGGGGATAATAGATCGGCCAGACGGCCATGCGCGCCCGGTAGCGCTGCTCCTGCGGCCCAGGATGCTCGATGGGCGGAAATCGTTCGTCGAGCGTGGGCGGCGGCTCGCTGTCCCGCACCATCGAGGTCGGCACCAAAAGATAGATCATCCGTGCCTCGCCAGATCGCCGACCTCTACACGCCCGCGCCGTCACACTATCCTACAGCGCAGGCATGGCGGGCGCTTAGACTGTCTCGCGCTCGCCCCATTCCAACCGCTTGGCCGCGACGAAAGCGGCCAGCTCGGCGAGCCGGCGACGGTTCGCCTGCGTGGGCGGGAAGGGCATCTCGGCCAGCTGGCCCGGCATCGCGTCGAGCGCGACGACAAAGGCGCGCTCGTGCCCGGTCCAGGGCGGGTTGCCGTGGCGCTCCTGGCGGCGCGGCCCGAATGGCGGCGCGCCGATCCGGTGCAGCTCCGCCGCTTCATGGCGGTGATCATTGCGCGCCGTCTCCTTGATGCTGACCCACCACATCGGCGTCCAGTGCGGCCGCCAGCCTTCACCCCATAGCCCGCGATCCTGAAACTGCGCCTTGAAGTGAAGCTGCGCCGCCACGCCCTCGATGCACAGCGGATCGGCCTGAGCGTAGAGCTGCATCCCGTGCTGTCCTTCCTCGGCGCCGTCGTGGATGGCCACCGTAGACTGTGGCTGCGACGCGGGTCAGCGCTCTCGACTGTCCTCCGGTCGCCGGAGACTGGGTGCCATAGGCGCCAACGGCTGCGGGTCACGTGCGGCGTTGCTGTCTCGTACCGCTTGGCAGCCAGGGCCATTCAGCCGGTCAAACCCGGCATCGCAGAACTGCTCCGACCGGCGCATGAGCTCCTCGCCAGCGGGAAAGTGCCGGACGACAAAATCGGTGGCTGACTTGGTGTTTTGATAAACCACGTCGCCGTAGTAGTTCGTGACCGGCGACAAATCCAGTTTTCGTAGGGCTTCGATTAATGCGGACATGGCCAACTCCTTGAAAGAATTGGCCATGTTGTACCACATTATCATTACAATTATTTGACGCTTACCATAGCTGGTGCCATCGGCGCCGTCGGGGCAGGGGGCTTCTGCTGCGCGTCCCACTCACGCTGACGCTGCTCGTACTCCGCCCGCTTGCTCCAGCCGATGATCACGGCCGTCGGGACGAAGGCATCAGCAACGTTGCTCACGTCCAGCATCTCCAGCCCGTACAAGCCACCCCGCCAGCCCCACAGCGCCAGCGCTGCCGGCAGGCTGAGCAATTCCACACCCTGCCCGAGGATAGGCACCATGCCGAACAGCATGTCAGCCGCGTCGACTGCCGCTGACGCGGCCATTCTCAGTTTCCACTCCGTCATGGGCTGCATCGTCCTCTCCTCTCATTTGGAGGCCTGGCGCGCGCGCCAGGCGGAAGAAAACCCGTGCTCGCGCACCCCCGCGCCGGCACGGCCCAGCCGATCCCGCGCGGTTTCGAGCTCTGCTGTGCGCGCCTCCTGGGGCAGCCGGAGCAGCAGCCCGACGTACGCCAGCGGCAGCGCGATGAGAACGAGCCATTCGACGAGGCTCAGGACCGAGAGCGTTCCCCATCCCATCATCGCCACGACGACGCCCACATAGCTCGGCACCCCGAGCGCCAGGGTGCCGGCCATCCGCAAGTCCCAGCGTCGGTGCAGCAATGGCCCCGGCAGATAGGCGAGCGCGGTGGGAAGCAGGTCCCACCCGTAGCCCGTCAGCGGCCCCTCCAGAGGGCCGAGAATCAAGCCTGCGGCTTGCAGCAGATCGCGTGTCAGCGGTTCCATGGCCACCTCCCGCTCACTGCTCGATGCCGTGGTCGGGAGCGTCCAGCTCCGGCACGGCAGGCTGCGCCTGCGCGCGGCAGTAATCGGCGTAGCCATAGGGCTGTGCCCCGCTGTCCTGGCCGTGGATGCCGGAGACCTCCGCCGACGTCACGGCACGGCCATAGACGCCTTCCTCGACGACCTTCTGGCGCACATCGGCCATCGCGTTTTGCACGTCTTCCCAGAGGGCGCTCAGCCCCTCGCGCAGGCCCGATCCGTGGCCTGCCTCCTGTGTCTCGCGCAGCAGGCGCGTTCTAGCGTCCATCGTTTGCTCCTCACTCGGTTGCCTGCGACCAGCCACCGCAGAAGTGAGTGTTCATTTATAGATACTCACAAAGCAACTCTAAGATTCGTGAGGAGGCGCATTTTCAATTTATGGGCGCACTTCAGCTGGTTAGGATTGATCCGGCAGCAGCATAGAAGCCGAGATGCCCAAGCCTCTGGCGAGGGCAAGCAACGTGCTTAACCTAGGCTCAAATTCCCCTCGGCACAGTTTGTGTACCTGCGACAAAGTGACGCCCGAGCGGAAGGCAAGCTGTTCTCGTGTCAGACCCGCTGCCTTGCGGTGATGCTCAAGAAGCTGAGCGAAACTCGATGTCGTTGTGGTTGCCGCAGTCTGGGAGCGACGGGCATCCATGAAGTTCTGGAAGGCATCTGAAGCTTTCCGCGCCTCTTGTTGTCGTTCTGGTGAGATGATGCCGTACACGACTTCATAGGCATGCCGCCAAACCTTTTCGGCCTGCTCCGGAGTGGCGTCGCTGTGGAGGTGTTCATTGATAAATAGCTGAAGCTTTATCTGCCGTTCTGTCTCAAGTCCGCTTTCTTCACTAGGTGAGTTCTTTCCACTCTCTGCTTCAAGGGGATGCCGACGGTCACCCGATACGGCTTCGTTTGTTCCTTTCTGTCGGGCATCCCGCTTTGCCAATCGCCTTGACTCCGGCTTGCTTCGCCCCGCAGCCTAGCATTGCGACCTGCCACCGTCCCACCTTCAAGGACGGTGAACATTATGGCTGCCTACGTCACCAAGGACGACACGCCGCTGCTACGCTTCGGCGGCGAGCGCTGGAACACCCGCGACGCCCTGGAGCATGTCTTCATCGCCGGGGCGACCGGTAGCGGCAAAACCTCGGCCTCCGGCAAGACCCTGGCGCACGCCTACCTGCGCGCCGGCTGGGGCGGCCTGGTGCTCTGCGCCAAGCCGGGCGAGGCCGATCTATGGGAGCGCTACTGCCACGAGACCGGCCGCAGCCGCAGCCTGATCCGCTTCGATGGCTCCGGCACGCGCTTGTTCAACTTCCTCCGCTACGCCGCTGCCGCCGCGCAGGGCAGGGGCGGGGTGAGCAACGTCGCCGCGCTCATGACCACCGTGCTGCAGGCGGCCAACGGCAACGTCTCGCAGGGCCAGAACACCGGCAATCCTTTCTGGGAGAAGGCGGTGAAGGAGTGCATCACGCACGCTTTCGCGGTGCTGTGGGCCGCTTACGGCGACCTGACGCTGAGCGATCTCATGCGCCTGCTGCACAGTCGCCCGAAGGGGCCAGGCCAGGTAGACGATCCAGCGTTCCAACAGGGCTTCATGGGGCAGACGCTCGCCAAGGCATTCGAGGCCCCCGCGTACCGGATGCCGGCGGCCGATTTCGACCTGACCCACGACTACCTGACGCGCGTGCTGCCGAACCCGGACCCGCGCACCACCGGCAACCTGGTGCAATCGCTCTCGGCCGATCTCGCGCCTCTCATGAGCGGGCCGATGCGTGAGCTGTTCGGCACTGGTCTCAACCTGCTGCCCGAGTTGACCCATGAGGGCGCGGTGCTGGTGATGGACTTCCCGCTGAAGGAGTGGAACGAGGCCGGCAAGCTGGCCCAGCACATCATGAAATACTGCTGGCAGCGCGCGACCGAACGCCGCGCCGTGGATGCCGGCACGCGGCCGGTGTTCCTGTGGGTGGACGAGGCGCAGTTCTTCGTCAGCCCGTATGATGCGGAGTTTCTGAGCACGGCGCGCAGCGCGCGCGCCGCCGTGGTCTACCTGACCCAGAACCTGCCGGCGCTCTATGAGCAGATCGGCGGGCGCAGCCCGCAGCATGTCGCCGGCGCGTTGCTCGGCCATTTCCGCACCAAAATCTGGCACGCCAACGACTGCCCGACGACCAACCAGGCAGCAGCTGACACCATCGGCAAGGCGCTCCAGCGGCGCCGTAGCATCGGCGCATCAGGTGGCGAGAGCGACGGCGATTCCAGCGGCGAGAGCTTCAACGAAGGGGGCGGCGGGACCAACCAGAGCCGGAACAAAGGCCGCAACCGAGGCTCCTCCCTCACCGTGCAGGAGATGATGGACTACCGAGTGCAGCCCAGCCGCTTCCTCGCCCTGCGCACGGGCGGCCGGCCCCACCGGGGGCGGGTGGACGCCATCCTGTTCAAGAGCGCCCGCCAATGGCGGGCGACCCAGGCCGAATGGCTGCCGGTGGAGTTCCGGCAATGACCCGCGCCCTCCTCCTGCCGTTCCGGGCGCTCCGGTGGACGCTGTATGCGGCCCTCTGGGCCTACGGCCACATCCTGACGATGTGCTTGCTGCTCGGCGTGGCCTGGCAGGCCGCCGCCGGCAGCGGCGATCCCATCGCCGGCTTCTTCGTCGGCGGGCTGCTGCTGTTCCTCAGCAATCGGCTCGCTTGGTTCCTTGCCGGTCTGCTCGGACCGACGCGCACCTGGCAGGTCGCGCGCCTGCCCGAGATGGAGCGCGAGGCGAAGCCGCAGCGCGTCACTGTGGCGGTGGCCCAACCCTCGAAGCAGACCAGCCCGCGTGAGGATGCCATGTGGGATCGCCTGCCGCCCGAGCTGATAGTGCTCTTCGGTTAGCAGCCAAACGGCGGCCGCATAGCGGCCGCCGTTCCTTCATATCTTTCCGACCAGATCGGTTAGCTTTTTCGCCGCTGTGAGCTTGCTGTAGGTGGTGTATCTCGGCCCTTGCATCGCGCCGCTTGGCGCGTCGGCGAACGGTATCGGCGTGATTGGCTTCGCCGGTTCCGAAAACACCAGCTTGTATTTGCTACCCTCGCCGTAAGGCTCAATCCGCGAGACCGGCGCAACATGGGTGATCGCGGAAATCGGTTGAGCCTGATAAGCGGCGATCCATTTGATCTTTTGCAGCATGCCGCCCGAAATGCGGATGGCATGCCAGCAATGCTCACCGAGAAAAACCTTCTCAAAGCCGCCCTTTTGAGCCGGCACGATAACCGTGTCGTTTTCATAAGAGACGATAGGGGCGGCAGGAGCGCTAGCTTTCGTCAAAGGCGTAGCGACAGCCTTCGGCATCTCAAAGGCATGCAGTCCAACCAAGGGAAGGATTTGCAAAATCTCCTTCAGGAACCCTCGTGTATCTGCTTTCTCACTATCGGTTAAGGCCGGCTCTTGAGGAGCATTCCCATTATCTAGATGGCTTCGCTTGGCCTTTGTCGCCTGATTGACCAGGGCGAATTCCAGCCACTGCACATGCGCCTTGTTCAGGCCGCGATTGGTGGAGATAAAGGCCATGCCCCAAGACCAAAAATCTTTAGCCTTCGCGCCAGTGTAGTGGCTGTCGATCCGATCACGAATGCCATCACCTTCGCCTACGTAGATCGTCGGCAAATCGTCATCGCTTGTCAGTCCGACCAGGATGTACACGCCTGGGTGTCCGAACGCCTGGCCTTTGCGGGTATCGGCCCACTTCTCGCGGGGAAAGACGATACCCTGACCCGTCCAGTTCATCCGGTCGATAATCCGAACCCCTTCAGGATCACCGTCAGGCACGAAAATCCGGATTGTATATGGGTCTGCCGCCATAACCCCCCGCTGTCGCTATCCGCTCGTGCTATACGGCGTTACCCAGTCGGCCGCGAGGCGGCCGCCGTCTCGCCCAGCGAGCCTTCGGCATAGATCACCTCGACGCGCTCAATGACCGGCGCACCGGCCGGCGGAGCCGCCCAGCGCCGTGCATCGTACTGCTCGATGAAATCCACCTTGTTGGCGCGTAGCAGCCGGCGCAGCTCGCCGAGGCCTCGGCCGGTGAGCAACACGGCGCAGCTGGAGGTAAGTAGCGTCAGCAAACGGTCGCCGACGCCTTCGGCGCGCGTGTAGTGCGAGCGGTAGAGCTGCACCCATTCCTGGCCGAAGCGGATTTCCACCACATCGTTGGCGTCTGGGTGCTCACGGCCCCAGGGCCGGTAAGCCTCTTCCTCCGCCAGTTGCGGTGCCGGCTGCACCAGTGTCGGCGTCGTGGCCGGCGCGGGTGGCTCGGCCTGGCCCGGCCGCTCCCGGTTCCATAGTGCGGTGTAATGCCCCACGGCCGGCTTACTACCGCTCATGGCCCGTCTCCCCTGTGCTGGCTGGTGCCGGCGTCAGCGGCTCCATGGCCTGCTCCAGATGCAGGGCGCGAGCGGTTGCCGCCAGCATGTCGCACAGCGTCTCCTCGGCCGCCTGAATGCCTCGCCTCGCCATGCTCGCCAGGTGTCCGTGGGCCAGGCTGCGCTGCCCCCAAGCCTCGACGCGCTCGCGGACATGCGCGGCCAGCTCTTTGGCCATCCGCTTGGCCGCCAGATAAGGCACGTAAGGCTTTGGCTCTCGGTTCAGTCGCACCGCCTGGCGCTGGTAATCCAGCGCTTCTGTCGGGCGGCCTGCCTCACGTGCCTCCTGAGCCATCTCAAGGGCGGTCTCACGCTGTGCTACGAGCGTGCGGTGATCCACCCGCGCCGCCGATCCTGCTTCGTCCAGGGCCTCGTTCTGCAGCGCCGCCCATGCCTCACGCAGCGCACCCAGTTCGCCCTTGCTCTTGTCGCGCTGGCCCTCCCACCAGAAGGTCGTGTCCTTCTTCGCAGCAAAGCCGTCCGGGCCGAGGGCGCGCGGCGTGATCATGATGTGGCAGTGGGGATGCGGCAGGCCGTCACTGGCGGTCGGCCGGTGGATGCCGAAATCGGCCACCAGGCCCTTGGCCGTGAAATGCTCGGCGATGAAGCGCCGCACCAGTTTCACCTGATCGGCCAAGTCGAGCTCGCGCGGCAGCATCACCTCGACCTCGCGCGCCACTACAGCGTCCTTGCGTTTCTCTGCTTTCTCGACCTGGTTCCACAGCTCGTTGCGATCCATCGCCCAGGCCGGCACTGGGCCGGCCGGCAGCACGATCTCGGTGTGCAGGATCGCCTCTTTGTTTCGATAATCGTAGGTCTGGCCCTGACGCTCATCCTCGATAGCTTGGCCCGAGCGGTAGGCGGCAGCGGCCACGGCCGATACGCCGCCCACCTTGGTGATGGTGCTGATGGTCGCGCCCCGGTTGCCCGAGCGGTAAGCGACCCCATGCGGCGCGGAGTGTCCGTCGCCAGCCTTCCGGCTCATCACCTTCAGCGTCAGGTGGTAGCACGCCATGATTGCCCCTCAGTCGGTGCGCCCGGCTCTATCCTACCCAACGCCTCTGATGTGTCCACTTAGAAGTTGCTTTGCAACTTCGAACACAACGTCAAGGCGTAGCGTTGGGTAGGATGAGGCCTCTGTCTTGCCTTCGACCAGAAGTTGGATGCGGTTCGGCTGGCGTCCTATCCGGATTTCGCCTCACCAGCGCATTGCGCATCCTGGATACTCCACCAGCAAGAGGAGGCGCTATGGCGGAGGAGCGGAGTTTCCGAGGATCGAAACAATGGGACTATCGGCGGCACGAGACGAGCCGCATGTGGTTCAAGACGGCCGAGGGCCAAGAGCGCGACGAGGTGAAGCGCCGCGCCCTGACCGTGCTGCGCAGCTACGCCTACGGCACGGGATCGGGTGAGCCGGACATCGAGGGGCCGCTATGGGCCTTGCAGGACCTTTGCCAACGGGAGGAGCTGAAAAGCGCCTGTCTGTGGTTCCGGGCTGCCGCCGCCTACAGCGACGACGAGGAGGTGCGGCAGGTGCTCTGCATCGAGGCCTACGGCAAGGTTGAGCGCGCGCTGCGCTACTACCTCTGAGCGTGAGGGATTTTCTGCTACTCGGGGTTCCTCTCACCAGGGAGAATCGACTGTTATGGCGGACAAGGACGCGGCAGCAGCCAAGCGGATCGATCTCGACCGCCTTACCGTACCTGAGCTGCGCGAGTTGATCGCCGACGCCGAGGCCAAGCTGTCGGAAAAGCAGGAAAAGGCGAAGGCCGACCTTCTGGCCAAATGGAAGGCCGAGGCCGAGGAGAATGGGCTCACTCTTCAGGCGCTGTTGCCGGGCATATCTTCCCCCGCTGCTAAGGCAGCCCGCAAGGCGCCTAGTGGCACCTTACCCGCGAAATACCGTGGGTCCAACGGCGAGGAATGGAGCGGGCGAGGCCGGCTACCAAAGTGGCTGAAAGCTCTAGAAGCTCAAGGCCGTAAGCGCGACGAGTATAAAATATAGAAATATTTAATCGACTTGCTAAAGCCGATTTGGTCAGCGATAGAAAGAAGTCGGAAAGCTGCCGCACGATAGTTCAGGGTCTTGTAGCTAAATGCAGACTTACGCAGCCTACGCTTTTGGCGCTGTCTGGCACATAAAGCCTGAAGAAAGGGGATCGATTGTCTCGGCTCACAGATCTGATTGCGGCAACCAAGGCCAAAGACCTGACACTTGGGCAGGAGCTTGAGCGAGAGTTCCAAGTTCTTTCTTCGCGTCGCTCCTTCGGACTGAATTTCGAGCGACACCGACCTGAAAGCGTGGAGTTGCCCGGACGGCCCATCCGCAAAGGCGACAAGGTGCGCATCCTCTCTCCGCGCGGGTCAACGGCGAAAGGAGACCAGCGACTTTGGCGCGTGGTGGGCTTCGAAACCGGCAAGGAAGTCAAGGTAGCCCACCTTGAACTTCTGGGCGCTGTAGAGCCAGAGCAGCAGACAGTAACTGTTGCCGATCTGGCCATAGTGGCGGAGTTTCGAGATTATATTTACCCCGGCTTGGTGAGCACTGGGAAGGTTGAGCTAGGTGAATCTAAGCCTTTTCACACCGTCATCAATGCTGAGAATTTTCATGCATTGGAAGCGTTGACCTTTACACATCGTGGAAAGATTGACGCTATTTACATTGATCCTCCTTACAACTCCGGCGCAACGGATTGGAAGTACAATAACTCTTACGTAGAAAGAGATGATCTTTACCGCCATTCTAAATGGTTGGCTATGATGGAGCGTCGTCTTTTTATTGCAAAATCTCTACTGAAGGCTGAGTGTTCCGTACTGATAATAACAATAGATTCTCGCGAATATCTTCGCCTTGGCCTTTTGTTGGAGCAAAGTTTTCCAGAAGCCCGGATTCAGATGGTTTCAACTATCATCAATCCTAAAGGCGTTTCAGTAATTGATGGCTTCCGGCGGGCCGATGAATACATTTTCTTTGTGATGTTTGGCACTGCTGCACCAGCTCGCTTGCCGCTAAGTGCAGAGTGGTCGCCATCATCTATTGTCAGTGGCGGATTTAGCAACGGAGATGCCATGGACGAGATGTCTGATGGCGAAAGAGCAGAGCAAAAAAAAGAGCCTGGCTGGACATCAATGATGCGCCGAGGCTCGGAAGCCGCGCGGACAGATCGTCCCTCGATGTTCTACCCGATTTATGCAGACCCGAAAGCCCGCCGTATCATTGAGGTTGGTGAGCCAATCCCCGATGGTGTAAACGAGGCGCCTCAAAAACCAGAGCTGGTTGCTATATTACCAATTAGAAAAAATGGTTCTCAAGGACGCTGGCAGATTTCTGCTGGAGAATTAAAAGAACGAATCAGTCAAGGCAGAATTAGACTTGGGCGTCCTACACCCTATGGCTATGTCGTTAATTATCTTCCAGACGGAGCCTACCGAGAAGCACTATCAGAGACCTACAATTTAGTAGGAAGAGCTGATGACGGTTCTCTTGTCGCTTACCGTAAGGACGACGAGGCAAGTAGAATAGCCCCCACTCAATGGAAAATTGCGTCTCATAATGCTTCTGAGCACGGGTCAGGTCTCCTGGAATTGTTCATTCCAGATCGAAAATTTCCTTTTCCAAAATCTCTGTATGCAGTTGAGGATACTCTCAAGTTCTTCCTTGCTGAAAACAGCAATGCTGTGGTTCTCGATTTTTTCTCCGGGTCCGGAACAACCGCTCATGCCATCATGCGGTTAAATCGTCAGGATGGCGGGCGGCGCCAGTGTATATTGGTAACTAATAACGAGGTTGCTGCCGACGAACAGGCATCTCTTCGCAAGGCGGACCTGCGCCCTGGCGATGCTGCCTGGGAAAAATGGGGCATCTGCGATTACATCACAAAGCCTCGTATTGCTGCAGCGATAACGGGAAAAACCCCTGCTGGAAAAAAAATTGAAGGTGATTACAAATTCACTGACGAATTCCCAATAGCAGAGGGTTTCCAGGAGAACGCCGAGTTCTTCACGCTGACATATGAAACGCCGGTGGCCGTCAGCCACAACCGCGCCTTCGCGCGCGTCGCTCCACTGCTGTGGATGCGCGCGGGTAGTGAAGGGCGGCGTATCAATAAGCTGCCCCAACCTGGCTGGGAGGTAGCCGACACCTACGGGCTGCTAACTGACCTCGATAAGGCCGTCCCGTTCTGCAAGGCAGTGGAAGCCAAGGGCAGCATCCGCATCGCCTACATCGTCACTGACGATGACCGCCGCTTCCAGTCGGTGGCCCGACGCCTACCCGGCGCTGTGGAGCCGGTGCGGCTCTACGAATCTTACCTCCTCAACTTCCGCTTCGCGATGGGCCGGTAACGCATGAAGTTCACGCTTAAGGACTATCAGGACGACGCCGTTAAAGATGTGCTCGACCGGCTCAGGAAGGCCCGCAGACGCTGGCACGAGGACAGCGACAGGCATTCTTTCTCGCTCACCGCCACCACGGGCGCGGGCAAGACCGTCATGGCTGCCGCCGTGTTCGAGGCGCTGTTTCACGGCAACGACGACTACGACTTCCCGGCTGATCCTGGTGCCGTAGTCATCTGGTTCAGCGACGACCCATCACTGAACGAGCAATCACGCTGGCGCTTGCAGGAAGCCTCCGACCAGCTGACGATTTCCGACCTAATAACGGTGGAGAGTACCTTTGCCCGCGAAAAATTCGAGGCTGGCAAAATCTACTTTTTGAATACGCAGAAGCTCTCAAGAAACAGTATTCTAGTGCGCGGCCATGATCCCGACGATGCCGCCATCGAAAAGGACGAACGGCAGCTTCCCATGATGCCCGACCTGCGGTCGCACACTATCTGGGACACCATCCGCAACACCGTCGAAGACCGCGACCTGACACTCTACCTTGTGCTGGACGAAGCCCATCGCGGAATGCGCACGGCGGGGGGCGACACCCGCCCGACCATCGTCAGACAGCTTATCAACGGCACCGGTTCCGTGCCCGGCATCCCCATTGTCTGGGGCATCTCCGCAACGGTGCAGCGGTTCAATGAGGCAATGGCGGGCATGCAGGACCGCTCGACGCTGCCCAACGTGGTGGTGGATTCAAAGAAGGTGCAGGAGTCTGGCCTGCTGAAAGACACCATCAATCTTGATGTACCCGACGACATCGGCGAGTTCTCGACCGTGCTACTGCGTCGGGGCACGGACAAGCTGCGCGAGATTTCTAACGCCTGGGCAGAGTATGGCAAGCAGCAGGACGACGCCAACACCGTCCTGCCGCTGATGGTGCTTCAGGTGCCCAACTCCCCCGACCACCGGGAGATCGGCACGTGGCTCGATACCATCTTCGAGCGCTGGCCCGAACTGCCACCGGATTGCGTGGCCAACGTCTTTGGCGAGCATAAGACCGAGGCGTTCGGACGGCACGGCGTCCCGTATATCGCGCCGGAGCGTGTGCAGGAATCAGAGTGGGTGCGTGTGCTGGTGGCGAAGGATGCCATCAGCACCGGCTGGGACTGCCCACGCGCTGAGGTAATGGTTTCCTTCCGTGCCGCAACCGACCGCACGCACATTACTCAGCTTCTGGGGCGGATGGTACGTACCCCCTTGGCCCGGCGCATCCCTGGCAACGAGCGCCTTAACGCCGTGGACTGCCTGCTGCCCCACTTCGATAAGAAGTCGGTGGAGGCGGTGGTTACAGCGCTTATGACCGGCGGCGAGGGTGGCGAGGCGCTGCCGGGCCGCCGCGTGCTCCTCAACCAGCGCGAGATGAAGCCGAACCCGGACGTGCCCGAGGAAGTCTGGCAGGCCCTACTGTCGCTTCCCTCTCAGAGTCTGCCCAAGCGGCAGGCTCGCCCGGTCAAGCGGCTGACCGCACTCGCACACGAACTGGCGGCGGATAACCTGCTGCCTGACGCTGGGAAGAAAGCGCATGCCGAGATGCACAAGGTGCTCGACGCGGCGCAGGTGCGCTATGCCGACGAGATTGCCAGAGCCCGCGAGGGCGTCCTGACGGTCGAAGGTATGACGGTCGTCACTGACATAGAAACCGCTGGGAAGTCGTTCAACGCCTTCGTGGAGGCGGCTGACTACGCGGTGATCGAGGATGCCTACAAGCGGGCGGCGCGCGTCGTCAGCCCCGATCTGGCACTGACTTACAGCGATCATCTCGCAGCAAAAGCACCCAAGGACGAAGACCCAGACGACGCGCTGATTGAGGCTCGCACCGTGGTAGCGGCTCTTGGCCTTGTCCCCGACCTCAAGCGCCATCTGGAGGAAGAGGCGGAACGCCTCGCCAACCGGTGGCTCACGCAGTACCGAGTGGCCATTAAGGGCTTATCTGATGAGCGGCAGGATGTGTATCAGCAAATCCGAGAGATGAGCGCCGACCCGCTGGATGGGAACCTAGCGCGGCCGAACACCTGGCTACAGCCGACCACGGCTCGCGAGGCGGATGGCACGGAGACCTTTCTGCCCTGCTTCGAGAAGCATATGCTCTGCGGCAACGACGGCCTGTTCCCCGAGAGCTTCAATTCGTCCTGGGAGGAGCCAGTGGTGCTGGCCGAGCTGAAGCGGCCGGGCACCCTTGCCTGGTATCGCAACCCGGCGCGCGCCAGTCAGGATTCGCTGGGTGTGACCTACGAGGAAGGGGACGAGCTGAAGATCGTGCGTCCTGACTTTATCTTCTTCGCCCGCCGCCCTGATGGTGGCGTGGCCGTGGACATCGTTGACCCGCACGGCATCCAGTTCGGCGATGCGCTGCCCCGCATGAAGGGGCTGGCCCGCTACGCTGAGAAGCACCCCGGCATCTACCGCCGCATCGAGGTAGTTGCGAAGATCGGGAGCAAGTTCCGCACCCTCGACTTAACGGAGGCTTCCGTCCGCACTGCTGTACTCTCAGCGCAGACGGCAAAGGCTTTGTACGAGAGCGACGCAGCGGCGGATTACGTCACCTAAGCAGCCTTTCCTTCCTATACCGAAATGTTTGTCGCGTATTGTCATTGCGCATCCAATTTATGCATGATAACGTCCTTTATCATACTTAAAGAGCTAACATGGACCTAAGTCAGCCACCAGTTGCTGCAGCCATCGTCGCCGGAGCGGTTTCTTTGGCAGTCGGCATTGTCACCGTGCTGGCCAACATCGTTGTCACTTCCATAGTTGCGGAACGGAAGCTGCGGGCCGACAAGGACCTCGCTTTGGCACAGAAAGCCTGGGCGGAGTACGAGTCTCGGCGGGACATCTATCTCGATGTTGCGAGATTGATCGACAGTTTGCACGAAAGCGGCAAAGCCACCGACCGCCCTGAATTCCTCCGGGCCATCCGCAAGGTTTGGCTGATTGGGCCTGATGACGTGATCGAAGCGGCCAATGCACTCACGGCCGGAATTCGCACCAAGGAAGATGCGGATAGCCTAGAGCGGAAGTACCGCAACCTCTTTAACGCAATGCGCCGCGACATCAGGCGGTATCATGCAATGC
This sequence comes from Belnapia sp. F-4-1, assembly GCF_000802185.1. Classification (GTDB taxonomy): domain Bacteria; phylum Pseudomonadota; class Alphaproteobacteria; order Acetobacterales; family Acetobacteraceae; genus Belnapia. The sequence goes on along the minus strand of NZ_JROR01000033.1, from coordinate 2,074 downwards.
CTCCTGAGGGTACGAACCTAGGCCCTGAAAGCTTCCCAATCGAAGGAGCTGGCGTATGAGCGGGTTGCCAATACCATCGTCATTCGCGGCCAACTCGCCGTCGCCCTCGCTCTCTACGCTTCCAGTCCCCTCCCTCATGATGGCCGAGGGCGAGCGAGCAGCGACCCGCTACATCGAGTTCTTCACGGCGCAGATCAGGAATCCGAACACCCGCGCCGCCTACGCCCGCGCGGCGTCTGCCTTCTTCGGCTGGTGCGAGCAGCACGGCCTGGCCCTGCCCGCCATCCAGCCGGTGCACATCGCCACCTACGTCGAGCAGATCGGCCGCGAGCTGTCGGCGCCGAGCGTGAAGCAGCAGCTCGCCGCCATCCGTATGCTGTTTGACTGGTTGGTGGTCGGCCAGGTGGTGCCGCACAATCCGGCCTCGGCGGTACGCGGCCCGAAGCACAGCGCCGCCAAGGGCAAGACGCGGATGCCGACGCGTGAGGAGGCCAAGGCGCTGCTCGCCAGCATCCCGACCGATAGCCTGGTAGGGCTGCGCGACCGGGCGCTAATCGGCACCCTGCTTTTCACTTTTGCCCGTGTCGGCGCGGCGCTCACGATGCGGGTGGAGGACTACTACCCGATCGGCAAGCGCTGGTGGGTCCGCCTCCATGAGAAGGGCGGCAAGCACCACGAGATGCCCTGTCACCACAGCCTGCAGGAGTACCTGGACGCCTACATTGAGGCGGCTGGCATCGCTCAGGACCGGCGCAGTCCCCTCTTCCGTACGGCTGAGGGTCGCACCGGCCGACTGAACAGTCAGGCCATGAGCCAGCCCGACGTGTACCGCATGATCCAGCGGCGCGCGGAGGCAGCAGGTGTCGCCACCAAGATCGGTTGTCATAGCTGGCGGGCGCGTGGGATCACGGCTTACCTGGAGAATGGCGGGCTGCTGGAGCACGCGCAGCAGATGGCGGGACATGCCAGCGCGCGCACCACCAAGCTCTACGACCGGCGCGGCGAGCAGATTTCGCTCGATGAGGTGGAACGAATCACCCTTTAGGCGATGTTTTGTCTCCAAAAATTCACCAAAATAGACTATATTTATGCTGTTAGTGCTTTGAATTTGTTGAGTCTCGACTTCCGTAACCTACTATCCCACACTCACAGAATGGTCGTTCAGCTAGCCCACATAACCAAGGAGGAAGCGCCACTTCCCATCGAGCCTCTGCTCCCGATGGCAGAGGCAGCGGTTGGCGGCTGCCTGCAACAGGCAGGTCTGCGATGACCGTCATCAAAGCGCACGTCAAACCCGAGCTGCTGCGCTGGGCGCGTGGCCGGGCAAAGGTAAAGCTGGAGGACGCTGCGAAGGCCGCCAACGTCACCGTCGAGCGGCTGAAGGCCTGGGAGGCCGGCGAGGATGCGCCGACGCTTGGCCAGCTCCGCAACCTGGCCGGCAAGTATCAGTTCCCGCTGGCAGTATTCTACCTGCCGGAGCCACCGATGGATTTTGCGCCACTGCGCGACTTCCGCCGGCTGCCCGACGTGGACAAGGTGCACCCGGACGAGACGCTTTCGGCCTACCTCGCCTATCAGATCCGCTCGGCCTACGAACGGCGCGAGCTGGCCCTTGAGCTGTTTGAGGATCTCAACGGCACACCCCAACCCTTCGGCCTGAAGGCGAGCTTGAAAGACGACCCGGAGGTGGTCGGCCGGCGCATCCGCGAGTTTCTTGAGGTGAGCGACGACGACCAGAAGCAATGGGCTAGGCAGGATCGAGCCTTTGATTTCTGGCGTCGCCGCCTGGAAGAGCGCGACATCCTGGTATTCGTCGTCAGCGGCCCGCATCGCAGCGTCGAGCTGGCTGAAATGCGCGGCTTCGCCATCGCCAAGCCCGAGCTGCCGGTGATCGTCGTCAACGGCAAGGACTACAGCCAGGGCGGCAAGGCCTTCACGCTGCTGCACGAGCTGGTGCACATCCTGCTCGGCGAGAGCGCCATTTCGAATGGGGCCAGCGTCGAGCCAGGTCTGAGTGCTGAGGAGCGGCGCATCGAGAGGTTCTGCGATGAGGTCGCCGCCGCAACGCTAATGC
>NZ_KN676119.1:13647-34544 GCF_000802185.1 Belnapia sp. F-4-1 | reverse complement strand
GGCCGACTGCGCCACCTGGCGGGAGATCTCGGAGACCGAGGCCGAGAGCTCCTCGGCGGCGGCTGCCACCGTCTGCACATTGCCGCTGGCCTGGGTAGCACCGGCTGCTGCAGAGCCTGCTTGTGTTTGGGTGATATCGGCCAAATCGGACAGGCTCTGTGTGGAGGAAATCAGCTTGGCCGCAGCTCCAGACAATGCCTGCACTACACTACCAAGCGCCTGCTCAACGTTGTTTGCAAACTGCTGAGTTGCTTGCCGCTTTTCCTGACCTGCTAGAACTTCAGCCTCAGCTTGCTGGGCGCGCAGGAGTTCTGCTTCTTCCAAGCTGTCACGGAAATTAAGCACTGTTTTGGCCATGTGGCCCAGTTCATCGCCACGCCCTTGGCAAGGGATCTCGACCCGCAAATCTCCTCCCGCGATGCGCCCCATGCATCCGGTCAGGGCACGTACTGGACTGGCAATGCCGCGTGCCAACACCAGGGCCAGTACGGCAGCCGACAGCACCGCCAGCGTACCACCTACCAAGTTCACCACCCGGCCCATTTCGAAGGCCGATGCCTGTGCTGTGCTGCGAAGGGACATTAGGCGCTGCTCCTCGCCTGCAATCTCCGCCAATTTAGCACGAAGGCCATCCATGCTGGCCTTGCCGCCACCACTCAGTTCCATGTGTCGGGCTTGGGTGCGCATTTCAGGGTGCACCATCATGGCGATTGCTCGATTGGCGTGTCCCTCACGCCAAGCCTGTGCAGAGCGATCTAGGTCGGCCAGCCGGCTCTGCTGTGCCGGATTATCGGAGGTTAGACGCCGAACCTCATTGAAGTGCCGGGTATAACTATCCCGACCGGTTTGGAAGGGAGCAAGAAACCCTTGGTCATTCTCCGAGAGCAAATAGCCGCGAAGGCCGGTTTCTTGGTCGACCATCGCTGCCATGGCGCTGTTAAGTTCAGCAAGCACCTTATGAGTATGGTCAGTTTGATCTGCAGTTTGCTCGATCGAACTGAGTGTTGACCAAGTCACCGCATTCACTGAAATGGTTATGACAACCACTAAAGCAAAAGAAGAGGCTAACTTCTTCCCAATACTCCAGTTGCGGACATTCATGTTGCTAAACTTTTCTGATTTCCTTGGAAGTGTCTCGGAAGTTGCATTAATCGAATTGAAAGCGTTCATTTTCGACCCCAATTATCCCGCAACTTATAAGCATATTTTATAATATTATATCGAATGTGTTTCTAAATAGTTAAATTTTGTGCCTCATTTTCCATCCTTTGTGGCCGCAGCCTCAAGCAACGCCACGTCGCCTGCCCGCCACTGTTTCCCCGTCATCAACTTGGTCGCCTCAGCCGTCGGCATGCCAATCGCTGCGCCGATCGCGGCCAGGGCGTCTTGGGTAAGTTTCCAGACCGACGGCGCAGTTCGCCGAAGATGGTTGCATAGAGCGCCTAATCTTCGCCGAAGAGTGACCGCATCAGAGATGGGCAATGCATGCTTGGCGCTTTAAAGACCAAACCGACATGACTACTGGGTATGCCGGCGGCCTCGGAGGCGACACGGCCCGAGCGCCGGCATTTCTAACATAGATAAATGCTTAACCAGTAGCTGGCGCCGGGCTGAAGCCGCCCAAGTTTGCTGGGCGACCTCTCGTGGCACCGGCGCCGAACAACGCCACAATACAGACAGGGTCAGATAAAGGCGAAGTCATCCGCAGCGAGCTGGCCGCGGGCAACGTTTGTCAAGACAATGGTATTGCCGAGGCCGTCCCCAATCCACGTGTCGAGGCCGACCTGGGCAGACTGCGCGAGGACAGTGGCGAAACCCGAGGCGAAACGGGCACTTGTAAGGAAGATGGTGTCAGTGCCCGACACCCCAGCCGCAAAGTCGGTGACGATATCAACGCCGAAGTTATCCCGGGAGACAAAGCGATCGGCACCAGCTCCGCCAGTTAGGTAGTCGTAACCAGCAGCGCCCTCCAGGACGTTGTCGAGGTCGTTGCCAACTAAGACATTGTCCGAGGCTGAGCCGTAGCCATACGAGGCAGAGCCGGTGAGAATAAGTTGCTCAACGCCAAATGACAGTGCGAAGTTCACGGAGCTATAAACGACGTCGAAGCCGCCGCCGCCAAAGTCTGAGCCTTCCTCAGCGAGGGTGTCGCCAATCTCGGTTACCTCATAAAGGTCATTGCCAACGCCACCGTACATGACGTCGTTGCCTGCATTACCGATAAGAGTGTCATTACCTTCTTTACCGTAGAGGGTATCCACATCTTCCCCACCGTTTAACAAGTCGTTTCCACCATCACCGGAGATAAAATCGTTACCAGCACCCCCATCGATTTGATCATCTCCGCTCACGCCGTCTAATATGTCGCCATCGTCATTACCAAAGATGGTATCGTTCCCGGCATCTCCATAGATCTGATCAGTCCCGCTTTCCCCCAAGATAAGATCTAGTCCATTGCCTCCGTAAATAATATCGTCGCCAATATAACTGCGTATGTCGTCATTTCCCTCGCCGCCAAGAATAGTGTCAGCGAAAGAAGTGCCATTGATTTGGTCTGTACCTCGACCCCCATCCGCAAACCCCCCCGCGATTTCGGGGACAAAGACGCCAGGAGAGATCTCGGTGGGTGATATTAGGCGGATAATGTCGTCGCCTTCTCCTCCCAAGAGCACATCATTATTGCCTGATCCGTAAACTACATCATTTCCGCGACCGCCGTCGGCGTATACAGAGGCAGCCGATGCATCGAAAGAAATAATATCGTTGTCATCAAGACCGTAAGCAAATCCATCCGCCAGGTTTTGTAAGGTGTCCGCATTCTGCGTACCGACGGTCATTTGGTCTTTCTCCCGAGTGCATGTTCTACAAAGCAGTGCAGATCGATGTCCGAATGATATGCGCTGCCGATCTCCACTGGCGGCACATGATCCCATGTTGTGCCACCCCAACCTGGGAGGGATTTGTTCTTATTCGCAAGACGTTTTATGGTTCAGGCAGAATAAATCTGTGTATAACTATGGTTGCAGGCAATCGGTCCTAATTCTCCCCGACTGAGACGGCTGAAGCTCCGGCGGCTTGATCCCCCCGATTGCCGCCGCCGGAGCGCCTCGACCCCAGACAATGCAGCGCGGCGCCGATTGGCCCGAACCATGCGCGGCGTGCTGGCTCACCACTCCATCCGCCACCGCCGAGCGGCGGCATCGTCATGCTGTTGGTGCCGGGAGACTGCCCCTGGTCGTCGCGCTGCTTCTGCGGCCCTAAGCGGCAGCCCTGCAGCACTCGCAAGCCATGTGCATAGCCGGCGGCGGAGAGGGCATTCAGTGCCTCGTCCAGGTGCTCGGCCGGGCTGTCCAAGGGCATCACCGCGCCAAGCCCAGCTTCTTCATCTCCGGCCCGAGCAGGTGCTCGCGGGCAACCGGGTCCGCCGCCACCGCGCCGATGGCCGCCTGCTGGATCGCAGCCCAGGTCGGCGCATCCGCCTCGACCGCCGGCACCCCGCCCTCGCCCATCGGCAGCCGCACCATCAGCCCGGTCTTCTTTAGCCGCGACACGCCGAGCTCGAGCATCAGCGGTCCCAGCTTCAGGCGCACCATGGCGATCGGATTGCGCCGCTCGCCGGCCGGCACCCGGACGGAGACGGCGCGGGGCGTCCAGGTGGTCATAGCGAGATCTCCCTCGGCGCGGACGTGCTGCTACGGGCGTTCCGCTGATAGCGATGGTTCATCAGGTGGCGCTTGGCGGCGGGGTCGGTGGTGGCGGTGGTCAGCGCCAGTTGCTCCACCTCGCCCCAAATCGCCGGGCTCACAGTAATCGCCGGGCCGCCTGCAAACGCCTGCGGGATCCGGAGCTCGAGCCAGCCGCGTCGGGTGTGCGCCACGCCCACCACCACCGCGACCGGGCCGATTTCCACCTCGATCTCCACGAACGGCGTCCGCCGGTCGATCGCCGGCACTCGCACCGCCACCACCCGCGGGATTGGCATGGCGGCTGCTTCGTGAGCGCGCGTACGCGTGCGCGCGTTTGGCTCGGGCTGGTCGAGCATCACCCCTCCCTCATCACCGCTGCCCCCGTCGGAGTAGCAGAGTGACGCGACGCGATGCGGCGTACTCGCCTGTCGCCGGCTCGCCCTCGGCATAGAAGGAAAGCCGCACCCGCATCCCGGGCTGCACCTGCCGCACGGCGACGAACAGGCCGTGGCCCGGGAGTGGCGCGGGGTCGGGATGCCCGGGCAGACCTTCGCCCGGCTTGTAGGGGCGGATGCGGTGCTGGCGGTGCGGATGCGCCTCAAACCAGAGGCGGTCGTCCTCGCTGGCCGCCTCGAGGGCGTCGACAGCCGGATCTGGGAGCGGCGAGTTCATCGGACCACCTTCGGCGCCTGGTCGCCATGACAAGGGCTGCACGCCGCGCAGCACCAACCTCGCGCGTTGGACCACACGCGCTCTCCGCTCGGCACCGCCGCGCCGCAGGGGAAGCAGTAGGTCGACCCGACCAGGCCCAGGGCTGGCGCGGCATAGAAGGCCGCCATCGCCTCGGCCTCGGCAGCGTCGTGGTCGACGAGGGGGCGGGCGGGGTCCGGTGCAGAAATCGGCTCTTGGATGACCCCCCCGCCTAATCCGGCTAATTCGGCTAATCCGGGCGATGGCAGGGGCGCGAGAACCGCCTTTGGAATGCACCCCCCACCTAATCCACCTAAATCACCTAACCCAGCCAGCCCCAGGGCGCGGCCCTCGGCCGCGGCGATGGCCGCCCAGGGATCAAAGGAAAGGGCGCCGCCGCTCATGGCACCAAGATCCACGCTTCGCGGCGCGCCTTACCGTCGATCTCGACGCCGGGGGGCAACGGCGTGACGAACCCGTGTTCCTGGAGAATGCCGACGATCCGCCGCGCCTGCTCCGCCGTACGGATGGCGTTGAGCCCCTTCTGGTAGATCATCGCCAGGTGACACTGAGGATCCGGGCGGGCCTGCCACCACGCCAACAGCCGCTGCGCCAAGACCAGATCGGGCGCGATCGACGCGGCGCCCTGTAGCCGCAGCGCCTCCTTTGCATAGTGCTGCGCCAGGGCGATGCCGCACGCCATCATCGCTGCCGGCACCTCGTGCGCGTCCGGGTCATTGAACAGCGTCAGCACCCCGGCCAGGCGCCCCGCATGCTCCGCCAGCTTGGCGCCGAAAGCCCGCACCGGCCGCAGCGCCCCGCCGTCCGCGAGATCGTATTCCACATGGTCGTGGAAGTTGATCCATGCGGCCCGGGCAGCGGGCGCAAGAGGCAGTGGTCGGGGTGTGAGGGTGCGGTCGTCGTCGGGATGCGTCGGCGGAGCCCGCCGCAGCAGCTCCCCGATCCGGCCGTGATACGCATCCAGCGCGAGGCGGGCGGTTTCCGTTGTTTCGCGGAATGCCCGGGTGCCGATGGTGCTCTCGGGCTCGACCACCAGGCAGCGGGCGAGCAGGCCGAGATCGTCGAGCATCTCGTCGCCGAGCAGGCGCGCCGCCGCCGCCGGCTGCGCCATCAGGTGCATCGTCACCCGCCGCCCGGGCAGGAACACCAGGCCGCGCATTACCCGCTGCTGCCGGATCGGCTCGCCGTCCCAAACGGCGTTGAGCAGGGCTCCGGTGCGCATCCGGTTGTCGTCGTTCATGGCATGGCCGCCGATGAACCCACCGCCCTCCGAGGTGAACAAGCCGGCCGAGGGCCGGCACTGCTGGAGGTGCTGCACGAGGCCGTCGGGCGTCGGATCGGACACGATCATCATGGGGTGCGGCGGCTCGCGCGGCTCGGTGCCGACCCCGGCGAGGGCGGCGCGGATTTCAGCCCGACCACCATCCTGCGCACCCTTGGCCTCCCTGCCCTTCTTCTTCGCGTTCTCGGTCGCCTCCTTCCAGGCGGCGTGGTCGCGCTTGAAGGCATCAAGACTGGCGGCGTAGGCGTCGCGCCATTCGGCTTCCGTTCGGTACACTTCGGCCAGCGCAATGCGATCGGCCGAGGTTTTGCGCTCGCCGCTGACTGCCACCGTCAGGAACAGCTGGGACAGCGGGTGCGGCCTGCCGGACGGCAGCACCACGTCGGCATGCGGCTGCGCGGCCAGCGTGGCGGCGGCCAGGACCGATTGTGCGCAGAGGGCGGCTGGGCTCTGCACGCGATCCTGCAGCCCCTCGGCGGCGGCCTGGAGCGGCCCCAGAGCCTGCATGGGGAACGGGGTCGGCGGCTCCACATCACGGTGGAGCGGGCGCTTGTCGCGCGGAGTGAGGGCTGCGCTGGCGGCAGCGTCGAAGGCGCTGTCCATCAAGCGCACTCCACCATGCCGCGCGCGATGCCGGCGGATGCCGTCTTGCGGGCGTTCACCGCGTCCTTGCCGCCGCCTTGCATGGCCGCATCCGCCAGCGCATCGGCGGCAGCTGCCCGCACCAACTCGCCCGCCATCACCAACTCACCCGCCCGGCAAGCGGCCCAATACAGGGTGCAGTGGCGGGTGCCTTCGGCTGCGCCGGCCACAGTCCGCAGCAGCGCCGCGAAGCGCGCAACGGTCTTCTCCTGCCCGCCATTGCCCCATCGGCGCATCACCGCACCGGGCGGTGGAGGTGGAGGGCGCCGGTACTTCTCCAGGGACGGTGGCGCCGCCGCCGGCCCCGGCACCGCCAACAGGCGCGAGGGCAGCGGGTCCACGGCGCCGTCGGCGAAGATCGGCGCCGCGGTGAAAATCACCTGCACCGGCCGGAAGCACGTCGGGTCGAGGCCCGGCACCTCCGCCAGCCATGCGGCAAGGTCGGCGCCCCAGCACGGGCGATCCAGCAGGAACCACAGCCGGACGCGAATGCCGGGCTTGATCCCGTGCGAGCCGGTGGCCTGCACCACGCATCCGGCGCCGCGCATCTCCGCCGGCAGTGTCGGGGCGACCACGGCATGGCAAGCGGCGAGGTCGCGCGGGTCGCAGCCGACCGGCAGCGCCGCGCCGTCGAGGTCGAGCGCGACGAGGGCGCGCTGCACATCCCGCAGCGTCGGCACCTCGCCCGTCTCCGGGTCGTGGTGCAGCAGCCGCCGGACCATCAGCACGCGCGCCGGATCGGCGGGCGCGGCGCGGACGATGCAGCAGTCCCTTGCCGCGGCGAGGCGGGCCAGCAAGCCCTCCAGCTCGCCCAGCGTCCGCACGGCGGCCGGGTGCATGTCGTAGCGGAGCGGCAGCTGCGCCGGCACCGGATCCGCGCCGGGGCGGATGATCTTGCAGAGGCGGGCGCCGGGCGCCTGCAGCACGTTCGCGCTCCAGGGGTCCGTCGGGGCGGGGCGTGTGGCTTCGGCGTTCATGAGCGGCCCCCGAGGTTGCGGATCGCGGCCAGCGCCTCCGACATGGAGGTGAAGGCGACCGGGACGGCGCGGGGACCTGGCGGAAGGATTGCAATGCGGGGCTCGCCGAGCTCGTCGCGCAGGCTCTCCATCAGGACGAGGCGGGCGCCCTGCTGCACGGCGCTCATGACCGCACCGCGCCGGGATGCTGCGCCTCGATGGCGTCGATCACGGCCACGGAGAAGCGGTCGGCCGTCGCCCGGTCGGGCCATTCGAGGATTGGGGTGTACTTGGGCTTCCCCGTGGTTGGGTCGCGCATCACCTGGCCGTCGCGGTCAACCATCGGCTTGGACGGCAGGTTCACCCAGCTTTTGCCGTTGCTGGTGTGGACGGCGATGTCGTGGATGGCGAGGCCGTTCGGCAGCCGCACGCCGGCGAAGCAGCGCAGCGAATTCTGCACCCGGAGTTTGCAGCTGATGAGGACGAGGCCGGGGCGGGTTTGTGTGGTCGTGGACATGGGGCACCCTTTTCGAGGGCGCGACGCTGGAATTCGTGCAGGAATGGCATAAAATACAGGCTTCCCAGCCTAAGTACTGCCTTCCGCAACTTGATCAGCGCCGTGCCGGGTTCTGATCGAGTTGCGATTAGGCTGCGCGCTCGGTGGAGCGGCTGCCGCGTGCCTGCGCGGCCTCCATCACCAATTGCGCGTGCGCCAGGATGGCGGCGGTCGGGCTCATGGCCTTGCCGTTCACGACCACGGCCGGGACAGGCCAGCGCTCCAGCGTGCGGGGCGAGATCTGGAAGAAGTAGTGGGTCACCAGATCCGCAGCGGTCTTGCGATCGACGTTCACCGGTAGCTGCGAAAGATCCGGCGTAGGCGGTGCCGGCGGCGGCGGCGGCGGCGCGGGCGGTGCGGCGGTGGTGCTGAGCAGACGGGATTTGGTCGTCATGCGGCCTCCGTATGCCAGGCCCCCGTTGCGGGGCGTGGCGGACGGCCATTCAGTTATCCGGAGCGGAGGCGGCTTGCAGTAACAGACAAATCGGCGTTCCGGCGGGCCGATTAAATTTAGGTTCTTCCCCCGTCGGTTCGCTCGGCTCGGATCTTCTTCACCTCCTGCCCGAGCGCGGCCGCATAGCCAGCGAGGCTCTTGTACGGCGGCGGATATCCGCGGCGCTTTGCCTCTTCCGCGACGCGGCGGCCGAACCCTCTGAAGGTAAGCTTCGGCTCACCTTCCCCTTGCTCCTCTTCTTCCTTCAGGAACAGCAATGCTTGCTGCCGTATGTCACGCAACGGGGGGTGGCCTCGCCGTGGCCTGAGCTCCTTGGGCAGAAATTTCGGGTTGAAAAGCACGTTCATGACCGGCCTGGTCCGCCGTACCTTGTTGGCCAGTTCGTGCAAGTACGCCGACGCGCCAGCACGACCGCGTTCAAGCACCAACGCACCGATGGCTATACGCAGCGCATCGTTCGGGCAGTCCCTCTGACTTGGCATGGCACGCTCAAGAGCAAATGCCCGCCGGGCTGCTTCCGGATCAAATAGTGCGTTCCAGCGGACCTCGTGCCCGTCGTCATCTGCCATCGCGCCCTCCGCACGCTCCGCCGCAAAGTGGCAGGGCGGCCGAGGCGGAGGTGCCCGGCACGAGGGGGGCCTACCCCGCCCTGCCGCCTCGGATTGTATGGCGGGCTGGCACGGAAGCTAGCGGGCCGTTGCGCGGTTGGGCGGAGGCGCCGCGCGCCCCTCGTCGATTAGGTGGATTAGCTGGGAGGGTCATTCAAAACCGTATTTTCAGCAGGACCAGCGCATGCGTCGCCGGCCTCCTCCCCGAGCAACCTTGTGACCCCTCAGCCCGGCCGATGCTGGGCATGGACTTCCGGCCACTCCGGCGCGGCTGGAGGCGCCGTAGAGGCTCCGGGGGCCTTGCTCCCCCTGTCGAGCCGTAAGCGGCCCTAGCGGGCGTTCTGGTGCCGGGGCGAGGGGGGCTGCGCGCTGGAAGTTGTCCACAGCCCGAAATCGTTAAAAAGAACTCCTACGTAGTAGGAGTTAAACAGTTAAGCTCCCGGATCACCCTTTTTTATCAGAGGTTTGCGCCCGTTTTCTGGTGGTGATCCCCCGTGCCTTTGGTGGTGATCCCCCGTGCCCGGCTGGTGGTGATCCCCCGTGTTCATCCCCAGAACATTCAGCCGGCGGCGCCAGGGTTCGGGCGAGGTCGCGGCGCTGCGGCAATTCGGCTTTTGCTGGGTCGCGGACCATGGCAACCACCTCCTCTCCCGTCTGCCCGCGCAGCAGGTCCAGGCGGTATTCCGGCACGCCTTGCCCAGCGACCACCCGCCTCACGTCTTTGGCGAACTGGCTGAGGGGTTGGGGCGAGCCCGACCGTGCATGCAGAGTGCGCATAGTGAAGCGCCAACCCGCTGGCTGCCTGCCCGCATGGCGCCGGGCCAGGCGATAGAGCCAGCGGGCGATCCCGCTCGTCAGGTTGAAGTAGTGCGGCGAGATGGCCAGCACGTCGCGGTGCTGCACCACCCCGTTGTAAATCCAACCGGGCAACGTCAGCGTCATGCCCCTGCTGCGTCCGGTCACGGGATCGGTGTCGTGCGCCCAGTGCTCCAGCAGATGGAACATCTCGACGCGGCGCCGGCTAACAGACCGGATGTTTGTTTCCACCAGCGTTCCGGCGAGCCGCCGCAGGGCCTCCTCCATTTCGCCATAGGACGTGCCACCGGTATCGCGGCCGATAGCTTTCAGCATGTCATGGGGTTGGAAGCGCAGCACAGGCGACACCTCCCGCCCGGCATTGATCGCCGTGTTGATCTGCGACACGGCCCAGATCAGCACGTCCATGTCCCAGATCGTGGCCATGCCGTGGGTGGCATTGGCAGTGACGTTCACGAACCGCTCGCCGTTCGAACTGCGCCACTCGATTGGCTGGGTACGTTTGCCCTTCGACAAACTTACCAGCGGGACGGACATGCCTTCCCGGTCATCGCGCAGCGGCACGTCACCGACAAAGGCGACGAATAAATCGAGTTGGTGCTGCGCGTCGATCTCTGGCGAATTCTGTGCGCCGGGGGCGCCCTTGCTGCCTCTCGCCGTCATGCCAGCTCCTGCCGCAGCAGCATGTTCCGCACGGTGCTTGCGTGCCAGTCGCCGCCGCGCGCGGTACGGACCCCGCGGGCGTTCAGCGCCTCGGCGATGCCGCAGTAGCTGCTGACCCCACTGGCCTCGATCTGGCGGATGATGGGCAAGGTGTTGCTGGCGAAGGCTTCGGCCGCCGCGCGAGTGCTCGCCGCCCCCTTCTCCTGCGCCGCAGCGAGGTTGGTCCGGTTGCCCAGAAGTGCCCCCTGCGCCTTCTTCTGGGCCAGCGCCGCCCGGGTCCGCTCGGAGATCAGCCGCCGCTCCTTCTCCGCCAGCGCCGCATAGATGTGCATCATGAACGGATCGACGTCGGCGCCCAACTCGGCGACCACAAACGGCACCCGCTGCGCCATCAGACCCGAGATGAAAGCCACATCGCGGGAAAGCCGGTCGAGCTTGGCGACGATCACCGGGCATTTCGCCTTCCGGGCCAGCGCCAGCGCCGCGGCGAGCTGCGGGCGGCGGTCCAGGGCGTCGGCCCCCTTGCCGGTCTCCACCTCCGTGAACTCCCCGGCCAGGGTATAGCCCTCCGCCTCGGCGAAGCGGGCGATCGCCTCCCGCTGGGCCTCGATGCCCAAGCCGCTCTTGCCCTGCTGCGCGGTGCTAACCCGGAGGTAGGCGACAATGGGCTTCATGGGGTGACCTGACTGCCTGCGGCCGTTGTATAACTACACTATACACACGTTTAGCCTTTGCAGAAATCACATGTTCCGCAGCCTTCCGCTAGCATCCGCTGGCCTTCGCAGCGCACTCTATATAATTATGCATCCGCTGGCGCATGCTGGCGGAGGGAATGCGGCGTTTTGGGTGGCGTATGCCAGCGGCGTGGGGGCGCATGGCGGAACGGGTGAATATAACGGTTCTGGAGGCGGCTGAGAGGCTGGGCGTCTCAGACGACACAATCCGCCGCGGCCTCGAGGGCAAGGGTCCTCTGAGGGATTTGTTGCGAGACGCGGGCCATAAGGACAACACCGGCCGGTGGGTGATCGGCCTGACCCTGGAGGCGATCGAGCGGAACCGCAGCCTGAACAGGCGCCACCGCCAGCTTACGCCACTCGAAACGCCGCTGGCGGCTCTGGCGGAAGCCGATGCGGCCAGCCTGCAGAAGCTGGCGGATACGCTGCAAACCATGGCGGATGCCGCTGCGGCCGCACATACGGCGGAGATCCAACGCCTGGCCGAGGCACATGCGGCTGAGCTGGCGCGGATGCAGGAGGAGATCACGAGGGTCCGGGAAGCCGCATCTGACCAGGAGGTGCGGATGCGAGCAGACCTGACCGCAGCCACGGCGAAGGCCGAGACCGCGCAGGCCGAACTGGCAACGGAGCGCACCCGTGCGGCCGTGGCGACGGCGGAGGCGAACGGGCTCCGCGAGCGCGCCCAGAAAGCGGAGGAGCGCGCCGGCCGGCTTGAAGCCGATGCCCGGCGGCCCTGGTGGCGGAAGCTGATCGGATGAGTGATCCACTGATCCCGCCCGAGCCCGAGCGTCCCCGGCTCGTCGAGACCGCCGCCGAGGGCCCGCTCGGTGGCCCATCCTATGCCTACCGCAGCGCTGTCATCGACTGCCAGAAGGGTGGCCATGTCTGCCGGCTGCGGATGCCCGAGCACCCGCTCCACAGCCACAGCTTCGGCGTGGCCGGGACTATCACGCCGCTGGTCGACCTGTGGGTCGATGAGAGGCGGTTGCCCCGCTACATGCGAGCGGTGCCTAAGGCGAAGCGGTGACGAGCTTTGACCGCCTGATCCGCATCGCCGACCGGCTGGCTGTGGTCAAAGCCGGCAGCCGCATTGCGGACGAGACCATCCATCAGGCGATAGGGCGTACTGGCCCGGCGCCGTTCTACACGACTGACAAGGCCGCGGCGCGGACCCTACTACCGGTAGGCTTTGAGTGGATCACCGCCACCTCTGTGGGCGGCCGGGTCTATGCGCCGTGCCGCCGCTCCGGCCGCGACGCCGACACACTGCCCTTTCCCCATCATGGGCAATGGGGGCGGACCCTGCCACTGTCCATGTGCGGGGCGGCAATGCGGGCTTGGGCAATGGTTGAGCGCTGATTATACAGCGTTGCGCTCAATCTCGGCGATCTGCTCCACCCACCAGGTAGCTGCTTGTTTAACTAGCTTGGTGCTGTCGTACCCGCTGTACGGGCCACTAATCATTTTGAAATCATATATAGCTCCCCTAGGTTCGGGATATATTGTGACGCTTTGAGAGGCGTTTATAATTGCGTCATGCAGTAAGTTATTTTTATCTTTGTCTATAAAATGCCAGAATATTTTGAAATTTTCACCAGGGTTGCTTTTGTGGCCTTGGACTTTGATCCACCACTCTTGTTGAGCAACAGATAGCCGGGGGTCTCGCTTAGCATCTACTACTAGAGCGTGGCCTACGGTACGGAGCAGCGTTACCGTCCCAGCCCACAGAGCTATCCAGGGACCGGAAGGGCTATTCTGCAGTGCTGCGATCCCACGGTTCGCAAGCTCCAGCATGTTCCGCGCGACTTCTGCTGTTGGCTTGGCCGTTCCCTGCATTCCTCGTTTCCACCATTTGCGGTGCGAAGAGTGCACATCATCAGCCAAGACCACCATAGACGACCTAGGCACGTCACCTGCGATAAACCACCCTTACCGCAAGCGAGCCGGCGCTGCCGCAATCGGCCTGCCGGTATGAAAAACGCCCGCCCCCTGATGGCAAGGGGCGGGCGCTATTGCGGGCCTTATCGAGGTGAGACCATATGACCTCACGTCATACAACTCACATCAGCTCATTGCGTTTCATGAACCCGTTTAGGTTGCAAGAAGGCGCAATGGTCTTTCACCGCAAGGGAGCCGCCTATCCGCTTCCGTCCAGCTCGCAACAATTCCCCTCAAGCTGCCCTTAGTCGCTGAAGAAGGCCGGTTAGTTCAGCTTGTAGTGTGTTGCCCTGCTGAGAGATCCCCTCAGCGGCAGCACGAACATCTACTAGAGCCGCGCTGCTCTCAACCGCTCCATTGCTCACCTGCTGCACGCTAACTGACACCTCCTGGGTGCCGGCGGCGGCCTGCTGGACGTTGCGGGCGATCTCCTGGGTGGCCGAGCCCTGCTCCTCGACGGCGGCGGCGATGGCGCCGGCGATCTGGTTGACCTCGCCGATGGTGCTGGCGATGCCCTGGATGGCGGCCACCGCGTCGCGGGTGGCGGTCTGGATCTGACCGACCTGGACCGAGATCTCCTCGGTGGCCTTGGCGGTCTGCCCGGCCAGCGCCTTGACCTCGGAGGCGACCACGGCAAAGCCCTTGCCGGCATCGCCGGCGCGCGCTGCCTCGATCGTGGCGTTCAGCGCCAGCAGGTTGGTTTGGCTGGCGATGTCGCTGATCAGCCGCACCACCTCGCCGATCCGCTGGGCGCCATCGGCGAGCTCGCGCACGGTGGCGTCCGTCCGCCGGGCGTCGTCGGCTGCGCGGCCGGCCACCTTGGCCGACTGCGCCACCTGGCGGGAGATCTCGGAGACCGAGGCCGAGAGCTCCTCGGCGGCGGCCGCCACGGTCTGCACGTTGCCGCTGGCCTGCTCGGCGGCCACCGCCACCGCTCCCGCCTGGGCGCTGGCCTGGCCGGCGCTGCCCGACATCACCGTCGAGGTCGCCTGCAGCTCCGTCGCCGCCGAGGCCAGGGTGCTGGACAGCTGCCCCACCGCACCCTCAAACCCGCGCGTCAGCGCCTCCAGCCGCGCCGCACGCTGCACCTGCACCTCCTGCTGCCGCACCTGCTCCGCCGCCAGCCGGTCGGCCTCCTGCAGCCCCGCGCGGCACTCCCCCACCGCCCGGGTCATGTCGCCGATCTCATCCGCGCCCCCTGCCGGCAGCGCAAAGCCATAGTCATGCCGTGCCAGCTGGCGCATGGCGCCGGCGACCTGCACCACCCGCTTGACGATGGCGGCGTTCAGCCACAGCACCGAGACCAGGACCATGGCGGCAGCGAAGAGGGTGGCGAAGCCGATCATCCATATTGCACGGCCAAAGGTTGCCTCAGCCTGGTCGGCTGCCGCAGAGCCCATGCGCCGATTGTAGTCCAGCACGGCAGCAGACGTTTCCCGAAAGAGAGTGAAGGCCTGCAGCAGCTCCTCGTTCCAGAGCCGCGTGCCGCCATCTCGGTCCGTGTTCACCAGGGTAGCAAACCTCGCATCATGCGAGCGGTAGGCGCGCCAGGCGGCCAGGGTGGCATCTGCAAGGCGGCGCTCTTCACCCGGCGTGACAAACGCCTCATAGCGCTTCCAGAACTCCTCGAAACGGCCCAGAGCGTTGTTGGTACGCTCGGCAACGCTGGCCTTCTGCGCCGGCTCGGAGACCAGCAGCGCGTTGGCCTGCAGGGTGCGATAGCGGTTAGCCGCCTCAATCACCCCGCCAAGGTTCCCGATGGACGGCATCCAGTTGCGGCCGATGTCAGTGGCGATGTGGCTGACCTGGCTCAGCTGCTGCACGGCGACACCGCCAATACCAGCAAGGACCAGGAAGAGGGCACTAAAAGCGCTGATGAGCTTGGTGCGAACACTCGCATTGCTGAGGAAGGTCATTGTCATCCCGTCTGCCATTGCAGGCGTGGAGCCCGCAGTTTGATCAGACTTGTGATAACGATCTCGTATTAACGAGGCACTAATAACCAATGAGTTGGTGTCTCATTATGTGTTTGATCGCTTTGTGATCGCGAGCACAAGCAGCAAAAGGACCTCGCCGACGGAGCCGGCGAGGTAAGTTTGCAGACAGGATAAGTCTTCTGCTTGTCAGTAGAAGGTTGGATTTTCATTAACAAATACGACCAAACCGCTCCTATTGGCTCTGACCACGGTGGCGCCCGCTGAGGTCCAACACGATATCATTGCGCCTAATTGCAACTTAAACGGGTGCATGAAACGCAATGAATTATCATGAGTTGTATGAAGTGAGGCTGGACGGCCTCACCCTGTGATTAGTCCCATAACTTGCGCCCGCTCCTTGCTATCGAGGGGCGGGCGGTTTCTTACCCCGCAACGTATACAACCTTGAGTTGATAAAACAGCCGCTTCTCTTGAGGAATGATCAAAAACTCAACCACAAGGGGTGCGTTACAGGTTGAATGCTCCAAACAGTTTGAACTTAGGGCCGCCGTCCCCTCCCAGGAACGGCCCTTTTTTTGCTCGCAACGCGATTGCGGCAGCGCCGACTAGCAAGGCAATGGAACCCTACGCCCCATTCTGGGTTGAATAGCGTGGGGGATGTAGAATACTCCTACCGGTATGGTCTCGCTCAAGCCCGCCTTCGCCCTTAGGGGAAGGCGGGCTTTTTCGTGCTCGCAGTCCGATTGCGGCAGCGCTGGCTCGCTTGCGGTAAGGATCATTGCGCCGCATGGCCCAGTAACCGCGAAGCTGTGCGTTCCGACCACCGGGCGTCGGCGCTATGCCTCCTTGAGGCGATGCCTGACGGCGGGGCGGGCTTGGTCGGCCCTTGACCCGAGCGGCACCTCGATGCCGCACACCAGGCCTGCCGGCTCCCAAGCGAACGACACCTTCCCCCCGAGCTGCGCGCGCACGGTGCCGTCCAGCAGCCGCCCGCCGAAGCCGTGCCGCTTCGGCGCGCCGGCGACCGGCGGCCCCCCCGCCTCGGCCCAACGCAGCCGCAGCAGCATCGGCCCGCCCGGCTCCCGCTCGACACGCCAAGACACGGAAACGCAGCCCGCCGCCTTCGACAGGGCACCGTACTTCACCGCGTTGGTGGCTAGCTCGTGCATGGCCATGGTCAGCGGCTGCGCCGCGCTTGCCGGCAACGAAACCTCCGGCCCGTCCAGCGCCGCGCGCGTCCCGCCCGCGCCGAGGAAGGGCGCGAGCTCCCCTTCCAGCAGCGCGCGCAGGTCCGTGCCCGCCCAGCGGTCCCGGGCCAGCAGCGTCTGCGCCCGCGCCAGGGCGGCGACCCGGCCCTCGACCGCGCGGACGTAGCCCGGCATGTCCACCGCGCGGGTCAGCCGCAGCATCGATTGCACCACGGCCAGAGCGTTCTTCGCCCGGTGGTCCACCTCGCGCGTCAGCAACACTTGCCGCTCATCCGCGGCTTTCCGCCCGGTGATGTCGTTGAACAGGACCGCGACCTGCCGCTGCCCGGGCTCGCCGGCGCGGAAGGCGTAGACGTCGTACCAGCGCCCGTCGAGGTTGGCAGCGCGGTTCTCGAAACGGACCGGCTCACCGGTGAGTGCGACGCGGCCGTAAATCTCGAACCAATGCTCCTCGTGCGCCGGCGCGAACTCGCGCATGGTCCTGCCCACCGCCTCGCGCAGGTCGGTGTGGCGTTCGAAGGCGGGATTCACCTCAAGGAAGCGGTAATCGCAGGCGCGCCCGGCCGCGTCGAAAAGCATCTCGATGACGCAGAAGCCCTCGTCCATAGCCTCGAACAGCGTGCGGTAGCGCTGCTCGCTCCTGCGCAGGGCCGTCTGCGACTCGCGCTGCTTGGTCCGCGCCCGCGCCTCGGCCATGGCGCGTTCGACCGCGACCGGCAGCCGCGCCAAGCGCTGCTTGACCACGTAGTCGGTGGCGCCCCGCTTGACGGCTTCCACCGCCGCCTCCTCGCCCAAGGTGCCGGAGACGAAGATGAACGGCGCGTCGGGCGCCAGCTCGCGTGCCAGCGCCAAGGCCGCGAGCCCATTGAAGTCCGGGAGCGCGTAGTCGGCCAGGACAAGGTCGAAGCCTCCGCCGGCCAGAGCGGCGGCGTAGGCGTCCCGCGTCTCCACATGTTCAATCGTGCACACGGCTCCAGCCCGCGTCAGGTGCGAGGCGACCAGCTCGGCGTCGATCGGGCTGTCTTCGAGGTGCAGGATGCGGCATCCGCCATCCTTGGGCGCCGCAAGGGCGGCGAGCGCCGTCACCGGTCGGCGCCCGGCTCCTGGGCGGCGCCGTCCGGGTGCGGCTCGTTGAGCACCGCCCAGAAGGCGCCGATGTCGCGGATAGCCTCGAAGAAGTCGCGGTGGCCGACGGGCTTGACCACGAAGGCGTTGACGCCGAGCCCGTAGCTGCGGACCAGGTCCTGCTCCTCGCGCGAGGAGGTCAGCATGACCACCGGCACGTGCCGCGTCCGCGGGTCGCCTTTGATCCGCTCCAGCACTTCCAGGCCGTCTACCCGGGGCAGCTTGATGTCGAGCAGCACCACCACGGGGAGGGCCGCCATGCCGCTGCTCTCCGGATATTTGTTACTTTTTCGTAATAAATAGTCCAGAGCTTCCACTCCGTCGCGGGCCACCACGACCGGGTTGGCCAGCCGGCTCTTCTCCAGCGCCGCAAGCGTCAGCTCGACGTCGTTCGGGCTGTCCTCGACCAGCAGCACGGGCCTCAGCTGCGCCATGTCAGTCCGTCTCCCCCGCCGGCGCCTCGCGCCGCGGTAGCGTGAAGTGGAAGGTCGCGCCCCTGCCCGGCTTGCCCTCGGCCCAGATCCGGCCGCCGTGGCGCTCGACGATGCGCTGAGCGTTGGCCAAGCCGATCCCGATGCCCTCGAACTCCTCGGCGCGGTGCAGGCGTTGGAACACGCCGAACAGCTTGTGCGCGTAGGCCATGTCGAAGCCGACACCATTGTCGCGCACGCGGAGGACTACCTCGCCGCCCGCCGCCTCGCCGCCGACCTCGACCATCGCCGGGTCGCGGCCGCGTGTGTACTTGACCGCGTTGGACAGCAGGTTCTGGAACACCTGCCGCAGCATGGCGGGATCGGCCTGCACCGTTGGCATCGGCCCGATGCGCCACTCGATCCGCCGCCCCGCCTGCTCCGGCTCCAGCGCCCGCCGCACCTCGGCCACCAGTACCGCCGGGTCGAACTCGATCGGGACCAGGGACGCGCGGCCCATCTGCGAGAAGTTCAGCAGCGCATCCACCAGGCGGCCCGCAGTCTCCGCCGCCTCGGCGATGGTGGCGACGTACCGCCGCCCCCGCTCGCTGAGCGTGTCGCCCTCAGACTCCCGCAGCAGCTCGGCGAAGCCGGCGATGTGGCGGAAGGGCGCGCGGAGGTCGTGCGAGACCGAATAGGAGAAGGCCGCCAGCTCCTTGTTGATCCGCTCCAGCCGGCTGGTGAGTTCGGCTCGCTCCTCGGCCGCGAGCAGCACGACGCCGACGACCGCGGTGCGCAGGTCCTGCGCGGCCCTCACCTCCGCGATGCTCCAGGGCACGGCCCGCTGCCGCACCGTCTCCGCCCAGGCGGCGAAGGAACGGCGCGGGTGCAGCCGGTCCGGGGCCGGCGCCGCCGGCTTGCGGGGATCGCCGCCCCAGGTGACCGTCCGGACCACCTC
This sequence comes from Belnapia sp. F-4-1, assembly GCF_000802185.1. GTDB lineage: Bacteria > Pseudomonadota > Alphaproteobacteria > Acetobacterales > Acetobacteraceae > Belnapia. The sequence continues at coordinate 15,857 of NZ_KN676119.1, read as the reverse complement.
CGGGCGGAACCACAGCACGTAGCTCGGGTGCAGCTTGGAAACCGACACGGCCAGCAGCCCGCTCGCGGTATCGGTAAAGGCGTTGGCCGCGGGCAGCAGCGCGACCAGGGAGGCGGTCTCGAACACCTCGTCGGCGCCGCGTTCCACCAGCCAAGCGGCGATGCGCCGCACCTCAGCCTCCGGCGGCGTGCGGCCGACCAGGGCGCAGCCGCCTTCGGTGAGCACCGCCGCCCCAGTCGCCCCGGCCAGTTCGAGCAGGTCCGACGGGACGGCGAGGAGGCCGTCCTCGAGCCGCCCGGGCGCTGCCGCCATCCGCGCGAGCAGGCGCCCTTCCAGGCCCTTCAGCCGCGCGCGCGCCTCGGTATGGGCCATCTCCTCGTGCGCAGCGACGCGAACGGCGAACATCTGTGCCAGCAGGTCGCAAGCGTTCCGGGCCGCGAAGGATATCCGGCGTGGCGCGGCATGGTGGCAGGAGACCAGCCCCCACAGCCGGCCGTCGCCGCGCAGGACGGAGACCGACATCGAGGCCGGCGTGCCCATGTTGCGCATGTATTCGAGGTGCACGGGCGAGACGCTGCGCAGGCCAGCGTAGGTGAGGTCGAGCGGCGGCCCGGGCCGGGCCGACAGGATCGGCACCGGGGCGTAGGCCGCGTCGGCAATCAAGCGCTGCGGGTTGACCTCGTAGAGCCGGCGCGCCTGCGCGGGAATATCGGAGGCTGGGAAGCGCAGGTCGAGGTAGGAGGGCAGGCGCCCGTTGCCGTTCTCGGCAACCACGGTGCCATCCCAGTTCTCCTCGAAGCGGTAGATGAGCACCCTGTCGAAGCCGGCAATGCGCCGCACCGCTGCGGCCGCGGTGGCGGCCATCGCCTCCAACGAGGCGGCGTGCCCGAGCCGCGCGAAGGCGTCCCGCACGCCGGGGTAGAGCGCCTCGAGCGTCGATTGCGCCGCCGCTCCGTCCTCATCTGACTCCGCCTCGAGCTCAAGGACGGCGTGGCCGTCGGGCGAACGATGGCCGATCGCCTGGAAGGCGGCGCCGGAGGCCGCGCGGAAGCGGCCGAGCTGCAGCGGGCCCGTCTCGGGCAGGCGCTGCAGTCCCTCGCGCACCGCCCCGTCCGGCGCATCGGCGAGGATCTGCGCGATCGGCTGCCCGAAGGCGGCGGCGATCCCGCCCGGGAGCACGGCACCGGCACCGGCGCTGGCGTGGGCGAGGCAGTCGCCGGCGAAGGCGAGCAGATGCCCGTGCGGCTGGATGCTGCCGGGGATGTGGATGAGCTCGCGATCGCACCCCACCGTCGGGTCGGCAGCGGCCGGCATGTCGTCCGGGGGCGTCACGGCGACGGAGCCGCCGTGGGCAAGGCGTGTGGACGCGGCGCGGGCGCCCACGCGGCGAAGAGGGCGCGCAGGTCGACGCGGATCAGCCCTGCCTTGCGGCGGCGCGGCCAGTCCGGCAGCCACCTTCCGGCCCCGACGTCGTCGAGCATGCCCTTGAGCGCGGCGTAGAGCAGCGCGATCGCATGGAGGTAACGCGTATAGCCGTCGCGGTTGTCGAAGCAGCCGGCCGCTTCGAGCCGGGCTTCGCGGCCGCGGTGCGGGGCGGCAGTGGCGTGACCCAGATGCGCGCGGCGGTGGCCGGCGCAGCCCGTGCCCCGATCCACATCGGCGGCGCGGGGTCCGTTATCCCTATGGGGGTGGGCAGGGCATTCTCGCGCCTCGCGGGTGGCTTGGCCAAGCATCAGGCGTCGTCGCTTCCGGACTTCCGCGCGGCAGGCGGCGAGGCGCCCGCCGCGGCCAGGGTGCCGGTCGCCGCCGCGGCGTGCTCGCGCCACAGCCGCGCCTTGGCGGCGGCGACGACGGCGCGCCGGTCAGCGAACTCAGCGTCGCCGAGCCCCTTCAGCACCCCGGCATCGCGCAACGCGCCCAGCACCAACGCCCGCACGGTCAGGCCGCGCGTCTTGGCGGCGGCCCGGACCTCGGCGCGAACGGCGGGCGCGACCATGACGCAGAGCTGGACCTCGGGAGCCGCGCCTGCGGGTTCGGTGATAGTGCTCGGGAGCGAGTGGCGGCGAAGGGGCAACGGCACTTCCGAAAGTCTTTCCTCCGCATCTTTACGCAAATCCCGGAAACCCTGTCTAGTTCTTCCGATTGAATGGACCGCCTATTTGATGCGCCCAGGGTTGTGACCACTCCGGATCGGCAGTCCATGGGAGGTC
>NZ_KN676119.1:0-13637 GCF_000802185.1 Belnapia sp. F-4-1 | reverse complement strand
CGAGGTACTCGACCGCGGCCGGCGGCAGATCCGCCTCGTCGTCCGGGAAACGCCTGTAGGCACGCCAGTGGACGAGCTGCGCCGCCAGGCCGAGCCTACCGCCGTCCGGCAGGCCGGCAACCAGCACCAGATCGGCCGCGCCGAGGGTCCAGATCTCGCTGAGATCCTCGGCCATACCGTCCCGCCGCATGTCTGTCCCCCGCAGTACCCACCGCGAGGCTACGGGGAAGGCTCGCCGGCCGTCACGCTACATGGCCATCTCGCGCAGCTTCGCGGTCACTGGGCCTTCCAGCGAGGAACAATCACAAACTCAACCGCTGGGAGGTGCGTTGATGAGGTAATAATCCTTGTCGATGCGAACTCAGGGCCATCGTCCCCTCCCAGGAACGGCCCCTTTTTTTTGCCCGCAGCTCGATTGCGGCAGCAGCGGCTCACCTGCGGTAAGCGGGGGTTATCGCAGGTGAGCGTATGTTAAGCGCGAGCGAGGAGCACCTAATCGCCGGACCTGTCCCATCCGAAGACGCGGCGCAGGCGGGCCCTTAAGTTGCGGCTTCGATCTAAAAGAGCGCAGGTTTCCGTGTACAGCGTCAGGTGCCGTCTCCGGCTCGCTTCCCAACTAGGCGCATCAAACAAAGGAAAGCTGGTCGCACATAACCGAACCGCATTACCGATCGGGCTTGTTAACCGAGACACATGGTTTTCGACCCAGACTGTCGATCCATCAGGGTGAACATAACGCTTTTGGATAACAAAAGGCTGGCCGTTTGAAACTAATCTATGCAAAAGCTTGAGATTGAGTGAAAGATCGTCGATATGGCTTATTTGCTGTAAGGTTAAATGTTTTAATTCGCTTGGTTCTCTCTTTAACAAGCGACAATAGCTATTATCGAACTCGAGGAATTTCCCATTCAAATCGGTTACGACATGGCTAACAGTAGAATCGTGCACAACGAGAGACCTCAACTGCGTACGGAACTACCGATGTTTGTTTTCAGTACCGCACGCTTAAGCTTGGAACAACCCTGTCTCTATGCTCTCTTCGCCACCTTCGCCCAAGCCCGCATTGCCGCCCCGCACATGGACAGCGGCAGGGTCCGCCCCCATTGCCCATGATGGGGAAAGGGCAGTGTGTCGGCGTCGCGGCCGGAGCGGCGGCACGGCGCATAGACCCGGCCGCCCACAGAGGTGGCGGTGATCCACTCAAAGCCTACCGGTAGTAGGGTCCGCGCCGCGGCCTTGTCAGTCGTGTAGAACGGCGCCGGGCCAGTACGCCCTATCGCCTGATGGATGGTCTCGTCCGCAATGCGGCTGCCGGCTTTGACCACAGCCAGCCGGTCGGCGATGCGGATCAGGCGGTCAAAGCTCGTCACCGCTTCGCCTTAGGCACCGCTCGCATGTAGCGGGGCAACCGCCTCTCATCGACCCACAGGTCGACCAGCGGCGTGATGGTCCCGGCCACGCCGAAGCTGTGACCGTGGAGCGGGTGCTCCAGCATCACTAAGCGGCACACATGGCCGCCCTTCTGGCACTCGATGACGGCGCCGCGATAGCTGTAGGACGGGCCACCGAGCGGGCCCTCGGCGGCGGTTTCGACGAGCCGGGGGCGCTCGGGCTCGAGCGGGATCAGTGGATCACTCATCCGATCAGCTTCCGCCACCAAGGCCGCCGGGCATCGGCTTCAAGCCGATCGGCGCGCTCCTCCGCCTTCTGGACGCGCTCGCGCAACCCGTTCGCCTCCGCTGTCGCCACGGCCGCCCGGGTGTGCTCCGCCGCTAATTCCTCAGCCCGACGCTCAGCAGCAGCGCGAGCCTCGGATGCGGCCACCTCTGCTGCGGCCACTCGCGCGCTTGCCGCCGCCGCTTCGGCTTCAGCCCGCTCGGCTCGTCCCCGGTCGACCAGGTGTGCGGCCTGGGCGGCGTCCAGGGCCGACCGGGTACGACCCAGGTCGGCGGTCAGGTCAGCCACGGTCGACCGGAGGTCGTCCACGGTCTCGCGCAGAACGGCTAGGGCTAACGCCTCGGCCGCGTCCCCCGGTTGTCCCTGGTCGACCAGGGACAACAGTTCCGGGGGCGGGAGATTAGCCAGGTCGGCAGCCCAAATTTCAGTCTGCCCGTCCGTGTTACGACGCCGGGCTTTGAGGCTGCCACGCCGCACCCGCTGGCGCAGCGCCTCGCGCGTATGCCCGCTGCGCGCCGCCGCCTCGGTCAGCGTCAGCCATTCGGGGGCGGCCGGGGTGTGTCCAGGGTTGTCCATGGCCATAGCGATGCGGTCCGCGACTGCCGTCCCTGGTCGACCAGGGGACGCGACCACCCCTGGAGGTTGACGCGCCACTCTGTAAAGCTGTAAACAATCTTTTGGATTGTTGACGGATTTCGGGCCTAACCTATTGTCTCGGAAGCGGTAGATAGAGAAAGAAATCCATGGCGAAGCCCGCTTCCGTTGCCAAGGGCGCCGCAAACTCCCGGGCTGTGGCGGCCGTCGTCTACTACCGGACCAGCTCCGCCACGAACGTCGGCGCCGACAAGGACAGCGAGCGCCGGCAGCGCGAGGCGGTAGCGGCCTATGCCAGGGGGGGCCGGCTGGAGGTGGTGCAGGAATTCTACGACGCGGCGGTGAGCGGGGCCGATCCGGTCGACCAGCGCGCCGGCTTCGTTGCCCTCCTTGAGCACTGCCGGGAGCATGGCATCGGCATGGTGCTGGTCGAAAACGCCAGCCGCTTCGCCCGCGACTTGGCGGTGCAGCTGGCCGGCCATGCCCTCTTGCGCCAGCGCGGCATCGAGCTCGTGCCGGTCGATGCGCCGACCTACTTCACTGACCCGACGCCGACGGCTGAAATGGTCCGGCAGATCCTTGGCGCGGTGGCGCAATTCGAAAAGGCCTCGCTGGTCGCCAAGCTTCGCGGTGCCCGGGAGCGGAAGCGCGCCGACACGGGCCGGTGCGAGGGGCGCAAGCCAGTGCCGGCCGAGGTTGTAGCCGAGGCGCGCCGCTTGGCCCGCCGCAACCCGAAGACCGGCGAGACGCGCAGCCTCCGCGCCATTGCCGGCGCCCTCGCTGTCAATGGCATGATGGGCCCAAGCGGCAAGCCCTACCTGCCCGGCAGCGTGGCGGCGATGCTCGGCCGCGGGCCGCAACGCCGGGAGGCTTAGAGTTGCTGCTCACCAAGTTCGAGCAGATAGAGTATCTGAGGGATCAGCAGATACCCTATTGCGCGTCCGTCTCTCCGTGGTTATCGTTCGCTCTGCACGGCCAAAGAGGAGGCGCTGCATGACGGTACGGCGTCCCGATCTGGTAGATGTGTTGGCAGCCCATGGCGTTCCGCCCACGCATGCGGAAGGCACCACCCGCAAGCAGATGGAGGCGGGCGATCTTCCCCAGCTAAAGGGCCCCCGGAGCGCTACCCGCGCTTCCTACTCCCCTAAAGATTGCGCCGTCGCGTTGCTCGGCTTGGCAGGCGCCGGCCCCAGCGAGGGACATGCTGCCTACGCCCAATTCCTTCCCTTAGAGGTGAAGGCTTCCTCGGGCAGCGTCGTATTGGACCCGATCGGCCGCCTTCTGCCAGATCTGCTGGCAAAGAACCCGGCGCATAGCCTCGAGGCGCCGATTGACGTCGTGTCGTTCCTGACGGAGTTCATTACGAATATCAGCGCTCTGTCCGCCGAGGATGCCGCCATTCTGGAGCGCAGCCCTGAGGCTCGGAGTGTCCGGCTGGATTTGTGCGGCAATCCAGCCTTCATGGTGTTCCGCTGGAGCAGCGATGGCGTCGAGCATTTCGTCCGCTGGGAACACCCGGCGCCGCTGGAAGATATCTTCGGCAGCGAGCCGCCGGCATTCCAGCGCACCACCATCCTCTTTTTCCCGCTGCTGTTCGCGGTCGCCCGGCTCTTCGCCGGCGAGAACGCCCGCAGCGAGACCACAGCTTCACCCTCAAGGACCGACAATTCCGCCGGCCTGAGTGAAGATCCTTCCGTCCCTGAAAACGAGAAAACCCCGGACCTGCCAGGGTCCGGGGCCTCTACTCGTTTCCAGTCCTGCAACGGCGCCAAACTCTCGCCACACAGCACCGGGCATAGCAACACCCCGGAAAATAGTGTGGGTGATAGAGAGAGACAAGCGCCGTGGCGGGGTGGGCGGAGGGCAACCCCCCGCCAAAAGGCGCATCCTCATGCGAGACCCAGCCAAGAACGTCCTGCTTACTCGCCTCTCGAGTGAGTTAGCAGTCCTGACCGGCCAACCCCCGCCGTCCTACCGTAAGTTGTATCTCATGATCCTCGACGGCCAGCTGCCGGAGGTCGAGATGAACGAGCATGGCCGCTATGAGGCGCCGCGGGACAGCCTGCCTCGTATCGCCAAGGCCGTGGGTCTGACCGTCGCCGAATTGCCGCGCCGTCCAGCGCGCAAGCCGGCTGGTCGTGCCGTCCTCCCCAACGAAGCGGCAGCGGCCTAGTCCCAGAATTGCGAGACCCGCCCTGGGGTGAGCCGGGGCGGGTCGCGGGACGCGTGGGCTGTGCAACGGCTCAAATATAACGCTTCCCATTCGTGGTTCAATGGACTTCGGCCGCTGCCCGAGAGGGGGCAGCGCAATGGCGCATTCTTACACCCCACCACCCCCGCCGGCCGTTGCTCTCCGGCCCTACCAGGCCGAGGCGATCGAGGCCGTTCGCGCCGCGTTCCGCGATGGGGCGCGGGCTCCCCTGCTCGTCTTGCCGACCGGCGGCGGCAAAACCGTTGTCTTTGCCGCCATCGCCGCCTCGGCCGTGGCGCGCGGCCGCCGCGTCCTGGTGCTGGCTCATCGCCGCGAGCTGGTGAAGCAGGCCAGCGCGAAGCTCAGCGCCGCCGGCGTCGTGCACGGAGTAATCGCGCCGGGCTTCGAGGCGACCGGTCACCTCGTTCAAGTCGCCAGCGTGCAGACGCTGGCCCGGCGTCTCGACCGGCCGGAGCATGCGCGCTTCGACCTGATTGTCGTCGACGAGGCGCACCACGCCGTAGCCGGCCAATGGGCAACGGTCCTCGCCGCCTATCCGGGTGCACGAATCCTGGGCGTGACGGCGACGCCCGAGCGGCTGGACGGGAGAGGACTCGGCGTCGAGGCGGGCGGCCCGTTCGACGCCATGATCGAGGGCCCGCCCGTCGCCGAGCTGGTGGCCGGCGGATTCCTGGTGCCGGCCCGGACCTTTGCGCCGTCAGGTGCGCCCGATCTGTCCCGTGTCGCCATCCGCGCTGGCGATTACGAGACCAGCGCGTTGGCGCAGATCATGGGAGACCGCGCGCTGATCGGCGATGCCGAGGCGCACTACCGCCGCCTGGCGCCCGGCCTGCCGGCGGTCGCCTTCTGCGTGAGCATCGCGCACGCCGAAGACGTGGCGGCTGCCTTCCGGGAGGGCAGCTGGCGGGCTCTAGCCGTCAGTGGCGACACACCGACCGCCGACCGCGACGCGGCCTTGGCCGGCCTCGCCACCGGCGAGGTCCAGGTCCTTTGTACCTGCGACTTGATCAGCGAGGGCCTCGATGTCCCGGCGATCGCCACCGCGATCCTGCTGCGGCCGACCAAATCTCTCGGCCTTCATGTGCAGCAGGTTGGCCGCGGAATGCGCCCCGCGCCAGGGAAGGGCGCGCTGCTGATCCTGGACCATGCGGGCAACACCCTGCGGCATGGCTTGCCCACCGACGCCCGCAAGTGGCGCCTTAACGGGCGCGAACGGCGCGCGGTGACCGGCGCGGCGCCCGTGCGCGAGTGCCCGCAGTGCGCGGCCGTCCACGCCATATCGGATCGGAAATGCCCGGAGTGCGGGCACGAATACTGGTCCGCCGCGCGCGAGATCGAGATCCGCGAAGGGCAGCTGCGGGAGATGGAGGCGGCGGCGGCTACGGCGCTGCACGCCCAACGGCTGCGCACGATGCCGCTGCGACAACTGTTGGAAGACGCGACAACGGAAGCCGACTTGCGCGAGATCGCCCTCGCCCGTGGCTACAAGCCCGGCTGGGTCTTCCACGTACTGCGCGACCGCAGTCTATCGCGCTTGGCGAGGCTAGCAGGTTGACCCATCGCCGCACCTTCGACGAGCCAACCGTCGTCGCTGAATTCGGCGATGCGCTCAGGGCAGCCGGGTTCCGGTTGAAGGCGTCGCCCGTGATGGACGGCGCATGGCATCGCGCGCCTGTTGAAGGCGATCGGGGCGCGAAGAAGTCCGGCCGGTACCGGGGGTACCTGACCGGTCACCGGCCGGCCGGCTTTATCGAGAATTTCAAGAACCCGTCCGCGAGCGGGCCTTGGAAGGCCGGCGTCGAAACCCCGCGCATGTCGCGGACGGACCGGGACGCAGCCGATGCGCTTCGGATTGCGCGGGACCGCGCGGCCGAAGCCCGCTTGGAGACGATTGCCCAGGAGAGCACGGCCACATGGGACTGTGCGCCGGCGGCGCCGGCCGACCATCCCTACCTGGTCGCCAAGCGCATCCCGGCGAACGGCCTGCGCGTCGATGGGCGCGGTCGGCTGCTGGTGCCGATGCTCGACTTCACCGGGCGCCTACGCGCCCTGCAAACCATCGCGCCAAGCGGCCGCAAGCTTTTCCCCAAGGGCGGCAAGGTGCATGGGCTGCACATGCTGCTCGGCGAGGTGGAGCCAGGCGGCGTGCTGCTGGTCGCCGAGGGCTTCGCCACCGGCGCCACGCTGCACCAAGCCACCGGGCACGCCGTCGCCGTCGCCTTCACGAAGAGCAACTTTGTCGCCGTCGCGCGGGCCTATGGCGAGCGCCTCCAAGGCCTGCGCATCGCCTTTGGCGGCGACAACGACCACCACCACCCGCGGCGTGATCCACCCTTGCCGAATGTCGGCCGTGACGCGGCCGAGACTGCCGCCCGCGACGTCGGCGGCGTGGCGATCCTGCCGCACTTCGAGCCGCACGAGACCGGGACCGACTGGAACGACTATGCCGCGGCGCACGGCCTTGACGCCGTCCGCGCGGCCATCGAGGCGGCGCTCCCCCCGCCGCCATGCCCGGCACCCCCGCCGCTCGCGCCGTATTACGTCGCGCCCGAGAATACCCGCGCCGACGCGCTCGCGGCGCTGGCGCGCGAGGTCGATGGCTTCTTTGCCCATGCGGCCGCCCACGTTGCAGCCAGCGAGGCCTGGCGCAAAAGCAAGGCCGCACTGGATGAGGTCCTGCCGCCGAAATCGCCTGGCCGCCGCGCGGCTCTACGCACTGCACGCGCGGAGATCGCTGCCATCTATGGCGCGGACTGGCGCAACCCTGGCCGGCGCCTCCTGGTACCCGCCGCGGCGGGCGCGGGCAAGACGCAGCTGACGACGGCAGAGATCACCAAGCGCCTGCCCGAGCTGGGCAAGGTCAACTTCTACATCGACACCCTCGACAACGCCGTCGCCGTTGCGTCGAAAATCCCGACCGCCAGGGTTGTGCGCGGACGCGGCGCCGTCGATCCGAAGAGCCCGGACGGGGCGCTGATGTGCCTTCGGTACAAGGCCGCCGAAGCCGTAGCCAAGGCAGGGCTTCCGGTCGGCCAAACCCTTTGCCGGGACGCCAACGGCAGAACATGCCCGCTCTTCGATCGCTGTGGATACCAGCGCGATACGGCCGGCATTCGAGATCAGCCGGGCGCCTTTGTTGGCTCGCACGAGTACCTGACGCTCCAAGGGGGCATGCCTTCGCCCGATGTCGCCGTGATCGACGAAAGCTGCGTGCCGAAGCTGATCGGCTATGTCGAATTCGGCGCCGACCGGCTGCTCCCGGTCGAGATGCCGGATTGGCAGGCCGCCGGGCTGGCGGCTGCGACCGGCTATCGCGAGATCATGGTTCGGGTCTCGGATGCCTTGCGCGACCCGGCCGGTATCCTGGCCGGGCTGCGGTCGCGCGGCATCGATAGGGCCTCGGCCCTTGCCCCGGCGATTGCTTTTCTGCGGGCGGTCGAGGAGCGGGAATACACCGGCGACATCACGCCGACGATGGACGATGCGGCGGTGCTGGAGCGCCTCGAGCGGCACACCCGCAGCGAGATCTCCGACGTGCTCAAGATGCTGGTTGCGCTGCGGGACGAAATCGCCATGCCGCGTGACCAGGCGCACAGCGTCGCATTCCACCCCGACAAGATCGTTAAGGTCGACGGCAAAAAGGAGCGGCAGACCCGCATCAGTGTCCACTATCGGAAGGATCTGGCGTTCCGCGCCGATATCCCGGTGCTGGTGCTGGATGCCTCAGGCGATATCGAGATCTACCGCCGGCTTCTCGGCGGCCGGCTGACGGCCGCGACCACAGTCCAGTGCGACCGCGACGTCGAGGTGGTCCAGGTTAAGGATGCAGCGTTGCCCCGCAGCTCGCTGCTTGGAACGGACCGCCACGGCGCCCCCCTCTCAGAGACCAGCGTGGCCCGCGCCGAGCATCTGCGCTCCGAGATGGTCGCCACCATCAACGCCCTCGCCGCCCGGCACGACGGCGAATTCATGCTGGCAACCTATATGGCGGTTGAGGCCGCGGTGACGGCCGATGTGGCCGAGATTGGGGTCAACGCGGGGGTGCTGACCGGGCACTTTGGGAAGCTGCGCGGCCGCAATGACTACGAGGACTGTCCCGCTGGCATGGTGCTTGGCCGCAATCAGCCGCCACCATCGGCAATGGAAGCCATGGCGCGGGCCATCTGGGCTGCCGATCCCATGCCGCTCGACCTCACGGGCGGGTATCGGAAGACCGAGCGCGGGATTCGGATGCGGGATGGCTCGGCGGTACCGGTCGAGGTGGACGTTCACCCGGACCCCCGCGTCCAGCGGGTGCTCGAACTCCATCGCGAACGGGAGAGCGAGCAGGCCGCCGACCGCCTCCGCCTCATCCACAATACCAGGCGCAAGGTGCTCTATGTCGCGTGCAATCTGCCGTTGAACCTGACGGTTGATCGGGTGGTAACCCGACGGGGCCTAGTCCACGAAGCAACCGGGCGCGTCGACAATGGCCGGACCGGCAAGGGCCGGCGGATCTACGGCAACCGGCTGGTTGAGGCGTACCGCCTTAGCGGGGGCATTCTGCCCTTATCGCGGCATGAACTTTCTCGCGTTTTCAAAGGCCTGTGGCCATCCGAGAGGCGTGCTCGTGAGGATCTCGGAAAGATGGCCGTCTCTGCAATACAATATCTATTAGCAGAGACGGCCATCTATCGGCCGGTGCTGGTCGCCTACAAGCTGGAGGGCCAGAAGTGCCCGTCGCGGGCCCTGATCTCGCCGGAGATCGCGGACGGCCGCGCCGCCTTACAGGCTCTCCTGGGACGGCCCATCGTCGCCTTCGAGGCCCAAGACGACGATCCCGAGCCGCCCGACGCGCCGCAGCCGTCGCCGCCGGCGGCTCCAGCCCCAGAACCGGCCGAACTCCTTCCGAAGGAGACCGCAATGCTGCCTTCGCTAAGTGCGCTGCGCCCGATGCGCCGCCCTGCTGATGTGCTCTTGAGCCCAGACCCGGCGGTGATCGAGGCCGGCCCCGACGCGCCGTGGTCTTGCCTGGGCGCATCGTTGGCTCCTGCCGCAGCCCGGCTGGCCGCCTTATCGCGCCGGCTCGAATTAGTCCGCCCGCCGCGTGCGCATGGCGACGGGCTGGACCTGGCGCGGGAGGCGCCGTGGCGTGATCGGCAGGCGGCGGCCCGTGCCCTATGGCCTCCGGCGGACCGTGCGGCGTGGCCCGCGGCGCTGGGCACTCCTGCTGCCCGGGTGCATGCCGCGGTGAGGCTGGGTTGATGCTCGACCAGCCCGATCGAAACGCGCGCACGCGTACGCGCGCTCACGAAGCAGCCGCCATGCCAATCCCGCGGGTGGTGGCGGTGCGAGTGCCGGCGATCGACCGGCGGACGCCGTTCGTGGAGATCGAGGTAGAAATCGGCCCGGTCGCGGTGGTGGTGGGCGTGGCGCACACCCGGCGCGGCTGGCTTGAGCTCCGGATCCCGCAGGCGTTTGCAGGCGGCCCGGCGATTACTGTGAGCCCGGCGATTTGGGGCGAGGTGGAGCAACTGGCGCTGACCACCGCCACCACCGACCCCGCCGCCAAGCGCCACCTGATGAACCATCGCTATCAGCGGAACACCCGTAGCAGCACGTCCGCGCCGAGGGAGATCTCGCTATGACCGCCTGGACGCCCCGCGCCATCTCCGTCCGGGTGCCGGCCGGCGAGCGGCGTACCCCTATCGCCATGGTGCGCTTGGCGCTCGGGCCGCTGATGCTCGAGCTCGGCGTGTCGCGGCTGAAGAAGACCGGGCTGATGGTGCGGCTGCCAATGGGCGAGGGCGGGGTGCCGGCGGTCGAGGCGGACGCACCGACCTGGGCTGCGATCCAGCAGGCGGCCATCGGCGCGGTGGCGGCGGACCCGGTTGCCCGCGAGCACCTGCTCGGGCCGGAAATGAAGAAGCTGGGCTTGGCGCGGTGATGCCCTTGGACAGCTCGGCCGAGCACCTGGACGAGGCGCTGAATGCCCTCTCCGCCGCCGGCTATGTGCGCGGCTTGCGAGTGCTGCAGGGCTGCCGCTTAGGGCCGCAGAAGCAGCGCGACGATCAGGGGCAATCTCCCGGCACCAACAGCATGACGATGCCGCCGCTCGGTGGCGGGATGGAGTGGCGAACCGGCGCGCCGCGCATGATTCGGGCCAATCCACCGCACATCTGCAGGGGGCGAGCGAGAATCCCGCCCCTACTCGCGCCGCTTGTTAGCGGCGCAATTGGCGCTGTCCCTGCAGCGTTGCCCGCTGTGATGGCTTCTTTAAGCAGCGGCCGTGAGTTCCCTCATGTCGAAGGATCGAATGCGCTGCTTTTCTTCCTCAGATAGCTCGCCTTCCTGCTGATCGAGCAGCGCTGCAAGGCTGTCGGGCCTCACCGCCCATTCCGCCATTCGCAAGTAGAGCACGGCGCCTTTGCGAGCGCCCTCTACCAAATCGTCGAAGTGTCGGCGCTCCAGGCCTGCTTCAGCAATTGCATCCATAATCTGGGTGCCATGAGGCAGCGTCTCATGCTGGTGCAGGACAAGGAACTTGGTGTTCTCCCGTCGCAAAAACGGCCCTTGGAGCGCCTTCACAACCCAAGGCTTAGCCGGCCCATCAGAGATGTTCTCCAAAACCGTCGCCGCCCCAAGGCGAACAAAGGGACGTTCAGCGATGATGGATGTGAAGTATGCATGCCAAAGCTCCACATCGAAGGGCATCGGCATCGGATTGAGGCCAAGCGCATCAAGATCGCTGGCTGCTACAAGGTAGTGGAGCTCCTCCTCGTTTGCAAAGTCCGTCAGGAAGCGCCGCAGCTTCCTGCGCTTTGCAAGATCCGGATGAGCTGCAACGGCTAGGAAATACCGCTGAACGCCACGAGTGAGATGGTATTGGAAAGAGAGATACCGGACATACTGATCTACCGTCGTGCCATGGTGCTCCAGATAGGAGCGTAGCAGGACAGCAAAGCGTTCTTGCGCTTCTTTGACCACCGCATTGATGCGCTCCATACCGGCCTCGGTGTCACGCGGCAACATCGAAATTTTTCCTGTGCTGAGTGGCCTGCATTCGAGTGTCCAGCAACATGACATTTAAGCGTCCAGCTGCCTGATCGTCAGTCCAAACATCGGTTGCGGTGAACTCGAAGCGAGTGAAGTAGCGAACCAACCGTGGTGCGGTCTGCATCAAACAGTAGCGGTATCCCGCAGTGACGGTCTGCTGGCGGACAAAGCGAATCAGGTCTGCCGCGTGTGAGCCGCTGTGCTCAATAGCCCGAACAAGCCTTGTGCAGATGAGTGTTCGATCCCGCTCAATTCCAAGTTCACCAGCCACAGGTAGCAGCACGGCGCTCGCGGGAACGGTGCTGTCCATTAGGACATTGATACGCATTGCAGCCGTCAATTGGCCTTCTTGCAAACCGCATATGTTCACGCCTGTGAAGTCAGCGTGTTCGAGAAGGCAGTTAGGTTGGAGCACTGCCGACTGGTATAACTTCTGTTGTGCTTCAACGTACTGCGTGTAACGAAGACGTCCGATATGAGCCAGCAGCGCCCAATCCCGAACGACGGTGATATGCGGGAATGTTTGGCTTGGAACCAGCGCTTCTCTGAGGCTGAGTGGCTGTCGGGCCAATTTGCCGTCCATACTCGCAGGAGTGTCAATACTTCGTCCGTAGCCGTCCGTGAATTCCACCGAGGTCAGCGTAGACCCACCGCTAGAAAGGCAGGCACAACCCAACCATGCATTGAATTTCCCCAAATTGAAATGACGCTAATGGCAAAATTTGTGTGATAGCTCAAAAAAGAGACGGTCACTTGTGTATTGTTGCGGCAGTTATCGCGAGTGCCGAGTCACCTTGAGGTCGAGGCGGTTTTGCGGCGTTGGCACCGAGAGCATTGCAGCGATCATGTGTTCGGCCTAACAGGACGTAAGCTTGATCCGGCATGGGCCGATACTGTGCGTAAAGCTGGATATGGCTAAAGCCACTTCATCACAGATGACTGAAGATGAGCCCGCGCCGGTCCGCCGTGGCCGCGTCGCGATGCGCCAGGCCGTCGCCGACTTCGCCGCTCCAGCCGCTGGATGGCATCTCATTGTGCAATGCGCCGGACACTGCCGGCGGCAGCACCGGCTGGTGGCGGAGCTGGTGCCGCAGATCTCGCCCGGCCTGACCTGGGCCGAGGTGCTGCCGAAGCTGCGCTGCAACCAGTGCGGCAAGCCGGCCGACATCGTGGGCTTGAGCGGCCCGCCGGAGACGCCAGGCGTTGGAGGCACGTGGCTGCTGCTCCAGCGCGGCGCGGGGCAGTGGCGGATCTGACACGGCATTCCTCGCCGCCACCTCGATGGGGCTTAGCGCCGAGACATCTGATCGTTCCCGCCCAGCGCCAGCCGAACCATCTCGTAATCCTCGGCGGTAAGCTGGCCGGTCTGGAAGGCCTGCAGGGCGGCAGTCTCGACCTCGATGCCCAGCTTCTGCGCTGCCACCTTAATTTTAAGGCAAAACCCTGTAAGCCGGTCTAACTCGGCTTTAAAAGTTGCTTTGTCGGGATAGGTTCGGTTCATCGCTTCTGCCCCGCCACTAGCGCGACGCGCATGTAATTCGGCAACAGGCCCGACGCTGTAACCGCCACCGTCAACGAGCGCGAAATCTAACTGTCCTTCACTCACTAGATCGATGCCCGGTCGTCTAACTGGTAGGACAGCCGCCTTTGAAGCGGTCAATCTAGGTTCGAACCCTAGCGGGGCAGCCATTGGCATGCCGGTGGCCGAGGCGACCAAGTTGATGACGGGGAAACAGTGGAGGGCAGGCGATGTGGCGCTGCTTGAGGCTGCTGCCGCACGACTAAGGCTGGTGGTGCCGAGCCCTGGTGGGCGGGGCAGCCAGGCTTCTCCCAGCTCTAGGGAGAGAGCCCCCTAGTTCCTCCGCTAGATGGCATGTGCCGGCGTTTGCTAAGCAGCAAAAGCCACAATGGCGCGACTGCCTAGGTCGCCACCCACCCAGGGCTGGCCGGCGTTGGCCGCCAGCCCTGGGCGGTAGTTATGCGGCCTTGACGCCCTGGAGGAAGGTGGCGACCTCGGAGCCGAGGCGCTCGGACTGGCGGGACACCTCCTCGGCGGCCTGGAGGACGTGACCGGCAGCCTCGCCGGTCTCGGCCGAGGCGCGGCTGACGCCGCCGATGT
>NZ_KN676118.1:45602-48311 GCF_000802185.1 Belnapia sp. F-4-1 | reverse complement strand
ACGCGCTTCCGCCGCCTCGTCAAAGACTACGAGCGCTACGCCAGCACGCTCGCCGATTTCCACCTCGTCCCCTTCGTCTGCCTCATGCTCAAGCAAGTCGCTCTACTGGCAGCAGGTACCTAACAAGCTCTAGGTGCGTGCTGGCTTCGGCATCTGCACTCCCAGCCGGGTCGCTACTGCCTCAAGCAACGCCACGTCGCCAGCCTGCCACTGTTTCCATTCAGCAACTGGATCGCTTCGGCCGCCGGCATGCCAATGGCTGCCCCGCTAGGGTTCGAACCTAGATTGACCGCTTCAAAGGCGGCTGTCCTACCAGTTAGACGACCGGGCATCGATCTAGTGAGTGAAGGACAGTTAGATTTCGCGCTCGTTGACGGTGGCGGTTACAGCATCGGGCTTGTTGCCGAATTACATGTGCGTCGCGCTGGTGGCGGGGCAGGAGCGATGAACCGAACCTATCCCGACAAAGCAACCTTTGAAGCTGACTCGATCGGCTTACAGGGCTCTGCCTTAAAATTAAGGTGGCAGCGCAGAAGCAGGGCATCGAGGTCGAGACTGCCGCCCTGCATGCCTTCCAAGTCGGCCAGCTTACCGCCGAGGATTACGAGATGGTTCGGCTGGCGTTAGGCGGGAACGATGAGGTGTCGCGGCGCTGAGCCCCGTCGAAGTGGTGGCGAGGAATGCCGCTTCAAATCCGCCACTGCCCCGCGCCGCGCTGAAGCAGCAGCCACGTGCCTCCGACGCCTGGCGTTTCCGGCAGGCCGCTCAAGCCCACGATGTCGGCCGGCTCGCCGCACTGGTTGCAGCGCAGCTTCGGCAGCACCTCGGCCCATGTCAGGCCGGGCGGAAGCTGCGGCACCAGATCCGCCACCAGCCGGCGTTGCCGGCGGCAGTGTCCGGCGCATTGCACAATGAGATGCCATTCAGCAGCTGGAGCGGCAAAATCGGCGACGGCCTGGCGCATCGCGACGCGGCCTCGGCAGACGGGCTCGGGCTCATCCTCGATCATTCAGGGCGGCCCAGCTTAACAGCCCTGAACGAAAATTCGTCTGAGAGGAGGCCGTCCGGCCCCAACCCGCTCGCTGCAAACTTGTGAGACGACGGCAGCGCGAGCCCCTTCCGGCTCTCAGTGCGGCGAATTAATCCATGTCTAGATCGGCTGAAAATACCTAGCACACCATCCTGTGCCTAAATCGGTCTGCGGGCCCACCCGTCCTTTCTCAGAGAGATACAGAACAATGCTTGATACATCTGTTGTGTGCCAATGTTGAGAAGGGGCTTTGCCTATCCTAAGACGCGATTGAGACACAATTTATATAACAATTTTCAGGCGATTAGCGCCTCGTTAATGCGGTCTCGTTATCACTAGTCTGATCAAACTGCGGGCTCATCTCTGCAACGCCAGACGAGATAACAATGACCTTCCTCAGCAACATGAGTGTTCGCACCAAGCTCATCAGCGCCTTCGGCTGTCTGCTGATCGTTACCGCGGGCATGGCAGGCGTCGCCATCCAACAGCTTTCGCACCTGGACGCTGCCGCCAGCGATCTGGGCGGGAACTGGTTACCGGGATCGATAGCTTTGGGCGATGCCGCTCAGGATGTGGTTCAGTTCCGTCAGATCCAAGCTGCTGAGATCCTTGCGACCACCGAGACCCGAAAGATGAGCCTGGTGCGGCGAAAGGCTGACACGGCGAGATCGCTTCAGGAAAATTGGCGCGCATACGAAGTCACAACCTCATTCGATGAGGAGAAGCGACTTGCCTCGGCCTTACAAAATGCGTGGCGTAGCTACATCAACATGGATCAGCAGTTCTCTGCTCTGATCAGTTCCGGCGACAAAGAGAAGGCTACGCAGCTTTATGACGGTGAGCTTGCGAGGCTCAGCGCCGCGTTCAGAGAAGCGCTGAAGGCCACCTCGGCTTACAACGTGCGCATGAGCGCTGAGGCAACCCAAGCTGTTCGAGACACCTATAAAACCGCGCTTTGGATGATCGGCCTCGTCACCTTGTTTTCGGCCGCCATGTCCGTGGCCGCGGTGTTGTGGTTGAACGCGGGCATCGTCAAGCGGGTGGTGCAGGTGGCCGGCGCCATGCGCCAGTTGGCGCGGCGCGACTACGCCTTTGCGCTGCCGGCGAGGGGCGCGGACGAGATTGGCGACATGACCCGGGCGGTGGAGGAGTGCCGCGCAGGGCTGCAGGAGGCCGACCGGCTGGCGACGGAGCAGGCGCGGCTGCAGGAGGTGCAGGTACAGCGTGCGGCCCATCTGGCGGACCTGACGCGCGGGTTTGAGGGAGCGGTGGGGCAGCTGTCCGGCACGCTGGCCTCGGCGGCGACGGAGCTGCAGGCGACCTCGGCGGTGATGTCGGGCAGTGCCGGCCAGGCCAGCGCCCAGGCGGGGGCGGTGGCGGTGGCCGCCGAGCAGGCCAGCGGCAACGTGCAGACCGTGGCAGCCGCCGCCGAGGAGCTCTCGGCCTCGGTCTCCGAGATCTCCCGCCAGGTGGCGCAGTCGGCCAAGGTGGCCGGCCGTGCGGCGGACGACGCCCGGCGGACGGACGCCACCGTGCGCGAGCTCGCCGACGGCGCCCAGCGGATCGGCGAGGTGGTGCGGCTGATCAGCGACATCGCCAGCCAAACCAACCTGCTGGCGCTGAACGCCACGATCGAGGCGGCGCGCGCCGGCGATGCCGGCAAGGGCTTTGCCGTGGTC
>NZ_KN676118.1:0-45592 GCF_000802185.1 Belnapia sp. F-4-1 | reverse complement strand
AGATCTCGGTCCAGGTCGGCCAGATCCAGACCGCCACCCGCGACGCGGTGGCCGCCATCCAGGGCATCGCCAGCACCATCGGCGAGGTCAACCAGATCGCCGGCGCCATCGCCGCCGCCGTCGAGGAGCAGGGCTCGGCCACCCAGGAGATCGCCCGCAACGTCCAGCAGGCCGCCGCCGGCACCCAGGAGGTCACCCGCAACATCGGCGGCGTCAGCCGCGCCTCGGCCGAGACCGGCGAGGCTGCCGGTCACGTCCTCCAGGCCGCCGGGGAGGTGTCCCGCCAGTCCGAGCGCCTCGGCGCCGAGGTCACCACCTTCCTCCAGGGCGTCAGGGCGGCCTGACCACCACCCAGGGCTGGCCAATGCCGGCTAGCCCTGGGTAGCGAACTGTGCGGTCGCGCCATTGTGGCTTTTGCTGCTTAGCAAACGCCGACATACGCCATGTTAGCGGAGGAACTAGGGGGCTCTCTCCCTAGAGCTGGGAGAAGCCTGGCTGCCCCGCCCACCAGGGCTCGGCACCACCAGCCTTAGTCGTGCGGCAGCAGCCTCAAGCAGCGCCACATCACCTGCCCGCCACTGTTTACCCGTCATCAGCTTGATCGCCTCGGCCACCGGCATCCCGATCGCTGCGGCAATCGCGGCAGGGCTGGTGATGCAGCGGTCATGCAGCGCCTGGCCGACCAGCATCCGCAACCGGATGGTCTGCAGGCGATCGGCATCGCGCTGACGGCGCTCCTCGGGCGTGATCTTCGGCTTTACGGGCGGCATCTGGTCGGGCGGCAGGCTCATGTCGTGGATGTTGGTCACCGCCGCAGTCGATACCAGACGGGACCTGATGAAGCTGCCGGACATGCAAAAGGGCGCCAAAGGCGCCCCATGCAATCTCACCAACCTGACTCGTGGTGTAGTTAACCGCCGTGGCGGGTAAACTGGCCAGCAAGGGTCGGGCTGGCAGCCTGCGCCGGGACATACACCAGCGTCTGCTCGCGGCCACCACCGACCAGCTGGGCCACACTGCCACTCTGCTGCTGCGCTGTGGCCTGGCCCGAATAGGCGATGCTGCGGTTGGTGCTCTCGCCGGTGATGCGGGCATAGCCGCCACCGACCACATTCTGGCTCGGGGTCACGTACTCAACGCGGGGGCCACCATCGGCGCCGCCACCCACCAGGCGGGGGCCGTTGTCTTGCGCCTGGGCAAGCGCCCACGGCACCGAGGGCGATCAGCGAGGCAAATACAGTGGTGCGGAACATGGCTTGGTTCTCCGTCTCGGAGGCCAGCAGTTCAGGGCGTGACGCCCGGCCGGCCTTGCTTGAGGCGGAAGATGATCCCTGCATCGGCCCAGCACCAATACGAAGCCGCCGAACAAGCGCGAGTTCATCCGGGCCGGCTGCTGCCGTCACATCCAAGGAATAAATTTACGTATGCGTAATAATATAGCGAATACTACCACACGGCGCGTTAGATCGGCTTCAATCAACTAGGACGCCAGATCGTGAGCCAGAACAATCAACACGACGAACCACAAAGCCACCGAGCCACGGTGGTGGACGAGCATGTTGGCCGCCGGATCCGCGAAAGACGCGTGATGATGGGGCTGTCACAGCAGCAGCTGGCGCGCACCATCGGCGTGACCTACCAGCAGCAGCATAAGTATGAGCGAGGGATGAACCGCATTTCCGCAGGCCGCCTGTTCGCCGTGGCACAGACGCTGGGCATCGAGCCTGCATGGTTTTTCGAAGGCATGTCCGCGGAAGCTGCGGTTGAAGAGATACCGCCACGCCAGCGCATGCAGCTGGAGCTCATGCGCAACTTCGCCTCAATCTCAGACGAAAAGCAGCAGGAAGCCATCAGCAATATGGCCCGCTCGCTGGCAGGCTCATAGTCGAGCTTGTAGACAACTGGGGCCTGCAGGTTTCGCTATAGCGAGCCGCCCATCTCCGCCAACGCTACCTCGGACAGGAATTGTCAGGTTGTTGGGCTCTGGCCGGAACGAGGCGGCAGGGCCAGGATGGCGGGATGACCCCCGAGGGCATTGTCAACTTGTTGGGCTGCAAGGCGTGCGTCATCGTGTGACGGCATGACCCTGCACCTCATGCCGCCATCTGGACGCATGTCTCCTACCGCCACACGAGGAAGGCCCTGGCGTGAGCGCGCCGATATTGAGTAGCGGTCATCAGGTGCCGCTGTGGACGGAAGTGGCCATAGATCATGGCGTGGGATGACAGGAAGCGTTGGGCCTGCTCCGGTGACTTGAAGCGTTGCATCTGTCGCTCTTGGCGCCGCGTCGGCCGGTGCGAGTTTTCGGCGCGGTTGTTCAGGTAGCGACTGGTTTGGTGGTTCACCTCGGGCAGCAGTTCACGATGCGCAACGCCGTAGCTGCGGAGGCCGTCGGTGACGAGGCGCTTTGGCTTGTACTTCAGCCCGGCGAGCAAGCGCTTGAAGAAGCGCTTGGCGGCCGTGGCGTTCCGTCGATCCTGAACCAGGATGTCGAACACCACCTCATGCCGGTCGACGGCACGCCAGAGATAGTACAGCTCGCCTTTAATCTTCAGAAAGACCTCATCCAAGTGCCAGGTATCGTCGGGCTGAGGTCGGCGCCTGCGGAGCTTGCGGGCAAACTCGCCACCAAAGATGAGGCACCACTGCCGGATACTCTCGTGACTGACGACGATGCCGCGCTCGGCAAGGATCAGCTCAATGTCTCGGAAGCTCAGGCTGAAAAGGTGGTACAGCCAGACAGCGTGGCGAATGATCTCAGCCGGAAAGTGATAGCCGGGGTAGGTGGCGGGCTCGGGGGTCATCCGCCATCCTGGCCCTGCCGCCTCGTTCCGGCCAGAGCCCAACAACCTGACAATTCCCCCGCGAGATCTTTGGCTATCTCTGTCGCCCGTCAAACACTCGACGCTCAGCACGAGCGATGCTTTGACCAATACAGGAGCATCACGGTGCCTTGGAATACCAGCAGCCCGCGGCGTACAGCCTGAATAGGTTTTATCATCATCGCTTTTGCTCGAGCGGCACAGACAGTTCGCAGATTAGCCCGCTGGGCTCCCAAACCATGCGCACTGTGCCGCCAAGCTGCTCCCGGACGGTGGCTCCGATTACCCGGGAGCCGAATCCTCGGCGCTCCGGCTGCCCGGCGACCGGTGGCCCATCAGCCTCGCTCCACCGCAGCCAAAGCACCCCCCTGTCGCTCTCCCCTGCAATACGCCACGATACTGAAATCCGCCCTCCCGGTGCTGAAAGCGCCCCGTGCTTGGTAGCATTCGTGGCGAGTTCGTGCAGGGCCATCGACAGCGCCTGCGCCGAGGCTGGCGGGAGCAGTATATCAGGGCCGTTCAGCTCAGCCCGCTGTCCGCCTTCAGCGCTCGTTCCTGTGGCCGACAGGAAGGCTGCTAGTTCGCTCTCGAGCAGGGCCCGCAGCCGGGCCCCGGTCCAGCGTCCCGCTGCAAGCAGCGTATGGGCTCGGGCAAGCGCCATCACCCGACCCTCGACAGCCCTGGCATAGGCCTCAGTGTCGCCCTTCGGCGTCAGCCGCAGCGCTGCTTGCACGACGGCCAGCACGTTCTTCGCTCGGTGGTCCACCTCGCGTACCAGCAGGGCCTGACGTTCCTCGGCCGTCCGACGCTCCGTCACGTCCTGGACGATCGCCACAGTTCGCACGATCCGCGCTGCCGCGTCGCGCACGGGAGCCGAGGTCAGCTCGGTCCAACGGACCGAACCGTCGGGTCGCAGGTAGCGCTTGGCGACTTGATGCGTGGGCGCTTCGCCTCGACACACGCGTCGGAATCCCTCGAAATCCTCGGACCGGTCGTCGGGATGCACAAGGTCGGAGAAAGGCCGGCCTACGATGTCCTCTACGGGCCGCCCGACGAGCCGTGCATAGGCGGCGTTGGCCCGGAGCAGACAACCCGTGGCGCAGTCTACCTCCGACATCGGCACGGAGGCTTGCTCGAACGCCGCCCGGAATTCGGCCTCGCTTTCGCGCAGTGCTGCCTCGGCGGCCTTCCGGGCGGTGATGTCGATGTGCGCGCCGTAGGTCACGTCCCGCCCGCCGAGCACGACGCCCTGCGCCCGGACGAGGACGTCGCGGATTTCGCCGGACTTAGTCCGATGCTGCGCCTCGACCTCCTGGGTGCCAGGCCGGACGGCATGCGCCCTACCCCGGACGCGAATGGCCTCAGAATCTCCGAGCGCGTCGATGTCGGCCAGCGAGAGGCGAAGGAGTTCCTCGCGCGTGTAGCCGTAGTCGATGCAGACCCGTCCGTTGACGTCGAGGATGCGGTGCGTTGCGGGGTCGATAACGATAACGCCGAAAGGCGCAGTCTCGAAGAGTGTACGTTGGCGGAGCTCGGCTTCGCGCAACGCGAGCTCCATCTCCTTGCGCTCTGTGATGTCGAGAACTACCCCAGAGACGCGCCAATTCGGCATTTGGTCCTGGCCTTTGCTAGCCTCGACCTCGCCGCGCGCCTGCAGCCAACGCCCGGATCTAACCCGGAGCTCGAGGCGGAACTCTCCGCCCGCGGCGGTCAGCCGACGGGCCTCGGCGGCCAGCACAGAGCGATCCTCCGGGTGCATCACGCCAAGCACGTGGCGGAGACTCAGCACAGTACCGGGCGATAGGCCGAGAACTTGGCGCAGTCCGCCGGCTCGGGGGGCCACGTCGGCAATTGTTCCGCCTCGGCCGGTAATCTCGAAGGCGACGACCCCGGCGGCCTCCTGCGCACGGCGCAGTCGCTCCTCGGCGGCCCGCGCCGCCTCGGCACGTACCATCGCCTCTCGGGACAGGCGCGACTGCAGTCGCAACTCCAGCTCGTCAGTTGCCATTGCGGCCAGGTTGCGAAGCCCGCGCCTCTCCGCTTCCGAGAGACCCTCGGGGCGCGGCTTGGTGGACAGCACACTAACGGTCCCGAGCACCTCCCCACCCGGGCCGACAAGCGGCGCACCAGCGTAAAAGCGGAGATGCGGGCTGCCGGCGACCAGTGGGTTGGACGCAAACCGTGGATCGGCCTCTAGGTCGGGCACGACCAGCACCTCGTCCGGCCCGCCCCGGATGGTGTGATCGCAGAACGCCAGTTCGCGCCGCACCTCCCGGAGGTCCGTGCCAATGCGTGCCTTGAACCACTGGCGGGTCTCGTCGATGAGCGAAACCATTGCCATCGGCGTCTCAAGGAGTTCGCAGGCAAGCGCGGCCAACCGGTCGAAGGCCGCCTCCGCCGGTGTATCAAGGATCGCGTAGCGCCGCAGTACCGCCAGCCGCGATGCCTCGACCTTGGCCGCGTCGGTCGGGCAACCGTCATTTTCCGGGGATGGACCGCGGCTGGCGCCGTCTTTTGTGGACGTGTTCATCCTGCCTCCTGGGAGGTGCCTGCACAGGGCGGCAACCACTCATTTATGTGTCCTCCGCTGACTGGGCCAGCCGCTCATGCTAGCGCATCGTAAATGGCACAGCTGTCGCGGCATACGTATCACTGAGGGGCATCAAACGACCTGCGCTAGGCGGCCAGGGCGGCAGGAAATGACACCGCGACCTGGCCTTCGAGAGCGGTACCGTGTCGACGAGCTTGCGCAGCAGGGCATAGGCGCCACCAACGGCCGCGCCGGCGATAAGCACCGATGCATCGTTCACGCAGCCAGTGGCTGTAGTTGCAACCAAATTGGACCGAAGAGCCTGCGACGCTCGGATCGGGGTAAGCGTCCGGTGATGCGGCGCCCGGCCGTCAAATTGCTGCAGGTTCAGTGTTGCTTGGCAGGTTCCACGGCAGGAGTTCAGCGACGCGGCTGACGGGATGGTCGGCGATGCGCTCCAATACGTGGTGGAGATAGGCCTCCGGGTCGAGACCGTTGAGCTTGGCGGTGGCGATCAGCGAGGCGATTGCCGCGGCACGATGGCCACCGGTGTCGGATCCGGCGAACAGCCAGTTCTTCCGGCCAAGGGCCAGTGGCCGGATCGCACGCTCGACTGGGTTGTTATCCACTTCCAGCCTGCCGTCCGCGACGTAGCGCGTCAGCGCCTCCCATCGGCTGCGGGCATAGCGGATGGCCACGGCAAGGTCGCTGCGGCCGGAGATCCGGCCGAGGGTCGCGTCGAGCCAGGTACGCAGGCTCTCGATGATTGGCCGGGCCCTGGCTTGGCGCTGCTTGGCCCGCTCGTCAGGCGGCTGGCCGCGGATGTCTTGTTCGATGGCATAGAGCAGGCCGATGCGCCGCACCGCCTCGGTCGCCAGCGGCGCCCGGCCGGTGGCGTGCAACTCGAAGAAGTAGCGTCGGACATGTGCCCAGCACGCCGCCTCCTGGACTCGGCCACCATCGTACAGGCCGCCGAACCCGCTGTAGCCATCGGCCTGCAGCACCCCGCGGAACCCGGCAAGGTGCGCCTTAGGATGCTCGGCCCGGCGGTCCGGGCTGTAGCGGTAGAGCACGGCGGGCGGGATCGTGCTGCCATGCGGCCGCTCGTCGCGGAGATAGGCCCAGAGCCTGCCGGTGCTGGTCCTGCCGAGACCGGGGGCGAGGACCGGCACCGGCGTGTCGTTGGCATGCAGCACGGCGCCCGCCAGGACGTGCCGGGCCAAGGCGTCCAGCAGCGGCCGCAGCAGCGCCGCCGACTGGCCGACCCAATCGGCGAGCGTCGAGCGCTGCAGGTCGACGCCGGCGCGGGCGTAGATCTCGCTCTGGCGGTAGAGCGGCAGGTGGTCGGCGTATTTGGCCACCAGCACGTGGGCAAGCAGGCTCGCCGTGGCACGGCCGCGGCGGATCGGCAGGCTCGGCGCCGGAGCCTGACTGATGGCCTCGCAGCCGCGGCAGGAGAACTTCGGCCGGACATGGCGGAGCACGCGGAACCGGCCCGGCAGGTAGTCCAAGACCTCGGTCACGTCCTCACCGAGGCGGCGCAGCGTACCGCCGCAGGCCGCACAGGCATGGGCCTCGACACCGTGCTCGACCACCTCACGCGGCAG
This sequence comes from Belnapia sp. F-4-1, assembly GCF_000802185.1. GTDB lineage: Bacteria > Pseudomonadota > Alphaproteobacteria > Acetobacterales > Acetobacteraceae > Belnapia. The sequence goes on along the minus strand of NZ_KN676118.1, from coordinate 38,633 downwards.
GTGCTCCGGCAGCGAGCGGCGGGCAGGCTTGCAGCGCTCTGGCTTGGCCACGGTGTCCGCCGGGTCCTCGGCCGGTGGCAGGGTGGGCGCCTCCGCCTCCAGCTCCTCGAGCGCCAGCTCCAGTTGATCGGCCTCGGCCGCCAGCCGCTCCGACGAGCGGCCGAACTGCATGCGGCGCAGCCGGGCGAGCTGGAGCCGGAGCCGCTCGATCAGCCCGCGCTGGTCGGCCAGCGCCGCGGCCTGCGCCAGCACGATGGCGCGCAGCGCGTCGACGTCGTCAGGCAGGGCAGCGGGATCGATGACCACGACGGCATGATCCCCGACGCCGCCGCGTCGCGGCGAATGAATCCCGTACGAGCCGACGCTACCCCGCCATCTCCGGCCGCCAGGTCCGGGTGGGCATGCGCCAGTCGATGCCCTCCAGCAGCATCGAGAGCTGCGCAGGCGTCAGCGACACCACGCCATCCTTAGCCTGCGGCCAGACATAGTGACCGCGCTCCAGCCGCTTGGCGTAGAGCACCAGGCCCTGTCCATCCCACCACAGCGCCTTGACCAGGTCGCCGCGGCGGCCGCGGAACACGAACAGCTGCCCGCTGAACGGATCCTGCCCGAGCGCCTCCTGCACCTGCCGCGCCAGCCCGTCGAAGCCGCGCCGCATGTCGGTCGAGCCCGCGGCCAGCCAGACCCGCACCCCCGGCGGTGGTCCCGGGATCACCCGCGCAGCGCCGCCAGCACCCGCCGCAGGGCGACAAGGCCGACCTCCTCGCCCACCCGCAGCCGGATGCCGTCGGGCAGCTCAATCTCGATCGCTGCAGCCTTGCGGGATGGTGGCGGCGTGGGCTCCGGCTCCGGCAGGGGCTCGTCCCGGCGGTCGACATCGGCGACGCGGACCGGCACGAACTCCGGCGTTGGTTCAGCCACCAGCAGGCCATCCCGGGCCTGTCGTCGCCACTGAAACACCAGACTGCGGTAGACGCCGTGCCGGGCCGCCACCTCTGCCACCTGCACGCCAGGCGCCTCGCATTCGGCCAGGATGCGGAGCTTGTCCGCTACGCTCCAACGCCGACGCCGCTCACGCCCGGTGATGATCTCGACCGTCCCGATGCTCATGACCTTACAGACGACCTTACGCCCGACATTAAGGCCGCCAGCCTCAACGGACGCTACAAGCCAGGGAAGGCGGTGCAGGCCGGACGCTTACGGATCGGGAGGTCTAAGGCCTGTTAGAGCTTGATGACTTTGATCCAATAGGCTGTTGCGGCGAGACAGTGAGGTGGTCCCTACTCGTCGGACAGGATGACGGCCTGGATAAGCTCGGTCCTGGTTCTCGTCAGGCCGCCAATCTCGCCATCTGCTGCGCCCCATACGCCTCATCCGGGGTCCGCCCAGCAAGTGCGCTGTGTGGGCGTCCGGCATTGTAGTAGCCGATCCACTTCAACAGCCCGGCCCGCAGCTCTGAGCCAGTTTCGAAGGCATGCAGGTAGACGCACTCGTACTTCAGGCTGCGCCACAGCCGCTCGATGAAGACATTTTCCATCCAGCGGCCTCGACCATCCATCGAGATGCGCACCTCGGCCTGCTGCAGCAGGCCGGCGAACCGCGGCGAGGTGAACTGGCTGCCTTGGTCGGTATTGAAGATCTCCGGCCGTCCAATCCGCGCCATAGCCTCCTCCAGCACCTCGAGGCAGAACTCGACCTCCATCGTGTTCGACACCCGCCAGGCCAACACCTTGCGCGTCGCCCAGTCCATCACCGCGACCAGGTAGAGAAAGCCGCGCCGCATCGGCAGGTAGGTGATGTCTGCGCACCAGACTTGGTTAGGCCTGTCGATCACCAGATCCCGCAGCAGTTAGGGAAAGATCCGGTGCTCGGGATGCGACACCGTCGTCCGTGGCCGCTGGTAGATCGGCGCCAGCCCCATCTTCGTCATCAGCCGCCGGATGCGCTTGCGGCCGACCACGTAGCCCTCGCGCCGCAGGTGCCGCGCCATCTGCCGAGAGCCATACCAGGGCGTCGCCAGAAACTGCACGTCGATCAGCCGCATCAGCTCCAGGTTCAGCGCCGTCTCGCCCTTGAGCCGGTAATAGAAGCCCGACCGGTTAATCGAGACCAGCTCACACTGCCGCACCACCGGCAGCTGCGGGTGCTCCGGCTCGATCATCTGGCGCCGCCGCTCCAGGCTCATCGACCAGACGCTTTCGCCAAAAAATCCCGTTCCACCACCAACTGCCCAATCTTCGCGTGCAGCTTCTCAACCTCCGCCTCGGCCGCCTTCGCGCTCTCCTGCGCCGCCGCCTTGCCGGAGAACACTGCCGTCAGCCCCTCCATGGCCTGCCGCTTCCAGTCGCCCACCATCGTCTGGTGAATGCCGTGCGTCGCCGCCAGCTGCGCCGTCGTCAGCTCACCCCGCAGCGCCTCCAGCGCCACCTTTGCCTTGAAATCCGCCGAGTACCGCGTCCGCTTGCCCGTCGTCCGGGTCCATCCTTCTCACAGGCGAACCGAGCTTACCCGCCTGTCCGAGATCCGGGACCACCTCACAACCAACCGGCGGAAGCCGAGGCGGCGCAGCACATAACCGACGCTCCGCTCGGCCAGCACGACACCGAACCGCTCGGCAATGGCGCGCGCCAGATCAGCCGGCGCCAGCGCACCACGCCGTCTCTGGTCGGGTCAGGGCCACGGCGCACCCACGCGGCCACCTCCGCCTCTTGCTCGGACGACAGACGCCGTTTCGGCCCGGTCTCGCAGACCACCAAGCCCTCAGCGTTGTAGCGATGCACCCAATCGCGCAGCGTCTGTCGCCTTGATCCGCTCTGCGGCTTAAGCCCCGCCGCACGGGCCGCGGCCGTCCGCGACTGCCCCTCCAACACCAGCGCCAAGGTCAGCATCCGCCGCGATGCCGCCGCGTCCCGTTCGCGCCCTGCCGCCCGATGCAACCCCGCCACGTCCAAATCTGTCCGGCTGATCGCCACCGCCGCCACCTCCGCTAAAGCAGCGAAGCTGCCATCCCAGACGTAGTGTTTATCACCTACGAGTCAGCCATCTTGGCCGGGCGTATTACTGCTCGAGGGCTCATCCCCCGTCATCCTACTCCACCGTACCTGAATGGGCGACCCTTGCAACAAGATGCCGTCGGCTCAATGCTATCTGCCAAACCCAAAATGCCGCTTGACCGCTATAGGTGCATCGGTGCCGGCGGGGCAGCCTACACCATGGCCGGCAGTTCGCCTCGCCTCTCGGGCTGGTCGAGCATCTGGCCGAAGGCTTCCGGCGGCATGGGCTTACCGAAGAGAAAGCCCTGCAACTCGTCGCAGCCTTCGAGGCGTAGCAGTTCCGCCTGCTCAGCACTCTCCACGCCTTCGGCGCTGACGCGGATTCGCATAGCACGGCTCATGCCGACCACGGCGCGCACGATGGCATCCGCATCAATGTCTTGGCCAAGATGTCGCACGAAGGACTGGTCGATCTTGATTTTGTCGAAGCGGAAGCGCCGCAGGTAGCCGAGGCTTGAATAGCCGGTGCCGAAATCGTCCATCGCCAGGCTAACCCCGAGTTCGCGCAGCCGCGCCAGCGTGGCCAGTGTCTCGTCGGTGTCCGTCAGCATGATGCCTTCCGTCACCTCGAGCTGGAGCCGCCCGGGTGCAAGGCCCGAGATCTCCAACGCTGCCTCGACCTTGCGAATGAAATCAGATTGGCGGAACTGCACCGGCGAGACATTGACGGCCACCATGCGCTCGCCCGACCAAGTCGCGGCCTCGCGGCATGCCTCTCTCAAGATCCAGTCGCCAAGGGGCGCGATCAGCCCTGTGGTTTCAGCAATCGGGATGAAGAGGTCAGGCCGGACGGTGCCGCGGACTGGGTGATGCCAGCGGATCAACGCCTCCGCGCCGAGGACAACAGTGGCCCCAGTGACGGAATGAAACTCGACCAAGGGCTGGTAGTGCAGCCGGAATTGGTCAAGCTGCAGCGCCTGCCGCAGGTCATGCTCGAGCTGCTTGCGCTCCATCAGCCGCTCGTTCAGCCCGGTTTCGAAGAAGTTGAAGGTGCCGCGCCCTTCCTCTTTGGCCTTGTAGAGTGCGAGGTCGGCCTCCCGCAGCAGCCGGCCGGGATCGCCACCGGATCTATGCTCGATCGCAATGCCGATGCTCGTGCCGATCACTGCGCTATGGCCGTCGAGATCGAAGGGCTGCGACAGAGTTTCGATCAACCGCCGCGCCAGGGCCTCGGCATCAGAGGGTTGCTCCGCCCCGACCTGAAGGATGGCAAACTCGTCACCGCCGAGCCGCGCGACCGTGTCAGTCTCCCGCACTTCACTGGCGAGGCGCGTGGCCACCTGGGCCAACAGCTTGTCGCCCGCAGCATGCCCCAAAGTGTCGTTTACATCCTTAAAGTGGTCGAGATCGAGGCAGAGGACCGCGACCGAGGAGGGCTGCCGCCGCGCGAGCGCTAACGCCTGCTGCATGCGGGCATGGAAGAGAACCCGGTTTGGTAGGTTCGTCAGCATGTCATGGCTGGCCAAGCGCGCCGCTCGCTCCAGTGCTTTGTTCATGGCCCGTAGCGGCAAGGTGCGCAGTGCGAAGAAGCCAGCCAGGGCAAGCGTCAGCGCGCCACCGCCGGCGAGTGCAGTCTCCACCACCACTTTGCGCAGCGACACAGTTGTGCGGACCGCGCCGGCGATCTCACGCGTGTCATAGACCGGGTCACTCACGGTCAGATGCGGCCAGGCAATCGCAACCGGATCCTCGGCGATAGGCGTCCTGAACGCATCGAGCACGCGATGGAGGGCGGGTGCTTCGGCATCCTGCTGCCGGACGACCAGCGCCAGGACGCGCGCATGCTCGAAGTGCCAATAGTCAGGGTTCCGTGCGACGAGCTCGGACAACTGGGTCGCAATGTAGCGCCCCTTTGCATGCGCCCGTACGGTCTCGCGCTGGTGGCCCGCCCAGAAATAGGCTCCTGGAACGACCACGGCGATGGTGAGCGAGATGAAGGCGGCAAAGATCGTAATGTAGCGCGCGAGCCGCTTGTCCGACGGCGGCGCGGTCATGTGAACGCCCCAGCGGGCAGCGGCTCGTGTCCCGACGCCAGAAGGAGCGTGTGTCCCTCCGCACTCGTTATAAACTCCAGGAAGGCCCTCACGCCGGCGGGCGGATCGCGGCCGATCACGGCGTGAAGCATCGTCGCTATGGGATAGCGCTCTGCCACCATGGCTTCCACCGCCGGAGCGACCCCATCGAGGGAAAGCAGGACCAGCCGCCGCCGCTCCGTACGATGTTGCGCAAGTGTGATCGCGCCGAAGGAGCCGCGGACACTTTCTAGTGCCTCGGCGCTATCCTGGTCGTTGCCCGCGGTCGGGATGCCCGGCCGCTGCTGCAGGAGGTCCATCGCATGGCGCATGGCAGGTGAGACAGCGGCCAGGGTCAGGGTGACGCCATCGTTGTGCGGCCGGCGGATGGGCCGGATGGTGGTGCCATCGGGCCAGGTCGTCACCTCGCCCGAGAAGATCCGAGCCACATCCACCAGAGCGATGTCGCGGAGCCGGACGGAAGGATGCACGGCGAAAGCGAAAGGCGTGCGGGCATAGGCAAGGGAGCGCGCACCGGAAGCCCGCTCGCGCTCGTTCGGTGCGCGCGCGGCTACTGCGATCCCGGCCGCGCCCTGCAGCGCTGCCGCGATGCCGCCGGAGGTGCCGAGGTTGGGCAGGAATTGGACCTCGACCTCCGGGTTGCGCTGCTGGAAAGCGTCAGCGATCAGGTGCATCGTCCCCATCGCGCCGCCATTGCCGGCGATGGTCAGCGTCACGGCGTTGGCGCCCTGCGCCCGGCGGCGGAGCAGCGGCACCGTGCCGAGGGCCAAGGCGGCCCCGAGTAGTTTCCGACGTGGAGAGACGTACAACATGGCGCATTTCCGGGTCGCAGCGTTATGACATCCAGAATACTGCTGCTTCTTTCGCTACGATTACCGCCTGTGCCTCAAAGTACGGGTAGCAGCCCGTTGACGAATTTGGCTTGGGCTGATTCCGTCGTCGGTGGGTAACAGCGGCGGATTTCAGATGGCTCTGGGATGGCAGCGAGATCGTCAATCGGAGATGCTGGTATCATGCATCGTGGCCAGTTTCACCAGCCGGTAAAAGTCTGAACGCGAAATAAGCCGGGCGCTTCGGGGCGGCTTCGATACGTAGGGCAGTGCGTCGGCATCGCCTCACCATGTTGGGCGGTTCTGTTGCAAAGTTTGCAGCAAGTCGCAGCTGGCCGTGATAGGCTTAGGATCAGACGGCGACCTGGAACAGCTCGGCGACAAAGGCGGCTTGGGCCCGCATGTCTCGTCGGCCTACATTGTTTACCTGCTCCTTCCTGATCATCGCCATCGCCTCATAGCCTGCCAGGGTTCGTCGTGCCGTGTGGAAGCTGCCGAAGCCAAGCCCCGGTCTGACCAGGCGTTTCAAGCGCCGGTGGTCTTGTTCCACTATGTTGTTGAGGTACTTACATTGTCGTAGCCGCGAGCGTTGCCACAGCTCGGCGCCCGCCTTCATCTGTTCGACAGCGCAGGGATAGGCCGGGTTCTTGTCTACCGTGATGGTGCGCGGGTTCACCGTATGCGGCTGCCCAAGAGCTTTGCGGAAGAAGCGCTTCGCAGCCTCGGCATCCCGCTTGGCCGAAAGCAGGAAGTCGATTGTCTGGCCGCGGCTGTCGACAGCGCGATACAAGTACATCCATCGGCCTTTCACCCGCACATAGGTCTCATCGACCCTCCACGATCCATTGGACATGCGCAGATGGGGTCGGAGCCGCTGCTCCAGCTCAGGTGCATAGGCCTGGATCCATCGAAAGATGGTGGTGTGTGCGATGTCGACACCGCGCTCCTGCAGCATGAGTTCGAGGTCGCGATAGCTGATTGGGAACATCAGATACCAGCGCACTGCCCAGAGGATCACCTCAGCCGTGAATTGCCGCCCTCTGAAGGTGAGATCCGCCCGGAGTTTCGCAAGTCGCCGCCGTACCATGCCCCAGCTTGGCCTCGATCGCGCCAAGCCGCAAAGGATGCAACGGAACCCTAATCAAGATGGCCAGGCACGAGCTTCGTAGCGGCTCAGCCATAACACCGACCGACCTGGCCCGACATGTTGTGGCGCAATACCCAGGGGAGGACCGGCCAGACGGCAACATGTACCGGCAGCTCAGCCCAGGAGATTGGGCAACCGAAGAGCATTTGGTCAGCCGGCTGAGTATGCTCTATCGCCGCGAGCGGTCGCGCTTTCTGTTCGAGGCGCAAGCGATCGAAGATGCCAGGCGCAGTGGGCAGCAGCGTACGAGCCGCGCGCTTGGCCTGACCCACAACGCTCCTCGGCATCGGGGTAGCCGTCCTAAAAGGGTCGTTTCCTTCAACATCGAGCTCGCAAGTCGTTTGTTGGTGCCTGCGCTTCTGCAAGATTGCGTTGCCGCCTTTGCGCAGGGCCATAAGGACGCTTTGCAAAAGCGGCGTCGCTGACCACAGCCAAGCATCGGATCGCTTTTCCGACATGAACTGATTCGTCAAGGGGCGAAAAGGCCGAGTTTCGCCCTTTGAGTTGAAAGGGTCATTGCTGGCTATTGCCGGACATGACCCGAACCTACCCCCCTCCCCCGCCCAACTCTCCAGCGGCCGGCACTGACGCCAGTGCCCATGCACGCCGCAATGCTGAGTCAGATCGCCCGCCGGTCGGACGCTTGGCTGCTGACGCACTCGACACAAACCCAGCGCTGACCGCATCCACGTCTGACGGCGCGCTGATGGCTCTCAGCGAGGTTGCCGCGCTGCTTCGCCGCTCGGAGCGCACGCTGCGCCGTTGGCGTCAAGATGGGCTTCTGCGTGATGTCCGCCTGGGCGGCAGCGTCTGGATCCGGCGCTCCGATCTCGAGCGTGCGCTGCGTGCGGATAACGCAGAAGATCGAGGCATACCAACGGACGAACTGGCCGTCATGGAACCGCCGCGCCGCTAATCTGAGTAGTGAATGGTGATACGTCCCCATGAGCGCCGCTCCTGGCCGCTCCTGACCGCTCAACCTCCGAGGTACCCATGAACGCGATTTCGCAGACGATGGCAGCCCTGCGCCAACCCGAGATCATCACTCGGCTCGACCTCACCTTCGCTGATCTGATCACCCTGATCGAAGCCTCAGACACGTTGACCAGAGACGAAAGGCGTATCTGGCCATCGGATCTCCGAACAACTGCGACGATGCTGGGATTGTCTCCCGCCGGGGTGCAGTGTGACGTCATCTCGTTGAACCAAAACCTGTTCCGGAAGACCTGCACCGACTTCGGCAAGAGCTACGACCGTTTCCGGAACATCAAGCTGTCGATCCGCAAGGCCCTGGCGCTGGTCGGGCTGCAGCAACCACGGATCTGCGGCGAGGCTGGCCTCTCCCCAGCCTGGATCAAGGTGCTCGATGCCGCCCTCGTTGTGCCGCAGCGTGCCGGCTTGCGACGGATGGCCCGGTTCTGCGCCATCCGGCTCATCGAGCCTGATCAGCTTACCAACCCGGTCTTCGTGGATTTCCTGGAGGAGGAGACGATAACGCGCCTGGATGCCAAGGCAACGCGGCGTGGCTCGACCATCGCCCGCGCCTGGAACCGGATCATCGCCAGCAGTCCTGACCTACAGGGGTGCCAGCGCTTGCAGGCGCCGCGGCAGCGCGAGCCCTATACTTTGCCGATCACCGACTTTCCGGACAGCCTGCAGACGGAGCATGCCGCGTACGTGGAGTGGATGAGCCCAAGCCAGGGCAAGAGTCACTTCAAGGGGCGTAATGGCAAACGCCGAGCCAGACCGGCCACCGTCAAAACACGCAGTTTCTCCATTCTGCAGATGCTGGGTGCCCTTGTTCAGCTCGGACACGACCCGGCCGCCATCACCAGCTTTGACTATGTGGTTGCGCATGGCAGCGACATCCTCGACTTCTTCGAGGCGCGAGCCATCGCCCGACTGCCCCCAAAGCTACGGCCTGATGAAGAGGATCCCGAGATCGTCGGTGGCCAACTCGCGGTGATCGCCCAGACGTTGTTCATCATCGGAGTGCATTTCCTTGGGCTGGCTGGCGAGCAGGCCGACGAACTCCGCAGGATGTGCAAGCTGACGCGTCCCCGCCGCAAGGTTGGTCTGACCGGCAAGGTGCGCGAACGCCTGATGCAGCTGATCCAGCCCTACAACCGGAGCCGCCTATTGCTGCTGCCGGAGGGCATTGAGCAGGAGGCGCGCTCAGCTGACCCGGCCGACGCGAAAATGGCGCATCGGTTCATGATCGCGGTCGCCATTGAGGTGCTGTTGGTTTGCCCGCTGCGCATGAAGAACCTGACCGGGCTGCGCCTGGACCGTCACTTGAAGCGGCTCGCTCCGGGAGGCCGCTCGGTCACCCATATCGTCATCGAGGGCACCGAAACCAAGAATCATGACGCGGTGGAATGGCCGGTGCCACCAGCTACCGCAAAGCTCCTCGAGACCTGGTGCCGCGTATGGCGTCCGGTAATGGAAGGCAGCAGCAAGGCCAATCCTTACCTCTTCCCCGCACTCGACAAGGAAGTTGCCAAGAGTCAGAACGCCCTCGCCGAGGGCATCAAAGGCCTCATCAGGCGCGAGCTGGACCTCGTGGTGCATCCGCACCTGCTGCGGCATTTCGCCGCCTGGCGGCACCTGAACCGCTACCCCGGGCAGTACGAGATCGTCCGGTGCGCCCTGGGCCATCGCTCCATCGAGACCACCATCGGCACCTACTGCGGCCTGGAGGCCGAATCGGCCGCGCGGCATTTCAACGGCGGCCTGGAGTTGGACAGGACCGATGCGCGGCTGCTGGTCCGATCCAGGACAGTTGGCAAGACCCCCAAGAACCGGCGCTGAGGAAGAACCGCATCATGGCACGTATCATTGACCCACGCCGCCGTTGTCTCGGCCTGGTGGATTGGCCCGAGCCTGACCGGCGGCTTTGGGAGGCGGCGATGGCCTCGCGCCGGGGGCGGTTCTCAGCGCGTGGCCTCGCCGCGCGCCTCGCACCCGCCAGCCTTGAGAAGGCACAGGAAGGCTACGGCCGCTGGCTTGGTTTCCTGCACTACCACGGCTGGCTCGACCCTGAGGCCGGGCCACTGGGGCGCCTGAACGAGGATCGCGCGGCCGCCTACTTCGATGAGTTGGTCGTGCTCGGCAACGGCGACTACACCGTCGTCGGCCGGTTCCAGGAGCTGCAGATGGCGCTTCGCATCATGGAGCCGCGGGCCCAGGTCGCCTGGCTGAGCCGGCCAGGCGGCGTCCCGCTACGGCAGCAGCTGGCGATGGAAAAGCGCAGCCTCGAGGTGCATCACAGCGCCACTCTCTACGTCTGGGGCTTCGACCTGCTGGAGCAGGCCCTGACCTTGCCAGGGCCGCGCCGGCGGCAGGTCATGCTGCGGGACGGTCTGCTGATCGCCCTGCTGGCGGCGGCTGGACCGCGGCTGAGCTCGGTGCAAAAGATGCGGCTCGGCCAGCAGGTTCGGTTCGACGGCATAGAGTGGTGGATGACCCTCGACGTCCCCGACATCAAGACCGACAAGCCCCATCGCGTCCCCCTGCCCGCTGGCCTTACGCCGTGGTTCGAACGCTATGTCGAGGTCGAGCGGCGTGAACTGCTGAACGGCCAAGTCCACGATGCGATGTGGGTCAACTGGGGCGGCGAGGCGCTTGGCGAGGCCGGGATCGAGAAGCGCATTCGCTGGTGCTCGGCCAAGCAATTTGGGGCGGAGAATGCCTTCGGGGCGCATCGCTTTCGGCATTGTATCGGCACAACGGCGCCAATCATGAAGCCGGATGCGCCCGGCATTGGTGCCGCAGTGCTCAGCATTAGCGGCCGAGTGCACGAGACGCATTATGATCTCGGGCAGCGCGCCGCGGCTGGCGGAACCTATCTCACCGGCCTCGACGAGGACCGTGCGGAAGCACGGGCGTATCTGCGGCGCTTGGCGGACGAGCATCCTGCACCAGAAGATGCTCCCAAGGATGACCCCGGTGTGAAGCGTAAGCCTAAACCCAAACCCAAACGATGAGAGCAGTGAATGCTGCACAATTCATGTCGGGTTGTGCAGCTTTCGATGTCCGGCGTGAGCGAAGGGGTTACCATTGCTATTTGCAGAAACAGAACTCCTCGCCTCCAACGCCCAAAACCAACATTCAGTACTACACACGATAATTTATATTATAACGAACATTTAACGGTTCAGTAGAAGCTCTTGCTTTGCGGTAATAGGCTATTCTCCGGAGAACATCGTCAAGCGCGACCCGGCCGGCTTCCCATGCATCGTAGGCGGAACGGTAAACGCATGCAGAAGATTGGTGCGGCAGTCTGTCGCCTTCAGTGCAAATTTCCCAACACCACAGACGAGGCGGAACAGGTTGTTGCCGCGTCCTGATAAAGGGCTTGGCGCGAAAACCATCATCGAACGGTATGCCCCGCTGTGACCTGTCCCTCACGGCCATGCCTTACAGTTAGTCGACTGACCATACCCCACCGAGGCTAGCCGTCACGCCTGACTGCAAGCGACTCGCAACTTCCTGATGCCGAGACCTCTACGAATGGCGCATCGACGCATAGACCCTACTGAGAAGCTCACCACAGCACGCCGCGTTTGCAGCATTGTCGCAATGAAATACAACCATTAGACGAAAAACGTTCATGAAGCGGCTTTGGGCGCAGCCGATATCGGCTCGACATTGCCGAAGCTGCAGAGAGCGCTTTGGGTCATCGATAAAGGATCTACGTGATGAGTGATGCTGGCTCGATAGCTGTTCCCAAACAGGCTGCAATGTCTGTCCTCGTTGCACTCAGCGTCACGCATCTGCTGAATGACATGATCCAGTCATTGATTCCAGCAATCTACCCAATCATCAAGGCGACCTATCAACTTGATTATGGTCAGATCGGCTTTATCACCCTCGCTTTCCAAATTTCCGCTTCGCTCCTGCAACCTGCTGTCGGCTTCTATACTGACAAGCATCCAATGCCCTACTCTATGATTGTTGGAATGGGGTGCAGCCTCATTGGCCTTATCGGGCTGGCTTATGCCAGCAGCTATGGGTTGCTTCTGATTGCCGCTGCCTGTGTCGGCCTTGGCTCCTCGATCTTCCATCCCGAGGCGACACGTATGGCGCGCAATGCGTCAGGCGGGCGGCAAGGCTTGGCCCAAGGCATCTTCCAGGTCGGCGGTCAGACCGGGGGTGCACTTGGACCATTGCTTGCTGCCTTTATCATCGTTCCTTTGGGACAAGGAAGCCTTGGTTGGTTTTCGATCGCTGCTCTACTGGCGATGGCGCTGATGATGTGGATCGCGGGGCAGCATGCCAATATTACCCCGCTACGGAAAAAGCTTACCGACACCGCGAGTAAGCCGACTTCGGCGAGCGTGCCACGTCCGACAGTAAACGTGGTTATTCCATTCATTATTCTTATCGTTCTTCTCTTCTCGAAAAATGCTTATTCGCAGAGTTTCACATCATTCTACACTTTCTTCCTTATCGGAAAATTCGATGTTTCTGTTCAAACGTCGCAGTTGATGCTGTTCTTGTTCCTGGTGTCGTCAGCCGTAGGAGCGCTAGGCGGTGGTATTTTGGGCGATCGTATTGGGCGCAACCGTATCCTGTGGTTTTCGATCCTCGGCGCGCTGCCGTTCACACTGCTTCTGCCCTATGCAAACCTGTTTTGGACGGGTGTACTGACAATCATCATCAATCTGATTATGTCCAGTTCCTTCGCGGCCATTCTAATCTATGCCATGGAGCTAATGCCTGGACGAATTGGCTTAGTCGGAGGATTCTTTTACGGCCTCACGTTCGGGTTAGGCGGGATAGCGGCTGCCCTACTTGGCGGACTTGCCGATCAGTATGATATTGAGACCGTGTATCGCATCTGCTCATTCCTACCTGCCATTGGTCTGCTCGCTTGGTTTCTGCCCCGTTTGCGCGAAGCATAGATCCAAATGTCAGACACAAAGCTGGTTGCACGCACGAGCTATCTCAATCCGGAGATCAGCGCCCGACTAGAAGCGAAGCTACTGCTCAGTAGGGCGTGAAATTTTCGGCTTTTCAAAAATCATCCTGTTTCAGTATTGCTCTATTACCTAGTGCTTATCTGTGAACAATGTCTTCAGCATGTGCGACCACCAAGACCAATACGCTGGATAATGGGGGCATGATATGGACAGAGATCTACAAGTGCTTGCGCAACATCTATGGGATGCTAGGTGCAAAGGCCGCACGATCAATCCGTCAGAGTACCGGCTGCCAACCTCCAAAGAGGAAGCATATGCCGTGCAATGCGAAATTGTCGCGCTTAGTGGCTCACAGCATTGCGGATACAAGATCGGCTCCACGAGCAAGGAAGCGCAAGCCATCCTAGGCACCAGTGAACCAGGAGCGGGGAGCCTGTTACGCTCATTCCTGTACGAAAGTCCCACTCAGGTCTGTGTTGTCTCGGATCATTGTCCAGCAGTCGAGGCGGAGTTTGCATTTCGGCTTGGCAAGAACCTACTGCCGCGAGCGGCCCCTTATGCATTAGAGGAAATCTCATTAGCGATTGAATGCGTGGCCGGCTCAATCGAAGTTGTAGGTTCGCGGTTCGCTGGCGGTCTTCGGGGGCAGGGCCGCTTTCTTACAACCGCCGACGGCAGCGCTAACATTGCGTTGGTGGTTGGCCGCTGGCACTCATGGCAAGATCAAGATTTGCGACAGCATGCTGTGACAATGACCATTGATGGAGTTTCGCAAGGGACCGGAACTGGTGAACGCGTATTGGGTAATCCCCTTTATGCTCTTTCCTGGCTAGCCGGATCGCTTTCTGACACTGAACGCGGCTTAAAGGCAGGTGAAATCGTCGCAACAGGTACGTGTACAGGTCTGGACGTGGTGGCACCAGGCGTCACCGCGATTGCCGATTTTGGAAATTTCGGATGCGTTGAGATCGAGTTTACGGCACCCACAATATGAGGTCATGCATTAACAAATCTGGATAGCGGCCGCACCACCCTATTGAGTAGTTGTCGGCCGAACAGTTAGCCAAACCCCTGCCCCGCACTTGACCGAGCATGATATCTGATAATGTCCCTTATCATTCGTAGCTGGCTTGCCCCGGCGCCCGCGTCTCGGCTAGGGTCCGATCTGGAGGCCTCTATGCCCGACGACGCCCGCACCGTGGCCGTGCACATCCCAGCCGAACTTGCCGACCACCTCGCCGCCGCCGGCACCAGCGTCGAGCGCCGGGTCCTCGAAGCCGTGGTCCTGGAGGAATTCCGCGCCGGCCGCATGACGAAGGCCGAGGTCCGCCGGACCCTCGGCTTCGAGGTTCTTGACGAGGTGGACGGCTTCCTCAAGGCGCACGAAGCCTGGGAGCATGTGACCCTGACGGACATGCGGCGCGACCTGGAGGATCTTCGCCGCGCCGGCTTCTGACCGACCGACGCCACCACAGAAGACCAACGCGTGAGCGAGCGCGGTACCGTCGTCATCGCCGATACGGGCCCGCCGCACTACCTCGTTCTCATCGGGGCCGTGGACCTGCTGCCGGTCCTGTTCGGCACGGTGGTCGTCCCCGACGCCGTGCTTGCCGAGCTGGGACGGCCGCGTACCCCAGCACCGGTGCGCACATGGGCCGCAGCCCACGCCTCCTGGCTGCTGCCGAGGCCGACCGCACCGATCGCGTCGCTGCCGCATCCTGACCTCGGCGACGGCGAGCGCGCCGCCATGGCGCTGGCACGCGACGCCCGCGCGGCCGGCACCCCGGTGCTGCTCCTGATCGACGACCGCGCGGCTGTGCAGGCGGCGCGAGCGGAAGGCTTTCAGGTGACCGGCACCATCGGCGTGCTGTTGCGGGCTGCCCGGGAGAACCTCATCGACTTGGCCGCAGCCTTCGCCGCACTGCGGGCGACGAACTTCCACTGCCCGCCTGCCCTGCTGGATGCCCTCCTCACCGAGCACCTGCGCCACGGCAGCGTTCCGTGAACCAGCTCGCCCCGCTCATTGCTTCAGCCTTACCCGTCATCGTCACCGCCGCTGGCGAGCATGCGGGTATGCGCTCTTGAGTTCTTCGCCGCCGTCATCCGCAACCCGCACACCCGCCGGGCCAATAGCCAAGCCGTCGGCGCCTTCCTCGCCTGGGGCGAGGCCGAGGCCGGCATCTGCAGCCTCGCCGCGGTGCAGGGGCTGCACGTCGCCGCCTGGATCGAGCTGCAGACCCGCGAGCATTCCGCCCCGACCGCCAAGCAGCGCCTGACCGCGCTGCGCCATCTGTTCGACTGGCTGGTGACCGGCCAGGTGCTGCCAACCAACCCGGCGGCCTCGGTGCACGAGCCGCGGCACAGCGCCCTCAAAAGCAAGACGCCGGTGCTCGATGCCGCCGAGGTGCGTCAGCTGCTCGACAGCATCGACATCTCGACGCCCGCCGGCCTACGCGACCGGGCGCTGATCGCGTTCATACTCTACACCTTTGCGCGGCGCGGCGCGGCGCGGCGACCGCGATGCGGGTGGAGGACGTCTTCACCTAGAACTGCCGGCTTTGGGTGAGGCTGCGCGAGAAGGGCGGCAAGCGGCAGGAGATGCCGTGCCACCACACGCTCGAGGCGTATCTACACGCCTATCTCGACGGCACCGGCATCGGCGCCGACCCGAAGGGGCCGCTCTTTCGCACCGTCGGCCGCGGCACGGGGCGGCTGACGCGCACGGCGCTGCCCCAGGCCAATGTCTACGCCATGGTTCAACGCCGCGCCGTGGTGACCGGCATCGGCGCCAGGATCGGCAACCACACCTTCCGGGCGACCGGGATCACCGCCTACCTCAGGAACGGCGGCACACTGGAGAACGCCGCCGCCATGGCCAACCACGCCAGCACCCGCACCACCCAGCTCTACGGCCGCCGGCGCGAAGACGTCAGCCTCGACGAGGTTGAGCAGATCAAGGTGTAACTGAATCTACGCCCACTTGGCCCTTTGACTACGAAGGTCGCGAACTGGCCATCGGCGAGAGACCAAGCAAGATTACCGGCCTCGACCTTTGGACGCCTCGCTCACCTGGTTCCAGAAGCCGGTCTTTCGACCGTGCCTGGCTCGTAGGCGGCCGACAAATGCCTCATGCGTCTCGAATGTCCCGAAGTCCTGGATACCCGCCACGAGTGACCGGCATTCAAGGAGGTGCCGGGCGGCGTGCTTGTAGCGGGTGGACTTCGCACCATCGAGCGTGTCCTCGATCATCGCGCGCCGGAGCAGGGTCGCGGCCAGCGGGTGCTTGCCTTCGATCAGCCGCGCCGTCGGATCGAGCAGGTGATACAGGTTCCCGTCGATCTCTGAGGCCCGCGCGAGCACGAGCTGGGCTGCCCGGGCCTGATCCGGCCATCCCGTGAAGAAGTCGAGCGCGGTGGAGAAGCTCCGGAAGCCGAGGGCGTGCCTCATGGCCCGCTCCTCGGCCTCGACGTCCTCGAAATCCGGTAGCCTCTTCAGGTAGGCACGCAGTCGGTCGGCCGAGAGTCGCTCCTCGAACGCCGTCCAACGCAACCGCTGGGCTTCGTCCTGCCTGCCTGTTGCCTCGAGCGCCTCGATGTAGGTCGCTTCCCAAGCGTCGTCCGCGGCAAGCCCGATGAGATGGAAGTCGTCGTCACGCGCGGCCTTGGCGGTGCTCCGCTTCGGCCTTGCCCGCTCCAGCGCCGCAATCGCGTCGGCCGCCCGACCGGCGGTGAGAAGGCGGCGGCCGATCTCTGCGCCTTGGTGGGGCATGCGCCGTTCCTCTGGAGGCACCAGCGCGATGTAAGCGTCGACATCCGACTGGCCATCCGCCAGGGCCTGCAGGGCGGAGCGCACCACGAGCGCGCAGTAGTCCCGTTCGCCCGGCTTCTCGGATCGGTCCGCCAGCACCTTCCTCAACCGCTCCTTCAGGTGTGCCGCACCCGCCTCACCGAGGGCTGGCAGCATGACCGCCACCAAGCCGTCGAAGACGCCGTAGTCACTGGCCTGCACGGCGGCGAGCACCCGATCCGCCAGGTTCACCGGATCGGGCTTCGCCCTAGCCGCTATCGTCCCGAGATCGTCGCATGCCGCCCGGAAGACGCTCCCGACCGAGCCGTTGCTGTCGTCGACGCGGTTGAGCACCGGCTCGGCAAGATCCATGAACCGCCACATCAGGTCGAGGGCCAAATCCGCACGGGTCTGGGCAACCCGATCCACGATCATCGCCCGCTGCAAGTCGAGGTCCCTCACGAAGTCGCGGCGCTTCTGCCAGTCGATGAAGGACCGCGCAGATCTCAGCGCAGTGAGACGCTTGCTGATCTCGGCGGCGATGGTGTCGCCGCCGGTCTGCGCGGCCAGCTCCAGCCGCAGCCGCCGTTTGACCTTGGCATCACCGTCCGCGAGCTCGACCAGGATCGCGGCTAGGCGCTCCGGGCCGAGTGCCATCAAGTTTTCCAGGTTAACGGTCTTCTTCGAAGCCATGTCCTCAGCGTCCCACCGTCCTTCGAAGCGCTGCCCGGTTGTGCGGGTGCAATGCACGGTATATCGGGGGTCCCGGTGGCCATGGTAGTCTTGGATGAGCTGAAGGTCGTGGCATTCATCGGCGAGCGCGAAGTCGCTGGAACCGGTCGACATAGCGGCCATTTCGCACCGAACCTGTGGCCTTCTTTGAGATACCAAGAACAAACTGATCAGGAGCGCGGCAATGTCTAGCAAGACGACTTCGAACAAGCCGAAAACTCAGGCATCCAAGGATGCCGAGCCGGTGAAAGCAGCCAAGATTGCTAAGCCCGCCAAGGGCAATAAGCCCAATGCCCTGCAGCAGCCGCTCAAGCCATCGGAGGAACTGGCAGCTGTGGTCGGCGAAGGAGAACTCGCCCGTGGCGAAGCGGTCAGCAAAGTCTGGGCCTACATCAAGGCAAACAAGCTGCAGAATCCGAAGGATGGGCGCGAGATCCTCGCCGACGACAAGCTGCGCAAGGTGTTCGGCAAGGACAAGGTGACCATGTTCGAGATGAACAAGCACCTTGCCCAGCATCTGAAGTAGAGATTTTAGTTCCCGGCTATCCATGTGCGTGGTTGAGCACGCGCCGGACCTGCCATGGCCTCCACCGCTCGCCGCGAGGCGTGCGCACGCCATGGGCTATAATCGGTCGCCACATGCGCCTTGTAGCCGTGCACGGGCTTGCGGCGGCGATGCCCGGCCCAGCGGTTCGACGCATGCGTCGAACCGTCGTCCTTCTGGATGCTGGCCGAAGGGATCAGCGTCGCGTCCACCAGCGTGCCGGTGCGCACCATGACGCTTTTGGCTTCGAGCTGGCGGGTCACCGCCTCGAACAGCCAGTAGCCGAGGCCGCGCCGCACCAACTCCCGGCGGAACCGGACGAAGGTGGTGCGCTCGGGTGTCGGCTCGTGGGCGGCGAAGCCGCAGAACCGGCGGAAGCTGGTCCGGTCGTCCAACGCCTCGACCAGCTTCACGTCCGACAGGTCATACCAGGTCGCCAGCAACAAGCCACGGAAGAGAGCCAGTGGTGGTGAGTCCTGCAGGCCTGGGTGGGTGTCGCCATGACGAAGCCTGACACGGCAGCGAATCCGGGAGCGAGGGCAAACTGCCGCCCCCGTCCGATTCGCGGGCTGACCGGGAGCGGCTATCCACAGGTCGGCCGTTATCCCTTGGACTCTGGTGGCGGAGTTACTGGACTCTGGTGGCGCAAACCCCTGTTATCCCTTGGACTCTGGTGGCACATACTAATAGCTAAGTTCTAATAGTTCTCGATTAGCTCGCGCCACCAGAGTCCAACTTGCTTCAGCGCCGCCGGCCCGGCACGTTGTGGCCATGGCTGAAATCCACCAGCTGATCCTGACACACGGTATCGACGAAGCCCGACGGCAGGCGGCGAGCGCGCATGAGCGCGCGGTGGTCGAGGCCGCCTACCAAGTGCTCGCGGAAGAGACCGAGAGCATCGGCTTCACCTATTCCGGCTTCGCCCTGACCTCCCTGCCCCATAAGGAGCAGCAGGAGATGGTCTGGCGGCGCGAAGGGCACAACCTGACCCTCGTGCTACAGTCCGGCACCGATCGGCTCGGCAAGACGATCGGCCTGCCCTACGGGTCTTATGCCCGCTTCATACTGCTGTTCCTGCAAAGCGAAGCCGTGAAAACGGGTAGCCGGGAGATCGAACTCGGTCGCTCCATGCAGGTCTGGCTGGGCCGGATGGGCTTGTCCATCGGCGGCAACAGCTACCGAATCGTGAAGGAACAAGCCAAGCGGATCTCGGTATGCCGCCTGACCTTCTTCGGCATGAACGGCGATCAGGAAGTGCTCAGGAACGGGGGCTTCGTCGAGGGGGCAATCACCATGACGGGGATCAGCACCTCGCCGGACCAGCCTTCGCTCTGGCAGGACAAGGTCCGGCTTGATGAGGCTTTCTACAAGGCGCTTCGCGAGCACCCAGTCCCGGTCAGCGAAGGCGCGCTGAAGGCGATCGGCCCGCGATCGATGTCGATCGACGTCTATATCTGGCTTGCCTACCGGCTCCACGCCCTGAAGCGCGACACGGATGTCAGCTGGTCCGCCCTCTACAGCCAGTTCGGAGCCGGCTTCAAACGGCTGCGGGCCTTCCGGGCCCAGTTCCTGGAGAGCCTGCAACTGTCGCTGGCCGCCTATCCGGAGGCACGAGTCACGGTGAGCGAGACTGGCGTGACGCTCCACCCCTCCCGTCCTGCCATAGCCAAGCTGTAGGGCGCCACCAGAGTCCAACTAAACACCGTCGTGGCGTTCCTTTCTGGAGGCGGCCGTTTCTTTTTTGAGGCGCAAGGCAGGGTTGCGCGCTCCCGGAATTGGACTTTGGTGGCGCCCCCGAAAATGCGCATCACCTCGCTCGGCAATGCAATGATGCAACTCGGCCGGCGCGATGATGCACTCGGATGGACCATTGACGGCCTCAAACTGGCCCTTACGAAAAACCGGGTAAGCGACGCCGAGGTTCTGAACGCCCTGCAGGCGAGAGTGCGGGGGACGCACTGAACCAACTCGGATAAGTGAGTAGAAGGCCGTACAAGCCGCCGAGGCCGGAGGTGTCGAAGCGGGGGTGTCCAGTGAGGTTGGAGCGAACCCTGGGGCCGAAGGGCAACAACCGCACCGGCTGATGTCACGCTCGGCTCTCGGCTCGCGTCCCCGTTAGAGCGTTTTCCGTTCGCACTGGCTCACGGAACCCGCTCTAGACCATTGTTTTGGCCAGCAATTGCTCCGATCAGATGATTTCATCTGATCGGAGTTTGCTCTAGCGGCACCACCACTGACGGCACCGGCGTCCCTGCCTCGTCGAATGCGAACAGGCAGGAGCGTCGGTACATGCGACGCGCGTCTCTCAATCCATCGTCCACGGCCAATTCGTTTCCGGCCTCGATTTCAACGAACCTCCTTCCCTTGTCCGTCCCGCGCCTTCATGCCTGTGCTTTGACGCCGGCTACGTGCTTCTCCCACTTTTAGTTGTCGTGATGAGCTGGTCGAGCGCCTGCGCAGTCATCTCGGCGAGCGCCAAGCGGTGGTGATCAGCCGCGCCGGCCTCGGAGCGGACGAGGGCCAGTGCCTCGGTGAAGGTGGCCACTGCGGGGCGCTCGGTGAGTATGCGGAGGCTGCGGACCCAGGACATAGGAAGGTGTGTTTTCATACGTACAAAATCTAAACGGCCGAACGGACAGCCATATGCTCGGCTACACCCAAAATGTTTGGCGCAGTTCGACTTGGGTGTGGGACGCGCAAATCTGAGGACAGCTGACTACATCATGTTCTATGTCCAGCCTCGACTCTCGTCGTCTTAGCCATCTTGAAGTCGCGATCCGGGCAGCGTCCGGCGAGCAGATCGTCACCATTGAACGCCTCGTCGCTGAGGTCGCATCCATGCGGGTCGCAGAGGTGGCCCTCGCCCGACGCACAGAGGTCACCCTTGCAGAGCGGCGTTGCCCGCATTGCGGGACCGCGGGTGCCCATCTGCACGGCAAGGACAAGAACGACCAACAGCGGTTCCGCCGCTGCACGACTGAGTGTCGCCGCAGCTTCAATATCCTCACCGGCACGCCATTGGCCCGCGCCCGCAAACCTGAGAAGTGGGGCCAGTATCTGTCCCACATGACCGACCACCGCTCGGTCACAAAGATCGTGGAGGCCGGGATCGGGGTGAACCGCGCTACCGTCTGGCGTTGGCGCCATCGCTTCCTCAAGGCTGCCGCACAGGACAACGCGCGACCCTCTCCGGGGTGATCGAGGCCGACGAGACATTCTTCGTCCGCTCCTGCAAGGGGCACCGAGGATGGGTGAAGGGCAGGCCGCCCGAGCCACGCGCCGCGCGCCCACGTGCGTGGGGCGCCACCAAGCGGGGCCTGTCGGACGAGCAGGTGCCGGTGCTGACCGCTCTGGACAATGCGGGCGGGGTCTACGAAGCCATTCTGCCATCGCTGGCAGCGATCGAGACGGCGCTGGACGGCCGGATCGCCGCCGGGTCGGTGGTCTGCTCTGATGGCACGACGGACTATGTGAAAGCGGCGGTAAAGGCGGGCGCCGAGCATCGCCGGGTCGTGGTGCCGACCATCACGCCTGGGGCGGCGAAGGCCGCTTCGGTGCCAACCAAGCGGCGGCAAAAGGGTCGCCTTGGGCTTGGGCGGGTGAACGCGCACCATGGCCAGAGCAAAGAGCTGATAAACGGGCGGTGCCGCGGCGTGACGACCCGGTATCTCGGCAACTACCTCGGTTGGCACCGAGCGATGCTGCGCACGGGCTTCAGCGGAAAGGCACTACTGGATCGGCGCTGGCGTAGTCCGATCTGCCATCCGCCGTGGCCACCCCACACCCAAGTCGAACTGTACCAAATGTTTTAGATGTTGCCATCCACCTTGAGCATGGCATTTCGCGCACCAGTATTTCCAGCCATTTAGCTGGCCAAGCAGGCGTTCTTTCATACGTGTGTAAATCTGATGTGGTGGTAGGTAGCCTGTCTGTCTAGGAGCATCTGGACTAGCGTAGGTGTGGCAGTATGGACGCTCGTCCACCTGAACTTTCATACGGGCGGACGCTCATGCTTATGTTAGGGGAAGCGTGGTCAGCCTTACACTTCTGAATGTCCGTATTTCTAAATGCACATAATGACATAGGCTTAGGCTTATGCGCTTCCATACGTACAGACGCTTGTACCGACGGACGTTCGGTTGCCTGTCTTTACACACCACTGCACGTTCGCACCTTCAGGAGGCCACACATGTAGCCGGCTGGACACATAACCGGATGAAAGCGCGCCCGTTCGTCCCGCCACGCGTTCGTATGGCTGCCCAGGCAGCTTGTCCGCCCGTTCGCGCTTTCGTAAGCTCGTCCTTGTGAGTGACCGGATTTTTGTACGTATAAAACTACATCGGGGCGTCCGCATGGAAGGACAGATATGATAGTCACGGTGCTTTCGGCCAAAGGGGGGGTGGGCAAAAGTACCACCGCGATTCATCTGGCCACCTACTTCCAGACACTGGCTCCGACCCTGCTGGTTGACGGCGACGGCATCCGCAGCGCCACAAAGTGGAGCCAACGCGGGAACGGGAAGGGACTGCCGTTCAAGGTCATTGGCTACGCCGAACTGGCCCGGAGCGCCTCGAAGTACACCCACATCATCATCGACACCGAGGGCAACCCATCCGACGAGGACTTCCGGGACGCGACCAAGGGCAGCGACGCGCTGGTCATTCCGGCGGTACCCGAAAGTGTTGCGACGGACGGCCTGACCCATACACTCACCAAGCTGCAGGAAATGGAGAACGGCCAGTATCGGGTGCTCCTGACCATGGTGCCACCCAAGCCGCGGATAGAAGGGGCGCAGTTGCGCCAAATGCTGGTCGAGCAGGAGATACCCATCTTCAAGGCAGAGATTCCCCGGCTCGCGGCCTTCGAGAAGGCAGCGGCGGAAGGGGTCCCAGTCTACGCCGTCCAAAATGACAAGAATGCTCAGCGAGGATGGAAGGCCTATGAGGCGGTAGCGAAGGAGCTGGTAAATGGCCGAGCGTAAGTTCGCGGCGCTAGCCGAGCTGCGCCGTCGGCCTGAACCGCCGCCGACCGACGAGCCGCCCGCACCGGACCAGGCAGAGAGCGCACCGCCACCTCAAGGCGCGCCAAGACCGGAGCCGGAGCCACCAGCCGCACCCATCCCGGTACCGGTCGTAGCCGCGCCGCCACCAGCTCCAGCCCCTGCACCGCCGCCGATCGCCGCAGCCGTTCCGGCGGCGATCGTACCCGAGGTCCAGAAGGGCAGAGGGCGTCCACCCGGCAAGCGCAGTGATCCGGATTGGGCACCACGCACCATACTGATGCGATCCAAGACCCACCGCCGCGTCTCCATCATGCTGCTCGAGCGGGACGGCAGCCCGGACCTTTCAGAGCTTGTTGACGAGCTGCTGGCCGAATGGATTTCGAGGCAGCTGTAAACTCGCACGTTCGGCTTTTCATACGTGTACATTGACGCTGGAATGAAAATGGCATGGTGTTGAGCGACCGAGGATGGCGATCCTCCGCCTTGTCACCAACATTTCCATGAGTGGGGTAGGGGCCTATATCGCCTTCGACCCGAGCCAGCGGGAAAGCCAGCGCTGGATTGGCGCCCTCGTTCTGACGCTCGCCGTCCTCGCTCTGGTCTGGGACCAGCGGCGTATCTTCGGCCTTTTCCAATGCAGTGCGCCATGCATCCCACAGACCCAGGAAAACACCGAGACGCCATGCGGCTTCGGGCCACGCGACGGCAGAGTAGGGCAGAGGGGTTACTTCCTAATGCTCCAGCCCGGTTGCCGGAGTAGCCCCGCGCAGCACTCTGCCGCAGGGTCATCACCCTCATTGAGCCGGCTCAGCAGCTCCACGAACTACAGCGTGGAGTGCGGCCTGCAACGGCAGGACAACCGGTGCGCCTTGTATCGGTAGGTTTTCCAGGCGCCGGTAAGGTTGCAGTGCTAGAGGCTGTTATGAACCGCGGATAAGTTATTGACTCAAGGCTTTTCTGACCCAGCCTCCTGAGCAAAAGCTGAACGAAATCAGTGGGTTGGGTTGAGGTCCATAACACCCTCTAGGGCGCGTCGACCCGATACCATGCTCGGCGCCGCCGCTGGTGCTCAGCGCGTGAGTAATTCTGGCTGACCGGCCGGCGAAGTAATCGCACGGCCCAGTGTAGGCAGAAGGCTAGCGCGCTGATGTCACTAATAGCATTAATGTTCGCTTCGACCTGAGGCGACCCGATCAACCTCAGAGCCGCCACCTCCATAACGCGCCTTATCCAACGACTGCTGAAGCATCTCATACGCTGTGTGGGCCAATCTGATTTGGGCAAATTTTTGCAATTCACCTGTCCGGCAAGGACCGTTATTCCAGGCTGGCACAGAGGCTGGATGATCGGGGAAGCCAGCCGAAAGCCTTGAGGTGCCTTGGCCCAAGCGCTGCAGTGGGCCGGAGGTGACAGTGCCGAGTTTGGGACCTCGCGCCTTTCTTCCGAGGCATTCGACCGACCCTGAGGGTCACGAGCAGTCCAAAATGTCAGGTGCATGGACACAGCCCTGATCCGCAGGAGCGATGCGCCTCGACAAATTTGTTCTTGATTCGTTCGTGTTGTCCGGCCAACGTCGGCGCATGGATTCGCAGAACACGCCCCCGCCCGATCCATCCGACACCCCTGCCGCGCGCGCGGGGTCGCCCGCCGGGCCCCTGTTGCCGGTAGACCAAGCCGAGCTCGCCTCCGCGCTGGCCTACGGGCTGCGCTTCGACGAGCGCGGAAGCCCCCGCCGCGGCGCCGCCTGGGAGATGGCGGCCAGCCTGCTGGCCGAGCAGCTCGTGGCCCAGCTCGAGCGAGCAAACTTCGTTGTCCTCAAGCGTCCCCCTCACCCACCACACACCACCTGAGCGCAGACCGGCGGCTGCCGGGAGACGGACCACGACCATGCGGATGCCGGCTCATGCCTTCAGCTTCCTCGGATATTCCGCTGGACCAAGCCGCCATGCTGGCAGCCCTGCGCGCCCGCGTGGCGCGGCTCGAGGGCAGCATCCGTGACCGGCACAGCCACGACGCCATCCCGATCTGCGACGGGCTGCCCGGTGGCGACCTGGCGCGGGCCGCGGTGCACGATGTCCTCGTCAGCTCGCCCGGTTGTGGCGCCGCCTTGTGCGCCCTGCTGCTGGCCCGCACCGGTGGCACCGTCCTTTGGATCGCGCTCGAGCAGGATGGGCTGCTGGCTTGGCCGCCGGGGTTGGCGCGCTTCGGCCTGACGCCAGCCAAGCTGGTGCTGGCCCGGACCAGTCGCTGGTCTGACGCGCTCTGGGCGATGGAGGAGGCGCTGCGGTGTCCGGCTGTAAGCGGAGCCGTGTTGGCCCTGCCGCCAGAGCAGACGGCAGGTCATCATCCGCTGGATTTGACGGCCACACGCCGGCTGCAGCTGGCCGCAGAGGCGGGTGGCGCCCTCGGCTTGCTGCTAAGGCCGGATGTCGGCAGCGTTGCCCCCAGCGCCACCACCACCCGCTAGCGGATCAGAGCCCACCCAGCCGAGCCAGATGCAACGCTGGATGCAGGGTGCTGGCAGCTAGAGTTGCTGCGCACCAAGGTCGGCCGTCCCGGCGGGCCTTGGGCCGTGACCTGGAACGCCGCAACGGGGCAATCGGCCCTGGCCGCGACGATAGCGCGCCCAGTTCGGCAAGCTGCGCGATGACCGAGCGCTTCCTGGCGCTGTACCTGCCTAGCTTCGCTACCGACCGGCTCCGCCGGGCCGCGCCAGCCCTACCGTCCACCCGGCCACTCGCCACCTGGGCCGGGTTCGGCACCCGACGGCTCCTGGTCGCCGCCGATGCGGCCGCCGCGTCCGCCGGCCTGAGGCCCGCGCAGGCGCTGGCCGATGCACAGGCGATCGCGCCCGATCTCACCCTGCAGCCGGCCGATCCCGCGGGTGATGCGCAGGCGCTGCAAGCCCTGGCGCTCTGGGCCCGGCGCTATACGCCCCTGACGGCCATGGACCCGCCCGATGGCCTGCTGCTCGACATCACCGGCTGCGCCCATCTGCTGGGCGATGAGGACGCGCTGCTGCGGGATGCGCAGGCGCGCCTCGACCGGGCTGGCATCGCGGCGCGCGGCGCGATCGCCGGTGCGCTGGCCACCAGCGCCGCCCTGGCGCGGGCGCGCGGCGACAACCCCATCGTCATCAGCGGCATTGAGGCCGCCGTCGCGGGGCCTTTGCCGTTGGGCCCGGCGTTGCGCCTGTCGCTGCCCCTGCTGGACAAGCTGCAGCACCTTGGGCTGCGGCGGGTGCACCACCTGCTTGAGCTGCCACGGGCGCCGTTGGCACGACGCTTCGGGCAGGATCTGCTGGATCGGCTCGACGCCGTCACCGGACGACGGCGGGTTGTGCTGCAGCCCGTAACCCCGCCCCCGGAGCTGACCGTGGTGCAGAACCTGCTGGAGCCGATCACTACCCGAGCCAGCATCGAGGCCGTGCTCGACCGGCTGCTCGACGGCTTCTGCCGCGGCCTGCGGCAGTCCGAGCTTGGCGCTCGCACCGTCGCGCTGGTGGTCTGGCGGGTGGATGGGGCGGTGCAGGAGGTGGCGATCGGCACCGGGATGCCGGTGCGCGAGCCGGGGTACCTGCGCCGACTGTTCGCCGAGGGGCTGCGGCAGCTGGAGCCGGATCTGGGCTTCGAGCGGATGGCGCTGGAGGCTCGGGCCACGGATCCCATGGCGGCGGGTACCCAGACCGGCCTTGGCTTGGACCGCCATCAGGACGATGCCACGGCAGCCCAAGACCTGGCCCAGCTGCTTGACCGGCTGGGGCAGCGACTGCGAGTGCGGCGGATCGATCCCGTCGCCAGCCACTGGCCGGAGCATGCAGTTGCGGCGCGCGATCTTCACGGCACGGCGCCCGCCATCCCACCAGGCTGGGCGACACAGCCCTGGCCGGTCCTGCTGCTCCGGGAACCGCGGCCGGTCGAGGTCGTCTCCCCAGGGCGAACCGGGGCACCGGCTCTGCTGCACTGGCGTAGCGGCCGCCACGTCATCCAGCGGATCGAAGGACCGCAGCGGCTGGAGCCCGAATGGTGGCGCCTCCGGCCGGGCCTGTACCGGCGAGACTATTACCAGATCGAGCTGGTCTCTGGGGTTCGGCTCTGGATCTGCCGCAGCGGGCCGCCGCAGGCATCGGGCTGGCTGCTGCATGGATATCTGCCGTGACCGGCTACGCCGAGCTGGCCGCCCAATCCAACTTCAGCTTCCTCGATGGCGCCTCCCATCCGCAGGAACTGGTAGAGACTGCCGAGGCGCTAGGCCTCGCGGGCCTTGCCATCTGCGACACCAACAGCCTCGCCGGCGTGGTCCGTGGCCATGTCGCTGCCAAGGCCCAGGGTCTGCCGTTCCGGGTCGGCTGCCGCCTGCGCCTGGACGATGCGTCCGAGTGGCTGGCTTGGCCCTGCGACCGCGCGGGCTACGGCCGGTTGACGGCGCTACTGTCCCGAAGTCGCATGCAGGCGGCCAAGGGTGAATGCCGCATCAGCCGCGCGGGCCTGCTGGCCGCCGCCGAGGGCTGGGTGTTGGCGGCTGTTCCGCCATTCGAGCCCGATGCCGCCTTCGCCGCCACGCTGCAACGTGATGCCGCAGTGCTGCGGGGCAGACTCGCCCTGCCGTTGCACCTTGCTGCCTACCATGTCATGCGCGGAGATGACCGGCGGCGCATCGGCACCTTGGCCGGGATCGCTGCTCAAGCCGGGGCCCGGTTACTCGCCATCGGCCATGTCCGCTACCACCACCGCACGCGGCGCCGTCTGGCCGATGTGCTGACCGCCATCCAGCTGCGGACCACAGTCGACGCCCTGGGCTACGCCGCCGAGCCCAATGCCGAGCGGCACCTGAAGTCTCCGGCGGCGATGGCGAGGCTGTTCGCCGACTGGCCGGAAGCCCTGGCGAACAGCCTGGCGGTGTTGGAAGCCTGTAGCGGCTTCTCGCTCGACCAGCTGCGCTACGAGTATCCCGACGAGGTCCTGGAGCCCGACCGGACCGCCCAGGAGACCTTGGCGTGTCGGGTGGATGAGGCCCTGGCGGCGCGCTGGCCGGGCGGCGCCCCGACCGACATCGCTGATCGCATCGCCCACGAACTGCGGCTGATCGGCGAGCTCGACTACGCTCCCTACTTCCTGACCGTGCACGAGATCGTCCGCTTTGCCCGCGACCGCGGCATCCTCTGCCAGGGCCGCGGCTCGGCCGCCAACTCGGCGGTCTGCTATGTCCTCGGCATCACCGCAGTCGATCCGGCCAAGCACGACCTGCTGTTCGAGCGCTTCGTCTCCGCCAGCCGCGGCGAGCCGCCCGATATCGACATCGACTTCGAGCATGAGCGGCGCGAGGAGGTGATCCAGCACCTCTACGAGCGCTACGGCCGCGAGCGGGCCGCCATCTGCGCCACCGTCATCCGCTATCGCACCCGCAGCGCCATCCGTGAGGTCGGCCGTGCCATGGGCCTCAGCGAAGACATCACCGCCCGCCTGGCCAAGGGCAGCTGGGGGCCGGGGCACGAGATGGGCCTCCTGGTCCTGGCCGAGGCGGAGGGGCTCGACACCACCGACCCGCGTCTGACCATGGCGCTCGAGCTGACCGAGGAGATCCTCGACTTCCCGCGCCATACCGCCACCCATGTCGGCGGCTTCGTCATCACCCGCGGCCCGCTGATCGAGCTGGCGGTCGTCACTCATGCCGCCATGGAGGGCCGGACCGTCCTTGAGTGGGACAAGGACGACATCGACGCCCTCGGCATCCTCAAGGTCGATGTGCTGGGCCTCGGCATGTTGTCCTGCCTGCGGCGCGGCTTCGTGCTGCTGCGCCAGCACCATCGCCTCAGCCATGACCTGGCCAGCCTGCCACGGGACTGCCCGGCGACCTATGCCATGTTGCGCCGGGCCGACAGCCTCGGCGTCTTCCAGGTCGAGAGCCGGGCGCAGATGAACATGCTGCCGCGGCTGCGTCCGGAAAAATTCTACGACCTCGTGGTCGAGGTGGCGATCGTCAGACCTGGCCCCATCCAGGGCGACATGGTTCACCCCTACCTGCGGCGCAAGCAGGGACTGGAGCCGGTGAGCTACCCTTCGCCCTCGCCCAAGCACGGCGAGCCGGATGAGCTGGAGCGGGTGCTGGGCAAGACGCTTGGCGTGCCGCTGTTCCAGGAGCAGGCGATGCGGCTGGCCAT
The DNA here is from genome assembly GCF_000802185.1 of Belnapia sp. F-4-1. Taxonomy (GTDB): domain Bacteria; phylum Pseudomonadota; class Alphaproteobacteria; order Acetobacterales; family Acetobacteraceae; genus Belnapia. The sequence continues at coordinate 9,422 of NZ_KN676118.1, read as the reverse complement.
CGTCGCCGCCGGCTTCACCGCCGAGGAGGCGGACCAGTTGCGTCGCGCCATGGCGACCTTCAAGCTCACCGGCGGGGTAGCCCGCTACCGCGAGCGGCTCGTCGCCGGCATGGTCCGCCGCGGCTATGAGCGGGACTTCGCCGAGCGGGTGTTCCAGCAGATTGAGGGCTTCGGCAGCTACGGCTTCCCGGAGAGCCATGCCGCGAGCTTCGCCCATCTCGTCTATGCCTCGGCCTGGGTGAAGTGCCACCACCCCGCGGTCTTCGCCTGCGCCCTGCTGAACAGCCAACCGATGGGCTTCTATGCCCCGGCGCAGATCGTCCGCGACGCCCGGGAGCACGGCGTCGCCATCCTCGCCGTCGATGTGAATGCCAGCGATTGGGACAGCAGCCTGGAAGCCCACCAGGCCAGCGCCGAGGGCCTGGCCCTGCGGCTGGGGCTGCGGCTGGTGGCAGGGCTGCAGGAAGAGGCCGCACGGGCCATCCTGGCGGCACGGCAAGCAAGAAACGGCGCACCCTTTGCCTCGGTCGAGGAAGCGGCTTGGCGGGCCGGGGTCGGCTTGCAGGCGCTCGGCGCCCTGGCGGAAGCGGATGCCTTTGCCGGCGCCGGCCTCGGCCGCCGCAAGGCGGCGTGGGACGCCCGCGGGGTCGCCAGCGGGCCGGAGACGCTGCCGCTCTTTGCCGCGGCACCTGCAACCGCTGCCGCGGCCATGGCAGCGCAAACGCCACTTATGCCCGAGCCGGTGACGATGCTGCCGCACCAGGGCGAAGGCGAGCAGGTGGCCACCGACTACCGGGCCACCGGCCTGACGCTGGGGCGGCACCCGTTAGCGCTGTTGCGCCCAGTGCTCGACCGGCTGGGCTATGCCGACACCCGCCGGCTCGATCGCCTGCGCTCGGGTGCCTCGATCCGGCTGCCGGGGCTGGTGCTGATGCGCCAGCGTCCCAGCTCAGCCAAGGGGGTGGTGTTCATGACTGTCGAGGACGAGCATGGCGTCGGTAACCTGGTGATTTGCACCGACGTCGCCGCCCGCGACCGGGCGGCGCTGGTGGCGGGGCGGCTGCTGATCGCCGAGGGCCGGGTCGAGCGGCAGGTGGAGCATGCCGAGGTGCCGATCATCCACCTCGTCGTCCGCCGCCTGACCGACCGTTCGGACCTGCTGGGCTGCCTGACCGAGCCGGGCGTTGCGCTTGGTGACACCGACTGGGTGGACCGGGTGCTTGGCCGTGCCGACGAGGTCCGGCGACCGGAGCCCGGCAGTCAACGCCAGGGACCAAAGCTCCCGGGTAGCCGGGATTTCCGCTAGGCCGCATACCATGGGCTCCAACCCGGGGAGGACCGGCGATGTGCAACCTCTACAGCATCACCAAGGGCCAGCAGGCGATCCGCGAGCTGACCCGCGCGATGGCCGACCGGACCGGCAATCTGCCGCCGCTCCCAGGCGTGTTCCCCGACTATGCGGCGCCCATCGTCCGCAACCAGCCTGCGGGTCGTGAGCTCGCCATGGCCCGCTGGGGCATGCCATCGCCGGTCTTTGCCCTGAAGGGTAAGAAAACTGACCCAGGCGTGACGAATGTGCGCAACGTCCAGTCTCCGCACTGGCGCCGCTGGCTTGGGCCTGACAACCGCTGCGTCGTGCCCTTCACCAGCTTCTCCGAGCACCAAGTGATGCCGGACGGCAGCCGCCCGCCGGTGTGGTTTGCCTTTGGTGAGGATCGCCCGCTCGCGGTCTTTGCCGGCATCTGGACGCGCTGGACCTCGGTCCGCAAGCTCAAGGAAGGCGAGGTCACCGCCGACCTGTTCGCCTTCCTGACTACCGAGCCGAACGCCGAAGTCGGCGCCATTCACCCCAAGGCCATGCCGGTCATCCTCACCACCCCGGACGAGATCGAGCTGTGGCTGACAGCGCCGGCGGAAGATGCCCTCAAGCTGCAGCGGCCATTGCCTGATGGTTCCTTGTCAGTCGTCGCTCGTGGCGAGAAGCAGGACGGCGCTCCAGACGCAACCTGATGGTGTGGCCTTGCCCGACGCGGATGCCAACACGAGCCACGAGACCACAGACCAAGCGGCAGGGCTCACCGGCCCCATGGCTGAGGGTCTGCGGCCGCGCAAAATCATTCACATCGACATGGATGCCTTCTACGCCTCAGTGGAGCAGCGGGACCATCCGGACCTGCGAGGTTTGCCGGTTGCCGTCGGAGGATCGCGGGAGCGTGGCGTCGTGGCCGCCGCGAGCTACGAGGCACGCAAATTCGGCGTGCATTCAGCCATGCCGTCGGTGACTGCCCGGCGGCGGTGCCCTGAGCTGGTATTCGTGCCACCACGCTTTGATGTCTACAAGGCGGTGTCGCTGCAGGTCCGCGGCATCTTTGCCGAGTACACGCCTCTGATCGAACCGCTCTCGCTGGACGAGGCCTACCTCGACGTCACCGAGGACCTGCAGGGGATCGGCGTTGCCACGGAGATCGCGCAGCGCATCCGCGCCAGGATCAGGGTCGAGACGGGGCTGACCGCCTCGGCCGGCGTGTCCTACAATAAATTCCTCGCCAAGCTGGCCTCCGAGTATCGCAAACCCGACGGCTTGTTCGTCATCACGCCGCGGATGGGCCCTGCCTTTGTCGAAACCTTGCCGGTTGGTCAGTTCCACGGGGTGGGTCCGGCAACCTCGGGCAGGATGAACCAGCTTGAGATCCACACCGGGCTCGACCTTCGGGCGCAGTCCCTACCGTTCCTGCAGCAGCATTTCGGCAAAGCCGGCGCCTACTACTATTGGATTGCCCGCGGCATCGATGAGCGCCCGGTTCGGCCGGACCGGATCCGCAAATCGGTCGGTGCCGAGAATACCTTCGCCGCCGACCTCGCCACCTTGGATGAGGCGTGGACCGCACTGCAGCCGATCATCGAGAAGGTCTGGCGGTACTGCGACGGTACCGGAACCCGTGGCCGCACCGTGACCCTGAAGGTCAAGTATGCCGACTTCAACCAGGCAACGCGAAGCCGGACGGCTGCGGCACCGATCTCGAGCCGGCCGGAGTTCGAGCGGGCCAGCTTTGCCCTGCTGGAGCCGCTCTTTCCAGTGCCGAAGGGCATCCGCCTGCTGGGTGTCACACTATCGATGCTCAACGACGCGCCGAAGGCGGCTGAAGCACAGCTGCGGCTGTCGGTGTAGCGTACTGACGCATAGCTGTGCCTGCGACTGCTCGGCCAGCTGTCTGCGATAGTCGCTTGCCCAAGGGCCGCACGGCTGTCGACCAGCGTCAGCCGTCTGCCGTGCCATCGAGGAATGCCCGCAGCACCCGCGCCGAGGCCTCCGGCGCTTCCTCCATTGGCACATGGCCGACCCCTGGCAGTATCACCGTGCGCGCATTGGGCAACGCGTGCTCGTAGTCGGAGGCGTGAGAGGCGGGCACCGCGCCGTCCCGCTCACCCCATAGCAGCAGCACCGGCATGTGGATCGTCGCCAGGATCGGCTCGGGCGGCACAAGGCGCGTCTGCAACACGCGGTCGAGGATGGCACGCCGCACCCCGGGGGCGAGCAGCATGGCGTGGTAACGGTCCACCACGGCATCTGTCAGCACGCCGGGGGCGGCGTAGGCGTTCTGCATTGTCCTGCGCAGAAGCGGCTTCGGCGCGGTGTAGGGCAGTAGCCGCATCAGCCAGGGCAACCGCTCCGGCGCGCGGCCATACTCGCGGCCCAGGCTCGCAAATCCATCCGGCGCCATCAGCACAAGCTTCGAGACGCGCGCAGGCTCGGCCGCGGCAAAGCGCCAGGCGATCCGCCCGCCCATGGAGGAGCCAACCAACGCCGCCTCCCCGATCCCGAGCCGATCCATCAGTGCCGCAAGTACGGCGATGCTCCGCTCGTCAGAGTAATCACTGGTAGGGTCGGGCCCGGTCAGGCCGAAACCAGGTAGGTCGAGTGAGACAACGCGGAAACGGTCCTCCAGCAGCGGCGCCCACGTTTCCCAGGTGTGCAGGGAGGATGCGAAGCCGTGGACGAGCAGCACCGTCGGACCATCGCGTGGTCCGATGTCGCGAATGTGGAGCCGCATCCCTGCGGCCTCCACGAACTGCGAAGGTGGTGGTGCCCAACGGCGCTCCAACGCGGCGCGAGGCCGGTCGGGGTTGTAGAGCCAGATCGCACCGCCCACCAGCAAGACGCCCAGCATCACGGCGATGACTGTCACAGCTCGTCCCATTCCGATCCTCTCCGCCGCCGTGTATCGACAGCCCTCCGCGCTGGATATGCGGGAGGCGGCGCACTTGTCACCGGGCGCACTGATGCGTGGCTTCAGATCAGGGAGGAAGTGCCACCGCACACAAACTTTGGGCCTTCCTCACTTACTGTGGTCGTCATAGCTCGCGGAGGCAGCATTCGCTCCCGCAGCAGCTCGGTGCCCGCTCTACCGTTTCCCGGCCTTACCAACAGGCACCTGATATGACGGTTTTTCCATAGCGAGCCTTATGCGGCAACCGAGGTTGCCCACCGGGGGGAAAACCTGGCCACGAACTGAATCTGAAACGGGGGCAACCCAACGTAAGTGGCGTGTGCGCCAAAAGTATAACAGATTGGAATAGGACAACCGCGTCGTGAAAGATCGCATTCAGTGCATGCGCGGGCTCGAAAGCTTTAGTTCTGGTAAACTGCTTTGTTAAAGCTGTGACAAGCTCTTCAACTTACTCCACTCCCAGAGACGCCATAACCAGCATGTCACCGTCGACCGCCATCATTTGCTTCAATTCCGTCGTGCCACCACTGCGCTTGTCGCTCTGCAATTGGCGTAACCAAAACCAGCCATCATCGCGTTATCATGTTTGACGCGAGTACTGACAAAACCAAGTGCGCTGACAACCAAACCATCATGCTTTCGATGAGCAGACGTCTATGGCTAAGGTTTGCGCTTACCATTTTTCACGATAAGGTCGGTTAGAACGTGGACGTCCGTATAAGGGCAGCCGTAATGAACTCCTTCCACCTCCCGTTGGCGCCTTAAGGTTTCCGCTCGTCGACATGCATCCTCATACCTGTCTTTAAGTGCATGGTAATCAAGGAGCTTTGTGCCGCTTGGGTCATACTTCGGCATGTGTTTTCGTAGAAGATGTTGAGCCTCAGCAGAATTCAGTGCGGCACCATAACCAACAAAATGAAGCAAAGCCCAAAATTCGAAGCATGGATTTGAAAACGCAACCCTCACTCCGCCGTCCTTAGCAGCTTTTATGCATGCTTGAATATTTGGCCGGTCATCGTAATCAAATGCAGCCCAGACTTGATCTCGTTTTTCATACGACGCTTGGCGTTGTCGTGACGCGTCGCGTTTGGCGATGAGCGCCTTAGCCACGATTACCGGCGGAGCTCCAGCTGGACCGATAGTTTTAACGACAACCAACTTGTTTCCATGCTCGTCGGCAAATTTTTTGAAATAATCTGGCTCTGTGTTTTTGCCTTCACAGAATATAGTCACCCTTAAGCGAGGCTCTTCTACCGGGCGAGTTGGTCTTTTCAGAATTGGCGGCAGCGGCGGCTTCCGACGGCTCATGCCTACTGCTCCAGACCGAGCAAGGCCTCGACTGACCCCAGATAGGGAATCGCTCCATAACGCCCCTGCAAATATCCTTTTTCCAAGTTGTCTGTGTTACGCGTGCGGATTTTGGTGAGTGGGTAAAAGTGAGTTGCGCCAACATTGCTTTTCTCGCAAAACCAAATTTGATCGCGCCGAATCGATTGCGAACACAGGACGTTTGTGTCGTGAGTGGTTGCGATGAGCTGCGCCTGCCCCTTATTTGTTGAAGTTTTAGAGAACATTTCCACTAGCTCAAGTGCTAATAACGTATGAAGACTCACATCCAGTTCGTCGATGATCAGAACGCCGCCATTGTCAATGACCGCTAGCGCTCCCCTTAATAGGTCTAGAAGGCGAACTGTGCCTCTACTTTCTGTTTCGAAATCCAAATAAACTGGGTCGCCTGTAATTCCGGCATGACCGAACGATATCTTAACTTCCTCTTGTGGTGGTTCGCTGCTTACATTTTCTCCGAGCTGACTGTTAATAACAGTAACAATTTTTTTATATAACTCAAGCTGAGAAGCTGAAGGAGAAGTTTTCTGTACGTCAGCCGCTATAATGCCGGTATCAGCCCTCGTGAGAAATTGCAGAATTCTCGAATCAATTCCCTGTCCGAGTTTCTTCTTGATACTAGTAAGATTAATGGCCGCAGAAACTGTCTGAATCTTTTCTGAGAAATACGAGAAAACTTGGGTTAGTTGAGGATGCGCATTTTGCGCCGCCGCAGATAAAAAAAGACTATTCTTTCTGGTGAATTCTTCGATTGCTCGGTTTCTCCCTTTAAGAGATTTTCCGAAATCTATATGTGGATTTTGAACATCGCGGTAATAGAGACTTCTACGATTGCCGCCCGGAAAGTAATACATCCATTCTCGAGTATACTCTTGGTCGGTTGCTTCGAATCCAAAATGATATCGAATTCCATCCAAAAGAAAATCACAATCGAATCGGGTAGGTTGCTTAGCAGCTGCTGGATCCAAGGCGAATGGACGTCGAAACACTGGATCGGCCGGTCCAGTTCGAGTAAACGAGTCTAGTACGTGTCGCCTCATTGTCGATAAAGAGGTGTATACTGTTGTTTTGCCCGAAGCATTAGCGCCATATATCAGAACCACCGGCAAAACACGCTCCTTTAGCCCCTCTGGCTCAAAAAGCATGGGCCCCGAATCTTTTATCGCTTCAGAAGCGATTAAAGAAAGTTCGGCGTACTCATTTATAGATCCATGATTGGCTGCACCAAACCTAAGCAGCATAGGGGTACCTCCTGTCTCAACTTTTTAGACAAAAATTTGCGGAATTTTGGCAAACTCCAGTTCAAGTCAGACATGGCCCATTCTTACAGCTCCTTCAAGCTATGGCCAAGCCCAACGTTGCGATACCGAACACCACTACACATTTGGTTCTGCCGGCATTGACCTTGTTGCATCCTTTTGGTGAGTACTGCCGTCCAAGCTTATGCCTACGCTCCAAAACCAATTAGCTTTGACGGCGGTGCGATTGGTTGTGATCCAAGCTGCTGGGTGACGGAGCTTGGGTCATGGCGGGGGATTTCTGGCTGTCGAATCTGCAGTTGGCGGCGATCGAGCCGCTGCTGCCGACCAATCAGCCCGGTGCGCGTCGCTGGACGACCGGCGGGTGATCAGCGGCATCGTGCACATGCTGCAGCATGGCGGCGCTGACAGGACCGCCTGGCCTGCTATGGCCCCTCAACCACGGTCTACAACGGCTACCATCGGCTGTCGGGCCGCGGCATCTGGACAGGGATGCTGGCCGCACTGGCCGAGACGACGCCGGGCGGGCTGCAACTGATCGACAACACCACCGCCAAGGCGCATTGCTCGGCCGTGGGTAGAAAAGGGTAGGGCGACCTCTAAGCCATAGGCATCTCGCGTGGTGGGCGGGGCACTAAGATCCACCCAGTCGTGGGCGGCGCCGTTCGCATCCTCGCCTTCACCGTCACGCCCGTGCGGATGGGCGATCGCCGCGCGACCCATGGCTTGTTGGCCAACCTGCCGCCACCCGCCTTCTGCGCCGCCGATGCCGCCTACGACAGCGATGGCCTGCGCCACTTCCTGCTTGGGTGCGGCACCACGCCCGTCATCCCGAACAACCCGCCCCGAAAGCACCCGCAGCCCTTCGATGTGCGCTTCTACAGGATCCGCAACACCGTGGAGCGCACCATCGGACGGCTCAAGGACGGGCGTCGCATCCACACCCAATACGACAAGCTCGCCGCCAACTCTACCTCAGCCATAGCCGGCTTCGACATCACTGCCGCCAGCCCGGCTATAGCCGCCGTCGTGTGCTCCGCACCACTAAAGTCCAAAGTCCGGCAGTCATCCGCGATTGCGGCAAGCCCTGCATCACTTGCGGTAAGCGGGGTTTACCGCAAGCGAGCCAGCGCTGCCGCAATCAAACTGCGGGCAAGGAAAAGGCCGCCTTGCTGGGGGGCATGAGGCGGCCTTGAGTTGTGCAGGTATGAGTTTGAGTGTGGAGCCAACGCCCGGCCGAGCCCATGAGTTCACGCCCATTCCCTACCGGGATTGGTTCGGCGCTGCGGGCAAGAAAAAGCCCGCTCTCCTCCCCCGAGAAGAGCGGGCCTAAGTGACTTCCACGGAGACTGAGGTTGTAGGAACCTTTTTATATACAACTCAAAAAATCTCATTACGTTTCATGTGCTCGTTTAAGTTGCATTAAAGCGCAATGTTTCTCGACCGCAAGTGAGCCGGTGCTGCCGCAACAGCCCTGCAGGCGGGGAAGAGGCCGCTTGCCTGGAGCGAGCGGCGCCGTTTAGCTCAGCGAGGCGCTGCTGGCTGGTTCCTGCACCTGCACCCCTAGCCGAGCCGCCGCTGCTTCAAGCTGCTCGACGTCGCCCTCGCGCCACTGATGCCGGGTCAGCAGCTTGGTTGCCTCGGCCGGCGGCAGCCCCAGCGCGACGCCGATCTCGGCGGGCCTGATGATGCCACGCTCATCCAGCTCGCGGCCGATCGCCATCTTCAGCCGGATCATGGTCAGCCGGTCGGCAGTTCGGCGCCGGCGCTCCTCGGGCGAGATCTTTGGCTTTACGGGCGGCATCTGGTCAGGGAGCAGGCTCATGTTGTGGATGTCGGATGCCGCAGCAGCTGGTGCTAGCCCACTACCAGCAATGCAGCACGACGCTGATTAGAGCACACCAACTCCAAACCAATAACATCCCGCATCACACCTACCCATATCGGAACCGGAAATACCGCTATGATTGCAAGCTTCCCCCAAGACATCTGCCTGTCCTTGCTGTCATGATCCGTACAGAATTTGTACATCATCGTTCCAACTCGGGTGAAGCGGCTGAGTTCGTGTCGGACTAGCTGCTTGGATCTCCATTTCGACGGATCTAGGAGGAGGGAGAGCATGATGGATTTCTGCGCAGCTTTGATCTCCCTGGCTCTTGTCAGCTTAGGCCTTTGGCTGGGTTGGCTTGCCAACCGGCCCAAGCGGCCTCGCATTCACCGGCTGAGAGGCGTTCTTATTCGGGCACGCGTCACTCGCCACGCGCCCCATGCCTCACACAGGCATGCGCCACGGTAACGTGGAAGGGCCGCGTCATGCCGCCCCCCTCCCATTGCTTTAGGCACCAGTCGCACCGTCGTTGAGCCCGCCTAGAGGGTGTTATGGACCATTGCTGTAGTATTCGTCAGCATGAGGGATGCAGTCTGCCCGCAAGCCATACCCGTCTGATGTCTCCGATGAAGAATGGGCGCTGATCGCGCCCTGTTTGGTTCTTTTGCGTGAGGATGCAGGCCAGCGACGGTACTCGCTCCGTGAGCTGTTCAACGGCCTGCGCTACGTCATCCGGAACGGCATTCCTTGGCGCGCCAT
>NZ_KN676117.1:26456-66370 GCF_000802185.1 Belnapia sp. F-4-1 | reverse complement strand
GGGCTGCTTGCTGTCGATCCTGTCCGCCACATGGTCGAGGTGCTGGCCGAGCCAACGATCTATCGGCCTCGCCCAAACCGCAAGCGCCGCAGCTTGCTGCTCCGCGAGCACCGCCAGCGCCGCGGTGACCCCACCCAGGGCGGCGCCTCGCGTACCCCGATCATGACCGCCTACCGCCAGCAGGCGCTGGCCTGTGCAGCGGCACTGCAGGAGGGGCCTCGCCGGCCGCGCGACATCAAGGCCATCGCGCCCGATGCCGGCCGGATCTTGCTGCGCAACGTGTATGGCTGGTTCGAGCGCGCCGGGCGTGGCGTGTATGGCCTTACCGTCGCAGGCAGTCAGGCCACTCTGCAACAGCAGGCTGCAGAACGCCAAGCGCACCCGGAGACCTCGTTATACTCAGCAACAGGGTGGCTCCGGGAATGACTGTGATGCCGACGAGGCTGCGGGTTGGAACGGCCGGCTGGTCGATCCCGGCAGCGCAGGCTGACCGCTTTCCTCAGGGAGGCAGCCACCTTCAGCGCTATAGCCAACGCCTCCCGGCCGTCGAAATCAACTCGTCCTTCTACCGGCCGCATCGGCCCAGCACCTACGAACGGTGGGCTGCCAGTGTTCCACCGGACTTCCGGTTTGCGGTGAAGGTGCCGAAAGAAGTCACCCACACCCGAAGGCTTGCCAACATCGCGGAGCCGCTGGCGCGGTTCCTGGATGAAGTCCGTCGGCTTGGACCCAAGCTTGGGCCCCTGCTGATCCAGCTCCCGCCCAGCCTGGTCTTTCAGCAAGACCTCGTCGCCGATTGCCTTCGGCATCTGCGCAACAGCTTCGCCGGTGACCTGGCTTGCGAGCCGCGTCACCCAAGCTGGTTCACCGACGAGGTCGATGCGGTGCTGGTTGAGCACCGCGTGGCGCGTGTCGCCGCCGATCCGGCCCCGGTCCCACGTGCGGCCGAGCCGGGCGGATGGCCGGCGCTGACCTACTTCCGGCTGCACGGCTCGCCGCGCATATACTACTCGCCCTATCCGCAGGCCTATCTCGACCGGCTGCGGAGCCGACTCTCCAGCCTCGACGGCGAGGTCTGGTGCATCTTCGACAACACGGCCGAAGGGGCAGCCACCCACGATGCGCTGCTAGTAGCAACCGGAACGTCCCCTCCGGCGTAGGCCATCACCACAGCTACCAGGACCGGCTACATGATGGACCGGGCACGGGCGCCGGCAAGCACGGTATCACCGTGGCGCCTTCGCCGCCTTGCGGGCCGTGAACTCGACGACCAATCGGTCCGTCTCGGCTTGGGAAGGTGGCTTCACCGGCCGAGCTGGCCGACCGGCTGCGGTGCGGCTGGCCGGCCCGGAACCCTTGGCTTGCCAGGACGCCGTGCCGGCCCCGGTCAGCGCCTTCGGGATCTCCGCCAGGAAGCGTGATGGCTTGGCGGCCCAGTCGCGGCGGTGCCGGACCCAACTCAGCCGCAGCGAATGCCGGGCCCGGGTGACGCCGACATAGAAAAGCCGGCGTTCCTCGGCAATCGCGCCCTGCTGCTCCGCCTGCCAGTTTGGCCAGACGCCCTCCTCGAGCCCCGCCAGCAACACATGGTCGAACTCCAACCCCTTGGCCCGGTGCAGCGTCAGCACCTGCACGGCGTCGGCGGGCTCGGCTTCGCCGGGCATGGTACCGAGCGCGGCCCCGTCGCAGTAGGCCGCCACGCTGCCGACTTGCTCCGCCGCCCGCAGCGCGGCCGTCCAGGCATTGCCAAGCCTGCCGTCCGGGCCCAGCCGCTCCGCGAGCTCGCTGGCCTCGGCCGCCAGCCGCAGTGCATCAGCCGGACCGAGCTTCCGGCGAGCCACACCGTCCGCGATCTCGCCGGCCACGCCCAGCACGGCCTCGAGCCCCTGCCGCTCTGCCGGTGTGGCAGGCAGCGTCCCCACGGCCGCGGCTAGGGCGAGACCCCGCTCCGTGGCGTGCTCACGCAACCGCCCGAACACCGTCCCGCCGATGCCGCGCGCCGGAAAGGCGCAAGCCCGGCGGAAGGCATCATCGGCAGCGGGATCCCAGACAGGGGCTCCGGGCTTGCCGCCGCGGCCACGGCTCATCGCCAGCCTTAGCCAGGCTATGACGGCCAGGACCTCCTTCGGCGGCTCGGGCTCCCGGTCGGTCACAAGCCGCATCGGCACGTTCGCTTGGCGCAGGGCGGCCAGAATCGGTTCTGCTACGAAGCCAGCCCGGACCAGCACCGCGCACGCGCGCCAGAGCAGCTCCGGCTGTCGTCGCCGCAGCGCCTGCAGCCAGGTCAAGACACCGCGGCCCTCATCCTCCGCGGTCGGGGCTTCCCAGATGGTGATCGAGGGGCCGGGCGGGGCCTTCGGATCAGCCGGGCGCAGGATCTTCGGCAGCGCCTCCGGGTCTTCCGCGGCGATCGCGTTGGCGGCGCGGAGGATCGTCGGGGTCGACCGGTAGTTAGTCTCGAGCTTGAGGGCAGGGGGAGCGGCCCGGTAGTCCCTCCCGAAGCGCCGGATATGCGTCACGTCGGCGCCGCGCCAGCCATAGATTGCCTACAGGTCGTCGCCCACGGCAAAGACCCGGCCGGGCTTGCCGGCCAGCAGGCGCACCAGCGCATGCTGGGCATGGTTGGTGTCCTGGTACTCGTCGACCAGGATCTCCGCCCAACGCAGGGACCAATGCGCCGCCAGCGCCGGATCGGCCTGCATGGCCGCGACCGGCAGGGCGATCAGGTCGTCGAAGTCCAACGCCTGCCGTCCCGCCAGCACCGACCGGTAAGCCGGAAGCACGGCCGCGGCCTGTGCCAGCACCTCCGGCTCGAACCGACTCAGCGCCGAGGAGCGCGGCAGCCGGCGGGGATCAGTCACCAGTCCATTCTTCAGCAGTGAAACCGCTTCCTGCATCAAGCCGGCCGCCTTCCGGTCCTGGATGCCGGCGGCCTGCATCAGCAGCTCCCGGGCATCGCCCTGGCCCAGGATGGCGAAACCGCGGGGCAGACCGGGAACGCCGGCGCCGTCCTCGATCAGCAGTCGGGCCATGACCGCATGAAAGGTGCCGACCCAGCGCGGTGTCCGCTCCGGCCCGAGGAGAGCCGCAAGCCGGCTCCGCATCTCGCCGGCGGCCTTGGCGGTGAAGGTGATGCAGAGCAGGCGATCTGGCGCCTCGCCGCTCAGGATGAGGTTGGCCACCCGCCGGATCAGCGTCTCGGTTTTGCCCGAGCCGGCACCCGCCAGCACCAGCACGGGCGCCGGCGCGATTGCCGCGGCGCGCTGCGCCGGGTTCAAGGGCGCGAGATGCGCGGACATGGGAGATGTCTCGGCAGGCGTGGCTAGAACAGGGTGGTCTGTGGCCGCTGCGGGTTGCTGGCCGCCGGCTTGCGGCGCGGCAGCGCAGCGGGCAGGGGGGCCGGACGGCTGGGGGTCCCGTCGGGCCCGGCATAGCCGTCATCGGCGATCAGCCGCAGCTGGACCCCGCTGCCGGCGGCCGCCGCGGCCGGCAGCTCCAGTGGCACCGGCCAGAAGCACTCGACCCGGTCCTCGCCGCGCAGCGCCAGGAACACCACCCGGTCCACCCGGCCAGCGCCGTCGGTCTCGACCGCCAGGCGGAAGGCCAGCCCCTCGGCCGCCGCCTCGCCCAGCGCCAGGGAGAGCTGCTGGACCTCGACCTCCTGCCGCTTGAGGGTGCGCTCGGTCGGCTCCTCGGCGGCACCGCGGTAGAAGCGCACGGGCACCCCGTTGCCGTCCCCGCCGATGACGAAGACGAAGTGGGCGCTGTCGTCTAGCACCTCGAGCCAGGGATAGTCGCCCGAGCTGGCGGCCCGCTCCAGCCGGTGCCGACCGAAGGCGAAGGCCCGGCAGCCGACCGACCAGGGGTCATCGCCCAGCTCGTAGCTGGCCATGGCCAGCGCATCGCGCCGGGCATTGGCGAGCATTCTGGCGCAGATCCGCAGCCGCTCTTCGGTCAGCGCGGGATGGAAGTCCCAGGGCAGGCGCGCGGAGGCGGGAAGCGAGGGCAGTTCGGCGTGTTCCATGAGCGGAGCGTACCATAAGCGGGACCACGACGGCCGCTACCCGCTGCCATTACCATGTCTATTGCGGCGGTCATGCTGAAGCGCCTTGGCCGCGTTCCTCGCATGGGAGCGACAGCGTCGGGCAGGGCAGGGGAGCCGATATCCGGACGGATCAGGTCATGCGCCTCTAGTGACATCCGCAAGGTAGTCCACCGGCCGCAGGATCCGCACGCCACGCCAAGGGTGCAGCACGAGCAGGTCGGCATCGCCGCTGACGATGACCCAGGCGCCGGACGCGAGGGCGAGTTCAAGGTACTTGTTGTCCTTCGCATCACGGCAGTCTGCCACGCGCTCAGACGGGGTGAACCACACCGCACCGCCGCGCAGGACATCGAGGATGCGCGTCCGCCGCGCCGCCGAGACGGCCGTTGCGAAGCGCGGCCGATCGAGCACGCTGGCGATTTCGGCGTCGACCTCGGATGAGAGGGCGAAGACGTCAGTCTCCTCTGCGCGCAGCAGCGCCCGCTCGGGTACGCTGTCCTCACGTAGCGCGGCACTCACCACGGCCGAGGCGTCGAAGACGATCACGCCGAGGGGCTGTCGCGGCGCTCCGCATTGTAGGCTGCGAGCTCGGCATCAATGTCGGTGTCCGTCAGGCCGGCGGCGCGCCCCTCGGCCTTGGCCGCGGTGATCGCCTGCGCCAGCTCGCTCGGGTCGGGCCGTGGGTTGAGCACTCGGCTTACCAAGCGGCCCATGGCGGCACGCGTGCGCGGGTCGCCGAGGGCCGCAGCAGCACCGGGCTCGACTTCAATTGTTACGGGGACGGTATCGGGCATGAGGGCGCCTCCTGACGGGAGCTTATCCAGGTGCACGGTCCCGAGACAAGCAAGCCACGGATGATACTTGCCAAGTGCGGAGCGACTGTGGGCACTATGAAACCGCCCAGGGCTTCCTTGTGCACCTGCGCTGGCAGGGACAGGCATTGTCGGGTGAACGAAAGATCTGGCTGCTCATGGCAGTCGGAGGATGTGAGTTCATCCGGATCGTAAGATCTTGCCAACTCCAGCAACGAAGCTTCGCTTTGGCCCCTGGGCTGACGCGCAAGCAGGATGGGGCCTCGAAAAGCCCCTGCTCGCCTTGGTCGCTGGTATGGCCGGGGGCGAACGAGCACCGTCACATGATCTCCGCGGGTCTTGGGGTTGTCCCAAGGCGGCCGACCGGGTGACCCCGGCCAGAAAGTTCCGCGATGCCAGCAATCAGACGTGGCTCCGCCGGCTCCATGCCGTCACGCTGAACAGATTTCCCCTCAAAAGGGAGCCTCTCCCCGCCGTCCACCACCTTTCCATCCGTCAGCATAAAATGCTATCTCTGTCAAGCTACAAGTTCATCGCCGCAACGTCGGTCACGACTCCACTCTGGAACTCAGGCAGGCCAGCGCAGCTGCCTCCGCGGGACGCAACAGGATGTGGTGGACAGCACCCGCGATTTTGACGTGTTCCGCCAACCCAAAGTCAGTCCATGAACACTCACCTTGGGTTGGGTACCGCCTCATCACCCCCGCGCTCGCGGGACGCAATAAGGCTTGGTCGGGCAGCGCATGCGTTTTCGAATATGTTCCGATGTTGCAGTAAATTTTGCCCGATTTTTCGCACTTTCGAGGTTCTCTGGTGGTTTTGGCCGACACCAAGAGACTGCTAGCCGTAGCGCCGGGCAGATTCGGAAGCGTGGGCCCGTTCATGACTTTTGAATTAGCGCTGCCTCTGGCTCCTCGCGCACCGGCTTATGCGCATGCGAGGTCCAGCCCCGGCGTATCGGGGGCTAGAGGGCAGGGGGCAGCCTGGATCCGATACGGGGCAGTCAGCCTGCGGCAATGCTGCGCACGAGCTTTGACGCTTTCGAAAGCGCTGCCACCATGCCGCCTTCGGCCCTTACGGCGGCCAACGCCTGCGCCCGGCGCTCAGCCGCCAGGGCATCGCCTGCGACTGGCTCAGACAGGGCAACCTTGAGGATCGCGGCCAGCTCGTCAAAGCGCCGCTGCTTGGCGTCACGCCGATCAGCTCGGGTCTGGCGCCCGGAACCGCCGGCGGGTGTTCCCGCACCTCCCAGCCCATCGTCAGCTTCGGCTTCAGCCTGCCGTGCGGTGTGGGGATCGCCCGTGTCATGGCGATCGCCCGCCGGATCGCGCTGCCAGCCGAAGCGCCTGGCCTTCTCCCGGATGGTGCTCTCGTCCACCGCATAGATCCTGGCCAGGCTTCGTGTGGCGATCCCGGCTTGGTACCTAATCCGAAGATCGGCCCATTGCAGAGTGGAGAGAGCCATTGGCGGTCGGTCCCTGGGCATCGGCGAGCGGACAGGAGACGGATACTATCGCAATCCATGGCGGTAGTGCTGCGGCTTGCTGAGGCTGCTGCCCTTGTCGTTGGGGCCGTGAGACAAGGCCCGGAACCACGCTGACAGAGTGGTACCTGCCCCAGCCGGGCAAGCCGCGTACCGCCCATCACCATCACCGACTTGTCGGTCGCGTCAGATGGGGGAACCGAACCTGGCTATCCGCCCGGGCTCTGAAAGCCGGGCTCGAGCCTTACCTGACCGTGGAAGGTAGGAGGCCTGCGCTGTCGGGCGGACCGGGGCCTGCTGTTTGACAACCGGGGCAATAGGGCTGGAGACGGCCGTCACTGGCATCGTGCCGTCGTACTGCACGTGAAAGCGGCCGGTACGCAGGGGGTACGCAGCATTTTCCTCGCGCGCGGGGGCGGTGCGTACCCGTGGCGCTGGCTCTGTCCAAGGCGGCCGGCAAGCCGCCTTTCGCCAGCCGGATGGACTGACGAGCTCCTCAGCCACCCGCCGCGGAAGAAACCCAAGGTGCGCAGGGGATGGGGAGGTGCGCAGGGGGTGCGCACCATTTCCCTCGCGCGCGGGGAGGGTGCGAACCTGGGCTGCGCCCTTCCGTCGTGGCTTTGCGTCAGCATGACGGGCGCCATCCCGGGCCGAACGGGCCTCAGCGGCAGGCATTCCCGTCCATGCAAATATGCCTTCTTTTCGTTGCGACATTGAAAATAAATGGTGGCAACCCCATCTGTGGTGGACGAGAGGCAAGGCCCCGCCGGCACCCTCGCTCCCCTGGCAGCATCGCGCATCATCCATTCCCGAGGGTCGAGCACAAGCCGGCCGGCTATGGGTTGTCCCGATGCATTCCAGCGGATGCCCGGCAGCCATCCCGCGCCGCCCCTGATGGGGCTCAGGGTCGGGTCATCGGCCTCTCGTCCCTCTGGTCCTCACTGCCAGGCCGATTGCCCTGGTGCTGCCCTCAGCGCCATGGCCGCCCGCCGCCGCGCATCCGGCACTGAGCCGGCCGCTTCTGCGAACCCTCCCTTGCCAGCGGTGGCATGGGGGCAGCGACGACCAGCGGTAACCGAGACTGCCAGCCATCCGCTGGCATACAGCCGCCTGCCGCGCCATGCCGGCGCCGGATCCGTTGGGCCGGCCGCGGTCTCGCACCCGGCCAGCCCAGCGCCCACCCCAGCCCCTCCAACCCGTCTCGGCAGCTCCGAGCCGACCGTCGCGGCCCCTTGAGCAAGGCCGGAACCCCGTGTTGGAGATCGCATGACCCCCATCAACACCCTCAGCTACCACGGCACGCCGATCCGCCTCCGCGGCGCCATGCTCAGCCTGACCGACATGTGGCAGGCGGCAGGGCGGCCGGACAACCGGCGTCCGACCGACTGGCTGATCCTCGATGAGACCCAGCGCTTTCGCGCGCATGCCAGGGTCCATTGGACCGAATTCGAAGACCCGGCCGTCGATAATGCCGTCCTGGACGGCATTATCCGCACCGACCACGACGGCTTCGTCGCCACGCTCCGTGGTCGCCACGGCGGGACCTGGGCGCATTGGCAGCTCGCGCTGTCCTATGCCCGCTACCTCTCGCCGCAGTTCCATCTCTGGTGCAACACGGTCGTCCGCGCCGCCATCGAGCGGCGCGCCGGCCTTCCCGCCGCGGGCCAAGACCCGCTGCTGGTGCACCTCGCCCAGCAGTTCCAGCAGCTGCATCGCCGCATCGACACACTCGAGCGGCATAACGCTGACCTGATGTTCCTCGTGCTCTCCGCACAGGAAGTGGTGCTGGGAAACCGACTGGAGTTCACGGATCTCGGCAGAAGCCTCATCGCCAAGGCGGTGGCGGCCGAACCCTTCGGTGGCCAATGTCCCTGCTGCCGCGCAGTGCCCGTTCTCACCACAGCAGGCCGGACGGTGCTTGGCGCCGAGTATGACCACTTCTTCCATCGCGGGCTGAACAAGCCCGAGCATGGTTGGCTGGTCTGCACCGCGTGCCATGCCGAGCTGACCTATGGCGGATACCTTGTTCGCTTTGCCCGTATCCCCGAGTTCCGCGCCTTCCAGGCCGCGGTGCTCGAGCAACGGCGCAAGGCGCAAGCCCGCGCCGGCACCCCGCCGGCGTAGTCGTGCCTATCCGATAACCCAGGCCTTCCCTAGCGGAAAGCCGCAGAGCCCCATGGCCTCACACCGAGGCCATGGGGCTTTTTGCATTCTCAGACGCGATTGGCCAAGCATCCCGGTGCTGCTGGGACCGCCCATCGAGACCGCTGCCGGGGACGTGGAGCAGCTGCGGCCGATGCCGATATCCGACCCGCTCACTCAGACCGCCGCCCGGACGGTGCTCCTGACCGCCGCACTGCCGCGACGCACGGCAGGGTCGGGCTAGCAGAGACCATGCCCTCGCTGTCTCGGCGAAGCAGCGCCCCGCGGTGTCGGGAAATGCATTGGGCCAAAGCTGCTCCCGACGGCAGCGTGGTCAAAGGCTGACAGGCAAACTGCCCAACACCGGACTTCAAATTCAAATTTGAATCCGCCGCTCCTAATGATACCCCCAGACTTCGTCGGTTCATTTTCGTTCCAGCACCGTCGGGCAACGAGGGCAGGGGATGCCAAGGATACCGCGTGAGGAGCATGCGACGATCGTCCGCAGGGTCGATGTCGAGGGACACAAGGTGGCCGAGGTCGCCGCGGCCTATGGCTGCACGCCCGCCAACATCTACGCCATCCTGAGCAAGCTGCGCCGCCAGACCGCTGGCGAGGCCGCTCCAGCCCCGGCACCGCCAGGGCCAGTCACAGCTGACGCTGATGCCGCGCCCGTGGCGGAGCGGGCTACCACGGCCGACCTCTTCGCTGCCCCGCCCGCGAGACCGCCGGAACCCGTGCCTTCGCTCCCGCTGGCGTCGAATGCGCCAGATTTGCCTCCAACTGAGCCGGAGAGGCCACCACCAACCTCGCCAAGCGAGCCTGCCCGCACAGAGCCAAAGCCAAGAGCCGTCCCTCCCGGTCGGGCTGCACGGACTGCGGCGTCAAAGCCGGCCGCACCGGTGTCACCACCGCGGGCGAGCAAGGCTGGGTACGCCCTGCTGATGCGGACCAGCGACGGCGAGGAAGCGGTGAACCCCTTCCGCTCGCTTGAGGAGTTGCTGTCCGCGGCCAAGTCCCTCCTGCGGACCGCCGCGCGCAGCCCCGAGCCGATCTGGTTTTCGATCCAGCAAGTGGATCTCGATACCCTTGGCGACGAGATTTGATGCTGCCGCCTGGATAAGTTTGATTCCATCCACGAAGATGCATGGGAGCGCATGAGGTGACGTCGGCGGAGCTAAGGTGATCCCCGTCCGTCGGACAGCGCGACGGCCTGGATAAGCTCGGTTCTGGTTTCCGTCAGGCCAACACGATGGCCGCCACCGTTACGCTGGTGGCCTCCCACACCACGTCTGGGGGCACGACCTCCCGCAGCCTATGAATTTACGAGTAACCTTGAGGCCGGGGTAGGTCGCGCTCGACGTCGAATTCCGCAATGTGACTTTGTGCAACTCAGTCAAACCGGCAATTGGACCTGCAGCGCGAGCGCTAAGCCTTGCCCCTTCAGTTGTGCCGCTTGCCGAACGGTACCGTCAAGTTATCGGCGCAAGGCTGACCGAGTTGGTTGGCCGAGGACCGATGCGGATTGGAGTCTAGGCTGCAGCGGTGACCTTGCTGACGTCGGTCCATGCTTGGAACGCACGCGCCCTTGCGGCGCGATACTCGCTGGCGGTGACGTGGTCGCGGCGGAGATGAAAAAGGTTGGCGATCTGATCGTGGGCGGAGAGGAAACGCTGTGCCTGCCGGGTTTTGTCAGGGCTCGCGCCAGCGGGGCCGTTTCGCCGGCCAGGGCGGGGCTGGTAGGCTCCGGGACTATCGGAGCGGAAAGTAGTAATGGAGTGTGTGGCCTGTGGCTCTGCTGCTGTGACGGAGCGGCCGGAGCGTACCGCTCGAGGCGGATCCGTCAGCGCTCGCGCCAAGCTTGGCGACGAGAGGTGCCGGCAAAACTTGTCCTATGCTGCTGTGAGGATGGCGAGCGCAGCTGCGGCACGACGCATGTGCACCAGGCGATGGCGGCGGGCAGGGATGTGTTGGTTGTGGCGGGTACGAGAGCGGAGGAAGTTTCGGAGTTCGTCATAGCTTCGGCAGAAGCGCCTCGCTGACCTGAAGCTTTTGAAGCCCCGCATACATCGCGTGCGGCCTTTAACGCCGCGGTGGTCTTGCTCCAGGCTATTGTTCTTGAAGGCGTTGGTCCGGTGTACGATGTGCCGGCCGAGTGTCGAGCGGATCGCCCGCGGGTAGGAGCCATGACCATCGGTGGTGACGCGTTCGGGCGTGTTGCCAGTGGCAGCTTTGGCCGAGCGGAAGAAGGCCTGCGCTGCTGCCATGTCGCGGTGCTCGCTCAGCATGGTATCGACAAGGTGGCCGTCGCGATCAATAGCCCGATACAGATAGGCCCAGCGGCCGCGAACCCTCAAATATGTCTCGTCAACATGCCAGTGCCGGCCGCGGGTGCCGCCCTTGCCGTGCCGGCGTCGGCGGAGTTCGCCAGCTAGGACCGGCGCGAGCTTCGCCTCCCAGTCGCGGACGGCTTCGTGGCTGAAGATGATGCCGCGCTGGAGGAACATCTCGGCCAGGTCACGCAGGGTCAGGCGGTAGCGCAGTCGCCACAGCACCACGAGGGCGATAACATCGGATGGGTACTGGGCGTGGTTCAGCGGCCCGCCGCTGCGCTCGTTGTACTGCTTGCCGCAATCGCGGCAGCGGAACCGGCGGTAGCCTCGAGCGGTACGCTCCGGCCGCTCCGTCACAGCAGCAGAGCCACAGGCCACACACTCCATTACTACTTTCCGCTCCGATAGTCCCGGAGCCTACCAGCCCCGCCCTGGCCGGCGAAACGGCCCCGCTGGCGCGAGCCCTGACAAAACCGCCGCAACGATGCCCGACCTCGGGCTGGAGGCAGCGGCCGCGCTCGTGACCTTCGCCTCCGCCCTGCTTGCCTCTGCAATAGGGCCGCTCCTAGCATCCGCAGAGGACGACATGGCGGAGATCATTCTCGTCGCCAGCCGCGTCGCATAAGCGTATCGCTTGCCCTCTCGGGCAATACCTCCGGCTCCGCTCCGTCGCCGGCGGAGGTGCTCAAGCTCCGGGTACTGCTCAGCCGTAGCCGACACTGATGATACGAAAGCGTCGGCTGAGTTCCAGGATGTCGTCCTCGATGGCCTGGAAGTCAGTCTTACTGCCAGGCGTCGTCAGCACAAGGTGCTTGGCTGCCCAAGCTTTCGGCTCAGACGAAGATGAAGTCGCCCGGGCCTAGTTCGTCGGGACGGATCCCCGAAAGCTCTATGCGGTAGTACCCAAGCCGCAACACGGTGTCGTCCACGCCGCCACGGATATCCAGATCTGCGAAGCCTTTGCCGTTGCCTACGTTGAGCTGCAGGTGATCGTGCCCCGGTTGGAAGTCAACAACCGTCGCCTTGGTAGGTCCATCCAGTACGAAGCGGTCGTTACCCTCCCCGCCTCTCAATGTTTGACGTCCTCGCCCCGCAACCAGGATGTCATCCTGCATGCCACCAGTAAGTTCGTCACGCCCGTTGCTGCCGACCACCAGCTGCGGCAGATCCGGATGCTCAGGTGCTACGTCGCTGCCACGGCGTTCAACGAAGGTGAAGATATCATCCTGGATGTTCTTCGTATCTGTGTTGCGCAGGATGATGTCGGAAAGAGTTGTACGCTCGATCTCAGATAGGGTCCTGGCGTCAAACCCTTGAGCCTGAAACCAGAGACGATCACCATCCCTCAGTGCCTCAAACTGATCGGCAACAATGGCCCGAAACGTCTCGCCAAGGAACGCTCCTGGGGCAAGAGACTCAGACAGTCCTCCGGTCCAGAGGTCAATTTTGTCCACCGTTACAAAGGCCTTCCGCAACGCGTCAACGGTGGCTGAATCTTGAGTGATGTCCTCAAACTCATCATACGGGGTAAGACCGAGGGCTGTTCGGGTTTGGTTAAGCGTTCCGATGCCTACATCGCGTCCCCGCTGTATATTGATAGCGGCGAGATCCTGCCCGACGTCAGCGTCCACCAAGAAATTCCGCAAATCATCGACAATCCGTGCGTCCATGGCCTGAGCCAAGTCCGCACCTAAGTGGCGGAGGAACCCGTCGGCGCCGCTGTCTGTGATGAAGGCCGCAGGTGGCATAAAGAAGACGTCGCGCAGTTCCAGATCGGCGCCTGCTACCTCACCTCGTTCATCTTTGCGTTCGGTTTCGGCCGAGACGGTCGAGTGGCCCCAACGGTAGGCAGCGCCAGCGAACTCTACGCTAAGCCGCGGATCCACGGCTGGATTGTAGCCGGAGTAGTCAGCGATGGCGTCCGGCCCGACGAGATGTGGCAGAAACTCCTCGTAGGTGATATGCGCAATCTCCGCTGCAACGATCGCTCGCGCCTGCTCGTATAGCTCGTCCCCGGTCAAGCAGGGTTTGGCTGCGTGTAGCCGTTCAACCTGCCAGTTGTGCTCACGCACAAACAACGTATGAAGCGCTGTCAATGCGGGATTTTCTGCGGCGCGTACGTCACCAGCCAGAAACTGGCCACCGACAATGGGGAGGTTATCGCCATCTGATGTTTTCATGCGCCCGTTAGCCAGGCGCAGGCTTGCCGCGGTCGCTGTATCGGAGCCGTAAACCATAGAGGCGTCGAGCCATCCGGTGACGGCATTGAGTGGCGTTGCAGGGTTCTCCGGGCCGGTTCCGCTTGTGGGATGCGTGACCGCACGGCTCAACAGAATCTTAGTGCCATCTGGGAAGTCGGCATCGCCCTGTGGCACCGCGATATCGATGCGGGTTACACGATCAGAGGGCGTGCGGGTGATGTCATGGTCGATAAATTGGCCCCAGGCATACATCATACCCGAGAGGCCCTGACCATTCGGTGTCGCCGCCTCTCCCTCACCGACGACGACATTGCTAATCATGCGTGGATTCGGCCCGTCCACCATCTCATGGACACCGTCCGTATAGCGCGCCGGCCCAATGCGGACGAACGCGGAGCCAGAGGCGTTCAGGTCACTTTGAGTGAGGCTGTTGTTTGAGCCATCTGCCGTCCGGAACTCCATCACACGGCCTCCTTTGGCCATAGGCAAGAGTCAGCGATCGGCCCCAACCGATAGTCGGCGGCCATTGCTTTTTAACCTGATGAAGGTTTCGCCGCGCACCTTGCGCGCAGCCTGCGCTAAGCGTTCAGCAGCGCGGATGCCACAACGGAGATCTGTAGAGTGGTTGCCCCAGCTGGATATAAGCCATTGCACCGCAAGGCGGCTGGGATGTCATTAACCTCGCTGACAGCGTCCTTAAATTCCGCCGTAATTTATTCCTCGACAACGATGTCTCGCTTGGCGACCTGCACCTTGCGTATACAAGCACACGAAGCATTGCCGCCGACGAGGAAGTAGTGATAATCCGCCTTACGTTACTGCGCCAACGCACCGTGGAAACGTCCAACCTCAAATCATACCTGACCTTTTGCGACTGCGAGTTCTCTGCTTGCGGTGCCAACTTCCACGAGGACCGTGTCACGCTTTCGCCCAAATGCGGCACGCTCATACTGGAGGCACAGAACGGACCCGTCACTATCGCACAAGTGTCGGTCGCCACCATCCTTGGTTCTGCTAGCGCGTGAGGCGAATTCATGTTCAGCCCCTCCTCGACCGTAAGCCGATGCGCGAAGGCGTACAAACGTTCCAGCGAACAATCTCGCCGGCTCTTATTCTTAATTATCAACGTTTTACCTACCAAGAAAATGGCGCAACATTTTCTTACGCGCAAGGGGAATCTAAGAGTAAGTAACGAGCGTTTTATACAGCCTCTTTGTCTCGCGACTTCGACATGAGTGGCGGGTTCCAGATAACAGCAATACTTGGATCAATAAACCTGTGCGCGGATGCAATTCGGAATTTGCGCTCCGCTGGCATAAATTCGCGTACGACCTCCCAGCGATGTCTAACAAGGACCAGCGTAGCGGTATTCAGTTAATCCCATGTGCTGTGACGTAGTGCGTTACGCCTGCCACAGCTCCGCCCTCTCGAAAATGCTGGTGAACTGCTCCGGCTCGGTCACCGACCGCCCAATCGCCATGATCAGCGCAACCGCGGCGTCGCTGTTGCCGACCGCGGCAGGACCAGCATCGAGGAATGCCGCGGCGCTGTCCGCCTCACGGTTCATCGTAGTGCGGCTACATCACCAGCCGCAGACTGAGCCATCGCTCGCGCAACTGCCGGAGCGCCATCCGGGACGTCCAATCTGCCGACCAGAAGCCCAGCCAGAGCAAGCCGGGGTCTCGCTTCGGCAACTGGCCGCGCTTCGGGGCCGGCAACTCGACTACATGCCGCAGCGCCTTGGTCGTCCCCCGTGGGGTCCACAACCAAGCCCGCGCCTCTGAATGCTCCGGCCCGAGCCGGAGCATCGCCTCCGGCACCAGCAGCCGGTGCAGGCCGAGCGGGCAGGCCCGGCTCTCGCCCGATCGCTCAGCCACCAGCCGCAGCCGCTCCTCGGCTGCGGCCCGCAGGTGGCCGGCCAGGATGCGGGCGCCCTCGAGGCTTAGGGTGCGGGTGAGCGGCGGCGGGGGCGCGACCAGGAGGTGAAACCAGTCTTCCTCGGCGCGGCGCGGGCTGTGCTGCCAGGGGATGACTCCAGCCCCAACGGCGGCGTGGCGGAAGGCCGCGACCTCGGCCACATCGCCGGTGATCCGAAGGTGTTGGTAGAGCCAGTCGGTATGCGCCGGTGCCAGCACCTCGGCGAGCGGCACACTCCCCTCCCCGGCCCCGCCGCCCGACCCCGGCAACCTCTTCCTTATCTTGGACCCTGGTCACAGGTCGAGCAGCTCGCTGGCGCTCTCGGTGACGAGCTTGGCCCAGCGGACATAGCCTCGCATGGTCTTGAGGTCGCGGTGGCGGGTGTGGTCCATCACCTGCTCGTCGCGGGCGCCGGCCATGTAGGCCTCGGTGACGAAGCCCGCCCGCAGCCCGTGCGGCGACAGCCGCTCGGTGCTGTGCACCGTGATCCCCGCCGCCTTGGCCCGGCCCTTGAGGATGGTGCGGACGGCTTCGCCGCTGGGTCGGGCATGCTCGATGTTGCCCCAGCGGTCGACCTTCCGGAACACCGGGCCGTAGTCACAGGCCGAGGCGGCCAGCCAGGCCTCAAGCGTCCGCACCGGACAAGTCTTACGCCGCTTGCCGCGGGTGATGCCGAGCTCGGTGCCCCTCCCTTCCTGGTCGGTCTTGGAGGAGGGCAAGGTCAGGCGAAGGCCCTCGCCGGTGAAGCGCAGATGCTCGCGGTCGATGCCGACCAACTCGGAGCGGCGCAGCGCTCCGGCAAAGCCCAGCAGCAGCAGGACGCGATCGCGGAGCCCGGTCAGGTCACCGCCGCAGGCGACGACCAGCTTACGCAACTCGGTCGAAGTCAGCGCCGCGGCCTGGCGGCGACGGCCGCGGGCTTGGCCGGCAGCGGGGAGCAGCCCGTCTCGCCGCACCATCCGCAGAAATGCGCTCAGTCGGCGGCGGGAGCGAGGCCCCTGCCCGGCTCGGGCACTACCGCCGGCAGCCCGGTTGAGGCCCCCGCCGCACTTTCAGCTTCGCTCATGGTCCCCCTGTCCGCCCCCGGTCAGGCCTGGAAACTGTCGGTTATTCGGGATTGTGGCAAGCTCCTCATCACTTGCGGTAAGGAAGACTTATCGCAAGTTAGAGGCGGATCAGACGGCACATGGAACGCCCTGACCACATGTGGAATGCTCGCAAACTAGCTCAGCAAGGGCGACGTTAGCAGGGCTGCGATCCTTGTTTCCTCCGGAAACTCAGGCCGCTCGCTTTCGTGAGCGGCCCCTTCTTTGCGCACATGCTGATTGCGGCAGGGTCGGCTGACCTGCGGTAGGAGTGGGAGTGCCGCAGGTGGTCTGAAGTTAGGAATTGGTCATGCCAGCCGAAAAACTGTCCCGACAACAGCGCGAGCGTCTTGCAGATCCGGTGACCTGGACCGCCATGGAAGCCGCCTCAGGCGCGGGGCGTGCTAGGTTCGATTATCAGTTGAAAACCATATTCGCTGAAATGGCCTCACTTCTTGCCGCGCAGCAGGGCGGCACCCTGGCTGCGCTCGATGAGGTGCGCCTGATGACACTCAATATGGAATTCGCCCGGCTATCGGCCGAAGAAGCAGATTTCGTGCAGGCTGCGCTTGTCACTCGCCTTGGCCCGCCGGATGGCAGCGAGATGGTAGATCCATAGCTGGGCTGCCTCAGCTCTTCTCCCCAGCCGACAAGGCTCGCAGCACCGCCCTGCACATCACTATCGGAAACCCTCGATCTCCATTGCTCGTAGTGGGCTGGTGCCGGCTGCTGCGGCGACCGACATCCACAATATGAGCCTGCCACCCGACCAAATGCCGCTCGCGAAGCCGAAGATCTCATCCGAGGAGCGCCGGCGCCGGCGCCGGACGGCCGATCAGCTGACCATGATCCGGTTGAAGATGGCAATTGGCCGTGTGTTGGATGAGCGAAGCATCACCGCACCCGCCGAGGTCGCCGCTGCGCTCGGGATGCCAGCGGCCGAGGCGACCAAGCTGCTAACCCGGCATCGATGGCGCGAGGGCGCCGTCGAACGCCTTGAGGCTGCGGCGGCGCGGCTGGGGGTGAGGCTGCCGGAAGCATAAAGGGACGATTGACCGCGAGCTAGACACCGCTGCTGGTGGCGCCGGAAGCGGCTGGGTGGCGGCATGAGCCCGCGCCCCTTCTGCGCCGGCGGCAAGCCTCCGTTGACCAAGCCTCAGCGGCTTCCCGCCGAAGCTCTTGCCGAACCGGCGGGAGCCCCGACCGCAGCCCCGTTACAGCACGTGCAGCCAGCGAACCAGGTCAAGACTGTCGGCACCTGACAGCTAGCGTTCGAGCTTTTGCGCAATCGCTCGCCGTCGCACTGCGTGACGCATCTCGCAAGCAACCTGTAACCGGGCTGCGAGATCATCAGTTCGGTGTAGGCCTCCTAGAAACGCAAGACGGATGGTTTCGTAATCCTCAGCAGTGAAGACGCCGAGTGCAACCGCTTGGTGAGCGGCGGCCTCGATCTCAATACGCTGAGATTTCGCCATGAGCCTGATGTCGGCACACAGATCGGTCAGTCGGTCCAACTCGACATTGAGACTGCCATCACCTGAAACGATGCTGTCGTTCATGGCTTTTCTACCTGCTCTCACGCCGCTTAGCCGTCGACGCCTCCAGCCAACGCTTCGTGCAACCCTTCCGCTATTTTTGTTGCAAGTGGGTAGTTCGTACTGTGCCTTAGAGTCCGTCCGGGATCATGTGGTTTTCTGACATAGCCTTCGGAACATGCGACGGACGGAAGCCCAGCGCAGGAAGGCAAGCGCGCGACGGTTCAGGCACTCCCAATCCTTGGCCAATCGTCGGCAGCGATTGAGCCAGGCGATGGAGCGCTCGACAATCCACCGCTTCGGCAGCACGACGAACTTGCGCAACTCGGACCGCTTGACGATCTCGAGGTTGATCTGGCGACAAGTCGTGCGCAGTCCGGCCTGGAAGTTGGCGCCCTGGTACCCGCCGTCGGCGTAGAGCTTCAGCAGGAAGGGGTAGAGGCCGAACAGCGAGCCCATCAGCAGCACGCCACCATCGCGGTCCTGGATGTCGGCGGCGTGGATGATGGCCTGCATCAGCAGACCTTGGGTGTCGACCAGGACGTGCCGCTTCTTGCCTTTGATCTTCTTGCCCGCGTCGTAGCCCGAGGGGTCGATGCAGCGCCCCCTTTTTCCGCACTCTTCACGCTCTGGCTATCGATGATTGCCGCCGTCGGGCTGGCCTCGCGTCCAGCCTGCTCCCGGCACAGCACGTAGAGCGCGTAGTGGATGCGGTCGAGCGTCCGGTCCTCATCCCAGCGCCGGAGGTAGTCGTTCACCGTGCTCCGCGGCGGCAGGTCTTTCGGCAGCGCCGCCCATTGGCAGCCGGTGCTCAGGATGTACATCACCCCATTCAGCACCGCGCGCACGTCGATCGTCCGCTTGTTGCCGCCGCCCTTCGCACCCGGGATCAAAGGGCTGATCATCGACCACTCCTCGTCGGTCAGATCACTCGGGTAGCGGAGCTTGCTGCGGTCGTATTTCGGCCGGTTCTCGGGTGTCCACATGCACGCTCTTCTTCCGGCCATCGCCGTTAAGAGCCAATCACAACCGATTCAGATCATTCAATCTGTTCCCGGATGGACACTTAGGGACATACCCGGCTGGCGTCTCGGCCTAATGTCCGACCGTCTTTTACCGTATAGCCATGAAGCTGTGGTGCGCGCAGACATCCTCATCGTTCGGGCCGATGCTTCCCAGCAGCCGGCAACTAAGAGAGGCCAGCGCTCCCGTCCCCCGCTAGGAGCTTGTGCTTTGGCCTCCCCTGCTGCTCTCCCATCCGATCTGCGCAACCGCCTGCTGCTGGCCTTGCCGCCGAAAACCATGGACGAGCTTTGGCCCCAGCTGGAGCTGGTCGATCGCTGTAATGCTCCTATAATGGTCAAGACACCGCTGGTGCTGAGTGTTGAGCGTTTAATGGG
Organism: Belnapia sp. F-4-1; assembly: GCF_000802185.1. Classification (GTDB taxonomy): domain Bacteria; phylum Pseudomonadota; class Alphaproteobacteria; order Acetobacterales; family Acetobacteraceae; genus Belnapia. The sequence goes on along the minus strand of NZ_KN676117.1, from coordinate 47,417 downwards.
CGGCAGAGATAGCCAAAGATCTCACGGACCACGAAGCGCTTGAGGCAGCGGATGATCTCGGGTTTGCTCTTTCCCTCAGCGGTGCGTCGCTTGACGTAGTCAAGGGTCGGCAGGTGAGCGCGCATGCGCACGATGACCACACGGTAGAGGGCGGCATTGGCCTGTTAGTTGCCGCCGCGGTTGAGCCGGTGGCGGCTGATCTTGCCGCTGGAGGCCGGAACCGGGCAGACGCCGCATAGCTTAGCCAAGGCCGCCTCAGAGTGGATGCGCTCGCGGTTGTCGCCGACAAGCAGCAGCATCTCGGCGGCGGTGCCCGCGCCCATGCTGTGCGCCTGGACCAGCTCGGGGGCGAGTTGGCCTGTCAGCTGCTCGAGATGAGCGTCATGGGCTTTGACTTCTACGTCGAGGGCCAGCCAGCGCCGGGCAATCGCCCGCAGGCTGGTTCTGGCCGAGGCCGTTGTTGAGGTGAGCGGGCCTGGGCGCAGGGCGGCAAGGTGGCGGAGGAGCATCATCTTGCCGCTGAGGTGGTCGAGCTGTTCGCGCAGCGCCGAGGGTGCGCTGACGATCATGGCTTTGAGCGTCTGCATGGCCTGGCTCCGGGCTTTCACCGCGGTGTCGCGGGCCACTTTGAGGTGGTGGATCATCTCGATCGCATTCGTGCCGTACCAGGGGTCGCTGCACGGACTGTCCAAAACTGCATGTTAAGCATCGGGGATCCTCTTGTTTGCCTTCGGCACCTTTTCCAGGAGCGTCCCCACCCGCCTCACCAGGGTGTCGAGCTCGAAGGGCTTGCCAATAACCTCGACGCCCGGCGGCAGCGGGGTTCCGGCGTAGCCGGTGATGAACAGCACTGGCAGCCCCGGTTGCCGCTCGCGCGCCACCTCGGCCACCTGCCGCCCGTTCATGCCGTTCGGCAACCCGACGTCGGTGACCAGCAGGTCCGGCCGGGCTGAGGCCAGGACCCGCAGCGCCTCCGGCCCGTCTGCCGCCTCCAGCACCACGTGGCCCATGTCGCGGAGCCGGTCGGCGGCCGGGTGGCGCACGCCCTCCTCGTCGTCCACCAGCAGCACCGTGGCCTGCGAGGCGGCATGCGGAGGAGGCGGCTCGTCCCGCGCCTCGGCCTCCGCGGCGACATCGTGCAGCGGCAGCAGCAGCCGCACCGTCGTGCCCGCTCCTGGCGCGCTCTCGATCCGCACCAGCCCGCCCGACTGCCGCACAAAGCCGTAAATCTGGCTCAGTCCGAGCCCCGTCCCCTCGCCCAACGGCTTGGTGGTGAAGAACGGCTCGAAGACGCGCTCCAGCACCTCGAGCGGCATGCCGGTGCCGGTGTCCGCAACGGAGAGCGCCACGTAACGGCCCGGCTCCGCCTCCTCCCTCCGGAGGTCCGCGGCCGAGAGGTCCACATCCGCCGTGCCGATCGTCAGCCGGCCGCCCTGAGGCATGGCGTCGCGCGCGTTGATGCAGAGGTTCAGCAGCGCGCTCTCCAGCTCGTTCGGGTCGCACAGCACGCTGCCCGCGCCATCCCGCAGCCGCAGCTCCACCCCGACCGCGGGGCCCATCGTGCGGCGGATGAGGTCGGCCATGCCTGCGACCAGCCCGTCCGCGTCCACCGCCTTGCGGTCCAGCCGCTGCCGCCGTGCGAAGGCCAACAGGCGCCGCGTCAGCCCCGCCGCCCGGCCGACCGCCGTGCGCGAGGCGTCGAGGTAGCGCCCGGCCTCCGGGGAGCGACCCTCCTCGATGCGCCGCCGCGCCATGTCGAGACCGCCAGCGACGCCCTGGAGCATGTTGTTAAAATCATGCGCGATGCCGCCAGTGAGCTGGCCCACCGCCTCCATCTTCTGCGCCTGGCGCAGCGTCTCCTCGGCGGCCGTCAGTTCCGCCGTGCGCGCGGCCACCAGAGCCTCCAACTCCTCGCGGCCGCGGGCCAGCACCTCGCGGGCGCGCACCATGTCCTCGATGTCGGTGCAGGTGCCGAACCAGCGGGCGACCCGGCCCCGCGGGTGCTCCTCGTCCGGGGCGTCGCGCACCGGCACTCCGCGGGCGATGAACCAGCGGTAGGTGCCGTCCGCGCCGCGGAAGCGGCACTCGACGTCGTAGTCCTCGCCGGTCCGCAAGCTGCGCCCCCAGCGCTCCTGCGTGCGCGCCAAATCGTCGGGGTGGATGACTTCCGTCCGGCCTTGGGCCTCGGTCTGCTCGCGGGACAGGCCGGTGTACTCGTACCAGCGCCGGTTGTAGTAGTTGTGGTGCCCGTCAGGGCGAGCGGTCCAGGCGATCTGCGGCGCCGCGTCCACCATGGCGAGCAGGCGCGCCTCGCTCTCGCGCAGCCGCGCTTCGGCCTCCTTGAGATCGGTGACGTCGTGCCCGACGCCGCCGATCCGGCGCACGCGCCCCCCCTCGTCCACCAGGGGGAAGTCGGTGTCGCGGAGCCAGCGGACTCCGCCGTCCGACGCTCGCCGGATCCGGTATTCGAAGGTGACGCGCTCGCCCGCGCGCACGCGAGCGATGTTACTGAGGGCGTGGTCCCGGTCCTCCGGGAGGATCAGCTCCAGCCAGGTCGCCAGCGTGTCGCCGCTCAGGGCCCGGTCCACCATCATGCCATAGATCCGCTCGAAGGCGGGGGTCAGGTACTCCCACTGCAGCGTCTCCGCATCCCTGATCCAGAGCACGTCGAGGGAGGCGTCCCCGAACTGCCGGAGCAGCTCCTCGCTCTCGCGCAGCGCCTCCTCGGCCCTGCGTCGCTCGGTGACGTCCTGGCCGATCTTCAGGAAGCCGTGGACTTCGCCCTCCTTGCCATGCAGTGCGATGACGCTGCCATCGGTGAACACCCGTGCCCCGTCCTTGCGCAGGTGCCAGCGCCGGTTCGGCGCGGTTCCCTCCCGACGGGCCGTCTCGAACTCATCCTCGTCGACATGCGCCGCCCGGTTTTCCGGCGTGAAGATGATGCTGCTGGACTGCCCGACCGCCTCCTCCGCCGTCCAGCCGAAGACCGCCTCCGCGCCACGGAACCAGTCGGTGATGCGATACTCGGCATCACAAACGAAGATCGCGTAGTCGCGTGCGCCCTCGACGACGAGGCGGAACCGCTCCTCGGTGGCCCGTAGCCGGTGAACCTTGTGCAGGCGGTCGATCACCGGGCCGAGGATTGTGGTGTAGGTGCGGAGGAACTGGATCTCATCCTCGCCAAAGTCGCGCGGCTCAGTGGCGTCCACCTGCAGCAATCCATAGGCTTTGCCGCCCGGCAGGAAGACCGGCACGTTCACGAGCGCGACCACGCCGGCGTCCTTCAGGAAGTCGGGTATCTCGAACCGATCCTCCTTGCTGATGTCGCGGGTGATGACAGGCTCGCCGGCCTCGATCGAGAAGGTCTCCGAGGAATGCTCGCTCATCTCCAGGCGAAGCCTGCCGATGAGGTCCGGCTTCCAGCCGACGCCTGCCCGGAGCAGCAGGGTCCGATTGGCGTGCTCGATCTCGAGGATCTTGGAGCGTTCCGTCCCGAGCGCCTCGCCCACGAGGCGGCAGGCCTCCGTGAGGATCTCGTCGAGATCCTCGCTGCGCAGGGCGAGTTCGCCGAAGTCGGCCAGCGCCTTCTGGCGGCTGATCATCTGCCCGAAGTCAGACATAGCGTTCGCCGCCTTCCCGCCCGGGCGTACTCGCCGGCGGGCCCTGATCTCGGTCCATGTGGCGATGCCGCAGCAGCCTTTCGCCGTCGGGCCGGAGCCGACCCTCGGGATCGACGTGGCGGTAGAGCGTCTGGCGGGTGACGCCGAGTTCGGCGCAAAGCTCACCCACGCCGGTGTCCCGCCGACCCATCGCGACCTGAGCGAACCGCAGCTTGGCCGGCGTCATCTTGTACGGTCGCCCCCCGTGGCGACCTCGCGCACGCGCGGAAGCCAGGCCAGCCTTAGTCCGCTCGACGATCAGCTCGCGCTCGAACTCGGCCAACGCCGCGAATACGCCGAACATCAGCCGGCCGTTCGGAGTAGTAGTGTCGATGGTCGCCCCCTCGCCGGCGAGGACACGCAGCCCCACGCCACGCCCGGTCAGCTCGTGCGCGAGGGTGACCAGGTGCCGCAGGTCGCGCCCGAGCCGGTCGAGCTTCCAGGAGACCAGAGTGTCGCCGCGACGGAGGCTCTTTAGGCACGCCTCCAGCCCAGGCCGGTCGTCACGCTTGCCCGAGGCGCGATCCTCGTAGAGGCGCACCGAGTCCACTCCGGCGGCGAGTAGCGCGTCACGCTGCAGATCCAGCACCTGACTGCCATCTGCCTTGCTCACGCGCATGTAGCCGATCAGCATGAGAACCTCCGCTCCACAAACGGCCGGATGCGTGACGACGGTCGGGCACCGCTTCCCGACGCCGCCGGTTCGTCACAGAACCCGTCACCAGCGCAAAGCGCCGCAAATGGTCGGAGCACGATTGCGTGACGCCGCCGTGACGGCCTTCCGGAGCCGATGCCATGCCCCACCGCACTTTGCTGTCCGCCGAGCCGCGCTCGCGCCTGTTCGGCATCCCGACCGAGCGCGCCGAGATGGCCCGGCACTACATCCTGGACGCGGCGGACCTCGCGCTGGTTTTGTCAGGGCTCGCGCCAGCGGGGCCGTTAGGCTGGCCGGTGCGGGGCCGATAGGCTCCGGAGCCAGAGAAGCGGGAAGTGGGGATGGAGTGTGTAGCCTGCGGCTCTGCCGCCGTGACGGAACGGCCAGAGCGTACCGCCCGGGGCTACCGTCGGTTCCGCTGCCGAGACTGCGGCAAGCAGTACAACGAGCGCAGCGGCGGGCCGCTGAACCACTCCCAGTACCCATCGGACGTCATCGCGCTGGTGGTGCTGTGGCGGCTGCGCTACCGCCTGACCTTGCGCGACCTGGCCGAGATGTTCCTACAGCGCGACCTCGTGTTCAGCCATGAAGCTGTCCGCGACTGGGAGGCGAAGCTCGCGCCGGTACTGGCTGGCGAACTCCGCCGCCGCCGGCACGGTAAGGTCGGCACCTGTGGTCGGCCCTGGCACGTTGACGAGACGTATTTGAAGGTTCGCGGCCGCTGGGCGTATCTGTATCGGGCCATTGACTGCGATGGCAACCTTGTCGACACCATGCTGAGCGAGCACCGCGACATGGCAGCAGCGCAGGCCTTCTTCCGCTCGGCCAAGGCTGCCACTGGTATCACGCCCGAACGCGTCACCACCGATGGTCATGGCTCCTACCCGCGGGCAATCCGCTCCATGCTCGGCCGCCGGGTCGTACACCGGACCAGCGCCTTCAAGAACAATCGACTGGAGCAAGACCACCGGGGTGTGAAAAGCCGCACGCGATGTATGCGGGGCTTCAAAAGTTTCAACTTAGCGGAGCGCTTCTGCCGAAGCTACGACGAACTCCGCAACTTTCTCCGCTCTTGTGCCCGCCACAACCAGCACGTCCCCGCCCACCGCCGTCGCCTGCTCCACCTCCGTCGTGTCACCACCGCGCTCGCCGTTCTGAGTGCCGCATAGCTGGTGACCAGCCCCCACGAGTAGGTCCGGGCGGATTTTTAGTGGATCATGGCGGCGGCTTGGCCTGAGCTGGAGGATGGTGGGCCAGCGGAGGGCGGCGGAGTTGATGTCAGGAGCACCTCCGGAGCAGGCGGCCGGTAGCGGAGTGAGGAGTGTGGGCGGACGGTGTTGTAGTGCCTGCGCCACTGCTCGATGAGGACACTGGCTTCGGCGAGCGTGTTGAGTACCTCCGCATTGAGCAGTTCGTCGCGCAGCTTGCCGTTGAAGCTCTCCACGTAGCCGTTCTCCCAGGGGCTGCCGGGCTCGATGAATGCTGTCTTCGCGCCGACGCCGCTGATCCAACGCCGCACGGCTGTGGCTGCAAACTCGGGTCCATTGTCCGAACGAACATGGCCTGGGATGCCACGCAGGATGAACAGGTCGGACAGGACGTCGATGACGTCGGCTGCCCTGAGCTGGCGCCCAACCCTGATCGCCAGGCATTCGCGGGTGAACTCGTCGACCACGTTCAGCATCCGGAACCGGCGTCCCTCCCGGATACGGTCCTCGACGAAGTCATACGCCCAGACGTGATTGGGACGCTCAGGCCGGAGCCGCACGCAGGAGCCGTCGTTCAGCCAGAGCCGCCCCCTCTTGGGCTGCCGGGCAGGCACCTTCAGCCCCTCCGCCCGCCAGATCCGCTCCACCCGCTTGTGGTTGCACCGCCAGCCCTCAGCCCGCAGCAGGGCTGCGATCCGGCGATAGCCATACCGGCCATACTGCCGGGCCAGATCTACAATGCTCTTCCTCAGCGCCGCTTCGTCGTCGGCCACCCTCGGCACGCCGCGCTGCACCGAGCGATGCTGCCCCAGCACACGGCAGGCAAACCGTTCCGCGACGCCCAGCTTGCCCCTGACATGCTCGACGCAGCCCCGACAACGTGCGGCGCCTACCAGTTTCCCGAAGCAGCTTCCTTCAACACCAGCTTCTCGAGCGTCAGATCCGCCACCGCCTTGCGGAGGCTGCCGTTCTCCTGCTCGAGCTGCTTCAGGCGTTTCACCTGATCCAGCTTCAAGCCGCCATACTCGCTCCGCCACCGATAGTAGCTCTGCTCCGTCACCCCGATCGTGCGCACCGCCTCGGACGCCGTCTTTCCTTGCGCCAGCAACACCTCGACCTGCCGCAGCTTGGCAACAATCTCCTCCGGCTTGTGGTGCTTCCTTGCCATCTCAAACCCTCCGCGCCTCGCCAGCCTCACATTACCGGCGGATCGCTTCTACGGGGTCGGGTCACTGTCGCGCGCCTCTGAGCAAACACCTACGGCACATGGTTGGTTAGCCCTGGTCGCCTTACTGCGAACACTGCCGCGCCACGCCATCGCCGCAGCACCGTGTTCTCCTGCAGAGGAATGAGGAGGACACGGTTATGTACGGCGAACTGATCATGGTCTTCCCGGAGCCGGCTCCCTACGAGGAGGTGCTTGTGACCTATCCGGAGCCCGTCTACGCCGAGCCAGAAATCTGGATTGGCCCCTTCGCACCCGTTTACGTCGAACCGGTCTATGACCCCTACGCACCCATCTACGTCGAACCGGTCTATGACCCCTACGCACCCATCTACGTCGAACCGGTCTATGACCCCTACGCGCCTATCTACATCGAGGCGGTCTATGACCCCTATGCACCCGTTTACGTCGAACCGGTCTATGACCCCTACGCGCCCGTCTACATCGAACCGGTCTATGACCCCTACGCACCTATCTACGTCGAGCCGCTCATCTAAGCGGCAGCTGATCCTTCCATTGGTTCTGCGAGAACCCGACCACGTGGATGTGTTTCCCGCGCATGAGAGGATGAGCCGGAGCTTGATGGTTGGCCGCATAAGGTGCGACATGGAAACGCCATGTGAGCGATTAGCCATACCTTAGGCTGAAGAAGCGGTCCTTATCGCATGTGTGGATGCCTCCTGCGGGTCAAGGCGAATCAGCGACGCAGGCATCGAGAGCACGGGTGCGGTCATGTGTCCGGCCTCGTATGCGGCCGGCTTGGCCGCGGGCCCTGATGAGCTGCGCGGAACGAGGGGCAATCATGCGAGCGCGCTCGGGAGCGCATTGCGATAAACGGCCTGTCTCGTCACCGGCTCACCGGTCTCTCGCTGTCATCGTCGCTTCAGCACCTTGGCCCTCGCCGGACGCGGCGCCCGGCGAGCTCTGACACAACCGACTAGGCGGTCGCGGTTGTTGTGTAGGTTCCTCCCCGGGCCAGCAAGGCCCAGGTGATGCGGGCCATCTTGTTGGCCAGCGCCACGGCCACGACCTTGAAAGGTCGCCGCGCCAGCAGCCGTGTGGCCCAGTCCGCAGCCTCTGGGTTGCGCCGGGCATTGCGTAGACGGCTGGTGGCGCCGGGGACCAGCAGCCGGCGTAGCACGGAATTGCCCTGCCGGGAGATCCGGCCCAGGCGCTCCTTGCCGCCGCTCGAGTGCGGCTTCGGGGTCAAGCCAAGCGAGGCCGCGAAGTGCCGCCCCGAGGCGAAGCCATGCGGATTGGGCAGCATCGCGGCCAGGGCTGTCGCGCTGATCGCCCCGATGCCGGGGATGCTCGCAAGCCGACGCACCGCTTCATCCTCACGAGCATGGCGGACCATGCGGCTGTCGAGCCGCTCGATGCGTCCTTCCAAGGCCTCGATCTGCGCTACCAAGTCGCCCAGAGCCTCGCGGGCCATTTCAGGCAATCGGGTGTCATCACCGTCGCGGACTACCGCGATCAGCTCGGCAAACTTGCGCCCCTGCGCCGCCACGATGCCGTACTCGGCAAGGTGGGAGCGCAGCGCGTTGATGGTCTGGGTGCGCTGGCGCACCAGCATGTCGCGGACCTTCAGCTCCATCAGGCTGGCCTGCTGCGCCTCGGTCTTGACGGGCACAAAGCGCATGGTCGGGCGCGTCACCGCCTCGCAGATCGCCTCGGCGTCCGCCGCGTCGGTCTTGCCGCGCTTGACATAGGGCTTCACGTAGGCCGGTGGCATGAGCCGGACCGTATGGCCGAGGCGAGTGAGTTCGCGCGCCCAATGGTGCGCTCCGTCGCAGGCCTCCATGCCGACCAGCGCCGGCGGCAGGGCCGCGAAGAACTCCAGCAGCGCTGACCGACGCAGCTTGCGCCGCACTACCACCCCACCTGCTGCACTGATCCCATGCACCTGGAACACGCTCTTGGCCAAGTCGAGGCCGATCGTCCTAATCTCCTCCATGGATGCCTCCTCTCTCCCGTGGTCAGGCTCAGCACCAACCACGCTATGGCACCTCGATGCCGCGGAGCAGGGGGCATCCACCCCATCATGTGAGCCGACGCCGCCGCAATCAGCTGACAAGGCGGCTATAGCTATGCCGCCGAAAGGGTGATGGGGGTTGCCGGCGGCGGCAGCATCTCACCGAGCACCACAACCTCTTCGGATAGGAGATCCGACAGTGGCATTTCGCGCCCTGTCACCAGCCACTGGCTCCACTCGGTCTGCCATTGAGCAACCTCAGGCTCCTGATCACCAATTCTGATCCAGTAGAATCCACCCTCGCGGTCGTCGGGATCGGTCATGCGCCACCTCCAGAAATAGGATACGCGTAACCCAGCTAATCGTTGTCACTTTCAGTTACATGCTGGGCATGGGAGGTGAGACAGCTGCCAGATCCGGCGCTTGGCGAGGCGCTCGGGCAGGCCAGACCCGCGCTGGGTGAGTGGTTATTTTGATCGAAGTCTTGAGCGTGACCTCACCTCACGGCTTGGCGGATGCACACCCTGCCGCGTTGCCACACCGCCGCCGGTTTGGGCAGCCATCCGGTGACCAGCCATGAGACCTTCCAGGATCAGCCCGCGTGTGCGCTCGTGCTCCGATGGGCCGGTAGGTGCAGCACCGCCCAGCTCGGCAATCCGGGCGCCAAGGATGCCGGCGCGGTCGAGGCACATCTCAAAAGCGGCCTCACCTACAATCCGCGACGTGGCGTAGTCATACGGGTCGCGCAGGTAGGCCCGCATGCGGCGGAGCAGCATCGCCATCTCGCGCTCCGCGGCCTCGATCGTGGGCGGAAGGTGGAACTCCCGGCTTGCCTCCCCGCCGACAGCGGTCCTGTCCGCCGCCCGGGCCGCCGCCTGTCGCCGCCGCCGGTACCAGCCCAGCGTGGCAACAAGGCCGGCAACAGATGTCGCGGCAAGGCCGGCCAGCATCCAGAGTGGGTCAGCCATAGTCACGCCTGAGTACCGCCACGCGACTTGCGGACCACAAGCGGAACACAGCCATCGCCCAACTCCCTACGGTCACGCATCCCTGACGCGAGCACGGATGCTAAAGCAGGTCCTGTGGTTGCAGGTCAGAATTTCGGCTGTTCCACCGACCCTATCGGGGTTCGCTGTGTGTTCATCCGAGCGGGCCGGCTGGACGCTGCAAGGTATTGCGAGCAGCCGGTCAGCGGTGCCGTGCCTTCTACGCCCCTATGGCGACACTTGGCTGGCATCATGCGTTGGCGGCGCACCGGTGTAGCTCCGGAGAGGGTCAGGAATGGGTGCCGTTGAATTCATTGCGCTGCTGCTAGCCGGCGTCGGGCCGGTACTGGCACTCGCACGATGGTCGGGATTTCCACCTACCATTGCTCTCTTCGGCATCGGCCTGGTTGTGGGTCTGCTGCCCGGGCCGGCGCCTGTGAACATGGACCCTGATCTAGCAATCGGCCTGTTCCTCCCGCCAATCATCTACGCTGGCACGGTGCGGACCACGTCGCATCTGCTGCGCCACGCCCTGCTGCCGGGCGTAGTGGTAGGCGCGATGGTTGCTCTCGCCACCATGCTCGCCGTTGCCGCAGCGACCCGCTGGGTGCTGTTGCCCGGTCTCAGCTGGACCGCAGCCGTGCTGCTGGGCGTGGCGGCGACGCTGTTCGACACACGCCTGTTCCAGGAGGCGGGGGGCCATCCGCATGTCCCGCGCACGCTGGCTGACACGTTGAAGGCCCGCGAGATGGCCTCCCGCATTGTGGCGCTGACGGCCCTCGCCCTGGCGCTGGGTACGCTCCGGACGGGCGAGACGCCGGCATTGGGCGAAGCGGCGATGACCATGTCCTGGCAGTTACTGGGTGGTGCCCTGGCGGGCGCCGCGATCGGCCGAGCAGTGCTCTGGCTGCGCGACCGGGCAGGACCGGCGCCAATTGAGATCGCGATTTCGCTCGCCACCCCCTATCTTGGCGCCCTGGCGGCCCGCAGCCTGGGCCTTTCCTTAGCCGTCGTGGTGATCACGGCGGCGCTGGTGGTCTCCGCCGCGCGGGTGGACCGCGAGACGGGAGAGGCGCGCTCCTCGGCGGAGGCGCGGATTAGCGCCATGGCTTTTTGGGAAGAGGCGAGCCTGCTCGTCTCGTCGGTGCTGTTCTTCCTCGCCGGCCTTGCCCTGCCGGAGGCATTGGCCGGACTCGGTGACTGGCCGTCCTGGCGGGTAATGACAACGGCTGCCGGCATTCTCGCTCTGGTGCTAGGCGTCCAGTGGTTCGGCTCCCTTGTCTCCACGCGCCTGCCTCCACTTCGGGAAGCGCTGGCAGGAGAGGGGGCGGCAGGTCAGGTCGTCGCGGCGGGGGTGATGGCCTGGGCTTCCACGCGTTCGGTGCTCGGCCTCATCGTGGTGCTTTCCGTTCCGGCAAGCTGGCCGGACGGGCAGCCCTTTGCCGAACGCGGACTGCTGTTGGTGGTGGCGGCCGGGGTGATCCTGGGCTCCGTGCTGCTGCAGGGGCTGACGCTGCGCCGGACCCTTCACGGTGCCGAACTTGGCGGGGGTGGTCAGGCGGAGCACGAGGAGGAGCGGGCCCGCCAGGCTACTGCCGATGCCAAACGTCAGCTGGGAAAAGAGGCGGCACATCCGGAGACCTTCGCTGCGGAGCGCCGCGCTCTTGTCGGGCTAAGGGAGAATGATGAGATCGGTGATGAGGCGCTGCGGCGTCTGCTGCGCGAGACTGACCTGCGCAAACGCGCTGGTGAGGGTGACGCCTCGCCCGGTGCCCCGCCGCCAAACCCGTGAACCACGACCCGCCTTACTGGGTATTTTCACCCCGCTTCAGTGCCAAGCATCAGTAGGAGAGATGATCTGAAGTCTACATGACGCCCATCTTACGCGCCGTCTGGGCACCGACCTTCGCGCGGCTTACAAGCAACATTTCTAACCTCGATCCATTCTTGCGAGAAACTTGTTCGGTGCTTCCTGTTAGAGGCACATGATGGACGGCAGCTGGCTACCTGATTCCTATATCCTAACCCTCACCGGCTTTGGGTTCCTGATCGCGCTGGTGGCGTGGCTGCCTTTGGTGCTCAAGCGATTACCGCTCTCGCTGCCAATCGTCTGCATTGTGCTCGGCGCGGCCTTGTTCTCCTTGCCGCAGGTCACGCTAAGCCCGTTGCCGCTCGATCATCCCAAGATCACCGAGCGTTTCACTGAGTTCGTAGTCATAATCGCGTTGATGGGCGCAGGCTTGAAGCTCGACCGCATCTTCGACTGGCGTCGATGGACAGTGACCTGGCGGCTGCTCAGTGTGACGATGCCCCTAGGCATAGCCGCCATTGCACTCCTACTCGGCTGGGGCCTGGGAATGCCCTGGGTGGCAGCTCTCTTACTGGCAGCCAGCCTCGCGCCGACGGACCCCGTCCTCGCCGCCGACGTCCAGGTCGGCCCGCCGAAGACGGGGCAGGAGGATGAAGTTCGCTTTGGCCTGACCTCAGAGGCCGGGCTCAATGATGGCTTGGCCTTTCCCTTCGTTCATCTCGCCATCGCGCTCGCCGCGGCGGCCAGCAGCGGCGAGCCCTGGTTCCTCGAGTGGGTCACCTACCGGGTGCTCTGGGAAATTGGTGGTGGCGTTGCAGCAGGATGGCTGATTGGCCGCGCATTCGGCTGGCTTACCTTCCACGTTCCTGCTGAGACCAAGCTGGCCAAGACTGGCGATGGATTGATCGCGCTCTCCGCCACACTGGTTTCCTACGGGCTGACTGAGGTCATCCACTGCTACGGCTTTCTGTCTGTGTTCGTGACGGCTTTGGTCTTCCGCAGCGCGCATCGAGAGCATGACTTCCAAGTCCAGATGCATGAGATGACCGAGCAAATCGAGCGCATTGCCATGATGGTCCTGCTGCTGCTCTTCGGCGGGGCGCTTGCACAAGGCATTCTGGAGCCGGTTACCTGGATCGATACCGCCGCTGCGGCTGTGATCCTGCTAGTCATTCGCCCATTGACCGGCTTAATCGGCCTGATCGGCTTCAAGGCAAATCGAAGTGAAAAGCTGACGCTTGCCTTCTTCGGCATCAGAGGAGTCGGCTCGTTCTACTACTTGGCCTACGGCCTGAATCATATGGAGATGGCAGGCGCTGAGCGGCTCTGGGGTCTAGTTGGCCTTATAGTGCTGATGTCGGTCCTCCTGCACGGGCTTACCGTCACGCCCATTATGCGGTCCCTTGATCGCCAACAGGGCCGCGACCCGGACGCGGAGGATGAGGCGGCACCTTCAGAGCTGAAAAACCCGTGAAGGCACCGCTCTTTTATAGTGGCTGCCACCCCATGACCGCCGGACAGTACCGCCGCGCCACGGATCCCGAATTACCTGCTGGAGGCTTGCCATGACGCGCATCCTGCCTTCGCCACCGCGCGGGTCGTGACGTTGCGCGAGGCCTTCTCCTCGCCCGACCACCTGTTGTGGGACGAGGAGGCCGGCCGCATGGTGACCATCAAGCAGGCCGACCGCCTTGCTTCGGCTTTATCGCCAAGTCTGGCATGACGCTTGGCCATCAGGGGGTTCCGTCCCGACTTCGCGCCATATGGCTTGGCAGAGCGGCGCGGGTAGGCCCCCCTGGGCGACTGCGCTCGTCCCTAACCGGGGAACGGACCGATATCAGGATCGTTCGCTCACCACCCGTCATCAAGCGGGGAAGGATTTTGATATGCACTTCGCTACGGCCACATTGCTGCTCGCTCTCACCGCCATGCCGGTCATGGCACAGACTGGCACGACTGCCTCTCCGGGGACGACCGGTACGTCGACGACGACGCGACCGGCAGACCGCGACGACGAGTTTAATTGGGGGTGGCTCGGTCTGCTCGGGCTCGCTGGGCTGGCGCCGCTGTTCATGAGAAAGGACCGCGCCGGCAACGTGCATGCCGACCGCCCGCGCGTCTGAAGCACTTGCGCGCCTGGCCGGGTGTCCAGCGTAAGGGCTCATGGAACCGCTGAGGCAGTGTGTTCACAACGAACCGGTGCAGCTGGTCGTTAGCCGACGGCTGCACCTATTCACCCGACGATTTCGATACCGGCACAAGCATGAATGCGCCAGCTACGGAGCATGGCCTGGTAGCCGCGCCCTCATGCTGAGCCCGCTGGTGGTTTAGACCACCAAGTGGTCCCGCCGCATCCGCAAGGTGACGATCAGCCCCTTCGCTGACCAGTCGAAGGCAATGCTGCCATCGAGCTGGCACACCATGCTACGGCAGATGAGCTCGCTGCCGTAGCCGGCCGGAGCGGAAGGCTCGGTACCGGCTTGACCGCCTCGCTGCGATAACCAGGCTTGGCTGGCAGCACTGGAAGGGCTCCGCTGCGCGCCCCGCGTGACGAGATGGCGGGGCTTACAGACGGTTTCCAACTTAGCTGACCCTGGGACGTTGCTGAGTCTCTGATGGCGTTGCGATCGGACCGCCGGGCGTGCCGGGAATGCTGCGGCGGGGCCATAAGATCGAGGCGTACGCGACACAGCGCAGACGGGACCACCGACGAAGGGGAAGCGCCATGGCAGGCCAAGACATTGGCGAGAAAAGCGGACCCGGGCAACCGGGCGAAGAGGGCGGGAGCTCTTCGCCGGGACCCAACGCGATGCTCGGGGTCTGGGTCTCCTGGGTGGAGGCGATGTCAGGATCGGCGGGCTGGAATTGGACCAACCATGCCAAGCCCTGGTGGCAGATGACGACCGATCAGCTCAGCGGCAGCGCGCCCGGCGGCGGGGTGGCGCAGCTTAGCGACATGTTAGCCAAGGACCCGTTCCTGCGTTCTGTGGATCAGATGTGGAACGCCAATCCGCTGCGCGACGTCGTACCCGTGGATTGGGCCGAGGTCGTCAGAGCGCTCCGCACGGTGTGGCTGCGCTCCCTAAACCAGCCAGGCGCGGCCATGGCAGCAGTGGAGCTGAACGCAAACCTGCTGCGCTCGGCCGTGGAAGCCTGGAACGAGGCCGGCCTGCGATGGTGGGGTATGGAGCCGGCGGGAAGCAGTGCTCCTGCCGCCGGCGGTGACAAGCGGTTCGCCGCCCCGGAGTGGCACGCCAACCCGGTGTATCGCACGCTGAAGGAGGCTTATTTGCTCGCCTCCGACTGGCTGCTGAAGCAAGGCGCTGAGCAGGCGGAGGGCGTGGACGAGGCGGAGCGCCGGCGGCTCGACTTCCATCTTCGGCAGTTTGTGGACGCCATGAGCCCAGCGCTGCTGCTTGCCTCGAACCCGGCGGCGCTGCGCCGAGCGATGGAGACCGGCGGCGCCAGCCTCGCCAACGGCGCACGCAACTTGGCGGCCGACCTGAAAAATGGGCGGCTTAGCATGGTGGACTCCTCCGCTTTTGCGCCTGGGCGTAACCTAGCCCTGTCACCGGGCAAGGTAGTCCACCGCAACCGCCTGCTTGAGTTGATCCAGTACGAGCCGACAACCGAGACGGCGCACCGGACGCCGCTGCTGATCATGCCGCCCTGGATCAACAAGTTCTACATCCTGGACATGCAGCCAAAGAACAGCATGGTTCGGCACCTCGTCTCGCAGGGCTTCACCGTGTTCATGGTGTCTTGGAAGAACCCCGACGCGTCCATGGAGGACATAAGCTTCGAGGACTACATGGACCTCGGCCCGCTGGAGGCGAGTGATGTCATACGCGAGATCACTGGCGCCAAGTCCATCAACGTGATGGGCTACTGCATCGGTGGCACGCTACTCGCATTAACTCTCGCCTGGCTGGCTCGGAAGAGGGACAACCGCTTCAATGCAGCGACCTTCATGGTCTCGCTGCAGGACTTCACGCGGGTAGGTGACACCGCCGTCTTTATGGACGAGACAGCCATGGATTTGGTTGAGCAGCAGATGATGGAGCGCGGCTATCTCGACAGCCGAGAGATGTCCAACATGTTCAACCTGCTGCGTTCAAACGACCTGATCTGGGCGAACGTGGTGAACAACTATCTCATGGGCGAGAAGCCGCCGGCCTTCGACCTGCTCTACTGGAACAGCGACGGCACCCGCATGTGCCGCGCCGCACACGCCTGGTACCTGCGGAACACCTACAAGGAGAACAACCTCGTCGTGCCAGGTAAGATCGAGCTCAAAGGCGAACCCATCGACCTTGGACGCATCGAGCTGGACACTTATGCGGTCGGCGCCGAGAAGGACCACATCGTTCCATGGGACGCTGCTTGGCACATCACGCAGCTGTTCGGCGGCAAGGTGCGCTACGTGCTTGCCTCCTCTGGCCACATCGCTGGCATCATCAACCCGCCGGGTGGCAAGGGCGCCTACTGGACCAACGAGGCGCAAGCGGCAACGCCGGAGGAGTGGCGCAAGGCGGCCACGAAGCACGACGGCAGCTGGTGGACGGATTGGTCGGCTTGGCTCACGGCGCGGTCGGGCGAACGAGACAGGCCACCAGCAACGGGCAGCGCCGCGCATCCGCCAATTGCGGACGCGCCGGGCACCTATGTGCTGGAGAAGTAGGAAAACGCGGACGCGTTCTCCAGCACCTGCCTCGGCGCCAGCTGCTCCGGGGCCTGCCCGCCCCGCACCCCGGAGGGCGGCGTTGCTACGCTGCTCGGGCTGAAGCTTCAGAGACCGCTCGGAGCGACACCGCTGTTTCGCCGAGCATTGTTCCGGGCAGCTTGGCGGACGTCCTGGCAATCAACCGAATAGCCTCGACAACTTGCCCCGGCTCGGAGTGGTGGACCATGTGCCCTGCCCCCTCGACGATCCGCAGCGCGCTGCCTGGGATAGTGGCGTGCAGGCGCTCAGCATTGCGCTTCCAAACGACCTTGTCGCCGTCTCCTGCCAGGATGAGCACAGGCATCCGAAGGTCGGTGTAGCGCCGGCGCAAGCCCAGCGCGCCCGGGATCATTAGCGCGCCATCGACCGAGGTAGCGCGGATTTGGGATGGCCGCAGGGCCATCGCGTCCGAGTACTCGCGCCGGAACCGCTGGGTGACCGAGGCCGGCGAGAACATGACGCGCTTCTGCAAGGGCATCAGGAGCCGCCCCAGCCATGGCGAGACCGTGTAGCGCAGGATGTCCCCAAGCACTGGGACTGCCCCCACGGTGACCAGCAGCACATCCGGCCGCAGGGTCCAGAAATAGTAGCCGGAGAGCAGCACGAGGCCCGCCGTGTCAGCTTGGTGCCGCACCGCCAGCGAGAGCGCCACAATGGCGCCCCAGGAGTGGCCCACCACAACCGGACGCTCGATACCCAGCTGCTTGAGCGCCTTGTGGAGCAGTTCGGCCTGCTGCGTTGCCGTCCAGCTGCGGCCGCGTGGGCGCTCGCTGTGGCCAAAGCCGGGGCGGTCGAAAATGATGACCCGGTGAGTTTCCAGCAGGCGTTCGGCGACGCCGCTAGTGTCGTAATCGTCGCCAGACACCACGTTGCCGTGGATAAGGACGATCGGTTGCCCGGCACCTCGGTCGGTATAGTGCAGCCTGACGCCGTCCACATCGAGGAACGTACCCCGAGGTGGATGCTGACGCTCCGCCCGGCGCGCGGCGGTGCGGTTCACCAGGGCGAGCGCGCCGAGGGCAGTGACGGCCGCCCCGCAGGCGAGCGCCGTCCGGCTCCCGAGAAGGATCTTGGCTGCTGCGAAGAGGTTCAATGCTATGTTCCTATGATGTTTGGCCGCGCCGAGCTCATCAGAGCCAATCAATTCGGGACGGCTAGGATAAGCCGTCGGAATCACTTGCATCGATGGCGATGCCGGCGGCGAGCAGGGCAACCAAACTGGTGAAAAAATACTGTTTTAATTACGGGCTAAAGTTTCTGCCTGTTCATCCCGAAACCCAGATCAGAGAGCAACGCGAGCGGCAACTTGCATTTTCAAGAAAATAAAAGTCCGTACTCTGGAATAGTTCCTTCGCCCTCTACCACAAATATTTTCTTGCGTTGGGACGTCTACTGGCGCACAACAGGATTATGCAGTGCAGCAATATTTGATGCGCTAAAGATTTATTGGTGGGAAATCGACATGGCCGACATTAATAAGCCGCAAGATACACGTGCAGCCGCCGCCACCGATGCCGCGGTCCGTCGCAGCGCCGAGGCCGTCCAGCAAGGCGGTCACGCCGCCAGTGAGGCGCTGCGCCAGAATGCCGAGGCTGGCGCCGACATGGCGCGCAAGAGCACCGAAGCAGGTGCCGGTGCGGCCCGCCGCGCTGCTGAACTTGCGACCGACACGGCGCGCCGGAGCACCCAGGCGGTAACCGACGCTCAGCGTCAGATTACGCAGGATGCGGCGCAGCGTTTTGAGGAGGTCAGCCGCAAGGTGGCCGAGGCGGCCCGGGGCACAAGCGAGAACGTGCGCCAGCTGATGACGCTGCCGAACGCCGCCGAAGGCGGGCTGCGCGACCTACAGCAGGGGATGGCGGGTTTGGTCGAGGGCGTGATGCAGACCAACCTGCACGCGGCGCAGGAGCTGTTCCGCCTCGCCAACCCGGCGCCCATTGTAGAACTGCAGCAGCGCTTCATGCGCGAGTACACGGACACCGTGCTGCGCAACACTGCCATGCTGGTTCGTGCAACGCGCCGCACCGCCGATGAGACGCTGCGCCCACTCGAGGAGCAGATCCGCCAGACCGACCAGGCCCAGCAGCGCTCTCAGGCTGCGGCGGAGTAACGTCGGCGCGGGCTCAGCAAGGATTCGAAGCGTAAAAGAGAGCGGCCGGGGCACCACGGGTGCCCCGGCCGTTTTCATGTCACCAAACGCGTCCATCAGCCCAACAACTTGGCGATGCTCGCCAACCCTTGTCACGTTGACGGTGCCGCTCGACCACCCTGGGCGCTGGCCGGGATTGGGTGGTCGCCCCTGCCAGCCGAAGGCAGGTTTTCATCGGGCGCCGGATACATCGCCCCGCCTGCGCGTTAAGGCGTGACCGATAGGGCCGCGGCCTGACCGTCGCACCGGGCCCGCTCCGCACGAAGCAAGGAACGTCAGGCATGGCCGACAGTCTCCCGGATGTTCCAGGCGGTCCGCATCTGCGGACCATTGCGATGCCCTGTGATGCCAATGCCGGCGGCGACATCTTCGGCGGCTGGACATTGTCGCAAATGGACCTGGCGGGCGGCGGCTTGGCCGCCGAACACGCGCAGGGCCGTGTCGCCACGGTGGCGATTGAGGCCATGCGCTTCCTGCGGCCCATCTCGGTGGGTGACGAGGTCAGCTGCTATTGCTCGCTGGTCAAGACCGGCGATACCTCGGTGGCGGTGAAGGTCGAGACCTGGGCCCGTGGACGCGGGCACGGCAAGGAGCCGCAGAAGGTGACGGAAGGCAACTTCACCTTCGTCGCCCTTGACGAGGGCGGCCATCCCCGCAGTGTGGCCGGGGACGACCGGGACTGACCCGACCCGCCTAGTGCCTTTGCAACGCCCCCGGGGAAGCGATGCATGCCGGAACGCCTTCGTATCGCGCTCATCGCGCACGACACCAAGAAGGACGCTTTGCTGGCCTGGGCGAAGCGCTGGGAGCACTGGCTCGCCGGCCATACCCTGATCGGGACCGGGTCCAGCGCCGCGGCGGTGGAACGCGCCTGCCCCTCGCTTCGGGTGGAGCGGCTCAAAAGCGGGCCCGAGGGCGGGGACATGCAGGTCGGTGCCCGCATCGTGGAGGGCGCGGTGGACGCGCTGGTCTTCCTCCCCGACCCCATGAACCCACACCCCCATGAAGCTGACTTCCAGGCGCTGATCCGCGTCGCACTCCTGGTCGACATTCCCTTCGCACTCAGTGCCACGAGCGCGGACCACCTCGCCCGCGGCATGGCATCGGCCGAGGACGGATCGGCGAGTGTCGGGCCTGGCGGCCGGTGAGGCCAGCTGCGACACCAGCATGGCGCTTTGCCGAAGGCTGTAAACGAATGTCGAACCAATCTCCGTCCCGAAAGAAATCAAACAATTCAGATTTCGAAACAGAAATCGGTGAATGGGTGCGGCGTGTGAGCTATCGTGACATGGACGATGATCAAGGCAGCTTAATCCGAGCGTGGTCTTCCCGACTGGTGCAGTCTGGGCACAACGTCGGCAGGCAGGCTGAAAAAGCGCTTGGGAGTGCGGCACTCGCATTGGCGCGACTTCGAACCTGGAAAGCGCCTCCCTATGAGTTCGTCGCTAGGAAAGCTGGTCGCCGGTGTCATGTCGGTTGAAGGATTGCCTGTCGCTCTGTTCCAGGACCCAGCGCCGGACCCTGCATGGCGGGCGCAAAACTCGGCCGAAGCTATTCCCAGTCACGGCTTCAATCTGAACGCCCTTCTCTTCTTGGCAGCCGGTCCGGAACCGCACCCCACGGTCCTGCTACTGCATGGGCTTCCCGGGAACGAGCAGAATCTCGATCTCGCCCAGTCAGTTCGGCGCGCCGGTTGGAACGTTTTGACGCTACACTACCGAGGATCCTGGGGAACCCCGGGCTCTTTCTCGTTTGCGAATTGCCTCGAGGATGCGGCAGCCGCTTTGGCTTGGCTGCGGAGCGCAGGTGCTTCGCGGGATCGAAGGATCGACGTGAGGCGGTTAGTCGTTGTCGGGCACAGCATGGGTGGCTTCGCCGCAGCTTACTTGGCGAGTTCGGACCCGGAGGTGCGGGCTGCCTGCCTACTCTCGGGCGTGGATCTCGGATCAGCCTTCGGGTCGCCCTCCCGTACGGTCGGCGTGGCTGCGGTGGACGACAATGTTGGGTTTAGTGACGGGCTGCACATCCTATCGGGCACCTCGGCCGCCGCGTTGGCAGCAGAAGCGGCGCATCGCGCTTCTTCCTGGCGCCTCGACAGCCTTGCCGCAAAGCTCGCTGACCGGCCTCTGCTGCTCGTCACCTCAGATGATGGGTTCGCCGCCAGCAGCGATGCACTTGGGCAAGCAGTAGGGGCGCTCGGAAGCGACAAGCTCTCGCGGGCACACTTCGCCACGGACCACAGTTACTCCGATCAGCGCATTGCCTTGCAGATCGAAGTCCTGAATTGGCTCGCATGCGTGACGTCCTCGCCTGGCTGGTGAGCAAGGCGGCCCGCCCGCTGGACCGCAACGAAGAAGCTTCAGCTCAACGGTAAGCGGTGGTTCGGCTGAAGCAGGGTGACCCGTTTATGGCCGCTTCCGTGCTTACCTTCCTTAGTGCATTGCATCAGGATTGAGGCGATGCGCGGCGTTGATGCAGCGTACCCATCCGCCGAGGACCGCCTTCCGGCGCGTGGGTGAACCTGTCTTCTGATCTTATCGACGCTCGTAAGGGTGTCGCTAAGGACGGAGC
>NZ_KN676117.1:0-26446 GCF_000802185.1 Belnapia sp. F-4-1 | reverse complement strand
CGGGCTGCCTTCCAGTTCCAAGGCAGCAATTCGTGCAGGCGCGAGGCGGGGTGGTCGGCGATGCGGGCCAGCACGTCGGCCAACCAGGCGCGCGGATCGACGTCGTTCAGCTTGGCGGTGTAGATCAGCGAGACCATCGCCGCGGCCCGGTCGCCGCCGCGGTCGCTTCCGGCGAACAGCCACGACTTTCTCCCGAGAGCGATACCGCGCAGCGCCCGTTCGGCAGCATTGTTCGTGAGGCAGATCCGGCCATCGCTGAGAAACCGCGCGAACGCCTCCCAGCGCACCAGCATGTAGTCCATGGCCTTAGCAACCGGCGCGTGCCGGGACAGCTTGCCGCGGCTCTCGCGCATCCAGCGCTCGAGCTCAGTGACCAGCGGCGCGATGTGCTGCCGACGGACGGCCAGCCGCGCCTCGGCGGGCAGCCCATTGATGGCGCGCTCGGCGTCAAAGATGGCGTCGATCCGGCGCACCGCCTCGATGGCGAGCGGGGCCCGCGACAACTCCGCCAGCTCGAACAGCTTGCGCCTGCCATGCGCCCAACATGCGGCCTCAGTGATCGGTCCCGGTTGTCGGTCCGCCTCGTAGAGCGCGTTGTACCCGGCATAGGCATCGGCCTGCAGGATGCCGGCATGGCCGGCCAGGTGCCGGTTTGGGTGCTCGGCGGTTCGGTCCCGCGAGTAGCGGAACATCGCCGCCGGGGGTGCCGGCCCGGCAAAGGGCCGATCATCGCGGACATAGGTCCAGACCCGGCCGGTAATGGTCTTGCCCCGGGCCAGCACGGGGACGGTGGTGTCGTCGCCGTGCAACCGCTCGGCGGTCTGCACATGGGCGTCGATCAAGGCCACCAGCGGCGCCAGGTTGGCGGTGCAGGCGCCGACCCAGTCGGCGATGGTGGAGACGCTGAGCTCGATACCCTGCAGGGTATAGGTCTCGCTCTGGCGGTTCAGCGGCAGGTGCTGGCCAAACTTGGCTTCCAAAATCATGGCCAGCAGGTTCGGCCCGGCTCGGCCGCGGGCGATGGCATGGAACGGTGCCGGCGGCTGGGTGACGGTCTCGCAAGCACGGCACGAGAACCGCTCGCGGACGGTCTGGATGACTTTCCACCGGATCGGCTCGACCTCGAGCGTCTCCGTGATGTCCTCGCCCAGCTTGGACAGTTTGCCGCCGCAGCAGGGGCAGGCGGTCGGTGCCGGCAGCACGACCCGCTCGCGCGGCAGATGGGCCGGCAGGGGCGCGCGCACTGGCTGGCCGCGGGGCGGGCTGTCGGCGCGACGGGGGCGGCCCTGCTTGTCGGCGGCGTTCTCCGCCCTCGCGGCGTCCTCGCTGGCGGCCGCCACCAACTCACCGAGCTCGAGCTCCAGCTGATCGATCAGCTTGCGACCGCGCTCGGAGGAGGCGCCGTACTTGTCACGCTTGAGCCGGGCAATGAGCAGCTTGAGGTGCACCACCATTGCCTCGGCACCCGAGGCACGCGCCTCGGCCTCACGCCGCGCCAGCTGCTCGGCCGCAAGCGCGGCACGCAGCGTGGCGATGTCGTCGGGAGGGTTGTCCGGCGCGGCTGTCACGCCGGAAATGGAATCACATCAGCGACGCGCCAGGTAGTACCGATGCCACTGCGCCGTACACTATCCCGCCAGCTCTGGCCTATAGGTCCGTACTGGGTTTCTCCAATCGATTCCGTCGAGCATATAAGCGAGCTGCGCGCCCGAGATCTGCAGGCAGCCGTCGGTTGGCGAGGGCCAGATGAAGCGTCCCTTCTCCAATCTTTTTGCGTAAAGCGACAGGCCAAGCCCATCGTGCCAGACGATCTTGACCAAGTCCGCCCTGCGCCCGCGAAAGACGTAGAGATCGCCGCAATGCGGGTCACGGCCGAGCGTCTGCTGCACTTGCAGCGCCAGAGAGTGCATCCCGCGGCGCATATCCGTGTGGCCAACTGCCAGCCACACCTGGACACCAGACGGCGTCGGGATCATGCGCGCAATGCCGCCAGCACGCGACGCAGCGTCGCCGCGCTGATCGACGCCGCAACGCGCACCGCAGTCCCGTCCGGCAGCACGATCTCGACCCGCTCGTCCACCGCGTCCTCCACCGCGGGAGGATCAGTGCAGGGCGGCGAGCCCGACCCACCCGGCAGCACCGGCGCAGCCATCTCCGGCACGACCTGCAGCGGCAGGAAGCCCGGTGTCTCGGCCACCAGCCTGCCGCGCAGGTGCGCATCCCGCCACTGCCAGAGCAAGCCGCGGCTCACATCATGCCGACGGGCAACCTCACTGAATTTGACCCCGGGCTGGTTCAGCTCAGCCAGGATCCGCAGCTTCTCCTCAGCCCGCCACGGCCGGCGGCGCTCCACTCCGGTGATGATCTCCATTCGCCACCTCGCCGCTTGTCCTTACCGGCGCTCCAAAGAACGCGCGTAAGATCAAAGGCAGGTCACAGGCTAACCCGCCAGGCGGCCCTCGGCGAATGGTTACGCGCGCTCGGGTGGCGCATTGCGATAAACGGCCTGTCTCGTCACCGGCTCACCGGTCTCTCACTGTCATCGTCGCTTCAGCACCTTGGCCCTCACCGGGCGCGGCGCCCGGCGAGCTCGGACGCGACCGCCTAGGCGGTCGCGGTGGCTGTGTAGGTCCCTCCCCGAGCCAGCAAGGCCCAGGCGATGCGGGCCATCTTGTTGGCCAGCGCCACGGCCACGACCTTGAAAGGTCGCCGCGCCAGCAGGCGCGTAGCCCAGTCCGAGGCCTCTGGGTGACGTCGGGCATTGCGTAGACGGCTGGTGGCGCCGAGGACCAGCAGCCGACGTAGCATGGAGTTGCCCTGCCGGGAGATCCGGCCCAGGCGCTCCTTGCCGCCGCTCGAGTGTGGCTTCGGGGTCAGACCAAGCGAGGCCGCGAAGTGCCGCCCCGAGGCGAAGCCCTGCGGATTGGGCACCATCGCGGCCAGGGCTGTCGCGCTGATCGCCCCTACGCCTGGAATGCTGGCCAGTCGCCGAGCCGTCTCGTCCTCACGCGCATGGCGGACCACGCGGCGGTCGAGCCGCTCGATACGTCCTTCCAAGGCTTCGATTTGCGCTACCAAATCGCCCAGAGCCTCGCGGGCCAGCTCAGGCAGCCGGGTGTCATCACCGTCGCGGACTACCGCGATCAGCTCAGCGAGTTTGCGCCCCTGCGGGATCCGTCAGCGCTCGCGCCAAGCTTGGCGACGAGAGGTGCCGGCAAAACTTGTCCTATGCTGCTGTGAGGATGGCGAGCGCAGCTGCGGCACGACGCATGTGCACCAGGCGATGGCGGCGGGCAGGGATGTGTTGGTTGTGGCGGGTACGAGAGCGGAGGAAGTTTCGGAGTTCGTCATAGCTTCGGCAGAAGCGCCTCGCTGACCTGAAGCTTTTGAAGCCCCGCATACATCGCGTGCGGCCTTTAACGCCGCGGTGGTCTTGCTCCAGGCTATTGTTCTTGAAGGCGTTGGTCCGGTGTACGATGTGCCGGCCGAGTGTCGAGCGGATCGCCCGCGGGTAGGAGCCATGACCATCGGTGGTGACGCGTTCGGGCGTGTTGCCAGTGGCAGCTTTGGCCGAGCGGAAGAAGGCCTGCGCTGCTGCCATGTCGCGGTGCTCGCTCAGCATGGTATCGACAAGGTGGCCGTCGCGATCAATAGCCCGATACAGATAGGCCCAGCGGCCGCGAACCCTCAAATATGTCTCGTCAACATGCCAGTGCCGGCCGCGGGTGCCGCCCTTGCCGTGCCGGCGTCGGCGGAGTTCGCCAGCTAGGACCGGCGCGAGCTTCGCCTCCCAGTCGCGGACGGCTTCGTGGCTGAAGATGATGCCGCGCTGGAGGAACATCTCGGCCAGGTCACGCAGGGTCAGGCGGTAGCGCAGTCGCCACAGCACCACGAGGGCGATAACATCGGATGGGTACTGGGCGTGGTTCAGCGGCCCGCCGCTGCGCTCGTTGTACTGCTTGCCGCAATCGCGGCAGCGGAACCGGCGGTAGCCTCGAGCGGTACGCTCCGGCCGCTCCGTCACAGCAGCAGAGCCACAGGCCACACACTCCATTACTACTTTCCGCTCCGATAGTCCCGGAGCCTACCAGCCCCGCCCTGGCCGGCGAAACGGCCCCGCTGGCGCGAGCCCTGACAAAACCCCTTATCCTACCCGAAACGGCCTAAGCTGCCGACAGCTGCAACAAAGCGATGCCAAACCTCGTCCTCGGGTTCCACGGTCGCGTTCCAGCATGGCCGCATCCATCGCTGCCACTGCCTCAAAGGAGCGGCGATAGAGGCCCCGTGCTCCGGCATGGCCGAAGTGGGTGTCGCTGGTGAAGAAGACCGCCATGGAGACATCCGATCCGGCCAGCTGCCGCATTGTAGCGAATCTGGCTGCCGGCGGTTCTGGGTCGCACTGACGTCGATCGGGGCCGAGATTTGCGCTGCCAGACTCTATCGCCAGGCGATCGACAGCACTAGTCCTGGCCCCGGACACTAGTCCGGCGAGAGCGCAAGTTTTTCAAGTCAGCGCCACTTTGGCCGTGATGCCCTCAACCCCATTTCTGTCGGGATTAAACAGACAGGAACAACGGACATGGCGACAGGTTGGGCGCCAGACGGCGCCGTGCAAGATCAGATCGACGATACGGTCACGGACGGCGTCCTCCGAGCGAGGGCATCGATGCCGGTGGGCGAGAGTCAGACGTATTGCGATGAGTGCGGCGAGGAAATTCCGGAAGCGCGGCGGCTGGCAGTCCGAGGAGTTCGGACCTGCGTACCTTGTCAGGCAGAGCGTGACCGTAGGCCTGCTAGTTTCGGCATAAACCGTCGAGGTAGCAAGGACAGCCAGCTAAAGTAGCGTCGCCCTCTGGCAGACAGCATCGGGTCCGCTCGGCGGGCGCCGCCTTCGGCGCCGGCACGGTGCTCAGCAAGAAGCTGCGCTTCCGCAGCCCCGTGCTGATGATCACGGCTTGGCGGCTGCTGTTGGGCACGCCACTGGCCTTCGTGGTGTGGCTGGTGCTGTACGATCATACCTCCTGCACCCGGATGCGGGGCGCGGGCTGTTCGGTCGGTTCTGTTGCGTCCTTGCGGTACCATCCTGAGCAGGTACAAACCGGGGCATGCGAGACGGTGGGGAGTGGCCCTGGTGAGGCCGGATCAGTCCTTCAAAGGCCGGCAGTTCGCCGCAGAGGTGATCCTCTGGGCGATCCGCTGGTACCTGATGTTCCCGGTGAGCTACCGCGATCTCGAACTGATGCTGGCCGATCGCGGCGTGGAGGTGGCGCATACTACGGTGTTCCGCTGGGTGCAGACCTACGCGCTGGAGATTGAGAAGCGGATCCGGCCGCACCTGCGCCTGAGCAACGGCTCATGGAGGGTGGACGAGACCTACATCCGGGTGAAGACCCGCTGGATGTACCTGTATCGCGCGGTCGACAGCCGCGGACAGACGATCGACTTCCTGCTCTCGGCCAAGCGCGACGCGGAGGCTGCAAAGCGTTTCTTCCACAAGGCTCTCGGGCAGCCGCATACGGTGAACCCGCGCACCATCACCGTGGACAAGAACCCGGCCTATCCCTGCGCCGTCACAGACATGAAGGAGAACGGCGAGCTGTGGCGCTTCTCTCGACTACGACAATGCAAGCACCTCAATAACATAGTGGAACAAGACCACCGGCGCGTGAAACGCCTGGTCCGACCAGGGCTTGGCTTCGGCAGCTTCCACACGGCCCGACGAACACTGGCAGGCTACGAGGCAATGGCGATGATCAGGAAGGGGCAGGTACAAAAGGTGGGCGGACGCGACATGCGGACCCAAGCTACCTTTATCGCCGAGCTGTTCCAGGTCGCCGCCTGATCTGGGGACTATCGCGGCCATTTGCGACTTGCCGCAAACTTTGCAACACAACCAGCCGGCATCTGCTGCCTGCAATACCCGAAGGCCTCGATCTGCCAGGTACTCGGCGAGGGCCTCACGTAGATCCTCTTCATCCTCGGCGATTGCTACCGTCGGTTGCATGGCGGCTTCCTGTCCGGGGCGAATGGTACTCGTATACAATTTCGGTTAGCATTCGAACCCGTCAGCTTCAAACGGGCAGCAGGTATGGCGCAGCGGGCGCGGATCGCCCTGGTCGATGACGACATAGACCTCGCAGAGACCTTGGCGGAGTATCTCAGCGACCTCGGCCACGAGGTTGCCATCGCAGGCTCCGTGGCCGCGCTGAGGCGCCTACTGGCCCTGCAGCCGCCTGACCTCATCATTCTCGACCTGGGCTTGCCGGATCTCGGGGGACTGGAGGCCTTGCGTACGCTGCGCACCCGTTCGGCCATCCCGGTGCTGATCCTTTCGGCGGAAGCCAACCCGATCGAGCGTATCGTAGGCCTTGAGCTCGGCGCCGACGACTTTGTGGGCAAGCCGGCCGAGCCACAGGAACTTGCAGCGCGTGTCGCCGGGTTGCTGGAGCGGAGCGGCGGGCCAACTCGTCGTCTGGTGCGGCTGGAGACAGCAACAGTCGATCTTGGGGCGGCCCGCCTGCTTCGCCTCGCCGCGCCACCGGAGCGCTTGGGTCCCGGGGAGGTGGCTCTGCTTCGGGTGTTGGCACAGCAACCAGGCCGCGTCTTCAGCCGCGAGGAACTCATGGAGTTGGCGCCCGCAGAGTCGCTCGATGCCGATGACCGCGCGATCGACACGCGCATCGCCCGGCTGCGCCGGAAGCTGGCGACTGAAGCCATCGTCACGGTTCGCGGCCGGGGCTATGCTTTCATACCGCCAGGTGAGGCGGAGTAACGCAGGCGAAGCGTCCCCCACCCAGCATCCCGTTCAGTAAAGAGCGAAATCGGCGCTGTTCAGCGCCACATGGCCTGCGAGCTGAATTTCGAACTCGGGCGTCGCATCGTTGTCGAAGTTGCCCTGCACGATTGTGTTGGCGCCCTGGTACTCATAGCGCAACAGCAGAAGGTCTCCACTGTCCTCCCGGAAGCTCTGCTGACCGAGCCAGCCCCACTGAAGATCGGCCTTCTCGATGCCGAAGACGAACAGCACCATCGTGTCGGCGCCCTGTTCAAAATCCGCAACGGTGTCCCGCTTGTCCGCACCCGTGCCGATATCGCTCTGGCCGGAAATCGGGTGCAGGTTGAAGCGGAAGAGGTCGGTACCCTGGCCACCTATCAGCATGTCGGTGCCGAAGTCGCCTTCTAGGAAATCGCGCCCGGCGCCGCCGACAAGATAATCATTGCCTGTACCTCCACGCAGGAAGTCCGTCCCGTCGCCACCGACCAGCGTGTCCGTGCCGCCGCCACCGCTGAGGTCGTCTTCTCCGACGCCGCCGTCGATCCGGTTGTCGGTACCAGCGCCGAGCACGTCACCGTCGAGGACGTCGTCGAAGCGGGAGCCATCGAGATTCTCGATCCCTACGAAACTGTCATGGCCGTCGCTGCCATAGCCATAGGTTTCGCTAAATTTCATATGGACGCCTGAGGCAGCGCTCGCATAGCTGACAGTGTCCGTGCCAGCACCACCGTCGAAATAGTCGTCGCCGGTGCCGCCTGCGAGGCTGTCATAACCGCTGCCGCCATACAGTGAGTCCGCGCCGTCGCCGCCCTCAAGCACGTCGCTCCCGGCATCGCCGAAGAGCTTATCCCGGTCCGCGCCGCCGTAGAGCTTGTCGTTGCCGTCCTGCCCATACAGCGAGTCGTCTCCCGAGAGGCCATAGACGCGGTCATCGCCGGCGCCAGCGTAAAGGCTGTTGATGCCCCAGCCGCCAATGCCGAGCCAGCCGGCCTCCGTACCGATCATGGTGTCAGCATAGCCGGTGCCGGTGGCATGCTCGATATCGACCAGGGTGTCCGTGCCGGTGACGCCACCCAGATAGCCTTTCGCAAATGCGAGGCCTCCAGCGAGGTCGATCGTCATTCCCTCCTTGACCGTCGCATAGTTGACCGTGTCATAGCCCCAACCGCCGTCGATGGTATCGGCTCGGCCATCCGCCTCACCCTGCAGCGTGTCATCGCCGCTCTGGCCATAGAGGTGGTCGAAGCCTGCGCCACCGGCGAGGATGTCTGCGCTGTCACCGGCCTCAAGCGTATCGTCGCCACCATAGCCGTAGATCTGGTCCGCCTGGGCGGTACCCCAGATGTCCTCGGCGCCGTTCGTGCCGTACTTGATCGCCATTGGTCCTAACCTCTTTCGCGCCGGCCCAAACCCACTCAGCCAATGCGAGCGGGTGTGGCCGTTGCGGAAGAGATGACGTACCTTTGTTTCAGGATGGTGCCGCGCGAGCCTGTACCCTGTGTCAGCACGGCGACATCTATGCCTCGCCGACATGACGTTGAATGATCTGTCAACTATCTGCCTCTCTGCGCTTAGACCCTGCTTCCAATCGGGATGCAGTAGGCTTTGGTGCACAAATCGACTTTGGTGCATGGGTCGTCCGGTTGGGCATCCTGGGGTAGGCTGGCGTGAGGGCTGACCCTCAATGGCTAATGAGGTGCCCGCCATGCCATACAAGGCCAATGCCGACCGCCGGCACCGCATCCCAAAGCAGCGGCACCGGGTGACGAACTGGCCCTCCTACGAGGCTGGTCTGCGTGCCCGCGGCAGCCTCACCGTGTGGTTCACGCAGGAGGCAATCGAGGCGTGGGGTGCAAAGCCTCGCACTGGCCGTGGTGGTCAGCCCCGCTACTCCGCCCTGGCGATCACCACGGCGCTGACCCTGCGGGCGGTGTTCCGCCTGGCGTTGGGCCAGACGGAAGGCCTCATCGCCTCCATCATCGCCCTGCTTGGGCTCGACCTCGCCGTGCCCGACCACAGCACCGTAAGCCGCCGGGCCGAGACGCTGGAGGTGCCGCGTCCTCGCCCTGGGCGCGGGCTCGTGCACCTGCTGGTGGACAGCACGGGATTGAAGCTCTGCGGCCCCGGCGAGTGGCTCGTGAAGAAGCACGGCACGAGGACGCGGCGCGGGTGGCGCAAGCTCCATCTCGCCACCGACGCCGACACCGGGCGGATCGTCGCGTCGGCGCTGACCGACAAGGGTACCGATGACGGCTCGCGGGTCGGACCTTTGCTCGACCAGGTCGAAGGGCCGGTGGCGTCTTGCACCGGGGATGGAGCCTACGACCGGGACGACGTCTACGCCGCTGTTGCCGCGCGGCATCCGGCGGCCGGCGTCATCGTCCCACCCCAATCAAGCGCGGTGAGGAGCGATACGGCTGATACTGCGCCGACGCGGCGGGACCGACATCTGCAGACCATCGCCGAGCGCGGCCGCATGGGCTGGCAACGGGCGTCAGGAAGCCGAGATTGCCGTCGCCGCCGACGTGCTGAACCGTATGCTCGAGCTCGGGCGCCCGGAGTACGTCCGCCTCACATGAGGTCCGATCAGGATAGGGCACAGTCCGCCTACACCCGCGAGCCATGCAACACGGTTAAACCAGGGTTCTGAGATGTCTTACGCCGGAACGAGGCGCATTGGCTGGAAGCCCAACTTGGCAGCGAATATCTCTTGGATGAGGACTGCAGAGGGAAGTGGCCGCCATGCCACCTCAATGCTGTCGATCAGACCCTGTTCATCCAGGTGTAAATGTTCATTCCCTCTGACGGTTATCCCGTTGCAGTTAAAGGTGAAAAATACGGCTACGTCTTGACCCGACGCAAACATCAAATTGACTTCCAGGGAGTCAATCGTCCGGAGAAACCCGGAGAGGACTTCCACAACTGCGTCTTTGCCCGCGGTAGGTTCAGGAAAGATGGGCCCGAGAAGGACAATATTTTCGGAAAGATGCGGAGCGACCCCAAGGTTGTCCTTGGCACTCAGCGCTTTGAAGTAGGCTGCAACATGATCTGTATTCATTTGATTTGGTCCCTACGAGAAGGCTGAACGTACTCTCATCTGGTAGTCATGCCCTGGATGTACGGAGGTCGCGCACGGCCAGGCCGCCTTGCCCCAGGTCATCGATGTCGTGGTCGTGGAAGATAGGGGTTGTGTCTTCACGGAGCTTGCCCTTGACGCCGTAGAGCAGGTCAGTGGTCCCTGTGTAGGCTGCGACATTCTGCTGATTGGTGATGCGGTCCGTGCCGGGGTGGTGGCCTCACGGGTCACCACGATTGGCATACGAAGCTCCAAGGAGAACGGGAGAGCGGAGTAAGCGCCCTCCCCTCGATAGGTCAGCGACCGGCGATCAGACCGCCGTCGACGTGCAGGATTTCACCGGTGGTGAAGGCGGCATCCTCGAGGTAAAGCACGGCACGGACGATGTCCTCGACTTCGCCCACCTTGTTCATTGGATGAAAGGCGGCCAGCGAACCGATATTCTCCGGCGAGTGCATTGGCGTCCTGATGACACCGGGAGCGACTGCGTTCACACGGATGCCGCGCTTGACGTACTCGATTGCCAAGCTTTTCGTGGCGGCGTTCATGCCCCCTTTCGTCAGCATGGCGATAAAAGCTGGGGACCGTGAACTGGCAAACTCCGCCGTGGACGCCGTGATTTGAACGACATGGCCGCTGCCCTGCTCCAGCATCGCCGGGATGACGCGCTGAGTCGTAAAGAAAAAGCCGTCGAGATTGGTCCTCAGCTTGAGCCGATAGTCCTCTTCCGTGTACTCGGTGAACGGTTTGCCGATGAAAATGCCGGCGTTGTTCACCAGCGTGTCCACCCGGCCGAACTTCTCGAGCGCCGTTGCGACCAAGCGCTTGCCTGTCTCTGGGTCACCGATGTCACCCGCGACCGTCACGAGATCCGGATCCGTTGAGGGCTGGATCGAGCGCGACGTTGCGATGACACCATAGCCACGAGCACGGAAGCCTTTCACGATACCCTCACCGAGACCCTGCGAGGCGCCGGTTACGATTGCGACCTTCTTGGCTGCCGACACAACTAGACATCCTTGTTTCTGTCTTCTGGTCAGCATGTAGAGGGCTGCCGCGAGCGCAAAAATCCGCTATTTATGATCAATGGCTGATAAAAAACGCACAGCGGTCGATTGGGAAGACGTGCGGATATTCCTAGCGCTCGCCCGGCACGGCAGCTTGTCTGCTGCTGCGCGGACGCTTTCCGTTAACCATGCGACGATCTCACGCCGGCTCCACTCGCTGGAGGAGAGCCTTGGGGAAAAGCTCGTTGAGCGGCGACCCGAGGGCTATGTCCTGACACCCGCTGGAACGCTTGCACTGGAAGCGGCAGGCGACA
Organism: Belnapia sp. F-4-1; assembly: GCF_000802185.1. Lineage (GTDB taxonomy): Bacteria > Pseudomonadota > Alphaproteobacteria > Acetobacterales > Acetobacteraceae > Belnapia. The sequence continues at coordinate 15,274 of NZ_KN676117.1, read as the reverse complement.
TGGAACAGGCAGCCCAGATCCTCGGTCGCGGCATGATGGACGGAGCGCCCAGCGGCCTGGTGCGGATCGCTTCATCGCCTGGGTTGTCGGCTGGCTTTCTCACATCGCGCCTCGCGGCGCTGGCAACGCGTTATGCGAGGCTCGACATCGACCTCTCGCCGAACCTTCGCTCCATCAGTCTGGAGCGGTATGAGGCGGATATTGCCATCCGCTTTGACCGGCCTAAGGACGGCGATGTGGTCGCGCGTCCGCTGACGACCGTCGGCTATGGTTTCTATGGAACAGAGGAGACATGTCGCTTAATCGAAGCTGGAGCCGATCCGGTCTTCATCGGGTTCAACGAGGCGGATGCATATCTATCCCAAGAGATATGGATGGCGCGACATTTTCCGCGCACTCGTGTGGCATTTCGCGCGAAGGACCAATTCGCGCATTCGGTCGCTGCGCGATTCAGCGCCGGGCTCGCGCTTCTTCCTCATTATATCGGCCGCAGCGACCCACTGTTGAGGATTTGCGATCTTGGGTCCACACCGCCAAGCAAAGACGTGTATTTGCTGACCCGCAGGCGCGACAGAAAGGAAACCTCTATCCGATTTGTCGCCGACGAAGTGGTTGGAATGTTCGAGCAGGCGCGCGAACTGTTCCTATGATCTTTGCGGCTTCCACCGGCGGCTGGTCCCTATTGCGTGACCAGGCAGAACTTCGGCCGCATCATCGACACATCTCCCCCGGCCGAGTGCACCAACTACTTTGCCACCGTCGGTTATGATGCAGACTGATGGGAAACCGCTCTAAACCGGCGCGTCGCGCCGGCACAGGGGTGACGTGCTGTGTCGAACCAAGTCGTAGAATTGGATTTCAGCATCCCAGTTCTCCGTAAGGCAGGGACGCGATTGTCGCTGTCTTCTAGCGTGTAGGAATTACGCTTACCTGCAGCCGCAACTTTGCGCATGTGCGCTCTCTGGCCAGCGGGAGCTTCGGATCACGCTGCAGAAGTTGGCGCGATGGAAGCCGGGCTCCTTGTCGGCGATGACGTCGGCCTTGACGTTACCGAAGGTGGTACCCGGCTTATGCCGGATGCCGTCGTAGAAGGCTTGGATGATATCTTCCTTGAAGTTCGGTGTGCGCGGAAAGGCGGAGACGACGGCCTCGCGCTCCGCGTCCGGGCATTCATTGTAGGTCAGGCCGAGCACGTCCATCTCGACCCCTGCCGTGACGAGAGCGACGACGGGATGCATGTGGACGGGAATGCCGGGCGTCGTGTGGAGCGCGATGGCCGTCCACACCGTGTAGACATCCTCCTCGGACACGCCATGGGAGCGGAGGAAGCTGCGGACTGCGTTGGCACCGTCCACTTCGAAGCGCTCATCCAGGCTGCTGTGCGCGGGCATCAGCCCCACGTCGTGGAACATCGCGCCCGCGTAGAGCAGCTCGCGGTCGAAGGTGAGCTCGCGCCGGACACCGGCGAGAGCGCCGAACGCGTAAACCCGGCTGGAATGGTTGAAGAGCAGCTCGGTCTCCGTATCGCGGACGAACTCCGTGATGGCACGCGCCAGCTTGCTGTCAGGAATGGCGGCCTCGCAGGTGATGGCCATGGTCGGATCTCCTTTACGCGGTGGTCCACCATGAGCTACGGGAAGCGTCAGATGGCGGCAATCGACGTTTTACGACAATTTCTGCCAATGATCAGCCTTGGGCTGCCGCGGAGGTTTCATGGCCCGTTCTGTCGCAGTTGTCGCAGTTCCCGGCGTCCAGCTGCTGGACGTGGCCGGTCCTCTCGACGTCTTCGCTGAGGCAAACACCCAACTCGGTAGGGCAGCCTACACCTTGGCCGTCATCGGGACCGGGCCAGGGCCAATCGAAACCTCGTCGGGCCGGCGCATCCTGCCCGATCTCGTCGCGTCTGAGGCAAAGGCGACCGCTTTCGACACGCTGCTGGTCGCTGGCGCCCCCCGGATGCACGAACGGGACGAGCAACCCGCTTTGTTGGACTGGATCGGGGCCGCCGCGCGCCAGTGCCGGCGCTACGGCTCGGTGTGCAGCGGCGCCTTCCTGCTGGGGCAGGCGGGTCTGCTGGAGGGACAGCGCGTGACGACACACTGGGCCGTGGCGGAGGCTCTCGCTGCCCGCTTTCCCGGGGTGCGGGTCGAGCCGGACGCCATCTGCATCTTCGACGGGCCGCTCCGGACGGCCGCCGGGGTAACGGCTGGGTTGGATCTCGCTCTGGCACTTGTGGAGGAGGATCTGGGGGTGGAATTGGCACGGCAAGTTGCGGCACAGCTCGTCATGTTCTTCAAGCGCGGTGGCGGCCAGATGCAGTTCAGCCGGCATGGCCTTGGCGCGCCGATCGGCCGCTCCGCCCTGCAGGAGGTCCAACGCTGGGTTGCCGCGCACCCCGCTGAGGACCACACCGTCGAAAGGCTTGCCGCCAGAACCGGGATGAGCCCACGGCACTTCGCGCGCCTGTTCCGGGCCGAGACAGGGCTGACGCCGGCTGCCTATGTCGAGAATGTTCGGATTGAGGCAGTGCGCCGGCTTCTCGAGAGCGGCAACATCGCAGTCAAACAGATCGCCGGCGCTTGCGGGTTTAGAGACGCCGACACCCTTCGGCGCGCCTTCGTCCGGCGGGTCGGGACGACGCCGGTAGAGTACCGACGTCGGCAGGGACGGGACTAGGGAATGCTACTGCCATGGCGTAGACCTCGGCAGCCGCATTGGACTTCAGCGGATCGTGGTGGAGGAAAAGCGAAGCGCTTTTTGTATTATTAAACCCCTATCACTGATGTCGTCGCCAATAGCTGAAAATCCGCACAACTTACTTCAAGTAAATTAACTTTTTCATTAGAACTTTTTACTGTCGTCATAAGTTGTTATATTGAGGCGTTCGGGTTTGGTGAGTGTCCATCATCTGTGTTCATGTCGATGAGGATGTCAGCATCAGCCGGCGGCAAGCAGAAAAGCTCGAGCAGGCGTCACTGACTTGCGCCACGCGAGGCTTATCGCATGTGAACTTGGGAGATCTGCCCCACGAGGGTTGGTCCCAACCCTGGCAGCAACCATCGGCCCCAGCACGTAGACCTGCGACGTCCAGTCCCTGAGGTCGTCGACCTCGACCAAGCCGACATCGAGCATTAAATAGGTCCGCCTCCCCGGGAAGTCGCTTTAGACCTCGGTGAACGGCAGGCGGGTCATCTGCCTTTCACTCGACCTCACGATCTCGACCTCGGCGCCGCGAACGACGCTGCGGATCGGCTGGCGAGGCGGGCCGGAGGCGTGGCGGTTCGTGAGCGCGTAGACCGTGTGCTCGTCGCTGACGAGGCATCCGACGCTCGCAACCATCCTGCGGCCCTGCGCCTTGCAAAGGATCGGGAAGCCGCCCCAATCAGGGTGTCGGGCCAGTGCCAGCGGGGAAGCGGCGCGGGCGGGGGCTCGGCCTGTGACGCCTTCACCACGCAGACCGGCACCATGCGGCCGTCCGGCAGGTAGAGCGTCTTCGGGACGAGGTTCTCCGGGTGCAACTCCCCGCCAGTGCTGAACCGGTCCTCGTCGACCCACTGCGGTCAAGCCGCGAGGCCGCCGTCGATAGCGAGCGTGGCGCCCGTGATGTAGGCCGCCTCGGGCCCGACGAGGAAGGCGACCGCCGCCGCGACGTCTTCCGGCGTGCCATACCTGCCAAGGGCGGAGCGCGACCTCAGGAGGTCGGCCACAGGTCCCTCGACCGGCGCCATGCCCGTGTCGATGGGGCCTGGCTGAATCACGTTGGCGCGGATGTTCCTCGGTCCGAGGTCGCGCGCCCAGCTTCGCGTGTAGGCGGCCACCGCAGCCTTGGTCGCAACGTAGTCCGCGATGCCGGCGAACGGCGTGTGGTGCATGGCGCCTGTCGTCCCGATCGACACAATGCTGCCGCCGTCGTTCATCATGGGTACGGCGGTGCGGACGACCGTTGCGACCGCCTTAAGGTTGACGTCGAGCTGGTGGTCGAGCGCCGCAAGGTCGAGCGCGGGGTCACCGATCAGTCCCGTCACGAACACGCCGGCCGAGTTTACAACGATGTCGAGAGGACCGAGCGCTTCCTGCGCACGCCTCACCAGTGCCTGCACCGCGGCGGTGTCGGCCTGATCGGCCTTGATCGGGATGGCGCGGCTACGCATCGCCTCCACGTCGGCTGCGAGCGCCGCGGCCGCGGCCTCGGATGAGGCGTAGCTGAAGGCGACTTCGGCCCCCTCGCGGGCGAGCCGTCGGACGATCGCGGCGCCGATGCCGCGAGATCCTCCTGTGACAAGGGCGACCTTGCCGAGCAACGAGCGTGTCATGTCAGGCCTCTTTCCGAGCGGGGTGGTCGAGGTAACCTTCGCGTCCCTGAGTGAACCACGTGGCCCTGTCGTCCCGGGCGAGCGCGCGGCCGCTTCCCAGAGCGGCCGGCAAGTCCGGGTTGGCGATAAAGGGGCGCCCGAACGCGACGGCGTCGCCGGTCCCGGCATCGAGCGCCGCTTGGGCGCGAACACCGTCGAAGTCGGAGTTCAGGATCAGCGGTCCTTTGAAGAAGGGCCGCAACTCGGAGGCGAGCGGCGGGATCTCGCCGACCCCGAAGGAACCGTCGAGTGGCGGCTCCCGGAGTTCTAGGTGTGCGATGCCGAGGTTGGAGAGCGCCTGAACGGCGGCGGTGAACAGCGGCAGCGGGTCGCTGTCGCGCACGCCCTGGGTCTCGCCGTTGGGCGACAGCCGTACCCCGGTCCGGTCGGACCCGACTGCGCCGGCCACGGCTTCGGTCACCTCGCGCAGGAGCCGGATGCGGTTCGGGATCGAGCCTCCATAGGCGTCGGTGCGGAAGTTGGAGCTGTCGCGTAGGAATTCGTCGAGCAGGTATCCGTTCGCGGCATGGATTTGCACGCCGTCGAACCCGGCTTCCATTGCATTCCGGGCGCCGGTCCGGAAGTCCTCCAGTAGACGAGGGATCTCGTCGAGCCGGAGTGGTCGCCCCGCCGCGTAGGGCTGCCGGCCCGTATAGGTGTGGGCATGGCCGGACGCGGTGGTGCCCGAGGCCGAGATAGGCTGCGCGCCGTCCAGGAAGCTCGGATGGACGACGCGGCCCATATGCCAGAGTTGGGCGACGATGCGACCGCCGGCGACATGGACCGCGTCCGTTACGGCGCGCCAGCCCGCGACCTGTGCAGGCATCCAGAGCCCGGTCGCATAGGGCCAGCCCATGCCCTCGCGCGAGATGCCGATCGCCTCCGAGATGATGAGTCCAGCCGAGGCCCGCGCCGCGTAGTATTCGGCCATCATCGGCGTCGGCACATGCTCTCGCGTACCACGGGCCCGGGTCATGGGCGCCATCAGGATGCGGTTCGGGACTTCGATGGCGCCGAGCCGGAGAGGATCAAAGAGGGAGGGCATGGGAGCGCTCGCGGTCCGGGTTGGATCAGACGAGGCGTGAGCCGCCATCGACGTGGAGCGTCTCGCCGTTCATGAAGCCGTTGCTCATGAGGAAGACGACGGCAGCGCCGACCTCGTCGGCTGTGCCCAACCTGCGCAGTGGCAGCTTCTCGGTGACGCTCGCCACGTAGGCGTCCCGATTGGCGCCGAGGGTGCGGGCGAGGAGCGGCGTGTCCGTCGTGCCCGGCGAGAGCGTGTTCACCCGCCGCGGCGCGAGTTCCAGCGCCAGGCCGCGGGCGAAGGCCTCCATGGCGGCGGAGGCGGCGGCCAGGATCGCGGTGCCGCCGGCGGTCGGCCGATCTGCCAGCGCGCCGGAGATGAAGGTGATTGAAGCATCTGGAGCGAGCCGGTCGCCGAGTGCGCGCAGCGTTGCGACCGCGGCCCAGATCCGCTCCTCGAAGGCGCGGCGCAAGTAGGCCACATCCGCCTCCAGGACGGAGCCGGCCACGAAGGTGCCGGCCAGTAGGACCAGGTGATCGACCCGGGCGAGGCCCGCTACGGCGGCGGTGATCGTGTCAGGCTGCGTCACGTCTGCGGCGCGCCAGCCCGCGAAGCCATTGTCGGCCGCTACCCGCTCCGCCCCAGCGGCGTCAAAGCCGACCACGGTGACCTCCGCTCCGGCTGCTTTCGCTTGCTGCGCAGCCGCGAGACCGATGCCGGAGGTTCCGCCAAAGATCAGGACAGCCTTGCTGGCGAGAGAAGCGGTCAGGCTCATGGAGGGGTCCTCAATCTCGAGAGGCGCCGGGGTGGCACCGGTGATCGGGAACTTGGACCTTCGCGGTTTAAATGATAATCGTGTCGCGTTTCGTTATACTTATGCCGTCATGGAACATATGTCGGAACAGATCGGACTTGAGCGTTTGACCGGCCTCATCGCTTTCTCTCGGGCTGCCTCCCTCGGCAGCTACACGGCCGCCGCACGAGCACTGTCGATCTCGCCCTCGGCGGTGAGCAAGAGCGTCCAGCGCCTGGAGGATCGGCTCGGGCTCAAGCTGTTCACCCGCACCACGCGCTCGATGGCGCTGACGCCTGAAGGTCGCGACCTGCACGAGCGGACGCTCCGGCTTCTGCGCGAGGTGGACGAGATCGAACAGGCGGCCGTCGCGGCCCGAGCCGAGCCCACCGGCACGCTTCGGGTGGCCACGTCCAACCCGCTCGGCATTCACCTGATCGCGCCGGCGCTGCCGCGCTTTCGCGAACGGTATCCTAAGCTTGCGGTCGATCTGCGGCTGACTGACCGCATGGTGGACATCGTCGAGGAGGCCATCGATGTCGCAATCCGTGTCGGCGAGCTCGCAGATTCTCGGCTGATCTCGCGCAGGCTCGCGCCGCATCGGGTCGGCGCCTTCGCATCGCCAGGCTACTTGGCGCGCCGTGGGACGCCCCGACATCCAAACGACCTCGCCGACCACGACTGCGTCAATTTTCGCTACCAGTCTTCTGGTCAGGCCTTGCGCTGGCCGTTTCAGGTAGGCAGTCGCACGATCGAGCTCACGCCCGAGACTGGCATCATTACCGATCTGAGCGACGCAGTAGCGGCGATCTTGGAAGCCGGTGGCGGCATTGGGATGTCGCCGACCTATGTGGCCGCCACTTACGTCAAGCGAGGTACGCTGGTGCCTGTCCTTCCCGAGTTCCAGGTCGAGCGATCCGTGATCACGGCGCTCTGGCCTGAGAGCCGCCAGGGCAGCCCGAACGTCCGCGCCTTCGTGGCGCTCCTCGAAGAGATTTTCCCATCGTCGCCCCCCTGGGAAGGGATCTGCTCTGGAGGCGGACGTTCAAGTGATTGAGGCACCGGGTTGGCCGCGAAGCCGTTGACAGAAGGGCTGTGCAAAGGCCTGAACCGCCCTGCTCTGCTGGAGGTTGGAGAGTTTGTGTCACGCTGCCAAGGCGGGCGCCTTAAGCTGGGTTGGGTAGCGCATCTCGGCCTCGGCGGGTGGAATGCTGGCACCGTCAACTTGTCGCCTTCGGGCCGAGCGTGCTGGCAAGCTGAGGACGATGCGGGCAGGACTTCAATTTGCCGCAGCAACCTTGCTGATTTCCGCCCACATCTCGAACGCCCGCACCCTTGCGGCTCGGTGTTCATTGGCGGAGGCGTGGTCGCGGCGGAGATAGAAAAGGTTGGCGATCTGGTCGTGGGCGGAGAGGAAGCGCTGTGCCTACCGCGCTGACTTGAAGCGCTTCATCTGCCGCTCTCGTCTTCGCATCGGCTGGTGTAAATTCTCGGCTCGATTGTTCAGGCCCTTGTGCTGGCGATGCTCGACGCCGGGCATCACCTCCTGCTCGGCCGCCCCGTAGCTCGGGAGCTTGTCAGTGACCATGACGTGTGGCGCCCGGCAATGCCGCTCGAGAAGTTTGCGGAGCAGACGCTTCGCCGCCCGCTTGTCGCGCCGGCTCTGGACCAGCACGTCAAGCACCATTCCGGTCTGATCTACGGCATGCCAGAGCCAGTGCTTCGCCCAGCGATCTTGATTGCGACCTCGTCGAGGTGCCATTTGTCGCCGACACGGGGCAGTCTCCGTCGGATCCGGTTGGCGAACTCCTGGCCGAACTTGAGCGCCCACTGCCGCACCGTCTCGTGGCTGACCACGATGCCGCGTGCCGCCAGCATCTCCTCGACCATGCGCAGGCTGACCGGGAAGCGGAAATACACCCAGACCGCGTGGCTGATGACCTCGGCGGGAAAGCGGAACCCGGCATAGAGGGAGCCGGCGGCTGGCGATCTCATTCCGGATGTCTACCGGACCTGGGGCAAGCGGCCAACCCCTGCTAAGTTGACGGTGCCCTCGCGAGACACTTTTTAACTCTCGTTTTGCTTAGTCACGACAGCTGATTTTCGCCCTATAGACGGCGTTTTAACGTCCCATTCGGACCTTTTTCACGCGGGAAAATACTGGAGCGGAGCTTGCATGCGTAAGTTCGGTCCCGCATCATCCAGCTTCAATTCGGGAGACGGGTGATGGCTGCAAAGGCTACCTGCCGTGTGCTTGTGCTGGGTGGTTCAAAGGGGGGTTGCGGGCGGTCAACGATTGCCCGCAACCTGATGGTTGCCGCCAGTCTAGCTGATATCAATGTAGTCGGTGCCGATCTCGATCGCCAGGGTACCTTCCTAAGGTGGAGCGAGCGACGCGAAGTTGCTCGGCAGAAGCTCCCGCAGATTGTCCCGGCGGAAGTCTTCAGTGCGGAGGTCGGCAACTGGCGCTCAATTCTCGACCAAGTGAAGAGCTATCAACTCGCCATCGTGGACACTGCGCCTGGCGTCGAACACGATATGACTCCAATGCTCGAGTTGTGCGGCAGAGCCTCACTAGTCTTGGTGCCGACTTCGCCCTCCGGTGACGACCTTGAGAGTGTCGCACCTTGGTTCAAGACGTTGACAGATGCAGGTGCCAACGCCGAGTTCGTGCTGAACCGTGCGAACCGCCGCACCCGCTCTTACGCCGCTGCCCGAACCACGCTGCTCCGATATGGCGCAGTCGCTCCGGTGGAAATTCCGCAATTGGAAGAAATCATGACGCCGTTCAAGACGGGCCTCTCGGCCGTAGACTACGAAAACAGCAAAGCAGCCGACGCAATGAATGACCTTTGGCTACACGTACGCCGGGCTGTGAAACTGTGAGCCGCCTTCGAGCAGGCGCCGCCAAGGGCGCACTGAAAGACCTCGAAGCAACCGGTGATGCGCGCGACCTCGTTGCTGGCGACCGTCGCTTCGGTCAAGCACAGGCGATTAAGCGACAGCAGGATGAGGGCCGGGAAATCATCCACGAGGTGTTCGCGGGCTTGCCCATCGCTCAAAACCCCGACCGCATCCGTGAGATCCTCGGCGCCCGGTCAGTCATTTTCGAGAACTGGGGCAAAGCTTCGACGGCATTCTTAGCGATTGGCCGCACCCTCCTAAACCTGCGCGAAACTCTGAGCCCAGAGGAAGATCGTGCTCTGCGCCGAGGCGCGAGCCGACTGTTTCCGTTTTCAGACAGCATGGTCTCGAAGCTTGTTGAGATCGCCCGCGCGGTGCGGGAGGGCCGCATCCCCGAGCCACAGCTGCCTGCCGCCTACTCGACGGCGTACGACCTCGCCAAGGCGCTACGCGACGAGCGCGGTCTGCAGCTAGCAACGGAGCGGAATTTAATTCGCAATGACGTGCAACGGGTCGAAGTCGAGGCATTAAAGCGCGACCTGCGGGATGGCCGCAGACTTGGTGGGCGGATCGTTGATGCCACCACAGATGATGACGCCGTGGTGGCAACGGGCGTACCGAATGGCCGCGTTAGTCTCGATGCCCTCCGTGCACGGCAGGTAGACCTCCGTCGACAACGGGACGAGGCTGCCGCCCGACTAGCCGATCTCGACCGCGACCTTATTGAGGTCACCGAGCAGCTCCGGATCGCGGAAGGCGGCGTTGACGTGTAATGGCACCTTGCTGCACAAGTCGTGCGGTCGAGCCGGTCGGGGTAAGGTGGCGTCTGGGCAAGCCACCGCTTCATGAGAGTTGCACGTTGTGCTCTTCGAGGCGGGTGCCGATCACCGGCGCCACACCGCCAAGCAGCCCAGCAGAGCAACGAACAGGGCGGCGTGAGATTCCCGCCCCGCGTGCCCGCGGTAGTTTGGACGTGTGGTTCTCCAAGGCGGCGGTTGGGGACTGGCGCGCCAAAGCGTACGTATCTGGACTGCTGACCGAGGTGCTAGGCTCTGGCGATCACAACCACCCCGACGCTTCGGGCCGTGTTCCGCTTGGCGTGGCGTCAAACTCAGAGCCTGATCGGCTCCATCTTACAGTTGCTTGGCCTCGATTTTGCAGTACTCGACTATTCGACCCTGAGCCGCCGGGTCGAGGCGTTGGACATGGCGCGGCCGCGCTGTGGAGGCGGGCCAGTGCACCTGCTGGTGAACAGCACCCGGCCGCGGCTGTTAGGGCCCTATGGCACACTAAAGAAGAACCACGGCACTCAGCGGCGCCGAGACGAAGTATGCTACAGTTGGCCACCGGCGCCGGCACCGACGAGGTCGTTACTTTGGTGCCGGCAAAACAGATGCCGCGCCTGGTTCGTACCCCTTCTCCTGGATAGAGGGTGGGGGGATCACTCCGGAAGAGCGAGGCCACCGAGGGCGACCAGCTTCGGTCCGACCGGCGGGCGGGAGGGATAGAGGATTACCCCGTCATCTGCGACCTCGACACGTGCTTCGGAATATGCGGCTACCGCTGGGGCAAGCCACCGCTTGAAGTCGCGGCGGAAGGTGTGCATCTCGGCGTAACCAAGGCCGAATTGTTCCTTGAGCGCCGCCCAACGGACCGGTGTCGGCGCTTTCAGGGTGTGTAGCCGGTAGGCGAGCCAAATATAGATGTCGAGGCTGACGCTGAGCCCGGACAGCTCCCGCAACGCCGTTTCGCGCAAAGGAACGGGATGTTGGCGCAGTGCTTGGTAGAAGACCTCGTCTAGGACAACGCGGTCTTCCCAGAGATCACCCTGCGGGCCGCCAGCGTCTTCGACAGCCCGCTGGAAGCGCAGCCCGGAGCGGACGAAGCGCCCCGCTTCCCATCCGCTCGCCATCTGGTTCTCCCATGAGAATTTGAGGCTGCAGGCTGCGATCCTGGCCGCTTGCTCACGCAGAGCGCGTCCGGTCTCACCGCCCCAGGTAAGACCCATCCTTCCAAGCCATTCCCGCATGCTTCGGCCGAGTTCGACCTCGCAGGAGTTGGTCCGCACGGCTTGCGTCTGCAAGTAGAGCAGGATCATACGCGCCCGTGCGCCATAAGGGACGCCGTAAAGCTTCGCTTGGCCCATACCACGCCGAAGGCGGCCAGGTTCTATCATCAATACGACGCGGTGGCCACGCTTCTCCCAGACCTGCTCGTCCGACAGCCGCTTGTGTGGCAAGCCTGTGAGGCAGAAGCCAGTATAGGTAATGCCGATCTTGCCGGCTTCGTCCCCGAGAACCTCTGCAGCAATGTCGATCAAGCCGCGTTGTTCAGGCGCCATCATGGCTCGGGCTTGGTCACGCCCATGGGCAAGCACCAGCTTTCGAGCCCCGTGGTCCGCGTCCTGCACCATGCTCTCTTCCTCAACGCTGTTGGACCATGGCGAGAGGCTGTCCATGGCGTCAACGGGGGGATCACTCCGGGCACTAGTAGGGAGGTAGTAGGATTCTAACTAGTTGAAGTATGGAGTAATCCCCCCGTGGATAACCCCGATTCCCGGAGCTTTCCCCCCATTTGGCGTGAGTGATTCCCCGTGGATGGATGTAACGTCTGAGGATAAGCCGCTCCGGAGTGATCCCCCCACTCGACTGCGACTCGAAAGCAGTCCGGAGTGATCCCCCCGCCACCGCCGGCGTCAGCGACTACCGGAGTGATTCCCCCACTAGTCTCGCTAGCGCCTAGGAATGTGCCTAGCGCCAGTGGCGTTCCCCAATGGCGAAGGCGTGCTCAAGCCGACGGTGCCCGAGGTGGGAGTGCCCGATGAACTTAATTTCCTGACCGGCTGCGGGCGGCATATGCGGCACTTTGCCCGTAAAGGCCGCCGCGAGTGGGTGCAGGCAACCGAGCACGGCCGCTACAAGGCGGCGGGGTGGACCCTTTCACGATGCAAGCGTGTGCTCGGAGGCGGTCCGCCGCAATGGATTGACGACGGTGTCGAACACCATGGAGGTGGAGTTCTGCCTCGAGGTGCTGGAGGAGGCCAAGGCGCGATACGGGCCGCCAGAGATCTTCAATACCGACCAGGGCAGCCAGTTCACCTCGCCGCGGTTCACCAGCTTGCTGCAGCAGGCCGGGCTGCGCATCTCGATGGACGGTCGTGGCCGCTGGATGGACAACGCATTCATCGAGCGGATGTGGCGCAGCCTGAAGTACGAGTGCGTCTACCTGCATGCCTTCGAGACTGGCTCGGAGTTGCGGGCCGGGCTGTTGAAGTGGTTCGGCTACTATAATGCCGAAATGCCGAACGTTTACACAGCGCACTGGCTGGGCAGACCTCGGATGAGGCCCTTAGGGCGAACGAGGCGAAGAAATTGGCGGCCTGACGACAACCAGGACTGAGCTTATCCAAGCCGTCAAACTGTCCGACGAATAAGGGCCATCTCACTTGCACGGCTACAGCGTCATCTCCATTCCCGACTTGTGACGAGCCCAGCTCACCGGGACAACGCAAGCGAGTTCTTGCGGAGGACCAGCGCAGTTAGTCCTCTGAGGCCCTATCTTCCTGCAATGAACGTTCTGATACCCTGCTGCGATGCCTGAGAACGTCCTGGCTAATCCACAAGAAGCGCTGGCCGGCCTCGTGGAGCGGGTCACCTACCACAATGCCGAAAACGGCTTCTGCGTGCTGCGGGTCAAGGTGCGAGGCCAGCGCGACCTGGTTACCGTGGTCGGGCATGCGGCTACCATCTCCGCCGGCGAGTGGGTGCAACTGTCTGGGACCTGGTTCAATGACCGAACCCATGGCCTGCAGTTCAGGGCCAACTTCCTGAAGGCGACACAGCCAACCACGAGCGAGGGCATCGAGAAGTATCTCGGCTCCGGCATGATCCGCGGCATCGGACCAACCTATGCCCGGAAGCTGGTCCAAGCCTTCGGGACCGCAGTGCTCGACTTAATCGAGGCCGAGCCCGACCGCCTGCGTGAGGTCACCGGCATCGGCCCCAAGCGCGCTGCCCGCATCGTTGCCGGATGGGCAGATCAGAAGGCCATCCGCGAGATCATGCTGTTCCTGCATGCCCATGGCGTTGGCACCTCCCGGGCGGTGCGGATCTTCAAGACCTACGGTGCCAATGCCGTCCAGGTCATCACCGACAACCCCTACCGCCTCGCGCGGGACATCCGCGGCATCGGTTTCCGCACGGCTGACCTCGTCGCCCAGAAGCTCGGCATCGAGCGAACCGCTATGATCCGGGTGCGGGCCGGCATCTCCTTCGCCCTGGCCGAGGCAACAGGGGAGGGGCATTGCGGCCTGCCGGTGGAGGACCTGGGTGATCTGGCCAGCTCGCTGCTCGAGGTAGAGCCTGCCCTGGTCCAGACCGCTCTTGAACTGGAGCTGGAGGCGGGGGAAGTGGTGGCTGACACCCTGGCCGGCCAGCCTTGCGTCTTCCTGGCGGGGCTATACCGGGCCGAGCAGGTGATCGCCGAGCGGCTGCGGACTCTGGTCCGTGGTCGGCCGCCTTGGCCGGAGATTGATACCGCCAAGGCGATTCCTTGGGTCGAGGCCCGTACCGGGCTGGCGCTTGCCAGCAGCCAGCGCGAGGCGCTGCGGCTGGCGGTGCGCTCCAAGGTTCTGGTGATCACCGGCGGTCCGGGGGTGGGCAAGACCACGCTGGTGAACTCCATCCTGCAGGTGCTCCGGGCCAAGGATGTGAAGGTCGGCCTCTGCGCGCCCACCGGCCGGGCAGCCAAACGCCTGAGCGAGAGCACTGGACTGGAGGCCAGGACCATTCACCGCCTGCTGGAGGCTGACCCCAAGACCGGCGGCTTTAAGCGGGGTGAGGAAACCCCGCTCGGCTGCGAGCTGCTGGTGGTGGACGAGACCTCCATGGTCGACGTGCCGCTCATGCGCGCCCTGCTGCGGGCCTTGCCGGATGAGGCAGCGCTGCTGCTGGTGGGTGATGTGGACCAGCTGCCCTCGGTCGGCCCCGGGCAGGTGCTGGCCGACATCATCAGCTCCAACGCGCTGCCGGTGGTCCGGCTGACGGAGGTGTTTCGCCAGGCGGCCGAGAGCCAGGTCATCGTCAACGCCCACCGCATCAACGCGGGTAAGATGCCCGAGCTGAAGACAGCCGAAGGGTCGGACTTCTTCTTCGTCGAGGCGGCTGACCCGGAGGAGGGGGTGCGCAAGCTGCTCGCGGTGGTCGGCAGCCGCATCCCGGCCCGCTTTGGCCTCGATCCGGTACGGGACATCCAGGTGCTCTGCCCAATGAATCGCGGCGGATTGGGCGCGCGCTCGCTCAACATCGCCCTGCAGCAGGCGCTGAACCCACCGGGTGAACTCCGGGTGGAACGCTTCGGCTGGAGCTACGGGGTGGGCGACAAGGTGATGCAGGTTGCCAACGACTACGAGCGCGACGTCTACAACGGCGATCTAGGCATGGTGTCAGCTATCGATCCCGAGGAGGCCGAGCTGGTGGTGAGCTTCGAGGGGCGGGACGTGGTGTACGGCTTCGGTGAGCTGGATGAGCTGGTGCTGGCCTATGCCACCACCATTCACAAGGCTCAGGGCTCGGAGTACCCGGCCGTGGTGATTCCGCTCAGCACCCAGCACTACGCCATGCTGGCCAGGAACCTGCTCTATACCGGCGTCACCCGCGGCAAGCGGCTCGTGGTGCTGATCGGGCAGCGTCGGGCGTTGGCGATCGCGGTCAGGAACGGCAGCGCCCGCCGCCGCTGGTCTAAGCTTGGCGAGTGGCTCGGTGGCGCTGCACGGGACTTGGACCGTCGGGATCGAGCCCAAGGGCACCGGACGTCCAATGCCCTCGAGGCAAGGTGATCATCATGTCCCAGCGCCACCCTGAGACCTCGTTGTACCCGGCGGTGAAAGCTCAACTGGAGCGCCTGGGCTACGAGGTCAAAGGCGAGGTTTGTGGCTGCGACATCGTGGCGGTGCGACCAGGTGAGGCGCCCTGGCTCGTCATCACCGAGCTGAAGATAGGCTTCACTCTCGAGCTGGTCCTGCAGGCCGTTGACCGCTTTGCCGCAGCGGACGAAGTCTGGCTGGCAGTCAGGTCAACGCAACGCGGGCGGGACCGGGACCGGCGCGTCCACAAGCTCTGTCGTCTGCTTGGCTTCGGGCTGCTTGCTGTCGATCCTGTCCGCCACATGGTCGAGGTGCTGGCCGAGCCAACGATCTATCGG
>NZ_KN676116.1:46224-80700 GCF_000802185.1 Belnapia sp. F-4-1 | reverse complement strand
CGACATTAAGGCCGCCAGCCTCAACGGACGCTACAAGCCAGGGAAGGCGGTGCAGGCCGGACGCTTACGAACTCAGCGTATAACCGGACCTTCCTATTCCAAGGTCGGACCGCAGCACATGCGCGGGTTAGCCAAATGCTGATCATGACGCTACGTCCTGTGAGCTTCGGTAGCAGAGACTTGTCACTTACCCTACCGAACTCATGGGCAAAGCTCGGTGCGACCGACAATGTCACTCGCCAACCTGGAACTCCATGTCCGAAGCAGATCGCGTCTTTCCCCGCCACAAAGGGCAAGGGGCGCAACGCTCATCCAGTGAGAAGCGCCAAACCGTCATCACTCCTCGAAGGGGCGGTTTAGGCAACGGCAAGAGCAGAGTGGTTGAAGTTGTGCACGCCCAGCGGGGTAGGACGAAGCCAACAGAGGATCGTCTGCGCCTAGCGCTGTGGAATGTACGTGCCGAGTGGTCTTCACCCGCTTTCACGGACAGTGTTGCACGGCTGAAGCAGCCGCATGGAACTGTAGTGCGCCCGGTTGTTGAGACAGCTGACTGCGCTGTTCAGGCGGCCAAGGGTAGATGGGTAGGTAGGCACTGAGCAAGGCCGCGTTGCTCGGCGCGGATCTGATTCGGGGTGCAGTAGCCGTGCATGGCGACGAGCCAGGTGGCGTTGTAGTGGGCAACGAAGTCCTGCAGCCCGCGGCGCAGCTCTTCGATGGTGTCGAAGGTGTGCACCCAGAGGAAGTTCTCTTTCAAGGTACGGATAAAGCGCTCGGCGACGCCGTTGCCCTCGGGCTGGCGGACGAAGGAGGGCGAGCTCTCGATGCCGAGGAAGGCGATCTCGTCCTGCAAGTCGCCGGACATGTAGTTGGAGCCATGGTCGTGGCGCAGAGCGAGACCCTTGGCTGCGTTCTTTTCGATGCGGCCGAAGTGGCGCAGGACACCCTGCCGGATCGGCTCGAGTGCCTCGAAGCGGTTGCCGGAGCGCGCGGCATGGTTGCCGACGCACTCGCCGGAGCAGTGGTCGACAGCGACGAACACCCGAGCCCGGCCCTCCTTTACGGTCACGGTTTCGGTCATGTCGGTCCCCCACATTGCATCCACGGCGGTGGTGGTGATCGTGCCGTCATGGGCGCGCTGCTCGGGACGGCCGACGCGGTGTGGCGCGAGCAGGCCGTGCTGGCCCATGAGGCGCCGGACCCGGCGAGCCGAGGTGCGGATGCCGGCATGGCGCAGCCGGGCCCAGATCTTGCGGTAGCCCTCACCATGCAGGCGCGAGCCAAGGATCTGGGCGCGGATGTGCTCGAGCAACGCGGCATCGGAGCAGGCACCTACCGGGCCCCGGCGTGTTGGCCCGGCCGGCGCCGTGGGGTCGGGCGCCGCACGGTGGCGGTAGACCGTGGCACGGGAGAGCCGCCAGACCCGGGCGACCCGGGCCAGGCCGTAGGCGCGGTCTGTGGCCGGCGAGACAGCCTGGCTCATCGCCTCGACCTCCGTCGGCCCAAAGGGCGCCCGCCCTCCAGAGCCGCAATCTTCTGCTCCAGCAGCTCGTTGGCCATGGTGACCTCGCCGAGCTTGGCCTTAAGCCGGAGCAACTCCTCATCGCGGCTGTCGCGCTCGCGCTCCTTCATCGCCGCCTCCGCCCCGACCAGGGCGCGGTCGCGCCACTCGCTCAGACGAGCGACGGTAACGTTGAGGTCCCGGGCTACGGTCTCCAGCGGCTCGCCGCGTAGCAGCCGGGTGACGGCAGCCAGCTTGCGCCGAGCGGAGTTGCGGCGCTCCGGCCCAGCCGCGCCCGAGGGGGCGCCGGCGTCAGCGTTCCGGGCGCACGCCGGCGCCCCCTCGGGTTTGTCGCTGTGGTTCTGGTCCATTGGTCTGACCTCCGGTTGCGGTGATCTCTACCGCAGTCGGCTGTCTCATCGAACCGTGCCGCACCCCAGCCCGCCCAGCGCATCAGCGATGGCGCAGTATCGCAATGGGCGCCGCGCCGTAACCGCATCGGCCAGCATAGTCGCGGCAGCACCGGCCAGGGCGCTGTCGAGACCCGCGATGCAGGGCAGCGCATCACGGCCAAAGGCGGTGCAGTATCGGTCTATGGCCACCTCCAGCGTGCGATCCTGTATGGGCATGGTGGGGCGGGGTTGCATGGCATCCTCCTGTCTCGAGGCTTCCAAGTAACCGTGTAGCCGTCGCATCGTTCATCCATCTCATGGATGCATGGCATCCAGGCTTCGTATTGGTGCTGAGCCCATGCGGGGGTCATCTTCCGCCTCAAGCAAGGCCAGCTGGGCGTCACGCCCTGAACTGCTGGCCTCCGAGACGGAGAACCAAGCCATGTTCCGCACCACTGTATTTGCTTCGCTGATCGCTCTCGGTGCCGTAGGTGCCGCCCAGGCGCAGGATAGCGGCCCCCGCCTGGTGGGTGGCGGCGCCGATGGTGGCCCCCGCGTTGAGTACGTGACGCCGAGCCAGAATGTGGTCGGTGGTGGCTATGCCCGCATCACCGGCGAGAGCACCAACCGCAGCATCGCCTATTTGGGCCAGGCCACAGCGCAGCAGCAGAGCGGCAGTGTGGCCCAGCTGGTCGGCGGTGGCCGCGAGCAGACGCTGGTGTATGTCTCGGCGCAGGCTGCCAGCCCGGCCCTTGCTGGCCAGTTTACCCGCCACGGCGGTTAACTACACCACGAGTCAGGTTGATGAGATTGCATGGGGCGCCTTTGGCGCCCTTTTGCATGTCCGGCAGCTTCATCATGTCCCGTCTGGTATCGACTGCGGCGGAGACCGACATCCACGACATGAGCCTGCCGCCCGACCAGATGCCGCCCGTAAAGCCGAAGAGCGCGTGTTAGCGGGGTGGCGGCGGATGGCCCTGTCGGCACCGAAGCGGGGCTTTCTGCTCGGATCGACATTCCTAACGGAGCCGTGAGCTGATACCGGCCGAGCATGGCCTTCATCTGTCAGCAGCGGCAGGATAGCGGCGATGCCGATCTCCGCCCAGCCTCCACTGCCAGACGATGCGGCGATGCTCCGCACCCTCCCGCGCTCGGCCGTAGAGGCTGGCCGTGCCTATGCAGCGCGCGGCGCGGTGCGCCACCTTTCCGTGTCTGCGGACGGGCGCGTGATCGAGGCGAAGGTGAAAGGCACGGCAACGCGGCCCTATACCCTGCGCATCACGCTGCAGCCGCGGCGCGACGGCGGCACCGATTTCGACGGCATCTGCAGCTGCCCGGTCGGGCTCGACTGCAAGCACGTTGCAGCGGCGCTCTGCGCCGCCCGGCGCGAACGCGGCGACCTGCCGCGTCCCGCCCCGCGGCCTACGCCCGCCGCGGCCCCGGCCGAGCCGGTATTGCCGCCCGAGGTCGCCGACTGGCTGCGTCAGCTCGCCGCGATCGACGAAGCGGATCCGGAGGCCTACCCTTCAGGCATCCGACAGCGTGTCGTCTACGTCGTCGCACCGCTTGCCCGACCGGTGGGGCCAGTCTCGCTGAAGGTCGCGGCTTTCTCGGTCACCCTGCGCAAGGATGGCAGCTACGGTGCCGGTAAGGGCGTCCAGGCCCAGGCGGGAACGGCACGGTACCTGCGCCCCTCGGACCGGGCGATCCTGCGGCGGACCGACCTACTGCGCTATGCGCCCGAGGGGATGCTCAGGGATGCGGACCCGCCCGATCTGCTGCGCCGGATCATCGCCACTGGCCGGGCCCGCTGGGCCACGGTGGACGGGGTACCGCTGCGGGACGGTCCCGTGCGGTCGGGTAGGCTCACCTGGCGGCTGGAGGCGGATGGACGCCAGCGCTCCGCGCTGGAGTTAGAGGAAGGACTGCTCGGCCTCGCCTTGCCGGCCCCCTGGTACGCAGACCTAGTGAGCGGCGAGCTGGGCACGGTCGACCTTGGTGTACCGGCGCATGTCGCGGCACGGCTGCTGCTCGCGCCGCCCATCCCGGCCGAGGCAGCACCCCTGGTCGCGGCTGAGTTGGGGCGGCGGCTCTCGGCACCGGCGATGGCGCTGCCGGCGACGCTCGACCCGCCGGAGACGCTGCCTGGCTCGCCGGTGCCGCGGCTATTGCTCACCGCCGGCAGGCTGCCAGCCTATGCCACGCGCGGCTACGGTCAGGGCCTCTTGCGGCCAGAGGTGGACTTTCCCATGGCGCGGCTCGGCTTCCGTTATGGGCCGGTGCTAGTGGCCCATGACGTGCGCGCCGCTTATGCCCCGTCGCGGCCCGGCATGGACGTGGTCGCGCGCGAGGGGCGGCTCTACCGCCTGCGGCGTGACGCGGCGGCGGAGCGCGCCGCGGTGGCACGCCTGCTGGGCATCGGTTTCGTCGCAGCAGGGATGTCGCTGCCGCCCGGCTCCCAGGCTGGCGTCGATGCATTCCTGCTGGAAGACGAGACAGAGGACGACCCCGACTGGCTCTTTGTGCTGCAGGAGGAGGTCCCGGCGCTGCGGACGGATGGCTGGGAGGTGGAGGTCGCCCCCGACTTCCCGATCCGCCTGGTTGAGGCCGAAGGTCCGCTGGAGGCACGGCTGGAGGAAGGCTCCGGCATCGACTGGCTGGACCTGCATCTCGGCGTGACGGTGGCCGGGCAGCAGGTGGATCTCGTTCCCGTGCTGCTCAACCTGATCGCCGCCGGGGTGGAGCCAGAAGAATTCGCCGAAGGTCCGGTCCTGCTGCCCCTGCCCGACGGGCGGCTGCTCTCCCTACCGCGGGAGCAGATCTTGCCGATCCTCTGTTCCCTAATAGAGATCTTCGAGGGCGGCGCGCTCGATCCGGAGTCAGGGCGCATTGGCTTTACCCGGATGGATGCGGCGGAGCTGGCCGAGCTTGAGGAAGGTTCCGGCATCGCTTGGCAGGGCGGGGAGGCGCTGCGGGCACTCGGTGCCCACCTCCGCGCGGCGGCGGGATCGATCCCGCCGGTCGAACTGCCCACGACTTTCATGGGCACGCTCCGCCCCTACCAAGCGCAGGGTGTCGCCTGGCTGCAGTTCCTGCGCGGCGCTGGCCTTGGTGGGGTGCTGGCGGACGACATGGGCCTCGGCAAGACGGTACAGACCCTGGCGCACCTTGCCATCGAGCACGCCGCTGGGCGGCTGGACCGGCCGGCGCTGATCGTCTGCCCGACCAGCCTAGTGCCGAACTGGCTGCGGGAGGCGGCGCGCTTCGCCCCCGCGCTGCGGGTGCTGCCGCTGCACGGGTCGGCCCGGAAGACCCGCTTCGGCGAGATCGCGGAGCATGACCTGGTGCTCACGACCTACCCGCTGCTGACGCGGGACCAGAAGGTACTGACGACGCAGGATTGGCATCTGGTGGTGCTGGACGAGGCACAGACCATCAAAAATCCCAATGCTGAGACTACACGACAGGCGCTGCAGCTGCGCGCGCGGCAACGGCTCTGCCTGTCCGGCACGCCGCTGCAGAACCACCTGGGCGAGCTCTGGTCGCTGTTCGACTTCCTGGCACCGGGCTTCCTGGGCAGCGCCAGGAGCTTCCGCAGCCGTTACCGCACACCAATCGAGAAGCATGGTGACGCGGAGCGACAAGCTGCGCTGCACCGCCGCGTGCGGCCCTTCCTGCTGCGCCGGACCAAGGAGGAGGTGGTGACCGAGTTGCCGCCCAAGACCGAGATCACTGAGCCAGTAGAGATGGAAGCGCCGCAGCGCGCTGTCTACGAGGCGATCCGGCTGTCGATGCACGCCAGGGTCAAGCGGGCCGTTGCTGAGAAGGGCTTGGCGCGCTCCGGCATCATCATCCTGGATGCGCTGCTGAAGCTGCGCCAGGCTTGCTGCGACCCGCGGCTGCTGGCGATGAAGTCGGCGCAAAAGGCTGGTTCGGCCAAGCTGGAGCGGCTGCTGGACCTGCTCGGCGTATTGCTCGACGAGGGGCGGCGCGTGCTGATCTTCTCTCAATTCACCAGCATGCTGGCGTTGATCGAGGCGGCGCTGCAAAAAATCGGTACTCCCTACGTGCTGCTGACCGGCGACACCAAGGATCGCGCGGCACCGGTGAGCCGCTTTCAGGCCGGCGAGGTGCCGGTCTTCCTGATCAGCTTGAAGGCCGGCGGCGTCGGTCTGAACCTGACGGCGGCAGACACGGTGGTGCACTACGATCCGTGGTGGAACCCGGCGGTGGAAGACTAGGCAACAGACCGTGCTCACCGGATCGGTCAGGACAAGCGGGTCTTCGTGCATCGGTTGATCACGCTCGGCACGATCGAGGAGAAGATGGTGGTACTGAAAGAGCGCAAGCGCGCGCTGGTCGCTTCGGTTGTGGAGGCGGAGCATGGCGGGGCATTGAGGTTGACCGAGGCCGATGTGGAGGAGCTGTTCGCGGCCACCTGACGTGCCGGGCAAGCCGGGCTGTCGTCAGCGTCCGCGTGCTTTGCAGGTTGGGCCTGCTGCGGAGAGAAAGCTTGCTGCCCCGACTGTAAGAAGTCCGTAAACCGTGGACTTCAGCGGTAAGGAATTGAAAGGGTTAGGCATTCGAATTTTCTTCGAAGCGAATACCGGCATCCTTACGCAGTTCGTCACGGTGCTGGACGTTGCCACCGCGCGGCGGGCGGTGCCGCTGGCGAGCGGGTGTCCCGCCGCGACCGCTCCAGCTCGGGCGGGCCCGCGATGGCACGGTCACGCTGGAGTAGGAGGAAGGCCTTCGGCCCGATGACCATCGCCCATGCCAGGACCGGGCAGAGCGTGACGGCAGCATGACCACACGGACCCAGCGCCAGCGGTCATCCCTGTCGATCGCATCAGGAGCAGGCCTGGCCGAGGGAGCGAGGTCTTGAAGTCGCGCCATGGGCTGGAGATCCGCATCCCGACCGGCGCCGACCTGCCCGGCCTGTCGGTTCTGCTGGCTGAGGCCGGTCAGGCGATCGACCCGCCCGAGTTGGGGCGGCGCCTGGAGGCTCTCCGCCAGAGAGGCGGGACGGCCCTGATAGCGCTCGAGTGGGGACCACCGAGCGGTCTCGTCACGCTGCACTGGCACCAGATACTGCAGGCCGCCCGCCCCGTGGCGCAGATCACCCTGCTGCTGGTCGGCCCTGGCGAGCGGCGGCGCGGCATCGGCCGATTGTTGGTTGAGGCGGCCGCTCAGGCGGCCCGCAGCGCCGGCTGCGACGCGCTGGAGTTGGTGGCTCCTCCGCGTGAATCCTCCCTCCCGGCCTTCGGCCGCGCCCTCGGCTTCGTCGAAGCTGGGTCACGCTTTGCCCGAGCGCTTCGGAAGCGCCGGTAGCCGCGACCCAGCACTACGGTTCAGATCAGCGCAAGCTGTGCAGCCCCGGGGCTGAAGCTGCTTTTGGTTCGGTTTTCTGCCCAATTTGCTACTTGGAGTTTTGGCTTCTTCTGGTCGGCAATCGGGGAGAATGGCAGGGTGCGGGTGAATTCACCAAAGCGGCGCGCACACTGCAGCCGCGTTCTGGCCAGGCGCGGCTATTGGCAGATGCGATTGTGCCCACGCCGCAGGGCGTCGCTTTCCAAGGCTATACGGCCGCGTGCCCTTCTACGAACGGCCAACCCCGACGCCCGGAAGTCAGGCGATTGGGTTGATCCAGGGTACGCCAGTGTCCCGGAAATGGCGCTCGTTTGCGGTGGCAACGGTCAGGCCGTACGCGGCAGCTGTGGCAGCGACCACCATGTCGATGGAGCTGCGCGGCCGCCCGGCCGCCGTACCCTCGGCCATGATGCGCGCCCACTCCAACGCCGCACGCTCTTCGAAAGGCAAAATCCGGCCGGCGAACAGGCGCTGCGGTCCCTCCGGACCGGCAAACCACGCCTCCAGGTCGCGCCGACGGCGGCCCGGCACCTTCTCCAGTATGCCGCGGCGTATCTCGCCGAGTGTCAGCGTGGAGATGTGGAGCACATCGTCGGGCTGCGTGCCCAGCCAATCCAGCAGAGCAGGGGACGGGCGAGGCTTCACGGCCTCGCTGACAATGTTCGTGTCGAGGAGGTAGCCGGTCATCACAACCCGGGATCGCGTCCGAGCGTCTCCTCGCGGGCCAGGTCGAGATCGGCGCCGACCAGCGGCGAGCGGCGCAGGGCTGCGAGGACGTTGCCTAGGCGGGGCGGTTCGGCGCCGACAACGCGCCGCGCAAGCTCGGCCCGCAGCGCGCTTGCGGCGTCGTCGTTTGCCGCCAAGCGTCGCGCAATGCTGCGGATCAGGTCCTTGTCGACCTCGAGCCCTCGGACTTCGAAGCGGCCGAGGCCGCGTTCGGTGAGCCGGCGACGGTGTTCTTCGATCGCGCGCTTCTGCGAGTTACTCGGCACGGCGGCCTCCTCCAACGGCTGGCTATATAGCCGGCTAGCAGCTCCAGGGGAATGAATTGAGGGACGGATCCGGTGCCTCGGTGGACGGAACTGGCGCCACATCCTCGCAGTCTGGTGCCGTCTCGGCCTCCCCAGCATCCCCTCAGGTTTCGCCGCGCGCCTCGCCCTAATGCCGCTCTAACACCCTGCGACGCCTTCCACGCTTCCAGCCGGGGACCCGCTCGAGCCGCTACGCGACCCGCTGAACCGGCATAACCTTCGGGCCCCTGCCCACGCGGCCTCGATCATTGATGCGCCGCGGTCCGCCTCTCCCTGCACGACATAGCGGCGCACAAGGCACCGAACGCGGCCGTGCTGCGCGGCTTGGCCGCTTCGCCCTGCGCGCCGCCAACGCCGAGTGCACACGAGCTTCGGATGCGGCGCGCGGTCCTTCGTGCTCACCGGCCGCTGCATCGGCTGGTAGCTGATATTGCCTGCAGTAGCTGACCTACGTTGTTGGATAAGGCTCGCTATGGAAAGGCACGCTGGTGGCGAGACTGCGGCTTTTCAGCCCATGGGCGTCGGTGCAGCAGACTGTCGAGGGAGGAGGATGCGGATGGACGCTCCCCTTTCCGACGCTATCAAAGAGATGCGCCCGCCCGTACCTTCCACCAGGGCCCGGGCGATGGCGAGACCGAGCCCGGTTCCGCCACGCTCGCGGGCCGTCGTGAAGAACGGATCGAAGGCCCGCGCCGCATTCGCTGGCGAAAAGCCCGGCCCGTCATCGGCCACAGTCATCTCGGCCATCCCCTGCCTATCGTTGACCGTGACGGTGACGAAACTGCCGGGGCCGGCATGGGCCAGCGTGTTGCTCATCAGGCTGTCGAGCACTGTTGCCATGGCCTCTGCAGAGATCGCCGCCTCGGCCTCACCCGAGATAGTGACCCGGAGACCTGAGGCCCGTTCTGCCGCCGCCTCGGCCGCCAGGCGCAGCGATGTCCGCCCACTGGCCGTGGCCATGTCCGCGCGAGCTAGGTCGAGCAAGCCGCGGACCAGCCGGTCCAGCCGCGTCGCACCATCCTCAATTGACCGGGCGAAGCCGATGCGCTCCTCCTCCGACATGGTGGCGCCATGCTCGGCCAGCAGCTCCGCCGCGCCGCGGATCGCGGCGAGCGGCGTCTTGAACTCGTGACTCACATGCGCCGCCAGGCTGCGAACGTAGGTCGCGCGCCCTTCGAGCGTCACCGTCATACGGGCGATGGCGTCGGCCAGCTCGGCCGCCTCGCGCAGGGCGATGGCCGGCAGGGGCTTGGGCCGCGCTGTGCTGCCGGCGGCCACCTGCCGCGCCGCGCGCACCACGTCGTCGAGCGGCCGGGTGATGAGATGCGAGGACAGCACGGACAACACGGTCACCAGCGACAGAAGCAGCAGTGCGACCGCGCCGATCTCCGGCAGCTTGCCTGCGATCGTCTGAGCCACGGTCGCGGGCGTCCGGGACAGCATCACCACGGCGTCCACCCGGTCCCCGTCCAGCGCGGGCATGGCCAGGTGGACCCGCAGGCCGGCGGTCCGACTGATGCCGTCCGGGACATCGGTGGCGATCCTCTCCCGGCGCCGCAGTACGGCCAGTGGACGTCCCGCGCGCGCGGCCTCGACCTCCTCCAGCCCGGCCAGGGACAGCCCGGTGTCGCCGCCGGTGGAGGCGACGACGGTGCCGGCCGTGTCGAGCAGGCGAAGCGCGGCGAGCGTCACGGCCTGCGCGTCGCGCAGCACGGGCAGCAGCCGCGCTCCTGCCTCGGCCGGGCCGGGCAGGGGCGGCGGGCCCGGCCGCGCGTCCTGGGCCAGCGGCAGCACCGGATCTCGCGCCAGGTCGAGCCCACGCCAGCGGGCAGTGACCAGCGCGCGGGACGTCAGGCTATTGGCTAGGCTCTCACCGGCGATGCCACGGGTCGCGCGCCAAGCTCCGACGAGCACGGCAGCCTGTGCCCGCAACTCGGCCTCCGTCTGCCGTACCAGCGCGCTCTCATAGAGGCGGAGCGCCCAAAGGCCCGAGAGTGGGAGTGCCAGCACGACGACGTTGCTCAATAGCAGTAAGGTGCGCAGGCGCGGCCGCCGTAGCGAATGCCGGCGCGGATTTCTTGGCCCGGGGCTGCCGCGGTCTACTCGCATGGCCCGAGCCGGTAGCCAAAGCCGGGCAGCGTCTCGACCGGCGCGGCGCCGAGCGCGGCGAATTTCGCCCGCAGCCGCCGGACATGGCTGTCGATGGTGCGGTCGGAGATGATGCGCTCCACCGCATAGGCGCCGTCCATGAGCGCATCGCGGTTCAGCACGCGGCCGGGGCGGCGCAGCAGGGTGCGGAGCAAGCCGAATTCCGTGGCGGTCAGCACCACCTCCTGCCCGTCCCAGGTGACACGGGCCGTGCCGGGGTCGAGGACGAGGCGCCCGTGCCGGAGCGCCTCCCCCGCCGCCTCCTGTCGGGTCGGCCGGCTACGCCGCAGCACGGCGCGCACCCGTGCCACCAGCTCGCGCGGGCTGAAGGGCTTGGTCAGGTAGTCGTCGCCGCCGATCTCCAGCCCCACCACGCGGTCCACCTCGTCGTCGCGCGACGAGAGGAAGAGGATGGGGATGGATGCGGCCGGGCCGCCGGAGGCGCGCAGCGCGCGGCACATCTCCGTCCCGTCCATCTCCGGAAGCATCACGTCGAGCACGATGAGGTCGGGCAGGGCCTCGTGCGCGGCGGCTAAGCCGGCCGCGCCATCGGCGGCCTGCAAGACCTCGAAGCCGGCGCGGAAGAGGGCGAAGCGCACCACCTCCCGGATCGCCGGGTCGTCATCGACGATCAGGATTCGCGGCATGAGCCCGGCCTGCACCGGATTTGCACAGGCCCGGCACCAACTTTCCCCGCCCCCGCCATCTGCCACGCACGAAGCGCCGCGAGGATGACGGCCTCATTCCCGGAGGCCCAACTCATGAGCGACATCCCCCATCCTTCTGCTACCCCCACCCCCACCGCGCCGCCATGGCGGCCCTTCCGGGTCGGGCGCGCAGGCAAGCTCGCACTGGTTGGCGGCCTGCTGCTCATCCTGCTCCTGCCGCATGCCATGATCGAGGGCGTGATCCAGGAGCGGGAAGAGTACCAGGAGCAGGTCCGCGACGGGATCGCCCGCAGCTGGGGGCCGGCCCAGGCGGTGGTCGGCCCCATGCTGGTCGTGCCGACGCGCACCCCCGTCCCGCGCCTGGCGAACGAGACGGGCCCGCTGCGCTGGGACCGCGGCGCGGTGGCAGTCCTGCCGTCGCGCCTCGCGGTGGAGGCACGCTTAGCGCCGGAGCGCCGCCGCCGCGGGCTATTCGAGGCCGTGGTCTACGATGCTGAGGCGACGCTCACCGCCAGCATCGCCGTGCCGGCGATCGCCACCGAGCCGGAGACCGAGCTGCTCTGGCGCGAGGCCTTCCTGGTGACCGGTGCTAGCGACCTGCGATCGGCCGCCGCCGATGCACGGCTTGCGGTGGATGGCCGCGCGCTGGCCGCCCGCGATACGGCGGAGGCCGGTTGCCTCGGAGCCGAGATGATCCGTTGGGATCTGAGCCTCGACGGTCCGCCCGAGCCCGGCCGCGCCCTCGCGGTCGCCGGCAGCCTGTCGATGCGCGGCACCGGCCGCTTCGGCCTACTGCCGGTGGCCCGCCGGGCGGAGCTGTCGGTCGCCGCGGCCTGGCCGACGCCGAGCTTCACTGGGGCCGGGCTGCCCATCCGCGCTGAGGTGACCAGGACCGGCTTCACCGCGACCTGGCAGGAGGGCACTGGCCAAGCCCTGGTGCGGTATCTCGGCCCTGCCTGGTGCCAGGGCCTGGTCAGCCCGGATGCGCAGGTCGGCGTCGACCTGCTGGAGGCGGTGCCGACATACCGTATGATCACGCGCGCCTCGAAATACGCGGTGATGTTCCTCGCGCTTGCCCTCCTGACCTATGTACTATTCGAGTTGGTCGCCGGGGTGCGGATCCACATCGTGCAGTACGGGCTGCTCGGCCTGTCGGTCGTATTGTTCCCGCTGCTGCTGCTGGCCTTCGGCGAGCCGCTGGGCTTCGCCGCGGCCTATGCGGTAAGCACTGCAGCGATCGTGGCGCAGGCCTCCGCCTATACGGTGGCGGTGACGCGGCGGCGCGGACTGGCCAGCCTCTTCGCTGGCCTGCTCGGCGGGCTGTTCGGCTTCCTCTACGTGGTGCTGAGCCTTGAGGCTTATGCGCTGCTGGCCGGCACCGTCGCGCTCTTCGCCGCGCTCTCGATGGTGATGGTCGTTACCCGCCACGTCGACTGGACCGGATCAGGCGAGGAGGCGCAAGGCTAAGGCCTCACTCAACGCCCGGGTCGTAGCGGTCGAGCAAGGTGCGGATGCCGGGATCGGTAGCGTGGCGCTGCTTGAGCCGGGCCAGCTCGGTATCCGTGCCACGGCAGTTCGCCTCCTGTCCGCGCATGATGGCCGCCGCGCGGGCCGGATCGTCGGACTCCTCGGTGTGGAAATGGTCGCAGCGCTCGCGCCGGGCGACAAAGGCCGCGACATCCGGCGGTAGCCCGGCTGTGCCGGCCTGACCGGCGGTGGCAAAGGCGGCAAGGAGGATCAGTGTCCGCTGCATCCGGCGGTGTTGTTGCGATCACGTCCGCTTGGTCAAGCCGGGACGCCCAGTATTCGCCTGCACCCGGTGCAGCCTAGATTGCGCCCCGCCCGCTGCGGGCGAGACGGAGGACAGGGTCATTCTCGAGGAACCCCGGCGCGGTCGCGCCGTGCTGCGGCTTCTGGTCGTCACCGTGCTGCTGCCCCTGGCGCTCCCGGGCCTGGGCCTGTGGGAGCGCCAGCGCGGCATCGACGACCATGTCGCCCTCGAGGTGCAGCGGGCGCGGGCGGCCAAGGCAGTCGCCATCCTCGAGGCGCGCCCCGCCCCGGCCGATGGCCGCCCGGATTTTGGCGCCCAGTTCCGCCACAACGGCCAGACCTATGTCGGAGGGCTCGCCATCGCCAAGGCGCGGGAGGCGCTGGACGATGCCGGGGACGCGGTGGCGCTGGCTCGCTGGCGGCAATACCTACCGCCCGTCGTGATGGCCTGCGGGGCGACGACGGCGGTGCTCTCCGTGCTCGCGCTCCTCGGCACCACGCTGCTTGGGCGCGCCGGGCGTGCGTCGCGCGAGGCCCTGCTGCGCGGCTTCTCCCTGGTCCGGCAGCTGCTGCCGCCGCTGCTTGGGATGCAGGTGGTGCTGGTCACCACCGGCGTCGTCGCCGCGATCGCCTTTGAGGCTTCAGCGATTCTTGAGAGCGACGAACTCTCGACCGGCGGCGCCAAGCTGCTGGGCATCGCCCTAGTGGCGATCGGGGCCAGCCTGTGGACCGCCGTTAAGGCGGTGCTGCAATTGCGGCGTACCATGGGCCTCTTCACGCCCGACCCGCTCTGCATCATGGGCCGGACGGTCAGCCATGCCGAGGCGCCGGGCCTGTGGCGCCTGCTGGACGAGCTGGCCGGGCGGCTCGGCGCCCTGCAACCGGACAACGTCGCCATCGGGCTCACCGGCGGCTTCTTTGTCAGCTCCGGGCCGAAGGTGCTGGAGCCTGGCGGCGTTGCCCTGGAGGGGCGGACCCTCTACCTCCCCCTGCCGTTCCTGGTCCTGCTGGGGAGGGACGAAGTGGCTGCGATCATCGGCCACGAGCTGGCGCATTTCTCCGGCGGCGACACCGAGTACAGCCTGCGCTTCCTGCCGGTCTATGCCGGCGTCGGCCGCTCCCTCGACGCTGTGGCCCAGGCCGGGACCGGCGGCGACGGTTCCCTGTCGCCGCTGACCCGGCCGGCCCTGCAACTCGGCCTCTTCGTCATGGACCAGTTCCATCACGCGGTGCTGCACTGGAGCCGCCTGCGCGAATTCGCCGCCGATGCGGCGGGCGCCAATGCCACCTCCCACGATGCCGCAGCCCATGCACTGCTGCGCAGCGGCGCCGTCCAGCCAAGGATCGAGGAGGTGCTGGAGGCGGCGTTCCGTGCTCCCGATGCGGCGCCGCCCGACCTCCTCGCCGACATCCTGCGTCATGCGACGGAACGCGGCCTGGAGGATCCGGCCGGACATCTGGAGGAGACCCAGCCGCATCCGACTGACACCCATCCGCCGACGCGCCAGCGCCTCGCTTCCCTCGGCCGGGCGCCGGGCCCGGAGCTGCTGGCCAGGGCCGCCGCGCCGCCGCTGCCGGATGCCCTCGTCCGCCTGGACGGCTATTTCGCAGAGCCGGCCAGGCTATCCCAGGCCGCGAGCGCGGACTTCCTCGGCATCGCCCGCGACCGGGCACGCGCCGAGCATGCGGCGCTGGAATCCGCCGCGGCCGGCGTCGCGGCGGAGGACTTGCCGCTGCATGAGAACACCCGCGGCGGCGCCATCTTCCTGTTTGCCTTCGGCGGCGTGCTCCTGGCCATCGCCCTCGTCCTGCTGGCCGTGGAGGTTCCGGGGACCGGGGCGAGGGAGCGCTGGATCATCGCCGGGGCGGGCGGCATGCTCGGCCTCGTCTTTATCGGCTGCGGCCTACCGCTGCTGCGGCGGGGCGACACGCCATTCCTGATCCTTCGGCCGGAGTCGATGACGATCATCGGCATCGACCGTCCGATCCGCTGGGAGCATGTGGCCGATCTCGACATGACGGTGGACCGCGGCCGCGTCGTCACCCGTGTCCTCCTGCGGCATGATGCGCCCTTCCCGGCGCGCCTGCGGGGCGGGCGGCGGGTGAAGCTCGATGCCCGGCAGCTGATCGTCACTTTCGCGGCGGCCCCGCCGCGGGCGCTGAAGGTGCAGGGCTTCGCCGATCTCATCGGTCGCTACAGGCGGGCCAGTCTGGCGCGCCAGGCCCTGGCCGAGGCGGACCACATGCCTACCACAACCCTCTAGGGAACAACCCCATGCAACCAGCCTCCACCTCCCTGCCTCCGCAAAAGCTTCCGCCACAGGATGGCTTGGCCGGACGGCTCTGGGCTCTGCTAGGCAGCGTGATGTTCGGCGCGATGCTGGTCGCCCTCGCCGTCTACACCCTGCCTAGCCTCGTCAGCGACTGGCGGATCCATGACACGGCGCGGCCCATGGCCGGCGGCCGCGTGACGGAGGGGTCGTGCAGCTCGAAGCTGGTCGTCAACATCTGCGACGCCACGCTGTCGTTTCAGACGAATTCGGGGGCGATCTCGCGCGACGTCAACTACGTCTTCGCCGGCGTGCAGTCCGGCGACTACGCCGTCACCGTCCTGGCCGACCCGACGCATCCCGAATGGATGACGACCGACATGGCAATCGAGCGGCTATGGAACCGCACCATCACACTGCTCGTCATCGGTGGCCTGTTGCTGAGCCTGACCCTCGCCCCGGCCATCGCCCTGGTTCGCCGACTGGGCAACCGGGGAGACGCTGGGACGATCTGAGGCGCCTAATGATGGCACGTTCTCTAAAGGCGTTTGCGACTGGCAGCGCACGGCCTCATTGCATGGATTGACGCTTTGGGTACGGCGGAGCCTTGGAGTTAGTTCGGGTTACGCAAGTCGGGTCCACTCCACGCTGCGCCGAAGCCATATTACTCTGTAATAGTTAAGTCAGCGTCGGCTTCGTTCTCTGCAAGCAGCATCGACTAGCTGCACCAGTTGGCGTTGCCCGTTCCCTTCACTATCGTCTCATTCAGGCATTGCCACCCCGCCCGCCGCAGCCAGCGCGCCGAGCTTCTGCCACGTCGCATCCTCGATCTCGATGCCGGCGCTGCTGCGCGCTTGCTCCGCCCGGTGCTCGACCTCACCCGGATAGAGCACGCCCTGGCTGCCCTTGGCCGGCGGTGTGTCCTTCAGATAGTTGGCGAAGTCGGCGACCTCCTGGCGGAAGGTCAGCAGCGGCCGGAAGGCGTCGACCTTGATGGCGATCAGGAAGCAGCCGTCGTTGTGTCGACCTGTAGGCTCGACGCCGAAGCCGAGGCCCGTGAGGATGCCGCAGAAGATTTCGCCCATCGCGGCCAGGGCAGTGCCCTTGTAGCCCTCCGTCCCGCCGAGCGGCATCAGCGCGCCGCCCTTGATCCCCGCCGGGTCGGTAGTGAGGTCGCCATCCTTGTCGACCACCCAGCCGAGCGGGATCTCCTGCCCGCGCGCCTCGGCCAGCTTGATCTTGCCCATCGCCACGGCGGAGGTGGCGAAATCCATGCAAAAGGGTCCGTTGAGGTTGGACGGTACGGCGATGGCCCACGGATTAGTGCCGAGCCGCGCCTCCCGCCCGCCGAACGGGGCGACACCCTTGGGGGACCGGCCGCTATCGGCCCACGCCATGCCGATCATGCCCGCCTTCGCCGCCATTAACGGATAGCTCGCCAGCCGGCCGACATGGCCCTGGCGAAAGACCGTGGTGGCCGCGATGTTGTTCTTCTCGGCTTTCTCGATTGTCAGCGCCATCGCGCGCTCGTTGATGACGTAACCGAAGCCCCAATTACCGTCGACCACTGTGGTGGTGGGGCTCTCCTGAACGATGGTGAAGAGCGCGCCAGGGACGATATGGCCGGCTTGCACCCGCTCGATGTAGTTCGGCACCATGATCATGCCGTGGCTGTCATGGCCGGCGAGGTTGGCATTGACCACGTGGCGGGCGACGGTCGCCGCCTCCTCCTCGGGCACACCATTGGCGACCAGCAGGGCACGGCCCAGCACGCGCAGCGCCTCGGCCTGGATTTTCGGCATGATGTCCTCCCATATCCTACTGAGAGCTAGCCTCGCGCCAAAGCGTGGCCAGCGAAAGGGAGCGGTTGCCGCATATGCGCCCCGCACTGAATAGGTAATGTGCGTTCATCATTGGACGGTTGGAAAACATTAGTAGGCGAGTTGCAGATAATAAAGACGGATTGCGTAATTAAAATAAGTATCATTTTCAACATATTAGGCGTGCTTAATTGCCGTCTTACAAGATGATGACACCTGATCTCGCTGCTAACTGCCGAAAGGTAGCGTCATACTTAAGAACCCGGGGTACAGGTTTAGTGGCCGAACCACCTACTGCCGCATGAGGGCCGATATGGAAACGTCTGTGACGCCGAGCGGCTGTATGTCGGAACAGCGGGTCTGATCGCGGGCGAGACCAAGCGAGCTGTGTACTACTCTTGCCATCGTTAAGTGACCGAAGCAGGGCAGGGGACCCGCTGGGAATGAGCGCGCCGAGCGGCTCTAATTCAGCATGAGGCAAACGGGCGTTGCAAATCGCCCAGAGTGCCAAGCTCCACCAACTGCTTGCCGGCTGAAGAGTAAGTTGTGATGCTGTGATTTCCGAGTAGGGCCTGACCCAGCCGCACAATTGGAAGGCAGGGCTGTCTTGCTGCAGTTCCGAAGACGAAGGGAGGAGTTGAGGAACCATGTCCATGACTCGACGCGCGGCGATCGCGTCCCCACTCGTCCTGGTCGCGGGCCGAGTTGCGCACGCTCAGCCAACTTTCCCTACACGGCCCGTACGCTTCATCGTGCCCTACACGACGGGGGGCGTTTCCGACATCACTGCGCGGCTCTTATCGGAGCCGCTGAAGGAGATGTGGGGCCAACCAGTGCCAGTGGAAAACCGCGCCGGCGCGGATGGGGTGATCGGCACCGAGGTCATCGCCCGCAGCGCGCCGGACGGGCACACGCTTGGCCTGGTCTCGGTCGGGCACCCGGTGAACGCGGCCTACTACCGCTTGCCCTACGACACCATGCGCGATTTCAGCTTTGTCACCCAGACAACGACGACGCCACTGGTGCTCTGCGCTGGGAAGAGCTTCGCGCCGAACACGCTGGCGGAACTGGTCGAGCACGCAAAGCGTAGCCGCGGCAGCGTCACCTTCGCCGGCACTGGCGGCGTCGTGCGGCTCGCCCCGGTGTTGTTTGGGCAGCGCACTGGCATGCCGCTTGAGTACGTGCCCTATCGCGGCTCTAGCCAGGCGCATCCGGATCTAATGTCGGGGCGGGTTGACATCATGTTCGACACCGTGCCGGCAGCGCTGCCCCACATTCAGTCGGGTAACCTGAAGGCGCTGGCGACCACTGGCGCTCGACGCGCGCCGCAACTCCCCGACGTGCCTACTATCGGCGAAGCCTTCCTGCCAGGCTTCGAGGCCTCGACCTGGGGCATGGTGATTGCACCGGCCAACCTGCCACCGGCAACACTGGCGACGCTGAATGAGGGCTGCGTCGCCGCGCTGCGGCAGCCGGAGGTGGTCGAGCGCCACCGGGCGCTTGGCGCTGACGTGAAGACCTCGACGCCGGAGGAGAGCCGCGCCTTCGTCGGGGCCGAGATGGAAAAGTGGCTGGATACAGCTCGTAAGGCCGGCATCCAGCCACAGGGCGTTCAGTAGGGACGGGCCGCGCATTGGCATCGGACGCGCACTGGTGCCCGGGCTCAGCCCTTCTCGCGGATGTCTGCTCGCCTCTGCGAGCGGACCCAAAAGCAGCGCACTTTGCTTCGCATCCTACGGCGTGGTTTGGCCGCATCGCAGTGAGCCTAGGCAAAACGCAAAGATTGTGGGCCGGACGCATGAGCCCGGCGTTCAACTGTCGACCCAGCGAGACCTGCCAAGGGTCTACATCAGAGCGGTTTCACACTGCCATCGCCTTCCGAGCTAGGTCCACGGCGCCAGCGCGCGACTTGGCGGCGCCTACGAAGCGGCGCAGGTGCACGAACACGGCATCCGCTACGCCCGTCTTCGCCACCAATGCCTCACCCTGCAATCCGGCCCAGGCTTCGGGCAACGGCAGCCGCTGGTCGAACGAGCCTAGCTCCGGCGGCATCGTATCCAGCATCCAATTCCCATTCGAGGCGGGGGAAACCGTGAACAAGACTGGCAAGTCGTGCGAGAAAACCGCGTTCTTCCAGGGCATCCCGTGATCCAGTACCAGGATGCGCGGATCGTCGCCGGCCTTGTGCGCAGCGAGGACGCTGGCCTCGGCCGCGAGACGTGCCCGCAAACCATCAACGCGGCGACGCAGAACTCCTGAAGCCAACTCGGCCGCCGCCTGGAAGGCCGCGTCGCCGGCCGTGGGCCCGGTCCCGGCGGGATCATCCCAGGTCGGATTGAATTCGCCGATCAGCGCGGCCAGGCCGAGCGTATCGCGCTCGTTCGAGCCGCCGGCCGCCACGCCGTTATCGATTTCGTCAATTCGTCGCACAATGATCGTATCGACTTCCGAGGCGATCGCGGCAGCGAGGGCCTCGGTCCCGCTCTCCCGCAACAAAGTGGCTACCGCGCGTTCGCCATAGGCTTGCCAAACCAAGCCTGCGGAGGAGAAGGGTGTTCCATCGGCTCGTTGCGGTGCGCCGCGCTGATGGTGGTCGAATCGGTTCTTGGCCGCATCGAAGACGAACCCTACATCCCAGACGATATCCGCCGTTTCGATCAATTCCGGCTTGCGGGTGCGCAGCAGAACATGGTCGCGGCCGGGTTCAGCAAAGCCCAGCGCCACGCGCAATACGGAATAGGCAAATACCTCGTCGCAGTGGAACTTGCCGCCATGGGTTGCGAGGACGGGAAGCGGCAGGTCACGGGTCATAATCTGAATCCGATACGAAGGGGCTTCGGCGCCGATGGGAAACGCCTTTGGCGCAGGACCTACCTTGGCAAGTCCGATGCGTCGATGGTTCGAGCTCACCTAATCTTGGCAATACCGCGCGTGGCGGGAGGCCAAGTGGATCGATCATCTGCTTTGGAAAGCCACGTACCGACGGCAGGATGGCAGTCGCGGGCATGGCCTCGTTGTTGCTGTGCCTAAGCCGATACCGGATCGAGGTCCCCTGATAATGAAACGCCGCACCCTTCTCACTACCGGCGCCGCTGCGCTTGTTGCACCCCGCGTGGCCCAGTCGCAGGCCGCCAGGACGCTCATTCGTCCCGCAGATCGACGTGCCCTTGCTCGATCCCATCGTCACCAGCGCCTACATATCGCGCAACCATGGCTTCGTGGTGTTCGATACGCTGTTTGGGCAGGATAGTGAGTTCAAGGCGCAGCCGCAGATGGTGGACGGTTTCACCACCGAGGCCGACGGCAAGACCTGGCGGCTCACGCTGCGCGATGGTCTTCGCTTCCATGATGGCACGCCGGTGCTCGCCCGCGACTGCGTCGCCAGCATCAACCGCTGGGGCAAGCGGGACGCCTTCGGCCAGGCGCTGATGGCCGCCAATGACGAGCTCTTGGCCGCCGACGACAAGACGATCGTCTTCCGTCTCAAGCGTCCCTTTCCTCTCCTGCCAGACGCCTTGGGCAAGATCGCCGGCAACATGTGCGCGATCATGCCAGAGCGGCTGGCCAGTTCCGATCCCTACAAGCCGATCACCGAGATGGTCGGCAGCGGGCCATTCCGCTACGTCGCGGCCGAGCGCGTCCCGGGAGCGCTCAGTGATCGGCCCCCATCGGGTGGTCCGCTATGAATGTTAGTTCAGCATTGGCCTGGGCGTCACGACCTGTGTGGTCGGCGGCGCCGGTCGACGTAGCGCCACAGGCCAGGCGGCGAAGGTAGGCATGAACACCTCCGGTGCTGGCGGCCTGAAGCCGAGCGAAGCGTGCGGGCGGACGGTGTTGTAGTGCCGGCGCCAGCTCTCGATCACCACCTCGGCCTCACGCAGGCTGTAGAAGATCTCGCCGTCCAGTAGCTCGTCGCGCAGGCGCGCATTGAACGACTCCACGTATCCATTCTCCCACGGGCTGCCTGGGGCGATGTAGGCCGTCTTGGCACCGACCGCCGCGATCCAGCCCTGCACCGCCTTGGCTACGAACTCGGGGCCGTTGTCCGAGCGGATGTGCGCGGGCACGCTACGCAGGATGAACAGGTCGGACAGCACGTCGATCACATCCGCTGCCTTGAGCCTGCGTCCCACTCGGATAGCCAAGCATTCGTGGGTGAACTCGTCCAGGACGTTGAGCATCCTGAACTTGCGCCCGTCATGGGTGCGGTCCTCGACAAAATCGTAGCTCCAAACATGGTTCGGCCGCTCTGGGCGCAGCCGAATGCAGGAGCCGTCGGCCAGCCACAGCCGACCACGCTTCGGCTGGCGCGGCGGCACCTTCAGCCCCTCGCGCCGCCAGATCCGCTCCACCCGCTTGGCGTTCACCAGCCAGCCGGCATCTCGCAGCAAGGCCGTGACCTTGCGGTAGCCGTAGCGGCCATACTGCCGCGCCAACTCGATGATGTCGGCGGTGAGTCGCTCTTCGTCGTCCTGGTCCCGCGGCGCCTTGCGCTGGGTCGAGCGATGCTGCCCGAGCACCACGCAAGCGCGGCGCTCGGGGATACCCATCGTGTGCACAATGTGCTCGACACAGGCGCGCCGACGCGCGGGGCTCAGTAGTTTCCCCGGGCGGCCTCGGCCAGAATCTGCTTGTCGAGCGTCAGGTCCGCGATCGCCTTGCGTAGCCGGGCGTTCTCCGCCTCGAGGTCTTTCAGGCGCTTCACCTGATCCGACTTCAAGCCCCCGAACTCCCGTCGCCAGCGATAGTAGGTCACCTCCGTCACCCCAATCGCCCGGATCGCCTCCGCCGCGGACTGCCCCTGCGACACCAGGACGTCTACCTGCCGCAGCTTGGCTACAGCCTCCTCAGGCCGGTGCTTCTTGCTCGCCATCTCGGTCCTCCTCCAGTTCAAACCCATACCTCAGGACGGACCACTTCAAAGGGGGGCGGATCAGTTTGCGACCGGGTTCCACGGACAGCGCCACGCCGCCGCTACTGATCTGCCAGGAGTCTTCATCGGGTAGCCGGCGGTGGGGGAGGGCGGCCTGGCACCAGCCCGAGTAGAGGAAGCCTATGCCCGCACTCTCATCGGCCATGTAGAGGGAAGCAGCCTCGACAACGGCCCGTTCGATGTCGGCCCGCAGCGCTGCCTCCTTGCCCCCTGCTTCCAGGATGTCGTGCACCGTTCCCATGGCGAGGAAGATGCTGGGATTTTCGCGTCCTGTCGCTGGGGACTTTACCAGCGCAGATACTAGGAAGAGGTTATTTGAAAGAGCTTATTTGAAGTAGGCGGGCAGAGTCCCCGGGATAACTCAGTAAGCCGTTGAATCGATATAGTCCCGGATTTGCGGCGGTGCTGGTAAAGTCCCCAGGGCTGGCTGGCAAAGTCCCCGCTGAGGTTGTGGATGGGTGCTGGTAGAGTCCCCATCTGTCCCCCGAATCGGCCTGCCCTTCCTAGGACTCGGCCCAGGGCCTCCGTCGTACTCGTGATGGCCAAATGGCCTGCATGTTAACTTTGTTGCATAGGTCGGTGGCCTGCACGGGGGCATTGTCAACTTGGCGAACGTCATCCGAAATGACCGCAATTTTTCATCGTCGGGGTGGCAAAACGCGCAATGCGGCAGTTGAGACGCGACCTGTCAGATAGCCAGTGTTGCGAAATTCCGTTTCGGTTTAGCGCAAGTTGACAATGCCCTCAACGGTCATGACTGGTATGGCTGCCCTTCTGACGGTCGATGACGACGCCGCGGTAGCTGTAGGATAGGCCGTCGAGCGGGCCTTCTCTACCGCTGGCCGCGGCGGCGCCCAACATCCGTGCCATGAGCCTGTCGCCCGATGACCAGATGCCGCCCGTAAAGCCGAAGATCACACCCGAGGAGCGCCGTCAGCGCGATGCCGATCGCCTGCAGACCATCCGGTTGCGGATGCTGGTCGGCCAGGCGCTGCATGACCGCTGCATCACCAGCCCTGCCGCGATTGCCGCAGCGATCGGGATGCCGGTGGCCGAGGCGATCAAGCTGATGACGGGTAAACAGTGGCGGGCAGGTGATGTGGCGCTGCTTGAGGCTGCTGCCGCACGACTAAGGCTGGTGGTGCCGAGCCCTGGTGGGCGGGGCAGCCAGGCTTCTCCCAGCTCTAGGGAGAGAGCCCCCTAGTTCCTCCGCTAGAATGGCATGTGCCGGCGTTTGCTAAGCAGCAAAAGCCACAATGGCGCGACCGCACAGTTCGCTACCCAGGGCTAGCCGGCATTGGCCAGCCCTGGGTGGTGGTCAGGCCGCCCTGACGCCCTGGAGGAAGGTGGTGACCTCGGCGCCGAGGCGCTCGGACTGGCGGGACACCTCCCCGGCGGCCTGGAGGACGTGACCGGCAGCCTCGCCGGTCTCGGCCGAGGCGCGGCTGACGCCGCCGATGTTGCGGGTGACCTCCTGGGTGCCGGCGGCGGCCTGCTGGACGTTGCGGGCGATCTCCTGGGTGGCCGAGCCCTGCTCCTCGACGGCGGCGGCGATGGCGCCGGCGATCTGGTTGACCTCGCCGATGGTGCTGGCGATGCCCTGGATGGCGGCCACCGCGTCGCGGGTGGCGGTCTGGATCTGGCCGACCTGGACCGAGATCTCCTCGGTGGCCTTGGCGGTCTGCCCGGCCAGCGCCTTGACCTCGGAGGCGACCACGGCAAAGCCCTTGCCGGCATCGCCGGCGCGCGCCGCCTCGATCGTGGCGTTCAGCGCCAGCAGGTTGGTTTGGCTGGCGATGTCGCTGATCAGCCGCACCACCTCGCCGATCCGCTGGGCGCCGTCGGCGAGCTCGCGCACGGTGGCGTCCGTCCGCCGGGCGTCGTCCGCCGCACGGCCGGCCACCTTGGCCGACTGCGCCACCTGGCGGGAGATCTCGGAGACCGAGGCCGAGAGCTCCTCGGCGGCGGCTGCCACGGTCTGCACGTTGCCGCTGGCCTGCTCGGCGGCCACCGCCACCGCCCCCGCCTGGGCGCTGGCCTGGCCGGCACTGCCCGACATCACCGCCGAGGTCGCCTGCAGCTCCGTCGCCGCCGAGGCCAGGGTGCTGGACAGCTGCCCCACCGCTCCCTCAAACCCGCGCGTCAGGTCCGCCAGATGGGCCGCACGCCGGGTCTCGATCTCTTGCAGCCGCGCCTGCTCCGCCGCCAGCCGGTCGGCCTCCTGCAGCCCCGCGCGGCACTCCTGCACTGCACGAGCCATGTCGCCAATTTCGTCGGGCATCGTCACACAAGGAAGGTCGAAGGCATAATCGCGCTTGGCCAGCTGGCGCATCACCCCGGCCAGCCGGGCAATGCGCTTGATGATGCTCGCATTCAACCAAAGCACCGAGGCCAGCGTCATGGCGGCGGCGAACATGGTGACAACGCTAATTACCCACACCGCGCGCGCAGATGCCGCGTGGGCAGCAACGGCTGCGACCTGTCCCATCTGCGTGTTGAAGTTCAAGCCTTTGTCGGCTGCTTCAAGCGCCCGAGTATAAGGTGGGATGGTGGTGATGAAACGAGAGTTGGCGCCCGAACGATTGCCGGCCATCGTTTCGGCGATTACCTGATCAGCAATGCCTTTGTACTCCAACCATGCGGATCGCATTGCATCTGCATGCTGCCGTTCTTCTCCAGGCGTGATCAGCGGCTCATAAACGCGCCAAGACGTATTGAACGCTTCTGTCGCTCGATCATGACGCTGCTTGGCAGCCTGAAGCACCTGAGCATCCTCAGCGAGCACCATACTCGCAACAGCAGAGCGGTGGCGGCCAATAGCCGCAGTCACCCGACCCAGGGA
Source organism: Belnapia sp. F-4-1 (assembly GCF_000802185.1). GTDB lineage: Bacteria > Pseudomonadota > Alphaproteobacteria > Acetobacterales > Acetobacteraceae > Belnapia. Next base: position 55,958 of record NZ_KN676116.1, on the reverse strand, counting down.
GTCGATGGAGGGCATCCAGTTATCGACCATGTCGCTGGCGACGGCATCCATCTGCCAGATCTGCTGCACAGAACTCGCACCTAGGCCTGTAAGGACCAGGAAGAGAGCTCCGAAGGCGCTCATGAGCTTGGTGCGGACACTCATTTTGCTGAGGAAGGTCATTGTCATCCCGTCTGCCATTGCAGGCGTGAGCCCGCAGTTTGATCAGACTTGTGATAACGATCTCGTATTAACGAGGCACTAATAACCAATGAGTTGGTGTCTCATTGTGAGTTTGATCGCTTTGTAATCGCGAGCACAAGCAGCAAAAGGACCTCGCCGACGAAGCCGGCGAGGTAAGTTTGCAGACAGGATAAGGCTTCTTTTTGTCAGTAGAAGGTTGGATGTTCGTTAACAAACGCGACCAAACCGCTCTTGTTGGATTTGACCACGGCGGCGGCCGCTGAGGTTCAACACGATACCATTGCGCCCAATTGCAACTTAAACGGGTGCATGAAACGCAATGAGTTATCGTGAGTTGTAGGATGTGAGGCTCTGGACGGCCTCACCCTGTGATTAGTCTCCTCCTTGCGCCCGCTCCTTGCCATCAAGGGGCGGGCGTTTTTCTTATCCCGTCACCTCCACAATCCTAAGTTGATCAAGCAGACGATTCCTCTGAGGAATAATCAAAAACTCAACCACAAGGAGTGAATTACAGGTTGAATGCTCCATACAGTTTGAACTTAGGGCCGCCGTCCCCTCCCAGGAACGGCCCTTTTTTTGTCCGCAGCGCGATTGCGGCAGCGCCGACTAGCGCGGCGATGGAACCGCAAGCCCTATTCTGGGTTGAATAGCGTGGGGGAAGTAGAAGACTCCTACCGGTATGATCTGCTCAAGCCCGCCTTCGCCATTGGGGAGGCAGGCTTTTTCGTGCCTGCGGCCGATTACGGCAGCGCCTGCCTTCTTGCGGCAGCGTCGTCTCGCTTTGTGGTAAGCGGGCGTTTATCGCAGGTGAGGCTTCGCTCAATCTTGCCGGTTGGAGCGGGAGGGAGGCTCTGACCTCCGAACTGTACACGTTACGCCGTTCGTTATCGCGCAAAGTGGCGCACGCGCAGTTCCCTTCCGGCTCCCAAGTCGCACCCTATCGCAGGGTGAAATTGGCTTGGTGATGTTTGTGCCACAGGCGATCTAGGTTGCGGAGCAGAGATTACCGCAGAGGAGGCGCCTGCCAGGGCCTCGGGCGCTGGTCTGGAGATGGCGGGCGCTTGGGGCCGGTTTCATCGGCTCGCTTGCTGCGTCATCCAAACCACGGCCGCCGAACCTCAGCTCTTTGCCAGCATCGCCGCCCGCCCTATCCGCTCTACCAACCGGTCTGCATGACAATGGATGAACCCGAACCAGTCCGTCTCGGCCGGATCGCCATGGGCCGCCTCGTGGCCGACTTCGCTGACCCCGGCCGAGGGTGGCGTCTCGTCGTGCGATGCGCCGGGTCCTGCAGGGTGCAATACCGGCTCGTGGCGGATCTCGTGCCGCAGATCCCGGCAAGTCTGACATGGGCCGAGGTGCTGCCGAAGCTGCGCTGCAACCAGTGCGGCGAGCGGGCCGACATCGTGGGCTTGAGCGGCCCGCCGGAGACGCCAGGCGTCGGAGGCACGTGGCTGCTGCTCCAGCGCGGCGCCGGGCAGTGGCGGATCTGATGCCTCATCGCTTCCGCTCCGCCACCGGCGCGACGCGCATGTAATTCGGCAACCGCTCCGTTTCTACCTGTGGTCCGGCTGCAGATGGGAGCTGTGGCTTCTATCGTGGGGGCTATGAGGCCACCACTTGACGCCCAGATGCTGCCCGAGAAGCCGAAGATCACGCCTGAGGGGCGCTATCGGTTCCTTACGGCCCAATCAACCCAATCCCACCGCTCTCAACCCTTTCCCACCTTCCTCGCAACGACACGCTCCTCGCTGAGGAGCTCGTCACCGCCGCGCCAATCTCGTGGAACAGTGCAGCGGGGGTTGGTTCTTCTTGCCTTGATGGCGCTGTGTCTCATTGCCAGCCTTGGGATGGCCGCGCTGAGTGTGGCGTTGCACCTATTCCTGTAAGTGGGAGACAAAACATAACTTGAAGTTGTGTTTTGTGCGATGCAGCATATCGCCAAGTGTAAGGGAGGGGACCCTACTATGGAGGTTCCCAATGTTCGTGTTTCTGGTCGGTACCGCTGCGCTCGTGCTCGTTAACCTGGTCACTGACCATGAGGCACAGCGCGAGGGTTTCAACGAAATGACCGGGCGCTACCGCCTCGGCTCGTAGCGCTCACTCTATCTCTCTACTCTTCGCCAGCATCGCCCAAGCCCGCATCGCCGCCCCGCACATGGACAGTGGCAGGGTCCGCCCCCATTGCCCATGATGGGGAAAGGGCAGTGTGTCGGCGTCGCGGCCGGAGCGGCGGCACGGCGCATAGACCCGGCCGCCCGCAGAGGTGGCGGTGATCCACTCAAAGCCTACCGGCAGTAGGGTCCGCGCCGCGGCCTTGTCAGTCGTGTAGAACGGCGCCGGGCCAGTACGCCCTATCGCCTGATGGATGGTCTCGTCCGCAATGCGGCTGCCGGCTTTGACCACAGCCAGCCGGTCGGCGATGCGGATCAGGCGGTCAAAGCTCGTCACCGCTTCGCCTTAGGCACCGCTCGCATGTAGCGGGGCAACCGCCTCTCATCGACCCACAGGTCGACCAGCGGCGTGATGGTCCCGGCCACGCCGAAGCTGTGGCTGTGGAGCGGGTGCTCAGGCATCTGCAGCCGGCAGACATGACCGCCCTTCTGACACTCGATGACGGCGCCGCGGTAGCTGTAGCTGGGGCCGCCGAGTGGTCCGGTTACGGTGGTCTGTTCGATCTCAGGTCGAGCTGGTGCAGGCGCTGGTGGATCCGGGAAGAGGGCCATGCCGCAGTATAGCGGTCCCGGTGATCGGAAGGGGTGACCCCTCGCCCGACCTACGCACCGCCACCCCCGGATATAGGCAAAGCGGTGGGAGCGGGACCGCGGGCGATATACACCAGCCCCCCTGCCGGCCACAGTGCCTGTTCAAGCTAGCACTTCCACAAGCGCGGGGACGTCTCCAGCTAGCAGAATGGCCGGACCTTTATGGAGAGAGCCGGCTGAACTGGACACCCTTTGACAGAGGGGAGCCAGAATTTATCTTCAGGTTCCAATCTCTTGCTGCCGTAGAATGACTGGTAGCGGTGGCGAGCTGCGGAGCAGATGGAAATCTGAACTCAGTCTCGCCGCCCATCGTAGAACTTCGCTACGGCCCCGCGGCCGGCATTATCCGCTCGCCAAGCGCGCCGGCATCTCAGAGCCTTGCAAGGCCAGCTTGCGTAATGGCCGCCTTCGCTGGCCTCAGAGGCCGCTCATCTCTGCGCCCCGGCACCCACCGGCAACAGGTCGGCGGTCGACAGCTTGGCTAATACCTGCCCGGTGTCGGCACGTATGATCCAGAACGCCTCCAGCGACAGTTGACCACGTGCTTCAGGGCCAGCCTCCGCTCCGGCTCCCCGACCGTGGGATAGCTGGAGGAAGCGTCCTCGATGATCGGAGGATCCGAGATCCTGCCCATGACGAGGCCGAGGAGCCTCGCCAGCATTGTCAACTTGCGCTAAACCGAAACGGAATTTCGCAACACTGGCTATCTGACAGGTCGCGTCTCAACTGCCGCATTGCGCGTCTTGCCACCCCCACGATGGAAAATTGCGGTCATTTCGGATGACGTTCGCCAAGTTGACAATGCCCTCCCAACCCACCCCGCCACCGTCAGGCTGCTGTGCAAGCCTTGCCAAGAGGTAAATCGATCGCACCAATCCAAGCGATGCTCCACGGCCGGCGGCAATGGGCATCGATGAGGGCTTGGTTCAAAGCCAATCTTTTGCGGCCAGCTGCCCAGCTCGGCGAAGGCTCAGGCCACAATGCTTCCCGCTGGTGGGTGAAGCAGACGTCACACAGCGTCCTTGAGTTCCTTGGATGCCGTGAAGGCAATCTTCTTGCTGGCCTTGATCTCAATCGGCTGCCCGGTGGCTGGATTACGACCGGTACGAGCCGGACGATCGCGCACCTGCAGAATGCCCAGTCCGGTCAGGCGAACCTTGTCACCGGCCTTCAGCCGTTCGGTCACCATTTCAACCAGGGAATTGAGCATGGCTTCGCTCTGCTGCTTGCTGAGATTGCTTGTCTCGGCCAACGCAGGTGCCAGTTGCTTGAGGGTCACCGTGGTGGCGGTAGGGGCCTTGGCTGGTGAGCCAGTTTCCTTGGTCGCCGACACCGGCGTCTTGGCTGCCGAGACGGGTTTTTTCGCTTCGGGCGTCGATGCCTTGGACGGCGGAATGGGCTTTTTGGTCGCCATGGCCTGATGCTCCAGTGCCGCTGAAGAGAGACGGCCGTGACGATCGATAGGGCGAATCGGCGACCATCTCGAACTTTGTTAAACCTCATACCGCCGTCATTTAGCAACCGCGAGTAGGTGCAGTTTGGGATTGTACCTGGACCAGGCCTTTGTCCTGGCACGGTGGAATCAACTGATGTTGGAAACGCAGAAAGCCCCATGACCTCGGGCCGAGGTCATGGGGCTCTGATGCGCCGTCCCCGGAGGCGGGACGGATGGGTGGTGGCTAGGGCGTGTCTGCAAAGGGCTGACGTTTCGGGCTCGTGACCCCATATAGGTTGAGTGAGACGAGGTGATTTGACCGACGCGCAGTGGCGGCGACTGGAGCCGCACCTGCCGCCGGAGAAGCCCTGGACGGGGCATCCGAACGCGCCGCATCGGCGCATTATCGATGGTATTCTGTGGGTCCTGCGCACCGGTGCGCCCTGGCGTGACCTGCCGGCGCGCTATGGGTCGGTGGGGACGGTCTCGAGCCGCTTCTATCGCTGGCGTGCCTCGGGCGCGTGGGACCGCATCCTGGCGGCGCTGCAGGCCGAGGCGGAGGCGGCAGGCCAGATCGACTGGGACCTGCACTTCGTGGACGCAACCGTGATCCGCGCTCATCAGCACGCCGCCGGCGCTCGCCGAGACGGCGCCGTCGGGGGGTGAGGCGCAGGCCAGGGAGGCGCTGGGCCGCAGTCAGGGCGGGTTCTCGACCAAGCTGCACCTGCGAGCCGAGGGCAACGGCCGGCCGATCACGGCGGTGCTGACCGGCGGCGAGCGGCACGAGCAGATGGCGCTTGAGGCGCTGCTGGATCAGGGGGCGATCCGCCGCCCTGGCGGGGGCCGGCCTCGTCTGCGGCCACGGTGCGCCGCCGGCGACAAGGGCTACAGCAGCCCGACCGCGCGCGGTCGACTGCGTCGGCGTCACATCCGGGCCGTGATCCCGAGCAAGAGCAACCAGCGCCGGCAGCCCCACTTCGACCGCACCGCGTACCGCCGTCGCAATCTGGTCGAGCGCCTGATCAACCGCCTCAAGCAGTTCCGCCGCATCGCCACACGCTACGAGACGCGCGCGGCCAACTACCTCGGCATGGTTCACATCGGCATGCTTCTACTGTGGCTCTAACCTTTGCAGACACGCCCTAGCCGCCACTGGGCGAAGCGGCTGGAGCATTTTTGCGGAGGTCCGGTATGCAACCGTAACTTCGGTGTAGTGTAGAGGATCATCCTACTGTCCGCTGACCGGCTCCCCGTCGCCGAGGTTGCCCGTCAGGCCGCGGCAAGCCGACCAGCGGTGTGGCGCTGGCAGGCACGCTACGTCCAAGCTGGGGTGGACGGCCTGCTGCGCGACAAGACCCGCCCACCTGGCAGGGCGCCAGTGCCGACTGCAACCGTGGCGAAGGTGCTGGCGCTCACCTGCTCCGAGCCGCGGGGCCAGGCTACCCACTGGACCGGTCGGGCGATGGCGCAGGCCAGCGGCATCAGCCTGCGCTCAGTGCAGCGCATCTGGGATACCCACCGGCTGCAGCCGCACCGCCTGCGCAGCTTCAAGCGCTCCAACGATCCGGCTTTCGCCGAGAAGGTCGAGGACATCGTCGGCCTCACCATGGATCCGCCGATGCACACCGTGGTGCTGTCCATTGATGAGAAGTCGCAGATCCAGGCGCTTGACCGTACCCAGCCTGGCCTACCCCTCAAGCCCGGCAAATGCGGCACCATGACCCACGACTACAAACGCAACGGCGTCACCACCCTGTTCGCCGCGCTCAATGTCCAGGATGGCACCGTGCTGGGCCGCTGCATGCCACAGCACCGGCACCAGGAGTTCGTCCGCTTCCTTAACGCCGTGGAACGCGCCGTGCCCGCGGGTAAGCTGATCCACGCCATCGCCGACAACTACGCCACCCACAAGCATCCCAAGGTCCGCGCTTGGCTGGAGCGGCACCCTCGGTGGGTGTTCCACTTCACCCCAACCTCAGCCTCCTGGATCAATGCCGTCGAGGGGCATTGTCAACTTGCGCTAAACCGAAACGGAATTTCGCAACACTGGCTATCTGACAGGCCGCGTCTCAACTGCCGCATTGCGCGTTTTGCCACCCCGACGATGGAAAATTGTGGTCATTTCGGATGACGTTCGCCAAGTTGACAATGCCGTTGGTGATCATCGTCAAGCTGCGTGGTGAGTCCCTGTCGGTACCACGTGGAGTGTGGCTGCCGCTCCTGGCAGCTTCAGCGCTCAACATCTGTCTTTGGAACATCACGACGGCTCTTGCCGTGCTCTACATCCCCTCCGGCCATGCCGCCATGCTGGCCTACACCATGCCGCTATGGACTGGCTTGTTGTCCGTACTGTGCTTCGGAGAGCAGGCCTCGGCACGAATGTGGCTGGCCTTGGCTTTGGGGGCGGCATCGGTGACGTTGCTGATGTGGCCCAACTTCGCTATTTATGCGGGTGCGCCGCTGGGGATGGCCAGCGGCCTGCTGGCTGGCTTTGTCTGGGCGCTCGGCACCATCACGGTGAAGCGGACCGACTGGCAAGGAATGCGCCTGGCATTGACCGCTTGGCAGGTGATGCTCGCCTTCCCGCCCATCGTGCTAGGCGCGATGCTAATCGATGGAGTAGCTGTGCCGACGGCTTCCTGGCAGGTCTGGGCGACGACGATCTATATCGGCCTGATTCCTATGGCGCTCGGCACCGCCACTTGGTTCACCATTGTCAGCTTGCTGCCCATGCAGGCGGCGGCGCTTTCATCAATCACGGTGCCCCTGGTAGCCATGGTATCTGGAAGCATTCTTCTCGGTGAACCCTTCGGGCCAGCACAGATAGCCGCCACGCTCTGCGCCGCCGCTGCGCTAGGGCTGGCGCTTAGGCCATCACCGATACGCATGACGGTCTGAAGCCGCAGACTGGACCAGGACCGCTGCGCTGACCATTGTCGTTCAACGCTTTGACTCCCCCAAGCGGTTGACGGAAAAGACTGTCACAAGTGGGGTGCGGCACGGTTCGATGAGACAGCCGACTGCGGTAGAGATCACCGCAACCGGAGGTCAGACCAATGGACCAGAACCACAGCGACAAACCCGAGGGGGCGCCGGCGTGCGCCCGGAACGCTGACGCCGGCGCCCCCTCGGGCGCGGCTGGGCCGGAGCGCCGCAACTCCGCTCGGCGCAAGCTGGCTGCCGTCACCCGGCTGCTACGCGGCGAGCCGCTGGAGACCGTAGCCCGGGACCTCAACGTTACCGTCGCTCGTCTGAGCGAGTGGCGCGACCGCGCCCTGGTCGGGGCGGAGGCGGCGATGAAGGAGCGCGAGCGCGACAGCCGCGATGAGGAGTTGCTCCGGCTTAAGGCCAAGCTCGGCGAGGTCACCATGGCCAACGAGCTGCTGGAGCAGAAGATTGCGGCTCTGGAGGGCGGGCGCCCTTTGGGCCGACGGAGGTCGAGGCGATGAGCCAGGCTGTCTCGCCGGCCACAGACCGCGCCTACGGCCTGGCCCGGGTCGCCCGGGTCTGGCGGCTCTCCCGTGCCACGGTCTACCGCCACCGTGCGGCGCCCGACCCCACGGCGCCGGCCGGGCCAACACGCCGGGGCCCGGTAGGTGCCTGCTCCGATGCCGCGTTGCTCGAGCACATCCGCGCCCAGATCCTTGGCTCGCGCCTGCATGGTGAGGGCTACCGCAAGATCTGGGCCCGGCTGCGCCATGCCGGCATCCGCACCTCGGCTCGCCGGGTCCGGCGCCTCATGGGCCAGCACGGCCTGCTCGCGCCACACCGCGTCGGCCGTCCCGAGCAGCGCGCCCATGACGGCACGATCACCACCACCGCCGTGGATGCAATGTGGGGGACCGACATGACCGAAACCGTGACCGTAAAGGAGGGCCGGGCTCGGGTGTTCGTCGCTGTCGACCACTGCTCCGGCGAGTGCGTCGGCAACCATGCCGCGCGCTCCGGCAACCGCTTCGAGGCACTCGAGCCGATCCGGCAGGGTGTCCTGCGCCACTTCGGCCGCATCGAAAAGAACGCAGCCAAGGGTCTCGCTCTGCGCCACGACCATGGCTCCAACTACATGTCCGGCGACTTGCAGGACGAGATCGCCTTCCTCGGCATCGAGAGCTCGCCCTCCTTCGTCCGCCAGCCCGAGGGCAACGGCGTCGCCGAGCGCTTTATCCGTACCTTGAAAGAGAACTTCCTCTGGGTGCACACCTTCGACACCATCGAAGAGCTGCGCCGCGGGCTGCAGGACTTCGTTGCCCACTACAACGCCACCTGGCTCGTCGCCATGCACGGCTACTGCACCCCGAATCAGATCCGCGCCGAGCAACGCGGCCTTGCTCAGTGCCTACCTACCCATCTACCCTTGGCCGCCTGAACAGCGCAGTCAGCTGTCTCAACAACCGGGCGCACTACACCAGGTGCTGTCGCAGCGGATCGTGGTCCGCCGTGGATCGGCCGCCGTGCCACACCAGGGCGGCACGGACGACGGTGTTGCACCAGAGGTGGAACTCGGGCGAGAGGTAGCGGGCATAGGCCAGGGCAAGCTGCCAGTGCGCCCAGGTGCCGCCGTGGCGGCCGCGGGCGGTGGCAACGAAGCCATCGGGGTCGAGGCGGATAATATCATCCTGGATGATATTTTGGCTGGCCTCCCCATCGGGGTCGGTCCAGTGCGTCTGGGCGTGGGTGCGAAAGCGCGTGGTCTCCTCGAGGACCAGCCAGTGGTTGGGGCGCCGGTACTCCGGGCAGCCTGCCGCCCGCCACATGTCGGTCAGGTTCAGCATGGTGCCGCGGAGGCGGATGGGTTTGCCATGGTAGCTGAGGATGCTGATGGGGGTCATGGTGATCTCCAACAGGGTTTCGGCCTTGCTCAAGGGTCCGCTGCGGTCGGCTCGGAGCTGCCGAGACCGGTTGGGGAGGGGCGGCACAGCCCGGCGTACCGCCGAGGCGGATGTCGGGCTGGCGCCCCACGGTGATGGTGGACGTGGTCAGGCTCGACCCTTAGGCCGGCATCGCCCTGCCACCGCTGGCAGGGATAGGGTTTGCAGAAGCGGCCGGCTCAGTGCCGGATGCGCGGTGCCGGGCAGCCAGGGACGTCGAGGTGACGCCCTGGAGGCCTGCCCAGATGCGGGACAAGGGTAGCCGAGAGACAGAAGACCCAACCCTGAGCTCGGTCGGGGACGACGCGGACCAGCCATGGGGCACCCGTTGGGATGCGCTGGGGCGGTCCGGCAAGCGACCGGCTTGTGCTCGACCCGCGAGTTTGAAAGCGGCGCTATGCCATCAGGGGAGCGAGGGCGCCGTCAGGGTCATGCCTCTCGTCCACCACAGATGGGGATGGTGCGATCTAATTTCAAAATCGT
>NZ_KN676116.1:26302-46214 GCF_000802185.1 Belnapia sp. F-4-1 | reverse complement strand
CTGCCGTCACCCGGCTGCTACGCGGCGAGCCGCTGGAGACCGTAGCCCGGGACCTCAACGTTACCGTCGCTCGTCTGAGCGAGTGGCGCGACCGCGCCCTGGTCGGGGCGGAGGCGGCGATGAAGGAGCGCGAGCGCGACAGCCGCGATGAGGAGTTGCTCCGGCTTAAGGCCAAGCTCGGCGAGGTCACCATGGCCAACGAGCTGCTGGAGCAGAAGATTGCGGCTCTGGAGGGCGGGCGCCCTTTGGGCCGACGGAGGTCGAGGCGATGAGCCAGGCTGTCTCGCCGGCCACAGACCGCGCCTACGGCCTGGCCCGGGTCGCCCGGGTCTGGCGGCTCTCCCGTGCCACGGTCTACCGCCACCGTGCGGCGCCCGACCCCACGGCGCCGGCCGGGCCAACACGCCGGGGCCCGGTAGGTGCCTGCTCCGATGCCGCGTTGCTCGAGCACATCCGCGCCCAGATCCTTGGCTCGCGCCTGCATGGTGAGGGCTACCGCAAGATCTGGGCCCGGCTGCGCCATGCCGGCATCCGCACCTCGGCTCGCCGGGTCCGGCGCCTCATGGGCCAGCACGGCCTGCTCGCGCCACACCGCGTCGGCCGTCCCGAGCAGCGCGCCCATGACGGCACGATCACCACCACCGCCGTGGATGCAATGTGGGGGACCGACATGACCGAAACCGTGACCGTAAAGGAGGGCCGGGCTCGGGTGTTCGTCGCTGTCGACCACTGCTCCGGCGAGTGCGTCGGCAACCATGCCGCGCGCTCCGGCAACCGCTTCGAGGCACTCGAGCCGATCCGGCAGGGTGTCCTGCGCCACTTCGGCCGCATCGAAAAGAACGCAGCCAAGGGTCTCGCTCTGCGCCACGACCATGGCTCCAACTACATGTCCGGCGACTTGCAGGACGAGATCGCCTTCCTCGGCATCGAGAGCTCGCCCTCCTTCGTCCGCCAGCCCGAGGGCAACGGCGTCGCCGAGCGCTTTATCCGTACCTTGAAAGAGAACTTCCTCTGGGTGCACACCTTCGACACCATCGAAGAGCTGCGCCGCGGGCTGCAGGACTTCGTTGCCCACTACAACGCCACCTGGCTCGTCGCCATGCACGGCTACTGCACCCCGAATCAGATCCGCGCCGAGCAACGCGGCCTTGCTCAGTGCCTACCTACCCATCTACCCTTGGCCGCCTGAACAGCGCAGTCAGCTGTCTCAACAACCGGGCGCACTACACCAGGTGCTGTCGCAGCGGATCGTGGTCCGCCGTGGATCGGCCGCCGTGCCACACCAGGGCGGCACGGACGACGGTGTTGCACCAGAGGTGGAACTCGGGCGAGAGGTAGCGGGCATAGGCCAGGGCAAGCTGCCAGTGCGCCCAGGTGCCGCCGTGGCGGCCGCGGGCGGTGGCAACGAAGCCATCGGGGTCGAGGCGGATAATATCATCCTGGATGATATTTTGGCTGGCCTCCCCATCGGGGTCGGTCCAGTGCGTCTGGGCGTGGGTGCGAAAGCGCGTGGTCTCCTCGAGGACCAGCCAGTGGTTGGGGCGCCGGTACTCCGGGCAGCCTGCCGCCCGCCACATGTCGGTCAGGTTCAGCATGGTGCCGCGGAGGCGGATGGGTTTGCCATGGTAGCTGAGGATGCTGATGGGGGTCATGGTGATCTCCAACAGGGTTTCGGCCTTGCTCAAGGGTCCGCTGCGGTCGGCTCGGAGCTGCCGAGACCGGTTGGGGAGGGGCGGCACAGCCCGGCGTACCGCCGAGGCGGATGTCGGGCTGGCGCCCCACGGTGATGGTGGACGTGGTCAGGCTCGACCCTTAGGCCGGCATCGCCCTGCCACCGCTGGCAGGGATAGGGTTTGCAGAAGCGGCCGGCTCAGTGCCGGATGCGCGGTGCCGGGCAGCCAGGGACGTCGAGGTGACGCCCTGGAGGCCTGCCCAGATGCGGGACAAGGGTAGCCGAGAGACAGAAGACCCAACCCTGAGCTCGGTCGGGGACGACGCGGACCAGCCATGGGGCACCCGTTGGGATGCGCTGGGGCGGTCCGGCAAGCGACCGGCTTGTGCTCGACCCGCGAGTTTGAAAGCGGCGCTATGCCATCAGGGGAGCGAGGGCGCCGTCAGGGTCATGCCTCTCGTCCACCACAGATGGGGATGGTGCGATCTAATTTCAAAATCGTAATGAAACAGGGCGGTACGCACCCTCCCCGCGCGCGAAGGAAATGCTGCGTACCCCCTGCGTACCTCCGCGCCCAACCCACTCCCCTTGGCCTCCAGGAGGTCGGTGGCAGCCCCATCCTCCAAGCCCATCGCGCGCATGCGGCACAGCCCCAAGGCAACAGGCAGGAGGCTACGTTCTGGGGTCCAAGAGCCTGATCAGGCTGTTCGCCGCCGCGCCGTCATGTGTCGTCTCCCAGGGCATCGAGGTCGACTTGTTGGATCGAAAACCAGACCGGCTCGGGGCTGCGCGCGGCGGTCCGCAGAATGGGCTTGGCAGCGGACAGCAATTCGTCGAGCGAGCGGAAGGGGTGCACCGCCTCCTCGCCATCGCTGCTTCGCATCAACAGGGCATACCCGGTCTTGCCCACCCGTGGCGGTGATGCTGGCGCCGCCGGCTTTGCTGCGGCCCCACCGCGTCCGGTGCGGGCGGGAGCAGGCGGCCTCGGCGGTGGGCCTTGCGGGTCAGGTACGCGAGATGCGGCGGGCGGTGGCGCGCTTGGCTCGGCCGGTCGCAGACCCAGCGCCGTGGAGGCCGGCGGGGGTGGTGGGACCGGGTCGACCGGCGTCGGCGGCAAGGCATCAAATAGGTCGGCCGAAGTGCCGGGCATGGCTGGCGGCAAAGGATCGGCCTCCGCCTCCACCTTGGCGTGATCCTGAGGAGGCGCGGCCGCGCTGGTGTCTCCAGCCCCCTGGCGGCGGATCTTGGTCAGAATGGCGTAGATGTTGGCGGGGGTGCAGCCATAGGCGGCGGCGACCTCGGCCACCTTCTGCCCCTCGAGGTCGACCCGGCGGACAATCGTCGCATGCTCCTCGCGCGGGATCCGCGGCATACCCCCTCCCCCAATGGCTTGACCGTCGTTGAGCGGCCAAGGAATGCTGGTTGAGCCGGCACCTACCACCGGGTGCGGCCGATTCAAATTTGAATTCGAGCTATCCGACCAAGTCAGCTTGGTTATGCAGGCGCCACAGCCAAGCCTGCCGTCTAGTGGATGGTTGGCGCGACCGCGGCGCTCCCCACTGGTTCGCAGCCTCCCTGCGCGCGTGGGAAATGCTGCGAACCCACCTCCCCCCTGAGCACCTTGGGCCGCTTCCTCCCCTGGGTCAGGAGCGCCGGCGGACAGCGGATGGACGCCTCGGCGGGCGATCGGTGCTGGTCGATAGTTGCCCCCGCGCGGGTGGCAACATCGTCTTCGGCCTGATAACGCAGAGCGCGGTCGACGACGACACAACGTTGATCATGGCGAACAATCACATCATAAACGCCTCCCTCTATATCGCACACCGGGCAAGCCATTGAGAACCTGACCTTGATCGCGCAGTTCAGCGTGGCGGGCTTCGCCTTTGTCACCCATTCCAGCGACCACCTGAAAGCCCTGGCCGATTTGATGGCCCCGGCGCGCACCTGGCCAAACGAACTGGCTTTCGGCACCGGCGGCAACGGCTATCCAGTGCATTTGACGACTAAGTTGCTGAGGGCGTGCGTTGGGGCGTTGGCGTACAGCACTGCGATTATAGCAATCCAGCAGTCCCCTGCGAATGCAGATGGTGATGCTTGCCTGCTATGTAGCCCAGAACGTCAATAATAACCCCAGCGGCAACCACAAGCCTGGATGGGTGGCATTGGCAACGCAGCGCCAAGCTTTGGAGCGCGAACGCAGGGATGAGATCGCACCATAGCGCTCCACGCCGTCGCCTCCGACGGCCAAGGTATGCAGCATCAGTGTGAAGCCAGAGATTCCCCACCACAGTCCGACGCCGAGCAGCAGGTCCAGCAGGACCAGTGCTGCCTCCTCAGCCCAGGAGGCGGGCTGAACATCATCGGACCATGCCAACAGAGCGCCTGAGGCGACTCCCAGCGTAGCAAATGTGATCATGGCTCCGAACACGGTTAGAACCTCGTTGCCACGGCGCATGACGACGCGCCGAGCCTAAGCCTGAGATCCTGTCCATTGCCATCTGTTTTCAGTTAAACTTGGCGAAGTCGACGCCAAAGACCGGGCCATTTCGGTCAACGCTTCCTGCTACCTTTCAGCTAGTGCAGTGACACAGACGGACGATTCACGCGCCTACTGAGGCATGCCAAGCTGGGCAGATGGCCCAGGAAGTATGCGTCATTGTCGACGCTGGTGATCGTGCGCGACTGGCGGCGATCACCTCTGACCGGAACCGCCCGCAGAAGCACGTCCAACGTGCTCGGATCATCCTGCTGTCCGCCGACCGGCTCTCCGTTGCTGAGATTGCCCGTCAGGCTGCGGCAAGCCGACCGGCGGTATGGCGCTGGCAGGCGCGCTACGCGTTGGCCGGTGTGGACGGCCTGCTGCGCGACAAGACCCGCCCACCTGGCAGGGCGCCGGTGCCGACCGCAACCGTGGCGAAGGTGCTGGCGCTCACCTGCTCGGAGCCGCAGGGTCAGGCCACGCACTGGACCGGCCGGGCGATGGCGCAGGCCAGCGGCATCAGCCTGCGCTCAGTGCAGCGCATCTGGGATACCCACCGGCTGCAGCCGCACCGCCTGCGCAGCTTCAAGCGCTCCAACGATCCGGCTTTCGCCGAGAAGGTCGAGGACATCGTCGGCCTCACCATGGATCCGCCGATGCACACCGTGGTGCTGTCCATTGATGAGAAGTCGCAGATCCAGGCGCTTGACCGTACCCAGCCTGGCCTACCCCTCAAGCCCGGCAAATGCGGCACCATGACCCACGACTACAAACGCAACGGCGTCACCACCCTGTTCGCCGCGCTCAATGTCCAGGATGGCACCGTGCTGGGCCGCTGCATGCCACAGCACCGGCACCAGGAGTTCGTCCGCTTCCTTAACGCCGTGGAACGCGCCGTGCCCGCGGGTAAGCTGATCCACGCCATCGCCGACAACTACGCCACCCACAAGCATCCCAAGGTCCGCGCCTGGCTGGAGCGGCACCCTCGGTGGGTGTTCCATTTCACGCCAACCTCAGCCTCCTGGATCAATGCCGTCGAGGGCTTCTTCTCAGCGTTGAGCCGAAGGCGCCTGCGACAAGGCGTATTCCAATCCGTCGCCGATCTCGAGCAGGCCATCGCCCGCTACATCCGCGAGCACAACGCCACGTCGAGCCCATTCGTTTGGACCAAGCCCGCCGGTACCATCCTCGCCAAGCTCGACCGGCTGCCTGCATCATCCGAATGAGTCACTGCACTAGGCGCAGCGCCATCTCCGCCGTGATGGCACGCCGTCCGCCGAGGATCGCCGTGATGCGGTTGGCCGGCACGCGCAGCGCGAGGGCCAGCGCATGCGCCGACAGGCCCAGCGGCTCCAAGAACTCGTGCCGCAGCACCTCGCCGGGATGGACGGGGCTCAGGCGCTCGCCGCTGTCCACCTCGGCCAGGTCCACGCGACCGGCATCGAGGTCGCTGCGGGCAATAGGCCCTGTGGTCTTCCTGCGGGGCATCACGCGTGTCGTCATGGCGAGCCTCCTCAATGGTAGTCCACGATCTCGACCCCATGCGGCCCATCCTCGCGCCAGAGGAAGACCAGCCGCCACTGCCCATTGATCCGGACGGAATATTGACCGGCGCGGTCGCCGCGCAGGGCTTCCAACCGGTTGCCGGGCGGCACGCGCAGATCGTCCAGCCGCTCCGCCGCATCCAACATCGCCAGCTTACGGCGCGCCGCCTGGGCCAAGTCCGCGCCATGCTGCGGGGCAGACCACCCTGGAAGACGAGCGCGGTCGCCTTGTCGCCGAAGCTCCGGATCACGCCGATACGTAGCGCGTCATACGCGGAGCATCAAGCGTAATGTCTCCAGGCGACGGAGGCGTCTGCGGCACCTCGACGGCCCAAGCCGAGCTCATCCGCGCGCAGCAGGGCATTGTCAACTTGGCGAACGTCATCCGAAATGACCACAATTTTCCATCGTCGGGGTGGCAAAACGCGCAATGCGGCAGTTGAGACGCGGCCTGTCAGATAGCCAGTGTTGCGAAATTCCGTTTCGGTTTAGCGCAAGTTGACAATGCCTCACCAACAGGATCGCCGCGAAGCCTGTGGTAATCGCACGGAAAGTCCAAAGCGGAAGTTCCTGCAAGACGATGTGGAACAGCGGCCAGTTTGTGCCCCAGAGCAGCATTAACACGGCGAGCAGCGCCATCGCGCGGCCAATGGGACGAGTGGCGCTTGTCATTTCCATCGTCCTGGCAAGGCTGCGCTTCATAGTGCTAAATTTCCGATCTACTGTTGGCTGTAAAGGCAGAGCACCGCCGAGTGCGTCTTCTGCCGGCCGCTCTTCACCCTCACAGCACTGCAATCCAGCCAAGTCGCTGACACCAGTGATACGCATGTCCACTTAGAAAAACCATACGACGGCGAGGTTCAGTTGCCACCCCGCGGCCGCGAGGGCCCCCAGCCCTGCCACGAAACGGAGGGTTTCCAGGAACCGAGGAGTGTGGTGCACGGATGGGCTCGACTGACATTGCCAGGGTAGGATGGGGCCAGGGGGCATTGTCACGTAGCTGAGCGCTGGGTGGAATGAACTGGTTGAGCTAAGATGGTCGAATGTCGATCGAGCCCACCACCTACCCCGGCTACCGCTTCCCAGCCGAGGTCATCCACCATGCCATCTGGCTCTATTGTGAGAGTATCCAGGCCGCCTTGTTGCATCGGTCGCCGGCTTGGGTGACTGCGGGTAGGTGAGACCGGGGGGCGTCCCCTCCCCTCCACCCTGCAGGAGCAGCCCTCTTGCCTTTCAAAGCGAATGCCGCTCGGCGCCAACACATCCCCAAGCAAAAGCACCGGGTCAACAACTGGGCCGAGTACGATGCGGGCCTGCGCGCCCGCGGCAGCCTCACGGTCTGGTTCACGCCGAAGGCAGTCGAAGCCTGGAAGGCTGAGCCGCGCACTGGTCGGGGCGGGCAATCTGTGTGGTCCCGGGATGAGGTGGTGCGGGTTGATTTTGAAGCCCGACTGATCCTTGGTCGAGGCATCACAGATGGCCTGGAAAGGTGTTCGCCATCGCAGAGCCTTGAGGTGCTTGGCGAAGTTGTAGGCTTGGACGAAGGCCAAGACGTGGACCCTGAGAGCATCGAGGTCAGGGTAGTGGAAGGCCTTGATGGTGGCCTCTTTGACGGTGCGGTTCATCCGCTCGGCTTGGCCATTGGTCCAAGGATGATAGGGCTTGGTGAGCTTGTGCTTGATGCCGTGCTCGCGGCAGACGCGGTCGAAGATGTGGCTCATCCACTGGGCGGTAGGCCCATCGCGGTACTTCGGCAGGTCGGCGAAGGCCATGCCGTTGTCGGTGAGCACGGTGTGGATAGCATAAGGGAAGGTGGCCACGACCTCGCAGAGAAAGGCGGCACCGTTCAGCTTGGTCGCGGCCGGCAGGAAAGCGACGTGGGTGAACTTCGAGACCCGGTCGATGGCAAGAAACATGAAGAGCTTGCCCTCGGCCAGGCGCAGCTCGCAGATGTCGATATGGACATAGCCGATTGTGGTCTCGGCGAAACGCTTGCGCTTGGAGGCTGCCTCTTCGTCACGCGGCAGGCGGGAAATGCCGTGGCGCTCCAGACAGCGATGGAGCGCGCTGCGGCTGAGCTTCGGAATGGCGTCGCGCAGGCTGCCCATGACGTCATCGAGCGGCAGCAGGGCACGGCGCCGGAACTCGACGACGATGGCCTCCTCGGCCTCCGTCAGTACGGAGCTACGAGGCTGACGTGGCCCCATGGGAGCGTCAGCGGTAATCTGCCGGGCGCGCCACTTGGCGACGGTTTTAGGGTTCAGGCCGTATTGGGCGGCGAGGGCGCGGGTCGACGCTTGCGCCGCTTGGAGTTTGGCTCGAACTCGCGGCGTCGTTCGGGCTGAGCCGTGAGGACCTGCTGCCAAAGGGCGTCCTCCTGGTCACGAGAGAACGCACCACCACACCCCGGGACTGCACACCTAGCGCGCACCACATCTGCCGCATCCAGGCGGCGGCCTCGGCTTCAAGCGGGAGTGTCACGGCATAGGGCATCAGGCAGCCTACCAGAATACGGCGCCATGCCCGGCCCACTTTGGTCCGCTTCCCACCGAGGGTGTGTGGAAAGACGGCTGATCAGGTTGCTGCGACCGTTCGAGGACCGCGTGTACAAGCCGTCAGATGTGATGGACGTGGGAGGAGACCGTATCGGGTGTTCAATCCGATGATCTCCGGCGCCGCATCCGCGTAGACAGCCGTATGTTGGAAGGCGTCCAAGCAGGACTGGATGAGGGCGCCCCCTACACCTCTGCGTCGGAAACTCGGCGCTACCGCTACCTCGACAAGGTAGGTGACCAGCACTCCATCGCTCAGTGCGCGTGCGTATCCCGCGAACTCCCCTTCCCAATCAGCCAAAGCGATCCAGGCGGAACCCGCAAAGGCCAGACCGACACGCCGTCGCCCATCCTCGTCATCCTGCCCCCACCCGAGCTGCGCCCACAGGCGGGCAACCCTCGACAGATCGTCCGAAGTAGGGGTGTGACGGATGTGTAGAGCGTGGGTCGGGGCCATGAACCACACGATAAACTCTTGTCCGAAGTGATGCCGCTGGTCGATTCTGGGCGGCAGAAAGCGCGGGATCGAGAGCATGGGACGCTACGTCGAGGGCTGGAACCGGAGCCAGAGCTTTCTGCTGCCCGAGAGCGTCGACGACTACGTGGGCGAGGACAACCCGGTGCGGGTGGTCGACGCGTTCGTGGACGAGTTGGATCTTGCCGAGCTGGGCTTCGGCCGCGCCACGCCCGCCGACACCGGCCGCCCTGCCTACCATCCTGCCATGCTGCTCAAGCTCTACCTCTACGGCTACCTAAACCGCGTGCCCTCCAGCCGTCGTCTGGAGCGCGAGGCGCAGCGCAACCTCGAGGTGCTGTGGCTCACTGGCCGTCTTGCACCGGACTTCAAGACCATCGCCGATTTCCGCCGGGACAATGGCCCGGCCATCAAGGCAACCTGCCGCCACTTCGTCCTGCTGTGCCGTAAGCTCGACCTGTTCTCCGACAGCCTGGTCGCGATCGACGGGAGCAAGTTCAAGGCGGTGAACGCCCGCGACAAGACCTACAGCCAGTCCGTCATCCAGCGGCGGATGGAGCAGGTGGAGGCCAGCGTCGCCCGCTACATGGCGGCGCTCGACACCGCCGACCGGCACGACCCCGGCGTGCCCACCGCCAAAGTCCGGCGCTTGCGGGAGAAGCTGGACCGGCTGCGCGAGCAGATGCGGCACCTGCGCGAGATGGAGGTGGTGGTCGCGGCCGCGCCGGACGGCCAGGTCTCACTGACCGACCCTGACGCCCGCGCCATGACGACGTCGGGCCGTGGCACCACCGTGGTTGGCTACAACGTGCAGGCGGCCGTGGACACGACGCACCATCTGATCGTGGCGCACGAGGTCACCAACGCCACCAGCGACCGCGCCCAGCTCGCTCCCATGGGCCTGCAGGCCCAGGAGGCGACGGGCCGGACGACGCTGACCGTGCTGGCCGACCGTGGCTACTTCGCCGGCCGCCAGATCGTCGCCTGCGAGGAGGCCGGGATGGTGACCTACGTGCCCAAGCCATACACCTCGGGCGCCAAGGCGGATGGCCGGTTCGGCAAGCAGGATTTCGTCTACGTGCCGGGGCAGGACGCCTACCGGTGTCCTGCCGGCGAGACCATGAAGTGGTGGTTCAACCGCGTCGACGAGAACGGGATGACGTTGCGGCACTACTGGACTACCAAGTGCCCGGAATGTCCGATCAAGGCCCAGTGCACGCCGGCCAAGATGCGTCGAGTCACTCGCTGGGAGCACGAGGGCGTGCTGGACGCTATGCAGAAGCGCCTTGGCCCTGCCCCGCTCTCACGGACACCCCAGATAGGCTGAAGGGCCTGAGAGGTGTCGATGGCGGAGAGCAACAAACAGCGTCGGTTGTTTCCGGAGGCGTTCAAGCTCGAAGCGGTGGCCGCAATCCGTGGTGGCCGCTCGGTTTCGGCGGTGGCGGCCGAGCTTGGCTTGCCGGACCGGCTGGTACGGACTTGGCTGCGCTGGGCAGAGGGCCGCACAGCGACAGAGAGCGGCGCGCCGGCGCCGACGCCCCCCAAAGAGCAGGCTGCGCCGGCGCGCCGCGTGGGCCCGAGCCCGGCCGACCAGGCGGCGGAGATCGGGCGGCTGCGACGTGAGCTCGATCGGGTCCGGATGGAGCGCGACATTTTGGGAAAAGCTGCGCTCATCTTCGGCCGGGCGACGGGCCGGAGATGAGCTATGCCTTCATCCGCGAGCATGTCGCCGACTTCCCCATCCAGATCATGTGCGAGGTGCTGGGGGTGAGCCGGAGTGGCTACTACGCCTGGGCCAGCCGGCCGGAGAGTGCGCGGGCGGCCGAGGACCGGGCGGTGGCGGCCGAGATCCGCACCGCGCACGAGCCAGCCGGGGTCGCTACGGTAGCCCGCGCGTGCATGCCACCCTGCGCAGCCATGGCCGGCGGGTTGGCCGCAAGCGGGTGGTGCGCCTGATGCGCGGCATGGGCCTGTCGGCCAGGCGCCGGCGGCGGTTCCGCCGCACCACCGACAGCGCGCATGCCTATCCGGTGGCGCCGAACCTGCTCGGGCGCGATTTCACTGCCAGCGCGCCGGATCGGGTCTGGCTGGCTGATTTGACGTATATCTGGACTGCTGAAGGCTGGTTGTACCTGGCCGTGGTGCTCGACCTGTTCTCCCGCCGCGTCGTGGGCTGGGCTATGACCGACCATCTCGGCCACGAGCTCGCGCTCGCCGCGCTCGACATGGCCATTGCGCGTCAGCGCCCTGCACCCGGCCTGACCCATCACTCGGATCGTGGGGTGCAATTCGCAGCTTACGAGTACCGCAAGCGATTGCAGCAGCACGGCATGCTCTGCTCCATGAGCCGCAAGGGAGATTGCTGGGACAATGCGCCAATGGAGAGCTTCTATGCCACGCTGAAAGGCGAACTCGTCGAACAGTGCGACTACCTGACGCGCGATGAAGCTACTGCTGATGTGTTCCTGTTCTTGGAAGGCTGGTACAACCGACGCCGCTTGCATTCGGCTCTGGGCTATCTCACACCAGAGCAGAAGGTCGCGGCGTTCCATGCGGCTGCTTCAGTCGCGTAACGCTGTCCGTGAAGGCGGGGCAAGGCCACCGAGCCATCGGAAACCGGCTCTGCGTCTTGAGCCGGTGCTTGGCCAGCAAAGTCCGCTCAGGGTCAGATGCAGCTGTAGCGCTGCTGGGCAGACGCGAGCAGCGGGCAGTGGAGCTAACCTGCCCCCAACGGAGCTTACCGCATGTGAGGCCCGGCATAAGTCGCATGACGTAACTTCGCTTGTTTGACCTGACCCCCTAGAAGCGATCCGCCGGTAATGTGATGCCGGCGAGCCGCGGAGGGTTTGAGATGGCAAGGAAGCATCACAAGCCGGAGGAGATCGTGGCCAAGCTGCGGCAAGTCGAGGTGTTGCTGGCGCAGGGCAAGACGGCGTCCGAAGCGGTGCGCACGATCGGGGTGACTGAGCAAAGCTACTATCGGTGGCGGAGCGAGTACGGCGGTCTGAAGCTGGACCAGGTGAAACGCCTGAAGCAACTGGAGCAGAAGAACGGCAGGCTTCGCAAAGCGGTGGCGGACCTGACGCTTGAGAAGCTGGTGCTGAAGGAAGCTGCGTCGGGAAACTGGTAAGCGCCGCACGTCGTCGGGGTTCTGTCAGATCTCGCGCCAGTAGGGTCGTTTGGCGGGCTGGCGCCGGGCTGGTAGGCTTCTGGGTCAGCGGAGTGGGATCCGAGAATGGACTGCGTGGCCTGCGGCTCCGCTGCTGTGACGGAGCGGCCGGAGCGCACCGCCCGGGGCTATCGCCGGTTCCGCTGCCGAAACTGTGGCCAGCAGTACAATGAGCGCAGCGGAGGCGTGCTGAACCACACCCAGTACCCGTCGGATATGATTGCCCTCGTGGTGCTATGGCGCCTGCGTTACCGGCTGACCCTGCGCGACTTGGCCGAGATGTTTCTCCAGCGCGGCTTCATCTTCAGCCACGAAGCCGTCCGTGATTGGGAGGCGAAGCTCGCACCGGTGCTGACCGATGAGCTCCGTCGACGCCGGCACGGCAAGGGCGGCGCCCGTGGCCGACGCTGGCACGTGGATGAAACCTACCTGAAGGTTGGCGGCCGGTGGGCGTATCTGTACCGAGCCATTGACCGCGACGGCAACCTTGTCGACACCATGCTGAGCGAGCACCGGGACTTGGCAGCGGCGCGGGCCTTCTTCCGCTCGGCAAAGTCGGTCACCGGTCAGGTCCCCGATCAGATCACCACGGACGGTCACGGCTCCTACCCACGAGCCATCCGATCAACGCTCGGCCAGCGGGTTGTCCACCGCAACAGCGCCTACAAAAATAACAGACTTGAACAAGATCACCGGGGCGTGAAAGGCCGCATACGGTGTATGCGTAGCTTCAAGAGTTTCGATTTAGCGAGGCGATTCTGTCGAAGCTTCGACGAGCTCCGCAACTTTCTGCGCCTCCAGACCCGTCACAATCAGTCTGTCTCAGCCAAACGTCGTCGCCTACTTCTCCACCGCCGTGCCATCACTGCGCTCGCTATTCTCGACGCGGCATGACCGGAACCGGCCAGCATCTCACATCGTTAGGTTTGGCGTGAGCGCTGACAGAACCGTGCTAGCTGGCAGAGAGGCCGATGACGGCTCGCAGGTCGGTCCCCTGCTTGAGCAGGTCGATGGTTCCGTGGCGTCCTTCACCGGCGACGGTGCCTACGATCGGGACGACGTCTACGCCGAGGTCGCGGCACGCTACCCGGACGCGGCCGTGGTCGTACCAACACGCGCCAGCGCTGTGCCGAGTGAAGCTGCGCGGTCAGCGCCGACGCAGCGGGACGCGCATCTCCGATGTATTGTCGAGCGAGGCCGCATGGGTTGGCAGAGGGCCTTGGGGTACAACTGGCGTGCTCTGGTAGAGGCCGACGTCTCGAGACGGAAGCGCGTCATCGCTGACGGGCTACGCTCCAGACGGACCGACGGCAAGCGACCGAGGTGGCCATCGCTGCGAAGGTGCTGAACCATATGCTCGAGCTCGGACGGCCGGAGTACGTCCGCATCGCGTAATCCAAATATCGGTAGGAACCAGCATGTCTACACCGCTGACCCATGCAACACGGCGGGGCTGCCCGCCCCGGCCGGTGCGCGGCCCGGCTTTCCAGGCCTCAACCACCTCCGGCGTGAACCAGACGGTGAGGCTGCCGCGGGCCCGCAGGCCGGCGTCGTACTCGGCCCAGTTGGTCACCCGGTGCTTCTGCTTTGGGACGTGATGGCGCCGAGCGGCGTTCGTTTTGAACGGCAAGAGGGATACCCCTGCAGGATGAGGGAAACCCGCCCCACCCTCACCTTACCCGAAGCCACTCAGGCGGACGACCGAGGCAACAAGGTCTTGCTGATCGGCACAACAGGGCGGACGAGACAGAGAAGACAAGTGAGGCGGATCGAACGGAAAGGCCGGGCGCGGATTTCCGCGCCCGGCCGTCAGGCATCAGCCACCGTAGATCAGGGAACCACTGTCCCAGTTCACGTCGATGTTGCTGCCGACCAGGACGATGTGCATGTCTGCGACATCGTCGAACTGCCCATTTGCATTGGCAACATCGACCAGAATGCGGCTGGCTGTGACCACGTCGCTGCCGTCGTAGTTCAACACCTGAACGTTCTTCTCGTAACGGATCGCCAGCCCGAGATCACCCGCGTCGACAGCTGCTGCATTGGCGGAGCTATTGCCGAGGAACTGAACATCGCTCGTGCCTGAGAACTGAATTTTGTCACCCAGGCTGAAGTTCGTGACGTAGTCGCGCACGGACTGAGTGGTGCCCGACTCTCCAATCAGCGCCGACCGGATCGAGCCCTGATAGATGAAGGTGTCAAAATCCTCGCTGCCGAACAGGTTGTCGCCACCCTGGCCGCCGGCGGCAATGTTGGCAGCCCGGTATATGGCCGAGGACCAAGCCGTGTTGTTCCCGGTGTCACCGGTGTAGATTATGTCCTTGCCATCGCCTCCGTTGAGGTTATCGCCGCCGCTTCCTCCGTAGATGATGTCGTTGCCGCCGGCACCATTGAGGGAGTCCCCGTCGGCTCCGCCGTCGATCACGTCGCGGCCGCCGGAGCCCCGGATGTTCTGATAGCCCGCGTTACCCGTGACGTTCATGCTGTCACTGCCATTGTTGCGGACATTGAACAGTAAGAAGATGTACGAGTGACCGGGGTCGTAGCCATTCTGGGCGGCGTGCACATTGGCGGCCGTATCCGTCAGATGCACATGGTCGGCCTTAGTCACCCAGTTTGCAGAAGCATCCTCGTTGACATAGTTGGCGACTGATCCCTGCACGCCGTAGTAGGTGCGCTGTGACGTGGTGGCCGCGTTCCCACTGAACCCGTCGCTCACTGCCGTCCAGAACGCCTTCGCATCGGCCACGCCGAAGCTACCACTGACGGTGATGTTCGAAGCTTGTTGATCGCCCCCGACGTCGGCCGCCGCATTGCCCGTGATGAAACCGAGATGGTTGGCGCCGATCTGCGACAGCACGCCGGACGTGGTGTCGGAAATGCTGAAGCTGTAGTTCAGCGCCGTCGGTCCCGTCGTTTCCTGGTTGGCCGAGACAAAGCTGTGCACGTTCGCCGCGGTATCCTGGATGTTGCCGATGGTCGTGGTGCCGCTGTTGCCATAGGCAACGACAGCGCCCGCATCCGCCACGCTCATCACACCGGACTGCCGCCCGGTGACGTTGATGTTCTCCGCCGCGTCACGGACGCCGGAAGACAGACCGTCGACGGCCTGGAAGTAGTCCCGGATATCGTAACGCGCGTCGCCGCCACCATCCCGAGCGTGAATGATGTCGGCTTGGGCTGCATTCGCAGCACTGGTCGCCACCAGATGCACCGCATGGCGGATGGCAACGTCCGCGGCACTGTCCGGACGGGCGAGGGAGCTTGCGCTGTCGGTCACGTCATAGAGCGCACCGGCGTCGCGGCCGTAGATGGTGACTGCCTGGCTGACCGTGGCGGGGCCGGAGGCAGTGATGCTGTCCGCGTGAGTGACGATGTCGGCCGTCCCGAATGCCGCCAGGTTCACCGGAGCGTCCCTGAGGGTATAGGTCAGGTCCGAAAGCTCGACGGGACTGCCCCCGGCATCAACCAGATGAGCCATGCCGAGGAGGCGCTGCACCTCCGCCGTGGTCACCTCGCCGAGATTGTAGTCCGTAAGATGGATCGTTGTGGCATTCGACAGATAGCGGGACGCGTCCGCCCCCAGAAGCTGCTGCCAGCTGTCGGTGATCAGCGGGCTGCTTGTCGTGCCGGTGCCGTTCCAGGCGTCGATGGTCACGAGCTGTGCAATCGTCGCCACGTCGGTGACGGCGACGTTCGTCCCCGCACGGAGGTAGGTGCCATCATTGGCCGCTAGCAGGGCCGCGGTATCGCTGACCGAGTTGTATTCCAACGCACCCTGGTTGTTGGTGGCATCAATGATTGCAAGCTGCCCCAGCGTGGCGGCATCGGTGACCGTGATATCGGTGCCGTCCTTGAGGTAGGTGCCAGCATCGGAGACCAGATTCGCTGCCGTGTCGCTGACCGAAGCGTAGGTCAGCGTTCCGCTGAAGGCAGACTTCAGGGTGGTCAACTCCGCCAGTGGGACGGCCCCGACAACCGTCACGCTGGCGGCATGCGCCACCACGCCGGGCACCGCGCCACCAACAACGAAAGCGGAGGCCCCGTCCCTGAGGGCGTAGCTGCCGGCGATCTCCACAGTCTCGGCCTGCCCGACCTTCAAGGTCAGTGTCGCATGGTTCGCAACGACGAAACGGTCCACCGCTGCAAAGCTGGCCGTGCCGGAAATGTCTGCATCGCCGATCAGGGAGGCGGTCACATGCAACGCGGCGGAGAAGCCAGCCAGGTTGGTGGTTGCGAGCACGCCGGACAGTGTGACCTGGCCAGTGCCCGTGACGGCCTTGCCGTCCAGGGCCGATGCTGGCGCATTCAGATCGGCGTCGCCCAGGGTCAGCGTGCTCGCGTCATCGAGGCTGGGGATGGTTACGAACTGGCCCTCGCGGCTGAAGGTCGTCCCGGCCTCGGTCCGAGTGAGGGCGATCTCGCCCGTCGCCGTTCCTCCGAAGCTGAGTACACCGTTGCTAACGGTCACGGTGAAGCTGGGAAGGAAGGACGCCCGCGGCAGCACCGTGCCCTCGGGAACGATCACGCCCTCCGGCACGCGAAGCACGGCGCGGTCCAACGGGGTGAAGTCGGTCACGATCGCCGTGTCCGCCGCGGGTTGCCATCCCGCGGGTCCGATGAAGCTCGGGAAGAAGGGCGCCACGGCCACAACCCGGGTAAGCGCTGCCTCGGAGTCGCCCGCGGCGACGGCAGCGGTGAAGGTGGCGTCGTGAGCAAAGTCAGAAAGGCGCAGGCCGTTGCCGAGATCGCGGCCTTCCTTGAAACCGGAGGTCAGCAGATGCGTGAGGGCACCGATGGTGCCGGCCTCGACTGCAGCGCGGACGTCGGCGTTCGCATCGAGGTAAGCGGTTACGTTGATAGCCGCGGCCGGAGAGCGTTGTTCTGCTATTCCGAACTCCAGGAAGTGCTCGGTTGCGGTGATCGTGCCAGCCTCGACGGCCGCACGCACATCGGCGTTCTGAGAGAGGTAGAATTCGGCATTGAAGACCGGCGAAGGGCTGCGTCCTTCGTGAATGCCGAACTCCAGGAAGTGCTCGGTTGCGGTGATCGTGCCAGCCTCGACGGCCGCACGCACATCGGCGTTCTGAGAGAGGTAGAATTCGGCATTGAAGACCGGCGAAGGGCTGCGTCCTTCGTGAATGCCGAACTCCAGGAAGTGCTCGGTTGCGGTGATCGTGCCAGCCTCGACGGCCGCACGCACATCGGCGTTCTGAGAGAGGTAGAATTCGGCATTGAAAATCGGCGAAGGGCTGCGTCCTTCGTGAATGCCGAACTCCACGAAATGCTCGGTTGCGGTGATCGTGCCAGCCTCGACGGCCGCACGCACATCGGCGTTCTGAGAGAGGTAGAATTCGGCATTGAAAATCGGCGAAGGGCTGCGTCCTTCGTGAATGCCGAACTCCACGAAATGCTCAAAGGGGTTCATCCCCGCTGCCGCAACGTCCGGGTTGGCCACCAAGTAGTAGCGTGTATCGAAAAGAGCATTTGGGTTAAGACCGATTTGCCATCCGAAGGTCGCATAATGTTCCGCAGCGCTTAGGACGGAGATTTCAGCATTGGGATAGTGCTGAAAATAGTAGCCGGCATCCACCTCAAGCGGAGAGGGAAGAGGGCGATTAGGCATCAAGCATCCTCTGGCGATTGAAGTTACTGCTTCCATGAATGTCGAACGCAAAAGTTGATTAAATGATAATATTACACTATCATTACATTTTCGGTCTTCGCTTGATGTGGGCTTTCTGTGCGGTGGCTTGGTGTGCTCGTCGCCAGAGTGACCATGCGATGATGCGGGAGGGCCGGATTTTCCGTTGGGCGAGGCGGATAGCTATGCGACGGACTTCCTGGATGGACCAGCGGACGAGTGCCCGCCCTCGCTTTGGTGCATGGATCGACGGAGTGGGCGTATTGAACCCTACCCGTGTTCCGCATCATGCGATGCGGACATACTCGGGGCGTCCGAGTTCCAGCATTCGGTTCAGCACTTTGGCGGCGATCACCACCTCGGTCGCCTGACACCCCTCAGTCTGGAAGCGTAGGCCATCACCGATGATGCGTTTCCATCGCGCGATGTCGGACTCCACCAGAGCACGCCAGCCATAGCCCGAGATCCGCTGCCAGCCCGTGCGGCCGCGCTCGGCGATACATCGTAGATGCGCATCACGCTGCGTCGGCGCGATCCCTGCGGCTTCACTTGGCACCGCATTCGCGCGTGGCGGCACGATGACCGCGGCCTCAGGGTGGCGGATCGCCACCGCGGTGTAGACGTCGTCGCGGTCATAGACACCGTCGCCGGTGAATGACGCCACGGGGCCATCAACTTCGTCGAGCAGCAGACCGACCTGGGAGCCGTCGTCAGCATCCCTGCCGGTCACCGCCGAGGCAACGATGTGGCCCGTGTCGGCGTCCGTGGCGAGGTGCAGCACCCGCCAAGCTCGGCGCCGCTTGCTGCCGTGCTTCTCCTCCAATCACTCGCCCAAGCCACAGAGCTTCAGCCCCGTGCTGTCCACCAGCAGATGTATCGGCGCGCTCCCTACCTCTGGCCGCGGCACCACCAACGCCTCGGCCCGGCGGCTCAAGGTGCTATGGTCCGGCACTGGTGAGTCGAGGCCGAGCAGTTGCAAGACGGAGACGATCAGGCCCTCGGTTTGGCGCAGCGCCAGGCGGAACACGGCCCGCAGCGTCAGGGCTGTGGCGATTGCCAAGGCTGAATACAAGGGCTGCCCGCCACGGCCAGTGCGTGGCTCGGCCTTCCAGGCCTCCACCGCCTCCGGCGTGAACCAGACAGTCAGGCTGCCGCGAGCCCGCAGGCCGGCATCGTACTCGGCCCAGTTGGTAACTCGGTGCCGCTGCTTCGGAATGTGATGGCGCCGAACGGCCTTCAATTTGAACGGCATGAGGGGTGGCCCTGCATGGTGAAGGGGCCTCGCCCCGCCCTCACCCCTACCCAAAGCCACCGAGGCCGGCGACCGATGCAACAAGGCGCTTCCGCGCACCAACCGGAAAGCCAAGCGCTTAGCCTCCGTCCTACGGCGGCAGAAGACGCTGAGTAGTCGCTATGGCGCCCGCATGGCGCCTTGGGTCAAGCCGCTGATCTTCCTCTCAAAAGTAAGCCAAGTCCCCTCTCTCGGCCCCAAGACGGCAAAGCGGGTCGTCCTGCAAGGCGAACCGGGAAAGCCCGATGATCCCGGCGCCATCGGTACTCTGCTGCGCGCGGATGAGCTCGGCTTGGGCCGTCGAGGTGCCGCAGACGCCTCCGTCGCCTGGAGACATTACGCTTGATGCTCCGCGTATGACGCGCTACGTATCGGCGTGATCCGGAGCTTCGGCGACAAGGCGACCGCGCTCGTCTTCCAGGGTGGTCTGCCCCGCAGCATGGCGCGGACTTGGCCCAGGCGGCGCGCCGTAAGCTGGCGATGTTGGATGCGGCGGAGCGGCTGGACGATCTGCGCGTGCCGCCCGGCAACCGGTTGGAAGCCCTGCGCGGCGACCGCGCCGGTCAATATTCCGTCCGGATCAATGGGCAGTGGCGGCTGGTCTTCCTCTGGCGCGAGGATGGGCCGCATGGGGTCGAGATCGTGGACTACCATTGAGGAGGCTCGCCATGACGACACGCGTGATGCCCCGCAGGAAGACCACAGGGCCTATTGCCCGCAGCGACCTCGATGCCGGTCGCGTGGACCTGGCCGAGGTGGACAGCGGCGAGCGCCTGAGCCCCGTCCATCCCGGCGAGGTGCTGCGGCACGAGTTCTTGGAGCCGCTGGGCCTGTCGGCGCATGCGCTGGCCCTCGCGCTGCGCGTGCCGGCCAACCGCATCACGGCGATCCTCGGCGGACGGCGTGCCATCACGGCGGAGATGGCGCTGCGCCTAGTGCAGTGACTCATTCGGATGATGCAGGCAGCCGGTCGAGCTTGGCGAGGATGGTACCGGCGGGCTTGGTCCAAACGAATGGGCTCGACGTGGCGTTGTGCTCGCGGATGTAGCGGGCGATGGCCTGCTCGAGATCGGCGACGGATTGGAA
>NZ_KN676116.1:19104-22555 GCF_000802185.1 Belnapia sp. F-4-1 | reverse complement strand
CTGCTGCGCGCGGATGAGCTCGGCTTGGGCCGTCGAGGTGCCGCAGACGCCTCCGTCGCCTGGAGACATTACGCTTGATGCTCCGCGTATGACGCGCTACGTATCGGCGTGATCCGGAGCTTCGGCGACAAGGCGACCGCGCTCGTCTTCCAGGGTGGTCTGCCCCGCAGCATGGCGCGGACTTGGCCCAGGCGGCGCGCCGTAAGCTGGCGATGTTGGATGCGGCGGAGCGGCTGGACGATCTGCGCGTGCCGCCCGGCAACCGGTTGGAAGCCCTGCGCGGCGACCGCGCCGGTCAATATTCCGTCCGGATCAATGGGCAGTGGCGGCTGGTCTTCCTCTGGCGCGAGGATGGGCCGCATGGGGTCGAGATCGTGGACTACCATTGAGGAGGCTCGCCATGACGACACGCGTGATGCCCCGCAGGAAGACCACAGGGCCTATTGCCCGCAGCGACCTCGATGCCGGTCGCGTGGACCTGGCCGAGGTGGACAGCGGCGAGCGCCTGAGCCCCGTCCATCCCGGCGAGGTGCTGCGGCACGAGTTCTTGGAGCCGCTGGGCCTGTCGGCGCATGCGCTGGCCCTCGCGCTGCGCGTGCCGGCCAACCGCATCACGGCGATCCTCGGCGGACGGCGTGCCATCACGGCGGAGACGGCGCTGCGCCTAGCCCGACACTTCGGCACCACGCCGGCCTTCTGGCTCAACCTGCAAAAGACCCATGAGCTGGAAGTCGCAGAGCAGGAGGCCGGTGCGCGCATCCGCGCCGAGGTCGCGCCGAGGGCCGCCGCCTAGCGTCTGTTGGGCTGCCGCCTCCATCCTGCCGGAGCGGCGGCGCTGGGTTCATGGCTCCCAGGCAGACTTCCTAGCCCGGATTATGCGCGAGGGCTGACGGGCATGGCGCAAGCCGTTGTGCGGACGTAGAATTTGGCTACGACACTCAAACCCAGCCGCGTCCGGAGACCATGCCCGTCACGGTTGAACCTACCCCGCCGCTGCCCGGCCTGTCATCGGTTGGCGGCAAGCTCCTGATCGCCCGCTTCGACGGCGGGCAACTCTCCTTCGACGGCGGCCTGCTGGCCTTGCGCGAGGTCGAGCGCCGCCTCGGCATTGCCGACCGGCTGGCAGCCTGCATCGACGACCCGCGCTCGCCGGAGCGGGTCCGGCACCGCCTCGCTGCCATCTTGCGCTTCCGCATGCTCATGATCGCGGCCGGCTACGAGGACGGCAACGACGCCGACAGCCTGCGGCACGATCCGGTCTTCAAGCTCGCCCTCGACACGCTGCCCGAGGGCGCGCCGCTCTGCTCGCAGCCGACCATCTCCCGGCTCGAGAACCTGCCGGATGTGCGGGCGCTGCTGCGCATGGCCCGTGCCATGGTGGGGCTCTACTGCGCCAGCTTCCGGCAGGTGCCCCGCCGCATCGTGCTCGACATCGACGACACCTTCGATGCCGTCCACGGCGGGCAGCAACTGCGGCTCTTCAACGCCTACTATGACGAGTATGGCTTCCAGCCCATCGTGGTGTTCGACGGCGAGGGCCGGCCCGTGGCCGCCATGCTGCGCCCGGCCCGGCGTCCGACAGGTGCCGAGGCCCGCGCTTTTCTGCGCCGGCTGGTGCGCGAGATCCGCGGCCATTGGCCTCGGGTCGAGATCCTGATCCGCGCTGACAGCCACTACTGCGCCCCAGAGGTGCTCGACCTCTGCCGCGCCGAGCGGCTGGACTTCCTGCTCGGCGTCGCCTCCACCACCACGCTCCGTCGGCACGTCGCGGCGCTGGAGCAGA
Organism: Belnapia sp. F-4-1; assembly: GCF_000802185.1. Taxonomy (GTDB): domain Bacteria; phylum Pseudomonadota; class Alphaproteobacteria; order Acetobacterales; family Acetobacteraceae; genus Belnapia. Next base: position 20,772 of record NZ_KN676116.1, on the reverse strand, counting down.
GCACCGCCGCCCGGCGCGCCGCCATGCCGGGCAGCGACAAGCTCCGCCGCTACAAGGAGTTCTTGGACGGCGCCGGCAGCTGGAGCCGGGTCGAGCGCATCATCGCCCGGGTCGAGGCCGGACCGCAGGGCACCGACACGCGCTTCGTGGTCACCAACCTTGCCGGCGGCACGCCGCGGCAGATCTACAAGGACTCTACTGTGTGAGAGGTCAGGCCGAGAACCATATCAAGGCCTGGCGTCGCCACCTCGCCGCCGACCGCACGTTGTGCAGCCGCGCCACCGCCAATCAGCTTCGCCTCATGCTGCACCTGCCGAGCGCCTGTCCGGACAAGGTTGTCCTGCGCCTCGCCCTCGAGCGCATGCCACGCCTGACTTGCTGAGTGCCGGGGCGAATGCCCCGGCCGCATCCTCCGACCCGCAATCAGCCAGCCCCGCGATCCGCACCTCACCACCGGTCCCGAAGCCGGCCATGGCGACGCGCGACCGCACAACCCTGAAGCAAGGAAACCGAAGCGATTTCAGAGCGCTCGTCCGCCCTCACGAATTTTGCGGGCTAGCGCTGTTGGAGTGCCACCCCGAGCGGTAACGGATGAACGTTACCAATCATCCATATTGATGAAACAAAAATGTAATTTTATTATGAAGCGGCATGAAGTTGCGGGACTCAAAAGTATGCGGCGCATGTTTCTTCATATCGATACCGGCTTCACTCGTATTGAAGATACAACAGGGCGCCTTTTCAGAAGCTTAGCCGAAGCCAAGTCTGAAGCTGTCGCGCTAATTGGTGAGGTTGCTTTTGCGTGGTCGGAAGACGGCAAGCATCTGGCCGACTTTCATGTCGATATATGCAATGACGCAGGGATGCTGGTAGAAATTGTTCCTGTTCAAAACTTGTATCGGGCGTATGCAGCCAAGTGAGATTAAGCGTGCCTTACCCGGTTTTCCGACTTCCCAACTTCGCGGCGCCGCTTAGTTTCGAGTGTAGTTAGCGGCCCCTTTGAAGGCTGCCAGACCTGCGCGCATAGCGAATGCGCTTGCGAGCCGTCTTCCTGCTGCGTTTAGGTCTGAGACGCACGGCAAAATCCCCCCTGGTTCACGACAAACGAACGGCGCAGCGCTGGGAAGGTTAGCGCGTCATCCGCATCGCCTGCTTTGGCGTGGTTTGGGCGGGTCGCAGCGGGACTGCATAAATGCCTCTCTAAGAAGGCTGATTTCTCAGAAACGTCTTCGAACGCCCTAGCAGCCTGTCGGATTTGCACTTGGTGTCAGGCCGAGGGTTGAGGCGCGATCAGGCTGCGAGCCGCAGGTTGTGGAGCCTGCGGCAGTTGTAGGCGAGGGCGACGAGGGTCCACTCGCTGGTGACCTTGGCGAGGCCGCGGAGGTGGAAGCGGGTGAAGCCGAGGGCTGACTTGATGGTGCCGAAGACGGGCTCGACGGTCTGCTTGCGACGGGCGTAGCGGGCTTTGGCATTAGGGGTTTCGAGCTTGGCCACCATGGCGAGGCGCCAGGGCTCGGTGATGCGGCGTGGCGTCCTGGGCTGGGGTGGCGGCCGGAAGTCGTAGGCGCGGTGCGGCTGGGTCCGGCCGATGGCGACCAGCGGCTCGATCCCGTGCGCCTCGAGGGCGGCAACTGCCTCGCCTGAGGCGAAGCCAGTGTCGGCGAGGAC
>NZ_KN676116.1:0-19094 GCF_000802185.1 Belnapia sp. F-4-1 | reverse complement strand
TCGCCTGAGGCGAAGCCGGTGTCGGCGAGGACGGTCTGTGGCAGGCCGATGCCGCCCTCCATGCCGAGGATGGTTGCGGCAAAGCTCGGCGCATCGGCCGAGGTGGCGACGACGCCGGTGGCGAGGATCAGCTGCGAGCCCTCGGCGCAGACCACAGCCTGGGCGTTGTAGGCCTGGCGGTACTCATGGGCGTCGGAGCGGCGCATCAGCGCGCTGTCGGGGTCGGTGAGGTTGGACTGCCGCTCGGGCGGCGGATCGTCCTTGGGCGGCTTGGGCGGGCGGCCCCGCCGGCCCGTCTTGGCCTCGTAGGCGGCGCGCTTGGCGTCATACTCGGGTCGGGCGGCCTCGGCTTCGGCACGGGCCTCGGCCTCCAGCCGGGCGCAGGCGGCATCGAGCTTGGCCTTGAGCGCCTCGCGCCTGGCGATCTCAGCGGGCAGCGCCTGCGGGTCGGGCTGGGCCTCAGCGTCGGCCGCCTCGGCGCGGTTGGTCAGGTCGGTGATGTCGGCAGCGAGCCTGACGCGCAGCGCCTTGGCGCGGTCATACCGCACCGAGCGGATCTTGGAGGCGTTGGCGTCGAGCTTGGTGCCGTCGATCGAAACCGTCCCGAGCCGCAGCAGGCCGCTCTCGCGCGCCAGCAGCAGCACCTGCAGGAAGGCCGCCTCGAAGGCAGCGCGGTTGGCCCGGCGGAAGGCGGCAATGGTGTCGTGGTCGGGGTGCAGGTTCGCCGCCACGTAGCGCACCCCAATGTCGCGGTGGGTCGCCCGCTCGATCCGCCGCGAGGAGAAGATGCCGTTCGCATAGCAGTAGATCAGCAGCGCCAGCAGCAGGCGCGGGTGATACTGCGCCTTGCCGCCCGGGATCGGCCGCACCGCAAAGGCGCCGAGCGGCACCCGGTCCACCGCCGCCACTACGAAGTGCGCCACGTCGTCCGCCGGCAACCAGTCCTTGGCATCCGGCGGCAGCAGAAAGGCCTGCTCGCGGCTGAACGGAATGAACCCTGTCATGCCCGCCAGATTCGCCCATTTCAGGCCAGATGGGAATCCGACAAGCTGCTAGAACGCTTTGGAACGCGCATAAGGCGTCTATCTAAACGTTGCGGCAATACTGCCCGCTAAACTATCGCAAAGCCACAAAAACCTTGCAAGATAACCGCAAAGCTTCTCAAAGTGGCTTATAGCCTAGGTTTTCTAGGCAGCCGCAGGGGAATTATTTAAATGTCGGAACAGGAAGCATTCAAAATAGCTTTGTCTACTTTGCGCGGTAATAGTCGAGCGCCGGAAACCTCTAAGTTGCGTTTGGCTGTGCGTGATGGCTTTGCAGAGATTGCAGCGGCCAGAAAGCGCGGTGCGACATGGCAGCAGGTAGCCGACACGCTAGCGGCGGCTGGTGTTCCTGCCATGTGCGGGGCTGCACCATCTGCGGCCATGGTTGCTGCGGCCTATCACGCCGAACGCTATGCCCGAGGTGGGCGGCGCAACTCGCAGCGGGGGATGAAGCCTAGCCATGTCCAGCCAGCCCCGCCGATCCCGAGCCCTGTGCCGCCCTTGCCACCCCTGGGTGAGGACTGCGCGAAGGTGAGGCTGAACAACATCCAAGCGACTATAGAGAGGCGGAGCGGGCGGTAAGTTCTGGACTCGTCCTAACGACTGACCGAACCTGTTGGGCATTTCCGATCAGTCAAACTTCTACACTTTGCCCGAAGCGGCCCGGTTGACCGGCCTCTCAACGGAGGCGCTGCGACTACGCATCCGGCGCGGGAAACTCCATGCTGAGAAAAGGAACGATGGGCTGCGGGTTCTCCTAACCACGGCTGATATTGAGACCATCGTTGCCGGACAGGAACGCCAACAGAATCCCACAGCCAGGATCGACCAACCGAACGATGCCAAGGCGTTGGAGGATGCTGTTGCGACTCTAGTGGAGATGTTCGGACGCGACCGAACAGAGTTGCGAGCTGAGGTGGAGGCGCAGCGGCATCGGGCCGATCTGGCAGAGGCCGCCATAGCAACCGAGCGCAGCCTCCGTACCGATGCGGAGAAGCGGGCGGCGGTGGCTGACGCGAAGTTGGAAGCGGCGGAGGTGGCGCTGGCCCGTGAGAAGGAACGCGCTGATAGGGCCGAGGCCGAGGCGCGCAAGCCGTTCTAGCGGCGGTGGATGGGGTAGGGTGGCTCATGTCCTCTGATAGCCTAGGCCCTGACGGCACCGTTCGCCTCCGCTGCTACCTGCCGCTTGCCACGAGCCTCTACTTCGCTGGCTCCTGCCCGAGATGCGATCGGGTGGTTACGGTCGGTGTCGAGGCGGCGATTAAGTTGATGGGCTCGGCCGAGGCGACGGTACGCGAAGCCTCTGCCCGCCTGCGGTGCCGTCCATGCGGCGGTCGGGTGGATCTGGTGGTCTGTCCGGATACGCGGAATGTCGAGGCTCAAAGGCGCGATGGGCCGCTGCCGGAAACGCAGGAAATGCGGGTTCGGGAGTAGCTGGCCAATGGGACGGTGCCGAAGGCGACGTGATGACCAGCTTTGATCGCCTGATCCGCATCGCCGACCGGCTGGCTGTGGTCAAAACTGGCAGCCGCATTGCGGACGAGACCATCCATCAGGCGATAGGGCGCACTGGCCCGGCGCCGTTCTACACGACCGACGAGGCCGCGGCGCGGACACTACTGCCGGTAGGCTTTGAGTGGATCACCGCCACCTCTGCGGGCGGCCGGGTCTATGCGCCGTGCCGCCGCTCCGGCCGCGACGCAGACACGCTGCCCTTTCCGCACCATGGGCAACGGGGGCGGACCCTGCCGCTGTCCATGTGCGGGGCGGCGATGCGGGCTTGGGCGATGCTGGCGAAGGGTTAAGGCGAAAAAGGAATGGGCCGCATCGGCGTCTTGAAGCGGCCCCATGCCTTGCCAAGCCTACCGAGCCTTGCGGCTCCGTCGTCTCTAAAGGCCGTTCCACCAAAATACGAGGCCAGCCCCACCATAGGCGAGCAGGAAGGGGTTGGTGAGATTGGCCAATAGGCTTCGGATATGGCGCACGACCCGTATCCCTCTTTGAGCGCGCTTCAAAATACGTAAATAGAAACAAGTTTCATTACACAACTAGTTTTGTTACATGGTTTGTGCCCCAGCGGGCAGGTTTGGACGGTGATCCTGACGACCACCGTCTTGCCTTGTGCAAGGCACCGGGGCAGGAGCCGGAGATGTGCCTGCCTTGCTGTCGAGGTTAGGCACCGGCTGGGGCTGCGGCAATCGCATTACGCTTATTTGGATCGCGCAGAATGGCCGTCTCTGCCGCCGTCTGGGCGCGGCCGAGCGCGCCTATTACCAGGCATCAAGCCAGAAGCCTCACCTGCGATAACCTCGCCCGGTATAAGTCAGAGCGTGCTGCGTCTAACCTACCGCCTACGACCTAGCCGCTGACGACGATGCCCATGGTCTCGGGCAGCCGTCCCTCACGCCTGATACACTCCGGGGTGCGGTTATCCACCGCGATCCGCACCCCCTCGATCCGTCGGTTGCAGCGGCTGCACTTGAGGCGGCGGCCAAGCTCGCCAACCGTCGCAGCGCCGGAGCCCATCATTTCAATGGCAGCTTCGACGCCGATCAGGATGGTCCGAGGACAACTGCCGCAGCTGCCTGCGAAAAAATGGCTTTTGGCATAGGGCTGATAACACCGAAGGCGGACGGTGCCGTCTGGGCCGATGGAGTCCGATTCGCACATAGAAGAACGATAGAAGAACGCGCGCACCTCCCCTCTGTGCGCGCAAAAAAAGCCGCATATGGACCGCAGGCGTGCTGCGGCGGCATGATCGGGCTTTCAGCGATGGAAACGGAGAAGCTGCTAACCCGCCGGCGCTGGCGCGCCGGCGATCTGGCACTGTTAGAAGGGATTGCAGCTCAGCTTGGGGTACAGGCGCCGGACGCGTAGTTCATTGCGAAGGCTTTGAGAGGAGGCCATCCGGCCTCATCTCACCTGCGGTAACCTCCGCAACCTAAAGAGCCTCCCTCCCTCTCCAACTGGCGAGATTGAGCGAAGCCTCACCTGCGATAATCTCCCCGCAGAGCAAGTCAGCGGATCCGATCAAATACACCTGCCACGAGCTGACTGACGCCGATATCTTCGTCGCCATGGATACCGCCAACCATGAAAGTTGGATGGCCGTATTTGAAAAAGGGTGACGGCGGCGCTACTCCGCGGCAGCGCGCGGCAGCTCCGGCACATCACCCCCAAGTCGCCGCGTCAGCACCGCGGCGGCCTCAGCCAGAACCGGGCGTGCGGCTGCGACAGCCTCTGGCATCCACCGGCTGACCGGCGCCGAGAGCGCCAGTGCGCCTGCGAGCGCGTCCCCGGGCCCGAAGACCGGCATGGCAATCGCCCCGGTATGCGGATCGGTCGCGCCCATGGTGACGATCGGCAGGTCGAGCGCCGCGACATAAGCGGGTAGAGGCCGCGGCGAGAAGGCCCGCAGCACTTGCGCGATGGCGGAATTGTCGAGGGGCAGCGCGTCCCCTACCCGCACATGCATCCGGAGCAGGTGCGGACTATCGGCGCGGAAGAGGCACAGGCGCTGCTCGCCCCGGCGGACGTAGAAGGCCGCTGTCTCGCCAGTGCGAGCGACAAGCTCTTCCAACACCGGCATCACATGCGCTTCCATGCAGAAGGACTGGGTGTAGATGGTGCCCAGCCGCAGCACCTCAGCATCGAGCCGATAAGCGCCATCGTCCGTCCGGGCGAGGTAGCCATGCTCCTCGAGCGAGACGGCGAGGCGCATGATGGTGCTCTTCACCAAGCCGGTGCGGGCGGCAAGCTCCGCCAGCGACAATGCGCGGTCACCCTTGCGAAAGGCCGACAGCACCGTGAGCGCGCGATCAGCCGAGGCGACGCCTTCCACCGCCGGGCGTGACTTCAATCCATCGGCCATGCGGTGCCTCCCCCCTTTCCGTTCCCAACCTACCGTGCTGCCACCGACGCCTCCAGCCGGGCGCGCAGGATGCACCCCGTCTCGCTCTCCGTGATGAAGAGCTCGCGTCCGTCGCTGCCGCCCAGGCAAAGATTGGTCGTGGAGGCGCCGGCGCAGGAGGTGATGCCGAGCGTCGGCTCGGCCCACGGCGAGAGCTGCCAGATGGTGCCGATGCCGGTATGCGCGACCAGCAGGTTGCCCTCCGGGTCCCAGGCCAGCCCGTCCGGACCGCCGGGGCCGCCATGCAGATGGCAGAAGATCCCGGCCTTGGTGACAGCGCCGCCCCCATGCAACGGGAGGCGCCAGATCTGATTCGCCCGGGTCACGGCGACGAGGAGGTGCGAGAGGGGCACCGTCAACTTGCCGGCCTTTGCCGCCGCGCTGGCATGCCGAAGGCGACGCACAACAGAGTTCAGGCCGCGGCGGCGACCCCGCTGATACCCGCCCACACCTCGAACGCCCGCGCCCTTGCGGCACGATACTGGACGGCGGAGACATGGTCGCGGCGGAGATGGAAGAGGTTGGCGATCTGGTCGTGCGTGGAGAGGAAGCGCTGTGCTTGCCGAGGCGACTTGAAGCGCTTCATCTGCCGTTCTCGTCGTCGCGTCGGCTGATGTGAATTCTCGGCCCGGTTATTAAGGCCCTTGTGCTGGCGATGCTCGACCCCAGGCATCACCTCCCGTTTGGCTGCCCCGTAGCTTGGGAGCTTGTCAGTGACCATGACGCGTGGCGCCCGACATTGCCGCTTCAGCAGCTTGCGCAGCAGGCGCTTGGCGGAACGCTTGTCGCGTCGGCTCTGCACCAGCACGTCGAGCACCACCCCGGTTTGGTCCACGGCACGCCAGAGCCAGTGCTGCACCCCAGCGATCTTGGCCGCTACCTCGTCAAGGTGCCACTTGTCTCCGGCACGGGGCAGCCGCCGCCGGATGCGACAGGCGAACTCCCGGCCGAACTTGAGCGCCCACTGCCGCACCGTCTCGTGGCTGACCACGATGCCGCGCGCTGCCAACATCTCCTCGACCATGCGCAGGCTGAGTGGGAAGCGGAAATACAGCCACACCGCCTGGCTGATGACCTCGGCCGGGAAGCGATAGCCGGCATATAGGGACTTGATGGCTGGCGGGCTCATTCCGGCCGTCTACCGGACCGAACCCGGCCAGCCAAGCCCCGCTCAACCTGACGGTGCCTGCTCAACCGTAGTGGCCATTCCAACGACCTCAGCACCAGCCTCGATGAGGCCGTCCTCGATCAGCATGGCCGCAAAAGCTTCGTCTTCCGCCACCAAAACCCGTTGTCCTGACAGATCGACGAAGCGTTCTGACGTCAATGCGCTATGCATGGCAGACGTCTCCCTGACTTCAAGATGCTGTTCTGAGCAGAGAATGTTCGGCTGAAGCCGACGTCAGCTATCTATGGACCTTGGTGAATACAGGTCTGTCCCGTTTCGCACGCCCGCCGAGGCAAGCGCGCTCACCTGAGATAAACCCTCGTCCGCACTATAAGCGGCGGTCAGGAACAGAGCCGCTGGCGAAGTGCGGCGCTGCGGGGTGGGGGAAGCTGTCGGCTTCGGGTGGGTAAGTTCAGGGGCGGTAGGCGCTCCTCTGCCCCTCTGGCAGGCCGAACAAGCTGTCCTGGGCGCGCCGAACTACGCCGTAGCACTCGCAGGCGACGTTCTCCAGGCCAGGCCGGTCAGTCGTAAGCGCTGCTTCCAGACCCTTGAGCGGCCTGCTTGACGCTCAATCAGCTTTTGCGGTTGCCCAGTGCCAGGGCATGAGCTCGTCGAGGCGGTTTTGCGGCCAGCCGTTGACGAGGCGGGTCAGCAGGTCGGTCAGGTAGACCTGCGGATTGACGCCGTTGAGCTTGCAGGTTTCCACGAGAGAGGCGATGTCGGCCCAGCGGCGGCCTCCATCGTCTCCCGACGCGAATAGTGCGTTCTTGCGGCTCAAGACAACCGGTCTGATGGCGCGCTCGACCACGTTGGTGTCGAGGTCCACGCGTCCATCCTCGAGGAACCGCTCGAGACCGTCGCGGTGGTTCAGTGCGTAGCGGATGGCCTCGGCGGTCGGACTGCGCCCGGGTAGCCGCACCAGTTGCTGCTCAAGCCAGCCGAACAGATTGGCGATGAGTGGCCGGCTTCTGGCCTGCCGGACCTCACGCCGGATGTCGGGCGGCTTGCCGCGGATGGTGTCCTCGATGGCGTAGAGCGCGGCGATGCGCTGCAGCGCCTCTTCGGCGATCGGCGCGGTCCTGGTCTTGGCGAGGTCAAAGAACTCCCGGCGCAGATGGGCCCAACAGTAGACGAGGATTGCCCCCGTGCCGCCGTCCGTCGCGGCCAGGCCTTTGTAGGCGGCATAGCCGTCGCACTGCAGCAAGCCGGTGTAGCCGGCGAGTAGCGCCTGCGCATGCTCGGTGCCGCGGCCTGGGGCATAGTGGAACACCACCGCCGGTGGGTCCGTCCCACCCCAGGGCCGGTCGTCCCGCGCGATCGCCCAGGCGTAGCCCTTTTTGGTTTTGCCCCGGCCAGGGTCCAGCACCGGCATGCCGGTCTCATCGGCAAACAGCCGCGCGGAGGTGAGCAGGATCTCGCGCATGCGCGCCACCACGGGCCGGACCGCAAAGGCTGCGGCACCGACCCAGCCAGCCAGCACCTCGCGGCCAATCGCAATGCCCTGTCGCGCCAGGCTCTGGGCCTGACGGTACAGCGGCATGTGGTCGGCGTAGCGGGCCACCAGCACCTGGACGACCGCTGCCTCGGTTGGCATGCCTCCCTCGATCAGGCGGGCCGGGGCGGGTGCCTGGACCACCACGCCCTGACAGGCGCGGCAGGCGAACTTGGGCCGCCGAGTGACCAGAACGCGGAACTGGGCCGGGAGCACGTCGAGCCGCTCGGCCGTGTCGGCCCCGATCTCCACCATCATGCCCCTGCAGCACGGGCAGGCCGTGCTCTCGGGCAGCAACACCTGCTCGACCCGGGGCAGATGCGCCGGCAGCCGACCACGTCCGGCGCGGCGTCGGGCGGTGTTCTTCTGGCGCAGATCCGGCGAGCACTTCTCCGCCTCGGCCTCGTTGCTGGCCAGCGAGGCCTCGACTTCCTCAAAGGCGAACTGCAGCTGGTCCTCGGGCAGCCGCTCCGAGCGCGGCCCGAACTGCATGCGCTGCAGCTTGCGCAGCAGATGATGCAGGCGCTCGTTCCGCTCCGCCAGCGCGTCCCGCTCGGCCACGATGCTGTCGCGCTCGGCGACCAAGGTGTCGCGCTCTGCCAAGGCGGCCACCAACATTGCCCGCAATAGGGCGGGGTCGTCGGGCAGGTCCGGCCTTGTCTCGCCACCTTCGCGCATCGTCACTGAGTCTAGGCCGGAGCCGTTGGCGTGGGAATCTGCCGTGTGTCCGCCACTCGTGAAAAGTCGAGTCCCGCGAACAGCGCAGCAAACTGCACCGCCGAGAGCCGCACCGCGCCGTCGGTGACAGGTGGCCAGCGAAAGCTGCCCCCTTCCAGCTGCTTCCAGACCAGGACCAAGCCGCTTGTGTCCCAGTGCACGATCTTGACCCGGTCGCCACGCTTGGCCCGGAATACCAGAACCACGCCCGAGAACGGATCCTCGCCCAGCATCTCCGCCGCCAGTGCCGTAAGCGAGTGGGCACCTTTGCGGAAATCAACAGGCTGGGTCGCCAGCAGCACCCGCATGCCAGCCGGAATGTTGATCATGAACCGGAGGCACGCACCGCACGCAGCACCGTCGTCAGCAGCGCCGGATCCACCCCGGGCAAGACCCGTACCACTGCGCCGGCCAGCACCACTTCGACCCCCGCTACAGCCGGGACCATCTCAGGGGCAGGTGGGTCAGAGACGATTGGCACAAAGGGCAATACGGCCGTCTCACCAGCCTCACGCGCCTCGCGCCGCCAGGTGAAGAGCTGCTGCGGCGCCATCTGCCAGCGCCGTGCTACCGCCGAGACCACCGCTCCAGGCGCATAGCTCTCCGCCACCACCCGCGCCTTGGTCGCCTCGTCCCAAACTCGGCGTCGCCCAGGGCCGGTCAGCACCTCGACCCGCCGATACCCGCCGTCCTTCAGGTCACGCATCATGTCGACCCTAATGTCAGCCCGAAGCTCCTCGAGCACCGGGCATCCCATCAGGCTAGCGACCTGCACGGAAGAAGGGCTTCGTTCCAGCGCTTACGGTCAGTCACCATCATGGTGCCGCCGCCATAGCGGATCAGCCCCGCCTTTTGCAGCGCTCCAGCCGCAACGGTGACCCCGGCACGGCGGACCCCGAGCATCATGGACAGGAACTCATGGGTCAGCGGAAACCGGTCGCCCTCGGCCCGGTCATGCGCCATCAGCAGCCATCGGGCGAGGCGCTGTTCGATGTGATGGCGCCCGTTGCAGGCCGCTGTACGCACCACCTGCCCATGGTGGAGCAACGCGTACCGGAGCAGCAGAGTGCGAAAGGCCGGGATGTGCTCCAGCTCCTGCCGGAAGGCAGCAGCATCCATGCGGAGGGCTGTGCCGGAAGCCTGCACCATGGCTTCGAGGTCATCACGATCCCCACCGAGCAGGATCGGCAGCCCGACCATGCCTTCGCAGCCGACCAAGCCGACCTCGGCGGCGTCGCCATCCTCCATATAGGCCACCATGGACACCCAGCCGGTCTCGACAAAGTAGACAGAACCGATTGGCTTGCCAGGCTCATGTAGGACTTGGCGGAGTTCGAGCTCAACCGGCTGGAGCTGCGGCAGAAGCTCAGCGAGGTCGTCGGGCGGCAGTGCTGTGAGCAGGCGATTGCGCGAAGAGGAGGCGGGTACGAGGGAGAGGGCCATGGAGGGCTCCTGCGACTGGGTGTCGGCGGGAGCGCTGGCCTCTCTCGGTCACCCGCGCCGAAGAATCGCGGCGGGTAATGGCCTCTATATGGGTACGCACACCATGAACGTTGGCCTGAAATCGTACGAATGCTGGAATTGGGCTGCCTAGGCGTAGCCGCTGTACGGCTTTGTACATAGCGGGATTGCGTAGCCTCGCCCCATCACCTGCGATAACCGCCGCGCCCCGCAGGTTAGCCGCTGGCGCGGGAGTGCTGCGGGGCCTTTCTGTAGCGTCAGCCGCCCTTTTGGAGGGTGGCGTGCCTGCGCTGGTAGCGGAGGCGCTTGCGGGCGGTCTTTCGGCTGCGTTTTGGTCTGACGCGCACGGCGGTACATCTCCTGCGTAAGTTGGAACGTCAGAAATCAGCAAGGCAGTCTTCGTTCCCAACCTCCCGGCGCCGGGAGGTGCTGTCGTCACATGCGATAAGCCCCGCTTACCGCAAGTGATGCAGGGCTTGCCGCAATTGGGCGCGGCTCTCCCGTTGCCCTTGAACCTATACGTCAGTGACGTATAATTGGTGTTATGGATCTCGAGTACGACGATGATAAGGATGAGGAAAACCGCCGCAGCCGCGGTCTTCCCTTCGACCTTGGCGCGGTCGTGCTAGCGAACCGGGTGGCTGAGTTCGAGGACGACCGGCGGGATTACGGCGAACGTCGCGTGATCGCGTACGGAACCATCGGCGGCGAATTGCATGTGTGCGTTTACACAATGCGAGGCACTACATACCGCATCATCTCTCTACGCAGGGCGAAGAAAGAGGAGAGGCAGAAATGGCAACCAAAACCGTGAAGGCCACGCCGGAGATGATCGAGGCGGCCATGCGCTCGGTAGATTGGGAGGCACAGGCCGCAGTCACCGATGAGGAAATCGAGGCGCACATCGCGTCCGATCCCGACGTGGCACCCGATATGTCCGATCGTGCTGCCACCGCATGGATCGTGCAGCGGGTGCGGCGCCAAAGCGGTCTGTCACAGGCAGCGTTCGCCACGCGCTACGGGATTCCCGTCCGGAGCCTGCAAGAGTGGGAGCAAGGCCGCCGAGAGCCGGAGGCCACCGTGCTGTCCTATTTGCGGGTCATCGAGCAGATCCCGGACGCCGTGACACAGGCGCTCAGCAAGGCGGCCTGACCACTGGGGCGGGGGCCCTTCTCTGTCGGGGAAGTTGTCCGGCGCCGTAAGATGATCTCTCATTTGCAGTAGGGCGGGACGGAGGGATAATTTGGCCTACTCACCGGTAGGGACCACCTCATTGAACGGCCTCATCGCGCTCGGAATTCCCATCATTGAAGCCGTAGCCGTAGGATGAGGCTGTTGGGGAAAGGAGAACCCTAACCGTCAGCTCATTTGTGCGAAAGAGGCTCGGAATCAATCCTCGAAACGCGCTCTCCAAAGGCAAATATGGATCTGCTTTCGGTTTTCTACTTCAAAATTTGGACCAATCGTTTGGTCTTTCCGTTAACGGGTAAAAGCTAAAGCTTTATTGCGGTATTCTTGCAGTAGAGGCTGAGGATCATAGGTAAGGGTTTCAGTTGGCAGTCCACGTAACTTATAAGTCCTACGGAAATCGCGCGCTGTTTCTAAAGCTCGCAACCCCAGCAGGCCGGCGTACTTTTCACAATGATCTGACACGTCGTCAGATTCAGCGACCCTAGGCCAGGAATTTAACTCTTCAGCTGCCACATGCACTTCGTTAATAAACGTCAGTGCACGATCCAATAAAGAGGGTTTTAGAGTTTTCCAATCAGCATCTGTTGGATATGGCTTGAGTTCTGGAAGCCGTGTGCTGCGTTGCCCAAGGTAGCCACCGGACCTTCGAGCAGTCTTGCTATCATCTAAGAGACTTGCGCACGCGAACGCGAACTCCTCAAGGATCACCGCTAACCGTATCGCCAAGTATCGGGCATCCCGACCCAGAACGGCTCGGTCGTTCCGGGCTTCTCGCCACCAAACTAGGATCTGTGCGGCACTGGCAGCGACAACACCTGAGCCGAAAAGCTTTAAAAGTTCCAGCCAGAGCTGCACGGGTTCGCTCAACTACACCTCCAGATCAGCGTCTGGGCATAATCGCTCATCGGCTACCTTTGCGCCACTATCGACGCATTCTCTTCATCTCCCACGGTAGCTAAGCTGTAACCGTCATCCTGGCCCCACAGTGAGCGTCGGCTGACCTGCGTTGAGGCCGGTTTGCGGGCGGTTGCTGTCGCGGTAGCCTGAGCGCTCGGGTGAGATGGAGTGGAGATGGCGGTCGAGGACGATCTGTCGGCGGCTGACCACCTTGGGCAAGGCATGAGGACGCACATCGACTGCCCACGCGGTCACCCAGTCTGCCAAGTTGCCGGTCCAGTAACTTTCCACAACCATTGAATGTCATACAATCTTTGTAGAGCAGCTTATGCGAGAGTAATACCAGTGCGTGCCAAGGACCCAGCCTTCGCTGACATCAGAACCCGCCAGAGGGTGTTTCTCATTGATAATCGGAGAGTTAGCGCCCTATTAGCCGCGCTGTTGGTGTTGGTGGGGTTCGGCGGCGTAATGCCTGTGTTCGCGCGCTTGGAAGCGCCGGTGCCCACAGCGATGGACGGGGCACGCTCAGCCAAGGCGGCAGCCCATCGCCTATGCTTCCACGGCCCTCAAGGCGAACTCGTCCGGGTACCACCTGCTGGCGAGCCCTGTTCCTGAGCGGCGCCGTTACCCCACACTTGACGCGACTCCGGTCCGTTCCGGAATTAAAACGCAAGTTAAGTAGCCACTGGCGCAAATTGTTGGATAAGGCAGCGCTATGGAAAGGCGGTATTAATCGACAAAACAACTATAATATCGTTTTCGCAAAAATCCGAAGACACGAAATCCACCACTGACCTGCCGCTGAGGCGGAAACTGCTTGCCGGGCTAGTCTGTCGGTGTAGCCTCCTGCCAGGTGCGAAGACACCGTTGGAGGATATCCATGGACGGCAGCATGGTGGATGCCACACGCTCTGACATTACACTCACGGTAGCAAAGAAGGCTGACCAACCTTTCGTAAAAGGCCGTCGAAAGTTCTTCCGCTACCGCGACCTCGGCGTGCAGGCGGCAACGGGGGGCAAGCTCCGCGCCCAGGTGATGGAGGCGGTCACCGGCATGACCGAGCCGACCGGCTGGCACACCCATCAGTGCGAGGCGCAGTTCATCTACATCCTGAAGGGCTGGGTGGAGCTGGAATTCGAGGACGGCACCCGCACCCGGTCCGAGGCTGGTGACGCCGTCCTTATTCCCGGTGGGATGAAGCACAACGAGATCGCCACCTCCGACGACGTGGAGATCCTCGAACTCTCCATCCCTGGCGACATGGCGACACAGCCCTGCGATCCGCCTGTCGTCAGCGACTGATACCGCCAGGAAGCGGATCGCTCGCAGCCAAGGTTCACGCAACCACCGCGAGATCGCCCGATGGCGCCGCGCGGCGGCCGCGGCATCTCGGCTTGCTGCACCGCTGGGGAAGACCACCATGATGATCGAACGACGCACCTTGTTGCTGGGCGCCGCCGCCTTTGGCGCCTTGCCGGCGCCGGTCCGCGCGCAGGCGCAGCAGACCATTCGGCTCGGTGTGATCTCCGACATGAGTGGCGCATTCGCCGACCTTTCCGGTCCGAATTCGGTGCTAGCAGTGCGCCAAGCCGTGCAGGATGCCGCGTCGCTCGGCCTGAAGGTCGAAGTCGTTGCTGCCGACCATCAGAACAAGCCCGACCTGGCCGCCAACATCGCTCGCCAGTGGTTCGACCGGGACGGCATCGACGCAGTCGTCGACGTGCCCGCAAGCAGCGCCGCGCTCGCCGTCAACGGTGTCGTGCGCGAAAAGAACAAAGCCTTCCTTGCCTCGTCGCCGGGTACGTCGGAGCTGACCGGCGCTCAATGCAGCCCGAATACAGTGCAATGGACGTATGACACCTGGATGCTCGCCAACTCCACCGCACGGGCCACGGTGCGAGAAGGCGGCGACAGTTGGTTCTTCGTGACCGCCGACTACGCCTTCGGCCATTCGATGGAGGCGGAGGGTGGCAGGATCATCGCCGCCGAGGGCGGCCGCGTGCTGGGCAGCGCTCGCTTCCCATTCCCTGGCACCACCGATTTTTCCGCCTTCCTGCTGCGGGCGCAGGCGAGCCGCGCCAAGGTCATCGGCCTCGCCTTCGGCGGCACCGACATGGCCAATGCGGTGAAGCAGGCGAACGAGTTTGGGTTGCAGAAGCGTGGGCAGCGGCTCGCGGCGCTGATGCTGTTCATTTCCGAGGTTCACTCCATGGGCCTTGAGGCGGCGAAGGGGCTGGTCTGCTCGGAGAGTTTCTACTGGGATGTAAATGACCGCACCCGGGCGCTGACGCAGCGCCTGAAACGGAATTTCAACGCGCCGCCGCCGACCATGGTGCAAGCCGGCTGCTATGGCGTCACATTGCACTACCTGAAGGCGGTTGCTGACCTGGGAGTGGCCGCGGCCAAGGCAAGTGGCGCTGCTGCGGTTGCTCGCATGAAGGCGATGCCCTGCGACGACGATGCTTTCGGCTCAGGCACGATCCGTGCCGATGGCCGTAAACTGCATCCTGCCTATCTCTTGGAGGTGAAAGCGCCAAGTGAAAGCAAGGGACCGTGGGACTATTACAAGGTGCTGCAGACCGTACCAGGTGAGCAGGCCTTCCGCCCCATGGCGGACGGTGGCTGTCCACTGATATGAGCTAAGAAAGGTTTACTCTGTTGCGAGCCTCTCGGAACGGAGCAAGGCTTGAAGCGGCGCCTTTGGGACATGATGGACTATACTCTGCTTCATCATACGTCCCTCGCGGCGGTCTGGGCGTGCATTTCGGCACCTTGGCCCGACTGAAACGCACTCGCTTGTCGAAAGCGAAAAGCTGCCCTGCTTCTTCTGCGAGGTTCAAGTCTGCAAGCCGCCATGCTTTGAGACGCTTGCGAAGCGGTCACTTGAAGGTAGGCTTCGGCCCATGCCCCAACGCCGCAACCTCCTCGCCGGTGCTGCCGGCCTCCTTGCAACCCCCGCCCTGGCCCAGGGCGACGCGGCTCGCACGCTCCGCATGGTGCCGCAGGCCGATGTCACGGTGCTCGACCCGCTCGCCACCACCTCCTATGCGGTGAGAAACCACGGTCATCTATGCTGGGACACGCTCTACGGCCTCGATGCCGGGTTCCGCCCGCAGCCGCAGCTTGCCGAAGGCCATGCCGTTGCGGAGGATGGTCGTCGCTGGACCTTCACCCTTCGCAAGGGCCCGACCTTTCACGACGGCGAGCCCATCCACGCCAGCGATGCCGTCGCCTCGATCCGCCGCTGGATAGCCCGCGATACACACGGCCAGACGCTCGCCGCACGGCTCGAGGAGATCCGCACCCTTGATGACCAGCGCTTCGAGCTGCGCCTGCGGCGACCCTTCGGCGTCATGCTGGACGCGCTCGGCAAATCCTCCTCCTACCCGTGCTTCATCATGCCGGAGCGCTTCGCCGCGCTGCCCGCGACGACGCCGCTGACGGAGATCGTCGGCTCCGGCCCCTACCGTTACGTGGCGGATGAGCGCCGCGCCGGCGAGCAGGTGGTCTACCGCCGGTATGACCGGTATTCCCCCAGTTCAGTCGGCACCCCTGGCGTCACCGCCGGTCCCAAGCTTGCCTTCTTCGATAGGCTGGAATGGCGAATCATTCCCGATGCGGCGACCGCCGCGGCGGCCCTGCAAGCGGGCGAGATCGACTGGTGGGAGCGCATCACCGCCGACCTCCGGCCGCTGCTGGCGCGGCGGCGCGACGTTGTGATCGACCGGATCGAGACGCTCGGCACCGTCGCCATGCTGCGGCCGAACCACCTGCATCCACCCTTCGACGACCCGGCAGTGCGCCGCGCCCTGTTGCCGGCGCTGTCGCAGGCGGATTTCATGGCGGCCCTGTTCGGCGAGGACCGCAGCCTCTGGCGCGACGGCCTCGGCTGCTTTCCGCCGGGCAGTACGCTGGCATCCGATGAGGGGCTGGAGGTGCTGACCGCGCCGCGCGACCTGGGCCGCGCCCGCGCGGCGCTGGCGGCCACGGGCCGCGCCGGCGCCCGCGTGGTGATGCTGCACCCGGCGGACCAGCAGACCAACAGCGCGCTCACCATGGTCGCCGACGACCTGCTGCGGAAGGTCGGCTTTAAGGTGGAGGATGCCACCTCCGACTGGGGGACCATGCTGCAGCGGCGCGCGAAAAAGGAGGCCGTGGCACAGGGCGGCTGGAATGCCGTGGTGGTGCTGTTCGGCGCGGAGGATCTGCTGAACCCCGGCGGCCATCCGCTGCTCCGGGCCAATGGCGACGGTGCTTGGTTCGGTTGGCCAAACAGCCCGGCCCTGGAGGCGCTGCGCGATGCCTGGCTCGAGGAGCCGGACATGGAAGCGCAGCGGCGCACGGCGCGCCGGATCCAGGCGCAGTTCTTCGCCGACCTCCCCTATTGGCCGCTCGGGCTCTACCAGGTGGACAGCGCCTACCGGCGCGGCCTGCGCGTCGAGCGGCGAGGCCTCGCCTTGCCGCTGAACGTGCGGCGGGACGCATGACGGGCGGCCCGGCCACCAGCGCGGGTGGATGAACGCGCTTGGCGCGACGACGCGGAACGGACGTCCCCCTCAGGCGGCGGCGCCTCGTGCCGGCGCTGCCGTTTGCACTGGCATTCCCGTCCCCTGACGCCGCAGACTGTCCGGCGAACCGGCCGCAGAGCCGTACCGGAGGATACAAGGATGCCGCATCCTTTCCTGCCCCGCCGTGCGTTGATCGCCGCCGGCCTCGCCGTGCCAAGCCTGGCCCGCGGGCAGGCCGAGGACTGGCCCAGGCAGACGGTGCGCTACATCAACCTCTATGCCCCGGGCGGCGCGAACGACATCCTCTCCCGCGCCTGGTGCCAGACCATGACGCAGATCACCGGCCAACAATTCGTGGTGGAAAACCGCACCGGCGCCGGCGGCACTGTAGGCAGCGACGCCATCGCCAAGTCCCGCCCGGATGGCTATACGCTGGGCCTTGGCGGTGTCGCCAACCTGGCCATTGCGCCTTCGCTCTTCCCGAGCCTGCCTTACGACCCGTCCCGGGACTACAGCCTCATATCGGGGCTGTACCGGCAACCGAACATCCTGATCGTCAACAACGACCTTCCCGTGCGCAGCGTGCCGGAGCTGATCGCGCTGCTGAAGGCGCAAGCGGGTCGGTATCACTACGCAACAGGTGGTGCTGGCACCACGCCGCACCTGTCGGCCGAGTTGTTCAAGATGACGACCGGCACGGACATGCCCTTCGTGCAGTACCGCGGCGGCGCGCCAGCGCTCGTCGACCTCATGGCGGGCCAGGTGCAGGTGATCTTTGACAACCTTGCCGGCCCGATCGGAGCGGTTCGGGATGGCAAGGTACGCGCGCTGGCAGTCACCAGTCCCGAGCGAAGCCCATCGCTTCCCGATGTGCCGGCTTTGGCGGAGTTCCTGCCAGGCTTCGACCTTACCAGCTGGAATGGGTTGATCGCTCCGGCCGGCCTGCCACCGAGAATGATCCGGCACATGGCGGAGTTGGCACATCGCGCTCTCACGAGTTCCGAGCTGGCGAAGACTTACGCCGATAACGGTGCGACGCCCTGGGTGGTGGGACCGGAGGACTACGCGGCCTACGCCCATGCGCAGGAGCCGTTGATGCGCCGTTTGGTGCAGCTCAGCGGCGCTTCAGCCGGATAGCGCTGCGTGCCTGACCTATGGCATTACCCCCTCCAACTTCACCACGCTCTGCCCGTACCTATCCAATCCAGGTCTGACCAGACGGCTGGAAGTAATGGTTCTTCGCCTTCGGCAACCATCACCGAGCGGCAGTTAAGTCGAACTTGCTCGCCGGCTTGGCCTAAATGCCAGCTCGGCAGGAAGGCTCGCCTCGATGTTGAACGATTTTTTCCGTATTGGATAAAGTAGCGATATCGAAATGCCGTCCTCGCTAGGAGCGATGCCGTTCAAGATGCCGCCGTAGCAAGCGGTTCTGTCAGGTTTTGCGCCAATGGGCCCTTTTGGCCAGCCGGGGTAGGGCTGGTAGGCTCTGTGCTCAACAGGGGACGAGGGGCGGAGATGGACTGTGTGGCCTGCGGCTCGGCGGAGGTGACCGAGCGGCCGGAGCGCACCGCCCGAGGCTATCGCCGGTTCCGCTGCCGAGATTGCGGTAAGCAGTTCAACGAGCGCAGCGGTGGCGTGCTGAACCGCGCCCAGTACCCGTCGGACGTGATTGCGTTGGTGGTGGTGTGGCGGCTGCGCTACCGCCTGACCTTGCGTGACTTGGCAGAGATGTTCCTCCTTCGCGGCATCGTCTTCAGCTATGAGGCCGTCCGCGAGTGGGAGGCGAAGCTTGCGCCGCTGCTCGCCGACAAACTGCGCCAGCGCCGCCGCGGTCGGGGCGGTACCCGCGGTCGCCGTTGGCACGTGGACGAGACATATCTGAATGTTGGCGGCAGGTGGGCCTACTTGTATCGGGCGATCGACCGCGAGGGCAATCTCGTGGACACAGCGCTCAGCGAGCACCGCGACATGGCGGCGGCCCAGGCCTTTTTCCGTTCAGCCAAGTCGGTCACGGGCGTGACGCCCGATCAGGTCACCACGGACGGGCACGGCTCATACCCACGAGCGATCCGGTCAACGCTTGGCCGGCGGGTTGTCCATCGCAATAGCGCTTACAAAAACAACAGATTGGAACAGGATCACCGGGGCGTTAAAGGCCGCATACGGTGTATGCGCGGGTTCAAAAGCTTCGATTCAGCAAGGCGGTTCTGTCGAAGCTACGACGAGCTCCGCAACTTCCTCCGCCTCCGGACCCGCCATAACCAGCACGTCGCCGCCAACCGCCGCCGTCTGCTTCACCTCCGTCGCGCCACCACTGCGCTCGCTATTCTGCAAGTGGCGTAACCAAACCGGCCATCATCTCGCGTCGCCAGGTTTGGCGCGAACGCTGACAAAACCGTCGCCGCAGGAGCTTGCGCAGGCGTGGGGTAAGGCCGCGCCGTGTACCGCTGACGAGCACCGTCGTGCCGTGGGCGCCATGGCCGCGATAGCCACGGTCGACCACGGCGAGGCTTGGGCAGGATCCGGTGAGGGTCTCCACCTGCTGGAGGGCGTCTGCGAGGGTGTGCCCGTCATACGGATTGCCGGGCATGGAGCGCATGCCGACGACAAAGCCGCCGGTGAGCGTGGTGGCAACGCTGACCTTGCAGCCGAACTCATAGCGCACCCGCGCCTTGCCCTTGGAGATGCAGTCCACCTCCGGCTCAT
>NZ_KN676115.1:21715-115481 GCF_000802185.1 Belnapia sp. F-4-1 | reverse complement strand
CACAGCAGATATGCGGTATTAGCGCCAGTTTCCCAGCGTTATCCCCCACCCCAAGACACGTTCCTACGCATTACTCACCCGTCCGCCACTAGAGCCCGAAAGCCCCCGTGCGACTTGCATGTGTTAAGCATTCCGCCAGCGTTCGCTCTGAGCCAGGATCAAACTCTCAGGTTCATCTTCGCAACCCAGCCAAAGCCAAGCCACGCAGATGCCTTTCGATCAGACTCCGCTCACCACTCTCGATGCAAAGCGCTCTCCAAACCTCAAGCTCCAGTACACGCCCGATGGGACAGCACTAGCAGCAAGGCCGAAAGCGCCTGCGTACTTCCAAAAGACCGATGCAACTGTCAAAGAACCCGCCTTCACCAGCCCGACGCACCATCGCTGGCGCAGCCCAGAGCCGACAAAAACCTACCCCACATCACTGCAGGGCATAAACAGTGCCCGAAGGCACAAAGATCAAAGTTTAGCAGCCGAGCGGCCCTCGATCTCCAATCGCTGCCAGCAACACCCAAAAGCGCCACCGGCCAGCCCGGAAAGAGCAACCACCCCGCTACAAGGCACCCGACTTGGCGCCCACAAGCGCCAGTTTCAGGTCCGCTCCCGGGCTACCCCCGAAGCCTCCGCCTCAACGGCAGATCACTGAAGTAGTGCCTTTCGACACCGACTTCAAGGCCCAGTCACCCGGACCTCTTGGAAGCAACCCACATTGCGGCGGATGGTCGATATGGAGCCTCTCAGCCCCAGCGTCAAGACCTAGTTGCCTAAGCCTTCCATCCAAACCGCCTTGCGGCAGACCACTAAGATGGAGCCTTTCAGTCCCTACTTCAAGATTCAGTCGCCTGGCCTCTGGGAAAGATCTGCCTTACGGCGAGTACTTGATTTAAGGCCCCCAAGACTTGGCTTCAAGCCCCAGCAAGACACCTTCTGAAAGAGCACCGCCTCACAGCGGGGCGCCTATCTGGCAGCCCAACCAATCAAGTTCAAGCCCCAAAAAGCAGCCCATCACGCTTTTCGGGCCGACCCTCCGCGCTGGCCGAACTGGCGCCGCTTGGAATGGCCGCGTGATGCACCACCGGCCTCCCCGGCAACACCGTCCGTCAAAGCCAGCACCCGCCCCGAGGGGCGCGTCGCCAGCACCGCCTCGATCCACTCGTTGAGCCGGCCACTCTCCGCCAGGGCACCGTCGATGTCCCGAAAGACCTCCGGAAAGCGCAGCGCCATCCAGCGCCAGGCGACGAGCCGCCGATGCACCTGCTCGGCCAGCTGCAGCGCTTCCTGGCTGGCCCGGCTGGGAGGCGGCAGATGCCCCGCCCTGGGCGGCCCCACCGTGCGGCCCAGCGCATGCTCCACCACCCAGCCCGCCAGCCGCTCGATGCCCTCGTCCCGCTCATCGACCGGGCACATGGCATAGGTCCAGCGGTCCAGCAGCGACAGCTCCCGTACCCCGTCCACCGCTGCGGCGATGGCGATCTGCGTCGACAGGTCACCCAGCCGGTAGTTCGGGTCATCCCGCCGCAGCACCGACCGCTCGATCCGCCGCAGCGTGCCGAACAGACTCTCGGTGCCAATCTCGGCCGCCACCACTGCCACAATGTCCGCATCGGGGGCCACCGGCGGGCGCAGATCCCCTGGCGCTGCGGGGCCCGCCGCCGGCGCATGGGCGATCGCCGCCGGGTCACCGCCGCCCTCGAGGACAGCCACGATCCCCTCCGCATGCGCGCCGCCGAACCGCCCGGCACGGCCGCCGATCTGCTTGATCTCCTGCGCCGTCAGCGGGCGGTCCTGCTGCCCGTCCCATTTGGTCAGCGCCGAGAACACCACCCGCCGCAGAGGGCCAATGTTCAGCCCCATGCCGATCGCGTCCGTCGCAACCAGCACCTCCGCCTCGCCCTCCCGGAAGCGTCGCGCCTCGGCCCGCCGCACGGTCGGGCCGAGCGCGCCATAGACCACAGCTACGCTCCGCCCGCGCCGCAGCAAGGCCGAGCGGAGCTCGAACACCTCCCGCCGCGAGAAGGCGATCACCGCATCGCCGCGGCCGATATCATCCAGCGGCACCGGATCCGGCGCCGCGATCAGCGGCCCCATCCGCTCCAGCCGCACCTCCTCGAGGGGATCGCCACAGAGCTCGGCGATGCGCCGGATCATCGGCGCCGCATCGGGTGCGCCGAGCACGATCACCGTCCGCGCCGGCACGCCCATGATAGCCGCCGTCCAGGCCGGGCCGCGCTCGGGGTCGGCCAGCATCTGCGCCTCGTCGATCACCGCCACATCGACCGGCGTGCGGAAGGGGCACATCTCCACCGTCGCCGCCGTATGGCGGCTGCCGGGGGCGAGGATGCGCTCCTCCCCGGTCGAGAGGGCGGTGGGCACGCCGCGCGCCTCCAGCGCCTCGCGGTACTCATGCGCCAGCAGCCGCAGCGGCCCGAGCGCCAGCCCGGTCTCCGCCTCTGCCAGCCGCGTCAGCCCGAAATAGGTTTTGCCCGAGTTGGTCGGGCCGAGGCAGGCGACGATCCGCCGGTTCAGCGCCCGGGCGGTGACGAAATGCGTGGCATAGCGATCGAGGCCCGCCACGCGGGCGACAGCCGCATTGGTCGCGCCCCGTGGCTCGGCCCGGGCCTCGCATGTTGCCGGCGGCGAGGCACCGGCCTCGGCCTTCCGCCACTCCGGTAGCGAGGCTCGCAGGCCCTCCAGGACGGCAGGGTCGAACTGGGGCTCCCGCGCCGTCCTGCCGCCCTCGCGGACCGCCACCCGGCGGGCAACAGGCAGGCGGCCGGCGCGGATCCAGCGCTCCGCCTCCGCCCCGCTGCAGCCCAGCAGCGCCGGCACCGCCGCAGCGCCGATTAGGGAGGCCTCCCAGGCCTCCAGGCGGCGCTCCTCCTCGGCCCGCGTCTCGCGTGCCGCCCGTGCCGCGCTGCGCCGTTCGGCCCGGCGCTGGCGCTCGGCCTCGACCGCCCGGCGGGCGAAAGCAGCGGCATCCGCAGCGGGTAGCGCAAAGGCTTCGGCGACGAAGCGGGCACAATGCCCGACCGCCTCCAGCGTGCCCTCCCCGGCTGGCCCTTTCGGCAGCTCGTCCAGGGCGGCGGCGAGCGTCGTCTCGGGCGCGCCGTAGCCGCCAAGCCGCGCCACCACCGCCTCACGCAGTGCCGCCAGCAACTCGGCATCCCCGGCATCCGGGTCGCCGATGCCAGCCACCGCCACATCCAGGTCGTCGCGCCGCACCGGCAGGGCTTCGGCACGCCTGGCCAGGGCCTCCAGCCGCCTGCGCCACTCGGCCTGCCCGCCGGCGCCGCCACTCACGGAATGGGAGAGGTGGTCTTGGCCCATGACGGTCTCCTGCCCAGGACCTGCCCGATGCCGGGGAGGTCGTGTCGGCAGGTTAGCGTCCGGGCAACCCTGGCGTTCGATCGCCCAGACCGGAGGCTATTTGCTGTCCTCGCTGTCGGGTGCCATTGGAACGCCCTGCGCATTGCCGCCGCCGTAGCGCACGTTCCCGCCCGGGGTCAGGATGGACGGGTCCGTCTCCTCGCTGGATCGGCCGCCTTCCTTCCTCCACTCCACCGCGGCCTCGGGCCGCTCCCGGCTCGTCTGGTCCTGCCCCGCCGTGCTCGTGCCGTCGGCCTTCTTCTCGGTCATCAAATCCAACTCCTGCGCATCGCCACCGGGTGACGAACACAGGCAACGCGCGAAGATCGTAGATGGCGCCAGCATTCTATTGCCAAGCACCAACGGTTGCTCACCTTCAGCCAAAGCATACGGCAGGTAGCTTGGCGCAACCGTCCTTGTTGGCAGCTAGCCAGCTTGCATTCGTCCGAGCCGTCAGGCTCGACAGGAGTTTCTGCACCAATCCTGCTGGCGGAAAGGAGTTGTACCTTCGCGGAAAGCAGGCGTTGGCCTCCAATGCTGAACGAAGACTGTCTGAATATCCGCCTTGGCGATTACCTGGATCGCCGTCGAGATCCTCGTCCTGAGGCTGCAACCGATGCGGCCGATGATGAGGGTGACGCAGCACTGGACGACACGGAGAGTGGCGGGTAGCGCGAGGCGCGCTTGGTCCTGCCCCTGATGTGGTTTGGGACTACGCAATTCGTCGGGCTTTTTCGGCCGTATCCCAAAGTGATCCAGCGCAGGGAATAGCCTTCCGGCTTTATCGGCCGCCCTCGTCATCCAAACTCTGGCCTTCTGCCGACGGCCGCCTCGACACTGCCATTAGTCGAGCGGGTGACTTCGATAGCGCCGCCCTGATCGCCGGCATCCCGCCTGCGACTGATGTGGCCAAGCGGATCGCGCTACGCCGAGGCTCCTATCGCAAGCACCTAGCGGGTGTTATGGACCTCAACCCAACCCACTGATTTCGTTCAGTTTTTGCTCAGGAGGCTGGGTCAGAAAAGCCTTGAGTCTCAATAACTTGTCCGCGGTTCATAACAGCCTCTAGCAGCTTGTCGGATTCCCATCTGGCCTGAAATGGGCGAATCTGGCGGGCATGACAGGGTTCATTCCGTTCAGCCGCGAGCAGGCCTTTCTGCTGCCGCCGGATGCCAAGGACTGGTTGCCGGCGGACGACGTGGCGCACTTCGTAGTGGCGGCGGTGGACCGGGTGCCGCTCGGCGCCTTTGCGGTGCGGCCGATCCCGGGCGGCAAGGCGCAGTATCACCCGCGCCTGCTGCTGGCGCTGCTGATCTACTGCTATGCGAACGGCATCTTCTCCTCGCGGCGGATCGAGCGGGCGACCCACCGCGACATTGGGGTGCGCTACGTGGCGGCGAACCTGCACCCCGACCACGACACCATTGCCGCCTTCCGCCGGGCCAACCGCGCTGCCTTCGAGGCGGCCTTCCTGCAGGTGCTGCTGCTGGCGCGCGAGAGCGGCCTGCTGCGGCTCGGGACGGTTTCGATCGACGGCACCAAGCTCGACGCCAACGCCTCCAAGATCCGCTCGGTGCGGTATGACCGCGCCAAGGCGCTGCGCGTCAGGCTCGCTGCCGACATCACCGACCTGACCAACCGCGCCGAGGCGGCCGACGCTGAGGCCCAGCCCGACCCGCAGGCGCTGCCCGCTGAGATCGCCAGGCGCGAGGCGCTCAAGGCCAAGCTCGATGCCGCCTGCGCCCGGCTGGAGGCCGAGGCCCGTGCCGAAGCCGAGGCCGCCCGACCCGAGTATGACGCCAAGCGCGCCGCCTACGAGGCCAAGACGGGCCGGCGGGGCCGCCCGCCCAAGCCGCCCAAGGACGATCCGCCGCCCGAGCGGCAGTCCAACCTCACCGACCCCGACAGCGCGCTGATGCGCCGCTCCGACGCCCATGAGTACCGCCAGGCCTACAACGCCCAGGCTGTGGTCTGCGCCGAGGGCTCGCAGCTGATCCTCGCCACCGGCGTCGTCGCCACCTCGGCCGATGCGCCGAGCTTTGCCGCAACCATCCTCGGCATGGAGGGCGGCATCGGCCTGCCACAGACCGTCCTCGCCGACACCGGCTTCGCCTCAGGCGAGGCAGTTGCCGCCCTCGAGGCGCACGGGATCGAGCCGCTGGTCGCCATCGGCCGGACCCAGCCGCACCGCGCCTACGACTTCCGGCCGCCACCCCAGCCCAGGACGCCACGCCGCATCACCGAGCCCTGGCGCCTCGCCATGGTGGCCAAGCTCGAAACCCCTAATGCCAAAGCCCGCTACGCCCGTCGCAAGCAGACCGTCGAGCCCGTCTTCGGCACCATCAAGTCAGCCCTCGGCTTCACCCGCTTCCACCTCCGCGGCCTCGCCAAGGTCACCAGCGAGTGGACCCTCGTCGCCCTCGCCTACAACTGCCGCAGGCTCCACAACCTGCGGCTCGCAGCCTGATCGCGCCTCAACCCTCGGCCTGACACCAAGTGCAAATCCGACAGGCTGCTAGAGCAGTACCTATGCTCTCGGCATATGCCTATCGGTATCCATATCGACGAAGTTGTCAGCATCGCTGGCTGCCGTAGCTCAAAACTTGAGAATATCTGGCCACTCCGTTGGCAGGAAGGTCCGCTGAACCACTTTGGTGATACCGGCAACTCCGTTCTGGTCGACCTGATCAGCCAGCAGTCGTGATCTTCCACTGGGTACCGTTGCAGCAGGTGGGGCTGGCCGCTCTCGCATTAGCAGCAAAACCGAACCATCTTGGAGCCGTGTCCAGCGCCATTGCATCGTCTCCGCCTGCTACTCACGGCCCGCCAACCGAGGCGCTGGCCGGCCTCGTCGAGCGGGTCACCTACCACAACGCTGAGAACGGCTTCTGCGTGCTGCGGGTCAAGGTACGAGGGCAGCGTGACCTGGTCACGGTTGTCGGGCACGCGGCGTCGATCTCGGCTGGCGAGTGGGTGCAGCTCTCTGGCACCTGGATCAACGACCGCACCCATGGCCTGCAGTTTCGGGCAGGCTTCCTCAAGGCGACGCAGCCCACCACGCTGGATGGCATCGAGAAGTATCTCGGCTCGGGTATGATCCGCGGGATCGGTCCAGTCTATGCCAAGAAGCTGGTGCGCGCCTTCGGCACGGCTGTCTTCGAGCTGATTGAGGCCGAGCCCGACCGCTTGCGCGAGGTCACCGGCATCGGTCCCAAGCGCGCGGCTCGGATCGTTGCAGGCTGGGCAGAGCAGAAGGTGATCCGCGAGATCATGCTGTTCCTGCATGCCAACGGGGTCGGGACCTCGCGGGCGGTGCGGATCTACAAGACCTATGGCGTCAACGCCGTACAGGTCATCACCGAGAACCCCTACCGGCTGGCCCACGACATCCGCGGCATCGGCTTCCGCACCGCCGACATCGTCGCCGGCAAGCTCGGCATCGAGCCCACGGCCATGATACGGGTCCGCGCCGGCATCTCCTTTGCCTTGGCCGAGGCCACCGGCGAGGGCCATTGCGGGCTGCCGGTCGGGGAGCTGACAGCGCTTGCCGGCCAACTGCTGGACGTCCCTCCCGAGTTGATCGAGACCGCGCTCAGCCTCGAGCTTGAGGCCAGCGAGGTGGTGGCCGATACGCTAGATGGTAATCGCTGCGTGTTCCTGGCCGGCCTCTACCGAGCCGAGCAGAGCATCGCCGAGCGGCTGATGCGCCTCGCCACCGGCAAGCAGCCCTGGCTGGTGATCGATGCCGCCAAGGCCATCCCTTGGGTGGAGGGACGCACCGGCCTCGCCCTGGCCACCAGCCAGCGGGAGGCGCTGCGGCTGGCGCTGTCCTCCAAGGTGCTGGTGATTACCGGCGGCCCCGGCGTGGGCAAGACCACGCTGGTCAACTCCATCCTGCAGGTGCTCCAGGCCAAGGGGGTGGAGGTGGCCCTGTGTGCCCCAACGGGCCGGGCCGCCAAGCGCCTGACCGAGAGCACGGGCCTCGAGGCCCGGACCATTCATCGCCTGCTGGAGAGCGACCCCAAGACGGGTGGGTTCAAGCGCGACGAGGTGAGCCCGCTGGCCTGCGAGCTGCTGGTGGTGGACGAGACCTCGATGGTGGACGTGCCCCTAATGCGGGCCCTGCTCCGAGCACTGCCGGACAGCGCGGCTCTGCTGCTGGTCGGCGACGTGGATCAGCTGCCGAGCGTCGGGCCTGGGCAAGTGCTGGCCGACATCATCGCCTCGGATGCCGTGCCGGTGGTGCGGCTGACGGAGGTATTTCGCCAAGCTGCCGAGAGCCAGGTCGTGGTGAACGCGCACCGCATCAACCGCGGCCAGCTGCCCGAGCTCAAGCCGGCCGCGGGCAGCGACTTCTTTTTCGTGGAGGCCGACGAGCCGGAGGACGGCGTCCGCAAGCTGCTGGCCATGGTGCGCGAGCGCATCCCGGCCCGGTTTGGGCTCGATCCGGTCCGTGACGTCCAGGTGCTGTGCCCGATGAACCGGGGCGGACTGGGCGCGCGGGCGCTCAACATCGAGCTGCAGCAGGCGCTCAACCCACCGGGCGAGCTTCGGGTCGAACGATTTGGCTGGACCTATTGCCCCGGCGACAAGGTCATGCAGGTGGCCAACAGCTATGACCGCGAAGTGTTCAACGGCGATCTCGGCGTGATCACGGGCATGGATCCGGAGGCCGGCGAGCTCACGGTCAGCTTCGACGGCCGGTCTGTTACCTACGGCTTTGGTGAACTTGATGAGCTGGTGTTGGCCTACGCCACGACCATCCACAAGGCGCAGGGGTCGGAATACCCAGCTGTGGTGATCCCGCTCACGACGCAGCACTATGCCATGCTGGCCCGCAACCTGCTCTACACCGGCGTGACCCGAGGCAAGAGGCTGGTTGTGCTGGTCGGGCAGCGCCGGGCCTTGGCCATTGCGGTCCGAAACCAGGGCGCCCGTCGGCGCTGGTCGAAGCTGCGGGAGTGGTTGGCGCCGGGCGGGACCTCATCTCGTACCCTCATTGCAGCAAAGAGTTGAGCATACTGCGGATCGGTAGTGCGGCATCAGCTTCAGCAACGGCTGGCCTTGGCGGTGGCGCAGCTAGAGAAATCTTTCCGGCGGCACGGCAGCGCAGCTCGGCCAGAATGGCGTAGATGTTAGCGGGCGTGCAACCATAGGCCGCGGTGATCCCGGCCACCTTGTGTCTTTCAAGGTCGATCCAACGGATGAGCGTCGCATGCTCCTCACGCGGTATTCCCTGTCCTCATCGCCTGACGGATCTGGGACAAAAATGGATTGATGAGGTCTGAAGGAACCTCCGAAAACAGCGGCTTCGAATTTGAATCCGAATGCAGATCCCAAGCAAGCTTGACGTGGCTTGCCATCTCGACGGCGAGTTATGATTGATGGACCGCCTCTCCGCAGGAGTGAGCGAAAAGCCGTTCTTCGGCCGAATGGGAGGGGATGTTGCATGACGGATGTTCAGGCAAGTTACGGTCAAGTCTTACCGAGGGTCGCTGGCCTGACGGTTGGTGACCTGTTCCTGCAGCAAGTTCAGCGAAGTGGCCGCAGCATAGCCCTTGAAGGCAACGGCCGTGTGCTGACCTACGCCGCACTAGGCGAGCGTGTTGATCGACTGGCGCGGGCGCTGGCGGCGCGGGGGATTGGCCGCGGCGATCGGATCGCGTTGCTCTCGGAGA
Organism: Belnapia sp. F-4-1; assembly: GCF_000802185.1. Taxonomy (GTDB): domain Bacteria; phylum Pseudomonadota; class Alphaproteobacteria; order Acetobacterales; family Acetobacteraceae; genus Belnapia. Next base: position 106,437 of record NZ_KN676115.1, on the reverse strand, counting down.
ACCGGCTCGAATACGCAGAGGTGCAACTCGCGGCGGCAGTGCTCGGCGCCATCCTGGCCTGCCAGAACTGGCGGCAGTCCGACCCCGAACTGCAGCACTGTGTGCGTCTGATAGCGCCATGCCTCCTCATCGCCTCCGAACGCCAAGCAGGTCGCCTGGCGAATATCGAGTACGGCGCTGGTTCGGTGCTGCAGCTCCGCGCGGAGTACGAAGCGATGCTCCATGCAGCGCCGTCCGATAAGGTGCCGGAGGTGGTGGAGCCGGAGGATGGCCTGCTCATTCTGTACACCAGCGGCACGACAGGGTTGCCAAAGGCGGCGGTCATCAGCCATCGTGCAATGATCGCGCGCAGCATGATCGCCCGCATCGATGGTAGCTTCTTCCCGGACCGCACCTTCGTGGCCTGGACACCGCTGTTCCATATGGGAGCGACAGACAGCACCCTCGCCGCGCTCATGCATGGCGCCAAGGTGGTGGTGCTAGAAAGCTTCGATCCTCCTGCCATCGCGGATCTGCTGGAGCGGGAACCGGTCGGTTGGCTGTCGCTGATGCCTGGCATGTTCGCCCGCATGATCGAGGAGTTGCAGCGCAGGCCCCGTCGCTTGCAGCCGCTCGGGCTTTGCGGTGCCATGGCGGATCTGGTGCCCCGGCGCGAGATCGCCGAGATCACCACCCTCTTGCAAGCCCCCTTCCGCAATTCCTTCGACTCAACTGAGACCGGTCCCGCTCCTTTCAGCCGCGGCCGCATCCCCATCGGCACCGCGCCGGAGCGCCTTTCCAAGCTGCAGAGTTCCTATTGCTTGGTCCGGTTGGTCGACCCGGACGGACGCGACGTGCCAGATGGCGAGCCAGGTGAGGCTGTGTTCCGCGGCCCTAGCCTGTTCAGCGGCTACTGGGGCGACCCGGCAGCGAACGCAGAGGCGTTCCGCTCCGGCTGGTACCACATGGGCGATGTGTTGCGGCGCAACCCCGACGGAACCTACGACTTTGTCGACCGCCGTAAGTACCTGATCAAATCGGGCGGCGAAAACATCTACCCTGCGGAGATCGAACAGGTGCTGCTTACCTCGCCACGCGTGGCTGAGGCGGTGGTCGTGCGCCGCCCCGATGTACGCAGGGGCGAGGTGCCCGTCGCCTTTGTCGCACCGCGTGACCTCGATCTTACAGAGGCCGAGGTGTTGACGCTCTGTCGCGGCAGGATTGCCGGCTACAAGGTTCCGAAGGCCGTCCGCTTCATGCCAGAAGCTGAGTTCCCGCGCAGCACCAGTGGCAAGATTCAGCGCCATCTGCTGGAAGCACGGCTGAATGCGGCGGCAGATGCCAGTGCGCAGGGAGAAGCGTGATGCATCGTCGCAATCTTCTCCTGTCCTCTCTCATGCTACCAGGCGCCGTTGTACAAGCCCGCGCCCAGACGGCAGGAGGCACATCGACCCGGCCCATCACCATCGTCGTGCCATTTCCGCCTGGCGGCCTTTCGGACGTCATGACGCGGGCGTTGGGGCAGCGCCTGGGCCAGGAACTCGGCCAAACCGTTGTCGTCGACAACCGACCCGGTGCTGGCACTTCGGTTGCTTCGGCCTATGTGCTGCAGTCCCGGCCGGACGGGACGACCTTGTTGATGGGCTCCAATAGCCTTGCGACGAACCCGACCGCGCTGCCGCAGCTGCCACCGCGTGATCCGGAGCGGGAGCTAGCCCCGATCGGCCTTGCCTATATGAGCGCCTTCCTCTTGGTCGTGCGTGACGACTTTCCGGTACGCGACCTCGCCGGCTTTATTGCCTACGCCAAGGCGCATCCGGGGCGGGTCAATTTCGCCAGCTCCGGTGTCGGCGCGGTCAACCATTTGGCGCTCGAGTTGCTCAACCGCTCAGCTGGCATCGCGCTGGAGCACATTCCATTCCGCGGCGGTGCACCGGCACTGATCGAGCTGCGGGCCGGGCAGGTCGCAGCCTTCCTAGCTACTCCAGCGGATGTCGCACCGCAAATGCAGGACGGCTCGCTTCGCGCTCTCGCCACCACGACGGCGCAGCGGCTGGACCAGCTGCCAGACGTGCCGGCGATTGCGGAGCTGCTGCCAGGCTATGAGGCGGTGTACTGGCAGGCCCTGTTTGCCGCAGCCGCCACGCCGGAGCCGGTCGTGCAGCGCCTGGCGCAGGCGCTGCAGGCGGTGAAGGCGGATATGGATTTCCGGGTGAGCCTCGCTGCGCGCGGCGTCGCCCTTTTGCCAGGCGGGCCACAGGAGCTGCGCGACTACCTGCGGCGGGGGCATTGTCAACTTGCGCTAAACCGAAACGGAATTTCGCAACACTGGCTATCTGACAGGTCGCGTCTCAACTGCCGCATTGCGCGTCTTGCCACCCCCACGATGGAAAATTGCGGTCATTTCGGATGACGTTCGCCAAGTTGACAATGCCGCGGCAATCGCCTCGCTGATCGCCACCGCCAAGCTCAACGGTCTCGACCCGGAGGCCTATCTCCACCACGTATTGGAGCGCATCGCCGACCATCCCGTCAGCCGCGTCGCTGAACTCCTGCCGTGGAACCTGCCAAGCAACACTGAACCTGCAGCAATTTGACGGCCGGGCGCCGCATCACCGGACGCTTACGCTTTATCCGCACTCTGAAAGAGAACTTTCTCTGGGTGCACACCTTCGACACCATCGAAGAGCTGCGCCGCGGGCTGCAGGACTTCGTTGCCCACTACAACGCCACCTGGCTCGTCGCCCGGCACAACTACCGCACCCCGAACCAGATCCGCGCCGAGCAACGCGACCTTGCTCAGTGCCTACCCGCCAACCTACCCTTGGCCGCCTGAACAGCGCAGCCAGCTGTCTCATCATCCGGACGCACTACAGTGCTCTAATGCGTGTCGCGTTTCCCAGGCAGATCTTTGTGCGCCAAGGGATGCAGCCAGGCGGGGCTGGCGGCGACACGGAGTAGGACACGCGACTGTTGGAGACGCGCCTTGACCCGCAGGGGGCATCCACGCATGCGATAAGGACCGCGTCCGCCAAGTGAATAGATCAGTTCAGATACTGCAGCTAATGGCCTGACAGCGAAAGTTTCGTCGACATGGATACCAATAACGGGAAACCACCAAATCCAAGCGCCGCGTGTCATCGCAAAGCTAACACCGAATCCAGATCGGCATTGTCAACTTGGCGAACGTCATCCGAAATGACCACAATTTTCCATCGTCGGGGTGGCAAAACGCGCAATGCGGCAGTTGAGACGCGGCCTGTCAGATAGCCAGTGTTGCGAAATTCCGTTTCGGTTTAGCGCAAGTTGACAATGCCGTCTCAGCCGAGCTCAGACAACGCAAGTCAGCCAAAACAGTGCCCAGGTAGTGCTAGAGGCTGTTATGAACCGCGGATAAGTTATTGAGACTCAAGGCTTTTCTGACCCAGCCTCCTGAGCAAAAGCTGAACGAAATCAGTGGGTTGGGTTGAGGTCCATAACACCCTCTAAGCTGCATTCGTCATTTGGGGTGGCGTAAAGCAGGCGAAAGCGTTTTGACTATCACGCCAAGCATCATCTGCGGACGAGAATACTTTTAGCGATTTCTCGCACACACCTTCTGTCACAGCGTTGCGAATGGTCCAAGACCACCGCTTCGGAAACTGGGACCGAAGCTCAACTTTCGTGTAAAAATTGATGGATACTTGGCGGGACATGGACATGTTTGCTCTCCGGCACTGCCAGATTGATAGCGAAACTGCGTCTATAAATCTAGAGTTGTGTGATAAACTAAGCGTTAGAGACCGATGAAGTTAATTATAATATCGATGAAAACGCATATCTCGCTTAACGAGAGTCATTCCCTCATGGAGCCTCGCACAGTGGAGGAACGCAGAACCTGGACTGCTGGGTGGCTAAAGATCGTCCGCTTTCGAGTGGCGATCGGTCGTGAGTTGGATGATCGCGGTCTCAAGACCCCTACGGAAATCGGCGAAGCGCTGGGGTTAGACCTCGCAGACGTTCAAATTCTTCTAACGGGTAAACGATGGCGCGACGGCGACTTGGAGCGGCTCATAAAATTGGCCGAGCGACTGGGCATCTCTGTATCTGAGGAGGAGCCGCGATGGTGACCAAGCTCCGCGCAACTGTTTCCGGCAACCCCATCGTCACGGCGTTGATGCAGGGAGCCTAGCACTACCTGGGCAGTCTGAAGTCAGGCGGTGGCCTAAGCTTGCGCTGGCAGTGCGGACATCGGATTGGCGTGACGAGGTCGGCGAACAGTCGTGTCATAATGGCGCGGCGTAGAGCTGGCAGGCTCGGCGATGGTGGCGGTCCCGGAACCTGACCTGGCATTTTTCCCCGACCCCGCCGGGCGCTGCCTGGTGAGGCAGAGGTGCTGCAGATAGGCAAAGGCGATGCAGGTCATCAGCGCGTGTCGGTGCAGCCCGGTCCAGGACCGTCCCTCGAAGTGGCCCAAGCCCAGCTCTTGCTTGAGCTGCTGGTGCGCCTGCTCGCAAACCCAGCGCGCCTTGATGGCGGCCGCCAGGGCGCGGAGCGAGGTCCGGGGCGGCAGGTTGGAGAGGTAGTATTTGCGCTCGCCGCTTGAGCGCCACTCGCCCACCAGCCAGACCTCGTCGCCCGGCAGGTGCCGGTTGTTCGCCCAGGTCTTGCCGTCACCAACCCGCACGCGCGTGGCCGCGAACCGGGCCGCGAGAGGACCCTTGGTGCCCTGCCGCCAAGTCACTCGGCGCCAGGGTAGCCCAGCCAGCACCGCCTCAGCCTCCCGGGGCTCCTGGTCCGGCACCGGGCGCCGCTTGCGGCCGCCGGGCGGAACCAGCTGAACATCGGCACCGTAGACCTTCTGGTTGCGCGGGATGCCCACCGCCCAGGTCAGGCCGCGCTCGCTCAAGCCGACCCGAAACGCCGCGCTCGCACCGTAGCCGGCATCGGCCAGCACCATGCCGAACCGCACCCGGGCGGCGATGAGCCGGTCCAGCTCGGCCAGCGCAATCGCGCCCTTGCTGCTGGCCACCACCTGGTCTTCTGGCACACCGGCCGCCGCGCAGCGCTCCGGGTCGTCCACCCACTCCTCCGGCAGGAACAGCCGCAGGGCGACAGGCACCGGCACCTCCGCGCCCGCCAGGATCAGCGAGACCAGCACCTAGCAGTGAGCCCGCTTGCCCAGCTGGCCGCAGTACTGCCGCTCAACCCCGACCGAGAGCGCGCCCTTCTTCGGCAGCGCCGTGTCGTCCCTCACCAGCGCCGCCCGCGACCTGCCCATCAGCCGATCCGCCTGCTCGGCTAGCACCTGCCAGAGCGGGGTGTCATCCCAGGCCGGATTGGCGATGAAGTGCTGCAGTTGATCGTGCCCACTCAACCCCAGAGAAGCCGCCATCGGCTGCAGGCTCTTGCGCTCGCTCGGGCCAAGCAGCCCGCGCAGGTATAGCGGCGCCCAGTGCCGCCGCTTCTTGTGCCCGAGCGCCGCCAGGAACGGCGCCAGCCAGCTGTCCAGGTCCTGCACACCACGGCCCATTGCCTGCCTCCCGGAACCTAAACTCCTCCAACAGGTTCAGCGACAACGCAGGATGGCGTCGATAGTGCCCAGGTAGTGCTAGTGCTGCTCGCCAGCCAAACCATGCCTGCGCAATTCAGGCCCTAACCGCCCTAACACCGTAAGCCAGGCAAGGCGTAGGTCGCCGCGCAGTGACCAAGCTGGGTAGCTGAAGGTGGCTGGGCGGTTTCGCTCGATGAACAAATGCGAAACCCAAGCGCAGCCGTAGCCGGTCACCGGGGCCATCAACACCAACCACCAAGGGCCTATCGACACGCCCGCCAGCAGCACGATCGCAGCAGTCCAGGTGCCTGCAACATGCACAGCACGGGTCGCTGACCGGGTATGTTCCTGCAGATAAAAAGGCCAGAACTCATCAAAGCTGTGGAAGCGATCAGTCATCAAACGAACTTGGACCATGCGCCTGACGTATCCAAGAAGCTGGGTACGTTTTCCACGGATTTTTTTGCTTTACTAGATCGGCGGTACGGCGATGCTCATTAGGGTCTGCCAGCGGCGGCACGATCGGCTTTGCCATGGCCAGCTCTGCCGAGGCAGATGCTTGGCACATCGGCTGACACGAAGACAAAAGCTTCAGAGGCAACAGCTCAAGTCACGGGATAGGCGCAGCGCCTCCTGTAATCCCACACCATGATCTGTGGCCATCTCCGCCGCGGCGTTCTACTGAATCTCTATGCCTGCGGCCTTGATGGCCATAGCATTGCGCTCGATGTCGGCGGCAATGCGCTCACGAAACTGCGTGGGGTTCAGCACGAAGATATCGCCTTGAGTTAGCAGCGGAGGGCGCGCCGTTGGCGATTCCGCAGCCGCCTGCACCATCCCATAGAGGCTCTGCACCAGCTCGGGTGGTGTGTTGGCTGGCGCGACCAAGCCGTTCCAAAAAACGGCGGTGAAGTCCGGATATCCTGCTTCCTTGACGGTTGGCACCTCCGGCAACTCGCGCCAACGAGTCTCACCAGTGGTAGCCAACGCCGAAAAGGTGCCCGCGTGAATTAACGGCCCTCCCGTGGTGGGAGTGTCCAGTAATACGTCCACCTCACCGGCCACCATCGCGTTGGTCGCCACCGAGGAGCCGCGGTAGGGCACATGCAGCATGTGGGCGTCAGCAACTGCCAGCAGCTGCTCCATATGCAGGTGCTGCAAGTTCCCTACGCCGGCCGAGGCATAGGTGATCTGCCGCGGCTGCCGCCATGCCAGCGCGATCAGATCCTGCAGCGTACGCACACCCTGGGTGCGCGGATTGCGTGGATTGATTACCAGGATGAAGGGGCTGATCGTGATCGTGGCGATGGGCACCAGGTCGCGTAGCGGGTGGTATCTCGTGTCGCGGTAAAGCAGGTGGTTCACGGTCATGGTGCTGGTGTTGCTAACCAGCAGGGTGTGGCCATCCGTTGCCGCTGCGACGTGGGCGCCGCCAAGGGAGCCGTTGGCGCCAGTGCGGTTCTCTACCACTATGGGCTGAGGGAGGCGGGTGCGGAAGTCCTCGGCCAGGATGCGGGCACAGATATCGGTGGATCCACCGGCAGGATAGCCGACGATCAGGCGTACCGGGCGGCTTGGCCAAACAGCCGTGTCGGTCTGTGCCAGCCCGGGTCTCGCCAGTGCAGAAAGTGCTGCGACGCCCAAAGCGCGTCGACCGAGGAGTGCCTGCATGGACGCCCCTTTCCTCCCTGGCTGCTCCCACTGGGACGGCGCTAGCGGCGATCAAACCAGCTTCGCCGCCAGTCGTCCAGACGAGCGCTACCAGTGCGGTGTCTCGTGCGGCAATCAGTGTCAAAGCCGTGGCCAAGCGAAGGGGGGGGCAACCTGCCGGGGTACAAGGGAGAGCACGTCGTACCTCGAATCGGCAGCCGGCATCTGACCCGTATGCCTGTCCCGCCAGTAGGTGGCGTAGTCGGCCTTCAAAGTTGAGTCAGTTCAATTCCTTCATTTACTGCCATCCAGCCAAGGTATCCCGCGGCCTCCTTTTTGGCCAAATTGTTAAGAGTCATTGATATAGCAGCGTCCGTGTGAGCCAAGATATGCGGTCGGGAACCACCAGCAGCGCAAACCTGACCTCAGCGGCGTGGAACGTAATAGCCGACGCGAGCTAGAAAGTTGTGAAAGCACTGAAGATTTGTGTGGGCGCGGCAAAATAGTGCTATGCCAGCCAACATAGGAGAATAAGTTCAATGGCGAAATTAGAGACATCCGCTCCACGCGGCACTAACAAGGTCATCAAAGCTTTCTTCGAAACCTTGGACTCTACGCCCGACGCTGGCCGGTCGCAGGTCGCAAAGGCGGCGCTGGCCGCAATTCGGGAAAAGCTGACAGCCCGAAAGGACAAGGCAAAGGCCATCCGGGAAAAAGAAAAGGCCAAGTCTGCCCGCGGCAAGGCAGCACCCACGGCTCGCAAAGCAGCTTCGTCGCCGCGCACTGCAAACGCCCGCAAGGCCACGGCCGCTGCTACTAAACCGGCAGGGTCGGCGAAGGCACCTAAGGCTTCTGCACCAGAGGCCACAAGGCGTCCGGCGTCACGTCGTGTCGTACCTAAAGCTGCTGCGGAAGCCCCGCCGCCACGGAAGGCAGCCGCGCGTCGGCCCAGCGCTCGGAAAAAGCCTGCGCCGGAAGCCTCTCCGGCGCTCAGCCAAACAGCGCCCGATAGCGGTTCGATGAATGGTGCTTCGTCTGAGGGCACCGGCAGCGCCGAGTAAAACATGCCAGTGCGGCTTTAGGTGCCGCGCTGGCGTGGCGCAGGACGACCGCTCCTGCGGCAGGTGGGCCGGCAGGGATGTATCCTCGCCGGTTGCGCCTTTGACCCTGGCGGCGATTCCGCACCTTGCCTACAAATGCTTCTGGCGACTTGGCTTGAATGCCCTTTGTGCCGAATCACTTCACTTTCTTCAAGAGAAGCCGCAGAAGGCTTCGTAACTGCGGCAATCTCTGACACGCGCCCAGGAAGAACGCGTATTAGCAGCGTTACGCAGCTTGGCGGTTGACCCGGCTCTCGGCAAGCGCGGTGAGCTTTTGGTCGGTGGCCTTTTCCTCGTCGAGCGTCTGCTGCAACACGCTCGCGCAATCCTGCCGACCTAGCTGCTTGGCGAAGGCGATAAGCGTGCCATAGCGGGTGATCTCGTAATGCTCGACAGCTTGCGCTGAGGCCAACATCGCGGCGTCAAGTACGTCCTTGTCGTCCACGTCGCTCATGGTTTCGGTCGCCTCTTCGAGGATGCCGTCCATCGCAGCGCAGGTGACGCCCTTCGCCTCCTGGCCGTGCATTTGGAATACCTGCTCCAGGCGCTGGATTTGATTCTTCGTTTCCTCAAGGTGGGTCTCGAAGCCCTGTTTCAGCTGCGGGTCGGTCGCCTTGTTGATCATCTTGGGCAGCGACTTCGCAATCTGCTTCTCAGCGTAATAGATGTCCTGGAGGGTGTGGACGAATAGGTCGTCGAGCGTCTTGATGGGTTTCGACAGTAAGCCCATGGCCTGACTCCTGGTTTAGGAAAGTGATCGCCTGACCGAAAATACATGGGCCCTAAGCTGGCGATCTGCTTCCCGAACGCATGTCCCATCGTTAGGTTTTTAGCGGCTGGCAGGCTCGGTTTGAGCGTCATTTTTCGCAGTTGAAGTGTTGGAGCAAGAATAAAATAGACTCGAAGAACACATAAGAAACAATAACTATCGAATACGAATAAAAGCTTGCCGTAATCGGTTGACAAGGCGGCCATAACTATGCCGCGGACAGGATAATGAAGGTTGCTGGTGGCTGCGACACCTCACTAAGTATCACGACTTCTTCAGATAGCAGATCTGACAGTGGCAACTCGTACCCTGTTACCAGCCACTGGTTCCAGTCGGTTTGCCATTGAGCAGGGCTCTGTTGCGCAAATGGCCTGAGGGGACTCATCTCGTGATCCAGCGTGATAGCTGGACGGCATGAGCAGATCGATACGACCGACCTACAAGACCAGGAACTGGCACGTCTACAACGAGGGCTCAAGCGACGCGGCTCGCTGACGAGCTGGTTCGATCGAGACATGACCTGGGAAGCCGCGCCGACCGGCAAGCGGGGCCGACAGCTCATCTATAGCAATGCTGCTGTCCAGACCTGCCTGACCATGAAGGTGCTGTTCGGCCTGGCGCTGCGCCAGACGGCTGGCTTCGTCGAGAGCCTCTTGCGGCTGATCGGCCTCGATTGGACCGCGCCAAACTTCAGTACCCTGAGCCGACGCCAGAAGACCCTGAAGGTCAAAATCTCCTATCGCAGGTCGCAGGGCCCGCTGCACCTGCTGATCGGCAGCGCCGGCGTTAAGGTCGAGGGCGAAGGGGAGTGGAGCGCGCGCAAACACGGCGCCGCCAAGCGCCGGCTCTGGCGGAAGATACACATCGGAATTGACAAGCAGACGCTGGAAATCCGGGCAGCGGAGTTCACCACCAGCGATGTGGGGGACGCACCGATGTTGCCCGAGCTTCTCGGCCAGATCCCGCCTGACCAGGAGATCGCAAGCGTCACCGCTGACGGCGCCTTCGACACCCGCAAGTGCCACGGTGCCATCGCCGCCCGCGGCGCAGCCGCGATCATACCGCCCCGAAAGAACGCCAAACCCTGGAAGGCCGATAGCGCCGGGGCGATCGCACGAAATGAAGCCCTCCGTGCATCGCGGCGCTTTGGTCGGACCATCTGGCGACGATGGAGCGGCTATCACCGCCGCAGCCGCGCAGAGACCAAAATGCACTGCGTCAAACTCTTGGGCCAACGCCTGTCAGTGAGGGAGCTCGACCGTCAGGTCGCCGAGTTCCAGGTTCGAGTGGCCGTCCTGAACGGCTTCACCGCGCTCGGCATACGCGTCACTGAAGCCGAAGGATGAGGCTGTCCGGGGAAAGGGGAACCCTGACCGTCAACTCATTTGTGCAACAGAGCCTAGACATGCCGGCAGCTTGGCCACACCGAAGCCCCGTCAAAAGCCTCTAGGTGGCGCGGTCGGCCTGCCTCTTGAAGAAGTGGTCATGCAACATGCCGCTGCGGTGAAAGATGGCAGTCCCGGCAAGCGCGCTGCAGGCCTCGCTGTTGTCCCGCCCAGCATTGTCGAGGCGGCACAGGTCACGGCTTGAAGCCGGTAGGGGGTGCGGAGCATCCGCCCGCTCCATTCGTCGTCCGAAGCGCGACAGATATGCCGTCCGGAGTATGACGAAGCAGGATGACTTGACCCCTTGAATTCAAGTGACAGGATCTGTCTGCCTTGGGGGGAACAATAATGCCAGAAGGTATCGGGCCTCAGCCGGAAGCCGGAGTTGCTGCTGTGCACACCACCGATGTGCTGGTGCTCGGCGCCGGCTCGGCAGGCTCCGTCATTGCGGCACGGCTCTCAGAGCAGGCAGCCACGCAGGTGGCGCTCACCGAAGCCGGCCCCGCTGCCTGGAATGACCCCTGGATCCGCATTCCCGCCGGCTTCGCCCGGCTTTACGCGTCCGGACGCTACGACTGGCGCTTCCATACCGAGGCTGAGCCGGGCCTTGCGGGTCGTAGCATCCACTGGCCACGCGGCAAGGTGGTGGGCGGTTCCGGCGCAGTGAACGGCCTGGTCTTCCTGCGTGGCTCCCCCCGCGACTATGACCGCTGGGCCCAATCCGGCGCCCGCGGCTGGTCCCATGACGAAGTGCTGCCCTTCTTCCGTCGCATGGAGACCTGGACAGGCGAGCCCTCGGCCGAGCGCGGCACCGAGGGGCCAATCCATGCCGCCGAGGCGCGCCACACCTCGCCCGGTGCCCAGGCCTTCATCGCAGCCGCCCTTGAGATGGGCCACCAGCGAGTACGCGACTTCAACGGCGCCTGGCACGAGGGCGTCGGCCCGATGCAGATGAATGTTCGCCGCGGCTTCCGCAGCCACTCCGGCGATATGTACCTCCGCCCGGCCCGCCACCGGCCGAACCTGCGCATCATGCCGGAGCGCGCCGTGCGGCGCCTGCTCTTCGAAGGGCGACGCTGCATCGGCGCCTTGGTCCGCGGCCCGATGGGGTTTGAGCGATGGGAGGCACGGCGGCAGGTGGTGCTGTCCGCAGGCGCCATCGGCACGCCGCAGATCCTGATGCTCTCCGGCATCGGTGAAGGCGCCCATCTGCAGGAGATGAGCATACCGGTGCTCGTGGAGCAGCGCGGCGTTGGGCAGAATCTGCAGGATCATTTCCTGCAACGCATGCGCTATCGCGTACGGCCCTGTGCCACGGTGAACGAGTTGGTGCGCGGCCCCCTCGGGAAACTGCGCATGGCGGCACGCTATGCCTTCGACCGACGCGGGCCGATGAGCATTGGGGCCGCAGAGGCCAACCTGTTCGCCCGGGTGCTGCCTGGTGCCGAGGAACCGGACATGCAGTACCTCTTCGTCAACTTCACGGTGACGAGCTACGACCAGGGCCCCGACCCCTGGCCTGGCTTCATGTTCAGCGCCTGCCAGTGCCGTCCATACAGCCGCGGCACGGTCACCCTGCGCAGCCCTGACCCCGACGCCAAGCCGGTGATCCGCGCCAACTACCTCGAGCCGCCGCACGATCAGCGGCTGATGGTGGAAGGCGTTAAGTATGCCCGCCGCCTGGCGGCCCAGGGCCCCTTGGCAGCACTGATCGAGGAGGAACTCACTCCAGGGCCCAAGGAGCAGACGGACGAGCAGATCCTGGAGCACATCCGCCGTGACGGCGGCACCGTGTACCACCCCTGCGGTACAGCCCGTATGGGCGAGGATGCGCTTGCTCCGGTGGACAGCCGGCTGCGCGTGAAGGGCTTGGAGGGACTGATGGTGGCGGATGCCAGCGTCATGTCGCTGGTGCCTTCGTCCAACATCCAGCCCGCGGCCTTGATGATTGGCGAGCGGGCAGCGGATTTCCTGCGTGCGGAAGCGAAGGGCGCATGACCCGTCGCGGCCGCCTTCTCGTCGGAAACAATGCTGGAGCCTGTGGGACCATGCCGGCCAGTCGCAGAAGCAAGGGGATAGGCCCATGATGCTCCATCGCCGCGCCCTGTGGGGCCTCGCCGCGGCCGGCCTGACGGCGCGGCGGGTTGATGCTCAGGAGATGGCTTTCCCGCGCCAGCAGGTGCGCATCGTGGCGCCCTTCGCGGCCGGCGGTTCCTCCGACCTCGTGGCGCGGCTGATGGCACAGCAGATGCAGATCGCCACCGGCAAGCCCTTCGTGGTGGAGAACCTGCCCGGCGGCAACGGCGTGGTCGGCACGCTCGCTGTACTCAACGCGGCGCCGGATGGGCATACCCTCCTGCTGGGGACGACTACCACCCTCTCCGCCAATCCGCATCTGCTGAAGCAGCCCCCCTATGACGCGGCGCGCGACTTCACCCTGGCCTGCGCGATCGGCATTTCGGCTGGCTGCCTGATGGTAGCGACCGCGAGCCCATACCGCAGCTACCAAGACTTGGTTGCGGATCTCCGCGCCCATCCCGGCCGACGCAATTCAGGATGCTTCAACGCCTCCTCGCGCATCCCGGCGGCGCTGTTCAAGCGCATCGGCGGCCTGGATTTCGAGGAGGTGTCGTACAAGAATTTCGGCAACGCTATCGGTGACCTGCGCACCGGCCTGATCCACTTCGTCTTCCTAGACATGGTCGCAGCCGACCAGTACCTCGCCTCAGGAGAGTTCCGTGCACTCGCCGTGACCATGCCGCGGCGGGTTTCGCGCTGGCTTAACATCCCGGCAATGACCGAAGTGATGCAGGGTTTCGAGACGGGCGGCTACTGGGGCATCGCGGCTCGCAGCGCGACGCCCCCGGCCCTGCTGCGGCAGATCAACGGCCTGGCGACCGCCGCGGTGCAGTCAGAGGCGGTGGCGCCGCGATTGCGGGCGATGCTGGTTGAGCCGGTGGCGATGGATCTCGAGCAGACGGCCGACTATGCCACCGCCGAACGGGAGAAATGGGGCCGTCTCATCCGGCTTGCTGGGATCGAGCCGGAATAGTTGTTGTCTGCTGCTCGGGTTTCTGCGGTCGTTGCAGCTGCCGCGCGATGTAGCGCTGGCAAAAGCGTCACGCCGAGCCGAGCGCCGCTGGCTAGGGCGATGAAAGGCAGGGTGATGGCCCCAACCTGTGCGAAGCCGTCCGGTGCCGTCACCTACTGGATTGGCCAGGCGACGGTCAAGAGAGTGCCTGAGTGCAGTGCAGCGGATCTGGAGCCAGAACTCGTCTCAAATATCTCAGGCGTTGCGACCATCGAGCAACCAACGTGGCATCGTCCTGAGACACATCAGAGGCATATACGCGCCAAGTCATCATACGAAGGAGCCGCGCGATGTTTGAACGCCTCTGCCTCTGCTGTGGCAACGCATCTCACCCTGCCAAGTCTCAAAGTCGGCGCGGAATCCTAGCGAGCGGGATGGCAGCTACGTTTGCTGCTATCAGCTTGAATTGCTCAAGCTCGCAAGCAGCCCAGCCTACGACACAAACCTCACTAACGCCCGATCAGGCCTTGGCTGTGCTGAAGACCGGCAACGCCGAGTACCAGCACGGCACGCACTACATTCTTGCACACGGTCGCCAACGTCGAGCCGAGCTGGCCAAAGGCCAGGCGCCGTTTGCTGTACTGGTTGGTTGCTCCGACAGCCGTGTCCCGCCCGAGCTGCTGTTCAGTCGTGGTCTCGGAGAGCTATTTATCGTGCGCAATGCCGGAAACACGGTTGATACCACAGCACTGGGCAGCATCGAATACGGCGTTGGCGTGCTGGGCTGCCCGCTGGTGGTCGTGCTGGGTCATGAGGGTTGCGGCGCCGTCGCTGCCGCAATGCAAGTTGTCGAAGGCAACGGCACCTTTCCCGGTGTGATCGGTGAACTGGTCCAACCCATTGTCCCTGCTGTGTTGGCAGCCCGCCATGAGGATGGGAAGATATCTTTGGATGATGCGGTGGTCGCCAACGCCCGCAGGGTCGCACGCCGTTTGCACACACAAAGTCCGGTGTTGCAGGCAGCAATCAGTCAGCAAAGGCTGAAAATTGTCGCGGCGCGCTATGATCTCGACGATGGCGACGTCAAGTGGTTCGAAGACGTTTAGTCGAAGGCGGTGATGTGGTCGGAACGGCAAAATAGTCCAGTTCAGGCGTAAGTTTTGCGGACTTTCGAGGTGGCGCAGCGAAAGTGATCTGGAGGCATTGTCAACTTGCGCTAAACCGAAACGGAATTTCGCAACACTGGCTATCTGACAGGCCGCGTCTCAACTGCCGCATTGCGCGTTTTGCCACCCCGACGATGGAAAATTGTGGTCATTTCGGATGACGTTCGCCAAGTTGACAATGCCCGTCGAGGGCTTCTTCTCAGCGTTGAGCCGAAGGCGCCTGCGACAAGGCGTATTCCAATCCGTCGCCGATCTCGAGCAGGCCATCGCCCGCTACATCCGTGAGCACAACGCCACGTCGAGCCCATTCGTCTGGACCAAGCCCGCCGACCGCATCCTCGCCAAGCTCGCGCGGCTGCCTCCACCTTCCGAATGAGTCACCGCACTAGCTCGTGCAGGCGGGATGCTGGGTGGTCGGCGATGCGGGCCAGCACGTCGGCGAGCCAGGCGCGCGGGTCGACGTCGTTCAGCTTGGCAGTGGCGATCAGCGAGTACATGGCGGGGCCTTGGTGCACAAATTGCGATCTGTGGCTCCAGCGAAGCCTGGGACGGGAGTAAGGGGTCGGTTTCCCCATCTTTTGGATGATCGATGTCCTACAAGGCCAATGAAGCGCGCCGCCACAAGATCCCCCGAGCGCGCTACCGAGTGACCAACTGGCCAGAGTACGACAGGGCGCTCCAGCAACGCGGCAGCCTGACGGTGTGGGTCACGCCGGAGGTCTTGGCAGCTTGGCATCCGCCCAAAACGGGCCGGCGGGGCCGGTCGCGCACGTACTCGGATCTCGCGATTGAGACCGGGCACCTGCTGCGCCTGGCGTTTAGCCGGCCCTGGCGACAGACCGAAGGGCTGCTGCGCTCGCTGGCTACCCTGCTCGGCCTGGACGTCGGCGTTCCCGACCACACCACGTTCTCGCGGCGCAGCCCCGGCCTGTCACTCGCCAGGTCGCTTGCGGAGGCCCAGAGGAGCGGTCCTGTTTACGTCGTCATAGACGCGACGGGGCTGAAGGTGTACGGCGCCGGCGAGTGGCTGACCGAGAAGCATGGCGAGCGTAGCTAGCGAACCTGGCGCAAGTTCCATCTCGCGGTCGATCCCAACAGCGGTGAGATCCTCGCCTCCGAGCTGACCACCACCGAGGAGGGCGATGCCGCCTTGGTCGGCCCGTTGCTTGGGCAGATCACCGGCCCCATCGCCTCGGTCATCGCTGACGGTGCGTACGATGGCGAACCCATCTACCGCGCCGTGGCCGGGCACCAGCCTGACACGCCCGCGGCGGTGATCATCCCACCACGTGCCAACGCGGTGCCGAGCCAAACCGCCGGCACCACGCCCACTCAGCGCGACCAGCATATCTGGATGATCCAGAACAAGGGACGCTTGGGCTGGCAGAAGTCGGTCGGCTACAGCAGGCGCTCGCTCGGGGAAACCGCCATGTTCCGTTACAGGACCATCATCGGTCGTAGTCTTCGCGCCCGCACTCTGCCTGCCCAGAAGACCGAGAGCCTGGTCGCCTGTTCGGTGCTCAACCGAATGACACGGCTCGGCATGCCGGTATCGCAGCGGATCGCCTGACAGATGGCGAAAGCTGCCGCCCCACGGCCTTCAGTCGATTTGTGCACCAAAGCCTCTTGCCAGAGCTTACCGACGCTGCCCTCGCTCGGTGCTGATCGGGATCGAGGCGGCGATCAGGATGGCAGGCTCGGGCGCAGCGACCGTCGGCGAGCTGGAGCGGCGGCTGAAATGCCGGTGCGGCGGCCGCACTACACTGCGCATTGCAGTGGGTAACCGGATGCCGGAGTGGATCCAGCGCGAGGGCCGGTTGCCGCAGACGATGGGTGTCGTGGTCAGCTAACTCTTGCCTGCTGCCCGATTGCGATAACGCCCGTGCCGCGCCCGTCCTTGCTATCAAGGGGCAGACGTTTGTTCGGGCGGAGGGGGACTTGGATGGATAAAGGCATGGACTACCCCGACGAAGCCGCTTTTGACGCCGAACTAAACCGGCTCACAAGCATCTGCATCCGCATCGTAGTCGCTGCGAAGAAGGAGGGCATCGAGGTTGGGATGATGGCGATGCGCGCAGCCGAAACGGGGCTTTTAGCTCCTGAGGACTATGAGATCGTCAGTCGGGTGTTCCTGGCGAAGGATTGAGCCGATAACCCCCGGCAGCGACAGGTTTCTTGTAGTAGGTGGCCGAACAATCCTCACAAGGAATGGGCGCACACCCATGGGCCGGGACGGGCATTGGCCATGCACTCGAATTGAGTTTCAGAAACTCAGGCCGGTTGTTCCCCCAGGGCAGCCGGCCTTTTCCTTGCCCGCAGCCCAATTGCGGCAGCGCCAGCTCCCTTGCGGTAAACGGGATCAGGCGTGTCGGTCGAGAAATTCCATCACCAAGAGGACTGGATCAGCGCCGCCGTCCCGCCTCAATCAACTTTTTCGATAGAACCCGCCAAGCGCAACAATAGCCCTAAGCATGCCAGGATCGAATCAACCAACTCACTTCTGAGCAGAAGTGTGTATTTATTTTTGTTACTTAACGAAAAACTATTTGGTTGTCAACAATACGTAAACGAAATTGCGCCACACTGTACACCCCAGCATTTTCTGAAAATCGAGGATTTGGTTAGTATGTTTGGAGTTAAAAATAAGCGCGGTAGCTTAGAAAGCAAGCTCATGGCATTGGACATGGTGCGCGCAAAAATCATGATAGCAGATGATGATCTGAACATCATTTATATGAATTCCTCCGTCTTCGCGCTCATGCGTGAAGCTGAAGCCGACCTTAAAAAAGAACTGCCGCGCTTCAACGTCGACACTCTTATCGGCAGCAATATCGACATCTTTCACAAAGATCCCACACATCAGCGTCGCATGCTGGCGGGTTTAGAGAAGCAGCATAGTGCCACCATTAGTGTGGGCACTCACATGTTTGACCTACTTGTCAGCCCTCTTCGTGATGGAAACACACGCCTCGGCTATGTTGTAGAATGGGCAGATGCAAAAGAGCGTTTGCTTAATTTCGACTATGCGGCTCAGTTGAAAGCAATCGCTCGCTCCCAGGCCGTGATTTCGTTTAAGCCCGACGGCACCATCTTGGATGCCAATGAAAACTTTCTTCAGACAATGGGGTACTCACTCGACGAAGTCGTTGGGCAAAACCACAGCGTATTTGTTACGGCTGAACACCGTAACAGTGGTGAGTATCGTGCATTCTGGGACAAACTGAGGAAAGGTGAATATCAGGCGGCACAATTCAGGCGAGTAGCCAAAAGTGGCAAATCAGTATGGATTGAAGGCTCCTATAATCCCATCTTCGATGAGCGGGGCCGGGTTATGAAAGTGATAAAATTTGCGACCGATGTAACAGATCAAATTTCTTTGCTGGCTGACCTCAAATCTCTGATCGACATTAACTTTGGAGAGATTGATGGCGCTATCGAATCGTCAACTAGTGAAGCATCATCAGCTGCACGAGCTGCTGAAGAGACCTCCGGCAATCTTCAAATGGTTGCCGCAAGCGCGGAACAGCTTGCTGCATCGATAGCAGAAATATCCCAAAATATGGCTAAATCTCGTACAGCGACAGTGGCTGCGTCTACTCAAGCAGCGGAGAGCAGCGAAAGCACGCAACGCTTAACTGCTGCAGCCCATGCTATGACCGGCATCGTAGGCATCATTCAAAACATCGCTGGCCAAATCAATCTTCTCGCTTTGAATGCAACCATTGAAGCAGCGCGGGCAGGCGATGCGGGGAGAGGGTTCGCTGTGGTAGCCTCCGAAGTGAAAAATCTTGCTAATCAAGCAGCGAAAGCGACAGATCAAATTTCCAAAGAAATTGAGGACATACAAG
Organism: Belnapia sp. F-4-1; assembly: GCF_000802185.1. Lineage (GTDB taxonomy): Bacteria > Pseudomonadota > Alphaproteobacteria > Acetobacterales > Acetobacteraceae > Belnapia. The sequence goes on along the minus strand of NZ_KN676115.1, from coordinate 87,976 downwards.
CCACCTCGACGGCTGTGGCCGAGGCACTGACTGCAATTCGATCTGCGATCGACGGTGTGTGCGAACATGTCAATGTTACTGCCTCTGCAGTTGAGGAGCAGAGCGCCGTCACTTTAAGCATGTCGACAAACATGCAAAGTGCCTCAAATGCCGTTCGGACCGTCACCATGAACATGACGGGAATTGTCTCGGCTGTTTCTCAAGCCGCTGGGGCGGTTGCAAAAACAAAGGATGCAGCAGTGGTACTTGCGCGATAAGCCTCCTGACTTTACCTTCAAAGAACCCATTTAGGCAGCTTCGCCCTAAAAGTCTGAATGCGGATAAGCCGGCCTCTTCGGGTCGGCTTCGGTACGTAAGGCAGTGCGTCGGCTGAGCCTCACCATGTTGGGCCGATGTTTCGCACCGGCCTACGTGGCAGTGTCGACCTGCCTCTGCCTTCGGCTTGCCGTGCTCCCCGCCCCAGCCGTGGTGACGGCTGGAATGCCTTGGCATTTTTGTTGCGGGGTCGGCGGCTTGGGCCTCTTCGGGTAGGATAAGGCCGGGGCGCGTCCCCTTTACCCTCCGGGGGCCGGCCTCTTGCCTTTCAAAACGAACGCCGCTCGGCGCCACCATACTCCCAAGCAGAAGCACCGGGTCACCAGCTGGGCCGAGTACGATGCCGGCCTGCGCGCCCGCGGCAGTCTCACCGTCTGGTTCACGCCGGAGGCGATCGAGGCCTGGAAGGCCGAGCCACGCACCGGCCGGGGCAGGCAGCCCACCTACTCCGCGCTGGCGATCGCAACCGCCCTGACGCTGCGGGCTGTGTTCCGCCTGGCGCTGCGCCAAACCGAAGGCCTGATCGGCGTCCGGGGCAGTGCCCCGAACTCTGCAGTTGCTTGGCCTCGACCTTACCGTGCCGGACCACTCGACCCTGAGCCGTCGGGCTGAGACGCTCGAGGTAATGCGGCCGCGCTGCGGGCGTAAGCCGGTGGGCCTGTTGGTCGACAGCACCGGACTACGGCTGTGCGGTCCCGGCAGCTGGCTGGAGAAGAAGCATGGCAGCAAGCGGCGCCGAGCCTGGAAGATGCTGCACCTCGCCACCGATGCCGACACGGGCCAGATCGTCGCCTCGGTGCTGACCGACAAGGATGCTGACGACGGCTCGCAAGTCGGTCCCTTGCTCGACTAGGTCGATGGTTCGGTGGCGGCCTTCATCGGCGATGGTGCCTACGACCGGGACGATGTCTATGCCGAAGTCGCGGCGCACCATCCCGACGCGGCCGTGGTGGTCCCGCCACGCTCGAGCGCGGTGCCGAGCGTTGCGGCCGAAACCGCGCCGACGCAGAGGGATGCGCACCTGCAATGTATTGCCGAGCGCGGCCGTATGGGTTGGCAGCGCGCATCGGGCTATAACTGGCGTGCCCTGGTAGAGGCCGACATCTCCCGGTGGAAACGCGTCATCGGCGACGGGCTTCGCTTGCGAACGGATGGGCGACAGGCAACCGAGGTGGCCATCGCCAACAACGTGCTGAACCGAATGCTCGAGCTTGGGCAGCGGGAATACGTCCGCGTCGCTTGATCGCAAGCGCGGGCAGGGACGAATGCGTCCAGGCCCCTGACCCATGCAAAACGCTACCGCAGGTACGAAAAAGCCCGCCTTCCCCAAAGGCGAAGGCGGGCTTGAACGAGACCATACCGGCAAGAGTGTTCTACTTCCCCCACGTTATTCAACCTAAAATAGGGCGCGCGGTTGCATGGCTCTGCTGGTTGATTTTGCCGAACAAGAAGATGCCCGCCCCCTGATGGCAGGGGACGGGCACAAGGCATTGTGGATCCAAGGGCGTGAGGTCGCTGCCTAGACCTCACAATCATACAACTCAAAATAATCCATTGCGTTTCATGTACCCGTTTAAGTTGCAAGAAAATGCAATGTCTTGCTTGTCGCGGGTGAGCCAGCGGCATCGTCACCGAGCTGCGTCAGTAGCCTCCTCCTTGTTGTGCAAGGTGCGGGAGCTGGTCAGTCCGGATAGGTCGGGGTGGGCACCGGTAGCCTAACAGGGCGCCAAGCTGGCGGAGGATCAGGGCTGCGGCTTCCAGCCCGCAGTACTGATCCTCTGCCAATGCCGCACCTGCACCATCTTGTTGCATGGGTCAGCGGCCTGAACACACTGAGCCCTGCTTGCACTTGCGATCATGCGATCCGGATGTACTCCGGCCGCCCGAGCTCGAGCATGTGGTTCAGCACCTTGGCAGCGATGGCCACCTCGGTCGCTTGCCGCCCATCCGTCTGAGAGCGCAGCCCGTCACCGATGACCCGCTTCCATCTCGAGATGTCTGCCTCCACCAGAGCGCGCCAGTTGTATCCCGACGCACGCTGCCAGCCTATGCGCCCGCCCGCCGCAATACATCGTAGATGTGCATCCCTTTGCGTTGGCGCGGTTTCGACGGTGCCGCTCGGCACCGCATTCGCGCGCGGCGGGACGATAACAGCGGCATCGGGATGTCGCGCCGCGACCTCGGCGTAGACGTCGTCCCGGTCAAAGGCACCATCGCCGATGAGGGATGCAACGGGACCGTCAACCCGCTCAAGCAAGGGGCCGACCTGCGAGCCGTCATCGGCATCCCTGCTGGTCAACACCGAGGCGACAACTTGGCCTGTGTCAGCGTCCGTGGCGAGGTGCAGCATCTTCCAGGCTCGGCGCCGCTTGCTGCCGTGCTTCTCCTCCAGCCATCCGCCGGGACCGCACAGCCGCAGCCCGGTGCTGTCCACCAGCAGGTGCATAGGCTCGCGCCAGCAGCGCGGCCGCGCCACCTCCAGCGTCTCGGCTCGACGGCTGAGGGCGGAGTGGTCCGGCACCGCGAGGTCGAGGCCCAGCAGCTGCAGAATGGAGCCGATCAACCCTTCGGTCTGGCGCAGCGCCAGGCGGAATACGACACGCAGCGTCAGCGCAGTTGCAATCGCAAGGTCCGAATACTTCGCTTGGCCACCCCGGCCAATGCGTGCTTCGGCGCGCCACCCGTCGATCGCCTCGGCCGTGAACCACACCGTGAGACTGCCGCGGGCGCGCAGGCCGGCGTCGTACTCAGCCCAGTTGATGACCTTTTGGCGCTGTTTGGGGATGTGGTGCCGGCGATCGGCATTGGCCTTGAACGGCATGGCAGGCGTCCCTCACGGCTCGAGGGCTCGCCTCTACGTCAGCCTACTCCAAGGCACCCGACCCGACGACACATGCAACAAGATGGACCGGCTACGCGACGGATGCGGCGGAGCTCGCGATGGGCGGTGCGCTCAGCGGCACCTTCTCGCTTTTACGCAAGCCGATCGACGCGAGAGCGCTGTCTGATCGGGTGGCAGTGCTGCTGGAAGCGAGGCAGGCAGATAGGAAGGTGCGAAACGTCGTGCCTGAGTGACGCTGCTGGACAAGCAAAACTACCTAGACGAGCACGGTGAAGCACGTTCCGGGTCCCTTGGCGGAGCCCACCTCCAGCTCGGCCCCGATCCGCTCGAGCATGGCCCGGATCACTCGCATCCCGAGCCCGCCATCGCCGCTCCGCGGCCGAGTGGCCCAATCCGATGGCAGCCCGCGCCCGAAGTCGCACACTCGTACCGCCACCCCCCCGTTCGGGCGCGACCTCGCGCTTACCTCAACCCGGCCCGGCTCGCCAGGCCCGTAGGCGTACTTGAGTGCGTTCGTGACGAGCTCGGTCGCCACCAGCGACAGCGCCACCGCCGTCTGGCTCGGGACAGTCAGCCCGGGTTCAGCCTCGACCTCCAATCGCTGCGCCGCGCCGGCCACGCCGGCTTCAAGGTCGCCGCAGAGCCGGCGCAGCGTCTCGCCAAGGTCGACGCTCTCGATGTCCGCCGATTGCTGCAGGCTGTCGTGCACGCGCGCTACGCTCATCACCCGCGCGTAGGTGTCCTCGAAAGCGGTTCGAGCCGCCGGATCAGTGACGGTGCGCCCCTGTAGCCGCATCACCCCCGCGACGATCTGCAGCGAGTTCTTAACCCGGTGGTCGATCTCGCGGGCCAGCACCTTCTGCTGCTCCAGCGCCCGCGTCAGCGCTTCACGCTCCGCGCCGAGCTCGGCGATGCGCCGGACCTGGCGCAGCACGACGCCTTCCATCGTTGCGGCGAACACCCTGGCCGTGCCGACCTGCCATGGCGCCCATGGCTCGGCCCGGCCGCGGCGTTCCTCGATCCAGCGCTCGAAGGAGCGCCGCGGCAACACGGTGCCGGTCGCGGCATCGGCCAGTACCGGCTTGCGAGGATCGCCGCCCCACACCACGGTCGAGGCCACCTCCGGACGGAACCACAGCAGGGCGTGGTCGGGCTCCTCCGCCTCCCCGTCGACCAGAACTGCGAGCAACCCGCTGGCCTTCGCACGCCAAGCGGCGGCTGAGGCGTAATGTTCCGACAGCTGACCCGTGGCGAACACCCGCTCCCCGGCGGGTAGGGACTGGCGTAGCCAGTCCACTAGGCCAAGGATGGCGTCTGGCGGCGGCGTGGCGCCTACGGAGGCAACCCGTCCACCGGCTACTATCGCTGCCCCGCCAGCGCCGAAGAGGTCCGCAAGCGTTACCCCACCACCCCGACCGTCGCCGGAGGTGAGCGCCACAACCAGGTCCTCCGAGGCCGCCACCCTGGCCAGCAGCGCGTTCCGCGCGCTGAGGGAGTGCTGCTGCTCCGCCCACAGCCGTTGGCTCTCGAGTTCGTGGATCCGCAGTGCGAAGCCGTCCGTGACCAAGCCGGCGAGTGCTCGGGTCTCGGGTGTGACATAGTGCGGTCTGCGGTGGTGCCCGATGACGAGCCCCCAAAGTGCGCCCTCCACCAGGATGGAAAGCGACATTGAGCCGTTCACGCCAAGGTTCCGCTGGTACTCGAGGTGGACGGGCGAGAGGGCACGTGACTGGGCGAAGCTGAGGTCGACCGACTCATTGGCCATGGTCGGCTGCCCTCGCACGGCCGCGGGAACGGCGTCTCGGTCGACCACGAAGCGGGCCGGGCTCTTGGTGTAAAGCGCTCGCGCCTGCGCCGGGATGTCGGAAGCAGGGAACCGCAGCCCGAGCAGCGACTGCTCCCAGTCGGCCACCTTGTCCTCCGCGATCGCCTCGCCGTTCCACTCCGGGTCAAAGCGATAGACCAGCACCCGCTCAAAGCCGGTCATCGCGCGGACCTCGCGCGCAACCACTGCCGCCGCCTGGGCCAGGGAGCCCGCCGCGCGCAGGCGAGAGACGGCGTCCTGCGCTTGGAGCGGGGTGACGGCGCCGAAATCCTCAGGGCGCTCGGGCACACGCTCCAGCTCGACGACGAGCCGGCCGTCGTACAAGTGCACCGCCACCAGGAACGGCGCCTCCCACGGGCCAAGCCTCACCGAGCGCCGCAGCGGACGGGCGGGGTCCGCAAGAGCGTCAGCGGCGAGCGCCTCCCGGATTGCGGCCGCCAAGCCCTCTGGCAGTACCCCGGCGAGCGGACGCCCGACAATCGAACCCGGCCCAGCACCGCCGAGGGCATCGGCGGCGTTGTCGCTGCAGGCCCTGACGGGAAGGTCCGGCTGCCCTGGATCGCAGGCCAGCATGACGGCATGCGGCTGCACCGCGCCGGCAAGGTGGATCGGCTCCCGCTCGCAAAGGCTCGAGTCAACGGGCTCAGCCCGGGCACGTCGGGCGACGGCCTCGAAAGCCGCCTCGGCAGCCAAGCGGTGCCGGCTTGGTGGCACAGTGCCAACTGGGCGGATCACGATCCAATAACGGTCTGGCTTGCGCGCCTGGAGCAGCCGCACTTCGACTTGGATGGGGCGCGGCTCGAAGCCGAAGGTAAAGTGGAGGCACCCATCGAGCGCTCCGCGCCGCACGCCCTCGAGAAAGCGGCCGCGGAAGGCGGGTAGGTTGGTGCAGGGCGCGACGTCCCGGAAGAAGTCGCGCCCGACAACCGCCTCGGCGGATCGGCCCGAGATGCGGCTCTCGGCGGCGCTGTAGAAGACCACCCGCCCCGTCCCGTCCACCTGAACCACGCCGAAAGAGAGCGCGTCGAGCTCGTCATGGCTTAGGTCATCGAGCCGCGCGACGACGTCCTCGTGGTCGGGTTTGGCATCAATTCCGTCCTGCTGCAGGGGCATACACACACCGTCCCACTATCACTTCGAGTTCTGTCGCCGTTCTGTTTGCTGGACCGGGCCCATGCCATGCGTGCTTTCGGCTATCCGCCGTCAACCGGGTTGTCCCGCATCGTTGCGGCTCTTCAATGGAGCGTGTGATCATGCTGCTGCCTTTAACTCCCAAATAGGGAGGAAAGCGGTTATAAAAGGCTTACCGCCTTTGGGGCTGGCTCACCTCCGTGAACGTACATGACGATCGAAGCTACGGCTGAACTGGGTCGACTGCAGCTGTAGCGCTAACTGGGTAGAAGCGAACGGCGGCTGACGGGGCTAACCTGTCCCACGCGGGTCTCATCAGAGATGAGGCTGCGCTTCGGGATGACAGCCGAACTTCCGTGATGGGAGGGAAGCGGGCTTAAAGGGCAGTCTCTTCTGCTACCGCTTTGCGCCTATGGCGAACCTCCGGTGGTGGTGCCTGCCCCTTTGAAAGCGCACGTCATGCGGTTCGGGCCTGGTGCCCAGCCTCGATAGAACGCGGTTCCTTGCCATTCGGGACCCAGTTCCATGACGCTGCTGACCGGCGATCCCGTCTCCCACCGGATGCGGCACGTCGCCAGGAACTGCGGCAGGCGCGGCCGGTTGTCTCGCTTGCCTATTGAGGACCGCATCCCATGGCCCCTCCCGGCTACAGGAGCCTTGGCCCCGCCTACCTTCCCCGGTGACGCTCTGACGGCCGCCGATGCCACCCAGGCACAGTCAACTTGCTGCCTTTGGCCGCTGCGCTGGCATGCCGAAGGCGCCGCACAGCAGAGTTCAGGCCGCGGCGGCGACCCCGCTGATATCCGCCCACACTTCTAGCACTACCTGGGCAGTCTGAAGTCAGGTGGGGGCCTAAGCTTGCGCCGGCAGTGCGGACATCGGATAGGGGTGACGAGGTCGGCGAACAGCCGCGTCATGATGGCGCGACGCACTGCTGGCAGGCTCGGCGATGGTGGCGGTCCCGGAACCTGACCTGGCATTTTTCCCCGGCCCCGCCGAGCGCTGCCCGGCGAGGCGGAGGTGCTGCAGCCAAGCAAAGGCGATGCAGGTCATCAGCGCGTGTCGGTGCAGCCCAGTCCAGGACCGCCCTTCGAAGTGGCCCAAGCCCAGCTCTTGCTTCAGCTGCTGGTGCGCCTGCTCGCAAACCCAGCGCGCCTTGATGGCGGCCGCCAGGGCGCGGAGCGAGGTCCGGGGCGGCAGGTTGGAGAGGTAGTATTTGCGCTCGCCGCTTGAGCGCCACTCGCCCACCAGCCAGACCTCGTCGCCCGGCAGGTGCCGGTTGTTCGCCCAGGTCTTGCCGTCACCAACCCGCACGCGCGTGGCCGCGAACCGGGCCGCGAGTGGGCCCTTGGTGCCGTGCCGCCAGGTCACCCGGCGCCGGGGCAGCCCAGCCAGCACCGCCTCCGTGTCCCGGGGCTCCTGATCCGGCACCAAGCGCCGTTTGCGTCCGCCGGGCGGGACCAGCCGGACGTCGGCACCGTAGACCTTCTGGTTGGGCAGGATGCCCACCGCCCAGGTCAGGCCCCGCTCGCTCAAGCCGGCCCGGAACGCCGCGCTCGCGCCATAGCCCGCATCCGCCAGCACCATGCCGAACCGCACCCGGGCGACAAGTTGGCCCTGCCCCGCTCTCACGGACACCCCAGATAGGCTGAAGGGCCTGAGAGGTGTCGATGGCGGAGAGCAACAAACAGCGTCGGTTGTTTCCGGAGGCGTTCAAGCTCGAAGCGGTGGCCGCAATCCGTGGTGGCCGCTCGGTTTCGGCGGTGGCGGCCGAGCTTGGCTTGCCGGACCGGCTGGTACGGACTTGGCTGCGCTGGGCAGAGGGCCGCACAGCGACAGAGAGCGGCGCGCCGGCGCCGACGCCCCCCAAAGAGCAGGCTGCGCCGGCGCGCCGCGTGGGCCCGAGCCCGGCCGACCAGGCGGCGGAGATCGGGCGGCTGCGACGTGAGCTCGATCGGGTCCGGATGGAGCGCGACATTTTGGGAAAAGCTGCGCTCATCTTCGGCCGGGCGACGGGCCGGAGATGAGCTATGCCTTCATCCGCGAGCATGTCGCCGACTTCCCCATCCAGATCATGTGCGAGGTGCTGGGGGTGAGCCGGAGTGGCTACTACGCCTGGGCCAGCCGGCCGGAGAGTGCGCGGGCGGCCGAGGACCGGGCGGTGGCGGCCGAGATCCGCACCGCGCACGAGCCAGCCGGGGTCGCTACGGTAGCCCGCGCGTGCATGCCACCCTGCGCAGCCATGGCCGGCGGGTTGGCCGCAAGCGGGTGGTGCGCCTGATGCGCGGCATGGGCCTGTCGGCCAGGCGCCGGCGGCGGTTCCGCCGCACCACCGACAGCGCGCATGCCTATCCGGTGGCGCCGAACCTGCTCGGGCGCGATTTCACTGCCAGCGCGCCGGATCGGGTCTGGCTGGCTGATTTGACGTATATCTGGACTGCTGAAGGCTGGTTGTACCTGGCCGTGGTGCTCGACCTGTTCTCCCGCCGCGTCGTGGGCTGGGCTATGACCGACCATCTCGGCCACGAGCTCGCGCTCGCCGCGCTCGACATGGCCATTGCGCGTCAGCGCCCTGCACCCGGCCTGACCCATCACTCGGATCGTGGGGTGCAATTCGCAGCTTACGAGTACCGCAAGCGATTGCAGCAGCACGGCATGCTCTGCTCCATGAGCCGCAAGGGAGATTGCTGGGACAATGCGCCAATGGAGAGCTTCTATGCCACGCTGAAAGGCGAACTCGTCGAACAGTGCGACTACCTGACGCGCGATGAAGCTACTGCTGATGTGTTCCTGTTCTTGGAAGGCTGGTACAACCGACGCCGCTTGCATTCGGCTCTGGGCTATCTCACACCAGAGCAGAAGGTCGCGGCGTTCCATGCGGCTGCTTCAGTCGCGTAACGCTGTCCGTGAAGGCGGGGCAAGGCCACCTCGACCAGGTGCCGCAAGCCATGATCCTACGGCGGCAAACGGTTGAGCACCCGTTCGGGACCATCAAGGCTTGGATGGGCGCCACGCACTTCCTGACCCGGACGCTGAAACGGGTCGGCACGGAGATGAGCCTGCAGGTTCTGGCCTACAACATGAAGCGGGTCATCGCGATCCTGGGTGTGAGGCCACTGATGGCGGCCATCCGAGCCTGATAGGCTCGGCACCACGCCCGGCTAACCCTCGGCGAACCCGGCGCGATCACACGCAGACTGACGAAATGCTCGTTTCCACACGGGCTCCACCCAGAGCAGCGGTAGGCCTGGGTGGGGAGGCTACCGCGGGACGCGACCTCAAGCGGACCTACGAGGCCGGCGACCTCGGCCCATCGGGCTCCGCTTGCAGCAACGCGACGTAGTTGCGCAGCCCGTCTCCGTATTCTTGGTGGGGATCGCGGCCAGCACCATGCCCTCCGGCGCCATCGCCACGTGCCACGGCCGTCGCGCAGCTTCCCTGACGGGAGCTGACCGCGGCGTACATGTCGCCAAGTATGACTGCAACGTCGCGGCCTAGACCGTTACGAACCTACTGCGCGGGCATCGGCTGAGGCGGCTGCCCCTGCCTGTACTGTGCGATTTCGCGATGAGCACGCAGCACAGGCAAGGTCACACGGGCGTACTGTGCGACCTTCCGATCGGACACCTGCCCAGCACGCTCAAAGAGGTTGATGGCGCGCTGATGGGCTTCGAGCTGGTAAGCGAAGTAGGCCTGATCGAACTGCGTGCCAGAAAGCTCGCGCAGCCGCTGCAGACTGGTGCTCTGCTCACTGCTCAGCTCAGTCGGCAGCGAGGCCGCGCCTTCGCTCAACGCCTCGGCCAGTTCGCCCATGGCGCGCGAGTGATGATCCAGCATCGTCCAGGCGCTATCCTGAACACGCTTGTCGTTCGACCTTTGCAGAGCCATGGACGAGAGCAGGACCTGGCTCAGGTTGTTCTCGGCGGCGGCACGCGCAAACCCATCGACTTCGATCGGCGCAGCGGCTTGCGTGGCCTGCTGAGCCTGGGCAAGGGCAGGCGAACAGGCGAGAGAGACCACAATCGCGGCATGTGTCAGAAAACGCATGATCGGCACCTCCATCAGCAACAGCTTTTCAACAAGCGCCATCGCATGGCGTTGCATCGCCGGGGTGCGGTGCATGGATCCTGCCGGAGAACGGTCGGGGCAGGCGCCGCACCGAACGGTGCTGCCCCAGCACCCGGCAGGCAAACCGCTCCGAGACCTCCAGCCCCGCCGTGACGTGCCCGACGCCGCGCGCCTCACGATCGACAGGGCCAACAGCCAAGTTTGCGTCGCCGGCACGGTCGCGTTGACACCCGGTCATTCAAGATCAGAACCGGGGGCAGCGATCGCCGGCCGGCCGGATGGCTCACGGGATCACGCCAATGGCCATGAATGGCTGAACCGGCACCGCCGCCCCCGACCCAAACCAGACTCGCAATCAAGGACACTTGTCACGTCGTGTGTGCGCGGTGCTCGAAACCCTGAACTGCTCGGACTCAGGTTCGAGGACAGGTGGCCGGCAAAGGAGTGCTCGATCGGTACAGCGTCCAGGCGGTGTTGGCCTCGGCGTCGGGATGTCCGGCGCGAATGGATGAGCGATTAACGCCGTTCTCGTCCGTCCAGAGACGCGTTGTGACGGGCCCCGGAGCGTGAAGGCGACCCTCGAGCCGAAGAGTGTCGCTGCTGCGGCTGCCGGTGAGGCTACTAATATTATGGACTCCGTTCGCTGTTTCTGGCGCTCCGCTCAGTTCGACCCGGATGCGGGTCTCGTCGCCCTTGGGGACGGAGACTGTCATCCGATAGCTGCGGAAGGTGCCACGCTCATCGCAGGTTACGGCGAGGCCCTCACCGTAGGGAGGGCAGGATCCGGTCCGAAGTTTGCAACTGCGCAAGGTGATCTGCAGCCAGAGGCGGAGAGGGCGACCGGTCGGGGTATAGGCGGTGCTGGCCCACTCACCGGTAAGGGTGCCAGTCGAGGAGAAGGGGTTGGCCCAAGGCGTAGTCAGCTGATCAATGAGCTTCGAGCCGGCTGCGAAGAGGGCGATGACGCCGATGGCAAGGACGGGGCGGAAGCGGGTGGCCATAAAGCTCTTCCTCCGAGGAGCACCTTGCCATCCGTCTCAACCCGCAACGAGTCCTGCGATGTTTTAGTGAGCTTGCGGCGGCATTGATGGGAGAGGTCGTACATTAGCAAGAAGCGCCAAGCTCCACCCGCACCCCGATCGACCGCTGGACTCCAGAGCGGCCGCCGAGGATCCTACGCTAAGTCCGCTCAGCGCCCATCTTGAACGTTTGACGGTCATCCCAGAGTGCAGCCACACATGCGATAATTCTCCCTCACCGTATGTCAGCGCGTCCTCAGATCGAAGTGCCCCTGACATCAAGTACGGCTTAGCGCCGCTGGAGGCAGCGCCTCACGCCCCCGCACCGTGCCTAGTGCAGTGACTCATTCGGATGATGCAGGCAGCCGGTCGAGCTTGGCGAGGATGGTACCGGCGGGCTTGGTCCAAACGAATGGGCTCGACGTGGCGTTGTGCTCGCGGATGTAGCGGGCGATGGCCTGCTCGAGATCGGCGACGGATTGGAATACGCCTTGTCGCAGGCGCCGTAAGCGTCAGCCGTCAGCGGCCTTGAGATGACGGGGCGTGCCTGCCGAGATGGTGGGCATGACGGACGCAGCTGAAGTGGCGGAACCGCTCGGAGCGGGTTCTTACGACGGTCGGAATGGCACGATGCGAGCGCGCCCGGAGCGGGGCGTTCGGGTCGAGGTCCACTCGGTGCGGCGGCGAGAGTGGCCGGACGAGGACAAGCTGCGAGTAGTGCGCGAGAGCCTGCAGCCGGGTGCGGTGGTGCAGGCGGTGGCGGACCGGAACGGGGTGAGCACGGGGCAGATCTATACCTGGCGCAAGGAGATACTAGCGGCGGCGGTGTCGGGGTTCATGCCGGTGGCGGTGGTGCCGGAGGCGCCGCGTGTGGAAGGACCGAGGCCGGCGCGGGAGGGTGTGGTTGAGGCGCCTGGCGTGATTGAGATTGGCTTTGCCTCCGGTGTGACGGTGCGTGCCAGCGGCCGGGTGGACATGGTGGTACTGCGGGGCGTGCTGGCCGAACTGGGTGGCCGGTGATGTTTGGCCCGCCGCCTGGCACGCGCGTCTACTTGGCTTGCGGCGCGACGGATATGCGGAAGGGCTTCGATGGTTTGGCAGCCCAGGTGCAGACGGTGCTGGCGCAGGATCCGTACAGCGGCGCGGTATTTTGCTTTCGTGGGCGCCGCGGTGACCTGCTGAAGATTTTGGTTTGGGACGGCCAAGGCCTGGTTCTCGTGGCCAAGAGGTTAGAGAAAGGTCGCTTCGTGTGGCCGCAGGCGACGAGCGGTGTTGTTTCACTCACGCCAGCCATGCTCTCGATGCTTTTGGAGGGGATTGACTGGCGCATGCCGGCCTGGACGGCTCGGCCCGAGGTTGTGGGGTAACGCTCCTCTTATTTGCGGCGACGCGCTGCGGTCAGCGACGCTGTACGCGTGACCTCCGACCTCGACACCGCGGCATTCCCGGACGATGTGGAGACGCTGCGCGCCCTGCTGGCGCAGCGCGATACGCTCCTTGCCGAGCGCGACGCTGCCCTGGCTGAACGTGACGCCGAGCTGCGCAATGCAGGCTTTGAGATCGAGAAGCTGAAGGTCCAGCTGGCGGCATTGCGGCACGATCGTTATGGCCGGTCCTCCGAGAAGCTGGCGGCCGAGGCCGACCAGCTTGAGATGCTGATCGGCGACCTCGAGGAGAACCAGGCTGAGCGCGAGGCTGCGGCGGAGAAGGAGCGCCAAACCAAAGGCAGGTCCGGCAATCAGCGCAAGCCTGCCACGCGCCGGCCACTGCCCGAGCACCTGCCGCGCGAAATAGTAGTGCACGAGCCCGTCCTGGCCTGCCGCTGCGGCTGCACCGATCCCGCCCGCCTGACGCGGCTCGGCGAGAGTATCACGGAGGTGCTGGAGAAGCTTCCGGCCAGGCTGAAGGTGATCCGGCATATCCGGCCGCGCTATGCCTGCCGGGCCTGCGAGGCCATGCTGCAGGCACCTGCGCCAGCCCTGCCCATTGAACGGGGCCGGCCCGGGCCCGGCTTGGTGGCCCATGTGCTGGTCTCGAAGTATCTCGACGGCCTGCCCCTCTACCGTCTCTCAGGCATCCTGGCGCGCGAGGGGGTGGAGGTCGAGCGCCAAACCTTGGCCGACTGGGTGGGCCACGGCGCCTGGTGGCTGCGGCCGCTGGCCGAGGCGATCGGCACCTATGCTCTGGCGCAGGGCGTGATCTGGACCGATGACACCACCATTCGCGTCCTCGCCCCGGGGCGCGGCCGAACCCGCATCGGTCGGTTTTGGGTCTATGCCTTTGACCCCAGACCCTGGGGCGGCACTGGCCCGCCGGCGGCGATCTACTACTACTCGCCGGACCGCAAGGGCGAGCGGCCCCGCGAACACCTGGCCGGCTATCAGGGCTGGCTACATGCCGATGCGTACGCCGGCTACGACGCGCTGACCGGGGCCAAGGGCGGCAGGCCGCCGCAGATCACGCATGTCGCCTGCATGGCCCATGCGCGGCGCGAGCTGTTCAAGGTCTACGAGAGCACCAGGTCACCGATCGCCGAGGAGGCCTTGCGTCGGATCGGCGAGCTCTACGCCATCGAGGCGGCGCTCAACGGCCAGTCGCCCGAGCAGCGCCGCGCGGCGCGCCAGATACAATGCAAGCCGCTGCTGGATACCCTACATGCCTGGATGCTGGAGCAGCGGCGCCGGCTGTCGGGCAAGTCAACGATCGGCAAGGCGCTGCAGTATGCGCTGAACCGTTGGGATGCGCTGTCGCGCTATGTCGAAGATGGCAAGCTCTCGATCGATAACAACCTCGCCGAGCGGCAGCTGAGAGGCATTGCCGTGACGCGGAAAAACTATCTATTCGTCGGTAGCGACGCAGGTGGGCAACGCGCCGCGATTATCTACACCATCGCCGAAACCGCAAAGCTGAACGGTCTGGATCCAGAGGCCTACATCGCCGCCGTTCTCGACCGCCTGGCGCATGGTCATCCCATCAGCCGTCTTGACGAACTCCTGCCCTGGAACTTCACGGCGCAGCGTCAACCTGCCTGAATGGGCTGACGCTTACCAGGCGCCTTCGGCTCAACGCTGAGAAGAAGCCCTCGACGGCATTGATCCAGGAGGCCGAGGTTGGCGTGAAATGGAACACCCAGCGCGGGTGCCGCTCCAGCCAGGCGCGCACCTTGGGATGCTTGTGGGTGGCGTAGTTGTCGGCGATGGCGTGGATCAGCTTGCCCGCGGGCACGGCGCGCTCCACGGCGTTAAGGAAGCGGACGAACTCCTGGTGCCGATGCTGCGGCATGCAGCGGCCCAGCACGGTGCCATCCTGGACATTGAGCGCGGCGAACAGGGTGGTGACGCCGTTGCGTTTGTAGTCGTGGGTCATGGTGCCGCATTTGCCGGGCTTGAGGGGTAGGCCAGGCTGGGTACGGTCAAGCGCCTGGATCTGCGACTTCTCATCAATGGACAGCACCACGGTGTGCATCGGCGGATCCATGGTGAGGCCGACGATGTCCTCGACCTTCTCGGCGAAAGCCGGATCGTTGGAGCGCTTGAAGCTGCGCAGGCGGTGCGGCTGCAGCCGGTGGGTATCCCAGATGCGCTGCACTGAGCGCAGGCTGATGCCGCTGGCCTGCGCCATCGCCCGACCGGTCCAGTGGGTAGCCTGGCCCTGCGGCTCGGAGCAGGTGAGCGCCAGCACCTTCGCCACGGTTGCGGTCGGCACCGGCGCCCTGCCAGGTGGGCGGGTCTTGTCGCGCAGCAGGCCGTCCACACCGGCCAACGCGTAGCGCGCCTGCCAGCGCCATACCGCCGGTCGGCTTGCCGCAGCCTGACGGGCAATCTCAGCAACGGAGAGCCGGTCGGCGGACAGCAGGATGATCCGAGCACGTTGGACGTGCTTCTGCGGGCGGTTCCGGTCAGAGGTGATCGCCGCCAGTCGCGCACGATCACCAGCGTCGACAATGACGCATACTTCCTGGGCCATCTGCCCAGCTTGGCATGCCTCAGTAGGCGCGTGAATCGTCCGTCTGTGTCACTGCACTAGAGAGCGCCCAGGGAGGGCCACTAGGCCGCCACCGGTGGGAGACACCCAGCGCGCCTGGAAGGCGCTCTAGTACTACTGTGTCATATAGTGCGACGCTGAGTGAGGCGTTGGCAGCATGGGCATCGTGGCAAGGTGCGGGCGAGTTCGCGCGCGATACGAGCGCGCATGGTGGTGATGGAGTTGGCGACATGCCGCTCAGGGCGGATTGGCGGCTCCCCGTGGTCGGTAGCTCTTGGGAACGGCAGGCGCTTGGATGAGTGGGGTGCCTGGTTCGGCTGAGGGGGGGAATGCCGCCCGTTCGGCGACCAGAAAGCCGTAGGCGGCGATGCAGAGGCTGGCATGATGGTGGAAGCCGCGCCAGCCGCGGCCCTCATAGTGGCCAAGGCCAATTTCCTGTTTCAGCTCCTGGTAGTCCCGCTCGATCCGCCAGCGCTGCATGGCGTGGCGGACCAGCGCGGTGCGGCTGATATGGGCGGGCAGCGTCGAGAGCCAGAACTTGCAGGGCTCGGCGTCTCCGGGCGGCCATTCGATCAGGCACCATTCCTCGGGCCGTGCCGTGGCGGCCTTGTAGTCACGATGGGCAGGGCGCACGCGGACGGCGGCAAAGCGGGAGGCAAGGGGTTCATTCGTGCCCTCGCGCCAAGTCACCCGGCGCCAGGCGCTCTGGGGCAGCGCCGCGGCGAGGTCGCTGGCCGAGACGGGCTTGTGCTCGGCCGTGCGGCGGACGCGGGTCGATGGCCGGCCACGCCCGCCACGAGGTTTGACCGGCAGCGGCGCCTGGCCGGGCGGCCAGAGGCTGGTGGAGGACTGGATGCCGACGACATAGGCCAAGCCGAGGGCGGTGATGCCGTCGCGGAAGGCGGTATCCACGCCGTAGCCGGCATCGGCCAGCACCACGCCGGGCGGGGTGCCGTCGGCCAGGGCAGTGCGGATCTGCTCGAGCGCGATCTGCGGCTTGGTGGCAAAGCGCAGGTCGTCGGGCACACCGGCCTGGGCGCGGCGGGCGGCGTCCTCGGCCCAGGCCTGCGGCAGGTAAAGCCGATAGGCGACCGGCAGGCTGGCATGGTCGTTGGCGACCGACAGGCTGACGGCGACCTGGCAGTTCTCCTGCTTGTCGAGCTGGCCGCAATACTGCCGCGCGACGCCGACGGAGTGCTGGCCCTTCTTGGGGAAAGCAGTGTCGTCGATGATCCAGGCCTGGATGGGACCATGCTGCTCGATTAGGGGCAGCACCCTGGACCGGACCACGCCGAGCACGGCCGCGTCGGACCAGTCGGCCTTGGCGACCAGATGATGCAGGGACTGGTGGGTGGCCTGCACCCGCCCGGGCTCAACCCGAGCCGCCATCGGCTCGATGCTCTTGCGCTCGCCCGGCAGCAGCAGGCCAGCGCAGTAGCGCCGGGCCGGGGCAACGCGGTCGGCATGGCCGAGAGCTGCGCCCAGCGCCTCGACATAGGCCGAGAACCGCGATTCGCTGTCCCTCGTCGACGATGAGAAAGCCACGCATCGCCTCCATGCGTGAAAGCTCCACACCTACAAAGACAACCTCGTCCAAGCAAGATTTTATGACACAGTGCTCCTAGAGACGCGCCACGTAAGAGCGGTGCTCCGGTCGGCGGCGGTCAAGACGGACCGCAATGACGCCCGCGGCATGGCGCAGATGGTCCGCATGGGCTGGTTCCGTCCCGTCCACGCCAAGACGATACCTGCTCAGGAAGTCCGCGCCCTGCTGGTTGCGCGCAAGCAGCTGCAGGCCCGGCTGAACGACCTGGAGCGCTGCCTGCGCGGCATTCTGCGCGGCTTCGGCCTGAAGCTCGGCGAGGTAGCCAAGGGGCGTTTCGAGGCGCGGGGCCGCGAGCTGGTTGCCGGCCAGAGGACGTTGGAGGGCTTGGCCGGGCCCATGCTCCGCGCCCGGACTGCTTTGCGTGCCGAGTACTCGGCCCTGCACCGGGAGGTACTCCGGACGGTGCGGACCGACACGGATTGCCAGCGCATGATGACCGTCCCCGGTGTCGGCGCGATCGTGGCCATGACCTTCAAGGCGGCGGTCGATGACCCGAACCGGTTCAAGCACTCCAGAGATGTTGGCGCGCACTTCGGGCTGACGCCAAGACGCTACCAATCCGGCGAGGTCGACCGCTCCGGCCACATCAGCAAGTCTGGAGACGGGGACGTCCGGACGGCGCTGTTCGAGGCGGCCCATGTCATGCTCCTCCGCGTCCAGCGGTTCTCCGCTCTGAGGGCCTGGGCGCTCCGGGTGGCCAAGGCACGGGGCCTCAAGCGGGCGAAGGTTGCACTCGCCAGGAAGCTCGCCGTCGTGCTCCACCGCCTCTGGGTGGACGGGACCGAGTTCCGCTGGAGCCGCGAGGCTGCTGCAAGCGCCTGAGGGAAGAAAAGCTCGACGCACGGCTGCTCAGGAGCGCCGTTCGTCCTCGAGGTCCCGTCACGGGGACGCGGGATCGGGTGAAGCCGCAGCACCGGGCGTCGGCCATGCCTACCGGCATGAACCACGTGCTTCAGATTGGCTCGCCCGCTCCTTCCGACAGCATCTTGTGCGCGGCCCCGTGCCGACGACGGACAGAAGCCAGAGCTCCGTGACGAGACACCAAGGACGGACTTGACCTCCGAAGCCCCATTACAGAAGGCCGGTGCTGTCGATCACCAAGTGCAGTGCGCCGTTCGGCACCATCCTGGGCTGCCGCCCGGCAAAGTTGCGGCTGCGCCGGCTCAAGGTGGTGTGGTCCGGAACGCGCAGCGCCTGCCCGAACAGCCGCAGCACACTCGCGGCGAAACCCTCCGCCTGGCGCAGGGCGAGGTGAAAGACGAGCCGCAGCATCAGCACCAACTCGATCGCCGCATCCGAGTACCAGGCCTGGCCGCCGGGTGTGCTTCGCCGCGGTGCCTGCCACCCGCTCAATGCATCCTCATCGAGCCAGAGCGTCAGGTCGCCACGCCGCTTCAGGCCAGCCTCGTAGACCGGCCAGTTCTGGACCCGGTAGCGGACCTTCGGGATGCGATGGCGGCGGTCGGCGTTGTGTTTGAAGGGCATACCCGAGAACGTAACGGCGCGGCCGCAGCCGGGCTACTTGCCCCCGCTCCATGCACCAATGCCGCAAGCCGCGTGATCCGCAGCGAGTTCGCATGCTTTGCTCGTGTACAAATGCCTAAGGGTTCCATCTATCAATCATGACAGGTCCGTTATTCTCATCTGTGTGAGCGGATTTATTTTTTTTAGACGTTACGTTGACGCCTGCATCGGCTGCTGCCGTTCCTTAACTTGGAATGAACGCGCCACTCAGAGGCAGGAAGCATCCATGAAAATAGGCACGATGGCGCTGTTGGGATTCACGCTGCTGCAGTCATTCCTCGCAGTTGCCCCGGCGTCCTCAAGGGACCTCGTCTACCAGCCCGTCAGCCCGAGCTTCGGTGGCAGCCCGCTGAACGGCAGCTACATCCTTGGCCTCGCCGGGGCGAACAACTTCAACCACACCGAGAACCCCCGGGCTCGTGCCGAGCGCCGCGCCCAGGATGCTTTGTCGGGTGCCAACGACCCGGTGCAGCAGTTCTCCCGGCAGATCACCAGCAGCCTCCTCTCGCAGATCGCCACCACGATCGGTCAGCAGATCATCGGCGAGAATGCCCGTGATCGCGGCACCTTCAATCTCAACGGCACCGTGGTGAACTTCAACCGCGTCGGCGGCCAGATCAACATCGACATCGCCGAGCCGACGGGGGGGCGGACCAACATCCAAATTCCCGTCCCGCAATACTGACCGGCGGGCATCGGCATGATCTATCGCGCTGCCCTTCTGGCGGCGAGCCTGCTCGGCTTGTCCGCTTGTGGGACTGCTCCGGCCCGAATGATGGCCGAACGTCCCACGCTCGGTGTTCGCACCGAGACGACGGATGATCTCCGCGCCCTGCCGCCGCCGCAGCGGCGCCTCGATGTGGCGGTCTTCGCCTTTCAGGACCAGACCGGCCAGTACCGCCCCAACAACAACTTCGCCGAGTACAGCTTCGCCGTCACGCAGGGTGGTGCGTCCATCCTCGTGAATGCCCTGAAGGACGCGGGGCGCTCGCAGTGGTTCTCCGTGCTGGAACGGAACCGTCTCGCCGATCTCTTTCAGGAGCGGCAGATCATCCGTGCCAACCGGGCCGAGCATACCGGGCCGGATGGCCGCCCCCTGGCGCCGCTCGCTCCGCTGCGCAACGCCGGTATCCTCGTCACCGGAGGGATCATCGGCTACGACAGCAACGTTCTCACGGGCGGCGCGGGTGCCAACTTCCTCGGCATCGGCGCTTCGACGGAATACCGACGCGACAACGTGTCGGTCTACCTCCGCGCCGTCAGCGTGGCGACGGGCGAGGTCCTCGTCAGCGTCACCACCGACAAGACCATCTACAGCGTCGGGGTCAACGGCTCGCTCCACCGCTATGTCGGCTTCAACAAGCTCCTGCAAATCGAGGGCGGTGTGACGACGAACGAGCCCCGGCAGCTTGCCGTGCGGCAGGCGATCGAGAAAGCCGTGCACGCCATGGTCCTCGACGGTGCCGAGCGCGGCTACTGGGCCTTCGCCAGTGAGGCTGAGGGCCAGAAACTCATCCGCGACTATCGAGCGTCGCGTGATGGCGAGATTCCAGCGGAAGCCACCGCGCAAGGTTCCCCGCGCGAGCAAACGGCCTCGGCTGGTAGGGAACAGGGGGGAACCTGAGTGCCAACCAACCATCCTTCGAAGGGACCACACATGCGTAAACTTCTTCTCGCCTCTGCCGCCCTGTCGGCGCTGTCGTTCGGCGCCATGGCGCAGAACAACAACTCGGCCTTCATCGACCAGGTCGGCGGCTCGGGCAACTCGTCCGTGCAGGATCAGACGGGCAACAACTTCATCGCCCGGTCCACGCAGACCCGCGGGTCGCTCAACAGCGTCAGCCAGAAGCAATCGGGCGGCACCACCGTCGAGTACAGCAACCGCGGCGCCTTCGCCACGCAGACCGATGGCTTCGGCAACCGCATCTCCCAGACCCAGGTCGGCGGCATCACGCTGCCGGACGGCTCCAACCGGGCCGAGGCGAACCAGACCCGCGGCGTCGGCACCCGCGCCACGCAGGTCCAGAACGGCAGCGGCAACAATGCCCTGTCCAACCAGACCGGCGGCATCGGCAACCGCGTGACGCAGGACCAGACCGGCCTCAGCAGCGTGGCCCGGGCCACCCAGACCAACGGCGTGCTCGGCGGCGGCAACACCATCGACCAGACGCAGGCGGGTAGCTGGAACGTCGGTCAGGCCGTGCAGAGCAACGGCGTGGGCAACTTGATCACGCAGCGCCAGAGCGGTTCTGGTTCCTACAACGCCGACGAGACCAAGCGCGGCCATTATGCGACGGCTTCGCAGACCGGCGGCGTGCTGAACGTTGTGTATCAGGATCAGGTCGGGTCCCGCAACTCGGCGGACGCCAGCCAGACCGACGGCACCGTCAACCTGGTCGATCAGCGGCAGAGCGGCAACCGCAACTCGGCGGTCGGCACCCAGACCAGCGGCGCGGGCAACCGCATCTACCAGGCGCAGGGTGGCGATGATGGCAAGGTGACTGCGACGCAGCTTGCTGGTTCGGGTAACACCATCACGCAGAACCAGACCGGCAGCCGCAACACGGCGACGGCAACGCAGGACAACAATCAGGACGGCAAGATCACCCAGACCCAGAGTGGCAGCCGCAACGAGGCGACCGCCCACCAGGGTTATGGTCAGCGCAACGTGATCGAGCAGACCCAGAGCAGCAGCCGCAACACGGCGGTTGCCTATCAAGATGGCGGCGCCGACAGCAGGATCATGCAGACGCAGAGCGGCAGCAGCAACTATGCCGAGAGCAGCATGATCCGGCAGGTCGGCGGCGAGCAGATGATCATGCAGACCGGCTCCTTCGGTCGTGCCACGCAGAGCGCGGACGGCGGCCTCGGCGGCGGCTACAACAATGTCCAGCGCATCACCCAGGGCGGCTTCGGCAACGTCGCCTCTCAGGTGGTGAAGTAAGCTGGGAGACGGGGAGGGGAGGGCTTTGCCCTCCCCCTTTCCAATTTCTAGATCAAGGCTTTAGACCCGTAACGGCTTCTCCGATAGCGACATGAGAGGTAGGTCGATGATGCGTAGAACCCTTGCCGCACTCCTGGCCTGCATCGCCGGTCCGGCCGCAGCTCAGGACAGCGCCGCCTACACGGATCAAGCCAGCCAACAGCGCCTCGTCGCGCGCACCGGAGGGAATGTGGCAGACACCACCCAGGACGGCTCGGGCAACATCGCCGAGACCTACCAGAGCGGCACCGGCAACTCGGCCATCATCCGCCAGAGCGGCACCGGCAACTCCTCGGTGATCCGCCAAGGTGGGTCGAGCCTCGGCGCCGAGAGCCTACAGTCGGGTACCGGCCTCGGCGTCACCATCACACAAAGCGGCCCGGCGGGCAGCATCAGCGTCACCCAGACAGCCCCCAGCGCGGCGGGCACCATCGTCCAGCGGAGCGGCCCCGGTGCGGTCACTGTCCGCTAGCCTCGCCCTGGTAGCCTTCCTGGCCACCCCAGCAATCGCCCAGCAGGCCCTTCCAGGGCAGCGCGGCGTCCCGGCGGTATCCTGCGGCCCGAGCAACAGCAGCCCGGCCTGCCAGGACATCCGTCAGGCCATTCCAGGCGGTGCCATCCCGGGAGTAGTGGAACGGTCGATCGATCGGCCGCCGCCGACCCCGCTGCCCCGGCCGGACATGGATGACGTGCGCGCCCAGCGCTTGGTCCCGCCGGGCGTCCGGCAGTTCCTCAACGATCCCCGGATCGACCCGGTGAGCCGCGCCTTCCTGACCGGCATCGCTGGGAAGGACCGCGACGCCTGGACGATGCACGACTACCAAATGATTTCCGCGCTGATCCCCACCCTGACGGAGATGCGGATCAGCACCGCGACGCTCAGCGCCTTCTACGAGTTCATGGGCCTCGACCCCGCCAACCTGTTTGAGCCACAGCTTGGCGACGGCTGGCAGACCTCCTCCACCCCCTTCGACCCGCGGACCCGGTTCCGTCGCAACTCCCGCTGCGCAATGCTATCGCAGGCGGCGCGGGCCGACCCCACGGTCGTGAGGGTGAGGGACTTGCTGACCTGTGCGGACGAGTAGTCGTCCTGCCATGTGGGTCATCGTGTTGCACCGGTCAGCGGCATGGACGCATTTGTCCCTGTCCGCGTTTGAGATCATGCGGTGCGGACGTATTTCGGCCGCCCAAGCTCGAGCATTCGGTTCAGCACCCTGGCAGCGATGGTCACCTCGGTCGCCTGTCGCCCAGCCGTTTGCGAGCGCAAGCTGTCGCCGATAACGCGCTTTCACCGGGAGATGTCGGCCTCCACCAGGGCGCGCCAGTTGTACCCCGACGCACGCTGCCAGCCGATGCGGCCGCGCTCGGCAATGCATCGCAAGTGCTCGTCGCGCTGCGTCGGCGCGGTCTCGGCCGCGGCGCTCGGCACCGCATTCGCACGCGGCGGAACCACAACGGCGGCACCGGGGTGCCGGGCCGCCATTGCGACATAGACGTCGTCCCGATCGTAGGCACCGTCGCCGCTCAATGACGCCACAGACCCGTCGACCCGGTCAAGCAAGGGGCCGACCTGCGAGCCATCATCGGCATCCCTGCCGGTCAGCACCGAGGCGACGATCTGGCCCGTGTCGGCGTCGGTGGCGAGGTGGAGCATTCGCCACGCCCGCCGCCGCTTGCTGCCATGCTTCTCCTCCAGCCATACCACCGGGGCCGCGTAGCTGCAAACCCGTGCTGTCCACCAGCAGGTGCACCGGCTCACGCCCGCAGCGCGGTCGCGCCACCTCCAGCGTCTCGCCCCGGCGGCTCAGGGTCGAGTGGTCCGGCACGGCGAGGTCAAGGCCCAACAACTGCAGAATGGAGCCGATCAGGCCTTCGGTTTGGCGCAGCGCCAGGGCGGTGGCGATCGCCAGCGCGGAGTAGGTGGTCGGCCCTGAACAACTCCCAACCCACTGATCTGGCTGGGAGCTTCGCCGGTTTGGGCGCTGTGGAATTGCAAGGTTTGATTGGAATGAGGCGTTAATCCTGCGATTCTGGTGGGCATGAAGCATCGCCCGCGCCCGCCGGAACAGGCCGACCTTCTACGGCCGCGCCTCGTCGAGATCATCGATGGGCGGCATGAGCTGGTTCGACTGGCGGCGCTGATCGACTGGGACTGGTTCGAGCGGGAATGGGCCGGCTTCTTCCCCGCTGGGGAGGGGCGGCCCGCCACTCATCCGCGCCTGGTCGCCGGGCTGCTTTATCTGCAGCACGCCTATGGCCTGTCCGATGAGGCGGTGCTCGCCCGCTGGGTCGAGAACCCGTACTTCCAGCATTTCACCGGCGAGGTCTTCTTCCAGCACCGCTCGCCCATCCACCCCTCGTCGCTCAGCCGCTGGCGTGGCCGCATCGGCGAGGAGGGGGTGGAGTGGCTGCTGACCAAGACGATCGAGGCGGGCCGGGCCGCGGGTGCCGTGACGCCGCGCAGCCTGGCCGAGATCGCGGTGGACACCACGGTGATGGAGAAGGCCATCGCGCATCCGACCGACAGCCGCCTCTACGAGAGGGCGCGCCGCTCCCTGGTGGCGCTGGCCAGCAAAGCTGGGATCACCTTGCGGCAGAACTACAACCGCAAGGCTCCGCGCCTGGCGGCGCAGGCCGGGCGGCACGCCCATGCCCGGCAGTTCCGCCGCATGCGCCAGGTGCTGCGCACGCTCAAGGGCTACACCGGGCGTGTCCTGCGTGACATCGGCCGCAAGCTGGGCGCCGTCACCGAAGAGGGGCTGCGGACACGGATCGAGCAGCGTATCGCGCTCGTCACCCGCCTGCTGCGGCAGACGCCGAAAAGCAAGGACAAGATCTACGCCCTGCATGAGCCGGAGGTGGACTGCATCTCCAAGGGCAAGGCACGGGTGCGCTACGAGTTCGACACCAAGGTGGGCATCGCCACCACACTCGCCGGCGGCTTTGTCGTCGGCATGCGCTCCATGCCTGGCAATCCGTATGACGAGCACACCCTTCCCGAGGCCCTCCAGCAGGTGGAGACCCTCACCGGATCCTGCCCAAGCCTCGCCGTGGTCGACCGTGGCTACCGCGGTTCTGTCAGCACTCGCGCCAAAACTGACGACGCAAGACGATGGGCGGTTCCGGTCACGCCGCTTCTAGGATACCGAGCGCAGTGGTGGCGCGGCGGTGGTAAAGCAGACGGCGGCGGTTGGCGGGGTTCTGTTGCATCGTTTGCGGGCCAAGGCGACCGCAGCCATGCTGGGACATGGCTAGACGGCGACTGGCGACACTTCGGATGAGCGAGAGCATGGCGGCAGCTCGGTCACCGCCGCGGTCGCTGCCGGCGAATAGCCACGCCTTTCTCCCGAGAGCTATACCCCTCAGCGCCCGTTCGGCCGCGTTGTTGGTGAGGCAAATCCGGCCGTCGCCGAGAAACCGGGCGAACGCCTCCCACCGCACCAGCATGTAGTCCATGGCCTTGGCGACCGGCGCGTGCCGGGACAGCTTGCCGCGGCTCTCACGCATCCAGCCTTCGAGCTCGGTGACCAGCGGTGCGACGTGCTGCCGGCGGACGGCCAGGCGCGTCTCGGGGGGCAAACCCGTTGATCGCGCGCTCGGCGTCAAAGATGGCGTCGATCCGCCGCACCGCCTCGATGGCCAGCGGCGCCCGCGACAGCTCGGCCAACTCGAATAGTTTGCGCCTGCTATGCGCCCAGCATGTAGCCTCGGTGATCGGCCCGGGTTGTCGATCGGCCTCGTAGAGCGCGTTGTACCCGGCATAGGCATCGGCCTGCAGGATACCGGCATAGCCGGCCAGGTGCCGGTTGGGATGCTCAGCCGTTCGGTCCCGCGAGTAGCGGAACATGGCCGCCGGAGGTGCCGGCCCGCCAAAGGGTCGGTCGTCGCGGACATAGGTCCAAACCCGGCCGGTGATGGTCTTGCCCCGGGCCAGCACCGGGACGGTGGTGTCGTCACCGTGCAGCCGCTCGGCGGCCTGCACATGCTCGTCGATCATGGCATTGAGCGGGGCCAGGTTGGCGGTGCAGGCGCCGACCCAGTCGGCGATGGTCGAGACGCTCAGCTCGATACCCTGGCGGGCATAGGTGTCACTCTGGCGGTTCAGCGGCAGGTGCTGGCCGAACTTGGCTTCCAAAATCATGGCCAGCAGGTTCGGCCCGGCGCGGCCGCAGGCGATAGGGTGGAAGGGTGCTGGTGGCTGGGTGATGGTCTCGCAGCTGCGGCAGGAGAACTTCTCCCGCACGGTCTGGATGACCCTCCACCGGATTGGCTCGACCTCGAGCGTCTCCGTCACATCCTCGCCCAGCTTGGACAGTTTGCCGCCGCAGCAGGGGCAGGCGGTCGGCGACGGCACCACGACCCGCTCGCGCGGCAGATGGGCCGGCAGGGGCGCGCGAACCGGCTGGCCGCGAGGCGGGCTGTCGGGGCGGCGGGTGCGGCCCTGCTGGTCGGCGGCCTTCTCTGCCTGGGCGGCATCCTCGCTGGCGGCCGACACCAACTCGCCGAGCTCGAGCTCCAGCTGATCGATCAGCTTGCGGCCGCGCTCGGAGGAGGCGCCGTACTTGTCACGCTTGAGCCGGGCGATCAGCAGCTTGAGATGGGCCACCATCGCCTCGGCGCCGGAGGCGCGCGCCTCAGCCTCGCGCCGCGCCAGCTGCTCGGCCGCAAGCGCGGCGCGCAGCGCATCGATGTCGTCGGGCAGGGTGTTCGGCGCGGCTGTCACGCCGGAGATGGAATCACAACACTCGCACAGCAGGTAGCGCTGATGCAGTAGCGCTGTACACTATCCCGCCAGCTCCGGTCTGTAGGTTCTTACTGGGTTTCTCCAGTCTATTCCGTCGAGCATATAAGCGAGTTGGGAACCTGAGATTTGCAGACAGCCGTCCGCTGGCGAAGGCCAGATGAAGCGTCCTTTCTCCAACTTCTTGGCATATAGCGACATGCCAAGCCCATCGTGCCAGACGATCTTGACCATGTCCGCCCTGCGCCCGCGAAAGACGTAGAGATCGCCGCAATGCGGATCACGGCCGAGCGTCTGCTGCACCTGTAGCGCCAGGGAGTGCATCCCGCGGCGCATGTCCGTGTGGCCAACCGCCAGCCACACCCGAACACCAGACGGCGTCGGGATCATGCGCGTAGCGCCGCCAGCAGGCGGCGTAAACTCGCCGCGCTGATCGTCGCCGCAACGCGCACCGCAGTCCCGTCCGGTAGCACAATCTCGACCCGCTCACCCGCCGCGTCCTCCACCGCGGGAGGATTAGCACAGGGTGGCGGACCCGACCCACCCCGCAGCGCCGGCGCGGCCATCTCCGGCACGATCTGCAGCGGCAGGAAGCCCGGTACCTCGGCCACCAACCTGCCGCGCCGATGCGCATCTCGCCACTGCTAGAGCAGGCCGCGGCTCACATCATGCCGACGGGCAACCTCACTGAGCTTGACCCCGGGCTGGTTCAGCTCGGCCAGGATCCGCAACTTCTCCTCAGCCCGCCACGGCCGGCGGCGTTCTACCCCGGTGATGATCTCCATCCCGCACCCCACCGCTTGCCCTTACTGGCGCTCCAAAGAACGTCCGTAAGTGTCCATCCGGGAACAGATTGAATGATCTGAATCGGTTGTGATTGGCTCTTAACGGCGATGGCCGGAAGAAGAGCGTGCATGTGGACACCCGAGAACCGGCCGAAATACGACCGCAGCAAGCTCCGCTACCCGAGTGATCTGACCGACGAGGAGTGGTCGATGATCAGCCCTTTGATCCCGGGTGCGAAGGGCGGCGGCAACAAGCGGACGATCGACGTGCGCGCGGTGCTGAATGGGGTGATGTACATCCTGAGCACCGGCTGCCAATGGGCGGCGCTGCCGAAAGACCTGCCGCCGCGGAGCACGGTGAACGACTACCTCCGGCGCTGGGATGAGGACCGGACGCTCGACCGCATCCACTACGCGCTCTACGTGCTGTGCCGGGAGCAGGCTGGACGCGAGGCCAGCCCGACGGCGGCAATCATCGATAGCCAGAGCGTGAAGAGTGCGGAAAAAGGGGGCGCTGCATCGACCCCTCGGGCTACGACGCGGGCAAGAAGATCAAAGGCAAGAAGCGGCACGTCCTGGTCGACACCCAAGGTCTGCTGATGCAGGCCATCATCCACGCCGCCGACATCCAGGACCGCGATGGTGGCGTGCTGCTGATGGGCTCGCTGTTCGGCCTCTACCCCTTCCTGCTGAAGCTCTACGCCGACGGCGGGTACCAGGGCGCCAACTTCCAGGCCGGACTGCGCACGACTTGTCGCCAGATCAACCTCGAGATCGTCAAGCGGTCCGAGTTGCGCAAGTTCGTCGTGCTGCCGAAGCGGTGGATTGTCGAGCGCTCCATCGCCTGGCTCAATCGCTGCCGACGATTGGCCAAGGATTGGGAGTGCCTGAACCGTCGCGCGCTTGCCTTCCTGCGCTGGGCTTCCGTCCGTCGCATGCTCCGAAGGCTATGTCAGAAAACCACATGATCCCGGACGGACTCTAAGATCAAAGGCAGGTCACGGGCAGTTCCGGTAGGCGTCCCTCGGCGGATGCATACTCTGAGAAGGTTGCACCCAGATGTTCCAGGGCTTGCCGAGCGGGCAACGCGCCGAGCACCACAGAGTACCAGGGCCGGGGCTGGTCGAGATTCAGAGTAACCTGCTCGGGGAGGAGGGAGGCTTGTGCCTCATCCTTCAGCGACCGCTCGGTCAAGAGCGGCCAGGGTGTGGCATCATCGTCGCTTGGCGCTTCCCACCGCCCGGGATCGTCGTAGTCCGCCAGGCGCCGATTGCGCTGCTGTCCTTGCTTCTCGGCGGCAATACCGCTCCAGCCATTCTTGGTGATCTGAGGCGTCAATACCTCGATCGCCAGCCAGGACCGGAGAACGCCTTGAACCGCTTCGGGGGTCGTGATCATGCCATCTGGTCGGCACCGTCAGGTTGAGCGGGGCTTGGCTGGCCGGGTTCGGTCCGGTAGACGGCCGGAATGAGCCCGCCAGCCATCAAGTCCCTATATGCCGGCTATCGCTTCCCGGCCGAGGTCATCAGCCAGGCGGTGTGGCTGTATTTCCGCTTCCCACTCAGCCTGCGCATGGTCGAGGAGATGTTGGCAGCGCGCGGCATCGTGGTCAGCCACGAGACGGTGCGGCAGTGGGCGCTCAAGTTCGGCCGGGAGTTCGCCTGTCGCATCCGGCGGCGGCTGCCCCGTGCCGGAGACAAGTGGCACCTTGACGAGGTAGCGGCCAAGATCGCTGGGGTGCAGCACTGGCTCTGGCGTGCCGTGGACCAAACCGGGGTGGTGCTCGACGTGCTGGTGCAGAGCCGACGCGACAAGCGTTCCGCCAAGCGCCTGCTGCGCAAGCTGCTGAAGCGGCAATGTCGGGCGCCACGCGTCATGGTCACTGACAAGCTCCCAAGCTACGGGGCAGCCAAACGGGAGGTGATGCCTGGGGTCGAGCATCGCCAGCACAAGGGCCTTAATAACCGGGCCGAGAATTCACATCAGCCGACGCGACGACGAGAACGGCAGATGAAGCGCTTCAAGTCGCCTCGGCAAGCACAGCGCTTCCTCTCCACGCACGACCAGATCGCCAACCTCTTCCGTCTCCGCCGCGACCATGTCTCCGCCGTCCAGTATCGTGCCGCAAGGGCGCGGGCGTTTGAGGTGTGGGCGGGTATCAGCGGGGTCGCCGCCGCGGCCTGAACTCTGTTGTGCGTCGCCTTCGGCATGCCAGCGCGGCGGCAAAGGCCGGCAAGTTGACGGTGCCCGCCCAGCGCCTTCGCGCAGCATGACGACGAAGTGGTGGCGAATGCTCTCCCACACACCGCCATGTAGGAAAGCGCGCATGTAACCATAAACCGTGCGCCACGGCGGGAAGGCCGGAGGAGGAGGCAGGTGCCGCCACTGGCAGCCGGTGCGCACGACGTAGAAGAGGCCGTCCAGCAGGTTCCGAATGTCTGTCGTGCGCGGCCGCCCACCGGGCTTGGCGGGCGGCATCAGCGGCTCAAGCAACCGGAACTGCTCATCTGTCATGGCTTGGCCGGAGCCGAAATCTCCAACCAGCACGCGATCAGCGGGCGTCCACATGGCGGTCCCCAGGCAGGAGACCGCTTGCAACGCCGTCCGAGAGGCCAGGATCAGCCCGTCAGGCCGGTGCCCTCACCACTTTGCAAACGGGGTCTCAGTTCGCTAACCTTCCCCGAAGCCGCCCTGTGGGCGAGAGCCTGGCTATCCCAGCGTCTTCCAAGTAGCCCCGCAAGGCCAATCCAGACCCCGTAACTGGCCGCTTTGAACTCAAGCCGAACCTGCTCTTCTTCGCGCAGATGGGCACGACCGGCAGCACCTCCGCCAGATGCATCATGCGTCATGGAATTCGCCCCAATGCCAAAGCTCTCCACAGTTTGCCGAGATGCGATGTGCCGTCCAGCACCATGTTGAATTCAAATCACAGCATGGGATTGGCTGTCGGCATTGCGGTTCACCATCTTCTATCAGTCCTGGCGCCATCCCCGCGTGAAGAAGGGCCGGAACATAACCGCTTTTAGATAGAAAACGGTTCTACGAAGCCGCGCCGCGTTCCAACCACGAGGAACCGGCCGGGAGTCCTCCTCATCACGTTCCACGATGATCTCGAGGGTCAAGAACGGCACACGGTGCTTCGCAAAAGGCGCAGGAAAGATGTCGTCGACGCGGGGCGCTGTTCCCGACCGAAACGCATCTGGATCTCGCGGCCGGATCGTCCGCACCATCCGCCGAAGCAGGGCTGGAAAGCCTGGGTTGGGAATAGGCACTGGCAGGCGGCGGCTCCGCCGGTGCTCTTGCCAATCCTTCCTTGCCCGCTGGAACCGCGCATAGCGCTAGGCCGATTGCGGGAGCGCAGTGATGATGGCGTTCTGACGTGGGAGCCAGACGATGTAGAGAAGCCGCTCTGCTAGGCCGTCAGGAACGTATACGCCCCAGACCTCCCGCCCAGTGAGGATGTTCCGACCGATCCGCAAGGCGTCCTTGCTTGGGCCAGCCTGCAGGCGTCGAAGCATTTTCGAGAAGGCGCCGGGCGGAAGAACCATCCGGTACCGCTCGAAAATGCGGCGGTGGAAATGCCAATGCTTGATGGGAATGCATGCGCCATCCCAGGCGCCCAGATCCTCGCCGAAGCGGTCCGCTGTCTGATCAAGCATGGGTTCTGCTCGGTTCGCACATGATGGCGTAACGGTACGAGACTGCCCAGTGCCGGAAAAGCTGCGTTCGCGTCGAACTCCCCAAGGTTTGTCCAAACCGCAAGCTGATGGTTCAGAGCTTTATGAGGCTTGTGCACGGATCAGGGGAGGCACAGGCTGCAGTGATGATGGGGGTTGTCCTCTTCCACTGCTGCAGCGACCAGATGGCACCGTCAACTTGCCGGCCTTTGCCGCCGCGCTGGCATGCCGAAGGCGACGCACAACAGAGTTCAGGCCGCGGCGGCGACCCCGCTGATACCCGCCCACACCTCAAACGCCCGCGCCCTTGCGGCACGATACTGGACGGCGGAGACATGGTCGCGGCGGAGACGGAAGAGGTTGGCGATCTGGTCGTGCGTGGAGAGGAAGCGCTGTGCTTGCCGAGGCGACTTGAAGCGCTTCATCTGCCGTTCTCGTCGTCGCGTCGGCTGATGTGAATTCTCGGCCCGGTTATTAAGGCCCTTGTGCTGGCGATGCTCGACCCCAGGCATCACCTCCCGTTTGGCTGCCCCGTAGCTTGGGAGCTTGTCAGTGACCATGACGCGTGGCGCCCGACATTGCCGCTTCAGCAGCTTGCGCAGCAGGCGCTTGGCGGAACGCTTGTCGCGTCGGCTCTGCACCAGCACGTCGAGCACCACCCCGGTTTGGTCCACGGCACGCCAGAGCCAGTGCTGCACCCCAGCGATCTTGGCCGCTACCTCGTCAAGGTGCCACTTGTCTCCGGCACGGGGCAGCCGCCGCCGGATGCGACAGGCGAACTCCCGGCCGAACTTGAGCGCCCACTGCCGCACCGTCTCGTGGCTGACCACGATGCCGCGCGCTGCCAACATCTCCTCGACCATGCGCAGGCTGAGTGGGAAGCGGAAATACAGCCACACCGCCTGGCTGATGACCTCGGCCGGGAAGCGATAGCCGGCATATAGGGACTTGATGGCTGGCGGGCTCATTCCGGCCGTCTACCGGACCGAACCCGGCCAGCCAAGCCCCGCTCAACCTGACGGTGCCGGCGCCGGACCGCTTGGGCGGCACTGCCCAAGCGCTGCTGGCTTCCCTAGGGACTGGCCTCTGCACCGCGGTCTTGCTGCTCGCCTCGGGGGCTTTGTATGACCAGGTCGGGCAGGCCGGCTTCTGGGTCATGGCAGCGCTCTGCGCCCTGGCGCTTCCGCTCGCCCTGCGGCTCGAGGCAGCAACATCAGAGCGCTGATTCCATCATCAGGGAACTCTGTTGCATGGGTCGGCGGATTAGGCACATTGAGCTCCACTCGATTCCAGGTCATGCGGTCCGGACGTACTCCGGGCGTCCGAGGTCCAGCATTCGGTTCAGCATGTTCCCCGCGATCGCCACTTCGGTCGCTTGGCGCCCGTCTGTCTGAAAGCGCAGCCCTTCGCCGACGACCCGCTTCCAGCGCGAGATGTCAGGCTCCACCAAGGCGCGCCAGCCGTAACCCGACGCCCGCTGCCAGCCCATCCTGCCGCGCTGGGCAATACATCGCAGATGCGCATCGCGCCGCGTCGGTGCAGTCTCCGCGGCTGCACTCGGCACTGCGTTGGCGCGCGGCGGCACGATGACGGCCGCCTCGGGATGCCGTGCCCCGACCTGGGCATAGACATCGTCGCGGTCGTAGGCGCCGTCGCCGGTCAAGGCTGCCACCGGCCCATCCACCTGGTCGAGCAAGGGACCGACCTGGGAGCCATCGTCGGCATCCCGGTCGGTCAGCACTGAGGCGACGATTTCGCCGGTATCGGCGTCGGTGGCGAGGTGGAGCACCCGCTAAGCCCGGCGCCGCTTGGTGCCGTGCTTCTCCTCCAGCCAGCCGCCGGGCCCGCACAGCCGCAGCCCGGTGCTGTCCACCAACAGGTGCACTGGCTCGCCGCCGCAACGCGGCCGCGCCACTTCCAGCGCCTCGGCCCGGCGGCTCAGGGTCGAATGGTCCGGCACCGCGAGATCGAGGCCGAGCAACTGCAAGATGGAGCCAATCAGGCCCTCAGTTTGGCGCAACGCTAGGCGGAACACGGCCCGCAGCGTCAAGGCGGTTGCGATCGCCAGGGCCGAGTACTTCGGCTGGCCGCCCCGACCGGTACGCGCTTCGGCGCGCCAGCCCTCGACCGCCGCCTCGGAGAACCACACGGTCAGACTGCCGCGGGCGCGCAGGCCGGCATCATACGCCGCCCAGTTCGTCACCTTGTGGCGCTGCTTGGGGATGTGGTGCCGGCGATCGGCGTTCGTCTTGAATGGCAAGTGGGGCCCTTCAGGTTGGAGGGGACGGGCCCCAGCCTCACCCTACCCGAAGCCATCCAGGCCGGCGACCGATGCAACAAAGTGGCTTCAGGCTACAGACCGCTCCTCCTTCGGATTGGACGCGGCTTGGGCAGTACGCGAGGCCTGCATCGCTGCGCTCAGCGTAGAAGCGCCAAAACCCTCATTGGCGCTTCCGGCCTCTTGAGGTGGACGCGGGGCTAGGGCAGCCCGCCCGAAAGTCCGTTTCGGGTCGAATGCAGCGGTAGCCCGATGATCTGCTCCGCCGTGTGACGCTTCCTCGGCATCCCTGCCTCCTTCCAAAGAGGCCAACTCTCTCATCCAGGCCGGATCCCAGTCAGGGGGGAAGATCATATACCGAGATCGCGGCACGTCATCCTGACGCGACCGTGGTCGTCCCGCCACGCTCAAGCGCGGTGCCAAGTGCGGTGGCCGAGACCACGCCGACCCAGCGGGATGAGCCCCTCCGATGTATCGCAGAACGCGGCCGCATGGGTTGGCAGCGGGCATCGAGGTACAGTTGGCGTGCCCTGGTGAAGTCCGATATTTCGCGCTGGAAGCGCGTCATCGGCAAGGGGCTATGTTCGCAAACGGATGGGCGCCAGACGGCGGAGGTGGCCATCGCCTTCAACGTGCCGAATCGAATGCTCGACCTTGGACGCCCGGAATACGTTCGTGTTGCTTGATCCGAGATGCAGGAAGGGGGCAGTCCGCCCAGGCCGCTGATCCCTGCAACACGGTCGTTCGACACCGTAGTGATGCGGCTGCTGCGGGAGGAGCCCGGCCGGGTTCAGGCGTCGGGGGCACAAGTGTTCCTTGTCGGCGACGATGCCAAGGCCAAGGCGATGGTCGCCGCTTTGGTGGCGAATGGGTTGGGCGCGGTGGATCTTGGAGCGCTGGCGGCGACATGGATGGCGGAGGCCTTGGCGGACGCGTTCCGTCAGGGGATGGCGACGAGCCCTGCAGGCTGGTGGCAGGCGCTGCTGGTCGCCGGTCTCACCACCACCTCAGCCCGCCTTAATCCACCGATACGAGGATAGCATCAGCGTCCTGGTCTTGCTGCCTCAAGCCGCATGGCGAGCGGAAGCGCCAGGGCGCAGAGCGCGGCCATGGCCCAGAAGCCCGCCAGCCCGGCTTGGTCGTACAAAACACCCGAGACGAGTAGAAGCAACGCGGTGAAGAGGCCGGTCCCCAGGGAGGCCAGCAGTGCTTGGGCCGTGCCGCCCAGGCGATCCGGCACCAGCCGCGCCAGCATGGCCATCGCCGCCATGTGCTGCGCAGCGAAGGTCAGACCGTGCAGTGCCTGCATCGCCACCAGCACCGCCACCGGGACGTCCAGCGCGATGAGCGACCAACGCAGAACGCCGGCCGCCGCCGCCAGACCACAGGTTCCACCCACCCCCAGCCAAGCCACCAGCCGCCGGCCCAGCAGGAAGAACACAACGACCTCGGCCGTGACCGACAGGGACCAGAGCAGGCCGATGCTGCCCGGCCCGATCCCAGCCGCTTGCCAGCCCAGCACGGCGAAGCCGGCATAGAAGGCGTGGCTGCCCTGGATCAACCCCGAGACCAACACAAGTCGACAAAAGGCCGTAAGGCGCAGCAGTGCCAGCACCGGCCCGGATCCAGGCGCCCCCTCCTGCCGTGGCGCTGCGGGCCGCGGCAACAGCAGAGCTGACCCAGCTGCCAGAGTGAAGAACCCCGCATTGAGCCAAACCACGACGAGCGGCGACCCCGCTGCGGTCACCGCCCACCCCGCTGCCGTACTGGCCAGGATGAAGGCCGCTGCCCCGGCGCCCCGCACCACCCCGTAGTCCAGTCGCCGCCGCGGCTCGGCTGCTGCGCGCACCGCCAGAGCATCGGGCAACGGCGCGACCGGCGCGGTTGCCAACGCATGGGCCACGCCGACAAGCACCAACATGATGCCACCCTGCGCCCGGCCATAGCAGATCACGGACAACGCCGCGCCGAGCAGGGCCACGGCCAATACCTCCCGTGGGGTGCCGGTGCGGTCGGCTATCACACCCGCCACCGGCATGGCCAATAGCCGCAGTGCCGTCCCCATCCCGAGCAACAGCCCGACCTCGACCGGCGTGGCACCCTGCAGCGTCAGCACCGCCGGCAGGAAGGGACTCAGCACGCCCCAGCCGAGGAATATCAGCACGAACAGTAGCAGGTAGCGCGGCAGGGCCTTTGGCTCACCTGTCGCATTTAGCAGCGGCAATCGATGGCCAGAAGCGACGGCGCCAGGCGGCTGTCTCCACCGATAGCGCCTGGCCTTCCACACCTAAAGTTAGCCGTCCAGCTCACTTCGCACCATCGCCGCGCCTTCCACCATGGCCCTCATTTTGCCAAGCGCGACGTCGCGTGGCAGGTACTTCAGGCCGCAGTCTGGCGCCACAATCACCTTGTCCGCGTCCACATGGGGTAATGCCCGCCGGATGCGTCCCGCAACAGTGTCCGGGGTTTCCACAGCCATGTCGGACAGGTCAAGGACGCCCAGGATGATCGTCTTTCCGCGCAACTTCTCTAACACCGAGGTGTCGAGCGAGCTCTGAGCCGTCTCGATGGAGATCTGCCGCACATGGCAGTTGCATAGTTCCGGCAGAAAGGAATACCCGGCCGGGCGGGCATGAATCACTGCGGCGTAACCGAAGCAAATGTGTAGCGCCGTACGGCCTTCGATCCCCTCCAGGGCCCGATTAACCACCCGTAGTCCGTACTCACGTGCTTTCTCTGGCCGTGCCTGCATGTAGGGCTCGTCGATCTGCACCACGTCGGCGCCGGCGGTGAAGAGATCGCGGATCTCGGCATTCACCGCCTCCGCGTAATCCATCGCCATCTCCTCTTCAGACTTGTAGAAGTCGTTCTGTGCCTGCTGCGCCATGGTGAAAGGGCCGGGCACGGTGATCTTGATCATCCGGTCCGTATTCGCGCGCAGGAACTGCACATCGCGGACCTCCACCGGATGACGCCGGCGAATGCGACCCACGACACGCGGCACCGGGTTGGGGTGGCCGCTGCGGTCTAATGCGCTTCCTGGATTATCAAGATCTACGCCGTCCAATGCAGTGGCGAAGCGGTTCGAGTAGCTCTCGCGGCGCATTTCCCCATCAGTGATGATATCGAGTCCAGCGTCCTCCTGCGCACGGATCGCAAGAATGGTTGCGTCGTCCTGTGCCTGATCGAGGTGCTCAGGCGAAACACGCCATAGCTCCTTCGCTCGGACCCTTGGTGGGAACCGACCGGCGAGCTTGTCGCGATCAATCAGCCAATCCGGCTGCGGATAGGACCCCACCAACGATGTGGGCAGTAGCTTATGCATCTTGGGCCTCCACGGCGCGGAAGGCCTCATGCCCACCCCTCGCCTTCATCTATCAGGAGGCTTTGCCGAGGCATGCTTCGCTGTCAACGCCGCAAGCTTGACGCCATGCCGGTGGCCCGCCACACCCGCGGCAACGAAGTCTTAACAGGTCCCCGCCGAGTCGCAGGGGCTGCCGGAGGAACATGTCATGGCGCAGCATCGGCGCTACTGGGTCTATGCCGGCATCTTCCTGATAATGGCGCTTTGTTACATCGATCGCATCAACCTCTCGGTTGCAGCACGGCCGATCGCAGCCGCCTACGACCTCTCACCCTTCCAGATGGGGATGATGTTCTCCTCCTTCCTCTGGACCTATCTGGTCTGCTTGGTTCCGATGGGCATGGTGGTGGATCGCTTCGGAGCCCGCGGCGTTACCGCCGGCAGCCTCTTCGTCTGGTCGGTTGCCGGCGTGCTGACGGGCGTTGCCACTACCTATCCCGGCCTCTTCGCCAGTCGGCTGGCCCTTGGCGTGGGCGAGGCCGCGAGCTACCCTGCAGGAGGCCGCGTCATCCGAGAATGGGCTCCCAGGTCAGAGCGTGGCATGGCGGCGGCGCTGCTGAACTCAGGCGCCTATTTCGGATTGGCCATCGGCGCACCGGCGGTAGGCTGGCTGGTGGCCGCCTATGGCTGGCGCGAGTCGTTCTACGTCACCGGCGCGGCCGGCGTGGTGTTGGCAGTTGCGTGGTTTGCACTGTACCGCACGCCTGAACGGGCTAGCTGGCTGGGAGCGGACGAGCGCGCGAAGATCCTGGCGGAACGAGGCGAGGTGGCGAAGCATGCCAATAGCACGGCCAAGGTCGCTACGCTCCTGCGCAGTCGCTCCATGTGGGGTGTGGCACTGACCCAGGGTTGCGCTGGATACACGCTCTACCTGTTCATGACTTGGCTGCCGACCTACCTGGCCGACACCCGTGGGCTTGACGTCATCAAGAGCGGCGCCTTCGCCGCGGTGCCTTACGCGGCAGCCGTGCCGCTCGGCCTGCTGCTGGGCGTCTTCAGCGACAAGCTCCTGCGGCGTAGCAATACCGCTGCGGGCGGCCGACGCAAGCTGATCGCTACCGCGCTTCTGGTCTCCTCCGTCATCCTGCTCACGCCCCTCGTCAACGACATTTGGCTGATCCTGATTCTCTTCAGCGTTTCCCTCACCTGCGTCTCCACCGCCATGGGGATGAACATCGCCTTGACCAGTGACCTGCTGGCTGATGGGTCTCAGGCGGGGGCGGCCACGAGCATGCTGATCTTCGGCGGCAACAGCTTCGGCATCGCCGCGCCCATCGCCACCGGCGCCATCGTCGGGTCGTCGGTCGGCTATGCTGGCGCTTTCATTGTGGCGGGAGTGTTGCTGCTGATTGGCGTGATCACCGCGTTGACCCTAACGCATCAGCCAATCGGAACGGCGCCGGACGTGGTCCCTGCCGAAGCAGCCACCCCCCCTAACCTGAAAGATGCCGCAGGGAACGTCCTCTGATGACACCGATCAAATTTGCCGCCGTCTCCCGCAACTACTTCAACATGCCCCTCTGGATCGGGGTGCATGAGGGCATGTTTGCCGCGGAGGGGATCGACCTTGCGGTGGAACTGCATGAAGGTGTGGATGAGGTTACTAATCGTCTCGCAGACGGCCGGGTACAGCTTGCCTACGGCATCACCGAGCATGTGGTGCTCGATGCGGAGAAGGGGGGAAGCAGCGAAATCATCGGCGGTAATGTCAACCGTCTGCCTTTCTCGCTCATGGCGGGGAAGAGCATTCGCACCTTCCAGGACATGCGCGGCAAGGTCGTGGGCGTCTCGTCCCTAGAGGCGGGGAGCTCCTCGCTCGTCATGAAGCTTTTCGAAGCTCATGGGCTGCATTACCCGGCTGATTATCAAATCACGGCCTGCGGGCCGATCCTGGCACGTTGGGAGAAGTTGCAGAGCGGCGAGATCGATGCCGGATTGCAGGGCGCGCCGCTGAACTACATTGCGGCGGACCAGGGTTATCGTATCCTGGCTGACCCAAGGACGGATTTTCCGGACTTCCAGTTCACCTCCCTGCACACGCTCGCGCCCTGGGCTTCTGCCAATCACGAGCTGGTGGTGCGCTTCCTGAAGGCCTTCCTGCGCGCCCATGCATGGTTCTACGCCAACAAGGAGGGCTGCACGGCGATCGCCATGGCCGAGACCGGCGTCGAGCGCCACTACGCCGGCCGCGCCTGGGACGAGTACGTGCAGGACGAGATTTTTCCGCGTGATGGCGACGCCTCGGATGCTGCCGTGCAGGCGCTGATCGACATCAGCGGGCTGATCCGCGCCTTGCCGAGCCGCACCCGCACCCACGCCGCCGACTATATCAATCGTGCCTATCTGCGGGAGGCGCAGGAGAGCCTGCGGGGCGCAGCGTGAGCAGGGCCGTGGTACGCTCGCCATACTCCATCGACTACGGCGATGCGCTGCGGCTCGGCTTCATCGTGCCCTCTGGCAACGTGATCGCCGAGCCGCAGATCCGTGCCATGCTGCCGGCAGGCGTCTTGCCGCTCTTTACCCGTCTGGCCTTGCGCGGCAGCTCGGAGGCGGAGCTGATGCGCATGATGGAGGGGGTGGAGGCGGCCGCCGAGCTCCTGGCGGATGCGCGGGTCGACCGCATCGTCTTTCACTGCACGGCGGTGACCACCTTCTCCCCGCAATCCGGCCCGGAGATCCGCCGGCGGATCGAGGCGAAGACTGGTATTCCCGGCATGGTGACATCTGATGCTCTGGCAGCCGCCTTCGCTGGATTGGGCTGGCGGCGGCTGGTGCTGCTCTCCCCCTACATCGCATCGGTGCATCAGCGGGAGATCACCTTCGTCGAGCAGCTCGGGTTGTCCGTGGTGCGGGACGCCTTTCTTGATATCGACACCAATGACGAGATGGCGCGGCTGTCGCCTGAAGCCCTGCGCGACTGGGTGCTGAATCACCGCGATGCCCAGGCAGACGGGTATTTCCTGAGCTGTACCGCACTACGCACAGCGGAGTTGATCGCCCCGCTGGAAGCAGAGTTGGGACATCCAGTGCTGACCAGCAACCAGGTGATGGTCTGGCATGCCTTGCGCAGTGCTGGCATGTCTCAGCCCATCCCAGGCTGGGGTGAGCTGCTAGAGCAGGTCTTGGACCTCCGGTCTGTCAGACGGCTCCCTTAAGCATAAGGCAGGCGCAGAGAGTGAGGTTTAAGCTAACAGATTTGTTGGTATGTCCTTTTTAGTCTTCGATAGTCGGCGATCAAGGTGACACGGCGAAAGTGGTCCGAAGGTGGATTAGCTTTTTGCCGAACTGACGTGCTTGAACTTGTTGCGCGTCTGATTGTTGGAATCAGCTTTTCTGCGATAGAAAAACTGAGCAGGCATTGCTAATTTGCGCCGCGCGGGTCTTAGAAGCTGTACGCGATTAAACTCCTTGCTGCGCCTGGGTTTGGGCGACGAGACGGCGTGCGATGATGGAGATCATCGCAATCCAGATGTGCCCGGCAAAGAGATCCGCGGCGCGGTCGTACACGATATTGAGCCTGCGGTAGCGGCTGAGCCAGGCGAACAACCGCTCCACAACCCATCTGATCCCGTTCGGCAGGAAGCGCCCGTCGCGCGTGCCGCCGGGCGAGACCGAGACATGGATGTCATGCTCGAGCGCTGCCGCGGCGAAGGGCGCGCCTTTGAAGCCACTATCGCCGAGTAGGTCACCTTCGAAGCCGAGCGCGGCCAGCCGCGGCAGCATCGGCAGAACGCCCGCGCGGTCGTCTGTGTTGGCCGGCTGCAGTTCGAGATCGAGCAGCGATCCATGCTTGTCGCAGACCGCGAACAGCTTCACGCCTTTGACCAGCTTGCCA
This sequence comes from Belnapia sp. F-4-1, assembly GCF_000802185.1. Classification (GTDB taxonomy): domain Bacteria; phylum Pseudomonadota; class Alphaproteobacteria; order Acetobacterales; family Acetobacteraceae; genus Belnapia. The sequence goes on along the minus strand of NZ_KN676115.1, from coordinate 47,999 downwards.
CCATCGATGCCGCGTACCCAGGCGGTCGGGGCTGACCGCAGGGAGCGGCTGTCGGCCACCACCGCCGAGGGCAGCACCTCGTCGCCGCAGGCCAGTCGCCAATCGAGCGCGAGACGTTGGCCCAGCCGTCGCCACAGGCCCAGGCGGGTCCAGCGCGCGAAGCTGCTGTGCAGGGTGGTGAAGGGAACACCAGAGAGCCAGCCGGCGATGCGCCACTGCAGGCCGCCGAAGGTCAGGGTCCAGATCAGCCCGATCAGGCGCCGCCGCAGCGTCAGGTCCGGCTTACGGCCGCGGCGATGCACGCCGACCCGCTCGCGATCCATGGCCTCCAGTTCCGCCTCGACCGCGAAGACGAAGACTTCGATGTCGGCCAGGGCGTTCCAGCCGTCGCCACGGCTGGGTCGGGGAACACGGCGAGCCGAAGGCGGAGGCAGGTCGACATTGCTGCGTAGGCTAGTGCGAGACATCGGCCCAACATGGTGAGGCGATGCCGACGCACTGCCCTACGTATCGAAGCCGCCCCGAAGCGCCCGGCTTATTTCGCGTTCAGACTCTAAGACCCCGTTTGCAAAGTGGTGAGGGCACCGGCCTGACGGGCTGATCCTGGCCTCTCGGACGGCGTTGCAAGCGGTCTCCTGCCTGGGGACCGCCATGTGGACGCCCGCTGATCGCGTGCTGGTTGGAGATTTCGGCTCCGGCCAAGCCATGACAGATGAGCAGTTCCGGTTGCTTGAGCCGCTGATGCCGCCCGCCAAGCCCGGTGGGCGGCCGCGCACGACAGACATTCGGAACCTGCTGGACGGCCTCTTCTACGTCGTGCGCACCGGCTGCCAGTGGCGGCACCTGCCTCCTCCTCCGGCCTTCCCGCCGTGGCGCACGGTTTATGGTTACATGCGCGCTTTCCTACATGGCGGTGTGTGGGAGAGCATTCGCCACCACTTCGTCGTCATGCTGCGCGAAGGCGCTGGGCGAGAGGCGAGCCCCACGGCGGCGATCGTCGACACCCAGAGCGTAAAGACCACGGAGAGCGGTGGTCCACGCGGCTGGGATGCCGCCAAGCGCCTGAAAGGGCGCAAGCGTCACATCGCGGTGGACACGGACGGGCTGCTGCTCGGCATCCTCGTGCACGCGGCCGACATCCAGGATGCCGACGGTCTCGGCGATCTACTGAAGCGCGTGAAGCCACTCTATGCCTGGCTCCGGGTCGTGTTCGCCGACAGCATCTACAATCGCCTTGCTGCCCTGCTCGCCTGCTTTCTGGCGGGTCTCGTGCTGATCATCGTCCGCCGCGCCGCAGGCAGCATCGGCTTCGTCGTGCAGCCGCGCCGTTGGGTGATCGAGAGATCGCTCGGCTGGTTCGGCCGTTGGCGGCGGCTGTCCAAGGACTACGAGGCGTTGCCCGAGGTCGCTGAGGCCATGGTCACACTGGCCGCGATCCGCCTGATGTTGCACCGCCTCGCCCATCCCAATCGCAGGCGGCTACCTGCACCATGACTTCACAAACGGGGTCTAAGGCGCTAATAGAACTAATGGGTCTCTAAACTAAGGATCTGGCACCGGATGTAAATTCTGGCGCGTCTCGGCGGAGCACGGGCCACCACTGATCTTTATCGCCTGCCATCTTCCTATTCATCGGCAAAAAATCCTCAAGTGGGATGCGGCTGCGCGGGGCGTTCTCAGGATCGTGGATAATGAGGGTGCCGCTATCAATGCCGATCAGCACAGAAGCGTGCCCGTAGGATTTACCTTGTGCGTTCGTCTTTTCCCAGTACACGATCAGCGGGCCGTATTTTTTTAGCGTAACAAGCACGGTAACAGCTACTTGTGGAAAACCACCTTCTAGCCTCATCAGTTTCTCGTTCTGCATGAACGTAGGGAGCCATCCGAAATCCATTGGCCAGTGTCCGAGGCCGGGAGTGCCGTTTGCATGGTTTATCGGCCTGCTGTGGAGCGCTGGCACTCCGAGCCTTGGTCCGGTCTCGAAGGAGTAGTTCACCATGCAGGCGCTAGCGTACCAGCAGCCGGTCGGATCCATCTGGATGTTATCTTTTCCGAAATTAAGCTGCGAAACAAACGGTACGTCGAGATACATTGCGGATCTCCATGAGAAGCGACAATTGCAATACGGAACGCTAAGGCTTTACCAAACCGGAAAATCAAATGACCAGTCCTCCGGAGCGGTCCAGGCAGATTTTTAGTGGAGCATGGTGGCGGCTTGGCCTGAGTTGGGGGATGGTGGACCACCTGGAGACGGCGGAGTTTCTGTCAGGACGACCTCTGGCGCTGGCGGTCGGTAGCGGAGCGAGGAGTGTGGGCGGACGGTATTGTAGTGCCGTCGCCACTGCTCGATGAGGGATTCTGTCAGGCTTCGCGCCAACCTGCCCGTAACCCGGCAGGACATGAATGTCTGACACCACAGACCTTACAGGGCGTTGTGCAGGCGCATTGTCTCCAAGCGTGCGTCGTGGTCGACCATCCGGTGCAGGTGGAATCGTAGTCCGTCAGACTTCTGCAGACCAGTAGCCGTCGACACCTCGGCGTGGCGCCAGCAGCGCACGGACACGATAATCGGACAGTACGAGCCCGCCCCATAGCGCCGCGCCGAGGATAAGGCAGAGGAGCTGCGGCGGTGAGCCTATCTCCCCGATGCGGACATGCGCGCAGATCGCGCCGCCAAGGAAGGCCGTCGTGAGCAGTGCCCCGAACGGCGCCGTGACGCGAGCAGCGAGGAGCAGGGCGCAGGTCAAAGTGACAACTGCGATGGCTGGGCCCGCCTGCGGCGGAAAGCCGATATGGGTCAGCGCAGTAACAAGGAAGGGCGGCGAGGCAATCTGGATGAACCCGTCCGTTATAAGGAAGGTTGACACAAGAAGCACGAGGGCACGGCCGATACGCTCGGCGCTACGGTTTGTCATTGTAAAGCTCTTTAGTTGAGAGAGGAAAAGTCGGTGTCGTACGTCGGCGCTCAAAGGCGAACCGGGGCTGGAGAATGCGTTACGCTGGTTCCGCCTCGATCATTGGACCCACAAACTCGATGCTGTAACGCCGTGCGACCTCGGGCAACACTGACGGCGGTTGGCCCTCCATCGCGCCGAAGAACCCATCCATGGCGCTCGGGCTGAAAACACCAAGCATCCGGGCCGGCCGGTTCCCAAAGTTGCGGAAGGCGTGGGTGCTGCCCCGCGGGATGAACAGCACTCCGCCCGGGCCGCTGCGGAAGCGTCACTCCTCAAGGGTGAGGATAATCTCGCCTCGAGAACGTAGAGCAGTTTCTCAATCGTGTGATGGATATGGAGCCGGCTGGCCGAACCCGGGCTCGATTACATCCTCGGCGCAGGAGAAGTTCTGCGCGGTCTGCTGGCCGTTGACGTAGTGAGCAACGAGCTCGCCGGGGAAGGGCGAAAGCCAGCGATGGGCCGCCGGATCTCGAAAGAAAGCGTGTGAGTAGGCCATCGTGGTCACGGGGAACTCCTGATCTGCGCCATGGACGGCGCGTTAAGGGGAGGATTTTAGCGTGGTGGGGGATGCGGCGCTTGACGTGTCACGCCGTAGATCGTCGAAAACCACCGAGACGGGATCAGTCTGCGGGGTGACCGAAGGTGTTCGATCTGATGCGGACGACGTCGAGGTGAGTCAGATCAACGTTGTGCAGCATGCGATCCTCCAACCGGGCAAGTTTGGCTGCACCGCGCGCGATCTGGTGGCGGCGCTCCCAAACGGTCCAGCCGCGCCAGAGCAGACCCGCGACGAGTTTGCCCAGGCTCGGACGGAGCGGGCTTCGCATGGGGCGCGGGGGATAATTGGTGAAAACAAGTGTCATTGCGGCTGTCCTGAACTCGGGGCTGGCGTATGGCTACGCGCGTCAATGGTGCGGTTGTCGGCGTTGGGCCGAGCGGAGGGAGCAGAAATATTGATCCGATATCGCATCGATTATATAGAAGCGCCTTGTTTCTCCTGTTTCGCCCGGCGCGCACTGCTGAGCCTTGCGCAGCGTGGCCGCTGGCCTCAACTAGCGGCGGTCTGCGCTTGACGGCGGACAATCGAGACCATCAGAAACGGTGTCCGTGGAGCGCGGAGCCCATGAGGGGGCCTTCGGAAATGCAGCAGCAGCTTCTCTTTGACGGCTCGTCACGAGCGCGCTGTCCCATCAGCACGGCGACCCGACACGCGCGCATCGGCGTGTTCCGGCATCGCCTCGACGGCTCGAGGCAGGCGCTTGCGACGGCCCCGGCACAGGATGCACATCTACTCATCGTGCAGCTCAAGGAGCATGCGCCGCATGATCTCTGGGTGGATGGCCAGCACCTGCCAGCTCCGCAGGTCGGGCGAGGCGCATTGGCGATTCTCGATCTGCGCCGCGAAACGCGGGCGCTCCTGAGCGCGGAAGTCGACAGCCTCCACGTCCACCTGCCGCGCCCCGCGCTCGACGACCTCGCCGCAGAAGCCGGCGCGCCGCCGGTGACGAGCTTTTCCACAGGGAAGGAATGGACGTCTGGCGACCTGATCGCGCAGCAGCTCTCCACGTTGCTCGCGCCGGTCGTAGACGATCCGAACCAGGTGGCGCAGGCCTATCTCGATCACGTCGTGCTCGCGCTGGCCTCGCACATCGCGGCAACTTACGGTGCGATGCGGCCACGGGAGACCCGCCCCGGAGGTCTCGCGCCTTGGCAGCTCAAGCGCGCTCAGGACATGCTTGCGTCCGATCCCACGAACGACGTCTCGCTTCATGACGTTGCAGACACCTGCGGCCTCTCCGTCTCGTACTTCTCCCGGGCCTTCAAGGTGGCTACGGGAACCACCCCGCACACTTGGCTCCAGTCATGCCGGGTCAACCATGCCAGGGGGTTGCTGCTCGACCAGTCGCTTCCGCTCGCCGAGATCGCCCAGCGCAGCGGGTTTGCTGACCAAAGTCATTTCACTCGAGTGTTTCGTCAGTCCATGGGTTCCACCCCGGGCGCGTGGCGGCGGTTGAAACGGGAAAGGTGAGTAGCGGGACGGTGCATCGGGCGAACTTCTGAAATCCGGCTCGAAGGACACGACGACGTAAAGTCCGCTCCCGAGAACAGCGGCAACCGCTCATAGGGTCCACGATGGACACGGAGCGGCCGTTGCGGCGATTGGATGGTTAGGCCTGCTACCCACCTGTCATGGCGGAAGCCCAGACCGGTCTGCTACCGCCCAAATCCTCCCGATTCAGCCATGGACCCGAAATCAATTGGCGACACAAATGCTCCGCACCCGGAGCTTGGGCGTCTCTGTCACATGCGGTAAGGACCGCTTGTCGCAAGAGGTGCGGAGCTTGCCATAATCCAGAAGGGCCGTGCCTCAGGCGTCACGTTGGAGCGCCGATGCCTATCCCAATGCAGAATCGAGCGACGACCGCGCTCCCGGCGCAGCGCATCTCCGTAGCGCGTCAACTCAAGCAAGCAATCATAGCGAAAAGAGGCTCCGATCCCGCCATCCGTGCAGGCTATTCAATGGCCTACTAGGCCACGGCAAACCCAAGGGTTGGGGTTCACTCAATCGCCGGCGGCGGCGTTCCTTTGGCAGTAGCCAGCCACAACCTTACGAACTCCAACGGGCTCGCCATCCTTTCCGCAAGCTCGTCCGGCGTCGCTTCCCGTCCAAGCTCCTGCAGCATCTGGCGGCTGGTCGTAAGCGTCAGCCGTCAGCGGCCTTGAGATGACGGGGCGTGCCTGCCGAGATGGTGGGCATGACGGACGCAGCTGAAGTGGCGGAACCGCTCGGAGCGGGTTCTTACGACGGTCGGAATGGCACGATGCGAGCGCGCCCGGAGCGGGGCGTTCGGGTCGAGGTCCACTCGGTGCGGCGGCGAGAGTGGCCGGACGAGGACAAGCTGCGAGTAGTGCGCGAGAGCCTGCAGCCGGGTGCGGTGGTGCAGGCGGTGGCGGACCGGAACGGGGTGAGCACGGGGCAGATCTATACCTGGCGCAAGGAGATACTAGCGGCGGCGGTGTCGGGGTTCATGCCGGTGGCGGTGGTGCCGGAGGCGCCGCGTGTGGAAGGACCGAGGCCGGCGCGGGAGGGTGTGGTTGAGGCGCCTGGCGTGATTGAGATTGGCTTTGCCTCCGGTGTGACGGTGCGTGCCAGCGGCCGGGTGGACATGGTGGTACTGCGGGGCGTGCTGGCCGAACTGGGTGGCCGGTGATGTTTGGCCCGCCGCCTGGCACGCGCGTCTACTTGGCTTGCGGCGCGACGGATATGCGGAAGGGCTTCGATGGTTTGGCAGCCCAGGTGCAGACGGTGCTGGCGCAGGATCCGTACAGCGGCGCGGTATTTTGCTTTCGTGGGCGCCGCGGTGACCTGCTGAAGATTTTGGTTTGGGACGGCCAAGGCCTGGTTCTCGTGGCCAAGAGGTTAGAGAAAGGTCGCTTCGTGTGGCCGCAGGCGACGAGCGGTGTTGTTTCACTCACGCCAGCCATGCTCTCGATGCTTTTGGAGGGGATTGACTGGCGCATGCCGGCCTGGACGGCTCGGCCCGAGGTTGTGGGGTAACGCTCCTCTTATTTGCGGCGACGCGCTGCGGTCAGCGACGCTGTACGCGTGACCTCCGACCTCGACACCGCGGCATTCCCGGACGATGTGGAGACGCTGCGCGCCCTGCTGGCGCAGCGCGATACGCTCCTTGCCGAGCGCGACGCTGCCCTGGCTGAACGTGACGCCGAGCTGCGCAATGCAGGCTTTGAGATCGAGAAGCTGAAGGTCCAGCTGGCGGCATTGCGGCACGATCGTTATGGCCGGTCCTCCGAGAAGCTGGCGGCCGAGGCCGACCAGCTTGAGATGCTGATCGGCGACCTCGAGGAGAACCAGGCTGAGCGCGAGGCTGCGGCGGAGAAGGAGCGCCAAACCAAAGGCAGGTCCGGCAATCAGCGCAAGCCTGCCACGCGCCGGCCACTGCCCGAGCACCTGCCGCGCGAAATAGTAGTGCACGAGCCCGTCCTGGCCTGCCGCTGCGGCTGCACCGATCCCGCCCGCCTGACGCGGCTCGGCGAGAGTATCACGGAGGTGCTGGAGAAGCTTCCGGCCAGGCTGAAGGTGATCCGGCATATCCGGCCGCGCTATGCCTGCCGGGCCTGCGAGGCCATGCTGCAGGCACCTGCGCCAGCCCTGCCCATTGAACGGGGCCGGCCCGGGCCCGGCTTGGTGGCCCATGTGCTGGTCTCGAAGTATCTCGACGGCCTGCCCCTCTACCGTCTCTCAGGCATCCTGGCGCGCGAGGGGGTGGAGGTCGAGCGCCAAACCTTGGCCGACTGGGTGGGCCACGGCGCCTGGTGGCTGCGGCCGCTGGCCGAGGCGATCGGCACCTATGCTCTGGCGCAGGGCGTGATCTGGACCGATGACACCACCATTCGCGTCCTCGCCCCGGGGCGCGGCCGAACCCGCATCGGTCGGTTTTGGGTCTATGCCTTTGACCCCAGACCCTGGGGCGGCACTGGCCCGCCGGCGGCGATCTACTACTACTCGCCGGACCGCAAGGGCGAGCGGCCCCGCGAACACCTGGCCGGCTATCAGGGCTGGCTACATGCCGATGCGTACGCCGGCTACGACGCGCTGACCGGGGCCAAGGGCGGCAGGCCGCCGCAGATCACGCATGTCGCCTGCATGGCCCATGCGCGGCGCGAGCTGTTCAAGGTCTACGAGAGCACCAGGTCACCGATCGCCGAGGAGGCCTTGCGTCGGATCGGCGAGCTCTACGCCATCGAGGCGGCGCTCAACGGCCAGTCGCCCGAGCAGCGCCGCGCGGCGCGCCAGATACAATGCAAGCCGCTGCTGGATACCCTACATGCCTGGATGCTGGAGCAGCGGCGCCGGCTGTCGGGCAAGTCAACGATCGGCAAGGCGCTGCAGTATGCGCTGAACCGTTGGGATGCGCTGTCGCGCTATGTCGAAGATGGCAAGCTCTCGATCGATAACAACCTCGCCGAGCGGCAGCTGAGAGGCATTGCCGTGACGCGGAAAAACTATCTATTCGTCGGTAGCGACGCAGGTGGGCAACGCGCCGCGATTATCTACACCATCGCCGAAACCGCAAAGCTGAACGGTCTGGATCCAGAGGCCTACATCGCCGCCGTTCTCGACCGCCTGGCGCATGGTCATCCCATCAGCCGTCTCGACGAACTCCTGCCCTGGAACTTCACGGCGCAGCGTCAACCTGCCTGAATGGGCTGACGCTTACGGCTGGTCCGCACCAGACGGTGGATCTCCCTCGCCATCTCATCCGGTAGATTGTGTGGAAAGCCATTCACCGCCGAAAACCTCCGTCCGAACTAAAGTCCCGTGAAAGTTGTCCTGCCTCACTGCAACACCACAGCCATGAGCCTGCATCTAGGGTTGTCGGTTTCAGCAAACCAACCCTAGCCAGGACCGTCACGATGGCCGCCACCATTACGGTTTCGGCCTCCTACACCACCTCAGGGGGCACGACCTCGTCTTGGCCTATGAAATTACTCACGGCCATCGGGCGCCACAGTGCTGCCTCTGCTTTCGGTCGGCGTTGTAGTCCTAAGTGGTAGAGCGGCTGAGGGGTCCATTGTGAGGGGCAGCGTCGCATCGAGAACACGCTGAACGCAGTTCTCAGAAGCTTCAGGACGCACGTAGAGAGCTTGGCATACTTGTTCGACGTGCGGGCGGAACACTGCGATAGCTTGCACCTGCTGAGGTGTTGCCGAACCGGGAGCGGCCGAAGGTGGTGCAACAGTTTGCGCAAGCGATTGGCCTAGTGCCGCGACCATTGGAATCAGTAGAGCCACATATTTTGCGAGCGCTATCGAGAACGATTGCATCTGAAATCCTTAGTGAGGGTAAGCATCCACCGCCCAACCAAGCAACTTGGCCTCGGCCCGCAGGGCGACAAGGTCATTCATAGACATGCACCATTTGGCGGCAATGTCACCATGAGCCGTACTGCCAGGGTCCAGGGCATGCGGGTCCGGGTGCGGTCGGTCATCTCGCGCCCTCTGCTAACTACCGCTGGGCTTCGGTGACGCGGTGCCGGTCCTCGGCATTGGCGACCAGCCCTGCTTTGGAGAACACGCGGAACGCCTCAACCAGCTCCACCGCGGTGCCCCGGACATGCCGCTCAAGCCGCGCGCCAGGTCCTGCCCAGAAGGCTTCAACCTCCCCTGCCGGCAGGCCTTTCATCTGCCGGTGGGCTTTCAGGAGAAGACCCTGACCACCTTGAAACGTTAGCAGCGCCCGTCGCAGCCGGTCGACAGCCGCGACCTGATCCTCGACCATCACGCCGCCTCCCAGATTCCAAGTGATGTCATGAGCCGAGAACCTCGCGCATAGGGCGCTCGATCTCTGACCACTTCTGCACCCCTCGCCAGCCATACTCCGTCAACCGTGTCAGGGCGTCCTCAGCCTCGTCTTGCGCAAATTTCAATAAGTCAGAAGACTCCGCTTCGGACGTCGCGGTGAAGCGCTGATGCTTATCCCACTGTGGAATCAAGCGACGACTACGCTTCCGGCGCAGCGCATCTCCATATCCCGCCTTATTCTACACCAAAGCTAGCCGAAGCCGTTCTTACCTCAGGCCTTTGCCGCGGCGCGATTGGCGAAGAAGGGCATGCCGTCCGCCAGTATTCGGCGCCTGACCACCGCCAGCTTCCTGACCAGCGCCACCTTCGCCTTGCGCACGTTCGAGCAAGCGGTGATCCACGTTGCCCAGATTACTGCGGGTGAGGAGGTGTTGTGTTCGCAGCAACGAAGGTACCATCGAGAATGGCATACTCTTCCGCGGCACCGACAGCGCCTGGCTGAACCCAAGCCGCTCTTGGCAGGAAGCTAAATTAAGGTGTCTACTGGACATTGACAGCTCAGATGGAACCATCGGCCACAGCATAAACGGGTTGCGCGACGACTGCCCGAAAAGCTTGGAGGAAAATTCAAATGAACAGACGCACGATGCTGACAGCTGGCGCTGTTCCCACCGCGCTTGGCATCGCCGCACCAGCCCTAGCGCAGACCCGCCCCAAAGTGGTTTGGCGGCTCACCTCCAGCTTTCCTCGCACCCTGGATACGCTTTACGGCGCCGCTGCTACTTTTGCGAAAATGGTTAGCGATGCCACTGACGGCGACTTCACCATTCGCGTTTTCTCGCCGGGCGAAATCGTTCCCGCTCTTGAAGCGCGGGAGGCAACCTCCAAGGGCTTCGTGGAAAGCTGCTTCACTGCCTCTTCCTATTCTATTGGCACTGATCCAGCGTTCATGTTCGCCACGGTACTGCTGTTCGGGCTAAATAGCCGACAGCAGATGGCTTACCTCTACGAGCTGGGCGGCAACGAGAAGCTGAACCGCCTGCTCTATCAAAAGCACGATGTGCTCTGCTGGCCTCTGATTAGCACCGGCGCGCAGATGGGTGGCTGGTTTCGCAAAGAAATCCGCTCCGTCGAGGACCTGAAAGGACTAAAATTCCGTATCGGCGGTCTGGCAGGGCATGTCTTCCAGCGCCTCGGCAGCGTCCCGCAGCAGATCGCGGCCGGCGACATCTACCCATCGCTCGAGCGCGGGACCATCGATGCGGCCGAGTGGATCGGACCTTATGACGACGAGAAGCTTGGCCTCTATAAGGTCGCGCCCTACTATTACTATCCTGGCTGGTGGGAGGGGACGGGTATCCTCTCGCTTATCGTTAACAAGCAGAAATACGAGGAGCTGCCGCCAACCTATCGCAGCATCGTCCAAACTGCGGCTGCCGCCACCACCTCTTTGGGATTGGCCAAGTATGATGCGCTCAATCCCCAAGCATTGAAGCGCCTGGTGGCCGCAGGCGCGCAACTCCGTCCCTTCCCCCAGACGGTGTTGGAGGCTTGCTTTGATGAAACGACAAAGATGCATGAGGAGTACTCACGGGCGGACCCGGTCTATGCCGAAGTCTACCGAGAAATGGCAGCTTTCCGGCAGGATGCTTATCAGTGGCTCCAGCTTTCGGAATACGCCTTCGACAGTTACCAGATCCGGCGTCTGCGGAGGTAATCGATTTGACCTGTTTACAAGTTGAGGTGACTTTCCGATAGTCGCTACAGCCCACGAACCAGGCGACGGACTGGAACGGCATTGTCACATTGGGGACCGCTAGCCGGGGCGGAGCATCTGAGCCAGGATGGCGGCGAGATGACGTCCGAGCCCAGCACCTACCCCGGCTACCGTTTTCCGGCCGAGGTCGTCCGGCATGCGGTCTGGCTCTACCACCTCTTCAGCCTGAGCTTTCGAGACGTTGAGCTACTTCTTGCTGAGCGGGGCGTGGTGGTCAGCTACGAGAGCATCCGCCGGTGGTGCCTCCGCTTCGGCACGGATTTTTCGGCCAGGCTGCGCAAGCGTCGCCCCAAGCCCGGTGATACTTTGCACATGGATGAAGTGTACCTAAAGATCAACGGCGAGCTCTTCTATCTCTGGCGCGCAGTGGACCAGCACGGTGTCGTGCTCGACATCCTCGTGCAGAAGCGGCGGAACGGCACGGCGGCTAAACGCTTCTTCAAGCGCCTGCTGGCTAGCCTCAAGTACAAGCCCCGCAAGATCGTCACGGATGGGCTCCGCAGCTATGGCGTCGCCCAGCGCGAGGTTCTGCCCGGTGTGAAGCACCGGACCAGCCGCTACCTGAACAACCGTGCCGAGAACTCCCATAGGCCAACGCGGCGCCGAGAACGCGGGATGCAACGTTTCAAGTCATGCGAGCAAGCACAGCGGTTCCTCTCGGCGCACGCGATGATCTACGGCCACTTCCGTCCGCGGCGGCACCTGATGACCGCGGGCGGGTACCGCCGTGCTCGTGACAACGCCTTCCGGGTCTGGGAGCGGGCGACGTGCGTCCAAGTGGCAGCATAAGGCTGGCTAAGCTCTGCCGCTCGGTTCAACGCGCCTCTTGGCCAAACAACGTGACAATGCCGGCCCAACCATTCCCGCGTTTGAATGGCGGTAGCTTCAGGCTCACCGAAGCACCGGGTATCGGGGTAGAGCCTGATTTGGAGGCTGTAGCACCCTTTCTTGTTGCCAAGCACGAGGCAAGCTAGCGAATGGCATGTTTGGCTTTGTAAGCCACGGGGCGCCATTTCATTTGCCGAAATAGCCGGTCCGGATAGCCCATGGCCGTTCAGGAATGGTGTGCGGCGCCCCGCCCTCACTGTAACTGCTGGAGGAGGTCCAGCGCCTGCCCTGTAGCTTCGCCGAGGGCGGTGTTGTCGAAGATGCACCAGCGATGCTCGGCTTCCGGTGGAGCGGCACGTAGGCGTTGGGCTGTGGCTGCGACAGCCTCAGGGGAGTAGGCAGAGTAGTAGACCTTTGGTGAGCCATGCAGGCGGATGTAGACGAGTCCTAGCCAGCCGCCTAGTTGTGCAGCTTGCGGCACCACAGCCGGATCAGCAGCGACCCGCGCCACATGGTGGTTCCTGAGCATTGCTTCCGCAACATCGCTGAACCAAGTCTCGTGCCGCGGCTCGCAGGCGAGTTGCCCGCCGAACTTTTCGCGGAGACTGCCAAAGAACCGCCCGGCTGTAGCCTGCTCAAAGCGCAGGCTGGGCGGAAGCTGCACTAACAAGGGACCTAATGCGGGGCCGAGCGCTCGTACCTCCCCGAGGAAGCGGTCCAAGGGCTCTACCACGTCGACAAGCCGACGAGTGTGTGTGATTTCCTGGGGCAGTTTCACCGAGAACCGGAAGCCGGTCGGCACACTTGCAGCCCAGCGCTCGTAGGTCGACGGGCGATGGGGACGGTAAAAAGACGAGTTGATCTCCACGGCTCGCAGGGTCCGGGCATAGCGCTCAAGGTGGCTCCCCTCTCCGGGGAAGGCTCCCGCATGCTGTTTTGGGATGCTCCAGCCAGCCGTGCCCACACAGAAGGGTTCCAGCGCGTGCCTCCTTCCTGACAGATGTGAAAGCAACGTCTGGTATGTTGGCAGGGCTGCCAATCAGCACCCAATCTTTTTTGCGAAGGCAGTTCATTTCGCAATTCATCCCAACGTTCACTTAAGGCACGCTGTTCTCTATCTACGTGCTTGGGCTCCCCTTCGCCCTTGGTTGTACACTCTGTATCGGCTTGGCGCCGTCCTGACCTTGACCGCGGTCAGCGACATCAATGACCTCGGCGTCGTGCTCCTGGTCACCTACGTGGTCGTGCTGGTGTCCCTTCCTGTTGGCCCTAGCGCTGGTGGGACCGAAGCACGCCTTCGCTCGGCTCAGGCGATGTTCGCTGTGACGAAGGTCACTGCTCCAACGCCATTCGTGGCATTCCGACTGAGCGCCACTGGGGCACCGCGCCGCCCACATGGGGTCAAAGCCGACCACGGCCTGCATCGTCGCCAGGGCGAGCAGGTAGGTGGTGACGAACTCGGACCCAGCCTGCGGCCGCTTCGGTGAGGGCTTGGCCATGGAAAAGTCCAACCACACGGAAGCGGGCACGGGCCGACCTTCGCCTGATGGGGAGCAAGGCTTGGGAGCCGCCTTCTTGATCACTTAGGAGGGCAGCATGGCGGTCCTGTCTTACCGGCTCACCGCGTGTCGGCCACAATCGGCACACAGTCCTCGACGAGTCGTCTGACGTCGTCAGCCGTAGGACCGCTTTCCACCAGGTCAAAGACCCTGCTGTCCAGTTCCTTGCCCGAGCGGGTAAGCACAGTTAGTTGCACGCTATCTTCGTGGGTAACCAGGCGCGCCACCACCTCCTCACCGCCAGCCTCGTCCCGCGCCGTGCCAATGAAGTCGATGATCTCCTCAAGTGTCGGGTCTTCAGTGTCGGCCCCCGCCAGGAATGCATTGACCTCATCCATCAGCTGCGAGGGCGAGCAAAAGGACAGCACGACCACATCCTTTAGGATGTTGGGGTCCAGTGAGGCGCGCCAGAGGTCGAAGGCGTCGGACGCGTCGCTCTCCTCCGCTTCATCTGCGGCGGTGAGCACTTCAGCGTCAACGTCAGCGTCGGAGTCGTCCTCAGATGGTTCCGTATCGAAAGCTACGGCACTGACCAGCAGCACGATTCCCCCGTCTGTCAGGCCTCCGGGGTCCAGCGGCGGCATGTCCGCAGGCGGCCGCCCGTTAGCGATGTCGAGCAGCACGCGCCGGAGGGCGGAGGGGCCGAGGGACTTGACACTCTCGACCGACCTCCATCCCTCAGCAAATACTACCTTGGCCTTTGGAGGGAAGACGCCTGAGCTGGTCAAACTGTCGGTGAACAATGCTGGACTCGGTAACGAAGCGGGAATCACGACCGGCAACAACACCAGCTCGGCAATGTCGCACGCGTCCTGGCCGTCGGTTGCCTCGGCCATCTCCGTCAAGGCAGCTGCGAAGTCGTCAACCTCGTCGTCCTCATACTTTTCGGACAGCTTCCGCTTAGCTGCCAGAAGAACGCCGTCCCTTCCGCCTGCGATGAGCTCTTCAGCGAGGTCTTCAAAGGTATCGTAGTCCTCATCCAACCAAGCCCGGACCAGGCGGTCGGCCGGGGTGGTGCCGCCTTGGTTTTTTCTGTTGGCATTGAGGCGGCGCGGCGGCTGCTGAGGCGTCTTGCGTGGCATGGTCAAATGCCTCTTCGGTCTCGGATTCGGTATCCCTCACCGGACGTGGCTGCAAGCAGGAAGTCGGAGAGCGGAGCCCAGGCAGCATCCGAGCCAATCTTCGCCTGCAATCCCTTCTACGCATGGGGCAGCGGCAGCGGGCCGGAGCGAGGCAGCAGCTCTTGCGAAAGGCTGTGGGCACTGTGTGCGACATGCTGCACGATGAGCACGGTCGCGGGCAGGTCCAGCGGCAGCCCGGGGCAAGGCTGGCGAAGCGCCTCGACGCCGCCTGCTGAGGTTCCCCACGCAGACCCGAGCTCCTGTGCCTTCAAAGCAACGGTCAGGATGTTCCTCGCACCGCGAAGAACAGAACGGGAAGGCTCCTGGCCTCCCAAGTGGGAAAGGGCTTGGGTACAAGCTGTCCGCTGGATATCCACCGGGGTTTCCACAAGTCTGGGGATAACTGATGGCTTGACCTCTGGCTCCAGCGGGCCCGCATAGGCCGACGCGCAGCTAGAGGTTCCTATGTCACGCACGCACACCCCCACTCCGCCCTCCATTGACGCTCTCGCCACGGAGTCCGCGCGGCAGCTTCCGCTCGGGATGGCCCACGTCGTGCGGGTCAGCCTCGAAGGGAGCGACCTGGGTGCGGTCGAAGCTGCAGCGGCGGAGTTGAAAGTTCGGCTTGGGGTACGCTTCGCCATTACCGGGCGGCGCCTGACAGCTACGCGCAATACACTCCGGATCTCCGCATGCATGACGGCGAACTTGGACACCGTGCTTGATGCCGAGGGTGTTCGCCAGTGGGTCATGCCAGAGACGTGGGACACCCACGTCGTAGAGGGCCGCGCCACCAAGGCGGCAGTGGACGGCGAGGATGAGCGCAGGACGGGTGGTACCGATGTCGGCGCGCCTGCCGCCCTCGTCAGCATTCCCCAGCCCTGAGCCGGTACGGCCCGGGAGCCGAGACCCCGGCCAGCCCACAGCTCGCTGGAAGGCGTCGTCGGTGGCTGCGCCATCTGGTACGCGGCCTATTGCTGGCCGTCCTGGCTCCCTTGGCCTTGATAGGCGCCTTCCGCTTCGTGCCACCTCCGGCAACGCCCTTGATGGCGATCCGCCTCGTCCAAGGCTACGGCATTGAGCACCAGTGGACACCCTACGAGGGCATCGCACCGGCACTTGCGCGTGCCGTCATCGCTTCAGAGGACAATCTCTTCTGCGAGCAGGCGCTCGGCTTCGACTTCGCTGCCCTCGGGAGACAGATCCGGGCATGGCGGGATGGCCAGCGGCCCCGTGGCGCAAGCACTATTACCATGCAAACTGCCAAGAACCTGCTGCTGTGGCCGGGGCGGGACCCCGTCCGCAAGGCGCTGGAGGCGTGGCTTACGCCGCAGGTGGCGCTGCTCTGGTCGAAGCGGCGGGTACTTGAGGTCTACCTGAATATTGTCGAGTTCGGCCCTGGCATTTACGGTGTTGAGGCAGCCGCTCGCGCCCATTTTGGCAAGCGGTCTTCACAGATTACGACTCGTGAGGCTGCACTGCTCGCTGCCGTGCTGCCGCTTCCCCTGCATTGGTCAGCAGCATCGCCGTCAGCCCATGTTCGACAGCGGGCCGCCATCATCGAGCATCGCATGGACCAGATCCAGCCGTTGCTCGGGTGCGCACGGTAACCATGCCGTCGACACTGTCCCTGAGCTGCCACAACGGCCCGCCCCAGGTGCCGTCGGGTGTCGTCCAGGGCGTGAGGACAAGCGAGACCGATGCCTCCCTATCGGCCACCAACATGCTTGCAGAAGCACAGATGAGCCGCCATTTGGTGGGACGATGACTGCGCTCCCCTACCCTCTGTCTTGGTGTGTAGCGGGAACGCATCTAATCATCCCAGCGCAATCCGAGTTACAACAAGCATGACGCAAATTACCAAGCCGCGCTCGCTGGCGGCCAATGTCGCAGCCATACCTCCCGACGAGCATGTGTTGTGGTATCACGCCGCATTCTGTCAGCTCGCGTTACCGCTTGGCGTTGCGGAGGATACCTGGCATCGCGCTGTCGGGACGGCGGCGGTTACCATTATTCCCGGCCCCGATGGCCCCGCGGGACCGAGCGGAACCTATCTTCGGCTGCTTGCTATGTGCATTTGCGATGCTGCCGTAAGAAGCCGTGACCCTGTGATAAGCCTCGGGCCGAGCGCCGCTGTGCTGGCATCCGAGATTGGGATTGGTACCGACCAGACAACCGTGGATGAGATTAGCAAGCAGCTCGCACGCCTCGCCTCAGCGAAGGTCATGGTATCCCTCAACGGCGGACCAGAGCTGACTCTTTTCGATGCGCGGAGTAAGCCGCGCACCCCCAAGAAAGATTGGCGTTCCAGCCTTCGGCTGAATGCTCGTTTTCACTCGAGCTTAATCGAGAGCGCGATTCCGCTGAACCGCCGCATCGTAAGGGAGCTGGCGAACTCCCCGACAGCGCTGGACGCTTATGCGTGGATCAGGCATGCCCTGACCCATGTGACAGCGGGTCAAATCGCCTCAACCACCTGGCAAGACCTGCAGGACAGGTTCGGTGAGGCCGAGCAGGACAGCAGCGCTTTCAGGTCTGTTTTTGAAGAAGCTTTGCGGCAAGTCTTCGCGGCGGATCTCTCGATTGCCGTCGCGGTGGGTGATGAGGGAGTCAGCCTTCGCCCGGTTGAAGCGGAGGTTGCTGAAGCCGCTCCCAACCCAACTCCGCAGAAGGACCAAACAACAGCTCCCGTCCAATCGCCCCGCATTGAATCCTCGGACCCACCGGATCGGCCGCCGACAGCGCCGGATGCTGAGAACCGAGCGGGACGAGAGGCTGACCCAAAGCCGCAGGCGCCCCCGGTCGTCAGCCATACCGCAACCGGCACTCCTACTCAATCTGCACTGGGGCCGGTCAGTCTCCGTCCTCATCTGACTGGGTTGAACCAGGTTATCTGGCTTCGGCAAGCCAATGGTGACCGTGATGTCGTGGTCGGTATTACCCCTGATGCGCGCTTTCATCCCGACCGGCTGACCGTCCTGGCATTAGAACCCGTCGTCATGCAGGTAATCGGCGGTATTCCCGAGCGGGAGTTCGAGCGTGTCTCGGCCTGGGTCATGGCAAACCGCGACCTCATCGACGATGTTTGGGAGGGGAACATCGCCTCCCCGGAGGGTATTTACCGGCGCGTTCGCAAGGTTCCGGCGGTCGGCTGGCGCTGAGCACCGCTCGCTTCACCAGCGTTACCGCGGGCGGTAGACCACATTGGTCAGCGGCGAGAACACAGAGCTATAGCCGAGCGTGGTCCGCCGCCTCCTGCTACGTTACCCGCAACCGCAAGCAACGTTACGGATGCCTCTGGCTATGGCAACAAGCCGCTAAAATACATTGCCTGCTCTCGCACCTGTTCTCGAGAGCGACCGGCTCCCCCTAGCAGCCTGTCGGATTTGCACTTGGTGTCAGGCCGAGGGTTGAGGCGCGATCAGGCTGCGAGCCGCAGGTTGTGGAGCCTGCGGCAGTTGTAGGCGAGGGCGACGAGGGTCCACTCGCTGGTGACCTTGGCGAGGCCGCGGAGGTGGAAGCGGGTGAAGCCGAGGGCTGACTTGATGGTGCCGAAGACGGGCTCGACGGTCTGCTTGCGACGGGCGTAGCGGGCTTTGGCATTAGGGGTTTCGAGCTTGGCCACCATGGCGAGGCGCCAGGGCTCGGTGATGCGGCGTGGCGTCCTGGGCTGGGGTGGCGGCCGGAAGTCGTAGGCGCGGTGCGGCTGGGTCCGGCCGATGGCGACCAGCGGCTCGATCCCGTGCGCCTCGAGGGCGGCAACTGCCTCGCCTGAGGCGAAGCCGGTGTCGGCGAGGACGGTCTGTGGCAGGCCGATGCCGCCCTCCATGCCGAGGATGGTTGCGGCAAAGCTCGGCGCATCGGCCGAGGTGGCGACGACGCCGGTGGCGAGGATCAGCTGCGAGCCCTCGGCGCAGACCACAGCCTGGGCGTTGTAGGCCTGGCGGTACTCATGGGCGTCGGAGCGGCGCATCAGCGCGCTGTCGGGGTCGGTGAGGTTGGACTGCCGCTCGGGCGGCGGATCGTCCTTGGGCGGCTTGGGCGGGCGGCCCCGCCGGCCCGTCTTGGCCTCGTAGGCGGCGCGCTTGGCGTCATACTCGGGTCGGGCGGCCTCGGCTTCGGCACGGGCCTCGGCCTCCAGCCGGGCGCAGGCGGCATCGAGCTTGGCCTTGAGCGCCTCGCGCCTGGCGATCTCAGCGGGCAGCGCCTGCGGGTCGGGCTGGGCCTCAGCGTCGGCCGCCTCGGCGCGGTTGGTCAGGTCGGTGATGTCGGCAGCGAGCCTGACGCGCAGCGCCTTGGCGCGGTCATACCGCACCGAGCGGATCTTGGAGGCGTTGGCGTCGAGCTTGGTGCCGTCGATCGAAACCGTCCCGAGCCGCAGCAGGCCGCTCTCGCGCGCCAGCAGCAGCACCTGCAGGAAGGCCGCCTCGAAGGCAGCGCGGTTGGCCCGGCGGAAGGCGGCAATGGTGTCGTGGTCGGGGTGCAGGTTCGCCGCCACGTAGCGCACCCCAATGTCGCGGTGGGTCGCCCGCTCGATCCGCCGCGAGGAGAAGATGCCGTTCGCATAGCAGTAGATCAGCAGCGCCAGCAGCAGGCGCGGGTGATACTGCGCCTTGCCGCCCGGGATCGGCCGCACCGCAAAGGCGCCGAGCGGCACCCGGTCCACCGCCGCCACTACGAAGTGCGCCACGTCGTCCGCCGGCAACCAGTCCTTGGCATCCGGCGGCAGCAGAAAGGCCTGCTCGCGGCTGAACGGAATGAACCCTGTCATGCCCGCCAGATTCGCCCATTTCAGGCCAGATGGGAATCCGACAAGCTGCTAGAGGGTGTTATGGACCTTAACCCAACCCACTGATTTCGTTCAACTTTTGCTCAGGAGGCTGGGCCAGAAAAGCCTTGAGTCTCAATAACTTATCCGCGGTTCATAACAGCCTCTAGGATGGATACCCACACTTACTGGGCGTGGCGGTTTATTGTGAACCTTGCCACCATCGAGACGTTTCCTCAGCCAGATTGACGGCGCATGCTAGATATCTAGCTCCCAAGTTCAGAACTCAGGTGCCGCATGTGGAAAAGGCCCGAGGGTCATCCCCGAACTGTAAGGATGTAGAACCCTCGGTGCTGGCGAGCGAGGGGCTGTTCATCGAGACAGTTGAGGCGGTGGCAGCCCTCATGAGCAGTGACCATGCCGCACGGCCAGCAGGCCGCCGACGCCAGCATACCCGACCCAGCAGGGGCAGATGCGACGAGTGGTATGCAAAGTTGATGCATACTGCGGACATTCGGCTGGCTGAGGTGATTGCGGTGTTACGGGCACCAGCGGGAGCGGGTTTCTTTGATGCTCCGACGCAGAAGCGTGCATTTGATATGCTGATGGGGTTGTTGCCCAACCACGAGCGTCTGCTTTTCGCGGCGGAGCAGGACCTCGGGGAGGCCATTCGTGGGATGACTCTGAAACTGGAGATGCTTGGTCAGACTATGGCGGCCAACGCCAACCATGAGCTGGGTGATGTCATACTGACAGCAGACTGCGACGGGAAGTTCGCCAAGTTGTCCCGCGCACTGATCCGCAAGGCGGGCGGCGTCCTCAAGCTGATCGATGCGGCTGAAGCCTTGCAGATTACCGAGCGGGCCATGCAGCAACAGCTCCTGGCTGGCATGGCACTGGGGGTGATGTCGGACCGCGAAATGCTCCTCCCGAAGCTCCAGTTCACCAAAGCTGATGATACCGGAAGGCTCAGCGTGTTGCCTGGTATCGACCGAGTAATACATGCCTTCGAAACGGCCAAAGCCGGACCGTGGTCTGCTCTTCAGTTCCTGCTCGAACCCGATCCCAATCTGGCGACGACGCCCACTGAGGCGTTGCGCGCCGGGCGGTTGGACGAGGTCGAGCACGCCGCGCGGGCCCGTCTCGGGATGGACGAGGGATAATTAGACCTCGTGGGCTGTTGGAAGCCGAACTGCACCAAGCCCGAGCCTTTTAGGCGACATCCGGTTGGAGACGCTGGAGTGCAGCCATATCGTCTGCGTCCATCAGAACGGCTTGCTCGGGTTGGACCGAACTGGAGGCTTTCCAAGCGGCCGGTCCGATGCGCTTGGCGGTTCTGACAACTGCATTTGCTGCAGCATCCTGCATGGCAGGTCGGCAAGACCGTGTTCGCGCTCGATTGGGAACGGAAGTCTGTTCCATCCTGTAATGACCCGCGACTTGTAGTTCGCCTAGAGGGTGTTATGGACCTCAACCCAACCCACTGATTTCGTTCAGCTTTTGCTTAGGAGGCTGGGTCAGAAAAGCCTTGATTCTCAATAACTTATCCGCGGTTCATAACAGCCTCTAGCTGCATGGTGGCGGGAAACCGATGCCCGGATCAGCGAAGTGTTAGTTTAGGTCAAAAAACTGTGGCAATCAAACAGCCGATTTTCGACCTTAGCCAATACTGCCACCGGCCCAGCTCCTGCGCGCCACTCCCGTCCAGTCGGACGCAGCCCAGCATAGCAGCCGCGCGGCTAAAGAGGTTTTCAGCGGACCCCAAGTCACCCATGTCACTCATCCTGAATTTACGCTGGACTGGTGCGGCCTCCCTCGGCTGCGCCGGATGCGGCGCAGCACGGGTTGGTAGATGACAGATATGGCGGACATCGTGGTGGACGAGCGCGAACCTGCCTTGCAGATGGCGCTGCCCGAGGCGGAAATCTCGGCCCTGCGACAGTTGCTAGCCCTGGCTCACGAGCGCGGGCATGTCACTCAGGCCGAAGTGACGGCGGCCCTGCCGCCCGACCGAACCTCTTCCGACCTCATTGAGGAGGCCATGGGCACGCTGTCCCGGCTTGGGATTGAGGTGCTCGATGACGAGGAGGACGCGGCCGTAGCTGGTGCTCCGGCCGCGGATGGTGCCGCCGAGGACGCTGACGCCGATGCGAACAGCAACCTGCGCGCCGATGCCGGGCACACGGACGATCCGACCCGGCTCTACATCCGGGAGATCGGCGCCCACGGCCTGCTGACCCGGGAAGGCGAGGTGGCTATCGCCAAGCGCATCGAGGCCGGGCGCGCCCTGATGATTGGCGGTCTCTACCAGCTGCCGATGACCGCCGCAGCCGTGCTGCGCTGGGCGGCCGCGCTGGAAGCCGGGCAGCTACTGCTGCGTGATTTCATCGACCTGAGCAAGACCCTTGGCGCTGAGGACGAGGTGACGGAGGGCGAGGCGGCGGCCGAGCCTGAGCCGGACGATGCTGGGGACGGGAGCGAAGCGGGCGGCTCCGCCATGTCCGTTACCGCCAGCGAAGAAAAAGCGCGGCCCGAAGTGCTCGCGCTGTTGGCCGAGATTGCGGCAGCCGAGGCGGCCCTTCGGCCTTTGCGGGAGCGCCGCATGGGAGCCACACCCGCGGGCAGCAGCCTGTCGCCGAACGAGGAGGCCGCCTATGCAGCAGGCCACCAAGCCCTGACTGGTCTGCTCGGGCGCCTCTACCTGCATCCCAGCCGGATCGCGGAGCTCATCGAAGGCGCGCGGGGCCTCAACAAGCGCTTGACCACGACCGAGGGACGCCTGCTACGGCTGGCCGAGGGTGCTGGGGTGCAGCGGGAAGAGTTCCTTGCTGCCTATCGTGGGGCGGAGGCAACGCAGGCTTGGCTGGATCAAGCGCGGACACCCCGCGGCAAAGGATGGAAAACCTTTCTCGGCCGCCATGCTGCGGAGGCCGAGACGCTGCGGCTGGAGATTGCCGGGCTTGCCGAAGAGGCCGCGCTGCCGCTGGCCATGTTCCGCGAAATCTATGCCACGGTGTCTCGGAATGAGCGGGAGATGACGCGGGCCAAGACCGAAATGGTCCAGGCCAACCTCCGGCTGGTGATGTCGATTGCCAAGAAGTACCGCAACCGCGGCCTGCAGTTCCTCGATCTCATTCAGGAGGGCAATATCGGCCTGATGCGTGCCGTCGATAAGTTCGAGTACCGGCGCGGCTTCAAGTTCTCGACCTATGCCTCCTGGTGGATCCGCCAGGCTGTGACCCGAAGCATCTCCGACCAGGCCCGCACCATTCGCGTCCCCGTCCATATGACGGAGACGGTTAACAAGCTGAACCGAGTCAGCCGCCAGATGCTGAACGAGATGGGCCGTGAGCCAACGCCTGAGGAACTGGCCGAGCGGATCGGAATGCCGGTGCAGAAGGTTCAACAGGTACAGAAGATTGCCCGCGAGCCGGTCAGCCTGGAGACCCCGGTGGGGGATGAGGAGGACGCCCACCTCGGCGACTTCATTCAAGACCCGAATGCGATTGCCCCGCTCGATGTTGCGGTGCAGTCGAAGCTTCGCGAGAGCACGACCCGGATGCTGGCGACGCTGACGCCCCGCGAGGAACGGGTGCTGCGGATGCGCTTCGGCATTGGCATGAACACCGACCACACGCTGGAGGAGGTCGGTCAACAGTTTAGCGTAACCCGCGAGCGCATCCGCCAGATCGAGGCCAAGGCATTGCGGAAGCTGAAGCACCCATCGCGCTCGCGCGAACTTCGCAGCTTCCTCGAGTGAACGAGTTTGCGGCGGATGCGCCTAGGGCGTGTCTGCAAAGGTTAGAGCCACAGTAGAAGCATGCCGATGTGAACCATGCCGAGGTAGTTGGCCGCGCGCGTCTCGTAGCGTGTGGCGATGCGGCGGAACTGCTTGAGGCGGTTGATCAGGCGCTCGACCAGATTGCGACGGCGGTACGCGGTGCGGTCGAAGTGGGGCTGCCGGCGCTGGTTGCTCTTGCTCGGGATCACGGCCCGGATGTGACGCCGACGCAGTCGACCGCGCGCGGTCGGGCTGCTGTAGCCCTTGTCGCCGGCGGCGCACCGTGGCCGCAGACGAGGCCGGCCCCCGCCAGGGCGGCGGATCGCCCCCTGATCCAGCAGCGCCTCAAGCGCCATCTGCTCGTGCCGCTCGCCGCCGGTCAGCACCGCCGTGATCGGCCGGCCGTTGCCCTCGGCTCGCAGGTGCAGCTTGGTCGAGAACCCGCCCTGACTGCGGCCCAGCGCCTCCTTGGCCTGCGCCTCACCCCCCGACGGCGCCGTCTCGGCGAGCGCCGGCGGCGTGCTGATGAGCGCGGATCACGGTTGCGTCCACGAAGTGCAGGTCCCAGTCGATCTGGCCTGCCGCCTCCGCCTCGGCCTGCAGCGCCGCCAGGATGCGGTCCCACGTAAGCGTCAGCCCATTCAGGCAGGTTGACGCTGCGCCGTGAAGTTCCAGGGCAGGAGTTCGTCGAGACGGCTGATGGGATGACCATGCGCCAGGCGGTCGAGAACGGCGGCGATGTAGGCCTCTGGATCCAGACCGTTCAGCTTTGCGGTTTCGGCGATGGTGTAGATAATCGCGGCGCGTTGCCCACCTGCGTCGCTACCGACGAATAGATAGTTTTTCCGCGTCACGGCAATGCCTCTCAGCTGCCGCTCGGCGAGGTTGTTATCGATCGAGAGCTTGCCATCTTCGACATAGCGCGACAGCGCATCCCAACGGTTCAGCGCATACTGCAGCGCCTTGCCGATCGTTGACTTGCCCGACAGCCGGCGCCGCTGCTCCAGCATCCAGGCATGTAGGGTATCCAGCAGCGGCTTGCATTGTATCTGGCGCGCCGCGCGGCGCTGCTCGGGCGACTGGCCGTTGAGCGCCGCCTCGATGGCGTAGAGCTCGCCGATCCGACGCAAGGCCTCCTCGGCGATCGGTGACCTGGTGCTCTCGTAGACCTTGAACAGCTCGCGCCGCGCATGGGCCATGCAGGCGACATGCGTGATCTGCGGCGGCCTGCCGCCCTTGGCCCCGGTCAGCGCGTCGTAGCCGGCGTACGCATCGGCATGTAGCCAGCCCTGATAGCCGGCCAGGTGTTCGCGGGGCCGCTCGCCCTTGCGGTCCGGCGAGTAGTAGTAGATCGCCGCCGGCGGGCCAGTGCCGCCCCAGGGTCTGGGGTCAAAGGCATAGACCCAAAACCGACCGATGCGGGTTCGGCCGCGCCCCGGGGCGAGGACGCGAATGGTGGTGTCATCGGTCCAGATCACGCCCTGCGCCAGAGCATAGGTGCCGATCGCCTCGGCCAGCGGCCGCAGCCACCAGGCGCCGTGGCCCACCCAGTCGGCCAAGGTTTGGCGCTCGACCTCCACCCCCTCGCGCGCCAGGATGCCTGAGAGACGGTAGAGGGGCAGGCCGTCGAGATACTTCGAGACCAGCACATGGGCCACCAAGCCGGGCCCGGGCCGGCCCCGTTCAATGGGCAGGGCTGGCGCAGGTGCCTGCAGCATGGCCTCGCAGGCCCGGCAGGCATAGCGCGGCCGGATATGCCGGATCACCTTCAGCCTGGCCGGAAGCTTCTCCAGCACCTCCGTGATACTCTCGCCGAGCCGCGTCAGGCGGGCGGGATCGGTGCAGCCGCAGCGGCAGGCCAGGACGGGCTCGTGCACTACTATTTCGCGCGGCAGGTGCTCGGGCAGTGGCCGGCGCGTGGCAGGCTTGCGCTGATTGCCGGACCTGCCTTTGGTTTGGCGCTCCTTCTCCGCCGCAGCCTCGCGCTCAGCCTGGTTCTCCTCGAGGTCGCCGATCAGCATCTCAAGCTGGTCGGCCTCGGCCGCCAGCTTCTCGGAGGACCGGCCATAACGATCGTGCCGCAATGCCGCCAGCTGGACCTTCAGCTTCTCGATCTCAAAGCCTGCATTGCGCAGCTCGGCGTCACGTTCAGCCAGGGCAGCGTCGCGCTCGGCAAGGAGCGTATCGCGCTGCGCCAGCAGGGCGCGCAGCGTCTCCACATCGTCCGGGAATGCCGCGGTGTCGAGGTCGGAGGTCACGCGTACAGCGTCGCTGACCGCAGCGCGTCGCCGCAAATAAGAGGAGCGTTACCCCACAACCTCGGGCCGAGCCGTCCAGGCCGGCATGCGCCAGTCAATCCCCTCCAAAAGCATCGAGAGCATGGCTGGCGTGAGTGAAACAACACCGCTCGTCGCCTGCGGCCACACGAAGCGACCTTTCTCTAACCTCTTGGCCACGAGAACCAGGCCTTGGCCGTCCCAAACCAAAATCTTCAGCAGGTCACCGCGGCGCCCACGAAAGCAAAATACCGCGCCGCTGTACGGATCCTGCGCCAGCACCGTCTGCACCTGGGCTGCCAAACCATCGAAGCCCTTCCGCATATCCGTCGCGCCGCAAGCCAAGTAGACGCGCGTGCCAGGCGGCGGGCCAAACATCACCGGCCACCCAGTTCGGCCAGCACGCCCCGCAGTACCACCATGTCCACCCGGCCGCTGGCACGCACCGTCACACCGGAGGCAAAGCCAATCTCAATCACGCCAGGCGCCTCAACCACACCCTCCCGCGCCGGCCTCGGTCCTTCCACACGCGGCGCCTCCGGCACCACCGCCACCGGCATGAACCCCGACACCGCCGCCGCTAGTATCTCCTTGCGCCAGGTATAGATCTGCCCCGTGCTCACCCCGTTCCGGTCCGCCACCGCCTGCACCACCGCACCCGGCTGCAGGCTCTCGCGCACTACTCGCAGCTTGTCCTCGTCCGGCCACTCTCGCCGCCGCACCGAGTGGACCTCGACCCGAACGCCCCGCTCCGGGCGCGCTCGCATCGTGCCATTCCGACCGTCGTAAGAACCCGCTCCGAGCGGTTCCGCCACTTCAGCTGCGTCCGTCATGCCCACCATCTCGGCAGGCACGCCCCGTCATCTCAAGGCCGCTGACGGCTGACGCTTACG
>NZ_KN676115.1:21186-21487 GCF_000802185.1 Belnapia sp. F-4-1 | reverse complement strand
TCCGTCATGCCCACCATCTCGGCAGGCACGCCCCGTCATCTCAAGGCCGCTGACGGCTGACGCTTACGGTCCCACACGCCCGAGGCACGCCAGCGATAGAAGCGGCTCGAGACCGTCCCCACCGACCCATAGCGCGCCGGCAGGTCACGCCAGGGCGCACCGGTGCGCAGGACCCACAGAATACCATCGATAATGCGCCGATGCGGCGCGTTCGGATGCCCCGTCCAGGGCTTCTCCGGCGACAGGTGCGGCTCCAGTCGCCGCCACTGCGCGTCGGTCAAATCACCTCGTCTCACTCAAC
>NZ_KN676115.1:0-21176 GCF_000802185.1 Belnapia sp. F-4-1 | reverse complement strand
CTAGCAGCTTGTCGGATTCCCATCTGGCCTGAAATGGGCGAATCTGGCGGGCATGACAGGGTTCATTCCGTTCAGCCGCGAGCAGGCCTTTCTGCTGCCGCCGGATGCCAAGGACTGGTTGCCGGCGGACGACGTGGCGCACTTCGTAGTGGCGGCGGTGGACCGGGTGCCGCTCGGCGCCTTTGCGGTGCGGCCGATCCCGGGCGGCAAGGCGCAGTATCACCCGCGCCTGCTGCTGGCGCTGCTGATCTACTGCTATGCGAACGGCATCTTCTCCTCGCGGCGGATCGAGCGGGCGACCCACCGCGACATTGGGGTGCGCTACGTGGCGGCGAACCTGCACCCCGACCACGACACCATTGCCGCCTTCCGCCGGGCCAACCGCGCTGCCTTCGAGGCGGCCTTCCTGCAGGTGCTGCTGCTGGCGCGCGAGAGCGGCCTGCTGCGGCTCGGGACGGTTTCGATCGACGGCACCAAGCTCGACGCCAACGCCTCCAAGATCCGCTCGGTGCGGTATGACCGCGCCAAGGCGCTGCGCGTCAGGCTCGCTGCCGACATCACCGACCTGACCAACCGCGCCGAGGCGGCCGACGCTGAGGCCCAGCCCGACCCGCAGGCGCTGCCCGCTGAGATCGCCAGGCGCGAGGCGCTCAAGGCCAAGCTCGATGCCGCCTGCGCCCGGCTGGAGGCCGAGGCCCGTGCCGAAGCCGAGGCCGCCCGACCCGAGTATGACGCCAAGCGCGCCGCCTACGAGGCCAAGACGGGCCGGCGGGGCCGCCCGCCCAAGCCGCCCAAGGACGATCCGCCGCCCGAGCGGCAGTCCAACCTCACCGACCCCGACAGCGCGCTGATGCGCCGCTCCGACGCCCATGAGTACCGCCAGGCCTACAACGCCCAGGCTGTGGTCTGCGCCGAGGGCTCGCAGCTGATCCTCGCCACCGGCGTCGTCGCCACCTCGGCCGATGCGCCGAGCTTTGCCGCAACCATCCTCGGCATGGAGGGCGGCATCGGCCTGCCACAGACCGTCCTCGCCGACACCGGCTTCGCCTCAGGCGAGGCAGTTGCCGCCCTCGAGGCGCACGGGATCGAGCCGCTGGTCGCCATCGGCCGGACCCAGCCGCACCGCGCCTACGACTTCCGGCCGCCACCCCAGCCCAGGACGCCACGCCGCATCACCGAGCCCTGGCGCCTCGCCATGGTGGCCAAGCTCGAAACCCCTAATGCCAAAGCCCGCTACGCCCGTCGCAAGCAGACCGTCGAGCCCGTCTTCGGCACCATCAAGTCAGCCCTCGGCTTCACCCGCTTCCACCTCCGCGGCCTCGCCAAGGTCACCAGCGAGTGGACCCTCGTCGCCCTCGCCTACAACTGCCGCAGGCTCCACAACCTGCGGCTCGCAGCCTGATCGCGCCTCAACCCTCGGCCTGACACCAAGTGCAAATCCGACAGGCTGCTAGCCCGCCAGTGTGTTTAGTCCTCGTCGGCGAAACCATCCAAACCGCAGACTGTTGAGGCTTATGCTGCGTTGCAGCATTTTGTTGGCTGCGCGCAGGGTGGGCTTGCGGGGTGCTACGACGGCGTTGGCTGAGGTGATGTAGGTGCCTCGCAGGACACATATGGGATGTAGGTGGCCCGGGGTGCGACGAGCAGCCGTCAACAAGGCACCCACGGACAGAAGAACGTAGGGGGCAACCCGCAACCGCTGCCTTCGCTTTGGGGAGGCATGGGCTTGGGAGCTGCTTCCTCGGCCGGTCAGGAGGGTAGCATGGAGAGCTCGTGGACGAAGAAGAACTCGCTGCTGAGCATGATGCTAAGCGGTGCGAATGCATGGGCCGGAGCCGCCCGCGGTCTCATGACTGCCCAGGCCAAGCGCCAACAATCGGCGGCTATGCGCGAGGGTGCCAAACAGGTGACCGGGTTCTGGACGGCAGCGATGACCAGCGGAACGCCCAAGGCGCGAAAGAAAAAGCGAACCTGAGGCACGGACGATGTGCAACCTCTACAGCATGACCAGTAACCAGCGCGCCATCCTTGGCTTGACGCGAGCGAACAGAGACACGACCGGCAACTTGCCGCCGCTGCCCAGCATCTTCCCAGACACCATGGCGCCGGTCGTCTGGCAGGCTGAAGACGGTGAGCGCGAACTCACCATAATGCGCTGGGGGATGCCGGGCCCGGCCCAGTCCAGCGGCGCGCCCGTCACTAACATCCGCAATACCCGCAGCCCGCACTGGCGCCGCTGGTTGAGCCCGGCGCATCGCTGCCTGGTGCCGGTGACCTCCTTCTGCGAATGGGAGGACACCATGCCGAAGAAAACTCCGGTGTGGTTCGCCTTATCAGCGGAGCGCCCCCTAGTTGCCTTTGCCGGGATCTGGACCACTTGGACTGGAGTGCGTGGCACGAAGGCCAATCCTGTGGACGGCGAGCACAAGCTCTATGGCTTCCTGACCTGCGACCCGAATGGCGTGGTCGGACCCATCCACCCCAAGGCCATGCCGGTGCTGCTCGCCACTCCGGACGAGATGGACACTTGGCTCGAGGCGCCCTGGGAGATTGCCCGGGAGCTACAGCGCCCGCTTCCGGACGCCGACATGCTCATCGTGTCCAAGGGCAACCGACAGGATTCGGGGGTGGCCTGAGCAGGATCGGGACGGCAGGCGAGAAGCTGTTCGCGGTGTTCCACTGCACTCTCGGCGACCTCCTAATCGTCCTCGCGTCGCTAGCCTTCGACCTCGTGCTCGCAAGACATGGGGAATGGCCAGCCCGGCGGTTCATGGCAGTCGGCGCGCCCACCGTGGACTTGGTGAGTTTGTGCTCGGTGCCATGCTCGTCCCAGCTCTCAATCGGGCTTGGCTACAGAGGACAGCTGCATTAGTGGGGAGGTTCCGAAGATTAACTCAACGCGCCCATCAAGACCAAGCGTGTCCCAATAAGCTACAATCGCCTGCTGGTCTGCCGCGGGCATGTCGCGACGTGTGCACATTGTTATGCGCTGCTGCTGCGCTGACGTTAGTTCCTCCCAGAATTGAGTGAGCCAGCGGTTTTTCCGCACCCGAAGCTGAGAACTAGATGCCAGTGCTGCTGTTGCTGATGTTGCGACAGGAGCAGCCCTGGTGGACGTGGCGGAAGCTGCAGACTTGGCTAATAGCGGATTCGGCCGTGGAGCCATGGCGCGGATCGGGCCAGGTCGTGGATTGAGTTCTGCACAACCTCCAAGAACCCAAGCCAACGCAGCCAAAGAGAATGCGAACTTCCTCCACACAGCCGGGAATCCTCCTACTCAGTGGGGGAATGCCCCAGTGTTACGACGACTGTAGCCAGCCCACATCGGCGAGGCCGCCGTGCAAGAACTTCTGCATTCCCGCTCCCTGCCTCGCGGGGTTGC
Organism: Belnapia sp. F-4-1; assembly: GCF_000802185.1. Taxonomy (GTDB): domain Bacteria; phylum Pseudomonadota; class Alphaproteobacteria; order Acetobacterales; family Acetobacteraceae; genus Belnapia. The sequence continues at coordinate 17,794 of NZ_KN676115.1, read as the reverse complement.
CAGACCACACTGGAAAACCGGCGCAAGGATGATTTTGCGGAGCGAGCAGGAGGTTATGCGCTGCCGCAAGCGTATCGCTGCTCGTGGCATCTTTGGCTGTTTCTGCCGCAGCCCAAAGCCAACAACACAGAGCCAAGCGCGCGTTCCTTACTAAAGAAGCACTGGTGCCTCCCCTGCAACTCATGGCAACACGCCGGTAGCCAAGCCTCCAGGTCAGAATGCGTAATGCGCGTGGCGCGCCAAGCTCAATTCGTGTCGCCGAACCGCGTTCTGCACTGCTTGTGCGTCTCGCAAATTCAGTGCGATGATAAGCCTTTCGGCTTCTGACGAGTAAAGCGGCTTCTCGCCGCTCGCATGCTGCAAAAGGCTGAGTTCTGCTTCACGCAGTCTGTCAACAGCGTCCTCGTCGCACATTCCGCGTAGGGCTCGCAGAACGGTGTCGTGCATCTCAAAGACGAATGGATTGGGTGTTGCCAAAGCCTTGAGGAAGGCGTCTTCGAACGCGTCGAATGCTTCATTGAAGGCTTCGGAGCGCAGCAGTGGATGATTTCCGTTCATGGCACCGCAACGCAGTCAATGTGAAATCAGCCAACTCAGACAGTGCCGGTTTGATGCGGATGTGAACAGTTTCACGGTCTCGTTCCAGCCGAGAGCGCATCACGGAATCTCAGGAGAGCTGTGCACGAGTCGGCGCAGAAGCAGGATGTCGTGTACGCACGACGGCTACGGCTAGGAAATTCAGCGACTCTCCAGGACATTTACATGCCAAATGCGGGTATCTTTGCGCGCTCGAGACGCTCGCGCGTGACGTCCACTACGCTACCGCCCAGGCTGGTGTCGTGGATGAGCAGGCGCCAGGGCACTGGGCGGTAACCCTCGCCGATGCCAGGAAGGGCCGCCGAAGTTCACCACTGTGTGGGCGACCTGCCCCGAGTAGTTGTCGAGCAGGACGGTTCGGACCGAACCGAGGCGGCTGGCCTAACGGTCGTAGACCGCATTTCCCTAGACCTTTTCGGAGGCGATTAGCCGGTCGGTCCCGCTGATTGCCACACCACCGTTGCCCTTGCTCGTACAGGTCGGGGTTGCCATGCCTGACATGACCACCTCCGTAGGAGCCAATGCAGGCTTACAGAACGAGGTCGGGTTGGGGGGGGACCGGTCAATAGCGGACGATTTGTCTCTGGCCATCGCGAGCACCGCTACAGTGGACGCGTGCAGGCAATCGCAGCGTGGCCATTTCCGTTCGTTAGGATCCACGCGACCCAGGCGTGGCCCCCTCGATTAAGCGCAGCCACTCCGTGGGCAACGGCTCGGCGGCGATGCCATCGAATTCGTTGTGGAGGCTGCGCTGCAGCCAGCGGCCGAATACGTCGTTCTCCACCGGCATCGCTGAGTCCTGCCGCAGTCGCCACACCCCGCGATGAGGCATCCTGTCCCTGCATGTGCCCGAATGCTCTTGGCTTCCGTCGTACGGCACTCTCGCCTCCTGAATACAAGCCGCCTGCGGCGCATTTCCGTGCGCAACACCCCGCAGTCTCAGCACCAACCAATGAGGCGCACATCTCCGCAGTTTGGCGCCCTTAAGGCGCAATCAACGGCGGAGGTGGGTGCCGGTTTCCGCCTTTGCCACCATGTCAGGCCGACGTCCCCACACGGCGGAGTCCAGCCATGCCTGCGGGTGGCCGTGTTGTTCTTGCCACCTACCTTGGTCGGCACCGTCTACGGCATGAACTTCGAGCACATGCCGGAACTGGGATGGCTCTTCGGATATCCCTTCGCGTTGGTGCTCATGGTCGTCTCCGCCATCGCGCCATACTACTGGTTCAAGCACCGCGGTTGGCTCTGACCCGCCGCGCCCCGCCATCAACTGCCCTCCGAACCAGGGCGCAGGGTGCCGGGCGGCATCGTCCGTCGGAGGACCGGCTTGGGCCATTGTCCGGCGGGACAAAGGCAGGTCGGAGATGCACAGATGAGCTCACGGCGGACCGCAACGTTGAAGCTCTCAAACTTTTCGGCGACGACCAGGAAGGTGCCGGAACCGCCGATAACGCTGTTCCTATGATACTCGTCTAGCCGAATGGTGCGGCGCCGAAGGTCAGGCGGTCGTTCAAGATGGCTACGCCATGAGTCACCAGCAGGACGCCTCAGAACCCAGTCCCGATTCGACTTCATGGAATCGCCTGCACGGTCTAGGAAGGGAGTATCAGATCTTAGCTGCGGCGGGCGGTGCAGCGGCACGTCGGATCCAATGAGGCCCGCTTTGCTGAACAGCCAGGAACTGGTTTGGAGACCGCTACCCATGCCCATTCGCGCCATTCTCACCCACACCGGGGAAGAGCTCGCCATGCGCTTGCGGCAGCAGGAGCTGGTTGCCCGCTTCGGTCACTTCGCCCTGCGAGGTGAAGACCTTCAGGCGACGTTCGACGAGGCATGCCGGGTTGCGGCCGAGGGCTTGGAGACGAAGTTCGCCAAGGTGCTGGAATGGTTGCCTGCGGAGGGTGTCTTCCTGGCCCGGGCCGGGGTCGGCTGGCGGTCTGGCCTGATGGGTTGCGCGCGCGTTGGCGCCGACCTCGCCAGCCCCTCCGGCTATGCTTTCCGCACGGGCGAGCCTGTCATCTCGAACCATCTCGAGGACGAAGACCGGTTCCGGACGCCACAGATGATGGTCGAGCACGGCATCCGGAGAGCCATTAACGTGCTTATCGGGGAGGGCGACAGACGCTTTGGTGTGCTCGAGGCGGATTGCACCGAGCGGGGCGCCTTCGACCGGTTTGACATCGCCTTCCTACAGTCGCTTGCCAACATCCTTGCCGCAGCGGTCGAGGCCCACGGGAGGTGGGTAGCGGCCCGCGAAGGTGCGGCAGCCAAGGACTTGCTGATGGCTGAAATCCACCATCGGGTGAAAAACAGCCTTCAGTTGGTCCAGAGCATGCTTGCCCTGCAGGCGCGCGCCGCGGCGGCAACTGAGGCGGCCGCCCCACTCGCCGAAAGCGCGGCGCGGGTGCGTACCATTGCTGCTCTGCACGACCGCCTCTACCGTGCCAGCACCGGGCTTGAAGTTGAGGTGTCCCCCTACCTGCATGGACTCATCGAGGACCTACGAGCGTCGATAGCGCCAGCGCAGGCGGAGCGGGAGATTCACCTCCAGGCTGACCCGGCGACCTGGGGCGCTGCCGAGGTAACGACACTGGGTCTGGTTCTGACCGAGCTCGTCACCAATGCCATCAAGTACGGGAAAGGGAATGTCCACGTGGTCTTCCGCCAGTCGCTCCTGGATCATGCGGAACTGGTGGTCGAGGACGAGGGGCCTGGCTTACCCGCCGACTTCAACCCAACACGCAGCAGCGGGCTGGGCATGCGGCTTGTAAAAGGGCTGCTGAGCGGTCACGGCGGTCTCGAAGTTGACCGGAGCGTCAGCCACACGCGGTTTATTGCGAGACTGCAGCATACACACGGAACCCCACATTGAAGCATTAGTGGGCCGTCATCCATCCCGTACGGGGCAACATGGGGACGGATAGGTGTCCGGCGAAGATTTCTTGCACCAATGCTGTGAGCTTGCGCGCAGGTGCCGGGTGTCTGGCCTGGGTCGCTCACCAGAAAGCTGCCAAACACCGAATCGAACTACTCCTGGCTGCTGAACCTCACCCCCCTCCGGACGTTTTCGCAGCTTGCAAGCTGCACTGGAAACCAGAAATGGGGTAACTCTCGGGTGGATCTGCGGCCAAGCCTCCTCTTGAACGACCCCATCCGGCACGGACCGCGGCTCCGTGCATTGCAAAGGACCGGGCTGCTCGACACGCCTCCCGAGGAGACGTTTGACCGCGTGACTCGCCTTGTTTGCCGGGTGCTGGGGGTGCCCGTCGCCCTGGTCTCACTGGTCGACGCGGACCGGCAGTTCTTCAAAAGCGCTGCTGGGTTGCCGGAGCCTTGGGCCTCGCGGCGGGAAACACCCCTCTCGCATTCCTTTTGCCAGCATGTCGTCACGTCCGGTTCACCGCTCACCGTGGAGGATGCCCCGTCGCACCCACTGGTTCGCGACAACCTCGCTGTTCCCGATCTCGGGGTGGCCGCCTACCTCGGTATGCCGCTCGCGCTGCCAGATGGGCAGGTCATCGGCGCGCTCTGCGCCATCGACACAGTGCCGCACCATTGGACCACCAATGAGACCGAGACACTGCGTGACTTGGCCGCAGTCATCATGGACGAGATCGCGCTGCGCCAACTGAATTGCGACCTGGAGGTCCGGGTGGGTCAGGAGGTGGCGGCACGCGAGGCAGCACTGGTGGAGCGGGCAAAGGCGCGGCGGCTGGAGGCGCTCAGCCAACTCGCAGGCAGCGTCGCGCATGACATGAACAATGTCCTGCAGGCCGCAGGTGGCGGTATCCGCCTCGCGACCCGGCGCCTCGAGCGCGACCCGACCACCGCCCGCCACCTGCTCGATGCTGCGCTCGAGGCCTTGGACCGCGGCGCCTCGGTGACCCGGCGACTGCTCTCCCTGGCGGGGCGCGGGGTACTCTTCCCGGAGCCGCTAAACGTCGCCGCTCTGCTGGCCGACCTGCGCGGTGCGCTTTCCTCATCCGCGGGTGGGGTGCTCGACCTGCAGGTCGCAGCATCGGACGACCTCCCCCCGGTCCTGGCAGACCGGACCCAGTTGGAAGCGGCACTGAACGCGCTCGCGGCCAACGCGCGCGAGGCGATGCCTGACGGTGGGGCGCTTACGCTGGCCGCATCGACCGAAACGGTGTGTAAAGGCGTCCCGCACCGGGCGCGGTTGCAGCCGGGTACCTATATCCGCTTAGAGGTTATCGACAACGGGACGGGCATGAGCGCCGAGACGCTGGCACAAGCCCCGGAGCCGTTCTTTACAACGAAGGATGTCGGCAAGGCCACTGGTCTTGGGCTCGCCACGACCCGCGGCTTCGCCGAGCAGTCCGGCGGCGGGTTGGCCATCGAGAGCGAGCCAGGACGCGGCACAACGGTGACCCTTTGGCTGCCACAGGCCGGAGAGGAGGATGCGGGGGAAGACCCTGGCCAAAGCTTGCCACCCGCCTCTCCGCCGGGACGCCGCATCCTGCTGGTGGACGACGACCCATTAGTCCTGCGGGTCTTCAAGGTGCAGTTGATGGAGGCGGGGCACGCCGTGCTGGCGGCCGGGGGTGGCACTGAAGCGTTGGCGATGCTGGACCGGGGAGAGGCGGTGGACCTGCTCGTCACGGATCTGTCGATGCCCGGCATGGATGGGGTCGAGCTGATCCGGGCGGCACAGGGACGCAGGCCCGGACTGCCTGCCGTCCTCATCACGGGCCATCCAGTCAATGCCGCAGCGTCAGCTGACGAGGACGCCCGAGCCGCGGCCTTCCAGCTCATGCACAAGCCGGTGTCCGGTCCATACCTGGCGGACCGGATCGCGACCATGCTGGACAGCGCGCCGCCCCGATAGTGCGCGAGGCCCCTCGTCGTGCCGAATGGGCCATCTGCTACAAGCGAGGTGGATACGAAGTCCAACGCCCCTCGACTGACAGGGATAGTAGGAACGACCATCCTAGAGGCTCCGCCGTGCCAGTAATCAGCCGTTCGGCGCAGGCATAGGTATGGGCATGGTGCCTCATTGCGAGTAATCCGCGCAGCTATGGTTGGCCCGGTCCGGTGCTGCCGCATGGATAACAGTAGCCGAACCTAACTGTGTGCCTGGTCCCAAGTGGGACCTCACCTCACTGAGAGCCCTTTTGAGAAATCGTTGGTGGCCTTTCCTTGAGGGCCGTGGCGTGATTCACGCGTGAGATGTGGACCAAGCGGAGCCGCGGCCGGATGGCCGAGATTGCCAGGAAGACGAGGCGCTACCCGTCTGATCTGACGGACGAGGAGTGGGCGCAGATCGCACCGTTGATGCCGAGGCCAAGCCGTCGAGGCCGACCGCGGGAGGTGGATCTGCGGGAGGTCATCAATGCGCTTCGCTACCTGGTCCGCTCAGGCTGCGGGTGGGAGATGCTTCCCGTTCATTTTAGTCCCTGGCAGACGGTGTACTGGTGGTTTCGGCGGCTGATGCGCCGCTTCCTGTTCCAGACCATCCACGACCTGGCCCTGATGTGTGACCGGGAGCGAGCAGGACGCGAGGCGAGCCCGTCCGCCGGGGTCATCGACAGCCAGTCGGTCAAGGCTCCGGCGGCCGGAGCGCGGCGAGGCTATGATGCCGGCAAGAAGGTTCTGGGCCGCAAGCGCCACATCGCGGTCGATACTGACGGACGGCTGTTGATGGTCAACCTGACGCCGGCCGACATCTCTGACAGTGCCGGAGCCCAGACGATCCTGGACGGCATCCGCAAGCGCTGGCCATGGGTCAAGCACATGTTCGCCGACGGCGCCTATGACCGGCTGAAGCTCATGGAGAAAGCGGCCTTCCTCGACTTCACCGTCGAGATCGTCCGCCGCTGCGATAGCGAACCCGGCTTCAAGGTCCTGCCGCGCCGCTGGGTCGTGGAACGCACCTTTGGCTGGATGACACGCTGGCGCCGCCTCGTCCGCGACTACGAACAGCGCCTCGACGTCTCCGAGGCCATGATCCTCATCGCCATGGCCGCCATCCTACTGCGCAGAAACGCTCATCCCTGATTTTCCAAAAGGACTCTGAGCGATGCGGGCTGCTAACCCGAACGGAACCGGTCGGGCGCAAAGCCTCGGCCCACGGGCGTAGTGTCTTACCTCCCACCACCGAGTAGGTGTCCGAGCAGGCCGCCGATGCCATTCTGGCCGAGATCCTCGCCACGCTGTGGGATCCGGCCCCCGGGCGTCATGTGGTCCACTGCCCCTGGCAGCATCCGGCTGAGTTCGTTCAGCAGCGTGCCCCGGTCGGTGCCCGCGTGGCGCGCTGCCTCGTCGAGCTCGTTGGGGTCAAAAGCGTTCTGCAACTCGTGTGGCGCCACCGGGTGGTTCTCGCCAGGCGCGACCCAGGAGTCGACATGCCGCCCAAGTCCCTGGCCACGGAGGCCATCGAGCAGACCGCCCAGGCCACCAACCGCCCCGCCCCCAAGCAATCCTCCCAACATGCCGCCCAGTCCGCCACCCCCCATGCCGAAGCTCGACGGCGCGGAACCACCCTGGCCGAGCAAACCACCGAGGATGCCACCGAGGCCACCTCCGCCGGTTGGCACGGCGCTGGTCGCACCCTCCTCCGCCCGCGTGTGCTTCGTGAGTTGGTGGGCCAGCAGCGCCACAGCCGCCAACTTCACCCCGGTCGGCAGCCCGCCCGCGATGCCGCCGCCGTTAGAACCTCCACCCAATAAGCCGCTCATCCTGCTTCCTCCCACTCTTCGTTCGACGTCAGGGGTCGATGCCCCCGGGCCCAAGGCTCAGACCGTGCCGGGATTGCGCTTCGGGGTGGCGGCAGGGGTGTTAGCAGGCACGCGATCATCCTCCACCTCCACCTCGGTGCGACGGATGGTGTCACGAACCGTCTCCGTGCGCTCCTCGGCAGTCTTGTGGAGGGCGACCTCCTCCACCACTCGCGCTTCCTTAGCCACAACCGCCTCCTCCGCGGTTTCGGTCGCCTCGATGGTCCTCTCCTGGAACAGGGCCTCGTCGGCACCAGTCAGCGGACGGTCCGTGGGGCGCCGCTCGACGTTCACCCGCTCCTCATGCAGCGTCACCTGCTCCTGCACCGGCGTCTCGACGACGTAGCTGCGGATACGAACGCGACCGTGCCCGGCCTCACGCTTGCCGACGCGCAGACGCTCCTCAACCACGGGAATGCGCGCCTCGTCGTCCGCCCGGCCAAGCCGCTCCACCATCCCGCCAGCCACAGCGCCAGAGACGGTGCTCGAGGCACCAGCTGTAGCGCCGAGCGGACTCGCTGTAGGTGTCGAAGCGTTAGTGGTCGCACCTACCGCTGGGGATACCGCGGCAGTCGCGGTCGTGGAGGCCGCAGACCTCGCCCATCCCTCCTTGCGCCATTCCGCCTCGCGTGCGTCGAGGTCGACAGCACCGCTGGCCTCGAGCGCGTCCGCCACCTCCTCGAAGCGGCCATCCGACACCTCGGCGTGAACCACCCCGCCGCCCCGCCGGAAGCCCTCTCGCAGCGTGGTGGCGTCACCCTCCGGCAACGAGAGGTCACCCAAAATGTCGGTGTTCCGGGCGTCGTAAACCTTGGCGCGAACCCCGCCGACGCGCGTGGCCAGGGCGAAGGCGGCTTGTTCTGCCGCTTGGACGGAGTCGAAGTACGCTGTGATGGCCCTCATGCTTGTGTCTCCGCAATCGCAGTTCGATGGTTGGGTGGCGCGGCTGGCCACAGGCACTAGTGCCGAGCCCCGTCTCGAAACGGCATCCTGGGATCCCGCCCCGTTTAGAGCCCTGTGCAATGGGTGACCAAACGGTCACGCGCTGCCGAAGGTTGCGCCGGATGGTGGACCGCACCGACAACCCCGCTCGTGCGTCCAGCTTGCACCGAAGGAGGTTGCCGAGCAGCCGAGAAGGTCCATAGCGGTCCTCTCAGCAAGAGGACCAAAGAGCCGCCTCAGCCTTAAGAAGGAGCCCTCATCGCGCTGCGCCAACCAGGGTGTCGAGGGGCACGTCGATTTCGCAGCGCAGGCCGGAAGGCTCGAACAGCAGCCGAGCCTCAGCCTGCAGCTCCTGCGGAAGGCCGCGCTCAACCAAGCGGGAACCGAAGCCGCGGCCCGGTGGCGGCCGGACCGGCGGCCCGCCCTCCTCGGCCCAGCGGAGAAGGAGCCGGTCGCCATCGGTGCGGGCCTCAATCTCCCAACGAAGATGGACGCATCCGCCGGTTGCCGACAGCGCGCCGTGGTCGGCCGCATTCGCCGCCAGCTCGCTCAGTGCCATGCCGAGCGCGACAGCAGCGCCGGGGCAGAGCGAGACCTCTGGCCCCGAGGCCTGTAGGCGTCCCACCTTCCCGCCCAAATGCGGCGCCACTTGTGCCTCTGCTAGCTCGCCCAAGGGAATGCCCGCCCAGCAGCGCCCCGCAAGTAGCCGGTGCACGCGGGCCAGGGCGCGAAGGCGCTCCTGAAAGGCGTCCTTGAATTCGGCCGCCGTTTCCGCTTTTCGCGCCGTCTGGGCTGCAACGGACTGCATGGCAGCAAGATTGTTGTTCACCCGGTGGTTCACCTCGGCAGCCAATCGCCTCCGCTGTTCCTGGGAGCGTCTGAGTTCGGTTACGTCGCGCTGCACGGCAACCCAATGAGCCACGCGGCCGTCCTCCAGGACGGGGGTAATCAGCCACTCGACGACGTACTCGGTGCCGTCCTTGCGGTAGTTGATGGCCTCACCTCGAAAGCTGCGACCTGCTACCAGGGCCGCCCGCAAATCATCAAGGAAGGCGCGGTCGGTGTCCGGGCCCTGGAAGATGCGCGGCGTCTGGCCAAGAACTTCATGCGACGCATAGCCGGTCAGCCGCGTGAAGGCAGGATTGACGTATTGGATGCGAGGGCCGGGCGGGTCCAGCTCAGGGCTGGTTACGATAATCGCCTCACCAAGCGCCCCGATGACGGTGCGCAGGAGCGCCAGCTCGTCAAGCGGTTGTCCCATAAGCGGCGATGAGAGTGCCCCGATTCCGTCCGACTCTTCGCTGCTTCCGTCTGGGTGAGTCATTCGGTCCGGTAATGGTTCACGGCGGCTGCATAGCACGCTACTGACATCCAACCGCGCTCAGCGCTCCCGGTTTCCGCGATTCGGCTCTAGACCCTGTTCACCCGAACATCGCTCGTCATCCGCACCGAACTACGACACTAGCCGCGCGGACTCCGGCTCCGGCATGGCTTGCCGCTCGAGCTCAGCGTTGAGCACCGCACCAACCAGGACGGCCGCGGTGGAGACCCAGGCCCAGAGCATGAAGCCGAGCACGGCTCCGACCGAACCGTAAAGCCAATCGTAACGCCCAACCTCCTGCATGTACCAAGAAACTGAGGCCGATCCGAGGAGCCATGCCAGCGCAGCCACCGCGCCGCCCCAGCTTGTCCAATGCCAACGAGGGCAGGCGCGGCATGGGCCATGGCGATAGGCAAGTGCCAGGACGACAGAGACGGCGGCGAGCAGCAGTGGCCAGCGCAGGAGGCGGAGCAGCCAGTCCATGCCGCCGCCGGGTCCAGCCTGGGCAGCGAGCGCGAGCGGCACACCCAGGACGCCGCCGAGGGCCACCGCGGCGAAGGCCACAGTCCCGAGCACGAACAGCAAAGCGATGCCGATGAGCCGGACGAGGCCGCGCGTCTCGCGCTCTCTGTAGGCGACGTTTAACGCCGCGAGCAACTGCATCGCCGCGGCCGTTGCGCTCCAGAGCGCGGCGGCGAGGAGTGTCGCGGCGAGGCCGAGCTTGCCGCCGCCCACGGCCGCCATCCGCCCCAGGGCATCCCGCGCCACCTCTGCGGATCCCGCAGGCAGCATACCAACCAGCGCCTGCAGCTTCTCCGCCGCGGCATGCGGATCAACGAAAAGGCCGCACAGGGCTACCAGCGCGGCGAGCGCGGGAAAGACGGCAAGGAGTGCATAGAAGGCAACCGCCGCTGCTTCACCAAGCAAGCGGTCCTCGAACACACGCCAAACGCAGCGAAGCAGCACCTGCCACCAGCCCCACGCTGGGATGTAGGCGGGGGTGGCCGCCCCGCGCCCGTCGCATGGCAGCGCCCGAGTTGTGACCACGGATGGTGTGGCGTTTCGGTCGGAAGCTTCTGGCATGAGCGCCGAACGCGGCAAAGTGCAGAATGGCGCGGTATGCGGGGCGGAACGAACTGTTAGGAGCCGGAACATGGTGGCGAGGATGTCCTTCGCTATTTGCTCGGCAACGTCCTCGCCGCATGGCGTGCATTGTTCGATTCAGTAGTGGGCCGCGCCTGGCGCTTGGTACCCCAGGGGTAGCTCGCTCTAACCCCGGCCGGGCCTTGTTGTCCGCGCGATGTGCGGCGCAGAGTGCTTCTATGTTGACCGACGCCGAACGGATTATCGGGCTATATCAACGCCACGCCCGTGCTTGGGCCGCTGCCCGGAAAGACCTCTTTGGCGGCCCGCTTATCGAGGTGGGTTGGCTCGACCGCTTCCTTTGTATGCTGCCTCCCTGTCCCGCCGTTCTTGACCTGAGCTGCGGGTCCGGTGAGCCGATTGGCCGCTATCTCGCCGAGAAGGGATGCCACCTGACAGGCGTGGACGCGGCACTGGAAATGATCACCATGTGGAAGGGGCGCCTGCCCCAACACGCTTGGCATGTCGCGGACATGCGGAGCATATCCCTAGGCCGCCTCTTCGATGGCGTCCTTGCCTGGGACAGTTTCTTTCGTCTCTCTCATGATGACCAACGCCGTATGTTCCCCGTCTTCCGGGCGCATGCGGGCTCAGGCGCCCCCCTAATGTTCACAAGCGGTCCCTCGCATGGCGTGGCTATGGGCACATTTGGAGGCGAGCCGCTGTACCATGCAAGTCTGGATGCCGCCGAGTACCGCTCCTTACGCGGCGAGCACGGCTTCGACATCGTGGCCCATAAGGTCGGGGACCCGGCCTGCGGCGGCCGCACGGTCTGGCTCGCTCGTCTCCTGTAGCAATACGCGCCGTAGTGGTTCTACTCTAGCGGTTCTGTCAGGTTTTGCGCCAATGGGCCCTTTTGGCCAGCCGGGGTAGGGCTGGTAGGCTCTGTGCTCAACAGGGGACGAGGGGCGGAGATAGACTGTGTGGCCTGCGGCTCGGCGGAGGTGACCGAGCGGCCGGAGCGCACCGCCCGAGGCTATCGCCGGTTCCGCTGCCGAGATTGCGGTAAGCAGTTCAACGAGCGCAGCGGTGGCGTGCTGAACCGCGCCCAGTACCCGTCGGACGTGATTGCGTTGGTGGTGGTGTGGCGGCTGCGCTACCGCCTGACCTTGCGTGACTTGGCAGAGATGTTCCTCCTTCGCGGCATCGTCTTCAGCTATGAGGCCGTCCGCGAGTGGGAGGCGAAGCTTGCGCCGCTGCTCGCCGACAAACTGCGCCAGCGCCGCCGCGGTCGGGGCGGTACCCGCGGTCGCCGTTGGCACGTGGACGAGACATATCTGAATGTTGGCGGCAGGTGGGCCTACTTGTATCGGGCGATCGACCGCGAGGGCAATCTCGTGGACACAGCGCTCAGCGAGCACCGCGACATGGCGGCGGCCCAGGCCTTTTTCCGTTCAGCCAAGTCGGTCACGGGCGTGACGCCCGATCAGGTCACCACGGACGGGCACGGCTCATACCCACGAGCGATCCGGTCAACGCTTGGCCGGCGGGTTGTCCATCGCAATAGCGCTTACAAAAACAACAGATTGGAACAGGATCACCGGGGCGTTAAAGGCCGCATACGGTGTATGCGCGGGTTCAAAAGCTTCGATTCAGCAAGGCGGTTCTGTCGAAGCTACGACGAGCTCCGCAACTTCCTCCGCCTCCGGACCCGCCATAACCAGCACGTCGCCGCCAACCGCCGCCGTCTGCTTCACCTCCGTCGCGCCACCACTGCGCTCGCTATTCTGCAAGTGGCGTAACCAAACCGGCCATCATCTCGCGTCGCCAGGTTTGGCGCGAACGCTGACAAAACCGGTCAGTCACGGAACATGTCGCTCAGCCTGCTGAACAGGAGTGCTTAAAGAGAAGTAAGGCATGCCTTGCATGTCGCCGCTTGTGATGAACGCCCCGTCCGATACGTAAGTCACTGTTTTGACGTCACTTACCGGTAATCGGATGTAAGTCGTGCCTTGCTTTTCGTAGTTCGAGCATCTTCTGGGCTGCCGGTTGATGACAGATCCGGCTACATCTTATCGCCATCAGAGGATTGGGGGGGGGAACCTCATGGCGAAGAGCGTGCAGGACGGGGTGCGAGGGCGCTCCACCCGACCAGCGCCGGTACAGGACAAGCGAGCGGCACGATGGCTTGTTATTTCAACGGCCAAAGGAGGCTCCGGGAAGACGACAACCGCCCGGAATCTTGCCGTCGCCGCAGCCCACGAGGGCCTGCAGGTGTTGGTGGTCGACACCGATGCGCAGCAGGCGCTAGCGCGCTGGGCAGCGCGACGACCGGAGCAGGCACCACCTGTGGCCTGCGAGGCGATCGCCCTCGCCGAGATCGAAGCTCATTGGGACAGGCTCGACGCCTCGGAAGCCGATATCGTAATCGTAGACACTCCGCCTGGCGTCGAGAGTAGTCCGAGCCAGATGCAAACTTTATTGCGGAAGGCGGATCTCGTCCTTGTGCCCGTACAGCCTTCTGACGACGACATCGAGAGCGCCGCGCCATGGATGGCGCTGCTTGCGCGGCTTGAGGTCCCTGCGCACTTTCTGCTGAACCGTGTTCGCCGTGGCAGCAAGAGCCTCGATGAGGCCAAGCTCGGCCTATTGGAAACTGGGGGACGACTAGCTCCCATTGAGGTCCGCGATCTCGAGGACATTCGGCGCAGCGCACGGGCCGGAATTGGTGTTATGGAACTTCGCGGGGCGAACGGCGCCGACGACTTCCGTGGGGTTTGGGCCTTCGTCCGTTCCGAATTGGGAATCCGCAATCGATGAGCCGCAATACCCGTCCCTTCGCGCTTGGCCGCGGCGAAGTCGCCCGCCGTCCGGCCGCTCCGGCCACGCCTGTGGTACCTGCAGTTAGTGGCGTGCCTCCGCGCTCGCAGGTCGATATCGTCCGAACGGCGCAGCGAGAGCTGCGAAACCAGGAAGAGTATGTCCGCGAGATCTCCCGGCTCTGGCGGGAGGCTCAACAGAGCTTCCTCGCCATCGGCCGCTATCTTGTCCAGGCTAAGCGGAAGCTAGCGCACGGCGAGTTTCAGCGGATGGTTGACGCGTCGTTGCCTTTCGGCCGTCAGACTGCCTACGAGCTGCGAATGATCGCGGAGGCGGTGGACTGCGGCCGTATTCCGGAGCCGAAGTTGCCGCAGGCTGCGAGCGTCGCATACCAACTCGCTACGCTGAAGCCGGATGACCTAGCAGCGGCGAACCAAGACGGCCTAGTACGTCCAGACCTTCGACGTCCGGAGATTATCACTTGGAAGCGGGAGCGGCTGTGTCGGCAGGCTGGGGGCAACCATGAGGCTTTAACACGCAGGCGCGCTCGGCTGGCCGAAATCATTCGGCGCCATGAGGAGGAGTTGGAAAAGGCGCGGCGCGAACTCGCTCAACTCAACGAGGCCATAGGTGACAATGTCATCGATAGCGAGGCGGAGGAATAGGACTGACAGGAGGGGAGACGAAGCTGGTAAGCACGTCGCCTACCCCGCAGTGGGGCATTGGCGAGTTGCGCTACGTCCCATCTTGTTGCATGAATCAGCGGCTCGGACGCATTTGTCCCTGCCCGCGATCGGGATCATGCGATGCGGACGTATTCCGGCCGCCCAAGCTCAAGCATTCGGTTCAGCACGTTGGCGACGATGGCCACCTCGGTCGCCTGTCGCTTATCCGTTTGTGAGCGCAAGCCGTCGCCGATAACGCGCCTCCATCGGGAGATGTCGGCCTCTACTAGGGCGCGCCAGTTATAGCCCGATGCGCGCTGCCAGCCCATACGGCCGCGCTCGGCAATACATCGCAAGTGCGCGTCCCGCTGTGTCGGGGCGGCTTCGGCCGCAGCGCTCGGCACCGCACTCGCGCGCGGCGGGACGACGACAGTAGCACCGAGGTGCCGCGCTGCGGCCGCAGCATAAACATCGTCTCGATCGTAGGCACCGTCGCGGATGAAGGCCGCCACCGAACCATCGACCCGGTCGAGCAATGGGCCGACCTGCGAGCCGTCATCGGCATCCCTGTCGGTCAGCACCGAGGCGACGATCTGGCCCGTGTCGGCATCTGTCCCGCCGTACAAGGGCAACCTGTTCACCAAGGGTGGCCGTCGGTGGCTGGCGACACAGCCACTGCCGGGGGACCAGGGGCGGACCGTCATGCGTCACCTCGACCTGTTCGACCGGCTTGCGGCCGACCTCGCAACCTTCGACGCCGCCCTTGCGCGGCGCACCCTGACCGATCCTCGAGCCGAGCGGCTGATGACGGTCGGCGGTATTAACGCGGTCGTGGCCGTCAGCCTCCTCGCCGCGATCGGCGACGTGTCCCGGTTCTACTCGCCGGAGAAGCTCGTCAGCTACGTCGGCCTCAACCCGAGCGTCCGACAATCCGGCGACCGTTCCGCGGTTCACGGGCGGATCACCAAGCAAGGCCGAGCCCATGCCCGTGCGATGCTGGTCGAGGCAGCATGGACCATCGCGGCGGGCCCTGGGCCCCTGCGCGCGTTCTTTGTGCGCATCAAGGAACGACGTGGCCAGCAGGTCGCCGCGGTCGCTACAGCCCGGAAGCTCGCAGTTATCGCCTGGCACCTCCTAACAAAGGATGAGGATTACACCTGGTCCCGCCCCGCCCTCGTTGCCTGAAAACGGCGCAAGCTCGAACTGCAAGCCGGCGAACTGTCGCGTCGGAGTTGCAACAAGCCCGGGCTAGCGAGCGAGTACAGCCTGCGGGCGGTGCGGGACCGCGAGCGGCAATGGCTCGGCATGGCAGAGGACGAGTACCGGCGCTTTACCTCAGCTTGGCAGGAACAAGCTCCGCTTAGCCGAGCGCCAAAGCCAAACTGAGCGGCACTGCACGAAAGGACTTGTCGAACACATCCGTGTCCGGCTCGAGCCTGCCGTCGGCGAGGTAGCGCGTCAGAGCCTCCCAGCGGATCAGGGCGTAGCGGATGGCGCCCGCAAGGTCGCTCTTGCCGGAGATCTGTCCGAGCGTCGCTCGGAGCCAGACATACATCTCCTCGAGCATTGGCCCAGCCCTCGCCTGCCGCACATGGGCACGCTCGTCAGGCGGCTTGCCACGGATCTCCTCCTCGACGGCATAGAGGAGAGCGATGCGCCGGAGCGCCTTGGTGGCGAGCGGCGCCTGGCCGGTCAGGTGCAGGTCGTAGAACGGACGCCTGACATGGGTCCAGCAGGCCGCCTCGATAACGCGCCCACCCTCGTAGAGGCTCTCGAACCCGCCATAACCGTCGGCCTGCAGCACGCCGCGGAACCCGGCGAGGTGCGCTTTGGTATGCTCGGCCCGGCGGTCCGGACTGTAGCGGTAGAGCACGGCAGGCGGGATCGTGCTGCCATGCGGCCGCTCATCGCGCAGATAGACCCAGAGCCTGCCGGTGCTGGTCCTGCCGAGACCAGGGGCGAGGACCGGCACCGGCGTGTCGTCAGCATGTAGCACAGCGCCCGCCAGGACATGCTGGGCCAAGACGTCCAGCAGCGGCCGCAGCAGTGCCGCCGACTGGCCGACCCAATCGGCCAGGGTCGAGCGCTGCAGGTCGACGCCGTCCCGGGCATAGATCTCGCTCTGCCGGTACAGATGCGCTGATCGGGCGGGCAGCCGCCGGACCAGGCTAGACTCCCCCCCGCCGCAAGACGGCCTGCCAGGACAGGAGGGCACGGTTATGCAGTTCTTTGTTGGCATCGACGTGTCGCTTGAGAGCGCGAGCATCTGCATCGTCGACGAGGCTGGCGTCATCATCAAGGAGGGCAAGTGCGCCTGCGAGCCCGAGGTTATTGCGCGTTTCGTACGCATGCCGGGGCGCCGCATCGAGCACGTCGGCCTCGAGACTGGCAGCCTGTCGCAGTGGCTGCATGCTGGGCTGACCCGCGAAGGGTTTCGCGTCACCGTCATGGAGGCGAGGCACGTGCGGGCCTCGCTCGCAACGATGCGCATCAAGACGGATCGCAACGATGCCCGCGGCATCGCCCAGCTCGTCCGCCTCGGGTGGTTCAAGAGCGTGCACGTCAAGACACCATCTGCACAGGAGACGAGGGCCCTGCTCGGGGGGCGACAGTTCCTCGTCGACAAGGTGACCGCCGTCGAGAACTCGATGCGAGCGGCGCTGCGGAACTTCGGTCTCCGGATGGGCCCGGTCACCCGACCGAAATGGGCATCCCGGGCCCGGGAGCTGGCGTCCGGTAACCCCGCCCTGGAGGTCGTCGTCGAGGCGCTGCTGCGGGTCCGTGAGGTGCTGCTCGCTGAGCTCCGCGATCTCGACAAGAAGCTGCTTGGGATGGCGCGCGCCGACCCGGTCGTCCGCACGCTCATGACGGCACCCGGCGTCGGCGCGATCGTCGCCCTCACGTTCAAGAGTGCCATCGACGACCCGGGCCGGTTCCAACGAGCCCGCGATGTCGGCCCCTGGCTCGGCCTCACCCCGAGCCGTTACCAGTCAGGGCAGATCGACCGGATGGGACGAACGTCGCAGGCAGGCGATGCGGGGCTCCGTACCATCCTCTACGAGGCGGCCGCGACGATCCTCGGACGCATGACCCACTGGTCTGCTCTGAAGGCCTGGGGTGTCCGCATCGCACGCCGCAGCTGCGCCAAGAAGGCCCGTGTCGCCGTCGCGCGCAAGCTCGCCGTCCTGCTGCTGAGCATGTGGAAGGCTGACGAGCCCTTCCGCTGGACCAGCCGCCCCGCCGAGGAGGCCGCCATGGCCTGACGGAGCGGGAGCAAACGCGGCCTCAACCCTGAGGGCGCGCAGGAGGTCCCCGAGCGGGGACGAGGGTGTGACGAGTTCGTATTTGCCGCAGTCGCCTCGAGCACGTGGTAGAGATCTGGAACCGTCCGCCTCTCGGGTCGCATCATGTGGCGGTCACGCCGACCACGGACAGAAGCTTGGCCCCGCTCGTTGGATCCACTCTGCGCTTGACGGAGGAGGCCCGATCACAGAAGCGGCAAGTGGTCGGCGTATTTGGCCACCAGCACATGGGCCAGCAGCCCCGCCGTGGCCCGGCCGCGGCGGATCGGCAGGCTCGGCGCCGGGGCCTGGGTGATGGCCTCGCAGCCGCGGCAGGAGAACTTCGGCCGC
>NZ_KN676114.1:163105-177478 GCF_000802185.1 Belnapia sp. F-4-1 | reverse complement strand
CTGAACTCTGTTGTGCGTCGCCTTCGGCATGCCAGCGCGGCGGCAAAGGCCGGCAAGTTGACGGTGCCGGCCCGTCCTCTCTGGCGCCACACCCTCGAAGCCCAGTGCAGCCAGGTCCAGCGCATCGACGAAGGCATCGACAGCGCGGACCGGGTTCTCCTCTGTCACGTAGTTATCCATTTGGTCGGGAAGCAACATCGTCTGACGGCGGTCAGCACCTTCGACGAACCGTGTCATCCTGATCCACCCCAATCAGCAGAGCCTCAATCTATCAATCCGGACTGTTTTCACCCAGTTTGGACCCGAAGCAGTCACTCACTAGGGCGGCTGGTATGACCTCTTGCTTGAAAGAGGCTTTCAAGGCTCATCCCCTGGACGTCCCAACTCGCTAAAAGTCCTACCGCCCCAGGTGATGCCGAGGACGATGATGCGGTTGCCGCGTAGCTGGTAGCCAACTGTAAGGGTCGTGCGTCGTGTCGGCCCCGGGACCACGATCTCAAGCACCCCCGGCACAGCCCCGGCATGCCCTACGCGTGGAAAGTCGCGCAGCCCCTCGATTGCATGGGCCAGTCGTGCTGCGACATCGTCGGCTAATACCTTGCCGACACGGGGTCCCTGCGGGTGGCTGGCAATGATAGTCTCCCGTGCACGGCGCACGTCCGCAATCGCCAGCCGAGTGAAGGCAATCGAGATCACCCCTGCCGGGCCCGAGGAGCGAAGGCTGCGGCTATCTCGTCCGAGCTGGCGAACTCGCCGGCATCTGCCTGGCGCACCGCCTCCTGGAGGTGGGCGGCCCAAGCCGTCTGGGCCTCGATGAACTGGGCGATGGCTTCGTTCACCAGATAACTTCGATCTCGGTCGAGGGCTCGCGCCATCCCATCCAAGGCGTCGCGCCGCTCGGCCGGCATGCGAACCGTCACCGACACAGCATCTGAGTCAGCCATCAGATCCTCCTGTATGACGACATATTATAGCGTAAGACAACGTAATACAAACATCGCTTTCACGTGCCTTCAGGGTAGCATCAGCTAGGCGGCAACCTAACCCTAGCCGCACGGCACCCAAACCACGGAGAAACTTCAACCGGGTCCAAAACGACCTACTAATACTCAGCGTCTGAGTGTTCATCCGGGAACAGATCGAGTGATTTGAATCGGTTGTGATTGGCTGCCGGCGGCGGGTGCGGGAAGAAGGGCGTCCATGTGGACGCCCGAGAACCGGCCAAAATACGACCGCAGCAAGCTGCGCTACCCGAGTGATCTGACCGACGAGGAGTGGTCGATGATCAGCCCTTTGATCCCGGGTGCGAAGGGCGGCGGCAACAAGCGGACGATCGACGTGCGCGCGGTGCTGAATGGGGTGATGTACATCCTGAGCACCGGCTGCCAATGGGCGGCGCTGCCGAAAGACCTGCCGCCGCGGAGCACGGTGAACGACTACCTCCGGCGCTGGGATGAGGACCGGACGCTCGACCGCATCCACTACGCGCTCTACGTGCTGTGCCGGGAGCAGGCTGGACGCGAGGCCAGCCCGACGGCGGCAATCATCGATAGCCAGAGCGTGAAGAGTGCGGAAAAAGGGGGCGCTGCATCGACCCCTCGGGCTACGACGCGGGCAAGAAGATCAAAGGCAAGAAGCGGCACGTCCTGGTCGACACCCAAGGTCTGCTGATGCAGGCCATCATCCACGCCGCCGACATCCAGGACCGCGATGGTGGCGTGCTGCTGATGGGCTCGCTGTTCGGCCTCTACCCCTTCCTGCTGAAGCTCTACGCCGACGGCGGGTACCAGGGCGCCAACTTCCAGGCCGGACTGCGCACGACTTGTCGCCAGATCAACCTCGAGATCGTCAAGCGGTCCGAGTTGCGCAAGTTCGTCGTGCTGCCGAAGCGGTGGATTGTCGAGCGCTCCATCGCCTGGCTCAATCGCTGCCGACGATTGGCCAAGGATTGGGAGTGCCTGAACCGTCGCGCGCTTGCCTTCCTGCGCTGGGCTTCCGTCCGTCGCATGCTCCGAAGGCTATGTCAGAAAACCACATGATCCCAGATGGACTCTGAAGGTCTGACTCTCGGGGCTTGAGCCGACGCGACCGGACGTGATTCACCAGCAGGCATGGCATCTGGGGACGGACCATGCCCGCGCTGATGATCCGGGAAGACTTGCCGCCTGGCGAGCTACGGCGGTTGGCAAAGGCGGAGCGGGACCTGCGGGTAGCGCGGCGCCTGCTGGCGATCGCGGCGGCTCTTGAGGGCCTGAGCCGCGAGGCGGCGGCACGCGTAGCCGGGATGGACCGGCAGACGCTGCGAGACTGGGTTATCCGCTACAACCGGGGCGGGCCAGCCGGGCTGTCGGATGATTGGAGCGATGGTCGTCCCTGCCGGCCCACGGAAGGTCGGCAGGCGACCCTGAAGGCGATCGTGCTGCAGGGGCCGGATCCCGAGGTGGACGGCGTATCGACTTGGCGGTTGATCGACCTCTGCCAGATCGTGCTGCGGCGCTTTGGCGTGTCCTACAGCGAGGGCGGGATGGGCAAGCTGATGCACAGCCTCGACCTGTCCTGGCAGACGCCGCGGCCGCGCCACGCCGAGACCGACCGCGCCGCCCAGGAGCGGTTCAAAAAAATCCTATGGGGCGACGGACTGCTGAGCGCTGGTAGGCTTGGGTCCGGACATCAGGACCAGGAGGCTCCCCATGGACGCGATACCCTCCACGCCATCCCTGACGGACACGGCTCCGGCGACCCTGTTCGTGGCGCTGGAACTGAGCCGCTCGACTTGGCTCGTGGCCGTGCACTCGCCGGTCGTCGACAAGGTCAGCCAGCACCGGCTGGAGGGCGGCGACACCGAAGGTCTGCTTGAGCTGATTGCGCGTAAGCGGATGCAGGCGGAGGGAAAGATGGGTCGGCCCGTGCGCGTCGCATGCTGTTTCGAGGCCGGGTACGACGGTTTCTGGCTGCACCGTTGGCTATGCGCCCGCGGCATCGAGAACCGCGTTTTGGACGCTGCCAGCATCTTGGTCGACCGTCGGGCGCGGCGGGCCAAGACGGACCGCCTCGATGCGGCCGGGTTGCTGCGCACGCTGATGGCGCTGGAGCGTGGCGAGACGCAGGTCTGTCGGGTCGTGCACGTGCCCAACCCGGCGCAGGAGGACGCCCGACGGCGATCGCGCGAGCGGGCCCGCCTCGTGGTCGAGCGCGGCCAGCACACGAGCCGCATTAAGGGCCTGCTGATGACGCAGGGCATCCGCGACTTCGAGCCGACGCGCGGCGACTGGCAGGCGCGCCTTGAGGCGCTGCGCACGCCGGGCGACCAGCCGCTCGCGCCTTGCCTGCGAGCCGAGTTGCTCCGAGAATGCCGGCGCCTACGGCAGGTGATAGAGATGGTCGCCGAGGTTGAGGCCGAGCAGAAAGCGGTAGCACAGGCGGAGGAGGGCAACGCCGCCCGGCTCGCCCGACTGCGCGGTATCGGCACCACCTTTGCCGCCGTGCTTGGCAACGAGGTGTTCTTCCGTGACTTCCGTAACCGGCGCGAGGTGGGCGGCTACCTCGGTCTCGCCCCGAGCCCCTGGCGAAGCGGCCAGGTCGAACGGGACCAAGGTATCGCCAAGTCGGGCAACCCGCGGGCGAGGAGAAGCGCCATCGAACTGGCCTGGCTGTGGCTGCGTCACCAGCCCGGCAGTGCGCTCGCGCGGTGGTTCCATGAGCGCGTGGCTGGCGCCAAGGGACGCATGCGCCGGATCATGCTGGTGGCGATGGCCAGGAAGCTGATCGTGGCGTTGTGGCGCTACGTGACCACTGGCGCCGTGCCGGAGGGCGCCATGCTGAAGAGCTGAACGCACAGGGGAAGGGGGCGGAGCTGCTGGCCGAGGCGGCGACCAAGGTTGATCCGGGGCTGGCGAACTACGCCGATGCAGGCATGGGTCAAAACTGTCTCGACAATACGGACGTCTTCGACGCGATGACTGCCGCCATGGGCCTGGGTGACGCGGCACTGGGTACGGATATGCAAAAAGTGGCTGACAGCCTCAGCTTGATGGCTGCCCCCGCATCCGGCTCCGCAGATCTCGTCTTCGCCTGAAAGCCCGTCTGAGGAAGCGGATTCCACAAGGGTAGTAAAAGTTGGGGAGAAGCTTCCCCCCAACCTTTCAATTTTTCAGGCGATCATGAAGTCCGCTGCCGATACCCCCGCCGGCATCATGGTCAGCTTCGCAAAGTTGACGAGATCGTCGCGCGAGCCGCCGTCCGCATCGAAGAAGAGGTTGCCGGTCTCCGCGTCGTAGAGAACCCGATGTTGGGCTGCCTCGCCGTCGGACAGCAGCGCAAAGGCGTCTGCTGCCAATGCACCGGAGGGGAGATCCTGGAAGACCTGGGCACTCAGCTGGATGGTGTCATCGGCAACGTTAAAGTCGACGATGCTGTCGGGGCCGGTCTCGCAGGCACTGAAGACGAAGGTATCAACACCGCCGCCGCCGAGCAGGGAATCCTGGCCCGCACCGCCGCTGAGAGTATCATTGCCGGCGCCGCCGACCAGGAAGTCGCGGCCTCTGCCACCGGTCACCACATCGTCGCCCATGCCGGCGTTGACGTAGTAAGCCTCGCGGTCGTTCCCGTGGTCGATGACGTCGTTCGCCATGGTGCCGAGCTGGACCACCTCGAACTGGTCGCCACGCTGGGTGCCCGCAACCAAGTCACGCACGTCGAAGGTGGAGCCGCCGGCTGCCCTGAGGCTGATGCCCTCGTCGTCGAACCGACTGACTAGGCCCTGTAGTCCACCGGCGCCGTCTTCCATTTGGAAGCGGACCGCGAGCCCGCCATCCTGGTTCAGCATGGTATTGCTGTCGTTGGCATTGCCGTTGCCGACCTCGGCACTGGTGAAGGTCAAGCGGATCTGTTCACCCCGACCGTGCTGCACCAGCACTACGTCGTTGCCGGCTCCGAGGTCAGTCGTGTCCGCTCCGTCGCGCGACGGCTTGAAGACGGCGGTGTCGTTGCCGGCGCCGCCAAGCAGCGAATCATTGCCACGGCCACCCTGCAGCCAATCATCGCCGGCGCCACTGACCAGGAAATCATTACCCTTTCCGCCGATGAGGGTGTCGTTGCCCATGCCGGCATTGATGTAATAGGCCTCGCGGCTGCCGCTCTCATCGTAACGGTCGTTTTTGGCGGTGCCCAAGGTAACCGCGTCGAACTGGTCACCGCGCTGGGTGCCTGCGACAAGGTCGCGGACGTCGAAGGTCAGGCCCGGGCTGGCGGAGCGAAAGGTGATTCCCTCGTCGTCAAAGCGGCTGATCGGACCGATGAGGTTATCGGCACCGTCCTCGGCCTGTAGCCGGACGGCGAGGCCGCCATCCTGTTTGGCCATGGTGTTGGAATCGAGGGGATTGCCGTTGCCGACCTCGGCGCTGGTGAAGGTCAGGCGCACTTGCTCGGCCGTGCCCTTAACCAAAACCGTGTCCTCACCCTTGCCGAGATTCTTGGCGACCGTGTCGTCTCCGGTGACGTCCAGTATGGCTAGGTCGTTGTTGCGGCCATGAAGGAAAGAAGAGAATGGACGCTCGCCGTTCTTCAACCATTTGGTGATCGACTCCAAATCAAAGTGCTTCCAGGCCATGATGTGCATCTCTCCCATACGATGAACCCGTCGGCTCATCCCTTGGGTTACGGGGAGGCAATGTGGCCGGATGCGCAACCAACTGCGAGAAACACGGTATCAAGTGTTTTTCTTCGGTGTCATGGCAACACGACTGATGCCCAACCACCGCCCAAAAGTCGTTCATTAGGTCACGTTACGAGCCGCTAAGATCACCTCTACCATCAGGCTGCAAGACGGAGGCTTCGTCCTTGCGCGGGATCAGCGCGGTCACCGAGGGGCTCGCGGCCTATGAGGATAACGACCTCGCTGCCCTCGCCCTTTACCGCCAAGTCGAACTAAGCGTAGCGACCAAGTTCCAAACCTGATGCTGCCGAAATCGCCTTACTTTGGAAACGCAGAAGCCCCATGACTTCCTGCTGAGACCTTGGGGCTGTTACGTGCCCTCGCTGGAGAGCAGTCTGATGGCTATGTTACTTGATCGCTGGCGGTGGTCCGCTCGCAGCGTCGGTGTTCGAACGTAGTGCCTCGGAGGGCGCGGAGCTCGCGCACACACACGAAGTGCACAAGATCGCCGCCATGGCTCAGCTCCGCGTGGCAGCATGAAGAGCCAGGATCGGGTTGTAGCGAACCAGTAGCAGGCCATTGAACATGACGTGGTGCTGGTTCAGGCCTACCCTCCAACGGCTTCTCAACAGCAAGGATTTGTCGACATGGTATCCACAGGCGGAACAAGCATCTACGACACTGGCACCACCGCGGCAACGGCCCTCCCCGAGGGCGCTCCATCGCTGCCGTCCCGCATTTCATGGGGCGCAGTCTTTGCCGGCGCCGTAGTGGCCGTGACGATCGGGCTCATGCTCAATGCCCTCGGTGCCGGTGTGGGCGCCACCACGGTTGACGCCACCGCGCGCGACACTCCGTCGGCTTCTTCCTTCGGCATCGGCGCTGCTATTTGGCTCCTGGTGTCGAACCTGATTGGTCTGGCAGTGGGTGGCTACGTCGCCGCGCGTCTATCGGGTACCGCGGACCGTACTGATGGCACCCTGCATGGCCTTGCCGTCTGGGGCACAACCTTTCTGATTTCCGCCGTGCTGCTGGGCAACCTCGTGGCGGGTATCGCCTCCACCGCCACCAGCGGCGTATCCAGCCTCCTGGGCGGTGCTGCTCAAGGTGCCGGATCCGCCGCCTCGGCAGTCGGCCAGCAGGTTGCCAACCGCACGGACACTGGCAGGTTGCAATCCGCAACACAGGGCTTGGTGGACCGCGTGCAAGGCGCGCTGGCCGGCGGGGGTGGCAATCCTGCCAGCATGACCTCGGACCAGCGCAAGGCGGAAATGGGGACACTCGTCACCCGGCGCGTCACTGAGGGCCAGCTGTCGCAGGCCGACCGTGAACGCATGAGCCAGCTGGTTGCCGCCGAGTACAACCTCAGCCCGCAGGACGCCCAGGCGCGTGTGCAAGTCGCCGAGCAGCAAGCCACCCAAGCTGCGCGGCAGGCTGAAGAGTCTGCGCGCCGCGCGGCAGATGCTGCCGCTTCGGGCACCTCGATGGCCGCCTTTGCGGTTTTCGGGACCATGCTGCTCGGTGCCATAGCGACCATACTTGGCGCCCGCAGGGGTACCCGCGACACCCTGCTTGTGCGTGGAAACCGTACTGTCGGCTGACGACGACGCAAAGCGACGGGGCCACCGAGGTCCCGTCATTTACGCCACACAAATCAAGCCGGTTCGCCCCCTGCGCACACCGCTGACCGTGGTGCTCATGATTTGCCGACGTGGAAGGGTCGAGTTGCCGGGCCTCCGCATTGCCCAGTCGGCAGCATCGGACCAGCCGCTACCTCAGTAATCGTGCCGAGAACTCCCACAGGCCGACGCGCCGGCGGGAGCGCCAGATGCAGCGCTTCAAGTCACCCGGGCAAATCCACCGATTCCTCGGAGCATGCAATGATTTCTGGTCACTTCCGTTCGAGGCGGCACCTGATGGCCGCCGAACGGTACCGCCGTTCGCGCGATAAGGCTTTCCAGATCTGGCGGCAGGAGACGTGTTCCCAGATGGCGGCGTGAGATCGCGCAAGCTCCGTCTCGCAGTCAAATGAGCCCGGTCACCAGACAATGTGACAATGCCCTCCAAACACCCCGCATGAGGAACTCTGGCTACGGGCGTGCCAACCGCTTTGCCACCGAGCAACCCAGGTTGTCGATCAAGATGCCCGCCCGCTGCACCTCGACCAGGTCACGGCTGTTGAGCAGCGCATCAACGGCCCGGTCGCAAGCTTTGATTTTCTCGCTGGCGGTGGGGGAGGGCTCGGCTTGGATGACGAAAATCACCAGTAAGCTTGAGTTTGCACATGCTGTGACGATCTCGTCATGATGCTTGGATCCAGAAAAAGCCCTCGGCGGCGATAAAGGCGAGAGCGTCGTCGAGCGGCATGACCTCGCGGCCGAACGGGCCCGGGTTGCCCCAAGCCTCGCGGCGCCACCAGAGAACCTGAACTCTGTCACCCTGGCCGGTTAGGCGCAGCCGGGCGACAGGTCCGCCGGTGCGCTGGCTGTAGAGCGTGTAGCCCCTGTTGGCGCGCACCACCTCAATGCCACCGCGCCCGGCTGGCCAGGGGTAGGCCTCGATCCGGGCGCGCAGGTCATCTGGGGTGCTGGCCATGAGCCTTCCTCCTGCCTTCTGCCGCGTTCTGCGCTGCGGGGGCTCGGGCGGAGGCGATGTGCCATGTTGCCGAAGGTTGGTCCCGCGGTGCTGGACGGCTGGATGCAGCCCTTCCGATGCCACTTCACCGCCGCGATTTGGCGTCACGTGCTCGTGCTGGTCTGTGGTGCTCTGCTGGCGCCGGGCCGGCGGACCGTTGCCGCTGCCCTGCGGGTCATGGGTCTCGGCGAGGTGGCCGGCTTTGCCGTCTACCATCGCGTGTTGAGCCACGGGCACTGGTGCTCACGGGCCCTGGCGCATCGGCTCTTGCTGCTGTTGGTTGCCGCCTTCGTGCCGACCAGCCCGGTGGTGGTCGGGCTCGACGACACCATCGAACGCCGGCGCGGTGCGTGCATCGCCGCAAAAGGGATCTACCGGGATCCGGTCCGCTCGAGCCGGGGGCACTTTGTGAAGGCCAGCGGACTGCGTTGGCTGTGTGTCATGCTGCTGGCGCCCGTGCCCTGGGCTGGGTGTGTCTGGGGCTTGCCCTTCCTGACCGTGCTGGCGCCCTCCGAGCGGTATGCCGCCGATCAGGGCAAGCCACACAAGAAGCTCACGGACTGGGGCCGGCAGGCGCTGCTGTAGGTTGCCCGCTGGCTGCCGGGCCGGCGCGTTGTTGCGGTGGCCGACAGCAGCTTCTCGGCCATCGCCTTGCTGCGCGACCTCGCGCCGCACGTGACGGTGGTCACCCGTCTGCGCCTCGATGCCTGCCTGTGCGAACCACCGCCGCCGCGCCGGCCGCGGCAGCGAGGGCGATCTCCGGCCACGGGTGCGCGGCTGCCCAGTCTGTCCGAGCTCCTGCACCATCGGCGCACGCCCTGGCGCCGGGTCAGCATCGAGGGCTGGTATGGCCGCAGCACGCGCCGGCTCGACATCGCCTCCGGCACCGCGCTCTGGCACCACCCCGGCCGGCGGGTGGCGATCCGCTGGGTGCTGGTGCGAGACCCGAATGGCCAGAAGGAGCCGCAGGCTTTTCTGTGCACCGACCAAGCGGCCGATCCGGCCGACATCCTGCGGTGGTTTGTTCGCCGCTGGCGCACCGAGACCACATTCGAAGAAGCGCGTCGTCACCTCGGCGTCGAGACCCAACGCCAATGGTCCGACCTGGCCATCCTCCGCACCACGCCCGCGCTGTTCGCCCTGTTCTCACTCGTGACGCTGTGGGCCAACCAACTCGCCGCCGAGCGTGGACCGCTGGTCGAGTGTGTGCGCTGGTACCGCAAGTCGCTACCAACCTTCAGCGACGCTCTCGTGCTGGTGCGCCGCGAGCTCTGGCGCGCGCAGTTTTCTGCTACCTCGCCGTTGGCCGGGACAGCACAGAATGTCTCAGCCGATCTCATCGAGCGATTGCTGCTCATCGTCTGCCGCCCGCCATGATGGCACACGAGCGTCACGGCACGTGCAAAGCCAAGATAAGAACGCGGGGACGAACACGAACGGAAAGATGCCGTGTGAATGTCACAGCCACTTCCACACCCGAAAGATCTGAGCCGCTGCATGGGGAACAGCCATCGCGCGAACAACCTCCCGTCCAGGGACATCGCAGTCTGCACGTCCGCAGCGTCTACGGACAGACGGTTCAGCAACCTCGCCCGGCGTTGAACGTGGCAGGCCTGCAAGCTGCATCCAGCTGCCGCACCTCAGAAACGCAAGAAGCCCCATGACCTCGGATGGAGGTCATGGGGCTTCATGGATTCATGGCAGGAAAGCGAAGGCTACGTCGCCAGGTCGGCACGGTGATGCCGTGCCCTGCGGCGCTGCTCGAGCGCACGGGCCTGGAAGGCCCGGAACTCGGGCATCCGCGCGAAGCGGACGAGGTAGCCCCCATGGGTCAGCTCGCCATGACAGGCCGCGCAGATCAGCCAACCATGCTCCGGCCGGTTGAGGCCGCGATGGAAGAAGTGGTCGAGCTCGGCGCCGGGCACCGGCTGGCCGTCCCCGGAGAGGACACGCGCCTAGCCGCAGCAGGGGCACTGGCCACCATAGGGTTCGGCCGCGACCACCCGGATCAGGAGGATCCGGTTCATTATCGAGAACTTCCGCCTCTCCCCCAGCAACAGGTCCTGGCCCGAGAGGACGAGGAGCATCAGGTCCGCCGCATGCCGGTCGAGGATGTCGAGCCGGCGATGCAGGTCGCGGAACTGCCGTTCGAACTGCCACACCAGCGGATCGTGATCCGCCGTGGGCAGGTTGGCGGACTGCTCGATGGCGGTCCGGACGACGGTGTTGCACCAGAGGTGGAAGGGCGGCGAGAGGTAGCGGGCATAGGACAGCGCGAGCTGCCAATGGGCCCAGGTACCGCCCAGGTGGCCTCGGACGGTGGCGACGAAGCCATCCGTGTCGAGGTGCCAAATGCCGGCGTGGCCGGCATTTGGCATGACCGGCTCCTCGAGCTCGGTCCAGTGCGCGCTGGCATGGGCGCGAAAGCGCGTGGTCTACTCGAGGGCCAGCCAGTCGGCTGGGCGCCGGTTCTCCGGGCGGCCTGCTGCCCGCCACATGTCGGTCAGGTTCAGCATGGCGCCGCGGAGGCGCACAGGGATGCCGTGGTAGCTGAGGTTGTTGATGGGTCTCATGGGCATTGTCACGTCGTTGGACGACGGGCGGAATGAGCTGACTGGGCCAAGCTGGCCGGATGTCGACCGAGCCCACCACCTACCCCGGCTACCGCTTTCCGGCCGAGGTCATCCACCATGCCATCTGGCTCTATCACCTGTTCAGCCTGAGCCTGCGCGACATCGAGCTGATCCTGGCTGAGCGCGGCTTGGTGGTCAGCTACGAGAGTATCCGCCGTTGGTGCCTCAGCTTCGGTACCGAGTTCGCGGCCAAACTGCGCAAGCGCCGGCCGAGGCCGGGCGACACCTGGCACATGGATGAGGTGTACCTGAAGATCAACGGCGAGCTCTTCTACCTCTGGCGCGCGGTCGACCAGCACGGTGTGGTGCTCGACATCCTCGTGCAGGAAAGGCGCAATGCCACAGCCGCCAAACGCTTCTTCAAACGCCTGCTGGCCGGCCTGAAGTACAAGCCCCGCAAGATCGTCACGGATGGGCTCCGCAGCTATGGGGTCGCCCAGCGCGAGGTTCTGCCCGGTGTGAAGCATCGGACCAGCCGCTACCTGAACAATCGTGCCGAGAATTCCCACCGCCCAACGCGACGTCGAGAACGCCAGATGCAGCGCTTCAAGTCACCAGAACAAACTCAGTGGTTCCTCTCGGCGCACGCGATGATCTATGGTCACTTCCGTCCACGGCGGCACCT
This sequence comes from Belnapia sp. F-4-1, assembly GCF_000802185.1. Lineage (GTDB taxonomy): Bacteria > Pseudomonadota > Alphaproteobacteria > Acetobacterales > Acetobacteraceae > Belnapia. The sequence continues at coordinate 165,933 of NZ_KN676114.1, read as the reverse complement.
GATAGCCGCCGGACAGTACCGCCGTTCGCGCGACAAGGCATTCCAGATCTGGCGGCAGGGGACGTGTGCCCAGACGGCAGCGTGAGATCACGCAAGCTCCATCTTGCGGTCAAACACGCCCGGTCGTCAAACAATGTGACAATGCCGATCCGAAGCCTGTCAGGGCCATTTGCAATCTGGCGCAAACTTCGCAACAGAACCGTCGGCGACCTCATGATGGTCTCGGTGCTTGGCGGGCTACGCGACACCGGCATCCTGGACCGCTTTCCCGGTATCGCCGCCTATGTCGCGCGCGGCGAGGCACCGCCAGCGCACCGCAAGGCCATGGCCGACCACCTCGCCGTCTTTGAGCAGACCGCTCCCGCGTGACGGCGGCGACGACCCCGAACCCATCCACTGTCGCGGGAGAGCATCCGGTGTCGAACCCGCATGGCACGCCGATCTGGTACGAGTACCTCGCCCAGGATGCGGACCGAGCAGAAGCCTTCTACACCGAGGTCGTCGGCTGGCAGGTCAAGAGCAGCGGCCTGCCCGGGATGGACTACCGCATTCTCGCGTCGCCGCGCGGCGACGCGGTCGGCGGCCTGATGACGCTGCCGCAGGGTGCTCTGATGCCGCCCGGCTGGCCCTGCTATTTCGGCGTCGATGATGTGGACACCACCGTATCCGCGGTCCAGGCGGCTGGTGGCCAGGTCCACATGCCGCCGACCACGCTGGACGGCGTCGGACGGATGGTCATGGTGAGCGACCCGCAAGGCGTGCTCTTCTATGTCATGCGTGGAACCAGTGAGGCGCCGTCCACCAGCTTCCAGGGCCCTGCGGACGCGTCGCCGGGCCATGTGGTGTGGAACGAGCTCATCGCCCGCGACCAGGACGCGGCGATGAGCTTCTGCGGCCCACTCTTCGGCTGGCGCCATGAGGGCGCGATGCCGATGGGCCCGCTCGGCGACTACAAGTTCCTCCATGCCGGGCCTGTTGGCCTGGGCGCCACCATGAACGTGCCGCCGGGTGAAGTCCTTGGCTGGCGCTTCTACATCCTCGTTCCCGAGGTCGACGCTGCCATTGGGCGCCTGACCGGCGCTGGGGGACGCGTGCTGGGCGGCCCCGACCAGATCCCCGGCGGTGATTTTGCCGTGGTTGCGGAGGATCCATTCGGCGCTCGATTTGGCTTCGTCGGCCCACGACACGAAGCGGAGACGACGTGACCTGCTTCACCGCCATCCTCTGCAATGACGACGCTGCCCAAAAAGCGAGTTCAAGATCGCAGCGGACAGTATCGATTGCCATGCTCACCATCCGCAGCGCCGTGCGAACCGACGATGATTTAACTTGGAGAAGACGGTGATGCCGCGATGATCATCGGCGCACTACGGCCGCGTCACCGTAGACGCTTCAGCTACACTTCGAGCAGGTCCACAGGCCACGCGCTTCCCGGGCCCGCTCGACAAGATACCCACAGCGGATGCAGTTGGCACCGTCATCACCGTCGGCAAAGGGGTCCGCGAAACGCCGCACCGTCATCTTCGGCGGACGTGGCTTTGCATCACATCGGTCGAGGCCCTCGACGGCCTGCGTGCTGTTCGGCCCTTCGACGGGCTCAGCATCCGCCGATGCTGGCTGCTGCACCGATGGCTCCCACGCCGGCATGACGTGGACGGTAGGAGGCCGGATCTCCGACGCCGTGGGTTGCACCTTCTCCGGCAACGCTGGCGCCGGTGGCTTTGCGCGAAATCCGTTGGGCCAAGCTTCCACATGAGCATGCCATGGTGTCGAAGAAGGCTGGTCCTTGACCGGACCTGACGAACGCCGCGCAACATGCACGACTTCCACGACCCGGCTGCGGACGGTCCCATGGCTGTTCTTTCGGGGTGCGGTGACAATCTGCCGCGTCTGGCTGGAAGATGTGGTGCGCTTGGATTGGTGCGAAAATACGCGATTAGCGTCTGACATAGGTATCCTTTTTTAGGAGACGGCCGCCTCCACGATATAGAACTGGCCGTGGTCTCCATTCAGTTGACATGACCCCAACCCACTTCATACTCAAAATTCTAGGAGGTAGTACTCGGAGGTTATGCTCTGTCCATTTTGCGGGTATCTGGGGCGGCTCTCTTAACGGAGTACGAAGTGCTTGTCTTCTTTGTCGCGTTACCCGGCATTTGCTTTAACGAGCTCGCAAGGTAGATCGGTGCAGCACATCGCTGCCGCTGAACAGCTGTTATCGATCCGCACCATGGTATGGTGACGCCATGGAGCACGCCGAACGGCATTGTCACATTGTTTGACGACCGGGCGCGTTTGACCGCAAAACGGAGCTTGCGTGATCTCACGCTGCCGTCTGGGCACACGTCTCCTGCCGCCAGATCTGGAATGCCTTGTCGCGCGAACGGTGGTACTGTTCGGCGGCCATCAGGTGCCGCCGCGGATGGAAGTGACCATAGATCATCGCGTGCGCCGAGAGGAACCGCTGAGCTTGTTCTGGTGACTTGAAGCGCTGCATCTGGCGTTCTCGACGTCGTGTTGGGCGGTGGGAATTCTCGGCACGATTGTTCAGGTAGCGGCTGGTCCGATGCTTCACACCGGGCAGGACCTCGAGCTGGGCGACGCCATAGCTGCGGAGCCCATCCGTGACGATCTTGCTGGGCTTGTACTTCAGGCCGGCCAGCAGGCGTTTGAAGAAGCGTTTGGCGGCTGTGGCATTGCGCCTTTCCTGCACGAGGATGTCGAGCACCACACCGTGCTGGTCGACCGCGCGCCAGAGGTAGAAGAGCTCGCCGTTGATCTTCAGATAAACCTCATCCATGTGCCAGGTGTCACCCGGCCTCGGCCGG
>NZ_KN676114.1:1050-163095 GCF_000802185.1 Belnapia sp. F-4-1 | reverse complement strand
CCATAGCTGCGGAGCCCATCCGTGACGATCTTGCTGGGCTTGTACTTCAGGCCGGCCAGCAGGCGTTTGAAGAAGCGTTTGGCGGCTGTGGCATTGCGCCTTTCCTGCACGAGGATGTCGAGCACCACACCGTGCTGGTCGACCGCGCGCCAGAGGTAGAAGAGCTCGCCGTTGATCTTCAGATAAACCTCATCCATGTGCCAGGTGTCACCCGGCCTCGGCCGGCGCTTGCGCAGTTTGGCCGCGAACTCGGTACCGAAGCTGAGGCACCAACGGCGGATACTCTCGTAGCTGACCACCAAGCCGCGCTCAGCCAGGATCAGCTCGATGTCGCGCAGGCTCAGGCTGAACAGGTGATAGAGCCAGATGGCATGGTGGATGACCTCGGCCGGAAAGCGGTAGCCGGGGTAGGTGGTGGGCTCGGTCGACATCCGGCCAGCTTGGCCCAGTCAGTTCATTCCGCCCAGAGCCCAACGACTTGACAATGCCAGAGCACGCCAGTTGTACCCCAAGGCCCTCTGCCAACCCATGCGGCCTCGCTCGACAATACATCGGAGATGCGCGTCCCGCTGCGTCGGCGCTGACCGCGCAGCTTCACTCGGCACAGCGCTGGCGCGTGGTGGTACGACCACGGCCGCGTCCGGGTAGCGTGCCGCGACCTCGGCGTAGACGTCGTCCCGATCGTAGGCACCGTCGCCGGTGAAGGACGCCACGGAACCATCGACCTGCTCAAGCAGGGGACCGACCTGCGAGCCGTCATCGGCCTCTCTGCCAGCCAGCACCGAGGCAACGATCTGGCCCGTGTCGGTGTCGGTGTCGGTGGCGAGGTGAAGCATCTTCCAGGCTCGACGACGCTTGGTGCCATGCTTCTCGATTAGCTACTCGCCGGGACCGCACAGCCGAAGACCGGTGCTGTCCACCAGCAGGTGCACCGGCTTGCTGCCCGCCTTCGGCTGCGGCACCATCAGCGTTTCGGCCCGGCGGCTCAGGGTGGAGTGGTCCGGCACCGCCAGATCAAGGCCAAGCAGCTGCAGGACGGAGCCGATCAAGCCCTCGGTCTGCCGCAGGGCAAGACGGAACACGGCGCGCAGCGTCAGGGCGGTTGCGATCGCCAAGTCCGAGTACTTCGCCTGGCCGCCCCGGCCAGGGCGCGCCTCGGCACGCCAGCCATCGATCGCCTCGGCCGTAAACCACACGGTGAGGCTGCCGCGGGCGCGCAAGCTGGCGTCGTACTCAGCCCAGTTGGTTACCCTCTGGCGCTGCTTGGGGATGTGGTGCCGGCGGTCAGCGTTAGCCTTGAACAGCACAGAGGGCGTCCCTCGATGCTCAAGGGCTCACCCCTACGCCAGCCTACTCCACCGCGGCAAAACGGGCGACTTGTGCAACAAGATGGTTCTGGAGCGAACGGAATCAACTTATACCATGTCCCGTTGATCCCAACCTATCGGCGGCAGAGGACCGTCCCTACATAGCCCGCTCCGGCCTCGGCGGAGCCGCTTTACTGCATGGGTTCTGATCAGCGGGATTTGGTATTAGGGCGACTTCGTCAACGGGCTGTTAGGATCCGCTACTGCTGCTATTCGTCGCATATGCAAGTTGCGCTTGCTGAAGCGAGTTGAGTTCGGTTGGATCGCGATGATCGCCGTTCAAAACACCCTGCATATCTTCCACTATGTCGGTATGCTGGAGCATCACCACGAGCGCACTGCTAATAACCCCACTGATGCCGCCGAACAAAGCACCACCCAAAATTTGGAATGCCGGGTTAATTTTCTCGCCAGTGATCGCTCGGTAAACGTGGCCCACGATCGGTATGTGGTGCAGAGGATTGAGAGCCTGTACGAACTCATCGAAAGTGGCATGCCCAGGAATCGGCACGGCGGCATCAGCGTTGAGTGGCGAACCCCTGTCCACATTTCTTGCGGCATCAAGGCCGGCTTGACGAATAGGGTCGCATATCATCGTAAATCAGTTTCCAATAAGGACAGGCTGCATATGAATATTCTCGCTCTATTCAGTGCCCGGAACACCAATATCGACCAAGCCAGCGGTGAATGACGTTTACATCAAAAAAGCTACCTAACAGTTAATCGTCTGGTGCAGCTACTCACAGCCCGTTCTCTAATCGGGGCTTTCAGGTCAAGCACCGAGCTGGAGGCTGACCGCTGCCGGGGTCATGGTTCTCTCCGGGGTTGGTGTGATCCGCCCCATGATGGGGGTCAGGGGTGGGGCGCCGCGATGTTTGCGACGGCCTGATCCAGCGGGGTAGGCCAGACCGGCCAACGGGCTCTGCGCGGTCGCCGCCACCCGCCGTCCCGGCAGAGACAGCCTCTCCGCCGGAGCGGAGCCTGGATGGTGGCGCGGAGCTCAGGCCATCCTGGCCTCCTCACGCGTCCACCAGAACTCGGTGCCGTCGACCCAGATGGAATGCAAGATGACGGCAAGCTTGCGGGCGACGGCAACGCGCGCCTTCTTGGCCGCCGATCCGCTGCACCAGTCGGGTGCCCCAGGCCTTGAGGGGCGAGAACCGCTGCACCTTCGTCAGCAGCACATTGGCTGCCTCGTACAGGCAGGTGCGGGTGAAGGCGTCGTCGCATTTCGAGATGCGCCCGTGCCGGTCGACCTCGCCGGATTGGTGGCGCGTCGGTGTCAACCCGAGATAGGGACCGACGTCGCGGGCATGCTTGAACCGCTTCGGGTCATCGATGGTGGAGAGGAAGGCCAGGGCGGTGACCGGCCCGACGCCGGGCACCGTCATAAGCCGTTTGAGGACGGGTTCACTCCGCATGAGGCGGCGGATCTCGCGGTCCAGCGCGGCGATCTGGGCGACGACTTGCCGCTGCACCTCGGCGAGCTTCGCCACCAGGCTGCTGATGACCGGATTCCCCTCCGCCAGGGTCTCGGCGCGGCGGATCAGGGCATCGGTGTTCCCCTTGCCGAGGATCAGGCCGAAGGTCTTCAGCAGGCCACGGATCTGCCCGTCCAGCTCGACGCGGATCTCCACCAGGTGGCGCCGGGCCCCGAGCAGCGCCATGCGCTCGTGCGCGGTGAAGCTCTTGGCGGTGACGGCACGGTACCATCCCATCCGCAGCATCTCGGCCAGACCGCGGGCATCGCTGCGGTCGGACTTGGTCGGCCGCATCGAGAGCGCCGCCTTGGCGTGCCGCGCGTCCATCAGCACCACGGGCAGGTCTGCCTTCTTCAGCGCATGGTACAGCCAGGGCGAGGTGGCGCCGGTCTCGAGACCCACCCGTGCAGCCTGCGGCGCCCTCTTGCGGATCAGGCTGACCAAGGCGTCAGGCTCGGCCGTGACCTTGCCCTCGAACGTCACGGCTCCCTTGCCGTCGATCACGCAGACGCTGATCTCCTTCAGCGAGACGTCAAGCGCGACATACTGCTCCATGGCGGATCCTCCCCGGAATGGTGGCCCCGGAGCTGATGCTAGCCAGCGGGGCGTCGGGGAGACGACACGCCCCGATTACCCCATGTTTGCGAAGGGGTGACGAAGCTGGTTTGACGAGCTGATCCTATCCCCTTGGGCGGCGTTGCAGGCGGTTTCCGGCTTGAGGCTGCCATGTGGACACCCGCTGATCGCGCATTGGTTGGGGACTTTGGCTCCGGCCAAGCCCTGACGCTCGACCAGTTCCACCGGTTCTGTTGCATTCTTGCGGCGCCGCCCTGAGCAGGTACAAACCAGGGCATGTCGAGACGGCGGCGAACGGCCTCGGTGAGGCCGGATCAGTCCTTCAAGGGGCGACAGTTCACCGCCGAGGTGATCCTTTGGGCGGTCCGCTGGTACCTGATGTTCCCGGTCAGCTACCGTGACCTCGAACTCATGCTCGCCGACCGCGGCGTCGAGGTGGCGCATACTACGGTGTTCCGCTGGGTGCAGACCTATGCACCGGAGATCGAGAAGCGCATTCGGCCGCACCTGCGCCTGGGCAACGGCTCCTGGAGGGTGGACGAAACCTATGTCCGGGTGAAAGGCCGCTGGATGTACCTGTATCGGGCCGTGGACAGCCGTGGGCAGACCATCGACTTCCTGCTCTCGGCCAAGCGCGACGCGGAGGCTGCGAAGCGCTTCTTCCGCAAGGCACTTAAGCAGCCGCATACGGTGAACCCGCGCACGATCACGGTGGACAAGAACCCAGCTTACCCGTGCGCCGCGGCGGAGATGAAGGCAGACGGCGAGCTATGGCGCTTCTTTCGTCTACGGCAATGTAAGTACCTCAATAACATTGTGGAACAAGACCATCGGCGTTTGAAACGCCTGGTCAGGCCGGGTCTGGGCTTCGGCAGTTTCCACACGGCACGACGAACCCTGGCAGGCTACGAGACGATAGCGATGAGGAGGAAGGGGCAGGTTCGAGGAGTTGGCGGACGCAACATGCGGACCCAAGCTACCTTTGTCGCTGAGCTGTTCCAAGTCGCCGCCTGATCCGAAGCCTGTCGCGGCCAGCTGCGACTTGCCGCAAACTTCGCAACGCAACCCTTACAAAGGGTTCAACAGAGCATCCTTAGCGTTAAAGCCGCTCTTGGCATCCCAACGCTGGTCGTAGAGCGCGCGGTCGAAGCATTTGCGCATGTGCCGCCGGTATGGCGTTTTCGACCAGCGTCGCCCGATGTTGCGTCAGTTGAGGCGTATGTTTGTGCGCCGGACACCGAGTTCTTCATGGCAGAGCTGACAGACCCGCGTAGCTTTGGCGGAGCCACCTGCCACCGCTCTGCCTGGTTTGTGGTTCATTCGATCCAGTCGTAGACTTTGACGTAGTTTACAGCGATATCGACCTGGTTGACGCCGGTGCCATTAGGTGAGCCGCCATACCAGGTCTCGCCTGCGGCACCGACGTGGCCCTGCAGTCCGACCGTCATCTTCTGGTTCGGGATGTTGCCGGTGAAGGTGCCCATCACTTTGCCATCGACCGTCATGGTGATGCGGTTCGGAGTCCACTCCAGCCCATAGACATGCCACTGGTCGAGATCGAGGTCGAAGAGCTTGCTGGCATAGCGGTCATCGCCGTTACCGCCCGGGCCCTGCCAATGGTTTGTGAACATGCCCTGGCCCCTCGGGGTCTCAAGGATGTCGATCTCCGGCGGCCAGGTGTCGGACTTCGCCGGCCAGAGAAGGAAGCACGGCCCGGTACCCCAGACCTCCTGGCTCACCTTGGCCATGATTTCGACCTTGCCATAGATGAAGGAGAAGCCGGGATTCCACTGGTTCGGATTCGTGGAGATGCCGCCCGTGGTCCAGATCCCACTGGACTGCTTGGTCATGCCGATATGTAGGTTTCCGCCCGAGACGTCGACCTCGGAGCTGTCCCACTTGAAGGCGCCGTTCCAATAGGTTGAGCCGCCGTAAAGGACCGGCCACTTCGAGCGGTCGAGCGAGGTGCCGTTGAAGTCATCCTGGAAGACGATGCTGCCGAACTCGGCTGTGTCTGAGGGCGCTGTCCAGGCCGGGTTCAGCAGCGCCCCGATGGCAGCGCCCTTTACCCCGGCGAGGAAGACCGTGTCGGCGGTGCTGGTGTTGTAGCGGACCAGCGTGCCTTCGACTCCACCGACCGTGGTTGCCTGCGCCCAAGGCACGTAGCTGGTTTGGGCCGTGAAGGAGAGACGGTCCTCGCCCAGCGTGAAGCCAGAGATGGTGTCGGCGCCGTCGCCATTGGCAAAGTTGAACTGATCGGCGCCGCTATCGCCCTTCAGGACGTCGTTGCCTTTACCGCCGGTGATAATGTCATGGCCCGACCCACCGGAGATGGTATCGCGGCCGGTGCCACCAGTCAGCGTGTCGTTGCCGCCGGTGCCGGTGATGACGCGGTTCTCGATCGGGGCTGCTGCCTCGGTGAAGGAGAAGGCCTTGGCACCCTGCGACGTCAGACTGAGCTTCGATGCCGCCACCGCTTGGCCGTTGTAGCTGGCGCTGTCGACGAAGAGGTTGCGGTCGGTGGCAGCCGAGCCGCCCCAGCCATCGTTGAGGAAGTTGATTTCCACCTTGTGGGCACCGGCCGCCCAGTCACCTTTCAAGGTAAGTGTGTCGGTTTTCCCCGAGGCGCGCAGGGCAGAGGCGGTGAAGGTGCCGCCGATCTGCACTCCGTCCACTTTCACGGTGTACTGCGCGCTACCCTGCCAAGCCTCTTGATTGATCTTGAGAACCAAAGTGTCGGGACCACTGCCGGCGGTTTGCACCAGCGGCTGGTAGAGCTTGGGCGCCTGGGCGGGGTCCCGCAGCCATTCGATTTTGGCGTCCTTGATGCCGGCGAGGAACACCGTGTCGGTGGTGTTCATGCTGTAGCGGACCAGGGTGCCTTCGACGCCGTTGATGGTCTTGTGCAGCACCCAGGGGCGATAGGTGCCCTGGAACACCAGTTGATCCTCGCCCAGCTTGAAATCGGTAATGACGTCCTGGCCGTCACCCGCCAGGAAGCTAAAGCGGTCAGCGCCTGCATTGCCGGTGAGCGTGTCGCCGCCACGGCCGGCCGTGATGACATCGGAGCCCGAGGTGCCCTTCAGGACGTCTTTGCCGGAGGTACCTTCGATGATAGCCATGGCCCGATCCTCACGAGCACAGTCACAGGATTGTGATGCATGCTGCGCGATCTTCGTATCTTCAATTCAACCGTTAATTGCAATCGCGAAAATGTGTGAACCTTAAGGTTTTATCGATGCAAGACGCAAACAATCCACTTCTAATGGCCGTAAACCACAGGAAACAGCAGCTTTTCGCCGTGATGGCGACCATGAGTGAGGAGGCTCGGCAGGCGCATCACGCAGACGCCGGCCGTAGAAGCCCATGTGGTAGAGAGAGAATATGCTCTCAGGTTGAGAGCCGCCGATGGCAGCCGTGCCGGTTCAGCTTGGATCGGGGTTCTTCACCGGCAACTGACGCCACCAGACCGGACCCGGTCAGAAGAGTGGACTAAAAGGCCCCCTCGCAGCCTCTTTTCGGATCTGCTGGTCGAGTATCAGCCCCGGCACCACCCGCTCTGGCTGACCATTCTCCCGCTCAAGCTCCTGCAACCGACGTACCTGGCTGGCCTTCAGTCCGCCAACAGTAGAAGGTCGCCTCAGTGGCCTCGAGCCGCGGCAGATCTCGCTGACCGTCCGGCCCTGTGCCGACTCCACCTCAGCCTACCGCAGCGGCCCATACGCTGGCAAATCAGATCTATATCGCAATTACATAAGCGTGTTTTCCAAATACAATCGCAGCGAGTGGTTATCTTAATATCGACTAGTGTCCTGATTTCGTAGTTCCTTCGATCTGTTGGGAGCGGAGGCAGAAGCGCTGGACGGCGGCGAGGATGTCGTCGGCGGACTTGGTCCAGCGGAAGGGCTTGGGGTCGGCGTTGTGGGCGTCGATGAAGGCGCGGATGCCTGCTTCGAGTTGGGCGGTGGAGCGATGGACGCCGCGTCGGAGCTGGCGCTCGGTCGGGAGGGCGAAGAAGCGCTCGACCTGATTGATCCAGGATGCACCGGTTGGCGTGAAGTGGACGTGCCAACGGGGGCGCTTGGCGAGCCAGTCACGGACCGGCTTGGTTTTGTGGGTGGCGTAGTTGTCCATGATGAGGTGGACGTCGAGGCTGGGCGGCACGGCGGCCTCGACCTGATCGAGAAACTTCCGGAACTCGCTGGAGCGGTGCTTCGGGTAGCAGCGACCGATGACGGCGCCCGTGGCGATGTCGAGCGCGGCGAACAGGCTTGTGGTGCCGTGACGGGTGTAGTCGTGCGTGCAGCGCTCGGCTTGGCCCGGGCGCATCGGCAACAGGGGCTGGGTGCGGTCGAGCGCCTGGATCTGGGATTTCTCGTCGACGCACAGCACCAAGGCGCGCTCGGGCGGGGCCATGTACAGCCCGACTATGTCGCGCACCTTTTCGACGAAGAGCGGGTCAGTCGAGAGCTTGAAGGTCTCGCTTCGGTGCGGCTGCAGCCCAAACGCCCGCCAGATCCGGTGGATGGTGGAGGGCGCATAGCCAACCGCCCGGACCATGGAGCGCAACGACCAATGCGTGGCCCCGGCCGGCGGCATCTCCAGCGTCCGCCGGATGGTATCGGCGACCGCGTCATCGCCGATCCTGCGGGGCGTGCCAGGCCTTGGTTCGTCCAACAGCCCATCCAGCCGATGCTCGGCAAAGCGGCGACGCCACTTGCCCACCGCAGCCTTCTACGATCAACGGTGTGATCGTAGGAACCTTGCGATCAGGACACTAGTCAGGAATGTGGACAGCGCATGGTGACCTTCGCCGGCATCGGTTCGGACCTGCAGGAAAAGCAAATCGGTGCGGATGAGTTGCTGGTCGATCTGGTCGAGGGTTGGCGCTACCTACTCCCACGCGACCCGAAAGTCGTGCGCTGGACTGTGGAGCATCAGGCTGCATCTTCTGAATGGGCGCCCTACCGCGTCGGAGGCTCTCCAATCTCTCCCAGCTAGGCGACCTGTGCGCTGCGCAATCTCCCGCCTGCGCAGCATTGTCCGAGTGGCCGTCACCGCCCGGCTATTCCTCCGTCCGGCTCGCACGTCGTTTTGCGACCTCGTGCTGGAAGATGGCGTCCAGGATCTCGCTTGGGACGGACCTAGCCGGGCGGGAGGTGATCGCTCGGATGGTGGCGATATCCAGCTTGGGCTTGCGGGCGGCAGTCAGCAGGCCATTGGTCTCCTGCTCGGTGTCGGTGAGCTGGGTGTAGCAGAAGCCCGCAATCCCCGTGCTGTCCAGCAAGGCTCCGACCAGCGCCCCATAGAGCACCAGCAGCTCCTGCGCATCGTTCGTCGTGGCATAGCCATACCAGTTCTCCCCCTCGCCAGGCTTGATGCTGAGGCCGCCGAACTCGCTGATCACGACTGGCTGCTGCTCGAAGGTTTGACCGTCGACCAGCAGGCGGTTATGCGCTGGACGGATCGCCTCGAAGGTGCGCCGGAGCGCCTCGGCGGAGCCGTAGCGCTCGGTTAGCCTGGCGGCGTCCATGGCGTAGTCATGCACACCGAAGATGTCGCCGACGGCGTTCTGCCAGCCATCGTTGCCGATCACCGGGCGTGTAGAGTCCAGCGTCTTCGTCAGATGGTACAGCGCCTTCACGTACGCACGCTGAGCCGGATCGTGCTCCAGGTCCGGCACGCCCCAGCTCTCGTTCAACGGGACCCAGGTGATGATGCAGGGGTGGTTGTAGTCGCGCCGGACCGCGTCCGCCCACTCACGGCACAACCGTTGGGCGGCCCGCTCGTCGAACTGAAAGGCATTGGCTGCCTCGCCCCAGACAAGCACGCCTAGGCGGTCACACCAGTAGAGGAACCGCGGGTCCTCAATCTTCTGGTGAATGCGCACGCCATTGAAGCCGAGTTCCTTGACGAGTTCGACCTCCCGCCGGATGGCCTCGTCGCTTGGTGGCGCCAGATGCGACTGCGGCCAATAGTTCTGGGACAGGATCAGGCGCAGGAACAGTGGCACTCCGTTTAGCAGCAGCCGGCCGTCCACGGCTTCAATCCGGCGTAGGCCGAAGTAGCTTTCGACCAGGTCGAGCACCGAGCCGTCGGCCGCCAACAGCTCGATCGAGGCGCCGATCAGGTGGGGATGATGGGGTGCCCAGCAAACCGCTTGGACCCTATGCATGCGCCGGGGCAAGACGATTTCGCGGTCCAGCACCGCTCCGTCCAGGGCATAGATGTCGTCTACCAGCGGTCGCCCGCGGAGCGACAGGCGCAGGCGAAGTTGGGTCGCCTTGGCTGCGCGCCCACCCACCCGCAATCGCATTTGGACGGCGAAGCGGTCCGGATCAGCGGTCCACCGCACCTCTTCGACGAAGGCTTCGCCCAACGGCTCCAGCCAGACCGGCTGCCAGATACCCGTGGTTCGGTGATACCAGATCTTGGCCGGCTCAGGATCCCAGTACTGCTTCCCGCGCGGCTGGGTCAGATCCAGCGGGTCGTCGTAGACGCGCACGACGATGACCTGCTCGGCCTCGGGAGAGAGGCAGGCGGTGATGTCGAGGGTGAACGGTGTGTGCCCTCCTTCGTGACGTCCGGCGAATTGGCCATTGACCCAGACCTGAGCTTCGTAATCCACCGCGCCAAATGTCAGGTGGAGTCGAGGCGCTCGCCCGGCTGGTGAGAGCTCGAATACCCGGCGATACCAAACGACCGGATGGTAGCCTCGCTCCTGGATGCCGCTCGCTGGGGACTCGGGTGGGAAGGGGACGAGGATCTCCCGATCGAAGGCCTCGGCGCGTCTTGGCCAACCCTCCTGAACCCCACGGTCCTCGTTGTCGAAGGCGAAGCCCCATGGGCCCCGCAGATCGACCCACCCAGACCGGCGAAGCTGGGCTTGAGGGTGCTTGGCCACTGCCCAATCAACGGTTGCGTCCAACGTTCGAATCCTTGGGCGAGTAGGTCATGAAGGAGTCTTGGGCGCGCGATCAACGTCGGGATGGCTGGCCTGGGCGCATACCTGCCGATCTCGTCTCTGTTGTCCGGTGATCTCCGCTGGCCTCCCACACCGGGCACCTTCGTAGCAGGCATGTAGCCTGCCTTCAGACCGCGCAAGCTTGTAGCCGCACGCGACCAAAACACATCCCTCCTAATAAACGCTTACTTGCTGCAGGGGGAGACTTATCAGAGATGAGGCTGCGCTTCGGGATTGACCTGACCCCCTAGGAGTGGTCCGCCGGTAGAGTAGTCCGGCGGCTGCGTTAGGAGGCGGGCATGGCACGGGGTAAGGCGCACACGCCTGAAGAGATCGTCGCCAAGTTGCGGCAGGTCGAAGTGCTGGTGGGCCAGGGTAAGTCGGTTGCCGAGGCTGTGCGGTCGATCGGGGTGACGGAGCCGACGTACTACCGCTGGCGGACGGAGTTCGGCGGCCTGAAGCTCGACCAGGTGAAGCGGCTGAAGGAGCTGGAACGCGAGAACGCCCGACTGCGGAAGGCGGTCTCGGACCTGACGCTCGAGAAGGTCATCCTCAAGGAAGCCGCCACGGGAAAATGGTGAGCCCTGCGCGGCGGCGGACCTGCGTTGAGCATGTGGTGCGCGAGCTCGGGGTGTCCGAGCGGCAGGCCTGCAGGGTACTGGGGCAGCACCGCTCGACGCAGCGGAAGGCGCCACGTGGGGCGGGGGACGAGATCCGCCTGACGGCGGACATCATCGAGCTGGCCAAGCGCTATGGCCGGTACGGCTATCGGCGGATCACGGCGCTGCTGCGGGATGCGGGCTGGACAGTGAACCGCAAGCGGGTGGAGCGCATCTGGCGGCAGGAGGGGCTGAGGGTGCCGCAGCGGCAGCCGAAGCGCGGTAGGCTATGGCTGGCGGATGGCTCCTGCATCCGGCTGCGGCCTGAGCGGCTCCGGCAGGTCTGGGCCTACGACTTCGTCGAGGACCGCACCCGCGATGGGCGGAAGTTCCGGATGCTCTGCGTGGTCGACGAGTTCACCCGCGAGGCGCTGGCGATCCGGGCGGCGCGCAAGCTCAGCTCGGCGGACGTGATCGATGTGCTGGCCGACCTGTTTCTGGCGCACGGGACGCCGGCGCATATCCGCTCGGACCAGGGGCCGGAGTTCATCGCCGAGGTGGTGAAGGCCTGGATCGCCGGCGTCGGCGCCAAGACGGCCTACATCGAGAAGGCGAGCCCGTGGGAGAATGGGTACGTCGAATCCTTCAACGGCAAGCTGCGCGACGAGCTGCTGAACGGCGAGGTGTTCAACACCCTCCGTGAAGCCCAGGTGCTCATCGAGGAATGGCGCCAGCACTACAACCGGGTTCGGCCGCACTCGTCACTGGGATACCGACCACCCGCCCCAGAGACCGTGGCTATGCCAGCGCTATGTGGAGCCTCAGCAGGGCTGGTCGCGGTGATCCACTAAAAATCTGCCCGGACCACTCGATGGGGGCTGGTCACCGGTGCCCCTGAGCGGCGTGCGCATGGGCTGGGGCGTGTTCTTGACTTGCTGAGCCGTGGCGGCGGCTATCGCACTCGCGCTCGGCCGCGATGCCAACTGGGATATACGGAACTATCACCTCTACAATCCCTACGCCTTGTTGGAGAGGCGCTGGGGCTTAGACCTCGCGCCGGCAGGCCTACACAGCTTCCTGCACCCGGGTCTCGATATTCCCTTCTACCTGCTGACGCGGAGTCCTTTAAATGCTTGGCTGCGCGTCGTCTCGACGCTCCAGGCAGGCTATCTCGGGCTTCTAATCTTCCTGACGCTAGCCGTCGCCAACCTCGCCTGCCACGGGAGCGCCCGGCGAGCCACTTGGGAGAGCATGCTGACGGCGGCCTTCGGTCTGACCGGCGCGGCAACGCTGCCGCAGGCCGGCGCCACGTTCAACGATGTCCCGGTGGCGTGCTTGGTTGTGGGCGCGTTGCTGGCGCTGCTCGTAGCTGCGGATTGTGGGATCCCAACAGGGCATGCTGCACTCCAAAAGCCTCGGGCCGCACGTCTCTGGTTCCTCTCAGGGGTACTCGTGGGAGTTGCGGTCGGGCTGAAATTAACCGCCATTGTCTATGCACCGGCTCTCGCAGGGGCGGCGATTTTTGCTGCGCGCGGCACCTGCGTTAGCCCAGCGCGGACCGTGGCGATGTTGGCTCTCGGCGGTGCGCTGGGGTTCATCGTGTCATTTGGTCCTTGGGATTGGTTCCTCTACGAGCAATTCGGCAACCCCTTCGGGTCGTATTTTGATGACCTTTTTCACTCACCTTGGTTTCCGCCTATTCGGCAGAGCGACCCTCGTTTCCTTCCGAATAGCATTGCCCAGGCGCTGGCCTACCCGCTGCTGTGGGTGCGTCCATCCGTCGGGGTCGTAACCGAGGAGACAATGGCCGACCCGCGCTGCGCACTTGGCATCACCGGAACGCTGCTTACCTTGGGCGCTGTCAGCTTGCGGCGCCTCCTGCGCGACCGCGACCAGGTGAGGATTGGCTCTACGGCCGAACAGGCTGCGGTTCGAGCCACCCAAGTAGTTCTTGCCTTCATCCCCCTCGCTTACGCCGCCTAGCTCGGCGCCTTCGCAATCCTGCGTTACGCCGTCTCCATCGAGGTCCTGCTCGGCATTGCGGTTTGGGCCACAGCACGCATGCTCCTCGCCTTGCCCTGGACCGGGACGGTACTGGCTGCGGGCCAGCGGTGCGGCGGGGTCGTATGCGTGGGCGCCTTGCTCCTCCTTTGCACGCTGGCCACGACATACCCGCGATGGCCGCGCCAGCCCTTCCACTGGGAACAGGAGCCTCGCGGCGCCGCATCAGTGGCGGTCACACCCGTCGCACTGCCAGAGGGATCGCTGGTGGTGATGCTGTGGGGCGCGGTCTCCTTCGTTGCACCATTCGTGCAAGGGCCAGGAGTCCGGTTCGTGGGCGCCGCACATCCAGTTTGGTTGCGTTGCGAAGTTTGCGGCAAGTCGCAGCTGGCCGCGACAGGCTTCGGATCAGGCGGCGACTTGGAACAGCTCAGCGACAAAGGTAGCTTGGGTCCGCATGTTGCGTCCGCCAACTCCTCGAACCTGCCCCTTCCTCCTCATCGCTATCGTCTCGTAGCCTGCCAGGGTTCGTCGTGCCGTGTGGAAACTGCCGAAGCCCAGACCCGGCCTGACCAGGCGTTTCAAACGCCGATGGTCTTGTTCCACAATGTTATTGAGGTACTTACATTGCCGTAGACGAAAGAAGCGCCATAGCTCGCCGTCTGCCTTCATCTCCGCCGCGGCGCACGGGTAAGCTGGGTTCTTGTCCACCGTGATCGTGCGCGGGTTCACCGTATGCGGCTGCTTAAGTGCCTTGCGGAAGAAGCGCTTCGCAGCCTCCGCGTCGCGCTTGGCCGAGAGCAGGAAGTCGATGGTCTGCCCACGGCTGTCCACGGCCCGATACAGGTACATCCAGCGGCCTTTCACCCGGACATAGGTTTCGTCCACCCTCCAGGAGCCGTTGCCCAGGCGCAGGTGCGGCCGAATGCGCTTCTCGATCTCCGGTGCATAGGTCTGCACCCAGCGGAACACCGTAGTATGCGCCACCTCGACGCCGCGGTCGGCGAGCATGAGTTCGAGGTCACGGTAGCTGACCGGGAACATCAGGTACCAGCGGACCGCCCAAAGGATCACCTCGGCGGTGAACTGTCGCCCCTTGAAGGACTGATCCGGCCTCACCGAGGCCGTTCGCCGCCGTCTCGACATGCCCTGGTTTGTACCTGCTCAGGGCGGCGCCGCAAGAATGCAACAGAACTGAGAAGACAGTGATGCCGTGATGATCATCGGCGCACTACGGCCGCGCCACCGCAGACGCATCAGTTGCACTTCGAGCAGGTCCACAGGCCACGCGCTTCCTGGGCCCGCTCGACAAGATACCCACAGCGGATGCAGTTGGCACCGTCATCACCGTCGGCAAAGGGGTCCGCGAAACGCCGCACCGTCATCTTCGGCGGACGTGGCTTTGCATCACATCGGTCGAGGCCCTCGACGGCCTGCGTGCTGTTCGGCCCTTCGACGGGCTCAGCATCCGCCGATGCTGGCTGCTGCACCGATGGCTCCCACGCCGGCATGACGTGGACGGTAGGAGGCCGGATCTCCGACGCCGTGGGTTGCACCTTCTCCGGCAACGCTGGCGCCGGTGGCTTTGCGCGAAATCCGTTGGGCCAAGCTTCCACATGAGCATGCCATGGTGTCGAAGAAGGCTGGTCCTTGACCGGACCTGACGAACGCCGCGCAACATGCACGACTTCCACGACCCGGCTGCGGACGGTCCCGTGGCTGTTCTTTCGAGGTGCGGTGACAATGTGCCGCGTTTGGCTGGAAGATGTAGCTTGCCTGGGTTGGCGCGAAAATACGCGGTTAGCGTCTGACATATGTATCCATTTGTAAAAACGGCCGCCTCCAGAAGGCGGAACCGATCATGGTCTATTTTTAGTTAACATGGCTGCCGCACCTTCATACTCAAAACTCTACGAGGTGGCGGTCGCGGATTGTGACGTCGTCCGATTTGCCGCGGCAGCCCGGGTAGCTCTCCTAACGGATGTACGGGTGTGCTTGTCTTTTTCAATGTCGTTATCCGATAATTGCTCCAACAAGCTTGCAAGGCAGGCCAGTGCAGCAGGTCGCTGCCGCCGAACAGCTGTCATCGATCAACACCGTGGTATGGTGACGCCATGGAGCACCCCGAACCACCCTCGCCGCCCCCGCCCTCACGCCTGCCCTGGGACTTCCACCCGGCGCTGACCGAGGAGCGGCTGCGGATCTGCGCCCGCATGCTGGCCAATGCCCGGCGCGATGCGCTCGCCATGGCCAGCTACGAGTTGGGCGACGACCCCTGGTCGGTCGGCTGCCGCGCTTTTGCCTTCGGCCGGCACCGGCTGGAGCGGGCCGCCAGCTCGGGCGACTACCCCTGGCTCGAGGTGCTGGACGACAGCGCTCACTTCGTCTTCGTCATCGGCGGGAACGGCAATGGCGTGCCGGTGCGCTTCTACCGCGGCGCGGCGGAGGAGCCGACCGAGCGCACCCTCAAGCGGCAGGAGGTCGAGGTCCAGCAGCTCTCCCTGGCGCTGGGCGAAGCGGCAGCCGAGGGTCTCGCCTTCCGCCTGGCGGTCGAGACGGACGGGACCGGCCGGGTCGACCGGGTGGTGTTCCTGGCGCTGCGCGGCGAGGACCGGGTCGAGTGCTTCTGGCCGGTACCACTGGAGCTGCCGGCAGCAGCACCCGGTACCGGGATCCAGCTGCGGCTAATCGCCGATGACGGCTATGCCGGGCCCGACGAGACCGCCAACCGGCCGGCCCCCCTGCCCCCTGCCCTGCCGCGCCGCAAGCCGGCCGCGAGCAACCCGCAGCGGCCACAGACCACCCTGTTCTAGCCACGCCTACCGGGATGTTCCCATGTCTGCGCATCTCGCGCCCCTGAGCCCGGCGCAGCGCGCCGCAGCAACCGCGCCGGCGCCCGTGCTGGTGCTGGCCGGTGCCGGCTCGGGCAAGACCGAGACGCTGATCCGGCGGGTGGCGGACCTCATCCTCGGCGGCGAGCCGCCTGACCGGTTGCTCTGCATCACCTTTACCGCCAAAGCCGCCGGCGAGATGCGGAGCCGGCTTGCCGCCCTGCTCGGGCCGGAGCGGACACCGCGCTGGGTCGGCACCTTCCACGCGGTCATGGCCCGGCTGCTGATCGAGGACGGCGCCGGCATCCCCGGTCTGCCCCGTGGCTTTGCCATCCTGGGCCAGAGCGACGCCCGGGAGCTGCTGATGCAGGCCGCCGGCACCCAGGACCGGAAGGCAGCCGGCTTGCTGCAGGAAGCGGTGTCGCTGCTGAAGAACGGTCTCGTGACCAATCCCCGCCGGCTGCCCCGCTCCGCGGCGCTGAGTCGGTTCGAGCCGGAGGTGCTGGCCCAGGCGGCGGCCGTGCTTCCGGCTTATCGGTCGGCCTTGGCGGGACGGCAGGCGTTGGACTTCGACGACCTGATCGCCCTGCCGGTCGCGGCCATGCGGGCCGATCCGGCGCTGGCTGCGCATTGGTCCTCCCGCTGGGCCGAGATCTTGGTCGACGAGTACCAGGACACCAACCATGCCCAGCATGCGCTGGTGCGCCTGCTGGCCGGCAAGCCCGGCCGGGTCTTTGCCGTGGGCGACGACCTCCAGGCGATCTATGGCTGGCGCGGCGCCGACGTCGCCCATATCCGGCGCTTCGGGAAAGACTACCGGACCGCTCCCCCTGCCCTCAAGCTCGAGACCAACTACCGCTCGAGCCCAACGATCCTGCGCGCCGCCAACGCCATCGCAGCGGAGGATCCGGAGGCGCTGCCGAAGATCCTGCGCCCGGCTGACCCGAAGGCGCCGCCCGGACCCTCGATCACCATCCGGGAGGCACTGACCCCCGAGGATGAGGGCCGCGGTGCCTTGGCTTGGCTGCAGGCGCTGCGGCGAAAACAGCCGGAGTTGCTCTGGCGCGAGTGCGCGGTGCTGGTCCGGGCTGGCTTCGTGGCGGAACCAATCCTGGCCGCGCTGCGCCAAGCGGATGTGCCGGTGCGGCTGGTCACGGACCGGGAGCCGGAACCTCCAAAGGCAGTCTTAGCCACGATGGCCTGGCTGCGGTTGGCGATGAGCCGTAGCCACGGCGGCAAGCCCGGCGCCGATGTTTGGGATCCCGCCGCTGATGATGCCTTCCGCCGTGCCTGCGCCTTTCCGGCGCGCGGCATCGGCGGGGCTTTGTTCGGGCGGTTGCGTGAGCACGCCGCGGAGCGGGGTTTCGCCCTAGCCGCGGCCGTGGAGACCCTGCCTGCCACACCGGCGGAGCGGCAGGGGCTCGAGGCGGTGCTCGGCGTCGCCGGCGAGATTGCGGACGGTGTGGCCCGGCGGAAGCTTGGCCCGGCTGATGCGCTGCGGCTGGCGGCCGAGGCGAGTGAGATCGCAGAGCGGCTAGACCTGGACGGCAAGCTTGGTCATGCCTGGACGGCCGCGCTGCGGGCGGCTGAGCAAGCCGGCAACGTGGCGGCCTATTGTGACGGGGCCGCGCTCGGTGCCATGCCTGGCGACGCCGAGCCCGCCGATGCCGTGCAAGTGCTGACGCTGCACCGGGCGAAGGGGCTGGAGTTCGACCATGTGCTGCTGGCGGGGCTCGAGGAGGGCGTCTGGCCGAATTGGCAGGCGGAGCAGCAGGGCGCGATCGCTGAGGAACGCCGGCTCTTCTATGTCGGCGTCACCCGGGCCCGGCACTCGCTGCAGCTGAGCTGGGTGCGGCAACGCCGCGACTGGGTCGGCAAGCCATCACGCTTTCTCGCTGAGATCCCGAAGGCGTTGACCGAGGCCGGCGTAGTGTCAGGACGAGTCAAAGTTTCCAGGCCGGCCAGCCGCACGACGGCCGTGCAACCGGCGCGGCCGGTGAAGCCACCGACCCAAGCCGAGACGGACCGATTGGTCGCTGAGTTCACGGCCCGCAAGGCGGCGAAGGCGCCGCGGTGACGTCTTGCATGCCGGCGCTCGTGCTCGGTCCATCATACGGCCGGTCCGAGTAATCCTGGCGACACTCCAACACCACGGCAAACCGTTTTGGTTTTCAACACAAACGCATCGTGTGTGGCTGCCCCCCGGCCGTATTGTCGAAGATGCACCAGACCTCCACGTTGCGGCTGGAGAGTCGGTGCCGCAGCCGGTTGAGAGCGGCCTGTAGATAGGGCTAGGTCCTGTGGACATTTACCTTAGCCACAGGATGGTTGCGGCGAGGAGCACGATGGCGAGGTAGTTCTGCGCGGTCTTGTTGTAGCGGGTTGCGACGCGGCGGAAGTGTTTGAGCTTGCCGAAGCAGCACTCGACGAGGTGGCGTTCCTCGTAGACTGCCTCGTTGAAGTCGAGTTTGCTGGCCGGCGAGGGATTGTTGGGGATGACGGCGATGGCGCCGGCCTCGGCGACGGCGGCGCGGAAGTGGTCGGCATCGTATGCGGTATCGGCCAGGACGAAGCCTGGTCGGTCCTTGTCGAGCAGGGCGGCGGCCTGTGGGGCATCGCCGCGCTGCCCGGCGGTCAGGACGACCCGGACAGGGCAGCCGAGGCCGCGGACGGCGAGGTGGATCTTGGTGCTCCAGCCGCCGCGCGAGCGGCCGAGGGCTTGATCTCCAGCCCCTTTTTTGCCCCGGCGGCATGCTGGTGGGCGCGGACGATGGTGCTGTCGAGGATCAGGTATTCGAAGTCCGGGTCCTCGACCATGGCGGCGAAGATGCGATGCCAGACGCCCTTGGCACTCCAGCGACTGAAGCGGCGGAAGGTGCTGTTCCAGTGGCCGAAGGCGTCCGGCAGGTCGCGCCAGGGGGCGCCGGTGCGGACGATCCAGAGCACCGCCTCGACGAACAAGCGGTTGTCCTGGCCCGAGGTGCCGCGGCTGCGCTCATCGCCGATGATGTGCGGCGCCATCCGCGCCCACTGGGCGTCATTCAGGATCAGCCGGTCCCGCAAGGCCATCCGCTGCCTCCAAAAAGCAGCTTTGAATCACAGCCCAACCCATCCAGGAATCCCTAGAGTCCACAGGACCTAGAGCACCCGCAGCACCTCGTGACCCCGCCGGCCCGGCTTGCCCCGGCGCCGCGCGACGCCATTCGCCGGAGCCTTCTCGCCAAGGGCTTGATCGAGCCCGCAGCGCTCGAGCAGCCGGACGAGAATACAGCCTGGACGGTGAACGGCGCCCCGGAACACTACCGCCTGACCGAGGCGGGTCTGCGCGCTGCTGCTGGGACCACCGATGGGTGCGCTCCGGCAGAGGCCCCTACGACAGCCCGACACGCGCCTGAGGCTCACGAGGCCGCCTTGCTCGCCCAGGAGCCGCCCACGACCGCCGCCGAGGCCCTGCCCGCGCTACCGGCCCGGCAGAGGCTGCGCGCCGCGGCGGAGGCCGTGTTTGCCGCCTGGGACGACGCAGAGGCCCGACAGGCGCGCCTACCCGACGCAATCGCCGCGCTGCGCACCACGCTCGACGGCAAGCCTTCCCGGCCGCCGCGCGATCCTGCCCAACCTCGCAAGCTGCGCGAGGGCACCAAGCAGCAGCAGGTGCTCGCCATGCTGCGCCGTCCGAAGGGCGCTACCGTCGCCCAGATCGCCGAGGCCACCGGTTGGCAGGTCCATACCGTTCGGGGCTTCCTCGCGGGGCTCAAGAAGCGACAGGGCATCGCGGTCGAGGCCGCAGAGCGCGTCCGACAGGTCGGCCCGGGCAAGGAGGGCGCCCAGGGCAGCTACACCGTGTACCGCATCGCGGAAGCAGGCTGATGCAAGCGCCGCTGGACAGTACCAGACTGGCGGTCGGGCTCCACCGAGGCCCGACCGCCGAGCAGGGTCAAACCAGCCTTTGGCTGAAGGCGCAGCAGGCCAGCCGATGCTTTACAAAATGAAGTCGCTCGCGGTGAATTGGTGTTCGCCCAGAACTATGATCTCCGCGTCCGGTACCTTGTCGCCAACAAACAACGGTATCGGATCTGCTGGAGTGCGCACCCCATCCATTTGAATGACCGTGTACCCGCCTCGCACCTCAAAACGAAGTTGTGCAAAATTGCCGTTGAACTCCTCATTGCCAACAAAAGAGAACTCGGGATTGCTTGCGATTCGCCGCCCAAAGTAGTTGATGACCGAAAGATCGATTATATCGCCGCCTGCCTCTCCCGCCCCATCAAAGTTGGTGATCACGTCGGCCTTATCGCCGACGCCAGTGTCTGAGAGACCCGCACTGAAAGCCGCTGACGTGCCAGGGGAAAAATTTACAATGATTCCGAACGCGTAGATGTCGTCGCCCTTTCCTCCAGACAACACATCAACCCCAAAACCACCCCGAATGAAATCGTTGCCAGCCTGGCCCGCAAGCCGATCATTTCCGTCACCACCATCAATGGTGTCGGCCCCCTTACCTCCCCAGACCTTATCATTGCCGGCGCCTGCGAAGATTTGGTCAGCACCGCCACAGCCCCAAAGCTTGTCGTCTCCTCCGAAACCACGCAGCACGTCGCCAGCGGCATGCCCTCTGAGGTGGTCGACTCCTTCGGTTCCCGTCAGAGATTTGCCGTTACCGGAGCTGGGTTTTGGGTTCTGGTTCATAGTGCCTCCCTCGCCGACTAACATCGGTAGCCACTCAGTAGAGAGAGCATGACTGCTACACCCTGAAACGGTCCAGCACATAAAATCTTTTGCTTTCTGGCAAAGAATAAGTCGGAATGAGGGTGCATTGGGGCCATGGCGGCTCACCCCGGCCACAACTCCGCCCGCTCAAAGATGCTGGTGAACTGCTCCGGCTCAGTCATCGACCGCCCAACCGCCATGATGAGCGCGACGGCCGCGTCGATTTTCTGCTCCGGCCGCGCCTTGGTCGGGTAGAGGTTGCCCCGGCGATCGGGCTTGCCGACCACGTTGCCTATGCACCACTCCAGCACCGGGTTGCCGTCATGCTCGATGCGGCCCGAGCGCATCACAGCATCGAGTTCGATGATCGCCGGCGAGAAGTCGCCTTATACCAAATCCCGCTGATCAGAACCCATGCAGTAAAGCGGCTCCGCCGAGGCCGGAGCGGGCTACGTCGGGACGGTCCTCTGCCGCCGATAGGTTGGGATCAACGGGACATGGTATTAGTCGAACGAAACTCCACCATCTCGACGTCCTGCGCCCGGAGCCGCTGGGTCAGCTGTGTCGACTGCCAAGGGTCGTAGCCCACGCTGGCAACGCAGAAGCGCCGGCTGAGCTTGGCATCCTAATCTCGCGCAGCCGCAGAGCATAGACGCATACGCCATTGGGCAGAGCGCTTGCGAGGCCGTTTGGCGGGCGACGCATGGCAGCGAGTTAGCCGCTGTCGAGGCATGCGTCGCACTTCGGCACCTCTACGATCCTCACCTGCGATCCCGAAGGGCCCCCGGATTGGCGCGCTTCAACAGATCGGCGCCTGATCGGCCAGCGGCGTGTAGCCCGAGGCGCCGCTGCCAGTCGTTCCGGAATTGATATCGGCAAGTCTGTACGTGCCGTCTTCGGTACCGTCGGTAATCCACGGCTCGCGCCCGGTCGTGCCGTCATCCGCCGAAAAGGCGGCCAACCCGCGACCGAGTGCTCCAATCCCCGAGGGCGAGCTGCTGCCCAGGCCAGGGAAGAGATCGGCGACCATGCGCGTCCCGGCGGGGGTGCCATCGCTCACCCACAGCTCCTGCCCATGCTCCGGATCGACGGCGCTGAACAGTGCCCGGCCATCTCCGAGCGGCGTGATGTTGCTTGGGAAGCTGCTGCCAAGCGAAGGGACTCCTGGGCCGCCGGCCTGGACCGGGCCGGGGTATATGTCTCGCAGCATCATGGTGCCTGCCTCGCTGCCGTCGGTCACCCACAGCTCATCGCCGTGCACTCCATCACTGGCGGAGAAAAGCAGGCGCCCACCACCGATCGGGACGAGATCGAGCAAGGAATTGCTGCCGATGCCCGGGTTGATATCGGTCACCAGGTGCGTTCCGGCCTTGGTCCCATCGGTGATCCACAACTCGCGGCCGTGCGCAAAGTCAAAGGCGCTGAAAAGCGCCAACCCGTCGCCAATTCCAACGAAGCCCGCGACAAAGCTTCCCTCGCTGCCCGGGTTTATGTCAGCGATCTGGTACGTACCGTCGACCGTGCCGTCAGTGATCCATGGCTCGATGCCATGGGTGCCGTCGTCCGCACGGAACAGCGCCCGCCCGTCGTCAAGCGGTGTCACATAGCCCAAAGCCGCGTTAAACTGGTTCTGGGAAAAACTGAGGACGAGATCGCTACCCGGATCGTCCACCGTGGCGATGCGCAGCTCAGATGCGCGGACGAACAGCACCCGCCCGTCTCCGAGCGGAGTGAAATCGCCGGTACCAAGGAAACGGGTTCCAGATTCGAACTGCGGCGCCTCCCGCGTGCCGTCGGCGGTGCCATCGGTAATCCAGTAACGCGTGCCCATCTCAGGGTCACCACCGCCCGTCGTCCCGAACAGCACAAGCCCGTCGCCAAGCGGAGCGAACAGGAATGGAAAGGAACTGTCCGAACCAGGCGCCAAGTCAGCAAGCAGTTGGGTTCCGTTGGCGGTTCCGTTGGTGACCCACAGCTCATTGCCGTGCGTGCCATCATTGGCTTCGAACACGAACCGTCCGCCGGAGGTCGGTACGAAGGGGGTGGACCCAGAAATGAAGGGGCTGGCGAAGTAGAAGCCGCTACCGTCAAAACCTGGATTGATGTCCAGCAGGAGATGCGTCCCAGCCTCAGTGCCGTTGGTCACCCAAGGCTCGGTCCCGTGACTGCCATCGTCAGCGGCGAAGACAAAAGATGCTCGCAGTGCGTGATCATCCGAATGGCCGTTGCCGTGCCCTTTGCTATGTCCGTTGCCGTGGGACTTGGCGTGTCCGTGGGCCGTCGAGGCGTTTCGCTCGCTTTTGTTGGCCATGGTGTTCCCTCCCGGCACCGCGACTCAATACCTGCCGGAGCCTACCCATACTCTATGCTATCGCATGGGTTGACGCAGAGCGCCGCCCGTAACTCTCACGTTAATCTGAACAAGTGCTTTAGACGGACGGCAGCAATGAGCTGCTCTACTTGGTTACGCAAAGTGGCTTACGCTCGAGCACGGGCGGAACTTGTGGACACCTTCCAGAACGACCGCATGAGCATTCTCACCGCCAGCTTGCATTCGTTCGTAACGGATAGTAATCAATATTTGATGCTGAAGAGCATGAGCACATTGCTGCAAGTGAGTGCAGCAGAATGTTGAGGGTTGCGAGACCTTTGCGCCTCGCTCACGCCGGCCACAACTCCGCCCGCTCGAAGATGCTGGTGAACTGCTCGGGCTCGACCATCGACCGCCCGACCGCCATAATGAGCGCCACGGCCGCGTCGATCTTCTGCTCCGGTCGTGCCTTGGTCGGGTAAAGGTTGCCCCGGCGATCGGGCTTGCCGACCACGTTGCCGATGCACCACTCCAGCACCGGTTGCCGTCATGCTGAAGCCGACCGGAGCGCATGGCAGCGCCCAGCTCAATGATCGCCGGCGAGAAGTTCGCCGTGGTCGAGCGGAACTCCACCATCTCAACGTCCTGTGCCCGTAGCCGCTGCGCCAGCTGCGGCGACTGCCAAGGGCCGTAGCCGACACTGACGATCCGAAAGCGCTGGTTCAGCCCCAGGATGTCGTCCTCAATCGCTTGGAAGTCGGTGTCGTTGCCCGGTCTCAGCACGAGATGCTCCGCGGCCGCTCAGCCGGGTAGGCGGCATTGCGCGCCTTGCCTCCTCGTTCAGGCAGCAGCGGACAGAGGCGACGGAGGTCGTCTTGCCGATCTTGCAGCAGGTATTGGGAAACACGATGGCAAGCGTCGCCATGGCGGTGCGGTTGGCTAGTGCGGTGACTCATTCGGACGGTGGAGGCAGCCGCGCGAGCTTGGCGAGGATGCGGTCGGCGGGCTTGGTCCAGACGAATGGGCTCGACGGGCATTGTCAAGTCGTTGGGCTCTGGGCGGAATGAACTGACTGGGCCAAGCTGGCCGGATGTCGACCGAGCCCACCACCTACCCCGGCTACCGCTTTCCGGCCGAGGTCATCCACCATGCCATCTGGCTCTATCACCTGTTCAGCCTGAGCCTGCGCGACATCGAGCTGATCCTGGCTGAGCGCGGCTTGGTGGTCAGCTACGAGAGTATCCGCCGTTGGTGCCTCAGCTTCGGTACCGAGTTCGCGGCCAAACTGCGCAAGCGCCGGCCGAGGCCGGGCGACACCTGGCACATGGATGAGGTGTACCTGAAGATCAACGGCGAGCTCTTCTACCTCTGGCGCGCGGTCGACCAGCACGGTGTGGTGCTCGACATCCTCGTGCAGGAAAGGCGCAATGCCACAGCCGCCAAACGCTTCTTCAAACGCCTGCTGGCCGGCCTGAAGTACAAGCCCCGCAAGATCGTCACGGATGGGCTCCGCAGCTATGGGGTCGCCCAGCGCGAGGTTCTGCCCGGTGTGAAGCATCGGACCAGCCGCTACCTGAACAATCGTGCCGAGAATTCCCACCGCCCAACGCGACGTCGAGAACGCCAGATGCAGCGCTTCAAGTCACCAGAACAAGCTCAGCGGTTCCTCTCGGCGCACGCGATGATCTATGGTCACTTCCATCCGCGGCGGCACCTGATGGCCGCCGAACAGTACCACCGTTCGCGCGACAAGGCATTCCAGATCTGGCGGCAGGAGACGTGTGCCCAGACGGCAGCGTGAGATCACGCAAGCTCCGTTTTGCGGTCAAACGCGCCCGGTCGTCAAACAATGTGACAATGCCGGTCGGGCTGCCCACCGATGCGCCTGACGGGCACCTTGATGGCGACGACGGGGCGACGGAGCACCGGCCCGAAGTAAACGTCCGAGACGGAAGGTCCACCCGCGGCGGGGGCGTGCTGCGGCGTCTCCCAGACCTGCCGGGGGAGCGCCTCGCCGAGCGGCAGCGCCGTGTTCATGAGCTGCTGCCCGTCCCCGCGCCGCAGGAGCACGGTAGCTCCGGGCAACTCGCTGGCGACGACGTCCTCAGCCTGCTCGCGGAAGGTTGCAAGGTCGCCAGCCCTGAGGGCGCGCGACAGCGCGAGCACCCCCAGCGCCGCCGTGCTGGCCCGCAATTCCGCCTCAACTGCGCCGCTGATGGCGCGGGCGAGGTCGAGCGCTTGCGAACTCGCCCGCTCGCGCTCGCGGGCGTAGCCCAGGTACACGACGCCCAGGTCATAAGCGCTGAGCGGAACCACTCCGGCTAGGACGAGGAGCGCCATGCGGGCGCGCAGCGTCAGGCGGTGCATGGTTTTGCGCTCGGCTACGGTCATTGACCTTCCTTTGAGCAAGGAGTGCTCGGCACCTAGCGTAGCCACGACCGACATGCCCATGCCGCTCGGCAGCTGCGCCGCCAATCAGTAGCTTTCAAGATCCATCCAGTTTCATGATTGCGACGCCGGACTTGGCGTGCCAAGCCGAAGCTTCACTGAGCCAATACTGCAGCGGGCACCCAACGGTTTCAGGACCTCCTTGCTACGCACGATGCCGTCGGACACAGCGGAGACAGGCGCGCTCGTGCCTGCTATGCAGAAATGCGTGTGAATGGTCGACGTAACGAAGGTGACCAGGAAGAAGGCCAGACCGCCGTAAAAGATGTTCCGCGTCGCCGCCTTGGTCAGGCGCTCGGCCATTTGTTCATTCCCCCGACTATTACCGTTCAAATTATCCCGGCCTAACCTGTCGGAACTCCTGATTTTCGCCAACGACGTGCATTGCAGGGTGCATTGTGCCTAGCCAACAGGATGAATCAGCCTTCGAGGTCTAGGGGAATCCCCAATGACTCTGATCGTTTGGAGTTTGCTTTAGGAAGATGGTTCCTCTTTGTTCTCGGCCGCAGCCCCGAGATGACGCATGACCACCGCCAGTCCGACGGCAGAGGACAGCAGTCGGTCCAGCACGCGCCGTCGCATTTCCGTTGTGCCTTTAAGGCCACGTCCGCGTCCTGCATGCACCTGCCCGCCTCCGCCCGGCGGATCATGACCGCCTCAACCGTGGCTAGCAGACCGCCCATGAAGCTGTCCCAGACCGGCACCGGATCCACCCCGGGCCTCCTATGCGGCGCGGGTGCCGTGGCGTCAGGGCTCTCGGATGCCGTCGTTCCACCCATATTGCTCCCCGCGATTGGTGGGACGCCCGCGGGGCATTCCCGCGGGCTAGTGAAAGTTACACCGCCGCGAGTGGCAGTTCGGCGTGCTCTGGAGGCGTCACCGCAGAGGGCTTGGGCAGGAACACATTGCCGAAGTCCTCGTCGTCCACAGCTTCGAGCATGCCGAGTGCGTCGTCAGGCTCCGCGACCCGCTCGCCATGCATCTTAAAAAGGTTGTCTTTATCGAAGTTGGCGGGCTTGTCCTCGCGCCATGCCCGTTTGGTGCGGCGGAGTTGCTTGGCTACGTGCTCGACCGCCAGCGAGAGCGCGGCGTGGGCGTCCTTGTGGGATCCGCGCCCGTCGAAGTCTATGTCCCCGGCGACATGGAAACGGATGTTGCAGCAGAAGCCGTTGCCTTTGGCTGCACGAGAGAAGATGACGATTGCGTCCGCGGCACGTTGGAAATACTTCGCTGCCAGCGCCCGCATCTCTGCCTCGACGTGGCCTTTCAAAGTCTCTCCGACATCGAGGTGCCTTCCTGTGACGGAAACCTGTGTGTTCTCAGGTATATCGGCACCAAGAGAACTGGACATGTTACCTCCGTTGCTGACCAACCCTTACACGGTAGCGAGAGATGACGACGCGAAGAACGCCAAACTATTCCCTTACATTCAACTGTTTGGGATTATTCAGCGCTTGCAACCATCGTCATAGTATGCGTAGGATCGACCTGCCATCTGCTGTCGCTTTGTTGCACGGGTCAGCGTAGTGGGCGCATTGAGCCCTACCCCTGTTCCGGATCATGCGGTTGCGGCGGCCACATGCGATTGCGTTACGAGAACCGCGGGACCCTGGTGACGCTGTCTGGGTCGGTGCGGCGGCGGCTGAAGATCCGCCGCTGCGAGCATGAGGGCTGTGCACGTCATCGCCTGGCGTACCGGCCCGAGGCGGAGGGCGCGATGGCACTCCCCCAGCATGAGTTCGGCCTGGACGTGGTGGCGCTGGTGGGAGTGCTGCGTCACCGGGATCACCGCATCGTGCCGGAGATCCATGCCGCCCTGCGGGGGCGTGGGGTGGAGATTGCCGGGCGGAGCGTGACCAATCTGCTGGACCGTTATGACGAGTTGCTGGCCACCTCGCTGACAGACACCCGGCGACTGCGCCGGATTCTGACCAGGCAAGGGCGGGCCATCCTGGCCCTGGACGGCATGCAGCTAGACGTCGGCCATGAGGTGCTGTGGGTGGTGCGCGAGTGCCTCTCGGGCGAGGTGCTGTTGGCGGGCAGCCTGTTGTCGGGCACGGCCGAGGACCTGGCGTCCTTGCTCGCCGAGGTGGCGAAAGCGATCGGGGTACCGGTGGAGGGTGTGGTTAGCGACGGGCAGACCTCGATCCGGCGGCCGGTGGAATGGGCTCTGCCCGGCGTGCCGCACCAGCTCTGCCAGTTTCACTTCCTGCGGGAAGCGGCGAACCCGGTCTACGAGGCGGACCGGCATGCCAAGAAGGAACTCAAGAAGGGGGTGCGTGGGGTACGCCGGATCGAGCGCACGGTGGGGGGACGCCAGGATGGTAAGGCTGAGCTGGTGCTGGGTTACTGCGCGGCCGTACGCAGCGCCATCACGGATGACGGGCGCACCCCGCTCGCCGCCCCTGGGCTGAAGCTCAAGCGACGGCTGAAGGCGGTGGCGGACAGCCTGGGGGACTGTCAGGAATTCTGTGTAGGGCCGCGATGATCAGGTGATGGCAAAGCGGTCCTCGAAGAGGATGGCGAACTGGGCCTTGGCGGCGGTCCACTCTTTCTGTGGCATCTTCCATTCCTTGGCAGTGAGCCGCAACACCAAGCACAGCAGCTTCAGCGCGGCCTCGTCGGTCGGGAAGTGGCCGCGGGCGCGAACTGCGCGTCGCAGCTTGGCATGCAAGGCTTCTATGGAGTTCGTTGTGTAGATGATCCGCCGCACATCGGCGGGAAAGGCATAGAACGGGATCACCTCCGGCCAGTGCCGTCGCCAGGTTTGGCCGATGACGGGGTATTTGCGGCCCCACTGGCCTTGCGTCGAAGGCTTCGAGGGCAGCCTGCCCAGCATCGGCGTTGCGCGCCCGGTAGACTTCCCGCAGGGCTGCAGCAACAGCGCGGCGGTCCTTGTAGGAGACGTAGTCCAGCGAGGTGCGCAGCAGGTGGACAATGCAGGCCTGCACCTGGGTCCGCGGGAACACGGCGGCGATCGCCTCGGGGAAGCCCTTCAGGCCGTCGACGACGGCGATGAGGATGTCCTCGATGCCGCGGTCCCGGAGCTCGTTCATGACGCGCAGCCAGAACTTGCCACCCTCGGTCTGCTCGATCCACAGCCCCAGCACCTCCTTGGTGCCGTCCGGGCGGACGCCAAGGGCAACATAGACGGCTTTATTCCGAACGGTGCCCTCGTCGCGGACCTTGACCCGGAGCGCGTCGAGGAACACCAGCGGGTACAACGCCTCGAGCGGGCGGTCCTGCCATTCGGCCACTTCATCGAGGACGGCGTCGGTGACCGCGCTGACCAGGTCGGGTGAGACCTCGATGCCGTAGAGCTCGCGCAGGTGCCCTGGATCTCGCGGGTGCTCATGCCCCGGGCATACATCGACACGATCTTGTCGTCGAAGCCGGGAAAGCGGCGCTGATACTTGGCAATCAGCTGCGGGTCGAAGGTCGACAGCCGGTCCCGCGGCACCTGCAGATCCAGCCGGCCGGTGCCGGTCAGCACCGTCTTGCTGCCATAGCCGTTGCGGCTGTTGGCCCGGCCATCCGGCTCGCCACCCTCGAGGTGGTGGTCCAGCTCGGCGTTCAGCGCCCGTTCCGCGAGCGCCTTCTTGAGCCCGTCCAGTAACCCGCCGTCGGCCAGGGCGGCCCGGGCGTCAGACCCGGCCAGGAGCTGGTTCAGCAACTCATCCGACATGTGGGGTTGTTTGCGTCTCGGCATACGGTGGCTCCCTCAGCAGCATCGTACGGCCCAGAACTGGAGCGCACTCCGCCACTGTCTTGAACAACGCCGCCATGCACGGACGCTGCGGACCCAGTTCCGGCGCAACCCACAGGCCTAATTGGCCACTCTCGAACAACTCGCCTGCCAGCTAACTTTGCCGACCTAGTTTTTTTAAACGTCTCCTGCGCCACAGCGTCCTTCTTGGGGTGGTATGGTCGTGGCTGCAGCCGCGTCAGACCAAGCTGGT
The DNA here is from genome assembly GCF_000802185.1 of Belnapia sp. F-4-1. Lineage (GTDB taxonomy): Bacteria > Pseudomonadota > Alphaproteobacteria > Acetobacterales > Acetobacteraceae > Belnapia. Next base: position 133,851 of record NZ_KN676114.1, on the reverse strand, counting down.
GCAGCCATCCGCCTATCGTGCCCTCACGCACCTCGACCCCAAACCGACGGGCGACCTCAGCGCGCAGGTCGGCGCAACGCCACCGCACCACCTTGTCCCGCTCCGCGTCCGGCCCTGCCACAACGAGGGCCTTCAGCTCAGCTTTCTGCTCGGGCGTCAGCAGTGGCGCACGGCCAGGGATGGGGCGCGACTGCAAGCCAGCAACACCACCCTCATTGTAGCGGTGAACCCAGTCCCGCAGGGTCTGCCGATCAATGCCGCACTGCTCCGCCGCCTGCTGCCGCGGCACATTCTCCAGGACCAGCGCAACCGCCAGCAATCGCCGAACCTGGGCGGGATCCTCACTCGCACGGGCTGCCGCCCGCAGCTGCGCCGGCGTCAGCTCATCCCGGGTCACCGCCATTGCCGTTGCCATACTGCCCTCCCCAGCGAACCATTACTTGGCTCATCGAATCAGCCGATCCACGGCCCGAAAGACGCAAGAGAGTCAGTCCCAAATCAGGTTGGTATCATCCCTGCGTCCCGCCCCTCCGAAAATGAAAGATCATCTCAAAGCGCCGGACAACTTCCCTGACAGAGAGGGACCGCGACGGGAACCTTGTCGATACCATGCTGAACGAGCACCGCGACATGGCAGCGGCCCAGGCCTTTTTCCGCTCGGCAGAGTCGGTCACTGGCCAAGTCCCTGACCAGGTTACCACGGACGGGCACGGCCCCTACCCGCGTGCGATTAGATCAACGCTTGGTCGGCGTGTCGTACACCGGGCCAGCGCCTTCAAAAACAACGGACTGGAGCAAGACCACCGCGGCGTGAAAAGCCGCATTCAGTGTATGCGGGGCTTCAAAGGCTACGCGTCAGCGGAGCGCTTCTGCTGAAGCTATGAGGAGCTCCGCAACTTCCTCCGCCTCCAGACCCGCCATAAACAGCACGTCACCGCCAACCGCCGTCGTCTGCTTCACCGCCGTCGCGCCACTACTGCGCTCGCTATTCTGCAAATGGCGTAGCCGATACCAGCCATCATCTCGCGTCGTCCGGTTGGCGCGAGCGCTGAAAGAACCGCTGAAGGCTGCAGCTATGCGGCTGGGGCTACAGATGTCGGACGCGACCTCTCGTAGGCGCGGTGCTGCAGAAACATGGAAAAAAGAAACCCCGCCGAGTGACCCGGCGGGGTGAGTTTGAAACAGGGAGGAAACACTAACCTCTCTTTACCGTGAACTCATTGCTCATTCCTGAACACTGAGGCATAGCGCAGACTTTTGGGTACCTTCGCTCTGGGTGGTGTTTAGGCGGCCTTGACGCCCTGGAGGAAGGTGGTGACCTCGGCGCCGAGGCGCTCGGACTGGCGGGACACCTCCCCGGCGGCCTGGAGGACGTGACCGGCAGCCTCGCCGGTCTCGGCCGAGGCGCGGCTGACGCCGCCGATGTTGCGGGTGACCTCCTGGGTGCCGGCGGCGGCCTGCTGGACGTTGCGGGCGATCTCCTGGGTGGCCGAGCCCTGCTCCTCGACGGCGGCGGCGATGGCGCCGGCGATCTGGTTGACCTCGCCGATGGTGCTGGCGATGCCCTGGATGGCGGCCACCGCGTCGCGGGTGGCGGTCTGGATCTGGCCGACCTGGACCGAGATCTCCTCGGTGGCCTTGGCGGTCTGCCCGGCCAGCGCCTTGACCTCGGAGGCGACCACGGCAAAGCCCTTGCCGGCATCGCCGGCGCGCGCCGCCTCGATCGTGGCGTTCAGCGCCAGCAGGTTGGTTTGGCTGGCGATGTCGCTGATCAGCCGCACCACCTCGCCGATCCGCTGGGCGCCGTCGGCGAGCTCGCGCACGGTGGCGTCCGTCCGCCGGGCGTCGTCCGCCGCACGGCCGGCCACCTTGGCCGACTGCGCCACCTGGCGGGAGATCTCGGAGACCGAGGCCGAGAGCTCCTCGGCGGCGGCTGCCACGGTCTGCACGTTGCCGCTGGCCTGCTCGGCGGCCACCGCCACCGCCCCCGCCTGGGCGCTGGCCTGGCCGGCACTGCCCGACATCACCGCCGAGGTCGCCTGCAGCTCCGTCGCCGCCGAGGCCAGGGTGCTGGACAGCTGCCCCACCGCTCCCTCAAACCCGCGCGTCAGGTCCGCCAGATGGGCCGCACGCCGGGTCTCGATCTCTTGCAGCCGCGCCTGCTCCGCCGCCAGCCGGTCGGCCTCCTGCAGCCCCGCGCGGCACTCCTGCACTGCACGAGCCATGTCGCCAATTTCGTCGGGCATCGTCACACAAGGAAGGTCGAAGGCATAATCGCGCTTGGCCAGCTGGCGCATCACCCCGGCCAGCCGGGCAATGCGCTTGATGATGCTCGCATTCAACCAAAGCACCGAGGCCAGCGTCATGGCGGCGGCGAACATGGTGACAACGCTAATTACCCACACCGCGCGCGCAGATGCCGCGTGGGCAGCAACGGCTGCGACCTGTCCCATCTGCGTGTTGAAGTTCAAGCCTTTGTCGGCTGCTTCAAGCGCCCGAGTATAAGGTGGGATGGTGGTGATGAAACGAGAGTTGGCGCCCGAACGATTGCCGGCCATCGTTTCGGCGATTACCTGATCAGCAATGCCTTTGTACTCCAACCATGCGGATCGCATTGCATCTGCATGCTGCCGTTCTTCTCCAGGCGTGATCAGCGGCTCATAAACGCGCCAAGACGTATTGAACGCTTCTGTCGCTCGATCATGACGCTGCTTGGCAGCCTGAAGCACCTGAGCATCCTCAGCGAGCACCATACTCGCAACAGCAGAGCGGTGGCGGCCAATAGCCGCAGTCACCCGACCCAGGGAGTCGATGGAGGGCATCCAGTTATCGACCATGTCGCTGGCGACGGCATCCATCTGCCAGATCTGCTGCACAGAACTCGCACCTAGGCCTGTAAGGACCAGGAAGAGAGCTCCGAAGGCGCTCATGAGCTTGGTGCGGACACTCATTTTGCTGAGGAAGGTCATTGTCATCCCGTCTGCCATTGCAGGCGTGAGCCCGCAGTTTGATCAGACTTGTGATAACGATCTCGTATTAACGAGGCACTAATAACCAATGAGTTGGTGTCTCATTGTGAGTTTGATCGCTTTGTAATCGCGAGCACAAGCAGCAAAAGGACCTCGCCGACGAAGCCGGCGAGGTAAGTTTGCAGACAGGATAAGGCTTCTTTTTGTCAGTAGAAGGTTGGATGTTCGTTAACAAACGCGACCAAACCGCTCTTGTTGGATTTGACCACGGCGGCGGCCGCTGAGGTTCAACACGATACCATTGCGCCCAATTGCAACTTAAACGGGTGCATGAAACGCAATGAGTTATCGTGAGTTGTAGGATGTGAGGCTCTGGACGGCCTCACCCTGTGATTAGTCCCATAACTTGCGCCCACTCCTTGCTATCGAGGGGCGGGCGTTCTCTTGCCTCGCAACGTATACCACTTCGAGTTGATAAAGCGGCCGCTTCTCTTGAGGAATAATCAAAAACTCAACCACAAGGGGTGAGTTACAGGTTGAATGCTCCATACAGTTTGAACTTAGGGCCGCCGTCCCCTCCCAGGAACAGCCTTTTTTGCTTGCAGGCCGATTGCGGCAGCGCTGTTTCACCTGCGATAATCTCCCCGCTTATCACTGGTGATGCATTTGCCTTGGCTCCCGGTACTTGAGCCAGGGTAGACGACGGTGATTGCAGCGGCAGGCGCTATGGTAAGAGGTTCGGCAGGTCCTATGCGGAGCTCCCATGCCGCTGCAGTTGCCATTGGGCCCATGTGTGTAGATAAGGCCCATGCTTCCCACTGATCGACCTCTGCGACTGGCCACTCACAGTGGCACTTTCCACGCCGATGACTGCCTCGCCTATGTCGTCCTGACCGGCGCCCTGGGGCTCGGTGCAGATGATGGCACGCACGTGCTGGTCCGCACCCGCGAACGCGCTGCCCTGGAGGCTGCCGACATCGTCTGGGATGTCGGCGGCACTGCCGACGAGGCCCGCTGGCGCTTTGACCATCACCAACCTGGCGCACCCAAAGCGCCGAATGGCGACCCGTTGAGCTCGGCAGGTTTGGTGTGGCGCACCGACAACCTGGGCAATGGCCTGAGCCTGGGGCAGCTCTATGTGCGCAATACCCTGGCGAAGTCGGGTTTCCAGGAGGTCGCAGACGAAGTGGTGGCCCGCATAGCCGAAAATGTCCGTTACAAGTTCGTGCGCCATGTCGATCTTGTGGACAATGGCGTCGAGCGCGCCGCTCCCACCGACCTCACCGCGATGGTAGATGCTTTCAACAGCGCCTGGGATGAGCCGAGCCAATCCGACCCCGCCGCGTTCGAGGCGCGGCAACTTGCCGGGTTCCTGCGGGCCAGCCAGATGGTCGCCGTGGCATTGGAGCAGCACGTCGAGAAGGAACGCGGCGCCGCCTTTGCCTACCGGGCCGTAGCGCAGGCCTGGGAGGATTGCCGATCAGGGATTAGCGGCCTCCACCCCGATTTGTTGGAGTTACCGCGCGGCATGCCATGGCAGCGAACGGCCTTCGAACTGGCCATGCCCATCCTTTACGTGATGAGCCCGGAGCCGGACGGCCGCTGGAAGCTACAAGCGATGCCGGCCGAGAAGGGCAGTCTCAGGAACCGCCTCGACATGCCCGAAGCTTGGCGCGGCCTGCAGGATGCTGCCCTCGAGAAGGCGTGTGGTATTCCGGGGGCGGTGTTCGTCCACCGCGGTGGCCACTTGGCCATCGCCACAACCCGGGAGGCAGCGCTGGCCATGGGCCAAGCTTGCTTGGCCAACAAGCCTTCCCCCGCTGAGGCGCTGCGCAAGGCCTGGGGTCGATAAGAACTGCGCTCCATGGTGCGTCCCTCCTCCTCCCTGACGCAAGGTACAGGGGGGGAAAGCAGCCGCTGGAGGTGCTATCGGGCCTCGCGCCACGCTGCCCGTTTGGCCCCCTAGAGCTTGTTAGGTACCTGCTGCCGGTAGAGCGACTTGCTTGAGCATGAGGCAGACGAAGGCGACGAGGTGGAAATCGGCGAGCGTGCTGGCGTAGCGCTCGTAGTCTTTGACGAGGCGGCGGAAGCGCGTCGTCCAGGCGAAGGAGTGCTCGACCACCTATCTGCGAGGCAGGAGGACGAAGCCGCGTTTGGCTTCGGGCAGCTTGACGACCTCGAGTTCGATGCCGTGCTGGCGGGCGGCGTTAGCGGCGCGTTCGCCGGTGTAGCCCGCATCGACATAGGCGAGGTCGACGCTGCCGCCGGTCTCTGACTGCACGGCCTGCGCGAGTTGCTCGACCTGGCCGCGATCCTCGGCGTTGGCTGGGGTGACGTGCAGGGCCAGCAGATGCCCGAGCGTATCGACGGCGAGGTGCAGCTTGGAGCCGCGCTCGCGTTTGGCGCCGTCATACCCGGCGCGCTCGCCGCTCTCGGGCGTCGAGCGCAGGGTGCGGCTGTCGAGGATGGCGGCACTCGGCTCGGCCTTGCGGCCGGCGGCCAGGCGGAGGATGGCGCGGAGGTCGCTGGCCAGGGCTTCGAACACGCCAGCGGCCAGCCAGCGTTGGGCCTGCTGGTAGACCGCCGCCCAGGGCGGCAGGTCATTGGGCATGGCGCGCCAAGGAATGCCGTTCCGGATGACGTAGCGCAGGCCGTTGAACAGCTCACGGAGCGAGTACAGTCGCTGGCTTGCATCCTCACGCAAGAGAACCAAATAGGACGCGATCAGCGCCCATTCTTCATCGGAGACATCAGACGGGTATGGCTTGCGGGCAGACTGCATCCCTCATGCTGACGAATACTACAGCAATGGTCCATAACACCCTCTAGCTTCTGCACCTGATGTTAAGTTGCTGAGTTTTAAACTGGACCTCCTGAGCTCGCCGCCTCTCTGCACGCCACCCGACGAGGGCGTTCAATACGATAAATGTACAACTTACAAGGGCGCCGGAAACCGCAATCACAGTAAGTATGCTCGGAAGAGTCTCACCTCGGTCGTTGCGTGGGTCTAGTGACCGCGTCTCAGCGTGCTTCAAGGCAGTCTCTCGCCACACCTCTATCTCTCGGCGCGCTACGGCCTCTCGCAACTCAGCTTTTCGCCGTGCTGCTTTCAGTTCTTCTTGTGCCGCTGTCTCCAGCTGAGTGGCCGCATGTGCCGCCTGGCTAGATGCTCTGGACAGCTCTGCTCCTACCCGCGCCCTCAGCTTCCTCCCTGGTTCCGATCTCCTCCCTCGTCCTGCCACCGTCAACTCCAACGCTCGCGCTGCGGACCGCCGAATTTCTGCTGCGAATCCTGCAGTCCTCTGCGCTATAGCCTCGCGTTGCGCTACCTCCTCCCACGCTTCGGCTTGCCACTGCGTCGCCTCAAGCGCTTGCCGCTGCGTGACTTCTATCTCGTGCGCCATATAAAGCGCGGTTCGCAATGCAGCGTTGTACTCCTCGGCTGCTCGCCACGTGAGCCAAAAGCTCAAGGTGAGAGTGAGGAGCGATAATCCCAATAATCCTGCCCATTTCCGAACTGCATGCCACCTGTAGGCGGCCTCTTGTCCGGCATTATCCATGTTGAGCCCTTTGCCGCGTGCAGAAGGTCGATTGTGACGCCGCCCTACCAAGCAGCGGCAGCGGACAGGCTGACAGAGGCAGTATTGCTCACGACGCCTATCGTCTCTAGCGTTATGTAGCTGGGAGACCTTGTTGCACCGGTCGCCGGCTTGGGTGGCTTTGGGTGGGCTGAGGCGGTTTTGTCAGATTTCGCGTCAGTAGAGCCGTTTGGCCGGCTTGAGCAGGGCTGATAGGCTTCCGGGACGAGGGAACGGGGGCCGGGGATGAACTGTGTGGGCATTGCCAACTTCGTGGTCTGTGGCCGGAATGAAGTGGCTGGGGCATGCTGGCGGTATGACGTCCGAGTTCGCCACCTATCCCGGATACCGCTTCCCGATTGAGATCATCAGCCGCGCGATCTGGCTGTACCACGTCTTCGGCCTGAGTTTCCGAGACGTTGAACTGCTCTTGGCCGAGCGGGGCATCACGGTCACCCACGAGAGCATACGGCAGTGGTGCCTCAAGTTTGGCGCTGATTTCGCCCGCAAGCTCCGCCGCCGTCGGCCCAAGCCGGGCGATACATGGCATCTCGATGAGGTGTTCCTGAAGATCAATGGCGAACTGCACTACCTTTGGCGTGCGGTGGATCAGCATGGCGTCGTGCTCGACATCCTGGTTCAGGACCGGCGAAATGCCAGTGCCGCAAAGCGGTTCTTCAAGCGGTTGTTGGCTGGGCTCAAATACAAGCCTCGGCGCATCGTCACCGACGGCCTGCGCAGCTACGGCGTTGCACAACGCGATATCCTGCCCGAGGTGAAGCACCAAACCAGTCGCTACCTGAACAACCGTGCCGAGAACTCTCATAGGCCGACGCGACGTCGAGAGCGCCAGATGCAGCGGTTCAAGCCGCCGGAGCAGGCCCAGCGCTTCCTGTCATCCCACGCGATAATCTATGGCCACTTCCGTCCGCGGCGGCATCTGATGACCGCTGCTGAGTACCGTGATGTCCGCGCCAAGGCCTTCCGGATCTGGCAGCAGGAGACGTGCTTCCAGATGACCGCGTAAGCACGACGGGTGTCATGCTGCGCGGTCAAACGTGTCCATCAACCCAACAACTTGGCAATGCCTCCGCGTCTTGTGCGGCACGCGGACCAAGAAGGCGGCACCGTTACGGCAGTGGCGTGGCTCCGATGCTCACTGATCCCGTCGATCCCGTTACCTTGCTGACCAATACCCTGACCGGCCTATCCAGGAAGCAGCAGGCAGCCACCTTGGAGCGCGTGATGCGGGCTTACGTGCGCATCTGTCAGGAGGCCTATCCCCGCATGTCGTTGGCCGAGATCACCGGGCAGTTTGGCGCTATCGCCGAGGCCGCAACGGCGCGGTTGGCGGGGGCGAGAGTGAAAGAGGAGACGAAGGCTGCGACGGCACGGCTGGCGAAGATGATGGCGGCAGCCTCGACCGGGAGCCGGATGGCATAGCTGCAGCATGACCCTCTTCCCCGGCCCGCCCTAACCCCAGCGGGCCGGTGTGGGCTTAAAAAGAAGCCCGCCCTCTGACACGGGTGAGGGCGGGCCAAGGCGGGATCCTTAGGGAGTGAGGTTGTATAAGAATCACCCCACACAACTATAAATATGAGATTGCGTTTCATGCAATATTATTGGTTGCAGCTACCAGTGGAGTATCTTACCGCAGGTTAGCCACATGCCGTTGCTGGGGTAGCACCTCACGCCCAACGCCATACCTGGGGAGCGCCCAAGAAGGCTCTCAAACCCGCCACCGGTGGGAGCCTCAAACGGTTCCAGCCTACTCTCTGATAACCATGCCCATCGTCTGAGGCAGCCGGCCCTAGCGCTCGAGGGAGTGGCAACAACGCAGCCCATCAGGTTGATCAGACCGATGCGGCCCTTAACCCCCGCAAGGCCGAGCTTCAGATCAGGCGCATTGAGGAGAGCTTGCTTTGGTCCCAGGCCGCGTCTGACTTAGAAGGCTGGTCCGCTGATAGGGACTCCAAATGGGCAAGCTGATTGCGCCTTTCCTCGCACTGATCGCGGCGGGGCTCACGGCCTGCGATGACCCGCCGAAGAACACGTCTGGTCCTGAACCCGTCCTTGCAGCCGCACGCCAAGCTGCAGAAGCGCAGGTACGGGCCAGGTTGCGCATGATGGGTGAAATGCAAATGCGCGCGGTGCAAGTTTGGCAACAGCAGGTGTCGAACACCATCGCTGTTTGCGGTCAGGTCAATCCGACCGGCGAGGCCAACGATCCCTTTATCCCATTTGTCGCAGTCGTCGCCCTAAAGGAGGGAAGGACTGAGCGAACGGACCTGGTGATCGGCATGTCCAATTCAGAAGCAGGTCGCGTCTTTGTCGAGATGCTTGACCGCTGCTTTGAGGGTGGCGGCCCGCCGACAGAGCGCCTGCAGGCGCGCGCCTTGCCGCCGTTGCCACTTGACGCGGCACTTGCCCAACAGCGTGCAGCGTCACCGATTAACACGCCGGCTCCAGTCATAGCCGGCTCACCGGTGCCAGTGTCACCATGGCCTGCATCACCCCCTGTAGCTGCAGGGCCAATGGTGACTACTACTGCGACCCATCCGGTGAATATCCGCAACCAACCGGGTGGTGGTGGGGCGGTGGTACGTATTGTTCCGCGCGCCTCGACGCTGCGGGTCTTCGGCGAGGCACCTGGGGGCTGGCTACAGGTGGGTGAGGACCAACCCTTCGGCTGGGTGCACGGGTCGATGCTGAGCCGTTAGGCGGCGCTGGTCAGCTTGGCCACTCGCTACTTGCTGGTTCCGGTACTCGCACCCCTAGCCGCGCCGCCGCGGCCTCCAGCTGTTCGACAGCGCCTTCGCGCCATTGATGCCGGGTCAGCAGCTTGGTCGCCTCGGCCGGCGGCATCCCGAGCGCGGCGCCGATCTCGGCGGGCCTGGTGATGCCGCGCTCTTCCAGCTCACGGCCGATAGCCATTTTCAGCCGGATCATGGTCAGCCTGTCGGCGGTTCGGCGCCGGCGCTCTTCGGGCGAGATCTTCGGCTTTGGGGACGGCATCTGGTCAGGGGATAAGCTCATGCCGTGGATGTCGGTCTCCGCCGCAGCCGATGCTAGATGGGACATGATGAAGCTGCCGGACATGCAAAAGGGCGCCAAAGGCGCCCCATGCAATCTCACCAGCTTGGCTTGTGGTGTGGCTAACCGCCGTGGCGGGTAAACTGGCTAGCGAGGGTCGGGCTGGCAGCCTGCGCCGGGACATACACCAGCGTCTGCTCACGGCCACCACCGACCAGCTGGGCCACACTGCCGCTCTGCTGCTGCGCTGTGGCCTGGCTCGAATAGGCGATGCTGCGGTTGGTGCTCTCGCCGGTGATGCGGGCATAGCCGCCACCGACCACATTCTGGCTCGGGGTCACGTACTCAACGCGGGGGCCACCATCGGCGCCGCCACCCACCAGGCGGGGGCCGCTATCCTGAGCCTGGGCAGCGCCCACGGCACCGAGGGCGATCAGCGAAGCAAATACAGTGGTGCGGAACATGGCTTGGTTCTCCGTCTCGGAGGCCAGCAGTTCAGGGCGTGACGCCCAGCCGGCCTTGCTTGAGGCGGAAGATGATCCCCGCATCGGCTCAGCACCAATACGAAGCCTGGATGCCATGCATCCATGGAATGGATGAACGGCGCGACGGCTACACGGTCACCTGGAAGCCTCGAGACAGGAGGATGCCATGCCGCGCTGCCCCACCATGCCCATGCAGGATCGCACGCTGGAGGTGGCCACAGACCAATACTGCGCCGCCTTTGGCCGTGATGCGCTGCCCTGCATCGCGGGTCTCGACAGCGCCCTGGCCGGTGCTGCCGCGACTATGCTGGCCGATGCGGTTACGGCACGGCGCCCATTGCGATACTGCGCCATCGCTGATGCGCTGGGCGGACCGCAGCCGCCAGAATGCGTATCGTTGTAGGCTTGTGGAACCGCTAGTCGATCAGCGGGCACCGTCAACTTGGCAGGGGTTACCCGCTTGCCCTTGGTCCGGTAGATACTCGGAATGAAATTGTCAGCCGCCAGCCCCCTCTATGCCGGGTTCCGGTTTCCCGCTGAGGTTATCAGCCACGCGGTTTGGTTGTATTTTCGCTTCCCCCCCCCCTCAGCCTGCGCATGGTGGAGGAGATGCTGGCGGCACGCGGCATCGTGGTCAGCCACGAGACGGTGCGGCAGTGGGCGCTCAAGTTCAGCCAGGAGTTCGCCAACCAGATCCGGCGGAGACTCCCCTGTGCTGGTGACAAGTGGCATCTCGACGAGGTGGCTATCAAGATCGCCGGGGTAAAGCACTGGCTGTGGCGTGCCGTAGATCAGGCCGGGATGGTGCTCGACGTGCTGGTCCAGAGCCGGCGCGACAAGAGGGCGGCGAAGCGCCTGCTGCGGAAGTTGTTGAAGCGGCAATGCCGGGCGCCCCGCGTCATGATCACCGACAAGCTCCCGAGTTATGGGGCGGCTAAGCGGGAGGTGATGCCCGGTGTCGAGCACCGCCAGCATAAAGGCCTGAACAACCGGGCCGAGAATTCACACCAGCCGACGCGACGACGAGAGCGGCAGATGAAGCACTTCAAGTCAGCGCGGCAGGCACAACGCTTTCTCTCCGCCCACGATCAGATCGCCAACCTCTTCCATCTTCGCCGCGACCACGTCTCCGCCAGTGAACACCGAGCCGCAAGGGTGCGGGCGTTCGAGATGTGGACAGAGATCAGCAGGGTTGCTGTAGCAGCCTAAAGTCCCTGCCCGCATCGTCCTCAGCTTGCCAGCTCGCTCGGCCTGAAGGCGACGAGTTGACGGTACCAGCCTAGTGCAGTGACACAGACGGACGATTCACGCGCCTACTGAGGCATGCCAAGCTGGGCAGATGGCCCAGGAAGTATGCGTCATTGTCGACGCTGGTGATCGTGCGCGACTGGCGGCGATCACCTCTGACCGGAACCGCCCGCAGAAGCACGTCCAACGTGCTCGGATCATCCTGCTGTCCGCCGACCGGCTCTCCGTTGCTGAGATTGCCCGTCAGGCTGCGGCAAGCCGACCGGCGGTATGGCGCTGGCAGGCGCGCTACGCGTTGGCCGGTGTGGACGGCCTGCTGCGCGACAAGACCCGCCCACCTGGCAGGGCGCCGGTGCCGACCGCAACCGTGGCGAAGGTGCTGGCGCTCACCTGCTCCGAGCCGCAGGGTCAGGCCACGCACTGGACCGGCCGGGCGATGGCGCAGGCCAGCGGCATCAGCCTGCGCTCAGTGCAGCGCATCTGGGATACCCACCGGCTGCAGCCGCACCGCCTGCGCAGCTTCAAGCGCTCCAACGATCCGGCCTTCGCCGAGAAGGTCGAGGACATCGTCGGCCTGTACATGGATCCGCCGATGCACACCGTGGTGCTGTCCATCGACGAGAAGTCGCAGATCCAGGCGCTCGATCGCACCCAGCCTGGCCTGCCGCTCAAGCCAGGCAAGTGCGGCACCATGACCCACGACTACAAGCGCAACGGCGTCACCACCCTGTTCGCCGCGCTCAATGTCCAGGATGGCACCGTGCTGGGCCGCTGCATGCCGCAGCACCGGCACCAGGAGTTCGTCCGCTTCCTTAACGCCGTGGAGCGCGCCGTGCCCGCGGGCAAGCTGATCCACGCCATCGCCGACAACTACGCCACCCACAAGCATCCCAAGGTGCGCGCCTGGCTGGAGCGGCACCCGCGCTGGGTGTTCCATTTCACGCCAACCTCGGCCTCCTGGATCAATGCCGTCTAGGGCTTCTTCTCAGCGCTGAGCCGAAGGCGCTTGCGACGAGGAGTGTTCCAATCCGTCGCCGATCTCGAGCAGGCCATCGCCCACTACATCCGCGAGCACAACGCCACGTCGAGCCCATTCGTTTGGACCAAGCCCGCCGGTACCATCCTCGCCAAGCTCGACCGGCTGCCTGCATCATCCGAATGAGTCACTGCACTAGTGGCTGGCGTCGGGCTATTCGTCATCCCGCCCTTTGGTCAAATGCCCTCCGTCTATCAGGCCGTGTTTGCATGGCTCCTTCTCGCGTTCTGGAGCTATTCGGACGGCTGGTTTGGAAAGTTCAATGCTGCCTTGGCGTTGCTTGAGGGAGCGGTGCTGCTGCGCTTTTCGATGGAGCTAGTCTATTTTTCGGTCGAAGCGTTTGGTTGATTTCTAAACGAGCCCCAAGAATTGTCTCGAAAAACCTATAGAGTCGCTGCGTCTGTATCGTGCGGTTGAAGTCGCGCTTGACCGCCATCCACGCAGCCTCGACGAGTTTCGACAGATCCAGGCGCTGCGTTCCGATATCGCCCAAGATCTTCGCCAAGGCAGCCTCGTTCCGCTCCTCGACTAGGAAGCCGGTGACCTCATGCTCCACCAACTCGGGGATGCCGCTGTGGCGAGTGGTGACCACCGGAAGCCCCCGCGCCATAGCCTCCATCAGCGCGACCGGAATGCCCTCCATGTCGCCGTCGTCGGCCGTGACGCTGTGCAGGATGAACCCATCCGCCTGGGCCAGCAGTGCCTGGACTTCATCGTGTTGCACCGCGCCCAGCAGCGTGATGTGCTGCTCCATGCCAAGCTGCTCAACCAAGGCCTTCATCTTTGGCAAAAGCGGGCCATCTCCAACAATGCTGAAGGTCATCCGAAGCTTGGGGTTGGCCCGCAGTGCTTGGGCAAAGCCTCGAATCGCGTATTCATGCCCCTTCTTCTCCGTCATCCGTCCGACTGAGATCCAATGAAGAGAGTCATGCCGCCGCCTCGGCGCGGCGCCGGCGATGAGGCCGTCGTAATCAACCCCCATATGGAGGACTGACGTCTTCTCCTTCGGGGCACCGAGGGCCCGGATTCGGCTCAGGAACACCTCGCAGACCGTGAAGATGTGCTCCGCCTCGCGGATTAGCAGGTCGTAGATGCCATCGGGGTTCTGGCGCATGTACTTCGAGATGCCATAACCATGCAGAGTCGTGGTGATCTTTGCCCGCGTTAGGCCCTTGTGCTTCATCATCGCCGCCAGACGGCCAACGGTTCCGAAGTGGCAGTGAATGATTTGGGGCCACCACCTAGGGTCGTTGACCGCATCTGCGAGCAGCAGCATTTCGTGACGAGAAAAGCCACCATTATCCCTGTCGAACAGGCATCGGCGCAGGCTCCTGAGTTGCCCCCTACGGATCATGCGCAACCCTGCCATCGCCATGCCGCGAAGTTTCTTGCGACGACTGGACGGGGGAAATGGGAAGTAGGTCACGATATCCAGCGCCTTCACGTGCTCTGGCAAAGCGAAGCTGTCCTTCGGCCTTCCGAGGGAGAGCACGCGGATGTCCGCGCCCGCATCGATCATGTCGATGACTTCATGGGCGATGAAGGTTTCCGACAACGAAGGAAACCTGTCGACGAGATAAGCAATACGCATGGGACGTGTATTACCCTTTTTTGTAAGGGGTACTCACGGAAATCATGTTCAGGGGGAGCCCCTCGGCAAATACGGTTTACCGGGCAGGTTCAAGGATGTCGTCCAGGAGGTTGCGCCGTGCACCCATGGGCACGCCGCCGCGCTCGAGAACTGCCGACGCGCAACCGGCCGGTATGCGTCTCTAGCCGCGCCACCTGGTCGCCGAAGATGCCGGTGGGGTTAGTCGCGCCGATACCTGCGCGGAAGGTATCGGCGCTTGCCCAGTAACTGACGTTGACGAAGTCGAAGGCGTCGGCCCCACCGGCTGGAGCAACTCGTGCAGACCGCCACCGAGGAAACCGTCCTGCCGCTCCAGCCTCTCCATCGTCGCCACGCAGTTGGCGAGGAAGTGCTCCCGCTCGTCCGCTGGCACCCTGAAGGGGTTGATGAGGACCACGACCTCCGGGAGAGGCGGTTGGTCGCGCCGCGTGGCCATGGGGTGTCCCAGTTCGTCGCCGGAATGGCGGAAGTCCAAAGCGCGGGCGGCGGGCCGGTTGCCCTCGCCGCTTCGCGGCATGGATCCAGCCGCTACCGCCAAGCGCCGCCGCCTCAGTCCGTGACGATCCTTGATGTCCCCCCGACGCCCGCGCCCGGTTCCCCCTTGGAGTTGACGATGCGCTCGAACTCCAGGGGGGCGCTTCCGGTGGCCGTCCTGGCCTGCCGTTCCACGGCGGCGATGATGCGGAGCAGCTCGGAGACCTGCTGCCGGTGCCAGGGCTGCCAGGCTTCCCCGTACGCGATGAGTCCGACGGCCCGGGCGAACTCGCCGTATTGCATAGTCCGGTCGGTGATCCGCAGCGCGCGCAGCACCGCTACGCCAGCGCGGGCAAACTCCAACTTGGCCTGCACGTCGAGCGTCTTAGCGGCCACGCTTCCCCCATGCTCTGCGTCCGGCATGAGGCACCCTCGGGCCCGCCAGATCAAGCGGAGGCCGGAGGAGGCGAGGCCAGACTTCGTAGGGGAGCGCCCCCTGCGAGGCCCTCGATTCCTTGACACCCGAATGGACTGGCCGACTTGCTCAGAAGCGCAGGCCCACCGTGATCTGGACGACGGGGTAGACGCGCAGTTCACCCGAGTGTCCCAGCCCCATGGCGGGCCCGCCCTCCCTGCCCCTTAGGACGGCGCCGAGGTCAAAGGAGATCGGCAGCATCCCGCCGAGGACCTCGCCGCCGTAGCCGAGGCCGACATGCGGGGCGAGCGCACCGCCGACGCGGGTTCCGGCCGAGAGGCGCGAACCGGTCCGCGCCGGGGCGGAGCGGGCGGGATACCAGTCCAGCGTCGCCCCGAACGCCTTCACGTCGGCCCTGGTGCCGTACTCGTCGCCCGACACCCGGAGCTTGTGGCCGAAATCGATGGCGCCGTAGCCGAAGCGCAGACCGATGGCCTGGACGGTTGGCGCCGCGGCGGAGAAGGTCGCTGACTGGATCAGCGAGTGCTGGACCGCCGACTGACCGAGGACCGGGCATGGCAGGAGGACGAGCGCGGCGACGAGCGCCACGGCCCCGGCTTTGCGGGCGTGCATGCAGGTGTCTCCGTTCGTCCTTGGCCTACGGCCGGGACGGGATGGGGGCCCGTTAAGGGACGCGACGAGCCATGTTTGACGGCCGGTCCGACAGGCGGGCGCTGGCGGCCATATGACGAAAGGCGCGAGGGCGGCGCTGCTGGTAAGCTTAGGAGATGGCGGTCATCGCTAAGTGGCCCTCACTGATGGTAGATCACGGTTTAGTGAGCAACCCTCAGGCAAGCAAGAAAAAGCGACCTAGCGCTTTGTGATATTTACTTACGATTCCGATACTTGCGTCGGTTTTCTCATTTGCGACAGGAGCGGTCGCCCGGCCGGAGGAAGCATGCCATGGGCCCGCGTCTTGAGTGCCTGTCGCCGACCCAAGATCAGTTACGGCGTGGCTCCGAACGGTCCCGCCGTGTCACGCTCGCCAGCGCTGGGAGGTGGCGCCAGGGGAGTAGGGCGCATTGGTCCGAAAGACGGGATCGCCTAGGGCGCGGCCGCATCCGCTGGGGCGTCCCAGCCCGGCTCCCGGCCTGGACCCACGGCGGGCTCGTCGAGGTCGCCGCGCGCCGGTACGCCTGGGTGCCGGAATCGGTGGGTGTTGCGGCGGAGCACCCAGTCGAGATGGCCGCGGGAGCACTGCGTCGACCAGCGAACCCTCGGCGAGTGCCTGGACCTACTTGATTCCACGAGGAGACGGCCCGGCCGCTGCCGAAAGCAGTCTTGCCTTGTGCGTTGCCAAGGCTTCAACGAGCCGAGCGGCGCGACGACGTCCGCCGCCGACAAGCGCAGCAGCCGATTGTCAATTGAATCGCTGAGGAACGGAGGACGATCTCCTGGCTTCGGCGACCATGAGCCGCACTGCGCCAAATGGTTCGCGGACTTCCTCCCGTCCGATGTGGCCAGGGAACTGATAACTCTTCGTTAGAAAAGCACCAGTAAGAAAGCTTGGCCGTCTTGATCCTGTGACATCAGCGCGGACTGTCCCGGGCTCAGCTGCAGGAAGCCACCGAATAGCTTGTGTCCTCGGGCCTCCTTTGAGAGGCTGTTGGTGATGCTGCACGCATGCACGGAGGCGACGATGAGCTTTGAAGGGCTAGAGAGGCATTGTCACATTGTTTGACGACCGGGCGCGTTTGACCGCAAAACGGAGCTTGCGTGATCTCACGCTGCCGTCTGGGCACACGTCTCCTGCCGCCAGATCTGGAATGCCTTGTCGCGCGAACGGTGGTACTGTTCGGCGGCCATCAGGTGCCGCCGCGGATGGAAGTGACCATAGATCATCGCGTGCGCCGAGAGGAACCGCTGAGCTTGTTCTGGTGACTTGAAGCGCTGCATCTGGCGTTCTCGACGTCGTGTTGGGCGGTGGGAATTCTCGGCACGATTGTTCAGGTAGCGGCTGGTCCGATGCTTCACACCGGGCAGGACCTCGAGCTGGGCGACGCCATAGCTGCGGAGCCCATCCGTGACGATCTTGCTGGGCTTGTACTTCAGGCCGGCCAGCAGGCGTTTGAAGAAGCGTTTGGCGGCTGTGGCATTGCGCCTTTCCTGCACGAGGATGTCGAGCACCACACCGTGCTGGTCGACCGCGCGCCAGAGGTAGAAGAGCTCGCCGTTGATCTTCAGATAAACCTCATCCATGTGCCAGGTGTCACCCGGCCTCGGCCGGCGCTTGCGCAGTTTGGCCGCGAACTCGGTACCGAAGCTGAGGCACCAACGGCGGATACTCTCGTAGCTGACCACCAAGCCGCGCTCAGCCAGGATCAGCTCGATGTCGCGCAGGCTCAGGCTGAACAGGTGATAGAGCCAGATGGCATGGTGGATGACCTCGGCCGGAAAGCGGTAGCCGGGGTAGGTGGTGGGCTCGGTCGACATCCGGCCAGCTTGGCCCAGTCAGTTCATTCCGCCCAGAGCCCAACGACTTGACAATGCCTGTCAGGGTCATCGTCAGAGGCCTCAGCTCGTTCACCGGCACTGTGCGAGGCTGGCTCTGTCCGCGAGGCATTGCAGATCGAGATCGTGCTGCCCGACGGGACGGCACAGCGGTTTCCCGAGACGATCGGCGCCCCCGCTTTGTGTCGCCTGCTGTCGGCACTGCGCGGATGATCCCGGTTCCGACCGGCGTCCGGGTGTGGTTGGCGGTTGGCCACACCGACATGCGGCGCGGCATGAATGGCCTGGCGCTGCAGGTGCAGTAGGCGCTCCGGCACGATCCCTATGCTGGTGATCTCTACGTGTTCCGGGGCCGCCGCGGCGACCTGGTCAAGATTGTCTGGCACGAAGGGCTTGGCATGTCGCTGTACGCCAAGAAGTTGGAACGGGGCTGCTTCATATGGCCGTCGCCGGCGGATGGCAGTGTGGCGATCTCGGGCGCGCAGCTGGCCTATATGTTGGACGGAATCGACTGGCGGAACCCGCAACGGACATGGCGACCCGAGGTCGCCGGCTAGGCTTCCGCCGCGGTAGTTTTCGGCTTCCTGCCATGGGTGGAGTGTGATTCGATCTCCACCGCGATGTCCGAGCCGAGCAGCACTGCCAACGACATTGTCGCCCTCCGCGCCGCTCTTGCCGCCGCGGAGCTGGCGCGGCAGGAGGCGGAGGCGCGGGCCACCGGCGCCAAGGCGATGGTGGCGCACCTCAAGCTGCTCATCGCCAAGCTCAAGCATGACAGGTTCGGCGCCTCCTCCGAGCGCAGCCGCAAGCTGATCGACCAGCTCGAGCTGGAGCTTGGCGAGTTGGTTGCCGCCGCCTGCGAGGATGCCACCAGGGCCGAGACCGCTGCGGGCAAGGATAAGGCGTCCGGCAGTGCCACGCCGCGTCGCCAACCTGTCCGGGCGCCCCTGCCGGAGCACCTGCCGCGCGAGCGCGTGGTGCTGCCAGCGCCGTCGGCCTGCCCCTGCTGCGGCGGCAAGCTCTCCAAGCTGGGCGAGGACGTCACCGAGACCTTGGAGGTCGTGCCCCGCCAATGGCAGGTCATCCAGACCGTGCGCGAGCGCTTTGCTTGTCGCTCGTGCGAGACCATTACCCAGCCGCCGGCGCCGTTTCACCCGATTGCCCGCGGCAGGGCTGGTCCTCAGCTGCTGGCTATGATCCTGGAGGCCAAGTTCGGGCAGCACTTGCCCTTGAACCGCCTCAGCGAGACCTACGCCCGCGAGGGGATAGAGCTCGGTGTGTCGACCATCGCCGACTGGGTCGGCGCCTGCACCGCTACCCTGGCGCCGCTGACGGCGCTGATCGACACCATGTGCTGACCGCCGGGCGGCTGCATGGCGACGACACCACGGTGCCGGTGCTGGCCAAGGGTCCGACGATCACCGGCCGGGTCTGGACCTATGTCCGCGACGACCGGCCCTTTGCCGGACCCGCGCCACCGGCGGCGATGTTCCGCTACTCCCGCGACCGCACCGGCGAGCATCCGCGGCGCCACCTGGCCGGCTATGTCGGCATCCTGCAGGCCGACGCCTATGCCGGGTTCAACGAGCTCTATGCCGCCAACCGCAAGCCCGGCTCGATCACCGAGGCCACATGCTGGACGCATGGCCGACGCAAGCTGTTCAAGCTCGCCGAGGTCGCCCGCGCCCCGCTCGCCGCCGAGGCAGTGCGCCGGATCGATGCGATCTTTGCCGCCGCGCGCGCCATCAATGGCCTGCCTGCCGAGCAGCGCCTGGCCGTGCGGGGGCAGCAGATCGCCCCGCTCGTCGCCGAGCTCGAGACCTGGATGCGTGAGCAGCGCGCCCGCATGTCCCACCACGCCGAAGTCGGCAAGGCCATGGACTACATGCTGACCCGCTGGGACGCCTTCAGCCGCTTTCTGCACAACGGGAGGATCTGCCTCACAAATAACGCGGCGGAGCGCGAGCTGCGGTAAGCGTCAGCCTACGGCCACGGCTTGAGCTTCTGGGCTGAGGTTCCACGGCAGCAGGTCATTGATCCTGCTGGCGAGGTGACCCTTCGCCAGCCGGTCGAGCACGGTGGCGATGTAGGCCTCGGGATTGTGGCCGTTGAGCTTGGCGGTCTCGGCGATGGTGTAGATGACGGCGGCACGTTCGCCGCCTGTGTCACCGCCGAGGAACAGAAAGTTCTTCCTGGTCACGGTAATGCCGCGCAGCAGGCGCTCCGCCAGGTTGTTGTCGATCGATAGCTGGCCGTCGTCCAGGTAGCGCATCAGTGCGTCCCACCGGCCGAGGGCATATTGCAGCGCCTTGCCCAAGTCGGACTTGCCGGAGGGCCGGCGCCGCTGCGCCTCCATCCAGTCCCGCAGCGCCACGAGCAGCGGCTTGCTGCGGGCCTGGCGCTCTGCATGGCGGCGCTCCGGCGGCAGGCCATGGAGCTCGGCCTCGATGGCGTAGAGCGCCTGGATCTGCCGCAGGCCCTCTTCGGCGATCGGCGGTTTTGTCAGGCCTCGCCCAAGCGGCGCGTTTGGGCGGCCCGGGGTAGGGCTGATAGGCTCCGGACCCAGCGGGGTGGGACTTGGGGATGGACTGTGTGGGTTGCGGCTCCGCCGCGGTGACGGAGCGGCCGGAGCGCACGGCCCGGGGCTATCGCCGGTTCCGCTGCCGCGAGTGCGGCAAGGGGTTCAACGAGCGCTCCGGATCCCTGCTGAACCATGCCCAGTATCCTTCCGACGTCATCGCGCTCGTGGTGCTGTGGCGCCTGCGCTACCGGCTCACCTTGCGCGACCTGGCCGAGATGTTCCTCCAGCGCGGTATCGTGTTCAGCCATGAGGCGGTAATACCAAATCTCACTGATCAAAACCGATACGCCCAATCGCGCAGTCCGATGGACATGATAGTCCAGGGCTGCTCGACGAGGCGGTTCCAGGCGCGACAGCAATGGTCGACGATGTCGTCGTAGCAGCGGAATACGCGGTTCGAAAGCCAGTTGTCCCGCAGGAATTGCCAGGTGTTCTCGACCGGGTTCAATTCTGGACACTTGGGCGGCAGCGGGATGAGGGTGATGTTCGGCGGTACCTCGAGCCTGTCCGATAGGTGCCATCCGGCTTGGTCGAGCAGCAACACGGCATGCGCGTTCGGCGCCACAGCGGCAGCGATCTCGGCGAGATGCAGGCTCATGGCTGCGGTGTTGCAGTGGGGCAGGACGAGGCCTGCCGCCTTGCCCTCCTTGGGGCAGATGGCGCCGAAGATGTAGGTCGACGCCGTGCGCTGGTCATTTGGCGCCACGGGCCTGGTGCCGCGCCGGGCCCAGCGCCGGGTGATCTTGTTCTTCTGCCCCACTCTGGCCTCGTCGGCGAACCAGATCTCTATGGCGCTGGCGGCGACGCACTTCTCACGCGCAACTTCCTCCAGGCGGGCGGGGAAGGTTTTTTAAAATTCTCGATGGCGTCTTCCGCCTGCGCATGATGGCGAGGACGTGCCGAGAGCTTGCGGTAGCCAAGGGCCCGCACCTCGCGGCTCATGGTCTGCTTGGCGGCCGTGACCCGGTGCTCCTCCCACAGCCACTGGCAGAGATCGACCAGCCGCCACCGCACCACGCCATGGATGGCCGGTATCGGGCCGCTCTCGAGCACCGCCGCCAGAGCCGCACGATGCGTGCTGCTCAACCGCGATGCCTGGCCCGGCGCCTTACGGTCAATCAGCCCAGCCGGACCCTCGGCATTGAACCGAACAACCCAGTCCCGGACAATCTGCACCGTCACCCCGCCGATCCGGGCGGCCTCCGTGCGCGATGCGCCATCGTAAATGGCTGCCAAGGCCAACAGGCGACGTGCCTGGGCCGCATCCTTGGTCCGTCGAGCCGCACTACGGAGCCCAGCCGCGTCAAAGTCAGCTCGGAGTGGGATGGGCATGGCGAAGCTCCCTGTTCGCCACGTTGAATCAGAGCGCCGTCGTCCTGGGAATCCCCAGCGAGTCACGCTCTCCAAGACTTGGTATAAGGGACTGGGAGGCGAAGCTCGCGCCCGCCCTGGCCGATGAACTGTGCGGGCGCCGTCACGGCAGGCGCGGCACTCGCGGCCGCCGCTGGCATGTCGACGAAACCTACCTGAAGGTGCGGGGTCGCTGGTGCTATCTCTACCGGGCTGTCGACTGTGACGGCAACCTCGTCGACACCATGCTGAGCGAGCACCGCGACATAGCCGCGGCCCAGGCCTTCTTCCGCTCGGCCACGGCCGCCACCGGCGTGACGCCCGACCAGGTCACCACCGACGGGCACGGCTCTTACCCGCGGGCGATCCGCAGCACGCTCGGGCAGCGCGTCGTGCACCGGACCAGTGCATATAAGAATAACAGGCCGGAACAAGATCATCGGGGCGTTAAAGGGCGCATCCGATGTATGCGGGGCTTCAAGAGCTTCGCCTCGGCGGAGAGGTTCTGTCGCAGCCACGATGAGCTCCGCAACTTCCTCCCGCCTCCGCACCCGCCACAACCAGCCCGTCCCCGCGCCTGCTCCACCTCCGTCGCGCCACCATTGCGCTCGCTGTTCTCGAGGCGGCATAGAGCGAACGCGCCGTGCATCTCACGCCGCCAGGCTTGGCGCGAGTGCTGACAGAACCGTGTTGATCCCTGCAACACGCCCGCGCGGGCGTCCCTCGATGCTTAAGGGCTCACCCCTACGCCAGCCTACTCCACCGCAGCAAAACGGGCGACTCGTGCAACAAGATAGTTCCACGCCCCAATCGCTTGCACCCGCTCGACCGCCCGCCAATCAACGTAACAATGCCCAGTCACGCTTGCCGCCGCGCAATCAGCACCACGAAATCGCTTCCTATTTCACCTGCGGCCATCAATTCTTCTTCGCGGCAAAGAAGCTTATCGAGATAGGAAACCGCTTCCACCGAGTTCGGGTCGAAGTTGTGGCCGATGTCGGCAAGGGCCATCATAGCGAGGGTACCGCCGAGAGGGCGACGCTCAAGAATCTCAAACCTTTCGGAAATGAGGCGCTCGATGTCGGAGGACCGCACGGCCTCCGACGGATCGTAGGCGATCATTTCAGCGACCGTTGCGCGGCCCACGCTGTCCTTGATCGAGCCTCCAGTCATTACCCGGTAGCGCTCTGGGAGGGAGCGCACCCATGCTGTCATTTCTTCCAATTGTCGGTCGGTCCATTGAAACCGGTTTGGTCCGACGAACTCGTCAACATGGAAGAGGCCGCCGGGACGGAGGGCTGCATGCACGGAGTCAAAGACTGTCTCCAACCGGGAGAGGTGGTGCACGCCTTGATGCGCGACGACAAGGTCGAGGCCCTTCTCGTCTAGACCAACGCGCTCCAGATCGCGGACAGCATA
Source organism: Belnapia sp. F-4-1 (assembly GCF_000802185.1). Classification (GTDB taxonomy): domain Bacteria; phylum Pseudomonadota; class Alphaproteobacteria; order Acetobacterales; family Acetobacteraceae; genus Belnapia. Next base: position 111,122 of record NZ_KN676114.1, on the reverse strand, counting down.
GTCAAGACCTTCAAGGCCCTCGCTAGCCGCCACCATGCGGGCGGTGTTAATCGCATCCGGCGCGAGGTCATAACCGGTGCAACGGGAAATCAACCCTCTCCGAACCAGATCCCGCTCCACGGCCCCTGCGCCGCAGCAGAGCGATACGGCCCGCGGAACAGGCAATGCTCCGTCCGCCGCAAGGATGTTGCTGCGCAGGAGCCAGTAGCCGTCGTGTTCCGGATTTCCTGTTGCCCTTCTGTTCATTGCTGCCTTCACCACCGGGTGGGAAAGTGGGAAGCGCGACCATTGCTCCGCCTCGGTTGGGGGGAGGGCACCGCCCCAGACCTCGGCGACCCGCTCAATGCGCTGGGCATCGTTTTGGGGTTCGAGGGCTTGATCGGCAGATGTCCCACTGAGCTGTGTAAAGGCAGCCTCTGCAGGAGCGCGCACCGGCTCGTCGAGTACACGCCGGAGCGCCTGCCGAAAGTGGTCGGCGCCGTGTTCACGACTTATACGCCCCCCCGCCGCGTCTCGCATGCTCGTCCATGCCGATGCATCTCCGTACAGGGCAACGACTTCGCGGGCGAGTGCTTCAGGATCGTCCTCAGCCACCATTTCAACGCCCGCGTCGAAGCTCATCTGGCGCGCCATCAAACGCGTGCCTGCGCAGGGCAAGCCGGCCGCTGTGGCTTCCAAGATCTTTATCGGGACGCCCGCAGCAAAGCGGATTGGTGCGACGAAAATGCGGGCAGCATCATACAAAGGCCCAAGGTCATCGACAGAGCCGAGAAGGCGAACCCCTGGCTGGAGAAGTTCCTCGTGTTCCTGATGAACGCGACCTGCGACGGTAAGGGTGACCCCAGGCAACGCTTCGCGGACCGCCGGCCAACACTCCCGAATGAACCACAAGAGGCCGTCCCAGTTCGGGGCTGTTTTCTCCAGCAGGCGTCCTACGAAAAGAAAACCATGACGTGCGTCGAAGCCCGGCGCCCCGACCCGGGCCGTTGTCGGATGGCTGAGGACGCAAATCGGCACTGGCGCGGTTTCCGGCAAGTGTTCACGGAAGACCTTCGCCTCCTCCTCGGAAACGCACACCACGGCGTCCGACCCTGCGCAGAGTGCTAGTTCGGAGCGGATCAGCCCGTCGGCTTCCTCCCGTGACAGGGGCGTGCCCAGGACCCTAGCCTGCTCAATCTCCCGCAACGAGAACAATGCTTCCGCGTCATAGATCACGCGTGTGCCGCTTTGCGCAAGGATGTCCGCCCCACCGGTCTGCTTCAAGGTGGCCATATTGTGAGGGCGGCTGACGAGAACCGCGTCGAAATAGCCCGCGCGCGCTGCGAGGAAGGAAGCCAATCCCGGGCTGCCGCCATTGACGACGATCTCAATCTCCCGCGGGATCTCGCGGCGTGTTGCGGCCCAGTCCACCTCTGCCTGGTTCGTTGGATAGAAAGTCACCGACCAACCCGCTGCAGCGATGGCGGCAAGAATCTCCCGGAGGCGCGGGAAGCCTGAGCCAAGCGAGTTCAGCGGGACGAAATCATCCATCACAAGGAGACGGCGGCGGGCGCGTGCCGGGGTAGCATGACGCCCGATGAGGACGTTGCCCGGCGCGGGCGGGAAATGATGAGTCAGGAGGCGAGTCGCGTGCCGATGGCGGAACGTCCTGCGGTTCCGCATCGAGAGTGCGACGGCGTCACCTCGCTTACCTTCGCTGCCGAACTCGAAGTGGTCTACGACCGCGTCCGGCTCGAAGACGGTGCGAAGGCCTATCTCGCGTAGCCGTAGGCAGTAGTCTACCTCCTCGTAGTAAGCGGGCGCGTAGATCTGGTCGAAGCCACCAAGCCGCTCCCAGGTAGCGCGCGGCGTGAGCAGGAAGGCGCCGGAGCAGTAATCCACGTCACGTTGGAACATCGCCTCGCCTGCTTCGGGCACCGCGTCGCGGGCATATCCTTGCGTGCTGCCATCCGACCAAATGATGGAGCCAGCCTCCTGAAGCTTCCCGTCCGGAAGCACGAGGCGGCCGCCTACGGCACCAATGTCGGGGGCGGAGCGTAGGGTTGCAACAGCGGCGCTGATCGCGTCAGGCCTGACGAAAGCGTCGCTGTTGAGGAGCAGGAGGTCGCGCCCTCGCGCAGCGGCAGCGGCACGATTCGTCGCCAGCAGAAATCCTTCGTTCACCTTGTTTCTGATGACCTGGATGCCCTCTACCTGAGCAAGTAGGGCGGCTGTCTCGTCCGTCGAGTCGTTATCGACGACGATCACTTCAAGTCGCTCTTGCGCGGCGAGCAGCGCTCGAAGGCAGCGGAGGGTAAAGTACGCCTTGTTCCAAACGGCAATGAGGACCGACACCTCAGGTTCGTTGAAGTGCTCGAAGCGAAGCTTTTCGCCGCTGGCGAGGAACTCGCGCAGCTCCTCGGCCGCGAAGCCGCCCAGCACCGCCTTGGCCTCAGGCGCAGCGTTGGGAGTGGGCACGGGCTGAGAGGATTCCAGCGGCTCTGGCGACACCGCGTCGGTCGGCTGGTGGTCCGAAACTGCTGTGCCATGAGTTTCTAATTGGAGCGGTCTGGCTTCGTCCGCAGGAGGAACAGGAGAGTGAAGTGTGGCAAGCGAGGCGGCCGCTGCACGCCGCGAGGCCAAACGGCTTGGAAGCTGCAGCGTGACTGTCCACCAAACGGCCTTTACCGCGCGGCGTGCGACGCGGCGCACTCCGGGGCTGTGCTCGAGCGCCTTGCGGATCGGTTGCGTGGCGCGCCAGGTTCCTGAGAAAAGAACTGTCTGGAGCTGCGCCTCGAGCCCTGGAACACGAGAAGCCATGGTCTGGAGCTGCGCCTCCAGCTCCGGGACGCGTGAGGCTATAACTTCCATCTCGCGAGCCCAGCGCGCTCCGGCTACCAAAGCCACTCTTCGCGCCTCGCTTTCGGCAGCAAGTACATCGATGAGTTCTTTCAGCCTTTGGGTTTCGGAAAGCGCCGCTACGAGCCCCTGCTCCGCTCGAAGTCGTCCCGTTTCAGCAGTCTCACGAGACTTCCGCGCTGCAGTTCGTTCTGCCGCCAGCGCCGCCGCCGTCGTCGCCGCTGTTGTCGCTGCTGCCGCTGCCGCTGCCGCGCGCCCGGCGATTTCCGCCTCCAATTTCTGCGCGTATGCGTCGGCTTTATCGAGGGCCGCCGACAACTGCTCGTTCAGCTCGCGCTGAGTTCGCTGAGCCGCGAGCGCCGTCTCCGCCGCAGCACGGTCGCGCTCGGTGATTTCCGCTTCCAGTTTCCGCACGTATGCGGCGGCTTCATCAAGGGCCGTTGATCGCTGCTTACTCAATTCGCGTAGCGCCGGTATTTCGGTCAGCAAGACCTCGATCGCGCTGGTTTCGACAAACAGGCTATTCGGGAGGTCGTGCTCGGAGACGTCTGACGCAAGCGCGACAAGGTATACAGGACGCGGTAGTCCGTCGTTCGCTTCGAAACGTGTCCCGCGCCGCTCAAAGGTGAGATGACCGTTCGTTCCCTGACCCTCGGAGATAAGGGCCGAGCCGACTACAGTTCTCTGTCCTTGAATTTGGATGTGGCGAAAGTGCCGACCGAGAAGCGTGGCGAATTCCTGCCGTGTCAGCTCATGGATGTGGAAGGGATTCGGCGGTGTGCCAGCGGGAGAGTATACGTCTCGCTCGGGCGAGCTGATAAGCAGCTGTCCCCCCGGTCGAAGAACGCGGCGGATCTCGGACAGGAAACGCTCGTGCTCGTAAAAATGCTCAATCGTTTCGAACGAGACGACGAGGTCTACGCTCGCATCTTGTACCGGTAGGACGCGGGCATCTCCTTCGACGAAGCGGAGGTTTGGAGCACGGTACGACCGCGCGGCATGGGCAACAGAGGCAGGATCGAGTTCTACGCCGACAACCGACCGCGCGGTCTGGGCAATGAACGCGCTGCCGTAGCCTTCGCCGGAGGCGACGTCGAGGACATCCAAGCCACGGGCGAGCTGGCGCGCGAGCAGGTAACGATGAAGGTGCTCGATCTCAACTTGCGCACCCGCCCCTCCGGTCAGCCGTTCACCAGTCCACTCCAGAGAGATCTCGGGCACGACCTGCTCAAACAACTCACCCATTTTTACGCCTTTACTAGATAACATCGAGGCTGATGCAATTTTGGACAGTTCGGGAGGCAAGCTGCGGACTACCCTGTCGGTAGGTGATCGGCCCCCATCGGGTGGTCCGCTGTGAATGTTAGTTCAGCGTTGGCCTGGGCGCCACGACCTGTGTGGATGGCGGCGCCAGCCGGCGTAGCGCGGCGGGCCAGGCAGCGAAGGTAGGCAGCACCACCTCCGGTGCGGGCGGCCTGAAGCCGAGCGATGCGTGTGGGCGGACGGTGTTGTAGTGCTCGCGCCAGCTCTCAATCACCACCTCGGCCTCCCGCAGGCTGTAGAAGATCTCGCCATCCAGCAATTCGTCGCGCAGACGCGCGTTGAACGACTCCACATAGCCGTTCTTCTCTAATCGTGGGCACGTGCGTCAAGCAGTGGTGCTGTCGCGCGTGGGTTTCACGCTTCTCTTCGGGGTCGGCGCACCGGCCGCCCCAGGATGGGGTTCTAAAGGGGGGGGGCGGGACCAATCTCCCTTACGCGCCCTCGGCACCCAGGGATGCCCGGAGCAGGAACGGCTTCGTCCTCGCTTCACCCTCGTCCCCACGGGGACACCACTCCGCGACGCGCGCGGATCTCGTTGGAGCGGCTGGTCCGATTACGCGGCGGCGGCCCTCCCGAGCGGCTGGAACGTGGTCCCGTCGGACCACATGCGGTGCAGGACCACAGCCAGGCGACGCGCGAGCGCCACACGGGCCTTCTGCAGACCACGACGCTGCGCGATCGCCAGGGCCCAACTGCGCAGAGCCGAGGGCTTGCTCGCGTGCACCAGCATGCTGGTGGCAGCCTCGTATAGGGCGTGCCTGGTGAGGACGTCCCCGGTCTTGGCAATCGCACCCGAGCGGTCTGTCTCGCCTGACTGGTACCGGCGTGGTGTCAGGCCGAAGTGGGCCCCCACGTCCTTGGAGCGGGTGAACCGGTCGGCCCTGTCGACCGTGGCCCGGAAGGCCAGTGCCGTGATCGGTCCCACCCCCGGCACTGTCATCAGCCTGCGACAGACCTCCTCCTCTCGGACAGCCTGCAGCACCAGGCGATGCAGAACGTCTCGCTGCGCCAGGAGTGCGGCTTGGACCACCAGCACGGGCTCGATGACCTGCAGCAGCTTGGGCTGGTCAGCGAGCAGCTCGCGGATGCGGCCCGCGAACCCGGCGCGACCGACACGCCCGATCCGGATCCCAAAGCCGCGCAGTGTGCCGCGGATCTCGGCCTCGACGTCGATCAGCTTGCTCACAAGCAGGCGGCGCTGGGTCAGCAGCAGGCGCCACTCCTGGGCCTGCCGCGTCTTGACGTGCACGGCGCGGAACCATCCCGTGCGCATGAGCTGGGCGATTCCACGCGCATCGCCGCGGTCGGTCTTGACCGGCATCGCCCCAATCACCGCCTTGGTATGGCGTGTCTCGATGCAGATGGCAGGCAGGCCTGAGGCCATCAGCCCGGCGTAGAGCCACTGCGAGAGCGGGCCCGCCTCCAGGCCGAGCCGTGCGACGGAAACACCTGCCCGACAAAGGCAGGCTGCGATCGCGGCCGGATCGGTGTCTACTTTCGTCTCGCAGACAACCTGGCCAGCGCCGTCGAGGACGCACAGGCTCGTCTGGTCCAGAGAGACGTCGAGGCCAACATAGTGCTGGTTCATCCTGGAAGCCTTTCGGGTGAGTGGAGCAGTCCGGAGAGGTTGCCCGCCTCCAGACCGATTACGCCATCTCCCACGGGCTGCCGGGCTCGATGAACAGCGTCATCACCCCGACCCGGCCAAGCCAGCCACCGACCTCCTTCGCCACGAACTCCGGCCCGTTGTCAGAGCGAATGTATCCGGGCGGTCCGCGCTCGACGAATAGATCTGTCAATGCCTGCAACACATCATCCGAGCTGAGCCGCCGCGCCACCACGATCGCCAGGCATTCGCGCGTGTACTCGTCAATCACCGTCAGCATGCGGAACCGCCGCCCGTTATGCGTCCGGTCCTGTACAAAGTCGTAGGCCCAGACGTGCCCCGGCCAGCATGGCCGCAGCCGTACGCAGAAGCCGTCGTTCAGCCACAGACGACCACGCTTCGGCTGTCGTCGCGGCACCTTCAGCCTCTCCCGCCGCCAGATCCGCTCCACGCGTTTGGCGTTCACCCGCCAGCCCTCGGCCCGCAGCAACGCAGTGATCCGGCGGTAGCCGTAGCGGCCATACTCCGCCGCCAGGGCAACCGTCGCCTCGGTCAGCGCGGTCTCATCGGACCGCACCATCCGCGCCTTGCGCTGCGTCGAGCGCGACTGGCCCAGCGCGCGACACGCGCGGCGCTCGGACACCCCGAGCACCGTCCGCACATGTCGCACCCCCGCTCGACGGCGCTCAGGGCCTAGTAGTTTCCCTCCGCCTGCGGCGCATGCGCCGCAGCCTTCAGGATCTGCTTGTCGAGCGTCAACTCCGCCACCGCCCGCTTCAGCCGCACGTTCTCCCGCTCAAGGTCTCTCAGTCGGCGCGCCTGGTCCACCTTCAGGCCACCATACTCGGATCGCCAGCGGTAGAACGTCGCCTCCGAGACCTCGAGCCCTCGGCAGATCCCCCACCGTCCGGCCCTGCGCCAATTCCACCTTAGCCTGCCGCAACAGACCAATGATCTGCTCCGCCGCGTGACGCTTCCTCGGCATCCCTGCCTCCTTCCAAGGAGGCCAACTCTCTCATCCAGGCCGGATCCCAGTCAGGGGGAAAGGTCATCGTCGGTCAGATCACTTGGGTAGCGCAGCTTGTTGTGGTCGTATTTCGACCGGTTCTCGGACGTCCACATGCACACTCTTCTTCCAGCAATCGCCGCCGGGAGCCAGTCACAACCGATTCAAATCACTCGATCTGTTCCCGGATGGACGCTGAGGGGCGACCTCGCGGTTGGGCCCATGCGCTACCCAAGAGTCCGCTGCTCCACGGCGAGAGGCGGCTGGGCCGACTCGATCAGGATAGGTGGTTTGACAGATCCACCGCCACCTCGCCGATGACGGATCTCATACCAAATCCCGCTGATCAGAACCCATGCAGTAAAGCGGCTCCGCCGAGGCCGGAGCGGGCTACGTCGGGACGGTCCTCTGCCGCCGATAGGTTGGGATCAACGGGACATGGTATCAGCCAGCGATGGACTGGATCGTGGCGGTACCGGCCATGCCAGGCCATCTCGACTGGGAAGGTCCCGAGGTCCACCGGTGATGGCAGGACCTTCAGCCGGGGGTCATGCGCCAGCCGACGGCAGATCAGCTTGGGCAGTGTTGCGCAATAGTCGGTGACGGCCACCATCTCCGCGACGGCGAAGAAGTTGGTGACGGAGATGGCGACCTCTCGCTTGAGCTGCTGCTGTGCGAGGACCTGGAAGAGTCCGGCCCGCATGCGGCCGGATGGCACGACGTTGACATGCTTGAGCCGCTCGAACTGATCGCGGCTGATGCTGTAGTCTATCTCAGGATGATCGGCCCGAACGACGCAAGCCAGTCCCTCATTCATCAGATGCTGCACGATGAGGTTGTCGGGCGGATCGACGATGCGGCCGAGCACCAAGGCAGTAGTCCCGGAAGTGACTCCGGTCTCCGCCAGGTCGTTGCTGAATGGGGTGAGGCGCAGTCTGATACCGGGAGCGATCTGGCGTAGCCTCGCCACGATGGCGGGTACGAGCACGAACTCGACATAACCGTTGGGCGCGATGGTCAGCAGCCGCTCGGTTCTGGCGGGGTCGAACTCCTGCTGGCCGAGCACTGCGCCGTCCAGCCTCGCCAGCGCCTCGGCAACGTCGGGCGCCAGGTCTGAGGCGACTTGGGTCGGCTGGATGCCGTAGCGCTCGCGGACGAAGAGCTGGTCCCGCAGCATGACCCGCAGACGTGCGAGCGCGTTCGACAGCGCCGGCTGGGTCATGCCGAGGCGCTCCGCGGCGCGTGTGACGCTGCGCTCCTCCATCAAAGCGATGAAGATCGGAAGAAGGTTGAGGTCGTACCGCATGATTTATAATGCCAACGGCATATCTGAAATCAATACAATAAACTTCTGAAATATCTCGGCTGGCGCCAAAGTTGGCTTGTTCGCTGGGAATGCGGACATTGCAACGGAGGCAGTAATGACCAAGGGAACAGTGCTCGTGGCCGGCTCCAACGCCACCCGGATTGAGCTTCAAGGCGGCGGCTCGGTCGCGATCGGGCAATATCTCAACGAGACGGTCGTGCCGGCGATGGCCCTGATCGAGGCCGGCTACGCGGTCGTGCTCGCCACACCGGACGGGACCAAGCCGATGATCGACGAGGCGTCGGACTCGCCGCAGCACTTCGGAGGCGACGAGGCCGCCTATGCGCGAGCCAAGCAGTTCTACGCCGAGGATCCCTCGATGAACCAGGTGCGCACGTTACGCTCGGTGGTCGCGGAGGGGCTGGATGGCTATGCTGGCCTGTTCGTGCCCGGCGGCCATGCGCCTGTGGTCGACCTGATGCAAAGCGCCGAGCTGGGCACGATCCTACGCCACTTCCACGCGACCGGGAAGCCGACGGCGCTGCTGTGCCATGGCCCGGTCGCCGTCGCCGCGGCGATGCCGCGTGCCCGCGAGTTCCGTGCGGCGCTGATCGCCGGGGACAAGGCCAGGGCGGCCGAGTATGCCAAGGGCTGGGTCTATGCGGACTATCGGATGACCGTCTTCTCGGCCAGCGAGGAGAGGACCGCAGAGGGCGCGCTTCTGCACGGTAAGGTGTACTTCGACATGCCTGAGGCGCTGGAGGTGGCGGGGGGCAGAGTGACCAACAACCCGGTCGACTTCGCGCCCTATGTAGTTGTCGATCGCGACCTGATCACCGGTCAGAACCCGAGCTCGGATCATCATCTCGCCGCCCAAATGGTCGAGGCGCTCGACCGTCCGCTCGCCGATGCCGCAACACCCTGAGGCGGCACGCAGGCTACGAGCGTGAATGTTCGGCTTCTGCTTTAGTTTGAGAGGATCAGCCGCACGCCGAGGGCGGCCATGACCACTCCGAATACGGCGTCGATGCCTCGGCGAATGCGGCGGAAGAGACGCGCGACGTAACCGGCTGAAAGCACCCAGGCGAGCGCGCAGTGCCAAAGCATGGAAAGCAAGACAGCGCCTGCCACCGCCGCGGCCGCGAGACCGGCCGTGATATCAGGACCGAGGAAAAGACTTGAGAGGGATACCCAGAACACGCCAGCTTTGGGATTGAGTAGCATTAGGCCGAAACCTCGCCAGAAGCTGGTACCATCTGTGGATGCAGCCTGGACCACTTCGGCGCGGGCGGGGTTGCGGAGAACTGTCCAAAGAGCGGAGAGGCCGAGGAAGAGCAGGAAGGCTCCGCCGCTGATTTTCAAGGCGGTGGCGAGGGAGGGATGTTGGGCGGCAAGCGCAGAAACGCCAAAGACTGCCGCGCAGGCCCAGGCTGCTTCGCCAGCCGCGAGCCCTATCGCTATGCGAAGGGCACGGCGGCGACCTTCGCGCAGGGCTGTGCCGGCGACGAGGGCGAAGCTCGGGCCTGGACTGATGAGGGCGAGGAAGAAAGCTGCCCAGAAGGTGGCGAGGAGTGCGAGGTTCGACATGCTGAAAGCTACCTTGGACTAAGCATAGTTGCTATTGCCTCGACGCGGCTTGCTACAGTGAGGAGGAAGTGCTGCAACCGAAAGCCTGGCAGGTTAACGATGCCCCTTCGACGTCCTCATCACCTCCTTGCCGAACAGCGGCTGCATCACCTTAAGGTCACTTTGGCAGTCACAAGCGATTCAGTCCGGCAGGAAACCGCTCCAGCCAATCGGCAGTCTAAAATCTGATGGGCCGGATAATTGCCAGTCGCTGGGATTGATGCAGCAAAGCTAAGGCTGACGCATTGATGGCGATGCGGAATCCCCGGCGCGTCGGTCGCCGCACGACCTGCAGCGCGATTAGTTCCCCAGGTGCTCGCCTCGTGGACCGACGAATTTTCAAAAGGCTACCTCGACGGGAAGCGTCTCGTGAGCCAGGAAATGGCCAGCCGGTTCAGCTCGTCCGGCTTTTCCTCCGGTGTCCAATGCCAGCAATCGGCGACAACGTGCTTCTCGAGGTCTGGCACGTGGGCATCCATGCCGTTTGCCATACTCGGACGGAGAACCACGTCATGGGCAGCCGACACCATCATGGACGGCACGCGGACGGTCTGGTCGGTGCCAAGCCCCGCCTGCCAGTTCCTCGACAGGTTGCGGTACCAGTTGATGGCCGGCGTGAAGCCGGTGCGCTCGAAATGGCTGGCGTAGAAATTCAACTCCTGCACGCTCAGCACGTTCGCGCCAGGAAAGCTTTCCGGCGGGGGCCGTCCGTAATACTCCATGTGTGCGACTGCCGAGGGCAGCCTATTCCATTCGGCGGATGTCATGAGATTTTTGCGGAAGGCGTTTCGCAGCGCACCGCGTGGATTCCGGTCCATTGCCTCGTCTGCCATACTGCCGTCCTGAAACATCAGGACGTACATGTCGGGGCTGTAGACCCGCCGCATCTGTGAGACTGGATCGACCATCGGATCGGCGACGAAGGTCAGGCCGCTGGGCTGCGCAGCCTTGACGAGGTCGGGATGCAACCACAGCATCCAGTGGGGGATGTGCGGTGTGTTGACGCCGATCACCCCGGCGACGCGCTCCCCGTAGAGGAGCGCCATCTGCCAGGCAAGCAGTCCTCCCCAGTCATGTCCCATGAAGACCGCTTTCTCGATGCCGAGTGCGTCGAGCAGGCCGACGAGGTCCCCCGTCAGGTGAGCGATGTCGTAATCCTCGACTGCCGTTGGCGTGTCGCTCCATCCGTAGCCGCGCAGATCGGGGGCGATGACGCGGTAGCCCGCGGTGGCGAGAGCCGGAATCTGGTGGCGCCACGTGAACGCCAGCCCCGGAAAGCCGTGCAGCAGAACGACGGGTGGGCCGGAACCCGCCTCGTAAACTGCCAGATTGATGCCGTTGGTCCTGACCATGCGCATGCCGGGCATGACCGCCGTTTGCGCGGCGGCGGGCAGCACGGCGGCCGCGGCAGCTGCGACGGAGCCGAAGAGCAGCGCCCTGCGGGAAGGACCGGTTGCGCTTCTCGTGCCATCGGCATCGGGCGCAGACGATCGGATGCCATCCTCGGCACTGGCGGATGGAAGCATATCCTTGCGCATCACAGTGCCTCCAAGGTCAGAACCTCGCCACCGATCTGCTTCAGGCGGGCGAAGTAAGCGGCGGGATCGAGCAATTGGTAGGGGAAGTAGAGCCCGGCTGGCGTGGGCGGGTTGCCGTCGAGCCCGACAAGCCGTTCGAGGAGCATGGCGACCCCGAGCCCGGTCAGCGGCGCCGAACCCTTGGGGTGGACGACCGCGTGGCGGGTGAGTAGCGGCTGGCCCGCATGATCTTCTCCAACGAGCTCGATGATGATTTCGGTCGACATCGGCTCGCCGCGGCGGCGAGAGGAACTGACCCCGCTCGAGATGTTGAACTGGACGCTCGGCGCGCCGGTCGCCGTCGCCAGCCCGACGACGTCGATCGACGAGAAGCCGGAGGCGTCCATCCAGGTGCCGTCCACGGCGCGGAACGCGGCCTTCGCATCCTCGCCGGCGCGCCAGATGTAGTGGCTGTCGCGGCGTGTGAGCGCGGCGGGCAAGGTGCTGTTCAGGCGCTCGAAGTCTTCGGCAACCGCCGGACCACCGGTATCCTGCTCGTCGACCAGAGCACCGATGGTGATGTCGCGGACCCGGCCGAACGCCTTGGCGAACTCAAGCGTCGGGATCGTCGTGGCGCCCACAAGCCATTCGTAGCCAAGGACGACCGGTGCGGCGCCAGGCTTGTGCATGAAGGCCGCAATTTCGGGAGCGATCTCGTAGATGCCGGACGAGATGCTGAGGTGCGGGACTCCGCGCGCCTGCGCGAAGTGGAGCCCCACGACCCGATCGTCGGGAAAGAGGACGGCGACGGCACTGACTGGTTGGGCCCGGAGGCCAAGGTCGGCGGCGGCTAGGTCAAGCACCGCACCGTCCGCATTGCCGAGCCGAGCCGCGGCTTCCCTGGCTTTGGCAAGGTCACGGCCGCCTATCAGCAGCGGCAGGTCGGGATGGGCGTCGCGCAGGAACCGTGTGGTCCAGCGACCGATGGCGCCGGAGCCTCCCATGAGCAGGATGGGAGCTGATGACATTGCAAGCCTCCTTGTTTCGGGCTATTAACCTACCTTTAGTAGGGAAGCTAACTTGGCTACCGTTGGTAGGTTCCGCAAGGCGGCCGGTGAAGTGAAGAAGGATCCGCGAGAGGGAGACGGGCACGGGACGCCGCGCAGGCTCTCGAAGGACCAGCGGCGGCGTCAGCTGCTCGACACGGCGCTGCTGATCGTCAGGGAGGAGGGTGCGGACCGGCTGACGCTGGGGCACTTGGCCGCTCGCGCCGGTATCTCCAAACCAGTGGCCTACGACCATTTCGGCACCCGGTCGGGCCTGCTGATCGAGCTCTACCGATGGATCGACGTCGAGCGGGTGAATGCGTTTCGGGACGCGATGGCCATCGGTAAGCGGAGCTTCAAGGAGTGCGTCACAGCCCTGGCGGCCGCCTACATCCATTGTGCGGCCGACAAGACCGACGAGTTCCACGCGGTGGGCGCCGCGTTGGCGGGCAGCGAGGAGAAAGCCAAGGTCTTCCAGGAGCTACTCGACAACTCCGTCCGGATGTTCGTATCGGTCCTGCAGCCTCACAGCACCCTGCCGGCTGCCGAGCTGGAGCGCCGCTGCATCGGCCTGGTCGGCGCGGGCGAGGCGCTTTCGGCCGCGTTGGTGCGTGGCAACCTTGACGAGGCAGAAGCTGCCGGCGTCTTCGCATCGTTGATCGAGGGCGGATTGCGCGCACGCGCGGGATGAGGCAGGCGTCGTGCCGAGCATGCTTCAGTCAGGGTGGCTGTTCCCGCGTTCCTCGGCTGGACAAGGACAGTAGGCCCCACGGCGCCTCCACTGCTGCACATGATCCAGACAGCTACAGGCTAGCGGATGCGCTGACGGCAAGCCGTTCCGCTACCTTCCGCGCCGTAGCCTCGCGCTGCGCGGTGATCGCACTGACACTTTCCCGCATCGCGGCCACGATCTCGGGAGGCGCGCTGGCCGGCGTGCCCGCGTCGAACGGCGGTTCCGGCGCATAAACCATGCTGAGCTGGATGGCTTGCGCTGCCGCATCTCCGCGCAACTCCGCCACCAGCCGCAGCGCGCCGTCAATGCCGGCGGTCACGCCCGCGGCAAACACCCAGTTGCCGTCCACTACCACCCGCTCATCCACCGGGAAGGCGCCGAAATACGGGAGCAAGTGGAAGGAAGCCCAATGGGTCGTTGCGCGCCGCCTCTTCAGGAGCCCTGCCGCGCCGCAAATCAGCGCGCCGGTGCAGACCGAGAAGATGCTGTGTGCCCCTTCCGCCTGCTGACTAATCCAGCCCAGCACCTCCTGGTCCTCCATCAGCACTTCCTGCCCGAAGCCGCCGGGGATGTGCAGCACGTCGAGCTGCGGCGCATCGGCGATCGCCCCGTCAGGGCTGATGCGCAGCCCCTTCACGTCGCGGATCATGCCATCGGTCTTTCCGTAAAGCCGGTAGGTGGAGTTCGGGATGCGCGCCAACACTTCGAACGGACCGGTCAGGTCGATCTGATCGATGCCGTCGAAGATCAGCGAGCCGATGTTGAGGTGGCGGTCGGGGTCGATCATGTGTGGAGGTCCATGGCCGGGGTTGTGTGACGCACCGCGTTGCGGCGGAAGCGGTCGCGGTAATTGCCCGGCGAGGCGCCGAGCTGACGAATGAAGGCGCGGCGCATCGTTTCCTCGGTGCCGAAGCCGCAGCTCTCGACAACGGCGGCCAATTCGCCGCGCCCGGCCTCTAGCCGCTGCCTCGCCGCTTCGACGCGCATGCGCTCGAGGAAGCGAGCCGGCGTTAAGCCGGTCTCCTCGCGGAAGACGCGGGCGAACTGCCGCGGGCTGAGGCAGGCGCGCCCGGCCATCGCCTCGACCGAGAGCGGACGGTGCAGGTTTTCGGCGAGCCAGGCGATCAGCGCGCCGAACCGAGACCCGCCTTGGCTCTGCGTGGCTAGCACGCTGCTGAACTGCTTCTGGTCGCCAGGGCGGCGGAGGAAGAGCACCAGTTCCCGTGCGACCGCCAGCGCCAGCGCATGGCGGTGATCTTCCTCGACGAGTGCCAGCACGAGGTCCATGCCCGCCGTCACCCCGGCGGAGGTCCAAACATGGCCATCGCGGATGAAGATTGGCTCCGGGTCCACCTGCAGGCCGGGATGGCGCCGCGAGAGTTCCGCGCAGAAGCGCCAGTGGGTAGTCACTCGCCGTCCGTCGAGTAAGCCGGCAGCGGCAAGGATGAAGGTTCCCGTGCAGACACCGACGAGGCGTTCTGCCTTTGGTGCGAGGTGCCGCACCAACTTTTGCAAGCGCGGGTCGCTGGTACGTTCCCTCGCACCCTCCCCGCCAACCACGATGAGTGTGTCGAGCGCCTCCAGGCCGAGGAGAGAGGCTTCGCTCGCCATCGGCGAGAAGGCGAGGCCGGCCGAGGTTTGCACGAGACCTGGCCCGGCCACCACGTGGCAGGCGATGTCGTAGAGCGGCACGGGCACGGGCTGTCCCTGTCCCGCCGCGTGCAGCCTGCCTGCCTGCGCCAGCACCTCCGCAGGGCCAACCAGATCCAGCAACTGTACTGGGGCCACGCCGAGGATGACGACGCGGCGAGGTGCGGGGGTGGCTCTTTCCATGCGGGCCATGCTGATGGGGCGCTGCCGTGGCAGCAATGCCAATTTCCCCAACAATCCTGCCACCGTAGCCACGGCAGGATCAGTGGGAACAACGTCATTGCGGCTGTTCCCAGCCCGAAGCAGGTACCGCGCGACCTCACGTGGAGGGATTCACGAACGACTGTCTGATTGCACGCTCGATGACCACGTCTCGCTCAACGGAAAAGCGTTGCTCGGTGAGGCGCTCAAGCGCGGAGCCACCATTTGGCATGTCACGGCCGTCCTCGCCTCGGGTGCCGTATCGGTCGCCGTCCAGTGCTTGGTCTGCCTGCATCCGCTCCAGCACGCCAAGGAAGCCCTCGGCGCCGGGCTCAGTCGCGCTCGACACCGGGCCGCGTCCCAGCCAAGGTGCCCCCAGGAGAGCGGCTGTCTTGCGGCCGGACAAGCGAGGCCTCTCAGGCATCAGCAGGTTCTTCAGCAGGTGGCTGGGCGGGTGCGGTCTGTCGTCGCCCCCACATGCGGCTGAACTCATAGTGTCCGAGGCCGCTACTGGTCTCGCCAACGCCGCAACCCGCCCTGCCCTCAGGGTTTGAGTCTGGCAGTAGCGGGAGGCGTGGATGGATGAGCGGACGATCGGTTAGGCCAGGCAGGGTGGACGCTGTGAGTGGCCTTTGGCGGCCCTTCGGCATCGGCGTCCTGACCGGGCTGCGCAGCATGTCGGCCGTGGCGGCGCTGAGCTGGGCAACTTCGCTCGGACGCATAAGGGCAGGATGGATGCCGCTCGGCCCCGGGGCGCGCAGGCTTACTACGCTGGCGGCGTTGGCCGAAATGGCGGGTGACAAGATGCCCTTCGCGCCTGATCGCCGCATCGCGCCCTCCTTCCTCCTGCGTCTCGCCCTCGGCGCGGCCGGCGGCTCGGTGCTGGCCGGGCGCGGCGTGCCGAGGATGGAGGGCGCCATGGCCGGCATCGCCGGCGCCGTGGCTGGCACCCTGCTCGGCCGCGCAGCGCGAGGTGCCGGCACCCGATCCGGTGGTGACTGGGCGCGCGGCCTCACCGAGGATGCTGTGGCGGCTGGCCTTGCCGTGGCGCTGGTCCGGTCATTGGCGCGGCCGAGCTGAGCCAGGGCAAGGTTGCTGGCCGTTGCTGGTGCAGGGGCGGCGGCACAGGCCGCTGCTGGGATAACGCGGGCGGAGGAGCTGGTGATGGAGGAGGCGCCAGAAATCCGCGTGGCGCCGCAAGGCGATGGCGACGGCGCATCCGGGGCGACGGCCGCCTTTCCCTATGACCGCATGACCATCGAGCGCTTCCGTGAGGCCTTCCCGCGCGCGCGCTGGCGCGACGACCTGAACGCTTGGTTCGTGCCCGGCGCGCGGGCGGAGCGCCGCCTGACGGCCTGGATAGGCCGCGAGTGGTCGGGCGTCCTGGCCCATGCCGACCAGCGTGGCCGCGACGCCTTAGCCTTCGACCCGATCTACAGCCCCTACCTGGAAGTCGCCGATGGCTTCGTGACGTACTTCGGGAAGAGCGCCATAGGGCTGCGTCCCTTGAGCGTGCAAGGGCGACGCGTCGCGCCAAGACGCCGTGAACGGCGCTTGACAATCGGCAGACTCTTCCGAGCAATCGCTTGTCTCGATCGTCTGCACTTGAACGCAGACCGGTTTTCCCTTGTAAAACTGGTCGCCACCCTCGGGCCTAACCCTTTGCCTAGTCCGATGCATGATGGCGGCGCAATCCGTTTTCCCTTGTAAAACTGCGCTTGTGAGGTCGAACACATCCCTGCATTTTCGGACAGGGGATCTTTCAAAGGGGGTACTCATGCGCACGAAGGCAACTGCAGGCGGCCGGGTGCTTCTCATCGCCAGCCCTAAGGGCGGCGTTGGAAAGAGTAGCATGTGCCGCAACATTCTTGTGGCCGCCGCGATTGCAGGTGCGCGGGTGCAAGGGGTCGACCTAGACGCACAGCAAACTCTAGTTAAATGGCACCAGCGCCGGGAACTTGTGCGGAAGACCTATCCCGAGACGCCGGAAGTACCGGTCGTCGGTCTTGCGCTTTCGGACTGGCGGGCAGCTCTGCGCGAAGCTCCCCGGTTCGACCTGACCGTCATCGACACACCGCCCAGCATTGAGGTGCAGTATGGGGCTGCGGTTGCCCTATGTCAGGCCGCGCATCACGTCTTGGTCCCGACTGGCGCGACGCAAGACGATGTCGATAGCGTAACACCTTGGATGCGCACACTGACCGAGGCTGGGGTTCCAGCAAGCTTCGTGCTCAACAAGGCAAACCGTCGCGTCAAAAGCTACGAGGCTGTACGCACCAAGCTCCTCAAAGCTGGCGCGCTTTGTCCGGTGGAGATCCCGATGCTCGAGGACATCCACGTCAGCGCCGGGAAAGGGCTTGCCGTTCTGGATCTTTCCAACAAGAAGACAAATGAAACCTTTGAAGCGCTGTGGGCGTATGTTTCCCGCGCCGCCGGTATGAAAGTCTCCGTCGAGGCACCCGCCGCATGAAGACTGCTCGCGCTCGCGGCTTTTCCCGCCGCGCCATGCTCCAGGTTGATACGGATGCCGACCTGTCTGCGATGAACCTGTCCGACAAGCGGCAGATTGAGATGGCCCCGCTCGTCCATGTTGATGAAGCGCTGCTCGCAACATTACAGGACATCTTTGCCGGCACCGGCCTGATGAGTGACCAGCGCAAAGTCCGTGCAGTGATCACCCTTCGCGGTCAAGTCGACGTCGCTTGGCAGCAAACCCGTGACGCCTTCCTCGAAATCGGTAGGGCGCTGAACGAGGTAGACGCTGTATTGGATGAAACCGAGCAAGAGAGCCTCAAACGAGGCTTTCGCAAGCTTTTTCCGTTTTCTGAAACGGTAGCGAGCCAGTTTCGGGTAATCGCTCGCGCCGTCGATGCAGGCCATATTACTAAGGAGGTGCTGCCCGGTAGCTACGGGACCGCTTATCAGATGGCGCTGCTGAACAGTGAGCAACGTCGGATCGCGGAAAAGGAAGGTTTGATTCGGCCTACCGTCAGCCGCAACGCGTTGATCGAGTTCCGCAAGCTGCACGACGGTGTGGTCCCACGCATGTCCCGGGGACCAGACCCCGCCAAGATGCGAGCGGAGTTGGGACGTCTTGAGCGGTCAGAGGCGAAGCTTGCGCGAGCATTGGATAGTGTACGTAAGCGGATCCGTGAGATTCGTGAGTTGTTGGCTTTGAAGGATGAGGATTGACTAGGCGCTCAGGTCGCTGGGTCACAGACGACGCTCCAGGTTTCGCCGGTGGCTTGCGCCCACGTAGTCCGATCCGTCCCACGCCAGCGCTGCCTGTCGCTTCTGCAGACATCATGCTGTGGGGCACGGCATAGTCTCAAGTGCAAGGCAATAGCAGCAGTGAGGGCGGGAAGATCGTCCGGGCTCGATTCTCGACGGGTGGGGCAATCACTCACCGGCCCCAGGATCCACAGATCGGTTATGGATCCCGGGGCAAATACTCATCCATTTGGGGCAACGGCTCACCGAATCGGTGTTATCCACAGGGCATCCGCTCACCTCTTCAACTAGATTCAAGTTCTACTACTTCCAACTAGTCCGGTGAGTGATTGCCCCGTTGACCTGGCCTGCTCAGGTCGTCTTCCTGGTCGACGATGGCGCTGCGAAAGATCAAGTCCATGAGCGATGACGAGGAGCCCGACTATGGCGTCCGGCGCCTTGTGCTCGTGCACGGCCGGGATCAAGCCAGGCAGATGGTGGAGCCAGAGCGAAAGAAGCTTGTGGACATCGCTGCCGAAGTCATGGGCGATGACGCCGGCAAGATAGGCATCACTTACACCGGCTTTTGCCTTACTGCCCTCCCGCACAAGCGTCTGCCCGACGATGAGGTTTGGAAAAAGGTTGGCCATCGGGTGACCCTCCTGGTGCAGCCAGGGCACATGAAAATCGGTCGTGGGCAACCTCGCTTGTTTGGCGTCCCCTACGGTGCCCGCGCTCGCATGATCCTCCTTTATCTGCAGACAGAAGCCGTTCGAACAGGCGGACGGGAAATCGAGCTTGGCCGGTCTATGCGCGATTGGCTCGGCCGAATGGGCATGACACATGGGGGCACGACCGGAAAGATCCTGCGAGAGCAAGCCACCCGTATCGCCGCATGCTCCCTTCGCTTTTTTTGGGAAGGTGAAGACACCAGCGGGTTTGATAAAGGCGGGTTCGTTCGCTCTGGTCTCCGTTTTCATCTGAATGGAGATGGAGAGCAGGATGATCTTTGGCAGGACCGCGTCGTCTTGGACGAGGTGTTCTACGAAGCTCTCCAGAAACATCCGGTCCCGCTTAGGGAAGCGGCTTTGAGGCAGCTTTCGGATCGCTCGACAAGCCTCGATCTCTACATCTGGCTGGCCTATCGGCTGCAGTCCCTCTCGAAGGCTACTCCCATCCGGTGGGGTGCCCTGCGTGAGCAGTTCGGGAGCGGCTACGCCAAAATTGGCGCGTTCAAGCGCGACTTCATTAAGGCGCTTGCACCTGCCATTGCCGCTTATCCTGAGGCGAACGTCCGCCTTGCGGATGAGGGGGTCGTGCTGCATCCCTCGCCACCGCCGGTAGCAAAACGCATCGTTGCCATCCCAACCCTGCCTAACCGCAAAATCGGGTGAGTGATTGCCCCATCCGGGCCGGTGAGTGATTGCCCCACAGGCGAGACCGCGGACGATCGCAGGAAGCTATCTACCGCTGGCTGTGATGCCGACCCTTCAGATTGGGACAACATTGGTCTTCGGTATCGCAGACTTTGAAGCCTGCAGCGTCCGGTTGAGGTTCACGTCTACCGATGGCGTAGGCGGCCACTCCGTCAATGCGTTTCAATACCGCAAGTAGTTGAGGAGCAGACCCTCGGCGGGGCAATCGCTCACCCAGCGCTGCTCGCATCGCTGTCGATCCGGTATCGTCAGCTTAGGGGGCCGGCGGTCCGAGCTCGGTTCCAAAGACACCTGGGACGAACTCTTTGGCTTTCAAAGCGCGCTGTTCCGGCTACCGCTTTCCGGCTGAGGTCAGCAGTCATGCCGTGTGATGCCTTGTTGCAGCAATCGCCGGGCCCGATAGGTCCAGGTAGGAGGAGGCCGCATCATCCCGCGGAGGCATCCCTCGTGCTGTTCAAGCTGAACGCCATCACATCCCGAAGCAGAAGCACCGGGTGACCAACTGGGCCGAGTACGACGTTGGCTTGAGGACTGACCGTAGCCTCACCGTGTGGTTCGCGCCGAAGGCGACAGAGGCCTGAAAAGGTCGAGCCACGCACTGGCCGTCGAGATCAACTCGTCCTTCTATAGGCCACATCGGCCCAGCATCTATGGGCCTTGGGCCGCCAGCGTTCCGCCGGACTCTGGTTTGCCACGAAGATCCCGAATGAAGTCACTCGCACCCGAAGGCTCGCCAACACCAGCGGAGCCGCTGGCGCGGTTTCTGGAGAGGTCTGCCTGCTTGGACCCAAGCTTGGGCCTCTGCTGATCGAACTCCCGCCCAGCTTGGTCTTCCACCAAGATCTCGTAGCCAATTTCCTTCGGCATCTGCGCCATCGCTTCGCCGGTAATCTGGCCTGCGAGCCGCGACACCCAAGCTGGTTCACCAACGAGGTCGATGCGATGCTGGTTGAGCACTGCGTGGCGAGTGTCGCCGCCGACGCGGCACCGATTCTGCAGCCTCTACGGAGAGGTCTGGTGCCTGTTCGACAACACTGTTGAAGGGGTGGCCACCCACGATGCGGTGGCGGTGGCAGCCGAGGCTTCTCGCTACGATATCAAACCGTCGCCAACATGACCCGAACCGGCCGTATGATGGGCCGAGCACGAGCGCCGGCATGCAAGACGTCACCGCGGCGCCTTCGCCGCCTTGCGGGCCGTGAACTCAGCGACCAATCGGTCCGTCTCGGCTTGGGTCGGTGGCTTCACCGGCCGCGCCGGTTGCACGGCCGTCGTGCGGCTGGCCGGCCTGGAAACTTTGACTCGTCCTGACACTACGCCGGCCTCGGTCAACGCCTTCGGGATCTCAGCGAGAAAGCGTGATGGCTTGCTGGCCCAGTCGCGGCGATGCCGCACCCAGCTCAACTGCAGCGAGTGCCGGGCGCGGGTGACGCCGACATAGAAAAGCCGGCGTTCCTCGGCGATCGCGCCTTGCTGCTCGGCCTGCCAGTTCGGCCAGACGCCCTCCTCGAGCCCCGCCAGCAGCACATGGTCGAACTCCAGCCCCTTAGCCCGGTGCAGCGTCAGCACTTGCACGGCGTCGGCGGGCTCGGCTTCGCCGGGCATGGCTCCCAACGCGGCCCCGTCGCAGTAAACCGCCACGCTACCGGCATGCTCGGCGGCCCGCAGCGCGGCCGCCCAGGCATGACCAAGCTTGCCGTCGGGGCCCAGCCGCTCCGCTATCTCGCTGGCCTCGGCCGCCAGCCGCAGCGCATCCGCCGGGCCGAGCGTCTGCCGAGCCACGCCATCCGCGATCTCGCCAGCCACGCCCAGCACGGCCTCGAGCCCTTGTCGCTCTGCCGGTGTGGCAGGCAGCGTCGCCACGGCGGCTGCCAGGGCGAGATCCCGTTCGGCGGCGTGCTCACGCAACCGCCCGAACAACGCCCCGCCGATGCCACGGGCCGGAAAGGCGCAGGCACGGCGGAAGGCATCATCGGCGGTGGGCTCCCAAACATCGGCGCCGGGCTTGCTGCCGCGGCTACGGCTCATCGCCAGCCGCAGCCAGGCTATGACGGCCAGGACCTCCTTCGGCGGCTCGGGCTCCCGGTCGGTGACCAGCCGCGCCGGCACACCCGCCTGGCGCAGCGCGGCCAGGATCGGCTCCGCCACGAAGCCGGCCCAGACCAGCACCGCGCACGCGCGCCAGGGCAGTTCCGGCTGTCGTCGCCGCAGCGCCTTCAGCCAAGCCACGGCACCGCGGCCCTCATCCTCGGGGGTCAGTGCCTCCCGGATGGTGATCGAGGGTCCGGGCGGCGCCTTCGGGTCAGCCGGGCGCAGGAGCTTCGGCAGCGCCTCCGGATCCTCCGCTGCGATGGCGTTGGCGGCGCGGAGGATCGTCGGGCTCGAGCGGTAGTTGGTCTCCAGCTTGAGGGCAGGGGGAGCGGTCCGGTAGTCCTTCCCGAAGCGCCGGATATGGGCGACGTCGGCACCGCGCCACCCATAGATCGCCTGCAGGTCGTCGCCCACGGCGAAGACCCGGCCGGGCTTGCCGGCCAGCAGGCGCACCAGCGCATGCTGGGCGTGATTGGTGTCCTGGTACTCGTCGACCAAGATCTCGGCCCAGCGCGCGGACCAGTGCGCAGCCAGCGCCGGATCGGCCCGCATGGCGGCGACCGGCAGGGCGATCAGGTCGTCGAAGTCCAGCGCCTGCCGTCCCGCCAAGGCCGACCGATAAGCCGGAAGCACGGCCGCCGCCTGGGCCAGCACCTCCGGCTCGAACCGACTCAGCGCCGCGGAGCGGGGCAGCCGGCGGGGATTGGTCACGAGACCGTTCTTCAGCAGCGACACCGCTTCCTGCAGCAAGCCGGCTGCCTTCCGGTCCTGGGTGCCGGCGGCCTGCATCAGCAGCTCCCGGGCGTCGCTCTGGCCCAGGATGGCAAAGCCACGGGGCAGACCGGGGATGCCGGCGCCGTCCTCGATCAGCAGCCGGGCCATGACCGCGTGGAAGGTGCCGACCCAGCGCGGTGTCCGCTCCGGCCCGAGCAGCGCCGCAAGCCGGCGGCGCATCTCGCTGGCCGCCTTGGCGGTGAAGGTGATGCAGAGCAACCGGTCAGGCGGCTCGCCGCCGAGGATGAGGTCCGCCACCCGCCGGATCAGCGTCTCGGTCTTGCCCGAGCCGGCACCGGCCAGCACCAGCACGGGCGCCGGCGCAGTTGCTGCGGCGCGCTGCGCCGGGTTCAGGAGAGCTGTGCTTCGAGGAGTACAGCGTTCTCGACAGTGGTCTATCCTGCACGCCGCTAGCCGCGGCCGAACACCTGACCCGCGAGCGGATCGAAGATGCCCGTGGCCTGCGGCGGGAGAATGCCCTCCACGAGGCTGCGAGACCTGCTCGCAACGGTGGTGACAGAGTTGGAGAGATCGGGCGCCGCGTTGCCCGAGACGACCAAAATAGCCAGTACCGACATCGGCAAAAGCCCTCTCAGTTAAAGGCTTCTGATCGCGTGGTGGGGCATCACCGGATTGGCTGTTGCAATAGGCATCTGACTAACGCCGCCCTGCCGCACAGCATCTGGATGCGCGTCGACCATGCGCGGTAACTGCCACTACCGCGCATGAACGGAGCTTATGACGTGTCTGGTGTTGGGTGAACGTGGCACGATCGTGCTGGGTAAAGGCTTTTGCTTACTCCACCCGCGCGCCACTTGCCCGGATCAGCGGTGCCAATCGGGTTTCCTCACTAGCGCGGAAGGCGGCGAGTTCCTCCGGCGTCGTCCACCAGGATTTGGCACCGAGTTCCTGGAAGCTGCGGACTAGGTCTGGGCTCTCGAGTGCCTGTTTCGCAAAGGCCGAATGGCGCTTCACCACCGGTTCTGGGATGCCAGCGGGGCTGCAGACCGCACCCCAGGAGGTGATCTCGAAGCCTGGCAGGAATTCCGACATCGTTGGCAGTTCCGGCGCCGCCGCACTGCGCTGCGGGCCGGTGACGGCCAGAGGCCGTATTCTCCCCTCGCGGGCGGTGGGCAGAAGACCCGGGATGTTGTCCATGATCAGGTGTACCCGCCCGGCCAGCAGGTCGAGGAGCGCCGGTGCGCCACCACGATAGGGCACGTGTAGGATGTTCGTCCCGACCATCTGCCTCAGCAGCTCGCCCGAGAGATGTGGCGTGGTGCCGATGCCGGAGGAGCCATAGGCGTACTTGCCCGGGTTCGCCTTCAGTAGGGCGATCAGCTCCGGCACGCTGCGTGCCGGCAGGTCGTTGTTGACCACCAGTAGATTCGGCAACTGCCAGAGGCCGGAGATGAAGGTGAAGTCTTGCGCCGGATTGAAAGGCAGGCTGGCATAGAGCGTCGGCGCGATGGCATGGGACGCAATGCTGCCCAGGCCGACCGTGTACCCGTCAGGCTGTGACTTGGCGATCGCGTCGACCCCGACATTGCCACCAGAGCCTGAGCGGTTCTCCACCACAAACTGCTGGCCAGTGATCTCGCTCATCTTGGCACAATAGAGTCGCGACAGCGTGTCAGTAGCGCCACCGGGCGGAAAGATATTAATGTAGCGAACTGACCGGTTGGGCCAGTCCATGCCTGGCTGTGCATGCGTCTGTCTAGACAAGCCAACAACCGGGGCAACGAGCCCTCCAGTAATCATGCCCAGCGTAGTACGGCGCGACATTGGCCTGGATCCGGGTTTGATGGCGTTATGGTCCCGCGGCTTTCTCATGTGGTTCCTCCCACGCGCAGCTTGATGCTGACTTGTTCCTGCTCGATACGGCTGGCGTGAGCCGAAGCACTCACCGAACAGCTGACAGCATATGGGTATGCTAAACGGGTGAAGACCAAAGCCCTTCCACGCCCAAGCGTCGCCGCGCGTCAGCTTGGGTAAAGGACGAAGTTTCCACTCATCGGTTGGGCCGAAGGTGTGAGGTCGGCCATGTGCAAGAAAGTCCTACATACCTTCAAACGACTGTCCGACGGCTTGAAGGCAGGCTCGGCCGTGCCACGAGCGGCCACTCCCCCGTTTGAAATCGAAACACCACTGGCCATACCTGCTTGGCTCAGCACTTCCTGGCTCATACGGTAAGCGTCAGCAAAGGGGAGGCGGCCCGAAATGAGTGACGGCGTTGTCGTCGGGAAGGTCTCGCGGGTTGCCCGCTACCCAGTGAAGTCCATGGCAGGCGAGCCGGTTGCCGAGTTGGACCTGCGCTGGACGGGCGCCCATGGCGACCGCCAATACGCCTTCGTGCGACGCGGCAACCGGTCGCGTTTTCCCTGGCTGACAGCGCGCAACGCGCCGTCGCTCGTCCTCCACCGCCCCCTCTTCCGCGACCCGGCCGACCCGCGGCACTCCCCCGTGGACGTGGTCACCCCCGCAGGCGAGCGCCTGCCTCTGGATCACCCGGCGCTGGCCACCAGCCTGTCGGAGGCGGCCGGCACGGATGTCGAGCTCATCCAGGTTGGCCGCGGCATCTTCGACAGCATGCCGGTGTCCCTCACCACGTCCGCATTCCTCGCCGCGGTCGACACGGCACACGCCTTGCCGCTCGACCCACGGCGTTTCCGCATGAACATCGTCATCGAGAGCGAGGCATCTGACTCTACCTGGCACGGCGGCGTGCTGGCCTTCGGTGAGGGTGGAGGCGGTGCCCGGTTACTGGTCAACGACGCCATCCCGCGCTGCGCCATGGTTACGATCGATCCGGACACCGCGGCGCGTGACCCCTCCGTCCTCCGCACCGTAGCCGGGCGCTTCGCCAACAACGTCGGCTCTTACTGTGCAACGCTCCAGTGCGGGTCGATCCGCTTGGGCGACCGCGTGCGCTTCTTCCCGGCAGGCCCAAGCGTGTAGGCGTGCGTCAGAGGACTGTTGAGCAGAGCGGTACGCATTGTCGCCTGCTGATTCGCTCCGGGTATCCCTGCTCGCCAATCGACGGGAATACCCGGAGCGCGTCAGCAAGCCGATCGCATGACTGGCTTTATGTGGCTAGGCTGCGAGGACCAGCAAGGATTGAGCATGCGCGCCAGGATCCGTGACACCGAGCTCTATTTCGATGTGGAGGGCCTAAGCCTCGTCCCGGACGGCCCCGAGATGCGCGAGCGCCCCACCGCCTTCGCCATCCATGGTGGCCCGGGTGGCGACCATACCGGCTTCAAACCCGGCTACACCGCGCTCACGGATGCCATGCAGGTCGTCTACTTTGACCACCGCGGCCAGGGGCGCTCGGCGCGCGGTGACGCTTCCAGTTGGACGCTGGACGAGAATGTCGAGGACATGGAGGCACTGCGCCGACATCTCGGCCTCGGTCCCATCGTCTCAATCGGCACCAGCTATGGCGGCATGGTGGCCATGGCACATGCCGCGCGCTACCCCGAGGCGGTGTCGCATCTGGTCCTGGTCGTAACGGCCTCCCATGGCGGTTTCATTCCACGCGCTCAAGAGATCCTCGCGGCGTGCGGCACGGAGGAGCAGAAGGCGCTCTGTGCAAAGGTGTGGGAAGGCGGTTTCGAGGACGAAGCGGAGCTGAAGCGGTACTACCGTGTCATGGGCCCGCTCTATGCAGCGAAGCATGACCCGGAGAAGGCCGAACACGGCATCGACCGCGCCATCCATAGCCCGGAGGCGCTGAACCGTGCCTTCCGGCCAGGTGGCTTCCTCCGCAGCTTTGATCTCAGGCCAGAGCTGGCACGCATCACCGCGCCTACACTGATCCTCGGCGGTCAGCTGGACTGGATCTGCCCGCCGGAGTTTTCCGAGGAGGTCCATGCGCTCATCCGCGGCTCACGCTTGGTCATTGTCGATGATTCCAGCCATTCCATGCGTGTCGATGCACCAGAGCGGCTGTACGGCGAGATCCTTCGTTTTGTCTCAAGCTGAGGCGTTGAGTGACAGGCAAACCGATGATGGTGTCCGTGGGATGACGCTGGCTGCCCGGCAATAGGCACGTCGGGCGTATGGGCTGAGAATCAAGGTGCAGGGCATATTGGTAAGTGCAACTCGACACGACCACTTGGGGGCATGAACTAAGTCTGGGGCGCAGCGTTCTAATGTGCTAGACGGGATTGTATTTGGATTGGCCCGCATAGTGAGGCGGCCATCATTAACATTGGACACACATGTCAGAAGCAGATCGCGTTTTCTCACGCATTCCGAAGCCGATTACATCATTCAATGAAACGCGGCACATTGTCACCGCACCTCGAAAGAACCGCTCGGGAACTGTGACGAACCGGGTTGTTGAGGTTGTGCATGTGGCGCATGGGACGCCGGGACTACGGAAGAATCCCCCGCATCCAGTGCGACGCGATGGTCAAGCGGAGAGTTGGCCCAATGGGTTTCGTGCGAAGTCCGCTTCACCTGTCCCAGTGCCAGATGCGCAACCGATAGCGCCCAAGCCCATATCGCCGGTGGTGCATGTCATGCCGGCCTGGGAGCCATCAGCGCTGCAAGCTGCTTTCACGGAGGAGCCACTCACTCAGGTATTGAGAAGCACCCAGACCATGGAACACGACGCGCAGCATGACGCCGCGTCTAGCTCGCCCAGAACTGTGACGCGGCGCTTTGCGGACCCCTTCGCGGCGGATGATGATGGCGCCAACTGCACCCGTTGTGGCTATCTCATCGAGCCGGCACGAGAGAAGCGTGGCCTGTGGACATGTTCGAAATGCGGCTGACGTGGGGCGTTCGCTCTTTAGGCTCAGAACAGCCTTGCAGCAGCGACAGCATGCGCGCTCTGGACAGTACCGCAAACTCACGCTTGGCCTCGCCGTCTCCGCCGATCCGCACCAGATCATAATGCACGCTGATCTCTTGCGGGCTGTCCAAGTGGCATGGGTCGGAGAGCATCAAGCCCACACTCGTCCGGCGGGCGCCCAGAGCCGCGCCATTCCTTGCCGCCGCACATGATCTTGGGTTCGGTAGCGACCTGCTGCTGGTTATCGAGATGGCCCAGAGCCAAGCCGACAAACATGATGCCGCAGGCAAGGTTGATCCATCCGCCCCAGACAACCCTCTTGGTGCCGGCCACCTCACGCCGCGTGGAGTGCCGCCATAGGGCCCATGCTCCTTGCCCGATGAGCACCGTGCCACCGAGGAGCTGCGCTGCGTTGTAAGCACGCTGCCAGACGAGCACGGCGAGGGTGGCGACATAGATCAGCAGGAGCG
Organism: Belnapia sp. F-4-1; assembly: GCF_000802185.1. GTDB lineage: Bacteria > Pseudomonadota > Alphaproteobacteria > Acetobacterales > Acetobacteraceae > Belnapia. The sequence continues at coordinate 83,488 of NZ_KN676114.1, read as the reverse complement.
ACTGTTGCCTCCATCGGCTCATCGAACTGGCTCTACGCATATTCTGGCGCCAGACACCGAAGCTAAGCGCGGCCTTGCAGCACTGCGATTTTCTTCGATGCAACGACCGGCCTATCCGGATACCGACCATCATTCGCCGGGTTCAGGGACGCGAGATGCGTGGACATGGGGAGGGTCTCGGCAAGCTTGGCTAGAACAGGGTGGTCTGCGGCCGCTGCGGGCCGGCGGCTGGCTTGCGGCGGGGTAGGGCAGGGGGCAGGGGGGACGGACGGCTGGCAGTCTCGTCGGGCCCGGCATAGCCGTCGTCGGCGATCAGCTGCAGCTGCACCCCAGCACCAGCCGCCGCCGCGGCCGCAGCCGGCAGCTCCAGCGGCACTGGCCAGAAGCACTCGACACGGTCCTCGCCGCGCAGCGCCAGGAACACCACCCGGTCCACCCGGCCAGCACCGTCGGTGCTCGACCGCCAGGCGGAAGGCCAGCCCCTCAGCTGCCGCCTCGCCCAGCGCCAGGGAGAGCTGTTGAACCTCGACCTCCTGCCGCTTGAGGGTGCGCTCGGTCGGCTCTCCGCCGCGCCGCGGTAGAAGCGCACCGGCACGCCATTGCCGTTCCCGCCGATGACGAAGACGAAGTGGGCGCTGTCGTCGAGCACCTCGAGCCAGGGGTAGTCGCCCGAGCTCGCGGCCCGCTCCAGCCGGTGCCGGCCGAAGGCAAAGGCGCGGCAGCCGACCGACCATGGGTCGTCGCCCAACTCGTAGCTGGCCATGGCCAGGGCGTCGCGTCGGGCATTGGCCAGCATGCGGCCGCAGATCCGCAGCCGCTCCTCGGTCAGCGCCGGGTGGAAGTCCCAGGGCAGGCGCGAGGGGGAGGGGGGCGAGGGCGGGTCGGCAGGCTGCATGACCAGGACCGTAGCACAAGCGGGAGCGCAGCGATCGCCCGTCCATGGTGGGCGTCGCGGACACCGGCGTGGGCTTGCCGGCGTCGGGGAAGCCGGGCATGAGCGGCGCCCGTGGACCCGCCGGCACCCGGCGTTGCCCGAGCCGGACCGGGACCACCAATGAGCCGCTTCAGACCGCTGTTATTGACCGTCGCATTGCTGGCCTGCGCCATCCCCGGCGCTGAGCAGGCGGCGGCCTCGGCCTGTCCACAGCATCACGCCGGGGGCGTGGCGCCGGACATCCTGCGCCCGGCGCTGGCGGCCGAGACGCGGGAGCTGTGCTTCAAGGAGTACAGCGTCCTCTACAGCGGCATCTCCCGCACGCCACTGGCCGCGGCCGAACACCTTACCCACGCACGGATCAAGGAGGCTCAGGACCTGCGGCGGGAAGGTGCCTTCCACGAGGAGGAGCGCCTGCCGCCCGACCAGCGGGCCCGCCTCGGCGACTACGCCCGCTCGGGCTTCGACCGCGGCCATATGGCTCCCGCAGGCGACATGGCCACGCCCGAGGGCCAGGCAGAGAGCTTCTCGCTGGCGAACATAGTGCCGCAGGACCCTGGCTCGAACCGCTGCCTGTGGGAGCGCATCGAGAGCGCCGTGCGCGATCTTGCCTTCAAGGAGGGCGAGGTCTGGGTGCTGACGGGACCGATCTTCCAGGGGAAGGAGCTTGAACGGCTTAACCGCCGGGTGCTGGTGCCGACCAGCCTCTACAAAGCGGTTTACCTGCCATCTCGGCGGGAGGCGGCGGCCTACATCGCCCCGAATGCGCCTGGGACCGCGTGGCGTACCGTCTCTTTAGCCGAGCTACGCGACTTGGCTGGCCTCGACGCCTTCCCCACGCTTGCCCCAGATGTGCGAGCCCGCGCCATGCGGCTGCCCGAGCCAAGACCCCAGAACCCACGCGGTGGCTGCGGCGAAGCAGGAACGGCGGTCACGGCAGATCATCGACCGGCCACCACCACCAGAGGCCCAAGCCCAGGCCCGGTCACACCACCGGCGACGAGGAGCGCCGGCTCGGGCTGGAGCGGCAACCTTGTCCTGATCGTCGCAGCGTTGGCGGCAAGCATCGCCTGTTATCTACTCTATCGCGTCTTGGGGCGCCGCTGACGGGAGGACGACCATGAGCTTCACGCCCTATGCCGACGAGGCCTCCGCGCTGCAGATCGGGGACCTCACCATTGAGAACCGCCTCAACCGAGTTGCGCTGTTCGGCAGCCTGGACCTGACACGTGACAAGGCCGGTCTGCAGCATGCCAAGACGCTGCGAGACCTGCTCGCCGCGGTGGTGACGGAGTTGGAGCGACCGGGCACTGAGTTGCCTGAGGCGACCAAGACAGCCAGCATCGACACCGTCAAGAACCCTTTCGGATAAGTGCTTCTGATCGCGCTTCGAGCCCCGTCGGGTCAGCTGCTATGATAAGCATCTGCCTGACGCCGCCGGCCCGGCACAGAGTGTCAGGAGGCGGCACGATCATGGGCGGTTAGGGCCATTACCACGCACGATACGGCGGTCGCGCTGAAGGGCCTTGGCCGTGTTCTCGCGCGGAAGCGACAAGGTCGGGCAGGGCAGGAGGCCGGTATCAGGACGGATCAGGCAATGCGTCTTCGGTGGCACTCGCAAGTTAGTTCGCCGACTGCAGGATCCGAACGCCACGCCAAGGGCGCAGCACAAGCAGGCCGGCATCGCCACTGACGATGGCCCAGGCGCTGGAAGCGAAGTCAAGCGCAAGGTGACCGTGTTGCAGGGATCGGCAGTGCCCTCGCATGCTGGTTAGTCGGCCCTGAATAACCCCGTTAGGCCGCACGGGCTGTAATTGGGAGATGGTCCGGCTGGGCGATTGCGTGGATGAGGCTGCTGAGGAGGGCGAGCAAAAGGGCTCTCAGGTGGGCGAGGATCTTGCGGATGTTGTGGCCGCAGCCGCAGAGGACGGCGTAGAGGGCGTCACCGATCGTGCCTTTGAGGGCGCATCGGGCGAGGCGGCCGTCGGTCTTCATGTGGCCGATCTCGGGCTCGATGGCGCTGCGTCGCCGCAGGAGCTTGCGCAGGCGTGGGGTAAGGCCGCGGCGCGTACCACTGACGAGCACCGTCGTGCCGTGGGCGCCATGGCCGCGGTAGCCGCGATCGACCACGGCAAGGCTTGGGCAGGATCCGGTGAGGGTCTCCACCTGCTGGAGGGCCTCGGGAAGGGTGTGCCCATCGTAGGGGTTGCCGGGCATGGAGCGCATGCCGACAACAAAGCCGCCGGTGAGCGTGGTGGCGATGTTGACCTTGCAGCCGAACTCATAGCGCACCCGCGCCTTGCCCTTGGAGATGCAGTCCACCTCCGGCTCATGCAGGGCGTAGATCTTGTCCTTGCTTTTCGGCGTCTGCCGCAGCAGGCGGGTGACGAGCGCGATACGCTGCTCGATCCGTGTCCGCAGCCCCTCTTCGGTGACGGCGCCCAGCTTGCGGCCGATGTCACGCAGGACACGCCCGGTGTAGCCCTTGAGCGTGCGCAGCACCTGGCGCATGCGGCGGAACTGCCGGGCATGGGCGTGCCGCCCGGCCTGCGCCGCCAGGCGCGGAGCCTTGCGGTTGTAGTTCTGCCGCAAGGTGATCCCAGCTTTGCTGGCCAGCGCCACCAGGGAGCGGCGCGCCCTCTCGTAGAGGCGGCTGTCGGTCGGATGCGCGATGGCCTTCTCCATCACCGTGGTGTCCACCGCGATCTCGGCCAGGCTGCGCGGCGTCACGGCACCCGCGGCCCGGCCCGCCTCGATCGTCTTGGTCAGCAGCCACTCCACCCCCTCCTCGCCGATGCGGCCACGCCAGCGGCTGAGCGACGAGGGGTGGATGGGCGAGCGGTGCTGGAAGAAGACCTCGCCGGTGAAATGCTGGAAGTACGGGTTCTCGACCCAGCGGGCGAGCACCGCCTCATCGGACAGGCCATAGGCGTGCTGCAGGTAAAGTAGCCCCGCCACCAAGCGGGGATAGTGGCAGGCCGTCCCTCCTGGGCAGGGAAGAAGCTGACCCATTCTCGCTCGAACCAGTCCCAGTCGATCAGCGCCGCCAGTCGAACCAGCTCATGCCGCCCGTCGACGATGTCGACGAGGCGCGGCCGCAGAAGGTCAGCCTGTTCCGGTGGGCGCGGGCGATGCTTCATGCCCGCCAGAATCGCAGGCTTTGCCACCCATTCCAATCAAAGCTTGCAATCCCACAGCGTCCAAACCGTAAGCGTCAGCCGTCAGCGGCCTTGAGATGACGGGGCGTGCCTGCCGAGATGGTGGGCATGACGGACGCAGCTGAAGTGGCGGAACCGCTCGGAGCGGGTTCTTACGACGGTCGGAATGGCACGATGCGAGCGCGCCCGGAGCGGGGCGTTCGGGTCGAGGTCCACTCGGTGCGGCGGCGAGAGTGGCCGGACGAGGACAAGCTGCGAGTAGTGCGCGAGAGCCTGCAGCCGGGTGCGGTGGTGCAGGCGGTGGCGGACCGGAACGGGGTGAGCACGGGGCAGATCTATACCTGGCGCAAGGAGATACTAGCGGCGGCGGTGTCGGGGTTCATGCCGGTGGCGGTGGTGCCGGAGGCGCCGCGTGTGGAAGGACCGAGGCCGGCGCGGGAGGGTGTGGTTGAGGCGCCTGGCGTGATTGAGATTGGCTTTGCCTCCGGTGTGACGGTGCGTGCCAGCGGCCGGGTGGACATGGTGGTACTGCGGGGCGTGCTGGCCGAACTGGGTGGCCGGTGATGTTTGGCCCGCCGCCTGGCACGCGCGTCTACTTGGCTTGCGGCGCGACGGATATGCGGAAGGGCTTCGATGGTTTGGCAGCCCAGGTGCAGACGGTGCTGGCGCAGGATCCGTACAGCGGCGCGGTATTTTGCTTTCGTGGGCGCCGCGGTGACCTGCTGAAGATTTTGGTTTGGGACGGCCAAGGCCTGGTTCTCGTGGCCAAGAGGTTAGAGAAAGGTCGCTTCGTGTGGCCGCAGGCGACGAGCGGTGTTGTTTCACTCACGCCAGCCATGCTCTCGATGCTTTTGGAGGGGATTGACTGGCGCATGCCGGCCTGGACGGCTCGGCCCGAGGTTGTGGGGTAACGCTCCTCTTATTTGCGGCGACGCGCTGCGGTCAGCGACGCTGTACGCGTGACCTCCGACCTCGACACCGCGGCATTCCCGGACGATGTGGAGACGCTGCGCGCCCTGCTGGCGCAGCGCGATACGCTCCTTGCCGAGCGCGACGCTGCCCTGGCTGAACGTGACGCCGAGCTGCGCAATGCAGGCTTTGAGATCGAGAAGCTGAAGGTCCAGCTGGCGGCATTGCGGCACGATCGTTATGGCCGGTCCTCCGAGAAGCTGGCGGCCGAGGCCGACCAGCTTGAGATGCTGATCGGCGACCTCGAGGAGAACCAGGCTGAGCGCGAGGCTGCGGCGGAGAAGGAGCGCCAAACCAAAGGCAGGTCCGGCAATCAGCGCAAGCCTGCCACGCGCCGGCCACTGCCCGAGCACCTGCCGCGCGAAATAGTAGTGCACGAGCCCGTCCTGGCCTGCCGCTGCGGCTGCACCGATCCCGCCCGCCTGACGCGGCTCGGCGAGAGTATCACGGAGGTGCTGGAGAAGCTTCCGGCCAGGCTGAAGGTGATCCGGCATATCCGGCCGCGCTATGCCTGCCGGGCCTGCGAGGCCATGCTGCAGGCACCTGCGCCAGCCCTGCCCATTGAACGGGGCCGGCCCGGGCCCGGCTTGGTGGCCCATGTGCTGGTCTCGAAGTATCTCGACGGCCTGCCCCTCTACCGTCTCTCAGGCATCCTGGCGCGCGAGGGGGTGGAGGTCGAGCGCCAAACCTTGGCCGACTGGGTGGGCCACGGCGCCTGGTGGCTGCGGCCGCTGGCCGAGGCGATCGGCACCTATGCTCTGGCGCAGGGCGTGATCTGGACCGATGACACCACCATTCGCGTCCTCGCCCCGGGGCGCGGCCGAACCCGCATCGGTCGGTTTTGGGTCTATGCCTTTGACCCCAGACCCTGGGGCGGCACTGGCCCGCCGGCGGCGATCTACTACTACTCGCCGGACCGCAAGGGCGAGCGGCCCCGCGAACACCTGGCCGGCTATCAGGGCTGGCTACATGCCGATGCGTACGCCGGCTACGACGCGCTGACCGGGGCCAAGGGCGGCAGGCCGCCGCAGATCACGCATGTCGCCTGCATGGCCCATGCGCGGCGCGAGCTGTTCAAGGTCTACGAGAGCACCAGGTCACCGATCGCCGAGGAGGCCTTGCGTCGGATCGGCGAGCTCTACGCCATCGAGGCGGCGCTCAACGGCCAGTCGCCCGAGCAGCGCCGCGCGGCGCGCCAGATACAATGCAAGCCGCTGCTGGATACCCTACATGCCTGGATGCTGGAGCAGCGGCGCCGGCTGTCGGGCAAGTCAACGATCGGCAAGGCGCTGCAGTATGCGCTGAACCGTTGGGATGCGCTGTCGCGCTATGTCGAAGATGGCAAGCTCTCGATCGATAACAACCTCGCCGAGCGGCAGCTGAGAGGCATTGCCGTGACGCGGAAAAACTATCTATTCGTCGGTAGCGACGCAGGTGGGCAACGCGCCGCGATTATCTACACCATCGCCGAAACCGCAAAGCTGAACGGTCTGGATCCAGAGGCCTACATCGCCGCCGTTCTCGACCGCCTGGCGCATGGTCATCCCATCAGCCGTCTCGACGAACTCCTGCCCTGGAACTTCACGGCGCAGCGTCAACCTGCCTGAATGGGCTGACGCTTACTCCAAACCGGCGAAGCTTCCAGGCAGATCAGTGGGTTAGGAGTTGTTCAGGGCCGACTGGTTACGTTGGGGACTGCCGCGAGATTGGAGGTCAGGCTGCGGCGGCCATAAGCGGGGGAAAGTCCTTGGCGGGGTAGAAGCGCTGCCCGAAGCCGCTGCCGAGCGTGCCGTTGTAGACGGCACAGCGGATCTTGAGCAGCCGGTCGGCGCCGCGCCGTGACCAGTGCATCTGCTGCGATTTGGCCATCCGGCGGTTCATCAGGAAGTTGATCGTGCCCTCGGTCAGCGCCGTGCCGACCCGCAACCCGGCCCGATGCCGCTCACCGTAGTCGGCCAACCGGTCGCTCTGCCCGACGAGGTAGCTGTCCAGCGCCTGCAGCGCGGTCCACAGCTTGCGCGAGGGTGCGATGGATCTCCGGCTGCCCGGCTCGCCCCGGAAGTAGTGCATGACCGCACGGATGCGATCGAGGCTGACCTTTGCATCCTTGGCCTTGCCGTTCCATAGCCGCCAGCGCAGGCGCTCAACCTCCTCGACGATCACCGCCTTCGCAGCCGCGCGCTCTGAACTGTCGGAGGACAGGGCTCCGGTAACCTGCGTCAGGTGCTGCAGCCGCATGGCGATATGAAACCAATCCAACATTGGAAGCTCATCGACGCCCGCTCTGAGAAGGATGCGTCGCAGTCCGGGACAGCTGTCGGTGAACGCCGTCAGTCCCGTGCCCTCAGTGCGCCCGACCGCATCAAGGCTATGGCGGATTAACGCTGCGGGATCCGTGTCGATCTTGGTGACAGCACCGAAGACCTGCCGTCTTCCGGCCATCGTCTCGAAATTGCCGATCCGGACCTCCAAGTGCCGCTCGCCGTCCTCGCAACTCCGGATGAAGGTGGAGTCCAGGGTCACTACGAGGGCCTCGGCAGGAGGCGTCGGTTTGGCTATCACCGGCATCGGTAGGCTCTCAGCAACTTTGAAGGTATGCCGGCGCAAGCTCTCCGGATCGGCGCCGGCGTCCACCGGGAACAGCTGCCCCAACACCTCGGCCGCCGCCCGATAGGGCATCAAGGCGGAAAGCTGCGCCCGCAGCCGATCCAGCTCCGGGGTCGAGCGGACGTGCGGCGGCCATCCCACGCCCGCCTCGGTCGTGGCACATCTGGCGCAGCGGAAACGGGGCAGCCGCACGGCAACTTGGCCGAACAGCGTGGTGATGGCGTGCTGGCGGTAGTCCTTGATTCGGCAGGACGCACTACAATCGCGGCACGCCAGACGGTGCACGGCATGAACCCGCGCCTGCGCGGCGACGACCTCCCGCTGGATGCTGGCCAGGAGCCGTTTGCCTTCGGCCAGGCTCAAACCCAGGGTGCCCAGATCGGCAAGCGTATTGGTCCTGGCGATTCGCATGACATCGGTGCTGTGTTCTTCGCCCTCAGCCCCGATGCTGACCAGCTTCACAATCCAGGCCACGGCGCCTCTACCTCAACGGGGATACAGACCCGAAAATACCTCTTCCGGCCTCGCACCCCCAATCATGCGGCAGTCCCTCCGAGGTGTTGAAGTTGGTTCAGACTGCCGCAGACGCGCAGGCCTGCATCGTACTCTGCTCGGTTGGTGACCCTACGCTTCTGTCTGGAAATGTGGTGCCGCCGAGCGGCGTTCGCTTGGAAGGGCAAGAGGGCGGTCGCTGGAGGGTGGGGGGACTCGCCCCGACCCCATCCTATCCGAAGCGACCCAAGCCGCCGACCGTTGCAGCAAGGTGCCATGTAACAGTAGCTAATTCACGGTGTAACTAGTATGAATACGGACTCTCATTTATAGTGCTCTATGGTCCAAAAAAGCAAAGCGATCGCATCTGCTTGGTTGTGATCTTTGACAGAAACGCCTTTTGAGCGAGCGAATTCCATCATCATAGCTTTGCTGGCATTACCGTGACCAGTTGCGAACTTTTTTATTGTTCCAACTGGAACGCCAACATAGCTGATCCCGCGAGTGTCGCACCATGCGGCAATAGTCGCCAAGAACCCTCCGTACACCTGAGCAGCCACAGTTCCACTTTGAGACATAACCTTCTCCAGAACGAGCAGGTCAATTTCGCCACAAAGCGTTTCAAGTTGCGCTAGTAACCTGGAAAGTTCCAAAAATTTCGCACCGGCGCCCATGTGGTGGCCGATGACCAGCGATTTGCTGTCTGACACGATCGCCCCTGTCCGCAGACGGACAGCCCATCCTGTTTGATTTCCGAGGTCCAATGCCACGATCGACGAGACTCGATTTCGCTGGACAATGTTCTTTGATGAGGTTGACGGACCATCGTTTGAAGCGTCGGTGCAGGCAGGTGAACGTAGTGAACCTTCAGGCGACACGTTCGTCCCTTCTGTGCTCCGATGATCCTCCCTAGGGGCAATTCTAGGTTCACTAGGTTCACTGTTCACCGCCCGCTCACCAGGGTTCACTCGATCGTCATGCGTTGAGTTCCCGCCGTTGTATGGGCTGTTTGGTTGTATGCGGATGTCTGCAAGTCGCCATCGAGCCGCGTTCTGATGCGAGTCTTCAGCTCTCACCGCCACAGAATGCCTGTCAAATTCAAATGTGCGGTCGCGCAGCTTTTGGAGGCCTAAACCCAGTCGCGTCCGCTGCGAGCGTTCATTCCCATCGCCTATATTCGGTGGAATATCCATTTGACGCGCAATATCGTAAAGCTCGTGTACTCCAACCTCAGCATATCCATACTCACTGAGCCACATGGCCACTAACTGTCGCCACGCAGCTTCGTTGGGATCGCTAATCGGCGCATGATGTTGCTGCAGAAACCCAGTGATCCCGGCGACATCGAGAACACCACCAACAATCGCAGACCACTCTTCGAATCCAGCGAGGCAACGTTTGCTCAGAGGCCGATCTCGCACAATCCATGCTTGGATCACTGTTAAAAGTGCCACAACTAGGCACGGCCTGTTCTGGCGAACAGTATTAATTATTTGGGGGTATCGGAAACTGCGGCCTTCCCATGGGCGCGCACATTGAGCATCGAGACGTATCCAAATGGCTCGGCGGGCGATTTCATCGGACACCTCCGGATTATTGCCCGTTACCATCCAAATCGTTTTATTCATGAGTCCAACGATGTGAGATTGGCCTAGCATCCGATCCGCCCAGACCGTGCTAGTCAACAAAGCTGCAAGTGCCGGTGACCGAAGCGGCCCGTGCAAATTGTCAATGAGTTGGAACACCGGGAGACGCAGCAATGTGGCCGTAATGCGTTTACGCAGTTCGCTCTCATTGCCGCCCTCCACCATAACCGGAGCAGGAGCGCCAGTCACTATCTCCGCGATAATATTAGCTAAAAGCGTTGCGCCATTGGCGGGTGCGGGTTTTCCAATAATCAAAAGAGGAACTGGGCCATTTATGGCTGGGCGCAGGATTGCGACCAACAACGTTGCCATCGCATGTGCAAAGTCGCTATCATCCAAAAATGGCATATCGGATAACAGATCTCTAAAACGATCAACGGCCGCTGCTATTTCGGGTGCCGACGGCGCTTCGTTGATCGGCGGTAGATCAAACCCTTCTTTTGGGATAAAGAAAGTTTTTGTGTCTTGATTATATCCGAAGTCGCACGCCAACCCGCCAGTTGGACCCACAACCGGAACAGGACTTATACCCGTCAGGGTCGGCAGCGGAGGATTGGGTCTCGCAAAAAGTGCTTCGACCAAAACCATCGGCGGGTCAACAGTTTTTAGATGACGCCGATTATCCTGACGCTCAAAAATAAACATTTCGGATAGCATTAGACGCATATTTGCCCAGGTTACAGGACGCGCGCTCACCAGATTCCAGGTGTCATGCACGACCCACTGAAAGCCGTTATCGAAGCGGAATAGCCACTGACTGCACGCATTCGATTCGATCAGATATCTCCAAACAATTTTCGATGCTTGGTTGATGTTGCCTTCGTCTACACAGACGGTTGGGCGGACGGTCGGTGGCATAAACCCCAGGGGCCAGCGTTGCCAGTCATCGCCGTCGATTTGAGTCATTGGATGCCTCCTTCGTACCGAGACACCTCACGCCAATGACTACGAACATTGCAAGCGACAGGCGGAGAAGCATTCCGACAGTTCTCACAAAAAATTTTACCGAAAAATTTAGAAGGATTTCTTCTGCATCCATCTGCGATATCTGGGAGTATGAGTTCGTGACTCATTGTCATCTAATTTGCGAAGAATGAAGAATGTACACTAACCTTCGTTGTCAAACGAAGACCTGCCTGCGACTTTCTTTGCGTCAGCGACCGTTACCCGAAGGGCCGAGACGCGCGTGCGCGGCTCGGTGAGCGCCAGCGAGTAGGGCGCGCCGCGAAGCGGGACGCCAAAAAATTTCTGACCTCCACAGGCTATTGGTGTTCAGCGAAAAACGATGCGACTAACGAGCTGGACTAGCAGTAGCTTCTCGGGATCGGTCATGAAACCGCACAGTCGATCGTTAATGACAGCGCGTGGTGGGTTGTTTCGCAGGCCTTGGCTCTATGCGCGATGTCCGACGACTCGGCGAACACTCAACGACATTGCGGGCGTGGGCACCAGGCGGTGGGATAGACTGCGTTTGATCAGCAAGCCGTATATGCTTGGCGAAACGCCAAAAATTTGTTCGGCCGCAGACGTGCGCGACAAGCGGGTTCGGTGTTTGTAACGAAATCATAATCGGTGGCGAGCGCCGGAGATGATGTGGTAATCGGGCCGCGATAGCCGCCGGAACGGCAACACGCTGGGCGGAAGAACTGCATCGCCCTACCCGGAAGCTTTTCAAAATGGTCGCGCAAGACGCCACGCCTTCGGTTCAAGATCTTTTCCTCAGCCAGCTTATCAAGACCGGAGCTCAGGTCACTGTGTTCCTCGCAAACGGGGTCAAGCTGCAGGGCAAGGTCGTTGCCTTCGACCGCTTTTCCTTGGCCCTCACCCGCAGTGGCTATACCCAACTGGTCTACAAGCACGCGGTCAGCACGGTGATGCCAGGCGGTGGACCTGGTCTGATGGAAGCCAGTGATGCTTCGACCCGGAGCGAAATCAGACGGGACATGCCGGCCTCGGGGACACGACTCTCGCTCGGACGCCGAATCAGCTAGACCGGTCAGATCTCGTCGGCCAGTCGGTCGAGAGCGGCGCCGTCGAGCACGTAGGAGACCTTGTCCGCTCCCTGGGCGCCGAGGCCATCGTACAGGGCTCGCGCCGCCGCATTCTCCCGGGAGGTCGACCACTCGATCCGCCTGCGACCGGCGGCCCTGGCGTCACGGACGATCCCCGCCAGCAAGGCACGGGCAACGCCAGGACGGCGAAGCCCAGTAGCGCCTCGCCGTCGGCGGCAGGTCGAGGCTAGGCTGCGACGTCAGGTCGCTCGGTTGGCTGGAAGCCGCGGCTGAAGTGCATGGTGAGGAAGCCGTAGAGCTGTTCCGGTTCGGGACGGCGCCGGTCGGGCGGCATGGCAGTCCACGCGGCATCGGCGCCAAGGCCGTCGAGGAGGTGCTGCAAGTCTGCCCGAAGGCTGGCGGCACTCGCGGGCAGTGCGGTCGTGCCCGAGGCGAGGTCGTAGGTCGGCTGGAGCCGGAAGATGGACTGCAGCTGGTCGCGCGTCAGTGGCTGCCCCGCCGCAGCGGCGATGGCCCATTGGATGGGAATAATCAACTCCGCCAGGCGGCGGGCCATCTCCCCGAACGGAGACTTGGCGAGGTCCTGGTCGAGGTCGCATGCCGCGAGAACCAGGGCGGTCGCCTCCTTGGCATCGAGGCCGGCGAGCGTCGCGTCATCGAGCTTGAGCAGCTGCATGGCTATTATCCTTTGCATGGAGGGGTGGTGCGACCATGGCCGGGCGGCGTGAACCGCTGCGGCCACGGACGGCCCGATCAGTCGAGCTTCGCGGGGCGGTTCTCGATGCCGCGACGCAAGGCCTCGGCGAAGCTGCGCGCGATGGCCTCCCGGTCGACCGGGGCGATGGGGCCATCATGCAGGATCTCCGTGGGGATCTGCAGATGGCTGTGCACATGCGGCGCGGCATCGTCGGCGGCGCGGCGAGGCAGGTGGCGAACATCCATGGTGAGGTCTCCAGACCGCGACCCTGGCCAGGATGGCGATGGGGCTTGCGCGGTTCTCAGACATTGGCTGCGATTTGCGCGAATGGCGAAACGCCCTGGCATCAGGCCGCGATCGACACGCCTCGCGGGGCCCGTGGTGCGAGCCAGCCCCAGGCGGCATGCGCGGTTCCGCAATGGGGGCAGGGCGCGATGGTGGAACTGGGCCTCCCGGTTGGTCGGACCCCGCTGATCTCGCTCTCCCGCCGGACGAAGTGCAATCCGGTCAGGCCGCCGCGGAAGGTCGGCTGCAGGTACATCGCGGTATTGTCGAACTCGATCCAGGGGTAGCTGTCACGCTCGGCTTCCGGCGTCCGTAGCCAGTCCGGCGTGACCTTAAGGGTGGCGAGCAGGCGTGTCGCCCGGCCGCAAAGATCGCCGGGAATGCCGTCACCGGCCTGGGCGATGCTGACGACCAAATCGAGTTGGCAGGCGGCCTCGATGGCGGCCAGTCGGATCGGGTGCTGGTGGAGTTCTGCCTGTGCGGTGGCGACGGCTGCGGCGACCGTCACCAGGTCGACGGCATTGTTGGCCACGAAGCGGGCCACGAGTGACCCTGTGCCGGCCACCTCGGGGGGAACGACGGCGGCCTGCAGCAAGGCGACGACTTCCCTCGCGCTGCGGTTGGCGAGATCGGCATCGGTGATGGGGAGGGTTGGGATCACGAGGGGCTCCGGGGAATGGGGGCGCGGCGCCGGAACGACGGTGTGGCGATGGGATGCCGTCGACCGTGCTGACGGGAGGTCCGCCGCCCTCGGAGACTGGATGCGATCCGCGCGAACGGCGAAGGGGGATTCGCCGACCGTGATGGCCTGGTTAGGCGGCGAGCGCTTCGGCTGGTGCGACGGCGGCCGTCACGCCCGGGCGGACGTCCCCGCGGCTGATCGTGAAGCCGGGCTTGGCCAGCTCGGTGCAGAGGGCCAGCCGGCGTTCGTCGCGGGTGCCCTGGGTGGCGATGAAGCTGGCCCGGCCTAAATGGAACTCGAAGCCGGCGCGCTTCAGGCAGCCGCGAAAGCGCTGCTGGGTCTTGGCGCTCTAGTCGAAGCTGCCGGCGTAATTGCGGAAGACGGCGACGGCATAGACCGAGCCGTAGTTCTCGTCGCGCCAGGTGATCTCGACGATCGGGGCCTTGTTGCTGGTGGTCTTGGTGGTCATAGCGAAGTCCTTTGCGTGGAATGGTGGGTGAGGGTGAGCCAGACGATGTCCGAGGCTGGGGTCGGATCGGCCAGTGCCAGGAGTTTGCGGCGGTCGCGATCGGTGGTGTCCGAGACGACGGAGAGGCTGGCGCTCATCGGCAGGGAGACAGTCTGGTCGATGGCGGCGGTGACCGACGCGGCATGAAGGGCGTCGAGGATGAGGCGCCGCATGTGGCGCGCCAGCACCGTGGTCGAGGTCCTGGGTGCATGGTCGCCGGCAGTTGGTCCGACCGGCAGGGTGATGTGGGTGTGGCGGTGGGGATCGGCGGGCATGGGGCGTTTTCCGTTCTGTGATGCGAATCCCAAAGGCCCAGGCAGAGGGCCCTGGGCGGGGTCGGTTTGAGACGGGGGAGAGGGACAGAATGCGTCCTGATCTCAGTAGTTTAGCTCAGGCTTTTGGGGTCGGACAAGGATGCGGTGTCGTCCCAGATCAGCTTCGACATCACCGTGTTGTGGGGAAGTCGTGGACGGTCTGCGGTCGTACCGGGGCGGTTCGGCAGTGATGCGACGGGGACTAGCGCCGAAGAAGTAACGAGCGCGGTGTGAGGGTCGAGGGATGCCGGCGGCTCGATCCGGTCGAGCGTCTGGATGTCGAGGAAGTGCCGCTGCATGGCCGAACGATCGCTGTTGGGCAGGGCGCGAAAGGTAAGCATGAAAAAGCCTCCGGTCGGGCGGTCCTCGCCGGGATGGCGGGGGATCGTCCCGGGCCGGAGGCTAAGGCCAGACCGCGCGAACGGCCTCTGGCGCTGCGGCAGGTTAGCGGCTAACGCGCGGCGACGCCGCGATCTCGGGTCTTGCCGACGATCCGGGTTAGTGCGTCGCCTGCCCATCGGGTGACGTTGGAGAGGAGCAAGCCTAGGCCGTAAGCACCAAGGAGGATCGTTATCACGGGCACGACGAAACTGCGTGCTGGGGGGAGGGCCGGGACGAAGGCGTCGAGATTAACGACTGTGACGGTGGCGAGAGCATACAGCAGTTTTGGGTCTACGATGACGTCGCCAATCACCAGGGCGAGCGCAGCGCAGGCAAGATGACAGGATAGGCGGATGCCGTTGTCGCGGGGGGAAGACGATGCCGGGCTGGCGGTGTTGGAACTCCACCGCCAGCAACTGATGGCTCGCTCGATCGACAAGCCGACGGCACCGAACACCGCGGCGACGCTTGCGGTGTTGGCGATGGCGATGAGTGCTTCGGCGGTGTTGATTGTGGCGGGAAAGGACATGAATTGGCTCCTGGCCTGCCGGTCCTGGCCCCGCAGAGATGCGGAACTGGGCCGGTAGCCGAGACAGCCTGCCGCCCGTTTGCGCGAACGGCGAGCAGTTACCGGTTGGCGCGGTCCCACCGAAGCTTGGTGGAAATCCGGTAGCCGTCGATGGCGGCTTTGGTGGCGAGTTCACCGCCGGTTCGAATGAGGTAGAGGGAACCGAGGTAAAGGCCGACCGCGGTGGCCGTCATCGTCAGCTGATAAGAGATGAGTTGGAGTGCCGGATCATAGGCGGTGGTGGTGGTTGAGAAATGGCCATAGAGATCACCGTGGGCATAGAGATCAGCGGCCCAGGTCCGGAGCTTTGACACGGCGATGACCATGCCCAGGGGCAGTACCAGCAAGCCGACAATGACTGTGAGGGCCAGCGTCAGCCAATGGTTGGATTGTCTATCGCGGGCATATTCCTGCTTGCGGCGCTCGGCGATGGCCACTCGAAGTAGGCGGACAGTTTGGACGCCGAGGGCCGCGAAAAGCGCCATACTCCCGGCAACCATCGTGAAAGTGTCGAGAACGAGGCCAGGATTGATAGGGGCGGTTGCAGACATGGGGAGGTCCTAGCTCGCCGGACCATCGATCAGCGGGACTGCTGGCCGGGCCGGTGGCCGGGCCAGCCTGCCGTCCGCTTGCGCGAACGGCGAGCCGGGTGAAGGAACTAGTTGATACCGCTGGGGTGGCGGGGCGATCGGAAGAGCCGCCTCAGTAGCCGACTGGTCAGCATGCAGCCACGCCCCTGGTACCAGCTGCCCACAACAACGGTGAAACACAATCCGGCGCCGACGCCAGCGGCGATCGCCGTTTCCACCATGGATTGGACGACGGTTTCACGGGCCATGGGATGCATCCATGTGAGCATCGCGACGCCGCCGGTGAGGAGGTACCGCAAGGCGAGGACCGCTGGGACATTCAGGGCAAAAGCGAGGAGCAGAGCGACGGCGGTCGACGCTAATGGGCGGTGGACTCGTCTCAGCCTCGATTTCCAAAGTTCTCGGAGGTCCAGCACCAGGCGGGCCAGGAAGCCAGCGAATAAGGTGCCAGTGGCGACCATGACGGCCAGATCAGGTGCGGCTTGGAGTGCGTCGACGGACACGGGCATGGGGCTATCCGGGCTCCAGGACCAGCGGTTCGCGGCATTGCGGGACCGGGCCGGGAGCAGGGCCAGCCTGCCGTCCGGTTGCGCGAACGGCGAGGTCGGGGGTCAGGCCGTCAGTGGCAGGTCGGCGACGATCCCGGCCGCCAGGGGCGGCAGCTGCGGGGCGAGGGACGCGACGATGATCCCGGCGAGGACCGCGGCGACGGCGGTGTGGGCGAGGGGGCGGCCCGCGGCGCGAGCCCAGGCGGTGAGGCGGTGGGAGGGGCCCGAGCCGCCGCGAGACGTGGCCGGGGTATCGGCGGTCCAGGCGTCGAGGCTGCTCATCAGGCAGCGCAGGCCGACGCCGGTGGCCAAGGCATAGTGCAGGACCGCCTCGCTGAACGCCGTGGTGGTGGCGAGGGGATCGATGAGGACGATAGGGCTCGGCATGCAGATCTCCGTGCTGGCCGGATCGCCGCCTTGCGGGCGTGCGAATCGGCTCGGGTTCTCGAACCCTGTCACTGGGTGGCGCGAATGGAGCCGGGCGGGTGTCGGGTCAGGCCTTCTCGAGCCAGGCGCGGACCCGGAGGACTGCGTCGTCGGCGACCGGATCGCCATCCTTCACCCGCCACACTTGGCTGTTCGACAGGCCGATCGTGGCGGCGAGGGCCCGGTAGGTCAGGCTGCGGGCCCGCATCTTCGCTTTGACCTGCTCGGCCAGCGCGGCGGCGTCGTAGTCGATCGTCCGGTCGGCGGCGCGCCAAGTGCCGCGGGTGGTGCGGATCTTTGGCGGCAGCCCGATGGCGTGGCGGCCGAGATCCTCAACTTGGTTGGCGACCTCATTGGGTAGCCACAGCTCGACGCGGCGCCAGCCGGGCGGCGTGCGCGCCTCGGTCGTCACCAGGTCGAGGATGACCCGCAGCGCCGGGCGCTTGATCGCATGGCGCGTCATCGCCGTTTCGAGGTCGAGGCCGTCGATCAGGACCTCGCGGGCGATTGTGGTGGTGCGCTTGGTCAGCTTGACGCGGCCGAGCGCGGCCTCGATCGCCTCGGGCGTGAGCTCGGCGGTGGCGGGCGGGGCAACGTCGGCGATCAGCCCGGCGGCATCGCGGAGCGGCGCCTCGGATTGCGGCGGCGGCGGGCGGGAGGGGGATGAGCGGGCAGGCATGGTGGGGGGGAACTCCGGATGGCGAGGTGTGGAGGATCAGGCCTCGCCGATCCAGGCGAAAACCCGCGCGGCTTGGCGGCCGAGCTGCTCGACCTCGGCGGCGATGCCCGCCGGCAGGTAGAGCTCGACCCGCTCCCAGCCCGGCGGGATTCGCGCCGCGGTCTCGACGCTGTCGAGGATGCGCTTGAGGTCGGGCCAGCTGATTTCATGGCGGAGCTTCGCCAGGTCATGGTCGAGCCCCTCGATCAGGACGTCGCGGGCGATGGCGGCGGAGCCGGCGGTGAGCTTGGACGCCTCGATGGCGGCGGCGATTGCCTCGGGTGTCGGCGCGGTCCTGGCGGGCACGTCGATGTTGGCGATCATCCGGCCTGCGATGCGCAGCAGTTCGTCGGGGTTAACCGCTTCGGGATCGCCCAGGTCGGCGGTGGCGGCAGGGTGTTGGGCGGACATTGGCTGGCGTGGTTTCCAAAATGGGGGTGGTTTGCGGGGCGGTACCGGCCATTCGCAGCCTCCCGAAGTCCGGCGAGCTCGCCTCATCGGTGCGGGGATTGGTCGGGTGTCGCCGCTCGACGACTTTCCAGAAAGAAGCCGGTCGGCGACATGCATCCACGATGCGGCGGTGCGCCCTGGCGTGAGCAGAGTCCAAGCTCGGGTCAGACCCGGCGAGCTGGCACCGCGTAGGTCTTTCGCGCCGCGGCGCGGAGTTCGGCCTCGTGCCCTTCATGCAGACGCAGCGCCCAGCGCGCGAACCCCAGCAGGGCGCGCGCGAACAGGTTGCCGGCGGCGGCGTGGCGGCCGAGGACGGTCTCCCACTGCTCGGCCATGTCAGCCGTCTGGCCGGTATGGCGGATGGCGCGGGCGTGGGCCTCGCGGAGCGCGGTGGTCGGGTCGGTCGGGTCGGTCGGGTCTTTCGGGTGGGGCATCGGTGATGTCTCGGGCTGGGGGAAGGGGCTGCGCCAGGCTGGCCGGAGGTCGGGTCACCTGGGCGGATGGACTGGGCTGACGGAAGCAGGCGGCTGGCGCCGCCGGTCGATTGGGCGTGCGAGAGACGGCCAGCGAGTGCTAGGCTGATCGCTCCCATGGCGGTGCACCGGATCCGGCGCACCGGGGGTGACGGGGACTGACTTCGAGATCCGGCTGACGCCGCTCGGCAGACTCCCATTGCATATCAACGCATGTATCTGGCAGCCTCGCGGCATCAGGCGGACGCCAGGCGCCCCGCAGGGTGCCGGCAGCGAGGCTGCACCTCGGCCGCAGCCTCCCGGCAACCCGACAATTCCGAAACAGCAGGGGGTAGCGAAAAGTAAGGACAGCACACCAATGCATCAAGATGCGAAACCATACTTGGCGCGAAATCGTTAAATCCGACCTATCGACATGTGCTAGCGCCTAGCGGAAAAGTATTGTGCAGCGGGGAATTAAGCTGCTGATACGTGCTTTGATTAAGCCTTTGCGAAGCTTAGAGACTCTAAACCCAAAAATAGGACTTATCTCCAATATTTATCTCCGGAGCGATTTCAAATTCCGCAAGTCTTCGTGTTTGCATTCTATTTCATGTTTTGAATGCGACAAAAATGCTGCATCGTTGTCGGAAACGTGATTTTCGAATGCTGTGGTCAGCCTACAGCGCAACCGAAGGTCCAAGCTCGCTGCGGCTTGGGCCGGAATTTAGCGGGTCGCGTGGGTCGGAGATCAGCGCCGCCAGCCGATCGCAGGTACCAAGCTGGCGCTCGGCTGGGTTTTGTCAGATCTCGCGCCAGAAGGTCCGTTTGGCGGGCCGGCGTGGGGCTGGTAGGCTCCTGGGTCAGCGGAATGGGAGCCGAAAATGGACTGCGTGGCCTGCAGCTCCGCTGCTATGACGGAGCGGCCGCAGCGCACCGCCCGGGGCTACCGTCGGTTCCGCTGCCGAGACTGCGGCAAGCAGTACAATGAGCGCAGTGGTGGCGTGCTGAACCACGCCCAGACCCGTCCGACGTGATTGCGCTGGTAGTTCTATGGCGGCTGCGCTACCGCCTGACCCTGCGGGATCTGGCCGAGATGTTTCTCCAGCGCGGCATCATCTTCAGCCACGAAGCCGTCCGTGACTGGGAGGCGAAGCTCGCATCGGTGCTGGCCGACGAGCTCCGTCGACGCCGGCACGGCAAGGGCGGCGCCCGCGGCCGACGCTGGCACGTGGATGAAACCTTTGTACCTGTATCGCGCAGTGGACAGCCGCGGCCAGACGATCGACTTTCTGCTCTCAGCCAAGCGGGATTCCGAGGCTGCAAAGCGCTTCTTCCGCAAGGCTCTTGGGCAGCCGCATACGGTGAACCCGCGCACCATCACGGTGGACAGAAACCCGGCCTATCCCTGCGCTGTCGAGCAGATGAAGGCGGACACCGAGCTGTGGCGACGCTTGCGGCTACGACAATGTAAGTACCTCAATAACATTGTGGAACAAGACCACCGGCGCTTGAAACGCCTGGTCATACCAGGGCTTGGCTTCGGTGGTTTCCACACGGCACGGCGAACACTGGCAGGCTACGAGGCGATGGCGATGATCAGGAAGGGGCAGGTACGAAAGGTTGGTGGTCGAGACATGCGGACCCAAGCCACCTTCGTCGCCAAATTGTTCCAGGTCGCCGCCTGATCCGGGGCCTGTCAGGGCTATTCGCAATCCATCCCAAACTTTGCAACACAACCGCCTGAAGGGCTTCCCCGAGGCGATCGCCGCCGTGTTCCCGCGGACCCAGGTGCAGGCCTGTATTGTCCACCTGCTGCGCACCTCGCTGGACTACGTCTCCTACAAGGACCGCCGCCAAGGCCCAGTTCGCCATCCTCTTCGAGGACCGCTTTGCCATCACCTGATCATCGCGGCCCTACACAGAATTCCTGACAGTCCCTCTGCTCAAGGGCATCGAGGACGAAGTCCGCATGTGCCGTCCTCGACACCCGCCAGCCAACGATGCAGCGGGCGAACACGTCGATGACGAAAGCCACATACACGAAGCCCTGCCAGGTCGCCACGTAGGTGAAATCCGACACCCACAGGGCGTTCGAGTGCGGCGCCCGGAACTGGCGCTTCACCTTGTCCGCTGGGCAAGGCGAGGCCTTGTCGGCGATCGTGGTGCTGGTCTCTTTGCGGCGGACAACGCCACGGAGCCCCATCCGCCGCATCAGGCGTTCCACCGTGCAGCGGGCTACCACGGTGCCATCCCGGCCCAGCTGCCGCCAGACCTTGCGGGCGCCGTAGACTCCGAAGTTGGCCGCATGCACCCGCCGGATCTGCGCCATGAGCACCAGGTCCTACCGAGCGCGAGGCGAGGCCCGCGTCGGATCAGCACGCTGCGCGACATAGGCATGGTAGGTCGACGGAGCGATCCGCAGCACCCTGCAGATCGGCTCGACACCGTAGACCTCGCGGTGAGCGTCGATGAAGGCGATCATGGCTTCGACCGGCGGTCGAGCTCCGCCATCGCAAAATACGCCGAAACCTTGCGTAAGATCTCATTGGCCTGCCGTAGCTCGCGGACCTCGCGCTCCAGCCCCTTGATGCGCTCTCGCTCCTCCGTCGATGCGCCAGACCTCTGGCCCGCATCGCGCTCGGCCTGCCGCACCCACTTCCGCAGCGTCTCCGCCGTGCAGCCGATCTTGGCCGCGATCGACCCAATCGCGGCCCACTGAGAGGCGTGGTCGCCTCCATGGTCCAGCACCATCCGCACCGCACGCTGCCGGACTTCAGGCGAATATCGGTTCGACGTCTCTTGGTCATTGCCCCATCCTCTCAACGGTTGGGGCCTCCGGCAAACCCGGGGCGGTTCATCTCGTGGGTGACCGCGATGCCCCGCTCGGCCAGGAGCAGTTCAACGTCCCGGAAACTCAGGCCGAAGACGTGGTACAGCCAGATCGCGTGGCTGATGATCTCAATCGGGAAGCGGTATCCGGGATAGGTGGCGAACTCGGACGTCATACCGCCAGCATGCCCCAGCCACTTCATTCCGGCCACAGACCACAAAGTTGGCAAGGCCCCCAGCCCGCCAAGCCATGCCCGACCTAGCACTACCTGGGCACTGTTTTGGCTGACTTGCGTTGTCTGAGCTGGGCTGAGACGGCTTGGTTTAGGGAGGCGTGCGATGGGCCTCACGATGTCGGATCTGGACAGCTGGCTGGAGCCGTTCCTGGCCGCGCTCGGGCATAAGAAGCGGCGGCTTTGGGCGCCGCTCTACCTGCGCGGGCTGCTGGGTCCGAGCGAACGCAAGAGCCTGCAGCCGATGGCGGCGCGCCTGGGGCTGAGCGGGCATGACCAGCTGCAGCACTTCATCGCCAGCCCGGCTTGGGACGACGCCCCGCTCTGGCGGGTGCTGGCGGGGCAAGCGGATCGGCTGGTGGGTGGGGCGAAGTCGGCGCTGGTGATCGACGACACGGCGCTGCCGAAGAAGGGCACGCTCTCGGTCGGGGTGGAGCGGCAATACTGCGGCCAGCTGGGCAAGCGGGCGAACTGCCAGGCGCTGGTCTCGCTGACGCTGGCCGGTAGGGAAGTGCCGGTGCCCGTGGGGCTGCGGCTGTTCTTGCCGGAGAAGTGGGTCGGCGACCGAGAGCGCTGCACAGCGGCTGGCGTGCCGGAGGCGGAGGTGGTGGCCCGCAGCAAGGGCGAGATCGCACTGGCCGAGTTGGACCGGCTACTTGTCGCCCGGGTGCGGTTCGGCATGGTGCTGGCGGATGCGGGCTATGGCGCGAGCGCGGCGTTCCGGGCCGGCTTGAGCGAGCGGGGCCTGACCTGGGCGGTGGGCATCCTGCCCAACCAGAAGGTCTACGGTGCCGACGTCCGGCTGGTCCCGCCCGGCGGACGCAAACGGCGCTTGGTGCCGGACTAGGAGCCCCGGGACACGGAGGCGGTGCTGGCTGGGCTGCCCCGGCGCCGGGTGACCTGGCGGCACGGCACCAAGGGCCCACTCGCTGCCCAGTTCGCGGCTGCGCGCGTGCGGGTCGGCGATGGCGCGGTCTGGGCCAACAACCGGCACTTGCCGGGCGACGAGGTCTGGCTGGTGGGCGAGTGGCGCTCGAGCGGCGAGCGCAAGTACTACCTCTCCAACCTGCCACCCCGAACCTCGCTCCGCGCCCTGGCCGCAGCCATCAAGGCGCGTTGGGTTTGCGAGCAGGCTCACCAGCAGCTGAAGCAAGAGCTGGGCTTGGGCCACTTCGAAGGGCGGTCCTGGACTGGGCTGCACCGACACGCGCTGATGACCTGCATCGCCTTTGCTTGGCTGCAGCACCTCCGCCTCGCCGGGCAGCGCTCGGCGGGGCCGGGGAAAAATGCCAGGTCAGGTTCCGGGACCGCCACCATCGCCGAGCCTGCCAGCAGTGCGTCGCGCCATCATGACGCGGCTGTTCGCCGACCTCGTCACCCCTATCCGATGTCCGCACCGCCGGCGCAAGCTTAGGCCCCCACCTGACTTCAGACTGCCCAGGTAGTGCTAGAGGCTGTTATGGACCTCAACCCAACCCACTGATTTCGTTCAGCTTTTGCTCAAGAGATTGGGTCAGAAAAGCCTTGAGTCTCAATAACTTATCCGCGGTTCATAACAGCCTCTAGCTGTGCCGCCGCGGCGGTCTTTGGCCAAGGTGAGGTCGGACTACTTACAGGATGGCCGCGTCCCGCCATCTATGAGCTGATTTGGATGGAGATCGCTCATGGTCCGCTTGCTCTCGCCACCCGGCATCGTCACCGGGCTTGTGGTGATGCTATCCGTGGCCGGCGGCGTCGCCTTCGGCGCGGGCTTGGCCAGCGCGGCGCTTGTGGTCGGCGCCTTAAGGGGAAAGGCTCGCTCATGATCGCGCTGCTCTACCTGCCGGTCCTTGCCGCCCTGCATTTCAGTGCAGGCACCGCCTTGGGCGGCATGGCCGTGCTGTCGGCCAAGACGATCCGGGATCTGACGCGACAGCCGAAGGCCTGACCGCCGCAGGCGGCCGGATGCCGCGCACGATAAGCCCTGCGGGCATTGTCAGGTTGTTGAGCCGACGCTCGCGCCGAGCACGGCCATGGCTATCGTCTCTTTCACGCTGCGGTCTGGACGCGCGTTTCCTCCCGCCACACCTGGAAGGCTTGAGCACAAGCACGACGATATTGATCAGCGGTCATCAGATGCCGCCGTGGACGGAAGTGGCCGTAGATCATCGAGTGGCACGACAGGAAGCGCTGCGTCTGCTCGGACGACTTGAACCGCTGCATCTGCCGCTCTCGGCGCCGCGTTGGCCGGTGCGAGTTCTCAGCGCGATTGTTCAGGTACCGACTGGTTCGATGCTTCACCTCGGGCAGCACCTCACGGTGCGCCACCCCATAGCTGCGCAGGCCGTCGGTGACGAGGCGCCGCGGGATGTACTTCAGGCCGACAAGCAGGCGCTTGAAAAAGCGCTTCGCCGCCGTGGCATTCCGGCGGTCATGCACCAGAATGTCGAGCACGACGCCGTGCTGGTCCATCGCGCGCCAGAGATAGTGCAGCTCGCCGCCGATTTTCAGGAACACCTCATCAAAATGCCAGGTGTCGCCCGGTTTCGGTCTGCGCTGACGGAGCTTGCGGGCAAAGTCGGCGCCGAACTTGCGGCACCACTGCCTGATGCTCTCGTGGGTGACGCCGATGCCGCGCTCGGCCAGGATCAGCTCCACCTCGCGCAGGCTCAAGCCGAAGACATGGTAGAGCCAGACGGCGTAGCTGATGATCGCGGCCGGGAAGCGGTAACCAGGGTAGGTCGCAGGCTCGGACGTCATCCCGCCATCCTGGCCCGTTCCCCTCGGCGGTGCCAGGAGCCATCAAGTTGCCAATGCCAGTGGCTCAGATCTTTCGGGGGTGGAGGTGGCTGTGGCATTCCCACGGCATCTTCCCGTTCGTGTTCGTCCCCGCGTTCTTACTGATGATTTTCGTCATCCAAGCCGAGCCCTCCCCCACCGCCAGCGAGAAAATCAAAGCTTGCGACCGGGCCGTTGATGCGCTGCTCAACAGCCGTGACCTGGTCGAGGTGCAGCGGGCGGGCATCTTGATCGACAACCTGGGTTGCTCGGTGGCAAAGCGGTTGGCACGCCCTTAAGAAGCTGTACGCGATTAAACTCCTTGCTGCGCCTGGGTTTGGGCGACGAGACGGCATGCGATGATGGAGATCATCGCATTCCAGATGTGCCCGGCAAAGAGATCCGCGGCGCGGTCGTACACGATATTGAGCCGCCGGTAGCGGCTGAGCCAGGCGAACAACCGCTCCACAACCCATCTGATCCCGTTCGGCAGGAAGCGCCCGTCGCGCGTGCCGCCGGGCGAGACCGAGACATGGATGTCATGCTCGAGCGCTGCCGCGGCGAAGGGCGCGCCTTTGAAGCCACTATCGCCGAGTAGGTCACCTTCGAAGCCGAGCGCGGCCAGCCGCGGCAGCATCGGCAGAACGCCCGCGCGGTCGTCTGTGTTGGCCGGCTGCAGTTCGAGATCGAGCAGCGATCCATGCTTGTCGCAGACCGCGAACAGCTTCACGCCTTTGACCAGCTTGCTACCATCGATGCCGCGTACCCAGGCGGTTGGGGCTGACCGCAGGGAGCGGCTGTCGGCCACCACTGCCGAGGGCAGCACCTCGTCGCCGCAGGCCAGTCGCCAATCGAGCGCGAGACGTTGGCCCAGCCGTCGCCACAGGCCCAGGCGGGTCCAGCGCGCGAAGCTGCTGTGCAGGGTGGTGAAGGGAACACCAGAGAGCCAGCCGGCGATGCGCCACTGCAGGCCGCCGAAGGTCAGGGTCCAGATCAGCCCGATCAGGCGCCGCCGCAGCGTCAGGTCCGGCTTACGGCCGCGGCGATGCACGCCGACCCGCTCGCGGTCCATGGCCTCCAGTTCCGCCTCGACCGCGAAGACGAAGACTTCGATGTCGGTCAGGGCGTTCCAGCCGTCGCCACGGCTGGGTCGGGGAACACGGCGAGCCGAAGGCGGAGGCAGGTCGACATTGCTGCGTAGGCTGGTGCGAGACATCGGCCCAACATGGTGAGGCGATGCCGACGCACTGCCCTACGTATCGAAGCCGCCGAAGCGCCCGGCTTATTTCGCGTTCAGACTCTTAACCGGGCTCTTGAAGCCTCCCATACCGGAATGTCGATAGCCGCTTCCGGTGGCCTTGCGGCGGACCGGGCGGCTCAACGATTTCAGCAGGATGGCCGGGCGTCGCACGCAGATGAGAGGCGATCGGCATGGTATTCGCTGACCAAGAGCTCCATGGCCTCAGCCCGAGGTCACGGGACTCTTGGCATTTAAGGCTCTGACGCGCTTATCGATCCACGCAGGTCCGTCATTCGTGAAAATCCGGCCGATGGCCTTGACGATCGCGGTGATAGCTTACCAGTGCGACGTCATTGAGCTTCGCTTAGCGCGGCGCCGCTGCGCCCGGTACGCCTGCAGGTGCCTGCATGGCCGTGTAGCCAGGCGGCACGGTCAGCTTGGCCGCCTCCACCGGGCCATAGGTGATCTGCGTGGCTTCCATCCTCACAACAGCGCCGTTTGGTGCCGTGGAAACTGTGCGCAGCAGCACACCATCGTCGGTGATGCACGAAGTGCCTCGCGCTTCGCCGGCCGCCATGTCCCACTCGGTGCAGGTCGTGCCAGCAACCGTGGCGGTGCCCTTGCGGGTGAAGGTGGCGCCGGCCGGAACATCTTGCGTCATCGCCGCAACGGTGCTGGGCGGCATGGCCATGGTGGCACGCTGAGCATCCATGACCATGACGGCGGAGTTGGCCTGCCGGTCAATCAGCATCCAGCCCACGCCACCAGGTGGGTCGATACGTTGTTTGCCGGTGCTGGGCGAAAATGCCATGCGCATGTCCTGGGGCGGCACACCCGCCAGGCCGGTCATTTGGTAGGTGACGGTAACGTCGCGGGTAGGTCGCATGTTGGCAGGTTGTGCAACGGCCGGCAGCGAGACGACTGCC
This sequence comes from Belnapia sp. F-4-1, assembly GCF_000802185.1. Classification (GTDB taxonomy): domain Bacteria; phylum Pseudomonadota; class Alphaproteobacteria; order Acetobacterales; family Acetobacteraceae; genus Belnapia. Next base: position 57,063 of record NZ_KN676114.1, on the reverse strand, counting down.
AGGATAGCCGTCGTGGCTAGGATGCGAAGCATGCGATTCCTCGAGTAGACACAGCGGTAACTGTGGACCGGTGCTTTGGTTGGGAAAAGCAAGCTGGTGAGCACGATCAAGCGATGAGGGAAATGATTACGACTGGACGTTACCAGCTGGGCATGTGCAGCCGACGCCGCCGACATCACCGGTCTTGAACTACCCTACTGTACGGGTCATGCCGCTTTCCGCGGGGCATAGGCGATGGAACCCGCTATGCGATCAATCCTCGGCGTCCTCGTCGTGCTCCTCGCCGCTTCGGCCGAAGCAGGCCAGATCCCTGTCAAGGGTCGGCCAGGCCTGGCGCTGAAGCAGCGCGGTGACCGTGCGGTGGCGCGTCTGCCCGAAGGCCGCACCGTACCGCTCACGCGCGATGGTCCCTGCACCGGGTGTGCCCTGCAACAGGCCGAGTTGGTCGGTGAGCGGTTCGGCGTGGCCCTCATCTTTCTGGCGACCTATGCCTCGCGGCCCAGGATGCCGACTGGAATGTGCGGCGCTGGGGAGGAGAGAATCCTTCGCATCAACCGCCTGCGCCCCCGTCCGCGCGAAGCGGTGGCGCTGCGCATCGATTCCTGCTGGCTGACCATCGAGTCGGACAAGGGTTCGTCCTGGGACGCGCGCGAGGGCATGCTGCAGGTCAGCCGCTGGACCCCGGCGAGCGGGGCGGAGGCGGAGCGCTTCGCTTGGCGCATCGCGCCGGACGGACGTGTGGACGCTGTGCCAACACGAAATCCCGCCACCACCGACTGACCGGTGGCTTCGTTCTCCGCCGATGCGACGAGCTCGCTTGGCCTACTTGTCGGAGAGGTGCACGCTAGCAACGGGTTGGCCGTGGCGCCGACACTTCGGAGCAGCTGCGGGGAGGGGCGGGAGGCGGTACCAGCGGTCAGCACCATCTGAAGTCTCGCGCAAACGTCACGGACGGGCCGCTTGCCCCGATGGATGTGGGACGCTCCATTCCAGAAGCAGATCGGGAGAATATGATGGTCACGCGGCGCAGCATCTTCGGCCTTGCCGCCACTCTTTCCTTCACCGGGATCCTCGCGTCCGCACGCCTCCGCGCGCAGGGCACGATCGGCCTGGCGGAGCGTCGGGCAATCGCTGCCTACCGCGCGGAGAAGTACCCGGCCATCGAGACGGGCATCCAGCAGGCCGCCGGCTTCCCCGTGCCGGTGGAGGTGGAGTGGGATCAGCTGACCCTGCCCGGGGATGCGGCTTACTACGCGCGCGATGACTACTTCGGGAAGACGATCTTCGAGCCGCTGACCGCGTCCCTGAAAAGCATCACCGCGGATGCCATGGGCCGGGACGCGCTGCGCGCGAAGCTGCAGCGCATCCACATTCGCTTCGACGAGAAGACGGCGCCGGCCTCGAACTATCCCAACGGCCTGTCCTTCCAGGGCGGCACACTGGACATCAACTGGCGCCCCTACTCCAACACCGCCGATGTGCAGGACCGTACGCAGGCGTTGACCCAGCTCCTGGAACGCAATCTGTGAAGCTTGCTCTCCCACACGTAGCTCTCCTTATCGCGGTGGTTGCCACATTCACCTTGCCGGCCGCCGCGCAGGGGCAGGCGTCGGCCTCGGCCAGTATGGCAGCCTTACCCTCGCGGTCCGGGGCGATGCGGTGAGTGGTGTCTTCTCGGAGGGGCGCATGGGGAACGGCACAGACGCCGCGCCGCAGTTCACTTGCTGGTTCCTCCTGCGCGGCAAACTGCGGAGCGGGCGCGGCGTCGTTGAAACCCGGTATCCCGACGAGGAGCCGATCGCCGGCAACATCTCCTTCGAGGATGCCCAGGTGTCCCTGACGCTGCGCGAGGACCATGGCGGCTGCCTGATGACGACGGGCAGCATGGTGCGCGAGCCCTACCGCGCCCTGCTCGACCGCCCGGGCGAGGGCTGGCTCGACGTCGCCTTGGTCCAGATGGACCGGGCCGCACTCCGTCCCTCTGCTGGTGCACCAGCGCCGCGCACGCCCTACCTGGTCGAGGGTGACCTGGTGTGGCGGTGCTGGAGCGGCACGGAGCCTGGGTGCGGGTGCTGTACGGCACCGGGACCTGCTCCGTGAGCGGGTGGCGGCCCACAGCCGATCTGGTCAGCCACTTCAAAAGCAAGGGTGGGTCTCAGCGTATCTCGAATGCGCGCCGCCTTGCTCAGGCCACACGTGTTGCGGAAATCTACCGTGACCTGACTGCCAACGGCGCTGAACATGTCGCGGTCATCGACGACCTGAATGATACGCCCGACAGCGCACCGCTGGCCCCGCTCCTCGGAGCGACCGACCTACGCGACGCCTTCTTGCATCCTGCCTTCGACGACGGCGGCTTTCCCGGCACCTTCGGGTCCTGCGGCAAGAGGAACAAGATCGACTACCTTCTTCTCTCCCCAGCCCTTTTTGACAAGGTCACTGGGGGCGGCGTTGAACGTCGGACAATGTGGTCTGGTGTGCGTCCGAAGCGTTGGGATGTCTTCCCAGAGCATGAGGATGAGCGCGATGTCGGCTCTGATCATGCGGCGATCTGGGTTGACCTCGATCTCGCTTGACGACCCCGCTGCGCCTAACGCGGAGCCACTAAGCTCCGTCTCGTACGGATGGGCATTTTGCCCATCCGTACACCATCGGTCAGCCTTTGGTGTCGTCCACAATCATCAAGCGGCTACCGTCCGCCGACACTTCGACATCCACATCCATGCCGCCGTGCTGACCTTCGAATTCATAGACCATGAAGGTTGCGCCGTTGCCGCCTGGCACTGGACGCTCGCTCCGCTCGATCTTGGTCGGCCTGAAGTTTGCCATCCACTGCTGCACGGCTTGCATCACCGGCGGCGGCACGTCGTTCTGCTGGATTTCCTCCTCGATCTCCTCGATCTCGCCGGACATTAGGACATCCACTTCGCGCACGCGACCGTCCCGGCTTCGCCCCTTGAGCTCGAAAATCATTCGCCCGGCCTCGATCTCAACGCCGGCTTCGGTAATCTGATCAAAGCCGCCGGCAGCCCGCGCCGCCGCAGCGATGTGTGGCGGGACCTGATTCATTTCGAGCTTCGCGCTCTGCGCCTGCGCGGCGGTGTCGCCAACGGCAGCTGCAAAAATCGCTGCAATAGCCGCGGCTTTCAAAACATAGGCCATGGTGCGCTCCTCATTCCGGCTGGCGTCGAGCAGACGCTGCCAAGCGCACCATGCGTGCTGCTTAGGACCGCGACTTTGTAGTTATGTCACCGTCCGATGACGTTGCGGTCCAACCGGGAGGCGGTGCCTCGCCATGGTCACATGATGCCAGGATAGGCCATGCCGTAATAGTCATAGACGCTGCGGCCATAACCCGGCTCGGTCCACGGGGTCTCGTCGCGGCCATAGTTCGGTGCCGCTTCCAACTGCTCGCGCGAGATATTCGCCACATAGCCGCTCAAGTCTGTGTCGTAGGTCAAGGTCTTCCATGGCAAGGGATGGTAGCGTTCACCGATCCCAAGGATACCGCCAAAGCTCATGACGACGTAAGAAACCTGGCCGGAAAGCTTATCGATCATTAGCGTATAGATCGAACCAAGGCTATCACCGGAACGACTATAGACAGGCGTGCCTTCGACCTTGTCGGAAGAAATCAGTCGATCTGTTTCGTTTATGGCAACACCTTCGCCGCCTGTGGTGCCGCCTTCATTGCTTTCTGACATTACCGTCTCCGTTGGCTGCTTACTGCATTCTACCAAGCATCGCTGAGTTGCCAATGCAGGGCGACCGCGACCTGATAACGTGGCGTGTCACGAGTGGTGACCTTGGTGCATTGGTCGCCTGATTGGGCATCGTCAGGTAGGCTGCCGTGAGGGTTAACACCTGCTCAACGATCCACAGGCTCGAACTGTGGCCGCTCGGCTTGAACGTGAGAAAACACGCAGCCGATCGTGCTGCAACGGGGTTGCCATCAGGCGCCAGCGCCACTTGAGCGGTCGTCCCTTCGTTGACAAAGGCGGAAGCAACGACACCAGACCGAGAGTTTGGCGTTGCTCAGATCAATAGTCTGCGGCGGCCAAATGAATCCAGTATAGCTGTCTTGGTTTGAAAACTGAGGTATGGCAACGCCCCACGTTGGAATCCACCCTTCTATACAATCAGTAAAGCGGTGCTAAGTTAAATGCCTGCGGGCGGTTGCTTCCATAACCGACCCGACTATTTTCCTCCTATTTTCTGGACCGACTGAAGAAGTTGAGCCAAGGCCGATGAGTTTATAGCGCGCGTCCGTTTCGGCGTAGTGCGTTTGCCGTTCGCCTCAGCCCAGAGATCGCCCAGTGTACGATCCTCGTCTGGTGTGCCAAGCGCTACGGAAGAGCCACCCGAGTAGTGGGTCATCTCGCCAAAGCGTGGCTCACCATCGATAAGGTAGAAATCAACCCGTACGGCATCGAAGCCGGCACCAAGCCGGGCGGCGAGGTCGTAGAGTGCTGCGGCCGCCGGTGGCGGACCTGGGTAATCCGGCCAGTCGGCGTGGCGATGACGACCAAAGGCAAGCGGCTTCAATGTGATGGGATTATAGAACAATTCACGCCGCTGTTCGGTGAAGCGCCCGAGATGAACCTGCAGCAGATATGGCCGGCCGCCAAAGACGTAAACCTTGTAGTCCTCGGGCGCACCGCCGGCTGAACCAGGCAAGAATTCCTCGATCAGCAGGCGTGGTTGGATTGAGCGATAGCCCCACTCCCCGGTCTGCTCGCCGTAGTTCTCGGCGAGCCAAGCTTCGGCCTGAGCCAGAATGGTACCGCGGCAGGCCAAGGCCTTGTCGGGAACGAGTATGTTGTAACCCGAGCCATGATTGGCTTTGAGAACAAACCGCTGCGGCAGGGCTGCCCAAGGGATCTCCCCGGCGCTGTCCCAAACGCCGACGATCGGCGTGATGTATTGCCCGCCGATCCGCTCAGCAGCCCAGGGCCTGACCGCGACCTTATCTAGGGTCAGAGGGATCAGCGGGTTCCGATCATGTAGAATCTTCCAGGCAATCCGCTCATTGAAGCTGCGAGGGTGGTGAAGATTGGGCTGATAGCCCAGCGCCTCCCGCATCATCCGGCGGCGCCGGCGGACGAGGCGCAGGTGGTTCAACCATACGATCTTGTCAGCCGCCAAGTGAAAGGCTCGACGCAGCAGCGCAGGATTGAACTGCCGAAGCGAGCGAGGAGCGCGACCACCGGTCTGTATCACTTGGTTTTCCTTTGCTGGACCTCAGCGGGCCGTCATCGGTGTCCGCGTATCAAAGGCGCCGCGCAGCCGCTCTGCGACAAGGCCCTGCGCCGCTGTGGCGTTGGCCACAACCGGCGCCATACCAAAGAACTCGTGCGTCACACTCGGGTAGGTGCGCTGCTCCACGGGTACACCCGCCTCGCGCAGCCGTACGGCCAACGCCTCACCCTCCGAGCGCAGTGGATCGATTTCAGCGTTCACGATTGTGGTCGGGGGTAATCCGCGCAAATCCGATCGGCCAACGACGTCCAACCGCGGATCCTGCAAATCGGCCGAGGAGCGCGTCGCTTTGTCGACAAACCATAGCAGCCCCGCACGCGACAGCGGCACGGCCGCGGAGTTCTCGCGGTAGGACGGCGTGTTCGTGTCGGTGCCGGCTACGGGGTAGATCAGCGCCATGTGCACCGGCTGTGGCAGCCCAGTGTCACGTGCCGCGATAGCTGTACCGATGGCGAGATTGCCGCCGGCACTCTCTCCCGCAAGGGCGATGCGGCGCGCATTGACACCGAGCCGGCCAGCAATTTGTACCGCCCAGCGGTATGCGGCGAGTGCGTCCTCATGTGCAGCGGGAAACTTGTGCTCCGGCGCTTGCCGGTAGTGTGCCGAAAGGACAATGGCTCCTGTTGCGGACGCAATCGCGCGAGCCGAGGCATCGTAGGTGTCGAGGTCAGCGATGACCCAGCCGCCGCCGTGCCAGTACACTACCAAGGGCTGGGCGCCGGACCTGCTCTGTGCCGGCGTGTAGAGTCGGGCTGGAATGGGGCCGGCGGGGCCGGGTATGGTGATGTCTCGCGTCCGAACTGCAGGGCCGGGTGACGCCGTGCCACGCTCCTCTTGGAGCACGCGTCGGTAGGCGTCGGCGAAGCTTGGCTGACGGCGCGCCTGCTCGACAGACAGGGACTCGATGGGCTTTGCCCCGAGGGCTGACAGCGTGCTGATCACCTGCGACATGTCTGGGTCGGTGCGAGCAGCAGTAGCAATGCCACCAGTCGATGGACCGACCCCGCCGGTCGGGTGCCCCTTCACCGTGCCGGCACCAGCCAAGTTTTGCGCCTGCTGACACCCGGCGAGGACGAGGGCGCCCACTAAAGCGACGGCAACCCGCGCTCGACGATGGCGATGGAACAAGGGCATTTCCTCCGAGACCAGCCTGTTCGTGGCACTATGGCGTCGTTACGCACCAGCAGCTGTCGCGGTTGCGCTATCTGGCCAGCCTTGGACGATAAGGCACGCTTTATGGACGTTTGGGCTTGGGGCGGCGGTTCATCTGCTGCTGGATTTTCTTGGCACCCGCAGGCCCGCCACCCTGTCGCAAACCCGTCAGGTTTCTTGTTTGCCGCTCCGGAACACCCTTGGGCCGGTGCCGTAAGCCTCAAGGAAGGCTCGGGAAAAGTAGCTCCGGCTGGCGTATCCAACGCTGCTGGCGATGACTTTGACTGGCAGGTCTGTCGTCCTAAGCAGGCGCGCTGCAACAGAAAGGCGGGCCTTTTGGACGAAGTCGATCGGGCCCTGCCCGAACGCCCGCGAAAAATGTTCGGCAAAAGAGGCGCGGCCCATGCCAACCAGCGAGGCCAAGCTCTCGACGCTATGCAGGGCCGCCGGGTTCTCGAGGATAGCTACCACCGCATGCGCCATCCTGGGATCGTTCAAAGCCCCGGACAGCACGGAGCTGGCGCTACCAACCTGTAGGTGTTGGCGCAGCAGCAAGACGAGGCACTGCTGCATCAACGCTTCCGTCATCGCCTGTGTCCCAAGGCCTGGGTTGGTCACTTCGGCAAGCATGAGGTCGAATGCCTGACGGTAGGCGCCGCTCGCACAAGCCTCCTCGACGAGGGGATCACGCAGCAGATCAAGCAGCCCAAGGGCTGTGCCGTGGACCGCGGGGATGGCGCCGCAGACTAGCAGGGTGTCGCTGGCGCCGTTGCCGGCCGTGAAGGTGACGAGGCCGTCGCCCAGGAGCGAACAATGGTCCTCGCCGCGGACCTCCCTGACGAGCGATCCGGGTTCACCCAACGCATGTGGCCGCCGAGGCGGCACGACCAGGATGCTCCCGGGACCGAAAGCACGCCACGGCCCATTGCCCACACTCAAGCCGCCGAATCCTTTGAGAACGCAATGAATGATGGTCGCGTCAAGGGGAGCAAAGGCGAGGCGCCACCCTCCCTGGATCTCGCAAACGGAAAAGGCGCGGGGCCGTCCGGCAAGGGTCGTCAGCAGCCGGTCGAGAACGCTGGTCATGCCGCTTCGCGTCTCCAAACCTTCATGCCAAAGTCTGTCGGTCGGAGACTTTTTCTCGTCGACAGTAGATGTGCTTTTGTTGTGGCCTCGCCAAACTTTTGCGCCGGCACAAACCGGGGCGCGGCGAGACAGCAACGAGCGTTCTATGCGGAGCCGAGTTGAGAGTCCATCCGGGATCATGTGGTTTTCTGACATAGCCTTCGCAGCATGCGGCGGACGGATGCCCAGCGCAGGAAGGCGAGCGCTCGGCGGTTCAGGCACTCCCAATCCTTGTCCAATCGTCGGCAGCGATTGAGCCAGGCGATAGTGCGCTCAACAATCCAGCGCTTCGGCAGCACGACGAACTTGCGCAGCCCGCATCGCTTGACGATCTCAACGTCGATCTGGCGACAGGCCGTGCGCAATCCGGCCTGGAAGTTGGCACCTTGATATCCGCCGTCGGCGTAGAGCTTCAGCAGGAAGGGGTAGAGGCCGAACAGCAAACCCATCAGCAGCACACCACCATCGCGGTCCTGGATGTCGGCGGCGTGGATGATGGCCTGCATCAGCAGCCCTTGGGTGTCGACCAAGACGTGCCGTTTCTTGCCTTTGATCTTCTTGCCCGCGTCGTAGCCCGAGGGATCGATGCAGCGCTCCCTTTTCCGCGCTCTTAACGCTCTGGCTGTCGATGATCGCGGTTGTCGGGCTGGCGTCGCGCCTGGCCTGCTCCCGGCACAGCACGTAGAGCGTATGGTGAATGCGATCGAGCGTCCGGTCCTCGTCCCAGCGCCGCAGGTAGTCGTTCACGGTGCTCCGCGGCGGCAGGTCCCTCGGCAGCGCGGCCCACTGGCAGCCGGTGCTCAGGATGTACATCACACCGTTCAGCACCGCTCGTATATCCACCGTCCGTTTGTTGCCGCCGCCCTTTGCATCCGGGGTTGAGCGCCAAAGGCGATCAACCGGACCGATGATCGACTATTCTTCGTCGGTCAGGTCGCTCGGGTAGCGCAGCTTGCTGTGGTCGTATTTTGGCCGGTTCTCGGGCGTCCACATGGACGCCCTTCTTCCCGCACCAGCCGCCGGCAGCCAATCACAACCGATTCAAATCACTCGATCTGTTCCCGCATAGACACTGAGACTTTGCAAGCTGTCAGGTCACAGCGGCGTGTGGCGATGACAGGCCCAAGATTTTGTAGTGCTCTGGCATTCTCAAACGGGCTGTTAGCACTGAACAGCTCAGGCTGCAGGGCAAAGCCATTAGCGGCTGGCAACCTCGAATACGGTGGCATCCAGCTTGTAGCCGCCATACTCGGTCAGCAGCAGCCGCGGTTCCCCAGGATCGGCCTCGAGCTTTTGGCGGAGGCGGTAAACGTGGGTCTCCAGCGTGTGGGTCGTCATGGCGCTATTGTAGCCCCAAACCTCGCTCATCAGAGACTGCCGTGCTACCGCCTTGCCACCAGCGCGGTAGAGGAACTTCAGGATCGCGCATTCCTTGTCCGTCAGCCGGATCTTGCGGTTGCGGACCGCCTCCTGCAGCAGCCGCAGGCTGGGACGGAAGACATAGGGGCCGATCAGGAAGGTGGCATCCTCGGAGTTGTCGAACATCCGCAGCTGGGCCCGCACCCGTGCCAGCAGCTCCGGCAGCCGGTAGGGCTTGGCCAGGTAGTCGTTGGCGCCAGAGTCGAGGCCGCGGATCACGTCCTGCTCGGCATCGGCACCGGTGACCATGATGACCGGCATCCGACGCCCGTCGCGGCGCAGCTTGGCGCAGAACTCCCGGCCATCGGCATCCGGCAGCCCGACATCCAGCAGGATGGCATCGTAGCGGGCGCCTGCGCTGGCCAGCTTGGCCTCAGCCTCGGCTGCGCTCTCCGCCTCATCGGCACTGAACTCGCCACCGGACAGGATCTGCTCGGCCAGGGTGGCACGCAGCGCGGCATCGTCCTCGATGATGAGGATATGGCGGGGGACAGGCATGGAGATTTCCCGGAGTTTAAAAAAACGGCCTCAGATCGACTTCGAAATAGCGTCTACAGGTTGAGACTACAGCACACAAGTCACTCGAGTGCGAGGTTTATCTCAAAAATATTACAGACAGTTCAGCTCTTACTCAAACCGATCTTGGTCCCTCCTCCCCGTCACGCGTGGCCCCTTGCCGTCTTCATTTCTTTTAAGACCCCGTTTGAGAATGCCCAATCGGCGGTGGTTTGGGCTCTAGATGTTTGATCCCGGGGTTTGATGGTGCAGTCTTCCAACAGGCGTGGAAGGACGCGCTATGGGCCAGGTTCACCACGGGAGCACCACAACGACAGCGGCGGTCCGTCGAGCGATACGGCATAGTCAAGAGAGCCTGAGGGGGCTCGCCAGGCGCTACGGGATCAACCCTAAGACTGTGGCGAAGTGGCGGAGGCGGTCCACCGTCTCCGACCTGCGCACCGGCTCTCAGGAGCCCAGGTCAACGGTCCTGTCGGCCGAGGATGAGGCCGTCGTCGTTGCCTTTCGCCGTCACACGCTGTTGCCGCTCGACGACTGCCTCTATGCCCTCCAGCCTACCCTGCCGCACCTCACCCGCTCCAGCCTGCACCGCTGCCTCCAGCGCCACGGCATCAGCCGGCTGCCGGACACCGAGGGCGACAAGCCAAGCCGCTCCAAGTCACCGTGTTGCATGGCTCGCGGGTGTAGGCGCATGGCGTCTTACTCTGATCTGGGCTCATGTGAGGCGGACGTACTCCGGGCGTCCGAGCTCGAGCATGCAGTTCAGAGCGTCGGCGGCGACGGCAATCTCGGCTTTCTGGCGCCCGTCGGTCTGCGAGCGTAAGCCGTTGCCGATGACGCGCTTCCATCGCGAGATGTCAGCCTCCACAAGGGCGCGCCAGTTATATCCTGACGCCCGCTGCGAGCCCATGCGGCCGCGCTCGGCAATGGTCTGCAGATGTCGGTCCCGCTGCGTCGGCTCGATCCTGGCTGTATCGCTCTGAACCGCACTCGATCGGGGTGGAACGATGACACCGGCCGCCGGATGCCGCGCGGCAACAGCGGCGTAGACGTCGTCCCGGTCGTAGGCTCGATCGCCGGTGAAGGACGCCACTGGTCCGCCAAGCTGGCCGAGCAAAGGCCCGACCCGCGAGCCGTCATCGGTACCCTTGTCGGTCAGCACCAACGCGACGATCCGCCCGGTGTTGGCGTCGGTGGCGAGATGGAGCTTGCACCACCCGCGCCGCGTCCTCGTGCCATGCTTTTCCACGAGCCACTCGCCGGGGCCGCAGAGCTTCAATCCCGTGCTGTCCACCAGCAGGTGCACGGGCTCGCGCCCAGGGCGAGGACGCGGCACCTCCAGCGTCTCGGCCCGGCGGCTTATGGTGCTGTGGTCGGGCACGGCGAGGTCGAACCCAAGCAGGGCGATGATGGAGGCGATGAGGCCTTCCGTCTGGCGCAGCGCCAGGCGGAACACCGCCCGCAGGGTCAGCGCCGTGGTGATCGCCAGTGCCGAGTAGCGGGGCTGACCACCACGGCCAGTGCGAGGCTCAGCACGCTACGCCGCGATTGCCGCCGCCGTGAACCACACGGTGAGGCTGCCGCGGGCGCGCAGACTAGCCTCGTAGGACGGCCAGTTCGTCACCCGGTGCCGCTGCTTCGGGATGCGGTGCCGGCGGTCGGCATTAGCCTTGTACGGCACGGTGGGCGCCTCATGAGCCATCAAGGTTAGCCCTCACCCCAGCCTACCCGAGGATGCCCAACCGGGCGACCCATGCACCAAGGTCAGAACTGCCATCAAGGGACGGGGCTCCTGACCGCTCAGCCCAGAGAGGCGGCGACAGCAATCGTGATCGCCGCCGCCTTCTGATGCAGCCGCTATTCAGGATGCGCGTGCCGCCATAGCCTTCTCGGGGTTGAAGCCATCGAAGTTTTCGAAGACACCCATGAAGCCGGGGAGGGTCGCCTCGCGCGCCCAATCCCGTTGGAGTTCGCAATACATCTGGACGCGGCTGATCAGCTTGGCACCCGCCTGCTCGATGCGACGCAGCGCCGTATCGTGCGCGACGACCGACGTGCCGCCCACAGCGTCCACGGGGACATAAACCTCGTAGCCTTCCTGTATCGCGTCGAGCGCAGGGAACGCCAAGCAAACTTCGGTCCACAGCGCGGTCATGATGAGCTTTCGGCGGCCGAGCGCCTTGACCGCCTGCTTGAAGCCAAGGTCCTCCCAGGCGTTGACTGTCGTCCTGTCATAGACCGGCAGATGCCCGATGATTCCCTGGAGTTCCTGGATCGGCGGCTTGTTACGGCCTGTCTCGACATTGACCGTCGAGTGGATGATCGGGAGCTTGTAGTTAACTGCTGCCCTGGTGGTGCTCACGATGTTGAACGCCAGTTCCTCGCGCGACATCGAACGGATTGAGGAGACCTGGACCGGCTGGTAGTCGATGATGACGAGTGCCGAGTTCTCAGGCGTGAGAAGATGGTCGGTCTGAGGGTTGCGGATCGGCTCGCTTGTCATGGGTAGGTCTCCTTCTCGGTTGAAGTGGAAGTCAGCTCAGGCCGGCCAACTTCAGGCGAAGTGGGTGAGGCGAACTGCTTGGGCACGATCTACGCCATTCATCGTTCTCGAGAAGGCACCGCATGGAGCACAAACTGTTCTGCTGCCGTGCCCTTCACATTGATATTCGGTTCCCACGCGCTCAAACTGCGTCGATGGCCGATCGGTTCGAAGATCTACGAGCGTTGGTTGCGGTCGTATCTGGCGGCGGATTTGCTGCGGGAGCGGAGCGCCTCGGCGTCGCCAAATCAGCGGTGAGCCGCCGCATCCGTGAACTTGAGGATCGGCTCGGCGCGAGGCTGTTCGACCGGACGACGCGTCGTATCCAGCTTACCGAGACCGGCCGCGAGTTCCATGATCGTGCGGTCGAGCTTCTGGCAGGGCTCGGCGAAGCAGAGGAGGCGGCATCAAGCGCAAGCGGCCAGTTGAGGGGCCGCATCCGTGTTGCTGCGCCGGTCTCGTTCACCACGCATTGCTTGGCCCCGGTAGTTGGCCGCTTTCTGGAACGTCATCCTGCCGTCACGCTGTCGATCGACACAGACGACCGCATGGTCGATTTGGTGCGCGACGGCTTTGATCTTGCAATCCGCATCGCGCGGCTACCTGACTCGTCGCTTGTGGCGCGCCGTCTCGCCACCATTCGGCACGCCTGTGTTGCCAGCCCCGCGCTGCTCGAGCGTCTCGGGACGCCGCAAAGGCCTGAGGACCTCTCACGCTTTCCCGGGGTGGCCTACTCGAACGTCGAGGAAGCCTCCTATTGGCGGTTCGCCGACAACGTCGTGCCGTCCGTGACCAGCCAGATTGACTTCGCAAACGGCGATGCCGTCCGGGAGGCGGCCATTGCCGGACTTGGCGTAGCGGTGCTTCCGACGTTCATTGCCCACGACGCGGTGAGGCGCGGCGCGCTTTCGATCGTGCTCGCAAAGCACATGCGACCGCCGATCGCAATGCATGCGCTGCACCCATCGATGCGCAACCAGACAGCGCGGGTGCGCGCGTTCATCGACTTCCTGGTCGATGCATTTGGCGATCCGTTTTGGGATCGAGAGCTGTTCAACTGCCTAACCGAAAACCAGTCGCCGTAGCTGCAGAGTGCACCGTCGCTCTCGTCACTGCGATAAAAGGAATGCTGGCGTCGCATGTCTTTCACCTGAGAGCTGTCAGCCTCTTTTGCACAACAAGCGGCTATATGCCGTCTGGATGGCGATGCCCGCTTTCCAAAAGGCGACAACGCCGAGCGAACGGCCGGGATGGGTGTGACCAGCCCCCATAGGGTGGTCCATCTGCAATCTAGTGGAGCATGACGGTAGGTGGTGCTGAGCCGGTCGGGTTTGGGCCGCGGAGCGGCACCGTTCGTCCTTGCATAATCACCTCAGGAGCAGGTGGCCGATACCTCAGGGCGCTGTGCGGCCGTACGGTGTTGAAGCGCTGGCGCCATTGTTCGATCAGCACCTGGGCTTCTTTAAGCGTGTTGGACACCTCGGTGTTCAGTAGCTCGTTGCGCAGTTTGCCGTTGAAGCTTTCCACGTATCCGTTCTTCTCTAATCGTGGGCACGTGCGTCAAGCAGTGGTGCTGTCGCGCGTGGGTTTCACGCTTCTCTTCGGGGTCGGCGCACCGGCCGCCCCAGGATGGGGTTCTAAAGGGGGGGGGCGGGACCAATCTCCCTTACGCGCCCTCGGCACCCAGGGATGCCCGGAGCAGGAACGGCTTCGTCCTCGCTTCACCCTCGTCCCCACGGGGACACCACTCCGCGACGCGCGCGGATCTCGTTGGAGCGGCTGGTCCGATTACGCGGCGGCGGCCCTCCCGAGCGGCTGGAACGTGGTCCCGTCGGACCACATGCGGTGCAGGACCACAGCCAGGCGACGCGCGAGCGCCACACGGGCCTTCTGCAGACCACGACGCTGCGCGATCGCCAGGGCCCAACTGCGCAGAGCCGAGGGCTTGCTCGCGTGCACCAGCATGCTGGTGGCAGCCTCGTATAGGGCGTGCCTGGTGAGGACGTCCCCGGTCTTGGCAATCGCACCCGAGCGGTCTGTCTCGCCTGACTGGTACCGGCGTGGTGTCAGGCCGAAGTGGGCCCCCACGTCCTTGGAGCGGGTGAACCGGTCGGCCCTGTCGACCGTGGCCCGGAAGGCCAGTGCCGTGATCGGTCCCACCCCCGGCACTGTCATCAGCCTGCGACAGACCTCCTCCTCTCGGACAGCCTGCAGCACCAGGCGATGCAGAACGTCTCGCTGCGCCAGGAGTGCGGCTTGGACCACCAGCACGGGCTCGATGACCTGCAGCAGCTTGGGCTGGTCAGCGAGCAGCTCGCGGATGCGGCCCGCGAACCCGGCGCGACCGACACGCCCGATCCGGATCCCAAAGCCGCGCAGTGTGCCGCGGATCTCGGCCTCGACGTCGATCAGCTTGCTCACAAGCAGGCGGCGCTGGGTCAGCAGCAGGCGCCACTCCTGGGCCTGCCGCGTCTTGACGTGCACGGCGCGGAACCATCCCGTGCGCATGAGCTGGGCGATTCCACGCGCATCGCCGCGGTCGGTCTTGACCGGCATCGCCCCAATCACCGCCTTGGTATGGCGTGTCTCGATGCAGATGGCAGGCAGGCCTGAGGCCATCAGCCCGGCGTAGAGCCACTGCGAGAGCGGGCCCGCCTCCAGGCCGAGCCGTGCGACGGAAACACCTGCCCGACAAAGGCAGGCTGCGATCGCGGCCGGATCGGTGTCTACTTTCGTCTCGCAGACAACCTGGCCAGCGCCGTCGAGGACGCACAGGCTCGTCTGGTCCAGAGAGACGTCGAGGCCAACATAGTGCTGGTTCATCCTGGAAGCCTTTCGGGTGAGTGGAGCAGTCCGGAGAGGTTGCCCGCCTCCAGACCGATTACGCCATCTCCCACGGGCTCGCCTTCTCGATATAGGCCGTCTTGGCGTCGACGCCGGCGATCCAGGCCTTCACCGCCTTGGCGACGAACTCCGGCCCCTGGTCCGACCGGATGTGCGCCGGCGTCCCGTGCGCTAAGAACAGGTCAGCCAACACGTCCATCACGTCGGTCGAGCTGAGGCTGCGCGCAAAGCGGATCGCCAGCGCCTCGCGCGTGAACTCGTCCACCACGCAGAGCATCCGAAACTTCCGGCCATCCCGGCTGCGGTCCTCGACGAAGTCATACGCCCAGACTTGCCGGGGCCTCTCCGGCCGCAACCGGATGCACGAGCCATCCGTCAGCCACAGCCTAGCGCGCCTCGGCTGCCGCTCCAGCAACTTCAGCCCCTCCGGCATTGCCAACTTGTCTGCTCTACAGCGGCGCTGGGACGCATTGCGTGACCGCATGCGTCGTCACACCGCCGACCGGGCGCAGGTCTCCTGCTGCGAGACGCCGAAAGCCTCGGCGCGGGCATGCTGATACTGGGCAGCGCTCATGAGGTGCCGTTGCGGTCGGAAGTGACCGTAGATCATGCTGTGCGGCGACAGGAACCGCTGTGCCTGCCGAGGCGACTTGAAGCGCTGCATCTGGCGCTCCCAGCGCCGGGTCGGGCGATGTGAGTTCTCGGCACGATTGTTGAGGTATCGGCTGGTCCGATGTCGTACATCGGGCAGGATCTCGCGCTTTGCCGCGCCGTAGCTGCGCAGGCCATCGGTGACGATGCGCTTCGGCTGTACTTCAGGCCGGCCAGCAGGTATTTGAAGAAGCGTTTGGCCGCAGTTGCGTTCCGCCGGCCCTGCACCAGGATGTCGAGCACCACCCCGTGCTGATCCACCGCGCGCCAGAGGTAGTGCAGCACACCGTTGATCCGCAGGAAGACCTCATCCAAGTGCCAGGTGTCCCCCAGCCGTGGCCGTCGCTTACGCAGCCTTGTGGCGAAATCGGTCCCGAACTTCAGGACCCAGCGCCGGATGCTTTCGTGGGTGACCATGATCCCGCGCTCCGCCAGGATCAGCTCGACGTCCCGCAGGCTCAGGCTGAAGACATGATAAAGCCGTACAGCATGGCTGATGATCTCGGCCGGGAAGCGATAAGCGGGATAGGCATCGAAGTTTGGCATCATCAACCCGGCTTGGCCCAGCCGTTTCATTCCGGCTATAGCCCGCCAACGTGGCGATGCCCAGCAAGCACGTCACACAACGACAATGAGGAACTTACCGCCGACTTGTAAGCCACGGCTGCTCCGTCGCGGTGTAGACACATGTCCTACGCTCACCAACTAATGGGGCGTTTGATGCCTTCGGCTTAGTGTTGACTGAATTGACAAAGAGGCTCGACGTGAACACGATTTCTATGCGCGTCCTTTGAAGAATGGTAATATTCATCCCATGCGGATTGCCTATCTCGTCGACAGGTTTCCTTCGTTGTCGGAAACCTTCATCGCCCATGAAGTCATCGACATGATCGATGCGGGCGCGGATATCCGCGTGCTCTCGCTCGGAAGGCCGAAGGACAGCTTCGCTTTGCCAGAGCACGTGAAGGCGCTGGATATCGTGACCTACTTCCCATTTCCCTCGCCCAGTCGTCGCAAGAAAGTTCGCGACATGGCGATGGCAGGGTTGCGCATGATCCGTAGGGGGCAACTCAGGAACTTGCGCCGATGCCTGTTCGACAGGGAGAATGGCGGTTTTTCTCGTCACGAGATGCTGCTGCTCGCAGATGCGGTCAACGATCCTAGGTGGAGGCCCCAAATCATCCACTGCCACTTCGGGACCGTTGGCCGGCTGGCAGCGATGATGAAGCACAAGGGCCTAACGCGGGCAAAGATCACCACGACTCTGCATGGTTATGACATCTCGAAGTACATGCGCCAGAACCCCGATGGCATCTACGACCTGCTAATCCGCGAGGCGGAGCACATCTTCACGGTCTGCGAGGTGTTCCTGAGCCGAATCCGGGCCCTCGGTGCCCCGAAGGAGAAGACGTCAGTTCTCCATATGGGGGTCGATTACGACGGCCTCATCGCCTGCGCCGCGCCGAGGCGGTGGGATGCCTTTGTTCATTGGATCTCAGTCGGACGGATGACGGAGAAGAAGGGGCATGAATACGCGATTCGCGGCTTTGCCCAAGCACTGCGAGCCAATCCCAAGCTTCGGATGACCTTCAGCATTGTTGGAGATGGCCCACTTTTGCCAAAGATGAAGGCCTTGGTCGAGCAACTTGGCATGGAGCAGCACATCAGGCTGCTGGGCGCGGTGCAACACGATGAAGTCCAGGCAATGCTGGCCCAGGCGGATGGGTTCATCCTGCACAGCGTCGCGGCCGAAGACGGCGACATGGAGGGCATTCCGGTGGCACTGATGGAGGCCATGGCGCAGGGGCTTCCGGTGGTCACCACCCGTCACAGCGGCATCCCCGAGTTGGTGGAGCATGAGGTCACTGGCTTCCTAGTCGAGGAGCGGAACGAGGCCGCCCTGGCGAAGATCTTGGGCGATATCGGAACGCAGCGCCCGGATCTGTCGAAACTCGTCGAGGCTGCGCGGATGACGGTCAAGCGCGATTTCAACCGTAAGACACAGGCGCAGCGACTCTACGGGTTTTTCGAGACAATTCTCGGAGCACGTCTGGGAACAGGCTGAACCGCGCAGTTGGGGCGTGGCGGCGGGGCACGTTCGTCGTGGTCAACTTGCCCGACCTGAACGCCACACTGATGGGGTGACCTGCTTAGAGCCCTTTTGAAAAATCAGGGATGAGCGTTTCGGCGCAGTAGGATGGCGGCCATGGCGATGAGAATCATGGCCTCGGAGACGTCGAGGCGCTGTTCGTAGTAGCGGACGAGACGGCGCCAGCGTGTCATCCAGCCAAAAGTGCGTTCCACGACCCAGCGACGCGGCAGGACTTTGAAGCCGGGTTCGCTATCGCAGCGGCGGACGATCTCGATTGTGAAGTCGAGGAAGGCCGCTTTGTCCATGAGCTTCAGCCGGTCATAGGCGCCGTCGGCGAACATGTGCTTGACCCAGGGCCAGCGCTTGCGGATGCCGTCCAGGATCGTCTGGGCTCCGGCACGGTCGGAGATGTCGGTTGTCGTCAGGTTGACCATCAACAGCCGTCCGTCAGTATCGACCGCGATGTGGCGCTTGCGGCCCATAACCTTCTTGCCGGCGTCATAGCCTCGCCGCGCTCCGGCGGTCGGAGCCTTGACCGACTAGCGGTCGTTGACCCCGGCGGACGGGCTCGCCTCGCGTCCTGCTCGCTCCCGGTCATACATGCGATAAGGCGCGCTTACCGCAAGTGACGCAAGGCTTGCCGCAATCCCGGGTAACCGCCAAAATCCAGGCCTGACCGGGGGCGGGCAGGGGGACCATGAGCGAGGCAGCCGCCGATGCCGGGCCACAGCTCCGACCTCGACCGAACTCTCGAAAACTGGTCGCCGCCTGCGGCGGTGACCCAGCTGGCCCCTGCGACCGTGCCCTACTGTTGCTGGGCTTTGCCGGGGCGCCGCTCTGGGCCGATCGGCATCGACCGTGAGTATTTGCGCTTCACCAGCGAAGGACTCCGCCTGACGCTGCCGAATCTCAAGACGGATTAGGAAGTGAGAGGACTTGAGCTCGGCGTCACCCGTGACAAGCGGGCCGAGACCTGCCCGGTGCACACGCTGAGGCTTGGCTCGCCGCCTTGGCTTGGGTGAAGCGGATTGGGCCGGTTTTCGTCACCATGTCATCGGGAGAGCCCGTAAGCTGTGCCGCACGCTACGGGTAGTGCGATTCATGTCCAGCTTGAGCGGTTGGCACCCTTCTACAATCGCATGTCTGTTACTCCTGCCATGGCCAAGTCCGCTCGTCGCGCTTTGCCTACGTCTTTAGCATTTACCGAAGTTCTTTGCGAAAATGCGCACCTCTCTGCAGACGCCTCAATCCCCGAGCAGGCATATTTTTGCAAAGAGCTGCGTATGGTATTAACTAGCGTGGAGAGATCGCGCTTTAGTTTTATAAATCCCCTTCGCGCCGCTCATTTGGTTCAGGGATGTGTTGTACGAATTAGGTAGCGGATCATTGCATCTTTTACCAATATTCTAGAACTCCGGCAGCGCATCCATTACGCCTAGTTTACAGTCTTGCGCCTTTGCCCAACCTGAAATTAATAAAGGATCAGAAAATGGCTGGTGAGGAGAAGGTTATGGAAGCGCTTCGCGACAAAGTCGCGGAGGAGCTAATGAAAGCTGCATACGCGTCTAAAGCGTTTGACAAAAACAGTCCTCAAGACATTCTCGTTCTGACGGCATTGACGGAATTAACTTATGGAACGTTAGTTTTCATTGTGGAAACGGCGAAGTCTGGCGGAAAAATTGATAAAGCCTCCGTCACTGCATATCTAGTCAAACGGTTTTCAAGTCAATTTAAGATGCTTGATAGCAAGGCTATCGATTGCGCATTCGCTCTTGGTAGTTTCGCGATAGATGCCGCAGTTCTCGGGCCAATTATTATGGGAGCTTACACCGCTAGTTCTACATTCGCCGCATCCGGTATGGGTGCTCCAGTCGCATTACCAGTACTTGTCTCGGCGTTAGTGGCGTCTGCTTATTTGGTTCAGCAGTCACTTGATGCGAGCAAGACATGCACAGGCGCTATTGTTGAAATAAATCAAAAATTGAAAGAAAAACCGGCAACAGGTACAGTCTTGCGTATAGACGCACCGATGCTTTCAGAAAATGCAGTAAAACTATTTGAAAATCTAGCAAAAAAAGATCCGAGTGCGCTTCAAGCATGCCCAGTGAAATGACATGACGGTCGCGTCGAACCTTTATTGGTAGGATTGGTAGGCTATGTGACACGTTTGTCGTCATGGTTTTGTACTTGGTACGGCACCGTTAGGCTGAGTGATGCGAAGTCGATGCTCCTACGGCCGACTCAATGAGCACGTGATAATCCGGTTTATCGCGTGCAGATTATTGAGAACGCTAGGATGCAAAAAGTCTCTTCAAAGCACTATAGCGATTATATACAACCATTGTGTGCGCAAGAGACAAATGCGGTTTAACTTGCCGCAAAAGGAATTCCCTGATGGCCGCCATAACACATCCTGTTTCAATTGCCCTTCCCGTTCCCTGGAAAGAGCAAAACTATGTCCTTCCCCCGCTTCTGCCATTGACATTCCTAGTTGGGCCTAACGGCAGCGGCAAATCACGCTTTGCCGAAAGTCTCAAGAACCATCTTCAGACATGTCGTCTACTCGGTACTGATCGCTTGGATGGAATGCAGCGGAACAGAGGCCTTGGGGTGTACGGCGATAATTTTGCGGAAGGTTTACCAAAACAGTATTTCCAGCACTTCCAAAGTTTTTCACTCCTTACTGGTTCGGGAATCGATACGATTCCACTTTTAGCAGAAAGATTAGACATAAGAGTCAAAGTTGAGGCTACCTTAAGTCATCTATTTGACAGAACCATCAGTCTCGAATGGAATTCTGGAAACCTTATGCCAAAAGCATTTTTGGGAGTTGGGGGCGCAGCTTATAGGCTAGATAGCGATGAATGTCATGGCATCAAAGAGCTGCTTGTCATGCTTACGCATCTCTATAACGATGAAAGCCAATTCCTCATCATTGATGAGCCAGAATTGAATCTGCACCCGCAGTTCCAAGCATTTTTCATGCAAGAAGTCAGGAAGGTGGCGGGCAATCCAAAAGTGGAGCCAGGAAAGAAAGGTATTATCCTGATTACGCACTCACCTTTCATCTTAGATTTCAGGAGTATTTTTGAACTTCAATCTGTAATTAGCTTTAGCATAGACCATCTTCCTCCTCGCAATCTACTGACGCTGGATCAAAGGTCGATTGAGAGTCTCACGACTTTAGTGTCTCGAATAAATGTTCATCACAAACAATTTTTCTTCTCAGATAATCCTGTCTTTGTTGAAGGAATTTTCGACTCACAGATAATACAAGCCATTCAAGATGCTCGTGATGTGTCTGTGCCAGGCGCTGGTAGCTGTATTATCGAGGCCGGTGGGTGTGATGAAGTAAATAAATATCTATTGCTTTGCGAAAAACTCGGAAAAAAGGCGTTTTTCATTTACGATCTCGACAGCCTTTTTACAGGAACACTTCGAGGATGCATTCGGAATGATACAGAGGTTAGCAGCTTTCTTTCGAGCCTAGGCCTTGGTTCAGACTTCTCCCAATACTGTGGCGATCTAGACCGCGTTCTTACAAAGATGGTTAAAGATTTTATTGCCGCGTCTGCAAATCTAGAGCTGAAAGATGTTTATGATAACTCCCTCGCAGGGTTGCTTAATTATTTGAAAAAATTACCGGTCGATAATAACGGAAATTATGCTGGCGAAGCGCTGCAGCGCGCACGAATTGCTGTTTTAGTCCAGTTGGCGCGAGATCAAGATGCACTCGGCAAAGTGTTTCCAGCGCAAAGGCTCAGTGAGGTTAATGGTCGTCTAAAGCAAATTGCAAATGCACTTGCACAGAAAAATGTCCTTTTACTCACTAAGGGAGCGTTAGAAAATTATCTGCCATCGTATGATGGGAACCCATTCCGTATTGATGAGGGGCAAAAGCGACGCACAGTAGAAAAAGAAATTCTTTATCTTTCGAGTAAGCCTACGGATGATGAGCTGTTTGAACGTTATGGGGAGCTCCTCGAAAACATAAAGAAGCTTCCAGCAAAAGAAGAAGTCAACTTTGATGAATTTCTAATGCCAATATTGGGGCAGCTCATATTAGATTTTCAGCAGCTTACACTCAAACGGCCGCTTTGGTCCCTCGATCAAATGCGAGCTCAGTTATTTCAAGCGGCAGATGGAAGAGGCAGAATTTTTGAAATTGATGAATTTGAGCGTGGAGCAGGTACAGACTTTGCGGCCAAAATTGTCATTAAGCCGGGGCCTTCAGTATCTAGGCGGCACGTTATAATTTCACATAAAACGAATGCCGGAATGAGAGATTTTAAAATCATCAATGAGGGTGAGCCCTCCAGCTAATTGCCCTAATTTCGCTATGAAGAGTTCTCTACAAAGAACTTAGTAGGATTTTGCGAATGGTTTCTGGGTGCCAGGTTTGTCCTCTTAGCGGTGGCACACCTTTTGTTACTAAGGCTGCGGCAATCGCTCGTAAGCTGGCCCCCTCTCCTCGCATTTGTTGGATGATTGGCAGCGCTATGGACCGCGTTGGTGCTTCCTTCATATTCAGAGCGGCACGTCCTCGCGCAGCTGCGGCAGCGGGATTCGGCCCTCCCAACTTCACGCCTCGCGCTTTGGCAGCTGCTAAGGCCGCCTTCGTGCGGAAGCTGATCTGACGTTGTTCGTGTTCTGCAAAGGCCGACAGCATGTGAAGCATGAGCTTGTCAGCATGGGGATTATCGACCGCGACGAACTCTGCGCCGCTTTCCATCAGCGTTGCAACGAAGGCCACGTTGCGCGCCAGTCGATCAAGCTTAGCGATCACCAAGATTGCTCGCTGGCGGCGACACTGTTCGAGTGCGGCGGCCAACTGGGGCCGGTCGTTCTTCCGCCCGCTCTCGACCTCTACAAACTCTGCTGATAGCTCGCCCCGGCTGACCATGAAGGACGCAACGGCTGCACGTTGTGCATCGAGGCCAAGGCCGCTTCGGCCTTGCCTATCAGTGGATACTCTGTAGTACGCAACGAACCCAACCATTAGCGCTTCGTATCGGAAAAATGCCCCTTTGTCCACTCTCCAACAACCGTTGAAGAGTGGACAGGCTAAGGGGTCGAGTTGAAGACAAGCGATGTGGACTCCCTTAGTGAGGTGGGGATGGGTAGAAACATCTCAGACATGCCAAAGGGCTATGGCCCATGGCTCGCCGGGCTCAAAGCGAAGATCCGCGAGGCCCGCCTGCGGACGGCGCTTGCAGTCAACACTGAGCTCATGGGCCTTTACTGGCGTATTGGGCAGGAGATCCTTGACCGACAGGAACGGGATGGGTGGGGGACCAAGGTTGTCGACCGCTTGGCTATGGACTTACGCGCGGAGTTCGCCGGCATGCATGGCTTCTCGCGGGCCAACCTACTGTATATGCGCGCCTTTGCTGAAGCTTGGCCTGATCCAACAATTGTCCAACGGGTCGTTGGACGATTGCCCTGGGGACAGAACATCGAGCTGCTCACCAAGCTCAAGGATCCAGCCGAGCGCCTTTGGTACGCAGAGGCGACCCTCGAGCATGGTTGGAGCCGTCCGGTCCTCGCTACGCAGATCCAAACCCAGCTACGTGACCGTCAGGGCAAAGCTATTACGAACTTTGACCGGGCGCTGCCGCCTGAGGCATCCGATCTCGCCCAGCAACTCGTGAAAGACCCTTACCAGTTCGATTTCATGGCGCTGTCGCCCGACATCAAGGAGCGCGAACTCGAACGGGCCCTCGTAACCCGGGTGAAGGACCTGTTGCTCGAAATGGGTAAGGGCTTCGCCTTTATCGGCAACCAGCATCACCTCGAGGTGGGCGGGCAGGACTGGTATGTCGACCTGCTCTTCTATCACCGGCGCCTACGCTGCCTGATTGCTGTCGATCTCAAGATCGGCGCCTTCCAGCCTGAACACGCGGGCAAAATGAACTTTTATCTCGCCGCTCTCGACGAGCAGGATCGTGAGCCAGGCGACAATCCTAGTATCGGGCTGATTCTTTGCCGCGAGCGCAACCGGGTGGTGGTCGAATACGCCTTGCGCAGTGTCACAAGCCCGATCGGGGTGGCTGAATACAAACTGTTGGTCGCCGAGGCACTGCCGGCCGCCCTGGCAGAGGCACTACCGACGTCTGAAGATCTGGAGCCTGGGATGACTCTCTTGCCGCCTGGCCAGGATGACGACACCTGACCTCGCTACCAGCTGCCGAAAGGCAAAGCCTCACACCTGAGACGTTCTACTGGCCTAATGTCTGAACTACCTGCTGTCGCATAAGGCAGCACTATGGAAAGGTCAGACCGGTAAATCGGAACAGATATATCTATCCATCGAATTTGCGGACCTTGCGATAAATTAGCTCACAATAAGGCAAATGGGAAAAAAGGACCAGAGCTATGAAGCTCTGGCCAAGTTTGGGAGGAAACGCCAGTCGAATTGCCGCCTAAGCGATGCCCAAGATCGGGCACCTCCGCCGGCGACGGAGCGGAGCAGGGAGCGCTGCCCGAGACGGGCGCGAGATGATCAAACGGCCCAACTGGCGGCGAGAAGGATGTCTGGCATGTCGTCTCTTTCGGATCCCAGAAGCGGGCCGGTTGCCGAGGCAAGCAAAACAGAGGCATAGGCCAGAAGTGCGGCCGCATCCGGAAGGCCGAGGGCCGGCATCGCGGCGGCGATGAAGGTGAGGCTTGCCATCGCCCTCAGCCCCAGGCTGCCAGGTTGGGATCACCGCGCAGCATGGCACGCAGCAAGCGGCTCGCCGCGCTGCCGCCGGAAGCGAGAGCCAGCGCGATGGCGCCGGCCTCGCGAGGCGTGGCGAGGCGGCTGGTCGCCTCGTCGCGCCTCGGGTCGTCCGGCTTTGCCGGTGCGGGGGTCGTCGCTTCGGCCATGCGCCTACTCCGCCGCCTGGCGCAGGCCGCCGGTCGTGGCGGCCAAGGCCTGGTCGAGATCGGCCAGAATGTCCTCGATATGCTCGAGGCCGATCGACAGCCGCACATAGCCGGGCGAGACGCCCGTGGCGCACTGGTCCTCCGGCGAGAGCTGGCTATGCGTCGTGCTCGCCGGATGGATGGCGAGGCTGCGCGCATCGCCGATATTGGCGACGTGGTAGAGCAGCTTCAGCGCATCGATGAAGCGCCGCCCCGCCTCCGCCCCACCCGCAAGCTCGAAGCCGAGCAGCCCGCCGCGTCCGAGCGGCAGGTATTTCGCCACCCGCGCCGCGGCCTCGCCGGTCAGGTGCTTCGGGTGGATGACGCGGGTGACCTCGGGCCTCGCCGCCAGCCAGTCCGCCACCGCCTCGGCATTGCGGCTGTGCTCGCGGATCCGCAGCGGCAGGGTCTCCAGCCCTTGGAGGAAGAGGAAGGCGTTGAAGGGCGAGAGCGAGGCGCCGAGGTCCCGCTGCAGGGTGGTGCGCGCCTTCAGCACATAGGCGATCGGCCCGAGCGGCCGCGCCGCCTCGACCCAGACGGCGCCGTGATAGCTCGGGTCCGGCTGATTCAGGCCCGGCTGCCTGGCCGGATGCGCGACCCAGTCGAAATTGCCGCCATCGACGATGATGCCGCCGATGCTGGTGCCATGGCCGCCGATATATTTGGTCAGCGAATGCACGACGACGGCGGCGCCGTGCTCGAAGGGCCGTATCAGCAGCGGGGCCGCTGTGTTGTCAACGATCAGCGGGATGCCGAGCGGGCGCCCGAGCGCCGCCACCTCGGCGATTGGGAAGGGCTCCAGCTTCGGGTTCGGCAGGGCCTCAGCATACCAGGCGCGGGTGCGGTCGTCGCTGGCGCGGGCGAAGGCCGCCGGATCGGCCGGATCGACGAAGCGCACCTCGATCCCCTGCTCGCGCAGCCGATTGGCGAAGAGGTTCCAGGTGCCGCCGTAGAGATCGGTGCTGCTGACGATGTTGTCGCCGGCCCGGGCCAGGTTCTGAACCGCGAAGGCCGAGGCCGCCTGGCCGGAGCCCACGGCTAGCGCCGCGGCGCCGCCCTCGAGCGCGGCGATACGCTGCTCGAGGACGTCGACGGTGGGGTTGGCGATGCGGGAATAGACATTGCCGACCTCCTCCAGCGCGAAAAGGCGAGCGGCCTGCGTCGTGTCGTCGAATTGGAAGCTCGTGGTCTGCCAGATCGGGACCGCCACGGCATGGGTGCCGGCATCGCGCCGCCAGCCGGCATGAAGGACGAGGGTCTCGGGATGCTGGGTCATGACTGCTGTCTCCTGCGTCGGCGGGTGGGGCTTAGC
This sequence comes from Belnapia sp. F-4-1, assembly GCF_000802185.1. Classification (GTDB taxonomy): domain Bacteria; phylum Pseudomonadota; class Alphaproteobacteria; order Acetobacterales; family Acetobacteraceae; genus Belnapia. The sequence continues at coordinate 31,245 of NZ_KN676114.1, read as the reverse complement.
TTCCCTCGGCGGGGATGCTGCTGGCGAAGGCGCGGCGGCCCTCGAGGTCGCGGGCGAGGCGCAGCGAGGCGGCCTCCCCAGTGAGGAACACCGCCCGGTTGCCATTGCCCTCGGTGAGGGCGCGCATCGCCTCGCTCCGCAGCGCGGTGCCGAGGGCGTCGCCCAGCGCTGCGAGCACGGCGGGCGGCGTGCCGGCCGGGGCGAAGAGGCCATTCCAGATGGCGAAGTCCGGCTCCGTCAGGCCCAGCTCCGCGGTCGCCGGCGTATCCGGCAGTTCCGGCAGGCGGCGACTGCCGATAACGAGCAGCGGCTGCAGCTTGCCGTCGCGGAAGAAGGGTGCGGCGGTGGCGAAGTCAGCCGCGCCAATCTGCACATGGCCGGCGACGAGATCCGTCACCTGCGGCGCGGTGCCGCGGTACGGCACCTTGGTCAGGTCGAGCCGGTAGTGCCGCGCCAGTTGCTCCACCGATTGCTCGGAGACGGAGCCACTTCCGGTGGTGCCGAAGGCGAGGCGTGGCAGCGCCTGATCTCGTGCCTGGCGCAGCAGCGCATCGAAGTCCCGCAGCCCGACGCCCGGATGGGCCCAGAGCACGCTGTAGGATTCGACGAAGAGGCCGACCGGCAGGAAATCGCGCAGCGGATCGAAGCGCGCGGCCTCGCCGAGCGCTACGACGCTGCCGATATAGGCCGTGGTGTTGGCGACCAGCAGGGTGTGGCCATCGGCCGGGCCGCGGGCGACATGCTGGATGCCGACCGTGCCCGAGGCGCCGGCGCGGTTGTCGATCACTACCGGCTGGCCGAGCAGCGGCGCCAGCTCGCGCGCCAAGCCGCGGGCGAAGGTGTCTGTCGGGCCCCCAGCAGGCCAGGGGACGACGATGCGGATGGGGCGGTCTGGCCAGCCGGGCTGGGCGGCCGCCCCGCGTGCCAGCGCCATGGCGCCGGCCGAGGCGAAGAGGCTGCGGCGGTTCAGCATCAGCGTGCCTCCGCCAGCAGGTCGGCATAGTGGCGCCGGGCCACGTCCGGGTGGGAACGCAGCCGGCCTTTCAGCACGTTCTCGCCGACCGAGCGCAGCAGCGGGTTCTCCGGGTCGGCCTCCGGCCCGGTCGCCTCCCGCGCCAGATGCGGCGGAAGGGCGAGCACCGGCACGGTCGCGTCGAGCCGGGCGCCGAGGAAGAAGGCAACGGAGAGCCGGTCCGCCCCGCGCGGACTGAGCACCCGGTGAACCGTGGCCCGCAGGTAGCCGTCCGAAGCAAGCTCCAGCAGCTCGCCGATATTGACGACGAAGCTGCCGGGGATGGGCGTGGCATCGACCCAGCCCTCCCGCGTCTCGACCTGCAGGCCGCCAACCGCGTCCTGCAGCACGAAGCTCAGCAGGCCGCTATCCTTGTGCGGGCCGACGCCCTGCTCGGGCTCGCCCTCGGCGACCGCCGGGTAGCGGATGATCTTCAGGTTCTGCCCCGGCTCCTCGCCGACCAGCGGATGAAAGACATCGGCCGGCTGCTCCAGCGCCTCGGCGAAGGCGCCGAGCAGGCGGAGGCCAAGCCGCGACAACGCCGCCTGCCAGGCCAACAGCGCCGGCCGCAGCGAGGGCTGGGCGGCGGGCCAGAGATTGGGGCCCTGCAACCGGGTCCAGGCCGGCAGGCCGGGGCGTTGCGGCACCGCCTCGCGCTCGGCATGGACGTCGAATTGCTCGCGCCAATCAGGGCGGCTGCGCGTCAGCTCGGCGCCGGCCCGGTTGTAGCCGCGAAAATGCGGCGAATGAACCATCTGGACGGCAAGCTTCTCCGCCTCGGGCAAGGCGAAGAAGCGGTGCGCCTCCTCGACCACCGACCTCTCCAGCTCCGGGTCGACGCCATGGCCGGTGAGAGTGAAGAAGCCCGGGTCGCGCGCGGCGGCGCGCAGCTGGGCGAGGAAGGCGGCGCGGTCCGTTTCCAGGCGGCGGAGGTCGAGCAGCGGTAGGGCGGCCATCGCTCAGCCCCCCGCCGCGGGCGCAAAGCCCAGCTCGATCGTGCGCCGCACATCGACGCGGTCGCGCAGCAGGCCAAATTCCACGGCCTGGTCGGCGGCGTGCTGGAACTCCCGGAGCACCGCCTCGTTGAGCGGCGCCGCGGCCGTCGCCTCGATCTCGTAGGCGCGGCGAAGCGCGGCCTCCGGGATGCGCGTCAGCTCGGAGTTGTACCGGGCATAGTCGTGGATGTGGTCGCGGGCCCAATCCCAGCCCGCGGCGAAGCGGCGGAGGAAGTCGGCGAGCTGCGGCCGCTTGTCGCGGATCGCCTGTTCATGTGCGGAGATGAACATGATGGAGGGCGTGAGCCCACGGCCGTCCAGCAACGTGCGGGCGCCGAATTGCTGCACCTCGACCGAGATGTAGGGCTCCCAGATCGCCCAGGCGTCGACGGCGCCGGAGCGGAAGGCGAGCAGCGCGTCGGTGGGCGGCAGGAAGTTGATGGTCACCGCATCCGGCGCGATGCCGGCCTGCTTCAGCGCGGCGCGGATCAGGTAGTGGCCCCAGCCGCCGCGATTGCCGGCAATGCGCTTCCCATGCAGGTCGGCGATGCTGCGGATGGCGTCGTCCCGCACCAGGATGCCCTGGCCGGCGGGCGAGGGCCTAGCGATGCCGATGCCGCGCAGCGGCGCACCCGAGGCGGCGACGGTGAGGAAGGCGAGGTCGCCCTGATAACCGAGGTCGAGCGCGCCGGCATTCAGCGCCTCGAGCAGCGGCGCGGCGGCCGGGAACTCGCTCCACTCGATGCGGTAGGGCAAATCCTTGGCGACGCCGGAGGCCTCGACGAGCGAGCGGAGCCCGCCCTTCTGGTTGCCGATGCGGAGCACCGGCGCCGCCTGCGCCAGGGCCGGCGCGGCGAGCAGCGTGGCGGCGCCGAGGGCGAGGCCACGGCGGGAGATAGTCGGGGTCATGGTCAGGCCCTCAGGTTGCGGGTGAAGCTGGGATCGACGGCGCGGGCGACGTCGACACGGCCGGGCACGACGCCCCAGGCATGGGCCTGGTCGACGGCCTGCTGGAATTCGCGGATCAGCGCCTCGTCGAGCGGCACGGCGCGGGTCTGGCTCACCTCATAGGCGCGCAGCAGCACCGGCTCCGGCTGGCGGATGATGCGGGCGGTGAGCGCGGCATGGACGGCGCGGTTGGCCTGGGCCCAGTCCCAGGCGCGGGCGTCGCGCCGGACGAAGTCGAGCAACTGGTCGCGCCGTGCGGCCAGCGCGCGGTTGTTGACCGCCAGCACGCTCGCCGAGGGTGTGAGGCCGCGCGCATCGGCCAGGACGCGGGCGCCGAAATTCAGCACTTCGAGCGAGGTGTAGGGTTCCCAGACCGACCAGGCATCGACCTCGCCGGTGCGGAAGGCGAGCGCCGCCTCGGCCGGCAGCAGCCAGGAGAAGCGGACATCCGAGAAGGGAATGCCCGCTTGATGCAGGATCGCCAGCAGGGAGTAGTGCGTCCAGCCGCCGCGTGCCGCGGCGACGCGCTTGCCGCGAAGGTCGGCGACGCTGCGGATGGCGCTGTCGCCGCGCACGACGATGGCCTGGGAGGCGCCGTCCGAGCGCGAGGCGGAGATCGCCGTGATCGGCGCGCCGGAGGAGAAGACGCTGAAGAAATTCAGGTCGCCCATCGTGCCGAGGTCGACGGCATCGGCATTCAGCGCCTCGAGCAGCGGCTGGGCGGCGGGGAACTCGCTCCACTCGATCCGGTAGGGCAGGCCCTCGGCGGCGCCAGAGGCCTCGATCAGCGAGCGCAGCCCGCCTCGCTGGTTGCCGATGCGGAGGGTGGGGCCCGGCTGCGCCAGGGCCGGCGCGGCGAGCAGGGTGGCGGCGCCGAGAAGCGCGCGGCGGGCGATGGTCATGCTGGGGTTCCCATATTGGCGTGGCATGGCGTCAGGCGGCCCTCGCCGCGTCATGGCCGTCCTCGTCCACACCGAGCGTGGCGAGCAGGCGGATGCGGAGCGCGTCGAAGCCGGGCGCAGCGCGGCGGCGCGGGCGCGGCAGATCCACCGCCAGGTCCTGCACGAGCCGGCCTCCGGCGAGGACCAGGACCCGGTCGGCGAGCAGCAGCGCCTCCTCGACGTCATGGGTGACGAGGAGCACCGCCGGGCGATGCGCCTGCCAGAGCTCCGCCACCAGCGACTGCATCCGCAGCCGGGTGAGCGCGTCGAGCGCGGCGAAGGGCTCGTCGAGCAGGAGCAAGTCAGGCTCCCGAACAAGGGCACGGGCCAAGCCGGCGCGCTGCGCCTCGCCGCCCGAGAGCGTCAGCGGCCAGGCCCCGGCGCGGTGCGCCAGCTCGACCTCCCGCAGGGCGGCGAGGGCGCGCTGCCGCACCGCCTCCGCCGCGCCGGGCAGGCCGAGGGCGACGTTGCGCCAGACCGGCTTCCAGGGCAGCAGCCGCGGTTCCTGGAAGACCACGGCGCGGCGGGCGGGAAGCAATGCCTCGCCCTCGGTCACCGGGTCGAGGCCCGCGAGCGTGCGCAGCAGCGTCGTCTTGCCGGAGCCGCTGCGGCCGAGCAGGGCGACGAACTCGCCGGCACCGATCGTGAGGTCCAGCCGGTCCAGCACCGGCGGCGCGTCGGGCCCGTGGAAGCGGCGGGTGAGGTCGCGGAGGCGGAGGATCGGGGCGGCCATCGCTCAGCCCTCCCCCACCAGGGAGGGACGCCAGGCCAGGGCCCGCCGCTCGATAACGCGGACCAGCTGATCGGCGCCGAGGCCGAGCAGGGCATAGACCAGCAGGCCGACGAGGATGATGTCGGTGCGCAGGAATTCCCGCGCATCCATCACCAGGTAGCCGATGCCGGCGGTGGCGTTGATCTGCTCGCCGACCACGAGGCTGAGCCAGGCGGTGCCGAGGGCATAGCGCAGCCCGACCAGCGCCTGCGGCAGCGCCGCCGGCAGGACGACATGGCGGATCAGCGCCGCCCGGTCGAGGCCGAAGACGCGGCCGGCTTCGAGCAGCTTCGGGTCGACGCTGCGGATGCCGCCGAACAGCGTCAGGTAGATCGGGAAGGTGGCGCCGAGGGCGACGAGTGCGATCTTCGTCGCCTCGCCGATGCCGAGCCAGAGGATCAGCAGCGGCACCAGCGCCAGGAAGGGCAGGGCCCGCAGCATCTGGAGCGTGGCGTCCAGCGCATCCTCGCCGAGGCGAGAGAGGCCGGCGACCAGGCCGAGCGAGACGCCGGCGCCAAGGGCGATGGCGAGGCCGATAGCGACGCGCCGCAGCGAGACCAGCAGGTGGTGCAGCAACTCGCCCGAGAGGATGAGCTGCCACGCCGCCGCGAGGATGGCCGAGGGCGGCGCGAGCAGCCGGATGGAGAAGAGCCCCGCCTCCGCCCCGGCCTGCCACAGCAGGATCAGCAGGACGGGGACGACAAAGCGGCGCGCCCGGTCGAGGCGCAAGGCCCCGAGATCGGGCCGCGAGGGGGCTCGGCGAAGCGGCAGGCTCGCGCCGAGGGACTGCCCGGACATAGCGGTACTCCAGAGGGAAGGCCGGCGCTCGCGGCGCTGGCGGTCACAGGGTCGGGGGTGAGGCCGCGCCGCGGCCCCGGGAGGCCAAGGGAGGGGCCGCGGCGCGGCCCCGGGGAGGTCAGGCCCGACAGCGACAGCGGCGGGCCAGGCGGGGGCCTGGGCCAGGAACGCGAGGGGCGTGACGCATCGGACCTCCTGCCGGCAGGACCCGACGCGGCTGCGATCGGGTGAAGGCAGGATTCCACGCCGAACTGATGTGGTCAAATTTGAAAACCCATCTGTTCGTAGTGTTTTTGTGAGCTGCCATGGCGGTCGCGGGCCATCCATCCATGGTCAGCTGCCGATGCGGCGGATGACCGGCTCGAACTCGTGGCTGGACCGGCGGGTACGCTCCCGGAACTCGTCGGGACCATAGGCGGTGATGCCGAAGCCGAGGCCGGTCAGCCGCTCCGCCACCGGGGCGTCCCGCAGCGCCGCCGCGAGCGCGGCATGGAGCTGCGCCACCACCCCCGGCGGCGTGCGGGCCGGCGCCAGAACGCCCTGCCAGGATTCGATGTCGAAGCCGGGCGCCACCGTCTCCGCCAGCGTCGGCACCTCCGACAGGGCGGCATCGCGCGCCGCGGTGCTGACCGCCAGCGGGATTATGGCGCCCTGGCGCACCTGTTCCGTCACGGCCGGCAGCGTGATCACCAGCGCCTGGGTGTTGCGCGCGATCAGGTCGGTGATGGCCGGGCCGCCGCCGCGGTAGCTGACATATTCCACCGGCAGCCCGCCGAGCCTGAGGCCGAGCATCTCGTGCACCACCTGCGCGATGCCACCCTGGGCGGGCAGGCCGACGTTGAGCGCGCCCGGCCGCGCCCGCACGGCTGCGACATAGCCGGCGATATCGGCGATGCCGCTGGCGGGATGGGTCACGAGGATCTGCGCCGCTCGCACCGCCTGGGTCACCGGGGCGAAGGCGGTGTCGAAGCTGAGGCCGGACTGTGGCTGGGCCAGGCTGGCGATCACGATGGCATCGCCCGTCAGCAGCAGCGTATGCCCGTCCGGCTCGGCACGGGCGACCTGCTGCGCTGCGAGCATGCCGTTCGCGCCGCCCTGGTTCTCGACCACGACGGCCTGGCCGAGCCGGGCACCGAAGGCCGGCGCGAGGATGCGGGCCAGAGCATCGAGGCTGGCGCCCGGGGCGGAGGAGATGACCAGCCGCAGCGGGCGCTGCGGGAAGCCGGTCGCCAGGGCCGGGCGCGCCAGGGCGAGGGCGAGGGCGGCGGTGCCGGACAGCAGGCCGCGGCGGGAGACGGATGCGCGGCTCACGAGGCGAGCCTCCGCGAGGCGGCGGCGAAGCGGCTCTTCGGCCGCGGCAGGCCGTAATGGTCGCGCAGCGTCGCGCCGGCATATTCCTCGCGGAACAGGTCGCGCCGGCGGAGGATCGGCACCACCTCCTCGGCGAAGGCGGTGAAACCGCCGGGCAGCCAGGGCGGCATGATGTTGAAGCCGTCCGCCGCCCCTTGGGTGAACCAGGTCTCGATGTGGTCGGCCACCTGCTCCGGCGTGCCGGCCATGACGAAATGCCCGCGCGCCCCGGCGAGCCGGTGCAGCAGGCCGCGAAGGGTCGGCTTCTCCCGGTCGACGATGTCGAGCACGACCTGGAAGCGGCTGGCGACAGCGCGGGCATTGTCGGGCGCGATCAGGTGGCGCGGGAAGGGTGCGTCGAGGTCATGGCCGGTGAAGTCGATGCCGAGCATCCCGCGCAGCTGCTGCAGCGAATAGCCGGGCTGGACGAGGTCGTTGAACTCCGCCTGCAGCCGCCGCGCCTCCGCCTCCGTGCCGGCGATGAAGGGGCTGAGGCCCGGCAGGACCTTGATATGCTCCGGCCGGCGGCCGAGGCCGAGGGCGCGGGACTTGATGTCGCGGTAGAATTCCTGGGCGCTCGCCAAGGTCTGGTGCGCGGTGAAGATGGCCTCCGCCCAGCGGGCGGCGAAGCCGCGGCCATCCTCGGAGGAGCCGGCCTGCACATAGACGGGTCGGCCCTGCGGTACGCGCGGCGCGTTCAGCGGCCCGCGCGGCACCGTCAACTTGCCGGCCTTTGCCGCCGCGCTGGCATGCCGAAGGCGACGCACAACAGAGTTCAGGCCGCGGCGGCGACCCCGCTGATACCCGCCCACACCTCGAACGCCCGCGCCCTTGCGGCACGATACTGGACGGCGGAGACATGGTCGCGGCGGAGATGGAAGAGGTTGGCGATCTGGTCGTGCGTGGAGAGGAAGCGCTGTGCTTGCCGAGGCGACTTGAAGCGCTTCATCTGCCGTTCTCGTCGTCGCGTCGGCTGATGTGAATTCTCGGCCCGGTTATTAAGGCCCTTGTGCTGGCGATGCTCGACCCCAGGCATCACCTCCCGTTTGGCTGCCCCGTAGCTTGGGAGCTTGTCAGTGACCATGACGCGTGGCGCCCGACATTGCCGCTTCAGCAGCTTGCGCAGCAGGCGCTTGGCGGAACGCTTGCCGCGTCGGCTCTGCACCAGCACGTCGAGCACCACCCCGGTTTGGTCCACGGCACGCCAGAGCCAGTGCTGCACCCCAGCGATCTTGGCCGCTACCTCGTCAAGGTGCCACTTGTCTCCGGCACGGGGCAGCCGCCGCCGGATGCGACAGGCGAACTCCCGGCCGAACTTGAGCGCCCACTGCCGCACCGTCTCGTGGCTGACCACGATGCCGCGCGCTGCCAACATCTCCTCGACCATGCGCAGGCTGAGTGGGAAGCGGAAATACAGCCACACCGCCTAGCTGATGACCTCGGCCGGGAAGCGATAGCCGGCATATAGGGACTTGATGGCTGGCGGGCTCATTCCGGCCGTCTACCGGACCGAACCCGGCCAGCCAAGCCCCGCTCAACCTGACGGTGCCGCCGCGGCCTCGACCCGCGTCTTGCCCGCTTCGACCATGCCAACCGCCACCCGGCGGAGCTCTGCCTGGGCGGTCGGATCGAGCTTGCGGAAGTCACGACGCAGCACCATGCCCGAACCGTCGCACAGCGCACAGCAAGATGATACCTATTTGATGGCCCGCTTAGTAGCGTAAGCATCACACTGGCGGCGGGGTCGGATCCTTGCGCTGGAACGGATAGAAAAACTGCCGCAGCATACCCTTGGGAAGCGGGTCACCTACCACGCCGTAGTGCTTCGGCCAGCGATCGAGCGGCATATGGTAGGTTCCGAATAGACGGTCGAGTACTGGGAGGTGGGCAGCGTAGTTGGTGTCGATCGCTTCCCTATCGCTGGCATGATGCCAATGGTGAAATTGCGGCGTGGCAATCAGGTATTTTAGTGGCCCGAAGTTCAGACCGAAGTTTGAATGCACGAGTCCGGCCTGAAACCCGGCCCAAACGATGTAGCAGAGCAGAGGCGTGTCGGACGCGCCCAGCACAAAGGCAGGTAGCATCACTGCCATCCTGGTCACCAATGGTTCCAGGAAGTGCAGGCGCGAGCCTGCCACCCAGTCCATCCGCTCCACGCTGTGGTGCACAGCGTGGAAGCGCCACAGCGCTGGGACCTCATGCATCGCTCGGTGGATGGCGTATTCCATTAAGTCGGCCGTCACCAAAATCGCCAGGAACTGCATCACACCTGGCAGCGATCTAAACCAGGATTGCAGGTCTGTGTTGACCGACCATGAGAATAGCGACGGGACTAGCTTAACGCTGACGAAGAGGAAAATGCCGATCGCAAGATGGTTGAAGATAAAATAGCGCCCGTCATGCCAGAAGTCCGGCCGCAAGATGGGCTGGTCGCGCCGGTGCGGTACAATCTTCTCCAACGCGGTGTACGTTGCCGCAGAGGCCAGCAGATCGAGAATGAACCAGTCGAGCCCGATGAAGCCGGGTGTATCGTAGCGCGGACCGACCGGGACCGAACTGCCGCCGAGATAGGTAGCGACGAGGGTCAGCAAGATGCCAAGCGCACCCAGCCGACGTTGCCGACCCAAGATGAAGGTCAAAAGGCCAAATGCGGCCGAGAAGATCATCCCTCCGGCCAACAGCCTCCGTAGCAGCGGCAGGTCATAGGACGCTCGGAGCGACGGGGTGGTCAAAACGTCTGGGAACAGGAAGCACAAGACCGCTAGCACGCTCAGTGTGCCCAAAGCGACTGAAAGATAGCCGCTAATCCGCCCCTCACCCACGCGGAGCGGACGGTCGGGTTCCGTTGCATCCTTTGCGGCTTGGCGCGATCGAGGCCAAGCTGGGGCATGGTACGGCGGCGACTGGCGAAACTCCGGGCGGATCTCACCTTCAGAGGGCGGCAATTTACGGCTGAGGTGATCCTCTGGGCAGTGCGCTGGTATCTGATGTTCCCAATCAGCTACCGCGACCTCGAACTCATGCTGCAGGAGCGCGGTGTCGATATCGCGCACACCACCATCTTTCGATGGATCCAGGCCTATGCACCTGAGCTGGAGCAGCGGCTCCGACCCCATCTGCGCATGTCCAATGGATCGTGGAGGGTCGATGAGACCTATGTGCGGGTGAAAGGCCGATGGATGTACTTGTATCGCGCTGTCGACAGCCGCGGCCAGACAATCGACTTCCTGCTTTCGGCCAAGCGGGATGCCGAGGCTGCGAAGCGCTTCTTCCGCAAAGCTCTTGGGCAGCCGCATACGGTGAACCCGCGCACCATCACGGTAGACAAGAACCCGGCCTATCCCTGCGCTGTCGAACAGATGAAGGCGGACACCGAGCTGTGGCGACGCTCGCGGCTACGACAATGTAAGTACCTCAATAACATTGTGGAACAAGACCACCGGCGCTTGAAACGCCTGGTCAGACCAGGGCTTGGCTTCGGCAGCTTCCACACGGCACGACGAACCCTAGCAGGCTATGAGGCGATGGCGATGATCAGGAAGGAGCAGGTAAACAAGGTAGGCCGACGAGACATGCGGGCCCAAGCCGCCTTTGTCGCCGAGCTGTTCCAGGTCGCCGTCTGATCCGAAGCCTACCACGGCCAGCTGCGACTTGCTGCAAACTTTGCAACAGAACCCGCTGGACCCGCCTGGGCCTGTGGCGACGGCTGGGCCAACGTCTCGCGCTCGATTGGCGACTGGCCTGCGGCGACGAGGTGCTGCCCTCGGCAGTGGTGGCCGACAGCCGCTCCCTGCGGTCAGCCCCAACCGCCTGGGTACGCGGCATCGATGGTAGCAAGCTGGTCAAAGGCGTGAAGCTGTTCGCGGTCTGCGACAAGCATGGATCGCTGCTCGATCTCGAACTGCAGCCGGCCAACACAGACGACCGCGCGGGCGTTCTGCCGATGCTGCCGCGGCTGGCCGCGCTCGGCTTCGAAGGTGACCTACTCGGCGATAGTGGCTTCAAAGGCGCGCCCTTCGCCGCGGCAGCGCTCGAGCATGACATCCATGTCTCGGTCTCGCCCGGCGGCACGCGCGACGGGCGCTTCCTGCCGAACGGGATCAGATGGGTTGTGGAGCGGTTGTTCGCCTGGCTCAGCCGCTACCGGCGGCTCAATATCGTGTACGACCGCGCCGCGGATCTCTTTGCCGGGCACATCTGGAATGCGATGATCTCCATCATCGCATGCCGTCTCGTCGCCCAAACCCAGGCGCAGCAAGGAGTTTAATCGCGTACAGCTTCTTAAGCAGGCAAAACGAAGGCGGCGGAAGCGGTCGAGGGGCATGGTCGTCAGGGAGTAAGCCGGAGCTGCAAAGAACCGTTTGCGTCTCCCACTGGCGGCGGGGGTTGGTGGCCCCCCGCCACCTCGCAGAAAGGGCAGCGGCTAATCTGCGGAGTGTGGCGGTTATCGCAGTGCATGATTTGAGGCACAGAATGGCGCAATGACGTTTCCAGCCGATTTGGCTTCGGGTTAATTCACTCCTACTGGGAGCTGGAAGGAGCTCGCGCTGCCCTTGTCCTAAGGTAAGCAGGCTGGGGCTGAGTGGCCCCCTCTCGAGCCAAAAAGACGTTTTCTGCAATAGTTACCCAAAGCAAGAAGTGGCTATGTCAGCCAAGATGTCCTCTTCCGAGTACAGCCAGCGCCTTTCCGGCCCGACCATTTATACGGCGATGGATGCCGCTGTGGTTGAGGGGAATGCTTGGTTTGGACTGCAGATGAACGCAGTCTTAGCCGAGATGAAGTCGCTTTTTGTTAAGCGTTGGGCCGGCCGCATGACTACGGCTGACGCGGTACGGTTGATGGAACTTGATGCGAAGTTCAAAAGCCTGTCGGTCAAGCAAAGCAGTTCATCGAGGCCGTTTATTCCCACCGCCTTGCTCTCGAGGCAGCAGAGAGATGGTTGATACGAAAGGACAAGGTTTAGCCCATCGCCACCTTGGCTCAAGCTCGCAGCGCCACACCTCACATGGCTTGATTGCATTACGCGAGTGTTATCGCAGGTGAGGTACGGCTAATAAAAAGGCACACACCCAAACACAGTTGTTTCATCGCATGTTATCAGTTTTTTAGAAATCTGAGAGGGCTGGGTCATTGCCTCTTAATATTGGCGCTAAGGTTTCCCGGTTTTGTAAAACAATGCTTAATAAATTCAAAATTCTCTTTTTCTCGATTGGTATTATGGCACTTATGGGGCTATCTGCCTTTTTGAGAGATGATCCTTTAACTTCTTTCAAAAAATCGGCGCCTAATTATGCTTCTGCCTTTACAAATAATGCAACATACAACAGTTGTATTTTAAGTAATGCTAACAGGATGCGGTTAGAAAGAGGCGACTACTTGAATGCAGCGGAAAAAATCTGTTTTCTCAAACAAAAATTACGGTAAAAATTCAGCCATCCGCCAGCATCGCCCAAGCTCGCATCGCCTGGGGTGCGGCACGGTTCGATGAGACAGCCGGCTGCGGTAGAGATCACCGCAACCGGAGGTCAGACCAATGGACCAGAACCACAGCGACAAGCCCGAGGGGGCGCCGGCGTGCGGCCAGAACGCTAACGCCGGCGGCCCCTCGGGCGCGGCCGGGCCGGAGCGTCGCAACCCCGCTCGGCAAGCTGGCTGCCGTCCCCCGCCTGCTACGCGGCGAGCCGCTGGAGACCGTGGCCCGCGAGCTCAACGTCACCGTTGCCCGGCTGAGCGAGTGGCGCGACCGTGCCCTAATCGCGGCGGAGGCGGCGATGAAGGAGCGCGAGCGCAGCAGCCGCGATGAGGAACTGCTCCGGCTCAAGGCCAAGCTCGGCGAGGTCACCATGGCCAACGAGTTGCTGGAGCAGAAGATTGCGGCTCTGGAGGGCGGCCGCCCTTTGGGCCGCCAAAGGTCGAGGCGGTGAGCCGGGCCATCTCTCCGGTCACGAGCCGCGCCTATGGCTTGGCCAGGGTCCCCCGGTGTCAGAGCAGTTGTCGCGTGGATAGGATCACGCAATGATGGGGCGTGGATGATCGAGAATGGCGAGATAGGGACAAGCCTTCAGGGAGCGCATCGTGGCGCGGCTGCTGCCACCAGGGAGCGCGGCGATCGACCTGGTGTTCCGCGAGGTCGGGGTCAGCGTTGGTACTTTGGAGCGCTGGCGAGTTGAGGCGCTGGCCGCAACCTGGTGAGCTGACGAACAACCAGCGCTGGACGCCGGCGGCGTGGCTGGAGGCGGTGATCGTCACGGCGACGATGGACGAGGCTGCCCGCAGTGCCTGGTGCCGCGAGCAGGGCCTCTACCCCGCTGAGCTGGAGGCCTGGAAGCATGATGCGATTGCCGGCCCCGGCGAGCGGCGAGCGCCGTCGAGGCGCGGGAGGACCGGCGGGTCCGGGAGCTTGAGCGCGAGTTGCACCGCAAGGACAAGGCATTGGCCGAAACGGCTGCCTTGCTGGTGCTCAGAAAACGTATGGCCCGCCCCGTCTGCAAGGGTTTTCACAGCTTGGTCTGAACGGTCTACGCCAACGTATCCGGCGTGGGAGACAAGCTCCCCGCCAAGATGGAGATCCGCGCGTCCCGGTCCTCATAAAACTAGCGGCGTCAGAGCGCCATTTTTCTGACCAGGGTTCCAGGACACCGGTTGACTGTCAGGCCATCTCGCTTCCACCACCCGCAGACCTCATCCAGCCCTTCGCGCCAGGTCAGCGCGACTGACTGATCCTCTGGGCTACGACACCGTCGCCACCTTCATCTCGAACCGCTGTCCGCTGCGCAGCACGGCGCAGATGATGCGCGCCAGTTTGGCCGCGAGCGCCACGACCACCGTGTTCACGTGCGCCCGGGCGCTCAGGCCGCGTAGCCACCCGCCAAGCAAGCCCTCACTCTTGAGCAGCGCCGGCAGTGCCGCCCGCGCCCCGTGGATCAGCATCTTGCGCAGGTAGACGTTGCCGCGCTTGCTGATCCCGAGCAGCTTCGGCTTGCCGCCCGTGGTCATCTGCCGTGGTACCAGCCCCAGCCAGGCGGCCAAGTCCCGTCCCCGCCCAAAGGTCGCGGCCCGCCCGATCGCCGCCACCAGAGCTGTCGCGTTCAGCGGTCCGATGCCGGGGATCGTCGTCAGTAGCCGGGCAGCCTCGTCGCTCCGGGCCGCAGCCGCAAACTCCTCGTCAAAGGCTTCTATACGCCGGTCCAGCTCACGCCATTCAGCCCGTTGATCCTCGACCAGCAGCCGTATCCGTGGGCTGAGCGAAACTCGCTCCTCGGACAGCAGGGTTTCCAGGTAGACCTCCAGCTTGCGCCGACCCTGGGGCACGATAATTCCCCGCTCCAGCAGAATGGCGCGCAGCTGGTTGATCAGCGCCGTCCGCTCCCCCACCAGCCGGTCACGGGCGCGGTGCAGGCTCTGCATGTCGAGCTGCGCCTCGCTCTTGAGCTCGACGAACCGCATAGTGGGCCGGGTCGCGGCCTCGGCGATGGCCTCGGCATCTCGCTCGTCGTTCTTCTGCGCCTTCACATAGGGCTGGACGTACTCGGGCGACATCAGCCGCACCTCGTGCCCCGCGTCGCGCAGCCTGCGGCCGAGGTGATGCGCTCCGCAGCAGGCCTCCATCGCCACCACGCAGCCCGGTGAGCCCGCCGCCAGCTTCACCACCCCGTCCCGATGAAGACGTCGGCGCAAGACCATCCGACCCGCCGCGTCCAGCCCCACCACACTGCAGCTGTTCTTGCCCAGATCCACTCCGAGTACCGCGATCGCCAACATGGGTCCGCTCCCTTACCCCGGTTGCCCGGCCAGCTTACGCCAGCGGGAAGGAGGGGCGGGCCATCCCACAAAAACTGGATGCGGTCTTCCGTGACGGCGAGGACGAATGACCCGCCTGGAGGACCGCCAGACCCTGATGGCTGAGATCACGGCGGCCTGCGCCGCCGGCGCCCGGCTCGCCCCGGCCTGTGCTTTGGCCGGCATCGACCAGCGTACCGTCCAGCGCTGGCGTGCCGAGGACGGCCAGGTCCGGGCCGACCGCCGGCCCGGGGCCGTTCGGCCACGGCCGGCACACGCACTCAGCGAGGCGGAGCGGGCGCGGATTGTAGAGTTGGCCAACCAGCCGCGCTTTGCCAGCACGCCACCGGCCCGCATCGTCCCGACGCTGGCCGACGAGGGCGTCTATGTCGCCAGCGAGGCCAGCTTCCACCGCCTGCTGCGCGACCATGGCCAGATGCGGTACCGCGGCCGGGCTCGCCCGCCACGGAGCGCCGGACTGCCCAGGACGCATGTGGCCACCGCGCCTGGGCAGGTCTGGTGCTGGGATGTGACCTTCCTGCGGGCCCGGGTGCAGGGGCGCTGGTTCTACCTGTTCCTCATCCTCGACCTCTGGAGCCGCAAGATCGTCGGCCACAAGGTGCATGAGACCGACCAGGCCGAGCACGCCGCGCATCTGGTCCGCCGTACGGCGCTGGCCGAGGGCATCCATACCCGCGCGCACCGTCCGGTGCTGCACGGCGACAACGGCCCGAGCATGAAGGGCACCACCGTGCTGGCCATGCTGCATTGGCTCGGCATCGCGCCCTCGCACTCGAGGCCCAGGGTCAGCGACGACAACTCCTATGCCGAAGCGCTGTTCCGCACCGCCAAGTACCGCCCCAACTTCCCCGCCGCAGGCTTTGCCGACCTCGCCGAGGCGCGGCAGTGGGCGTCCGCCTTCGTGCACTGGTACAATCACGACCATCGTCACAGCGGCATCCGCTACGTCACCCCGGCCCAGCGCCATGCCACCGAGGACCGGCCCATCCTGGCCGCCCGTCACGCGCTGTACCAGCAGGCACGCGAGGCCAATCCTCGCCGCTGGAGCGGGCCGACCCGCAACTGGACCCCGATCGGCGCCGTCACCCTCAACCCAGAGCGCGACAGCATCGTCGCGCTCAGCACGTCGAAGCAGACCGGTGAGGGGAGGATACTACGAGACCAAGGCGACAACTATCTTGACGCGCACCGGTACTTCGCCGGCCGCAGCACCCGGAGCCTCGCGCCCGGCTCCGGGTCGAGGCGCGGCGCCGGCACATCCGCGATCGGGATGGCGCGCGCCGGCAGCGCCGCCCCGGCCAGCATTCCAACAGCCAGGCCCATGGTCTGGCGGCGCCCGATGATCGGTCGCATGCACGTCTCCGCCCACGGGTGTAGCCCCCGTTGCGGACAGCGTATCGGCAGGAGAAGCCGGCCGTCTACTCCTCGGGTTCGGTGGTGAAGAGCAACGGATAGCCCTGCTTCCGGCCCATCTCCGTCGCCGCCGTCGCCTTCTCCTCCGCCAGTTCGCGGGTGAGGACGGCGACCACGCAGACGCCGCGTTGGTGCGCCGTCATCATGACCCGCTGCGCCTGCCCGTCGCCCATGCGGAACTCCGCCCGCAGCACCGTGACCACGAAGGCGCGCGGGGTGAAGTCGTCGTTCACCAGCAGCACCTTGTGCAGCTTCGGCCGCTCGACCTTCAGCTCTGGCTTCACCCGCGGAATGGTCGTCATGTCAGGTTCCGGCATCGCACCGCTCCCGTCGCTGGTGGCAGGTCAGCTACTTGCCTTTGAAGGAGGCTGCAAGGGCGGAGGATGCGCTGAAAGGCATGAGCCGGCGCCGGGCCTCAACACTCCAGCACGATCTTCCCGAAATGCGCGTTGGCCTTCATATGCGCTAGCGCCGCTGCCGCCTCCGCCAGCGGGAAGGTGCGGTCCAGCGGCAGTCGGAGCTTCCCCGCCTCCACCGCAGGCCACAGGTCGGCCCGCATGCGGCGGTTGATTTCCCTCACCTCTTCCAAGGTGCGGGTGCGGAAGGTGACGCCGATATAGCTGATGCGGCGCATTGCATGCAGGTCGAAGTCGAACTCGCCCCGGGCGCCGCCGAGGCGCCCAACATTCACGATCCGCCCCAGGATCGCGCAGGCGCGGAGATTGCCGTTGGCGACGCTCCCCGAGACCTGGTCGACGATGACGTCGACGCCCCGGCCGCCTGTCGCGTCCAGCACGCGGTCGGGCCAGCCGGCATCGCCGGTGTCCACCACGACGTCGCAGCCGAACTCCGCCAGCCGCCCCCGCCGGTCCGCATCGGAGGAACTGCCGAGTACCAGCGACGCACCCATCGCCTTCGCCACCTGCATTCCCATCAGCCCGACGCCGGAGCTCGCACCCTGGATCAGGATGCTCTGGCCAGGCTTCAGGGCGCCGTTCGTCACCACCGCGTCATGCATGGTCTGCAACGCGATGGGCAGCGTCGCGGCCTGCACCCAGCCCATGTTCGCATCGGGGAGAGGGGATACGCGCCCCCAATCCGCCACCGCATATTCGGCATAGCCTGCCGCGCCGCTGGCCATCACGCGCATGCCGGGGCGGATGCTGTCGGGCACCTCGGCCCCGACCTCGGCGACCTCGCCGGCGAACTCCATCCCGACGATGGTCCCGGCGCCGCCGATGCTGCCATGCGCCTGCCCGGCGGCCACGGCCAGATCGGCGCGGTTCAGCCCGGCGGCGCAAACGCGGACCAGCACCTCGTTCGGCTTCGGCTTCGGCTCCGGCACGTCGCGGACCTCGACGCCGGACTCGGTAACAACGGCTGCCTTCATCGCGGCTTGCTCTCTGCTGCATGGAAGGCGGCGAGTAGAGCGTGAAACAGCTTCGCAGGCCAGTGGCGGGAATTCCGCATGCCGTACCGGCTGACCAAGGGGCGTCGCGCCGGGATTGTCGAGCGGGAGCGGCGAAGATTGCGCGATCCCTGGCCCGCTCGTAGTCTTCCGAAAAACATGGAGGAACGCCATGCGCTTTCAGGATCAGGCCGTGTTGGTGACCGGCGGCGGCAGCGGGATCGGCCAGAAAGTGTGTTACACGGCAGCAGCGGAAGGCGCGCGTGTCGCAGTCGGTGACCTCGACCACGAGCGCGCAGAGGCAACAGCCTCCGAGATCCGCCGGCGCAAGGGCGAGGCACAGGCCTTCCGCATCGATGTTGCCGACCCGGCCTCGGCGGCGGATTTCGTTGCCGCGGCTGAGGCCGCTCTTGGCAGGCTGGATGTTCTCGTCAACTCGGCCGGGGTGCGGGAGATCGTCCCGCTGCTCGACCTCTCTTTCGACGAGTGGCAGCGGGTGATCAACGTAAACCTGTCGGGCACCTTCCTGCCGAGCCAAGCCTTCGCGCGGCGCCTGGTCGCGCTGGGCCAGCCGGGGCGCATCGTCAACCTGGCCTCCACCCTTGGCCTGATGGCGGCGCCCAAACGAGCCGCCTACACGGCCTCCAAGCACGGCGTCGTCGGCCTGACCAAGCAGATGGCGTTGGAGCTGGGCGAGCACAACATCCGCGTCAATGCGGTGGCGCCGGGTGTCGTGCGCACGCCGCTGACCGAGCGCTACTTCCAGGATGAGAGCTACACCCAGGCCATTCGCGACATCCATGCGCTAGGCCGTTGGGCCGAACCGCATGAGATCGCCCTCGCCATCCTGTTCCTGGCGGCCGAGGAGAACGGCTTCATGACGGGAAGCATCCTGACCGTGGACGGAGGCTGGACCACGGGCAAGAAGATGTAGCCGACGGATGCACGACGCGTCCCGGCTCATCGGAGCTATGCCAAGCTTGCCGATACGCTGGTTCTGTTGCATTCTTGCGGCGCCGCCCTGAGCAGGTACAAACCAGGGCATGTCGAGACGGCGGCGAACGGCCTCGGTGAGGCCGGATCAGTCCTTCAAGGGGCGACAGTTCACCGCCGAGGTGATCCTTTGGGCGGTCCGCTGGTACCTGATGTTCCCGGTCAGCTACCGTGACCTCGAACTCATGCTCGCCGACCGCGGCGTCGAGGTGGCGCATACTACGGTGTTCCGCTGGGTGCAGACCTATGCACCGGAGATCGAGAAGCGCATTCGGCCGCACCTGCGCCTGGGCAACGGCTCCTGGAGGGTGGACGAAACCTATGTCCGGGTGAAAGGCCGCTGGATGTACCTGTATCGGGCCGTGGACAGCCGTGGGCAGACCATCGACTTCCTGCTCTCGGCCAAGCGCGACGCGGAGGCTGCGAAGCGCTTCTTCCGCAAGGCACTTAAGCAGCCGCATACGGTGAACCCGCGCACGATCACGGTGGACAAGAACCCAGCTTACCCGTGCGCCGCGGCGGAGATGAAGGCAGACGGCGAGCTATGGCGCTTCTTTCGTCTACGGCAATGTAAGTACCTCAATAACATTGTGGAACAAGACCATCGGCGTTTGAAACGCCTGGTCAGGCCGGGTCTGGGCTTCGGCAGTTTCCACACGGCACGACGAACCCTGGCAGGCTACGAGACGATAGCGATGAGGAGGAAGGGGCAGGTTCGAGGAGTTGGCGGACGCAACATGCGGACCCAAGCTACCTTTGTCGCTGAGCTGTTCCAAGTCGCCGCCTGATCCGAAGCCTGTCGCGGCCAGCTGCGACTTGCCGCAAACTTCGCAACGCAACCGTCGAGCGTGCTCGATGTTGCCCCAGCGGTCGACCTTGCGGAACACCGGTCCGTAGTCGCAGGCCGAGGCGCCCAGTCAGGTCTCGAGGGGGTATCGTCAAGTCGAGCGCAGCTTGGCGGGCGGACCCTGGTCCGGTAGTGGCTCCGGATGGTCTCGCCAGCCGCCAAGTCGCCCTACTCCGGGTATCGGTTCCCCGCCGAGGTGATCAGTCAAACGGTCTGGCTATACTTTCGCTTCCCGCTCAGCCTGCGCATGGTAGAGGAGATGCTGGCGGCGCGTGGCATCGTGGTCAGCCACGAGACCGTCCGGCAGTGGGCGCTCAAGTTCGGCCAGGAGTTCGCCAACCGGATCCGGCGGCGGCTGCCCTGTTCTGGTGACAAGTGGCACCTCGATGAGGTGGCTATCAAGATCGCCGGGGTGAAGCACTGGCTCTGGCGCGCCGTGGATCAGGCCGGGATGGTGCTCGATGTGCTGGTGCAAAGCCGACGCGACAAGCGTGCGGCGAAGCGCTTGCTGCGCAAGCTGCTCAAGCGGCAGTGCCGGGCGCCCCGCGTCATGATCACTGACAAGCTCCCAAGCTACGGCGCCGCCAAGCGAGAACTGATTCCCAGTGTCGAGCACCGCCAGCACAAGGGCCTCAACAACAGGGCCGAGAATTCACACCAGCCGCTGCGACGCCGAGAACGGCAGATGAAGCGCTTCAAGTCAGCGCGGCATGTACAGCGCTTCCTCTCCGCCCACGATCAGATCGCCAATCTCTTTCATCTCCGCCGCGACCACATCACCGCCAGTGAACATCGAGCCGCAAGGGCGCGTAGGTTCCAAGTATGGGCGGACGTCAGCGAGGTCACCGCCGCGGCCTGAACTCCAACCCCGCGCCGGAGCTCGGCCAGTCAACTCGGTCGGCCTTGCGCCGACAACTTGACGGTGCCCCCGCGGCACCTGCAGATCCAGCCGGCCGGTGCCGGTCAGCACCGTCTTGCTGCCATAGCCGTTGCGGCTGTTGGCCCGGCCATCCGGCTCGCCACCCTCGAGGTGGTGGTCCAGCTCGGCGTTCAGCGCCCGTTCCGCGAGCGCCTTCTTGAGCCCGTCCAGCAACCCGCCGTCGGCCAGGGCGGCCCGGGCGTCAGACCCGGCCAGGAGCTGGTCCAGCAACTCATCCGGGATGTGGGGTTGTTTGCGTCTCGGCATACGGTGGCTCCCTCAGCAGCATCGTACGGCCCGATACACAGAAAATCAGACAGTCCCGTGCTGTCCAGCGCCGCCCGGCTGCAGTCCAGGGCGCCCACGTCCTGCAGCCGCTGCAGCAGCACACGGTGCAGTCCTCTCCAGACCCCGGCGGCATGCCACTTGCCCAGCCTTCGCCAGCAGGTCTTGCCGCAGCAGCCCAGTTCGGTCGGCACCTCATGCCACTGGATGCCCGTTCGCAGCACGAACAAGATGCCCGCCAGCGCCGCACGGTCGGGCGCACGCGGCCTGCCACCTCTCGGCTTCGGCCGCTCCCGCGGCAGCAGCGGTTCCACCACCGCTCAGAGGTCATCAGGAACGAGGAGAGCCATCCCTCCTCAACACCTCAGCCCGGGTTTTGTCCTTAGAGGGTGTTATGGACCTCAACCCAACCCACTGATTTCGTTCAGCTTTTGCTCAGGAGGCTGGGTCAGAAAAGCCTTGAGTCTCAATAACTTATCCGCGGTTCATAACAGCCTCTAGCTAGCTCCGTTGATGGGGTGGACGGCCCCTGAGCGGCATCTATGTGCCAAACTCGGGTTGTTGAGGACACCGAGCGAAAGGAGCCGTCCGCCGTGAAGACTAGCGCAACAGCCATCCCGGCCACCATCGGTCTCGACATCGCCAAGAACTTTTTCCAGGTCCATGCGGTCGATGCCGCCGGCCAGGTCGTATTGCGCCGCAAGCTCAGCCGCGGGGATGTGCTCTCATTCTTTAAGGACCGACCCAAGGCTCTGGTGGGTATCGAGGCGTGCGGCACAGGGCACTACTGGGCCCGCGAGATCGCCGCTCTCGGGCACGAGGTGAGGCTGCTGCCACCCACCTACGTCAAGCCATACGTCAAGCGCGGCAAGACGGACGCTGCCGATGCCGAAGCCATCTGTGAAGCGGTCACCCGACCCAACATGCACTTCGTGCCGATCAAGACGCCTGAACAGCAGGCGGCACTGATGATGCACCGGTCCCGTGAGCTGCTGGTCGGGCAGCGAACCGCTCTGGTGAACGCGCTTCGGGGTCACTTGGCCGAGCTGGGCATCATCGCCGCCCAGGGGATCCGTCGTGTCGCCGATCTGCTGGCGGAGCTGGTCGATGCGGACAACACCAGGATACCCCCGCTCGCCAGGGCGTCGCTCAACTGCCTCGCTGCCCAGATCGAAGCGGTGGAGACGCAGATCGACAAACTCGAGGCGCTGATCCTGGAGTGGCACAAGGGCAATGAGGCGAGCCGGCGGCTGGCCAAGATCCCGGGCGTCGGACCGATCACCGCCTCCGCCGTTGTGGCGACGATCGGGGATGCTTCGAACTTCACCTCCGCCCGGCACCTCTCGGCGGCATGGGGGCTGGTCCCGAAGCAGAACAGCAGTGGCGGCAAGGCCAAGCAAGGCGGCATCTCCAAGGCAGGGAACGCCTACTTGCGACGTCTCTTGTTCATCGGTGCCGTCGCGGTGATCCGCAGCCAGAGGGCGCAGGAGGCCGAAAGCTGGCTGGGGAGGCTGCTCGAGCGCCGGCCAGCTAAGGTTGCGGCCATCGCCATAGCGAACAAGACCGCCCGGGTGATCTGGGCCATGCTGCGCAGCGGTGACGCGTACCGGGCGCCCAAGCTCGCAGGAGCCGTGCCGGCCGCCGCGTAAACGAGGGTGTAGAGCTTCCTCATCGGAGCTGCCGCGGCCGATGGGGGCGTGAGGGCGAAGCGGAGTGATGGCAACACCGGTCGATCCCGAAACCCTGCCAAACCCGAGTTTTTCAAAGCGCGATTGAGCGCGATCCGTTGATTGGGAGCAGGGTTCGCGGATTCCATCAAGGCCCGCGGTCATGCGTACCGCACATCGAGGCCGGACACATGACCGCACCCGACCGCGGCGCCATCACACCACAAAGCCCTTGCATCGAGGGGACCGTCCACACATGAAAAAAGAGCGGTGCGAAGCATGAATAGCCCTGACTACCCCAAGTTGGCGCTAGAACAGCCGCTCGCTGAAGGAGCATGCTGCCCAGGCGCAAGAACAAGGAGGACATCATGACCTCGCTTTGTGCCCGCGACGTAATGACGGCTGGGATGACGACGGTCTCGTCCGAAACGCCGGTTGCCGCCATCGCTCGCATGTTTTCCGATCGCGGCATTTCCGCTGTCGCGGTAACTGACGCGGCGGGAACGCTGCTCGGCATCGTTACGGAATCAGATCTGATCCGGCGCTTGGCCGATGAGGACGACCAGCCGTCCGGATGGTTATCGCGTCTGTTCGACAGCCCGGTTGGAAGGGCAGACCGTTACGCCCGAAGCCACGGTGTCAAGGCAAGCGAGGTCATGACCGAGCGAGTGGTTACGGCGAGCCCCAGGGACAGCGCCGCCCACGTTGCCCGCATCATGGAGAACCATCGAATTCGCCGCGTGCCGATCACCGACGACGGGAAGCTGCTTGGTGTCGTTGCTCGCTCCGATCTTGTCCGCGCTCTCGTCTCGCAGGAGTTGCCTCAGGCCGATAACACCACCGACGACGAAATCCACCGCGCCATTATCGCTGCCATGCAGCGAGAACCTTGGGCGGACACGGTTCATACCGCCGTGCATGTGCAGGACGGGGTGGTGGAAATTTTCGGCTTCAGCCGCTCAGAAGCGGTCAGCCGCGCGCTCTATGTGCTGGCCGAAAATGTACCAGGGGTGAAGCGCGTCGTGGACCGCACCAGCAGTCGGAACAGATGGGAGCCGGCTTGAGCCGTAAGCGGCGCCTATGGCTGGGTACAACTTTCCAAGCTTACGGGGTTCGGACTGACAGTTGCTCTGTTGAAAGGCTCATGCGGCTCCGGCGAGGAGCATGAGGTTGTGGATAAGGACACGGAGGACGAGTTCGCGTGCCTGGGAAGCGTCGCCGCGGGCGGTCAAGGCTGATCCGAGGCGGCGCTTGTGCTGGCTGAAACCGCTCTCCGCGTGCCAACGCTGATTGTAGGTGGTCTTCGGAAAGCGATGTCGCATGGCGCGCCGATAGGGTGTCTTGGGCCAGCGGCAGCCCGTGTTGCGGCGGTTGAGGCGGACCACTGCCTGCCGAACACCGAGGTACTCGCGGCAAAGGCGGTGGTTATGCTCCGCATCGTAGCCCGCATCACCAAGGGCTGTGTCGATCCGGATGGGCGCTGCGGCTTGCCGCATGGCCGGGGTAACGTCCGGCGAGTCTTGGCTCGGGCCAGCGCCGGGCACCGCGCCGAGAATGAGGTGCGAGTGGGCATGGACTACGGCGGTGAGTTTCGGCCAAACGCGTTGGCGATGTCCCTCGCCGCCTCGCCGCAGCGTAAGCGTCCGGCCTCCATCGCCTTCCCTGGTCTTTGGCGTCCGTTGAGGCTGGGGGCCTTAACGTCGGGCGTAAGGTCGTCTGTAAAGTCATGGGCAGCGGGACGGCCGAGATCATCACCGGGCGTGAGCGGCGTCGGTGTTGGAGCCTGGCCGACAAGCTCCGCATCCTGGCCGAATGCGATGCACCGGGCGTGCAGGTGGCAGAGGTGGCGGCTCGAAACGGCATCTACCGCAGCCTGGTGTTCCAGTGGCGGCGCCAGGCTCGGGATGGCCTGCTGGTGGCCGAGCCGACGCCGGAGTTCGTGCCGGTCCGCGTTACCGTCGCCGGTCGTCAGGACGAGGTGCTGCCCGACCCGGAGCCTGCGCCGCCACCATCATCCCGCAAGGCTGCGGCGATCGAGATCGAGCTGCCCGACGGCATCCGGGTGCGAATGGGCGAAGAGGTCGGCCTCGTTGCCCTGCGGCGGGTGCTGGCGGCGCTGCGCGGGTGATCCCGGGGCCACCGCCGGGGGTGCGGGTCTGGTTGGCCGCGGGCCCGACCGACATGCGGCGCGGCTTCGACGGGCTGGCGCGGCAGGTGCAGGAGGCGCTCGGGCAGGACCCGTTCAGCGGGCAGTTGTTCGTGTTCCGCGGCCGCCGTGGGGATCTGGTCAAGGCGCTGTGGTGGGACGGCCAGGGCCTGGTGCTCTACGCCAAGCGGTTGGAACGCGGGCATTTTGTCTGGCCGCAGGCCAAGGATGGCGTGGTGTCGCTCACGCCCGCGCAACTCTCGATGCTGCTGGAGGGCATCGACTGGCGCATGCCCACCCGCACCTGGCGGCCGGAGATGGCGGGATAGCACTGGCTCGCACGAGATTCATTCGGCACGACGCGCGGTGTCGAACATCATGCTGTCGTAGTCCTCGATCTTGCCGCCCTGCCCGATGACGCCGACGCGTTGCGCGCCATCGTGCTGGCGCAGGCTGAGGCGCTGGCCGATCAGCGCACGCTGATCGAGCGGCTCCGGCTCCAGCTGGCCCGGCTGCGGCGCCTGCAGTTCGGCCGATCGTCGGAGCGGCTGTCGGCCGAGGCGGACCAGCTGGAACCGGCGCTCGAGGAGCTGGAGACGGAGGCGCCCACCCCGCCACCCGCCGAGGATCCGGCGGACGCCGCGGCCAGGCCGGAGCGCCGCAAGCCTGCCCAGCGGCCGTTGCCCGAGCACCTGCCGCGCGAGGTGGTGGAGCACGGCAAGGAGGCCCATGCCTGCGCGGTCTGCGGCGGCACGCTGCGCCGCCTCGGCGAGGACGTGACCGAGGTGCTGGATTACGTGCCGGGCCGGTTTCGGGTGCTCAGGCACGTGCGGCCGAAGTTCTCCTGCCGCGGCTGCGAGGCCATCACCCAGGCCCCGGCGCCGAGCCTGCCGATCCGTCGCGGCCGGGCCACGGCGGGGCTGCTGGCCCATGTGCTGGTGGCCAAATACGCCGACCACTTGCCGCTGTACCGGCAGAGCGAGATCTATGCCCGGGACGGCGTCGACCTGCAGCGCTCGACCCTGGCCGATTGGGTCGGCCAGTCGGCGGCACTGCTGCGGCCGCTGCTGGACGTCTTGGCCCAGCATGTCCTGGCGGGCGCTGTGCTACATGCTGACGACACGCCGGTGCCGGTCCTCGCCCCTGGTCTCGGCAGGACCAGCACCGGCAGGCTCTGGGTCTATCTGCGCGATGAGCGGCCGCATGGCAGCACGATCCCGCCCGCCGTGCTCTACCGCTACAGTCCGGACCGCCGGGCCGAGCATCCCAAAGCGCACCTCGCCGGGTTCCGCGGCGTGCTGCAGGCCGACGGCTACAGTGGGTTCGACGGCCTGTACGACGGCGGCCAGGTGCAGGAGGCCGCGTGCTGGGCGCATGTCCGGCGCTACTTCTTCGAGTTGCACGCCACCGGCCAAGTGCCGCTGGCGACCGAGGCGGTGCGCCGCATCGGCCTGCTTTACACCATCGAGCAGGACATCCGTGGCCAGCCGCCCGATGAGCGGGCCAAGCAGCGCCAAGCGAGGGCGGGGCCGATCCTCGAGGGCCTGCGCACCTGGCTCGACGCGACCCTCGCCCGGGTCTCCGGGCACAGCGACTTGGCCGTGGCCATCCGCTATGCCCTCAGCCGATGGGACGCGCTGACACGCTACGTCGCGGACGGCAGGCCGGGGGCGGATAACAACCCAGTCGAGCGGGCCATCCGGCCGCTCGCCCTCGGCCGGAAGAACTGGCTGTTTGCAGGCTCCAACACCGGCGGCCACCGTGCTGCGGCAATCGCCTCGCTGATCGCCACCGCCAAGCTCAACGGCCTCGACTCGGAGGCCTACCTCCGCCGCGTGCTGGAGCGCATCGCCGACCATCTTGTCAGTCGGGTCGTCGAGTTCCTGTCGCGGAACCTGCCAAGCGACGCAGCTGCCGCAGCAAGCTGACACTCGGTCGTCGCGTCACCGGACTCTTACGCCGCAGCCCAAAATAGGCGCTGACGTGCCGCGTCTCGAGGCCAGTCGCATCCACCGCCGCGACGGGGGCGGCGTCGATCAGGTCGTGCCCGCTGGCACGCCGGGTCACCACGGCCTGAGCCTCGCGGTAGGCCCCCCAGCCTCGGCGTCAGCGAGGATCCGGTGCGAAGCATAGGCGAGCGTCGAGTAGTGCGGCACCTTCGAGAGGCCGAGCGCGCGGCGCAGTTCCGCCCACTTCGCGACGAGCACCACAACGCCCCGGTAGTCGGTCCGGAGGAACTGGCGCAGCACGAGAAGGGCAAAAAGCTGGGCTTGCGTGTAGTCCCGCCGCGAAAAGCGGCTGCCATACTCCGGCAGGGCTGCCCGGCCCGCCGCTAGCGCCTCGCGGGCAACTCGCACCGCCGACTTCGACATCCTCGCATCGCTTGCACCCCAGCTCCGTCGAACGCCAGTCCAATCGCCAGACTTAGCCAAGGGTTTCAACAAAGCAAGGGCAGGTCACAGTGCCTGTACCACGAGCAGCGGCTCGCCTTTGCCGACAGCCTTGCCGCCGTACTGTGGGAAATCTGGAGTGATCAGCGTTCCGCACTGTCCCGCCACTCCCTCGTCGCTACGAAACTCCCGCCTGCCTTCCGCCAAGGCATTGCTTACGCCCTCTGTCGCGCTGCTTAAGTGGCCAACTTCGATCTGAGACAAACTTGATTCATTCAGCGATTGGAGCGATGCCCTGCTGAACAGTAGCAACTTCGGCGCTCAATCTTGCCTGTACCGCACCTAGCTTCTCTGGATTCCGCACGATGTAAATCGCGACGATTCTCCCATTTTTTATGTCCAGGGCCGTGGTTTGCGGCAGACCATCGGCCTCGAGGGTGATGTAGCCCGGCAAACTGTTGATACGACCGAGATGGAGCAGGGGCACGCGTGCCTGTCGGCCCTTGCGGGACAGACCGGCAAAAAAGCGAGTAACCTTCTCAGCGCCCCTAATCAGGTTCAAGGCGGCGTTGCGAATACCACCGCCATCTGTGTGTAGGATCACCTCGCCGGCCAGGATTTGGCGCAGGACAACTTCGTCCCCGTCGCGCGAGGCGGCAAAGAAGGCTCGGGCGATGCGCTCCGCTTGTTCCTTGGTCACGGTGTGGCGGGGCTGGGCTTCACCGAGATGCATTCGGGCGCGGGTGGCTAGCTGGCGGCACGCGGCCTCGCTCCGGCCGAGAAGGGACGCGATCTCGGCGAAGGACGTTTCAAACAGGTCGTGCAGGATGAACGCGGCGCGCTCAGCCGGGGAAAGGCGCTGCAGGGTGAGCAGGAATGCAACTGAAATGTCCTGCGCCTGCTCATGAGCGGCCTGTTGGGGTGGCTCTTCTGTTTCCAGCATGGGTTCGGGCAGCCACGGACCGACATAGGTTTCGCGCCGGTGCCGGGCGGACTTCAGGTGATCGAGGCTCAGCCGCGCCGCAGTCTTCAGCAACCAGGCACGAGGGATCTCGATCTGCGCCCGGTCGGCGGCGTTCCAGCGCAAGAAAGCTTCCTGAGCAATATCCTCCGCCGTAGCGAAAGAACCGGTCATGCGGTAGGCGAGCCCGATCAGCTCGGCATGCAACGGGATAAAATGCTCCGTGGGATCGGGCTCGCCGGTCACGGTCAGGCAGCCGCCGCGACAGGGAGCTGGTCGGGAACGCTGCGGAAGCCGATCGCCAGACGGTTCCAGGCGTTGATGGTGCCGATCAGGACCGACAGCTGCACGATCTCCTCGTCGGAGAAGTGGAACCGCAGCCCCTCATACGCTTCGTCCGGCGCATGGGTTTCGGCGACCAGCGTCAGGGCCTCAGTCCAGGCCAGGGCTGCGCGCTCACGGTCCGTGTAGTGCGGCGCTTCGCGCCAAGCATCCAGCAGGAAAAGCCGCGTCGGGCTTTCGCCAGCCTTCAAGGCGTCGCGCGTGTGCATGTCGATGCAGAAGGCACAGCCATTGATCTGAGAAGCGCGGGTCTTCACCAGCTCGATCAGGCCATGCTCCAGGCCGCTGGAGATCACGGCCTTCTCCAGGGCCATCATGGCCTGCAGAAGCTTGGGCGCGGCGGCAAAATAGTTCAGGCGGGGCGTCATAAGGGCATCCTCTCTAGGGTTCCGCCCATAAGACGAGGTGGCAACACCGGATGTGACGCGACCCGCTGAGATTTTTCCCGGGTAAGGAAAGAGACTGGCAGGCGGTTGCGCCATGAGACCATCCGGCGCGATCCTGCGGGAACGGGGCGAAGACCTGCGGCGTCATGGGACGCACCATCGCCATTGGGGTCGGAAGACCAGCCCTAGTTGCGCGACGAACCTCGACCTCCTGGGCGGTCTTGACCAGTCCACGTTCAATCTCTTTGGGGTTTTAAATCTCCACCTGACCGAATGGTACCCCTCGCCGGACTCCAAGCGCAGCCCTCGGCGCCTGAAGAAAATTGCCGATGGCATGTCACATCCGCCGTCTCCCACTCGTCCTATCAAGTAAGCCAGCGATTTCCGATGGAACGTGGCGAGAAGCGAGGACGAGGCAGATGAGCATCATGTTGGTCGAGGCGGTGGCCTTGTTGGTCCGAGAACTGTGCAGCGGCTGCGTCGCAAGCATCACGAGGTGCTTCGGCGCCCTCGACCCCGAGCGTTGAAGGCCCCGCCCGACATTTTGTCCACGGTCGTGGTCAGCCGCGACAGACACCACCATTCCTTCCTGTTCACCTGAAAAAGGAACTTTAGCATGCTCCGAAACTCCCTCCTTGCCGCTGTGGCTACGACGGTCCTTGCCATGTCTTCGGCATTCGCTGCCGGGCCCGGGGAGGCCAAGGTTACCAAGGTCTATGAGCACCCGCTGCCAAACGTACCCGGCAAGAGCCTCGTGGGCGTGCTGGTCGAATATGGGCCGGGTGGCTCCTCGGCGGCCCACCGGCATCCAAGCTCGGCCTTCATCTACGCAACTGTTCTTGAGGGTACCATCGTCAGCCAAGTGAACGATGGTGCCGAGACGGTGTACCGGTCCGGGCAGAACTTCTCCGAAAACCCAGGCGACCGGCACGCAGTGAGCCGCAACGCGAGTACGACCGAATCCGCGAAGCTGCTCGCCGTCTTCGTCGTGGACACCGGCGAAAGGAACCTAGTGCTGCCCTACTGACCAGTGGCGATAATGGCCGGCTTCAATGGCAGCGTCCTGACGCCGACGTGCGGGTCCATGTTCCTACGTTCGACCGAAGCGGCGACGGCACATTTCCTCCAACAAGGACGACAACAGTGGAGACGATCATTGGGGCCGGTCCTTCGCGCCGCCGCTTGCTCGGCGGCGCCGCCCTGGCCATCACCATGGAGGCAGTCGCGTCAGGGGCACCGTCAGGTTAAGCGGGGCTTGGCTGGCCGGGTTCGGTCCGGTAGACGGCCGAAATGAGCCCGCCAGCCATCAAGTCCCTATATGCCGGCTATCGCTTCCCGGCCGAGGTCATCAGCCAGGCGGTGTGGCTGTATTTCCGCTTCCCACTCAGCCTGCGCATGGTCGAGGAGATGTTGGCAGCGCGCGGCATCGTGGTCAGCCACGAGACGGTGCGGCAGTGGGCGCTCAAGTTCGGCCGGGAGTTCGCCTGTCGCATCCGGCGGCGGCTGCCCCGTGCCGGAGACAAGTGGCACCTTGACGAGGTAGCGGCCAAGATCGCTGGGGTGCAGCACTGGCTCTGGCGTGCCGTGGACCAAACCGGGGTGGTGCTCGACGTGCTGGTGCAGAGCCGACGCGACAAGCGTTCCGCCAAGCGCCTGCTGCGCAAGCTGCTGAAGCGGCAATGTCGGGCGCCACGCGTCATGGTCACTGACAAGCTCCCAAGCTACGGGGCAGCCAAACGGGAGGTGATGCCTGGGGTCGAGCATCGCCAGCACAAGGGCCTTAATAACCGGGCCGAGAATTCACATCAGCCGACGCGACGA
>NZ_KN676114.1:0-1010 GCF_000802185.1 Belnapia sp. F-4-1 | reverse complement strand
TAAGTGTCCATCCGGGAACAGATTGAATGATCTGAATCGGTTGTGATTGGCTCTTAACGGCGATGGCCGGAAGAAGAGCGTGCATGTGGACACCCGAGAACCGGCCGAAATACGACCGCAGCAAGCTCCGCTACCCGAGTGATCTGACCGACGAGGAGTGGTCGATGATCAGCCCTTTGATCCCGGGTGCGAAGGGCGGCGGCAACAAGCGGACGATCGACGTGCGCGCGGTGCTGAATGGGGTGATGTACATCCTGAGCACCGGCTGCCAATGGGCGGCGCTGCCGAAAGACCTGCCGCCGCGGAGCACGGTGAACGACTACCTCCGGCGCTGGGATGAGGACCGGACGCTCGACCGCATCCACTACGCGCTCTACGTGCTGTGCCGGGAGCAGGCTGGACGCGAGGCCAGCCCGACGGCGGCAATCATCGATAGCCAGAGCGTGAAGAGTGCGGAAAAAGGGGGCGCTGCATCGACCCCTCGGGCTACGACGCGGGCAAGAAGATCAAAGGCAAGAAGCGGCACGTCCTGGTCGACACCCAAGGTCTGCTGATGCAGGCCATCATCCACGCCGCCGACATCCAGGACCGCGATGGTGGCGTGCTGCTGATGGGCTCGCTGTTCGGCCTCTACCCCTTCCTGCTGAAGCTCTACGCCGACGGCGGGTACCAGGGCGCCAACTTCCAGGCCGGACTGCGCACGACTTGTCGCCAGATCAACCTCGAGATCGTCAAGCGGTCCGAGTTGCGCAAGTTCGTCGTGCTGCCGAAGCGGTGGATTGTCGAGCGCTCCATCGCCTGGCTCAATCGCTGCCGACGATTGGCCAAGGATTGGGAGTGCCTGAACCGTCGCGCGCTTGCCTTCCTGCGCTGGGCTTCCGTCCGTCGCATGCTCCGAAGGCTATGTCAGAAAACCACATGATCCCGGACGGACTCTTAACAACCGGGCCGAGAATTCACATCAGCCGACGCGACGACGAGAACGGCAGATGAAGCGCTTCAAGTCGCCT
>NZ_KN676113.1:5327052-5395585 GCF_000802185.1 Belnapia sp. F-4-1 | reverse complement strand
CGCTTCGCCATCCGCGAGGGCGGCCGCACCGTCGGCGCCGGCGTCGTCGCAAGCATCGTGAAGTAAGCCGGGTCCCAAGGCCTGGGACAGGGAGCGGGCCGCCTTCGGGCGGCCCGTTTGCGTTGGGGATAAGGCTTGCTCCCCCTCGACAGCGCGCCACCGCTGACTTATAGGCATCGCCTCGCGCAGCGGCTCCGCCGGGCGTGAAGGGGCGTAGCTCAATTGGTAGAGCGCCGGTCTCCAAAACCGGAGGTTGGGGGTTCGAGACCCTCCGCCCCTGCCACCTGCCCCGGCCATGGCCCCTCTGGCCTGCTGGGGTGATCCTGTCTTGTCCAGGGTGGCATCCCTCCCCATGCTGCGGGGGTGGGCGGCCGCCCGCGAAGCGTTAACCGCAGCACAGAAGGTTCCCCGACTTGGCCAAGCTTGATCCCGCGCAGTATGTCCGGGACGTGCGGACGGAGGTGGCGAAGGTCACCTGGCCGAGCCGCAAGGAAACCTTGATCACGACCGGCCTCGTGCTGGCGATGTCGGCGCTGGCGGCCATCTTCTTCCTGGTCGCCGACCAGCTGATCGCCCTGGCGATGCGCGGCCTGTTCGGAATCGGGTGAGGGAGCAGCAGGCGATGGCCAAGCGCTGGTACGTGGTGCACGTCTATTCGGGCTTCGAGAAGAAGATCGCCCAGCAGATCAAGGAGCAGGCCGCCCAGAAGGGCCTCGGCGACCAGTTCGACGAGATCCTGGTCCCCGCCGAGGAGGTGACCGAGGTCCGCCGCGGCCAGAAGGTGAATTCCGAACGGAAGTTCTTCCCCGGCTACGTCCTGGTGAAGATGGAGATGTCGGACGACGCTTGGCACCTGGTGAAGGATACGCCGAAGGTCACCGGCTTTCTCGGCAACAAGAACAAGCCGAGCCCGATCACCGAGGCCGAGGCCCAGCGCATCGTCAACCAGGTGAAGGAAGGTGTGGAGAAGCCCCGCAAGCCCGCCGTGATTTTCGAGGTGGGCGAGCAGATCCGCGTCGCCGATGGCCCCTTCACCAGCTTCATGGGCACGGTGGAGGAGGTGGACGAGGAGCGCGGCCGGGTGAAGGTTTCGGTCAGCATCTTCGGGCGCTCCACCCCGGTCGAGCTGGAATACACCCAGGTCGAGAAGGTCTGACGTCGCCGTATACGCGGCCGCGCGCATCGCGCTAGCCTGACCCCGCACGGGCCGAAGAGCCCGACGAGGACACGGCGGAAAGGCGGGCGCGCATGGCGATCACCCGAAGGACCATCCTGGCCGGAGGCGCGCTCGCGCTGCCGGCGTTCCGGGCGGGGGCAGGAGAGGAATACCCGGCCCGGCCCATCACCTGGGTCGTCCCCGGCGGGCCGGGCAGCGTGCTCGATGTCGCCGCCCGGCTGGTCGCGCTGAAGCTCGGCACCGCCCTCGGCCAGAGCGTCGTCATCGACAACCGGTCCGGCGCCGGCGGCACCGTCGCCGCCGAATATGCCGCCCGGGCAGCGCCCGATGGCTACACCATGTTCTTCGGCAATTTCGCCACCTTCGCCATCGCGCCGCTGCTGATTCCCGGCCTTCGCTTCGAGGCGCGCCGGGACTTCATCCCGGTTCATGGCATCGGCGCCTCGGCCAATATCGTCATCTCCGGGCTGCGCCAGCCCTTTGCCAGCATCCCGGCATTGATCGAGCATGCCAGGCGTCATCCCGGCCAGGTCACCTATGGCGCCAGCATCGGCTCCGGCCAGCATGCGGCCGGGGCGCTCTTCGCCCAGGCGGCGGGGGTGGAGTTGACCCTGATCCCCTATTCCAACTTCGCCCAGGCGCTGAACGACACCGTCGCCGGTCGGCTTGACCTGATGTTCGACTACCCGCTGAGTGCCCTGCCGCATGTGCGGGACGGCAAGCTCCGTGCACTCGCCGTCAATGCCGGCGAGCGGCTCGCAATCGCGCCCGAGGTACCGACGCTGGCGGAGGTGGGGCTGCGGGGCGCCGAATTGCTCGGCTGGTCGGGCCTCTACCTTCCGGCGCGGACGCCGCCCGCCATCGTCGCGCGCCTTGCCGACGCGACCCATCGCGCCCTGCTCGACCGCGAGGTGAAGGCACTTTTCGACAGTACTGGCACCATCCTCTGGGACGGCGTGAACGGACCGAGCCTCGGACAGGCGCTCGAGGAGGAAATCCCGCGGATGCAACGCCTCATCGCGCCGGCCGCCGCGCGGTAGGGCCGGGAAGCGCCGCTTTCCCAACCCCCCCGCCGACGACTACCGCCGGGGGCCCTGACCGCCGCCGAAGATGCTGTTCAGCAGGCCTCCGATGCTGCCGCCTTCCACCTCGCCCTCATGCTGGGGCATACGGCCATGCGGCGTCATCCGGTCCACCATCTCGGGCAGGACGCGGCTGACCTCGTTCATCAGCGTACCCCGGTCGGTCCCGGCCTGCTGGGCCGCCGCATCGATGTCCCGAGGGTCGAAGGCGCGCGTCAGCTCATCCGCCGAAACTTGCTCGTTCGGACCGTGCTGCACCCAGCTGTCGACATGCCGCTCCAGCCCCTGGTTGCGCAGCCCGCCGAGCAGGCCACCCAACCCGCCGAGGAGGCCACCCGCTGCGCCGCTGCCGCCCAGCCCGCCGAGCAAGCCGCCCGCCGCGCCGCTGCCGCCCAGCCCGCCGAGCAAGCCGCCCGCCGCGCCGCTGCCGAGCAGCCCGCCCAGGATGCCGCCCAGCCCGCCGCCGGTATCAGCCTGCGGCGCCTGTGCCGGGGCCGAACCGGGCTCCGCCTGGCTCCCCGAATGCTTCATCAGTTGCTGGATGAGCAGCGCGATCGCCGCCATCTTCATTCCGCCGGACAGGCCACCGGACAGGCCGCCGCCCGACCGTCCGAACAGGTTCTCGCTCATCTGCAATTCCTCCGTAGGTGCTGTGCTGGGAGGAGAACGCGGCCAACACCATTCCGTTTTCCGGAATCGTATCCGTCACGAGGAACCCGGGCGCCGACGCCGGCTTATCGCCGCGCGCCACCAAAACAGGATCTCAAGTCATGGGCATCATCGGAACGATCGTCATCGGCTTCCTCGCCGGTCTCGTCGCCAAGTTCCTCCATCCGGGCCGGGATCCCTCCGGCTTCATCATCACGACCCTGCTCGGCATCGTCGGCGCGGTCGTTGCGACCTATCTCGGCCAGGCGGTCGGCTGGTACCGGGCAGGCGAAGGGGCCGGC
The DNA here is from genome assembly GCF_000802185.1 of Belnapia sp. F-4-1. Classification (GTDB taxonomy): domain Bacteria; phylum Pseudomonadota; class Alphaproteobacteria; order Acetobacterales; family Acetobacteraceae; genus Belnapia. Next base: position 5,392,376 of record NZ_KN676113.1, on the reverse strand, counting down.
TTCATCGGCGCGGTTGTCGGGGCGGTCATTGTCCTCGCCATCTACAACATGGTCACCCGTCGCTCCTCCGCGAACCGGATCTGACCGCCACGAAGGGAGGCGGGCCAAATATGGCTTGACTCCCCCTGCGGACCCGCCCATACGCCCCCGCTCTACTCAGATCGGGACGCGGGAGGCGTCCGGCCATCCCATGCGGGGTGGCCGGCGCCGTGAGCACCGCGGCTCCCTGACCGCAGGGACGTATCATGGCGAAGAAGATTGCAGGCTATATCAAGCTGCAGATTCCGGCAGGCAAGGCGAACCCTTCGCCGCCGGTCGGCCCGGCGTTGGGTCAGCGCGGCCTCAACATCATGCAGTTCGTGAAGGAGTTCAACGCGGCGACCCAGGGCCTCGAGCCGGGCACCCCGACGCCTGTGGTCATCACCGCCTTTTCGGACCGCACCTTCTCCTTCATCACCAAGACCCCGCCGAACACCCATTTCCTGCTGCGCGCCGCCAAGATCGACAAGGGCAGCCAGACGCCGGGCAAGGGTGGGTCTGTGGGCCGGGTGACCAAGACCCAGCTGCGCGAGATCGCTGCGACCAAGATGAAGGACATGAACGCCAACGACGTGGAAGCGGCGGTGCGCATGCTGGCGGGCTCAGCCCGTTCCATGGGCCTCATCGTGGTGGAGGGCTGATCCGATGGCCAAGCAGGGCAAGCGCCTCAAGGCGATCTACGGTTCCTTCGACCGTGACACCATCGTGCCGATCCAGCAGGCGATCAGCCTGGTGAAGGCGAACGCCAAGGCCAAGTTCGACGAGACCATCGAGATCTCGATGAACCTCGGCATCGACCCGCGCCATGCGGACCAGATGGTCCGTGGCGTGGTCGGCCTGCCGAACGGGACGGGCAAGACCGTCCGCGTCGGCGTCTTCGCCCGCGGCCCGAAGGCTGACGAGGCGCTGGCCGCCGGCGCCGATGTGGTCGGCGCCGATGACCTTGCCGCAGCCGTGCAGGAAGGCCGGATCGAGTTCGACCGCTGCATTGCCACGCCGGACATGATGGCGCTGGTCGGCCGGCTTGGTAAGATCCTCGGCCCGCGCGGCCTGATGCCGAACCCACGCCTCGGCACCGTGACCATGGATGTCCGCGGCGCCGTCACGGCCGCCAAGGCCGGTCAGGTGGAGTTCCGGGCTGAGAAGGCCGGCATCGTCCATGCCGGCATCGGCAAGGCGAGCTTCGACGAGGAGAAGCTCCTCGAGAATGCCCGCGCCTTCGTCGAGGCCATCCAGCGCGCCCGGCCGGCAGGCGCCAAGGGCACCTATGTGAAGAAGGTGTCCGTGGCGTCCACCATGGGCCCCGGCGTGAAGGTCGACATCGCCACCTTGAGCGCGGCGACCTGACACACCAATTCGCCCGCTCCCTAAGGGGTGGGCGCGCAGGGGCGGCCTCCTGGCCGTCCCGAACCTGTCCGAGACCGCAGGTGCCCTTCCGAGGGCCTAAAGGGGCATGCCCCGCCAGCGATAGACGGGGTGCGGAGCGTTTCCACGCCGGGGCAACCCGGCGATGCTGATGGCTTGGCAATCCCGCTCAGACAGTCGAACCGGGGCGCAGGGCATTCCGCCAGGCGCCCCCGCGTGAACCGGCCGGAGCCCCTCCACCAGGCGCCGGCCACCGACGGAGACGGGATATGGACCGCACGGAAAAGCGCGAGTTCATCGCCCAGCTGTCCGCGGTGTTCGCAGATACCTCCTTCGTGCTCGTCGCCCAGAACAAGGGTCTGACGGTTGCGGATGTGAGCGAGCTGCGGCGCCGCATGCGGGCGGCTGGCGCGACGTACAAGGTCGCAAAGAACCGGCTGGCCATGCTCGCCCTCGACGGCACCCGCTTCCAGGCCGTTTCGCCGCTGCTGAAGGGTCCGACCGCGCTCGCGTGGTCGACGGACCCGGTGGCGGTGGCGAAGACGGCCGTGGATTTCGCCAAGGGTAACGACAAGTTCGTCATCCTGGGCGGGGCACTCGGGACCCAGGCCTTGAACCCCGATGGGATCAAGGCCCTGTCCGAGCTGCCTTCGCTCGAGACGCTGCGGGCGCAGCTGCTGGGTCTGATCCAGACCCCGGCAACGCGCATCGCCGGGGTGCTCCAGGCCCCCGGTTCGCAGCTGGCGCGGGTGTTCAGCGCCTTCGCAAAGAAGGACGAGGGTGGGGCGGAAGCCGCCTGACCAATGGGATAGCCCCTGCCGCCGGTGGGGGTGTTGCAAACGGCAAGCCAAGCCATTAGATCAAAGGGTACACAGACATGGCCGATCTCGCAAAGCTGGTCGATGAGCTCTCCAGCCTGACCGTCCTGGAAGCCGCCGAGCTCTCCAAGATGCTGGAGGAGAAGTGGGGCGTCTCCGCCGCGGCTCCGGTCGCGGTGGCGGCGGCCCCTGCCGCTGGTGGCGGCGCTGCCGCGGCTCCGGCCGAGGAGCAGACCGAGTTCACCGTCACCCTGACTGCGGCTGGTGACAAGAAGATCAACATCATCAAGGAGATCCGCACCATCACCGGTCTGGGCCTGAAGGAGGCCAAGGATCTGGTCGAGGGCGCGCCGAAGGTGGTGAAGGAGGCTGCGTCGAAGGACGAGGCCGCCAAGATCAAGAAGGTGCTGGAAGAGAACGGGGCGACCGTCGAGGTCAAGTAAGGTCGCCACGACTGCAAACCCACCCCCGGCCATCCGTCGCTGGGGGTGGAGACAGACTATCGAAGGTGCGGGCGGGAACCCCTTGGGTTGCCGCCCGTGCTGCCGTTTCACCCCGGCGGGCGCGGCGGGGATTGGCGGCCGGCGGATTGGGACTTCGAACGCGACGGGCGGCGGCCCGAGCGAAAAGGATACGGGACAGGCATGAACGCTATCACAAAGTCGTTCACCGGGCGCAAGCGCATCCGCAAGAGCTTTGGACGGCTGCCCGAAGTGGCGCCGATGCCGAACCTCATCGACGTGCAGCGGGCCTCTTACGAGGCCTTCCTGCAGATGGAGGTCAATCCTGACGCGCGCACCCATACCGGGTTGCAAGAAGTTTTCAAATCGGTTTTCCCCATTGACGACTTCGCCGGCCGCGGTCGGTTGGAATTCGTCCAGTACGAACTCGAAGAGCCGAAATACGACGTCGAGGAGTGCATTCAGCGCGGCCTGACCTTCGCCGCGCCGCTGAAGGTGCGCCTCCGCCTTATCGTGTGGGATGTGGATGAGGACACGGGTTCTCGTTCGGTCCGCGATATAAAGGAGCAGGATGTCTATATGGGCGACATGCCGCTCATGACGGACAACGGCACCTTCATCATCAACGGCACCGAGCGCGTCATCGTTTCCCAGATGCACCGCAGCCCGGGCGTCTTCTTCGATCACGACAAGGGCAAGACGCACAGCAGCGGGAAGTATCTCTTCGCTGCCCGCGTCATCCCCTATCGCGGCTCCTGGCTCGACTTCGAGTTCGATGCCAAGGACATCTGCTACGTCCGCATCGACCGCAAGCGGAAGCTCCCGGCCTCGACCCTGCTGCTCGCGCTCGATTCCGCCCGGACCGAGGGGCTGCGCGCGGAGAAGGGCGCTACCGCGCTTGAGCCCAACGAGATTCGCGGCATGGATGCCGAGGAGATCCTCGGCGAGTTCTACAAGCAGGTCGCCTTCACCCGCAGCGCCCAGGGCTGGTCGCGTCCCTTCGACCCGGAGGCCTTCCGCGGCATCAAGTTGCAGGAGCCGTTGATCGATGCCAAGACCGGCCAGGTCGTGGCGGAGAAGGATGCGAAGCTGACGCCGCGCGCCGCCCGCAAGATCGCCGAGGGCGGCACGACCGAGGTGCTGGTCGGCCGTGCCGACCTGCTCGGCCGCTTCGTCGCCGAGGACCTCGTCGACATGAACACGGGCGAGATCTGGGCCGAGGCCGGCGAGGAGCTGACCGAGCCGAAGCTGGCGGCGATCGAGGCGGCCGGCCTCGACCGGCTGCCGACGCTCGCCATCGACCAGTCGGTCGGGCCCTGGATGCGCAACACGCTGGTGGTGGACAAGAACGCCAACCGCGACGAGGCGCTGATGGACATCTACCGGGTCATGCGCCCGGGCGAGCCGCCGACGCCGGAGACCGCAGAGACCCTGTTCCGTGGGCTGTTCTTCGACCCCGAGCGCTACGACCTTTCCTCGGTCGGCCGGGTGAAGATGAACATGCGCCTCGGCTTCTCCGCCGAGGAGGTGCCGGACACCACCCGCACGCTGCGCAAGCAGGACATCATTGCCACGGTGCGCGTCCTGCTCGAGTTGAAGGATGGCCGCGGCCAGATCGACGACATCGATAACCTCGGCAACCGCCGGGTGCGCTCGGTCGGCGAGCTCATGGAGAACCAGTACCGCGTCGGCTTGCTGCGCATGGAGCGCGCGATCAAGGAACGCATGGGGTCGGTCGATATCGACACCGTCATGCCGCATGACTTGATCAACGCGAAGCCGGCGGCGGCGGCGGTGCGGGAGTTCTTCGGCTCCTCGCAGCTCAGCCAGTTCATGGACCAGACCAACCCGCTCTCCGAGGTGACGCACAAGCGCCGTCTTTCGGCGCTTGGCCCGGGCGGCCTGACCCGTGAGCGCGCCGGCTTCGAGGTGCGCGACGTGCACCCGACGCATTACGGCCGCATCTGCCCGATTGAGACGCCGGAAGGCCCGAATATCGGCCTGATCAACTCGCTCGCTACCTTTGCCAAGGTGAACAAGTACGGCTTCATCGAGACGCCGTATCGTCTGGTGCGGGACGGCAAGATCGTCGGCGAGCCGCGCTACCTCTCCGCCATGGAGGAGGAGCGGCTGGTGGTGGCCCAGGCCGATGCCGAGGTCGATGCAGATACCGGCGAGTTCAAGTCGGAGCTGGTGAGCGTGCGCCAGGGCGGCGACTTCCGGCTGGTGAAGCCGGAGGAGGTAACGGCGATCGACGTCTCGCCGAAGCAGCTCGTCTCAGTTGCCGCGGCGCTCATTCCGTTCCTCGAGAACGATGACGCCAACCGCGCGCTCATGGGCTCGAACATGCAGCGCCAGGCGGTGCCGCTGGTCCGTGCCGATGCGCCGCTGGTTGGCACCGGCATGGAGGCGGCGGTCGCCCGGGATTCCGGCGCGACCATCGTCGCTCGCCGCGACGGCGTGGTGGACAGCATCGACGGCGCCCGCATCGTGGTGCGCGCGACGGGTGATGACGGCACCACCCGTGGTGTCGACATCTACCGGCTGCGCAAGTTCCAGCGCTCCAACCAGTCCACCTGCATCAACCAGCGTCCGCTGGTGAAGGTGGGGGATGGCGTGCGCGCCGGCGAGATCATCGCCGACGGGCCGAGCACGGAGCTGGGCGAGCTGGCGCTGGGGCGGAACGTCCTCGTCGCCTTCATGCCCTGGAACGGCTACAACTTCGAGGACTCCATCCTCATCAGCGAGCGGATCGCCAAGGACGACGTCTTCACCTCGATCCATATCGAAGAATTCGAGGTCATGGCCCGCGACACCAAGCTGGGCCAGGAAGAGATCACCCGCGACATCCCGAACGTGGGTGAGGAGGCGCTGCGCAACCTCGACGAGGCCGGCATCGTCTATATCGGCGCCGAGGTTCAGCCGGGCGACATCCTGGTCGGCAAGGTGACGCCGAAGGGCGAGAGCCCGATGACGCCGGAGGAGAAGCTGCTCCGCGCCATCTTCGGCGAGAAGGCCTCCGACGTGCGCGACACCTCGCTCCGGCTGCCGCCGGGCGTGGCGGGCACCATCGTCGATGTCCGCGTCTTCTCCCGTCGTGGCGTCGACAAGGACGAGCGCGCCATGGCGATCGAGCGGGCCGAGATCGAGCGGCTCGCCAAGGACCGCGACGACGAGAAGGCTATCCAGGAGCGCTCCTTCCACAGCCGGCTGCGCGAGCGCCTGCTGAACAAGAAGGCTTCGGGCGGCTTCCGCGGCGTCAAGGCGGGCACGGTCATCACCGATGAGGTGCTGGACCAGTTCGCCAAGGCCACCTGGCGCCAGATCGGCGTGCAGGACGATGCGGCCATGGCCGAGATCGAGGCGCTGAAGCGCGAGTTCGACGCTGCCGTCGAGCGTCTGCAGAAGCGCTTCGAGTCGAAGGTCGAGAAGCTGCAGCGCGGCGACGAGCTGCCGCCCGGCGTAATGAAGATGGTCAAGGTCTTCGTTGCGGTGAAGCGGAAGCTCCAGCCCGGCGACAAGATGGCCGGTCGGCACGGCAACAAGGGCGTAGTCTCGCGGGTCGTCCCCGTGGAGGACATGCCCTTCCTCGAGGACGGCACCACCGCCGACCTCGTACTGAACCCGCTCGGCGTGCCGTCGCGGATGAATGTCGGGCAGATCCTCGAGACCCATCTCGGCTGGGCCTGCGCCAATCTCGGGCGCCAGGTCGGCGACCTGGTCGAGGAGTATCGCCGCACGGGCGCGATGCGGGATGAGCTGATGGCCCATCTGCGCACGACCTATGGCGACGAAATCTTCGAGCGGGACATCGCGCCAATGAGCGATGACCAGCTGATCGAGCTTTCGGAGAACCTGAAGAAGGGCATCCCCATCGCGACGCCCGTCTTCGACGGCGCCCGCATGGCCGATATCGAGGGCATGCTGGACCGCGCCGGGCTCGACAGCTCCGGCCAGGTCTGGCTGACCGATGGCCGCACGGGCGAGATCTTCGAGCGCAAGGTGACGGTCGGCATCATCTACATGCTGAAGCTGCATCACCTGGTCGACGACAAGATCCACGCCCGCTCCATCGGCCCCTACTCGCTCGTCACCCAGCAGCCGCTGGGCGGCAAGGCGCAGTTCGGCGGCCAGCGCTTCGGCGAGATGGAGGTCTGGGCGCTGGAAGCCTATGGCGCTGCCTACACGCTGCAGGAGATGCTGACGGTGAAGTCGGACGACGTCTCCGGCCGCACCAAGGTCTATGAGGCAATCGTCCGCGACCAGGACAATTTCGAGGCCGGCATCCCGGAGAGCTTCAATGTCCTGGTGAAGGAGTTGAAGTCGCTCGGCCTGAACGTTGACCTGGAGACTCGCGGCAGCTGAGGCTGCCGCCCATATCTTTCCTACACAGCCGCCCCGACCTGTGCGGGGCGGCGGGCTGGACCACAAGGAAGGCCGCATGAACGAGCTGATGAAGATCCTGGGCCAGACCGGCCAGGCGATGACCTTCGACCAGATCAAGATCTCGATCGCCTCGCCGGAGCAGATCCGCTCCTGGTCCTATGGCGAAATCAAGAAGCCGGAGACGATCAACTACCGCACCTTCAAGCCGGAGCGGGACGGGCTGTTCTGCGCCCGCATCTTCGGCCCGATCAAGGACTACGAGTGCCTTTGCGGCAAGTACAAGCGGATGAAGTTCCGCGGCATCATTTGCGAGAAGTGCGGCGTCGAGGTGACGTTGGCCAAGGTCCGGCGCGAGCGCATGGGCCATATCGAGCTGGCCAGCCCCGTCGCGCATATCTGGTTCATGAAGTCGCTGCCCAGCCGCGTCGGCCTGATGGTCGACATGTCGTTGAAGGAGCTGGAGAAGGTTCTCTACTTCGAATCCTATGTCGTTCTTGAGCCTGGCCTGACCGATCTGAAGCTGCACCAGCTTCTGAACGAGGACCAGTACCAGGCGAAGATGGACGAGTTCGGCGAGGACGCTTTCTCCGTCGGCATCGGTGCCGAGGCGGTGAAGGGGATGCTCTCCGGCATCGACTGCGACAAGGAGGCTACCCGGCTGCGCGCCGAGCTGAAGGAGACCACCTCCGAGGCGAAGCGCAAGAAGCTGGTGAAGCGCCTGAAGCTGATCGAGGCCTTCGCCGAGAGCGGCGCGCGTCCCGACTGGATGATCCTCGGCGTCGTGCCGGTGATCCCGCCCGAGCTGCGCCCGCTGGTGCCGCTGGACGGCGGCCGCTTCGCGACCTCCGACCTGAACGACCTCTACCGCCGCGTCATCAACCGGAACAACCGGCTGAAGCGCCTAATCGAGCTGCGCGCGCCGGACATCATCGTCCGGAACGAGAAGCGCATGCTGCAGGAGGCGGTGGACGCGCTGTTCGACAACGGCCGCCGCGGCCGCGCCATCACCGGCGCCAACAAGCGGCCGCTGAAGTCGCTCAGCGACATGCTGAAGGGCAAGCAGGGCCGGTTCCGCCAGAACCTGCTCGGCAAGCGCGTCGACTATTCGGGCCGCTCGGTCATCGTGGTCGGGCCGGAGATGAAGCTGCACCAGTGCGGGCTGCCGAAGAAGATGGCGCTCGAGCTGTTCAAGCCCTTCATCTACTCGAAGCTCGAGAAGTACGGCCACGCCACCACCATCAAGGCCGCGAAGCGGATGGTGGAGAAGGAGCGTCCCGAGGTGTGGGACATCCTCGAGGAGGTCATCCGCGAGCACCCGGTCATGCTGAACCGGGCGCCGACGCTGCACCGCCTTGGCATCCAGGCCTTCGAGCCGGTCCTCGTCGAGGGCAAGGCGATCCAACTGCACCCGCTGGTCTGCACTGCCTTCAACGCCGACTTCGACGGCGACCAGATGGCCGTGCACGTCCCGCTGAGCCTTGAGGCCCAGCTGGAAGCGCGCGTGCTGATGATGTCGACCAACAACATCCTCAGCCCGGCCAATGGCAAGCCGATCATCGTGCCGAGCCAGGACATCGTCCTCGGCCTCTACTATCTCAGCCTGGAGACGCCGGAATTCCGCGTCGCCGACGAGAAGGAGGCCCCGGCCTTCTCCTCCATGGGCGAGATCGAGCAGGCCCTGGCCGCTGGCGCCATCCAGCTCCACACCAAGATCCGCATGCGCCGCCAGACGATGGAGCGCGACGGCAAGGTGGTGATGGAGCGGGTGGTGACGACGCCGGGCCGCGTCATGATGGGCCAGCTGCTGCCGCTGCACCCGCAGCTGCCCTTCAGCCTCATCAATCGTCAACTGACGAAGAAGTCGATCTCCGACGTCATCGATGCCGTCTACCGGCATTGCGGCCAGAAGGAGAGCGTGATCTTCGCCGACCGGCTGATGGGCATCGGCTTCCGCCAGGCTGCGAAGGCCGGCATCTCCTTCGGCAAGGACGACATGATGATCCCGGCCAGCAAGCCGGAGATGATCGGCAAGACCAAGGCCGAGGTGAAGGAGTTCGAGCAGCAGTATCTCGACGGCCTCATCACTGCGGGCGAGCGCTACAACAAGGTGGTCGACGCCTGGTCGCGCTGCACCGAGGAAGTGGCCCAGGCCATGATGAAGGAGATCTCCCGCCAGGAGGTCGGCCGGCCGACCAATAGCGTCTGGATGATGTCGCATTCCGGCGCGCGCGGCTCGCCGGCGCAGATGCGCCAGCTGGCCGGCATGCGCGGCCTGATGGCGAAGCCGAGCGGCGAGATCATCGAGCAGCCGATCATCTCCAACTTCAAGGAGGGGCTGACGGTCCTCGAATACTTCAACTCCACCCACGGCGCCCGGAAGGGCCTCGCGGATACGGCGCTGAAGACCGCCAACTCCGGCTACCTCACCCGCCGCCTGGTGGACGTCGCGCAGGACTGCATCATCGTCATGAACGATTGCGGCACCGAGCGCGGCATCACCGTGCGCCCGGTGATGGATGGCGGCGAAGTCATTTCCTCGCTGTCCGAGCGCATCCTCGGCCGCTTCACCCAGCGTGACGTGGTCGACCCGGCGACGGGCGAGGTGCTGGCCGCCCGGAACACCGTGATCGAGGAGCCGGATGCCGAGCGCATCGAGGCGGCAGGCGTGGAGGAGATGTACATCCGCTCCGTCCTCACCTGCGATGCCGGCGTCGGCGTCTGCGGCCACTGCTATGGCCGCGACCTGGCCCGCGGTACGCCGGTGAATGTCGGTGAGGCGGTGGGCGTCATCGCCGCTCAGTCGATCGGCGAGCCGGGCACCCAGCTGACCATGCGCACCTTCCATATCGGTGGCGCGGCGCAGCGCGGGGCCGAGCAGTCGGCGGTGGAAGCCACCAATGACGGCACGGTCAAGATCGCCAACCGCAACGTGGTGGCCAACAGCGCCGGTGCACCGGTGGTGATGAGCCGGAACTGCGAGATCGTGCTCAGCGACATGGCTGGCCGCGAGCGGGCCCGCTACCGCGTGCCTTACGGTGCGCGGCTGCTGATCGACGAGGGTGCGACGGTCTCCCGTGGCCAGAAGCTGGCCGAGTGGGATCCCTTCACCCTGCCGATCATCACCGAGCGGGCGGGCACTCTGGAATTCGCCGATCTCATCGAGGGCGTGACCCTCTATGAGGAAACGGACCCGGTGACTGGCCTCAGCTCCAAGGTGGTGCGCGAGCCGGCTGACAAGGCGCGCAACGCCAATCTCCGGCCGCGGCTGCTGCTGCGCTCGGCAGACGGCATGCAGCAGTACTTCCTGCAGCCGGCCTCGGTGTTGAACGTCGAGAATGGCGGCGTGGTGAAGGCGGGTGACGTGCTGGCCCGGCTGCCGCGCGAGTCGTCCAAGACCCGTGACATCACCGGTGGTCTGCCGCGAGTCGCCGAGCTCTTCGAGGCCCGCCGCCCGAAGGATCACGCGATCATCTCCGAGATCGACGGTCGCGTGGAATTCGGCAAGGACTACAAGGCGAAGCGCCGCATCGTCGTGGTGCCGGAGCAGCAGGGCGACGAGGCCCCGGTGCCCCGCGAGTACCTGGTGCCGAAGGGCAAGCACGTCTCGGTGCAGGAAGGCGACTACGTGAAGGCCGGCGACCCGCTCGTCGACGGCCCACGCGTGCCGCATGACATCCTGCGCGTGCTGGGCGTGGAGGCGCTGGCGAACTACCTGGTAAATGAGATCCAGGACGTCTATCGACTCCAGGGCGTGAAGATCAACGACAAGCACATCGAAGTCATCGTTCGGCAGATGTTGCAGAAGGTCGAGATCCTCGAGCCCGGCGACACGACCTATCTGGTCGGGGAGCAGGTGGACCGGATCGAGTTCGAGCAGGAGAACGAGAAGCGGCTCCAGGCCAAGGAGCGGCCCGCCCGGGCCGAGCCGGTGCTCCAGGGCATCACCAAGGCTTCGCTGCAGACGACGAGCTTCATCTCCGCCGCCTCCTTCCAGGAGACGACGCGGGTGCTGACCGAGGCGGCGACGGCAGGCAAGGTCGATGTGTTGGCGGGCCTCAAGGAGAACGTCATCGTCGGGCGGCTCATCCCGGCTGGCACGGGCTCCGTGATGAACCGTCTGCGGGCCCTGGCGGCGCAGCGGGACCGTGGGCGCCTGCCCACAGCTCAGCCAGCCCTGCCGGAGCCGGGCGGGCGCCAGGCAGCCGAATAATCTGCCTGTGCTTTGATACGGGGCCGGGTTCCTTCGGGAGCCCGGCCCTTTCTTTTATCCGGGCTTTTTCATCCCTGTCGCTCTGCTTCGCTTGACTCATCCAGCCGCACCGCGTAGGTAGCCCGCCCTTGGCAAGGCCGGGCGCTGTGGCGCCGGACAGCCAGGAAACTTTGGTCCACAACGCTGCGCGTCCGGCACCGCGACCTTTGAGGTTGCTCAGGCCGGGTGCCGGTCAGGGCGCCCGCCGGCGAGCTACAGGCTCCGCCCGTGCGGGCTTCTGGCTTTGCGTGGCTGCGGGGCCCAGGACGGTACACGAAGGGGCGTCATGCCGACGATCAACCAGCTCATCGCCCAGGGGCGGGAGCCGAACGCGAAGCGGAACAAGGTTCCGGCGCTGCAGGGCTGCCCGCAGAAGCGTGGCGTTTGCACGCGCGTCTACACCACCACGCCTAAGAAGCCGAACTCGGCGCTTCGTAAGGTGGCCAAGGTGCGCCTGACGAATGGCTACGAGGTGGTGAGCTACATCCCCGGCGAGGGCCATAACCTGCAGGAGCACTCCGTGGTGCTCATCCGCGGCGGCCGCGTGAAGGATCTTCCGGGCGTCCGCTACCACATTCTCCGCGGCGTCCTGGATACGCAGGGCCTGCCGAAGCGTCGCCAGCGCCGGTCGCTGTACGGCGCGAAGCGTCCGAAGTAGGAGAGGCCGAGGCATGTCTCGCCGTCATAGCGCGCAGAAGCGCGAAGTCCTGCCGGATCCCAAGTTTGGCGATCTCGTGCTCAGCCGTTTCATGAACGTCCTGATGTACGACGGCAAGAAGAGCACCGCCGAGCGTATCGTCTACGCTGCCATGGACACGTTAAAGCGGCGCGTTGGCCCCAATGGGGACCCGCTGCGCATGTTCCATGAGGCCATGGACAACGTGAAGCCGGCCGTCGAGGTCCGCAGCCGCCGCGTTGGTGGCGCGACCTACCAGGTGCCGGTTGAGGTTCGCCCCGAGCGCCGACAGGCGCTGGCGATCCGCTGGCTGATCGAATCCGCGCGCAAGCGCGGCGAGAATACGATGGAGGAGCGCCTTTCCGGCGAGCTGATGGACGCGGCGAACAACCGCGGCACGGCCGTCAAGAAGCGCGAAGACACGCACCGGATGGCGGAGGCGAACAAAGCCTTCAGCCATTACCGCTGGTAATCCGGACCCGATCGAGGAACGACGACGATGGCGAAGGCGAAGTTTGAGCGGAACAAGCCGCACTGCAACATTGGGACGATCGGGCACGTCGACCATGGCAAGACGTCGCTGACGGCGGCGATCACCAAGGTTCTGGCGGAGACGGGCGGCGCGACGTTCACGGCCTATGACCAGATCGACAAGGCGCCGGAGGAGCGGGCCCGCGGCATCACGATCTCGACCGCGCATGTCGAGTACGAGACGTCCAACCGGCACTACGCGCATGTGGACTGCCCTGGCCACGCCGACTACGTGAAGAACATGATCACGGGCGCGGCGCAGATGGACGGCGCGATCCTGGTGGTGTCGGCGGCCGACGGCCCGATGCCGCAGACCCGCGAGCACATCCTGCTGGCCCGCCAGGTGGGCGTGCCTGCCCTGGTGGTGTTCCTGAACAAGATGGACCTGGCGGACCCCGACCTGGTCGAGCTGGTGGAGATGGAGGTGCGCGAGCTCCTCAGCAGCTACCAGTTCCCGGGCGACGACATCCCGATCATCAAGGGCTCGGCGGTGGCGGCCCTCGAGGACAAGACGCCCGAGATCGGCAAGAACGCCGTGCTCGAGCTGATGGCGGCGGTGGACAGCTACATCCCGCAGCCGGAGCGTCCGAAGGACATGCCGTTCCTGATGCCGATCGAGGACGTGTTCTCGATCTCGGGTCGCGGCACGGTGGTGACGGGTCGCGTTGAGCGCGGCATCGTCAAGGTCGGCGAGGAAGTCGAGATCGTCGGGCTGAAAAACACGGTGAAGACGACGGTGACGGGCGTCGAGATGTTCCGCAAGCTGCTGGACAGCGGCGAGGCGGGCGACAACATCGGCGCGCTGCTGCGCGGCACCAAGCGCGAGGACGTGGAGCGCGGGCAGGTGCTGGCGAAGCCCGGCTCGATCACGCCGCACACCGGCTTCAAGGCCGAGGCCTACATCCTGACCAAGGAGGAGGGCGGGCGCCACACGCCGTTCTTCACCAACTACCGGCCGCAGTTCTACTTCCGGACCACCGACGTGACCGGGATCGTGAAGCTGCCGGAAGGCGTCGAGATGGTGATGCCGGGCGACAACGTGACGATGGATGTTGAGCTGATCGCGCCCATCGCCATGGACCAGGGGCTCCGCTTCGCCATCCGCGAGGGCGGCCGCACCGTCGGCGCCGGCGTCGTCGCAAGCATCGTGAAGTAAGCCTTAGGCTCAGTCGAGGATCGGTCCGCTCACCATGGACAGCCAGAATATCCGCATCCGCCTCAAGGCGTTCGATCATCGCGTGCTCGATGGCAGCACGCGGGAGATCGTGAATACCGCGAAGCGGACGGGCGCCCGTGTACGCGGCCCGATTCCGCTGCCGACGGAGATCGAGCGTTTCACCGTCAACCGCTCGCCGCACGTCGACAAGAAGTCGCGTGAGCAGTTCGAGATCCGCACGCATCGCCGCCTGCTCGATATCGTCGACCCCACCCCGCAGACCGTGGACGCGCTGATGAAGCTCGACCTCGCCGCGGGCGTGGATGTCGAGATCAAGCTCTAAGGCCAGGGGAGACTATAGCCATGGCCGCCAAGACCGGCCGCACCGGCCTGATCGCCAAGAAGCTGGGCATGACCCGGATCTTCAACGACGATGGCAGCACGGTCCCCGTGACCGTCCTGCATCTCGACGAGGTGCGTGTGATCGCCCGCCGCAGCGCTGAGAAGGATGGCTATGACGCCGTCCAGCTCGGCATCGGCCGCGCGAAGCCCAAGAATGTCACCAAGGCCAATCGTGGCCACTTCGCCAAGGCTGGCGTCGAGGCACCGAAGAAGCTGGTCGAATTCCGTGTCGGTGCCGATGCGGCGCTCGAGCCGGGTGCGCGGCTGAGCCCCGCCCATTTCGTGAAGGGCCAGGTTGTCGACGTCACCGGCGTTTCGAAGGGCAAGGGCTTCGCCGGCGCCATGAAGCGCTGGAACTTCGCCGGCCTCGAGGCTTCGCACGGTGTGTCGATCAGCCATCGTTCGCATGGCTCGACCGGCAACCGGCAGGATCCGGGCAAGACCTTCAAGAACAAGAAGATGGCAGGCCATCTGGGTGTTGAGCGCATCACCACCCAAAACCTCGAGATCGCGGGTGTCGATCTCGACAAGGGTCTGTTGCTGATCAAGGGCGCGGTGCCCGGGTCCAAGGGTGGCTATGTGCTGGTGCGGGACGCGGTGAAGCGTGCGCGCCATGCCGAGGCTCCCTTCCCGACGGCCGCGGCGTAAGGACCAAGTACGATGCAGGTTCCGGTCATCACGCTGGATAACGGCACGGCAGGCGAGATCGAGCTGCCGGAGGCGCTGTTCGCAGCGCAGCCACGCGCCGATATCATGGCGCGGGTCGTTCACTGGCAGCTCGCCAAGCGGCGGGCGGGTACGCACAAGGTGAAGGGGATGGGTGAAGTCTCCGGCACCACCAAGAAGCCGTATCGGCAGAAGGGTACTGGCAACGCCCGTCAGGGCTCGCTGCGCGCGCCGCAGTTCCGTACTGGTGGCGTGGTGCATGGCCCGGTCGTCCGCGACCATGGCTATTCGCTGAACAAGAAGGTCCGTCGTCTCGGCCTCATCAGCGCGCTCAGCCAGAAGGCAGCCGAAGGCAAACTGGTGGTGCTCGACACTGCCGCTGCCGGCGAGGCAAAGACGGCCGTGCTGGCGAAGCAGCTCAAGGCGCTCGGCTGGACCAGCGCGCTCGTCGTGGACGCGCAGGTGGATGAGGGTTTCGGCCGCGGCATCCGCAACCTGCCGCACATGCACGTGTTGCCGACGATCGGCGCCAATGTGTACGACATCCTGAACCACGACGTCCTCGCGGTGACCCGCGCCGGCGTTGCGGCGCTGACGGAGCGGCTGGCATGAGCGAGACTCAGGAGAAGAAGCCGCTCCTCTCGCGGGAGCGCATGTACCAGACCATCCTCGCCCCGGTGGTGACGGAGAAGGCGACGCTGCTGACCGAGCAGGGGCAGGTCGTCTTCAAGGTGCCGCTCGAGGCGACGAAGCCGGAGATCAAGGCCTCGGTCGAGACGCTGTTCGGCGTGAAGGTGCTCGCGGTCAACACCCTCGTGGTGAAGGGCAAGACGAAGCGCTTCCGCAACCGTCCGGGCCAGCGCTCCGACTGGAAGAAGGCCATCGTGCGCCTGGCTGAGGGCCAGACCATCGATCTGACGACGGGGCTCGCCTAAGCCATGGCGCTCAAGAATTTCAATCCGATCACGCCGAGCCTCCGCGGCACCATCCTGATCAAGCGGGATGAGCTGTGGAAGGGCAAGCCGCTCAAGCAGCTGACCGAGGGCAAGTCGCATTCCGGCGGCCGCAACAACCACGGCCGCACCACCGTTCGGTTCCGGGGCGGCGGGCACAAGCAGAGCTATCGTATCGTCGACTTCAAGCGGCGGACGAAGCTTGGCGTGCCCGCGACCGTCGAGCGGCTGGAGTATGACCCGAACCGTACCGCCTTCATCGCGCTGGTGAAGTACCAGGATGGCGAGCTCGCCTACATCCTGGCGCCGCAGCGCCTGAAGGCCGGCGACCAAGTCGTCGCCGCCGAGCGGGCCGACATCAAGCCGGGCAACGCGATGCCGCTCGGCTCCATCCCCGTCGGCACCATCGTGCACAATGTCGAGCTGAAGCCAGGCGCCGGTGGCAAGATCGCGCGTTCGGCCGGCACTTATGTGCAGCTGGTCGGCAAGGATGCCGGCTATGCGCAGATCAAGCTGATGTCGGGCGAGCTCCGCACCGTCCGGGCCGAGTGCATGGCGACGGTGGGTGCGGTGTCCAACCCGGACAACTCCAACCAGCAGATCGGCAAGGCCGGTCGCTCCCGCTGGCTGGGCCGCCGTCCGCATAACCGCGGCGTGGTGATGAACCCGGTCGACCACCCGCATGGTGGTGGCGAGGGCCGCACCAGCGGTGGCCGTCATCCGGTTACTCCCTGGGGCAAGCCGACCAAGGGCGCGAAGACGCGTAACAACAAGCGGACGGACCGGCTCATTGTCCGCCGCCGCACCGCGACGAAGGGCTGAGGGCGATGCCGCGCAGCGTATGGAAGGGGCCGTTCGTGGACGGCTTCCTGCTCAACAAGGCGGAGGCCGCACGGGCTTCGACGCGCAACGAGATCATCAAGATCTGGTCGCGCCGCAGCACGATCCTGCCGCAGTTCGTCGGCCTGACCTTCGGCGTCTACAACGGGAAGAAGTTCATCCCGGTGCAGGTCTCGGAGAACATGGTGGGACACAAATTCGGCGAGTTCTCGCCGACGCGCACCTTCACCGGGCATTCGTCCGACAAGAAGGCGAAGCGGGGCTGATCCGATGAGCAAGCCGAAGCACGAACGCGGTCTCCCCGAGACCGAAGCGCAGGCCATTCTGCGGAATATCCGCGTCAGCCCGCGCAAGCTCAACCTGGTCGCCGGCCTGATTCGCGGTCGGCGCGCGCAGGATGCTATTGCGACGCTCGCTTTCAGCAAGCGCCGCATCGCCCAGACCGTAAAGAAGACGCTAGAGAGCGCGATCGCCAATGCCGAGAACAACCACCAGCTGGATGTCGACCAGCTCGTGGTGTCCCGTGCCGAGGTCGGCCGCTCGCAGGTGATGAAGCGCTTCTCCGCCCGCGGCCGTGGCCGCGCGGCCCGCGTCGAGAAGTGGTTCAGCCATCTGAAGATTGTGGTCGCCGAACAGCCGGCCGCGGCACCGGCCCAGCAGGAGGCCGCGTAACATGGGTCATAAAGTCAATCCGATCGGCTTCCGGCTCGGCATCAACCGTACCTGGGACAGCCGCTGGTTCGCCGACGCCGACTACTCCCGGCTGCTGCATGAGGACCTGAAGCTGCGCGACACGCTGCGCACGCGCCTCAAGGGCGCCGGCGTCAGCCGCGTGGTGATCGAGCGTCCGGCGAAGAAGCCGCGCGTCACGATCCATGCGGCTCGTCCGGGCGTCGTCATCGGCAAGAAGGGCGCCGATATCGAGGTGCTGCGCAAGGACTTGGCTCGCCTCGCCGGGGCCGAGGTTGCGCTGAACATCGTCGAAATCCGCAAGCCCGAGATCGACGCGACGCTGGTCGCCGAGAGCATTGCGCAACAGCTCGAGCGCCGCGTCGCCTTCCGTCGTGCCATGAAGCGTGCGGTGCAGTCGGCCATGCGCCTCGGTGCCGGCGGAATCCGGATCAACTGCTCCGGTCGCCTCGGCGGCGCCGAGATCGCCCGAATGGAATGGTACCGCGAGGGCCGCGTGCCGCTGCATACGCTGCGCGCTGATCTCGACTTCGGCACCGCCACCGCCAAGACCACCTATGGTACCTGCGGCGTGAAGGTCTGGATCTTCAAGGGTGAGATCCTGGCTCATGACCCGATGGCGCAGGACAAGCGCGCCGCCGAGCAGGCGCCGCAGCGCTGAGGGATGATGTGAGATGCTGCAGCCCAAGCGCACCAAGTTCCGCAAGGCCCACAAGGGCCGCATCAAGGGTCTCGCCAAGGGTGGATTCTCGCTGAGCTTCGGCGGGTTCGGCCTGAAGGCGCTGGAGCCGGAGCGGGTCACCGCCCGGCAGATCGAGGCCGCCCGTCGCGCCATCACCCGCGCGATGAAGCGCCAGGGCCGGGTCTGGATCCGCATCTTCCCGGATGTGCCGGTTTCGACCAAGCCTGCCGAAGTCCGCATGGGCTCCGGCAAGGGCGCGCCGGAGTACTGGGTGGCCCGCATCAAGCCGGGCCGCATGATGTTCGAGATCGACGGCGTGTCCATCGAGACGGCGCGCGAGGCGCTGACCCTCGGCGCGGCGAAGCTGCCGATCCGGACCAAGATCGTGTCGCGCCTCGGCGCGGCGGAGGCGTAAGACCATGACCAAGATCGCGGATATCCGCGCCAAGACCCCGGACGAGCTGAGCACTCAGCTCCTCGACCTGCGGAAGGAGCAGTTCAACCTGCGCTTTCAGCGGGCGACCGGGCAGCTCGAGGCGACCGGCCGCATCAAGTTGGTGCGGCGCGACATCGCCCGCATCAAATTCGTCCTGTCCGAGCGTCGCCGCTCGGCAGCTTCTCAACCCAAGGCTTAAGGGGAGACCGGCGGCTATGCCGAAGCGCGTCCTCACGGGCCGGGTGGTCAGCGACAAGATGGACAAGACGGTCACCGTCCTTGTCGAGCGTCGCGTGATGCATCCGCTCTACAAGAAGTTCATCCGGCGTTCGAAGAAGTACGCCGCTCATGACGAGGCCAATCTCTGTAAGGAAGGCGACCTCGTGCAGATCGAAGAATGCCCGCCGCTGTCCAAGCGGAAGGCCTGGATGGTGGTGCTCCGCAACGGTAACCCGTTGGCGGCCACGACCGAGGCGGTGTCGGCATGATCGGCGTTGAAGCCAACCTCGACGTCGCCGACAACTCCGGTGCGCGTCGCGTCCAGTGCATCAAGGTGCTCGGCGGCTCGAAGCGGAAGACGGCCTCGGTCGGTGACGTTATCGTCGTCTCGGTCAAGGAAGCCATTCCGCGCGCCAAGGTGAAGAAGGGTGAGGTGCACCGCGCCGTCATCGTCCGTACCGCTTATCCGGTGCGGCGCATCGATGGCACTGCAATCCGTTTCGACAATAACGCTGCGGTGCTCATCAACAAGCAGGGCGAGCCGATCGGCACCCGCATCTTCGGCCCGGTCGTGCGCGAGCTGCGGGCGCGGAAGTACATGAAGATCATCTCTCTGGCGCCGGAGGTCCTCTGACCATGGCGGCGAAGATCAAGAAGGGTGACCGGGTCCAGGTGCTGACCGGGCGCGACAAGGGCAAGCGCGGCGAGGTCATCGCCGTGATGCCGACCGAGAAGCGCGCCCTGGTTCAGGGCGTGAACGTGGTGAAGCGCCACCAGAAGCCGCAGGGCATGAACCAGCCTGGCGGCATCCAGGAGAAGGAGGCGCCGATCCATCTCTCCAACCTGGCGCTCCTCGACCCTAAGTCCGGCAAGCCGGCCCGCGTCGGGTTTCGCGTGCTGGAGGACGGGAAGAAGGTGCGGGTGGCGAGGCCTTCGGGCGAGGTGCTTGACGCATGAGCGATTCGAAGAAGGGCGGCGCCAAGAAGGGCGCCCCGGCCAACGCCAAGAAGCCGGAGGCCAACCGCGAGGAAGGCAGCCGCACCGTGACGACCGTCGCCGCGAAGCCAGGCAAGTCCGCCGCTTCTCCGGCCGAGCGCACGCGCCTTGCGACCTTCTATGCCGAGGTCGTCCGGCAGCGCTTGGTCGACGAGTTCGGCTACAAGAACCCGATGGAAGTGCCGAAGCTCGAGAAGATCGTCATCAACATGGGCGTCGGCGAAGCCGCGGCCGATGGCAAGAAGCTCGATGCCGCGGTGGCTGACCTGACGGCCATCGCCGGCCAGCGGCCGGTGCGGACCAAGGCGAAGAAGGCGATCGCCGGCTTCAAGATCCGCGAAGGCCAGCAGATCGGTTGCAAGGTGACGCTGCGCAAGGCGCGGATGTACGAGTTCCTCGACCGGCTCGTCACCATCGCTCTGCCGCGCGTTCGGGATTTCCGTGGCCTTCCGGGCACCAAGGGCTTCGACGGCCGTGGTAATTTCGCCATGGGCCTGAAGGAGCAGATCGTTTTCCCCGAGATCAACTACGATCGCGTGGACACGGTCCGGGGCATGGACATCCAGTTCGTCACCACGGCGAAGACCGACAAGGAAGCGAAGGCGCTGCTCAAGGCGTTCCAGCTTCCCTTCCAGAACTGATCTTGGAAAACCGCCCGGCGAGCCGGGCAGGTTCCGGAGGATAGAACCGTATGGCCAAGACTTCGGCAGTCGAGAAGAACAAGCGTCGGGCGAAGCTCTCGTCGACGCATGCTGCCAAGCGCGCGGCGCTGAAGGGTATCGTCATGGATCGCACCCTGCCGGTCGAGGACCGGTTCGATGCGACCCTGAAGCTCGCCCAACTGCCGCGCAACGGCGCCAAGGTGCGCGTGCGCCTGCGCTGCGAGCTGACCGGCCGCCCGCGCGGCAATTATCGCAAGTTCAAGCTCAGCCGGAACATGCTGCGGGAGCTCGCCAATACCGGCCAGTTGCCCGGCGTGACCAAGGCAAGCTGGTAAGGGAGCGGGGATATGTCTCTGTCCGATCCGCTCGGGGATCTGCTCACCCGTATCCGCAACGCCCAGCGGGCCCGGCAGACGCGCTGCGTCGCCCCGGCCAGCCGGCTGCGGACCGATGTGCTCGAGGTGCTGAAGCGTGAAGGCTACATCCGCGCCTGGCGGGTGGAGCAGGAGCGCCCTGGCGTCAGCCGCATCGAGATCGAGCTGAAGTATTCCGAAGGCGAGCCCGCCATCAAGGAGATCACCCGCGTCTCCAAGCCTGGCCGGCGCGTTTATTCGAAGATCAAGGAACTGCCGAAGTTCTACAACGGGCTCGGCATCTCCATCCTCTCCACGCCCCGTGGCGTGATGAGCGATACCGAGGCCCGCACCGCCAATGTTGGCGGTGAAGTCCTCTGCCGCGTGTTCTAAGGGAGGGATACAGCATGTCGCGCGTCGGCAAATATCCCGTCCCGGTCCCGAGCGGCGTCCAGGTGGCGTTGCAGGGCCGGACCGTGGTGGCCAAGGGCCGGAATGGCGAGCTGAAGCTCGACCTGACGGATGAAGTGGATGTGGAGATCGCGGACAACCAGGTGGCGGTGAAGCCGCGCCGGGACGATCGCCGCAGCCGCACCATGTGGGGCACCACCCGCAGCCTGATCAACAGCATGGTGACAGGCGTCTCCACCGGCTTCACCAAGTCGATGGAGATCAACGGCACCGGCTACCGCGCCGCGGTGCAAGGCAAGGATCTGGTACTGAACCTCGGCTACAGCCATGAGGTCCGCTACCCGATCCCCGAGGGCATCAAGATCACCTGCGAACGCCCGACGGCCGTGAAGGTCGAAGGCGCGGACAAGCGTCAGGTCGGTCAGGTTGCCGCTGAGATCCGCGCTTGGCGTGGTCCTGAGCCTTACAAGGGCAAGGGCGTGCGCTACACCGATGAGCAGATCCTCCGGAAGGAGGGTAAGAAGAAGTAATGGCCGACAAGCTCGCATTGCAGACGCGCCGGCGTTCCCGGCTGCGCTACCAGCTGAAGCTCAAGAGCGGCGGCCGTCCACGGCTTTCCGTCTTCCGCTCGGGCAAGCACATCTATGCCCAGGTGATCGACGACGCCCAGGGCCGCACCCTCGCTGCTGCGTCTTCCATCGAGAAGCCGATGCGCGAGTCGCTGAAGACTGGCGCCGACAAGGACGCCGCGACCCAGGTCGGGAAGCTGGTGGCCGAGCGTGCTCGTGCCGCCGGGGTCGACAAGGTCGTCTTCGACCGCGGGCCTTACCTGTATCATGGCCGGGTCAAGGCCCTGGCCGACGCCGCCCGCGAGGGCGGGCTGTCGTTCTGAGGATCGCATAGATGGCACGTACCCCTCATAGCGGTAGCGGCGGCGAGCATGGCGGCGAGGGCGGCGATCGCCGTCGTGGCCGTGGCCGTGGCCGCGAGAACGAGAACCGCCAGGAGCGCCAGGATGGCGATGAGCTGAAGGACAAGCTCGTCACCATCAACCGCGTCGCCAAGGTGGTGAAGGGTGGCCGCCGGTTCAGCTTCGCTGCGCTGGTCGTGGTGGGCGACCAGAAGGGCCGCGTCGGCTGGGGTGCCGGCAAGGCCCGCGAGGTACCGGAGGCGATCCGCAAGGCGACCGAGCAGGCGAAGCGGACCATGATCCGCGTGCCGATGCGCGAAGGCCGGACCCTGCACCACGACGTCATCGGCGAGTT
The DNA here is from genome assembly GCF_000802185.1 of Belnapia sp. F-4-1. GTDB lineage: Bacteria > Pseudomonadota > Alphaproteobacteria > Acetobacterales > Acetobacteraceae > Belnapia. The sequence continues at coordinate 5,370,120 of NZ_KN676113.1, read as the reverse complement.
CGGCGCTGGCCGGGTGATCCTGCGGGCGGCGCCCGCCGGTACCGGCATCATCGCCGGCGGCCCGATGCGCGCGATCTTCGAGACGCTGGGCATGGGCGATGTCGTGGCCAAGTGCCTCGGCTCGACCAATCCGCACAACATGATCAAGGCCACCTTCTCGGCCCTGACCCGCAGCACGAGCCCGCGTGCCGTCGCCTCCCGGCGCGGCAAGAAGGTTTCGGACCTGCTCGGGCCGCGCAAGGACCAGGCCCCGGCCGAGACCTCGGCCGCGGAGGCTCCGAATGTCTGAGACCAAGAAGACCGTGAAGGTGACCCAGACCGGGTCGCCGATCGGGCGCAAGCCGGGCCAGCGCGAGACGCTGATCGGCCTCGGCCTCAACAAGATGCACCGTTCGCGGGAGCTGGAGGACACTCCGGCGGTTCGCGGCATGATCCGCAAGGTGGCCCACCTCATCAAGGTGGAAGGCTGAGCGGGGAGCAAGACCCATGAAACTGAACGAGCTGCGCGACAATGACGGCGCGCGCTACAAGTCGAAGCGGCTTGGCCGCGGCATCGGCTCCGGCAAGGGCAAGACCTCCGGCAAGGGCGTGAAGGGCCAGAAGGCGCGCGAGGGCGTGTCGCTGAACGGCTTCGAGGGCGGCCAGCTGCCGATCTACCGGCGCCTGCCGAAGCGGGGCTTCGTCAACATCTTCCGCAAGGAGTATGCCCCGCTCAATCTCGGCCGCCTCGAGCAGGCGATCGCCGAGGGCAAGCTGCCGGGCGACCAGCCGATCGATGAGGCGGCGCTGCGCGCGGCCGGCATCGTCCGCACCGGGGCGAAGCTCGCCGGCGTGCGGCTGCTCGGCCATGGCACGCTGAGCCGGGCGGTGACCATCACCGTCTCCGGCGCCTCGGCCAGCGCGGTCGCGGCGGTGCAGGCGGCGGGTGGCACGATCACCCTGCTGAACCCGCCCGCCGCTACCGAAGAGGCCCCCGCGGAGGCGTGACGCTTGCGGCCCGCCGGGCCGCTCGCTACCTAAGTACAGGTTCGTGGCTGCGGCGCCACGGCCGGGGGGCTTCCCCTCGGTTGTTGGCGCCGCTGTCGTGAGGAGGGTTTAGGATCCATGGCCTCCGCAGCGGAGCAGCTTGCGGCCAATCTCAATCTCGGGGTGCTGTCGAAGGCGACCGAGTTGAAGCGGCGCCTCTGGTTCACCTTGGGCGCGCTTCTGGTCTATCGCCTCGGCACCTATGTGCCGGTCCCCGGCGTCGATGCCGGCGTGATGGGCGAGATCCTGCGCCAGCATGGTGGCGGGATCCTCGGCATGTTCGACATGTTCACGGGCGGCGCCCTGGGGCGCATGACGGTCTTCGCCCTCAACATCATGCCCTACATCTCGGCGAGCATCATCATCCAGCTGATGACGGCTGCCATCCCCTCGCTCGAGACCCTGAAGAAGGAAGGCGAGTCGGGTCGGAAGAAGATCAACCAGTACACCCGCTACCTCACCGTTCTGATCGCCATCTTCCAAGCCTATGGCATCGCCGTCGGGCTTGAGAGCATGCGCGGCAATTTCGGGCCGGCGGTGGGCGATCCAGGCGCGTTCTTCCGGGTCTCCTGCGTCATCACCCTGGTCGGCGGGACGATGTTCCTGATGTGGCTGGGCGAGCAGATCACCGCGCGCGGCGTCGGCAACGGCATCTCGCTCATCATCTTCGCCGGCATCGTGGCGAACCTGCCTCATGCACTGGTCTCGCTGCTGGAGCTTGGCCGTACCGGCGCCCTCTCGACCATCTTCATCATCGTCTTTATCGCCATCGCGCTCGCGGTGATCGCGCTCGTGGTCTTCGTCGAGCGGGCCCAGCGCCGCATTCCAGTGCAGTACCCGAAGCGCCAGGTCGGCAACCGCATGTTCGGCGGCGAGAACACCCACCTGCCGCTGAAGCTGAATACCGCCGGCGTCATCCCGCCGATCTTCGCGTCCTCCTTGCTGTTGCTGCCCGCGACCATCGCCGGATTCGCGGCTGACCCGGCTTCCGATGGCTGGCTCAGCACCATCAGCGGGGCGCTGGCCCACGGGCAGCCGCTCTACATGGCGCTCTACGTAGCCCTCATCATCTTCTTCGCCTTCTTCTATACGGCTGTAGTCTTCAACCCGGTGGAGACGGCGGACAACCTGAAGAAGTATGGCGGCTTCGTGCCGGGCATCCGGCCTGGCCAGCACACGGCCGACTATTTCGACCGGGTGCTGACGCGCCTGACTGCCGTCGGTGCCCTCTATCTCTGCCTGGTCTGCATTCTGCCCGAGTTGCTGATCAGCCATTACGGCGTGCCTTTCTACTTCGGCGGCACCTCGTTGCTGATCATCGTGTCGGTGACGATGGACACGGTGGCCCAGGTGCAGTCCCATCTCTTCGCGCACCAGTATGAAGGCCTGATCCGCAAGGCCCGTCTGGGTGGCCGCGGCGCACCGCGGCCGCGTTGAGGCAAGGGGAGGGGGGACACGCCATGAATTTGATCCTGCTGGGCCCGCCCGGGGCAGGGAAGGGAACCCAGGCCAAGCGCCTGGAGGACCGCCACGGGCTGAAGCAGATCTCGACGGGCGACATGCTGCGCGCCGAGGTGCGCTCGGGCAGCGAGGTCGGCCTGCAGGCCAAGGCGATCATGGAGCGGGGCGAGCTGGTCCCGGATGCCATCATCATCGCCATGCTGGCTGGCCGGGTCGCTCAGCCGGATGTCGCCCAGGGCTTCATCCTGGACGGCTTCCCCCGCACCGTCCCGCAAGCGGAGGCGCTCGATTTGATGCTGAAGGAGAAGGCCATGCCTCTCCACCACGTCATCGAGCTCCAGGTCGACGACGTGGCCCTGGTGGACCGCATCTCCGGCCGCTTCACCTGCGCCAAGTGCGGCGAGGGCTACCACGACCAGTTCAAGCCGGTAGCCAAGGCCGGCGTCTGCGATGTCTGCGGCAGCACGGAGTTCACCCGGCGGGCCGACGACAAGGCTGAGCTGGTCGCGGCCCGGCTCGAGGCCTATCACCGCCAGACGGCGCCCCTGTTGCCCTATTACGCTGCTCAAGGCGTGCTGCGGGTTGTGGACGGCATGGCGGAGATGAGCGAGGTCGCCCGGCAGATCGAGGCGATCCTCGGGGAGAAGGGTTGACGGCGAGGGGGCTCTCGGTATAGTCCGCGCCTCTCGCGGTCAGAGGCAGCCCCTGGGCCTGGGTCCAGGGTACTCCCGGCTGCGTTTCGCCGTTGGCATTTTGGGTTGATCATATCGTCGGACGGGGGTTCCCCATCTGGCGGGAGCAGGAGCGACAGGCTCCAGGAGCTGAGCAGTGGCGCGCATCGCCGGAGTGAACATCCCCACGAACAAGCGTGTGCAGATCTCGCTGCGCTACATCTATGGCATCGGCCCGAAGAACGCGGCCGAGATCTGCGGGAAGCTCAGCATCCCCGAGGACCGTCGGGTGAACCAGCTGACGGACGAGGAAATCCTCCGCATCCGCGAGCTGATCGACCGTGAGTACCGCGTGGAGGGCGACCTCCGCCGTGAAGTCGCGATGAACATCAAGCGGCTCATGGACATGGCCTGCTACCGTGGCCTGCGTCATCGCCGGGGCCTGCCGGTCCGTGGCCAGCGCACCCACACCAATGCCCGCACGCGCAAGGGCAAGGCCGTGGCCATCGCCGGCAAGAAGAAGGTGACGAAGTAGTATGGCCCGCGAACCCCGTGGCGGCGCCCGCACGCCGCGCAAGAAGGAACGGAAGAACATCTCTTCCGGCGTGGCCCATGTGCTCGCCAGCTTCAACAACACCATCGTGACGATCACGGATGCCCAGGGCAACGCGATCGCATGGTCCTCTTCCGGCAGCCAGGGTTTCAAGGGCAGCCGGAAGTCCACCCCGTACGCGGCGCAGGTCGCTGCCGAGGATGCCGGCCGCAAGGCCCGCGAGCACGGGATGGAGCAGCTGGAGATCATGGTGAGCGGTCCCGGTTCGGGCCGCGAGTCGGCGCTTCGCGCCCTGCAGGCGGTCGGCTTCTACGTCACCGCCATCCGGGACGTGACGCCCATCCCGCATAATGGTTGCCGCCCGCGCAAGCGCCGCCGCGTCTGAGACGCGTCGCGGTGGCCGCGTCCAGGGCGCGGCTGCCTGTTCTTGCTGAGGCTGGCTTAGGAGACTGTTCGTGATCGAGAGGAACTGGCGGTCGCTCATCCGGCCCGAGAAGCTGGGCGTCGAGGTCGGCGCCGACCCGGAGCGTAGCGCGACCATCGTCGCCGAGCCGCTGGAGCGTGGCTTCGGCATGACGCTCGGCAATGCGATCCGCCGCGTGCTGCTGTCCTCCCTCCAGGGGGCTGCGGTCACGGCGATCCGCATCGACGGCGTCCTGCATGAGTTCAGCAGCATTCAGGGCGTCCGCGAGGATGTCACGGATATCGTGCTGAACGTGAAGCAGCTTGCCATCCGGATGCAGGGCGAGGGGCCGAAGCGCCTCCAGCTCACTGCGACCGGCCCGGGCGAGGTGACTGCCGGCCAGATCCAGACCACGGGCGATATCGAGATCGCCAATCCCGATCTCGTCATCTGCACCCTCGACGACGGCGCCCGCCTGTCGATGGAGCTGACGGTCGGCACCGGCAAGGGCTATGTCCCGGCGGCGATGAACCGCCCGGAAGATGCGCCGATCGGCCTCATCCCCGTGGACGCCATCTACTCGCCCGTCCGCCGCGTCGCCTATCGCGTCGAGCCGACCCGCGTCGGCCAGGTGACCGACTACGACAAGCTGGTGATGAACCTCGAAACCGACGGCACCGTCGCCCCTGAGGACGCCGTGGCGCTCGCCGCCCGAATCCTGCAGGACCAGCTGCAGCTCTTCATCAACTTCGACGAGCCGCGCGAGCGCAAGGTGGAGGAGGAGCGGGACGACCTGCCCTTCAACCGCAACCTGCTCCGCAAGGTGGACGAGCTGGAGCTTTCCGTCCGCTCGGCGAACTGCCTGAAGAACGACAACATCGTCTATATCGGCGACCTCGTGCAGAAGACCGAGCAGGAAATGCTCCGCACGCCGAATTTCGGCCGCAAGTCGCTGAACGAGATCAAGGAAGTCCTGGCCTCGATGGGCCTCGGGCTCGGCCTCACCGTCACCGGCTGGCCGCCCGAGAACATCGAAGAGCTGGCGAAGAAACTCGAAGAGCCGTTCTGAGTCCGGCGGAGTAGGAAGCCCATACCATGCGACACGGGATTGCCGGCCGGAAGCTCGGCGTCACCTCCACCCATCGTCTTGCCATGTTTCGCAACATGGCGACGAGCCTGCTGAAGCACGAGCAGATCACCACCACGCTGCCCAAGGCGAAGGAGCTGCGCCCCTATGTGGAGCGCATCATCACCCTCGGGAAGCGCGGCGGCCTGCATGCGCGCCGCCAGGCTTATGCGCAGATCATGGACCAGAAGGTGGTGGACAAGCTCTTCACCACCATCGCGGAGCGCTACAAGGCTCGCAACGGCGGCTACACCCGCGTGCTGAAGGCCGGCATCCGCTACGGCGACGCCGCCAGCATGGCGGTGATCGAGCTGGTCGACCGCGATCCGACGGCCAAGGGCCAGGATAGCGGCCCCAAGCCGGAGCGCCCCGAGGCCGATCAGGCCGAGGCGGGCTGAGAGACGGAAGGGCGGCGGGGCAACCTGCCGCCCTTTTTCATGGCGCCTCCCGGGTCATTACCAGCTCCCCATGCGGGAGGTCGGGCAGCGCCTGCGCCGCCACCGCCTCCAGCGCCCCACCCCGCGCCACCCGCCAGAAGCGGAAGCCCAGTTCGCCCCCGAGCCAGCCGATCAGCGCGGGCAGGTCGCTTCGCACCGCCATCATGGGTGCGGACCATTCGGTGACGACCCGCAGCCCCGGCGAGCGTGCCATCAGCCCTGCCGCTCCGCGCAGGACCTGCGGCTCCGAGCCTTCCGCATCCATCCGCAGCAGGTCGAGCGAGGGCAGGTCGTCCAGCGCCGCGTCCAGCGTCACCGCCGGCACGGTCACGCGCTGGGAGTAATTCGGTGCCTCGCCCTCGAAGGCGAGATGCCCGCTGCCGATATGGTCCGGGTCGCTGCTGAAGCTGACCTCCCCCGGCACGTCCAGCGCCGCCACCGGATGCAGCGTCACCCGGTCCCCGAAGCCGTTCACCGCGATCGTCGCCCGCAGCAGCGGCAGCACCGCCGGATTGGCCTCGAAGCTGTGAACCAGCCCCTCCGGTCCTACCGCCTCCGCCATGGTCAGGGTGTGGTAGCCCATATTGGCCCCGACCTCCGCTACCCGGTCCCCGCGGCGCAGCAGCCGGCCTAGCACCGCCTCCACATCCATCTCCCAGGTGCCATGGACGGCGATATGCGGCGTGAGGCCGAGGTCGCGCGTATCGAGGTAGATCATCTGCCCGCGATGCGTCAGCGCCAGCGCCCGGTTTCCGCCAAGATAGCAGTAGGGCTGCGCGGGCCGGACCGGGGGAGGGGGCAGGGGCACGTTCCTTACCCGAAATCGGCGCAGCACCGTCTGCAAACTCAATGCCATGCCAGATCGAACCTCAGGGAACGCCGCAATCTCCCATCCCCGCCCGCCGCCGCACAAGCCTTGCCTGCCGCCTGGCCGCGGCGGACACTCCCTGCCGGGCCAGGACCCGCGGGAGGAAGGATACATGCGCCATTGGCTGTTAGCCGGCATCGTCGCTGCAAGCGTGGGCGCCGGGCAGGCTTCGGCGCAACTCCTGCTCTCGGCGAACGACAACAAGATGGTCCTGCACAACGGCGTCGCCCGCACCCTCCGCGAGGCCCCGCCCGACACCCTGACGGTCATCGACCTTGCCTCCGGCGCACCGCGCATCCGCGCTGAGATCGCCGTCCCCGCCAGCGTCGTCGGCCCGCCCGTCTCCGTCGCCATCACGTCCGACGAGCGCCTGGCCCTCGTCACCAACAACCAGCAGCGCGACCCGGCCGACCCGGCACGCCTCATCGCCGGCAACACCATGGCCGTGGTGGACCTCACCGCCTCGCCGCCCCGCCTCGTGGCGACGCTGCCGACCGGCGCGGCGCCTGCGGGCGTCTCCATCAACCGCGCCGGCACCCTCGCCCTCGTCGCCAACCGCGCTGAGGGCACGGTCGGCGTCTTCCGCATCGCCCATGGCCATGTGACCGCCATCGGCAAGGTGGATATCGGCCCGGTCTCCTCCGAGGTCTCGCATGTCGCCTTCACCCCGGACGGCCGCCGCGCCCTCGTCACCCGCAACGGCGACCATCAGGTCAACGTCCTGCAGATCGAGGGCGAGCGGGTGGTGAAGCTCGACCGCGACATCACCACCGGCGTCCGCCCCTATGGCCTCGCGGTCACCTCCGACGGCCGCTACGCCACCGTTGCCAATATCGGTCGCGGCAGCGGTGATGCCGACACCGTCAGCCTCATCGACCTGACCCGCGAGCCCTATCGCATCGTCGATACGGTGAGCGTGGGCCAGACGCCGGAAGGCATCCAGACCGGGCCGGATCCGCGCCTCGTCGCGGTCACGGTAATGAACGGCTCCAACAAGCCCCCCGGCTCGCCTTTCGGGGGGCCGGGCCTCGTGAAGCTCCTCCGCATCGACAACGGCCGCCTTTCCGTGGTCTCGGAGGCGCAGGTTGGCACCTGGGCCCAGGGCGCCGCCTTCTCGCCGGATGGGCGGATGCTTTTCGTCGGCAACATGGTGGAGCGGGACATCTCCGTCTTCCGCGTTGGCGAGGACGGCAGGCTGAGCGAGGCCGGCCCGCGCCTCCGCCTGGGCGGCGGCTCCGTGGCGCTGCGCGTGGCCGACCGCCCGAGATAACGGCTCGGTTGACCGGGCTGCCGCCCATTCCTAGCCTTGTCCCGACGTCCGGCAAGAAAGGCACCCTCATGGCCCATCGCGGCTTGCGCTTCGGCATCTTCCTCGCGCCATTCCACCGCGTCGGCGACAACCCGACCCTCGCCCTCGGCCGCGACCTGGAGCTGATCCAATGGCTCGACACCCTTGGCTATGACGAGGCTTGGATCGGCGAGCATCATTCCGCCGGCTGGGAGATCATCGCCTCGCCCGAGATCTTCATCGGCGCGGCGGCCGAGCGCACCAAGCACATCAGGCTCGGCTCCGGCGTCACCTCGCTGCCCTACCACCACCCCTTCCTGGTCGCGCAGCGCTTCGTCCAGCTCGACCACATGACGCGCGGCCGCGCCATGCTCGGCTGCGGCCCCGGCGCCCTGGTCTCCGACGCCTATATGATGGGCATCAAGGCCGAGGATCAGCGCCGCATGATGGATGAGAGCCTCGGCGCCATCATGAAGCTGCTGGCCTGCGAGGAGCCGGTGACGATGAAGACCGACTGGTTCGAGCTGAACCAGGCCCGGCTCCACCTCGCCCCCTATACCTATCCCCACTTCCCCATTGCGGTGGCCAGCGCCACCACCCCCTCCGGCGTGCTGACCGCCGGCAAGCATGGCGTCGGCCTGCTCTCCCTCGGCGCCGGCCTGCCGGGCGGCAACGCCAAGCTCGCCGAGCACTGGCGCCAGGGCGAGGCGGAGGCGGCGAAGCACGGCAAGACCATGCCGCGCGACGGCTGGCGCCTGGTCGTCAACATGCACTGCGCCGAGGAGGACGAGCGCGCCTTCCACGACGTCGCCCGCGGCGAGCGCATGGAGACGCTCAGCTATTTCAGCGAGACCCTCGGCCGCCCGCCGATGCGCAGCGAGAACCCGCTCGGCGACGGGCTGAAGGCCGGCACCACCCTGGTCGGCAGCCCGGAGACGGTGGCGAAGGGCATCGAGCGGCTGCTCGAATACACCGAGGGCGGCGCTGGCGCCGTGCTCTTCCGCGCCCATGAATGGGCCAACCGCGAGGACACGCTGCGGAGCTACGAGCTCTTTGCCCGATGGGTCATGCCCCGCTTCCAGGGCAGCCTGGCGATGCCGATGCAATCGCGCGAATGGTGCAGCGAGAACCGCAGCGGCATCTTCGGCCCAAGCATGAATGCGCTGCGCAAGGCCTTCACCGATGCCGGGCAGGAGGTGCCGGACCATATCCGGCTGCGCCTCCACACCGGCAAGGTCGATTTGTAGCCCTGGGCGCCCTGAGGTGTCGCTCGGGGCGCGTTTCTTTCGGCTGCACCGGATGCGCTGTCGAGGTCTGCCCGCATCATCTCCGGACGGAGCCCGGGTCGGGACCAGTGCGGCATCCGCCGGCGCCTGGGGCATGAGCAGGCTGTCCTCGCCTCAGGGCGGGCCGGCATCACGGGTCCTCCAGGTCGGTTACGAGGTTGCGTCCGGTGGGTTGCCTGGCGGTAACTTAACTGGTAGCGGCACCTTCTCATTCATGCGGGACACATGTGGCACTCCCAGTATTAAGGGCAGGAAGCTTCACTGGCGCGTCCCTGTCTGACTGCCTGATCCGCACGCGCGAACCGTGAGCGCTTCAGCTCCAACAGGGAACAGCGATGAGCATCACGGACCATCTCTCCGCGACGGACGTCATCCTCGACCTCGACGCGCCGAACAAGCGGACCGTTTTGCAGTTCCTGGCCACCGAGGCAGCCAACCGCCTGGGGCGGCCGGAAGGCGAAATTTCGGAGGCGCTGCAGGCGCGGGAGCGGCTGGGTTCGACGGCGCTCGGCCGGGGCATCGCCCTGCCGCATGCGCGGATCGAGGGGGACCTTCTGCCGGTCGTGCTTGTCGCGCGGCTGCGCCGACCCGTGGACTTCGAGGCACGGGACGAGGAGCCGGTGGACCTCGTCATCCTTGTCGTCTGGCCCGAGGCCTCGCCCGAGGGGTTCCTTCCCACTCTGTCGGAAATCTGCGGGTCGCTTCGGGAGCCGCAGGTGCTTCGGCGGCTACGCTCGGCGAGGGGGGCGGATGAGGTAGTGGCGCTTCTCGCCCGCCCATCCCCGGAAGCGGCGACGTGATGCCGCGAAGCGTCGGCGCCGCGCCTGCTTCCCAGAACGGGCGCTAGGCCGCCGCGATGCCTGAGGCCGCGTTGCTTCTCATCCTCCTTTCCTTGCCCTTCGCCGGCGCCGTCGCCGCTGGCCTGTTGCCGACGCATGCCCGGAACGCGGCGGCGGCACTGGCCGGCGTGGTCGCATTGGCCGCCCTGCTACTGGTCTGGGCCGCGTATCCGACCGTTTCGGCGGGTGGGGTGCTACGGGCGGAATTCGCCTGGATGCCGTCGCTTGGGCTGAACTTCACGCTGCGCATGGATGGCTTCGCCTGGCTCTTCGCCGGGCTGGTGACGGGCATCGGCGCGCTCGTCGTGCTGTACGCACGCTACTACATGGCCGAGGACGACCCGGTGCCGCGCTTCTTCGCCTTCCTGTTGGCGTTCATGGGCGCGATGACAGGGGTGGTGATCTCGGGCAACCTCGTGCAGCTCGCCTTTTTCTGGGAGCTGACGAGCCTCTTCTCCTTCATGCTGATCGGCTACTGGCACCACACGACGGCGGCGCGTGACGGCGCCCGCATGGCGCTGACCGTCACTGCCACGGGTGGTCTCGCGCTGTTCGCGGGCGTACTGGTGCTCGGCCACATCGTCGGCAGCTACGAGCTGGACGCGGTGCTGGCCGCAGGCGACCGCATCAGGCAGCACCCGCTCTACCTGCCGGCGCTGGTGCTGATCCTGCTCGGCGCGCTCACCAAGAGCGCCCAGTTCCCCTTCCATTTCTGGCTCCCGAACGCCATGGCCGCGCCGACGCCGGTCTCGGCCTATCTCCACTCGGCAACCCTGGTGAAGGCAGGCGTCTTCCTGCTGGCACGGCTCTGGCCGGTGATGGCCGGCACCGAAGCCTGGTTCCTGATCGTCGGCACGGCCGGGCTGGTGACGATGCTGCTAGGCGCCTATGTCGCCATCTTCCAGAACGACCTGAAGGGTTTGCTGGCCTACTCCACCATCAGCCATCTCGGGCTGATCACGCTGCTGCTCGGGCTGGACAGCGAGCTGGCCCTCGTCGCGGCGGTGTTCCACATCCTGAACCACGCGGCCTTCAAGGCATCGCTGTTCATGGCGGCCGGCATCATCGACCACGAGACCGGCACGCGCGACATCAGGCGCCTGTCGGGGCTAAACCGGTCGATGCCTTTCACAGGCCGGCTGGCCCTGGTCGCGGCTGCGGCGATGGCGGGCGTGCCGCTGCTGAACGGCTTCATCTCCAAGGAGATGTTCTTCGCCGAGGCGCTGTCGGCCGAGGCCCCACTTGGGCTGCTCAACATGCTGCCCTTCGCGGCGATGCTGGGCAGCGCTTTCAGCGTCGCCTACTCGCTCCGCTTCATCCACGGCGCCTTCTTCGGTCCCGACCCCGTGGGTCTGCCGAACACACCGCACGAGCCGGACACCTGGATGCGCTTCCCCGTCGAGATCCTGGTTCTGACCTGCATCGGCGTCGGCGTGCTCCCGGCCGCAACGGTGGGCCCTTTTCTCGACCTCGCCATGCGTTCCGTGCTGGGCGACGACGTGCCCTATTACAGCCTGTCGGTGTGGCATGGCCTGAACCTGCCGCTGTTGATGAGCATGGTCGCGCTGGGCGGGGGCGTGGCGCTCTATCTGCTGCTGCAGAGGCGGTTTCGGAGCGGGATCGAGGGCGAGCCACTGCTGCGTCGCTTCGAGGGGAAACGGATCTTCGAGCGCGCGATGGTCTTCCTTTCCTGGCGCCTTGCACGGCGGCTGGAAGGAATTGCCAGCACGCGCCGGCTGCAGCCACAGCTCCGGCTGATCGTCGTCGTCGCCCTCCTGGCGGGCGGCCTGGCGGTGTGGGTGCGCGGCTTGGGGCCGGGCAACCTGCCGCCCTCCGCCGTCGATCCCGTACTGGCCCTGGTCTGGGTGGTGGGCGGCGCCTGTGCGCTCGGGGCTGCGACGCTTGCGAAATTCCACCGCCTGGCGGCGCTGATCCTGGCGGGTGGAGTCGGGCTTGCGGTCTGCATCACCTTCGTTTGGTTCTCGGCCCCCGACCTCGCGTTGACACAGCTCACGGTCGAGGTCGTGACCACCGTCCTGCTGCTGCTCGGCCTGCGCTGGCTGCCCAAGCGCATCCAGATCCCCGGAGACGGCGGACCGGAGGTGCTGACGCACGCACGGCGCACGCGCGACCTCGCCCTCGCAGTGGGCGCGGGCGGGGGAATGGCGGCACTCTCCTACGCCGTCATGACGCGCACGCCGCCCGAGCTTCTGGCGCAGGATTTCCTCGCCCGTGCCTATACGGAAGGCGGCGGCACCAACGTGGTCAATGTCACGCTCGTGGATTTCCGCAGCTTCGACACGCTTGGCGAGATCTTCGTGGTGGCCGCCGTCGCCCTGGCCACCTACGCCCTGCTGCGCCGCTTCCGTCCCGCGCCGGACAGCCTGGAACCCCCCGTCCAGCAGCGGGACCAGCTTTCCGCGGATCCAGTAGGGCCGACGACGGCGCGGCCGGTCGCGGACTGGCTGCTCGTACCCTTCACCCTCACCCGGCTGATCTTCCCCGTTATGGCGCTGGTCGCCGCCTTCCTGCTGCTGCGCGGCCACGACCTTCCCGGGGGCGGCTTCTCCGCCGGCATGGTCGTTGCTATCGCCGTGATCCTCCAATACATGGTCGGCGGTACGGCCTGGACCGAGGACCGGCTGGCTTGGCTCAGGCCCCGCATCTGGATAGGCACGGGCCTGCTGCTTGCGGCTGGTACCGGCCTGGCCGCCCCCGGCTTCGGCCGCCCTTTCCTCACCTCCTATTTCGACTACCTGGAGCTTCCGTTCATTGGGAAGGTGCCAGTGGCGAGCGCGTTCCTGTTCGACATCGGCGTCTTCGCGCTGGTGGTGGGCGCGACGCTCCTGATGCTGGTCGCCCTTGCCCACCAGTCGGTACGCGGCCGCCGCGCCACCTCGCAGGCGCTCGCGTCGTCGGCGCGGGCCGGGCGGACGCAGGTCGCGGCGGGAAGCGACTGATGGAGCTCGTCGTCTCCCTCGCCATCGGCGTGCTCGCCGGTTCCGGCGTCTGGCTGCTGCTGCGGCCGCGCACCTTCCAGGTCACAATCGGCCTCGCGCTGCTGTCCTACGCCGTGAACCTGTTCATCTTCTCGACCGGCGGGTTGCGCATCGGCGCGGACGCCATCCTCGGGCAAGGCGAGGTCGGCACGCTTGCCGCCTTCACCGACCCGGTGCCGCAGGCGCTGGTGCTGACCGCGATCGTCATCGGCTTCGCCACCACCGCGCTGTTGCTGGTGGTGCTGCTTGCCGCCCGTGGCCTTACCGGGACCGACCACGTGGATGGCCGGGAGCGCGAGCGGTGACCGTTTGGACCGATCACCTCGTGATTGCGCCAATCGTCGTCCCGATGCTGGCCGGCGCCGCGACGGTGGTCGCAGGCAACGGTCGGCGCCGGTTGCTCGCAGGGCTCGGACTTGCCTCGACCGTGCTGCTGGTCCTGCTGTCGGCCATGCTGCTGGTCACGGCGGATGCGCCGGGTGTGCGGATCTACCGCCTCGGCGACTGGCCCGTCTCCTTCGGCATCGTCCTGGTGCTCGACCGGCTTTCGGCCATGATGGTCGCGCTCGCCTCCGTCCTCGGCCTCGCCGCCTTCGTCTTCTCGCTGGCGCGCTGGCACCGTGCCGGGACGCATTTCCATCCGCTGTTCCAATTCCAGCTCATGGGGCTGAACGGCGCGTTCCTGACGGGCGACCTGTTCAACCTCTTCGTCTTCTTCGAGGTGATGCTCGCCGCTTCCTATGGCATGGCGCTGCATGGCTCCGGCACGGCGCGCGTACGGGCCGGGCTGCACTACATCGTCATCAACCTGCTCGCCTCGCTGCTGTTCCTTATCGGTGTCAGCGTCGTCTACGGCATCGCCGGCACGCTCAACATGGCGGACCTGGCGGGCCGGGTTCCGGATGTAGCGCCTGAGGACCGGGCATTGCTGGAGGCCGGGCTCGCCGTGCTCGGCATCGCATTCCTCATCAAGGCGGCGATGTGGCCGCTGGGCTTCTGGCTGCCGGGCACCTATGCCGCGGCCAGCGCGCCGGCAGCCGCCATCCTGTCGATCCTCAGCAAGGTCGGGATCTATGCCGTGCTGCGCATCTGGCTGCTGCTCTTCGGCGACGGCGCGGGCGCCTCGGCGGCCTTCGGCGCCACCGCGCTGACCGCGGGCGGCTTGCTGACGGTCGCCTTCGGCTCTGTCGCCGTATTGGCGAGCCAGAATCTGACCCGCCTCGCCGGGGCAAGCGTGCTCGTCTCCTCCGGCACGTTGCTTACCGCCATCGGCATGGGCCAGGCTGCCGTCACCGGCGGCGCGCTGCTGTACCTCGCGGGCTCCGTGCTGGCGATCGGTGCCTTGTTCTTGCTGGTGGAGCTCGTTGAGCGCGGACGCGACATCGGCGCGGACGTGCTGGCCGTGACGCGCGAGGCCTTCGGCACCGGCGAGCACGAGGAGGACGGCGAACCTGGGGAGCGGGATGCCATCGGCGTGCCCATCCCCGCGACGGTGGCAACACTCGGCGTCTCCTTTCTGGCTTGCGCTCTGCTGATCGCGGGTCTGCCACCGCTGTCCGGGTTCCTGGCCAAGTTCGCCATCCTGTCGCCGCTCTTCGCTCCCAGCGGGGGCGCGCCGCCTCCGATCGCCTGGATGGTGGCGGCCGCGCTGATCCTGTCCGGTCTGGCGACGGTGGTGGCCATGGCGCGCGCCGGGATGGATGCCTTCTGGGCATCCCCGGCCGGGACGCCGCAGCGGGTCAGCATCGTGGAGTTCCTGCCGGTCGCGCTGCTTCTCGCCCTCTGCGTCGCGTTGACCGTCGGTGCAGGCCCGGCCTTGGACTACGCCACCGCGGCGGCGGAGGCGCTGCACACGCCGGCAAACTACCTGCGCGGCGTGCTAGGGACGCCGGAGGGCGGCCAATGAGGCGCGTCCTGCCGCATCCGCTCATTGCGCTCTTCCTGCTGGGCGCCTGGCTGCTGCTGGTGGAGAGCGTCTCGCCAGGTGCCGTGCTGCTCGGCGGCGTGCTGGCAGCCGGCGGCTCCTGGGCCCTGGCCTCGCTGGCGCCGCCCAGGGCGCGGTTGCGCCGCCTCGCCCTGGCGCCTGGCCTGCTGTGCGACGTGCTGGTGGAGGTGCTGCGCTCGAACTATGCAGTGGCACGAATCATCCTGAGCTCCACGAAGGGAGGCGCACGACGCTCCGGCTTCGTTCGCATTCGGCTCGACATGCGTGCGCCCTACGGACTGGCAGCGCTGGCCTGCATCCTCACCACGACGCCCGGCACGGTCTGGGTGGATTACGACTCGGCAGAGGGCACCATGCTGCTCCACGTGCTCGACCTGGTCGATGAAGCGGAGTGGGTGCGCATCGTCAAGGAAAGGTGGGAGCGGCGGCTGATGGAGATCTTCGAATGAGCGCCCTGCTGCTCGGATGGGCCGTCCTCCTGGCGCAGTTCCTGCTCGTGGCCGCGATGGGATGCGCCGTGGTCCGCCTGCTGCGCGGGCCGCGGGCGCAGGACCGCGTGCTCGCGCTCGACACCCTCTATGTCATCGCTGCCATGTTGCTGCTGGTGTTCGGCATCCGGACGGGCAGCCCGCACTATTTCGAGGCGGCGTTGCTGATCACGCTGGTGGGCTTCGTTGCGACGGCTGCGCTCTCCAAGTTCCTCATGCGCGGCGAGGTGATCGAGTGACGCACGCCGCCGAGCTTCCCGCCTGGGCGGCGCTGTCGGTCGCCGTTCTGCTGCTGTTCGGTGCCGGACTGGCGCTGGTCGGGGCTGTCGGCCTGCTGCGATTCGGGAGCTTTTACGAGCGCGTCCACGCCCCGACCCTCGCCACCACGTTCGGCATCGGCTGCGTGCTCGTTGCCTCGATGCTGTTCTTCTCGCTCGTGCAGTCCCGCTTCATCCTTCACGAGGTGCTGATTGCGGTGCTGGTGGTGATCACGACCCCGGTCACGCTCATGTTGCTGACCCGCGCAGCACTCTACCGCGATCGGATCGAGGGGAGGGAGGCCGTGCCCCCTCCGCCACGCTCCCGCCGATGACCGAGCCTCGGCGGTTTCGAGCTGCGGCCCGCGCCGCCGGATCAAGCGGGTCTGCATCCGTCTGCCGGGCTTGGAGCAGGCTTTTCGACCAGTCCCCGGCCGTCACGCCCACCGGGCTGCGCGATCGGACGCGTCGGTTCCGATCGGTGGAATCTGGCGCCGGCCCCTACCGGTACGGCGCCACCACCAATGCCGGCAGCGCCACCGCCGGGCGCGGCGCCGTGAGTCGCGCTCCGGCCGCCCCGGCCTCGAGCTGCAGCACCCGGTCATGGTGCTCGGCGAGGCCCGGCCGGTGGCCGATCGAGACCAGCGTTGCCTCCGCCAGCTCGGTGGAGAACAGCCCCATCAGCGCTGCCTGCCCGGCGTCGTCCAACGCCGAGGTCGCCTCGTCGAGCAGCACCCAACGCGGCCGGTGCAGCAGCACCCGGGCGAAGCCGATCCGCTGCTGCTGGCCGAGGCTGAGCGAGCGGTCCCACCGTCCCGTCTCGTCGAGCCGACCCGCAAGGCCCGGCATCCCGCAGCGGATCAGCGCCGCCTGCACCGCCGCATCGCTGAATCGCCCCGCCGGCGCCGGGTAGCAGACGGCATCTCGCAGCGTCCCCAGCGGCAGATAGGGCCGCTGGGGCAGGATCATCGTTTCCTCCCGCGCCGGCACGGTGATGCGCCCCTCGCCCCAGGGCCAGAGCCCCGCAGCCGCCCGGAACAGCGTGCTCTTCCCCGTGCCGCTCTCGCCCCGGATCAGCACCCGCTCGCCGGCGCGGATCTCGGCCGAGGCGCCGGCGATCAGCACGTTGCCGTCCGGCCCGCGCACCGTCAGCTCGTCGAAGGCCAGCACCTCGCCGCCTTCCTCCGTCTCGATGCCGCTCGCCGCCCCCAGCGCCTCGGCCGCATCCAGGCTGTCCTCCAGCGCCACGACCCGCTCCACATGGCTCCGCCAGTCGGCCAGCCGCGGCCAGCTCTCCTGGAACCAGGAAAGGGCGCGCACCACCTCGGTGAAGGCCTGCGCCATCTGCATCAGCGCGCCGAGCGTCAGAGCGCCGGCGAAATACTGCGGGCTCGCCAGCAGCAGCGGAATGACGGCAGCGACCATCCCGAAGCCGGAGCCGAGCCACATCAGCTGCCGCTCTGAGCGCAACAACTCATGCATCACGCCGACGACGCGCCCGAAGCTGCCGCGCAGCCCCGCCGCCTCATCCGCCCCGCCGCGGATCAGGGCCACCGCCTCGGCGCTCTCGCGCAGCCGCAGCAGGGCGAAGCGGTGGTCGGATTCCGCGTGGTTGCGGCGGATATTGATGCCGACCATCGGCCGCCCGATCAGCCAGGTGAGCGTTCCCCCCGCTAGCGCATAAAGGCCGGCGACCAGCACCAGGCTCCCCGGCACCTCCATCCCGCCGAGCCGCACCGCGTCCGAGAGCGCCCACAGCACGCCGGTGAAGGACACGAGCGTCAGCAGCGCCTGCAACAGCCCCGTCGCCAGGTCGACCGCCATGACCGTCGCCCAGCGGGTGTTCTCGCTGATCCGCTGGTCCGGGTTGTCCGCCGCATCCGGCATCAGCCCCATGCGATAGTGGCAGGCATCCGCCAGCCAGCGCTCCTGCAGATGATGCACCAGCCAGCGCCGCCAGCGCAGCGCCAGCATCTGCCGCGCCCAGAGCAGCGCCACGGCGATCGCCATGCTCAGCCCCGCCAGGATGAGGAAGGTCGAAACCTGTCCCGCGCTTGCCGCCGCCTGCCGCCCTTCGAGCGCATTGAAGAAGTCGCGGTGCCAGAGATTGAGGCGAAGCTGCGTGCCGATCTGCGCCAGGGTCAGGAGGAGTGTCGCCGCCGTCAGCCCCCAGGCCACGCCCCGTTCCTCGGAGCCGTACCAGCCTTGCGCCATGCGCCAAATGCGCCGGAAGGCGCTTTGGGAAGGGGGCTGGATGCGGGAAGCGGCCAAGGCGAAATCTCCCGTCTGAAATCAGTACGGGATGAGATATACAAAGTGGTATGAGGGTCGCAAGGAAATTGAGGCAGGATTGCGGCGGAAGCATGGCGAGTGTGGCTCCCATGTACGCAACCGCTCCAAGCAGAGGCCTGGGACTTCAGCACCTAAACAGTTGATTTTGTTGATAGTTTTGCCGCCTGCCAAAGAAAAGGGCCGGCTTTCGCCGACCCCTTCACGCCATCAGAATGTGGCAGGAACTTGTCACATGGTGGCGCCCATCGGCCAGGGCGCGAACTCCGCCCCACCGAAATCGAATTCCTCGCTCTTCGTCCGCTCACCGCTCGCCGTCCGCAGCATGTGCTGGAAGATGCGTTCGCCCACCTGCTGCACCGTCTCCTCGCCGGTGACGATGGTGCCGCAATTGATGTCCATGTCGTCCACCATCCGCTCATACATCGGCGTGTTGGTGGCGAGCTTGATGGAGGGTGTCGGCTTGCAGCCGAAGACGCTGCCCCGCCCGGTGGTAAAGCAAAGAAGGTTCGCGCCCCCTGCCACCTGGCCCGTCGCCGCCACCGGGTCGTAGCCCGGCGTGTCCATGAAGACGAAGCCCTTCTGCGTCACCGCCTCCGCATAGCGCACGACATCGACGAGGTTGGTCGAGCCCGCCTTCGCCATGGCACCGAGCGACTTCTCGAGGATGGTCGTCAGCCCGCCGAGCTTGTTGCCGGGGGAGGGGTTGGCATCCATCTCGGCCCCGAGCTTGGATGTGTAGTCCTCCCACCAGTGCATCACGTCGACCAGCTTCTGCCCGACCTCCTGGCTGACGGCCCGGCGGGTGAAGAGATGCTCGGCGCCATAGGTCTCCGGGCTTTCGGAGAGGATCACCGTCCCGCCATGCCGCACGACGAGGTCGGAGGCCGCCCCCAGCGCCGGGTTGGCCGTGATGCCCGAATAGCCGTCCGAGCCGCCGCATTGCAGCGCGACGCAGAGCTCGCTCGCCGGCACCGCCTCGCGCTGCACCCGGTTGGCCTCGGCCACCACCTCGCGCACGAAGTCGATGCCCGCCTGCACGGTCTTCCGGCTGCCGCCCATTTCCTGGATGTCCATGCTGCGCAGCCGCCCGGCCAGCCGCTGCTCCTCCAGCAGACCGCCGATCTGGTTCACCTCGCAGCCGAGGCCGATGCCGATGACATGGCTGAAATTCGCATGCCGCGCGAAGCCGCCGAGCGTCCGCCGCAGCAGGTTGAGGGGCTCCCCCTGCGTCATGCCGCAGCCGGTCTTGTGGGTCAGGGCCACGACGCCATCCACGTTCGGCCACTCCGCCAGCGGGTCCTCGCCGGTCAGCGGGTTGCGCCGGAAGGCCTGGGCGATGAGGTCCGCCACATGCGCCGAGCAATTAACGCTGGTCAGGATGCCGATGTAATTGCGCGTCGCCACCCGCCCATCCGGTCGCCGGATGCCCTGGAAGGTGGCCGGCCCCGCCACGTAGTCGGTCGGCCTCGCATCCACGCCCCAGGCATAGTCGCGGGAGAAGTCGCCCATGGCGAGGTTGTGGGTATGCACCCACTGCCCGGGCGTTACCGGCTCCGTGGTGAAGCCGATGATCTGCCCGTAGCGCGTTACCGGCTCGCCCTGCGCGTGGAAGCGCACCGCCACCTTGTGCCCGGCCGGGATGCGCGCCGCGGCGAGGACGTTCGGCGCGACGGGCGTCCCGGGCGGCAATACCTGCCGGGCGATGACGACGCCATCCTCCGGATGCAGGCGGATGACGGGCGGCTGGGTCATGGCATCCATCGGCGAAACTCCCTTTGATGACAGTTTAGCCCCCTTCCTCCGGCCCCGCACCCGAGGTTTCGCCACCGACCCCCCTGGGCCTCGGCCCGATCCCGCCGCATCATGCCCGCCCGGGCCAGGCGGCCTGCAATGGGAGGGAATTCGGCATGAAGGGCGTGGTCTTCCTCGGCGACCGGCAACTGGCCTTGCAGGACTTCCCGGACCCGACCCCCGGGCCCGACGACGTGGTGCTGGAGATCAAGGCCTCCGGCATGTGCGGCAGCGACCTGAAATTCTACCGCGCCCCGGCCGGCGGCGCCTCCGCCTCGCTCGGCTTCACCAAGGGGCTCTCCGGCCCGATCATCCGGGGGCACGAGCCCTGCGGCGTGGTAGTCGCCGTCGGCAAGAACGTCTCGCCGAAGCAGGCGCGGGTCGGCCAGCGGGCGATGCAGCACCACTACGTCGGCTGCGGCGTCTGCCCGCAATGCTCGACCGGCTGGATGCAGCTCTGCGACGACGGCGTCGACCAGGTCTACGGCGCCACCGGCCACGGGGCGCATGCCAACTACATGGTCTGCCCGGCCCGGACGGTGGTGACCCTGCCGGAGGAACTCTCCTTCGAGACCGGTGCCGCCATCTCCTGCGGCACCGGCACCGCCTGGGGGGCGCTGCAACGCCTCGGGCTGCAAGGCGACCATACCATCGCGATCTTCGGCCAGGGTCCGGTCGGCCTCTCCGCGACGCAGCTCGCTTCGGCCATGGGTGCCCGCGTGATCGCGCTGGACACCAGCCCGGAGCGCCTGGCCCGCGCCAAGGAATTCGGCGCCGACCTCGTCATCAACCCGGTCGAGACCAATGATGTCGTGGGCGCCATCAAGGACGCCACGCATGGCCTCGGCGCCCATCTCTCCCTCGACGCTTCCTCCTCGCCCCAGGCGCGGGCCCAGGCGGTGCGCTGCATCCGCACCTGGGGCAAGGCCTGCTATGTGGGGGAGGGGGGCGATGTGACGCTCGATGTCAGCCCCGACCTGCTGCGCCGGCAGGTGACGCTGATCGGCTCCTGGACCTTCTCGACCGTCGGCCAAGCCGAATGCGCCCGCTACATCGCCGATCGCGGCATCGCGGTGGACAAGCTCTTCACCCATCGCTGGCGGCTGGACCAGGCGGAGGAGGCCTACAAGCTCTTCGACCAGCAGAATTCGGGCAAGGGCGTCATCCTGCCGAACTGAACCGCCCGCAGGTGGATCGCCGCATTGCCGGCGAAGCGCTCCGCCAGCCGCGGGTCGGTGGTGGCCAGCGAAGCGCCCTCCTGAATGGCGAAGGCAATTGGAAGCAGTTACAGGTCGGATGGTGGCATGCAGCGCCATCCGAAGAGGACCAATCGCCATGCCGCCGATCCGGCCCACCGACACCGACATGCTTGGCGTCATCGACGTGCAGCCGACATTCATGCCCGGAGGCGCCCTCGCGGTGGCCGGGGGCGAGGAGGTCGTCCCGGCCATCAACCGCCTGCTGGCCGGCCCCTTCGCCCAGGCCTTCGCCACCCAGGACTGGCACCCACCCGGCCACTCCTCCTTCGCCTCCAGCCACCCCGGCCGCGCGCCCTTCGACAGCATCGCCATGCCCTACGGCCCGCAGACCCTCTGGCCCGACCATGCCATCCAGGGCAGCGCCGAGGCCGCGCTGCATCCCGGCCTCGACCAGCGCCGCATCGAACTGATCATCCGCAAGGGCTTCCGCCCCGCCATCGACAGCTACTCCGCCTTCTTCGAGAACGACCGCGCCACCGCCACCGGCCTCGACGGCTGGCTCCGAGCCCGCGGCACCCGCCGCCTCTTCCTCGCTGGCCTCGCCACCGACTACTGCGTCGCCTTCTCCGCCGAGGATGCCGCCCGCCTCGGCTACGAGGTCTGCGTCATCGAGGATGCGTGTCGTGGCATTGGCTTGCCCCTGCCCGAGGGTGGGAACACCATCGCAGCGGCGAAGGCGAGGCTGACCGCGGCCGGCGTGCGCTTCATCACCACGGCCGACCTCGCCGCCTGAAAGGCGGGCAGGGATGGGCGAAGCGCGGCTGCTGCTGGAACTGGCCGGCGAGGCTGCGCTGCTGCTGTGGGGCCTGCACATGGTCCAGAGCGGCGTGCAGCGCGCCTTCGGCAGCCGCTTGCGCCAGGCGCTCGGCATCGCCCTCGGTGGGCTGGGCCGCGCCTTCCTCGCCGGGCTCGGGGTGACGGCGGCGCTGCAAAGCAGCACCGCGACGGCGCTGATGGTCGGCTCCTTCGCCGCCTCGGGTGCGGTTGCCCTGGCCCCGGCGCTGGCGGCGATGCTCGGCGCCAATCTCGGCACCGCGCTGATCGTCCAGCTTCTCTCCTTCGACGCGACCGCCGCCTTTCCCACGCTGGTGCTCGTCGGCGTGCTCGCCTTCCGGCGCGGAAGCCGGGCGCGGACGCGCGACCTCGGCCGCGTCGCCATCGGCCTCGGGCTGATGCTGCTGGCGCTGCACGAGCTGGTCGGCAGCATGGCCCCGGTCGAGGCCTCGCCGACGCTCCGCGCGCTGCTGACGGCGGTGGCGGACCAGCCCCTGCCCAACCTGCTACTCGCCGCCGCCATCGCCTGGGCGGCGCATTCCAGCATCGCCGGCCTGCTGTTCGTCGCCGGTCTCGCCGGCAGCGGCGCGGTCGCCCCGGCCGCAGCCCTGGCGATGGTGCTCGGCGCCAATCTCGGCAGCGCGCTGAACCCGCTGCTGGAAGCCGGCGGCGACCGTGGCGACCGCGCCCGCCTCCGCGTCCCCGCCGGCAACCTGCTGAACCGGCTGATCGGCTGCGCCCTCGGCCTCCTGCTCCTGCCGCAGGCGACCGGCTGGCTCCAGGCGCTCGACCCGGCGCCGGCGCGCTTGGTCGCCAATGCGCATCTCGCCTTCAACCTGGCGACCGGGCTGCTCGCCCTGCCGCTGGTGCCGGCGCTCGCCGCGCTGCTGCGCCGCTGGCTGCCGGAGCGGTCCGCCGCCGCCGATGCCGGCACGCCGCGTTACCTGGATGAAGCCGCGCTCACCACCCCATCCGTCGCCCTCGCCAATGCGGCCCGCGAGGTTCTGCGAATCGCCGACCAGTTGGAGGCGATGCTGCGTGGCTCAGCCGCCGCCTTCCGCGGCCAGGACCGCGAGGCCGCGCGCGCCATCAACCGCATGGACGATGTGGTGGACCGGCTGCACCGCGCGGTCCATTCCTACCTCGCCCGCATCCCGCGCGAGACATTGGGCGACGAGGAAAGCCGCCGCCTCGCCGAGATCCAGGCCTTCGCCATCGCCCTCGAGCACGCCGCCGATGTGGTGGAGCGGGACCTGGTGCGCCATGCCGCCAAGCGCCTGCGCCGCGGCCTCGCCCTCGGCGCCGAGTCGGCGCGGGAGATCGAGGCCCTGCACGCTACCCTGCTGGAGCAGCTTCGCCTGGCGATCGCGGTCTTCATGATGGAGGATCCAGAGGCCGCCCGCCGCCTGGTCCGCGGCAAGGAAGGCCTGCGCGCCGCCGAGCGCGACGCCGCCCGGCGCATGGCCGATGCCGGCGCCCTCACGGCCGCCGAAGGTGGCCGCGCCGCCGGCCTGTTGCTGGATGCGGTGCGCGATCTGCGCCGTGTCGGCGGCCATCTCGCCGCCGTCGCCCATCCGCTGCTGGAGCGGCGCGGCGAACTCCTGCCGAGCCGCCTCGCGCAGGACGAGGACTAAGCTTCGCTCGCGCCGGCAATGACGCCCTGAGCGTGTCCACTCAGGGCGATCACGGTCTTGACCTTAGTCGTCCCCGCCGACGCGCCAGGTCTGCGTCCGGCTGCCCGGCTTGGCGCCGCCGCCATCGCGGAAGTCGCCATCCCGCCACCGCCGGTCGCTCCGGGTCTGCTCGCTGATCGCGGCCGGCATCGCCCGCCGCCGCGTCTGGTTCGCGTTGGCCCCGGCCGGCCGCTGCTGCGACTGGCCACCGCCCGGCTGGCCCTGCGGCCGCGACGCCCCGCCGCGCCCGCGGCCCTGGCCACCGCCCCGATGCCCTTGGGGCCGCCCGGCCGGACGCCCGGTCTGCACTGGCCGCGTCACCGGGCTCGACTGGTCCTGCCGATGGTCCTCGGCCGGGATCGGCGTGCGGATCAGCTTCTCGACCGCCCAGAGCTTGTCGAGCTCCTCCGCCGCGACCAGCGCCACCGCCTCGCCCGAGGCGCCCGCGCGGGCGGTACGGCCGATGCGGTGCACATAGCTCTCCGGCACGTCCGGCAGGTCGTACTGCACCACATGGGTGACGTTATCGACGTCGATGCCGCGGGCAGCGATGTCGGTCGCCACCAGGATCGGCGCGCTGCCCTCGCGGAATTCCTGCAAGGCCCGCTCGCGCTGGCCCTGGCTCTTGTTGCCATGGATGGCATTGGCCTGCAGCCCATCCTGGGCCAGCTGCTTCACCACCCGGTCGGCGCCGTGCTTGGTGCGGGCAAAGACCAGGGTGCGGCCGACGCCCTCGCCCTTCAGCAGCTTGGCCAGCAGCATGCGCTTCCGCGCCGTCTCGACATGCAGCACGCGCTGCGCCACGCGCTCGGCAGTGGTGGCGACCGGCGCCACCTCGACCCGGGCCGGGTCCTTCAACAGGTCGCCCGCTAGCCGGCCAATCTCGGTCGGCATGGTGGCGGAGAAGAACAGGGTCTGCCGCGCCTTCGGCAGGGCCGGGATCAGCTTGCGGATGGCGGGCAGGAAGCCCTTGTCCAGCATCTGGTCGGCCTCATCGAGCACCAGCGTCTCGACGCGATCGAGCCGCGCCGTGCCCGCCGCCATATGGTCGAGCAGGCGGCCGGGTGTGGCCACCAGCACGTCGATGCCGGCCGCCAGCGCCCGGCGCTGCCCGCCATGCGGCACGCCGCCGAAGACGGTCGTGACGCTGAATCCGAGATGCGCGCCATAGGCCTTGAAGCTGTCGGCGATCTGGGTGGCGAGCTCGCGCGTTGGCGAGAGCACCAGCACGCGGCTGCCGCCACGCGGCGGCCGGCCGCCTTTGGCGATGAGTTGGTTGAGGATCGGCAGCGCGAAGGCCGCCGTCTTGCCCGTCCCCGTCTGGGCGATGCCGAGCAGGTCGCGCCCTTCGAGCACGAGCGGGATGGCCTGGGCCTGGAT
Source organism: Belnapia sp. F-4-1 (assembly GCF_000802185.1). Classification (GTDB taxonomy): domain Bacteria; phylum Pseudomonadota; class Alphaproteobacteria; order Acetobacterales; family Acetobacteraceae; genus Belnapia. Next base: position 5,345,304 of record NZ_KN676113.1, on the reverse strand, counting down.
CGGGGTGGGGGTGGTGTAGCCGGCCTCATCGAGCGCGCGCAGGAGGGGTGCGGCGAGGCCAAGATCGGTAAAGCTTGTCACGAAATCGGTAATCCCAGACACGCGGCGCCTGACGCGGACCCGGTCATGGGTCGCCGCGGGGTTTCAGGTGGAGACCCCGCGTGGCTGGGTCGATCCGGAAGATGGCTTCCTGTGCGCCGGCAGTTCGACCGGGTCCCGCTTCGCCCAGCAAAGGCAGCCCAAGGGGCCGCGCGCGGACTGAAACCGGGACAGGGTGGCCGCTCACGCGGCCGGGCACCACCGGGGCATGTCGCCGCCGGTACCGCCTACATGCGCCCTCGCAGCTGCGAAAGCAAGGGCTTCACGCCGCCCGCATATGCTCCTTCAGCCGCGGCATCAGTTCGACCAGGTTGCAGGGCCGGTGCCGGGCATCGAGCTGGAAGAGCAGGATATCGTCCCAGGCATCCTTGCAGGCCCCGGTCGAGCCGGGGAGGGCGAAGAGATAGGTCCCGTTCGCCACGCCCCCGATCGCCCGGCTTTGCATCGTGCTGGTGCCGATCTTGCGGTAGCTGAGCATGCGGAACAGCTCGCCGAACCCCTCGATCTCCTTCTCCAGCACCCGCTTGAAGGCTTCCGGCGTCACGTCGCGCCCGGTGATGCCCGTCCCGCCGGTGGTGATGCCGCAATCGATGTTCGGATCCTCGATCCAGCGCCGCATCACCGCCTCGATCGCATCCGCCTCGTCGCGGACGATCTCCCGCGCGACGCAGCGATGCCCCGCACCCTCGATCCGCTCCTGCAGGGTCTGCCCCGAGCGGTCGGAGGCGAGGTCCCGCGTGTCGGAGACGGTAAGGACGGCGATGTTCACCGGGATGAAGGGCAGGCTTTCGTCGATCGGCATGGCGGGCGCTCCGTGATCTCGTCGGGCGCTACCGTAGCGCAGCCGGCCGCCGGCGCAGCATGGCGACGACATCTTCAGGCCCGGCGAATTTCGGCACGCTCCCGGCCGCCATCTGGTCAAGGCTCGGCGCCGGCAGGCCGAGCCGGCTCGCATAGATCCAGGAATAGGCCATCACGCGTTGCACGAAGGCCCGCGTCTCGTCGATCGGGATGGCTTCGATGAACAGGAAAGGATCGTCCCGGTGCCCGCTCGCCGGCAGCCATTTCTGCAGGTTGCCCGGCCCCGCATTATAGGCCGCGAGCAGCCGGATGAGGTTGCCCTCTACCCCCTCGTGCCGCGCCAGGTAATGCACGTAGCGCTGGCCGAGATCGAGCGAGAAGCCGGGGTCGTGCAGCCGGTCCCGGTTCTCCGCCGAAAGCGATGGGTCGCCCGCCACATAGCTCGCCGTCGCCGGCATGAGCTGCATCAGCCCACGCGCCCCGGCCGGCGAGACCGCTGCAGCATCGAAGCGGCTTTCCTGCAAGGCGAGCGCATAAAGCAGCGACGGATCGACCCGGAACCCGCCTTGCGGCTGCAACCTGGGCAGCGGGAAGCGTGCGAAATCCCGCGGCCGGCCGTCCGCTCCCTGGCTTGCCGCCGCAAGCTGCGAGGCAAGGCCGTTCATCCCGGCGGCCGAGGCCACGGAGAGCATCGCCCGCACCAGCGCCGGGTTGTTCCTGGCCTGGCCCCAGAGCTGCCGCAACTCCGCCTCGGCCCGCCCTGCCTGGCCGATCTGCAAAAGGGCGAGCGCTCGCCAGCCGCCAGCCGTCTCGGCCAGCGCCGCCGTTTCCGCCTCGCCGGCCAACTCGCCCTCCCAGGCGAATTTGTTCGGCAGGCCCAGCGCCCGCCGCGCCACCTGGCCGTAGAAGGTCCGCGGCTCCTGCGCCGCCTGCGTCATCCAGGAGACATAGAGCTGCGGCTGCCGCGCCCGGACCGCCGCCCGCCCGGTCCAGAAGGCCGCCGCCGAGCGTAGGGCCGGCGCCGCCGCCTCGGTTCGCGCCGCCCGCTCGAAATAGGGCAGGGCGAGGTCGTAGCGTTCCATCCCCCAGGCCGCGAGCCCCGCGGCGAAGGCGGCGATGCCGTTCTCCCCCCTGCCGGCGGACTGCCGCAGCGTCTCGGCGGCGATGCGGAAGGCCTCCTCGTCCCGCCCGGCACGGAACAGGCCGATCGCCAGGTCGGCCCGCAGCAGCGCCGCATAGGCCGGCGAGAGCCCGCGCGTCCGCCCGATCAGCGCCAGCGCCGCCGCCGCATTCCCTTCCCGGGCCTTGTCCCGCACCGCCCGGTCGAGCACCGGGTTGCGGGTGACTGCGGCGCCGTCGCGCTCCTCGGGCGCCAGGGACTGGTCGGGCGAAAGCACCTCCGCCGCTTCGGGCGGGGCCGGAAGCGCCGTCCCGCGGGGCAGCATCTCGGCGAGCCGGGCATGGATCCGCGGCGCGTCCGGGTGATCCGTATGGTGCGCCAGCCAGGTTTGCAGCGCCGCCGGATTCGGCTGCCCTGCCGGCCGAAGCCAGCGATCAGCCAGCACTTGGCCGAGCAGCCTCCGGTCCTCCAGCCGCTCCGTCTCGCGCTCCGCCGCGGCAAAGTCGCCCGCCGCCTGCGCCTGGAAGATGCGCCGGAGCCGCGCCGCCTCGGAGGGCGCCAGCACCTGCGGCAGCCCGGCCATCCCGCCGGGCGAGGCGGGACGGGGCAGGATCATCGCGGTCTGGCCGAAGGAGGCCGGAATGGCGGTCGAGGCTGGGGCCCTTTGCGCCTGGGCTGAGGCCGTGGCCCCCGCCGTCAGCGCCGCCCCCAGCAGGACCCCGCGGAGCAGGGGGCGAAGGAGGCAACGGGCCATGGGGCTGATCGCGCGCATGGCACGTTCCCGTTAGCGGTCGCGAGCACTGAAGCGCAACCCCTCAATTGCGGTATCAGGATGAGATACGTTCCACCTGGGAGTGAATTGCCCGACATGCCATGGCCACTGGCATGTATAACAAATCCGTTGGCATCTAATCTTTGCCGTCGATTTTCCGTCGCAGCATCAGCAGGTCGTTCCAGGCCTCGCGCTTGGCCGTGGGTGTGCGCAGCAGATAGGCTGGATGGAGGGTGGCGAGCGCCGGCAAGGCTTGTTCTTCATTGGTCGTTACTTGATGCCAACGTCCGCGTAGCCGCGTGATGCCTTCCCGCGAGCGCAGCAGCGCCTTGGCCGAAACGCCGCCCAGCAGCACCAGCAGCCGCGGCCGGGCCAGCTCGATATGCCGCAGGATGAAGGGCAGGAAGAGCGCGATCTCCGCATCGGTCGGCGTCCGGTTGCCGGGCGGGCGGAAGGGCAGGATGTTGGTGATGTAGAAGTCCCGCTCCCGGCTAAGCCCGACCGAGGCCAGCATCCGGTCGAGCAACTGCCCGGAGACGCCGACGAAGGGCCGGCCCAGCCGGTCCTCGTCCGCCCCCGGCGCCTCGCCGATGAACATCAGCCCGCTCTCCGCCACGCCATCGGCGAAGACGAGGTTCATCGCCGTCTCCTTGAGCGGGCTGCCCTCGAACTGCGCCATGGCCTCGCGCAACGCTGGCAGGCTGTCGGCCCCGGCCGCCAAGGCCTGCGCCCGGGTCCCTGCCAGGCTCGCCGGCAGGAGTTGCGGCTGCGCCCGCAATGGGGCAGGGGAGGAGCCAGGAGCCGGGAAGGGGGCACGCGCTGCCGGCGCCTCGGGACGTTCCGGCAGCCGCGCTGCCCGGTCGTGCGGCTCCGCGTCCAGCGCCTCGTCCACGCCCCAGTCGAGCTGGAGCCTGAGGGCCGCGATCAGCGCTTCCTGTGTCTCCGCCTCCATCCGCGCCCCCGTCAACGGCCTATATTCCTGCCCCCGGGGTTCCGTGCAACCCGAAGCGACGCTACATGCGAGGGCGAACCAGGAGGAGCCAGGCATGTCCGGTGCCGAAGAGCGCGAGGCAATGGAATTCGACGTCCTGATCGTGGGAGGAGGGCCCGCTGGCCTCGCCGCCGCGATCCGGCTGAAGCAGGTCGCGCCCGATGCCACGGTCTGCCTGGTCGAGAAGGGCAGCGAGATCGGCGCCCACACCCTGTCGGGCGCGGTGCTCGAAATCCGGGCCCTCGACGAGTTGCTGCCCGACTGGCGCGAGGACCCGCCGGCGCTGGCGACGCCCGCGACCGACGACCGCTTCATGCTGCTGACGGCGACCCGCGCGGTGAAGCTGCCGACGCCGCCGCAGATGAACAACCATGGCAATTACATCGTCTCGCTCGGCAATGTCTGCCGTTGGCTCGGCGCCAAGGCCGAGGCGCTGGGCGTCGAGATTTATCCGGGCTTCGCCGCCTCCGAGACGATCATCGAGGACGGGCAGGTGAAGGGCGTCGTTGCCGGCGTCGCCGGCATCCAGAAGGATGGCACCAAGGGCCTGGCCTACGAGCCGGGGATGGAGCTGCGCGCCAGCTACACCCTCTTCGCCGAAGGCTGCCGCGGCTCGCTCACCAAGCAGCTCTTCGAGCGCTACGACCTGCGCCAGGGCGTCGCCCCGCAGACCTACGCGCTCGGGATGAAGGAGCTGTGGGAGATCCCGAAGGAGAACCACAAGCCCGGCCTCGTCTGGCACTCGACGGGGTGGCCGCTGACCTCGGACACCTATGGCGGCTCCTGGCTCTACATGCTGGGCGAGAACCTGGTCTCCATCGGCTTCGTCGTCGGCCTCGACTACTCCAATCCCTGGCTATCGCCCTTCGACGAGTTCCAGCGCTTCAAGACGCACCCCGAGGTGCGGAAGATGCTGGAGGGCGGCAAGCGCGTGGCCTACGGGGCGCGGGCGCTGAACGAGGGCGGCTTCCAGGCCATCCCGAAGCTGGTCTTTCCGGGCGGCGCGCTGATCGGCGACTGCGCCGGCTTCCTCAACGTGCCGAAGATCAAGGGCACGCATACCAGCATGAAGACCGGCATGCTCGCCGCCGAGGCTGCCGCCGCGGCGATCGCGGAGGAGACGCGCGTGCCGGTGCTCGACAGCTACCCCACCGCGCTCGAGGCGAGCTGGGTCTGGGAGGAGCTGAAAGGCGTCCGCAACATCCGCCCGGGCTTCGCCAAGTACGGCTTCTGGGGCGGCCTCGCCAATGCGGCGCTCGACACCTACGTCTTCCGCGGCAAGGCCCCCTGGACCTGGCCGCACCATGCCGACCACGAGACGCTGAAGCCTGCGAGCCAGGCCAAGCGCATCGTGTATCCGAAGCCGGATGGCGTGCTGACCTTCGACCGCCTTTCCTCGGTCTTCCTCTCCAACACCAACCATGAGGAAAACCAGCCCGCCCACCTCCAGCTCCGTGACCCGGACCGCTGGAAAGGCGTGAACTGGGACCAGTTCCGCAGCCCCGAGAGCCGCTACTGCCCGGCAGCGGTCTACGAGGCGGTCGGGCCGGATGCGGAGCGCGAGTTGAAGGGCACGCCGGATCCCGAGGCCACCGGCCCCGGCGGCGATGTCGAGGCGGGCGACGGCGGCGCGCGCCTCGTCATCAACGCGCAGAACTGCGTCCACTGCAAAACCTGCGACATCAAGGACCCGACGCAGAACATCGACTGGCGCACGCCGGAGGGCGGCGGCGGGCCGAACTATATCGGCGGGATGTGACGGAGCAGGGTAGCGGCACCTTCGGGCGCCGCTACCCTTCGATGCATTCCAGCCCGCGCCGGGCAAAGGCGATGGACAGGTCGCCCACCGTCAGCGCATCCGCCGAGGCCGCCGTCCCCGTCCGCGCCCGCACCGCGATCCCCTCGAAGATCACCGCGAAGCGGAACATGGCGAAGGCCCGGTGGAAGGGCTCCAGCCGCGGCGCCGGCGTCCGGCGGCAGGCGTAGTAATGCGCCACATACTCCTCCTCGCCCGGGATCCCGAGCGCCGCGAGGTCGAGCCCCCGCATGCCGCCATACTCCTCCGGCGTGCTCCGCCAGGGGATGGTGCTGAAGGCGAGGTCGGCCAGCGGATGCCCGATGGTCGAGAGCTCCCAATCCAGCACCGCCACCACCTGCGGCCCGTTGGGCGCAAACATCACGTTGCCCGGCCGGTAGTCGCCATGGACGATGCTCGCCTCGCCGTCATCGGGCGGGATGTGCGCCGCGACCCACCCCGCCAGCTTGGCGAGTTCCGGAATGTCGCGGAAGCGCTGCCCCTCCCACTGCCTGGTCCAGCGCCCGACCTGCCGCTCGAAGTAGTTGCCCGGCCGCCCGAAGCCCTCCAGCCCTGCCGCCTGCCAGTCCGCGTCGTGCAGCCGCGCCAGCGTCTCGGCGAAGGAGAGGTACATCGCCCGCCGCTCCGCGACGGCCGCCCCCGGCAGGTCGCAGGTGCCGAAAACCCGGCCCGCGACGCGCTCCATGACGTAGAAGGGCGTCCCCACCACTTCCGCCCCCTCGTGGAAGAGCACCACCGGCGGCACCGGCACCGCGCTGCCCGCCAGCGCTCGCAGCACGCGCGCCTCCCGGTCGACGGCATGGGCCGAGGGCAGCACCTCGCCCGGCGGCTTCTTCCGCAGCACCAACCGGCGGTTCGCATAGGTCACGAAGAAGGTCGGGTTGGACTGCCCGCCTGAGATGCGCTCGACTGCCATCTCCCCCTGCAGCCCCGGGATGGCGCTCCGCAGGAAGTCATCCAGCCGCGCGGCCTCGAATTCAGGCGCCTCGCCCATACGCACATCCTCCCAATCCGGCGTGAGCATGGCCGGGGCGAGGGGAGGGGGCAACCGTTCCGCCCCGCTTGCGCTAAGCTCGCCGCATGAGCGCCAACACCCTCGCCCTGATCGGCTTCCTTGCCGCCTGCTTCCTCGTCGCCTGCTCCGGCGCGGTCTTCCGCCCGGACAACTGGTACGAGCGGCTGGCCAAGCCGAGCTGGAACCCGCCCAACTGGGTCTTCGCCCCAGCCTGGACGGTGCTCTACATCCTGATCGCCATCGCCGGCTGGCTGGTCTGGCGAGAGGCCGGCTTCATCCCCGCGCTTGGCCTTTATGCCGTGCAGCTGGTGCTGAACGCCGCCTGGTCCGGCATCTTCTTCGGAATGAAGCGCCCGGACCTCGCCTTCGCCGAGCTGGTGCTGCTTTGGCTCTCCATCCTCGGCTGTATTCTGCTCTTCGCACCGGTCAGCGCCACCGCGGCCTGGCTGATGGCCCCCTACCTTGCCTGGGTCACCTTCGCCGGCGCGCTGAACTACGCGATCTGGCAGCGCAACCCGCGCGCCGCCTGATCAGCTTCGCTTCCGGCTCATGCCGGAGGCGACCAGCGCCGCCTCCACCCCCGGCTGCACCTGGCGGATCTCGGCCAGGGTGCGGGCGCCCTCGATGACACGGCTGGCGATGCCGCCCGCCGCTTGCCGCGCCTGCACCTCCGGGTCCCGCGCCGCCGCCATCAGCGCCGCCTCCAGCCGCTCGCGGATCGGTGCCGGCAGCCCCGCCGGCCCGGCCCAGATGATGAGCTGCCGGGTCGCCGTCTCGTAGCCCTGCTCGATCAGCGTCGGTACCTCGGGAAAGTCCGGCCAGCGATCGACGCTCGCGCTCGCCAGCATCCGGAGCTGCCCACCCCGCACCAGCCCGATCATCTCGGATGTGCCGGAATAGGTATCCACATGCCCGCCGGCCACCTGGCTCGCCGCCTCGGTGATGCTGCCGAAGGGCACGTAGCTGATCTGGATGCCCGCCAGCCGCGCCAAGTCGAAGAAGCTGACCGCCGAGCCTGGGTTGGTGCTGGCGACCGTGATCGTCCGCCGCCGCCCCTCCGCGATGAAATCCTGCAGCGTGCGGACATTCGGCATGGAGGGACCGACCGGCAGGCCGACCCGCAGCTCCGAGGTGCAGCCGAGGAAGTCGAAGCTTTCCCAGGGCTTGTAGGGCAGGTCCATGGTCAGCGGAGCCACCACCAGCGCCGAAAGCCCAACAAGGCCAAAGGTATAGCCATCCGGCCGCGACTGCGCGATCCGCCCCGGCCCCAAGGTTCCGCCTGCCCCCGGCGTGTTCCGCACGGGGATGGCGACGCCAAGCGTCTTCTCCATATGCGCGGCGATGGCGCGGGCCACCACATCCGTGCCGCCGCCGGGCCCGAAGCCGGTGACGAGGCTGATCTCCCGGCTCGGCCAGCGATCCGCCTGGGCCAGGGCAGGCGTGGCGAGCGCCATCCCGGCGATGAGCGTTCTGCGCTTCATTGTTTCCTCCCTGTCAGGAAGGGCTTTGCCCTCCCCGAACCCTTCCCGTCAGGCCGAAACCCGGTCTGGACCGGTCCGTGCCTGGAGCATGACCCGCGATCACTGGATCAAGGATCCTGCTCCAAGCAATCATTTCGTCCCATGATTCACGCCTCCGGCCGCTCCAGCCTTTGGCGATCATGCTCTAGCGCCCGACCCAGCGGGGGGCGCGCTTCTCCACGAAGGCCTTCGGGCCTTCCTGGAAGTCCTCGGTCTGCTTGATGCGCTCGCTCGCCGAGCGGCTCATCTCCCAAAGCGCCTCGTCATCCAGCACCAGCGCCTGCCGGGCGATGCCAAGGCTCTCCCGCACCGCCAGCGGCGCATTGGCGGTGACGCGCCGCGCCAGGTCCAGCGCCGCCTCCCGCACCTCGCCCTGCGGCACCACCGCATTCACCAGCCCATGCTGCAAGGCGAGCGCCGCCGGTATCGGCTCCCCGGTGGCGATCATCTGCAGGGCGATCGCCTTCGGCAGCGCCCGCGGAAGCCGGAACACCCCGCCCGCCGCGGCGACCAGGCTCCGCTTCACCTCCGGCAGGCCGAATGTCGCCGTCTCTGCCGCCACGGCCATGTCGCAGGCCAGCAGCAACTCCAGCCCACCCGCCAGCGCATGCCCCTGCGCCGCCGCGATCCAGAGCTTGGTCCGTGGCGCCTTGACGAAGCCGCCGAACCCATACCTCGCCCCGGCCAGTGCCGTGCTCCGTCCCGCCGAAACCTCCTTGAGGTCGGCCCCGGCGCAGAAGGCGTGCGGCCCCGCCCCGGTCAGCACCACGACCCGGATCTCCGGGTCCGCCTCCGCCCGGTCGACCGCAGCCTCCATCCCGGCGCTGACCGCGGCATTCACCGCATTCCGTGCCTCGGGCCGGTTGATGGTGACGAGCGCGACATGCGGCTCCACCATCTCGAACAGCACCGCATCGCTCATGCCACGCCTCCCGCCGGGGCCAGCCCCGCCGCCTCTGCCATGACCTCGATCGCCGCCGGCTGGCGCGACCGCACATTGAGCGCATCCGCCCCGCTTTCCGCCCAGGCGCGGAACCGCTCCTTGATCCGCGCCGGCGGGCCGACCAGCGACTTCATGTCCACCCAATCGTCCGGCACGGCGGCGATCGCCTCCTCCTTCCGCCCGGCGAGGTAGAGCTCCTGGATGCGCGCCGCGGCCTCGCCGAAGCCGCGCCGCTCCATCATGTCGCGGTGGAAATTCTTGTCCTTGTGTCCCATGCCGCCGACATAGAGCGCGATCTCCGGCTTCAGCTTCGCCAGCGCCCCGCGCACGTCGTCCGAAACCTCGACATGCGCGCTGGCCTGGATGGTGAAGTCCGCCCGCGTCTTCGGCCTGCCCGTCGCCTTTTCGGCACGGCGGAACCCTTCCTCCAGCAGCGGCTGGAAATGCCCGATGGTGCCGGGCACGAAGCCGAGCGCCAGCCAGCCATCGGCGATCTCGCCGGTCAGCCGCACCATCGCATCCGTCTCCGTGCCCAGATAGACGGGGATGGCGGGGTTCATGTGCAGGATCGACTTCAGCGGCTTGCCGATGCCGAGTGCGCCGGGCCCGGTATAGGGCAGGGGGATCTCCGGCCCGTCATGCGTCACTGGCGCCTCGCGCGCCCAGATCTTCCGCATGATCGCCACATAGTCCTTCACCCGGTAGTAGGGCTTGCCCCACGGCTGGCCGTACCAGCCCTCGACGATCTGCGGCCCGCTGACGCCGAGCCCGGCGATGAACCGCCCGCCGCCCGCGAGGCTGTCCACCGTGCCTGCGCACATCGCCGCATTGGCCGGCGTCCGCGCGGCGAGCTGCATCACCCCGGTCCCAAGCTTGATGCGCTTCGTCACCGCCGCCAGATAGGCCAGCGGCGAGACCGCGTCCGACCCATAGGCCTCCGCCGTCCAGACGGAGTCGTAGCCAAGCTCCTCCGCCCGCTGGACGAGCGCGACAGGCACGTCCAGCTGCGCCTTTGAATATCCGATCGAGAGCCCGAGCTTCATCCCCACACCTCCTCCGGCATCGGCAGGCCGGCGAAGACCTCCGGCCCCAGCGCCCCGTCGGGCGCGATCCCCATCCGCTCCAGCACCCACATCAGCTGCCGCGTGTGCTGCCCGCTATGCCAGACGGTGCGCTCAAAGAATTCGTGCAGCGACTGCCGGCCGTAATAGACCTGCGCCGCCTCCGTCCAATCCCGCCCGCGCCCCGGCCCGTCGAACCAAGCCGCGAGCCGCCCCTTCACATCCGCCGCATAGGCCAGCAGCGCGGCCCGCTCCGCCCTGGGCGGCAGCCGGAAATAGGCCTCGTAGCGCAGCGGGATGCCCGCCTCGTGCTCGAGGAAGGCATCGACGATGTTGACGATGTGGTAGACGAGGTCGGCATGGCTGCGTGGCCGGTCCGGCAGCAGCGTGCCGAGGCTGTCCTCCGGCAGCTGCGCCGCGAAGCGCGCCGCCCCGGCGAGGATCGCCTCCTGCCGCCGCCGCAGCTCCGTCACGGGCAGCACCTGCGGCGCACCGAGGTCGATCCCGACCAGCTCCGCCACGTCCCGCAGCACCTGTCCGTTCGCCCAGGCGTCGTCCCGCGTCACGATGGGCACCTGCCGCAGCCCGAAGCGCTCCAGCTCGGCATAGGCCGCCCCATCCGCCAGCACGTTGCGGGATTGGAAGGGGATGCGGTGCCGCGCCAGGAATTCCTTGGTACGCAGGCAGCTGGTGCAGCCGGTCATCCAATAGACCCGCACATCGTCGGGCATGGCGGCGTTCCTCCGGGATTTTCCCGCAGTCTATACGCCTCGCGCCATCCGACCAGCCCGACCGCAGGGGCTTCCCCGCCGGCCCCATCCATGGTTCTTCCCGCCCCCGAAAGCATCCCGGAGGGAACCACCAATGAACCGCAGAGCCATCCTCGGCCAGGCGACGCTTGCCGCCACCTTGGCAACGCCCGCCCTCGCGCAATCCACGCCGGCGTTGCGCTGGCGCCTGACCAGCAGCTACCCGACCTCGCTGGACGCCATCCACGGCGCCGCCCACGTCTTCGCCCGCACCGTGGCCGAGCTGACCGAGGACCGCTTCCAGATCCGCGTTTTCGGCCCCGGCGAGGTCGTCCCCGCCCTCCAGGCGCTCGACGCCGTCCAGGCCGGCACGGTGGAGTGCTGCCACACCACCTCCTCCTTCTATGTCGGCAAGAACCCGGCCTTCGCCTTCGCCACCGGCGTGCCCTTCGGCCTCAACACCCGGCAGCAGAATGCCTGGATGTACGAGGGCGGCGGCATCGACCTGCTGAACGAGCTCTTCCGCCAGTACAACACCTATGCCCTGCCGCTCGGCACCACCGGGGCACAGATGGGCGGCTGGTTCCGCAAGGAAGTGAAGACCGTCGAGGACCTGCGCGGCCTCAAGATGCGCATCGCCGGCCTCGGCGGCACGGTGCTCCAGCGCGTCGGCGGCGTCCCGCAGCAATTGGCCGGCGGCGACATCTACCCGGCGCTCGAGCGCGGGACCATTGATGCGGTCGAATGGCTCGGCCCCTATGACGACGAGAAGCTTGGCTTCAACAAGGTCGCGCCATTCTACTACTATCCCGCCTGGTGGGAGGGCGCGGCCAACACCACCTTCGTCGCCAATCTCGAGCAGTGGAACGCCCTGCCGAAGAGCTACCAGGCCGCCATCCGCACCGCCGCCGCCGAGGCGACGCACTGGATGGTCGCCCGCTACGACACCCGCAACCCGGAGGCGCTGCGCCGCCTGCTCGCCGCCGGCACCCAGCTCCGCGCCTTCCCGCGCGAGGTGATGGACGCCTGCTACCGCGAGGCCATGGCGCTGGAGGCGGAACTCGCCCAGAAGAGCCCGGAATACGCCAAGATTCACGCCGCCTGGTCGAAGTCGCGCGACGACATGCGGGCTTGGTTCCGCGTCGCCGAGCTGTCCTTCGACAACTACATCGCCCAGGCCGCGCAGCGGCGGTGAGGGGAGGGGCCCCGCGCCCCTTCTAATCCCTCAGGGCGCGCCGCGCCGCGGCGCTCAACGGCGTCCACAGATAGGCGAAGGGCGTCCGCCTTTCGCCGAGGATGTAGAGCTCCGCCGGCATGCCCGCGACCGGCGCGAGATCCGGCACCGACTCCAGCTGCCCAGGGTCGAATTCCAGCCGGACGAGGAAATACGGGTCGCCGTTGTTCTGCGGCACCTGCACATCGGCGCCGACGACGATCACTCGCCCTTCCAGCATCGGCACGTTGCGCGTGCGGTAGCTGCTCAGCCTGATATTCGCCCGCTGCCCCACCGAGACCTGCTCGATATCGGTCGGCTGCACCCGGCCTTCGACCACCAGCCGGTCGTTCAGCGGCACCAGGTCGAGGATCGGCTGCCCGGTCTGGATCGTCGCCCCTGGCGTGAAGGCCTGGATATTCGTCACCTTGCCGGCTTCGGGCGACAGCACCTCGCGCCGCGCCAGCACGTCCTGCGCCGAGCGCAACTGCTGCAGGGCCGCGGCCGTCGTCGCCTCGGTGGTCTGCATGTCGTTGGCGATGTCGGAGAGCCGGGCGAGCCGCAGCCCCTCCAGCTGCCGCTGCGCCTGGATGATGCCTTCGCGCAGCTGCGCCTCCTGCGCATTCGCCTGCCCGATCGTGGCGACGAACCCCGCCTCCTGCTGCTGCAGGTTCAGCACGGTGAAGCGCGAGGCATAGCCCTGCGTCAGCAGCCTGTTGTAGCCGGCGATCTGCTCCCGCACGGCCATGAGCTGCCGCCCGGCGCCGTCGCGCTGCGCCTGGGCGCCTGCCACCTGCTCCTGCAACTGGGTGATGGCGCGTTCCTGCACGCCGACCTGCCCGTCGAAGGCTGCCCAACGCGCGGCGAACAGCGCCTGCTCCGCCTTGAGGAAGACCTGGATCGCCGGGTCGGCTCCCGCCGCCGCCTCCAGATCGACCGGGAAGGCCAGCTGCCGCTGCTCCGCCTGCTCGGCCCGCAGCCGGGCGACGCGCGCCCGCCCGCTCCAGTAGGCGGCCTTGGCCTGCCCCGCCGTCGCCTCCGCCTGCGTCACGTCGAGCTGCAACAACGGCTGGCCCGCCTGCACCACGGAGCCTTCCTGCACCAGCAGGCGCCGCAGGATACCCGGCTCCAGCAGGTTCACCGTCTTCCGCCGCCCCTCGGGGACGAGCTGCCCGCCGGCCAGCACCGCCCGCTCGGCGACGGTCATCGTTGCCCAGCCGCCGATCGGCAGCAGGGTGATGGCCAGCGTCAGCAGCGAGCGCCGCACCAGCCGGTGGACCGGCGGGCTCTGCACCGCCCGCTCCAGCTGCTTCTGCAGCGAGTCCTGGGGAAAGGCCGAAGGGAGGGCCGGGGGCAGCGCCACAGGCGCCCCATGCTTAACCAGCTGCTGCACGATGCCGCTCCATGTCACTCTCATCGGGCCCGCCCGCGAGCCATTCGAAGGCGCCGCCGGCCTCCAGCCGCAGCCGGTGCCCGGCAAGGTCGGCCCAGGTTGCCGGCTCATGCGTCACCACCAGCACGATCGCGCCGGCGGCGCTCGCCCCGCTCACCGCGGCCCGCATCGCCTGCCGCGCCGCGCCGTCGAGGCCGATCTCCGGCTCGTCCAGCACCAGCAGCCGCGGCATGCCGTAGAGCGCCCGCGCCAGCCCGACCAGCCGCCGCTGCCCGGCCGAAAGCCCGGCGCTGGTCCCGGCCGGGGTCTGATAGCCCTGGGGCTGCCGCCCGATCATCTCATGCGCACCCGCCATCCGCGCCGCAGCCACCACCAGCTCCGCCGGGGCACCCGGCCCGCGACCGATATTGGTGAAGATGTCCATCTCCAGCAGCTGGACGTCCTGCGGCAGGTAGCCGATCCGCGCGCCGAGCGTGCCGCGGTCGCAAAACCAGGTGTCCTGCCCGTCGAGCAGTACGCGCCCTTGATCCGGCGGCACCAGCCCGAGCACGAGCCTCAGCAGAGTCGTCTTGCCCGCGCCGTTGCCGCCCTCGACCAGGAGCACCTCGCCCGGCGCCAGGGCGAGGCCGAGCCCCGCCAGGACCGGCCGTTCCCGCCCCGCCGGGTGGAAGCCGAGGCCCTCGACGACCAGCCCCGGCCGCGCCTCGGCCAGAGGCTGCCGGGCGATAACCTGCGCCTCCTCCGCCAGCGCGCGGCGCAGCCGCGCCCAGGCCTGGGTGCCGGCCTGCCAGGCCTCGAAATGCTGCACCAGCCCGGCGAGCGGCCGCAGCGCGAACTGCCCGAGCAGCACGGCGCCGAGCACCAGCCCGATCGTCCCGCGCCCCTCGATGACGTGGAGCACGCCGGAGGCAACCAGCCCGATCATGGTCAGCGCCGCGACCAGCATCTGCAATTCGCGGATCGCATCGCCCCGCGCCGCGGCCATGTCGGCGAGGCCGAGCGCCGCCTCGTGGCGCCGCTGCCAGCGCCCGAGCAGGGCCGGCAACTGGCCGAGCCCGCGCACCAGGTCCCCATGCACCAGCTGGCCGGCCAGTTCATGGCCCGCGGCCGCAAGCTCCGCTTCGGCCGTCGCCGCGGCCGGGCCCGCCACCCGCCGCAGCACCAGCCCGAGCAGGGCCGTCGTCGCCATTCCGGCCAGCAGGATCCAGCCGAACCCCGCATGCAGATGGAAGACGAGCCCCAGCGCCGCCGCCGCCCCGATCAGGTCAAGCAGCCCCGCCACCGCCTCGCCGGTGACGAAGCGCTGCGCCGCCGCGACATCGCCCAGCAGATCAAGCCCCGCCACCATGTCGCGCCGCGCCGCCCGCCGGATCGCCGCCTGCAAGGCTTCCGCCCGCAGGGCGAGGCCCAGCCGCTCCGCCATCGCCTGCAGCAACGTCTCCCGCCGGTGCCGGTAGTAGGCGGCAAGCAGCGTCGCCATGGCGAAGACCAGCATCAGCGCCAGCACGGTGTCGGCGTTCTTGCTTTCCAGCACGCCATCGGTGATGTGCGCGATGCTGAGCACCAGGTCGAACAGCCCAAGCATCCCGCCCAGGCTGAGCAGCAGGATCGCCAGCACGCTCCCCGGCCCAAGCCCCATGGCCCGCAGCCAGCCGCGGCGCTGCGGCATCGTCGCGCTCATGCCGCCGCCGCCTTGTGCCCGGCCAGGCGCGGGGCCTGCGCCGCCGCCGCAACCCGCGACGGCCCATCCTGCGCCCCGGCCGGCACCAAAGAGCCGTTCCGCAGCGCGAGCACCCGGTCCGCCGCGCCGACCAGCGCCGGCCGGTGCGTGGTGAAGACCACCGCCACCCCCTCCTGCCGCAGGGCGCGGAGCAGGCCGATCACCTGCGCCTCGCCCGCCACATCCAGCCCGCCCGCCAGCTCGTCCAGCACCAGGACCCGCGGCCGGCCGTAGAGCGCCCGGGCCAGGGCCAGCCGGTGCTGCTGCCCCATCGAGAGCGGCCAGGCCCCGGCCACCGGCGTCGCATAGCCGAGCGGCAGGGCCGTCACCGCCTCATGCACGCCGGCCCGCCGCGCCGCATCGAGCACCAACGCCATGTCCGGCGTGCCGAGGCGGGCGATGGCCTCCGCCACCGTGCCCCGCCCGAGCAGCGGCTGCTGCGGCAGGAAGCCGACATGCCGCGCCAGGTCCTCGCGATCCCACTGATGCACTGCATGGCCGTCCAGATAGACGCCGCCCGCGCCAGGCGGATAAAGCCCCATCAGCACCCGCAGCAGCGTCGACTTGCCGCAGCCCGACGGCCCGACGATCGCCACCGCCTCGCCCGGCTCCAGGGCGAGGTCGACATTGCGCAGCAGCACCGGCTGCATCCCGCGGAAACCGAAGGTCAGGTGCTCCGCCACCAGCCGCGCCCGCGGGCAGGGAAAGGGCGTGCCGCGGTGGACGCTCGGCGTCTCCGCCAGCAGCCGCCGCAGCCGCTGCCAGGCCACCATGGCCTCGGCCACCTCCCGGCTGCCGCCGACGAAGGCGGCAAAGGGCGCGGCCAGGGCGAAGGCAAGGAAGAAATACTCCATCCCCGCGCCACGCCCGGCCATCCCGCCCAGCACCAGGAAGGCCATCAGGAAGAGAAAGGCGCCGCCGAACAGGCCGAGTACCGCATCCAGCGCCAGCCGCAGCCGGCTCGCCCGCCGCCGTGCCAGGAAGGCCTCCCCTGCCGCCTCCGCCCCGGTCGCCAGCAGATGCCCCGCCAGCCGCGGCAGCATCCCCATGGCGAGGATCGCCTCGCCCGCCCGCATTGCATCGGCGGCGAGACCCTGCGCCTGAGCGCCCGCGGTCCGCGCCAGCTCCATCTCCCGCCGCAGCGCCTGGACCAGCGCATGGCTCAGCAGCCCCGCCACGCCATAGAAGAGGATGGTCAGCACCGCGAAGGCCCAATGCACCGCGAAGGCCAGCAGGATCAGCAGCGGCAGGGCGAGGATCTGCACCAGCGCCCGCGCCGCCAGCCCGGCGACGCCCCGCCGCAGCACCGCCAGATCCTCGAGCGCCGCGCTGCCGAGCGCCTCCGGTCGCCCGGCCCGCTGCGCCAGGGCCAGCGCCGCCGCCACGCCCAGCCGCCCGGCGACGAAGCGCGAGAGCCGCCGCAGCCCCGCCGCCTGCTGCAGGCCGAGCGCGCCGGCGACCACCAGCAGCAGCGCCCAGAGGCAGAGCACGGTGCCGAGGGTGTCGAGGCTCCGCGTCTGCGGCACCGAGGTCAGCAGGGCCGCCCCCGCCTCGACCATGGCGAAGCCCGCCCCGGCGGCGAACAGCCCCAGCATCACCAGGAACGCCACCAGCCGCCGGAGGCCGAGCCTGAGCGGCCCCATCGCCTCCGACAGCGTGGTCTGGAGGCCGCTTTCCAGCGTCGCGCGGGCCAAGGGGCTAGATCCCGTAGCGGGCGAGGATAAAGGCCATGACGCCGCAGCCGAGGCCCGCCAGCAGGCCGATCAGCACCACCTGCCAGACGTCGACCCCGCCTTTCGCCCCGGCCTCCGGCGGCGTCACGAGCTGGGCGAGCTTCTCGTCCAGCCGAGTGATCCAGAGCTCCATCGTGTCCAGCCGACGCTGCATCTCCTGCCCGGCCTGGGCCAGGGCATCGAGCGCATTGCGATCCGGCAGGCCGGCCATGCGGCGCCGCATGGCCTCCATCTCCCCGCGCATGGCCGTGTGCTCGGCCACCAGCGTCTCCGCCACGATCTGGATCTGCGCCGTGGCCGTGGCCGGCACCAGCGCCTCTTCCTGCCGGCGCGCATGCACGGGCACCTGCATCGTCCTGCCGTCCCGGCCATGGGCGATGACGGAAAGGTCGCGCAGCTGGCGGAACCACTGACGCTGGAGCGGGAATTCGAAGGCATGGCTGCCATCGCCGATGCCGTGCTTGGCAAGGTCCGGCCGCGGATTGCTCGCAACCACGGTGGCCACCACCTTACCTTCGAGGCGAAGCTCGACCTTCACGCGGTATCCGGGATGGGCGGCATCCCAGACCCAGCCGTAGAGCCGGTCGGCCGTCGCGTTGTCGATCAGCCCGCGAATATCGGAGGGCGCGACCATCTCCCCGGCCAGCGGGGCGTCCTCGGCCAGGGTGGCATCCATCGGCATAGGCGAAGATTCCCTTGGAGCAGCCCCGGAGCGGGGGAGATCGCTCGATCGCAACAGCGGGCCAGGCGATACCGGCCCTGAGCTAGCAGCTTGTCGGATTCCCATCTGGCCTGAAATGGGCGAATCTGGCGGGCATGACAGGGTTCATTCCGTTCAGCCGCGAGCAGGCCTTTCTGCTGCCGCCGGATGCCAAGGACTGGTTGCCGGCGGACGACGTGGCGCACTTCGTAGTGGCGGCGGTGGACCGGGTGCCGCTCGGCGCCTTTGCGGTGCGGCCGATCCCGGGCGGCAAGGCGCAGTATCACCCGCGCCTGCTGCTGGCGCTGCTGATCTACTGCTATGCGAACGGCATCTTCTCCTCGCGGCGGATCGAGCGGGCGACCCACCGCGACATTGGGGTGCGCTACGTGGCGGCGAACCTGCACCCCGACCACGACACCATTGCCGCCTTCCGCCGGGCCAACCGCGCTGCCTTCGAGGCGGCCTTCCTGCAGGTGCTGCTGCTGGCGCGCGAGAGCGGCCTGCTGCGGCTCGGGACGGTTTCGATCGACGGCACCAAGCTCGACGCCAACGCCTCCAAGATCCGCTCGGTGCGGTATGACCGCCTGGTGGGAGGGCGCGGCC
>NZ_KN676113.1:4844027-5326788 GCF_000802185.1 Belnapia sp. F-4-1 | reverse complement strand
CCACCGGCGTCGTCGCCACCTCGGCCGATGCGCCGAGCTTTGCCGCAACCATCCTCGGCATGGAGGGCGGCATCGGCCTGCCACAGACCGTCCTCGCCGACACCGGCTTCGCCTCAGGCGAGGCAGTTGCCGCCCTCGAGGCGCACGGGATCGAGCCGCTGGTCGCCATCGGCCGGACCCAGCCGCACCGCGCCTACGACTTCCGGCCGCCACCCCAGCCCAGGACGCCACGCCGCATCACCGAGCCCTGGCGCCTCGCCATGGTGGCCAAGCTCGAAACCCCTAATGCCAAAGCCCGCTACGCCCGTCGCAAGCAGACCGTCGAGCCCGTCTTCGGCACCATCAAGTCAGCCCTCGGCTTCACCCGCTTCCACCTCCGCGGCCTCGCCAAGGTCACCAGCGAGTGGACCCTCGTCGCCCTCGCCTACAACTGCCGCAGGCTCCACAACCTGCGGCTCGCAGCCTGATCGCGCCTCAACCCTCGGCCTGACACCAAGTGCAAATCCGACAGGCTGCTAGGCCGCATTCTAAACGGAAGCGACGGCCAGCGCAGCTTTATACAACTTAAGGTGCCGGTCGGCGGCATCCGCCAGGGTCACCGGCGGGGCGATGCCCTCGACCAGCCGCTGCCAAAGCCCCTCGGTCTCGATCGCCCGCCGCATCACCTCGGCGAGCCCGGCCGGATCCTTCACCGGCGCATGCAGCCCGTCGATACCGTCCCGCACCATCTCCGCCGTGCCGCCGATGCCGCTGCAGATGACCGGGCGGCGGTGGCGAAAGGCCTCCTGAACCACCAGCGGTGCATTCTCCCACCAGATGGAGGGGATCACGACCCAGTCCACCTGCTGCATCAGCCCGGCGAGTTCCTCCGCCACATAGGCGCCGCGGTAATGTGCCGCCGGCGCCGCGGCGAGGGCGGTATCATACTCCGCCATAAAGGCTTCGGACTGATAGGCTGCCCCGCCATGCAGCGTGACGCGGTGCGCCACCCCTCTCTCGCTCAGCTGGTGCGAGGCGCGAAGCAGCATCAGGCTGCCCTTGAACCGGTTGATGTGGCCGAAGAAGCCGAAGCGGTCCCTTCGCCCATCCGGCGCGACGCGGAAAGGTGCCGCCGGGAGTTCCGGCACGCCGTTCGGCATGACGCTGAAGCGCTCGGGCGACCAGCCGCTCGCCACGTAGCGGCCGCGGGCGAATTCACTCGGCACCAGAATGTGGTCGAAATCCGCGAAGACGTCGCGCAGCTCGAGCTGCCGCATGACGATGTCCGTCGCTCCCCGGTCCGGGAAGCAGCGCAGGCAGCCATCCAGCGTCGGCCCGTTGCAGAGCCGGCCATCCGTGGTGAGCAGCTGCCCCTCCTGCGGGCAGATCGGGAAGAAGTCGTGCGCAGTGAAGACGAACCGCGCCTTCGGCGCCACCCGCCGGACCAGGTCGATGGTTTCAGTGCCGAGCTGCAGCGAGTGGTGGACATGCACCACATCCGGCGCCAACGCCTCGATCAGCGGCGCCAGCGTCGCCAAGCCGTAGGTGTCCGGCTGCGTCAGGAAGAAACGGTCGAAATTGTCCAGCCAGAGCAGCATCTCATCCGTCGCCTGGCCCACCGCCTGCACCACCGTGCCGGGCAGCGGCTCGCGGTGGCTGCTGGTGACGGCGGCAAGGAACAGGCCCTCGAGCCCGTGCCGATCGCGCAACTCGCGGAACAGGTTGCGGGCGAAGACCTCGGTCCCCCCCGGCTGAAGCGAAGGGTGATTGTGGCAAAGGAAGAGCACGCGCATCGCCGTCACGCCGCCTCGCTGCAATCGGGCAAGCTGCCCACCGGCCACTCACGCTCCATCAGCGCCGCGATGTCGCCCGCCCAACGCCGGTGATGCAGGCCCCGGTTGTAGGCCGCCGCCAGCGTCCTGGCGTAGCCGCCATGCAGCGTGATCGACTGCCGCTCGAAATGGTAGAGCTCCGAGGCCGGCACATAGCCGATGCCATGCCCCGCCGCCCGCAGCTTCAGGCAGAGATCCGAATCCTCGTAGTCGCCGACCACGTAGTCGGTGGTGACGCCGCCCACCGCCTCGAAGGCTGACCGCCGCACACAGAAGGCCGCGCCGGTGATGCCCGGCACCTCCCGCGCCTCGTTCGCCGCCGGGAAGCGACGCGGCAGGCCCTTGAAGTAATGGCTGTTGTACCAATCGCCATCCCCGCCAAGCCGCTCGAAATAGAGTCCCGCATGCTGCAGCGAGTCGTTGCCGTAGAGCAGCTTCGGCCCCACCGCGGCGAGGCCGGGCGCCGCCTCCAGCATGCCGAGCAGCGGCCGCAGCCAGCCGCGCCGCGCCGGCACCACGTCGGAGTTCATCAGCAGCAGCACCGGCGCCCGCGCTTCCGCCGCGCCGGCATTGCAGGCGCTGCCATAGCCGTAATTGGCCGGCTGCACGACCAGCGTCACGGGCCGCCCGCCGATGCCTTGATAGCCGCGCAGATTGTGCTCCAGATCCTCCCGCTGCTCCGGGCTGTCGAGCACGAAGATCAGCTCCGCCTCGTCGAGGCTCGCATCCCGCGCGAAGGCCGCCAGCTGATGCCGCAGGTAGAAGACATTGCGGTAGATCGGGATGACCAGGCTGACCGCGGGCGCCGCCACCGGCCGGCCGATCCGCACCACCTCCGGCGCCTGCCGCGCCGCCATCACCCGCTGGTGCAGCCGCTCCACGGGCGGGGCGATGCAGCGCGCCATGATCTCCGGCGTCACATGCACCGGGGCGATGCCGCCCAGCACCCGGTCACGCGCCAGCAGCGGCGTGGTGATGGAAGGCGGCGCCACCAGCGCCACCTCGTCGCCCGTGCTCAGCCGCACCTGCAGCCGCCACTGCGCCGAGGGCCGCGATGCCGCCCGCGGCAGGTAGGCGACGAACCCGGCCTTCAGCTCTGCCCCGCCATGCGGCGCCTCGGCGTATTTTTTGCCGATGTCGGGCCGTGGGAAACGGACCATCTGCTCCGGCACCAGCCGCTGCTCGCCGAACCGTCCCTGCAGGGTGAGCCGGGCGACAAGTGCCAGCGGATCGCGCAGCCAGCCGCGCAGGAAGAGCCCGCCGGCATGGTCGTCCACCGCCAACTCGAGCGCGCCGCCGAAGGGCTCGTCCGGCTGGCTGACCTGCGCCGCCGGCTGCGTCGGCCGCACCAGCTGGTGGTCCCGCAGCAGCCGCCGCGCCGGCTCCTCGGTCGCTGCGCGCCGGGCGAGTTCGGTTGTCGCCAAGCGGTAGAGGCCGCGCCCCGCCGCATCCTGGCGTCGTGCCAGATCACCGAGTGTCGGCAGCGTCGCGGGTGCCGGCGCAAGATGGATCGGCCCCTCCGCCCCGGCCGGGAGGAGGAAGCCACCCTCGAAGCTTCGATCGTCGAGGATCAGCGTCTGGTCCGTATGGCTCACCTGCCGCAGCCGGTTCCGGCTGACGACATAGGAGGTAGCCGCCTCCGCCGCGAGGCCGCGGGGGAGGGACCAGAGCAGCGCATCGGCGCCGCAGAATGCCGCTGCCCGGGCGCCTCGCTCCGGCGCCTGGGCGAGCCCGGCCACGGCATGGCAGGCCGCGGCGAGGGCCGCATCCTCCGCGCCGCGCAGCAGGCGGCGGCCGCGGGCGGCGAGGAACCCCGCGACCCGAAGCAGGGCCGCGGGTGCCAGGTTGCCGAAGCAGTCCGCGATGCTGCCGGCCTCGGGCAGCAGCCGCACCCGCCCGCCCGAATCATCGCCGGCATCCAGCCACTCGCCCATGGCAAGCCCCGGTTGTGGCTTCAGCAAAAGAAGGGAGAGCGCCGTCCCCGGCACCGTCTGCCAGGACATCGGCGGCTCGACCGGCCCGTGGGCCGAGGCGAGGGAGAGGCTGCCCGTGTCGATGCCCGGAAGCCCGTCCCGCAGGACGAGCAGCACGGCGCCGGGCGAGAGCGCAAGAAGCACGGCAGAAGCGCCGCCGGCGACATCCGAGGATGTCGCCGGCATTGGTTCGAAAGTATCCAGAACCCTTGCCCCCGTCATCATGAGACACGGGTATCAGAGAATACTTTCTGCTGTGTTTATGCCAGCGCGGTCCAGCGCTAGCCGAGACCCTTGATCCAGTTTTCCGGGTTGGCCGCCATCTCCTGGGCGGTGGTGCCGGTGATGCCCTTGATGAGGATGGTGTCGCCGCTGCTCAGCGAGATCTTCACGCTCGAGCCTTCGACGGTGATCTTGCCGGCGAGGTCCTCGAGGCTGTTGACGCCGTCCATGCCGGCCTTGATCTGCACGAAATCCTCACCGTAGCTGAAGCCGAGGATCGTGTCGTTGCCGCCGAAGCCGTCCTCATAGGCGAAGTAGTCGGGCCCTGCGCCGCCGTTCAGCAGGTCGTTGCCCGCGCCGCCGGCCAGCGTATCCATGCCGTCGCCGCCGAGTAGCGTGTCGTTGCCATCGCCACCCCAGAGGCTGTCATTGCCCACGCCGCCGGAGATGCTGTCATTGCCGGAGCCAGCGGAAAGCGTGTCGTTGCCGTCGCCGCCCTGGATGTTGTTGCGGCCGTCACCACCGAAGATCAGGTCATTGCCCGAGCCACCGATCAGCGTGTCGTTGTTGTCGCCCGCGGTGATCGAGTCGTTGCCGTCGCCGGCGCTGACATAGTTGTCGCCGTTGCCTGCGGAGATGCTGTCGTCGCCTCCACCGGCGTTCACCGTGTCGGCGTGGACGCTGCCGTAGAAGCCGAGGACGTTGCCGGACCCATCCACCAGGCTGTTGCCGGCGGAGCCGTCCCTGAAGGCGATGCCGCCACTGGCCTCCGTGGCATCGACGAAGGTCTCGCCGCTCGACAGGCCACGGTCGATGAACAGGCCGCCGGTCTCGATATGATAGAAGGCATCAACCCCGTTCGGCACGTTGCCGAACTGCTCCAGGTCGAACCGTCCCCCGGCTATCGATGCAAAATCCGCCATAACAATCACCCCACCGCCGATGTCGGGCACCGAGAAGGCGCCGTCCTATGGGGGCAATGTTTAACCAGCGGTTGCAGCATGGTCAATCTGGAGGCAACCGAGGCGACAAGTCTTTACACCGTTCGTAGTGCTAAGAATCCGGCAACGAACTTGGATGGTGCAGTGCGAAGGTGGTGGCCTTCGCTGTCGCACCAAAGGGATCACTCCCGACGCTTCATATCGAAAACGGTATCACAAAATCGTGATAAATTATCCTCAGGCTGGTTTTAACCACAGCTTACTGGATCGCGCCTCTATCGCTGGTACAAATTGAGACGACCTGCCTTCTTCACCAGCGGTTGTGAACGGCATATAAAAGCGCCGGTATCGGTTGAATGGGGCGTCCCATAGGGGGGTCGGCTCCTATTCGCTTCGCAGCCTTTGGAGGCGCCTTGATGGCTACTATTCCTGGGACGTTCGGACCCGACAATCTCGTGGGCACCGCGGACGACGACGTCTTCTACTCGCAGACCGGCGACGACACCATCTTCGCCGGCGCTGGCAACGACACCATCTGGGCCGCGCTCGGCAACGGTGTGATCAATCTCGGCACGGGTGCCGACACGGCGAAGCTGAGCGACGGCAACCAGTATGTCAGCGCCGCGGACGATACCGGTCCTGGCGCGCTCGGCGACATCATTGTCACCGGTGCCGGCAGCGACACCATCCTCGCCGGCGGCGGCGACAACTACATCAACGTGGGCAACGGCGACGACCTCGTCTCCTGGGTGGATGGCGCCGGCGGCACCATTCTGGCAGGCGGTGGCACCGATACCCTCGACCTGTCCCGGGCCACGACCGGCCGCGAAATCTATGGCGAGGCGGGCGGCATCGCCGGCTCCAACGTCTACTTCAACGGCTTCGAGAGCATCGTCGCCACCAATCTGAACGACACCGTCTGGGGAGCTCCGGCAACCATCGACGGCGCCGGCGGCAACGACGTCATTTATGGCGGCGCCGGCACCACCCTCATGGTGGGCGGCACCGGCGACGATCTGCTGATCAGCAACTCCGCCGCTGCGACCATCCTCGGCGGTAGCGGTGCCGACACCATCTTCGGCGCCGGCTCTGACTCGATCGATGGCGGCGACGGCAACAACGTCATCCGCGGCAGCGACTTCGCCAGCACCCTGATCGGCGGCGTCGATGCTGACACGATCATCGGCGGCACGGGTGCTGAAACCATCGACGGCGGCAGCGGCAGCAACTACCTGAACGGTGGTGCGGGCGCCAACGTCTTCAAGGTCGGCCTGGGCAACGACGTCGTCGCGGCCTCCGGCACCAGCAACACGCTCGACTTCTCCAATGCCGCAAGCGGCGCCAGCATCTTCAGCTATGGCGGTGCCACCGGCTCCGGCTTCAGCGTCGGGTTCAACCCGGGTGCCGTGAACCATTACATCGGTAGCTCCAGCGCCGACACCTTCGTCAACTTCTACAGCGGCCTTCTGGAAGGCGGCGCGGGCCTCGACACGCTCGACAACAGCGGGGCGGCGACGGCCCAGACCGTCGACCTGACCCAGCCCGTCAGCCCCGCCTTCGCCCTGAACCTGGTTTCGATCGAGGGTGTGAAGACCGGCATCGGCAACGACACCATCATCGGCAACGACGATGGCAACCAGCTCGATGCCGGCGCCGGCAACGATCAGATCACCGGCGGCGCCGGCGACGATACGATCATCGGCGGCATCGGGAATGACGACCTGGCCGGCGGCGAGGGGGCCAACACCTTCGTCTTCGCAGGCAGCTTCGGCACTGACACCATCAGCGACTTCAAGGTCGGCGTGGACAAGCTGGCGTTCAGCGGCATCACCTCCACCCAGGTCACCTTCACGGCGGATGGCGAGGTGTCCTTCGGGACCAACAACATCACCATCCTGGCCGATGGGGATCTCAGCATCAGCGACTTCATCTTCAGCTGAAGCCGGGCCGGAGGGGCATTCGCTCCTCCACCCACTCCATGCGAAGGCCGGGCCCCAAAGCCCGGCCTTTTTGCTTGGCCTCTCCCCGGCAGGTGATTTCGATTCGGGTTGAAATATTCGTATCGAATAAGCATTAATATGCCATGCCGGATTCGCTCCCGCCGTGCCTGCCACGCCTCCCGAGCCTGGTGGAGCCGCTCGCCGCCCGCTTCCGCCAGAGGGAAGCGACCATCGCCGTCATCGGACTCGGTTATGTCGGCCTGCCGCTGATCCTCGCCCTGGTCGAGACCGGCTTCCATGCCATCGGCCTCGATGCCGATGCGGGGCGCCTTGCCGACCTGGCCGCTGGCCGCAGCCCGCTCCGCCAGATCGCGTCTGGCGAGGTCCTGGCCGCCCTCCACACCAACCGCCTCCGCCTCACCGGCGAGGGCAGGGCGCTGGCGGAGGCCGATGCCATCCTCGTCTGCGTCCCGACTCCACTCGGCCCTCACCGCGAGCCGGACCTTTCGGCCGTCGAATCCGCCACCCGCCTGATCGCTGCCCATCTCCGCCGAGGCCAGCTCGTCATCCTCGAATCGACCAGCTACCCCGGCACCACGCGCGGCGTCATGCAGCCGTTGCTGGAGGAAACCGGCCTGCGCTGCGGCAGAGACTTCTTCCTCGCCCACGCCCCGGAGCGGGAGGACCCGGGCAATGTCCAGCACCGCACCGTCAGCATCCCCCGCGTCATCGGCGGCACGGACCCGGCCTCGCTCGACCTGGCCCTCGCCCTCTACGGCGCATTCGTCGCCCGCACCGTCCCCGTCGGCTCAGCCGATGTGGCCGAGGCGGTGAAGCTCACGGAGAACACCTTCCGTGCCGTCAACATCGCCCTGATGAACGAGCTGAAGCTCGTCTTCGAGCCGATGGGCATCGACATCTGGGAGGTGATCGAAGCAGCCCGCACCAAACCCTTCGGCTACATGCCGTTCTTTCCCGGGCCGGGACTCGGCGGCCACTGCATCCCGGTCGACCCGCACTACCTCACCTGGCAGGCGCGGGCGCATGGAGTCGCCACCCGCTTCATCGACCTAGCCAGCGAGATCAACGCGGCGATGCCCCGCCATGTGCTGGACCGCCTGGCGGAGGCGCTGGACCGCCAGCAGGGCAGGGGCCTCCGCGGCAGCCGGATTCTCGTCATCGGCCTGGGCTACAAGCGTAACCTCGAGGATCTCCGCCACAGCCCCGCTTTGGTTCTGATGGAGATGCTGGAGGCACGCGGCGCCGAGGTCCTCCATCTCGACCCGCTGGTGCCGGTCATCCCGCCCCAGCCCGACCACCCTGGCCTCGTCGGCCGCCGCGGCATCGCGCCGGGGCCGGAGGCGCTGGCCGGCATCCAGGCCGGCCTCATCGTCACCGACCATGACGGCATCGACTATGCCGGCCTCGTCGCCGCATTGCCCCTGCTGGTCGATACCCGCAATGCCTGCGCGCGGCTCGGCCTCACCGGGCCACATATCGTCAAGGCGTAAGTTCCCTTCCGATCACACTCTTGTCATCGCGATCACCCCCTCGGGTGTGCACGAATCCGCGGGGCAGCCAGGGATGGCAGAGATGGACCGCCAGGACACGCGCCGCTTCGGCCCCGGCAATTCGATTCTCGGCGGCGCCGCCGGCGGGTTGAGCTACGAGGGCGCACTTCGCGACGCCGTCGCCCGCGAGACGGCCGCCCGCCGCCGCGAGGCCGGCCAGCTCCGCCCCGTTCCCGCCCCGCAGACCCAGCCCCGCCGCGAGCGCGAGCCGGCCGAGGCCTGATCAGTACATCGTATCGATCAGCCGCTGCGGCGCCTCCTTGTCATAGGAGGCCGGGTCGACCATGCCGTCGGTATGGGCCGCGATGATCTCGCCCATGCTCGGCACCGCTTGTGGCCGCTCCCGCTCGCCCCAGAGCTTGGAGCGCATCACCGCCTTGGCGCATTGCATATAGGCCTCGCGCAGGCTGACCAGCACCACGGTGGCCGGCAGCTTGCCCCGCTCCTCGAAGCGCCCGCGCAGCGCCGGGTCGGCCGTGATCCGCGCTGTCCCGTTCACCCTGAGCGCCTCACCCACCCCGGGGACGAGGAAGAGCAGCGCGACCTCCGGGTTGGCGATGATGTCCCTCAGCGCATCCAGCCGGTTGTTCCCCCGCCTATCCGGCAGGGCGAGCGTCCGGTCGTCGAGCGCCTGGATGAAGCCCGGTGCATCCCCGCGCGGCGTCGCATGCACTCCCTCCGGCCCGACCGTCGCCAGGATGGCGAAGGGCGAGGCGGCGATGAAGGCCATCGCCTTTGCCTCCAGCCGTGGAATCACCTTCTTCAGCACCAGTTCGCGCGGTGGGTCATAATGCCGCGCCAGCTCCTCGAGCGTGGCGACGGCGAAGGGATCGGCAGGCAGCAGGGCGTCCATGGAGGGGAAGCCTGCCAGCCCGCGGCCCCCATCCGCAAGCCTCCCCGTGGCGCTCGGCCTCCGCGCTCGCTATAAGCCGCTCTTCATTCGGAATCTCAGGAACGGGAGAAGGCTGGGGCCATGGCCGGCCACTCGCACGCCAAGAACATCATGCACCGCAAGGCGGCTCAGGGCGCCAAGAAGGCTCGCGCCTTCGGCAAGCTGATCCGCGAAATCACGGTCTCCGCCAAGATGGGCCTGCCGGACCCGGCGATGAACCCGCGGCTGCGCGCCGCGGTGAAGGCCGCGCTCACCTCGAACATGACGCGCGACACCATCGACCGCGCCATCAAGCGCGCCGCCCAAGCCGGGCAGGGCGAGGACTACCAGGAGGTGCGCTACGAGGGCTACGGCCCCTACGGCGTCGCCATCATCGTGGAAGCCCTGACCGACAACCGCAACCGCACCGCGGGCGACATCCGCAGCGCCTTCGCCAAGGCGGGCGGCGCGCTCGGCGAGACCAACAGCGTCTCCTTCCAGTTCGAGCGGAAGGGCGTGCTCTGGTTCCCGGGCCTTCCCGGCCAGGAGGAGGCGATGCTGGAAGCCGCCATCGAGGCCGGCGCCCAGGACGTCGAGTCCGACGAGGAAGGCCACGAGGTCACCTGCGCGCCGGAGGATTTCTTCGCCGTCCGCGACGCGCTCGAGGCCCGCTTCGGCAGCCCGGAGAGCGCCCGGATCGAGTGGGTGCCGAATATCCGCATCGACCTCGACGAGGAGAAGGCGGGGGACATCCTCAAGCTGATCGACCGCCTCGACGAGAGCGACGACGTGCAGAACGTCTACGCCAATTTCGAAGTGTCGGAGGCCGTGTCGCAGCGGCTCTCCGCCTGACGGGCGCCGTCCGCCTCCTCGGCCTCGACCCCGGCCTGCAGCATACGGGTTGGGGCATGGTGGAGAGCATCGGCAACCGCCTCCGCCACCTGGCCGACGGAGTCATCTCCACCGATGCCGACCAGCCGCTGGCCGAGCGCCTCTGCACCCTCCATCGCGGCTTGGCAGCCCTGATCGAGCAGTGGCGCCCACAGGAGGCCGCCGTCGAGCATACCTATGTCAACAAGAACCCCGGCGCCGCGCTCAAGCTCGGCCAGGCGCGCGGCGTGGTGCTGGTGACGCCCGCCCTCGCCGGCATCCAAGTCGCCGAATACCAGGCGATGGAGGTGAAGCGCGCCGTGGTCGGCACCGGCCATGCCGACAAGGCGCAGGTGGAGGCGATGGTCCGCCGCCTGCTTCCCGGTGCCACCATCCGCCGCTCCGACGCCGCCGATGCGCTCGCGGTCGCCATCTGCCACGCCCACCACCGCGGCACGAAGCTCGCCTATGCCAAGGGCTACGTACCCGCATGAGCCCGCCGCTTCGGCCTTCCGGCCCTGCCGCCACCGGGAGGCAGGCATGATCGGGAAACTAACCGGCAAGCTGGACGGGCTACTCGAGGGCGGCTGCATCTTCGACGTCAACGGCGTGGGCTATTTGTTGTCCTGTTCCACCAAGACCCTCGACCGCCTGCGCGACGTGCAGGGCCAGGCAGCGATGCTGGTCGAGACCCAGGTGCGCCAGGACGCCATCGTCCTCGTCGGCTTCGGCAGCGCGGCGGAGCGCGACACCTTCCGCAAGCTCACCTCCGTCCAGGGCGTCGGCACCAAGCTGGCGCTCGACATCCTCTCCGCCTTCGGCCCCGAGGACCTAGCCGAGGCCGTCCGCCGCGGCGACCGCACCGGCCTCCGCCAGGCGAACGGCGTCGGCGCCAAGCTCGCCGACCGCCTGGTGACGGAGCTGCGCGACTGGGCCGGCGGCATCCAGCCGCCGAGCGGCATCGCTACCGGCCCAGCGACCGCCGCGCCTCCGGCCGGCGCTGCCGCCGATGCCGTCTCCGCGCTGATGAATCTCGGCTGGAAGCGCCCCGAGGCCCAGGCCGCCGTCAACCGTGCCCAGGCCCGCCTCGGCGAGGGTGTGCCGCTTGAATCCCTGATCCGCGACAGCCTGAAGGAGCTCGCCCGATGAGCGGCTCCCGCCGTCGTCCGCCCCCACCGCCCCCGCCGGAGAGCGAAGCCGACGACCGCATCACCACCCCCGTCAGCACCGACGAGGACGCGGCCGAGGCGACGCTCCGCCCGCAGGTCCTGGCCGACTTCACCGGCCAGCAATCCCTCCGCGAGAACCTCGCCGTCTTCATCCAGGCCGCCCGCGCCCGCGGCGAGGCGCTCGACCACGTCCTCCTCCACGGTCCGCCCGGCCTCGGCAAGACGACGCTGGCGCAGATCGTCGCCCGCGAATTGGGCGTCGGCTTCCGCGCCACCAGCGGCCCCATCCTGCAACGCGCCGGCGACCTCGCCGCCATCCTTACCAACCTGCAGCCCCGCGACGTGCTCTTCGTCGACGAGATCCACCGCCTGCAGCCGGCGCTGGAGGAAACCCTCTATCCCGCGATGGAGGATTTCCAGCTCGACCTCATCATCGGCGAGGGTCCGGCGGCGCGCACGGTGCGGATCGACCTGCCGCCCTTCACCCTGGTCGGCGCCACGACCCGCGCCGGCCTGCTGGCGACGCCGCTGCGCGACCGCTTCGGCATTCCCCTCCGCCTGCAATTCTACACGCCGGAGGAGCTGCTGCGGATCGTCACCCGCGGTGCGCAGAAACTGTCCTTCGTCCTGTCGGAGGACGGCGCCTGGGAGATTGCCCGGCGCTCGCGCGGCACGCCGCGCATCGCCGGCCGGCTGCTGCGCCGGGTGCGGGACTTCGCCAGCGTCGCCGGCATCCCCGCCGACCGCGCCATGGTGGATGGCGCACTGAACCGGCTCGAGGTCGACAGCAAGGGGCTGGACGCCATGGACCGCCGCTACCTGCGGCGAATCGCCGAGCACCACAATGGCGGCCCGGTCGGTGTCGAGACCCTGGCCGCGGCCCTGGCCGAGGCGCGCGACACGCTGGAGGACGTCATCGAGCCCTACCTGATCCAGGAAGGCCTGGTGCTGCGCACCCCGCGCGGCCGCATGCTCGGCATGCCCGGCTGGACCCATCTCGGCCTCAGCCCGCCCGCCAGCTTCGCCATTCAGCCCGACCTGCTTTCGGGCGGCGAGCCGTGAAGCTCCCACCGTCCGGGCCCGCCCACAGCTTCCCGATTCGCGTCTACTTCGAGGACACCGATGCGGGCGGCGTCGCCTACCATGCCAACTACCTCCGCTGGGCCGAGCGGGCGCGTACGGAATCCTTGCGAGACATGGGTTTGCCGCATCACCTTATGATGGAGCGTCACCATTCGATACTCGTGGTGCGGCGCATCGAAGTAGAGTATTGGCGCCCCGCGCGGCTCGATGACGCAATCGTGGTCGAGACGCGGGTGATGGCGGTGAAGGGCGTCACCCTCCAGCTCGACCAACGCATGGTCCGGGGGGGGGAGGCGCTCGCAGCCTTGCATGTGGAACTGGCCTGCATCGACCGGGACACGCTGCGGCCGAGGCGCATACCTGAGCCCTGGCGCACGGCCCTGGCCGACGCGCCGGGCGCGGCTGGATAGAGAGGAGAGAGGCGGTGGACCGCAGCGTGACGGCGACGGATCTGGGCGGCGCATTGCACGACCTGTCCCTCTGGGGGCTCTTCCTCCAGGCCGACTGGGTGGTGAAGCTGGTGATGGTCGGGCTGCTGCTCGCCTCCGTCTGGGTCTGGGCCATCGTCTTCGAGAAGATCACTAGCCTCCGCCGCGCCAACCGTGCGGCCGATGCCTTTGAGGACAGCTTCTGGTCCGGCGGCAGCCTCGACGACCTCTTCCGCAAGGAGGGCGAGCAGCCCTCGCACCCCATGGCCGCCGTTTTCGCCGCCGCCATGCGGGAATGGCGCCGCAGCGCCCAGCGCCTCGCCGGCTCCGACCTCGTCGCCGCCGGGCTGAAGGAGCGCATCGACCGCAGCATGAACCTCGCCGTGCAGCGCGAGATGGACCGGATGGAGCGCTGGATGGTCTTCCTCGCCTCGGTCGGCTCGGTCGGTCCCTTCGTCGGCCTCTTCGGCACGGTCTGGGGCATCATGAACAGCTTCGCCGCCATCGCCGGCATGCAGAACACCAACCTCGCCGTGGTGGCGCCCGGCATCGCGGAGGCGCTCTTCGCCACCGCGATCGGCCTCGTCGCCGCCATCCCTGCGGTGCTCGCCTACAACAAGATCAGCACCGACCTCGCCCGCTTCGCCAGCCGGCTGGAAGGATTCGCTGCCGAATTCGGCGGCATCCTTTCCCGCCAGTCGGAGAGCGCGGTGATCGGCGCCGAGGCCCGCACCCCCGCCGCGGTGGCGGAGTAACCCCATGGCCGCTTCCCTGAACGCCGGCCGTGGCAAGGGCCGCGGCCGCTACCGCCCCATGGCCGAGATCAACGTGACGCCGCTGGTCGACGTCATGCTCGTGCTGCTCATCATCTTCATGGTCGCCGCACCCCTGATGACGGTCGGCGTCCCCGTCGACCTGCCGAAGACCCAGGCCAGCGCGCTGAACCAGGACAACGAGCCGATCACCATCACGGTGAACCCCGAGGGCAAGATCTTCCTGCAGGAGACCGAGGTGCCGCTCGAGAACCTCGTCGCCCAGCTCCAGGCCATCGCCGGTGCCAACGCGCAGGGGCCGAACGCCCAGGAACGCCGCATCTTCGTCCGCGGCGACAAGGCGATCAGCTATGGCCGGGTGATGGAGGTGATGGGCGTCATCAGCGCCGGCGGCTTCAGCAAGGTGGCACTGCTCGCCGAGCAGCCCGCCGGCCGCGCCCCCACAAACACCGCTCCTGGCGCGGCCCCGGCCGCCCGCCCCGCCACCCGTCCAGCTCGCTAAGCGACAAGAAAGGCCACGCGCGGGGGCGCGGTCATGCAGAACAGGGGAATGCGTTTCTGGGGGCTCGTCTCGGCGGCATTGCACGTCGTCGCCCTGCTGCTCGGCCTGATCTTCGGACTGCCGCCCAGGCTGGAGGAGCCGAAGGAGGAAGCGATCGCCGTCGAGCTGGTCGCCAGCCTACCCGCCCAGCAGGCCCAGGGTTCGTCGGAGGCGGCGCCCGTCGCCGCCCCGACCTCCGTCCCGCAGCCGCCGCGGCCCGAGCCGCCGGCGCCGGAGCCGGTGCGCGAGGATCGCCTGCCGACCCCGCCGCCCCCGCCACCGCCGCCCCCTGCGGCCGCCCCGCCGCCGCCCGCGCCCCAGGCCCAGGCCGCGCCGCCGCGCCCGAGCCCGCCGACGCCCGCGCCGCCGCAACCCACCCCGGCGCCGCCGGCCCCGGCACCGCCTCGCCCGCAGCCGCAGCAGCAGGTGGCCGAGGTCGCGCCCCTGCCGCTGCCGCCGCCCCCGGTGCCCGAGCCGCCGCGCCCGACGCCGCCCGCGCCGACGCCGCCCGCCCAGCCGCCGCGCCCGCAGCCTCAGGCCCAGCCGACGCCGCCGACACCACCGGCGCCGCCTCGCCCGCAGCAGCAGCAGGCCCAGGCGACGCCCGCCCCGCCGCGCCCCGACGCGCGCCCGGCGCCGCCGACGCCCGTCCCGCCGCCGCCTCAGCCCAGCCAGCAGGCGGGAACCGGCCGCACGCCACCGGTCGCCCGTTCGCAGGAGCTGAGCAACAGCGTGCAGAGCACGCTCGACCGCCTGCGCCAGATGCAGGCCTCGAACGAGGCGTCGCGCGGCCGCCCGCAAACCGCCCCCGGCGCTCCGCAGCAGGGCGGCGGCACGCCGACCGGCACCGCCTCGCTCAGCGCCGGCGAGCGCGCTGGCCTCGCCGAGAAGATCAGCGAGTGCTGGAGCGTCGATGCCGGCGGCCTCAACATCCAGAGCATCATCGTCGAGTTCCGCGTCGAGGTGGATGCCGGCGGCACTGTCCGCAACGTCCGCCCCAACGGCTCCCCGCCCGCCGAGCCGCGCGCCCGCGCCGTCTACGAGGCCGCCCGCCGCGCCCTGCTCGACCCCAAGTGCAATCCGCTGCCGCTGCCGCGCGAGCGCCTCGCCGCGTTGCGCGACACCATATTCCGCTTCAACCCGCGCGATCTCGGCCTGCGCTGAGGTCGTCCTGGCCTGCAATCAACGGAGGAAGACCCAGATGGACGAGGCTGCGATCCGCCAGCTCTCCCGCCGCGCCGCGATCTTCGGCGGCGCCGCGCTCGGCCTGCCGCTCATCGGCGCCCGCGCCACCTTCGCCCAGAGCTCCGTCGTGGACATCACCAAGGCCCGCACCGACCCGATTCCGATCGCCGTGCCGAACTTCGCCGGCGGCTCGGAGGAGGCGCAGCGCCTTGGCCAGAACATCGCGGGCGTGATCCAGACCAACCTGCGCAACAGCGGCCTCTTCCGCCCCGTCGACCGCGCCGCCTACATCCAGACCGCCGAGGCTGCGGCGCAGACGCCGCGCTTCCAGGACTGGCGCGTCATCGGCGCTCAGGCATTGACGACCGGCCGCGCCGAAGTCTCCGGCGACCGTCTCCGCGTCGAGTTTCGCCTCTGGGACGTGCTGCCGGAGACGCAGATCCAGGGCACCGCCTTCACCGCCCCCGCCGGCAACTGGCGCCGCATCGCGCACCTGATCTCCGACGTGATCTACGAGCGCCTGCTCGGCGAGAAGGGCTATTTCGACACCCGCGTCGTCTATGTTGCGGAGACCGGCCCGCGCGACCGGCGCACCCGGCGCCTCGCCATCATGGACCAGGATGGTGAGAACCAGCGCTACCTGACGGATGGCTCCTTCGCCGCGCTGACGCCGCGCTTCCACCCGAACGCGCAGCAGATCGCCTTCATGTCCTATGCGCGCAACGAGCCGCGGGTCTACCTCTTCAACCTCGACAGCGGCCGGCAGGAGGTGCTCGGCACCTTCGCCGGCATGACGCTCTCGCCGCGCTTCTCGCCGGACGGCCGCAGCGTCGTGCTCTCCTCGACGCGCGGCAACGACGCCAACATCTACATCGTCGACCTCGGCAGCCGCCGTGAGCGCCAGCTCACCTCCGGCGGCGGGCTCGACGTGTCGCCCTGCTACTCGCCGGACGGCTCGCAGATCGTCTTCAACTCCGACCGCGGCGGCGACCAGCAGCTCTACGTCATGGATGCAGGCGGTGGGGGCGTGCGCCGCATCTCCTTCGGCCGCGGCCGCTATGCGACGCCGGTCTGGTCGCCGCGCGGCGACCTCATCGCCTTCACCCGGATCGCCGGCGGGCAATTCGCCATCGGCGTGATGCGCCCCGACGGCTCGGGCGAGCGCATCCTTTCCGAGGGCTGGGGCATGGAAGGCCCGACCTTCGCGCCCAATGGCCGCGTCATGATGTATTTCCGCGAAACGCCGGCGCGCGATGCCCGCGGCAGCGGCTTTTCCTCACGCCTCGCCAGCATCGACATCGCCGGCTTCAACGAGCGCCAGATCGTCACCCCGACCGATGCGTCCGACCCGGCCTGGTCGCCCCTGCTGGCGTAGTCGCAGGCAGGCCGACGTGGGGAACAGCTGTTGCCCGCACGGGCAATGGCTGTGTTGCACCAAAAGCATGGAACCAAGTCTCCGTTGCGACTTCAGGTCCGTTTTTCTTGACGCTATCACGTGCCGGTTGTAACGCCCCCGGCAGAATGCCGCAGTGCTGGGCTGCGCGACGGCAGACAGGAAAGGGACGACATCCATGCTGAACACCAAGGTGATGACCGCCTTCGCGGCGCTGGCCCTGCTCGCCGCCTGCCAGTCCTCGACCGCCGACAATGCCGCGACCGGCGCCGGCGCGGCGGCCAGCACCTCGGCCGGCCCGCGCCCGGGCAGCCAGGAAGACCTCGTCGCCAATGTCGGCGACCGCGTCTTCTTCGACACCGACGAGTCCAGCATCCGTGCCGACCAGCGCTCGGTGCTCGAGCGCCAGTCCGCCTGGCTCGCCCGCTACCCGCAGGTGACGGTGCAGCTCGAGGGCCATGCCGACGAGCGCGGCACCCGCGAGTACAACCTGGCCCTCGGCCAGCGCCGCGCCAATGCGGCGCGTGACGTGCTGGTCGCGGGCGGCACCGCCGGCGCCCGCATCTCCACCATCTCCTACGGCAAGGACCGCCCGGCCGCGCTCGGCTCCACCGAGGATGCCTGGGCCCAGAACCGCCGCGCCGTCACCGTCGTCCGCTGAGCCCCGCCCGTCACGTCGCGGGGCGCATTGCCCCGCCCGTGATAGTCGCGGCACCGATCCGGGGGCGACCCCCCACCCTAATCCCTCTGGCCGATGCGGGCCGGCTGGCTTATCCAGCCGGCCCGTACCCGTTTCCGCCCCGCGCCCTTCCGGAGGACCCGTGACCCGCCCCTTCCTCGCCGCCCTGCTCGTCGCCGCCCCGCTGCTGCTGCCCGCCGGGGGCGCCTGGGCCCAGGCCGAGAGCCGCGAGGGCATCTACCTCCAGAACCAGATCCTCCAGCTCCGCCAGGAACTCGACCAAGTCCGCCGCAGCGGCGCCTCGGCCCTGCCGGCGCCCAGCGCGCCGCGCGGCAGCGTCGCGGGGAGCGAGCTGGTCGGCGCCCTGCTCGACCGCGTGACCGCGCTGGAGGAGGAAACCCGTCGCCTCCGCGGCCGGCTCGACGAGGTCGAGTATCGCAACCGCACCCTGCAGCAGAATGTCGAGAAGATGCAGGGCGACATCGACTACCGCCTGCAGCAGGTCGAGAGCCAGCCCGCCGGCCGCCAGTCCGCCGCGCCGCCCCGTGCCCCGGCGGCGGCGCCCGCGCCTAGCCCGGCTCCCGCACCGACGCCCGCCCCGGCCGCCGGCCGCACCCCGGAACGCGCCATCTCGGAAGGCCAGGCCGCGCTCGCCCGCCGCGACTATCCCGCCGCGGAGGCCGTCGCCCGCGAGGTCCTCGCCAACCGCAACTCCCCGCGCGCGACGGACGCCCAGCTCCTGCTCGGCGACGCCCTCACCGGCAAGCGCGACTATGCCGGCGCGGCACTGGCCTATAACGACGCCTATACCCGCGGCCGCACCGGCCCCCGCGCGCCGGAGGCACTGCTCGGCCTCGCCAGCGCCTTCAACAACCTCGGCAACAAGCGTGAATCCTGCGACACGCTGGACGACCTGCGGAGCAATTTCCCCAATCTCCGCGGCGCCCTGGCCGAGCGCGCCGCCGATGCCCGCCGCCGCGCCGGCTGCCGATAGGGCAGGTTGCCGAAGGGCGGCATCGCCCACAGGCGTGAGGCCGCTCGCGCCTGCCGAGCGTTTATCGGCGGCGGAATTCGCCGCGCTGATGGCCCCGCTCGGCCCCTTCGGCCGCGCGCCCCGCCTCGCCGCCGGCGTCTCCGGCGGCCCCGACAGCCTCGCCCTCGCCCTCCTCGCCAGCGATTGGGCCCGCGCCCGTGGCGGCAGCCTGCTCGCCCTCGTCGCCGACCACGGCCTCCGCCCGGAAAGCGCCGCCGAAGCAGACTTCACCCTCCGCCAGCTTGCCGCCCGCAACATCCCCGCCCGCCTGCTTCGCCTCGGCCTGCCACCCGGCGCCGGCCTGCAGGAGCGCGCCCGCGAGGCCCGCCTCGCCGCGATGCTCGCCGCCTGCGCCGAGGCCGGCTCCCCCTGGCTCCTCCTCGCCCATCACCGTGGCGACCAGGCCGAGACGCTGCTATTCCGCGCGCTCCGCGGCAGTGGGCCGCGCGGCCTCGCCGCCATCCCACCGCTGCGCGTCATGGCCGAAGCGCTGATTCTTCGCCCGCTGCTGTCCGTCCCGCCTGACCGCTTGGCCGCCACCGTCGCCGCCGCCGGCCTCACCCCCATCCGGGACCCGAGCAACGCCGACCCGCGCTTCGCTCGCGTCCGCCTCCGCACCTTGCTCGATCCGGCGGCGAATGAGGCCTTGGCCGAGGCCGCCACCGCCTTCGCGCGCCGCCGCGCCCGCCTCGACACGATTCTTGCCGCCCGCCTCGCCGCCAGCACGACGCTCCGCCCTGCCGGCTTCGCCGAGATCGACCCCTCCGCCCTTGGCACAGATGCGTTGGCCGACGCCCTGCTTGCGCGCCTTGTGCAACTGGTCGGCGGTGCCCGCCACGCCCCGCCCGCCGCCGCCATCGCCACTCTTCGCGGGCGAGGGGAGGGAACGCTGGCCGGCACCTGGCTTCGCCCCCGCCGCGGCACCTGGCTGCTCTTCCGCGAACCCGCCGGCCTCGCTCCGCCTGTCGAGGCGATGCGCGGCGCCCGTTGGGACGGACGCTTCCGCCTCGCCGGCCCCGGTGCTCCCGGCCATGCCCTCGGCGCCCTCGGCTCCGTCGAGGCCGCCGGGCTCCGCCGCCTAGCCCCCACCTGGCCAGCGGCGCTGCTGGCCGGCCTGCCCGCCATCCGGCATCATGGAATGCTGGTGGCCGTGCCCGCGCTGGACTATCCTGATCCGGATCGCTGCATGGCCTTCCGGGCAGTGTTCGCCCCGGTTGGGTCCCTCACCGCCGGGGAGGCGGCTGCTGCGGTCAATTCCGCGGGCGGTACGGTCTAGACGCGTTGGGGGGCATTCACGGCCGGGGTCTGCCTCCCTATCTTAGGGGTCGCGGGCCTCGGGCTGAGCCTGAGGCACCAGGGCCCGATCGGGGCCTTGGCGGGAACGGGATACGCATCGGTGAATAATTTCGGCCGGAATCTGGCGCTCTGGGTGATCGTGGCGCTGTTGCTGGTAGCGCTGTTCAATGTGTTCCAGCCCAGTGGTTCGGCGCAACGGGGCGCCCAACAGGTTGCCTATTCGGATTTCCTCAACGAGGTCGGCGCCGGCCATGTCCGGGACGTGACCATCCAGGGGCGGACCGTCAGCGGCCAGCTCTCGGACGGGCGCACCTTCCAGACTTACACGCCGGAAGACCCCAACCTTGTCTCCCGCCTGACGGAGAAGGGTGTCCGCGTCGTGGCGCGGCCGGAGGAGAGCGACGTCAACCCGCTCTTCCACTACCTCCTCAGCTGGTTCCCGATGCTGCTCCTCATCGGCGTCTGGGTCTTCTTCATGCGCCAGATGCAGTCGGGCGGCGGCCGCGCCATGGGCTTCGGCAAGTCCCGCGCCCGCCTGCTGACCGAGAAGCAGGGCCGCGTCACCTTCGAGGACGTCGCCGGCATCGACGAGGCCAAGGGCGAGCTCGAGGAGATCGTGGAGTTCCTGCGCGACCCGCAGAAGTTCCAGCGTCTCGGCGGCAAGATCCCCAAGGGCTGCTTGCTGGTGGGCCCCCCGGGCACGGGTAAGACCCTGCTCGCCCGCGCCATCGCCGGCGAGGCCAACGTTCCATTCTTCACCATCTCCGGCTCCGACTTCGTCGAGATGTTCGTCGGCGTCGGCGCCAGCCGCGTCCGTGACATGTTCGAGCAGGGCAAGAAGAACGCCCCCTGCATCATCTTCATCGACGAGATCGACGCCGTCGGCCGCCATCGCGGCGCGGGCCTCGGCGGCGGCAACGACGAGCGCGAGCAGACCCTGAACCAGATGCTCGTCGAGATGGACGGCTTCGAGTCGAATGAGGGCGTCATCCTCATCGCCGCGACCAACCGCCCGGACGTGCTCGACCCGGCGCTGCTCCGCCCCGGCCGTTTCGACCGCCAGGTCGTCGTGCCGAACCCGGACGTGATGGGCCGCGAGAAGATCCTTCGCGTCCACATGCGGAAGGTCCCGCTGGCTTCCGACGTCGACCCGAAGACGATTGCGCGCGGCACCCCCGGCTTCTCCGGCGCCGACCTGGCGAACCTCGTCAACGAGGCCGCCCTGCTCGCCGCCCGGACCGGCCGCCGCACCGTTGGCATGCATGAGTTCGAGCAGGCCAAGGACAAGGTGCTGATGGGCGCCGAGCGCCGCAGCCTCGTCATGTCCGAGGACGAGAAGCGCATGACCGCCTATCACGAGGCCGGCCACGCCCTCTGCGCCATGAAGCTCCCGGAGTGCGACCCGGTCCACAAGGCGACGATCATCCCCCGCGGCCGCGCCCTCGGCCTGGTGATGTCGCTGCCGGAGGGCGACCGCTACTCCAAGCACAAGTCGAAGCTGCTCTCGGAGTTGGCGATGGCCATGGGCGGCCGCGTCGCCGAGGAGCTGATCTTCGGCCCGGACAAGGTCTCGAACGGCGCCTCGGGCGACATCAAGATGGCCACCAACCAGGCCCGCATGATGGTCACCGAGTGGGGCATGAGCGAGAAGCTCGGCATGATCGCCTATGGCGAGAACAGCCAGGAGGTCTTCCTCGGCCACTCCGTCACCCAGTCGAAGAACCTGTCGGAGAACACCGCGCAGATGATCGACGGCGAGATCCGCCGCATCATCGACGAGGCCTATGCCCGCTGCAAACAGCTGCTTTCCGAGAACATCGACGAGCTGCATCTGCTGGCGAAGGGCTTGCTTGAGCACGAGACCATCTCGGGCGACGAGATCAAGCAGATCATTCGTGGTGAGCCGATCGTCCGCGATCGCCCGGATGAGCCGGTGCCGCAGGGCCGTGGCAGCGTGCCGAGCAGCGGCCGCTCGCCGCGTCCGAGCGGCGGCCTGAACCCCGGCCCGGCCCCTGCCACCTAGATCGGGCGTTCAGTACAGGACTGACGATCAGCGCGCCCCGGGGCGCGCTGATTGCGTTTCGGGGGTGCGATGCCTGACAG
Source organism: Belnapia sp. F-4-1 (assembly GCF_000802185.1). Lineage (GTDB taxonomy): Bacteria > Pseudomonadota > Alphaproteobacteria > Acetobacterales > Acetobacteraceae > Belnapia. The sequence continues at coordinate 5,304,906 of NZ_KN676113.1, read as the reverse complement.
ATGGATCGAACCGCTCGGCCTGCTGACCGGGCCTGCCGCGGCGACTGCGATGGAGGCCGGCCTGGCCCTGCCGCTGCAAGGCGGCCCGACCGCCTTCGCCCTTGTCCGGCTGGTTGAGCGCTGCGGTGAACGCCTGGTCCCCGCCGCCGCCATCCCGCCTTCCTGGCGCGACCTGGTGCCGCCGCTGACCGAGGCTCCGCCACCCTTCGCCGGCCTCGCCCCCCGCCTCGGCCCCGGTGCCCCGCTGGTGATGGGCGTGGTCAACATCACCCCCGACAGCGTCTCCGGCGATGGCCTTCTCGCCGCCGGCCTCAAGGGCGGGGCGCTGGTCGAGGCTGCCGTCGCTCAGGGTCAAGGGATGCTCGCCGCCGGTGCCGACCTGCTCGACATCGGCGGCGAGAGCACCCGCCCCGGCGCTGCGCCCGTCACGCCCGAGGAGGAATGCCGCCGCATCCTCCCCGTCATCCGGGCGCTGGCCCCGCTCGCCCCCCTCTCGGTCGATACCCGCAACGCGTTGACCATGCGGGAGGCGCTGGCTGCCGGCGCCCGCATGGTCAACGACATCTCAGCCTTGCGCCACGATCCGGCGGCCGCGCGGGTGGTGGCCGAGGCCGGCGCCCCCCTCATCCTCATGCACATGCTCGGCGACGACCCGCGCCGCATGCAGGACGACCCGCGTTACGCCGACGTCGCCCTCGATATCGGCGATTTCCTGGCCGAAAGGCTCGCTGCCGCCGAGGCCGCCGGCATCCCCCGCCACCGCACCGCCCTCGACCCGGGCCTCGGCTTCGGCAAGCTGCTGGAGCACAACCTCGCCCTCCTGCACCGCCTGCCGCTGCTTGCCGGCCTTGGCTGCCCGCTGCTGGTCGGCGCCTCGCGCAAGCGCTCCATTGGCCGCCTCTCCGGCGCCGCGGAGGGGGGCCGCGCCCGCATGCCCGGCAGCGTCGCCGCAGCGCTCTTCGCCGCCGCGCGGGGCGCCGCCATCCTCCGCGTGCATGACGTCGCCGAGACGGTCCAAGCGCTCCGAGTCCAGCAGGCCGCGCTTTCCGGTGACACGCCCGCCGACCGGCGCTAATCCAGCGGCATGACCCAGCCCACCCGCCGCCTCTTTGGCACCGATGGCATCCGCGGCAAGGCCAACCAGGCGCCGATGGATGCCGCCACCGCCCTCCGGCTCGGCCAAGCGGCGGGGCAGTATTTCAACCGCGGTACCCACCGCCACCGCGTCGTCATCGGCAAGGACACGCGTCTTTCCGGCTACATGCTGGAGCCGGCGCTGACCGCGGGCTTCGTCGGCGCCGGCATGGATGCCGTCCTCGTCGGCCCCATGCCGACCCCTGCCATCGCCCTGCTGACGCGCAGCCTCCGCGCCGATCTCGGCGTCATGGTCAGCGCCTCGCACAACCCCTTCGAGGACAACGGCATCAAGCTCTTCGGCCCCGACGGGTTGAAGCTCTCCGACGCGCAGGAGGCGGAGATCGAGGCGCTGATGGCCGGCGACCTCCGCGCCTCCCAGGTCGCCCCCGCCCGCCTCGGCCGCGCCAGCCGGCTGGAGGACGCCCCCGGCCGCTACATCGAGGCGGCGAAGCAGAGCTTCCCCCGCCGCCTGACGCTGGAAGGGCTGCGCATCGTCGTCGATTGCGCCCATGGCGCCGCCTACAAGGTCGCCCCGACGGTGCTCTGGGAACTCGGCGCCGAGGTCGTCCCGATCGGCGTCGCCCCGGACGGCTTCAACATCAACCAGGGCGTCGGCTCCACCGCGCCGGGCCAGCTCGCCGGCCTGGTGCGCGAGCGCCGCGCCGATATCGGCATCGCCCTCGACGGCGACGCCGACCGCCTCGTCCTCGTCGACGAGTGCGGCACGCTGATCGACGGCGACCAGATCCTCGCCCTCATCGCCGGCTCCTGGCAGGCGGAAGGGCGCCTGCGCGGCGGCGCCGTGGTGGCGACGGTGATGTCGAACATGGGCCTCGAGCGCCACCTGAAGGGCCTCGGCCTCAACCTCCTCCGCACCGCCGTCGGCGACCGCTATGTGGGCGAGCGGATGCGCGATGCCGGCTGCAACCTCGGCGGCGAGCAGTCGGGCCACGTCATCATGGCCGACTTCGCCACGACGGGCGACGGCCTCATCGCCGCCCTCCAGGTCCTTTCCGTCCTGGTGCAGGAGAAGCGGCCCGCCAGCGAGGTCTGCCGCCGCTTCACCCCGCTGCCGCAGCGCCTCGTCAATGTCCGCTTCGCCGGCGCCTCGCCGCTGAAGGACGATGCCGTGCAGCGCGAGATCGCCGCCTTCGAGGAGCGCTTAGGCGAACGCGGCCGCATCCTCATCCGCGCCAGCGGCACGGAGCCGTTGATCCGCGTCATGGCCGAGGCCGAAGACGAAGCCCTCGTCACGGAGACGGTCGAATCGCTGGCCGCCACCATCCGCGCCCGGATCGCGGCCTAGATGCGGGGTCGGGTCCTTATCGTCGCCGGCTCGGACTCGGGCGGCGGCGCCGGCATCCAGGCCGACATCAAATCGGTCACTGCCCTCGGCGGCTTCGCCATGACGGCGATCACCGCGCTCACCGCGCAGAACACCGAGGGCGTGCACGGCGTCCTGCCCATCCCGACGGCGTTCATCCGCCAACAGATGGAGGTAGTCCTTGCCGACCTCGGCGCCGACGCGCTGAAGACCGGGATGCTGCACGACAGCCCGACCATCGAGGCCGTCTGCGACGCGCTCCCGCCCGGCATCCCGCTGGTCGCCGACCCGGTGATGGTGGCCAAGGGCGGCCATCCGCTGCTGCAACCCGATGCGGTCGAGACGCTGAAGCGCCGCCTCATCCCCCGCGCCACGCTCATCACCCCGAACCTCCCCGAGGCCGAGGTGCTGACCGGCCTCCGCATCACCACCGAGGAGGAGATGCAGGCCGCCATGCCCGCGCTGCTCGCCCTCGGCGCCGGCGCGGTGCTGCTGAAGGGCGGCCATTTGGAAGGCCCCGTCCTGGTTGACCTGCTCGGCACGCCCGATGGCGTCATCCGCTTCGAGGATGCGCGGATCGAAACCCGCCATACCCATGGCACCGGCTGCACCCTCGCCAGCGCCATCGCCGCCGGCCTCGCCCAAGGCCTGTCGCTGGCCGAGGCCGTTGCCCGTGCCCGCCGCTATGTCCGCGCCGCCATCCTTGCCGCCCCCGGCTTCGGCCGCGGCCATGGGCCGCTGAACCACGCCGTCACCCTCGGCCCGGCCCCCATCGCATGAGGCGGTACCGCTTCGTCACCCTCGACGTCTTCACCGACCGCCGCTTCGGCGGCAACCAGCTTGCCGTCTTCCCCGATGCGCAAGGCCTCTCGGATGCCGAGATGCAGGCCCTCGCAGCCGAGTTCAACCTGAGCGAGACCACCTTCGTCCTGCCCCCCGAGGATCCGGCCAATACCGCCCGCGTCCGCATCTTCAACCGCACCGCCGAGATGCCCTTCGCCGGGCATCCCAATGTCGGCACGGCCTTCGTGCTGGCCGACCGCGCCGCGGCCGGCATCCTCCGTTTCGAGGAACCCGCCGGCTTGGTCGAGATCGAGGTCGAGCGCGACCCGGCGGGCGCCGTCACCGCGACCACTGTCGCCGCCCCCCAGCCGCTCCGCATCGGTGATACCCTGCCGGTCGAGCTCATCGCCGCCTGCGCCGGCATCCCGGCGGAGGGCATCCTCACCGCCCGCCATGCGCCGACCCTTGCCTCGGACGGCGGCAACCCCCGCGTCCTGCTGGAGGTGACGCCCGAGGCGCTGGCCAGCGCCGCCCCCGACCACGCCGCCTTCCGCCGCGCGGTGGAGACGCTGTCCGTCCTCGGCGGCCGTCTCTCCCTCTACCTCTACCGCTGGGATGGCGAGCGCCTGCGCGCCCGCATGTTCTCGCCGCTTGCCGGCACGCCGGAGGATGCCGCGACGGGCAGCGCCGCCACGCCACTCACCGGCTTCCTGCTTTCCCTGAGCGATGCCGCGCACCACGCCATCGACATCATCCAAGGCGTCGAAATGGGTCGCCCCAGCCTCCTCCGCACGACGGCCCGCCGCACCGCGGACGGCATCCGCGCCACGGTCGGCGGCCGCTGCGTCCCCGTACTGACCGGCGAAGCCCAACTCTGACCAGTCCAGGCCGGGTTCCGGCTTGGCGGGAGGGGTCCGGGGAGGGCAGCGCCCTCCCTGGCTGTCATCCCTCCTTTTTCTCCTTCGGCCAGTCGAGCCACCCCTCTACATAGGCCCGGCGCACGACGACGAGCCCCAGCGCCGAGAGCGGCGCCGCCAGCGCCACGCCGAGCAGGCCGAACAGCGCCCCGGTCAGCACCTGGGTGACGAGCAGCAGGGCAGGGGGCAGGTCCGCCGTCCGGCTCTGCACCATCGGCGTCAGAAAATTCCCCTCGATGGTCTGCACCAGCACGATGAGGCCCAGCACCCAGAAGGGCAGCAGCGGCCCCTGGGTCAGCGCCAGCAGCATGGCCGGCACGGCGGCGATCAGCGGCCCGATCACGGGGATGAAATTCAGCACGGCGACGATGGTCGCCAGCAGCCCGGCGAGCGGCACGCCGAGCAGCATCAGCCCAACCCAGGTCAGCGTCCCGGCGACGACCATGGCGAAGGCTTGGCCCAGCAGCCAGCCGCGCAGCGTGTGCCCTGCCTCCGCCAGCGTCTCCCGCACCGGCTCGTCCAGCTGCGGCGCGAAGAGGTGCCGCAGCCCCCGCAGATAGCCCTCCGGCTGCACTGCCAGATAGAGGCCGAGCAGCACCACCAGCACCAGGTTGCCGAGCCCGCCGAGCGTCGTGCTCGCCGCCGAGGCGGCCGCCGCCGCGGCATTCTCCGCCCCGCCGCTGCCGAAGATCCGTCCCGGATCGGCCTGGTGCAGCAGCCAGTCGCCCCAGCCCGTATCGGCCAGCCGGCCGCGCAGGGTCTCGAGGCTCTTCGGCAGTTGCTGGCCCAGCTCCCGCGCCTGCTCGGTCAACGGCCCCGCCGCCGCCCAGCCGGCCAGCCCGATCGCCGCCATCACCACCATGGCGACGATCAGGACTCCCGCCCAGTCCGGCATCCCCGTCTTGCGCGCCAAGGGCTCGCCGCCTGCATGCAGGGCCAGCGCCAGCAGCACTGCGGCGAAGCCGAGCAGCGGCACCTCCGGCGCCAGCCAAAACAGCGCCAGCAGCAGGCCGAGCAGGATGAGGACGGAAGCCTGGGATCGAGTCATGCAGCGCGAACAGCCGGAAGCCGGATCGGTTCCATCGCGTTCCGTCCGCCGTGAATCGCCATTCCCCGCCCCGCCGCTATGATGCGCCGCCAGCTGGAGACCACCGATGCCCGTCCGTACCGTCGCCACCAGCCCCTTCGCCGACCAGAAGCCCGGCACCTCGGGGCTGCGCAAGAAGGTCACGGTCTTCCGCCAGCCGCACTACATCGAGAATTTCATCCAGGCGATCCTGGAGACGGCAGGGGAGGGCCTCCGCGGCGCGACGCTCGTGCTCGGCGGCGACGGCCGCTACCTGAACCGCGAGGCCATCCAGTCCGTCATCCGCCTCGCTGCGGCCAACGGCGTCGGCCGCCTGCTGATCGGTCAGGGCGGGCTGCTCTCGACGCCCGCCGCCTCGGCGCTCATCCGCTCAAGCGGCGCCATCGGCGGCATCATCCTCTCGGCGAGCCATAACCCGGGCGGGCCGGAGGGCGATTTCGGCATCAAGTACAACATGGCGAATGGCGGCCCGGCGCCCGAGGAGGTGACGAGCGCCATCCACCGCCGCGCCTCGACGCTCGCCGAGTACCGCACCACCGACACGCCCGAGCTCGACCTCGACCGCATCGGCGAGACGCGCATCGAGGGCATGGTGGCGATGGTCGTCGACCCCGTCGCCAACTACGCCGCGCTGATGGAGACGCTGGTCGATTTCGACCGCATTGCGAACCTGTTCCGCCGCGGCTTCCGCATGCGCTTCGACGCGCTCTCCGCAGTGACCGGTCCCTACGCGCAGGAGATCCTGGAGCGCCGCCTCGGTGCGCCTGCCGGCACGGTGATCAACGCGGTGCCGCTGCCCGATTTCGGCGGCCACCACCCGGACCCCAACCCGGTCCATGCCGAGGTGCTGATGGCCGAGATGATGGGCGCCGACGCGCCCGATTTCGGCGCCGCCTCCGACGGCGACGGCGACCGCAACATGATCGTCGCCCCCGGCCATTTCGTCACCCCGAGCGACAGCCTCGCCATCCTCGCCGCGCAGGCGCACCACGCCCCCGGCTATGCCCGCGGCTTGGCCGGAGTCGCCCGCTCCATGCCGACCAGCCGCGCCGTCGACCGCGTGGCGAAGCGCCTGAACATCCCCTGCTTCGAGACGCCGACGGGCTGGAAGTTCTTCGGCAATCTGCTCGATTCCGGCCGCATCACCCTCTGCGGCGAGGAGAGCGCCGGCACCGGCTCCGACCATGTGCGCGAGAAGGACGGGCTCTGGGCCGTGCTGCTCTGGCTCGACATCCTCGCGGCCACCGGCAAGCGGGCCGATGCCATCCTGCTTGAGCACTGGGCCGAGTACGGCCGCGACTACTACACACGCCACGACTACGAGGAGGTCGACGCCACGGCGGCGAACGCGCTGATGGCCTCGCTCCGCTCGCGCCTCGCCACGCTCCCCGGCCAGCGCTTCGCCGGTCTCACCGTCTCGGCCGCCGACGACTTCGCCTATACCGACCCGGTCGATGGCTCCGTCACGGCGAAGCAGGGCGTCCGCATCCTCTTCGCCGAGGATGCCCGCGCCGTCTTCCGCCTCTCCGGCACCGGCACGGTCGGCGCCACGCTCCGCGTCTATCTCGAACGCTTCGAGCCGGACGCCGCGCGCCACGCCCTGCCGGTGCAGGAGGTGCTCGCCCCGGTGATCGCCGCTGCGCAGGAGATCGCCGGCATCGCCCGCCACACCGGCCGCGACGCGCCCTCCGTCATCACCTGAGCAGGTCATGCGACGCCTGCCCCTCGGCGCGATGGAGGCCTTCGTCGCGGTCGCGCGCTGCGGCAGCCTGGCCGAGGCCGCACCCGGGATCGGCCTGACGGTCCCCGCCCTCAGCCGCCGCATCGGGCAGATCGAGGCCCATCTCGGCACGCCGCTGTTCCGCCGCCTGCCGCGCGGCCTCGCCCTGACCGAGGCCGGCGCCGCCTATCACGCCGCCCTTGCCCCGGCCTGGGAGGCGTTGCAGCAGGCTACCGAGGCGGCCCGCCACCGGGCGCAGCGCCAGGCGATCCGGCTCAGCGTTATGCCGAGCTTCGCCGCCAACTGGCTGATGCCGCGGCTCGCCGGTTTCCAGACTCGGCATGGCGACATCGAGGTCGAGATCGAGACTTCCGCCGCGCTGGTCGAGCTGCGGGCACGGCCCGAGCTCGACTGCGCCATCCGGCTCGGCCACGGCCCCTGGCCTGGGCTGGCGAGCGAGCCCTTCCTCCCCGTGCACGCCGTCCCGGTCGCCGGCCCCGGCTTCCCCGACATGCGCCGGCCGCAGGACCTGCTCCGCCACCCGCTCATCGGCACCCACCATCAGGCCGAGTTTTGGCAGGACTGGTTCGCCGCCGCCGGGGTCGCGCCGGCGCCCGCGGGGGGCCGCCGCTTCGACAATCTGCAGCTCGTCTACGAGGCCGCGGCCGCCGGCATGGGCGTGGCCCTCGGGCTGGACAGCGTGGTGCAACCCTATCTCGCCGGCGGACGCCTCCGCCCGCTGCTGCCCGCCCCGCTGCGTCTGTCCCGGCAGTTCCACCTGGTCAGCCGCCCGGGGCGCGGCCCGCGGGACCGCGGCCTCGCCGCGTTCCGGGAATGGCTGAGGGAGGAAGCCGGCGCCTTCGCCGCCAGCGCCGGCCTTGCACGCGGCGCAAGCCTTGGCGCCGAGAACTGAATGGTCCCGTCCCCGGCGCCCGCCTAGCCTCGCAATCTGCGCGTCGCACAGGAAGGATCGCCGATGACCCGCTACCGGCTGCACTACTTCCCGGAGTCCGGCAACAGCTACAAGCTCGCGCTGATGCTCGCCCTGTGCGGCCAGACCTTCGACCCGGTCTGGACCGACTTCGGCGGCGGCGTGACCCGCAGCCCCGCCTGGCGGGCGAGCGTCAACCCGATGGGCGAGATCCCCGTGCTGGAGGAAGACGGCGCCCGCCTGACGCAGACCGGGCCGATCCTGCTCCGCCTCGCCGAGCGCTACGGCCGCTTCGGCGGCCGCGACGAACGCGAGCGCTTCGAGGTGCTGCGCTGGCTGTTCTGGGACAACCAGAAGCTCAGCGGCTTCATGGCCGCCTATCGCTACCGCCGCGCCTTCACCCCCGACCCCGACCCGCAGGTCCAGGCCTATCTGCGCGGCCGGGTGGACGACTTCCTCGGCATCCTCGGCGGCGAGGTCGCGGGCCGCCCGTTCATCGCCGGCGACGCGGCGACCGTCGCCGACCTGTCGCTCTGCGGCTACCTGCTCTTCCCGAAGGAGGAGGCCGGCTACGACCTCGCCAAGGACCACCCCGCGGTGCAGGCCTGGCTGCAGCGCATCGCCGCCCTGCCGGGCTGGCAGCCGCCCTACGACCTGCTGCCGGGCCGGCGCCTTCGCCGCTACGCCTGACCGCAACCGCATCTTAACCCGCGCCTGCCAGACTGCTGCCGCCATGCAGGTCACTGCTTCCCTGGTGTCGACGCTGCTCGGCAGCGCCGACACCGGCTCCGCCAATACCGGCGACGCGGCTTCGAGCCTCGCCGCGCTGAAGGCCGCCCAGGCCGCCGGCGCCACCGCCAAGGGCGTCGCCCGGGAGAAGAAGGACCCGGTCACCATCACCGCGCTGAAGCAGTTCCAGGCTGCCATCAGCAAGGCCCGCGACGTAAAGACCGCCCTGCAGGATCCGCGCGTGCTGAACGTCCTGCTCCCCGCCCTCGGCCTCGCCGACCAGGCGGCCTATCCAGGCCTCGTCCAGAAGGCGCTTACCGCCGACCCGAAGGACCCCAAGGGCCTGCTCGCCAGCCTCGACAAGCGCTTCACCACGGCGGCCAAGACGCTCGACCTCAAGGCCAAGGGTCTTGCCGGGCTGAAGGACCCCAAGGTCCAGCAGCAGATGATGGACGGCTTCGTCGAGTACCAGTACCGCACCGGCCTCGACGACCGGAATGCCGGCATCTCCGACGCGCTCTACTTCCTGCAGAACGCCAAGGGCCAGACCAACGTCTACAACATCCTCGGCAACACGGTGCTGCGCCGCGTCGTCACCGGCGCGCTCGGCCTGCCCAGCTCCATCGTCGTGCAGCCGATCGAGACCCAGGCGACCGCCATCACCTCCCGCCTGAAGCTCGCCGACCTCAACGACCCGAAGGCGCTGCAGAAGCTCGCCGAGCGCTATGTCATCAGCGCCGCCGGCAGCGCCTCCGGCGGCACGTCGAGCCCCTTGCTCTCGCTGCTGGCCTGATCTACCCCTTGCAGTGGGCCACGCCCCCCCACCGGGGCGCATCCGCTTCTGGAAGGGAGCTGCATCATGGCAAGCGCCACCAAGCCCGGACTCCGTCCGCAGAATCCTCAATTCTCCTCCGGCCCCTGCGCCAAGCGCCCCGGCTGGTCGCTCGAAGCTCTCGCCGGCGCCTATCTCGGCCGCAGCCACCGCGCCGCCGGCCCCAAGGCCCGCCTCGCCGAGGTCATCACCCGCAGCAAAGCGATCCTCGGCATGCCGGAGGGCTGGCGCCTCGGCATCGTCCCCGCCTCCGACACCGGCGCGGTGGAGATGGCCCTCTGGTCCCTGCTCGGCACTCGCGGCGTCGATGTCCTGGCCTGGGAGAGCTTCTCCAAGGACTGGGGCACGGATGTCATCAAGCAGCTCAAGCTGCCCGATGCCCGCGTGATCTCTGCCCCCTACGGCCAGCTTCCCGACCTCGCCTCGGTGGATGCGACGCGCGACCTCGTCTTCGTCTGGAACGGCACCACCAGCGGCGTCCGCCTCCCCAACGCCGACTGGATCGCGCCCGACCGCCACGGCCTCGCCATCTGCGATGCGACCAGCGCCGCCTTCGCCATGGACCTCCCCTGGTCGAAGCTCGATGTCGTCACCTGGTCCTGGCAGAAGGTCCTCGGCGGCGAGGCCGCCCACGGCATGCTGGCGCTCAGCCCCCGCGCCGTCGAGCGGCTTGAGTCCCACAAGCCCGCCTGGCCCATGCCGAAGATCTTCCGCATGACCAAGGACGGCAAGCTGAACGAGGGCATCTTCAAGGGCGAGACCATCAACACCCCCTCTATGCTCGCCGTCGAGGACGCGCTGGACGGCCTGCGCTGGGCCGAGGGGATCGGCGGCCTGCCCGCGCTGATCGCCCGCTCCGAGGCCAACCTCGCCGCCATCGCCGCCTGGGTCGCCCGCACCCCCTGGGTGGACTTCCTGGCGGAAGACGTGGCGACGCGCTCCTGCACCTCCATCTGCCTGAAGATCGTGGCCCCCTGGTTCACCGCCCTCGATGCGGAGGCCCAGGCCAAGGCGGCGAAGTCCCTCGCCACCCTGCTCGACAAGGAGGGCGTCGCCCTCGACGCCGCCGCCTACCGCGACGCCCCGCCCGGCCTCCGCATCTGGGGCGGCGCCACCGTCGAGACCTCGGATATCGAGGCCCTGCTCCCCTGGCTCGACTGGGCCTTCGCGCAGGTCGAGGCCGAGCAGCAGAAGGCCGCCGCCTGATGCCCAAGGTTCTCATCTCCGACAAGCTCTCGCCCGCCTCGGTCGAGATCTTCCGCCGCCGCGGCATCGAGGTCGATTTCAGGCCCGGCCTTTCCCCCGCCGAGCTGCGCGCCATCATCGCGCCCTATGACGGCCTCGCCGTCCGCAGCGCGACCAAGGTGACGCGCGAGCTGCTCGACGCCGCGCCCAACCTCAAGGTCGTCGGCCGCGCCGGCATCGGCGTCGACAATGTCGATGTGACGAGCGCGACGGCCCGCGGCGTCGTGGTGATGAACACGCCCTACGGCAACGCCATCACCACCGCCGAACATGCGATTGCGATGATGTTCGCCCTTGCCCGCCAGATTCCGGAGGCTTCGGCCTCCACCAAATCGGGCAAGTGGGAGAAGAACCGCTTCATGGGCGTCGAGCTCTTCGGCAAGACGCTCGGCCTCGTCGGCTGCGGCAATATCGGCTCCATCGTCGCCGACCGCGCCGTCGGGCTGAAGATGAAGGTCGTCGCCTTCGACCCCTTCCTCTCTGAGAAGCGCGCCGTCGAATTGGGCGTCGAGAAGGTCGAGCTGAACGAGCTGCTGGAACGCGCCGACATCGTCACGCTGCACACGCCGCTGACCGAGCAGACGCGCAACATCCTCAGCCGCCAGAACATCGCCAAGCTCAAGAAAGGCGTCCGCATCGTCAACTGCGCCCGCGGCGGCCTGGTCGATGAGCAGGCCCTCGCCGAGGCGCTGCAAACCGGCCATGTCGCCGGCGCCGCCCTCGACGTCTTCGAGACCGAGCCCGCGACGGAGAGCCCGCTCTTCGCCCTGGAAAACGTCGTCTGCACCCCGCATCTCGGCGCCGCCACCGCCGAGGCGCAGGAGAACGTCGCCCTGCAGGTCGCCGACCAGATGGCCGACTACCTGCTGACCGGCGCCGTCTCCAACGCCATCAACATGCCGAGCGTGACGGCGGAGGAGGCCCCCCGCCTCAAGCCCTACATGGAGCTCGCCCGCCTGCTCGGCGCCATGGCCGGGCAGCTCACGGCGGCGCAGGACGACGCCATCCACTCCATCCGCGTCGAATACGAGGGCCACGTCGCCGAGCTCAACCGCCGCCCGCTGACGGCGGCGGCGCTGGCCGGCGTGCTGACCCCGCTAATGGGCGCGGTCAACATGGTGAACGCGCCGGTGGTGGCGAAGGAGCGCGGCATGGAGGTCGCCGAGACCGTGCACGAGCGCCGTGGCGACTACGCCACGCTGCTCCGCGTCACGGTGGTGACGGAGGGCCGCACCCGCAGCGTCGCCGGCACGCTGGTCGGCGATGCCAAGCCCCGCCTGGTCGAGATCAAGGGCATTGCCGTCGAGGCCGATTTCGCGCCGGACATGCTCTACGTCACCAACCAGGACAAGCCCGGCTTCATCGGCCGCTTCGGCATGACGCTGGCCAATGCCGGCATCAACATCGCCACCTTCCACCTGGGCCGCGCGGCCCAGGGGGGCGATGCCATCTGCCTCGTCTCGCTCGACGGGCCGATCCCGGAGCCGGTGCTGGCAGAAGTCCGCGGCCTGCCGCTGGTCGTGCAGGCCGTCCCGCTCCGCTTCTGAACAGGGGAGGGGGCTCCGGCCCCCTCTCCACCTACTTCCCCTGGAACCGCGGCGGCCGCTTCTCCATGAAGGCCCGCAGCGCCTCCTGATGGTCCTCCGTCTCCCGCGTCCGCATCATGCCGATCGCCTCGGCATCCAGCGCCTCGGCGAGCGTGCCTTCCTCGGCCACCTTCATGTTGCGCTTCATGTAGCGCCAGGCGACGCGCGGCCCCTGGCCGAGCTGCCGCGCCAGCTTCTCCGTCTCCGCCCGCAACTGCTCGTCCGGCACCAGCCGGTTGACCAGCCCAAGCTTCTCCATCTGCGCGGAATCGAGCTTGGCGCCGGTGAAGTACAGCTCCCGCGCCTTGGCCGGCCCCACCAGCTTCGCCAGGAAGTAGTGCCCGCCGAAATCCCCCGAGAAGCCCATATTGGCGAAGGCCGTCGTCATCCGCGCACTCGTCCCCGCGATGCGCATGTCGCAGGCCAGGGCGAGGGACATCCCCGCGCCCGCCGCGACGCCGTTCACCATGGCGATGGTGGGTTTGGGCATCTCATGCAGCAGCCGCGAGCACTCCATCCGGCTCCGTAGCTCGTCAGCACCCGCCTCCGGGGTGGCAGGCGGCGGCTTCGCCCCCGTCGCCCTTGCCTTCATGTCGCCGCCCGCGGAGAAGCCGCGCCCCGCCCCGGTCAGCACCACGCAGCCGATCTCCGGGTCCGTCGCCGCCTCGGTCAGCGCGGTGAGCAGATCCCACATCATGTTGCCGCCGAGGGCGTTCAGCACCTCCGGCCGGTTCATGGTGAGCCACAGCACGCCCTCGGCGCGCTCCTGCAACAGCTCCATCCGGCGTTCCTCCCGCTCTGGTATGATGAAGCCTAAGTGGTATCGTCCAGGGGTCCAAGAGGGGAGGAACCCGCCATGAAGGCCGCCGTCCTGCACGAGGTGAACCAGCCGCTCACCATCGAGGAGGTCACGCTGCAGAAGCCCAAGGCGCGCGAGGTGCTGGTCCGCACCGCCTATGCCGGGCTCTGCCACTCCGACCTGCATTTCATCGAAGGCCTCTACCCCCACCCCCTGCCGACCGTCCCCGGCCACGAGGTCGCCGGCGTCGTCGAGGCCGTCGGCTCCGACGTCACCTACCTGAAGCCCGGCGACCACGTCATCGGCTGCCTCTCGGTCTTCTGCGGCGCCTGCTCGCAATGCACCACCGGCCATACGGTGCTCTGCGAGAACACCGAGGTGAAGATGGTCCCCGGCCAGTCCCGCCGCCTGTCCTGGAAGGGCGGCGAGGTGATGAACCAGTTCCTCAACCTCAGCGCCTTCGCCGAGCAGATGGTCGTCCACGAGAACGCCTTGGTGAAGATCGACCCAGACATCCCGCTCGACCGCGCGACGCTCGTTGGCTGCGGCGTCATCACCGGCGTCGGCGCCGTCTTCAACACCGCGCGGATCGAGGCCGGCTCCACCGTCGCCGTCATCGGCTGCGGCGGCGTCGGCCTCTCGGCGGTGAACGGCGCGGCGCTCGCCGGCGCCTCGCGCATCGTCGCCATCGACCGGCTGCAGTCGAAGCTCGACCTCGCCCGCATCATGGGTGCCACCGACACCATCCTCGTCGGGAACGACGACCCGGTGCAGCAGGTGAGGGACCTCACCGGCGGCGGCGTCCACTACAGCTTCGAGGCGCTCGGCATGAAGGCGACCGCCGAGCAGAGCTTCAGCATGCTACGCCCCGGCGGCACCGCGACCATCATCGGCATGGTGCCCTTCGGCGTGAAGATCGAGCTGCACGGCTTCGACTTCCTGCGTGAGCGGAAGATCCAGGGCTCCTCCATGGGCTCCAACCACTTCCGCGTCGACATGCCGCGCCTGCTGAAGCTCTGGCAGCAGGGCCGGCTGCATCTTGACCACCTGATCAGCGGCACGCTCAAGCTGGACGAAATCAACACTGGCTTCGCCCGCCTCAAATCCGGCGAGGCGGTCCGCCAACTCATAGCCTTCGGCTAGAGCACGATCGCCAATGGCCGGAACGGCCGGAGGCGCGAATCATGATCCACGATCACGGGATCGCGGATCATGATTCGCCCGGAAGCGGCGGCAGGGGCCGGAACCCCGGATGGCCCGGCACCCAGGGCCGTTGGGGCTCCTCGATGCGCATCGCATCGCAGCGCCCCGCCTCCGTGAGGTCGATGAGGACGGCGCCTGCCTCGCGGGAAATGTTCCGCTCCACCACCTGCCCCAGCTTGCCGGCGACGAATTCGAAGAACCGGACGTCATCCACCCCGTTGCGGTCGATCGGGTGCGACCAGAGGAACCAGACCCGCCGGCCGCAGATACGGAGCATGTCGGCCAGCATGTAGCTCCAGTCTGACCGCATGTCCCGGCCATAAACCACGCCGCCGGGCGCTGCTGCCAGCGCCTTGCCGTAGATCTGGAACGCCGGCACCGCCGCGTAATAGACATAGACGAGGTCGTCCGGCTGCTTTCTCCGCACCACGTCGGCGATGCTCCGGTCGATTTCCTCCCGCGCGAAGGCCGGCGTGATCCGCAAATGCGCCGCCGTCTCAAACCCCATGAGCCCGAGCAGCAGCGCGACGACGCCCGCCACCGGCCAGCGCAGCCGCGGCACCATGCGCAGGGTGAATGACACCCCGGCCGCGAGCACGTAGATCAGCCCCGGCGCCAGGAACAGCACGAACCGCGCCGTCATCGGGTAGAACTGCGCCATCGAGGCCGCCACCGTCCCGAGCAGGGTCAGCGCGAGGAACAGCACCAGCACCCGCGAGCGCTGCCAGATATCGTAGAGGCCGAGCGCGGCGAAGAGCAGCAGCAGCATCACGCTCGAGGCAGGGAAGCCCATCCCCTCGGGCACCTGCAGCATGATCCGCACCGCGGCAATGAAACGCGAGGGGATGAACAGCGCCGGCGGGATGAACCATTCGCTCCAATACCGTCGCATCGCCGCGACCAAGGTTCCGGAATCGCTTGTCGCCAGGTAGGAGACGGCGCCGAAGCAGAGCAGCCAGACGGCGCCGATGCAGGCCAGGCGCAGCACCGCCCGGCCATCCCGCTCCTGCAGCGGCCGCACCGCCAGGGCAAGTCCCGCGCCGAACAGCACGAAGACGGCCGAGAGGCTCAGCAGCACCGAGACCGCCCCCGCCCCCGCCAGCAGCGCCACCCCACCCCAGCTCCGCAGGAGGCCCTGCCCGCGCCCCGCCAGCAGCCAGAGGAACAGGCTGACGACCAGTACGTCGGTCGCATACTGCTTCGCCTCCGCCGCGTAGTAGACCAACGGCATGGCGATGGCGAACAGCGTCACCGCCAGCGCCGCCCCGACGCCGTCGAGGCTCCGCCGCACCGTCAGCGCGAACAGCACGAGCGAGCCGATCCCGGCCAGCAACGGGATCAGCCGCAGCGCCATCTCTCCTGGCCCGAACAAGCCGATGACGAATTTGGTGCCGAACAGCCACAGCAGCGGCGCCGACTGGTCGTAGTCGAGCGGCAGCAGCAGGTCCTGATAGGAGCGCCGGAACAGGTTCAGCGCAATCATCGCTTCGTCGTGCCAAAGAGGACGCCCCTCTGCAAAGGGAAGCACCCGCAATGCCGCCCCGAACAGGACAACAAAAACCAGGAAACCATCCAAATAGCGTGAGCGTGCCGTCGTCGCCGGGAAGTCGAACATTACCCTGTCCTGTTCGCGCGGCGGGTGAAATAGTGACAGGAATGCTTGGCCGCGACTGTCGAAGCCCTTCTGACACAAATCGGAATAATTGGAATGCGCCGCGGTCCCGCTGGCGATGCCGCTCCAACCCCTGTGAACGAACAGGCCGAACGGCCCTCAGCGCCGCTGCGGCCCCGCCTCGTTAAGCGCCAGATTCTGCTGCGCCAGGTCGGCGGTGGGGCTGTCAGGTGCGAGCGAAACCGCCCGCTGCCAGTCCGCCTTCGCTCCGGCGGTGTCGCCCTTGAGCTGGCGGATGATCCCCCGTTCCAGCAGCGCCTCCGCACTATCGGGCGTGAGGGCGATCGCCCGCCCGATATCCTCCGCCGCCTGGTCCACCCGGTCGAGATGCCGGTTCGCCGCCGCCCGGAACACCCAGGCCTCTGCCCGCTGCGGATCGAGCACGACGATCCGGTTCAGGTCGTCCATCGCATCCGCGTAGCGCCTGAGCGTCCCGAGCGCGACGGCCCTGTCGAGCATCAGGTCCGCATCGTCCGGCGCCAGCGTCAGCCCCATGGTGGCGGCTCCATAGGCCCGCCCGGTCTCGCCCGCCATCATCCAGGCCTGCCCCGCCTGGGCGAAGACCGAGGCCCGCGTCGCCGCACTCGCCCGGCTCGCCCGGGCGAGCCCCTCCAGCCGCTCCGCCGCTCGCTCCGGCTCGTCCGCAGCCAGCAGGGCGAGGGCGCCGCAGTGCCGCGCCCCCTCGCCACCGCCGCCGATCTCCCAGCTCTCGGCGAAATTCCGCGCCGCGTCCGGGTCGGTCCGCACCAGACCGAGGCACCGTTCGTAATCCGGCCCCTCGGCGAGGCGCGGCACATCCGGCGGCAGGGGGAGGGGATCGCTCGCCGCCTCCGCCTCGGCCGGCGCCCGCAGGGCGACCCAGCCGACGCCGCCCGCACCCGCCACCAGGGCGGCGGCCGTCAGGGCCAGGAGAACGGGAGAGGCAGGCTTCACATTGCGTAGTCTAGCCGCCCGCCCCCAGCCACGCCAGATAAGCCACATGACCGAACCGACCCCGCCCCATCTCCTGATCGCCGGCCTCGGCTACACCGGCAAGGCTGTCGCGCGCGAGGCGTCGCGGCTCGGCTTCCGCGTCACCGGCACCAGCCGCACCGCTTCAGGCCCCGGCGTGATCTCCTTCGCCACGGCCGGCGAGGCCCTGGCGCAGGCCACCCACCTCCTCGTCACCGCCGCGCCGGGGGAGGGGGGCGACCCCGTCCTCGCCACCCACACCGATGCCCTAGCCGCCGCCCCCGCCCTCCGCTGGATCGGCTACCTTTCCACCACCGGCATCTATGGCGACCGAGCCGGCGCCTGGGTGGACGAGGCGACGCCCCCGGCCCCCGGCCAGGACCGCAGCCGCCGTCGCCTCGACGCGGAAGACGCCTGGCGCGCGGCCAGCACCGGCCGCGCCCTCGACATCTTCCGGGTGGGCGGCATCTACGGCCCCGGCCGCAGTGCCATCGAGGAGATGCGGGCCGGCACCGCCCGCCGCACGCTGAAGCCCGGCCACGCCTTCAGCCGCATCCACCGCGACGACATCGCACAGGCCGTCGCCGCCGCCCTCCGGCAATCCCCGCCGCCCGGCGTGCGCATCCTTCATCTGGTCGATGACGAACCCGCCGAAAGCGCCCTGGTGACGGAGGAAGCCGCCCGCCTCCTCGGCCTCTCCCCGCCGCCCG
This sequence comes from Belnapia sp. F-4-1, assembly GCF_000802185.1. Taxonomy (GTDB): domain Bacteria; phylum Pseudomonadota; class Alphaproteobacteria; order Acetobacterales; family Acetobacteraceae; genus Belnapia. The sequence goes on along the minus strand of NZ_KN676113.1, from coordinate 5,287,280 downwards.
CCGTGCCCTACGAGGAAGCCGCCCGCACCATGTCCCCCATGGGCCGCAGCTTCTGGGCCGAGAACCGACGCGTGGCGAATGCCGCGACCAAGGCCGCGCTCGGCATCACTTGGCGCTACCCGACCTACCGCAAGGGCTTGGCGGCTATCTTGCGCGGCGAAGGTTGAGAGAGGGCAAGGTCGTTAGCCGCCTCAGCAGCCTCCTGCACCTCTCAGCCTTGGTCGGCTTCCCGGACGTTCCTACGAGCAGCACGGGAGAGCACCATGCGATCGTGAACCAGACCCAGGATCTCGACCATGCCGTCTGCTGCCAGACGGTAGATGACGAGGTGCCGGGGATTGGCGACACGCCGTGCGGGATCGGCGCGCCGCCGGCCGAGGCGGGTCGGAGAGGCACGGATGCCCGGGAGGCGGGCCACTTCGACCGAGCCTGTCATGAGCGGCTCCTCGCCGAGGGCCGCCATGACCGTCAGGATCAGATAGCCATACCGGTCCGCGGCCTCCAGGCCATGGTAGCGCGCGCTGTCGGGAAGAAGGGCGTCGATCTGCTGTTCCGCCGTCCTGGTGAGACGATAGGCCACTACTCGCTGGCAGGCAGGCGGGACCGGAGGCGTGCCATCATCTCCTCTCGCAGCCGCCGCTCGTCATCCGGCGTCGCTACCGTTCGATAGTGACCGGCCTCGATATCCGTCGAACCGGACTCGACGGTCTACCGGAGCGCCTCGTCCTCCGCCGTGGGTTCGTCCGCAAGGCGCATCACGGCCTCTTCCAGGAAGGCGGACGGGCTGGCGGCCCTGCCCTCGGCGACTTGTTGCTCGATTACGCGCTGCAACTCATTGGGTAGCTGAACCACGCCCATGAGGAACCTCCGAAGCCATTGTAGCGCTTGTGCGGGACAGGTGGCGCATCCCGAATGGGCCAGCGGCCCGTCGAAGCCGGGTCGGGCGAGCCAACCGGAGCGACACCCAAGCTTCGCCTACCGGGTTCGGGTGGGGGACGGTCGTCCGGATGCCGAACCTCCGTTCTGGAAGCGCTCAAAGGCCTCGGCAAATTCCGGCCGCATCCGCCAGCGGAAATGATCCTCCGAGCTGCGGTCGGGCGCCGCCGTCGCCAGGGTGTAGGTCCATGCGGACGGGTCCCGGGAGTCTGCCTTGACAGGCTGGTAGCCCAGCTCAAGCGACAGCTCCCTGGCGAAACTGCCGAGATGGGCATTCGCAGGCCCGTAGCTGTTCCATCCCGGCGCCTCCGCGAGTTCACCGGCGGTCAGGCTCCGTTCCGAAGCCTTGTGCAGGGCTGCAAGCATCGCTTTATGGTGCTTGCCGAATTCTTTCCTCCGCTCAAGCTGATGGAGTGCGTCGAGAAACTCATCGGCGGTCGGAACCCCATCCACCCGCGCTGCTTTCGCCGCCGCCATCCGCTCGGCCAAAGCGCGCTCGACGGTCGCCAGCACGTCCTGGAGTGTCTCACCCGCGGCATCCACGAAATCCCCTGGTCCGAGGATCGCTCGCCCCCGATATCCAGATGCGGTCCTCATCGTGCGGACCACATGACGTCCGAGGTTATGTGTCGCCGATATACTCACGAGGCATCTCCAACTCGTTCCGGACATACTACATGTCCGGTTCAGCGAGTGAAGAAGTATCGGACGCATTCGCAATGATGTTTCGGAGGGCAACAAAATGCGCGCCATCGCGGGCGCAAACCCTTCGGGCTGGGAACCGCCATCCTCGGCCGGCGCGCACTCCAAGGAAGGGCAGCGATCATCACCCAGGACTCGCCATGACCTCCTCCACCACCCGCCGCAACACCCGCAAATCCTCCGCCCGCGACAGCCGGTGATCCCCGTCCTTCACCAGCACCACCTGCACATCCCCGCCCGTCACCGCCTCCGCGATCCGTAGCGCCGTGTCCCACGGCACATCCGGGTCCTGCTGCCCCTGCAACAGCCGCACCGGCCCCTCGAACTCCAGCGCCCGGTCCAGCACCATCTGCCTGCGCCCATCCTCCAGCAGCCCCCGCGTGATGGGGTAGGGGTCGCCATAGGCACTTGGCCGATGCCACACCCCCTCTCGTTCGAGCGCCGCCCGCGCCTCCACCGTCAGTGCCGCCTCGATCCGCAGGGTGAAGTCTGGCGCCGCCGCGATGCCGACAAACCCCGCCACCATCTCTGGCCGCCGCCGCATCAGCAGCAGGCTGATCCACCCGCCCATCGACGATCCGACCAGTACCTGCGGCCCGGTGGTGAGCGCCCCGATCGCGGCCTCCGCATCCGCCGCCCAGCGCCCGATGCTCCCGGCTTCGAACGCGCCCCCGCTCGCCCCATGCCCCGAATAGTCGAAGCGCAGGAAGGCCCGCCCCGTCTCCGCGCAGAAGGCGGCGAGGTCCTCCGCCTTCGTCCCCGTCATGTCGCTGCGAAACCCGCCGAGGAAGACAACGCCGGGGCCACACCCGGCGACGCGCCGCCAGGCCAGCTCCACCCCGTCCCCGCGGTCGAGCCGCCCGCTCTCCTCCCTCACGCCCGCGGCAACCCGCGCCGCGCCAAGTTCCCCATCAGCGCGCCAGCGCCGAAGGTCCAGGGCGGGCAGGCATCCGTCCGGTCCACCTCGTTGACCAGCGCCCCGAGCCGCGCCGAGGCGATCCGCACCACGTCGCCCGGATGATGGGTGAAGCCCTGGCCCGCGACGCCACGGTCCTTGCTCGGCGAGAAGGGCGTGCCGAGGAACAGCACCGCGCCATCGGGGTACTGGTGATGCGGCCCGATCAGCTGGTCGACCACCTCCGTCGGGTCGCGGCTGATCGAGCCGACTGCCCCCGTCTCCTCGAGCCGGAAGCCGTCCCGCCCCTCGATGGTCAGCGCGATCTCCGCCCGCCTGACATCCTCCAGCGTGAACCCGCCATCGAACAGCCGCAGCACCGGCCCGAGCGCGCAGGCCGCGTTGTTGTCCTTGGCGCGGCCGAGCAGCAGCGCCGAGCGCCCCTCGACGTCGCGCAGGTTCACGTCGTTGCCGAGCATCGCGCCGAGAATTGCCCCGCGCGCATTGACCGCCAGCACCACCTCGGGCTCCGGGTTGCTCCACTCGCTTGTCGGATGGACGCCGATCTTCGCGCCCACGCCGACGGACGCCATCGGCTGGCACTTGCTGAAGATTTCCGCATCCGGCCCGATGCCGACCTCGAGATACTGGCTCCACCATCCGCGCTCGACCAGCGCCGCCTTCAGCCGCATCGCCTCCGCGCTGCCCGGCCTGACGGCGGAGAGCTCGTCGCCGATGATCCCCCGCACCTCGGCCCGCACCGCCTCCGCCTGGCTCGCATCGCCGCGGCAGCGCTCCTCGATCACCCGCTCCAGCATGCTCCGCACATAGGTCACGCCGCAGGCCTTCACCGCCTGCAGGTCGACCGGCGCCAGCAGCCACGGCTTCGCCGCGTCCCGCGCCGCATGGTGGCTGTTGGCAAGCACCGCCGGCAGGTCGAGCGGCACCGGCACGCCGCGGTTGCGGATCGCCGCCACCGGGTCCGCCTCGTTCAGCCAGGCGCTCACCGTGCCGAAGGCCGGCGTCATGTCGAAGGCCGCGCCGTTGAGCAGGCCGATGGCGCTCGGCCCCTCCGCCGTCATGATCCGCGCCGCATAGGCCCCGTTCGGCCAGTCCTGCGGCAGGGCCGTGTTGTCCAGGCGCATCATTCATCCTCTCCCTGATTGCCGGCCAGTCTAGCCGTCCCGGCGCCGACGCGAAGCCCCACCCGCGCAACGGGCCGGAACCCACGCCCTGCAAGTCTTTGCCGCCGGGGTGCATGGGTAGGCAGGGGGGCGTGACACACACGGCCCCGCTGCCCGGCCTCTGCCTGACGCGCCTGTCACCGTCCGGCCCGCAACCCGAACGACACGGCAGCGTTTCGGCCACGCTCAACCGACAGTCGAAGGACCGATGTCCGAATATCTGCGCCGCCTGTTCGCCCTCCTGGCCGCCATCCTGTTCTCGCTGAGCCTCGCCGCCTGCGGCACGGTCGACTTCACCCGCCCCGGCATCGCCGACCCGGAAGCCGGCTACGCCGCCGCCTTCCCCTGGTACGCCGAGTTCTGCGCCCTGTCCCAGATCAGGAAGCGCCCCGGCTTCGGCGCCGAGATCCGGGGCGATATCGGCGGCCATGCGGTGCTCTACCTCAACGGCGCCTGCCGCGGCCCCGACGGCACCCTCATCCCCTGCGACACGCCCGGCGCCGGGCTGGAAGGGGGCGTCGGCCTCTCGATGAACGCGCATTTCCGCAACGCCAAATGGGTCGCCATCCCCGGCCGCGACTTCTTCTTCGAGGGCAATCTCCGCCACGGCGAGACGCTGACCCGCGCCCGCTATGCCGAGGTCCTGGCCGAGGCCCGCAGCCTCGGCCTCTATGACGGCATCGCTTTCCATGACGCGGCCATGACCAAGGCGCCGCCCGGCCTGCCGCCCGAGATGGCGAAATACGAGGTGTCCATCGCCACCGACTATGCCGTCGGCCTCGGCCGCGGCCGGTACTGCGCGCGGGTGCCGATGACGCGGGCGCAGATGCTCTCGATGATCGCCTTCCTCAACGCCGAGAACGCGCCCTACCGCCGCGGCGAGCGTGAATTCCACTGGTCGCTCTTCCAGGACAACTGCATCCACCTGGCGCACAACGCCCTCGCCGCCGCCGGATTCTGGCGCCGCTGGCCGACGCACAGGCCGCTGCCGCTCGCCATCCTCGACTTCCCGGTGCCGAAGAACGAGTTCGTCAACCTCATGCGCCGCGGCAACGACGCTGCGCTGCTCAGCCCGGAAGCCGCCTTCGCGGACCCCGCCGCCCGCCGCGCCGTGCTGGATTTCGGCACGCTGCCCGTCCGCCCCGGCGCCATCGCCCTCAGCGCCCCCGCTTGGCCGGCGAACGAGGTCTACGAGACCGAACTCGGCCTCGTCTTCTACGACGAGCCGACCCTCGGCCCCTACCGCCACTGGCTCGCCGAGATCCTGGCGACGCCCCGCCAGCACGCGCTGGAGCCCAACCTCCACTGGTATGCCGCCCGCCTGCACCGGCTGCGGGAGGAGCGTCGCCCCCTGCCGCCGGAGATGGCCGATTTCGGCGACCGGTTCTACGCTGCCCTCGACCGCGAACTGGCCGGCATCGACAGGCGGCTCGAGCGCCTCCGCGCCGCGCGCACGACTCCGGCCACCGGCCTCGCGCTCCGCTGACAGGCTGCCCCAAGCGGAGTTGACGCCGCGCCCGGCACCGAGCCTTGTGCTGCCGGCGCCAGGGTCCAGCGGAGGGCACGACATGGAGATCAGGCCAGTGCGGGAGGGGGATGCCCTTGCCCTCGCCGAGCTGCTCAACACGATCATCTCGCGCGGCGGGACGACCGCCATGGAGGAGCCCTTCACCCCCGAGGCCCTGGCCAGCGCCCTGCTGACCGGCCCCGGCGTGATCTGCTGCTTCGTCGCCCAGGAGGAGGACGGCAGCCTGGCGGGCTTTCAATCCCTTCTCCGCTCCGACGACATGCCGGAGGGTGTCGGCGACATCGGTACCTTCAGCCGCGTCGGGCGGGTGCAGAGGGGAACGGGCTCGCTGCTCTTCGCGGCAACGCGGCGGGCCGCCGCGGAGCGGGGATTGTCCGCCATCAACGCGACCATCCGCGCCGACAACGCCGGCGGCCTCGCCTTCTATGCGCGACTGGGCTTCGAGGATCACGCCATCAGCCATGCGGTGCCCCTGCGTGACGGCACCCCCATCGACCGGGTCAGCAAGCGCTACAGCCTGGGGGCCGCAGCCTGACATCCGCCCGACAGGCTGCGCCATTCGCCCTGGCCCGGGCTTTGCCTTACCCTGTCCCCGCTGGGGCATGAGTTGGGGCACGGACGATGACGCTGAGCATGAGCTGGGACGAGTGGACGCAACAGGACGCCACGGGCCTCGCCGCCCTCGTCCGCCAGGGCGAGCTGACCCCCGGGGACCTCGCCGCCCAGGCCGCCGCCGGCATCGCCCGCCTCAACCCCACCCTCGCTGCCGTGGTCGAGGTCTTCGAGGATGCCGTCGCCGACCCTGCGACCGGCGGCACCGACCTCGCCGGCCCCTTCGCCGGCGTGCCCTGGCTGATGAAGGATCTCGGCCCCACCATCGCCGGCCGGCTGCAGGAAATGGGCTCCCGCCTCATGCGCGGAAACCGCCCGACGGCGGATGCCTACCTCACCACCCGCATCCGTCAGGCCGGCCTCAACATCATTGGCCGTACGACGACGCCCGAATTCGGCTGCTGCTCCTCCGCCGAGAACCCGGCGGTCTACGTCACCCGCAACCCCTGGAACCTCGAGCACACCACCAACGGGTCGTCCGCCGGCTGCGGCGCCATGATCGCCGCCGGCGTCCTGCCGCTGAGCCACGCGACCGATGGCGGCGGCTCCATCCGCATCCCCGCCGGCGCCTGCGGCAACCTCGGGCTGAAACCCTCGCGCGGCGTCTTCTCCACCGCCCCCTATGCCTCCGACATCAGCAGCCTGGTCTCGACGCAGGGCTGCCAGAGCCGCACCGTGCGCGACACGGCGGCCTTCCTCGACCACTGCCGCGGCGGCGCCCCCGGCGAGTTCATGCCCTACTGGACCGCGCCCGAGCCCTGCACCTCGCTGATCCAGCGCGACCCGAAGCCCCTGCGCATCGCCCTTTCCCATGAATGGGGCGACTACCGCGCCACGCCGCATTTCGTCGCCGAGCTGGAGCGGGCTGGCCGCCTGCTGGAAAGCCTTGGCCACCATGTCGACTGGGCGCTGCCCGCGGTCGATTTCCGCGCCGCCTTCGCGGCCCAGACCACCTGCTACATCTCCAACTTCGCCCAGACGGTGGCCAACCTCATCGCCGCCCGCGGCTTCGACCGTCCGCCGGAGGACTTGGTCGAGCCGATGAACATCCGCATCTGGGAGGCCGGGCTCCACACCACCTACACCGAGCGCGCCCGGATGCAGGCGGCGTTCAACGCCACCTCCCGCGCCTTCGGCGCCTTCTTCGAGGAGTGGGACGTGATCCTGACGCCGATCACCGCGCTCCCCACCCCCCGCCTCGGCACCACCGAATACCTGACGATCTCCGACAACCCGGATGTCCATGACTGGTTCGGCAATCTTTGGCGCAACTTCGCCTATACGCCGCTCGCCAATCTCTGCGGCATCCCCGGCCTGTCGATGCCGCTCGGCCAGCAGGAGAACGGCCTGCCGCTCGGCATCCAGGCCCAGGCGAAGCAGGCCGACGACGGCCTGTTGCTGCAACTGGCGGCGCAGATTGAGCGGGCCATCGGCGGACAATGGAACAGCGGTCGCCGCCCGCCCCTGCACGTGACGGCTCCCTGAAGGGAGCCGCCACCCACCCAGGCTCAGACCCGCTTCACGAAGATCCAGACGCCATCCTTCACCGAAGCCGACTTCATGTGCACCCGCACCTTGGCGGGCGCCATGTTGTGGTCGAAGACGTATTCGAACATCGTGTTCACCTGGCCCTTGGTGACGCCTTCCTGGAACTTGCCTTGGAAGAGGTGCCCGCGCGTGCAAGGTGCGACATCCGTGAAGAAGTTCTTGCCGACGACCTCTTCCGGCTTGCGTCCCGTGATCTCGCCCTCGGCGTTGTTGTACTTCATGATCTTGCCGCTCGCATCGACGAGGACCGCACCGAAGGGCAGGCGGTTCAGCCGCGACGGGTCCTGCGCAACCAGGTTCTCGAGGTTGTCCGCCCCGAACTTGATGAGCTCCATGCCGACCATTCCCTTGCTGTGGATGATGCGGCTCCTCTCTGCCACGCTTCTTCTGAAAATCCGGTAAACGCCCGTCCCGGCATCGCCCGCGCGGCATTTACCCAAAATTCAGCACGCGGGCGCATCCTCTGCCGATGATGACGCCGCGACAGCATCTCGACCTCTCCGAAAGCGCCGTGCTGCGCGTCCTGCGCTCGCTGCTTGCCGCCGAGCTCACCGCCGCCGGCCGCCGCATCCGGGCGGAGGAGGCCGCGCTCTGGCCCGCCGACCTGGCGCTCGACGAGTCCGGCCTCGGGCTCGACAGCCTCGAGCGCCTGACCTGCGCCGCCGCCGTCAACGCCTTCTTCCACCTGCATGAGACAGGGATCGAGGACTACCTCCTGGCCCGCCATACGCTTTCCGGCTGGGCCGAGGTGGTGCGTGCCGCCCTCGCCGAGGGCGTCTCGGGCCTTACCGTCACGACCTCCGGCAGCACGGGCGAGCGCCGCCCCTGCACACATTCCGCCGCCCGCCTCCTGGCCGAGGGCGCCCACTGGGCAGGGCGCTTCGCCGACCGCCGTCGCATCCTCGCCCTGGTCCCTGCGCACCATATCTATGGCTTCCTCTTCACCGCCCTGCTGCCGGACCTGCTCGGCCTGCCGGTGCAGGATGCGCGCGCCCTCGCCCCTGGCCGGTTGCTGCGGGAGGTTGCGCCTGGCGATCTCCTGGTCGGCTTCCCGACAGGGTTCTCGGGCCTGCTGCGCTCGATCGGCCCTGCCATCCTGCCCGCCGATGTCGAGGCCGTCTCCTCCACCGCGCCGCTGCCCGCCGGGATCCACCATGCGCTCCGCGGCGTCGGTTTCGGCCGTGTGACGGAAGTCTATGGCAGTTCCGAAACTGGTGGCATCGCCACCCGCATCGCGCCGGAGGAGAGCTTCCGCCTGCTGCCCTGGTGGCGCCCTGGCGAGGCGGGCAGCATCGTCGATGCCGAGACCGGCCAACCCGTCCCGCTGCCCGATAACGCCGTCTTCGACAAGCAGGGGGGGTTCCACCTGCATGGCCGCAAGGACCGAGCCGTGCAGGTCGGCGGGGTGAATGTCTACCCGGACCGCATCGCCGCCCGCCTGCGCGAGCATCCGCTGGTCGCCGATTGCGTGGTCCGGCTCGATTCCCGCCTGGCCGAACCGAGGTTGAAAGCCTTCGCCATCCCCGCCCCCGGGGCGGAGCCGCAGCGCCTTGCCGCCGAGCTGGAGGCTTGGTGCCGCAGCGCCCTCTCCGCCCCCGAGCGGCCGGTACGCATCGATTGCGGCCCCGCCTTGCCCGTATCCGAGCTTGGTAAACTCACCGATTGGGAGGCTGCTGCATGAAGCTCCACCCGCACCTCTTCCTCACCTTGGCGACGCTCGGCCTCGCGCCTGGCGGCCTTGCTCTCGGCAGCAGCATTCCCTGGCTCGGCCTGCCCCTGCTGGCGCTCGGGCTATTCGGCCTGCTGCGGCTTTGCCGTCAGCCTGTGCCGCCGCCCCAGCCCTTACCGGAGGCAGCGCCCACTTCGGCGCCGCCCCCACCCGTCGCGGACCGAACTTCGGCGGTCGAGGCGATGGCCACGCGCATTGAGGCGGAGGCGGGCGAGGCGGTCGCCGAGGTCAACGCCGCCGCGCGCGACCTGCAGGCGGAGCTTGACCAGCTCGAAACCTCGGGCATGGAGCTCGAGCATCAGATGCAGGCCGCCCGCGGCGACAGCGAGCGCGGCGCGGCCGAAGCCGCCATCGCCGCCGAGGCCACCGACGCGATCCTCAAGGTCGTGCAGGACCTGACCGGAGAGGTGTCGCGCGCTGCCGCCACCTCCCGCGCCATGGCCGAGCGGGGCGAGGAGGCGCAGCGCCTAGTCGCCGAGCTCTCGGTCGCCGCCGGCGAGATCAATGCCGTCACCCGGCTGATTGCGGGAATTGCCGGCCAGACCAACCTCCTGGCGTTGAACGCGACCATCGAGGCGGCGCGCGCAGGCGAGGCCGGCAAAGGCTTCGCCGTCGTCGCCGGCGAGGTGAAGCAGCTTGCCGCGGAGGCCGCCAAGGCCAATGCCGCCATCGCCGAGCGGATCGCCGCGGTGCTGGATCGCGTCACCCGGACCACCCAGGCCGTCGACACAATCCTCGCCGGCGTGCGCGATCTTGCCGGCATCTCCGCAACCGTCGAGCAGGCGATGTCCCTCCAGGCGGAAACCGCGGCCAGCGTCGCCCGCGCGGCGGAGGATGCCTCGCGGGCGGCACAGGCCGCGACCGCCAAGGTGGTCGGCGCGGCGGCGAAGCTCGACGACAACCGGATGTCCATTGGGATGATGCATGGCACCTCCGGCCAGGTGGCGGCCGCGATCGACGGGCTGCAGGGGCGGCTCGTCGGCCTGGTCCGCGCCACCCTGGAGGAGGGCGACCGGCGGCACTACCCGCGCATCCCGGTGCGGTGTCGCTGCACCGTCCTGCCGTCGGGCAGTGGAGAAGCGGTCGCCGGCCAGGTCGCCAACCTGTCCCTCGGCGGCGCCAAGGTCTACAGCCGGGCCGCAGTCGCATCCGGCGATCTGGTGCGTCTGACGATCGATGGCCTGCCCGATGTCGCCTGCCGCGTTGTTGGAATGAGCGACGGGCTGCAACTCGCCTTCGTCTTCCCTGATACCGAGACGGAGCGTGAACTTCAGAGCGGACTGAAGGCGTTCCTCTCCGCTCTGCAGAGCGAGGCGGCCTGAACTCCTGGACAGGACGTCCGCTCGTTTGGTATAGGAAAATTGTCAGAGCTTGGGTCGTGGTCTCGAACCAGGGACCTCCGCCTAAATCCTTCAAACATTCAATTTTCCTCTTGGTGCGCAGCCAAAACAAGACGTTGCGGCATCTCTGACTGAGGTTTTGAACCGCCTTACCCCCGCCTTGACGAATCCCCCCGCCGGCCCGAGGAACACCCCTCCATCGCGCCGAGGCCTCCGATGACCCGCTACGCCCATGCCGACCTCACCACCCTCGCCGCCGCCCTCTTCGCGGCCGGCGGCATGGATGCCGACAGGGCCGGGGTGGTGGCCGAGATCCTGGTCGAGGGCGACCTGATGGGCCATGACACCCACGGCCTCGCCCTGCTGCCGCCCTATCTCGACGGCCTCGCCAGCGGCGACATGCAGGGCAGGGGGGAGCCCACGGTCCTTTCCGGCACCCCGGTCGTCGAGACCTGGGACGGCGGCAAGCTCCCCGGTCCCTGGCTGGTCCGCCGCGCCGGCGACCTCGCCGCCGACCGTGCCGCGGAATACGGCCTCTCGGCCGTGGCCATCTGCCGTTGCCATCATATCGGCTGCCTCGCCGCCTACCTCCCGCGCCTGGTGCAGCGCGGCCTCGTCGCCCAGATCTGGTCCTCCGACCCGGCGACGGCCTCCGTCGCCCCCTGGGGCGGCACCCGCCGCATCATCACGCCGAACCCGCTCGCCGCCGGCTGGCCCGGCCCGGACGGGCCGGTGATGATCGACATCTCCATGTCCATCACCACCAACGGCATGACCGCCCGGCGCCGCGCCGAGGGTACCCGCTTCCCCTTTGATGCCCTGCTCACCGCCGAAGGCCAGCCCACGGACGACCCGGAAGCTTTCTTCGAGGACGGCACCCTGCTGCCGCTGGGCGGCATGGCCGCCGGCCACAAGGGCTTCGGCCTCGGGCTGCTGGTCGAGGCGCTGACCTCGGGCCTTGCCGGCCATGGCCGCGCCGAGGCGCCCAGCGGCTGGGGCGCCAATGTCCTGGTCCTGGTGATCGACCCGGCCCGCTTCGGCGGGGCGGAGGGCTTCCTTCGCGAGAGCGGCTGGCTCGCCGAGGCCGTCCGCACCAACCCGCCCGTCGCCGCCGGCCAACCGCCCCGCCTCCCCGGCGAGCGCGCCTGGCAGCGCCGCGCGGAGGCAATGGCGCAGGGCGTCGCCCTCCACCCCTCCATCCCGCCCGCGCTCGCCGCCCGCGCCGCCGCCGCCGGCCTCGCCATGCCGAGCCCCATCGCCGCGTGAGCCTGCCGCCCATCCTCCAAGTGCTGCCGAGCCTCGTCGCCGGCGGGGTGGAGCGCGGCACGCTCGAGATCGCCGAGGCCATCATCGCCGCCGGCGGCCGCGCCCTCGTCGCCTCGGCCGGCGGCCCACTGGTCGGGCCGCTGGAACGGCTCGGCGCCACCCACGTCACCCTGCCGCTGCGCACCAAGGCGCCCTGGGGCATCCTCCGCAATGCCGGCGCCCTGGCCCGGCTGGCGGCGGCGGAAGGCGTCGGCATCGTCCATGCCCGCTCGCGCGCACCCGCCTGGTCGGCGATGCTGGCGGCGCGGCGGGCGGGCGCCCACTTCGTCACCACCTATCACGGCACCTACAACGAGGGCGTCCCGGGCAAGCGGCTCTACAACTCGGTCATGGCGAAGGGCGAGCGTGTCATCGCCATCAGCCACTTCATCGCCGCCCATATCCGCGAGCGCCACGGCACCGACCCGGCGCGCATCCGCATCATCCCCCGTGGCGTCGATCCCCGCAGCTTCGATCCGGCGCTGGTCCCGCCCGGCCGCCTTGCCGCGCTTCGCGCCGAATGGCGCCTGCCGGAGGGCCGACCGGTGCTGATGCTCCCCGGCCGCATCACCCGCTGGAAAGGGCAGGGGGTGCTGCTCCGGGCCATGGCCCACCTGCCGCCCGAGGCCATTGCCGTGCTGGTCGGCGACGGCCCTCGCTACCGCCGCGAGCTGGAGGCGGAGGCGGCCCGCCTCGGCCTCGGTGACCGGCTGCGCTTCGCCGGCCATGTCGAGGACGTGCCGGCCGCCCTGCTGCTCGCCGACCTCGTCCTGCATTGCTCGACCGAGCCCGAGGCCTTCGGCCGCACGGTGATCGAGGCCCAGGCCATGGCCCGCCCGGTGATCGCCGCCGATCTCGGCGGCCCGCGCGAGACGGTGATGCAGAACGAGACCGGCTGGCGCGTCCCCCCCTGCGACCCGGAGGCCCTGGCCCGCGCCATCCGCCATGCGCTCGGCCTGCCGCTCGCCCGCCGTGCCGCGGTCGGCGAGGCCGCCCGCGCCCATGTGCTCGCCCACTACACCACGGCCGCGATGCAGGCGGCGACGCTCGCCGTCTACCGGGAATTGGCATGACGGCCGGCCGGATCCTCGTCATCAAGCTCGCCGCGCTCGGCGACGTGGTGCAGGCCTTCGGCCCCTTCGCCGCGATCCGCGCCCATCACCCGGGCGCCGAGGTCACCCTGCTGACGACGCCGCCCTATGCCGGCCTGCTGCGCCGCAGCCCCTGGTTCGACCGCATCTGGGAGGATGGCCGTCCTGCCTGGACCGACCTGCCTGCCGTCTGGCGCCTCGCCCGCCGCCTGCGCGCCGCCCGCTTCGGGCGGGTCTATGACCTGCAGACTTCGTCCCGTTCCTCACGCTACCGGCTGATGGTCGGCGGCGGCGCCGAATGGTCCGGCATCGCCCCCGGCGCCAGCCTTCCCCATGCCAACCCCGCACGGGACCTGATGCACACCGCCGAGCGCCAGCGCGAGCAGCTGGAGATGGCCGGCATCGCCGACTTCCCCGCCCCCGCCCTGGATTGGCTGGATGACGACATTTCCAGCCTCGGCCTGCCGGCACGCTTCGCCCTGCTGATCCCCGGCGCCTCGCCCGGCCGCCCCGGCAAGCGCTGGCCGGTGGAGCGCTTCGCCGCGCTCGCCGCCGGCCTCGACCTGCCCGTCGCCGTCATCGGCGGCCCGGCCGAGGCGCCGCTCGCCGCCGCCATCGCCGCCGCCCGGCCCGGGGCGGTGATCGACCTGACCGGCCGCACCAGCCTCGCCGGCCTCGGCGCCGTCGCCCGTCGCGCCGCCTTCGCCATCGGCAATGATACCGGCCCGACCCACCTGGCCGCCGCCGCCGGCTGCCCGACCCTCGCGCTGTTCGGCCCGGAGAGCGACCCGGCCCTCTGCGCCCCGCGCGGCCGCGTCGTGGCCGTCCTCCGCCACCCACGCCTCGCGGCGCTGGAGGTGGCCGAGGTCCGCACGGCGCTGGCAGCGCTGGTGGCTGCCTAGTCGGTCACATCCGCATCCGGCCGGTCACCGCCCGCCGAATACTCGGTGCGCCATTCGCCCGTCTCGTCCTGGTACTCGATGTAGGCGTCGTTGCCGGGGATGTGCTGCTCCTGCGCCACGCGCTTCGCCGCCCGCATCGCCGCGTCATGCGTGGGGAAGGACTCCGAGAAGACATCGCCGAGCTTGTAGGCCCAGCCGCCATCATGCTGGACGATCTTGTAGTGGATCTTTGCCATCCGCCGTCACTCCTTCCGGCTCCTGATCTCCGCCCCCGCCCAGCCTTCCACCAGCCGCGCCAGCGCCGAGATGTCCTCCCCCGCCATCCCATGCCCGGCGGCGAAGCGCCAGACCCGCGCCGCCTGCTCGATCGCCCACATCGGCACGTCGAGCGAGGCCGCCTCGGCGAGGCCAAGCTTCACATCCTTGTCCACCACCGCGATCGCCGCGCCGAAGGCGAAGCGCCCCGCTAGCACTTCCTCCGCCACGCGCTCGGTGACGACGCTGCGCCCCGTCCCGGCATTCAGCATCGCCAGCATGGTATCGGGGTCGAGCCCCGCCTTGGCGCCCATGGCGAGCCCCTCGAAGCCGGCGACCATGTTGGCGGCGAAGACCAGGTTGTTGACGAGCTTCATCACCTGCGCCTGCCCCGGCCGCTCGCCGAGGGTGAAGACCACGCGCCCGATCCGCTCCTGCCAGGGCCTGAGCCGCGCCACCGCCTCCGGCGCGCCAGCGGCGAGCATGGCGAGGGTCCCCGCCCGCGCGCCCGAGGGGCCGCCGCTGATCGGCGCATCCACCACGGCGATGCCGCGCTCCGCGAGCCGCGCCGCGATGCCCTCGACCATCGCGCGGCCGATGGTGGACATCTCGGCATAAAGTTTGACGGCGCCGCCACCGGCGACCTCGCCCGCGACTGCCTCGCTGACCTGGCCATTGGGCAGGCAGGCGAGGACGATCTCCGCCGCATCGGCGACGGCCCGCGCGCTGGCGCAGCCGATGGCGCCCTGCGCCGCGAGCCCCGCCACCGCCTCCGGCCGCGGGTCGAAGACATGCAGCGCCACATCCGGGCCGAGCAGCCGCGCCGCCATCGGCGCGCCCATCTGGCCGAGGCCGATGAAGCCAATGCTTGTCATGCTTGCTTCCTTCGCATGGTGGGCCAGTTCGGCGCTCCGGTCGTCGGGCAGCATCATGCCGCCACCGCCCCGCTATCGACCGGGATCACCTGGCCGGTGACGATCCGGCTCTCGTCGGAGGCGAGCCAGAGCGCCGCCTGCGCCATGTCCATCGGCTGGCCGAGACCGAGCAGGTGCCCCTCCGCCACCTGCCGCGCCGCCGCGTTGCCGGCCAGCAGCCGCTCGACCCTTGGGGTGAGGGTGACGCAGGGCGCGATGGCATTCACCCGCACCCGCTGCGCCGCGTATTCGACGGCGAGCGAGCGGGTCAGCGCCGCGACGCCGCCCTTGGCCGCCGTGTAGCAATCCCGCCCCGGGAAGCCCATCAGCGCCACGATGGACGCCATGTTGATCACCGCCCCGCCGCCCGAGGCGATGATCGCCGGGATGCCGAAGCGGCAGCCGAGGAAGGTGCCGAAGAGGTCGAGCGTGATGGCGCGCCAGAACTCGCCGATCGGCGCCTCGGTCACCGGGCCGTCCTCCAGCGTCGAGCCGCCGGCATTGTTGTGCAGCACGTCGAGCCGCCCCCAATGCTGCACGGTGTGGCGGATGGCGGCCTCCACCTGCGCCTCCTCCCGCACATCGGTGGGGATGGCGATGGCCTCGCCCCCGCTGGCTGCGACGCGCTGCGCCGTCTCCTCGCCTGCGGTGGCGTCGAGCTCGGCAATCGCCACCCGCGCCCCCTCGCGCGCGAAGAGTTCCGCCGTCGCCCGGCCGATGCCGGTGCCCGCGCCGGTGATGAGGGCGACCTTGCCCTGGAGCCTTGCCATTCGCCGTTTCCTTCCCCTGTACCGAGGACTATGGGCGCCGGCATTGCGATGCGGCAAGACGCCGGCCATTGCGGGAACCGGGCCAGCTCGTTGCTGTTCCGGCCCCGCTCCAGCAAAGTGGGACCGTGATGCCGATAACAGGAAGCCGGGGCCAGGACCGGGCGCTCGACGCCCTCAATTTCTGCCTCGCCGATGTGCGTGATGGGCTCGGCCCCTACCTGGCGATCTACCTGCTGGCCGTGCATCACTGGGACCAGGCGAGCATCGGCATCGCCCTCTCGGCCTCGGCCGTCGCCGGGCTCGTCGCGCAGACGCCGGGCGGGGCGCTGGTCGATGCGATCCGCGCCAAGCGCGGCCTCGTCGCCGCCGCCGCCTTGCTGGTGACGGCGACCTGCCTCGTCGTGCCCTTCGTGCCGGGCTTCTGGCCGGTGGTCGTCACCCAGGCGCTGGCGGGGGTGGCGCATTCCGTCTTCGCCCCGGCCATAGCCGCCATCACCCTCGGGCTCGCCGGCCGTGCCGCCTTCACCCGCCGCACCGGGCGGAACGAGGGCTTCAACCATGCGGGCAATGCCTTCGCCGCCGCGGCGGCGGGCGGCCTGTCCTACATGTTCGGCCCCATCGTCGTCTTCTGGCTGCTCTCGGCCATGGCGGTGGCGAGCGTCGTCGCCGTGCTCGCCATCCCGGCGGACGCCATCGACCACGACGTAGCGCGCGGCCTCGAGCCCGGCGAGGCGCGGAGCGCCCATGCCTCCGCCTGGAGCGTGCTGCTCGCCTGCCGGCCGCTGCTGGTCTTCGCCGCCTGCGTCACGCTCTTCCACTTCGCCAATGCGGCGATGCTGCCGCTGGTCGGGCAGAAGCTCGCCGAACGCGACGCCAACCAGGGGACGGCGCTGATGTCCGTCTGCATCGTCGCCGCGCAGCTGGTGATGGTGCCGATGGCGATGCTGGTCGGCACCCGCGCCGAGGCCTGGGGCCGCAAGCCCCTCTTCCTCGCCGGCTTCCTGGTGCTAACGGCGCGCGGCCTGCTCTACACCCTTTCCGACGACCCCTACTGGCTGGTCGCGGTGCAGTGCCTGGACGGCGTCGGAGCCGGGCTGTTCGGCGCGCTCTTCCCGATCATCACGGAAGACCTGACGCGCGGCACCGGCCATTTCAACATCAGCCTCGGCGCGATCGCGACCGCCCAGGGGATCGGCGCGAGCTTCAGCCAGGCGGCGGCCGGCTACGTGGTGGTGGCGGGCGGCTATTCCACCGCCTTCCTGCTGCTCGCCGCTGTGGCGGGGGTAGGCACGCTGCTCTTCTGGTCGATGATGCCCGAAACGAGGCCCGCCCGATGAGCCTCGCCGATGGAAGCCGCATCGCGGCCGTCCTTGTCTTCCTCGCCACCTATGCGGTGGTGGCGTTCGGTCGCGTGCCGGGGCTCAGGCTCGACCGCACCGGCGCCGCGGTGCTGGGCGCCGCGCTGATGGTCGCCTGCGGCGCCTTGACCGAGCGCCAGGCCTTCGAGGCCATCGATCTCGGCACGCTGTCGCTGCTGCTGGGGATGATGCTGCTGGTCGCCAACCTGCGCCTCGCCGGCTTCTTTCGCCTGGTGACGGTGATGGCGGCGGCGCGCGCGCGGCACCCGGCGACGTTGCTCGCCGCCGTCGTTCTGGTCAGCGGCGGGCTTTCCGCCGTGCTGGTGAACGACACGGTCTGCCTTGCCATCACGCCGCTGGTCGTGGCACTGGCGCGGCACCTGCGGCGGGACCCGCTGCCCTACCTGCTGGCGGTCGCCATGGCGGCGAATATCGGCAGCGCCGCGACCATCACCGGCAATCCGCAGAACATGATCGTCGGCGGCCTTTCCGGTCTTTCCTGGGGCGAATTCGCGCTGGCGCTTGCGCCGGTGGCGGCGCTCGGCCTCGTCGCCTGCTTCCTGCTGATCCTGGTGCTGCATCCCGGCGAATTCTTCGTCGCCCGGCTGCCGGCGCCGGCGCCGACGCGGCTGCCGCGCATCCATCGCCCGCTCGCGCTGAAATCGGCGCTGGTCGCGCTCGGCGTGGTCATCGCCTTCCTCGCGGGCGTGCCGGTGGCGCTGGCAAGCCTGCTCGGTGGCGCATTGCTGTTGCTGACGCGGCGGGTGAAGCCGGAGAAGGTCTGGCGCGAGGTGGATTGGCCGCTGCTGGCGATGTTCGCCGGCCTCTTCGTCGTCGTCGACGGGCTAGAGCAGGCGATGCTGACGCCCGAGGTGCTGGCTGCCGCCGCGCGGTTGCATCTGGACAACCCGTTCTCGCTCACCGCGGTGACGACGATCCTCTCGAGCCTCGTCAGCAACGTGCCGGCGGTGCTCGTGCTGAAGCCCTTCATCGAGCCGCTGGCCGACCCGCAGCGCGCCTGGCTGCTGGTCGCCATGGCGTCAACCATGGCGGGAAACCTGACGCTGGTCGGCTCCGTCGCCAACCTCATCGTCGCCCAACGCGCGAAGGCCGAGGGAGTGGAGCTTGGGTTCTGGCGTTATGCCCGCACGGGCATACCAATAACTTTGGTGACGCTTGCGATTGGGTTATGGTTGCGCTGAACGGTCAGGGGAAGGCGGACCATGGCGCGCAAGCTCTTCGAACTCTGCGGCACCGATCCGGCCCGCCGCTTCAGCCCCTACTGCTGGCGCAGCCGCATGGCGCTCGCCCATAAGGGGCTGGAGGCGGAGGTGGTGCCCTGGCGCTTCACGGAACGCGAGGCGCTCGCCTTCGCCGGCTCCGACAAGGTGCCGGTGCTGGTCGATGGCGCGAAGGTGGTGGCCGACAGCTGGGCCATCGCCGAGTACCTGGAGGAATGCTACCCGGAAGCACCGAACCTTTTCCAGGGCGCGCCGGCGGCGCAGCGCTTCCTCGCCACCTGGTCGGACTCGGTGCTGCTGCCCGCGCTGGCGAAGCTCATCGTGTCCGACATCCCGGCGCTGCTTGACGCGAAGGACCGGGCCTATTTCATCGAGAGCCGCGAGCGGCGCTTCGGCATGAAGCTCGCCCAGGTGACGGCGGGGCGCGAGGCGCGGCTGCCGGAATTCCGCGCGCTGCTGCTGCCGCTGCGGCACCTGCTGCGGCACCAGCCCTTTGTCGGTGGCCCGGCGCCGGATTACGGCGACTACTGCGTCTTCGGCACGCTGATGTGGCCGCGCGTGGTCAGCCCGCTGCCCCTGCTGGAGGCGGGCGATGCGGTGCATGACTGGCAGGAGCGGATGCTCGACCTGCATGGCGGCCTGGCGCGCGAGGTGCCGGCCCACGGCGCCTGACGCCAGGCCGGCAGCAAGGACCGGCCCCGCATCCGGCCCGTTGGCCGGGCCTGCCAGGCGGCACAGGAGGTAGCGCGTCAGGCATCGATCCTGCCGTTGCGGACGCCCCGGAACCGGGCGGCTGATCGCGAAATGCGATCAATCGCTTGCCGAAACTCGTTGGACGCGGTGCCCGGCTGCGGGCTTCGATCGGGAAAACGGGGTGGAAGCATGGCGTCCTATGCGGCGGGTCCGGTGAGGGCCGCCTCCAGCAGGCCGATGAAGGCCGTGGCCGCCGGCGAAAGCCGGCTGCCCCGCAGCTGCACGATGCCGACCTCGCGCAGCAGCGGCGGATCGGTAATGGGCAGTACGCGCAGCCCCGGCGGGCGGCGCCGCGGCAGGGCCAGTTCCGGGATCACCGCCACGCCCAGTCCCTCGGCGGCGAGCGCGATCGCCGTCGCCGGCATCTGCACCTCGCAGCACGGGTCGAAGGAGGTGCCGATGCTCGCCGCCGCCTCCTCCACCATCGCCCGCATGGTGTTCGCCCCGCTGGTGATGAGGATCGGCAGCCGGCCGAGCGCCGCCAGCGGCAGGCTCCGCGCACCTTTCGGCGCGAAGCGTGGCGCGGCCAGCGCCAGGATCGCCTCCTCCCGGAGCGGCGCGAAGCCGAGGCTCGGCGCATGGGCCGGGCGCGGGCCGATGCCGAATTCGAGGTCCTGCCGCCTGACGCCCTCCAGCACCGCCGCCTGCGGCATCTCCCTGACATGGATGGCGACGCGCGGATGTGCCCGGTGGAAGGCGGCGAGCAGCGGCGGCAGCACCGTCTCGGCGATATGCGGCGGGCAGCCGAGGGCAAGCCGCCCGGCCTCCATCGCCGCCGCGGCCCGCACCCGGCGCAGCCCCGCCTCCAGCTCCGCATTGGCGCGGCGGGCATGCGGCAGCAGCGCCTCGCCCTCCGGCGTCAGCCCGACCGCGCGGGTGGTGCGGTGGAAGAGGGGCGCGCCCAGCTGCCCCTCCAGCTCGCGCACCTGCAGGCTGAGCGCCGATTGCGAGCGGCCGGACAGCTCCGCCGCGCGGCGGAAGCTGCGGTGTTCGGCGACGAGCAGGAAGGCATTCAGCAGCTTGAGGTTGACGGACATGGAGGGCGCAGCGTGACACCGCAGGCGATGAGCGTCGAGGCCAGGTCGAGGCGGCCGCAGCGGAGCGAGCTCTCGGTGCCGGCCACCTCCACGCGTTTCTTCGCCAAGGCGGCGGCAAGCGCGGCGGATGCCATCGTGCTCGACCTCGAGGACGGCGTGGCGGCCGGCCGCAAGGACGAGGCGCGGGCGGCGGCCATCGCCGCGCTCAACGAGGTGGATTGGGGCCCGCGCATCATGTCCGTGCGGGTGAACGGCATCGGCACGCCCTGGTGCCACCGCGACATCGTCGAGGTCGCCGAGGCCTGCCCGCGCCTCGACCGCATCGTGCTGCCGAAGGCGGGCGAGAGTTTCGACATCCGCTTCCTCGCCGCCCTGCTCGATGGGGTGGAGGCGGCGATGGCGCGACCGCGCATCGGCATCGCCGCACTGGTGGAGACCGCGAAGGGCGTCGGCCGCGCCGAGGAGATCGCCGAGGCGCATCCGCGCGTCGAGACGGTGATCTTCGGCCTCGGCGACTACATGCGCGAGATGCGGACGCCGGACACGGTCGTCGGCCTGCCCAACCCGGACTACGCGCTTTCGGGCGCGGCCAACGACCAGTGGCACTACGCGCTCGCCCGCATCGCCAATGCCTGCCGGGGGGCGGGCGTGCGGCCGATCGACGCCGTCTATGCCGATTTCCGCGACGCGGCGGGGCTGCGCGCCTCGGCCATCCGCTCGCGGGCGCTCGGCTACGAAGGAAAGTGGGCGATCCACCCGGACCAGGTGGCGCCGATCAACGCGGTCTTTTCGCCGGACGAGGCGCGGATCGCATGGGCAAGGAAGGTCCTGGCGACGCTCGCCCGGGCGGAAGCAGCAGGGGCCGGAGCGGCCACGGAGGATGGGATGATGGTCGATGCGGTGCATGCGCTGATGGCGCGCGACATCCTGCGGCAGGCGGGGCTCGAGGCATGAGCGCCTTGCCGCAGCCCATGGCGGGCGTGAAGGTGCTCGACATCGCCACCTTCCTCGCCGCACCCTTCGCCGGGACGATCCTCGCCGATTTCGGCGCGACGGTGCTGAAGATCGAGCACCCGAAGCTCGGCGACCCGATGCGCGCCTTCGGCACCCCGACCGAATGCGGCGACACCCTCGCCTGGCTGAGCGAGGCGCGGAACAAGCAGTGCATGACGCTCGACCTGCGCCACTCGGACGGTGCCGCGGTGTTCCGCAGGCTGGTCGCGCAATCCGACGTGCTGCTCGAGAATTTCCGCCCCGGCACGCTGGAGAAATGGGGCCTCGGCCCAGATGCGCTGCGCGAGATCAACCCGCGCCTCGTCGTGCTGCGGGTCAGCGCCTATGGCCAGACCGGCCCGCGCCGCGGCCTGCCCGGCTTCGCCCGCGTGGCGCACGGCTTCGGCGGCCTCAGCTTCCTCGCCGGCGAGCCGGATGGGAAGCCCGTGGTGCCCGGCTCAACCTCGCTCGCCGACTACCTTTCCGGCATCTGGGGCGCGCTCGGCGTGCTGATGGCGCTGCGCGTCGCCGAGCGCACGGGGCAGGGGCAGGATGTCGATATCGGCCTCTATGAGAGCGTCTTCCGCCTGCTCGACGAGATCGCGCCGGCCTATGCGAAGACCGGCTTCGTCCGCGAGCGCATGGGCGCCGACGTGCCGACCGTGGTGCCGCACGGCCATTGGCAGACCAGCGAAGGCCGCTGGGTGGCGATCGCCTGCACCAGCGACAAGATCTTCGCCCGCCTCGCCGAGGCGATGGGGCGGCCGGAGCTGACGGCCCCGGACCGCTTCGAGAAGACGGCGCAGCGCATCGCCAACCGCTCGGAGGTGAACGGCATCGTCGCCGACTGGGCGGCGGGGATGACGATGGAGCAGCTCGGCGCCGCCTGCGACGCGGCGGATGTGCCCTGGGGGCCCATCAACAGCATCGCCGACATCTTCGCCGACCCGCATATCGCGGCGCGCGAGAACATCCTGCGCATCATCGACGAGCGGGCCGGGGAGCTGGCGCTGCCGGCGCCGGTGCCGCGGCTGACGGAGACGCCGCCGACCTTCCGCCATGCCGGGCGGGCGCGCGGTGCCGACACGCAGGACATCCTGGGCAATTGGCTGGGCATGGTGGCCGAGGACATCGCCGCGCTGCGGCAGTCCGGCGCCATCTAGGCCAGGGAGGAAACAATGAACCGCACGATCAAGATGGTGGGCTTCCTGCAGGCGCAGAACTGTTCCATCGCCCCCGGCTCCTGGCGGCATCCCGCCGCGGCGACGGACTTCCTGACGCCGGACTACTTCACCCGCGTCGCCCGCATCCTGGAGGAGGGCAAGTTCCATTTGGCCTTCTTCGACGACCGGCTGGCGATGCCCGACATCTACGGGCGCGACCATGTGGCGGCCGTCGAGAACGGCATCCGCGTCGTCAAGATGGACCCGGCGACGATTCTCGCCGTCATGTCGCAGGTGACGAGCCGGCTCGGCCTCGGCGGCACCTATTCGACGACCTATTACGAGCCGTTCCATGTGGCGCGGCTGTTCGGCACGCTCGACCTGATGACGCGGGGCCGCGCCGCCTGGAACGTCGTCACCTCGCTCAACGACAGCGAGGCGGCGAATTTCGGCCGCACCGAGCATCTGGAGCACGACCTCCGCTACGACCGCGCCGACGAGTTCATGGAGGCGGTCATGGGCCACTGGGACTCTTGGGACGACGACGCCATCCTGCTCGACAAGGAGAGCGGCCGCTTCGCCGATGCGTCCAAGGTCCGGCCTGTGCGCTACGAGGGCAAGTTCTTCCGCACCCATGGCCCGCTGCCGGTGCCGCGCAGCCCGCAGGGCCATCCGGTGCTGATCCAGGCCGGACAGTCCGGCCGCGGCCGCCGCTTCGCCGGCCGCTGGGGCGAGCTGATCTTCGTCATCTACCCGAACATTGAGGCGGGGAAGAAGCAGTATGCCGACCTCAAGCGCGCCGTCGCCGAATCCGGCCGCAACCCGGACCAGGTGACGGTTGCCCCCGCCGTCTATGTCAACGTCGCCGAGACTGAAGCCTTGGCCGAGGAGAAGCGCCGCTTCACCGAGGCGCTGGCGACGGCGGAGGATGGCGTCGTGCTGCTCTCCGAGGCACTGAACTTCGACTTCGCCTCGAAACCGATGGACGAGCCCTTCACCGATGCCGAGCTAGCCGGCCTCTCCTGGGGCGGCTTCAAGGACCGCATCGTCATGCTGAGCGGCAAGCAGAACCCGACGGTGCGCGACTTCGTCACCTTCTCCGGCCGCGGCACCACGCGCGAATTCCCCAACTTCACCGGCACGCCGAAGCAGGTGGTGGACCAGATGCAGGCCTGGTTCGAGGGCCGCGCCTGTGACGGCTTCGTCCTCGTCGCCTCGCAGAATCCCGGCTCCTTCGAGGATTTCACCCGGATGGTGGTGCCGGAGATGCAGCGGCGCGGCCTCTACCACAAGGACTACGCCGGCAGCACGCTGCGCGAGAATCTCGGCCTCGACAGGCCGCAACATGGCGAATGGAGGAAGGCGAAATGAGCAAGCTGCTACTCAGCCGGCGCGGGTTCGCCGCGGCGGGCATCGGCCTGCTGGCGGCACCCGCGGTGCGCGCGCAAGGCAACTGGCCTGAGCGCACGGTGCGCCTCGTCGTCGCCTATGCGCCAGGCGGCGGCACCGACCTCACCACCCGCGCCATGGCCGAGGCGCTGACCACGCGCCTCGGCCAGACCTTCGTCGTCGAGAACCGGCCGGGCGCCAATGGCATCGTCGGCAGCGAAGCCATCGCCCGCAGCCCGGCCGATGGCTACAATTTCGTCACCGTCACCAGCACCCATGTGATGAACCGCTACATGGTGCCGAACCTGCCCTTCGACCCGATGACGGACTTCACCCCCATTGCATTGATGGCGCGCTACCCGCTGGTGCTGATGGCGAATACCGACGCGCCCTTCAAGGACGTCCACAGCCTCATCGCCTATGCGAAGACGCGGCCGAAAGGCGAGATCGCGCAAGCAACCTCCGATGCGCAATCCTCCTACACCGCCAACCTCTTCGCCAAGATTGCCGGCATCGACCTGACCGAGGTGCCCTATCGCGGCAGCGGCGCCTATCTCGGCGACCTCACCGGCGGGCACCTCAAGCTCGCCTGGGGCAGCACGGCGACGGCGATGCCGCTGCTGCCGGGCGGCAAGGTGAAGGTGATCGCCGTCAGCTCGACGGAGCGCTCCACCTTCCTGCCGGACAGCCCGACCCTTGTCGAATGCGGGCTGAAGGACTGCGTCTTCACCGGCTGGGTCGGCATCTTCGGCCCCGCCAAGCTGCCGGTGGAGATCGCCCGCCGCTTCAACCGCGCCTGCGCCGAGGTCAGCGCGACGCCGGCCATGCAGGAGAAGTTCAACATCATGGCCTCCGACCCCGCGCCGATGGACCTCGAGGCGCTCGCCGCCGTGCTGCGCGAGGACGATGCCCGCTGGGCCAAGGCCGCCAAGGAAGGGTTGTTGCCCCGCCAATGAAGACCTTCACCATGCTCTCGACGAGCGGCATCCTCGGCTACGGCTATGCCGAGGAATCGCTCCGCATCGGGATGAGCCGCCAGCCGCAGGTCATCGGCTGCGACGGCGGCTCCACGGATCCCGGCCCGCACTATCTCGGCGCCGGCACCTCCTTTTGCTCGCGCCTCTCGGTCAAGCGCGACTTCCGGCTGATGTTGCAGGCGGCCGTCGCGGCCGGCATTCCCTGCATCATCGGCACCTCGGGCGGGGCAGGGGGCGAGCCGCATCTGCAGAGCATGGCGGCGCTGGCGCGCGAGATCGCGCGGGAGGACGGCCTCTCCTTCCGCATGGCGCTGATCCATGCCGAGCAGGACAAGGCGATGCTCGGCAGCCGGCTCGACCGTACAAAGCCGCTGGCCAAGCTGCCGCCGCTCGACGCGGCGACTGTCGACCGCGCCACGCGCATCGTCGGCATGATGGGGCCGGAGCCGATCGCCAAGGCCCTCGACGGCGACGCGCAGGTGATCCTCGCCGGCCGCAGCAGCGACCCGGCGCAATGGGCTGCACCCGCCATCCGCGCCGGCATGGCCCCGGCCCCCTCCTGGTATGCCGGCAAGATGCTGGAATGCGGCGCGGAACCCACCACGCCGAAGGAGCCGGACTGCCTGCTGGTGACGATCGAGGACGACCACCTGGTCTGCGAGCCGCCCAACCCGATCCGCCGCTGCACACCCCTCTCGGTCGCCAATTTCGCGCTGCATGAGAATTCCAGCCCGACCCACCATGTCGAGCCGGGCGGGCTGCTCGATACCTCGGACGTCACCTTCACCCCCGTCTCCGACCGGGCCGTGAAGGTCGCCGGCATGCGCTGGACGCCGGCCGAGACCTATACGGTGAAGCTGGAGGGGGTGGAGCTCGCCGGCTACCGCGCCATCACCATCTGCGCCACGCGGGACCCGGTGCTGATCGGCCAGATCGACGACTACCTCGCCACCCACCGCGCCAAGGTGGAGGCGAAGGCCGCCTCCTTCGGCGTCTCCGCCGAGCGCTACCGCATGGCCGTCCGCGTCATCGGGCGGGATGCGGTGATGGCGGGGTGGGAGCCGGTTAAATCCGTCACCTCGCACGAGCTCGGCTTCGTCATCGAGGTGCTGGCCGACGACCAGGAAGTGGCGAATGCCGTCCTCGCCATGGCCCGCACCAGCCTGCTGCATGCCGACTTCCCCGGCCGGCTCTGCAAGGAGGGCAACATGGCCTTTCCCTTCTCGCCCTCCGACATCCCGCTCGGCGAGCTCTACCGGTTCAGCATCTTCCACACCCTCGCGGTGGACGACCCCTGCGCCCTCTTCCCCATCGAATACGAGAGCGTGTGATGCCCCGGATCCGCGACATCGCCCAGATCTGCAAGAGCAAGAATGCCGGGCCCTTCATGGTCACCATCGACGTGCTGTTCGAGGACCCGGCGCTGTACCGCCGGGTCAAGGCGACCGGCGTACTGAACGCGGCGCTCTTCGCCCGGCTCTACGGCGTGGCGGAGGGGGACGTGCTCTTCGCCCCCTACGACACCGCCTCCGCCTTCAAGGCGACGCTGCCGCGCCTGGTGCCGGCCGGCGACTTCGGCGACACGGATGTCTATGGCGCCCAGCAGCACGCGCCGCTGCTGGACGTGGAGGTGCCGGTCTAGCGCCACTCCCGCAGGATCAGCTCCGTCGTCACCGCTTCCACCTGCTGGCCATAGCGCTCGTTGTAGAGGGCCAGCATCGCATCATGCGTATGGTCGGAGGAGCTGCAGATCGCATCTGTCGGCACCACCACCCGGTAGCCGAGATCGACGGCGCCCAGCACGGCGGCGAGGACGCAGACATCCGTCTCCGCGCCGCTGATGATGAGCGTCTCGATCCCCCGCTCCTGCAGCCGCGGATGCAGCGTGCCGCAGACCCAGGGCGAATAGACCTTCTTGTCGAATAGCTCCGCCGGCGGCACCAGCCGTTGCAGCGGCGGCAGCAGGTCCACGGCGCCCTCCGGCAGCTGCTCCCGCGTCAGGGAGGGCCAGCGCTCCCAATAGCGCCGCCAGGTGCCGGTTCCCTCGCCAGGCCGGTCGGCGGGGATGAAGCGGGTGAAGATGGTGCGCTCCGGATGGGCGACGGCCAGCCGCTCCACCATTGGCGCTACCCGCGTCATCCAGGGGGTGTGCCATTCGGTATGCCCGGCGAAGAGGTTCTGCATGTCGATGCAGAGATGCAGGCATCGCTCGTCCAGCGGGCCGTGATGCAGTTCGTCTTGTGCCATGCTGCGTGAACGACGCAGGCATGGCAGGGATGCAATCTACTCCGGCACGTTCCGGCGTAATTCCTCCACCCAGGCGCGGGCATTGCCATCCGAGGGGGCCCGCCAATCGCCGCGCGGCGAGAGCGAGCCGCCGGCCGCCACCTTCGGCCCGTTCGGCATGGCGCTGCGCTTGAACTGGCTGAAGCCGAAGAAGCGGTTGAGGAAGACTTCCAGCCAGTGCCGGATGGTCGGCAGGTCATAGGCGTTCCGCTTCGCCTTGGGGAAATGCGGTGGCCAGTGGCGGGCGGCCGCATCGCCCCAGGCATGCAGCGCCAGGAAGGCGATCTTCGACGGGCGGAAGCCGTAGCGCAGCGTGTAGTAGAGGTTGAAGTCCTGCAGCGCATAGGGCCCGACCTTGGCCTCGGTGCTCTGCAGCGCCTGGCCATCCTCCGCCGGGACGAGCTCGGGCGAGATCTCGGTGTCGAGGATGGCGCCCAGTACCTCACCCACCTCGGAGCTGAACTGCTCCGAGGCAATGACCCAGCGGATGAGATGCTGGATCAGCGTCTTCGGCACGCCGGAATTGACGTTGTAGTGCGACATCTGGTCGCCGACGCCATAGGTGCACCAGCCCAGCGCCAGCTCCGACAGGTCGCCAGTGCCAAGCACGATGCCGTCATGGAAATTCGCGGCGCGGAACAGGTAGTCGGTGCGCAGCCCGGCCTGCACGTTCTCGAAGGTAATGTCGTAGACCGGCTTGCCCTCGGCGAAGGGGTGGCCGAGATCGCCCAGCATCTGCCGCGCCGCAGGCCGGATATCCAGCTCCCGCGCCTCGACCCCAAGCGAGGCCATCAGCCGGTGCGCATTGCCCTTGGTGCCCTCCGAGGTGCCGAAGCCCGGCATGGTGAAGGCGACGATATCGGTGCGCGGCCGTCCCAGCAGGTCCATCGCCTTGGCGGCCACGATCAGCGCCTGGGTGCTGTCGAGCCCGCCCGAGACGCCGATGACGATGCGCTTGATCCGCGCCGCCTCCAGCCGCTGCACGAGGCCGGCGACCTGGATGTTGTAGGCCTCGTAGCAGTCCTGGGCGAGGCGCTCGGGGTTGGCCGGGACGAAGGGGAAGCGCTCGATCGGTCGCTCCAGCCCGAGATCGGCGCCGGGCGGGTCGAGGCGGAAAGGGACGCGACGGAAGCCCGCGGCGGCCGGCGTGTTGCGCCGGTTGTCGTCGAAGGTGCCTTGGCGCATCCGCTCCTGCCGCAGCAGGTCGAGGTCGACATCGGCGACGGCCATCTGCGCCGCCATGGGGAAGCGCTCCGTCTCGGCCAGCAGGGCGCCGTTCTCGAAGATCTCGGCCTGGCCGTCCCAGGCGACCTCGGTAGTCGATTCGCCGGCGCCGGCGGCGGTGTAGACATAGGCCGCGAGGCAGCGCGCCGATTGCGACTGGCAGAGCAGCCGCCGCGTTTCCGCCTTGCCGATGGTGATCGGGCTGCCGCTGATGTTCAGCAGCACCGTGGCCCCCGCCAGCGCCGCCGCGCCGCTCGGCGGGATTGGCACCCAGAAATCCTCGCAGATCTCCGTGTGCAGCACGAGGCCCGGCACATCCTCCGCCTCGAAGAGCAGGCCGGCGGTGAAGGGCGCCGATTGCCCGGCGAGGCGGATATCGCCCGGCGGTGCGCCATGGCCCTCGGCGACCTGCCGCTTCTCGTAAAACTCCCGGTAGTTGGGCAGGTAGGTCTTCGGCACCACGCCGAGCAGCCGCCCGCGATGGATGACGAGCGCCGTGTTGTAGACCCGCCCGGCATGGCGGAGCGGCGCGCCGACCACCAGCACCGGCAGCAGCGCGCGAGACGCCTCGATCAGATCGGCGGCCGCCTCCTCCACGGCATCGAGCAGCGCGTCCTGCAACAGCAGGTCCTCGATCGAGTAGGCGGAGAGGGCGAGTTCGGGGAAGACGGCGACGGCCGCCCCGCGCCCGTGCGCCTCCCGCGCCATTCGGAGGATTTCCGCCGCATTACTGGCCGGGTCGGCCAGCGCGGAGCGGATGGTGCAGGCGGCGACCCGGGCGAAGCCGTGCCGGTAGAGCGAGTGAAAGGGCGTCATCCTGTGGAGGATAACGCCGCTTCCGGCCTTTCGTCAGCAGCGCGGGACGGAAAGAGCCGCTTCGGCCGCGATGCCGAGGCATTCCTCCATCTGTGCCCGCAGGCGCCGCAGGTTGCGGTGCCCGGCGAAGCCCCGCCGCAGCGCCGCCCGCGTCTCGCCCTCCAGCACCGGCAGGTCGGCCGCCCGGCAGCCCATGTCCTCGGCGATGCCGGCGAGCAGCCCGGCATAGGTGCCGTCGAAGGCGCTGGCCGGCGGCGGGTCGATGTGATGCACCGAAAGTCGGGAAAGCAGCGGCGCGCTGATCCCCCGCGTCTCGTTCGCCGCCATGATCCAGATGGCATGGCGCAGATCGGCCGCCGTGCGGAGGCATTCGTCGAACCAGGCGGAGGCGCTCTCCGGCTCGATCATCGCCAGCAGCGTGTCATGCGCCCGGCCGTTGCTGTCGCGCTGGCCGCCGGCCTTCTCGATCTCGTCGAGGAAGAAGACCGGGTTCGGGGCGGCGAGCCGCGCCATCTCGGCGATCGGCCAGGCCGGGGTGGTTGCGGACCAGCCCCGCGCCGTGCCCTGGAGGCAGCGGTTGTCCGTCGCCCCGCCGAGGTTGAGGCTGGCGAAGGGCAGCTCCAGCGCCGCGGCCAGCCGCCGGGCGAACCAGGTCTTGCCGACGCCGGGCGGCCCGACGAGCAGGATCGGCCGCAGCCGCGGCGAGGGCCGCCCGGCATGGGCGGCCAGCGCCAGGGTCCGGCGGATCTCGGCCAGCGGCGCGGCGAAGCCCGGCGCCGCCTCGGCCAGCGCACCGAGCCGGGCGAGTGCATCGCGCGGCACCCGGCGCAGCGGCAGCGGCGTGGTCAGCGGCTGGTAGCTCTGCCACTCGCCCCGCTCGTTCGGCGCGGTGAAGGGCTGCAAGACCACGGCCTGGCTGCCGGTGGCGACGGGCGCGGGCGGCGGCGGCGGCGCGGCGGCCGGGGCAGGGGCCTGCGCCGGGAGGTTCAGCGACTCGGCCAGCCGGCCGGGCAGCGGCCGGGCGCCTTCCGGCCCGGGCAGGAAGCGCAGCCAGAGATCGGCCGAGAGCCGGGCCGCCAGCACGAAATGCCGCAAACGTCCCGAATCGCCGCCGAGGCCGCGTGCCTCGCCATGCAGGCGGTAGTGCAGCGCCTCGATGCAGGCCAGTGCGCCCTGTCGGCAGAGCGGCCCGCCACGCTCGGCGACGATGCGCGTTGCGGCCAGCACCAGGGCCGAGCCCTCGGCGAAGCGGGCGGCGATCGCCCCGAAGCGGGTGGCGAAGTCGAGCAGCGCCGCGTCATCGCCAGGCCGCACCGCATCCTCGCCAATGCGGGAGGGGAAGAGGGGCGAGCGGAGATGCCGCAGCAGCGCCGCCTCCAGCGCGGTGAGCTCGGCTGGCTCGATGGTCAGCCAGAGCCAGAGCGGCGGGCTGGCGGCAGTGCCGAAGAGCAGGGCGGCATCGGAGACGCCATCCTCGCTGCTCTGCCCGGCCGCGGGCGCGACGAGGGAGTCGGTCTGCAGATTGGTGTCGGGCAATGGACGGCCTCGCTCACGCAGTTCACGGATGAGCGAGTACACAACACCGTCATATTATTTTTGTGAATATAATTCGTCAAAGCATGGGCGGAATGAAACCGGGCGTGTCGGGGATGCCGTCGCCGGCACCCCCATGGCGAAGGGGCTCAGGCCTCGGCGGAGACCGCGATGCCCTTCTCCTTCAGCATCGACTGCAGCTCGCCCGCCTGGAACATTTCCATGATGATGTCGCAGCCGCCAACGAACTCGCCCTGCACATAGAGCTGCGGAATGGTCGGCCAGTTGGCGTAGGCCTTGATGCCCTCGCGGATTTCCATGTCCTCGAGCACGTTCACGCCTTTGAACGGCACGCCGACATGGCTGAGGATCTGCACCACGCGGGCGGAGAAGCCGCATTGCGGGAAGACGGGCGTGCCCTTCATGTAAAGGACGACCGGGTTGGCTTTGATCTCGCTCTCGATGCGCTCGAAGACGGGATTGGTCATGATCTGTGCTCCGTTGGCTCAGGCAGGGGCGGAGGTCTGCAGGGCGAGGGCGTGCAGCTCGCCCCCCATGCGGCCGCGCAGGGCGGCATAAACGAGCTGGTGCTGCTGGACCCGGCTGCGGCCACGGAAGGCTTCCGAGACCACGGTGGCGGCGTAGTGGTCGCCGTCCCCCGCCAGATCCTCGATGGTGACCACGGCATCGGGGAGCGCCGCCTTGATCAGCGCCTCGATCTCCGCAGGTTGCATCGCCATCCCGGTCAGCCCTCCATCAAGGCGGGCAGGGTCGCCTCATGCGCCTGCCGCAACTCGGCGACGGATATGGATCGGCAATCGGGCAGAACCAAGGCCTCCCCGCCGCTGCGGCCGAGGCGCGTGGCCGGCACGCCGGCGGCCTTGGCCGCGTCGAGCAGGGGGGCGGCATCCGTCACCGCCAGAACATAGCGCGCCTGGTCCTCGCCGAACCAGAAGGCGTGGGCGGGGCAGTCGGCGGGGCCGGGGAGGAGGGTGGCGCCGGTGCCGCTCGCCATCGCCATCTCGGCGACGGTCACCAGCAGCCCGCCATCGGCGCAGTCATGGCAGGCCCGCACCGCGCCGGCGAGGATCTGGGCGCGGACGAAATCGCCGTTGCGGCGTTCGGCGGCGAGGTCGACGGGCGGCGGCGCCCCTTCCTCGCGCCCGGCGATCTCGCGCAGCCAGAGCGACTGGCCGAGCCAGCCCCGCGTCTCGCCAACCAGCACCAGCTCGGCGCCTGCGGGCAAGGCGAGGCCGATCGCCTGGGCCACATCCTCCAGCACGCCGACGCCGCCGATGGCGGGGGTGGGAAGGATGCCCCGGCCCTCCGTTTCGTTGTAGAGCGAGACATTGCCGGAAACGACGGGGAAGTCGAGCGCGGTGCAGGCGCTCGCCATGCCGCGCACGGCGGCGGCGAACTGCCCCATGATCTCCGGCTTCTCGGGGTTGCCAAAATTCATGTTGTCGGTGATGGCGAGCGGCAGCGCGCCGACCGCTGACAGGTTCCGCCAGGCCTCTGCCACCGCCTGGCGGCCACCCTCCTCCGGGTCGGCCAGGCAGTAACGCGGCGTGGTGTCGGTCGTCATGGCGAGCGCGCGACGGTGGTCCTCGATCCGCACCACGGCGGCATCCGCCGCGCCCGGGCGCTTCGCGGTCTGGCCGCCGACCATGCTGTCATACTGATCCCAGATCCAGCGGCGGGAGCAGAGGTCGGGGCAGGCGACAAGCGTCACCAGCGCCCGCTCCAACCCCACCGGGTCGGCAACCGAGGCCGGGTCGAGCACCGGCTGCTTCGGCGTCTCGGCGGTCGGCCGGCGGTAGAGCGGTGCCTCGCTCTCGAGCGGGGCGAGGGGGATGTCGGCCTCCACCACCCCGTTGTGGCGGATGACGATGTGGCCGGTCTCGGTCAGCCGGCCGATGACGGCGAAGTCCAGCTCCCACTTGGTGAAGATGCGCTCGGCGATGTGCTCGGCGCCGGGGCGGAGCACCATCAGCATCCGCTCCTGGCTCTCCGACAGCATCATCTCATAGGCGGACATGCCCTGCTCGCGTTGGGGGACATTCTCCATGTCGAGCTCGATGCCGACGCCGCCCTTGCCCGCCATCTCGACCGAGGAGGAGGTGAGGCCGGCCGCGCCCATGTCCTGGATGGCGACGATGGCATCCGTCGCCATCAGCTCCATGCAGGCCTCGATCAGCAGCTTCTCGGCGAAGGGGTCGCCGATCTGCACGGTCGGGCGCTTCTCCTCGCTGTCCGCGCTGAACTCGGTGCTGGCCATGGTCGCGCCA
Organism: Belnapia sp. F-4-1; assembly: GCF_000802185.1. GTDB lineage: Bacteria > Pseudomonadota > Alphaproteobacteria > Acetobacterales > Acetobacteraceae > Belnapia. The sequence continues at coordinate 5,254,511 of NZ_KN676113.1, read as the reverse complement.
TGGATGCCGTCGCGCCCGGTCTTGGAGCCGACATAGACGACCGGGTTGCCGATGCCGGCCGCGGCGCTGAGGAAGATCCGGTCCTTGTGGGCGATGCCCACCGTCATCGCATTGACCAGCGGGTTGCCGTTGTAGCGTGGGTGGAAGTTCACCTCGCCACCCACGGTCGGCACGCCGACGCAGTTGCCGTAGCCGCCGATGCCGCGCACCACGCCGTCGATCACCTGCCGCATTCGCGGTGCGTCGGGGCTGCCGAAGCGGAGCGCGTTGAGGTTGGCGATGGGCCGCGCACCCATGGTGAAGACATCGCGCAGGATACCGCCCACCCCCGTCGCCGCGCCCTGGTAGGGTTCGATGAAGGAGGGGTGGTTGTGGCTCTCCATCTTGAAGACGGCGGCGAGGCCATCCCCGATATCGATGACGCCGGCATTCTCGCCCGGCCCGTGGATCACCCAGGGGGCCTTGGTCGGCAGCTCCCGCAGCCAGACCCGGCTCGATTTGTAGGAGCAGTGCTCCGACCACATCACGCTGAAGATGCCGAGCTCCGTCAGCGAGGGCTCGCGGCCGAGGATGGCCAGCGCACGCTCATACTCGTCCGGCTTCAGGCCGAATTCGGCGGCCAGCTGGCGGGCTTTCTCGGGGGCGAGTGTAACGATTGTCACGCGGTCGGGATTCCCATGCGGCCGTGATGTGGGTGGTTATAGCAGGAAAGGCGCGGCTGGCAGGGGGCCGGCGCGCTCCAGCCGGGAAGACCTGCCATGCCGCGTGCGCTGCTGTCGCTGCTCCTGCCCTTGCTGATCGCCATCGCGCCGGCCCTCGCCCAGCCGCTCGACGGCGCCGCCAAGGCCCCGGCCGCGCCGAGCCAGTGCCCCGACAACATGGATGCCTTCGCCGACAGCGACGAGGTGCTGACCTGCACCTGCCCGGCCGAGCAGATGGGCCAGGGCTCCGTCTGGGGCACCGATACCTACACGGCCGACAGCGCCACCTGCCGCGCCGCCCAGCATGCCGGGCTGCTCGGGCGCCGCGGCGGCACGGTGACGGTGGAGATGCAGCCCGGCCAGCCGCGCTATCCCGGCACCACCCGCAACGGCGTGCAAAGCCAGAATTACGGCAGCTACCGCGCCAGCTACCGCTTCCAGGGCACGCCGCAGCAGGCGGAGGAGGGAAGAAGCCAGGCCGCCGCCGCCCAGCCTGCCACCCTCAGCCAATGCCCCGACAACATGATGGCCTATGCCAACAGCAGCGAAATCATCACCTGCACCTGCCCGGCGGCGCAGGTTGGCCGGGGCTCGGTCTGGGGTACCGACACCTACGCCGCCGACAGCGCCACCTGCCGTGCAGCCCTCCACGCCGGCATCCTCGGCCGCCAAGGCGGCACCGTCACGCTGGAGATGTTGCCCGGCGCCGCCCGCTACCCCGGCACCACCCGCAACGGGGTGCAAAGCCAGAATTACGGGGCCTACGGAGCCAGCTACCGCTTCCAAGGCGTCGCCGGCCCAGCCCCGGCCCAGGCCGACGCCACGCCGGCCAAGCCCGCCGGCGCACCAGCCCAATGCCCGGACAACATGACCGCCTTCGCCGACAGTGCCGAGGTCGTTACCTGCATCTGCCCGGCGGCACAGCTCGGCCGGGGCTCGGTCTGGGGTACCGACACCTATACGGCCGACAGCGCCACCTGCCGTGCGGCGCTTCATGCCGGGATGGTCGCCCGCCAGGGTGGCACCGTGACGCTGGAGATGCTTCCCGGCGCCGCCCGTTATCCGGGGACGACCCGCAACGGCGTGCAAAGCCAGAATTACGGCAGCTACGGCGCCAGCTACCGCTTCCAGGGCGCGGCCCGCCAGCAAGCCGCAGCCGCCCCGAGCACCTCGCAGCTCTGCCCCGACAACATGAGCAGCTATGCCGACAGCGACGAGGCCGTCACCTGCCTCTGCCCCGGCGAGGCGACGCTCCGCGGCTCCGTCTGGGGCACCGATACCTATACGGCCGACAGCGCCACCTGCCGCGCCGCCGTCCATGCCGGGATGATCGCCCAGACCGGCGGCAGCGTCTCGATGCAGATGCTTCCCGGCGCTCCGCGCTACCCGGGTACCACCCGCAACGGCGTGCAGAGCCAGAATTACGGCGCCTACAATGCCAGCTTCCGCTTCACCGGCGACCCACGCGCGGCAAAGGCGGCCGCCCCCGTCCAGGCGCCCGTCGCCGAGACCTTGCAGCCCACCGGCCAGGTGCAGCTCTACATCACCTTCCGCACCAACTCGGCCGATCTCGACATCGCCGCCGCACCGGTGCTGACCCAGCTGCGCGACGCCCTGGCGGCCGATCCGGCGCTCCGCCTGCGCCTCACCGGCCACACCGATGCGACGGGGACGGCGGCGATCAACATCCCGCTGTCCCAGCGCCGGGCAGAGAGCGTTAGGCAATGGCTGGCGGCGAACGGCATCGCCGCCGAGCGGCTCACGGCGGAAGGGCGGGGCCCGAACGAACCGATCGCCGACAATGCCAGCGAGAGCGGCCGGTCGCTGAACCGCCGGGTGCAGGCGGCGAGGCTGTAGCCTCAGGCGGGGGCCAGCGCCTCCGCCAGCCCCTCGAACAGCGGCAGCCCGTCCGTCCCGTCGATCAGCGGATCGACCTGGTTCTCCGGATGAGGCATCAGCCCCAGAACCCGCAGGTTGGGCGAGAGGATGCCGGCAATGTTCCGTGCGCTGCCGTTCCGGTTCGCGGCCTCGGTCACCTGGCCGTCCTCGGTCGCATAGCGCAGCGCGACTAGGCCCTCGCCCTCCAGCCGGTCGAGCGTTGCCGCATCGGCGAAGTAATTGCCGTCGCCATGCGCCATGGTGGCGCGGAAGACTTGGCCGCGCTGGAAGCGGCCGGTATAGGCCGTATCCGTCCGCTCGACGCGCATGTGGCAGTCCATCGACAGGAAGCGGAGCGAGGCGTTGCGCAGCAGCGCGCCCTGCAGCAGCCCGGCCTCCACCAGCATCTGGAAGCCGTTGCAGACGCCGAGCACATGCCCGCCCCGCCCGGCGAAGTCGTGGATCGCTCGCATGATCGGGCTCTGTGCGGCCATCGCCCCGCAGCGGAGGTAGTCGCCATAGGAGAAGCCGCCCGGCAGCACGACGAGGTCGGTGCCCTGCGGCAGCTCGGTGTCGCGGTGCCAGAGGATCGCCGGCTTCCGCCCCGTCGCGCGCTGGAGGGCCAGCGCCATGTCGCGCTCCCGGTTGGTGCCGGGGAACATCACGATTGCTGCCTGCATCCGCCTAACTCCCTTGCCAGACGCGCAGCCAATGCAGCCCGCCCAGCACCAGCATCGTCGTCAGCGCCGCGAGGGTCGCGGCGGTCAGCCAGCGGTTGAGCCGGCGCTTCTGCCCGGCGAGGAAGCCCATCCGCCGCGCGGGCGCCGCCGGCCGCAGCACCGCCACCCGCTCCTCCCGCCAGCGCAGGCCGATCGAGATCAGCACCGTCAGCCCCAGCATGATGAAAAGCGAGGTCTTCACGATATGGCCTCCGTCACCGGCCGGTTCAGCCCTGCGGCGCTCCGGCCACCGGGCCGCATCAGTCCAGCGTCACGCTGAAGCTCTCGATCACCGTATTCGCCAGCAGCTTCCGCGCCATGGCCTCGGCCTCGGCCCTGGCCTTGGCGGGGTCGGTCTCGGCCAGCTCCAGCTCGATCACCTTGCCCGCCCGCACCTCGCCGACACCCGCGAAGCCGAGCCCGGCCAGCGCATGGCCGATCGCCTTGCCCTGCGGGTCGAGAACGCCGGCCTTCGGCATCACAACGACCTTCGCCTTCATTGCATCATCTCCGGCCCCTTGAGGTCCCGCACCCCCGCCTCGGGCAGGATGCCGAGCCGCCTCGCCACTTCCTGATAGCCTTCCTCGACCTTGCCGAGATCGCGGCGGAAACGGTCCTTGTCCATCTTCTCGCCGGTCTTGGCGTCCCAGAGCCGGCAATTGTCCGGGCTGATCTCGTCGGCGAGGACGATTCGCATCTCCTCGTTCTCGTAGAGCCGGCCGAATTCCACCTTGAAGTCGACCAGCGTGATCCCGACCCCGAGCATCAGCCCGGTGAGGAAGTCGTTCACCCGGAGCGCCAGCGCCACCATGTCGTCGAGGTCCTGGGTCGCCGCCCAGCCGAAGGCGGTGATGTGCTCCTCGCAGACCAACGGGTCGTTCAGAGTGTCGTTCTTGTAATAATATTCGATGATGGAGCGAGGCAACCTGGTCCCCTCGGCGATGCCGAGCCGGGTCGACAGGCTCCCCGCCGCCACGTTCCGCACCACGATCTCGAGCGGGATGATCTCGACCTCGCGGATCAGCTGCTCCCGCATGTTGAGCCGGCGGATGAAATGGGTCGGCACGCCGATCTCCATCAGCCGGCTCATCAGGTACTCGCTGATGCGGTTGTTGAGCACGCCCTTGCCGGTGATGGTGCCCTTCTTCTGGCTGTTGAAGGCGGTGGCGTCGTCCTTGAAGTACTGCACCAGCGTCCCGGGCTCGGGCCCCTCGAACAGGATCTTGGCCTTGCCCTCATAAAGCTGACGGCGTCGCGCCATGGTGACAGATATCCTTCTTCCGGCGACTTCCCGCCGCGCCTCGGGCAGCGGGGCGCGGCGGCCCCGCCTCCGGGTGCTCCGGCGGGTGCGGTATAGCAAGGGGTTGCCGAGACCGCCACGGCCCCCCTTCCATCGAAATTCTACCCCCGTGGCCACCCTTCCTTTACCTCCGCCTCCGATCCTGTCGCGGTCTCGCAACAGGACCAGGATGGCCATGGCCCCCGTCATCATCGGGTTGCTCAACGATACCGGCACCCCGGGGGACGGCATCACCGCCGATCCCAACCCCCAGCTCCACGGCACGGCCACGCCCGGCACGCTGGTCCGGCTCATGCTCGGCAACACCCAGATCGGCAGCGCCACCGCGAACGCCGAGGGGAACTGGCAGGCGCTGGCCAACATCATCGGCGAGCAGAACGTCCTCCTCGTCGCGCGCGGTCCGGATGGCGACAGCGCCCCCTTCCGCCTCGCCGTGGACCAGTCCGCCCCGGCCGCCCCGGTCCTGACCGGCTTCGCCGGCGACACGATCGGCAACCGCAGCCAGCCCATCTGGCAGACGGTGGATAGCACCCCTGCCGTTTCCGGCACCGCCGAGGCCGGGGCCGTCATCCGCGCCTATGACGGCACCAGGCTCCTTGCCACCACCCAGGCCGACACGGCCGGTGCCTGGCAGCTCGCCCTCGGCACCCTGCCGCTCGGGCAGTATTACGCCATCGGCCTCGATGCCGAGGACGGCGCCGGCAATGTCTCGGCCCGTGCTACGCTGGACCTCCGCGTCGGCGAGACGACCCATCCCGTCGTCACCGCCGTGGCCGGCCCGGCTGCGGGCAATTACCAGGCCGGCCAGACGCTGGACTTCACCATCCAGTTCAACAAGCCGGTGGTGGTGGCCACTCCGCCCGGCGGCGCCGGCCCGCTGCTGGAGGTGCTGGTCGGCGACCAGGTGCTGACCGCCAGCCATGTCGCCAGCCCGGCGGCGCACCGGCTGACCTTCCGCCTCACCCTGCCGGCCGGCGCCTCGGACCAGGACGGCATCGCCCTCGGCCAGATCATCCAGGCCGGCGGGACGATCAAGGACAGCTCGAACAATCTCCTCTCCGGCGGCCTGGTGGGCGTGCCGGACCTGTCCGGCGTTCTGGTCCGGGCCGACCTCGCCCCGCCGGCGCTTGCCGGCATCACCGGCCCCGCCCCCGGCAACCACCCGGCGGGCGACACCCTCGTCTTCACTCTCGCCTTCGACGAAGCGGTGCAGCTGCAGCTCGGCGCCCCCGCTCCGGTGCTGGAGGTGATGATCGGCGGCACCACCTGGCAGGCGGCGCTGCTCGGCCATCCGGCGGCGAACAAGCTCTCCTTCGGCCTGGTCGTCGAGGCCGATGCGAAGGCCCAGGCAGGCATCGCCCTCGGCCGGCTGATCGGTGGCGAAGCCATCACCGACAGGGTCGGCAACGCCTGGTCCGGCGCGCTCGGCACCGTGCCGGATTTCTCCAACGTCCTTGTCCAGGCCGATCACACCCCGCCCGCCATCCGCGCCGTGGCGCCGCGGAGCCCCGGCCCGGTCGGGCTCGGCGGCAGCCTCGTCATCGACCTGCAGATGAGCGAGGCCGTCGTCGTCGCGGGCGGCAAGCCGCCGCCCGTGCTCAACCTTTCGATCGGCGGCCAGGCGATGCAGGCAACCCTGCTGGCCGGCACCGACCCCAGCCTGCTCCGCTTCGCCCTCGCCATGCCCGGCGGGCTGCAGGGGCATGCCGTCACCGTCACCGGCCTCGGCGACCCCGGCAGCGCCGTCACCGACCTCGCCGGCAATGCGCTGGCGCCGGCCCTGCCGGCCTCTCCCGGCCTTGCCGCCCTGCTGATCGACACCGTTGCGCCGACGGCGAGCTTCCTCGCCCCCGCCGATGGCCGCTACATCCCAGGCCAGCTGCTGCGCTTCACCCTGTCAGCCAGCGAGGCGATGCATCTCGCCGACGGGCAGGTCCTGCCGAGCCTGCTGATCGATGTCGGCGGCACCGTCCGCCATGCATCGTTCGACCCCTTCCGTAGCACCCCGACCAGCCTCGCCTTCACCCTTCGCGTGCAGGAGGGCGACCTGGCACGGGGCGGCATCCGCGTCACCGCCCTCGGGGATCCCGAACAGCGGCTCCAGGATGCTGCCGGCAACCCGCTGCATCTCACCCTGCCCGGCACCACGCTCGGCGTCAGCCTTTGGCCGGCCGACCAGGCGCCGCCCGTCTTCCGTCACCTGGACGGCACGGCCCATGGCGGCGCCATAGACCTCGCCCTGGTCTTCTCCGAAGCCATCCGCCTGGCGGGCGGGACGCCGGTGCTCAACCTGATGGTGGACGGCACGCCGATGCAGGCGACGTTCGGCCCCGGGTCCGACGGGCCGCGCCTGCCCTTCCACCTCGACCTGCCGGATGGCACCGCGCCGCAGACGATCCTGCTCACCGGCCTCGATCTCGGCGGCGGCCAGCTCGCCGACCTGGCCGGCAATGCCTGGGGCGGCACGGGCATCCCAACCGGGACGGCGCTGCATCTCGGCGCCGGCACCGGCGGGGCGGGTGATGACCTCTACCTCCTCGGCAGCCGCGGCCCGCTTCCGCAGGAGGCGGCGAATGGCGGCCATGACACGGTGGTCAGCACGGTCAGCATCGCCCTGCCGGCGCATCTGGAGGCACTTGTCCTCGCCGCCGGGGCCGGGGCCATCAACGGCAGCGGCAATGCCGCGGCCAATGCCATCACCGGCAACGAGAGCGCCAACTTCCTTTCCAGCGGCGCGGGCGACGATACGCTGACCGGCGGCGCCGGGCCGGATCGGCTGGCCGGCGGCGCCGGCGATGACGTGCTCGACGGCGCCTCCGGCCTTGGCGAGGTGGACTGGCTGAGCGGCGGGCCGGGCAACGACGCCTATGTCGTCGACGCCCCCGGTGACATCGTTCTCGAGATTTCGGGCGGCGGCCGGGACACGGTCTTCGCCGCCATCCCCGGCGGCGGCTACACCCTGGCGGCCCATCTCGAAGCCCTGGTGCTGCTCGGCACCATGCGCACCGGCCAGGGCAACGGCCTCGCCAACGCCATCACCGGCAATGCCGGAGCGAATTGGCTGAATGGCGCGGCGGGCGACGACACGCTCGACGGCGGCGCGGGAAATGACGCGCTGCTGGGCGGGGCGGGGGCCGATCTCTTCCTTTTCGGCCGCGGCGGCGGCGCCGACCGCATCGGCGACTTCATCCCGGGCACCGACCAGATCCGCCTCGCCGGCTTCGGCCTCGGCAGCTTCGCCGGCGTGCTGGCGGCCACGGCGGACCGGCCTGGCGGGGCGGTGGTCGATCTCGGTGACGGCGACGGCATCACCCTCGCAGGGGTGCAGAAATCGGCGCTCTCGGCGGCGGATTTCCTCTTTGCCTAGGCTAGGCTCGGCGGATGCACGAGACCGCCGCGCTGTGCGAGGCCGCCGCCCGCCACCTGCTCGATCCATCCGGCCCGGCCGCGCCGGACCTGCGGGATTTCCTCGACTGGCTCGGCTGCCCCGTCCCCGCCACGCCCGGCCCGGCGGAGCGCAACCGCGCCCTGCTGTTCCGCGCCGCCGGCCGCTTCACCCGGCTCTTCACCCTCGATTGCCCGACCGCCCCCGGCCTCGCCGTCTTCGGGGCGGAAATAGCCACGGGCGCAGGCCAGGCAGGTGTCTCCGGCGTCGGGGCCAGCCTGATCGAGGCCTTCGAGGGCTGCGTGGGGGAGGGGGTGGAGCTGCTCTCCGCGCTCGAGGCGCCCGCGGATCGCGCCCGCCTCGGCCCGCCGCCATCCTACTCGGGCCATGCGGAATGGCTCGCCGCCATCCTGCCCGAGGGTGCCGCCCCCGAAGCCTGGATCGAGCTCCTCCGCCTCGATGCGCCGGGCACCGCCTGGCTGCCCGCCGGCCTTTGCCTGCGCCGCCCGCAGCCTGCCTTCCCCCCGCCCTGGCCGCTCAGCATCGGCTGCGCAGCCGGGCCGACGCCGGAGGCCGCCGCGCTGCATGCGCTGCTGGAGCTGGTCGAGCGCGACGCCGCCGCCCTCTGGTGGCGCGGCGGCCAGCGCGGCCGCCCGGTTGCGCTGGAGGATCCGGCCATGGCCGTCGCCGCCCCGCTCCTCGCCCGGCTGCGCGGGGGCGAGGCGCGGCGGCAGAGCTGGCTGCTCGACCTCACCACCGATCTCGGCGTCCCCGTCATCGCCGCCCTCTCGACCGGGCCGGAGGGGGAGGGCTTCTGCTGCGGCCTCGCCGCGCGCACCTCCCGGGCCGCGGCCGCCCGCGCCGCCATCCTCGAGATGGCGCAGATGGAGATGGCCCATGCCGTCGTCCTGGCGAAGCAGGAGGAGGCCGGGCCGGGCGCGCTCAACGCCCATGACCGGGCGCTGCTCCGCCGCTACCACGGCATCCGGGCTGAGGGCTGCGCCCTGCTCCATCCCGCGGGGGCCGCCGCACCCGGCGCTGGCCTGCCCGCCGATCCCGCCGCGGCCATGGCGGTGCTGATCGGCCGGCTCGGCGCCCGGGGCCTGCCCGTGCTCGCCCTCGACCTGACGCGGCCGGAGCTTGGCCTCCCCGCCATGCGCCTCGTCGTCCCGGGGCTGGAGGCCGAACCTTCCCGAACCATAGGTGGAAGGCTTCGCGCGGCCATCGCCCGCACCGGCGGCGGCGATTGCCATACCGGCGGAATTGCGTTGATGTGACGCTGGTTCAGCCTACAGCATCCAGGCCCGGAGTTGATGGAGCAGTCACCGCAGCAGGCCATCACGTCGGAGGGCCAGGCCGCATCGGTGGCGCCGGGGCTGCTCAATGCCTCGCTCTTCGGCCCGTTGCGGGCCAGCTTCTCCGGCCAGGAGGTGCGCCTGCGCAGCCGCAAGGCCCGCGCCCTGCTCGGCTACCTGCTGTTGAGCGAGAGCGGCGAGGAAAGCCGCGAGCGCCTGGTCGGCCTGCTCTGGAGCGAGACCGGCGAGGAGAAGGCCCGCGCCTCGCTCCGCCAGGTGGTCCACGAACTGCGCGAGGCGATGGAGGCCGCCGGCTGCAACGCGCTGCGCGCCGGCCGCCTCACCGTCACCCTCGACCTCGCCATTGCCCGGCCCGATGCGCGCGACGTGCTGCAATCCGCCGAACGCGGCGTCGCCCATCCGCTGCTGCTGTCGACGCCGCGGCTGAGCGAGGCGCTGCTGCAAGGCCTTGACGACCTCGACCCGGCCTTCCGCGGCTGGCTGACCGTCACCCGCCAGGCCTTCCATGACCAGCTGATCCGCGCCCTCGAATCGGCTCTGCGCGTCAAGAGCCAGCCACGCAGCCTGCTTCAGCGCCTGGCCGAAGCGATCCTGATGCTCGACCCGACGCATGAGGAGGCCTGCCGCGCCTTGATGCGCGGCTGCGCCGAGGCGGGCGACACCGTCGCCGCGCTTCGCGCCTATGAGCAGATCTGGCGCCTTCTGGAGGAGGAGTACGACACCGAGCCCTCCGCCGCGACCCAGGCGCTCGTCGCCGAGATCAAGCTCGGCACCATCGGCCTCGCCGAGCCTGTCCCGTTGCCCGCGGCCCAGCTCGAGGCGCTGACTCCCGCGCCGGTGCCGCGCCCCAGCGGCACCCCGGCCCGCATCGCCCTCCTCGTCGAGCCCTTCGCGGTCAATGGCGTCGGCCAGGACCAGATGCACCTGGCACTCGGCTTCCGCCACGACCTCATCGCCTGCCTGGTGCGCTTCCGCGAATGGTTCGTCGTCGACGGCCCCTCGATGCCGAGCGCCGAGCAGACCGGCAGCCGCGTCTCCGCCCGCTACCGCGTCAGCGCGACGGCCTACCAGGTCGGCGACCGCATCAGCCTCGTCCTCACCCTGGCCGAGCAGGACAGCGGCATCTTCATCTGGTCGGAGCGGATGGAGCTTCGCCTCGACGGCTGGTTCGAGGCGCACCGCGACATTGTCCGTCGCATCGCCATCGCGCTGAACCTGCAGATCTCCTCGGCGCGGCTGCAACGCCTCGCGGTCGAATCCGACATCTCGCTCGAGGCCTATGACCGCTGGCTGCGCGCGACGGCGATGATCCGCAGCTTCAGCCCGCAGAACTGGGCCCGCGCCGGACAGCTCTTCCGCGAATGCATCGAGCGCACGCCGGGCTTCTCCTCGGCCTATAGCGGCCTCGCGCAGATGGAGAATTCGGTCCACATCATCCATCCCGGCGAGCGCCGCAGCCGCGAGCGCGAGGCCCGGGCGGTGGAGCTCGCCCGCCGCGCCGTGCATCTCGACCCGACGGATTCGCGTGCCCAGCTGACGCTCGGCTGGTCGCTGGCGATGAGCGGACACCACGCCCAGGCCGAGGTGCCGATGCGCCTCGCCTGCGAGCTCAACCCGAACGACAGCTGGACGCTGATCTCGGCCGCGCTGTTCCACAGCTTCGCCGGCAACCACGAGCGGGCGGCGGAACTCTCCGCCCAGTCGCTCGAGATGTCGCTGATGCCGAGCCTGACCCATTGGGGCTACCAGGTGACGATCGCCTACCTCGCCGGCGACGACGACGGCACGCTCGAGGCCTGCGACCGCGCGCAGGACGTGATCCGCACCCTGCCGGCCTGGCGCGCCGCGGCGCTCGCCCGGCTCGGCCGCATCGAGGAGGCGGAGGAGGCCGCCGCGCGCTACCTCGATGGCGTGCGCGGCAGCTGGTTCGCCGAGGCGCCGCCGAGCGACCTCGACATGGTGCGCTGGCTGCTGCACCTCTACCCGATCCGCCGTGCCGAGGAGTGGAACCGCCTGCGCGACGGCATCGCCGCCGCCGGGCTGCCGACCTACGGCGCCCGGCACGGCGACTGGTAGGCCGGCGCTACTGGCAGTTGGCGATCGAGTAGTCGCCGATGCGCTGCGCATGGAATTTCATCCGTGCATCCTTGTCTGGCAGCACTGGTGCGACGCCGCCGAAGTGGTCGTTGTAGAAGCCCGGCAGAGCGTAGTCCTTCTTCGCCAGCCGCTTTTCCGAAGCCTTGACCAGGTCGGGCGGCGGCAGGCGCAGCAGCAGCGTGTCGCTCCGCCCGACGACGACCTGCAGCTTCTGGATGCGCTCTGGCAGGGTCAGCCCGGTATTTGCCGCGGCCAGCTGCCGCTTCACCTCATCGAGGGTCTTCGGCACCGGGTATTCATGGCCGTTTCTGACATAGTCCTCGCCGGTTGCCCAGGTTTTGATGAGCTTGCCCCAGTTCTCGTAGTTTATCGGGGTCATGTTGACGGGTTCGGTCGGGTCCAGGGCCATCGCGTGTCTCCTTCGTGGGAATCAGATGAATGCGGGGTCCGCCGCCTCCAGGCCGAGCCTTCGGGCGATGAAGGTCACCAGGCCCGGCATGTCCTCGACGAGCGGCGGATCAGGGAAGCGGGTGTCGCCAAGCCAGGCGGCGCAGAGCCGGTCGAAGGCGGCGCCGAGGTCGCCTTCGCCCTCGGAGGCCAGCCGCTCCCGCGCCAGCGCGCCATAGACCGTCTCGGCGACCAGCAGCGAACCCAGCCTGCCAAGCCGCTCGCCCCCCGCCTCGTGCTCCGCCTCGAACAGGATGTAGAAGGGCAGGGGCGGCTCGGCGGCGAGCGCCGCGACATCCTCCGGCGTCAGCAGGCTGACGGCGCTGTCGCGCCCGATCCAGGCGGCGAGCGCCGCCTCCCGTGCCGCCGGGTCGGCCAGCAGCGCCGACCGCGCGGCGAGCCCCGGCCGCAGCGCCGCCGCCCGCGCACAGAGGTCGCGCACCGAGCGCATGCCGGTGAGGGAGGCGCTCATCAGGTCGCGGAAGGCGACCCCCACCGGGTCGCCCGGCTCGATCGGGTCGAAGAATCCGTCGCCCATCAGCATCGCGGTGTAGCGCGGACCGAGCGTCATGGAGAGATTCGGCGCCGGCTTGCCCGGCATCTGGAAGAATTGCGACCAGCGCACCAGCCAGTCCCGCGTCAGCGGCACGGAATTCGGCCCGCGCGTGGAGTTCTGCCGCAGCAGGTCGGCGAGCGTCGCATCATCGAAGCTGCCGATGCGGTAGGTGTCGCGCAGCATCGCATGGCCGAAGCGGAAGGCGCCGTGCGAGAACTCCAACGGCAGGCCGGGCTCCGGCTGCGGCTCCAGCCATTCGGGCGCCGGGTTGTCGTAGAGCGCATGGACCTCCGGGTCGAGCAGCCGCGGCAGCAGGTCGCGGCGCAGCACCTGGCGGAAGACGAGGGTCGTTGCCTCCCGCGCCACGGCGAAGCGCGCCGCCGTCCGCTCCCGCAGGGCGCGCGCCGGCAGCGTCCCGGGCTTCGGGATCATCTCGAGCAGCGCGTTGTGCAGCATCTGGAACAGGCAGGTGAGCTGCGAGAGCGGCGCGCTCTGGTCATTCCTCGAATCGGCGATCAGCGCCTCGCCCCGCCCGGCGCCGCCGAAGCCGCCGCGGTTGCCGAGCGTCCCCGGCGTCGCCGCGCGCGCGATGTCGCGGAAGCAGGAGGCATCGCCCTTCGCCCCGGCATGGGCCGATAGGCGGAAGCGGCTGCGGTTCTGGTCGCGCGCATCGTCGGGGGCGAAGGCGTGGGGGCAGGCGCCCGGCCCGCCGCCATACAGCGTCCTGAGGCGGAGCGGCGCGCCATGCACGTTGGCGACGCCCGGATCGGGCCCACCCGCCGACCAGAAGGCCAGGCTGGTCGAGACCATGTCATGCGCGGCGAGCTGGGCGAGATAGGTATAGCCGGATGGCAGGTTCGGATTCTCGGCGGCGCCCGGCGGCCGCGTGCCCATCAGCGTGGCGAGGCCGCGCAGCCGCCGCCGCAGCGTGGCGAGCGCGGCGGGCGAGCTGCGCGGGTCCTCGCCATCCACCTGGAAGCGCTCCGCCGCCGCGGGCGGGCCGAAGACGTGGCGGAAGCCCGGCAGCGGTCCGAGGATGCCGCTTCCCGCCGCGCCACCGAAGGGGCAGCCCCCCCCAGAACCGCTGTCCGTCATCCCTGGCCTCCCCTCGCATCGTCCCGGGCATGCTGCGTGCGCCTGCGTGAGCCTAGCGTGATTTCTCCCACCCCAGCGAAGCGGCAGGCGCAATCACGCTGGGGTCACGCTGGCCCTGCCATGGTCCGGTCATGCGATGGCCACCCCCGCTGATCGGTGGCCCAGAAGTGTAGCGAGGCAACCATGACCCATATGCCGATGCAGGCCTCCGCCAAGGGCGCCCCGCTCGCCCAGGCCTTCCGCCCGGCGGCGCCCGCCCCACTGGCCTCCGCACCGCCCGACCCGCGCCACCTGCTGGACGAGGCGCTGGTCCGGCTGCGGGGCGCAGAGCCGGCGGCGCCGGTGCTGGACGCATTGGCAGACGGGTTGCGTTGGCTGCGCAACACCGCCGCCCCCGCCGCATGGCAGCGCAGCGTCGCCGCGCTCCGTACCCATCCGCTGATTTCGCTGCTGCACGAAAATCCCTTCGCCCGGCGCGGCTTCCGCAAGCCCCGCGGCTATGCCGGCGACGCGCCGATGCTCGACATGCTGTATCGCGGCGAGGCGGCGCTGGAGAACGAGCAGGTCAGCGCCCTCGGCCTCACCCTGTTTCGCCGCGATCTCGCCGCGCCTGCCGCCGCCGCCGCCCGCGCCCGCCTCACCACCATCGCCGGGCGGATCGACCAGGTGGCCGAGACGCGGCGCAACCCGCACGTGCTCGCCCTCGGCTGCGGCCATCTGCGCGAGGCGGAACTCTCCAGCGCCGTGCAGGCCGGGCAGATCGGCCGCTTCGTCGCCCTCGACCAGGACGCCGCCTCCCTCGCCATGGTGCAGATGGAGCATGCCGCGCGCGGCATCGAGACGCTGCACCGCAGCCCGAAGGCGACCTTCGACGGCACCCTGCCGCGCGGCGGCTTCGATCTGATCTACGCGACGACGCTCTACGACGACCTCACCGACCGCTTGGCCCATACCGTCACCGCCGCCTGCTTCGCCCTGCTGCGGCCGGGCGGGCGGCTGGTGGTGCTGAATGCCGACCGTGACATGGCCGATGCCGGCTACCTGGAGGCCTGCTGCGATTGGGTGCGCTTCCTCCGCGATGCGCCGGGGGTGATGCGCCTCGCCCATGGCATCCCGCCGGCCGAGACCGCCCTCTGCCGGGTGATCCAGGGCGGCCACCACGAGACCCAGATGCTCGAGATCATCCGCAGGGGAGAGCGCGCGTGAGACATGTGCCGCCGCGGGCGATGGTGCCGCAAGGCTTCGTGATGGCGATGCGGGCGAGCCTCGCCGAGGCGCCCTACGACGCGCCGCACCGCCAGGGCCTGCCGCTTGCCGAATGGCTGATCCTCTGCCGCTGGGGCGCGGAGGGCGAATACCTCACCATCGCCCAGGCCGGCGCCGCCGAGGGACCGGCCGATGCGCCGCCACCCCTCGGCCTCCGGCCCCGCACCACCTTCCTCGGCCTACGGCTGGCCGGGGGCGGGGATGGGGACAATTTTCTTCTCGCCCGCCACCTGCCGGCCGGGATGACGGTCGCCGGCACCTTCCAGCCGAGCGACGGCATCGCCCGCCTGTTCGGCCCGGCGAGCGCGCTGCGGCTGGAGGCGGCCGGCCGCTCCGCATTCCGCCGCGGCCTCGGCGAGGCGGGGGAGGTGCGGATCGACGTGCCCGACCCGGCCCTCGGCGGCGCAGAGGCCCTGTCCTGGCGGATGGAGGGCTGGCGCGCTCCCTGGCTCGGCGAATTCCTGGCGCCCGGGGAGGCCCCGGCGCATTGACAGGGCAGGGTGAAGCCGGATATCCCCCCGGCTCCCCGGAGGGGTGCCCGAGTGGCTAAAGGGGGCGGACTGTAAATCCGCTGGCTTCGCCTACGTTGGTTCGAATCCAACCCCCTCCATTTCCCTTCCTCAGGCCGGATCGGAGCCTCGCGTCGGCCCCGGCGGCGGCTCGAGCCGCATCGGCTTTCCCTCCTTCGCCGAGCGGTACAGCGCCTCCATCAGCGCCTGGTCCTGCACGCCCTCCTCGCCCGGCGTATGCGGCCGTCTTCCGTCCCGCACGCAGGTGGCGAAGTGGTCGATCTCCTGCGCGAACTGGTTCTTCGGCTTGATGATCCGCTCCTCCTCCGCCCCGACCTCGCCGACCCGGCGCTGCACCACGAGGCGCTGGCCCTGATAGGCGAAGGCGTGCGGCATCTCGATGCTGCCCCGCTCGAAATGCAGCCGCAGACTGCGGTTCTCATAGGTCCCGTAGCTGCTCAGCGCGTTGGCGATCACGCCCGAGGGGAAGCGGAGCTGGAAGGCGATGCTTTCCTCCACCTCAGCGAAGCGCGCGTCCCCGGCCGGGCTGTAGGTGGTGGCGAAGGCCTCCACCGGCTCCTCTCCGGTCAGGTAGCGTGCCGCGTTCAGGCAGTAGAGGCCGATATCCGGCAGCGCCCCGCCGCCGGCCATCTGCCGGTTGTAGCGCCATTGCGGCCCGGGCCCGTTGGCCTGGGTATTGGCCGCCTCGATGAAGCGCAGCCGCCCCAGCTCGCCGCTGCGGATCAGGGCGATCGTCGCCCGGTGATGCGGCTGGTATTGCGAGCGATAGGCGATCATCAGCCGCACGCCCGCGCGCTCGCAGGCGGCGGTCATGGCCTGGCAGTCGGCGAGGCTGTTCGCCATCGGCTTCTCGCAGAGCACATGGAGGCCGATGGCCGCGGCCCGCTCGGTGAACTCGCGGTGCATGGCGTTGGGCAGGGCGATGTAGACGGCCTGCACCGCCGGGTTCTCCCGCAGCCGCTCGAACTCGCCATAGCCGTGGACGGCCGTGTCCGGGATGCCGTGCTGGGCCGCAACCACCTGCGCCTTCTCCGGGCTGCCGCTGACGAGGGCGACCGGCCGTGCCTCCTTGCATTCGGCGAAGGCGGGCAGCACCTCCTCCAGCGAGATGCGGCCGAGGCCGACCACGGCAAAGCCGATCCGTTCGCCCGGCGGCCGCGGCTGCGGGGCGGCGCCGCCGGGCGGGTCGGCCGGCGCGCGCCAGTCGGGGAATTGCACCCGCCCGTTCTCCACGCGGCCGCTGTCGATGGGCGAGGGTGGGGGATAACCGGCGCCGCCGGCTCCGAGCGCGGCGGCGGCTAGGACGAGGCCGCGGCGCGGCAGGTCATGATCGGCCATGGAGGAGGCTCCTTGCGTCCCGGCCGAACGGGCGGCCCTGCCGCGGGTTGCCATGCGGCCGGCGCCGTCACGGAAGCAGCGCCAGGGCCGGATCAATACGGACAGCCTATCCAGAATGAAGTATCCGGAAACATCTATCGGACGACCGTGATTTTCTAAGCATGTATTAGCATGCTTCAACGCTCCGGCGGCCGGTGGCAGTACCGGCGAAGACCCTGCCCGCCCGGCCGCCAGAGGAGCTACCATGTCGCCATTCAATCTGAATTCCGGAACCGCCGCCGCTGACCGCCTCTTCGGCACTTTCCGGGCCGAAACGCTGAACGGGCTGGCCGGCAACGACACCATCCTGGCCGGCGGCGGCCATGACCTGATCTACGGCAACGGCCGCGAAGGCGGCTTCGGCGACGACTTGGCCGGCCGTGGCAACAACCTGATCTTCGCCGGCCTCGGCAATGACACCATCTTCGCCGGCTACCAGGCCGACACGGTCCATGGCGGCGACGGCAACGACAGCATCGACGGCGCCGGCGTCTTTGCCTCCAGCGGGGCGGGCGGCTCCATCACCGCGGCGCGCGACTTCGGCGACCTGCTCGATGGCGGCGCAGGGCAGGACCGCATCGACGGCGAGGGCGGCAACGACACCTTGATCGGCGGCACAGGGAACGACACCTTGATCGGCAACCTCGGCCGCGAGGAGATGGCCGGCGGCCGGGGCCACGACGTCTTCGAATTCGCCTTCCGCACGGCCCCCGGCGTCTTCGCCTCCGACACCGGCACCAATGCCGCGACGCGCGACGTGATCCTCGATTTCGCCCGGACCAGGACCGGATCGACCTGCACGCCTATGCCAACCGGACCGACGGGGCGCATGCGCCGGTCTTCCTCGGCTCCAAAGACTTCACCGGAGACGACGCGATGCAGGTCCGCGCGGTGACCGAGGGCGACCACACGGTCGTGCAGTTCTACGTGCCCTTCGCCTATGCCCCGCAGCCGACCACCTATGAAATCGAACTGGCCGGCCACCACGTCCTGCAGGCCAGCGACTTCATCCTCTGACCGGCAGGCGGCGGGTCAGTCGGGCTTCACCCCGGCCTCCTCGATGACCCGCCGCCACCGCGCCTGCTCGCCGCTGACGAGGGCGGTGTACTCCGCCGGCCCCATCCGGCCGGGGATCACGCCGATGCCGGCGAAGCGCTCCCGCACTCGCGCATCCGCCAGCGCCGCCTCGATCGCCGCCTGCCAGCGCGCGGCGACGGCCGGCGGCAGCCCGGCCGTCGTCGAGAAGCCGAACCAGTTGGTGCTCTGCACTGCCGGGAAGCCCGCCTCGGCGAAGCTCGGCACCTCCGGCAGGGCGGCATCCCGCCCTGGCTCGCTGGTGGCCAGCGCGCGCAGCCGCCCGGCGCGGAGGTGCGGCAGGGCGATCGGCAGGCTCTCCATCACCGCCGGGATCTGCCCGCCCATCGCATCTGCCAGCGCCGGCGCCGAGCCGCGATAAGGCACATGCGTCAGCTCCACCCCGGCGGCGCGGGCCAGCAGCACGCCGGTCAGGTGATTCATCGTGCCGTTGCCGCCGGTGCCGAAGGCGAGCCCGCCCGGCCGCCCTCGCGCCAGGGCCAGGAACTCGCCGAGGCTCTGCGCCGGCACGCCCGGATTGACGACGAGCACGCTCGGGAAGGTGCCGACCAGCGCGACATGGGTGAAATCCGCGACCGGATCATAGGGGACGGAGGGATAAAGCACCGGCCCGATCCCGTGGGAGGCCGCGCTCGACATCATCACCAGATGCGCGTCGCCCCGCGCCTTGGCCAGGATCTCGGCACCCACCATCCCGCCGGCGCCCGGCCGGTTCTCGACGACGATGGGTTGGCCGAGCCCGGTGCCGACCTGCTCGGCGAGGATGCGCGAGAGCGTGTCCGCCGCCCCGCCGGGCGGGAAATTCACCACCCAGCGGATCGGCCGCTCGGGCCAGGCGGGTTGCGCAGGGGCAGCCCGCCCGACGAGCAGGGCGGGCAGGGCAAGCAGGGCACGGCGGGGGAGGGGCATGCGGCTCATCCAGGCAGGTTTCCATCCGCCATGCCAATCCCGTGCCATTCTCTCATCCCATGCGGATGAGGAAGCGCTCCTCCACCACCTTGCCCTCGCGGACCGTGTAGAGGCCGATCTCCTCCATCTGCATCCGCTGGCCGGAAGCCTTCTGGGTGACGTCGAGGTGGAAGCGGAGCGCGAACTGGTCGTCGTTCACATAGGGGCCGTGGGTTTCGGCGCTGTGGATCTCGTGATTGGCGTACCACCACTCGCCCTTGCCCTTCACCGCGGCCTTGCCGCGGAGCACGGCCATCTCACCCTGCATTGGCTCGATGCTGACGACCTCCTCCGCCCAGAAGCGCTCGCCCGCCTCCTCGAACCGGCCGGCCTTGCACAGCGCGGCGAACTCCGCCGCGACGGCTTGCGTGTCCATGCCCTGTCCCTCCCGTTCGGATCGGGGAAGGATATCAGCCCGGCGCGTCGCACAGATAGCGCCTTGCGTGGTAGGGCTGCGCCGCGATGGCTGGGCAGAAGCTCGCCACCACCGGCTCGAGCTTGAGGTACAGCTCGTGCCATTCGGCATTCAGCGCCTCGAGCCTCGCCCGCGCCGCCTCCGCCTCCCGCGCCAGCCGCGCCATGTCGATCCCGGCATGCCGCCCGTCGCGGAAGATCAGGCGGCCGCCCGTCATCACGTGCCGCACCCCGCCGCCATCCTCGCTGTGGACGATCTGGTTGGTGGACCAATGGTGCGGCACCCAGTTGATGCTGCCGAGGTCGAGGAAGACGATGTCCGCCTTGTAGCCCGGCGCGATCAGTCCGATGTCGGTGAAGCCCAGCGCCCGCGCCGAGCCGACCGTCGCCGCCCGGTACACCTCGTCGCTCGTCGCCCAATGGCGCGGGTCGGGCGTCTGCACCTTGGACAGCATGGAGGCGTAGCGCATCGCCTCGTACATGTTCTGGTTGTCGGCGCTGCTCGCCCCGTCGGTGCCGATGCCGACATTGCAGCCGGCATCGAGCGCCCGCCGCAGCGGGAACATGCCGTTGCCGAGCCGCATGTTGCTGCCCGGGTTGTGCGCGATGGAGGCGCCGTGGTCGGCCATCCGCCTGAGGTCGTCGTCATCCATCCAGACGGCATGCGCCGCGGTGAAATCCGGCCCGAGCAGCCCGAGCGCATCGAGATGCGCCACCAGCGTCTTCCCGTATCGCTGCCGGCCCACCACCGCCTGCACCTTGCTTTCGCCGACATGGCTGTGCAGGCCGACGCCATGCTCGCGCGCCAGCCGGGCGCAGCCGCAGAGGAATTCGTCGGCGCAATGCAGCGGGATGGTCGGCGCGACGGCGGGGCGGATGTCCTGCCCCGACCAGCGCCAGTGCTTCAGAACCTCGCCGATGGCGCCAAGCGTCTGCTCGGCCGGCATCGCCCGCAGCCGCGCCGCCTGGCCTTGCAAGGCGTCGGGCAGCGCGTCCATCAGCCCGGGGATCGCCTCGTAGAGGGTCCGGTCGGCGACCATCGGCGCGATCACCGCGCGCATCCCCGCCTCGGCATAGGCCGCGGCCGCCGCATCCAGCCCGTCGCGGGAGGGCAGGGGGAATTCGTAGTAGAGGTCATAGGCCGCGGTGCAGCCCTTCGCCACCATCTCGGCGGCGCAGATCAGCGTGGTGAGCTTCTTGTCCTCGACGCTCCGCCCGCCGCCGATCCAGGGCGAGGCGGCGAGCAGCAGCTCCAGCGTCCACCGGTCGCCCATCCCCTTGGAGAGGCCGCTATGGCCATGGGTATGGGCGTTGACGAGGCCGGGATGCATCAGCAACCCCGCGGCGTCGAAGACCGGCGTGCCCTCCGGCGCCGCGAGCCCGATGCCGACCGCGCGGATCACCCCGTCCTCGATCAGCACATCCGCCGGCGCGCCCCGTCGCCGTGCCGGATCGGCCAGCAGCGCGCCGCGGACAAGCAGGAACCCCTTTTCGCTGATGGCCATCCGGTCCCCCTGTCGATGCTAGGATGCCAGGTAGCCGCCATCCACATGCAGCTCGGCCCCGGTGACGTAGGAGGACTCGTCCGAGGCGAGGAACAGGATGGCCCGCGCCACCTCGTCGACCTCGCCCGAGCGCCCGAGCGGCACATGCCCCAGCATCTTCGCCCGGAACACCGGATCGGCCGTCGCCCCCGATGTCCGCATCGGCGGCATCAGCCCGGGATGCACGGTATTGACCCGGATCTTCGCCGCACCCTCCTGCACCGCGACCGACTTGGTCAGCAGCCGCACTGCGGCCTTCGAGGCATTGTAGGCGCAGTGGATCCGCTCCTGCCCCACATTCCCAGAGATGGAGGAGAGGTTGACGATGGAGCCGCCGCCCCGCCGCCGCATGGCCGCCACGCCATGCTTCACCCCGAGGAAGGTGCCGCGGGCGTTGACGGCCATGATCCGGTCCCAGAGGCCGGTGTCGTAGAGGTCGTTGGTCGCACTGCCCGAGATGCCGGCATTGTTGACGAGGATGTCGAGCCCGCCCCATTCATTGGTGACGGCGGCAAGGGCCGCCTCCCACTCCGCCTCCTCGGCGACGTCGAGGCGGAGGAAGCGCGCCGCGCCGCCCGCCGCCCTGATCCCGGCGGCGACGGCCTCGCCCTCCGCCTCCAGCATGTCGGCGACAGCGACCTTCGCCCCCTCGGCGGCCATCAGCCGCGCCGTCGCCGCCCCCATGCCGGAGGCAGCCCCCGTGACGAGGGCGATCTTGTTGGCAAGGCGCATCGGACTTCCTTTCCCTGGTCTTTCGGGCAGCCTTGCGCAACCGCGGCCTTGACGCCACCCCCGGCGCGGGGCATATCGCCCCACCTTCCACACCACCGCGCGCGGGGTCCGTCCTGCGCGCCCCTACGCTTGGGATTTTGCATCATGGCCCGCCGCTGCGGCATCACCGGCAAGGGCGTCCTGACGGGTAACAACGTCAGCCACGCCAACAACAAGACGCGGCGTCGCTTCCTGCCCAACCTGCAGGAAACGTCCTTCTTCTCGGACGTGCTGGCCACCAGCATCCAGCTGCGCCTGACGACCAACGGCATCCGCACCATCGAGCACAATGGCGGCCTCGACGCCTTCCTGCTCGGCACGCCGAACCGCCGCCTGCCGGAAGAGGCGCAGGTGCTGAAGCGCCGCATCATCCGCGCCCAGGCGAAGAAGGCCGGCGCCGCCGCCTGAGCCGCCTGCCAGTGCGGTGACGAGGAAGCCGGGCGAGAGCCCGGCTTTTTTGCGTCAGCGGAGATCCCTGAGCGCCACCCCGATCGCCGCCGCCACCCGCGCCGTGTCGCCAAGCTCCCGCCCCAGCAGCAGGGCGAGCTTCGCCAGGAACAGCGCCTCCCGCTCCGGCCCCGCCGCGGCGATGGCCTCGGCGAGCTGCTCCCAGAGCCGCTCCGCCATTTCCTCCGGGCTCATCGTCTCCGGGCTCATCGTCCCAGCATCCGCCGCAGCGCCGCGGCCAGGCCGGCCGCATCCCAATCCTGCCAGCGCCAGGCGACATGCCCGTCCGGCCGGACGAGATAGCCCGCCCCCGGCCGCGCCAGGCCGAGCCTCGCCAGCACCGCCGGTTCCTCGATCGCCACCAGCCTCACCCCTTGCGGTACATCGACCTCGCCGGCGGCGAGGATGGTCGGCCAGGGACCGATCATCGCCTGCACATGCCCCGCGCCCATCGGCAGGCTCGGCAGCGTCGCCCCGACCGCAGGCCCCGCCACCCATGCCCCCTGCTCCGGCGTCTGCAGGCGCGAGTCAGGGAAGGCGATGGCACTGCTCTGCCGCGGGTTGACCAGCGCCCGGGCGAAATCCTGCGAGACGGCGAGGCTCAGCGCCGCCTCCCGCATCAGCGCATGCCCCCGCGTCGGCGGCGTCATGAACAGCGTCGATTTCCGCGCCGCCCGGATGTTCTCCCGCGCCGCGTACACCCGTTCCTCGGAATAGCTGTCGAGCAGCGCCTCGCCTCCCTCGCCGTGCAGCACGGCGGCCAGCTTCCAGGCCAGGTTCCCGGCATCGTCGAAGCCCGAATTGAGCCCCCGCACGCCGAAGATCGGCACCAGATGCGCCGCGTCGCCGGCAAACAGCACCCGCCCGTGCCGGTAGGCGTCGAGCGTCAGGCAATGCGCCCGGTAGAGGCTGATCAGCACCAGATCATACTCGGCGGGCTCGCCGATCGCCGCCAGATGCGCGTCGATGCGCGCCCTGACGGCCTCCTCGCGCTGCGCCGCCTCGGCATCCTCCGCTTCGCCAAGCTGGTAGTCGATCCGCCAGATATCCCCCGGCTGCCGGTGCATCAGCAGGGTGGAGCCGGGATTGGAAGGCGGGTCGAACCAGGCCCGCCGCTCCGTCGGGCTCCCCGACCTCAGCCGGATATCCGCGATCAGGTACCGCCCTTCGTAGGAGTTCCCCCGGAGGGACAGGCCGAGCGCCGCCCGCGCCGGGCTCCGCGCCCCATCCGCCGCAACCACCCGGTCGGCCGCGAGGTCGTATTCCCCCTCCGGCGTCCCAATCCGGAGCGTGACGCCCTCATCGCCCGGCACCAGCCCCAGCATCCGGCTGTGCCAGCGGATCTCCACCTTGGGCCGCTCCGCCAGGGCATCGACCAGCAACTGCTCGGTGAAGCACTGCTGCAGGTTGAGCATCGGCGGATGCCGCTGCTCCGGCCCGTCCGGCATCTCGAATTCCAGCACCTGGTGCCGCCGCCAGAAGCTCCGCCCCCGGCGCCAGGGCAGCCCGGCCCGCAGCAGCGGCGCCGCGACGCCAAAGCCCTCGAGGATCTCGAGCGAGCGCCGGCTGAGGCAGATCGCCCGGCTGCCGAAGCTCACCGCCCCGCGCGGCTCGACGACGACGCAGCGCACCCCATGCCGCGCCAGCCCCGCGGCCAGGGCCAGCCCCACCGGCCCGGCCCCCAGCACCGCCACCGGTACCCGCTGCGGCCCGCTCACCGGCCGGTAGGGAAATCGGGGCAGGTCCTCATAGACCGCCTGGTCCAGCCCCATGCCGCCTTCGCCCCCCTTGGCTTGCCGAAACCCGGCATCGGCCTATCATCCGCCGCAATCCGGGAGGAACCAAGCCATGTCCAGCGTAGCGGAGGCCGTGCGCCCCGCGGCCAGCGCCGCGCCGCTTTTCGACCCGCAGGATTTCCGCATCCCCGCCGGCATCACCCATGTCTGCGCCGGGGGTGAGACCGCCTTCCTCCGCCGCCATGACGCGGCGCTGGCCCGCTACGCCGCCGACAAGAGCCGCGGCCCCCATGGCCGCCACGCCCAAGATGCCGAGGTGATGCGCGCCCGCAGCCTGGCCGCCGCCGCCTGGGGCGTCGCGCGCGAGGATATCGGCCTCGTCGCCAATGTCGCCGAGGGCATGTCCATGCTGGTCGAGAGCCTCGACTGGCAGCCAGGCGACAACATCGTCGTCGATCCCGACGAGTATCCCTCCCTCGTCGCCCCGGTCGCGCTCCAGCGCCACCCGCACATCGCCATCCGCTACGCCCGCGCCAGCGACGCCGCCGCGCTCGCGGCCACGGTGACCGAGCGGACGCGGATGATCGCCGTCTCCCACGTCTCCTACCTGACCGGCGAGCGCTACGACCTCGCCGCGCTGCGCCGCGTGGCGGACGCCGTCGGCGCCCTGCTCGTCGTCGACCACACCCAGGCCGCGGGCTACCTGCCCATCGACCCGCGCCTCGCCGATTTCGCCTTCGCCGCCAGCTACAAATGGCTGCTTGGCATGACCGGCACCGCCATCGCCTACTGGAACCGCGCCCGCCAGCCGGACTGGGCGCCGAGCACCGCCGGCTGGCACTCGATCGACGACATGGGCCGTCCCGACTACGCCGCCGGCCTCAGGCTGCTGCCGGATGCCATGCGCTTCTCCCGCGGCAACCCCGCCCATGGCGCCGTCTATGTGCTGGCCGAGGCGCTCGACTACCTCGCCGCCTTCCCGCCCGGCGCGGCGCAAGCGCATGTCCAGCGCCTGACGACCGCGCTGCTCGACCGGCTGCAGGAGGCCGGCATCCCCAGCACGACGCCGCGCGACCCCGCCCGCCACGGCGCCAGCGTCTGCATCGCCAGCCCCGGCGCCGCCGCGCTGACCGAGGCGCTGGTGCAGCGCGGCGTCTGGGCCTGGAATGGCCGTGGCCGCATCCGCTTCAGCTTCCACGGCTACAATTCCATGGCGGATGTCGACCGCATCATGGAGGCGCTGCTCACCGAGTGGCGGCCGTGAGGCTCGGCCGCCGAGGCATCGCGGCGCTCGGCCTCGCCATCCCGTCGCTCGCCCGCGCCGCCTGGCCCGACCGCCCCGTCCGCCTCGTCGTGCCCTTCGGCGGCGGTGGCCAGACCGACATCGTCAGCCGAGTGACGGCTGAGGCGCTGTCCGCCCGCCTCGGCCAGCCGGTGCTGGCCGACAACCGCCCCGGCGGCAACGGCAACCTTGCCGCCGAGACCGTGGCCCGCGCCGCGCCCGACGGCTATACGGTGCTGGTCGCCGGCGGCGGCACCACCAGCGGGCTGAACGCGCTGCTCTACCGCAGCCTCACCTATGACGGGATGCGGGATTTCCTGCCCGTCGGCCTCTTCTGCACCACCGCCAACATGCTGCTGGTGCACAACTCGATCCCCGGCCAGGGCTTCGCCGAGGTGGTCTCCTGGATCCGCGCCAATCCCGGCCGTTTCACCTATGCCTCGGCCAGCGTCGGCGCCATCACCCACCTCATCATGGAGGATCTCGGCGCCCGGCTCGGCCTCGACATGGTCCACGTCCCCTACCGCCAGAGCACGCAAGCGATGGCGGACCTGCTCGCCGGCCGCATCCATTGCCGCGCCCTCGGCCTGCCGGAGGGCGAAGCGGTGCGCGGCACGTCCTCCGTCCGCCCGGTGGCGCTGACGACGCCCACGCGCCGGCCGGAATGGCCCGGCGTGCCCGCCATTGCCGAGACCATCCCGGGCTTCGAGGCGGATGCCTATTTCGGCCTTGCCGTCCCGCGCGGCACCCCGCCCGAGCCGGTGCAGCGGCTGAGCGAGGCGCTGAACGACGCCCTCCGCGACGAGGCGGTGCGCGCCGCCTATGCCAGGGTCGGCGCCGATGCCGCCCCGCCCAATACCCCGGCGCAATTCGCCGAGCGCTGCCGCGCCGATGCCGAGCGCTGGGCGCCGCTGATCCGCCGCCTCAACCTTTCCGCCGAATAGGATTTCCCGATGGAGCTGAGCAAGGAGCTGCAAGCCTGGGTCGGCCGCCGCCGCGTGGTCGAGGAGGACATCTCCCTCGGCACCGCCCGCCGCATCGCCGCCATGCTGGACATGGACCCGGCCGGCTTCCGCCCGGGCGAGGCCCTGCCGCCCCACTGGTTCGGCTTCTTCTGCAACGAGGCGCCGCGCCAGTCCGATATCGGCACGGACGGACACCCGAATCCCGGCGTCGTCCTGCCGCCCATCCCGCTGCCCCGCCGCATGGGCGCCGGCCGGCGCGTGACGATCCCCGGCACGCTCCGCATCGGCGACATGGCCGAGCGCACCGCGGAAGTCGCCGCCATCGTCCCGAAGCAGGCGCGCACCGGCTTCATCACCGTGCTCACCATGCGCCACACCTATCGCGTCGCCGGCCAGGTCGTCGCCGAGGAGGAGTTCGACGCCGTCTACCGCGAGGCCCCGAAGCCCGGCGAGGCGAGCCCCGTCGCCCCGCCGAACCCGGCGCCGACGGACGCCGCTTGGCGCGTCGAGAAGCACCTGTCCTCGCCGCTGGTCTTCCGCTACTCGGCGCTGACCTGGAACGCCCACCGCATCCACTACGACGCCGACTACGCCCGCGGCGAGGAGGGCTACCCCGCCACCGTGCAGAATGGCGGGCTGACCATGCAGCTCCTGCTTGACGCCGCCGTCGCGCATACGCCCGGCCGCCTCGCCGCCTTTACCGCCCGGCTGACCCGGCCGATCTATGTCGGCGACACCATCACCCTCTGCGGCCGTGCGCCGGAGGCGGGCAAGACCGCCACCTGGGTGCAGGACCGCGACGGCAACCTCTGCGGCCAGCTCGACTGCGAGTTCGCGGCGTGAGCGGCGGGCCGCTCGAGGGCATCAAGGTCGTCGACCTCACCACCGTCGTCGTCGGCCCGATCTGCACCCGCACCCTCGGCGACCAGGGCGCCGAGGTCATCAAGGTGGAGGCGCCCGGCGGCGACATCCTGCGCTACCTCGCCGCCGGCAGCCGCTCGCCCGCCATGTCCGGCAAGTTCATCAATTTCAACCGCAACAAGCGCAGCATCGTCCTCGACATCAAGCAGCCCGAGGGCCTCGCCGCGCTGCGGCGCCTGATCGCCGAGGCCGATGTCTTCGTCTCCAATGTCCGTCCCGCGGCGCTGGCCCGCGCCGGGCTCGACCACGCCTCGCTCGCACCCTCGAACCCGCGCCTGATCCACTGCGGCATCGTCGCCTTCGGCACGGATGGCCGCTACGCCAACCGGCCGGCCTATGACCCGATCATCCAGTCCCTCTCCGGCGTCGCCGGCACCTTCGAGCGCGCGGTCGGCGAGCCGCGCTTCGTCCCCATGGTGATGACCGACCACATCACCGGCCTCGTCGCCGCGCAGAGCATCGGCTTCGCCCTCTACCGCCGCGAGCGGACCGGGCAGGGCGAGGCGATCGAGGTGCCGATGTTCGAGACCATGGCGAGCTTCGTCGCCTCGGAGCACCTGGGTGCGGCCACCTTCGACCCGCCCGAGGGCCCGAGCGGCGATGCCCGCCTGCTCTCGCCCGACTACCGCCCGCTGCCGACGCGGGACGGCTTCATCACCATCCGCCCGAACGACAACCGCCAGGCCTTCGCCTTCTTCGACGCCATCGGCCGCCCCGAGCTGAAGACCGACCCGCGCTTCGCCACGCCCATCACCCGCACGCAGAACGCCGCCGACTACTTCACCCTCCAGGTCGAGGCGCTGGCGCAGCGGACGACGGCGGAGTGGCTGGCGATCTTCGCCGCCGCCGACGTCCCCGCCGCCCGCTACAACTCCATCGACGACCTGCTCGAGGACCCGCATCTCGGCGATGTCGGCTTCTGGCAGGATGACGACCACCCGACCGAGGGCCGCATCCGCCGCACCCGCACCCCCGTCACCTTTCGCGGCGGCATGCGCGAGGAAACAAGGCCCGCCCCCCGCCTCGGCGCCCAGACGCGGGAGGTGCTGGCCGAGGCCGGCTACTCCGCGGCCGAGATCGACGCCATGCTGCAATCCGGCGCCGCTGCCTAAGGATGCGGTCCGATGGCCGGAGCGCCGAGGGGCGCGGAGGTTTGAATCGGCCCGCCCAACGAAGGACCTTCCGATGACCCTGCCGAACTGGCGCTCCCTGCTCTTCGTCCCCGTCACCGCCGAGCGCTTCGTCGCCCGCGCCCACACGCGCGGCGCAGACGTGATCATCCTCGACCTCGAGGACAGCATCCCGCCAGCCGAGAAGGAGGCCGCCCGCGCCGCGCTCCCCGCCGCGGCCGCCGCGTTGCATGCCGAGGGCCAGGCGCTCGCCGTCCGCATCAATCGGCCCCTCGACCTCGCCGTGCCCGACATCGCCGCCGCCATCCGGCCCGAGGTCTCGGCGCTGATGCTGCCCAAGGTGATGGGGCCGGAGCATGTGAAGCTGCTTTCCGAAGTGGTCGCCACGCGTGAGGCCGCGCTCGGTCTGCCGCAGGGCCATACCCGCTTCATCGGCATCGTCGAGACGCCGCAGGCCCTGCCTCACCTCGCCGCCATCGCGCTCGCCGATCCGCGCATGGCAGCGCTCGGCCTCGGCGCCGAGGATCTCTCGACCGAGCTGGAGGCCGTGCCCGGCGCCGACATGCTCTACCCCTTCGGCATGATGGTGGTGGCGGCGGCGCGCGGCGCCGGCATCCTGCCCCTCGGCTCGATCGGCGCCTTCGCCGATTTCCGCGATCTCGAGGGCTACCGCGCCAGCCTGCAACGCTCGCGGAAGCTCGGCTTCGCCTGCACCGCCTGCATCCACCCGGCGCATGTGCCGATCATCAACGAGGAATACGGCGTCCCGCCCGCCGAGGCGGACCGCGCCCGCCGCCTCATCGCCGCCTTCGAGGCGGCGCTGGCGGCAGGGCAGGGGGCCGTCGCCTTCGAGGGCGCGATGATCGACCTGCCCGTCGTGGAACGCGCCCGCCGCCTCCTCGCCCGCGCCCGCTGATTATGACCTGCGGCGTCATCGCGCCGCGCCCGCTGCCCCTGCATCTTCCCTGCGCCGGCGGGATCCTCCCCGCCGCCGCAAAGGAGCCACCACGATGCAGGACCAGCTGATCGACACCACCATCGCCTGCTGGAACGAGGCCGCGGCCAGGCGCCGCGCCGCCCTCGCCGCCGAAGCCTTCGCAGCCGACGCGACCTATGTCGACCCCTTGATGGAAGGCCGCGGCCCCGACGGGATCGGCGCGGGCCAGGCGCGGTTTCCGGGCCTCCGCTTCCGCCGCAGCGGCAGGGTGGATGCGCATCACGGCCCGCTCCGCTTCTGCTGGGAACCCGCCGCCGGGGATGGCCCCGCCGTCGCCGCCGGCACCGACGTCGCCGAGCTTGCCGCCGATGGGCGTTTCGCCCGCGTCCCCGGCTTCATCGACCTCGCGCCGGAGGCCTGAGCCATGACGCGCATGATCATCCCCTCCGCGTTCCTCCGCCGCGCCCTCCTGCTCGACGCGGTGAGCTGCGCCGCCCTCGGCCTGCTGCTGGCGGTCGGCGCCGCCCCGCTCGGCTGGTGGTTCCACCTGCCGCTGCCCCTGCTGCGCGAGGCGGGTCTCGTCCTGCTGGCCTTCGCTGCCTTTCTCGCCTGGACCTGCACCCGGCCACAGCTGCCGCGCCTGCTGGTGCTCGGCATCGTCGCCGGCAACGCGCTCTGGGCGCTCGACAGCGTGCTGCTGCTGCCCGGCTGGATCGCGCCGAACGGGCTCGGCGCCTGCTTCATCCTCGTGCAGGCCATCGCCACGGCGCTGATCGCGGAGCTCGAATATGTCGGGCTGAAGCGTTGCGCGACGGCGGCCATGGCCTGAGCCCCGGCACCGGTCTAGCCTCGGCCGCAAAGGGAGAGACGCCGATGCCAGACCAGATCCCCGCCGAGGCGCTGCGCCGCTTCATGACCGGCATCCACCAGGCGGCGGGCGTCCCCGCCGCCGATGCCGATCTCGTCGCCGGGCTGATGACCGAGGCCGACCTGATCGGCGCCGACGGCCACGGCGTCTTCCGCCTCGCCCAGTATGTGCGCCGCATGCGCGCCGGAGGCATGAACCCCTGCGCCACGCCGCGCATCGTCGAGGAACGCCCGGCCTCCGCGCTGATCGACGGCGACAACGGCCTCGGGCACCTCGCCACCACCATGGCCGCGCACACCGCCATCGCCAAGGCTCGCACCCAGGGCGTCGCCTGGTGCGGCGTGCGCCACGGCAACCATGCCGGCCCCGCCAGCCTCTATGCGCGGATGGTGATGGAGGCGGGAATGATCGGCCTCTACCTCGCGGTCGGCAGCGCCAACCACCTGCCGCCCTGGGGCGGGCTGGAGCTGCTGCTCTCCACCAACCCCATCGCCGTCGCCGTACCCACCCAGGACGAGCCGCCCATCGTCCTTGACATGGCGACGACGGTCGCCGCCTACGGCAAGGTCAAGGTGAAGGCGCAGCGCGGCGAGGCCATGCCGGAGGGCTGGATGATCGACCGCCAGGGCCAGCCGCTCACCGACCCGAAGCGGGCGGGGGAGGGGCTGTTGCTGCCCATCGGCGGCTACAAGGGCTACGGCCTCGCGCTGATCTTCGGCCTGCTCGCCGGCACGCTGAACGGCGCGGCGATGGGCCGCGACGTCGTCGACTTCAACGCCGACGACACCACGGTGACGAATACCGGCCAAGCCATCCTCGCCATCGACCTCGCCGCCTTCGGCGACCCAGGCGAGTTCCGGCGCCGCGTCGATGCGCTCGCGCGCGAGATCCGCGGCAGCGCCCGTCTGCCGGGCGTCGACCGCATCTTCCTCCCCGGCGAGCAGAGCACCGCGACCCGCGCCCGCCGCGCGGCGGAGGGCGTGCCGGTCCCGCCCCCGCTCCGCGCCCAGCTCGACGCGCTGGCCGACGAGCTGGGCGCGCCGAGACTCGGCGCGTGATCCCGCGCCGGGCGCTGCCCGCGCTCCTCCTCCCCGTCACGGCGGCGGCGCAGGAGCCGGCCTTCCCGGCGCGGCCCGTCACCCTGCTCGTCGGCTTCGCGCCCGGCGGCGGCACCGACATCCTCGCCCGCCTGCTGGCCGCCCGGCTTGCGGAGGAGTTCGGCCAGCCGGTCGCCGTCGAGAACCGCACCGGCGGGGGAGGGACCATCGCCGCCCTCGCCACGGCCCGCGCCCGGCCGGACGGGCATGCCGCGACACTCGGCACGGTCAGCAACATGGTGCAGGTGCCGCTCGCCATGCGCACCCCACCCTTCGACCCGGCCCGCGACGTGACGCCGATCGCGCTCGTCGCCGCCGTGCCGATGGTCGTCACCGTCCCGGCGGCCTCCCCCGCGCGGAACCTCGCCGGCCTCATCGCGCTCGCCAAGGCGCAGCCCGGCCGGCTCAACTTTGCCAGCAACGGCGTCGGCACCAGCCAGCACCTCGCCGCCGAGCTCTTCATGCAGGCGACGGGGGTGCGGATGGTCCATGTCCCCTACCGCGGCAGCGGCCAGGTGGTGATGGATCTCGCCCAGGGCGTGGTCGACGTGAATTTCGACACGCTTTCCTCCGTCCTCCCCGGCATCCGCCAGGGCCTGCTGCGCGGCCTTGCCGTCACCACCGCCCGCCGCGCCGCCGCCCTGCCGGAGCTGCCGACGGTGATGGAAAGCGGCGTTCTCGGCTACGACCTCGATGTCTGGTACATGCTCTACGGACCCGCTGGGCTGGCGGAGCCCGCGCTCCGCCGCTGGTCCGCCGCGGCGATGCGGGTACTCGCCGACCCTGCCTTGCAGGCCCGCCTGCGCGAGTCCGGCTTCCAACCCGCCGGCGGCACCCCGGACGAGGCCGCCTCCCTCGTCCGCGCCGAGATCGCCCGCTATGGCGAGGCGATCCGGCGGGCGGGGATCGAGCTCGACTGAGCTACCGCTTGTATCCCCCATCCGCCCCGGCGGGCGGATAGGGGTTGGCGCCGGGGAACACCACCGGCGGCGGCGCCAGGATCACTGGCGGCGCGTAGCCATAGCCGTATCCGTAGTAGCGCCGCCCGTAATGACGCGGCCCGTAGAATCCGGCCCGCGGCCCGACGCGGGAGCCGAAGCCTCCGCGATAGCCGTAGCCACCATGGTAGCCATAGCCGCCGTGATGGCCGTAGCCGCCGCCATGATAACCCCGCGCCGCGGCCTGCCCCGACCCCAGCGCGAGGAACGCGGCCAGCCCGGCCGCAAGACAGGCAAAGCGCACCGAGGGGCCTCCCTTGCCGTCAGCGCCTACTCATACACCAGGGACAGCGTCTCGGCGACGAGGGCCGGCCGGCTGGACCCCTCCACCTCCACCGTCGCCTCCATGGTGAGCCGCGCCCCGCCCTCGACCGGCTCGACCGCCTTCAGCGTCAGGTGTCCGCGCACGCGCGAGCCCGCCGGCACCGGCGCCGTGAACCGCACCTTGTTCGAGCCGTAATTCACCCCCCGGCTCCGCCGCTTCACCCGGAAGATGCTCTGGTTCAGCCGCGGCAGCAGCGACAGCGTCAGGTAGCCATGGGCGATCGTCTTGCCGCCCGGCATCTCCCGCTTCGCCCGCTCCACATCGACATGGATCCACTGGTGGTCGCCCGTCGCCTCGGCGAACTGGTCGATCATCCGCTGGTCCACCGTCACCCACTCCCCGGCGCCGAGGCTCTTGCCGATATGGGCCTGCAGATCCCCGATGGTTTCGATCTCCAGCATGCGTCTCTCTCCCTTGTTGCGCGTGACGGCTGGAATTCCTGGCACACAAGGCTAGGCTTGCCCATCACCGAACCGAGGAGGAACCGCGTGGCGCCCATGCTCCGGGCCCTGGCCCTGATGGGGCTCGCCGCCATGGCGCCCAGCTCCCCGGCGCAGGCCCAGCGCCCGGCCGATGCGGCGACCATCGGCGTCGCCGCGCCCGCCACCTCGGTCGATCCGCATTTCTTCAACGCCGCGCCGAATGCCCAGCTCGCCGCCCATGTCTTCTCCCGGCTGATCGAGCGCGATGCCCGCGTTCAGCTCCAGCCCGGCCTCGCCGAGAGCTGGCGGGCGCTTTCGCCAACCCTTTGGGAATTCCGCCTCCGCGCCGGCGTCACCTGGCATGACGGCCGCCCTTTCACCGCCGAGGACGTCGCCTTCTCCCTCGCCCGCGCGCCCAACGTGCCGAACAGCCCGGGCGGCTACGGCAGCTTTCTCCGCATGGTGAAGCAGGTGGAGGTGGCCGACCCGCTGACCATCCGCCTGCACACGAAGCAGCCGCATTCCCTGCTGCCGACCGAGGTCGCCTATATTGCGATCATCGCCCGCCACGCCGCGCAGGGCGCTGCGACGGAGGATTTCAACAGCGGCCGCGCCGCCATCGGCACCGGCCCCTACCGCCTGCTGTCCCACACGGCCAACGACCGCACCGAGCTCGCCCGCAACGAGGCCTATTGGGGCCCGCGCGAGCCCTGGAGCCGCGTCACCCTCCGCTTCCTCGGCAACGACGCCGCCCGCACCGCCGCCATCCTCGCCGGCGACGTGGACATGATCGACCAGGTCCCCTCCGCCGACCTCGCCCGGCTGCGCGGCGACGGCCGCGTCGGCCTGTTCGAGATCCAGGGCCTCCGCCTCATTTTCCTCCAGGCCGATTTCTCGCACGACGCGGGGATGCCCTTCGTCACCGACGCCGCGGGCCAGCCGCTGCCGCGTAACCCCTTCAAGGATGTTCGCGTCCGCCGCGCCCTCTCCATCGCCATCGATCGCCAGGCGCTCGCCGAGCGGGTGATGGAGGGCGCCGCCCGCCCCGCCGGCCAATGGCTGCCACCGGGGGTCTATTCCTACGACCCCGGCACGCCCGTTCCCGCCTTCGACCCGGAAGGAGCCCGCCGCCTCCTCGCCGAGGCCGGCTACCCGGACGGCTTCCGCCTCACGCTGCACAGCCCCAACGACCGCTACCCGAACGACGCCCGCACCGCCCAGGCCGTCGCCCAGATGTGGAGCCGCGCCGGCATCCGCACCGAGGTCGCGGCGCTGCCCTGGTCGGCCTTCTCCGCCCGCGCCGCCCGGCAGGAATTCGCCATGCGCCTGTCCGGCTGGGGCAGCACCACGGGGGAGGCGAGCTACCTCCTCGCCAATGTGCTCGGCACCTACGACCCTGCCGCCCGGCGTGGCGCCTCGAATGCCGGCCGCTACTCCAACCCCGCCCTCGACACCCTCGCCGACCGCGCCACCGCCACCCTCGACCCGGAGGAGCGGGAGGCCCTGCTCCGCCAGGCGGTCCACATGGCGAGCGAGGATGTGGCGCTGATCCCGCTCTTTCACCTGGTCAACAGCTGGGCGACCCGCGCCGGCCTCCGCTACGATGCCCGGATGGACGAGCGGAGCCTCGCCATGGGCCTCCGCCGGGCCCAATGAAGATGATGCCTGAATTCCAGCCAGCCCCCGCCAGCCTCCCGCCCGGCCAGCGCGTCTATGCCGTGGGCGACGTCCACGGCCATGACGCGAAGCTCGCCGCCCTGCATGCGCAGATCGCCGCCGACCTGGCCGCCCGGCCGGCCGAGTCGCCGTTGCTGGTGCATCTCGGCGACTATATCGACCGCGGCCCCGACAGCCGCGGCGTCATCGCCCGCCTCGTCGCCGGACCGCCCGTCGATGGCCTGCCGGTGGTGAACCTCCTCGGCAACCACGAGCGCAGCATGATCGACGCCCTGGCCGGCGAGCGCGCCGCCGTCACCGACTGGCGGATGCACGGTGGCCCGGAGGCGCTGGCGAGCTGGGACATCGACCCGGACAGCGACCCGGCCAGCTGGGCCGCCCTGATTCCGGCCGCTCACCGCCGCTTCGTCGAGGATCTCGCCCTCATGCACCGGGCCGGCGGCTACCTCTTCGTCCATGCCGGCATCCGCCCGGGTGTCCCGCTCGAGGCGCAGTCGCCCGACGACCTCATCCGCATCCGTGGCGGCTTCCTGGATTCCGGGGCCGATTTCGGCCTCGTCGTCATCCATGGCCATACCCCGACCCAAGGCCCCGTCCTCCGCCGCAACCGCATCGGCATCGACACCGGCGCCGCCTATGGCCGGGAACTGACCTGCCTGGTGCTGGAGGGCGACCGCATGGCCTTCCTGCACGCCCCATAGGCTCATCCCCCGACTTCATCATCTTTTGGTTGTGTAACGGCCGGATTCGCCTCGAATTGCGCGGGTCGGGGCGGCGAGGAGCGTCGTTGCGGCCTCAGGGACTTGGTTCGCGTGCAAAAATGAGCCGTGTCCTAACTTTAAGTTGATCGCGCCGGAGGCATGCTTATTGTCATGCCTGCCAAACCATCGGGTGCGCAAGTTGCCGTTGCCTTCCACCATCACGCCCTGGCTGGGCCGGCTTCGGGTGCGCCTTCTGGCGCTCGTCCTGATCGCCGTGCTGCCGCCCGCGCTCCTCACCGTGTGGGAACAGGAGCGCAATGCGGAGGCGCAGCTGCAGGAGGCCGCCCGCGCGCTGGAGGATCTCGCGGTCAACACCGCCCGCGAGCAGGCGGCCCTGGTCGGCCATGTCCGGACGCTGCTCGCCACGCTTTCCCGCCTGCCCGACCTCGCTGGCGACGCGTCCGGGCGCTGCGGCCCGCTGCTGCGGACCCTCGCCGGCAGCGCGCCCTGGCTGCGCGGCCTCAGCCTGCATGACGCCGAGGGCGCTCCGCTCTGCACCGATGGCCGCCCCACCGGCCCGATCGCCGGCGGGGACGTCCTGCGCGAGGCGCGGGCCAGCGGCGGCTTCGCCCTTTCCGACCTGGTGGCCGATGCGCAGGGCCCGATGCTGCTCGCCGTCCAGCCCCTGCCGGACAACCAGGGCCGGGTGCTCGTCGCCGGGTTGGACCCGGCCCGCCTCGGCGACCGCACCCAACTCCCCGCCGGCGTCGATGCGATGGCGCTGATCGACAGCACCGGCACCGTGCTCGCCCGCCTGCCGCCCGTGCCCGGCCTCGTCGGCCGCAGCCTCGACGGCCCGGTGATCGACCGGGCGCTGCGCGGCGGCAGCGGCCATACCCGCGGGATCGGCCATGGCGGCGTGGAGCGCCTCTTCGGCTACGCCCCGATTCCCGGCACCCGCGCCACCTTGCTGCTCGGTCGCAACCCCGCGGCGCTGCTGGCGCCGATCCATGCCCTGCACGACCAGATCCTCCAGCTCGCCGCCGGCGCCGCGGCCCTTGCACTGTCCCTCGCCCTGCTGGCCGGCCGGCTGATGCTGCTGCGGCCCATGGCCCGCTTCTCCACCGCCGTCCGCCGCATCGCCGGCGGCGACCTTGCCGCCCGCGTCGAGACCGGCCACCTCGCCGGCGAGTTCGGCAGCCTCGCCGCCGAGGTGAACGGCATGGCCACCCGCCTCGCCGCCCACCAGGCCGCGCTGGAGGCGAAGAATGCCGAACTTGCCCGGCTTGCCGGGCAGCTTGCCGCCGCCCGCGACACCGCCGAGGCTGCCAGCGCCGCCAAGACCCGCTTCGTCCGCATGCTGAGCCATGAGCTGCGCACCCCGCTCAACGGCATCTTCGGCCATGCGCAGATCCTCACGGCCGATACCGGGCTCACCTCCGGCCAGCGCCGCTGCGCCGAGCAGATCACCGAGAGCGGCGAGCACCTGATGTCGATGATCCGCGAATTGCTGGACCTTGCCGCCATCGAGGCGGGGAAGGTGGCTCTGGCCCCGGCCCCGGTCCGCCTTGCCGCCCTGGCGGAGTCCTGCGCCGCCCTCATCCGCCCGGCCGCCGCGACCAAGGGCCTCGCCTTTGGGGTGGAGGTCGCCCCCGCCGCCGCCGGCTGGGTTTCGGCCGACCCGGTGCGCCTCCGCCAGGTGCTGCTCAACCTGCTCGGCAATGCGGTGAAATTCACCGCCCGCGGCGAGGTCGTGCTGCGCATCCGCCCCGCCGCCGCGGGCCTGACCCGCTTCGAGGTGAGCGACACCGGCCCCGGCATGACCGAGGCCGAACGCGCGTCCCTTTTCCAGGAATTCTTTCGCCTGGCCGGCGCCGAGCAGGCCGAGGGCAGCGGCCTTGGCCTCGCAATCACCGCGAAGCTCGCCCAGCTGATGGGCGGCAGCATCGGCTGCGAGAGCGTGAAAGGGCAGGGGAGCCTGTTCTGGGTCGAGCTGCCCCTGCCACCCGCCATCCCCGCTACCGACCCGGCGCCTGCGGCCACCGCGCTGCCGCTCGGCAAGCCGCTCCGCCTGCTGCTGGCCGACGACGTGCTGGTCAACCGCGAGGTCGCCCGCGCCCTGCTGAGCGCCGCCGGCCATGAGGTGGAGCTGGTGGCCGACGGCGCCGCCGCGCTCGAGGCCGCCCTCGCCCGCGACTGGGACGCCGTGCTGCTCGATGTCCACATGCCGGTGATGGACGGACTCACCGCCGCGCGCGGCATCCGCGCCGCCGTGGGGCCGCGGGGTGCCGTTCCCATCCTGGCCGTCACCGCCAGCGCCAACCGGGCCGAGGTCGAGGAATGCCTCGCCGCCGGCATGGACGCCCATGTCGAGAAGCCGCTCCGCGCCTGGGAGCTGCACAACGCCCTGGCCCATATCCGCGCCCGCGGCCGCGACCTCGCCATGGCGAAGTAGCCGGCAGCCCCTGGCAAAGCGGGCGCGCATGCCCCATATGCAACTGGAAGGCCTGCAACACGTTGCCAAGCCGTGTCCGCTGGGCGATACCCGGCCGGACAGCCCGGCCCGATAAGGCGGCAGGCCCGATCCCCCGCTTCGTTTCATGGCGCGGCCTCCCATCGGGCGGGCCGCGGAGTTCCTGATTTGACCGATACCGATGGCGCCCCCTCCGCATACGCCGAGAGCCCCGCGCCACGCCATTCCCCCGCCGAGGCCGCGATCCTCGCCTCCGGCCTCGCCGTTGCCCCACGCGAGATGCCGGCCCTCGTCCGCCGCGTCGAGCGCCGCCTGCCGGCCGATGCCGAGGCTGTCCGCGCTGCCCTTATCGAGACGCGGCGCCGCGCCTGGATCGCCCGGCTGAACGACCTCGCCAACCGCACCGGCCGCGTCTGGGTCCGCCGCGCGGAGGTCGAGACCGCCGCCGGCACCATCACCGAGCTGGAGCCGGAGGACGACACCCTGCTCGCCGCCCTCGGCGATGCCGTTGCCCGCCGGCTGCGCGGCCTCGGACCGACGGCCGAGGCGGCGCTGGATGCGATCGCGGCGGAGCTGGTGGAGACCGGCTCCGGCAGCCTCTCCGCCGACCGCCACGCCATGCTGGCCCGCGAGGTCGCCGCTGCCTTCGGCCTCCAGGGCGAGGCCGAGCTGGCCTTCCTCGATTCCGTCGCCGCCATCGAATCCCGCCGCCGCCGCGACCTCCGCGAGGCCGAGACCGCGACCCGCGCGAAGCGCCGCGAGGAGGTCCAGCGCCTCCGCGCCTGGGAACGCAGCCTCGTCGAGTTCCGCGCCCTCTCCAACCTCCTCGGCGCCACCGAGAAGGAAATCCTGCGCTGGATCGGCGCCGGCCTGATCCCCGTCGCCCGCCGCATCCCGACCCGCAACAAGGGCCAGGAGAAGTGGGAGTTCGACCCGAAGGAGATCACCGCCCTCCGCCCCCAGGTCCCGGCCTGGCGCGAGCAGGAGGCGCCCGATCTCCGCAGCCGCCCTGCCAGTCCCGCCGTGGCGAAGCCGACCCGCGCCGGCAATGCCGCCGTGGCCCGCGTCGCCGCGCTCGACCGCTATGCCGGCCACTTCGCCACCGCCCGCGCGCTGAACCGCCGCATCACCCTCGTCACCGGCCCGACCAATTCCGGCAAGAGCCACACCGCCCTCGACCGCCTGGCGCGGTCGGAGAGCGGCATGGCCCTCGCCCCCCTCCGCCTCCTCGCCCATGAGTTCCGCGAGGCCCTGGCGACCCGTGGCGTCCTCGCCTCCCTTTCCACCGGCGAGGAGCGCCTGCCCGTCCCCGGCAGCCGCCACCTGGCCGCGACGGTCGAGATGTGCCCCTTCCACAACCCCGTGGACGTGGCCCTGATCGACGAGGCGCAGATGCTCGGCGACCGCGACCGCGGCGCCGCCTGGACGGCAGCCATCATGGGAGCCCCCGCCCGCGAGGTCTTTGTCCTCGGCGCCCCGGAATGCGCGACGCTCGTCCGCCGCATCGCCCGCCTGTGCGACGACGACATGGAGGAGGTGAAGCTTCAGCGGAAGAACCCGCTGGTCGCCGCCTCGAAGCCTGTCGCCCTTGGCGACCTCCGCGCCGGCGATGCCCTCGTCGCCTTCTCCCGCCGCGACGTGCTCGACCTCCGGGCCGAGCTGGTGAAGCGCGGCCGCCGCGTCGCCGTCGTCTATGGCGCCCTCAGCCCCGAGGTCCGCCGCGCCGAGGCCGCCCGCTTCCGCAACGGCGATGCCGATGTGCTGGTGGCGACGGATGCCATCGGCATGGGCCTCAACCTCCCCATCCGCCGCGTCGTCTTCTCGACGCTCCGCAAGTTCGACGGCGAATCCCGCCGCGAGTTGAACACCCAGGAGGTGAAGCAGATCGGCGGCCGCGCCGGCCGCTTCGGCCAGCATGAGGAGGGCGTCGTCGCGGTCCTCGCCGGCGGCGGCAGCCCCGACTTCGTCAAGATGATGCTGAACGCGGTACCCGAGACGCCGGAGGACCTCCGCCCCCAGGTGCAGCCCGATGCCGACATCGTCGCCGCCGTCGCCGCCGAGATCGGCTCCGACAGCCTGTTCGGCGTGCTCGCCCGCATCAAGCGCGCCGTGCTTCGCGCCGACGACCCGAACTACCGCCTCGCCGACCTGACCCAGGCCATGGCAGTTGCCTCCGCCATCGACGGCGTCCCCGGCCTCTCCCTGCTCGACCGCTGGACCTACGCCCTCTGCCCGGTCGATGAGCGCGACAACGGCGTCTCCCGCCTCGCCCGCTGGGCGGTGGAGCACGGCGCCGGCCGCCCCGTCCCGCCGCCCATGGCCGGCCGCCTGCCCGCACCCGAGCGCGCGGCGCGGGAGGAGCTGGAGCGCGCCGAGAAGGTCCACAAGCGCCTTGTCGCCTGGCGCTGGCTGTCGCTCCGCTTCGAACTCGCCTATCCCGCCCGCGCCGAGGCCGAGGCCGAAACCATTCGCCTCGACCGCTGGATCGAGGATGTGCTGCGGCAGCAGAGGCGCTCCAAGCTCGTCATGTAACGGGGGCTCTGCCCCCGTAGCCCCCCGCCGGGGCCAAAGCTTGGCCCCGGACCCCGCCTATAGTTTGGATTTCAGATGCCCTTTCCCCCGCTTCCCGCTCCGTTGCAGGCCGCGCTCGCCGAGCGTGGCTATGCCGAGCCGACCCCCGTCCAGGCCGCCGTCCTTGAAGGCGAGACCGAAGGGCGCGACCTGCTCGTCTCCGCCCAGACCGGCTCCGGCAAGACCGTCGCCTATGGCCTCGCCATGGCCCACCTGCTGATGGGCGGCACCGACCGCCTGCCCGCACCCGGCCAGCCGCTGGCCCTCATCGTTGCCCCGACCCGCGAACTCGCACTTCAGGTCCAGGGCGAGCTCGCCTGGCTTTACGCCAAGGCCGGCGGCCGCGTCGTCACCTGCGTCGGCGGCACGGACCCGATCGCCGAGCGCCGCGCCCTCGAACGCGGCGC
Organism: Belnapia sp. F-4-1; assembly: GCF_000802185.1. GTDB lineage: Bacteria > Pseudomonadota > Alphaproteobacteria > Acetobacterales > Acetobacteraceae > Belnapia. The sequence goes on along the minus strand of NZ_KN676113.1, from coordinate 5,214,115 downwards.
CCATCTCGTCGTCGGCACCCCCGGGCGGCTCCGCGACCACCTGGAGCGCGGCAACCTCCGCCCGCAATCCCTCCGCGCCGTGGTCCTCGACGAGGCCGACGAGATGCTCGACCTCGGCTTCCGCGAGGAGCTGGAAGCCATCCTCGAGACCACCCCCGAGGACCGCCGCACCTTCCTCTTCTCGGCGACCGTCCCCGCCGGCATCGCCGCCATCGCCCGCACCTACCAGAAGGATGCGCTGCGCATCGCCGCCGGCGATGCCGGCGCCCAGCACGGCGACATCGAGTACCGCGCCCTGCTCATCGCCCCGCACGAGATCGAGCGTGCCGTCGTCAACAGCCTCCGCTTCTTCGAGGCGCGCTCGGCCATGGTCTTCTGCCGCACCCGCGCTACGGTGACGCGCCTGCACGGCAACCTCGCCGAGCGCGGCTTCGCCGCCGTGGCGCTGTCCGGCGAGCTGTCCCAGGCCGAGCGCAACCGCGCCATGCAGAGCCTCCGCGACGGCCGCGCCCGCGTCTGCGTGGCGACCGACGTGGCGGCCCGCGGCATCGACCTGCCCGACCTCGGCCTCGTCATCCACGCCGAGCTGCCCAACGACCCGGATACGCTGCTCCACCGCAGCGGCCGCACCGGCCGCGCCGGCCGCAAGGGCATCAGCGCGCTGCTCGTCCCGCACAACCGCCGCCGCGCCGCCGAGCGCCTGCTTCAGGCCGCCCGCGTCCAGGCCGCCTGGGGGCCGGCCCCCTCCGCCGAGGCCATCCGCGAGAAGGACGACGCCCGCATCCTCGCCCAGGCGACCGAGCTCGCCGCCGAGGAGCCGATCGATGGCGATCTCGCCCTCGCCCGCCAGCTCCTCGCCGCCCAGCCGGCCGAGGCGCTCGCCGCGGCGCTGATGCGCACCCTCCGCGCCCCCCTCCCGGCGCCCGAGGAACTGGCCGAGCTGAGCGACCGCCCGCCGCCCCGCGAGCCGCGCCCCGCGGGGGCCGGCAATGCCCCCGGCGCCTGGTTCCGCATGAATCTCGGCCGCAACGGCAATGCCGACCCGCGCTGGGTGCTGCCCTTCCTTTGCCGCCGCGGCAATGTCACGCGCCAGGAGATCGGCCGTATCCAGGTGCAGGAGCGGGAAACGCGCTTCGAGGTCGCTCCCTGGGCGGCCGACCGCTTCGCCTCGGCGGTCCGCCGCCCGGGCGACGCCAAGGACGCGCATATCCGCATCCAGCCCTCCGAGCCGCCGCTGGCCGATACGCCCCGCCCGCGCCCGTCGGCCCCCCGGCGGCAATACGACAAACGGTAGCGGACGGGAGGCGATCTCCGGTCCCTGAAAGGCCAAGGCCCATGCATCTCCACCACGCCGACCTCACCGTCTCTCCCTGGCGCAACGGCGCCGGCCGCAAGGCGGATGTGGTCGGCGGCCCGGGCTGGCTCGTCACCTTCGCCTGGGTGGACAAGGATGCCGACTTCTCCGACTTCGCCGGCCAGGACCGCACCATCACCCTGATCGAGGGCGAGGGCTTCACCCTCGACTTCCAGGAGCAGCCACCGCTCGTCCTCGGCACACCGCTCCAGCCGCGCTGGTTCGACGGCGGCTGGCGCGCCCGCTGCCGCCTGCATGGCAGTCCGAGCATGGTCCTCAACGCCATCTCGGACCGCGCCCAATGGCGCCACTCGGTCGAGATTCGCGCCCCCCGCCCGGAGGACACCGGCTTCGCCGTGCTGCTGGGGGAGGGCGGCCCCGGCTACCGTCGGCTCGATACGGTCAGCCTGCCCGCACCCGCCGTCACCGTGCCCTGCGCCGTCATCCGTTTCGACCGAAAGGCTTGAGGCGCCGGCGCCATGGGCCGACACTCCCCGCAAAAGCGGGAGGCGCCCCATGGATTTCGGCCAGTTCAACCTGATGGGCTATCGCGCGCCAGGCACCGACCTGGCCAGCCTCTATGACGGCGCCGTCGCCCAGGTGAAAGCGGCGGAGGGCGCCGGCTTCGCCATTTCCTGGTTCGCCGAGCACCATTTCTCGAATTACTGCGTCTGCCCCTCGCCGCTGATGATGGTGGCCCGCTGCGCCGGCGAGACCAGCCGCATCAGGCTCGGCAGCGGCGTGGTCATCGTCCCGCTCTACCATCCCTCCCGCCTCCTGGCGGAGATCGGCATGGTGGACCAGATGACGCATGGCCGCCTCGTGCTCGGCATCGGCAGCGGCTACCAGCCCTTCGAGTTCGAGCGCTTCGGCGCCGACCTTGCCGAGAACACGCTCCGCACCCTGGAATTCATGGAGATGCTGGAACAGGCGGTGGCGAACGAGACCTTCAGCTTCGACGGCCGCTTCCACCGCCTGCCCGAGACCCATATCGCCGCCCGCCCGGTCAACGGCGTGCCCGAGGTCTGGGTCGCCGGCGACAACCCGGAGCTCCACCGCATGGCGGCCCGACGTGGCTATGTCGTCATGGTGACGCCCCGCCACTACACCGCCGAGCTTCTCGCCAAGGCCCGCGCCCGCTTCGAGGCCACATACCGCGAGGCCGGGCAGGACCCGGCGCGGATGCGCTTCGGCGCGCTCCGCCATATGTGCGTCACCGACAGCAAGGCGGAGGCGGAGGGCTTCCTCGAGAACATCCGCTACCAGATCCGCCTGTCGCAGAGCCTTCGCCACCGCGAGCAGCACATGCAGGGCGGCATGCTGCTGGAGAAGCCCTGGCCCGGCGAGATGAGCCTCGAGGACATGGCCCGCCACATGCTCGTCGGCGATGCCGAGACCATCGCCGAGCGCATGCTGGCCGAGATCAGGGCCGCGCAGCCCTGCCACTACCTCCTGCAATTCCAGGCCGGCGCCTCGACGACCGCGCTCGCCCTCCGCAGCATCGAGGGCTTCGCCACCAGGGTGCGTCCCCTGCTGGAACGCGCCCTCGGCCCGCTCGAAAGCCTCGCCGCATGACGACACCCCAGTTCGCCGATCTCCGCTTCCCGGCGCCGACGCGCGACAGCCTCGCCGCCGGGCATGCCGCGCTCGACGCCAGGCTTGATGCAGGCGCCCTCGGCGACGCACTCGCCGCCTGGGACCGGGAGCGACGCGACTACGAAAGCTGGTCGAGCCTCGTCCATCTCCGCTTCTCCCAGGACACGCAGAACGCCGAGGCCAAGGCTGCCCGCGAATATGCCGATGCCCTTTCCCCGGAGGCGACGGCGCATGAGGTGGCGCTCAAGCGCCGCCTCCTTGCCTGGCCCGACCGCGCGGCGCTGGAGGCCGCGGTCGGCCCGCATGTGCTCCGCCTCTGGGAGACCGACATCACCACCTTCGACCCGGCGATCGCCGGCGACCTGGAGGAGGAGGCGAAGCTCACCGCCCGCTACACCGAGCTGATGGCCTCGGCGCAGATCGCCATCCGCGGCACCACGACGAACCTGTCCGGCCTCGCCCCCTTTGCCGAGGACCCGGACCGCAGCACTCGGCACGAGGCCGAGGCGCTGCGCTGGGGCTTCTTTGCAGCGCATGGCGAGGAGCTGGACGCGATCTATGATTCGCTCGTCCGCCTCCGCCACGGCATGGCCCGGAAGCTGGGCTACGAGAACTACCTCCCCCTCGGCTATCGCCGCCTCCGCCGCACCGACTACGACGCCGGGGATGTCGCCCGCTACCGCGACCAGGTGGCCGAGCATGTCGTCCCGCTCGTCGGCCGCCTGCTGGAGGCCCGCCGCCAGCGCTTCGGCTGGGACCGCCTGCACTATTGGGACGAGGCGCTGATCGACCCGGAAGGCAACCCGAAGCCCATCGGCGACCACGACACCCTCGTCGCCGCGGCGCAGACCATGTTCGACCGCATGGACCCGCGCCTCGCCGCCTTCTACCGGCTGATGGAGGAGGGGGGCTTCCTCGACATGCGCAACCGGCCGGGCAAGGCGGGCGGCGGCTTCTGCACGTCGTTCCCCTCCGTCGGCGTCCCCTTCATCTTCGCCAATTTCAACGGCACGCATCACGACATCGGCGTCTTCACCCATGAGATGGGCCACGCCTTCCAGAACTGGGAAAGCCGGAACCTGCCCGGCATCGACCAGCTCTGGCCGACCATGGAGGCCGCCGAGATCCACTCCATGGGCCTCGAATTCCTGACCTACCCGCATATGGCGCTGCTGGTAGGGGAGGGGGCGGCGGAGCGCTTCCGCCGCATGCATCTCGAGACCTCGCTCGCCTTCCTCCCCTACGGCGTCTGCGTCGACCACTTCCAGCACGAGGTCTACGAGAACCCGGAGGCGACGCCCGCCGAGCGCCACGCCATCTGGCAGCGGCTGGAGCGCCGTTACATGCCCTGGACCGACTACGGCGACCTGGCCTACCCCGCGAAGGGCGGCCGCTGGCAAGCGAAGCAGCACATCTACAACTCGCCGCTCTACTACATCGACTACACGCTGGCCCTCTGCTGCGCGATGCAGTTCTGGGTGAAGTCCCGCCACGATGCCCCGGCAGCGCTGGCCGACTACGTGGCGCTCTGCGCCCGCGGCGGCAGCGCGCCTTTCCAGGACCTCGTCCGCTCGGCCGGCCTCGTCTCGCCCTTCGCACCGGGCGCACTCGCCGATGTGGCGCGCGAGGCGGAGGCGGTGCTGGCGGCCTGATCCTGGGCCGTCCTGCCCAGGCATCGGGGCAGGGCGGCCACAGGCGTGACCTGGCTGCCTGATTGACAATGAGAGTCATTCGCATCTATGCGGCGGGGACAGCCAGCATCCGGATGCCGTCATGGGCCATATCCAGCTTCCCGCCGCCACCTACGCCACCGGCAGCTACGCCAGCACGCCGCAGGCGATGGCCGATCTCTGGCCATCCGAAACCCTCATCCTGACCGGGCTGCGGGACTGGCTGGACGCGGTGCGGCAGGGCGAGAGCCCGCTGCCCCGGCTCCGCCGGCTGATGGCCGGGCCCGGCATCCCGGATGCGGCGCTCTCCGTCGATCACCTGCTGCGGGTCATCGCCCGCAGCGCCCGCTGGCAGGTGGATATCCGCTGTGCCCGCTGCCCCTATCTCTCACGCGACGAGCAGCGCCTGCTCTGCGCCGCCGCGGAGGCCCAGGCCGGCCTGTCCGCCCGCGCCCGGGCCACGCTGCAATCCGGCCTGCTGCCCCGCCAGGGCGCGGAGTTCGCCCTGGCCTCGCTGGAAGGGCTGGGCCGGCTGATGCGCTCCGCCGGCCTCATCCTGCCGCGGCGCTTCGCCGGGCAAGGGGCGGATCAGCCGGCCTGGCTGTGAGCCGGCAGGCCGAACCGCCGGGCCACCTCGGGGAAGTCCCGCGCCTCCGGGTGCCGTCCGGCGGCAAGGGTCCCGTCCTCCGGCCGGACGAGCTGGCACCCCCGCATCCCGGCCGCGCCGGCCGCGTCCAGCTCCTCGGCGACATCGGAGAGGAACAGCACCTCCCCCGGCGCCACCCCGAGCGCCCCGGCGATGGCGTCGTAGCTGGCCCGCTCCCGCTTCCCGCCGACCCGCGTATCGAAGAAGCCCGAGAACAGCGGCGCCAGATCCCCCGCCACCGAATGGCCGAAGATCAGCCGCTGCGCCTCCTCGGAGCCCGAGGAATAGACCGCAAGCCGGACGCCGCCCGCCGCCCAGGCCTGGAGGCACGGCGCCACATCCGGCCAGAGATGTCCCTTCAGCCGCCCATCCGCATAGCCCTGCCGCCAGATCAGCCCCTGCAAGGCCTTGAGCGGCGTTACCTTGGCATCCGCCGCCATCCAGCTGCGCAACACGGCGACGGGCTCCCGCCCCGGCTCCGCCTGCCGGACCTCGTCGAGGATCGCCGCCACGGCCGGCTCCCCGCCATGTGCCGCGAGGAACCCTTCCAGCGCCTCCGCGGCAAAGGGGAACAACTCCTCCTTGACGAATGCGATGGCGGTGGTGGTGCCCTCGATATCCGTCAGCACCACGCGCGGCGGCACGGCCTCAGGCAACAACGGGGAAGCGCTGCGCCATGTCGGTGCCGGTGAACTGCGCCACCCAGCCGGAGGGGTCGGTGAAGACCCGCAGCGCGCAGAAATCGGGCCGCTCGCCCGCGTCGAACCAGTGCCGCGTATTCGCCGGCACGCTGATCAGGTCGCCCTGCTCGCAGCGCGCATCCCACACGCGGCCGTCGACATGCATGACGAAATGCCCGGCGCCACGGACGAAGAAGCGCACCTCGTCCTCGGTATGGATGTGCTCGTTGAGGAATTTCTCGCGCATGGCCTGCGCCTGCGGATGATCCGGCGTGAGGGCCACCACATCCGCGCTGCCGGCACCCGTCACGCCCATCAGCGCGTCGAGATGCGGGCGATAGGCCTCGAGGATCTGCTCGTTGGTCGCGCCCTCGGGGACGGTCACGCCCTCCCAGCGCTCGAAGCGCACGCCGATGCCGCGCAACGCCTCGGCGATCCGCCCGGCATCCTCGGTCTTCAGAACCTCGCGGCCACCCTCGGCCTCCCACACCGTCAGACGGCTCATGACAGCCTCCTTGCTTCCAGCTCGCAGCGGAGCATGAACTCGACAGCCTCCAGCCGCATCAGGGCCTGCGGCATGTCGGCGCCCCAGACATAGATACCATGGCCCCGCAGCAGATAGCCCGGCAACACGCTCGCCGCCCCGGCCCAGCGCGTCTCCACGGCATCCTGCAGCCGGCCGATATCCTGATCGTTGTCGAAAACCGGCAGCTCGACCGCGGCTGCATGGGTGGCGAGGCCCGGGAAGGCCTTCAGCAACTCATAGCCTTCGAGGCGGATGCTCTCCCCTGCCAGCCGCGACAGCACCGTCACCGGCACCGAATGCCCGTGCAGCACCGCCCCCGCCTCCGGGAAGCGCCGATAGATCCCGCAATGCAGCCCGGTCTCGGCGGAAGGCCGGTCGCCCTCGCGCAGCGGCCGCCCATCGAGCCCGACGCGGATCACCCCATCGGCGTCGAGGAAGCCCTTATGCCCGCCGGAGCGGGTGATCGCCACCGTCCCGTCCCGCAGCCGGACCGAGATGTTCCCGGCCGTCGCCGGGACCCAACCGAAGCGGTCCAGCCGCTGCCCGGCGGCGACGATCGCCTCCCGGGCCTCGGCCAGCTCCGGCATCAGGCCGCCGGGCGGCTCGTCGTCGTGGTGGTCGTGGCGTGCGGCGTGGTCGTCGCGGCCGGGCCCTGGATCGTCCCGGTCGGGTGGGTGCCCGGCGCCGGCGGCGCGCCCTCGGCAAGCGAGGCGTCATCTTCCTCCTTCATGTTCTTCTTGAAGGACTTGATGCCGGTGGCGAGGTCACCCATGAGGGTGCTGATCTTGCCGCTGCCGAAAAGCAGGAGCACGACCAGCAGCACGATGAGCCAATGCCAGATGCTGAAGGAACCCATGTGACGCCCCGATAAACCTTTGTTGCAGGCCGCGCCGGGCGGCCCTTGCCGGGCCGGACACTAATGCGCCGGCCCCCGTAGAGCAAACCCGGAGATGGCCCGCCGCCGCAGGCGGCACAACGGGGTTGACACCGCTTTTCGGCTAGACCATATCGGCATCGATCCGGGCCCCTCTGGCCGTCGGGCGCCAGGCTCCCGCCTGCCGCCCGGCGAGCGATGTCGGATCGCGTGCAACGCGCGCGATCGGGCCTGTCGATATCCACAAGGCCAGCCCGTCGCGCCCATAGGGAGCTTTCGGCGATGGCGCCGTCGATCTGGTTCTGGGTTTGGTTCAACGCGGCCGTGCTCGGCCTGCTGCTGCTCGATCTGGGCGTCTTCGCCCGCCGCGGCCCGGACGGCCAGCCGGCCCCCGTGCCGGTCCGCACCGCGCTCTGGAAATCCGCTGCCTATGTCGGCCTGGCGCTCGGCTTCTTCGCCTGGCTCTGGACCGGCTACGGGCCGGAGGAGGGGCGGCAGGCCCGCGCCCTCGAATTCATCACCGGCTATGTCATCGAGTGGTCGCTCTCGGTCGACAACATCTTCGTCTTCGTCCTGATCTTCGCCAAATTCGGCGTCCCCGCCGCCTACCAGCACCGGGTGCTGTTCTGGGGCATCCTCGGGGCGCTGGCGATGCGGGCGGCGATGATCCTGCTCGGCACCAGCCTGCTCCGCGAATTCGACTGGCTGATGGTGGTCTTCGGCCTGTTCCTCGTCTTCAGCGGCTGGAAGATGCTGCAATCGGTCAACGCGCCCGAGGGCGACCCGCGCGACAATCCCGTTCTCCGCTTCCTCCAGCGCCGCCTGCCGGTGACCGAGGGCTTCCGCGGCAGCGCCTTCACCGCGCGCGAGGCGGGGAAGTGGATGCTGACCCCGCTCGCCCTGGTGCTGATCCTGGTCGAGCTGACCGACCTCGTCTTCGCCCTCGACAGCATCCCGGCGATCTTCGCCGTCACCACCGACCCGTTCATCGTCTACACCGCGAACGTCTTCGCCATCCTCGGCCTGCGCGCGATGTACTTCGCCCTCGCCGGCATCATCCACCGCTTCCGCTACCTGAAGCACGGGCTGTCGGTCGTGCTGATGATCGTGGGCGTGAAGATGCTGGCGAACTGGTGGGCGGGCGGCAAGGCGGTGCCGGTCGAATGGGCGCTGCTGCTGACCGGCAGCATCATCGGCGGCTCCATCGCGCTGAGCCTCTGGCGCACCCGCCCCACCGCCGCCTGAGTGGGGAAGGGGATCAGGCCTCGGCCCTGATCCCCAGCCGCCGGATCAGCCCGCCCCAGCGCGCCGCCTCGGCCGCCATGTACCCGCGCATCACTTCCGGCGAACTCGCCACCACCTCGAATCCCGCCGCCTCCAGCGCCGTCCGCGCCTCCGGCGCCGCCAGCGCCCGCTGCGCCTCGGCCGAAAGCCGCGCCACCCGTTCGCCCGGCGTCGAGGCCGGCGCGATCAGCCCGATCCAGGCATAGCTCGCCGCATCCGCGATCCCTGCCTCCGCCAGCGTCGGCACCTCCGGCGCCTGGCGGATGCGTGCCTCGGCGGTGACCGCCAGCGCCCGCACCTGCCCCTCGCGCAGCTGCGGCAGGATGCCGGCCGCGATGATGACCATCGCGTCGATTCGCCCGGCCACCAGGTCGATCACCGCCGGCGGGAAGCCGCGATAGGGGACGTGCAGCATCTCCCCGCGCGCCCGCGCCAGCAGGTCCATCATGGCGAGGTGCCCGCCCGAGCCCGACCCCACCGAGCCGAAGGAGTACCGCCCCGGCTCCGCCTTCACCCGCGCGAGGAACTCGCCGAGATCCTTCACCGGCAGATCCGCCCGGACGACCAGCAGCTGCGCCCCGCGCATTAGCAGCGAGACCGGCGCCAGGTCCCGCACCGGGTCGTAGGGCAGGTTCGGAAAGAGCGCCGGCGCCGTCGTCAGCGGTCCGTTGATCGAGACGCCGATGGTATGCCCGTCCGTGGCCTTCGCCACCGCATCGGTGCCGATATTGCCGCCCGCGCCGGGCCGGTTGTCGACCACACAGGGCTGCCCCAGCGCCTGGCTGTAATGGGTCGCCACCGCCCGCCCCGCGATATCCGGCGTCGAGCCGCCGGGGAAGGGGACGATCAGCCGCAGCGGCCGCTCCGGCCAGGACGCCTGGGCGACGGCAGGGGATGCCCGCCCGGCCGCGAGCAGGGCAGGGGCGGCCAGCAGCAGGCGGCGCGGGATGAGCATGGGCGGCGTTTCCCTCGGCGAGATTCGCCCCGCTTCCAGCACGAACCCGCCCGGCCCGTAAAGCCGCCGGACTACGGGTGCGGCCGCTGCAGCCGCCACTCCCGCGGCGAGAGCCCGTACTGCCGCTTGAAGGCGCGGCTGAACGCCTCCTCCGAGGCATAGCCCACCGCATGCGTCACCTGCCCGACGGTCCGCCCGCCCTCGCGCAGCTGCTGCCCGGCGCGGTGCAGCCGCCAGGCGGCCAGGTAGCGCATCGGCGGCATGCCGATCAGCGCGCAGAACCGCTTGACGAAGGCGCTGCGCGACATCCCCACGGCCCGCGCCAGGCCGGCCACCGACCAGCGCAGGGTGATGTCGCCATGGATCAGCCCCAGCGCCCGGCCGATGCAGGGGTCGCCGAGCCCCCGCAGCCAGCCCGGCCCCGTCGGCCCCGGCGCGGCGAGGTAGTGCCGCATCGCCTCCAGCAGCAGCGTCTCCGACAGCCGCGACACCACATCCGAGGTCGGCAGCCGCCCCGCCGCCAGCTCGGCCGCGGCGAAGCGCACCGAGGCCTCGACCCAGCCCCAGGCGGGCCCCTGCCGCAGGTCGAGCCGCAGCACCGGCGGCAGGCTGGCGATCAGCGGGTTGGCCGCACCCTCGCTGCCGAGGAAGCCGCAGACGAGATGCGTCGCCGCGCCGTCGCCGCCATGGCGGATGCGCAGCAGGCCGCCCTCCGCCGTCGGCTGCAGCAGCGCATCCGCCCGGACCGGCGCGAGCCCCGGCCCGCTCGACAGCTCATGCCCGTCGTTCCGCGGGAACAGCACGACCTCGCCGGCCCGGACGAGGAAGTCCGGCGCCTCCGCCAGGCCGACCCGCATCTCCCCCTCCAGCACCACGTGATAGGCGATCAGATGGGAAGGGGCCGCCAGCAGCTCGGCCCAGAGGCCGGGCGGCACCTGCGCGGTCACGCACCAGGGCGCGGTGAAATGCGCCTCGACGAAAAGGCCGCCGGTCAGCCGCACGGATCGCAGCACATCCGAGAGCGGGTCCATCGGCCGGGCTCCCTCGTCCTGCCGGACGCCCGGCTAGATCATCCGGCCGGCCGGTCATTCGCCTTCGCCGGCGGATTGTCTAATTGCAACCCGTCGCGGGGCAACGCCGGCGGGAGGCCGGCTGCCCCCGGCCCGATCACGACCACGGGGAGGACAAGCGATGAGGAAACGCGAATTTGCAGCCGCCGCGCTGGCCGCCGCGGTGGCGCCGCTCGCCGCCCGGGCCCAGGGCGGGGGGCCAGGCACAGCGCAAGGCGCGCACGGCCATGGGCCGCACGCCACGGTGCAGCCCAATGCGCTCCGCTGGTCGGCGCCGGCCGCCTATGCCCGCGGCGCCCAGCTCGCCGTGCTGCACGGCGACCCATCGAAGGAGGGCATGTATGTCGTCCGCCTGCGCGTGCCCGCCGGCTTCCGTATCGCCGCCCATACCCATCCGAACGACGAGAACGTCACCGTCCTCTCCGGCAGCTTCAACATCGGGACCGGTGACCGGCTGGACGAGGCGAAGGGCGAGCGGGTGGCCGCCGGCGGCTATTCCTTCGTGGCGAAGGGGATGACCCACTACGCCTGGTTCACCGAGGATACCGAGCTCCAGCTCCACGGCATGGGGCCGCAGGGCATCCGCTACGTGAACCCCGCCGACGACCCGCGCAACCAGTAGCGCCGGCCCCGGCGCGGCTCAGCCGCCGATCAGCCGCCGCCTGAGCCGCGCCGAGAGCCAGTCGATCGCCGCGACGGTCGCCACCATCAGCAGGATGATGAAGGCGACCTCGTCCCAGTGCCTGACGCGGATGCGCTCCGAGATCTGCAGCCCGATCCCGCCCGCGCCCACCACGCCGAGGATCGCCGCCGAGCGCGTGTTGCTCTCGAAGAAGTAGAGCGCCTGGGCCAGCATCACCGGCAGCACCTGCGGCAGCACGCCGAAGCGCAGCCGCGCCAGGAAGCCGCCGCCCGCCGCGGTGATGCCCTCCACCTGCCGCCGCTCGGCATTCTCGATCGCCTCGGCATTCAGCTTCGCCAGCACCGCGACATCCGCCGTGGCGATCGCCAGCACCCCGGCCAGCGGCCCGAGCCCCACCGCGCGCACGAAGGCCAGCGCCCAGATCAGCTGGTCGATGCCGCGGAACCCGTCGAAGACCCGCCGCAGCGAGAAGCGGAACAGCGTGTTGGTGACGACATTCCCCGCGCCGAGGAAGCCGAGCGGCACGGCGATCACCGCCGCGATGAAGGTGCCGAGGAAGGCCATGGCGACGCTCTCGGCGAGGCCCTGGAGGATGTCCACCCACAACTCGCCCGGCGAGGGCGGCACCATCAGCCGGAGGATCGTCGCCAGCCCCGCGAGCCCGTTCCACAGCCGCTGCGGCGAGACGTCGAAATGCCAGAGCGCCCAGCCGAGCCAGAGCAGGAAGCCCAGCCAGCCGAGCCCCGCCAGCACCCGCCCGCGCGGGCCGCCGCCGAAGGCGCCCGGCATCCGCGCCCGCCAGGCCGCCACATCCGGTGCCGCGCTCATTGCATCCCCCCAATCACGCGGTGCCGCAGCCGCTCCGAGAGCAGGTCGATGGCGAAGACGGCGAGGATGACCAGCAGCAGGATGGCGCTGATCTCCTCGTAGTAGTTGAAGGCGATCACCTTGTAGAGTTCCTCGCCGATGCCGCCCGCGCCGACGAAGCCGATGACGCTCGCCGAGCGCAGGTTGATCTCGAAGCGGAGCAGGGCATAGGACAGCAGGCTCGGCGCCACCTGCGGCAGGATGGCGAAGCGGCAGGCCTGCGTCCAGCTGCCGCCTGCCGAGCGCACGCCGGCCCAGGCGCCGAGCCCGGTATTCTCGATGCTTTCGGCGAAGAGCTTGCCGCAGGCGCCGGCCGTGTGCACCGCGATGGCGAGGATGCCCGCCAGCGGCCCGACGCCGAAGGCCCAGACGAAGATCAGCGCGAAGACGATCTCGGGCACCGTCCGCATCGCCTCCAGCAGCCGCCGCGCCAGCGGGTTCAGCACCCGCCCGGCGCCGAGGTTGCGCGCCGCCGGGAAGGCCAGCAGCAGCGCCGCCCCGGCCCCCGCCAGGGTCGCCAGCGCCGCCATGTTGGCCGTCTCGAAGAGCAGCCAGGCCCAGCTGTCCAGCCGGTACATCCAGAAGGCGAGGCTGCCCTCCATTTCCACCCCGGCCAGCAGCGCGTCCCAGCGCAGCGCCGGCGTGATGCGCGAGAAGTACTCGCCGATGCGCGGCAGCCCCGCGAGCAGCGTCGCCGGATAGGCCTCGCTGATCCGCGCCGAGGCCAGAAGGCAAAGGGCGAGGATGACGAGGCCGAGCAGCGTCGCCCGCCACTTCTGCCGCCGCGCCGCGCGATAGGCGGCATCGCCCTGATGGATGACGGAAGTGCTCAGTTGCGTCGCCGGCGTTCCGCCGCCTCCTGCCGCCGCATGTCGATCATGAACTGGTAGTCGGCGGCCGAGACCTCGCGGTAGCCCGCCCCGCCGCCGCGCTCGATCTGGCGGTAGATGTCCGGATGGGCCTTCGGCAGCGCCAGGTGGAAGAGCCTCATGTCCTCCTTGAAGGCCGCCGGCAGCTCGCTCCGCACCGTCTGCGGCCCGTTGATGATCGGCTCGGAGCGCCAGATCACCCGGAGCTGCCGCATGTCGACCAGCCCCTTCTCGACCATCGCGCGCAGCGCCCCGCGGGTGAAGCCCTGCGCCTCGTCGCCCTGGCCGCTCGCCCAGGTGACGGCGGCGTCGTATTGCCGCTGCAACACGGCGACGACTGCCTGCTCATGCCCGCCGGCAAAGCCCGTCCGCCCGAAGAACTGCTCCGGGTTGATCCCCTGCCGCCGGAGCGAGAAGCGCGGGATCAGGTAGCCGCTGGCGGAATTGGGGTCCGACCAGGCCATCGCCTTGCCCCGCATCCCCTCGATGGAGGCGATGCCGCTATCCGCCCGCACCAGCATCACCGCGACATAGGAGACGGAGCCGTCCGCCTCCTCCGTCGTCACCAGCGGCTCGACGCCGCCATTGGTGTCGAGCCAGGCTCCGGCATAGGCCGCTGGCGACATGTTGGCGATGTCGAGCTGTTTCGCGCCGAAGGCCTGGATCACCCCCGCATAGTCGCTGGCCGGGAACAGCCGCACCGGAAGCTCGAAGGTCCGCTCCAGCAACGCGCTGTAGGCGTCGAACCGCCCCAGCCGGTCCGCCTCGTTCTCGCCGCCGAGCAGCCCGACGCGGAGCTGCGGCAGCTGCGCCTTCCAGGCCCGCGCCCCGGCGTTGGGGAATTCGATCCCCGCATCCACCGAGCGCCGCTGCGCCAGGGCAGGGCAGGGGAGCAGCGGGAGGGCCAGCAGGCCGGCCAGGGCAGCGCGTCGCGTCGGCATCGGGGTGCTCCGTCCAGGGTCGAACCCCGGACTATGCCACCGCCAGGGTGGCCGGGGCAGGCTCGGCGGCCCGCCGCCGCGCCTCCGCCTCGGCGGCGAATTCCTGCTCGGTGATGCCGTAGACCGCCCGCACCCGCTCGGGCGTGAGCGCCGCCGGCGTCCCGTCGAAGACGACCTTGCCCGCCTGCATCGCGACAATCCGGTCGCAATACTGCCGCGCCGTGTCGAGATGGTGCAGGTTGACCAGCACCGTCAGCCCGTCGCGGCGGTTCACGTCGCGCAGCGCATCCATCACCAGCTGCGCGTTGCGCGGGTCGAGCGAGGCGATCGGCTCGTCGGCCAGCACCAGCCGCGGCTGCTGCAACAGCGCCCGGCACAGCGCGACGCGCTGCTGCTGCCCGCCCGAAAGCGTCTCAGCCCGCTGCAGCGCCGTCTCGGCCAGGCCGAAGCGGTCGAGCGCCGCCAGCGCCATCGCCCGCTCCTCCGCGGTGAAGCGCGCCCCCACCAGCACCATCAGCGAGCGCCAGCCGCGCTGCCAGGCGAGCCGCCCGATCAGCACGTTGGTCAGCACGTCGAGCCTTTGGACGAGGTTGAATTGCTGGAAGACCATGGCGCAGTCGCGCCGCCATTCGCGCAGGCCCCGCCCCTCGAGCGCCGTCACGTCCCGTCCGCCCGAAAGGATCTGCCCCGAGGAGGGCGTCTCGAGCCGGTTGATCATCCGCAGCAGGGTGGACTTGCCCGCGCCCGACCGCCCGATGATGCCGACCATCTGCCCGGCGGGCACATCGAGGTCCACATGGTCGACGGCGACCGTCGCGCCGAAGCGCCGGGTCAGCCCCCTCAGTTCCAGCATGCCGCGCGCACCCATCCAGGCCGCGACATCCTGTTCCAGCGCCGCCACTTGCCGCAACCCCACGACCGCCCCTCCGGTCAGGACCGCCGCCGGCGCTCGTTCGCCTCCTCCCGCCGCATCTCGACGAGGAACTGGAACTGCGCGTGCGTCACCTCGCGGTAGCCGGTGCCGCCGCCACGCTCGATCTGCTCGTAGACCTGCGGGTTGCTCGTCGGCAGCGCCAGGTGGAAGGCCTTCATGTCCTCCTTAAACTCCGCCGGCAGCGTGGTGCGGACGGTAAGCGGACCGTTGATGATCGGCTCCGAGGTCCAGATGATGCGGAGATCGGACATGTTCAGCATGCCCTTCTCCACCATCGCCCGCAGGTTGCCGCGGGAATAGCCCTGCGCCGGGTCGCCCTGGCCGGAGGCCCAGGTCATCGCCCCGTCGTACTGCTTCTGCTGCACGGCGACGACACCCTGCTCGTGCCCGCCGGCGAAGCCGGTGCGGCTGAAATACTGCCCGCTCTCGACGCCGATCCCCGCCTTCCGGAGCGCGAAGCGCGGGATGAGGTAGCCCGAGGTGGAGTTCGGGTCCGCCCAGGCCAGCGACTTGCCGCGCATCTGCTCGAGCGAGGTGATGCCGCTGTCGGCACGCACCACCAGCACCGAGACATAGGAGATGGAGCCGTCCTTCTCCTCGGGCACCAGCAGTGGCTCGACGCCGCCATTGGTGTCGAGCCAGGCGCCCGCATAGCCGGAGGGGCCCATCGAGGCCATCTCGATCTGCCCCGCGCTGAAGGCCTGCAGCACGCCCGCATAGTCGGAGGCCGGGAACAGCCGCACCGGGAGCTTGAAGGTCTCCTCCAGCAGCTTCTGGTAGGCGCCGAACCGCCCCATCCGGTCGCTCTCGTTCTCGCCGCCGAGCAGGCCGATTCGCAGCATCGGCACCTGCGCCTTCCAGGCGCGCTCGCCCGCCTGCGGCATCGCCACGCCGGAATCGAGGGTGCGGCGCGCCGCGCGGGCGGCGGCAGGCAACAGCACGGCGCCGGCCAGGAGGCCGGCAAGATGGCGGCGAGCGAGCATCGGGGGCCTCTCCCATTCGGATTGGCCGGGCCTCTACCAATATCCCGTGACGGACTGATGATGGAACGATGACATCCCCATGTCCCTTGCCGGGTCCCTTGCCAGCGCGGCCCCGCCGCCGCAGCCTCCGCGCAACCCGAGGAAGGAAGCCGATGCCTGATCGCCGCGCCCTGCTGGCCCTGCCCCTGCTGCTCGCCCCGCGCCTGGCGCGCGCCCAGGAATCCTTCCCCGCCCGTCCCATCGCCGTCTATTCCGGCTACGCCCCGGGCGGCCTCACCGACGTCACCTCCCGCGCCGTCGTCGAGCGGATGTCCCGCGAACTCGGCGTCCCCGTCGTGGTCGAGAACCGCGTCGGCGGCGCCACCGCCGTTGCCAACACGGCGGCCGCCCAGGCCCGGCCGGACGGCCACACCCTGCTGATGGGCACCTCCTCGCTTGCCATCAACCCGGGCCTCCAGCCCAACCTCACCCCGCGCGAGCCGATGCGGGAACTGGCGCCGGTCGGCATGGTCTTCCGCAGCGCCTTCGTCCTCCACATCCACCCCAGCCTGCCGGTGAAGACCACCGCGGAGCTGATCGCCTGGTGCCGCGCCAATCCGGGCCGGCTGAACTTCGGCAGCAGCGGCACCGGCGCGGTGAACCACCTGTCGCTCGCCCTCTTCGCCCAGCGCGCCGGCATCGAGGTGACGCATGTGCCCTATCGCGGCGGCGCTCCGGCGCTGATCGACCTTCGCGCCGGCCGCATCGGGGCGATGTTCCAGGCCGTGCTCGAAGCCCTGCCCGCCCTGCAGGAGGGCGCCACCCGCGGCCTCGCCATCTCATCCGCCGCCCGCGAGCCGCTGCTGCCGGAGATCCCGCCCGTCGCCGACACGCTCCCCGGCTTCGACGCCGTGTTCTGGCAGGGCCTCTTCGCGCCCGCCGGCACGCCGGCGCCGATCCTCGCCCGCCTCGGCACCGCCCTCCGCGCCGCGACCGAGGATGCCGACCTCCGCGCCCGCCTTGCCCAGCAGGGCGTGGCGCTGACCACCGGCGACGCGGTGGCGCTGACCGACCTGCTCGCCCGCGAGACAGCCCTTTGGGGCCGCCTCATCCGCGAAGCCGATATCAAGCCGGATTAATGCGAATGCAGGAGTTGCAACCATGTAATTCCGGAACTATTCGACAAAGCAACAGCGGACGCTCTGGCCGGCCCGCAAGGCCCCAGCGCCAACCAGATTGAAACACGGGGTAACGGAGGTTGAAGACATGTCAGCTTTGTAGTGGCGATAAAATCCAGGACATTTCCAATCAAAGAGACTGCCCGGCCCGTCCCCCCATGATTAAGGTCCGGCAAGAACCGAGGTGCGTCCATGTCCGCCATCCTCCATCCCGCCGGACTCCAGGCCGAGCCCCCGCTCGGTCCGGCGGATGTCGCTGCCCCCGCCCGCGCCGCCGTCGAAGGATTGCGTCACACCATTCCCGCCTCCCTTCGCCGTGCGGCCGATGCGCTGCCTTTCCTCGACCGCCCCCGCGCTGCCCGGCGTTTGGCCCGCCGCATGGAGGCCGCGCTCGGCTACACCCCCAACCTCCGCCACCCCCGCACCTTCAACGAGCACGTCGCCTGGAAAATCCTCAACGACCGTAGCCCGCTGATCCCGCTCACGACGGACAAGGTCACCGCCCGCGACTACGTCGCTTCGAAGGGCGGCGCGGACCTGCTGATCCCCCTCCACGGCATCTGGGACCGCGCCGAGGACATCGCCTGGGACGACCTCCCCGACCAGTTCGCGCTGAAGGCCGCGCATGGCTGGCAGATGAACCTGCTGGTCCGCGACAAGGCCCGGCTCGACCGCGCCACCGCCGTCCACCAGGCCAATGCCTGGCTCGCCGAGGATCACTACCAGCGCACCGGGGAGTGGGGCTACTACAAGCTCCCCCACCGCCTGCTGGCCGAATCCCTCATCGCCGGCGACCGCCCGAGCGGCGTGCCCGAGGACTTCAAATTCTACGTCTTCCGCGGCCGCGCCCGGCTGCTCTCCATCCATCTCGACCGCGGCACGGAGCAGTACGGCTACCGCTTCTACACGCCGGACGACCTCCGCCCGCTGCCCTTCATGGGCGGCGGCTGGCGCGGCCCCGTCCCCTACACCCCGCCGCCGGAGGCCCGGCAGCTGGCCGCCATCGCCTCCCGCCTCGGCGAGGATTTCGACTTCGTCCGCGTCGACCTCTACCTCGCCGGCGGCAAGCCCTGGTTCGGCGAGCTGACCCACTACCCCGCCAGCGCCTGCATCCGCTTCCCGAGCATGGTCCAGGACCGCTTCATGGGCGACATGTGGTCCGGCCGCATCTGAACCCGCGGCTTGCACCGGGGCGCCGGCACCGTCGATAGTCTCTCTCAAGCAACCAAGGGGAGACATCCACGATGCTGGGCCTGATGCAGGACCGACCGCTGCTGATCTCGAGCCTGCTGGAGCACGCCGCCCGCAACCATGCCGGCGCCAAGGTCGTCTCCGCCCGCCCCGACGGCACCCTCGTCCGCCACACCTGGCCCGAGATCGCCGCCCGCGCCGCCCAGCTTGCCCATGCCCTCGCGGCCCGCGGCGTCAAGCGCGGCGACCGCATCGCGACGCTGGCCTGGAACGAGCACCGCCACCTCGAGGCCTACTACGCCATCTCCGCCATGGGGGCCGTCCTCCACACGGTGAACCCGCGCCTCTTCCCCGGCCAGATCGCCTTCATCCTCGCCGATGCCGAGGACACCCACCTCCTGGTGGACCCGACCCTCCTCGCCGGCGCCGAGGCCCTGGCCGACAAGCTCCCCGCCAGCCTCCGCACCGTCATCGTCATGGGGACCGAGGCCGACCTCCCCGCCGAATGCCCGCTCCGCGGCCGCTGCGAGCTGGTGGCGCAGGAAAGCCTGATCGCCGGCCAGCCCACCAGCTTCCCCTGGCCCGAGCTCGACGAGCGCAGCGCCTCCTCGCTCTGCTACACCTCCGGCACCACGGGCGAGCCGAAGGGCGTGCTCTACTCCCACCGCTCGACGGTGATCCACGCCATCAGCACCCTGCAGAAGGACTGCTTCAACATCGGTGCGCAGGACGTGGTGATGCCCGTCGTGCCGATGTTCCACGTCAATGCCTGGGGCATCCCCTATTCCAGCGCCGCCGCCGGCGCCTCCCTCGTCCTGCCGGGGCCCAAGCTCGATCCCGCCAGCCTCCACCGCCTCATCGAGGAGGAAGGCGTCACCTTCTCCGCCGGCGTCCCCACGATCTGGACCGCGCTGCTGAACTGGCTCCGCGCCGACCCCGCCCGCCGCTTCGCCAATCCGCCGCGCCTCGTCGTCGGCGGCACCGCCCTGCCGACCGCCATCAACGCCGGCTTCCTGAAGGAATACGGCGTCCCCATCCTCCACGCCTGGGGCATGACCGAGACGAGCCCCCTCGGCACCACCAATGCCCGCAAGCCCGAGAACGCGGACTGGGACGCCGACCGCTTCCTCGACTACGCCCGCAAGCAGGGCCGCCCGCTCTTCGGCATCGAGCTCCGCGTCCGCGACGGCAACGGCCAGGAAGTCGCCCCTGACGGCGTGGCCTTCGGCGAGCTGGAGGTCCGCGGCCCCTGGGTCGCTGGCCAGTACTTCAACCGGCCCGGCGACGCCGCCTTCACCGAGGATGGCTGGTTCCGCACCGGCGACGTGGTGACGGTGGATGAGTTGGGCTGCATCGAGATCGTCGACCGCGCCAAGGACGTCATCAAGTCGGGTGGCGAGTGGATCAGCTCCATCACCCTCGAAAACCTCATCATGGGCCACCCCGCGGTGCAGGAGGCGGCGGTGATCGCCATGGCCCACCCGAAATGGGACGAGCGCCCCCTGCTGCTCGTCCAGCCCAAGCCCGGCGCCGCCCCGACAGCCGAGGAGATTCTCGCCTTCTACGACGGCAAGGTGGCGAAGTGGTGGATCCCGGACGCGGTGGAGTTCGTCGACAGCCTGCCCCACACCGCGACGGGCAAGCTGTGGAAGGCCGACCTCAAGACCCGCTACAAGGACGCCCGCCGCGCCGGGTGAGGGGAGGGGTCACGCTCCCTCCCGCCGCATCTCCATGTGCAGGAACTGGTTGAACGGGCTCGCCTGATAGGCGCCGAAGGCCCCGCCATCCCGGAAGCCGCGCCGCCGGTACAGGGCGAGCGCCGGCTCGAAGGCCGGACCGCTCCCCGTCTCCAGGCTGAGCCGCGCGAGCCCGCGCGCCCGCGCCTCGGCGATGATGCGCTCCAGCAGCGCCGCCGCCACGCCCTTGCGGAGATGGTCGGGATGCGTCCGCATGGACTTCACCTCGCCCGTGCCGTCGCCGAGCGACTTGAGCGCGCCGATTCCGGCGATTTCGCCCCCCTCCCAGGCCGACCAGACCGTCATCCCCGGCGCCGTCAGCCCCGACAGGTCGAGGGCATGGACGCTTCCGGGCGGCGAATTGGCGTGCATCCCTGCCAGATGAAGGGCCAGTAGCCGCCGGGTCGGCTCGCCCGAGAGGTCGTCTTCGCGGATGTCCAGCATGTGCACCTGCATCGATCCCGTCGCGGAGTATGCCGGTGCCGCGGCGCCAGGGAAGCCCGCCGGACTTGCCTTTCCACTACGTTCCTGTTATGTTCCGATTCCCCGCCGGGAGCCGCCCGCCATGCCCCTCCACCGCCGCAAGCCGCGCCGCCCCGACCCCATCCCCGCCGGCCTCTTCCCTGCCGACTTCCTCGCGCGGCACGACATCCTCCGCCGCATCTACCTCGACCCGCTCACCTGCCTGACGCCGCCCCGACCCTGGGCGCCCATGACCGACCGCGAATGGGCCGAGATGGAACCGCTCATGGCCGCCATGGGCTGCGGCGGACTGCACGAGCGCGGCCGGCCGCTCGACGGCACCCCGCGCGCCCGGCTCGACGCCATCTTCCGCTGGGCCACCACCAAGCACCAGGGCGGCCGCGCGCCCTGGCGCCTGCTGCCGCCCGGGCACGGCAAGCCGGACACCGTCTCGCGCTCCTACCGCCGCTGGGCCCGCGCCGGCCTCTGGCCCCGCCTGCTCGTGGCGCTGGCCATGCACCCGCGGCGCCTCGCAACCCTGGCGCACCGCATCTGCGCCTTCCGCCGCGCCATCCGCCTTTGCGGCAATCTCCACGCCATCGTCCTCGCCCGCCGCCTGAAGCTGTTCTCCGCGCTGCCTGCGCCGTCGCAGTTCCTCCCCGACCCGGATTTGTCCGAAACCTACCAACCCGTCTTCACCCGCTTCGCCCAGTCCATGCTGGAGCGCCCCTGGCACCCGCCCAGGCAGCTCTGGCGCACGCTGCACTCGATGCACCGCTTCGTCGCAGGCCGCGCCCGCATCCCGCGATGGATGGAGCCGGCATGACCCTCGGCGATATCGTCGACCGCGCCGGCCTGGCGGCCGCGCTCGGCAGCCTCGCCAGCCTCGGCCTCCCCGATGCCTGGATCGGCGCCGGCGCGTTGCGCAACCCGGCCTGGGACGCGCTGTCCGGCTTCGCCCCCGGTAGCAACCCGCCGGAGGACATCGACGTCGTCTGGTTCGACCCCGCCCGCGCCACGCCCGAGGCCGATGCCGCCATCGAGGCCCGCCTCCACGCCCTCCACCCCGGCCTCCCCTGGTCGGTCCACAACCAGGCCCGCATGGCCGCCCGCAACGGCGACGCCCCCTATGTCTCGACGCTGGATGCCATCGCTCACTGGCCGGAGACCGCGACCGCCATCGCCGCCCGCTGGACCGCGAACGGGGTCGAGACCATCGCCCCGCCCGGCACCGCGGACCTGCTCGGCCTCATCCTCCGCCCGACCTCGCCCAGCAAGGTGGCGGCGATGGCGGCTCGCGCCGCCGCCAAGGGCTGGACGCGCCGCTGGCCCCGCCTGACCATGGCCCCGATCAACCGGAGCCACCCGTGATGCTGCAACCCCCGCCCGCCGAACCCGGCATGCACGAGCAGGAGATCGACACGCCCGCCCTGGTGCTCGACCTCGACGCCTTCGAGGCCAATCTCGACCGCATGGCCGGCCTGCTGGAAGGCACCGGCGTGAAGCTCCGCGCCCATGCCAAGACCCACAAGTCGCCGGTGATCGCCCGTCTGCAGATGCAGCGCGGCGCCGTCGGCCAATGCGTCCAGAAGGTCGCCGAGGCCGAGATCCTGGCCTGGGGCGGCATCCCCGACATCCTGGTGAGCAACCAGGTGGTCGGCCACCGCAAGCTCGCCCGCCTCGCCGCCCTCCAGCGCATCAGCCAGGTCGCCATCTGCGTCGACGGGCCGGAGCAGGTCGACAGCCTGGAAGCCGCCGCCGCGGCGGCCGGCACCCGCATCACCGCCCTGGTCGAGATCGATTGCGGCGCCTCCCGCTGCGGCGTCGAGGCCGGCCCGCCCACCGTGGCCCTCGCCCGGCGCATCGCGGAGAGCCCCCACCTGATCTTCGGCGGCCTGCAGAGCTATCACGGCAGCGCCCAGCACATCCGCGCCCCGGAGGCCCGCGCCGCCGCCATCGCCCATGCGGTGGACCTCACCCGCCGCAGCGTCGAGCAGCTGCGCCAGCAGGGCCTCGACTGCGCCATCGTCGGCGGCGGCGGCACCGGCACCTTCGGCCATGAGCTGGCGAGCGGCGTCTATACCGAGATCCAGGCCGGCTCCTACGCCTTCATGGATGCCGACTAC
Source organism: Belnapia sp. F-4-1 (assembly GCF_000802185.1). GTDB lineage: Bacteria > Pseudomonadota > Alphaproteobacteria > Acetobacterales > Acetobacteraceae > Belnapia. Next base: position 5,191,551 of record NZ_KN676113.1, on the reverse strand, counting down.
GCCCGCAACGCCGAGCCGCCGCCCTTCCGCCACGCCCTCTTCGTGCTGTCGACGGTGATGAGCCGCGCCATCCCCGGCGTCGCCGTGCTCGATGCCGGGCACAAGGCGGTGGCGATCGACAGCGGCCTGCCGCTCGTGCAGGGCCGCCCCGGCCTTCGCTACGCTGGCGCCTCGGATGAGCACGGCAAGCTGCTGGTGGAGGACGGCGCCCCGCCAGCGCTCGGGGAGAAGCTGCGCCTCATCCCCGGCCATTGCGACCCGACGATCGACCGCTACGACTGGTATGTCGGCGTGCGGGGAGGCCGGGTGGAATGCCTCTGGCCGGTCGCCTCGCGTGGGGCGATGGCCTAAGACCTAGGCGTGATCAGCGGCCCGGCGACCGCGGATCACACCTCGCGCCCTGTTCAGCGCGTCCGGCGATGCGGTCGCGCCGCCGGCGCCGCCGCCTTGGCCGGGCGCGCCATCGGCCGCACCACTGCCCGGCCGTCGCTGTCGCCCTGTTCGATCCGCGCCGCCGGTCGCAGCGTCGTCCGCGTGCCGACGGTTCGCAGCAGCGACGGCCTTGCTGCGGACATCGCCGCCCGCGCCGGGCGGACCTCCGGCTTGGCCGCCGCCGCCGCGACGGCTGTCCGTCGCGCGGCCCGCAGCGGCGCTGCATGGGCCGCCGCAAGCACATGTCGTCCGCGCAGCGAGGTCGCCTGGGCCGCGGCCAGGAAGGTCGGCGCCCGCCGTGCCGCGACGGCAACGCCCATCTGCCCGAAGCCCTGATCGAGCAGGGCCATCATGTGCCGGTCCCGCTCCCGGCCCGTCTGCCCGCCGAAGACGGCCGCGATCAGCCGCACCCCGTCCCGCTGGGCGCTGGCGACGAGGTTGAAGCCGCTGTCGTTGACGTAGCCGGTCTTGATGCCGTCCGCCCCGTCGTACTCCTGGAGCAGGCGGTTGTGGTTCCAATGGGTCCGGCCACGGAAGACGAAATGCGGTGTCGAGAAGAAGCTGTAACGCTCCGGGAAGTCGATCATCAGCCGGCGGCCGAGCAGCGCCATGTCGCGCGCCGTCGTCACCTGGTCGAGATCGGGAAGGCCGGATGCGTTGCGGAAGGTGGTGCGGGTCATCCCCAACGCTCGGGCCTTCATCGTCATGATCTGGGCGAAGCGGTCCTCGCTCCCGCCGCCGAGGAACTCGCCGAGCGCCGAGGCCGCGTCATTGGCCGACTTGGTGACCAGGGCGAGGATCGCCTCCTCCACCGTCAGCGTCATCCCCGAGGTGAGGCCCAGCCGCGACGGCGCCATGGAGGCCGAGTTGCCCGAGACGCGGATCGGGGTGTCGAGGGTGACGCGGCCGTCGCGCAGCGCCTCGAAGGCGAGGTAGACGGTCATCATCTTGGTGAGCGAGGCGGGGTAGCGCTGCTCGTCCGGGCTGGCGGCGATCAGCACATTGCCGGAGCGGGCATCGGTGACGATGGCGGCGTACCGCTCGCTGCCGATCTGCGCCTGGGCTGGAAGGGTTGTGGCGGTGCCACACGTGACGGCAAGGGCCATGACGGCCCCGAAGCGCGATGCGCAGGTCCCCAACATACCAATCCCCCGATGCGCGGCCCATGCCCCCCGGCTGACCTACGAATCGAGCATAAGCTACGCCTCTGTAAGGCTCTCTGTCCACCGGAATGGAATAAGAACCCCGAAAAAGCAGAGGGTTAACACTATTGTTCTGATTTCTTTACGAAAATCCCGCGACCCGGCCGCCGGGCTGACCTCGCCGCGCTGAAATTAGGTCGTGAAAGCGTGATGTTGCAGCGCAAAAAAATCTTGCTAAAGCCGTCGGCACCGCTCTACATACGCTTATGTTGCAGTGCAGCAAATGGCGTGGTCCTCACGCTGCCCGTGACACGGGCTGCGCCCTTACCCGTTGAGGAGCAAGGCGATGGCGGTTGTTTCCGAGGCCAAGCTGGCCGACGTGAAGAAGCTGGTGAACGAGGCGGCCGCGACCGGCCCCGCGAAGGCCCAGAGGATTGTTCAAGACAGCGCCGCTCCGGCGCAAGCGACGATGGAGAAGACCATGGAGCAGGCAACGAAGGCCACCGAGGGCATGATGAAGGCCGCCGAGCAGGCGACCGAGTTCAGCCGCGGCAATGCCGAGGCGATGGCGAAGGCCGCGCAGGTCTACATGACCGGCGTACAGGACCTTTCCAAGCAGACCCTCGCCATGATGCAGGGCTTCAGCGAGCACGCCATCGCCAGCGCCCGCGCGCTCGCCACGGTGAAGAGCCTGAAGGAGGCGACCGAGATCCAGACCTCCTTCGCCCGCACCGCCATGGAGAAGGCCGTGGCCGAGACCACGAAGCTGCAGGAGGCCTCGCTGAAGCTGGCCGAGGCCACCTTCGCGCCGCTGACCGCCCGCATGCAGGTTGCGGTCGAGACGATGTCGAAGCCGATCGCGGCCTGATCGCGCCCGGCCCTTCGGGGCCGGACGGTCTCGGGGCCCGGCCCCGGCATCCCCTCTGCGGGGGTGCCGGGCCGGGCCCTTCACGTTTCAGGGCTTTTTCCCTGGGCCCGGCTGACCATATCCTGGGCCCGAGCCCCGGTTGGCCCTTCACCTGGCGCCATCCGGGGCGATATCCTGTCCAGCAGGCCGGGCCGGTTGCCCGGTCGGCCCGGATGCCCGAAGGCAGGCGAGGCCTGACCACCAGGAAGCCCATGATCGCTCAGGACAAGCCGTTGATCGAAGGGGCCACCCCGCCCGGCAACAACACCCCCGGGGACACCACGCCGAACACCGGCGTCGTCGTGAAGACCCGGCCGCGCACCAAGAAGCCGGCCATGTACAAGGTCTTGATGCTGAACGACGACTACACGCCGATGGAATTCGTCGTCCATGTCCTCGAACGCTTCTTCCAGAAGAACCGGGAGGAGGCGACGCGGATCATGCTCCACGTCCACCGGCGCGGCGTCGGCGTCTGCGGCGTCTATACATATGAGGTCGCCGAAACCAAGGTCACCCAGGTGATGGACCTCGCTCGGCAGAACCAGCACCCCTTGCAGTGCACGATCGAAAAGGAATGATCGCGCAAAGGTGCCGTTTCGACGCGGCATCGGGTGATGGCATCCTGCGTTGCCGTCACCAGCCTGCCACCCCGCCGAATGGCGGGCTCGTCCGGACTGGCCGGACGACCCAGATCATGACTACGCCCATCGCCGGTTTTCGGACCGGCGCAGAGTTGAGCGGAAACCCACCCGCAGGCCCGGATGTTCCAGGCTTGTTGGGTTTCATCGGGGAGCGTCGCTAAGCATGTTGTCCCGCAATCTTGAGCAGACGCTCCACCGCGCCCTCGGCCTGGCCAATGAGCGCCGGCACGAATACGCGACCCTGGAGCATCTGCTACTCGCCCTGACCGACGACGCCGACGCGGCCACCGTGCTGCGTGCCTGCGGCGTCGACAATGACAAGCTGAAGCGCGACCTGACCGAGTTCCTCGACAAGGACCTCGCGGGCCTCGTGACGGAGCGCGCCGGCGACCCGAAGCCGACTGCCGGCTTCCAGCGCGTGGTTCAGCGCGCCGCCATCCATGTCCAGTCCTCCGGCCGGGACGAGGTGACGGGGGCCAATGTGCTCGTCGCCCTGTTCTCCGAGCGGGAAAGCCATGCCGTCTACTTCCTGCAGCTGCAGGACATGACGCGGCTGGATGCGGTGAACTTCATCTCCCACGGCATCGCCAAGGCGCCCGGCCGCGCGGCCAACCGCCCCGTCCAGGGCACGCCAACGGCCAACCAGGCGCCCGAGGAGCCGGAGAAGGAGGAGAAGCCGCGCGGCGGCCGTGGCCAGGACGCGCTCTCCAACTACTGCGTCAACCTCAACAAGAAGGCGCAGCAGGGCAAGATCGACCCGCTGATCGGCCGCGACCACGAGATCGAGCGGACGATCCAAATCCTCTGCCGCCGCACCAAGAACAACCCGCTTTATGTGGGTGACCCGGGCGTCGGCAAGACGGCGATCGCCGAGGGGCTGGCGAAGCGCATCATCGAGGGCGACGTGCCCGAGGTGCTTGCCAAGTCGACCATCTACGCGCTCGACATGGGCAGCCTGCTGGCCGGCACCCGCTACCGCGGCGACTTCGAGGAGCGGCTGAAGGCCGTCGTCAACGAGCTTGAGCAGCAGCCCGGCTCCATCCTCTTCATCGACGAGATCCACACCGTCATCGGTGCGGGCGCGACCTCGGGCGGGGCGATGGATGCCTCGAACCTGCTGAAGCCGGCGCTCGCCCAGGGCACGCTGCGCTGCGTCGGCTCGACCACCTACAAGGAGTACCGCAACTACTTCGAGAAGGACCGGGCCCTCGTCCGGCGCTTCCAGAAGATCGACGTCAACGAGCCGAACATCGAGGATGCGGTCAAGATCCTCCAGGGGCTCAAGACCAACTACGAGAAGCACCACAAGGTCCGCTACACGCCGGAGGCCATCCGCGCCGCCGTCGAGCTCTCGGCCAAGTACATCCATGACCGGAAGCTGCCGGACAAGGCGATCGACGTGATCGACGAGGTCGGCGCCTCCCGCATGCTGCAGCCCGAGGGCAAGCGGAAGAAGACCGTCACGCTGAAGGACGTCGAGGAGATCGTGGCGAAGATCGCCCGCATCCCACCGAAGACCGTCAGCAACGACGACAAGGAGACGCTCAGGACGCTCGAGCGCGACCTGAAGTCGATGGTCTTCGGCCAGGAGAAGGCGATCGAGGCCCTGTCGGCCGCCATCAAGCTGTCCCGCGCGGGGCTGCGCGATGCGGAGAAGCCGATCGGCAACTACCTCTTCTCCGGCCCCACGGGCGTCGGCAAGACCGAGGTGGCGAAGCAGCTGGCCAAGACGCTCGGCATCGAGCTGATCCGCTTCGACATGTCGGAGTACATGGAGCGGCATTCGATCTCGCGGCTCATCGGCGCGCCCCCGGGCTATGTCGGCTTCGACCAGGGTGGGCTGCTGACCGACAGCATCGACCAGCATCCGCATGCGGTGCTGCTGCTCGATGAAATCGAGAAGGCGCACCAGGATCTCTACAACATCCTGTTGCAGGTGATGGACCACGGGAAGCTGACCGACCACAACGGCAAGACGGTCGACTTCCGCAACGTGATCCTGATCATGACCACCAATGCCGGCGCGGCCGACATGGCGAAGCCCGCCATCGGCTTCGGCAGCAGCGTCCGGGTGGGCGAGGATACGGAGGCCATCCAGCGGATGTTCACCCCCGAATTCCGCAACCGGCTCGATGCGGTGGTGCCCTTCTCGGGGCTGACGCAGGAGATCGTCGGCCAGGTGGTCGAGAAGTTCGTGATGCAGCTGGAGGCCCAGCTCGCCGACCGCAACGTCACCATCGAGCTCAGCTCGGCGGCGAAGGAGTGGCTGGCCGAGAAGGGCTACGACCCGCTCTACGGCGCACGGCCGCTGGCCCGCGTCATCCAGGAGCACATCAAGAAGCCGCTCGCCGAGGAGCTGCTCTTCGGCAAGCTCGCCAAGGGCGGCTCGGTGAAGGTGAACCTGCGCGACGGCACGCTCGGCTTCGACTACCAGGAAGCCGCGCCGCCAGCCCTGCCGAAGCCGGAGGAAGGCCCCGGCGACGGCGAGGCGGAGAAGGAGCCGGAGGCGGTGGAGTAGCGCTCCATCTCATCCTGACGGAAACTGGGCGGGCGCGGGGGCAACCTCCGCGCCCGCTTCGATTCAGGGGAGACGCGCCGTGAGCGCCATCAAAGACTGGGATGCCTACAACGCCGCCGAGCGGGTGCGCGGCAAGGAAATGAACGCCCTCCATCCGGAGCTGGTGAAGGGCTTCGGCGCGCTCAGCCGCGGCGCCGCCACCACCCAGCACCTGGATTCGAAGACGCGGGAGCTGATCGCGCTCGCGGTCGCCATCACCACGCGATGCGACGGCTGCATCGACGCGCATGTGCGGAAGGCGAAGGTGGCGGGGGCGACGAAGGCTGAGATCGCCGAAGCGCTTGGCGTAGCGATCGCCCTGAATGCGGGCGCTGCCTTCACCTATGCGCTTCACGCGCTGGACGCGGTGGAGGAAACCGGCGGCTGATCAGGCTTCGGGCTGGGCGAGGTTCAGCATCAGCGTGACGAGGCCGCCTTCATCCACCGCCATGGCGGCCTGGGGGAGGGTGAACCAGCGGCGCTCGCGCTGCGACTTCTCCGGCCAATCCTCCAGCAACTCGTCAACGGCGAGGGGGAAGACCTCCACCTTGCAGGTCACGGTGGCGCCGTCCGCCAGGCGCTTCGGATAGGCGTAGGCGCCGATCGGCACGGGGGTGATTCGGCCGCGGATGCCGGCTTCCTCGAAGGCTTCGCGCTCGGCCTGCTTCGCGCCGCCGCATTTCTCGGTCCAGCCCTTGGGCAGTACCCAACGCCGCGTCTCGCGGCTGGTAACGAGCATCACCTGCGTTTCGCCATCCGCCTGCCGGAAGGGCAGGGCGGCGCATTGGCGACCGCGGCGGATGGTTTGGCGCTTGGCTTTGCGTGGCATTGTCCTGGGTATACTTCTACCGCAAAGAGGTTGTGCATCTATGTATGCATTCTCAATGGCAGATTGAACCCGATTGGTCCAGATGACTGGTCCGGAACCGGATGCTTCGCGCTAACGTGTCCCGAACATGCGATCGCCGGCATCGCCGAGGCCGGGGACGATGTAGCCATGGCTGTCGAGATGGCTGTCGATGGCGGCCGTCCAGACCGGCACCTCGGGATGGGCGCCGTGGAAGCGCTCGATGCCCTCCGGCGCCGCCAACAGGCAAACCAGGCGAAGCTCGCGGCAGCCGCGCTCCTTCAAACGATCCACGGCGGCCACGGCGCTGTTGGCGGTCGCCAGCATCGGGTCGAGCACCACGACCAGGCGTTCGGCCACGTCGGGCGGCGCCTTGAAGTAGTACTCGACGGCCTGGAGCGTCTTCGGGTCGCGGTAGAGGCCGATATGGGCGATGCGGGCGGAGGGGACGAGGTCCAGCATCCCGTCCACGAAGCCCATCCCTGCGCGGAGGATCGGGGCGAAGACCAGCTTCTTGCCGGAAAGGATCGGCGTCTTCATCCGCGCCAGCGGCGTCTCGATCTCGACCTCCTCGAGGGGAAGGTCGCGCGTCACCTCATAGGCCAGCAGCATGCCGATCTCGTTCAGCAGGCGGCGGAAGCCCTGGGTGGAGCGCTCGGCGCTGCGCATCAGCGAGAGCTTGTGCTGCACCAGCGGGTGGCGGACGACATGGACCTGGCGCATAGGGAGTTTCCTAAAAGACGGTGCCATCGCTGGCGATGCGGAGCGGCGGGCCGCCATCGGCGCGGCGCTCGGCGGCGAGGCGCCGACCGGCCCACCAGGTGCCGCCTTCCAGCACGCGGGCGAGGGGGAAGGCCTTCGCGCTGACGCCCAGGCGCTCCCTTACCAGGGGCGCGATCCGGTCGAGCAGGGCGACGGTCAGCGCCCGCCACCCGACGATCAGCGGCGAGCCCGGCGCGTGCTCCCGCGCGGCATCGGCTGGATCGGCGAGGCGGATGACGCCCATGTCGAGGAAGAGGCCGCCATTGCGATATTCCGGCAGGCCAGTCAGCGCGTCGATTCCGGTGACGCGGATCCCGGCCTCCTCCAGCGGCTCGATCAGCGAATAGGCGAGCCATTGGGAGAGCTTGTGGAAGGGCACCGGCCCGTCCGGGATGGCCGGGTGCGGCCAGATATCGAGACCGTTCGGCCAGATGGGGCCGAGATGATGCAGGAGGGCGATGAGGATCGCGCGCGCCGGAAGCGCGCCACCCTCTGCCTGCGCCGCCAGATGGTCGAAAAGCGCGCCGGGCCGGCCGGGGACGGCCTCGCCGAGGCGGCGGAGCAGCGCGGCGCGGCCTTCAAGGCCGACCAGCGGGTTGTCGGTACCGACCTGGAAGCCGGCGGCGAGGTCCGCGGCGGTGATGGCGGCGAGGCGTGCGGCATCGGCGCGGGGGATACGTCCATCGACCGCGAATGCGCCGGCCTCGAACATGCGGAAGCTGGCCACGGCCAATCCCTCGGAGCGGGCGAAGACCTGGCCCGTCTCCGCCTCGCGGTAGCGCCAGGCCATGCCGGCGCCGGCATCGAGCAGGACGGAGGTGATGGCGAGGTCGAAACCCATCCGCGGGTCGCGCGAGGGCAGGGCGGCCCAGCGATCGACGCCGCCCACGCTGAAATGCCGCCAGCGGGCGTGGAAGGGGACGGCGAGGTCCGGGTAGTTCTGCCGCACCACCTGCGCGACAAGGTTGGCGGTGGCGGGCAGGCGGCTGAGGTCGAGCTGCCAGCCTTCCAGCCGCCCCGCCTCGGCGAGCGCGAACAGCGCCTCGCACCGCTCCCGCACCGCCTCGGGCGTCAGCAGATCGCTCACATGCTCTCCAACGGCCGGCCGACGGTGCGGGCGAGGTCAGCGGCGCTCGGCGTCTCGGGAGCGAAGTAGCCGGCGGCCTTCTTCGCCTCCATCTCGACGGCCGCATCGGGCGGGATGCGGTCGGGCGGGATGGGCACGCGCTCCAGCACCTCGATGCCCTGCTCGACCATGGCGTCGTACTTCATGTTGGACATGGAGACGAGGCGGTGGATGCGCGTGACGCCGAGCCAGTGCAGCACGTCGGGCATGAGCTGCTGGAAGCGCGCATCCTGCACACCGGCGACGCATTCCGTCCGCTCGAAATAGGTGGCGGCCTGGTCGCCGCCCTCCTGCCGCTTGCGGGCATTGTAGACGAGGAATTTGGTCACCTCGCCGAGCGCGCGGCCCTCTTTACGGTTGTAGACGACGAGGCCGACGCCGCCCTGCTGGGCCGCGCGCACCCCCTCCTCGATGCCTTGAATGAGATAGGGCCGGCAGGTGCAGATGTCGGAGCCGAAGACATCGGAGCCGTTGCACTCGTCATGCACCCGGCAGGCGAGGCGTGTGTGCCGGTCGGCCAGCGCCCGCGGATCGCCGAATATATAGGCGGTGATCCCGCCGATGGGGGGGAGGAAGACCGAGAGGTCCGGCCGCGTCACCAGCTCCGGGTACATCCCCCCGGTCTGCTCGAAGAGCGTGCGGCGGAGGTCGTGCTCGGCCACGCCGAAGCGCTCGGCAATCCCCGGCAGCCACCAGACCGGGTCGATCGCCGCCTTGGTGACGGAGACATCGCCATTGGCGTGTAGCACCTGCCCATCTGGGGCCAACTCGCCCGTGCCCATCAGCGCATTCAGCTCGGCCATGTTCAGCCGGGCGCGGGTGATGGCGATGGTCGGGCGGATGTCGATACCCTCGCCGATCGCCTGGCCGAAGACCTGGCCGGCGACATGGCCCCAGGGGTCGAGCGAGACGATGCGCCCCGGCTCGGTCCATTGTGGATGAGGGCCGATCTCCGTCACCGGGTGGGTATTGGCGAGGTCCGGCCGCTGCAAGGGCGAGAGCGCGCCGGCCGAGACGGCGAGCGCCCGGTAGAGCGAGTAGGAGCCGCCATGGGTGCCGATGACGTTGCGGTCGGACGGCCGGGTGACGGAGCCGATGACCGGCCCTCGCTCCGCCGGCGTCGGCGCCGCCCAGCGCAGCGGCCACCGGTGCGCCTGGGGTTCCGGGTGAGAGGTCAGGCGGATATGGCGCGGGGCGTTGCTGCTCATGCGAAGAAGTTTGCCAGGATGCGCGCCCGGATCAAAGCGCCGCTTCCGCCGTAGCAACGGAAGGTGTTGCCGCCCTATCCTCCGCCCATGCCCCCGGCATGAGGGGCGGGACCTGGGAAGGAACAGCCACACGATGCAACGCCGCCGCGCCCTCGCGGGTGGGATCGCCGGATTTGCCGGCACCGCCACGCTCGCCGCCCCCAACCTCGCCAGCGCCCAGCCACGCATCCGCTGGCGCTGCCCCAACAGCTTCCCGAAGACGCTCGACACGCTCTACGGCGCCGCCGAAATCGTGGCGCGGCGGGTGCGGGAGATGTCGGACGGCGCCTTCGAGATCAGCGTCTCCGGCCCAGGCGAGATCGTGCCCGGCCTGCAGATCCTGGATGCGGTGGGGCAGGGCTCGGTCGAGTGCGGATTCACCTCCAGCCTCTTCTACTTCGGCAAGGACCCGAGCCTCGCCATCAGCACGACGCTGCCCTGGGGCATGTCGAGCCGGGCGATGTTCGCCTGGCTCAACTACGGCGGCGGCCGCGACCTGCTGAAAGAGGTGTTCCGCGACCAGGGCGTCGTCGCCATCCCCGCTGCCTGCACCGGCGCCCAGATGGGCGGCTGGCTGAAGCGGGAGATCAAGGCGCCGGAGGATCTGAAGGGCCTGAAATTCCGCATCGCCGGGCTCGGCGGCAGCGTGATGGCGAAGCTCGGCGTCATCCCCCAGCAGATCGCGCCCTCCGACATCTACCCGGCGCTGGAACGGGGCGTGATCGATGGCGCCGAGTATATCGGCCCCTATGACGACGAGAAGCTCGGCTTCGGCCAGGTGGCGAAATACTACTACTACCCCGGCTTCCAGGAGATCGCCCCGAGCACCGACCTGCTGATCAACCAGCGGGCCTGGGATGGGCTGCCGAAAGCCTACCAGTCCATGCTGGAGACCGCCTCGGCGGAAGCCTGGGCTGCGACGGCGGCGAAGTACGATGTCCTGAACCCGCCCGCGCTGCGGCGCCTGCTGGCGGGCGGCACCCAGCTCCGGCCCTATCCGCGGGAAGTGATGGCGGCGCTGTATAAGGCAGCGCAGGAGCTCTATGCCGAACTCGGCGCGCAGAATGCGCGGTTCAAGCGCATCCACGAGCATTGGGACAAGTTCCGCCTGGAGCAGATCCAGTGGTTCCGCGTGGCGGAGGACAGCGCCTCGAATTTCGTCGCGGTGACGACCTCGCAGCGCTGACCGGGACTGTCAGGCGGCCTCCTCGGCCGCCTGACGCCCGAGGATGAAGTCGGCCGCCCGCTCCGCGATCATCAGCGTCGTCGCATAGGTGTTGGCCGATGGCATGCTCGGCATGATCGAGGCATCGACCACGCGCAGCCCCTGCATGCCATGCACCAGCAGCCGGTCGCTGACGACGGCGGACGGGTCCGTCTCCGGCCCCATGCGGGCGGTGCCGATCAGGTGGTAGGTGGTGCTGCCGTTGCGCTTGGCGAAGTCGAGCAACTCGTCATCGGTCTGCGCCTGGGGGCCGGGCAGGGTCTCGGCTTCCAAATATCGCGCCAGCTCCGGCGTGTTCAGCATCCGCCGCACCAGCCGCATGCCGCCGAGATGGACGCGCACATCCATCGGGTCGGAAAGGTAGTTGGGGTTGATCGCCGGATCCTCGAAGACGTCCGTGCTGCGGGCGGTGACCCAGCCGGTGCTCTCCGGCCGATGCTGCCAGGCGCCGGCCGTTACGCCCGGATAGTCGTCGAGCACGTAGTTCTTGCCCTCGACATAGGAGCCGGGGGTGAATACGCATTGCAGGTCCGGCACGTCGAGCCCCTCGAAGCTCTTCCAGAAGACATGCACATGCGACGGCGCGGTGGCGAGGATGCTGGGCTTGCGCAGCCCCCAGCGGGCGATCTGCATCCCGAGCTTCACGCCGCGGCCGAGCTGGTTCAGCGTCTCGACGCCTGGCTTGGCCCGCATGACGAAGCGCGAGGCGTAGTGGTCGCGGAAATTGGCGCCGACGCCGCGCAGCGCATGCACCACGGGGACGCCGAGCCGTTCCAGCAGGTCCACCGGCCCGACGCCCGAGACCTGCAGCAGCCGCGCCGTGTTCACCGTGCCGGCGGAAAGGATGACCTCGCGCCGCGCCCGCACCTCGCGCGGCGGGGCGCCGCGGGCGGCGAGGTAGCGGATGCCGACGGCGCGCTTGCCCTCGAAGAGGATGGCGCTGGCCCGCGCATTGGTCCGCACCTCGAGATTCGGCCGCCGCATCGCCGGCTTGAGAAAGGCCCGCGCCGCCGAGACGCGCCGCCCGTTGCGGATCGCTCGTTGGAAATAGCCGACACCCGCTTGGTCGCCGCTGTTGTAGTCGAGGGCACGAGGAATCCCGAGGCCCACGCAGCCCTCGATGAAGGCTTCCGAGACCGGGTTGATCCAGTCCATGTCGGTGACCGGAATGCCGTCCTCGTTCCGCCCGCGCGAATCTCCACCCTCGCCGATGCGGTTCTCGCTGCGCCGGTAGTAGGGCAGGCAATCGGCATAGCCCCAGCCGCGGTTGCCGCGTTGCGCCCAGTTGTTGAGATCGGCCGGCTGCCCGCGGTTGTAGACCATGCCGTTCACCGAGGAGGAGCCGCCCAGCGTCCGCCCCTGGGTCGTGCTGATGCGCCGGCCGCCGGTCATCGGCAGCGGCTCGGTCTTGAACTGCCAGGTGACGCCGGGGTCCACCAGCGTCTTGATGAAGCCGGCGGGGATATGGATGAAGGGGTTGCGGTCCGGCGGCCCTGCCTCCAGCACGCAGACGGTGACGCGCGGGTCGGCGCTCAGCCGGTTGGCCAGCACCGAGCCGGCGGCGCCCGACCCCACGATCACATAGTCGAAGCTGTCGGCGTCCATGTCCGGCGTCCTGCTGATCCCTGGCCCTCAGGCTATAAACCGAACGGCGACGCTGCCAAGCCGCCCGAACTCCGCCCGGACCGCATCGCCCGCCCGGATCTCGAGCGGCACCATGCAGGTGCCGGTGGTGACGTACTGCCCGGAGGCGAGGCCAGGCCCATGGGCGGAGAGCTCGTTCGCAAGCCAAGTGAGGGCGATGCGCGGGTCGCCCAGCACATTGGCGCCGATGCCTTCGCGGCCGTAGCGCTTGCCGACCTGCGCACTGACCGGATGAGCGGCGAGGTCGATCCCACGCCACTCGGCCGGCGCCTCTGGGCCGAGGACGAATTGATGGGCGCAGGCATTGTCGGCGATGAGCTGCGGCCCGCCGGCCCGGGCAAAATCCCCGAAGCGGCTGTCCGGCACCTCGATGCCGAGATGCAGCGCGCCGACCGCCGCCATCACCTCCGCCTGGTTGTAGGGCGCGGGGCGGGGTGGCAGGTCGCGGGCGAGGTGGAAGACGAATTCCGGCTCGGCGACCAGCATGGCATTGGCGCCGAGCGGCACCTCTGCCCCATCGGCGAAGACCCGGCTGGCGAGGATGCGGCCAGCGAGCGGCCCGTCGACGCCGATATGCGCCTGCCCGGCCCGGCTGGTGGCGGCGATCTTCCAGCCGAAGAGCGGCCGACCGTCGCGCCCTTCGAAGCGGGACTGGATCGCGTAGCCCTCGGCCCGGCTGCCGGGCCGCAGCGAGGCGGGGAGGGCATCGAGGCGCCGTCCCTCCTGCCAGTGGCGCCAGAGCAGCGCGGCGGCCTCCTTGGCCGCTCCGTCGTCGAGCATCGTCGTCTCCCGGTCTAGAATCCTTCGAGCACGATCTTGCCCCGCACGCGCCCCGCCTCGATGACGGCATGGGCGCGGCGCAGGTTCTCGGCATTGATCCGGCCGTAGTTCTCTGGCGCCGCCGGGCGCAGCCTGCCGGCATCGATCAGCGCGGCGGCCTCGGTGAGGATCGCGTGCTGCCGTTCCATGTCGGCGGTGCGGAACATCGGCCGGGTGAACATCGCCTCCCAATGGATCGAGACGCTCTTGAACTTCACCAGCCGCAGGTCGAGCGGCTCCGGGTCGTCGATCAACCCGAATCGCCCCTGCGGCGCGATCAGCTTGGCGATCTCGGCCCAGACGGCGGCATCGGTATGGGTGGAGAAGACGTAGCGGACCGGGCCGAAGGGTTTCACCTGCGCCGCGAGTGGCTGGCTGTGGTCCACCACCTCATGCGCGCCGCATTCGCGGACCCAGGCGGCGCTCTCGGGGCGGGAGGCGGTGCCGATGATGCGCAGCCCGGTCAGCGCCCGGGCCAGGGCGATGGCGATGGAGGGCACGCCCCCGGCGCCGCCGAGCATCAGCAGCGCCTCGCCCGCGCCGCCGTCGCGCGGGATCTCCAGCCGGTCGAACAGCATCTCCCAAGCGGTCAGCGTGGTCAGCGGCAGGGCGGCGGCCGCCGCATGGGAGAGGGTCTCCGGCTTACGGCCGACGATCCGCTCGTCGACCAGCTGCAATTCGGCATTGGAGCCGGGCCGGTCGAGCACGCCGGCGTAGAAGACCGCATCGCCGGGGCGAAAGAGCGTGCAGCTTGGCCCCACCGCCTCGACGATGCCGGCGGCGTCGTAGCCCAGCACGCGCGGCGCCTCGGCCGAGGCGTCGAAGACGGCCCGGCTCTTCGCGTCGCGCGGATTGACCGAGACGGCCTCCACCCGGACCAGCAGGTCGCGCCCCTCGGGCTGGGGCGGGGCCGGCAGGTCGAGGTCCTGGAGCGAGCGCGGATCGCCGATCGGCAGGCCGCGCTCGGCATAGCCGACGGCCTTCATGCCGCGCCGCCCCGGAGCGGGCGGAAGAAGGCGGCGATCTCCTCGGCCAGCGCCGCCGGCTGCTCCATGGCGGCGAAATGCCCGCCGCGCTCCATCGGCGTCCAGCGGCGGATGTCGGTATAGGTCCGCTCGGCGATGCTGCGCGGCGGGCGGCGGATCTCCTTCGGGAAGGCGGCATAGCCCATGGGCACGTCGACGGTGCGCCCCTCTGGAATCGGCCAGGCTCCGTGCATCCGGGCGTAGTAGGGCCAGAAGGAGGCGCCGATGCAGCCGGTGAACCAGTAGAGGGCGATATTCGCCAGCAGCCGGTCGCGCGGATGGACGCTCTCCACGTCGCCGTCGCAATCCGACCAGGCGCGGAATTTCTCGACGATCCAGGCGGCGAGCCCGGCTGGGCTGTCGTTCAGCGCGAAGGCCAGGGTCTGCGGCTTCGTGCCCTGGATCCATTGGTAGCCGGTCTCTTCCCTCATCCAGTGATCGACCTCGGCGAGGTAGCGCCGCTCCTCCTCGCTGGGGTTCTCGGGCGGCTTCTGGTCGGGGCGGAGGGAGAGCAGGTTGAGGTGGATGCCGACCAGCTTCTCCGGATGCGCGACCCCGAGGCGGGAGGCGGTGAAGCCGCCCCAATCGCCGCCCTGCGCACCGAATCGCTCATAGCCCAGCACGCCGGTCATGAGATGGGCGAGGCAGTCCGCCACCGCCTCGATCGGGAAGCGCGGCTGGCCCGGCTTGAAGGAGAGGCTGTAGCCCGGCAGCGAGGGGACGACCACGGTGAAGGCATCCGCCGGGTCGCCGCCGAAATGCGCGGGGTCGGTCAGGCGCGGGATGATGTCGAGGAATTCGAAGACCGAGCCGGGCCAGCCATGCATCAGCAGCAGCGGCATCGGCGCCGGCCCTTGGCCCTGGACGTGCAGGTAATGCAGGTCGATCCCGTGCAGGGGGACGGTGAATTGCGGGAAGGCGTTCAGCCGAGCCTCGGCATGACGCCAGTTGAAGCCGCTTTGCCAATAGGCGAGCAGGCCGCCCAGATAATCGACATCGGTGCCGGTCGCCCAGGGCTCGCCAGGCGCCTGGTCGGGCAGCCGGGTCAGGGCGAGGCGGGCCTTCAGATCGGCGATGGCCTGGTCAGGGATCTCGAGCCGGAACGGGTGGGGGGTGGGGAGCATTGTTTCCTCCTCCGCCCAGGCGAGCGCGCGGGGCGCCGCGCGTCAAGCGACGAACGCTGCCCGATGCGTCGCGCCCGGCTTGACGGCGGTGCGGCGGCCACGGCCAATGCGCCCCAACGAACCGGGAAGGAGCACGCCATGCATCGCCGTCAAGTGATCGGGGCCACGGGCCTGCTGCTCGCCAGCCGCGCGGCGCGGGCGGAGGAGGAATGGCCTTCCCGCACGGTGACGATCGTGGTGCCCTTCGCCCCCGGCTCTTCGTCCGACATCATCGGCCGCGCCCTGGCGCAGGGGATGCAGCAGTCCCTCAGCAAGCCCGTGGTCGCCGAGAACCGGCCGGGCGCGACCGGCGAGGTCGGCGCGCGCGGCGTCATCCGCAGCGCGCCCGACGGCTACACGCTGATGCATGCGCCGATCAGCACCTGGGCGATCAATGTCGCGCTGCGGCCGAACCTCGCCTACGACCCCGTCACGCAGCTGACGCGCATCACCCAGACGGTGCGGACGCCGAACGTGCTGGTGGTGCATCCCGGCCAGGTGCCGGCGAAGACGCTGCCGGAACTGATTGCCTGGCTGAAGGGCAGTGGCGGCCGCGCCTCCTACTCCACCAGCGGCATCGGCTCGTCGGACCATCTGACGATGGAGATGTTCAAGCAGGCGACGGGCACCGAAGTGGCGCACGTCCCCTATGCCGGCGGCGGGCCGGCAACGACCGACCTGATCGCGGGCACGGTGCAGATGTCCTTCCAGAATCTCGGCTCCATCGCGCCGCAGATCAGGGACGGCCGGGTGCGGCCGATCATCATCACCAGCGAGGCGCGCAGCCCGTTGCTGCCGGAGGTGCCGACGGCGGGCGAGGCGGGGCTGCGCGACTTCGTCGTCTATTCCTGGCAGGGCTTCGGCGGGCCGGCGGGGATGCCGGCACCGCTGGTCGCCAAGGTGCATGCCGCCGCCATCGCCGCGCTGCGCGCGCCGCAGACCGAGTCGCGGCTGGCCGACCTTGGCTTCGAAGTGGTGGGCAATTCGCCGGAGCAGTTCGCCGCCTTCCAGCAGGCCGAAATCGCCCGCTGGAAGCGCGTGGTGACGCAGGGCGGGATCACCGCGGAATAGCGGAACCCTGCTGCGGCGCCTGGCGTCCGGCGGCGGCGCCGGCGAGCCAGCGGTCGCGGTAGCGGATGCGGAGGCGCCGCGGCGAGTGCGGCATCAGCCGCATCCCCTGCGCGGCGATGCGGTAGACAACACGGCGCAGGATGTCCTTCGGCAGCGAGCCGGCGACATAGTTGCGGCCCTCGCCGGCGCCGTAGCGGAAGGCGCGCTCGAGGATCCAGCCTTCCTCCATCTGCTCCGGGCGGATGATGTGGCGCAGGCGGGCCGAGGCCTCGAACCAGCCGCGATGCCCGGCCATCTCCAGCCGCCGCAGCAGCTCCGTCTCGCTGCCCATGGCGTAGAGCGGGTTGGTGCCGTCCGGCCCGACATGCTCGGCGAAGCGCGTGCCGGCGCGGAAGATATCGGCGCGAATCGCCATGTTGGGGCCGAAGATGTCAGCGAAACCGCAGGGCCCGCTCGGCCGCAGCTGCTGCGAATAGAGCATGCTGAACTCGACGACCTCTTCCGAAAGCCAGTCTGGCTTCGGCCGCGGCCATTCCGGCGCCACCGTGCCGCCGAACATGTCCGCCTCCGGATGCTCGTCGGCCGCGGCGAGCAGGCGGACCAGCCAGTCGGCATCCGGCAGCACGTCATCATCGGTGAAGACGGCGAGGCGGCCCTGCAATTCTGGCAGGGCCAGGTTCAGGGCGCGATTCTTGCCGGGCTTCGGGCAGGAGAGGATGGTCAGCGGCAGCCGCCCGGCAAAGCCCTCCAGCACGTCGAGGGTGCCGTCGCTGCTGCCGTTGTCGGTGACGACCAGCTTCCACCCGGCTTCCGGCGATTGCAGGCCGGTGAAGGCCTCCAGCACGCGCGGAATCGCGTGCGCGCGATTGCGCGTGGCGAAGAAGACGGTAAGGGCATGCTCGCTCATCGATGGGTCTTGCCGGCTTCGTCGGCGCGGGCGCCGATGTCAAGGGTCGGGATGACGGGCTCGCCGTCGCGGCGCAGCAGGGCGCGCAGCAGGCGGCCGGGCAGGCTGCGCTTCTTCTGCTCGCCCATCAGTGCCATGCGGGTGAAGCCGCGCGCATAGGCGAGGCGCCAGCGCAGCGCCAGCAGCGCCGTGCTGCTCGCCGGCAGCAGCGAGCTCGGCAGGGTGAGGGCCTCGACCACGAGGCGACGCGGCAGCTCGCGCCAAACCTGCTCCGGCGCGCCGAGGATGCGGCGCGTGGCGACCGTCGATGCGCCCTGCCAGTAGAGCCGGTCCAGCAGCCATTGCGGATTCAGACGCTTCGCCTGGATCTGATGGCGGACGACGATGCTGCTGTCGTACCAGGCGGAATAGCCGCGGTCCTGCAACCGCCAGCCGACCTGCACATCCTCGTCGGAAAGCAGCAGCTTGCCGACGCGGCCGAGCCGGTCGGCGAAGCCGCCCATCTCCAGCAGCGGCAGGCGCTGCACGATCATGTTGACACCGTAAGGCTCCAGCCCGGCCGGCACTTGCGGCGTGCGGAACTCGCCGGTGCCTTCCCATTCGATGATGGAGAGCACGCCGCGCAGGCTATCCGGCCACCAGCCCGGCAGCGGCGCCTCCCAAACCGGCAGCACGCGGCCGGCGAGCACGCCCGGCCACGGGTCGCGCTTCGCCGCGACCTGCTGGATCCGCTCGATCCAGTCCGGCATGGCCAGCGCGTCGTCATCGAGATAGGCGACGAAATCCGCCTCGCTCGCCTCGGCGCCCAGGTTGCGCGCGGCGCTGGCGCCGGGTCGATCCACGCGCAGCAGCCGTGCATTCGGCAGCGGGGCGACCAGCGCGGCGAGCTCCTCGCTGACCGCGGGCGCGGAGCAGCTATCGACCACGATGATGTCGAAGCCGTCCGGACCGACCGTCTGCTGGCGCAAGCTTTCGAGGCAGCTGCGCACGTAGTGCGGCCTATCATGCGTGACCAGGCAGGCGGTGACGCTCGGCACGCGGGCGGTGGGTGGCACCGCCGCCTCACCATGGTGTGTCGTTGTCATCCTGTCCTCGGTAATGACCGTATCCTGCATCCGCCACCATGTCCCGGAAGCCGCCGGAAAATAGGAGCGGAACACATGTAAAGGAAAGATCGTGCCGCCTCACGGTGCTGCGGTTGCGGTCACGTTGCGTTGCGTGCGCGGACCGGCCCGGAAACGCGCCAGAGTTGCACCAGTCTTGTGCATTTGTGGTCAAACCTTAGTGTGCATAACGAGACGTTTCTGCGTGAAGTTGCATGTCTCACGCCAATGGCATTACCCGAAGCCGGGAGCAGATGTGATTTTGCGCTGCGGCATAAGATCGGATCGGTATTGTATGGAAGACGTGCAGACGAGCGAGGCGCTTCCCGGGACGGCGCGGTTGTTGCCGCTCGCTGTCGACCTCGATGGGACGCTGCTGGCCACCGATACGCTGCATGAAGGATTGGTGGAGGCGCTGCTGCACAGCCCCACCGCCGTTCCCGGCCTGCTGCGCAGCCTGCCGGAGGGCCGTGCCGCCTTCAAGCGCCGCGTCAGCCAGCAGGCGCCCGCCGATGCCGCGGGGCTGCCGCTGCGCCAGCCCTTCCTCGACTGGTTGCGCGAGCAGCACAGCCTCGGCCGCGAGCTGCACCTCGTCACCGCCGCCGACCAGGCGATTGCCGATGCCATTGCGGCCCATGTCGGCCTTTTCCGCAGCGCGACGGGCAGCGATGGCACGCGCAACCTGCGCAGCGAGGAGAAGGCGGAATTCCTCCGCCGCTCCTTCCCCGAAGGCTTCGCCTATGCGGGCGACAGCCGGCACGACCTGCCCGTCTTCGCCGCCGCCACCGAGATCGTCCTGGTGAATGCCAGCCCGGCGACCGCCGCCGCGGCGCGCAGCATCAACCCCGCCGTCGCCGCTGAATTCCCGCCCGAGGGCTCGCGCCTCCGCACCTGGATCAGCGCGCTCCGCATCCATCAGTGGTCGAAAAACGTCCTGGTGCTGGTGCCGCTGCTGCTCGGCCACAAGCTGCACGACGCGACGGCCATCCTGCACTGCGTGCTGGGCATGCTCCTGCTGAGCCTCGCCGCCTCCGGCACCTACCTGCTGAACGACCTGGCCGACCTCAACTCGGACCGGCAGCACCGCAAGAAGCGGCACCGCGCCATCGCCTCGGGGCGCATCCGCCCGCTGCATGCGCTGGCCGTGGCGCTCGGCCTCATCACCTTCGCCCTGCTGGCGCCGCTGCTGTTCCGGCCGATGCTTTCCGTCGCCATCATCGGCTATTGCGGGCTGTCGCTGCTTTATTCCGGCGGCCTCAAGCGCATCGCGCTGATCGACACGCTGACCATCGCCGCGCTCTTCACCATGCGGCTCTCGCTCGGCATCGAACTCGCCGATGTTCCCTATTCGCCCTGGCTCGTCGCCTTCGCCGCCTTCTTCTTCTTCTCCCTGGCGCTGGCCAAGCGGCATTGCGAGCTGATGGAGGCGCGCGACGGCGGCGGCCTCGCCCGTCGCGGCTGGGAGGTGGAGGACTGGCCGCTGACGCTCGGCTTCGGCGCGGCGGCGGGGATCGGCGCCCTGCAGATCATGATCCTTTATGTCGCCAACGATGCGCTGCCCTCGCGCATGTACAACAATCCGGCCTGGCTCTATGTCGCGCCGGGCGCGGTCGCCATCTGGCTGATGCGAATCTGGCTGCTGGCCCATCGCCGGGAGTTGCAGCATGACCCGGTGGTCTTCGCCCTGCGCGATCCCTGGTCCTGGGGCATCGGCCTGGTCGCCGCCGTCGCCATCGTCCTGGCGCTGTAGGACAGGCCCCCATGCCCGATACGCTGACCGCGCAAGCGGCGACGCGCACCACCGCCTGGAAGCAGACGGCCCTGCAAGGCTGGGGCCGCTCCAGCCTCAGCCCCTGCCTCGCCGCGCGGCCGGAGCGGCTGCGCGAGCTGCGCGCCGCGCTCGAGGCGCCGGAGGGACGTACGCTCATCGCCCATGGCGGCGGGCGGAGCTATGGCGATGCGGCGCTCAACACCGATGGCGCCGTGGTCATCACCGGCCGGCTCGACCGCATCCTCGGCTTCGACCCGGCGACGGGCGAACTGGTGGCGGAGCCCGGCGTGACTTTCGCAGATCTGCTGGAGGTCTTCCTGCCGCGCGGCTTCGTCGCCCCGGTCTCGCCGGGCACCTCGCATGTGACGCTCGGCGGCGCGCTGGCGAATGACGTCCATGGCAAGAACCACCACCATGCGGGCAGCTTCGGCGAGCATGTGCTCTGGTTCGACCTGCTGCTGCCCGACGGGCGGATGCAGCGCGTCTCGCCGGAAAGCGACCCCGCCTTGTTCCAGGCAACGGTCGGCGGCATCGGCCTCACCGGCCTCGTCGCCGCGCTCTGCGTCCGGCTGATGCGCGTGCCCTCCAACGCGCTGGCGGTGCGCCGGCGGCGGGTGCGCGACCTCGACGATTTCCTTGCCGGCTTCGCGGCCGCGGCGGGCGCCACCTGGTCGGTCGGCTGGATCGATGCGCTGGCCGGCGGCGCCTCCCTCGGCCGCGGCGTGCTGGAGACGGCGGAGCCGGCCGAGTCGGGCCTCGAGGCCCGGCCGGCCAAGGCAAGGCGCTTTCCCATCGACGCACCGGGCTGGCTGCTGAACGGCGCCAGCGTGCGCGCCTTCAACGAAGTCTACTGGCGCCGCGTGCCGGCTTCCGGCCAGCAGGTGACGGTGCCCTACCGCCAGTTCCTTTACCCCCTCGATGCCATCGAGGGCTGGAACCGGATGTACGGCAGGCAGGGCTTCCGCCAGTTCCAATGCGTGGTGCCGCCCGGCCCCGGCGAGGCGGCGCTGCGCCAGCTGCTGGAGACGGTGGCGGCGGGCGGCAATGCATCCTTCCTCGCCGTGCTCAAGGTGATGGGGCCGCAGGGGCAGGGAATGCTTTCCTTCGGCATGCCCGGCTATTCGCTGGCCCTCGACATTCCCGCCCGGCCCGGCAGCGAGGCGATCTTCGCCCGGCTGGAGCGCATCACCCGCGATGCCGGCGGGCGCATCTACCTGGCGAAGGACAGCCTGCTTTCGGCCGAGGGCTTCGCCGCCATGTATCCGCGGGCGGACGAGTTCCGGGCAGTGCGGGAGCAGGTGGACCCGAACCGGCGCCTTTCATCCGATATGGCGCGGAGGATCGGGCTGTGAGCGACACCTGGCTGATCCTCGGCGCCTCCTCGGCCGTGGCGCGGGCCTTCGCGCGGGAGGCTGCTTCGCATGGCGCGGCGCTGCTGCTGGCCGGGCGCGACATGGAGGACCTGGAGCACCAGGCTGCCGACCTCTCCATCCGCTACGGCGTTCCGGCCCGGCCGATGCGCTTCGAGGCGCGGGACCTCGCCAGCCATGCCGGCTTCGTCGCCGAATGCCGCCAGCATGCGGCCAGCGGGTTGCTCAACGTCTTCCTCGCCTTCGGCGTCATGCCGGAGCAGGCGGAGGCGGATGCCGACCCGGCGGTCGCCGCCGGCATGGTGGAGGCCAATTTCACCGGCGCCGCCTCGGTGCTCGGCGCGCTCGGGCCGGTGCTGGAAGCGCAACGGGGCGGCACGGTCGTCGCCCTCGGCTCGGTCGCCGGCGACCGCGGGCGGAAGCGCAACTTCCTCTACGGCGCCACCAAGGCGGCGCTCTTGGTCTATCTGCAAGGCTATGCGGCGCGGCTCTCGGGGGCTGGCGTGCGGGTGCTTTGCATCAAGGCAGGGCCGGTCGA
This sequence comes from Belnapia sp. F-4-1, assembly GCF_000802185.1. GTDB lineage: Bacteria > Pseudomonadota > Alphaproteobacteria > Acetobacterales > Acetobacteraceae > Belnapia. The sequence goes on along the minus strand of NZ_KN676113.1, from coordinate 5,169,254 downwards.
CACGGGGATGACCTGGGCGCTGCCGCGGCTCCCCTTCATGGCGTCGCCCCGCCAGTTCGCCGCCGCGGCCTGGCGCCGGGCGGGGCGCGGCGGGGGCAGCGCCTACCTGCCGATCATCTGGTGGCCGGTGATGACCATCATCCGCCTGTTGCCGACGCCGATCTTTAACAAGCTGAACATCTGAAGGCTGGACATCTGACTTTCTGCACCGTCTGACGCTGGCTGCAGCTTCTCTAATATACCATTAACATACATGAAATACCGAGGACATGAATGGCGCAAGGCATGGCGCGGTTGAATCGCAGGGACCTTGATTCGCCCAGGCTGGGCTTGGCCAGCCGATGATCGGCGTGGCACGGCGGATTCTGCCCGCTTCCGGCTCCCCTGCCTGGGTGGCGGCGGAAACCCTCGCCTCGGCGGCCTTCTCGCTGGTCGGGCTGCTTTTCATCGCGCGGCTGATCGGGCCGGAGGCGGCAGGCATCGGCGCCATCGCGGCGAGTGCCTTCCTCACCATCGACTTCCCCATCGCCGCCCTCTTCGGCGACGCCTTGCTGCAGCGGCGGAACCTCGAGGAGCGGCACCGCTCCTCCGCCCTTTGGGTGACGATCGGCGTGGCGCTGATCGCCGTGCTCGGCCTTGGCCTCGCGGCGCCGCTGATCGCGCGCGCCATCGGCGCGCCTATCCTGACCGACATGATCCATGTGCTGGCCCTGCTGCTGCCCTTCTCCGCCGCCTCCGGGCTGATGGCGTCGCTGGCGCTACGGGCCCGGCACTACCGGCTGCTGGCGCAGCGGGTGCTGATCTGCCAACCCCTCTCGGTCGGGCTCGGGATGCTTGCCGCCGCCGCCGGATGGGGTCCCTGGGCGATGGTGGTGCAGCAGGCGGCGGCGACCTTCGGCGTCTTCCTCCTTCTCAGCCTGCTGTCCGGCTGGCGGCCACGGCTGATGCTGGACCGGGCGGCGATCAACGACCTTTGGCCGATCGCCGGGCCGCAGATCCTGGCGCTGCTGGTGCTGAACGGGCGCTACCGGATCTTCATCCTCGTCCTCGGCACCATGGTGGCGGAAACGGTGGTGGCGGTGACGCACATCGCCTTCCGCCTGCTCGATGTCTCCATGTCGGTGGTGAGCGGCGCTTCCGCCCGTCTCGCCATGCCGCGCCTTTCCGCCCTCCAGCATGACCGGGACGCCATGGCGCAATGCTACGGCGACTTGGCGCAGCTCCAGGCGTTGATCGGCCTGCCGATCGCGGTCGGCCTCGCCATCACCGCGCCGCAGCTCGTCACCCTGTTGATGGGCGGCCCCTGGGTTGCCGCCGCCGACCCCGCCCGGCTGGTGGCGCTGGCGGCGATACCGGCCTTCCTGATCGGCCCGGCGCCGGCGCTCTGGCTGGCGCTCGGGCGGACGCGGATGAACCTTATTACCCAGCTCATCGCCTTCGCCGTGCCGCTGCTGGCGCTGCTGGCGATGCGTCCAGCCGATGCCGCCGGGGCAGCCGTCTGCTGGGTGGGCGGGACGCTCGCCGTCGTGCCCTTGCAGCTGACCCTCGGCCTGCGCGCCCTAGAGCGGCCGCTGCGCTGGCTCTGTGCCCAGCTGGTGGTCCCGGTGGTGGCGACGCTCGCCATGGCGGCGGTCGCTATGCTGGTCGCGCAGCATGTGCAGGGCAAACCGGCACTGATGGCGATCTCCATGATCGGCGGCTGCGGCGCCACGACCTATGTGGCGATGCTGGCGCTCCTGCTCGGCGGCCGCTGGCCGCGGGCGCTGAGGGAGGCGTAGGGGGCATCATGGCCGGGGCCCCGACCCGGCCATCTTCCCCTAGATGAACTGGCCGCGGAGGAAGCCCAGCGCGGGGAGGGGGGTCCATTTCCGCGGCAACTCGGCCCGGGTGATGGGCGCCACGCTGTAATGCGGCACCGGCTGGCGGCTGCGGCGGAGGAAGTCCTCATAGGCTTTCACCTGCTGCGCCCGCCAGTCGCGGTCCGCGAGCGCCGCGGCGCGGCTCCGATAGACATCGGCTACGCGGTTGATGCGCCCGACCGTGGCGTAGACGGCCCAGAGACGATCATCGTCACGGCCGACGGGAAAAAGGTCCCTCACGCCCCATAGGTCGCAACCCGCTTGGCGCAGGTCAAGGGTTCAGCCCAGTTCGCGCCGACCTTCCTCAAGCTGTGTCCGCGCCTCCGCCGTCATCACCGGGTAGTGCAGGTCGAGCGATTCGAGGGTCTGCGCCAGCGCCTCCGCCACCACCAGCCGCGTGAACCACTTATGATCGGCGGGGACGACGTACCAGGGCGCGGCCGGTGTCGCGGTCGCGCGGATCGCCTTCTCATAGGCCTCCTGATAGGCGTCCCAATGCCGCCGCTCGGCGATATCGCCCATCTCGAATTTCCAGTTCTTCTCCGGCTCGTCGATCCGCTTGAGGAAGCGCCGGCGCTGCTCTTCCTTGCCGAGATGCAGGAAGAACTTCACCACCACCACGCCCTGCCGGCCGAGATAGCCCTCGAAGGCGGCGATGTCGGCCAGCCGCTCCTCCCAGATGCGCTTGGTGCGCAGCGCGGCGGGCAGCTTCTGCCGGTCCAGCACCTGGGCATGGACGCGGGCGATCAGCACCTCCTCATACCAGGAGCGGTTGTGGATGCCGATCTGCCCCCGCGCAGGCAGCGCCATCACATGCCGCCAGAGGAAGTCGTGGTCGAGCTCCACCGGCCCCGGCGCCTTGAAGCTGGTGGCATGGCAGCCCTGCGGATTGACGCCGGTGAAGACGTGCTTGACGGCGCCGTCCTTCCCTGCCGCGTCCATTGCCTGGAAAAGGCAGAGCACCGCCCAGCGGTCCTGCGCATAAAGCTTGTCTTGCAGCCCGGCGAGGCGCTCCACGCCCTCCTGCAACAGCCGGGCGGCCTCCTCCTTCTTCAGGTCGAGGCCGGCGGTATCGCCGGTTTCCCAATCCGCCAGGCGGAAGCCCTTACCCTGCTCCACCTGGTAGCGTTCAACCAGCTTGCGGCGCTGCTTGATGTCCATCGTCATTCTCCTCGGGGCAGGCGCAGGCGGATGCTGAGCGGGCAATGGTCGGAAAGGCGCTCGCGCCAGTCCCGCCCCTGCTCGGCATAGGCAAGGACGCGCAGGCTGTCCGGCACCAGCCAATCGCGCGCCCGGCCACCCAGCAGGATATGGTCGATGAAGGCCCGTCCGCCACGCGGCCCCGCCCAGCAGGGGTTGGAGACGCCCTCCGTCACGCGCGTGAGCGGGGCGGCCGCGCTGAGCCGGCCCCAGAGCGGCTCCTCCGGCCGTTCGAAGGCGCGGTTGAAGTCGCCGAGCAGGGCGAAGGCCACGCCTTCCCGCCGCCGCGCCGCGATCCAGCCGGCAAGGACCTCGCCCTGGCGCGCGAGCTGCTCGCAATCCCGGTCCTCCCGCTCCAGCCGCCCGCTGCTGCACCCGCTCTTCAGATGCAGCGAGAGCAGCCGCAGCCGCGCCCCGCCCGCCTCCACGGTGACATCCGCGCCACGCCGGAGCGAGCGCTGGGCCTCCGGGTTGAGGTCGAGCGCCTCGAGATCTGGGTTGCGGATGACGCGCAGGCCCCGCCGGATGGCGAAGCCGGAGCGCTGGAGGTCGTCCTCCTCCGGAAAGTAGAAGGCATAGGCCCGCGGATCGAGCACCTGCGCCGCCGCCTCCGGCCCATCGACCTCCTGCAAGGCGACGATATCGGCGTCCAGCCGCCGCGCATACTCGGCGAGCCGGGCGACGTCGCCGCTCTCCCGCGGCGCCCTGTCCCGCGGCAGCAGCGCCGTGCGGCTGGTGAGCCAGGCGATGTTCCAGCTCGCCAGCTTCAGCTCCGCCCCCAGGGCGAGGCCAGGGGCGAGGAGAAGCAGGGCAAGAATCAGGATGCGCATGGGAGGGAGCTTGCCGGGCCGCCGCCGGGGTGCCTAGCCTCCTGCATGACCCGGCCGCTCGTCGCCCTCGCCCTGTTGATCGCGCTCCCCGCCGCCCAGGCTCCGAAGGATGCGGCGACGCCGCTGCAGCGCATCGCAACCCTGCCCGCCGAGGCCGCCGGCTGGCGCCGCGCCAGTGTCACCGATTTCGAGGCGAGGCCGAACGGGGCCGGGCTCGGCGCCGCCGCCGAGTACCGCCCCTCGCCCGGCGGGCCCGGCGTCGCCACCCTCTACCTCTACGACCGCAGCCTCCCGGGCGGCGCGACCGCCGAGAGCCTGGCCGCCGAGTTCACCCAGGCGGTGCGCGAGGTCGAGATGCTTGGCCCCATGCGCCGCTACCGCATCGAGTCGCGCCAGCCCGGCCCGGTCATCACCCTGTCGTCCGGCGCCGAGGCGATGCGCTGCGAGGAATTCAGCCTCGCCTTCGACGGCGGCAGCCGGTCGGACAGCTATCTCTGCCTCGGCCTCTCGCGCCGTGCCTTCGTGAAGCTGCGGGTGAGCCTCCCGTCCGTCGTGCCGGCGGTGGAGGCACAGCAGCTCCGGATGCTCGGCGGCGAGTTGGCCGCGGCTATTCGATGAGGGAAGGAAACAGGATGCAGGACAACACGGCGCCGCTCACGGTGCGGCTCGACGGATTACGCGTGGCGATCAGCGCCGGCGCGGGCGGCATCGGCCGCGCCATGGCCGATGGTTTTGCGAGTTGCGGGGCGAAGGTCTTCCTCTGCGACGTCGATCAGGAAGCGCTGGCCGCCTCGCCCCACCCTTCCATGCTGGCCGACATGGAAAGCGTCGAGGGCTGCGAGGGCTTCGTCGATGCCGCCGTGGCCCATCTCGGCGGGCTCGACGTGCTGGTGAACAATGCCGGCATCGCCGGCCCCACCGCCCGCGTCGAGGACGTGACGCCGGAGGCACTGAGCCGCACGCTGAAGATCGACCTCGAGGCCATGTTCCATTGCGCCCGCCGCGCGGTGCCGGCGCTGCGCGCGGCGGGCGGTGGCTCCATCGTCAACCTCTCCTCGGCCGCCGGGCGCTTCGGCTTCCCCCTCCGCAGCCCCTATGCGGCGGCGAAATGGGGCGTCATCGGCTTCACCAAGTCCCTTGCCATCGAGCTTGGGCCGGAGCGAATCCGGGTGAACGCCATCCTCCCCGGCCTCGTCGCCGGCGACCGCATCCGCCGCGTCATCGAGGCCAAGGCCCAGGCGAACGGCCGCAGCTTCGCCGAGCAGGAGGCGGAGGCGCTGCGCGCCGTCTCGCTCCGCTGCTACGTCACGCCGCAGGACATCGCCAACATGGCGCTCTACCTCTGCTCGCCCTTCGGCGCGACGATCAGCGGCCAATCGCTCTCGGTCGACGGCGACATGCAGGTGCTGGCGTGAGCCTCGCACCCATCGCCTCCTTCGACGAGCTTTCGGTCGGCCAACGCTTCGACTTCGGGACGCTGGAGATGACCCGCGACGAGATTCTCGATTTCGGCCGCCGCTTCGACCCGCAGCCCTTCCATGTGGACGAGGCGGCGGCGGAGGAGGGGCCTTTCGGCGGCCTCATCGCCTCCGGCCTGCACACGCTCTCGGCCAGCTTCGCCACCATGATCCGCACCGGCGTGCTGGCGAAGGTCTCGATGGGCGGGGCAGGGATGGAGATCGCCTGGCCTGCCCCGGTGAGGCCCGGCGACACCCTGCACGTCACCGGCGTGGTGGAGGAGCTGACGCCGAGCCGCAGCAAGCCGGACCGCGGCGTGGCCAAGCTGCGCTTCACCGCGCACCGCGTCGCCGACGGGGCCAAGGTGCTGGACGTGCTGGGGACGGTGATCCTGCGGCGCTAGGTCTTGGCCCGCGCGATGATCCCCGTCGTCGAGCGCCCCGGCAGCAGGTCGAGCAGCACCACCTCGCCGCCGGCCGCCTCGACCTCGGCCGCGCCGACCACCGTCTCCTTCGTGTAGTCGCCGCCCTTCATCAGCACGTCGGGCAGCAGCAGGCGGATCAGCTCGATCGGCGTGTCCTCCTCGAAGGCGATCACCGCATCGACCGAGGCGAGGCCGGCGACGACCGCGGCACGATCGGCCAGCGGGTTCACCGGCCGCGTCGGCCCCTTCAGCCGCCGGACGCTCGCATCCGCGTTGAGCGCCACCACCAGCCGGTCGCAGCGCCGCCGCGCCGCACGCAGCGAGGCCACATGGCCGGCGTGGAGAATGTCGAAGACACCGTTGGTGAAGCCGACCCGCAGCCCATGCGCCCGCCACTCGGCGACCAGGCGCCGCGCCGCCTCCCGGTCGAGCAGCGCGCCCTCGTCCGGGGCAGAGCCGCTTTCGGCCCGCAGCGCATGGGTGAGCTCATCGACCCCGACCGTCGCCGTGCCGAGCTTGCCGACGACGATGCCGGCCGCCGCATTGGCGATGCGCATCGCCTCCTCCAGCGGCTGGCCGGAGGCATGGACCAGGGCGAGGGTTGCGATCACCGTGTCCCCGGCACCCGAAACGTCGAAGACCTCGCGCGCCAGGGCCGGAACGCTGCTGGCCCCGGCGCCGGCGCGGACCAGCACCATGCCATGCCCGGCCCGCGTGCAGAGCAGGGCGGCGAGCCCCGCCTCCGCCATCACCCGTTCGGCGGCCGCCACCACCTCCGCCTCGGTCCCGACCGGCATGCGGGTGGCCCGCGCCAGCTCCCGCGCATTGGGCTTCACGCAATCGGCGCCGCGATAGACACGGAAATCCTCGCTCTTCGGATCGACCAGCACGGGGATGCCCCGCGCCCGCGCCGCCGCGATGGCCTCGGCGATGACCGGGGGCGAGAGCACGCCCTTGGCATAGTCCGACAGGATCATCGCCTGGCAGCCGGGCAGGGCAGCCCGCACCGCCGCCAGCATCGCCTCGGCCTCCTCGGGCTCCGCCGCCCGCGTCGCCTCGTCGTCGACGCGCACCACCTGCTGGGTCCCGGCGATGATGCGCATCTTGCAGATGGTCGGACGCCCGGCGCTTTCCACCATCCGGTCCTCGATGCCGGGATCGGCGCCGAGCAGCGCCCGGAACTCCGCCCCGGCCGCATCCGGCCCGAGCAGCCCCACCAGCACCGCCCGGCCGCCGAGGGCGGTGATGTTGCGCGCGACGTTGCCGGCGCCGCCCGGCATCGCCATCAGCCGGCGCTGGCGCAGCACCGGCACCGGCGCCTCGGGCGAGATGCGCTCCACCTCGCCATAGAGGAAGCGGTCGAGCATGGCATCGCCGAGGACGAGGATGCGGAGGGCGCTGAAGTCGAGCATGGCAGGGGCATAATCCCCTGCCGCGCTTAAGAAAAGCAAACGGCGCGGGGGTTGGCCCCCGCGCCGCCGGCCTGCCGGACCCTGCCGAGAGGGATCAGGCGCTGTTCTTCATGATCTCGTCCGCCACGTTGCGCGGCACCGGATCGTAGTGGTGGAACTGCATCGAGAAGGACGCACGCCCCTTGGTCATGCCCCGCAGGTTGGAGATGTAGCCGAACATCTCCTTCAGCGGCACATGCGCGCGCACGATGACCGAGGTGCCGGCCATGTCCTGGCTCTGGATCACGCCACGGCGGCGGTTGAGGTCGCCCACCACGTCGCCGACATGATCCTGCGGCGTCGTCACCTCGACATCCATGATCGGCTCAAGGATGACCGGGCCGGCCTTCTTCATGCCCTCGCGGAAGCAAGCCTTGGCGGCGATCTCGAAGGCCAGGGCCGACGAGTCGACGTCGTGGTACTTGCCGTCCACCAGGCTGTACTTGAAGTCGACCGTCGGGAAGCCCGCGAGCACGCCGGTATCGGCCTGCACCTTGATGCCCTTGTCGACCGCCGGGATGTACTCCTTCGGCACCGCGCCGCCGACCACCGAGTTCGAGAACTCGATGCCGGTGTTCCGCTCCTTCGGCTCGAAGGTGATCTTCACCTCGGCGTACTGGCCCGAGCCGCCAGACTGCTTCTTGTGGGTGTAGGTCTCGGTGTGGCTCTTGGTGATCGTCTCGCGATAGGCCACCTGCGGCGCGCCGATATGGGCGTCGACGCCGTATTCCCGCCGCAGCCGGTCGATGATGATCTCGAGATGCAGCTCGCCCATGCCGGAGAGGATGGTCTGGCCGGTCTCCTGGTCGGTCTTGAGGCGCAGCGAGGGGTCCTCGCCGGCCAGCTTCTGCAGGCCGAGCGTCATCTTCTCGACGCCCTCCTTCGTCTTCGGCTCGACCGAGATGTCGATGACCGGGATCGGGAAGGCCATGCGCTCCAGCACCACCGGGTCCGCTTGGTCGGCCAGCGTGTCACCCGTGCCGGTGTCCTTCAGCCCGACGAAGGCGGCGATGTCGCCGGCGGTGACCTCCTTGATCTCCTCGCGCTTGTCGGCATGCATCTGGAACATGCGGCCGATGCGCTCGCGGTGGCCCTTGGTCGTGTTCATGACCATGTCGCCCTGCTTCAGCACGCCGGCATAGACGCGCACGAAGGTCAGGTTGCCGTACTTGTCGTTGATGATCTTGAAGGCGAGGCCAGCGAAGGGCAGCGTCTCGTCGGCCGGGATGATGCGGCGGTCGGCGGTCTCCTCCTCGCCTTCCTCGGCGGCGACCTTGATGCCGGGGATGTCGATCGGGCTCGGCAGGTAGTCGAGCACGCCGTCCAGCAGCGGCTGCACGCCCTTGTTCTTGAAGGCGGTGCCGCACATTACCGGGCGGAAGGTGCCGTCGATCGTGCCGCGCTTGATGGCGCGCTTCAGCGTCTCGACCGAAACGTCACCCTTCTCGAAATACTCCTCCATGCCGGCGTCGTCGACGCTCAGCGCGGTGTCGAGCAGGAGCTGGCGGTACTCGGCCGCCTTCTCCTTCAGATCCTCCGGGATCTCCTCGTCGTGGTAGGCGGCGCCGAGCTCGTCGCCCTCCCAGATGATCGCCTTCATCTCGACCAGGTCGACGACGCCCTTGAAGGTGTCCTCGATGCCGATCGGCAGCTGCAGGGCGATCCAGGTGATGCCGAGCTTCTCGGTCAGCGTCGCGGCCGCGCGGTAGAAGTCGGCGCCGGTGCGGTCGAGCTTGTTGATGAAGATCAGCCGGGGGACGTTGTAGCGGTCCGCCAAGCGCCAGTTGGTCTCGGACTGCGGCTGCACGCCCGCCACGCCCTCGATGATGAAGACGGCGCCGTCGAGCACGCGGAGCGACCGGTTGACCTCAATGTTGAAGTCGATGTGGCCGGGCGTGTCGATGATGTTGATCCGGTGGTCCTTCCACACAGCGGTCACGGCCGCGGAGGTGATGGTGATCCCCCGCTCGCGCTCCTGCTCCATGTAGTCGGTCGTGGTGTTGCCGTCATGGACCTCGCCGATCCGATGCGACTTGCCGGTGTAGTAGAGGATCCGCTCGGTCGTCGTGGTCTTGCCCGCGTCGATATGCGCGGTGATGCCGATATTGCGGATTCGGTCGAGCGGGGTGCGCGCCACGATGGGCCTCCATAGGCAAAAGCGGGCCCGGCCGCGGATATCTCTCCGCACCGCCCGCCGAGGTCTGACTCAATCGGTCTGGTATCGCGGGGGAGATGCCCCCTCCGGCCCGGTTTTGCAAGCGGGTTTCGAGCAAGGCGCCATTAACCGGATGACAATCACAAGGGCGTTACGAAACTCGATCGGTTCGAATTCCCGGGCCGCAGCATCGGACGCCATCATGCTGAACGCCTTTCGTCATGCCCGCCTGTCCTTGAAGGTCATGCTGCCCCTGGCCGTGATGGCTTCGGTGGCGCTGGGAGCCGGCGCTTTCGTCAGCCGCTCCCTGGTCACGCTCGATGCCGCCTATGCCAGCCTGCTCGCGCGGGAAAGCCAGGGCGCAACCCATGCCACCCGGGTCAACGTCACGATCGTCGACATGCCCCGCGCCCTCTGGCGGGCCTTCGCAGTGCCGGAGGCGGTGAACATCGCCCAGTCGGCCAAGGATCTGGAGGCCATCGGGTCGACCTTCGCGGAGCGTGCCGCGGCGCTGCGGGCGGCCGTGGCGGGAACGCCGCATGCCGCGACCCTCGCCGGCATCGAGCGCGAGTTCGAGGCCCTGCACGCAACCGGGCTGCGTGGCATCGCCATGCTGCAGGCGGGGCGCGGCGCCGAGGCGATGGCCCTGTTGCGGACGGAGTTTTTCACTCAGATCACCAAGCTGCGCGAAGAAAGCAGGGAGATGACGGCGTCCCTGCTCGCATCGGCCGCCGCGAAATCTGCGGCGCTGCGGGACGAGGCTCAATCCACCATCTGGACAGCCGTCACAGTCCTTGGCACTGGCATCCTGCTCAGCCTCGGCCTCGGCCTCTGGATGGCTCGCCTCACCGTGATCCAGCCCTTCGCCCGCCTCCAAGGCGCCATGCAGCGGCTGGCCGGCGGCGACCTCGCCACGCCGATCGACGATGCCGACCGCCGCGACGAGATCGGCAGCATGGCCCGTGCCCTCCAGGGCTTCGCCACCAGCCTGCAGCAGGCCGAGACACTGCGCGCTGGCCAGGAGGCCGCCAAGCAGCGGGCCGAGGAGGAGCGCAAGGCCGGCCTCGCCAGCCTCGCCTCCAGCCTTGAGACCAGCATCGGCGGCGTCACCGAGCACATCGCCTCGGCGGCGGCCGAGCTCAACGCCGCCGCGACATCCAAGGTCGCCATCGCTGACGGCACCAGCGAGCGGGCCGGCACGGTCAGCGGCGCCACGCAGGAAGCGAGCGGCAACGTCAACACCGTCGCCGCCGCGACCGAGGAACTGGCAGCCTCGGTTGCCGAGATCAGCCGGCAGGTGGCTGAAAGCGCGCGCATGGCGGCCAGCGCCGCCGACCAGGCCAACCGCACCGATGCGACGGTCGCCAACCTGAACGAGGCCGCGGCAAGGATCGGGGAGGTGACCCGGCTGATCGACAGCATCGCCGGCCAAACCAATCTGCTGGCGCTGAACGCGACGATCGAAGCGGCGCGGGCCGGCGAGGCTGGCAAGGGCTTCGCCGTGGTGGCGAGCGAGGTGAAGGCCCTGGCCAATCAGACGGCGCAGGCCACCGGAAACATCGCCGCCCAGATCCAGTCGATGCAGGCTGCCACCCGTCAGGCAACCACCGATATCGGCGTGATCCGCGACAGCATCGGCGCCATCAACGAGGTCACCGCGGCCATCGCCGCGGCGGTGGAGGAGCAAGGCGCCGCGACGCGGGACATCGCCCAGAATGTGCAGCAGGCGGCGGCCGGCACCGCGGCCATCGCCGGGGCCATCGACGGCGTTACCGCCGCAGCCGGCGAGACCGGCGGCGCCGCCAGCCAGGTGCAGGCAACCTCGGCCACCCTCGCCGAACAGGCGGAAACCCTCCGCCGCGCCCTGGGCGAAACCCTCGGGCGGCTCCGCGCCGCCTGAGGATGAGGACCGAGCCCGGCCGGATGCGATCATCCGGCTGGGAATGCCGGTTCAGCCGAGCAGCCTGGCCGTGATCCCCGCCACATGCCGGCCCTGGAAGCTCGCCATTTCCAGCTCATTGGCACTTAGCTGCCGCTCGCCCTTGCCGCCGGCGATGGTTGTCGCGCCATAGGGGCTGCCGCCGCTGACCTCGTCGAGCCGGGTCAGCCCCGATGCCGAATAGGGCAGGCCCACCACGACCATGCCGTGATGCAGGAACATGGTGTGCATCGCCATCAGGGTCGTTTCCTGGCCGCCATGCTGGCTGGCGGTGGAGGTGAAGCCGCTGGCGACCTTGCCGATGAGCGCGCCACGTGCCCAAAGCCCGCCCGTCTGGTCCCAGAATTGCGCCATCTGCGCCGCCATCCGTCCATAGCGGGTCGGGCAGCCGAGGATGATGGCGTCGTATTGGTCCAACTCCTGCGGCGAGGCTTCGGGCGCCGCTTGGTCGAGCTTCGCTCCGGCCTTCTCCAGCACGGGGCGCGGCGCGAGCTCCGGCACCCGCTTTACCGTCACCGTGGCGCCAGCACCGCGGGCGCCTTCGGCGACAGCCCCGGCCATGGTCTCCACATGGCCATACATGGAATAATAGAGCACCAGAATACGCGCCATCGGTCCCTCTCCGGCAGTCGCAATGACTGCGCTACGCAGCACCCGGCCGAGCGTTCCGCTACCAGATCAGGCGTTCCGTTTCCGTATCGGTGTAGAGGCGCCGGGCGAGATCGGCGTGGCCAGCCTCCGTCGCGTAATCCGCGGCGCTACGCCCCTCGCGGTCGCGCAGCGCCGGGTCGGCGCCGAATTCGAGAAGAAGGGCGATGGCATCCTGCTGCCCCGCCGCGGCTGCCTGCATCAGCGCCGTCGGTGCCTCGCGCGGGTCGCCCTCCGGCTCGCCCTGGCCGCCGCGTTCCAGCAGCAGCCGCAGCACGGTGAGATGGCCGAGCCGGGCCGCCAGCGCCACCGGGTCATCCGCCCGCCCGCCGCGCGGCGCGGCCAGGTCCGGCGCCGCATCGAGCAACGCGCCGACCGCCACCGCATCGCCCCGGCCGACCGCTGCGAGCAATTCCTCCCGCTCCGTCATGCCTGCCTCCCTCGCCGAAGCAGGCGAAACGCTCAGGACCCCCGGTAGGTTGTGTAGCCGAATGGCGAGCAGAGCAGCGGAACATGGTAATGCCCCTGGTTCGCCTCGAGCCGCACCCGCACCGGAACCACGTCATAGAAGCTTCGGCCCGCCGCGCGCCCCGCGAAATATGCGCCGATGCCGAAGCGCAGCTCGTGCAGCCCCGCGACGAACCCCGCCCCCTCCGGGTAGAAGGCCTCGGCATTCCGCCCATCCGCCATCGTCACCGTCCGCGCGACGAGCACCGGCACCGGCTCCAGCCGCCACAGCTCCACCGCGATGCCGGCGCCCGGCACCCCCTCCGCCGTGTTCAGCACATGCGTGCTGAGATACCCCGCCATCGGCCATTCCCCTTCGTTGCAGGGCGCGGTCTAGCACGGCTTGACGCCACCCTGCCGCCTGCGGTTTGTCCCCGGGCGAATGAGAAGGGATGGGACGATGAGCGAAGCGGTCGCGCCGAACCTGGTCGCCGCGGTAAGCGAGCAGCGCCAATGGGATCGGCTGATGCAGATGGCCCGCCTCGGCGCCATCACCGGCGCCGACGGCTCCCCCGGCGTCAACCGCCCCTGCCTCTCCCCCCTGGACCGCGAGGCCCGCCGCCTGCTCATCGCCTGGGGCGAATCGATCGGTCTCACCCCCTCCATCGACGCGCTGAACAACCTCTTCCTTCGCATGGAAGGCCGCGAGCCCGGCCTCGCCCCCGTGCTGACCGGCAGCCACATGGACAGCCAGCCGGCGGGCGGCCGGTTCGACGGCATCTGGGGCGTCCTCGCCGGGCTGGAGGCGATCCAGGCGATGCGCGAGGCCGGCATCACCCCCCGCCGCCCGATCGAGCTGGTCGCCTGGACCAATGAGGAGGGCGGCCGCTTCGCCCCCGGCTGCATGGGCAGCATGGCCTATGCCGGCCACAGCGCCGCCGACACCTGGGACGCGGTGGAGGATGGCGAGGGCATCCGCTTCGGCGACGCCCTCCGCGAGCAACTGGCGCTCGAGGCCGACCTCCCCCGCCGTCCCCTCGGCGTGGTCGAGGGCCGGGCCCCCCACGCCTATGTCGAGGCCCATATCGAGCAAGGCCCGCGGCTGGAGGCGGAGGGTCAGGACATCGGCATCGTCACCGGCATCCAGGGCAGCCGCTGGTTCCTGGTCGAGCTGCGCGGCGAGAGCGCCCATGCCGGCACCGCGCCCCTCTCCATGCGGCGCGACGCGGTGCAGGACATGCTCCGCGCCATCACCGCGCTGAACGCGCTGATGGACGACCCGACCGACATCCTCCGCTTCACCGTGGCGCGGATCGAGGTCCACCCCAACAGCTCCAACAGCGTGGCGGAGCGGGTGCGCTTCACCATCGATTTCCGCCACCCCTCGGCCACGGTGCTGACGGAGCGGGGCGACGCCATCGCGCCCACCATCCGCGCCGCCGTGCAGCACTGCGAGGTGACGGTGACGGAGCGCTTCCACGCCCTGCCGGTGGACTTCGCGCCGCAGGTGACGGAGGCGGTGGCGCGCGCCGCGGCGGCGCAGGGGCTGCGCGCGCTGCGCATGCCCTCGGGCGCATTTCACGACGCACAGTTCATGGTGCCGCTCTGCCCGAGCGGGATGATTTTCGTCCCGAGCCGCAAGGGCATCAGCCACAACCCGGCGGAGTATTCCTCGCCGGCCCAGCTGGCGGCGGGGGCCCGGGTGCTGGCGCAGGTGCTTCACGAGGTAGCGGAGGGGTAGGGGGAAGGTAACCCGGTTTAGTGTAATAAAACGCTACTATAGTATAATAAAAATGGCCAAACAGAAATGAATTTGCAGATTAATACCTTTCGCAACCATCATACATAGCGGCAAATCAATGTAAGAAAAAAATATGGAGGGGTAATTCCTGGAGATCAGGACCGGTTGGCTGTTTCCATGTTTCATTATCATGAACACGACTTCTACGCTGCGTGTCTCGCCGGTTATCGGCTCATCCTCTGTCCCGCAGCCGTCACCACCGAACACATTACTAAAGATGCTGTCGCACAACAAAGTGAGCGATGGTGTTGCGTAGGTGAACTGCACGTTAGGAAGCCAAGTGAGCCTACGAGAGACCCGACAATGTCCGATACCATACATCCCGCCGAACCAAAGTCATCTCCGCTGCGGAATGTAGTACGGCATGCTGCCCAGTATGTACCAGCCTTGGACGCGGTTTTGCGGGAGCGACATCTTCGCTACCGCATGCGTGCCGCTTTGGGATATGACCCCAATCTTTCTCAACCAGCGACTTTCAACGAAAAGCTTGGTTGGCGGATACTCCACGATAGGAATCCGCTGCTGGCGCTGACGACGGACAAGATCAATGCCCGCCGCTACGTCGTGGATCGCGTCGGAAATGACGTGCTCGTGCCGCTGCTCGGCATCTGGAGCCGCGCCGAGGACATCGAGTGGGAGAAATTGCCCAGCCGTTTCGTGCTCAAGGGCAGCCACGGCTGGAACATGAATCTGCTCGTCCATGACCGCACGGCGCTCGACATCCCCACCGCCGTCTCCCAAGCGAATGGCTGGCTGCGTCGCAATCATTATGAAACAGCTGGGGAATGGGCCTACCGTGATCTCACGCCGCGCCTCCTCGCTGAGGAGATGTTGCTGGACGCGGATGGCGGCATCCCAGCCGACCTGAAATTTTACGTCTTCCATGGGCGCGTCAGGCTGCTGCGTGTCCATATCGGGCGACATGGCCATCATCGGGCCAACAGCTATAACGAACGGCTCGAGCCGTGGTCGGTCCGGCAGGCGCACGAACCCGATCTCGGCTATGTACTCCCCCCGGAAACACAGGACGCCCTGCGCCTGGCGGAGCAGATCGGCGGGGAGTTCGACTTTGCGCGCGTCGATCTGTACTGCGTGGGTGGCCGGGTGTTTTTCGGCGAGATCACCCATTATGACGGCAACGCGTGTTCGCCCTTCAGCCCCGCCGGCTTAGACCGGGTGATAGGCGACTACTGGACCCTGCCGTCCAGCCATCGCAGCGCCTCCTCAACGGCCATCGTCTCACGCTGAACTACGATCTGGCTGATACACCTGGGCGGGTTCTCCCAACGGAAATCCCCCCTTACGGGCGCCAGCGAGGTACGATTCCCAACCATCCCAAGCTTGCGCAGAGGTTCATCGCTGGCACCTGCCGAAGCGGGACACAGTTCGTCAAACCCCGCTACAACGGTGGAGGCGGCGAGCGGACGGCGGTCACCATGAACACCGACGCCCGCTTGGCCTTGGCGGCGATCCATCAGGCCATCGCTGTCTTCGTCCTTGCCGCCGCTACCGTCCCGCGCCGGGCCGCCCAACGAAGCGAGTGCGCCCGCCGAAGCTGGCACCTGGCAGGGGTGTCCGGCAGTCGAGCCGGCTCACCAGCGCCTCCTCGTAGGGCAGGCGAAAGGCTACGGGCGGACTTCGGGCAGGTCGAGGCTGCCGCCGAAGGGCAGGGTGCCGAAGGCCTCCGCCGCCACCCCCGCCGCCGCACGGGCCTCGGCGAGCCAAACCTCCGGCCCCTCGATCGCCTCGTCGGTCAGCCCGGCGAAGGTGCCGAAATGCATCCCCACGCTCCGCCGCGCCCCAAGCGCCTGGTGCGCCTGCACCGCCTCGCCCGGGTCCATGTGCTGGGTGCGCATGAAGAAGCGCGGCTCATAGGCCCCGATCGGGATCAGGGCGAGGTCGATGCGTGGGAAGCGCGCCGCGATCTCCGCGAAATGCGGGCACCAGCCGCTGTCGCCCGCGAAGTAGACGGTGGCCTCCTCGGACTCGAGGACGAAGCCGCCCCACAGGCTGCGGTTGCGGTCGCGCAGCGTGCGGGCGGAGAAATGCTGCGCCGGCACATAGGTGACGCGCAGCCCCGCCACCTCAACGGATTGCCACCAGTCCAGCTCGGTGGCGCCCCGGATGCCGGCCTTCGCCAGGTGCCGCGCATTCCCGAGCCCGGTGACGGCCGGTGGCCCCCAGCGCTGCCGCACCCGCCGCAAGGTCGGCAGGTCGAGATGGTCGTAGTGGTTATGGCTGACCAGCAGCAGGTCGCAGCCGGGCAGCGCCTCCAGCGCCTGCCCCGGTGCCCGCACCCGCCGCGGCCCGGCGAAGGCGAGGGGGCTCGCCCGCATCGACCAGACCGGATCGACCAGCACGCAGCGCCCGCCAAGCTGGACGAGGAAGGAGGCATGCCCGATGAAGGTCACGCCGATCCGCCCCGCCGGCAGCCGCGCCGGTGCGGGCTGCGGCGCATCCTCGATCCAGCGCGGCCAGGGCACCGGCTTGCTCTCGCGCCGCCAGCGGAGGACGTCGCGGAAGCTCTTCACCGTCCGGTCATGGACATTGTGGAAATGCCTGCCGTCCCAATGGTCGGAGGGGGCTATTTGCAATCGAGGACCCGGAGGTCATAGACCGGGTGCTCCAGCATGCTGACGCCCGGCGCATTGGCAAACATCCAGCCGCGGAACACCTCCTGGAAGCCGGCCGCCCGGCGGCTGTCGCTCACTTCGAGGAAGGCGGCGGCATCCGGCACCTCGTCTGGCGGGCGGGCATTGCAGGCGGCGACCTTGACGGTGAGCGTCCCGAACTGCGTCGCCTGCCCGACCGGCGCCCGGAGGACGGAGACGCGCGCCGTCACCTTGTCGAGCAGCTGCAGCTCGGCCTGCCCCTTCGGCAGCCAGTCCTGCGACTGCGCCCAGGCGGCGACCGGCAGCAGCAAGGCAAGGGCGGCGAGGCGCCTCATGGCTTGCGCTTCGGGCTCGGGAGTTCGGCGACCATCTCGTTGAACATCCGCCGCAGCGCCGCCTCGTCGACGCCCATCAGCACGGCATCCTCGAAGGCGTCGCGCATCACCTGAGCGAGCTCCGCATGGTTCTCGGCCAGGACCTTCAGCTTCTCCCGGCAGGAGATCGGGCTGCCATCCGCCCCCAGCCAGGTCTCGGGCGGGGCGAGGCTCATCGTGCCGGGGCGGGCGGGGGGGCCGCGCCGCCCTGGCCGCCCTCTTGCTGCTGGTTCTGGCTGTTCATCTGCGTCACCGAGAAGATGAAGCGGCCAAGCAGGGATTCCAGGCTGACCGAGCCCTGGGTCTCGGTGATCCGCCCACCATCGGCGAGGAGCTTGTCGCTACCCCCCGGCACCAGCGAGACATATTTGCCGCCGAGCAGCCCCTCCGACGTGATCTCGGCCGAGGTGTCGTCCGGCAGGCGGAGGCTGCGGTCCACCCGCATGGTCAGCACCGCGCCGAAGCTTTGCGGGTCGATCCGGCTGTCGGTCACGCTGCCAACCTTGACGCCCGCGATGCGGACGTCGGCGCCGTTCGAGAGGCCGTCGATCTTATCGAAGCGTGCGGTCAGCGACATGCCGTCGGCATTGGCGCTGCCCCGGCCGCTATGCAGCACCGCATAGGCGAGGAAGACGGCGGCGATCAGGAGCACGATGCCGCCGGTGGCGACCTCGGCGAGGCTGCGTCCCTTCATGCCTTACGAACCCGGCGTCCAGGCTTCGTAGTCGCCAGTGGTCGTGGGGCGGGCGCCACCGACATAGTCGTGCCCGGACGGACGATAGGAATGCGCCGTGCCGGTGAGGTTCGGCAGGTGCTCCTTCTGCCAGGGATAGCGCTTCACCTCGGGCATCGGCGCATCCGTCGTATGATGCAGCCAGGCATGCCATTCCGGCGGCACCACGGTCGGGTCGCCGCCCTTGGCGAAGATCGCCCAGCGCCGGGTGCGGTTGTAGATGGGCTGCTTCGAACGGCTCTCGAAATACACATTGCCGAAGCGGTCGGTCCCGACCTTGCGGCCGAAGAGAGCGGATTGGAGGCGCAGCAGGACAGGCATGGGGCCGGGAAAGCTCCTGGGGGATGGCGGCCCAGCACATGGGGGCGGGATCGCGGGCGGACAATCGCATAAGCCCTGCTGCGGCGCAAAGGCGGGCGGGCCGACGCAGCTATCCACAGGATGTTGCGTCCTTGGAGTGGCCTCAGCACCAGATACGGCTTCCCGCCCGGCCCGAGGCGCCGTAGCATCACGTCATGGCACTGATCACCGGAACCCTGTGGGAAGAGGTCGCCCTGCGCCGGACCCGCGCCGCGGCCGACCCTGATGCGCCGCCGCGCGCCGTCGCCCTGCCGCTCGGCTGGGATGCGGGGGCCGCCGCGGCGCTCGCCGCCCTTGCCCCGGGGCAGGGGCCGGTCACCCTGCCGCGCCTTGCCGAAGGCTGGATCGCCCGCGTCACCCGCGCCGGCCAGAAGTCCGGCATCGTCGATGCCGCCGGCGCCGCCCGTCTCGCCGAAGGGTTGCGCGGCCTGCTGCTGACCCGGCGCGGCGCGCCGGGCGCCGAGGTCTGGCGCGGCGAGGGGAGCAAGGCCGAACCCCGCTTCGTGCTCAACCTGCCGGCCTTTCTTGAGCCCGGGGGCGGTTTCGACCTCGAGGGCTATGCCGAGGCCTGCGCCCTCGCCATCCGGTCCCTCGACGCGCTCGGCGGGGCGAAGGCCAGCCGCCTGCGACTCGGCTTCGCCGATCTTGCCGGGCTGCTGGCCGCGCTCGGCCTCGCCTATGACAGCCCCGAGGCACGCGCCACCGCCACCGCCATTGCGGCGCTGACCCGCGGCGCGGCCGAGGCCGAGTCGGGCCGTATCGCCGCGACGCTCGGGGCGCGGGAGCCGGTCGCCCTGCTTTGGCCGGCACCGCCCGCCGAGACGCCGGTGCCTGGCCTCGCCGCCGCCGCCCGCGCCGCGCTCGATGCCGCCGCGGCCTCGCCGGGGCTCCGGCACCAGGGCCTGCTGGCGCTCGCCCTGCCCGACGCGGTCGAGGCACTGCTCGGTGCCGAGACGGGCGGCATAGCGCCCGCCGCCGGCTCCACCCGCGCCGTGCTGACCGAAGCCGGCGAGGTGGCCGAGGTGCCGACGCGCGCCGCCCTCATCGTCACCCGCGACCATCCCGCCCGCGCCGGCACTCTGCTCGCCTCGGTCCCGGACCGCGCCCGGGCCGCAATGCGGGAGGCCGTCGCCCAGTTCCTGCACGCCGCCCCGCCGGCCCCCGTCGCGCTGCCCGCCCCGGCCCAGCCGGTGCCGAAGCCGCAGCCCATGCTCCGCCGCCATGCCGGGACGACGCTCCACGTCACCGTCGGCGGCCACAAGGTGGCGCTACGGACGGCGGAGGATGCCGCCGGCCGCCTGCTGGAGATCGCCTTCACCCTGTCCAAGGAAGGGGCGGCCTATCGCAGCCTGATGGACGGCTTCGCCCAGTCCGTCTCGCTCGGCCTCCAGGCCGGCGTGCCGCTGGCCGACTATGTGGAGGCCTTCGCCTATACCCGCTTCGGCCCGGCCGGGCTGGTGGAGGGCGATCCGGCCATCCCGCGCGCCACCTCGGTGCTCGACTGGGCCTTCCGCCGCCTCGCCCTCGACTATCTCGGCCGGCGCGACCTGCCGCAGCCCTCCGAGGAGGACTGCCTGCCGGACTCGCCCGGCACCGCCGCGCAGCAGGCGCCGCTGCTGCCGCTCGACCTGCCGCCGCAGCCGGCGCCTGGGCGCGAGGCCGCCGCCGCCAGCCCGCGCGGGCGGCGGCGCACCCTCAGGCTCGTAGGATAAGGATAGCATCATGGCCGGACGCATCGAGGCCCGCCTCGCCGAACTCGGCATCGCCCTGCCGACCCCGGCGGCGCCGATCGCCAACTACGTGCCCTTCAACATCAGCGGCAACCTCGTCATCGTTTCCGGCCAGATCCCGCTGCAGGACGGCAAGATCGCCGTGACCGGCAAGGTCGGCGCCGGGGTCTCGATGGAGGACGCCGTTGCCGCCGCCCGGCTCTGCTTCGTCAACCTGATGGCGCAGGTGAGGGCCGCCGTGGGCGATCTCGACCGCGTCGCGCGCGTCGTCCGCCTCGGCGGCTTCATCGCCGCCGGCCCGGACTTCACCCAGCATGCGGTGGTGATGAACGGCGCCTCGGACCTCGCCGTCGAGGTCTTCGGCGATGCCGGGCGGCATGCGCGCACGACCATCGGCGTGCCCTCGCTGCCGGGCGATGCCGCCGTCGAGGTCGAGGGGATGTTCGAGATCGCCTGACCTGACGCGAGTGGCTTGACGCGCCGGGCCATGCGTCGCCTCTTTCCCGTCAAAGGCAGGAGACGCGCATGAGCCAGACCACGCCGACGCCCCGCTACCGGGGCGTCTTCCCCGTCGTGCCGACCATCTTCGACGAGCGCGGCGCCCTCGACATCGAGGGCCAGAAGCGCTGCCTCGACTTCATGATCGAGGCCGGCTCCGAAGGCCTCGCCATCCTCGCCAACTTCTCCGAGCAGTTCCTCCTCGCCGACGAGGAGCGGGAGCGGCTGACGCCGCTGATGATCGAGCATGTCGCCGGCCGCGTGCCGGTGATCGTGACGACGACGCATACCTCGCCACGCGTCTGCGCCGAGCGCTCGCGCCGCGCGCAGGAGGCGGGGGCGGCGATGGTGATGGTCATGCCGCCCTATCACGGCGCGACCATCCGCTTCCCCGAGGCCGCGATCCACGCCTTCTACCAGACCGTCTCGGATGCGATCGACATCCCGATCATGATCCAGGACGCGCCGGTCGCCGGAACGCCGCTCTCCGCGCCTTTCCTCGCCCGCATGGCGCGGGAGATCGAGCATGTCGCCTATTTCAAGATCGAGGTGCCCTTCGCGGCGAACAAGCTGCGCGAGATCATCGCCCTCGGCGGCGAGGCGATCGAAGGGCCTTGGGACGGCGAGGAGGCCATCACCCTCATGGCCGACCTGGAGGCCGGCGCGACCGGCTCCATGACCGGCGGCGGCTACCCGGACGGCATCCGCCAGGTCACTGATGCCTGGTTCGCCGGCCGGCGGGACGAGGCAGCGGCGGCCTACCAGCGCTGGCTGCCGCTCATCAACTACGAGAACCGGCAGTGCGGGCTGCTGGCGGCCAAGGCGCTGATGAAGGAGGGCGGCATCATCACCTGCGATGCGCCGCGCGCGCCGCTCGCCCCGCTGCATCCGGCGACGCGGGCCGGTCTGATCGAGCTCTCCCGGCGCTGCGACGCGATGGCATTGCGCTGGGGCAAGTAGCGGGAGGGGGCCTTGCCCTCGCGCTGCGCCGCAGCACATGCTCCGGGCAATGGCCCCCACCAACCTGACCCTCAGCCTCCACCGCGCCATCGCCGAAGTGCCGGCCGCGGAGTGGGATGCTTGCGCCGGCGGGGGCAACCCCTTCGTCAGCCACGCCTTCCTCGCCGCGCTGGAAGAGAGCGGCAGCGCCACCGCGCGTACCGGCTGGCTGCCGCAGCATGCCGCGCTGCGCGACCCCGAGGGGCGGCTCCTGGCCTGCGCCCCCTGCTACGCCAAGAGCCACAGCCAGGGCGAGTACGTCTTCGACTATGGCTGGGCCGATGCCTTCGAGCGGGCAGGGGGGCAGTACTACCCGAAGCTGCAGGTCTGCGCCCCCTTCAGCCCCGTCCCCGGCCCGCGCCTGCTGATCCATCCGGAGGCCGGGATCGGCCCCGCCGCCATGGCGCAGGGCCTCTCCCAGGCCTGCGAGGATCTCGGCCTCTCTTCCGCCCATGTCACCTTCTGCGAGGGCGCCGAGTGGGAGGCGCTGGGCGAAGCCGGCTGGCTGCAACGGTTGGGGACGCAGTTCCACTGGCACAACAAGGGCTATGCCAGCTTCGAGGATTTCCTCGGCGCCCTTTCGTCGCGCAAGCGGAAGGCGATCCGGCGCGAGCGGCGCGATGCCGCGGCCTCCGGCTTCGTGCTGAAGACGCTGCGCGGCCATGAGATCACGCCGAAGCACTGGCGCGCCTTCCACCGCTTCTACCGCAGCACCACCGACAAGAAATGGGGCCGCAGCGCCTACCTCACCCAGCGCTTCTGGCCGCTGATGGGCGAAGCGCTCGGTGATGCCGTGGTGCTGATGGTCGCCGAGCAGGAGGGCGAGCCGGTGGCCGGCGCGCTGAACCTGCTGGGGCGGGAGGCACTCTACGGCCGGAACTGGGGCAGCCTGGTGGATGCGCCCTTCCTGCATTTCGAGCTCTGCTACTACCGGGCGATCGATTTCGCCATCGAGCACGGTCTCCCGCGCGTCGAGGCCGGCGCCCAGGGCGAGCACAAGATCCAGCGCGGCTACCTGCCGACGCCGACCTACAGCGGCCACTGGATCGCCCATACCGGACTGCGCCGCGCCGTTGGCGACTTCCTCGAGCGCGAGCGCCCGGCCATGCTGCGGGAGATCGAGGCCCTCGCAACCCTCTCCCCCTTCCGCAAGGATGGCGAGGGCGAGTAGCCCGCCTGGCGCCGTTGCTGCATTGCGGTAAGGTAATCCGTCTGTTAGGATGAGAATGCTTCTCAGTGGCGGGCTGCTATTCCCCCGTCCCGGCGACGCTGCGCGCCGCCATCGAGAATGTCGCCGTTGCCAGCTACCGGCGGTTCGCTCTTCCTCGCCCGGCTGCGGACCTGCCTGCCGTTCGTCGGTACTGCTTTCCAGGGACTTCGCCATGCGCCGCATCCTCACCCTGCTGCACCGTTGGGTCGGCCTCTGCATCGCCGCCTTTCTCTTCGTCGCCGGCTTGACCGGAGCGGTGATCTCCTGGGACCATGAGCTCGACGAATGGCTCAACCCGCACCTGAACGAGGCACGGGCGCCGGGGCCGGCCCTGCCCGCGCTCGACCTCGCCCGGCAGATGGAGGCGCGCGACCCGCGGATCGAGGCGATCCATGTCCCGCTGGCGGCGGAGCCGGGCCATTCCCTCTCCCTTTTCGTCCTGCCGCGGCTCGACCCGACGACGGGGCGGCTGTTCGAGCCGGGCTACAACCAGGTCTTCCTCGACCCGGCGACGGGGGAGGAGCTGGGCCGGCGCCAATGGGGCCAGGCTTGGCCGATCACCAGCGAGACCTTGATCTCCTTCCTCTACAAGCTGCACTACAGTCTCCACATCCCGGAGATCTGGGGGATCGACCGCTGGGGCATCTGGCTGATGGGCGGCATCGCCATCGCCTGGACGCTCGACTGCTTCGTCGGCCTCCTGCTGACCCTGCCGGGACGGCGCGCGACGGGCGGGCGCGGCTTCCTCGCCCGCTGGGCGCCGGCCTGGAAGGTGAAGACCGGCGGCAGCGCCTACCGCACCACCTTCGACATCCATCGCGCCTTCAGCCTCTGGACCTGGGCGCTGCTGCTGGTGCTGGCCTTCACCGCCTTCTCGCTGAACCTCTACCGCGAGGTCTTCCTGCCGGTGATGTCGCAGGTCTCGACCCTGTCGCCGACGCCCTTCTCCGAGCGCAGCCCGACCGCGCTGCATGCGCCGGTCGCGCCCCGCCTGACCCGGGAGCAGGCCGTGGCGATCGGCGCGGCGGAGGCGGAGCGGCGCGGCTGGGCGGAGCCGCCGGGGTCCGTCTCCTACGCCCTGCAATACGGCGTCTACACGGTGCGCTTCTTCCAGCCGGGCGACGACCATGGCGCGGCCGGCGTCGGGCCGGCGGCGATCCACCTCGATGGGCAGGACGGGCGGGTCCTCGGCGAGCTCCGGCCCTGGCATGGCACGGCCGCGGACATCTTCGTCCAGGCACAGTTCCCGGTGCATTCCGGCCGCATTCTCGGCGTGCCGGGGCGCATCCTCATCTCGGCGATGGGGCTGGTCGTGGCGGTGCTGAGCGTGACGGGGGTGGTCATCTGGTGGCGGAAGCGGGCTGCCCGCCGCGCCATGGAGCAGCGCCGCGCCCTGGCCGGGGCGGCGCCGCTGCCGGCCGAGTGATCAGACCCGCTTCACGCCCCAGAAGGAGACGACTTCCGAGATCGGCTCGGTGATCGTCTTCCGCCAGGCAGTCGAGGCGAAATACTGGCCGAGCGGCAGGTAGGGCACCTCGTCGAGCACCACCTGCTGGATCTCGGCGGCGACCTTCTGCTGCGCGGCGAGGTCGGGCGCGTCGAACCAGGAAAGGCGCAGCGTCTCCAGCTTCGGCACGTCCGGCCAGCCGAACCAGGCATTCTGCCCGTTGGCCCGCAGATAGGTCATGACGCCGGGACTGATGCCATCGATCCCGTTCCAGGTGGTGTGGAACATGCTCCACCCGCCCCGCTCCGGCGGCTCCTTGCTGGAGCGGCGCTGCACCAGCGTACCCCAGTCCGAGACGCGGAAATCCACCTTCATGCCGAGGCGCTTCAGCAGGTCCTGCCCGACCTCGCCGAGCGCGGTCAGCGCCGGCTGGTCGGTGGGGCTCATCAGCACCACCGTCTCGCCGTTGTAGCCGGCCTCGCGCAGCTCCCGGCGGGAGCGCTCGATGTCGCGCGGCCCGGTGACCGCCTCCAGCCCCGCCTCGTTCGCCAGCGGCGTGCCGGGGGTGAAGACGCCGACGCCCGCCTTCCACAGCGAGGGGTCGGCCCCCGCCGTCGCCGTCATGTAGTCGGCCTGGGACAAGGCGCGGAGCACGGCGCGGCGCACCGCCGGCTTGTCGAAGGGCGGGTGCAGCGTGTTGAAGATGCCGGTGCCGAAGGTGCCGAGCGGATTGCCAGTCTTCATCATCACGTCCCGCACGCGGCGGAGCACCGGCAGCAGGTCGTTCGGTGGGTTCTCCCACCAGTCCACCTCGCCGTTCTGCAGGGCGGCGGCCGCCGTCGCCGGGTCCGGCATCACCGCCCATTCGACGCGGTCGAAGAAGACCTGCTTCGGCCCCGCGGCCCAGTCCGCCGTGCCGCCCTCGCGCGGCTTGTAGTCCGGGTTGCGCTCGTAGACGACGCGGGCGCCGACGACGCGCTCATCCGCCTTGAAGCGGAAGGGGCCGGAGCCGATCACCTCGCGTATCTGGGTGTTGGCATCGACGCTGGCGATGCGCTCCGGCATGACGAAGAGGGCGGAGGGGCCGACCTTCGCCAGCGTCTCCAGCATCGGGCCGAAGGGCTTGTTGAGGCGGATGGTGAAGACCCGGTCCTCCGGCGCCGCCATCTCCGCGACGCGGGCCATCAGCGCCTGGCCGAGCGCATCCCGCTGCGCCCAGCGCTTAATGGAGGCGATGCAGTCCCGCCCGCGCACCGGCTCGCCATCATGGAAGCGCAGGCCCTCGCGCAGGGTGAAGCGCCAAAGCAGCCCGCCCTGCTCCGCCACATGGCCCTCGACCATCTGCGGCTGCGGCCGCAGCTTGCTGTCGAGGCCGTAGAGCTGGTCGTAGACCATCATCGAATGGTGGCGGGTGATGTAGGCGGTGGTGAAGACCGGGTCGAGCACGGTCAGGTCGGATTGCGGCACGAAGCGCAGCACGCGGGCGGCGCTGGGCTGCGCCAGCGCGGGGCCGGCCAGCCCGGCGGCAGCGGTGGCGGCGGCCCCTGTGAGCAGGGTGCGTCTCAGCATAAGCGGTCTCTCCCGGCGCGGATGGGGGACCGGCGTCTCCGGCGCGGAGGCAAGCACCCCCCGATGCGGTGCGCAAGCACCATGCTATGAGCCGGAAGGGAAGGGGGATTGCCGCCGGTGCTGCTTGCCTATGCCCAGCTGGCCGGCGCGATGGCGCTGGTCGGCGCCAATGTCGGCGTCGCCAAGCTGCTGGCCGC
Source organism: Belnapia sp. F-4-1 (assembly GCF_000802185.1). Taxonomy (GTDB): domain Bacteria; phylum Pseudomonadota; class Alphaproteobacteria; order Acetobacterales; family Acetobacteraceae; genus Belnapia. The sequence continues at coordinate 5,143,313 of NZ_KN676113.1, read as the reverse complement.
GGCGCTGCCGATCCCGATGATCGCCTGCCTCCGCTGTCTGCTCGCCTGCCTGGTGCTCTGGCCGCTGGCGCGGGCGATGGAAGGGCGCGTCCGGGTCGGCCCGGCCGCGCTGCGCAACCTCGCCCTCCAGGCCCTCTTCGGCACCGCGCTTTACAATGCCGGGCTGTTGGCCGGCCTGCGGCTGACCACGGCGCTGGAAGGCGGCCTCGTCCTGGCAACCTTGCCGGCCGTGGTGGCGCTCGGCAGCGCGTTCTGGCTGCGCGAGCGCCTCTCGCCCCGGCAATGGGCCGCGGCAGGGCTGGCTGCGGGCGGCATGGCGGCCATCACCCTGGCCCGGCTCGGCGGCGGTGGGGCTGGCCATGCGCTCGGCAACCTGCTGGTCTTCGGCGGGGTGCTGGGGGAGGCGGCCTATGTGCTGCTCGCCAAGCGCATCGCCGGCTCCGTGCCGGTGGTGACGGCGAGCCTCTGGATGCAGGCCTTCAGCGCGGCGCTGCTGCTGCCGCTCTCCCTGCCGGGGATCGGCGCGCTCGCCGCGCTGGCCGAGCCTCGCCTCGCCGGCCTGCTGGTCTTCCACAGCCTGACGGCGAGCGTGATCTGCCTGCTGCTCTGGTATGCCGGCCTCAGGCGCGTGCCGGCGGGGGTGGCGGGAATCTTCACCGCCTTCCTGCCGGCCAGCTCCTCGCTGGTGGCGGTGGCGGTGCTGGGAGAGGCGTTCACCGCCGTGCACGGGCTCGGCTTCGTCCTGATGGGAGCGAGCCTGCTGCTAGCGACCTGGCCGAGAGGTCGGGCATGAGGGCCTGGCTGTCGCTCTCGCTCGGCGAGTTCCGGACACTGTCGCCCGAGGAGGTAGCGCGACGGCTCGCCTATGCCCAGGCCGGACGCTTCGCCACGCTGGAACTGGCGCAGCGCCATGCTTGGGAGGCGGCGGCGCAGATCCTTGGCGAAGCGCTGGCGGATGGCGGCCCGGATTGGCGCATCCTCTTCGAGTTCGACCTGATGCGGCTCGAGAAGCGGGCCGATGCGGTATTGCTGACCGACCGGGCCGTCGTCTCCGTCGAGTTCAAGCATGGCGCCCGAAGCTACGCTGCCGCCGACCTGCGCCAGGCGGAGGATTATGCGCTTGACCTGCACGACTTTCATGCCGGCAGCCGGAGCCACCCGATCCTGCCGATACTGGTAGCGACGGAGGCATTGCCGCCGCGGCAGGCGATGCCGCTGATCTGGCATGGCGTGGCGCCGGTGCTGCTGGCCAGCCGCGCGACGCTCGGGCCGTTGCTGCGCGAGGCACTGGCGGCGATTGGCCCGCCGGCCCGGCCGCTCAGCCCCGCGGCCTGGGAGATGGCGCCCTATCGCCCGGTGCCGACGGTGCTGGAAGCCGCGACCCTGCTCTATCGTCGCCACTCGGTCGCGGAACTGGCTGAGGCGAGGGCGGATGCGCCGAACCTCACCCGCACCACGGCAGCGATCGGCCAGGCGATCGAGGCGGCCCGGCGGAACAAGGCCCACAGCGTCGTCTTCGTCACCGGCATCCCCGGGGCGGGCAAGACTTTGTGCGGCCTCAACGTCGTCTTCGGCGCCCTGCGCGAGCACGGCGCCGCCTTCCTCACCGGCAACGTCCCGTTGGTGAGCGTGCTGCGCGAGGCGCTGGCGCGGAATGCGGCGCCCATGGGCGGCAAGGCGCGCGGCCGGGCCCATGCCGAGGCCAGCCGCGTGTTGCAGAACGTCCACCGCTTCCTCGATGAGCATGTGACCAACCGCGCGCATGAGGCGCCCGAACACGTCATCGTCTTCGACGAAGCGCAGCGCGCCTGGGATGCCAGGCAGGCAACGCGCGACACGCAGCGGCGCACCAGCCGCCTCACGATGAGCGAGCCGGCGCATGCACTGGAGATCATGGGCCGCCACCACGACTGGTCGGTGATCGTGGCGCTGATCGGCAACGGCCAGGAGATCAACACCGGCGAGGCCGGGCTGGCCGAGTGGGGCCGGGTGATCGCCGCCGATTCACGCTGGCGCGCGGTCGCCGCCCGACGCGTGCTGGAGGCAGCGGAGCCGGCGCAGCGTCTCGCCGAGGGGCAGCCGGACTGGCTCGCCATCGATGACAACCTCGACCTTGCCGTGCCGATGCGAAGCGTGCGCGATGCCGCGGGCGCGCCCTGGGTCGATGCTGTGCTGCGGGACGAATCTGACCTTGCCTGGCGCATCGCAGCGGAAGCGGGTGGCGTGCCCTTCTATGTCACCCGCGACCTCGACGCGGCCCGGGTCGCCTTGCGGACCTTCTGCCGCGGGCTGCGCCGGGCGGGACTGGTCGCCTCGGCCGGCGCCAAGCGGCTGCGGGCGGAAGGGCTCGGCGTCCAGGTGGCGGATGTGGCCGACTGGTTCCTGAACCACTGGCCGGACATCCGCGGCTCCGAGGCGCTGGAGACCTTCGCCACGGAGTATGATTGCCAGGGGCTCGAGCTGGATGCCGTCGGCCTCGCCTGGGGCGGCGACTTCATCCGCGGCGAGTCCGGCTGGGGGCCGCGTCGCTTCGTCGGCGCTGGCTGGCAGCGCGTGCGCGGCGCGGAGGAGCGCCTCTTCATTCGCAACACCTACCGCGTCCTGCTCACCCGCGCCCGCTACGAGACCGTCATCTGGGTTCCACCTGGTTCCCCTATCGGCGACCCCTTCCACGACCGCACCCGCCCCGCCGCCGAGATGGACGCCATCGCCGCCTACCTCCTGGCCTGCGGTGCCCGCCCGCTGCCACTTCCGGCCCCGCCCCGCCCGGCGCCATCGCTGCTATGATGGCCGCTCCCCCCTTCGGAGCTCCCGGATGACCGGCACCACGATCGTCCTCATCGTCCTCCTGCTGCTCGCCATCGTCACCGCCGCCCGCGGCATCCGCACCGTCCCGCAGGGCCAGGTCTGGACGGTGGAGCGCTTCGGCGCCTTCACCCGGCTGCTGCAGCCGGGGCTCAACTTCCTCATCCCCTTCATCGACGCGGTCGGCCACAAGCTGAACGTGCAGGAGGTGGTGCTCGACATCCCCGAGCAGTCGGTCATCACCAAGGACAACGCGACCGTCGTGGTGGACGGCATCGTCTATTACCGCGTGATGGACCCGGCCAAGGCCGCCTACCAGGTGCAGAACCTGCAGCAGGCGTTGAATGCCCTGGCGATGACCAATATCCGCGCCGTCATCGGCGAGATGGACCTCGACGCCACCCTCTCCTCGCGCGAGCGCATCAACTCCTCCCTGCTCGCCATCCTCGACGGCGCGACCGACCCCTGGGGCGTGAAGGTCAGCCGCGTCGAGCTGCGCAAGGTGGAGCCGCCGGAGAACCTGGTCCGCGCCATGAACCTGCAGATGACTGCCGAGCGCGAGCGCCGCGCCACGGTGATGAAGGCCGAGGGCGACCGGGCGGCGGCCATCCAGCGCGCCGAGGGCGAGAAGCAGGCCCTCGTCCTCCAGGCCGAGGGCCGGCAGCAGGCCGCGTTGCGCGATGCCGAGGCGCGCGAACGCCTCGCCGAGGCCGAGGCTCGCGCCACCGAGATGGTCGCCGCCGCAGCGGCCGGGGCGGGCGGTGATGCGCTGCGCTACTTCATCGCCGACAAGTACGTGAAGGCCTTCGAGGCGCTGGCCGCCAACCCCGCCAGCAAGCTGGTGGTGGTGCCGATGGAGGCCTCGGCGATGGCCGGCGGCATCACCCAGGCGATGGAGTTGCTGCGGCAGAACCCGCCCGCCTCCGGGCCGGCACCGGTGGGGAGCGGCCCGTGGAACCGGGGCTGATCTGGATCCTCGCCGGGCTGCTGCTGCTGCTGGCGGAGCTGGCGATTCCCGGCGTTTTCCTTGTTTGGATCGGCCTCGCCGCTCTCGGCACCGGCGTCCTGCAGCTGCTGGCCGTGCTCTCCTTCGGGATGGTGGTGACGGTCTTCCTGCTGCTGCTCGGGGCCGGCATCTGGCTCTCGCTGCGGCTCCGCCGCGCCGCCCCGCCGCCAGCGCTGAACACGCCCAGCTCCGGCCTGGTCGGGCGGAGCGGCATGCTCCTGCCGCTTGGTGAGGCGGAAGGTCCGGGGCTTCGCGTCCGCATCGGCGATTCGGAATGGCAGGCGCGGCTGCCGCTCGAGATCCGCGCGCCGGAGCGGCCGCTGCGCGTCCGGGTCGAGGCGGTGGAGGGCACCACGCTGATCGTGCGGCCGGAATAGCGGGACGGGCTTGAACCGGGCCGGGGTTGCGGCAACATCTCCCCCATGGACGCTTTTCGGCGCCCCGGCCCGCCTGGCCGGGACCCATCCCCGCCCGTGCTCGACATGACGCCCGAAGGGGAGTTCCGGGACCCGCTCCCGCCGCGCCGAACCTGGCTGGACCGGGCGCTGGGCCGTGTCGGCGGGCTGGCCCTGCTGGTGACGCTCGCCACCGGCGGGTTGCTGCTGGTGGCGCTGGCCGTGGTCTTCGTCGGGCTGCTGCTGCCGGTGGTGATCGGCGCGGGGCTGGTCGCCTTCGTCTCGCTCTGGTGGCGGGTGCGGCGCGCGCGCCGGGCCGGCGCGCCGGGGGGCGGATCGGGGCCTGTGCGCTTCGTCGTCATCCGGCGCTGAGCCATTTCCGTCTCCGCATCGATGGCGGACGAGCGGCTTCCCTTCCGCATCGACCCCGCACGCCTCTACGAGGTCGGGCGCGACGGCACCCCCCGCACCGATAGGGGCGAGGCGCCGGAATGGCTTGGCCCGCGGCACCGGCTGATCCTGGGTTGGGTGATGCTGACCGGCTTCGCCGTGGGCGGGCTGGCCGGGCTTTCGGCGCTTTGCTTCGTGCTCGGGGCGAGGCTCTGGGCGGCCGGCTTCGCCCTGGCCATGCTGGCGACGACACCGCTGCTGGCGATCGGGCCGGGGCTCGACTGGTGGCGCCACCGCCGGCCGCATCGCCGCCGGCACCACAGCCGCAGCCTGGATTTCCCACCCGGTTGACCCAGGCCTATCCGGCGGCGAGCGGGGCCGCGGCGGGCTTCAGCCCGAAGGCGTCGGCGAGCAGGCGATAGCTCCGCTGCCGCGCCGCCGGGTCGTGGCAGGGGCTGAGCACCGCCACCTCCTGCGCGCCATGCGCCGCAGCCAGCGCCTCCAGCTTCGCCTTCACCTGCTCCGGCGCGCCGACGATCGCCTTGGCGCGGATGCGGTCGAGATGCGTCCGCTCCGCCTCGCTGTACGGATAGGCCTCCGCCTCCTCGACGCTCGGCAGCGGCGGGAAGCGGCCAGTGTCGCGGAACAGCCGCCAGAGCTCGCGCGACTTGTAGAGCCGCCAGGCCTCCGCCTCCGTATCCGCGGTGAGGGCGAAGACGCCGAGCGCGCAATGCGGCGCACCGAGTCGCCCCGGCTGCGGCCGGAAGCCCTCGCGGTAGAGCGCCGTCACCCCCTCCGACCCGCGATCCGAGATGAAATGCGCGAAGCAGTAGGGCAGCCCCAGATAGGCCGCGAGCTGCGCCCCGTAGTCGCTGGAGCCGAGAATCCACACCTCCGGCCGCGTCGGCACCTGCGGGTTGGCCGCGACGGCGCGGAACGGGTGCCCTTCCGGCAACCCGTCGCCAAGCCAGCCGAGCACGTCCATCACCTGGTTCGGGAAGCGGTCCGCCGCCTCATTGGCCTGCGGATTGAGGGCGTAAGCCGTCCGCCCATCGCTCCCCGGCGCCCGGCCAAGGCCGAGATCGATCCGCCCCGGCGCGATCGCCTCCGCCACCTTGAACTGCTCGGCGACCTTCAGCGCCGAGTAGTGCGGCAGCATCACCCCCGCCGTGCCGACCCGGATGCGGTGGGTGGTGGCCGCGATGGCGGCGACCAGCATCTCCGGCGCCGAGCCGGCATGGGACTGGCTGTTGTGATGCTCGGCCAGCCAGTAGCGGCCATAGCCCCAGTCGTCGGCCAGCCGGGCGAGGGCCAGCGTCTCGCGGATCGCCGCATCGGCGCCGCGGCCGGAGGCAATGGTCGATTGGTCGAGGATGGCGAGGCGCAGGGTCATGGAGGAAATCTGGCCCCCATCGCCCGTCGGCGGAAGGGGTCCAGACGGGCTGGGCCGGCAGGCCGCGATGCTCGGCGAGGGTGTCGAAGTCCCGGTCCCGGTCCCGGTGCGGCAGCCGCACCGCATGGGCGATGCACCAGGCGGTATGCCTGGATCAGAAGGTTACCCGACCGAACGCCGCCGTGAGCAGGGCGAAGAGTGCGCCACCGACCAGGAAGCCGACCAAAGTCCCGTTCATCCGCACATATTGCAGGTCGCGCCCGACCCGCAGCTCGATCTTCTCCGTCACCTGCGTCGTATCCCAGCCGGCGACGACCTGGGCGATGAAGCCGGCAAGCTGCGCCCGGGCGGAAGGCAGGATGGTGGCGATCAGCCCTTCCGCCGCGCGGTTCAGCCGGTCGCGCGCTGCCGGGTCCTGCTCCAGCAGGCTGCCGGCATTGACGAAGGCGGCCTCCAGCAGCGCCACCGTCCGCCCCTGCGGATTTCCGGCATCGGCGATCAGCGCCGCCTTCAGCCGGTCCCAGATATCGCCGATCCAGGCGGCGACGGTCGGGTGGGAAACGGCTTGGCGCAGTGCCCGGCCCACGGCAGCCGCCCGCTCCGGATCGCTCTCCAGCTTGTCGATCTCGCTCTGAAGCCAGGCTTCGAAGGCGCCGCGCAGATCGCTGTCGGAAGGCTCGACCCGCGCCAGCTCGGCATTGACGGTGGTGAGGATGCGCCGCGCCACCGCCGCCCCGGCCAGCCAGCCGACCAGCGCCCCGCCCTCCGCCCGGACGCGCTGCTCGATCGCGCCGCGCAGCTGGTCCTCCTTGCTGGCAAGGATGATGCGGAGCTGGCCGATGGCGAGGTCGAAGACCTCGTTGTGCCGCCCCCCTGCCATCAGCGTCCGCAGCGCCCGGGCGAGGATGCGCGCACCGCCCGGCCCGCCCGCCATGCGCGGCAGCAGCCGACCGAGCAGCCGTCGCGCCCGGCCGTCCTCGATGCTGGCCAGCAGCTTCGGCAGGCTGGCGGCGATCGCCTCGGCGGTGGGGCGGGCGGCGGCCGGGTCGGCCATCACCCCGCGCAGGATGCCGGCGAGGTCGAGCCGGCCGATCACGCGCCGCACCTCGGCCTCGGTGAAGACATGGTTGGCGACGAAGCGCCCGAGCCCCTGGCCCAGCCTTTCCTTCTGACGGGGGATGATCGCCGTATGCGGGATCGGCAGGCCGAGCGGCCGGCGGAACAGCGCGGTGACGGCGAACCAGTCGGCGATGCCGCCGACGACGCCGGCCTTGGCCGAGGCCTGGAGCATGTCCGTCCAGTAGCCGGGCGGCAGCCAGTAGGCGAACACCAGCAGCCCCGCCATGCCGACGAGCAGGCCGGTGGCGATGGCGCGATGGCGGGCGAGCGCGCGGCGGAGCGGCGCCTCGGGGTCGGCGCCAGTAGGCGGGGAAGCAGGCGGCAAGGTCAGGCCAGGCTCTCCACCACATGCGGGAAGACGGACTGGTAGCCCTCCCCATAGGTCACGGCACGTTCGGAATTTCGCGCCGCCTGGGCGCCGCGCTGGAGCGCGACGCGGGTGTAGTAGTCCCAGAGGTGCTCCTGCCCCGCCATGCAGCGGATGGCGGCGAGCTTCCGCTCCCAGACTGGCGTGATGTCGAGCAGCATGTCGGGCGCCCAGGCGCACTGCTCCGGCTGATGCGGCTCGAACAGAAAGACCGGCGGCGCGCCGATCACCGGCACGCCCGGCTCATGCCCATGTGCCTGGGCGATGATGCGGGCATGCTGGGCGAAGTCGGTCGTGGCCGGATGGTCGTGGTTGTAGGGGTCCGCCTTGCTGTGCGTCAGCACGAAGCGGGGGCGGAGGGCCCGGTAGAGACCGGCGAGGCGAAAGAGGCTCTCCTGCGTGAGCGTCAGCGGATAGTCGCCAAGATCCCAAAATTGCAGGTCGTGCACGCCGAGCGCGGCGGCGGCGCGCTCCGCCTCGCCCCGGCGCTCCGCCTTGACGCGCTCGAGCGTCATCCCCGGCTGGCGCCAGAGCTTGGCGCTCTCGCCCCGCTCGCCGAAGGACAGGCAGACGACCGTTACCTGCCAGCCACGCTCCGCATGGAGGGCAATGGCACCGCCCGCGCGCCAGACGAAATCCGCCGAATGGGCGCTGACGACGAGAGCGGTGCCGGCACTCATTTCACCGCCTTGGCGCGCTCGACGGCTTCCTCGATCAGCTGCTTCGCCTCCGCGGCGTCGCCCCAGCCGGTGATCTTCACCCACTTGCCCGGCTCGAGATCCTTGTAGTGCTCGAAGAAGTGCTTGATCTGGTCGAGCGTGATCTGCGGCAGGTCGGAATAGTTGGTGACCTTCTCGTAGCGCCGCGTCAGCTTCGTCGAGGGCACCGCGATGATCTTCTCGTCGATGCCGCCGTCATCCTCCATCTTGAGGACGCCGACCGGGCGGACATTGATGACGGCGCCCGGCACGATCGGACGGGTATTGGCGATCAGCACGTCGATCGGGTCGCCGTCGTCGCTCAGCGTGTGCGGGACGAAGCCGTAATTCCCCGGGTAGCGCATCGGCGTGTAGAGGAAGCGGTCCACGACCAGCGTGCCGGCTTCCTTGTCCATCTCGTATTTGATCGGCTCGCCGCCGATGGCGACCTCCACCACCACATTGATGTCCTCGGGTGGGTTCTTGCCGATGGCGATGGCGTCGAGACGCATGGACCTTAAATCTCCAGAAAGGGGCCCCATACTGGGCCGGACCCCTTTCCTTAGCATTGACGCCCCATACTGGGCGACTCCCCGGCCGATGACCCTCTGCCGAAGCCGGAACCTTCCGCGACTTTGCCGCGGAAGGATGACGCACCTCCTGCCGTGAAGGCAGATCCGTGGGAAAGCCTAAGCGGCCTTCGCCAGGTGGATTGCCTTCCACACGCTTTCCGGCGTCGCCGGCATGTCGACATGGGTGACGCCCATGGTCGAGAGCGCATCGACCAGCGCATTCATCAGCGCCGGCGGCGAGCCCACCGCCCCCGCCTCGCCGGCACCCTTGACGCCGAGCGGATTGGTCTCGCAGGGGACGGAAAGGAACTCCACCTCGATATCCGGCAGGTCCTCCGCCCGCGGCAGGGCGTAGTCCATGAAGGAGGCCGAGAGCAGCTGGCCGCTCTCCGGGTCGTAGGCCGTGCGCTCATGCACCGCCTGGCCGATGCCCTGGGCGACGCCGCCATGCACCTGGCCGCGCACGATCATCGGATTGATGGCATGCCCGACGTCGTCGACCACCACATAGCGCGGCACCTCGATCAGCCCCGTATCCGGATCGACCTCCACCTCGGCGATGTGGCAGCCATTGGGGAAGGTGTGGGACTTGATCTCCGCGACCTCCGCCGCGTCGAGCAGCGTCGCGGACTCGCCCCGCGCCGCCCGCTCCCGCTGGATATTGGCGAGCGAGAGGATATCGACGCCCCGATCCGTGCCGACCACCGAGAAGCGGCCGCCGGTGGTGGTGAACTCGATATCGGCGACCGAAGCCTCCAGATGCTCGGAAGCGGCCTGCTTGCCCTTCTCGATGACGGTCGCGGCCGTCAGCAGGATTGCCTGGCCCTCGGAATACAGGCTGCGGGCGCCGCCCGTGCCGCCGCCGGTCGGGATCTCGTCCGAATCGCCCTGGACGATGCGGATCTTCTCCATCGGGATGCCGAGCTCATGGCTGGTGAGCATGGCATAGGCCGTCTCGTGCCCCTGGCCGGTGCTCTGCGTGCCGACCAGCACATCCACCATCCCATCGGCGGCAAAGCGCACCTCGGCCCGCTCCGTCGGCCCGCCGCCCGTCGCCTCAAGATAGTAGGCGACGCCGATGCCGCGCCGCCGGCCCTTCGCCTCGGAAGCCTTGCGGCGCGCGGCGAAGCCGGCCCAGTCGGCATTCCTCAGCGCCGCATCAAGCACCGCGCCGAACTCGCCGCTGTCGTAGCGCTGGCCGACGGCGGTGACATAGGGCATGGCGCTCGCCGGCACCATGTTGCGGCGCCGCAACTCGATGCGGTCGATGCCCATCTCGCGCGCCGCGGCATCGATCAGCCGCTCGACGACGTAATTGCTCTCCGGCCGCCCGGCGCCGCGATAGGCATCGACCGGGACGGTGTTCGTCAGCACGCCGATGACATGGGCATGGATCGCCTGGAAGTTGTAGACGCTTGCCAGAACCTTGGTGCCCGCGCCGGTCGGGATCATCGGCGCGAAGGTCGAGAGGTAGGCGCCCATCCCCGCGTAGTTGGTGGTGCGCAGCGCGAGGAACTTGCCGTCCTTGTCGAGCGCCAGCTCCGCCTCGGTGATGTTGTCGCGGCCCTGGGTGTCGGACTGGAAGGCCTCGGTCCGCTCGCTCGTCCACTTCACCGGCCGGCCAAGACGGCGCGCCGCCATGCAGACCAGCGCATACTCGCCGTACAGGTAGAGCTTCATGCCGAAGCCGCCGCCGACATCGGGCGTCACCACGCGGAACTTCTCCGGCGGCAGGTGGAAGACGCTTTCGGCCAGCAGGTTCTTCACCAGCCAGCTGCCCTGGGTGCCGCAGAACAGGGTGAACTTCTCATTGGCCGCGTCGTATTCCGCGGTCGCGGCGCGGACCTCGAGGCTGTTGACGATGACGCGGTTGTTGACGACCGTCAGCTTCGTCACATGCGCCGCCTGCGCGACAAGCGCCTCGGCCTTCGCCTTGTCGCCCGTCTCCCAGTCGAAGACGGTGTTGTTCGGCACCTCGTCCCAGACGAGCGGCGCGCCGGGCTTGTAGGCGGTGGCGAGGTCGGTCGCCGCCGGCAGCACGTCGTAATCGACCATCACCGCCTCGGCCCCGTCCCGCGCCGCCTCATGCGTCTCGGCGACGACGAAGGCCACCGCATCGCCGACATGCCGCACCCGGTCCGTCGCCAGCGCCCCGCGCGGGGTGTTGAGGCGCTCGCTCCCGTCGCGGTTCTTCAGCGGGATGACGCAGGGAATCTCGCCGAGCCCCTCCGCCTCCCAGTCCTTCCCGGTGATGACGGCCAGCACGCCTGGCACCGCCATGGCGGCCGAGGTGTCGATCGACAGGATCTTCGCCGCCGCATGCGGGCTGCGCAGCACCATGCCATGGGCGACGCCCGGCATGGCGATGTCATCGGTATAGCGGCCGCCGCCGACCAGCAGGCGCGGATCCTCGATGCGTCGCACCGGCTGGCTCAGACCGAATTTCGCCATGGGGATACCCCTCCCGTTCGATTTCTCCCCCATCATCTGCGGAGGAAGGGGGGAACGGGAAGGGGGGTCGGCGTGAAATCACCGCGCGCGGAGCGCGGCCTCCACCCGGTCGCAGGCGGCACCGACCCCGTCCTCCGCCCGGACCGTCCGGCCGATGGACCCGGTGCGGACTTCCACCTCCGGGTCCTCCAGCAGCGGGGCGAGCGCCCGGGCCGCGCCCTCCGCCGTGTAGCGCCCGGCCGGCAGGCTGGCGGCGATGCCGAGGCGCGCCAGCCGCGCCGCATTGTCCGGCTGGTCATGGCTGAAGGGCACCACCAGCATCGGCCGCCCGGCCCGCATCGCCTGCGCGCAGGTGCCGATGCCGCCCTGGTGGATGATGGCCGAGGCCGCCGGGAAGAGCGCCGCATGCGGCAGGTAGTCCACCGCCAGCACCCCCGGCGGCAGCGGCCCGAGTGCCGCCCGGTTCGCCGCCGTTCCGGTCAGCAGCACCGCCCGCTGGCCGAGCCGCCGCGCCGCCTCCAGGCTCTCGGCGAAGAACCGGCCCGGTGCATAGATCGCCGCCGAGCCCAGGGTGAAGACCAGCGGCGGCGGCCCGCCCGCGAGGAAGCGCGCCAGCTCCCGCGGCATCGCCGCCGGCTCGTCCCAGAAGGGAAAGCCCGTCGCCGCCGGCTCCCCCGGCATCAGCAGCGGCGAGAAGAGCGCGAGGGCGAAGGGCGGCGGCCCCGCGGCATTGAGGATCGGGTCGGAGGCCGCCGCCAGGCCGAGCTCCGCCCGGAAGGCCGCGACCTCGCGCGACCAACGTCCGGTCGTCCACCGAGCCACGCCGCGGATCGCCGGCCCGGCCAGGCGCCGCAGCCAGTCCGCCCGCCAAAGCCAGTCATAACCGCCCGGTATGCCGGGGTCGCGCGCCGAGAACAGGGTGAAGGGTTGCAGATAGGCCGGCGCCCAGGGCAGCCCGCGCCGCTCCGCCACCATCGGCGCCGCGGCCGCGACCGGGCTGGCGAGGATGAGCTCCATCCCCTCCGAGGCCGCCATCAGGTCGGCATAGGCCTCACGGATCGGCTCGACCACCAGGGTCCGCCAGACGAATTCGGAGCCGGTCCGCGGGTCCATCGCCCGGGCGAAGGCCTCAAGGTCCGGCTCCCCCTCCGGCATGGTCGGGCGCATCGGGGCGAAGCCAAGCCCGGCCGCCTCGACCCGCCCGCGGTACCCCTCAGCCGTGGCGATGGTGACTTCGTGCCCCCGCCGCTCCAGCCCCGTCGCCACCGCCAGATAGGGGAAGAGGTCCCCGAGCGAGCCGGTGGTGGCGAGGAGGATGCGGCTCAAGGCCGGGTGCTGTCCGGCTTGTCCGGCGCCGGCTGTGGCGACTGGCCCGGCCCGACCGAGGCATGCGCCTCCACCGGCCGCACGCCCATCCACCCCTTCACCCGCTCCCGCATTGCCTGGAAGACGACATAGAGCATCGGGATCATGAAGATGCCGAGCAGCGAGGCCGCCAGCATCCCGCCGAAGACCGGCGTCCCGACCGCGCGCCGGGAGAGCATCGCCGCGCCCGAGGCCGTCACCAGCGGCACGAGGCCGAGGACGAAGGCGATCGAGGTCATCATCACCGCGCGGAACCGGAGCCGGGAGCCCTCGATCGCCGCATCGCGGATCGACATGCCGCGCTCCCGCGCATCCTTGGCGAATTCGATGATGAGGATGCCGTTCTTCGCCGCCAGCGCGATCAGCACGACGAGGCCGATCTGCGCATAGACGTCGAGGCTGAGCCCGGCGATCTGGATGGCGAGGAAGGAGCCGAGGCCGCCCACCGCCACCGACAGCAGCACCGGCACGGGGATGGTCCAGCTTTCGTAGAGGGCGACAAGGAACAGGTAGGCGAAGAGGATGGCCAGCGCGACCACGTAGATGGTCTGCCCCGCCGCCAGCCTCTCCTGATAAGCCGTGCCGGTCCATTCATAGCCGTAGCCCGCCGGCAGCACCCGGCGCGAGAGCTCCTCCATGGCATTCAGCGCATCGCCCGAGGAGACGCCGGGCTTCGGCGCGCCGTTCACCAGCACCGCGCGGTAGTTGTTGTAGCGGCTGATGGTCTGCGGCCCGACCACGATCCGCACATCGGCGAAGGCGCGCAGCGGCACCATGTCGCCGCGGCTGTTGCGCACCCGGATGCGCCAGATGTCGTCGATGTCGTCGCGGTCCTGCGCCTCGGCCTGGATGTTCACCTGCCAGGTGCGGCCGAACAGGTTGAAGTCGTTGACGTAGAACCCGCCGAGCGAGGCCTGCAGCGCCGAGAAGATGTTGGAGATCGGGATGCCGAGCGCCTGCGCCTTGTCCCGGTCCACATCGAGGAAGAGCGAGGGCGTCGCCGCCGAGAAGGTCGAGAAGACCTGCTGCAGGCGGGGGTCCTGGTTCGCCGCGACGACGAGGCCGAGCATCGCGCTGCCCAGCTCCGCCGGGTCACGCCCTTGGAGGTCCTGCAGCTGGTACTCGAAGCCGCCGCCGGTGCCGAGGCCGATGATCGGCGGCAGGTTGAAGGCGACAACCGTCGCCGTCCGCACATTCGCCCCGGCGCCGAAGACCCGCCCGATGGAGGCAAAGACGGAGTCAGCCGGGTCGGTGCGCTGGTCGAAGGGCTTCAGCCGCGCCACGATGAAGGCGGAGTTGGACTGCGCGCCCTGGTCAATCAGCGAGAAGCCGACGATCGCCAGGACGTTCTCGACCGCCGGGATGCCCTTCAGGATGCCCTCGACTTGCTCCACCGTCGCCCGCGTGCGGGAGAGCGAGGCCGCCTGCGGCAGCGAGACCTGCACGAAGAATGTGCCCTGGTCCTCCTGCGGTAGGAAGCCTTGCGGCGTCTTCGAGCCGATGGTGAAGATGCCGAAGCCGATGGCCGCCGTCAGCACCAGCGAGACAACCGAGAGCCGGACGATCCGCCTGACGATGCCCGCATAGCCGTCGCGGACCTTGTCGATGCCGCGCAGGATGTACTTGATCGGCCCCCGCTTCGGCCCGGTATGGCGAAGGAACAGCACGCAGAGCGCGGGCGAGAGGGTCAGCGCGTTCAGCGCCGAGATCACCATCGCCGCCGAGATGGTTACCGCGAATTGCCGGAACAGCACGCCCGAGAGGCCGGGGATGAAGGCGATGGGGACGAAGACCGAAAGCAGCACCAGGGTGATGGCGATGATCGGCGCGGTGATCTCGGCCATGGCCTGCTTCACCGCCCGGTTGGGCGTCCAGTCCGGGTGCTCCTCCATCACCCGCTCGACATTCTCGACGACGACGATCGCGTCGTCGACGACGATGCCGATGGCCAGCACCATGGCGAGCAGGGAAACGGTATTGGCGCTGTAGCCGATGGCGAGCAGGATGGCGAAGGCGCCGATCAGGCTCACCGGCACCGCGATGGTCGGGATGATCGTTGCCCGGAACGAGCCGAGAAAGAGGTAGACCACGATGACGACGAGGACGAAGGCCTCGATCAGCGTGTGGATCACCTCCTCGATCGTGTCCACGACGAAGGTGGAGCTGTCGTAGAGCACCTGCTGCCGCATCCCCTCGGGGAAGCGGGTCGACATCTCCTCCAGCGTGCGCTTCATGGCGTTGGAGACGGTCACGGCATTGGCGCCGGGCGAGAGGTAGACGCCGACGGTGACGGCGGGCTGGGCGTTCAGCCGGCTCACCGTGTCCATGCTCTGCGCGCCGAGCTCGACGCGCGCCACGTCGCGGACCCGCAGCACGGAGCCGTCCGGATTGGCCCGGATGATGATGTCGCTGAACTGCTCCGGCGTGATCAGCCGCCCGAGCGTCTGGATGTTCATCTGGAATTGCTGCGTGTCGGGGATCGGCTGGGCGCCGATGCGGCCGACCGCGGCCTGGATGTTCTGGCTCTGGATTGCCGCGATCAGGTCCTGCGGCGTCAGGTTCAGGCTGGTCAGCCGATCGATCTCGAACCAGACGCGCATGGAATAGTTCTGCGCGCCGAAGATGTTCACCTGGCCGACGCCCGGCACGCGGGACATGCGGTCGACCATGTTGATGGTGAGGTAGTTCGACAGGAAGAGCGGCGTGTGGTCCGGATTGGCCGAGGTCAGCGCGACGAACTGCAGCACCGAGGAGGACTGCTTGCGCACGATGAGCCCGGCCCGCTGAACCTCCTGCGGAAGGCGGGCGATGTTCGCCTGGATGCGGTTGTTGACGTTGACCGTGTTGATGTCCGGGTTGGACCCGAGGGCGAAGCTGACCGAGAGCTGATAGGTGCCGTCATTGGCGCTGTTCGAGCGCATGTAGATCATGTTCTCGACGCCGTTCACGGCGCTTTCGACGATCTGCGCGACGGTTGATTCGATGACGGCGGCCGAGGCGCCCGGATAGGTCGCATTCACCGAGACCTGGGGCGGGACGATGTCCGGGAACTGCGCCACGGGAATCCGCAGCAGGGCCAGCAGGCCGGCCAGGGTGATGACGATGGCGATGACGATCGCCAGCCGGGGGCGGTCGACGAAGACGCTGGAGATCATGATGCGTCAGCCCGGCCGGCCGCCAGCGGCAGGCGCGCCAGGTGGCCTGGCGCCCGGCGGCGGCGCGCCGGCCGGCCCTGCATTCACCTCCTGGCCCGGCCGCACCCGCTGCAGCCCGTCGCTGATCACCTGCTCGCCGCCCTGGAGCCCGTCCTCGACCACCACCTGGTCGCGGATGGTGCGGCCGAGGCGGACCGGGCGGCGCTGCGCCTTCTTCTCGTTGTCGACGACGAGGACATAGTTGCCGCCCTGGTCCTGCAGCACGGCGGCGCGGGGCAGCACGATGGCCTGCACCGGCTCCACGCCCTCGACCGCGACGGTGACGAACTGCCCGTCGATCAGTTCCCGGTCGCCGGGGCTGCCGGCTTGGACGCCGGCGCGCCGGGGGTTCGGGATGAGCGCGCGGATCAACAGGCTGTCCGTGTTGCGGTCGACCTGGGTATCGATGAACTCGATGCGCCCGGCTTGCGGGTAGGGCCGCCCGTCGCTCAGCCGCACGCGGACCACGACGGCATTGACCCCGCCGCGGCTCTCGTAGCGCGCCTGAAGCTCGCCCGCCGTGCGCGAGCTTACGGTGAAGACCACGCGCATCGGGTCCTGGCTGACGACGACGGCCAGCGGATCGGTCAGGGTCGGCGTGACGACGTTGCCGGGCGTCAGGCTGGCGCGGCCGATCTTGCCGTCGATCGGCGAAAGGATGTCGGTATAGCCGAGGCTGATTTCGGCAACGCGCACCGCGGCCTGGGCGCCGAGCAGCTGGGCATTCGCCGTCCGCTCCTGCGCCTGGGCATTGTCGAGCGCGACGCGGGTGCCGGCGCCGGTCTGCTGCAACTCACGGGCGCGGGCCAGCGCCACGCGGGCATTCTCGAGCGTCGCCTGGGCGGAGGCGACATTGGCCCGCGCCTGCTCCAGCTGCGCCTCGAAGGGCGGCTTCTCGATGCGGAACAGCACCTCGCCGGCCTTCACCTCCTGGCCCTCGGTGAAGGCGCGCTCCTGGAGGAAGCCGGTGACGCGGGCGCGGATCTCGACGCGGTTCACCGCCTCGATCCGACCGGTGAACTCGGTGCTCTCGGTCACCGGCTGGCGGTTCGCCGGCATGACGCCGACGGCCGGCGGGCCCTGGGGCCCGAACTGGGCCTCGGCGGGCAGGGCAAGCATGGTGAGCAGGAGAGCGGCGGGGAGGCGGCGCATCATGCAGGTCATCCGGATCGGAGCCGCTGGCGATACCAGGGCGTCCCACCCGGGACCAGATGAATTCCTCGAATAGCGGCCATCCGCGCGGAAGCAGTCTGTCCGAACTGTAACGGCCATCCGCCCCGCCATCCGCCGGAACCGCCGCGCCCTTCGCCCTGACCGGCACCAGGCGGGGGAGGGCGGGCTGCCGGTGACGAAATGTGATGATCTGCAACCTGGTGCGGAAGCATCACGGTATCGGGAGAGGCTGCCTCAACGCTGCGCGAGCACGGCGAGGGCGCCCCGGCCTGTCGTCGAGGGCGGGGAGGGGGCTCCTGAGCAGGACCCGAGGCTAGGCTTTTCGGCGCAGCAGGAGGAAGCCGCTGGTGCAAAGGATCAGCGCGACGGCGAAGCTCCCCAGTGCCGCGCCCACCCCGGCCCAGGCGGCGGCGAGGCCCGAGACCGCCTGCATTACCGCCGCGCCCCCGAAGAAGGCGATGTTCACCGCCGAAAGCGCCCGCCCCGCACGCTCCGGCGGCACCGCGGCGCGAACCTGGCCGAAGACCACCGACTGCACCGAGATCACCGCGCCAATCAGCGCGAAGATCGCCGCGTCCCAGGCCGGCGGCAGGCCGCGCCCGGCCAGCAGCGCGAGGATCAGCCCGGCCACGGCGTAATGGCTCGCGGCCAGCATCAGCACCGGCCGGCCGATCCGCCGCTCCGCCCAACCGCAGATGACGGGGGAAACGGTGAGCGCGAGCGCGCAGAGCGAGAGGACATGCCCGGCCTCGATGCGGGTGAGGCCCTTCGCCTCCATCAGCCAGGGCCCGCCCCAAAGCCCGCGCAGCCCGAGCACCACGGCCAGGCTGGCGAAGCTGAAGACCATCAGCGGCCGGAGCACGGGCGAAGCGGCGATGGCGACGACCTCACCAGCATCCTGAAGCAGCGAGCGGCGCCCGCCGCGCTCCGGGGGCGGGTGATGCACCGTCAGCGCGACGGCGAGCATCGCCAGCACCGCCAGCGCCGCCGTGGCGAGGAAGCCGGCCCGCCAGCCCTGCGCATCAACCAGCCAGGCGAGCGGGCTGCCGGAAAGCAGCATCCCGGTATTGCCGACGGTGAGGATGATGCCGGACCAGAGGGCGAAGCGCGCCGGCGGCACGCCGCGGGCGGCGAAGGTCATCGGCCCCATCAGCATCCCCGAGCAGCCGATGCCGAGCACGACCTGGGCGACCAGCATGCCGGCCGCACTCGTCGCCGTGGCGGCGAGCAGCGCCCCGGCGGCGGCGATCGCCAGCACGGTGAGCGCGGTGCGGCGGACGCCGAAGCGGTCCAGCCCCACCCCGACCGGCACCATGCAAAGGGCGAAGGTCAGCGCGAAGGCCCCGGTGACGGCGGCGAGGCCGTCCGGCGAGAGGCCGAGGTCGCGTTGCAGCACGTCGGCGGCCAGCGCCGGCAAGGTGCGAACGGCGTTGGAGAAGACATGGCCGAGCGTCAGCGCCAGGATCGGCACTGCGGGGCCGCGGATTGGCGGCACGTTTCCTACCCTTTGAACTCGAAGCTTAGTTCCGGAACAGCTTGCCCGGGT
Source organism: Belnapia sp. F-4-1 (assembly GCF_000802185.1). GTDB lineage: Bacteria > Pseudomonadota > Alphaproteobacteria > Acetobacterales > Acetobacteraceae > Belnapia. The sequence goes on along the minus strand of NZ_KN676113.1, from coordinate 5,124,839 downwards.
TGAGGATGCCCTTGGGGTCGAAGCCCGCCTTGATGCCGCGCATCAGCGCCAGCGCCTCCGGCCCGTGCTCCTGCTCCAGGAATTCGCGCTTGCCGAGGCCCACGCCATGCTCGCCGGAGCAGGTTCCCCCCAGCGCCAGGCCGCGCGCCACGATCTTGCGGTCGATCTCCCAGGCCTTTTCGTGGCCCTGCGGATCGTTCGGATCGTAGAGGATGACCTGGTGGAAATTGCCGTCGCCGACATGGCCGACGATGCAGGTGGTGGCGCCCGCCGCCACCGCATCGGCCTTGGCGCCGAGGATCGCCTCGGCGAGGCGCGAGATCGGCACGCAAACATCGGTGGTGATGGCACGATAGCCGGGGATCAGCGCGACGGCCGCCCAGTAGGCGTCGTGCCGCGCCTTCCACAGCCGGTTGCGCGATTCAGCGTCCGTGGCCCAGGCGAAGCCCTCGCCGCCCATCTCGGTGGCGATGGCCTCCACCGTTTCGGCCTGCTCCTGCACCGCCGCCGGGCTGCCGTGGAATTCGAGGAAGAGGGTCGGCGTCGCCCGGTAGCCCTCGAGCTTCGAGTAGCTGATGCAGGCCTGCATCTGGTCGGCATCCAGCAGCTCGATCCGGGCGACGGGAATGCCGGCCTGCATGGTGGCGATGGTGGTCTCCACCGCCGATTTCAGGTCGGGGAACTGGCAGACCGCCGCCGACATCGCCTCCGGGATGCCGTGCAGGCGCAGCCTGATCCTGGTGATGACGCCGAGCGTGCCCTCGGAGCCGATGAAGAGCCGCGTCAGGTCGTAGCCGTTCGCCGCCTTGCGGGCCCGCCCGCCGGTCTGGATGACGCGGCCATCGGCCAGCACCACCTCGAGGCCGAGGACGTTCTCGCGGATGGTGCCGTAGCGCACGGCGCAGGTGCCGCTGGCCCGCGTCGCGCACATGCCGCCGATGGTGCAATGGCTGCCCGGATCGACCGGGAAGAACATGCCCTGGTCGCGCAGGTAGTCATTGAGCTGATGGCGGGTGACGCCGGGCTCGATCAGGCAGTCCATGTCCTCGCCATTGACCTCGAGGATGTTCGTCATCCGCGACAGGTCGAGCGAGATGCCCCGCCGCACCGGGTTCACATGCCCTTCGAGGCTGGTGCCGGCGCCGAAGGCGACGAGGGGGACGCCGTGCTGGTGGCAGAGGGCCAGGATGCGGCTGACCTCCTCCGTGCTCTCGGGGAAGGCGACGGCATCGGGGAGGGTGGGCGGCGTCTGGTCCTCGCCGCGGCTGTGCTGCTCGCGCACCGCCTGGGCGGTCGAAAGGCGGTCCCCGATGAGATCGCGCAGGGCGGCGATGACGGCATCCACGGGGCGGGGGGCGATGGTATTCATGGGGTTTCCTCGGCCCGGTGCAGCGGGCAGGTCAGGCAATGCGGGCCGCCGCCGCCGGCGGTGAAGAGCGAAAGGGCGGGGTCGAGCACGGTGAGCCCCTCCGCCCGCAGCGCGGCATTGAGGTCGCGGCTCTCGGCTGCCGATATCACGCGCTCTTCGCCGAGGGAAAGGATGTTGCAGCCAAGCTGCATCGCCGCCCGGTAGGGCACGGGCAGGCAGGCGATGCCCCGCTCCGTCAACCAGGCGATGAAGTCATCGGGCAGCACGTCCAGGCAGGCGACGGCGAGGCCGGGCGCGGCCAGGCAGAACAGCACGTCGAGATGCAGGAAATGCTCGTCGAAGGGCTGGATGCGCACCTCCCAGCCCTCGGCGCGCAGCCAGAAGGCCAGCTGCTCCGCCCCGTCGAGATCGGTGCGGCCGCCAGAGGCGCCGACCAGCGCGAGGCCGGGGCGGAGGATGTGGACATCGCCCCCCTCCAGCGTCCCGGCCGAGGATTTCCGCCAGAAGTGCCCGCCATGCCAGTCGATAAGCGCGGCATACTCGCCGCGACGCTGCGGCCGCTCCAGCTGGCAGAGGACGGGGCCGCGATGCGTCACCACCACGCTGTCGCGGGTATAGGCCATGTAGGGCAGATGCGGCTCGGGCGGCAGGTGATGGGCGGTGGCGCCGCCCTGCTCCAGCGCCGCAACCAGTTCACGGTGCTGGGATTGCAGGCCCTGGAGGTCGGCCTCGCCGCCGCCGGCGAGCGTCCGGCGGGCGATGCTGTTGGTCGGCAGCCAGCGGTAGTGGTCGGGGGCGCAGACCAGCACGTCGGTCAGGCGGCCGGTTTCGGAAGTGACGGTCCAGTCGGGCATGCCGGCCAGGGTGCCGGGGCCGGGCGACGGCGTCCAGAGAGCGGCATCGAGACCTCAAGGCTTGAGGCGGCGCAGCAGCCGAGCCCCGGCAACCGCCGCCACGGGACCGGCTGGTGGCGAGGCGCATCCCCGCACGGATCAATGCTAATTCGCGACGTCCGCCGCGCGTTGACGCCCCCGCGGCCCGCGCCTAGCGTCGCCATCCCGATTATGGACTCCCAAGGGGGAAACGATGCCCAACAAGGTCAAGGCAGCATGGCAGGCCGGCAAGGCCGTGGTGAATGGCTGGCTCGCCATTCCGAACGCCTTCAGCGCCGAGATGTACAGCCAGGCCGGCTGGGACAGCGTCACCGTCGACATGCAGCACGGCGTGCAGGACTACCTTTCCTGCGTCGCCTGCTTCCAGGGCATGCAGCCCTCGGGCGTGCTGCCGATGGTCCGCGTGCCGTGGAACGAGCCGGGCATCATCGGCAAGGTGCTGGATGCCGGCGCCTATGGCGTCATCTGCCCGATGGTGAACACCGAGGCCGAGGCGCGCCAGCTCGTCCAGTACTCCAAGTATCCGCCGCGCGGCACCCGCAGCAACGGCCCGATCCGCGCCGGCGTCTATGGCGAGGCGGGCGGCTACCAGAAGACCGCGAATGACGAGATCCTCGTGATCCCGATGATCGAGACGCAGACGGCGCTCGACAACCTCGAGGCCATCCTCGACGTGCCGGGGATCGACGCGATCTATGTCGGCCCCTCCGATCTCGGCCTGTCGCTCGGCATGCCGGCGATCCTCGACCGCGAGGAGCCGGAAATCCTGAAGATCTACGAGCGGCTCATCAAGGAAACCTCGAAGCGCGGCATCGCGGCGGGGCTGCATAATTCCTCGCCGAAATACGCGAAGAAGATGATCGACATGGGCTTCAAGCTCGTGACCGTCGGCGGCAACGAGGTCGGGCTGATGGTCAATGCGGCGAAGGCCGCGATCAAGGAAACCCGCGGCGGTTAATCCGCGGGGAGCCTTCGCCCGGCCTGACGGGGAGTTGCCATGCTGCGCCTCATCGCCGGCAGGCTGGTGCAGATCGGGGTGGTGCTTGCCATCCTCTCCGCGCTGGTCTGGCTGGCGATGGGGCTGATGCCAGGCGATCCGCTCGACCTCGCCATGGCGGCCGACCCGCGGCTGACGGCCGCCGACGCCGCGCGCCTGCGCGCGCTGCACGGCCTCGACCGCCCGCTCGCCGAACGCTATCTCGCCTGGGCGGCTGCCGTGCTGCGGGGCGAATTCGGCTTCTCCCGCCTCTACGCCCTGCCGGCGACAGCGGTGCTCTGGCCGGCGCTGCGCTCCACCCTGGTGCTGCTCGGCTGGGCGCTGCTGCTTTCGGCCGGAATCGGCATCGCGCTCGGCGTGCTGGGTGCGACACGGCGGGGCATGGGCGCGCTCGCCGATGGCCTGGCGCTGCTGGCGCAATCCCTTCCAGGCTTCTGGCTCGGCATTCTCCTGGTCATCCTCTTCGCCGTCGAACTCGGCTGGCTCCCGGCGGGCGGGACGGGAGAGGGCGGCAGCCTCGCCGAGGCGGCGCGCTTCCTCCTGCTGCCCGTGGCGACGCTCGCCTTCGTCAACGTCGCCGCCTATGCGCGGCACAGCCTCGCCGCCATGCGGCAGGAGATGGCGCAGCCCTATATCCGCACGGCGCGAATGAAGGGCCTCCCGGAGCGGCAGGTGGTCTGGGGCCATGCTTTCCCCAATGCGGCGATCCCGGTGGTGACCGTTGCGGCGCTCGATGCCGGCAGCCTCGTCTCCGGCGCTTTGGTGACCGAGACGATCTTCGCCCGGCCGGGGATGGGCAAGCTGATCTATGACAGCATCATGGGCAACGACTACAACCTGGCGCTGCTTGCCCTGCTGCTGGCGGCGTTGGTGACGATGCTGGCGACACTCGCGGCCGATTGCGTGCAGCGGCTGATCGATCCGCGGCTGGCGCATTGATGCGGCTGGCGCTGGGGCTGCTGCTGCTCGGCCTGCTCGGGCTCGGGGCGGCGGGCGCGGGCTGGGCGCAGGGCTGGCTCGGCGCCGACCCCTTCAGCCCCGACCTGCTGGCGCGCTACGGCGAGGCCACCGCCGCCCACCCACTCGGCACCGACGAACTGGGGCGGGACCTCCTGCTGCGGCTGCTGCATGGCGCGCGGGTTTCGCTCAGCGTCGGGCTTGCGGTGGCGATCGGCGCGACGGGCCTCGGCACGGCGGTCGGCCTGCTCGCCGCGTGGCGCGGCGGCTGGGCCGATGCCGTGCTGATGCGGCTGGCCGATGGGCTGCTGGCCCTGCCGGCGCTGCCGCTGCTCGTCGTGCTGGCGGCGGTCGATACCGGGCGCTTCGGCCTGCCGCGCGGCGAGGCCGCCTTCGACATTCTCCGCATCGTCGTGATCCTCGTCGCCTTCGGCTGGGTCGGCACCGCCCGGCTGGCGCGGGCGGCGGCGCTGACCCAGCTCTCGCTCGACTACGTGGCGGCAGCGCGCGTCTCGGGCGCCAGCGAGGCGCGGGTGCTGCTGCGCCACGTGCTGCCGAATATCGCGGGGCCCATCGGCGTCGCCGCGGCGCTCGCCGTCGCCGGGGCAATCCTCGCCGAAAGCACGCTGAGCTTCCTGGGCTTGGGCATCCAACCGCCCGCGCCGAGCTGGGGCAACATGCTGTCCAACGCCCAGGAGATGGTCTTCTCCGCGCCGATGCAGGCGGTCTGGCCGGGCCTCTGCATCCTGCTCGCCGTCGCCGGCGCGACGCTGGTGGCCGACGGCCTGCGCCGGGGGTGAGCGCTGCCGCCTCGCAGCGGTCACGGCCCGGCTTTGGTGATCCGCCTCGACCCGGCCGGGGCTGGGCCGTCCGGCGACAGCGGCGTGCTCACGATGAAGCGGCGATGGCCATGGCCCGAGGTCATCGGGTGCTGCGCCGTCGTCTGCGCCTCCGATTTCGCGGAGACAATGAGGCAGACGCCGACGACGACGACGGCCGTGGCCAGCATCGCCTGCCAGGTGAGGGGTTCGGCGAAGAGCAGCCAGCCCAGCCCCAGCGCCACCACCGGGTTCACATAGGAGAAGGTGGTCGCCACCGAGGACGTCACATTGGCCGCGAGAAAGCCGAAGGCGGTGAAGCCGACCACGGCGGTGAGGATCAGCCAGCAGAGGCCGAGCCAGGATTGCGTCGAGACGGCATGCCAATCGAGCCCGGTCACGTCCCCCATCAGGCCGGCCGCGAGGAGCAGGACGGCGCCGCCGCAGAGCAGCTCCATCCCGGCCGCCAGGCGCGGGTCGTCCGGCAGGCCGGCGCGCGGCGCCAGCACCGCGCCGAGCGCCCAGGCGCACTGGCTGGCGATCAGCAGCGTGACGCCGAAGAGATCGAGATCGGCTCCAGGCCGGAGCAGCAGCCCGAGGCCTGCGATGCCGATCACCAGGCCGATCAGGGCGCGTCGGGCCGGGCGCTCACGGAAGAGCAGGTAGCCGAGGCAGGCGGCGACGATCGGCAGCAGGGCGGACATCACCCCGGCGATGCCGGAGGGCACGGTCTTCTGGCCGAAGGTGCCGCCCCCGGCGCCGAAGACGAGGATCAGCAGGCCGATCCCAAGCGCGGCCAGCCAGTGGCGGCGGGTCGGGCGAGGTCCGCCGGAGGCACGCGACCAGAGATAGAGGACCGCCCCCGCCACGATGCCGCGAATGCCGACGAGGAGCAGCGGCGGCAGCGTATCGAGCGCCGCCCGCGCGCCGGCCGGGCCGGAGCCGAAGCTTGCATAGGTGGCGGCGAGGGCGAGGGGGATGCGCCAGTCCATGGCGCGGGGCAGCAGTCGGGCGAGGGAGGCCGGGAAGCTCGCGCCGCTCAAGGCGTGGCGGCTCGGCCAGGGCCCTGCCGGGGTGGAGTGTTCAACCTTTGGGCCATCGGTGCCTCCGGCAGTCAGCGCAGGCAAGGGCGAACACGGGAGGCTCGGGAAAGTTCGGACCGCAAGCGGCGCGATGCGCCACCTGCAGCCTCCGATGTCGCTCTGAGCGCAGGGAGCAGCGAGGCCCTGGCGCCCACCGAAGACCGGCTTTCGAGCAGGCCAGGAAGGCTCTAACGCCCCTGTTCCTTCCGCCAGGCGGCAAAGAGCTCCCGGTTCTTCGGGTCGGTCATCGGGTAGAGGCCGCGGATGGTGTGGCCGGCGGCAACGCGCTCCTGCACGAAGTCCTCGCCGACCGTCTGCTCATGGGCCTCCTGCGCCACCTGGTCGGCCAGATGCGCGGGGATGCAGACCACGCCCTCGCCATCGCCCACCATGATGTCGCCGGGATAGACCGGCACCTCGCCGCAGGCGATCGGCAGGTTGAGGTCGACGGCGTGGTGGCGGATCAGGTTGGTCGGGGCGCTTGGCGCGGCGTGATAGACCGGCCAGGGCATCTCCGCGATCTCCGGCGTGTCGCGGAAGCCTCCATCGGTGATGGCGCCGGCGGCGCCGCGCGTCATCAGCCGGGTGAGCAGGATGCCGCCGGCGCTGGCCGCCCTGGGGTCGCCGCGGCTGTCGATGACGAAGACGCTGCCGGGCGGGCATTCCTCCACACCCTTGCGCTGCGGATGGTCCGGGTCGAGGAAGGCGTCGAGCGTGTCGAGATCCTCCCGCGCCGGGATGTAGCGCAGCGTGTAGGCCGGTCCGACCAGCCGTGGCGCCGCCGGGTTCACCAGCTGCGGCCCTTGCAGGAACAGGTTGCGGAAGCCGTGCTTGAACAGCGCGGTGGTGAGGGTTGCGGTGCTGACCTCGGCGAGCTTGCGGCGGGTGTCGGGGTTCATGGCTGTCCTGGCGCGGTGGTCGGGGCGGCGCAGTCTGGCGCCGGGCTGCCATGGCTGTCGAGGAAGGGCGCTAGTCAGGCGCCACCGGGCAGGCGCCACCGGGCAGCGCGGCGTCCGGCAGGCCGGGAGGATGGGCCGCTACCGGTCGGGGAGCCAGATCTCCAGCATGCCGGTGCTTGGCGCCGGCTCGAAATTGCGGAAGTCCTGGATCGCCCAGCCTCGCCCGAGGCGGCCGGCGAGGCGGGCGGCGGCCGGCGCATCCTCGCCATGGAAGTAGCGGACGACGCGCTGCGAGGGGGTGGCGGTGACGACGCGCGGCTCCCCGAGGTCGAAGCCGGCCTCGCGGAGCTGCGGGGCCAGCTCGGCCGCAGCGTTGGCGGCGGCCGAGGAACCGGCGCGGAGATGGATGTAGACGCGCGGCTGGCCGGGCGCGGCGGCCACCGTCTCCGGCAGGCGGAGCGGCCGGGGCGGTGGGGCGAGTATCTGTGGCGTGGGCGGCTGGGCTGCGGCAAGGTCGCGCCGACCAGAGGCGAGGTCGCGGCGAAGCGCGGCGAGCTCCGCCTCGGCGGCGGTGCGGGCCTGACGCAGGGTCGCCAGCTCGGCTTCGGCCGAAGCGCGGCCCTGGCGCAGCGTGGCCAGCTCCGCCTCCGCCGTGGCGCGGGCTTGGCGCAAGCTGTCGAGCCGGGCCTGCTCGGCGGCAACATCGGCCCGGAGGGCAGCGGCATCGGCTGCCGAAGGAGCGGCAGGGGTGGAGGTGGGGGCCGGCGCCACCGGAGGCGGGGCCGGCTGGGGAGCCGGCGCGAGGCTTGCCACGGGCGCCGCGGGACGCGGCGGCGCCCGCAGGCCGATGCCGATCGTGACGCCGCCTGCCAGCCCGGCCAGGGCCAGCACCAAGCCGGCCGGGGCCATCCAGGAATTGCGCTTCCGCGGACGCAGGAGCGGGGGGGCAGGCGGACGCCTCGACACGATCAGCAAGCTACCTCAAGCCGGAGAGAAGGCGCCTCAGTGGCGCTCTTCCGTCTCAACGGCCAGCTCGCGCTCCGGGTTCTCGGCCAGACTCTGGGCGGCCAGGGCCCGGGCCATCTGGCTCAGCGCCTCCTGGTGCTTCTCGTTGTCGATCAGCGCGAAATTGCGGGCCAGTTCCAGGCACATGCGCTGACGCGGGGAGATCTCGCTCGGCTCGCTCTCATCGGCCAGGCCCTCGAAGAACCAGGAGACGGCGACGTTCAGCACCTGGGCGATCTCGAACAAGCGGCCGGCGGAGATGCGATTCAGGCCGCGCTCATATTTGTGAGCCTGCTGATAGGTAACCCCGATCATCCGGGCGAGTTGCTGTTGGGAGAGGCCCATCATCACCCGCCTCTCCCGGATCCGGGCGCCGACATGGCGATCCGCCGCATTGGCCCGCTGACCCATCTTGGCGGCAGCGGGGCGCGGCGTACCGGTTTCGGTGCTGGCTGGCATATTGTATCCCTCGGAGCCCGTGGTTGTCTCACCTTGGGCAATGCCGTGGGATGGTCCCCGTTCCACCGCAGCGCGTGACGAACGCGTGATGGAGGCAGAACGGTCCGATTCACCCGGAGCGCGAGGAGTCCGTCTTGCCGCGTTGCAATTCGGTCAGTTGCTGGCGCAGGGATTCGACCTCGGCCTTCAGGGATTCAATGGTTTGACCGGAGGGGCCGTGCCCCGGGGCCTGGCCGGTGCCGTGCGGCGCGTCGCTGGGACGGAAAGGCGAGAAGAGGCTCATCGCCCGCTCCATCATCGCCATGTTCTGCTTGCTCACTTCCTCGATGCTTGGAAAAGGCATGAAGCCCCCCATCGCCTGTTCCATCGAACGGCGCATCTGCGACTGCTGGCGTGCGAAGCCGTTCATCGCCACGTCGAGGTAGCGGGGCAGCACGGTCTGTAGGCTGTCGCCGTAGAAACCGATGAGATGGCGAAGAAAGCCCTCGGGCAGCAGGTTGCGGCCCTTGGACTCTTCCTCGACGATGATCTGGGTAAGGACGGAACGCGTGATCTCCTCGCCCGATTTAGCGTCGTAGACCACGAAGTCGCGGCCCTGCCGGACCATTCCGGCCAGGTCTTCCAGGGTGACGTAGCTCGAGGACTCCGTGTTGTAGAGGCGGCGGTTGGCATATTTCTTCACCACCACCGGAGGGGCGGCGGGAAGCTCGGGCGCAGGTTCGGCGCGGGCGGTGCTGTCGGCCATGGCGTTTCCGATGCGGCTCTTGCGTGAAAGGCCGGACAGCGTAGCACGCCCGAATGGCCCGCGCGGAAGCGGGTTTTTGCATTGCACACAATCGCGCGCGGGGATGCGGCATGGCGGGAGGGGACGGGCTCGACCGGCTGGCGGAGGAATGGATCGGGCTTTGGCAGGAGGAGGTCACGGCGCTCTCCGCGGATGCCGACATGATGGCGGCCTGGCGGCTGGTGCTGGCCGGATGGCCAAGGGAATGGCCCGGGGGCGCGCCGCGTGAGGCGGGGGCCACGGCCGCTGCCGCTGCATCTCGGCCTGCTGGGGATGCGGCGGTGGCTGGCGATGACGGCGTTGCCGCTGGCCTCCTTGCCCGGATCGCCGAGCTCGAAGCCAGGGTGGCCGCGCTCGAGGCCGGCGCTGGAGAGCCTCGCCGGCCGGCTCGCCGCCGCCGGCCACCCGCCTGAGGCCTTCGCCCGCGCCGTCTGGCGCGCGCTCGACCGAGAGGATGCCGCGCTGCTCGTCGGGATCCGCGCCTATCGCCGGCATCCCTGGCAGCGGGAGGCGCCGGCGCTGTCGGTGCCCTGGGCCGAGGGCGGCAGCCGGCTGCTCGACTATGGCGGCGAGGGGCCTACGGTCCTCGTCGTGCCCTCGCTGGTGAACCGGGCGGATATCCTCGACCTGATGCCGGAGGCCTCCATGCTCCGCTTCCTGGCCGGGCAGGGGCTCAGGGTGCTGCTGCTCGACTGGGGCGAGCCCGGCCCTGTCGAGCGACGCTTCGCCCTCACCGACTATGTCGCCGGGCGGCTGGAGCGGGCGCTGGCTGCGGCCGGAGAGCCGGTGGTGCTGGTCGGGTACTGCATGGGCGGGCTGCTGGCGATGGCCGCGGCCCAGCGCCGGCCGGAACGGGTGCGGGCGCTCGGCCTGCTGGCGACGCCGTGGGATTTCTGGGCGGAGGATGCGGGCCGGGCGCGATCGCTCGGTGCGCTGCTGCCGGGTCTGGAGCCGCTGCTGGCGGCGACGGGGGCCATGCCGGTCGACGTTCTCCAGGCGCTCTTCGCCGCGCTGGATCCCTTCGCCGTCGCCGGGAAATACCGCGGCTTCGCGGCGCTCGACCCGGACAGCCCGCGGGCCCGGCGCTTCGTCGCGCTGGAAGACTGGCTGAACGACGGCATCGCGCTGGCCGCGCCGGTGGCGCGGGAGGTGCTCGGCCAATGGTATGGGGCGAATGCGCCGGCGCGGGGCGAATGGCGCATCGCCGGCGAGGCGGTGGAGCCGCGGCAGCTCGCCATGCCCAGCTTCCTCGCCATTCCGTCGCGCGACCGGATCGTGCCGCCGGCCTCGGCCCTGGCGTTGGCCGGGGCGCTGCCGGGAGCCCTGGTGCATGGGGCGGCGGCCGGCCATATCGGCATGGTGGCCGGGCAGGGGGCCGAGGAGGCGCTGTGGCGACCGCTGCGACGCTGGCTCTCGGGGCTCGGCTTGTAGCCAGGGCCGGTGTGGGTTCAGACTGCGCCGGATTGCATAAAACGGGTTAGGGAAGCCAGATATGACCGATATCGTCATTGCCGCCGCGGCGCGCACGCCGGTCGGCAGTTTCTCCGGGGCCTTTGCCAGCCTGCCGGCGCATGCGCTCGGCACCATCGCGCTGAAGGCGGCGATGGAGCGGGCCGGCGTGCGGCCTGAGGAGGTGGACGAGGTCATCCTCGGCCAGATCCTGACCGCGGGCGCCGGGCAGAACCCGGCCCGCCAGGCCGCCGTCGCCGCCGGCATCCCGGTCGAGCGGACCGCCTTCGGCATCAACCAGCTCTGCGGCTCCGGCCTCCGGGCGGTGGCGCTGGCGGCGCAGCAGATCGCGACCGGCGATGCGAGCATCGTTGTCGCCGGCGGCCAGGAGAGCATGACCCAGGCGCCGCACGCCCAGCAGCTCCGCGCCGGGCAGAAGATGGGCGACCTCCAGCTCGTCGACACCATGATCAAGGACGGGCTGTGGGATGCCTTCCACGGCTACCACATGGGCACGACCGCCGAGAACGTCGCGCAGAAGTACCAGATCACCCGCGAACAGCAGGACGAGTTCGCCGCCGCCTCGCAGCGCAAGGCGGGCGAGGCGATGAAGGCCGGGCGCTTCCGCGACGAGATCGCCCCGGTGACGGTGAAGACGCGGAAGGGCGAGGTGACGATCTCCGACGACGAGTACCCGAAGCCCGAGACCACGCTCGAGGTGCTGCAGAAGCTGCGGCCGGCCTTCAGCAAGGACGGCACGGTGACGGCGGGCAATGCGAGCGGCATCAACGACGGCGCCGCGGCGCTGGTGGTGATGTCGGCCGAGGAGGCGCGCAAGCGCGGCATCACCCCGCTGGCGCGCATCGCCTCCTGGGCAACGGCGGGCGTCGATCCCTCGATCATGGGCACGGGGCCGATCCCGTCGAGCCGCAAGGCGCTGCAGAAGGCGGGCTGGGACATCTCGACGCTCGACCTGATCGAGGCGAACGAGGCCTTCGCGGCGCAGGCCTGCGCGGTGAACAAGGACCTCGGCTGGGACACCTCGAAGGTGAACGTCAACGGCGGCGCCATCGCCCTCGGCCACCCGATCGGCGCCAGCGGCGCGCGCGTGCTCAACACGCTGCTCTTCGAGATGCAGCGGCGCGAGGCCAAGCGCGGCCTGGCGACGCTTTGCATCGGCGGCGGCATGGGCGTCGCGATGTGCCTGGAGCGGGTGTAAACTCGCGGCGGGGCCCGGGGGGAAGCTTTCCCCCCGGCGGGGTGCAGGGGCAGAGCCCCTGCAAGCCTTTCAGCAGAAATGCGCCCCCTTGGTCTCCACCGGCACCATGTAGAGCGACTGGCTCGCCGTCATATAGAGAAGGTTCCGCCGCGCGCCGCCGAAGCAGAGATTGGCGCAGATCTCCGGCAGCCTGATCTGCCCGATGCGCTGGCCGTCGGGGGCGAAGACATGCACCCCGTCGTAGCCGTCGCCGACCCAGCCGGCGCCGACCCAGACATTGCCCTGCTCGTCGCAGCGGAGGCCGTCGCCGAAGCCCGACTTCCCGTTGAGATCCATGTCGCAGAAGGTGCGCGGATTGGAGAGGCGCGGCCCGTCAACGTCGAACATCCAGATGATGTTCTTCGCCGCCTCGTAGTGGGACTTGCCGCTGTCGGCGACGTAGAGGCGGCGGTAGTCGGGCGAGAAGCAGAGGCCGTTCGGCTTGAAGGGCTCGTCGGCGACCTTCGCCACCTGCCCGGTCTGCGCGTCGATGCGGTAGATCGCTTCCTTGATGAAGGGGCGGGGGCTGTTGGCGGATTCGGGGACGCGCTGACCCTCGTAGTTCATCAGCGCGCCATAGCCCGGGTCGGTGAACCAGATCGCGCCGTCCTGCGGATGCACCACGCCATCGTTCGGCGCATTGAAGGCGCCGTCGGGGCCGCGCGCCGCGAGCACGGTGGTGCTGCCGTCCGGCTCGTAGCGCAGAACGTCGCGGTGGAAGTGGCGGAAGGCGATCTGCCGCCCCTCGCGGTCGAAGGTATTGCCGTTGGAGAAGCCGGAGGGGCTGCGGAAGCGCCGATGCACCGATTGGTCTTCCTCGACCAGCCGCAGGCATTCGTCGTTCGGGATGTCGGACCAGATCAGGAAGCGGCCGGTGGCGTGCCAGGCCGGCCCCTCGGCCCAGCCATAGCCGGTGCCGAGGCGGCGGATGGTGGTGTTGCCGAGCTTCGCGGTGAAGCGCTTCGGGTCGATGGCGACGATGTCGGCATCGGGGTAGCGGGTCGGCGCGGCGCCGCGGTCGTAGCCGCGCTGGGCCTGGGCCGGAATGGCGGCGCCGGCCGCGAGCGCGCCGGCGAGCGCGCCGAGCGAGCGGCGCCCGATGATGGGGTCTGCCATGGGTTTCCTCTCCCCCGCCGCTTCGGGTGCGGCGAGGGATCACGCTGGCACGGCCGCTGCCGCTCCGGGCTTCGCGATGGCGTGGTTACGCCAGCGTGGTGAGGTCCTGGAACCAGTGCTGCGCCTGGGTGTAGCCGCGCACCTTGCTCGTCGCGGCATGCGGGTTGGTGTCGTGGACGACGAAGACCAGCAGCGCCTCGTCCACCGCCTTCTCGTGGACCTTGGCCATCAGCCGGTCCACCTCGGCGGGGTCGAAGGTCTGCATCGCGGTCTCGATCAGCCGGTCCATCTCCGCATCGCGGTAATGGCTCCAGTTCACCCCGGTCGGGGCGATCTGCTTCGAGTGGAAGAAGCGGATCAGCGCATAGAGCGGGTCGCTCGTCACATAGGCGACGTTGTTGGCGGTGACGTTCCGCGCCAGCTCGCCGGCTGCGCCCTGGCGCCAGCAGGTGTAGAGCACCTCCAGCTCGACAGGCTCGAACTCCACCGCGATGCCGACCTCGCGCCAGCTCTGCTGGATGTACTCGTTCATCGGCATCGACAGCATCTGCCCGCTGCCGCCCGTGGCGACGAGGAAGCGCGTCCTCAGCGGGTTGCGCGGCGAGAAGCCGGCCTCCGCCAGCAGCCGCCGCGCCTCGGCCGGATCGTGCCGGATCTTGAAGCTCGGGTTGCCGAACCAGGGCGAGGAGGGATCGACCACGCCGACGGCGGGCTTCGCCAGCCCGTTCATCAGCGCCACCACCCCGTCGCGGTCGATGGCGAGGTTGGCCGCCTTGCGCAGCCGGATGTCGCGCCAGGGCGAGTTCTCCAACAGGCTCAGATGGTAGTTCCACACATGCGGCGTGACGTTCTCGATGATCCGCGCGCCGGACTGCTTCAGGCGCGGCACCAGGTCCGGCGCCGGCGTCTCGATGAAATCGACCTGCCCGGTCAGCAAGGCATTGGTCCGCGTCACCGCATCCGGCGCGCAGACCAGGATGACGCGGTCCGCCTTCGGGATGCGCTTGGGATCCCAGTAGCCGGTGTTGCGCGCCAGCTCGGCGCTCGCCCGCGGCGTCAGCTTCGCCAGGCGGAAGGGGCCGGTGCCGGAGGGCTCGGCGGCGAACCTTTCCCAGCTCCGCCCGAGCTTCTCGTACTGCGCCGGCGAGGAGATGAGGAACCAGAGCATCTGGTAGGGAAAGATGCTGTCGACGGATTTGGTGGTGACCTCGACCGTCATGGCGTCGAGCTTCCGCCAGCTGGCGACGCTGGGCAGGCGGGGGCGGACCTGCGCTGCCTGCCGGTTGTCGAAATGCGGCGCCTGCGGGTTCAGCACCTTCTCGAAATTCCAGATCACCGCATCGGCGTCGAAACCCGAGCCGTCGTGGAAGCGCACGCCCTCGCGCAACCGGAAGACCCATTTCGTGCGGTCGGCCGGATCGGCCTGCCAAGTCGTGGCGAGGCCGGGGACCAGCTTTCCGGGCCGGTCGGCGACGTCCATCTCCCAGGCGACGAGTGGGTCATAGATCGTATGGCCGGTGAACTGGTAGGCGCCGGCTCCGCGATCGGGCTGGCCGGTCGTCTGCGGGATATCGGCCATGGAGATGCCATAGCGGATCACGCGCTCGGCCTGGGCGGCGGCCGGTGCGACTGCCCAATCATTGGGCGCGAGGGCGAGGCCAGAAGCGCCGAGAAGGGCGCGGCGGGAAAAGGACATGCGGAAACCCCGGGCTTGCGTATCGCCCGGCAGCTGCAATTCGCGTGCCGGAAAGACCGGTCCGTGATCCTGCAAGCGGCCGGTGATTGGCCGCTAGTGTCCTGCCCGCGAAGTTCGCGGGTTTACCCACGGCTTCGTGAATAAGCAGGCCACTGAAATAATGGCGACTGGACTGAGAGCGAAATCCGCAGGATGTCGAGATCAGGACACTAGCAGCCTGTCGGATTTGCACTTGGTGTCAGGCCGAGGGTTGAGGCGCGATCAGGCTGCGAGCCGCAGGTTGTGGAGCCTGCGGCAGTTGTAGGCGAGGGCGACGAGGGTCCACTCGCTGGTGACCTTGGCGAGGCCGCGGAGGTGGAAGCGGGTGAAGCCGAGGGCTGACTTGATGGTGCCGAAGACGGGCTCGACGGTCTGCTTGCGACGGGCGTAGCGGGCTTTGGCATTAGGGGTTTCGAGCTTGGCCACCATGGCGAGGCGCCAGGGCTCGGTGATGCGGCGTGGCGTCCTGGGCTGGGGTGGCGGCCGGAAGTCGTAGGCGCGGTGCGGCTGGGTCCGGCCGATGGCGACCAGCGGCTCGATCCCGTGCGCCTCGAGGGCGGCAACTGCCTCGCCTGAGGCGAAGCCGGTGTCGGCGAGGACGGTCTGTGGCAGGCCGATGCCGCCCTCCATGCCGAGGATGGTTGCGGCAAAGCTCGGCGCATCGGCCGAGGTGGCGACGACGCCGGTGGCGAGGATCAGCTGCGAGCCCTCGGCGCAGACCACAGCCTGGGCGTTGTAGGCCTGGCGGTACTCATGGGCGTCGGAGCGGCGCATCAGCGCGCTGTCGGGGTCGGTGAGGTTGGACTGCCGCTCGGGCGGCGGATCGTCCTTGGGCGGCTTGGGCGGGCGGCCCCGCCGGCCCGTCTTGGCCTCGTAGGCGGCGCGCTTGGCGTCATACTCGGGTCGGGCGGCCTCGGCTTCGGCACGGGCCTCGGCCTCCAGCCGGGCGCAGGCGGCATCGAGCTTGGCCTTGAGCGCCTCGCGCCTGGCGATCTCAGCGGGCAGCGCCTGCGGGTCGGGCTGGGCCTCAGCGTCGGCCGCCTCGGCGCGGTTGGTCAGGTCGGTGATGTCGGCAGCGAGCCTGACGCGCAGCGCCTTGGCGCGGTCATACCGCACCGAGCGGATCTTGGAGGCGTTGGCGTCGAGCTTGGTGCCGTCGATCGAAACCGTCCCGAGCCGCAGCAGGCCGCTCTCGCGCGCCAGCAGCAGCACCTGCAGGAAGGCCGCCTCGAAGGCAGCGCGGTTGGCCCGGCGGAAGGCGGCAATGGTGTCGTGGTCGGGGTGCAGGTTCGCCGCCACGTAGCGCACCCCAATGTCGCGGTGGGTCGCCCGCTCGATCCGCCGCGAGGAGAAGATGCCGTTCGCATAGCAGTAGATCAGCAGCGCCAGCAGCAGGCGCGGGTGATACTGCGCCTTGCCGCCCGGGATCGGCCGCACCGCAAAGGCGCCGAGCGGCACCCGGTCCACCGCCGCCACTACGAAGTGCGCCACGTCGTCCGCCGGCAACCAGTCCTTGGCATCCGGCGGCAGCAGAAAGGCCTGCTCGCGGCTGAACGGAATGAACCCTGTCATGCCCGCCAGATTCGCCCATTTCAGGCCAGATGGGAATCCGACAAGCTGCTAGGCCGTCTCCGCCACCACGACGCGCCGCCGCCGGCCCACCGCGGGCACCGCCCCGGCCGGGATCAGCTCCGAGAAATCCTTCGTTGCCTCCATCAGCGTGACGCCGCCGAAGCCGGGGCAGAGCCGGCTGCCGAGCCGGTCCCAGGCGCCCGCGCCGCGCAACAGGAGGCGGGTGCGGAAGGGCGGGATGAAAAGCGCCGAGTCGCGCCGCGTCACCGCGAAAAGCTGGCGGCGCAGCAAACGCTCCAGCTGTCCCGTCGAATAGGGCTCGCCATGGCCGAAGGGCGTGCGCTCCAGATGCGCCCAGAGGCCGAGGCGGTTGGGCGCCACGATCAGCAGCCGGCCATCATCCTTCAGAACGCGCCAGGCCTCGCGCAGCAGGCGGCGGCCATTCTCGGCATGCTCCAGCCCGTGGACCAGGAGGATGCGGTCGAAGAACAGGTCGGGGAAGGGCAGGGCCTCGCCCTCGCCGATGGCGGTGCGGCTGCGGGCGCTGCGCGGCCAGCGCCATTCCGGCAGATGCGGCGGCAGCAGGCTGACACAGCGCGCCCCGCCTCGGTGCCAGATCCGCAGGAAGGGGCTGGCATAGCCGAGGCCGAGCAGCGCCGCCCCGCGCGGCAGGTCCGGCCAGGCCAGGCGCAGCCGCTCGCGCAGCAGGCGCGCGGCGACAAGCCCCGCCGGGGTGGCATAGAAATCCCGCAGGCCGTGGACCTCGTGGCGCATGGGGAGGATATAGGACGAATCGGCCCCGGAGTTCACGGGG
This sequence comes from Belnapia sp. F-4-1, assembly GCF_000802185.1. Taxonomy (GTDB): domain Bacteria; phylum Pseudomonadota; class Alphaproteobacteria; order Acetobacterales; family Acetobacteraceae; genus Belnapia. The sequence continues at coordinate 5,107,632 of NZ_KN676113.1, read as the reverse complement.
CAGCGTGAAGGAGGTCCCCGCCATGCCGGTCTCGGCCACTGCGATTCCCTGCCTCTCCGACAATTACGCCTGGCTGCTCCGCGACGCGGCGACCGGGACCGTCGCCGTCTGCGACCCGGGCGAGGCAGCGCCGGCGATCGCTGCGCTGGAGGCGGCAGGGGGGCGCTGCGACCTCATCCTTCTGACCCACCATCATGGCGACCATATCGACGGCGTCGAGGAGGTCCGCGCCCGCTTCGGCGCCAAGGTCGTGGGCGCCGCCGCCGATGCCCACCGCCTGCCGCCCCTCGACCTCGCCCTCAAGCCCGGGGAGACGGTGGCGGTCGGCGCGACGAAGGGTGTGGTGATCGACACGCCCGGCCACACCGTCGGCCATATCGCCTTCCATTTCGCCGAGGGCGACGTGCTGCTCTGCGGCGACACGCTCTTTTCCCTCGGCTGCGGCCGGCTTCTGGAGGGGACGGCGGCGCAGATGTTCTACTCCCTCGAAGCCCTCGCCGCCCTGCCGGAGGCGACGCTCGTCTGCTGCGGCCATGAATACACCGAGAGCAACGCCCGCTTCGCCCTCACCGTCGAGCCGGACAACGCCGCCCTCCAGGCCCGCGCCGCCGAGGTGAAGGCCGAGCGTGCCGCCGGCCGCGCCACCGTGCCGACAACCATCGGCGAGGAGAAGGCCGCCAACCCGTTCCTCCGCGCCGACGACGTGGCTCGCCTCGCCGCCATCCGCACCGGCAAGGATAATTTCCGCTGAACCTCCGCGACCTGGGGCTGGAGGCTGCGGCGGTGATCGCCGCGCTTGGCCTCCGCCCGCATCCCGAGGGCGGGCATTACCGCGAGACCTGGCGCGATGCGCCCGGGGATGGCGCGCGCGGTGCGGGAACCTCGATCCTCTACCTTCTCGCCGCCGGGGAGCGAAGCCACTGGCATCGGGTCGATGCCGCCGAGGGCTGGCATTGGCATGCCGGCGCGGCCCTGGCGCTCGGCCTCTCGGCTGATGGCAGGGCCGTCGAGGAGATCGGCCTCGGGCCTGACCTCGGCGCCGGGGAGCGGCCTTTCGCCCTGGTGCCGGCGGGCTGCTGGCAGGCGGCGCGAAGCCTCGGCGCCTGGACGCTGGTCGGCTGCACCGTCAGCCCGGCCTTCCGCTTCGAGGGATTCGAGATGGCGCCGCCCGGATGGGCGCCGGGCTGACGGCCCGGCTGCTGGTGGCAAGGACGTTCCAGGCGGCGCCCGGCGCGGTTCGGCTGAGCTTCAGCCCGGCGCGGGATATTCGGTGGGCCTGCGCAACCGGCCCGGCGCGGCGGCCTTGGCTCTGTCCCGCTGGCGCAGCCCCTCGGCCCACATCTCGCCTACCCTGAGATCCTTCTCGTAGGAGCCCAGCGAAATCGAGGCGGCGCCGGTATAATGCGTCAGCTCGCCGAAGTAGGGGCGCCCGTCGATCAGGTAGAAATCGACGCGGACGGCATCGAAGGGCGCGGCGAGCCGGGCGGCAAGGTCGCAGAGCCCACGCGCTTCGGGCGGCGGAGGCGGGTCACTGGGGAAATCGGCCGGGTGGAAGGCGCCGAGGTCGAGCGGCTCCAGCGTCTGCGGGTCGTAGTAGAAATGCCGGTCGGCCGGGGTGAACCGACCATGGATCACCTTCAGCAGCCTGGGCTGGCCGCCGAAGCAGAAGAGCTTGTAGTCCTCGGGCACGCCGCCGTCGCGGCCGTGCAGGAACTCCTCGATCAAGATGCGGCGCGGGATGTCCCGGTAGCCCCATTCCCGTGCGCGCTCATAGTAATTCTCGGCCATCCAGCCATCGAGAGTGCGGATGGCCTCGGCACGGTCCTGCTTCGCCTTGTCGGGCACGATCAGGTTGTAGGCGCTGCCGTGGTTGGTCTTGGCAACGAAGCTGCCGGGCAGGTCGTCCCAGGGGATGTCCCGCGCCCGCTCCCAGATGCCGAGCAGCGGCACGAGGTAGTCCGGGCTGATGCGCTCCGCCACCCAATCGCGCACCCGCACCTTGTCGAGGGTCAGCGGGATCAGCGGGTTGCGGTCGTTCAGGATCTTGTGGGCGATGCGCTCGTTGAAGGTCCGTGGGTGACGGAAATCGGGCTCGTAGCCGAGCGAGGCGCGCAGCGCCCTACGCAGGCGCCGCTTCACGCGCAGGCGGTCAAGCCAGGGAATCCGGTCGGCCGCAAAATGAAGGGCAGGGCGCAAGGAGTGCGCCAGCCAGCCATGAATGCGGCTGGGCTTGTCGACGTGCAAAGCTCTCTCCCGAATCAGGGTGCCCGGCCCGCGCTCGCCGGGCCTGCGACCGCACCAACGGCCGGGGCTCCTCCCTGTTCCCTGACGGCCGGATTACGCCAATGCAGCCGAGGCGTCTGGCCAGCGCGGCGTGGCCGCGCCACCATGCGGGAAAGCGCCGGGAGGAATCGATCCGCGTGACCGCATCCGCGGCGGGAGAGCCGCAGCTCTTCGCCATGCCGGACTTCCGCCGACTCTGGTTCGTCGGGCTCGTCATCTTCCTGGTTCGCTGGCTGGAGACGCTGGCCGTCGCGCTCTTCGCCTGGCAGGCCACCGGCTCCGCCTTCCTCGTCTCGATGCTGGGGATGTTGCGCGTCCTGCCGATGGGCCTGTTCGGTGCCGTGCTCGGCGCGGTGGCGGAACGGGTCGAGGCCTGGACGGCGCTGCTCGGCATCGTCCTCGTCAGCCTGGTGACCTCGCTGGCGCTTGCCCTGCTGGCCCTGGCCGGGATGCTGGAGGTCTGGCACCTCGCCGTGGCCAGCTTCATCAACGGCCTCTCCTGGGCGGCCGACAACCCGGTGCGGCGCGTGATGGTGGGCGAGGTGGCGGGCGCGGCGCGGATGGGCGCCGCCATGTCGGCCGATGTCGGCAGCAACAATGCCAGCCGCATGCTGGGGCCGACGCTCTCCGGGCTGATCTTCGCCGCAGTCGGCATCAGCGGGACCTTCATCGTCTCGGTCGGGCTGTATGGGCTGGCGGTGGTGGCGATGCTGCGGCTCCGCTACCGCAGCGGCGTCCGCGCCGCGGACGGAACCGGCGTCGGCGCCCGCATCCGCGAGGGGCTGGCGGCGGTGCGGGCCGACCCGCGGCTGTCCGGCACGCTGCTCGTCACCGTCATCTTCAACATCTTCGGCTGGCCCTTCACCAGCCTGATCCCGGTGGTGGCGGCCGACCGCCTGCAACTCGGGCCGGAGGCGGTCGGCGTGCTCGCCAGCATGGACGGCGTCGGCGCCTTCCTCGGCGCGCTCGCCGTCGCCGCCTGGGTGCGGCCGCCGGTCTATGGGCGGTGCTATCTCGGCGGCATCACGATGTTCTTCCTGATGCAGATGCTCTTCGCGCTGGCGCCGCACCCCTGGGCGGCCGGGGCGGCGCTGCTGCTGACCGGCTTCGGCCAGGCGGGGTTCAGCATCATGCAGGCGACGCTGGTCTACCGGCTGGCGCCGATCGCGCTGCGCAGCCGCGTGCTCGGCCTGCTCTCGGTCTGCATCGGCATCGGGCCGGTCGGCTTCGTCCATATCGGCCTGCTGGCCGACTGGCTGGGCGCGCCGGTGGCGGCGGCGATCAGCGGGGCGGAGGGGTTGCTGGCGCTGCTGCTGACGCGCAGGCTTTGGCGGCACATCCCGAACGGGGAGGAACGACCTTGAACGACCTGACCATCCGCGCCCTGCGGACGACCCTGCTGCGCCTGCCCTGGCCGGAGGACCCCTGGCTGGCCGGGCATCCGCTCGGGCCGATGCGGGACCTGGTGGTGGTCGAGGTCGAGACCGCATCCGGCATCACCGGGATGGGCTACCTGCACCTGCTGACGCTGCCCCTGCAACGCACCATCGGCCTCTGCATCGAGGAGGCGATGGCGCCGCGCGTGATCGGCCGCAGCGCGACGGAGGTCGAGGGCATCTGGCAGGATCTCTGGCGGATGAGCGTCACCGGCGGGCGCGGCGGCGTGACGATGATGGCGCAGTCGGCCATCGACATCGCGCTCTGGGACATCCTCGGCAAGTCGGCCGGCCTGCCGCTGCACCGGCTCTGGGGCCATGTGCGAAGCACCATCCCCGTCTACGGCAGCGGCTGCTTCCGCGGCTCGCTCGGCGAGGGGATGGCGGCAAAGGCGCGGCATTTCGTGGAGGGCGGCTACAAGGCCATCAAGATGCAGGCCGCCCATATCGGCGACTGGCGGCAGGACGTGCGAAACCTGCGGATGGTACGCGACGCGGTCGGGCCCGACGTCGAGATCATGATCGACATCAATATGGGCTGGACGGCGGACCAGGCGATCATCGCCGGCCGCGCCTTCGAGGAGTACGACCCCTACTGGATCGAGGAGCCGGTGCTGCCGGACGACTTCGCCGGCTATCTCCGCTGCGCCGAGGCGCTGACGACGCGGGTGGTCGGCGGCGAGACGCATTTCGGCCGGGCCGACCTCAAGCCCGTGCTGGAGAATCCCAAACTTCCGATCCTGCAGCCCGATCCGATGCGCGGCGGGCTGACCGAGCTGCGCAAGATCGCAACCGTCGCCGACACTTGGGGGATGACGATCGCGCCGCATCTCTTCCCGGAGCTGAACGTCCACCTGCTGGCCAGCATCCCGAACGCGGCCTGGGCGGAGCAGATGGGGCTGCTCGACGACCTCTGGGTCGAGCATCCGCGGATCGAGGCGGGGATGATCCATGCGCCGGAAACGCCCGGGCACGGCCTTGCCTTCAGGCCGGAGGTGATGCGGGACTTCGTGCTGCGCTGAGGCGGGCTCCGTTGGCGCCGGCTCGCGCGCGCCGCTCCAGGTAGTCGTCCTGGCGGGCGATCGCTCCGATCGGATGATTCCCTCCGGTCGGCGTCTGCTCCAGGGCGCTTCCGCTCGGCTGTCGCCGGGCCGGCGACTTAGGCCCCGGGGGCTTCCACCGAGGGCGTTTGCGCGGTGGCGATGGGGCCGGCGGCATCGTCCTCCTTCCGAAGCTCGCCGATGGCCGTGGCGAGCGAGGCCAGGGCCAGCAGGCCGGTGGCGACGGCGCCGAGGATCAGTCCGAATTCGGCATCGCGGCTTGCCTCGGCGCGGTCCAGCAGCAGGGCGTGTTCCTCGTCCGCAAGGCGGTCGAAAACCAGCTTCACCTGGGCGACCTCGGCATCGAGCCTGGCCCAGAGGGTGCCCGCCTCCTCCCGGTCCACCTCGCCCGCATGGCGGCGGGCGACGCCCTGAGCGACCAGGCGCAGGGCGCCGTCGAGGACGGGGCGGCCCTCGGCGATGCTGGCCTGCTGGCGCGGGTTGTCGGCCGTGAGCCGCGCGATGGCGCTGAGGGAGGCGTGGAGGCGCTCGAAGGTCACGTAGAGCAGGGCGAGGGCGCTGCGGTCGCCGGTGAGGATGTAGTTCTGCTGCCGCCGCACCGCCTCGTCCAGGGTCTGAGTCGCCGCCGAGATCGACTGCAGGACCTCGTAGGTGTGCAGCTCCCACCGGCGCGAGGTGGAGAGGGCGATGCAGGCATGCACGAGGATGGCGGCGGACAGCACGGGGGCTGCCACCGGCTGCAGCAGCCGCGTCACGCGGCGCCGGATCGTTTGCTTCGCCGCCTGCCGCACCGGATCGGTCCCCAGCATCATAGTCACGTTGCTGTGAATAAGCTGGGATGGCTGGCTCGGCCAGCGAAAAAGCGGCGTCCCGCCCGCGGCCCGGCCGCAGGCGGGGGGCGGGGCCTATTCCGCCAGCGCCGCGATCGCCGCATCCACGCCGCCCGGCGCATGCGGCACGCCGGCCACCCGCATCGCCAGCTCGACCGTCGAGAGCGTGCCGAGGATCATTGGCTCGTTCAGGTCGCCGAGATGGCCGATGCGAAACACCTTCCCGCCGAGCGGGCCGAGCCCGCCGCCGAGCGAGACGTTGAAGCGCTTCAGCGCCACGCCGCGCAGGTCGTCGGCATTGAAGCCTTCCGGCATCAGGATGGCCGTCACGCTGTCGGAGTAGCGGGCGGGGTTCAGGCAGAAGAGCTGCGGCCCGTTGTTGCCCGACCAGTGCTGCACCGCCGCCCGCACCGCCCCTGCAAGGCGGTGGTGACGGGCGAAGACGTTCTCCAGCCCCTCCTCCTGCTCGATCAGGCGGAGGCTCTCCTGCAAGGCGTAGAAGAAGCTGACGGGCACCGTGCCGACGAAGCTCTTGTGCGGCCGGGCCAGCATGTTGGTCCAGTTGAAGTAGTGCTTCGGCAGGCGCGAGGCTTTGTGCGCCTCCATTGCCTTGGCGGAGACGCCGTTGAAGCTCATGCCCGTATGCAGCATCAGCCCCTTCTGGCTGCCGCCGACCGAGGCATCGACGCCCCACTCATCCATGCGGAAGTCGAGCGAGCCGAGGGAGGAGATGGTGTCGGCCAGCAGCAGCGCCGGGTGCCCGGCGGCGTCGATGGCGGCGCGGATCTCCTGCACCGGCAGCGTCATGCCCGTCGCCGTCTCGTTGTGGACGACGCAGACGGCCTTGACGCGGTGGTCGCGGTCGGCGGCCAGCGCCGCCTGCACCGCCGCCGGGTCGGCGCCGCGGCGCCAGTCGGCCGCCACGGTCTGCACCTCGAGGCCGAGGTCGCCGGCCATCTTCGCCCAGGACTCGGAGAAGTAGCCGCTCTCGACGATCAGCACCGTGTCGCCCGGCGAGAGCAGGTTGACGAGGCAGGCTTCCCAGGCCGCATGGCCCGAGCCGGTGTAGAGGAAGATGTTCTGCGTCGTCTTGAGGACGCGCTTCAGCCCGTCGATGCAGGCAGTGTAGACCTCGATGAAATTCGGGTCGTTGAAGTCGACGGTCTGATGCGCCCCGGCCAGCAGCACGGAATCCGGGATGTTGGTCGGGCCGGGATTGGCGAAGAACTGGCGGCCGCGGGGCTTCCGGGCAGGCTGCGTGGCGCTCATGGCGTCCTGATCCCCCAAGATGATGTTATCCCATGGTCATCCCATGACAGGGGGGCGGTTGCCCAGGGGGTAGATGGCGCCTCAGCCGGCCGGAAGCGGGAAGGCCTCCAGATACGGCTGGTAGCTCTCCTCCACATCGATCTCGAAGCTGGCGAGCAGCCGCACCACCGCGCAGTAGAAGCTCGCCGTCATCACCATGTCGGTGAGGCTGGCGGGATCGAGCTGCCCCGCCAGCTCGGCGAAGCTGGCGGGGGCGATGGCGCCGTCATACAGCTCGCGCGCCGCCCGCAGGCAGAGCCGCGCCAGCGGCTCCAGCGCCGAGTCCTCGCCCCGGCTCTCGGCGATCAGCCCCCTGATGTCGGCATCGGTGACGCCGAAGTCGTAGCCGATCTTGATGTGGTGCGACCACTCGTAGGGCGAGCGCGCCTGCCAGCCGATCTGCAGGATCACCAGCTCCCGCAGCCGGGCATCGAGCGTCGTGCCGTGCCGCAGGTACTGCCCGAGCGTGCCGAAGGCCCGCGCCGCCGCCGGGTTGTGCGCCAGGATCTTGTGCAGGTTGATGTCGCGGGCGAGCAGCGCCTGGTCGTCGGGCGCGAGGTCGGCCTTCTCCAGATAGGGCAGGCGGGCCATGCGCTTACTCCTTGAGGAAGTTGTAGTGGAAGCCGTCGGCCGCCGCCGTCACCCGCCCGGCGGTGCGGCCGGGGAAGTGGATCGGCAGCACCACGGTCGGCGTATCCGCCACCTCGGCGAGGAAGCCGCGGCGGGAGGCGATGCCCTGCTCGGCGTTCCAGTCGAAGATGGTCGACCAGGCCGGCTCGCGGATCTGCAGCGCGTGGTGCATCAGGTCGCCGGTGACGACGGCGCGCTGGCCGCCCGAGGTGATGTTCACGCAGCAATGGCAGGGCGAATGGCCCGGCGTCGGCGAGAGATGGATGCAGTCGTCGAGGGCGAAGTCGTCATCGACGAGCAGCGCCTGGCCGGCCTCGACCACGGGCTCGCAGTTCATCCGCCAGACCTGACCGGGCGGGCTGGCGCCGCGCCGCGTCGCCTCCTCCCAGGCGGCGTATTCGCCCTTGTGGAAGACATACTTGGCCTTCGGGAAGGTCGGCACCCAGCGGCCGTTCACCAGCCGGGTGTTCCAGCCGCAATGGTCGATGTGGAGATGGGTGCAGAAGACGTAATCGATGTCCTCGAAGCGCAGCCCCTCGGCGCGGAAGCCCTCCAGCCACGGCGCCTTCGGGAAGTCCATCGGCGGCGGGAAGCCCTTGTCCTCGCCGGTGCAGGTGTCGACGAGGATGGTGTGCTTCGGCGTCCGGACCACGAAGGTCTGGTAGGTGATGACCATCCGCCCGCTCGCCGGGTCGAAGACCACCGGGTCCATCCCGGCGAGGTATTGCCTGCCCCGCTCCGGGTCGTAGGCCGGGAACATGTCCTCCGGCCGCCGCCAGGGCCCGTCCCGCTCGATGATGCTGGTGATGGTGACGTCGCCGATCCTCAGGCTCTGCATGGCCGCGCTCCCCTCAGGCGTCGATATGGGCGGTGGCCTGCACGGCCGGGCGGGCGCTGAAGGCCGCATGCCAGGCGGCCAGCCGCGGGCTCGGGCCGCGCCAGTCGAATTCCGGCCAGCGGAAGTCGAGATAGGAGAGGCTGCAGCCTATCGCGACATGGCCGATGTCGTAGGGCGTCGCGTCCAGCTGCGGCACCAGCGCCTCGAGCGCCGGGATCACCGCGGCGCGCTTGATCTCGAAATTCTCGATGACGACGGCGGAGGGCTGCTCCCGCAGCACCTCGCCGCGCCAAAGCAGCAGCATCTCCATGAAGCCGGTGCCGAGCGCGTGACGCTGCATGGCGTCGATCCGCTTCGGGCCGGGCGCCGGGAAGAGCGGCGGCGCTTCGCCGAGCCCGTCCAGATATTCGCAGATGACGATGGAATCGAAGAGCACCCCGCCACCCGGCAGCACCAGGGTCGGGATGCGGCCGAGCGGGTTGCGGGGGAGGAGGCTGTGCTCCGTCTTCGTCAGCGCGACGACGGTCGGGATGCGCTCGATGCGGTCCGCGAGGCCACGCTCATGCGCGCAGACCATCACCTTCCTGACGAAAGGCGAGCGGCTGGACCAGTAAAGCTGCAGGCTGGGCGGCGGTGGCGCCATGGAACTCTCCCCCCCATTCGTTGAGGGGAGTGTGCCCTGACGCGCCGCGAATGCAATCCGGCGAACCGGATTTCGGGCTTAGAAGCCCTCGCGCTCCAGGCGCTTGCGCTCGACCTTGCGGGCGCGGCGGACGGCCTCGGCGGCCTCGCGGGCGCGGCGCTCGGACGGCTTCTCGTAATGGCGGCGCAGCTTCATCTCGCGGAACACACCCTCGCGCTGAAGCTTCTTCTTGAGCGCCTTCAGCGCCTGATCGATGTTGTTGTCACGAACGACGACTTGCACGCGGCCTTGCCTCCATGGGCTTGACGAAGGAAACAGGAATCGCCGCTCAGGGGGCGCAGTTGCGGGTGGCTCGGTCGAAACCGGCCACCCTCGCCATCCCCACCCTGATGCGGAGGGAGGCCTCCCTAGCACGGCGAGACCCATCGCGGGAAGCCCCCTCCCACTATGGCCCGCACGCCCCCAATTCGGGCGGTGAATGCCGGAGGAGGTCAGCCTTGGCCATATTGAAGATCGCCCGCATGGGCCACCCGGTGCTGCTGCGCGAGGCCGAGCCGGTGGACGACCCGACCCATCCCGAAATCCGCCGGCTGATCGCCGACATGGCCGAGACCATGCTGGACGCCTCCGGCATCGGCCTCGCCGCGCCGCAGGTCCATGTGCCGCTCCGCCTCTTCGTCTGGCGCGGCCCGACCGGCGTCGCCGCCTTGGTCAACCCGGAGCTGGAGCCCCTCGGCGAGGAGGCGGAGATGGCCTGGGAGGGCTGCCTCTCGATCCCCGGCCTCCGCGGCGCAGTGGAGCGGCCGCGCCGGATCCGCTATCGCGGCCTCGATGCCGAGGGCAACCCGGTGGAAGGCGAGGCGGAAGCGATGACGGCGCGGGTGATGCAGCACGAGACCGACCATCTGGACGGCATCCTCTATCCGATGCGGATGACCGACCACTCCCTCTTCGGCTTCACCGAAGAACTGGCCCGCGCCGCCGGGAGCCCCGCGCGATGACCGAGCGCAGCGACATCCGCGACGCCGCCATCCGCGCCATGCTGCCCATCGCCGCCGACGAGGGCTGGAACTGGGGCACGCTCCGCGCCGGCCTCGCCGCCATCGGCGAGGACCCGGCGCTCGCCGAGAGCCACTTCCCCGGGGGCCCGGTCGGGGCCGTCGCGCATTGGATCGACCTCGCCGACCGCGAGATGGAGGCTGCCGCCGCGGCCGAGGACCTGGCCGCCCTCCGCGTCCCGGCCCGCATCCGCCGCCTGGTGGAGCTCAGCCTGCGCGCCACGGCGCCGCACAAGCGGGCGCTGCGCCGGGCCTTCAGCCTGCTGGCGCTGCCCTGGAACACGCCGGTAGCGCTCCGCACCACGGCGAAGTCGGTGGATGCCATGTGGTACGCCGCCGGCGACACCTCGGCCGACTTCTCCTGGTACACCCGCCGGGCGACGCTGGCCGGCGTCTATGGCGCGACGCTGGCCTACTGGCTGCGCGACGACGACCCCGAGGTGGAGGACGCGCTCGACTTCCTCGACCGCCGGCTGGCCGATCTTGCCCGGCTCGGCAAGCGGCGCCGCGCCGCCTGATTGACCATGGGCACCGGGCATGGTGCGCTTCCCGCCAACAAAACGGAGGAAGGCGCCATGCCCATCGTGCCCAATCACGCGCGGCAGCGGATGCTGGCCGGCGAGGTCTCGCTCGGCTTCGGCGTCCACCACCTGCGCGGCAGCGCGGTCGGGATGATGGCCGCCGCCACCGGCTATGACTGGCTCTTCATCGACATGGAGCACGGCGCCGCTTCGGTCCATGAGGCGACGCAGATCGCCATCGCCGCGCTCGGCCAGGGCATCACCCCCATCGTCCGCTGCTGCAAGGACGCGCTCCACGAAGGCACGCGGGCGCTCGACAACGGCGCCATGGGCGTGGTCGTCCCGCATGTCGATACCGAGGCGGAGGCGCGGGCGGTGGCGGCCGCCTTCCGCTTCCCGCCGCTCGGCACCCGTTCCTGGGGCGGGCCGCCCTTCGCCTACAACTTCCAGCCGCCCCCGGTCGCCGAGGCGCAGGCCGAGCTGAACCGTGAGATCATCGTCGCCTGCATGATCGAGACGCCGGAGGCGGTGGAGAATGCCGAGGCCATCGCCGCCGTCCCGGGGGTCGACGGGCTGATGATCGGCACCTCGGACCTCACCGCCTCCATGGGCATCGCCGGGCAGATCGGCCATGAGCGGGTGCAGGCGGCTTATGCCAAGGTGGCGGCGGCCTGCGCGGCCTCGGGCAAGGTGCTCGGCATGGGCGGCGTCTACGACGAGACCTGGGCCGCCGCCTACATCAAGCTCGGCGCCCGCTTCATCCTCTCCGGCTCGGACCACACCCTGCTGATGGCCGCCGCCGCGGCGCGCAGCCGGTTCCTCCGCGGCCTCCGCCCGGCGGATTGAGCCAGATCAAGGCGGGGCGGAGGGTGCTGGGGCAAGTTCCCTCCCGTCGCGCTGCGGAAGTGACTTGCGAATGGTTCTCACTTCCATTATCAACGCCGCAGCGCCAGTCCGGAGAAGACGTCCGCATGCCTGCCCGTCCAACGCGACGCCTGCTTGCCCTCGCCGCCGCCGCCTGCTTCGCCGCCTGGTCCGGGCCGGCCGCCGCCGCCGAGGAGGTGAACCTTTATTCCTCGCGCCATTACGACAGCGACCGGGCGCTCTATCAGGAATTCACCCGTGAGACGGGCATCCGCATCCGCCTGATCGAGGGCGATGCCGACCAGCTCATCGAGCGCATCCGCAACGAGGGCGCCAACAGCCCGGCCGATGTCTTCATTACCGTCGATGCCGCCCGGCTGGCCCGCGCCGGCGCGGCTGGTATCCTGGCGCCGCTGCGCTCGGCGGTGATCGAGCAGCGCATCCCGGAGGGGCTGCGCGACCGCGACGGCCAGTGGTTCGCCGTCTCCACCCGCGCCCGCGTCATCATGTACGACAAGGAGAAGGGCGCGCCGCAGGGCCTCGCACGCTACGAGGACCTCGCCGACCCGCGCTTCCGCGGCCAGATCTGCGTCCGCACCGCGAGCCACCCCTACAACACCAGCCTCGGCGCCTCGATCCTCGCCGCCAACGGGCCGGAGCGGACGGAGCAATGGGCGCAGGGCTTCGCCGCCAACCTCGCCCGCCCGCCGCAGGGCGGCGACCGCGACCAGTTCCGCGCCATCCCCTCCGGCCAGTGCGGGCTCGCGATCGCCAACACCTACTACCTCGCCGCCATCGGCGCGTCGGAGCGCGAGGAGGACAAGGCGCTGTTCTCGCGCATCGGCGTCATCTTCCCGAACCAGGCGCCGGGCGACCGCGGCGCGCATGTCAACATCTCTGGCGCCGGCCTGGTGAAGACCGCGCCGAACCGCGCCGCCGCCGTGCGCTTCCTTGAGTACCTGACGAGCGGCTCGGCGCAGGAGCGCTTCGCCCTCGGCAACATGGAATACCCGGCCGTCGCCGATGCGCCGCTGCACCCCGCGCTGCGCGCCATGGGCAGTTTCCGGCCCGAGCCGGTCGATGCCGAGCGCACCAATGCGAATGCCACGCAGGCGCTGCAGATCATGCAGCGCGCCGGCTGGCGCTGAGGAGGCGGCGATGATCCTCTGTCTCTGCAACGCGCTCTCCGACAAGCAGGTCACCGAGGCGGTCGAGAAGGGCGCGAGCAAGCCGCGCGACGTCTATGCCCACTGCGCCTGCAAGGCGCAGTGCGGGACGTGTACGCGAATGATACTCAATATGATCCGTGACTTAGCCGCGCCTGCCGTGCAAACTCCGGCTTCCTGACGCCGCGTTCTGCTATACAAGTCGGCCCATCCTCAGCGCCCGCCAGGAGCCAATGGCACCTGGCGCCCTTTCGTGCCGGAGCCGCCATGAAGGCCGACCCCAAGGTCATCGAGCATCTGAACACCCAGCTCACCAACGAGCTGACGGCGATCAACCAGTACTTCCTGCACGCCCGCATCCTGCGCCATTGGGGTGTCACCAAGCTCGGCGCGCACGAGTACAAGGAATCGATCGAGGAGATGCGCCACGCCGACTGGCTGATCGAGCGCATCCTCTTCCTCGGCGGCCTGCCCAACCTGCAGCGGCTGAACCAGGTGCTGGTCGGCCAGACCGTGGAGGAGATCCTCCGTGCCGACCTCGCCATCGAGGAGAAAGCGACGGGCGACCTGCGCGAAGGCATCGCCTATGCCGAGAGCGTCCGCGACTTCGTTTCGCGCGACCTGCTGCTGAAAATCCTTGCGAACGAGGAGGAGCATGTCGACTTCCTCGACCGCCAGTTCGACCTCATCAAGCTGATCGGCATCGAGCGCTACATCCTGCTCAACAGCGCCGCCGCCCCGGACCAGCACGAGGCGGACTGACCGCAGCGCCCGGCCGATGGCCCTCCCGCCCGCCTTCCTCGAGGAGCTGCGGGCCCGGACGCCGCTGCCGGGCCTGATCGGCCGCAAGACCCGCCTCGCGCGGAACGGGCGGCAGTGGAAGGGATGCTGCCCCTTCCACAACGAGAAGACGCCGTCCTTCTACGTCTATGACGACCACTTCCACTGCTTCGGCTGCGGCGCGCATGGGGATGCGATCACCTTCCTCATGCGCGCCGAGGGCGCCAGCTTCCCCGAGGCCGTCGAGCGCCTCGCCGGCGAGGCGGGGATGCAGGTGCCGAAGGCGACGCCCCAGGCCGCCGAGCGCGAGCGCCGTGCGAAGGACCTGTACGGCGTCTGCGCCGCGGCCGAAGCCGCCTTCCGCCGCCGCCTGATGCTGCCCGAGGGCCGCGCTGGCCTCGACTACCTCCGCAAGCGTGGCCTCACCGAGGCGACCATCGCCCGCTTCGGCCTCGGCTGGTCGGGCGAGGGGAGGGGGGCGCTCGCCGCCGACCTCAAGGGCGAGGGCATCACCCCCGAGCAGCTCGTTGCCGCCGGACTGATGAAGCCGCGCGACCCGGACCGGCCCGAGGGGGGGCTGGTCGACATGTTCTTCAACCGCGTGATCTTCCCGATCCGCGACCGGCGCGGCCGGACCATCAGCTTCGGCGGCCGCATCCTCGGCGACGGCCAGCCGAAATACGTCAACGGCCCGGAGACGGAGCTCTTCTCCAAGCGCCGCAGCCTCTACGGCCTCGACCTTGCGCGCGAGGGCGCCTTCCGCGGCGCCACGGTCGTCGTCGTCGAGGGCTACATGGATGTCATCGCCCTGCACCAGGCCGGCTTCGGCGGTGCCGTCGCACCCTTGGGGACGGCGCTGACCGCCGAGCAACTGGACGCGCTGTGGCAGGTCTCCCCCGAGCCCGTGCTCTGCTTCGACGGCGACGCCGCCGGCGCCAAGGCCGCCTTCCGCTCCGCCGAGCTGGCCCTGCCCCTGCTCGCCCCCGACCGCAGCCTGCGCCTGGCGATGCTCACCGGCGGCGAGGATCCCGACACGCTGGTGGCGAAGGCCGGCCCGCCCGCCTTCGAGGCCGTGCTCGCCGGCGCCAAGCCGCTATCGGCCGCCCTCTACGACCTACTCGCCGGCCCGACCCCGCCCGCCACGCCCGAGCAGCGCGCCGCCTTCCGCCACCGCCTCGGCGCGGCGGCGAAGAGCATCCCCGACAAGACCCTTTCCAGCGAATACCGCCGCGCTTGGCTCGACCGCTTCTTCGCCGAGGGCCGCAGCGCCCGCCCGGCCCCGGCCGCGCGTCCCGCCTGGACGCCTCGCGGGAAGCCGGGCGAACTCGTCTCCATCCGCGGCCTGCAACGCGCCGCCATCGACCATGAGGCGATTCGTCTGGAGCGCGCCCGCAACCTTTTGGCGATCCTGCTCCACCATCCGGCCCTGCTGTCCGGGGTGGAGGAGGCCCTGGCCTCGCTCGACCTGCCCTCCGGCGACTGCTCGCAGCTCAGGGAGGCACTTCTCGCATGGCTTCCCGATGCCGATCACCTTGACTCGATGAGCCTGATGGACCACCTCCGACAGGCAGGATGGGAGTCTGCTGCTGCCTGGGTGACCAGGAAGCAAGGCCTCTCCCAGGCCGCCGATCCCGAGGCCCAGCCAAAGGAGGCGCTCGAGGCTTGGTGGCATTTTTTCAGCCTGCTGCGGGGCAAGGCGGAGTTGGACCACGATCTGGCCGAGGCTCGGAGAATGCTGGAAGAAACCAACGACCCGCAAGCCCAGCATCGCTACGTGCTGCTGCTCGAAGCGCAGCGCGCCCTGCTGAGCGGCGAGGCCGGGGATCAGGCCCAGCCGAATAGCATAATATAGAAGGATCGTCGCACGGGTGACCGCCCCCCACGGGCCGCCCGTCGCAGGCATGGAGCGCAGGCATGGCGAGCAAGGCCGCAGGTGGTACGGATACGGTCGAGACGCGCGACGAGGTGGTGGAGGGCGTCCTCCTCGACACCTTGACGGCCGCGGTCAAGAAGCTGATCGCCCGCGGCAAGGAGCGCGGCTACGTCACCTATGACGAGTTGAACGCGGCGCTGCCCTCCGACCAGGTTTCCTCCGAGATGATCGAGGACACCATGGCGATGCTGAGCGAGATCGGCATCAACGTGGTCGAGTCCGAGGAGAGCGAGGACGGCGAGGGCACCGCCGTCGCCAAGCCCGCCGCCGAGGACAAGGAAGAGAAGGACGAGGAAGAGGGCGGCGGCAACGTCGACGAGGAAAGCCTCGGCCGCACCGACGACCCCGTGCGGATGTACCTGCGCGAGATGGGCAGCGTCGAGCTGCTGTCCCGCGAGGGCGAGATCGCGATCGCCAAGCGCATCGAGGCCGGGCGCGACATGATGATCGGCGGGCTTTGCGAGAGCCCGCAGACCTTCAAGGCCATCATCGCCTGGCACGAGGCCGTCCGCGCCGGCAAGATGCTGCTGCGCGACGTCATCGACCTCGAGGCGACCGCCGCCGCCGACAGCCCCGAGGGCGCCGCCCCGCCCGACCCGGACGAGGAGTTCGAGGAAGGCGAGGAAGGCGAGGGGCTCGGCCTCTCCCTCTCCGCGCTTGAGGAGAAGCTGAAGCCCGAGGCGCTCGCTGCCTTCGAGGCCATCGAGCAGGGCTATTCCCGCCTGCACAAGCTGCAGGCGAAGCGCATGGAGGCCTATTCCGCCGGCGAGGACCTGCAGGGCCGCTCCGAGAAGACCTACGAGAAGACGCGCCAGGAGCTGGTCGCGCTGGTGCAGAAGGTCCACCTGCACAACAACCGCATCGAGGAACTGGTCGAGCAGCTCAAGACCATCAACCGCAAGCTCACCAGCCTCGAGGGCCAGGTGCTGCGGCTGGCCGAGGGCGCCAAGGTCAAGCGCGAGGAATTCCTCCAGCACTGGCGTGGCTCCGAGCTGGACCCCGCCTGGTTCGACCGCCTGACCAAGCTGACGGGCAAGCCCTGGAAGGCCTTCATCGCCCGCTCGCGCGACGATGTGGAGACGGTGCGCGCTCAGATGGGCGCCATCGCCAACGACACCAACCTGCCGATCGCCGAGTTCCGCCGCGTCTACGCCACCGTCTCGCGCGGCGAGCGCGACATGACGCAGGCGAAGAAGGAGATGATCGAGGCCAACCTCCGCCTCGTCATCTCGATTGCCAAGAAATACACCAACCGCGGCCTGCAATTCCTCGACCTGATCCAGGAAGGCAACATCGGCCTGATGAAGGCCGTCGATAAGTTCGAGTACCGCCGCGGCTACAAGTTCAGCACCTATGCGACCTGGTGGATCCGGCAGGCCATCACGCGCAGCATCGCCGACCAGGCGCGGACCATCCGCATCCCGGTCCACATGATCGAGACGATCAACAAGCTGGTCCGCACCTCGCGGCAGATGCTGCACGAGATCGGCCGCGAGCCGACGCCGGAGGAGCTGGCCGAGAAGCTCGGCATGCCGCTCGAGAAGGTGCGCAAGGTCCTCAAGATCGCCAAGGAGCCGATCTCGCTGGAGACGCCGATCGGCGACGAGGAGGACAGCCATCTCGGCGACTTCATCGAGGACAAGGCGGCGATCATCCCGCTCGACGCCGCCATCCAGTCCAACCTGCGCGAGGCGACGACGCGGGTGCTCTCCTCGCTCACGCCGCGCGAGGAGCGCGTGCTGCGCATGCGCTTCGGCATCGGCATGAACACCGACCACACGCTGGAAGAGGTCGGCCAGCAGTTCAACGTCACGCGCGAGCGCATCCGGCAGATCGAGGCGAAGGCGCTGCGCAAGCTGAAGCATCCCAGCCGCTCGCGGAAGCTCCGCAGCTTCCTCGACAACTAGGATGAGCGTCGCGGCGGAGCGGACGGCAGCGGTCGCCGTCGACGTCACCTTCCTGCGGATGGACCGGCGCCCTGCCGGTCCGCCGCCGCCGCTGCCGCTCGGGGTGCGCGTGACGCAGGCTACGCGCTGCACCACGGCCTTCTACCGCTACCTCTACGACACGGTCGGCCACGACTATGTCTGGTGGCTGCGGCGCACGCTGACCGAAGCCGAGCTCTCCCGAATCCTGGCCGATTCCGGCGTCACCATCCATGTGCTCTACAAGGATGGCGAGCCGGCCGGCTTCTACGAGCTCGACCGCCGCAACCGCCCGCTGGTCAACCTCTCCTATTTCGGGCTGATGCCGCATGCCATCGGCGCCGGGCTCGGCCGCGCCTTCCTCGGCCACGCGGTGGATGAGGCCTGGAGCCAGGGCACCCGCGCCCTCACGGTGAACACCTGCACGGCAGACCATCCCCGCGCGCTGCCCAACTACCTCGCCGCCGGCTTCGGCCGGTTGCGCACGGTGCGCGAGGTGTGGAATGTGCCGCTGCATCTCGGCCTTCCCATCCCGTCGCGCCTGCGGATCGGCTGACGCACCCCATTGCAATGTCGGCGGGATAGGCCCATATCTTAGGTGTCAACCCGTCTGGTTCGGCCCGTTTCGTTTGCTCCCCTGGGAGCCCGAGCCTGGTTTCCGTCCCTCAAAGGCAGATTGGCCCGCCCCGCGATGGCGTGGGACGGCACCCTTGCATGATGGGATTCCCCGCATGTCTACCGGCACTGTTAAGTGGTTCAACGCAACCAAGGGCTACGGCTTCATCCAGCCCGAGGACGGCACCGCTGACGTTTTCGTCCACATCTCCGATGTCCAGCGCTCCGGCCTCCAGGGCCTGCAGGACGGCCAGCGCCTCAGCTTCGATGTGCAGCGCGGCCAGCAGGGCAAGCTCTCCGCTTGCAACCTGAAGCTCGACTGAGCGACTGGGGCGGGCTTCGGCCCGCCTCTTTTTTGCGGTGGCAAGAGGAGGCCAACATGGCAACGCATCTCTACACCGTCGGCCAGAATGTCGAATTCATCGCCGGCCGCTTCGACGGCAATGTGCCGCGCGGCCTTTATACCGTGGTACGGCAGCTCCCTGGTCCGGCGAATGTCCGTGAGTACCGGGTGAAGCACCAGCAGGACGGGCATGAGCGCGTGGTGCCGGAGAACCAGCTCCGTGGCGGACCGCCTGCCGTCTTCAGCTGAGCCGACCACAGACGCTCATCGAAGCCGCTGCGGCATGATGCCGTCAGCCTAGAATCACGTCCGGGAGCAGCCGATGGCGCGCAGACCGAATTACGGCCAGCAGCGGGCCGAGGTGAATCGCGGCAAGCAGGCGAAGCAGGAAGCGAAGCAGCGCGAGCGCGAGGAAGCCGTCGCCCGCCGCAAGGCCGAGCGCGAGGCCCAGGGCCTGCCGCCCGAGGAAGAACCTGCGGAGCAGGAACGATAACCACCGCTGCGGCGGCATGAGGACAGTATCATGGCCAAGCGCCGCGATGACGGAAAATACGTGCTTTTCGATGTCGCCTATGCGGATGGCAGCCGTGCCTCCAACCGCAAGGTGCCGACCGAGCTGCTGGGTGGACTTGATGGCGACGAGCCGGCACGGGACGAAATCGAGGCGCAGGACCGCCGAATCGCCGAAGCCTCCGGCAAGCCCCAGCGGGCGATACTGACGCTGGCCCGGGCGGGCCGGTAGGTAGGAGAAGGGCCGGCGGAGCGATCCGCCGGCCCTTTCCGTTTCAGCTGTGGGCGAGGATCGCCAGCAGCAGCAATGCCACGATGTTGGTGATCTTGATCATCGGGTTCACGGCGGGGCCCGCGGTGTCCTTGTAGGGGTCGCCGACGGTGTCGCCCGTCACCGCGGCCTTGTGGGCCTCGGAGCCCTTGCCCCCGTGGTGGCCCTCCTCGATGTACTTCTTCGCATTGTCCCAGGCGCCGCCGCCCGTGGTCATGGAGACGGCGACGAAGAAGCCGGTGACGATGACGCCGAGCAGCATTGCCCCCAGCGCCTCGAAGCCCGCCGCCTTCCCGGCGATCGCCTGCACGCCGAAGTAGCAGACCAGCGGCGAGAGCACCGGCAGCAGCGAGGGGATGATCATCTCCTTGATCGCCGCTTTGGTGAGGATGTCGACGGCGCGGCCGTAATCCGGCCGGTCCGTGCCCTGCATGATGCCGGGCTTCTCGCGGAACTGCTTCCGCACCTCCTCCACCACCGCCATGGCGGCGCGGCCGACCGCCGTCATCGCCATGCCGCCGAACAGGAAGGGCAGCGCCCCGCCGAACAACAGCCCCATCACCACATAGGGGCTGGTCAGGCTGAAGGTGAGCGCGCCGATCCCGGCGAAGTAGGGGAAGGTCGCCGCATTCGCCGAGAAATAGGCGAGATCCTGCGTATAGGCGGCGAAGAGCACCAGCGCGCCGAGTCCCGCCGAACCGATCGCATAGCCCTTGGTGACGGCCTTCGTCGTGTTGCCGACCGCGTCCAGCGCATCGGTCGTCACGCGGATCTCCTTCGGCAGCCCGGCCATCTCGGCGATGCCGCCGGCATTGTCCGTCACCGGCCCGAAGGCGTCGAGCGCCACCACCATGCCGGCCAGCGCCAGCATCGTCGTCACCGCGATGGCGATGCCGTAGAGCCCCGCCAGGTTGAAGCTGAACAGCACGCCCGCGATGATGATGAGCGCCGGGATCGCCGTGCTCTCCATGCTGACGGCGATGCCGCGGATGACGTTGGTGCCATGGCCCGTCACGGAACTCTCGGCGATGGCCTTCACCGGGCGGTAGTCGGTGCCGGTGTAGTACTCCGTCACCACGATGATGAGGCCGGTGACGATGAGGCCCACGAGGCCGCAGAGGAAGAGCGAGAAGGCGGTGAAGTTGGCGCCCGCCGCGCTCAGCGTGCCGCTGCCGAAGACGAGGTAGCTCAGCGGCAACAGCACGACGAGCGAGAGGATGCCGGTGACGATGAAGCCCCGGTACATTGCCCCCATGATGGAGTTGTTGGCCGGCAGCTTGACGAAATAGGTTCCGGCGATGGAGGTGACGACGCAGACCGCGCCGATCGCCAGCGGGAAGAGCATGCCCTGCGCCAGCATGTCGGCCGGGAAGGCGATGGCGGCCAGCACCATCGTCGCCACCATGGTCACCGCATAGGTCTCGAACAGGTCGGCCGCCATGCCGGCGCAGTCGCCCACGTTGTCGCCCACGTTGTCGGCGATGGTGGCCGGGTTGCGGGGATCGTCCTCGGGGATGCCGGCCTCGACCTTGCCGACCATGTCGCCGCCCACATCGGCACCCTTGGTGAAGATGCCGCCGCCCAGGCGGGCGAAGATCGAGATCAGCGAGGCGCCGAAGCCGAGCGCCACGAGGGCGTCGATCACGGGCCGGCTGTTCGGCGCATGCCCAACCAGCACGACCAGGATGAAGAAGTAGATGGCGACGCCGAGCAGGGCGAGGCCTGCCACCAGCATCCCGGTGATGGCGCCCGACTTGAAGGCGACGTCGAGCCCTGCGGCGAGCGAGCCGGTGGAGGCCTGCGCGGTACGGACATTGGCGCGCACCGAGACATTCATGCCGATGAAGCCCGCAAGGCCCGAGAGCACCGCGCCGATCACGAAGCCGATCGCGACGCCGATGCCGAGCCACAGCACGATCGCCAGGAAGAGCACGATGCCGACGAGGCCGATGGTCATGTACTGGCGCTTCAGATAGGCCTGCGCGCCCTCCTGGATCGCCTGGGCGATCTCCTGCATGCGGGCGGTGCCCGGATCGAGCGCCATCACCTGCCGGGCGGTCACCACCCCATAGGCGAGGGACAGCGCCCCCAGCAGGATCACGAGCAGCAGCGACACTGTCATCAAGACGGAAGCCTCCCTGTGGTTCGCCGCGCCCTTCGAGGGGCGCTGGTGGGGCGAGGCTAGGCGGGCAGCGGTAGCGGCGCAACGGTATCCCTGTTGCATTCCGCTGGCATATCAGCGGTTGCGAGGCTTGCCGGCCAGGGCTGGCCCCGCCACCATGCGGCCAAGGCGAGTCCTTGGGGGAAACACGGATGATGCGGCGTGCTTTGCCGGCGCTGGCTTTGGCGCTCGGCCTGTTGGCGGGGCCGGCGATGGCGCAGGAGTTGGTCGAGAAGCGCGTCTTCGAGGGCGGCGCCTACCAGACCCGTGGCGGCGCCACGATCAGCAATCTTCGCATCGGCTACCAGACCATGGGCCGGCTGAACGCGGAGGGCACCAACGCCATCCTCATCTGCCACTTCTTCAGCGGCAACAGCCATGCCTTCGGCCGCCTCGCGGCCGGCGGCCCGGCCGGCTACTGGGACGCGATCATCGGCCCCGGCAAGCCGATCGACACCGACCGCTACTTCGTCGTCTCGGCGGATACGCTGGTCAACGTCAACGTGCCCGACGCGAACACGGTGACCACCGGCCCGGCCAGCATCAACCCGGATACCGGCCGGCCCTATGCCATGACCTTCCCCGTCGTCTCCATGCGGGACTTCGTCGAGACGCAGAAGCGGCTGCTCGACAGCCTCGGGGTGCGGCGCCTCGCCCTCGTCGCCGGCCCCTCCAATGGCGGGCTGCAGAGCATCGAGTGGGCCGCCGCCTATCCCGGCTTCGTCGAGCGGGTGATGCCGGTCATCGCCGCCGATATCGATGCCTGGATGCAGGGCTGGCTCGACATCTGGGAGGCGCCGATCCGGCTCGACCCGAATTGGGCCGAGGGCAACTATTATGGCCAGGGGCGGGAGGCGCCGCTGCGCGGCCTGGCCGAGGCCTGGAAGGTCGTGACGCTCCATGCCCGCGACCGGCTCTGGGCGAAGCAGTACGACCGCCAGCTGCCGGAGGGGCAGGACCCGGCGCGCCGCATCGGCGACCGCTTCGCCATCGAGCGCTGGCTCGACGAGGCGGCGATGGCGCGGGCCCGCACCTCGGACGCCAACGCCTTCATCTACATGGTGCGGGCCAACCAGCTCTTCCTCAACGAATACCCAAGCTTCGCCGCAGCCCTCGCTGGCGGCCCGGCACGTTGGCTGGTGGTTTCCGCGCCGACCGACCGTGTCTTCCTCGCCGATGGCGTCCGCGACTTCGTCGAGGTGCTGCGCGGCGCCGGCAAGCAGGTGGAGACGGCCGAGCTGGCCGGGCCGCTCGGGCACCTCAACGGCGTGGTCGGGATGGCGCCGGCCGGCGACCGGCTCCGCGCCTTTCTGGCACGATGAGGCGGCGGCTCCGCCCCAGCCGTCCGAAGGTATAAGCGGAATCGTAATGTTTGGCCCGCAGATTCCACCGCCGAGGCCAAGCGCAATCCGGCGCCGGCTGCCCAGCGTGGATGCAAGCAGTGCCGACACTCCAGTTCCGTTCCGTCCGCACCAGGATTGCCGCCCTCTCCGGCGTCTGCCTCCTCGCCACCGGGATGAGCCTGACCGGCTGGAACCTCTACACCGCCTTCCGCACCGCGGGGGTGGTCGAAACCCGGACGGAGGCCCTGCTCGACCAGGGTGCCGTCGACTATCTCGGCAGTGTCGCCGCGGTGCAGGCCAACCGCATCCGCCTCGAATTCCGCACCGCTCTCGATGCCGCCCGTGCCCTGAGCTCGACCTTCGCCGTCCTCGCCGCGCCCGACTCCGGCCTGGAGCCGGAGCTTCGGCGCAGCCAGATGAACCGCGTCCTCGCCTCCGTCCTCTCCAACGAACCCAACCTCAACGGCACATACACCGCCTGGGAGCCGGATGCGCTCGACGGGGCCGACGCCTTCTACCGCGGCCAGCAGAGGACCGGGACGGACGATACCGGCCGCTTCGTTCCCTATTGGAACCGCGACGCCACGGGCCGCATCGGCCTGCAGCCGCTCGTCGAGTATGAAAGCCGCGACCTCCACCCGAACGGCGTGATGAAGGGCGGCTGGTATCTCGGCCCGCGCGAGCATGGCCGCGAAAGCGTGCTCGACCCGCTGCCCTATGTGGTGCAGGGGCGCAATCTGCTGCTGGCGACCCTCTCGGTGCCGATCAAGCGGGAGGGTCGCTTCCTCGGCGTCGCCGGCGCCGATTTCAACCTCGCCTTCGTGCAGAAGCTGGCGACCGATGTGGCCGCCCAGCTCTATGGCGGCCGCGCCGCCGTCACCATCGTCAGCAACATGGGCCTCGTCGTCGCCAGCTCGAACCACCCGGCGCAGATCGGCCAGACCTTCGCGCCGCTGAGCCCCGACTGGCAGGCGGATCTCCGCACCGTGCAGGAAGGCCGCGCCGTCGCCGCCCTCGATCGCTCGACCGACTCGCTGCGCGCCTTCTCGCCCATCATCCTCGGCAATACCGGCAAGCCGTGGAGCGTGCTGGTCGAGGTGCCGCGCACCGTGGCGCTCGCCGCCGCCACCCAGCTCGGCACCGAGCTCGCGGCCCGCAACCGGACGGATGCGCTGCTGCAGCTCGCAGCCGGCATCGCGGTCGCGGCGTTCGGCATCGGCGCCATGGTGCTCGCCGCCGGCGGCATCGTCCGCCCGGTCCGCGACTGCGTCGCCTTCGCCGAGGGCATCGCGGGCGGCCACCTCGACCAGCGCCTTGCCGTCGCCGGCCGGGACGAGATCGCCAGTCTGGCCGCCGCGCTCACCCGCATGCAGACCGACCTGGTCGAGGCCCGCATCCAGCGCGAGCGCGACCAGGAAGCCACCGAAGCCGCCCGCCGCGCCGCCATGCTTTCCGCTGCCGAGGAGATCGAGGCCTCGGTCCAGCGCACCGCCCAGGGGGTGCTGCAGATCGCCCAGCGCGTGGGCGAGAGCGCCCAGGCGATGGCGGAGGCGACGGGCCGCACCGCTGGCCAGTCCGAGGCCGCCGGCCAGGCCGCCGATCGCGCCAGCGGCAATGTCCAGACCGTGGCCGCCGCCGCCGAGGAGCTGGCCTGCTCCGTCGCCGAGGTCGGCCGCCAGATGGACCGCTCGACCGAGATCGCCGCCGAGGCCGTGCGCCTTGCCCAGGAGGCGGACCGCCAGGTGATCGGCACCACCGCCAGCTCGGAGCGCATCGGCGGCGTCGTCCAGCTCATCCAGGACATCGCCGGCCAGACCAACCTGCTGGCGCTGAATGCGACGATCGAGGCGGCCCGCGCCGGCGAGGCCGGCAAGGGCTTCGCCGTCGTCGCCTCCGAGGTCAAGAACCTCGCCGCCCAGACCGCGAAGGCGACCGAGGAGATCGCTGCCCAGGTGACGGACATGCAGCGGGCCACCCAGGATACGGCAACGATGATCCGCCGCGTGGCCGAGGTGATCGGGCAGATGGACCAGGTGGCGACCGCCATCGCCGCAGCCATCGAGCAGCAGGGCGCGACGACGCAGGAGATCGCCCGCAGCGTCCAGAACGCCGCCGGCGACACCCGCTCCGTCACCGCGAATATCGGCGAGGTGAACGGAGCCGTCCTCGGCGTCGGCCGCAGCGCCGGCGAGCTGCGGGAGGTCGCCGATCAGCTCTCCCGCGACGCGACGGCGCTCGGCGGGGTCATCGACACCGTCCTCCGCCGCCTCCGTGCGGCCTAGCCCTCCGGCCGCATCGCGCTCTCGTGCCAGCGCCGGAGCAACAGATGCTGGACGAGGCCGAGCACGGCGAAGATGGCGATGCCGAGCGCCGAGATCAGCGCAAGGGCTGCGAACATGCGGGGGATCTTCAGCTGATACCCCGCCTCCAGGATACGGAAGGCGAGGCCGGAGCCCGTCCCGCCCGCACCCGCCACGAACTCGGCGACGACCGCCCCGATCAGCGCCAGCCCCCCCGCTACCCGGAGCCCCGCGAGGAAGAAGGGCAGCGCCCCCGGCAGCCGCAGCAGCCACAAGGTCTGCCACCGCGTCGCGCCATAAAGGCGGAACAGCTCCACATGGTTTCGGTCGGCGCTGTTCAGCCCGAGCACGGTGTTCGACAGGATGGGGAAGAAGGCGACGATCCAGGCGCAAATCAGCAGGCTGAGGGTGACATCGTCCACCCAGATCAGGATCAGCGGCGCGATCGCCACCACCGGCGTCACCTGCAGCACCACGGCATAGGGAAAGAAGGCCCGCTCCACCCAGCGCGACTGCGCGAAGATTACCGCGAGCAACCCGCCCAGCGTCACCGCCAGCAGCAGGGCGAGCAGTGCGATCCGCAGCGTCACCAGCATGGAGGAGCGGAAGAGCGGCCAATCCTCCGCCAACGCCCGCGCAATGGCTGCGGGCCCCGGCACTTGGTAGGCCGGCACCTCCAGCAGCCTGACGGCCGCCTCCCACCCCCCGAGCACGAGCAGCCCGACCAGGGTTGGGGCCAACCAGTCCGCCCATCGCCTCATGCCCGCATCGCCCCTTCCAGCGCCTCGGTCGCCCGTCGGCAGAGCGCCGCATAGCCGGCCGAGGTGCGGAACCCCTCCGGCCGCGGCGCCGGCTCGTCGAGGCGCACCTCCGCCGCCACCCGCCCTGGCCGCGCCGCCATGACGAGGATGCGCGAGGACAGGTAGACGCTTTCGAAGACCGAATGGGTGACGAAGACCACCGTCACCCCGCTTCCCGCCCAGAGCGCCAGCAGGTCGTCGTTCAGCCGGTGCCGCGTCAGCTCGTCGAGGGCAGCGAAGGGCTCGTCCATCAGCAGCAGGCTCGGCCGCGTCACCAGCGCGCGCGCGATGGAGACGCGCATCCGCATCCCTCCCGACAGCTCCCGCGGATAGGCCCGCTCGAAGCCGCCAAGCCCCACCTGCGCCAGCGCCTCCGCCGCCCGCGCCTCCTGCTCGGCGCGCGCCACGCCCGCCAGCCGCAGCGGCAGCCGCACATTGGTGATGGCATCCGACCAGGGCAGCAGCGTCGCCTCCTGGAAGACGAAGCCGACCTGGCGCGAGGCCGCCCGGGCGATCCGCCCACTGCTCGGCTCGGCGAGGCCCGCGATCAGCCGCAGCAGGGTCGACTTCCCGCAGCCCGAAGGACCCAGCAACGAGAGGAATTCCCCCGCCTCGATCTTGAGGTCGATGCCTCGCAGCGCCTCCGTCCCGCTGGCGAAGCGCTTGCCCACGCCATCCAGGGCGACGAGCGTCACGCGAGGGGGAAGGGCAGGGGCGGCATCGGGGCAGGATGAAGGGAGGAAGGCGCGGGCGGCAAGGGCGGGATACCCCTTACCTCCAAGCCTTCATTCGAGTTATAGGAAAATAATCAAATTCCTGCTTTGCGCCGCCGCGCCTCGATCACCCGCATCGCCTCCCACAGCACCTCCTTGGTGATTCCCTGCGGCGCGAACTGGCTTTCCACCCAATCGGCGGAGGAGGCGATGACCGGCCGCACCATCAGCACGCCGTTCTCCATCCGCAGCTCCGCCTGCCTAGTCTGGCCGAAGCGGGCGCGGAGCGCGGTGGGGATGGTGATTTGCCATTGCGGCGAAACCCGGACGAGCATGCGATCCTCCATCCCGGCCCCATGCCGGGACCAGCATAAAAGACTAAATTCCTAAAATTGTCAAACCAGAACGAGGTGCGGCAAGGGCTTGGCAGGGCCCGATCCTCAAGGATTTAGGCTTTCCCGATGCCCTTGTTGACCAGCCCCAGGTCGAAGGCCCGCCGCCATTCCATCCCCCGCGGCACCACGCCCACCTGCGTCGCCGCCTCGTGGAGCGCCGCCCAGCGCGCCTCCGTCATCGCCCCGATGCCGAGGGCGAGTGCATCGCCCGAGCGCACGATGCCCTCCCGGTTCATCATCTCCGTCCCATAGGCGATGAGGTCCTCGCCCATCTCCGGGTTCTGCTGGCGGATCAGACGGTTGGCGCCGTCGGTGTCGAAGCCGCCGGCCTTGCCCTTCAGGTACTGGTCCCAGCCCTGGAGGCTGGCCTCGACGAAGCGCCCGATCACCTCGCGCCGCTCGGCGAGCGTCTTCGCCCCGACATTGATGGTGGTGCCATAGTCCTGGAAGCCGCTGTCATGCACCAGCAGCACCACCGGCTCCACACCCTGCTGCCGGATGGAGAAGGGCTCGCTGCCCAGATAGCCCTGCTGCACCACCCGCTTGTCGGCCAGGAAGGGCGCCAGGCTGAAGGTATAGGGCCGCACCTGCTCGTCGCTCAGCCCGTACTTCTGCCGCACATAGGGCCACCAGGTGACTCGCGGCTCGGCGCTGATCAGCACCGGCCGCCCCTTCAGCGAGGAGAAATCCGTGATCCCCTGGCCCGGATGCCCGATCAGCACCACCGGGTCCTTCTGGAACACGGCGGCGACGCAGAGGAAGGGGATGCCCTCCCGCACGAAGCCCAGCGCCCCGAGCCCGTTGCCCATCGCCATGTCGACCCGCCCGCCGATCAGCAGCTGCGCCGGGTTGATCTGCGGCCCGCCCGAGCGCAGCTCCACCTCGAGCCCCGCGGCGCGGTAGAGCCCCGCCGCCTGCGCCTGGTAGAAGCCGCCATGCTCCGCCTGGGCCCGCCAGTTGGTGACGAAGCTCACCCGGTCGAGCCGCGGCTGCGCCCGCACCGGGCCCGCCGCCACCAGCAGCGGCCCCGTGGCCAGCCCCAGCGCCACCCGGCGCGAGACGATGAAGCGTTCTGCGGCCATGCCCTTCTCCCCCGGCTGCGCAACAGCCTGCCATGGGCCGCCCCATCTTGCCCACTGCCGCAAGCCCCTGCACCCTGCGCCCATCAAACGAGAGGACCGCGCCGTGAACGGAGCCGAAAGCCTGGTGAACACCCTCCTCGGGGGAGGGGTGGATGTCTGCTTCTCCAACCCCGGCACCAGCGAGATGCATTTCGTGGCCGCGCTCGACCGCATCCCCGGCATGCGCTGCGTGCTCGGCCTGCAGGAGAACATCGTCACCGGCGCGGCGGATGGCTACTGGCGCATCGCCGGCAAGCCGGCCTCGACCCTGCTGCATTGCGGCCCGGGCCTCGCCAACGGCCTTGCCGGCCTGCACGATGCCCGCCGCGCCCGCTCCGGCATCGTCAACATCGTCGGCGACCAGGCGGTCTACCACCGGCCTTTCGACGCGCCGCTGACCGCAGACACCGAGGGCTGGGCCCGCGGCGTCTCCGCCTGGACCCGCACCACGACCCGCTCGGAGGATGTCGGCGCCGATGCCGCGACGGCCATCCAGGCCGCCCGCACCTCGCCCGGCCAGATTGCCACGCTGATCCTGCCCTCCGACTCGTCCTGGAACGAGGGCGGCGTCGTCGCGCAGCCGCTGCCCGTCCCCGCCGCCCCCGTCGCCGACCCGAATGCGGTGAAGCAGGTTGCCCGCATCCTCCGCGAGCAGCGCGGCGTCCTGCTGCTGCTCGGCGGCCTCGCCCTGACCGAGGGCGCGCAACGGCAGGCCCACCGCATTGCCGCCGCCACCGGCTGCCGGCTGCTGGCCGAAGGGTCGAATGCCCGCACCCAGCGCGGCCAG
Source organism: Belnapia sp. F-4-1 (assembly GCF_000802185.1). GTDB lineage: Bacteria > Pseudomonadota > Alphaproteobacteria > Acetobacterales > Acetobacteraceae > Belnapia. The sequence continues at coordinate 5,078,997 of NZ_KN676113.1, read as the reverse complement.
GGCCGCCTGCCGCTCGACCGCGTGCCCTATGTGGTGGACCAGGCGCTGGCCGCGCTGGCGGACGTGCAGCACCTCGTGCTGGTCAATGCCAAGGAGCCGATCGGCTTCTTCGGCTATCCCGGCAAGCCGAGCCGCCTCTACCCGGCCGATGCCGCCGTCCACCTGCTGACCCGCTACGAGCAGGATGCGGAGGCGGCGCTTGCCGCGCTGGCCGACGAGCTGGGCGCCCCGGCGGCGGCCATCCCTGCAGCCGGGCCGCGGCCCGAGGCGCCGCGCGGCGCCCTGTCGCCCGAGGGCCTCGCCCGCGCCGTCGCCGCGCTGATGCCGGAGCATTCGATCGTGGTCGATGAGTCCGTCACCTATGGCCGCGGCTTCTTCCCCGAGACGGTGGCGGCGCCGGCGCATGACTGGCTGCAGAATTGCGGCGGCGCCATCGGCTACGGCATCCCCGTCGCGGTCGGCGCGGCGATCGCCGGCGGCGGCCGCCGCGTCATCGGCCTGCAGGCCGACGGCAGCGCCATGTACACGGTGCAGGGCCTCTGGACCCAGGCGCGCGAGAAGCTGCCGGTGACGACGGTGCTGCTCTCGAACCGCAAGTACCAGATCCTGCTCGGCGAGTACCGCAATGTCGGCGCCAATCCGGGGCGGACGGCGATGGACATGCTCGACCTCGGCAACCCCGATATCGGCTGGGTCCAGCTCGCTAACTCCATGGGTGTCGAGGCCGCGCAGGCGACGACGCTCGAGGCGCTCGGCGACCTGATGTCGCAGAGCTTCTCGCGCCCCGGCCCCTTCCTCATCGAGCTGATGATCTAGGGGATGGAGGGGCCGCGCCTCGAGACCGCGCGCCTCCTGCTCCGCCCGCCGCGCGAGGAAGACCTCGCCGGCTGGACCGAACTGATGGGCGACGAGGCGGCGGCCCGCTTCATCGGCGGGGTGCAGACCCCGCTCGGCGCCTGGCGCGGCCTCGCCACCGTCGCCGGCTCCTGGGCGCTGCACGGCTTCGGCATGTTCTCAGTGATCGAACGGGAGACGGGCCGCTGGATCGGCCGCGTGGGCCCCTGGCGGCCGCATGGCTGGCCGGGGCCCGAGATCGGTTGGGCATTGATCCGCGCCGCCTGGGGCCAGGGCCATGCCGAGGAAGCCGCCCGCGCCGCCATCGCCTGGAGCTTCGGCACGCTGGGCTGGACAAAGGTCATCCATGTGATCCGGGCTGAGAATCTACCCTCCAAGGCGTTGGCCGCGCGCCTCGGCTCCACCTTTCGCACCCTCGGCAGCCTCCCCGCCCCGCATGAGGGCGAGTACGAGATCTGGGGCCAGTCGCGCCGCTGAGGGCTCAGCGCGCGAGGAAACGCCGGGCCCCCTCGAACAGCACTTCCATCCCGAGCGCCAGGTCCTCCCGCTTGGTATCCTCCGCCCAGTGGTGGCTGATGCCGCCGATGGAGGGCACGAAGAGCATCGCCACCGGCATGACGCGGGCGAGGATCTGGCTGTCATGAATCGCCCCGCTCGGCATCTCCGTCCAGGCGCCGGGGCAGAGTTGCTCGGCCGCCCCGCGCAGCGCCGCCCGCATCGCCGGGTCGCAGGGGGAGGGGGCGGTGTGGCCGATCGGCTCCAGCACCGCCGGGCAGCGCTCGCGCCGGTTGCTCTCCTGCACCACGCGGCGGAGGCAGTCCTCCATCCGGTCCATGATCTCGGGCGAGAGGTCGCGGAAGGAGAAGGTGATCTCCGCCCGACCGGGGATGATCTGCGGCGCGTTCGGCTCCAGCAGGATGCGCCCGGTGGTCCAGACGCTGCGCGGGCCGGCCGCCATCGGCATCGCCTGGTCGAGCGCCGCCAGCAGCCGAACCGTTGTCAGCCCGGCATCGCGCCGCTCGGCCATGGTGGTGCCGCCGGTATGGTCCTGCTGGCCGGTGATGGTGATCCTCCACTGCCGGATGCCGACGATGCCGGTGACCACGCCGATACGCATCCCGGCCTGCTCCAGCTGCGTTCCCTGTTCTATGTGCAGCTCGAAGGCCCCCCTGTACCGCCCGGGCTCCAGCCGCAGCCGCTCGCGCCCGGCAAGCCCGGCCTCCCGCAGCGCCTCGCGCAGCGGGCGGCCGTCATGACGGTTGCGCGCCGCGTCCAACTCCGCCTCGTCCACCGCGCCGATGAGGCTGCGGCTGCCGAGGAAGTCGCCCCAATGCCCCTCCTCATCCGCATAGGCGCAGACATCGACCGGGAGGCCGGCGCGGGCAAGGGCGAGGGCGGCGACGACGCCGAGCACGCCGTCCAGCCAGCCTGCCTGGTTCTGCGTCTCGATATGGCTGCCCGCCAGCACATGCGGCCCTGGCCCGCGATGGCGGCCGAGGACATTGCCGATGCCGTCGATCCGCGCCTCCAGCCCCGCCGCCTCCATGGCCGCGGCGAGCCAGTGCCGACTTTCCATGTCCTCGGAGCCGAAGGTCGGACGGTGCACGCCGGTGCGGTAGGCGCCGATCTGCCGCAGTCGGTCTAGGTCGGCGAGGAATTGGGCGGCATCGAGAGACAAGGACGCTTTCCTTCACGGCAAGGGACGCGGCCATGTTACGCGCTGCGCCATGCCCTGCCGCAAGCCGTGTTTTTTAAGAGATTTTTCGCTGCTAAAACGGTTAAGAGATGGCCTAGGTTTCAGGTTTCCCCCCATGTGGGCGTAAGTTGAGGCAGTGCATGATGCATCGTGACGGAGCCGGACCAGCCCGGCCGCCAGGCGATCCCTAGGAGGGTACGCCAGGGGTTTAGACGGTTGACGACGCTTCGCCAGGTCCGGGAACACCATGAACGCCACTCATCTGCCGCCGCCAAAAGGGACTGATGGTTTCGCCTCGACGGTGGACGTCCTGAGTCTGCAGGCGGCTGCGACCCAGAAGCCCTTGCCGGGGGCCAGCGCCGCCGCCCAACCAGCCCAGGAACCAGGCGAGGCGCCGCCGCGCGGCCGTGGCAGGCTCTGGCTGGCGCTTGGCCTCGCCCTCGCCGCAGCGGCCGGCGGCTATTACTGGTACGACCAGTCGCGCAAGGCCGCCGAGGTGGTCCCGACCTCCCCCGCCGCCACCCAGACCGAGCCGCTCACCCAGGGCGAGTTCCGCCTCTCCGACACCGAGGTGCGGGCGCTGCGGATCGAGGAGATGCACTCCCGTGCCTTCCGCGCCGAGCGCATGGCCGAGGGGCGCATCGCCTATGACGAAGACCGCTCCACCCCCGTCTTCTCGCCCTACAATGGCCGCGTCGTCCGCGTGCTGGTCCGCATGGGCGACGAGGTGAAGGCGGGCGATACCCTGCTCGAGATCGAAACCACCGACCTCGCCGGGGCCGCCAACGACCTGCTCTCGGCCGCCGATGCCGCCAACAAGGCGCGTGCGACGCTCGATCAGGCGCGGCGCGAGGAGGCTCGGCAGATCAGCTTGTTCGGCGCCCGCGCCGCCTCGCAGCGCGATGTCGAGCAGGCCCGCACCGGCGCGATGACGGCCATGGCCGATCTCCGCAGCGCCGAGGCGACGCTTTCGGCCGCACGCGACAAGCTGCGCGTCCTCGGCCGCAGCATGGACGAAATCAGCCGGATCGAGCAGACCCGCATGGTCAATGCCGTGGTGCCGGTGACGGCGCCGATCGGCGGCACCGTGGTGCAGCGGCGCGTCGGCCCCGGCCAGTGGCTTTCGACCGGCGCCTCCGACCCGGTCTTCACCATCGCCGACCTGTCCACCATGTGGCTCGTCGCCGCGGTGCGGGAGCTGGACGCGCCGCTCATCAAGACCGGCCAGCCGGTCGATGTCAGCGTCGGCGCCCTGCCGGGCCACCGCTTCGAGGCGCGCATCGCCACGGTGGGCGCCGGGCTCGACCCGGCCACGCGGCGCCTCACCGTCCGCGCCGAGGTGAAGGACCCCGAGCACCTGCTGAAGCCCGAGATGTTCGCCACCTTCCGCATCTCGGTCGGCGAGGGCGAGCAGAATGTCGGCGTGCCGGTGAACGCCATCATCTACCGCGGTGCCGAGGCCAGCGTCTGGCTGGCCCTCGACGACAACCGCTTCATCCTCCGCCGCATCCAGCCCGGCATCCGTTCGGGCGACATGGTGGAGGTCACCACGGGGCTGAACCCGGGCGACCGGGTGGTCACCGGCGGCGCTCTCTTCATCGACCGGGCCGCGCGGATCGACTGAGGCACGGGCATCTGGCGACGGGCCGGGGTTCCGGGGCAAAATAGCACGCCGGCGATCCCGGCCATTCGGGAAGGCCAGCATGCGCCAGATCGTCGCCTTTTCTCTCCAGCGCAGGCCGCTGGTCATTCTCCTGTTCTTCACCTTCATCGTCGTCGGCCTGGCCGCCTTCACCCGGCTGAACATCGAGGCCTACCCCGACCCGGTGCCGCCCCAGGTGGTGATCATCACCCAGAATCCGGGGCAAAGCGCGGAGGAGATCGAGCGCTACGTCTCCATCCCCGTCGAGGTGGCGATGGCCGGGCTGCCCAACCTCACCTCGGTCCGCTCGACCAGCCTGTTCGGCCTCTCCGACGTCAGGGTACAGTTCAACTTCAACTACACCTACGACCAAGCCTTGCAGCAGGTGCTGAACCGGCTCGGCCAGCTCAACGGGCTGCCGGAGGGCGTGCAGCCGCAGATCAGCCCGCTCTCGCCGATCGGCGAGATCATGCGCTACCGGCTGGTCGGCCCGCCCGGCTATTCGCTGGCCGACCTCAAGACCCTGCAGGAATGGGTGCTCGACCGGCGCTTCAAGCGCGTGCCCGGCGTTGTCGACGTCACCTCCTTCGGCGGCCTCTCCAAGAGCTACAACGTGGTGGTGGACCTCCGGCGGATCGCCGCACTCGGCCTCACCCTGCCTCAGGTGATCCAGGCAGTGCGGGCCGGCAATGCGACGGTCGGCGCCGGGACGATCCGTATCGGCCCGCAGGCGGCCGTGGTGCAGGGGATCGGGCTGATCCGCGGGCTGGACGACATCCGCAACGTGGTGGTCTCGGCCGAGGGCGGCGTGCCGGTGCTGCTGGGCGACGTGGCGACGGTCGAGATCGGCAACCTGCCGCGCCTCGGCATCGCCGGCCAGGAGAACGACGACGACGTGGTGCTGGCCACCGTGCTGATGCGGCGCGGCGAGCAGACCCTGCCGACCATCCGCGGCGTGCAGGACGAGGTGGCGCGGATCAATGCCGGGGGCGTGCTGCCGCCGGGGGTGAAGATCGTCCCGCTCTACGACCGCGAGGACCTGGTGAAGATCACCACCCGCACGGTGGTCCACAACATCATCGAGGGCGTCGCCCTCATCCTCATCATCCAGTGGCTCTTCCTCGGAGACTTCCGCGGCGCGCTGGTGGTGGCGGCGACGGTGCCCTTCGCCTTCCTCTTCGCCATCCTGCTGATGATGGCGCGCGGCGAGAGCGCCAACCTGCTCAGCCTCGGCGCGCTCGACTTCGGCCTGCTGGTGGATGCGACCGTCATCATGGTCGAGAACATCTACCGGCATCTGGGGCTCAGCCGGAATCCGGCGCACCGCTACATCGCGCCTACTGGCTCGAAGGAACTGTCCGGCCTCTCGCTCACCGTGCTGCGGGCAGCGGGGGAGGTGGACAAGGCGATCTTCTTCTCGGCGCTCATCATCATCGCCGCCTTCATCCCGCTCTTCACCCTGGGCGGCATCGAGGGCCGCATCTTCGGCCCGATGTCGAAGACCTATGCCTATGCGATCATCGGCGCGCTGCTGGCGACCTTCACCATCACCCCGGCCCTGGCCGCCGCCTTGCTGCGCGAGGACAGCAAGGAGCGGGACACGCTGCTGGTGCGCGCCCTGCGCTGGGTCCACAGCCGGCTCTATGCCGCGGCGATGCGGGCGCGCGCCGTCTGCCTGCTGCTGGCGGCCGGGCTCTTCGCCGCTTCGCTCCTGCTGATGTCGCAGCTCGGCGCGGAGTTCCTGCCGACGCTGGAGGAGGGCAACCTTTGGGTCCGTGCCTCCATGCCGGGGACGATCAGCCTCGAGGAGGGCAACGACACGGTGAACCGCATCCGGCGGACGCTGATGGAGTTCCCGGAAGTCGTCACCGCCACCTCGCAGCAGGGCCGGCCGGATGACGGGACGGACAGCGCCGGCTTCTTCAATGCCGAGTTCTTCCTCCCCCTGAAGCCGCCGCAGCAATGGACCACGGCGCGGCACCGCGACGGGCTGGTGCGGGCCATGCACGAGCGGCTGTCGAGCCAGTTCGTCGGCGTCGAGTTCAACTATTCGCAGGCGATCAGCGACAACGTCCAGGAGGCGGCCTCCGGCGTGAAGGGCGCCAATGCGGTGAAGGTCTACGGGCCGGAACTCGACATCATCGCCCGCAAGGCGGAGGAGATCCGGCAGGTGATGGCGGGCGTCGAGGGCGTGGCCGACCTCGCCGTCTTCCGCTCGCTCGGCCAGCCGACGGTCGCGGTGCAGATCGACCGGGCGCGGGCGGCGCGCTACGGCCTGGCGGTGGACGACGTGAACGAGGTGGTGCAGGCGGCGATCGGCGGGCGCGAGGCGGGGCGGCTCTACGAGCCGGGCGGCGACCGCAATTTCCCGATCGTCGTGCGGCTGGACGCGCCCTACCGCGACAGCCTGGAGGCGATCGGGCGCATCCCCGTCGGCGGACCGCGCGGGGCGACGCTGTCCGACGTGGCGGAGGTCAAGCTGGTCTCCGGTGTCTCCTACATCTACCGCGAGGATGCCTCGCGCTACGTGCCGATCCGCTTCAGCGTGCGCGGGCGGGACCCGGCAAGCACCGTCGCCGAGGCGCAGGCGCTGGTGGCCGCCCGGGTGGAGCTGCCGCCCGGCTACCGGCTCGACTGGCTGGGTGAGTTCCGCAACCTGCAGGAGGCGATCGGGCGGTTGCTGGTGGTAGTGCCGGCGGCGCTCGCCTTGATCCTCGTTCTGTTGTACGTGCAGTTCAATACGCTGCGCGAGACGCTGCTCGTTTTTGGCATCGTTCCGATGTCGACTACTGGTGGGATCGCGGCACTGGCCGTGGCGGGGCTCAATTTCAGCGTGCCGGCGGCCATTGGCTTCCTCGCGCTGTTCGGCATCACCGTGATGGAAGGCATCATCATGCTCTCCCATTTCAACCATCTGCGGCTGGAAGGGATGCCCTGGCGCATGGCCCTCGACCAGGCCGGGCGGGACCGGATGCGGCCCGTCTTCATGACCTGCTTCGCCAGCTTCACCGGGCTGCTGCCGATGGCGCTGGCCACCGGCATCGGCGCCGATGTGCAGAAGCCGCTGGCGCTCGTCGTGGTGGGGGGGATCGGGCTGGTGCCGCTCTTCATCCTGGTGGTCTTCCCGGCGATGATCGACCTCTTCGGCAAGCCGCGGCATATCCGCCGCGCCGAAGCCGCGGCGCATGGTGCGGCGGTGCGGGCATGAGGCTGAGCTTCCGCGCGGCCCTGCTCGGCTGCGCGCTGATCGCCAACCTGCCGGCCCAGGCCCAGACGCAGGCCACCCCGCCGGCCGCCCCGCCGCCGGGGATGGCGCCGTTGCCGATCGGGCCGGGCGCGAGGCCGCTCTCGCTGGAGGAGGCGGAGGTGGCGCTGGTCGAGCGCAACCTCGCCGTCATTGCGGCGCGGCGCGGGGTGGACGTGGCGCGGGCACAGCGGCTGGTGGCCTCCTCGCGGCCCGCGCCCACCGTCTCGGTCGGCAATACCTTCGCCCAGTTCGGAGAGACGCGGAACGGGGCGCTGCGCGGGGCGCGCTACCTAAGCCCGGCGAAGAACATCAGCGTCGGGCTGACGGTGCTGGTGGAACGCGGCAACAAGCGGACGCTCCGCACCCGCTTCGCCGAGCGGCAGGTCGAGGGGGCGGAGGCGCAGGTGCTGGATGCGCTGCGCACCCAGCTCTTCCAGCTGCGCCAGGCCTTCCTCGGTGCGCTGCTGGCGCGGGCCAATCTCGAGGTCGCGCTCGGCAACCGGACGAGCCTCGACCGGACGGAGCAGCTGCTGCGCCGGCAGCTGCGCGACGGCGCCATTCCCGAGGGCGACCTGCTGCGCTTCCAGGCAAGCCGGCTGCAGTTCGAGGGCGACGTGACGACCAACGCCCAGGCCTATGCGGCGGGCGTCGCGGCGGTGGCGGCGCTGCTCTCGGCCGATCCGGCGGCGTTCCAGCAGGGGGCGGGGACGCTCTCCTCGCTCGGGATCAACCCGGCGGTGCGGGGCCCGCTGGCGCCGCCGCCGGGGCAGCAGGGGCGGACGGGGACGCCGGCGGGGCCGGCCAGCGCGCCGACCGCGGTGCGGACCATCCTTTCGCCCGTGGCCTTCGATGTGCGCGGGCGGTTCGACGCCATCCCCGATCTCGGAATCGGCCGGGAGGAGCTGGCCAGGGGCGTCGCCAGCCGGCCGGATGTGGTGGCGGCGGAGCGCCAGGCGGCCGCCGCGGGGGCCAACCGGCAGCTGGCCGAGGCGGGCCGCTCGCGCGACGTGACCGTGGATGCGGGCTGGAGCCGCTCGGCGCTCTCGCAGGACCTGCCGGATTCGCGCGACCGGCTGAGCGCGCTCAACAGCTTCGGCGTGCAGCTCTCGGTGCCGATCTTCACCTCGCGCATCGTCGAGGGGAATGTCGCGGCGGCGACCGCGCAGCAGGGCCAGGCGGATGCCGTGGCGCGGGCGACGGTGCTGCAGGCGCGGGCGGAGTTCGCCGCGGCCTGGGCGGCGGTGGAGCAGTCTCGCGCGTTGCTGAACCTTTATGCCGGCGGCGCGCTCGGCCGGGCGGAGGAGGCCTATCGCAGCACCGAGCAGGCCTATGTCGCCGGCGGGAGAACCCTGCTCGACGTGCTGGACGCGCTCCGCGTGCTGAACGTGACGCGCGTCCAGGCCAACCAGGCGCGCTATGCCTACCTGTTGGCTCTGTCCCAGCTGGAGCAGGCAAGCGGGGTGTCGGGCGTCGCGCCGCGGCTGTAGGCTTCCCTCCGTGAACGGGGGGACGACGTCATGGAGATGGGAATCGCCGGCAAGCGGGTGCTGATCACCGGCGGGTCGAAGGGGATCGGCCTTGCCTGCGCCGGGGCCTTCGCCGCCGAGGGCTGCGACCTGGTGCTCGCCTCGCGGGACGGGGCGGCGCTGGAGCGGGCGGCGGAAGGCATCCGCGCGCGGCACAACGTCGCCATCGCCATCCATGCCGGCGATCTCGGCGATGCCGGGGCGCGCGAGGCGCTGGCCGCGGCCCATCCTGAGATCGACGTGCTGGTGAACAATGCTGGCGCCATCCCGGGCGGAACGTTGGCCGACATCGACCTCGCGCGCTGGCAGGAGGCCTGGGCGCTGAAGGTCTTCGGCTACATCCATCTCTCGCGGCTCTATCTGCCGCGGATGGAGGCGAAGGGTGACGGCACCATCGTCAACATCATCGGCATGGCCGGGCGGGCGCCGCGGGCCGACTATATCTGCGGCGCCTCGGGCAATGCGGCGCTGATTGCGTTCACCGCGGCGCTCGGCGGCAAGTCGACGGACAAGAACGTCCGGGTGGTCGGCATCGCGCCGGGCGCGACGATGACGGACCGGATCATTACCCTTTCGAAATCGCGGGCGAAGACCAAGTTCGGCGACGAGAACCGCTGGGAGGAGATGCTGGCCGGCCTGCCGCTCGGCCGGGCGGGGAAGCCGGAGGAGATTGCCGACCTCGCGGTGTTCTGCGCCAGCCCGCGCGGTGGATATCTCTCCGGCACCACCATCGACGTGGATGGCGGGGCGCAGTTCAGGGGGTAGCGCGCGTCCCGAGCAGGGCGAAGAAGGCGCCCTGCGGGTCGAGGCCCTGGAGCACCCAGGCCTCGCCGGGAGCGGCCATCGGTCCGTTGATGACCTGGCCGCCAGCCTCGGCCACCCGCGTCCCGGCGGCGTCGATGTCGCCGACGGCGATGTAGAAGCACCAGAAGGGGCGGGGGATAGCCGCAGGCTTGTCGAACATCCCGCCCATTGCCGGGCCGCCGAGGCCGAAGGTCTGGTAGGTGCCCATCGGGCCGATATCCACCGCCTCCGCCCGTTGCCAGCCGAAGAGCGCGGCGTAGAAGTCGAAGGCAGCGGGCCAGTCGCCGGCCGCCAGCTCGTTCCAGCCGACATGACTGGGCGTGCCGATGGGCTGCGGCTCGGGCAGGGTGCCGGCGAAGATGGCGAAGACGGCGCCCTGCGGGTCCCCAAGCACGGCGAAGCGGCCGATCTCGACGCTGCGGGGCGGGACGTGGACCACGCCGCCGAGCGCCGTGGCGCGGGCGAGGGTCGCGTCCACGTCATCGACCAGGATGTGGCCAATCCAGCCGGGGAGGGCGCCTTTGGCCATATCCGCCGGCCGCAGCGGCAGCAGGCCGGCGGCGGGACGGTCGCCGGCGGTCAGCAGGGTGTAGGGCTGGTCCGGCGTCGAGGCGTCGCGGGTGCCCCAGCCGGTGACGGCGCCATAGAAACGGGCGGCGGCCTCGGGGTCGGGCACCATCAGCTCGTGCCAGGCGAAGTATCCGGTCACGGCGCGGCCTCCAGCGCCTCGACCAGCAGGCCGAGCAGGCGTGCGCCGAATTCACGCATGTTGACGACGCGGTCGCCATGGCCGGTCTCGACCGTGAGCGTCCGCGACACGGGGCCGGCGACGGCGAGGCAGGCATGGCCGGCCGGAAAGCCGTAGCGGTTGCCTGCGGGGCCCGTTGCCCCGGTTTCGCCGAGGGCCCAGACGGTGCCGAGGCGCTGGCGCATCCCCTCCGCCATCATCGCCGCATAGGCCTCGGTGGAGGGGGGAACGCCGTCCAGCCGCTCGGGCGGGATGGCCAGCAGCGCCTCGCGCGCCACGCGCGTGTAGACCACGGTGCCGCCAAGGAAATAAGCCGAAGCGCCAGGCACCGCGAGCAGCGCGGCCGAGACCAACCCGCCGGCCGAAGATTCGGCGACCGCGATGGTCTCACCGCGGGCCTTCAGCAGGGCGCCGGCACAGGCGGCGATGGGCAGCAGGGTTTCCATGGCGGTCCTCCTTAGCAGCAGGAAAGCGGCCGGGGTGGCGGGCGGCAAGTGAAGATTGACCACGGCGCCCGGCGCCATCACCTTCCCGCCGCGTCCGGGGGATATGCGTGCAGGATCTGGGCTCCGCCTTCATGGCCGCCATTGCGCTGGTCCGCGACGGGGATGCGGGGATGCTGGCCATCCTCGGCCTGTCGCTAAGGGTGAGCCTCGCCGCGCTCGGCATCGCGGCGGTGGTCGGGCTGCCGCTCGGGGCGCTGCTGGCCGTCGCGCGCTTCCCCGGGCGCCGGGCGGTGGTTGTCGCGCTGAATGCGCTGATGGGGCTGCCGCCGGTGGTGGCCGGGCTGTTGATCTACCTGCTGCTCTCGCGCTCCGGGCCGCTCGGGCATTGGGGGCTGCTGTTCACGCCGGGGGCGATGGTGATTGCCCAGGCGGTGCTGATCACGCCGATCCTCGCCGCCCTGTCGCGCGGGGTGCTGGAGGCGCTCTGGGAGGAATATGCCGAGGCGCTGCGCTCCTTCGGCGCCGGGCCGTGGCGAGCGGTGCCGACGCTGCTCTGGGACGGGCGCTTCGCCCTGCTCACCGTGTTGCTCGCCGGCTTCGGGCGGGCGAGTGCGGAGGTGGGGGCGGTGATCCTGGTCGGCGGCAATATCGAGGGCTTCACCCGGACGATGACGACGGCGATCGCGCTCGAAACCAGCAAGGGCGACCTGCCGCTGGCCCTCGCCCTCGGCCTGGTGCTGATGGTGATCGTGCTCGGGGTGAATGCGCTGGCGCAGGGGCTGCGCGACGTCGCGCTGCGCCGGGCCGGCTGATGCTGCCGATCCGGGCTGAGGCGGTGTCCTATGTGGCAGGCGGTGCGGCGATCCTCAGCGGGGTCTCGCTTACCATCACGCCTGGGGCGCCGATGCTGATCCTCGGGCCGAATGGCGCGGGGAAGTCGGTGCTGCTGCGGCTGCTGCACGGGTTGCTGCGGCCGGAGGCGGGGCGGATCACGCCGGCGGCCGCGATTCGCGGGGCGATGGTGTTCCAGCGGCCGGTGCTGCTGCGGCGCTCGGTGCTGGCCAATCTCCGCTATCCGATGGCGCTTGCGGGGGTGCCGAGGCCAGCACGGGTGCGGCGGGCGGAGGCGGCGCTGGCAGAGGTCGGGCTCTCGGCGCTCGCCGGGCGGCCAGCGCGGCGGCTGTCGGGTGGCGAGCAGCAGCGGCTGGCGCTCGCCCGGGCGGCGGCGCTGGAGCCGGAGGTGCTGTTCCTTGACGAGCCCTGCGCCAGCCTCGACCCGGCGGCGACGCGGGCGGTGGAGGAGATCATCCGCCGCATCGCGGCGCGGGGGACCAAGATCGTCATGACCACCCACGACCTCGGCCAGGCGCGGCGGCTGGCGGGGGAGGTGGTGTTCCTCCATCGCGGGCGGGTGGTGGAATGCGCGCCTGCGGAGCATTTCTTCGCCGGTCCCGCCAGCGTGGAGGGGGCGGCCTTCCTTCAGGGGGAATTGCTGTGGTGAGACGCCATCTGCGGCGCGGTCTGCTGCTGGCCGGCTTCGCCTTGCCGGCGGCGGCGCAGGAGCGCTTCATCACCCTCGCCTCGACGACCAGCACGGAGCAGTCGGGGCTGTTCGGCCATATCCTGCCGATCTTCACCCGCGACACCGGTATAGGCGTGCGGGTGGTGGCGCTCGGGACGGGGCAGGCGCTGGATGTCGGGCGGCGCGGCGATGCGGATGCGCTGCTCGTGCATGACCGGGCAGCGGAGGAGCGCTTCGTCGCCGAAGGCCATGGCGGGCCGCGTCGTCAGGTCATGTACAACGACTTCGTGCTGATCGGGCCGGCAGCAGACCCGGCCGGCATCGCGGGCATGCGCGACGTGGGCGAGGCCTTGCGACAGATCGCGGCGCGGCGGGCGCCCTTCGTCTCGCGCGGCGACCGCAGCGGGACCCATGCCGCGGAGCTGCGGCTCTGGCAGGAGGCGGGCATCGACCCGGTCCGGGGGCGCGGGCAGTGGTATCGCGAGATCGGGCAGGGGATGGGGCCGGCGCTCAACACGGCGGCGGCGCAGGAGGCCTATCTGCTGTCGGATCGCGGAACCTGGCTCGCCTTCCGCAACCGGCAGGCCCTCAAGCTCTTGGTGGAGGGGGATGCGCGGCTGCTGAACCAGTATGGCGTGCTCGCCGTCAGCCCGCAGCGCCATCCGGGCGTGAAGGTCAAGGAAGCGCAGGCCTTCATCGACTGGATCACTGGTGCGGCGGGGCAGGCGGCAATCGCCGGCTACCGGATCAACGGAGAGCAGTTGTTCTTTCCCAATGCCGCCCCACCGAACTGAACGCGAAGTCGGTTCAGTTTCGTGCAAGGGTCTGGCACTATTCCGTGAGGACTGCGGCGGTGCCGCCATGGTCTCTGTAAAGGTAGGTCGCCCCGTGGACACGCTGGCCAATTCATACGTTCCCCTGCCGGCCGAGGCGCTCGATGCCGACTCCCTGCGGGCGGCGATCGTGCGGAAGCTCACCTACGACCTCGGCAAGAGCCAGGCCGGGGCACGCGACCGCGACTGGTTCATGGCGACCGCGCTGGCGGTGCGGGACCGCATCATCGACCGCTGGCTGAGCGTGACGCGGGCTGCCTACGAGGGCGGGCAGAAGCAGGTCTACTACCTCTCCCTCGAATTCCTCATCGGCCGGCTGCTGCGGGACGGGGTGACGAATCTCGGCCTCGATCATCTGGTGGCCGAGGCGCTGGCGCCGCTCGGCGTCGATTTCGAGAAGGTGCGCCAGGCGGAGCCGGATGCGGCGCTCGGCAATGGCGGCCTTGGGCGGCTCGCGGCCTGCTTCATGGAGAGCATGGCGAGCCTCGCCATCCCCGCCTTCGGCTATGGCATCCGCTACGAGCACGGGCTGTTCCGTCAGATCATCCGCGATGGCTGGCAGCAGGAATACCCGGAGGACTGGCTGAATTTCGGCAACCCGTGGGAGTATGCCCGGCCGGAGATCGCCTACGACATCGGCTTCGGCGGCAGCGTCGAGGCGGTGATCGTCTCCGAGGCGCGGATGCGGCATGTCTGGCATCCGGCTGAGACGGTGCAGGCCGTCGCCTATGACACGCCGGTGGTCGGCTGGCGTGGCGAGCATGTGAACACGCTGCGGCTGTGGTCGGCGCGCGCGGCCGATCCGCTGAAGCTCGATGCCTTCAACTATGGCGACCATGTCGGCGCGCTGGCCGACCGGGTGCGGCAGGAGAGCATCTGCAAGGTGCTCTACCCGTCCGACGAGAGCCCGGCGGGGCAGGAGCTGCGGCTGAAGCAGGAGTATTTCTTCGCCTCCGCCGCGCTGCAGGACCTCGTGCGGCGGCATCTGCGGGTCTATGGCGACCTGAAGTCGCTGCCGGACAAGGTCTCGATCCAACTCAACGACACGCATCCGGCGATCGCGGTCGCCGAGCTGATGCGCATCTGCGTCGACCTCCACGGCATCGCCTGGGACGAGGCCTGGGAGATCACCCAGGGCACCGTCAGCTACACCAACCACACCCTGCTGCCGGAGGCGCTGGAGAGCTGGGCGGTGCCGCTGATGGAGCGGCTGCTGCCGCGCCACATGCAGATCATCTACCTGATCAACGCCTTCCACCTCGACCGTGTCCGGGCGAAGCATCCGGGCGACATGCGCCTGCTCTCCTCCGTCTCGCTGATTGAGGAAGACCATGGGCGCCGGGTGCGGATGGGGCATCTCGCCTTCGTCGGGTCGCACAAGGTGAACGGCGTCTCCGCGCTGCACAGCGACCTCTTGAAGAAGACGGTGTTCAAGGACTTCCACGCGCTCGAGCCGGGGAAGGTGGTCAACAAGACCAACGGCATCACCTTCCGGCGCTGGCTGCAGCAGTGCAACCCGGCGCTGACCGGGCTGCTGACGGAGGCGATCGGGCCGCGCTTCCTCGACGAGCCGGAGGCGCTGAAGGCGCTGGTGCCGCTGGCGGGCGATGCCGGCTTCCAGGCGAAGTTCCTCGGCGTGAAGCGGCAGAACAAGGAGGCGCTGGCGGCGCTGATCCGCAGCCAGCTCGACATCCGCGTCGACCCGCACGCCATGTTCGACGTGCAGATCAAGCGCATCCACGAGTACAAGCGCCAGTTGCTGAACGTGCTGGAGACGATCGCGCTCTATGACGCCATCCGCTCGCAGCCGACGCGGGACTGGGTGCCGCGCGTCAAGATCTTCGCGGGCAAGGCGGCGGCGAGCTACCACCGGGCGAAGCAGATCATCAAGCTGGCGCATGACGTGGCGCGGGTGGTCAACAGCGATCCGACGGTGCGGAACCTGCTGAAGGTCGCCTTCCTGCCCAACTACAACGTCTCGCTCGCCGAGATGATCGTGCCGGCGGCCGACCTTTCCGAGCAGATCTCGACGGCGGGGATGGAGGCGTCGGGCACCGGCAACATGAAGCTCGGGCTGAATGGGGCGCTCACCATCGGCACGTTGGACGGCGCCAATGTCGAGATGCTGGAGCATGTGGGCGCGGAGAACATCTTCATCTTCGGTATGACGACCGAGGAAGTGGAGCAGCGGCGGCGCGACGGCATCCAGGGTTCGGCGGCGGTCGAGGCCTCGCCGCGCCTGGCCGAGGTGCTGGAGGCGGTGCGCTCGGGCGTCTTCTCGCCGGACGACCGCAACCGCTACACGGACTTGGTGGATGCACTCTGCGGCAGCGACTACTTCATGGTCGCGGCCGACTTCGACGCCTATTTCGAGGCGCAGCGCGACGTGGCGGGGCGCTGGGCGGAGGGGGCGGCCTGGCAGCGCTCGGCCATCCTCAACACCGCGAATATGGGCTGGTTCTCCTCCGACCGGACGATCCGGGAATATGCCGAGGAGATCTGGCAGGTGCCGGTGCGGCGCTGACCGCCCGGATGGCGACGCGGGCGTGATCGCCGTGATGTCGATTCGCAACTGTCGCGCGGATCGATTTCCCGGCAATCTCCCCCCGCCGCCACCGGGGGAAAGACAGGCATGCCGAACAGCCGTGAGTATGGGCCCGAACGCGCTCATGGGCCGCTGGCCCGCACGGCCATGGCCTTCGTCCTCGCCGGCGGACGCGGCAGCCGGTTGATGGAGCTGACCGACCGGCGGGCCAAGCCGGCGGTCTATTTCGGCGGCAAGTCGCGGATCATCGACTTCGCCCTCTCCAACGCCATCAACTCCGGCATCCGGCGCGTAGCGGTCGCGACGCAGTACAAGGCGCACAGCCTGATCCGCCACCTGCAGCGGGGCTGGACCTTCCTGCGGCCGGAGCGGAACGAGAGCTTCGACATACTCCCCGCCAGCCAGCGTGTCTCGGAGCAGAACTGGTATCTCGGCACGGCGGATGCGGTGTTCCAGAACAGCGACATCATCGCCGACATGGCGCCTCGGCACATCGTGCTGCTGGCCGGCGACCATATCTACAAGATGGACTACGAGAAGATGCTGGCGCAGCACGTCGAGAGCGGCGCCGACGTCACCGTCTCCTGCATGGCGGTGCCGCGGCTGGAGGCGCGCGGCTTCGGCGTAATGAAGGTCGACCAGACGGCGCGCATCGTCGAATTCCTTGAGAAGCCGGCTGACCCGCCCGGCATCCCGGACCGGCCGGAACTCGCGCTCGCCAGCATGGGCGTCTACGTTTTCGAGACGCGCTTCCTGCTCGACCTGCTGCGGCGGGATGCGGAGGACCCGAACTCCGAGCACGACTTCGGCAAGGACATCATCCCCTGGCTGGTGCGGAACGGCACGGCCGTGGCGCATCGCTTCGAGCGGTCCTGCGTGCGCTCCTCCTCCGAGTTCCAGCCCTATTGGCGGGACGTGGGGACGGTCGATGCCTATTGGGAAGCCAATATCGACCTCACCGACATCGTCCCGCCGCTCGACCTCTTCGACCGCGACTGGCCGATCTGGACCTATGCTGAGATCAACCCGCCGGCCAAGTTCGTCCACGACGTGGTCGGGCGGCGAGGCGAGGCGATCTCCTCCCTGGTTTCGGGCGGGTGCATCATCTCGGGCGCCTCGGCGCATCGCTCGCTGCTCTTCACCGGCGTGCATCTGCACAGCTGGTCGAAGGTCGAGGGCGCGGTGCTGCTGCCGCAGGTCGATGTCGGGCAGTATGCGCGGCTGACCAATGTGGTGGTGGACCGCGGCGTCCGCATCCCGCCCGGCCTCGTCGTCGGCGAGGACCCGGTCGAGGATGCGCGTCGCTTCCGGCGGACGGAGAAGGGCATCTGCCTGGTCACCCAGGCCATGCTGGACAAGCTGCAGGGATGAGCCTGCGTATCCTGGCGGTTGCCTCCGAGTGCTTCCCGCTGGTGAAGACGGGTGGGCTCGCGGATGTGGTGGGTGCCTTGCCGGGGGCGTTGGCCGGGGAGGGGATCGGCGTCACGACGCTGCTCCCGGGCTATCCGGCGGTGATGGCGGCGCTTGAGGAAGCGGAGGCGGTCCGGGACTGGCCGGAGCTCTTCGGCGGGGCGGCGCGGCTGCTGCGCGGCCGGGCGGCGGGGCTCGACCTGCTAGTGCTGGAGGCGGCGCATCTCTTCGGCCGGCCGGGCAACCCGTATCTCGGGCCGGACGGGCAGGATTGGGCGGACAATGCGCTCCGCTTCGCGGCGCTCGGCCGGGCGGCGGCCGACGCGGCGGAAGGCTTCGATGCGGTCCATGCGCATGACTGGCAGGCCGGGCTCGCGGTGGCCTATCTGCGCGGGGCGCGTCCGGTGGTCTTCACCATCCACAACCTCACCTTCCATGGGCGCTTCCCGGCGGAGGTCTTCCCGCAGCTCGGCCTGCCGCCGGAGGCCTATTCGATTGAGGGGGTGGAGTTCTACGGCGGGGTCGGCTTCCTCAAGGCCGGCCTCTACCATGCCGACCGGATCACCACCGTTTCGCCGACCTATGCGATGGAGATTTGCACGCCTGAGGGCGGTTGGGGGCTCGACGGGCTGCTGCGGCATCGCGCAGCGGCGGTGAGCGGCATCCTCAACGGCCTCGACACCGCCGAGTGGAACCCGGCCACGGACCGGCACCTGGCGGCGCGCTTCTCGGCAGCGGAGCCGGAGAGGCGGGCGGGAAACAAGGCGGCCTTGCAGGCGCGATTCGGGCTGGGAGAGGGCGGGCCGCTCTTCCTTTTCGTCGGGCGGCTGGCCTGGCAGAAGGGGATCGACCTGGTGCTGGATGCGCTGCCGGCACTGTTGGCGGAGGGCGGGCAGCTTGCCATTCTCGGCACCGGCGACCGCGGGCTGGAGGCGCGCTGCCGCGAGGCGGCGGCGGCGAGTCCCGGGCGGGTCGGGGCGGTGATCGGCTTCGATGAAGGGCTGGCACGGCTCGGCTATGGCGGGGCGGATGCGGTGCTGGTGCCCTCGCGCTTCGAACCCTGCGGTCTCGCACAGCTCTGTGCGCTCCGCTACGGGGCGCCGCCGGTGGTGACGCGGGTCGGCGGGCTCGCCGACACGGTGATCGATGCCAACGAGGCGGCGCTGGCGGCCGGCGCGGCGACGGGAGTTCAGTTCGCCCCGCCTTCCGCCGAGGCGCTGGCGAGGGCGCTGCGACGGGCTGCGGCGCTTTGGCGCGATGCGCCGGCCTGGGCGGCGATGCGGCGGAACGCGCTGGCGGCCGATGTCTCCTGGGCACGCTCGGCCGTGCGCTATGCGGACCTGTTCAAGGAATTGGTGAATGGCTGAGCCGCAGCCGGGAGTCGTCGCCGACGGCGATGGGGTGCGTGTCGGCATCGTCGCACCGGATGCGACGGCCGTGGAGTTCTGCCTTTTCAAGGGCGAGCGGGAGATGGCGCGGCACCGTCTGACGGCGCGCACCGGGGCCTTGTGGCACGGGTATGTGCCGGGCGTCGGCCTCGGGGCGCGCTACGGCTTCCGTGCGGAGGGGCCGTGGGCGCCGGAGGACGGGCACCGGTTCAACCCGGCGAAGCTCCTGGTCGACCCTTGGGCGGTGGCGCTGGACCGGGGCTTCCGGTTGCATCCGGCGCTGCTCGATACGGGCGAGTGGCCGGATGGGACGGACAGCGCACCCTTTCTGCCGAAAGGGATCGTCGCCGGGCCGGCGGTGGCGCCGGTGCAGATGATGCCGCTGCCGGCAGGGCCGCGGGTGATCTACGAGGCGCATGTCCGCGGCTTCACCATGCGTCACCCGGCAATCCCCGAGGCGATCCGTGGCACCTTCGCCGCGCTCGCCCACCCGGCGGCGATCGCGCATCTGCACAGGCTCGGGGTGACGCATGTCGAATTGCTGCCGGTGGCGGCGGGGATCGACGAGCGACACCTGCCGCCGCTCGGGCTGACCAATTACTGGAACTACAACCCGGTCGCCTTCCTCGTGCCCTGCCCGCGCCTGGCGCCGGGCGGGATGGCGGAGGTGCGGGCCGCGGTCGCGGCGCTGCGGGCGGCGGGCATCGGCACCATCCTCGATGTCGTCTTCAATCACAGCGGCGAGGGAGATGCCGAGGGGCCGACGCTCTCGCTGCGCGGGCTCGGCAACCGCGCCTTCTACCGGACCCGCGGAGCCGGCTACGCGAACGATGCGGGAACGGGGAACACGCTGGCCCTCGACCGGCCCTGGCCGCTGCGGCTGGTGATGGATGCGCTGCGGCACTGGGCGGTCCAGGCGGGCGTCGCCGGCTTCCGGCTCGACCTGGCGGCGACGCTCGGGCGGCGGGAAGGCGGGTTCGACGCGCAGGCGCCGCTGCTCTCGGCCATGCGGCAGGACCCCGTGCTGCGCGAGTTGCTCATCATCGCCGAGCCCTGGGATATCGGCACCTATGAGCTTGGCCGCTTCCCCGCCGGCTGGGGCGAATGGAACGACCGATTCCGCGATACCACCCGGCGCTTCTGGCGCGGGGATGGCGGGCTGCTTGGGGAGTTGGCGACGTGCTTCGCCGGTTCGGCAGATGTTTTCGGCGCCGACCGCCCGGCTGAGGACAGCGTCAACTTCATCACCGCGCATGACGGCTTCACCATGGCCGATCTCACCGCCTATACCGCGCGGCGCAACTGGGCGAATGGCGAGGAGAACCGCGACGGCACGGGGGAGAATTTCTCCTGGAATCATGGCGTCGAGGGGCCGACCGACGACCCCGGCGTGCTGGCCCGCCGGGGCAGCGACGTGCGCGCGCTGCTCGCCCTGCTGCTGACCGCGCGGGGGACGCCGATGCTCTCGATGGGTGACGAGGCGGGGCGCAGCCAGGGCGGTAACAACAATGCCTACGCGCAGGACAACCCCATCTCCTGGTTCGATTGGGAGGAGATGGACGAGTGGCTGGTCGAGTTCACCGCGGCGCTCGTGCGGGCGCGGCTCGCGCATCCGGCGCTGCATGACGGGCGCAGGCTGACCGGCGCCGCCACCGATGCGAGCGGCATCCCCGATGTGGAGTGGCTGCGGCCGGAGGGCGGGGCGGCGGATTGGGGCGACGGCCGCGCGCTGGCGGTCGCGCTCTATGCCGAGGGGGACCGGGTCTTGGTGGCGCTGAACGGCGACGAGGCACCGGTGCCGCTGGTGCCGCCGGCGCCGCGGGACGGCTTCGCCTGGCGCTGCCTCGCCGACAGTGCCGGGGCGGAGGGTGACCTCGCCCCGCGCAGCATCCGCCTGCTGGCGGAGGCCGCGTCCGTATAAGGGCTACTTCGCCGCGACCGGCAGGCCGAGCGGCGCGGTCGCGCTGCGCCGCTTCCGCTCTGCGATGCCGACGATGCCACGCGGCAGGTAGATCATGAAGAGCACCAGCAATATGCCGTAGATCAGCGGCGCGCCGCCGGTGAACTCCGTGCCGAAGGCGATGCGCAGCACCTCCTCGAGGCCGATGGTGATGATGGCGCCGACGGTCGGGCCGAGCGGGGCATACATCCCGCCCGCGATGGCGCCGAAGACGATCTGCAGCGAGATGCCGAGGCCGGCCAGCGATTCCGGGTTCAGGTACATGCGGTACTGCGCCATCAGCGTGCCGGCCAGGGCGGCGAGCGCCGTCGAGATGAGGGTGACGCGCAGCTTCTCCCGCGTGACGCGAATGCCGATGGAGGCCGCGGCGTCCTCATCCTCGGAGATGGCGGCCAGCGCCTTCGAGGCCATGGAGCGGTCGAGCAGCCACCAGGCGAGCAGGCCGGCGGCCCAGGCGAGCAGCGCCAGCCACCAGAAGCCGGACTTGTCGAACTGCATCGCCAGCAAACCCTGTTCGGGCGGGACGCGGTCCGGCGTCATGCCGAGCGATCCGCCGGTATGGTCGCGGAGCGCGACGATGAGGATGCGGACGATCTCGCCGGCGGCGAGCGTCACCAACGCGAAGTAGTGGCCGACGACCTTCAGCCGGAAGCAGGGATAACCGAGCAGGACGCCGGCCAGGGCCGCCACGGTCACGGCGATGGGGATGCCGACCCAGGGCGTGAGCCCGGCCATGTTCCAAAGCAGCGCCATGGTATAGGCGCCGATGCCGAGGAAGGCGCCATGGCCGAAGGAGACGAGGCCGTAGCGCCCCATCATCGCCCAGCCCGTGCCGGCGACGGCCGTAAGCAGCACGGTCACGCCGAGATGGAGGAAGTAGTCGGGCGGCGACAGCAGCGGGACGCAGGCGAGCGCCAGCAGCAGGGGGATGGCGTATCTCATCGTGCGAAGAGCCCCCGCGGCCGGGCGAAGATGGTGACGATGAAGAAGCCGAAGGCGACGACATAGGAGAATTCGGTCGTGCCCCAGAAGCCGCCGACCGAGACGATGATCCCCATGATGAAGGCGGCGAGGAAGCCGCCCAGCATGTTGCCGAGCCCGCCCATGACGCAGATCATGAAGGTGATCGGCCCGAAGGAGAGGCCGACGAAGGGGTGGACGTCGAGCTGCACCACGAGGAGGCAGGCGGCGAGCCCGGCCAGCGCCCCGCCGACCGCGGAGGCGATGAGGTAGATGCGCTGCGGGTCGACGCCCATCAGCGGCATCACCTCCCGGTCGCGGGCGATGGCGCGGATGGCGGTGCCGACATAGGTGAATTTCAGGAAGGCCCAAAGCAGCGCCGCCCCCACCAGAGCGGCGCAGAAGGCGGCAAGCTTGGTGCCGCTGACGAAGATCTCGCCGACCTCCATCGGCGGCATGTCGACGCCGAGGCTGCGGAAGTCGGTGCGGAAGATGAGCGTCATCGCGCCTTGCAGCAGGAAGAGCACGCCGCCCGTCGCCAGCACCTGGTTGATCGGCGGCGCCGTGAGCAGCGGCCGCACCACGAGCAGGTGCAGCAGCAGGCCGAGCAGCGAGACCACCGGCAGGCAGGCGGCGAAGGCCAGCCACAGCGGCCAGCCGAGCTGGGTGTAGAGGAACCAGACGGCATACATGCCGACCATCACCAGCTCCGCGTAGCAGAGCCAGACCACGTCCACGACGCCGAAGACGAGGTTCAGCCCGAGCGCCGGCAGGGCGAAGACGCCGCCGAGGAGGATGCCGTTGACCAGTGCTTCGAGGAGAAAGGGATCCATGGCTCAGTGCCCCCCGAGATAGCTGCGGCGGATGACCGGGTCGGCGACGAGCTCGGCCGAGCGCCCCTCGGCGGCGACGCGGCCGGTTTCCAGCACATAGGCGCGGTCGACGACGCGGAGCACCTGGGCCACGTTCTGCTCGACGATCAGCACCGTCAGCCCCTCCTCGCGGATGCGGCGCACCAGGTCGAAGACCTGCTGCACGACGATGGGGGCGAGGCCGGCCGAAGGCTCGTCGAGCAGCAGGATGCGCGGGGCGCACATCAGGGCGCGGCCGATGGCGCACATCTGCTGCTCGCCGCCCGACATGGTGCCGGCGAGCTGGTGCCGGCGCTGCTTCATGCGCGGGAAGAGGTCGTAGACGCGGTCCCGCCGCTCGGCGAAATGGGCGCGGGCGGAGGGGGAGAAGGCGCCGACCTTCAGGTTCTCCTCGACGGTGAGGTGCGGGAAGAGGCGGCGGTTCTCCGGCACATGGGCGATGCCGAGCGAGGGCAGCAGATGGGCTGGTGTCGCCGCCAGATCCTGGCCGCCGAAGCGGAGGCTGCCGGCGGTCGGGCGGATCAGGCCGGAGATGACGCGGAGCAGCGTCGTCTTGCCGGCGCCGTTCGGCCCGACGACGCCCACCGCCTCGCCCGGCTCGACGCGGAGGCCGATGCCGAAGAGCGCCTGGAAGTCGCCATAGCCGGCATGGATGCCGGAGAGTTCCAGCGCGGCGCTCATGCGGCGCGGCTTTCGGGCGGGCCGAGATAGACCTCGGCGACGCGCTCGTCGGCCTGCGCCGCCTCCGGGGTGCCCTGGAAGATGACGGCGCCGTGGTCGAGCACCACGACCCGGTCCACGACCGAGAGCAGCACGCCCATGATGTGCTCCACCCAGACGATGGTGATGCCGCGCTCGTCGCGGATGCGCTTCAGCATGGCGGCGGCCTGGTGCATCTCGGCCGTGTCGAGGCCGCCGAGGCTCTCGTCGGCCAGCAGCAGCCGGGGCTGGGTGGCGAGCGCCCGGGCGAGTTCCAGCTTCTTCAGCCCCGCGGCGCCGAGGCCATGCGCCGTCGCATGCGGGTCGTCGGGAAGCTGGGCGAGGCGGAGGGCGTCGCGGGCGTGCCCCTCCGCCTGCTCGCGGGTGATGCTGCCGCCGGCGCCGTAATGCGCGGCGAGCGTCGCGTTCTCCAACAGCGAGAGGCCGCGGAAGGGGCGGGGGATCTGGAAGGTGCGGCCGATCCCGCGCCGGCAGGTCTCGTCCGCCGTCAGCCCGCCGATCTCCTGGCCGGCGAGCCGCACCGAGCCGGAGGTCGGGCGGAGCATGCCCGCGACGCAGTTGAAGGTCGTGCTCTTGCCGGAGCCGTTCGGACCGAGCAGGCCGAGGATCTCGCCCTTGCCGACCGCGAAGGAGACGTTGTCGACCGCGGTGAAGCCGCCGAAGCGCTTGGTCAGCCCGGCGACCTCCAGCAGCGGGGCCGTGTTCATCGCGCGGCGTAGGCGTTGCCGGCGGGCAGCGGCATGACGATCGGCTGCCCGAGCGAGGCCGGCCAGACCACCTTCGACTTGCCGTTCTCGAACTGCATGACCACCGCGATGCTGCGCTCGTTCTGCCCGGCCATGGGATTGCCGGGGGGTGCGAATTTCACGCCATAGCCCTGGATGGTGCCGCCGGTCGGCACGTCCACCTGGAGCGCCGCCTCGCGCAGGGCATCGGCGGTCATTCCCCCGGTCTTGCGGACGGCGGGCTTCAGCACATGCTCGAGGAAGATCCAGGTGTTGTTGAAGCCCATGGAGGCATGGGTGGGTGGGTCGCTGAGCTTATGCTTGGCCTGGAAGCGGTCCATGAAGGTCTTCGCCAGGTCGCCGACGCCGGGCTGCAGCTTGCTCCAGTCGAGCATCTGCGTCGCCGCCGGGTCCACGTTGCACATGAAGTTCACGTCCTGGCCGAAGGTCTCGGTCAGGCGGTCGATCTGCGACCAGCCGGCGCCGTGGCCGATCAGCATCTTGAAACGGAGGCCGCCCGACTTCGCCTGGCGCAGGAAGAGCGTGATGTCCGGGTTGTAGCCGACCTGGAGGACGATGTCGGGCCGCTCGCGCCGCAGCTTCGTCACCAGCGTCGAGAGGTCGGGCGCGGTCGAGGAATAGGCTTCCTTGAGGACGATCGGCATGTTGCGGTTCTTGGCATTCGCCTCGATCGCCGCGGCGACGCCGGTGCCGTAGGGCCCGTCCTCGTAGATGACGCCGAGCTTCACCTTGTCCGGCGCGATGCCGAGCTTCGCCTGGGCATTGTCGGCGATGGCGGAGATCGAGCCCTCGCCATACTGGTCGGAATGCACGGTGGGGCGGAAGACGTAGCGGAAATTCTTGTCCTTCAGCACCGCCGTTGCGATGGCCGAGGTGATCCACATCATCTTCTTCGACTGCTCGAAGCGGCCGGAGAGCGGCACGGCATGGGCGGAGGAGTAGATGCCCGTTACCACCTCCAGCCGTTCCTGGCCGAGCAGGCGCTCCATCTCGTTGATGGCGACATCAGCCTTGCTCTGGCTGTCGGCGGTGACGGCCTGGACGGGGCGTCCATCGACGCCGCCGCGCTCGTTGAACAGCTCGATCGCCACCTCGGCGCCCCAGAACAGCGGCTGGCTGCCGGCGCCGGCGAACGGGCCGGAGAGGTCGGTCATCACCCCCACGCGGAGCGGGTCGCCGCCGCGGGCCGGCCCTTGGGCGCGTGCGACGCTGGCGGGGATGGTAAGAGCGGCGCCGGCCCCCAACAGGCCGCGCCGGGTGATCCCGAATGCCGTCATCTGGCGTCTCTCCCTGGTGCCGCCGCCCTCTGTCGGGGCGCGTGCACCATGAGCCAAGCCGTCCTGCGCGGCGGCGTCAAGCGGGACCGTTATTCCAGCGGAATTCCCGCTTGCCTGATAATGTCGCGCCAAAGCGGCACCTCGCGGGTGATGCGCTCTGCGAGCGCTGCCGGACCGCGCGCCTCGACGCCGAACCCGGCGGCACGCAGCTTGGCGCGGGTCGCCGGCTCGGCGAGGGTGGCAAGGCTTTCCCGCGCCAGGCGGTCGACGATGGCGGGCGGGGTGCCGGCGGGGGCGAGGAGGGCCTGGAAGGTTTCCGAGACGAAGCCCGGATAGCCGAGCTCCTGCATGGTCGGCACGTCGGGCAGGTCCGGCCAGCGCGTGGCGCTGGTGATGGCGAGCGCCCGGACCGCGCCGGAAAGGATGTGCGGCTGCGCCGGCGGCAGCGCCGCGACGCCGACCGGGGTGATGCCGCCGAGTACCGACTGCACCGCGAGAGCGGCGCTGTTATGGGTGATCTGCACGAACTCCACCCCAGTGCGCAGCCGCAGCAGCTCCGCCGTGAGATGCGGGGTGGAGCCGGTGCCGGGATTTGCAATGTCGAGCCCGCCCGCGCGCGCCTTGGCAGCGGCCACCAGCCCGGCAATCGACGCGATTCTCGATTGTGCGCCGGCGATGACGACATTGGGCGAGGCGCCGAGTTCCGTGACCGGGGCGAAGTCCTTCACCGGGTCGTAGCCCGGGTTGCGGAACAGGCTCGGGTTGACGACGAAGCCGGTTGAGGCGACCAGCAGCGTATAGCCATCCGGCACGCTTCGGGCGACATGGGCGGCGCCGATATTGCCGCCGCCCCCGCCGCGGTTCTCCACGACGACCGGCTGGCCGAGCGCTGCCGTCAGCCCGGCCGAGAGGACGCGGGCCATGACGTCGGTCGGGCCACCGGGCGCGAAGGGGACGACGATGCGGACGGGGCGGTCCGGGTAGCGGTCTCCCTGGGCCCGTGCCGCGAAGGGCGCGGCGGCAAGCCCGAGGACCAGGCGGCGCGTGGCCCGCATGGCGGCGTTTCCTTCCCTTGGGCCCGGTCTGAGCAGGCCCTCGGCCGCAAGCTTGCGAAGCGGCGCGGCGCCCCGTCAAGGCGCCGCGTGGGTGTCGTCCGGCCGCTGCGGCGGCAGCTTGATGGCGATCGCCCGGAACCGGCCCGTGGTGGCGCGGGAGCCGGCATGAATGGTGCCCTTGGGGATGACGATGAGGTCGCCCGCCTTGATCTGCACCTCCCGGTCGCCGAGCCAGAAGGAGCCGGCACCATCCAGGATCAGCTGGATCTCGTTCGCATCGGCGTGGAAGTGGCGGAAGACATTGCCGCTCTGGACCGCGACCGTGCCGTCGGGCGTGGCGACGAGGGTGCGGCTGCGCAGGTCGGTGTTGCGGATGAGTGGCCCGATCTCCTCATCCGTCATGCTCATGACGTTGATGATCCGCGGCTCCAGCGGCGGCGGGGAGGACTGCGCCTCGGCCGAGGGCATGAGGCGGGCTGCGAGCAGGCCGGCCAGGAAGGCCCCTGCGAAGCCGGCATGGAGGAGGGGACGGCGCATCGGTTCTGCCTTTCTTGCTGGACGCAGGGGGATCATCGGCAGGCGGCCAGAGCGGCGCAAGCGGCGCCTATTTCCGGTTCCGCGCCAGGATGGTCACCGCCATCACCACGACGAGGATGACCATCCCCGTTCGGTGCTGGCTGATCCATTCGAGCGCTTGTTCGATCGGCATGCTGGTCCCCCCTCAGACGACGGCGGAGAGTGGCTTGCGTTGCGCCGACGGCCAAGGGCGGGCGAGACTGCCGGGCCGGGGAGGAGGACACACCATGGAACAGGTCGCCGGCGTCATCGGCCTCGGCATCATGGGCGGCGCCATGGCGCGCAACCTGCGGGAGGCCGGCTGGCAGGTCTCGGGCTTCGACACCAACCCGGCCCGGCGGGCAGAGGCGGCGGCGGCAGGCATCACCGTCATGGAGGATGCCGTGGCGGTGGCGCGGGAGGTGCCGCTGCTGCTCACCAGCCTGCCACGGCCCGGCTCGCTGCGCGACACGGCGGCCGCGCTTGCCGCGGCCGGGCTGCCGCCCCGGCTGGTGGTGGAGACCAGCACCTTCACGCTCGAGGACAAGCAGGCTGCGGCCCAGGTGCTGGCCGGGGCGGGGCACCGCATGCTCGATTGCCCGATCTCCGGCACCGGGGCGCAGGCGGTGCATCGCGACCTGGTCGTTTATGCCAGCGGCGACAGCGCGGCGATCGCCGGGCTTGGGTCCTTCTTTGCCGGCTTCGCCCGGGCGGTGCATGACCTCGGCGAATTCGGCAACGGTACAAGGATGAAATTCGTCGCCAACCTGCTGGTCGCCATCCACAACGTCGCTTCGGCCGAGGCCATGGTGCTGGCGCGGAAGGCGGGGCTCGACCCGGCCCAGGTGGTGGAGCTGGTGCGGGGCGGCGCCGGCAATTCGCGCGTCTTCGAGCTGCGGGCGCCGATGATGGCGGAACAGCGCTACTCGCCGCCCAGCATGCGCATCGCCATGTGGCAGAAGGACATGGCGGTGATCGGCGAATACGCCGCCTCGCT
Organism: Belnapia sp. F-4-1; assembly: GCF_000802185.1. Lineage (GTDB taxonomy): Bacteria > Pseudomonadota > Alphaproteobacteria > Acetobacterales > Acetobacteraceae > Belnapia. The sequence continues at coordinate 5,051,193 of NZ_KN676113.1, read as the reverse complement.
GGGCTGCCCGGTGCCGCTCTTCAACGCGACCCAGCCCTATTATGCCGCCGCCATGGCCCAGGGCCTCGGCGGCGAGGATACGGCGGCGGTCTGCGCCGTGCTCGAGCGGATGGCCGGCATCGAGCCGCCTGGCGCATGAGCGCCCTTCAGGTATGGATGCCGTCGAGCTCCTTTCCGGCATTCTCCGGGCTGCAGAACCAGACGACGGCGCCCTGCAGCAGCATGAAGACCGGGATCATCAGGAAGGCGGCGGCGAAGCTGCCGGTGCCCTCGCGCAGCCAGACGGCGACGAAGGGCCAGAGCACGTAGCCGACGAAGAAGGCGACGGCCCAGGAGAAGCCGTTGCCCACGCCGCGGATGCGCGTTGGGTACATCTCCGTCGTGTAGGTCGTGGCCGGGCCCCAGACGCCGAGGAAGCCGATGCTCCAGAGCAGGCCGTAGGTCCAGAGCATGGGCTTGCTGTCGGCATAGACCCAGAGGGCGAGGAAGAGCGCACCCTCGAGCAGCATCAGCAGGAAGCCGAGGCGCCTGCCGAAGCGGTCGATGATCCAGCCCGCGCCGGCGATGCCGACCACGCCGATCAGACCCCAGGCGATGTAGAAGCTGCCGTATTCCGCCGCGCTCCAGCCATGCGCCTCCTTGAGGAAGAGCGGCATCCATAGCCCTACGGTCGAGAAGGCGATGAGGTTGGCCGTGGCGACGAAGGTGGCGAGCGCGGTGTTGCGCCGCATGTCGGGCAGGAAGAGCTGGCGGACGCCGACCTTTTCGGCCTTGTCGATCCAGGCGCTGTCCTCCGCGCTCAGCCTGCCGCCGCCGGCGAGCTGGGCGCGGATGCGGCGCTTCCGGTCCATGGTGCGGACCCAGTAGGGCGATTCAGGGCAGAGCAGCCGGACATAGATCGCCAGCAGCGCTACCACGGCCGGCAGCACGAAGGCGGCGCGCCAGCCCCAGGTGCCGACCACGACCGCGGTGATCGTCCCGGCCAGCGCCGCACCGACGCCCCAGGCGGCCCGGTCGGCGCAGACGACGCGGCCGCGGAGCCGGGCCGGCCAGGTCTCGGCCACCAGCATGGAGCCGATCGCCCATTCGCCGTTGAGCGCGAAGCGGCAGAGCGCATAGGCGGCGACGAAGAAGCCCCAGGTCGGGGCGAGGGCCACCAGCGGCATCATCAGCGAGAACATGGCGATGTTGATGGCGAGCAGGTTCCGCCGCCCATAGCGGTCGGCGAGCCAGGGCCAGAGATAGAGGCCGACGATGCCGAGCAGCATGGAGAGCTGCAGGCCGGTACGGTACTCCGGCAGGGTGACGGCGAATTCCTGCATCACCTGTGGCGCGACCAGGGCGAAGATCGCCCCGTCCATGCCGTCGAAGCCCCAGCCCAGGCCGTTGGCCCAGGCGATGTGCCAATGCGTGCCGGTGAGCCGCCCCTCCTGTGCCACGTTGCGGTAGGCGGCGGAGCGCATGTGCTGCTCCTCGAGCGGCCCCCCGGCCTGCCCGGCCAGGGGCAGCGGTGGGGTTCCGGGTCCGATTGTCGTTGTGCTCATGCCGTTTCCTCCTGGCCTCGCGCGTTGCCCGCGCCTTTCCCGCACCTGGCGGTGTCGGGGTAACCATGGTGGTTCGCGATTGTGTGTCGCGCCCGGTCATGGTGGGCGCCGTCTGCCGCCGGCCGCAACGCTTCGGGGTAGACGAGGCTGGATGCGGCGTTGACGTGATCGCGAGACACGGTCGGGCGCCGATAAACCTCTGATAATGCTTGCGCCGGCCTTGCGGCGAACGCCAGCGTGCCCAAAAGGAAACGCCCCGCCTCCGATGCGAAGCAGCTGGTGTTACGAAACGGGTAAGGGCTGTATGCTGGGGGATCGAACCAGGAGCACCGAATGGGAGAGGCGCAAGGCCAGACGGCCCCTGCGCGGCGGCCATCCCCGCCGGAGGACCTCGCGGCGCTGTCCTTCGAGGACGCGCTGGCGGAGTTGGAAGACATCGTGAAGTCGCTGGAAGGCGGCCGGAGCACGCTGGCCCAGGCCATTGCCGATTACGAGCGCGGCGCCGCGCTTCGCCGGCATTGCGAGCAGAAGCTGGCGGAGGCCGAGGCAAAGGTGCAGGCGATCGTCGATGCACCCGGCGGCCCCACCCTCCGCGACGTGGAATGAGATGAGCATGACCACCGAGACCTTGGACCTCCGCCGCGCCATGGCGATGGCGGCGGAGGAGATCGATCAGGCCCTCGACATCCTCCTGCCGCCGGAGGAAGGGCCCGAAGCCCGGCTCTATGCGGCCATGCGCTATGCGGCTGTCGGCGGCGGCAAGCGGCTGCGCGGCTTCCTGGTGCTGGAAGGGGCACGGCAATTCGGCGTCTCCCGCCATGCGGCGCTCAGGGTCGCGGGCGCGATCGAAATGCTGCACGCCTACAGCCTCGTCCATGACGACCTGCCGGCGATGGACGACGACGACCTGCGCCGCGGCAAGCCGACCGTTCACAAGGCCTTCGACGAGGCGACCGCCATCCTCGCCGGCGATGCCCTGCAGACCCAGGCCTTCGCCGCACTGGCGCATGAGGACACCCATCCCGATCCGTCCGTCCGGGTGGAGCTGGTGCGCTGCCTCGCCCAGGCCGCCGGCGCGCGCGGCATGTGCGGCGGGCAGATGCTCGACATGCTGGCCGAGGAGAGTGGCGCCCAGCTCGACGAGGCCGCCATCGGCCGGTTGCAGACGCTGAAGACCGGCAAGCTGATCGAATTCTCCGCCGAGGCGGGGGCGGTGCTCGGCAAGGCCGCGGCCTCGCAGCGGCATGCGCTGCTCGGCTACGGCCGCGACCTCGGCGCCGCCTTCCAGATCGCCGATGACCTGCTGGACGCCACCGTCACCGCCGAGGAGGCGGGGAAGCGCACCGGCAAGGATGCCGAGGCCGGCAAGGCGACGCTCGTCTCCCTGCTCGGCCTCGAGCGGGCCCGGCTGCAGGCCGATCGGCTGGTGGCCCAGGCCAAATCCCATCTTGACGTCTTCGGAGAGAGGGCAGACCTCTTGCGTATGCTCGCAGATTTCGTGATCGAGCGGAGGAGCTGATGTCCGTCCCCTCCGCCACCCCGCTCCTCGACCGCGTCAAGATCCCGGCCGACATGCGCAACCTCTCCGCGGAGCAGCTGAAGCAGCTGGCGTCCGAGCTCCGGGCCGAGACGATCCATGCGGTCAGCCAGACCGGTGGGCATCTCGGTGCCTCGCTCGGCGTCGTCGAGCTGACGGTCGCCATCCACGCCGTCTTCGAGACGCCGCGGGACCGGCTGATCTGGGATGTCGGCCACCAGGCCTATCCCCACAAGATCCTGACCGGGCGGCGCGACCGCATCCGCACGCTGCGCCAGGGCGGCGGCCTCTCCGGCTTCACCCGCCGCAGCGAGAGCGAGTACGACCCTTTCGGCGCGGCGCATTCCTCGACATCCATTTCCGCCGGCCTCGGCATGGCGGTGGCGAGCGAGCTGAAGGGCGACCCGCGCAATGTCGTCGCCGTGATCGGCGACGGCGCGATGAGCGCCGGCATGGCCTATGAGGCGATGAACAACGCGGGCGCGGAGCGCTCGCGCCTCATCGTCATCCTCAACGACAACGACATGTCGATCGCGCCGCCCGTGGGCGCGATGAGCGCCTATCTGTCGAAGGTCGTCTCCTCGCGGCCCTTCCTGTCCATCCGAGACATGATGGCGAAGCTGGCGCGGCGCTTCCCGGCGCCGATCGAGCGCGCTGCCAAGCGGGCGGACGAGTATGCGCGTGGGCTGCTCACCGGCGGCACGCTCTTCGAGGAGCTCGGCTTCTACTATGTCGGGCCGATCGACGGGCACGACCTCGACCACCTGCTGCCGATCCTCCGCAACCTGCGGGACAGCGAGCTCGGCGAGCCGGTGCTGCTGCATGTGGTGACGCAAAAGGGCAAGGGCTACGCGCCGGCCGAGGCGAGCGCCGACAAGTACCATGGCGTCGTCAAGTTCAACGTCGTCACCGGCGAGCAGCAGAAGCCGCCGCCGGGGCCGCCGAGCTATACCAAGGTCTTCTCCAACGCGCTGATCGCCGAGGCGGATGCGGATGAGCGGATCGTCGCCGTCAACGCGGCGATGCCGGCGGGCACGGGGCTCGACGCCTTCGCGAAGAAATTCCCCAAGCGCAGCTTCGATGTCGGCATTGCGGAGCAGCACGCCGTCACCTTCGCCGCCGGCATGGCGACGGAGGGGATGAAGCCCTTCTGCGCCATTTATTCCACCTTCCTGCAGCGCGGCTACGACCAGGTCGTGCATGACGTGGTGCTGCAATCGCTGCCCGTCCGCTTCGCCATGGACCGGGCGGGGCTGGTCGGCGCCGATGGCGCCACCCATGCGGGCAGCTTCGACATCGCCTATCTCGGCTGCCTGCCGGGCATCGTGCTGATGGCGGCGGCGGACGAGCTGGAGCTGATGCACATGGTCGCAACGGCGGCCGCCATCGACGACCGGCCGAGCGCCTTCCGCTACCCGCGCGGCGAGGGCTTCGGGCTCGAACTGCCGAAGCGGGGCACGCCGCTCGAGATCGGCAAGGGGCGCGTCCTCCGCGAGGGTACGAGCGTCGCCATCCTCTCCTACGGCGCGCGGCTGCAGGAATGCCTGAAGGCGGCGGAGGAGCTGGGCGCGCGCGGTCTCTCCACCACCGTTGCCGATGCGCGCTTCGCCAAGCCGCTGGATACCGACCTCGTTGAGCGGCTGGCGCGCGAGCATGAGGTGCTGATCACCATCGAGGAGGGCTCGGTGGGCGGTTTCGGCAGCTTCGTGCTCCAGCACCTGGCGATGCGGGGGATGCTGGATCATGGGTTGAAGGTGCGGCCGATGTGCCTGCCGGACCGCTTCATCGACCATGAAAGCCCCAAGAAGCAATACGACGAGGCGGGGCTCAACGCAGCGCAGATTGTCGCCATGGCGGTCGCGGCGCTCGGCGCCGGCGCCGCGGCGCGGCCGGCGCGGGCCTGAGGCGACCATCGCCAAGGAACGCGCCGACCAGGCGCTGGTGGACCGGGGGCTGGCAGAAAGCCGAACCCGGGCGCAGGCCTTGATCCTCGCCGGCAAGGTTTATTCCGACACCCAGCGGATCGAGAAGGCGGGGCAGATGCTCCCGCCAGGCGCGCCGCTGGAGGTGCGGGGGCAGGACCACCCGTGGGTCTCGCGCGGCGGCGTCAAGCTGGACCACGCCATCCGGCACTTCGGGCTCTCGCCGAAGGGCAAGGTCGCCATCGATGTCGGCGCCTCAACGGGGGGCTTCACCCATGTGCTTCTGCATCACGGGGCGGCGCGGGTCTTCGCGGTCGATGTGGGGCATGGGCAACTCGCCTGGAGCCTCAGGAACGACCCGCGCGTCACGGTGATGGAGCGGGTGAATGCGCGCTACCTCGAGTCCGCGCAGCTCGATGCGGCGCCGGAGGTATTGGTCTGCGATGCGAGCTTCATCGGATTGCAGGTGGTGCTGCCGCAGCCACTCTCGCTTTGCGCAGAGGGGGCCTGGGCGGTCGCGCTGATCAAGCCGCAGTTCGAGGTCGGGCCGGCCGTTGCCAAGGGCGGCGTGGTGCGGGATGCCGCCGTGCATCGCGGCGTTTGCCGCAAGATCGAGGACTGGTGGAGCACACTGCCTGGCTGGCGCGTTCTCGGCGTGGAACCGAGTCCGCTGCTTGGCCCCGAGGGCAACCGGGAGTTCCTGATTGCTGCGGTGCGGGATAAGCTCCCGGCATGAACGATGCACCAACCCGTTTCGACCCTGCTGCGGCTGGCTGGAAGCCCCTGCGGCCGGAAGGCTACCCTGCCCTGATCGGGCCGTTCTGGTTCAAGCGGGAGGAAGGCGGCTTCCGCTACGGCTTTCCGGCGGAGCCGCGCCATCTCAACAATGGCGGCGTCGTCCATGGCGGCATGCTGATGAGCTTCGCCGACGACGTGCTGGGCATGACTGTCTGGGAAGCGGCGGGTCGTAAGCCCTGCACCACAGTGCAGCTCAGCACCCAGTTCATCTCGCCCGCGCGGGTCGGGGATTTCGTCGAGGGACGCGCTGAAATCCTGCGCGCCACGCGCTCCGTGGTGTTTGTGCGGGGGCTGGTGACGGTCGGCGACCGCACCGTGGTTCATGCGGATGGGATCTGGAAGATCCTCGGCGCCTGATACCACTCAGCTTGCGTCGTGGCCCGTGCGCCAATCGGCGACGGGCAGGGACGCCCCAAGCGGCCTTACTCGGCCGCGATCTGCGCCTCGGCGGCGCTGATCTCGGCCAGGAGGGTCCAGACCCGGTGCGGGTCCATCCGCACATCGGGGTCGTTCAACAGCTGGTCCAGCTCGTCGAGCTTGGCCTGGAACTCGCGGTCGGTCATGCGGCTCGATCCCCTTCTACCCTGCCAGCCTTGCCGGCAGAGGCAGCGTCGGTCAGTGCCGCAGGGAAACGTGGCAGAATGAAGACGGTTTCCTTGCGGTCCCCGATCAAGAAGCCGCTATACCGAGGAAAGTATGGCCGGCGCCAGCGCCTGGATCCTCGCTGCGGGATGGGAGGGGTTGCGGAAGCGGAGCACCGGCTCGGCCGCCGCATCGGGCGGGGCGGCGCCGAACATCTCGAAGCGCGAGGCGCAGGTGACGGCCACGACGCGCCGCGCCGGCGGTGTCGTCAGGAAGCGGCGGACGGCGCCCTCCAGCTCCAGCTGTTCACGCAGGCCGCGCCATTCCGTACGGTCCACATCCTCGAGGAAAACGGCCGCGATACCGGGCTTGCGGCCAGACAGGCGCTCCTCCGACACCAGCCCGAGACGGCGGGCGACCGCGCCGGCGATCTCGTTCTCCCGCCCGGCGCGGGCGGCGAGGACGAAGACGCTGCCGCTCGGGGCGTCGGACGTGATGGCGAGATGGGCTTCCGGCCCGAACTGGGCGCGAAGCCGGGTGGAAAGGCCCGCGAGGCCCTGTTGCGGGCCCGTGAGCACCAATGGGTCGAGCTTCAGCACCGCCTCGCTGCTGGCATCCTGCCGCTTGCCGGCAGACAGCATGGAGGAGATGCGAGCGCGTAGTTCGTCCAACTGCTCGGAGCCGGAGATGCCCTTCGGCAGGGTCATCTTCAGCAGGTAGCGACCGGGATGGTCGGCAAGCCAGGATTGAAGCTCAGGATTGAGACGGTCGACCAGCGCATACCAGTCGCCGCGATGGACCGAACGGCCTTCCTCGGCGGAGACTGTCTCGCAGATCACTTCTGCGCTGGCGCCGTCCCGCTCCACCACCAGGTCATGCGGCGTGCCCTCCGCCAGGCCGGTGAAGCGGACGGAGAAGCCGCTCTCGCGCAGCAGGGTTGCGGTCCGTAACAGGTGGAAGATGGGGATGAGCGTCGCCTCGCCGGTGAGGCCGGCGATGATCTGGTCGCGCATCCGGGCGCGAGGCCCATCCGGCAGGCTATCGGCGAGGCGGACGGCTTCCTCGGCGAAGGTGGAAACCAGGCGTTCGGCGCTGCTGGCGCGGGTCAGGGCGCGGCCGCCGGAAAGGCGGGCAAGGGCCAACTCCAGCGCATGGCGCTGCTGGGCGGCCCGGCCGGTGAGGGAGTTCACCTGGGCTCGGTTGCCGATATCGGCGAGGCGTGCGGCCCAGGTGGCTTCGCCACACAGCGCGACGAAGGCGTCGAGGCCGGGATTGGCGGCGGTGAGGCTGGGCGAGACGGGAAAGCTCATTCCCCTCGTCAGCTGCGCCGGCTGCGGATCGGCGAAGGTCATGGCTTCGTCTCACCCTATCTCGTTGTCTGTGGTAAGCGCCTCAACACGGAAATCGTCAAGGGGTCTGCGTCAGGGGCTGAAACCCCGTCCGGGTCTGCCGCGCTTCCCGCTCTGCTCGCGTTTCCGTTTACCGCAGGGATTTCATGGCCGATTTCGATCCACTTCTCTCTTATTTAGACGATCTACCCACGGCGCGGTGGAACTACCCGGACGCGATCGGCACGCCCGCCACGGTAACCTACAGCTTCATGCGGGGTGTCCCGGCCTATGATGCGCAGGCGGAGCACCCCGGCTTCGCCCCGCTCGATGGATCGATGCAAGCGGCGGCGCGGGCAGCGCTCGGGGCCTGGGCGTCGGTGGCCAACCTGACCTTCAGGGAGGTCTCGGATGCCGGCCAGGGCGGGGCGATCCGCATCGGCAGCTTCGACACCAGGCAGCTTGCCGCGGATGCGCCGCTGCACGGGGCAGGCGGCTATTCCTATTACCCGACCTTTGCCGGCGGGAAGCCGGTCGATCTCGCCGGCGACGTCTATCTCGGCCGCTATGCCGAGAATGGGCAGACCGCGCCGGGGCAGTACGGGCTCGAGACCCTGGCGCATGAGATCGGCCATGCCATCGGGCTGAAGCACCCCTTCGACAGAGGCCTGACGGTGCCGGCCGCAGAGCAGAACCTCCGCCACTCGATCATGAATTACGAGCCGCCCGGGAATGCCACCGTGGTCAGCGTCACGGGCACCGCGGATGACTACAGCTATGTATCGACGCCGCTCTATCCAAGCGGGCCGATGCTCGACGACATCGCAGCCGTGCAGGCGCTCTACGGGGCCAACATGGCGCATGCGGCGGGCAACGACAGTTATGCATGGGCGACGAACGCACGCTTCTTCCAGACCATCTGGGATGCCGGCGGGACCGATACCATCGACGCCTCCAACCAGGCGCTGGACTCGGTCATCGACCTGCGGGCGGGGCATTTCTCCAGCATCGCCATGCGCGACACCGTCGCGGAGAGGCGGCTGGAGATTCCAGCCTTCGCCACCGAGGCGCCGACCCCGACCTATGACGGGCATGACAACCTGGCGATCGCCCATGGCGCGGTCATCGAGAATGCCAGGGGCGGGGCGGGCAATGACCGCATCACCGGCAATGCGGCGGCGAACACGCTCGATGGCAGGGCGGGGAATGATTCGCTGACGGGCGGCGGTGGCGCGCTGGATCGGCTGCTGGGCGGCGACGGCAACGATATGCTGGACGGGGCCTCCGGCCGCGGCGAGGCCGATTGGCTGGCGGGCGGCGCCGGCAACGACGCCTATGTGGTCGACAGCGCGCAGGATGTGGTGCTCGAGGCGGCGGGGCAGGGGATCGACACGGTGCGGGCCCGCATCGCGGGCGGGGCCTATGCACTGCCGACCCAGGTCGAGACCCTGGTTCTCGAGGGCTCGACCCGCACCGGCCAGGGCAATGCGCGCGACAACCTCGTCACCGGCAATGCCGGGGCGAACTGGCTGATGGGTGGGGCAGGGGCGGATACGCTCGATGGCGGGCGCGGCAATGACGTGCTGGCCGGCGGGACGGGGGCGGATAGCTTCGTCTTCGCCAATGGCACGGGCGCCGACCGCATCGGCGACTTCGCGCCCGACGCCGACCATGTCCGGCTGGTGGGGTTCGCCGGGCTGAATGCCGGCAACATTCTCGGCCGGATCGCCGACCATGCCGGCGGCGCGGTGGTCGCCCTCGATGACGACGACAGCATTGTCCTGGCCGGGATCGCCAAATCTGCGCTTTCCGCGGGCGACTTCGTCTTCGCCTGACACGGGCGCCGGCCAGGTGGATTCACCTGACCGGAGTGGCCGCGCAGCGCGGTTTCACGCCGGGACGGCGGGCGAGGCGGCGCCCGCCTCCAGCCTGGCCAACAGCGCCACAAAGCCCGCCTGGCCCAGCAGGAAGACCCAGCCGAGCACATTGGGCGAGACCATCCCGATGACCGGCAGCAACAGGCTGACGGCCGCCCAGAGGACGTTGCCGGTGACGACCACCGTCACGGCCCAATGCGGCACGGCCGGTCCGCGTGCCAGCACCGCCATGAAGGCGGCGATCGGCAGTAGCGCCAGCCCCGCACGGGTCAGCAGCGCAGGCGGCAAGGCCATCCAGGCGCCGAGCGCCGAGGGCGCCGCGAGCAGCAGGGCGCCCAGGGCGGCACAGCTCAGCGCATCGACGAGAAGCAGGGTCCGCAGGGAGGTGAGGTGTTTCACGATGGGCCTCTTTCGCAGTCTCCGGCAACGCGGAAGGCGGGGCCGGTGACAGCAGGCTGAGCCAAGCGGGATGGGGGCGTCGATGACCTCGGAGGTCATTGCCCGGCGGCGAAAGCGCTGCCTAGGCTCAGCGCATGATGACGATGGAGCAACCCACCGCCGGCGCCCTGCTGCGCCGCTGGCGGCAGCAGCGGCGGCTGAGCCAGATGGCCCTGTCCCTGGAGGCCGAGGTGTCGCAGCGCCACCTGAGCTGCATCGAGGCCGGCCGCGCCATGCCGAGCCGGGCCATGGTGCTGCGCCTTGCCGAGCAACTCCGCGTGCCCCTGCGCGAGCGCAACGCCATCCTCGCCGCCGCCGGGTTCAGCGCCTCTTTCTCCGAACGCCCTTTGCGGGCGCCGGAGATGTCGGCCGCGCGGCAAGCCATGGAGCGCATCCTGCACGGGCACGACCCGCACCCCGCCCTGGCCGTGGACCGGCATTGGACCCTGATCCTCGCCAACGATGCCGTCTTCGCGCTGCTGGACGGCCTGTCGGGCCCGCTGATGCAGCCACCGGTGAACGTGCTCCGCCTCAGCCTGCACCCCGACGGGCTGGCGCCGCGCATCCTGAACTTTCCCGAATGGCGCGCACATCTCCTGGCGCGGCTGGCGCATGACGCGGAGGCAAGCGCGGATGCCGTGCTGGTGGATCTCCTGGCGGAGCTGCGCGCGCTTCCTGTACCCCCGCGCGCCCGGGGCACCTCCGCGGCGGCGCCGGATCACAGGGGCATCGCGGTGCCGCTGCAACTCGCCGGGGCGGGTGGGCCGCTCAGCTTCCTCAGCACGACGACGGTGTTCGGCACGGCGGTGGACGTGACGCTGGCCGAAGTCACCATCGAGGCCTTCTTCCCCGCAGATGAGGCAACGGCCGCCGCGATGAGGGCGCGGGCGGGCAGCGCCTAGTGTCCTGCCCGCGAAGCTCGTGGGTTTACTCACGGGCTTCATGGACAAGCAGGCCACCGAAAATGATGACGGGCAGGCTGAGAGCGAAATCAGTCGGAGTGGCCCGTCCGCTGAAACAACAAGCTAAAGGTAGAGAGGTCCGCGAGCCGCTGGGAACGGAGACCGCCTAGTTGCGCGGCAGGCGGGCCTCGGCCGGGGCGTCCGGGTTCTGGGCGCGGTGGCGGAGGAGATGGTCGGCCAGCACCAGGGCCAGCATCGCCTCGCCGACCGGCACGGCGCGGATGCCGACGCAGGGATCGTGGCGACCCCGGGTCGTCACCTCCACCTCCTGGCCGAAGCGGTCCACGGAGCGGCGGGGGGTGAGGATGGACGAGGTCGGCTTCACCGCGAAGCGGGCGACGATCGGCTGGCCGGTGGAGATGCCTCCAAGCACACCGCCGGCATGGTTGTCGCCGAAAAGCACGCGGCCGTCGGGGCCCATGCGCATCTCATCGGCATTGGCCTCGCCGGTGAGCGCGGCGGCGGCGAAGCCTTCGCCGATCTCGACGCCCTTCACCGCATTGATGCCCATCAGCGCCGCGGCGATGTCGGCATCGAGCTTGCCGTAGATGGGTGCGCCGAGGCCGGGGGGCACGCCTTCCGCCACCACCTCGACGACGGCGCCGAGGGAAGAGCCGGACTTGCGCGCCTCCAGCAGCCGCTGCTCCCAGCGGAGGGCGGCGGCGCGGTCGGGGCACCAGAACTCGTTTTCCTCGACGGCGGCCCAGTCCCAGGCGGCGCGGTCGATGCGGTCCTCGCCTATCTGGACGAGGGCGCCGCGGATAGTCACGCCTTCGAGCACGCGGCGGGCCACGGCGCCGGCGGCCACGCGCATCGCCGTCTCGCGTGCGCTGGAGCGGCCACCGCCACGATAGTCGCGGATTCCGTATTTCAGCTCATAGGCGATGTCGGCATGGCCGGGGCGGAAGCGGTCCTTTATCTCGCCGTAGTCCTTGCTGCGCTGGTCCTGGTTCTCGATCAGCAGGGAGATGGGCGTGCCGGTTGTCATCCCCTCGAAGGTGCCGGAGAGGATGCGGACCTGGTCCGGCTCCTGCCGCTGGGTGACGAAGCGGGAGGCGCCGGGGCGCCGGCGGTCGAGGAAGGGTTGGATGTCCGCTTCGGTCAGCGCCAGCCGGGGCGGGCAGCCATCGACGACGCAGCCGATGGCTGGGCCATGGGACTCGCCCCAGGTGGTGACGCGGAAGAGGTGGCCGAAGCTGTTGTGGGACATCGGGCGGAGCGGTCAGACCGTGCTGATGTCCGGCGCGTCCACCGCCTTCATGCCCACGATGTGGAAGCCGCTGTCCACATGATGCACCTCGCCGGTGACGCCGGCGGAGAGGTCGCTCAGCAGATAAAGGCCGGCGCCGCCGACCTCCTCGATGGTGACGTTGCGCTTCAGCGGCGAGTTGTACTGGTTCCACTTCAGGATGTAGCGGAAGTCGCCGATTCCGCTGGCGGCCAGCGTCTTGATCGGGCCGGCGGAGATGGCGTTCACCCGGATGCCGATGCCGCCGAGATCGGCCGCGAGGTAGCGGACGCTCGCCTCGAGCGCCGCCTTGGCGACGCCCATGACGTTGTAGTGCGGCGTGACGCGCTCGGCGCCGAGATAGCTCATCGTCAGCAGCGAGCCGCCCGGCTTCATCAGCGGCACCGCGCGCTGGCTGACCGAGACGAAGGAATAGGTGGAGATGTCGAGCGCCTGGAGGAAGGCATCACGAGGCGTATCGAGGTAGCGGCCGCGGAGATAGTCCTTGTTGGCGAAGCCGATGGCATGGACCAGGAAGTCGATCCCGCCCCAGGCCTCCCGGATCGCGGCGAAGGCGGCGTCGACGCTGGCATCGTCGGTCACGTCGCAGGGCAGGACCAGTCTGCTGCCGATGCTCTCGGCCAGGGGGCGGACCCGGCGCTCCAGCGCCTCGCCCTGATAGGTGAAAGCGACCTCCGCCCCCTGGGCGGCGATGGCGCGGGCGATGCCCCAGGCGATCGAGCGGTCATTGGCGACCCCCATGACGAGGCCGCGCTTGCCCGCCATGAGCGTGCCGGTGGGGGCTTCTGCGAGGGGCGCGTCGGACATGGTGCGTGGGGACCGGCTCTGGCAGTGTTGTGGTGGCCCTGGCGTGGTGGCACACCCCCGGCCAGCGGGCAAGCCTTAGCGCCCGCACCCCTCGTTACCCGGGATTTCCGCCATGGACAGCAGCGCCGCCGATCCTTTCGCCCGTTTCGAGGAGTGGATGGCGGAGGCCGCCAGATCCGAGCCGAACGACCCGAATGCGGTCTGCCTGGCAACGAGCACGCCGGAGGGCCGGCCTTCGGCCCGGATGGTGCTGCTGAAGGGCATCGACCCGCGGGGCTTCGTTTTCTACACCAACCTCGAGAGCCGGAAGGGCGGAGAACTGGCAGCCAACCCGGAGGCCGCGCTCTGCTTCCACTGGAAGACGCTGCAGCGAAGCGTCCGCGTCGAGGGGCAGGTGGAAGCGGTCTCCGATGCGGAAGCGGATGCCTATTACGCCTCCCGCGCCCGGGGCAGCCGGATCGGCGCCTGGGCGAGCCGGCAGTCGCGGCCGCTGGAGGGGCGCTTCGCCCTGGAGAAGGCGGTTGCCGAGTACACGCTGAAATTCGGCATCGGCGAGATTCCCCGCCCGGATTTCTGGTCCGGCTTCCGGGTGCTGCCGCGGCGCATCGAGTTCTGGCGCGACATGCCCTTCCGCCTGCATGACCGGCAGGTCTTCCACCGCGAGGGTGAGGGCTGGAGGGTGGAGGCGCTCTATCCTTGAGCCTGCCCCCCGACCAGGCCGGGGCAGGCGAGCTGCTCGCACGCCTCACCGGCGCGGCGCCGGTCGAGACGCATATCTCGGCGGTCTATGTCGGGCGTGAGCATGCCTGGAAGCTGAAGAAGGCGGTAGCGCTCGGCTTCCTCGACTTCACCCGCCTCGCCGAGCGCGAGCGGCTGCTGCGGCGGGAACTGGCGCTGAACGCGCCCTTCGCGCCGGGCCTGTACCGGGAGGTGGTGCCGGTCACGCGCGGTGCGGATGGCGGCCTCAGGCTTGGCGGAAAGGGCGAGCCGGTGGAGTGGGTGCTCCGCATGGCGCCGCTCCCGCCCGGCGACTTCCTCGACAAGCATGCGGCGGCTGAGTTCGATGCCGCGCGGCTGGATGCGCTGGCGGATGCGGTCTTCGCCATGCACGCCGCCCTGCCGCCGCAGCCAGCGCCCGGCTTCCGCGCCGTGATTGAGGGCAATGGGCGGGCGGCGCTCGGGGCCGGGCTGCCCGAGCATCGGGTCGGGGCCTGGGTGGAGGCGGCGCTGGGCTGGCTGCACCGGCTCGGGCCCCTGCTCGCCGGGCGGGCGGCCGAGGGGCGGGTGCGGCGCTGCCACGGCGACCTACATCTCGGCAATCTCTGCCTCTGGCAGGGACGGGTGACGCCCTTCGATGCTCTCGAATTCGACGAGGCGCTGGCGACCGTCGATACTGGCTATGACCTCGCCTTCCTGCTGATGGACTGCGAGCATCGCCTCGGCCGTGCCGCCGCCAACCGGGTGCTGAACCGCTATGCCGCCCGCTCGGGCGATGCGGGGCTGGTGGCGGCGCTGCCGCTCTGGCTTTCGCTGCGGGCGATGATCCGGGCGCATGCGGAGGCGAAGCGGGGCGGCGACGGCCTGGCCTATCTCGACCGGGCGGAGGCGCTGCTGCATCCGGCGCCGGCGCGGCTGGTGGCGGTCGGCGGGTTGCAGGGGACGGGGAAGACGCGGCTGGCGCGGGCGCTCGCGCCAATGCTCGGCCCGGCGCCGGGGGCGCTGGTGCTGCGCTCGGACGAGATCCGCAAGCGCCTGGCCGGGGTGCCGCCGGAGCAGCGCCTGCCGCCATCGGCCTATACTCCGGAGGCGAGCGCGGCGGTCTTCGCCGAACTCGCAGCGGAGGCGGAGGCGGCGTTGCGCGCCGGGCATGCCATGATCGCGGATGCCGTCTTCCTCCGGCCTGAGGAACGCATGGCGATCGAGGCGGCGGCGCGGGCGGCGGGGGTGCCGTTCGATGGAATATGGCTCACCGCCCCGCGCGCGGTGCTCGAGGCGCGGATCGCCGCCCGCACCGGCGACGCCTCGGATGCCGATCTGGCCGTGCTGGCGGCGGCGGCGGCGCGGGATGCCGGGCCGCTGGCCTGGCGGATGCTCGATGCGGCCGGGGATCCGCTGCCGGCCGCCTGCGAAGCCCTGGGCTGCAACGGTGCCGATCCGTGCTAGAACCGGGGCTTCCGCGCCGTTTGGGAGACGCGCCATGGCTTATCGTCGTCTGCTCCTGCCCCTCACCGGCACCGCCGCCGGAGAGGCCGCGCTCGCCACCGCATTGATGGTGGCGCGCATCTGGAATGCGCATGTCCATTGCCTCCATGTCCGGGTCGATGCCCGGGATGTCGCGCCGCTGGCGGGCGAGGGCCTGTCCGGCGCGATGATCGAGGAGATGATGGCGGCGACCGAGCGCGAGAGCGGCGACCGCGCCGGCCGCGTCCGCGCCCTGTTCGACCGCTTCGCCGGCACCTCGGGTGGCGTCGCCATCGCCGACAGCGCCGAGACCGCGCTCAAGACCGACGGGCCGACCCTTTCCTTTGAAAGCATCGCGGGGCGCGAGGAGGATGTGGTCGCCCAGCAATCCCGCCTCTACGACATGGCGGTGGTGCCGCACCCCGAGGCGGATGAGGATGTTTCCTCCTCCGATGCGCTGCATGCGGTGCTCTTCGATTCGGGCCGGCCGGTGCTGATCGCGCCGCGCGAGGTGCCTCGGGCCATCGGCACCCGCGTCTGCTGCGCCTGGAACGGCTCCGCCGAGAGCGCCGCCGCCATCGCCGCGGCGCTGCCCTGGCTGCACAGGGCGGAGGCCGCCCGCCTGCTCTATGCCGACGAGTACCAGCGGCGCGGGCCGAAGGTGGAGGGCATCCGCAGCTATCTCCGCTGGCACGAGATCGAGGCGGAGCCGGTGCTGTTCAAGCCGTTGACCAAGGATGTCGGCGCCGGTCTGCTGGGCGCGGCGCGGGACTTCCAGGCCGACCTGCTCTGCATGGGGGCCTACAGCCATTCGCGGCTGCGCCAGCTCATCCTCGGCGGCGTCACCCGGCATATTCTCGAGAACAGCGACATGCCCGTCCTGATGTGCCGGTGAAGCACGGTTGCGGCCGCGTTCCTGCAGCCGCATGATCCCGCCCCGGTTCCGGCTGGGAGAATGACGATGAGCCTGATCTGGACGCGGCGCAGCTTGGTCGGCGGCGCCTTGGCCCTGCCCTTCATCCGCACGGCGCAGGCGCAGCAGACGCTGGAATGGGTAGCGGGCTCGCTCGGCGGCGGCTGGTACACCATGGCCGCCGGCCTCTCGGCCCTCATCAAGGACGAGAACCCGGACGTGCAGATTCGCGTGGTGCCGGGCGGGGGACTCGCCAACTCGACGCGGGTGAACCGCGGCCAGTCGCCGATGGGCTGGGGCATCGATACCTTCGCCGCCGCCGCCCGCGCGGGAACGGAGCCTTACTCGGAGAAGCACGAGGCGCTGCGCTGCCTCGGCACCGGCTATTCGCCGACCGAGTTCCACTTCCTCCGCCGCACCGATGGTGGGCCGGAGGACATGCGCTCGATCCTCACGCAGAAGGGGCTGCGCATCGCCTGCCCGCAACGCTCCTCGACCGACGAGATGACGCTGCAGCGCATCCTGAAATTCCTCGGGACCAGCCCGGACAAGATCAGGTCCGAAGGCGGGCGCTACCTGAACGGCAGCTATGCCGATATCGGCTCAGCCTATTCGGACGGGCAGGTGGATTACCTCTTCGTCGCGCTGGCCAAGCCGGCGGCGATCTTCACCGAGATCGCGCAGGGACGGCGGGCGGGCAGGCTGGTGGAGTTCCCGGCCGACATCCGCAAGCATCTGATCGACCAGTACGACTATGCCGAAGGCGTGCTGCCGGCCGGGACCTACCCTTCGCTGCAGTCGGGCGAGGTGCCGGTGACCATGATGGACAGCGTGCTCATGCTGCATGAGAGCGTGTCGGAGGAGATTGCCTACAAGGTCGCCCGCACGCTGATCCGCAGCAAGGGCCAGCGGCTGGTCTCCATCCATGCCAGCATGGGCGCCTGGGATCCGGCGAAATCGGTGAAGTATCACGGCCTGCCGCTGCATCCGGGCGGGATCAAGGCTTTCAAGGAGGCGGGCGTCCTCTCCTGACAAGCCGGACCGGCAGGGTCCTTGCACAGCCTGAGGCCATGATGCGCGATCTTGCCGGCCCCCTGAAGCTGATCATCACCCTCTGGCTGGCGGCGGCCTCGGCCATCCACCTTTATTGGGGCGGCTTCGGCTTCCCCGAGCCGATCACGCTTCGCGCCTTCCACCTGCTGGTCTTCGTCCCGCCGCTCTTCCTGCTCTTTCCGGCGCGGCCCGGCCGGTCGCCGGCGCGGCGGCCGAGCCTCCCTGACTGGCTCTGGATGCTCGCCGCGGCGGCGCCACACGCCTGGGTGATGTGGCATTGGGCCGAGGTCTCGGACCGGATGGAATATGTCGATCCCTTCGGCACCGAGATGGCGGTGCTCGCCGTGCTCGCCATCGTCACCTTGCTGGAGGCGACGCGCCGGGCGGTGGAAGTGGGACTCGCCTGGATGATCCTCATCTCGATCGGCTACATGGCCTTCGGGCATTACATCCCGGGCATTTTGAACAGCCGGCCCTTCAGCCTCGCCGAAATCCTGGAGGCGTCCTGGCTGGTGCCGACGGCAGGCGGCGTCTACGGGCCGCTGACCGGGATCGTGGCGACGACCATCGCCGTCTTCATCGTCTTCGGCGCCTTCATGCAGGGCAGCGGCACCGGGCGGCTGTTCAGCAATCTCGGCGCGGCGGCGGCGGGGCGGTTTTCAGGCGGGCCGGCCAAGGTTGCCGTCGTCACCTCCGGCCTGTTCGGCACGATGAGCGGCAGCAGCGTCTCCAACGTCATCACCACGGGCGCCATGACCATCCCGCTGATGATCCGCATCGGCTACAAGCCTACGGTCGCGGCCGGGATCGAGAGCGCGGCCTCGGTCGGCGGGGCGCTGATGCCGCCGGTGATGGGTGCGGCGGCCTTCGTCCTCGCCGAGATCACCGGCATCGCCTATGGCGAGATCGTCGTCGCGGCGGCGATCGGCGCGGCGCTCTACTACTTCGCCATCCTCGCCGCGGTGCATTTCGAGGCGAAGAAGGCCGGCATGGCGCCGATGGCGCTGCGCGACATCCCCGCCTGGCGGGAGGTGGCGAAGGACGCGCACCTTGTCGTCCCGATCGCCGTGCTGGTCTGGCTGATGATGGACCGCTGGAGCGGCAATTTCGCGGCCTTCGTCGCAACGCTTGCCATGGTGGGCGTCGCGGCGCTCCGCCGCCGCAGCCGCATGGGCTGGCGGCAGGTGCTGGAAAGCCTGACCAATGCCGGCCTCACCATGGCGCCGCTCGCCGTCTCCATCGCAGGCGCCGGCATCGTCGTCTCGGCGCTGACGGCGACGGGGCTGGTCGTGGCGCTGGGCGGCATCATCAAGGACCTGGCGGCGGGAAATTTCGCGCTGCTGCTGATCCTGCTGGCGATCACCGTCCTCATCCTCGGCATGGGGATCCCGACAACACCGAGCTACATCATCGCCGCCGCCATCGGCGTGCCGCAGATCCTCGACCTCGGCAGCAAGGCGCTCGGTGTCCCGCCGGGAGACCTGCTGCTACCGGCGCATCTCTTCGTCTTCTACTTCGCGGTGCTGGCGGATGCCTCGCCACCGGTGGCGGCGGCGGCCTTCGCGGCGGCCGCCATCGCCAAGGCATCGCCGCTGGTCTCGAGCAACCACGCGACGCGGCTCGGCATCGCCGGCTTCACCGTGGGCTTCGCCTTTCTCTACGACCCGGGGATCATGCTGCGCGGCTCGCTCGGCGACATCCTGACCGCGACGGCGATCCAGGTGGGGGCGCTGACGGCGATCTGCGCGGCCTATGCCGGCTTCCTGCTGCGGCCGATGGGCTGGGCCTCGCGGCTGCTGCTGGGCGGAGCGGGGCTCTTCGCCGCCTTCTATCATGGCGTCCCGGACCTCTTGCGGCTGGCGGTGGCGCTCGGCGTTCCGGGGCTGATCGGCGCGGTGCAACTTGTGCGCCTGCCACGGCCGGTCCGGCCCTGATCCTGCGGAGAGTATCGATGTTGAGACATGCCCTTTTCACCCTGGCGCTGCTGGCGCCGGGGATCGCCGCCGCGCAGCAGGCATCGAGCCCGGGGCCGACGCTGACCGCCGTGCGGGCCCGTGGCGCGCTCTCCTGCGGCATCTCGACCGGCGACCCGGCCTGGAGCCAGCCGGATAGCCGCGGCGTCTGGCAGGGGATGGATACCGATCTCTGCCGTGCCATCGCCGCCGCCGTCCTCGGCAGCCCGGACCGCCTGGTCTGGCAGCACCTCACCGGGCAGAACCGCTTTCCGGCCCTCGGCTCCGGCCAGGTCGACGTGCTGACGCGGACGACGACCTGGACCTTCGCGCGGGATTCGATGCTGGGGCTCAATTTCACTGCGCCCAATTTCTATGACGGCCAGGGCTTCCTCGTGCATGCCGAGAGCGGCATCACCAGCGCCCGCCAGCTCGACGGCGCCGCCATCTGCTTCGTCTCCGCCAGCACCCATGAGCTGAACCTGCAGGACTGGTCGCGCACCCGGGGAATCCGCTTCACCCCGGTGATCTTCGCCGACAAGGACGAGGCGCGGCGTGCCTATGAGAGCAATCGCTGCGACAGCTACACCGGCGATGCCAGTCAGCTCGCCTCCGTGCGCAGCGCCTTCCCTGAACCGGCGCGCCATGTGCTGCTGCCGGAGCGGATCAGCAAGGAGCCCTATTCGCCCTCCGTGCGGCAGGGCGACGACCAGTGGTTCGATATTGTCCGCTATGTCGTCTTCGGGCTGGTCGAGGCGGAGGAGCTCGGTATTACCCGCGAGAATGCCTCACGCATGCTGGCGGAGAGCCCGAGCCCGGCGGTGCAGCGGCTGCTGGGGAAGACCGGCGATCTGGGACCGACGCTCGGGCTCGACCGGGCCTGGCTGCTCAATGCGATCAAGGCCGTGGGCAATTACGGCGAGATCTATGACCGGCATCTCGGCAAGGACAGCCCGGTCGGCCTGCCGCGGGGCCTCAACGACCTCTGGACCCGCGGCGGGCTGATGGTGGCGCCGCCGATGCGGTAGGAGGCCTACTCCCGCTCGTAGATCAGCCTTGCCCGCACCGTGCCGGGCAGGGCGCGCAGCTCGGCGAGGATCGCCTCCGCCTGGTCCCGCGCCTCGACGCTCTCGACCACGACGTAACCCAGCTCGGCCTGGGTCTGGTAGTACTGCGCGGCGATGTTGAGCCCGCGCCGGCCGAAGGCCTCGTTGATGCGCGAGAGCATACCCGGTGCGTCGCGGTGGACATGGATCCAGCGCGCGCCGCTTGCCCGGGCGGGCAGCTGCACCTGGGGAAAGTTCACCGCCCCCATGGTGGCGCCCGTGTCGCTGAAGTCGATCAGTGTCCGCGCCACCTCCTGGCCGATGCGGGACTGCGCCTCCTGCGTGCTGCCGCCGATATGCGGGGTCAGGATGACGTTGGGCAGGCCCTGCACCGGGCTCCGGAAAGGCTCGCCGTTGCGGGCCGGCTCCTCAGGGAAGACGTCGGCGGCGAAGCCGAGCAGGTGGCGGTCGCGGAGCGCCTGGGCCACCGCATCGAGATCGACCAGGGAGCCGCGGGCATTGTTGATGAGGATGGAGCCGGTCTTCATCCGGGCGACCTGGGCCGGGCCGATCATGCCGACCGTCTCCGGCGTCTCCGGCACATGCAGGGTGACGATGTCGGCCTCAGCCAGCAGGTCGCCGAGGCTGGCGCAGGGCCGGGCATTGCCATGCGGCAGCTTGGTGGTGTGGTCAAAATAGATCACACGCATGCCGAAGGCCTCGGCAAGCACCGAGAGTTGGCTGCCGATATTGCCGTAGCCGACGATGCCGAGGGTGCGGCCGCGCACCTCGTAGCTGCCCTCGGCCGACTTGTCCCAGCCGCCCTGATGGGCGGAGCGGGAGCGGTCCGGGATGCCGCGGAGCAGCATCACCACCTCGCCCATGACCAGCTCGGCGACGGAGCGGGTGTTGGAGAAGGGTGCGTTGAAGACGGGGATGGCACGAAGCGCCGCCGTTGCGAGATCGACCTGGTTGGTGCCGATGCAGAAGCATCCCACGGCGATCAGCCGGTCCGCCGCCTCCAGCGCCGCCGCCGTGAGCTGCGTGCGCGACCGGATGCCGAGGAGGTGGACGCCGTGCAGCGCCTTGATGAGATCGGGCCCGTCCAGCGCCTTCGGCATGCGGGTGACGTTCTCGTAGCCGGCGGCTGCCAGCAGCTCCACCGCGCTGTCGGAAATGCCTTCCAGCAGGAGGACGCGGATGCGGTCCTTGGGGAGGGAGAGGCGGTCGGACATCAAAGGCTCCCAGGGGGAAACGGGGGCGCTTCTTGCGCCCTTACGCGCCCGTCGCCAAGCCCGGCGCGCGGACGATCAGGGCCCGGGTCCGGTAGCGGGCGACGGATTGGCCAGGCGGGACCTTCTGGAAGACCAGGAAATAGCTGTGGTTCTTCCGCGCATGCACCTGGCGGAGCAGACGCGCCACCCCCGGCCGGTTGGGCCGGACCAGCACGAAGAGGTCGCGGGCATAGAAGCCGAGCTCGGCAAGGCCGGTGACGATCTGCACATGGGTCAGCTCCTGCCGGTTGGCGCTGACCTCGTCCTGGCATTTGACGATGAGGATGCCGTGGTCGCGGAGTACCCGCCGCGCCTCGGCGGCGGCGGCGAGGTAGAGGTCGAGCACTGCCTGATGCCAACGTCCGCCGCCCGGCGCCTCGCCCTCGCCGCCAGCGGCGTAATAGGTGCGAAGTCCGGCATGGCTGCCGAGCCCGCCGCGCGTAGCGGATTTCGGCCGGAGCAGCCCTTCCATATAGGGCGGGTCGAGCACCAGGGCATCCAGGCTGGCATCGGCGTGGGGGAGGGCGCGGCAATCCGTCCCGGTGGCGAGGTCGGAGGGCAGGACCCGGTAGAGCCCCTCCGGCACCTGCTGCCAGAAGACGCCCTGGCCATAGGTGACGTCGGCGATGAGCGCGCCGGGCGGGACGTGCAGCGCCAGGATGCGCGGGAAGAGGGCGGCATTCCCCCCGGCATGGGCGGAGAGCACCACATCCGCCGTCGCGCTGCCGCCCTGCACCCGCCTGGCGCGTGGCGGGGCCTCCGCCGCCTCATCCATGCGGGGCGGGGCGGAGGGTGCGGACCTCGGCTTCCAGCAGGCCGGGATCGGGGGCGATGTACCAGTCGGCGCGCATCGACACGGCCTGGGCGAGGCGGCGCTTGTAGTCGGCCCGGGGAATCTCGTGGGCGCCGAACTGGGCCAGGTGCTCGGTCAGGAACTGGCTGTCGAGCAGGACGAAACCGCCAAGGCGGAGGCGCGCGACCAGATGCACCAGCGCCACCTTCGAGGCATCCCGCGCCCGGCTGAACATGCTCTCGCCGAAGAAGGCGGCGCCGAGGACGACGCCGTAGAGGCCGCCGACCAGCCGCCCCTCCTGCCAGACCTCGATGGAATGGGCGTGCCCCTGCCTGTGGAGCGCGAGGAAGAGGTGCTCGATCTCCGGGTTGATCCAGGTGTCCTCCCGCCCCGGCGCGGCGGCGGCACAGCCGGCGATGGCGGCGGCGAAGTCACGATCGGCGGTGACCTCGTAGGGACCGGAAAGGACGGTGCGCAACAGCCGCCGCGGCAGGTGGAAGCCCTCATCCAGCGGGATGACCCCGCGCCGCTCCGGATCGAGCCAATAGAGCCGGTCGCCGCCGCGGCTCTCGGCCATGGGGAACAGCCCGGCACGATAGGCGCGGAGCATCAGCTCCGGCGTGATGTCGATATGGCGGCGGCTCATGCGGCGGCGACCGGCCGGGGCGAGGCGCCGTCGCGCGCAAGGCCGCCCTGGCCGATTCGATGGGGGAAGCGCTCCTTCGCCTCGGCGATGCTGTGGCGCGGCATTGGGGCAGCATAGCCAGCCGCCTCGCCCGTCGCCACCGTTTCCCTGTCAGCCCTGCGCGAGGCGGCGGGCGACGAAGCGCTCAAGCCAGTGGATGGTGTAGTCGCCTGCCTGGAATTCCGGGTCCTCCATGATCGCCCGGTGCAGCGGCAGGGTGGTGCTGATGCCGTCCACCACCATCTCGGCCAGCGACCGCCGGAGCCGGGCGATGGCCTCGGCCCGGGTCGCGCCATGGACGACGAGCTTGGCGATCAGGCTGTCGTAATGCGGCGGCACCGCGTAGCCGGAGTAGAGGGCGCTGTCGACGCGCACCCCGAGCCCACCCGGCGCGTGATAGGTGTGCACCCGGCCGGGGGAGGGAGCGAAGGTCTCCGGGTCCTCCGCGGTGATCCGGCACTCGATGGCATGGCCGTGGAAGCGTATCTCGGACTGGTCGTAGCCCAGCGCCTCGCCGGCGGCGACGCGGAGCTGCTCCTTCACCAAGTCGATGCCGCAGACCATCTCCGTGACCGGATGCTCCACCTGAAGGCGGGTGTTCATCTCGATGAAGGCGAACTGCCCGTCCTGCCAGAGGAATTCCAACGTGCCCGCATTACGGTAGCCGAGCTCGCGCAGCGCCCGCGTCACCTGTGCCCCCAGCGCATCGCGCTCGGCGGCGTTGAGCACGGGGGAGCCTGCCTCCTCGACCAGCTTCTGGTGGCGGCGCTGCAGCGAGCAGTCGCGCTCGCCGAAATGCACGACACTGCCATGGGTGTCGGCCAGGACCTGCAGCTCGATATGGCGCGGCCGGTCGAGGTATTTCTCGAGATAGACCTCGTCATTGCCGAAGGCGGCCTTCGCTTCGGTGCGGGCGACGCGCCAAGCCTCCTCCAACTCGTCCTCGGACCGCGCGACCTTCATGCCGCGCCCGCCACCGCCGGCGGCTGCCTTGATGAGGACGGGGTATTTCACCTCGGCCGCCACCTGCCGTGCCTCATCGATGGAGGCCAGCGCCCCGAGGCTGCCGGGGACGAGCGGCACGCCGAGCCGGCGCATCGCGTCCTTCGCCTGGATCTTGTCGCCCATCATGCGGATATGCGCGGGGGAGGGGCCGATGAAGGCGAGGCCATGCGCCTCCACCATCTCGGCGAAGGAGGCGTTCTCCGAAAGGAAGCCGTAGCCGGGATGCACAGCATCCGCGCCGGTGATGGCGGCGGCCGAAAGGATGGCGGCGACGTTCAGGTAGCTGTCGCGCGCGGCCGGCGGGCCGATGCAGACGCTCTCGTCGGCGAGGCGCACATGCATGGCGGAGGCATCGGCCGTCGAATGCACGGCGACGGTGCGGATGCCCATCTCCTGGCAGGCGCGATGGACCCGCAGCGCGATCTCGCCGCGGTTGGCGATGAGGACCTTGCCGAACATGGTTATTCGACGATCAGCAGTGGCTCGCCATACTCGACCGGCGTGCCGGTTTCGACGAGGATGCGGGTGACGGTGCCGGCGCGAGGCGCGCGGATCTGGTTGAAGGTCTTCATGGCTTCGATCAGCAGCAGGGTCTGGCCCTGGGCGACCTTGGCGCCGACGGTAACGAAGTTCGGCTGGCCCGGCTCCGGCGAAAGATAGGCGACGCCGACCATGGGCGAGGCGACGAGGCCCGGGTGCTTGGCATCCGGCATCTCGGCCTCGGCGGCGACCGTGGCCACGGTCGCCGCGGGGACGGGCGCGGCGGGCGGCAGCATGCCGGCCGGCCAGGCCATCGGCGCCGCGGCCTGCGGCGAAGCAGGGGGCTTCCGGGCCACGCGGATGCGGCTGTCCTTCTCCACCAGCTCGATCTCGGTCAGGTCGGTGTCCCGCAGGATCTGGGCCAGGGCGCGAATCGCCTCCGGGTCGAATTGGATGCCGTTGCTCATGCCTGTTCCTAAGCCTCGTCGTCCGGGTCGTCGGTGCCGACCAGCCCGGCCATCGCCTCGAGCGCCAGGGCGTAGCCCTGCACGCCGAGCCCGGCGATCACCCCGGTGGCGGCCTTGGAGACGAAGCTGTGCTGCCGGAATTCCTCCCGGCGGTGGATGTTGGTGATGTGGACCTCGATGACCGGCAGGTCGACCGCCAGCAGCGCATCCATCAGCCCGATCGAGGTGGTGGTATAGCCGGCGGGGTTGATGACGATGCCCGCCGCCCGGCCGCGGCATTCCTGCACCCAGGTGATGAGCTCGCCCTCGCCATTGGTCTGGCGGAAGTCGATGGCGAGGCCGAGCCCCTCCGCCACCTCGGCGCAGAGTGCCTCGACATCGTCGAGGGTGGCGGTGCCGTACTTGTCCGGCTCCCGCATGCCGAGCAGGTTGAGGTTCGGGCCATTCAGGACGACGACCAGCGGGGGCGACATGGTATGTATCCGGCGGAGATCGAGGCGGTTGCGCTAGCACGGAGGGGTTTCGGGGAGCAAGCGAATGGGCCGGGGCAGGCGCCTTGTCCTCGGCCCCGGGCTTCGCCACATTCCCCGCCATGGGCGCAGAGATCCAGATCACCGTGAATGGCGAGCCCCGGCAGGAGCCGGCGCCTGTCACCCTGGCCGAGTTGCTGGAGCGGATCGGGCTCGACACGCGCAAGGTCGCGGTCGAGCGCAATCTCGAGATCGTCCCCCGCTCCACCTATGCCGCGACGCGGCTCGCCGCCGGCGACCGGTTGGAGATCGTGCATTTCATCGGCGGAGGCTGAACCATGGACGGATTGCCACAGCCGGCTCTCGAGGAGAGCTGGGAGGTTGCCGGGCTGCGCTTCCGCTCGCGCCTGATCGTCGGCACCGGACGCTACAAGGACCTGGAGGAAACGGGGCGGGCCATCGACGCCTCCGGCGCCGAGATCGTCACCGTCGCCGTGCGCCGGGTCAATCTTGGCGATCCGAAGGCGCCGATGCTGCAGGATTACGTCGACCCGCGGCGCTACACCTACCTGCCGAACACCGCCGGCTGCTTCACCGCCGAGGATGCCGTCCGCACGCTTCGCCTGGCTCGCGAGGCAGGTGGGTGGAACCTGGTGAAGCTCGAGGTGCTGGGGCCGCCGCCCTTTCTCTACCCAGACATGCGGGCGACCTTCGAGGCGCTGGAGGCGCTGTTGAAGGACGGCTTCCAGGTCATGGTCTATTGCTCGGACGACCCGGTCGCGGCGCGGCGGCTGGAGGAGATGGGCGCCGTCGCCATCATGCCGCTCGGGGCGCCGATCGGCTCGGGCCTCGGCATCCAGAACCCGGTGATGATCCGGGCGATCATCGAGCAGGCGAAGGTGCCGGTGCTGGTCGATGCGGGCGTCGGCACCGCCTCCGACGCGGCCTTCGCCATGGAACTCGGCTGCGACGCGGTGCTGATGAACAGCGCGATCGCCCATGCGCAGGACCCGGTTCGGATGGCGCGCGCCATGAAGGCGGCGGTGGAGGCGGGGCGGCAGGCCTTCCTGGCCGGGCGGATGCCGCGGCAGCACGCCGCCGATCCGTCGAGCCCGCTGGCCAAGGGAATTATCGGGCGGAACTAGAGCCGGGAGGCACCCCGACCAACCGTTACCGATTCGTTGGCGGCAATTTTCCCTGCCCTTCCGCTTCCCGGCAAGGCGATCAGCGGCCAGTTCGCGAAGCTTCCGGCGGAGTTTCCGGCCACCTGCGAAGGTGGCTGGAAAAAAATCTGGGCCGGCCTGCATTTTCCGCTTTTCACCCCTGGGGGTGGGGCCTATATGCCGGCTCAGACGCAGTACGCACGTGCCTCTGGCCCCAGGCCCACGGAACCCGGCGCCCCTCCACAACGGCGCAGACTAAGGACGGTCACCGCGGCGCAAGGTTTACGCAACGACGTCAAGCGTTCTGGCAACCCCGTGCGGCACAAGCCGTGCGGTCCGTTTGGTCGCTGGTTCGTTCGACCGTTTCGTCAATCTGGGGCCGCCGCCCGATCGGGGCGGTCCTGCAGTCTGTAGGGATGAGTTGCGATGACCCCCAAGGTCTCCCGCTTCCTGCGCGACCACGCGCCGGCCACGCCTTGCCTCGTCCTCGATGTCGATCGGGTCGAACAGAACTACCAGCGGCTGACGGCCGCGCTGCCGCTCGCCCGCATCTACTACGCCGTGAAGGCCAACCCGGCCGCGCCGGTGCTGGAGCGCCTGGTCGGCCTTGGCTCCTCCTTCGATGCCGCGAGCTGGGAGGAGATCGAAGCCTGCCTCGCCGCCGGCTCGCGCCCCGAAGGAATCAGCTTCGGCAACACGGTGAAGAAGGAGAGCGCGATCCGCGCCGCCTATGCCGCCGGCGTCCGCATGTTCGCCTTCGACAGCGAAGCGGAGCTTCGCAAGCTGGCCCGCTCCGCCCCGGGCGCGCGCGTCTACTGCCGCATCCTGGTCGGTAATGTCGGCGCCGAGTGGCCGCTGTCGAAGAAGTTCGGCTGCGAACTGGAGATGGCACGGGAGCTGATGATCCTGGCCGGCGAGCTGGGCCTCGACCCCTTCGGCCTTTCCTTCCATGTCGGCAGCCAGCAGACCCGGACCGACGCCTATGAGGCGGCGATCGCCAAGGTCGCCATGCTATTCACCGACCTTCGCGACGCGGGCGTGAAGGTGCGCATGGTCAACCTCGGCGGCGGCTACCCAGTGCGCTACCGCTCCGAGGTGCCGGAGATCGACGATTTCGGCGCCGCCATCATGGGCGCGATGACCGAGCATTTCGGCAATGCCCTGCCGGAGATCGTCATCGAGCCGGGGCGCTTCATGGTCGGCGATGCCGGCGTGGTCAGCGCCGAGGTGGTGCTGGTTTCGCGCAAGGCGAAGGACGACCCGGTGCGCTGGGTCTATCTCGACATCGGCCGCTTCGGCGGGCTTGCCGAGACCGAGGGCGAGGCGATCAAATACGCCTTCCGCACGCCGCATGACGGTGAGGTTGACGGCCCCGTCACCATCGCCGGCCCGACCTGCGACAGCACGGACACGCTGTACGAGAAGGCCAACTACCGCCTGCCGCTTGCCCTCGATTGCGGCGACCGGGTGGAGCTGTTGGCGACGGGGGCCTATGTGACCACCTATGCCAGCCAGGCCTTCAACGGCTTCCGGCCGCTGGCAGAGCATTACGTCTGATTCTTTCCGTTCCCAAGGTAGCATCGGGCGCATAGTCTTGCGCCATGGACGAGATCGACCGGAACATCACCGTCGCGCTGCAACTCGATGGCAGCGCGGGGCTGGCAGAGCTTGCGAAGGTGGCGGGGCTTTCGGTCTCCGCCACGGCCGAACGGGTCAAGCGGCTGGAAGAGCGCGGCGTCATCCGCGGCTGGCGGGCGGATATCGACCCGGTGGCCGCCGGCTGCCCGCTGCTGGTGCACATTCTGGTCACCGTGGCGCCGGGGCGCGACGAGGCCGCCTTTCGCAAGGCCATGCGGCGGCAGGAGGCGGTGCTGGAATGCCACGCCATCACCGGCGACTGGACCTACCTGCTGAAAGTGCGGCTGGCCGATCTGCCGGCGCTCGACGCCTTCCTCAATGACGAGTTGCGCGCACAGTCGGGCGTGCAGCGGGTGGAAACGCTGCTCGCCATCGCCACGGTGAAGGAAACCTCCATCCTGCCGGTGGCGCCGGCGACGGAGGAGTAGGCTGCGTCACAAGGCCGGCTCGAAGCCGGCTTCGGCCGAACGCTCGGCGAGATCGAGACTTTCGGCGAAATTGTCGCGCCGGGCGAGGTTGCTGGCCGCCAGCCGCCGCAGCTCCGCCTGAGGCCCGGCGGCTGCCTCGGCGACGGGAGCGCGCCGCTGCTGCAGCACGGTGAAGGCACCGAGCTGGCCATAGCCCCAGGCCCGCAGCCCGCCATCGACGAGGCCGAAGCCGCCGGACGCCGGACGCAGCGACACCTCGGTCCCCGCCGGCACCCGACCGACCTCGGGTGCCCGGAGATCCGGCCGCAGCCGAAGGGCAACTGGGGCGGAGGCGACGGCGCGGACCGGTGCATCGCGTGCGGCCCGTTCGGCCAGCAGGGCGGCGGCGGTGCCGGGCGCGGCGCGCTCGACCGCGGCTTCGAGGCGGGCGCTGCGCTCGCTCAGGCCTTGGCGAAGCTGCTGTGCGCGCCGGAGGTCGGCGCGCAGCCGCCCCGACGCTGCGGCGAGCCGGGCCGAGGCTTCGGCCCTCGGGACGACATTGCTGGCGGCATCGGCGCGGATCACCCGCACTTCCGTCCAACGGCAGTAGAGCAGGGCGTCGAAGGCGATCTGGAGGCGATCGATCGCGGCATTCTCCTGCGCCAGCTCGCGGGCCAGGTCCTCGGCGCTCGGCGGCCCCTGGCGCCGTGGCGCCTCGCCGAGGAGGTCGCCGGCCGAGACGAAGACGACCACTTGCGGGCCGCAGGAATCGGCCGGATCGGCCGCCGCCAGCCCGGGCGGCGGCGGCTGGCGCGGCACGCAGCCCGAGGCCAGCGCCAGGGCGAGGCCGAGTGCGCGGAATCGCATCGCCCCTACCGCGCCGCTCGCACGGCCATCGCCGTGGTCCGCTCATCCATCCGCGCGTCGTAGGTGAGGCCCTTGCGCAGCGCCCAGCTGTTGACAAGCTGGAAGAGAGGGATGATGGCGCCGTCGTCCGTCGCCATCTTAACCGCCTCGCGCAGCAGCTGCTCGCGTTGCCGGTCGTCGATGGTGGCGGCGGCGCGGGCCGTGGCGGCGTCGAGCTCCGGGTTGGAATAGCGGCCGCTGTTGCTGGCGCCGGTGCGCCGCTCGCGGTCATAGGTGCCGAGGATGTTCACGAGGGCATAGCTCGCCTCGCCGGTCACGCTTCCCCAGCCCGAAAGGCGGATGGCGTATTCCTGCCGGTTGGAGCGCTGCGAGAAGCTGGCCCAAGGCACCGCCTCCACCTCCGTGCGGATGCCGATGCGGGTGAACATCTGCGCCACGCCCTGCGCCGTCTTGGCGTCGTTCGGGTAGCGGTCGTTCGGGCTGTGCAGGGTCATGCGGAAACCCTGCGGGAAGCCGGCCTCGGCCAACAGTCGCTTCGCCCCGTCCGCATCGAAGGCCGGCGGGCGGACATCCGGGTTGTAGCCGAAGGTGCCCTCAGGCAGCCATTGACCGGTCGGCTGGGCGGTGCCCTCCATCACCCGCTCCGCCAGCGCCTGGCGGTTGATCGCGAGAGAGAGGGCACGGCGCACGCGGACATCGTTGAACGGATTGGCAGCGAGCGGCTTGCCGTCGTTGTCGCTGGTGAAGGGCACATCGCGCTGCCGCGAATGGTCCATCACCAGGTAGATCATGCGGAGGCCCTGGATCTCGGAGATCGTCACCTTCGGGTCGCGCCGCATCCGCACCAGGTCGGTCGACGGCACTTGGTCGATCAGGTCCACGTCGCCGGCGAGCAGCGCCGCGGTGCGCGCGCCGTCATTGCCGATGAAGCGGTAATTCACTCGGGCCCAGGGCTCCGGCCCGCGGAAATAGGCCTCGTTCCGGGCCAGCTCGGTGCGGTCGCCGGAGCGGTAGGCGACCATGCGGTAGGGGCCGGTGCCGACCGCCGCGCGGCCGCTGTTGAAATCCTCCGTGCTCGCGCCTTCGACCGCATGGCGGGCGATGACGGCGACGGAGGCGAGCTCGGTCGGCAGCAGCGGATGCGGCTGCGCGGTATGGAGGCGGACGGTCAGCGGATCGATCACCTCGACACGCTCGATGGCACGGACGAAGCCGCCGAAGCCGCCCGGGCTGCCGGGAACGTTCGGCGCGCGCTGAATGGTGAAGGCGACATCCTCGGCGGTAAAGTCGCGCCCGTCATGCCACTTCACGCCGGGGCGGAGCTTGAACTCCCAGACCGTCTCGCCGATCACCCTCCAGCTCTCGGCAAGGCCGGGATAGGGTTGGGCCCGCGCATCCCGCTCCACCAGCCGGTCGAAGACGTGCATAGCGAGGCTGTTGTTGGGCGAGGCGTTGTAGAAATGCGGATCAACCGAGGTGACGGACCCGCCGATGCCGATATTCAGCGTGGCCTCGCCGGTCTGTGCGACGGCGGGGGCGGCGAGGAGCAGGACGGCGAGGCCGAAGCCGGTGGCGTTGGGTCGTGTCATGAATGTCTCCGGGATGGCGGGGAGACTACCGGCCGTTCCGTCCTCCGCCAACCGCTTGGCACCGGCTTTGCGAAAGGGCAGGGACAGGCCGCGAGACGGCCCCGGCTTGGCGCCCGGGTGCCCGTTCTCGCGGCAGGCCAGTCGAACCTTGCCGCGCCCCTGGGCGGGCCGCCTGCACACGATGCAGTGGCGATGCCGGGCTGCGGCGCCTCGGGGGAAGCTGGCGAGAGGATGACCGGAATGCTAACTTTCGCGCCGCTGGGGCTTCCGAGGGACAAGATGACAGTATTTCGTCACGCGGCCGGTTTGGCCGCCGGTCTGGCAATTGCCGGCCTGGCCCTCGAGCCGGCGGCGGCGCAGACCCTCACCATGGGCGTCGGCGCGCCCGTCACCTCGATCGACCCGCACTATCACCAGCTTTCGCCGAATACGGCGGTGGCCGAGATGATCTTCAGCGCGCTGACCGAAACGGATTCGCGTGCCCGCATCACGCCAGACCTTGCGGAAAGCTGGCGCCCGGTGTCCGACACGGTTTGGGAGTTCAAGCTCCGCCAGGGCGTCACCTTCCACAACGGCTCGCCCTTCACCGCGGAGGATGTGGCCTTCACCTTCGAGCGGGTGCCGAAGGTGCCGAACTCGCCCTCCTCCTACGCCATCTACACCCGGCCGATCACCCGGGTGGAGATCGTGGACAGCTACACGCTCCGGCTGCACACCGCCTCGCCCTATCCGCTGATGCCGACCGATCTCGCCAGCGTGATGATCCTCGACCGCGAGACGCATGCGAACGCGACGACCGAGGGCTTCAATGCCGGGCCGATGGCGGTCGGCACCGGGCCCTTCCGCATGGTCAGCCACCGCAACGGCGACCGCATCGAGTTCGAACGCAACGACAATTACTTCGGCCCGCGCCCGGCCTGGAGTCGCGTCACCTACCGCATGATCACCAACGATGCGGCGCGCACCGCGGCGCTGCTCGCCGGCGATGTGGACGTGATCGACCAGGTGCCGACCAGCGACCTCGCCAAGCTGCGCGGCGACCAGCGGCTGACGCTGGCCGAGACCACGGGCCTGCGGGTCATCTTCCTCAGCTTCGACCACGTGCGGGACGATGCCTCGCCCTTCGTCACGGACAATGACGGCAAGCCCATCCCGCGCAACCCGCTGCGCGACCCGCGGGTGCGGCGGGCGCTCTCCACCGCGATCGACCGCAACGCCATCACCGAGCGGGTGATGGAGAGCGCCGCCCTCCCGGCCGGGCAATTCCTGCCGGAGGGGAGCTTCGGCTATGTCCCTGGTCTCAACCCGCCCCGCTTCGACACGGAGGCGGCGAAGCGGCTGCTGGCCGAGGCGGGCTTCCCGGGCGGCTTCCGCATTACCCTGCATGGGCCGAACGACCGCTATCCGAACGATGCGCGCATCATCCAGGCCATCGGCCAGATGTGGACGCGGGCCGGGGTGCGCACGGCGGTGGAGGCGCAGCCCTGGACCACCTTCGTCGGCCGCGCGGCGCGGCAGGAGCTCTCGGCCTTCCTCATCGGATGGGGCACTTCCTCCGGCGAGGCCTCCAACCCGCTGCGCAACCTGACCGCGACCTTCGACCGCGAGAAGGGCTACGGCGCGTCCAATCGCGGCCGCTATTCCAACCCCGAGGCGGACCGCATCCTGGAGCAGGCCATGCGCGAATTGGACGATGCGAAGCGCGAGGCGCTGCTGCAGCAGGCGACGCGCCTTGCCATGGAGGATGTCGGCATCGTGCCGCTGCACATCCAGAAGAATGCCTGGGCCATGCGCCGCGGCTTCGCCATGGAGGCGCGGGCGGATGAGCTGACGCGGGCGCAGGACGTCCGTCCGGCGGCCGCGCGATGACCGCCTTCCTGCTCCGCCGCCTGATCCAGGCGGCCGCCGTCGTCCTCGTCATGTCCCTGCTCGTCTTCCTCGGCGTCTTCGCCGTGGGCGACCCGATCGAGATCCTCATCAGCCCCGAGGCCGACCAGTTCGAGCGGGAGCGTGCCGTCAAGGCGCTCGGCCTCGATCTGCCGCTCTGGCAGCAATACCTCGTCTTCCTCGGCAACGCGCTGCGGGGCGACCTCGGCCGCTCCTTCGTCTTCAACGAGCCGGCGCTGAAGCTGATCCTCGAGCGCATGCCGGCGACGCTCGAGCTCGCCATCGGCGCCACTGTCGCGGCGCTGATCATCGGCCTGCCGCTTGGCCTCTATGCTGGGCTTAAGCCGAACAGCCCGGTCAGCAAGGGCATCATGGCGACGAGCATCCTCGGCTTCTCGCTGCCGACCTTCTGGGTCGGGCTGATGCTCATCATGGTCTTCGCCGTACAGCTCGGCTGGCTGCCGAGCACGGGGCGGGGCGAGACGGTGACCATCCTCGGCATGCGCTGGTCCTTCCTGACGCGGGACGGCATCGCCCATCTCATCATGCCGGCGCTGAACCTGGCGCTGTTCAAGATCAGCCTCGTCATCCGCCTGACCCGCGCCGGCGTGCGGGAGACGATGCTGATGGACTACGTGAAATTCGCCCGCGCCAAGGGGCTCAGCCCGGCCCGGGTTACCTTCGTCCACGTCTTCAAGAACATCCTGATCCCGGTCGTCACCGTGGTCGGGCTGGAGTTCGGCGGGACCATCGCCTTCTCGGTGGTGACGGAAAGCGTCTTTGCCTGGCCGGGCATGGGCAAGCTCATCATCGACAGCATCAACGTGCTCGACCGGCCCGTGATGGTCGCCTACCTGATGATGATCGTGCTGCTCTTCATCACCATCAACCTCGTCGTCGACATCACCTATTCCCTGCTCGATCCACGTGTCCGGCTGGAAGGCAAGCAATGAGCAGCACCACGGCAACGACGGTCCCCGCACCGCCGAGGGTCGAGACCCCGTTCCAGCGATTCGTCTCGGAATTCGCCGCCTCGCGCATCGCGCTCCTCGGGCTGATGCTTTTCCTTGCCATCGTCGTGATCGCGGTGCTGGCGCCCTGGATCGCGCCGCAGAATCCCTACGACCTCGCCCAGCTCGACATCATGGACGGGCGGATGGAGCCCGGCACGGTCGGCGGCGCCGGCTTCACCTACTGGCTCGGCACGGATGACCAGGGGCGCGACATGCTCTCGGGCATCATGTACGGGCTGCGCATCTCGCTGATCGTGGGCGCGGGCTCCGCCATTATCGCCTGCCTGGTCGGCGCCTCGCTCGGGATGCTGGCCGCCTATGCCGGCGGGCGGACAGACAGCCTCATCATGCGGCTGGTCGACCTCCAGCTTTCCTTCCCGGCGATCCTCGCGGCGCTGATGATCCTCGCCTTCCTCGGCAAGGGCATCCTCAATGTCGTTTTCGCGCTGGTGATCGTCGAATGGGCCTATTACGCCCGGACGGTGCGCGGCTCGGCCCTGGTCGAGCGGCGGCGGGAGTATATCGAGGCGGCGCAGTGCCTCGCCCTGCCGACGCGGCGGATCATCTTCCGCCACCTGCTGCCGAACTGCCTGCCGCCGCTCATTGTCGTCGGCACCATGCAGGTGGCCCGCGCCATCGCGCTGGAGGCGACGCTCTCCTTCCTTGGCCTCGGCGTGCCCATCACCGAGCCTTCGCTCGGCCTCCTCATCTCCAACGGCTACGAGTACATGTTGAGCGGGAAGTACTGGATCAGCTTCTACCCCGGCATCGCCCTGCTGGTGACCATCGTCTCGATCAACCTGGTCGGCGACCAGTTGCGCGACGTGCTGAACCCGAGGCTGAAGCGATGAGCGCGCCGACCCTCGAGGTCCGCAACCTCCGGACGCATTTCTTCACCCGCGCCGGCGTGGTGAAGGCGGTGGACGACGTCTCCTTCACCGTCGAGGCCGGCAAGGTCATGGGCCTCGTCGGCGAGAGCGGCTCGGGCAAGACCGTGACGGGCTTCTCCATCCTCGGCCTGGTCGATGCGCCGGGGCGGATCGCCGGCGGGCAGATCCTGTTCAAGGGCCGCGATCTGGCGACGCTGCCGGAAGCCGAGATGCGGGGACTGCGCGGCAACCGCATCGCGATGATCTTCCAGGATCCGATGATGACCCTCAACCCGGTCCTTCGCATCGACACGCAGATGATCGAGACGGTCCTCGCCCATGCCAAGGTCAGCCGCGAGGAGGCCCGCCAACGGTCCCGGGACGCCCTGGGGCAGGTCGGCATCCCCAGCCCCGACGAGCGGCTCAAGGCCTACCCGCACCAATTCTCGGGCGGCATGCGCCAGCGCGTCGCCATCGCCATCGCCCTGCTGCACAAGCCGGACGTGATCGTGGCGGACGAGCCGACCACGGCGCTCGACGTCACCATCCAGGGCCAGATCCTCGCCGAGGCGCAGAAGCTCTGCGCGCAGTTCGGCACCGCGCTCGTCTGGATTACCCATGACCTCTCGGTCGTCGCCGGCCTCGCCGACGACATCGCCGTGATGTATGCCGGCAAGGTGGTGGAGAGCGGGCCGGTCACGCAGGTGCTCGACGCGCCGCTGCACCCCTATACGCTCGGCCTGATCGGCAGCGTGCCGAGCCGCAACCGCCGCGGCGAGCCGCTGCGGCAGATTCCCGGCATGACGCCCTCGCTGCTCAACCTGCCGGCGGGCTGCGCCTTCCGCTCCCGCTGCCCGCGCGCCGAGCCGGGCTGTGCCGAGCCGCCGCCCATGGCTGAGTACCGTCCGGGCCAGCATGCCCGCTGCATCCACCCGCATCAGGAGGCCGTGGCGGCATGAGCGAAACCCTGACCGCGCTCCCTGCCACGGAAACCCTCGCCGAGCCGATTATCGAGCTGCGCGGCGTCTCCAAGCGCTTCTCGAAGACGCTCGACTTCGCAGGGCGCATCGCCAAGCGCCTCGGCGCCAACCTCCGCGAGGAGGTGGTGCATGCCGTGGACGGCGTCGACCTGACCATCCGGAAGGGCGAGGTGGTGGGCCTCGTCGGCGAGTCCGGCTGCGGCAAGTCGACCCTCGGCCGCATGGTCGCCGGCATCATGCCGGCGAGCGAGGGCAGCATCCTCTGGCGCGGCCGCGACCTGAAGAGCCTCAACGCGGCCGAGGCGCGCGAGGCGAAGCTGCGGACGCAGATGATTTTCCAGGACCCTTATGCCTCGCTGAATCCGCGGCTGAAAGTGCAGGAGATCGTCGGCGAGGCGCCGCAATTCCACGGCATGGCGAGGCGCGGCGAGATCGACACCTATGTCGACGAGCAGCTTCGCCGCGCCGGCCTCGACCCGGCGCTGAAGGCGCGGTACCCCCACCAGTTCAGCGGCGGCCAGCGCCAGCGCATCGGCATCGCCCGCGCGCTCGCGGTGCAGCCGGAATTCCTGGTCTGCGACGAGGCGGTGGCGGCGCTCGACGTTTCCATCCAGGCGCAGATCCTGAACCTCTTCATGAAGCTGCGGCGGGAACTCGACCTCACCTATCTCTTCATCAGCCACGATCTCGGCGTGGTGGAGCATCTCTCCGACCGCGTCGTCATCATGTATCTCGGCCGCGTCGTCGAGGAGGCGCCGGCGGAGGAGGTCTTCCGCCGTCCGAACCACCCCTACACCAAGGCGCTGCTTGCCGAAGTGCCACGGATCGAGGCGCGGAAGCGCGCCTTCGCCGGGGTGAAGGGCGAGATTCCCTCGCCACTGGACCCGCCTTCCGGATGCCACTTCCATCCGCGCTGTCCCTTCGCCTTCGACCGCTGCCGGGTCGAGCGGCCGGCGCTCCGGCAGGTCGGCCCGGCGCATCGCAGCGCCTGCCACCTGAACGACGTGGCATGAGGGGTCTGGTCCTGCTCGCCCTGCTGCTGCTGGCCGCCTGCCAGCAGGACGGCGCGAGCGGGCCCTATGTCGGCGGCTCGGTCGGCACCAATCTGCGCGGGGATCAGCGGTTGCGCTGAGCCGCCGCCATGGCGAAGCAGCCGGCGCCGACCGCCCCGATCCCGGCCAGGAGCCACGGCACCGGCCCGTAGCCGCCGGCGCCCTCGGAGATCAGCGCGATCAGCACCGGCGCGAGCGTCCGCGGCAGCACCGTCACGGCGGTAAGCGCGCCGGTGATGGCGCCATAGCCCTCCCGCCCCAGGATCTCGGCGACACCGGCGGCGCGCACGATCGTCATCAGACCATCCGCCATCGCCCAGCCGAGGACGTAGAGCAGCAGCCAAGCGAATTCCGGCGGCGCCAGGCCGAGTGCCAGCATGGCGACGGGCGCAAGCAGGGAGGCCAGCCTGCCGACGCCCCGCATCGTCACCCGCCGCCCGAGGGCGAAGAGCGCCAGCCGCGCCGCCACCTGAAAGGGCCCGTGCAGCGAGACGAGGACGATGATCGAGGCCTCGGCCAGCCCCCGCTCGCGCAGCAGCGGAATGGCATGGGCGCCGAGCCCGACGCCGATGAAGGCATGCGCCGCCAGGGCGCCAGCCAAGCCGAGGAAGGCCGGCCTTCGCATCGCCCGGCCGAGGTCGAAGCCGCTGCCGCCGCGCACCTCCGTCCGCGGCCGGTCGGGCGGCAGCAGCCCGAGCGCCAGCAGGCCAGGAATCGCCTGCAATCCCGCCAGCGCCAGCAGCGCGTCGCGCCAGCCGAGGCGCTCGATCAGCAGCGCGGTCAGCGGGATGAAGAGCGTTGCGGTGAAGCCGGTGATGAAGGTGATGCCGGTGATTGCGCGCACCGGGTCCCGCGCCTGCGCCACCACCACTGCCATGGCCGGGCTCCAGAGCGCCGTCGCCTGGGCGAGGCCCATCGCCGCCCAGATCGCCCAATAGGCGGGAAGGGCGGACACCTGCGACCAGGCCACCAGCAGCGCCGCCCCGCCCCAGGCGCCGAGTGTCAGCAGCCATCGTCCGCCGCGCCGGTCCACCCATCGGCCGGCCGGCACGGCGGCAAGGCCGGAAACCAGCAGGGCGAGGGTCAGCCCGGCATTGAATTCGGTGCGGGTCCAGCCGAGCTCCGCCTCCATCGGCGCGCCGAAGAGAGGGAAGGCGGAGAAGAGCGTGCCCCAGCCGATCAGCTGGCCGATGGCGATGCAGAGAATGAGGCGGCGATCCGAGGCGGGTGGGCTGCCTTTCATGAGCCTGGGCGAGCCGATGCTGTCAGACCGTGAACTGCTCGGCGATGATCCGCTCGCTCAGCCCGTGGTCCGGGTCGAAGAGGAGGGTGAGGGCGAGGCTGCGGTCCTCCCGCACCTCGACCCGGCGGACATCGCGCACCTCGGTATAGTCGGCGACGGCGGCCACCGGGCGCTTCGGGCCTTCCAGGATCTCGAAGACGACCTCTGCATCGCCGGGCAGCAGGGCGCCGCGCCAGCGCCGCGGGCGGAAGGCGGAAATCGGCGTCAGCGGCATGAGGTTGGAGCCGAGCGGCACGATCGGCCCATGCGCCGAAAGGTTGTAGGCGGTGCTGCCAGCCGGCGTCGCCACCAGCACGCCATCGCAGATCAGCTCCGGCAGCCGCTCCTTGCCATCGACCAGGATGCGGATCTTGGCGGCCTGCCGGGTTTCGCGCAGGAGCGAGACCTCGTTGATCGCCGGGGCCTCGCGCACCGTGCCATCGGCCGAGGTGGCGCGCATGCGCAGCGGGTGCAGCATCGCCGCCTGGGATTCGGCCAGGCGCTCTGGCAGTACGTCCTCGCGGTAATCGTTCATCAGGAAGCCGACGCTGCCGCAGTTCATCCCATAGACGGCGAGGTTGCGGCCGAGCAGGCGGTGCTGCGTCTCCAGCATGCAGCCATCGCCGCCGAGCGAGACGACGGCCCGGGCGCGCTCCAGCGGCGCATCGCCATAGCGGGCAACGAGCCGGGCCTTGGCGGCCGCGGCGACTTCGGTGGCGGCGGCGAAGAAGGCGATGCACCCGACGAAATCCGCGGCGTCGAGGCGCACGGGTTGGGGGAAGGAGGCCGGCGGAAGCTCGCTCACGCGCCGCGGGCCGCGGCGTCGAGGTCGATGCGCCGTGCGGTTCGGTGCTCCATCACCGGCATGTCGCGGCGGAGGCGGGCGGTGAGGGCGGGGTCGATCCGGGCCGTCGCCCAGCCGGTGCCGTCGGAGGCGCGGGCGACGACATGCCCCCAGGGATCGGCCACCAGCGAATGCCCGTAGACGGAGCGCGGCTGCCCACGCTCCAGATACTGGCCGGTCGAGGCGGCGGCGATGATCCAGCACTGGGTTTCGATGGCGCGCGCCTTCAGCAGCGGCTCCCAGTGATCCTTACCGGTCTGGAGGGTGAAATTGGAAGGCACCAGGATCGCCTCCGCCCCCATCCGTCGCAGCGCGACGTAATGCTCGGCGAAGCGCATGTCGTAGCAGATCGTGCAGCCGAAGGTGATGCCGCCGGCCTCGAAGGTCACCAGCCGGTCGCCGGCACCGTAGAGCGCGCTCTCGCGGTAGCCGGTGCCGTCGGGGGCCACGATGTCGAACATGTGGATCTTGCGGTAGCGAGCGATCTCGCGCCCCTCCGGATCGAAGACGACGGTGGTGTTGTAGAGCCGCTCTGGGTCGTCCCCCGGCCCCGGCGCCTCGATCATCGAGCCGCCATGGAGGTGGATGCCGTGGCCCCGGGCGAGGCCGCGCATCAGCTCATAGGCCGGGCCACCGGAGTCGCCGGGGGCCGGTAGAACCTCGGCCGCCGCCTGCCGGCTCTCCCGGCCGCCGCCGAGGTTGGTCCAGGTTTCGGGCAGGGAGACGAGGCCCGGCCGATCCGCCGCCATTGCGGCGTCGACCAGCCGCCGGGCCTGGTCAAGATTGGCCTGCTTCTCGCTGCCCTGGTTCATCTGGATGACGCTGACGCGCATCGCCCCACTCCGCCGGATCGGCGCATCAAGCCCCGGCAGGGGGCGGAGGGCAAGCCTCGGGTCAGTCGATGCGTGGCTCCGCCCGGCCGCGGCGCGAGGCTTCGGGCCAGGACGGCTGGCGTCTCGGCTCCGGCTGGGCCGGCGGCAGGTCCATCCAATCCTCGGAGACGGTGCTGCGGCGCGGCGCGTCGGCCAAGCGCATGGTGATCAGCCGCAGCTCGCCCTGGATCTCATCGAGCTGCGCCTCGACCGTGTCGAGCCGCCCTTTCAGCCCGAAGACGCTGAACGGCATCAGCAGGTAGGCGAGGCCGACCAGCAGCAGGATCAGCAGCGCGAGCAGCCCGGTCCAGTCCGGCAGGCCGGGGATGGCGAGGCGGGATGCCAGATCCTGCAGCAGGGCCATGGGGGTTCAGCCTCCGGTCACGCTCATATGCCGGGCGACGGCCGGCCTGGCCTCGCGCCGCTCAATGACGAAGTCATGACCCTTCGGCTTACGCAGCATCGCCGCCTCGATCGCCGCGCGGAGGCCTTCGTCGCCGGCCCCCGGGTCTCGCAGCACCTGGCGCAGATCGGCCGCATCCTCCTGCCCGAGGCACATGTACAGGGTGCCCGTGCAGGTCAGGCGGACGCGATTGCAGCTTTCGCAGAAATTATGCGTCATCGGGGTTATGAAGCCGATCCGCCTTCCGGTTTCCTTAACCGTGAAGTAGCGGGCCGGGCCGCCTGTACGATAATCGGTCGGCTCCAGCGTCCAGTGCTCGCGCAGCCGGTCCCGCACCATGGAAAGGGGCAGGTACTGGTCCATGCGGTCGCCGGTGATCTCGCCAAGCGGCATGGTCTCGATCAGGGTGAGGTCGAAGCCGTGCTCGCCGCACCAGGCGAGCATGCGGTCGTACTCGCCTTCATTCACGCCTTTCAGCGCGACGGCATTGATCTTGACCGCGAGCCCAGCTGCCTTGGCAGCGAAGATGCCATCCAGTGTTTGGCCGATCTCGCCCCAGCGCGTCACCGCCTTGAACATGGCCGGGTCGAGCGTGTCGAGCGACACGTTGATGCGGCGGACGCCGGCTGCGTAGAGATCATCCGCCATCTTCGGCAACTGGGTGCCGTTGGTGGTGATGGTGAGTTCCTTCAGCCCGCCGGCGCCGATCCTCTGGCCCAGGTTGCGGATCAGGCCGATCACCCCGCGCCGCACCAGCGGCTCGCCGCCGGTCAGGCGGATCTTCTCGACGCCGAGGCCGATGAAGGCGCCGCAAAGCCGGTCCAGCTCTTCGAGCGTCAGCACCTCCCGCTTCGGCAGGAAGGTCATGTCCTCCGCCATGCAGTAGACGCAGCGGAGATCGCAACGGTCCGTGACGGAAACGCGGAGGTAGGAGATCCGCCGGCCAAACGGATCGATCATGGACAGGCTTCCCTCAGGGCGGATGGACAACGGGAATCCATTTGGGCCGCGACCCCCGTTGCCCGCAACCCCCTGGCCCCTGCGGCGCAGCCCCGCGTCAGGGCCATGGCTCGGCGACAGGCTCCAGCATCACCACGGCGGCATTGATCAGGACTTTGCCAGCATGCTCGAAATTGACCGTCACCCGGTCGCCGATGACCGACTGGATCTGGCCGATCCCCCAATCGGGCTGGCCGGGATGGCGCACCCGCATGCCTGGTTCGAGTAGGCTCGGCACCTCGCTCCCCTTGCAGGACAAGCCGTGCAACGCTTCGCTAACGCCGACAGGGTAGCCCACGGGGCGGCCTATAGGAAACCGCCCATGACCTTTCCCCCTGATACCAGCCTCGCGCGGACGCTTTGTG
The DNA here is from genome assembly GCF_000802185.1 of Belnapia sp. F-4-1. Classification (GTDB taxonomy): domain Bacteria; phylum Pseudomonadota; class Alphaproteobacteria; order Acetobacterales; family Acetobacteraceae; genus Belnapia. Next base: position 5,009,600 of record NZ_KN676113.1, on the reverse strand, counting down.
CCCGGCTCTGCCACGACCTGGGCGGCGCCATCGGCAGCCTCGCCGGGGCGCTCGACCTGCTTCCCAAGGCAGGGGACGAGTTGCTGGAGGTTGCGCAGGAGAGCGCGAGCGCGCTTCGCCAGCGCCTTCGCCTCTATGGCGCCGCCTGGGGCGGGCCGACGGAGGCGATGGAGCCGGCGGCGATGGAGGTGCTGCTGAGCGGCGCGCCGGCCGCGCCGCGGGTGCGGTTCGACCTGTCAAACATGGAGCAGGCGGTGGCGCTGCCGGCGCCGCTCGTCTCCATCGCGCTCAATGCCGCGCTACTGGCGGCCGAGGCGCTGCCGCGCGGCGGCACGGTGCGGCTCTCCGGTTCCGTGCTGGACGGGCTGATGGTGCTGCCGGCCGCCGACCTCGGCGCCCCGCCGGCGGCCTGGCCGGCCGGTTTTCTCGCGTTGATGGCCGGTCAGGCGCAGCCGGTGCCAGGGCCGCGGGAGGTGCTCGGGCCGCTGCTCTACGCCCTTGTGGCGGAGGCCGGCTGGAGCGCGAGCCTCGCCCTGAGCGGCAATCAGGCGGCGGCGCCCCTCCTGCTGACGCCGCGGTGAACGCCTTTACCGAATCTTCGCCCATCGAGGCGCAGTCTGCCCTTCGCAGACCGCCTCGAGGATCGCCATGGATGACCTGCTCGCCGATTTCTTGACCGAAACGAACGAAGGCCTCGGGGCGCTCGATGCCGCCCTGGTGCGGCTCGAACGGGCGCCCGAGGACATGGCGACCCTCTCCGAAGTCTTCCGCATCGTCCACACCATCAAGGGTACCTGCGGCTTCCTCGGCCTCACCCGCATGGAAGGCGTGGCGCATGCCGCGGAGAACGTGCTCGGCCGCTACCGGGACGGGGCGCTGCGCGTCACCCAATCCGGCATCTCAGCCATCCTGGGCGCGATCGACTGCATCCGCGGGATCGTGGCGGCATTGGAAGGCACGGGAGCGGAGCCTGCCGGCGACGATTCCGCCCTGATCGCCTCCCTTGACGCCATTGCCTCCGGCGAGGCCGCACCGGCACCGGCCGCGCCCATCGCCGTCGCGCCAGCCCCCGTGGCATCGCCGCCCGCGCCCACGGTGCCCCCGGTGACTGTCGCTCCTCCGCCTGCCGCCCTTCCTCCTGCCGCGCCGCCGGCCTCGGCCGAGCCCGAGCCCGGCGGCGTCAATGCCCCGCCGCAGACCATCCGCGTCACCGTCGAGGTGCTGGAAGGGCTGATGATGCTCGTCTCCGAGCTCGTCCTGACCCGCAACCAGCTCCTGCAACTCTCCCGCAACGGCGCCGACAGCGCCTTCGCCGTGCCGCTGCAGCGTCTTTCCCACATCACCTCCGACCTGCAGGAAGGGGTGATGAAGACGCGCATGCAGCCGATCGGCAATGCCTGGGCCAAGCTGCCGCGGCTGGTGCGCGACCTTGGCGTCGAACTGGGCAAGAAGATCGAGCTCGAGATGCGCGGCGCCGAGACCGAGCTCGACCGGCAGGTGCTGGAGCTGATCAAGGATCCGCTGACCCATATGGTCCGCAACTCGGCCGATCATGGCCTCGAGACACCGGAGCAACGCATTGCCGCCGGCAAACCCGAGGCCGGGCGGATCATGCTCAACGCCTCGCATGAGGGCGGCCACATCATCATCGAGATCGCCGATGACGGGCGCGGCCTCAACGCGGAGCGCATCCGGCAAAAGGTGCTGGCCCAGGGCCTCGCCACCGAAGCGGAGCTGGCAACGATGCCGGAGCGCGAGATCCAGCGCTTCATCTTCCGCGCCGGATTCTCCACCGCGGCCGCGGTCACTGCCGTCTCCGGCCGCGGTGTCGGCATGGATGTCGTCAAGACCAACATGGAGCGGATCGGCGGCACGATCGAGGTCCGCTCGAAGGAGGGTCGTGGCACCGCATTCATCGTGAAGATCCCGCTGACGCTCGCCATCGTCTCCACCTTGATCGTTGAAGCGGGTGGTGAGCGCTTTGCCATCCCGCAGATCGGCGTGGTGGAGCTGGTCCGCGTCGGGGGCGAGGGCGCGCCGCAGCTGGAGCGCATCAAGGACAGCGCCGTGTTGCGCCTGCGCGATCGGCTGCTGCCGCTCGTCAACCTGTCCGGCCTGCTGCACCTGGACAGCCCTGCCAAGGAGGAGAGCGCCTTCGTCGTCGTCACCCAGGTCGGTCCGCATGTCTTTGGCATCATCGTGGACCGCGTCTTCGACACGGAGGAAATCGTGGTGAAGCCGGTGGCTCCCATCCTGCGCCATGTGACGATGTTCTCCGGCAACACGATCCTCGGCGACGGCAGCGTCATCATGATCCTCGATCCTAACGGCATCGCCCGTGCCACGGGCGTCGGCGCCGAGAGCGGGGACGGGGAGGCGGAGCGGGACGGCAAGCGCCAGGCAGTCGCCCATCGCTCCGACCAGCGCACCGCGCTGCTGCTCTTCCGCGCCGGCGACGCGACGCCGAAGGCGGTGCCCCTCGGCCTCATCGCCCGGCTTGAGGATGTGGAGCGCGAGCGCATCGAGAATGCCGGAGGCAGGCCACTCGTCCAGTACCGTGGCAAGCTCATGCCGCTGGTGCCGCTCAGCGGCCATTGGGAGCAGCCGTTGGCGCCGGAACGCCAGCCGGTTCTCGTCTTCTCTGACGGCGAGCGCACCATGGGGCTGATGGTCGACGAGATCCTCGATGTGGTCGAGGAGCGCCTGGTGATCGACGGTGCGGGCGAGCGCCCTGGCTTCCTCGGCACCACCGTGATCGGTGGCAAGGTGACGGAGATGCTGGATACTGCCTGGTGGCTGCGGCAAGCGGGCGAGGATTGGTTCGGCCACAGTGCCGAGCATGAGGCAGGCGGCGGGCGGCGCATCCTGCTGGTCGAAGACAGTGCCTTTTTCCGCAACCTCGTCATCCCGGCCATCGGTGCCGCGGGCTATGACGTGACGGCCGTCGCCGATGCCGAGGAGGCGCTCCGGCTCCGCGAGGCGGGCCTGAGCTTCGATGCGATCATCTCCGACATCGCCATGCCGGGCATGGACGGCATCGCCCTCGCCCGGGCGTTGCGTGAGGCTGGTGCCTGGCGAGACCTGCCGCTGATCGCGCTGACCGGCCGCTCCGATCCGGCCGATATCGAGCGCGGCCGCGCCGCCGGCTTCACCGATTATGTGGCCAAATTCGACCGTGCTGCCCTGTTGGAGAGCCTCCGGCAGTGCCTTAGCGCGCCGGTCGTCGCCTGAGGAGGACCCCGATGCAAACCCAGACCACCACGGGCCCGGCGCCCGGCTTGCCGGCGCGCGGCGGCGTGCATGCCGACGCTGCGGAGGATATCTACCTGACGCTGACCGTCGCCGACCAGCTCTGCGGCGTCCCCGTCCTCGCCATCCGCGACGTGCTCGGCGTACAGGCCATCACCCGCATCCCGTTGGCGCCGGCCGAGGTGGCCGGCAGCCTCAACCTGCGCGGCCGCATCGTCACGGCGATCGACCTGCGCTGCCGGCTCGGCCTGCCGCCGAGGGTGGAGGGACATCGCGGCGCGATGAGCGTTGTCGTCGAGCGTGACGGAGAGCTCTACAGCCTGCTGGCCGACCAAGTGGGAGAAGTGCTGCCTCTGCCGCGCGGCGAGCGTGCCGCCAACCCGGTCACGCTCGACGCCGTCTGGCGCGACGTCTCGAACGGCGTCCATCGCATCGGCGAGCGGCTGCTGATCGTCATAGATGTCGAGCGCATCCTGGCGATCGGCTGAGCTTCGGCTCCAAACAAGGAGAACCACATGATGACCGGCGCAAGCCCGGCTACCTGCCTGGTGGTGGATGACAGCCGCACCGTCCGCAAGGCCGCCCGGCGCATCCTGGAGAAACTGGGCTTCACCATTGCCGAAGCGGGTGACGGGGTGGAGGCGCTGGCCGCCTGCCGTGCCGCCATGCCACAGGTGATCCTCCTCGACTGGAACATGCCGGTAATGGACGGGATCACCTTCCTTCGTCATGCCCGCGCCGAATTCGGGCCGGACCGGCCGACGATCGTGCTCTGCACCACCGAGGCTGCGATGGACCGGATTGTGGAGGCACTCGGCGCCGGCGCGCAGGAATACATCATGAAGCCCTTCGATGAGGAATTGCTGCGGGACAAGTTTCAGCAGGCCGGGTTGCTGCAGGATCAGGCGGCGTGACCACCGCTCCCGTCCGGGTCATGCTCTGCGACGACAGCGCAACCGTGCGCGCCGCCCTGGCGCGGGTTCTGGAGGCCGATGTCGGCATCAAGGTCGTCTCCCGCGTGGGCGATGGGAAGCAGGCCGTCGAGGCCTTCGCCGCCCTGCCGCCGGCTGGCCGGCCGCAGGTGGTGCTGCTCGATCTGGAAATGCCGGTGATGGATGGGATGACCGCCTTGCCGCTTCTGCTCCGGCAGGAGCCAAGGCCGGCGGTCATCGTCGCCAGTGCGCTGACCCAGAAGGGCGCGACCGCCACCATGGCCGCCCTGCGCGCCGGAGCCGCGGATTACATCCCGAAGCCCGGCGCCGCCGGCGGCGGGCTTGCCGATCCCGGCTTCCGTGCGGAACTGCTCGCCAAGGTAAAGGGCTGGGCACGGGTCGGACCGTCGCGGCCGGCGGCCAAGACCGTGGCTCCCGTGCGGGCTCCCGCGCTTGCCATGGGGCGTGCCTTGCGGGCGGTCGGCATCGGCTGCTCCACCGGAGGGCCGCAGGCACTGACTGTCCTGCTGCGCGGCCTCAGCCGGCCTCTACCCGTCCCCATCGTCGCCGTGCAGCATATGCCGGCCGGCTTCACCGCGATGCTGGCAGACCATTTGGACAGGCTCGGTGGCCCGGGCTGCGCCGAAGCGCGCGACGGCGAGGTGTTGCAGGCCGGGCGCTTCTACCTCGCTCCAGGCGACCGGCATTTGCTGGTGGAGGGCAGGGCGGATGGCGGTCTCGTCGCCCGGCTGTCCGATGCGCCGCCCGAGAATTTCTGTCGCCCTGCCGTCGATCCGATGTTGCGCAGCCTCGGCGCAGCCTGTGGCGGCGCGGTGCTGGCCGTGATCCTCACCGGAATGGGGCAGGATGGGCTGCTCGGCTGCCGCGCCGTCGCCGCCGCGGGCGGCACGGTGCTGGCACAGGATGAGGCAAGTTCGGTGGTTTGGGGCATGCCGGGCGCCGTGGCACGGGCCGGCTTGGCCCAGGCCCTTTTGCCGCCCGAAGGGTTGGCGGATCAAATAGCGGCGGCGGCCGAAGCCCGGTCCCGGTCCGTCCGGCAAGGAGTAGTGGCATGAGTCCCGACAGCTTCGCCTTCATCGCCGGGCTGGTGAAATCCCGCTCCGGCCTCGTGCTGACTGCGGACAAAGGCTATATGCTGGAAACCCGGCTCGGCCCGCTGCTGAAGCGCGACGGCCTGGCCGGTCTGGATGCCCTGGCCCTCAAGCTGCGCGATCCGCGGGCCGGGGCACTGGCCGAGGCAGTGACGGAGGCGCTCACCACCAACGAGAGCAGCTTCTTCCGTGACGGCAAGCCTTTCGACCATCTGCGGAAGGTCCTGCCGGCGCTGGTCCGCGCGCGGCCAGCGGGTGCGACGCTTCGCATCTGGTCGGCGGCCTGCTCGACTGGGCAGGAAGCCTATTCGATCGCCATGCTTCTCGGAGAGGTTCCGCTGGAAGGCCGGCGGGTGGAGATCTTCGGTACGGATATCGCCGATGGGGTCGTTGCCCGGGCGCGGGAGGGATACTTCACCCAATTCGAGGTGCAGCGCGGCTTGCCGGCCCGGCTGCTGGTGAAGCATTTCCGGCAGGAGGATGGGCGTTGGCGGGTCTCGCCGGAGCTGCGCAGCATGGTGCGGTTTGAGCGAGGCAACCTCCTTGGTGAGTTGCGCGGCTTCGGGCGGTTCGACGTGATTTTCTGCCGCAACGTGTTGATCTATTTCGACGCTCCGACCAAAGCGCGGGTGCTGAACGCACTTGCGGCGCAGCTGCAGCCGGATGGCGTGCTGTATTTGGGTGGGGCGGAGACGGTGCTCGGGCTGACGGATCGATTGGTGCCGGTGCCCGGCGAGCGCGGCGCCTATGAACGGCCGAAGGAAGCGGCCTTGGCAGGCTGATCGCTACAATACTGCTTGGGGTTCGAAGGGCCCGGTGAATCGACGTCACCGGGCCTTTTGCAGGTCAGGCGACCTGACGGTCGGCGGGGATGGCGGCCGGGCGGGACGGTGCGAAGCCGGCGGCGAGGCGAGTGTCCGGGTCGCGCAGGACATAGCCGCGGCCCCAGACGGTGCCGATCAGGTTGTCGGCCCCGGCCTGTGCCAGCTTCTTGCGCAGCTTGCAGATGAAAACGTCGATGATCTTCACCTCGGGCTCGTCCATGCCGCCGTACAGGTGGTTGAGGAAAGCTTCCTTGGTGAGGACCATGCCCTTGCGCAGCGTCAGCAACTCGAGGATTGCATACTCCTTGCCGGTGAGGTGGACCTGCTGGCCTTCCACTGTCACCTCGCGGGAGCCGAGGTTGAGGGTCAGGCCGCCGACCGAGAGGCTCGGCTGTGCGAAGCCCTTCGCCCGGCGGACCACGGCCTGGATGCGTGCCAGCAGCTCCTGCCCGTCGAAGGGCTTGGTGATGAAGTCGTCGGCGCCGACGCCGAAGCCCTTCACCTTGGCCTGAGGCCGGGCAAGGCCGGAAAGGATCAGCACCGGCGTTTCGACACGGCTGGCGCGCAACCGGCGGACGACCTCATAGCCCTCCATGTCGGGCAGGACGAGGTCCAAAATAACGATATCGTAATCATAAAGGCGCACCAGCTCCAGTGCTTCCTCGCCGCTGTCCACCGCGTCCACCACCATGGCGGAAGCCTTCAGCATGGCCGTGATGCCACGGGCTGCCGTCAGATCGTCCTCAACCAGAAGCACACGCATGCTGCGGTTCTCCACACGTTTTACGTGTGTAGAGATATCACTTTCACGCGCATTTGGAAGAACTTATTCATCTTTGAGACGCATAAAGATCGGAGACGATGTCTCAAAACTCTCAAAATGAGATCCGTTCCCATGAGGATGCACTCGAATTCGCCCTTAAAAGGCCTGCAATCCACCCTGCAGCGCACCGAACGGCTTCGCCTGCACGGCACGGTTGTAGGGGCGGGGGGGCTCCAGCTTAGTGTTGAGGGACTCGCCTCTTGGTTGCAGGTCGGCGCCCGGCTTCATCTACAATCAGCTAATCAGCCGCCGATCCCGGCCGAGGTCGTTGGGTTTCAGGCCGGGCATGCCCGTGCTCTCGCCTTCGCACCGCTGGAGGGCATCGCTCCCGGTACACCGGCCGTGCTGGCGCCGCCGGCCTGCCTGTTCGTCGATGACAGCTGGCTCGGGCGGGTGATCGATCCGCTCGGGCGGCCGATCGATGGCAAGGGGCCGCTTCGCCCTGGGCCGTTGCCGCTACCGGTCCGCGCCGCACCGCCGGAGGCGGGGACGCGGGCGCGGCTGGGACCACGGCTCGATCTTGGCGTAAGGGCGCTCGATGCCTTCGCCACCTGCCGGCGCGGCCAGCGGCTCGGCCTTTTCGCGGCCTCGGGCGTGGGCAAGTCCACCCTGCTCTCCATGCTGGCGGCGGGGGCGGATTGCGATGTCGCCGTGTTGGCCCTGGTCGGGGAGCGGGGAAGGGAATTGCGGGAGTTTCTGGAGGACGACCTCGGCCAGGCCGGCCTCGCCCGCAGCATCGTCGTCTGCGCCACGTCGGACAGCCCGCCGCTGATGCGCCGCGAGGCCGCGCTCGCCGCCATGGCCATCGCCGAGCATTTCGCCGATGCCGGCCGGCAGGTGCTGCTGATGATGGACAGCGTCACCCGCTTCGCCCTCGCCCTGCGGGAGATCGGCCTCGCGGCGGGCGAGCCACCAACGACGCGCGGCTACACGCCGGGTGTCTTCGCCGAGTTGCCGCGGCTGCTGGAGCGCGCCGGCCCGCGGGCGGAGGGATGCGCCGGCGCCATCACCGGCCTCTTCACCGTGCTGGTCGAAGGCGATGACCATGACGAGCCGGTGGCCGATGCGGTGCGCGGCATCCTCGACGGACATGTGGTGCTCGACCGCGCCATCGGCGAGCGTGGGCGTTATCCGGCGATCGACATCCTGCGCAGCCTCTCGCGCACCGTGCCCGGCTGCCTGCGGCCCGAGGAGGCGGCGCTGATGCGGCGTGCGCGCGCCATCCTCGCCCTGCACGGGGAGATGGCGGATCTGGTCCGACTCGGCGCCTATCGTGCCGGGGCCGACCCGGCGGTGGATGAGGCGGTTCGTCTTGCGCCGCGGATCGAAGCCATGCTCGCCCAGGGCAAGGGCGAGCGGGACACCGTTGCGGGGGCCTTCGCTGCGCTGGCCGAGGCGCTGGGCGGTACCGATGCGGCGTGACCCGCTTGCCGCCTTGGCCCGGCTGCGGCGGCTGGAGAGCGACGAGGCGCGGCGCGTGCTCGGCGAGGCCAATAGCCGGTTGATGGCGGCCGAGCTTCGCGCGGCGGCGGCCGTTGCGGCGCTCCGCCTGGAGAGGCAACCGGGCGGGGAGGCGGATTACGGCCAATGGCTCGCCCGCGGCGTGGCCGAGCGGGATCGCGCCATCCGCGCCGCCGGATTCGCCGACGAAAGCGCCACCATCGCCCGGCAAGGCCTGGCTGAGTGCCGTGCCGCGGAGCGGGCGTTGGAGCATTTGCGCGAGGCCCGGGCAGAGGCAGCACGGCGTCAGGCCGCGCGCCGCTCACAATCGGTGCTCGACGAGGCCGCGGCGCGCCTTGCCCTGCGCGAATAACAGGCGACGGCCACGACCGGGAGACGCTGAGCGGTGCAGGGTGCGTAGCCGGAAGGAAAGGGGTCGGTGCGATGCCCGACCTTCGGCAATGGCGGCCTCTGCTGGCCGTGGCATGTCGGTTCCTGACGGCGGGTCATGCCTTGGCCCAATCCGCCAGGACGCTGCAGCGCATCGGCCCGGACTGGGGCTGGCAGAGCGCCAGCCCAACCCGGCGGAGATCGAGGCCCGTGCCAGGGCACGCGGCCGGGGGCACAGGCCGCGCAGGCCCCGTTGCGGCCTGCCGCTGAGACCTACTCCGCCGCCAGTACTCCGCGGCGAATCTGGTCCAGCTCGATGCTTTCGAATAGGGCGCGGAAATTGCCCTCGCCGAAGCCCTGGTCGCCCTTGCGCTGGATCAGCTCGAAAAAGATCGGGCCGATGACGGTGCCGGTGAAGATCTGCAGCAGCCGCCCGCCTTCCGGCGTTGGCGCGCCGTCGGTGAGGATGCGGTTGCGCGCCAGCCGCTCGATCTCCTCGGCCGTCAGGTCGGGCATGCGCTTCGGCAGCAGCTCGTAATAGGTGTCCGGGCTGTCCATGAACTCGATCCCGCCCGTTCGCATGCCCTCGACGCTGGCGAAGATGTCGTTGGTGCCGAGGGCGATGTGCTGGATGCCCTCGCCGTTGTAGGCGCGGAGATATTCCTCGATCTGCGACTTGTCGTCGCTGCTCTCGTTGATCGGGATGCGGATCTGGCCGCAAGGCGAGGTTAGTGCGCGGGACCTCAGCCCGGTCAGCTTGCCCTCGATGTCGAAGTAGCGGATCTCGCGGAAATTGAAGAGTTTCTCGTAGAAGCTCCACCACACATCCATGCGCCCGCGATGCACGTTGTGCGTCAGGTGGTCGATCACGGTGAGGCCCTGGCCCGCCGGTCGTGGATTGGCACCCTCGATCCAGCGGAAATCGACATCGTAGATGCTGCCCTTCGCGCCATAGCGGTCGACGAAATAGAGCAGGCTCCCGCCGATGCCCTCGATGGCCGGGATGTTCAGCTCCATCGGCCCGACCTTGCCGGTGACGGGCTTGGCGCCGAGGGCGATCGCCCTCTCATACGCTTTCGCCGCATCGGCGACACGGAAAGCCATGGCGCAGGCGGAAGGCCCGTGCACCTTCTGGAAGGCCTGGGCGAAGCTCTCCGGCTCCGCGTTCAGGATGAAGTTGATATCGCCCTGCCGCCAAAGCGAGACCTGCTTGCTGCGATGGACGGCGACGCGGATGAAGCCGAGCCGGCCGAACAGGGCCTCCAGCCCCGGCATGTCGGGGCCGGTGAACTCGACGAATTCGAATCCGTCCGTGCCCATCGGGTTCTGGTCGGAGATGGTGCCGGCAAAGCCAGTGCGATCGGGAGGGATGTCCATGCTCGGTCTCCTCAGACGGGTTGGTCGCCGGGGGCCGCGGCGCCGGGCGCGATCGGCTCCGCATCGCGGGCCTCGGCCAGCAAACGCGGCAGGTCCTGCATCGCCGCGAAGAGCTCGGCATAGCTCTCGATGACGAAATAGGTCGGCTGCAGGTCGTCGATGAAATACTCGCTGCGCAGCACGCGGCGCGGGTCGAAGCGGAGGCGCCGCGGCCTGTCGCTCCCGGTCGCATGCACCGTCTCGGCGGAGGAGGAGAGGATGCCGGCGCCATAGGCGCGCAGCCCGCCATCCTCCCGGATCAGGCCGAATTCGACCATGTGCCAGTAGAGCCGGGCCAGCGGCTTCAGCGCGCCCATCCGTGCCGCCTGCTCGCCGAGGCGGCCATAGGCGGCGAGGAACTCAGCGAAGTCCGGCTGGGTCAGCAGCGGCACATGGCCGAAGGCGTCGTGGAAGATGTCCGGCTCGACGATGTAGTCCAGCTCCTCCGGCTGGCGGATCCAGCAGGTGATGGGGAAGCGCCGTGCGGCAAGATGGCCGAAGAAGGCGCCGTCCGGGATCAGCCCCGGCACCGCAACCAGGCTCCAGCCGGTGGCCGCGCGCAGCCGCGCGGAGCAGGCAGCGAAGTCCGGCACCCCCTCGGCGAAGGGGAGGGCGGCGAGGCCGGTGCGGAAGGCGGCCGCCGCATGGAGCGGCAGCAGCGCTGCCTGGCGCCGGTAGAGCGTCCGCCATGTGGCGTGATCGGCTGGCGCATAGCGCGCCATGTTCTGCATCAGGGTGAAATCAGCCGCGGCGGCCGCGTAATCGCCCCGCAGCCCGGCCGGCAGTCCTTCGATCAGCCCATCCATGACGGACCTCCCATGCTTGCCGGTAGGTTAACCGGAGGCACGGAGGGATTTTCGGCAAACTTCACGCCAGCGCCGGCTAGATTGAGCGAAACCCGCTATCGGAAGGCCTTGCCATGGCGAAAGCCACTACCGACCTCGATGCGCTCGACCGCCGCATCCTGCGTGCCCTGCAACGCGACGGCCGGTTGCCGGTGGTGGCGCTGGCCGAGCAGGTCGGCCTGTCGCCGACGCCTTGCCAGCGCCGCGTCCGGCGGCTGGAAGAGGCGGGCATCATCGCCCGCTACGGCGCGGTGCTCGACCCGGCGCGGCTCGGGCTGCCGCTTCAGGCTTTCGTCATGGTCGCGCTGGAGAGCCATGCGGAGGAGGTGGTGGACCGCTTCCACAAGGCCCTGGCCGAGCGGCCGGAAGTGCTCGCCGCCTATGCGATGAGCGGCGAGATGGACTACCTGCTCCACGTCCTCGCCGCGGATTTCGAGGCCTATGCCGAATTCGCGCTGAAGGCCCTGCTGCGCATGCCGGGGGTGAAGGAGACGCGCAGCAGCTTCGTCCTCACCGCCCTCAAGCCGCCGGGCGAGGTCCCGGTGTGACGCTCCAGCTCTCGCGGGTGTTCAGCGTCGCCGGATCGAAACCTGCGATGCGCTTGTAGCCGTTGATCGTCGCCTCCAGCTCGGCACAGGGGACGACATCCTCCAGCCGATCGAATCCATCCGGCGCGCGGGCATGGACCAGGTCCAACACCCGGTCCGGCCCGTCGCCGCGATTGGCCTCGACGACCGCAGCCGTCGCCGGCCGGCGCACCGCCTCATAGGCCTCGAGCCCGGCCTCCACAGCGCCGTGCCGCGCCAGTTGCAAGGCGAGGAAGCGGGCATCCAGCACGGCCTGGGAGGCACCGTTGGAGCCGATCGGGTACATGGGATGGGCCGCATCGCCGAGCAGCGTCACCCGGCCCTGGCGCCAGCGCGGCAGCGGGTCGCGGTCCACCATGGGGAATTCATAGACTGCTTCGGCCGCGCGGATCAGCCCGGGCACGTCGAGCCAGGCGAAGCGCCAGTCGGCGAAGATCGGCAGGAAGTCCTCGATGCGCGCCGGGCGGTTCCAGTCCTCCCGCGCCCAGGGCGTCGTGGCCGGGAAGCGCTGCTCGGCGATCCAGTTGACCAGCATCCGCCCGCCGGGGGCCTCGCCGATCGGGTAGCAGACGAATTTCGTGTCCCGATGGCCTGCCTGCACCATGGTGGCGCCGCTGAGGAAGGGCCGCGCCGGGCTCACCGCCCGCCAAAGGATGGCGCCGTTCCAGCGCGGCGCGCCCTCGCCGGGGACGAGGCAGGCGCGGACCGCGGAATGGATGCCGTCGGCGCCGATCAGCGCATCGCCGCGGGCCGTGCTGCCATCCCCGAAATGCGCGGTGACGCCCGCCTCGTCCTGGCTGAAACCCGCGAGCCGGCGCCCGCTATGGAGCCGCTCCGTCCCGAGCCGGGCCAGTGCCGCATCCCAGAGGAGCATCTGCAACCGGCCGCGGTGAATGGAGTATTGCGGCCAGCGATAGCCAGCGGCGAGGCCGCGCGGTTCGGCCCAGATGGTCTGGCCGAAGCGGTTGGCGTAGCGGAATTCCTGAGTCGCAACACCATTCGCCGCCAATGCCTCCCCGAGACCGAGCTCTGTGAGCTCGCGCACCGCATGCGGCTGGAGGTTGATGCCGACGCCGAGCGGGCGGACTTCCGCCGCCGCTTCGAAGACCTCAACCTCGATCCCGGCCGCATGCACCGCCAGCGCCGTCGCCAGCCCACCGATGCCGCCGCCGATGACCAGGACGCGCATGCTCGTCTTCCCTGTTGTTTTCGCTTCCGTATCGCGCGGCGGCAGGCCGGTCCATCCCCGTAACCAATTGGTGAGGAGTGTTACGCCTTCAGCTTCTCCAGCACGCAATAGGACTGGCCAAGGGCCCGCGGCCCGGCCGGCACCGCCTCGGTCGCAGTCTCTGGGGTGATGGCGATGCTCGGCTTGTCGCCCCGCTCCATGGCAATGACGGTGAAGCCGAGCCGCTTGGCCCAGAGCCGCAGGTCATCGGCATGCATGAAGACGTTGATGTGGCCGAGATAGGAGCGCTTGCGCACCCAGTCGACATTGCCCTCGAAGACGCTCCACTGGGCTTCGACGGCGAATTCGAAGAAGGAGAAGATCACCCGCCCGCCCGGCGCCAGCACCCGGGCGCATTCCTGCAGGTAGACGTAGGATTCCTCGTGCAGGAGATGAGTGAAGACCGAGAAGAAGGTGACGAGATCCGCCTCGCCATCGGCCAGCGGAATGCGGTTGCCCTGGCTCAGCTCCAGCCGGAAGTCGGGCCGGGCCATCTTCCGTCGGCAATAGTCCAGCAGCTCCGGCACCACGTCGAGGCCGAGATAGCGCAGCGCCGGATAGCGCCGGAGCTGCGCCGCCAGCCGCCCGGCGCCGCAGCCGACATCGACGACGCGGCTGTCATCCCGCAGCCCGTATTGCCGCAGCAGGCTGTGCTCCAGCACGCCGAACAGCTCGAGATTGCCGCCGACCGAGCGGGCGACCGCCTCATCCTCCGGGAAGGCCGCGAGGTAGGCACGGACCATGGCGGCATAACTCTGGACATAGTTCAATTGGAGGCTCATGCGTGCTCCGCCCGGCGTGATCGGCCCCGGCGAGCTATCATGCGGCACGGCGGCCGGTCCAGCATGGCGGCCGCGTTGACCCTGGCCGGGCCCGTCCCTAGCTTCCGGCCATGAGCGACGACCCCATCTTCCGCCCCAATCCCTTTCTCCAGACCGGGCTTTCGGTGCGGATCATGGACCTTTCGGGCGCCAACGGCTCCGAACCGGTCGAGACCGTCACCGGCTTCCGCACCCTGGAGCATGCCAACGCCTTCGCCCGCCGCTATGTGCGGGACAGCCTGGAGCGCTCCCGCACCGCCGGGATGACGCCGGACGAGGTGATCGCCAGCTGGTTCGCCTTCGGCGAGGATGCCGAGGTGCAGGGTGCCGGCGAGCAGGCCTGGGCCAGCGCCACGGAACTCGCCGACTTCGCCGCCCAGCCGGTACGCGATGCCGAGGACAGGAATTGGCGCGCCCTCGACCCCCGCCGCGACGAGGAGGATGGCGAAGAGGAGGAAGCGTGAGCCTTCACGCCGTCCGCTGCCGGGATTATGGCGATCCGGGCGAGGAACGACCAAATGGCGAATGGACGGCGAAAGGCTTCGCCGGGGCGGAACAGGCCCGCCGCTCCATTTGCGCCCAGATCGAGGATTTGCGGGCCGGGACCGGATCCGCCGAGGAATTGAGAGAAATGTATCGTAGCTTCGGCGGATATGCCCGCACCCCCGCCTTCGGCCATGAGGCCTCGGCAGCGCATGGCTTTGCCACCCCTGCCGGCCGCAGGGCGGAGACCGACTGCCTGACGCTCGAGCCGCGGGGCCGCCGGGCATGAAGCTCCGCTTCGCCCCCTCGCCGACCGGGCTGCTGCACGTCGGCAACGCCCGCGCCGCGCTGGTGAACTGGCTCTTCGCCCGGCAGCGCGGCGGCACGGTGCTGCTGCGGCTCGACGATACGGATCTGGAGCGCTCCAAGGCGGAATATGCCGAGGCCTTGCAGGAGGACCTCCGCTGGCTCGGCCTCGACTGGGACGAGAGCTTCCGCCAGTCCGACCGCCTGCCGCTCTATGCCGCGGCGGCCGAGCGGCTGAAGGCATCCGGCCACCTCTACCCCTGCTTCGAGAGCGAGGAGGAGTTGCGCTACAAGCGGGAGCTCCGCCTCAAGCAGGGCCGGCCGCCGCTCTATGACCGCGGCGCCCTCAAGATGACGCAGGAGCAGTATGAGCGGGCGCTGGCCAATGGCAAGCGGCCCTATTGGCGCTTCAAGCTGGGCGGCCTCCAGCGCGAGTGGGAGGATGGCGTGCTCGGGCGGCGCGCGGTGAAGCTCTCCAGCCTCTCCGACCCCGTGCTGGTCCGCGCCGATGGCTCGCCGCTCTATACCTTCACCTCAGTGGTGGACGACCTCGACAGTCGGGTGACGCATATCGTCCGCGGCGAGGACCATGTGACCAATACGGGCGTGCAGCTTGATATCTGGGAGGCACTCGGCGGCCGGCCGCAGGCGCTTTCCTTCGCCCATCTGCCGCTGCTGACCGATGCGGATGGCGGGCCGCTCTCCAAGCGCCTCGGCAGCCTGTCCCTCCGCCAGCTCCGCCGCGACGGGGTGGAGCCTGCGGCGCTGGCAGGCTACCTCGCCGCCCTCGGCACCTCGACCGACCCGGCGCCCGGGATGCCGGCGGAGCTGGTGCCGGGCTTCGCGCTGACCGCCATCTCCCGCTCCGCCGCGCGGTTCGACGTGCAGCAGCTGCTCGCCCTGAACCGGAAGCACCTGCATGAGCTGCCCTTCGAGGCGGTGAGGGCGCAGCTTCCCGCGGGCGCCGACGAGGAATTCTGGCTTGCGGTGCGCGGCAACCTCGACCTGCTCGGCGAGGCGAAGCCCTGGTTCGAGGTGGTGCGCGGCAGCATCGTCCCGCCGGTCCAGCCGGGGGAGGGGGAGTTCCTCCGAGCCGCCCTCGCTGCCCTGCAGCCGGAGCCCTGGGACGCCGCGACCTGGGGTGCCTGGACCGAGGCGCTGAAGCAGACCACCGGCCGCAAGGGCAAGGCGCTGTTCCTGCCGCTCCGCCTGGCGCTGACCGGCGAGGATCATGGGCCCGACCTCAAGGTCCTGCTGCCGCTGATCGGGCGGGAGCGGGCGGCGTTGCGGTTGAAGCTCGGCGCCGAGGGTTGAGCTTCTGGCTGCGGCCGGCCTAGAATGTCAGCGATGTCCAAGGCCTGTCGCTGCTGAACCTCCCCGCCCGCGGGCCCGGCCCGCGGCCTCGGCTGCGTGCCCCCTTGCGACGACGGACCCCTCGATGACCCAGCTCCATTTGCACAACAGCCTGACGCGCACGAAAGAGGAATTCGTGCCGATCGATCCCGGCCATGTGCGGCTCTATGTCTGCGGCCCAACCGTCTACGACCTGGCGCATCTCGGGAATGCGCGGCCGGTGGTGGTCTTCGACACGCTCGCCCGGCTGCTGCGGCGGCTCTATCCGCGCCTCACCTATGTCCGCAACGTCACCGACGTGGACGACAAGATCAACGCGCGCGCGGCCGAGAGCGGCGAGCCGATCGGCGCCATCACCGCCCGCACCACGGCCGACTTCCACACCGACATGGCGGCGCTCGGCGCCCTGCCGCCGGATGAGGAGCCGCGCGCGACGCAGTCCATCGCGCCGATGATCGCGCTGATCGAGCGGCTGATCGCCCGTGGCCATGCCTATGCCGCCGAGGGCCATGTGCTGTTCAGCGTGCCCTCCTTCCCGGAATACGGCACGCTCTCCGGCCGCAGCCCGGATGAGCTGGTTGCGGGCGCACGGGTCGATGTCGCGCCCTACAAGCGGGACCCGGGCGACTTCGTGCTGTGGAAACCCTCGGACGAGGCGACGCCCGGATGGGACAGCCCCTGGGGCCGCGGCCGGCCCGGCTGGCATATCGAGTGCTCGGCCATGTCCTGGCAGGCGCTGGGTGAGGTCTTCGACATTCATGGCGGCGGCCATGACCTGATCTTCCCGCACCATGAGAACGAGCTGGCGCAGAGCCGCTGCGCCTTCGGCACGCCGCGCATGGCGAATGTCTGGCTGCACAACGGCATGTTGCGCGTCAATGGCGAGAAAATGTCGAAGTCGCTCGGCAACTTCCTCACCGTACGCGACATCCTGGCCCGCGGCGCCTGGGCTGGAGAGGCTTTCCGTCTGCTGCTACTGCGCACCCATTACCGCGCCGACCTCGACTTCACCTTCGCCGGGCTGGATGAGGCGAAGGCGGAGCTGGACGACGGCTATGCCATGCTCGCCCGCGCCGTGGCGCCTGCCGATGGGCACGAGATGACGCGCAATGCCATGGTGGACTGGGCGTTGGAGCCGCTGCTCGATGACCTCAACACGCCGCTGGCACTCACCCGGTTGCGCGACCTGCGTACCCTGGAAAACGTCGCCAGCGTCGGCGGGAGCGCGACTTCGGTGCTGCACCGCATCGGCAAGCCCTGGCCTGTCGTCGCCGGCCTTGCCGCGGAGGCCTTCCGCGAGGCCGCCGCGCTGATCGGCCTGCACCCCTCCGAACCCGAGGCCTGGCTGCGCGGCGGCGAGGATACGGGGTGGGTGGAGCAGGCCATCGCCGACCGCCTCGCCGCCCGCAAGGCGCGGGACTTCGCCGAGGCGGACCGCATCCGCGACGCGCTGAAGGCCAAGGGAGTCCTGCTCGAGGATGGCCCGCAGGGCACCACCTGGCGGCGGGCGTGAGCCACTCCGCCGAGGACTGGATGGATGCGCTGAAGCGCATCGCCCTGACCGACCCGAAGCGCGCCTGGTTCCGCGCCCATCTCGACGCGCCGGGCTGCACCGCGACCGAGGCGGCCCTCGCGGCGGCGGCGGGGCAGCCCATCGCCGAGTACCGGGCGCTCGCCGCCGAACTGGCCGCGGCGCTCGAGGCCGACATGCCGGAGGAGCCGCTCGCCCTGGTCGCCGAGCGGGCAGGGGAGGGGTGGCGGCTGCATGCGCCGCTCGCCTTCGCCCTCGGCATCCACCGCGTGGTGCCCGATGCCTGGACCCGCGGCGGCAAGCCGGCGGCGAAGCTGCAGCCGGCGCCGGGCGAGAGCCCCGTCGTCGTCCTCGTCCGCCCGCAGCTCGCCGAGAACATTGGCACCACCGCCCGTGCCATGGCGAATGGCGGGCTCTTCCACCTCCGCCTGGTCGCGCCGCGCGATGGCTGGCCGCAGGACCGCGCCTGGCGCACCGCTTCCGGCGCCGATGCCATCCTCGATGCCGTGCAGGTCTTCCCGGACGTGCCGAGCGCCATCGCCGATTGCCACCGCGTCTTCGCCACCTGCCCGCGGCCGCGCCACATGATCAAGCCGCTGCGCACCGCCCGCGCCGCGGCCGAGGATGTGCGGGAGGTCAACGAGCGCGGCCTGCGCTGCGCCGTGCTTTTCGGCCCGGAGCGCGCCGGCCTCGAGGCCGACGACATGGCCCATGCCGACACGCTGGTCCGCTACCCGCTGAACCCGGCGCATATGTCGCTGAACCTCGCCCAGGCGGTCATGATTTTCGCCTATGAGTGGTGGACGGCCCGCGAGACGACGCCCTCCCGCCGTCTTGTCACCAACGGCACGGCGGTCGCCAGCAAGGGACTGCTCGAGGCCTTCCTCGACCGGCTGATCGGCGAGCTGGACGCCTCGGGCTTCCTCGAGCCGGAGAAGAAACGGGCGAACATGGTCCGCAACCTCCGCCACTGGTTCGAGCGCGGCGAGGTGACGGAGCAGGAACTCCGCACCCTTCATGGCGTGGTGACGGAGCTTTCCCAAGGGCGAATGCGGCGGGGGCGGCCGGACCTGGACTAGATCGGCCTGGTCTCGCTCCGTGCCCAGTCCTCGCCCATCAGCGCATTGCTCGGCTGGGTCTTGTCGACGACCTTGCGCGCGGCCTCGGCGCCGGCGACCGGCAGGCCCTTCGGGTCGAGCAGCCCGACCTGCACCAGCACCGAAGCCTGGTCCCAGTAGATGTGCTCGTGCACCAGCTTGTCGCCCGCGAACTGCACGATGGCGACGAGGGCCACCTCCACCCGCCGCCCCGTCGGCGGCACGCCCGGCAGCATCCAGTCGACGCCGGAGGTATGGGTGAAGCGGAAGATCATCTCGTCGACGATGCTGCTCTCGCCGACGGTGCGGCTGATCGGCACCAGCTCGGTATCCGGCGGGTTGGCGCCGATGAAATGATATTTATAGAAGCGCTTGAGCTGGTCGTGCCCGACGCCCCCGGTCATGGTCGGGACGTGGTTCACGTAGGGCTCGGGCACCATGGAGGCCATGGTTGCCTCCACGTCGCGGGTTTCGAACTCGTAGCGGCAATGCGCTTCCCAGAGCGCGACAAGGTCATGGCCGGGCATCGTCTGGCCTCCCGGTTGCGGTCACTGCGGCTTTGGCAGCCGGTTCGCCAGCTTCCGGGCCAGGGCGTAGCCGAGGAGCCCTGCCACCGGCGCCGCGGGCAGCACCAACAGCCAGCCCATATGCACGTTCTGCACAACAAGGCCGAGGCCGATGCCGAGCATAAGCCCGCCGACGAGGCTGCCGACCACGCCGGCGGTCAGGCCGAGGATGAGGACTTCCGCACGTGTCACCATGGGATGGGCATTAGGCCCCGAAGCGAGGGTTTGACAAGCCGCCCCCTCCGCTTCTATAGGCCCGCTTCTTCCTGGGAACGTGGACGCAGCCCAAGGGAACTTGGACCGCTGCGCGCCCGCTTTTGCCCGTACCGGGCCTGGGCCTACCGGGACAACATCGCTAGCGGAAGGCCGCATCCGGAAACCGGGGCGGAACGCATGAGCCTATGACCAAGCGCCTTGAATCCAAGTACAAGATCAACCGCCGCCTCGGGGTCAATCTCTGGGGCCGGGCCAAGAGCCCGATTAACAAGCGCGAGACCATCCCCGGCCAGCATGGCGCCCGCCGCAAGCAGAAGCCGACCGACTTCGGCGTCCAGCTCATGGCGAAGCAGAAGCTGAAGGGCTATTACGGCAACATCGGCGAGAAGCAGTTCCGCAAGTATTACGAAGAGGCCGTGCGCCGCAAGGGCGACACCTCCGAGAACCTCATCGCCCTGCTCGAGCGCCGGCTCGACTGCGTGGTCTACCGCATGAAGCTGGCCGTCACGCCCTTCGCCGCGCGGCAGTTCGTGAACCATGGCCATGTGCTGGTGAACGGCAAGCGCCTCAACATCTCCTCCTACCAAGTCAAGGACAACGACCTGATCGAGGTGAAGGAGAAGTCGAAGCAGATGACCGTCGTGCTCGACGCCGTGCAGAACGGCGAGCGTGACGTGCCGGAGTATATCGAGATCGACCACCGCGCCATGCGTGGCCGCTTCGTCCGGGCGCCGAAGCTTTCCGACGTGCCCTATCCGGTGCAGATGGAGCCGAACCTGGTCGTCGAGTTCTACTCGCGGTAAGGTTGCGCTGGGCTCAGCGGAAGCTCCCATGTTGGGAAGGTGTTGCAAGGGGGGAGGGCACAGCCTTCCCCTCTTATTTTTTATGCCCGCCCATATTGCCTGCCATCGCGCTGCCTGCTGAGCGAAGTCCGCCGGCACGTTGCGCGGCACCAAGGTGGCCAGGATTTCGGTCAGCAATCTTCAGTTGAGCAGCCTGTTCGCGCGCAGACGCGTCACCGCCAGGTCGACAAACGTCCTCACCTTCGCCGGCGCCTGGCGTCCCTGGGCGTACAGCAGATGGATGGGTAGCGGCGGCTCCTCGTAGTCGGCGAGCACGACCCGCAAGCGGCCTTCGAGCAGGGCTGGGCCGATCTGGTAATGCAGGACCCGCGTCAGCCCCCAGCCCGCCAGGGCAGCGGCGATGCCAGCCTCGTTCGTATTGCTCTGCAGGACGGGATGGACCCTCACGCGCTGATCCTGCGCGAACCGCCACTCCGGCGATGCCCATGCACCCGTGGACATGGCGATGCGGTGGTCCTTCAGGTCCTGCGGAGTCGCCGGGATTCCATGCTTCTCGAAATAGGCGGGCGAGCCGCAGATGACGCGGCGCACCGTGCCCACCTTGGCGGCCGTGAAGCCGGAATCCGAGAGATGGCCGATGCGGACCGCGACATCGATGCCTTCCTCGACGATGCTGACGGGACGGTCGACGAAAAGCGTCCGCGCCGACATGGTCGGGTAGGTGTCGAGGTAGTCGGTCACGATGGGCAGCACGTGCATGTGGCCGAAGAGGACGGATGCCGTCACGGCGAGGGTGCCTGACGGTGTCGCATAGGAGCCGGCAGCCGCGGCCTCCGCCTCGACGATGTCGGCGAGGATGCGGCGGCAATCTTCATGGTAGCGGCTGCCCGCCTCCGTGAGCTTCACGGACCGCGTGGTGCGAACCAGCAGCCGGGCACCGATGGCTCCCTCGAGGGCAGCCACTGCACGGGTGACTGCCGGAGCGCTCATGTGCAACAGACGGGCGGTCTCCGCGAAGCTTGCCGTTTCGGCAACCTTCGCAAAGATGCGCATGGCCTGCCAGCGGTCCATGATCCATTCCCCGTCTCAGGCTGTTCAACCTTCAAGAGTAACGACTGCAACTGCTCATGGGAACGCGCCGCTGGACTGTGGCGGCATGGTGAACGGCGCCTGGGAAGCCGTGCCGCGATTTGAGCGGTGTCGGGGTGGGCGGGTCGATGAAGCCGGCCTCTCGGCAATCAAGATGGCCCAGGCGTCCCCTCGCCGGTCGACGCTGCCGGCAACGATGAAGGGCGGATGGGCCTGGGACGCGCGATGCTGGTCGGGCATGTAGTCCCGCACCACACGCCGGCCCACCTCCTCCATGCGGTCGGCGACGCCGGCCTGTTGCTGAATGGCCTTCTCGCCTTGATACCAGGTCGAGAGCTTCGACATCGTCAGACCACCGTTCATGGACGCTCTCCCCTTCGGGTCGGGCGCGGCGAATGGCGCGTCCGGGCACGCGCCGTCACGCGGCGGCCGTGAGACCGGCCGGCGTCACGGCGAAGGGGAGGAAGCCCGGCAGAGCCTCGATCCGGCGAAGGAAGGCGTTGACCCGGTGGTAGCCCGACAGGTCGACATTGCCTTCGGGCGCACGCGCGACGTAGCTGTAGAGCGCGACATCGGCGATGGTGGGGTGCTCGCCGACCAGCCAGTCGCGGCCGGCCAGGTGAGCCTCCAGGCGGCGCAGCATCGTGTGCGCCCGGCCGATCACCTCCTCGGACCGGAAACTGGCACCGAACACGGTGACGAGGCGCGCGGCGGCCGGACCGTAGGCGAGTTCGCCGGCCGCCACCGACAGCCAGCGCTGCACGGCGGCCGCGCCCTTGGGATCCTCGGGCAGCCAGTCGGTCCGCTCGAACTTGCGGGCAATGTAGACGAGGATCGCGTTCGAGTCCGGGACGACTGTGCCGTCGTCGTCGAGCACAGGCACCTGCCCGAACGGGTTGAGGGCAAGGAACTCCGGCGTTTTGTGCGCGCCCGCCTTCAGGTCGACCTCGATTGCCTCGTGCGGGACGCCGAGCAGCGAGAGGAACAGCCGCGCCCGGTGCGCATGCCCGGAGAGGGGGTGATGATAGAGCTTCATGGTCGCCTTCCTGGCACCCTGGCCGGGACCGGTCCCGAGCCGCATGGGAAAGGTGGTGCCAAGGAGCAGTGAGGAGAATCTCCGCTGCGGACAGTTCATTGTTGTCCAGATTGGAATAATCAACTGCTGAGGGCGCCGGTCCTCACTTGGTGGACGAGTGCTGCGTCCTCCGCGAACCTGCTCCAGCCCCGCAGGCGTCGAACATGGCATGGCCATCCCAGGCAGTCCGGCGAGCCGCGAGCGCGGCGAAGGCCATGCCTCGGCATGGGCGCTCTGCCGCAGCGCTCAGCAGGACCCCGATGCCATCTTGAAGACAAGCGTTCGAGCGCCCCCACGAGGTCCGTATGGTTGGGACCTTTTGTGAAACGAGGAGGGATGTGCTTGGGTACGGATGGGAGGTACGAAACCATGCCGGATGCCGACGCCAAGAATTTGAAAACGCAGCATTCAGGTGCCGCAGTTGAGAACATCGAGGTCTCGGTCGCCGACGGGGTCTGTACCGTGGTGATCGCGCGGCCGGAAAAGAAGAATTCGCTTACGCGGACCATGTATGCCGGCCTTGCCTCGGCGATCGAGGAGAGTGCCGCCAACCCCGACGTACGTTGCCTCCTGCTGACCGGCGCGGGCGAGGTGTTCTGCGCCGGGAACGACATCGGCGAGTTCCAGAATCGCGCGCCGGAGGACCCGAATGCCCCGCCGCCAAGCAAGCGCTTCTATTATGGGCTGGCGAATTACGAGAAGCCGATCGTCGCCGCGGTGCCGGGCCTCGCCATCGGCATCGGCTGCACCATGCTGATGCATTGCGACATCGTCTATGCGGCGCCCGAGGCGCGCTTCCGCATGCCCTTCGTCGATCTCGGCCTGGTGCCGGAGCTCGGCTCCTCGATGATCGTGCCCTGGATGGTGGGGCGGCAGAAGGCGGCGGAGCTGATGCTGCTCGGCGAGTTCTTCGGCGCCGAGGCGGCGAAGGAGATGGGCTTCGTCAACCGCATCATGGAGCGCGCCGAGTTGCTGCCGAATGCGCGGGCGACGGCGGCGGTGCTGGCGGCGAAGCCGCCGGAGGCGATGCGGCTGACGCGGCGGCTGCTGCGGCAGCACCATGCCATCCTGCTCGAGCGGATGGAGGAGGAGAGGAATATCCTCGCCGCGCAGCTCAGGACCGCCGAAACCCAGGCGATCATGGCCAATGTGCTGAAGCCGAAGCGCTGAAGGAGGAGCCGCGCATGTCCCTCGTCGAATCCCTCAAGGGCCGGCTCTCGCTGCCGCTCATCGGCTCGCCGCTCTTCATCATCTCGGTGCCCGACCTCGTCGTCGCGCAATGCACGGCGGGGATCATCGGCGCGATGCCCTCGCTCAATGCGCGGCCGGCGGAGCAGTTCGAGGAATGGGTGATCGAGATCAAGGAGCGGCTCGCGGCGCATGACGCGCGGCACCCGGACCGGCCGGCGGCGCCCTTCGCCATCAACCTCATCGTGCACAAGTCGAACGACCGGCTGGAGCATGACCTCGCCATCTGCGTGAAGCACAAGGTGCCGTTGATCATCACCTCGCTCGGCGCGCGGCCGGAGGTGAACCAGGCGGTGCATTCCTATGGCGGCCATGTGCTGCACGATGTAATCAACCAGCGCTTCGCCCATAGCGCGGTCGACAAGGGGGCGGACGGGCTGGTGCTGGTCTGCGCCGGGGCGGGCGGGCATGCGGGGGCGCTCTCGCCCTTCGGCTTCGTGCAGGAAACGCGGGCTTGGTTCGACGGGCCGATCGCGCTCTCGGGCGCCATCGCCAATGGGCGGAGCGTGCTGGCCGCCGAGGCGCTGGGCGCCGACTTCGCCTATGCGGGCAGCGCCTTCATCGCGACAAAGGAGGCGCGGGCGCAGCCGGAGCAGCAGCAGATGATGCTGGAGTGCGGGGCGGAGGACATCGTCTACACCAACCTCATCACCGGCGTGCACGGCAACTACATGAAGCCGAGCCTGCTGCGCGCGGGGCTCGACCCGGACAACCTGCCGGAGAGCGACCCGAGCAAGATGGATTTCAGCTCCGACCGCAAGAAGCGCTGGAAGGACATCTGGGGTGCCGGGCAGGGGATCGGCGCGGTGAAGGCGGTGGAGCCGGCGGGCGATGTGGTGGCGCGCTGGCGGCGGGAGTACCACGCGGCGCGGGCAAGGCTCGGGGCCGGGTGCCCGTTGATCAATCCCGCCTGGGAGGCCGTGATGGAGGCGGCGGCGGCCGAGTAGGGCCGCCGCCCGCCGCGCCTCAGTCCATCGCCGCATGCGCCGGGTCGGGCGCTGCGGCCTTGGGCGGGCGCTTCATCAGCGGCAGCAGGAGGAGCATTGCCAACGCCAGGATCATCAGCAGCCAGTAGTCGTCGGCATAGGCGATGATGCTGGCCTGGCGCGTGATCTCCTGGTTCAGCAGCGCGGCGCCAGGGATGGTGGATGGGTCCCACCAGCGATGCACCGCGGGCATGTCGAAGACCCGGTTCAGAGGCGAGACGTGCATCGCCAGGTCCGCATGCACGATCTGGGTGTTGCGCGTCAGCATCGCCGCCATCGCCGAGATGCCGATGGCGCTGCCGAGGTTTCGCAGCAGGCTGATGAGCGAGGTGCCGTCGGTACGCATCGCCGGGTCGAGGGTTGCGAAGGCGACGAGGTTCAGCGGGATGAAGACGAAGCCTAAACCCACGCCCTGCAGGATCGTCGCCGTCACCAGCGTCCACATCGAGACGTCGGGCGTCCAGCCGGTCATCTCCCAAAGCGTCCAGGCAAGGATCAGCACGCCCATGGCCATCACCTTGCGCGGGTCGAAGCGGCTGGCGAGCCGCCCGGCGATGAACATCGCGGCCATGGTGCCGAGGCCGCGAGGGGCCATCGCCAGGCCGGCTGTGAAGACGGGGTAGTTGCCGAGCGTCTGGAGATAGGGTGCGAGAAGCGCCGAGGTGGCGAAGAGGATGACGCCGACCGCGAACATGATGCCGAGCCCAGCGGCGAAGTTGCGGTCGCGGAAGATGCGCGGCGGAATGAAGGGCCGCTCGGCTGTCGCCATGTGGACGAGGAAGAGGTAGAGGCCGAGCCCGGCGAGCACCGCTTCCACGATGATCTCGGTGGAGCCGAACCAGTTCAGCAGCTCGCCGCGGTCGAGCATGATCTGCAGCGCGCCGACGCCGAGCGCGAGCACGCCGAAGCCGAACCAGTCGAAGCGGCGGCCGGATTGCGTCTCTCCTTTCGGCAGGAAGAACAGCAGGCCGAGCAGGGCGAGGATGCCGAAGGGCAAGTTGACGTAGAAGACCCAGCGCCAGTTGAGGTTCTCGGTCAGGTAGCCGCCGAGGGTGGGGCCGAGGATCGGGCCGACCATCACGCCCATACCCCAGATCGCCATGGCGGAGCCGCGCTGCTCGGGCGGGTAGATGTCGAGCATGGTGGACTGGCTGAGCGGCACCAGCGCCGCGCCGAAGGCGCCTTGCAGCAGGCGGAAGATCACCATCTGGTCGAGCGACTGCGCCGCGCCGCAGGCCACGGAGGCGAGGGTGAAGCCGCCAACCGAGGCGAGGAAGACCGCGCGCCGGCCGAAGCGGGTGACGAGGAAGCCGACCGGCGCGGTCAGGATGGCGGCCGCGGTGATGTAGCTGGTCAGCACCCAGGTGATCTGGTCGGAGGTCGCGGCCAGCCCGCCCTGCATGTAGGGCAGGGCGACATTGGCGATGGTGCCGTCCAGCGCCTGCATCAGCGTCGCCACCATGGCGCAGACGGTGATGATGCCGCGATGCGGCACCGTTTGCTCGCTCATTGTCTGTTCCTGCCCTTGCCGGTGCCGTTCCGCGGCTCAGCCGCGGAAGGCGGGACCGAAGCATCGGGCGTGAGGGAAGATCCGAGGCCCCCGCGGCACCGCGCAAGCGGCGTCGTGGGGAAAACTAGAAGATGTCCGAGAGGTGCCGCTCGTGGCCGGTGTCGATCGAGACGATGGCGCTCATCCCCGAGCGCAGCGGCGGCGCATCGGCCGGCTGCTCGACGCGGATGCGCACCGGGATGCGCTGCACCACCTTTACCCAGTTGCCGGAGGCGTTCTGCGCCGGCAGCACGCTGAAGGTGGAGCCCGAGGCGGGGCTGATGCTCTCGACCACCGCCTTCCAGGTGATGCCGGGATAGGTGTCGATGGTGACGGTCGCCGCATCGCCCGGCTTCACATGGGTGAGGTCGGTCTCCTTCGGCAGCGCGTCCACCCAGACATGGTCGGAGGAGACGAGGGCGAAGGCGGGCGATGCGGCGGCGAGGTACTGGCCGGGCTGCAAGGTCGAGACTTGCGTCACGACGCCCGCATAGGGCGCGCGAAAGGTGGTGTGGTCGAGTTGGCGTTGCGCCTCGGCGAGGCGGGCAGCGGCTTCGAGGTAGTCGGGGTGCTGCTCGGCCGGCTGGTCAGGCCTGCCGCCGAGCCTGGCCAGCTGGACCCGGGCCTGGGCGCGGAGCGATTCGAGCTGCTGCTGCGCTTGCAGCAACCCGTAGCGCGCTTGGTCATAGGCGGAGCGGGTGACGGCGCCGCTGTTCACGATCTGCGCGGCGCGGTCGAAGGTGGCCTGGGCGAGGGCGACGGCGGCCTCCTGCGCCGCGGCATCGCGCAGCAGTCGTTGATAATCGGCCTGCATCGCCTCGAGGCTCAGCGCGGTCTGCTGGAGCTGGGCGCGCGCCTGGTCGAGGGCGTGGCGGAAGGGCGAGGCGTCGAGCTGGACCAGGACTTGGCCCTGCGTCACCCGGTCGCCCTCATGCACGTCGATGCGCTGGACGATGCCGGAGACGTCGGTGGCCAGCATCAGCCGGTCGGCCTGGACATAGGCGTCGTCGGTGCCGGCATAGCGGCCTCCGTTCAGCCAGAACAGCCCGGAACCGGCGACGACTGCAAGGACGCCGCCGAGCATCAGCGCCGGGCGCAGCCAGCGGCGACGCTTCGGCGGGGCGGGTGCGACCCCGGTCTCGGGCTTTTCGACGCGGATCGAACCTTCGGGCATGGGACCACTCTCAGGCAGCGAAGTCGGCGTCTGTCTCGCCGGCCAGCAGGTTGGATTTCATCAGCAGCAGGGCGTCGCGCACCGCGGCGCGCTGGGCCTCGGGCATGTTACGGGTGGTGGTCGCGTCGAAGGCGGCCTTGGCCTCGTCGATCTCGGCCAGCACCGGCGCCGCCTCGGGCCGCAGGTGCAGGCGCCACACGCGGCGGTCGCTCGGGTCGGCGCGGCGCTCGATCAGGTGGCGGGCGGCAAGGCGATCGACCAGACGGCCGACGGTGATCGGCTCGACCTCCAGCAGCTCGGCCAGTTCGCGCTGGGTCAGGCCGTCATGCCGGCGGAGGCGGACCAGGATCACCCATTGCGCTCGGGTCATGCCATGCGCGCGGGCGACGCGGTCCGCCATGGTGCGGATCAGCCGCGCCACGTCGGTCAGCAGGAGAAGCAGGTCGTCGTTCGGCAGGGTCGTCACGCCGATGAATATAAGCAGCGTTATTATCAGCTGCATCAGGATCAGCGGTCACGTCGCCGTGCCTCAGGGCATCAATATTCCAGCTCGTAGGAGAGGCCGATGCGGTCGCCGGCGGGGCCGGTGGCGGTCTGGCCCTCGACTTTGATGCGCGGGGTGATCTCCACCTGCACGCCGACGCCGGTCTGGCCCCCGCTGGTCCCCTGGCGGACGCCGAGGAAGACGCCGGGTGCGACGTAGCGCCCGGCCTCCACAGTCGCGCCGGTGGCATTGCCCTGGGCGCCGCTGACGCCGAGGCGGTCGAGGCCCAGCGCGCTGCGGACGCGGTCCAGCGGCCCGCCGCCAGAGCCGCCGATCCCGGTGAGCTGGGCAACGGCGGCGGCGATCTGGGCGATCTCGAAGGGCGACAGGTTGCTGGTTGATCGGCCGAACAGCAGGCGGGCCAGCACCTCGTCCTGCGGCAGCTCCGGCGTGGAGGTGAAGCCGATCTTCGGCGCGTTGGCCGGGCCGGTGACGGTCACGGTGATGGTCGTGGTGCTGGCGGTCGCCTCCGCCGCCATGTCGAGCTGCGGGACGAAGGTACCGGCGTTGAAGCCGATCGTGCCGCGCTTGAAGGTCAGCGTGCGGGTCAGGATGTTGAGCGTGCCCCGCACCAGGTTGAGGCTGCCGGAGGGGACCGGGGCGGCGACGGTGCCGCCGACATCGATGGCGCCGCCCATCTCCACCTCGAGGCCGCGCCCACGGATGAAGACGCGACGCGCCGTCACCTTCACCGCGAGGTTCAGCGGCGGGGCGGCCGAGGTGGCCGGGCCGGCCTTCGCCGGCGGCTCGGGCGGGATGACGCCCGGCGGCAGGCGGCCGCGCTGGCGGACATTGGTGAGGGTCGGGACGCTGGCGGGCAGCTTCTCCGGCACGCGCAGCTCCGCCTGCTCGATCCGCACCTCGCCGGCAACGGTGCCGCCGCCGGTAATCGGGCCCCGCACCGTGATGTCGGCGCCGATGGTCGCCGTGCCGAGGTCGGAGGCGACGGGGCGGGCGTTGCGGGCGGTGATGACGAGGTCGGCGGGCAGGCCTGCGGCGCCGGCATCGATGCTGCCGCGGATGCCGATGGTGCCGTTGCCGAGGGTCTTGCCCTCGAGCCGCTCGATCACGAGGCGGGTACCCTCGCCGGTGATGATGCCGCCTATGTCCGAGAGGCGGACGCCGGTGGTCGCGTTGCGGTAGTCGCCGCCGCTGAGGGTCGCACGGCCGCCGAGGCGGGGAGTGCCGATACTGCCTTCGGCCCGGAGCGCCAGGGCCAGGCGGCCGGCGACGCGGTCGGCGCCGGCGGCGAGGAAGGGGCCGGCGAGGGGGGCGAGGTTCAGCGATCCGTCGAGGCTGGCGGCCAGCGGGGAGTCGGGGTCGAAGCCGCGCGGCAGGCGGGCGGTGGCGGTGACGGTGCCGGCGGGGCCGGCGGCGATCTCGGCGCGGGCCTCGGTGACGGTGCCGATCATGCTGCCTTCGGCGCGGAGGGTGACGGGCGGCAGGCCGCGGGCCCAATCGGCCCCGGCGCCGAGGCCGGTGCCACTGAGGCGGGCGCGGATCTCGGGCTTCGCGGTCGGGCCGGTGGCGCGGACATCGCCGGTGATCATCCCCCGCGGCTTGATGTCGGGGGCGAAGCGCTCGGCCAGCGCGAGCGGCAGCGCGGCGATGGTAATGCCGAGATCAGCCCGCTCAGGCCCCCAGCGGCCGGCGGCCTGGACGCGGCCGCCATTCCCGATGGCGAGCGCCAGGTTGGCGATGTCGATGCCGCCATCGGCGCCGTAGGTGATGCGGGCCGGGGTGGCGAGGCGGAGGGTCTCGCCCTGGGCCTCGGCCTGGAGGGCGGCCAGGTCGAGGCGGTAGGCGCCATTCGTCTCCGTGACGCGGCCGCGGCCGGAAAGTTCGCCCTGGGTCGCCTTGCCGCGCAGGGTCCAGTCGAGGGCGGCGGGGGTGCCGGCGACGGTGGCGGCGAGGTTGCCCTGCTGCCCGGCATAGGCGAGGCGGGGGGCGTCGAGCTTCAGGTCGAAACCTTGAATGCCGTCGCGGGGCTCCAGCTGCGCGTCGAGGGTGATGCGGCCGGCGAGGCCGGCGAGGCCGGCGAGGCGGCCGAGAGGGGCGAGGTCGGGCGCCTCAAGCCGGGCGGTGCCGGCGAAGAGCTTCGCCGCCGGGTCGAGGCGGCCGGTGGCGGTGAACTGGGCGGGGCCGAGGCGGGCCTCGGCGGCTTCGATCTCGACCGCCTGGCCGTCCGGGCGGCCGCGGAAGTCTAGGGTGACGGGCTGGCCGTCAAGCGTCGCGCGGAGCTGGGCGGTGCCGCGCGGGGCGGAGACGGGGGTGGCGATTTGGGCGTCGAGGGCCAGACCTTCCAGCACCCGCCCGGCGGCGGCGATGCGGCCGGAGCGGGCGGCGAGGGTGAGGTCGGGGTCGGCGAGCTTGCCGGTCGCCTGGACGGTCGCCTCCAGCGCGCCTTCGGAGCCGGCGCCGAGCACCTCCAGCCGGGGGAGGGAAAGGGTGGCGTCGAGGGCGATGGGCTCGGCGAGGTTGCCCTTCGCGGTGAGGCGGCCATTGGCGGCGTCGAGCGTCGCATCGAAGGCGGGGCCGGGAAGGGCCGCGTTGAGGGCGAGGCGTGGGGCGGGGCCGAGCACGGCATCGGCCTGGGCCACGCCGGTCGCCAGCGTTTCGGGCGTGGCGGTGAGGGCGATGGCGGGCTTCGCTATGGTGCCGGTGACATGGGCCTCGGCGGCAAGGCCCTGCCAGGCGAGGCCGGCGGGCAGCAACGGGCCGAAGCGGGCGCTCTCCGCGAGCGCGAGGTCTAGGCGGAGGTCGAGCGCCTCGCTGCCGAGATGGGCGGTCCCGGTGGCGGCGAGGCGACCGGCGGGCAGGGTCAGCTCCAGCTTGCGCAGGGCGAGGCGCCGGTCGGGCGGCAGGTCGGCATCGAGGGCGAAGGCGAGGGGGATCGCCAGTGGGCGGACAGTCTCGGGCAGGAGGGGGCCGGCGCGGGCCTCGCCTTGCATGGTGGCGCCGTAGGCGCCCTCGGGCGTGGCGCGGATCGTGCCGGTCGTGGTGAGCGCGACTTGCGGGCCAAGGCCGGCCTTCAGGTCGAGGGCCGCGCCGGAGGCGGGGCCGTCGAGCGTCAGGGCAAGGTGGAGGGGAGCGTCGCCCCAGCCGCCCTCGGGAGGTGGGATGAAGCCGGCGATGAGGCCGCCGGGGGCTTCGTCCAGCGTCAGGCGGGCGGCGAGGCGGTCCGCGCCCGGGGTGAGGGCGAGGGTCAGCGCCGCCGTCAGCGGGGCGTCGAGGCGCTTGAGGTCGAGGCGGGCGGTGAGGTCGCCGGCGGCGAGGCGCGCCTCGCCATCGAGCGCGAAGGCGGCGGCCTGCCCGAGGACGGGCTGGGCCAGCTCAAGGCGCCCGATGGCGAGGCGGTTCAGCTCCACCGCGACCGGGAGCTGCGGGAGGTGGGGAAGGACGGTGTCGGAGGCAGGCCGCGGCTCGGCGGGCGCCGTCTCGCCGCCGGCGGGGAGGCGGGCGAGGGCGATGCGGGCGGCCTCGATCCGCTCGACGCGGAGGGTGCGGGAAAGCAGCGCCTTCAGGTCGAGGTCGATGCGGCCGTCGTCGAGGACGACCCATTCGCCCTCGGCATCGGCATAGGCGAGGCGCGTGAAGCCGAGATGGCCGGGCAACGGGCCGCGGAGCCCTTCGACATGCAGGCCGGGGACGAAGCCCTCCGCCTGGCGGGCGAGGAAGGCGCTGCCGCCCTCGGTGTTGATCCAGGCAAGCGCACCGATCACCGCGACCGCCGGCAGGAGGATGAGCAGCGCCAGCGCGCCGAGGAGCCATTTCAACCAGCGCATGGTCAGAAGGCCTGGCCGATGCCGACATAGAGGCCGTAGCCGGAGGAGCGCGGCTCCCGCACCACCGGCACGGCGACGTCGGCACGGATCGGCCCGATGGGGGTATAGTAGCGGAGGCCGAGGCCGGCGCCGACGCGGAGGTTCGAGGTGTCGGGGATCGAGCCGGTGCCGACCGTGCCGGCATCGACGAAGGCGACGGCGCCGATATCGCCCCAGACCTTCTGCCGCCATTCCACGCTGGTCTCGAGCAGGCTGGCGCCGCCGGTCGGGCGGCCCTGCTCGTCGCGGGGCCCGATCGACTGGTAGTCGAAGCCGCGGACCGAGCCGCCGCCGCCGGCATAGTAGCGGATATGGCGCGGCACGCTGTCCCGGTTGGCGCCGAGCAGCGAACCGAGGGTCCCACGCACCGCGAGGATGCTGCGACGGTCGGCGAAGACATCCCAGTAGGTGCTGGCTGTCACCCGGGTCGGCGCGAAGGGCTGCGCGTCGCGGATGCTGTAGGAGGGGCTGACGGTGCCTTCCAGCCGGTAGCCCCTCGATGGGTCGAGCAGGCTGTCGGTGCCGTCGTAGCGGCCGCCGAAGAGCACGCCGACGATCTGGTAGGGGCTCAACTTGCCGTCGGGCGGGCCGGAGGAGCCGAGATCGGCGGCCGGGCCGGCGCGGACCGTGAATCGCTCGGACAGGCGACGCTCGAAGAGCAGCGAGGCTGTGATGGCATCGCGGTCATAGGCCTCCAGCCGCTCGCGCAGCGCGCCGATGCTGGCGACCAGCGTCAGGTCGCGGCCGAAGACGCCGGGGCTCGTATAGGTGACGCCGGTCCGGTAGGTCATCTGGCTGAGCGCGCCGCCGGTGCCGATGCGGGCCAGCTCGCCCTCGACGCGCAGCCGCTCCGCTCCGCCGAACAGGTTGCGGTGCTCCCAGTAGACCCGGACAGAGGGGCCATAATTCGTCTCATAAGCGGCGGTAATGCCGAGCGCATGGCGGGCGCGCTCGGCGACGGTGAAGGTGGTGGGCAGGCGGCCCTCGGCATCCAGCCGCTCGGCGGCGCGGACGCGGACGGAGCCGAAGGGGCCGAGCGCCATCAGCTCGCGCCGGGCGCGCTCCAGCCGGTCGGGGCTGTAGGTTTCGCCGGTGATGCGGCCGGCCTGGCGGCGGAGGAAACCGGCATCGACGCGAACGGCGCCCTCGACCTGCGGCGGGGCGAAGGTGGCGAGAGGGCCGGGGGCGAAGCGCCAGGCGATTTCCATCGTCTTGGCGCCATGGTCCACCACCGTCTCGCGCCCGGCCATGGTGGCGAGTGGGTGGCCGGCCTCCAGCAGGCGGTCGAGCAGGGTGCGTTCGGCGGCGAGCACGGGCTCGGCGCGGGCGACATCGCCGGGGGCAAGGCCGAAGGGCCTCGCTGTCGCGGCGTCGAGGGCGGGCTGGTCGCGCGGCTCCGTCGCCCGGATGGCGATGGTGCGGATGCGGTAGGGCTCGCCCTTCTCGACCGTGATGCGGATGGGGACGGGCTTCTCCGCCGGGGCGTCGAGGCGGGCGGGGAGGTTGGGGTCCGCAAGCGGCAAGCCGGCGATGCTGACCTGGGTGCTGCCGCCCCAATAGCCCTCGGATTGCAGGGCCTGCTGGAGGCGCTCGCGGTCGCCCTGGGCGCGGCCGATCACCCCGCCGGCGCTGGTCGGCGCCGACTCCCGAAGTGCCGCGAGCTGGGAAACGGCGGCAAGGGAGGCATCCAGGCTGGAGTCGCCGCTCGGCGCGATCTCCACCGTGTAGGGGAGGACCGCCGGGTCCGGCTCCTGTGCTCCCGCCACGGGCGCAAGCAGCAGGGCAAGAATGATCGGGATGCGGCGCAATCGATACAGCACGGGGGCGAAAGCAACTTCCGGGGTCAGGGTTCCCTACCGAGATGGGGGGGATTAGGCTTCTCGCATGGATCAGACGCTCGCCGAAACGCTCGCCGGGTGGCGCCGCCACCTGCATGCCCATCCGGGCCTCACCCTGCATGAGGGGGAGACGGCGGCCTTCGTCGCCGCGAGGCTCAAGGAGATGGGGATCGAAGTCACCGAGGGGGTCGGCGGGCATGGGCTGGTCGCCACCTTGCGGCGCGGTGAAGGCGGGTCGAACCGCTCGGTCGGGCTGCGGGCCGACATGGATGCGCTGCCGATCCAGGAGCTGAACGAGGCGCTGCCCTACCGCTCCACCAGTCCCGGCGTGATGCATGCCTGCGGCCATGACGGGCATACGGCCGCGCTGCTCGGTGCGGCGGCGCTGCTGCAGCAGGACCAGGGCTGGACGGGGACGGTGCAGCTCGTCTTCCAGCCGGCCGAGGAGGGTGGCGGCGGGGCGCGGGCGATGATCGCCGACGGGCTGTTCCAGCGCTTCCCAATGGAGCGCATCTTCGGCTGGCACAATTGGCCGGGGCTGGAGGCGGGAACCGTCGCCGTGCATGAGGGGCCGGTGATGGCCGCCGGTGCGCGCTTCGAGATCGCGCTGACCGGCCATGCGGGCCATGCCGCCCTGCCGCATCTGACGCGCGACCCGATGGTCGGCGCCGGGCATTGCATCATCGCCCTGCAATCCATCGTCGCCCGCAACATCGACCCGATGCAGGCGGCCGTCGTCAGCGTGACCGTCGCCGAGGCGGGCGAGGCGCAGAACCAGGTGGCGCGCCAAGCCGTGCTGAAGGGCACGGCGCGCTGGCTGACGCCGGAGACGGGCGAGGCGATCGAGGCCGCCATGCGACGGATCGCGGCCGGCGTCGCCGCGACCTTCGGGCTGGAGGCGGAGGTGGAGTTCAAGGTCGGCGTCGAGCCGACGGTGAACCATCCGGCCGAGCGGGAGCTGGCGGCCGTCGCCGCCGGCGCGGTGACAGTGGTGCGTCGGGACCTGCCGCCGGCGATGACGGGGGAGGATTTCTCCTTCTTCCTGAAGGAGGTGCCGGGTGCCTTCGTCTGGATCGGCAACGGACCTGGCGAAGGCGGGCGGGAGCTGCACAACCCGGCCTACGACTTCAACGATGCCATCCTGCCGGTGGCGAGCGGCTACCTCGCCGAGGTGGCGAAGCGGGCTCTCGCCGGGGCATAATCCCCGGTGAGGGTGCCGGGTCATGGTGGGGGTAATCTCGAAGGGCGTCAGCCGCGGGCGGATGAATGATCCGACCGACGTGCTGGTGGTGGCGCGATTGCTCGTCGGCACGGGCGCTGGACCTTCCCGCAGGGCCTGCCGGCAACGAACGGCACCGCGGATGCGGCGATCTTCGCGGCTATCGAGGCCTTCCAGCGCAACGTCATGGGGCTGCTGAAGCCGGACGGAACGATCGATTCCGGCGGGCTCACCATCCGCTATCCTCGACCGACCGATCATTCCTGGGCTGCGGCACAAGGTCTTCCGCGAGGTCTGCTGGGCCGCGCTACAACGGGCCGGACTACAAGAAGAACGACTAGGACATCCAGATGAAGGCGGCCTGTGAGCGTTTCGGCAAGTCCTAGCCTGCTGCTGATGGCTGCGCTGGCCGCCGCGGCGCCGGCGCAGGCGGGCGGGCCCGACCTCGCGGCCGAGGCACGGGCCGGGCTGCCGGTCGCGGGCGGGTTCGAGGCGGCATCGCCGCGGCGCTGGTCACCGGTGCGTGGCGTCACCCTGAGCCTGCTGCCGGTGCGTTTCGCGCCGCGGGTGCCGAGCTTCCCCAACCAGCAGCGCTGGTGCGGGGTGGCAGTCGACGGGGCGGGGGCGGTGGAGAGCTTCGTCACGCTCGGCACCGATTGGACCGAGGCGGTCAGTTGCAACGGGTTGCGCGAGGCGGGCGAGGTTCCGGCGGTGGGCGGCGTGCCGCGCTTCGCCCTGGTCTACGAGGCAAGCTCGCCCAATACCGTGCTCCGCGTGCCGGTGATCCTACGCTGGGAGGCAGGGCGGGCGGTGCTGGACGCCGAGGCCTCGCAGCGGGTGGGCGAGGCGGGGCGGGGCGGCAGCCTGGAACGAATCAGGGCGGCGCTCCGGCCGCGTTGAGGTCACGCCAGGCCGGGCGGTCGCCGAGGGCGGTCGCTTGGAAGACGCCGCGGGCGACGGCGCGGGCGAGCGTCCCGGCCGCCAAGTGGCCAAGGCGGGCGAGCATGCCGGGGCCGGTCAGCGGCAGGCGGCCGGTCGCCAGGACGAAGACGCTGTCGCCGTCGAAGGGGGTATGGATCGGGCGGATGGCCTGGGCGAGGCCGTCGGCAGCCATGATGGCCAGGCGTTGCAGATCGCCCTTGCCGAGCGCGGCGTTGACGGCGACGACGGCGATGGTGGTGTTGGCCATCGGGTTGACCGCGGAGCCGAGGGGCAGGGGCATCTCCGGCTCCGCCCGCCATCCGGCCGGGGGCGGACCGAGGCCGCCGAACTCTTCCCCCATTTCATGCGGCCACGCCCAGAAGTGGCGGCTGCCCGGCATTACCGCGCTGCCGAAGCTGTTGACCGCGGCCAGCGCGCCGATCTGCACCCCATCCTCCGTGACGGTGCTGGCGCTGCCGACGCCGCCCTTCACCCGGCCGGAGCGGGCGCCAAGCCCGGCCCCGGCATTGCCGAGGGCGAAGTCCGGGCCGATGGCAGCCAGCGCGGCGCGGCCGAGCGCGGCATAGGGCGGCGCATCGCCCCAGGATTTGTCGCCGCCATTCATCAGGTCGAAGAGGATGGCGCCGGGGACCACGGGCACGGTCGTCCCGCCGAAGGCGACGCCGCGGCCGCGGGCGCCGAGCGTGGCGACCACCGCGCCGGCCGCATCCAGCCCGTACATGGAGCCGCCGGAGAGAACGATGGCGTCGACCGTGTTGCCGATGCTCGCCGGGTCGAGGGCCTGGATATTCAGCGTGCCCGGCGCGCCGCCGCGAATCTCGGCGGCGGCGGGACTGCGCTCCACCGGGTAGATCACGGTGGTGCCGGTGCGGATGCGGTGGTCCTCGGCCTGGCCGACGAGGATGCCATCGACATCCGTGATGAGGTTGCGCGGCCCCGGGCGGATCATGCGATGCAGCCTCGCATGCCGGGCGGCGGCACGCTATCCGGGGGCATGGAGTGGCGAAGGATGACCGAAGCGGACCTGCCGGGGGTGGTGGCGCTGGCCGCGGCGGCGCATCCGCACTATCCCGAGGAGCCGGCGGTCTTCGCGGAGCGGCTGGCGCTGGCGCCCGGCTTCTGCTGGGTTCTGGAGGATGGGCGGGGCTATGCGCTGGCGCATCCCTGGGCGGGGCCGGTGCCGCCGCTCGACTCGCTGCTCGGCGCGTTGCCCGCCGCGGCGGAGGCGCTGCACCTGCATGACATCGTGCTGGCGCCGGAGGCCCGCGGCGCAGGAGGGGCCGCCGCGATGATTGAGCGGCTGGCGGCGCTCGGAGCGGCCAGCGGGCTCGAGCGCATGACGCTGGTCGCGGTGGCGGGGAAGGCCGGGTACTGGCGGCGGCTCGGCTTCGTGCCGCTGCTGGAGGTCGCGAGCTACGGGGCGGGTGCGGTGCTCATGGCGCGTCCGCTGCGCTGAGGCGGCGGGAGCTGGCCGCCGCAGCCTGGGTCGCCTTCGGGTCGTCGAAGAGGCAGGTGCGGCAGGCTTCGAGGCGCTGCCATTCGCGGCCGCGCAGCAGGCGGTGGAGGCGCTCGCGCCGGCGGTCGGCGAGGATCGCCGCGAGTTCGGCGGTGGCGAGGGAGCCGAGATCGCTGCTGCGGGCGAAGTCGTTGCAGCAGTTGAGCACCTGGCCGTCCGAGTCGACGACCAGGTCGAAGGCGAGGTCCTGGGTGCAGGCACCGGGCACCGGGGCGAGGTGGAGCGCCATCGCCTCCTCCCGCATGCTGGCGCGGCTGGTAAAGGGCTGGTGCTCCACCCCGCCGCCGCCGAGGCGCCGCCACCAAGCCTCCATGGCCGCCGCTTCGCCCTGGTTGCGCCGGTGCATCGGGAGGGCGAGGACCGCCTTCGGTCCGGCGAGCGTCACCAGCCGCTCCACCCGAGGGATGACTTCGGCAAAGCGAAGGGGAGCCATCAGCGCCTCATAGGTCTCCGGCACCAGGGATTCGACATGGATGCCGATGGAATCCGCCACCTCGATCACCTCGGCCTGGCGCGGGGCAAAGGCGGCAGCGGTGGTGCTGACGGTGACGCGGACGCCAGGCAAGGCGGCTTTCAGCCAGCGGATGCGGGCGGCCAGCTGGCGGTCGAGCAGCGGGTCGCCGAAGAGGCCGAAGCCGATGCCTTCGACCGGCAGGCCGCAGCCGGCGAGCCCATCCACCAAGCGGCCGAAGATGCGGTCGGTCATCACCGCGCCGCGGCCGACCGGCAGCCAGGGCTTGTTGGTCGGGCAGTGGATGCAGGAGGCGGTGCAGATGCCGCTGTTGCCGATGGTGACGTAGCGCAGGCGGTCGAGCGGCCAGTGCTTCAGCCTGCCATGGGTGCCGGACCAATCGGCGGGCGGGCCGGACCCGGTGCGCTGGATCTTCACCGCACGAAGGAAGCAGCGCCCAGCCATGGCGGAGGCATGCAGGTTGAGGCGCACGCGCCGGTCCGCCGCGAGCGCGATGTCGAGCATCAGGTGGTCGAGCCGGACCGGATCGCCGGCGGCGGGCCAGCGCGCCCGGGCCAGCACGGCGCCATCCTCGGCGGCGAGGAGTTGCGCCTCGACCCAGGCCTCGGCCGGCATGTCGGGCGGCAGCAGGACTTGGAGCCGGGCCGCCGCACGGCCGGCGGGCAGGGCGAGGCCCTGTGTGAAGAACAGTCCTGGCGCGTGCGGGTCGGCGTGCTTCGGCCGGTACTGCGGCGGCGGGGTGACATGCTCGAAGAGGATATCCTGCATGCGCGGCCTCCTCTCCCCTAGGTGCTCATGGGCCGGGGGAGAGATATACCATCCGGCGAGCGCCGTCTGCGTCAGCCTTCGCCGAACCGGGCGCGGAGCCAGGCGCCGGCTGCGGCAACGGAGCGGTCGGCCGCGCCGACATGGCCGAGGGCGCGAAGGAAGCCATGCACCGTGCCGGGGAAGAGCTGCGTCTCCAGCTCGACGCCGGCAGCCTGCAGGGCTTCGGCCATGGCATGGTTCTCGTCGGCGAGGACGTCGAGCTCGGCGATGTGGAGCAGGCAGGGAGGGAGGCCCGCAAGCCTGGCACGAAGCGGGACGGCCAACGGGTTCAGCCGGTCGGCGGGGCGGGGAGCATAGGCGTTCCAGTAGAAGCGCATGCGCTCCTCGGTCAGGCCGTAGCCGGTGGCGAATGCGCGGTAGCTCGGGCGATCGAGGCGACTGTCGAAGACGCCGTAGTTCAGCAACAGGCCGCGGAGCGGAACCGGGGCGCCGCCGTCGCGCAGCGAGAGGGCGAGGCCCATGGCGAGGTTGGCGCCGGCGGAGTCGCCGCCCACCACGATGCGGGCGGCATCGAGCGTGCAGGCGGTGCCCTCGGCGGCGATCCAGCGCAGCACGCCTTCGCATTCCTCGAGCGCCTGGGGGAAGACGGCCTCGGGACTGAGCGCGTAGTCCGGGCCGATAACGGCGCAGCCGGCAGCGGCGGCGTATTCGCGCATCAGACGGTCATGCGTATCGATGCTGTTCCAGACCCAGCCGCCGCCATGCAGGTAAAGCAGCACGGGATGTGGCCCGGGCCCGGCCGGCAGGTGGAGGCGGCACTGGATGCGTCGGCCGCGGATAGGGAGCCAGCGGTCCTCGCTCACGGCGAGGGTGGGGCCGCCGGCCGAGAGCGGGGCGTTCAAAGCCTCCGTCAGGGCGCGCGGGCGGTCGAAGGGGAGGTCGAGGCGGATCGGCGGCAGGGCGGCGGCGCGCTTCTCCATCATCCGGTTGAAGGCCAGCATCTCCAGGTCGAGGCGGGGGTCCATCGGGCGTCTCCTGCGGCACCGGCTCATGGTTGCCGCTCCGCGCCGGCAGGTCCATGTTGCGGTGCATCATGTCGATGATGATCCCCCGCAGCATCGCCCCCGGCTACCACGCACGCTGCCTGTTCAGGCCACGCAGCCTGGTGCTGCTGGCCGATCCCGGGCAGCCGGAAGCGCCGGTGCTGGCCGCCAACATCGCCGCAGGCGGGTTCGAGGGCCGGGCTTATGCAGTGGGAATGCCGGTGCCGGGGCTGTTGCCGGCCGATTCGATTGAGGCGCTGCCGGAGGCACCGGACCTCGCCGTTCTCTGCCTGCCGCCCGCCGCGCTGGAGCCGGCCATGGCGGCGCTGGCGGGGCGGGGCTGCTTCGCCGCCATCGTGCCGGGGCCGGGGCCGGATCTCGCCGGCATCTCGGCCCGGACGGGAGTGCGGGCGCTTGGGCAGGGCAGTTTCGGCCTCTGCATCCCGGCGATCGGGCTGAATGCCTCGCTCTCGCACATCCAGCCGGTGGCGGGGCGGCTGGCGCTGGTGACGCAGTCGGCGGCGCTGGCGCGGGCCGTGATGGACTGGGCAGCGGCCGAGAAGCTCGGCTTCAGCCATGTGGTCGGCATCGGCGGCAATGCGACGCTCGGCTTCGCCGCCTCGCTCGACTGGCTGGCGCGGGATGCGGGGACGGGCGCGGTGCTGCTCGACCTGCGGCGCGTCAGGAACCGGCGGGCCTTCGTCTCGGCCGCGCGGGCGACGGCCAGGACCCGGCCGGTGATGGCGATCCGCGCCGGGGGGCGGAGCGGTGACGCCTCGGGCCTTGCCGACGCGGTGATGGAGGCGGCGCTGCGCCGTGCCGGCGTGCTGCGGGTCTCGGGCCTCGAGGACCTGCTCTCGGCGGCGGAGACGCTGGCACGGGTGCGGCTGCGGCCGGGGGTGCGGGAGGCGCGGGTCGCCATCGTCACAAATGGGATCGGGCTCGGGCATCTGGCGGCCGACGCGCTGGTCGCCGGAGGAGGGTGCCTGGCCGAGTTGCGGCCGGAATCGCTGGCGGCCTTCGGGATGCTGCTGCCGCCGGGCTGGGTGGCCGGCAACCCGTTCTCGCTCGGCCCGGCGGCGGGACCGCGGCTGGCCGAGGCGGCGGCGATGCTGGCCGGGCTCCCGGAGGTGGATGCGGTGCTTGCCCTGCACGCCCCGGCGCCGGGTGAGGCCCCACCCGAGGCGGTCGACGCGGCGGCGGAGGCGATGATCGCGGCGGCCCGGACCGGCACCGGGCGGGCGGCGCCGATCCTCGTCGGCTGGCTCGGGCAGGCGACGGCCGGGCGGCAGCGGCGGCGGATGGCCGAGGCGGGCCTCGCCGTCTTCGCCACGCCGGAGGCGGCGGCACGTGGGGCGCTGCACCTCGCCGCGGACCGGCGCAACCGCGCCTCGGCCGCCGAGCTGCCCTCGCGCGAGGTGCTGGAGCTGGCGCCGGACCGCGCGGGCGTGCGGCGCATCATTGCCGCGGCGCGGGCGGCGGGACGGCTGACGCTGACGGCGGAGGAGGCGCTCGGCGTGCTCGCCGCCTATGGCATCCCGACCGTGCCGGGCCGGCATGCAGCGGGGCCGGCGGAGGCGGCGGATGCGGCGGCGATGCTCGGCTTCCCGGTGGTGCTGAAGGTCCTCAGCCCGGACATCCCGCACAAGAGCGATGTCGGGGGCGTGGTGACCAGCCTCGCCAGCCCGGGCGCAGTGCGCGCGGCGGCGGAGGCGATGCTGGCGCGCATCCGCACGGCGCGGCCCGGGACGCGGATCGAGGGGCTGCTGGTGCAGCGGCAAGCGGCACGGGCGCTCGAGTTGCGGCTGCGGCTCGGCGAGGATGCGATGTTCGGGCCCTGGATCGGCTTCGGCCAGGGGGGAACGGCAGCGGATCTCGCGGCTGACGAGGTCCATGACCTGCCGCCGCTGAACCTGGCGCTGGCCAACCAGCTTATCGGCCGGTCGCGGACGGCGCGGCTGCTGGGCGGCTTCCGCGATCACCGCCCAGCCGACCGGGGGGCAGTGGCACAGGCGCTGGTGCGGCTTTCCCAGGTCGCGGTGGATTTCCCGGAAGTGGCGGGGCTTACCGTCAACCCGCTCTTCGCCGATGCCCAGGGGGTGCTGGCCGTCGATGCCAAGCTGGCGCTGCGACCGGTGGGCGAGGCGGGGGAGCTGGCGATCCCGCCCTATCCGGCGGAGCTGGAGCGGCCCTTCCGCGCCCGGTCGGGGGAGGTGCTGACGATCCGACCGATCCGGCCTGAGGATGCGGCGGCGCTCGGCGAGGCCTTCCGCCGGCTGGACCCGGAGGATGTCCGGCGGCGCTTTTTCTCCCCGCTGCGGGAGCTGTCGCCGGCGCTGACGGCGCGGCTGACGCAGATCGACTACGACCGGGAGATGGCTTTCATCGGGTGCGACGAGGCAGGGGCGATCCGCGGCGTGGCCAGGCTGATCCGCGACCCGGTGGGGCCGGCGGCGGAGTTCGCCGTGATCGTCGAGCCGACGATGAAGGGGCAGGGGCTCGGACGGCACCTGATGGAACGGCTGTTCGAATGGGGCCGCGCCGCAGGCGTGACGGACGTGGCCGGTCAGGTCCTCGCCGACAACCGTCCGATGCTGGCCTTCGTCCGCAGCCTCGGCTTCAGCCTCCGGCGCTCGCCGGAGGAGGAGGATGTGATGGAGGCGCGGTTGACCTTGTGATCAATCCGCGCGGGTGGCGGCGATGAGCTCGCGCACCCGGGCGGCGGCCGTGGCACCCTTCAGCGCATCGCGCCAGGCGGCCTCGGCGACGCGCTGGTGGACGGAGATCGCCTCATCCGCCGCGGTGATCATGGCGACGCCGAGCCCGGCCGTGGGCGGCGCGTCGGGCGGGAACGGGCTGCCGACGACATGGGCGCGGTCGCGGCCGCGCAGCACGATGAAGGCGCCCGAGGGATCCGGCCCGGCGGTGAGGCCGAGCTGGAGGCCAATGGGAACGCTCTCCATCAGGGTGGCGATGCTCTCCGCCTCGGCGATGGCGGCGGCGCGGCAGCGGGACCGGCTGCGCTCGGTCAGCGGGATGCCGGCGGCGACCCCGTCCTGCAGGAAGCGGCGCAGCGCGGCCTTGGACAGGATGCCGATGATGTTGGGGCGGCGCTGCTGGTGCAGCTTCTTGCGGGCGGCGAGCAGGCCGAGCGCCTGGTCGGCCATGGAACGGGCGGGAACGCGGTCCGCCGCTGCATCGGCGGCCTCGGTCCAGGCCTCGGCAAGTGCGCCCTCGAAGGCGTCAGTCGAAACCTGGTAGCAGAGGGCGCCGCCGACCATGAGGATCTGGTCGGCCTGTTCCTCGACCTGGCGCAGCCGCTCCTGGAAGGCGACGGGACGGGAGAAATATTCGACTCCGATCCCAAGCAGGGACAGGGGCGAAATCTTCAGCAATTCGGCAAGGCGCCGAATCGTATCCAGCTTGATGACCTCGCCCTTCTCGTAGCGGTAGAGCGCGGCGCGGGAAACGCCGAGGCGGGCCGCAATTTCCTCTGCCCTGAGACCTGATTCCAGGCGATAGGCCCGCAACTGCTGCCCGATGTCCGCAAACCGCATCCTAGCCTCCGGCTCCCCAGGCCCTGCCATCCTGGCGATGTGAATCGACCATGGAATGGTTAGGTTTTTGAGAAGATATCTCGTGCCCGCATGGGACTCGCAAAAAACACTGCCTCGCTCGCCTTGCGAAATCAAGACAAGGGAACTTTTGCGACATGTTCATACATGCCCACAAGCCCGGAGGATGTGAAGCAGGGTGGCCGCACACGCATGGCGCGTGCGGCCAGCATCGCCTTATCCGGCCTCGGGGGCGACGGGGTGGGCGGCCATGGTTTCCAGCGCCTTCACCAGCCCGGAATGGTCGAGCTGTCCACCGCCGGCGGCAATGCAGGCGGAGAAGAGCTGCTGGGTCGCGGCGGTGTTGGGCAGCGCCACACCGAGTTCCTTTGCCGAGGTCAGCGCCAGGTTCAGGTCCTTCTGGTGCAGGACGATGCGGAAGCCGGGGTTGAAGGTCCGCTTGATCATCCGCTCGCCATGGAGCTCAAGGATGCGGGAGGTGGCGAGGCCGCCCATCAGCGCCTGGCGCACCTTGGCCGGGTCGGCGCCGGCCTTGCTGGCGAAGACCAGCGCCTCGCCCACCGCCTCGATGGTGAGCGCGACGATGATCTGGTTGGCGACCTTGGTCGTCTGGCCGGCGCCGTTGGGCCCGACGAGCGTGATGTTCTTGCCCATCGCCTCGAAGAGCGGCTTGGCGCGGGCGAAGGCCGCCTCCTCGCCGCCGACCATGATGGTGAGGCTGGCCTGCTTGGCGCCGACCTCGCCGCCGGAGACGGGGGCGTCGAGATAGTCGGCGCCGAGGGCGTTCACCTTCTCGGCGAAGGTCTTGGTGGCGGTCGGGCTGATCGAGGACATGTCGATCACCAGCTTGCCGGACGAGAGGCCTGCCGCGACGCCGCCGGGGCCGAAAAGGGCGGCTTCCACATCGGGAGTGTCGGGCACCATCAGGATGATGACCTCGGCAGCGCGCGCCACGGCCGTCGCGTCGGCGACAACGGTGAAGGCCGCGCGCGACTCGGCGTCGAGGCTCTTCCGCTCCGGGACGATGACCTCGTGGCCGGCGGTCTTGAGGTGGCCGGCCATGGGCTTGCCCATGATGCCGAGGCCGATGAAGCCGATCTTCATAGGCGGCTGATCCTTCTTGCTGTTCAGGACTTGTAGGGGGCGAACCAGCCGAGGCCGGCCTCGGTCTCGCCCTTGGGGCGGTACTCGCAGCCGATCCAGCCGCGGAACCCAAGCTGGTCGATCGCCTGGAAGACGAAGGGCCAGTTGACCTCGCCGGTGCCGGGCTCGTTGCGGCCCGGATTGTCGGCCACCTGCATGTGGGCGATCAGCGGCATCTGGCGCTCGGCGGTCTTCACCAGGTCGCCCTCGGTGATCTGGCAGTGGTAGAGGTCGAATTGCAGGCCGAGCTTCGACGGGCCGCCCACGGCGGCGATGATGGCGGCGGCCTCGTCGGTGGTGTTGAGGAAGAAGCCGGGGATGTCGCGGTGGTTGATCGGCTCGATCACCGGCAGTACGCCGGCCTTGCCGCATTCCTCGGCGGCCCAGGCGAGGTTCGCGGCATAGACCGAGAGCAGCGTGTCGCGCGCGGCGCCGGCGGGCGTGAGGCCGGCCATCAGGTGCAGGCGGGGGCAGGCGAGGGCGGCGGCATAGTCGAGGGCGCGCTTCACCCCCTCGCGGAACTCGGCCTGCCGGCCGGGCAGGGCGGCCTGGCCGCGCTCGCCCGTGGCCCAGTCGCCGGGAGGGGCGT
The DNA here is from genome assembly GCF_000802185.1 of Belnapia sp. F-4-1. Lineage (GTDB taxonomy): Bacteria > Pseudomonadota > Alphaproteobacteria > Acetobacterales > Acetobacteraceae > Belnapia. The sequence continues at coordinate 4,964,984 of NZ_KN676113.1, read as the reverse complement.
TGAACAGCACCTGGGAGAGGCCGCTATCCTTCAGCCGCGTGGCGATCTCGGCGGCGGGGAAGTCGTAGGGGAAGAGGAACTCCACCGCCTCGAAGCCGGCCGCTCGGGCGCGGGCGAAGCGGTCGAGGAAGGGCACCTCGTTGAACATCATCGACAGGTTGGCGGCGAAGCGCGGCATGGTCCCTCCCTTGAGCATGATCGCCGAAGGCTGAAACGGCCGCAGGCGTCACTCATGCGATCTGACGACGGGCTGGACCATGATCGCGGATCATGGTCCAGGGTCGAAGCTGCTATGGCAGCCGCGGCGCAAGCTACCCAGGGCGGGCGGGTATGGCTACAGGGCGGGCATGAGGGTGCGCCCGGCGGCGCGGGATGATACGGAGCGACGATGACCCAGCCGCGACTTCCGACCGAGCGCTTCACGCCGGCCGCCCTGCTCGGCCTGCTGGCGGCGCTGGCATTGGCCGTGGGCTGCCTGCTGGTGCTCCGGCCCTTCCTCTCCTCGCTGCTCTGGGCGGCGATCCTCGTCTTTTCCACCTGGCCGGCCTACCGGATGCTGCGGGAGCGGACGGGGATGTCGCCCGGCTGGGCTGCTGGCGTCATGGTGCTGGTGGAGTTCCTGCTGATCGGCCTGCCACTGGTCTTCGCCACCCCGACCAAGCGCGAGGATGTGGAGGGGCTGCGGCATGCGGTCGAGACCTTCCTGACCCAGGGCATGCCCGGGCTCGGCACCTGGCTCGGTAACATCCCGCTCATCGGCGGCTTCCTCGCCGAGCAGCTGGAAGGGGTGGATTTCGGCCTGTCGGGGCTCGCCGAGTTGCTCGGCCCCTATGCCGGGACGCTGGCGCAGAACGCGCTGGCGGTGCTGCTGGCGGTGCTTTCCGGCATCGCCGAGCTGCTGGTGGCGATCTTCCTCGCCTTCTTCCTATACCGGGACGGGCCCTCCATCGCCCGGCGGAGCGAGGCGGCGCTGGAGCGGTTGGCCGGGGACCGGACGCGGCGCCTGGTGGCGCTGACCGGGGACGTGACCCGGGGCGTGGTCTATGGGCTGCTCGGCACTGCCCTGGTGCAGGGGTTGATGACGGCCTTCGGCCTTTGGATATCCGGTGTGCCGCGGCCGGTGCTGCTGGGCGTGGTGGCGGGGGTCATCTCCATCATGCCGGTCGGGGCGCCGCTTATCTGGATCCCGGCGACGCTCTGGCTGTTCAGCCAGGGCTCGACGGGGTGGGCAATCTTCCTCGGGCTCTACGGGGCATTCGGCATCAGCAGCGCGGACAATGTGATCCGGCCCTGGCTGATCTCGCGCGGGGCCGACCTGCCGCTGCTGCTGACCCTGCTCGGAGCGCTGGGCGGGGTCTTCGCCTTCGGCTTCCTCGGCCTGTTCCTCGGGCCGGTCCTGCTCGCGGTGGGGTTCACCCTGCTGAAGGACTGGGCGACGGAAGGGGCTGAAGGGAGCGGAAGGACCGGCTGACACCCTTTCGTCACGGAAGGCCGCGGCCTATAGGGGCGGAAAAGCCCGCAGGGACGGCCCCCGAATGCTTGCCTTCATCATTTCGCGCATCCTCCAGGCCTTGCCGGTCATGGCGGTGGTGGCGCTGATCAGCTTCGCCATGTTCGCCTATGTCGGCGATCCGGTGGCGATCATGCTCGGCCAGGATTTCACCGAGCAGCAGCGCCAGGCGCTGGTGGCGAGCCTCGGGCTCGACCAGCCCTTCTTCGTACAATTCGCCAAATTCATCTGGAATGCGCTGCAGGGCGAGTTCGGCCTGTCCTACCGGCTGTCCCGGCCGGTGGCGGGGCTGATCCAGGAGCGGGCGCCGGCGACGCTGGAGCTGGCCCTCTGCGCCGCGTTGGTCTCGCTCTGCATCGGCGTGCCGATGGGGGTCTACACCGGGCTCTACCGCAACTCCTGGCTGAGCCGCTTCTTCCTCACCTTCAGCCTGATCGGCGTCTCGCTGCCGACCTTCCTCATCGGCATCCTGCTGATCCTCGTCTTCTCGGTATGGCTCGGCTGGCTGCCGAGCTTCGGGCGGGGCGACACGGTGCAGATCGGCTGGTGGAGCACGGGGCTGCTCACCGTCTCGGGCCTCAAGGCGCTGGTGCTGCCCTCGGTCACGCTCGGGATGTTCCAGCTCACGCTCATCATGCGGCTGGTGCGGGCGGAGATGCTGGAGGTGCTGCGGACGGACTACATCAAATTCGCCCGTGCCCGGGGCCTGGGCAACCGCGCCATCAATTTCGGCCATGCGCTGAAGAACACGCTGGTGCCGGTGATCACCGTCGCCGGGCTGCAGCTCGGCGGCATCATCGCCTTCGCCATCGTCACCGAGACGGTGTTCCAGTGGCCGGGGATGGGGCTGCTCTTCATCCAGTCGGTGAACTCAGCCGACATCCCCGTCATGGCGGCCTATCTGATGCTGATCGCGCTGGTCTTCGTCACCATCAACCTCGTCGTCGACCTGCTCTACTACGCCGTGGACCCGAGGCTTCGGGTCGGCGGCGCGAAGCGGGGGCACTGAGCGATGGCCGCTGTTGCCCGCATGCTGGACAGCGACCTGTTCTGGTCCTTCCGGCGCTCGCCCGTCACCGTCATCTCGGCGGTGGTGGCACTCATCTGCATCCTCGGCGCGGTGCTGGCGCCGCTGCTGGCACCGCATGACCCCTTCGACGTGGCGACGCTCAACCTGATCGACGCCTTCAAGCCGCCGGCCTGGGCGGCGGAAGGGGATGCCGCCTATCCGCTCGGCTCTGATGACCAGGGGCGGGACGTGCTTTCGGCCATCATGTACGGCGCCCGCGTCTCGCTGCTCGTCGGCTTCTGCGCGGTGCTGTTCTCCATGGTGGTCGGCGTCTCGGTCGGGCTGCTGGCAGGCTATGCGGGCGGGGTGGTGGATGGGGTGCTGATGCGCGTCGCCGACATCCAGCTCACCTTCCCGAGCATCCTGATCGCGCTGCTGGTGGATGGCATCGCTCGTGCTGCCCTGCCCTCGGAGGTGCATGAGCGGGTGGCGCTCTTCGTCGTCATCTTCGCCATCGGCATCAGCGCCTGGCCGCAATTCGCCCGCACCGTGCGCGGCTCGACTTTGGTGGAGCGGAACAAGGAATATGTGCTCGCGGCACGGGTGATCGGCATTTCGCAGCTCAGGATCATGCTGACCCATGTGCTGCCGAACGTGCTCGGGCCGGTGCTGGTGATCGCGACGCTGGGGCTCTCCAACGCCATCATCTCCGAGGCGACGCTCTCCTATCTCGGTGCGGGCGTCCCGCAGACCCAACCTTCGCTGGGGACGCTCATCCGCATCGGCAACGACTTTCTTTTCTCCGGGGAATGGTGGATCGCCATCTTCCCCGGCATTGCGCTCATCGCCATGGTGCTGTCGGTCAACCTGCTCGGCGACTGGCTGCGCGATGCGCTGAACCCGAGGCTCCGCTGATGGCCCCCTTGCTCGAAGTCCGCGACCTGCGCGTCGAATTCCCGACGCGGCGGGGCGTGCTCACGGCGCTCGATGGCGTCTCCTTCTCGATCGCGCCGGGCGAGGTGCTCGGCGTGGTCGGCGAGTCCGGCGCCGGCAAGTCGATGACGGGGGCGGCCATCATCGGGCTGCTGGAGCCGCCGGGGCGGATCGCCGGTGGGCAGATCCTGCTGAACGGCAAGCGCATCGACAACCTGCGTTATGAGCAGATGCGGCGCATCCGCGGGCGGGAGATCGGCGCGATCTTCCAGGATCCGCTGACGACGCTGAACCCGCTCTATACGGTCGGCGAGCAGCTGGTGGAGACGATCCAGACGCATCTCGGCCTCGACGGGGCGGAGGCGCGCAAGCGGGCGATCGGCTGGCTGGAGATGGTCGGCATTCCGGCCGCGGCGCAGCGCGTGGACAGCTATCCGCATGAATTCTCGGGCGGCATGCGACAGCGCGTGGTGATCGCGCTGGCGCTCTGCGCCGAGCCGAAGCTCATCGTTGCCGATGAGCCGACGACGGCGCTCGACGTTTCCATTCAGGCTCAGGTGATCGCGCTGCTGAAGGGGCTGGCGCGGGACAAGGGCACCTCGATGATGCTGGTCACCCACGACATGGGCGTGATCGCGGAAACCGCCGACCGGGTGGCAGTGATGTATGCCGGCCGCATCGCCGAGACCGGGCCGGTGCGGGAGGTGGTGAAGCACCCGAAGCATCCCTATTCGGCGGGGCTGATGGCCTCCATCCCGCCGCTCGACCGCAAGGTGGAGCATCTGGCGCAGATCGACGGGGCGATGCCGCGGCTCTCGGCGATCCCCCGCGGCTGTGCCTTCAACCCGCGTTGCCCGGAGGTCTTCGCCCGCTGCCTGGTGGAGCGGCCGGTGCTGCTGGCGACGGGTGCGACGGAGGCGGCCTGCTGGCTCTACGACGCTGCCTCGGAGAAACATGCGCCGGAGGCGATGCCCCATGGCTGAGACGCCGATCCTCGAGGTCGAGGACCTCGCCCGGTACTTCGATGTGTCGCGACCCTGGCTGCAGCGCGTGCTGGCCGGCGAGGGCAAGCGGACGCTGCGGGCGGTCGACGGCATTTCCTTCGCCATCCCGCGCGGGACGACGCTGTCGCTCGTCGGCGAGAGCGGTTGCGGCAAGTCCACCGTGGCGCGGCTGGTGGTGGGGCTCTATCCGCCGAGCAAAGGCCGCGTGGTCTTCGAAGGGATGGATCTGGAGCGGGCGCGGGCCATTGCCGAGCAGCGGCGGCGCATGCAGATGATCTTCCAAGATCCTTACGCCTCGCTCAATCCGCGCTGGCGGGTGAAGGACATCGTCGCCGAGCCGATCCGTGCCTTCGGCATGACGCCGGGTGCGGCGGCACAGCAGGCGAAGGTGGCGGAGCTGCTGACGCAGGTCGGGCTCTCGCCGCTCGACGGGGAGAAATTCCCGCATGAATTCAGCGGCGGGCAGCGGCAGCGAATCTCCATCGCGCGGGCCCTCTCCTCCAACCCCGACTTCCTTGTCTGCGACGAGCCGACGAGCGCGCTCGACGTCTCGGTGCAGGCGCAGATCCTCAACCTGATGAAAGATCTGCAGGCGCGGCTTGGCCTCACCTATCTCTTCATCAGCCACAACCTCGCCGTGGTGCGGCAGGTGAGCGACCGGATCGGGGTGATGTATCTAGGCCGGCTTGTGGAGTTGGCGCCGGCGGAGACGCTATTCACCACGCCACGGCACCCCTATACGCGGGCGCTGATGGAGGCGATCCCTGATCTCGAGATGACCGGGCGGCAGCGCATCCCCGTCGGCGGCGAGGTGCCGAGCCCGATCAGCCCACCCTCCGGCTGCCCCTTCCATCCGCGCTGCCCGCTGGTGAATGACCGCTGCAAGGCGGAGCGGCCGGCGCTGATCCCGGCGCGGGCGATGAAGCAGGGCCTCACCGCCTGCCATGCGGTGGAGGAGGGACGCGACGGTGGCGTGCCGGCGGCTCAGCGGATCGGTACGACCGCGACGGCATTGTAGGGGGAGCCGTCCACCAGCTTGGTCGACCAGGCCATGTAGACGACGACGCCGCGCTCCTCGTCGACGAAGCGGTGGACGCGCGTCTCCTTGAAGAAGAGGCTGGTGTTGCTCTCGTAGACATTCTCGCCGCGCTCGCCGCGGCGGGCCCCTTCCGTGACGCGTACCGTGCCTGTCGTTACGCAGGACAGGCCGAAGCGTGCCGGGTCCTCGGCGAGGCCCACCATGCCGGAGACGCCGCCGGTGCGGGCTTGGCTGATGTAGCAGGAGACGCCCGGCACGTCCGGGTCGTCGAAGCGCTCCACCACCACACGGTGGCTGCGGGTCAGGCCGAGATTGGTGATGGCCGTGTTCACGTGGCCGATCTCCTTCGTCTCTTCCGCCGCAGCCGCCGGCAGCGAAACGAGCAGGGCGAGGAGCAAAGCGGGGACGCGCATCGGGAGGCCTCTCGGGTTCGTATCTGCTGGTGAACGAAGTCCGGCCGGGAAGGTTGCGCGGAGGCGCCGGGTTCCCCTGGCCCGCGCAAACGTGGCTGTGAGCGGGTGCAACATATGGGGCCCCGGGCTGTTTGCGCTGGCGTCGGCCCCGACCGGGACCGGAAGCCTGCGGAAGGAGCCCTGAGTTGCAATCCATCCTCATCGTCGGTGCAGGGTTCGCCGGCGCGGTCTTCGCGCGGCAGCTCGCCGAGGCCGGCTATCGCTGTCAGGTCATCGACCGCAGGCCTCATATCGCGGGCAATGCCTTCGACGGGGTGGGGGCGAACGGCATCCGCATCCACCGCTATGGGCCGCACCTGTTCCATACCAATAACAAGGCGGTGGTGGACTGGCTGAGCCGCTTCACCGAATTCGTGCCCTATCAGCACAAGGTAGAGGCCTTGCTCGCCGATGGGCGCTGCCTGCCGATGCCGATCAACCGGCAGACATTGGAACGGCTGTTCAAGGTCGAGTTGCCGGATGCGGAGGCGGCGCAGGCCTTCCTCCGCACCCTTGCCGTGCCGATCGAGGCGCCGGCCAATGCGGCGGAGCACCTGCTGTCGCAGATCGGGCCGGACCTGACCGACCTCTTCTTCCGGCCCTATACGAAGAAGATGTGGGAACTGGACCTCGAGGAGATGGATGCCTCGGTGGTGAAGCGCATCCCCCTCCGCTTCGACGACGAGGACCGGTATTTCCCGAACGATCAGTATCAGTTCATGTTCCGCGGCGGCTACACCAAGGCTTTCGAACGCATCCTCGACCATCCCTCGATCACGGTGGAGACGGGGCGGGAATTCGAGAAGGCGATGCTGCGCGACTTCGACCACTGCTTTAACAGCATGCCGATCGACGAATATTTCGGCTACGAGTACGGGCCGCTGCCCTATCGCTCCATCCGCTTCCATCACCGGGAGGTGCCGGCGGATCAAGGCGTCGGCTATGCGACGACGATCAACTTCACCGATGCCGGGCCGCTGACGCGGGAGACGGATTGGTCGCGCATTCCCGACCATGTGGTGCGGGAGACAGGGCGGAAGACGCTGACCGCGGAGGAGCCCTGCGACTACCGCGACAATGCGATGGAGCGTTACTACCCGGTGAAGACCAGCGACGGGCGCTACCAGGCGGTCTACGAGAAGTACAAGGCGCTGGCGGAGAAGGTCGGCGAGTGCAGCTTCATCGGGCGCTGCGGAACCTACCAGTATCTCGACATGCACCAGGTCATCAACCAGTCGCTCATGCATGTCGACAAGTGGATCGAGGCGCGGAAGTAGTTACTCCCCGGCGGCGGTGCCATCCCGGCGGGGATCGGCGCCGCCTTGCAGACGAATGCCATCCGGCTCGCGCAGGATGCGGATGGCAGTGAGGCCGGAATTCATCACCCGCACCTCGACGGGGAAGCCGCGGGCCTCCAGCGCCGGGGCGAGGGCGGCGGCGCTGGTGCCGGCTTCCAGTTCCAGCGTCGAATTCAGCGCGCCGATGCGGGGGAGGGAGACGGCGGCCTGGGGCTCCATCCCCCAATCCAGCATCGCCACCAGCGTCTGCGCGACATGGCCGATGATGCGGGAGCCGCCGGCCGAGCCGAGCAAGGCGACGGGCTGGCCGTCGGCGCCGAAGACGATGCTCGGCGACATGGAGGAGCGAGGGCGCTTCGCCGGTCCGACGCGGTTGGCGATGGGGCGGCCGTCGATCTCGGGCAGGAAGGAGAAGTCGGTCAGTTCGTTGTTGAGCAGGAAGCCGCGGACCATCACCCGGGCGCCGAAAACATCCTCGATGGTGGTGGTGAGCGCGACGGCGTTGCCGGCGGCATCGACGACGGAGATGTGGCTGGTGCCGTGCTCCGGCTGCGGCGGCTGCGAGGCGAGCGGCGCACCGCCCTGCCAGGGCGGGTTGCCGGGGCGGGGCGTCGCCAGCGCATGGTCGCGGTCGATGAGCTGGGCGCGAATCGCTAGGTAGGTGGGGTCGAGCAGGCCGCGGACGGGGACCGCGACGTGGTCGGTATCGGCGAGGTAGCGGTTGCGGTCGGCGAAGGCGATGCGGCCGGCCTCGCCAAGGAGATGCGCGGCGTCGAGGCTGCGTGGGTCGAGCTGCATGTCCTGGTGGCTGAGCATGGCGAGGATCTGCAGGACGGCGACGCCGCCGGAGCTCGGCGGCGGCATCGAGCAGACGGTGAAGCCGCGATAGGGGCCGCAGACGGGCTGGCGCTCGACCGGGGCGTAGCCGGCGAGGTCGTCGGTGGTCAGCAGGCCGGGATTGGCATGGCCGCGCACGGCGGCGGCGATCTCGGCGGCGATGGGCCCGCGGTGCAGGGCATCGGCGCCCTGCTCGGCGATGGCGCGGAGGGTGGCGGCGAGCGCCGGGTTGCGCAGGCGGGCGCCTTCGGCGAGGGGCTTGTTTTCGGGGAGGAAATAGGCGCGGGCCTGCGGGTCGCGGCGGAGGCGCTCGGCATCGGCGGCGATCTGGGCGGCGAGGCGGGGAGTGACGGCGAAGCCGGCCTCGGCCGCAGCTATGGCAGGGGCGAAGAGCTGGGCCCAGGGCAGCCGGCCCTGGCGCTTGTGGACGGCTTCCAACATTCGGAGGACGCCGGGGACGCCGACGGCGCGGCCGCCCACCGCGGCCTCGTGGAAGCCCATGGGCTGGCCGTCGCGGAGGAAGAGGCTCGGGGATGCGGCGGCGGGCGCGGTTTCGCGGCCATCCCAGGTGGCGAGGCGACGGGCGGCGGCGTCCCAATGCAGCATCAAGGCGCCGCCGCCGATGCCGGAGGCTTGCGGCTCGACCAGGGTGAGCATGGCCTGGGTGGCGATGGCGGCATCCACCGCGTTGCCGCCGGCACGGAGCATGGCGAGTCCCGCCGCGGACGCCATGGGATGGGCGGCGACGACCATCTGCCGCTGGGCCTGGGCAGGGAAGGCGAGGCAGAGGAGCAGGAGGACGAGGCGGGCCATGGTGCTCCTGGGTGGGGCTGTCTCCGGCTTCTACCCGCCAATGGCAGTGGCGGGAACCGGAGCGCGGTGGCGGAAGGCCAGCGCCTCCGCAACATGGGCCCTGAGGACGATTTCGCACCCCGCGAGATCGGCGACGGTGCGGGCAACCCGGAGCATGCGGGTGTAGCCGCGGGCGGAGAGGCGGAGCCGGTCGGCGGCCTGCTCGGCGAGCAGGCGGGCAGCGGGTTCGGCCAGGAGGCTGCGCTCCAGCACGGTGCCCTCGGCGGCGGCGTTGCAGCGGGGGCCGGCCTCGCCGTAGCGGTCGCGTTGCCGCTGGCGGGCGGCGGCGATGCGGGCGGCGACGGCGGCGCTGGTTTCGCCGGGCGGAGCATGGGCGAGTTCGCTGGCGGGGACGGGCAGCACCTCGATGGCAAGATCCATGCGGTCGAGCAGCGGGCCGGAGAGGCGCATGCGGTAGTCGTCGCCGCAGCGGGGAGCGCGGCCGCATTCGCGGGGCGCATCGCCGAGATAGCCGCAGCGGCAGGGGTTCATCGCCGCGACGCATTGGAAGCGGGCGGGGTAGGTGACGTGGGCGTTGGCGCGGCTGATGGTGGTGCGGCCGGTCTCCATCGGTTGGCGCAGGGCCTCCAGCGCGGCACGGGGGAATTCGGGCCATTCGTCGAGAAAGAGTACGCCATGATGCGCGAGGCTGATCTCGCCCGGCTTCGCGCGGCCGCCGCCGCCGATGAGCGCGGCCGGACTGGCGGAGTGGTGCGGTTCGCGGAAGGGTGGGCGGATGACGAGCCGGCCACCCCGTAGCAGGCCGGCGATGGAGTGGACGAGGCTGACCTCCAGCGCCTCGGCAGGCGACAGGTCGGGCAGCAGTCCGGGGAGGCGGGCGGCGAGCATCGACTTGCCGGCGCCGGGAGGGCCGACCATCAAGAGGTTGTGGCCGCCGGCGGCGGCGATCTCGAGGGCGCGCTTGGCGCTCTCCTGGCCCTTCACCTCGGACAGGCAGGGGCCGCGCTCCGCGACGGGCTGGACCGGTGGCTGCTGCGGTGGCGCCAGACGCTGGGTGCCGCGGAAGTGGTTCATCAGCGATAGCAGGTCGGGCGCGGCGAGCACTTCGATGCGGCCGGCCCAGGCGGCCTCGCCGCCCTGGCTCGCCGGGCAGATCAGGCCAAGCTCGAGGGCGGAGGCGCCGAGGGCGGCTGGCAGCACGCCGGCGACGGGGCGGATCATGCCATCCAGCGAAAGCTCGCCGAGGGCTGCGTAACGCGCCATCCGGTCGCGCGGCAGCACGTCCATCGCCGCCAGCACGCCGAGCGCGATGGGCAGGTCGAAATGCGAGCCTTCCTTGACGATGTCGGCCGGGGCGAGGTTCACCAGCACGCGCTTCGGTGGCAAGGCGAGGCCGAGGGCAATCAGCGTGGCGCGGACCCGCTCGCGGCTTTCGGCAACCGCCTTGTCGGGCAGGCCGACGACTAGGATTGTCGAACCGGTTTTCTGGGTTTATACCCATCCTGCAACAGTCTCCTGCCGCGGGGTGGGCGTGACGATTGCAACCACCGATCCCGTCCTGCGTCCAGCGATTCCGCCGCACGAAACCGCGAGGTCTGATGAGAACCGCCTACAGCTACGTCAGATTTTCGACCCGCGATCAGGCGGACGGGAACAGCCTGCAACGACAGCGTGAAGCCGCAATAAATTACGCTGCCAAAAATAACTTGCACTTAGACACAAGCTATATCGATCCCGGTTTGAGCGCGCACAAGGGAAAGACGGTTAAAAAAGGGGCATTCGGCCGATTCGTCAAAGCCGTCGAAGCCGGCGAAATCCCGCCCGGCAGCATTTTGTTGATTGAGGCATTCGACCGATTTAGCCGCCAGGATGTGTTGTCGGCGATGAGCCTGCTCACCACACTACTGCAACGCGGCATTACCGTGGTCACGCTGGAGGATAACCAGAGCTACACAGCGGAGAGTGCCAGAGACGGCCTCAGCCAAATTATCGTCGCGGTTGTGAAAATGCAGGCCGCCTATGAATACTCGCAGCGCCTCGGCAAACGGCTCAAATCGGCATGGCAGGGTAAGCGGGACACTGCCGAAAAGCCGCTGACCAAATGGTGCCCGGCGTGGTGCGAGTTGAACGAGAACACCGGCAATTTCATCGAAATCAAAAAGCGTGCCAATCTAGTGCGCGAGATATTTCAAATGTGCGCGGATGGGATGGGCAAGGAACGCATTGCCCGCGAACTGAACGAACGCGGTGTCCCAACCTGGGAGCAGCCCGGCAAGCGACCTCAGGCCCGGCAATGGTACACAGGCTACATTGCCCGGATACTGAGCAATCGAGCGGTCCTCGGCGAGTTCCAGGCGCATCTCTCGATGGATGCCATGGACAAGGATGGCCGCGATGTGCGCCGAGCCGAGGCCGCCGGGAGTGTGCGGCACGGATACTACCCGGCGGTCGTCGATCGCGCACTCTGGGACCGAGTTCACGCCGTGCGGCAGGCGCGCAAGGCAACCGGCGGACCCAAGGTTAATGTCCATAACTTGTTCACAGGTCTGATCAGATGCTCCGCCTGCGGATCATCCATGATGATGCGCAACAAAGGTGATCACCGCAAAATACCCACCAAAATGCTGGCGGGCTACCAAGGGTGGCGGACCGGGAACAAGCTGGTGTGCTCTGCCGCCTTTGCCCGCCGCCGCGATCCACTACTCGGCGAACTGGTTTGCGATATGACCGAGCACGTCAATTACCATGAGATCGAGGGACCGATCCTGGACCACCTCGGCGAACTCGCCCTCCCCAGGGGGGGCCAGCCAGCGTCGCCGAAAGTGCGGCAGATCGAGGCGGAGGTCGGAACCCTGCGGGATGAAATCACTCGCAACCGGACAGCGCTCGACAGTCTCCTCGTAGACCTCGGCGATCGACCGGAAATCCTGGCATCGATCACCAGGGTGGAGGCATCCATCACCGAGAAGCAACGGCAGGCCGCCGCGCTGGAGCGTGACCTCTCGACCCTCCGAGGCCGGCAACCCAGCAGCAGCGCGTTGGAGGCCATCCGGGAACTGCGCGAGGCCGCGGAGAGCAATGATCCAGTCGTTCGGCGAGCCGCGCGTCTGAAGCTAGCCGAGGCACTGAAGGGCATCGTTGACCAAATCGAGGTAGTGGCGGATATCAGCCGCGCTTTCCTCGTTTACGGCGTAATCAACCAAGCCATCATAGAGCATGGCACCCACCGCCTGCTCCCTGACCGCGCGCCTTACCTAGGGGAGCGGACTGAAGAGGAATTGCTGGAGCGAATGCGCGAATTCTGGCTTCGTGCCACGAAGACCCCCCATATCGACGAGAACGGCGAAGAAGGCATTTCCTTGTCCTGGGGTATGACAAAGCGAGCCGGCAGTAAGGAAGACTAGCCGAGTTCGGTACAAATCCTACCCGGAAGATCAAGATGTTCCCGGCGCCGGAGCCGGCGGAGAAACGATAGAGCGTCGTCGCTGCCACCCGCTCGGCCGGGGTCATCCGCCAAGGATAGTAGGTCACGTCGCGGATGATCCCGTTCAGCGGGACGCCGCTGGCTGGCGCCCAAACCTCGGAGCCGATCGCCAGCTTGTTGAACAGATGGGTTTGCGCCGGGCCGACATTCGAAAAGCTGTTGCCATCATAGGTCACGTAGCACCCGGCCGCGTCATAGGCCAATGCCGCCCGGAAGGGTGCGGTCGGGCTGAGCTTGTTAGCTCCGTTGGTGTTGATCTGCCCGGGCACCTTGGCTACCGCCACGATGTTGGACCCGCCGCTGTTCACCCTCAGGCAGACAGAGCTTTGATCGTCCCCGGTGCGGCCATCGTTGAGCGACAGGATTTGCGCCATCGAGGATAGGCCCTGCGGCCAGTGCATCTCGATGACAAATGTGCCGGCGGTCAGGTTGAACCATGGCGCTGTCGGCATGGTGAAAACATCGGGGCCGCGGGGCCATCGGGCCCGGGAATAATGGTAACCGCCGCCCTCCCGACATCGCGGTTCCAGGCACCCTTCGTAACGCCAAGCGGTAGCGCGAGCTGACAGAATGCAGCATGATACCATAACACATGCTCGTCGGGAGGTATGGCTGCGACATTGGCCGCCAGCGAGCGCGGCTTGGTAATTTGCGTCATGCTTTTTGTAACTCGTACTGCGCTGACAGGCTGTTTTGAAAGCCGCGCCTGGCGAACTTGGGCCTGAAAAGGTGGCGTAGGAGAAGCGTTCTGGGCGGCTTTCCTAGAAAGAAGCCGCCATGTGGACGCCCGATACCCGCGCGCTGGTTGGGGACTACGGGTCCGGTCAGGCCCTGAGCGACGAGCAGTACCGCTTGCTCGAACCGCTCATCCCAGCCGCCAAGCCCGGAGGCCATCCGCGGACGACCGACATGCGGCGCCTGCTGGATGGGTTGTTCTACCTCGTGCGGACCGGTTGCCAATGGCGGCATCTGCCGCCCCCTCCGGCATTCCCGCCGTGGCCGACAATCTACGGCTATATGCGCGCCTTCCTCCGCGACGGGGTGTGGGAGAGCATACGCCACCACATCGTCGTCATGCTGCGCGAGGGCGCGGGGCGCGAGCCAAGCCCGACGGCGGCCATCCTCGACACCCAGAGTGTGAAGACAACGGAGAGCGGCGGGCCTCGCGGCTACGACGCAGCCAAAAAGGTCAAAGGGCGCAAGCGGCATGTCGCGGTCGACGCGCAGGGGCTGTTGCTCGGCGTACTCGTGCATGCCGCGTCCATCCAGGACGCGGACAGCGCGGGCGACCTGCTCCGGCGTATTAAGCCCCTCTACAACTGGCTCCGGACCATGTTCGCCGACAGCATCTATGACCGTCTCGCCGTCCTGCTCGCTTGCTTTCTGCTCGGCCTGACGTTGGTCGTCGTCCGCCGCGTCGCAGGCACCAAGGGCTTCGTCCTACTGCCACGCAGGTGGGTGGTCGAACGAACCATCGGTTGGCTCGGCCGATGGCGCCGCCTGTCGAAGGATTATGAGCAACGGCCCGAGGTCGCCGAGGCCATGGTCACCCTCGCCATGATCCGCCTCATGCTCCACCGCCTCGCTCACCCAAACCGCAAGCGACTTCCTGCCCCGTAGCTTTCAAAACAGCCTTTGAGATGATTAGATGCGTTCCCGCTACACACCAAGACAGAAGGTAGGGGAGCGCAGTCACCATCCCACCAAGTGGCGGCTCATCTGTGCTTCTGCAAGCATGTTAGTGGCCGGTAGGGAGGCATCGGTCTCATTTGTCCTCACGCCCTGGGCGAAACCCGACGGCACCTAGGGCGGGCCGCTGTCGCAGCTCAGGGACGGTACCGATGGCATGGTTACCGTGCGCACTCGAGCAGCGGCCTGATCTGGTCCATGCGATGCGCGATGATGGTGGCCCGCTGTCGAACATGTTCTGACGGCGATGCTGCTGACCATTGCAGGGGAAGCGGAAGCACGGCTCAACATTAGCCACGACCGCACCGCCAACCTCTTTGATGAACTCAACTAGACTGCGATGTTCGCCATTCTCACACGCCGTCTCGTCTCACAAATCAAGATGTAGAGCGGGATTTAAACGCGTACAGCTTCTTAGCCGTTACTTCCCAACATTTGTAACAATCCTCAGCCACAGAACTTGCCTGCGGGTCGAAGTGGAGGAGGCATAGTCGCCCCTAGCGCTCACGCTGATGCGCGACTCGCCCGGCAGAAGGTTCTCATAAAACCCTTGCGCGCTTTTATCCGTCTTGTAACAAACTCCAAGTACAGGCAGCGAAGGCAAGCATGGTGGACGCACCCGTTTCGGTATTCCAGAGTGATCTTTCGGTTGCAGCCAAGCTTGAGCGGGCTCGAGCCGAGTTACTGGACCTGTCAGCCCGTAATCGCCTTTTGAACGTTCCTCGGTTTTCGGCATCGGCACGCACCATCGATGTCGTCGATGAGCGGTCCTCCGAGGTGTTCCGGCTTCTGGTCCGTGAAGCCAAGGCATGCACCTTCCTGCCCGGGCGGGAGACGGCCGCGGACAAGGCTGAAGCCGATGGCGACGCCCTCCTCGCAGAGCTGCCGCAGCCAATCGAGAGTGAGGCTGCCGACGAGAGGGGGATCGCTAGCCGCCATTCCGACACCAGGCTGCAGACCCGGATGACCTCCAAGGGGTTACAGAAGCGCCTTTTCGATCTGTTTGGGGACGCCCTCACATTGGAGGAGGAGCAGGGCGTCAACGTCCTCTACTTGGCTCTTGGGATGCTGAAATGGATTGACCCCCTCAACAAGGAAAACGTCCGGCATGCGCCGCTCGTGCTCGTGCCGGTCAGGCTGGAACGCGGCACGGCTGGGGAGCGCTTCCGCCTCTGCGCCAGACCGGAGGATTTGTCAGCCAATCTCTCTCTCGAAGCCTACCTGGACCGAATCCATGCCCTGAGGCTTCCCGATTTGGAGCCCGACGATGAGTTCGACCCGACCGCCTACTTCAAGGCGGTCGCTGAGGCTGTCGAGACCAAGGCAAACTGGGAGGTTAAGCCGGACGACATCGTCCTCGGCTTCTTCTCCTTCGCCAAGTTCCTGATGTACCGCGACCTCGATCCGGCGAACTGGCCCAAGGGCGAGACAATCGCTGACCGCCCGCTGATCCGATCCCTCCTGGCCGACGGGTTTGACGGGCGGGATGAGCTTCTTCACGAGGACACTCCAATCGACCGGCACATCGCCCCGGTCGACATGCTGCACATTGTCGACAGCGACAGCTCACAGACTCTGGCAGTCCACGATGCGCGGCAGGGCCGGAACCTCGTCATCCAAGGCCCACCCGGCACGGGCAAGTCGCAGACTATCTCTAACATCATCGCGTCCGCCGTAGCCGACGGGAGAACGGTGCTCTTCGTTGCCGAGAAGATGGCGGCTCTGGAGGTGGTCAAGCGGCGCCTCGACATGGCGGGCGTGGGTGACGCCTGCTTGGAGCTCCACAGCAACAAGGCGAATAAGCGCTCGGTCCTAGACGAACTTCGGCGCACCTGGGACCTGGGAACGCCCAGGGGAGAAGGTCCAGAGGCGGTGACCCGGCGCCTGACCGAGGCGCGCGACGTGGTAAACGCCCACGCTGAGCGAATTCACCGTACTCACCCCATTGCCGGTCTGACGCCGTTTCAGGTCTTCGGCCAACTCGCCCGCCTGAAGCAGGACGGGCGGCGCCCCGTCGATTTTGACCTTCCCGACGCGCCGACTTGGTCTCGGGAGGACGTTGCGAAGCGCCAGGCGCTCGTCGGCGAGATGGCCGAGCGGGTTCTGGACATTGGCCTGCCGGACCAGCATCCCTGGCGCGGTGTCGGGCTGGACGTCGTCCTGCCGACCACGGTCGAGCGGCTGATGACCCGGCTGACCGAGCTGCTCGCTCGTTTCGAGGGTTGGGCGTCGCTCCAGGCCGCACTTGCCCGGCTCCTCGAGACGGATGCCTCCCCCAACTTCGCCGACACCACGCTCCTGACGGCTCTCGGGCGTCGCATCGCTTCCGCCCCGAGCCTCGATCCGGCCGCCCTGGCATGGCCGCATTGGACCGATAGGGCCGAGGAGGTTGTGCGCCTGTTGGCCACAGGCCGTGAATTCGAGCGGCTCACGGCCGGATTGGAGGGACAAGCTACCCCGGCTGGGCTGGAAGTTCCGGTCGCGGACGCCATCACGGCATTGACTAGCCTGCCACCGAGCTTCGGAACCGTAGCCTTCGCTCATATCCGCGAGCTACGCGACCTGCTCCCGAGGTTGCTGACAGGCGCCGACCAGCTCAACGCGGAACTGGGGCAGGCCAGCGGCGAGCGTACTCTGGCCGCCCTGGACCGGCTGATCTCCACCGGTGAGCGAGTGGCCGCAGCCCCAGACGCCAGCCCTGAAGCCTTCGCGGCGACTGTCTGGGACCACGGCGTGGAGCAGGCCGGTGACCTGGCAGAGGCGGTTGCGTCTTTGGAGCGTGCCAAGGCCGCGCTGGGTGACAGCGTCCATGAGGCGGCTTGGTCGACCGATGTGACCCAGGCCCGTCTGGCCTTAGCTACGCACACCGGCATTCTCAAGATGCTGAACTCCGACTGGCGTCAGGCTAATACCCTGATGCGCACGGTCGTCCGGGATCCCAAGGCGCCCCTCCCAGAACTTCTCGACCGGCTCGACACCCTGACCAAGGCCCGGACAGCCGTCCGGACGATTAAAGAGGGCCACGAGTTCGGCAAATCGGCCTTCGGAGCGGACTGGCGGGGTGAGAAGTCAGTTTCGGCGCCGCTAATCGCCCTCGTCGACTGGATGCGCACGCTCCGGGGACTGGGCGCCGAGCCCAGGATGATCGCTGGCCGCACCCCCCAAAGGTCGGCGTTGGTACAGATGACGTCTGGATTGAGAGACCTCTACTCCGAGGTGCGCTTGAAGCTGGAGGCGCTGAGGGCCGATGCGGGCGGCGACATATCGACCTTGTTTGGCGGCAGTCTCTCCAACGACCGGGCGACGCTGCCGGATCTGGCGGCCCAGATCACCGGCTTAGCCATGGCCGACGACGTGGCCTTAGCTGCCGTTCCCGCTGCTCAGAAGGCATCGGACCGGCTGGAGGTGCTATGTCGCATCGCCGCCCGGCAGGAAGCGTCCCGTGCCATTGAGGATGGGCTACCGCTTGGTGCCGCTGCCTTCGGCAAAGCTTGGCAGGAGCAGCGCTCCGATTGGCGCGGGCTGGCGCAGGCGGCGCACTGGATTGCGTCCAACCACGACATCCGCCAGCTAGCCTCCCGCGTCACAAGCCGGGGTGAACTCGCCGAACTGCTGCAGCATGTGGAGAGTGGCCAGGAGCGCCTGCTCAAGGAGATAGACGAGGTCTTTTCCTCCTTGCAAGCTCCTACGCTCGCATTGTTCGGCAGGGGTTCGCTTGACGCCGTTCCCTTTGCGGAGATGACCAGCCGGTTGTCGGAATGGCTGGCCAATGGAGAGCGGCTCTCCAAGTGGGTGTCCTACCGCGAGCGTGCTGACCGCGCCCGGGAGGCAGGTTTGACCCCGCTAGTGCAGCGCCTCCAGGATGGGCGCCTTGCACCTGTGGACGCCATCCCTTCCTTCCAAATGGCGTACTACGAAGCCCTGCTCGCCGACCTCGTGCGGGCGGATCCTGAGCTTGGGCGCTTCGACGGGACGCTTCACGGGGCGCGGACGCGGGACTTTGCGAAGCTGGATCTTCAACGGATCGACGCGGCTAGGTTGGAGGTCGTCCGCGCCCACCATCGGGGCATCCCGGCCCAAGTTGGGATGGGTCCCGTCGGGATCCTGCGGGCTGAGATCGCGCGACGCCGGGGCCACATGCCCATCCGGCAGCTGGTCCAGCGAGCCGGACCGGCCATCCAAAAGTTGAAGCCCGTGGTCATGATGAGCCCGCTCTCGGTCGCCCAGTTTCTGACCCCGGGCCGAATGACGTTCGACCTTCTTGTCATGGACGAGGCCAGCCAGATCCAACCCGTGGACGCCCTCGGCGCCATCGCGCGCTGCCGCCAGGTCGTGGTCGTAGGCGACGAACGGCAGCTGCCACCGACCCGGTTCTTCTCGAAGATGACCGGCGGCGAGGGGGACGACGACGAAGATGGCGCGTCTGTCGCTGACATTGAGAGCATTCTCGGGCTGTTCACGGCCCGCGGTCTGCCCCAGCGCATGCTACGCTGGCACTACCGGAGCCGACACCAGTCCCTGATCGCGGTGTCCAACCGCCAGTTTTACGAGAGCAAGCTTTTCATCGTCCCCAGCCCCTACACCCAAGAGGCTGGGATGGGGTTGTCGTTCCGCCACGTTCCGGATGGCGTCTTCGACTCGGGAGGAACCGGCACGAACGTCGTTGAGGCCAAGACGATTGCCCAGGAGATCATCCGCCATGCAAAGACCAATCCCGGGCATTCGCTGGGTGTGGCGACCTTCTCAAGCCGTCAGCGGCGGGCCATTCAGGATGAAGTTGAGCTCCTGCGACGGCTGAATCCCGACACTGAGGAGTTCTTTCAGGCGCACCCGGGTGAGCCGTTTTTTATCAAGAATCTGGAGAACGTTCAGGGTGACGAGCGGGATGTCATCATGATCTCCGTTGGATACGGCCGAAACGCCAACGGCACCTTCTCCATGCGCTTTGGTCCGCTCGGCGCCGATGGCGGCGAACGGCGCCTGAATGTGCTGATCAGCCGCGCCAAGCGCCGCTGCGAAGTGTTCTCCTCCATTACGGACGAAGACATTGACTTGGAGCGGGTGAAGGGCCGCGGTGTGTTCGTCCTCAAGCTCTTCCTCCACTACGCACGGACCGGCAGGCTCGACATTGCGCACCGTAGCAGCCGGGAGCAGGACAGCGTCCTAGAGGAGCAGATCGGACGGGCCTTGCAGGAGCGCGGCTATCAAGTCCACCCTCAGGTCGGCATCGCGGGCTTCTTCATCGACTTGGCAATTGCCGACGCCGAACGCCCGGGCCGCTATCTCCTCGGCATCGAGTGCGACGGGGCCGCCTATCACAGTTCACGATCCGCCCGGGACCGCGACCGCCTGCGGCAAGCGGTACTCGAGGACCATGGATGGATCATTCACCGCGTTTGGGGGTCTGACTGGTTCCAGCGTCCGCGGGAGCAGCTTGAAAAGTTAGCGGCAGCCATCGATGCCGCTCGTGGCGAGTTGGCTGAGCGCGAGAAGGCCGGGCATCTCGCCGGGCGTGCTGTGCCCATCGACATCGTGACGTTCGAAAGGGTCGGCGTCACGGACCGCGGCACCTTGGACGCCGAGGGTGGTGGTGGTGGACCGATCCCGCTCTACCAAGAAGCGGCGCCTCAGGTGCCCTTGGAGCGGGAGATGCACGAAGTTCCAAGTGGCCAGATGGCGGAACTCGTTGGGCAGGTCGTTGCCGTAGAAGGGCCTGTCCACATCGATGAGGTCGTGGTGAGGCTGCGGACCGCATGGGGCCTTCAGCGCGCCGGTGGTCGCATCCAGGCCGCAGTCGAGCGTGGAGCCAGTGTCGGGGTTCAGCGTGGCAAAATCGTCAGAGATGGAGAGTTCCTGTCCATCCCGGACCAGCCAGTGGCTGTCCGTGATCGCGCCAGCGTCACCTCCGCCTCTCTGCGCAAGATTGAAATGCTTCCGCAGAAGGAAATGGAGGCGGCAGTCTTGCACGTAGTGAGGACCGGACTTGGAGCAAGCACCGATGAGGTTGCAGCCGCGGTGCCACGCCTTCTAGGCTTCAAATCAGTCAGTGCTCAGCTTCGCCAGGTTGTCGTGGCCGCCAGCGCGCGGCTTGAGGATGTTGGGGTGCTCGCCCGTGAAGCAGGCATCCTTGTTGTGGCAAATACGGACAAGGCAAGCTTGGCAGCGAAGTAATGTCTGCCTTCTCAACACATGGCGCGTCGTGCACGTTGGCACGGCCCGGCACCTCAATCCTCAGCGGCGTGGACGGGCCGTCTGGGGAGGGACGAGGGAGTTGGGTTGCTCACAGTGGCGTAGTGGGCGCTTGGACGATGCAACCTACGCCCTGAAATGCATCCGGATTTAAGTAGAGAGTTGTGAGAGTGACCAAAGCCAAAGGGGCCGATACCGAACCGGCCGAGGCTCCTCGCCCTGGGAGGTTTGTGATTCCGTACCGCAGTTTTCCCCGCCGGGTGAGTTCCTTTCCCAGGCCAAGGAGCGAAGGGCACAATCGGCAGCGGCTAGGTCGCTATGCTGTTGAGGGCTGACCGGTTGCGGCTGTCCTCGGTCATCGTCGCGCTCAGGGTATGCGAGCGCAGGTACTGCCGTTTCAAATTAACTGAGTTTGGGGGTCTGGTGGCATTGTCGATGTCACAGATTTAAGCCAGTCAAACCAAACGGTGCCGAAAAAGCCGAGTAGCGCAAAACCAGAGAAAACAAGCAAAAACCAGAAACTGGCCGTGCGGAAAAAGCGCGGAAAGGTAAACTCGAAAGGGAGCCCCTTTACCATTGCGTCAGCTTCAATCTTTTCTTTGTGGGACTGACATACTAGCGATTCTAGAGACTTTAGGCTGTTATTATGGTATGTTATTAGGCGGATAAGCAACCAAATCCACAGAGTAGACAGCGCCGAAATTGCCGCCATGGAACAGCGTACGACAACAGGATGGTCATTCATCGCTGTCAGTAGAGCTGCGTAGGAAGCTCCAAGGAACGCCATCAATACGCCAGAACCATTCCAACGTATCTGGTCCCAATGACGAAAGTTGTTGCAAAACTGCTCGTAGATTTTTAGGGTGAACTCTCGTCTCTCACGCAGTGGTGGAGGGCCGACTTCCGCTTTCGCCAGCACTGCCAGCAAAAGGTTGAAGGTGGCCTCATAAATACCCTTATCCTCTGACGACCGCGGCCCAGCGACGTTCAGGGTACCGCAACGGATCAATCGGAGCCAGTTAACGACCCGATCCACTGCAGCATCCTCATTTAACTCATTGAGGTCGATGCATAAGAGTGGTTTTTGATGCCGTGTCGCTAAAACGTAAGTCAGTTTTGTTCCTTCGGAATTATTCGGTGGACCATGCGTGACGATTAGCGTCGCGTCTGACTCAACGACATTAAATTTTGTGCGCTCTTCAGGGCAGGTGCTCTGCAGTTCTTCCACAGCGTAGCGGTCCGAAATCGGACCGTCTGCAGCCCAACGGCCCCGGGGTACTTTTCCGCCATGTGGCAGACCCGTCGCCAGCGCTACGTCCAAAGCAGCTCGATCGGCGCCGGTTTGTCCCCCGGAGATGATTCTCATCCTCCTGTCCTCTTCCATGGCGTCAAGGGCAGCGGTGCCATCCAAATCACCCTTCATCAGACACGATCCGTTGCCGAACGAAAAGTCCACGTCATCTAATCCGTGGCTGTATCGAGCGCCGTTTGCTGCTGGAGCGTCAACGCGAGGGCGTGGCCAAGGCTGGAGAAAAGGAAGCGTCGCGGCGGCGACAGGCGCGAAGGTGTATGGACGGTAAGCGCTGGTGCTGTTTGGCGGCTACGCCGCGCTAGCGGATGCTGTGGCCGGGCAGTTAACAGGGCTGGATTCGGGCACTGGAGGTTCCGCATGCGGGCATCCTGCATGGCGTCCTCCCCCTGCTACTCCAGCCAGACCCGCCACCAATTTCACCGTTCTGTAACAAACAGCAGCACTTTGAAAATCTATGACCTTTCTGCAAACCTCGAATTGAGGTCACCTGCCTGGGTGTTTGCGTGAAAGGTCTCGGAATTATGCTGGACTTTGCAACGAAACGTTCACCGACATCTGAGGCGGAGCGGCGTCCCGGTGGTGACATCGGACGTGTGAACCATCGGAGCCTGTCCGGCCACGGTATGTCGAAGGGCGTCATGCTGGCTTCCCTCGCGGTGACCATGCTGGCCACCTGCGGTCTTCCAGCAGCTGCACAGCCGCGTGAAACAGTCCAAGTTACCGGCAGCTCAACGGTGTTCCCTTTCACCTCCGCGGTCGCCAGTAGCATGGCGAGAGCGGCAGGAGGGGAGCGCGTGCAGGTTACCAGCACCGGCACCGTGCATGGCTTCGCCCAATTCTGCCGAGGCGCCAGTCTCCAGCATCCCGACGTGCAAAATGCATCACGGCGCATGACGGCTGGTGAGTTCAGCTTGTGCGTCCGGAATGGCGTTAATGAGATAATGGAAATCCCGATTGGGTTCGACGGTATCGTTGTCGCGCACCGCAAAGGGTTGCCCTCGCCCAATTTCACTCTTGCCCAGCTCTGGATGGGAGTCGCCAAAGATGTACCGCAAGGCGGCCGCATCGTGCCGAACCCGTTCACCTCCTGGCGTCAAATCTCGGCCTCCCTGCCAGATTGGCCCATCAGCGTCATCGGACCGCCGCGGACCTCCGGCACCCGCGACAGCTTCACCGAACTAGCGATGCTGGCAGGCTGCCGGACGTTCCCGGAAATCCAGGCCATTACGGACGCCGCTGAGCGGACCCGCCTTTGCAGCACCGTGAGGGAGGACGGAGGCTGGATCGACGGCGGTGAGGACGACCAGGCCATCGTGCGCCGCGTTACAGACGGCCGCGACGGCACACTCGGCGTCTTCGGTTTCAGCTTCCTGCAAGCCAATAGGGAGCGCATCGAAGGCTCCTCCATCGAGGGCATGGACGATTCGGTCGAGACCATTGCCTCTGGGCGTTACCCTCTCTCGCGGCCTCTCTTCCTGTATGTGAAGAGGTCGAATCTCGATCGGGTGCCAGGTCTCAAAGAGTTCCTTGCCGAGTATGTCTCCGACAGCGCCATGGCGCCTGGTGGTTACCTTGTGCGTATCGGCTTGGTGCCCGTCGGCTCCGAACGACTGCTGCAGATCCGGGATGCGGTGCGAGACCGCACTATCATGACGCGGCGTCCGAATGATTGACACGCAGCACGCTCAAGGAAATCACACGATGCTGAAAGCACTCCTCGTGCTTATCGCCGTGACCGGGCTCACATCGGTCCCAGCCGCCGCGCAGCAAGCTCAGGGCTGCACGCCCGGTGCGCTCGAAGCCCGGTACTGCGACCGAGATGGCGACATGGTCGCCGACGCGCCGCAGGACGCGAACCAACTCGTTGACCCCTCAACGCTCGTTTTTGCCTATACCCCGGTTGAGGACCCAGCAGTTTATCGCCGGGTATGGGAAGGTTTCCTTACTCACATCGGTCGTGAAACCGGGAAGCGCATCCAGTTCTTCGCGGTCCAGAACAACGCCGCACAGATTGAGGCGATGCGTGCAGGGCGCCTACATGTGGCTGGTTTCAACACCGGGTCCACGCCACTCGCCGTCAACTGCTCGGGCTTCGTGCCCTTCGCCATGATGGCCTCGAAGGCGGGCGAGTTCGGCTACGAGATGGAGATCATCGTGCCCTCCGAGAGCCCCATTCAGAAGCTCGAAGACCTGCGCGGGCGAACGGTTACCTTTTCCCAGCAAACCTCGAATTCCGGCTACAAAGCGCCAGTGGCCTTGCTGCAGGGGCAGTTCAATCTCCGCGAGGGTACCGACTACCGCTCGAACTTCTCGGGTCGCCACGACAACTCGGTCATCGGCATCGCCAATCGGGACTACGAGGCGGCAGCAGTGGCGAACAGCGTGATGCGCCGGATGGTGGCCCGACACACTGTCGACGCGGCCCGCATCCGATCCATCTACCGAAGCGACAGCTTTCCAACGACCGCCTACGGCTACGCCCACAACCTCAGGCCCGCGCTCGCAGAGAAGATTCGAGCGGCCTTCTTCTCCTACGACTGGCAGGGAACACCGCTCCTAGAGGAGTTCAGCAAGTCCGAGCCGCCGCAGGAAAGGTTCATGCCCATCACTTACCGAGAGCATTGGGGCGTCATCCGTCAGATCGACCAAGCTACCAACGTCTCATACGCCTGCCGGTGAGCCACGCGGATGTCTGATCGGTCCCTGGATCGCCTAGCCGTCCTTGAGGTGGCGCGCCTGAGCAAGCGTTATCCCACCGGTGACCTTGCCCTTCGTGAGGTCGACCTCCGGGTGGATCGTGGCGAGGTGGTCGCGCTTATCGGGCCCTCGGGCGCGGGCAAGTCCACCCTCATCCGCTGCGTCAACCAGCTCGTGCAGCCGACATCGGGCGTGGTCCGCCTCGACGGCACCGAAGTGACCGGCCTCGGCTCCCGAGCCCTCCGTCGAGCGCGCAGGCGCATGGGGATGATTTTTCAGGAGTACGCCCTGATCGAGCGGCTGACGGTCATGGAGAACGCGCTTTCCGGCCGCCTTGGCTATGTCGGCTTTTGGCGTTCCTGGTTCCGACGTTTCCCGATGAGCGACGTGGCGGAAGCCTTTGCTCTCCTCGACCGCGTTGGCCTGGCAGACATGGCGAACAAGCGGGCAGACGCGCTCTCCGGCGGCCAGCGGCAGCGCGTCGGCATCGTCCGCGCCCTGATGCAGCGCCCGGAACTCCTCCTGGTGGACGAGCCAACCGCCAGCCTCGACCCGAAGACCAGCCGACAAATCATGCGTCTTATACTGGAGCTCTGTGCCGAGCGCGGGCTCGCCGCCATCATCAATATCCACGATGTCGCGCTGGCGCGGCAGTTCGCCATGCGGATTGTGGGCTTGCGGTCGGGCGCCATTGTCTTCGATGGAGCCCCTGGCAGCCTGGATGCGGCAGCCCTGACGTCCATCTACGGAGTGGAGGATTGGTCGGCCACGCTGGGCCAGGGTGCCAAGGACGCGAAGGAAGACCGTTCGCCGCAGCGTGGTACCCTGCCCGATGTCGAGCGGCTGGCAGGCCTGGCATGAGCGCCTCGCAACCGACGGCGGAGGCTCACACGGCACTGGCCGCTCAGTGGCGCCCGCCGCCGCTGATCGCAAGCCCAGTGCTGCGCTGGTCCCTCATCCTCGGTGGGCTGGCGTGGCTGGTGGCCGCCTTGGTCTTCATGGAGATCAACTGGGCCCGGGCCGCGGAGGGCTGGGCTCGTGGCGTGCGGTTCATGGCGGCGTTCCTACCACCAGACTTCATCTCCAAGTCCGACGACATCGCCGAGGGCCTCCTCGAAAGTGTGACCATGACGGTCGTGTCGACGGTCCTCGGACTGGCGCTTTCGGTGCCGGTGGCCGTCGGCGCGGCCCGCAACTTAGCGCCCCGGCCGATCTACCTTGCGTGTCGGTCCATCCTGGTGGTCAGCCGAACGTTCCAAGAGGTGCTGGTTGCGATCTTGTTCGTGGCCATGTTCGGCTTCGGCCCCTTGGCCGGAACGCTCACGCTGGCATTCGCCACTGTCGGCTTCGTCGGCAAGCTGCTGGCCGAGGACATTGAGGCGACAGATCCTGCCCAGCTCGAAGCCATGCGGGCGACCGGCGGCTCGTGGCTGCAGGCTCTGACCTGGGGAATTCTGCCCCAGGTGAAGCCGCGCCTCCTTGGTCTCTCGCTTTACCGGGTGGACATCAACTTTCGGGAATCCGCGGTCCTGGGCATCGTCGGTGCAGGCGGCATTGGGGCAACCCTGAACACCTCGCTTGACCGCTATGAGTTCGACACAGCCGCAGCAATCCTCCTACTCATCATCTTAATTGTCATGGCGTGCGAATACGCCAGCGGCGTCATCCGGAAGGCGGCGCTTTGATGCCGTCGCTCCCCAGCTCAGGGGTGGAGGCCTCAATCTGGCGCCGTCGTTCAGTGAAGGGCGACCTGCTGGCCTGGGGCGCCTGGCTGGTGGTCGTTTTGGCAACCATGCTGTCGTTCCGTACGATATCGGACGCGACGATTTGGGACTTCGTTTGGGACGCGCCCACGCAAGGCGCCGACCTACTAGCCCGTGCGGTGCCCCCGCGATGGGAATACGCCGGTGTCCTATGGAAGCCGCTATGGGACACGGTAAACATGGCCTCGCTGGGCACACTGGTTGCCATGGCGCTGGGCGTTCCTGTCGCCGTCCTGGCGGCGCGCAACACGACACCGAGCGTCACCCTCGTGCGCCCCCTCGCGCTCCTCGTCATCGTTGCCAGCCGGTCGATTAACAGCCTCATCTGGGCGTTGCTGCTGGTCGTCATCATCGGGCCGGGACCGCTTGCTGGAACCATCGCCATCGCTCTTCGGTCAGTCGGCTTCGTCGGCAAGCTGCTCTACGAAGCCATTGAGGAAATCGACCGAGCCCAGGTCGAGGCTACCGAAGCTACTGGCGCCTCTCCTGCCCAGGTTCTCGCCTGGAGCATCGCGCCGCAGGTCGCGCCCACCATTGCGGGAATCGGCGTGTTCCGCTGGGACATAAACATCCGGGAAGCCACGGTGCTGGGGCTGGTCGGGGCCGGTGGTATCGGCCTGCAGCTAGAAGCATCCGTGGCGACCCTCGCCTGGCCCCAGGTGAGCGTGATTCTGTTGCTCATCCTGGCCACCGTAATCGTCAGCGAGTGGGTGAGCGCCCAGGTGCGGAGGGCAATCACGTGAACACCGGACGCAGCCTCATGTACTTGGCAGGAGCGGGTCCGGCGCCGCGCCGCGACCGCTAGGCATAAATCCAATGGAATCCTCAGCCGCTGCTGATGTCTTTGCCGCCCTTGGCCAAGAATCTCGCCTCGACCTGCTTCGGACGCTCCTGGAAGCAGGCCCCAGCGGCCTTTCCGCGGGCGCAATCGGCACAGCCCTCGGCATCGTGCCCTCTACCTTGTCTTTCCACCTGCGGGCCCTGGAGCAGGTTGGGTTGATCCGCCCGACCCGG
This sequence comes from Belnapia sp. F-4-1, assembly GCF_000802185.1. Lineage (GTDB taxonomy): Bacteria > Pseudomonadota > Alphaproteobacteria > Acetobacterales > Acetobacteraceae > Belnapia. The sequence continues at coordinate 4,937,941 of NZ_KN676113.1, read as the reverse complement.
CAGGGCCGCAGCCTGATCTACGCCGTCCAGGTCGACCGCCTCCGTCAAACCATCGCCTTCCTCACAGAGACCTGTTGCGGCGGCCAACCCGAGCTTTGCGGAGCGCTGACCTTGCCAATGCTCGCCTCCTCCCCGGAGAACTCCCCGATGACGCCTGCCTTCAACGTCCTCTTCCTGTGTACGCGCAACTCCGCGCGCTCGCTGATGGCTGAGGCGATTTTGAGGAAGCTGGGAGGGGACCGCTTCCGGGCCTATTCGGCGGGGTCTGACCCGGCGCCGCAGCCTATGCCGGAAGTTGTTGAGAAGCTCGAGACTCTCGGTCACGACGTGTCAGGCATCCGCAGCAAATCCTGGCAGGAGTTCATGCACAGGGAAGCGCCTCGCATGGATTTCGTGATAGCGCTGTGTGACACCCTTCAGGGCCAGAACTGTCCCGACTTCGGCGACCAGGCGATCACGGCATCCTGGCCACTGCCAGGACCCGGCAAGTTCGAGCCTGGATCCAGCGAGCGGGTGCTCCTACTCAATGAGCTCTACGCTAACCTGCATCGGCGTATTGGCATCTTCACCAACCTGAAGTTCGAGGCGTTGGACCGCATGTCGCTGCGGCACCAGCTGGATGACCTCGCGCAGGCCCCCCTCTCTGTCGCAAAGGACCGTTGAGATGCGCATAGGCATCAATGGTATGGGTCGCATTGGTAGGCTGGCGCTCCGCGCGGGCCTGGGCGGCGTCTTCCGGGAGAATGACGATCCACGCGTGGGGAACCGGCTGGACGTCGTCCACGTGAACGAACTCAAGGGCGGCGCCGAGGCCACCGCCCACCTCCTCGAGTTCGACAGCATCCACGGCCGCTGGCGCGAGCGGATCGGGGCGGAGGACGACCGCGCTATCACCATCGGCAACCGGCGCCTCGGCTTCAGCGCGGAAGCCAGCCCCGCCGATGTGCCGTGGGGCGACCTCGGCTGCGAGGTCGTCCTGGAATGCACGGGCAAGTTCCTGAAACAGGAGCAGCTCCAGGGTTACTTCGACCGTGGCGTGAAGCGCGTCATCGTCGCGGCGCCGGTCAAGGATGGCTCCGCCCTGAACGTGGTGGTCGGTGTCAATGAAGACCGCTACGACCCGAGGGAGCACCGGTTGCTGACCGCCGCCTCCTGCACCACCAACTGCCTCGCCCCGGTGGTGAAGGTGGTCCACGAGGCCATCGGCATCCGGCACGGCCAGATCACCACCATTCACGACCCGACGAACACCAACGTGGTTGTGGACGCTCCGCACAAGGACCTGCGCCGGGCCCGCTCGGCCATGCTGTCCCTCCAGCCGACGACGACCGGCAGCGCCACGGCCATCTCGCTCATCTACCCCGAACTTAAGGGCCGCCTGAATGGCCATGCCGTCCGGGCGCCGGTGCTGAACGCCTCGCTGACGGACGCCGTCTTCGAGATGCAGCGCGAGACCACCGAAACCGAGGTCAACGAGCTGTTCCGTTCAGCAGCGGCAGGGCCACTCGCGGGCATCCTTGGCTTTGAGACGCGACCGCTCGTTTCGGCCGATTACGCGAACGACACCCGCAGCGCCATCGTGGACGGGCCGAGCACCATGGTGACCGACGGCACCCTGCTGAAGGTCTACGCGTGGTACGACAATGAGATGGGCTACGCCTGCCGGATGGTGGACTTGGCCAACATCGTCATCGAACGGGGGGCATGATGTCCGGCGTCCGCAACTACCTCGTCGTGACCGGTGCCTACTGGGGCTTCACGCTCACCGATGGCGCGTTGCGGATGCTGGTGCTGCTGCACTTCTACCAGCTTGGCTACACGCCGTTCACGCTGGCCTTCCTGTTCCTGCTCTACGAGGCGGCGGGCATCTTCGCCAACCTGGGCGGCGGCTGGCTGGCGGCGAAGTTCGGCATCCCCCGCATGCTGGCGATTGGCCTGACGCTCCAAATTGGCGGCCTGCTGATGCTGTCGGCGCTTGACCCGACGTGGAGCGCCGCCGCGTCAGTGGCCTGGGTCGTCTGCGCCCAGGGCATCTCCGGCGTAGCCAAGGACCTAACCAAGACGGCCTCGAAGTCGGCCATCAAGGCGTCCTCGCAGCAGGGCGCCGGTCAGTTGTTCCGCTGGGTCGCTTGGTTCACCGGCTCCAAGAACGCCATGAAGGGCTTCGGCTTCTTCCTCGGCGGCTTCCTGCTCCAGGCCGTCGGCTTCCGCCCGGCGCTCTGGCTATTGGTGGTGCTGCTCGCGGTCGCCCTGATGGGCGTGCTGCTGTCCCTGCCGCGCGAGCTTGGCAAGGCCAAGGCGTCCAAGAGCTTCAAGGAGCTCTTCGCCAAGAACCGCGGCGTCAACCTGCTGGCGGGCGCCCGGGTGTTCATGTTCGGCTCCCGCGACGTCTGGTTCGTCGTGGGCCTGCCGGTGTTCCTCTACAGCCAGGGTTGGAACTACGTCGGCGTGTCCACCTTCCTGGCCGCCTGGACGATCGGCTACGGCGGCGTGCAGGCCCTGGCGCCGCAGGTGGTCCGCCGCAGCCCGGACGGGCTGTCCCGCGAGGTGCTGGAGGCGCGCCTCTGGGGTGTGGCGCTGGCCATCATCCCCATTGCCCTCGGCTTGATGCTGGCAACCGGCGCCGTCGGCCGCCCGGACCTGATCGTGGTCGCAGGACTGGCCATCTTCGGCTTCGCGTTTGCGGTGAACTCGTCGCTGCACTCCTACCTCATCCTGGCCTACGCAGGCTCGGAGAAGGCCGCGGAGGACGTCGGCTTCTACTACGCGGCGAACGCCGCAGGGCGCCTCGGCGGCATACTGCTCTCGGGCCTCCTGACCCAGTACGCTGGGCTGGAGGGTTGCCTTTGGGGATCGGCCGCCATGTTGACGGCATGCTCCATTCTGACCTTCGCGCTGCCCGAGAGAAGAGAGGTTGCTACCCTGGGATAGAGAGAGCGGTCAGGAGTGCCGATACCTCAAGAACCCGCCCGTGTCGCCTGTGCGGCCAGGCTCAACAAGGTCGTCTTCCGGTAGCGGGGATCGTCCGTCACCTCTTCCCCTGCCCATGGCGGCAAGGAGATCGGCTGGTTCGGATGCCCAAGCTCAACCTCGGCGAACTCGATGCCGCTCAATGGGCCCAGGTGAACGTCGACCGCCCACTTCAGCCCGGCATAGGGCACGATGTGCCGCGTCTTCTCGACATGTGGCAGGTCGCACAGTGCAAGGATCTCGTCAGCTTCGGTGAGCGGGATCTCGTACTCGTACTCAGGGCGGCTGATGCCACAACGCGGCCCCTTCACGGTGATGAAGGCCCGGTTTCCCGCATGCCGGACACGGACCTTGCCTTCACCGAAACGGGCAATCAGCCCGTCTTTCAATGAAAAGGTCTGGACAACCCCAGCCCGCCATTCATCGCTCTTCAGCAAAAACTTACGCTCAATCTCTACCGCCACTGTGGGCACTCCAGAGGCTCTGCTTCACAGCGGGGCATCTAGCGCAACGAAGCTGGCATGTTATCCCCCTGAACGACCCATCTCTCGAATCCCATCTCCCTGAGCGCTCCAACAGGTATTCTGACGCGCTTGACTTTCGGGATACATCCACCACACTCGATATATGGAATTTAGAGACGCCTTGGCCTGTCTAGGTGCCCTTTCACAGGGCACCCGCCTGGAGACGTTCCGGCTGCTGGTGCGTCACGAGCCAGAAGGGTTGCCAGCGGGTGAGGTCGCGCGTCGGCTCGACGTACCCCAGAACACCATGTCGACGCACCTGGCGGTCCTGACGCGCGCCGGGCTGCTGCAGTCGGAGCGACACAGCCGCTCCATTGTCTACCGGGCTGACCTGAACCGCCTGCGCGAGATGATGCTGTTCCTGGTGAAGGAGTGTTGTGAAGGGCATGCGGACCTCTGCGAGCCGCTCATTGCCGAGCTGCTCCCGTGTTGCCCGCCATCGCCTCAGATGGCCGTCTAATGACCACCGACGTCGTGATCTACCACAACCCTGGCTGCGGCACGTCGCGCAACACGCTGGCGATGATCCGCAATGCGGGCATCGAGCCGCACGTGGTCGAGTACCTCAAGAAGCCGCTGTCACGGGGCCTGCTGCTCCAGTTGATGGAGCGCGCCGGTCTGAGGCCGCGCGACCTGCTGCGTCAGAAGGGCACGCCTTATGCCGAGTTGGGGCTAGACGATATGTCGCTGATGGATGAGCAGTTAGTGGACGCTCTGATGGAGCACCCCATCCTCATCAACCACCCCCTGGTGGTAACCGAACTCGGCGTGAAGCTCTGCTGCCCGTCCGAGGCCGTCCTCGACATTCTGCCGCTGCCGCAGCAGGGCGCGTTCAGCAAGGAGGATGGCGAGGTTGTCGTGAATGCAGAGGGCCGCCGGGTAGCCTGACCGCCGCCTCGGCCGCTTTTCCCTATCCACCTTAAGGCGTCTCGCGCTGCCGTATTGAGACGGCAGACGCCGTGTTGCGTCTTCTTGCCTGTGAGAACACGTCCCCATGCTGGCCCTAGCCATCTTCGTCCTGACCCTCGTCCTGGTCATCTGGCAGCCACGTGGCCTCGGCATTGGCTGGTCCGCCATGGGCGGCGCCGTGCTCGGTCTGCTTACCGGCGTTATCGGCTGGGCCGACGTGCCGGTGGTCTGGGACATCGTCTGGGATGCCACCTTCACCTTTGTGGCGCTCATCATCATCTCGCTGCTGCTGGATGAGGCCGGGTTCTTCCAGTGGGCCGCCCTGCACGTGGCACGTTGGGGCGGCGGGAACGGGCGGCGGCTGTTTCCGCTCGTCGTGGTGCTGGGCGCGATCATCGCCGCCTTCTTCGCCAATGATGGCGCAGCCCTGCTGTTGACGCCCATCGTCATGGCCATCCTGCTGCGCCTGAACTTCTCCGCGGGCGCCACGCTGGCCTTCATCGTCGCCTGCGGCTTCGTGGCCGACACCACCAGCCTGCCGCTGGTGATCTCCAACCTCGTCAACATCGTCTCGGCCAACTACTTCAACATCGGCTTCGACCGCTATGCAGCGGTCATGGTGCCCGTGAACATGGTGGCGCTGGCGGCAACCTTGGGGGTTCTCTGGGCGTACTACGGCCGCCAAGTGCCCGCGCGCTACCCTATGGACCAGCTTGAGCGACCCGGGTCCGCGATCCGCGACCACCTCGTCTTCCGCGCCGCCTTCCCGCTGCTCGCCGTGCTGCTGCTGGCCTACTTCGTCCTGGCGCCCTTGAGCGTGCCGGTCGCCGCCGTGACCGGCGCAGCCGCCCTGGTCCTGCTGGCGCTGGCTGGGCGCTGGCACCGGGGCGGCCGCGGCGGCGTGGTGCCCGTCCGCAAGGTGCTGGCAGGAGCGCCCTGGCAGATCGTCATCTTCTCGCTGGGCATGTACCTCGTGGTTTACGGCCTGCGGAATGCCGGGCTGACGAACTACCTGGCTCAGGCCCTGGTCTGGCTGGCGGGACATGGCCAATGGGTCGCCACCATCGGCACCGGCTTCGGGGCGGCGCTGCTGTCCTCGGTGATGAACAACATGCCGGGCGTGCTGGTGGGCGCGCTGGCTATCGAGCAGGCACAGGGCATCCCGCCCGCCATCCGCGAGGCCATGATCTACGCCAACGTCATCGGCTGCGACCTGGGTCCCAAGTTCACGCCCATCGGCAGCCTGGCGACCCTGCTCTGGCTGCATGTGCTGGCCAGCAAGGGCACGACAATCACTTGGGGGCAATACATGAAGGTCGGTTTGGTCATCACGCCACCCGTCCTGCTGGTGGTGCTAGCGGCCCTGGTCCTCTGGCTGCCCGTGGTGGGGCAGCCGTGAGCAGCGAGGTTCTCCGCGATGTGGTGGTAATCGGGGGCGGACAGTCCGGCCTCGCCGCCGGGTACTTCTTGCAGCGAGGCGGGGTAAACTTCGAGATCCTGGACGCCAACGACCTTCCTGGCGGGGCTTGGCCCAGCGCTTGGGATTCCCTACGGCTGTTCTCGCCCGCCCAGATGAGCTCGTTGCCAGGCTGGCCCATGCCGCCTTCAGCAGGGGGATATCCGTCCCGGGACCATGTGGTTGACTACCTGACGAACTATGAGCAGCGATACAGTCTGCCGGTCCGGCGTCCTATCCATGTCCAGGCTGTCGAAGGGGCGGGTGACCGGCTGGCCTTGGGGACCAATCACAGCATCTGGTTGGCACGCGCGGTCATCAGCGCAACCGGCGGTGCAAGCCACGCCTCCATCTCGGAGTATCCGGGTCAGGCGAACTTTCGCGGCAAGCAGGTTCACTCCTCCGCCTACCGCTCCCCTGACGACTTCGCGGGCCAGCGCGTGCTGGTGGTTGGTGGCGGCAACTCCGGCGCGCAGATCCTGGCCGAGTTATCCATGGTCGCCGAGACGACTTGGGTCACACCGGAACCACCCCGCTTCCTGCCGGACTATATGGACGGCCGGGTGCTGTTCGAGCGCGCCACCGAACGGGTGCGCGCTCAGATGGAAGGCCGGGAGCCGGAGGCGCTGAAGAGCGGGCTGGGCGACATCGTCATGGTGCCACCGGTGCGGGAAGCTCGGGACCGCGACGTGCTCCACGCCGTCCAGCCCTTCACCCGCTTCGAAGCCGAAGGCGTGGTCTGGCAGGACGGCACGCGCAGCCCTGTCGATGCCGTCATCTGGTGCACGGGGTTCAGGCCCAGCCTGGGCCACTTGGCGCCGCTCGATGTGCTGGAGGCGGATGGTCGCGTGACCGTCGAGAACGGCCATTCCACGCGAGAGCCTCGCCTCTGGCTGCTCGGCTACGGCGACTGGACCGGCGCCGCCTCCGCCACATTGGCGGGCATCACCCGATCGGCCCGTGACACCGTTCACGCCGTCCAACAGTTCCTGATGACAGGGAGACCCTGATGCCCTCCGAGCTCGACCTCTCGCTGCCCAATGTCTCCGAGGATCACCTCGAGATGCCAAACTCCGCCAAGCTCGGCACCCCCGGCGCCAGCAGGCATCCGCCGCGCATCCTGTTGCTTTACGGCTCGCTGCGGGAGCGGTCGTACAGCCGGTTTCTCACGTTGGAGGCGGAGCGCATTCTTCGCCGCTTCGGCGCCGAGACCCGCGCCTACGACCCGCGCGAACTTCCGATGGTCGACAGCGTACCAGCCGACCATCCCAAAGTGGTGGAGCTCAGGGAGCTCTCCCTGTGGTCCGAGGGGCAGGTCTGGTGCAGCCCGGAGCGGCATGGCGCCGTCACCGGCGTGCTCAAGAACCAGATCGACTGGCTCCCCCTTGAAAGTCGCGGTGTCCGCCCGACCCAGGGCCGGACGCTGGCTGTAATGCAGGTCTCCGGCGGTTCGCAGAGCTTCAACGCGGTGAACACGCTGCGCCTGCTCGGCCGCTGGATGCGGATGATCACCATCCCCAACCAGTCCTCGGTGCCCAAGGCGTACGAGCAGTTCGATGAGGCGGGCCGGATGCTGCCAGGGCCACTCTACGACCGGGTCGTCGACGTCATGGAGGAGTTGGTGAAGTTCACGCTTCTAACGCGGGACATTTCGGGTCACATGACCGACCGGTACAGCGAGCGGAAGGAACGGGCGGAGAAGAAGGCCAAGGCAGATCTTGCCGTCTTGTCGGGTGCCGCGAGCTGAAGGTAGGCGGTTGGCAGCAGGACGCTGCTGCTCCTGTGTCATCTGTGCGCCCACTTCGGCCATCAGCTTACCATAGCGGCGTTCCCGAAGGCGGAGGTGCCTAGCCAGCTGTCCAACGGCCGAGTTGGATGGGAAGTTAAAGCTTGGAGCGCGCTTGTTCCGCAACGGCGCTCACTTCGCGGCGGCGCCCGTCCTGCCCACGAGCCTGAGCATGATGGCGAGATCCAGCTCCGCCGGTTCCTCGTGGCCGGGCGGCCGCGTGTATTCGGGCCCGTCCCCGGATGCCCGAGGCTGGTCCAGGCGAGCCCACTCGGACTTGGCGCTACCCTCGTCGCGGCTGAGGGTCACCGCCTCGCCCAAGAACGAGAGCTGAAAGGTGCGCCCGTCAGGCGACAGGATCTCGGCCTCACCGCATCCAGGTAGGAAGGCGTCCACCAGGTTCTTGGGCAGCTTCGGCGGCTCCGCGGCCTCGTAGAGGTCGGCCGCAAGCCTGGCGTCCCCAGCGGAGGCGAACTCGCCAATGGGCAGGGGCGCGACCGGAAGGCGGCCCTCCTCGTCAAAGGAGGCGTAGCGGAGTTCGGCGCGGCCGCCCGCCCGAAGCTCGGAGACCACCCATACGCCATGGGCGGCCTCCAGCGTCCACGGAGCGCCCGCTCCCTTCCATGTCCAGCCATCCGACATCGGCACCTCCGGTGGCAGAACTCCCGGGCGCGCACTTGGTCACCAAATGCGGTGCCCGGAACTGCGGTGGATGCGACCGGTTGTCCTGCTTAACCATTGAGGAGCTCATATCCATGGCCCAACCCAGGCCGCGGGAGCCTTGGCCCCGAATACGCCCCAGGTGACGCCCTGATAGCCGCCGATGTCACTCGGGCTAGCACTCCCTGTCGGGTTCCTCCTCGATCCAGGCCGGGACTGGCCAGGATCGGCGTGGTTCTTGCCACGGCCCTGGCCGTCTTGACCCTGCAGGCATGCACCGCCCCGGAGGTGGGCCCCACCGCAGCAGGCGCCGAGGTGCAGCCGCATGGGCAGCGAGGTTCAGCGCCGCCCCCGCAGCACCTCGTGGAGGCGAACGGCGTCAAGCTGCGCTTTGTCGAGCGAGGGTCGGGCGACCCACCCGTTGTGCTGCTGCACGGTGACGGGTCCATGATCGAGGACTTCGCCACCAGCGGCTTGCTCGACCTCAGCGCCGGGGCTCATCGGGTTCTGGCGTTCGACCGGCCCGGCTATGGCCATAGCGAGCGGCCGCGCGCCCGAAAATGGACGCCGGAGGCCCAGGCAGAGGTGCTCGCGGCGGCGCTCGCGCAGCTCGGGGTCGAGCGGCCGATCGTGGTCGGGCACTCCTGGGGTACCCTCGTCGCGCTCGCCCTGGCGCTCGACCACCCCGCCGCGGTGTCGGGCCTCGTGCTGGTGTCCGGCTACTACTACCCGGTTCCCCGCCCGGCCGCCGCCCTCGCGGCGCTTCCCGCGGTCCCGGTGTTGGGGGATGCGATGCGCTACACGGTCGCGCCCGTGCTCAGCGCGCTGCTCTCGCCCGGCCTGATCGCCAAGGCATTCGACCCGGCGCCGGTGCCGCCGCGCTTTGCCGCGGGATTTCCGGTTTGGCTGACGCTCGGCCCCGGGCACATCCGAGCCAGCGCGGAGGACAGCGGCTTACTTATGCCATCGGCCGCGGGGTTCGAGCACCGCTACGGTGAGTTGCGTCTACCAGTGGCGATCGTGGCGGGCGCCGACGACCGCATCGTGGATCCCGGGCTGCACTCCGTCCGCCTGCACCGCGAGCTGCCAGGGAGCACGCTGCGGGTCGTCCGGGGGCAAGGCCACATGGTGCATCACGGCGCCGCTGATACGGTGGCCAATGCCGTGGAGGCTGTTGCCTCAGCCGCCCGGCAGGCGCCGGTCAGTGAAGCGGTGCGCCTCCCGTGCCTGGCCGCCGGAGGGCAACCCTTCGGCGGCAGCGTCCCGCTTCGTTATGCTGCGCGCAGGCCGTGCGTGGCGGTGGAGGCGGCCCATTCGGCCTCCAGCAGGTGAGACAAGGACATGAACCACTCCGGAAGCATGCAGGACCCCTGGACCTGGCAGGGCATCCTGCTCGCTGTTGCCATCATCCTCGCCGTCCTAGCGGCACTGAACTACGCCGCCGCGCGATGGGCGGAGCGGCGCAATCCGCCCAAGGGCGCCTTCCTCGAGGTGGACGGCGTGCGGCTGCACTACAGCGACCGCGGTAGCGGGCGGCCCGTCGTCCTGGTGCATGGCAACGCCGTGACTGGGGACGACTACAACACCAGCGGCGTCGCCGAGCGCCTGCACGGGACCTGCCGCGTCGTCATCTTTGACCGGCCCGGCTACGGCTACAGCGAACGGCCGCGCTGGCGCCCCTGGGTAGCCTTCGAGCAGGCCGAGCTGCTGCACAATGCCCTGAAACAGTTGCGGGTGGAGCGGCCGATCGTCGTCGGCCATTCCTGGGGGACGTTGGTGGCCCTCGCGCTCGCCATCCGGCATCCGACCGATACAGCCGGGCTCGTGCTGCTCTCGGGCTACTACTTCCCGACCTTCCGGCTGGATGCGCTAATGGTGGCGCCGGGGGCGACCCCCGTGTTGGGCGACATCCTACGCTACACCATCTCGCCCGTCTTCGGCTGGCTCACCATGCCGCTCACCAAGCTCGCCATGTTCGCCCCCGCGCCGGTCACCGGGCGCTTCAAGGCCGAGTACTCTAACGCTATGGCGCTGCGGCCGTGGCAGATCCGGGCGACCTGCGTGGACGGCGCGATGATGGTGCCGAGCGCGAGGAGGCTGCAGGCCCACTACGGCGAGCTGGCGATGCCGGTGGTCATCATGGCGGGCGACGGCGACAAGATCGTCAGCTACCACCTCGCCGAGCGGCTGCGCGCGGCAATGCCCGACAGCACCCTTCAGATCGTGGCGGGCGCAGGGCACATGGTCCATCACGTCGCCACTGATCAGGTGGTGGAAGCCATTCTCGGGGTGGCCAGGACAGTCAACGACCCGATCTCCTCGACGGCGCCACTCTCCACATCCCGGACATTTACCGACGGTGCGAACGATGCCGCCTGATATCTCCGGTAACTGGTCAGAGTCGAACCCGGCGGTGCCATTTATGCAAAGAAGATCTGCTTTCGGCCTTCAGGATCCGGAAGGTGCCTGTCCGCTTTCGGCCAAGTTCGGTCACGAGAGGTCGCCCTCATGCCCGCCCGCTGCCGAAAGGCCAGCGGCACCCGGGCCGTGATGCTAGCCGCTGGGGCTACGCCGCCTTCGGGCTCCCTCAGCGTACCGGTGGTTAGACTGGCCGAAAGGCGGCCTTCGTGCCCGTCAACTGTATACCTGGTGTCGATGGCCCGCCCGACATCGCTGGACGGTAGCCAAAATCGGCGGCTATGCGCCCATCTTGCCTATCCGTATGGCATTGTCGCCTTCCCGAAAGCGGACATCACCGCCCAAGCAGCATATGGCCGAGAAAGGTGGGAAGCGGTCCTTTACTGTTACCATAGAGGCGCCGAGAGGATTGCCCAATGGACCCGCGAGACGGTCTTGCCCTTCGTCGCAGGGATGCGCGACGTATCCTGCTCCACCACTTGGCCGCCAAGCTGCTAGTAGAACCACAGCCCAACCTCACTGATCTCAAGAACTCAGGGATGCAGGCCGCATCGTGCGTCTTGCGCCAGAACTCGCATGTCCGATCGCTATGCCGAGCCAACGCTTATCAGTAGAGGATGCGCGTGCGGAGGCCAACGACGAGGGCATTGCGCCCGCCCGGCCTCTCGCTCGGCTGCCAGATATGCGTGACGACCGGCTGCAGGTCGAAGCCGGGGCGTATCTCGGCGAGGTAGGTCAGCTCCAGATTCGCCTCGAAGCTGCGGCGCGACTGCGCGCTGCGTGACAGCCTTGCGAGGTCGCGGTCGTAATCGCGCACCGCCTGCGAATATTCGGCGAAAATGAAGCTCGCGCCGAAGCGGTCGTTGGGCCTTCCCGGTACGAGATTGGCAAAGATGATCCCGCCATCGGCATAAAAGCCGATGGTGCTGCGGTCCTGCGGCGCGACCGAGATGCGTCCGAAGACCGAGATGCCTGACAGCGCATCGCCGCCTGCGGGCCTCCACAGCTGCTGGTCGAGGATTCCATACAGCCCCCAGGTGCCGCGGCGGCGGAGCGGCGTGCCGACACTCCCCGGGTCGGCCAGCAACGAACCGTCCGCTGAGAAGCGCAGATCCTCGAACCGGCCCAGATGGCCCCAGCCGCCGAGCTTGAGGGTGCGGGCGAGGCCGGACGCATCCGCCTCCTGGTTCCAACGCCACCGCGCCTCGGCGAAGAGGAGCGCCGGGTCGCGCACCCGGAAGTTGGTGTTGTAGCGGTTGCGTACCTGGTCATCGACGCCCTCGCGGCCCGGCGGGCCGGTGTCGCCGTTGAAGATCGCGGCGCTCATCTCGAAGCCTGGGTGCGGCCGGAACCCCACCATCGCGCCGGGCGTCGCAAGCGGAAAGGCCGGGCCGCCGCCCGGCAGGTTGAGCGCGCTGATCGTCGGGAAGTCGCTTTGGAGGAACATCACCGACAGGTCGGAGTAGAGGAACTCCACATCGGCCGCGAGCTGGCCCGCGCGCAGCCGCACCGCGCCCCCGAACAGGCTTTGTTCCAGCCAGACCTCCGAGAGCCGGATGCGCGGCATCGCCTCGATGGCGGCGATGGTGTTCACGCCGCCCACATAGTCGCGCCGGATGCGGCCCGAATTGTGGATGAAGAAGCCGTTCGCGTAGCCCCGTAGCCCGGTGAGGCCCGCCAGCCGCTCGAAATCGACCTGGAGAGAAGGCTCGAAAAGGCCCTGGTTCACCCAGCCGCGCCGCTGCCCGCCGCGTACATTGCCGAGTACATCGTTGATGTAGGAAAGACGGAAATCGATCCCTCGGTCGGAAAGCCTCCGGACGATGCCGAGGGGGTCGCCGCCATCCGGCAGCGTGTTGCGCAGGGAGGAATCCACCGGGCCGTCCGAACGCGGGCCGCGCTCCTCGATCTGCGCCCGCGGGCCCTCTCCGAGGGGCAGGAGGGCCAGAAGCGAGGTGGTTAGAAGGATGCGCGACAGGGCGGACAGGGTGCTGCGACTGGCTGGCATGATCCTCTTTCCAAAGCCATATCCGCCGATAGATCCTGGTCGCACGCACCGGCTCAAGTCGCGGATGGTGACACTTGGCGCCGGTAAGAACCTAGTCGGTCGCTACGCATCTCGCACCCCTCTGGCTGGAGGGCACGGTAGCGCCGATGTTTATTCCATATGATCGGAGTTGCTCCAGTCCTGCATTCTGGGATGCAAGATCGACGCCTGTAGGATTTGCGAGCTGGAGTTTCTCCCGCCAGAGTCGAGCTCGCACACTGCCGTGATGTCAGAATGCCTGCCGACCGGCGCATCTTGTCCCTCTGCCGCGCGCGATGGAGGGACCAGTGCTGCGCCGGATACTTTTCGGGACAACACTTGCTGCTGCCTTGGCTTCCGGAACCCGCCCGCGGGCTCAGGCCGAGGCCGTCGACGTGCTCCTGGTGCTCGCGGTGGACGTATCGCGCTCCATCGACGACGACGAGGCACGTCTCCAGCGCCAGGGCTACCGTGCCGCCATCACCGACCCCAGGGTGGTCGAAGCCATCCGAGGTGGCCTCGTGGGCGCGATTGGGCTGGCCTACGTCGAATGGGCGGGGATTGAGTACCAGCGGCTCGTCATCCCTTGGACCCGCATCGGCAGCCAAGCCGACGCCGATGCCTGGGCAGAAGCGCTCGAGCGGGCTCCCCGCGTGTCGCTCTCATGGACCTCCATCTCGGGCGGCATCGAATTCTCGCGGCGTGTCATGGCTGAGGCACGCTGGGAAGCGACCCGGCGGGTCATCGACGTCTCCGGCGACGGGGTGAACAACAGCGGCCCGCCTGCCGAGGAGGCACGCGATCGCGCCGTGGACGCAGGCATCACCATCAACGGCCTGCCGATCATGAACGACCAGCCGACCTTCGGCCGCACACCAGCCGTCCCGCTTGACCGATACTACGAGGAGAGCGTCATCGGCGGCCCCGGCGCCTTCCTCATCGTCGTGGAGGAGTTCGAGAGCTTCGGCGCCGCGGTACGGCGCAAGCTGATCCGCGAGATTTCGGACCAACCCTTGCCACGGCGCAGGGTGGCTCGGGCCGGTCCGCCGTCCGAGGATGCCGCCCGGCATTTCGAGTCCCGTCCGGAGGAGGACGGCCAATAAGTTGCCACCGGTCAGAGCCAGCCACGTTGCTTGAACCAGTAGTAGGGTGCGACAGCGGAGGCAACCATGAGCACCAGCGCGAAGGGATAGCCGAAGAGCCAGTGCAGTTCTGGCATGTGCTCGAAGTTCATGCCGTAAACTGTGCCCACTAGGGTCGGGGGCAGGAACAGCACTGCGGCAATTGAGAACACCTTGATAATGTTGTTCTGTTCAATTCCGATCAGCCCAAAGGTCGCCTCAAGCAGGAAGCCGATCTCGGAGGAGAGTTGGGTGTCGTACTCGGTGAGGGAGGCCACGTCGCGGTCGAGGGTGCGCAACCGCGCCCTGGCGCCATCCTTCAGACGGTCGCCCATACCCTGACGAAAGTAGGCCAACATGCGCCCGATGCTGAGCAGGCTCTCGCGCAGCTTGCCCACCAGCGAGTTGGTCCGGCCGAGGCTTTTGACCACGGCCTGCAAATCGGCGCGGGCCGGGCGGCCGCTCGTGTGGTTGATCGACCCCGTCTTGGACGCACCTGCCTTCTCATCCGCGGCTCCATCACTTTCGAACACCCGCTCCGAGAGTGCGTCCAACTGAGCGTCGGTCCCCTCCAGGATGTCGGCGAGCCGGTTCACGATGTTCTCGACCAAGGAGAGGAAGACCAACTCGCTCCTGTCGTGCGCGCCGGGATCGCGGCGGCACTTTGCGGCAAAGGTGCGGAACGGTAGGGGGTCGGCGTAGCGCACCGTCACCAGGGTTTTGGGAGTGAGGACGAAGGTGACCTCGGCGGTGCTGGGACGGCGGTGTTCGGCGATGCCGGTCACGACCACGGCCGTCATCACCATCGCGCCCCGGTCCTCGTAGAGGCGAGAGCTCTCCTCGATCTCGGCCATCTCCTCCCGGGTGGGGACGCCGACGCCGAGCAGGCGTTCAACAGCAATCTCTTCGTCACGGGTCGGATTGTGCAGATCGACCCAAAGGACATCGTTGGGCAGCGCTTCAGGGCTGAGGCTGGCAAGGGGGCCCAGCACGCCCTCCTGCACCGCGAAGGCAGTGATCAAGAGCGACTCCTTGGTGGGTTTGTCACCGACGGTGCTCGAAGGGTGCCGTCGGCCTTTCGGGTGAGCGGCCGCATCAGAACGCCATGCGGGTGCGGAGCCCGATGATGTTCACAGGCCCGCGGTCAGCGTTGTAGGCGGGTTAACGGTCAATGGGTAGTTGAGCACGACGTTCAGCCCCGGCGCCACCTGCGCATCGTAGTAGAGCTCCGTGACCCACTTCGGGGCATAGTTCAGGCGCCCGTCGCCAGCCCGACGTCCGCTTCTCACGATTGGGGCTTGAAAGCGGCCAGGCGGCTTCCGGTCATTATCCGCTGTTCACTAGACCTTACTGGCCGCCCGCAATCTTCAGGGCGCCAAGCAAACGCGCAAGGCCGCGGTCGACGACCTTCTCCTTGCGAACCACGACTGCGAGTTGCCGTGCGAGGGCCGGACGCAAAGGCCGCACCACGGCGCCCGCGACGTCGCCGCCGAGTGCCAGCGAGGGCAGAACCGAGCAGCCGCGCCCGCCCGCGACCAGAACCTTGATGGCCTCGACGCTGCCCAACTCCATGATGGGACGGGGAACAAGGCCCGCTCGACGGAACCAGGTGTCGATGATGGCTCGGGTATTCGCGCCCGCCTCGTACAGGATGAGGGGCAGCCCTTTGAGATCTGCCGCGGTCAGCGCGGGGCGCCCCTGGGGCGCCATGCCCTCCGGGAGGAGTGCCACCAAGGCGTCGGTGGCGACCCGGGTCGCGGTGAGCGAACGGCCGAGCGCCGCTGGAAGGGTGACCAGCGCCGCATCCAGGTCGCCCCCCTCGACCCGGCGCAGGATGTCCGGGGTGTTGCCGGTCGCGATGATGACCTCGAGGCCGGGCATGCGCTCGTTCAGCTCCGCGAGCACTGGCGGCAAGAAGTGGATGCAGGCCGTGGCGCCGGTGCCGAGACGGACGTGCCCGGCCTCGCCGGACCGGTGCGCCACAGCCACCGCCCTGGCGTCCTCGACCGCGGCCTGCGCCCGCCGGGCTGGTTCAACGAGGGCCCGCCCGGCGGCTGTTGGCACCGCCCGCCCAGCGACCCGCTCGAGCAGCCGGACGCCCATGATGCGCTCCAGCTCGCGGAGCTGCTGGCTGGCTGCGGGCTGGGTCAGGCCGAGGCCCTGGGCGGCGGCGGTGACGCCTCCGGTCTCGACGACAGAGAGAAAGGTCCGCAGCTGGCGGAGGCTCGGGTAGTGCATGCAGAAAACTTATCCTGATGCGGCGGATCACAAAAATATCCTTTCGGCCGCGAGCCGGTGGCGGCAGTCTTGCAGGCATGAACACACCGGACCTCGCCCCCACACCAGGGCAACTTGACAGCATCCGCGTCAGGCCGTCGGCGGAGGACGACATCGGCGCCATCGCCGCGATTTACGGCCATCACGTCCTGCACGGGACCGGGTCATTCGAAACCGACCCGCCCAGTGTCGAGGAGATGCGGCGGCGGCGGGCGGAGGTCGTCGCCCGCGGGTTGCCCTACTTGGTCGCCGAGGGCAGCGACGGCGCAGTCCTCGGCTACGCCTATGCCAGCGCCTACCGGCCGCGCGCCGCCTACAGGAACACCGCGGAGAACTCCGTCTACGTGCGGCAGGACGTCAACGGCCGTGGCATCGGCCGCTTTCTGCTCGCGGAGCTGCTCACACAGTGTGAGGCCCTTGGGGTGCGGCAGATGGTGGCAGTCGTCGGGGACAGTGCAAATCTGGCCTCGGTGCGCCTGCACGAAGCATTCGGGTTCCGCCTTGTGGGCACCCTCCGCTCGGTCGGCCGCAAGCATGGCAGGTGGCTCGACACGGTTCTCCTGCAGCGCGCGCTCGGTGAGGGAGACAGCACGGACCCGAACGAGGGCGGCTGACGCCGGAAAGGGCGACAGCGCACAGCGGGCCATCGCCTTCGCATATTGCGACAACGTCGTTACGGTGCCTCGTCCACGCCAAGGTGCTCGATGCTGCCAGCCACCGCAAGCCAGGCGGCGCATCCCTCCGGGGACGGGAAAGCGGCTGCCCCATGAGGGAGGCTGGGCGAACCGCCCTTACTCCGGGCAGCCGGAGCTTCGTCGCCGCCATCGTGGCCGCGAAGGTGCTAACGCAGATCGGCGCCTTCACGCTCCCAGCCCTGCTGCCCGGCTACATCGAGCACTGGCACCTTTCAAAGGCTGAGGCAGGGTGGCTTGTTGGCATCTTTTTCGCCGCTTACGTGCCCGCCGTCCCGGTGCTCCTGGCTCTGACAGACCGCGTCCCTGCGCGCCGCGTCTACCTCGTCGGCACCGGCCTGACCGCGCTGTCGCACCTCGGCTTCGCCTTCCTGGCCGACGGGTTCTGGTCCGGGATGCTGATGCGGGCGCTGGCGGGCGTTGGCTGGGCGGGCGCCTACATGCCCGGCCTCAAAGCCATCGCCGACCCGCTTGAGGGAGCAGCGCAGTCGCGGGCCGTCTCCTGGCACGCAGCCGGGGTAGGCATCGCAGGCGCCGTCTCCTTCGCCGCCGCCAGCCTGTTCGACGCTCTGGCCGGGCCGAGCGCCGCCTTCCTGTTCGGCGCCTTTTCGGCAGCAAATGCCTTCGCCATCGCTGCCGCAATGATGCCCCGTGACCTGCCGCCTCGGCCAGGTGCCGGGCCGCGCAGGACGCTCCTCGACTTCCGGCCGGTGTTCCGCAACCGGCGGGCGATGGCTTGGATCGTCGGCTACACCGTCCACACCTGGGAGCTGGCCGCTCTGCGCGGCTGGGCGGTGTCCTTCCTGGCTGCGACGGAGGCCCGGCTGGGTGCGCCCGCGTGGATGCCGTCGCCCGCCGTCCTGTTCACCGCGGCGGGCCTCGCAGGCGTCGCGGTCTCCGTTACCGGGAACGAGACCGCGCAGAAGTACGGTCGGGGGAGGGTGGTGCTCTGGGCGATGACGGCCGCGGCCGCGCTGTCGCTGGCTACGGGGTGGACGACCGGCGTCTCCGTCGTGCTGGCGGCCGCTGCCGTGCTGCTCTGGAATGTCGCCATCTACCTCGACAGCTCGGCGCTGACCGCCGGGACCGTGCAGGCGGCCAACAAGCAGCTGCGCGGTGCCACCATGGGGCTGCACAGCATGGCTGGCTACGCTGGCGGCCTCCTCGGTCCGCTTGGGGTCGGCTGGTTACTCGACCTCGCTGGCGGTGACGGGGTGCTCGGCTGGGGGCTCGCTTTCGGGCATCTTGCGGTGGTCACGCTCGCCGGGCTCGCAATCCTGCAGTGGCTCGGCCGAGAGGGCTGACTGGGCGGCATGGACCCACCGTGCTTTGCTATCGGCATGACGAAGTCGCCACCAGAGCGGCCGCTTGGGCTCCAGCTGCGTGTCCTGTTGCCCGACCCACTGGGCGGGCCTCCCGCCATGGGGCCGGGCAAGGCGGAGCTGCTCGAGGGCATCCGTGACACCGGCTCAATCGCCGCAGCGGGGCGGCGAATGGCCATGAGCTACAAGCGCGCCTGGTTCCTCGTCGAGGCCATGAACGGCACTTTCCGTGACCCTCTTGTTGAGGCGGCGAAGGGAGGGACGGGCGGCGGCGGAGCCTCGCTGACCCCGCTGGGCGTCACCGTCCTCGCCGCCTACCGCCGTCTCGAGCGGCTCGCGGCCGAGGCAGGTACCACTGAACTCACGGCGATACGGGAGGCGCTCGCTCCCCAGCTCAGCGAGCGCTCAGCTACGGCACCCCGCTCCGGACGGCCTAAGCCAGCCTCGACCTGATCCGCGCCGGGCGGTCTCCCTCTTCCACGAGCACGAGCAGTCGATATAGTCGCGCGGGAATATCGCTCGGAGCACTGCCATGGATCATCCGGTCGGGCGCCGCGCCCTCCTTACCGCCTCGGCGGCGCTCCTCGCGGTCCCATGCCGTCGCGCCCGTGCCGCCGACCCGCCCGTCGTCGCGGCTGCGGCCGACCTGCAGTTCGCACTGGAGGAGGTTGCCCGCATGTTCCAGGCCGAGACGGGCCAGGCCGTCCGCGTTTCCTTCGGCTCCTCTGGCAACATTACTCGCCAGATCGAGCAGGGCAGCCCGGTGGAGATGTTCCTGTCGGCCGACGAGGGGTTCGTCTTCCGCCTCGCGGAGGCCGGGCTCACCCGCGATCGGGGCGAGCTCTACGCCATCGGGCGCATCGCCCTCTTCAGCCCGCCCGGCTCGCCGCTCCGCACCGAGGTGGGCATGGACGCCATCCGCGAGGCGCTCGACGCGGGCCGCATGACCCGCTTCGCCATCGCCAACCCCGAGCACGCGCCCTATGGCCGGGCCGCCGAGCAGGCCCTCCGCAAGGCGGGCCTCTGGGACCGCATCCAGCCGCGCCTGGTGCTCGGCGAGAATGTCTCCCAGGCCGCGCAGTTCGCGATCGCCGGGGGCAGCCAGGGCGGCATCGTCGCCTACTCCCTTGTCCTCGCCCCTGGGACGCGCGACCGCGGCGCCCACGCCCTCCTGGCGGACAGCCTCCATGAGCCACTCCAGCAGCGCATGGTCCTCACGCGTCGCGCTGGTCCCGGCGCCGAGCGCCTCTACGCCTACATGCAGGAACACGCCGCCCGCGAGGTTATGCGGCGCTACGGCTTTGTCTTGCCGGGCGAGTGACTGGCGTGGACTGGACGGCGCTCCGGCTCTCCGTCTCGCTCGGCCTTTGGACGCTTGCAATCCTTCTGCCGGTCGCCGTCTGGCTCGGGCGAACCCTGGCGTTGCGGCGCTTCCCCGGCCGGTCCGTGGTCGAGGCCGCCGTCGCGCTGCCGCTCGTCCTGCCACCGACTGTCATCGGCTTCTATCTCCTCCTCGCCTTCGGCAACCGCTCGCCGCTGGGGCAGGGCTGGGAGGCGCTGTTCGGCCATGGGCTCGCGTTCTCCTTCGAGGGGCTGCTGCTCGCTTCGGTTCTCGTCAACCTGCCCTTCGCCGTGCAGCCGGTACAGAACGGCTTCGCCACCGTGCCGCCCGGGCTGCGCGAGGCAGGTGCCGTCTCCGGCATGCCGCCCTGGAGGGTGCTGTTGCGCGTTGAGCTGCCGCTCGCCTGGCCTGGCATCGCCACGGCCGCCGTCCTGGCCTTCGCGCACACGCTCGGCGAGTTCGGCGTCGTGCTGATGGTCGGCGGCAGCATCCCCGGCGAGACCAGGACCGTAGCCATCGCCATCTACGACCGTGTGCAGGCCTTCGACGAGGGCGCCGCGGGCGCGATGTCGGCGGTGCTGCTCGCCGTCTCTATCGCAGCGCTCGGCTTGACGGGCGCCCTCTCACGTCGAGTCGGAAGGCGCAAGCGCGATGCCTGACTACGGCGCTGGGACGGGGCTGTCGGCTCGGCTGCGCGCAGCCGAGCCCATCCCGCTCGACCTCGACCTCGCCTGCGCGCCAGGCGAGATCCTGGCGCTCGTCGGCCCGTCGGGGGCAGGGAAGTCCACCGCGCTCCGCTGCGTCGCTGGGTTGCACCGGCCGCAGGCGGGCGAGGTCTGCTGCGACGGGGCGGCGTGGCTGGACACCGCCGCGGGCGTGGACTTGCCGCCGCACCGACGCGCCGTCGGCCTGGTGTTCCAGGACTACGCGCTGTTCCCGCACATGACCGCGCTCGGCAATGTCGTGGCCGCCATGGGTCATCGCCCATGGGGAGCGCGTGAGGGCCGGGCCCGGGAGCTGCTCGCCCTTGTGCGCCTCGCGGGCCTGGAGGGGCGCCGCCCGGCGGAGCTGTCGGGTGGCCAGCAGCAGCGCGTCGCGGTCGCTCGGGCGCTGGCCCGCGACCCCGCCGTCCTGCTGCTCGACGAGCCGTTCTCCGCAGTCGACCGTGCCACGCGGCGGCGCTTGCAGGAGGAGCTGGCGGCGCTACGCCGAGTGCTCTCCATCCCCGTCCTTCTGGTCACGCACGATCTCGAGGAGGCGGCCGCGCTCGGCGACCGGATCTGCGTCGTCCACCACGGGCGCGGGCTGCAGACAGCCCCGGCGGCCGAGCTGCTGGCGCGACCAGCAACTGCCGAGGTCGCCCGCCTGCTCGACTTGCGGAACCTCTTCCGAGGCGCCGTCGAGCGGCACGACCCGGCCGCAGGCGCGACCTTCCTGTGTTGGGGCGATCGAATCCTTGAGGCGACGCACGCCCCAGACTTTGCGCCAGGCGAGCCGGTGGACTGGCTGGTGCCGGGTGCGGCCGTCGTCCTGCACCGTCGCGGCCGCCCGTCTGCTGGCGAGCGTGAGAACCCCGTTCCCGGTCGGGTCGTCGAGTTACTGGCGCTCGGCGAGGAGGCGCGCGTCACGCTCGACGTCGGCGACCCGGGAGGCAGCACCCTGTCCTTCGCCATGTCGCTGCACGCGGCCCGTCGCAACGGCCTCGCGCCTGGCGAGGACTGCGTCGTCTCCATGCTACGTGACGGCATCCACCTGATGCGCCGAAGGTCGCGGCGGTGACGGCACCGCTTCACCTGAGCAGCAGGCGGACCCCGGCGACGAGCAGGATGGCTGCCAGGACAATGCGCGTGGCGCGCTGTGACATCCAGCGCTGGCCGAAGGCGGTACCAAGGACGGCACCCGCAAGCGCCCCAAGCGCGTAGAAGGACGTCCCCTCGGCGGGGCGCTGCCCGGCCAGGAGGACGCCCAAAAGCGCCAGGGCGGAATTGCAGAGGATGAACGGGGGTGCCAGCGCGGCCGCATGCCGAGGCGACGTCGAGCCGAGGACGATAACGAGCGGGGTCAGAAACACCCCGCCGCCGACGCCCGTCAACCCCGAGACGAAACCGACCCCTGCGCCCGCTGTCGCGGCCGGGGCGAGACGAACGTCTCCGTTCCCGACCGTGTCTGCTGTTCGCCGGAGCAGCATCAGCCCGGCGGCCAGGACGAGCAGCAGCCCTGTCAGGGCGAAGTAAGCGCGTCCCTCGACCACCAGCAGCCCGCCGAGGAAGGCGGTCACCAGAGACGGGGGCGTGAACTTCGCCAGGAGGTGCCATTCGAGCGTCGCGCCTTGATGCAGCCTCCAGGTGGCATAGGCCGCGACCAAGATATTCAGCAGGAGGGCCGTCGCGCGCATCTCAGCCGCCGGGAACAGAGCGAACGCCATGATGGCGAGGAACGCCGTCCCGCCCGCCTGCCCGACAGTGGCGTAGAAAAGGGAAACGCCGCCGACCAGGGCGGTGACGAGGAGTGCGTGGTCCACGCCCCGTTATTGTTGAGGTTCACCTGACGAGGCAAATCGCCGCATGCCTCCGCGTCCGGGCTTCAGACTGACGGGCCTAAGTGATGCCGTACTAGTGCAGCAACGCATTCAGAAGATGCAGGCGATATATAGAGTGGCCGTATCGTCCCCTGACTGACCGCAAGACAAGGTGCGCTTTACATCTGTGTCGGTGTATCAGGCACTGTGTGCAAGCTTCTTGAGGCGAGAGCTGGGCATGTCGGCCAGCGGGAGCGTGGCCACTTTGCAGCAAGGCGAAGAATTTTGCGGTGCAAGTGAAGTTACAACCTAGGTGGAGTGGCATCGCCTAGATCCCTGAAGACCTGCTCTTTTTGCGGCGGCCAGAGAGGGGACCGTGCGCAGGCGCGCTGCCCCCCCCCCCCGATTTTCGACCTGTGCGCGGGCTCTGCCCGCCGCGCCTTTTTGATAAAGAGGTGGGCCGCCCTTGGGCTCCTGGCTCGGGGTAAGCCATGGAGCGGCCCCTAACTGCATGGCCTCAGGGGGAGTGCCATGCAGTCAGATAATTTCACCTTGGCAGTACCGCTGCATCATCGTTTTACGTGGGCTCGGTCATTTGGGAGTTCATCAGCCCTGATGTCGCCTGCAAATTTGAATGCGTCGCCGTACTAAATGAAAGCTCTGCGAATTTGTTGAGATATTGCATCAATAAGGCTGACGCTCACAACAATAATAATCATAATGGCGCATGTTTGCTGAAACTCAAATGCCCGGATAATCTCCCATAAGATTTGCCCAATACCGCCTGCGCCAACCAGACCAATGACCGACGCGGACCGCACGTTACTTTCAAAGCGATAGAGGGAAAAGCTAGCCCACAGCGGCATCACTTGCGGAATCACACCGTACACTATCTCTTCAATATGACGGGCACCGGTGGCCCTGATGCCCTCGACCGGGCTTGCATCAATCGCTTCGACGGCTTCTGCAAACAGCTTTGCAAGGATGCCGGTCGTATGAACCCAGAGCGCAAGCACACCGGCAAACGGGCCGAGGCCTACGGCCACGACGAACAACATGGCGAATACCAGTTCGTTGATCGAGCGGCAGATATCCATGATCCGCCTAGTCGGTTGCGTGATCCACCAGGGGGCGATGTTTCCAGCGCACAGAAGGCCCAGTGGAACAGCACACACGACTGCAAGTCCAGTGCCCCAGACGGCTATTTGAACGGTCAGCAGCATGCCTGAGACATACGAGCGCCACTCGCTGAAATCAGGCGGGAAAAAGTCGCGCGCCAGAATGGCGATGTTGCCGGAGTATTTGGCAAGCTCGAGAGGCCTGATTTCCGCTCCGTGCCACGACCAAGCGAATACCGCAGCCACTGCAAGCCAGCTGAGCAGACGGGCAAGACCTGGCATGTACGAGAACGGCCTGCCAGATAAGATAGCAGGAGCCAGCATCAGTTTGACACCGCTTTGGCATCTTCCATCTGCAGATCCAGAGCCTTCAGGCGGTCGTCGATGTCTTGCAGCCGCTTTGCCTTATCGTCACCTGACAGATTCGGATTGTTTTCGACCGCCAAGCGGTCCCGGTATTGCTGAACCTGCCGGATGGGCAAAAGCTGTGCGTTCGATGACGCCTTGAATGTGCCCCACCCTCCTAAATCAAACAACACTTTCCGCTCACGTGCCGTATCTGCACCCGCACGTTCCGTGCCGTATTCCAGGAAGAAGGCACGTACCTTCTGCTTGAGATCAGAAGGCAGATCCTTGCGCCATACCATTGGGTCTCCGGGTATCAGTGGACTCCGCCAGACCTCACGTACCAAAGCGGCACGGGCCGGTTGCGTTCGGCGGAATGCCTCGAGATCCTCATTGTTGTTGGTTGCCACATCCACCTGCCGGTTTGCCACCGCCAGCAAGTTCGTGCCGTGACTCGCGGTCACAATGTTTTTGAACAGTTTGCGGATGTCGACGTTGTTCCGAGCCCAGGCGTAGTACCCAGGAATTAAGAAGCCCGATGCACTGTTCGGGTCACCATTGCCGAGATTGTACGTGCCGGGCGCCGAACGGATAATGTCGTCTAGGGAGTTAATCGGGCTATCGCGATGGGCGATGATTATAGAATAATAGCCAAGCTCTCCATTGGCGTAAGTCTTTTGTACAAATACCTCGCCTTCGGCGCGATCCACGGCAGGAATAGCTGAGGCGTTACCATGCCAGGCAATCTGAACTTTATTAAATCGCATCGCCTCAACCACACCGGCGTAATCGGAAGGGTAAAAGCCATTCACCTTAATACCAACTACTTTCTCCATGTCCTGGAGAAACGGCTCCCACTTCGTCCGGAGGCTTTGACTGCCTTCGACGGCAATGATGCCGAAGTTCAGTTCCGGTACTGCCGCTTGCGCCGCTCGAGTCAGGGGGGCGGCTGCAAGCAACCCAGTAAGGGCTGCGCGGCGGGAAATCGCATGCATGGGTTTTCTCCAGTTACCTACGCTCGGGCGTATGCAGGCAGCAGGGCATCTGTGGTGACTGGCAGCAGTTCGCGAGACGGCAGTTCACCGCCATATACTTCCGCGAGGACCCTCGAGTTGAGTTCACTCGGTGCGCCGTCGAACACCACACGGCCATGACGCAGGGCAACTATCCGTCGGCAGAAGCGCAGCGCAACATCGACTTGGTGCAGTGACACCAGTACCGTGATGCCGTCCTGACGATTTAGATCGGCCAACGTCTGCATGACCCGACGGGCGCTTTCCGGATCGAGAGACGCGATGGGCTCATCGGCAAGGATGACCTGTGCGCCTTGCACCAAGGCCCGAGCGATGGCCGCACGCTGTTGCTGTCCGCCTGACAGAGTGGAGGCACGCTGCTGAGCAAGTTCCTCTATGCCTACCCGTTTCAGTGCTTGATGCGCCCGCACTCGCTCGCATTCGGGAAACCAACCTGGAAGAGTACGCCACAAAGGCAGCCGCGACAGCGCACCGGCCAAGACGTTGGTCAGAACTGGAAGGCGGTCGACCAAATTGAATTGCTGGAAAACAAAGCCAATACCGGCCCGGATCTGCCGGACATCCCGCGCAATCTGGCCTCGTTGCTGAACACAGCGTCCGTTGACGAGGACGCGATTTGTGCCGCCGCGGTCCGCGCGGACGAGCCCTGACAGGTGACGCAGCAGAGTCGATTTGCCAGACCCTGACGCACCAATAATGGCCACCATCTCGCCAGGGGTCACGGTAAGCGATGCGATATCCAGTACCCGCTGTTCCGCTCGGAACGTCTTTTCAAGAGCCTCAATTGCGATGGCAGGATGCATGTTGCGGCCTCATACGCGGCGGGACGCCAGGGCTGGTGTCATCCGACGTTTGAAGGCGGCTGTGTGTGTTAATCTTGTGACAAGCATTGTATGCTTAGCAACTTACTCGCAGCGTGAGGGTGCCTTTAGCGGGCGGCCCTCACGCTTTGCGGTGTCTGGAACCGGTAAAGACGCTGGCGTCTCCTGACGAATGGCTAGGCTGTCAAGAAGAGCTGGCTCAGCCTGCTGGCCGGTACTCCTGAGTTTTCCAGGATAGGTGACGCACGGCGGCCGGTGCATCGCTGATTTTCCGGATGTCGCCCCAAGTTTGCTTGTAGTTCGGGATGATGAGCTCGTTGGTCGCCTTGCTGACCACGTTGCCCTGCACGCCGGTGGGGTAAGCGAACAGCATGAAGGTCTCGTTCCGCCGGACCTGCGCCTCGGGCCAGGCGACGGCCTGGGTGGCGCCGTTCCCGTTGAACACCTCGACCAGGTCGCCCGGGCTGAGCCGCAGCTCCTGCATGTCGGCCGGGTTCATCTCGATGTACGGGTAGGGGAAGCGGTCCCGGACGAAGTCGTTGTGCTGGTCCAGGTAGGCAGACTGCCAGACGTGGTTGGCGCGGCCGTTGTTGATCAGGAAGCGGTGCTTGTCCTTCTCGGCCTGCTTGCCCTCGGCCTGGAGGCCGCGCCACTCGGCGACAGCGAAGGTTGCGCGGCCATCCGGCCGGTTGAACTTGCCGTCCGCATAGAGCCGCTTGGTGCCGATGATGGGTTCGGTGCCGCCTGACGGTGGGGCGGCCGCCGCCGATAGACCCGTGTTCGGTCCCGCCTGCTGCACCGGCTCCTTGCCCCGGGCGCCCTCGATTGCCGGACCCTGAACGACCATTCCCGGCGTCGCGCCGGTTGTCGTCCCGGCGGCGACCGGCCCAGTCCCGGCGAGGCCGACAGCGGGCTCCTGGAAGCCGTTGGTCCCCATGGCGCGCAGCCGGGCGTAGGTGACGAACTCGCCGCCCTTTTCGTGCTTGCGGTAGCCGTCGTTGAACGCGTCCTCCTCGGTCTGCCAGTCGTAGCCGCGGAAGCGGTCGGCGACCTCGGCTTTGCCAGCCGCGCGCCAGGTGCGCTCCAGCGCCTGCGCCAAGCGGGCCGCGATTAGGCAATCGGGCATCGCCCGGCCGGGCGGGTCCATGTAGCGCTCGGTTAGCCGCATGCGGCGCTCGCCGTTCATGGAGGTCAGGTTCATCTCGCCGGACGTCGCGGCGGGCAGGACCACATGCGCGCAGGATCCTATCTGGGTCGGCACGATGTCCACGTTCACCGTGAACAGCCCGCCAGCACGGATAGCCTTCATGATGGCCTCGACCTGAGCCGGGCGGTCACCGGCCGGGACGCTGTCCATCGCCTCCTTCACCATGTTCGTGCGGCGCTGGTAGGTCCGCTTGAACTCGCCAGCGTTGAGCGTGGTCTTGAAGTGGTCGCAGCCCCAGACGTGGTGGATGCCGCCCTTGCCCTGGATGAGTAGCTGGTCGACGTAGGCGGCAGGTCTGCCGACATGGGCGTCAGACGGCCGGGCGTAGCCCTCCTGGTGGCCGCCGAGGCGCACGCAGCCGCCGCCCGGACGGCCGATGTTGCCGGTGGCCAGCGCCACGTTCACCATGGCCTGATTGGTTCGGTAGTTGTCGTTGCCCCAGATGATGCCCTTCTCGTAGGCGAACATCGTCCGGCGCCGGGCGCCGCCCTGCTTGGGCTCCGCGATCCACGACGCCGCCTTACGGATGTCCGCCACCGACAGGCCGGTGATGCGGGCTGCGTCCTCCACCGAGGTCCGGTTGCCCGCCACGGCGGCATCGAAGCCGGTGGTGCTCGCATTGATGAAGGAGCGGTCCACCCAGCCGCGCGACGCGATTTCGGTGAACAAGGCGTTGAACAGCGCGAGGTCGGTGCCGCTGTTAATCTGCAGATGCAGGACGTTGTCCTTGCCTGCCTCCGCCTCGCAGGCGGCAATGGTGACCGTGCGCCGCGGGTCCACGATGATGACGCGGGCCGCCGCGTGCGGCTCGTTCGGCAGCTCCTGCTTCTTCTTGTCGAGGCTGGTCCCGCGCAGGTTCGGCACCCAGTGGTTCAGGAAGTAGTTTGTCTGCGTTTCGAGGCTGTTGGCCCCGGCGACGAAGATGGTGTCCGCGAGCTCCGCGTCCTCGTAGCAGTTGTTCAGCTCGCCGACGCCCATGTCCCGGGTTCCGTGGACCTCCGAGTTGTAGGCGGGCCGGTTGTGGATCCGGATGTTCTTCACCTTCATGCTCTCGAAGTAGAGCTTGCCGGTGGCCCAGGTGTTCTCGTAGCCGCCCCCGGCGCCGCCGTGGTCGTAGGCGGAGACGATGAGCCCGTCCTCGCCCTGCTCCTCGACCACGCGCCGGGTGACTTCGGCGACGAGCGAGAGGCTGTCCTCCCAGGACGTCGGTGACATGGTGCCGTAGCGCCAGATGAGGGGGTCGGTAAGGCGCGCTTGCTGCGTGCCGGTGACGGCGGAGTAAGACACCTCCGCCATGCGGGCGCCGCGGATGGAGCCGAGCCCGGAGTTCACGACGCAGTCGTGGTCGGGCTTGATGACGATCTGGACGTCGCGTCCGTCCTGCTTGACCACGTTGTACATCGAGGGCGCCACCCAACCGGCGCTATCAGCGCCCTGCTGGCCGCGCAGGTCCTCGCCGTAAGCGTTCTCGCCGGGCGCCGGGCCGCCCTGCCGGTTCATCGGCCAAGTGTATGCCTTGTAGCCGCAGCCCACGATGCAGAAGTGGCAGGTCACGTTGTTCACCCGCGCGTCGCGCGGCGGAATCGGCAGGCGGTCGATATTGCGCTTGTAGGCCATGTCCGCTCCCCCTCAGCCGAGCACGTTGGAGTGGCGGCCGTAGATGAGCTCGTCCACGCCCTCGGCCTGGATGTCGCCGTTGCCGTCGACCCGCAGGCGGTACTGGGCGAGGTTCTGGGTCGCGTGCCCCCAGACCTGCAGCCCGCCCTTTTCGCAGTCGAAGCGACTGTAGTGCCCGGGGCAGTTCAGCGTCCGGTCGTCGGTCCGGTAGAACATGGGGTAGCCCTTGTGCGGGCAGAGGGTCGAGTAGGCCACGACGTCGCCGTCCGGTCCGACACCGCCCTCAACGCGGGTGCCCAGCTTGAGCAACACGCCGGGGCTGTCCGCGTCGGGGTAGGCGATGTCCAGCGGCTCGTTGGGTTTGAGGTCGCGGATGTTGGCCAGCTTGGCGCGCGGATAGGTGACCTGGGCCAGCGCCGGGGCGGCCTTGGCCGGTGCCGCCGGTGCGGCGGCTACGGCGGCGGCACCGGCCGCTGCGAGCGCTCCCCGGCCCAGGAAGAAGCGGCGTCCCGCCTCCGCGACCTTGTTGCAACCCGACATGACTGGCCCTCCCTCGATCGGGATGGGAAGTGCAGCGTTCGTGCCAGACCGGCAGGACAGGCAGTTGCGGGCCGCAGCATGGCCAAAGGGCAGGCGAAAGGCCGAAACAGGGCCGAAGTTCAGTGCGTGCAACATGTGGCGCAGTCCCGCCGTCCGGACCGCGAGGGCTCAGCCAGTCCCGGAAGCTGGACTCGCGCTGGTCTCGACCGGCCGCACGAGCCCAAGGCGGCGGACCTTCTCGAACAGGGTGGAGCGACCGACGCCAAGGCGCGCCGCGGCCGCGCCAACGTCCCAGCCGGTTGCATCGAGGGCGCTGGCGACGGCGCGGCGTTCGGCGGCCACGAGGACCTCGGCGAGCGTCGTCGCGGCGTCCTCGGAAGCCGTCGTCTCCCTGCGGTCCGGAAAAAGGTCGGCGGCGCCGATCCAGGGCCCGTCCGCCAGCGCCACCGCGCGGTCCACCCGGTTTCGCAGCTCCCGGGCGTTGCCCGGCCAGGCGTGCGTCTCCATCGCCTTCACCGCCTGCTCGTCGAAGCCGCGCAGGGGCCGGGGCGATCGGCCGGAGGCGCTTTCAAGAAAATGGCGGGCCAGATGGACGACATCCTCCGGCCGTGCGCGCAGCGGCGGGATCTCGACCCGGATGACGTCGAGCCGGTACAGCAGGTCCTCGCGGAAGCGGCCGTCGCGCACGCGGGCGTCCAGGTCCGCATTCGTGGCGGCGATCGTCCTCGCCTTGAAGGGTAGGACCGTGTTGCCGCCAACCCGGTTGAACTCGCGTGCCTCCAGCAGGCGAAGGAGCTTTGCCTGAAGCTGCGGCGGGAGTTCGGCTACCTCGTCGAGGAACAGCGTTCCTCCTCCCGCGCGCTCCGCATAGCCCTCTCGCCGCGAGGCCGCGCCCGTGAACGCGCCGCGCTCGTGCCCGAAGACTTCGCTTTCCAGGAGGTCGGCCGGGATCGCGGCGCAGTTGACAGCAACGAAAGGCAGCCGGGCGCGGGGCGATAGGGCGTGCAGCAGCCGGGCGGCGACCTCTTTTCCCGTGCCGGTCTCCCCAAGCAGCAACGACGTGCTGTCGCTCGAGGCGGCGCGGCGCAGGACGGTCTCGACCCGGCGTATCGCGGCCGAGGGGCCGAGGACGGCGTCCTCGGGCGCGACGAGCTTGCGGGCAACGAGCGCCTCGATGCGGCCGAGCAGGTCGGCAGTCTCGACCGGCTTGACCAGAAAGTCGTCCGCGCCAGCCTTGAGGAGCCGGATAGCTTGGTCGATTCCGGCGTATGCAGTCATCAGCAGGGCGGGCGTCCCGGCCAGGCGCTCCCGGTGGGCAAGGAATAGCTCCTCGCCGGAGCCGTCCGGCAGGCGCAGGTCGGACAGCAGGAGGTCGGGGACGCGGCGAGCGAGCGCCGCGGCGGCCTCGACGGCACCATGCGCCCACTCGACGGCGTAGCCCTCCAGCCTGAGCCGCTGCGCCAGGGTGCCGCCCATGACCGCGTCGTCCTCCACGAGCAGGATGCGGCCGCGTTCAGAGGGCATGGACGGCCTCCATCGGGGCAGGCGCCGCGGGCAATTCGGCGACGAGGCGGGTGCCGGTGTCGGAGGGCAGCCGGGCGATGCGGCCACCGAGGCTTCGGGCCAAGCGGACCGCCGTCCAGAGACCAAGGCCGCCATCCTCGGGCGGCGGCCCGTCGCGTGCATCCAGCAAGGCCTCGACGGCAGACGGCAGGCCGGGTCCGGCATCGGTTACCTCGACAACCGCGCCCCCGCCGTCCAGTTCGCTCGCCCGGAAGCGAAGCGTGCCCTGCGGCGGAGAGGCCGCGGCGGCGTTCAGCAGGAGATTGAGGGCCACTTGGCGCGCCAGGGTTCGGTCCACGGCAACCTTGCCGGGTAACTCGTTCTGCCAGTCCAGGGAAAGTCCGCGGCGCGCCACCTCGTGGCGTATGAGCAGCCGGAGATCCTCGAAGTCCTGCGCCGCCAGCGCCGCGGTGCCGGGGGCGCCTCGCCAGGTGACCAGGCCAGCCCTGACGACGTTGCGGATGTCGCCCAGGCCGCGCCTGAGCAGGCCGAGGGCCTCCGCGCGCACCGCGGGGTCGTCGCCGTGGTCGCTCAGCGTGTCAACGGCCGTGATTAGTCCGCCAAGGGGGTTGTTGACCTCGTGAGCCATGGCGGCGGCGAGGCGGCCCACCTGCGCGTGGCGCTCCTCCTTGGCGAGCCGGGCCGCCATGGCTTCGCGTTCGGCGGACGCCGCCGCGGCCCTGTTCCAGGCAGCCAGGAGGGCCGCGTGCTCCGGGCCGATTCCAACCGTCTCATCCACCGGAACCGGCCGCCCGCTGCGAGCTGCTTCGGTCAGCCGCCGCCGCACGAGGTCGGCGGGCGCGAGAAGGTGGCGAACAAGCAGAACTCCTGCAGCCGCGAAGACCAGGGCGAACGCCCCGTTGGCGAGAACAAGTGTCCGGACTACAGCCCGGCGCTCGGCCAGGAGCGGTCCGATGTCGGCCTGGGCGACGATGCGGCCCAAGGGCACGTCGCCTTCGGCAAGGTCACGCGCCAGAACGGCGGTCGCGGCATCTGCGTCGAGCACCGGCCTTCCGGCAGCCGCTGCGGCATCGGCCTGTGCAGCGAGAGCCGCAGCGAGCCTAGTACCGCTCGGGATGCTGCGGGGCTCCGCCGACGCCAGGACCGTCCCGTCCGGCAGAAGGACCGCGAACAGCATCGGTCGGAGGGCGCCGTATCTCGCGCGTGCGCGGTCGAGGGCGTCGAACGCTTCCCAGATGTCGGCTCTCGCGGCAGCGGGCTGCACTGCAGTCGCCAGGCCGTCTAGGAAGGCGGAGGCCAGTTCCGACAGGTGGCGCTCCTGGTCGCGTGCGAGACGGGACAGAACGGCCTGCCCCGTGGCGAGGGCCACGCCCGCGACCAGCATGGCGACAATCAGCGGCACCCGGACGGCCAGCGGCCAGCGCCGCGGATCGAGCGCGCCGGGTGGTGTCATGTTGGGGACTCCACGGTTGCCGCCATGCGGGCGATGCCGTCGTACAGGGATGGTTCGCCAGGAATGAAGCCGCCGAGTTGGAGGGTTTTGAGAATCCGCCTTCCGGAGGCGCTCTCGGCCATCTCGATGAATGCCGTGGCGAGACCCTGTGCCGCAGGACCGTCCCGGTTCTCGGACAGGCAACAGATGGGAGGGAAGCCGTGCCAATCCGAGCGTCCGATGACCCTGGTGCCGGATGTCAGGGCCGGTTCACGGTCGGCAACCGTCTCCCAGACGTAGCCGTCCACCGAACCACTTTCGGCCAAGCCAGCGCCTACGGCCCGCAGGACGTTCCGGTGGCCGTAGGCGAAGAAGGGCCGATTGAAGAAGCCTTCGGGCCTTTCGTGACGGGCGGCCAGGAGCCAGCGCGTCACCAGGAAGCCGGAGTTGCTGTCCGGATCCGAGAATGCGTGGGAAAGGCCGCGTAGGTCGTCGATCGTGGACGCGCCCAGGCTCGCGTCGCTGATGAGGTAGGATTGATAGAGCGGGCGCCCGCGGTGGAGCGGCACAGCCAGCAGGGACAACCGGTCGGCATGGCGGACATAGGGGAAGCCGCAGATCCAGGCGGCGTCGAGCTGCCCCGCCAGAAGCATGGCCACGATTTCCTGGTAAGTGCGGCGCTTCACCAGCTGGACCGGAGAACCGAGAGCTGTCTCGAGATGCCTCCCGAGGTCCCGCAGGAGCGCCAGGTCCGAGTCTAG
Source organism: Belnapia sp. F-4-1 (assembly GCF_000802185.1). Lineage (GTDB taxonomy): Bacteria > Pseudomonadota > Alphaproteobacteria > Acetobacterales > Acetobacteraceae > Belnapia. The sequence continues at coordinate 4,905,521 of NZ_KN676113.1, read as the reverse complement.
GAAGACCGGAGTGAGCCCGAAGCGGACCGGCAACGCCGCGCGTCCAAGCCGCGGCATTGCAATTGCAGCCGCAACAAGCGTTCGGCGACCCAAAAATCGGCCATGGCCCATCCTGCCAGCGCCTCCCGGAGCATCTAAAACGCGAAGCACTTGCGGCGCCAGTTCAAAGCCCGGCGGCGGCCAGCGCCCGGCTTGGCCCCAGTCCGTGCATGTGGGCTACCGCACCTACCGGTTCTTGAGCGCCATTGGCACAAGTGGCAGCACCAACGCTACATTCACCAGGGCGGCCCCGCATAGAACGGCGAGCGTCCCATGGGGACCCATGCTGTCCAGCAGCCAAGCTCCAATCAAGGGTGCCGCCGCCGTGGCAAGCAAGGTCGGCAGCGCCAGGCGGCCCATGAGGATGGCATAGCCTTCGCGGCCGAACAGCGCGAGCGGCACGGTCCCCCGGGCGATGGAACGGATACCGCTGCCCATGCCGTAGAGAACGATGCTGGCCGCCGCGATGCCCGGCACCCCGACCAGCAAGCCGAGGCCGACCGCGACCAGGACCGAGGAGGCGACCAGGCTCCAGACGGGGTGGGTCTTCTTGCCGAAGGCCATCTCGAGGATGCGTCCGCCGACCTGAGCAGGACCGATCAACGTGCCGAGGCCGACCGCCGCCGCGAGGGCCAGCCCTTGAGATTGCAGCAGCATGAGGAGGTGCACGCCGATGATGGTCATGGTGCCGTAGGCCAGGGTGAAGCCCGCCGCGAGCAGGAGGAAGGCGGCACGTTGGTCCGGACGCACGTGCCCGGGTGGCGGCGAACCCGCCATGGCAGGCTTCGGCGGCCGCTCTGCCTCGCGCGGCAGGGCGAGCAGGTAAAGGGGCATCACCACCGCGACCATCAGCGCCGCATAGGTCAGGCAGGCGCCGCGCCAGCCCAGGTGTGCGGCGAGGAACGCGGTCAGCGGCCAGCAGACGGTGCTGGCGAAGCCGCCGAACAAGGTGACCTGGGTGATGACCGGCCGCGCGTCCTCGCCGTAGAGCCGACCCAGTGCGGAAAAGGCAGGGTCGTAGAGACCGGCACCCATCCCGAACCCGATGACCACCCAGGCCGCGACGAAGAGCGGAAGGTTGGGCGCCAGGGCAAGGCCCAGCAGGCCGACGGCGAGCAGGACGGCGCTGGCGGCCAGAACGGGGCGACCGCCATGGCGCTCGATGATGTGCCCGACGCGTGGCGAGACCAGGCCCGAAACCAGCAGACCGACGGACAGTGCCCCCACCACCCAGGCGAGCGGCCACCCGGTGTCGGCCACGACCGGCCCAGCCAGGACGGCGGGCAGGTAGTAGCTGCTACCCCAGGCGAGGATCTGCGCCACGCCGATTGCCGACACAACCACCAGCCGCGGACGACTGGCGGCCGGGTCCACCGGGGCGGTGCCCCCGGCTGCGGTACCTAGGCTCATTCGGCCGGTTCGACCTGGGCGAGTTCCTTGCGAGCCGGGCTGCCGCAATAGGGCGTGTCCTCGATAAGCTCCGGCTCGGGCGCGTAGCCGCCGCCTTGCGGCGTCTCTGGCATGCAGCACGATGCCGCGGTGTCCACCGCCTCCGGAAGCACGCGGCTGGAGCTGCAGACGCCGGTCTGCGGCAGGTCCAGTTCGACCCGGCGCGCCGCCTCGACGTCGCCCGCGAGGAAGGCGGCAATGGAGCGGACCTGCTCGTGGCCAGTCGCCAGCAGGAAGGTTGGCGCCCGCCCGTAGCTGGCCATCCCAGCCATGAAGAGGCCCACATCCGGCTGTGCCAGTTCCTCGGCGCCGTGCGGCCTGACAGTGCCGCAGGAGTGCAGGTTCGGGTCAATGAGCGGCGCCAGCACGCTTGGGCATTCGAGCGCCGGGTCGAGGTCAAGCCGAACCTCGCCGAGGATGCTGAGGTCAGGCCGCAGGCCGGTGGCCACTACCATCTCGTCGACCTTGACCACACGGCCTTCAGCGCTCTGCACCGTCAAGGTCCCGCCGGACTCACACTGGATCTCATCGACGGAGAAGGGCGCCAGAAGCTCGATGGTGCCGCTCTCGACGAGCTGCCGCAGCCGCTGGCCAAGCGCGCCACGCTCCGGCAGCTGGTCGGCCGCGCCGCCGCCGTAGGCCCGTGTCAGGTCGGTGCCCCGCGCTGCCCAGAGGACGGAGGAGCCAGGCGCCTGATCGGCGAGGGAGGCGAGGTCGATGAGGGTGCCGATGGCGGAGTGGCCGGAGCCGACAACAAGGACTCGCTTGCCTTCGTAGCGTGTGCGGTCGGTGCCGAGGATGTCGGGCATGCCGTAGCGGATCCGACCGGCTGCCTGGCGCTCGCCGATAGCGGGCAGGCCAGAGGAACTGGCCGGGCTTGGGGTGCCCCAGGTGCCAGAGGCGACGATGACGGCACGCGCAAGGATCCGCCCCTGCGTTCCGTGCTCATCCTCGAACCGCACCTCGAAGGGCTGCTGCTCGCGTCCGGCGTTCCGGACCTTGCCCGCGCGCAGCCGGGCGACGCCGGTGACGCGCGTGTTCAGCCGCAGGCGTTCTGCAATTTCCGGCAGGGCGGCGAGCGGCGCGAGGTAGCCCTCGACGAGGTCACGGCCGGTCGGGAAGGTCTCCGGGTCCGGCGCCGTCCAGCCGTGCCGCTCCAGCAGAGTTCGGGCGGCGCGGTCGATGTTGTAGCGCCATGGCGAGAACATGTGGACGTGGCCCCACGCTAGCGGCGCCGTACCGACCGAAGGACCTGCCTCGAGCACAACCGGCTCCAGCCCGAGCTCGTGGAGGTGCGCGGCTGCGGCAAGGCCGACCGGGCCGCCGCCGATGACGGCGACCGGGAGCGAGGCAGGGTTCGGGCGCACGGCGTCCGGGGCCTCGGCGCGCCGGTTTGCGGAGCAACATGAGCTCATCTTGGTCCTCCTATCTAATACCTCTGAGGGCGATGTATTAAGGCAAATGAAAGCTCAGCACTTGCAGTCCTCACTGGCCGTTCCGCGGGCCTTGGCGGCACGGCTGGTCTTGGTCAGGGCGGCGGTGGCATCCATCCAGGCGCCGAGGCCAACCTTGAAGGCTTCGCGTCCCTTGTCGGTCAGCGTGTAGACGCGGCGCTCGCGGCCGGAGACGACTTCGGTCTCCGAGGTGACGTAGCCGCCCTGCTCGAACTCCCTCATCGTCGGGTAGAGGGCACCTTCGGAGGGCGAGCAGCAGCCGTTGGTGGTCCGCTCCACTGCCCGGGCGATGTCGTAGCCATGCGCAGGGCCATCGTGCAGCACCTGCAGGACAAAGAACCGGCTGAGCGCCATCTTGATGGTGCCCGCCCAGTAGCCCCGGTCAGTGAAGTCCGGCGAGGGGCGAGGAACGGCGCGAAGGGCAGGCTGCTTGGACATATCGTAATGCTATGCCTCGGAGGGCGATGGGTCAAGTGCCGCCGGGAGCGGGGAGGGTCGTCCGCTGACCCGCGATGAGGTTGATTGCGCCCCCCCTCAGGTGACCGCCTGTGCGAGCCTGTCGTCGAGCTGTCCGCTCTGGCCTCCGCCATAGAAGGCGTCATCAAGGCGGGCCCAATCTGCCACGAGGGTGATCGAGCATGTACGCCGGGCTCCTCTAAAGGGGCTCAGGCCGCCCCGAGTGCGTTCTATCCTCCCGCTCTCGCCTCCCGCGACCGGCAGTGCCATCGAGGAGCCGACTATGATGAGGCACGCCTCCAACCAGCCGTGCGCCGCCCGGGAGATCGAGGAGGCCGAGCGTAGATCGAGCTGGCCACCGTTCCCGAGGATGTTCGAGGAGGACAGCGGGAGCCGGTTTGGTCCCCGGATGCGCCGGGTGCCGGACAACCGGGAGTTGGCTGAGCGGAGCCGCATCGCCATTGCGCTCGGGATTGCCGGGGCGGTCTGAGCGTCAAGCGGAAGCCGAGTTTCCCCGACCGCGTTCATAGCAAACAGAGCAAGCAGCATCTGCATCCCTCGGCGTCCGGACGGCTCGACAAGCTTCCCAGGAGCGCGCCTCAGTTGGACCGCCGACGCCCGCCGGGTGACGCACGTCGCCGTGATACCCCCCCGCTCAACACCGGGCGCACGCTAGCCAACCGGACGCGGAGACGACGATGCTGCGTAGGTCCATTTTCGGAGCCGCCACGGCAGCCTGCGCCGCCTTTTCGGCGCGGGCGCAAACTCAGAATTGCAAGTAGGTGCGGAGGCCGAGCACAAGGGCGTTCCGGCGCGCATCTCCGCTGGGGTGCCAGACATGGGTGATCGATGGTTGCAGGCTGAACCCTGGCCGGACCTCGGCCACGTAGGTCACCTCCAGGTTCGCCTCAAAGTCGCGCACCGCCGCACCGGTACCGGCTAAGCGGTTGCGGTCCCGGTCGGAGCCGCGCACCGCGTCGGAAAACTGGGCATAGATTAGGCTGAAGCCGAAGCGATCCCGCGGCCGAGCCGCAGGGCGGGCCGGCAGCGGATGCGCGCGGCTTGTGCCCAGCGCCAGACCGGCATCGAGAGTGTCGGGCGATAGGCGCGGGCGCAGCACTCGGCCTCGACCAGCCTTCCCAGGCCGATAATGGCATAGCCATCCATCCAGCAGTGAAGATGGCAGCTCCGGGTCGTACTAGGATAGCGCAGCAGGGGGCGGCCGACCTCGATCTCAAAGGGAGGCCCCTCGGGATACTGCTCGCGCAGCAGCTCGGCCTCCGCGATGTTCTCTTCATCCCGGGCCAGGCCCTCTGCGATCTCCTTGGCAAAGAGCTGGTACAGCTCCGTGTTGGTATGACGGCGCATAGGGACCCCGGCCGCTTGCGCGGCCGAGACCATGTGATCATACCGCTGCTGGGCGATAAAATCCTCGGCGGAGAGCGCCATCAGCTCGCACCGATCAGCTCGTTGATCTCCTCGTCGGAGATCCGCACCCGCGCCCAGGCGTCGTGCCAGTCCGGATCATGGGTGAGCAGCTGTTGCTCGGCCTGCTCCAGGCGTTCGCCGGCATCGCACAAGGCCTTCAGGTGCTCGCGGAGAATGGTCGGCGGACCGGCCACCGATGCCGTTGCCGCGTCGTAGGCGGTGCGGAAATCGCGGTGTGCCCGCAGGAACTTGGCGTGCATCATCGGGCGCGCTCCCGCAGCAGCCCCAGCTGATCCCTAACGGTCTGGATCTCGGCCGTAGCTTCCATGATATGCCGGGCATGCCGGCGCAAGGTGTGGTCGGGCATGGCGTTCAGCTCGTCATCGTCGAGCATGATGGCGCGGCCAGCGGCATCGCGCTTGGCCTCGGCACGCTCCAGGCGGCGCAGGAGTAGGTCATAGAAGCTCACTGCGACACCTGGTCGAACATCGCCGCGGGATAGGTGATCGAGGCTTCGTTGCCGACAATGACGGAGGCGGCCTGGAAGTTGGCACCTGCCATGGACTCGGCTTGCAGAATGGCCTCGGCCGCACCCCCGGCATCGTAGATGGTGGACGAGCAGAGCCCGCCAGTGCCATCGGAGAGGATGATGTGGAAGATGCGCTCGCTCACAGGCCGAACTCCATCGCTTCGTCACGGAGGTCGAGGACCTTGTCGGCCATGCGGATGGAGGCCTGACCAATCGGCATTGCCTCATCGGCAGCGTCGCAGATGTCCAGCACAAAGCGGGCGGCGTCGTCCGGATAGGCACGGGCGAGATCAACCAGGGCAGCCTGGAGGGCGTCGAAGGCCCCGGGATTACGATCGATCACCGAACGTCCCTCGCCACATGCACCACGGTGCTGGCATCGCCCTCGACGACAAACAAGGCGTGGGTGTCGCGGCCGAAGGCCTCGGCATCGCGGATGGCGTCAGCCGGGCTGGTGACGTTTTTGATCAGGCTGACCAGAATCTCGCCGCTGGCGTTGCCCTGGATCACCATGAACTGGCGGGCACGGCTGCGGATGCGGGAGAAGTCGCGGGCGTTCATGCCGCGTCCTCCTCATAGTGAGGCACGTCGGACAGCTCGCCAGCGTACATATTGATCAGGTCGGTATCGCCGACGAGCTTGTGGGTGCCTTCGATCACGGCCACGGCTTCGACCTCCTCCAGGGACACGTCGTGCTGGTCCGCATGACTGGCGCGAGCGTAGATGCCGGCCCGGATCGGGTCCTCGGCGCGAGCCCAGAGAACGTGCTGCTCGCAGTCGTCGGTCCAGAGGATGATGGTGTACCAGTTCATGCCGGCAGCTCCGGCGAGACGTCAAAGGCCTGGGCGTCGGCCGTGCCCTCGACGGCGATCACCGCCTGGAACTCGCTGTCCTCCAGCTCTTGCGCCAGGGCGGCGCGGAAGACCGCGATATCGGCAGCAGCGGAGGGGGTCGGGGGCTCGACATGCACGGCGCCGTAGGAGCACGCGGCGGTGCCGGTGACCATCACGACGTAGGGGTGCCAGGACGCGGCAGAATGCGTCTCGGCGAGGGCGCGCAAACGCGCCATCACAGGGGTATCCATATGGTCTGAAATCCGGTTCTGAAAAAGGGGTAGGCTCACCGGCCTAAGCGGCCAGCTCGATCAACCTATAGTGAATAAATGAGCAATAAAAGATCAATGTTAGATTGACATTGCCGGGGATGATCAGGTTCGGAATGGCCCAGACGCACGAAAGGCCGTCCGGGGGAGGGACGGCCTTTCGGCATGAGGGCGAACCACTCAGTACTATTTCGGGAATCATGCGGGCGACTAACTCCGCATATAATTTTGTAGAGTAACGTCGCGGCCAAGACGAAAATAGATTGACACCACAGAAGTATTACAGCCAGGGTGGTAGATTTCTTGGTTTTGATATGCCGAGATCGGTAGTAATCAGATGGACGGGATTACCCATATCACCCGGATCAGGGCAGCCATTCGGCCTGCATGCTCGCCGAAAGCAAGCAAGAGAGGAGCGCGTTCACGCGGAGGCTGGTCGCTTTCGTTGCTTATACGTCTGACGTAGCCGAAAACTGAAATCTGGCAATGAAATCGGGGTCACGCTCTTGCGATCCTGTTGCGGCTATTCGGGACGGCCGCCGTCGCTGCGCGGTTGACTATCCTGCCCGCGGTAGATGAGACCCGTTGAGGCGAGGGGAGGCACCGCCTTGGTCTCTGCAAGGTTTACCGAACTGGCTGGCTGTGCCGTGCCGATCCAGTAAGCTGCGATAGGTTCGCTAGCAGGCTGCTGAAATTCGTGGTGGTCGGTCGGCATACATGATTCCCTTCCGTCGATGGCGGGTGGGGCGCGGATGCAGGGAAGTGACGCGGTAGCTGGATCGCTATTCAGCTATGTGGATTTGGAAAAGCGGGTGCGGGCGGACCACCTCCTTCGGGTGATCCGCGGTATCGTCAACGCCACGCTGGTGGAGTTATTGGGGGCGTTTGACGCGCTGTACTCGCCGTTCGGACGGGCATCAATCCCGCCGGAACGGCTGCTGCGAGCCCTGCTGTTGCAGGCCTTCTACTCGATTCGCTCGGAGCGCCAGTTGGTCGAACGGATCGAGTTCGACTTGCTGTTCCGCTGGTTCGTCGGCCTCGGCGTGGATGATCCGGTCTGGGACGCCACGACCTTCACCAAGAACCGTGATCGGTTACTGGAGGGCGATGTGGCTGTGAACTTCCTGGCCACGGTGCTGGCGCAGCCCAAGGTCACGCGGCTGCTGTCGACCGAGCATTTCTCGGTGGACGGCACGCTCCTGGAGGCTTGGGCCAGCATCAAGAGTTTCCGCCCGAAAGATGGCTCTGGCCCGCCACCTGACGGCGGGCGCAACGGCGAGCAGGACTTCCACGGTCAGCAGCTTAGTAATGATACCCATGCCTCAACGACGGACCCAGATGCTCAGCTGTACCGCAAGGGCCGCGGGAAGGAGGCGAAGCTGTGCTTCATGGGGCATGCGCTGATGGAGAACAGGAACGGGCTGATCGTCGGCGCTGTTGCCACCCGCGCTTCCGGCCATGCCGAGAGGCTGGCCGCGCTGCACATGGTGGAACCCCATGCCGACCGACCTCAGAAGGTCACCCTGGGCGGCGATAAAGGCTTCGACGCGGGCGACTTCATCGCCGAACTGCGCGAGATCAACACGACACCACATGTGGCGCAGAACACCAGCGGGCGGCGTTCCGCGATTGACGGCCGGACCACTCGCCACCCCGGCTATACGGTCAGCCTGAGCATCAGGAAGCGGATCGAAGAACCATTCGGCTGGGCCGAGACCGTCGCCGGGATGCGCAAGGCGCGCCATCGGGGCCTGCCCAAGATCGACTGGCAGTTTACCTTCGCCATGGCCGCTTACAACCTCGTCCGTCTGCCGAAGCTCCTCGGAGCCGCACAGCCATGAGCACCGAGGAGCACCCCCTGCTCGGTAAGTGGCGGATCACCAGTATGGAGCTTTGGGACGCCGAGTTCATCGACCTCCTCGGACCCGGCTACATCCAGTTCGATACGGATGGTCGTGGCGAGTTCGCCTTCGGAGCCGTCCAAGGCGGGCTCGACTGCCATTTCGGCAGCCACAGCATTCACTTCACCTGGGAGGGAAGTGACGAAATGGATCACGCCTGCGGTGATGGCGATGCCGAACTTGAGGACGATGGCACCATCACCGGCGATATCCGCTTTCACCTCGGCGACGAATCGTCCTTCACCGCCCGTCGCTGGTAGCTTTTCAGCAGCCTGCTAGCGCCGCCCGAAGGCTGCCATCTTGATGATAGCCTACGGGACTGGCCCGAGAGGCTATGTCCGCGACACCGTTGGTCCTTCCAATGGCTTGAGGACGTGCTGGCAGCGATCGGCCTGCTGGTGCTGGCTGCGCGTCATTGGAACAGTGCGGGCCGTGGTGGCTGCCTTGTAGCCGCATCAGAGGAGGTGAGTGTCGAGACCTGCTTCGTAGCCAGTTCTCAAGCTGGGGTTCACCTTGAATAAGTCGCTGCTCTGATTGCCATGCAGGCGGCGAACATCGTGTACGCCGGGGTTTTTCGCCGCGGTTGGCCCTACGCGCCGCAGCGGTTTCTGCGCTTGCGCGTTTCCGGCGCGGAGAAGTTCGTGGGCGATGTTGTTGATTTCGACCGGTTGATTGGGACGCGAATGCCAATTCTCCGCTTCGGAACCGCGATGGCCAATCAACGGGTCACCAGAGCCATCGGGGCTATGGCGCTCGGGGTCGGAGAGGCCGTTGATGGAGTGACCAAAGCGCGGTCGGCGGCTGAGGTTGTGACAGAACTCACCAAAGGTGCGGAGATGATGTTGCCCTAACTGCCTGTTGCTGTTCACTCGGCCGCTTGGCGCTGCTGATGAAGCGGCCACATGTATTCACATCCCGAGCAAAAAACGGCCGGATAAGGCCTAAGGTGCGAAAACCCCGCCGTTGATCCGAGGGCCAGCCCGGCGGCGGGGCAATTCGATCCAAGCATTCCCAAGCAGTGCGGCGCGACAAAGAAGCGCCAGAACCTATTTATTCGACTTGCAGCATTCGTTGGGTGTTAGAGTGACGCAGTATATTATTGACGCAGCCAGTGTCCCATCCGCTAAATATCGGTGCCTCGAATTTCCGAGGTCCATGGTCTAGCCAACCTTGGCTGATCCGAAAGCATTTAAGCCGTGTATGTATCGTCCATCGGGCTCGCGCCCGATACATGCCTGCCGCATGGGCAGACCACCACCCTCAACACCGCCATCTCCGTCTATCTCGCCAACGGGCTCTGCGGCTCGGGCAAAACCTACGCCTCGGCCGACCAGATTGCCGAGGGCATCCTACGCGGCGAGCGATACCTGATCGCCGGGCCGACCGTGCAGCAGAGCCGCCAGCACGCCGAGGCCATACGCGCTGCGCTGCACCGGCTCAAGCTCGGCGGCACGGCCGCCCTGCTCGTCGTCGAGGTCAACGCCGAGACCGAGCGCCGCGCCATCAACGAGCATCAGCCGAGCGTCGCGCAGGTCATCACGGCCACCGCCGCCGCCACGCCGAAGGGCAGGGGCCGGGCGCTCTGCATCACCCATGCGGCGCTGCTCAACATGCCCCGCCGAGCCACGCCGAAGGGTTGGCACCTGCTGATCGACGAGGTGCCCGCCGCCGCCGTCCCGGCCGAGGTCGAACTGCCGACGCTCTACCTGAAGGCCCTGCGCTTCGTCCTCGATGATCGCGACAACCTACCGCGGCTGCGGGCCGACCTCGACCACCTCGCCGAGATCAAGCGGGATGCTGAGCAGCAGGTGCGCGACCTCGAAGGGCTGGGCAGTGGGGCCGCCGACCCGGACGGCACGCTCGACCGCGAGATCGCCCAGCGGCGTAGCATCCGCGACACACTCACCGACCTCTACTACAAGCTCAAGTCGGGGAACTGGCGCATCCTCGCCCGGCGTGGTGCCCTCGAACCCGATGGCAAGCATCGGCTGCGGCTGCGGCTGCACGACACCGCCATGACCCGCATCGTGCTGACCTCGATGATCGACTGGCAGGCCATGGTCGGCGTCGTGCAGCCGCGGTGGCAGAGCACGACCATCATGGCGGCCAACGTTGCGCAGAGCTTCGCCGCGATCACGCTGCGGCGGCAGGGCTTCCATTTGCTCGACCACCCCACCATCACGCCCCGCCTGCGGTATCAGGACGCTCATCCGAACGGCCACTTACTACGGGTCCTTTACCTGAGCAGCAGGCCGATGTCGAAACACCTGCGGGACAAGGTGGTTGAGGGCGGCCGCATGCGGGACATCATCACCGCCGTCGTCGAGGACCGCATGACGGACCTCGACTATTGCTGGTCGGCCAATCTTGACATGCCCGACACCTGCCTGCGCGGCACCCGCATGCCCTTCGTCAGTCATGGCCTCAACACCTTCCAGACCTACCGCAACGTCGTCGTCCTCAACATCGCCAATTTGAATCCGCAGTGCATGCAGGCCATGACCGAACTCGGCTTCACGCCTGAGCAGGTGCGCGAGGCCATCATGGCGGAATCCGTCTATCAGGCGGTGTGCCGGTCGGCCCTGCGCGATCCCGCCAACACTGAGCCGGTCGTTGCCGTCGTCCCCGATCTGGCCTGCGCCGAGTTCGTCGCCGAGCGGTTCCCCGGTTGCAGGATGTCGGCCCTCGGCGAAACCGAGCCGCCTGTTGCATTCGGCCGTGGCCGCCCGCGCCAGCACCTCGACGACGCCACCCGGAAGCGCGAGGCCCGCGAGGTTGAGCAGGCCCGGCGGGACGCCAGCATCGAGGCATGGCGGTCGAAGCTCATGGCCGAGGTGTTGGGCGAGCCGGTGTGGCAGTGCCAATTTTACGCCAGCAAGACAGATGGCAAGGCCGGCATCGAGACCCGCTTCGACAGCTTCAACGACATCCGGGCCTTGCTCGACGACTGGTTCGCCCTCGACCCCGCCTCAGACAAGGCCGAGAACAACCTCATTATGCAGGGCGAGCTTCGGTCCGATCCCGCCTCGCGGAACGCCCATGGCGGCTTGACGCACCGCGCCACGCCAAACATCGTATCGAGGTCGAGTATCTGGCTGGACATCGAGACACAGGGCAAGGGGGCATCCGGACCGCCCATCTCGCCGAGCGCGCTGCGCGCCCTACTGCCCGGCTATGCCATGTCGATCTACACCTCGTTCAACCACGAGCCGACGGCCTTCGGCACCCGCTACCGTGTTGTCATCCCGCTCTCGCACCGCGTCGGGCCGAATGCCTATAAGGCCGTCGGCCACCTGCTGCGCGACCATATCGAGCAGGCGAGGTGGTTCCGGTTCAACGCGGCGAAGGGCGCCTCGGCCTCGACACGCTACCATGGCCTCGATCCCTCGAAGGACAACGCGACCTCGATCTTCTACCTGCCCTGTCGCCGTGCTGGGCATGAGGCCGACCACTGGATCGAGCACTACGACGGGGAGCCAATGGATGTCGTCGAATGGCTTGGCCGAGACATGTCGCGCGTCATCCCGGACGACCAGATCATTCGCCCGTCCATGCCGAAGGCTAGCGAGACGAACACCATTGACCGCCTGCTCTCAGCCTCAGGCCGCGCTGCTGCCATCGACCGCTACCTCGCCCTGCCGAGCGGCACGCAGGACTACGCACTCAATCAACTGGCGTGGTCACTTGCCGGGATGGGCATCGGCATGGACGAGATAAGGCATGTGCTCGATGACTGCGCTCGCCAGTCGAACTCGCCGCAGGACAGGGCTGCGCAGGTGGGTCGCATCATGAAGCACCTCGCCCGCAAGGCGTGACCATATCCATCACGTTCCGGCATGCAGGCGCGATGCGCCCGCATGCGGCGCCGGTTGCCTTCGCGGCGTCTGGCCGCTGTCGCGTCCACGCCGCTCGGCAACACGTCGCTGCGCTCGTTCTGGACCCCATAGGGGGGTCCTTGTCCGGTAATTACCTTATAGACCTCTTTAGGTATTAAACGGACAAGCACCCCGTTGCCTCTCTCCCCGTGCTCAACCTACGGGCGCCGAATTCGCATCTGGGAAATGTGCCGGATGACCCATCCCACCGACACCGCGATGTTCTCGGCCGAGACCCTGACGCGGAGGCTGATTGCACGCGGCTAGCCTATGGCGGGTGATCTCGTCGAATACAAACCACCGAAGGTCTCGGCGAGTTGCCGGAAGTTCGTCCGGTAGCGGTTCTGGGTGGAGGCCTTGAGCGCTTGAGAGCGGGCATATAATCGATGGCGAAACGCTCAAGCGTTTCACTATAGATACGGCGTGGCCGTCCACCACAGTCGAGGCGGCGATGATCATCCAGTAGTCGCGCGAGCACCTGCTGCGCGGCGGCCTTCGATGATGTGCGGGCGACCGGCGTACTTCAGTGCCGCGCCATTGAAAGCGCACCCACCATGTCGAGCCTCGGCGATATACCGTCGCCACGGTCGGTCAGACGGTCACCGGCATCGTCGTCGATCCCCGCCGACCGCCCGGCAGGCTCTTATATAATGTGGAAGGGCGCGCAGCCGACCTGCTTAGCGATCTCGGCGATGGAGAGGTTGCCATTGGCAGTAAGGGCCTGGGCAACTTTCAGCTTGGTGGCGTCAAGGGCACGAGGGCGACCACCCAACCGGCCGCGGTTGGCAGCAGCCCGGGTACCGGCTCAAGTTCTCTCTTGCAGAAGCTCGACCTCCATCTGCCCCATGTCGGCTAGGACACTGAACGGGAAACGCCCGCACGGCCCCACCACGATGTGGATGTCCACTAGTATCGTCCCTGGCAGCGCCATGCACGACGGATCAGAGGAATGCTCTCCGGCATCGTCTCCAGCATGGCCCAAGCATCAGACCCGGCACGCCAGACCGGCGTAGGCCAACCCTGGCCGCCAACCATCCGGACAGGACCGCCGAGACCCGTCGGTCGTTGGTCGGCACCATGGTCGAGCGGTCGATGTCATGGTGGTCGTGATGCCGTGGCGCTGACCGTCATCGAAGCGCGGGCGGTTAGATGCGGGCCGAGAAAGATTGGACTCGCGGTCGGAGATGGTTCGCTAATCGACACCCATCGAAATGTCTTTGTGAGACTTTGGCCGCTGCGGGTAACCGCGCAGCGGCCTTTCTTATCTGGGTTCGTTGTCGTTTGCCGATTTGAGGGGCATGTCTGGTGCCTACTTGTGCTTCTTCCCGGTGCGAACCTTGCCTTGCATGCTCGACAAAATATCTTGCTGTTTCGCGGAAAAATCGGACTGCCGCTGTCCCGAAGTCGGGATGGCGGCCTGCTTGGATGCCTTGTCGTGAGCCTTCTGCTCGCGGCTTTTGTGCTTATTGGCCATGTCGCTATCTCCTTGAAGGAGGCTGGACGGCTAGCTCCACCGGTCGGGCGGGTGGGTAGGCTACGCTCACGCCAGCGGTCGCGCAGCATGAATCGGGTGTATTACCGTTTGCCGCACCGATGGGCTGATCCTAGTGGATGAGTTCTGCCAGCGGTGGTCACCCCGTCCGACCCCCGCCCTGACGATGGCCGAGTTGAAGCGCGTGATCGCATCTCCGTCTCTTCTGCCGCCATGACTTGAGGGGACACCAATGGGTCAGTGCGAGTATGGGTTCCGCCAACCGGTTTTGGGCGAAGCCGTCTGCGTCTCGACCACCCCTACCTACTACAAGCAGAATGCGGGCTCGTGGGTTGTGGAGCCCCGGCAAACCGACCTTTTCTGTCCATGAAGATTCGATCGGTCCGCCACTCGGCGGGAGACTGGCCACGGAACGGCTAGCCGTCCGCGCCAACCATCGGCGAGGAACCGGAGTCCAACTCACAAGGCACCGTAGTTGCGATGGGTCGCCCTGGTTTGGAGGCATCAGGCTCGCTGCAACATCGGAGGTTATGAGACGCCCTGGGATGGGTTACGCATCGACGGTGATGACGCTTACCATCTGCATCTGCATCTGCATCTCGGTCTCAGTGATTATGGCATGATGGTCGGCGGTCAGGGTTGGCGCGCACCCGTAGACATGCCGGGGATGATGTTCCGAGCCATGCTGGAATTGCTACCGGTGCGGCCATCTGCCTAATTGCGAGTGGCATGGGCCGGGCAATGGGACGGCTAAATACCTGTCTCGACAATCACGCCGAGAGTCATCCGCGAGGAAATCTCCATGCGCTACAGCGAAATCCGAGCACGCCCAGCCACAACCGACACCCACCCGTTCGTCACTGATATCACCATTGCTCCTGCTACCTTCGAGGTCTTCGAGCGGGCGATGGAGGATAGGCGCGATGTCTGCCTCCTGGCCTGGATCGATCGGGATGACCGTTACCTCGTCCATCTCGGATGTTCTTCGGCAGCAGTGAGGCGGACTATTCAGACCGCCTTGGGCTGATGGGCTAACCGTCGTCGAGCGTGAAGCCGATCTTGAGCGTCACTTGGTAGTGCCCGACCTTCCCGTCCTTCACCTCGTCGCGGACTTGGACCACCTCGAACCCCTTGACGTTGCGGACGGTGGTGGTGACCCGCGCAATCGCATTCTGGATAGCGTCGGAGACGCTAGTACCAGAGGTACCGACAAGCTCCACTAGCTTGTAGACGTGCTCAGTCATGACGGAGGTCTCCCGCGTCTGCACGGGTCAGCCCGGGAAGGTGCCCACTGATCCTGTACCGCCTAAGCAACGTGGTACAATTGGCGCCTGGGCTGTGATCGGCTCGGTCGCCCTGGCCTGACCTGGCTTCGGCGTCTCGATTATACAAGTAGCTGACGTGGCTAGCAAAAACCGGGAAACCAGGGGCGCGTGGCACCACGCCGGGCGGCCCCGGCGCTTTGGTGCAGGGGGTGGGGTGGCCGGGGCCGGGGCCGGCAATGGGGATGCTCTTGATCTGCGGCGGGCTTGCGATGCCGCCAGAACGCCCCTGCCGCGGGTCATGATCACCGCCGCACCACCTAGGCGCAGGATGCGCAGGATTGCGGTGACGATCTCCGCGCGGGGCACCAGATGGAGCACATTGAGAACGTTTAGGCAGACGATGGCGCCATAGAGGTCGCTTGGGATGCCGGCGCTGCTCTGGAAGGTTGGGAAAATACCCGTCTGCGGGTAGGGCTCCAGGCTGTCAGTGCCGATCGCGGCAGCGCTCAGTCCGCGCCCAGCACCATAGTCGAGGGTCCCGCTTGGTGGCATACGCAGCGCCGCAGCGGCCTTGCGCTAGGTCCGAGTGGTGGTGATCTGGGTGCGGCGGGAGTTTGCCGCCGGAGGAAATTGAACGCAGGCTGACATACCATTTATAACCGTCGCTGTCACACGATCGAAGTTTCCCGACACACGATGTCTCCTGCGCCACCACCATCCAGGCGGTGAGCATCATGCAGATCTCCTCGACGGCGGCAGCGGTCTTGTCGATATCCACCCCGGCATTGGCGAGTGCCCCGAGGTGTTTCGGGATGTCCACGCGGATGATGTAAGGCGGGGCTTTAGCTATGGCTCAGGTCGCCCGGATGGTTGGGGGCTGCCGGGCGGATTGCTCGGCATAGCCGGCCCGCAGCATGTCGATCCAAGGCAGCACATTGAGGATGCCGAGGATGCCGTTGGCCGCAATCTCGATAGGGAAGCGATGGTCGGCTTCGCGCAGAGGTTTGAAACAGCGGATCAGCGTCCGCGGCGTGGCTTTGATGAGGTGGTCGAAGCAGTCCAGCGCGGGCACCGCCCCGGCGAAATAGTCGTCCAACACTGCGTCGCGCAGGTGCGGGGGTGCGTCACGCAGATGCGGCATGACCAATTGCGGATCGCGGACGGCTTTGAGGAGTGTATCGTGCAGGGTCAGCACCGCCAGCGCGGTGGCGAATGCCATGTTCCGGAAGCTCCCCGGCGCCCGCAGTTGCCGATGGAAGTCCTCCGCCATGCGCCGCTGCTCGCCCTGCATCAATCGAGCGATGTTCTCATCGCCCGCCTCGGCGGCCCGTTGCAGCGCTCCATCATGCATCTAATTGACATGGCTTTCGCCCACGTTCCGGACATCGCGGACGAAGATGCGGAAAGGCTCCGTCTCCAGCATGCCGCGAACTAGGTCCGGCCAGTTCCGCCGCTCATCCTGGCAGTAATACTGGACGGCGAAGCGCTGGAACGGGCGCTGGAAGATGGCCAACTGCTGCCCCCGGGCCTCGGCCTGCACCTCGGCCACCTGCTGGCGGGAGAGGCCAGCAACCCGGCGCTCGCACTCCGAAGGGTCGCCGTTGGAAGACGGATAATGGGCAAGGTGCTGCCGGGCGCTGCCGATCTCACCACGCTTGTGGAGGGCCTCATGGCAGACCGGGCAGATGATCTGCGCGGCCCGGCAGTCCGAGTAGCCAACATTGTCGGCTTGCACGAATTGCTGGAGCAGGATCGACCAAGCGTCACGCATGGCTCATACCAAGTCTCCGAGAGCATGACTCGCTGGGGATTCCCAGACCGACGGCGCTCTGATTCAACGTGGCGAACAGGGGAGCTTCGCCATGCCCATCCCACTCCGAGCTGACTATGACGCAGCTGGGCTTCGTGCTGCAGCTCGCCGGACCAAGGATGCGGCCCAGGCCCGTCGCTTGTTGGCCTTGGCTGCCGTTTACGACGGAGTGTCGCGCACGGAGGCCGCCCGGATCGGCGGGGTGACGGTGCAGATCGCCCGGGACTGGGTTGTTCGGTTCAACGCCCAGGGCCCGACTGGACTGGTTGACCGCAAGGCGCCGGGCCATGCGTCACGGCTGAACCATACCCATCGTGCGGCCCTGGCAGAGGTGCTTGAGAGCGGCCCGATACCCGCGATCCACGGCGTGGTGCGGTGGCGGCTGATCGATCTCTGCCAATGGCTGTGGGAGGAGCACCGGGTTACGGCCGCCAAGCAGACCATGAGCCGCGAGGTGCGGGCGCTCGGCTACCGCAAGCTCTCGGCGCGTCCTCGCCATCACGCGCAGGCGGAAGACGCCATCGAGAATTTTAAAAAACCTTCCCCGCCCGCCTGGAGGACATCGCGCGCGAGAAAGGCTTCGCCACCAGCGCCATCGAGGTCTGGTTCGCCGATGAGGCCCGTGTGGGCCAGAAGAACAAGATCACTCGGCGCTGGGCCCGGCGCGGCACCAGGCCCGCGGCGCCGCATGACCAGCGTACGGCGTCGACCTACCTCTTCGGCGCCATCTGCCCCAAGGAGGGCAAGGCAGCAGGCCTCGTCCTGCCCCACTGCAACACCGCAGCCATGAGCCTGCATCTCGCCGAGATCGCTGCCGCTGTGGCGCCGAACGCGCATGCCGTGCTGCTGCTCGACCAGGCCGGATGGCACCTATCGGACAGGCTCGAGGTGCCGCCGAACATCACCCTCATCCCGCTGCCGCCACAATGCCCAGAGCTCAACCCGGTCGAGAACACCTAGCAGTTACTGCGGGACAACTGGCTCTCGAACCATGTCTTCCACTGCTACGACGACATCGTCGACCATTGCTGTCGCGCCTGGAACCGCCTCGTCGAGCAGCCCTGGACTATCATGTCCATCGGACTGCGCGATTGGGCGCATCGGTTCTGATCAGCGAGATTTGGTATCAGTTCCTCTTTCGGGGTGGAGGGGGGCCGTCGAGCCGGCGCAGCGCCGCCTGCGCTGGCGCCGGCAGGGTGCGGGCCAGGAACCGGCTCCAGGGCTCGCCTGGATGGCGCTGGAGGGGATAGTCGCGCTCGGCCTTGGCGAGGGCCGCAATGAGGGCGTCGGCCGCCTGCGCGGCCTTCTCGGCGCGGATCATCACCGAGACCCGACATTCTCACCCTTCGACGGACAGTCTTTGGCGCTAGGGGTGCCGAACCGCTTCCGGCGCCACGCGATCTCCTCCACCTCGAAGACGGCCTTGGCCTCATCCTCCGCCCGCATCAGCAGCGCCAGCTTGCGCGCCATCGAGTCCTTCACCGCCGGGGGGCACTCCTTCAGCCGGACCTCAGCGTCCCGGACCGCGACCCTCGCCTGCCGGTACGCCACGGATGCGGCCCAGGCAGCGGCGGCCTCTGGCCGGGTCCTCTCATCCTGTTGGTCGAACTTCGGCAGCGGCGGACCCTCCCCCGACACCCCCTCCCCAGCCGGGACGGCCGTTCCCGCCAAAGGCGGGGAACGGACCGAACCGGACGGGACCAGATAAACAGAAGAGTTTGTTCCGGATGGCGCCTTTTCACACGACGACGGGGGAGGGGAGGCGGCGCCTTCCTTCTTCGATGCCGGGGCTGCTTCACCTGCCTTTTGCTCAGGAGGAGGGCTGTCCTCACCCTCCTGCTTGGCGGCCCGGCGCTTCTCTGCCCGACGCTCGCGGGCCTTGGCCGTCCCCTTTCGCCGCTTCACCTTGAAGCCGTAGCTGTAGGCGGTGTCCTCCAGAAACATACGGACGTAGAGCAGTCCGGTCTCCAACTTCACCAGATGCTCTCGGATCAGCCCGCCAAGCTCCTCCCAGTCCTGGCCGTCGAGCCCTGCGGCGTTCATCAGGACGCAATCATCGTCCTCCAGGCCGCAGCCACGCTCGATCTGGGCCTGGATGTGAATTTCGACCAAGGCCAGCGCGGCCACCGGGGAGCGCCGTTTCAGGCGCAGATACTCCCGGCTCCCGAGCACTCGGCGCGAGATCATGACGCGGGGGAAACACTCAAGGTCGTCGTCCAGGGGGACAGGGGCGGTGGGCTGTGGGGTATGGGTCTGCATGGCGGTCTCCCAAAGGAGGCCACTCCACAACCGTAACGAATCAAAGTCCGGACACACGCATCTGTGCGCAAGTGGGACTTGCGTTTAGCGGTGCGCACGGTGAGGATTGGGTTAGCGACTACCCCGCCTCGGTCCTTTGATCTGCTCCGGCAGTGAAAAAGGCCGGGGCTTTTTACGTTATGGTTGGGTCTTCGGGCTGGGGACGACATTCCTATGCGGCACGGTTTTGGCTCCTAGTTGCAAACCGGGCCAACAATTAGGAAGGCGGGAATGCCCGGGGCGAGCTGCACCTCGACCCCCACCGGGACGGCCTCAATGCCGGAGAAGGCGAAGGTGGCGATGCGGGCGATGGTCATGCGCCCGCAAGACTATATCATTCCGATTTTATATCAATCAGCGATGGCGAGGGCTTGGCGCCAGAGGCGGAGGAAATTGCCGGACCAGAGAAGGTCGAGCTCCCGCTCGCCATAGCCGCGCTTGGCCAGAGCCGCGGTGAGGCCAGGCGTTTCCGCTGCGTTCTGCCAGCCCTCGACGCCGCCGCCGCCGTCGAAATCGGAGGAGACGCCGACATGCTCGATGCCGATGCGGCGGACGGCGTGGTCCACATGGTCGGCCATGTCCTCGACGCTCCCGGGGTTGCGCCCGCCCTCGGGCGTCGGGCGGAGAAAGGCGGGGACGGCGGTGATCTGGACGAGGCCGCCGACCGCCTTCAGCGCGTCGAGCTGCTCGTCGTCGATGCCGCGGGGGTGGTCGTGCAGGGCACGGCAGGCGGTGTGCGTCGCAACGATGGGGGAGCGGGACAACTCCGCCGCCTGGAGCATGCCGGACTTCGCTACATGAGAGACGTCGACCATGAGACCGGCAGCGTTCAGTGCGGCGATGGCTTGGCGGCCGAGGGGGGAGAGGCCGCCATGTTCGGACGGCGCGTCGCCGAGGCGCTGCTGCGGGCGGGCGCTGTCGGCGAGGTCGTTGTGGCCGTCATGGGTGAGCGTCAGGTAGCAGGCGCCGAGCGCGCGCCAGTGGGCGGGGGCGGAGAGGTCGCGGCCCATGGCGTAGCCGTTCTCCACGGCCGAGAGAACGGCGAGGGCGCCGGCGGCGTGGCAGGCTTCCAACTCGTCGGGGGTGGTGCAGAAGCGGTGGGCCTTGCCATCGGCGCGCTCGTGGATGTGGCGCAGCATCGCCTCGGCGCGCTCGGCGGCGGCGGCATGGCCGGCCTCGTCGCGTTTTCCCTGGCCGACATAGGCGATGAAGATGGCGGCGTTCAGGCCGCCGCGCTGCATCTTCGGGAAGTCGACGCGCATCGGGCCCTCCGCCAGCGGGTCGGGCGGGTCGGGCCAGCGGATATCGACATGGGTGTCGAGGGTCAGCATCAGGCGGCGCCCCAGCCGGTCAGGAAGCGTTCCAGCAAGCCGCCCATGATGTCGACGTTGTAGCCGCCCTCTTGGATGATGGCGGTCGGCAGGCGGAGGCCGCTGATATCGGCGCCAGCGCGGGCGAAGCCATCGGCCGTGACTTTCAGCAGGCCGAGCGGCTCGTGCTCGCTCGGGTCGAAGCCAAGGGAGACGACCAACGCCTCGGCGCCGAACTTCCGCGTGGCTGCGATGCCGGTGGCGATGGCGTCCAGCCAGGCGGCGTCGCCGGTGCCGGCGGGGAGGGGGAGGTTGCGGTTGGTGCCGGCGGGGCCGGTCTCATCGGCATAGCCTGTGAAGAAGGGATAGTAGTTCGACGGGTCGCCGTGGACGGAGACCGTCAGCACGCTGGCATCCTCCCAGAAGATGCCCTGGGTGCCGTTGCCATGGTGGCTGTCGATGTCGAGCACGGCGACGCGCGCGGCACCCGCTTGGCGGAGCGCGGCGACGGCGATGGCGGCGTTGTTGAGGTAGCAATGCCCGCCGGCGCGGGCGCGGTAGGCATGGTGGCCGGGTGGACGGCAGAGGCCATAGGCCTGGCGCCCGGCGACGGCCTCCGCTGCGGCGGCGAGGGCGACGCCGGCGGCGGCCAGGATAGCCTCCCAGGAACCGGCGCCGATCGGGCAGGAGGTGTCGGCGGTATACCAGCCGGCCTGGCCGATGATGCCGCCCGGGCGACGGCCGCCAGTGGCGAGCGCATCACCGGTCGCATGGGTGTTGCCGACCACTTCCTCGCCCGGGTTCGGGAGTTGCTGCCAGGCGGCGTAGGCGCCATCGAGGAAGTCGAGATAGTCGGGGGCGTGGACAGCTTCCAGCGCGGCGCGGGCGGGCGCGGCGGCCGTCTCCGGCGGCAGGCCGAGGCGGCCGAGGGCGGCGAGCAGCGCCTCGGCGCGGGCCGGCACCTCGAAATTCGGCCGGAGTTGGCCGCGCTGGAGGAAGAAGCGCGGCGTATGCCGCAACTGGTCGGGATGGGAGAAAGCGCGCATGGCCGAAGGCTAGCAGCGGATACGCCCTTGTCCATGCGCCGAACGGGCCGTTAGCATGTGCACAATTCACCTGGGAGATCATAATGACCGTATCGCGCCGCGGCCTGCTCGCCGCGACCGCCGCCGCGCCTGCGCTCATGCGGGTGCAGGACGCCCTGGCCCAGGGCATCGCGCCGCGCCGGGGCGGGACGTTGACCTCGATCCTCTCGCCGGAGCCGCCGGTGCTGCAGATCGGCGTCAACAACCAGGGGCCGACGCTGGTCGCGGCGGGCAAGATCTTCCAGGGATTGCTGACCTTCAGCCCGACGCTGGAGCCGATCCCGGTGCTGGCCAAGAGCTGGACGATCAGCCCGGATGGCAAGGAATACGTCTTCAAGCTGCAGGAAGGCGTCAAATTCCATGACGGCCATCCGATGACGGCGGATGACGTCATCTTCTCCATCATGAAATTCCATATGGAGGTGGCGCCGCGGGCGCGGGCGATCTTCGCGCTGATCGACAAGGCGGAGGCGCCGGACCCGCTGACGGTGCGCCTCACGCTGAAGCAGCCCTTCCAGCCCTTCCTGCTGATGTTCGACAACAGCGCCTGCGCCATCGTGCCGAAGCACCTGTTCGACGGGCAGGACTATCGCACGGCGCCGGCGGTGCAGCGGCCGGTGGGCACCGGGCCCTTCCGCTTCGCCGAATGGCAGCGCGGCAACTTCATCCGCCTCGAGCGCTTCGCCGATTACTGGAAGTCGGGGCAGCCCTATCTCGACGCGATCATCTACCGCATCGTCCCCGACAGCCAGAGCCGGCGGCTGGCACTCGAGACGGGGCAGGTGCTGCTGACCCAGGGCAGCGACATCGAGCCCTTCGACGTGCCGGCGCTGCGGGGGCGGCCGAACCTCGAGGTCTCGACCAAGGGCTGGGAGTATTTCTCGCCGCTCGCCTGGATCGAGCTGAACCACCGGGTGAAGCCGCTCGACGACGTGCGGGTGCGGCAGGCGATCAGCATGGCGATCGATCGGAATTTCATCACCCAGCGGCTGTGGTTCGGCGTCGGCAAGCCGGCGACCAACCCGATCGCCTCCACTACCCGTTTCCACGATGCCAGCGCGAAGATCGCCGGGCTCGACGTGAAGGCGGCGGCGGCGCTGCTGGATGCGGCGGGGTTGAAGCCGAATGCGCAGGGAGTGCGCTTTACGCTGAAGCACCTGACCTTGCCGTATGGGGAAGTCTGGTCGCGGCTGGCCGAGTACCTGAAGCAGTCGCTGCGCCAGGTCGGCATCGCGCTGGAGTTGGAAAGCACGGATGCCGGCAGCTGGGCGCGGCGCGTCGGCGCCTGGGAGTATGATACGACGATCAATTTCGTCTACCAGTTCGGCGACCCGACGCTCGGCGTGGAGCGGACCTATGTGTCCACGAACATCCAGAAGGTGACCTTCACAAATACCGGGGGCTACTCGAACCCGAAGGTGGACGAGCTCTTCGCCACGGCGCGCAACGCGGCGGACGCGAAGGACCGTCAGGTGGCCTTCAGCGCGGTGCAGAAGATCCTCTGCGAGGAGGTGCCGCAGATCTGGCTGATGGAGATGGCCTTCCCGACCATCCACGACAAGAAGGCGCGGAACGTCATCACGACCGGCCTTGGCGTGCATGCCAGCTTCGACGACGTCTTCCTGACCGCCTGATGGAGGCCTCGAAGCTGCCCGGCTTCCTGCTGCGGCGGGGGGTGAAGGCGGCGATCGTCGTGCTGGCGATCGTCATCTGCAATTTCCTGCTGGTGCATGCGGCGCCGGGCGACCCGGCGAGCGTCATCGCCGGGCAGTCGGGCGCGGCGGATGCGGTCTTCCTCGAGCAGCTTCGGCGTCAGTTCGGGCTGGACCAGCCGCTCTATGTCCAACTCTGGATCTACCTGAAGAGCGTGCTGTCGCTCGACCTCGGCTTCTCCCACCGGCAGCAGGCGCCCGTCGCGCAGTTGGTGCTGGAGCGGTTGCCGGCGACGCTGCTGCTGACGGGGGCGGCGTTTGCCTTCGCCCTGGCGGCGGGGGTGACGCTCGGGGCGCTGGCGGCGCAGCGGGTGGGGCGATGGGCAGACAGCGTGATCACCGTCATTGCGCTGACCTTCTATGCGACGCCGCTCTTCTGGGTGGGGCTGATGCTGGTGCTGGTCTTCTCGGTCTGGCTGGAATGGCTGCCGAGCTTCGGCATGTCGAGCGTCGGCGTCGAGATGCATGGGCTGGAGGTGGTGTGGGACGTGGCGCAGCACCTGCTGCTGCCGGCCTTGACGCTCGGGCTCTTCTATCTGGCGGTCTATGCGCGGCTGACGCGGGCGACGATGCTGGAGGTGGCGGACCAGGATTTCGTCAAGACGGCGCGGGCCAAGGGCGTGCCGGAGGGGCGTATCCTGCGGGCGCATGTGCTGCGCAACGCGCTGCTGCCGGTCATCACCTTCGCCGGCATTCAGGCGGGGCAGCTGCTCGGCGGATCGATCCTGGTGGAGACGGTCTTCGCCTGGCCGGGCATCGGGCGGCTCGCCTTCGAGGCGCTGCTGGCGCGGGACTACCCGGTGCTGCTCGGAGTCTTCTTCTGTACCAGCGTCATGGTCGTGCTGTTCAACCTGCTGACCGACATGCTGTACGCCATCATCGATCCTCGGGTGGAGGTTGCGGGTTGAGGGATTTCTGGAGGCGTTTCCGGCGCAACAAGGGCGCGGTGGTCGGTCTCGTTATCCTGCTGCTGGTGGTGCTGCTGGCGGCCACCGCACCCTGGCTCTTCCCCGGCAGCCCCTGGGACATGGCGGGCGCGCCCTTCTCGCCGCCGGGCGAGATGGGGATGCTGCTCGGGACGGACAGCCTCGGCCGCGACGTGGCGGCGGGCATCGCGCATGGAGCGCGCATCTCGCTGCTGGTGGGCGCGGTCTCGACCGCGGCGGCGCTGCTGGTCGGCGTGACGCTCGGGGCGGTAGCCGGCTATCTCGGTGGCATCGCGGATGATGCGGTGATGCGCTTTACCGAGTTCTTCCAGACCATCCCGAGCTTCGTCCTCGCCATCCTGCTGGTGGCGATCTTCACGCCTTCCATCGGTTCGGTGGTCTTCGCCATCGCCATCGTCTCCTGGCCGCCGGTGGCGCGGGTGGTGCGGGCGGAGTTCCTGTCGCTGCGCGGGCGGGAGTTCGTCCAGGCGGCGGAGGTGCTGGGCAAGTCGCGGCTGTCCATCGTGCTGACCGATATCCTGCCGAATGCGCTCTCGCCCATCGTCGTGCTGTCCTCGCTAATGGTCGCCTCGGCGATCCTGCTGGAGAGCGCGCTGAGCTTCCTCGGCCTTGGCGACCCGAACCTGATGACCTGGGGCTTCCTCATCGGCTCCGGCCGAAGCGTCATCCGCCTGGCCTGGTGGATGAGCGTGTTTCCGGGCATCGCCATCTTCCTCACCGTGCTGGCGCTGAACCTGGTGGGGGAGGGGCTGTCGGATGCGCTCAACCCGCGCCTCGCGCGGCAGCGGGGGGGCGCGGCATGAGCTTGCTTCGGGTCGATGGGCTGACAGTCGCACTGCCGCCGGGTGGCGACCGGCCGCATGCGGTGGAGGATGTCTCCTTCCATGTCGATGCGGGGGAGATTCTCTGCGTCGTCGGCGAGAGCGGGTCGGGCAAGTCGATCAGCGCCAATGCGGTGATGGGGCTGCTGCCGAAGGGTTTGCCGGTGCGGCAGGGAAGCATCGCCTTCGAGGGGCGGGAGCTGCTGTCGCTCGCACCCGAGGCGATGCGGAAGCTGCGGGGCGAGCGCCTCGCCATGATCTTCCAGGAGCCGATGACAGCGCTCAACCCGCTGATGCGCGTTGGCGACCAGATCGCGGAAGTGCTGCGCGTGCATGGCAGCGGCGCCGATGCGGCGCGGCGGGTGCCGGAGCTGCTGGCCGCCGTCAACCTGCCCGATCCGGCGGCGATCGCGCGCAGCCATCCCTTCCGGCTGTCGGGCGGGCAGCGGCAGCGGGTGATGATCGCCATGGCGCTGGCGCTGGAGCCGGCGCTGCTGATCGCCGACGAGCCGACGACGGCGCTCGACGTCACGACCCAGATGCAGATCCTGCGGCTGATCCGGGAGATCCAGTCGCGGCGCGGCATGGGTGTGCTGTTCATCACCCATGATTTCGGCGTCGTCGCCGAGATCGCCGACCGCGTCGCGGTGATGCAGCGCGGGCGGATTGTCGAGCAGGGGCCGGCGGCCGAGGTGCTGAACCGGCCGCAGCACTCCTACACGCAGGCGCTGATTGCGGCCGTGCCGCATGGCGCCGCCCAAGCGCGGGCCGCGATCACCACGGCGCCGGTGCTGGAGCTGCGGGGCGTCGAGAAGACCTATCGCCGCGGCGGGTTCTTCGGCGCGCGGGCGGTGGTGCGGGCGGTGCACGACGCCGATATCAGCCTGCGGCAGGGAGAGACGCTGGGGCTGGTCGGCGAGAGCGGCAGCGGCAAGTCGACGCTGGCGCGCTGCGTCGTCCGCCTGGTGGAGCCGGAACGGGGGACTATCGCCTATCACGGCACTGATTTGCGGCCGCTGTCACGCGCAGGCTGGAAGCCCTATCGCCGGCGCATCCAGATGGTCTTCCAGGACCCCTACGCCTCGCTCAACCCGCGCCGGACCGTGGGCGACACCATCGCCGAGGGGCCGGTCACCCATGGCACGCCCCGGGCCCAGGCGCTGGAGCGGGCCCGCGAGCTGCTGCGGCTGGTGCAGCTCGATCCCGGGGCGATGGACCGCTACCCGCACGAGTTCAGCGGCGGGCAGCGGCAGCGCATCGGCATCGCACGCGCCCTGGCCATGGAGCCGGAGCTGTTGATCGCCGACGAGCCGGTCTCGGCCCTCGATGTTTCGGTCCAGGCGCAGGTGCTGGCGCTGCTGGCGGAGATCCGGGCGCGGCTGGGCCTGACCATGCTCTTCATCACCCATGACCTGCGCGTGGCGGCGCAGATCTGCGACCGGGTGGCGGTGATGCAGCGCGGGGCGATCGTCGAGCAGGGGCCGACTTCGGAGGTTTTCGCCGCGCCGCGGCACGCCTATACGCGGCAGCTACTGGACAGCATCCCGGGAAGGGGCTGGACTCCGCCCGAACTCTAGGGGGATGCCATGAGCCAGACACTCGATCCAGGGGCTCGCCGGGCGATCCTCGACGCCGTCGATGCGCTGCGCGACGAGAGCGTCGAGACGCTGAAGCGGCTGGTGCGTTGCCCCTCGACGCTCGGCAACGAGCAGTCGGCGCTGAACGAGATGGCGCGAATCTATGAGGGACTCGGCCTCGCGCCGCGCCGGGTGCCGACGGTGCCGGCGGAGCTGGCCGCGCATCCGGGCTTCTCGCCGCCGCTGATCTCCTATGAGGGGCGGGACAATGTGGTCGCCCTCCACCAGCCGCGGGAGCGGCGGGGACGGAGCCTCACCTTGCAGGGGCATGTGGATGTCGTGCCGGAGGGTGCTGCCGATATGTGGGCGACGCCGCCCTATGAGCCGGATATCCGCGACGGGCGGATGTATGGGCGTGGCGCGGGGGACATGAAGGCAGGCATCGTCTCCTATGTCACGGCCTTCAAGGCGATACGCATGGCGGGCTTGCAGCCGGCGGCCGAGGTGCAGATGCAGTCGGTGATCGAGGAGGAGTGCAGCGGCAATGGCGCGCTGGCCGCCATGCTCGCCATGCCGAAGACGGATGCCGTCATCATCCCGGAGCCGGGGCCGGGGCTCGATGCGCTCTATACGGCGGAAGTAGGCGTGGTCTGGGCCTGGGTGACGGTCTCCGGCCGGCCGGCGCATGTGCGCGACATGCAGGCCGGAGTGAACGCCATCGAGGCGGCGACGATCATCGCCGGGGCCTTCAAGGAGTACGAGCGGGAGATGAACGATGGGTCGCGCATCCATCCGGCCTTCCGCGGCGTGAACCATCCGGTCAACGTCAATCTCGGCACCATCGAGGGTGGCGAGTGGAATTCCTCGGTCGCCACGCGCTGCCGCATCGGGCTGCGCGTCGGGGTGATGATGGGCTATACGGCGGCGCAGACGCGGGCGGATATCGAGCGGCTGGTGGAGCAGGCGAAGGGGCATGAGCGGCTGCGCGGCGCCATGGTGAAGCTGGAGTTCAAGGGCTTCATGGCCGATCCCTGCGTCTTCGACACCGATGCGGAGATCGTGCAGTTGGCGCGGCGCTCCTATGCCGAGGTGACAGGCGGGAGCCTGCGCGACTATCCAGCGACGGGGCTGACTGACGGGCGGTTCTTCACGCTGTACCAGGATACGCCGGTTGCCTGCTTCGGCCCGGATGCGGTCGACATCCACGGCATCGACGAGAATGTCGGGCTGGACAGCATGCACGGCATCACCCGCACCATCGCGCTGGCCATGGCCGAGTGGTGCGGCATCGAGAAGGCCTGAGACCATGTCCGCATCCAACCTCCCGCTCTCCGGCGCCAGGCTCTGGGAGAGCCTGATGGAAATGGCGAAGATCGGCGGCACGCCGAAGGGCGGCTGCAACCGGCAGACGCTGACCGACCTCGATGCCGAGGGGCGGGCGCTGTTCCAGCGCTGGGGCGAGGCCTGCGGGCTGACGCTCAGCGTCGACCGGCTGGGCAACATGGTCTTCCGGCGGGAGGGGCGGGACCCGACGCGCGCGCCGGTTGCCATCGGCAGCCATCTCGACACCCAGCCGACGGGCGGGAAATTCGACGGCGTGCTCGGCGTGCTGGCGGGGCTCGAGATCATGCGGGCGCTGCACGAGGCAGGTGCGGAGACCGAGGCGCCGCTGCTGCTGATCAATTGGACCAACGAGGAGGGCGCCCGCTTCTCGCCACCGATGATGGGCAGCGGCGCGGCCATGGGCATCTTCACCGAGGAGGAAGTTCTGACCAAGCGCGCGGCCGACGGCGCCGTCTTCGGCGAGGAGCTGCGGCGCATCGGCTGGCAGGGCGAGGCGAACCCGGCCGAGCTGCAAAAGGTCGGCGCCTATCTCGAGTTGCATATCGAGCAGGGCAAGCTGCTGGAGGATGCCGGGTTCGATGTCGGCATCGTCACCCATGCGCTCGCGCAGAGTTGGTTCGAGGTGACGGTGGAGGGCGAGGACGCGCATGGCGGCTCGCCCATGGCCGGGCGAAGGGATGCGATGATGGCGGCGGCGCCGCTGATCGCCGCCGTCGAGGAGATCGCGCTCGGGACGCGGGCGCCCGATGGCGAGCCGGGGCGC
The DNA here is from genome assembly GCF_000802185.1 of Belnapia sp. F-4-1. Classification (GTDB taxonomy): domain Bacteria; phylum Pseudomonadota; class Alphaproteobacteria; order Acetobacterales; family Acetobacteraceae; genus Belnapia. The sequence continues at coordinate 4,876,864 of NZ_KN676113.1, read as the reverse complement.
GGCACGGTCGGCGTGGTCGAGGTCTATCCCGCCTCGCGCAACGTGGCGCCGAGCCGCGTCTTCTTCAGCGTCGATTTCCGGCACAGCGATCCGGATGCGCTCGCCCGCATGGGCGAGGCGCTGGCGGCACGCGGGGCGGAGGTCGCGGCGGCGCGCGGGGTGAAGGTGACCGTCGCACCTTTCTGGCACTCGCCGCTGACGCCCCTCGACGCGGGGCTCGTCGCCCATGCGCGGGCGGGGGCGGAGGCGCGCGGGCTGCGCTACCGGGAGATCCCGACCGCCATCGGCCATGACGCGGTCTACATGGCGCGCCGCGTGCCGGCGGTGATGGTCTTCACGCCCTGCCATGGCGGGCTCTCGCACAATGAGGCGGAGAGCATCACCCCCGAATGGGCGACGGCCGGGCTGCAGGTGCTGGCCGACGCCGCCATCGCCGCGGCCAATGCGAAGGAGTAGGGCATTGCGCATCGCCATCGGCGGCTTCCAGCACGAGAGCCATTCCTTCGCCCCGCTGCCGACGGGCTGGGCGGAGTTCATGCGCCCGGGCGGCTTTCCCGGCTTACAGCGCCCGGCGACACTGATCGAGACGCTGCGGCCGACTTCCGTTCCCTGTGCGGGCGCCATCGAGCTGGCAGAGGCTGAGGGGGTAAGTGTCGTCCCGCTGACCTGGTGCTTCGCCAATCCGGCGGGGCCGGTGACAGCGGAAGCCTTCGAGCGGATCTCGGCGCTGATGGTGGCTGCGCTCTCCGATGCGCTGGAGGCGGGGCCGCTGGATGGCATCTTTCTCGAACTGCATGGCGCGATGGTCGCGGTCGGCTTCGACGATGCGGAGGGCGAGCTGCTGCGCCGCATCCGCGCCGTGGTCGGGCCCGCGATGCCGCTCACTGTCAGCCTCGACCCGCATGCCAACATGACGCGTGCCATGACGGACCTCGCCGATGCGCTGGTGCCCTATCGCACCTACCCGCATGTGGACATGAAGCCGGCCGGCGCGCAGGCGATGCGGCTGCTGATCGAGCGCATCCGGCGCGGGCGGCCTTGGGCCAAGGCCTTCGCCGAGGTCGATTTCCTCATCCCTCTCACCATGCAATGCACGCTGGTGCCGCCGATGTCGGCGGTGCTGGAGGAGCGGGAGCGGCTGGCGGCGGAACATGGCGCGGCGGAGCTCGCCTTCTGCTTCGGCTTCCCTTACGCGGATTTTCCGGGCTGCGGCGTCGCTATCGCCGGCTATGCCGAGAGCCAGGCGGCGGCGGATGCGGCCGTCGCCGGGCTGAAAGCCTATATGGACGCGCATGAGCCGGAATTCGCTGGTGGCGTCGCCCCGGCGGCGGAGGGCGTGGCGCAGGCCATCGCTGTCGCGCGTGATGCCGCGAAGCCGGTGGTCATGGCGGATACGCAGGACAATCCAGGCGGCGGCGGGCATGGCGACACCACCGGCTTGCTCGCCGAGCTGATCCGGCAGGATGCGCAAGGCGCGGTGCTCGGCCTCATCAACGACGCGGAGAGCGCGGCGGCCTGCCATGCGGCGGGCGTCGGGGCGACGCTGCCGCTGTCGCTCGGCGGCAAGAGCGACGGGGCGCCGCTCGCCGTCACCGCCACGGTGGAGGCGCTGACGGATGGGCGCTTCATCTGTACCGGGCCGATGGGGAAGGGCAACCCGGCCGATCTGGGGCCGACGGCGCTGATCCGCGTCTCCCCGGGCGTGCGGGTGATCGTGGTGACGCGGAAGATGCAGGCGCTGGATCAGGCGCTCTTCACCCATATCGGCGTGGAACCGCGCGAGCAGAAGATCCTGGCGCTGAAGTCGAGCGTGCATTTCCGCGCCGATTTCCAGCCGATCGCCGAGCAGGTGCTCGTTGTCGCCGCGCCCGGGCCGGTGGTGGCGGACCCGGCGGTACTGCCCTTCACCAATCTTCGCCCGTCGCTGCGGCTGCGGCCGGGAGCCAATCGCTGATCAGCGGCGGACGGCGCGGGCGACCTCGGCCTGTTGCAGCAGTGCGGCGCCGGCCGGGCTGCTGAGCAGGACGTCCATCCGCTCCACCTCAGCGCGCTGGCCGGCGCACCAGCGGTCGCGTTCCTGCTGGCGGGTGCCGAAATCGGGCGGGGCCATGCTGCGGAGGATATCGTCGCGTGCCGCGGCGCCGCCCTGCTCGAGCGCCGCGGCCTCGATGCGGGCGGCGCGGTCGAGGGTGGTGACGGAGAGCGCCAGGTTGCAGGCCTGCCCGGCGCGGACAAGGCGGCCAATGGCCTGGGATCGCGCTGCGGCATCCGGCGAATCGAGGCTTGGCGCGGCGGCTTCCGGCGGGGCGGCGCAGCTGAGGAGGAGCAAGAGCGGAAGCAGGCCAGCGCGCATGGTCCGCAGTATCGTGCCGCAGGTGCCGAAGTGAACCGGTGTCATCCTTCCACGGCCAGAAAGGCTTCCACTTCGGCCCGGCGCGGGATCGGCGCCACGGCACCGTAGCCGGTGGTGGAGAGGGCAGCAGCGGCATTGGCGTAGCGGGCAGCCAACAGCGGGTCGTCGCCCGCCACGGTCCGGGCGAGGAAGGCGCCGGCGAAGGTGTCTCCGGCGCCAGTTGCATCCACCGCGGCAACCTTGCGGCCGGGCACCAGCACGCGCCCGTCCGGCCGAGCCACCATCACGCCCTTGGCGCCGAGCTTCAGCAGGACGAGCGGACAGCCGAGGCGGAGATAGGCATCGGCGATGGCGTCGGGCGCATCGAGCCCGGTCAGGGCCCGCGCATCCTCAAGGGAGGGAAGGGCGATATCGGCTTGGGCGATCGCCGCATGGATGACGGCGGCGGCCCGCGCCGCGGGCCAGAGGCGGAGGCGGAGATTGGTGTCATAGGAGACGCGCACCCCCGCCGCCTTCGCCACGGCGATGGCGTGGAAGGCGGCATCGCAGGCGCTGGCGGAGATGGCTTGGCTGATGCCGGAAAGGTGGAGGAGTTTCGCGCCACGGATCGCCGCCTCCGGCACATCTCCTGGCCGGTAGCGGCTGGCGGCGCTGCCGCTGCGATAGAAGGTGAAGTCGTGACCGCGCTCGTCATGGGTGACGATGTACATCCCCGTTTGCGCCTCGGGGTGGCGCAGCACGGTCTCGGTCGAGACGCCCTCACGCTGCCAGAGCGCCATGAAGCCGTCGCCCGGCCGGTCCTGGCCGATGGCGGTGATGTAGCCGGCGCTCGCCCCGCTGCGGGCGGCGGCGATGGCGGCGTTGCTGGTGTCGCCACCCTGGCCCTCCAGGTAGAGGATGCGGCCATCGGGGCCGGGCGGCTGCTGGTTCAGTTCCAGCATCGGCTCGCCCATGCAGAGGATGTCGGGCATCAGGCTTGCTCGATCCCCATTACCTCATGCGCCGCGCGAAGGATGGCGGGCTTGTCGCCGGCGGCGATGCGCGCCTCGTCCACCAGCTTGCCGCCGATGCCGACGAAAGCGGCGCCGGCCGCCAGATAGGCGGGCGCATTGCCGGCATCGACGCCGCCGGTCGGGCAGAAGGCGATGCCGGGGAAGACGGCGCGCACCGCCTTCACATGCGCCGGCCCGCCCGCGGAGCTGGCGGGGAAAAGCTTCACTACATCGGCGCCGGCGGCCACCGCGGCACGAATCTCGGTCGGGGTCATGGCGCCAGGCATGGCGGCGGCCCCGGCGGCGCGGGCGAGGGCGATGACGGCGGGATCGACCCAGGGCGTCACCAGGAAGCGCGCCCCGGCGGCGAGGCAGGCCTCGGCCGCGCTCTCATCCGGCACCGTGCCGGCGCCGATGATGAGGCCCGGCTCGCCGGCCAGTTCCTTGATGAGGGCAACGGCATCCGGCGTGGTGAGGGTAATCTCCAGCACCGTCATCCCTGCCTCGCGCAGCCAGGAACAGGCGGTGACCGCATGGGCGGCCGTCGAGGTGCGGACCACCGGCACCACGCGGGCCCGGCGCAGCACCGGCAACAGGGGATGGCTCATGGTTCCGGCGCTCCGCTTCCTCGGCGCCGTCAGCCCCGGCGCCCGCTGCCCGACCGGGCTGCACGATCGAGGGATCGCGCGGACCGGTCCAGCCCTTGCTCTATCGCGTGATTCACGCCCGCGGCGATCACGCTCTATGGGGAGCGCGTTTCGGCGCCGGCCGCAAGGGGGTCAGCCCTGGCAGGCGGCCAGCATGGCATCCGCCGTGGCGTCGAGGCGCCGGGCCTCCGCATGGGCTCCGAGCACGGCCTCCTGCGTGTCGGCGAGACCGCGCGAATAGGCCTGCAAGGAAGTGCCGAGGCCCGCGACTGCGCCGGACAGGGCACCGAGTTCCCGCCGCAGCCCGGCGACGGCGGCGCGCTGCTCGTCGAGCGCCGCGTCGAGGGTTCTCAGCGCCCGGCGCAGGCGGTCCTCAGGCTTTTCCGGGAAGGGGAGGATGTCGGCGGTCGGGGTCATGGCGAGCACCTTCGGAATGTCTAATAATTTGTAAATCGTCTCGCTAAGAAGGTAAAGATCTTTAAACGCTGTTAAGGGCTGCCGCCGCTCCCGCCAACAGGCAGAGCGCCGCGCCGAGGCTGAGCGCCCAGCGCAGGCGGAGATAGCCAAGAGGCACGAGGCCATGGCGGGCGGCGAGGGTCTCCACCGCCGCCGTCGCCAGGATGGCTGTGGCGAGCAGGGTGAGCCCCGGCACCGGCGGCAGCAGCAGTGCCGCCCAGGCGATCAACGCCGGCAGCACGCCAAGGCCGAGCCGCGGGGCGGCATAGCGCGCCTCGTTGGCCGGGGCGCCAAGAGCGAGGCCCCAGTGCACCGCGCCGAGGAAGCTCAGGATCACCATGCCGTAAGCGGCAAGGGCAAAGAGCGCGAAGCCCCGCATCTCCGGCGGCAGCAGCCAGGAGAGCAAGGCGGTGGCGATGAAGGGCAGCAGGCCGGCGGCGCCGAGCCAGATGGCGGGAGTGGGCATGGGGCTCATTCTGCGCAGATCGGTCCCCTGCCGGCGAGGGCAAGGCCGGGCCCTACCGCCCGGGCGCCGCCCGACCTAGAAGACGCCATGGCGACATTCATCGAAGTGGCGATCCTATTCCTGCTGGTGGTGCTGAACGGGGTCTTCGCCATGAGCGAGCTGGCCATCGTTTCCGCCCGTCGCGGCAGGCTGCTCGCCATGCAGCGGCGTGGCAGCGTGGGGGCGGAGGCGGCGCTGGCGCTTGCCGAGGATCCGCAGCGCTTCCTGCCTACGGTGCAGATCGGCATCAGCCTCGTCGGCATCCTGGCAGGCGTCTTCGGCGGCGCGCGGCTGGCCGGCCCCTTGGGCGAGGCGCTGTCCGCGATCCCGGGCTTCGCGCCCTTCGCCACCGAGGTGGCCTTCACCCTCGTCGTGTTGCTGATCGCCTATGCCAACCTGATTCTCGGCGAGCTGGTGCCGAAGCAGCTCGCGCTACGCGACCCGGAGCGGGTGGCCGTCGCCGTTGCCCGGCCGATGACGGTGCTGGCACGGGTGACGGGGCCGATCGTCTGGATGCTGAGCCTGTCCTCCAACCTCGTCCTCCGCCTCTTCGGCCCCGCCCCGGTGTCGGACCAGGCGGTGACCGAGGAGGAGGTGAAGGCGGTCGTCGCCGAGGGGGCGGAGGCCGGCGTGCTCGAGCATGAGGAGCGGCACATGATCGAACGGGTACTGCGCCTTGCCGACAAGCCGGTCCGGGCCCTGATGACGCCGCGCAACGACGTCTCCTGGCTCGACCGCAACGCCTCGCCGGGGGACATTGCCGCGGCGCTCAGGGCGCAGGACGTGACGCGGTTCATCGTCGCCGACAGGCGGATCGACAACGTGGTCGGCGTGGTCGTCGCTAAGGATCTGCTGGACCAAGCACTGGAGGGGGCTCCGCTCTCGCTCGCCCGCGTGCTGCGCCAGCCGCTGGTGCTGCCGGACAACCTCAACGCCCTCGATGCGCTGGACCGGATGCGGCACGACACCATCGGCATCGCCGTCGTGCTCGACGAGTATGGCAGCTTCGAGGGGGTGGTTACGGCTTTCGACCTGCTGGAAGCGATCATCGGCGAACTGGGTTCGGGGGAGACCCCGCAGGCATCGGGCGACCCGGTGACGCGCAGCGATGGCAGCCTGCTGCTTGAGGGCAGCATGCCGAGCGACGAGCTGCGGGCGCGGCTCGACCTGCCGGAACTGCCCTACCAGGGCAGCTACCACACGGTGGCCGGGCTGATGCTGGCGCTGCTGCGGAGGGTACCGAAGGAGGGCGACCGGATCGTCTGGGCCGGCTGGCGCTTCGAGATCGTCGATATGGACGGGCGGCGGGTGGACAAGGTGCTGGCGATGCGGGAGGAGGTGGCGGGGGCCGTGGCGCCGGCTACCGCCCCGCCGTCCGCGCGATCGGCGGGATGAACTGCGCCTCGGTGTCCCAGGGGAAGAGAATCCAGGTGTCCTGGCTCACTTCGGTGATGAAGGTATCGACCAGCGGCTTGCCAGCCGGCTTGGCATAGACCGTCGCCAGATGCGCCCGCGGCAGCAGGCCGCGCACCACCCGGGCCGTCGTGCCGGTATCCACCAGATCGTCGATGACGAGCCAGCCCTCGCCGTCGGCGGCCGCCAGCGGCGGCTTCACCACCTGCGGCTCTCCCATCGCCTCCTCGTCATAGGTGACGACCGAGACGGTTTCGAGCAGGCGGCATTCCAGCTCGCGCGCGACGATGGCCGCCGGGATCATGCCGCCGCGGGTGATGGCGACAACTCCCTTGAAAGGTCCGTGCTCCATCAGCCGCCAGGCCAGCGCCTTGCTGTCGCGGTGCAGCTGGTCCCAGCCGACGGTGTAGTATTTCGTGGCCATCAGAACATCTTCCCGCCCTTGGGGACGGCGAGGTCGGGCTTCAGCAGCACGACTGCGCCGTTCTCGTCCGGCACGCCGAGCACCAGCACCTCGCTCATCACGGGGCCGATCTGGCGGGGCGGGAAATTGACCACCGCCACCACCTGCCGGCCGATCAGCTGGTCCGGCTTGTAATGGACGGTGAGCTGGGCGGAAGAGCGCTTCACCCCGATCTCGCCGCCGAAATCGACCCAAAGCCTGATCGCCGGCTTGCGCGCCTCGGGAAAGGGCTGCGCATCGGTGATGGTGCCGACGCGGATGTCGACCCGCTCGAAATCCGCATAGCTGATGGGCTCGCTCATGCGTTTGGAATAGCCTGGGCGGGAGCGCCGGAGCAAGGCGGCTTGCCGAAGCCCGCCGCTGCCGCCACAACGACAGTCGACGGAAACGCCCCAAGACGGCTACAGGACGGACGAGCACCATGAAGCGCGATTTCCACGCCCCCGGCCGCAGCGCCGTTTATGGCACCCGTGGCATGGCGGCGACTTCCATGCCCATCGCCACCTTCACCGCGCTCGAGGTGTTGCAGAAGGGCGGCAATGCATTGGATGCGGCGATCGCCGCCGTCGCCGTGCTGGGCGTGGTGGAGCCGCAGAGCACCGGCATTGGCGGCGACTGCTTCTGCCTCTATGCCCCGGCCGGGACCGGCAAGGTCGTCGCGCTGAACGGCTCCGGCCGGGCGCCGGCCGCGGCAACGCCGGAAGCGCTGCGCTCCCGCCAAGTGAGTGCGCTGGAGCCGACCTCGGCGCATGTCGTCACCATCCCGACCGCCGTCTCGGGATGGGAGCTGTTGAACAAGACCTATGGCCGGAAGGAGCTGGACGAGTTGCTGCGCCCGGCGATCCGCTGCGCCGAGGAGGGCTGGCCCGTCCATGCCCGCGTCGCCGCCGACTGGGCGGTGGCCGCTGGCAAGCTGCGCGGCAACGAGGCCTCGGCGCGCCGCTTCCTGGTCGATGGCGAGGCGCCGCGCATCGGCCACCGCTTCGTCCAGCCGGAGCTTGGCCGGACGCTCAGGACCATCGGGGCGAAGGGCGCGCGGGGCTTCTACGAGGGCGAGGTGGCGGCCGACATGGTCGCCACGCTGCGCGCGCTGGGCGGGCTGCATACCGAGGAGGACTTCGCCCGCAGCCTGCGTGGGGCGGAGTTCGTCGATCCGATCAAGACCGCCTGGCGGGGCATGGAGGTCTACCAGTGCCCGCCCAACGGATCGGGCCTGCACGTGTTGCAGCTGCTTGGCATCCTTGACGGCTTCGAAACGCCGGAGGCAGGGCCGGTCAGTGCCGAGCGCTACCATCGCCATATCGAGGCGGCGCGGCTGATTTATCGCGACCGCGATGCCTTCCTCGCCGATCCGGCGCAGGTGGACGTGCCGGTCGCGGCGCTGACGGACCCGGCCTATCTCGCGGCGCTTCGCGGCCTCATCAGCGACGAGCGCGCGATGAAGCTCCTGCCGCCGGCCGGGACGAGCGACCTCGCGAAGCACAAGGACACGGTCTATCTCTGCGTCGTCGATGAGGAGGGCAATGCATGCTCCTTCATCAACAGCCTGTTCGAAAGCTTCGGCAGCGGCATCCTCGCCGAGAAGTCGGGCGTGATGCTGCACAACCGCGGCTACGGCTTCCGCCTGCAGGAGGGGCACCCGAACTGCATCGCGCCGAACAAGCGGCCGATGCACACCATCATCCCGGGGATGGTGATGAAGGACGGCGAGGCGATCATGCCCTATGGCGTGATGGGCGGGCATTTCCAGCCGATGGGGCAGACCCTCTTCCTCACCAACCACTTCGAATTCGGCCTCGACGTGCAGGAGGCGATCGACTGTCCGCGCCTCTTCCCCTCGCCGGCCAAGGGCGTGGTCGAGGTAGAGCGGAACATCCCCTCCGCCGTCCTGGACCGGCTGAGCCGTCTCGGCCATGAGGTGGCGCTGATCGACAAGCCGCACGGCGGTGGCCAGGCGATCTTCATCGACCGCAAGGCCGGGCTGCTGGTCGGCGGCAGCGACCCGCGCAAGGATGGCTGCGCGCTGGGCTTCTAGCCGTGATGCGGGCGGTGCGAGCCGACATCACCACGCTCGATGTCGATGCGGTGGTGACGGCGGCGAATGAGGGGCTGCGGGGCGGCGGGGGAGTCGACGGTGCCGTCCACCGTGCGGCGGGGCCGGAATTGCTGGCGGCCTGCCGCAAGCTCGGCGGCTGCCCGACCGGCGAGGCGCGGATCACCCCCGGCTTCCAGCTGAAGGCGCGCCATGTAATTCACGCGGTCGGGCCGGTATGGCGCGGCGGCACGGCGGGGGAGCCGGGGCTGCTGGCCTCGGCCTACCGGTCGAGCCTTGCGCTGATGCGGGCGGCGGGCGGGGCTTCCGTCGCCTTTCCGGCCATCTCCACCGGTATCTACGGGTATCCGCCTGAGCAGGCCGTGCGCATTGCCGTGGTGACGGTGCGGGAGGACCTGATCGCGCATGGGCCGATCGAGGTGGTCTTCGCCTGCTTCGACGACCTCACCCTCGCACTATACGAGAAGGAACTTGCCGGATGACCGAACCCTGCGACCTGAGCGCCGTCGAGGCGCGGCGGCTGATCGGCCGCAAGGCGCTCTCGCCGGTCGAGTTGCTGGAGAGCTGCCTCAAGCGGATCGACGAGGTGAACCCGGCGGTCAATGCCATCGTCGCCCGTGACGACGAGGCGGCGCGCGCCGAGGCCCGGGCGGCGGAGGCGGCGGTGATGCGCGGCGAGCATCTGGGCGCGCTGCACGGGCTGCCGGTCGGCATCAAGGACCTCGAAGAAACCCGGGGGCTGCTGACCACCTATGGCAGCCCGATCTTCGCCGACTTCGTGCCGAAGGAGGATTGCGGCATGGTGGCGCGCATTCGCGCCGCCGGCGGCGTCGTCATCGGCAAGACCAACACGCCGGAATTTGGCCTCGGCGCCAATACCCGCAACCGGGTGCATGGTGCGACGGGCAATGCTTTCAACAATACCCACTCTGCGGCCGGCTCCTCCGGCGGCTCGGCGGTGGCGCTGGCGACGGGCATGGCGCCGCTCTGTTCCGGCTCCGACACTGGCGGGTCGCTGCGCAATCCGGCCAGCTTCAACGGCATCCTCGGCTACCGGCCGAGCCCAGGCCTCGTCTGCTCGGAGAAGCGCGCCCATGGCTGGACGCCGCTCTCGGTGCTCGGGCCGATGGCGCGGGACGTGACGGATGCCTGCCTGCTGCTCTCCGCCATCGCCTCCGACGATGCGCGGGACCCGCTGGCTTATACGCTGCATGCCCGCACCGTTCGCGGCGAGCCGGCGCTGTTCAGCCCGCCCCGCAGCCTCGACCTCTCAACGCTGAAGCTGGCCTTCTCCGAGGATCTCGGCCAGGCCCCGACCGAGGGGGTGGTCCGTGAGGCTTTCCGTGCGCGGGTCGGTGCCCTGGCACCGCTCTTCGCCCGGGCCGAGGCGGCGCATCCGGATTGCTCCGGCGGCGACGAGGCCTTCGAGGTGCTGCGGGCGCAGGGCGTGCTGACCGCCCATGCCGAAAAGGTGCGGACCCGGCCGCAGGATTGCGGGCCGAACGTCATCGCCAATGTCGAGGAGGGGCTGCGCTACAGCCTGGCCGACGGGGCGCGGGCGGCGCAGCTGCAGACGCGCATCTACCGCGACTTCCAGCGCTTCTTCGCCGAGCATGACGTGCTGGTGACACCATCCATCACCATCAGCCCGCGCAACTGGCGGGAGCTCTACCCGAAGGAAATCGACGGCCAGCCGACCCGGACCTATTTCCATTGGCTGGCGCTGGCCTATTACGTGACCCTCACCGGCCATCCGGCGGTCAGCCTGCCGATGGGGCTCGATGCCAGGGGCATGCCCTTCGGCCTGCAGATCGTGGGGCCCAGGGGCGGCGACGCCTTCGTGCTCGGCGTCGCTGCGGCGATCGAGGCGGCCTGTCGCGGCGATGCGGCGCTGGCCCGCCCGGTACCGGACCTGGCGGCCCTCCGCCAGGCTCAGCCGATCAGCGGGATGGCCGAATTCCGCAGCTTCGACTAAGGGCTTACCAGCCCCGGTAGGGGCGGCCGTAGCCGCCGCCGTAGCCGCCGCCGTAGCGTGGCGCCCGATAATATCCCCGGTTGCCGTAATAGGGCCGGGGATTGTCGGTCGCGGCGCCCGCGGCCAGAGCCGCGGCGACGCCGACGCCGGCCCCGAGCAGGGCGGTATTGCCCCAATTCGTGGAGCCGTCGGGATTTTGGCAGCCGGCCAGCAGCAGGCTCGATGAAAGCAGGGCGACAGCGGCGAAACGATGGATCATGGCCTTCTCCTTACCGCCATGGGAGCGCAGCTTCACGGCGAGAGCGTGGCAGGCCTGTTCAATCCCGCGTGGCTGAGAAGGCGTTGAATGTTTGCAGGGTGTAGGTGTCCTTGACCCCCGGTACGGTCTGCAGCGTCTCGACCACGAAAAGGCCGATATCCTTCTCGGGCTCAAGGTAGAATTTCCCCATCAGGTCGTATTGGCCTGAGATCGAATGCATCTCGGAGAGTTCCGGAATGGTGTCCGCCATGGTGCGGGCGACGCGGTAGGCCTGGCCCATCTCGCATTTGATCTGAACGAAAATGGCGCGCATCGGCCTCTCCTTCTCCTGGTTCGGCGGTCTTGTAGCGCGCTTCGGGCGGTATCCCGAGTCCTCTGCCGCCCACTCGGGCGGGGCCGGGACCTGGCCCTTGCCTGGCTCACACGTGCCGGCGCCGGCAGGCCGGGCCAGCTGCGGCGCAGGAGCAAGTCCGATCACGAGAGCATGGCGCCGCCTGTCGTGACCGGCGCGTCGGGCCGGTTTCGTTGCATGGCATACGGCGGCGGGCTAGGCACCTCGCTCACGGACGCCCCCAGACGGAGTAGGAATGATGCGCATTGCGGTCCTCGGAGCCGGCTATGTCGGCCTGGTCTCCGGCGCATGCTTTGCCGAGTTCGGCATCCAGGTTTGCATCGTCGATACCGACCCGGCGAAGGTGGAGGCGCTGCAGCGCGGCGTGATCCCGATCTACGAGCCCGGGCTCGACAAGCTGGTGATCGAGAACCAGGCGGATGGCCGGCTCAGCTTCACGACCAGGCTCGAGGAGGCGATGGAGGGCGCCGATTGCGTCTTCCTCGCCGTCGGCACGCCGTCGCGCCGCGGCGACGGGCATGCCGACCTGCAGTATGTCTTCGCCGCCGCCGAGGGCGTGGCGCGGGCGGCGAAGAAGGACCTCGTCCTCGTCACCAAGTCCACGGTGCCGGTCGGGACAGGGAAGAAGATCAAGGAGATCGTGCAGCGGGTGCGCCCCGACCTGACGATCCATGTCGCCAGCAACCCGGAATTCCTGCGCGAGGGCAACGCGATCGGCGACTTCATGCGGCCCGACCGCGTGGTGCTCGGCGCCGAGAGCGAGGTGGCCTTCGCCACGCTGCGCCGGCTTTACCGGCCGCTCTACCTGATCGAGACGCCGATCGTCGCCACCAGCCTCGAGACGGCGGAGCTGATCAAGTATGCGGCGAATGCCTTCCTCGCCACCAAGATCACCTTCATCAACGAGATGGCCGATCTTTGCGAGAAGGTGGGCGCCGACGTGCATGACGTGGCGCGCGGCATGGGGCTCGACGGGCGGATCGGGCGGAAGTTCCTGCATGCCGGCCCGGGCTATGGCGGCAGCTGCTTCCCGAAGGACACGCTGGCGCTGGCGATGACGGCGCGCGACGCTGGCTCGCCGGTCCGCCTCGTCGAGACGACGATCGCGGTGAACGATGCGCGTAAGGAAGCGATGGCGGACCGCATCATCGCGGCGCTGGGCGGCGACGTGGCGGGCAAGTCGATCGGCATCCTCGGCGTGACCTTCAAGCCCGAGACGGACGACATGCGCGATGCGCCGAGCCTCGTCATCCTGCCGAAGCTGGTGGCGGCGGGTGCCCGCGTGACGGTGCACGACCCGCAGCCGCATCAGGCGCGGCAGTCGCTGCCGGGCGCGGTGACCTTCGTGGCGACGCCGCTGGAGGCGGTGACGGGAGCGGATGCGGTGGCGCTGCTGACGGAGTGGAACGAGTACCGCTCCATGGCGCCGGAGCGGCTGCGCGGGGCGATGCGGGGCCGGGTCGTGCTCGACCTGCGCAATGCCTGGGACCCGGAGGCCATGCGCGAGGCAGGGCTCGACTATTCCGGCATTGGCCGCCCGTAAGCCCGGCTGATCGGTGCCGCTCTGCCCAAGGAACGGGCAGGGCGGTCGCCAGGGCCGGGGGATGTGGCTGGCACGGACCTTGCTCCGCCTTGGAGCATGAGCGCATCCCCCGCTACCCTACCTGCTCCGGATCGCGGCGGCCCTGCCCAGCCGCTGCTGCTGCTCTCGGGGCTGAAGAAGCATTTTCCCATCCGCGGCGGGCTGTTTGGCGCCACCGTGGCGACGGTGCGGGCGGTGGATGACGTTTCCTTCGCCGTGCGCAAGGGCGAGACGCTCGGCATCGTCGGCGAGAGCGGCTGCGGCAAGTCGACCACGGCGCGGCTGCTGATGCGGCTGATGGAGCCGGATGCCGGCAGCATGGTCTTCGACGGCGAGGGCGTCGGGCAGAATGCGCAGACCGGCGGCATCACGCTGAAGGAATACCGCCGCCAGGTGCAGATGGTGTTCCAGGACAGCTACGCCTCGCTGAACCCCCGCCTGCCGATCGAGGAAAGCATCGCCTTCGCCCCCAAGGTGCATGGGGTCTCCGCCAGCGAGGCGCGGGGGCGGGCGCATGAGATCCTGGCGGCGGTCGGGCTGGCGCCGGCGAGCTTCGCCCGGCGCTATCCGCATGAGCTCTCGGGCGGCCAGAGGCAGCGCGTGAACATCGCACGCGCCTTGGCGCTGCAACCGCGGCTGATCCTGCTCGACGAGCCGGTCTCGGCGCTCGACAAGTCGGTCGAGGCGCAGGTGCTGAACCTGCTGGTCGACCTCAAGGCGAAGTTCGGCCTCACCTATGTCTTCATCAGCCATGACCTGAACGTCGTGCAGTACATCTCCGACCGGGTGCTGGTGATGTATCTCGGCCAAGTGGTGGAGCAGGGGCCGGTGGAGGCAATTTATGAATGCCCGGCCCATCCCTACACGCGGGCGCTGCTGGCGAGCCGTCCTTCGATGGACCCCGGTTCGAGGCGGACGGAGCCGCCGCTGACCGGCGACCCGCCCAACCCGATCAACCCGCCCTCCGGCTGCCGCTTCCGCACCCGCTGCCCCTTTGCCGAGGGCATCTGCGCGGAGCGGGAGCCGGTGCATTCGGCGCTCGGCGGCGGGCATGAGGCGGCCTGCCACATGGCGGAGCCGGGCAGCGGCCATTCGCAGGCAGGGAGGCTGGCGGCATGAACGCCATGTCGGAGACATGCTTATGAGCGAGGTCATGGAGCGGCCGATGACGGCCACGGCAAACGCGACCCCACTGGTGACGCTGCGCGACCTTTCGGTTCGCTTCGTTTCGCGCGACGCGACCATGCATGCCGTGAACGGCGTCGACCTCGACCTTGGGGCGGGGGAGGTGCTCTGCATCCTCGGCGAGTCGGGCTCCGGGAAGTCGGTGACGCTGCGGGCGCTGATGAAGCTGCTGCCGCGAAGCGCCCGCGTCACCGGCCGCATCGAGGTAGCCGGGCGCGACGTGCAGGCGATGAACGAGCGGCAGCTGCAGGATTTCCGGGGCAGCGACGTCGCCATGATCTTCCAGGAGCCGATGACAGCGCTCGACCCCGTCTTCACCATCGGCCAGCAGATCGCCGAGACGGTGGTGCGCCACGAGGGCGTAAGCCGCACGGCCGGCATGGCACGCGCGCTGGAACTGCTGGAGTTGGTGCAGATCCCCTCGGCAAAGCGGCGGCTCGCGGCCTACCCGCACGAGCTTTCGGGCGGATTGCGGCAGCGGGCGATGATCGCCGTGGCGCTCGCCTGCAAGCCGAAGCTGCTGCTGGCCGACGAGCCGACGACCGCGCTCGACGCCACGGTGCAGATCCAGGTGCTGCTGCTGCTGCGGAAGCTGCAGGAGCAGCTCGGCATGGGGGTGATCTTCGTCACCCACGACCTCGGCGTCGCGGGCGAGATCGCCGACCGGGTGGCGGTGATGTATGCCGGGCGGGTGGTCGAGGAGGGGCCGGTCGCGGCGATGATGCGGGGACCGCTGCACCCCTATCCGCGCGGGCTGCTCGGCGCCACGGTGCATGGCGGCATGCGCGGGCAGCGCCTGACCACCATCCCGGGCGCGCCGCCGGGCCTCGAGACCCTGCCGACCGCCTGCTCCTTCGCGCCGCGCTGCGCCGAGGCCGAGCCGGCCTGCCTCGCGGGCGTGCCGGCGCCGCGCTCGCCCGTGCCGGGGCGGAGCGCACGCTGCATCAAGGTCGCGGCGGGCTGAGCGTCAGCCGCGGCGGCCGAGATCCCAGGGCAGGCGCTCGGCCTCGCGCAGGGCATCGCCCCGGCTGATGCCGATATCCTTCAACATGCGGTCGTCCATCTCCGCCAGGTAGCGGCGGGTGATGACGGCGCGCATCATCGCGTGCAGGCTCGGCAGCGCCGGCAGGCTCGGCCGAAACCAGGGCAGGGGACGGGTGCGGGCATTCAGGATGGCCATGACGGGTTCTCCTCACCCGTTGAAGCTGATCCTCTCAGGCAGATAAGAAAAACGAATTGCATTGACGATCACCATCAGGATTGCTGATGCTTGAGGCATGTTGTCGATCCCGCCTGGCCTCGACCCCGACCTCCTGCGCAGCTTCGTGCTGATTGCCGAAGGTGGTAGCTTCACCCGCGCCGCTCAGGCGGTGGGGCGGACGCAATCGGCCGTCTCCATGCAGATCCGACGGCTCGAGGACATCCTCGGACAGCCTCTCTTGCTACGCGGCACGCGGGGGGTGGAGCCGACCCAGCATGGGCACTGGCTGCTGGAGAGGGCGCGCCGGCTGCTTGCCCTGCATGATGAAATCCACGCCACCTTCCGGCAGCCGGCGGTGGCCGGGTCGGTGCGGCTCGGCTCGCCGGATGATTACGCCATCCGTTGGCTTCCGGCGATCCTTGCCCGCTTCGCCGCCTGCCATCCGGCTGTGCAGGTGGAGGTGACCTGCGCGCCGTCCCATGAGCTGGTGGAGCGGCTCGAAGACGGCGAGCTCGACCTCACCCTGATCTCGGAGGGGAACGAGCCACTCGGGGCGCGGCCGCGCTGGCTCTGGCGCGGGCCGCTCTTCTGGGTCGGGACAGAGGAGGTGGCGCGTCGCCGGCCGTTGCCGATCGCGCTGGCCAATGGCGGGTGTTCCTGGCGGAAGGCGGCGGTCGCGGCGCTCGATGCAGCGGACCTACCCTGGCGGATGGCCTATACAGCGGCCTCCCTTTCCGGCTCGCTGGCGGTGGCCTTGGCGGGGCTGGCGGTGACCGTCGCCATGCCGGCACCCTTGCCGGAGGGGCTGCGGGTGCTCGGAGCAGCGGAGGGGCTGCCGGTGCTGCCGGATTTCGGCATCGGCCTGCTGCGGGGGCCGGGGACACCGGTCTCCGAGGCGCTGTCGCGGCACATCGAGGAGGGCTTCGCACTGGAGGAGGGGTTCGAGGCACGGCTACGGGCTTGAGCCGGACCGGGAAGCAGGTCAGAACGGCAGAGGTGAAATAAATCCAGGAAACCTCCCATGAACCGTCGTTCGATGCTGGCCCTGGCGGCCACGGGCCTTGCCACGCCGCGCCTCCTGCGGGCACAGGAGGCTTGGCCGGACCGGCCGATCCGCCTCATCGTGCCCTGGCCTCCTGGCGGCTCGACCGACACCATTGCCCGGTTGTTCCAGCCCAAGCTGGCCGAAATCCTCGGCAAGCCGGTCATCATCGACAACCGGGGAGGCGCTGCGGGTTCGATCGGCGCCATCGAAGCGGCCAGGGCAGCGCCCGACGGCTATACCTGGATGTTCGCCTACGACAACGAGGCGACCAACCAGACGCTGCTGCGGCTGCCCTACAGGACGCTCGAGGCCTTTGTTCCGGTCAGCCTGGTGGCGACCGGGCCGCTGGCGCTCGTCGCCCATAGCAGCACACCGTATCGCAGCTTCCAGGATGTGGTTGCCGCCGCGAAGAAGGCGCCGGATACGATCAGCTTCGCCAGCTCGGGCGTCGGTGGCCTTGCCCATGTCTCGACGACGCTGTTGCAGCAGCAGGGCGGGTTCAACCTCGTGCATGTGCCCTACCGGGGCGGCGGGCCGGCCGTGCAGGATGCGGTGGCGGGGCAGGTGCCGCTCTTCATGTCGAACGTGGTCATCATCAGCCAGCATATCCGGGCCGGGACCTTGCGGCCGCTCGGAGTGACGACCTTGAAGGAGAGCCGGCATGTGCCGGGGACGGCATCTTTCGCGGAACAAGGCTTCCCCGGCTTCGATGCGCCGACCTGGTGGGCCTTCCTCGGCCGGGCGGGGACGCCGGAGCCGATCCGCAAGCGGATGCAGGATGCGCTGGTGCAGGCCCTGGCCGATGCCGATGTCCGTACCCGGATCGAGGAGCAGGGTTGCGACGTGCGCGCCACCGGACCCGAGGAGTGCGGCCGCTTTCTCGGCCGGGAGATCGAGCGTTGGGGCCAGGTGATCCGCGACAACAAGATCAGCGCGGATAGCTGAGGGTCGGGGTGGGTTAAAAGTTTCGGCTTCCGCCCGCGGAAAGGTCGAATCGGCTGTTGACCGGCCTGCGGGCGGGGCGTAGAAGCCTCTCACCGCGACGATGTCGGGGCTTGACGAGAACGGGCGGAGACGCCAATATCGCTGCCCCGCTAAAGAAGTGGTACACATCGCCGATCAGCCGCTCCGGCTTCCTCAACAGGAAGGCTTCGCGGTTGTGAGGCGGTTCGCTGTCGGGTGACTCTGGCGGCCTTGTTCTTTTAAATCTGCATCTGGTTTTGGAAGCGCGTATTGGATGATGTGTGCTTGTTGGTTCATTCTTCTGCGGTAGTGGGAGGATGGCTGGTGAGCGTTGGGTTTGGTTGGGGTTAGGTTGGGCATTGGGTTTTGTATGCTGGCAGAGATGCTGGTGTATGAACCTGAGAGTTTGATCCTGGCTCAGAGCGAACGCTGGCGGAATGCTTAACACATGCAAGTCGCACGGGGGCTTCGGCTCTAGTGGCGGACGGGTGAGTAACGCGTAGGAACGTGTCTTGGGGTGGGGGATAACGCTGGGAAACTGGCGCTAATACCGCATATCTGCTGTGGCAGAAAGCCTTCGGGTGCCTTGAGAGCGGCCTGCGTCCGATTAGCTTGTTGGTGGGGTAATGGCTTACCAAGGCGACGATCGGTAGCTGGTCTGAGAGGACGATCAGCCACACTG
The DNA here is from genome assembly GCF_000802185.1 of Belnapia sp. F-4-1. Classification (GTDB taxonomy): domain Bacteria; phylum Pseudomonadota; class Alphaproteobacteria; order Acetobacterales; family Acetobacteraceae; genus Belnapia. The sequence continues at coordinate 4,858,738 of NZ_KN676113.1, read as the reverse complement.
GGACTGAGACACGGCCCAGACTCCTACGGGAGGCAGCAGTGGGGAATATTGGACAATGGGCGAAAGCCTGATCCAGCAATTCCGCGTGGGTGAAGAAGGTCTTCGGATTGTAAAGCCCTTTCGACAGGGACGATGATGACGGTACCTGTAGAAGAAGCCCCGGCTAACTTCGTGCCAGCAGCCGCGGTAATACGAAGGGGGCTAGCGTTGCTCGGAATTACTGGGCGTAAAGGGCGCGTAGGCGGCGGTGTTAGTCAGGCGTGAAATTCCTGGGCTCAACCTGGGGACTGCGCTTGATACGGCATTGCTTGAGGATGGAAGAGGCTCGCGGAATTCCCAGTGTAGAGGTGAAATTCGTAGATATTGGGAAGAACACCGGTGGCGAAGGCGGCGAGCTGGTCCATTACTGACGCTGAGGCGCGACAGCGTGGGGAGCAAACAGGATTAGATACCCTGGTAGTCCACGCCGTAAACGATGTGCGCTGGATGTTGGGTGGCCTAGCCACTCAGTGTCGTAGCTAACGCGGTAAGCGCACCGCCTGGGGAGTACGGCCGCAAGGTTGAAACTCAAAGGAATTGACGGGGGCCCGCACAAGCGGTGGAGCATGTGGTTTAATTCGAAGCAACGCGCAGAACCTTACCAGCCCTTGACATGGGCAGGATCGGCGCAGAGATGCGCTTTCCCCGCAAGGGGCCTGCTGCACAGGTGCTGCATGGCTGTCGTCAGCTCGTGTCGTGAGATGTTGGGTTAAGTCCCGCAACGAGCGCAACCCTCGCCTTTAGTTGCCATCAGGTTAGGCTGGGCACTCTAGAGGAACTGCCGGTGACAAGCCGGAGGAAGGTGGGGATGACGTCAAGTCCTCATGGCCCTTATGGGCTGGGCTACACACGTGCTACAATGGCGGTGACAGAGGGAGGCCAGATGGCGACATCGAGCCGATCCCGAAAAGCCGTCTCAGTTCGGATTGCACTCTGCAACTCGGGTGCATGAAGGTGGAATCGCTAGTAATCGCGGATCAGCACGCCGCGGTGAATACGTTCCCGGGCCTTGTACACACCGCCCGTCACACCATGGGAGTTGGTTCTACCTTAAGCAGGTGCGGCAACCGCAAGGGGCTAGCTTGCCACGGTAGGGTCAGTGACTGGGGTGAAGTCGTAACAAGGTAGCCGTAGGGGAACCTGCGGCTGGATCACCTCCTTTCAAGGATGGCGCTGTGGGGTAGGGGCCTTGGCCTCTGGCTGCAGACCTCCGCGATATGACTAAACACGGACCAAGGCCTTGCCTGGTTCTGGCCGCCCCGGATGGGGTGGCTGGTGATCGGGCGCCTGTCCTGGTCGAGCCCAACGTTCGCCATCCATCCTCGGGCCCGGATTGGCCTGAGTGAGTGCGCATCATCCTGTTGATCTGTCGTTATGGCCTTGGCTGGGCGATGGCCGTTCCGGCCTCGGCATTGCCGAGGTTTGGGGCCAGTAGCTCAGTTGGTTAGAGCACACGCTTGATAAGCGTGGGGTCGGAGGTTCAAGTCCTCCCTGGCCCATTTTCCCTGTTGAAGACTACGGGGGCATAGCTCAGCTGGTAGAGCACCTGCTTTGCAAGCAGGGGGTCACCGGTTCGAATCCGGTTGCCTCCATGTCTGCGCAGGTTGGCCTGGCGGCAGAAAGAGATCCTCGCCTGACCTTCTTGGTCGGGTTGAGTTGCGTGCTTCCAAAGCCGCCACATGGCGAGCCCCTTGGGGCTGGCCCGGTGGATTGTTCTTTTGACATTTGAAGATGGAATGGTTGGTTAGTTGATTGGTTGAGTGTGTGTTTTGCGCTGGCCTGGTTTTGGGTTTTGCGCGTGGGGCGCGGTTTGGTCCTGCGTGCGGGCTGAGGCTTGGGTTGGTGGAGAAAGAGAAGGGCGTTCGGTGGATGCCTTGGCGCCAAGAGGCGATGAAGGACGTGGCACGCTGCGAAAAGCTGCGGGGAGATGCGAGCGATCGTTGATCCGCAGATATCCGAATGGGGAAACCCCTCCTTTATGGAGATCGTGGGCTGAATACATAGGCTTACGAGGCGAACCTGGGGAACTGAAACATCTCAGTACCTGGAGGAAAAGACATCAACGGAGATTCCGCGAGTAGTGGCGAGCGAAAGCGGAGCAGGCCAGTGGTTCATGTGTGTTAAGCCGAAGCGTCTGGAAAGGCGCGCCAGAGTGGGTGATAGCCCCGTAGGTGTATGGCACGCATGGATCCTTGAGTAGGGCGGGGCACGTGAAACCCTGTCTGAACATGGGGGGACCACCCTCCAAGCCTAAATACTCCTTGGCGACCGATAGTGCACAAGTACCGTGAGGGAAAGGTGAAAAGCACCCCGATGAGGGGAGTGAAAGAGACCTGAAACCGAGCGCCTACAAGCAGTCGGAGCCCGCAAGGGTGACGGCGTACCTTTTGTATAATGGGTCCGCGAGTTTCTGTTGGCAGCGAGCTTAAGCCGTGAGGTGAAGGCGGAGCGAAAGCGAGTCCGAACAGGGCGTCCAGTTGCCGGCAGAAGACCCGAAACCGAGTGATCTAGCCATGGCCAGGCTGAAGGTGCGGTAACACGCACTGGAGGGCCGAACCCACGCCTGTTGAAAAAGTCGGGGATGAGCTGTGGCTAGGGGTGAAAGGCCAATCAAACTCGGAAATAGCTGGTTCTCCGCGAAATCTATTGAGGTAGATCGTCGTTCGATTACCGCCGGAGGTAGAGCACCGGAAGGGCTAGGGGGGCCCAAAGCCCTACCAAACCCTACCGAACTCCGAATGCCGGCGAGTACAGGGCGGCAGACAGACAGTGGGTGCTAAGGTCCATTGTCGAGAGGGAAACAGCCCAGACCACCAGCTAAGGCCCCCAAATGATGGCTAAGTGGGAAAGCATGTAGGACGGCCATAACAACCAGGAGGTTGGCTTAGAAGCAGCCATCCTTTAAAGAAAGCGTAATAGCTCACTGGTCTAATAGCTGTCCCGCGGCGAAAATGTAACGGGGCTCAAGCCATCTGCCGAAGCTGTGGATGCTCGAAAGAGCGTGGTAGCGGAGCGTTCCCTAAGCCTGTGAAGCGGTACCTGCGAGGGGCCGTGGAGGTATGGGAAGTGCGAATGCGGACATGAGTAGCGACAAGGAGAGTGAGAAACTCTCCCGCCGAAAGTCCAAGGGTTCCTGCGCAAGGCTAATCCGCGCAGGGTGAGCCGGCCCCTAAGGCGAGGGCGACAGCCGTAGCCGATGGAAACAGGGTGAACATTCCCTGGCCCGCCAGATGTGACAGCCGTGAAGTTCTGTATGCCCTTACTGGATTGGGTATGCAGCTGGATCGGCTCGGGAAATAGCACTGGCATTACGGACCGTACCCTAAACCGACACAGGTGGACTGGTAGAGCATACCAAGGCGCTTGAGAGAACCATGCTGAAGGAACTAGGCAAATTGCTCGCGTAACTTCGGGATAAGCGAGACCCTACTTTGGGCAACCAGGGTGGGGTGACACAAACCAGGGGGTGGCGACTGTTTAGTAAAAACACAGGGCTCTGCGAAATCGAGAGATGACGTATAGGGTCTGACGCCTGCCCGGTGCCGGAAGGTCAAGGGGAGATGTGCAAGCATCGAACCGAAGCCCCGGTAAACGGCGGCCGTAACTATAACGGTCCTAAGGTAGCGAAATTCCTTGTCGGGTAAGTTCCGACCTGCACGAATGGCGTAACGACCTCCCCACTGTCTCCAGCATGGGCTCAGCGAAATTGAATTCCCCGTGAAGATGCGGGGTACCCGCGGTCAGACGGAAAGACCCTATGAACCTTTACTGCAACTTCGCAGTGGCGCCAGGAAGGGACTGTGTAGGATAGGTGGGAGGCTTTGAAGCCGGGGCGCTAGCCTTGGTGGAGCCAACCTTGAAATACCACCCTGTGCCTTTCTGGCGTCTAACTGAGCCCGGTTATCCCGGGCCAGGACCCTGCGTGGTGGGCAGTTTGACTGGGGCGGTCGCCTCCCAAATGGTAACGGAGGCGCGCGATGGTGGGCTCAAGCCGGTCGGACATCGGCTGTTGAGTGCAAAGGCACAAGCCCGCCTGACTGTGAGCGCGACAGCGCGAACAGAGACGAAAGTCGGCCTTAGTGATCCGGTGGTCCCGCGTGGAAGGGCCATCGCTCAACGGATAAAAGGTACTCTAGGGATAACAGGCTGATCTCCCCCAAGAGTCCACATCGACGGGGAGGTTTGGCACCTCGATGTCGGCTCATCGCATCCCGGGGCTGGAGCAGGTCCCAAGGGTTCGGCTGTTCGCCGATTAAAGCGGTACGTGAGCTGGGTTTAGAACGTCGTGAGACAGTTCGGTCCCTATCTGCCGTGGGTGTAGGAGACTTGCGAGGATCTGTCCCTAGTACGAGAGGACCGGGATGGACGCACCTCTGGTGTACCAGTTGTTCCGCCAGGAGCATCGCTGGGTAGCTAAGTACGGACGGGATAACTGCTGAAGGCATCTAAGCAGGAAACCCCCCTCCAAACGAGGTCTCCCTCGAGGGCCGTGATAGACCATCACGTCGATAGGCCGCAGGTGGAAGTGCAGCAATGCATGCAGCCGAGCGGTCCTAATCGCCCGATAGATCTCCACCACACCAACACCACAGCAGCCGTCCCCCTCAACAAGGGACAGCACCGCACGCAGCACCAAGCCGCGCACACACCACACTCAACCCAACACCCCATAACCAACCATCCCATCTCCCACATCCAGGATCCTGTTCGGTGGCCCGGTGGTCATCGCGGGGATGATACACCCGATCCCATCCCGAACTCGGACGTGAAACACCCCAGCGCCCATGGTACTGCAGCTCAAGCTGCGGGAGAGTCGGTCGCCGCCGGGCCACCCAACAGGATCCTCGATACTAACCATTCCACCGCGGGGTGGAGCAGCCCGGTAGCTCGTCAGGCTCATAACCTGAAGGTCACAGGTTCAAATCCTGTCCCCGCATCCCATAACCCCCAGCACATCCGTGACTGGGGGTTTTTTGCGCCCAAAACACAATCATTCAGCCAGAAAAAACGGCAGTTGCCTCCTCTGCTCTGGCAGTGGGCTGTTCTTCGAGCACGCGCCAGACACCGCCGATCAGCACTTCGCTCGGCCGGAAGCGGCTTTTATAGGACATCTTCTGGCTCTCGGGGACCCAGTAGCCGAGATAGACGAAGGGCAGGCCGAGCGCCTGCGCCCGTGCGACAAGCCAAAGGATGGCCCAACTGCCGAGAGAACGGCGATTAGCAGCCGGGTCGTAGAAAGAATAGACGGCGGAAAGCCCGTCCGAGAGCCAATCGGTTAAGCAGGCGCCAACCAACTGGTCCTTTGAGTCACGGAACTCGACCATTCCTGTCGTGATCGGAGTATCCTCGACCATGGCACGATAGTCGTAGAACCCCATCGCGGCCATGTCCCCTTCTCCATGACGCGCCTGTTGGTAGCGCTGGAAGAGGGCAAACTGCTCCGCCGTAGCCCGTGCCGGCATCTCGAAGCCGGCGATGTCGCCGTTGATCTTCTGGAGTTTGCGCTGGGCCCGATTGGGTTCGAACTGCTCAACGAGGATGCGGATCGGAATACAGGCCGAACAGCCAGGACAGACCGGGGAATAAGCGATGTTGTGGCTGCGGCGGAAGCCGGCGCGCGAAAGCCGGTCATGCAGCGCCTCCGCATCCGGGCCGGTCAATTCAGTCACGATCTTCCGTTCCGTCCGGCCTGCCAGATAGGGGCAGGGAAGCGGCGCGGTCGTGTAGAAGAATTGCGGACGTCGGTTAGGGCGGTGCAGCATCGCTGCCGCTAGTCTCTGCGCCTGTGGCGAAGGAATCAACCGCAAGCCTTCGGGAATTGGTGGACGATTTGTCAGGGCAACAGTCGAATCCGCAACGGTGTGCCCGAGGCCGTTTTTTCAAGCCGGATCATGCGTCCATCACGCCAGTCGGGCAACAGGTCGCTCCACTTCGGCGAGAGCGGATGGCCCGACTGCCCGGTAGCGGTGATAACCAGCGTCGAATCGGGGTTCGCCAAGTCCGCGACCAGCCGCAGGCCGGCGCCATGGACATGCTGCCAAGCTTCAGTCCCGCCTCCGCCGCGCAGCCCGCCGCGGGAGACCGTCCATTCATCCCCGCCGGTCGCGGCATCCAGTCTGACCAGACGACCGAGGCCAGGAATGGCACGGAAGAGCGGGTGTTCGAATACCGCTTGGTGGACAGCGCCCCAACGCCATCGCGCCGGATTCTCGCCCTGACTAGTACGCAACTCGGCGACCGATTCGGCGAGAGCTCGTGCAGCCAAGGCCGGGCAGTTGCCGTCGCACCAGGCCGCGCCCCGGTTGTCGGAGGAAAGGACGAAGCTCAGGAAGGCCGCAGGCGCCCCGCCCGCACCTTCCGGCACGCCGCCCGCTGCCAGTGCCAGCTGCCCGACCCGCTTCAGCCAGGCATTGAAGATCAAGGGCTCCGGCCGATCGGCGGTGACATCGCCATCCCATCCGAGCAGCAGCGCCTGCGCCTGGCCCACGGCATCCTCGGCCACGGGCAGGCTGCGCAGCAGCGAGTCGGGGCCAGTTAGCGAAAGGGCGAAGGGCGAGACCATGTCGCGCTGCATGGCTGCGAAGCCCGCCGCGTCGTGCCGCGGCCGCGCCGCAAGCAGCATGCCGATCCGCCGGAAGCGCCAATCGGCGATCCAGTCCGCACCAAGGAAGACCGGATGATCGGGCGGCGCCACACGGTTGTTGGCATTGGCCAGCATCCCACTTGGCGGGTCGAGCACATGCGGCAGGGCGTCGAAGGAGGCCCAGCCGAGCCAGTCATGTCCCCCGTCCCAGCCGGGGATGGGCACGGTGCCATCCCCTGCTTTCCGCAACGGCGTTCGTCCGGTCAGCAACATGCCGATGCCGCCGCCCGCATCGGCCGCCATCAGGTTCTGCGAAGGACTCGTGATGAGCGCCGCCGCCCCATGCGCCTCGGCGACCGAGCCGGCACGGTTCAATGCCTGCAGCCCGGTTGCTGCGGTATCGCCGGCGGCAAGGTTGGCGGCCGCGAGGGCGAGGACCGTGCCATCGCTGCGCGGCGTCTCGTCGAGGTCCGAGATGACCGGCCCGTGCCGTGTCTCCCGCACCCGCACGATCTCCGGCGCGGCGCCGCGCACGGCGATGCGCTCCTCGATGACGGTGAAGGGACGGGGCCCTGCCGGCGTTTCATAGGCATCCGGTCCAGCGAGGCGCTCGATGAAAAGGTCCTGGGTATCGGAATGGGTGGTGGTGAACCCCCAGGCCAACTGCGCATTGCGCCCGATCACCAGGAAGGGGACACCGGGCGAGGTGGCGCCGGCCAGCATCCGCCCATCCGCTAGGTCGATCCGTGCCAGGTACCAAAGGATCGGCGCCTGGAAGCCGAGATGCGGGTCCGAGGCCAGCAGCGGCGCGCCTGACGCGGAATGGCGTCCGGCGACCGTCCAAGCATTGCTCGCCGAGCCGGGAAGGGTGCCCGGCTCCGGGAAGCGTGGCAGGGCGGCGGCGAGCCGGCCGAGCCAAGCCGGGTCGAGCGCGGCCTGCGGCTGGTCTGGCCGCCCGGCGCTCGCTTCGGCGGGAAAAAGCTCGCGCAGCCGCTCCGGCGGGAGAAGGCCGGCGAGCCGCGCCCGTTCCAGCTCGCCCCTCCAGTTGCCGGAGAGCCAGAGTCCCATCACCTTCCCCCAAAGCAGGCTATGCTCCGGTTGCCAGGGCTCCGGCGCGCCGAGTGCGAGGAATTCCGGCGCCGCGAAGCGGCCGCGGGCGCCGATCCAGGCGTTCACCCCGGCGGCATAGGCTTCCAGCACTGCGCGCGTCTCGGGCGATTGGGCGGCGAGGTCGGCCTCGGCGCGGCGGGCGAGGCCCAGGGTGCGGGTGAAGCGGTCGAGCCTGAGCGCCGGCGGGCCAAGCAACTCCGCGAGGCGGCCGGCGGCGCCGCGGCGCATCAGCTCCATCTGGAACATCCGGTCGCGCGCGTGCATCCAGCCGAGGGCCATCGCCGCATCCCGCTCATCCGCAGCAGCAATGCGGGGAATGCCGTGTGTGTCGAGCGTCACCTCCACCGGGCCACCGAGGCCGGCCAAGCGCAACTCGCCTTCCCCACTTGGCAGGCTCCACCAAAGGGCGCCGGCAAGGCCCGCGGCGCTTGCCAGCACCAGGGCGAGCAGCAGGAGGCCCAGGCGGCGGAGCCAGCGGAAGCGGGATGGAGGGCGGCGCGGCATGGCTGGGGGTATGGCCCGAACCGCCTTCGCTCGTCCATGCGGCGGGAATCCGAGCATCGAGCCTTGGAAAGCGCCATGGCCTGCGCTACACGCCCCAATCCGGCGCCGTCCTGGCTTCTACTTGGCCTTGGGCGGGCGTGGTGGAATTGGCAGACACGCCGGATTTAGGTTCCGGTGGCGCAAGCCTTGGGGGTTCAAATCCCTCCGCCCGCACCATCGGCGCCGCTGACAGCGTTTTGGGAAGAAAGTGACGACGATGCAGGTGACCGAGGTCGCGAATGACGGGCTGAAGCGGGCCTATACGGTATCGGTCCCGGCGGCCGATATCGCGGCCGAGCGCACGCGCCGGCTCGATGAGCTAGGCCGCGAGCTGCGCCTGCCCGGCTTCCGCCCCGGCAAGATCCCGGCGAGCGTGGTGAAGGCCCGCTACGGCCAGGCGGTGATGAGCGAAGTGCTGGAGCAGTCGGTCAACAAGGCGACCCAGCAGGTCGTGACCGATCGCGGCCTCCGCCCGGCGCTGCAGCCGAAGATCGAGCTGGTGAACTTCGCCGATGGCGCCGACCTGGAATTCAAGGTCGAGCTGGAGCTGCTGCCGGAAATCCCGATGCCCGACTTCGCTGGGATGGAGGTCGAGCGGCTGAAGGCCGAGCCCTCCGATGAGCAGGTGAACACGACGATCGAGACGATTGCCGCCCGTAACCGCAAGCTCGAGGACATCACCGAGGATCGCGGCGCGGCCAAGGGCGAGATCGCGGTCTGCGACTTCACCGGCACGCTGGACGGCGAGAGCGAGCCTTTCCCGGGCGGCAGCGCGACCGACATGCAGATCGAAGTGGCTGGCGCTGGCTTCATCCCCGGCTTCACCGAGCAGCTCGAAGGCATCAAGGCCGGCGAGACGCGGACGGTCAATGTCAGCTTCCCCGAGGAGTACGGGGCCAAGGAGCTGGCCGGCAAGGCGGCCGCCTTCACCGTGACCTGCAAGGGGCTGAAGGCGCCGGTGAATTCTCCGGTCGATGACGAGCTCGCCAAAAGCATGGGCTTCGAGGATCTGGCGAAGCTGCAGGAGGCCGTGCGCGGCTCGCTCCAGCAGGAATACGACAACCTCTCGCGCCTCAAGGTGAAGCGCTCGCTGCTCGACGGCCTGGCCGAGCGGGCCAGCTTCCCCGTGCCGGAGGGCATGGTGGAGGCCGAGTTCGCGCAGATCTGGCAGCGGGTCGAGGCCGACATGAAGGCCGGCCGGCTGGACGAGGACGACAAGGGCAAGGACGAGGAGGTGCTGAAGGCCGACTACCGGGCCATCGCTGAGCGCCGCATCCGCCTCGGCCTGCTCCTCTCCGAGATCGGCCGGACCAACAACATCTCGGTCACCGCCGACGAGCTGTCCCGGGCGATGCGGCAGGAAGCCGCCCGTTATCCGGGCCAGGAGCAGCAGGTGATGGAATTCTTCCGCAAGAACCCCCAGGCGGCCGAGAACCTGCGCTCGCCGATCTTCGAGGAGAAGGTGGTCGACTTCATGCTGGAGCTGGCCAAGGTCAGCGAGCGGAATGTGGCGCCGGACGAGCTTTCCGCTGCCGCAGCCGCGTAAATCTGATATACAAGTTTCACGGAACCGGATCGTGACCGGGTCGGACCCCCGCCATTCGGCGGGGCCTTCCGGCGCGGCCCTGGTTGCACCACATTAAGGGTTGCGAGCTAGGCTGGGCTCGCCTGCTTCCTGTCTGAAAGGCGTTATCATGCGGGACCGTGATCCTGTCGAGGTCTACAATAATACCCTGGTCCCAATGGTCGTGGAGCAGTCGGCCCGCGGCGAGCGTGCTTGGGACATCTATTCGCGCCTGCTGAAGGAGCGGATCATCTTCCTCACCGGCCCGGTTTTCGACCAGGTCTCCTCCTCGATCTGCGCCCAGCTCCTTTTCCTTGAGAGCGAGAATCCGAACAAGGACATCGCCTTCTACATCAACAGCCCGGGTGGCGTCGTCTCTGCCGGCCTCGCGATGTACGACACCATGCAGTATATCCGCGCCCCGGTCAGCACGGTCTGCATCGGCCAGGCGGCTTCCATGGGGTCGCTGCTGCTGACGGCCGGCGCCAAGGACAAGCGCTTCGCCCTGCCTAATAGCCGCATCATGGTGCACCAGCCCTCTGGCGGCGCCCAGGGCCAGGCAACCGACATCGAGATCCAGGCGCGCGAGATCCTGAAGCTGCGCCAGCGGCTGAACGAGATCTACGTGAAGCACACCGGCCAGCCGATCGAGGCGATCGAGCGGAAGCTGGAGCGCGACACGTACATGTCCGCCGAGGAAGCGCGTGACTTCGGCCTAGTCGACCAAGTGGTCGAGGTCCGGCCGGCAGCGCCCGGTGCCCCCGAGGCACCTAAGAGCTGAAGCAGGCGCGTTCCCGCGCTGGGCGGCAAGGACCGATTCGCCCGCGGCGTTCGGTCATGACGCCGCCCAGTGTGACGCCACAAAGCTTTTCCCCCGATGACAGGGGGGCTACAGTCCTATGGAAAGCCCCCGCTTCGGCCCGGGAGAGGGGGCGCGGCCAGCCGGTGGCCCGCGCAACGCGGGGGTTCCCCAGCCGGCCCTTTCAGGCGGAGTGCCCATGAGCAAGTCCGGCGACTCGAAGAATACACTTTACTGTTCGTTCTGCGGCAAGTCCCAGCACGAGGTCCGCAAGCTTATCGCCGGGCCCACCGTCTTCATCTGCGACGAATGCGTCGAACTCTGCATGGATATCATCCGTGAGGAGCACAAGACGCATCTGGTGAAGTCGCGGGACGGGGTGCCGACGCCCAAGGAGATCTGCAAGGTCCTCGATGATTACGTCATCGGCCAGGATCATGCGAAGAAGGTGCTCTCCGTTGCGGTGCACAACCACTACAAGCGGTTGGCGCATGGCGCGAAGAACAACGATGTCGAGATCGCCAAGTCGAACATCCTGCTGCTCGGCCCAACCGGTTCGGGCAAGACGTTGTTGGCCCAGACCCTTGCGCGGATCCTCGACGTCCCCTTCACCATGGCGGATGCGACGACCCTGACCGAGGCCGGCTATGTCGGCGAGGATGTCGAGAACATCATCCTCAAGCTGCTCCAGGCCGCGGATTACAACGTGGAGCGGGCGCAGCGCGGCATCGTCTATATCGACGAGGTCGACAAGATCAGCCGCAAGTCGGACAATCCCTCCATCACCCGTGACGTCTCGGGCGAGGGCGTACAGCAGGCGCTCCTGAAAATCATGGAGGGCACGGTCGCCTCCGTTCCGCCCCAGGGCGGCCGGAAGCATCCGCAGCAGGAATTCCTCCAGGTCGATACCGCGAACATCCTCTTCATCTGCGGCGGCGCCTTCGCCGGGTTGGAGCGGATCATCGGGGCTCGGGGCAAGGGCTCGGGCATCGGCTTCGGCGCCGAGGTCCGCTCGCCGGATGACCGCCGCACCGGCGCCGTCCTGCGCGAGGTGGAGCCGGAGGACCTGCTGAAATTTGGGCTGATCCCGGAATTCATTGGCCGTCTGCCGGTCATCGCCACGCTCGAGGATCTCGACGAGAAGGCGCTGATCGAGATCCTGACCAAGCCGAAGAACGCCATCGTCAAGCAGTACCAGCGCCTGTTCGAGATGGAGGGGACCAAGCTCACCTTCACCGAGGATGCGCTGCGTTCCGTAGCGACGCGGGCGATCCAGCGGAAGACGGGTGCCCGCGGGCTCCGCTCCATCATGGAGCAGATCCTGCTCAGCACCATGTTCGACCTGCCGGGCCTCGACGATGTCGACGAGGTGGTGGTGAACCGGGAAGTGGCCGAGAGCCGGGCCAGCCCGCTCTTCATCTATGGCGAGCGGGCCGCCGAGCAGAGCTCGGCCTGAGGCCCGGTGCCGGCCGGATGCGGGGGTTAGCCCCCGCCATCCGGCCTATCGGGCTTGCGGTGGGGTGTCCGGCGGACCATCTGCATGACATCCCCGTGGCGCCGCGGGTCACGCCGCCAACCAGCCGATGCTGGGGGTGACCCGTGGGCCGACTGTCCTTCAGTGAGGTCCATAATGGCGGATAAGTCCCCAGAATTGTTGCGCGGCGAATTGCTGCCTGTCCTGCCCCTGCGGGACATCGTGGTGTTCCCGCATATGATCGTGCCGCTGTTCGTCGGCCGCGAGAAATCCGTCCGCGCGCTGGAAGCGGTGATGCGGGAGGATAAGCAGATCCTCCTTGTCGCGCAGAAGAATGCCGCGCAGGACGATCCGGAGGCCGAGGATCTCTACAATGTCGGCACCGTCTCGACGGTACTGCAGCTCCTGAAGCTGCCGGACGGCACGGTGAAGGTGCTGGTCGAGGGCGGCAAGCGCGCCCAGATCACCGGCTTCAAGGAAACCAAGACCCATTTCGAGGCCTATGCCGCGCCGCTCGCCGAATCGCCGGCCGAGCCGCCGGAGACGGAGGCGCTGGCGCGCACCGTGGTTGGGCAGTTCGAGCAGTACATCAAGCTCAACAAGAAGATCGCGCCCGAGGTCTTGGTCTCGATCAACCAGATCGACGACCCGGCGAAGCTCGCCGATACCGTTGCCAGCCACCTGTCGCTGAAGATTCCGGAGAAGCAGGAACTGCTTGAGACCGCCGGCACCGCTGCGCGGCTGGAGCGGGTCTTCGGCCATATGGAGAGCGAGATCGGCGTTCTTCAGGTCGAGAAGCGCATCCGCAACCGCGTCAAGCGGCAGATGGAGAAGACGCAGCGCGAGTACTACCTGAACGAGCAGCTGAAGGCGATCCAGAAGGAGCTGGGCGAGGGCGAGGACGGCAAGGACGAGGTCGCCGAACTCGAGGCCCGCATCAAGGCCACCGCCTTTACCAAGGAAGCGCGCGAGAAGGCGATGGCGGAGCTGAAGAAGCTCCGCACCATGTCGGCGATGAGTGCCGAGGCGACGGTGGTGCGCAACTACCTCGACTGGATGCTCTCGATTCCCTGGAAGAAGAAGTCCCGGGTGCGGCGCGACATCGTCGCGGCCGAGAAGGTGCTCGATGCCGATCACTACGGGCTCGAGAAGGTGAAGGAGCGGATTATCGAGTATCTGGCGGTGCAGTCGCGCTCGCCGAAAATCCGTGGCCCGATCCTCTGCCTCGTCGGTCCGCCCGGCGTCGGCAAGACCTCGCTCGGCAAGTCGATCGCCAAGGCCACCGGCCGCAACTTCGTCCGCATGTCGCTCGGCGGCGTGCGAGACGAGGCGGAGGTGCGCGGCCACCGGCGGACCTATATCGGCTCCATGCCGGGCAAGGTCATCCAGGGCATGAAGAAGGCGAAGACCTCCAACCCGCTCTTCCTGCTCGACGAGATCGACAAGCTCGGCGCCGACTGGCGCGGTGACCCCTCCTCGGCGCTGCTCGAGGTGCTGGACCCGGAGCAGAACGGGACTTTCGCCGACCACTACCTGGAGGTCGATTACGACCTGTCGGACGTGATGTTCGTGACGACCGCCAACAGCCTGCGCATGCCGCAGCCGCTGATGGACCGCATGGAGATCATCCGCATCCCTGGCTACACCGAGGATGAAAAGGTCGAGATTGCCCGCCGCCACCTGATCCCGAAGCAGTCCGAGGCCAACGGTCTGAAGCCGGGCGAGTGGTCCGTCTCCGAGGAGGCGCTGCGCGACCTGGTACGCTACTACACGCGTGAGGCCGGCGTGCGGAACCTGGAGCGCGAGGTGGGCGGGCTTGCCCGCAAGGCGGTGAAGGAGATCGTCTCGAAGAAGGCGAAGAAGGTCGCCGTCACCGCGAAGAACCTCGATAAATTCGCGGGCGTCCGGAAGTTCCGCTACGGCGAGGCCGAGGCGGAGGACATGGTGGGCGTCGTCACCGGCCTCGCCTGGACCGAGGTGGGCGGCGAGATCCTGACGATCGAGTCGGTCACGGTGCCGGGCAAGGGCAAGGTGCAGACCACCGGCAAGCTCGGCGACGTCATGCAGGAGAGCGTCTCGGCGGCCATGTCCTATGTCCGCTCGCGGGCGACCAGCTTTGGCCTCAAGCCGACGCTGTTCGACCGGCGCGACATCCATGTGCATGTGCCGGAGGGTGCGACGCCGAAGGACGGTCCGAGCGCGGGCATTGCCATGGCGACGAGCATCGTCTCCGTCCTCACCGGCATTCCCGTCCGCAAGGATGTGGCGATGACGGGCGAGATCACGCTGCGCGGCCGCGTGCTTCCGATTGGCGGGCTGAAGGAAAAGCTGCTGGCAGCGCTGCGCGCCGGCATCACCACCGTCTTCATCCCGAAGGACAACGAGAAGGATCTCGCCGACATCCCTGACAACGTGAAGAAGGGCATGACCATCAAGCCCGTCTCGCATGTCGACGAGGTGATCTCGACCGCGCTCGTGCGGAAGCCCGAGGCGATTTCCTGGGAAGAGCCGGCAGAGCCGCCGCCACGCGGCGCGGACGCGGATGGCAGCGTTCCTACGCTGCCGCACTGAGAACTGGGATGGCGCGGAAGGAGAGGCA
>NZ_KN676113.1:3987429-4844017 GCF_000802185.1 Belnapia sp. F-4-1 | reverse complement strand
CACCTCGCCTCCCGCGCCATCGCCGCCACGAAGCGCGGAAAACGGCGGGTTCGGCCCTGCGCCTTGCACGCTTTGATTGACGCGTCAGAATCGAGCCCCCTACAGTCCCGCCGAGTTGCGGCCGGAATCGTCCAGGCCGGCAAAGGCATGCCGCCTTGCAGGGGGGTTGGTATATGAACAAGCAGGATCTCATCTCGATCGTAGCCGAGGTCGGTGATCTCCCCAAGGCCAAGGCGGGCGATGTCCTGGATGCGGTTTTTGACGCCATCGCTCAGTCCCTGACGAAGCAGACGGACGTGCGGCTGGTGGGCTTTGGGACCTTCTCCATTTCCAAGCGCAAGGCCGGCACGGGCCGCAACCCGCGTACCGGCGAGGAGATCAAAATTCCTGCCAGCACCACCGTGCGCTTCAAGGCTGGCAAGGGACTGAAGGACGCGTTGAACTGAGTCTCGGCTCAAGAGCAGATCGGGCAGGCTTCGATGGGAGCCTGCTCCTGGGGCGCTTAGCTCAGCGGTAGAGCGCCTGTCTTACACACAGGTGGTCGGCGGTTCGATCCCGTCAGCGCCCATTCTCCACCCGGGCGTGAGTTTTATTACATTCACCGTTCGGCTAGAATTCCGCGGTAAAAACGTCCAATCCAGGTTGGCGTCATCCCGGCGGAGGTTCGCTTGCGGCAGAGTGTTCTCACTATCGGTTTCATGGCCTGTGCGGCGATTGCGCTCGGCGGGTGCGTCGAGCAGGGCGGCGCCAGCGGCCCGGTGACCGGCTCCGCAGGCGGCGGCACCAGCGTCGGCGCCGCCTCCAATCTGCAGCGCTGTGCGGAGCCGCTCGGCACTGTTGCCATCGATGACGGCCGCGAGCAGAGCTGGTGGGGGCCCTTCGCCGCCCGGACACAGATCACCACGATCGAGCCGATGGTGCGCCTCGTCGTGCAGCAGTCCAATTGCTTCGTCATCACGGCCATGGGCAACAACCGGCTTGAGAGCCGGATGCGGGGCATGATCGGCGACATGCGCAACAGCGGCGAATTCCGCGCCGGTTCCAACATGCAGCGCGGCCAGCGCGTTGCGGCCGACCTCTTCATCGAACCGGCGATTCTCTTCTCCAACCAGAATCTCGGTGGCCTTGGTGGTGGCGTCGGCGGATGGGGCGGCGTGGCGCTCGGCCTCGCGGGCGCGGCGATGTCCACCTCGGCGACCTCGGTCACGCTCTCCGTCTTCGACATGCGGAGCGGCGTGCAGGTGGCGGCCTCCGAAGGCTCCTCGACGGCGACGAATTTCGGCGCGCTGGTTGGCGGCTTCGGGGCAACGGCAGGCGGCGTGCTCGGCGGCTACCAGCGAACGCCGGCTGGCCAGGCAACGGTCGCCGCCTTCGTCGATGCCTACAACAAGCTGGTCGTCGCCGTGCGCAACTACCGGGCGCAGGATGTGCGGGGCGGGCTGGGGACCGGTGGCGGTGCGCTGCGCTCCCGCTAGCGCGGCAGGGCTTGCTGCCCTCGCGTTGCTGCTCGCCGGGTGTCAACCGCGCATGGGCAGCCGCAGTGGCTTCGGCCCTGCCGTCCAGGTCTGCGACGAAGCTGGCTGCCGCGTACAGCCGCGCGAGGCGCAGACCCTCGTCGTCGGCGAGGATGAACGGCTGCAGCGCCAGGCTGATCCAGACCTTTATCGCGGCGAGTCGGTTGCCGAACTGCGCGCAGCGGCCGCCGGCGGTGACGCAGGCGCGGCCTATCGACTCGGACAGGCTGCGGAGTTCGGCGGTGGTGGCCTGCCGCGCAGCGCCGGGCAGGCGGTGCGGCAGTATGAGGTCGCGGCCAATGCCGGCATGCCCTTCGCCATGTTCCGGCTCGGGCGACTGGTCGAGCAGGGAGCGGCACCGGGCGGTCGGGCAAGGGCCATCCAGCTTTACACCGGTGCGGCACAGGGCGGCGTGGCCCAGGCGGCGCATAATCTCGGCTTCCTCTTCCTCGAAGGGAGGGGTGTCCCGCGCGACATGGCGGAGGCAGCCCGCTGGTTCTCCCAAGCGGCCGAGCGTGGCGTCCCCGAAAGCCAATACAATCTCGGCCTGATGTATTTCCGCGGCGAGGGCGTTTCCCGCCGGCCTTACGAGGCGCTGCAATGGATGCGCCGAGCTGCGCAGAACGGATTCCTGCCGGCGCAGAAGGCAGTCGGCCGCCTCTACATGACCGGGCTCGAGGAAATGGGTCAGGATCTCGGCGAGGCAAAAAGCTGGCTTTCGCTCGCGGCCAGCCGCAGCGATGCCGAATCGCGGCGCTGGCTACAACAGATCGAGCAGGCGGAGCGCGCCGAGCGCGACTACCAGCGGCGTCTGGCGATGCAGGCGCAGCAGACCTGGGACCTATGGGCCTCGGTCGCGCTGGCGGCCGCGCTGGCCCCGCCGCCGGTAACGGTGATCATGTACTGAGGGAGCTTGACACGGGAGGCGAGGGGCCATACACCCCGCCTCCTGTCGCGGGCGGGTGTAGCTCAGTTGGTTAGAGCGCCGGCCTGTCACGCCGGAGGTCGCGGGTTCGAGCCCCGTCACTCGCGCCACGCGACTGATTGCAACGACGGCGTCGCTCCTCACAGGGCGGCGCCGTTGCCGCATTTAGGCCCCTTTTCGTTCCGGGGCGCCGTAGCCAAATCTGGTCGAGAAGACAGCGTTCCCCCTATGGCGGAGCGGGCGGGGCAGGGCTAATGTCCGGCCGCGCTGCGCTGCGGCAAGGCGGGACCGAGCCTCGATCCTGACCTCGAAAGGCTGCCCCGGCGCGTCTGTGGGCGGAGCAAACATGACCCAGCCGCTGCTGGCCGATTATTTTCCGATCCTGGTTTTCCTGGCCATCGCGGCGGCCATTGCCGTCGCCATGGTGGGCGGCAGCCTCCTCGTCGCGCGGCAGAAGCCGAACCCGGAGAAGCTTTCCGCCTACGAATGCGGCTTCGAGCCTTTCGACGACACGCGTCGTCGCTTCGATGTCCGCTTCTACCTGGTGGCCATCCTCTTCATCATCTTCGACCTGGAAGTGGCCTTCCTCTTCCCCTGGGCGGTGGCGCTGGGTGGCATCGGCTGGTTCGGCTTCCTGTCAATGGTTGCCTTCCTTGGCGTCTTGACGGTCGGCTTTGTCTACGAATGGCGCAAGGGCGCGCTGGACTGGGAGTGACGGCATGCCGTCCCCACCGGAGACCCGCATGAACGAGAACACGGACACCATCGCCTGGAACCGCGATCACTTGGCGCCTGGCGCGGCGCAGGATGCCGTGGTGAAGGGCATCACCGGCGAGATCGAGGATAAGGGCTTCGTCGTCGCCAACCTCGACAAGGTGGTGAATTGGGCCCGCACCGGTAGCCTCTGGCCGATGACCTTCGGCTTGGCCTGCTGCGCGGTGCCGATGATCCACGCCTACATGGCTCGCTACGACCTCGACCGGCTCGGCATCATCCCGCGTGGCTCGCCGCGGCAGTCGGACGTGATGATCGTCGCCGGCACGCTGACCAACAAGATGGCCCCCGCGCTGCGTAAGGTTTACGACCAGATGAGCGAACCGCGCTGGGTCATCAGCATGGGCAGCTGTGCCAATGGCGGCGGTTACTACCACTACAGCTACAGCGTGGTGCGGGGCTGCGACCGGATCGTGCCGGTCGATGTCTATGTGCCCGGCTGCCCGCCGACGGCCGAGGGGCTGATCTACGGCATCCTGCAGCTGCAGAAGAAGATCCGGCGCTCGGGGACGATCCTTCGTGGTTGAGAACGCAATCCTGGCCGAGCTCGGTGAGACCGTGCAGGCCGCGCTGCCCGGCAGCCGCACCACCATCGAGCGCGGTGCCGAGCTAGTGCTGACCCTGCCGCGTGAGGGGTTGGTCGCGGCCATGCGCCGCCTGCGTGACGAGTTCCATTTCGAGCAGCTCATGGATCTCTGCGGGACGGACTGGCCGAATCGGCCGCTCCGCTTCGAGGTGGTCTACAACCTGCTCAGCCTTACGCAGAACCGCCGCATCCGCGTCGTTGTCGCTACCGATGCGGCGACGCCGGTGCCGAGCATCGCTTCCGTCTGGCCCTGTGCCACTTGGTACGAGCGCGAGGCCTGGGACATGTACGGCGTCGTCTTCGAGGGCCAGACCGATCTCCGCCGGCTGCTGACCGACTACGGCTTCGAGGGCCATCCGCTGCGCAAGGATTTCCCGCTTACCGGCCATGTCGAGGTTCGCTGGGACGAGGAGCGCAAGCAGGTGGTCTATGAGCCGGTGAAGCTCCAGCAGGACTGGCGCAATTTCGATTTCCTCTCGCCCTGGGAAGGCATGACCACGCTGCCCGGCGACGAGAAGGTCCATCTCAACCGCATCGAGGGAGGCAAGGCATGAGCGGCAGTTCCGCCATGGCCTCGGAGGCGGGGCCGCTGACCTCCGCCGCCGATCCGGCCAGCATGTCGTCCGCGACCGGCCTCTCCAACGAGGCGAGGACGGTCGAGGTCGACAGCCACACGATCAATTTCGGCCCGCAGCACCCGGCGGCGCATGGCGTGCTCCGCCTCATCCTCGAGATGAAAGGTGAGATGGTGGAGCGTGCCGATCCGCATATCGGGCTGCTGCATCGCGGCACCGAGAAGCTGATCGAGTACAAGACCTATCTCCAGGCGATGCCCTATATGGACCGCCTGGATTACGTAAGCCCGATGTGCATGGAGCACAGCTGGGTGCTTGCGGTGGAGCGGCTGCTGCATATCGACAATGAGGTGCCGGAGCGCGCCCGCGTCATCCGCACCATGTTCGCCGAGCTGACGCGCATCCTGAACCACCTGCTGAACGTCACCACCTATGCGCTCGACTGCGGCGCCATCACGCCGGCGCTCTGGGGTTTCGAGCAGCGCGAGCACCTGCTGGAATTCTACGAGGCGGCGGGCGGCAGCCACTACCACGTCAACTACTTCCGCCCAGGCGGTGTCTCGCGCGACTTGCCGGCGGGGCTGACGGACCGGATCGCTGGCTGGTGCGACCAGTTTCCGAAATTCCTCGACGATCTCGAGGGACTGCTGACCAACAACCGCATCTTCAAGCAGCGCACCGTCGATATCGGCATCATGACGGCCGAGATGGCGATGGAGTGGGGCTTCTCGGGTCCCTGCCTGCGCGCCTCCGGCGTGCCCTGGGACCTGCGCAAGTCGCAGCCCTACGAGATCTACGACCAGCTCGATTTCGAGATCCCGGTCGGCCGCCAGGGCGACTGCTACGACCGCTATCTCATCCGTATGATGGAAATGCGGCAGAGCCTCAGCATGGTGAAGCAGTGCCTCGGGCGCCTGAAGCCGGGGCCGATCAAGATCCTCGACAACAAAATCGTCCCGCCGAAGCGCGGCGAGATGAAACGGTCGATGGAATCGCTGATCCATCACTTCAAGCTCTACACCGAGGGCTTCCATGTACCGGAAGGCGCGACCTACACCGTGACCGAGGCGCCGAAGGGTGAATTCGGCATGTACCTGGTCGCCGACGGCACCAACAAGCCCTATCGCTGCAAGGTCCGGGCACCGGGCTTCGCCCATCTGCAGGCCATGGAAGTGCTCTCCAAGGGGCACATGCTGGCCGATGCGGTGGCGATCATCGGTTCGCTCGACATCGTCTTCGGGGAGATCGATCGCTGATGGACGCCGAACTCTCCACTGCCACCGAGTTCCCACAACCCGAAAGCTTCTCCTTCGACGAGGAAAGCTTGAAGGCCATCGAGACCATCGTGAAACGCTACCCGCCCGGCAAGCAGGCGAGCGCCGTCATCCCGCTGCTCTACGTCGTGCAGCGGCAGATGAAGCGCAGCACCGGCAGCGCCTGGGTGCCGAACAAGGGCATGGATGCGGTGGCGGAGCGGCTCGGCATGGCGCCCATTCGCGTCTACGAGGTCGCCACTTTCTATTTCATGTTCAACATGAAGCCGATCGGGAAGCATCACCTCCAGGTTTGCGCCACGACACCCTGTTGGCTGCGCGGGTCGGACGAGGTGTCTCGCGCCTGCCGTGACGCCGGCAAGCTCGGCGGCTGGGGCCAGACCAGCGAGGACAAGATGTTCACCCTGTCCGAGGTGGAATGCCTCGGCGGCTGCGTAAACGCGCCGATCCTGCAGGTCGATGACGACTACTACGAAGACATGGATTACGAGAGCACGGTCAGGCTGATCGAGGCGCTGCGGCGCGGCGAGCGGCCGGCGCCCGGCTCCGTCATCGGCCGCCAGACGAGCGCGCCGGAGGGCGGGCCGCAGACGCTGCTGGACGTGCCGGGGGAATGACGCCATGGCGCTGAGCGACAAGGACCGCATTTTCACCAACCTGTACGGGTTGCAGGACTGGCGCCTTCCGGCCGCCCGCAAACGTGGCCAATGGGACGGCACCAAGGCGCTCATCGAGAAGGGGCGCGATTGGATCATCGAGGAGGTGAAGAATTCCGGCCTCCGGGGGCGGGGTGGGGCGGGATTCCCGACCGGCCTCAAATGGTCCTTCATGCCGAAGCAGCCGGGCGACCGGCCGCACTACCTCGTGGTGAATGCCGATGAGTCCGAGCCCGGCACCTGCAAGGACCGGGATATCCTGCGCCACGATCCGCATACGCTGATCGAGGGCTGCCTGATCGCCGGCGTCGCCATGGGTGCGCATACTGGCTACATCTATGTCCGCGGCGAGTATTATAACGAGCATCTCGTCCTGCAGGCAGCGATCGACGAAGCCTATGCGGCAGGTCTGCTCGGGCCGAATGCTTGCGGCGCCGGTTGGGATTTCGACCTCTACGTCCATCGCGGCGCCGGCGCCTATATCTGCGGCGAGGAGACGGCGCTCATCGAGAGTCTCGAGGGCAAAAAGGGGATGCCGCGGCTGAAGCCGCCATTTCCGGCAGCCGTTGGGCTTTATGGCTGCCCCTCGACGGTGAACAATGTCGAGACCATCGCCGTGGTGCCGACGATCCTTCGCCGCGGGGCGCCGTGGTTTGCCGGGTTCGGCCGGCCGAAGAACAGCGGTACCAAGATCTTCTGCATCCAGGGCCATGTGAACAAGCCCTGCAATGTGGAGGAGGAGATGAGCATCCCGCTGCGGGAACTCATCGAGCGGCATGCTGGCGGCGTGCGCGGCGGCTGGGACAACCTGCTGGCCGTCATCCCGGGCGGCAGCTCGACGCCGATGATTCCTAAGGCCGTCTGCGACGACGTGCTGATGGATTTCGACGCGCTGCGCGAGCACAAGACCGGCCTCGGCACGGCGGGTGTGATCGTGATGGACAAGTCCACCGACCTCATCAAGGCGATCGCCCGGCTCTCGACCTTCTACAAGCATGAGAGCTGCGGCCAGTGCACCCCCTGCCGCGAGGGCATGGGCTGGGTGAAGCGCATGATGGACCGCATGGTCGAGGGCCGCGCCGAGGTGGCGGAGATCGACGTGCTGGAGCAGGTGACGCGCCAGATCGAGGGGCACACGATCTGCGCGCTCGCCGATGGCGGCGTTTGGCCGGTGCAGGGGTTGATCCGGCACTTCCGGCCGATGATGGAAGAGCGTATTGCCGCCTACAAGGCGGGCAAGGCCGCGCCGATGGCGCTGGCGGCGGAGTAGGCACCGATGGCGAAGGTCACCGTCGACGGGATCGAGGTGGAGGTGCCGAACGGCGTCTCCGTCCTCCAGGCCTGTGAGGCAGCGGGCAAGGAAATCCCGCGCTTCTGTTATCATGAACGGCTGAGCGTTGCCGGCAACTGCCGGATGTGCCTGGTCGAGGTCGAGAAGGCGCCGAAGCCCATCGCTTCCTGCGCCTATCCGGTCGCGGACGGCATGAAGGTCTTCACCGACAGCCCGATGGTCCGCAACGGCCGCCGCGGCGTCATGGAATTCCTGCTGATCAACCACCCGCTGGACTGCCCGATCTGCGATCAGGGTGGCGAGTGCGACCTGCAGGACCAGGCTGTGGCCTTCGGCGGCGATGCCAGCCGCTACCGCGAAGAGAAGCGCGCGGTGAAGGACAAGTATCTCGGCCCGCTGGTCAAGACGATCATGAACCGGTGCATCCAATGCACCCGCTGCGTCCGTTTCGCCACCGAGGTTGCCGGCGTGCCGGAACTCGGCGCGACGAATCGCGGCGAGAACATGGAAATCGGCACCTATGTCGAGAAGGCGCTGACCACCGAGCTCAGCGGCAACCTGATCGACATCTGCCCGGTCGGCGCGCTGACCTCGCGTCCCTATGCCTATGTCAGCCGGCCTTGGGAGCTGCGGAAGACGGACAGCGTGGACGTGCTGGACGCGACCGGCACCAATATCCGGGTCGATGCCCGCGCCGGCGAGGTGCTCCGCATCCTGCCGCGCACCAATGACGACGTGAACGAGGAATGGATGGCCGATCGCGGCCGCTTCGCCTTCGACGGACTGAAGCGCCGCCGGCTGGACCGGCCTTGGGTACGGCAGAACGGCAAGCTGAAGCCGGCAAGCTGGGCCGAGGCCTTCACCGCCATCGCGGCCGGCATCAAGGGGCGGAAGATCGGTGCCGTCGCCGGCGAGCTGGCGGATGCCGAGGCGACCGTCGCCCTGCGCGACCTGATGGCGGCACTCGGCAGCAACCACCTCGAATGCCGGACCGATGGCGCCGCGATCGATGCTTCGCGGCGCGACTTCTACACCTTCAACACCGGCATCGCCGGGATCGAGGAGGCAGATGCGCTGCTGATCATCGGCAGCAACCCGCGGCTAGAGGCACCCGTGATCAATGCCCGCATCCGCAAGCGGGTGGCGACGGGCGGCATTCCGGTCGGCTTCATCGGTCCGCGCGGACTGGACCTGACCTATGCGCAGGACTGGCTGGGGGAGGGGGGTGCGACCCTCTCTGCCCTGGTCGGCGGCCAGCATCGCTTCAACGAGGTGCTGCGGGCGGCGAAGCGGCCCATGCTGATCCTCGGCCGCGGCGCGCTGGCGCGGCCGGACGGCGCGGCGGTGCTCGCCGCGGCCTGGCAGGTCGCGGCGCAGAACGGCATGCTCCAGGCCGACTGGCACGGCTTCAACCTGCTGCACCAGTTCGGTGGCCAGGTGGCGCCGCTCGACCTCGGCTTCACCACCGGCATTCCGGCGGATGTTGAGGCGCTGTGGCTGCTCGGCGCCGAGGTCCCGGCGGCGGTGCCGGAGAGTGCCTTCGTCATCTATCAGGGCCATCACGGCGAGGCCGGCGCAGCGCGGGCGGACGTCATCCTCCCCAGCGCGGCCTATACCGAGAAAGATGCGACCTGGGTCAACACCGAAGGCCGGGTGCAGCGTGGGCGACTGGCCGTCTACCCGCCGGGCGAGGCGCGGGAGGATTGGAAGATCCTGCGCGCCGCGAGCGAGGTGCTCAGCATCCGTCTGCCCTATGACTCACCGGACGGCGTGCGGGCGCGGCTTGTCGAAGCCAATCCGGTCTTCGGCGGACCGGGCTTCGTGCCGCATGGTTGCACCGACCTTGCCGGGCCGGCGGGCGATGCCGGTGGCGTCGCCGAGTCAGCCTTCGCCTCCTCGATACACAACTATTGGCAGGCGGATGTGATCAGCCGCGCTTCCGCCACCATGGCGGAATGCGCGCGAACCTACCTGCCCCAGGCGGCGGAGTAAGCGGGCATGGATGGTTTCCTCGCCTCGCCCATCGGCATCCTCGCCATAACCGTGGCGCAGACGCTGGCGCTGCTGGTGCCGGTGCTGATCGCCGTCGCCTACCTGACGCTCGCCGAGCGGAAGGTGCTGGCGGCGATGCAGCTGCGCCGCGGGCCGAATGTGGTCGGCCCCTTCGGCCTGCTGCAACCCTTCGCCGATGCGCTGAAGATGCTGATGAAGGAGACGATCGTCCCATCCGGGGCCAATCGCTTCCTCTTCATTCTGGCGCCGATCCTGCTCTTCATGCTGGCGATGATTGCCTGGGCGGTGATCCCGGTGCAGGACGGCTGGGCGATCGCCGACATCAATGTCGGCATCCTCTATCTCTTCGCGGTCAGCTCGCTCGGCGTCTACGGCGTCATCATCGCCGGTTGGGCCAGCAACTCGAAATACGCCTTCCTCGGCGCGCTGCGCTCGGCGGCGCAGATGGTGAGCTACGAGGTCTCCATCGGCTTCGTCATCGTCACCGTGCTGCTCTGCGTCGGATCGCTGAACCTCACCGAGGTGGTGCGGGCACAGGAGCGGGTGTGGTTCTTCATCCCACTCTTCCCGATGTTCATCATCTTCTTCATCAGCGCGCTGGCCGAGACCAACCGCGCGCCCTTCGATCTGCCGGAGGGCGAAAGCGAGCTGGTGGCCGGCTTCTTCGTCGAATACAGCAGCATGTCCTTCGCGCTGTTCTTCCTCGGCGAATACGCGAACATGATCCTGATGTCGGCGCTGACCACCATCTTGTTCCTGGGGGGTTGGCATCCGCCGATGCATATGGCGCCCTTCACCTGGGTCCCGGGCTTCGTCTGGTTCGCGCTGAAGATCGCACTGCTGCTTTTCGTCTTCATCTGGGTGCGGGCGACCTTTCCGCGCTACCGCTACGACCAGCTGATGCGGCTGGGCTGGAAGGTCTTCCTGCCTTTCAGCCTGGTCTGGCTGGTGCTGACGGCGGCGGTGCTGAAGCTCGCCGGCTGGCTCCCGGCCTAAGGATACCCACATGGCAAGCCTCGACCGCGCCGCCCGTAGCCTCCTGCTCTCCGAGCTGGTCTCAGGCATGGCGCTGACCCTGAAGTACTTCTTCAAGCCAAAGGTCACCATCAACTACCCTTATGAGAAGGGTCCGCTCAGCCCCCGCTTCAAGGGCGAGCACGCGCTGCGTCGCTACCCGAACGGCGAGGAGCGGTGCATCGCCTGCAAGCTCTGCGAGGCGGTCTGCCCCGCCCTGGCCATCACCATCGAGGCCGAGCCGCGCGAGGATGGCAGCCGCCGCACCACGCGCTACGACATCGACATGACCAAGTGCATCTATTGCGGCATGTGCGAGGAAGCCTGTCCGGTGGATGCCATCGTCGAGGGGCCGAATTTCGAGTTCAGCGTCGAGACCCGCGAGGAGCTCATGTACGACAAGGCCCGGCTGCTGGCGAATGGCGACCGGTGGGAGCCGGAGCTGGCCAAGCGGCTTGAACTCGACGCCCCCTATCGCTGAAGCGGAAGCCCCGATGATCGCCGCGCTCGCCTTCTACCTCTTCGCGGCCATCCTGATCGCCTCCGCGGTCATGGTGGTCACGGCACGCAACCCCGTCCACAGCGTGCTCTTCCTGATCCTTGCCTTCTTCAACGCGGCGGCGCTGTTCCTCATCGCCGGGGCCGAGTTCCTGGCGATGATCCTGGTCATCGTCTATGTCGGCGCGGTCGCCGTGCTGTTCCTCTTCGTGGTGATGATGCTGGACATCGACTTCGCCCGGCTACGCGAAGGCTTCCAGCGCTACGCGCCGATCGGCGCGATCATCGGGGGCATCCTCTTCCTCGAGCTGGTCTTCGTCGTCGGGAGTTGGGGCTTCTCCAGCCAGGCGAGCGAGCTGCGGCTCGCGCCGAACCCGGGCACCGGCGTCACGAATGCCGAGGCGATCGGGCGCATTCTCTATACGGACTATGTCTATCTCTTTCAGGCCTCGGGCCTCGTCCTGCTGGTGGCGATGATCGGCGCCATCGTGCTGACGCACCGCCAGCGCGAGGGCACGAGGCGGCAGAACATCGCCTCCCAGGTCTATCGCAGCGGTTCCGTCCTGTTGGAGAAGGTGCCGAGCGGCGCCGGCATCGCGACGCTCGGCATCCGCCGCCCGCCGGAGCCTGAGCCCGAGGCGCCGAAGGTCACGCATGGTGCCGGGCATGGAGGGCACCACTGAGATGACCATCGGCCTCGCCCACTACCTGACCGTCAGCGCCATCCTGCTGGTGCTCGGCATCTTCGGCATCTTCCTGAACCGGAAGAACGTCATCGTCATCCTGATGAGCGTGGAGCTTATCCTGCTCTCGGTGAACCTCAACTTCGTCGCCTTCTCCGCCTCGTTGCAGGACCTGAACGGGCAGATCTTCGCCATGTTCGTCCTCACCGTGGCGGCGGCGGAAGCGGCCATCGGCCTTGCCATCGTCGTCATCTACTTCCGCAACCGCGGCAGCATCGAGGTCGAGGGTATCTCGACGCTGAAGGGCTGAACCCATGTTCGTCGGCGCGATCTTCTTTCCCCTGCTGGGGTCCTGCCTCAGCGGCTTCCTCGGCCGCTGGCTTGGCGACAAGCCGGCACAGTGGGCGACAGTCATCTGCATGGCGCTTGCCGCCGTCTGCGGGAGCCTCGCCTTCGGCCAGGTGGCCTTCGACAGCCAGCCCACCACTGTGCCGCTGCTGACCTGGATGGATGTCGGCGGGCTCGAGATTTCCTGGGCGCTCCGCTACGACACGCT
The DNA here is from genome assembly GCF_000802185.1 of Belnapia sp. F-4-1. Classification (GTDB taxonomy): domain Bacteria; phylum Pseudomonadota; class Alphaproteobacteria; order Acetobacterales; family Acetobacteraceae; genus Belnapia. The sequence goes on along the minus strand of NZ_KN676113.1, from coordinate 4,831,658 downwards.
GAGCGTGATGATGGTGGCGATGGTCACCTTCATCTCGACGCTGATCCATCTCTACTCGGTCGGCTACATGTCGCATGACGCGACGCCGACGCGCTTCTTCGCCTATCTCAGCCTCTTCACCTTCATGATGCTGATGCTGGTGACAGCGGACAACCTTGCCCAGCTCTTCTTCGGCTGGGAGGGCGTCGGCCTCGCCTCCTACTTGCTGATCGGCTATTGGTACGACCGCGAGAGCGCGAACCGCGCCGCGATGAAGGCCTTCATCGTCAATCGCGTCGGCGACGTCTTCTTCATGCTTGGCTTGGCGCTGACCTTCTTTACCTTCGGTAGCATCGAGTTCGACACGATCTTCTCCTCGGTCGCAGCGCATGCGAATGACCGCTTCGCCGGCCTGCCTTCGATCGAGCTGATCGGCGTGCTGCTCTTCCTGGGCGCCTGCGGCAAGTCGGCCCAGCTCGGCCTGCACACTTGGCTGCCGGATGCGATGGAGGGGCCGACGCCCGTCTCCGCCCTCATCCATGCGGCGACCATGGTGACGGCCGGCGTCTTCCTAATGGCGCGCATGTCGCCGGTGATGGAGTACGCGCCCATCGCGCTCGCCATCGTCACCGTAGTCGGCGCCTCGACCGCGCTCTTCGCTGCAACGATCGGCTGCGTGCAGAACGACATCAAGCGCATCATCGCCTACTCGACCTGCTCGCAGCTCGGCTACATGTTCTTCGCAGCGGGCGTGGGCGCCTACCAGGTCTCAGTTTTCCACCTCTTCACCCATGCCTTCTTCAAGGCGCTGCTCTTCCTCGGCGCCGGCAGCGTGATCCATGCCATGTCCGATGAGCAGGACATCCGCAGGATGGGCGGCATCTGGACCAAGATCCCGGTCACCTATGCGGTGATGTGGATCGGCAACCTGGCGCTGGCGGGCATCCCCTTCTTTGCCGGCTACTACTCCAAGGATGCGATCCTTGAGGCGGCGTATGCGGCGCATAGCGGCGTCGGCATCTATGCCTTTGTTTGCGGCATGCTCGCCGCCTTCCTCACCGCCTTCTACTCCTGGCGCCTGCTGATCCTCACATTCCACGGCAAGCCGCGGGCGGATCACCACACCATGGAGCATGTGCATGAGAGCCCGGTGGTGATGCTGATCCCGCTGCTGGTGCTTGCGGCTGGTGCCATCCTCGCCGGTGCCATCTTCGCGCCCTTCTTCATCGGCGAGCACGAGCACGCCTTCTGGCACGGTGCGATCTTCAACGGCGAGCACAACCACATCATGCATGCGATGCATGAGGTGCCCGAATGGGTGCCGCTGGCGCCGACGGTCATGGGCATCGGCGGCATCGCGCTGGCCTATCTGATGTACATGCTGATGCCTGGCCTGCCGACGCGGCTGGCGCAGATGTTCAGCGCCCGGCCGCAACTCGTCCGCAGCCTGCCGCTGATCCCGCAGGAGGGCGCCGAGCAGCAGACCGAGCCGAACCCGGGTGGGCTCTACGGCTTCCTGCTGAAGAAGTGGTACTTCGACGAGCTCTACGACTTCCTCTTCGTCCGCCCAGCGCGCAACCTGGCGATGCGGCTCTGGAAGACTGGCGACGCCCGGATCATCGACGGCATGCCGAATGGAGCGGCGAGCCTCGCCGTCGCCGGGTCGCGCGGCGCGGTCCGCATCCAGACCGGGCGGGTGGCGAACTACGCCTTCGCCATGATCATCGGCCTCGTCCTCTTCGTCACCCTCTTCCTGATCGGGCGCTGAGAATGAACGCCGCCGGCTTCCCGCTGCTCTCGTTGCTGACCTTCCTGCCGCTGGCAGGGGCGGCCATCATCATGTCCGTGCGCGGCGATGACGAGGTCGTCGCTCGCAACGCCCGCTGGACCGCGCTCTGGACCAGCCTGATCGTCTTCCTGCTCAGCCTCATCCTCTGGGCGCGCTTCGACACCGCCTCCGCCGCCTTCCAGTTCGAGGAGAAGCTGGACTGGCTGCCGGAATTCGGCGTCGGCTACCACATGGGCGTCGACGGCATCTCGGTGCTCTTCGTGCTGCTCTCGACGGCGCTGACGCCACTTTGCATCCTCGCCTCCTGGGAGTCGGTGACGTCGCGCGTGCGCGAGTACATGGTCGCCTTCCTCGTCCTCGAGACGATGATGGTCGGCATGTTCTGCGCCCTCGACTTCATCGTCTTCTATGTCTTCTTCGAGGCCGTTCTGATCCCGATGTTCCTCATCATCGGCGTCTGGGGCGGGGCGCGGCGCGTCTATGCGGCCTTCAAGTTCTTCCTCTACACGCTGCTCGGCAGCGTGCTGATGCTGTTGGCCATCCTGTATCTCTGGTACAATGCCGGCACGACCGACATCCCGGCGCTGTTCCAGTACCAGGTGCCACGCGCCGCCCAGGCCTGGATCTTCTTCGCCTTCTTCGCCAGCTTCGCGGTGAAGGTGCCGATGTGGCCGGTGCACACTTGGCTGCCCGACGCGCATGTGGAGGCACCGACCGCGGGCTCCGTCATCCTCGCAGGCGTGCTGCTGAAGATGGGGGCCTACGGCTTCCTCCGCTTCACCCTGCCGCTGCTGCCGGAGGCGAGCGCGACGTTTGCGCCGCTGATCTTCGCCCTCTCGGTCATCGCCGTGGTCTACACCTCGCTCGTGGCGCTGGCGCAGGAGGACATGAAGAAGCTGATCGCCTACAGCTCGGTCGCCCATATGGGCATCGTCACGATCGGCATCTTCACCTTCAACCAGCAGGGGCTGTCTGGCGCGCTCTTCACCATGCTGGCGCATGGCGTCGTCTCCGGCGCGCTCTTCCTTTGCGTCGGCGTGCTCTACGATCGCGTCCATAGCCGCGAGATCATGCGCTATGGCGGCGTCGCCAAGATTATGCCGGCCTATGCGCTGGTCTTCATGCTCTTCACCATGGCCTCCATCGGCCTGCCGGGGCTGGCCAATTTCGTCGGCGAGTTCCTGGTGATCGTCGGCGCCTGGCGGGTGAATCCCTGGGTCGCCTTCGGCGCGGCGCTCGGCATGATCCTTGGCGCGGGCTACATGCTCTACCTCTACCGCCGCGTCTCCTTCGGGAAGATCACGCGGGAGGACCTCAAGGCGCTGCTCGACCTCAGCCCGCGCGAATACGTGGTCTTCGCTCCGCTGATCGTGCTCACGCTCTGGATGGGCATCTATCCGCAGCCCTTCCTTTCCTTCTTCGAGGCCAGCGTCGCGGCGCTGGTCGCGCGGCATGAGGCCGCGCTGAACCTCAGCCGCCTGGCGGGAATGTAAGCCGATGTCCTGGACCCTCGCCCTGCCGGAACTCGTGCTCGGCTGCAGCGGCCTCGTGCTGCTGCTGGCTGGTGTGATCCCGAAGACCGAAACCTTCTTTCCCATCACCATGGGCGCCATCGGCGCGCTGCTTCTGACCGCCGTCCTGGTGCTCGGCCAGGGTGAGGGGACTGCGCTCGGTGGTCATTATGTTGCCGACAGCTTCAGCGGCTTCATGAAGATCCTGTCACTTGGCGCCGCGGCCATCGCCCTCTTGGTCTCGTTGGACTTCAATGAGAAGGAAGGGCTGGCTCGCTTCGAGTTTCCGGTGCTCGTCGTCTTCGCCAGCCTCGGCGCCATGCTGATGATTTCGGCGAATGACCTCATGTCGCTCTATCTGGGGCTCGAACTGCTCTCGCTGCCGCTCTACGTCATCGCCGCCTTCAACCGCGATAATGCCCGCTCGGCGGAAGCCGGCCTCAAATACTTCGTCCTCGGCGCGCTCGCCTCGGGCCTGCTGCTCTACGGCAGCTCGCTGGTCTACGGCTTTGCCGGAACCACGAATTTCGACCGGCTGGCGGATGCCTTCTCGGCCTCGCAGGACGCCTCGCCTGGTGTGGTGGTCGGCGTGGTGTTCGTGATCGCCGGCCTCGCCTTCAAGGTATCGGCCGTGCCTTTCCATATGTGGACGCCCGATGTCTATGAGGGCGCGCCAACGCCGGTGACGGCTTATTTCGCCTCCGCGCCCAAGGTGGCCGCCATCGCGCTGCTGGCCCGCGTGCTGCTCGGTCCCTTCGGCGACCTCGCGGCGCAGTGGCAGCAGGTCATCCTGCTGGTGTCCATTGGCTCGATGATCCTCGGCAGCTTTGCCGCCATCGGCCAGAGCAACCTGAAGCGGCTGATGGCTTACTCCTCCATCGGCCACGTCGGCTATGCGCTGATGGGCCTCGCGGTCAGCAGTGATATCGGGCTGCGTGGGTTGCTGGTCTACATGGCCATCTATGTCTTCATGAACATGGGCAGCTTCGCTGTACTCGTCGCCATGCGGCGGCAGGGAAGGGCGGTGGAGCGCATCGAGGATCTCGCCGGCCTCGGCCGGACCGACCCGACCATGGCGCTCTGGATGGCGGTCTTCATGTTCTCCATGGCCGGCATTCCGCCGCTCGCCGGCTTCTTCGGCAAGCTTTACGTCTTCCTTGCCGCCGTGCAGGGAGGGTACTGGACGCTTGCCGTCATCGGTGTGCTGACCAGCGTTGTCTCGGCCTACTATTACCTCCGCATCGTGAAGGTGATGTATTTCGACGAGGCGGTGGGCGCGCTGGACCGGGCGCCGGCCAGCCTCACCATCGTCATGGCAGGCACTGGCCTCTTCACCCTGTTCTTCTGCCTTTGGCCGGCGCCGATGCTCGCTGCGGCTCAGGCGGCGGCGGCCGCGTTGCTGGGGTGACGCTACCCCCGGGCTGGCGGCTTGAGGTGCATGCGGCGCTGCCGAGCACCTCCGACCGCATCGCCGCAGCCGCAGAGGCAGGCGAGCCGGCAGGCCTTGCAGTGATCGCACTGCAACAGACCGCCGGCCGAGGCCGATCCGGCCGGGCCTGGGCCTCGCCGCCCGGAAATCTCTACTGCTCGATGCTGCTGCGGCCTCGCGGGCCGGCGCGGGAGGCGGCGCAATGGTCGCTCCTCGCCGGTGTCGCCCTGGCAGAAGCGGCAACGGAGATCGATCCGGACCCCGCCGCCCTCCGCCTCAAATGGCCGAACGACCTGTTGCGGCATGGGGCGAAATGCGCCGGCATCCTGGCCGAGTCCGCTCTCGATCCTGACGGCCGTCTGGCTTGGTTGAGCCTCGGCATCGGGGTCAATCTGGCTCATGCCCCATCCCTGCCCGACCGCCCGACCACCTGTCTTGGCTCCATTGAGCCGCCGCAAGCCTTCGCCGCGCGGTTGATCGCCCGGCTGGATTACTGGGTCCGGCGCCATGCGTCCGAGGGGTTCGCCCCGGTCCGCGCTGCCTGGCTGGCGCTGGGCCCGTCGCCAGGCACGCCCATTGCCCTGCGGGAGGGGCCGGTGGAGGGCGGGTTCTTTGCCGGTCTCGCCGAGGATGGCGCCCTGCTGCTGGAACGGGAGGGGGCGCTCCATGCCGTCCGCAGCGGTGAAATCCACCGGCTTGGCTGAACGCCATGCGGCTCCCATCTCTTTCACTCATATTCGCATCCGTCCGGGATCGGCCAGGGGGGCCGCCCACGGGGTTACGATGGCATGAAAGGTAGGGGCGCGCGCCGCAGGGTGCATTGCCCTAGAAGGTGGTGATGAACGATTTCCAGGCTTCGGCCCTCCCCGACGCAACCGACGACTTCGCCTTCATCCCGCTGGGTGGCACCGGCGAGATCGGCATGAACCTCAACGTCTACCGCTGCGACGGGCGGCTGCTGGCGATCGATTGCGGCATCGGCTTCGGCGGGCCGGAGATGCCGGAGGTGGAGGTCATGGTCCCCGACCCCGCCTGGCTGGCGGAGCGGCGGGATCGCTTGGTCGGCCTCGTCATTACCCATGCGCATGAGGATCATATCGGTGCCGTTGCGCATCTCTGGCCGATGCTGCGCTGCCCACTTTATGCCGGCCCCTTCGCCTCGGCCGTGCTGCGGCGGAAGCTGAACGAGGCTGGCCTCGGCAGCGAGGCGCGGGTCATCACGCTGCCGCTCAGTGGCCGGATCGAACTGAAGCCCTTCGACCTCGAATTCCTGCGCGTCGCCCATTCCGTTCCCGAATCCCAGGCGGTCGCCATCCGCACCCGGCACGGTCTCGTCCTCCATACCGGCGACTGGAAGCTGGACCCGGAGCCGCTGCTCGGCCCGCCGACCGACGAGGCTGCCTTCGCCCGCATCGGCGAAGAGGGTGTGCTCGCCATGGTCTGCGATTCGACCAATGCCCTGGTCGAAGGCCATAGCGGCTCCGAGGCCGAGGTGCGGCGGACGATGGAGGCGCTGATCCGTGGGTTGCGTGGCCGCGTCGCCGTCACCTGCTTCGCCACCAACCTGGCCCGCGTCGAGAGCATCGCGCTGGCTGCCCAGGCGGCCGGACGGCAGGTGGCGCTGTTCGGCCGGTCGCTTCGCAATGCCGAGGCTGCGGCGCGGGAATGCGGCTACCTGAAGGCGGTCGAACCATTCGTGCCGGAGGACGAGGCCGGCTACATTCCGGACGACAACCTCCTCATCATCTGCACCGGCAGCCAGGGCGAGCCGCGCTCCGCCCTCGCCAAGATCGGCGCCGACACCCATCCGTCGATCGCGCTGGGCGAGGGGGATACGGTGATCTTTTCCTCCCGCATGATCCCCGGCAATGAGCGGGGGATCCTGCAGATGCAGGACCAGCTGGCGCGCCGCGGCTGCCGCGTGATGACGGCGGACGACCACATGGTGCACGTCTCCGGCCATCCGGCGCGAGACGAGTTGCGGCGCCTCTATGGCTTGGTGAAGCCAAGATATGCCGTGCCGGTCCATGGCGAATGGCGCCACCTCTCGGAGCATGCCGCCCTGGCGCGCGACCTGCGCGCGGAGCCCATCCTGGTCGAGGACGGCGATGTCCTCCGCTTGGCACCCGGCCGCCCGGATGTGGTGGAGGGCGTACCGACCGGCCGCCTTGCCGTCGACAATGGCCGCCTGCTGCCGCTCTCCGGCGGCGTACTCGCGGCGCGGAAGCGGATGCTGTTCAACGGCGTCGTCGTCGCTTCCCTGGCCGTCGATGGCGGCGGGCGGGTGGTCGGCTCGCCGCAGGTTTCCGCCCCGGGCCTGTTCGAGAGCGGGGAGCAGGAGGCGGTGCAGATCGCCGCGGAGCTCGCTCGGGCGGTGACAGACCTGCCGGTCCAGCTCAAGCGTGAGGACGATGCCCTGCGCGAGGCCGCACGGAGCGCGCTCCGCAAGGCGATCGGCCGGCGGGTGCGCAAGCGGCCGAATGTCGAGGTCCACCTGCTGCGCGTGTAGTGTCTCGACCTCGAAGCCTGGAAGCTTCGAGGTCGCAACACCGAGCTTGGTCGCCAGTGGCCTGCCAAACTCTCTTGTTCGCGGGAAGGACCTATGAAGGCCAGGGTAGGATCTTATCCGTCGTTTCGCTGCGTGAGGCACGCCTCGGCCGGTCCAGCCGCTGGCGACCACGCCCCAAGGGAGCCGAACCCATGAGTTGGGTCAGCGGGATCGCCGTCTATTTCCTCATCTGGTGGGTGGTGCTGTTCGCAATCCTTCCCATCGGAACCCAGCCGGTCGCGGAGGGCGACCCGGAAAGCGGCTGGCGCGGAGCGCCGGCCAATCCGCGGCTGTGGCGCAAGGTGCTGATCACCACGCTGGTGGCGACCGTCCTTTGGCTCGGCACCTATGCGCTGATCACCAGCGACTATATGAGCTTTCGCAGCGGTTGGTGGGCGATGCCAGAAAAATAGGCGACTTTCGGCCGTTTAGGCCATCGTCGCTTCTCATTTTTGCAATCCGTGCGTGGGAGCCAGTTTTTTCATCTTTCGTGGCATCGATTAGCATTGTGCCACGTTGGTCCCCCGCGCCAACATACTGACAGGAAGAGGGTTGGTCCTCTTTCTGCCGTGTGACTGGCGTTTCCTCCCTAAACTCGGGCCGTACCCCAAGGGTACGGCCCTTTTTTTTGTCTATAGCAGCGCTAGCGGCTCCGCAAGATCAAACCAACCCTGAAGCGGAAAAATCTTTCTGGATTGTTCGTGTCGCACCGCAACATCGAAAGAAAATTGCTGCATGGCGGCATGAACCCGGAGCACTGGCGGAGCGGACGCCGCCCCACTAGTCTCCGCCGCCCTACCAGCCCCTGGAGCCTGCCTTGCGCCTCTCCCGCGCCTTCCTGCCCACCCTCAAGGAAACCCCGGCCGATGCGCAGATCGCCTCGCACCGGCTGATGCTGCGCGCGGGCATGATCCGGCAGACCAGCGCCGGCATCTATGCCTGGCTGCCGCTTGGCTGGCGGGTGCTGCAGAAGGTCGAGCAGATCGTCCGCGAGGAGCAGGACCGTGCCGGCGCCCAGGAAATCCTGATGCCGACCATCCAGACCGCTGATCTCTGGCGCCAATCCGGCCGCTACGACGCCTACGGGCCGGAGATGCTGCGCCTCAAGGACCGGCACGACCGCGAGATGCTCTACGGCCCCACCAACGAGGAGATGGTGACGGAGATCTTCCGCACCTACGCGAAGAGCTATCGAGACCTGCCGCGCAACCTCTACCACATCCAGTGGAAATTCCGGGACGAGGTGCGCCCCCGCTTCGGCGTCATGCGCGGCCGCGAATTCCTGATGAAGGACGCCTACAGCTTCGACCTCGACTACGCAGGCGCCCAGCGCAGCTACCGGCAGATGTTCGTGGCCTACCTACGCACCTTCGCCCGGATGGGCCTGAAGGCCATCCCGATGCAGGCGGATACCGGCCCGATCGGCGGCAACCTTTCCCATGAATTCCTGATCCTCGCCGAGACCGGCGAGAGCCAGGTCTACCTCCACCGCGACCTGCTCGACTTCGACGTGCTCGGTCAGGCGCCGGATTATGAGGGCGACCTCTCGCCCATCGTCGATTTCTGGACCAGCCGCTACGCCGCGACCGACGAGAAGCACGATGAGGCCGCCTGGAACGCCATTCCGGCCGAGCGCCAGGTCTCGGCACGCGGCATCGAGATCGGCCACATCTTCTATTTCGGCACCAAGTACAGCGCCTCCATGGGCCTGCAGGTCCAGGGGCCGGACGGCAAGGCGGTGACGCCGGAGATGGGCAGCTACGGCATTGGCGTCTCCCGCCTGGTCGGCGCCATCATCGAGGCGAGCCATGACGAGGCCGGCATCATCTGGCCGGATGCGGTGGCGCCCTTCCGCCTCGCCGTGCTGAACCTGAAGCAGGGCGACTCTGCGACCGACGTTCTCTGCGACCAGCTCTACGCCGCCTTCGCCCCGGATGCCGTCTATGACGACCGGCCCGAGCGCGCTGGCGTGAAATTCGCCGATGCGGACCTCATGGGCTACCCCTGGCAGGCGATCGTCGGCCCACGCGGCGCGGCGGCCGGCAAGGTCGAGCTGAAGCGACGTGCCACTGGCGAGCGGCTGGAATTGTCGCTCGAGGATGCCATCGCCCGCATCAAGGGCGCCTGAGCGCCATCATGTTCAATGCCTTCGAGCGCGCCGTCGCCTTTCGCTACCTGCGCGCCCGCAAGGGCGAGCGCTTCGTCTCCGTCATCGCAATCTTCTCGCTCGTCGGCATCGCCCTCGGCGTCGCCACGCTGATCATCGTGATGAGCGTGATGAACGGGTTCCGGCAGGAGCTGCTCGGCCGCATCCTCGGCCTCAACGGCCATATGGGCGTCTATTCCGCCGATGGCGGCAACCTGCGCGACTACGACCCGCTGGCGGAGGCCGTCCGGCGCGTCCAGGGAGTCACCGCCGCGACGCCGATCATCGAGGGTCAGGTGCTGCTGACGAGCGAGCAGGGCGGCGCCTCGGGGGGACTCGCGCGGGGCATCACGCCGGAGGACATGCGGGCGAAATCGATCATTGCCAACAACATCCGCCGCGGATCGCTGGCGGAGTTCGGCGGCGAGGACAGCATCGTCATCGGCACCGGTCTCGCCAGCAAGCTCCGCATCGGCCTGGGCGACCGGGTGACGCTGGTCTCGCCCCAGGGCCGGACCACCGTGCTCGGCACCCTGCCGCGGGTCCGCGCCTATCGCGTGGTGGCGCTCTTCAACATCGGCATGAACGAGTACGACACCAGCTTCGTCTACCTGCCGATGCAGGCCGCCCAGCTCTTCTTCCAGACCGGCGACGCGGCGACGCAGGTCGAGGTCTTCGTCGACGATCCGACGCGCGTCAGGGGCGTCAACCTCGAGATCCGCCGCGCGCTCGGCCAGGACAGGCCCGTCCGCATCGTCGACTGGCAGGACGCGAACAGCAGCTTCTTCAACGCGGTGCAGGTCGAGCGGAACGTGATGTTCCTCATCCTGACGCTCATCATCATCGTCGCCGCATTCAACATCGTCAGCTCGCTCATCATGCTGGTGAAAGACAAGGGGCGGGACATCGCCATCCTCCGCACCATGGGGGCGACGAGCGGCGCCATCCTTCGCATCTTCCTGCTCTGCGGCGCCTCGGTCGGCGTCATGGGCACGCTGATCGGCTTCGGCATCGGCCTCGTCTTCTGCATGAACATCGAAAGCATCCGCGAGGCGCTGCAATCGCTGACGGGAACGGAGTTGTTCAGCCCGGAAGTGTATTTTCTCTCCCAGCTCCCGGCCGTGGTCGACCCGAACGAGGTGGTGCAGGTGGTGCTGATGGGCCTCGGCCTGTCGCTCCTGGCGACGGTCTATCCGAGCTGGCGCGCCGCGCGGCTCGACCCCGTGGAGGCGCTGCGCAATGAGTGAGGCGCCGCTCCGGCTCGACGCCGTCGTCCGCCGCTTCCGCACCGAGGCGGGTGAGCTGCCGGTGCTGACCGGGGCCGAGCTGACGCTGGCCGCGGGCGAGATCGTCGCCCTTGTTGCGCCGTCTGGCACCGGCAAGTCGACGCTGCTGCACCTGGCCGGGCTGCTGGAGCGGCCCGATGCGGGCGAGGTCTTCGTCGCCGGCCGCGCCGCCGGCACGCTCTCCGACGATGCCCGCACCGCGATCCGCCGCACCGAGATCGGCTTCGTCTACCAGTTTCACCATCTCCTGCCGGAATTCACCGCCGAAGAGAACGTGGTCCTGCCGCAAATGGCGAACCGCACGCCGCGTGCCGCCGCGCAGGAGCGCGCCCGGCATTTGCTGGCGAGCTTCGGCCTCAGGGGACGGGAGCATCACCGTCCCGGCCGGCTGTCCGGCGGCGAGCAGCAGCGCGTCGCCATCGCCCGGGCGCTGGCCAATGCGCCGAAGGTGCTGCTGGCCGACGAGCCGACCGGCAATCTCGACACCGCCACCTCGGACCTCGTCTTCGGCGAGTTGCTGGCGGCCGTGCGCGGCCAGGGCGTCGCGGCACTGATCGCCACGCACAACCCGGCGCTGGCTGCGCGGATGGATCGGGTGGTGACGCTCCGTGACGGGTGTATCGTCCCGGGCTGATCAGCGGCGCCGCCAGAGCGCGCCGCAGAGCATCCCCGCGATGACTGTCACCATCCCGGCGACCTGCATCGGCGTGACATGCTCGCCGAGCAGGAGCCAGGCCCAAAGCACGCCGAGCGCCGGGACGAGGGGCGGCAGCAGCGCCGCCCGCGCCGGCCCCATCGCCACAACCGCCCGGCTGTAGAGGATGATGGCGAGGCCGCCGGCGATCAGTCCCTGGTAGCCCGCCTGCCGCAGCGCCTCCGCCGGATGCGCGGCGACGCCATCGATGCCGAAGACAATGAGGTGCACCGGCACCCAGGCCAGCGAGACGGCACCAATGATCGCGGCCGCCCGCAGCCCGCTCACCTCCCAGCGGCGCATCAGCACGCCATAGAGGGCCCAGTTGAAGCCGCTCGCCAGCACCATCAGGTCGCCGATCCAGACCTTGCCGCCGCCTTCGCCGAGCCCCGCCCCGCCGATCAGCAGGAGGCCCGCGGCAATCACCGGCAGGCCGATCCGCACGCCGATCTCTGGCGGCGTCCGCAGCAGCCACCAGGCGAGCAGTGGGGCGAAGATCATCGTCCCGCCAGGATTGAGGATGGAGGCATGCACCGCCGGCGCGAAGCGCAGCGCAACGGCCGTCAGCAGGAAATAGGGCGCCCCGCCGAGCGCCGCGAGCACCACCGCCCGCCACCAGGCGAGCCCGCCGAGCCCGATCCGCAGCAGGAGCAGGAGGAAGAGCGGCCCCGCCGTGCCATAGCGGAGGAACACGAGGTCCGGCACCGACAGCCCCTCCGCCAGCGCGTGGCCGGTCGCGGCGAAATTGGCGCTGAACATGAACATGGCGAGGACGCCGGCGGCGACCACGGCGCGGCTGGGCTGTTCCGGCATCGCGTGGATCATGCCGGGGAGGGTGCCGCTGTGCTAGTCTCTCCGCCATGCGCGACGACTCGACGGCCTGCTTCGTCCATCTCCACGTTCATTCGAGCTATTCGCTCTCGGAGGGCGCCATCAAGGCGGAGAAGCTGGCCTCCCTTGCCAAGGAAGCCGGGATGCCGGCCGTGGCGCTGACCGATTCGGCCAACCTGTTCGGCGCGCTCGAATTCGCCCAAGGGTGCCAGGGCAAGGGCATCCAGCCGATCATGGGGTGCCAGCTCTGGCTTTCCCGCGCCGCCTCCGACCCCCGGCCCGAGGCGGAGCGCCTGCCGCCCGATCCGATCGTCGCCCTGGCAATGAATGCGCAGGGCTATGACAACCTCCAGCGCCTGTCCTCGCGCTCCTTCCTCGGCTCCGACGCCTCCGGCAAGCCCTGCCTCAGCTATGCGACGCTGGAGGAGCATGCGGAGGGCATCTTCCTGCTGACCGGCGGCACGCTCGGCCCGGTCAGCCGGTTGCTGGCGGAAGGCCGCCGCGAGCCGGCCGAAGACCTGCTCCGTCGCCTTGCCGCCACCTTCCCCGACCGGCTTGCAGTGGAGCTGCACCGCCATGGCCTCGAGGTGGAGAAGGCGATCGAGCCGGCGCTGCTCGCGCTCGCCGATGAGCTGGCGCTGCCGATCGTCGCCGCCAACGACGTCTATTTCGCTGCTTCCGCGATGCATGAGGCGCATGACGCGCTGCTCTGCATCGCCGAGGGCCGCACGCTGGCCGAGAAGGACCGCCGCCGCGTCACGCCCGAACACTGGTTCAAGCCGGCATCCGCAATGCGCTCGCTCTTCGCCGACCTGCCGGATGCCTGCGACAACACCCTCGCCATCGCCCGCCGCTGCGCGGTGATGGCGGAGACGAAGAAGCCCGAGCTGCCGATCTGCCCCAAGGTACAGCCCGGCATGACCGAGGCGGAGACGGTGCGCGACATGGCCCGCCGCGGCCTCGCCGCCCGGCTCGACGCGGCAGGCATCGAGGCTGACAGGCGCGAGGTTTACACGACGCGCCTGGAATACGAGCTCGGCGTCATCGAAAGCATGGGCTTCGCCGGCTACTTCCTCATAGTCGCCGACTTCATCCAATGGGCGAAGGCGCAGACCCCGCCCATCCCCGTCGGGCCGGGCCGCGGATCGGGCGCGGGCTCCGTCGCCGCATGGGCCTTGCAGATCACCGACCTGGACCCCTTGCGCTTCGGACTGCTCTTCGAGCGTTTCCTCAACCCCGAGCGCGTCTCGATGCCGGATTTCGACATCGACTTCTGCCAGGACCGTCGCGACGAGGTCATCGCCTATGTCCGCCGCGAATACGGCGAGGACCGGGTCGCGCAGATCATCACCTTCGGCAAGCTGCAGGCCAAAGCGGCCGTGCGCGATGTCGGCCGCGTGCTCGGCATGCCCTATGGGCAGGTGGACCGCATCGCCTCCCTCATTCCTTTCAACCCGGCCAAGCCGGTGACCCTTGCCCAGGCGATCGAGGGCGAGCCGCGGCTGCAGCAGATGCGCGATGGCGACGAGCAGGTGGCGCGGCTGCTCGAGATCGCCAACCAGCTCGAAGGCCTCTACCGCAACGCCTCGACGCACGCGGCTGGCGTCGTCATCGGCCGAAAGCCGCTGATCGACATCGTCCCCCTCTACCGCGATCCGCGCAGCGACATGCTCATCACCCAGTATTCGATGAAGTATGTCGAGCAGGCGAGCCTGGTGAAGTTCGACTTCCTCGGCCTGAAGACGCTGACGGTCATCGAGCAGGCGCTGGAGATCCTGAAGGGGCAGGGGACCGAGATCGACATCAACGCGATCCCGCTCGACGATGCCAAGACCTTCGAGATGCTGCGAAAGGGCGACGCCGCCGGGGTGTTCCAGTTCGAAGGCCAGGGCATGCGGGACTGCCTTCGGCAGATGAAGGTGGACCGCTTCGAGGACCTGGTCGCCGCCGTCTCGCTCTATCGGCCCGGCCCGATGGCGAACATCCCCGCCTATTGCCAGCGCAAGGCCGGCGAGCCCTGGGAGAGCCCGCACCCGAAGATCCACCCCATCCTGGAGGAGACCTTCGGCATCATGGTCTACCAGGAGCAGGTGATGCAGATCAGCCAGGAGCTGGCGGGCTACTCGCTCGGCGGCGCCGACCTGCTGCGCCGCGCCATGGGCAAGAAGATCGCCAAGGAGATGGAGCAGCAGCGCGCCATTTTCACAGAGGGCGCGGTCAAGAACGGGATCGAGCCGGCCAAGGCGACTGAGATCTTCGACATGATGGCGAAGTTTGCGGAATACGGCTTCAACAAATCGCATGCCGCGGCCTATGCGCTCGTCAGCTACCAGACCGCATGGCTGAAGGCGAACCACACCGTCGCCTTCCTCGCCGCCTCGATGACGCTCGACCTCGACAAGACGGAGAAGCTGGCCGGGCACATGCAGGAATGCTCGCGCCTCGGCATCCCCGTGCTGCCGCCTGACATCAACCGCTCCGGCGCCTTCTTCCTCGTCGAGGCGCAGGAGGACGGCAAGCAGGCGATCCGCTTCGCCCTCGCCGCGGTCAAGCGCGTCGGCGCGGCGGCGATGCAGGCGCTGGTCGCGGCGCGCGATGCGGGCCGGCCCTTCGCCTCGGTCGCCGACTTCGCGCATCGCGTCGACCCGAAGCTCCTCAACAAGATGCAGATCGAGAACCTGGCCAAGGCCGGCGCCTTCGACGCGCTGGAGCCGAACCGCGCCAGGCTCGTCTCCGGCGCCGAAGTGCTGCTGCGCGCCGCGCAGGAGGCCGCCGAGCGGCGCGACGACCCGACAGCCGACATGTTCGGCAGCACCGGCGGCCCGGTGCCGCTGCGCCTCAAGGACATCCCCGACTGGCCGCAGCTTGAGAAGCTGGCCTACGAGGCGGAGGCGGTGGGCTTCCACCTTTCCGCCCATCCGCTCGACACCTATGGAGAAGTACTACGACGCCTTGGCGCCACGCCCTTCGTCGCGGTCGCCGATCGCGCCAAGGGCGGCTCGGCCAAGCTGACGCTAGCCGGCACCGTCGTCGCCACCAAGGAGCGGCCGACCCGCACCGGCAGCCGCATGTGCTGGCTGACCCTCTCCGACCAGACCGGCAGCTTCGAGGTGACGCTGTTCAGCGAAGTGCTCAACCGCGTCCGCGACCTGCTGACCGAGGGCAATGCCCTGCTGGTCAAGGCCGAGGCGCGGTTGGACAACGACGCGCTGCGCCTGACCGCGAGCGAGGTGGAGAGCCTGGAGAAGGCCAGCCAGGGTGTCGGCCAGGGCATCCGCCTCTGGCTGGAAGGACCAGCCGCGGTCGATCCGATCCGCACCCTGCTGGAGCGCGAAGGCAGGGGGCGCGGCCGCGTCGTCGTCGTCGCCCGCACCGGCGAGGGGCAGGAGGTTGAACTCGCCCTGCCCGGCAAGTTCAACGTCTCGCCTCGGCTGATGCAGGCGATGAAGGTGTTGCCAGGCGTGGCGGAGGTGGAAGCGGTCTAGCCCTTCGCCCCCGCCCGCTCCTTCGCCAGCAGCGCCCGCTTCCGTGGCACGCCCCAGCGATAGCCGGTGAGGTCGCCATCGGCGCCCACCACGCGATGGCAGGGCACGGCCAGCGACACGTGGTTCTGCGCGCAAGCCCGCGCAACGGCGCGGATCGCCCGCGGCGCACCGATGGCGACGGCCATCTGCCCATAGGTCCGCGTCTCGCCGAAGGGGATCGCCTGCAACGCTTCCCAGACCCGCCGCTGGAAAGCGGTGCCGCGCAGGTCGAGGGGCAGGGCGAGGGCGGCCTTCGGCTCCTCCAGGAATTCCACCACCTGCCGCACCGTCTCCGCCAGCGCCTCCGGCGCGGGCTCCACCCGCGCCTTGGGGAAGCGCTGCCGCACATCCCCCTCCAGCGCGTCGTAATCCTCCGCGAAGCCGATGAAGCAGACGCCACTCTCCGTCGCCCCGACCATCAGCGGCCCGAGGGCGCTGGTCGCCGTGGCGATGCGGATCGTCTCGCCCTCGCCGCCCCGCCGTGCGGCGCCCGGGGTCATCCCCAGCACCCGCCCCGGTGCCCCGTAGACCCGGCTCTCGCTGCCATAGCCGGCGCCGGCGACCGCTTCTGCTACCCGGTCGCCTGCCGCCAGCGAAGCCTGCAGCCGCCGCGCCCGCACCGAAGCGGCGTAGGAGTGCGGCGTCACGCCCGTGATTTCCTTGAACAGCCGCAGGAAATGGTGCCGCGCATAGCCCGCCCGGTCGGCCAGCGTCGCCAGCGATGGTGTCGCCTCGCTCGCCTCGATCAGGCCGCAGGCGGCGCTGATGGCGGCGGCATGGATGGCTGCCCGCTCACCCTTCGGGTCACAGCGCTTGCAGGCGCGGAAGCCCTCCGCCTCCGCCGCCGGCGCATCGGCATAGAAGCGCACATTCCGCTGGAGCGGCGGCCGCGAGGGGCATCCGGGCCGGCAATAGACCCCCTGGGTGGTGACGGCATAGAGAAAGGCGCCGCAATCGGGCGCCGGATCGCGGGCCAGCAGGGCTTCCCAGCGCAGGGCATCCTGGTCGAGCATCGGTCGGTCCTCGTCGTCGCTGCCGGTATCAGGATGGCGATGCGGGCCTTCGGCAACCATCCGGGCATTGCCCCGGCATGAAGGGGGGGGGGGCGATGAGCGAGGTGGTCACCGGCTGGCATGCCCATGTCTACTACGATCCGGTCTCCACCCGCATCACCGCCGCGGCACTGCGCGAGACGATCGCCGCCCGCTTCCCCGCGGCGGTGCTCGGCCGCTGGCACGATGCTCCGGTCGGCCCGCATCCGGGGGCTATGTACCAAGTTGCTTTCGCGCCCGACCTATTGCCTGGTCTCCTGCCCTTTCTCGCTTTGAACCGCGCCGGCCTCACCATCCTTCTCCACCCAGAAACCGGCCGCGCCCGCGCCGACCACTCCGCCCATGCGCTCTGGATGGGCGCGGTGCTGCCGCTGAGGCTGGAGATCCTGCCCGAATAGCCAAATGACGATTAGTCGGCGCCTCCGCCACTTTACGTCACATTGAGAGTTTCCGGGCAACAAGAACAGATTTTCGCGAGCTTCGACTTATTCTTTGGTCATCCGTATACAATTTCGGCCCGGACGCCGCCGTATCCCCGGCGGCCTCACCGGGAGGTCATCCCATGTCTCGCAAACTTGTCGCAGAATTTCTCGGCACGTTCTGGCTTGTGCTCGGGGGGTGTGGAAGTGCCGTGCTTGCCGCAGCCTTTCCGGATGTCGGCATCGGCCTGCTAGGGGTTTCATTCGCCTTCGGGCTGACCGTGCTGACCATGGCCTTTGCGATCGGCCATATTTCCGGCTGCCACCTGAACCCGGCCGTTACCTGCGGCCTGGTCGCCGCCGGCCGTTTCCAGGCCTCGGAGGCGCTGCCCTATATCGGTGCCCAGGTGATCGGTGGCGTGGCAGGCGCCTTCCTGCTCTACGCCATCGCCTCCGGGCAGCCGGGCTTCGACCTGGCGGTGAAGGGGCTGGCGGCGAACGGCTTCGGCGACGCCTCGCCCGGGAAGTTCGACATGGTTTCGGGCTTCGTCATCGAGGTGGCGATGACCTTTTTCTTCCTCGTCGTCATCCTCGGCGCCACCTCGATGCGCGCACCGCCGGGCTTCGCTCCGATCGCCATCGGCCTCTGCCTGACGCTGATCCACCTGATCAGCATCCCGGTCACCAACACCAGCGTGAACCCGGCCCGCAGCACCGGCCCCGCCTTCGTGCTGGGCGGCCTCGCCTTGCAGCAGCTCTGGCTGTTCTGGGTGGCGCCCATTCTGGGGGGGGATTGCCGGTGGCCTGCTGCATCGCTGGCTGAGCACGGAGGAAACCGCCGATGCCATCGACCGCGCCGTGGCGGCAGCCGAGGCGTTGACCGCCGAGCCGGAAGCCCTCGCCCCCATGCCGGCGCGCCAGCCGCGCTGACCTGGGCTCAGCCCCGCGCCGTCACCAGCCAGATGGCCGCGGGCATCACCACCCCGCCGGGCCCTTCCATGGCCCGGTAAAAGGCGAGGAGGCGGTGCCGCACAGCCTCCCGCATCTCAACCGGCGCGCCTTGCAGCGCCCGGCTGACCTGGCCGAGCGTCATAGCGAAGTCCGTCGCCTCGGCCGCATCGGCACCAAGCCGGATCGGCACATCCTCCGGCGCCAGCGCCACCTCGGCAAAGCCGGCGCCATGCAGGATGCGCTCCACCCGCGCCGGATCGGCGAAGGCGAATTGCCCAGGCTCCTCCGGCCCAGGCGAAGGCTGGGGCGGGATCAGGTCCCGCATCGCCGCCGCGGCGCCGGTCGTCCAGGCATTCTCGGCGGCGGCGCGGAAGGCCGCCAGCACCAGGCGCGCCCCCGGCCTCAGCGCCGCCCGCAGATGGGCGAAGGCTGCTACCGGTTCCTCGAAGAACATCACCCCGAAACGCGAAGCCAGCAGGTCGAAACCACCAGGCGGGAAAGGGTGCGCCGCTGCATCGGCCAGCAGCGCCTCGGCCTGGACGAGCCCCGCCGCCGCGATCCGCCGCCGCGCGACCTCGACCGATTCCGCGGCGATATCGACGCCCAGCACTCGCCCACCAAGGCCGACCCGCTCCGCCAGGGCAATGGTCGAGGTGCCGCTGCCGCAGCCGATATCGAGCACATGCTCGCCGGGACGCGGGGCCGCCCGTGCCAGCAGCAGGTCGAGTATCGGCGCGAAGCGGGCGTCGATCCGCTCATGCTCCCGCGCCCAGGCCCGCGTCGCTGGCCCGTTCCAGTAGGCGGCCTGCGCCGCGTTCGGTCCTTCCTGCGTCATGCCAGCCCTCCGCTACTTGATGAGCGCCTGGATCTCCGCCGCATGGCGCTCCAGCACGGCCCGGCGCTTCACCTTCATGGTCGGCGTCAGCAGCCCGTTCTCCACCGAGAAGGCGGCCGGCGCCATGCCCCAGCGGCGGATGCGCTCGATGTTGGAGAGCCGCGCATTCACCCGCGCCACCGCCTGGGCGAGCCCCGCCTCCTGACCCTCGGCCGGCACGAGCAGGGCGACGACGCCCGGCTGCCCCTCGCCGGCGACGACGGCCTGGGCGATCTCCGGCTCCGCCATCAGCAGCGATTCCAGCTTGGCCGGGCTCACCATGTCGCCGCCGAGCGTCTTTATGAAGTCCCGCTTGCGGTCCGTGATGGTGATCCGCCCGTCCTCGATCCGCGCCACGTCGCCGGTATGCAGCCACGGCGCCTCGCCGGGCTCGACGGTGCGGATCGCCGCCGCCGTCGCCGTCGGGTTGCCCCAGTAGCCGTCCATCACCAGCGGCCCGCGCACCAGCAGCTCGCCATCCTCGGCGACCCGCGCCTCCACCCCCGGCAGAGGGTAGCCTACCGTTCGCCGCACATTGTCCCAGGGCGGGTTGACCGCGATCACCGGCCCCGCCTCCGTCTGGCCATAGCCTTGGATCAGCGGCAGGCCGAAGCCGATGAAGAAGCCGGAGAGATCCGGATCGAGCCGCGCCCCGCCGCACACCATCGCCTGGAGGCTGCCGCCGAAGCGTGCCCGCACCTTCTCCCGCACCAGCCGCTCCAGCACCGCATCCTGCACCCGCTCCAGCAGGGAGAGGCGCCCACCATCCGCCCGCTTCAGCCCGAGCGCCAGCGCCCGATGGAAGAGCCGCTGGCGGAAAGGCGTTTCCTTCTCGACCTGCGCCAGCATCCGGCCGCGCAGCACCTCGAAGAGCCGTGGCACGGCGGTGATGATGCTCGGGCGGAATTCCTGGAACTCCGCCGAGAGCCGGTCGGCCCCGCGCGAATACACCACCTCCACCCCGAGCGAGGGCAGCAGGAAGACGCCGACGGTATGTTCATAGCTGTGCGAGAGCGGCAGGAAGGAGAGGTAGACCGTGCCGTCCAGCCGGAGCCGCTTGGCCAGCGCCGCCACGCCGTCGCGGTTGGCCAGCATCGCCCGGTGCGGCAGCATCACCCCGCGCGGCGTACCCCCGGTGCCGGAGGTGTAGATCAGGCAGGCGAGGCGGCCGTCTGGAATCTGCTCCGCCTCCGCCATCAGCAGCGGCAGGTCGCCTGGTTCCGCCAGCAACTCCGGCCAGTGGGCGATGCGCGCGGCCGCCCCCTCGGGCGGCATCGCGTCGAGGCCGATCAGCAGGTCGAGCCCCGCCGGCGCCGCCTTCGCCACTCGCATCGCCAGGGCGGGCGAGGAGACGATGGCGATGCGCGCCCCGGAATCGCGCAGGATATGCGCGTGGTCCGCCTCGGTATTGGTGGTGTAGGTCGGCACGGTGACGGCGCCGATCGCCATCAGCGCCACATCGGCGATGTTGAATTCCGGGCGGCTTTCGCTGACCAGCAGCACCCGGTCGCCCGGCATGACGCCGGCGCCGCGCAGCCAGGCAGCGGTGCTGGCGACGCCAAGGGCGAATTCTCCCCAGCTCAGCCGCTGCCAGCCGCCCTGTCGCCAGTAGCGCACCATGGGCCGGTTCGGCCGCTGACGGGCGATGTCGAGCAGCATCCAGGGCAGGCTGCTCCAGGGCGTCTCGCCCGGGCTGCCGGCAAAGGCACCCGCCTGGCTGGGACCGATATCCGGCATTCCGCGTGCTCCCCCCTGCTTCGTGGCTTGGCCCTGCCTGTCCGCGCCATATATGCAATGCCGTGACCCGAGCCGAGCCCCAATCGCCCCCGCCCCAGGCCGCCGCGGATGCCGCCGCCGCCGGGACCACCCGCCTGGCCCCTCTCTCTGGGGCTGTCCTTTCACCCCTTGATGCCGGCGGCGAGGTGGGCCCGCCCTTGCCGGTCTGGGACCTCTCTGACCTTTATGCCTCGCCCGAGGATCCACGCCTCGCCGCCGATCTCGACCGGGCGGAGGAAGAGGGCAAGGCCTTCGCCGCCCGCCTGTCCGGCAAGCTCGGCGGCCTCTCCGGTGACGCCCTCGCCGAGGCGATCGGACGGTATGAGCGGATCGAGGAGGTGCTCGGCCGCGCCATGAGCTTCGGGCAGCTCATCTTCGCCGGCGACGCCACCGACCCGGCCAATGGCCGCTTTTATCAAACCCTGCAGGAGCGGGTGACGGCGATCAGCAGCCACCTGCTCTTCTTCACGCTTGAGCTGAACCGGCTGGAGGATGCCGAGATCGAGCGGAAGCTCGCCGGCAGCCCTGCGCTCGCCCGCTGGCAGCCCTGGCTCCGCGACCTGCGCGTCTTCCGCCCGCATCAGCTGTCCGACGAGGTGGAGAAGCTGCTGCACGAAAAGGAGGTTACCGGCCGCGCCGCCTGGAACCGCCTGTTCGACGAGACCATCGCCAACATGCAGGTGCGGATTGGTGACGAGGAACTGACCGTCTCCGCCGCCCTCAACCGCCTTTCCGACCGCGACCGCTCGGTGCGCGCCGCCGCGGCCGAGGGCGTCTCCGCGGCCTTCGGCGGCCAGGTTCGCCTGTTCTCGCTGATCACCAATACCTTGGCCAAGGACAAGGAGATCATCGACAACTGGCGCCGCTATCCGCGGCCCGGCTCTTCGCGCAACCGCGCCAACATGGTCGAGGACGAGGTGGTGGACGCGCTGGTAACGGCGGTGCGCGACAGCTTCCCCCACCTCTCCCACCGCTACTACGCCATGAAGGCGAAGTGGCTCGGCTTGCCCAAGCTCCAGCACTGGGACCGCAACGCGCCCTTGCCCGAGGAGCAGGACCGGACCATCGCCTGGCCGGATGCCGTGCGGACGGTGCTCGACAGCTACCGCGCCTTCAGTCCCGAACTGGCCGAGATCGGCGGCCGTTTCTTCGACCGGCCCTGGATCGACGCCGCGCTCCGTCCCGGCAAGGCCAGCGGCGCCTTCGCACACCCGACCGTGCCGAGCGCACATCCCTATCTTCTGCTCAACTATCACGGCAAGTCGCGCGACGTGATGACGCTGGCTCATGAGCTCGGCCATGGCGTCCACCAGGTGCTCGCCGGCGACCAGGGCTACCTGCTCTCCGGCACGCCGCTGACCCTCGCCGAAACCGCCTCCGTCTTCGGCGAGATGCTGACCTTCCGCGGCCTGCTCGATGCCGAGCAGGACCCGAAGCGGCGCCGCCTGATGCTGGCCGGCAAGGTCGAGGACATGCTGAACACGGTGGTGCGGCAGATCGCTTTCTACCGCTTCGAGACCCTGCTGCATGACGAGCGCCGCCGCGGCGAGCTTTCCGCCGAGCGCATCGTCGCGCTCTGGATGCAGATACAGCGCGAGAGCCTCGGCCCTGCCTTCGACTTCACCGAAGATTACGGCGTCTACTGGGCCTATATCCCGCACTTCATCCATTCGCCCTTCTATGTCTACGCCTACGCATTCGGTGATTGCCTGGTGAACGCCCTTTACGGCGTCTACCGTGAGGGCCGCGTGCCCGACTTCGAGCGCAAGTATCTCGACCTGTTGCGCGCTGGCGGCACCCTCCGCCACCGCGAGCTGCTGGCCCCCTTCGGCCTCGACGCCTCCGACCCGGCCTTCTGGCAGCGCGGTCTCGACGTCATCGCCGGCTTCATCGATGAATTGGAACAGGATGTCTGAGCGCAGCCCCGACAGCACCATCTTCGGCGAACTGCGCCGGATGGCGCGCACTTCCGGCGCCGTCGGCGGCATCGCCGCCCGCGTCGCCGGGGAGCGCTTCTTCGGCGTGAAAACCGACAAGACGGCGCATGCGGAGGATCTGAAGGCGATCCTCGGCGGCCTCAAGGGCCCGCTGATGAAGGTCGCGCAGTTCCTCTCGACCGTCCCTGACGCCCTGCCGGAGGAGTATGCGCAGGAGCTGGCGACGCTCCAGTCCAACGCCCCGCCGATGGGTTGGCCCTTCGTCCGCCGCCGCATGGCCTCCGAGCTCGGCCCGACCTGGGAGCGGCGCTTCGCCAGCTTCGGCCGCGAGGCCGCCGCCGCCGCCAGCCTGGGCCAAGTCCATCGCGCGACCCTGCCGGACGGGCGGGAGGTCGCCTGCAAGCTGCAATACCCGGACATGCCGAGCGTGGTGGAGGCCGATCTCCGCCAGCTGAAGCTCGCCGTCAGCCTCTACCGCCGGATGGACAGCGCCCTCGACAATGGCGAGGTCTACCAGGAGATGTGCGACCGGCTGCGCGAGGAGCTGGACTACCTCCGCGAGGCCTCGCAGATGCGCCTCTACGGCATCATGATGCGGGACACGCCCGACGTTTCCATCCCCGAGCCGGTCGAAGACCTTTGCACCAAGCGCCTGCTGACGATGAGCTGGCTCGACGGCCGCGCCATCATCAAGCGGCTTGAGGAAGACCCGCCGCTCGAGGAGCGCAATGCCTATGCGCGGGCGCTGTTCCGCGCCTGGTACAAGCCCTTCTACCAGTACGGCGTCATCCATGGCGATCCGCACCTGGGCAACTACCAGGTGCGCCCGGACCGCGAAGGCATCAACCTTCTCGATTTCGGCACCATCCGCGTCTTCCCGCCGAGCTTCGTCGGCGGCGTGATCCTGCTCTACGAGGCGGTGCGCGACGGCGATGACGAGAAGGCGGCCGAGGCCTACCGGATCTGGGGCTTCCGCAACCTTTCCAAGGAAACGATGGAGGTGCTGAGCGTCTGGGCGAAGTTCCTCTACGAGCCGCTGGTGCAGGACCGCGTCCGCCCGATCCAGGAGGTCGACGACATGTCATATGGCCGCAAGATGGCGGCCAAGGTGCATGAGGGGTTGAAGCGCACCGGCGGTGTCCGCATCCCGCGCGAATTCCCGCTGATGGACCGCGCCGCGGTCGGCCTCGGCAGCGTCTTCCTGCGGCTCCGGGCGCAGATCAACTGGCACCAGATGTTCATGGAACTGGCCCAGGACTTCTCCGAGGCGGCGCTGACCGAGCGCCAGGCTTCCGGGCTGAGGGAGGCCGGGGTTCCGGCCGCAATGGCGGGCGCCGTCGCCAAATAGGCGGGCCGCCCGTTCCACGGGCTTGGGCATGGGTTCGCCCAGATCCGTGGCCAGGCCTCGGACATTCCATCTTGCCTCCCCGCGATCGCATGCGCATGTTCCGCCGCCGAAGGGGGAGACCCGCATGCGACTTGCAGTGCTCAAGGAACGCCGCCCGGCCGAGACCCGGGTCGCCGCCACGCCGGAGACGGTGAAGAAATTCATCGCCCTCGGCCTCACGGTCGCCGTCGAGGCCGGGGCCGGCCTCAGCGCCGGCATCCCCGATGCCGAGTACACCGCCGCCGGCGCCGAGATCGCCCCGGACACCGCCGCCGCCCTCCAGGGCGCCGCCATCGTGCTGAAGGTGCGCGCCCCGCTTGCCGCCGGCGAGGGCGAAACAGATGAACTCTCCCTCATTCCCCGCGGCGCCCTCCTGCTCGGCCAGCTTCAGGCGACGCCCGAGATGGCGGCCGCCTTTGCCAAGGCTGGCATCGATGCCGGCGCGATGGAGCTGCTGCCGCGCATCACCCGCGCGCAAAGCATGGACATCCTCTCCTCCCAGGCCAACCTCGCCGGCTACCGCGCCGTCATCGAGGCTGCCGCCGCCTTCGACCGCGGCTTCCCCATGCTGATGACGGCCGCCGGCACCATCCCGGCCGCTAATGTCTTCGTCATGGGCGCGGGCGTCGCCGGGCTGCAGGCGATCGCCACCGCCCGCCGCCTTGGCGGCCGCGTCTCCGCCACCGATGTGCGCCCGGCTGCCAAGGAGGAGATCAAGTCCCTCGGCGCCAGCTTCGTCGGCTACGAGGACGAGGAGAGCAAGGCAGCCCAAACGGCCGGCGGCTACGCCAAGCAGCTCTCGGCCAATTTCTACGCTAGGCAGGCCGAGGTGGTGGCGACTCATATCGCCAAGCAGGACATCGTCATCACCACTGCGCTGGTGCAGGGCCGCAAGGCGCCGACCCTGGTAACGGCGGAGATGGTACGCAGCATGAAGCCCGGCAGCGTCATCGTCGACATCGCCTCCGATGCCGGCGGCAACGTGGCGCTGACCAAGCCCGGCGAGACGGTCACCACCGAGAACGGCGTGACGATCCTTGGTCATTCCAACTGGCCCGGTCGCATCCCGGCCGCCGCCTCTGCCCTCTACGCGCGCAACCTGCTGACCTTCCTGACAACCTTCTGGGACAAGGAGGCCAAGGCGCCGAAGCTGCCGGAGAGCGATGAGATCGTGAAGGGCGTGCTGCTGACCCGTGGCGGCGCCGTGATCCACCCGAGCCTCGCCCCCGCCCAGGCCGCCTGAGGAGACCCGAGCGATGAATCCCACCGACCTGGCCAACCAGGCCAGCGCCACGGCGCAACGCGCGCTGGAACTGGCGCAGCAGGCACGCATCCTCGCCGAGGCGCATGTCGCGCCGGTTGCCGCCGCGGCCGACCCTTTCCTCTTCCTGCTGACGATCTTCCTGCTGGCCTGCTTCGTCGGCTACTACGTGGTGTGGAACGTGACGCCGGCGCTGCACAGCCCGCTGATGGGCGTCACCAACGCCATCTCTTCGGTGATCGTGGTCGGCGCCATCCTGGCGACGGGCCTCGGCGAGAGCCTCGCGGCGCAGGTCTTCGGCTTTCTGGCCGCGGCGCTGGCCGCGGTGAACATCTTCGGCGGCTTCATCGTGACGCGCCGGATGCTGGCCATGTTCCAGTCGAAGAAGAAGGGCTGAGACCGTGGCCGCAACACTCTCGACCCTTGCCTATCTCGTCGCCGCCGTCCTCTTCATCCTGGCGCTGCGCGGCCTCTCCCACCCGACCACCTCGCGGCAGGGCAACCTGTACGGCATGGTCGGCATGGGCATCGCCATCGTCGCCACCCTGCTCCGCCCGGGGATGGGCGGCGGCGGGGTCGGGCTGATCATCCTGGCGCTGGCCATCGGCGGCGGGGCAGGGGCCTATATCGCCTCCCGCATCCAGATGACGGCGCTGCCGCAGCTGGTCGCCGCCTTCCACTCGCTGGTTGGCCTTTCGGCGGTCTTCGTCGCGGCTGCCGCCTTCTATGCGCCGGAGAGCTTCGGCATCGGCCATGCCGGCGAGATCCATGGCGGCTCGCTGGTCGAGATGTCGCTCGGCCTCGCCATCGGCGCAATCACCTTCTCCGGCTCGGTGATCGCCTTCGCCAAGCTGCAGGCGCTGATGTCCGGCGCGCCGATCACCTTCAAGGGCCAGCATTGGCTGAATCTCGGCCTAGGCATCCTGCTGGTGGTGCTGATCATCGGCTTCGTCGCCTCGGGCAGCGCGGCGCTGTTCTGGTTGATCGCCATCCTCGCCTTCGCACTTGGCTTCCTGCTGATCATCCCGATCGGCGGTGCCGACATGCCGGTCGTCGTCTCGATGCTCAACAGCTATTCCGGCTGGGCGGCGGCGGGCATTGGCTTCACCCTCAGCAACCTGTTGTTGATCGTGACCGGCGCGCTGGTTGGCGCCTCGGGTGCCATCCTGTCCTACATCATGTGTAAGGGCATGAACCGCAGCATCATCAACGTGCTGATGGGCGGCTTCGGTACGGATACAGGTGGTGCCGCGGCCGCAGGCGGTGCGGCGGGCGACCGGGCCCCGGTAAAGGCCGGCAGCCCGGAGGATGCCGCCTACATCATGAAGAATGCCCAGAAGATCATCGTCGTGCCCGGCTACGGCATGGCGGTGGCCCAGGCCCAGCAGGTGCTGCGGGAGATGGGCGATCTGCTCAAGAAGGAAGGCGCGCAGGTGGAATACGCCATCCACCCCGTTGCCGGCCGCATGCCCGGGCATATGAATGTGCTGCTGGCCGAGGCCAACGTCCCCTATGAGGACGTGAAGGAGCTGGAGGAGATCAACCCGGAATTCGCCGAGGCCGATGTGGCCTTCGTCATCGGCGCCAATGACGTGACGAACCCGGCGGCGAAGACCGACAAGTCCAGCCCGATCTACGGCATGCCGATCCTCGACGTGGAGCGGGCGAAGACCGTCTTCTTCATCAAGCGCGGCATGGCGAGCGGCTATGCCGGCGTCGACAACGAGTTGTTCTTCCGCCCCAACACGATGATGCTCTTCGGCGACGCCAAGAAGGTCACACAAGAGATCGTCCAGGCCCTCCAGCGTGACTGACACTCATAGAAATAGACGAGGGGTTGGGGGCACTGCCCCCAACGGGAGAGTACCTTCTCCCCGGCCTTTTTATTGGTTGTTCAAGAGGGCCGCGCGTACCTCGGCCCCGGTGGCCAGCCACCCGAAGAATTTTTCCACATTGAATTCTGTCGCTTCCTGCGCTGCCGCTCCGCCGGCCGCCATGGTCGCGTCGGTCACCATCACCGGGAAGAACTCCCGGTGGTACGCATCCCGGATCGTGCTCTCGACGCAGACATTGGTGGCGACCCCCGCCACCAGCACCGTCCTGATCCGCCGCGAGGCGAGGATCTGCTCCAGCCCTGTCCCGGCGAAGCCGCTGTAGCGCGACTTCGGCACGACGATGTCGCCCGGTTGCGGCGCCAGCGGATCGACGATCGCATGGTCCCAGGTGCCATGGGTGATGAGCGTGCCGGCAAAGGCTTCGTTGGCACGCATGAATTTCAAGGCGTTGGACTTGTGCCAGACCGGAGCCGATGGGCCACCCGCCTCACGCTGGTCTGGCGAGAAGCCGTTCTGGAGGTAGATGACTAGGATGCCGGCAGCCCGGCAGGCGGCAATCACCCGCCCCGTCTCCTCGATCACGGGCGGAGCGCCGCCGACATCGAACCCCACCAGATCGATATAGCCGCCTGGAGAGAGATAGGCGTTCTGCATATCGACGACGATCAGTGCCGTCTCCTCCGGGATGACGGCGATCGGCTCCGGCCGGGCGGCAAGCGGGACGGTGCGGCGCATGGGCTGACCCTCGTTGAGATGTGCACCAGCTTGCAAGCACGTGACGTGCCATTTAACGATCATCACGTTCCTGTTTATCAACAATCTGATAAATGACTCCCAACGTTTGCAGCGTTACCCGGGAGATCCCACCAGCCGAGCGCAACGACAATGCCCGATGGGATGCAACCACAGAACCTGTCAGCGGTTCCGTTGCCGTTGACGTCAGGAGGCGCATCCAGCGCCGAAACGACCCCGCCTTGGGCCATCGGCCTGGCCGCCATCCTGCTGGTCTGGCCGGCAATCTGGAACGGCTATCCGCTGGTCTTCGCCGATACCGGCACCTATCTCGGCCAAGCCCTGATGGGCTATGTCGGCTGGGACCGGCCGCCCTTCTACAGCCTCTTCATCCATGCGCTGCACTGGCGGGTCTCGCTCTGGCCAGTGGTGATCGGCCAGGGGCTGATGGTGGCGCATCTGTTGCACCTGGTGCTGCGGGTGCAGCGCCAGCCGGGGCCGGTGCCGCTGGTGATCTCCGCCGCCGCGCTGGCGATGCTGACCGGCCTGCCCTTCGTTACTGCGCAGATCATGCCGGATTTCTTCACCGGCGTCGTGATGCTTTGCATCTGGCTGATGGGTTTCCACTGGCGGGCGCTCGGGCGTGGTGAACGCTTCTACCTGCTTGGCCTCACTACCCTCGCGGTGATGGTGCATCAGAGCCATATCCCCTTCGCCATCGGCCTGGCCGCGGTTTCGGCGCTGCTGCTCGGCGTCGGCCGCGGGGCAGTGCCGGCGATGCGTGGCCTGGGCCGCATGCTGGCGCCGACCGCGCTCGCCGTGGTTGCGCTGCTGGCGGTGAATTTCCTCGCCCATCGGGTGATCTCGGTGTCGCCCTTCGGTTCGGTCTTCCTGGCGACGCGGCTGATCTTCGACGGCGCCGGCCGCGACTATCTCGAGCGGCGCTGCCCGGAGATCGGCTTCCGCATCTGCGGCGCGCTCGACCGGATCGGAACTGAGCACAATCTCTTCCTCTGGACACTCGACGGGCCGCTCTACACCGATCTCGGCGGGCCCAAGGTCTGGACGCAGGAGGCGCGGGCCATCATCCGTGGCGTCATCGCGGAGAACCCCGTCGGCGTGCTGACCGATGCCGCGCGCAATACGCTGCACCAGCTCGTCACCACCGCCAGCGGCGACGGGCTCGGGCCGTGGCGCAACCTGCCCGGGCCGGAGCCGCTGATCGCGCGCTACTTCCCGCGAGAGCACGGCGCCTATATCGACTCCCGGCAGCAGTTGGGCGAGCTTCTTCCCTTCGCACAGCGGCTGACGCCTCTGCATGTCGGGGCCTTCTGCCTAGGCCTGGTCGGGTTGCTGGTGCTGGCCTTCCGCCGTGGCTGGTCGCTGCCGGAACTGGCCCTGGCCGTGCTGATGATCGCGGCGGTGATCGGCAATGCGGCGGTCACGGGTGGCCTCTCGGGCCTGGCCGACCGCTACCAGGCGCGGCTGCTCTGGCTCAGCCTCTTCGTCGCCCTGGTCGTGCTGCGGCCGAAACTGCGGGCGCCGACGAGCCAGCAGGACGGCGGGCTAGCCGGCGCCGGCGGCACCGGCTGATCAAAGGTGGACCCCGCCATCCACCAGGATGGCGGTGCCCGTGCTCAGGCGCAGGTGGGTGATGGCACCCATGATGGCGAGCGCCACGTCATCGGCTTCCGTCACCCGCCGCAGCGGCGAAGCGGCCGCCTGCTTCTCCACCGCCGCCCGGCTGCGCCCCGGCACGAAATCGGTGGCGACCGCTGCGGGAGAGATGGTGAGCACCCGGACCTCCGGCCCCAGGACCCGTGCCAAGGCCATTCCCATCGTATCGAGGGCCGCCTTGGAGGCGCCGTAGATGATGCTGCTGCCGGAGCCCTTCTGCGCCGCGAGCGAGGAGATGTTGACGATCACCCCATCCCCGCTCCGCCGCAACAATGGGGCAAAGGCGCGAATGGTAGCGAAGGGGCCGCGCACATTGGTCACCAGCACGCGGTCGATCAGCGCATCGTCCAGCCCGTCGAGATCGGCATGCGGGACGGCGCGGGTGGCACCGGCGGAGTTCACCAGCACGTCGCAGCGGCCGAGCCTCGCTTCCACTGCGGCGGCGGCGGCACGCAGGGCGTCGCTGTCCTCCATCGGCGTGGGCAGGGCGATATGCCCCGCGCCCGGCAAGCCGGCGATCAGGCTCGTCGCGCGCTCCGCCCCGGCATTGTAGCCTATGGCGAGGGTCGCGCCTGCCGCGGCGAGGCGCCGGACGGTGGCGGCGCCGATGCCGCTGCTGCCGCCAGTGACGACAGCGACCTTCCCCGCCAGCCCATACTCGCCCAGATTGCCCGGTGCTGCCTCGGCCATCGCATCCTCCCGCCTTGGAGACGATCCTAGGCCTGACTCTGTCGCCGGCGTAAGGCTTGTGCCCTACCGCTCGTGGAGCTGCAGCAGAGCCGGCGCCGCCTGCCGGCGCAGGGCCGCCATGTCGATGGCGAAGCCGAGCGCGAGGATCAGGCCGAACGCCAGCACCATCGGCACGGGCAGCAGCAGCCCCAGGACGGCTGACAGCAGGATCAGGGCCGGTGTGGGCGGGAAGGGGAGGCTCATCCGTTCAGCTTTCCTCGAAGGCGGTGTCTCACGCCCTGGTGGAAGTAACGGTAGAAGATTAACCGCCCGTTGGTGCCCTCCGATCCCGATCGTTGACCACCCTTCCGGCCGGGGTGCAGCATCCCCACCAAGGGGAGAGGAAACAGGGCATGGATGGCGCCATCGATGTCGACCTGCACCCGGCTTTGCCCGGTTGCCAGGCCCTGCTGCCGCATCTCGAACCCTTCTGGCGCGAGGTGATCGCCAGCCGCGGCATCGACGACCTCGACCTCGCCCTCTACCCCCGCGGCGCCCCGCTGACCGCCCGCACCGACTGGCGCGATGCGAAGGGCATCGCCGGCGCCACCGTCGAGGCGATGCGGCGCGAGGCGCTCGACCCCTTCGGCACCGCGATCGGCATCTGCAACCCGCTCTTCGGGGCGCCCGCACTGCACAATGCCGATCTCGCCGCCGCCCTTTGCCGCGCCGCCAATGACTGGGTCGCCGCCCACTGGCTCGACGCCGAGCCGCGGCTGCGCGCCGGCATCCTCATCCCGGCCGAAGACCCCGCGCTGGCGGTGGAGGAGATCGAGCGCCGCGCCGCCGACCCGCGCTTCGTCCATGTGCTGCTCCTCGGCAGCGCCGAGACGCTGATCGGCCGCCGCGTCAACTGGCCGATCCTGGCCGCCGCCGAGCGCCACGGCCTGCCCATCGCCATCCATGCCGGCAGTGCCGCCCGCCACGCCCCGACCGCGAATGGCTGGCCGACCTACATGATCGAGGACCACACCGTTTTCGCCCAGACCTTCCAGAGCCAGCTGCTCAGCCTGATCGGGGAGGGGGCTTTCACCAAATATCCCGCGCTGAAGGTGGTGCTGCTGGAGAGCGGCTTCGGCTGGGTGCCGAACTTCCTCTGGCGCGGGGTGAAGATGTGGCGCGCCATGCGCCAGGAAATCCCCTGGGTGGACCGCTCGCCGGCCGAGATCCTGCGTGAGAGCATCCGCATCTCCATCCAGCCCGCCGATGCGCCGGAGGACCCGGGCGAGATGGCGGCGCTGCTTGAGATGATCGATTGCGACGAGATGCTGCTTTTCGCCACCGACTACCCGCATGCGCGTTTCGACGGCGGGGGGGCGCTGCCCCCCGGCCTGCCCGCCCGGCTGCACCGCAAGGTGCTGCGGGAGAATGCCCTGGCGATCTATCCCCGGCTGAAGGAGTGCGTCGCATGAGCACCAGCACGCTGCCCCGCCAGGAGGCGCCCGCCGCTTCCCGCCTTCGCCTGATCGATTGCGACATACACCCGGCGCCGCGCGACCTGGCCGTGCTCGACCGCTGGCTGCCGGAGCGCTGGCGCCGCCACCGGCAGGAATACGGCCTACGCCTGCGCCAGCCCTTCGCCACCGGCCACCCCTATCCGAAGGCGACGCCCGCCCTCTCGCGCTACGATTCCTGGCCGCCCGGCGGCGGCCCGCCCGGCTCCGACCTTGAATTCATGCGCGAGCAGCATCTCGACCTTCTCGACATCGAATACGGCATGCTCCAGCCGCTCGCCGCCCGCGGCATGGACGAGCGCAACCCGGGCTTCGCCGAGGCGCTGAGCCGTGCCGTCAACGACTGGATGCGCGAGGACTGGACCGCCCGCGAGCCCCGCCTCAAGGCCACGATCTGCGTCCCCGGCGAAGACGCCGCCGCCTCGGTCCGCGAGATCGAGCGCTGGGCCGGTCAGCCCGACTTCGTCCAGGTCGCCATGGTGTCGCGGGCGCTGGAGCCGCTCGGCCGCCAACGCTACTGGCCAATCTACGAGGCCGCCGAGCATCACGGCCTGCCGCTCGGCCTGCACAGCCTCGGCACCAGCGGCCATCCGGTGACCGGCGGCGGCTGGCCGAGCTTCTATTTCGAGGAGCACCAGGCGGTTGCCATGAGCATGGCTGCGCTTTGCGCCAGCTTCATCCTGGAAGGCGTCTTCGACCGCTTCCCCCGGCTGAAGGTCGTTATCATCGAGGGCGGCTTCGGCTGGGTGCCCTCGCTCGGCTGGCGCATGGACGGGCTGTGGCGAAGCCTGCGCTCGGAGGTGCCGCACCTGCAGCGCAAGCCCTCCGACTACCTGAAGTCGCATCTCTGGTTCACCACCCAGCCGGTCGAGGAGCCGGAGCGCCCCGAACATCTCCGCACGCTGATCGACTGGATCGGCCGCGACCGCCTGCTCTTCGCCACCGACTACCCGCATTGGGACAGCGACGACCCGCGCTACGCCTTCAAGCTACCCTTGAGCGAGGCGGAGCGCCGGGCGATCCTGGCCGACAATGCCCGGGCGGTGTACGGCCTGCGCTAACCATATCGGAGGAACCGGCCGCATGCCCGGACCACTCGCGGGCATCCGCGTGCTCGACCTGACGACCGTCCTCGTCGGCCCCTACTGCACCCAGCTCCTGGCCGAGATGGGGGCTGAAGTCACCAAGGTGGAAGCGCCGGAAGGCGACATGGTCCGCCTTATCGGCCCCGGCCGCAGTCCCGGGATGGGCGGCATGTTCCTCACCATCAACCGCGGCAAGCGCAGCATCGCCCTCGACCTGAAGCGGCCGGAGGCGCGCGAGGTGCTGCTGCGCCTGGCCCGCACCGCCGATGTGCTCGTGACCAATATCCGCCCCGCGGCCATGGCCCGCCTCGGCCTCGACTACCCGGCGCTGCGCACCGTCAACCCGCGCCTCGTCTACGCCGCGGTGCTCGGCTACGCCCAATCCGGCCCCTACGCCCCGCGCCCGGCCTATGACGACCTGATGCAGGGCGCCGCCGGCATCGCCCATCTGCAATCCCGCACCGGCGACGGCACCCCGCGCTATGCGCCGCTCGCCATGGCGGACCGCATCACCGGCCTCGCCGCCCTCGGCGCCATCAACGCGGCGCTGGTCCACCGCGAGCGGGGTGGGGAGGGGCAGCTGGTCGAGGTGCCGATGTTCGAGACGATGCTGAACTTCGTCCTCGGCGACCATCTCGGCGGCAAGACCTTCGACCCGCCGCTCGATGCCGGCGGCTATGGCCGCCTGCTCTCGCCCGACCGCCGCCCCTACCGCACGCGGGACGGCCATGTCTGCACGATGATCTACAACGACCGGCAATGGCGCAGCTTCTGCGCCGCCGTCGGCTGGCCCGACTTGGTGGCGACCGACCCGCGCTTCGCCAGCCACGCCACCCGCACCCGCCATATCGACGAGGTGCTGGCCATGCTCGCCGAGGAATTCCTGACCCGCACCACCGCCGAATGGATGGAACTCCTCGCCGCCGCCGATCTGCCGGTGACGCCCGTCCACACGCTGGAAAGCGTCTTCGAGGACCCGCATCTCCGGGCAACCGGCTTCTTCGGCCGCGAGGAGCACCCGACCGAGGGCTCGCTCACCCGCATGGCCATACCCTTCGCCTTCTCCGCCAACCCGGCTGGCGAACGCGCTCCGGCTCCGCGCCTCGGCGAGCAAAGCGCCGCGATCCTCCAGGAGGCCGGCTATGCCGAGCCGGAGATCGCTGCATTGCTGGCGAGCGGCGCCGTCCGCGCCGCCGAACCGGCAACCGCGCCGGACGTTACTGCTGCATGCGCCTCCCGGTGATCCTCGCCCTGTCCCTGCTCGCCGCCTGCACGCCGCATGAGGACCGCCCCGGCGGTCTCATCCGCAGCGAGGCGGCCCCGGCCAATACCGGCCTGCTCCGGCCCGAAGCCGGCGTCGATCCCGGCATCCGCGCGCCGTTGCCCAATCGCAGCCCGACGACGACGCCCGTCATTCCGCCCAACCCCTACATCCAGGCCCGCTGACTCGCCGCGGCATGCGGCGATGCCTATGCTTCCCGAGTGCCCGGCTTCACCCTCACCCCCATCGGCCATCTCGAGACGCCTTGGCCGAGCCCGGCTGATTGCCCCCGCAACGGCCGCCTGCCCAACCCGCGCCCGCTCTGCCGTGCCGTCGTCGGCGAGGAGTTCCGCGCCGGACTCGATCAGCTTGACAGCTTCTCGCACCTGATCCTGCTCTACTGGATGCATCTGGCACGGCCGGCGCCTCTCGCCATCACCCCTCGCTTCGCCGCCGGTCCGCGCGGCGTATTCGCCACCCGCGCCCCGGTCAGGCCCAACCCCATCGCCCTCTCCGTCGTGCAATTCGAGGGGTTCGACGGGCCCGGCGTGCTGCTTATCCGCAACCTCGACTGCGCCAGCGGCACGCCGCTGCTTGACATCAAGCCCTATCTCCCGACGGTCGATGCCGAACCGGCAGCCAGCATGGGATGGCTTGCGCCGCGCACCCCATCCTGACCCGGCGCTGCATTACGCAGCCCGCAGCCGCTCGAGGAAGGCACCGACGGTATGGCGCATCAACTCGGCCTGCCGGGAAAGCTCTCCCGAGGCCTCTCGCAGATGGCCAGCCGAGGCCCCGGTGCGCTCCGCCTCGTCCTGCATGCCCACTGCATGGGTCGCCGCCTCGCCAGTGCCGGAGGCCGCCTCGGCCACCGCGCGGCCGATCTCGCAGGTTGCGGCCGCTTGCTCATCTGTCGCTGCCGCGACAGCCGCGCTGGTTGTGTCGATCGCTTCTATGATCCGGGCGATGCTGGCGATGGCATCCACCGTGCGCACCGTTTCGCCTTGCATGGCGGCGATCTGCGCACCGATCTCCTCCGTTGCCCGCGCCGTCTGCCCGGCGAGCGCCTTCACTTCCGAGGCCACGACGGCGAAGCCCTTGCCGGCCTCGCCTGCCCGCGCCGCCTCGATTGTTGCATTCAGCGCCAGGAGGTTGGTCTGGCCCGCGATGTCGCTGATCAGCCGCACCACCTCGCCGATGCGCTGCGCCGCCTGGGCCAGGCCCTGCACCGTGGCATCCGTTTCGCGCGCCTGATCCGCTGCCCGTCGCGCGACGGCGGCGCCCGCGCCGACCTGACGGGCCACCTCGGCGATGGAGCCGGACAATTCCTCTACCGAGGCGGCGACGGCCTGCACATTGCTGCTCGCCAGCCCGGTGGCGCCGGCGACGGCGGTGGCCCGCACCATGCCGGCCTGCGCCACCGCAGTCATCTCGCCGGCCGTCCGGTCGAGTTCGGTCGCGGCCGAGGCCACGGTGCCGAGCATCGCCGCCGCCTCCGCCTCGAAGCCCCGCACCAGGGCGCCGACCCGCTCCGCCTGCTCGGCCTTCGCCGCTCGCTCCGCGAGGCGGGCCGCCACGGCTGCCTCGCGCTCGATGGAGGCGGTGCGCAGGGTCTCGACCGCTTCCGCCATCGTGCCCAGCTCGTCCCGGCGCCCGAGGCACGGCACGGCGAGGTGCAGCTCGCCGGCGGCGATGCGCTCGACCGTGCCGGTCATGCGCTGGATCGGCCGGACCACCCGCCGGAACAGCATCCAGGCCGTGCCGAGCATGGCGAGGGCCCCCGCGAAGAGGAGCGCGAGCGCCAGCAGCAGCCCGGCGCGGCCGGCATCCGCGAGGCCTGCGCTGTCCGCCAGCGCTTGGTCCAGCGCCGCGTCGCGCAGCAGGATGATGTCTGCCAAGGCCGGCACGCTCCAGGCGCGGAAGGCGGGGACTGTCTCTGGCCAGGGTGGCACCGCGGCGCCGCTCGCCCGCGCCCGGCCCCATTCCATCATCTGTTCCCAGCGGGGAGCGTGGCGGCCTTCGTAGGCCTCCCGTAGCTTCGCCCCGGCCTCTTGGAGGCGCGGCGCCTCTGGCAGCATGGCAAGCTTCCGCTTGATGTTGTCCCAGGCCTGGCCAACCCGCCCGCTCTGCCGCTCTGCCGTGGCGTAGTCGCCGAGCGGGATGGGCTGGCCGGCAACCCAATTGTTCATCATCAGGTTGCGGCCTCCCGCCACGTCGCGCATCGACATGGTTTCCACGGCGATGTCGATCACCGTGGCGAGCGAGGGCGCCTGGATCACCGTCCGCTTCGCGGCGGCTTCGGCCTGTTGCGCCAGGTCATTGGACAGCGCCTGCCGCCGTGCGAGAACCTCCTGCCTGACGGCAGGGTCCCGCTCCGCAGGCGGCCGGTCCAACTGTCCCTCGATCCGCAGGCGAAGGCCGGCGAGGGCGGTCCGGGCGTCGGCCGGCGCCCGGGCAGGGCTGCCCCAGTCGTCGAGGCGTCGCTGCGCCGCATCCAGCAGTCCATCGGTCGCCGCCGCGCTGCGAGCCAGCCCCGCGCGGTCCGGCTCGGCGGAGAGGGTTGCGGCCAGGAGCAGCCCGGCCTCGCTGACGACCGCGGTCTGCGCCCGCTGCAGCGCGCTGATGACCTGCATGCTGGCCTGGGCAGATCTGGCCTCGTTCCAGCGGTCCCAGGCGGTGCCGGCAAGCCAAGCCATCGCCACCAAGCCGGGCAGCGAAACCGCAAGAAAGCCGGCAAGGAAGACGGTACGGACGCGCATGGCCTGCTCCTTCTGGTCCAGGCCAGGCTATGCCCCGTCAGGTTACGAAACGTATAAATGTCATCCGGGCCGTGCCCGGCACGGCCGCCCTCAGAGCCCGCCGCAGCCCTTCGCCCGCAGCGAGGCGATCACCCAGTCCCGCTCCCAGGTCCCGCCATCGATCGCCTGCTGCGCCATGGCCTCCTTCGCCTGGTGCCCCTCGGCGGCCGCGATCGCCTCCGCCGCATCCGCGGCCGGCAGCACGACGACGCCATCCTCGTCCGCCATGACGAGATCGCCCGGCATCACCACCTGCCCGCCGCAGGCGACCGGATAGCCGATCTCCCCAGGGCCGTCCTTGTAGGGGCCCGATGGCGTGATGCCCCGCGCCCAGATGCCGATCGGCAATTCGCCGAGCTGCGCTGCGTCCCGCACCGAACCATCGACGATGACGGCGGCGATTCCCCGCCGCGCCGCCCAGCCCATCATCAGCTCGCCGGTGATGGCGATGTCGAGGTCGCCGCCGGCATCGACAACAATGACGTCGCCGGCCTCCGCCATGTCAATTGCCCGATGCAGCATCAGGTTGTCGCCCGAACGTGCCCGCACGGTGAAGGCCGGCCCCGCCACGACGAGCTTGCCGCCGAAGGCGCGGAAGCCGCCGCGCATGGTCTGCATGCGGTTGACCACATCGCCGATATTCGCCGCCGGGATGGCGGCTGCGCGGGCGCAGAGCGCCGGATCGATGCGGCCGGTCACCGGCCGGATGCGGAAGCCGAGTGTCATGTGCTGTTTCCCCCTTCGGGTCGTGCCGCCCGCATCATGCCGAGCCTGCGGGCGCTGTCGAGCAGACGCTCATATGCAGTCAAATTAGCGTGCGCAGACAAAGCTGCTGCATCCCTTGGCTTCGCGGCACGTACCGGAACTGTGACGTTGTCGTTCCGTGAGGCAGCCGTAAGGCAAACGGCGGCATGATACCGGGACACTGTATCGCCATGGTCGTTATTTAACAGCATCGTGTCCGGACATCGCGGATTGCCTAGTTGTGTACCCAGACCGGGCAAGTAATGAATGTGGAGGGTTGAAAAACCTCCCTGGCCGAAAGCCAAACGAGTTCTTGCTGCCCACCCCCCCCTGCCGGAGGCTTCGATGACCACGCCGCGCCCCATCCTGATCGTCGAGGACGATGCCGCCCTGCGCGCCACGCTGGCCGAACAGCTCGCGCTCAACGGCGACTTCACCGCCGACGAAGCGGGCAGCGCCGGCCAGGCGGAAGCAAAGCTTGCCGACGCCAATGCGCGCTACGATGCCATCCTGCTCGACATCGGCCTACCCGATGCAGACGGCCGCGAGTTCTGCGCCAAGCTCCGCCGTGAAGGCCGTCGCATGCCGGTCATCATGCTGACCGGCGCCGATGGCGAGGAGGACGTCGTCCGCGGCCTCGATTCCGGCGCCAACGATTACATCGCCAAGCCCTTCCGCCTGCCGGAGCTGCTGGCCCGCGTCCGCGCCCAGCTCCGACTCTTCGACAACAGCGAGGACGCCACCTTTGCCATCGGCCCCTACATGTTCCGCCCGAGCGCCCGCACGCTGACGGAGACGGGCCGCAACCGCCGGATCCGCCTGACCGACAAGGAATGCGCGATCCTGAAATTCCTCTACCGCGCCGGCGGCAAGCCCGTCGCCCGCCAGGTGCTGCTCAACGAGGTCTGGGGCTACAACAGCGCCGTCACCACCCACACGCTCGAGACGCATGTGTATCGCCTGCGCCAGAAGATCGAGCCTGATCCCACCCAGCTCCGCCTGCTGCTGACCGAGGTGGGCGGCTACAAGCTCGCCGCCGCCGCCCTCGGCATCGGCCACGTCTGAGAAGCCCCTCGGGGATGCGCCCTCGGGCGCATCTTGCCAGCCCACTGGCCGGGCCGCAGTCTCGGGCGGGTTGGCGGAGCCCGCAGCACCCTCCGCCCGCCGGAGAACGCCCGATGAGTGACCTGCCCAGTGCCGCCGAGCTGGAAGAGATCACCGGCAGCGCGGCGCCTGCCGCCGCCGACATCGCGCTCGGCGAATGCCTGCTGAGCGAGGCCATCGAGCGGCCGCTGCCGAGCGAGGCCCGCCTTTCCCTCGCCGCAGCCCTGGCCGCGGCCGGCTTCCGCCGCATCGGCCTCACCAGCCTGCGCGACCCCGCCCGCTTCCCCCTCTTCGCCGATGCCGAGCTGCTGCTGCGCGGCGTGCCCCGCCATCCGGGCCTTGCCTTCCAGGTGCCCTGCCCGGACCTGATGGCCGTTCGCCGCGCGCTCGTCGCCCAGGATGGCGGCTGGGGTCCGGACGAGGTGCTGCTGCCCATCGCCGCCACCGATGCCGCCTCGCAGGCCCTGTTCGGCGAGGACCGCGCCGCCCGCTGGGCCAGCCTCGCCGCGATGGCCGAACAGGCGGGTGGCCGCTTCGCCCTCTGCGGCAGCATCGCCGCCGCCTTCGCCGAGGGCGCCGAGCCGGCCGGGGTGCTGGCCGATGCCGAGCGTCTCGCCGAGTTCGGCATCGGCCGCATCGCCATCGCCGACGACGAGGGCCTGGCGACACCGCCCCGTGTCCGGGACCTGATCGGCTGGCTGCATGGCGGCCTGCCGACCGCCAGCTTCATCGCCCGCTTCTCCGACCGCCGCGGCACCGCCATCGCCAATACCCTCGCCGCGATCGAGGCTGGCCTTACCGAGGCGGATGCGGCGCTGGGCGGCGCCGGCGGCTTCTGCTGCGCCGAGGACCTGGCCGCGGCGCTTGCCGCCATGGGCCTCGGCACCGGCCTCGACCCGGCTGCGCTGCGCAAGGCCGGGCTGGCTGCCGAGCAGGTCCTCGGCCATGCACTGTACAGCCGCGTACTGCGGCTGGAGGACGGGGCCTGAGCCCGCCGGACCTCGATCAGGCCCCCGGCAGAACGACGACCGTGCCGCGCTTGGTGCCCGCCTCCACCGCCTCATGCGCGGCTGCCGTCTCGGCGAGCGGATAGGCCACGGCGACGCGGTGCAGCCGCGGCGCCTGCCGTAGCCAGGCATCGATCTCCTCCATCGCCTGACGGCGCGCTGCTGCGGGCGCGCTGTTCAGCACCACGCCGCGCAGGTTGACGTTCTTCCGCATCAGGACGGCGGAAACGGGGATGGACGGCGTCAATCCGCCGCGGCTTGCATAACCGACGACGCTGCCGTTCAGCGCCACCACCTCGGACCAGAGCGCGACATTGCCGCCGA
The DNA here is from genome assembly GCF_000802185.1 of Belnapia sp. F-4-1. Taxonomy (GTDB): domain Bacteria; phylum Pseudomonadota; class Alphaproteobacteria; order Acetobacterales; family Acetobacteraceae; genus Belnapia. The sequence continues at coordinate 4,791,514 of NZ_KN676113.1, read as the reverse complement.
CATCGACCTCGACGATGCGGTCCACGCCGCCCGTCGCCGCCATGATCCGCGCGGCGCAATCCGGCGCCCGATAGTCGAAGACGGCGTCGGCGCCCGCGGCCTTCGCGTCTTCGCTCTTCCAGCCGCCGCTCGCCGTGGCGCCGACCCAGGCCGCGCCATCCCAGCGCGCGAGCTGCACCGCGTAATTACCGACCGCGCCGCCGCCGCCCGAGACCAGCACGCGCAACCCGCGCACGGGCCCGTCGGCGAAGAGGCAGCGATGCGCCGTCATCGCCGGGATGCCGAGGCAGGCGCCGGTCTCGAAGTCGATATCCTCCGGCAGGGCGATGACATTCTCGGCCGGTACGCAGGTGAACTCCGCCGCCGTGCCGAAGGGCCGCCCGCGCTGCGCGTTGTAGAGCCAGACCCGCCGCCCCAGCAGCCCGGCCGACGCACCCTCGCCGAGCGCCTCCACCAAGCCCGCGCCGTCGCTGTGCGGGATGATCAGCGGCCACTCATTGGCGTAGGACGTCCCGGCCCGGCGCTAGGTATCGGCCGGGTTAACGCCCGAGGCCAGGAGCCGCACGCGTACTTCGCCCGGCGCCGGCTCCGCCACCGGCCGCTCGCCGAGCTGCAGGACCTCCCGCGCCGGGCCGGGCCGGGTGTACCAGACGGCGCGCATCGGCTCGCGGCCTCAGGCGCCGCAGCGCACCAGCCTGCCGGGAAGCGCCCCCGTCGCCTCGCCGTGGCGGTAAGTGACGGCGCCGGCGACGATGGTCGCCTCATAGCCGCGGGCGCGCTGCATCAGCCGCCGTCCGCCCGCCGGCAGGTCGTAGAGCATCCCCGGCCGGTCGAGCGCGAGCGCATCGAGGTCGATGACGTTGATGTCGGCCCGCATCCCGACGCGCAACAGGCCGCGATCGGCAAGCCCCACAGCCCGCGCCGTGTCGCTGGTCTGCCGCCGGATCAGCTCCTCGATCGGCAGGCCGCGCTGCTTGCCCCAGTAGCTCAGCAGGAAGGTCGGGAAGCTGCCATCCGAGATGAAGCCGACATGCGCCCCGCCATCGGAGAGGCCGACGATGGTATTCGGGTGCCTCAGCAGCTCCGCCGAGGCATCCAGCGTGAAGTCCGCATAGTTGGTCAGCGGGCAGAAAAGGAAGTTCTGGCCCTCATTGGCCAGCAGCATGTCATAGGCGACCTCCTCCGGGCTGCGGCCCTGCCGGGCGGCCTCGGCGGCGACGCTGGTTTCGCGGTGCGGCGCGTAGTCCGGCGGATCGCCGAAGGGAAACATGCGCTCGAAGGACAGCCGGGTGATGAGCGGGAAATTGCTGCCGCTGATGCGGTCATCGGCCAGGATTTGGGCGCGGGTGGCCGGGTCGCGCATGGCGGCAACGCGCTCGGGCACCGGCAGATGGGCGATCGCCTTGTAGCTCGGCGCCCCGCTGAAGGGGTTCTGGCTGCCGAGCAGGCCCATGAGGATGCCGATCGGCCGTGGCGGGAAGACCGGGCGGATGTTCACCCCCTCCGCCGCCGCCTTGTTGGACAGCGCCAGCAGCTCACGCCAGGCCTCCGTCCGGTCGTGCCGGGCGGTGAGGGAGAAGACCATCGGCCGACCGCAGGCCTCGGCGACGCGGCGGAGCATGGCGAATTCGGTGGCGGCGTCCGGCAGGTTGAAGTCGGAGACCACTTCGAGGAAGCCGGCGCCCACCTCCTTCAGGCCGAGGGCGATCCCCGTCAGCTCGTCCTCCTGGGCGCGGAGCGTGGGCGTGGAGTCGCCCTTCAGCGTCTTGTGGCTGATGGTGCGGCTGGTGGAGAAGCCGAAGGCGCCGGCCTGCACCGCCTCGGCGACGATCTGCCGCATGGCGGCGATGTCGGCCTGGTTCGCCGGCTCCAGCGCCAGCGCCCGCTCGCCCATGACATAGACGCGGACGGCGGCATGCGGGACGAGGGCGCAGATGTCGATGTCCCGCGGCTTGCCCTCGAGCACGGCGAGATATTCGGAAAAGCTTTCCCAGGTGAAGTCGAGCCCTTGGGACAGGACCGGGGCGGGGATGTCCTCCACCCCCTCCATCAGCTCGATGAGCTGCATTTCCTGGCCGGGATGGACCGGGGCGAAGCCGACGCCGCAATTGCCCATCACCGCGGTCGTCACGCCATGGATCGCCGAGGGCGCCAGGTGGCTGTCCCACACCGCCTGGCCGTCGTAATGGGTGTGGATATCGACGAAGCCCGGCGTCACCAGCCGGCCATGGGCGTCGATCTCCTCACGCCCACGGGGCAAGTCGGGGCCGATGGCGGTGATCCGCCCGCCGCTGACCGCCAGATCGGCAACGACGCCCGGTGCGCCGCTGCCATCGACGATGGTGCCGCCGCGGATGACCAGATCCTCTGCCATGGCCCGCTTCCTTCCTGCTTATGCTTGGGAGGAAGCCTAGGCCCGGCGCCGGGGGCTGGAAACCCTAATCCGGCATGGCGGCGGCCTCGTAACCGACCGGCACCGGGGCTCGGCCCGGGGTGGCGAGCGTGGCGCGGAGCTGCGCCAGCATCGCTTCTGCCGCCTCGCCAAGCTCCGCCTCCGGCCCGGCCACCGCCTCCACCGCGGCCAGTGCCCGCGCACGCTCCTCCTGCTTCGGCAGCAGCTGGGGGAGAGTCGCCAGCGCCTCGGCCGGCGCCATGCTGGCGATCACCGTTTGCCGGCGGATCATGGCCTGCCGTTCCTCCGGCGTCATGGCGGCGAAGGGCTCCTCCGTCGTCAGCATGGCGTTGGAGCGCACCAGGCGGGAGCGGCGCACGCCGCCACGGGCGCGGGCCAGCAGGATCATCATGCGGATGACCGCTGCCGCATAGCCGCCCTCGGCGATCTGGGCCAGCGCCGCCCGCACTTCGGGCGCCGTGGCTTCGGTCGCCGGCGGCGGGGCCTCGGGCGGCTCGGCCTGGGCCACGCCCCAGGTGCCGAGCGCGCCGTAGAGGGCGTGGAAGGCATATTCCGTCCAGCCGTCGCGGATGTCGCGGTAAAGGTCGAAGCTGCGCTCCACGCCGTCGGCCCAGAGCCGCTCCCAGGCAAGGAAGGGGTTGGTGGGTGCCACCGGCCGCCGGTCCGCCCGTGCCTGCTCGGCCAGCGGCGCGACCGCCGCCATCGCCGGGTTGCGGTCGCTGAAGAGCGTGCGCCGCAGCCGCATCGGGTGCATCTGCCGCCGCAGCTCCGCCGTCCGCTCGGTGCTGAGCTGGCGGATGAAGGGCGCGGCGAAGAGGTCGTAGACCGACTGGTTCAGCGCCGAGATGCGGGCGACGGCGGGGAAGGCCTCGTTCTTCGCCTCGCCGCTGCGAGCGCGGATGTCGGCCATGGTCCGCTCCTTGAGCTCGACCTGCCAGCCGCCGTTGCCGCCCTCGGTGGTGATCAGCATCTCGTAGAGGCCGGGCGCGACGCTGTCGATCAGCTGCAGCGTCTCGGCGATCTCGGTATGCTCCTTCAGCGCGATGGCGCCCGAGACGAAGATGCCGAGATGGCCGATATCCTCGTGCATCAGGTAGACGATGGTCTGGCCGAGCGTCTTGATCTCCTGCTCGTCGCGGTAGACATCGGCGATCCAGCGCAGCGCCTGGCCGGGCGGCGTGATGTTGTCGCCGGCCGAGGCGAAGACGACCACCGGGCTGCGCACCGCGCGCATGTTGAAGGTGGCGCCGCCACCGGCCGAGATCTCGCCGCGGGCGAATTTGTCGCCGATGAACAGGTTCTCGACGATCCAGCGGATCTCGTCGCGGTTCATCAGGAAGTAGCCGCCCCACCAGCGCTCGAATTCGAGGAAGCGCGGCGTCTCCCGGTCAACATTGGCGTAGAGGTTGTAGTATTTCTTGAACCAGGTGTTGGCGGGCGACAGGCTTTCAAAATTCAGCACCAGGTTGGCGCCGTCGAACTTGCCGTTGCCGAGATCGGCCAGCAGCGCCGCCGGCCAGGAGCCGCCGGCGAGGCCGCCGAGATAGCGCATCGGGTTCCGCCCGCGCTCGCCCGCCCAGTAGGAGAGGGGCGCGCCGTTCAGCACGATGGCACCGGTAAGGTCGGGCTGGGAGGCGCCGAGCATCATTACCGCCCAGCCGCCCTGGCAATTGCCGATGACGACGGGCTTCGGCGCCTCCGGATGGAGCTTCGCCACCTCCTCCAGGAAGACGCCCTCGGCCTGGGTGATGTCGAGGATGGTCTGGCCCGGCTCCGGGTCGCGGAAGAAAACGACGAAATAGACCGGATGGCCGCGGCGCAGCGCCACGCCCACCTGGCTGTCCGACTTGAAGCCGCCGATGCCGGCGCCGTGGCCGGCGCGCGGGTCGATGATGACGAAGGGGCGCAGCTTCGGGTCCTGCGGTGCCGCGCCCTCGGGGCGGCGGATGCGGACCAGGGCGTAGTTGCACGGCCGCGGCAGGGTGCGGCCATCCACCACCATGTCCCAGGGGAAGAAGAGGACAGGCGGGCAGCCCTCCGCCTCATGCTCGTAGAAGGCGTTGCCCGCCTGGCGCAGGGCATCGAGGTAGAGAACGCCGCGCTGGGCCGCATCCACCGCGTAATCGGCCGCCGCGGCGAGCAGCATGGCCGGGTTGGCGGGAAGCGGCGGCGGGGCTGGCGGCAGGGACGTGGGGGCGAGCTGCGCCGCCTGACGCGTCGCCACATCGGTGAGGGTCCGGGCCTGGTCGATGATGCGCGACATGGTTTCGGCACCGCGGGCCAGCAGCTCGCGGCCCGGAGGGGGGGTGACCACGGTCAAAGGCGTGTTCCTTGATTTTGGCCGGATGCTGCGTCGCAGCACGCGCAAAGTCCAGTCGAATACTCGGAAATGCGGTGACATCCCGAAATCTTTGGGCCTAGCCTCCCGGATGGGGAGTACCGCGCCATGCCGCAAGTCATGAAACGATGCGTTGCCCTGCCGCCGGAGCAGGCGCATTTCGTCGACACGATGGTGGCGTCGGGGGCCTATGAATCGAGCGGGGCGGTGATGCGGGCGGCGCTGCGCGCGCTGCAGGCCCGCGACGCTGCCATGGAGCGATGGGTGCTGGCCCAGGTCGTGCCCGTGCTCGGAGCGATGCATCCCGGCCCGGCCGCCGGCCTGCCGGATGACTACCTGCGGGCCGCGGTGCGGCGGCAGGAGGCGGTCTGGCTGGGCGAGGGCACTCAGCGCACCAAGATGTAGTGCATCGTGAAGTCGATGGTCACGCCGTTCGGGTCCGCCCCGGGCGGGAAGGCCGGCAGCGTCGCGCCGCGGAACATCGAGACCAGTCCCGCATCGAGCCACACCGAGCCCGACGGGCCGATCAGCCGCACCGACCTCACCTTGCCGTTCGGATCGGCAATCACCTGCACCCGGCTGCGGCCCTGATGGCCCGCCTCCACGGCGCTGGCCGGGTAGCGCTTGTTCTCGTCCACCCAGCGGCGGAAAGCGTTGCGCCAGTCCGGCCCGACCTGCGCGCCGCGCACATCCGCCTCGGACTCAGTCGAATTGCGGCCGAGTGTCGCCAGCGGCCCGGGTGACAGATCGAGCCGCGAGCGCGGCGTGCCCGGCGGCGCCGACGGGGTGGCGGGCGCGAGGTTGCGTGCCTCCGGCATCCAGACCCCGGGCAGGCGCTGCGCCGGCGCGGCGGGGCGGGCGGCGGTCTGCGGCGGGGTGGGGGCCGGGGGCGGCGGGCTGAGGCGCGGGACCTCGCGCGGCAGCGGGATGGGCGGAGGCGGCATCGGCAGGGCCTCGGCGACGGCCGGGGGCGGCGGCGGCGGGGCCGGGGCAGGCTCGGCGAATTCGGTGCGCGGCGGTGCCGGCGGCGGCGGAGCCGGCGGCAGCGGCAGGGGCGGCGCCGGCGAGGCGGTGGCCTCGGGCACCGGCGGCGGCTGGGCCGGTTGCGGGATCGCCGGCAGGCTCTCGGGCGCCGGGGGCGGCGCCTCCTGCTCCGGCCGGGCCTCGCCCTGCTCGTCGCCGGGGCGGCCGGGGGCCCCCGACTGGTACTCGACCTCGAAGGAGGGCGGCGGCAGCGGCTCCGGCGGCCGCTCGCGGGTCATCACTGCCAGCACGACCAGCCCGAGGAAGCCGAGATGCAGCAGTACCGAGCCGACCAGGCCCGGCCGCAGCCGGCGCCAGGGGCGCTGCGCGCGGGGGATGCGGCGGCGGCCCGGCCGGAGCGCCGGCTCGGCCCGGAGGGTCGGGGCGGTCACGCGGCGCGGTCAGCCCTGGCTGCCGGGTCCCTTGCCGCCCGCCATCGGCGTAAACAGGCGGAAGAGGCCGGCCATGGCGTCGCGCATCTGCTCGGGCGTCTGCGGGGCGAGGGGCATCCAAGTCCGCAGCAGCGCCTCGGGCGAGAGGGCATCGACGGCGTTCAGCATCTGCTGCTGCATCTTCGCCAGCACCGCATCCTGCATCGGCCGCAGATCGGGCAGGCCGAGGAAGGTGCGGGCTTCCTCGGGCGTGCAATCGATCTCGACGTTGATCTTCATGGATTCCGGAACTCCGCGCGCACCGCCCATATGGACCGGCTGCGCCGGCTCCGCCAGCGGGGATACGTTTTGTCGGGGAGGCCTGGCCGCTGTTGCGCGTCCCCGGGGGGCGGCTAGGCTGGCGCGAGAGCCGGACGGAGCCCGCCATGCTGAAATTCAGCAATTTCCTCTTCACCGAAAGCCGCGAGCCGGCGAGCGATGCCCGCGTCATCCGCGAATGCCTGGAGGAGGCGAAGCTCTGCGACGAACTCGGCGTCGAGGTGATCTGGCTCGCGGAGCACCACTTCGACGGCAACTGCGCCTATGTCGACCCGACCGCCTTCGCCGCCGCGGTGCTGGCCGCGACCAGGCGGGTGAAGGTGGGCTTCGCCGTGGCGCAGGTCTCGCTGCATCACCCGGTGCGCCTCGCCGAGCAGATCGCGCTGCTCGACAATCTAGGCGAGGGCCGGCTCATCGTCGGGCTCGGCCGTGGCACCGCCTACAATGTCTACGAGTATCAGGGCTACGGCATCGACTGGCGCGAGGCGGGAGCGCGCTATGCCGAGGCCGAGGCGATCATGCTCGAAGCCTGGACCAACAAGGCGGGCGTTACCCACCGGGGCCAATTCTGGGACATCCAGGCGCCGCGGCTGCGGCCGGAATGCTTCACCCAGCCGCATCCGGCGGTGCTGCGGGCCGCCTCCTCGGAGGAGGGAGCGCTGCATCTCGCCGCACGCGGCCTGCCCTTCATGATGAACGTGCAGTCGGTCGAGGTGACGCGGCGGCGGCTGGCTGCCTATCGCGCCGCGCTGGCTGCGGCCGGGCATGACGAGGCGCATGTGGCCCGCTGCATGGCGGAGAGCTGGGTCTGGCGCAACGTCGTCGTCGCCGAGACGGATGCGGAAGCGGCGCGCATCGGCATTCCCGCCTTCGAGGCGATGCAGGAGCAGCGGCGGGTGATGCGCGAGCGGGTTTATGCCGAGCAGGGCATCCGCATGGTGGAGGAGCGGGTGCCGCCCGCCCGGGCGCAGGTGGAGGGTGCGCTGATCCATGGCTCGCCGGCGACGGTCGCGGCGAAGATGGCAGAGATCGACCGCACCGGCGTCGGCGGAGTGATCTGTTCCTTCCGGCTCGGGCCGATGCCGGCGGAGGTGGCGAACGAGTCGATCCGGCTGTTCATGACGCGGGTCGCGCCGGAATTCGGGCCGCGTGCGGCGGCGGCGGCGGAGTAGCGCCGGGGGTTGGGCGCCCCGGCGCCTGCCTCGGCCCTCAGCTGGAGGAGCGGCCCCCATGGCTGTTCTGGCCGCCCTTGCGGCCCGCCTCGGCCGCCTTCTCGCGGTCATTGGCGAAATTGCCGGGGTTGTTCTCCTTGCCCTGGCTCATGCCGCCCATGTGGCCGGCCTCGCGCGCCTTCTCGCGGTCATTGGCGAAATTGCCGGGATTGCCCTTGCCGCCGCCGGAGCCCTGTTGGTTCGCCATCGGTCGTTTCCCTCTTCCTTGTGGTGGGGGCGGGGTTACGCTCCCGCCCGCCGGCATAACGCACGAGCGCGTCGCCGTTTCCCGCAGGCGTTGAGCAACTCCTGAAGCCCTGTCAGCGAGGTTCCCCGATGGCCGATGCATCCCCGCTTGCGATCCTGGAAGGGCTCTGGCGTGGGGCGGGGCTGGCGCCGGGCGCCTTGCCGGAGCTTCGGTTGACGGGCGGGGAGCCGGCCTTGCCGTCGTCCTTCCGCATCGGCGCGGCGGCGCAGGCGAGCATCGGCGCGGCGACGGCGGCGGTGGCGGCGATTCACCGCGCCCGGGGCGGGGTGGCGCAGGCGGTCTCGGTCGAGCTGCGGCATGCGGCGCTGGCCTTCCTTTCGGAGCGCTACCTTGCACTCAAGGGTGGCGATGCGGGCGCCAGGTGGGACGACATCGCCGGTACCTATCGCTGCGGCGATGGCCGCCATGTGCGGTTGCACACGAATTTTCCCCATCACCGGGCGGGCACGCTCCGGCTGCTCGGCTGCGAGGGCAACCGGGCGGCGGTGGGGGCGGCGCTCGGCAGGTGGGAGGCGCTCGACTTCGAGCAGGCGGCGGCGGAGGCGGGGCTCTGCGTTGCCGCCATGCGAAGCTTCGCCGAATGGGATGCGCATCCGCAGGGGCAGGCGGTGGCCGCGCTGCCGCCGGTGCGGATCGAGAAGATCGGCGAGGCGCCGCCGCTGCCCCTGCCGAAGGCGGGGGCGCGGCCGCTCGTGGGCATCCGCGTGCTGGAGCTGACGCGGGTGATCGCGGGGCCGGTCTGCGGGCGAACCCTAGCCGCGCATGGGGCGGATGTGCTGCATGTCAGCGCGGCGCACCTGCCGAGCTTCGACGAGCTGATCGTCGATACTGGGCGGGGCAAGCGGACGGCCTCGCTCGACCTGCGCGCGGAGGACGGGCGTGAACGGCTGCGGAGGCTGGCGGCCTCGGCGGATGTCTTCCTCCAGGGCTACCGGCCGGGGGCGTTGGCGGAGCACGGCGTCTCGCCCGAGATGCTGGCGGCGCTGCGGCCGGGGATCGTCTGTGCCTCGCTGTCGGCCTATGGCGAGGTGGGACCCTGGGGCGGGCGGCGGGGCTTCGACTCGCTGGTGCAGACGGCGAGCGGCTTCAACCACGCCGAGGCGGAGGCGGCGGGCAGCCTGCCTGAGCCGAAGGTGCTGCCCTGCCAGGCGTTGGACCATGCCTCGGGCTACCTCCTCGCCTTCGGCACGCTGGCGGCGCTGCTGCGGCGGGCGGAGGAGGGCGGGTCCTGGCGGGTAGCGGTTTCGCTCGCCGGGACGGCACGGTGGCTGCGCGGCCTCGGGCGGATCGAGGGCGGGTTCGGCGTGTCAGTGCCGACGATGGCGGAGCTGGGCGGGCTGCTCGAGACGGGCGAGAGCGGGTTCGGGCGGCTGACCGCGCTGCGCGAGCCGGGGCGGCTGGAGGCGACGCCGCCCTTCTGGGCGTTGCCCTCCATGCCGCTCGGGACGCACCGGGCGGAATGGGCTTGAAGAGCCAGGACGGCTTCAATCCTTGAAGCCCGCCCCCTGCCGCATCAACGGCTTGGACCGGAGTTTGAGGGATTGAGGGATTGAAGCGGGGGTGCCGGGCGGGGCTTGGGCGGTGACTGTTTTCCTATAACAAGGACGGTGCGGCAACGCAAGAATCAGTCGGCGGTGATGCCGGCCTCGCGCACCAGCACGGCCATGGCGGCACGCTCCCGCTTCAGGAACTCGGCGAATTCGGCCGGGCTGTTGCCGAGGGCCAACGCGCCGAGGGCGGCGAGGCGCTCGGTGACCCTCGGGTCGCGCAGCGCCGCCTGGCAGGCCTCGTGCAGGCGTTCGACGATGGCCGGGGGCAGACCGGCGGGGCCGTAGACGCCGTTCCATTCGGTCTGGTCGTAGCCGGGGAAGCCCAGCTCGGCGACGGTCGGGATCTCCGGCAGGCTTGGGATGCGTCCGGCGGAGGAGGCGGCCAGCGGGCGCAAGCGGCCCTCCTGGGCGAGTGCGGCGGCGCTCGCCACCGTGGCGAAGCCGAAATCGACGTCGCCGGCGAGCACCGCCGCCAGCGCCGGCCCGCCGCCGCGATAGGGAACGTGACTAAAATCGACCTTCGCCCGGTCCGCCAGCACGGCGGTTGCGATGTGGTTGGAGATGCCATTGCCGGAGGAGCTGTAGGTGAGGCGGCCCGGCTCGGCGCGGGCCTTGGCGAGCAGGGCCTCGAGGCTGCGCAAGGGGCTGTCGGGGCGGACCACGAGCAGCAGCGGGTAGACGGTGACGCGGCTGACCGGGGTGAAGCCGGTGACGTAATCGAAGGGCAGGTTGCGGAACAGGACCTGGTTGACCGCTTGGTTGGCGGCATCGACGAGGAGGGTGGTGCCGTCCGGTGCGGCGCGGGCGACCTCCGCCGCACCGATGGTGCCGCCAGCGCCGGCACGGTTCTCGACCACGGCAGGCTGGCCGAGGAAGGCGGTGAAGGCGGGAGCGAAGAGGCGGGCGGTGGTGTCGGCGCCGCCGCCGGGCGAGAATGGGACGATCAGCCGGACCTGACGCGTTGGGGCCCATTGGGCGAGAGCAGGCGTGGCGAAAAGGGAGGCGGCGAGTGCGGGCAGGCTGCGGCGGGTGGTGGCCATGGCGATGTTCCCCGGATGGGGCGATGGTGGCGGCGGGGCGGGTGGCGCGCAACGGGTGGGGAGGGGACGCGCCGTCCGCGACCTCAAGATCGGGCTGCTGGACGGGGCCTGACGTCCCGCCGGGCCGCGGCGGTCATGCCCAACACGGAGCGGCACGACAGGGGGCAGAAGGCGGGGCCGGCCAGCAGCGGGGCTGGCTTCGGCAGCGGGTGGCGCGCCGCGGTCCGTTGCGGCGGGCGGCATCGGGCCGGCGTGCCACATCGGTGCGGAAACCTGCAGCTTTTCATGCCGGGCATGGGTTTTGGCTTCCACCTCCCGCCGGTCGACCCTAATCCTGGGTGGCGCGCCAACGGCCCCCGCTGGCGGGGTTGGCTCGTCCGAGCGAGGGGGACTTTGTGACGCCTGACGAGCCCGCCCCCGCAAGCCTCCTGCGCCGGCCGACGCTTCGCGTCCGGCTCGCAGGCCTCGTCCTCGCCGTGGCCTTGCCGCTCGTCGCGCTGAACCTTGCCCTGGTCCATATCGGCTACCGGAATGCCCGCGCGCAGGCGAGCGGGCAGGCGCTGAATGTCGCGCGCGGGCTGGCCCTTGCCCTCGAGGGCGAGTTGCGCGGGCGGACCCTGGCGCTCGAGGTGCTCGCCAATTCCCGTGCCCTGGCCGGTGGCGACCTCGACACCTTCCGCATCCAGGCGGAGGCGCTCGTCGCGCGCCAGGCGCCCGGGGCCAATATCCTGCTGCTGCGCGCCGACGGGCAGCAGCTGATGAACACCGCCGCGCCGCGCGGCGTGCCGCTGCCTGCGCGGACCCATCTGGTGAACCAAAGACGCGTCCTCGAGACGCAGCGGCCCGCCACCTCCGACCTCTATTTCGGCCTGGTCGTGCGTCGGCCGGTCGTGGCGATCGACGTGCCGGTGCCGGGCCCCGTCGCAGGGCTGGACGGGGCGGCGTCCGGCCTCATCCTGTCTCTCAACCCGCCGCTCGATGCCTTCGACGCGCTGATCAGGCGGCAGCAGCCCGGTGCCGACTGGATCATCGCCGTGATCGACCGCGCCGGGGTGCGGGTGGCGCGTCTGCCGGACCCGGAGCGCTTCGTCGGGCAGAAGGTCACGCCGGAATTGCTGGAGCGGTGGAGCGCGGGGGCCGCCGAGGAGGTGATGGACGCCGTCAGCCCGGATGGCGAACGCGTCATCAGCGCCCTGGTGCGCCTGCCCGAACCCTTCGGCTGGGGCGTGGCCGTCGCGGTGCCGGAGGCGGCGCTCACCCGCCCGGCGGTGCGGACGGCGCTCGCCCTGCTGGCCGGCGAGCTGGCCGTGCTGGCGCTCGGGATCCTCCTTGCCCGCCGCATCGCCCTCGGCGTGCTGCGCCCGGTGACCGAGCTGCTGCACATGGCTGCGGCTCCGGACGAGGCGGCCTTGCCCGCGGCCTCGCACATCCATGGCCTGCCGGAGGCCGACAGGCTGGCGGAGGCGCTGCTGACCGAGGCGCGGCGGCGCCGGGCCGCCACCGCCTCGCTGGTGGACAGCGAGCGGCGGTTGCGGCTGGTCGTCGCCGAGCTGAACCATCGCGCCAAGAATGCCCTCGCCACGGTGCAATCCCTCGCCTTGCAGACGGCGCGCGGCGGGGCGGGGGGCGATGCCGGGGAATTCGTCCCGGCCTTCACGGGCCGGCTGCAATCCCTGGCGCGGGCGCATGACCTGCTGACGGCGGTGGCCTGGGAGGGGGCGGCGCTCGATGTCGTCGTGCGGACCGGGCTGGCGCCCTGGCTGGAGGGGGTGGAGGAAGGCAGGCCGCGCTTCGCCCTGACGGTTCAGCCCGACCGGCCGATGCCTCGCGTGCCGCCCGGCCAGGTCCAGGCGCTCGTCATGGGGCTGCACGAGCTGGCGGTGAATGCCGTCCGGCACGGGGCGCTCTCCGTGCCGGGCGGGCATGTCGAGGTGGTGTGCAGGACCGACCCGGCGAGCCTCGCGGCGGCCATCGACTGGCGCGAGCGGGACGGCCCGCCGGTGCCGCCGGCCCCGGCACGGCGCGGCTTCGGGACACGGCTGCTGGAACGCGCCCTGGCGCATGACCTCGGCTCCGGCGCGCGGGTGGTGCTCCAATTCGAGCCGGATGGCCTGCGAGCGACGATCAGCTTCGCGCCGCGGCCCGTGGTGCGGGAGGGGGTGGAGGCCTGACCGGTGCCAGTCAGGCCGGAGCGAAGCGTCGTGCCAGCATGTCGGCCAACATGGCGTTGAAGCTCTCCGCCGCCTCGTAGGCGACCCAATGGCCGGCGCCGGGCACGAGGCCGGTCCAGGCCTCAGGCTGGACCTCGCGGAGGGCGGCGAAGCGGCGCTCGATTTCGGGGAAGGCGATGGCGTCGCGTTCGCCGTAGAGCAGGGCGACAGGGGCGCGGGCCCGGGCGATGGCGTCCTTCAAGCTGGTCGTGCTGGCGAAGCCGCGGCTGCGGAAGCGGGCGGCCATCGTGTTGGCTTCCTGGATCTCCAGCGCGAGGGCGTCGATGCGGCCGGCATCGGCGAACATCAGCGTCGCCAGGTTGTGGCGGTGGGCGGCGAGACGGGCCTCGCCGGTCTCGCTGCGGACCTTCTTCAGCGGCGTGACCTGGCGGGGGAGGCCGAGGGCGCCGGCGCCGACCAAGGTGACGCTGCGGAGGCGCCCATCGGCCTGCGCGGCGAGGTGGCCGGCGAGCAGGGCGCCGAAGGAAAAGCCGCAGAGGTCGTAGGGGCGGCCGGGCAGGAGGTCGGCGAGGCCGGCGAGGAGGATGGCGGCGACGGGGGCAGGGGTTTCGGCCGGAGGCGGCATGGCGCTGTCGCCGAGGCCGGGGAGGTCGGGGCAGACCACCAGCCGGTCGCGGGATAGCGGCCCGATGTTGCGGGCCCAATGGCGCCAGGAGCCGGAGCCGCCATGCAGCAGGACGAGGGGCGGGGCATCGGCGTCTCCCCAGAGGCGCCAGGCCATGCGGCCCTCGCCGCAGGGGGTCTCGATGCGGCGGGCGGTGGCGTCGAGGCGGGCCAGGAAGTCGGCCATGCGGGAGTCGATCCCCTTAGATGCTGCGCCGCAGGATCGGGCGGAGCGACGAGCGGATCAAGACTTGCGGTTGGTGAAGCGGGCATTGCCGAGGCCGGTACCGATGGTCAGCACGCCCCAGTGCTTCACGTCGCCCATCCAGGGCACCTGGCTGAGGCCCTGCACCACGGCGTCGTTGTGCATGACGACCACCGTACCATGGCCGCCGATCTCGGGGATGGCGGCGTGCAGGCGTCCAGGCAAGTTGAAGCGTTCGCTCTCCCAATCGCCGGGGAGGTTCTGTGCGCCGTGGGCGATGCTGCCATCCTCCTCGACATGGCCAGGGCAGCCGATGCCGATGAAGGGGGCGACGGCGAGGCCGCGCTTCTCGGCCTTGTGCAGCATCTCTCGCAGCATCTCAACGAGGCGGTCGATGGCGGCCTCGCGGCCGGGCTTGTCGTCGCGATGGCGCCAGATGGCGCTTTCCCAGAGGCAGGCGGCGGAGAGGTCGGAAGCCTTCTTCAGATGCGGGCGGACGAGGCCGACGCGGATGTTGGAGCCGCCGATGTCGACGGCAAGCAGCGCGTCGTGGCCGAGGAAGATCCAGGGCGGGGCGAGCTGGGTGGCGCCGATGAGGCCGGCCTCGTCCGGGTCGTGGCGGATGGGGATGAGGTCGATGGTGATCTCCTCGCCCTTCAGCAGCATGGCGGCGCGGCCGATGGCCAACTCGCCGACGCGGCTGCCGCGCATGCCGCCGCCGATGACGATGCGCTCGGTGCCCTGCCACTCCTTCAGCTTGAGCAGGCGCTTGACGACGGTGGCGAAGGACTGGGCGAATTCCTCGACGACGCCATGGACCAGGCCGGCCACCTCCGGGTCGCCCTCGGCGAGCAGCTTGTCGAGCTGGCGGCGGCCGATGGTCTCGGGGGCGGCGTCGCCGAAGGGATCCTCCTTGTCGACGGCCGTCAGTCGCTTCCGCCATTCGGCGAGGATGGCGCGGAAGGCGGTGCTGCTGGCGCGGTCGCCGAGGAAGCCGTCCGGTGTCCGGAGGGTGGCGTTGGCGGTGTCCACCGTGACGGCGGGCAGCTCGGTCGCGCCATGCGAGGGGAAGCCGGGAGGGTTGGGCCGGCGGGCCTGTTCGGTCATGCGGGGGCAACGCCAGCGGCGGCTCGCCGGTTCGGTCAAGGTTCCGGATAGGTGATGGAAACGATCTCCAGCGTTTCCACGGCTTGTGGGGTGCGAAGGCGGACCAGGTCGCCGATGCCGGCGCCGAGCAGGGCACGGGCGACGGGAGAGACCCAGGAGATGCGGCCCTGCGCGGTGTCGGTCTCTTCAATGCCGACGATCGTCACCGTGACCTCGTGGTCGTCCTCGCGGGCATAGGTAACGGTTGCGCCAAAGAAGACGCGGTCGCGGCGGGGCTGGGTGGCGGGATCCACCACCTGCACGCGCTCCAGCCGCTTGCGGAGGAAGCGGACGCGGCGGTCGATCTCGCGCAGGCGGCGCTTGCCGTACTGGTAGTCGGCATTCTCCGAGCGGTCGCCGAGGCCGGCCGCCCATGAGACGACCTCGACGACCTTGGGGCGCTCCTCGGTCCAGAGGCGATGGAGCTCGGCCTGCAGCGCCGAGTGGCCGGCGGGGGTCATGTAGAAGGGCGTGCCGGGGGCGAGACCGGGTGGGGCGTCGTCCTCGTCATCCTCGTCCTGCGGGGTCATGGGCGGAAGCGGGTCCAGCCGGGGAGGCGGGCGGCGAGGTCTACCTCGCGCCATTTGGGGTGGCGCGGGGGGTGGAGGAAAGCGGGGAATTTCGTCTCGAAGGCGGTGGCGAAACGGGCGAGCTTGCGGTGGCGCTCGGTGCCCGGCGTCCAGGCGTAGCAGGCCATGACGGCGCCGACGGCGATGGTCTCGACCGGGCTGTCCGCGATCAAGGCGGGGTAATCGGCGGGGGTGAGGGTTCCGGGGAGGTAGGTTTCCAACAGCCGGGGCGTCATCGGGATGGGGAGGAAGCGGAGCGGCGTGCCCGCAGGGAGGCCGGCGAAGAGGCGGGCGGGCTTGCCGGTGACATAGGCCAGCGCCGCGATCTCGCCGCGGCGGAGTTGCTCCAGCGCCACGTCCTGCGGAGCGTGGCGGGGCTCGATGGGGATGCCCTCGAAGAGCAGGCTGGCGGTCATCGCGGTGCCGCTGCCCTGGAGGTCGATGTTGACGGGCTTGTTGGCGAGATCGGCGAGGCTGGAGATGCCGGGGGCGGCGAGGAGGTGGACCTCCTCGTCATAGAGCTTGGCGACGTACTGGATCAGGGAGTCGAGGCCGGGGAGCAGGCGGCGGCTGCGGGCATAGGCGAGCACGTCCGATTGGACGATGCCGATATCGACGCCGCGCAGCACCAGGATGTCGCTGATGTTCTGCAGCGAGCCGCGGCCGAGGATGGGGAGGACGCGGAGCGCGTCGCCATCGTCGAGCACGGCGGCGAGGTCGGCGGCGATGCGCGCATAGGTGCCGTCGATGCCGCCGGTGACGATGCCGATGGTGCCGGCATTGGCGCGGGCGGCCAATGCGTTGAGGGATTGCACGAGGGTCTGGGCGCCGGCCGGCGGAGCGGCGGCGGCGAGGGCGGCGGCGAGCAGCGTGCGGCGGCTGGGCATCGGCAGGGCTTAGCCCGGTGAGGCGCCGGAGGCCAGCAGGCGGCGGAGGCCGAGGCCGATCGGGACCATGTCGGGGATGACCTGGCGGGTGAAGGTCTCGATCGGTGCGAGGGCGCGGGGGTCTGGAAGTGTCCCCTCGATGGCGAGCAGCGGGCGGATGGCGTCGGCCTCGGCTTCGGCAAAGCGGAGGGTCGTGGCGCGGGCGGCCTGGATGGCGGCGGGGTCGAGCAGGGCGGCGGCGCGTGTGGGGAGGGCCGCCAGGAAGTCGGGCCAATGGGCGAGGTGGAGGTAGAGGCTCGGCACCACGCCGGCGCCGTGGCGAGCGGCAAGGCCGGTGACCAGGGCAGCCGTCGAGGGCGGCAGCGCGTCGAGCCGGGGAAGGGGCGGCGGCGTGGGGAGCATCGGCTCCGGGGCCAGGCGCGGCGGCGGCGGGCCGGGGTGCGGCGGGTCCTGCGCCAGGGCGCGGCGGAGGGCGGTGAGCAGGATCAGGTTGGTGAGGTTGCCGCGGTTGTAGGTCTCGACCAGGTCCAGGATGGTGGGGTCGGCGGGACGCGGGTCGAGCGCCGGCAGGGGGATGGCGGCGGCGAGGCGGGCTCGGGCGCCGGCGAGGCTGCCATCCTCCAGCGGCGGGCGGATGGCGTGCCAGAGCCAGGGCAGCACGCCATTCAGCGTCGCCAGATGGCGGTGAATGAGGTTGACGAGGGGGACGCCGCTGGCCGTGCGCAGCCTGTCGTAGATCGCCGCGATGGCGGGCGGCGCGTCGGCTTCGCGGAGTTCGGCCAGCGGCATGCGGGTGCCCTACAGCGAGGTCAGGTTCATCGGCTCCGCATACCACTCGAAGCCCTCGCCGGCCTTCGCCACATGGCCGAGGCCGGGCCAGGGGAAGTGGTAGGAGATGACCGCGTGCTTGTCGGCGGCGAGGCGCGTCAACATCCGGAGGCGCGACTGGGCGGAAAGCTTGGGGTCGCTGTCGAAGGAGAATTCCCAGAGCGGCTTCTTCAGCAGCAGGATCTGGTGGTGCGCCAGGTCGCCGGTGTTGACGACGGTCTTGTTGCCGTCGGAGATGAAGTAGACCATGTGGCCCATGGTGTGGCCGGGCGTGGCGAAGGCGGTGACGCCGGGCGTGACCTCCTTGCCGTCCTGCACCATCACCATGCGGTCGCGATAGGCCGAAAGGTTCTTCTTGGCGCCGTCGATGAAGGGCACCATGAAGTCCGGGCCCTTCTTGTTGGCGTCGTCGGTCCAGAAGCGCAGGTCGGTCTCGCTCACCGCGACCTGGGCGTTGGGGAAGTTGCGGCGACCCTCGGCATCGACCAGCGCCCAGCAATGGTCGCAATGCGCATGCGTCAGCACCACCATGTCGATCTGCGCCGGGTCGATGCCGGCGGCCTTCATGTTGGCCAGCAGCTTGCCGGTGGTCGGGCCGAACATCCGGCTCGCGGCGCCCATGCTCTCGCCCATGCCGGTGTCGAAGAGGATGAGCTGGCGGCCGGTGTTCAGCACCAGCGCATTCTGCTCGAGCGTCGCCGAGGCAGGGTCGAGGAAATTGCTGGTGAGAAGGTTGCGGATTTCCTCGGGCGGCGAGCTGGGGAAGGCGGGCTCCGGTTTGCCGAGCGGCAGACGACCGTCGGAGATGATCGTCAGCTCGTAGCTGCCGAGCTTGAAGCGGTACCAGGCGGGCGGCAGGTCGTTGCGGAAGGGTGCGGCGGCGCGGGCTTCGGTGATGGCGGCGGTGACGAGCGCGGGCGCGGCGAGCGTCGCGGCGGCCGCACCCAGCAGGGTGCGGCGGCTGATCTGGATCATCCTGTTCCTCCCAATCCGGTGCCGCGGCATGGCGCGGCACGAGGGGATGGTACAGCGGGAGCGGAGTGCGTCGAGCGAAATCGCGCAGGCGCGCTCAGACGGGGACCATCTCGCCCTGGGCGAAGGCGGTCCAGCCATCGGCCGTGGTCTGCACCTTGTGGACATATATTCCACCGAGGGCCTCGACCACCGGCGTGGCGCCGTTCTGGACCGGCATGTGGCGGCCGTTGACGAGGGTGCGCGTCGGGGTGCGCACGATCTTCACGTCGTTCTTGGGGTGCGGCGTCGTGGGGTTCGGCGTCGGCGTGGCGCGGTGGAAGATGCCGCCCGCCGCGGCGATCCTCACATCGACCGAGGGGCCGATGATGTTCTTGTCGAAGACCCATATCTGCCCGTTGAAGCGGAACATGTCCTTCAGCTCGCGTAGCAGGGTGTGGGTGTTGGCGTATTTGTCCGCCCGCTTCTGCCACTCCTCCAGATTGGCGATGAAGTAGAGATCGGTGACGGCGGAGCCGTTCGCCCAGGTGTTCATCGTGTAGGTGCAGCCTACCAGGATCTCGGCGGCGGTGGTGATGCTGGTGAAATGCGCGCCGAGCAGGCGGTTGCTGGCGAGCCGGGCCAGGACGCCGCCGCAGACCTTCAGCCCATGGACGACGATCGTCGAGTTCGACGTGCCGATGAAGTCCTCATCCAGCGAGATCATGCGACGGCCCTGCTGCCCTGGCGGCCCCTTTGCCGACCCTGGGTCGAAGGGTAGCGCGGGCGGGCTTGCCGGGAGAAGTGTGAAATAACCCTCTTGTTCAACTGCGACGTGTGGAAGCCCGGGGCGCCGGGCGCGGCCCGCATTGACGGCGGGGCGCGGCTGCCGCCACCCTTCCGGCAAGAGGAGGAACGGATGCCGCAACTGGTCCATTGGGCGGAACGTCAGCCGGAGAAGCCGGCCGCGATCTTTCCCGACACGGGCGTCACGGTCAGCTACGGCGCCCTGCAGGCGCGGGCGCGGCAGGCGGCGCAGTGGCTGCTGCGGATCGGGTTGCAGGCCGGCGACGGAATCGCTGTGCTGCTCGACAACCGCCCGGAATTCCTCGAACTCGCCGAGGCGGCGCGGCTGGCGGGGCTCTACATCACGCCGCTCTCCATCCATCTGCGGCCGCACGAGGTGGCCTATGTACTGAACGACAGCGGCGCGAAGCTCGTCGTCGCCAGCCCGGAGCTGGAGGGGCTGGCGGCGGCGCTGGTCGCCGAGGGCGCGATCGGCGAACGGCCGCGCTATGCGCTGGGCGACGGCATCGCAGGTTACGAGAGCTACGAGGCGGCGCTGGCGCGCGAGGATGCGGCGGCGCCCCTGCCGGAGCGGCCGCTGGGGCGGGAGTTCCTCTACTCCTCCGGGACGACGGGGCTGCCGAAGGGCATCCGCCGGCCAATGCTGCCCTATGAGCAGCGCGACGCGCCGATGTGGGACATGACGTGGAAGTCGCTCTACGGCTTCGACGAGAGCGTGGTCTATCTCTCGCCGGCGCCGCTCTACCATGCGGCGCCCTTCGGCTATGTGAGCCGGACGCTGCTGGAGGGCGGGACGGCGATCATCCTCCGCAAATTCGATGCGGCGCAGTGCCTTGCCATGATCGAGCGGTACCGCGTCACGCATAGCCAGTGGGTACCGACGATGTTCGTGCGGCTGCTGGCGCTGCCGGAGGCGGTGAAGGGCGCGCATGACCTGTCCTCGCATCGCTGCGCCATCCATGCGGCGGCACCCTGCCCGGCCTCGGTGAAGCGGGCGATGATCGAGTGGTGGGGGCCGGTCCTCTACGAATACTATGCGGGCTCCGAGGGGATCGGGACCACGGTGATCGACAGCGCGACCTGGCTGCGCAAGCCCGGCTCCGTGGGGCGGCCGGTAAATGGCGTGCGGGTGCATATCACCGGCGAGGATGGGCGGGAGCTGCCGCCGGGAGAGACGGGGACGATCCGCTTCGAGGGTGGGCCGCGCTTCGCCTATCACAATGCGCCGGAGAAGACGGAGGCCTGCTACGACGAGCGGGGCTGGGCGACGCTCGGCGACCTAGGCTGGGTGGATGAGGAAGGGTTCCTCTTCCTCTCCAACCGGCGGGCGGACCTGATCCTGTCGGGTGGCGTCAACATCTATCCGGCGGAAATCGAGGCGGCGCTGGCGCAGCATCCGGCGGTAGGCGAGGTGGCCGTCGTCGGCGTGCCGCATGCGGAGATGGGCGAGCAGGTGCATGCGGTGATCGTGCCGCGCGAGGCCGTCGAGCCGGCGGTGCTGGATGCCTGGTGCCGGGAGCGGCTGTCGGGCGTGAAGCGGCCGAAGAGCTACGAGTTCGTCGAGGAACTGCCGCGCAGCGAGGCGGGGAAGCTGCTGCGGCGGATCCTGAAGGAACAGTACCTGACGGCGGCAGGCTGACGCTGCCGCCGTCGGCGTGCATCAGCCCGTGCTGAGGCCGAGGCGCTTCACCCGCGCCTCCTCCATGTCGATCGTCTCCGCCATGTTGCGGGCGTAGTCGGCGCTGTTCAGATATTGCAGCGGCTGGTCGAGCCGGGCGAGCACCGCGAGATGCGCCGGGTCGTGCAGGGCGCGGCGGAAGCCCTCGTGCAGGGCGGCGAGAGTCTCGGGGTCGAGGCCGGCGGGGGCGACGAGGCCGTAGGGCGAGGTGATGACCATGCCCTGGTAGCCGAGTTCCAGCAACGTCGGCACCTCGGGGAAGCCGGGGCGGCGGTCGGGCGTCCAGACATTCAGGAGGCGGAGCTTGCCCTCCTTGATCAGCTCGTAGAGGCCGGTGCCGGCGGCGGTCGCCTCGATATGGCCGCCGAGGAGCGCGGGGACGGCATCGGCCTCGCCGCGGAAGGGGACGTGGACGACCTCGAGCTTCTCGCGTTCGGCGAGTTCGACCATCGCCAGATGCGGCGTGCCGTTGGCGCCGGTATTGCCCCAGCGGTGACGGCCGGGATTGCGGCGGGCGTCGGCCACGACCTCCTGCCAGGTCTTCCACGGGCTTTCGGCGCGGACGACGATGCCGAAGGTGTAGCCGGTCAGGTGGATGATCGGTGTGAAGTCGCGGCGCGGATCATAGGCCATGCGCTGCATGAAGGGCAGGCGGAGCGCCGGCAGCGTCATCTGCGAGACGAGGTAGCCGTCGGGCTTCGCCCGCGCCACGGTCGCCGGGCCGAGGGTGCTGCCGGCGCCGGGGCGGTTGTCGGTGATAACGGTCTGGCCGAAGGCGCGGCTGGCGGCCTCGCCCAGGGCGCGCATCTGCACATCCGTCGCGCCGCCGGCGGGGAAGGGGACGAGCAAGGTGATCGGGCGGTCAGGGAAGCGCGATTGGGCGCGGGCGAGCATGGGCGTGGCGAGGGCGGCGCCGAGCAGGGCACGGCGGGTGGCGAGCGGCATGGATGGTTCGTCCCGGTGGTCTTGTTGTTGAGGCCCCGCCGCGCGGAGGCGGCGGGGCCCGGCGATCCTACAGCGTGCGGCCGATGATCTCGCGCATGATCTCGCTGCTGCCGCCATAGATGCGGCCGATGCGGGCATCGGCCCAGGCGCGGCCGATCTCGTATTCCGCCATGTAGCCGTAGCCGCCATGGAGCTGGAGGAAGTCGTCGAACAGGCGGTTCTGCATCTCGGCGCCGAGCAGCTTGGCGGTTGCCGCCAGCTCGACAGTCAGCTCGCCGCGGAGGTGGAGGGCGAGGCAGTGGTCGGCGAAGACGCGGAACATCGTCGCCTGGGCCTTGGCATCGGCCAGCTTGAATCGGTTGTGCTGGAAGTCGATCACCGGCTGGCCGAAGGCCTGGCGCTCCTTGGTGTAGGCGACGGTCTTCTCCAGCATCACCTCCATCCCCATGGCGGCGCGGACGGCGATGACGAGGCGCTCCTGGGGGAGGTTGCGGATGAGGTAGGAGAAGCCCTTGTTCTCCTCGCCAAGGAGGTTGGCGACGGGGACGCGGACATCCTCGAAGAACAGCTCGGAGGTGTCCTGGGCGTGCAGGCCGATCTTCTCGAGGTTGCGGCCCTTGGTGAAGCCGGGCGCGTCGGCAGGGACGCAGATCAGGCTGATGCCCTTGCGGCCGGCGGAGGGGTCGGTCTTGGCGCAGACGATGACGAGGTCGGCGAGCTGGCCGTTGCTGATGAAGGTCTTGGAGCCGCTGATGACATATTCGTCGCCCTCGCGGCGCGCCGTGGTGCGCATCGCCTTGAGGTCGCTGCCCATGCCCGGCTCGGTCATGGCGATGGCGCCGATGATCTCGCCGCGCGCCATCTTCGGCAGCCATTCGCGCCGGCGCTCCTCCGTCGCCAGGTCGGCGATGTAGGGGACGACGATGTCGGAATGCAGCGGGAAGCCGGGGCCGGTGCAGTTGGTGCGCGCGATCTCCTCGATGATGATGGCGCTGTAGCCGAAATCGGCACCGGCGCCGCCGTATTCCTCGGAGAGCATCGGGCAGAGCAGGCCAGCGGCGCCGGCCTCGAGCCAGACGGAGCGGGGGACGACCCCGTCGCGCTCCCACTGCCGGTGATGCGGGACGATGTGCCGCTCGAAGAAGCGGCGTACCTGGTCGCGGAACATCTCGTGGTCCGCGTTGTAGACGGTGCGGGGGCCGGCGAGGCTGCGGCCGGGCAGGGCGGGGTTGGTATCCATGGCGTGTCTCTCCCGGTTCAGAGTGCGTTGGCGGTGCGCAGGGCGGCGATGTCCTCGGCGCTGAAGCCGCAATCGGCGAGAACCGCGTCGGTCGCTGGCTGGGCGGGCGGGCCGGGCTCGGCGGGCGTGCGGCTGAAGCGGGGGGCTGGGGCGGGCTGCACGATGCCGTCGCGGTTCAGGAAAGTGTTGCGGGCTTGGTTGTGCGGGTGCAGCGGAGCCTCGTCCATGTCGAGGACGGGGGCGATGCAGGCATCCGTCCCCTCGAAGAGGGCAGCCCAGTCGTCGCGGGTGCGGCCGCGGAAGATGGCGATCAGCTCGCCCTTCAGCGCGGGCCAGGCCGAGGGCGACATGCGGTCGGGGAAGCGGCTGGCGTCGAGGCCGAGCTTCTCGCACATCAGGGCGAAGAATTGCGGCTCGATGGGGCCGACGGCGATGCTGCGGCCGTCGGCGCACTCGTAAGTGTCGTACCAGGGGGCGCCGCCGTCGAGCATGTTGGTGCCGCGCTGCTGCGACCAGCGGCCGCGGGCCTTCGCCGCGTAGATCGGGGCCATCAGCAGGGCGGCGCCGTCGACCATGGCGGCGTCCACCACCTGGCCGCGGCCGCTGCCCTTGGCTTCGAGCATGGCGGCGAGGAGGCCGAGGGCGAGGAGCATACCGCCGCCGCCATAGTCGCCGACGAGGTTCAGCGGCGGGACGGGGCGCTCGCCGGGACGGCCGATGGCGTGCAGCGCGCCGGTGAGGGCGATGTAGTCGATGTCATGGCCGGCGGACTGGGCGAGCGGACCTTCCTGGCCCCAGCCAGTCATGCGGCCATAGGCGAGGCGGGGGTTGCGGGCGAGGCAGGTGTCGGGGCCGAGGCCGAGGCGTTCCATCACGCCGGGGCGGAAGCCCTCGATCAGGGCGTCGGCGGAGTCCACGAGGCGGAGGGTCGCCTCGATGGCGGCGGGGGATTTCAGGTCGAGGGCGATGGTGCGGCGGCCGCGCAGAACGAAATCCTCGGGCGGCGGGGGCGGGGCGCCCTTGCGCTCGAGGCGGATGACCTCGGCGCCGAGATCGGCGAGCACCATGGCGCAGAAGGGGCCGGGGCCGATGCCGGCGAATTCCAGGACGCGCAGGCCCTTCAGGGGTCCCATCGAGCTTCCTCCACGATTGGAGGAAGCTTAGCAGGCTATGCGTATCGGGAAAGAGAAAAGGGGCCGGCATTGCTGCCGGCCCCCCCCGTCGCATCAGTCAGGCGATCCGCTCAGCTGCGGCCACCATGGCTGTTCTGGCCACCCTTCTTGCCGGCCTCGCTGGCCTTCTCGCGGTCCTGGGCGAAGTTGCCGGAGTTGCCCTCGGAACCGCCGCCGCCATGGCTGGCCTGGCCACCCGCACGGCCGGCCTCGGCCGCCTTCTCGCGGTCGTTCGCGAAGTTGGCGGGGTTGTTTTCCTTGCCTTGATGCTGGCCGCCGATGCGGCCAGCCTCGGCGGCCTTTTCGCGGTCGTTCGCAAAGTTCGCCGGGTTGTTTTCCTTGCCCTGATGCTGGCCACCGATATGGCCGGCCTCGGAGGCCTTCTGGCGGTCGTTGGCGAAGTTGCCGGGATTGTTCTCGGCACCCTGGTTGCTGCCGCCAGCCTGGCCGGCGCGGGACGCCTTCTCGCGGTCGTTGGCGAAGTTACCGGGATTGCTGTTGCCGCTATTGGCCATGGTGTTCATCCCTGATTCGTTGACTGCGTGACCGCCTTGTCCGCGGCCTGCAGGGGAAGAACGTGGAACGCTGCCGCCGGATGCGGCACGTTCCGCACAAAGCCGCGAAAAAACACTGCAAAATCAATATTATAAACTATTCGCAGGCGGCATGGAGGCGGCCAGAGCCAGGCTTTCCGGGCTCGGTTGCAGGGCCGGTTCCGCAATATCCGGGAGTGAGGAACGGGGGTGGTTTTTCGCGCTCAACGGGAGCGCGAGCGGCCGGCGAGGATCGTGCTGCCGAGAATGGTGAGCACGAGCGTGACGATGAGGAGGAGGAAGGCGAGCGCCGCGCCGAAGGGCCAGTTGGTGCCGCGCACGAACTGGTCGTAGACGGCGGGCGCCATCATCTTGAACTGCGGGCCGCCGAGCAGGACGGGCGTCGCATAGGCATTCATGCAGAGGATGAAGACGAGGACGCAGCCGGCGGCGACGCCGGGCAGCGCCAGCGGCAGGACGACGCGGCGGAAGGATGTCAGCGGGCCGGCGCCGAGATTGGCCGCCGCCTCCTCGACGCTTCGGGGGATCGCCTCGATCACCGCGGCGAGCGTCAGGATCATGTAGGGGGCGACGACGGCGAGGATGCCGGCGATGACGGCGCCGGTGGTGTAGAGCATCGGCAGCGGCTCGGCGATGAGGCCGGTGCCGATGAGCGCGGCATTGATGGCGCCGTCGCGGCCGAGGAGTGCCATCCAGCCGGCGGCGCGGACGACGTTGCCGACGAGCAGCGGGAAGAGCGTCAGGATGGTGGCGAGGCTCTTCCAACGGCTCTCCATGCGCGCGAGCCAGTAGGCGGCTGGGAAGCCGATCAGCAGGGCGAGCAGGGTAGAGGAGAGGGCGACGCCGAGGGTCGTCGCCATCACCTCGCGGTAATAGGGGTCGGCGAGGGCGCGGAGGTAGTTCTCCGCGGTCAGCGCCTCCTGCATCATCTGCGCCGCGTCGTAGCGGTTCAGGCTGATGCGGAAGAGCATCGCCATGGGCGCGACCAGCAGGCCGAGCACCAGCAGCGTCGCAGGGAGAAGGAGGGCGGCCATCGCTCCCCTACCGCTTGAACTCCTTGTTCCAGAAGTCGATGAGCGCGACCTGGTTCTTCGCGATGTATTCGTAGTCGGGGGTGCGGAGCTTGGCCTGCTGCTCCTGCGTCAGGCTGATCTGGCGGGCAAGCTCGGGAGGGAGCTGGGCGTCGGTCACCGTGGGGGCGTAGCCCATGCGGTCGGCAAAGGCGGTCTGGGCGCGGGCGTCGAGGGCGGCGTCGAGATAGGCCATGGCGCCGGTGCGGTTGCGGGCGTTCTTCGGCACCGACATCTCGAAGCAGATGCTGGTGGCGCCCTCGCTCGGCACGGCGTGCTCGACGGGGATGCCGGACTTCTTCCACATGAAGCCACGGGCGAGCCACATGATGGTCAGCCAGACCTCCTCCGACTTCAGGGCGGCGGCGAGGGCCTCGTTGGAGGGGTAGACCTTCGCGTCGAGGCTGCGGAGCTCCATCAGCTTCCTCTTGCCGGGCTCGTAGTCATGCTCGGTGCCGCCGGCGGCGAGGGAGGCGGCCTCCATGTTCTGCAGGTGAAGGATGTCCACGAGGCCGACGCGGCCACGGTATTTCGGGTCCCAGAGGTCGGCATAGGACTGGGGGGCGGCGGTGACCTTGGCCGGGTTGTAGAGGATGACCTTCGCTGAATAGATGTGCGGCGCCGAATAGGGGCGCTTCAGCGAGGGGATGGCGCGGGCGAGGTTGGGGATGCGGCCCTCCTCGATCGGCTCGAAGACGCCCTGCTGGGCGAGGGTGAACATGTCGACATCCGAGAGGCAGCAGACGTCCATGCTGCCGCGGCGCGAGGCGCGCTCGGCGATCAGCTTGGTCTTGCGCGGGTCCTGCGGGCCGACATCCTGCACCACCTCGACTCCCTTGGGGGCGAGGATCGGCTTGTCGATGTTGGAGGCGAGCAGGTCGCCGTAGTCGCCACCCCAGGTGCCGACGACCACCTGGCCGCTCTGCTGGGCGGAGGCAAAGCCGGGGAGGCCGGCAGTAAGGGCGACGGCGAAGGTGCTGCGGCGGGTGAGGCGCATCGGCGGGGTCTCCGGGGTCAGGTGGCGTCGTCGGGCAGGTCGCCGGGCTCGGCGGGCAGCAGGCGGGCTTCGGCGGGGTCCCAAAGGGCGAGGACGGCATCGCCGGGGGCGAGGGCGCGGCGGGGATCGCCCTCGGCCGGCGTCGGCGCGATGGCGAGCAGGCGGGTGCCGGCGAGGTCGAGATGGTACTCGGTCTGGGCGCCGAGATAGGTGACGGCCACGAGGCGGGCGGCGAGGCCATCGCCTGCGGTGGCGACCGCGATCCGCTCCGGGCGGAGGGCGAGGACCTGGCCGTGATGGGCCTGCTGCGGCAGGCAGGGGAGCAGGGCGCCGCCCGGGGTGCGGAACCGGCCGGGGGCCTCCGGCGTGCCGCGCAGCAGGTTGCAGCGGCCGATGAAGCCGGCGACGAAGGCGTCGGCCGGGCGCTCGTAGAGCGCCTCCGCCGTGCCGATCTGGCGGACACGGCCGCGCTCCATCACCACCAGCCGGTCGGCCATGGTCAGCGCCTCCTCCTGGTCATGGGTGACGAAGAGGGTCGTCAGGCCGAGGCGCTGCTGGAGCGCGCGGATCTCGATGCGGACCTCGGCGCGGAGCTTGGCGTCGAGGTTGGAGAGCGGCTCGTCAAGCAGGAAGACGGCGGGGTTGACGACGAGGGCGCGGGCCAGCGCCACGCGCTGCTGCTGGCCGCCGGAGAGCTGGCGGGGGAGGCGGTCGGCCAATCCCTCCAGCCGGGCGAGGCGGAGGGCTTCCCGCACCCGCGCGTCGCGCTCGGCGCGGGCGACCTTCCGCATCTCGAGGCCGAAGGCGACGTTCTCGCCGACCGTCATGTGCGGGAAGAGGGCGTAGGACTGGAAGACCATGCCCGTGTCGCGGCCATGCGGCGGGGCCTTCGTCACGTCGCGGCCGGCGATGAGGATGCGGCCGCTGCTCGGCGGGACGAAGCCGGCGACCATACGCAAGGTCGTCGTCTTGCCGCAGCCGGAGGGGCCGAGGAGGGCGACGAACTCGCCCTGCGCGACGTCCAGGTCGACGCGCTCGACGGCGACGGTGGTGGCGTAGCGGCGGCTGATGGCGTCGAGGGTGAGGGTGCCCATGGTCAGACGACGCGGCTCAGCGAGACGAAGCGGTCGGTGATCAGCATGAGCGCGCCGACGAGCGCGATCTGCACGGTGGCGACGGCGGCGAGCGTCGGGTCCACGCGGAATTCCAGGTAGTTCAGCATGGCGACTGGGAGGGTGGTGCGGCCGGGGCCGACCAGGAGCAGCGTCAATTCGAGGTTCTCGAAGCTCTGGATGAAGCTGAACAGGCAGGCGGCGACGACGCCGGGGCGGAGCATCGGCAGGGTGATGCGACGGAAGACGGTGAAGGGGCGGGCGCCGAGATTGGCCGCCGCCTCCTCCGCCGCACGGTCGAGGCCTTGCAGCGAGGCGGCGACGAGGCGGACCGTCCAGGGGATGGTCAGCAGGACATGGGCGGCGACGAGGCCGGGGAACGTGCCCTTGATGTCGTCATCGACCCAGAACTCGGCCCGGACGTAAAACAGGTAGAGGGCGGTGCCGGCGACGACGCCGGGGACGGCGAGCGGGCCGAGCAGCAGCGTGTTCAGCGCGCCGCGGACGCCGCCGAGCCGGGCGCGGGAAAGGGCCAGCGCCGCCGCTGTGCCGAGGGGGACGCCGATCGCGGTCGCGACCAGGGCCAGTTGCAGCGAGGTGGCGAAGCCGCGGGCGAATTCGCGCTTCTCCCAGGCATTGGCGTACCAGGCGAGGCTGAGGCTCTGCGGTGGGAAGGAGACGATCTCCTGGGAGAAGACGCTGATGACGATGACGGCGAGCACCGGCGCCAGGATCAGCCCATAGGCCCCCGTCACCGCCACGCCGAACGCCGCCCTTTGCAGGCGTGACCCTGCCATCCAGCCCCCTTTCGCCTCCCGCGGCGCACCGTGATGCGGGGGCGGGGGCGGGTCAAGCACCGGTGCGCCCTGCGGAACATCTTCCTTCGCCTTGGAGCGGAGGATAGGTTTGACGGGGTGGGGGGGCTTCGGTATGAAGCGCCCTGCATACGTCGTGAGCCGTGCTGCACCTGCGGAGGGGTGGCCGAGTGGCTGAAGGCGACGGTTTGCTAAACCGTTATAGGGGGTCAACCTCTATCGTGGGTTCGAATCCCATCCCCTCCGCCATTTCAACGGCCTAGATATGTCCTTCGGCGTTCGCGCATGACGGTTTCCGCAGCGTCTGGGACACCTTTTGGGACACTCCCGCCCAACGGGGCCCTTTATGCAGCCCGCTTGGCCGCGGTGCTTTCCGCAGGCGGCAGCGACCCGAAAAGGCCCCCGTCGCGGTTGTAGCGCCACATGGCGCCATTCCTCCGAAGGTGTTCGATATAGATCTCAGTCGTCGTCACCAGCGTGTGGCCGAGGTGCTCGGATAACCTGAAGATGCTGGTATCGTCGTCCACCAGCGATGCGCAGGCGAAGGCGTGCCGGAGATCGGGCAGCCTGAAGCCCGGAAATGCGACGGGTGCCGCACGTCGGCCTCCGCGGCCCGGTTCTCCCGCGCCTGCCGTTGGCGTCGCCACTGCCCGTAGCGTGTGGAGACCACGGCGCTGTCTGACGGCAGCCTGGCGAACAAGCGGCCCCGCTTCGGCAACTCGGCGAGCATGACAGCCGCGGCGCCGAGATTGATGGTGCGTGTCATCTTGCCGTGGCCGTGCCGGTTCCGCTTAACGCCACGAGACAGTGTCGCCTTCGTCCTGCACGGGTGCAGGTCCTCGGCCTGACCTTACCCGTAGAAGCGATCTGCCGGTAATGTGAGGCTGGCGAGCCGCGGAGGGTTTTGGGATGGCGAGGAAACACCACAAACCGGAAGAAATCGTGGCCAAGCTTCAGCAGGTTGGGGTGTTACTGTTGCAGGGCAAGACGGCGTCTGAGGCGGTTCGGACGATCGGGGTGACGGAGCAGACCTACTATCGGTGGCGAAGCGAGTATGGCGGCCTGAAGCTGGATCAGGTGAAGCGCCTGAAGCTGCTGGAGCAGGAGAACGGCAGGCGGCGGTTGGCGGTGGCCGATCTCACTTTGGGGAAGCTGGTGCTGAAGGAAGCTGCCTCGGGAAACTGGTGAGCGCCGCGCGTCGTCGGGGCTGTGTCGAGCATGTCATGGACAAGCTGGGCGTCTCGGAGCGGTTTGCCTGCCGGGTGCTGGGGCAGCACCGCTCGGTGCAGCGCAAGGTGCCGAGGGCAGCCGGCGACGAAGCGGCGCTGGCCGAGAGCATCATTGGCCTGGCCCAGCGGTACGGGCGCTACGGCTACTGCCGGATCACGGCCCTGCTGCGGACCGAGGGCTGGCGGTGCAACCACAAGCGGGTGGGGCGCATCTGGCGGGCGGAGGGGCTGGAGGTGCCTGCCCGGCAGCCCAAGCGTGGGCGGCTCCGGCTGAACGATGGCTCCTGCGTGCGGCTCCGGCCCGAGCGCCCCAATCACGTATGGGCCTATGACTTCGTCGAGGACCGCACCCGGGACGGGCGCAGGTTCCGGATGCTGAACGTGGCCGATGAGTTCACCTGCGAATGCCTGGCGATCCGGATTGGGCGCCAGTTCAAGGCAGCTGATGTCATCGATGCGCTGTCCGACCTGTTCATCTTGCGTGGCATCCCAGGCCATGTTCGGTCGGACAATGGGCCCGAGTTCGCAGCCACAGCCGTGAAGGGCTGGATCAGCGGCGTGGGCACGAGGACCGCCTTCACCGAGCCCGGCAGCCCATGGGAGAACGGATACGGGGAAAGCTTCAACGGCAAACTGCGCGACGAGCTACTGAACACCGAGGTGTTCAACACGCTCGCCGAGGCGAAGGTCCTGATCGAGCAGTGGCGACGGCACTACAATACCGTCCGGCCACACTCCTCACTCCACCACCGACCGCCAGCGCCGGAGGTCACCCTGGCGCCAACTCCGCCGTCGCCCGCTGGCCCACCATCCTCCAGTTCAGGCCAAACCACCGCCATGCTCCATTAAAAATCCGCACGGACTGCCTCGAGGCCGCGCCCGCCGGGGAAGAAGGCGGAGCCTGGGATCTCATGTGGGACTGGCAAAACCCCAATGGGATGGGGAAGCGAGTTGGCTTCGACAGCAATTGCCGAGAGCGGTCCACAATCGGCTATGGCAACTGCACTCCCATCGAGAGATCCAGACATTTGCGACACCCTCTGCGCAAGTTGGGCCGGGCTTTTCGAAGTTACCACGTAGGTGCCGCCCGAGGTAGTGCAGCGACGTGCCAGGTACGCCATAGGCAGACTATCTGGTTCGCCGAGGTTCTTACGGCGGAGGAGGGATACGCTCTTATGATTCAGTCTATTTCTAAAACCACAGAATCCTCCGATGTCTCAACGAGTAACTCCCCCTCGGCGGCCCGGCTTGCCATCGCCTTATGGCACGGCGCAAACCTATGCCTCGCCTTCTTGCACCGGCCGCTGACGCCCAGTCCGATCTTGATATGATGCACTCTCGAAGCGACTTTGGGTGAATGGACGGTCTCGCCAATTCTTGCCAGTCACGTGTGCCTCTGCAGTCGGACGGCGAGGACGTCCGGCTTCCGTACGGCATCACGGAGGACGACCGCCTGGCCCACGTGACCGAGGTGGCGTCGGGTTTGGCCTGCGGCTGCCGGTGTCCGGGTTGCGGCGAGCGTCTAGTCGCACGCAGGGGGGCCAACAAAGTCCACCACTTCGCCCACCACGTGCATCGCGCATGCGCAGGCGCCTGGGAGACGACGCTGCACCGCTTGGCCAAGGAGGCTGTCCTCGAGGCCCGCGAGATCCTGCTCCCGAAAGCGGTTGCCAAGGTCGGTGACTTGAGCGCGGACGTGGCCGCCGCGACGATGTTTATTTACGAGGCGTCGGAGGCAGAGGTCGATTTGGGCGATTTGCGCCCGGACGCGGTCATCACTGGCCGCGGGCGCCAGCTCCTTCTCGAGTTCCACGTCAGCCACCCTTGCGGGTCAGAGAAGATTGCCCGGCTCCGCACCCGAAACTTGGCGACGGTCGAGATCGACCTACCGCGCGTCCCGAGGCTTCTTCCTCGCGGCGAGCACGTCGAACAGATTCTGCGTACAGCACCTCGGCACTGGCTCCACAACGCCAAGGTTGCTGCCGAGGAGGACCGACTACGGCTCATCGCCGAAAGGATGACGGAGCTTGAGCAGCGCCGCAGAAACCGGCTTTACGGCCGAATCGCCGACGAAGTGGCGGCAGCATGGCGGGAGCCAACGAGGCGTGGACACCGGGGCTGGCTGACGCGGGCGGCCGACGCTGGCTTCGGCGAGTTCACGGGCGTGCCGATGCCCGGCGACCGGTGCTTCGCGTTCGACGCCGCAACGTGGCAAGCAGCCTTCGTCTTCTATGCCGTAGTCGCCGCCGCAGGCCACACGTTCACGGCCGAGAACGCGCTCAGCTACCTTCAGCGTCAGGGAATGTTGAAGGAGCCGTTCAAGCTCAGGCGGAACTGGGAGCCGGAGTTAGAGGCGCATCTCCGCGAACGGGTCGGGGGCTTCCGGTCGCCCATCGAGGTCATAGCCGACTACGCCACCTGGCTCGCCGAGCGCGGCGTAGTGGAACGGACCCAGACGGGGTGGCGTGCCGACCACGAGCGTGGATGGGAGGCAAAAGCGAGAATCGACGTCGCCGAGGCTGCCAGGAAGCGGGAAACCGACCTACGGGCCAAGGTGATCTTCCTGCTCAAAGTGGCGCAGCTTCCGACGCGGCTTGCCGAGCCGTGGATGGACCGGGTTCTGCCGGGGTTCGGCGAATCACCGCGCGCCCTGGCCCAGGCGGGCAGTGACTGCTTCGAAAACGTCCTGCGGCGCCTCCGTGAGTTGGAGAGGATGGCGTGGGCGGGCGGCGCTCCAGTTTCAGGGGACCTGCTTGGCCTGCCTCTCGAGGAATTGCGACGGACACGGCAAGCAGAGGCGAACGCCCGACAGGAGACCCAACGTCGCATCCGCGAGGATTTTCAGGCGCAGACCCGAGAAAGGCGCCGCAAGGAGTCGTCGGACTTCGTGGATGCTTTGCTTGCCGAGGCGGCCCTGTTCATGGGCGAGGTGGACGGGCTTGCCTGGGTCGAACACGCCGTGCGCGGTGGTGGGGGCACGACCTTCGACGAGGGGCGGCTTGGTCTCGACCGGGTGATGCAGGAGCGCATCAAAGGCGCTCTCGACGACGAGCGGCGGCGCATTGAGCTGATCCGGCATGTGGAGACATCTCGCCACGGTGAAGAAGCGGCCATGACCGTGGAAACGCTGCGCTGCCGCCAGGAGCTGGAGACCCGGGCGTTGAGGCATTTCTCGGGCAATGCCGACAAGTCCCGGCTCTGGCTACGCACGACGCAGCCCGCCCTAGGACGGTCGCCCTGGACGCACGCCGTCGACGAGAGACGCCGGGATGAGTGCCTACGCCTGCTTGATGCAGCGTTGCCCAAGGGGAAGCGAAGGTAGTTGCCCGTCGAGTTTGGAGATTTCCTGGATACTGACCAAGTGCCGGGCTGGCGCGAAGGACGATTGTGGTCTGGTGTTTCATCCTCGCTGCCACTGTGCTGGACTGAGACGAGATGATCACACACGCGGCAAGACCGTCGAAGGCTGGGATTGCCTCCCAGGAGGAGGGCACTGAGGCCGACCTGCCCAATGACCGCCCCAACCAAGCCGTTGGACTGAAGGCGTATCTCGACGGCGTCGCCGCGCGGGTAAAGACTTTGCCGTCGACTTGGGTCCGCTGCGAACTGCTTACCCTCAAGCCCGGCGACCGGTTCGTCCGAATGGAGTTCGTTGAGCACGATGGGACCGGTCGGAAGGTCGCCCAGGTCAACGGTGGCTGCTGGCCGGGAGTCTATCGCCGGGTGACCGAGGCGTTCACTACCCTAGGCTTGCGCCTTGAGGCGGGCTCGAAGGTGCTCGTGAAAGTCGTCTCCCGCCTCGACGCCAACTACGGTTACTCGGTCGAGATCGAGGACATCGACCCGAACTACTCTCTGGGCGATTTGAAGGCTAGAGCGGAGGCCATCCGCCGACGCCTCAAGGAGGGAGGTATCTGGGAGCGGAACCGCCGTCTCCGCCGACCGGCCGACTTTCTGCGGGTGGCCGTTATCTCCCCGCCGGATGCTGCGGGCCTCGGCGATTTCCGGTCCACCGTGGACCGCCTGACCTCGGCTGGCCTAGTCGAGTTCACGTTCGTCGAGGCACCATTCCAAACCCCTGATGCGGCCGCTCGGATCGTCGCCGAGATGCGGAACATCTACCGCTCGCACCAAGCGTCGCCGTTCTGCGCCCTTGCCATCATTCGCGGCGGAGGTGCCGCAGCGGACCTCGCCTACCTCGTTGACGACAAGCTGGCCGAGGCGGTGTGCAAGATGCCGATGCCCGTGATGACCGGCATCGGCCACGAACGTGACCGAAACCTCATCGACGAGGTTGCCTGCCTCCCGCTGGACACGCCCTCCAAGGTAGCCGAGCACATCAGGAGCGCCGTCGTGGGTGCCGCCCAGGCGGCGCACGGCGCAATCACCGACATCCATTCGCAGATGCGGCTCGCTGTCGCGCATTTCGAACGAGGCCTTACCGCTGCCGGGACCGAGATCGAGCGCGAGGCGCGCGGCGCTCTGGCTTCCGCCGAACGGACTGTGCGCGGCGCGCTCGATAGCCTGAAGCCCGATGCCCGCGGCACGTTGGGCACCGCCAGCAACCTCGTCGTCCAGGCAGAGGCGGCGGCCCTCAGGGCGGCACGGGCCCGCCGGGACGCCGCACGGGAGGGGCTCAAAGCGGCACGAGTAGACGTCGCCCGCTTGGCTGGAGAGCATCTGCTCGCGCATGAGCGTCAAGTGACCCGGGCGTTTGCGGGCGTTGCAGCCGAGCCGCTCCGGCTACTCGACGGCACTGCGCGCGACGTTGCCGATCAGGTGGCAGAGGTGTTTCGCCACGTGACAGCCACCGTTGAGGCTGTGGATCGTGAGGTCGGCCGGGTACTGACCCTGGCCGAGGCGCTCGACCCCGGCGCCGTCCTCGCAGCCGGGTACGCAGTCCTGCGCGGTGCCGATGGCACGCCACTCCCAAATGCCGCGCTCGTGGCGGCCGCACCGGTCATCCGTGCCGAGATGCGTGACGGCGTCATCATGCTGCAGCCGTCTGGGCCAACGCCCAGCAAAGCCGAGACGGCGTCCCATAACGGCGTCGTACGTGGGAGGGTTGAAGAATGAGCGATACGCAGGTCACGATCGGGAAGCCTGATGACAAAGTTCCGGAGCGCTTCGAGGACGCCTACCGCGAGCTGCTTGCGATCTCCGCGAAGCTGAAGCCTGCGCAGGGCCGCATTCCCGACATCGACCAAATCGAGCCGCTGGTCATGCGTGCCAAGCGCTTGGCCGCATACTGCCAGGAGCGCATCGAAAACGTCCGCCGCCTCGTCGACGAGCAGCAGGCGTCGGCCTGAGGGCGGCAGGCATGGTCAGGACGACAGCCAGCCCGACATGCGCTCGGCGGATAGCGGCCATGGGGGGAAGGCGATGATTTCCTGAGGTACGGGTGGGCACACCGCAGCCCTGACATCGGTGGCGTCCTCGGCCGCGGGGATGACGTTTGTATGGTACATTTTCAGATCTTCGCTCTGCGTATCCGAGATGTGGGTCTTGACCACCGCTGTCGAGAACCACCCCTCGCCGCGCCTCAGCCCCGCGTCGCGCTCGGGGCTCGGCGCCCAGGATGCCTTCCCTGCCAGACGAGCTGACCGGACTCTGGCGCGTATGTTCTTCCCTACCGCGTCGAGCAGCCCCTTAATGGCGGTGGAACCACGAGAACTGCGATTGAGATAAGCTCTCTGCAGGTCACTGGCGCGCTGCACGTACCGAAGCGATCCGCTCGAGGCCTGAGGTTTCATTCCGGCCTACGCTACTCCAACGCCATGAACCCTAATCTGACCTGGGAACCCCATGGTCCTGGCGCTCGCCTAATCCGTCATCGAAGGCGTCGAGGCCAGCGCGCTGGAAGCCTCCCTGCCGCCGTAGCGGTGCGAGGTGCTGCATGAGGAAATGGTACGGAACCGGACTCCCATCCTGGAACTGAAGGTGCTCAAGGGCGGTCGAGCCCGGCTCACCGGCGCGTTGGTGGCCAGTGGCCCTGTGGTTGACCTGACGGCAGGCCACCAATTCCGTTGGCTATGCCGCAGCGGCCCGGATGCCAAGGAAAAGATCGTCATCATCTTCCCGGACATGCACGCCTTGATCTACCGCAAGTGCATCCAGTTTAGCGGCTGACGACACCTAGCAGCATATTGCGACAAGTTGCCACCGCCACCCCGCCCGGCATGCCCTCAGCAATGCCTGCGGCTCTGGCAATCGCACCCCTGGTTTCAGCGTCACGGCTTCGCCATATAGCGAACCGCTATGAAACCTGCCCTGCCAGGAACCCCAGTGGGGCGCTGCGGGGACTTGTGGGATCACGGATGAGCAATTCCTTGGAAGTCGATTTTGATGAGCGTGAGCGCGCCCTGCAGGCCGCCATGCCTGGGGCCACCCTTGTTGAGCTGCGCCAGCTGATGATGCTGGCCGAGGAGCGTGGCCATGTTACCCAGGCCGAAGTCGCGGCCGCCTTGCCGCCGGAAAGAACCTCATCGGATGTGATCGAGGATACGCTGGCGGCCCTAGCCCGGCTGGGGATTGAGGTTGTCGAGGCATCCGAGGATGAGGATGCCCCGGCTCCGGCTGTTGCCCTTGAATATGCGTCAGACGACGAGGATGGCGGCAACGTCCGGGGCGACGGGCATACCGATGACCCGACCCGGATGTACTTCCGCGAGATGGGCAGCCATGCCCTGTTGTCGCGCGAGGGCGAGGTAGCTCTCGCCAAGCGCATCGAGGCCGGGCGGGCAATGATGATCGGCGGCCTCAGCCGGTTGCCGACCACGGCCGAGGCGCTGCTGCGCTGGCAGGCGGACCTGGCCTCCGGCCGCATGCTGTTGCGCGACCTCATCGACCTGGAGGCGACACTCGGCGCCGACGCCGTGGACCCGGAGGCAGACGAGGTCGCCGTCCCGGATCCGGTGGAAGCGGAAGTGGCGGCGGCCGGAGCTGACGAGGCGGAAGACTGCGAGGGTTCTGCGGCTCTCTCTATCACTGCGAGCGAGGACAAGGCCCGGCCGGAGGTGCTCACCATCCTCCTGGGCATCCGCACGGTCCATGGCCACCTGCACAAGCTGCAGGCCCGGCGCCTGCCGACCGAGGCAACCGGCGGCAGGCTCAGCGCCGAGGAGGAGGCGGTCTATGCCGCAGGGCGCGCCGAGCTGGCCCGGCTGATTGCCAGTCTGCACCTGCATGCCAACCGGGTAGCCGAACTCTTCGAGGGTGTGCGCTCCTTGAACCGGCGGTTGACCACGACCGAAGGCCGTCTGCTGCGGCTGGCCGAGGCAGCGGGCGTGAAGCGGGACAGCTTCCTCGCGGTCTACCGCAGCGCCGAAGCAGGCGGGGCTTGGTTGCAGGGAGCGGAGGCGCGCCCCGGCAAGGGCTGGAAGGTGCTGGCCATCCGGTATGGCGCCGAGGCCGAGGCCCTCCGAGCCGAGATAGACGCCCTGGCCGAGGAGACTGGGTTGCTGCTGCCTGAGTTCCGCGACATCTACGCCACCGTCTCCCGCGGCGAGCGGGAGATGTCGGCGGCCAAGATCGAGATGGTGAACGCCAACCTCCGGTTGGTGGTGGCCATTGCCAAGAAGTACCGCAACCGCGGCCTGCAGTTCCTCGACCTCATCCAGGAGGGCAATATCGGCCTGATGAAGGCGGTCGATAAGTTCGAGTACCGCCGCGGCTTCAAATTCTCGACCTACGCCACTTGGTGGATCCGTCAAGCCATCACCCGCAGCATTGCCGACCAGGCGCGCACCATCCGGGTGCCGGTCCACATGATCGAGACGGTTAACAAGGTGAACCGCACCAGCCGCCTGATGATGCACGATCTCGGGCGCGAGCCGACCGACGAGGAGCTGGCCGAGCGGATGGGCATCCCGGTCGCCAAGATTAAGCAGGTGCTGAAGATTGCCCGCGAGCCGGTGAGCCTAGAGACCCCGGTGGGGGACGAGGAGGATGCCCATCTCGGCGACTTCATCCAGGACAAGGATGCGGTCTCGCCCGACGACGTGGCGATGCAGTCGAGCCTTCGGGAGAACACCACCCGGGTGCTGTCGAGCCTGACGGCGCGCGAGGAGCGGGTGCTACGCATGCGGTTCGGGATCGGGATGAACACCGACCATACCCTGGAAGAGGTCGGTCAGCAGTTCGGCGTGACCCGCGAGCGCATCCGCCAGATTGAGGCCAAGGCAGTGCGGAAGCTGAAGCACCCCTCACGCTCGCGGGCCCTTCGCAGCTTCCTCGAATAGCAGTCTGCTAGCGACAAGCCGAGCCAACGGCCACCTCAGCTGTAAGAGTCCGATTCGAATAATCAATGAACGTTCGAGAGGGGTGGAAAGCAGACATAGGTGTGCGATCCGTTGAGGCTGCTCAGCGCCCAACGCGGGCAACAGGTGCCGCTGCCCGCCATCCTGAGAGCGGACAGCGCGTTGTTCGAATTTGCTGACGGCAGCGGATGGACCGCGAAGCTAAGCAAAATTCTGGTTTTTCCCTCGGCGGAAGAGGTTAGGCCATGAGCGCCGCAAGGCGATCTAAAATCGCTTCTACTTCGTCTGTCCGCAGCGCAACGAGTTCGAACACAAGTTCTCCCGAGTTGGCGCGATGATCCATCACCCAAATCGATGGTCTGCCTGCCCGCAGCGCCATCGCCAACTCCGGTGCATCCATCCCGGCTCGGTCGGGGTCGACCCGAAGGTGCGCCCGTGGGAAGGGCAGGCCGGTGGGATCGGGCTCGGCCCATACCGCAAGACCGGGCAACGTCCCGGCGCGTGCGGTGAATTCATCCACGATGCGGGCCTGGGCCGCGGCCCAGGCGGCAATGTCCAACTCCTCTCGTTCGGCGAGAGCAGCCAGGACGCCCGCAATGGCTTCCTTCGTAGCCTTCATCCCACGCCCGATCCCCTTTTCCTGGGCACGGACGGCCGCAACCAAGTTCGCGCGCCCCATCACTAGCCCTGCGGTCGGGGCGCCCAGGTACTTTTGCGCACTGACCAGCACAAGATCGGCGCCGGTCGCCAGCAACTGACGCATCCGGAAGTCCTGCGCAGCGCCGTCCAAGATCACTGGTAAGCCACGGGAGTGGGCAGCTGCCACCGCACTGTCGAGGTCTGGCTCCTCTCCATGTACGAGGCGCGATGAGACCAGCAACAGGCAGGCAGCGTCGGGGTGCTCCAGCTCTGGTGTCAATTCCGCAATGGTGCAAAGCTTCGAAGCGCCGACGATTACCGGCACCGCCCCCGCCAGGCGCACAGCCTGCTGAATGGGATGGCCATAATTGACGGCGTGTGTGGCGGGCAGCACAACGCGGTTGCGCATCCCAAGCGTGTCGGGCAGGGCCGCCACCCGATCAGGGGAAGTCCCCGTCATCGTGGCAGCCACGGCGAGCGTGATGGCGGCAGCGGCGCAATGTACGACTGTCCCAGCTTCCGCTCCGCTCAGACGGGCGATCACGGCCCCCGCCGCGGCTTGCAGATCTTCCATGATCGCAAAATCGGCCAAGGCGGCCGCGGCAGCCGCTGCGACGCGTGGCGACGAGCGGGACACGCCGAGCGGCGTGAAGGTGCCGCGGGCGTTGATTAGTTGAGGTCGAGAAGATTCGGCTGAAACCATGGCAGGTAGCCTAATCGCAGCTCAGCGCTTCGCAAGGATGGCGGCCGAGGCGCAAGGAGGGCGATGATCTCGATCGCTAGGTCCGCTTTGATGCGGTTCCGCATTGGGAGCGGACCGGCCGCTTGCGGCCAGCTCTTGCCAGTCCAGTCCGCACCCAGTCCGGTCATCTAGATGCCTGGTGGCCTCCTGGAAAGGAGAAATGGGCCGAACGGTGCTGCCCTTTGCGGTAGCGCCCACGAGGACTACCGCAGGCTAGAGAGTGACGAAGCCTACACGGAAGCCATGGGTCCACCTCTGGGGCTAGGTTCAATACCGGTGACTTTGGATTGCAGGCGAACGGCCGATCGGGCCTTCTTCGGTCAGGCCTGTTCGACGAAGCCCAACCGCCCTCGGCATAAGTCAACGGTATTAGGGCTAACTGACTGTGTGGAAATGCCGGTCAAGCGGCGATAAGCTGGAGCATGATGCGCGACATCGCTGCATGGATCATGGCTTCGGCAGTTGCAGGCAGGCGTTCGTAATCGCGCGCCAGCCGGCGCGACCGCGATAGCCAAGCGAAGGTCCGTTCTACCACCCACTGGCGCGGTATGCCCTGAAAGCCCTCCGGTTTCCCTGCCAAGCCGTAGCGCCAGAGATGGCGGTCGCGGTGCTTCGACACCTCGACACGCCAACCCCGCCCGGCCTCGAGCCAGCGCGCGAAGGTGCCGGCGTAGGCGCCGTCAGCCCAGACCAATTCCAATCTCGGAAGCTCGCCAGGGCTGGCTTGGCCGATGAGGGCCTGGGCGTCGAGGCGGTCATGCAGGTTGGCGGCATGGACATGGGCGAGAAGGACGAGACCTGCGCTATGGACGAGAATGTACCGCTTGCGGCCTGCGGTCCGCTTTGCCGCGTCATAGCCGCGCGCTGGGCCACCGACACCCGTAGCCCGCGCCGTCTGGCTGTCGATGATCGCGGCGGATGGCTCAGCATTCCGTCCTGCTGCTTCGCGTGCGAGCGCGCGCAGCCGGTCGTGCATGCGGCGCAGCGTACCGTCGATCCGCCAGCTTCGGAATTGAGTGAACACCGTCGGCCAGGGCGGGAAGGACGAGGGCAGCATCCGCGAGGCACATCCCGAGCGGACAAGATAGAAGACTGCCTCGACCATCAGGCGCCTTGGCCACTTGAGTGGCCGCCCGTTGGACGTCGGTGGCGGGAGCAGCGGCTCCAGCGCCACCCACTCGGCGTCGGAGAGGTCCTTCGGATATCGATGCTGACGGGGGTTCCGCATGGCTGCCTCGACCCATAATGCTGCAACGCGTTGGACCGCAATCAGCCTTTTCGCACAGTCAGTCAGCCCGGCGGGTCGTTCCAGTATCTAAGCGGTTCCCGTTTCTCCATGTGAGTTTGCCAGTCTGGAGAAAACCGATTCAGGAACAGATATCGGGAAAGCGATACCGAGCAGCGTGGATTTGGCATACTGCGGCGTCACCTTTTTGCTGCAGGTATGTTTGGTAATAATCTGACAGCAACAGCGCTCAGTTCTGATCACCCCGGAGTGCCGAGCGACACTCCGAGGTGATCCACAATTGCACGGACCTTTGCTGATGGCCGCGGACCCGCCGGAAAAACAGCATAAACTTCGGCCGGATCAAGCCGATGCGGTTTGAGCACCTGTGTAAGCTGACCAGTGCGCAGTTCCTCTCCTGCCATCACCCGGGTCGCCAGCGCGATGCCCAGCCCCGCGACCGCGGCCCCGAGCACCCCCAACGCTGAGTTGATCCAGAGCTTCGCGGAGACGTCGACGGAGGTGACGGTCTGATTGTGCGAAAAGCGCCAGCTCTCGCGACCAAAGAGGCCATGCTGGACGATGCAGTCGTGCTGGGCGAGATCTGCCGGATTGGCCGGCATTCCCCTTACTGAGAGATAGGCTGGTGCCGCGACAACCAGTCGCTCAACTACGCCAAGTCTGCGGGCGCCGAACGTGGAGTCATCCAGCGACCCGACGCCCAGGCGAATGGCAAGATCCACTCCGTCCGTGATGAGGTTCTGGCGCGCGTCGCTCATGATCATCTCGACCCGAAGATCCGGATGCCGGGCCAGGAACGTCGCAAGCGCCGGAATGACCGCGCGCGTGCCATAGAGCACGGGCATCGCGAGGCGGATCACGCCGTGCAGCGAGTCCACGCCGCGGGTCGCCTGCTCAGCCTCCTCAATCTCCG
This sequence comes from Belnapia sp. F-4-1, assembly GCF_000802185.1. Classification (GTDB taxonomy): domain Bacteria; phylum Pseudomonadota; class Alphaproteobacteria; order Acetobacterales; family Acetobacteraceae; genus Belnapia. The sequence goes on along the minus strand of NZ_KN676113.1, from coordinate 4,750,124 downwards.
CAAGGAGGTACCTCGCGCGCTCCAGATACAAGGTGCCGGCTTCCGTCAGCGAGATGCTGCGAGTGGTGCGCAGCAGCAGCGTCGTGTCCAACCGCGCTTCCAGCGTACCGACGATGCGCGATACCGAGGGTTGCGAGAGCTTCAATTCGCGCGCCGCAAGCGAAAAGCTGCCGCTCTCAGCCACGCGGACGAAAACAGCCATCTCCTGCCATCGATCACTCATTTGATACTCGGATAAGTGTTGTCCAAGGCAAGTGGATACACCCGCCTTCACGGATAACCTAGATCTTGCCAGCACGCTACGTGATCGGGACGGATGGCGTGATCGCCTATGCCGAGGTCAACCCCGACTACACGCGGCGCCCCGATCCGTCCGAGCTGTTGCCGGTGCTTGATCGGCTGCGTGCCGGCGTCCGGACCTGCGCACCCTCATCAACTCAAGAGAAGGAATGTCTACCAATGGCAATCAAGATCTATGGCGATCCCGGTTCGGGCAGCCTGCGTCGCGTAACATCCGCAGCAGCCATCATGGGCGTCGACATCGAGCGCGTGTATGTCGACCTCTTTAAGGGTGAGAGCCACACGCCCGACTTCTTGAAGAATCTAAACCCGCACGGCCTGACGCCGGTGATGGTGGACGGCGACGTCGTCCTCTACGAGGCGTCAGCGATCAACATCTACCTCGCGGAGAAGGTTGGCAGCGACCTGCTCGGCGCCACGCCGCAAGAGCGGTACGAAGTGCTGCAGTGGATGTTCTGGTCGGGAGAGCAGTGGAGGGTTTTCTCCGTGCTCACGTTCGATGAGCGGATCGGCAAGCGCCTCATGGGCCAGCCCCAGGACAAGACCATCGTCGACCTGGCGTTCGCCAAGATTCGCGCTGCTGGAGCCGTACTGGATGCGCACCTCGCGGACCGGCGCTTCATCGTGGGCGATCATTTAACGCTAGCGGATCTCGATATCGCGGCCCCCTTTTCGCAGAACGAGCGCACGAAGGTGCCGTTCAACGAGTTCCCCAACCTTGTCGCCTGGCAGCAACGCTTGCTGGACACAGTCCCCGCCTGGGCCGCGACGAAGCGCGAAGTCGATGAGCGCATCGACGGCGCCCTTGGGGCGGCCAGCATCACACTCTGAGGCCATGGCGCCGGCATCCTCAAGGGTGACCGGCGCCAAACCAGGAAGGCAGACTCATGAGGATCGACTTGAGCGGCCGCACGGCCATCGTGACGGGCTCCACCGCCGGCATCGGCCGAGCGGCCGCCGAAGGGCTGGCGCGGGCAGGCGCCTCGGTCATCATCAATGGTCGCACCCAGGCGCGGGTTGATGAAGCGATGCGGCAGATGCGCGCTGCGTTTCCGCAAAGCGCCATTTCCGGCATCGCCGCCGATCTTGCGACTGCGGAGGGGGCAAACACCTTCATCGCGCAGGCGCCTTACGCCGACATTCTCGTAAACAACGTCGGCACGGCGTCTCTCCGAGACTATAACGGTATCGACGACATCGCGGCCATCCCCGACGAGGAATGGCTTGGCCTATTCCAGCTCAACGTGATGAGCGGCGTGCGCCTGTCGCGCCACTATTTGCCGCGCATGGTCGGCAAGGGTTGGGGACGCGTGATCTTCGTCAGCAGCGAGTCCGCGGTCAACACGCCCAAGGAAATGCTGGACTACGGCATGACGAAGACCGCGCAGCTCGCCGTCTCGCGCGGCCTCGCCGAAGCAGTCGCGGGCTCGGGTGTCACGGTCAACGCGGTGCTTCCGGGACCGACCCGATCCGAGATCCTTGGCGATCACATGGTTAAGCAGGCAGCGGAGAAGGGCATAACCGTCGAGGAGGCCGAGCAGGGCTTCCTGCAAGCGCTCCGCCCCACGAGCTTGATCCAGCGCTTCGCCACGACCGACGAAGTCGCCAACATGATCGTTTACGCCTGCTCCGAGCAGGCATCCGCGACCAGCGGCGCCGCACTCCGGGTGGACGGAGGAGTCGTCCGCTTTGTGGCCTGACATAGAAGGTCCGGCGACAAGTACCGATCACATCTGCTGACACTCACACACGCACTGACCGGTACAGGGTAGAACTATGAACGTGGAAGGCTCAACGATGGATCACGAATTCTTCTGGATAAGCGGCAGCCCCTACGCGTGGCGAGTACAGTTGGCGCTCGAATACAAAGGTGTGCCGTATGTCTCTCGCCGCCTGGATGCGGGCAGGCAGGAACATCGCGCGCCCGCATTCCTCGCGCTGAACCCGCGCGGCAAGGTTCCGGTCCTGAAGACTGGCGACACGGCGCTGTACGAATCCGTGGCGATCATCGCCTTCTTGGATCGCGCGCATCCCGCCGTGCCCCTGCTCGGACAAACAGCGCAGGAGCACGGCTGCGTCTGGCAACGCGTGAACGAGTTCGAGAACTATACGCGAGATTTGTTCGACGTGGAGATCGTCCGACCGTTGTTGCGCGGCCGTGCCAAGGATGATCCCGACGCGATGCGAGCGTCGGCGGCTCGCGCGGTCGAGGCGCTTGGCTGGATGGAGCAGGCTTTGTCGATCACGCCTTATCTGGCGGGTGACAACATCACCGCAGCGGACATCGTTGCCTTGCCGAACATACAAATGCTGCGACGGGTCGCGGCGCGTCCGGAAGCCATGGATATGGGGCTTGGCCTCGAAGACCTCGGCGCGCGTCTGCCAGCGTTGGGCGCATGGCTGTCGCGGATGGAAACAATGCGGGGCTATGACGCTGCTTACCCACCGCACTGGCGGAGTTGATCGGGGGCAGGCAGTACGCACGCGAATTGACGTCTGCCTGTTCATCTTGTCAGAAGCCAACGCCATTCCCGATTATCCATCCTTTTCGGGAAAGGTGGAGGCACTATCAGAAGGGTGGCGAGAGTCTGCAGTGGGTCGAGTGCGGCCGTTCCACGCTCATTGTAAAGCGAGCTCTGAGACAGGCTGACCGGATTTTGGCGTGTATGTTCTTCCCTATCATGGCGAGCAGCCCTGCCGTGATGATGAAACAACAAGACGTACGATTGAGATAATCCCCTCCGTGGAATCCTGGCACCTGCGCGCTGCACAGACGGGAGCGATCCGCCCGAGACTCGAGGTATCGGCTCAATCCGTGCTACCCAATCGCCATGGAAACCAAGCCCCCTGTTCCGCTCGCAGTCTTAGTCGGCATCCAAACGCCTCAGGTAGACGACGTCGCACACGAGGCCAGCCTTGAAGAGTTGGGACGCTTGGTGAAGACACTGGGCTACGGGGTGGTCGGTACGGTGTCCCAAAAGCGCGAGGGCACCGGCGCCGGGTCGCTGCTCGGAAGCGGCAAATTGGCGGAACTAGCGGCGCTCACGGGCGGCACCGGCGTGGGCAGCTCCATGGCGCCGCCCCCGAGGGCCAAGGCGAGGCAGCGCTTCGAAGGTGCCGGGGAGACGGCGCCCTCGACCGAGGCGGAGACGGACACGGTCCGCAAGCCAGAGTTCGTGATCGTCGACCACGAGCTCTCTCCCAGCCAGATCCGCAACCTGGAGCGGGCGACGGGCGCCCAGGTGCTCGATCGTACCGGCATCATCGTCGAGATATTCCATCGCCACGCCAACACGCGTGAGGCGAAGCTCCAGGTAGAGATGGCGCGCCTGAAATACGTGGCGCCGCGTCTGCGGGAGTCGTCGGGCGGCGGCGAGCGGCGGCAGGGGCCGGGCGCGGGCGAGAGCAACCTCGACCTCGACCGCCGCAAGATCCGTGATCGGCTCGCGGAACTGAAGGAGCAGCTGGAAGCGGTGCAGCGGGACAGCGACCACCGCCGCTCCGCCCGGCGGGACCAACTGCGGGTGGCTCTGGTCGGCTATACCAACGCGGGCAAGTCCTCCCTGATGCGAGCCCTGACGGGCAGCCAAGTGCTGGTGGAAGACAAACTCTTCGCCACGCTCGACACCACCGTCCGAATCCTGCAACCGGAAACCCGGCCGCGGGTGCTCGTCTCGGACACGGTCGGCTTCATCAAGCAGCTGCCGCACGACCTCGTCGCTTCCTTCCGCTCCACCCTGACGGAGGCGTTGGAGGCATCGCTGCTGCTCTACGTCGTGGATGCCTCGGACCCGACCTATGAGGCGCAGCTGGAGGTGAGCCGCAGCGTGCTGCGCGAGATCGGGGCGGATGTGGTGCCGTCCCGCCTGGTGCTGAACAAGATGGACCAGGTGGACGCTGCCGGGCGCGCCGCCTTGGTCGAGAAGCATCCGGACGCGATCCCCCTGTCCGCTCACTCGGTTGAGGATGTCAGAGCGTTGCGGGACACCATCATCGCCTTCTTTGAGGTATCCATGGTGGAGGATGTGCTGGTGCTGCCCTACGCGAAGCAAGGGCTAATCGGCGAGGTGTACGAGAGCGCGCGGGTCCTGTCGGAGGGGTATGACGAGAATGGCCGGGTGCTGAAGGTCCGCGGACTGCCCGGCGCCATCGCGCGTTTGCAGCGAAGCCTCGCAGCCCGCTGAGCCTTGATGCTCGTCTGCGCAGCCCGGGCTTATGTTCCCGTCGCCTTTTTGTCCGCGGTTGGGTGGCTTGCTACGGGGAGGCGGCTCTACCCTCCCTGCGGGTCAGGACATGTCGAAGGCGGCGTGGCTCGCGGCACGACAGTACCCCCGCTCTCCGCCATCTCGGCAGGACGCGTCCGTCCTAGCTCCTTCTGCCGTGCCACCAAGCCCAGATCTACGACCAAAGGATTCCTATGAGCTCCGGACCCAGAACCCCGGCGTCCTCCTCGCCGACGGCAACGGGAACCGGCCGGACCACATGTCCCAACGGATGTCGGAGCATGGCCCGTCCGGTGACCCGGACGATGCCGCCGACCCACTCGTAAGCGATCTCCAACTTCCCGTCCGGCCCGCGGGTCAGCTCCAGCAGCCAGCCGCCGTCGGGGCCGCGCGACACGGGGGATTTCCTTCCGGGCGCGCAGGAGCGCGGGCAGGTGGCCGGAGCGCGGAGAATCCTTCTCGGGCATGGGGGCTTTTCCTTGTTGGCGCCGGGCGCGCGGACGCCGTCGTGCAGACCCGGCGCCACCTGTTGGGACCTTGGCGCCGCCACCCCCGGCGGGCAAATCACCAGCGCAGCGCCGCGCATGGGAGACAGCCCACGCCCGAGCCGTGCGAGGCCGTGGCGAATTCCTTGCTGGCTTTTGCGTGCTGCGCCGGAGTGGCCCTCAGCGTCCCACGGCCGCCCGCCAGGGCGCAGCCGCTTCAGCTGGGCGCGTCAGTAGCGTCGCCCGCTGCGTGCGTCGCGGAGCGCCGCCTCGAGCAGAACCCGCAACGTGCGGTCGATGGTGGCGCCGTCCCGTTCGCACAGACGGCTGAGGGACGCGTGCGTTGAACCGCTCCGGATTTCTCGGAGGCAAGGGAGTTTGAGTCAGGCTGCCAGCGCAACCTCCTGCTCGCTGGCATAGTAGCGCGCCTCGGCTTCCGCGGGTGGGATATTGCCGATAGGCTCGAGGAGGCGTCGGTTGTTGAACCAGTCCAGTCAGTCGAGGGTGGCGAACTCGACGGCTTCGAGCGACCGCCAGGGCCCGAGCCGCCGGATCACCTCGGTCTTGAACAGGCCGATGATGCTCTCGGCCAGCGCGTTGTCGTAACTGTCGCCGACGCTGCCGACGGGGGGCTCGATGCCTGCGATCGCCATACGCTCTGTGTACCGAATGCTGAGATATTGCCCCCCGCGGTCGCTGTGATGCACGAGGCCACCGCCCTTTAGCGGACGGCGGTCGTGCAACGCCTGTTCCAGGGCATCGAGGACGAAGCTCGCATGGGCGGTACGCGATACCCGCCAGCCGACGATGCATCGGGCGAAGGTGTCGATGACGAAGGCCACATAGATGAAGCCCTGCCAGGTGGCAGCATAGGTGAAATCGGACACCCAGAGTTGGTTCGGCCGTGGCGCCTGGAACTGCCGGTTTACCTTGTCGGCCGGGCACGGCGTCGCCTTGTCCGGCGCTGTCGTACGGGTCGACCTGCCGCGGACTACGCCCTGCAGGCCCATCTGGCGCACCAGCCTGGCCACCGTGCAGAGGGCTGCCGGGATGCCCTCGCGGCGGGGCTGGCGCCAAACCTTGCGTACGCCATAGACGCCGAAGTTCGCCTCATGGACCCGTCTGTTCTCGGCGCAGAGGTCAGCATCGCGCCGACCGCGGGCTGAGCCCTTGGCCGGATCCACCCGGACGGCAGCATGGGCGTGGTAGGTCGACGGGGCAATCCGCAGCACCTTGCAGATCGGCTCGACCCCGTAGGCTGCCCGATGATCGTCGATGAAGGCGATCATGGCTTTGACCGGCGGTCGAGCTCCGCCATCGCAAAATAGGCCGACGCCTTCTTCAGGATCTCATTGGCCTGCCGCAGCTCGCGGACTTCGCGTTCCAGCGCCTTGATGCGTTCACGCTCTTCGGTCGTCGCTCCAGGCCGTTGCCCCTGGTCCAGCTCGACCTGCCGCACCCACTTCCGCAGCGTCTCGGCCGTGCAGCCGATCTTGCCTGCAATCGAGCCGATCGCAGCCCACTGCGATGCATGGTCGCCCCCGTGGTCCAGCACCATCCGTACCGCTCGCTGCCGCACTTCAGGCGAAAACCGGTTCGACGTCTTCTTCGTCATGGCTCCAAGCTCTCAAGGTTTGAAGCCTCCGGCAAATCCGGGGCAGTTCAGCGCTCCTGTTGGCTGCGGAATCGGCCCAGGAGCCCGAAGCAAACGCACCAGCCGGTCCATGCTGGCTGGCCAGCACCAGCTCCTGGAGAACGGCCGGGTCAGGCGAAGCCGAGGAAGGCAGCCAATGACAGGAGCGCCCCGGCCCCACCCAGAGCCGCGCCCGCCCAGATCAGGATGGCCGTGCCGGTGATGATGGCGGCGGAGGCCATGACGATGCCGACTTGTAGGAGGGCAGATGCCGCATCGAAGCGACCGTCGAGGCGCATGGCCTCGTCACGCTCCTCCTCGGCTCGCTTGGCTCGGGCCATCAGCTCCCGGCGCCCCTCATTGGTCTCCGGCTCGCTCTCCCAGCGTTCAATGCTAGCCCGCCACCGTTCCAGCATCCGCTCGGCATCGTCCTCGCGCCCGGGACGCGGGGTCATCAGTGGCAGTAGGTCCGAAAGGCCACGGAGCGTCGTTTGACGCACCGTCTTCGCCTGAAAGAACGACCACAGGTTGGCGCTTTCGACGTTCTTCAGCTGCGCTTCCGTCTTGGCGTCGTCGCCAGCAACCTCGGTGAGCGCGAGAGCCAAGGCGAGTGCCGCGATCAGCAGCGCGACGCGCTTGTTACCCCTAGCTTCCTCGACGGCTTCAGCTGCGTTGACCATGACTCAAGTCCCAACGATGAGGCCCGCGGCATAGCCGCATTTGCTGCGTTCCGGCAGGGGGCAGCCGCCACGACGGCGCCCTACCGAAATGGGATAGCCGCACACCGCTCCGTAACTGGATGTCACGCTCCTGCGGCTGACCCGTACGGCAAGGAGTCGCAAGTCGGATAGACAAGGACCGGATTGCGTAGCGCATCCACATAGGACGTCCGCACTTCAGAATCGAAGAGCGTGAGGGCGAGTTCCAGCCGCTGAGCGCGTCGCCCATGCCCGCTTTAAGCGCGGCGCATTGAGAAATATTAACCGAAGGGCACTCGGCGATTGCCTTTGTGGCGGAAGCGCAAACGCGTCTGAGCTCCCACGGCTAAGTGCGCTAGAGATCAAAGCGCCTTTGCTGGTCGGTAGCGGAACCGGGCGCAGACAATACCATGGTCACTCGTCCCGTCCGCTTTGTGGTCCGCGGAGTCCAGGTGGTCGTTCCGCACAGTCATGCCGTCGAAGATCCAGAGGCGCTTGCGGCTGTTGTCATAGAATTCCTGACTGACCAGGATGTGGTCCAGGGACTCCATGATGTCCTGGTGAATGTGCGTGTAATAGACGTCGCGAGTGTTCCGGTACTCCTGCAAGGTCTGCGCGGTGTAGAGGGCTGTGTCGCCACCGCCCCGTGAATCCCCGACGAGGTAGCGCGGTTGCTCCGTCAGGATATTCACCGTGTTGCTGTGTTGTCCGTCGTTGACGTCGCCCAGAACGGCGACGGGCGTCTCCGAATCCTTCATGCGTTTTGTCAAGATGAAGCGCAGGGCTGATGCCTCTGCCGTTCTGCGGATGGTGGAGAGCGCCGCGCCCAGATTGGTCCTATGCGGCTTGTAGACTTCATCTTTCTTAAACCACTCCTCGCTCCAAACCTGTGTTGGGGCCTTGGACTTGACGTGGCAGACATAGACGTGGACTGGATCGTGATCCTGACGCACCCTTGCGCGGAAGTGCAGCACCGGCCGAGAAAAGCTGGTGATCTGCACCTCTATGGCGGGCGTCTGCGGGTCGTCGCCAGAGCTGTGCAGACGGAACTTGTCTGGGAAGTCCGAGATCCACTCGGGCTCGCCATCGAGCATCCGTTTGCGGAAGATGGCCGCGTTCACGATGCGCCCGCCATCCGCGTTCGGCGGCGCGAGCAGGTCATACTCGGCAGAGAGCCCGGAGACCTCTAGGGCGCGATTCAGGGATGAGCGGTGCCAGAGCTCCTGAAAACCGAGGATGTCAGGCCTGAGCGGGACGATATTCGACGCCGTCCAGGCAATCTTGCGCTCGTATTCCTCCTCCGACCAGCCCACCCGGTCGGTGTAGATGGGCAAGCCAGGTTCGTTGAGGTTTAGGAGGTTGAAGGTTCCGAAGCTTAGGTGTTCTAAAGTTCATCGTGGCGCCCCTTCATCCTGGCAGATGTTACGCGAGTTTCAATCCATCTGTGAGAAACCTGTGTTACAGGGGCCAGAAGGCAACAATCCGAGGCCGCTGAGAGCCCTTTTGAGAAATCGGTTTGTGGGCTTTCCTTGAAGGCTGTGGCGTGATTCACGCTTGGGATGTGGACCAAGCGGAGCCGCGGCCGGATGGCCGAGATTGCCAGGAAGACGAGGCGCTACCCGTCTGATCTGACGGACGAGGAGTGGGCGCAGATCGCACCGTTGATGCCGGGGCCAAGCCGTCGAGGCAGACCGCGAGAGATGGATTTGCGGGAGATCATCAATGCGCTTCGCTACCTGGTCCGCTCAGGCTGCGGGTGGGAGATGCTTTCCGTTCATTTCGGTCCTTGGCAGACGGTGTATTGGTGGTTTCGGCGGCTGATGCGCTGCTTCCTGTTCCAGACCATCCACGACCTGGCCCTGATGTGTGACCGGGAGCGAGCGGGACGCGAGGCGAGCCCGTCCGCCGGTGTCATCGACAGCCAGTCGGTCAAGGCTCCGGCGGCCGGAGCGCGGCGAGGCTATGACGCCGGCAAGAAGGTTATGGGCCGCAAGCGCCACATCGCGGTCGATACTGACGGACGGCTGTTGATGGTCAACCTGACGCCGGCCGACATCTCCGACAGTGCCGGAGCCCAGACGATCCTGGACGGCATCCGCAAGCGCTGGCCCTGGGTCAAGCACATGTTCGCCGACGGCGCCTATGACCGGCTGAAGCTCATGGACAAAGCGGCCTTCCTCGACTTCACCATCGAAATCGTCCGCCGCTGCAATAGCAAACCAGGCTTCAAAGTCCTGCCGCGTCGCTGGGTCGTGGAACGCACCTTTGGCTGGATGACACGCTAGCGCCGTCTCGTCCGCGACTACGAACAACGCCTCGACGTCTCCGAGGCCATGATCCTTATCGCCATGGCCGCCATCCTGCTGCGCAGAAACGCTCATCCCTGATTTTTCAAAAGAGCTCTAAGGTTGTGCAGGTGGCCGACGCTTACGACTGGGAGGTCTACAACAGCGACTTTGGAGGTAACTCAGGTCAATACTCCCGTCGGAGTACGCATGCGTTTGATGAGCGTACTGATGCTGCTGCGGGTGAACTTCGCCCCGATGGGGCAGATCACGCGGCACTGACGCGGCATCCCCATCACGCGGCATTTCCATCACCCGGGGCGTGAACTGGTAGGTGAGGTCACCGTCTCCTGACCTGATCTGGCCGAACGCGGCTTGGCCGCTTCGGGACAGCAAGCTCGGATAGCGGACTCCGATCGCTGCGCTGAGGCTGCTCACCCACGCACGTCGGCGCCACCGAATACGACCTGGTTGCGAACAGCTGGCTGGAAGAGGGCGTAGAGGAACTTCTGATCGCCCCTGCTCACCGTATCGAGCGCTTTCAACTGGTCAGGTGCCAGGCTTACGCCGAGCGCAGCCACGTTGTCGGCCACTTGTTCGGCGCGGCTTACTCCAATCAACGTGGACGCGACGCCCAACCGTCCCACCACCCAGGCCAACGCGACGCGGGCCGGGCTCTCGCCCATCTCATTCGCCACGCGCTTCAGCGTCTCGACAATGGTCCAGTTGTGGTCGGTGAACAGCGTGTCGCCGAATGGGTTGTCGCCATCCAGCCGCTTGTCGCCTTCCGGGCGTCGTTGACCGTCCGCCTGTGCCTGGTTCGGCACGCCGCCCTGCCGGGGCGCGGCGGCCTCGACGGCGGCACGGTTATACTTGCCGGTCAGCAGGCCATAGGCAAGCGGGCTCCACGGCACCAATCCCATGCCGAACGCCTGGGCCAGAGGGACGTGCTCGCTCTCTACGCCGCGCTCGACCAACGAGTAGAAGTACTGCAGTCCGACGGGCGACGGCAGGCCACGCATCCGCGCCAGCGTGGCGAGCTGCGCAGCGTACCAGGCGGGCGTGTTCGAGATGGCCCAGTAGCGGATCTTCCCCGTCTGGGTCAGCGCCGCCATGGTCTGGAGCAGCTCCTCTGCGGGGGTGATGCCGTCCCAGATGTGGATCCAGTAGAGGTCGATGAAGTCCATGCGCAGCCGCCGCAACGAGCGCTCGACCGCCGCGTGGATGTGCCGCGCGCCGTTGCCGCCCTGGTGAAACCCCTGGCCCGTGGCGAAGCCCGACTTGGTGGCGATCACCATCCGGTCGCGCAGGCCGTTTTCGGCGACGAAATGGCCGACCATCTCCTCAGAGCGGCCGCCGGAATACACGTCCGCGGTGTCGATGAAGTTGCCGCCCAGCTTAACGTATCGCTCGAAGATGGCGCGGCTGCCAGCCTCGTCGGCGCCCCACCGCGCTGTGCCGAAGGTCATCGTGCCCAGGGCCAGCGGGCTGACCAGGAGGCCCGAGCGGCCAAGCGGGCGGTAAGTCTGAAGGTTCACCGGGTGCTCCTCTCCGTGCGGAGTGCCGAAGATGGACTGCGGCTCAGGGGTCGATTAGTGCCTCGGGGACGCATGGGTTGCTGAAGGATTTTCAGGAATGGATCGCGAGCTCTGGTCGGGCCTTGCCGTGTTTGCAGAGATCGTGGAGGCAGGCAGCTTCGCCAGGGCAGCAACCCGGCTTGGCCTGTCGGCGTCGGCGCTGAGCCATGCCATGCGAACCTTGGAGGGCAGGCTGGGTATCCGTCTGCTGGACCGCACCACCCGCTCGCTTTCGCCCACGGGCGCAGGCGAGCAGCTCCTGCTGCGGCTGCGTCCCGCGATGTCCTCTGTGGAGGACATGCTGGCCGAGCTCGATCAGGCGCGCGACCGTCCGATGGGGCGGGTCCGCGTCAACGCGCATCGGCCAGCGGCTGTCCATGTCGTCCTGCCTCGCCTCGCGACGCTGGCGCAGCGCTACCCGGACGTTGCGGTGGAATTGGCTGTCAACGACGGGCTGGTCGACATCGTGGCGGAGCGGTTCGACTGCGGCGTGCGGCACGCGGGCGGTTTGCAGGGGGACATGATCTCGGTGCGGATCAGCGAGCCGATGGAACTCGTCTTCGCGGCGACACCCTCCTATCTCGAGGAGCATGGCAGCCCAGCGACGCCCGATGATCTCGGAGCGCATCGGTGCATCAGCTACCGCCATACCTCGTCAGGCGCGCTCCACCGCTGGGAGTTCGCGCGCGATGGCGAGATGTTCGGACGTGCAGTACCCGAGACCTTCATCACCAACGACGCCGACCTGATGCGCGACGCGGCGCTGTCCGGGCTCGGCGTCGTGTGCCTGCTGCGCCTCCAGGCTGCTCCGTATTTGGCCGACGGATCGCTGGTCGAGGTGTTGCCGGGATGGGCTCCGGTGCTGGCCGCCAACCACCTGTACTATCCGAGCCGCCGCCAGCCAAGCGCGGCATTCCGTGCCTTCCTGGAGGTGATGCGGGATTGAAGGTCCAAGGCTTAGGAGGCTGAAGTCTGGTGGCAGCCGCCAGCTCGCTTCGCCAGAACCGAGTACGCCACGTCCGCTAGCAGGAAGGGCGGCGCATGTAACCGACGACCGAGATGAGCGCTCAGCAGCCAAGGCCGGATCTGGCCGAAGGCGGAGCGGCGGCCTACGAGCGCCCGTGTGGCGAAAGCTGACAAGCTGGTTGGCGAATGGCCGGTCTGCTACCAGCCGGCTGCAGCACACTCGTTTGGCTGGCAGCGCAGCCGTAGCTCTATGCTGTCGGGGTAACAGAAGCAGGTCGGGCTTGGCCCCGCCGCCATCCCATGAGGGCAGGATCAGCGCGCGCGCGGGTTCCCGAGCGAGATCGCAATGTCAGTGAGATCACGAAGCTCTCTCGTATCAGACGGGCGCCTTGGCGGGACAGAGGTCGGGCTACCCCGGTCCTCCTCAACCATCTTTGGGAACTCGCTCCATCGCGGGCGCGTCCTCCCGCCTGCGGCTTCGGGGTCTTGCGCTTCCTCGGGAGCGATATCGCATACCGCCTTGAGCATCTACCTGAGCCCTCCGGCCGCGAACGTAGCAACGAGCCCGCCGATTGTCAGCAGCAACGCGCCGACGAGCGCTACGAAGGCCCGGTTCCTCCAGGTCTTCCTCTGCCGATTCGCCTCCCGATTGCGGGAGGTTGCGACAATCATCTGCGCGACCAGGCTGCCGCGCACCCTGGCAAGGATGATGCTTTCTAATTCCTGTGGCGTCGCGTCCGCGAATTGCTCCCTCGTGTCCTGTGCCACCTGCCCCGCCGACCGAAGCAGTTCCGCCTCGGGCGCGACGTCTAGCACGCCTCGCCGGACGAGCGCCGCGAGTAGGCAGGCTATGGAAACGACAACCAGCACCACGTCGAATGCGAAGGCGGCGGCGATAGGCACCGCGAAGCTAGGCGCCGCCTGCCGGAGTTGCGGGGCCGCGACGGCGATGGCGGCGAAGGTTGCGCCAGTGCCCGTCGCGTAGAATGGCAGGCTCCGGATGACCGTCTCCTCTTCGTCGAGCTCCCAAAGGAAACGCTGGCGAACGTAGCCCTCCAGGTACGCCTGCGTGGCGCCGGTATCGGCCAGGTAGGTGGCCGCCTGTGGATCAGGTTCGGGGCGCACACGCCCGGGGCTCAAAGTTTCCTCCATGCGCGACTCCCGCGAACAAAGCAGGAACATGCCCAACCCCGCTCACGCTGTCCATCGCTTCGTCACCGTTAAAACTCCGTCGCTTCAAGCCGTCGCCGCTGCCCGGAGCGAGCCATGCTCTTTGCCGTGGTAGCGGCATTCCGAAACGGAACCACAAGGGACTGCACACTCAGCTACGTCGCGCGTTTGCGTCACAACCATGCGACGTGGCTTCGAAGACGTTTCAATGAACCCTGTCAGTCCAGCGAATCCTAACGGCACCCTCGTGATAGGGCACAAGTTGCCGCCACCGATCCGGGAATCACACCTATGCGCCATATGCTGCTCCCGCGGAGCGCCCTTGGCCTAGCGCTCTGCCTCCTCGGCGGGGCCGCCTGGGCGCAGGACGGGGGCAGTCGGCCGGAGGTGGACTGGGTCGAACTCGCCATGGGCTTTTTGGGCGGGCTGGTGCTGTTCCTGTTCGGCGTCTCTCAGCTTGCAGAAGGCCTGCGAGAGGCAGCTGGCGAGCGGGTAAAATCGCTTCTTGGGCGCGCCACCAATGGGCCGGTGCGCGGCCTCCTGACCGGGGTTGCTGCTACTACGCTGCTGGACTCCTCCTCCGTAACCATCATCCTGCTTATCGGCTTGGTGGACGCCGGTTTGATGCGCTTTGCCCAGGCACTGCCTGTGATCCTGGGCAGCAACATCGGCACCACCGTGTCCTCGCAGATCTTCGCCCTAGGGGTGGACGAGTACGCACCGGTGATCATGCTGGCGGGCCTGCTGCTTCGTGCCCTTTCCAGTAGGGACGACTTCAAAGCCTGGGGGACAGCGCTGCTCGGCATCGGGTTGGTTTTATTCGGCCTGCACGTCTTGAGCGACGCTGTGGAGCCGCTGCGCGACCATTCAGTCGTCTTGGACTGGATAAAGAGTATGAGCACGCCGCTGCTCGGGGTGTTGGCTGGAGCGGCCTTCACGCTGCTGATCCAGTCGTCTTCAGCGACCTTGGGCGTGGTGATTGTGATGGCCGGGCAAGGATTGATCGAATTGCCGACCGGCCTTGCCATCATGCTCGGCGCCGAGATCGGCACTTGCTCGGACACTCTGGTCGCGACCGTAGGTCGCTCGCGTCACGCGGTGCGAGCTGGAGTGTTCCATCTGCTGTTCAACGTTGTGTCCGTGACGATCGGTGTGCTGCTGATTGACTGGCTCGCTGCATTTGCGCGGTTCACGAGCGGCGAGGTGCCAAATCAGATTGCCAACGCCCACGTTGCTTTCAATGTCGCTGGTGCAGCGGTTTTCCTACCCTTCAGCACCAGGATTGCAGCGCTGCTGGCACGGGCTATCCCGGATCGGGATGAACCTGACAGCATCGGGCAGACCGGGCTGATGTCCCGCCCGGCAAAGTAGACTGGCCTGCCAAGCTCTCCTACGTCGGTATCCATATGGCGGTTACCGCGATTGCGGTAGACAGCGTTGCGCTTGATGTACAGCTGACTTTGTGGTGGGCAGCTAGGTACTTCTTGGTCTCGATGAAACCAGCGAGCGGTCCGCTGGAGATGACTGCATTAAGCAACTACCAGATCCGCCATCATTCCGATGGCGAGTCCGGTGCGCAACCTGGCCGCGCAACTCGGGCATGAAGGCCTGCAAAATCTCGCCGATTGCCTCGCTGATCTGTGGAGTGGCCTGGACAACACCGAGTTGGTATCAAGCGTGTCGGAGAAGACGTTGGACGCCACCCCCGAGGCAACGGAACTCGCCTATTGGGATGGCTTCTAGGCCGCCAGTGGTGGCGACCGTGGCGAAGTCCCGCTGCTGATCTCCGAACTGCCGGCACACCTAGAGCGGTTTCCTATCAGTCTGCATCGTACCCGGCGGCGGCGAAGTAGTTGGCGCACTCGGCAGGGGTGAAGGTGTCGATGATGCGGCCGATGGCGGCCCATAGCCCGTCGAGGCTGCGCTCGGCTGCCGTTCTGAGCGCGGCCTTCAACTTGGCGAAGGCCTGCTCGATTGGGTTGAAGTCTGGGCTGTAGGGCGGGAGGTAAAGCAGGTTGGCACCTGCAGCCTCGATGGCGTCCCTGACGCCGGCGCCCTTGTGGCTGCCGAGGTTGTCCATGACGACGATGTCGCCCGTGTGGAGTTCGGGCACCAGCACCTGCTCGACATAGTCCTGGAAGAGCGAGCCGTTGATCGGCCCATCGAGTACCATCGGCGCGACCATGCCGGTGTTGCGCAGGCCGGCGACGAAGGTGGTCGTCAGCCAATGGCCGTGCGGGATGGCGGCCCGCAGCCGCTCGCCCCGAGGTGCCCGGCCGTGGGTGCGGGCCATGTTGGTCGAGGCCCAGGTCTCATCGATGAACACCAGCCGGTCTGGGTCGAGATCAGGCTGCGCCTCGAACCAGGCCCAGCGTTGCTTCAAGATGTCTGGGCGGTCCTGCTCCGCAGCGTGGGCGGTCTTTTTTTGCGCGTCATTCGGCGCCGGTCGAAGAAGCGCCACAGCGTGCCGATGCCGGCCGACACACCAGCCTTGGCCAATCCAGCCTGGATCTCCCGCAGCGTGATGTCCGACTTCTGGTCGACGAGGCGGAGGATCAGCGCCGCATGCGCCTCAATCTGCGCCGAACACCGGTCGCCGCCCAGCGGTCCTGGTGCGACCGAGCCCGCCTCCCGCATCAGCGCCGCCCAGCGGACCGCGCTGGCCGCGCTTACCCCGAAGCGGGACCGCCGCCGCCCGGCAGGACGACCCTGCCGCGATCGCCGCCACCACGCGTTCCCGTAAATCGACCGACAGCGCCTTGGACATCCGCATCGCCCCTCCAGCCAGGGCGCTACTGAATCACCACCGCGCAGCCCGTGGGGTCACAAGCGATTCAGTCAGGCGGGAAACCGCTCTAGAGGCGCCGCTGAAACTCCCGGTGTCTGAGACGGAGTTCAGGTCAATCGTCTAACTGCGAAGAAAGGACCTCTGAGAAGCTTCGACTAGCATTGTCACTGGGGCTTTTCTGCCGCCTCCCCAAGCTCTGTGCCGCAGGCTGGACGGGTATGGAATATCAGGAACGGCGAGGCGATGCGCTCGCGAGTACCTGCTTCACCAGGGCCGCCTTGCGGTACGCCGGACCGCCCGTCACCTCGCGGCTAAGCCATTTGGGCGAGAGGAGCTCCTGGTCCTCGTCTTCAAGTTCAACCTCGGCGAGCACCAGCCCCGTCAGGACCACAAACCGGAAGAAGTCGTGGCCAAGCTTCAGCAGGTTGGGGTGTTACTGTCGCAGGGCAAGACGGCGTCTGAGGCGGTTCGGACGATCGGGGTGACGGAGCAGACCTACTATCGGTGGCGAAGCGAGTATGGCGGCCTGAAGCTGGATCAGGTGAAGCGCCTGAAGCTGTTGGAGCAGGAGAACGGCAGGCGGCGGTTGGCGGTTGGCGGTGGCCGATCTCACTTTGGGGAAGCTGGTGCTGAAGGAAGCTGCCTCGGGAAACTGGTGAGCGCCGCGCGTCGTCGGGGCTGTGTCGAGCATGTCATGGACAAGCTGGGCGTCTCGGAGCGGTTTGCCTGCCGGGTGCTGGGGCAGCACCGCTCGGTGCAGCGCAAGGTGCCGAGGGCAGCCGGCGACGAAGCGGCGCTGGCCGAGAGCATCATTGGCCTGGCCCAGCGGTACGGGCGCTACGGCTACTGCCGGATCACGGCCCTGCTGCGGGGCGAGAGCTGGCGGTGCAACCACAAGCGGGTGGAGCGCATCTGGCGGGCGGAGGGGCTGGAGGTGCCTGCCCGGCAGCCCAAGCGTGGGCGGCTCTGGCTGAACGATGGCTCCTGCCGGCGGCTCCGGCCCGAGCACCCCAATCACGTATGGGCCTATGACTTCGTCGAGGACCGCACCCGGGACGGGCGCAAGTTCCGGATGCTGAACGTGGCCGATGAGTTCACCCGCGAATGCCTGGCGATCCGGATTGGGCGCCAGTTCAAGGCAGCTGATGTCATCGATGCGCTGTCCGACCTGTTCATCTTGCGTGGCATCCCAGGCCATGTTGGGTCGGACAATGGGCCCGAGTTCGCAGCCACAGTGAAGGGCTGGATCAGCGGCGTGGGCACGAGGACCGCCTTCATCGAGCCCGGCAGCCCATGGGAGAACGGATACGGGGAAAGCTTCAACGGCAAACTGCGCGGCGAGCTACTGAACACCGAGGTGTTCAACACGCTCGCCGAGGCGAAGGTCCTGATCGAGCAGTAGCGACGGCAAGGATGCTTGGCATAGGGCTAACTTCCCCTTCGCTGGGCTTTTGCGCCGGTAGCAGGCGGCGCATCGGGCCTGAGCTATGCCCGAGGCTCCGACCGACGTTCCGGATGGGGTAGGGAAGGCCCCCCCCCACGGCGACAGCGTTCATAGCCCGGGAGCGCCCAGGCAGTCCCAAGCAGAGGATAGAGCGGGAACAGGTGCTGTCTCAACTAGGACACCACCTATGCGACCAGCGCGCCGGATGCGCCCCATGCGCTACATACAGCATTGAGTTGCCCCGAAGTCTCGAAAACGCCCCGGGGCACCTTGTTCTTGATTCGGTTTGCTGAACCGTTATAGGGAGTCAACCTCTATCGTGGGTTCGGATCCCATCCCCTCCGCCACCAGGCTTTCCCTCACCTCCATAGGCCGCGCTTAGAGCG
This sequence comes from Belnapia sp. F-4-1, assembly GCF_000802185.1. Lineage (GTDB taxonomy): Bacteria > Pseudomonadota > Alphaproteobacteria > Acetobacterales > Acetobacteraceae > Belnapia. The sequence continues at coordinate 4,732,169 of NZ_KN676113.1, read as the reverse complement.
CGGCCGCAGGCTTGGCCGTAGCGGCCGTCTCGAGGTGGGTGCTGACCTTCAGCGTCAGAGCGACGAGGCCGCCGACCAGGGTGACGCCGCCGAGCACCAGCAGGCCCGCCGTGAAGTCGCCCGTCGCATCCCGCAGGTAGCCCATCATGTAGGGCCCGGCGAAACCCGACAGGTTGCCGATGGCGTTGATGGCGGCGATCCCAGCCGCAGCCGAGGTGCCGGTGAGGAAGGCGCTCGGGATCGGCCAGAGCAGCGGCGGCGTCGCCGAGACACCGATCTGGCTCAGGCAGAGCAGGCCGAGTACCAGCACCGGCGCGGAGACGAGCGCGGCCCCCGCCACGCCGACTGCGGCCAGGATCATGGCGAAGCAGACATGCTCGCGCCGCTTCAGCGTGCGGTCGGAGTTGCGGCCGAGCAGCACCATGCCAATGGCACCGAAGACGAAGGGCAGGGCAGCCAGCAATCCCGTCTCGAAGTTGCTGACACCGAAGCCCTTGACGATGGTGGGGAGGAAGAAGGCGACGCCGTAGCTTGCCGCGTTCAGGCAGAAATAGACGAAGGCGCAGGCCAGAACGCGCGGGTCGCTGAGGGACTTGCGGATGCTGATATGCTCGGCCGCCTGCTTGTGCTCGTGCTCGGCGTTGAGGCGCTCCTGAAGCCAGCTGCGTTCCTCAGGCGCGAGCCAGCTTGCCTGGGCCGGGCGGTCGGTCAGGTAGAAGACAACGCCGACCGCCATCAGGATGGAGGGGATCGCCTCCAGGATGAAGAGCCACTGCCAGCCATCGAGGCCGCCGCCGGACAGGTTCAGAAGAGCGCCAGAGACCGGGGCGCCGACGATGGAGGAGAAGGGGATCGCCAGCATGAAGAGGGCGACCACGCGGGCACGGTAGACCGAGGGGAACCAGAGCGTGAGGTAGAAGATGATTCCCGGGAAGAACCCAGCCTCCGCCGCGCCGAGCACGAAGCGCAGGATGTAGAAGACCCATTCGTTGGAAAGGCCGGTCATCGCCGAGATCGGTCCGATGAAGGCGAAGAGGGCGGAGACGATGCCCCAGGTGACCATGATCCGGGCAATCCAGAGCCGGGCGCCGAAGCGGTCGAGGGCGAGGTTGGAGGGGACTTCGAGCAGGAAGTAGGAAATGAAGAACAGACCGGCGCCGAGGCCGTAGGCGGCCTCCGAAAGGCCAAGCGCCGCGTTCATCTGCAGCTTGGCGAAGCCGACATTCACCCGGTCGAGATAGGCGACGAAGTAGCAGACGAAGAGGAAGGGCATCAGCCGCCACATCACCTTGCGGATCGTTGTTTTCTCGATGTCGTCCATGGCGCTGGATTCTCCTCAGGACCATGATCCGCAATGACCGGATCGCGAATCATGGTTCAGCTTGTTGTGTCGTCGCATGATTCACGCCCCCGGCCCCAGCCTTCGGCGACCATGCTCTAGGGCCGCGTGCCGGAAGGAAGCGTAGGTCGGCAAGCTTGGTTCCAGACGGTGGACAAGGCCGGCCCCTGCCGGTGGCCACGGTTTCGCATTGGCGCCGGGGCCGGCACGGGCGAAGCTGTGGCATCGCCGGGGATGGAGGTGCCGATGGACCCGAGATGGCGGGCGCTCGCCGTGCTGACCGCGGCACGGACGAGCCTTGGCTTCCAATTCCAGTCCGTCGCCTCGGTCTCGCCGATGCTGGTCGAGGAGTTGGGGCTGAGCGGGGCCGATCTTGGGGCGCTCATCGGCCTCTACTTCCTGCCGGGGCTGGTGCTGGCGCTGCCGGGTGGGGCTCTCGGGCGGCGCTTCGGCGACATGCGGGTGGTGACGGCGGGGCTGGTGCTGATGGCGCTGGGTGGGGTCCTCGCCAGCCTGGCGAACGGTTTCGGGGGGCTTGCCGCGGGCCGGCTCCTCGGCGGGGTGGGGGCGGTGCTGCTCAACGTGCTGATGGCAAAGATGGTGACGGACTGGTTCGCCGGGCAGCGCGACATCGTACTCGCCATGGCGATCTTCGTGAATTCCTTCCCGATCGGGATCGGGCTGGCGCAGCTTGGGCTCGGGCCGCTCGCCGCCGTGGCGGGCTGGGGGGCGGGCTTCGCCGCGACGGGGGCGCTGGCCCTGGCGGCGCTGCTGCTGCTGCGGCTCGGCTATCGGAGGCATCCGAATGATGGCGCCGGCGTCGCGGTGGTGGCGGGGAGCATCTCCGGGCGGGAAGTGGCATTGGTCTGCCTCGCGGGCGCGCTGTGGGGCGGGCTCAACGGCAGTCTCGCGGTGACGATCGGCTTCGCCCCGACCTTCCTGGTGCTGGGCGGCCTGACGCCGGCGCAGACGGGGCTGGCCGTGGGGGCGGCGACCTGGCTCTCGGTCGCCTCGGTGCAGGCCGGGGGCATGCTGGCGCAGCGGCGTGTCCCAGCGGTGTTGCTGATGGCGGGCGGATGCCTGCTCTGGACGGCATGCCTGATCTTGATGGGGCTTGGCTTCGGCTCCGGGCCGCTGCTCGTGGCGGGACTCGCCATGGGATTGCCGGTCGGGGTGATCATGGCGCTGCCGGCCGCGGCGCTGCGGCCGGAGAACAGGGCCGTCGGCATGGGACTGTTCTATACCTGCCTCTATGTCGGCCATGCCGGGTTGCCGCCGGCGGCAGGATGGGCACGTGATGTGACGGAGGTGCCGGCGGCGCCGCTGCTCGTCGCGGCAGGCTTCGTTGCCCTGCTGCCGGTGATCCATGCATGGTTCTGCCGGCTGGCTGCGCGCCGCCTGGACCTGTAGCGCGGCACACGCGCCGGTTGCGCTACGGGTATACGAGCGCCTAGGCTTCCTTGCAACGGGCCCCAAGGTCCGGACAGGAAGGGAGAATGTCCATGCCCCTGCACCGCACCGCACTCGCGGCGCTGCTTGCCGGCGCCTTTGCCGGCACGGCCGGCGCGCAAGGCCTGACGCCAGAGCGCATCCGCGCCGCGACGGGTGCCGTCGACCAGCGGAGCATCATCGCCAATGCTGCCACGGGGCGGGACTGGCCGAGCTATGGGCTGAACTATTCCGAGAACCGGTTCAGCCCGCTGCGCGCGGTGAACAGCGAAACGGTCGGGCGGCTCGGGCTGGCCTGGTCCTACGACCTCGGCTCCCGGCGCGGGGTGCAGGCGACGCCGCTCGTCGTCGGCGGGGTCATGTATGTCACCGGTTCCTGGAGCATCGTCCACGCGGTCGATGCGAAGACGGGGCAGCCGCTCTGGACCTTCGACCCGGAGGTGCCGCGCGAGCATGGCGAGCGGGGGTGCTGCGACGTCGTGAACCGCGGCGTCGCGGTTCATCAGGGCACGGTCTATGTCGCCTCCTATGACGGGCGGCTCTTCGCGCTCGATGCGGCGACGGGGCAGAAGCTCTGGGAGCGGGACACGATCATCGACCGCAGCCGGGCCTATACCATCACCGGGGCGCCGCGGGTCTTCGCCGGCAAGGTCGTCATCGGCAATGGCGGGGCGGAATATGGCGTGCGAGGCTACCTGACCGCCTATGACGCTGCGACGGGCGAGCAGAAGTGGCGTTGGTTCTCCGTCCCCGGCGACCCCTCGAAGCCGCCGGAGGACGAGAGCATGGCGCGGGCCATGCGCACCTGGGACCCAGCCGGCCGCTGGTGGGAGGCCGGCGGTGGCGGGACGATGTGGGACACCATGACCTACGACCCCGAGCTGAACCTGATGTATGTCGGCACCGGCAACGGCTCGCCCTGGAACCGCAACCTGCGCAGCCCTGCGGGCGGCGACAACCTTTATCTCGGCTCCATCGTCGCGCTGAACCCGGAAACGGGCCAGTATGTCTGGCATTACCAGGAAACGCCGGGTGACCACTGGGACTTCACCTCGACCCAGCCGATGATCCTCGCCGAGCTCGAGATCGACGGGCGGCGGCGCAAGGTCGTCATGCATGCGCCGAAGAACGGCTTCTTCTTCGTCATCGACCGGCAGACGGGCGAGTTCATCTCGGCGCGCAACTTTACCGCGGTGAACTGGGCGACGGGCTACGACAACGAGGGGCGGCCGATCGAGAACCCGGCGGCGCGGAGCGTAGACCAGCCCTTCGAGGCGATCCCGACCGCCTATGGGGCGCGCAACTGGCACCCGATGTCCTTCAACCCGGTGACCGGCCTGGTCTACATGCCGGTGCACGGCGTGCCGCTCACCCTCTCGCCCGACCAGGGCTGGCGGATGAATGCGAACTCGCCGATGCGCTTCCAGAGCGCCTCTGGGTGGAACCTCGGCTTCTACCTCAATGCGGTCGATCCGAAAGCGAAGGCCTTCGGCCGGCTGGTCGCCTGGGACCCGGTGCGGCAGCAGGAGGCCTGGGGCGTCGACTACAGCGGGCCTTGGAATGGCGGCACGCTGACGACGGCGGGCAACCTCGTCTTCCAGGGCACGGCGGATGGGCGGTTCATCGCCTATGACGCGCGCAACGGGCGGAAGCTGTGGGAGGTGCCGGTGAGCTCCGGCGTGGTCGCGGCGCCCTCCACCTACGAGATCGATGGCGAGCAGTATGTCTCGATCGCGGTCGGCTGGGGCGGGGTCTATGGCATCGTGCAGCGGGCCACGGACCGGGTGACGCCGGGGCGGGTCTATACCTTCCGCGTCGGCGGCACGGCGCCGATGCCGGCAGTGGTCGAGGCGGAGCGGCGGCCGCTGGTCGGCGGCATCGCCTACAAGGCCGAGGACGCGCAGGCGGGGGCAGGGCTCTATGTTGCCAACTGCGCCGGCTGCCACGGGTCGCCGGGCGTCAACAACGGCGGCAACGTGCCCAATCTCGGCTATGCGCACCGGGAGCTGCTGGAGGAGCTGCCGAAGGTGGTGCTCGAAGGGGCCTTCCTCGGGAGCGGGATGCCGCGCTTCGCGGGGCGGCTGGACGAGGCGCAGGTGCTGCAGATTCGCGCCTTCATCCTCAGCTCGGCGGAGACGGCGCGGCGGAACTGAGGCGAAAGCCGGGGGCGGGTGTCCTCCCCCGGCCTGCGTTCAGCGCAGCAGGTTGGTGCGGGCCAGCTCCACCACCTCGCTGCCGCGGCCGCTGATGATGGCCTTCGCCAGGTAGATGCCGAAGCCCTTGGCCTGCTCGAAGGTGGTCTTGGGCGGCAGGCTCAGCTCCATGCGGTTGGTGACGACGTCCACCACCGCCGGGCCGGGATGGGCGAGGGCCTCCTGCAGGGCGCCGCGCAGCTCGGCGGGGTCCTCGACGCGCACGGCATGCATGCCGGTGGCGCGGGCCATGGCGGCGAAGTCGGGGTTCTTCAGCTCCGTCCCCGCGTCGAGGAAGCCGCCGGCCTTCATCTCCAGCTCGACGAAGCCGAGCGTGCCGTTGTTGACGATGACGATCTTGGCCGGCAGGTCGAGCTGGTTCAGCGTCAGCAGGTCGCCCATCAGCATGGCGAAGCCGCCATCGCCGGAGAGCGAGATGACCTGCCGGCCCGGATAGGCGGATTGCGCGCCGATCGCCTGCGGCAGCGCGTTCGCCATGGAGCCGTGCCAGAAGGAGCCGACCAGGCGGCGCTTGCCGTTCATGCTGAGGTAGCGGGCGGCCCAGACCGTCGGCGTGCCGACATCGCAGGTGAAGATGGCATCCTCGGCGGCGACCTCGTCGAGCACGCGGGCCAGGTATTGCGGGTGGATCGGCTTGCGGCCGGGATGGCCGACGGCGAGCTCGTCGAGGCCCTGGCGGGCGTCGCGGTAGTGGGCGAGCGCCTGGTCGAGGAAGCGGCGGTCCTCGCGCGGGGTGAGGCGGGGGAGCAGGGTGGCGATGGTCTGCTTCACGTCGCCGACCAGGCCGAGGTCGAGGCGCACGCGGCGGCCGAGATTCTCCGGGCGGATATCGACCTGCGCGACCTTGGCCTCGGTCGGGAAGAACTGCCGGTAGGGGAAGTCGGTCCCCAGCATCAGCAGCGTGTCGCACTCCATCATGGCATGGTAGCCGGAGGAGAAGCCGATCAGCCCCGTCATGCCGACATCGTAGGGGTTGTCGTACTCGACGAACTCCTTGCCGCGCAGGGCATGGACGACGGGCGCCTTCAGCGCGCCGGCCAGCGCCACCACCTCGTCATGCGCGCCGGCGCAGCCGCCGCCGCAGAGCATGGTGACGCGGCCGGCGCCGTTCAGCAGCTCGGCCAGCGATGCGACCTCGCCGGGGTCGGGCTGGACGATGGCGGGCGCGGGCGCGATCCAGCGGGAGGGGGAGGATTCCTCGGCCTCCTCCAGCGCCACGTCGCCGGGGATGACGATGACGGCGACGCCGCGCTTGCCGATCGCCTCGCGGATGGCGGTGTCGAGCACGCGGCCGATCTGCGAGACGGTCGCCACCGGGCTGACATAGTGGCTGCATTCGGCGAAGAGGTGGCGAGGGTCCGTCTCCTGGAAGTAGCCGCTGCCGATCTCGCCGGTCGGGATATGCGCGGCGATGGCGAGGACGGGGACGCGGCTGCGGTGGCAGTCGTAGAGCCCGTTGATGAGGTGCAGGTTGCCGGGGCCGCAGCTGCCGGCGCAGACGGCGAGCTGGCCGGTGAGATGCGCCTCGGCGCCGGCGGCGAAGGCGGCCGTCTCCTCGTGGCGGACATGCACCCAGTCGATCTCGCCCTTGCGGCGCAGGCTGTCGGTCAGGCCGTTCAGCGAATCACCGACCAGGCCGTAGATGCGCCGGACGCCGACCTTGTGCAGCGTGTCGGCGATGAGGTCGGCGACCGACTGGCGGGCCATCAGGCCTCGTCCTCTTCGTCGCCATCCTCCGCATCGACCTCGACGAGGAGGACGGCGTAGCTGTCGGGGTCGAAATCGGCGGAGTCGCCGGAGGATTTCGCCTCGGCGAGGCCCTGGTCCCAGAGGGCGGATTCCTGCTCGTTGGCGGCGCGGACGGTCAGGGGCTCCTCGCCGTCCCAGAGCGGCTCGCCATCCTCCTCGAAATCCTGCAGGTCGGGGCCGATGGAGTTGTTGGCGAGTTCCTCGGCGGCCTCGGTGCTCTTCTCGGGGAAGACGAGGAGGGGGCGGCCGGCGACCTCGATGGTGAACAGCGTCATGGCGTGGCTCCTTGGGATTCGGGCGGCAGCGGGCTCGGATGGCCGTGCTCGTCCATGGCGACGAAGGTGAAGACGCCTTCGGTGACCTTCTCCGGGCGGCGGCCCTGGCCGCGGCCGCGCGCCCAGGTCTCGACCTTGACGGTGACCGAGGTCTCGCCGCATCGGAGGGGGGTGCAGTAGCAGCTCACCTCGTCGCCGACCAGGATGGGGCGGAGGAAGCGCATGGCCTCGATGCCGATGGTGGCGACGCGGCCCTGGGCGCGCTCGGCGGCATAGCCGGCGCCGGCGAGGTCCATCTGCGACAGGGTCCAGCCGCCGAAGATGTCGCCCGAGGCATTGGCGTCGCGCGGCATGGCGATGGTCCGCAGCTGCGGGCCGCCTGCGGGGTCCGGTGGGGCGTCCGGCATGGGTGGTGGCTCCTTCGGTTCATCGCCCTAACTCGGGCGGTGGGGCTGCGTTCGCCCGCGTCGCGCAACCATCCGGAACTTCCGCCGCAGAGCGCGTTGCGCTGCCGCGGGGCGTGAAGGATTTCAGGTGGAACAGGTGGATTGCCTCGTCATCGGGGGCGGGCCGGCCGGGTTGACGGCGGCGCTCTATCTCGCGCGCTTCGGCCGGCATGTGCTGGTGGCGGATGCGGGGGAGCCGCGGGCGGCCTGGATTCCGGCGAGCCACAACATCCCCTTCTTCGCCGGGGGCATTCCGGGGACGGAGATCCTCGACCTGCAGCGGGAGCATCTGGCGCGGTACGGCATCCGGCCGGAGCCGGCGCGGGTGACGGGGTTGCGGCGGGAGGCGGGGGGCTTCGCCGCGGTGCTGGAGGCGGTGGACGGCGGCGCGCGGACGGTCGCGGCGCGGCGGGTGATGCTGGCGACGGGAGCGGTGGATGTGGAGCCGGAGCTGCCCGACCTGCCGGATGCGGTGCGGCGCGGCCTGGTGCGCTACTGCCCGATCTGCGACGGGCATGAGTCGCGCGGGCGGCGCATCGCGGTCATCGGCCATGGTGCGCATGGGCTGGGCGAGGCGGCCTTCATCGCCCGCACCTATTCGGGGGATGTGACGCTGCTGACGCTCGGCCGGCCGCTCGCGCTGGATGAGGCGGAGCGCGAGGTGGTGGCGCGGCATCGCATCAGGCTGGTGGAGGAGCCGGTGACGGGGCTCGACATCCGCGACGGGCGGATCGCGGCGCTGCGCGGCGGCGGGGCGGAGCATCGGTTCGAGGTGCTGTATTCGGCGCTCGGGCTGCATTACCGGTCGGAGCTGGCGCTGAGCCTCGGTGCCGAGCGGGATGAATCGGGGGCGTTGCTGGTCGATCAGCATTGCCAGACCACGGTGCGAGGGCTCTATGCGGCGGGCGACATCGTGCGGGGGCTCGACCAGATCGTGGTCGGGATGGGGCATGCGGCGGTGGCCGCGACGCATATCCACAATCGCTGCGAGATGCCGACGGAGGATGAAGAGGGCGGGGTGTGACCCGGCTCAGCTCTCGAAGAAGGGCGTCTCCTCCTCCGCGCTGCCGCGGAGGAGGATGTCAAAGCGGTAGCCGCCGGCATTGTCGGGCGCGGCGAGCAGGTGGCGGCGGCGTGGGGGTGGGACCAGGGCGAGCACCGGGTCCGCCGCATTGGCCTCGGCGAATTGCGGGAAGAAGAGCGTCGTCGCCACCGGCTGCATGAGGCCGGAGGCCATCACCAGCAGGTCCAGATGCGGGGCGCGGTCGAGGAAGCCGCCGGGCAGCAGGGTGTGGAACTCGTAGCGGCCCTCGGCATCCGTGCGGGCACGGCCCCAGCCGAGGAAATCGGGGTCGGCCTGCTGCCAGTCCGGGTCGGCGGGGTGGCGGAAGCGGCCGGCGGCATCGGCCTGCCAGGCTTCGAGGATGGCGTTGACGCAGGGGAGGCCGCCTTCGCGCAGCACGCGGCCATGCAGGCGGATGGGGATGCCGCGGCGGCTGGGCGGCGCGTCGGGCGTGATGCGCGTGAGGTCGTTGTCGCCCTCGCGGCAGAAGGCCGCGGGGAAGAAGGGGCCGATGGTGTGGGAGGAGAGCGGCGTCATGGCAGCGTGGGCGTGGCGCGGCGGCCGCGCAGGACGATGTCGTGGCGGTAGCCGAGCCAGCCGGAGCCGATCTCGGCCGGCGGCAGGGCGCGGGCGATCAGGCGCTCGCGGGCGGCGGCGCCGGGGACGGCCATGAGGATGTGGTCGAGCGGGTTCAGCGGGTCGCCGGGGAAGAACATCTGCGTCACCAGGCGGGAGAGAGTGGCGGGGCCGAGGACGGAGAAATGGACATGGGGCGGGCGCCACCACACCGCCTCGCCGGGCACGGGATAGGCGCCGGGGCGGATGGTGAAGAAGCCGTAGCGGCCCTCGGCATCGGTGCGGACGCGGCCGTTGCCGATGAAATGCGGGTCGAGCGGGGCTGAGCGGGTGTCGTTGGCATGGGCGTAGCGGCCGGCGGCATTGGCCTGCCAGAGCTCCACGACGGCGTCGGGGATGGGGCGGCCATCCTCGTCGAGCACCTGGCCGGCGATGTGGATGAGCTGGCCGAGGGCGGGGCGGCCGGGGGTGGGTTCCGCCAGGTTGGCCTCGCCGCAGGGCAGCTTGTGGTGGAGGGCGAGCGGGCCGGTGACCTCGGTGCGGCCGGGCGGGCGGCGGATGAGGGGCTGGCTCGGTGTGTGGGTGAAGGTGCCCGGGTAGCCGGGCGTCGGGACGATGGGGGCGATGCCGAGCGGCAGGGGGCCGAAGCGGGCCGGCAGCGCGTCCTCTGGCATCGGGTCCTCCCCCTGCGTGTTGCCGAGGAGCATGCCCGAGCCGATGCTGCGGGGAAAGCAGCGGGAGGCGGCCATGGAGCGGGGGGTTGCGGCGCATGGCGCGGCGCGGATCGCCTGGCAGGCGGAGGGCAGGGGCGCGCCAGTGCTGCTGCTGCCCTCGCTCGGGCGGGGGGCGGAGGATTTCGATGCGGTCGCGCCGATGGTGGCGGCGGCGGGGTTCCGGGTGGTGCGGCCGGAGCCACGGGGCATCGGCGGCTCCGAGGGGCCGATGGAAGGGCTGACGCTCTACGACCTCGCCGAGGATGCGGCGGCGGCGCTGGCGGCGGCAGGCGTCGGCAGTCCGGCGGTGGTCGCCGGGCATGCCTTCGGCAATTGGGTGGCGCGGGCGATGGCGGTGGTAAGGGCGCCGGTGGTGCGGGGCGTGGCGTTGCTGGCGGCCTCGATCGACACGGTGCTCGACCCGGCGGTGCGCGCCTCGATCGATGGCAGCTTCGACCCCCGCTTGGGCGAGGCGGAGCGGCTGCGGCATCTGCAACGGGGGTATTTCGCGCCGGGGCATGATGCGCGGGTATGGCTCGCCGGCTGGCATGCGCCGGTCGCGCGGATGCAGCGGGCAGCGACGGCGGCGACGGATGCCGCCTGGAAGCGCGTCGCCGAGCGGGTGCCGGTGCTCTATGTCGCGGCGGCGGAGGATACCATCGCGCCGGTGCCGAGCGAGGCCAGGTTGCGCGAGGCGCTGGGGCCGCGGGTGGAGATGGTCGTCGTCGCGCGGGCGGGGCATGCGCTGCTGCCCGAGCAGCCCGAGGCGGTGGCGCGGGCGCTGATCGGATTCGCGGGAAAGGTACAGGAATGAGCTTCGAGGGGCTGGAGTGCTTCACCGTCGAGATCGCGGAGCATGTCGCCACCGTCACCATGCGGCGGCCGCCGGTGAATGCGCAGAATGCGCGCTTCCGCGAGGAGATCACCGGCATCTTCGACGCGCTGCACGACATGGCGGAGGTGCGGGCCATCGTGCTGACGGGGGCGGGGCGGGCCTTCTCGGCGGGGGCGGATCTGAAGGAGCGGCCGGGGCTTTCCGGCAAGCCTGGGGCCTATCCGCGGCACAACCGAATGGTGCGGGCGGGTTTCGACTGCGTGGCGGAATGCGGCGTGCCGGTGATCGCGGCGATCAACGGCGCGGCGATCGGGGCGGGCTGCGTGCTGGCGCTCTCGGCCGATATCCTGGTGGCGGCGGAGAGCGCCTTCCTGTCCATGACCGAGGTGGATGTCGGGCTGGCCGGGGGTGTGCGGCATGTGCGGCGGCATTTCGGCGAGTCGGATGCGCGGCTGATGATCATGACGGCGCGGCGCATCACCGGGCCGGAGCTGCTGCGGATGAACGTCGTCTCGGCCTGCGTGCCGGATGCGGCGCTGATGGAGACGGCGATGGGCATCGCGCGCGAGATCGCGCAGAAGGTGCCGCTCGCGGTGCGGGCGGCCAAGCGCTCCTTCCAGGTGACGGAGGAGTTGCCGTTGCAGGACGGCTATCGCTTCGAGCAGTCGCAGACCGTGGCGCTGGCCGGGACGGAGGATACGCAGGAGGCACAGCGCGCCTTCGCCGAGAAGCGCAAGCCCGTGTTCAAGGGACGGTAATCCGCCCCCCCTGGTTGAACTCCGCGGCCGGCCGCCGCAGGATGCGGCCGCGGCCCCGGCGAGAGGGCTTGGGGGAACATTCAGGTCCATGCGCATCACGGCCGTCGAAACCTCGGTCCTGTCCATGCCCTTCACCATGGGCGGGCCGCATGGACGATTCGCCGGGCAGCTCTGGGACCGGATGGAGGTGCTGCTCGTCCGCGTCGAGACGGAGGACGGGCTGGTCGGCTGGGGCGAGGCCTTCGGCCATGCGGCGATCCCGACCACGAAGGCGGCGCTCGAGAGCATCGTCGCGCCGCTGGTGCTGGGGCAGGACTCGGGCGACATCAACGGGCTCTCGCGGCGGGTGCTGCACGGGACGCATCTGCTCGGGCGGAACGGGGCCTTCGTCTATGCCTTCTCGGGCATCGAGATCGCGCTCTGGGACATCATGGGCAAGCGCTGCGGGCAGCCGGTCTGGCGGCTGCTGGGGGGCGCGGCGCCGGAGCGGCTGCCGGCCTATGCGAGCCTGCTCTCCTATGGCGGGGATCTCGATCTCGTCGCGCGGAACACGGCGGAGGCGGCGGCGCGGGGCTACCGGCACATCAAGCTGCATGAGGTGACGCGGGAGGCGGTGGTGGCCGCGCGGCGCGCGGCGCCGGGGGCGGCGATCATGCTCGACGTGAACTGCGCCTGGACGCCGCCGGTCGCGCGGGAGATGGCGCGGTCGCTGGCCGGCGAGGGACTGTTCTGGCTGGAGGAGCCGGTCTGGCCGCCGGAGGATGCGGCGGGGCTCGCCGGGTTGCGGCAGTACGGGATTCCGTTGTCGGCGGGGGAGAACACGGCGGGGCTGTTCGGCTTCAAGGCGCTGATCGAGGCGGGCGCGATCGACTATGCGCAGCCGAGCGTCACCAAGGTCGGCGGCATCGGCGAGATGCGCAAGGTGATCGCGCTCTGCGAGGCGCATGGCGTCACCGTCATGCCGCACAGCCCGTATTTCGGGCCGGGGCTCGTCGCCACCATCCATGTCGCGACGGCGCTGGTCGAGCGGCCGATGGTCGAGGTGCTGTGGCTCGAGATGGAGCCGAACCCCTTCGACCCCTGGGTGCGCTGTCCGGACGGGACGGTCGCGGTGCCGCGCGGGCCGGGGCTCGGGGTGGAGCCGGATCCGGCCTTGCTTGCACAGGTGACGCGTGGGGCGCCGGTGCGCATCGCGCTGTGAACGAAGAAGCATAAGGGAGAGACACCCATGATCATCACTCGCCGAGGCTTAGGCCTGGCAGCCGCCGCGACCAGCCTTTCGATGCCGGCCGTCGCACAGAACGAGCCGATCAAGATCGGCTGGCTCGCCGCCATGACGGGGCCGAGCTCGGCGCCGGCGATCGGCTTCAATCGCGGCGTGATGTGGGCGGCGGAGGCGATCAACAACTCGGGCGGGGTGAAGGGGCGGAAGGTCGAGATCATCACCCGCGACACTCAGGGCGACCCGACCAAGGCAGTGAACGCGACGCAGGAGATGATCAGCCAGCTCCGCGTGCATGCGATCTGGGGGCCGACCAATTCCGGCGAGTCGCTGGCCGTCACCGCGATCATGGCGCGGGCGAAGATGCCGAACATCCATCCCTGCGTCGTGGACAGCCTGATCGACCCGGTGAAATACCCGAATGCCTTCCGCATCGCGCCCTCCAACACGCAATGGGACGATGCGGTGCGCAGCTATACGCTGAACATCGCCAAGGTGAAGAAGGTCGCGGTGATCGGCGATACGACGGGCTATGGCGTGTCGGCGGCGAATGCCTCGGCTGCGGCCTTCCAGAAGGATGGGGCGGAGGTCGTCACCAAGGCGAATATCGACGCGACTCAGCCGGACATGACGCCCGACATGCTGCGGGCTCGGAATGCGGGGGCGCAGGCGATTATTATCTGGAGCGTCTCAACTGGGATGATCGCGCGACTGCTGAACACGCGGGCGGCGATGGGCTGGGACGTGCCCTTCATCGGCCATCCGGCCCTGGCCTCCGGGGAGATCGGCGCGCTGATCGACAAGCCGGCCAATTGGGAGAAGGTCTATGCCATCGGCTACAAGAGCTGCAGCTACGACGCCTCCGGCAAGCTGCCGCCGCGCAACCAGGAGCTGGTGCAGCGGCTGCAGGGCAAGGTGAACCTGCAGGATACGCTGCTCTGGTGGGTCGCCTGCGGGATCGATGCCGTCGAGCTGGTGACGAAGGCGGTGGAGGCGACGGGGGCGACGAGCAACCAGGCAATCATCGCCCACTGGAATTCGCTGAAGCAGTATCCGGGCTATTTCGGCGAGTACAGCTTCACCGCGCAGGACCACAACGGCTACCCCGTCTCCGACGTGGTGATGTCGGCGGCGTCCACGGGGAAGAACGGTACCTTCGCGCTGGCGCCGGGCTACGGCTGAGCCGCATGCTCGCCTCGATCCTGGCCTCGGGCCTGGCGGTGGGCGCGGTCTACGCGCTGATCGGCATCACCTACAACACCATGTTCTCGACCTCGCGCGTGATGAGCTTCACCGCGGGGCAGCTCGGGATGCTGGGGGGCGTGTTCGGCTCGCTCTTCGTGCTGCGGCTCGGGCTGCCGGTGCCGCTCGGGCTGCTGGCGACGCTCTCCTGCTGCGCGCTGCTCGGCGTGGTAACGGAGGTGGTGGCGGTGCGGCCGGTGCTGAAGAGCCTCGACCAGCATCTCTACGTGCTCTCGACCCTGGCCGTCGCGCTGCTGATCCAGCATGCGACGGCACTGGAATGGAGCACGGAGCCGCAGCCTTTCCCCAGGCTCGTCGGGATCGGGGCGGGTATCTGGGACGAGAAATACTGGCTGCCGGTCGTGGCCTGCGCGGCAACCATCCTCGGGCTGGAATATCTCTACCGCTATACGCTGGTGGGGCGGGCCTTCGTCGCCATCGCCGAGGATAATTTCGCGGCGCGCGCGCTCGGCCTGCCGGAGCGGAACTTGCGGATGGCGAGCTACGCGCTGGCCGGCGCGGTGGGGGCGCTGGCGGGCTTCGCCGGCGGGCAGCTGCTGCTGGCCTTCTTCGCCAACGGGCCGTTGCTAAACTTCTATGGGTTTATCCCCGTGGCGCTCGGGGGCTTGGGGAACAACCGGGGGGCGGTGATTGGCGGGCTGCTGCTCGGGCTGTTCCAGCAGGCGGCCAACTTCATGGTGGGGGGCATCTTCTCCTCGGTGGCGGTCTTCACCCTCTTCATCATCGTGTTGCTGGCGCGGCCGCAGGGGATGTTCGGGGCGCCAGCGGCGCGGAGGGTGTGAGGATGGCGAAGCTCTGGCCTTTCCTCGCGCTGCTGGCGCTTGCCCTGGCGCTGCCGCTGACGGGCAACGAGTACTGGGCGCTGATCGCCACGCGGGCCTGCATCTACTGGGTGCTGGTTGCGGGGCTCAACCTGATCGTCGGCTTCGCCGGGCAGCTGGCCATTGGCTATGTCGCGCTGCTGGCGATCGGGGCCTACACCGCCAGTGTCCTTACGGCGGGGACCGTGATGGAACCGCTGCCGGCTTTCGCGGCGCTCGGCATCGCAGCGGCGGCGGGGGCTGTCGCGGGCGTCGTCGTCGGATTGCCGGCGCTCAGGCTGCGGACCTTCTACTTCGCCATGACGACGCTTGGCTTCGCCACCATCGTCACGCAGATCACGCTCGCCTGGCAGGATGTGACGGGGGGCGGCATCGGAATCCCCGGGCCGAGCCTGCCAGCGCCGATGGATACGGCCTGGGGGTTCTACTATTTCTGCCTCGGCGTTGCGGTGGTCTGCACCTGGGCGACGGCGAACCTGGCGCGGAGCCGGTTCGGGCGGGCGCTGGTCGCGATCAGGGACTCGGAAGTGGCGGCGGAGGCGAGCGGCATCGCCAAGCCGCGGCTGCTGGCGCTGGTCTTCCTACTGGCCGGCGCATTGGCCGCTTTCGCGGGCGGGTTGTTCGCCACCTTGCAGACATACATCACGCCGGATGCCTTCACCTTCGACCTGTCGCTTCTCTTCTTCATCGCCGTCCTGATCGGCGGGCGCGGCTCGATCCTCGGGCCACTGCTCGGAACCATATTGCTAACCCTGTTGCCGGAGGTGGCGGCGCCGCTCGCGGCCTGGTCGACCTTTCTCTATGCGGCGCTGCTGCTGGTGATCGTGCTGGCGATCCCGGGCGGGATCGCGGCGCTGCTGGATCGGAGCGGGCGGCGGCCGCTACCGGAGGACCGCGCGATCCGGCCGCAGGAGGCGGCGCTCAGGACGCTGATCGGGGAGCGGGGGGAGCGGGCGGTGCTCTCGCTCAAGGGGATCGTGCTGGCCTTCGGCGGCGTCAGGGCGATCGACGGGATCGACCTCGATTTGCGGCAGGGTGAGGTGCATGGGCTGATCGGGCCGAATGGCAGCGGCAAGACGACGACGCTCAACGTCATCTCCGGCTACTACCGGCCCCAGGAGGGGGCGATGACGCTCGCCGGGGCGGAGCTGTCGGCGGGGCGGCCTTCGGGGCGGGCGGCGAGGGGAATCGCCCGGACCTTCCAGACGCCGCGGATGATCGGCGAGGCGACCGTGCTCGAGAATGTCATGATCGGGGCGACTGTCGAGGGCAAGGCGGGCTTCCTCGAGGCGCTGCTGTCGCTGCCAAGGCAGCGGGCGGAGGAGCGCGTGATGGCGGACCGGGCGCGGCTGGCGCTGGAGGCGGTCGGGCTCGGGGGGCTCGCAGAGGCGCGGGCGGACCGGTTGCAGCATAGCGAGTTGCGCTTCATGGAGATTGCGCGCGCCCTGATGCTGCGGCCGGAATTCCTGATGCTGGACGAGCCGGCGGCGGGGCTCTCCGTTGAGGAGATCAAGCGGCTCGGCAACCTGATCCGCGTCATCAGCCGGCAGGGGGTGGGGGTGCTGCTCGTCGAGCACCATGCGGACCTGATCTTCGATATCTGCGACCGCGTGACCGTGCTCAATCTCGGGCGGGTGCTGGCGGCGGGGACGCCGGCCGAAATCCGCGTCCACAAGGAGGTGGTCAGTGCCTATCTCGGAGCATAAGCCGCTGCTGGAGGTGAGCGGCCTCTGCTCCGGCTACGGGAAGATCGCGGTGCTGCACGGCATCGACCTGCGGGTCGGCGCGGGCGAGGTGGTGTCGCTGCTCGGGCCGAACGGGGCGGGAAAGACGACGCTGCTGCGCGCCATCTCCGGCCTGCTGCCGCCGAGTGCGGGGCGGGTGCGGTTCGATGGCGTGGAGCTGACGGGGAGTGATCCGCGCGCAGCGGTACGGCAGGGCTTGGTGCATGTGATCGAGGGGCATCGGGTCTTCACCCAGATCTCCGTCACCGACAACCTGCTGCTGGCCGGCTACGACGTGCCGCGGGCCGAGCGGATGCGGCGGGTGGAAGAGGCGCTCGAATATTTCCCCGAGATCGCGGCGAAGCGGCAGGACAAGGGCGGCGCGCTGAGTGGCGGACAGCAGCAGATGCTGGCAGTCGCGCAGGGGCTGGTGCAGCGGCCGCGGCTTCTGATGCTGGACGAGCCCTCGGCCGGGCTGTCGCCAGTGCTGGTGGACCGGGTGCTCGGCGTGGTGCGGGCGCTGCGGGAACGTGGGACGGCGGTGCTGCTGGTGGAGCAGCTGATCGAGAAGGCGCTGGCGGTCTCGGACCGCGTGGTGGCGATGGCGCAGGGCCACTTGGTGCTGGAGGCGCGGGCAGACGAGCCTGATCTGCCACACCGACTGGAGCTGGCCTATTTTGGCCAGGAAGTCCCGTCAGCGCTGCATGGTTAGCTCTGGAAGATTTAGCGATCTCGTATGCCCGTCGGACTTGTTTCGACTAAGCTTTGGAAGGAGACGGCTCGACTGATTTTCAGCTCGTCAATCAGTTCGAATTTGCTCTACGCTTTTAATTTCCATGAGCGAGCTGAATTTATGATAGGGCTTTCCTAAACCTGGAATGAAAAGCTGCAAGACTTCGAGGCGACCCTGCATGGGGGTCATCTTTCGGTTGTATTGGACAGACGACTCCGTGATCGAGCCATGCGGAGCGGCTATATCCCGTGGGTCATTCTGCTTGGCTTCGACCTGTTTACCTCATCCTTTCCACACCTTAAGCGGACCATCGGTCACCTCAGCACAGACAACGGCATTCACTTCGCTCCACTCGTAAAGAATGGCAGCAAAGATCCGGGCACAATATCCCAACGAGTAGCCGTGCCTTTCAGCAAAAGTTTTCATGATCTGATAATATTCGTACTCGAACCACCATGGACCGTCGGCGCCGATCACCGAGGGTGATTTGGAAATGTCGATGAAGCGGTACAACACTGTACCTTGGGCTATTTCTGTTTCCCTGGGCCATAAGCCCTTTGCTGCGTGTTGGTGGCTACCGGACCAATAAGTGCTGTTGCTAAAACGTTTCATTTAGCGCCTGCCGCCTTGCATAGCGTGAGGCTGGTGATTTGCATATGGCCAATCGCATCTAAGCAACGATCAAAGCCAAGATAGCGGTTTGCGTTCTTTTTTGCGCTGGTTTCCATCGCACGGCAGAGCTTTTAATTTCGGTTATCAAACAATTTGGTTGGGAGCGGCGAGATCGGCTCCGCCTTCAGGGTTACGACGCGCCGCAGGAGAGAAAGCCCCATGTCGGGTGACCAAGTGATCGGCCCCTCCACAGACAGGCCGGCGGGCGCCGGCGGCTCGATGCTTCACCGCGAATTTCCTGATCTTCGGCACGGGCCACATGGCCGATCCGGCGAGGCGGCCAGAGTTCGCCCCCCTGGTCCCCCAGACCTACCTGTAAGGCGATCCGTTCTGGCCGGGAGCGGGCATGAAGCAGGCGGAACCGGCCGCCTGACCGGACCGGGCGCCGGGTTCCGATTTCTGAGAGCGCCGTGCAGGGGCTTGCCCGGCCTTGTGGTGCATCCATTGCTTCAACTACCCGGCGACGCTCAGCCCTGGGAAGCTGACCTAGGACATCCCCGCCGTCACCGCTGGCGCCAAGCGGCTGGCGGAGCCAATTACCCAGGCTGTATCCGTCGAGGACCGGGCGGCGCATTATGTGGCGCTCAAGGCCTTCGCCACGCCGGGACCGTTGGGCGATGGATGGCTAGAATGGGATTACGGCATGGCCGAGGATGATTTGGTCGAGCGGCTGCTCGGCATCGAGCCAGGCTCGCCGCTCGCCGCGCTGCGGCTGCAGCGGGAGGCGATCCGGCAGCATGCGCAGGGCGCCTGGCGGGAGCTGGTGCTGACCCAGGTGCCGGGTGGCGTCAGTTCGCGGGAGCGGGCGGCGATCGCGCTGGCTGTAGCGCGGCAACAGGGGAATGCGGCACTTCTCGCCGAGTGCGAGGCGCTGGCGGCGCAGGTTGGGGCGCCGCCCGAGGGCGCGCGGACGGAAGTGCTGCTGCGCTATGCGGCGATGGTGGCCGAGGCGCCGGAGCGATGCGGGCAGGCGGATATCGACGCGCTGGTGGCCGCGGGGATGTCGTCGCAGGACATCGTGGCGGTGACGCAGCTCGTCGCCTTCATCCCGTTCCAGGTCACGCTGCTCGCCGGGTTGCGGGCAATGCAGGAGGAGGCGCGCGCATGACCCGCTTCACCATGCAGGAGGTCGGCTGGGAGCCGCGCATCCCGCCCGTCGAGGCGGAGAGCGCGACTCCCGAGCAGCTGGCGGCGCTGGAGGCCTGCCCGCCGGCGCAAAGGCGCTCGACCTATTTCCTGACCCTTGCTCAGGATCCGGCCTCGCTTGGCGAGCGGGGGGCGTTGTTTAACAGCGTGATGTATGCGCCGCGCGGGTTGCCGCGGGCGGAGCGCGAGTTGGCAACGGCGGTCGTCTCCATCGTCAATGGCTGCGTCTATTGTACCTCCGTCCATGCGCGGCGCTTCGCCGAGCTGAGCAAGGAGGTCGAGGTGATGGAGCGGCTGCTGGAGGCGGGGCTCGAGACGGAGTTGTCGCCGCGGCGGCGAGCGATCGTCGATTTCGCGGCGAAACTTACGCGAGAGCCGGAAGCCGTCGGGGCGGCCGATCTGACGCCGCTGCGGGAGGCGGGGCTCGACGATCTGGACCTGCTCGACCTCATCCACTCCATCGCCATGTTCGCCAATGCCAACCGGCTGATGCAGTCGCTCGGCCGGTCGGTGATGCCGTGATCCGCCGACGCGGGCTGCTGGCACAGGCGGTCTCGGGGCCGCTCGGGCGATAAGGTGGCCCTTGACAGCCGGGCAGCCGCTGCGCCGAACGGGGCGGATGGTACGGACTTCGGCGCGGTGCTGCGGCAGGGCATGGAGCGTCGGACAGGGGTGGTTGCGTTGCTCAACATCAAGCGCGACTGAGCAGCAGCGCCTCCACCGCTGTGCGGTCAGGAGTTTCGCCGTCTCGCGCGCGCAATGCCCCGGCGGCGGAGGCAAAGCGCATCGCATCCGGCAGGGACATGCCTTCGGCAAGGGCCAACGCATAGGCGCCATGGAAAACGTCGCCCGCGCCGGCGGTGTTGGTCGCCTCTACAGGGAAGGCTGGGGTTTCGGCGGGGGTCTCCATCCCCTCCGCCAGCCAGAGCGTGCCGTGCTCGCCGCGGGTAACGGCGGCGAGCCTGGCACCGGAGGCGAGCGCCCGGCGCAGGCCCTCGGCGGGTGCCACGCCTGGGGCGAAGATTTGCAGGCCTGGCTGCGAGAAGATCGCGTGATCGACCAGTGGGACCAGGGTGGCCAGGAGTCGGGCCTCGCTCTTCTCCGCGTCGAGGACGCTCGGGATGCCGAGCCGGCGGGCGGCGAGGAGGGCTGCCTCGGCGGCGCGGGGCCAGCGCGGGTCGCAGAGCAGGGCGCCAGCCTCACCGAGTGTTTCCATCGGCAGGATGCTCGGGTCGAGGTCGAGCCCCTCGCCGCGGAAGGCGATGACCACCCGCTCGCCAACCGGGTCCAGTAGCACGGCGGAGACGGGGGTGCGGGCACCAGGGACGATGCGGATGGCGCCCGTATCGACGCCGAAGCCGGCCAACTCCTCGGCCAGCGGGGCGCCGTTGCGGTCATCGCCGACGCGGCCCCAAAAGCGGACCTGGCCGCCGAGCCGGGCCACGGCGATGGCGGCGTTGGCGGCGAGCCCGCCGACGCCCAGGCTGTAGCGCCGAGCCACCTGCTTCGCCGGCGGCTGGGGGACATCTTCCACCCAGAAGGTGTGATCGGCGACAAGATGGCCAAGACAGATGATGATGGGCATGGACCCGCAGTCTACCAGCGGGGGCGGCTAATCGATGCGGATATTCGCCATCCGCACCATCCCCGCAAAGAAGGTGATCTGCTGGTCACGGAAGATACCGAACTCCTCGGGCGTATTGCCTCGGGTAAGGGCGCCGAGTCCGGTGAGGCGCTCCAGCACCGGCGGGTCGGCGATGACAGCGTTCAGCGCTGAATTATAATCCTTGATGAGGCCCGGCGGCGTATTGGCGGGAGCGAAGAAGCCGTTCCACTCCCAGGTCTCGTAGCCTGGAAGCGTGTCGGCGAAGACGGGGACGCCGGACAGGATGTCGATCGGGGTCGGGCCGGTCAGGGCAATGCAGCGCACTTGGCCGGATTGCAGCAGCGGCAGGGTGTTCGGTACGTTGCTAAATTGTAGCGGGATGCGGCCGGTGGTCAGGTCGTTGCGAGCACTGGCCATCTCGCGATAAGCGACATGGGCGATCTCGATACCCGCCCTGTGGTTCAGCAGCTCGAGTGAGACGTGCTGGGCGGTGCCGATGCCCGTGGTGGCGCAGGCGAGTTCGCCAGGCCGGGATTTGGACAGGGCTATGAGGTCGGGCACGGTCCGGGCAGGGAAGACGCTGTTCGCCATCAGCGTGTTCGGCGTGACCATGGCGAGGAAGACCGGCAGCAAGTCCCGTCGCGTGTCATAGGGCAGGCGGGAGCCGAAGAGCGCCGGGTTCACCGAATGCGCGGTCGCGTCGTAGAGCAGGGTCGTGCCGTCGTCGGCGGCACGGGCGACGGCTTGGGCGGCGATGGTGCCGGCGGCGCCGGGCCTATTCTCCACCACGACCGAGAGGCCGAGGCGCGGGCCAAGCGCGGCGCAGAGGATGCGGCAGACGACATCGGCCGTGCCGCCAGCGCTGTAGGCGTTGACGACGCGGAGGGTTCGGCCCTCGGCGCGGGCGAGTGCGGGCGCCATCAGGGCGGCAGCGAGCAAGCGGCGGCGGTTCATGGTTGCTCCGTCAGGCGGCGCCATCGGGGAGGAGAGGGACCGCCTGGCGCACCTGCTCTGCGACCTGCACCTCGTCGGACGGCGGACGCCGGACGCCGGACGAGCGGTATCAGAATATGTGGTTCGCCGAGGACCGTGCCGACCGGCATGCCGGTTGCCTCCAACAGCCTGGCCCGAATCTGGGCCTCGGCCGGGTGGGCCAGGGTTGCAGCCTTGATCCTGCTTCATCCGCTTCTGAGCCCAACCTGCCAGCGAGGATGACAGGATCTCGCTGGCCGCCAAGCACTTTGTGCTTTCCTGCAACGGAGGAAATGGCTTCCATTAAGATGAAACAATCTGGCGCCAGGTGGAAATCGGGGTGAGGGGTGATTCCACCGGTGCCTGCTTTGCTCTAAGGACGGCACATGGAACTGACCTCCGAGCAGATCGCCGCGGCACGGGCCCGTGGCTGTACCTTCCTGCCGGCGACCGAGGAGCAGGTCGCACGGCTGACCATGCAGCGCCGCATCTTCACCATCGACGGGCAGCCGCATGTCGCCATTCGCCAGGATGAGGCGGTGAAGGAGACGCATGGTGCTGTGGCGCTGCTGATCGAAGGCGGCACGCCGCGGTCGGACGAGACGAGCCAGCAGGCGGCTGCGGCAGAAGCCGAGGTGACGCTGGAATTGGCCGGCGAGACGGCTGCAGGCCGTGGCGGCGCCCAGGTGGTACGCCGTGCGACCCGGCCACGCGCCCCCTGGCGCGGCGCCAAGCGCGGCGCCTAACCCAAGGCGCCGAGGGCCTTTCGGCCCTTGGCGAGGAAAGTATGAGAGGGGCGGCGCCCTTCATTAATTTACGCGGTCTTTATACGAACCGCATCTGTCTCACATGGAGGCTTGCGCCCCTCGGCGCGCAGTCTCCCGCCCGGACCGGACCTTTTGTCCCGGCACGGAGCGACCCATGCTTGATCTCGTATTGCTGGCCCTCGGACTGGGCCTGTTCGCCTTGCTGGCAGCCTATGCCGCAGCCTGTGAGCGCGTATAGCGGCCATGATGGAGCTTATCCTCGGCGGTACGGTTACGGCCGGGCTGCTGCTCTACCTTCTCCTGGCTCTGCTTCGGCCGGAGGACCTTTGACCCCATGACGCTGATCGGTTGGGCGCAGATCGCGCTCGTGCTTGCCTGCGTGGTCGCGGCGGCGGTTCCGCTCGGGCGCTACATGGCGGCGGTGGCGGCGGGGCGCGTCACCTTTCTCGCGCCGGTTGAGCGCGTCGTCTATGCGGCGGCGGGCATCGACCCGAGGCAGGCGCAGGGCTGGCGCGGCTACACGCTGGCGATGTTGGCGGCGAATGCGGCAGGGTTCCTGCTGCTTTATGCGCTGCTGCGGGGGCAGGCCGTCTTGCCTCTCAACCCGCAGGGCTTGGATGGGCTGACGCCATGGCTCGCCTTCAACACGGCGGTGTCCTTCGTCACCAATACCAACTGGCAGGCCTATGGCGGCGAATCGGCCCTCAGCTATTTCTCGCAAATGGCGGGGCTCACGGTGCAGAATTTCCTCTCCGCTGCGACGGGGATGGCGCTGGCACTCGCCGTCTGCCGTGCCTTCGCCCGGAGCGGGGTGAAGGATCTCGGGAATTTCTGGTCCGATCTCGTGCGGATGACGCTCTATGTGCTCGTCCCGCTCAGCCTGCTCGTAGGCTTCGCCTTCGTCGCCATGGGGATGCCGCAGACGCTGGCACCCTTCGCGGAGGCAACGACACTGGAGGGCGCGCGGCAGGTGATCCCGCTGGGGCCGGCGGCTTTCCAGATCGCCATCAAGCATCTCGGGACGAATGGCGGCGGGTTCTTCGGCATGAACTCGGCGCATCCCTTCGAGGGGCCGACGGCGCTCACCTCCGCCCTTCAGATCTGGTCACAGCAGGTGATTCCCTTCGCGCTGGCGCTGACCTTCGGCGCCATCGTCGGCGATATCCGCCAGGGGCGGGCGCTGCTGCTGGTGATGCTGGCCTATGTGCTGGCGGGCACCTGGGCAGTGTATGGGAGCGAGGCAGGGGGCAACCCCCTGCACCTAGCGCTCGGCATCGATGCGGCGCAGGGCAACATGGAGGGGAAGGAGGTACGGTTCGGCCAAGCGCTGGTCGCCCTCTTCACAGCCACCACCACCGGCGCCTCCTGCGGTGCGGTGAATGCGATGTTCGAGAGCTTCATGCCGCTCGGTGGGCTGGTGCCGCTGTTCCTGATCCAGCTTGGCGAGGTGTTGCCGGGCGGGGTGGGATCGGGGCTTTATGGCATGCTGGTCTTCGCCCTGCTCGCGGTCTTCGTCGCCGGGCTGATGGTGGGGCGGACGCCGGAGTACCTCGGCAAGAAGGTACAGGCGCGGGAGGTGAAGCTTGCGATGCTCGCCGTGCTGGTGCTGCCGGCGGCGATTCTCGGCTTCACCGCGGTGGCGCTGGTGCTGCCGGCGGCCGTCGCCTCCATCCCGGCGACGGGGCCGCATGGGCTGAGCGAAATGCTTTATGCCTACAGCTCCGCGGCGGGCAACAACGGCTCGGCCTTCGGCGGCATCACCGCGGATACGCCCTGGATGGATGTGACGCTCGGCATCGCCATGATGCTCGGACGTTTCGCCTATGCGGTACCGGTTATGGCGATCGCCGGATCGCTGGCGGCGAAGCCGCGGGTGGCGGAAAGCGTGGGGAGCTTCCCGACGCATGGGCCGCTCTTCGTCGGGCTTCTGGCCGGCGTGATCCTGATCCTCGGGGGACTGCAATTCATGCCGGCCCTCGCCCTTGGGCCGCTGGCCGAGCATGTCTCGCTGCTGGCCGGCAAGACCTTCTGAAGGCACAGATCCGATGGACACCATGATGCCGATGGGGCAGGCCACGCGCCGGGGGCGCGCGGCGGCCTTCACCGACCGGACACTGCTCGGCCGCGCTGCGCTCGATGCGCTGCGCAAGCTCAGCCCAGCGAAGCTGGTGCGCAACCCGGTGATCTTCGTCACCGAGGTGGTCGCCATCCTCGTCACGCTGCTGGCGGGGCTGGATGCGGCGCGGGGGCAGGGCTTCGCCTTCCAGGCGGGGATCGCCATTTGGTTGTGGCTCACCGTCCTCTTCGCCACCTTCGCCGAGGCGGTCGCCGAGGGGCGGGGGCGGGCGCAGGCAGAGAGCCTCAGGCGGGCGCGGGGCGAGGCGCGGGCCAAGCTGCTGGTGCGGGCGGATGACCGGGCCCTCTGGCAGCCCCGCGGGGCGACGGAGCTGAAGCTTGGCGATCTCGTGCTGGTGGAGGCGGGGGATATCATCCCCTCCGATGGCGAGATCATCGAGGGTATCGCTTCGGTCAACGAGGCGGCGGTGACGGGCGAGAGCGCGCCAGTGATCCGGGAGTCGGGCGGCGACCGCAGCGCCGTCACCGGCGGGACGATGGTCGTCTCCGACTGGCTGGTGGTGCGGATCACGGCGGCGCCAGGCAGCACCTTCCTCGACCGGATGATCGCGCTGGTCGAGGGCGCGGCGCGGCAGAAGACGCCGAACGAGATCGCGCTCGACATTCTGCTCGCCGGGATGACGATCATCTTCCTGATTGCCGTTGCCTCGCTGGTGGGGCTGGCGAGCTGGAATGGGCGGCCGCCTTCGGTGCCGGTGCTGGCTGCGTTGCTGGTGACGCTGATTCCGACGACAATCGGCGGACTGCTCTCGGCCATCGGCATCGCGGGGATGGACCGGCTGGTGCGGTTCAACGTGCTGGCGACGAGCGGGCGCGCCGTCGAGGCGGCGGGCGATGTGGATGTGCTGCTGCTCGACAAGACGGGCACCATCACCTTCGGCAACAGGCAGGCCGCGGGGTTCGTGCCGGCGCCGGGTGTCGCCGAGCGGGAGCTGGCAGAGGCGGCGGTGCTGGCGAGTCTCGGCGACGAGACGCCGGAAGGGCGGTCGATCCTCGCCTATGCGCGGGAGCGGCATGGGACTGTCGCGCCGGCGCTGCCGGAGGGGGCAAAGGTGGTGCCATTCACGGCGCAGACGCGGCTGTCGGGGCTTGACCTGCCGGATGGGCAGTACCGGAAAGGAGCGGTCGACAGCCTGTCGGGGAGCCTTGGCGTCGCCATTCCGCCGGCGCTGGCGGAGGCGGTGGAGCGGATCGCGCGGCAGGGCGGGACGCCGCTCGCGGTCGGGCGGGATGGTGTGGTGCTGGGCGCGATCGAGCTGAAGGACATCGTCAAGCCGGGCATCCGCGAGCGATTTGCCGAGCTGCGGCGGATGGGCATCCGCACGGTGATGGTCACCGGCGACAACCGGTTGACGGCGGCGGCGATCGCGGCGGAGGCGGGGGTCGATGACTTCCTAGCCGAAGCGACGCCGGAGCAGAAGCTTGGGTATATCCGTAAGGCGCAGGGCGAGGGTCGGCTGGTCGCCATGGCGGGCGACGGCACCAACGACGCGCCGGCGCTGGCGCAGGCGGATGTCGGGCTGGCCATGCAGACCGGCACCCAGGCGGCGCGCGAGGCGGGGAACATGGTCGATCTCGACAGCGACCCAACCAAGCTGATCGAGGTTGTGGAGATTGGCAAGCAGCTGCTCATCACCCGCGGGGCGCTGACCACCTTCTCCATAGCCAACGACGTGGCGAAGTATTTCGCCATCCTGCCGGCGATCTTCGTCGCCAGCTATCCGGAGCTTGGGGTGTTCAACGTGATGCGGCTAGCCTCGCCGGAGAGCGCGATCCTCTCGGCGGTGATCTTCAACGCGCTGATCATTGTAGCGCTGGTGCCGCTGGCGTTGCGCGGCGTGACCTATTCGCCGGTGGGCGCGGCGGCGCTGCTGCGGCGGAACCTGGTGATCTACGGGGTGGGGGGCATCGTGGCGCCCTTCCTCGGGATCAAGCTGATTGATCTCTTCCTGACCTTGATCGGAGTGGCCTGAGATGAATGGCGTGTTGCGGCCGGCACTGGCGGTGGTCGGCATGACGACGATGCTGTGCGGCCTTGCCCTGCCGCTCGGCTTCACCGGGGTGGCGCAGCTTGCCTTCCCGGTGCAGGCGAATGGCAGCCTGGTGGAGCGGGAGGGGACGGTGATCGGCTCCGCGCTGATCGGGCAGGGCTTCACGGGCGAGCGGTATTTCCATCCGCGACCTTCGGCGACGGTGGAAGCGGATCCGGAGACGCCGGGGAGCACGCGGGCGGCGCCCTATAATGCGGCGGCCTCGGCGGCGTCGCAGGCGGCGCCGACGAGCGCAGCGCTGCTGGCGACGCTGAAGGAACGGGTCGCGGCGGAAGGCGCCGGGCCGGTGCCGGCGGATGCGGTGACGGCCTCGGCCTCGGGGCTCGATCCGCATATCAGCCCGGAGAATGCGGCGCAGCAGGTGGCGAACGTCGCCGCGGCGCGGGGCGTCACGCCGGAGCGGGTAAGAGCGCTGGTGGTGCAGCACACCGAAGGGCGGGAGTGGGGCTTGTTCGGTGAGCCGCGCGTCAATGTGCTGAGGCTGAATCTCGCGCTGGACGGGTTGCGCTGATCATCGAGCCCGCAGCAGCTCGGGCACGCGGAGCAGGATCATCTCGTTGTCATCGGCGCGGGTCAGGTGGCGGCCCGCGCTGAAGGGCAGGTTGTTGTCGTTGCCGACAATGATGTGCTCGCCATCCACCACCGCCACATTCTCGATGGTGAAGAAGGGGAAGGTGAAGCGGTCGCGCGGCTCGCCCTGGCCGCGGTCGCCCTGGGTGCGGGCGAGGCCCTCCGGGTCGCGGATCGCCATCAGGTCGATATAGCCAAGTTTCTTGACGAAGCCCTGCTCGTCCACGGCGCCGAGATCGAGGATGTAGATGCGCTTCAGCCGCGCCGGGTTGGCGAAGCAGCCGGGCGGGTTGGCGCCGGAGGCGCAGGCGAGGGAGGGGTCGCCCTCGCCGTCGTCGCGCTCGATGATCAGGGCGCGGCGGTCGTCGATCATGTTGAAGTCGCCGATGGCGGTGGTGCCTTCCTCCGGGCGGTAGCGCAGCACGCGGCCGGTCCAGGCGCCGCGGGCCGTGTCGAATTCGGCGATGCGGAGGAAGCGGCCCTCGGGCTGGCCGTTGGCTAACAGCGGCTTCTCTAAGAGGGCGTAGAGGCGGCTACCGTCGGGGCTCTGCGCCATGCCCTCGAAGCCGCCGCTGCGCTGGGATTCGAAGGCGGTGGCGGGCACTTGCAGGGCGGGGTTGTCGGGGCTGCGGATCGGGCGGCCGTCGATGGTGGTGTCGACGACCTGGCGGACGCGGCCTTCCATGTCGACCTTGATGAGGAAGGGGCCGAATTCGTCGCCGAGCCAGAAGCCGTCGCCTGTCGGCTGGATGCTCTCGATGTCGAAGTCGCCGCCGGTGAGGTAGCGGCGCTCGCTGCCCTCATAGGCGATGCGGAAGGGCACGCGGCGGTCCGGGTCGGAGAGGAAGATGGTTTCCTCGAGGGCGATCTGGCCGCTGCGCCAGTCGGGGCGGATTCGGTGGAGCATCAACATGGCGTCGGGGCTGTTGCGCTTGTTGCCGAAGCCGTTGTCGCTCAGCACCCAGTAGGAACCGGGTTGCCCGGCCACGGGCTTGATGCCGGAGAAGCCCTGCACCGGCTGGCCGATGAAGGGGAGGCTGATGCCGGTCGGGCGGCCGGCAGACGCCGGGCCGGTGGTGCCGGGGATGCTGCCGGGCTGGTCGGTACGGGTGTTGCCGGAGCCGGCAAATTTGCCGGCGAGAAGGGCATCCCGCGGCGCGTCGGCGGGCGGCAGGGCCATGGTGAAGGCAGGCAGGATGGCATGGCCGGCCAAGCTTGCCTCGAAGCGGTTCTGGGCGAGGGCCGGGGCGGCCATCAGCAGGGCGGTGGTGGCGAAAAGCAGTCGGCGCATGCGGGCATCCCCCAGTCGGTTCGGGGGCCTCCTAGCCGGCGCGTGTTGCGCCGGCTTGGCGGTTCCGTGTCAGCCCTGTTGCAGCGGGCGGTAGCGCCAGACGCTCGCGGGGGGGAAGTTCTTCGGCGTCCAGGTCTCGCGCTTGGCCGAGAGGCCAAGCTTGCGGTACGGCAGCGGCGAGGTGATGCAGTAGGTGTAGAGCAAGAAGCCGAGGCCTGGGGCGACGTGTTCGACACCCTCGACGAAGAGGCGCTGGCGCTCGATCGGCAAGAGCACCAGCGGGATGCCGCAGATGACGCTGCTGACGCGACCGGCGAAGCGCTCCGGCAGGTGCTGCGGCAGGGCGAAGGCATCGGCGCAGAGCACGGTGGCGCCGGGCAGGCTCTCGCGCAGATGCTCGGCCATGTCCGGGACGATTTCAACCAACACGAGACGCTCCGGGGCGATACCTGCCTCCAGCATCGCGCGGGAGATGACGCCGGTGCCCGCGCCTATCTCCAGCACGACGCCATCGCCGTCTGCTGCGGCAAGATTGGCGATGCGGCTCGACAAGGTGCGCGAAGACGGGACGATCGAGCCCATCTGCAACGGATCCGCCATCCAGCGGCGAAAGAAGAGCGGCAGGTTGGCGATGGGATGAGCGGTTTCGGGCCGTTGAAGGCTGCTGCTCGACATGCTCTTTCCTCTCTGTCCGGCTCGGCTTCATTTATTGAATCGGACCAGGGTTTCGCGAAATTGCGCCATCGAAGCGTCCCAGGAGAAGGCTTCCGCATGGACGCGCGCAGCCTCGCGGCTGCACTCCAGCGCGGCCAGGCAGGCGGCGCGGAGATCCTCGTCCAGCACGCCAACGCGTTGGTCGGTTACCACGTCGAGCGGGCCGGTGACGGGGAAGGCGGCGACCGGTGTTCCGCTGGCGAGCGCCTCCAGCAGCACAAGGCCAAAGGTATCGGTGCGCGAGGGGAAGACGAAGACATCGGCGCCGGCATAGGAGCGGGCGAGGACGCCGTTCTCACGGTAGCCGAGAAAATGCGCGTCAGGGAAGCGCTGCTCCAACTCCGCGCGCTGCGGACCATCGCCGATGACGACCTTGCTGCCCGGTAGGTTGAGCGAAAGAAAGGCAGCGATGTTCTTCTCGACGGCGATGCGGCCGGCGTAAAGAAATATCGGCCTCGGCAGACCCCCGAACGTCTCGCGTGGCTCCGGCTGGAAGCGGGACAGGTCGACGCCGCGGGTCCAGGGGCGGACCCTAGCGAAGCCGCGGGCAGCGAGATCGCGCCGCAGGCTTGGGGTTGCGGCCATCACCGCCTGTGCGGGAGCGTGGAACCGCCGCAGGACGCGCCAGGACCAGGCGGCGGGGATGCGGGCACGGGCCTCCATGTATTCGGCGAATTTCGTGTGGAAGGCGGTGGTGAAGGGCCAGTTGCGCCGGAGGCAGATGCGCCGCATGGCCCAGCCAAGCGGGCCCTCCGTTGCGATGTGCACCGCGCAGGGCATGTAGGCATCGACCATCTGAGTCAGCTTGCGTCGCGGCGCGATGGCAAGGCGAATTTCCTTGTAGCCGGGCGCCGGAATGCTGCGGAACCGGTCGGGGCCGATCACCTCCACGGTGTCGCCATTGGCGCGCAGCATCTCGGCCATGGTGGTGAGAGTGCGCACCACGCCGTTCACCTGCGGCACCCAGGCATCGGTGACGATCAGCAGGCGGAGCGGGGCGCTTTTCGCCGGCGCCTCCGCAAGGGTCACGGGCTGGTCAGGCACGGGCGATGGCCAGGCGTTGGGTCATGGCATCGCGCTCGGCGCGGAGGCGCATCTCGCGCACCCAGTCGATCAGCTCGAAGCGGCCATCGGCATGCTCGACGAGGGCGGTACAGCTTTCTACCCAGTCGCCGTCGTTCATGTAGGTGATGCCATGCACGTCGCGCATCTCGGCGTGGTGGATATGGCCGCAGATGACACCGTCGAGGCCGCGCCGGCCGGCCTCGTTGGCGAGCGCCAGTTCGAAGCGATCGATGGCCTTGACCGCTTCCTTCACCTGCCGCTTGAGCCATTGCGAGAGCGACCAGTAGGGGTAGCCAAGCTTGCGGCGCGCGGCGTTGAACCAGCGGTTCAGGGTCAGCGCCATGTCGTAGGCCCAATCGCCAAGATGAGCGAGGAGCTTGGCGTAGCGGATTACGCCATCGAACTCGTCCCCGTGGATGACGAGGAAGCGGCGGCCATCAGCGGCCTCGTGCACCGCCTCACGCATCAGGCGAATGCCGGCCACCTCCAGCCCTTGGCCGAGCCAGTTGCGGAACATCTCGTCATGGTTGCCGGGGATATAGAGTACCTCGGTCCCGGAACGGGCGAGCTTCAGCAGGATGCGCAGCACGTCGTCATGGTCGCTGTCCCAGTACCAGGACTTGCGCAGCCGCCAGCCATCGACGATGTCGCCCACCAGGTATAGCCGGTCACAATCGGTACGACGCAGGAAATCGGCCAGGTAGTCGGCCCGGCAGCCGCGCATGCCGAGATGGGTGTCGGAGAGGAAGACGCTGCGGTAACGGGTCCTGGCCTCGACGGCTTGCATGATCCTGCCCTCGCTCTCGTCGGGGTGGGGCGGGTGCCACGACTCCCCGGACACAATCGTCAACGAGCGGGTAACGCGGGATCAGCAATCCTGTCGTGAACCCTTCATGAAACCATGCAGTAACATTGCGCAAGAAGCCGCGATATGACGGGGTGATGACAAAAGCGGTTCCGTACTGTCTCTGTTGTAAACTGCCTGACTGCGATATGACCCCGAAGCGTCACCTTCAGTCGCGATAAGCTCCCATGCTGATCATCTTCAATCCCAAGGCCGGACAGCGACGCCGGCAGAGGCTGGACCGTGCGCTCAAGGTGCTGCGACGGCTCGGGCAGGATTTCACGCTGGTCGAGACGGGGCATCCGGGCCATGCCGCGTTGCTGGCGCGGGAGGGAGCGAGCGAGGGGCAGGCGGTCGTCGTCGCGGCCGGCGGGGATGGGACGATCGCCGAGGTGGCAGCAGGGCTGGCGGGGGCGGGGACGGGGGCG
Source organism: Belnapia sp. F-4-1 (assembly GCF_000802185.1). GTDB lineage: Bacteria > Pseudomonadota > Alphaproteobacteria > Acetobacterales > Acetobacteraceae > Belnapia. Next base: position 4,700,728 of record NZ_KN676113.1, on the reverse strand, counting down.
GGAGCGGCACTTGGCGTGCTGCCACTCGGCACGGCCAATGTCTTTGCCTGGGAGCTTGGCATCCCGGTGCGGCCGGAGCTTTCGGCGCGGCTGCTGATGGAGGGCGAGGCGCGGCTCGTGCATCCGGGCGAGGCGCGCTTCGACGACGGCGGAGCAAGGCTTTTCGTGCAGATGCTGGGGGCGGGGTTCGATGCGGCCGTCGTCGCCAATCTCGATCTCGGGCTGAAGCGGCGGATCGGGCGGGGAGCCTATGTCTGGCAGGCGGTGCGGGAACTGGGGCGCTACCGCTTCCCGCCGCTGCGGGTCGTCTTCGCGGATGGCGAGACGCTTGTGAGTTCGGTCATCGTCAGCAAGGGGCGGCTCTATGCTGGGCGCCACCTGCTGGCGCCTGCGGCGGAGATGGGGCAGCCAGGCTTCCAGGTGGCCCTGTTCCATGGCTCGGGACCGGTGGCGGCGGCGGCCTATGGCGCGGCGCTGCCATTCAACCTGCTGCCGCGCATGCCGGGGCTCGCGCTGCGGCATGCGACCTGGCTCCGCATCGAGGGCGAGGGAGTCGCCGTGCAGGCGGACGGAGACCCGGTGGGACGCCTGCCGGTGGAGGTCAGGGTGGCGCCGGCGCCGCTCCACGTCGTACTGCCGCAGGTGACGGGGCTGGCCCTGGCGGCCTAGGCTTCCCGCCCAAAGGGGAGGGAAGGCTGATGAAGCCCATTCGTGTAGCGACCTTCGACGGGCCTGGAGCTCCGCCTGTCATCCGCGAGGTGCCCTGGCCAAAGGTCGGCCGGAAATCGGCGCTGATCCAGATCGGCGCCTGCGGTGTCTGCGGGACGGATCTGCATATCCTCAAGGGACATTGGCCGAAGCCGCTGCCCTGGCCCTTCACCCTGGGCCATGAGATGACCGGGATCATCCGCGAGATCGGGCCTGAGCTGAAGACGGACTGGATGGACCTGCCGATCACGGTCGGGTCCAAGATCATGGTCCCGCCGTTCATGCCCTGCGGCGAGTGCTACTATTGCCGCCACTACCCGGAAAATTCGAACCGCTGCCAGACGCCGGTCTATTACGGACGCTATCTCGGCTTCGACCGGCCGCCGCATCTTTGGGGTGGCTGGGCCGAATACGTCTATGTCGACCTCGAGGCGCTGCCGGGGACCAAGATCTACAAGCTGCCGGATAGCATGCCGCTCCGGCTCGGGGCGCTGTCGGAGCCGCTGACCTCTTGCATCCGCGGCTTCGCCCGGGCGCAGAAGATGGGGCTCTTCCGCTGGGGCGACACGGTTGTCATCCAAGGCAGTGGGCCGATCGGCATCCTCGCCATCGCCGCAGCGCGCGAGATGGGGGCAGGACGGGTGATCTGCGTCGGCGCGCCGGAGGAGCCGCGGCTGGCTCTGGCCCGGCGCTTCGGGGCGGAGGCGACGGTCGACATCGAAGCTCACCCGACGTCGGAGGCGAGGGTGGCGCGCGTCCGCGAGATTGTTGGCGGCTATGGCGCCGATCTGGTAATGGACTGCACAGGGCATCCCGCCGCGGGGCCGGAGGGTGTCGAGATGCTGCGTGATGGCGCGGCGATGATCGAAATGGGGCAGTTCACCGATGCGGGGAGCATCGCTACCAACTGGCACCGCTTCGTCGCCAAGGATGTGGTCATCATCGGCTCCTGGGCCTTCACCGAGAATGACTTGGCGCTCGGTATCCGCATGTTGGACCACGCGCGGGACCGCTACCCCTGGACCGAGATGCAGACCATCTACCCGTTCGACCAGGATGGGGTGAGCCGGGCGGTCGCGGATGCCATGGCGATGCGGACGGTGAAGAGCACGATCGTGCCCTTCCCCGAGTTGCTGGAGGCCTGACTACTCGATCGCAGCCAGGATGCGGTCCATTGCCTCCGCCCGGCCGAGGGCGGCGAGAACCGCATCGATCGGCGGGCTCTGGGTGCTGCCGCTGAGGGCGATGCGGATCGGCTGGGCGACCTGGCCGAGCTTCATCCCCTTCACGTCAGCATAGTCGCGGAGCCAGTTCATCAGCTCCGTTCGCTCCCAGGGCGCATCGGTGAGGAAGCGAGCGAGGTCGGCCAGCAGCGCCTTCGCCTCCGGCGTAAGCTGGGCGGCGGCCTTGGGGTCCATCGCCGGCGGGCCTTCCAGGGCGGCGAAGGCCGCGGCCGAGGCGAGATCTTCCAGCGTCTTGGCGCGCTCCTTCAGTGTCGGCATCAGGTCGCGGACGCGGTCGCCGCCGAGGGTGCCGTAATCGATCCCACGCGCGGCGAGGCGCTTCAGCACATCCGCTGTCAGGCGGGCATCATCGGCGGCGCGGAGATAAACGCCGTTGAGATGGGTCAGCTTGGCATAGTCCATGCGCGAGGCGGCGCGGCCCACATCCTTCAGGTCGAAGAGAGCGATGGCACGGTCGCGGGGGACATACTCCTCGTCGCCATGGCCCCAGCCGAGGCGGAGCAGATAGTTGCAGACAGCCTCGGGGAGAAAGCCCTGGGCTTCGAACTCCATCACCCCGACGGCGCCGTGGCGTTTGGAGAGCTTGGCGCCGTCCGCCCCATGGATCAGTGGAATGTGGGCGAAGCGGGGGCGGTGCCAGCCCATGGCGTCATAGACCATGCACTGGCGGAAGGTGTTGGTCAGGTGGTCGTCGCCGCGGATGACATGGGTGATGCCCATGTCGTGGTCGTCCACCACCACGGCGTGCAGGTAGGTCGGCGTGCCGTCGGAGCGGAGGATGATCATGTCGTCCAACTCCGTGTTGCGGACCTCGACGCGGCCCTGGACGAGATCCTCAACGACGGTGGAGCCCTCGCGCGGCGCCTTCAGCCGGATGGCGGGCTTGCGGTCGGTCGGGGCTGCGGCGGGGTCGAGGTCGATCCAGCGGGAGCCATCGTACTTGAAGGGGCGCTTAGCCGCCTCCGCTTCGGCGCGCATGGCGGCCAGCTCCTCCGGCGTGTCGTAGGCCAGGTAGGCTGCACCACAGGCGAGCAGTTCCCGTGCCACCTCGGCATGGCGAGCCTCGCGGCTGCTTTGGAAGACAGGCGGCTCGTCCGGGCTGAGGCCGAGCCAGGCGAGGCTGTCGAGAATCTGCTGGACGGCCTCGCCGGTGCTCCGGGCTTTGTCGGTGTCCTCGATGCGCAGCAGGTATTGGCCACCATGGTGGCGGGCAAAGAGGAGGTTGAAGAGGGCGGTGCGCGCCCCGCCGATATGGAGGAAGCCTGTGGGCGAGGGAGCGAAGCGGGTGCGGACGGTCATGATCTGCCTGGGAGGTGCGGCTCGGGCCAGCCAAACATTTCTGCTGCACTGCAGCGAAAGTCAGGCGGAGAACCGGTGGCGGGGCGCGAAGGCCCCTCATAAGCAAGATAGACCGGGCGATGGGGCTTGGGAAACCGGCCGAACTGCCGGAGCGTAGGCCCGTATCGAGCCTGGGCACAGCCGCTGTGAGTCACGATCGCCCCTGCCAAATCGATGCGAGTCTAGATCAGACTCTTAAGATACAACCTTAAGATAATCTCAAATTTTATCTTCACGTAATAGTTGTAAGTCTCCTCCGAAACGGTAATATTTCGACTGACAATGTCTTCAGCTGTTGCCCGGCCAGCCCCCCGATGGCCCGGCAGGCTCGTATCGACGGCCGCGCGGAAAACCTTCCTCGCGGACGAACGCCCTCGGCTTGCCTTATGGTTGGCTGTGGCTCTCGGTGCGGGTGTGCTGGTCTATTTCGCCTGGCCGTCGGAACCCCCACCGGCGGCCAGGTGGCTAGCGCCTCCCCTCTCGCTGCTTGCGCTCTGGATCGGGGCGCGTCGACCCGTGGCCGGGCTGCTGCTCGGCCTGCTGGCGGCAGGGACCGTCGGCTTTGCCCTGACGAGTTGGCAGGCCGAGAGAATGTCGCCTTTGCAGGAAGCGCCTCGCGGGGCGACCATCCTCAGCGGCGTAGTCGCGGAGGTCGAACTGCTGCCCGACGGGCGACGGGTGACGCTCCGGGCAGCGCAATTCGATGGGGGGCCGCAGGAGGAGCGACTGGTGCGGCTGCGGCTGAAGCCGCAGGATCCGGCCCGGCCGGAACCAGGCGACCGCCTAACGATCCGGGCGATGGTCCGGCCGCCGGGGGCACCGGCCTATCCGGGCGGGTGGGATTTCCAGCGGGCGGCCTACTTTTCCGGCCTTGGCGGCAGCGGCTATGCGCTGGGGATGGCAGATCTGGCGCCAGGCGAGACACGGCCGCTCTTCGCCGCGTTGCGGGCGTCGATCGAGGCAAGGGTGGCCGAAGCCCTTCCGGGGGTGACAGGCGCCATCGCCGCCGCGCTGATCACCGGCGGCCAGAGCGCCATCCCCGGCGCCGACCTCGCGGCCATGCGGGATTCAGGGCTTGCGCATCTGCTCTCGGTTTCGGGGCTGCACATCGTAGCGGTGATGGGCATTGCCTTCACGCTGGTCCGCTGCGGCTTTGCTTTCGCCATGCGCCTGCCCGGCAAGGCGATCGCGGCGATGACGGCGCTGGCGGTGGGGGCGGGGTATCTGTTGCTGAGCGGCGCGCAGGTGCCGATGCAGCGAAGCTTCGCCATGGCGGCGGTGACGACGCTGGCGTTGCTGGCAGGTCGGCGGGCACTGAGCCTCAGAGTGCTGGCGCTGGCGGCGGCGGCGGTGATCCTCGTGCAGCCGGCTGCGATCCTCGGGGCAAGTTTCCAGATGAGTTTCGCCGCCGTGCTTGCCCTTATTGCGGGTTGGGACTGGCTGCGGCCGCGGCTGCCGCAGGGCGGGCAGCGCGCGGCCTGGCGACGCCGCCTCGCGCTGGCACTGTTTGGCGTAGTGGCGACCTCCGTCCTGGCGGGCTTCGCCACCATGCCCTTCGCCTTGCACCATTTCGGTCGGGTGCAACTCTATGGCGTGGTGGCGAATGCGGTTGCGGTGCCGGTCACTTCGCTGCTGGTCATGCCCGCGGCGCTGGCGGCAGTACTGCTGATGCCGCTCGGGCTCGAAAGTCTGGCGCTTGCGCCAATGGGTTGGGGAGTAGAGGTGATCCTTGGCGTGGCGCGTCTGGTCGCCTCCTGGCCTGGGGCGTCGCTGGCCGTGCAACCGATTCCGGCTTGGGGGCTGGGGGTCTGCGCCATGGGGCTACTCTGGCTTTGCCTTTGGCGAACAAGATGGCGGCTGGCCGGCGTACCGCTGCTGGCGATCGGGCTCCTGAGTGGGATGGCCGATCGGCCACCGGATCTGCTGGTGTCAGGTGATGGGCGGTTGATCGCACTGCGGGCAGGCAATGCGCTGTTTCTGCAGCGGCAATCGGGGGCCTCAAGCTTCGTCAGGGAGGTCTGGCACCGGATGCATGGCGAGAACGGCATCGAAGCGCTGCCGCGCGATGGCATGGCGGCGAACGGTGCCCTGCGTTGCCGGGCCGGGGCCTGTGCGTTGCGCCCCGATCCGGCCGGGGTGGAGGCGGTGCTGCTACGGGGTGAGGCGCCGGAGCTGGCCTGTGCCACCGCTGCGGTGGTTGTGTCGGCCGAACCGGTGCGAGGGGCCTGCCTGGCGCAGGTGGTAGATCGCTTCGCTGTCTGGCGGAACGGCCCGCATGCCGTCTGGCTGAATAACGATGGGGCCCGTGTGATCAGCGACCGCGCTTGGCGGGGCGACCGGCCATGGGTGCCGCCGGTGCCGAGCCCACGGGGGCTGGCCTCGGCGGCTCCTTTGGCGGCGGTTGACTAGGTCAGTAGCGGCGAAGCAGGCCGATCAGGCGACCCTGCACCTTCACGCGGTCCGGGCCGAAGATCCGCGTCTCGTAGCGCGGGTTTGCCGGCTCGAGCGCGATGGAGTTGCCCTTGCGGCGCAGGCGCTTCAGCGTGACCTCGTTCTCATCCACCAGCGCGACAACGATGGAGCCGTTATCGGCGAGGTCGCCACGGCGGATGATGACCGTATCGCCATCGAGGATGCCGGCCTCGACCATGGAATCGCCGGCGACTTCGAGGGCATAGTGTTCGCCACTGGTCAGCAGGGCGGCCGGGACCTCGACGCTGGTGCCACTGTCACGCAGCGCCTCGATAGGAAGACCGGCGGCGATACGGCCGTAAAGGGGAAGCTGGACGGCGGCGGCCTCATTCGCCGCGCGCTGCACACCGGTGAGATTAGGGGCAAAGCGACCGTGGATGACATTGGGCGAGAAAGCCGGCGTGGACGGGGCGGCAACTTGCGCAGGCTCGGGCGCGCGACGCGGAGCGATGTTTTCCGGCAAGCGGATAACCTCGAGCGCCCGGGCGCGATGTGCCCGCCGCTTCAGGAAGCCGCGCTCCTCAAGGGCGGTGATGAGGCGATGGATGCCGGATTTCGACTTGAGCTTCAGCGCGTCCTTCATCTCCTCAAAGGAGGGAGAGAAGCCGGTCGCGCGCAAATGCTTGTCGATAAAGATCAGCAGCTCATGCTGCTTGCGGGTAAGCATCTTCCCCTCCGTGGGCTGGCCCTGCGCGTGGGTGGCGAACAAACCACGAATCGCAGCGATGTTCTACGGAAGTTCCCTCATCCGGTCAACTGTATCGTATCAGAGACCGAGATAGCCGAGCGGAATAACCTCGACGGATGCGCCGGCTGGAAGAGCAGGGGCGCCAGGCGCGCGAAGGATAAGGGCATCCGCTCGGGCCAACGTCTTCATCATGGAACTGTCCTGCATGGAGAAGGGGGTCGCCAGTGGGACGCCCTCGGGGCCGGGCTGCAGGGTGGCACGAAGGTGGTCAAAGCGGCGGTCGTTCTGCGGCAGGTCGGTGCCGGCGAGAGCGCGAATCGTCCGCGGCGGCGCACCGGGTAGGCCAGAGAGGCGATCAAGGGCAGGGATCAGAAAAAGCACGCTGCACACCAGGGCCGACACCGGGTTGCCAGGCAAGCCAAGCACCGGCGTGGCGCCGAGACGGCCCCAGATCAGTGGCTTGCCGGGTCGCATGGCGATCTTCCAGAAGTCGAGGGTGAAGCCTTCGGGCCCGAGGGCGCTCTGCACCAGGTCGTGGTCGCCGACGCTGGCGCCTCCGGTCGTCACCAGCAGGTCGCAGGCGCGTGCGGCGCGGGCAGCTTCAGCGATCGCCTGGCTGTCATCCGGCGCGATTGGCAGGATGAGCGGGTCGCCGCCTCCGGCGCGAACGAGTGCGGCCAGCGCATGTGCGTTGCTGCTGACGATCCCGCCAGGGGGGATCGGGTCACCGGGCAGGGCGATCTCGTCGCCAGTCGCCAGGATGCCGATGCGAGGCGCGCGGTGGACCGCCAGCCAGGGCGTATTGGCGGCGGCGGCGAGCCCGATATCGCGTGCAGTGAGGCGGCGGCCGGCGGGCAGCACTTCCTCCCCCTCGGCGAAGTCGAGACCGCGACGCCGGATCCACCGCCCAGAACGGACTGCTTCCTTCACTAGCACGGTGGAGGCGGCAGCCTCGGCATCCTCCTGAAGCAGGATGGCATCGGCGCCGGACGGCACGATGCCGCCGGTGAAGATGCGGACGGCCTGACCCGCGCCAACCTCGCCGGTAAAAGGATGACCAGCGGGCGCGGTGCCGATGACGGCGAGGCGGGCGCCTTCCGCCGAATCGACGGCGCGGACGGCGTAGCCATCCATGGCTGAGACATCGGCGGGAGGCTGGGTCAGCCTGGCAAGCACGGGATGGGCCAGGACACGGCCCCAGCCGGCAGGCAGTGGCACGGTCTCTGCCGGCGTGGCGGTGAGGGCCGCCAGGATACGTGCCCGGGCTTCCTCAACCGAAATCATCACTCTGCCTCGTATATACCTGATTTTCCGCCGGACTTGTGGACAAGACGCACGGCTTCGATGCGCATACCGCGATCGATTGCCTTGCACATGTCGTAAACGGTCAGCGCGGCGACGGTGACGGCGGTTAGCGCTTCCATCTCCACGCCAGTACGGCCGGTAAGGGCGACAGTAGCCTCGATCTCGACTGCATCGGGCAGGGCGGGGGTAAGGTCGACCGCGACCTTGGTCAACATCAGCGGATGGCACAGCGGGATCAGGTCGGCGGTGCGCTTCGCCGCCATGATGCCGGCGAGGCGGGCAACGGCGAGGACGTCGCCCTTGGCCATCTGGCCCTCGACGATGCGGGCCAGTGTTGCCGGCTCCATCACCACGCGACCGCGAGCAATGGCCTGACGCTGCGTCTCCGCTTTGCCCCCCACATCAACCATGGCGGCGCGGCCTTCCGCGTCGAAATGGGTGAAGGATGGCGCCTCGGCCATCAGAGGGCCTGGACGAGCTCGGCGGCGGCGGCCGTAACATCCGGCTGGCGCATCAGGCTCTCGCCTACCAGGATGCAGCGGGCGCCGGCATCGGCCATCCGGCGGACATCGGCCGGGTTGCGGATGCCGCTCTCGGCGATGGGGATGCGATCGGCCGGAACCAGCGGAACCAGCTCTTCGGAGGTGGCAAGATCCGTCTGCAAGGTCTTGAGATTGCGGTTGTTAACACCAATAAGCCGGGTTTGCAGGCCAAGGGCGCGATCCAACTCGGCGCGGTCATGGACCTCGGCGAGAACACCCATGTCGAGGCTGCGGGCGATGTCCTCCAACTCCTCGGCCTGCTGGTCGGTGAGAGCCGCCATGATGATGAGGATGCAATCGGCGCCCATCGCCCTGGCCTCGAAGACCTGCCAGGGATGGACCATGAAGTCCTTACGCAGCACCGGCAGGGTGCAGGCGGCGCGAGCTGCCTTTAGGTGGTCGGCATGGCCTTGGAAATAGGGCGCATCTGTCAGCACCGAGAGGCAGGTGGCGCCGGCGCGGGCATAATCCTCGGCGAGAGTGGCGGGCTCGAAAGGGTTGCGGATCAGCCCGCCTGAGGGGGAAGCGCGCTTGATCTCAGCAATGAGGCCGACCCGGCCATCGGCCACGGCTTGGCAAAGGGCGGTGACGAAATCGCGCGGACGGTCGGCAGCGCGGGCTTGACGCTCGATCTCGGAGAGTGGCGTTGCGGCGGAGCGGGCGCGGACTTCCTCATATTTATCGGCCAAGATGCGCGCGAGCGTGTCCGGCACGGTCTGTGGCTCAGGGAGAATCAGATGGGGGGCGTTCATGCTGCAGTGGCGTCCTTCAGGCGGGCCAGTACGGCAGAAGCGGCCCCGCTGTCGATGGCCGCCGCGGCCCGCGCCGCGCCGGATGCTAGATCGGTATCACGCCCCGCAACGACCAGGGCCGCGGCGGCATTCAGCAACACGATGTCGCGGTAGGGGCCGGGAGCGCCCCCCAGCAACGCGGTGAGGGCGATCGCGTTCTCGGCCGGCTCGCCGCCGCGGATCGCCTCAGGTGGGGCGCGACGGAGGCCGGCGTCCTCGGGTGCGATGGTGAACTCACGGATCGTGCTGCCCTCGAGGGCGACCACCTGGGTCTCGCCGGAGAGTGCGATCTCGTCGAGGCCCTGGCCATGGACCAGCCAGGCTGCCTCGGTGCCAAGGCGGGCAAGGGTTTCAGCCATGGGGCGGAGCCAAGCGGCGTCATAGGCGCCGGTCAGCTGGCGGCGGACGCGGGCCGGGTTCGCCAGGGGGCCGAGTAGGTTGAAGATGGTGCGGGTGCCGAGCTCGACGCGGGGCCCGGCGGCATGGCGCAGCGCAGCGTGATGGCGGGGCGCCATCAGGAAGACCATGCCGGTAATGCGGAGGACCGACTCCAACCGATCGAGCGGGACGTCGAGGTCGATGCCGAGGGCGGCCAGCGCGTCGGCGGCACCGGAGCGGGAGGAAAGGGCGCGGTTACCATGCTTCGCCACTGGCACGCCGCAGCCGGCGACGACGAGGGCGGTCGCGGTCGAGATATTGAGGGTGCCCGAGGCGTCGCCGCCGGTGCCGACGATGTCGATGGCGCCGGGCGGGGCCTCAATCGCCGCCATGCGGGCGCGCATGGCGCGGACGGCGCCGGTCAGCTCGGCTACCGTCTCGCCGCGGACTCGCATCGCCATGAGCATGCCGGCAATCTGGGCGGGGGTTGCCTCGCCGGCCATGATGATGCCGAAGGCGGCCTCGGCCTCGCTCTCCGCCAGACGCTCGCCGGCGGCGAGGCGGGCGAGGACCGGCTTCAGCGTGTTCACGCGGGCACCCGCGCCTTGGCGAGCAGCAGGAAGTTCCGCAGCAAGTCGTGGCCGTGCTGGGAAGCGATGCTTTCCGGGTGGAATTGCACGCCCCAGATCGGCAGGCTGCGATGGGAGAGGCCCATGATGAGGCCGTCCTCGGTCCAGGCAGTGGCTTCGAGCTCTGCTGGCAAGTCGTCGCGGCGGACGACAAGCGAGTGGTAGCGCGTGGCGCGGACCGGACTCGGCAGGCCTCCGAAGAGATCGGTGCCGCGGTGGTGCACGTCCCATACCTTGCCGTGCACCGGATCGGGAGCGCGGATGACGGTGCCGCCGAAAGCTTGGCCGATGGCCTGGTGACCAAGGCAGACGCCCATCAGCGGCACGCCGGCCGAGGCGGCGGCGCCGATCAGCGGCAGGCAGATGCCGGCCTCGTTCGGCGTGCAGGGGCCGGGCGAAAGCAGGATGGCCTCGGGCTGCATCGCCAGGGCCTCCTGGCTGGTCAGCGCATCATTGCGATGTACCTCGATCTCCACTCCAAGGTCGCCCAGGAAGTGATAGAGATTGAAGGTAAAGCTGTCGTAGTTGTCGATCAGCAGAATCATGATTTCGGACTTTCGGGCTGGGCCCCGGCCGGGTCAAGCGCGGGCGGCGGCGGCGCCGGCGGTGCGGACGGCCGCAAGGGGGGCAGGGCCGGGCCGCTGATGACGTCGAAGTCGAAATCGCTGCGTTGCATGGAGGCCTCCTGGGTGGTTCGGGGCCGGCACCGCTGGCGGAGGTGCAGAGACGAAAAAGCCGCCAGCGAATGGCGGCTTCTGCGGGTCTGCGTGGGTGCGCTGATCCTAGGCCGCCGGTGTATACCAGCGGTACCAAAATCGCGTTGCGGGGATCGCGCGCTGCACCATGGCGATAGTGGTGCCACGGCCGCGGGTGTGGTGCAAGCGGGATCAGAAGCCGTAGAGCCGCGCTGGATTGTCGACGAGGATAGCCTGGCGCTGGGAGGGCTCGGGCGCCCAGTCGCCGAGCACGTCCATCAGCACGCCGTCATCCGGCACCTCCTCGGGCGAGGCCAGGGAGGGATGGGGCCAGTCGGTGCCCCAGACGCAGCGTTCGGGCGCGGCCTCGATCATGGCGCGAGCCATGGTGGCCACATCGGCATAGGGTGCGCCGGCGATGGAGGAGCGGTAGCCGCAGAGCTTGGCCCAGGCGCCGCCGCGCAGCAGCCGAAGCAAGGCCTGGAAGGCTGGGTGGTTAAGACCTTGGTCGCCGGACTTCACACCGCCCATATGGTCGATGACCAAGGGGCAGGGAAGGCGGACTAGGACCGGCTCCAGCGCAAGCATTTCGGTGGGATGGGCGTAGAGCTGCATGTGCCAGCCGAGCTCGGCGAGGCGAGCGCCAAGGGCCTCAATCTGGGCGAGCGGGGTGCCGTTGCCGCTCACCGCGTTGAAGCGGACGCCGCAGGCGCCGCGCTCGGCCATGGCGCGGAGAGCGGGGAGGCCGAAGCTCTCATCAACGACGACTACGGCCCGGGCGCGGTCGCGGCCGAGCTGCGCGACGGCGTCGAGGCTCACCTCGTTTTCCGTGCCGTAGATGCTCGGCTGGACAACCACGGTCCGCTGGATGCCGATCGTGTCGCACATGGCCCTGTAGGCGGCGATGGAGGCCTCGGGCGGGGTGTAGGAGCGGCCGGGCGAGAGCGGGTAGCACCCATAGGGACCGAAGATGTGCATGTGGCAGTCGGTCGCACCGGCCGGCGGCTGCCAGTGCGGGCGGCTGGTGAGGGCGCGAGCGCCGGGGCAGGGGCGGGTCATCCGCGGCGCCCGGCGGCGAAGCGCACGGCCTCCTCGGCGGCGCGGAACAGGGCGCGGGCTTTCTGCTGGGTTTCCTCGTACTCGGCGACCGGGTCGCTGTCGGCGACGACGCCGGCGCCTGCCTGGACATGCATCACCCCGTCCTTCACCAACGCGGTGCGGAGGCCGATGCAGGTATCCATGCCGCCATCGGCGCCGAAATAGCCGAAACCGCCGGCATAGATGCCGCGCCGGGAGGGTTCCAACTCCTCGATGATCTGCATGGCGCGGACCTTGGGGGCGCCGGTCAGCGTGCCGGCGGGGAAGCCGCCGGCCAGGGCATCGACGGCGGTGAGGCCGGGGCGGAGGCGGCCGCGGACCTCGGAGCCGATATGCATCACCTGGGAGTAGCGCTCGATCTGGAACTGGCTCGGCACGCGGACGGTGCCGATGGCGGAGACGCGGCCGACATCGTTGCGGCCGAGATCGAGCAGCATCAGGTGCTCGGCGCGCTCCTTCGGGTCGGCGAGGAGTTCGGCTTCGAGCGCCTTGTCCTCCTCGGGCGTGGCGCCGCGGCGGCGGGTGCCGGCGAGGGGACGGATCGTTACTTCGCCATCACGCAGGCGCACCAGAATTTCCGGCGAGGCCCCAACGGCGGCAAATCCGGAAAAGTCGAAGAAGAAGAGAAAGGGCGCCGGGTTGATCCGCCGGAGTGCTCGGTAAAGGGCGAAGGGCGGCAGGGCGAAGGGCACCGAGAAGCGCTGGCTCGGGACGACTTGGAAGCAGTCGCCGGCGCGGATGTAGTCCTTGGCGCGCTCGACCGCGGCGATGAAGCCCTCGCGAGTGAAGTTGCTGGAGGGCTCGGGCAGCTTCGGAAGGCTGACCGGGGCGGCGGGGCGGGGCAGCGGGCGGTCGAGCGCGGCCTCGGCCTCATCCAGCCGAGCCTGGGCAGCGTCCCAGGCGACTTGCGCGTCCAGCCCCGGCTGGGGCCAGGCGGTGGTGAAGAGGCTGAGCGCGTCCCGCACATGGTCGAAGACCGCAACGAGGGTGGGGCGGACAAGGACCGCATCGGGCACGCCGAGCACATCCGGGGCGGTCGAGGGCAGGCGCTCCATCAGCCGGACCATGTCATAGCCGAGATAGCCGAAGAGGCCGACGGCGATGGGCGGCAGACCGGGCGGGAGCGTCATCTGCGCCGCGGTGATGGCAGCGCGGAGGCTTTCCAGCGCATCCTCGCCGGCGGGCTCGAAGGCGTGAGGGGCGGCCAGCGCGTGGTGGTTCACCTCGGCGCGACCATTGCGGCAACGCCAGATGAGGTCCGGCTCCAGCCCTACGGCGGAGTAGCGGCCGCGGGCGGCACCACCCTCGATGCTCTCCAGCAGGAAGCTGTTCGGCTTGCCGGAGGCGAGCTTGAGGAAGACCCCGACTGGCGTGTCCAGATCCGCCACCCGCTCCCGCCACAGCACCTGGGCCTGCCCGGCGGCAAGACCAGCGCTGAATGCGGCGAAATCGGGGGAGGGCATGGCGGGTGCTCCGGGTTCAGGGTTGGGCGAGGCTGTCGAGCAGGCGGGCGTTGATGCGGACATCGGCCCGGTTGCGCAGGGCGGCGACGTATTCCGTCTCCAGGTCGCCTGCCATGGCCTGGCTGGTCTCGGTCTTGAGGCGGGCGAGGGCCGCCGGGTCGGCGGCGGGGTCGGGGCGGGTGACCTCCAAGAGCTGGGCGACGGCGAAGCCGTCCCGCGTCCGCGCCATGGTGGGCTCATTCGCCTTCAATTCGAAGAGCGGGGCGAGAATTTCGGCCGGCACCGGCCCGTCGCGCTGGTCGCGCGCGATGGCGCCGACCTCGCGGACGCCGAAGCCGGCCTCGCGGGCGGCATCGGCTAGGCTCCTGCCGCCCTTCACGGCGGCGAGGAGGCCGGCGGCGCGCTCTTCCATCTCGCGGCGCTTGGCCTCGGCAATGAAGGCCTCCCGGACCTGCGGTTGGACGCTTTCGAAAGGGCGGAGGGCTGGCGGCGTGACCTCCTTCACATCGACGGCGACGAAGCCGGCCTCGGTTTCGGCGAGGCGGGGGGCGGCGCCCTTCTCCGTCGTGAAGACGGTGCGCAGCAGGGGTGCGCGGGCGGTCTCGATCACAGGCAGCTCGACCGGCTTGCCCTCGGCGTCGAGGCCATTGGCATCGGTGCGGATGGTGGCGAAGCCGAGGTTGAAGCGCTGTGCGACCTCGGCGAGGGTCGCGCCGCCGGCCAGCGCGTCCTCCACCTGGTTGGCGCGCTCGAAGGCGAGGTCGGCGGCCTTCTCGGCGGTGAGGTCGGTGCGGAGCTGATCGCGAACTTCGGCGAGCGGCCGGGTGGCGCCTGGCTCGATGCCTTCGACCTTGAGGACGTGCCAACCGAAATCGGTCCTCACCGGGGCGGTGACGGTGCCGGGCGCGGCTGCGAAGGCGGCTTCGGCGAGCTGCGGGAAGGGCAGGCCGGCGCGGTCGATGGCGCCGAGATCCACCGCCTGTCCGCCGGCGGCGTCGGCCTCGCGGGTGATGGTGGCGAAGTCGGCCCCGCCGGACCAGGCGGCGGCGATGGCCTTGGCCTTCTCCTCGTCCTGGACTAGCACCTGCTGCAGCTTGCGGCGCTCCGGCGTCTCGAACTGGTTGCGGCGGGAGTCATAGGCGGCGGCGAGGTCGGCGTCGGAAACCTCGATCTCTCGGCTAATCCGCTCGGCGGTCAGCACGCCGACGCTCGCCTCGCGGTATTCGGGGCTGGAGAAGCGGTCCGGGTTGTTCTCGTGGAAGCGGCGGAGCTGGGCTTCCTCCGGCGCCGGGGGCTCGGGGGCGGCGGCGAGGGGGAGGGTGACGAGGCTGGCGCTGCGCTGCTCCTGCTGCCGCTGCAACAAGGTGTTGCCCAGCGCGTCGGGAATGGCGGCGCCGGAGCGGATGGCGAGCGCCAGCTGTTGCCGAGCCAGGTCGGCACGGACCAGAGCGAGGAAGCCAGCCTCGGTCAGGTCGTTGCTGCGTAGGAAATTCTCGAAGACCGGGCGCTCGAACTGGCCGCTCATGCCGCGGAAGCCTTGGATCGAGAAGATGAAGTCACGCACCGCTTGGTCCGGCACGGCAATGCCCAGATCGCTGGCCTCGGCGCGCAGGACACGGTCGAGGATCAGCTGCTCGATCGCCTGCTGGGCGACGGCGCGACGGATGCGCGGGTCGTTGTCGAACTGGCCGCCGAGCTGGCGGGAGAGACGCTGCATCTCTCGGCGGATGGCGGCCTGGGCCTCCTCGATCTCGATCGGCGCGCCATTGACCCGGGCGACGGCATTGTCCTGGCCGAAGCTGCGGATTGTGTCGCCGATGCCCCAAACGGCAAAGGAGCCGATCAGCAGGACGAAGAGCAGCTTGGCGACCCAGGTCGAGGCGAGCCGGCGGAGAGCGGTGAGCATGATGGTCCGTCTGTGATCCGGGCGGGGTGCATAGCGGAGGCGTCGGCCGTTGCCAAACCTGTTGGCCGCGGATACCCGTTTTCGGCCAACAGAGAGGATGCCGCCATGACGACCCCCGGAGTGCGCCCGTTGATCGCCGGCAATTGGAAGATGCACGGCAGCCTGCGCGATGCCGGGGTGCTGGCCGAGGGGGTACGGGCCGGGGGGGCGGGTGCACGGGCGGAGCTGCTGGTTTGCCCGCCCTTTCCCTATCTGGTGCCGGTCGGTGGCGCTCTGGGTAGCGATGTTGCGCTTGGCGGGCAGGATTGCCATGCGGCGGCGAAGGGCGCCCATACCGGCGACGTGGCGGCGGCGATGCTGCGGGATGTCGGGGCCAGCTATGTGATCCTCGGCCATTCCGAGCGCCGGGCAGATCATGGCGAGACGGATTCCGTCGTGCGGGCCAAGGCCGAGGCGGCGCTGGCGGCGGGGCTGACTCCCATTGTCTGCGTTGGCGAGAGCGAGGCGCAGCGGGTCGTGGGCGAGGCGGAGGCCGTCGTCACCCTGCAACTCGATGGCAGCCTGCCGGAAGGCTTCGCTGAGGCAGGTGGTGTCGTCGCCTACGAGCCGGTTTGGGCCATCGGCACCGGGCTGACGCCCACCGAGGTAGAGATCGCGGCAATGCACGCGACCATCCGGGCCAATCTCGAGAAGCATTTCGCAGCCGCAGGAGCGAAGCTGCGGATCCTCTACGGCGGGTCGGTGAAGCCGGGAAATGCGAAGGGCATCCTCGCCCTGCCGCATGTCGACGGGGCGCTAGTCGGTGGGGCGAGCCTGGTGGCCGGGGATTTCCTGGCGATCGCGGCGGGGGTGCCTGACGCCGCGTGACGCCGCTGCTCATCGGCTCGGAGATCTACCGGCACTCCTCCTATGGGCCGAAGCACCCGCTGGCGATTCCCCGCGTCTCGACGGCGCTGGACCTGATCGAGGCGCTGGGCTGGCTGCCGCCGGGCGGGTGGATCGAGGCGCCGATGGCGACGCCGGCGGAGCTCGCACGGTTTCATGCGCCGGGTTACATCGCGGCCTTGCAGCGGGCGGAGGCGACGCAGCGGGCGACGCCGGAGGATCAGGCGCGCTTTCATATCGGGGCGCATGGAAATCCGGTCTACCGGGAGGTCTTCTCCCGGCCGGCGACGAGCGCGGGGGGCTGCATGCTGGCCGCCCGCCTCACTGTGGGGGGTGGGGTGGTCTATTGCCCCGGCGGGGGGACGCATCACGGGCAGCCGGATCGAGCGAGCGGCTTCTGCTACCTCAACGACCCGGTGCTGGGGCTGCTGACTTGGCTCGATGCCGGGCTCGACAATGTCCTCTATGTCGATATCGACGCGCATCATGGGGATGGGGTGCAGGACGCCTTCCATGACGATCCGCGCGTCTTCACCCTGTCGGTGCATGAGGAGGGGCGCTGGCCGCGGACCGGGGCGCTGGAGGATCGGGCGGGCGGGGCAGCGCGCAACCTGCCGGTGCCGGCGGGCTTTAACGATTCCGAGATGCTCTGGGTGCTGCACCAGGCGATTCTGCCGGCTGCGCGTCGGCTACGGCCGCAGGCGATCATGCTGCAATGCGGGGCGGATGCGCTGGAGGAGGACCCGCTGTCGAAGCTCTCGCTCTCCAACAATGCGCATTGGGGGATAGTACGGGCGCTGATGGATCTGGCGCCGCGGCTGCTGGTGCTGGGGGGGGGCGGGTACAACCCCTGGACGGTTGGGCGGTGCTGGGCGGGAGTCTGGGCGGTACTCAACGGCTTCGACATCCCGAAGCGGCTGCCGCCGGCAGCGGAGCAAGTGCTGCGGGCGCTGCGCTTCGGGCGGGCGGCGGGGCGGAATCCGCCGGAGCATTGGTTCACCACGCTGCGGGATGCGCCGCGGCCGGGTGTCGTTCGAGCGGCGGTGCAGCGGGCGGCGGCGGCCGTGGTACGGGACCTCGACACTATCCCGGTTCGGGAGCGTTGAGGGTCCATCTCCGCAACAGGACCCGTCATGCCAAGGCTCAACTCCCGCCTGATCGATACCGGCAGCCCGCCCATTCCCGAGATCCAGGCCTGGGGCCGGCGCTATGACGGTCGGCATGGGCCGCTGATGAACCTCTGCCAAGCGGTGCCGGCTTATCCGCCGCCGCCTGAGATGCTGGAGCGGCTCGCCGCGGCGGCGGGCAGCGCCGAGGCCGCCGCCTATGGGCCGATCCAGGGCGACATGGCGCTGCGGGAGGCCTATGCGGCACATCTGCGCGGCCTCTACGGGGGCGAGTGCGGGCCGGGGCATGTCGCCATCACCGCCGGTTGCAACCAGGCCTATTTCGTCACCATGATGGCGCTGGCTGGGCGAGGCGATGCGGTACTCGTGCCGACGCCCTGGTATTTCAACCATGCGATGACGCTCGACATGCTTGGCATCGAGGCGCGGGGCCTGGCGTGCGGCCCCGGCTTCCTGCCGGACCCAGCGACGGCAGAGGCGTTGATCGACGGTCGGGTGCGAGCCATCGTCTTGGTGACGCCGAACAACCCGACCGGGGCGGTCTATCCGCCGGAACTCATCGCGCGGTTCCATGCGCTGTGCCAGCGGCGTGGAATCTGGCTGGTGCTGGACGAGACCTACCGGGACTTCCTGCCGCCCGGGGCCGGGGCGCCGCATGGGCTCCTCCGAGGCGAGGACTGGCCGGAGAACCTCATCCAGCTCACCAGCTTCTCCAAGTCCTTCGCCATTCCGGGGCACCGGCTTGGTGCGCTGGCGGCGCCGGAGGTGCTGCTGCCGCAGCTCAGCAAGGTGATGGATTGCGTGCAGATCTGCGCCAACCGGCCCGCCCAGGCGGCGTTGGCCTGGGGGATCGAGGCTCTGACCGGCTGGCGCGAGGCGAAGCGGGCGGAGATGGACGAGCGGGCGAGAGCACTGCGAGCAGGCTTCGAGGGATTGGTTGGATGGCGGCTGGAGGCGCTTGGGGCCTACTTCGCCTATGTGCGGCATCCCTTCGGCGCTGCCTCGGCCTGGGATGTGGCGCGGCATCTGGCGACGGAGCATGGGTTGATGGCGCTGCCGGGCCCGGCCTTCGCCGGGGAGGAGCGGCACCTGCGCATTGCCTTCGCCAATGTCGATGCGGCGGCGATCGCGTCGCTGCTTTGGCGGCTGCGGCAGGTGGCGGAGGAACGGCTGGTCCTCGCTGCGGCGGGTTGATGGGTCAGGCCGCCGGAAGCTCGAGCACCATTCGTGCGAAGGCGTCCGGCGCCTCCTGCGGGAGGTTGTGACCGATGCCGGGGAGGACGCGGCGCTCATAGGTGCCGCTGAAATGGCGATGATGGGTGGCGGAGGCCTCGACGGGGCCGACGCCATCGGCGCCGCCATGCGGGGCGATGGTCGGGACCGTGATGCGCGGCTGGCGGGCGAGGGCCGCCTCGATCGGCTCCAGAGCCGAGTCGCCTTCAGCATAGCCGAAGCGGTGGCGGTAGGACTGGATCACCACCGGGACGAAATCCGGGTTGTCGAAGGCGGCGGCGCTGGCAACGAAGGTGGCGTCGTCGAAGTGCCATTCGGGGGACCAGAGACGCCAGAGCAGGCGGGCGATGCCACGGCGGTCGGCCTGAAGCCCGGTGCGGCCACGCTCGGTGTGGAAATAGTACTGGTACCAGAGGCGGTGTTCCTGCTCGGGAGCGGCGGGTTTCACCGAGGCAGCGATGTCCTGGATGTTGTATCCGGTGCAGGAGACGAGGCCGGCGACGCGCTCCGGCCAGAGCGCCGCGGCGATGCAGGCGGCGCGGCCGCCCCAGTCATAGCCGGCAAGGGTGGCGCGGGGGATGGCAAGCGCATCGAGCAGGTCGAGCAGGTCCTGGCCGAGGGCGGCCTGCTGGCCGGAGCGGGGCGTCTCGGGCGAGAGGAAGCGGGTCGGGCCATACCCGCGCAGATAGGGGATGATGCAGCGGCGGCCGGCGGCGGCGAGGCGTGGCGCGACCTCGGCATAGGCCTGTGGCGCGTAGGGAAAGCCGTGCAGCAGCAGGACGGGCTGCCCGTCGGGCGGGCCCGCTTCCGCGTAGGCGATCTCGAGCTTCGGGGTGCGGATGGTGCGGAGCGCGTCCATGCGGGGAGTATGGTCGTCGGGCCGGGCTGATGCCAAGCTGGGTCCCATGCTTCGACGCTCCCTGCTCGGCCTCGCCGGCTTCCTCCTCGCCACTCCCGCCTTCGCCCAGGGCGAGCCGCAGCCGCGGCTGCCCGAGGAGAAGCTCGTCATCGTCACGCGCGAGGGCAAGAGGCATGAATTCCGGGTGGAGATGGCGTTGACCATGGAGCAGCAGATGGTTGGGCTGATGTTCCGCCCAAGCGTCGGGGCAGACGAGGGGATGCTGTTCGACTGGGGGCAGCCGCGCGAATCCAGCATGTGGATGCGCAATACCCTCGCCCCTCTCGACATGGTCTTCATCAGTGCGGATGGACGCATCCACCGGATCGCGGAGCGGACGGTGCCTTATTCCCTCGCTGCCGTCGACAGCCGCGGGCCGGTGCGGGCGACGCTGGAGCTGGCGGCGGGGACGGCGGAGCGGCTGGGGCTGCGCGTCGGGGACCGGGTGATCCAGCGGATCTTCAACAACGTGGATTAGAGACGCGGCGGCAGCATCACCATGCGTCCGGCGAGGGGGATGGGCGCGGCACGATAGGCGGAAAGGCCGCGGCCGCTGCCGGGGTTTGCATTGGCGAGAACCGAGGCGCGGTCGGCACCATTCGATAGCATGAAGCCGCCGCCGGGCTGGCTTGGGCGGAAGAGTGGCAGCGCCACCTGCGGCGCGGGCGCCGGTCGAGCTTGCTCCTGCGCCCAGGCAGCAGCGACTCGGGCGCGGTAAGGCTTGGCATGTTCCGGCGTCTGGGAATGATAGGCCGCGGCGGCGGCCATCCAGTCGGCGCGGGTGGATTTGAGTTCCTTCAGGAAGCGGGCAGCATAGCGCACATTGGCAAGCGGGTCGAAAGCCTCGGCCAGGCTGGCGAAGGCATTCGGGTGATGGCGCAGGTTGATCTGCATGCATCCGATGTCGATGGATCGCACGCCCTGGGCTTGGTTGGAGCGGACGGCGGCAATTGCTGCCGCCTTGTCAGGGAAGAAGCTGCCGCGCCCCTCGGCATTGATGGTCCAGGGCCAGGGCTCGAGCGTGCCGGTGGCCGGGTCGCGGCGGCCGGATTCCACGCGGGCGATGGCGGCGAGGAGGCGCGGCGGGAGGCCCGCCTCGCGTTCCACCGTGGTTATGGCCGCCTCACACAAGCCGTTCGGCGTTGCCGTGGCGGGCAGGGGAAGCAGGAGCAGCGCCAGGACGAAGAGCAGGCGGTAACAGGGCATCGCTGAGTTCCGGAGCCCGCGACATGCGGGCGGCGGGCGGACTCAGCGCAAAGGGCGTGCCAGACCGGACCTTAGAGATGCGGAACAGCGTGCTGGAGGAAGCCGGCATGGCCTTGGGATCGAAGGCGAGACGTCCGATCCCGCGTTTCCGGTCAGGCGGTCGCCAGCACCGGGCTCCTGCGCGTCCATCCCCGCGGCACCGGATCGATGGCTGCTTCCGGCCGGCGGGCGTTGCGCGCGGTCTCGACCGCGGCCGGGCTCGGCTCGAAGGCGACATAGCCGCGGCCCCAGACGGTGCGGATCATCTCTGCCGCACCGCAATCGGCGAGCTTGCGGCGCAGCTTGCAGACAAAGACGTCAACGATCTTGGAATCGGGCGCCATGCCGTCGGCATAGAGGCTGCTCATGAAGCGCTCCTTGGTCAGGAGAACGCCCTTGTGCAGCATCAGCGTCTCGAGGAAGTCGAATTCGCGGGCCGTCAGATTGACGCGCCGGCCATCGACCACGGCGGCGTGCTGTGCCTGGTCGAGCGTGACGTTGCCGCAGACCAGGCGGGCGCTGGCATGGCCGCGGGCACGGCGGGCGAGGGCCTGGAGCCGGGCGGCGAGCACGCGGAGATGGATCGGGTTGGCGAGCACGTCATCGGCGCCGGCGTGCAGCAGCCCCTCCTCTTCAGCCGGCTGGGCGGTGCGACCGCAGAGCACGGCAACCGGCAGGTTGAGGCCGCGCCGGCGGAGATCGGCGATGGCAGCCTGGGCCTCGCGAACGGGGCCGTCGATGCGCAGGATGAGCCCGTCGTAGGGCCCACTCAGCGCAAGGGCAGAGGGCAGGTCGTCCAGGGTATCGATATCGTCACAGCGGAGGCCGAGATCGGCAAGGCCGGCGACGAGGGTCGCGGCATTGGCCGAAGGGGAGGCAAGGAGGATATGCATGCGCTGCTCCGCCGGGTGGATCGTCTGCGAGACCGTTGGTGATCACAGGATAGTGTGCAGGATAAGGAATACAATCCAATTCGCGTGATGCGTGTGTCGGTAACCCTCACTGTGGCTCTGGCGAAACACCTGTGCGATGCCAAATCGGACGAGCCGCGTTGTGGCCTGTCCTCGCCTTAGGAGTATGAAGATGTTCATTCGCAGGCGCCGTGGCTGGGAGATTCCGGAGAGTGCGGCGACGCCGGAGGCGCTGGTCTTTGGCCGGCGAGCGGCGCTGAAGGCGGCAGGGCTGGCCTCGATCGGGCTGCCTGGGCTGGCGCGGGCGGCTGATTTTCCGGCAGCCGCGCGCAACGCCCGGTACGAGCCCGGCCGCGCCATCACGGCCGAGCGAGAGGCGACCACCTATAACAACTTCTACGAGTTCGGCACCGACAAGGGTATCTACCGGCCCGCGCAGAAGCTGCCGCTTTCGCCCTGGACGGTGAAGGTCGATGGGCTCGTGGACCGGCCGCGGGAGTTCTCGGTCGAGGACCTGATCAAGGCCATGCCGGTGGAGGAGCGGGTCTATCGGCTACGCTGTGTCGAGGCTTGGTCGATGGTGGTGCCCTGGACGGGCTTCCCGCTCTCGGCGCTGCTTTCGGCTGTCGGCGTACAGGCCGGAGCCAAGTATGTGCGCTTCGAAACGGCTGCCTTGCCGGCGGTGATGCCGGGGCTGCGGCAGTCTTGGTACCCTTGGCCCTATGTCGAGGGCTGCACCATCGAGGAGGCAGGAAACGATCTCTCTTTCCTCGTCGTCGGAGCCTATGGCAAGCCCCTGCTGGCGCAGAATGGCGGGCCGATCCGCTTCCACCAGCCCTGGAAGTACGGTTTCAAGGCGGGCAAGTCGCTGACGCGGATCAGCCTGATGGCGGAGCGCCCGAAGAGCTTCTGGGAGGCGATCCAGCCGCAAGAGTATGGCTTTTGGGCCAACATCAACCCGGACGTGCCGCATCCGCGCTGGAGCCAGGCGAGCGAGCGGGTCCTAGGCACAGGCGAGCGGGTGCCGACGCAGCTCTTCAACGGCTATGGCGAGTTCGTCGCCGGGCTCTACGGCAACCTGCAGCGGGAAAGGCTCTGGACCTGATCCCGAACCGGTCCCGCCGGGCAGAGGGGCACGATCCGCGGCGGAAAGCGCGGCCGCCTGCGACGGCCTTGGCGAGGGCAGGCCAGCGAGCAGTGCAGTGCCCGCGGCAGGGGATGACGCGACGTCGCGGCATGGCGGCGCACCCTTCTGTCACCGAAAAGGCTACAGGCGTTGGCGGGCTTCGGCGATGACCCTGAGCACGTCCGGCGTCAGGTCGTAGGCAGCGAGTTCTTCCGGCAGGGCCCAGGCGATGGCGGAGACGTCGTCGCCGGGGCGGCCCTCGCCGCCGGTGCGGCGGCCGCAGAAATCGATGATGGTGTAGTGATAGCGCGTGGCGCCGCCCGGGTCGGTGGTGATGGCATCGACCACGGCGGCGAGTTCGAGCGGGCCGGCCTCGATGCCGGTTTCCTCGAAGAGCTCGCGCCGGGCCGCCGCCTCGGCCCGCTCGCCGAGATGCTGGGCGCCGCCGGGGAGCGACCAACTGCCGACGCGGGGCGGCTTGCCGCGCCGGGCGAGCAACACGCGGTCGCCGTCGAAGACGACGATGCCGATGCCGACCCAGGGGCGGTCGGGATATTCTCTGGTGCTCATCGGGCCTGCGGCGGTGGCGGCGCGGCGCGAGGCAGAAGATCCTCGAAGCGGGGGATGAAGGCTTTCTCCTTCCACACGCCGACCTGGTAGACCCAGTTCCGCCAGCGGGCGTTAAGCGGCTCGCTGCCCGGGCCCTGGGCGGCGAGGCGAATCCAAAGGGTTTCGCCGTCATGGCTCGGGGCGACTGTGACGGCAAGGCCGTCGACAAGGTCAAAGCGGGACTCGCCGAGGGCGCTGCCGGGCGCCTCGGCGGCGGGCCTCACATCGAGGAAGGTAAGGAATTCGAAGCCACGCGCCACCTCGTCGAGCGACACGTCGTCGAGCGGACGTGGGTCGAGGGGTTGTTCGAGGCGGAGCTTCGCCTCGGCCTCGTCGCCACGGGCGAGCCTCAATTCCGGCTCGCCGGCGCGGCGGACGGTGACGCGGCGCACGCGGTCCCCGGCGATGTTGGCGATGTCGCGGTCGAGCCAGAGCTGCG
The DNA here is from genome assembly GCF_000802185.1 of Belnapia sp. F-4-1. Classification (GTDB taxonomy): domain Bacteria; phylum Pseudomonadota; class Alphaproteobacteria; order Acetobacterales; family Acetobacteraceae; genus Belnapia. Next base: position 4,676,998 of record NZ_KN676113.1, on the reverse strand, counting down.
CGTCGGCATCGGCGGGCAAGCGGCCCTCGGCCAGCCAGGCCTGGCTCTCGGCGGGTCGGCGGATATAGACGCTCTCCGGCACGTTGCCTTGGGTGCGCACCCGGCGGCGGCCGATGACCAGTTCGGCGATCGGCTGGTCACCGGCGGCGAGGACGCGCAGCAGCAGGGCGGTGCTGCCGGGACGCGAAGGATCCTCGACGCCCAGCCGGTCGTGCTGGCCGGGGTCGGCGGTGCGTGGTTCCACGAGACGCAACTCGGTGAGGCCGACCAGCAACTCGCGCACTCGCTCGGGGCGGACGGGGTAGTTGCCCTTCTCCGGCAGCACCCAGGCCTCGCCCTGGCGGAGCAGGGTGAGGCTGCCATCATGCTTGCGGATCTCGATCCTCGCCGCCTCGGCGAGACGTGGGGCGAGGCCGGGGTAGGCGAGGCTGGCGGCGGACGGGGCGACCTCTTCCTGCAATGTCTTAGGGGTGAGGAGCAAGGCAGCGCCCACCGTCACGATGGCGCCGCCGCCGAGGAGAAGCAGGGTCCGGCGTTGCATCGGTGTCTCCTCAGGCCCGGGCGGCGGCGCGGCGGCGCTGCCGCAGCACGGCGAGGCCGATGGCGAAGAGGGTCAGCAGCGCCGGGACGAGGGCGATGTTGACCAGGCGGAGCGTCGTCTCCAGCCCCTCGATGTCGCGGCGCAGCTCGAGCTGCACGGCGCGGAGCTGGCGGCGAGTGGCGATGATCTCCTCGCGGGCGCGGTCGATCTCGGCGCGCTGCTCGGGCGTGATCACGGCTTGGTTGGCGTTGCGCTCGGCGCCGGGGGCGGTGGGGGTGCCTTGGCGCAGCTCGCGCAGGCGGCGCTCCGTCTCCTCCAACCTCTGGGTCAGCTGGCGCTCGGTCTGACGGTACTGGGCGTCGGCGTTGCGGCGGATGTCCTCGACCAATTCGAAGGGGCGCAGGCTCTCGCCGCGGGAACGGAGCGAGATCAGCGCGTCGGACCCGCCCAGCGTGTCGGTGATGTTGCTGACCAGGGCGCCGTTGCCGCTGATCGGCGTCGCCATCGCCTGGCCGAAGAAATCCTGGATGCGGACCCAGAAGCGGTCCTCCAGGATATCGCTGTCGTTGATGACGACGAGATTGGCCGGGCCCTGGCTGCGGGCGAGATGGGCGGGGAAACCCTCTGGTCGCTGCTGACCCTCGGCGAGCGGAGGCGGGCCGTCCGGGAAGGCGGAAGCAAGCTCGCCGCGCAGCCGGGCGGCAAGGACATGGCGGCTGCCATCGGCACGGAAATCGGCGAGCAGGCGCGCCGGGCTCGGGTCCTGGCTGACGCGGGCGGCGTCCACCACCATGCTCTGCGCGGAGGAGGTCAGCAGTGGGGTGAATTCCACCGTGCTGCCTTCGCGCTCCCGCAACTCGCCGGCGGAGGCGACGGTGACCTGGTCGAGCTGGGCGAGGGAAACCTCGGCGCGGTTCAAGCTGTCGCCCTGGAGGTTGTACCAGGCAAGGTAGTCCACGGCCTGGACGCGGTCGCCGGGGCCGGCGCGGACGCGCCAGGCGCCGCGCAGGTCAAGCACCACCTTGTCGGAGGGAGCCTCGACGCCCCAGGCATTCAGCAGCCGGTCGAGGGAGGAGGCCGTGTTGGTCTGCGGCTGGCCGGTCGGGCCGGGGCGGGCGGCCTGGCTCTCGGAATGCGGGTCGACCAACAGGAAGAGCTTGCCGCCGCGCATGACGAACTGGTCGACCGCGTATTGCGCCGCGTCGCTCAGCCCCTGCGGATGGGCGAGGATGAGAACCTGCACATCTGCGTCGATCACCTGCGCGTCGAGCGCGACGTCCTTCACGGTGAAATACTGACGGAGCTGCGTCATCACCGCGGCCGGCTGGGCGAGCTGGGGCTGGCGCAGCATCATGGCGCGCGGGTCGCCGTTCAGCGGCAGGGGCGACATCACGCCGATAGTCGGGCGGCGGGGGTTGGAGAGCTCGTAGACAAGGCGCGTCAGATCGGCCTCAAGGAAGCGCTCGCGGTCCGGCTGGAAGAAGGCCAGCACCCGCTCGTCATCGACAAGGTTGGTGCCGGCGAGGCCGAAATAGACCTGCTCGCCGGACTGGTCTACCGGCACGCCCTGCAGGCCATAGGCCATGGCGCGGTCCTCCGTCTCGGAGAAGGGCTCAGGGTCGAGGACCTCAAGCTTCACCTTGCCCTTCGAGAGCGAGACGTATTCCGCCAGCATCTCGCGCACCCGGTCGGCATAGGCGCCGTACATCGGGATTTCGGCACCGAGGCGGCGCGAATAGAAGAGGCGGAGCGTGATCGGGTCCTGCAGCCCGCCGAGGATCTGCTTCGTCCCGCCGGAGAGGGTGTAGAGGCCCTGGCTCGTCAGGTCGATGCGAGCGCGGGGCAGCAGCCGGTCCGCCAGCATGTTGATGCCGATGACGAGCACCGCGGCGGCCAGCAGGCCGAGGGCGGAGGTGCCGAGGCGGCGGCTGCCGCGGCGCGGGGTGGTCTCGCTCATAGGCTAGTCCGCCTTCCGATGGTCGAGCACCACGGCATTCACGAAGAGGAAGAAGCCGATGAAGCTGGCAAACCAGATGAGGTCCCGCGCCGCGATGATGCCGCGGGTGAAGCCGCCGAAGCGATCCGCGACGGAGAGGTTGCGGGCGATCTCGGCCAGCACCGGCAGCCGCGTGTCGAGGAACTCGGTGACGACGGGGCTGCCGGCGGCGGCGAAGAGGAAGCAAAGGGCGACGGCGATGACGAAGGCGATCACCTGGTTCCGCGTCAGTGCCGAGACCGCGGCGCCGAGCGCGAGATAGGCGCCGGCGACCAGCAGGCAGCCGACATAGCCGGAGAGGATCACGCCGTTGTCGGGCGAGCCGAGGATGTTGACGGTGATCCAGAGCGGGAACGTCAGCGCCAACGCAATCCCGCAGAAGGCCCAGGCCGCGAGGAATTTGCCGAGCACCGCCGCCCATTGCGGCAGGGGCAGGGTCAGCAGCAGCTCGATCGTGCCGAGGCGCCGCTCCTCCGCCCAGAGGCGCATGGTCAGCGCGGGGACGAGGAAGAGGAAGAGCCAGGGGATGAATGAGAAGAAGGGTACGAGGTCCGCCTGGCCGCGGCCAAAGAAGTTGCCGAGGGTGAAGGTGAGCGCACCGGCCAGGACCAGGAAAATGACGATGAAGACCGTGGCGACCGGCGTGGCGAAATAGCCGGCCAGCTCGCGCCGGGCGACGGTGAGGGCAGCCCGCATCAGGTGGCCTCCTGCCCGAGGGTGAGGCGGCGGAAGACGTCGTCGAGGCTGCTGCCCCGCTCCTCCAGCACGGAGGGCGGCGCATCCACCACCACCTTGCCGCGGGCGATGATGATGGCGCGGGTGCAGACGGCGCCGACCTCCTCCAGGATATGGGTGCTGATGACGATGGCCTTCTCGGGCGCCATGCGGCGGATCAGCTCGCGGACCTCGTGCTTCTGGTTGGGGTCAAGGCCGTCGGTCGGCTCGTCCAGCACCAGCACGGGCGGGTCGTGCAGCAGGGCCTGGGCAAGGCCGACGCGGCGCTTGAAGCCCTTGGAGAGGGTCTCGATCGGCTGCAGGCGGATGCCGTCGAGCTGGGTGAGCGCCATGGCATGGGCGGTGCGGTCGGCCAGCTCGCTGCCCCGGTAGCCGCGGATGCGGCCGGTGAAGGCGAGGAAGCCGGCGACCGTCATCTCCGGGTAGGTCGGCGCACCCTCGGGGAGGAAGCCAAGGCTTCGCTTGGCCTCCACCGGCTGTTCCACCACATCGGCGCCACAGATGCGGGCAGTGCCGGCGGTGGGCGGAGTGAAGCCGGCCAGCATCCGCATGGTGGTGGATTTCCCGGCACCATTGGGGCCGAGGAAGCCCAGCACCTCGCCCCGTTCCACGCTGAAGGAGACGTCATCCACCGCAGTGAAGCCGGCGAAGCGTTTGGTCAGGCGCTCGATCTCGATCAGCGCAGCCAAGGCAGGACCCCCCATCATGCAGCCCGGCGGGGGGACTTACCGGGATGCGCCGGCTTTGCAAGCCCCTCTTGGTTCAACCGGCCCTCAAGGTTTCCATGGCCGCCTCCTTGCCGAAAAGGCGGAGCAGCAGGCGCACCGCCTGGCCGCGGGGGGTGGCGAGGGCCGGGTCCTTCTCCAGGAGAAGGGCAGCGTCGCGGTTGGCCATGGTGACGAGGCCGTCCTGCGCCTCCGCTTCCGGAAGGCCGAGGCGGAAGACGGGGGCTCCGGACTGGCGGGTGCCAAGCGCTTCGCCGCCGCCGCGCAGGCGGAAGTCGGCATCGGCGATGGCAAAGCCGTCCTCGGTGTCGCGGAGCGTCAGCAGGCGTTCGCGGGAGGCGAGGCCGAGGGCCTCGTCATAAAGCAGCATGCAGTAGCTGGCCTCGGCGCCGCGGCCGACCCGGCCGCGCAGCTGGTGAAGTTGGGCGAGGCCGAACTGGTCGGCATGCTCCACCACCATCACCGTCGCCTCCGGCACGTCCACGCCGACCTCGATGACGGTGGTGGCGACCAGCAGCCTGGTCCGGCCGGCGGCGAAGGCCTGGATGGCCTGCTCGCGGATATCCGGGTCGAGCCGGCCATGGGCGAGGCCGACCTGACCGGGGAAGCGCTCGGACAGCTCGGCGAAGCGGGTCTCGGCGGCGGCCATGTCCACCAGCTCCGATTCGGCGACATGGGGGACGACCCAGTAGACCCGAGCACCGCGTTCCATCGCCCGGCCGATGCCGGCCACCACATCCGGCAGGCTGCGGAGGCCGTGCAGGGTGGTGGTGATGGGCTGCCGCCCGGCCGGCTTGCCGGCGAGGCGGGAGACGGCCATCTCGCCCCATTGCGTCAGCAGCAGGGTGCGGGGGATGGGGGTTGCCGTCATCACCAGCATGTCCGCCTCGCCGCCCTTCTCAGCCAGCAGCAGGCGCTGGGCGACGCCGAAGCGGTGCTGCTCATCCACCACGGCGAGGCCGAGGTCGCGGAAGGTGACACCCTCCTGGAACAGCGCATGGGTGCCGATGGCGATCTGCACGGCGCCGCTGGCGAGGCCGGAGAGCACCCGTTTGCGCTGGGCCCCTTTCACGCTGCCGGCCAGGAGTTCCACGCGGACGCCAGCCGGGGTGCAGAGGCGGCCGAGGGTCCGGGCGTGCTGGCGGGCGAGGAGCTCGGTCGGGGCCATCAGCGCAGCCTGGGCGCCTGCCTCGACGGCACGCAGCATGGCCAGCGCCGCGACCAGCGTCTTGCCGGCGCCGACATCGCCCTGGAGGAGGCGGAGCATGCGGTGGGGAGCGGCGAGGTCGGCATCGATCTCGCGCAGCGCATGGGCCTGGGAGGGGGTGGGAGAATGGCCGAAAGCGGCCAGCGCCTGGTCGCGGAGGTGGCCGTCGCCCTCCAGGCTGCGGCCCGGGCGCTGGCGGACGCGGCGGCGGACCAGGGCAAGGGCGACCTGGCCGGCCAGCGCCTCGTCATAGGCGAGGCGGGTGCGGTGGACCGGAGGCGGCGCGCTTTCCGGAGCCTGAAGGGCGTGCAGCGCCGGGGCGAAGCCAGCCCAGCCCTCGCGACGGAGCAGGGCGGGGTCGTGCCATTCCGGCAAGTGCGGGATGCGGCCCAGTGCCGGGACCATGGCCTTGACGATCTGGCCCGTGCGCAACCCCTGGACCAGCGGCCAGACCGGCTCCAGCACCGGCAGGCCTTCCGGGCCGGTGGCGGTCAACGGATTGATCATGGAATAGGCGCCGGCCTCGGCCTTCACCTTGCCGGCGAAGAGGCGCTCGGTGCCCGCCGGCAGGAGCTGCCGCAGCCATTCGAGCCTTCCGTTGATGAAACGGATCAATATCGGCTTGCCGGCTGCTTCGGCCCGGATCTCCACATAGCCACGGCCGGTGCGGGACCGGGCTGCGCGGTGGCTGACCACCAGGGCGGGGAGGATGACCTCGGCATCGGCCGGCGCCTCCGCCGGGCTCTCGATGCGGATGCGGGTGGCGTAGCGTTCCGGCAAGTGGAACAGGAGGTCGAGTACCCGGCTGCCGCCGATTGCTTCCGCCATGCGTTTGGCGATCATCGGTCCCACCCCGGGCAGGCTGCCCAGGGGCGCGAAGAGGGGGGTAAGCTCGGTTTGCTCCGGATTCATCGCGCGGAACCGCCAATGCGGCCGCCGCGTCGGGCTGACAGGATTCCCATGGCCCCCTATATGCCAGCCCCCAAGCCAGACAGCGACATGCCCAGCGATCCCTCCGCCTCCGTACCGACCGAGCTCGATCCGCCCTCATTGGACCCAAGGCGGCGGCGCCTGCTCTTCCGCGCCCGCCATCGCGGCACCAAGGAAGCCGACCTGATGATCGGCGCCTTCGTCGAGCGGCTGGTCGCCGGCTTCACGGAGGCGGAGCTGGATGAGCTGGAGGCGGTGCTGGAATACCCGGATGTGGACCTGTCGGACTGGTTGACCGGACGCCGGCCGATCCCGGAGGAGTGCCGGACGCCGATGCTCGACCGCATGGCCGTCGAGTGCGCCAGCCCCGGCGCCGGCCTGCCCGAGGCGCTGCGTCGGCCATGAGCCAGGCGGAGACAGCGACCCGCGGCCTCACCATCCATGGCGCGCCGGAGGGGTTCGACGCGCTGCTCCTGGCGCGGCGGCGGGCCGAGTCCGAGGCGCCGATCCTGCATGTCTGCCGGGACGATGCCCGCACGGCGCGGCTCGCCGAGGCGCTGGCCTTCTTCGCCCCGGAAGTGGAAGTGCTGCGCTTCCCCGCCTGGGACTGCCTGCCCTATGACCGCGTCTCACCCAACCCGGAGATCGTCGCCGAGCGCGTCGCCACCCTGACCCGGCTGCTGGAACAGGGCAGTCGGCCGCGGATCGTCGTCACCACCGTCAATGCCCTGGTGCAGAAGGTGCCGCCGCGGGCGGCCTTCGCCGGCTCGACCCTTCAACTCAGAAAGGGCGGGCGGGTGAAGCCGGAGGCGCTGACAGCCTTCCTCGAGGCGAATGGCTATGGCCGCACCGGCACGGTCATGGAGCCGGGCGAGTATGCCGTGCGGGGCGGGATCATCGACCTCTTCCCGGCAGGCGAGGCGGACCCGATCCGGCTCGACCTCTTCGGCGACGAGATCGAGAGCCTCCGGCGCTTCGACACCGGCACGCAGCGCAGCGGCGAGGCCTTGCAGGAGCTCTGGCTGCGGCCGGTGGGAGAGGTTTTCCTCGACTCGGATTCGATCAGCCGGTTCCGTGCGGCCTGGCGTGACCTCTTCGGCAATGCGGCGGGCGAGGATCCGCTCTATGTCTCGGTCAGCGCCGGGCGGAAGCATCCGGGCATGGAGCATTGGGCGGGGCTCTTCCACGAGCGGATGGAGACGCTGCTCGACTACCTGCCCGAGGCTTCGGTGAGCCTCGACCACCAGGCGGAGGACGTGCTGGCGGCGCGGCTCGAGATGATCGCCGACCATTACGAGGCGCGGCGGGCGCCGATCCGGGCTAATGAGGGGGAGGTACCCTACCGTCCGGCGCCGCCGGGGACGCTTTACCTGAACCAGCGTGGCTGGGACTCGATGCTGACGGGGGGGGCGTTGCTGCGCTTCTCGCCCTTCGCCCAGGCCGATGGCGCGGAGGGGATCGAGGCCGGCGGACGGCCGGGACGGCTTTTCACCGAGGCGCGGGCGGCGGGGCAGAACGTCTTCGCCGCCTATGCCGAACATGCCGAGGTGATGGTTCAGCAGGGCAGGCGGCCGGTGGTGGTCGCCTGGACGCGCGGCTCGCGCGAGCGGCTCGGCAATCTGCTGCGGGAGAATCGCGTTGCGGCGGAGCCGGTGGAGAGCCTGGCGGAGCTGGGGCGGCTGCCGAAAGGTGTCGTTGGCCTTGCCGTCATCGGATTGGAACGGGGCTTCCTTGCGCCTGCCACGGCGACGGGGCTCGGCTTCGGGCTGTCCGTGGTCGGCGAGCAGGACCTGCTCGGCGAGCGCATCGCCCGGCCGCCGCGGCGGCGGAAGCGGGCCGATCAGTTTATCGCCGATGCGACGGGGATCGAGCAGGGCGACCTGGTCGTCCATCAGGACCACGGCATCGGGCGGTATGACGGGCTCTCGACCATCGAGGTGAACGGCGCGCCGCATGACTGCCTGCGGCTGCTCTATGATGGCGGCGACAAGCTCTTCGTGCCCGTCGAGAACATCGAGGTACTGTCGCGCTTCGGCACGGAGACGGCCGGCGTCGCGCTCGACAAGCTCGGCGGCTCCTCCTGGCAGTCGCGCAAGGCCAAGGCCAAGCAGCGCATCCAGGACATGGCCGGGCAGCTAATCCGCATCGCCGCCGAGCGGCAGCTGCGCGAGGGCATGCTGGCAACGCCGCCCGAGGGCGCCTGGGACGAATTCTGCGCCCGCTTCCCCTTCGCCGAGACCGAGGACCAGCAGCGCGCCATCGCCGATGTGCTGGAGGACCTGGCCAGCGGCCGGCCGATGGACCGGCTGATCTGCGGCGATGTCGGCTTCGGCAAGACGGAGGTGGCGCTGCGCGCGGCCTTCGTCGTCGCCATGTCGGGCGTGCAGGTGGCGGTGGTGGTGCCGACCACGCTGCTGGCGCGGCAGCACTACCGCACCTTCTCGGCGCGCTTCGCCGGGTTGCCGGTGAACGTCGCCCAGCTCTCCCGAATGGTGACGCCAAAGGAGGCGGCCAAGGTGAAGGAGGGGCTGAAGGACGGCTCCATCAACATCGTCGTCGGCACCCATGCGGTGCTGGCGAAGGGCGTGGAGTTCGCCGAGCTCGGCCTCGTCATCGTCGACGAGGAGCAGCATTTCGGCGTTGCCCACAAGGAGCGGCTGAAGAACCTCAAGACCGACGTGCACGTGCTGACGCTGTCGGCGACACCCATTCCGCGCACCTTGCAGCTGGCGCTGACCGGCGTGCGCGAGATGAGCCTGATCGCCACGCCGCCGGTCGACCGGCTGGCGGTGCGGACCTTCATTATGCCCTGGGACGGCGTGGTACTGCGTGAGGCCATCCAGCGCGAGCGCTTCCGCGGCGGGCAGATCTTCTGCGTGGTCCCCCGCCTCGAGGACATGACGAAGGTGGCCGAGCGGATGCGCGAGATCGTGCCCGAGGCGCGCATCGTCGAGGCGCATGGGCAGATGGCGCCGACCCATCTCGAGAAGGTCATGACGGAGTTCGGCGACGGCAAGCACGACATCCTGCTCTCGACCAATATCGTTGAGAGCGGGCTCGACATGCCGGCGGTGAACACGCTGATCATCCACCGGGCGGACATGTTCGGCCTCGGCCAGCTCTACCAGCTGCGCGGGCGGGTCGGACGCGGCAAGCAGCGGGGCTATGCCTACCTGACCTGGCCGCCCTCGCACCGGCTTTCGGCCGCGGCGCAGAAGCGGCTGGAGGTTATGCAGACGCTCGACAACCTCGGCGCCGGCTTCACCCTGGCCTCGCATGATCTCGACCTGCGCGGCGCCGGCAACCTGCTGGGCGACGAGCAGAGCGGGCATATCCGGGAGGTCGGCATCGAGCTCTACCAGCAGATGCTGGAGGATGCCGTCGCCGACCTGAAGGCGGGACAGGGGCGGAAGAAGAAGTCCGAGGGCGACTACGCGCGCGAGTTCACCCCGAACATCAATCTCGGCCTGCCGGTGCTGATTCCTGAGGAGTATGTCCGGGACCTGCCGGTGCGGCTCGGCCTTTATCGCCGCATCGGCTCGCTTGCGGGCGAGGCGGAGGTGGAAGCGATGGCGGCGGAGCTTGCCGACCGTTTCGGGCCGCTGCCGGCGGAGGTGGAGAACCTGCTGCAGGTGGTCGCCATCAAGTCGCTCTGCAGGACGGCTGGGGTCGAGAAGCTGGATGCCGGGCCCAAGGGCGTGGTGCTCGGCTTCCACCGCAACCAGTTCCGCAATCCGGGCGGGCTGATTGCCTGGGTCACGGCGCAGAAGGGGCTGGTGAAGCTGCGGCCGGATCACAAGCTGGCCCTGCTGCGGGAGATGGAGCTGCCGCAGCGCATCCGCGTGGCGAAGGAGCTGCTCGGTGCGTTGGCAAAGGTGGCGACCCAGGCCAAGGCGGCTTAGGGCGAACTCCGACCAAATGGAATCATCTGATCTGGTTGATCCGCTCGCTAAAACAACAAGTTTGAGCGGGGTTCGTACGTCAGTGCGAATGGCCTCGCTCTAGGCCGGGGCGGAAAGCCCGGCGCAGAGGAAGGGCAGGATCTCCGCCACGGCCCTCTCGAAGTCTCCGCTGTTGCAGGCGCCGCCGGACATGGCCTCCAGCCGGCCCGTTCGCAGCAGGGTGTAGCGATAGGCACCCATCATGAAATAGAGGCGCCAGCACAGCGTCTCATGCGGAATGTCTGGCAGGATGCGCTGGAACTCGGCCAGATAGGCGAGGGTGGTCTCGTCATAGACGGTGCTGAGCACCTCCTTCGAGATATCGTCCGGCTCGGTATGGAGGCGCGCATGCATGCGCATGGTGGCTCGGCCTTCCGGCGTCTGGCCGTTCAGCATGAAGGGGGTGACGAAGCTGCGGACCAGCGCCTCCAGCGGGACTGGCATTTCGCCGAACTCGGCACGGGCCTCGGCAAGGGCGCGGCGGCGGGCCTCCGTCACCTGTTCGGCGCCGCGGCGATAGGCGGCTTTAAACAACTCCCGTTTCGCGCCGAAATGGTAGTGGAGCTGGGCGAGGTTCACCCCTGCGGCCTGGGTGATGGCGCGGGTGGAGGCGGCGGCATAGCCATGCTCGGCGAAGAGCGCTTGGGCCATGTCAAGGATGCGCTCCCGGGCGCTGGAGGCGGCCTCGGCTGGCCTGAGCTTCTCGGTCAACGCGGTCCCTTTGCCCTGTCTGCGCGCCTTGACAGGAAAGGCGGCGGGTACCGAGATATGGTCGAACGACCGACTGCCTGGCAAGGGAGGGGCGTCATGCCGCTGCACGGGCTGAACCACTATACCATCCGGCCCGCCGACCTGGAGCGGACGAAGGATTTCTACGTGAATGTCCTCGGCCTCGAGATCGGCTACCGGCCGCCGCTCGGCTTCGAGGGCTACTGGCTCTATTGCGACGGGGAGCCGACCGTCCACCTCATCGGGCCGCGGGAGCGGGATGCGCATATTCCCCGGAATGTCGGCCCGACGGGGTTGCTGGACCACATCGCCTTCTCCTGCACCGGCCTTGCCGAGATGAAGGCGCGGCTCGCCGCTCAAGGAGTCGAGCATGAGGAACGGGTGATCCCGCGCGACCGGCAGACCCAGCTCTTCCTGTTCGACCCGGATGGTGTGGCGGTGGAGCTCAACTACCCGCCGAGCGAGACGGTCTGAGCCGCATGGACCGCGCTTGGCATCAGATCGCGCTCGACGTGCTTAAAGCGAATGAGGTTCGCCTCATCCCCTACGTGCCGGACAACGTGCTGAAGCCGCTGATCGCGGCCATCCATGCCGACCCCTTCTTCCACGCCTTCACGGTGGCGCGTGAGGAAGAGGCGGTCGGCATCGTCGCCGGGGCCTGGATGGCGGGCACCAGGGGCATGGTGTTGATGCAGACCAGCGGCTTCGCTACCCTCGCCAATGTGTTGGCGAGCCTGCCCTGCGCCTTCCAGATCCCGGTGTTGCTGATGATCAGCGAACGGGGAACAATGGGTGAGTTCAATCAGGGCCAGGCGGCGGTGTGGCGGACGATGCGGCCGACGCTGGAAGCGCTGGCGATGGAGTACCACGTCGTCACCCGGCTCGACGAGTGCGAGTTCATCATGGACCGCACCATCCAGCAGGCGCATCTGACGCAGCTGCCGGCGGCGCTAGTCCTTTCGCCGCTGCTGACCGGCGGCAAGCCAACCGCGCGGCAGGTGGTAGCATGATCGTGGCGCACAACGCGAAGCGGATGTACCGCTTCGACCTCATGCAGCGGCTGGTGGCCCGGCTGGAGCATGAGGAGGCTGTCATCGGCGGCATCGGCAACACCAATTTCGACCTTTGGTCCGCCGGGCACCGGGCGCAGAATTTCTACATGCTGGGCAGCATGGGGCTGGCCGTGCCCATCGCTCTGGGCGTCGCGCTCGCGCAGCCGGAGCGCAAGGTCTTCGCCGTTGAGGGCGATGGCTCGCTGCTGATGCAGCTCGGCTGCCTAGCGACGGTGGCGACGCTGGCGCCGAAGAACCTGGCAATCTTGGTGATGGACAACGGCGTCTATCAGATCACCGGCGGGCAAGAGACGCCGGCAGCGCGGGCGGATTACGCCGCCATCGCGCGGGGTTGCGGCCTCGCCGGCGCCGCCTGGGCCGCGGACGAAGCGGATTTCGAGCGGCTGGTCGGTCAGTGCCTCGCCACAGACGGGCCGCACTTCATCGCAGTGAAGCTGGATGATCAGCCGCCGGTGACGCAGACGGAGCGCGATCCCCCGCAGATCCGCGACCGGTTCATGCGGGGGATGGGGGCGAAGCGAAGCAAGCTGCTGGGTTAGGCCCGCTTCCGCTTCTTCACCGGCGCTGCCTGGGCGAGGAGCGGCGCGAGGAAGCGGCCGGTATGGCTCTCCTCCGTCGCCGCCACATCCTCCGGCGTGCCGGCGGCGACGATGCGGCCGCCGCCGTCGCCACCCTCCGGGCCGAGATCGAGGAGCCAGTCGGCGGTCTTGATGACCTCGAGGTTGTGCTCGATCACCACCACCGTGTTGCCGGCATCGACCAGCTGGTGCAGCAGCTCCAGCAGCTTCCGCACATCCTCGAAGTGGAGGCCGGTGGTGGGCTCATCGAGGATGTAGAGCGTGCGGCCGGTGGCGCGGCGCGACAGCTCCTTCGACAGCTTGATGCGCTGGGCCTCGCCGCCCGAGAGCGTCGTCGCCTGTTGGCCCAGATGGATGTAGCCGAGGCCGACCTCGCGCAGCACCTTCAGCTTCTCGTGGATGGCGGGGACGGCGGAGAAGAACTCGCAGCCCTCGTCGACCGTCATCTCCAGCACATCGGCGATGGACTTGCTCCGGAACTTCACCTCCAGCGTTTCGCGGTTGTAGCGCTTGCCCTTGCAGGCGTCGCAGGTGACGTAGACATCGGGCAGGAAGTGCATCTCGATCTTGACGAGGCCGTCGCCCTGGCAGGCCTCGCAACGGCCGCCCTTCACGTTGAAGCTGAAGCGTCCGGGCTTGTAGCCGCGGGCGCGGCTCTCCGGCAGCTCGGAGAACCAGTCGCGGATCGGGGCGAAGAGGCCGGTATAGGTCGCCGGGTTGGAGCGCGGCGTGCGGCCGATCGGCGACTGGTCGATGTCGATGATCTTGTCGAGCTGATCGAGCCCCTCGATCTTCTCGTGCGGGCCGGGGACGGTACCGGCGCCCATCAGCCGGCGGGCGGCCGCCTTGTAGAGCGTCTCGATGACGAGGGTAGACTTGCCGCCGCCGGAGACGCCGGTGATGCAGGTGAAGGTGCCGAGCGGGAATTCCGCCGAGACGTTCTTCAGGTTGTTGCCGCTGGCGCCGACGACCTTCACCACGCGCTTGCGGTCGATCTTGCGCCGCGTCGCCGGTACTTCGATCCGGCGGCGGCCAGCGAGGTAGTCGCCGGTGAGGCTCGCCGGGTTGGCGGCGACCTCGGCGGGCGTTCCCTGGGCGATGACGCGGCCGCCGCCGGCGCCGGCGGCAGGGCCGATATCGATCAGATGGTCGGCGGCGCGGATGGCATCCTCGTCATGCTCGACGACGAGCACGGTGTTGCCGATGTCGCGCAGCCGGCGGAGCGTCGTCAGCAGCCGCTCGTTGTCGCGCTGATGGAGGCCGATGCTCGGCTCGTCGAGCACGTAGAGTACGCCGGTGAGGCCGCTGCCGATCTGCGAGGCCAGGCGGATGCGCTGGCTCTCGCCGCCGGAAAGCGTCGCCGAGGAACGGCCCAAGGAGAGGTAGTCGAGCCCGACATCAACGAGGAATTTCAGCCGCTCGGCAATCTCCTTCAGGATGCGGCGGGCGATCTCCTGGCGCTGCGGCGTCAGCGTGTCGAAGACGGTGCCGAACCAGCGCTCGCTGTCGCGGATGGAAAGCCGCGCGACCTCGCCGATATGCTTGCTGGCGATCTTCACCGACAGCGCCTCCGGCTTCAGCCGGTGGCCGTCGCAGGCGGGGCAGGGCTTGGCGGCCTGGTAGCGCGAGAGATCCTCGCGAATCCAGGGATTGTCCGTCTCGCGGTAGCGGCGCTCGAGATTGGGAAGCACGCCTTCGAAAGGCTTCTTCACGTCATAGCTGCGAAGGCCGTCCTTGTAGCGGAGCGTCACCACCTCCTCGCCCGTGCCGTGCAGGATGGCGTTGCGGATCCTGGCCGGCAGGTCGCCCCAGGGGGTCGAGGTCTGGACGTTGTAGTGGCGGGCGAGGCTTTCCAGCGTCTGGTCATAATAGGGCGATTGCGCGCCGGACCAGGGGGCGATGGCGCCCTCGGCCAGGGTGCGGAGATCGTCGGGGACGACCAGCATCGGATCGAAGAAGGTCTGGGTCCCGAGTCCGTCGCAGGTCGGGCAGGCGCCCTGCGGGCTGTTGAAGGAGAAGAGCCGCGGTTCGATCTCCTCGATGGTGAAGCCCGATTCCGGGCAGGCGAATTTCGCGCTGAAGACGGTGCGGTCGCCGGTATCCGCATTCTCGGCATAAGCGATGCCATCGGCCAGGGCGAGCGCGGTCTCGAAGCTGTCGGCCAGGCGTGGGGCGATGCCCTCGCGGACCACGATGCGATCGACGACCACCTCGATGTCGTGCTTCAGCTTCTTGCTGAGCGCAGGCACCTCGGCGATCTGGTAGAGCGTGCCGTTGACCTTCACCCGCTCGAAGCCGCGGCGCTGGAACTCGGCCAGCTCCTTCTTGTATTCGCCCTTCTTGCCGCGCACGGCTGGCGCGAGCAGCAGCAGCCGCGTGCCCTCGGGCATCGCCATGACGCGGTCGACCATCTGCGAGACGGTCTGCGCCTCGATCGGCAGGCCGGTCGCCGGGCTGTAGGGCACGCCGACACGGGCCCAGAGTAGGCGCATGTAGTCGTGGATCTCGGTCACGGTGCCGACGGTCGAGCGTGGATTGTGGCTCGTCGTCTTCTGCTCGATGGAGATGGCCGGGCTCAGCCCCTCGATGCTGTCCACATCCGGCTTCTGCATGAGCTGGAGGAATTGCCGCGCATAGGCCGAGAGGGATTCGACATAGCGCCGCTGGCCCTCGGCATAGATCGTATCGAAGGCGAGCGAGGATTTGCCGGAGCCGGAGAGGCCGGTGATGACCGTCATCGTGCCGCGCGGGATGTCGAGGTCGAGATTCTTGAGGTTATGCGTGCGGGCGCCGCGGATGCGGAGGAAGCCGGCGCCGGAGAGGGGGGAGGGGGTGGCCATACGGGGTCGTGCTCCACGGGGCGCGCGGCCCACGTTCGCCTTGTGTTCTGGCAGTGATGACATTATATGGGACTGGCGGGAAGGGCATTCGGCAGGCATGGTCCTTCCCTCTCAGCTTCCAAGGGTTCGGACGGCATGGCCGGCAGCGTCAACAAGGTAATTCTGGTGGGCAATCTGGGGCGTGACCCCGAGGTCCGCAACATGCAGTCCGGCGACCGGGTGGTGAGTTTCTCCATCGCAACCAGCGAGTCCTGGGCTGACCGCGCTTCGGGCGAACGGAAGGAACGGACCCAGTGGCACCGGATTGCCATCTTTAATCAGAAGTTGGGCGAGATTGCCGAGAAATACCTGAAGAAGGGCAGCAAGGTCTATCTGGAAGGCCAGCTGGAGAGCCGGAAGTACACCGACAAGGACGGCAACGAGCGCGAGGTCACCGAGGTGGTGCTCAGCCGCTTCCGTGGCGAGCTGACCCTGCTCGACGGCCGCGGCGGCGCCGGCGGCGAGATGGGCGAGGGCGGTGGTGGCGGCGGCTACGGCGGCGGCGGCGGCCGCTCCTCGGGCGGCTATGAGCGCTCGGGTGGGGGCGGCGCCTCGCGCGGCGGTGGCGGCGGCGGCGGGGGTGGTGGCTGGGACAAGCCGAAGGGTGGGGCGAGCGACCTCGACGACGACATCCCCTTCTGACGGCGTCTCCTCAGCGGAAGTCGCGGCTGCCCGGCAGCCGTGCCTTTGGCCCATGATTATCAGGCTCCGGCCGGCGCACCTCGTCGGCATGGCCGAGATTGCGCTCCGCCCAAACGGCATCTCCCGCCTTCATCAGCCCGTCCAGCAGGTCGGACCGGTCGACCAGCCGGCGGACGACCAGGTGGACGATCGGCACCTCGGCCCGCTCCGCCTCCCGCTCCACCCGGCCCTCCGCCACCAGCAGCCGGCCGGCGACCAGCGCCGCCCTGTCCCGTGCGACGATGTCGGGATAGGCGACAAGGTTGCCGATGCCGAACTCGTCTTCCACGGTCAGGAAGACGATGCCTTTGGCCGAGCCTGGCCGCTGCCGCATCAGCACCAGCCCGGGCAGGCGCAGCACGGTCCCGGCCCGGACCGTGTTGAGTTGCCGCGTGTCGGCCAGGCGCAGCGCCTCCAGCTGCGGCCGTAGCAGGGCCAGCGGATGCCGCCGCAGGGTGAGGCCGGTCGACTGGTAGTCCCCGACCACCGTCTCCCCCTCGTCCGGGACGGCGAGCGGAACCTCGGATTCCGGCAGCAGCCCGGCGCGGCCGGCCATGGCGGCTTCGGGCGAATCCCGGGCGATGGCGAAGAGCGGCAGGTCCTGCGGACCGCTGGCGATGCCACGCGCTGCCCAGGCCGCCTGCCGTCGTGGCAGGCCGGCGCTGGCGAAGGCATCCGCCGCGGCCAAGGCCTCGATGGCCCGGCGACGAAGGCTGCTGCGCCAAGCGAGATCCTCGACCGATTCGAAAGGTGCCCCGTTTCGCTCCAGGCGGGCCACGACGATCGCCTCCGCCTCCACCCTCGCCAGCCCCGCCACCAGCCGCAGCCCGAGCCGCAGGGCGAGCCGGTCGGGTCCCTTCGCCGCCGGCTCCAGTGCGCAATCCCAATCGCTGGCATTCACATCGACCGGCCGCACTTCCACCCCATGCTCTCGCGCGTCGCGGACGATCTGTGCCGGGGCGTAGAACCCCATCGGCTGGCTGTTCAGCAACGCGCAGGCGAAGACGCCGGGGTGGTGGCACTTGATCCAGCTCGAGGCGTAGACGAGCAGGGCGAAGCTCGCCGCATGGCTTTCGGGAAAGCCGTAGCTGCCGAAGCCGTCGATCTGCGAGAAAACCCGCTCGGCGAAGTCCCGTGCGTAGCCGCGCCGCACCATCCCATCCACCAACCGGTCGCGGTAGCGGTTGACGCCGCCCGTCATGCGGAAGGTCGCCATGGAGCGGCGAAGCTGGTCGGCCTCCCCTGGCGAGAATTTGGCGGCAACGATGGCGAGGCGCATCGCCTGCTCCTGGAAGAGCGGCACGCCGAGCGTCTTCCTGAGCACCTGTTCCAACTCGTCCGGCTCGCCATGCGCCGGGTCGGGCGAGGGATAGATGACCTGCTCCAGGCCCTGCCGCCGCCGCAGGTAGGGATGCACCATGTCGCCCTGGATCGGCCCCGGCCGGACGATCGCCACTTGGATGACGAGGTCGTAAAACTCCTCCGGCTTCAGCCGCGGCAGCATGTTCATCTGCGCCCGGCTCTCGACCTGGAAGACGCCAAGGCTGTCGGCCCGGCGCAGCATCCCATAGGTTTGCGGGCAGTCCTGCGGCAGCGCGGCGAGATCGACGTATTCCCCCAACCGGTGCTGCCGCAGCAGTTCGAGCCCGCGCCGCAGGCAGGAGAGCATCCCGAGCCCCAGCACATCCACCTTGAGGATGCCGAGCGCGTCGATGTCGTCCTTGTCCCATTCGAGCACGGTGCGCCCGTCCATCGCTGCCCGGCTCACCACGGCCAGTTCCGTCAGCTTGCCGCGGGTGATGGCGAAGCCGCCGACATGCGTCGCGGCATGGCGGGGGAAGTCGAGTAGTTCCTCGGCCAGCGCCAAAGCCAGGCCGAGCCGCGCATCGCCCGGCTCCAGCCCCACCGAGGCGGCGAGCGCCGCGAGCGACATTTCCCGCCCGGGCCCCCAGCTCGCCTTGGCAAGGCGCGCGGTGACGTCCTCGCTCAGCCCCATCGCCTTGCCCACCTCGCGGATGGCGCTGCGCGTGCGGTAGCGGATGACGGTGGCGCAGATCGCCGCGCGGTTCCGCCCGTAACGTTCGTAGAGGTGCTGGATCACCTCTTCGCGCCGCTCATGCTCGAAGTCGATGTCGATATCGGGCGGCTCGCCACGGCTCTCGGAGATGAAGCGCTCGAAGAGCAGGTCGTGCTTCGCCGGATCGACGGCGGTGATGCCGAGCACGAAGCAGACCACCGAATTCGCTGCCGAGCCACGGCCCTGGCACAGGATGTCCTTGCCGCGGGCAAAGCGGACGATCTCGTGCACCGTCAGGAAATAGGGCGCATAGCCGAGCCGGCCGATCAGCCCAAGCTCGTACTGGAGAAGCTGGGCGATCTTCTCCGGCACGCCGCCCGGCCAGCGCAGCGCCACCGCCTCGCCGATCCGCGCCTCCAGCGTTTCCTGCGCGCTGCGGCCGGGCTCCAGCAGCTCTTCCGGGTATTCGTAGCGCAGCTGGTCGAGCGAGAAGCCGGCGCTCGCCTCCAGCACACGAAGCGTGTTGGCCAGCGCTTCCGGATGGCGGACGAAGAGCCGCGCCATCTTCGCCGGCGGCTTCAGGTGCCGCTCGGCATTGGGCTCGGCCGCATAGCCCAACGCATCGACGGTGGTGCGGAGACGGATGGCGGTCAGCACATCGGCGAGCGGCCGCCGCGCCGGGTCGTGGAAACGCGGGTCGTTGGTGGCCAACAGCCCAGCGCCTGCGGCCTCCGCCATAGCCGCCAGCCGGTCGAGCCGGCGCTGGTCGTCGCCGAGGAAGGGGCAGGATGCCGCGAGCAGCAGCGGGAGGGCGAGCCGGCCGCGCAGCGCCCCGGCATCGGCACACAGCTGCTCGGCGAAGCCGGCATCCGCCCCGGCTGGCGGAATGATGGCCAGCGCCCAACCCTCGGCGGCGGCCAGCAGATCGGTCCGCTGCAGACGGCACTCGCCCTTCGGTGCCGTCATGCGGCCATGGGAGAGCAGCGCAGTCAGCCTGCCATAGGCGGCGCGGTCGGTCGGCCAGGCGAGCCAGGCGCTGCCATCGGCCAGCACCAGCCGGCAGCCGACGGCGAAGCGCAGCTTGGCCTGGCGCGCCGCCACATGGCCGCGCACCACCCCGGCCAGGCTGTTGGTGTCGCAGATCCCAAGCCCGGCAAGGCCCAGCATGGACGCGCGCTCCACCAACTCGTGCGGGTGCGAGGCGCCATCGAGGAAGGAGAAATTCGACCGTGCCCCAAGCTCGGCGTAGCCGCTCATGGCAGGTGGCCGTGCAGCGTCCAGCGGCCTTCCGCACGGCAGAGCCAGAGCCGCAGGCCCGAGTCGAGCTCCACGCGGTAATAGTCGCGCCGTGCCTGGCCCGGCTGAGCCCGCCACCATTCAGCCTCCAGCCGCAGTGGCCCTTCCAGTCGCCGCAGCCGATGGGTGCGACCGCCCCAATGCAGGAGGGCGGGCATGGCATCCGGCAAGGCCGCCGCCACCTCCAGCGGCTGCGGCCGGCGCAGCCGCAGAACCGGCCAGGCCGGGGCTGCCCAGCCCTCCGGCATCGGCGGCGGACAGGTTTGCGGGTCGAGCGCGGCGACCGCGTGGTCCAGCCAATGACTGGCCCGGGGCGCCACGCGGCGCACCCGCAGGCGCTGGCCCAGCCGGTCCAGCAGCTGCGCCAAGGCCAGCTCGGCATCCGCTTCCTCCGTCCGGCTGCCGATGGCGAGGCCGGGCTGCATCCCGGCTGTCATGGGCTGCGTGGCGCGCGCCTCGAGCGCCATCCGCTCGAAGCCGAGGCCGGGCTCCAGCCGTTCCAGCCGCGTGGCGAAGAGGCGGCGGAGATGCGCTGCCTCCCGCATCGGCTGGCCGGTGCCGATCGCCACCTCCTGCACCGCCCCATCGACCCGCCAGGCCAGCAGGGTGAGTTGCCGCACCCCAACCCCGGCGGTGCGCAGCCGGTCGCAAAGCTCGTCGAGCAGCCGGTCCAGCACGGCATCGATGCCGCTGCGGGTCACGATCGGCTCCACCATCTCCCGCGCCGCGCTCAGTTCGGGCGGCGGCAGGGCTGGCTGAATGGGGGAAGGGCGCCGGCCAACCACCGCATCCAGCCGGTCCAGCAAATCCTGGCCGAAGCGGCGGGCCAGGGGGCCGCGCGGCAGGCCTGCCAGCGCATGAACCTGATGCAGCCCGAGCGAAGCGAGGCTTTGCAGCATGGCGGGCGGCAGGCGCAGCGCCAGGCCGACCGGCAAGGGTCCAGCCACCGCCGCCTCGGTGCCCGAAACGGCGATCGGGTTGTCGCTTCGGGCGCGGGCCAGGGCACCTGCCGTGGCAGCGGCCCCGGCGATGGCGCCGCGCGCCGCGATGCCGGCGTGGCGCAGGCGTCCCATCGCCTCCTCCAGCAGCGGCGCTTCGCCGCCATGCAGATGAGCGCAGCCGGTGACATCGAGCAACAGCCCATCCGGCGGGTCCGCGGCGGCCAGGGGCGTGTAGCGCCGGGCCCAGAGAGCGAGTTCGGCCAGGGCCTGCGCCTCCCCGATCAAATCGGACTGGCGCAGCAGCAGCGCGGGCAGCATCGCCTGGGCATCGGCGAGTGGCTGGCCGGGCCGCAGCCCTGCCGCCCCGGCCGCCGCATCCACCGCGGCGAGCAGGCGGCGGCTGCCCTGCGCGGCCCAGACGGCGAGCGGCCAATCCGGCGACAGGCCGCGCTCGGCCCGGCGAATCCGGTCGGTGGCGAAATGCGGCAAGTGAAGCGCGAGGAAGCGGCTCGTCATCGGGTGGCTCGGTGCGCGGCCGGGGCTTCCTCGATCCGCAGTTGCCGCGTTGCGGCCTGCCAGGCCAGGGTCCAGGGACCATCTGGCGCGCCGCCCTTGGCCCGCAGCAATTCAAGGTGCCAGCGCGGCGACTCGACGGCGGGCAGCGGTGCCACCCGCCAGCGGGTGAGGGCCGCGCTGGGCTCGGCCGTCAGCATCCCGGGCCGCAGCAGCAGGCCGAGCGCCCGGCCGGCCTCGGCGGCGAGCTGCAGCCGCCGCGTCGCCGTCAGCGGAAGGTTGTCGGCCAGGACCAGCACCGCCCCGGCCACCGCCGGGCAGCGCAGCGCCTCCTCCATGGCCCAAAGCGCATCCTGCGGCCGCTCGGCGCGAACCAGGATGAGGTCGGCCGGGTCGAGCCCGCAGCCGGCAAGGCCCGGCGGCCAAGCCTGCAGGCTATCGGCCGCCCCCGCGATCCAGAGCACGGTGCCGCCGCAACGGCCAAGAAGCACGGCGGCGAAGGCGGCGCCGCAGCCAGGGGCAGCGGCCAGCACCTCATGGAGCGCTGCACGTGCTAGCCCGCCGCCCGGCAAGCCGGGAATGTCGAGGCGTCCCGCCGCGGCCCGGCCGCTGCCCTCCAGCCGCACCACCCGGGCCCGCAGCGCGGCGAGCATCGCCGCCTGGTCGAACGCAGCGGAGGCGGTGGAATCGGCGGGGCGCATCGCCGCGGACGATGGCGGAGGCAATCGAACGAATCAAGAACAAATCGGACCGGCCGAAGGGCGGCGCGAGCGCCTTCGACCACGACATCCCGTCCTGAGGCGATGCCTTACTCGATGCCGGGGAAGGGTGCCGGGTCGCTGAAGCGCCGGACGGCGTTCAGGACCAGCCGTGCGGCCGCGTTCGCGTAGCCGTCTACCGGCAGGGCGCCGATATAGTTCATCGAGCCGAAGGACAGCACCGCGCCGCCCTTGGGCGCCTCGAAGAAGGTGATGTCGGAGCGCATCACCTCGTCATGCTGGCGCGGCCAGAGCGTATGGTCGTAGCGCTCCTCGTTCACCGGGGCATAGCTTGGCTCGGTGACGATCGCGGTCGCCACGATGAGGGCGTGATGCGGCGTGCCGAGGCGGATATCCGCCCGGTCCAGCTCATGGCCGGCGGCGCCGCCGCCCATGAAGCCGCGCTCGCCGAACTCCAGGCCGGGCACCGCCTCGATTCCCTCGCGCAGGAAGGCGACCCGCGGATCGAGAATTCCGGGAGCAAAGCGATAGGGGTGGCCCGTATAGTCGCCCTGGGTGCTGAAGCCGATGCCGACGATGCTCTGCGGCGGCCGGCCGAGCCGGCGCCAGAGGCCGCCATAGCTGCCGTCGAAGGCATGGTAGGACTCGCCGGGCTCGGCCGCCCAGAGCCGGATGCCGCCCTCCGCCCGGCGGACCTCGAGGGCCCAGGGGCCATCCCCATGCGGCACGACCTTCCAGTAGAAGCCGTTGCCGCCGAGATAGACGAAGCGCCCCCCGCCCGCGATGTAGCCGGCGATGCCGTCGAGCGTCTGGTCGGAATGGTATTCCGGGTGCTGGCCGGTCAGCACCACGCTGTAGGGAGCAAGCGCTGCGGCCCCCTCGGCATGCAGGTCGTGGTCGGTGACCACCTCGTAGTCGATGCCGTGCCGGTCCAGCATGTCGATGATGTAGCTGTCGGCGCTGATCCAGTAGGTGCCGGAGCCCTCCGGCGAGGGATCGATCATCTGGATGTGGTTGACCCGCTTGTCGATCATCGGCCGGCGCATGGAGGCATAGGCGATGCCGCTGCCATCCGTGTGCCAATTGTAGGTCGAGAACCCGTAATCCGGGTGCCCATCCGGCGACTGCTGCAGGGCGCTCCAGGCGACGGCGCGGTCGTAGAGCTGGGCCTGGCGGCCGGGCCGGGCGAAATTCCCGTAGATCGTATAGGTGAAGGTGGGCGCCAGGAAGGCGACCCTGGCCCGCGCACCGGGCCGCGCGGCGCGGAGGTAGAAGGGGATGTTGTCGCGCCAGCCGGCGCCTTCCAGGTGCAGGGCGTAGACGCCGCTCGGCCAGTCCTCCGGGACCGTGAGGCTGAGCGAGGGCTGCCAGCCGGCATCGCCCATGTCATCCTCGTGGAAGTGGATGGCGCCCCAATGCTCCGGCGCCTCGGTCCAGCGCTGATGGGCGGCGGTCCAGCGGCTGCCGGTCATGGCGCGGGTCGGCAGGTTCACGCAGCGCCCGTGCCAGCGGCCGGGGCCGGTATCGGCCACATGGTCGCCGGTGATGCCGATGGCGAAATCCCACTCCGCCAGCAGGGCGCCGGCCGGCAGGGCCGTGCCCGCGGCCTGGGCGGCAAGGAGTTCGTCGGCCCCGAGGCCGGCTGCGAGGCGCGGGCGTTCGATCTTGCCATTGAAACACCGGCCCGCCGGCTGGTCGGCGGCGATGGCGGCACCGCCGGGACCGGCGGGGAAGGGGGCTGACAGGGCAAGTTCGGCCTCGGCCGCTTCGCGTCGGTCCAGCCGCGGCTTGCGGGGCTGCTGGCGGAGGGTGAGGGTGCCGCTCGCCGGGTCCAGCACCAGGGCGATGTCATGCCATGCGCGCGCCGTGAGCGGCCGGCCCGTCGAAACCCGCTGGCCGTTGAACTCGCAGAAGGCACCCTCGGGGCCGAGGCCGAGCCGGAGCGTCGCCCCGCCGCCGTCCCATGCCAGCACCACGCCGGGCTGGTCCGGCAGGGTAGGCCAGACCGTCACGGCGATGCCGAGCGCCCGATCCCCCCGGCCGAGATCGACCGATGGGAGATCGACGAAGCTTCCACGCCGGATGGGCTGCTCCGTGCCGGGGTGCCGTCCCTCGATGGCCGAGGGCATCGGCACCTCGCGGTAGCCTGGCCCGGCCGGGTTCGGGTCGCCGCAGTGGATACGGGCGACGCGGGCGGAATAGTCCGCACCGCCCTGGACACTCACCATGAAACGGATGGTCTCGCCCGGTCTCACGCTCCAGCGGTCGGCATAGCCGGTGATGGGGAGCATGAGGCGACCTCCGCAGCGGTGGGGCCGGAAGTGTTTCGTCGGCCGGAGGGAGTGTCAATCGCACCCGCGGATTTGGCGTTGAGGCCCGGAATGCCTATATATGGACCCAATGGAACCCGCGGGCCGAGGCCCGCCGGGCGCCCGGCCATTGCCATTCCGGCAGGGCCGGCCGAGCCCCAAGGAAACCGAGACGCGTGAGCGAAACCCAGAACGGCGCTGACGGAGGGCCGGGCGACACCGCCCCGGTGGCGCTCGAGGAGGAGATGCGCCGCTCCTACCTCGATTACGCCATGAGCGTGATCGTCTCCCGCGCGCTGCCCGATGCGCGGGACGGGCTGAAGCCGGTGCACCGCCGCATCCTCTATGCGATGCAGGAAAGCGGCTACACGGCGGACAAGGCACACCGCAAGTCGTCCCGCGTCGTCGGTGACGTCATGGGTAAGTACCATCCGCATGGCGATTCGGCGATCTACGACGCCATGGTCCGCATGGCGCAGTCCTTCTCCATGCGGGTGCCGCTGGTCGATGGCCAGGGCAATTTCGGCTCGGTCGATGGCGACCCGCCGGCGGCCATGCGCTACACCGAGGTGCGGCTGGCGAAATCCGCCTCGGCGCTGCTGGATGGGATCGACGAGGACACCGTCGACTACCAGCCGAACTACGACGAGAGCGAGAGCGAGCCGCGGGTTCTGCCCGCCGCCTTCCCGAACCTGCTGGTGAACGGCGCGCAGGGCATCGCCGTCGGCATGGCGACCAACATCCCGACGCACAACCCGACCGAAGTGATCGACGCGACGCTGGCGCTGATCGCCGACCCCGAGACCCCGCTGCAGCAGCTGATGGAGATCATGCCCGGGCCGGACTTCCCGACCGGCGGGCTCATCCTCGGCCGCAGCGGCATCCGCAACGCCTTCGAGACCGGGCGCGGCTCCATCCCGCTGCGGGCCAAGTGCGAGATCGAGGAGATGCGCGGCGGCCGGCAGGCCATCATCGCCACCGAGATCCCCTACCAGGTCAACAAGGCGAACCTGATCGAGAAGATCGCGGAGCTGGTCCGCGCCAAGGCGATCGAGGGCATCTCCGACCTGCGCGACGAGAGCGACCGCGACGGCATGCGCATCGTCATCGAGCTGAAGCGCGATGCGACGGCGGAGGTGGTGCTGAACCAGCTCTACCGCATGACCCAGCTGCAGACCTCCTTCGCCGTCAACTTCCTGGCGCTCGACAATGGCCGGCCGCGGCAGATGGGGCTGGTCGAGGCGCTGCGCGCCTTCATCGCCTTCCGCGAGGAGGTGATCCTCCGCCGCTCGCGCTACCGCCTCGCCAAGGCGCG
Organism: Belnapia sp. F-4-1; assembly: GCF_000802185.1. Lineage (GTDB taxonomy): Bacteria > Pseudomonadota > Alphaproteobacteria > Acetobacterales > Acetobacteraceae > Belnapia. Next base: position 4,651,873 of record NZ_KN676113.1, on the reverse strand, counting down.
GGAGCGGGGGCACCTTTTGATCGGCCTCGCCATCGCGGTCGCCAATATCGATGAGGTCATCCGCCTGATCCGCGCCAGCCGCGACAGCACCGAGGCGCGGCTCGCGCTGATGGCACGCGACTGGCCGGCCGGCGATGTCGGCACGCTGCTGGCGCTGATCGAGGATGCCGGCAATGTGGTGACGCCGGAGGGCACGGTTCGCCTGACCGAGGCGCAGGCCCGCGGCATCCTGGCCCTCACCCTCAGCCGGCTGACCGGGCTCGAGCGCGAGAAGATCACCGCCGAGCTGGAGGAGGTCGGCGCCCGCATCCGCGAGCTGCTCGACATCCTGGGCAGCCATGTGCGGCGGATGGAGGTGATGTCGGAGGAGCTGCGGGCGGTGCGGGCGCAGATCGCCTCGCCGCGGCTGACGCAGATCGTCGACTACGTCGCCGACCTCGACGACGAGAGCCTGATCGAGCCGGGCAACATGGTCGTCACCCTGACGCGGGACGGCTATGTGAAACGCACGCCGCTCGACGTCTTCCGCGCGCAGCACCGCGGCGGGCGCGGGCGCAGCGCGGCCGGCACGCGGCAGGACGACGTGGTGGTGCGCAGCTTCATCGCCCATACCCATCAGTGGGTGATGTTCTTCACCAGCCGCGGCATCGCCTTCCGCGAGAAGATCTGGCAGCTGCCGGAGGGCGGCGCGCAGGGCAAGGGGCGCAGCCTCCGCCAGGTGCTGCAACTCCAGGAGAGCGAGCAAGTCACCGCCGTGCTGCCGCTGCCGCAGGACGAGAGCCTGTGGGACGGGCTGCACCTGGTCTTCGCCACCGCCTCGGGCGGGGTGCGGCGGAACCGGCTGTCCGACTTCCGCAACGTCCGCGCCGCGGGCCTCATCGCCATGAAGCTTGACGCTGGCGACAACCTCATCGGCGTGCAGACCTGCCGCGAGGGCGACGACGTGCTGCTCGCCACCCGCAAGGGCCGCGCCATCCGCTTCCAGGCGACCGAGGATGTGCTCCGCGTCTTCGCCAGCCGCGACAGCAGCGGCGTGCGCGGCATCCGCCTTGCCAAGGGCGACGAGGTGATCGCGCTCTCCGTGCTCCGCCATGTCGAGGCGACGCCGGCGGAGCGCGAGGCGGCGATCCGCAATGCCGCGCAGCGTCGCCGCACCAATGGCAATGGTGTCGAGGAGATGGAGGCGGCGCCCGTTGCCGTATCGGAGGAAGGCGAGGAGGAGGGCGTCGCCGAGATCACCCTCTCGGCCGATCGCGCGCGGGAGCTGGAGGAGCAGGAGGAGATCATCCTCACCGTCACCGATGGCGGCTTCGGCAAGCGCAGCCTCGCCTATGACTACCGCATCACCGGCCGTGGCGGGCAGGGGCTGGAGAACATGGTCTTCAGCCGCCGCACCGGGCGCGAGGTGGTCGCCACCTTCCCGGCGCGGCCGGGCGACGATGTCATGCTCGTCACCGATACCGGCCGGCTGATCCGCCTGCCGGCGGACCAGGTGCGACTGACGCGGCGGCGCGGCCTCGGCGTGATGATGCTGCGGCTGAACGAGGGGGAGCGGGTGACGAGCTGCTTCCCGGTCGTCGACGATCAGGGCGAGGCGGGGCCGGATTCCGGCGCCGCGCAGACGGGCGCCCTGGCGGCGACCGAGCCCGAGGTGCCGTCCGATGGGTGAGCGCGTCGGCCTCTATGCCGGCACCTTCGATCCGGTGACCAACGGGCATCTCGATGTCATCGGCCGGGCAGCGCGGTTGCTCGACCGGCTGGTGATCGGCGTGGCCATCAACACCGGCAAGGGCCCGCTCTTCACGCTCGAACAACGAGTGGAACTGGTGCAGGCCGAGGCCGCGCCGCTGGCCGAGCGCAGCGGCGCACGGATCGAGGTGGTGCCCTTCGAAGGACTCGTGGTCGATGTCGCGCGGAAGGCCGGAGCGGGAATGATCGTCCGCGGCCTTCGCTCCGTGACGGATTTCGACTACGAGTATCAGATGGCAGGCATGAACCGCCGCCTGGATGACGGGATCGAGACGGTGTTTCTTCTGGCCAGCGAGACGAACCAGTTCATCGCCTCGCGTTTGGTGAAGGAGATCGCGCGGCTCGGGGGCGACATCAGCAGCTTCGTGCCGCCTCTGGTGCTGGAACGGACCCTGGCCCGGATTCGCGAGTCTCAGGCCGGCTGAGCCCGACCGGCCTTATTGGGGAGAAAAGTATGCGCCGACGCGACCTGGCAGGGCTCGCCGCCCTCGCCACGACCAGCAGCCTTGCAGCCCCCGCCCTGGCACAAGCCGAGGAGCGGTTGCAGCTGGAGCTGAAGGACGGCACCGTCACCATCCAGTTCCTGCCCGATGTGGCGCCGAAGCATGTCGAGCGAATCAAGCTGCTGGTTCGCCGCGGCTTCTATGACGGCACGCCCTTCCACCGCGTCATCGAGGGCTTCATGGCCCAGGGTGGCGACCCGACCGGCACCGGCACGGGCGGCGCGCGCGACCTGCCGGACCTGCCGGCCGAGTTCACCAACAAGTACCGCTTCCTGCGCGGCACCTGCGGCATGGCGCGCAGCAGCAGCCCGAACAGTGCGAACAGCCAGTTCTTCATCATGTTCGCCCCGGCGCCGAGCCTCGACAACCAGTACACGATCTGGGGCAAGGTGGTCGCCGGGATGGATGCGGTCGACAGGATCAAGCGGGGCAGCGGCGGCAACGGGGTCGTGCAGAACCCGGACAAGCTGATCCGCGCCCGCATCGTCACCGCCTGAATCAATTACCGAGGAGAGAGCCATGAGCGACGAAGCCGGCAGCCCTGCCGAGATCCCCGGCGAACCGCCGATCGGCGAGCCCGCAGCGGCACCTGCCGCCGCTACGCCCGATCCGGCGCTGGAGAACACGCTGATCCTCGAGCTGAAGGACGGCAAGGTGACGATCGAGCTGCGCCCCGACCTGGCGCCGCAGCATGTGGAGCGGATCAAGATGCTGGTGCGCGCCGGCTTCTATGACGGCACGCCTTTCCATCGCGTGATCGAGGGCTTCATGGCCCAGGGCGGCGACCCGACCGGCACCGGCACGGGCGGCGCGCGGGATGCCGGCCATGCCGACCTTCCGGCGGAGTTCTCGCCGCCCGCCAAGGCGCGCTTCGTGCGCGGCACCTGCGGCATGGCGCGGACCAACAACCCGGACAGCGCGAACAGCCAGTTCTTCATCATGTTCGCTCCGGCGCCGAGCCTCGACGGCCAGTACACGATCTGGGGCCGCGTCGTCTCCGGCATGGAGGTCGTGGACAAGATCAAGCGCGGCTCCGGCGGCAACGGCATGGTCCAGGGTCCGGACAAGCTGATCAAGGCGAACATTGCCGCGGATGCCCCCGCTGCGGCTTGAGGCTTGACAGGCGGGCGTCTCCAGGGTTTTGGGGGCGCCCGCATTGCATGGCGGCGCCTGTGAGCCGGTAGCTCAGCTGGTAGAGCACGGGACTTTTAATCTCGTGGCCGTGGGTTCGAATCCCACCCGGCTCACCAACCCCCGCGCCTTACGCAACCCGGACGGTTTACCTAACTTTAAGACTGGATCGGAGCGGGAGCCGAAGCGCATCCTGTTCGGCCCAAACACCGCGGAAGTCCGGAACATAATCATGAGCGACTACCCAATCATCGGCGTCTCGGACGAGGTGGCGGCCGATGCGGAGGGGGTCCGCATCATTCTTGAGACGCCGGCGGGGCCGCTCGCCCTCGCCATCCCCCTGCTGGTGGCGGAGCGGTTGCTGGTCACCCTCCGTGCCGGAGCGGATGATGCGCACCGGCAGCGGATCGAGCGTGGCGATGCATTGCGCACCGCCATCGTGCCGACCGACCGGCCGCCGCTCGACACCACCGGCTGCATGGCGAGCCAGGCCACCGACGGCCGCATCCTGTTGCAGTTCCGGCATGCCGCGGCGGCGACCACGCAGATCTTCGTCCCCCCGATGGGGGCGGCGATGCTGGCCCGGGCGCTCGGCGAGCTTAGCGGGCAGGCGCAGCCGCCAAGGGCCGTGGCCGGCGAGGCGGGGAAGCGGCGCAGCTAGAACCATGTGATCAAGCCCAGGGGCGTCCGGGCCCGCGGTACCCATGCCCTGGTCCCGGAACCGGACCCATGCTTTACCGGCGCCGCCAGCGCTGACCGGGACTCGATCGCATGCCCTCCTTGCCGGCCCTCGCGGCCGGGCTGCTTTCCGGCTTCGTCGGCTTCGCCTCCTCCTTCGCCGTCGTGTTGCAAGGGCTGCGCGCCATGGGGGCGGGGCCGGAAGAGGCGGCCTCGGGGCTGATGGCGCTGTCCATCGCCATGGGGCTCTGCGGGATCGGGCTGAGCCTGTGGCGGCGGATGCCGATCAGCGTCGCCTGGTCGACCCCTGGGGCAGCGCTGCTGGCGGCTTCGGCGATGCCGGAGGGTGGCTTCCCGGTGGCGGTCGGGGCTTTCGTGGTGAGCGGTATGCTGCTGGTGCTGGCAGGGCTGTGGAGGCCCTTCGGCCGGGCCGTGGCCGCCATCCCCTCGCCGCTGGCCAACGCCATGCTGGCTGGGGTGCTGCTCGGGCTATGCCTGGCGCCGGTGCGGGCGCTGGCGGAGGCGCCCGTGGCAGGCCTCGCCATCATCCTCACCTGGGCGGTGGTCGGGCGGATCAACCGGTTGCTGGCGGTGCCGGCGGCGCTGCTGGTGGCAGTCGGGGTAATCCTGGCGACGATCCAGTTGCCGCCCGGCATCCTCGCGGCGGCGGGACCGGTGCCGGCCTGGGTGATGCCGCGCTTCACCCTCGCGGCCGCGATTGGAATCGGGGTGCCGCTTTTCATCGTCACCATGGCTTCCCAGAACATCCCCGGCATGGCGGTGCTGAACGCCAACGGGTTCCGGCCGGAGGCAGGGCCGCTCTTCGCGGTGACGGGGCTTTTCTCCCTGGCGGGGGCGCCGCTCGGCGGCCATGCGGTGAACCTCGCCGCCATCACCGCAGCGCTCTGCGCAAGCCCTGAGGCGGAGCCGGATGCGGCCCGGCGTTGGTGGGCTGCGGTCGTGGCGGGCACCGTCTATGTCGGCTTCGGCCTGCTGGCGGGGGCGGCGGTCGCCTTCATGGCCGCGGCGCCGCCGGTGCTGATCCAGGCGGTGGCAGGGCTGGCGCTGCTCGGGGCCTTCGGCCATGCGATCCAGGGCGCGGTGGCGGTGCCGGCGCAGCGGGAGGCGGCAATCATTACCTTCCTCGTCACCGCCTCGGGGCTCGCTATCTTCGGCGTCAGCGGGGCCTTCTGGGGGCTGCTCGCGGGCGGTGCGATGCTTCTCCTGCACCGGTCGGGGCCGTTCACTCGAGCCTGATATGAGCCGCCTCGGCAACACGCTGCCAGCGGGCGGATTCCTCGGCGATGGTCGTGGCGAAGGCTGCGGGGCTGGTCCATTGCGCGGTGGCACCCTGTTCGCGGAGGCCGTCGCGGACGGCCGGTGTCTCGCTCGCCTCCTTCAGCGCGGTGGAAAGGCGGTCCACCACCGCGGTGGGCAGGCCGGCGGGGCCGAGCAGGCTGTACCAGTTATCGGCCAGCACCTCCGGCAGGCCAGCTTCAGCGGTAGTCGGCAGGTCGGGCAGGATCGGGCTGCGGCGCGTGCTGGCCAGGGCCAGGGCCCGCAGCGCGCCGCTCCGCAGATGCGGCAGCACCACCGGCAGGTCGGCGAAGAGCAGCTGGATCTGCCCGCCCAGCAGGTCGGTCACCGCCGGCGCGGCGCCACGGTAAGGGACAACGGTAAGTTCCATTCCACTTTGCAGCCGCAGCATCTCGGCGGCGAGGTGGGAGATGCCGGCCGCCCCAGCCGTGCCGATGGCGAGCCTCGTGCCGGGCCGCTGCGCCAGCGCCCTAAGTCCGGCGAGATCGCTGACGCCGAGGCTTGGCACGGCTACCAGCGCCTCCGGCACCAGGGTGACGATGCTGACCGGGGTGAGGTCCTGCGGAACGCGATAAGGAACGGTGTTGGTGACATGCGGGATGATGACCAGGGCGCCGCTGCTGGTCAGCACCAGCGTATGCCCGTCGGGCGGCGCCTTGGCCGCAGCATCGACGCCGATGACGCCGCCGGCGCCGGGGCGGCTCTCGATCACCACCGGCTGGCCGAGCATCGCCGTCAGCGGCTGGGCGTAGAGCCGGGCGATGATGTCGTTCGGCCCGCCGGGCGGGAAGGGGACGATCAGGCGGATCGGCCGGCTCGGCCAGGCGGGCTGAGCCCGGGCGATGGCGGGCAGGACGGCGGCAGCCGCCAGTAGATGGCGACGATGCATGGGCGATCCTCCGGTCTCTTGTTGCCGGGATCATGCCCATGGGGGCTGGCCGGGGGAAGCGCGCCGGCTACCAGCCGTCCTGGGGTGGCTCCGCATAGGGCTGCCCATAGGGGTCCGCATAGGGCTGCTGCTGGTATTGGGGCTGGTATTGCGGCTGATACTGGGGCTGGGCGTAGTAGCCCTGGGTGGGGGCGGCACTCCGTTGGTCCACCGAATTGCCGATCAGCCCGCCGACCAGTGCACCCGCCGCGGCGCCGCCGAGGACGGCCCCGCCGCCATGCCCAACCGCGGCACCGAGCAGGCCGCCGGCTGCAGCGCCGGTAACCGCGCCGGCTGCCGTGTTGGAGGGTGGCGCGGCGTAATAGGGCGTGGACTCCACGATGCAGCCGCAGAGCGGGAGCATCGCCAGGGCCGCGAGCCAAAGCCTCGGTTTCATCTCATTCAACCTCCGATCCGCCCTCGCAACGCACGACGGCCGGGAAGGCTGCATCAACCGTCGCGGATGGGGCGAGGCCATGGCGGCGGCATGGCGAAGCCGGGGCAGGGCGCAACCGGGGCCTGCAGCCGAGGGACGATCGGCGCCGGACGATCCGGGCCTTCCCGGAAAAGACTGCTGGCCTAGGGTGGCCGGACCGGTGGGACTGTCCCAGAATGAGGCCGGCCGGATGGCCTGCGCAGGGAGGCATCATGGTGAACACGGCGGATGCGGAGGATCCGGAGCGCCTGGTGCTGTTCGGCAGCTTCACCAGCAGCTCGAGCTACAAGCCGATGCTCTTCCTTTCCCTGTCCGGTCTGCCCTTCAGCTTCCGCACCGTGAACCTGAAGACCGGCCTGCAGAAATCGCCGGCCTATCTGGCCCTCAATCCCCATGGGCAGGTCCCGACGCTGCGGCATCGCGGGCTGACCGTGATCCAGTCCAACGTCATCCTCGACTACCTGGCACAGGCGACTGGCCGGCTCGGCGGCCGGTCGGAGCAGGCTCGCTGGGCCGCCAAGGCATGGCTGTCCTGGGAGGCGGATGCCGTCACCAACATCGCCAAGGTCCGGCACTACCACCGCTTCCGCAGCGTGGACCCGGCCGTGATGGCGTATTTCGTGCCGCTGGCCGAGGCGGCTCTGGATGTCGTCGACCGGACGCTCGCCGACGGGCGGAACTGGCTCGTGGGCGAGGAGGCGCCGTCCATCGCCGATATCGGCTGCTGGGGCCGGATGGTGTTCATGGCCGAAGGCGGGATCGAGATCGCGCGCTGGCCGCATCTGCAAGCCTGGGCGCAGCGCCTGGCCGCCCTGCCGGGCTTCGCCCTGCCCTATGACCTGATCCCGAAGCGGGACGCCGAATTCGCGGGACGCAACGGAGAGAGCCGGGAATGACCCATCCGCTTCGAGTCGGCATCTGGGCGCTGGTCCATGGCAACCGCGCCGCGCTGCGGGACCCGGAGGAGCCCTATGACGCCTCTTGGCGACGCAACCGCGACCTAGTGCTGGAGGCGGAGGTGCTGGGCTATGACTGCGTCCTCGTCGCCCAGCATACGATGAACCCGCACCGCACCGATCTCGGCCAGCTGGAGGCCTGGACCGCCTCGGCCGCGCTCGCGGCGGAGACGCGCCGGATCGAGATCATCGCCGCCATCAAGCCCATGCTCTACCACCCCGTGGTGCTGGCCAAGATGGCTTTGCAGATCGAGGAGATCAGCGGCGGCCGCTTCGCCATCAACCTGGTGAATGCCTGGAACCGCAAGGAGATCGAGGATGCGGGCCTCACCTTCCGCGAGCATGACGAGCGCTACGCCTATGGCGCCGAGTGGCTGTCCCTGGTGGAGCGGCTGATGCGGGGGGAGGAAGTGCATCACGAAGGGCGCTTCTTTCAGGTCAGGGATTATCTCCTCCGCCCAACCTCTCCGGCCCGGCCGCGCCCGCGCATCTACATCGGCGGCGAATCCCCGCCGGCGCGGGACCTGGCCGCAGCTCAGGCCGACATCTGGTTCATCAACGGGCAGCCGCTGGAGAACGTGCAGGCACTGATCGCCGATGTGCGGGCTCGGCCGCGCCAAGGCGAGCCGGTGCGCTTCGGCCTCTCCACCTTCGTCATCGCGCGGGAGACGGGGGAGGAGGCCCAAGCGGAATACCGTCGGCTGCTCGAGCTGGCGGCGGAAGACACGGACATCAAGGCCTATGTGAAGGCCAATACCGACCCGGCCGTCGCCATGCGGAAGACCCAGGCGAAATACGAGAGCGTCGGCACCAATGGCGGGACCTCGGCCGGCACGGTCGGAAGCTACCAACAGGTCGCCGAGCGGCTGATGCAGTTCCATGCCGCGGGCATCGACACCCTGCTGACCCAGTTCCAGCCCTTCGAGCGGGAAATGCGCCGCTTCGCCGAGCATGTGATGCCACGGCTCGCGCATCTCCGCATGCGGTGACGAACAGGCCGGGCGATCCGAGGTCGATCAGCCCTACATCCCCAGCCGGTCCCGGAGGCGGCCTTCCCAAACCTTCGCCGCCACCCCGAGGCGCCAGAAGCCGTGGAAGGGTATCGTGCGGATCGGCGTCACCGGCATGGCGATCTCGGCGGCCGGCGTGCCGGTTGCCAGCCGCGCGACCTCGCCGCCCATCGCCGTCGAGAGCGCGACGCCGCGACCGTTATAGCCGAGACAACAAAGCAGCCCCGGCGCCGGCTGGTGGATATGCGGGTAGTGGTCCGGCGTCATCGCCAGCTGGCCATTCCAGCCATGCGCCCACTCGGCGCCCTTGAGCGCGGGCCAGAGGCGCTCCGCATAGCGGATGAGATAGGCGACGGGCGAGGGGTCGGTGATCGGGCGCTGCGGCCCGCGGCCGCCGATCAGCAGGCGGTTGTGCTGGTCCACCCGCAGATAGACGGTGATGTGGCCGCTTTCGTAGAGCGAGGCCCGCATCGGCATGATGTCGCGCACCACCGCCTCCGGCAACGGCACCGTCGCGGCAATGGAGCTGAAGACGGGGACGATGCTGCGGCGGAGGCCGGGCCAGAGATCGCCGGTGTACCCGTTGGTGCCGAGGATCACCGTATCGGCCGTGACCGTCCCGCCCGGCGTGGCGACGCGCCATCGCCCCTCGGCGCGGGACAGCGCGGTAACGGGCGTGCCGCCATGCACAGTGGCGCCAGCCTGCATGGCGGCGCGCGCCAGGCCGCGGGCGTAGTCCAGCGGCTGCAGGTCGCCGCCGCTCGCGTCGCGCATCACCGCGAGGTAGCGGTCGGCGCCCGTCGCCGCGCGCGCCGCGTCGCGCTCCAGCAGCGTCACCGGCAGGCCGCGGCGAATCCCTTGCTCGGCCGAGCGGCGTACGGCCTCGGCATGCGCGGGCTGGTAGGCGGCACGCAGCGTGCCGCCCTGGCGCGCATCACAGGCGATCTGCCAGCGGCGGATCAGGGCGAAGGTTGTCTCCGGCGCGCCCCAGGCGAAGCGCACCATGCGCCCGCCGAGCTCCGGCCCGAACGCCGCCTCCACCTCGTCCGGGTCGGGCTTGAGCCCGGGATTGACCTGCCCGCCATTGCGCCCAGAGGCGCCCCAGCCTGGCTCATTCGCCTCCAGCACCACCACATCGACGCCGCGCTCGGCGAGATGCAGCGCGGTCGAAAGGCCGGTGAAGCCGGCGCCCACCACCACGACATCCGCCTGCCGGTCGCCGGCGAGGGGTGGGGTCGGCGGCGCCGGGCGCGCGGTCGCGGCGTAGAGGCTGGGCGGCAGAGGCGTCATCGGCGAAGCCTAGCCCTTCTGCAGGTTGTAGAAGAGCGGCATGCCGGTGAGCATCCCTGTCAGGTTGCGGCGATAGGCGGTGAGGTCCCGCCACTGGCCCGTCGGAATATAGGGCACGTCGATGAAGGCCTGCTCCTGCAGCCGCCGCGCGATCGCCTGCCGAGCTGGCTGGTCCGGCGCCTCGACCCATTGCGCGCGGAGGGTCTCCAGCGCCTCGCTCGTTGGCCAACCCGGCCAGGCGGAGAGGCCGTTGCCGCGCAGCGCGAGATGCGATGTCGGGTCCCACAAGTCGAGGCCGGGGAGCAGAGTCGTCGTGCAACTCCAGCCGCCCTGGTCGACCGGCCCGCGATTGGCGCGCCTTTGCAGCCAGACGCCGAAATCGACCGGGATCACCTCCACATTGAGGCCGGCGCGGCTGAACTGGTCGGCGGCGACATCCACCTGTCGCGCCATGGTCCCGAAATTCACCGCCGAAAGGAAGCCGATCTTCTCGCCCTTGTAGCCGGCGGCCTGGAGCGCGCTGCGCACCCTGGCCGGGTCCCGCGGGCTGGTCAGCGCCTCCATCCCGGCATCGGAGGCCATGGGCGAATTCGGGCAGAACACGCCGACCTTGCCGTTCCAGAGCGCGGGGTCGTTGCCGGCGACCGCCGTCATGATCTCGGCCTGGTTGACCGCGCCGAGCAGTGCGCGGCGGATGGCCGGGCTGTCGAAGGGCGGCTGCAGGTGGTTCAGCCGGAGGATGCCCATATTGCCGGCCGGGTTGTAGCTGCCGACCACCACGTTGCGCTCGCGCCGCACCACCGGCAGCAGATCGAGCAGCAGGTCCTCGTACCAATCGATCTCGCCGCTGACGACGGCCGCGGCGGCGGTCGAATGATCGGGGATGATCTGCCATTCCACGCGCTCGATGAAGGCGCGTTTGGGGCCGGAGGTGAATTGCGGCACGCCGTCCGGACGGGGCACATAGCCGTCGAATTTCTGCCAAACGGATCGGGCGCCGTTCAGCCGCTCATTGGCGACATATCGGTAGGGCCCGCTGCCCACCACCTCCATCACCTGCTTGGTCGGGTCGGCGGCGAAGAGGCGCTCGGGCATCATCACCGGGATGTAGCTCGTGCTCTTGGCCAGCGCGTGCAACAGCAGCGGGAAGCGGTGCTTCAGCCGGAAGAGGATGGTGCGGTCGTCGGGCGCCGAGAGCTCATCGGTCGCCGCCATGAGCATCTGGCCCATGACATCGACGCGGCCCCAGCGGCGGAGGCTCGCCACACAATCGCTCGCGCGCACCGGCTCGTTGTCGTGGAAGCGGAGGCCCTCGCGGAGGGTGATGCGCCAGAGCCTGCCATCCTCCTCGGTGACATGGCCGGCGGCCATCTGGGGCTGCGGGTTCAGCGCATCGTCCAGGCCATAGAGCATGTCGTAGCTGAGCAGCGCCAGGTAGCGGGTGGAGAAGGCGGTGCTGAAGAGCGGGTCGAGGATGGTCGCATCCGCATTCGGCTTGAAGCGGATGACGCGGGAGCCCTGGGCCTGGGCCAATGAGGGGGCCGCGAAGGTGGCGGCTCCGGCCGCTTGCAGGAAATGCCGTCGCTTCATGGTCCCGCCTCGCCTGTCAGGGGTGGAGCTAGCTGGCCCAGGAGTCCGCCAGTGACCGGGTGATGATGCCATCCTCGAGGTCGCGCGCGATCAGCGCCGCCGGCCGCTCCGCCGGCGACCCGTAGCCGCCGCCGCCGCCGAGGCTGATGGTGACGACGTCGCCGCGCCGCAGAGGGAAGGAGACCTTGCTGTCGAGGCTGATGACCTCGCCGCCGCGCCGCACCTCGCATCGGCCCGAGGCGCCCTTGCCGCCGCCGAAGAGCCCGGAAGCGGCGCCGGTGAAGCGGTCGCTGTAGTAGGAGACCAGCGCCTCCTCGGCGAGGATCTCGTAGCTGCGGCTGAAGCCGGCGCCGCCGCGCCGGGCGCCGAGGCCGCTGCTGTCGGGCCGCAGTGCGTATTCCGTGACGCGGAAGAAGGAGAAGTCCTGGTCCATCGCCTCGACCGGCGTGTTGGAGCAATTTGAGAGTGGGTTGTCGACGGCATCGCAGCCGTCATTGCCGATGCCGGCGCCATAGCCGCCGCCATAGACTTCGAGATAGACGGACCAGCCCTGCGGCCCGAGCCAGGAAAGGCAGAAGGCCGTCGTCGTGTCATAGCCCTGGGCGATGGCCTGCTCCGGCGCAGCCTGCGAGACCGCCATCATCACCGCATTCCAGGCGCGCGAGGCGGAGACCATGCGCGCGCGCACCGGTGCCGGATGGTTCGGGTTGAGCAGCGAGCCCTTCGGTGCCGTCACGGTGATCGGCCGCAGCGCGCCATCATTGAAGGGGATGTCGGGGCTGGTCAGCGCCGCCTTGAGGCAGGAAACCGAGGCGGAGATCAGCGAGGCGAAGGGGCAGTTGAGGTTGGTGCCGACCTGCGGATCGGTCCCGGCGAAATCGACGGAGATAGCTTCGCCTGCGACGGTGACGGAGACGCGCACGGTGATGGGCCCGCGGCCAAGCCCGTCGTCGTCCATCTGCGCCTCGCCGCGATAGGTGCCGTCCGGCACCTGGGCGATGGCGGCGCGCATGCGGCGCTCGGAGTAATCCTGCAGCGCGGCCATGGTGGCCTTCACCTTGGCCTTGCCGTAGCGCGCCGCGAGCTCCTGCACGCGCAGCACGCCGATATTGTTGGCGGCGATTTGCGCATCGAAATCGCCCATGGTCTGCTGCGGCACGCGGACATTGGCGCGCAGCAGCCGTTGGAAGCCGCCGCCGTTCCAGTCGCGTGCCATGTTGAGCTTCATCGGCGGGATGATGAGGCCTTCGGCATAGACGTCGCGCGCGGCGGCGTTGAGTCCGGGCGCGCCGCCGCCGAGGTCGAGATGGTGCGCGACGGAGGCGGCGAAGCCGATCACCTCGCCCTCGACGAAGATCGGGTGGAAGAAGAAGACGTCCTGCAAGTGCTGGCCGCCGGAATAGGGATCGTTGATGACGAGGAAGTCACCCTCCTCCAGCGTCTCCTTCGGGAACATCGCCTTGCAGGGCTGGAAGATCGGCCCGATGCTGCCGAGCTGCATCGGGATCAGCTCGGCCTGGGCGACGGTGAAGCCCTCGGCGTCGAGCAGCGCGGCCGAGCCGTCGCGGGCCTCACGTAGGATGGTGGAGTAGGCGGAGCGGATGAGCTTCACGCCCATCTCGCGCGCGGCGGCGATCACCGACTGGCTAAGGATCGCGTATTCGACGGGATCGAGCTGCATGGCTCAGCCTTCCTTCCGCAGCAGCATGTTTCCGGCGGCATCGCGCGCGCCGCTCCAACCGGGCGGGACCCAGGTGGTGGAGGAGTAGCCCTCGATCAGCGCCGGTCCCTGTACCACCTCCCCGATGCCGAGCGTCGCGGCATCGGCAAGGCGCGCCTGCACCGTGGCGCCGCCGGTCACGACCTCGGCCGTTGCCGGGCGTGCCAGTTCGGCGGCGCGCTCCCGCACCTCGGGCAGGGCGTCGAGGCGGCGGCGCAGGCCGAAGCGGAGGCCCACCAGCTCCACCTTCCGTCCCGGCTCGCCGCCATGGAGATAGACCCGGCGGTGCTCCTCGGCGAAGCGCTCCGCCAGGTCGGCGGCGGAGAGCCCACCAAGCATTCCGGGGTCGACCGTGACCGGGATCTCGAAGGCCTGGCCGATGAAGCGCATGTCGAGCTCGAGGCTCGGCTCCAGTGGGCCGGTGAGGCCGAGCTCGGCGAATTCCGCCTCCGTCGCGGCCCGCAGGCGGGCGCAGTCGGCGGCGATGACGGCGGGCGTCCCCTCATCGAGCGCCAGGCGCCGCGTCGCGCCGCGCACCTTCACGTAGTCGGCGGAAAGCAGGCCGAGCGCGGAGATGACGCCGGGGTTGGGCGGGACCAGGATCTCGCGGATGCCGAGCTCCTCCGCAATCTCGGCGGCCAGCAGTGGACCCGCACCGCCGAAGGGCAGCAGCGCGTAGTCGCGCGGATCGCGGCCGCGCTCGGTGGAGACGAGCTGCATGGCGCGCACGATATTGGCGACGGCGAGGCGGATCGCCGCCGCCGCCGCTCCCCGGATATCGGTGCCGAGGCGCCGGGCCACATCCTCGAAGGCACGGTGGGCGGCATCGGCGTCGAGCGACATGCCGCCGCCTAGGAAGGCATCTGGCCGGATGGTCCCGCGCACCACATGCGCGTCGGTGACGGTCGGCTGGGTGCCGCCACGGCCATAGCAGGCCGGCCCCGGCTCGGCCCCCGCGCTGCGCGGCCCGACGCGGAGCATGCCGCCGTCATCGATCCAGATCAGGCTGCCGCCGCCCGCGCCCACGGTGACGATGTCGAGCACCGGGGTGCGGATAGGCAGCCCGTCCACCTCCGTCTCGGCGGCGAGCGCGGCCTCGCCATCCTGGACCAGCGAGACATCGGTCGAGGTGCCGCCCATGTCGAAGGTGACAAGGTTGCCGCGCCCGGAGCGCGCCGCCTGCCGGATCGCGCCAACGACGCCGGCCGCGGGACCGGAGAGCAGGGCGGAGATGGCATTGCGCCGCATGGCCGCCGCCGGCATGCGCCCGCCATTGGACTGCATGACGCTGAAATGGCCGCGGAAGCCGGCCTCGGCCAGCGTCGCCTCGAAGCGGGCGAGATAGCCGTCGATCACCGGCTGCACATAGGCGGAAAGGGCGGTGGTGGAGGCACGCTCGAACTCGCGGAATTCCGGCGCGACCTCATGGCTGGCGGCGATGGTGAGGCCGGGCAGCGCGGCCGCGATCATCTCCTTCAGCCGCATCTCATGCGCGGGCGAGGCATAGGCGGAGAGCAGGCAGATGGCGACGGCGCGGTAGCCGCCGGCGGCGAGGGCGGGCAGCAGCTCGCGCGCCACCTCCACCTCGTCGAGCGGCTGGATGACCGTGCCATCGGCGCCGATGCGCTCGGCCACTTCGAAGCAGTCGCGCCGGCGCACGGGCGGCGCGGGCTTCGCGTAGTGCAGGTCGTAGATGCGGCGGCGGTCGTGCCGCTGCATGAAGAGGATGTCGCGGAAGCCGCGGGTGGCGATGAAGGCGATGTCGGCGCCGCGGCGTTCCAGGATGGCGTTGGTGGCGACGGTGGAGCCGTGCACCAAGTCCGTCACCGTCTCGGCCGGGATGCCGGCGGCGCCGAGCGCGTTGAAGGCACCGATATCAGGGCTTCGGGGCGTGGAGGGGACCTTGATGACGCGCACCTCGCCACGATCGACCGCGACCAGATCCGTAAAGGTGCCCCCGACCTCGATCCCGACACGCATGCTTTGCTTCCAGACCTGCTGGAGGGTAGCTTAACGCATCACGGCGGCTCTGCAATCAGATTGAAAATGCCTGGGCGATTTTTTCAATGACCGAGGAAAGCCTCAGGACCACGGCCATGGCCGGCACCTCCGCTGTGGATCCGGGCCCACCCGGGCCGGAGCGCGAGCCCGTGCTCGGGGGGCGGTTGCGCGGCATGCGCCAGCGCCGGGAATGGACGCTGCAGGAGCTTTCCGCCCGCAGCGGCCTCTCGGTCGGCATGCTGAGCCAGATCGAGCGTGGGGTCTCGTCCCCCTCGATCCGTTCACTGCAGAAGATCGCTGAGATCTTCGCGGTGCCGATCGGATGGTTCTTCAGCGACCCCGGCGCCCTGCCGCAGGGCCCGTCCTGGGTCCTGAGGCGTGCGCAGCGCCGCGTGCTGGACCTTTCGGCCAAGGGCATCACCAAGGAGCTGCTGAGCCCCGAGGGCGATGGGAAGATCGAGCTGATGCTGATCACCATCGAGGCCGGCGGCTCCTCCGGCGAGGCGCCTTACCAGCATGCCGGCGAGGATGCCGGCACGGTTCTGGAAGGGGTGCTGGACCTCGAGGTGGATGGCGCCGCGAGCCGGTTGCAGGCGGGCGATTCCTTCCGGTTCGTCAGCACCCTGCCGCATCGCTTCGGAAATCTCGGGCCGCTGCGCTGCGTCGTCCTCTGGGCGGTGACGCCGCCGCTCTACTGACCTGCCATGCCGGACAAGGCGGCGGCCTCGACAGGGGCGGCGAAGGGCGGAAGACTGCGCGGCGCAACCATCGGGGGATGTGGTGCTCCTACCGGACCCGCCGCAGGCCAGGCTGCTCGATATCCTGCGCGTCTTCACATCCATGGGCCTGGCGAGTTTCGGCGGTGGCCTCGCCGGCTGGATGCACCGCGAGGTCGTCGAGCGCCGGCGCTGGATGAGCGAGGAGGGCTTCCTCGCCGGGGTCGCGCTCGGCCAGGTGCTGCCGGGGCCGAACAGCGTGAACCTCGCCCTCTATATCGGTCAGCAGCTGCGCGGTGTCCCGGGGGCGGCGATGGCCTTCCTCGGCATCCTTGGGCCACCTTTCCTCGTGATTCTCGGCCTGGCGCTGCTCTATGGCTGGGGGATGGGCATGGCGGGCTTCGCCGTGGTCCTGGGGGGCGTGGCGGCGGCGGGACTGGCAAATTCCCTGACCACCGGGCTGCGGACGGCGCGGCGGATGCGAGGCGCCTGGCCTTGGGCGGTGGTGGGATCGACCTTCGTCGCCATCGGGCTGTTGCGCTGGCCGATGATCCCCGTGGTGGCGGTGCTGATCCCGGCCAGCATCGGCCTCGCATGGGCCGAGGGCAGGGTGCGTGGCTGAGCGGCTGCTGGCGCTGCTGCTGGTCTTCGCGCCGCTCTCGCTGATCTCACTCGGCGGCGGCCCCTCGATCTTCGCCGAGATGCAGCGCCAAGCGGTCGATGTGCACGGCTGGATGTCGGCCGGGCAGTTCACCGACCTCTTTGCCATCTCCCGGGCGGCACCAGGGCCGGGCTCGTTGATCTGCGCCCTGGTCGGGTGGCAGGCGGCGGGCTTCCTCGGGGCGCTGGCGGGGGCGCTCGGCCTCTATGTGCCCTCGTCCTGCCTGTTGCTGGCGATCGGGCATTGGTGGCGGCGGCGGGGCGACAGCCCGGCGCGGCGGGTCATCGAGCGCGGGCTGGCGCCGGTGGCGGTCGGGCTCATCTTTGCCGGCGTCTACGCGCTGCTGCGGGCGGATGGCGCGGGCTGGATGGAGGTCGCAACCCTTGCCCTCTGCACCATCGCGCTGTTGCGGGGCGCCAGCCCTTATGCCGTGATGGCAGTGGTGGCGCTGCTCTATGCCGGGCTCCAGCAGGTGGGCGCCATCGGCAGTTAGCCTGCTACCTGTCCCGTTGACAGGGAGAGGGGCCGCGCAACAGGATGCGCGGCCAGTCACGACCAAGAACGAGGAACGCCCCATGGCCGATGCGCCCCGATTCGTCGAGCACGCCCGGGACGGGGATGTGCATGTCCTGCGCATCGCCAATGCCCCCGTGAACACGCTGCGGACCGAAGTGCGCGCCGGCCTGCTGGAGGGGCTGAAGGCCGCCTCCGGGGCCAAGGCCGTGGTCATCATCGGCTCGGGCCGCAATTTCAGCGCGGGTGCCGAAATGACCGAGTTCGGCAAGCCGCGCGTGCCGCCATCGCTCACCGATGTCTTCGACGCGATCGAGGCCTCGCCGGTGCCGGTGGTCGCGGCCATCCACGGCAATGCGCTGGGGGGCGGGCTGGAGCTGGCGCTGGCCTGCCATGCCCGCGTCGCCGCGCCCGGGGCGCAGGTCGGGCTGCCCGAGGTGAAGCGTGGTTTCGTCCCTGGCGCCGGCGGCACGCAGCGGCTGCCGCGGCTGATCGGGCTCGAGGCGCTGAAGATCATCGTCGGCGGCGAGCCGGTCACGGCCGAGCAGGCGGTGAAGCTCGGCTTCGTCGATGCCGTGTTGGAGGGGCCGCTGGAGCAAGCGGCGGTGGACTGGGCCCGGGCCAATGCCGGGCGTCAATTCACCCTGGCGCGGAACCGCAACGACAAGATCGCCGGCTATGACGCCGCGGCCTTCGATGCGGCGGTGAAGCCGCTGACCGCGCGGACCCGCGGGCAGGAGAGCCCGCTTGGCTGCGTCGAGGCTGTGCGGGCCGCTTTCACCATGCCCTTCGAGGAGGGGCTGAAGGTGGAGCGCGACCAGTTCCAGCGCCTCGTCGCCGGGGAGCAGAGCCAGGCGCTGCGGCACATCTTCTTCGGCGAGCGTGAGGCGCAGCGCGTGCCGGACCTGCCGGCGGATGCCAAGCCGCTGCCGGTGGAGAAGCTCGTCGTCATCGGCGGCGGGACGATGGGCGGCGGCATCGCCATGTCGGCGGCGAATTTCGGCCTGCCCGTGACGATCGTGGAGACCTCCGCCGAGGCGCTGGAGAAGGGTCTGAAGCGCTGCGAGGCGAATTGGGAGCGCACCGTGAAGAGCGGGCGGCTCTCGCAGGCGGAGTACGAGAAGCGTCGCGCGCTGCTCAGCGGCACGACCGAGTTCGAGAAGGCGGTCGGCGAGGCGGATCTCGTCATCGAGGCCGTGTTTGAGAACATGGAGGTGAAGAAGGAGGTCTTCGCGCGGCTCGACAAGGCGGCGCGGCCGGGCGTGGTGCTCGCCTCCAACACCTCGACCCTTGATATCGACGGGATTGCCTCGGCGACGAAGCGGCCGGAGCTGGTCATCGGGATGCATTTCTTCAGCCCGGCCAATGTCATGCGGCTGCTGGAGAATGTGCGCGGCTCGGCGACCAATGCGACGGCCATCGCCACGGCGACCGAGGTTGGCAAGCGAATCGGCAAGCTGCCGGTGCTGGTCGGCAATTGCGACGGCTTCGTCGGCAACCGCATGACGGGCAAGCGCGGCCCGCAGGTGGAGAAGCTGCTGCTGGAGGGCTGCCTGCCGCAGGATATCGACCGCGTCATGGAAGGTTACGGCATGGCGATGGGCCCGCTGGCAACGGGCGACCTCGCCGGCCTCGATATCGGCGCGGCGGTGCGCAAGGCGCGCGGCACGGTGGCGCCGATCGCGGATGCGGTGGTGACCGCCGGGCGCCTCGGCCAGAAGACCTCCAAGGGCTATTACGACTACGACGAGAACCGCAAGCGCATCCCCTCGAAGGAGGTCGAGCAGATCATCCTCGACACCGCCGAGAAGATGCAGGTACGGCGGCGGAAGATCGAGGATCAGGAGATCCTCGAGCGGCTGCTGCTGCCGATGGTCAATGAGGGCGCCCGCATCCTGGAGGAAGGCGTTGCCTCGCGGCCCATCGATATCGATGTGATCTTCGCCAATGGTTTCGGCTGGCCGGCCTTCCGCGGCGGCCCCATGTTCTGGGCCGACCGGATGGGGCTCAAGGCGGTGCGCGAAAAGCTGGCGCATTACGCCGAGGCGACGGGCGACCGCAACCTGCAACCCTGCGCCCTGATCGAGAAACTCGCGGCCGAGGGCGGCAGCTTCGCCACCCTCAAGCGCGCCGCCTGAACCGAGAACGACAAGGAGAGACCCGATGGACCTCCGCTTCACCGATGAGGAAATCGCCTTCCGCCAGGAAGTCCGCGATTTCATCGCCAAGGAACTGCCGGCCGAGACGCGCGAACGCATGGTCGCCGGCCGGTCGCCTACCAAGCAGCAGGTGGTGGACTGGCAGCGCAAGCTGAACGCCCGCGGCTGGGCGGCGCCGGAATGGCCGAAGGAGGCAGGCGGTCCGGGCTGGACGCTGGCGCAGCGCTACATCTTCCGCGAGGAGCTGCAGCAGGCGCCGGCGCCCTCACCGCTCGGCTTCAACATCAACATGTGCGGGCCGGTCATCATCGAATTCGGCACCGAGGAGCAGAAGCGGAAGTACCTGCCCCGCATGCTGAACCTCGACGACTGGTGGTGCCAGGGCTTCTCCGAGCCGGGCGCCGGTTCCGACCTCGCCGGGCTCAAGACCCGCGCGGTGCGCGAGGGCGACCACTACGTCGTCAACGGGCAGAAGACCTGGACGACGCTCGCGCAGCATGCCGACTGGATCTTCCTCCTCGTCCGGACCGACCCGGCCGCGAAGAAGCAGGAGGGCATCTCCTTCCTGCTCTGCGACATGAAGACGCCGGGGATCACCGTCCGCCCGATCATCACCATCGAGGGCGGGCACGAGGTGAACGAGGTCTTCTTCGACGACGTGAAGATCCCGGCGGAGAACCTGGTCGGTGAGGAGAACCGCGGCTGGGACTGCGCGAAATTCCTGCTCGGCAACGAGCGTTTCGGCCAGGCGCGGGTCGGCGCCTCGCGCGAGCGCATCCGCCGGCTGAAGGTGATCGCGCAGGAGAGCATGGATGGCGGCAGGCCGCTGATGGAGGACCCTGACTTCCGCCGCAAGGTCACGGAGATCGAGGTCGAGTTGAAGGCGCTGGAGATGACCGTCATGCGCGTCATCGCCACCGAGTCCAAGCGGAAGGATAAGAAGCCCGATCCGGCGACCTCGGTGCTCAAGATCAAGGGCACCGAGATCCAGCAAATGTGCTCCGAGCTGCTGATGAAGGCGGCCGGTCCCTATGCCTGGGCGGATGGCGACCCGGACGAGGAGGACGGCAGCAACGAGGTGGATGTCGCGCCCGACTGGGCGTTCGGCCTAGCCGGCGTCTACTTCAACTGGCGCAAGCAGAGCATCTACGGCGGATCGAACGAGATCCAGCGCAACATCATGGCCAAAGCCTTCCTGGGGCTCTGAGGGAACATGGACTTCGACCTGACGGAAGAGCAGCGCCTGCTGCAGGACAGCGTGGCCCGGCTGCTCGGCAACAAATACGGCTTCGAGCAGCGCAAGGGCTACATGAAGTCGGCCGATGGCTGGAGCCGCGAGGTCTGGTCGCAGTATGCCGAACTCGGCCTGCTTGGCCTGCCTTTCGGCGAAGATGAGGGCGGCTTCGGCGGCGGGCCCGTCGAGACCCTAATCGTCGCCGAGCAGATCGGGCGGTACATCACGCTCGAGCCATGGATGAGCACCGTCGTCATCGGCGGCGGCTTCCTCCGCCATGGTGCCTCGCAGGAGCTGCGCAATGAGCTGGTGCCGCAGGTTGCCTCGGGCGAGATGCTGCTGGCCTTCGCCCAGGTGGAGCGGCAGTCGCGCTACGACCTATTCGACGTGGCGACCACGGCGAAGAAGGACGGCGACGGCTGGGTCATCAACGGCCGCAAGGGCTATGTGGTGCATGGCGACAGCGCCGACCGGCTGATCGTCACCGCCCGCACCGCCGGCGACCGGCGCGAGCGGAAGGGCATCGGCGTCTTCCTCGTGGATGCCAAGGGGCCGGGGGTGGAGCGGCGTGGCTACCGCACGGTCGATGGCCAGCGGGCCGCCGAGGTCGAGCTCTCCGGCGCGCGGGCCGTCGCCGTGCTCGGCAACCCGGAGGATGGGCTGCCGCTGGTCGACCAGGTGGTGGATGAATGCATCGCGGCGCTGGCCGGCGAGGCGGTCGGGGCCATGCAGGCGGTGCACGACATGACCATCGACTACATGAAGACGCGCCAGCAGTTCGGCCGACCGATCGGCAGCTTCCAGGCCTTGCAGCATCGCGCCGCGGACATGCTGGTGGCGCTGGAGCAGTCGCGCTCCATGTCCTACTTCGCCGCCATGTCCGCCGCCGAGCGCAACCCGGTGGAGCGGCGCAAGGCAATGGCGGCGGTGAAGGTGCAAATCGGCCGCTCGGCGCGCTTCGTCGGCCAGCAGAGCGTCCAGCTGCATGGCGGCATCGCCATGACCATCGAATACGCCGCCGGCCACTACTTCAAGCGGCTGACGGTGAACGACGCGATGTTCGGCGATGCCGACCACTACGTCCGCGACCTTTCGGAGACAGGTGGGCTGGTGGCGGCGGCCTGACGGAACGGCGCCACCCCGGCCGGAGCGCCGTGCCGCGCTCCGGCTCCGGGCCCTCCATCACTAAAGTGGGGCAACGGATCGAAAATCGTTTGCACGATAACGGATAGTGCGGTTCCATATCGTCTTCGCAGTTGCAGCGGGACCGGGGGCAGCATGGTGGGACGGGTGATCGGGCGCCGCCGGATACTGGCGGGCGCCGGCATGGCGGCTTTGGCGGCGCCGGGCAGCATCCGGGCGCAGGGCGAGGCCATCCGCATCGGCGAGATCAACAGTTATACCGCCCAGCCCGCCTTCCTCCAACCTTACCGCAATGCCTGGCTGCTGGCGCAGGAGCAGGTGAATGCCGCTGGCGGCATTAATGGGCGCCGCATCGAGACCGTCTTCCGCGACGATGCCGGGCGGCCGGAGGATGCCGTCCGCCTGGCTGGCGAGCTGGTGAATGCGGAGAAGGTCGCGCTGCTGGCGGGCGGCTTCCTTTCCAATGTCGGCTTGGCCCTCGGCGACTTTGCCAACCAGAACAAGAAGCTCTTCGTCGCCAGCGAGCCGCTGACCGATGCGCTCGTCTGGAGCAAGGGCAACCGCTACACCTTCCGTCTCCGCGCCAGCACCTACATGCAATCGGCCATGCTGGTGGAGGAGGCGGCGAAGCTGCCCGTCAAACGCTGGGCCACCGTCGCACCGAACTACGAGTATGGTCAGTCCGCCGTACGCTGGTTCAAGGAGCTGCTGAGCCGCGCCAGGCCGGATGTCCAGTTCGTCGCCGAGCAATTCCCGGCGCTCGGCCGCATCGATGCCGGCGCCACGGTGCAGGCCCTGGCCGCGGCCAATCCGGAGGCAATCTTCAACGTCACCTTCGGCGCCGACCTCACCAATTTCGTCCGCCAGGGCTCGACCCGCGGGCTGTTCGAGCGGCGCCGCGTCGTCTCCTTGCTGACCGGCGAGCCGGAATATCTCGACCCGCTCGGCGACGAGGCGCCGGAAGGCTGGATCGTCACCGGCTATCCCTGGGAGCAGATCGACACGCCGGCCCATACGCCTTTTCGCGAGGCCTATCGCCGCCGCTGGAACGACTATCCGCGCCTCGGCAGCGTCGTCGGCTATGACACGGTGATGGCGATCGCGGCGCTGCTGAGGAAGTCGCCCACGCTTGAGACCGAAGCGCTGGTCGATGCCATGACCGGTCTGCAATTCCAGTCCGTGCTCGGGCCTGTGCAGTTCCGCACCATCGACCATCAGTCCACCATGGGCGCCTTCGTCGGCCGCACCGTGCTGAAGAACGGCAAGGGCGCGATGGCCGACTGGCGCTATGCCGACGGCAAGGACTACCTGCCCTCGGACGATGTCGTCCGGACGCTGCGGCCCCAGGCCTGACGCAGGCGGTCTTGGAGAACCTGGTCCTCCAGGCCCTCAGCGGCCTGGCGAGCGCTTCCTCGCTCTTCCTCGTGGCCTCGGGCCTCACCGTCATCTTCGGCGTCAGCCGGGTGGTGAATTTCGCCCATGGCTCCTTCTACATGCTGGGAGCCTACCTGGCTTACACCTTCGTTACCCAATTGCCACGCGGCCATCTGGGCTTCTGGGGCGGGGTGCTTGGTGCGGCGCTGCTGGTCGGGCTGATCGGCCTGGTGGTGGAGGTGCTGCTGCTTCGCCGCATCTACCGCGCGCCGGAGCTGTTCCAGCTGCTTGCCACCTTCGGCGTGGTGCTGATCGTGCAGGAGTTGACGCAGATGGTCTGGGGCGCGCAGGACCTTCTCGGCCCCCGCGCCCCGGGGCTGCGCGGCAGCACCGAGGTCTTCGGCCTGCGCTTCCCGCTCTACGAGCTTTTCCTGATCGGCGTCGGGCCGGTGGTGCTCGGCCTGCTGCTGCTGCTCTTCCATCGCACGCGCTGGGGCACGCTGGTGCGCGCGGCGACGCAGGACCGGGAGATGGTCGGCGCGCTGGGCGTGAACCAGCGGATGCTCTTCACCTCGGTCTTCTTCCTCGGCAGCCTGCTCGCCGGGCTCGGTGGGGCGCTGCAGCTGCCGCGCGAAAGCGTCAACCTGCACATGGATCTCTCCATCATCACCGAAGCCTTCGTGGTGGTGGTGGTGGGCGGACTTGGCAGCCTGACGGGCGCGGCGCTGGCGGCGCTGCTGATCGGCGAGCTGCATGCCTTCGGCATCCTCATCGTGCCGAAGATCACGCTGGTGCTTGTCTTCCTCGTCATGGCGCTGGTTCTGGTGGTGCGGCCGCATGGGCTGCTTGGCAAGCCGGAGGTGGCGGCGCGGGGCGGGCAGGGGAGCGCCGAGCCAATGATCGGCCCTGCACCCGCAGCCTTGCGCTGGCTGGCGCTGGCCGTGCTGGCCCTGGCGGTCGTCGTGCCGCCCTTTCTCGGCGACTATGCGATCTCGGTGCTGACGGAGCTCGCCACCGCCGTTCTCTTCGCCGCGAGCCTGCATCTCATCATGGGGCCCGGCGGCATGGCGAGCTTCGGCCATGCAGCCTATTTCGGCCTCGGCGCCTATGGGGCGGCGCTGGCGGCGCAGTGGCTTGGCGCGCCGATGCTGGCCGGGCTGGCGCTGGCGCCGGTGGCGGCGGGCGTGTTCGGCTTGGTCTTCGGCTATTTCTGCGTGCGCCTTTCCGGCGTCTATGCGGCGATGCTGACCCTTGCCTTCGCCCAGATCGCCTGGTCGGTTGCCTTCCAGTGGGTTGAAGTAACCGGTGGCGACAACGGAATCCTCGGCGTCTGGCCGGATGCCTGGGCCGCGCCGAAGCTCGTCTTCTACTATCTTGCCCTCGCTCTCTGCATTGGCGCCACCTTGCTGCTGCGGCGTGTTGTCCATGCGCCCTTCGGCTATGCGCTGCGGGCGCAGCGGGACAGCGCCTTGCGCGCCGAAGCGATCGGCATCGACGCCTTCCGCACCCGCTGGCTTGGCTTCGCCCTGGCGGCGGCGGCGGCGGGGATTGCGGGCGGACTCTTCGCCTATGGCAAGGGAAGCGTCTTCCCGACCTTCATGGGCATTCCCCGCAGCGTGGATGCGCTGCTGATGGTGCTGCTTGGCGGGGTGCAAACGCTCTCGGGGCCGATCATCGGCGCGCTCGCCTTTACCGGGCTGCAGGAGCAGCTGGTGCGGCTGACAGATCTGTGGCGGCTGATCCTCGGCGTTGTCATCGTGGCGCTGGTGCTGTTCTTCCCGCAGGGGCTGGCCGGGGCTGTCCGGGCGCGCTGGGAGGCCCGCCATGGCGACGCTTGAGGTCCAGGGGCTGGAGAAGAACTTCGGCGGCGTGCGCGCCGTGCAGGACGTCTCCTTCGCTGTCGGGCCCGGCGAGATGCTGGCGCTGATCGGGCCGAACGGCGCAGGCAAGTCCACCTGCTTCAACATGCTGAACGGACAGCTGAAGCCGGATGCCGGCTCGGTGCGGCTGCTGGGGCAGGACATCACCGGGCTGGCGCCGCGGCAGGTCTGGCGGCTGGGTGTTGGCCGGACCTTCCAGATCACCGCGACCTTCGGCTCCATGACGGTGCTGGAGAACGTGCAGATGGCGCTGCTCTCGCATCACCGGCGGCTGGGCGGGCTGTGGCGGCCCGTCGCTGGGATGGAGGCAGCACCGGCGCGGGCGCTTCTGGAACGCCTCGGCATGGCGGACCAGGCGGGGCGGCCCTGCGGCATCCTCGCCTATGGCGACCTGAAGCGGGTGGAACTCGCCATCGCGCTGGCCAACGAGCCGAAGCTGCTGCTGATGGACGAGCCAACGGCGGGGATGGCGCCGCAGGAGCGCGTCTCGTTGATGGCACTGACGGCGCAGATCGCGCGGGAGAGCGGCATCGCCGTGCTTTTCACCGAGCATGACATGGACGTGGTCTTCGGCCATGCCAACCGCATCCTGGTGCTGGATCGCGGGCGGCTGATTGCCGAGGGAGCGCCGGCCGCGGTCCGAGCCGACCCCAGGGTGCGGGAGGTCTATCTCGGCTCCGGCGCGGTGACGGGGGCACATTGATGCTGCAGGTCACCGGGCTTTCCGCCTATTACGGCCGCGCCCACATCCTCGACGACGTGGCGCTCGAGGTCGGCGCGGGCGAGGTGGTGGTGCTGCTCGGCCGCAACGGCGCGGGCAAGAGCACGACGATGAAGGCGATCATGGGCCTCGTCCCGCCTGCCGCCGGCAGCGTGCGCTTCGCCGGCACCGAGATCGCCGGGCGGGAACCCTTTGAGATCGCCCGCCTCGGCCTCGGCTATGTGCCGGAGGAGCGCCGCATCTTCACCGGCCTCTCGGTGATGGAAAATCTCGATGTGGGACGGCGGCCGGCGACGGCGGGGCTGCGGCCCTGGACACCCGAGCGGCTCTTCGCCCTCTTCCCGAGCCTCGGCGCCATGCAGGACCGGCCGGGCGGGCGGATGAGCGGCGGCGAGCAGCAGATGCTCACCATCGCCCGCACGTTGATGGGCAATCCGCGGTTGATCCTGCTCGACGAGCCAAGCGAGGGCCTCGCTCCCGTAGTCATCGAGCGCATGGCGGAGGCGATCCGGGCGCTGAAGGCGGAAGGGCTGTCCATCCTGCTTTCCGAGCAGAACCTGCATTTCGCGCAACTCGTCAGCGACCGGGCGACCATCATCGAGAAGGGTCGGATCCGCTGGAGTGGCAGCATTGCTGCGCTGCTGGAAGCGGATGAGGTCAGGGAACAGTATCTGTCCGTATGAGCCCCCCTGCGCCGACGACGCGCACGGCCTCGCCCAGTACCAGCGCGGCACCCTCGATCAGCCCGGCGGAGAGCAACGCCTCCGCCCGTGCCTCGCCGGCGTCGAGCGCCGCCTCGGCCACCTCCGCGGGCAACGGGCCGACAGAGATCGTCACCAGCCGCCCGCCGAGGTCGCTGTCGGGGTCGAGCGAGGCGGCCGGGGCGCGGCGGATGGCCGGATGGTCGGCATCCACCGCATTGGCGATGACGGTCGCCGCGGCATCGGCCGCCGCCGCCCCGCGCGCCAGCACCGTGACCGCATCGGCGATGCCGAGCGAGAAGCTTCGCCCTGGCCAGCCGCTGGTGGCGATGCCGCGTACCCGGTCCTCGGCGCGGATGCGGATCAGCGCCTCCGGCACGGCGCGGGCGAGGTGTGGGACGACGCCGACCCGCAGGCTGGCGCCCGGGGCGAGGAAAAGCGCGATGTCGCCCCCGTTGTTGACATGCGCGGCGGTGAGGCCGGGCGTGGCGGCCAGCGCCGCCAGAACCTCCTCCGCCACCGCCCCCGCGACGGCCGCCATGGGCGTGATGAAGCCGGTGCGGAAAGGCCAGACAGCCTCCGCCATCCGCCGGGCAACGGGCCCGCCGACACCGGGGCGATCGGCGCCCACAGGGGAGCGCAGCAGCGGCAGTTCCGCAACCAGCCCGGCGAGCAGCCCCCCGAAGGCGGCGGTGGCCCGGGCTGCGGCCTCGGCGATGGCAGCGCGCGTGCCCTCGAAGCCGATCACCAGGTCGATCGGGCCTTCCTGAAGGTGCAGCCGGCCATCGGGGCGAGGGGTGGCTAGGGCGCCGGCCATGGATTCCTGTCGATCCAGGCTTCCTGCCGGGCGGTGCTGCCGTACTCGGCGAGGAGTTGCTCCAGCGGCACCGCATGGTCCACATGCCCACCGAGCCGGGCATAGAGATCGGCGCGCAGGGTGAACTCCATCGGTGCGACGAGGGCCGGCGTCGGCACATAGCCGAAGGCCCCGTCCGGCACCCGCAGCACATCGGCCATCACCGTGATGCCGCCACCCGGCCAGAGCGTGCAGGGCGCCCCGCCGATGGTGACGCGGACGAGGGAGCGCTGCACCTCCCGCGTCAGCAGCACGGGATTCTCGGTGACGCCTGCCCGGAGCGAGCCGCCGGCGCCGGCCATGAACAGGATGGAGGTCATCGCCGGCTCGCAATTTTCGCCGATGCGCTCCACGGTCTTCAGCACGGCGGGCGGCGTCGGCACCGGGACCGGGCGCAGCGCCTCGTCGAGCTCGACATAGAGGTGGTCCTCGCCCGTCGTGCTGGTCAGCAGCAGGCGGAGGCCGGGCCATGCGGTCTTCGGGTCGATGCTCTCGATGACGGCGAGTGGGTCCTTGATGTCGGTCCCGCCCCAGCCGTCGCCCGGATGCGCCACCTGGAAGTAGCGCCCCGGCGTCGAGCGCCTGCCGCGGACGCGGATGCCCGTGGGCGGCACGTCGAGGCATTTCCCGGCTTGGTGCTCGGAGAGCACGCCGGTGATGTGGTCGTCGACCACGATCACCTCGTCCACATGCCCGTGCCATTGCTGGGCGAAGATGCCGATGGCGGCGCTGCCGCAGCCGACCCGCATGCGCCGCTCCGGCACGCCGTCGACGATGGGTGCCTGCCCGGCCTGCAGCACCAGCGTCACCCCACCGTCTATCGAGACCTCAACCGCCTGCTTGTTGCAAAGCGCCAGCATGGCCGCGCAGGTGACATTGCCCTCGCGCTTGGAGCCGCCGGTCAGGTGCCGCACGCCGCCGAGGCTCAGCATCTGGCTGCCGTATTCGGCGGTGGTGACATGGCCGATCTGCTCGGCATCGACGCGGACGGCCGCCGTCTCCGGACCGAGATGCCGGTCGGTGTCGATCTTCACCTTGAGACCGCAATAGCTGAAAATGCCCTCGGTTACGACGGTGACGGTATCGACCCCGGCATGGCGTGAGCCGACGATGAAGGGGGCCGGCTTGTAGTCCGGATAGGTCGTCCCGGCGCCGATGGCGGAGACGAAGACGTCTTCCCGCGGCGCGAGCCCGCCGGCCCAGTCCTCCGAGCCTTCGAGAAAGGGTACCGTCTCGCCCCCGGCGTCCACCGTGCGCTGCATCAGCACCAGCGGGTCGGTGCGGACCAGGGCGCCGTCCTGGTTGGCGTAGCGGCTGCAGGCGCCGCTGCGGCCGGGGCGGATGCGGCAGAGCACGGGGCAGGCGTCGCAGCGGACGATGCCCTCATTGCCTTCGCGGGCGCCGAAGAGGGCGGTGCGGTCGGTGCTCATCGGGCCGGGCCAGTCGTTGTGTCGCTAACGAGTTTGCCAGTCCCGCCATCCTGCCACAACGGAAATCATCCCATCCGCCGGAGGATGGCGCCGAGCCGCGTCTGCTCGTCCCGCGGCAGCGGCGCGAGGGTGGCGGCGGACACTGCCTTGGCCTTCTCCACCCAACCCGGCAGGGCCGCCTGCGCCGTCGGCGTCAGCACCACCAGCAGCATCCGGGCATCGGAGGGGTCGCGCTCCCGCACCACCAGGCCGCGGGCCATCAGCCGGGCGACAACACCCTTCACCGTCGGCGGATCCATCGCCAGCGACCGCCCGAGCAGGTTCTGCGAAAGCGGGCCGCGCCGCCACAGCACATGGAGGGCGGCGAATTGCATGGAAGTCGGCCCATCCTCCCCCATGATCCCCTGGAACAGGGCGAGGTGGCGCTGATAGGCCCGGCGCAGCAGGTGGCCCACCTGCTCCTCCAGGACATAGTCCTCCGGCTCCTCCATCCTCGCCTCCGCGTCGCATTTCGTTTCTAGGCTTACGAATGAGCCGGGGCTAGAGTGGCGCGAGGGCATGGGGGATCAGGCCATGGCGGTGGAACAGGCGTCGGGTCCGGCACGGGGCCGCATCCTGGTGCGGAATATCGGGCTGCTGCTCTCGGGCGACCTCGCCAACCCGGTGCTCGAAGCCGATGCCATCCTGATCGAGGACGGCAGGATCGTGGCCGTCGGCCGGGCCGGGGAACTGGCCGACCGCGGCCCGGCCGACAGCGTCATCGACGCGCATGGCTGCGCCGTGGCGCCCGGCTTGGTCGACAGCCATGTCCATCCGGTGATCGGCGATTGGACGCCGCGGCAGAACCAGATGGGTTGGATCGAGAGCAACCTGCATGGCGGCGTCACCACCATGATCTCGGCCGGCGAGGTGCACCTGCCTGGCCGGCCGAAGGACATCGTAGGGCTGAAGGCGCTGGCGATCACCGCCCAGCGCGCCTTCTTCAACGCCCGCCCGGCCGGTGTGAAGGTGCTGGCCGGCGCGCCGGTGCTGGAGAAGGGCATGGTCGAAAGCGACTTCGCCGAACTCGCCGCCGCCGGCGTGACCTTGCTGGGCGAGGTCGGCCTCGGCTCGGTCAAGGCCGGCTACGAAGCGCGTGAGATGGTGGCCTGGGCGCGCAAGCACGGCATCCAGAGCACCATCCATACCGGCGGCCCCTCCATCCCCGGCAGCGGGCTGATCGACAAGGACACGGTGCTGGAGGCGGATGCCGACATCATCGGCCATATCAATGGCGGGCATACCAGCCTGCCGGAGGCGCATGTCTGCGAGCTTTGCGAGCGCAGCAGCCGAGCCATCGAGCTCGTTCATAATGGCAACGAGCGGGTGGCGATCGCCGCGGTGCAGGCGGCGCGCGACCTCGGCCAGCTGCATCGCGTCATCCTCGGCACGGACAGCCCGGCGGGCTCGGGCGTGCAGCCGCTCGGCATCCTGCGGATGATCTCGCTGTTGTCCTCGCTGGGCGGGATCAAGGCAGAGCAGGCCTTCGCCATGGCGACGGGCAACACGGCGCGCATCCGCAACCTCGATGCCGGGCTGATCGAGCCAGGGCGGGCGGCCGACCTCGTCTTCCTCGACCGGGCGCAGCACACGGCGGGGCGGGACCTGTTGCACAGCGTGGCGCTCGGCGACATCCCCGGCATCGGCGGCGTCATGATCGACGGGGCGATGCGCTGCGGCCGCAGCCGCAATACCCCGCCGGCCGAGCGGGTGCCGGAGACGCTCGGGCATTGATCCCCGGCTGGCGCCAGGGCCTCCGCAACGGGCTGGTCTTCGGCCTGCTGGCGCTGGGGGCGGTGATTGCCCTTAATGCGGGCGAGCTACCGGGGCTCGGGGTGGTGCTGGCGGATCTGCCGGCGGCGGTCGGCATCTCGGCCGCGGTGCATGTTCCGCAGATCCTGCTGACGGCGGCGGCCTGGCGAGCGCTGTTGCCGCCCGCGGCGCGGCCGCCCTTCATGGTGATGGCGCAGCTCCGCTGGTACCGGGAATCGGCCAACGCCCTGGTGCCGGCCGGGGCGCTGGTCGGTCAGGCGGCGGCGGCACGGCTGCTCGCGCGGCACGGGGTCTCCAGCCAGATGGCGGGGGCGACGGCGACCGTTGACCTGACGCTGGAAGCCGTCTCGCAGCTCTTCTTCACACTGGCCGGTGTCGCGCTGCTGCTGGGCGTCGGGGATGGGCCGGGGCTGCTCGGCTTCGCTGCGGCCGGCTTCGGGATCGCGCTGGCCGGGGCAGGGGCCATGGTGCTGTTCCAGCGCCGGCTGCCGCTGACCCTGCTGGAACGCGGCCTCGGGCGGCTCGCCCGGCGCTGGCCGGCCATCGACCCCGGCTGGGTGCGGGGGTTGCAGGGGGCGATCCTTGAATTGCATGCGGACTGGCCGCGGCTGGCGATGGCGACCCTCTGGCATACGGTCTCCTGGCTGCTCGGGGCGGTGGAGATCGCGGGCGTCCTTTGGCTGCTGGGCCACCCCATCACGCTCGCGGATGCGCTGGTGATCGAGAGCCTGGCCCAGGCGCTGCGGAATGTCGGCTTCATGCTGCCGGGGGCGCTGGCGGTGCAGGAGGGGGCGATCATCGGCGCCGCGGCGCTGGTCGGCGTGCCGGCCGCAGCGGCCCTCGCCGTGGCCCTGGTGCGGCGAGCGCGGGAGGTCTGCCTGAGCCTACCTGGCCTTATCGCTTGGCAGCGGGCGGAAAGCGGGTCTATGCGTCCGGCTGAACCGAGGGATGGGTGATGGCGAGCAAGACATCGGGGGTGTTCGACCTGCTGCGGCTGGTGCCGCGCGGGGGGCCGGCGATCTGCAACGTCTCCGTCACCAATATGTGCAACGCCACCTGCGACTTCTGCAATTTCGCCCACAACAAGGGCTTCGTGAAGCACCGCAGCTGGCTGGATGCCGAGCGCTTCCCGGCCGCGCTCACCCGGCTGCGCGAGCAGGCGAATGTGCGCTTCGTCACCTTCATGGGTGGCGAGCCGCTGCTGCATCCGAAAATCCTGGACATGGCGCGCGAGGCGACGGCGCAGGGCACGCAGCCGACCCTCGTCACCAATGGCTGGCTGCTGCCGCCCAAGGTGGATGACCTCGCGGCCGCCGGCATCACCACCCTGTTCATCTCCATCGATAGCGAGCACGCGCATCTGCATGAGGAGAATCGCGGGCTGAAGGGCGTCTGCGCCCGCATCAAGGAGGCGAATACCCGCCTCGCCGCCAAGGGGGTGACGCCGATCGCCAGCGTCGCCATGACCCGGCTGGTGAAGGACTACGCGGCGCTCGGCCGCTTCCTGAAGGAGCTCGGCTTCTCCGCCGTCACCTTCTCCTACCCGCGCAAGGCGGCGCTCGGCTCCTCCTCCCTCGTCTATTCCGAGGACAGCGAGCTGGTGGACATGTCGCAGGCGGAGCTGCTGGCGGCTTTCGACGGGGTCGAGCAGGCTCGTGGCGTAATCCCGGTGCACAACCCGCGCGCCGCCATCGCCGACATGCGCCGCCGCTTGACCGGCCAGGGCGAGCGCTTCATCTGCCATGCCGGCTACAAGTATTTCTACCTGGACTGGAATTACGACCTCTGGCGCTGTGAGGACTGGAAGGAGCCACTCTCCTCGGTCTGGGACTTCACCCCGGACAAGGTGATGCGCGACGGCTGCCAGGCCTGCACCACCGATTGCTACCGCGACGCCAGCATCATGCTGCACTTCTCGGTCTCCATCGGCGACTCCTTCGCGCGCCTGAAGGAAGGGCGACCGCTGGCTGCCGTCGCGGCCCTGGCGGACCGGCGCAATCTCGGCTCGCTCGGCGCCGTCATCGGCCATGGCGCGCGGCTGGCCAATCTGGCGGGAAGGGCCTGAGGCAATGGCGGCGGTGATCCGGAAGCTCGTGGTGCTGCTGGACGAGACGCGGCGGGAGATGGGGCGCGACCTGCCCCGGCCGATCCGCCGCGCCGTCGCCTGCGCCGTCATCGAGAACCCTTTTGCCGGCCGTTACATGGAGGATCTTTCCGAACTGGTCGCCCAGGGCGAGGCGCTCGGTGCATTGCTGGCCGAGCGCGCCATTGCCGCTCTCGGCATTCCGGGCGAGCAGGTGGAGAGCTTCGGCAAGGCCGCCGTCGTGGGTGAGGCAGGCGAACTCGAGCATGCCGCCGCCCTGCTGCACCCGAAGATGGGCGCGCCGGTCAGGGCCGCGCTCGGAAAGGGACCGGCGCTGATCCCCTCGGCCAAGAAGGCGGGTGGGCCAGGCACCCCGGTCGACGTCCCGCTCGGCCACAAAGACGCCGCCTTCGTCCGCAGCCATTTCGACGCCATCGAGGCGCGGGTGACGGATGCGCCGCGGGCGGGGGAGATCCTGCTCTGCCTGGCGCTGACCGATGGCGGCCGCCCGCTGCCCCGCATCGGCGGGCTGACCACGGCGGAGGTCGTCGGCAAGGACGGTCTGCGCTAGTCGCGGCGGAGCACGCCCTCCAGCGCCAGGCGGGTGTGCAGCGCGACGAGTTCCGCAGGGGACAGCCTCCCGTCGGGGCGGTACCAGGTGCAGACGCCGGTCAGCATGGCGAGCATGGCGAAGGCGGTGATCCGTGCATCGCCGAGGCGAAGCAGGCCGGCTGCGGCCGCGTCCTTCAGCAGCCCGATCAGCCGTGCCTCATACTCGTGCCGCATGCCGACGATCTGCATCGCATTGGCAGGATTAAGGGCGCGCAACTCGAAATTGGCGATGTAGACCTCGCGCTTGCGCTCGAGGTGGTAGAGCACATGGTGGCCGATGAAGGCTTCCAGCCGAGCCAGCGGTTCCGGCCCGGCGGCGGCGAGGGCGGCATCCGTCTGCTCCAGCAGTGCCGTCATGTGCTCCAACATCAGGTCGAAGAGCAGGCTCTGTTTGGTCGTCATATGGTTGTAGAGCGAAGCTGGGCTGATGCCCACTGCAGCCGCCAGTTCGCGCAGGTTCATGGCGGCGAAGCCCTGCTCGTGGATCAGCCGCAGCGCGGCCTGGCGAATGGCCGCCGCCGTGCGCTCGCCACTGGATCCCGTGATGCGGGCCATCGTGCTGGACGTCTCCCCTAGTCGGGGTGCAGGCTGGCTTCGGAAACCTCTTGCGGTCAACCTGAAAACGAACATATGTTCGTTTAGGAGCGGGGACCATAATCCCGCCGGGGAGGGACCGATCGTGGCCGCAACTGCGCCTCATCGCCTGAATCATGGCTGAGCCCGGCATGGCGATCCTCGCCGCCGAGGGCGTTACGCTTCGCTTCGGCGGCGTGCGGGCTCTCACCGACGTCTCCTTCGAAGTCAGGGCCGGCGAGGTCTTCTCGATCATCGGCCCGAATGGCGCCGGCAAGACTTCCATGGTCAATTGCGTTTCCGGCCGCTACCGCCCGACCTCCGGACGCATCCGCTTCGACGGCGCCGACATCACCCGCCTGCCGACGCGCAAGCGCGCCGCCATCGGCATCGGCCGGACCTTCCAGAACTTGGCGCTGTTCGGCCATATGAGCGTGCTCGACAACATCATGGTCGGCCGCCACCATCTGATGCGGCATGGCTTCCTCACCGGCATGCCCTATTGGCTGGGCGGGGCGCAGCGCGAGGAAATCGCACATCGGCGCGAGGTCGAGGAGATTATCGACTTCCTCGAGATCCAGCATGTGCGGAAGGCACCGGCCGGCACGCTCTCCTACGGCTTGCGCAAGCGGGTGGAACTGGCCCGCGCCATCGCGCTGCGCCCGAAGCTGATCCTCCTCGACGAGCCAATGGCCGGAATGAACCTCGAGGAGAAGGAGGACATGGCCCGCTACATCCTCGACCTCAACGAGGAATGGGGCATGACCGTGCTGATGATCGAGCACGACATGGGCGTGGTGATGGACATCTCCCACCGCGTCATGGTCCTCGACTTCGGCAAGAAGATCGCCGAGGGCTCGCCGCAGGAGGTGCTGGCCGATCCGCATGTGCGGCGCGCCTATCTTGGCGAGGCGGATGAGGTGGTGAGCGAGCCGGAAGAGGCGCTCGCGCCATGAGCGAGGTCGATACCCTGCCGAAGCTGCTCTCCCGCAACGCTGCAGTGGCGGGGCGGGAGGTGGCGATGCGCGAGAAGCATCTTGGCATCTGGCGCAGCCTCACCTGGGCCGAAGTGGAGACGCGGACGCGGAGCATCGCGCTCGGCCTGCGTGCGCTTGGCCTCGGCACCGGCGATGTCATCGGCCTGATCGGCGACAACCGGCCGGACTGGGTGATGGGCGAGGTCGCTGCGCATGCGATCGGCGCCCGCTCGCTCGGCATCTACCGCGACGCGCTTGACGACGAGGTTGCCTACCTGCTGGAGCATAGCGCCGCCGCGGCGGTGATTGCTGAGGATGAAGAGCAGGTCGACAAGCTGCTCAACCTCGAGGGTCGGGCGCCGGCGCTGCGCCACATCTTCTACATGGACCCGCGCGGCATGCGGAAGCACGCCGATCCGCGCCTCATGCCGATCGAGGAGCTCGTGCAACGCGGCGAGGCGTCGCATGCTGCGGACGCCGAAGCCTATGCCGCAATGGTCGCCGCGACGCGGGGCGAGGACGTGGCCATCCTCTGCACCACCTCAGGCACGACCGCGCGGCCAAAGCTGGCCATGCTGCAAGGCGGTGCGCTGATCCGCCACTGCGCCTCCTATATCGCCGCAGACCCGAAGGGGCCGGATGACGAGTATGTCTCCGTCCTGCCGCTGCCATGGATCATGGAGCAGATCTACGTGCTCGGCTTCGGCCTGCTGGCCCGGATGAAGGTGAACTTCGTCGAGGAGCCGGAAACGATGATGGCCGATTTCCGCGAGATCGGCCCGACCTTCGTCCTCTTCGCCCCGCGTCTCTGGGAGCAGGTCGCCGCCGATGTGCGGGCGCGGGTGATGGATGCCTCGCCGCTGAAGCGCCGCCTGTTCGAGCTTGGCATGAAGCGTGGGCTGGCGGCGCTCGACGGGGGCAAGCGCTCGTCGCTCGCCAACCAGCTGCTGTTCCGCGCGCTGCGCGACCGGCTCGGCTTCAGCAACCTACGATCGGCGGCGACCGGCGGTGCGGCACTTGGGCCGGACACCTTCCGCTTCTTCCTCGCCATGGGCGTGCCGCTGCGCCAGCTTTATGGTCAGACCGAGCTGCTGGGCGCCTATACCATCCACCGGGCGACGGACGTGAACTTCGATACGGTCGGTGTGCCCTTCGACGACAGCGTCGAGATCCGCATCGACCAGCCGGACCATAACGGCGTGGGCGAGATCGTCACCCGCCATCCGAACATGTTCTGCGGCTATCTCGGCCAGGGCGAGCCGGGCGATGTGCGCGATGGATGGATGCATACCGGCGATGCCGGCTTCTTCGACAAGGCCGGCCATCTGGTGGTGATCGACCGCATCAAGGACATCGCCACCACCAGCCGCGGTGACCGCTTCAGCCCGCAATATATTGAGAACAAGCTGAAATTCAGTCCCTATGTCGCGGAAGCCGTGGTGCTTGGCGACGGGCGGCCACATCTGGCGGCGATGATCTGCATCCGCTTTCCCATCGTCTCCAAATGGGCCGAGCGCAACCGCATCGCCTTCACCACCTATACCGACCTCTCGGCCCGCGACCAGGTTCTAGAACTGCTGCGCGGCGAGGTGGCGCGGGTGAACGCCACCCTGCCGGAGCCGCAGCGCATCTGTGACTTCGTGCTGCTCTACAAGGAGCTAGATGCGGATGACGAGGAACTGACGCGCACCCGCAAGGTTCGCCGCGGCGTCATCAACCAAAAATACGCCGACATCATCGCCGCCCTCTATGGCGGCGCACGAGCGATTCCGGTGGACACCACCATTGCTTTCCAGGACGGCACGCGGCAGCGCATCCGCACCACCCTGCGCGTGGTCTCGATGGACGCGCCGGCGCTGGCGCAGGCGGCGGAGTAGGGCGATGGACTGGACGCTGCTGCTGCAACTGACGCTCAACGGCCTCATCGTCGGTGCGCTCTATGGCGTCGTCGCCATGAGCTTCGTGCTAATCTACAAGGCAAGCCAGGTGGTGAACTTCGCCCAGGGCGAGTTCCTGCTGGTCGGCGCCTGGGTCTGCTGGTGGCTGCTGACCGACTGGCAGCTGCCCTTCTGGGCCGGCTTCCTCGTCACCCTCGCCTTCATGACGCTCTTCGGCATGATCCTGCAGGTGGTGGTGCTGCGGCCGTTGATCGGCGAGCCGGTCATCAGCGTCATCATGGCGACGATCGGCCTCGGCATCTTCTTCCAGGCATTGATGAAGTGGATCTTTGGCGTCTTCGCCAAGCCCTTCCCGCCGATCTTCAGCACGGAGCGGGTGAACCTGCTCGGGCTCGAGGTGCAGACGGCCTATCTCATGTCGCTCGGCATCTCCGTGCTCATCATGGCGGGCTTCGCCTGGTTCTTCACCGCCTCGAAGCACGGGCTGGCGATGCGGGCAACGGCCTTCGACCAGCAGGTGGCGCAATCCCTTGGCATCTCCGTGCCGAAGGTCTTCGCCATGTCCTGGGCGATCTCGGCCGTGGTCTCGGCCGTCGCCGGCGTGGTGGTGGGGGTGGTGAACGGCGTGTCCTCGGCGCTTTCGGTTTATGGAATCAAGGTCTTCCCGGCGGTGATTCTCGGCGGCCTCGACAGCGTCATCGGTGCGGTCCTCGGCGGGCTGATCGTCGGCGTGCTGGAGAACTGGGCGCAATATCTCGATGCCGGCTGGCTCAACTGGGGCAACATGGTCACCATCGCGCCCTTCTACGCCCTCATCGTCATTCTGCTGATCAAGCCCTATGGGCTTTTCGGCACCAAGAACATCGAGCGCGTCTGATGGATCTCGCACCGGCCGGCGAATACCGCAGCAGTTACCGGGAGGACATGACGATCTTCCCAACGCGGAACAGCCGCCGCGCCTTGTTGCTCGGCTTGCTTCTCGCCTGCGGGCTGCCCCTCCTGCTGGGGCGCTATGAGCTCGGCCTGCTGATCAATATCGGCACGCTCGGCATCGCGGCGCTTGGCCTCAACATCCTGGTCGGCTTCACCGGGCAGATCAGCATCGGCCATGCCGCCTTCTTCGGCTTCGGCGCCTTTGCCTCCGCCTGGCTGCATGAGCGCTGGCACATCCCGGTCGCGCTTTGCATCCCTGTCGCCGGGGTGATGACGGCGGTGGTCGGGCTCGTCTTCGGCGCGCCGGCAGGGCGGCTGAAGGGCCTTTATCTGGCCATAGCGACGCTCGCCGCGCAGTTCATCCTCGAGGATTTCTTCGCTCGCGCCCAATGGTTCACCGGCGGCGTCGCGGGGCGCATCACGGAGCCCTTCGCGCTCGGCAACTGGGTGGCGGACCGCGAGGAGAGCTACTTCTACGTCGTGCTGGCCTATGTCGTGGTGATGTATCTCGGCGCCGCCAACCTGATCCGCACACGGGACGGTAGGGCGCTGGTTGCCGTGCGCGACCACTACCTGAGCGCCGAGGTGATGGGCATCAATCTCGCCTATTACCGCACGCTCTCCTTCGGCATCGCTTCCTTCTACGCAGGCATCGGCGGTGCGCTCTATGCGCATTACCTGCTCTTCGTCAGCGTCGAGGCCTTCAACATCCTTTTTTCCATCCAATTCCTCGGCATGGTCATCATCGGCGGCCTAGGCAGCGTGATGGGAAGCCTGATGGGCGCGGCCTTCATGGTGCTGCTGCCGGAGGTGGTTCAGGCGGGGGCGGATGCGTTGTCGGGCAGCGCGATCGATCGGGCGTTGAAGCTCGGTGCCTCCATCTCCTTCCTGCGCGAGATGGCGGTTGGTGCCGCAATCATCCTCTTCCTGATCTTCGAGCCGGA
Organism: Belnapia sp. F-4-1; assembly: GCF_000802185.1. Lineage (GTDB taxonomy): Bacteria > Pseudomonadota > Alphaproteobacteria > Acetobacterales > Acetobacteraceae > Belnapia. The sequence continues at coordinate 4,613,344 of NZ_KN676113.1, read as the reverse complement.
CGGCCTGGCGCGCCGCTGGCGGCTGATCAAATCCTACTGGAAGCTCTACCCGTATTCGCACTGATGGGGAGGACAAGAATGACAATGAGAACGACCATCCTCGGCCTGGCCGCCACCGTGACGCTGACCTTGCCGGCCGCGGCGCAGCCGATCCCGGTCGGGCATCTGATGGATCTCTCCGGCGCCACCAGCGATGTCGGCACGCCCTTCGCGCAGGGCGTCAACGACACTTGGGCCTGGGTCAACCGCATGCGGAACGGCGTTGCCGGACGGCAGGTGAACGCCCTTGCCTTCGACTATGGTTATCAGGCGCCGCGCGCCGTCAGCCAGTATCAGGCCTGGAGCCGCGATCGGGTCGTCGCCATCAACGGATGGGGCACGGCGGATACCGAGGCATTGGTGCGCTTCGTCACCCGCGACCGCGTCCCTTATGTCTCCGGCTCCTATTCGGCGGCGCTCACCGACGCCGGCGGCAAGTCCGGCCGGCAGGGCGTCGAGCCGGCGCCCTACAACTTCTTCTACGGTCCGTCCTATTCCGACTCGCTGCGCGCGATGTTGATCTGGGCGGCGGAGGACTGGAAGACGCGGGGCGGGCAGGGCAAGCCGAAATACGTCCATATGGGCGGCAATCACCCCTACCCGAACTCGCCCAAGGCGGCCGGCGAGGCGCTGGCTGCGGAGCTCGGCTTCGATGTGCTGCCGGCCATCGTCTTCGCCCTTACGCCGGGCGACTACACGGCGCAGTGCCTGACGCTGAAGCAGCAGGGCGCGAACTACGCCTATCTCGGCAATACGGCGGGCTCCAACATCTCCGTCCTGCGCGCTTGCCAGGCGGCCGGCGTGAACGTGCAGTTCATGGGCAATGTCTGGGGTATGGACGAGAATGCCATGAAGGCTGCTGGCACCGCGGCGAATGGCGTGATCTTCCCGGTGCGCACTGCCGCGGTCTGGGGCCAGCAGGCGTCTGGCATGGCGAATGTGCAAGCGATCAGCCGCATCTCCGACCAGACGGGCACCGCCTATCGTCCCGTGCACTACCTCACCGGCATCTGCAGCGCCATGCTGCTGGCCGAGGCGATGGACACCGCAGCTTCGAATGGCGGCCAGATCACGGGTGAGCGGATCCGCGACGGCTTCTATGCGCGGCAGAACTGGGTGCCGAAGGGCTTCGACGGCGTCTGCGCGCCTTCCAATTTCACCCCGGCCGATCATCGCGGCCAGCTGACCGTCGCACTCTATCGCGCCCGTGTCACCGGCGACACCAGCCAGGGCAATGTCGGCGAGCTGATGCAGAACGGTACGATGCGGCTGGAGCTGGTGAAGACGGTGACGCTTGATCGCCGTGCCGACTGGCTGGGCTGGTAGCCTGTCATGGAAGCCGCGCCGCTGCTCGAGGTGAACAACATCGAGGTCGTCTACAATGACGTCATCCTCGTGCTGCGCGGCCTTTCGCTGAAGGTGCCGCAGGGCAAGATCGTTGCCCTGCTCGGCGCCAACGGTGCCGGCAAGTCGACGACGCTGAAGGCGATCTCCGGCCTTCTGAAGACGGAGGAGGGCGAGGTCACGCGCGGCGAGATTCGTTTTGCCGGTGAGCGGATCGACGGCGTCGATCCGCACATGATCGTGCGGCGCGGCATTTTCCAGGTGATGGAGGGGCGGCGCATCATCGCCGATATGACCTGCCTCGAAAATCTCCGCCTGGGCGCCTTCACCCGCAGCGACAACGAGGTGAAGTCCGATATTGAGCGGGTCTATGGGTATTTTCCGCGGCTGCGTGAGCGGACCGGCCTTGCCGGCTACCTCTCGGGCGGCGAGCAGCAGATGCTCGCCATCGGCCGCGCGCTGATGGCACGGCCGAAGCTGATCCTGATGGACGAACCGTCGATGGGCCTTTCACCGCTATTGGTGAAGGAAGTCTTCGCCATCATTCGCCGGCTGAATGAGGAACTCGGCATCACCATCCTGCTGGTCGAGCAAAATGCGCGGATGGCCCTTTCCATTGCCGGCTATGCCTATGTGTTGGAACAGGGCAAGGTCGTGCTTGACGGCACGGCCGAGGCGCTGTCGAGCAATGAGGATGTGAAGGAATTCTACCTCGGCGGCCATGGTGCCGAGCGCAAGAGCTTCAAGAACCTCAAAAGCTACAAGCGGAGGAAGCGGTGGCTCTAGCGAAGTTCTTCGACGCGCTCGAGATCCGCAGCATGGATGAGCGCGAGGCCGCACAGGCCACGGCGCTGGCCCTCCAGGTCGCGCATGCCCGGGCCCATGCGCCGCACTACGCCGCATTGCCGGACGGGCCTCTCGCCAGCCTCCCGGTGACGCGAAAATCCGAGCTTCTGGCGCAGCAGTCGGCCAACCCGCCTTTCGGCGGCGTGGCGGCAACGCCGTTCGGTCAGCTCGCCCGCGTCTTCGCCTCGCCCGGACCGATCTATGAGCCCGAGGCTGCAACGCCCGACTACTGGCGATATGCGCGGGCGCTGCATGCGACCGGCCTTCGCGCCGGCGAGCTGCTGCACAACTGCTTCGCCTACCACTTCACGCCCGCAGGCAGCATGTTGGAGAGCGGCGCGCGGGCGCTTGGCTGCCCGGTCTTTCCGGCCGGCACCGGCAACACGGAATTGCAGGCCCAGGCTGCGGCACAGCTGCGGCCGCGCTGCTACAGCGGCACGCCGGACTTCCTTAAGACCATTCTGGAGAAAGGCGACGCACTTGGCCTCGACCTTTCGTCGCTGACGCTTGGCCATGTCACAGGCGGCGCCTATTTGCCGAGCCTGCGAAGCTGGTATGCGGAGCGCGGCCTCACCGTGCTGCAAAGCTACGGCACCGCTGATCTCGGCCTCATCGCCTATGAGAGCGAGGCGCGCGAGGGGCTCATCATCGACGAAGGGGTCATCGTGGAGGTTGTTCGGCCAGGCACCGGCGACCCCGTCCCGGATGGCGAAGTCGGGGAGATTGTCGTCACGACCTTCAATGCGCATCATCCACTGATCCGGTTCGCCACCGGCGACCTGTCCGCCATCCTCCCTGGGCAATCATCATGTGGCCGCACCAACCGGCGTATTCGCGGCTGGATGGGGCGCGCAGACCAGGCAGCCAAGGTGCGTGGCATGTTCGTGCGGCCGGAGCAGGTCGCGGCGGTCCTGCGCGCCGTGCCGAGCGTGGGCAAGGCACGACTTGTCATTTCGCTCGATGGCGAACGCGATATGATGGTGCTGCGCGCCGAGGCGCCGTCCGAGGCGGCTCCTGCACTGGCAGACGCCTTGCACGCCACGACGAAACTGCGCGGCCAGGTCGAATGCGTCGCGCCCGGGACATTGCCGAATGATGGCAAGGTCATCGACGATGTGCGTCCGGTGCCGGGCTGATGCTGCCGCAGGGGAGCAGCTACGACGCGATCCGCAGCGCCTTCCGGTGGAAGGTGCCCGATCGCTTCAACATCGCCGCAGCCTGCTGCGATCGTTGGGCGGATGGCAGCGGGCGCGTGGCGCTGCTGCATCTCCGCGCCGATGGCGGCACGGACCGCATCAGCTTCGATCTGTTGCAAGCTGAGAGCAACCGGCTGGCCCATGTGCTGACGGCTCATGGCGTCCGTCCCGGGGACCGGGTGGGTGTGCTGCTGCCGCAGGTGCCGGAAGCCGCGATCGCACATCTTGCCATCTACAAGCTCGGTGCCATCGCGGTACCGCTGTTCCAGCTGTTCCAGGCGGAGGCGCTGGAGTACCGGCTGCGCGATTGCGGCGCCATGGCGCTCGTAACCGACGCGGTCGGGCTGGCGAAGCTGTCGGGCCTGAACCTGCCGGCGTTGCGGCTTGTGCTGAGCGCGGATGGGGCAGGGCAGGGCGCCCTTGACCTTCGCCTGGAGATGGCGCGGGCAAGTGATGCCTTCGTCACGTGGGATACGGCAGCCGACGATCCCGCCGTCATCATCTATACTTCGGGTACCACGGGCGCGCCGAAAGGGGCGCTGCATGCGCATCGCGTGCTGCTTGGCCATCTGCCCGGTGTCGAGATGCCGCAGGATCTCTTCCCACAGCCGGGCGACCTGTTCTGGACGCCGGCGGATTGGGCCTGGGTCGGCGGCCTGTTCGACGTTCTCCTGCCGAGCCTCTATCATGGCGTGCCCGTACTTGCGCATCGCATGGCAAAATTCGATCCGGAATTCGCCTACAGGCTGATGGCCCAGCATGGCGTGCGCAACGCCTTCCTGCCGCCGACCGCGTTGAAGATGCTGCGCATGGTGCCGGACCCGATGCGCTTCGGAGCCCGGCCGCGAAGCATCGGCAGCGGCGGCGAGACGCTCGGCGCCGAGTTGCTCGATTGGGGGCGCGCGACCTTCGGCTGCACGATCAACGAGTTCTACGGCCAGACCGAATGCAACCTTGTTATTTCCTCCTGTGCCGCGTTGATGCCCGCGCGGCCCGGCTGGATGGGCCGTGCGGTGCCAGGGCACGAGGTCGCGGTGGTCGATGCCGAGGGCCAGGTGCTGCCGCCCGGCCAGCATGGCACCATCGCCATCCGCCGGCCCAATCCGGTGATGTTCCTCCGCTATTGGAACAAGCCCGAGGAAACAACGGCCAAATTCGTTGGCGACTGGCTGCTGACCGGCGACCAGGGCGAGCAGGACGAGGAAGGCTGGTTCCGCTTCATCGGCCGCGATGACGATGTCATCACCTCCGCCGGCTACCGCATCGGCCCGGGTGAGATCGAAGACTGCCTTGCCGCGCATCCCGCCGTCGCGATGGCCGCCGTCATCGGCCTGCCCGACCCGCTACGCACCGAAGCGGTCACCGCCATCATCCTTCCGGCGCCTGGTGTCGCCGCAGACGATGCCTTGGCCCGTGTCCTGCAGGACCACGTGAAGACGCGGCTCGCGGCGCATGTCTATCCACGCGCGGTCCATTTCACCGATGCGCTGCCGCTCACCGCCACCGGCAAGGTGATGCGCGGCGAGTTGCGGCGCCGCTACACCAGGGGAGAGGGCTGATGCCCGGCAATGTCACCATCCCGAGCCTCGATCATGGGCTTGGCGAGGAGATCGATGCGCTGCGCGACAGCGTGCGCGGCTTCGCCGAGGGCCGCATCGCGCCGCTCGCCGCCGAGATCGATCGCACCGACGAATTCCCTCGCCACCTTTGGCCGGAGATGGGCACGCTCGGCCTGCATGGCATCACCGTCGATGAGGAACACGGCGGCGCCAATATGGGCTACCTCGCCCATTGCGTGGCGATGGAGGAGGTAAGCCGCGCCAGCGCCTCGGTCGGCCTGTCCTATGGCGCTCACTCCAACCTCTGCGTCAACCAGATCGCCCGCAACGGCAGTACGGAGCAGAAGCACCGTTACCTGCCGAAGCTCATCAGCGGTGAGCATCTTGGCGCACTGGCGATGAGCGAGCCCGGCGCCGGCTCGGATGTCGTCTCGATGCGGCTGCGGGCGGACAAGCGGGGTGATCGATACATCCTCAATGGCACCAAGCTCTGGATCACCAACGCGCATTATGCCGAGACGCTTGTGGTTTATGCCAAGACCGACCCGGAAGCCGGGCCGCGCGGCATCACCGCCTTCCTGATCGAGAAGGGGTTCAAGGGCTTCCGTCCGGCGCAGAAGCTCGACAAGCTCGGCATGCGCGGCTCGCCGACCTCGGAACTGGTCTTCGAAGAATGCGAGGTGCCGGAGGAAAACGTCCTCGGCCGCGTCAACGAGGGCGTGCGGGTGCTGATGTCCGGCCTCGACTACGAGCGCGCCGTGCTCGCCGCCGGGCCGCTCGGCATCATGCAGGCCGCTCTCGACGTCGTCGTGCCCTATATCCACGAACGGAAGCAATTCGGCCAGCCGATCGGCGAGTTCCAGCTCATCCAGGGCAAGGTGGCGGACATGTACACGGCGTTGAATGCCTGCCGGGCCTATGTCTATGCCGTGGCCCGGTCCTGCGACCGCGGGCAGACGACGCGGAAGGATGCGGCCGGCGCCATCCTCTTCGCCGCCGAAGCGGCCACCCGCATCGCCCTCGATGCCATCCAGATTCTTGGCGGAATGGGATACATCAATGAGACCCCGACCGGGCGGTTGCTGCGCGACGCCAAGCTCTATGAGATCGGCGCCGGCACCAGCGAGATCCGCCGCATGTTGATTGGCCGCGAGCTGTTCCGCGAGACGGCATGAGCATCCTTACCTCCTCCGTCGATACCCGCGGCACGGAGTTCCGTGCCAATGCCGAGGCGATGCGGGCGCTGCTCGCGGAACTCGCCGAGCACACCGCGCAGGCTGCGCTCGGCGGGCCCGAGGCGGCTCGGCAGCGCCACGCCTCCCGCGGCAAGCTGCTTCCGCGGGAGCGCGTCGAGCGGCTGCTCGACCCGGGCGCACCCTTCCTCGAACTGTCGCCGCTCGCGGCGCATGGCCTGCATGGCGGCGAGGTTCCGGCCGGCGGCATCCTTACTGGAATCGGCCGCGTCGCGGGACGTGAATGCATCATCGTCGCCAATGATGCGACGGTGAAGGGCGGCAGCTACTACCCGGTCACGGTGAAGAAGCACCTGCGGGCGCAGGAGATCGCGCTGCAGAACCGCCTGCCTTGCCTCTATCTCGTCGACAGCGGCGGCGCCAACCTGCCGAACCAGGACGAGATCTTCCCAGACCGCGAGCATTTCGGCCGCATCTTCTACAACCAGGCCAATATGTCGGCACTCGGCATCCCCCAGGTCGCCGTGGTGATGGGCAGTTGCACCGCTGGCGGTGCCTATGTCCCGGCGATGTGCGACGAGGCCATCATCGTCAAAGAGCAGGGCACCATCTTCCTCGGCGGCCCGCCTCTCGTGAAGGCAGCGACGGGCGAGATCGTCAGCGCCGAGGATCTCGGCGGCGCCGATGTCCATACGCGCCTGTCCGGCGTTGCTGACCATTTTGCACTGGACGACATGCATGCGCTCGGTCTCGCGCGGCGCATCGTCGGCCGGCTGGGTCGGCAAGCACGGGCCGGCCTCGATCTCGCCGCGCCGGTGCCGCCACGCTACGATCCGGCTGAGCTGCACGGCATCATCCCGCAGGATGTGCGCCAGCCCTACGACGTGCGGGAAGTCATTGCTCGCATCGTCGACGGATCGGAGCTGGACGAGTTCAAGGCGCGCTACGGCACGACGCTGGTTTGCGGCTTCGCCCGCATCTGGGGCCATCCGGTCGGCATTCTCGCCAATAACGGCATTCTCTTCTCGGAAAGCGCCCAGAAAGGCGCCCATTTCGTCGAACTGTGCAGCCAGCGCGGCATCCCGCTGCTCTTCCTCCAGAATATCGCCGGCTTCATGGTCGGGCGGAAATACGAGACGGGCGGCATCGCCAAGGATGGCGCCAAGCTCGTCACCGCTGTCGCCACCACCGCCGTGCCGAAATTCACCGTGCTGATCGGCGGCAGCTTCGGCGCCGGCAATTACGGGATGTGCGGCCGGGCCTATTCGCCGCGCCTCCTCTTCACCTGGCCGAACAGCCGCATCAGCGTCATGGGCGGGGAACAGGCGGCAAGCGTGCTGGCCACCCTCCGCCGCGATAATATCGAGGCGAAGGGCGGCCAATGGACGGCCGGAGAGGAAGCCTCGTTCAAAGCGCCGATCCGCGCCCAGTACGAGGCGCAGGGCTCGCCCTATTACGCCACCGCGCGGCTCTGGGACGACGGCATCATCGACCCGGCGCTGACGCGCGATGTGCTCGGCCTCGGCCTTTCCGCCGCCTCCAACGCGCCGATCGGGGAGACGCGCTTCGGCGTGTTCCGCATGTGATCAAGACGCTCCTCATTGCAAACCGCGGCGAGATCGCCTGCCGCATCATCCGCACGGCCCGCCGGATGGGCATCCGCAGCATCGCCGTCTTCTCCGAGGCGGATGCGAAGGCGCAGCATGTGCTGACGGCCGATGCCGCCTGGCCGATCGGCGGCTCGCGCGCGGCGGAGAGCTATCTCCGCACCGACCGCATTCTCGCCGCGGCGAAGGAGAGCGGCGCAGAAGCCATCCATCCCGGTTATGGTTTCCTTTCGGAGAATGCCGACTTCGCCGAGGCCTGCGCCGCCGCCGGCATCGCCTTCGTCGGCCCGCCGCCGGCGGCCATCCGCGCCATGGGCAGCAAGGCAGAATCGAAGCGGCTGATGGAGGCCGCCGGCGTCCCCATCGTCCCCGGCTACCATGGCGAGGCGCAGGAGGAGGCGCGGCTGGCCGAGGAGGCGGCGCGCATCGGCTTCCCCGTGCTGATCAAGGTTAGCGCCGGCGGCGGCGGCAAGGGCATGCGCCCGGTCCTGCGTGCCGAGGATCTCCCCACCCAGCTCGCCGGCGCCCGGCGCGAAGCCAAGGCCGCCTTCGGTGACGACCGCGTGCTGCTGGAGCGCTACCTGCAGAAGCCGCGTCATGTCGAAGTGCAGGTCTTCGCCGACAGCCACGGCAGCACCATCCATCTCCATACCCGCGACTGCTCCGTGCAGCGCCGCCACCAGAAGGTGCTGGAGGAGGCGCCGGCGCCCGACCTGCCGGAAGCGCTCCGCACCCGGCTGCACGAGGCCGCCATCGCCGCGGCGCGGGCGGTCGGTTATGTCTCGGCCGGCACGGTGGAGTTCATCGTCGAGGGCGAGGACGCCTTCTTCATGGAGATGAACACCCGGCTCCAGGTCGAGCACCCCGTCACGGAGATGGTGACCGGCCTCGATCTGGTCGAATGGCAGCTCCGCATCGCCGCCGGCGAGCGGCTGCCGCTCGGCGCAGCCCCGGCGCCGCACGGCCATAGCGTCGAGGTCCGGCTCTACGCGGAGGATCCGGCGCGGGACTTCCGCCCCTCCACCGGCCCGTTGCGGCGCTTCCAGCTGCCATCGCCGGCGCCTGACCTGCGGATCGAGAGCGGTGTCGTCGAGGGCGATGCCATCACCCCGTATTACGACCCGATGATCGCCAAGCTGGTTGCCTGGGGGCCGGACCGGCCGGCGGCGCTCGCCCGGCTCTCGGCGGCGTTGGCGGAGTGCCGCATCGCCGGCATCACCAGCAATCTCGGCTTCCTCGCGCGCCTTGCCGCGCATCCGGCGATGCTGGCGGGAGAGCTCGATACCGGCTTCGCCGGACGCCACGCCGCCGCGTTGCAGCCGCCGCCTGGCCCGGCGCCGCGCCTTGCCCTCGCTGCCGCGGCGCTCGACGCCTTGCTGCCACCCGCTGCCCCATCCCCGAACCCCTGGGACCGGCAGGATGGCTGGCGCCTTCAGGGGGCTGGCTCCCGCCTGCTGGTGCTGGCGGATGCTGAGGCGGTGCACCGCCTGCGACTTACATCTTCAGGGGCGGGATGGGCCGGCGACCTGCCAATCGCAGGGCGCCGCTTGGCGGATGGCGCCTTGCAGGTGGTGCTCGACGGCACCGCGCATCGCGTCCCCATCCTGCGCGACGGCGAGGCAGTGCAGGTGATGCTGCCCGAGGGCGAATGGACCCTCCGCTGGCTCGATCCCTACGCCCCCCCGGGCGGTGAGGCCGCCGGCGCCGGCCGGCTCTCCGCGCCGATCCCCGGCCGCGTCGTCCAGGTGCTTGTCCAGCCCGGCGAGTCCGTCACCCGCGGCCAGGTCCTCGCCGTGCTGGAGGCGATGAAGACCGAGCTCCGCATCACCGCCCCGGCCGATGGCGTGGTCGCTCATATCGGCTGCGCGCCCGGCGACAGCGTGGAGGAGGGAGCCGAACTCGTCACCCTGGCCGCCGCCGATTGACCTCGCCCGGGGATGGGTTTCTCGTAGCGGAGGAACCCTTTCCGGAACGGGATGAACGTCCTCAACGAAACCCGCCCCGCGATGCCCGCGGCGAGTCACGGTCCGGCAAGACGGCGCCGGTGGCTCCGCCGGCTGCGCTGGCCGGCGCTGGTCCTGGCCCTGCTGCTCCTGGCGCTTGGGGTGAACTGGTGGCTGCTGGTCGGACGATGGCTGGAATCGACCGACAACGCCTACATCCAGGGCGACATCGCCACCCTCGCGCCGCGGATCGAGGGCCATATCGCCGCCATCCTGGCGGCCGACCACCAGCGCGTCGCCGCCGGCGACGCGTTGATCGAACTGGACCAGGGCCTGTGGCGCGCCCGGCTGGCGGAGGCAGAGGCCACGCTCGCCGAGGCGGTGGCCGGCATGGCGACGCTCCGCCAGCAGCTCACCCAGCAGCGCGCCCAGATCGACAATGCCGAGGCCCAGCTCGAGCAGGCCCGCGCCGAGCAGATCCGCGCCCTGGCCGAGGCCCGCCGCGCCGGCACGCTCGTCGGTGCCGGCTGGACAAGCCGTCAGGCCAATGAGCGCGCGGTGGCGGACCAGGGCAAGGCCGATTCCGCCGTCGCCGCCGCTCTCGCCCAACTGAGCATCGCCCGCCAGCAACTCGACGTGCTGGAGGCGATGCAGCTCCAGCAGCAGGCCCGGCGCGACCAGGCCGCCGCCGCTGCCGAGCGCGCCCGGATCGACCTCGGCAACACCGTCATCCGCGCGCCCTTCGACGGCATCGTCGGCAACCGCGCGGCGCAGCTCGGGCAGTTCGTCCGCACCGGCCAGCAACTGATCGCTGTCGCGCCGCTGCCGGAGCGGCAATGGGTGACGGCGAATTTCAAGGAGACGCAGTTGCCGCGCTTCCGCCCTGGCCAGCCGGTGCGGCTCGCGGTCGACGCCATCCCCGGCCTTGCGTTGCAGGCGCGGGTGGAGAGTCTCGCCCCCGCCACCGGCGCGCTCTTCAGCCTGCTGCCACCGGAGAATGCAACGGGGAACTTCACCAAGATCGTGCAGCGCGTCCCCGTTCGCCTCGCCCTCGACCCGGGCGAGGCGGCGCAACTCGCCCTGCTGCGCCCTGGCCTCTCCGTCACCGCCGAGGTGGATACCCGCGCGGATCCCTCCGCCCCGCGCAGCCTCTGGTCCGCGGCCGCAGCCCGCCTGGGGGCTTGGCGCACCGTACCGTGAGCGGTCCGAGCCTCCGCCACCGCATCGGTTTCGGCGCCACAGTGGTCGGGCTGTTCATGGCGATCCTCGACATCCAGATCGTCTCCGCCTCGCTCGCCGAGGTGCAGGCCGGTCTCGCCGCCGCGCCGGATGAGGCAAGCTGGATTCAAAGCAGCTACCTCATCGCCGAAATCGTGATGATCCCGCTCTCGGGCTTCCTGTCGCGCGCCCTCTCCAGCCGCGTCCTCTTCACGCTGTCCTGCGCCGGCTTCACCCTCTTCTCCGGCGCCTGCGCCCTGGCCGACACCCTGCCTGCCATGGTCGTCGCCCGCGCGCTGCAAGGCTTCGTCGGCGGGGCGATGATTCCCGTCTGCTTCTCCACCAGCTTCCTGCTCTATCCCGGCACGGAGCGGGTGAAGATCAGTGTACTCATCAGCCTGACCGCGACCCTGGCGCCCACCATCGGCCCGAGCCTCGGCGGCTGGCTGACGCAGGCGCTGTCCTGGCACTGGCTCTTCCTCATCAACCTGCCGATCGGCGCCGCCGTCGCCGTGACCGCCTGGCTCACCCTTGACATCGACCGGCCGGAGCCCGGCCTGCTCGCCCGCTTCGACTGGTGGGGGCTGCTGTTCATGGCGGGCTTCCTTGGCTCCGCCGAATACGTGATGGAGGAAGGTCCGCGCTGGGGCTGGTTCGACGACGCGGAGATCACGCATCTTGCCATGCTTTGCGCCCTTTGCGGCGCGCTTTTCCTTTGGCGCGCCTTCACCCGCGCCGAGCCGATCATCGAGCTCCGTGCCTTCCGCAACCGCAATTTCCTGATGGGTTGCCTGCTGAGCTGCGTCGTCGGAGTGGGGCTCTATGGCCTCGTCTATGTGCTGCCGCTCTTCTTCGCCCGCGTCCGCGGCTACGACTCGATGCAGATCGGCGAGACGCTTTTCATCACCGGCCTCTGCATGTTCCTTTCGGCGCCGCTTGCCGGGCGGCTGGCGAAGCTCATGGACCTGCGGCGGCTGCTGGTCCTCGGCATGCTGCTCTTCATCGCCTCATGCCTCTGGATTGCACGGCTGACCAATCTCAGCGGCTTCTGGGAGATGGCGGTGCCGCTCGGACTGCGCGGCACCGCGATGATCTTCATGTTCATGCCGATCAACCAGATAGCCTTCGGCACCCTGCCGCCGGCCGAGATCAAGAACGCCGCGGCGCTCTACAACCTGATGCGCAACCTGGGCGGTGCGCTCGGCTTGGCTGCGATCAACAGCATCGTCACCTGGCGCGGCGCCGCACACCGCCAGCACCTGACGGAGCAGCTGGGCTGGGCACGGCCCAACGTTCCCGTCTGGCTCGACAACCTCGCAGCGCGCATCGCCCTCGTCCAGCCGGATGTGCCGGCCGACCTTGCGGCGCTCAGGCGGTTGCAGGGGCTGATGCAGCGGGAAGCGCTGGTGCTCGCCTACAACGACGTGCTGATGCTGATGGCGATGCTCTTCCTGCTCGCCATTCCCTGCGTTGCCATCGTCGCCCGGCCGCGAACGGGGCCGGGCGGCCACTGAGCCTCACCGCATCCGCAGCGGGTTCCGCAACAGCAGCCCGGCGCCCCGCAGCGCGATGCCGAGATGCAGCGCCTCCGGCATCGCCGCATAGGCCTGGGCCGGCGGGACGTAGCGCAGCAGCAAGCCGAGCGCCTGGCTGCGGCAGCCCCGCTGCGCCAGCGCCATGGCAAGCAGCAGTTCCGCTTCACTCGGTGTCGCCCGCGGGCAGAGCGGGCAGGCGATGCCCGGTATGCCGCTGGCGCTCACCGCCCGCATCAGCGCATCGAGTGGGCGCAGCGCCGCTACGGCATCCTCGGCGATGAAGGGCAGGCGCATCGCCGCAAGGGTCGCGGCACCCGTGCGGGCGGCCAGCGCCCAGCGGCGCATGCCTTCCAGCAGCAGCGCCTCGGCGGGCGGCAATTCGGCGGTCTCAGTATCGGCCCAGGGCCAGGCGGGAAGGCCATGTGTCGCCATTTCGCTCTCTCCGACGCAGGGGGGAGAAGCTATCGCAACTGAGAACCATTCGCAAATATGCGGTTGCCCCTCACCCTATCGTGCCCGGCGGCGTAGCGGGGTTGGCGATGCCTCTGACTCGTCGTCCTCCACCTCCAGCCGCTCTGCCGCCGGGCGCCAGACGGCCTCCCAGCGCCCCGGCCGCCCAGCGCGGCAGCGCAGCAACTCCAACCGCCATCGCGGATCGCCGAGGCCGGCGCTGCCGCCACCGACGTGCCAGCGCGTCGCCACGCCCGAATCGCCCGCGTCCCGCCGCAGCAGTAGGCCGAGGCCGCCGCCGGTCCCCGCCGCCTGCTGCAAGCGCCGTGCGGCTATCGGCTCCACGCCATCAAGGCAGAGAACGGCGCCGGCCATGCTGGAGCTGCCAAGGCCTTCCTCCATTGCCCAGAGCGCATCCTCCGGCCGCACCGCTCGCACCAGGAGCAGGTCCGCGGGCGAAAGGCCGAAGCGGCCGAGCCCGGCCGGGAAATCTTCGGCCGCGATCCAGAGCAGGCTGCCGCCTGCGGCGGCCGCGGCTCGTGCCAGCAACAGGGCGCAGAACTCGGCGCCCGCTTCCGGCTCTTCCGCCAACACCTCGTGCAGCGCCGCCCACGGCAGGCCACCACCGGGCAGTGCGGCGTTGATCGCGGGACAAAGCGCAAGCCCACCGGCTGGGCTCGCATGCCGCGCAGGCCGCGCCGCCAGCGCCGCACGCAGGGCAGGGCGATCGAGCAGGGGCAGGGGGGTGTCGTCGGGGGGAGGGTTCATGTCGGGTTCGTCTTATGTTCCGGTGCGAGGCCCCTCGTGGTCAATCGCAAAGCGCCCGATGCGGGATCGCAATGTCGCCAACCCCCTTGAATCCAGCCCCGGGCCGCGCGCAGATCATCCGGACGCCAGGAGATAGAATTGCATGAGCCCCACGCCGCCCGACCGAATCGTGGCCCGAACCGTGGACGGCCTCGCCGGTGCCATCGGCAGCACGCCCCTCATCCGCCTCAGCCGTGCCAGCGCTGCGACAGGCTGCGAGATCCTTGGCAAGGCGGAATTCATGCAGCCGGGCGGCAGCGTGAAGGACCGCGCCGGCCTCGGCATTATCGAGGACGCCGAGCGTCGCGGCCAGCTCATCCCCGGTGAGCCGGGCATCGTGGTCGAGGGAACAGCCGGCAATACCGGCATCGGCCTCACCCTTGTCGCCAATGCGCGCGGCTACCGCTCCATCATCGTCGTGCCGGAGACGCAGGCGAAGGAGAAGCTCGATTTTCTCCGCATGATCGGCGCCGACCTTCGCCTGATCCCGCCGAAACCCTACCGCGACCCGGGGCATTACGTGCACACCTCGCGCCGCATCGCGGAGGAGCTGGCCGCCGAGGGGAAGCGCGTGGTCTGGGCCAACCAGTTCGGCAATCTCGCTAATGCCGCCGCGCATGAGGCGACGACTGGTCCCGAAATCTGGGAGCAGACCGGCGGCCGCATCGATGCCTTCACCTGCGCCTGCGGCACAGGCGGCACGCTGACCGGTGTCGCACGCGCGCTGAAGGCGCAGAAGCCCGACATCCGCATCATCCTCGCCGACCCGATGGGCAGCGGCCTCTACAGTTGGGTGAAGACCGGCGAGGTGAAGGCCGAAGGCAATTCCATTACCGAGGGCATCGGCCAGGCCTCCACCGTGCCGGGCAACCTGGAGCAAGGCCGCGCCCTCATCGACGATGCCGTGCAGGTGACCGACCCGGTGGCGCTGGAACAGGTCTACGACCTGCAACTCCATGAAGGGATTTCGGTTGGCGGGTCCGCCGGCGTCAATGTCGCAGCTGCGATCGCAATCGCGCGTCAGATGGGGCCGGGTCACACCATCGTCACTATCCTTTGCGATGGCGGAGCGCGCTATCAAAGCAAGATCTTCAACCCGGCGTTTCTGCGCGAGCGCGGCCTGCCGGTACCAACCTGGCTCGAATAGGGGCGGTCCCATGGAAATCCTCGAACTCGCCCGCACGATCCGGTCGCGCGACCCGGCTCGCCCGACCTGGATCGAGGCCGTCACCTGCTACGCGGGACTGCACGCGGTGCTGCTGCACCGCCTCGCCCATCGCCTCTACCGCATGGGCTTCCGCACCTTGGCGCGCGCCGTGTCGCACACCAACCGCTTCATCACCGGCATCGAGATCCACCCCGGCGCCACCATCGGCCGTCGCCTCTTCATCGACCACGGCATGGGCGTCGTCATCGGCGAGACGGCAGAGATCGGCAATGATGTGCTGATCTACCACGGCGTCACACTGGGTGGCCTTTCCGGGCAGCCTGGCAAGCGCCACCCCACCATCGGCAACGGCGTGGCGGTCGGCGCCGGCGCGCAGGTGCTCGGCCCCATCCGGGTCGGCGACAATGCCCGCATCGGCGCCAATGCCGTGGTCGTCGCCGAGGTGCCGGTCGGCGAGACCGTGGTCGGCATACCCGCCCGTCCGCCGCAGGAGCTTCACGTGTTGCCGACCCGCAGAGCGCCGAGCCCCGGCTACGGCCTGCTGGACGCTCCCTGCGACCCGGTAGGGGAGGAACTCGCCGAGCTGCGCGCCGAGGTTGCCATGCTTCGCAACGAGATGGCCCTGATGCGTGGCCAGCAGCGGCAGGTAAACGTGTCAGCCGCCGAATAGCGGCTGGAACTGGCGGCGTTGCGCCCTATCTCCTTCCCCGCAACATGGAAGGGAGAGAGCCCATGGCGAGTATCCATCGCAGCGCCAGCGCGCACTGGCAGGGCAGCGGCAAGGAGGGCACCGGCAGCCTCACCACCCAGTCCGGCGTGCTCAAGGACAGCCAGTACGGCTTCAAGACCCGCTTCGAGAACGGCCCCGGCACCAACCCCGAGGAGCTGATCGCCGCCGCCCATGCCGGCTGCTTCACCATGGCGCTCGCCTTCCAGCTTTCCGGCGCCGGGCACGAGCCGCAGGCGCTCGATACCTCCGCCAAGGTCTCGCTCGAGCAGGAAGGCGCCGGCTGGAAGATCGCCGCGGTGGCGCTGACCCTGAAGGCCAAGGTTCCTGGCCTGTCGCAGGAGGAGTTCCGGAAGCTCGCCGATGCCGCCAAGGCCGGCTGCCCCGTCTCCAAGGTGCTGAACGCCAGCATCACCCTCGACGCCACGCTGGACTCCTAGGCTACACTCCCCGTCAAGAAAGGGGAGGACTCCATGACCGAGACAGGCGCGCGCGCCCGGCGCAACACCATCGGCGATGCGCTGGGGCGCGCGGCGGGCCGTTTCCACGACCGCCAGGCGCTCCGCTACGCCGACCGCGCCTGGAGCTATGCAGGTCTGGATCAGGCCGCCACCCGCATTGGCCGCTGCCTGCTGGCATCGGGCCTCGCACCTGGCGACCGCGTCGTCGCCTATGGCCGCAATTCGGATGCCTACCTGCTGCTTTGGCTCGGGTGCGCCCGGGCCGGCCTCGTGCATGTGCCGATCAACTTCGCCCTGACGCCGAAGGAGGTCGAATACGTCCTTCGCCAGTCCGGCGCCTCCTTGCTGCTGCACCAACCGGCGCTGGCCGCTGCGGCCGAAGCCGCCCGCGCCGCCGTGCCGGGCGTTCGCGCCGGCACCATCGACGCCGGGGAAGGGCCGCTCGACATCCTCGCCGCCGCGCTCGACCCGCGCTGGGATGAGGACGAGCCGCTGGGCGAGGCGGTGCGGGACGAGGATCTGGTGCAGATCATGTACACCTCCGGCACCACCGGAGCGCCGAAGGGCGCGATGATGTCCCATCGCGGCCTGCTTGCTGAATATGCCAGCTGCATCATCGAGCTGGAGATGCAGCGCGACGACCGCTCGCTCGCCGCCCTGCCGCTCTACCACACGGCGCAGATGCACGCCTTCACCATGCCGCAGCTGCTAGCCGGCATCCCGACCCTGCTGATCGACGCCCCCGTCGCCGCCACCTGTCTCGAGCTGATCGAGCGCGAGCGCATCACCGCCTTCTTCGCCCCGCCGACGGTCTGGATCACCCTGCTGCAGCACCCGGATTTCGGCACCCGCGACCTTTCCTGCCTGCGCAAGGTCTATTACGGCGCGAGCATCATGCCCGTGCCCGTGCTGCAGGAGCTGCGCGCCCGTCTCCCCGGCTCGCGCCCCTACAACTGCTATGGCCAGACCGAGATCGCCCCGCTGGCGACCGTCCTCCGCCCGGAAGAG
This sequence comes from Belnapia sp. F-4-1, assembly GCF_000802185.1. Taxonomy (GTDB): domain Bacteria; phylum Pseudomonadota; class Alphaproteobacteria; order Acetobacterales; family Acetobacteraceae; genus Belnapia. The sequence goes on along the minus strand of NZ_KN676113.1, from coordinate 4,596,243 downwards.
CACGAGGCTCGCCCCGGCTCCATCGGCCGCCCTGTCCTCAACGTCGAAACCCGAGTCGTCGATGTGGAAATGCGCGACGTGGCGCCCGGCGAGCGCGGCGAGGTCATCCACCGCTCGCCGCAGCTCCTGCTCGGCTACTGGAACATGCCGGAGGAAACGGCCCGCGCCTTCGAGGGCGGCTGGTTCCATAGCGGCGATGTGGCGACCGTCGACGAGGAAGGCTATCTCGCCATCGTCGACCGCACCAAGGACCTCATCAACACCGGTGGCGTGCTGGTGGCGAGCCGCGAGGTGGAGGAAGCGCTCTTCACCCATCCCGCCGTCGCCGAGGTTGCCGTCATCGCGGTCCCCGACCCGAAATGGATCGAGGCCGTCGCCGCCGTCGTCGTCCCCCGCGCCGACGCGCCCCCCGATATCGAGGCCGTGCTTCTCGCCCATGCACGTGGGCTGCTCGCCCCCTACAAGCTGCCGAAGCGCATCATCATCGCCGAGTCGCTGCCGAAGAACACCGCTGGCAAGCTGCTGAAGCGGGAGCTCCGGCAGATGCATGCCGGCACGGCGAGCGGCGCCCTCGGCGCAGGGTGACGCGCGCCCGCCGCCTCGCTATGGTCGTGCGCCACGAGAGGGGACGGAGACCAGGGCATGACGCAGGCAAGGCGGACCGAGGCGCGGCTCGGTGGGCACATCCTGGCCGACGCGCTGGTGGCGCAGGGCGTTAGCCACGCCTTCTGCGTGCCCGGCGAGAGCTATCTCGACCTGCTCGACGGGCTCTACGCCCAGCGCAACCGAATCCAGCTCGTCACCTGCCGCTTCGAGGCCGGTGCCGTTCACATGGCGGAGGCTTATGGCAAGCTGACCGGCAAGCCCGGCGTCGCCATCGTCACGCGGGGCCCGGGTGCCTGCCATGCGGCGATCGGCGTGCATGTCGCCTACCAGGACTCCACGCCGCTGGTGCTGCTGATTGGCCAGATTCCCTTCGAGGAGACTGATCGGGAGAGCTTCCAGGAGGTCGACTACCGCAAGATGTTCGCGCCCCTCGCCAAGTGGGTGACGCAGATCGACGACGCCGCGCGCATCCCGGAGCTGATGGCGCATGCCTTCGACGTCGCCACCTCCGGCCGCCCCGGCCCGGTGGTGGTGGCGATCTCCGAGGAGATGCAGAAGGAGATGGTGTCGGCTCCGGATATCGGCCCCGCCCAGGTCGCCCCCGCGCATCCCTCGCCCGCCGCCATGGAGCGGATGATGGCGATGCTGGCCGGGGCGAAGCGTCCGTTCGCCGTGCTCGGCGGTGGTGGCTGCTGGACGCCGGAAGGCCGCGCCGATATCCGCGACTTCCTCCGTGCCAACGACATCCCTGTCGCGGTCAGCTTCCGCCGTCAGGGCCTATACGACAACACGCTGCCGAATTTCGTCGGCGACCTCGGCGTCGGCGCCGATGCCACGCTGGTGGCGAAGGCACGGGAGTGCGACCTCTTCCTCGCCATCGGCACCCGCATCGGCGAGACCGTGTCGCAGGGCTACACCCTCTTCGACATGGCTGGCGGCACGCCGATCATTCACGCCTATCCCGACCAGTCGGAGATCGGCCGCGTTTATCGCCCGGCCCTCGGCATCACCACGGACATGAACGCCTTCGCTGCTGCCGCGAAAGCGCTGCCACCCATCGCAAGTCCCGCCTGGGCCGGCTGGCGCGCCGAGCTGCGCGCCGCGCGTGAGGCGCAGGCGAAGCCGGGCGAGTACGAAGGCCCGCTCAACCTCGCCGTCGCCCTCCAGGCGCTGGAGAAGGCGCTGCCGCCTGATACCATCTTCACCACCGACGCCGGCAATTTCGCCACCTGGCCGACGCGCTTCATGCATGTCTCGGAAGGCCAGGACTTCCTCGGCCCGACGAATGGCGCCATGGGCTACAGCGTGCCGGCCGCGATCGGCGCCAAGATCGTCCATCCCGGGCGGACGGTGATCTCCTTCGTCGGCGATGGCGGCTTCCTGATGACGGGCCAGGAGATCGCCACCGCCTTCCACCATGCGGTCAATCCCATCATCCTGGTCTTCAACAACCAGATGTACGGCACGATTCGCATGCACCAGGAACGGCACTATCCTGGCCGCGTCTCCGCCACGACGCTCACCAACCCGGACTTCGCCAAGTTCATCGACAGCTTCGGCGGCCATGGCGAGGTGGTGGAGGCGACCGAGGAGCTGGTGCCTGCCGTGCAGCGTGCGATCGCCTCCGGCAAGCCGGCGGTGGTGGAGGTGCGGACCAACCCGGAGCAGGTGACCAACCGCTCGACCATCGCCCAGCTGCGCGAGCAGGCGCGCAAGGCGGCGGCCAAGGCGCCGGCCGCGCAGCCGGCGCGGGTGCCGGCGCCGCGGCGCGTCGGGCCGCGGACGCGGTAAGGCGGCGGGGACTTATCGCCCTACCGCATAACCCTGCATGCCTCGCGGGTTGGCGCCCGCGAGGATCTGGCCATCCGCCTCCAGCCGCGCTCCGGTGAGCCGTCCCTCGGACCACTCGCCGCCCATCTCGGCGGCATGGCCGCGGGACGTCAGCTCATCGAGCACCGCCGGCGCGTAGCGTCCCTCCAGCACCAGCTTCCCCGGCTGGGCGCCGCGCGGCCAGAAGCTGCTGATCCAGTGCTCGCTATGGAAGCTCGGCAGGTCGATCGCCTGCTGGATGCCAAAGCCATGGTCGAGCATCCGCGCCAGCATGATCGGCTGCCACTGGTCCTGCTGCTCGCCGCCCGGCGTGCCAAAGCTCATCCAGGGCTTGCCCTCGCGCAGCACCAGGCTCGGCGACAGCGTCGTCCGCGGCCGCTTGCCGGGCTTGAGCCCATTCGGCAGCGTCTCGTCCAGCCAGAACATCTGGCAGCGCGAGCCGAGGCAGAAGCCGAGGCCGGGTATCGCCGGCGAGCTTTGCAGCCAGCCGGCCGAAGGCGTCGCGCTGACGAAATTGCCCCATTGGTCGATCACGTCGATATGGCATGTATCCCCGCCCGAGGCACCGAGGCGGGAAACCGTCGGCTCGCCCGTCCCGGCCGCCATGGTGAGCGCCCCAGCCCGTTGCACCGCGGCCGCGTAGTCCGTCCGTGGCGCCCGCCCGTCCGGCGAGCCGGGCCGGAACTCGTTATTCGCCTCGCGCCCGATCAGTGCCCGCCGTGCGGCATTGTACTCGGCTGAGAGCAGCGCCCCCATCGGGACATCGGTGAAATCCGGATCGCCGTAGAAGGCCTCGCGGTCGGCGAAGGCGAGCTTCATCGCCTCGGTAACAGCGTGGACGAACTCCGCCCCAACCGGGTCCATTCCTGCCACATCGAGCCCATCGAGCAGGGCGAGGGTCTGGAGCATCGCCGGCCCCTGGCTCCAAGGCCCGCATTTCAGCACGGCATGCCCGCGGTACTGCCCGGCAAGCGGCTGCTCCACGCTCGCCCGCCAACCGGCCATGTCCTGCCCCGTCAGCAGCGCATGATGCCGCCGGCCGGACGTGTCGAGCGCAGCGAACTCGCGGCCGAAGCGGTCGATCGCCTCGGCGACGAAACCGCCATACCAGATGTTCCGCGCCGCCTCGATCTGCCCCTCGCGATCGCTGCTCGCCGCCTCCGCCTCGCGCACCACCCGCGCATAGGTTTCGGCCAGGTCCGGGTTGGTGTAGAGCCCGCCCGGCGTGATCCCCTTCAGCCAGAGCGCGGCCGAGGTCTTCCACTCCGTCTCGAAGAGCGGCCGCACCGTCTCGATCGTCGCGCAGATGCGCCCGACCACATGCGCCCCGCGCGCCGCGTAGCCGATGGCGTAGTCCAAGACGTCGCGCAGCCGCCAGGTGCCATGGTCACGCAGCATCAGTGCCCAGGCATCGAAGGCGCCGGGGATGGGCGCGCAAAGGAAGCCGGTCCCCGGTACGATGTCGAGGCCCAGCTCGTCCTTCAGCTTGCCGACCGTCATCGCCGCCGGCGCCGGCCCCTGGCCGCAGATCACCTGCTGCGCGCCGAGCTTCGCGCTGTGCAGAATGATCGGGCAGTCGCCCCCCGGCCCGTTCAGATGCGGCTCGACGATCTGCAAGGTAAAGCCGGCGGCGCAGGCGGCGTCGAAGGCATTGCCGCCCCGTTCCAGCACGGACATTCCGACCTGCGAGGCGATCCAATGCGTCGTGGCGACGGCGCCGAAGGTGCCGGCGATCTCGGGCCGTGTCGTGAACATGCTGTGGTCTTCTCCGAGGGAACATTGCCTGACGGCGTTCGGACAGGCAGAGAAGGCCCGTTCGATCTGGAAGGCAAGCATGCTGGTCGGTGTGGTCGGGCCCTCCGGGGCGGGGAAAGACACGCTGATGGAGGGCGCCCGCGCAGCCCTGGCCGGCGATCCCCGCTTCCACTTCATCCAGCGCAGCATCACCCGCCCTGCCGAGGCCGGCGGCGAGGCGCATCGCCCGCTGACCCGCGCCGATTTCGAGGCCGAGCGCGCCGCCGGCCGCTTCGCCCTCTGGTGGGAGGCGCATGGGCTACTCTACGGCATCCCGGCCGCCCTGCCACCCGGAGTGGCGGTCGCCAACCTCTCGCGCACCGTCCTCGCCGAAGCCGCGCGGCGCATGCCCCTGCTGGTGCTGGAGATCACCGCTCCGCCCGCGATACTGGCCGCCCGCCTCGCCGCCCGCGGCCGCGAGACGGAGGCCGACATCGCCGCCCGCCTTGCCCGCGAGGCCGCGCTGCCGCCCGGCCTCCATGTGGTCCGGGTGATGAATGAGGGTCCGGTGGAGCAAGGCGTCGCCCGGGTGGTGGCGGCCCTCCGCGCTATCCCCTGAGCGGCAGCCGCTCGGCGATCAGGAAGGGCGCACCGGCCTTCGCCTGGGTGAACAGGCTGATGGCGCCGACCCGCCGCGGCATCGCCGGCGCCTCGCCTAGAAAATCCGTCACCGCCGGCTGTACCACCGCCATCTCCCCGGCCGAGAGGCGCCGGCTGAGAGTGACGTGGAAGCGCCACTCCTCCATGACGTAAGGATAGCCATACCGCTCTAGCAGCACCTCCTGCCGCGCGCTCAGCCGGGCCCGCCGCCGCTTTGCCAACTCTGCCTCGTCGGGCGGCGCCCGGCAGGGATCCAGCGCCTCGACGCAAGCATCGGCGAAGGGCCGGAGGGCAGGGCAGTGCGCCGTCTCCCGCAGCGCCAGGAACCCCTCCAAATTCTCGACGGCGAGCGGCGGAAGGTCGAAGGGTGCCGTCCGCGCCGCAAGCGCCTCCGCCGCGGCGACCGCCTCCGCCCAGCTGACCCGCAGGTGGAAAGGCGGCTTCAGTGTCGCATGAAGGCCATATCCCCGCGCATCCCTGGTGATCTCCGCGACGTCGAGCCCCGGCAGCACCGGCTGCGGCAGCGGCGCCCCCGTCTCCGCATCCCGGCCGAGCCAGGCGGAGCCGAGGCGGTGGAGGGGGTCCTCCGGCTCCGGCGCCCAGTAGAGGGCCAGGCGCGCCTCCGGCATGGGCGCGCCGATCACGCCACGCGCTCCCCCTCGCGCCAGACGGCGCGGACCATCGGCAGCCCCTCCACCGCCCGTACCCGCACCAGATCGGCCCGCAGCCCCGCCACCAGCCGCCCCCGGTCCCTCAGCCGCGCCATGCGCGCGGGCCCGTCGGTGATGCTGGCGACAGCCCGGGGAAGGGAGATGCCGGTGGTCGCGGCCGCAATCCACGCCGCCTCCACCATCGCCGCCGGCACATAGTCGCTTGCCAACGCATCGACAGCGCCGGCGCGGATGAGGTCGGCCGCCGCGACATTGCCCGAATGGCTTCCGCCGCGGACGATGTTGGGCGCCCCGGCGATCACCGTGACACCGAGGCCGCGCGCCGCACCGGCCGCCTCCATCGTCACCGGGAACTCGCTGATGCGGATGCCGTCCTCCGCGTTGCGCGCCATCTCCTCCACGTCGTCATCGTCATGGCTGGCGAGCGGCAGGTCGCGATGGGCGATGCGGTCCAGCAGCCAGCGCCGCTGCGGCTCGCGCAATCGGGCACGGCGCTCCAGCAGCTCAGCGATGCGCGCATCCACCTCGGCATCGCTCATCTGCTTCTGCCGCTGCCGCATCGCACGGTAGCGGGGAATGTCTCGGTACTGGCCGACGCCCGGCGAGTGGTCCATCAGGCTGACCATGGCGACGAGCGGATGGTCGGCGACGCTCTCCACCGCCGGCACCATGTCGGTCGCCGGCAGCTCGCACCGGAGATGCAGCAGGTGCTCCGCCTTCAGCAGGCCGCTCGGCACCAGCGCGGCGAGGTCGGCGACACCCTCGTAGAAGGTCTGCACCCGCCCGGGGTCGAAGCCGAGATCACCGAGGCAGAGCGCGTCGAAGACGGTGGTGACGCCCGCCGCCGCGCATTGCGCGTCATGCGCCAACAGGGCGGAACGGCTCGGCCAGCGCGCATTGGCCCGCGGCTGCACCTGACGCTCGAGATTGTCGGTATGCAGGTCGACCACGCCGGGGATGACGTGGTCGCCCCCGCAATCCACCGCCCCCGCAAGGCTGCTGCGCCCCGGCTGCACTTCGGCGATCAGCCCGTCGCGCAGCACCAGCGTGCCGGGCATCACATCCTCCGGCAGGACGAGCAGGGCATGGGTGAGGATGGTCTCGGACATCAGGCGGCGACCGGCATGGGCAGGACCTCGAACAATCGGTCCGCGACCTGGTCGCGCACCTCGGTGTCATGGAAGATACCGATGATGGCGCTGCCCGCGGCCTTGGCGGCGCGGATTAGCCCGACCACCACCGCTCGGTTGCCGGCATCGAGGCTCGCCGTCGGCTCGTCGAGCAGCAGCACCGGGTAGCCCGGGGCGAAGCCCCGCGCCAGGTTCACCCGCTGCTGCTCGCCGCCCGAGAAGGTCGCCGGCGGCAGCCCGTGCAGCCGCGCCGGCAGGTTGAGCTGCGCCAGCAGTTCCGCCGCCCGCGGCCGCGCTGCCTCGCGCGCCACGCCCCGCGCCATCAACGGCTCGGCGACGATGTCGAGCGTCGGCACGCGCGGGATGACGCGGAGGAACTGGCTGACATAGCCAAGCGTCTCCCGCCGCACCTCGCGCACCAGCCGCGCATCGGCCGCTGCGAGGTCGACCTCCGCCCCATGATGGCGGATCAGGATGCGCCCCGCCGCCGCGCCGTAATTGCCGTAGAGCAGCCGCATCAGCGTGGACTTGCCGGCACCCGAAGGTCCTGCCAGTGCGACGCATTCCCCTGCCGCCACGCTCAGGTCCACGCCTTCCAGCACGGGGATGCGCACCCCGCCCTGGAGATGCAGCGTGAAGGACTTGCCGAGCCCCTCGGTGCGGATCGCCCAGCTCATGCCGCCAGCACCGAGGCAACGAGCAATTGGGTGTATTCATGCTGCGGGTCGTCGAGTACCCGGTCCGTCAGCCCCTGCTCCACGACTTGCCCCCGCCGCATGACGAGCAGCCGATGCGCCAGCAGCCGTGCCGCCGCGATGTCATGCGTCACGATCACCACCGCGAGGCCGAGATCGGCGACAAGCGCCCGGATCATGTCGAGCAGCTTCGCCTGCACCGAGACATCGAGTCCCCCGGTCGGCTCGTCCATGAAGACCAGCCGCGGCCGCGTCACCAGCGTGCGGGCGATCTGCAGCCGCTGCTGCATGCCGCCCGAGAAGAGCGCTGGCATGTCGTCAATCCGTGCCGGGTCGATCTCGACGCGCCGCAGCCACTCCGCCGCCTCGGCGCGGATGTTGCCGTAATGCCGCGCGCCCACCGCCATCAGCCGCTCGCCGATATTGCCGCCCGCCGAGACGCGCATGCGCAGCCCGTCGCGCGGGTTCTGATGGACGAAGCCCCAATCCGTCCGGTGCAGCCGGCGTAGCTCCGCCTCGCCCATCTCATGGACGACATGCAGCCCGCCTTCCGGGTCACGGTAGCGGACCTCGCCCGCCTCCGGCCGCATCATGCCGGAGAGCACGCGCAGCAGCGTCGTCTTGCCCGAGCCTGACTCGCCGACGATGGCGACGACCTCGCCGGGAAAGATCTCGAGCGCCACGCCATCCAGCGCCGGCACCGCCCCGAAGCGCAGCGCGAGGCCCGAGGCTTCGAGCAGCGCGCTCATTCCGCCGCCTCCCGCTGCGTCTGGCGCGTGGCGCAGTAGTCGGTATCCGAGCAGACGAACATCCGCCCGCCCTTGTCGTCCACGACGACCTCGTCGAGATAGCTCTCCCGGCTGCCGCAGAGCGCGCAGGGCGCATCCGCCCGCACCGGCTGGAAGGGATGGTCCTCGAAATCGAGGCTCGTCACCGAGGTGTAGGGCGGTACCGCATATATCCGCTTCTCCCGCCCCGCGCCGAAGAGCTGCAGGGCCGGCATCCGGTCCATCTTCGGGTTGTCGAAGGCGGGGATCGGCGAGGGAGACATCAGGTAGCGCCCGCCGACCAGCACCGGATAGTTGTAGCTGATCGCCACATGGCCATGCCGAGCGATGTCCTCGTAGAGCTTCACATGCATCAGCCCGTAATCGGCCAGCGCATGCATCCGCTTGGTCTCGGCGACGCGCGGCTCCAGCCGAAACAGCGGCTCCGGCATCGGCACCTGGTAGACCAGGATCTGCCCCTCGCGCAGCCGCGTCTCCGGGATGCGGTGCCGCGTCTGAATGATCGTCGCCTCGCCCGTCCGCTCGGTGGTCCCAACCCCCGTCACCTTGGCGAAGAAGTGCCGGATGGAGACGGCATTGGTTGTGTCGTCCGCCCCCTGGTCGATCACCTTCAGCCGGTCGCCGGCGCCGATGACGCTGGCGGTCACAGCGATGCCGCCCGTCCCCCAGCCATAGGGCAGCGGCATCTCCCGCGCGCCGAAGGGCACCTGATGCCCGGGCACCGCCACCGCCTTCAGCAAGGCGCGGCGGATCATCCGCTTGGTGTTCTCGTCGAGATAGCCGAAATTGTAGCCGAGCGCCGTCATTCGCCTCCGGCCTCCCGCCGCAGCAGCCGGATCTTCTCCAGCTCGCTCTGGAAATCGACGTAGTGCGGCAGCTTCAGATGCTCGACGAAGCCCGTCGCTTCCACATTGTCGCAGTGGTACAGCACGAATTCCTGATCCTGCGCCGGCGCCTCCACCGGCTCGCCAAGCTCCGCTGCCCGCAGCGCCCGATCCACCAGCGCCATCGCCATCGCCTTCCGCTCGCCCTGGCCGAAGACGAGGCCGTAACCGCGGGTGAACTGCGGCAACTCCGTCTTCGAGCCGGCGAACTGGTTCACCATCTGGCATTCGGTGACGGTAATCTCGCCGATCTCGATCGGGAAGCCGAGTTCCGGCGGCTCGAACTCCACCGTCACCGCTCCCATCCGGATCTCGCCGACGAAGGGATGCGCGTTGCCGTAGCCACGCTGCGTCGAATAGCCGAGCGAGAGCAGGAAGCCCTCATCGCCCCGCGCCAGCGCCTGCAGCCGCAGCGGCCGCTCGGCCGGGAAGTCGAGCGGCTCCCGCGTCAGGTCGCGCGGCTCCACCTCGGAGGGCGGCTCGGGCGCCATTAACCCTTCCTGCGCCAGCAACCCGGTCACCCGCGGCATCGCCGCCGCATCGGTGGCGGCCTCCGGCGCCGGCTCGGGCACGCTGCCTTCCGCGGCCAGGGCGAAATCCAGCAGCCGATGCGTATAGTCGAAGGTCGGCCCCAGCACCTGGCCGCCCGGCAACTCCTTGTAGGTCGCGCTGATCCGCCGCCGGATGCGCATCCCGCCGGTCTCCACCGGCCGGCTGGCACCGAAGCGGGGCAGGGTGGTCCGATAGGCGCGTAGCAGGAAAGCCGCCTCGATCAGGTCGCCCCGCGCCTGCTTGACGGCAAGCGCGGCGAGCCCCCGGTCATGGCAAGCTCCCTCCGCCATCACCCGGTCGACGGCGAGGCCGAGCTGCCCCTCGATCTGGGCGAGGCTCAACTCCGGCAGCGCCGGATCGCCACGCCGCTCCTCAGCCAGCCAGGCATGCGCCGCCTCGATCGCCCGCTCGCTACCCTTGACCGCCACATAGGCCATCAGCCGGCCTCCTCGATGCGCGTGGTGCGCGGCAGCGCCGCCAGCCTGTTCCCGGCGCACAGCACCAGGTCGATCCCGCGCGGAAACCGTGCTCCGTTCGCGGCCCAATCGGCGAGGAAGCCGCGCGGCAGCCCCTCCACCTGCAGCCGGTGCTCCCGCTCGATGCCGGGCCCGGTGAGCCGCCAGCCCCCGCCCAGCTCCAACCCCGCCACCTGCACGATCAGGGTTGCGGAGCGATGCGGCTCCTCCTCCGTCCCCGCCTCCAGCGCTGCCAGCGCGGGAAGCCCGCCCGTCGCCAACAGGAAGCCCGCCAACCCCGGCTCCGCCACCAGCGGACAGCCGGCATGGAAGCGCAGCCAATCCTCCGCCACCGGCCCGGCATCGGTCCAAACCGGCGTCTCCGCATCCGCCAATGTCAGCAGCACCGCCGCCGCCGCCGGGGCCAGGGGCGCCGGGGCTTCGGGCAGGGCCGCCAGGCGCTCCACCCGGCCCGGCCGCGCCATCGCCTCCAGCAGCGCCCGGAAACAGGCTTGCGCATCCGGCACCGGATCGGCGAAGCCGGGGGTCAGGCCGTTCATCGCATCGTCGCCATGGTGAAGAACTCCACCCGCGTCGCCGCCGCCTTCGCCGCCTCGCGGGCGGCATGCGCGGCCTGCGCCTCGGCCAGGGGCTCGATCACCGTCGCCAGCAGCACCGGCCGCCGTGCCGGGTCCTGCAAGGCGGCATCCAGCACCGCTGCCAGCTCCGCTTGGCGCGCGTCGCGGCCGGCGACATAGGCATGGCCCACCGCCCCATCCGCCAGCCGCACGCTGCACCGGGTCACGGTCATCTCGCCGAGATTGAAGGGCGCCCCATCGCCGCCCTGCCGGCCGCGGGTCATCACCAGCCCGGTCTCCGGGCCGCGCAGCCGGATGTGGCGGGGCAGGGCAGGGGCGTCAGCCAGCCGAGTTGCGATGGCATCCGCATCGGCACGGGCCAGCACGCCCATCCAGCGGCGTCGCGCCGCCTGGGCTTCGGTTGCGTCATCGGACATGGGGTTCATCATAAAGTCTAGACAAATAGACGTCCAGCCATCTAGGGTGCTTGTTACAATACACGCCAGGCAAGGCCCAAGGTTGAAACTTCCATGAACACCACAGCCACCCTCGCCCGCGGCCAGGGCGTCGCCCTCTGGCGCCAGATCGCTGGCACGATGGAACGCGAGATCGCCAGCGGCAGCCTCGCCCCCGGCGCCCGCCTGCCGACCGAGGCCGAGCTCTCCGCCCGCTTCGGCGTCAACCGCCACACCGTCCGGCGCGCCATGGAGGAACTGGAAGGCCGCGGCCTGGTCCGCATCGAGCAGGGCCGCGGCAGCTTCGTTGCCGAGGATGTGCTGGACTATCCCGTCGGCCGCCGCACCCGCTTCTCCGAAACGATCCAACGGCAGAACCGCGAGCCCAAGGGCCGCATGCTCCGCATCGAGGAGGTGCCCGCCGAGGCGCATATCGCCGAGCAGCTCCGCCTTCGCCGCGGGCGCCCTGTCATCGTCGCGGAGCGGCTGAGCCTGGTCGATGGCCGCCCCATCGCCATCGGCACCCATTGGTTCTCCGCCACCCGCTTCCCCGGCATCGCCGGCCTCCTGGCGGAGGAAGCCTCCATCACCAGGGTCCTCACGCGATTGGGCATCCCGGATTTCCGCCGCGAGGCGACCCGCATCACGGCCCGCATGCCGACGCCGGAGGAAGCCACCCTGCTTGAGCAATCCCGCACGCGCCCGGTGCTGGTGACGGAAGCCCTGAACCTCGACCCCGAGGGCCAGCCGGTGGAGGTCAGCTTCGGCTGCTATGCCTCGGGCCGCGTTCAGATCGTGGCGGAGAGCTGAGGGATGTCTGGCTGGCACCTCACCGGCGGCGAGGTGCTGCGCGGCGGCAACCTCGCCGCCGGTGACCTTGCCCTCGCCGGCGAGACGATCGCCGCAGCCCCGCCCGCCGGCGCCCGCCGCCTCGACGCAACCGGCTGGCTTGTGCTGCCCGGCCTCGTCGACATCCATGGCGATGCGCATGAGCGCGCGCTGCAACCCCGCCCCGGCATCGACTTCCCGCCCGCCCTCGCACTGCGCGACACCGCGGCGCAGCTCCTCGCCTGCGGCATCACCACCGCCTTCCTCGGCGTGACCCTGTCCTGGGAGCCCGGCCTTCGCTCACTCGGCATGTGGCGCGCGCTCATGGCAGCCTTGGACGAGGCCGGGCCGCTCCCCCTCGACCTCCGCATCCACTGCCGCTTCGAGGCCGACAACCTCGACGCCCTCGACGACGCCCTGGCCGGCATCGCCGCCGGCCGCATCCATTTGCTCGGCTTCAACGACCATACGCCGTCCATCCTGAAGAAGCTCGGCAATGCCAGGGAGCTGGCGAAGTATGCCGGCCGCGCCGGCCTTTCCCCCGACGAATTCCGCGAGTTGATCGGGCGCGTCGCCGCCCGCCGTGCGGAGGTGCCCGCCGCCCGCGCCCGCATCGCCGCCGCGGCCGCCGCCGCCGGCATCCCGATGCTGAGCCATGACGACGCGACGCAGGAGGACCGCGCCCACTACCGCGGCCTCGGCGCCCGCCTCTGCGAATTCCCGATGGCCGAGGCCGTCGCCGCCGATGCCCGCGCCCATGGCGAGGCGGTGGTGATGGGCGCCCCCAACGTCGTCCGCGGCGGCAGCCATCTCGGCTGGGCCAGCGCCGCCCCGCTCGCCGAGCGCGGCCTCGTCACCATCCTCGCCAGCGACTATCACTGGCCCGCGCTGCTCGAAGCCCCCTTCGCCATAGCCCGCCGCGGCAGGCTGAGTCTCGCCGAGGCCTGGTCCCTCGTATCCGCCAACCCGGCCGCCGCGGCTGGCCTGGCGGATCGGGGCGCGCTGCATCCGGGCATGCGCGGCGACGTCGTCCTCGTCGATCCGGCAGGGCCGCGTGTGCTGGCCTGCTTCGTCGCCGGCGAGGCGGCATTCCTCGCCGGCGACGCCGTCGCCCGCCTCAGGCCGTGAGGCTCCTCCAGTCGACGCCGCTCTCGAAGGTGGCAGCAGCGCGGTAGATGGTCGCCTCGTCATACATCTTGCCGACCAGCATCAGCCCGATCGGCAACCCGTCCGCCAGCCCACAGGGCAGCGACATCGCCGGGTGATGCGTGCAGTCGAAGGGTGCCGTGTTGGGCAGCACTTCGAAGGCGCGCTGTATGATCTCGCTGGTCGGCGCATCGGCCGCCGGCAGCGGCGTCGCCGCCATCGGCAGCGTCGGCATCGCCAGCAGGTCGTACTGCGCCAGCACCGAGTCATAGGCTGCCCGCAGCCGCCGCACCAGGTTCTGCGCCTTGGCGTAGTAATGCCCGCGATGCCGCGTCACCATGTAGTGCCCGAGCAGCATGGTGTTCTTCAGCGTCTCCGACAGCTCATCGGCCCGCCCGCGCCAGTTGCTGTGCGCATCGAGCAGCGAGCTGACATAGAGTCCCTGCCAGTTGAAGCCGAAGCCGTTGCCATGCATCATCTGCACGGTCGCCCCCTCGGCCGCCACCGGCAGCCAGATCGCAGCTCCCAGCCGGTGCATCGGCAGCGAAACCTTCTCGACCGTCGCGCCGAGCCCGCGCAGCCGCTCCGCCGCCTCCCTCACCAGCGCGTCGTTCTTTTCCTGCGATTGCGGATGGCCGAAGCCTTCCTCGATCAGCGCGATCCTCATTCCCGCGACGCCGCCCCGCATCAGGTCGCGATAGGCCGGCACCGGCGCCGTGCTGTATTGCCGCGGATCGAGCCCATCCGGCCCTGCCAGCGCCTCCAGCAGCAGCGCATTGTCCTCGACCGTCGCCGTCATCGGCCCGGTATGGTCGATCGTCAGCTCGATCGGCATGATGCCGGTGTAGGGCACCAGCCCATGCGTCGGCTTCATGCCGTAGATGCCGCAGAAGGAGGCCGGCATGCGGATCGACCCGCCCTGGTCGCCGCCGAGCGCCATCGGCACCTCGCCCGCCGCGACGACGGCCGCGCTGCCGGAGGAGGAGCCACCCGCGGAATATCCCATGCGATGCGGGTTGTGCACCGGCGCCGGCGCGCTGGTATGGCTGCCGCCGGAGAAGCAGAAATACTCGCAGACCGTCTTGCCCACGATGCTTCCGCCCGCCTCGAGGATGCGCGTGACGACCGTCGCGTCCACATCCGGCACATAGCCCTCAAGCGTCGAGGCGCCGTTCATCATCGGCACGCCGGCAAGGCAGATATTGTCCTTCAGCGCGATGGTCTTACCCTTGAGCTTGCCCGAGGACGCGCCCTGCACGGTGCTCTTCACATACCAGGCACCATGGGGATTCTCCTCGGCGCCCGGACGGCGGCCCGGCGTCCGCGGGAAGGTGACCTCCGGAATCTCGTCCGGCATCTGGTCGACGAGGTTGTATGCGGCGAAGCTGCCCGTCAGCGCCGCGCGATGCTGCGCAAGATCGTCATCCGAGAGGTTCAGGCCCAGTTCGCCCGCGACCTTGCGCCACTCCTCGATGCCCGGCAGCTTCAGTGTTCCCAGCGGCATGGCCATCCTCCTTCGGTTTGGGGTCAGGCGCTCGTGCCCACGAATTCCTGCACCGGGGCAGGATCGCCGAGCGCAGTCGGCTCGCTGCATCGAGCGCATCCCAGGTGAGCGCATCCGGCGTCGAGGCGATCTCGTGTCGAGCAGGCATGGCGCGAACCTCGTGCTGCCCACGCCCTGCGGCGTCAGGCGGACGGTATCAGCCGGTGCGTCTCATCTCCTGCAAGGATGATGGCCAAGCACGGCGCCCCGCGCAAGCTACTCCGGCCCGCTCCAGATGAAGCGCTGCAGATCGAGGGCGCAGAGTCCCGTCACCTGCCAATGCGCCGCATAGGCCCGCACCTGCTCGATGTAGCGCGGGTCCTCCGGGATCGCCTCCGGCCAGAAAGGCGGGTTGAAGGTGGAGATGCCGTTGATGGTCGGCACATGCCGCACGGCCGCCACCAGCATCGCTTCGGTGTTGTGGTTGTAGGGGTTCGCGACTTCCTCGCCGAAGCGGCTCTCCTGCCGTGCCGCCGAGACGTAGAAGGCGCGGCACCCGGCCGGCGCCGGCGGCACCGCCGCCAGCCGCCCCGCCTCCAGCGGCCGGTCGAGGAAGAGCGGCGCATAGCCATTTGCTTCCTCCGCCACCAGCAGGGCGCAGAGCAGGCCGGCCGCCAGCCGCGGCAGCCGCCACGCCTCGGCCGAAAGCATCGCCATCGCCAGCAGCACGACCGGCAGGGTGAGGAAAAGCTGGTAGCGCGCCACCACGCGCGCCGCCTTCGCCCCGGGCACGACGCGGTAGACCAGGGACCAGCCGGTAACGCCGCCGACCTGCAGGGTGAGCGCCCAGGTCACCAGCACCGCGATGGCCAGCGCCCGCAGCAGCGCGACGCGTCCCGGCGGCGCCTCGCCCCCGCCGCGCCAGAGCCAGAGCAGCGAGGCGGCGAAGGTCATGAGCAGCAGCGGCGGCATCCCCGTCATCAGTTCCGACCAGAAGGGGAAGCCGGGCCGGAAGGTACCGTTCATCGCCCGCACCAGCCAGCCCCAAAGGTAATTCGCCTCGCCGACATGGATGATGTCGAGCGGGGAGGGGACGTGCCTCAGCACGTCCGCCCATGGGTGCATCCCCGTCTCCGCCGCCTTCGGCAGGTAGAGCGACAGGAAGGGGATCTCGACAGCCACGGCCACTATGCCGATCGCCGCCAGCGTCCACGCCTGCGCCCGCATCGCGGAAAGCAGCCGCCGCCGCGCCGGCCGCCCCGCGACGACCAGCCAGGCCGGCAGCATCACCCCGCCGCACCAGGCGAAATACCAGGCCATGTAGAAGCCCGTCATCAGGCAGGCAGCGACGCCAAGCGTGAAGCCTGCCCCCCAGCCCAGCAGCGCCCCCCGCCGCCCCTCCAGCAACGCCACCACCGCCCCGTGCAGCAGCAGTGCCAGAACCGGCACCAGCCCGACGCTGAAGATCTGCGCATGGCTGCCGCGGATATAGAGGTTGTTGCTGATGGTGAAGATCGCCGCGCCCAGCAGCGCCCAGCCCCAGCGCAGTCCGATCGCCCGCCGACCCAGCGCATAGGTGCCGAGGAAGCCGACCAGCCGCATCGTCATGTTGACCAGCTCGCCGCCGAGGAAGAGGTCGGCTCCCATCGCGCGGAATGCGGCCTGCAGCAGGCCGAAAACGAGATAGCCGTCATTGTAGCCGAGCGTTCCCGGCACCGGGAAGAAGTAGTCCGTCCTGTCCCAGGCCGAGCGGCCGGCCAGCACGTTCACCCAGTGCTCAAGGATCGACAGCTCGATCACCGCATCATGCCGGTCGCCCAGCAGCAGCGTGAAGCCATCGCCAATCTGGTGGCGGAAGAAGAACCCGACCGCAAGCAGCGCCGCGAGCCCAACGGCGAGTGCCCGCCTCATCGCCCCAGCCTGGCCTGCCAGAGACAGAGCAGCGGCGTCACCACCAGTTCCATGCCGAGCGCCGCCAGCATCGGCGCCCCCGGCACGCCCCGCACCACCAGCCCGTAGAGCCGGCCGAGTCCACCCAGCACGACGATCGCCGTCAGCAGCCGGAACCGCTCCCGATGCCGCACCGGGTCGCCGAGCGTGCTCCAGAAGCCCAGCCCGATGCCGAGCAGCAGGCCGGAGAGGTAGCGCGCATGGCTATCCTCATCCGTGCCGGACTCGGCCCCAAGCATCGCCGGCCCCGCCAGTATGCCGCCGAGCCCGGCCAGCACGGGCACCAGCCCGCCTACCGCCACGGCAAGCCGAAACCATGCCGTTCCGGTCAAAGATAGCGTCCGCGTTCCAGGATCTCGAGCGTGTAGTCCTTGTAGCTCATTCCCAGTTCCTCGGCCCGGGCGAGCCGGCGGAGCGCGATCTCCCGCGGCGGCGTCTTCCAGGCGCGCTTGTGCGCCCGCCGCCAGACATAGCCGCGCCAGCTTTCCTCCGGATCGAGCGGTGGGCCGCCGTTATGGCCGATGCGAGGAGTATCCATGCGCCACCGATAAGGCGGGCAGGTAGGCTCGGCAAGACAGGGGAAGGATGGCTCCGGCGGTTGGATTCGAACCAACGACCAACGGATTAACAGTCCGCTGCGCTACCGCTGCGCCACGCCGGATCAGCCAGTGGGCGGCGCCTATAGCAGGGCACCGCCGATGATGAAAGCCCCCACGAGAGCCACGTTGGAGGTCCGGGGCGGAATTGAACCGCCGTAGCAGGTTTTGCAGACCTGTGCCTGACCACTCGGCCACCGGACCGCCGAGGCTACCCCCGTGCGTCGTGCCTCTTTGGCGCCACAGCGCCGGCAGGTCAAGCGTGCGCCGCAACACGGCCGCTTGGCGGCAGGGGGAGGCGCCCCCTATAACCCCCTCGAACGGAAGGGCCGCCCCCGGTCGGGGGAGCCTTGCCGGCGGCTGGAGATTGCGCTTCATGGACTACGCGGATGCGCGCAAGCGCATGGTGGACGGACAGCTTCGCCCCAACAAGGTGACCGATCCCCGCCTGCTGGAGGCGATGCGCGACCTGCCGCGCGAGCGCTTCCTCCCTCCTTCCGCCACCGCGCGGGCCTATACCGACGAGGACATCCCGCTCCCTGGTGGCCGGGCGATGATCGAGCCGATGGTGCTCGCCCGCCTGATCCAGCTCGCCGCGGTGCGTCCTGGCGACCGCGCCCTGATCGCCGGCGCCGGCACCGGCTATGGCGCCGCCGTGCTGGCCCGCATGGGCGCCCGCGTCACCGCCCTCGAAACCGACGCGCCGCTGCTCGAGATCGCCCGTGCCGCCCTGCCGGCCTGCCTGCCCGCCGGCGCGGTGCGGCTGGAGGCGGCCGACCCGGCCCAGGGCTTCGCCACTGGCGCGCCCTATGACATCGCCATGATCGAAGGGGAGGTCCCCGAGGTTCCGCCTGCCTTCATCGAGCAGTTGGCCGAGGGTGGCCGCCTGGTCGCGGTCATCGGCATCGGCCGGCGGCAGGGCAAGGCCGTCCTCGGGCAGAAGCTCGGCGGCAGCTTCACCACGGTCACCGCCTTCGATTGCGCGACGGCCCCCTTGCCGGCTTTCGCCCGCCGCCCCGGCTTCGTCTTCTGAAGCTCGGCATCCTCGCAACGAAGGCGCGGGTGCTGTAGGACGTTCTTAATATTGCTCCGCAAGGATCAAGTTACGATGAACTGGACCCGTCCCTTCCCGGTGCTGACCGCCGCGCTGCTCGCCCCGGCCGCCCTTGTCGCGCTGGCACCGCAGGCCGGGGCGCAAACCCTGGCGGATGCCCTGGCCCAGGCCTATGCCAACAATCCGGCGCTGCTCGCTGCCCGTGCCCAGCTTCGCGCGGTCGATGAGAACGTGCCCCAGGCCCTGGCCGGATGGCGGCCGACCGTCTCCATCGCCAACAGCTTCGGCTATTCCGACGGCCGTGTCCGCAGCCTGACCGCAGCGCAGGACCCAAACACCGGTGGCTTGCGCCAGGTTGGCGTCAGCACCCATAACGACCGGACGATCGCCACCAACACGATCACCGTCACCCAGCCGATCTTTCGCGGCGGCCGTACCGTTGCCTCCACCCGGCGGGCCGAGAGCCAGGTCCTTGCCCAGCGCGCCCGCTTGCTGGCGACCGAGCAGCAGGTGATGCAGGACACGGTGACGGCCTATGTCGGCGTCATCCGCGACCAGGAGCTGCTGCGCCTCAACATCAACAACGAGCAGGTGCTGACCGAGCAGCTGCGCGCCACCAACGAGCGCTTCCGCGTGGGCGAGATCACCCGCACCGACGTTGCCCAGGCCGAATCGCGCTTGGCCGGCGCCCGCTCCCAGCGCGCCCAGGCCGAGGGCAACCTGCAGATCTCCCGTGCCACCTTCCAGCGCCTGGTCGGCCTTCCGCCCGGCGCGCTGGTAGCGCCCCAGCCGCTTCGCGTGCCGCTCCGCACCAGCCAGGAAGTGGCCCAGGCCGCGGCCGCCAACAATCCGAACGTTGTTGCCGCCCTGTTCGACGAGGCCGGTGCACGGGACAACATCAACATCCAGACCTCCGCCTTGACGCCGCAGCTGAGCGTCAGCACCCAGGCCGGGCGGAACGACAACAACCTCACCAACCACACCCGCCAGACCTTCGCCCAGGTCACCGCGAACCTCACCGTGCCGCTTTACCAGGGCGGCGCGGAATACTCCGCCATCCGCCAGGCTCGGCAGACCGCCCAGCAGGCCCGCCAGACGGTCGACGACCAGCGTCGCACCGTCGTCCAGCAGGCGACCCAGGCCTGGGAGCAGCTGCAGAGCTCGCGGGCCCAGGTCGAGAGCGTCCGCGCTCAGATCCGCGCTGCCGAGATCGCCCTCGACGGCGTCCAGCGCGAGGCGATCGTCGGCAGCCGCACCACCCTCGACGTGCTGAATGCCGAGCAGGAATTGCTGAACGCCCGCACCAGCCTGGTCCAGGCCCTCTCCACCGTTGTCCAGCAATCCTATGCGCTGGCGGCGACCATCGGGCGGCTGACCGCGAGCGATCTTGGCCTCGCCGTCGATCCCTATGACATGCGCGCCTATTACAACGAGGTGCGCAATCGCTGGATCGGCTTCGGCGACTATTCGGGCGTGGCGGAGCGTCGCTGATGGCCGAGGCGCGGCCGGCCCCGCCGGGGAATGCTCCTGCCGATCCGAGCATGGAGGACATCCTCGCCTCCATCCGCCGCATCCTCAACGAGGACGAACCCGGCAAGGCCCCGGCAGCGCCGGAGCCGGGGGAGCCCCTGGCACTAACCGAGGAGATGCTGGTGCAGGAGCCGACTGCCGCGCCGCCGGTACCGCCCCCTGCCTCCACCCCCCCGGCCGAGCCACTCCCCGCCGCCCTTGTACCCGAGCCGGAACCAGCCGCGCGCGCCATACCCGCCGGCTTGGCCCTTTCCGAGCTGGAGCCTCCGCCCGAGCTTCCGGCAGCCGAGGCGCTGATCGCCCCGGCCGTCGCCGCCGCCGCCACCGCCGCGATCGGCAGCCTGATCCGCGCCGTCTCCCAGGACCGCGGCGCCACCGTCACCCGCGGCGGCCCGAGCATCGAGGATGTGGTGCGCGAGGAACTGCGTCCCTTGCTGAAGGACTGGCTCGACCAGCACCTCCCCGCCCTGGTCGAGCGCCTGGTCCGCGCCGAGATCGAGCGCGTCGTCGGCCGCGCCCTGGGCTGAGCCGCGACGCCCCTTGACGGCGCCCGTCCGGCAGGGGACGGATGCGCCCATGCTGGACAAGACCCTCACCCCGGGCAGCTTCGAAACCCGCCTTTATGAAGGCTGGGAAGGCTCGGGCGCCTTCGCCTGCGACCCTGCCTCGGCCGCCACGCCCTTCACCATCATGATCCCGCCGCCGAACGTCACCGGCAGCCTCCACATGGGTCATGCGCTCACTTTCACCATCCAGGACACGCTGGTCCGCTGGCGGCGGATGCAGGGCAGGGACGCGCTCTGGCAGCCCGGCACCGACCATGCCGGGATCGCCACGCAGATGGTGGTCGAGCGCCTGCTAGCGACCGAGGGCAAGCAGGATCGGCGCAGCATGGGCCGCGCCGCCTTCCTCGACCGCGTCTGGCGATGGAAGGCCGAGAGCGGCGGCACCATCACCCGCCAGCTTCGCCGCCTCGGGGCCAGCCTCGACTGGCCGCGCGAGCGCTTCACCATGGATGAGGGCTTGTCGAAGGCCGTCCGCGAGGTCTTCGTCACCCTGCACCGCCAGGGGCTGATCTACCGCGACCGCCGCCTGGTGAACTGGGACCCGAAGCTGCAGACGGCGATTTCCGACCTCGAGGTCGAGAGCCGCGAGGTGAAGGGCAACCTCTGGCACATCCGCTACCCTGTCGATGGCGGCGGCGAGATCGTAGTGGCGACTACGCGCCCGGAGACGATGCTCGGCGACACCGCCGTCGCCGTCCACCCCGAGGATGCCCGCTTCGCCGCTCTTGTCGGCAGGCAGGTCATCCTGCCGCTGACGGGCAGGCGCATCCCCGTCGTCGCCGATGAGTATTCCGACCCGGAGAAGGGCACCGGCGCGGTGAAGATCACCCCCGCGCACGACTTCAACGACTTCGAGGTCGGCCGCCGCCACAACCTGCCGATGGCCTCCGTCCTCGACGCCGAGGCACGGATCGACCTAGCCGAGCTCCGCCCCGACCTCGGCGCCCAGGCCGACCTCACCTTCCTCGACAGCCTCCAGGGCATGGACCGCTTCGCCGCTCGCCGCGCGATCGTCGCCCGCCTCGAGGAACTCGGCCTCCTCGTCCAGACCGAGCCGCACACCCACCAGGTCCCGCATGGCGACCGCGGCGGCGTGCCGCTCGAGCCGCGCCTGACCATCCAGTGGTACGCCGACGCCGCGACCCTGGCGAAGCCCGCGATCGAGGCGGTCGAGTCCGGCCGCACGCAATTCGTGCCGAAGCAGTGGGAGAACACCTTCTTCGCCTGGATGCGTGACATCCAGCCCTGGTGCGTCTCCCGCCAGCTGTGGTGGGGCCACCAGATCCCCGCCTGGTACGCGCCGGACGGCAGCGTCTTCGTCGAGCGGACGGAGGAAGAAGCGAAGGCCGCCGCCCGCGCCAGGTTCGGCGAGGACGTCCCGCTGGAGCGCGACCCGGACGTGCTCGACACCTGGTTCAGCAGCGCCCTCTGGCCCTTCAGCACGCTCGGCTGGCCCGACCGGACGCCCGAGCTCGCCCGTTACTACCCCGGCGACGTGCTGGTGACGGGTTTCGACATCATCTTCTTCTGGGTCGCCCGGATGATGATGATGGGCATCCACTTCATGGGCGATGTCCCCTTCCGCCACGTCTACATCCATGGCCTCGTCCGCGACGAGAAGGGCCAGAAGATGTCGAAGTCCAAGGGGAACGTGATGGACCCCCTGGAGCTGATCGACGCCTACGGCGCCGACGCCCTCCGCTTCACCATCTGCGCGCTGACCGGCCCCGGCCGGGACGTCAAGCTCGGCCGCAAGCGCGTCGAGGACTACCGCAGCTTCGCCACCAAGCTGTGGAACGCCGCGCGCTTTTGCGAGATGAACGGCATCGCCCCGCAACCGGGCTGGGACCCGGCCTCGGCGCGCACGCCGCTCGCCCGCTGGATCCTCGACGCCGGCAACACCGCCATCGCCGAGGCGACCGCGGCGCTGGAGGCCTACCGCTTCGACGACTACGCCGCCGCCTGCTACCGCTTCGTTTGGGGCAGCTTCTGCGACTGGTTCCTTGAATTCGCCAAGCCCATCTTCAACGGCCCGGACGGCGCCGAGAAGGATGAGGTGAAGGGCGCCGCGCAATACGTCCTCGGCCTGATCCTCCGCCTGCTCCACCCGGCGATGCCCTTCGTCACGGAAGAGCTGTGGGACCGCTTTGGGTACGGCCCGGAGTGCAGCCTGATCCGCGCCCCCTGGCCTGAAGCCGCGCCCGTGGCCAAGGCCGCCTCCGCCCGCGAGGAGCTGGACTGGATCGTGCGTCTCATCGGCGAGCTCCGCGCCGTCCGCGCCGAGGTGAACATCGCCCCCTCCATCACCACGCCGTTGCTAGTGAAGGACGCCGCACCGGAAAACCTCGCCCGCGCCGACCGCTGGATTGAGGCCGTCCGCCGCCTAGGCCGCGTCACCGAGATCACCCCGCTCGCGGGCGAGGTGCCGAAGGGCGTCGCCCAGGCCGTGCTCGGCGAGGCGACGCTGATCCTCCCGCTCGCCGGCATCATCGACCTCGCCGCGGAGCGAACCCGCCTCGCCAAGGACCGTGCCAAGGCCGAGGCCGAGGCGCGCAAGGTGGAGGCGAAGCTCGCCAACGCCGATTTCGTCGCCCGCGCCAAGGAGGAGGTGGTCGAGGAGAACCGCGAGCGCCTGACCAATTTCAGGGCCGAGATGGCCCGCCTCGACGCGGCGATGGCCCGCATCGGCGACTAGACCCTCCCCCCGGCGTTGAGGCCGCGGATGGGCATCCCGCCCGTCCGGGAAGGGGACAAGTCGCATGGCCAGGATGGACCGCGATCGCGGAGGGACGATGCCGCTGCTCGCCGCCGGGCTGCTGGCGGGGGCGGCCGGCGTTGCCGCCATGACGCTGGGAGAGAAGCTGGAGCAGGCGGTGACGGGGCGTCCGAACTCCTTCGTGCCCGCGCATACGCTGGAACGCCTGCTCGGCCGCCCCGCGCGCCCGGACCGCGAGCGGCAGGGCCTGAATTGGACGATGCATTGGGGCCAGGGCATCCTGCTTGGGATGGTGCGCGCCGTGATGGCGCGGGGCGGCGTCGGCGGGCCCTTCGGCTCCTTCCTCTTCCTCAACCTGCGCCTGCTGAACGACCAGAGCTTGGAGAACGCCACCGGCATCGGCGCGCCGCCCTGGACCTGGCCGCGCGACGAGCAGGTGGTCGACCTGCTGCACAAGGCCGTCTACGCCTTCGCCGCCGGCGCCGTCGCCGATCGGCTGGTGACCGGGCGCGCCTCGCCAGGGACGGGCCGGGACGAGCCGCAGAACTGGCACCGCGTCAACCATGCCGCGCGCGCCGCCGCCCTGCGACGGACCGCCTGAACAACCGTTCCGCCAGGATTCCGTGATCGCCGGCCGCGCTGCGGCGTTCGCTCCCCATCAGGGGAGACACCGCATGCCGGCCCAACGCCTGCCACTCGCTCTTGGCGTCCTTGGCTTCGCCCTTGGCGGCTTCTTCGACGGCATCCTGCTGCACCAGGTGCTGCAATGGCACCACTTCCTCAGCCTCGTCGGCGGGGAAGCGCTGCGCGATATCCGCGTGCAGATCCTTTGGGACGGGCTGTTCCACGTCGCCGTCTATGCCATTGCACTGGTCGGCCTCACCCTGCTCTGGCGGGCCCGGTCGGGGCTCAGCGAGGTGCGGGGGATGCGGCTGCTCGGCTGGGCGCTGCTCGGCTTCGGCATCTGGCAGCTGGTCGATGTGGTCGGCTTCCATTGGATCGTCGGCATCCACCGCATCCGGGTGGATGTGCCGAACCCGCTGGCCTGGGATATCGGCTGGCTCGCCGTCACTGGTCTGCCGCCGCTGCTGGCCGGGGCATGGCTGCTGCGGCGCGGCGATGCGGGACCGCCCGGCCGGGGCGGGCTGAGGGTGGCGGCGATGCTGGCGCTCGCCGTAGTCGGCGCCGCGCCGGTGGCGGCGCTGCCGCCAACGGATGCCACCACGGCCCTGGTCCTGTTCCGGCCGGGAATCGGCCTCGACGGTGCCATGGGAGCCGTCGCGGCCGCCGATGGGCGCATCGTCTGGGCCGATGCCTCAGGCGAACTGGTTGCGGTCGATCTCGGCGAGGCCGGCAGCGCCTGGACGCTCTACCGCCACGGCGCGATGCTGGTCGGCACCGGCCTGCCGGTGGCGAATTGCCTCGGATGGTCGCGGATCTGACGGTACGGCAGGCGCCGCGCCGCGGCCCCTGCCATCTCCGCTTGCCTTATCCGGAGACTTTGCGACCCTCTGGGGCGAAACCGGAGGATACGCCATGACCGAGTGGGACAAGTCGAAGCTGCCCAGCCGCCACACCACGGTTGGCCCGGAGCGCGCCCCGCATCGCAGCTACTACTACGCGATGGGCCTTACCGAGGCCGAGATCGCCCAGCCCTTCGTCGGCGTCGCCACCTGCTGGAACGAGGCCGCCCCCTGCAACATCGACCTCCACCGCCAGGCGCAGAGCGTGAAGACGGGGGTGAAGGCCGGCGGCGGCACGCCGCGCGAGTTCACCACCATCACCGTCACCGACGGCATCGCCATGGGCCATCAGGGGATGAAGTCCTCGCTCGCCTCGCGCGACGCCATCGCCGATACGGTGGAGCTGACGGTCCGCGGCCATTGCTACGACGCGCTGGTGGGGCTCGCCGGCTGCGACAAGTCGCTGCCCGGCATGATGATGGCGATGCTCCGCCTCAACATCCCCT
Source organism: Belnapia sp. F-4-1 (assembly GCF_000802185.1). Taxonomy (GTDB): domain Bacteria; phylum Pseudomonadota; class Alphaproteobacteria; order Acetobacterales; family Acetobacteraceae; genus Belnapia. The sequence continues at coordinate 4,571,367 of NZ_KN676113.1, read as the reverse complement.
CCGTCTTCATGTATGGCGGCTCCATCCTGCCGGGCACCTACAAGGGCCGCGACGTCACCGTCGTCGATGTCTTCGAGGCGGTCGGCCAGCATGCCGCCGGCAACCTATCCGAGGAGGAGCTGCACGAGCTGGAATGCGTCGCCTGCCCGAGCGCCGGCGCCTGCGGCGGCCAGTTCACCGCCAACACCATGGCGACGGTCTCCGAGGCGATCGGCCTCGCGCTCCCCGGATCCGCCGGCACCCCCGCGCCCTTTGAGGAGCGCGACCGCTGGGCCGCCGAATCCGGCCGCGCGGTGATGGAGCTGGTCCGCCGCAACCTCCGCCCGCGCGACATCGTCACGTTGAAGTCGCTGGAGAACGCGGCCGTCATCGTCGGCGCGACCGGTGGCAGCACCAATGCCGGCCTGCATCTCCCGGCCATCGCGCATGAGGCCGGCCTCCGCTTCACCATGGACGATGTCGTCGCCATCATGCGCCGCACGCCCTACATCGCCGACCTGAAGCCGGGCGGGAAGTATGTCGCCTACGACGTCCACAAGGTCGGCGGCATCCCGGTCATCATCAAGGCGCTGCTCGAGGCCGGCCTGTTGCATGGCGACTGCATGACGGTCACCGGCAAGACCCTCGCCGAGAACCACAGGGACGTCGCCTTTCCTACGGACCAAGACGTCATATACCCGGTGAGCAAGGCCCTCTCGCCGACCGGCGGCGTCGTCGGCCTCAAGGGCAACCTTGCCCCGGACGGCGCCATCGTGAAGGTTGCCGGGATGAAGACCCTTCGCTTCGAGGGCAGCGCCCTCTGCTTCGACAGCGAGGAGGAGGCCTTCCAGGCCGTCGAGCAGCGCGCCTACAAGCCGGGCGACGTCATCGTCATCCGCTACGAGGGGCCGAAGGGCGGGCCGGGGATGCGCGAGATGCTCTCCACCACGGCCGCCATCTACGGCCAGGGCATGGGTGAGAGCGTGGCGCTGATCACCGATGGCCGCTTCAGCGGCGCCACCCGCGGCTTCTGCATCGGCCATGTCGGGCCGGAGGCGGCGGTCGGCGGCCCCATCGCCCTGCTGCGCAACGGCGACCGCATCGTCATCGACGCGGAGAAGGGCAGCATCGACATGCAGGTTGAGGAAGCGGAGCTCGCCCGCCGCCGTGCCGAATGGAAGCCCCGCCCGACCGACTACAACGCGGGTGCCCTCTGGAAATACGCCCAGCTCGTCGGGCCGGCCCATCTCGGCGCCGTTACCCATCCGGGCGGTGCGGCTGAGACGCATTGCTACGCCGACCAATAATAGGTGATTCGGCCGGTAGCACCTACGCATGGCGGGGGTCCTATCGGCCGTGCCCTGCTTTCGTCACAGAGCCTCGGTTTCTATCTGCGCCTGCCACGAGGAGTGATCGCGATGAAACGCTTCCTGCTGCCGCTGCTCCTGCTGCCGGCGTTCACCTTGCTATCGGGCTGCGTCGTCGCACCGGCCCGACCCTATTACGGCCGGCCCTACTACGCGCCGCCGCCGCCGCCGCCCGCCGTTTATTACGGCCGCCCCTATGGTTACGGCTATGGCTGGCGTCGCTGGTGAGGGAGGGCGCTGAAACCTTGGCCCGCTGGCGCCTCGCCGCGCCACTCGCCGTCCCGGCGTCGCTTAGCCATTCCGGGCGCCGCAGCCCGGCCTGAGCCCCCGAAGTCTGGGGGGCCGCTATCGCAGCTCCACCCAGACCGGCGCGTGGTCGCTCGGCTGGTCCTCCGACCGTGCGATCGTATCCACCCCACATCCCGTCAGCCGCTCCGCCAGCTCCGGGCTGAGCAGCGCATGGTCGATCCGCAGCCCGCGGTTCATGTTGAAGGCCGGCCCGTAATCCCAATAGGTGAAGGGCGCGTCCGCCGGATGCAGCGTCCGCAGCGAATCCGTCATCCCGATATGGGTGAGGGCCCGGAACCGCGCCCGGGTTTCGGGATGCACCAGCGCATCGGTCGCCGGCAACGCCCCGGGCGAGAGATCCGCCTCGGTCGGGCAGACATTGAAGTCGCCGAGTACCGCGACCGGCATGAAATCGTCGAGCCTTGCCGCCGCCCAGTCCCGCAGCCGCTCCATCCAACGCAATTTGTATTGGAAGCCGGCCTCGCCCCCCGAATTCCCATTCGGCAGGTAGATTCCCGCCGCCTCCATCCCCGCCGCGCGGACGGAAACGAAGCGGGCATGATCATCCTCGGCCTCGCCCGGCAGCGCATCGCCGGTCACCTCGAATTCGACGCGCCCGAGCACCGCAACGCCATTGCGCCCGCCCGGCTGCCCGATCGCCTGGATGCGATACCCGCTTCCCTCGAATTCCGCGGCGGGGAATTCCTCCGTCCTGCACTTCAGCTCCTGGAGGAAGAGCAGATCCGGCTGGTGCCGCTCGAGAAAGCGCCGCACATGCGGCGCGCGGCGGCGGATTGAGTTCACGTTGAAGCTGGCAAGGCGGAGCATGGCCCCACCATCGCCGGAAGCGGCTGGCTTGGCCAGCCGGGATGGATGGCGGGGAAGGGGCCTTTACCCGACCGCGAAGCTCACCCCGCAGCCACAGCCCGAGACCGCCTGCGGATTGCGCACCACAAAATGCGCCCCGATCAGCGAGTCGTTCCACTCCAATTCCGACCCCGCCAGCAGGTCGAGCGACACGCTGTCGATGAAGACCCGAACTTCCCCCGACTCGACGACAAGATCATCCTCAGCCGCGCTGTCCTCCAGCGCGAAGCCGTACTGGAAGCCCGAGCACCCTCCGGCGCTTACCGAGACGCGGAGCCCAGCCTCCGGCCGTCCCTCACGGCGCGCGATCTCCGCCACCTGGGCGGCGGCGCGCGGGGTCACACGGAAACGGGGCAGGTCGGCACCATCGGGCATGGCAGGATCTCGATCAGCTTCATTTGGAAGATAGGGTTGCCGCGGCCTGATTTCCAACCTCACCCCCGCCCATGCTAGGCAGCGCCATGCCGTCCGAACTCCGCGCTCCCTGGGCCGTCGACCCTCGCCAGTCCCGCGGCCGGCTGCATCCAGAGCCGGCCGATGCCCGCTCCCCCTGGCAGCGCGACCGCGACCGCATCATCCACACCGGCGCCTTCCGCCGGCTGCAATACAAGACCCAGGTCTTCATTTTCCATGAAGGCGACTATTTTCGTACCCGCCTGACTCACAGCATCGAGGTTGCGCAGATCGCCCGCAGCCTGGCCCGCCGCCTCCGCCTCGACGAGGATCTGGCCGAGGCCCTGGCGCTGGCCCATGACCTGGGACACCCGCCTTTCGGCCATGCCGGGGAGGAGGCGCTCGACAGCCAGATGCGCCCCTATGGCGGCTTCGACCACAACGCCCAGTCGCTGAAGGTCGTGACGGTGCTTGAGGCCCGCTACGCCAATTTCGACGGGCTGAACCTGTCCTGGGAAACGCTGGAGGGCCTCGCCAAGCACAACGGCCCGCTCCGTCGGCCGTCGGCCTTCATTGCCGAATATGACCGTCAGCACCCACTCGAACTCCAGACCCACGCCTCCGCGGAGGCCCAGGTCGCGGCGCTGGCCGACGACATCGCCTACAACAACCACGACCTCGACGACGGCGTGCGCGCCCGCATCCTCGCTCCGGAGGACATCGCCGGCCTGCCCCTGGTCGGAGACGCCTACCGCGAGGTCCTTGCCGCCTTTCCTGGCATCAGCCGCGACCGCTTGGTGACGGAAACCGTCCGCCGCGTCATCAACCTGATGATCCAGGACGTGGTGGAGGAGGCCGGCCGCCGCATCGCCGCCCTCGCCCCGCAGAGCGCCGACGACATCCGCGCCGCGGCCGAGCCGGTGATTGCCTTCTCCCGCCCCATGGCCGAGGCGAACCAGGTGATCCGCGACTTCCTCTTCACCCGCATGTACCGTCACTGGCGGGTGAACCGGGCGATGCAGAAGTCGAAGCGGGTGAGCCAGCTTCTCTTCCAGCTCCTCCACGGTGGCCCGCAAATGCTGCCCGACGACTGGCGGGCAAGGGCAGGGGAGGCGGGCAGCCCGACCTGCGCCCGCGTCGTCTGCGACTACATCGCCGGCATGACCGACCGGTACGCACTGGAAGAGCACCGCCGCCTGACGGACCCGAACATCCCTGGGTAACGCAGGTGTTTCCACCCGTGGGCATCGCGGGCTAAACCGCACCGCAGCATGACCAGCACCGACATCTTCGCGGCCCTCCGCGCCCGCGCCATCGCCGCCCTGCGGGACCTCCTGCCCGAGCTGCCCGAGGACGCCTTCGCCAAGGTGCAGATGGAGCCGCCGCGCGACCCGAGCCATGGCGACATGGCGACCAACGCCGCCCTCGTCGTCGCCAAGCCCGCCCGCCAGCCCCCGCCGAAGCTCGCCGCGGCGCTGGCCGAGCGGCTCGCCGCCCTGCCCGAGGTCGAGACCGCCGCCCCCGCCGGGCCGGGCTTCGTCAACCTCCGCCTGCGCGAGGGCTTCCTGCGCGCCCAGCTCCCGGTGATCCTGGAGGCCGCCGAGGCCTATGGCGACAGCGCCGTCGGCGCCGGCCGCAAGGTCGATGTCGAGTACGTCTCCGCCAACCCGACCGGCCCCATGCATGTCGGCCATTGCCGCGGCGCCGTGGTGGGCGATGCCTTGGCCAACCTGCTCGACAAGGCCGGCTGGGCGGTGACCAAGGAGTACTACATCAACGATGCCGGGGCGCAGGTGCAGGCCCTCGCCTGGGCCGCCTACTGGCGCTACCTGCAGGCGCTCGGCACGCCGCTGACCGAGGAGGAGTACTCAGCGAACATCCCCGGCGGCCTCCAGTACCGGGGCGAATACCTCATCCCCATCGGCGAGACGCTGAAGGGCCGCTATGGCGACGCCCTCGCCCCCGGCGCCCTCCCGGCCGACCTGGCGCTCTGGCTCGACACCGTCCAGCCTTTCGCCGTCGATGCCATGATGGCCGAGATCCGCCAGGACCTCGCCGCCCTCGGCGTCCGCCACGACGTCTTCATCAGCGAGGCTGAGCTGGTCCGCGCCGGCGTCGCCGACCGCGCCATCGCAACGCTCGCCGAGCGCGGCCTGGTCTATGAGGGCGTGCTCGAGCCGCCCAAGGGCAAGACCCCGGAGGACTGGGAGCCGCGCCCGCAGACCCTCTTCGCCTCCACCCGCTTCGGCGACGACGTGGACCGCCCGCTCCGCAAGTCGGATGGCAGCAACACCTATTTCGCCAACGACATCGGCAACCATGCCGACAAGCTCGCCCGCGGCTTCGACGAGCTGGTCCATGTCTGGGGCGCCGACCATGGCGGCTACGTCAAGCGCATGCAGGCCGCCGTCTCGGCCCTCTCCGCCGACCGCCCGGTCCCGCTCGACGTGGTGCTGACCCAGATCGTCAAGGTGATGAAGGGCGGCGAGCCGGTGCGGATGAGCAAGCGCGCCGGCACCTATGTGACGCTGGCCGACCTCATCGAGGAAGTCGGCCGCGACGCCGTCCGCTTCACCATGCTGACCCGCAAGGCCGATGCGCAGATGGAGTTCGACCTCGACAAGGTGGTCGAGCAGTCGCGCGAGAATCCCGTCTTCTACGTGCAGTACGCCCATGCCCGCTGCCGCAGCGTCCTGCGCAGCGCCGGCGACCCCACGGACCTCGTCGAGGCCCCGCTCGATTCGCTGGTTGATCAGGCCGAATTGGCCCTGATCCGCCGCCTCACTGCTTGGCCCCGCACCGTTGAGTCCGCGGCGCTGGCCCGTGAGCCGCACCGCATCGCCTTCTTTCTCCATGACTTGGCGGGTGATTTTCACGTATTGTGGAACAGGGGACGAGAGGACACGACCCTCCGCTTCATCCGGGGGGATGAGCCGGAGGCGACGCGGGCGAGGCTCGCGCTGGTTGCCGCGACGGCGACGGTCATCCGCTCGGGCCTCAGGGTGATGGGGGTCACGCCCGTCGAGGAGATGCGGTGAGCGATATCACGGTTCCATCCTGGCGCGCCCGGCCGGTCCAGCCGGGGCCCAATTGGCGCATGCTGGCGGTCGCCGGCGGGCTGCTCGGCACTTTGGCGGTGGGCGGTGCGGCCTATTGGGGCATCTCCCGCATGGGGCCTCGGGTCGTGCCGACCATCGAGGCCGATGCGCGCCCGGTGAAGATCAAGCCGGACGCCCCCGGCGGCCTCGTCGTGCCGAACCAGGACCAGCTGGTGCTGGAGCCGCCCTCGGTCCGCCGCGCCGCCGAGCGCAACGTGACGGCGACCTCCCGCCTCGACCGCGGCCCGGAAAGCCCAGCGCTCGACCTGCTTCGCCAGCAGGCCGCCCCGCCGGCGCCTGCGCCCCAGGCCGTCGCACCCGAACCCGTCCCGCCGCCCGTTGCCGCCGCGCCGGTGCCCGCGCCTGCCCCGGTCGCTGCGGCACCGGTGGCACCGCCGCGTCCCGCGCCCGTCGCCGCCCCGGCCAACCCCGCCATCGCCCCGGCCGCCAATGGCCGGGCGATGGTCCAGCTCGCAGCCCTCAGCTCCGAGGAATCCGCCCGCGGAGAGTGGGAGCGCCTGCAGCAGCGCATCCCCGAACTGGCCGCGTTCCAGCCGGTGATCTCCCGCTTCGACCGCGAGGGGAAGCCGCCGCTCTACCGCCTCCGCGCCGGCGGCCTCGCCAACGCCGCGGCCGCCCGCGCCCTTTGCGCCGCGGTGCAGGCCAAGGCCGCGCCTTGCAACCCAGTCGGGGGCTGAATCTGGAATGACCCGGCCGCGCGCCGCCATCATCGGCCTTTCCGGCCATGCGCTGACCGCGGAGGAAGGGGCGCTGCTGCAGGCTACGCCCCCGCTCGGCGTGATCCTCTTCGCCCGCAACATCGCCGATCCCTCGCAGCTCCGCGCCCTCACGGCCTCCATCCGCGAGGAGCTGGGCGAATCCGCCCCCATCCTGGTGGATCAGGAAGGCGGCCGCGTCGCCCGCCTCCGCACCCCGCACTGGCCCGACTTCCCACCCGCCGCGCGCTTCGAGGGCGCTCCGGCCGAGGCCGCCCGCGCCAATGCCGCGCTCCACGGGCTGATCTGCCGCGATGCAGGCTTCGACGTGGTCTGCGCCCCGGTACTCGACCTGCGGATGCCGGGCGCCCATGGCATCGTCGGCGACCGCGCCTTCAGCGACGATCCGGAGGAGGTCGCCCGGCTCGGCCTCGCCTGGGCCGAGGGCCTCCAGCAGGCCGGCTGCATCCCGGTGGTGAAGCACATCCCCGGCCATGGCCGTGCCATGGTCGACAGCCATTACGAGCTACCCCGCGTCACCGCCCCGCGCGAGATGCTGGTCGAGGATTGCGGCCCCTTCGCGGCCCTGGCCGACATCGCCGCCTGGGCCATGACCGCGCATATCGTCTATCAGGAGCTGGACCCGGAGCGCCCGGCTACCCTCTCGCCTCTGGTCATCGGCCAGGTGATCCGCCGCGCCATCGGCTTCCAGGGCGTGCTGATCAGCGACGATCTTTGCATGAAGGCGCTGGAGGGCGAACCCGGCGAGCTTGCCGCCGCCTCGATCGAGGCCGGCTGCGACCTCGTCCTCCACTGCAATGGCGTGCTGGAGAACAGCGCCGCCGTCCTCGCCGCCTGCCCGGCGCTTGGCGATGCGGCCGAAGCCCGGCTGGCCGAGACCCGCGCCCGGGTACTGGCCGCCCGCCAGACCCTCGACCCCGCCGGCTTGCTCGCCCTCCGGGACGCCCGGCTCGCGGCCGCCGCGTGACCGAGGGCTTCGGCTGGCTGCCGGAGCTGGTGGCCGCGGTGCTCGCCTCCGTCCTGGCGATCACCCTGCACGAGGCGGCGCATGGCTATGCCGCGCTAGCCCTCGGTGATCCGACGGCGAAGCTCGCCGGTCGACTCAGCCTCAACCCGCTCCGCCATGTGGACCCGGTCGGCACGGTCCTGCTGCCCGGCATCCTGCTGCTCGGCCAGCTGCTGACCCTGGGCCGCGTCGAGTTCATGTTCGGCTGGGCGAAGCCGGTGCCGGTGAACATCCGGGCGCTGCGCCACCCGCGCCAGGGAATGATGCTGGTCGCCGCCGCCGGCCCGCTGATGAATTTCGTCCTGGCCCTCATCGCCGGCCTGCTGGTCCACCCGCTGGTCGCGCTCGACGGCACGGCGCCCCGCGATCTGCTCTATGCCGGCCTCCGCTTCGTCCAGTACGCGATCCTCGCCAACCTGGTCCTCGGCCTGTTCAACCTGCTGCCCATCCCGCCGCTCGATGGCGGGCGGATCGTCGCGGGCCTGCTGCCCCGGCCGCTGGCGCTTCCCTACATGCGGCTGGAGCGCTGGGGCATCCTCATCGTAATCTTCGCCGTCTTCCTGCTGCCCCGGATCGCGGAAGGCTACGACCCGGTCGGCTGGGCACTCCGCAACGTCGTCGCCCAGGCCTTCGACCTCGTGCTGACGCTCACGGGCAACGGGGGAGGGAGCGAATGACCCAACCGGTCCTGCATCTCCGCCTCGACGGCTTCGAGGGCCCGCTCGACCTGCTGCTCGACCTGGCGCGGGCGCAGAAGGTCGATCTCGAAAAGATCTCGATCATCGCGCTCGTTGACCAGTTCCTCGCCGTGCTGGAGCAGGCCCGCCGCGTCCGCCTGGAACTCGCCGCCGACTGGCTGGTGATGGCTGCCTGGCTGGCCTGGTTGAAATCCCGCCTGCTGGTCCCGCCGGACCCGGCCGAGGAAGTGGATGCCGAGGCCCTCGCCGCCGCGCTGACCGACCGCCTCGCCGAGCTGGAGCGGATGCGCCTCGCCGCCGCCTGGCTTGCCACCCGCGACCAGCTCGGCCGCGAGGTCTTCGGCCGCGGCGCCGCCGAGCAGCTCCGCATCGAGGACCGCAGCGGGATCAATGCCGACCTGCCGGCCCTCCTCCAGGCCTATGCCGCCGCCCGCCGCCGGGCGCTCGCCCGCCGCCCCTACACGCCCAAGCACCGCAAGCTTTGGACGGTGCAGGATGCGCTGGCTCGGCTCGGGCGGCTGATCGGCGCCCTGCCGGACTGGGCGGTACTGCACCGTTTCCTCCCCGAAGGCCTGACCGACCCCGTCGAGCAGCGCGCCGCGCTTGCCAGCACCCTCATCGCCGCCCTCGAGACAGCCCGTGGCGGCGGCATCCAATTGCAGCAGGACCGCGCCTTCGGCCCAATCCTGGTCCGTCGCGCCGCCCCGACCGAAGCGATCCCCGATGTCCGAGCCGCCTGATCTCCCCGAGCCCGTTGCCGAGCCGATGCCGGAGGCCGACCCTGCGCTCTTCGCGCATGCCCTCCGCATCGCCGAGGCTCTCATCTTCGCCAGCGACCGGCCGATCCCGCCCGCGCGCCTGGCCCAGGCCTTGCCCCCTGGCATCGACCCCCGTGCCGTCATCACTTCGTTGATGGCGACCACCGCCGGCCGTCCGGTCGAGCTGGTCGAGGTCGCCGGCGGCGTCGCCTTCCGCACCGCGCCCGAGCTGGCGCCCGCCATCACCAAGGTGGTCGAGGTTCCCCGCCGCCTGCCGCGGGTGGCGATGGAGACGCTCGCCATCATCGCCTACCACCAGCCCGCGACCCGCGCCGAGATCGAGGAGATCCGCGGCGCCTCGCTTTCCCAATCGACGCTTGAGGCCCTGCTGGAGATGGGGCTCATCGCCCCGCGCGGCCGCAAGGAGGTTCCCGGCCGCCCGAGCCTCTGGGGCACCACTCCGCGCTTCCTCGAGCAATTCGGCCTGAAGGCACTGACCGACCTGCCGCGCCGCGAGGAACTGGTAAGCGAGCCGGCCCCGCCGCTTTCCGCATGAGCCTGCGCCTCAGCGGCATCCGCCACGCCTATGGGGCGCGGGCGATCCTGCGCGGCATCGACCTCGAGGTCGCGGCCGGCGAGATTCTCTGCCTGCTCGGTCCCTCGGGCGACGGCAAGACGACGCTGCTCCGCCTCGTCGCCGGGCTTGAGCCGCTCCAGGCCGGACATATCGCCCTCGACGACATCCCGCTGGCCGAGCCGGGCCGCGAGCTGCCGCCCGAGGCCAGACGGGTCGGCTTCGTCTTCCAGGACTACGCGCTCTTTCCCCACCTGACCGTCGCCGGCAACGTCGCCTTCGGCCTCGGCGCCACGCCGCGTGGCGAGCGCGCCTGGCAGGTGGCCGAAGCCCTGGCACGGGTCGGGCTGGAGGCGCTTGCCAATGCTTATCCCCACACCCTCTCCGGCGGCCAGCAGCAGCGCGTCGCCCTGGCCCGTGCGCTCGCCCCCCGCCCCCGCGCCCTGTTGCTCGACGAGGCCTTCGCCAGCCTCGATGCCCGGCTCCGCGAACAGGTACGGGACGATACGCTCCACGTCCTGCAATCCGCCGGCATCCCCGCCCTCATCGTCACCCATGACGCGGAGGAGGCGATGTTCCTCGCCGACCGCATCGCCCTCATGCGGGAGGGCAAGGTGGTCCAGCTCGGCACGCCGGAGGATCTCTACCTCCGCCCGGCCAGCCCCTTCGTCGCCACCTTCCTCGGCGAGGTGAACCGCCTGCCCGCCCGGGTCCGCGCCGGCCGGGCCGAGACCGCCCTCGGCCCGCTCCCCTGCGCCATGCCCGATGGCCCGGCCGAACTCCTCCTTCGCCCGGAAGGCCTCCGCCTCGGCGCTGCCGAGGGACCCGTCGCCCGCGTCGAGGCCTGCCGCCTGCTCGGCGCCACCAGCCTCGCCCATCTCGCCCTGCCGGATGGAGCGGGCGGCACGCTCCATCTGCATGCCCGGCTGCCGCCCGGCCTGCGACTCCGGCGTGGAGAGGAGGTGAAGCTCGCGTTGGATCCCGAACGAGCCTTCGTATTCCCGGCCCCCGCTCCCTAGATTGGCGTGGCCGGGCTATCCTGCTAACGGAGGCGGCCCGCGCGACGAGGCGGAGCCGGAGACACGATGTTCGATCTAGCCTGGTCCGAGATTGCCCTGATCGGCGTGGTGGCGCTTGTCGTCATCGGCCCGAAGGACCTGCCCGAGGCCATCCGCGGCGTCGCCCGCGGCATCTCCAAGCTGCGCCGCATGGCCAGCGAGTTCCAGGGCCAGGCCGATGAGCTGGTGCGGGAGGCCAATCTCGACGAGGTGCGGCAGTCGATCAACGAGATCCGCCGCTTCAACGTCCGCGACGAGCTCACCAGGGCGGTGGACAAGGACGGCTCGATCCGGAAGACCTTCACCGAGGACCCGCTGAAGCCGAGCTACACGCCGCCGCCCGCGCCAGCTCCCACGCCAGCCGCCGAGAGCTTCGGCCCGCCGGCACCCGAGCCGCCGCGCCCGGCCGCCCCTGCCTTCATCCCGCCGAGTGCCGTGCCCACTGCCGCCGCACCGCAGGCCCCGCCCGCCTTCGTGCCGCCGGCCGACCCGGCCCCGGCCCCACCGACCCAACAGAGCTGAGCACCCACGCCCGTGCCGCGCGACCCGGACGATTCCATCGACGACAAGCCGATGCCGCTGCTCGATCACCTGATGGAGCTGCGCACGCGGCTGCTCTGGTCGGTCGGCGCCTTCGCCATCGCCTTCGCCGTTTGCTACTACTTCTCCGCCCAGATCTACGGCTTCCTCGCCCGCCCGCTCGCCGACATCCTGCAGGCGCAGGGCCATGGCGAGCGGCGGATGATCTTCACCGCGCTCTACGAGGCCTTCTTCACCTATCTGAAGGTCGCCTTCTTCGGCGCGGTCTTCTTCAGCTTCCCGATGTGGGCGACGCAGCTTTGGCTGTTCGTGGCGCCCGGCCTCTACCGCAGCGAGAAGCGGGCGATCACGCCCTTCCTCGTCGCCTCGCCCTTCCTGTTCGTGATGGGCGCGGCGCTGGCCTACTACTTCATCTTCCCGCTCGCCTGGCACTTCTTCATCACCTTCGAGACGCCGCCGGGTGATGGCGCGCTGCCGATCCAGCTCGAGGCCAAGGTCAGCGAGTACCTGTCGCTGGTCATGCAGATGATCCTCGCCTTCGGCATCTCCTTCCAGCTGCCGGTGCTGCTGACGCTGCTCTGCCGTGTCGGCATCCTGAGCGTCGAGACGCTGAAGAAGGGGCGGCGCTACGCCATCGTCGGCATGTTCGTCGTGGCGGCGGTACTGACGCCGCCCGATGTCATCAGCCAGGTGGGCCTCGCCATACCGCTGCTCGGCCTCTACGAGATCTCGATCATCGCCGCCACCTGGATGGGGCGGAAGAAGGATGGCGGGACGAAGACCTGACCCATGCATGACATCCGCGCCCTTCGCGCCGACCCAGCCGGGTTCGACGCCGCCATGGCCCGCCGGGGCCTCACCCCGGTAAGCGCCGAACTCCTCGCCCTGGATGCCGCCCGCCGCGAGGAGTTGACGCGTCAGCAGGAAGCACTTTCCCGCCGCAACGAGCTGGCGAAGCAGATCGGCATGCGAAAGCGCAAGGGCGAGGACACCGCCGCGCTGGAGGAGGAGGCCCGCGACCTGCGCCAGCGCCTCGAAGCCTTCGAGACCCAGCGATTCGAGATCGACGACCGGCTCGCCATCCTTCCCAACATCCTCGACGCGGACATCCCCGACGGCCGCGACGAGTCGGACAACGTCGTCCTCCACCAGCATGGCGAGCCGCCCCGCCCGAACTTCACCCCGAAGCAGCATTTCGAGCTCGGCGAAGCCCTCGGCCTGATGGATTTCGCCGCCGCCACCAAGCTGGCCGGCGCCCGCTTCACCGTCCTCCGCGGTGCGCTCGCACGGCTCGAGCGCGCCCTCGGCCAGTGGATGCTGACGCTCCATGCGACGGAGCACGGCTACACCGAGACCGCGGTGCCCTACCTGGTCAACGCCGCCACCATGTACGGCACCAGCCAGCTGCCGAAATTCGAGGAAGACCTTTTCAAGACCACGGACGGCCGCTACCTCATCCCGACCGCCGAGGTGCCGCTGACCAACCTGGTCCGTGACGAGATCGTCCCCGAAGCCTCACTGCCCTTCCGCTTCACCGCGCTCTCGCCAAGCTTCCGCTCCGAGGCCGGCAGCGCCGGGCGCGACACGCGAGGGATGCTCCGCCAGCACCAGTTCCACAAGGTGGAGATGGTTTCCGTCACCCGCCCCGAGGACAGCGCGGCCGAGCATGAGCGGATGACGCGCTGCGCGGAGCGGGTGCTGACCGAGCTTGGCCTGACCTGGCGCCGCGTGGTGCTCTGCGCCGGCGATACCGGCTTCAGCGCGGCGAAGACCTATGACCTCGAGGTCTGGCTGCAGGGGCAGGGGGCATGGCGGGAGATTTCCTCCTGCTCCAACTGCCGCGATTTCCAGGCCCGGCGGATGAATGCCCGGATGAAGCCTGTCGAGGGCAAGGGCAACGTCTTCCTGCATACGCTGAACGGCAGCGGCGTCGCCGTCGGCCGTGCCCTGATCGCGGTGATGGAGACGCACCAGCAGGCCGACGGCAGCATCGCCGTACCGGAGGTGCTGCACCCCTGGATGGGCGGCCTCGACCGCATCGCCTGATTTAAGGGTCCAAGGGGCTGAACCGATAGGTTCAACCGGCCCTTGGCGAGCGGAGCTTGAGGAGGGCGCGCCCTCCTCGACCGGTCAGGCGGCGACCCCCAACCTTCCCGCCAGATCCTGGATGAACTGCCAAGCCACCCGCCCCGACCGGCCGCCGCGCGTCACCGACCACTCATTCGCCTGCCGCCTGATCTCATCCTCCCCGATCTCAAGGCCGAGCGCCCGCGCATAGCCCTCGACCATGGCGAAGTAGGTCGGCTGGTCGCAATTGTGGAAGCCGAGCCACAGCCCGAAGCGGTCGCTGAGCGAGACCTTTTCTTCCACCGCCTCGCCCGGGTTGATGGCGGTGCTGCGCTCGTTCTCGATCATGTCGCGCGACATCAGGTGGCGCCGGTTGCTGGTCGCATAGAACAGCACGTTGCCCGGCCGCCCCTCGATCCCGCCATCGAGCACGCTCTTCAGCGCCTTGTAGTCGGCATCCTCCCGCTCGAAGGAAAGGTCGTCGCAGAAGACGAGGCAGCGCCGCGCCTGCCCGCGCAGGATGTTCAGCAGCGCCGGCAGGCTGCGGATATCCTCCCGCTGGATCTCGATCAGCGCGAGGCTGCCCGCCCGCTCCGCCAGCGCCGCGGCATGGGCGGCCTTGACGAGGGAGGACTTCCCCATCCCCCGCGCGCCCCAGAGCATGACGTTGTTGGCCGGGAAGCCGCGGGCGAAGCGCAGCGTGTTCTCGAGCAGGATGCCCTTTTGCCGGTCGACGCCCTGCAACAGCCCGATCTCCACCCGCGCCACCTTCGGCACGGGCGCCAGCCGCGCAACCGGCTCCGGATGCCAGACGAAGGCATCCGCCCCCTCCAGCGAGGGCGCGGGCGGCGGCGGCGGCGCCAGGCGCTCCAGCGCTTCGGCGATGCGGGCGAGCAGGGCGGTGTCCATGGGGTATTCCAGTCAGGAGGAGCCGATACGGGGGAGGCTTGACGGGCGGGGGGCGAAAGCTAGTTTGCGCCCGCCGCATACGGCAAGCCGGCCCAACAAGGAAATCGCCCGGGATGCTGATCTCCCCCGCCTATGCCCAGGACGCCGCCGGCGCCGTTGGGCTCGTCACCCAGCTCGCGCCGCTGCTGCTGATCTTCGGCGTCTTCTACTTCATGCTGATCCGCCCGCAGCAGAAGAAGCAGCGCGAGCACCGCGCCCTGCTCGCCTCGCTCAAGCGCGGCGACCGCGTGCTGACCGCCGGCGGCATCATCGCCAAGGTCGTCACCGTGAAGGAGGGCGTCGACGAGGTGGAGGTGGAGATCGCCCCCAATGTCCGCGTCAGCGTGCTGCGCCAGACCATCGGCGACGTGCTGAAGCCGATCGGGGCCGAGGCGCCCAAGGCTTGATCCCGCGCCGGGCGCTGGCGGCGCTGCTGCTGCCTGCGCCCGGCCTCGCGGCCGAGCCCGGCACCCGCCGCGCCGAGGGCGGCACGCTCGTCCAGCTCGCCGCCGAGCCCGCCGTCTCCCTGTCCCTGCGCGGCGCCGCCCGCGGCCGCCAGCAATCCGTCTATGAGGGGCTGCGCCTGCCGGGCCCCCCGGTCGCCCTGGTCGCCGAACGCTGGCTGGTCGGCTGGGGGAGGGAGGGTGACCGCGGCCTCTTCCTTGCCTTCGACTGGCAGGCCGAGCAGCTTTTCCTTCTGCTGCTGATCGATGGAGAGCCGGTCTACCTGGCCCCTTCCCGCCACGCCCGCTGGCCCGAGGGGCTGGCCGAACCCTTCGGCCGCTTCGCCCCTGGCCTCGCCCGGCCTCCGGTATTCGCGGATTAGGGGAAGCGTCCTGCGCCCTCGGCAGAGGTCAGACCGGCCCCATCTTGGCATGATCGTCCAACAACCGAGGAACCGCCGATGTCCGAACCAAAGACCTTGCTGCAGATGGCGGGCGCTCCGCTCAACCCGCCGCCTCTCGCCGAAGCCGTCCTCGTCGTCGTCGATGCCCAGGGCGAGTACCGCACCGGCAAGCTGCCGCTGGAGGGCATCGAGCCCGCGCTCGAACGCCTCGCGGCCCTGCTGCACGCTGCCCGCGCCGTCGGCACGCCGGTGATCCACATCGCCCATAAGGGCCGTTCTGGCAGCCTCTTCGACCGCGAGGCGGAAGGCGGCGCCATCGTCGCCGAAGCCGCGCCGCAGGCCGGCGAGCAGGTCATCGAGAAGCCCCTGCCGAACGCCTTCGCCCAGACCGGCCTCGGCGAGGCGCTGGCCGCGCTCGGCCGCAAGGAGATGATCCTCGCCGGCTTCCAGACCCATATGTGCATCAGCAGCACCGCCCGCGCGGCGCTCGACCTCGGCTACCGGGTGACGATCGCGGGCGATGCCGCGGCGACCCGCCCCCTGCCGGACCCGCTCGGCGGCCCCGCCCTCAGCGGCGCCGAGATCCACCGCATCGCGCTTGCCGAACTGGCCGACCGCTTCGCCGTGGTGGTGCCGGTCTCAGCCTTGCGCTGAGACCGGGTCGTTACCGCAGTCTTAGGCCGACTGCCCGGACTTCAGGCCGCCATTCTTCAGCAGCGTCTCGACAACTTCCCAATCGACCAGCTTGTTGAGGAAGTTGTCGAGGTAGTTCGGCCGCACGTTGCGGAAGTCGAGATAGTAGGCATGCTCCCACACATCGACGCCGAGGATGGGCGTGCCTTCGCCGGTGGCGATCGGGTTGGAGCCGTTCGGCGTCTTCGTCACCTTCAGCTTGCCGTCGGCGCCGACGATCAGCCAGGCCCAGCCGGAGCCGAACTGTGTCACGCCGGC
Source organism: Belnapia sp. F-4-1 (assembly GCF_000802185.1). Taxonomy (GTDB): domain Bacteria; phylum Pseudomonadota; class Alphaproteobacteria; order Acetobacterales; family Acetobacteraceae; genus Belnapia. The sequence goes on along the minus strand of NZ_KN676113.1, from coordinate 4,555,191 downwards.
CTGCTTGAAGGCCTCCTTGAACTGCGCGAGCCCGCCGAGATCCTGGTCGATCTTCGCGGCCAGCGTCCCCGGCAGCGTGTCCCCACCGCCCTTCGGCGACATCACCTGCCAGAACAGGATGTGGTTCCAGTGCTGCCCCGCCTGGTTGAGCACCGGCAGGCCATCGGCCCCGGCCTTGCCCGCCTCGGCGACGATGTCCTCGAGCGACTTGCCGGCGAGGCCCTTGCTCTCGATCAGCCCGTTCAGCGCGGTCACATAGGCGTTGTGGTGCTTGCCATGGTGCAGCTCGAGCGTCTCCTGGCACATGCCCTGGGCGGCGAGCGCGCTGGTGTCGTATGGCAGCGGCGGCAGGCTGAAGGCCATTGGATATCTCCCGTTTGTGTGGGCTACGGCACCCGGCAGGCCCGGGAGCTAGGGCGAGAGCTAGGCGGCGGCTTCCCGCCCGTCAAGCAAGCGGGCATGAAGCCTGCGATGCCCGATACCCTCTCCCCCCTTGGCGCCTTCGCCCGTGCGCATGACCCGGACCGCTTCCTCTGCGCGCTCTTCGCGCCGGCGGAGCGGCGGGAGGCGATCTTCACCCTGATTGCTTACAACCATGAGCTGGCCCGGGCGCGGGAGGCCGCCCGCACGCCGATGATCGCCTTGATCCGCCTGCAATGGTGGCGCGACGCCGTGGAGGAGGCGGCGGCCGGCAAGCCCCCCCGCCGTCACGAGGTGGCAGGCCCGCTGCATGCGGCGATCACCGCCGGCTTGTTGGACCCGGACAGCCTCCAGGCCATGGCCGATGCCCGGGAGGCCGAGGCGGAGGAGGAAGGCATCCCGACCGAGGCCGCATTCGCCGCCTATTGCCGCGCCAGTGCCGGCGGCTTCGCCGTCACTGCCGGCCGCCTGCTCGGTGCCGCCGGCCCCGTGCTCGCCGCCCTGCAGGAGGCCGGTGCCGCCTACGGACTCGCCGGCATCCTCCGCAGCACCGCCGCGCTGGCCGGCCAGGGCCGCTGCCTGCTCCCGGCCGACTCCCTCGCCGCCGCCGGACTGACTGCCGAGGAGGTGATCGCCGACCCAACCACCGCCGCCCCGGTCATCGCCACCCTGGCGGGGAGGGGCCTTCGTCAGGCCGAGGCCCTCCGCCCCCACCCGCCCCGCGGGGCTGTCGCCGCCGCCCTGCCGTTGGTGCTGGCCCGCCGCGACCTTCGCCGCCTTGCCCGCGGCCGGGCCATTCCGCCGACCCGTGGCCTCGGCGACCGGCTCGCCGTCACCCTTGCCGGCCTGCTTGGCCGGGCCTGAGCGGGCCCCAGCGCGGCATGGCGGAAACAAGGCCGTGCTGCCACGAAACCGTCCCCTCCCGGCCGCGCTCGGGCCATGGTTCCTGTCTTTCATGTCATGCAAGGAGGAAGGCTCGCCCCCAACCGCCATTCCTCCAGGGAGGTCGCCATGGCCCGCCGGTTGATGAAGATTCTGGCCTTGCTTACCCTCACTGCCAGCCTCGGCGGTTGCGTCGCCTATACGGGCGGCTACGGCTACCGTCACCAGGGCTCTGGCTACGGCTATGGCGGTCAGCCGCGCTACGCCTATGGCGGCGGCTACGGCAACCGCGGCTATTACGGCGGCGGTTACGGCAACCGTGGCTATTACGGCGGTGGTTATGGCGGGGGCTACCACCGCGGCTGGCGCTGAGGCGCTGGACGCCCGTACCCGCCCCCTGGATCATGGCGGGGAGGAGCCCTGCCATGTCCAAGACCACCGCCCGCCTCGTGATCCGACAGCCCGGCGAGGCGCCAGGCTTCTGGCAGCCCGTCCCCGCCAACGGCTTCGTCCGCTGCCTGCTCGACCCCGCCGTGACCGGAGCCGAGAACCCATTCTCCATGGGGACCCAGACGGTGGACCCCGGCTGCCACATCCGCGAGCATCTGCACGACGCTCATGAGGAGGTAATCCTGGTCCAGGAGGGAGAGGGCGAAGCCCGCCTCGCCGGCGCGGCCCATCCGATGCGGCCCGGCACCTGCCTTTTCCTTCCTCGCAGCCTGCCACACAGCTTCCACAATACCGGGCAGGGGCCGCTGACCCTGCTCTGGCTTATCCTGCCTGGCGGGCTGGAAACCTTCTTCGCCCGCATCGGTCGCCCCCGTACCAAGGGCGATCCGCCGCCCGCGCCCTTTGCCCGCCCGACGGATGTCGCCCGGATCGAGGCCGAGACCGTCTTCGGCCGCCTCCCCACGTGACTGGATGGACCACCCCCGGCTGCTCCGCGGACTGGCCGCTGCGCCAGGGGATCATCCGTGCTCGCCGGATCACGAATCATCCTCCATCCTGTATCCTGTCGCGTGATGGACGTCTTCGGCCGTTCCAGCCTCCGGCGATCACGCTCAGGGAGGGACCCGAATGCACCTCGTCGCCGCGCTGCTCGTTGCCATGAGTCTCGCCATGCCGGCGGGGGCCCAAGGGTGGGCGACGAGCTGGGCCGCCTCCGTCCAGGGCCCCTATCCCACCGGCAATCCCTCCGCCCAGCCCGACCAGCGCTTCGCCTTTCCCGACGCGGCACGCGGCGCGAGCGACCAGACCCTCCGCCTTGTCCTGCGCCCGAGCCTCTGGGGAAAGGAGGTCCGCCTGCGCTTCTCCAACGCCTTCGGCACCCGCCCGGTGACGCTGGACGGCGTCCAGATCGGCCTTCAGCTCGGTGGCGCCACGCTGGTCCCCGGAAGCAACCAGCCGGTCCGCTTCGCCGGCCGCGATTCGCTCACCCTGCCGCCGGGCGAGAGCGCCTGGAGCGATCCGGTCACCCTGGCCTTCGTCCCGGAGACCGGCGCCGGGACGATGCAGGGACGCAAGCTCGCCGTCAGCCTGCATGTCGTCGGCGAGAGCGGGCCGATGACCTGGCATGCCAAGGCCTTGCAGACCTCCTACGCGACGCCACCCGGCGCCGGCTCGCTCGGCCATGAGGAAGGCGAGGGGGCCTTTTCCTTCACCACGACGAGCTGGTTCTTCCTCGACGCACTCGATGTGCGCGCGCCCGCCGGCACGCCCGTCGTGCTCTGCTTCGGCGACAGCATCACCGATGGCACCGCCAGCACGCTGAACGGCGACGACCGCTGGCCGGACGTGCTCAACCGCCGCCTTGTCGCCCGCTTCGGCAATCGCGCCGCCGTGGTCAATGCCGGCATCGGCGGCAACCAGGTCGCCGGCCCCGCCGAATATTCGCCGCAGCGGCACTTCCCCGGCGGCCCCGCCGCTGGCCAGCGGCTGGAGCGCGACGTGCTTTCCCTTTCCGGCGTCACCACGGTGATCTGGCTCGAGGGCATCAACGACTTCAGCCGCAACGGCAATGCGAGCGTCGAGACGGTGCAGGCCGCGATGCGCGACACCGTCGCCCGCATCCGTGCCGGCCTGCCCGGCGTGCGGGTGATCGGAGCCACGCTGACTTCCGCGCTCAGCACCGAGGGCCAGCCCCACGGCTTCCGCGAGCAGGACGAGAAGCGCCGTGCGCTGAACGACTTCATCCGCCACGGTAGCCTGTTCGACGCGGTGATCGACTTCGACGCCGCCACCCTCGACTCGGCGACTGGCGGCATCCGCCCCGAGATGGTGCCGGATAGCACCACCGGTGGCCCCGGCGACCGCCTCCACCCCAACCGCGCTGGCTACCTGGCGATGGGACACAGCATCGACATCGGTGCGCTGCTGCCCGGCCTGCGCTAGAGCAGACTCCGTTCGGATGGAATCATCTGATCGGAGATATTTGCTCGCAAAACAACAGGCTAGAGCGGGCTCCGTGAGCCAGTGCGAACGGAAACCGCTCTAGATCAGGCCCCGCGCCCGCAGCAGCGCCACCACGGCGAGCGTCGTCGAATCGGCGATTTCGCCGTCGCGCAGCATGCGCTCGAATTCCGCAGCCGGAACGCAGCGCGTCACCAGCCCCTGCTCCTCCGCCTCCAACGCCGCCTCGTCCTGGCTCAGCCCCTCGGCGAGGAAGACGTGGCAGCCCTGGGTCGAGTAGCCATAGCCCTGGAAGAAATGCCCCGCATACGTCATCCGGGCCGCGACCAACCCGGTCTCCTCCCGCAGCTCGCCCCGCGCTACATCGAGCGGGTCGGCCCGCTGCACCTGCTCCCAGGCCCCCTGCGGCAGCTCCCAGACGCGGCGCCCAATCGGGTAGCGGTACTGCTCCACAAGGTGCACCGCCCCATCCGCCTCGCGCGCGAGGACGGCGACGAAATCCGCCTTCTCCACCACGCCATAGATGCCCTCGGAGCCATCCGGCCGGCGGATCGCATCCTCCCGCACCCGCATCCAGCGATTTTCGTAGACCAACCTGGTCCCGAGCGTGACGATTTCCGGCTGCTCCCCCATCGCCTCAGCCCTGCCGCTCGGGGATGCGCACGACGAGCCCGTCGAGCGCCGGCGTCACCGCGATCTGGCAGCAGAGCCTCCGCCCCTCCGGCAGGCTGCCGATCCTGTCCTCGATCATGTCCCGCTCATCCGGCGAGGCCTCCGGCACCCGCCCGCGCCAGTCTTCCGGCACATCGACCATGCAGGTCGCGCAGGCGAGCTGCCCGCCGCATTCCGCCGGCATCCCCGGCAGGTCGTGGCGGATCGCCAGATGCATCACCGTCGGCGCATCCCCTGCTTCCAGGGTCTGCGTGCCTCCATCGGGCAGGAGGAAGGTGATCTGCGGCATGATGGGCCTCCTTGGCGCCCCCCGGCGGAGGGTGCAACCTGCCGACCCTATCCCTGGGAGGAAATCCAGCATGGCCTACGCGCCCTTCGACCTGACAGGCAAGGTGGCGCTCGTCACCGGCGGCAATGGCGGCATCGGCCTCGGCCTGGCCGAAGCGCTGGCCCAGGCCGGCGCCGACATCGCCATCTGGGGCACCAACGAGGCGAAGAACGAGGCCGCCAGCGCCCGCCTCGCCGCTACCGGCCGCCGCATCCTGGCGCTGCGCTGCGATGTCGGCGAGGAAGCCGAGGTCGAGGCCGCCTTCGCCGAAACCCTGGCGCAGCTCGGCCGCGTCGATGGCTGCTTCGCCAATGCCGGCATCTCCGGCGGGCGCTCCGGCCCCTTCGTCGAGCGTACGAAGGAACAATGGGATCGCGTGCTGCGCGTCAACCTCACCGGTGCCTTCCTCACCTTCCGCGCTGCCGTCCGGCACATGCGCGCCCGCGGCGAGTCCGGCGACAAGGGCGGCGTCCTCGTCGGCACCGCCTCGCTCGCCGCGATCGAGGGCGCGGCCCGCAACGAGCATTATGGCGCGTCCAAAGGCGGCATGGTGTCGATGATCCGTGCCCTCGCGGTTGAGCAGGCCCGCCACGGCATCCGGGCACACGCCATCCTTCCCGGCTGGATCGAGACGGAGATGACCGCCCGCTCCGTCGCCGACCCGAAATTCGCCGGCAACGTCCTGCCCCGCGTCCCGATGCGCCGCTGGGGTACGGGCGAGGATTTCGGCGGCATCGGCGTCTACCTGATGAGCGCCGCCAGCGCCTTTCACACCGGCGACAGCTTCGTCATCGACGGCGGCTATTCGCTTTTCTAGGGAGCACCAGCATGGCCCGCCGCTTCATCGACATCTCCGTGCCCCTCAAGGCCGGTATCCGCTCGGACCCGCCGGAGATGCTGCCGAAGATCGACTATGTCGACCACCACATGTCCGCCCCGCGCATGGCGGCCTATATGGGCGTCCCCGTCTCCGCCCTGCCTAACGGCGAGTATGCCGCCGTCGAGCGCGTCGAGATCAGCACCCATAACGGCACCCATCTCGACGCGCCCTATCACTACTTCTCCCGCATGAACGAGCGCGTCGTCCCAGGCGGCGAGCCCTCCTGGCGGATCGACGAGGTGCCGCTGGAGTGGTGCTTCAACCCGGCCGTGAAGCTCGACTTCCGCCACATGGAGGACGGCTATGTCGTCCAGCCCGGCGATGTCGAGGCGGAGCTGAAGCGCATCGGCCATGAGCTGCGACCGCTCGAGATCGTCGTCGTCAACACCGCCGCCGGCACCCGCTATGGCGAGGATGACTACATCGACCGCGGCTGCGGCATGGGCAAGGCGGCGACGCTCTGGCTGCTGGAGCAGGGCGTGCGCCTGGTCGGCACGGATGCCTGGTCCTGGGACGCCCCCTTCAGCCACACGAAGCGCAAGATCGCCGAGGGCGGCGACCCTTCGCTGATCTGGGAAGGCCACCGCGCCGGCCGCGAGATCGGTTACTCGCATCTCGAGAAGCTGCACAACCTCGAAGCCCTGCCGGCGGACGGCTTCCAGGTCGTCTGCTTCCCGGTGAAGGTCCATCGCGGCTCCGCCGGCTGGACGCGGGCGGTGGCGATCATCGACGACTAGCTAGAGAACGGCGATGCACTCGATCTCCAGCAGGAAATTGGGCCGCGGCAGCGAGTAGACGATGGCCGTGGTCCGCGCCGGGTATTTTCCCTCGGGGAAGTGCGCGGCGTAGATCCGGTTCATCTCGGCGAAGTCCTCGCGCCGCGTCAGCAGCACATTGACCTTCGCCACCCGGTCCCATCCCGCGCCCGCCGCGGCCAGGATGCCGGTGATGTTCGCCATGGTTTGCGTCATCTGCGCCGTGAAGTCGCCGACCGCCAGCGTCCCATCCGCCGCATAGGCCGGGATGCCGGAAACGAAGAGCAGGTTGCCGACCTTCACCGCCGGCGAGAGCGGTGCCGGGACCTCGTGCTGCCCCTCGGGAAAGATGTGCTCGAGCGGTTCCATCCCCTTACTCCACCTTGATTCCGTTGGCGCGGATCACCTCCGCATAGGTCTTCGTATAACGCAGGATCTCCTCGCCGAATTGCGCGCCGGGCCGGGCCAGCACGCTGAAGCCCAGCTCCTCCAGCCGCCCCTTCACCTCCGGCCGGTTCAGCGCCTCGATCCAGGCGGCCTCCAGCCGCGCCCGCGCCGGTGCCGGCACGTCGGCGCGCAGGATCAGCCCGAACCAGCTGTCGGAGAGCACCAGCGGGAAGCCGAGCTCCGCCATCGTCGGCACCTCCGGCAGTTCCTTGACCCGCGCTTCGGCCGAGATGGCGATGGCCCGCATCTGCCCGAGCTGCGCCGGCTGGATCACGTCGGGCAGGTTGGCGAACATGAATTGCAGCCGGTTGCCGATCAGGTCCGTCGTTGCCTGCGGGGCGCCATTGTAGGGCACATGCGTCGCGTTGAGCTTCGCCGCCTCGCGGAATTGCCCGCCGCCGAGATGGTTCGAGGTGCCGATGCCGTAGGAGCCGAAGGCGAGGCCCGCCCCGGGCTTCCGCCCCGCCTCAAGGAAGCCGGCGAAATCCCGCGCGACGGAAGGGTGCACCACCAGCACATGCGGCACGACCGTCGCCATCACCAGCGGCGCGAAATCGGTCAGCGGCTTGTAGGGCATGCTCGGCCGCAGCGTGACGTTCGCCGCGAAGCTGTTGGCAATCATGATCATGCTGTGGCCATCGGGGGCGGAGCGCGCCACCTCCTGCGTGCCGATCACCGTCGCCCCGCCCGGCCGGTGCTCGATCACCACCGGCTGGCCGAGGGATTGGGTCAGCAGGTTCTGCACGATCCGCACCACCGGGTCCATCGTCCCGCCGGGCGTGAACGGAATGATCACTCGCACCGGCTGGCTCGGCGCCCAGCCCTGGGCCCGCGCCGGCGCGAGGGCCGGGGCGGCGAGCAGCGCGGCCAGCGCGGCGCGGCGCGTCAGGGCGAAGGCGGTCATCGGTGGTTCTCCTGCGGCAGGGGGCCGATGGTTGCGGCTGCCCCCGACCTGGGCAAGGCCGCGGCAGCGGGAAATCGGCACCCTGAGACAGCGCCTGCCCAAGCGGCAGGCAGACGCCACGCCGCACCGCCACCCGCATGGCCGATGCCGTCGCCGCGGGCCAACTCGGCGCGTCGCCGCCCGGTTGCGCGCCTCCGGATCCGGCGCCAGCATGCCGCGCCGCAACGGGGGACCACCATGCCGCAGATCGACGCCGACCGCTTCCTCCGCGACCTCAACGAGCTGCGCAGGATCGGCGCCTACAAGACCGGCGTCCACCGCCCGACCTACTCCCCCGAGGACATGGAAAGCCGCCGCTGGCTGATGGAGCGCATGGCGGAGGTCGGGCTGGAGCCGAGCATCGACGGCATCGGCAATGTCTATGGCCGCCACCGCGGCCCGGGGCCCCACCTCCTCGCCGGCAGCCATATCGAGAGCCAGAACCAGGCCGGCTGGCTCGACGGCGCGCTCGGCGTCATGGCCGCCCTCGCGCTCGCCCGCGCCGGTCTGCCCGTCGACGTCGCCGCCTTCGCCGATGAGGAGGGGCATTTCGAGGGCGGTTTCCTCGGCAGCAAGTCCATCATCGGCGCGCTGCCGGAGGAGGAGATCGACCGCAGCCGCAGCCGCAACGACGGCACGCCGCTGCGCGAGGCGCTGGCCGCCGCCGGCCTTGCGGGCAAGCCGCGGATGCAGCTGGAGCCCGGCCGCCACAAGGGCTTCTTCGAGATGCATATCGAGCAGGGCACGCAGCTCGAGAAGGCTGGCTTCCGCGCCGGCGTCGTCACCGGCATCGTCGCCATCTGGCAGTGGCGCATCACCATCGAAGGCATGCAGGACCATGCTGGCGGCACGACGATGGTTGAGCGCCGCGATGCCGGCCTCGCCGCCGTCCGCCTGCTCGCCATGATCGACGGGGAGATGCCGAAGGCCTGCGGCGAGCGCAGCACCTGGACCACCGGCCGCATCGCGGTCGAGCCTGGCGCGCCAAGCATCATCCCCGGCCGCGCCGACATCCTCTTCCAGTTCCGCGACATCGACGTGGCGACGCTTGATCGCATGGAGGCCTGCCTCCGCGCCTGCGTGCAGGAAAGCAACCGCCGCGAGCGCTGCACCGCGACGCTGGTCAATGTCAGCAAGTCGCTCCCCGCCCCCTGCGACACCGCGATGATGGCCGCCCTCGATGCCGCCGCGGAGCGCCACGCCCCCGGCCTCTGGCAGCGCATGCCGAGCGGGGCCGGGCACGACGCGCAATACATCGCCCGCGTCATGCCCGTCTCGATGCTCTTCACTCCCTCCATCGGCGGCATCAGCCACCATTGGGCCGAGGACACCAAGGAGGAGGATTTGGCGCTCTGCTGCCAGATCCTCGCCGATGCGGCGGAGACCTACCTCAAGGGCTAACCCATCAGCGAGACATGGGCGGCGACGATACGCCAGCCCTCATCAGGGAAGCGCACCCAGCTCTGGCTCTGCCGCCCGCGCTTCCCCGCACGCACGAACTCGGTGTTGGCCACGGCGAAGTCGCGCCCGAAGGTGGTGATCACGGTATTCTCCAGCTCCCGCGCCAGCCCGACCGGCGAGCGCGTGCTGCGAAAGGCCGCGATCGCCTCCCAGCCATAGAGGCATTCCGCCGGCCCATAGCGCAGCGTCCGAGCATCCCGCCGGAACAGCGCCTGCAGCACCGGCACGTCATTGGTGACGAGCGCCCTCTCATACTCGGCGAAGGCCGCCCGCATCTCGGCTAGCACCTCCGGAAGATCGACCTCCATCACGCCCGCTCCTTCGATGCCAGATAAGCCCGCCATCCACCCGTCGCCGAGATATCCGGCATCCCCACGACGCCCGCCGCCTCGCAGAGGAAGCCGAGCGGCCGCGACCCGTCCGCCATCTCCACCCGTCCGAAGCCGAGCGGCGGCGGAATCTCCGCGAGGAACGGCCCGACGGAAGCGGCCGGCACCGCCCAGACCTCGCCCGCCACCGCGACGCCACCCTCGCCGACCCGCACCATCCCCGGCCTGCCGCCGAGATCGTGCAGCCGATAGACCGCCGCCGTCCGCGCCTCGCCGAGGAACCGCCCGCCATGCCGCACCACCGGCGGATTGAGCGGCAGTCCCGCCATATGCGCCCCGATCGCCAGCAGCGGCAGTTCGTCGGCGGCAAGGGCAGGGGGCTCCGGCGCCGCCGGCACCACGCCGCCCAGCGCCCCCAGCCCGACCCCGGCGCCGGCATGCAGCCCCGCCCCCAGCCCCGCCAGCCTTGCCTCGGAAAAGGCCGGCCCCACCAGCGTCGCGCCGAAGGGCCGCCCATCGCCGCGGAATCCCGCCGGCACCGCCAGCGCCGCCAGGTCGCAGATATTGACGAAGTTGGTATAGGTCCCGAGCCGGCTATTCGCCGCCACCGGCTCGGCGGCAAGATCGGCAAGCGTCGGCACCCCAGGCGCCGTCGGCAGCACCAGCGCATCCACACTGGCAAAGAGCACCTGCGCCCGCCGCCGCGCCTCCGCCGCCGCATGGAAGTCGTCCCAGGCATCGATGGTGAGCTTGCCAAGCCCCGCCTCCAGGATGCCCCGCGTCACCGGATGCACGCTCCCCAGCCGCTCGGCGAGGAAGCCCCGCAGCGCCGCCGTCCGCTCCGCCACCCAGGCACCGTCATAGAGCCGCTGCGCGATGGCCAGGAAAGGCGCGATATCCACCCGCTCCACCGGCCCGAGCCGCGCCAGCGCCGCCTCATAGAGCGCCGCATCATCCGCCGTGTCGAAAACCAGCTGCCCCGGCAGCGGCGCCGCCAGCCGCCAATGGAGCTGCCCCGCCGGCGCCGCCTGCCAGCCGGCCGGGGCAGGGCGCCCATACCGATCCCCCCCCGCCACCCCCGCCATCACCTCCAGCACGGCAGAGGCATCCGCGACGGTCAGCGCGAAGACGGACACGCAATCGAGCGACCGGCAAGCCGGCACCACTCCTGCGGTCGGCACCAGCCCGAGGCTCGGCTTCAACCCGACGATGTTGCAGGCCATGGCCGGCACTCGCCCCGACCCCGCCGTATCCGTCCCCAGCGAGAAGGCCGCGATTCCCGCCGCCACCGCCGCCGCCGAGCCGGAGGAGGAACCTCCCGGGATACACTCCGGCACCACCGGGTTGCGCGGCGTGCCATGCGGGCTCCGCGTGCCGTTCAGCCCCGTGGCGAATTGGTCGAGATTGACCTTCCCCAGCAGCACCGCCCCCGCCGCCAGCAGCCGCGCGACCGCCGGCGCGTCCGCCGCCGGCGTATAGGCATAGTCCGGGCAGGCCGCCGTCGTCGGCAGCCCCGCGCAATCGATATTGTCCTTCACCACGAAGGGCAGGCCGAAGAGCGGCCGCCCGCGAGGCCCCTCCGCCGCCAGCGCCCTGGCCCGCGCCAGCACCGCCTCCTCCGGCACCCGCGTCAGGAACAGCGCCGGGTCGTCCCAGGCCGCGATCCGCGCGAGCGCCGCCTCCGCCACCGCCATCGGGCTGCCGCCCCGGGCGAAGAACTCGCCGAGCGCCGCGAAGGTGAAAGCCGCCGGCACCATCAGCCGAACCTCAACAGCTCGTCCGCCGCGCGCAGCAGCTCGCCATCCGGCGCCTTCAGCGCCTCGAGGATGCGGAAATGGTCCGCCCCGCTCACCGGGATCAGCGCCCCCGGCGCATGCGCCTCGGCCCTGAGCCCGTGGAAATGCCGCGACTGCCGCATGAGCTCCGGCAGCTCCGCGCTGCCATAGGCAATGGCGAGCGGCTTCTGCACCACCGGCAGCCGCATCGGCGAGAGCGTGGCGAGTTCCGCCTCGGTCAGATGCAGCTTCTCATCGAGATCGGTATCCCGGATCGGCGCCAGCTCGAAGATGCCCGAGATGGCGAGCCCCGCCGCCACGAGCGGATGGTCGAGCGCCATCGCCGTCAGGTGCCCACCCGCCGACCAGCCGGAGACCACGACCTTCCCCGCGATCCCATGCTCCTTCCCATGCGCGGCGAGCCAATCGAGCGCCGCCTTGATCTCGCCTACGATCTGCGTCAGCGAGGCCTCCGGCCCCAGCGTGTAGCCCGGCAGCGCCGCCGACCAGCCGCGCTCCAGCGCCCCCGCCATGAAGGCACAGAAATCCTCCCGCCGGTTCCGCTGCCAGTAGCCGCCATGGATGAAGACGAGGCAGGGCGCCGCAGGGTCCTTCGCCGGGAACAGGTCCCAGGCCGTCCGCTCCGTCGCCCCGTAGCGCAGGTCGAGATGCCCAGGCCTCGCCGCGCGGAACGGCGCCGCCTCGGCATTCCGTGCCGCGATCAGCGCCGGGCTGTCCGTCACCGCCGTGCTGTTGTCATAGGCCGCGCTGCGCTCGGCCTTGCTGGCGCCGGCCCAGAAGGACGGCAACGGGTCATAGGTCATGGCGGAAACCCCTAGTGATGGCTGCCGAGCAGCCCCGAAAGATGCCGCCGCAGCGCGTTGAACTCCACCCCCGTCGGGTCGCGCGGCCGGGGCAGGGCGATGCGCTCGTCGGCGATGATCCGCCCCGGTCCCGGCGACATCACCACCACCCGGTCGGCGAGGATGATCGCCTCCTCGATCGCATGGGTGACGAAGATGATGCTGAGCTTCGCGCGCGCCCAGATCTCCAGCAGCTCCTCCTGCAGCCGCTCCCGCGTCATCGCATCCAACGCGCCGAAGGGCTCGTCCATCAGCACCACCTCGGCATCGTTGGCGAGCACCCGCGCGATGGCGACACGCTGCTTCATCCCCCCCGAGAGCTGGTGCGGATAGGCATCGGCGAAGCGCGTCAGCCCCACCATCTCGACGAAGCGCCTGGCCGTCGCCGCTGCCTCCGCCTTCGGCCGCCCGCGCGCGATGGGGCCGAAGGCGATGTTCTGGCTCACCGTCAGCCAGGGGAAGAGGCCGTAATCCTGGAACACCATCCCCCGGTCCGGCCCCGGCCCGGCGACCGGCTTCCCCCACATCAGCAGCGATCCGGCACTCGCCGTCTCGAACCCCGCGATCATCCGCAGCAGCGTGGATTTCCCGCAGCCCGAGGGCCCGATCAGGCAGATGAACTCGCCCTTGCCGATCCGCAGCGTCGCGTCGGACAGCGCCGTGATCGTCTCCGCCCCGAAGGCGAAGCGCTTGTCGACATGTCGGATGTCGAGGATCGGCAGCACCGTCCCCGCCGCCGCCGGCTTCTCCAGCACCTCACCCATGTTGCGGACTCCAGCGCAGCAGCCGCCGCCCGAGCAGCTGCACGGCGCGGTCGGAGAGGAACCCCAGCACCCCGATCGTCACCATCCCCGAGATGACGATCTCCGTCCGCGAGAGCTGCCGCGCCTCCATGATGATGGCGCCGAGCCCGGTCTGCACCCCGGTCATCTCCCCGACGACGATCACCACCCAGGCAAACCCCAGCCCCAACCTGAGCCCCGTGAAGATGGAGGGGAGGGAGGCCGGCAGCACCACCGTCCAGAACATCGCCTGCCGCCCGACGCCGAGCATCGCCGCCGCCTCGAACAGCCGCCCCTCGACGCTGCGCACCCCGAAGACCGTGTTGAGCAGGATCGGATAGAAGGCGCCGAGGAAGACGAGGAAGAAGGCGCTCCTCGGCCCGATGCCGAAGACGATCATGGCCAGCGGCAGCCAGGCCGTCACCGGGATCGGCCGTAGGATCTGCAAGGACGGGTCGAGCAGGTCCCGCACCACCGCGATGCGCCCGATCAGCATCCCCATCGGCAGGGCCACGAGAGCGGCGAGCGCGAAGCCGCCATAGACCCGGCTCAGGCTGGCGACGGTATGGGTCCAGAGCGTCGCCGAATAGAGGTCGTCCCACACCCCGCCGAAGGCGAGGTCCCACCACTGCACCGCGACATCGGAGGGCGGCGGGATCAGGTGATAGCCCGGCCCGCTCGTCGCCACATGCCAGGCGAGCAGGCCGAGCACCGGCGCCGCCACCGCCAGCAGCGCCTGGCGCGAGGCGGCGGCGCGCACCGCCAGCGCCGTCATGCCGCCGACTTCGCCAGCTCGTCGGAGAATTGCGGCTGGAAGAAGCTGGCGAAGTCCGGCAGCGCGCGGATTTGCTTCAGGCTCAGCATCTGCTCCGCATAGGTCTTGGCGCGGCTCAGCATCTCCAGCGTCATCTGCCAGTTCAGCTCGACATTCGGCAGGCTGACCTCCAGCGCGTCCCGCCGCATGCCGAGCTTCGCCACCGCCGTCTCGATGGTGACGTCGCGGTTCGCCATGCCGAACTCGCTCGCCTGCCGGTGCACCTTCAGCATCGCCCGCACGAGGTCCGGCCGCTGCGCCACGGTCTCGGGATGCGCGGCGAAGATCATGTTCAGCGAGCCCATCGGCGTCGAATAGGGATACTCGACGATCTTCCCGATGCCCGATGCGATGGAGACGCCCGGCCCCGGCTCCGCCCCGACATAGGCATCGACATCGCCCCGGGCCAGCGCGATCGGCATCTCGGAGAAGGAGACCCGCACCGCCTGCACGTCGCGGATCGTCATCCCCTCCATCCTGAGCCGCTCGAGGATGAAGACCTCCTGCGTCGAGCCCGGCCAGATGCCGACGCGCTTGCCGCGCAGGCCGGCGAGCGTGTCGATGCCGCTCTCCTTCTTCGCCACCACCGCCATGCCGCGGTCGCAGCAGGAGCCGACCACCGCCACCGGCTCCCGCGCCGCCGCGCCGAGGATGCCCGCCGCGATGCCGAAGGCGCCGAAATCGACCGATTTCGTCACGACGGCATTCTTGCCCTCGGTGGGGCTCTCGAAGGGGATGACCTCGATCCGCATCCCCGCCGGCTGGAACCGCTCGTAGAGATAGGGCGCGATGGAATGGATCAGCCGCAGCGCCCCCATCCGCACCGTGACACCCTGCGCGTGCAGGGCAGGCGTGGCGAGGGCGGCGGAGGCGGCGCCAAGCAGCGCGCGGCGGGCGATGGGCATGGAAGCGATCCTCCGGCTAAGGGACGTTTCGCCTGCCCATGCAACGCTCATGCCGCGGCCGTGAGGCGCGTCCGCCCCGCTACGCCCCTCCCGCTGCCGCCGAAAGCGGCACCCCGCTCACCCCGCGCGCAGCTCCCGGATCGGCCGCCCTGCCAGATAGGCCTCCACCGCCTCGACGGCGCCGAGGAAATACTGCGCGTAATTCTCCTCGGTGACGTAGCCGAGATGCGGCGTCAGCACCGTATTGGGCGCCCCCAGCAGCGGATGCCCCGGCGGCAGCGGCTCCCGGTCGAAGACATCGATGCCCGCGCCGGCTATCCGCCCCTCCTGCAAGGCCGCAATCATCGCCTCCTGCTCGATCAGCGGCCCCCGGCTGGTATTGACGATGAAGGCCGAACGCTTCATCCGCCCCAGCTCCTCCGCCCCCACGATCCCCCGCGACCGCTCGGAGAGGATGAGGTGGAGGCTCACCACATCCGCCTCCTCCATCAGCTGCGCCTTGTCGACCAGCCTCGCCCCCGCCGCCTCGGCCTTCTCGGCGGTGAGGTTCTGGCTCCAGGCGACCACCTCCATCCCGAAGGCCTGCCCCACCTTGGCGACCCGGCTGCCGAGATTGCCGAGCCCCATCACGCCCAGCACCTTCCCCTCGAGGGTCGAGCCCACGCTCCCCCCCGGCGCGATCTGCCAGCCGCCCGCGCGCAGCGAGGCCTGCTGCTCCGGGATGCGCCGTAGCAGCGAGAGGATCAGCCCCCAGGTGAGGTCGACCGTCGGATGGCCGAAGCTTGGCGTCCCGCAGACCGTCACCCCCCGCTCGGCGGCCGCCTCCAGATCGACGCTCCGGTTCCGCGCGCCCGTGGTGATGAGCAGCCGCAGGTTCGGCAGCCGCTCCAGCAGCGCCCGTGGGAAGGGCGTGCGCTCCCTCATGATGAGGATGGCGTCGAAGGGCAGGAGGCGCGTCACCAGCGCCTCTGGATCGGTGACGGTGTCGCGGAACACCTCGATAGTCAGCCCCTCCGGCAGACGGTCCCAGGGCCCGCGCGTCAGCGCCACGCCCTGGTAGTCGTCGAGGATGGCAAGTCGGCTCAATTCGGGCATCAGGCGTCTCCTGCAGGGGTTGGCATCAGCAGTCGCGTCGCCGCCTCGCGCAGCCGGGCGGGGAGGGGCACGCTCCGCCCCTGCTCCGCCCTCGCCACATAGACATGGATGAAATGCGCCTCGGCGCTCGCCTGCTCTTCATCGTTGCGGAAGATGCCGATCTCGTAGCGGATCGAGCTGGTACCGAGCCGCCCGCACCGCACCCCGCAGGTCACGGAATCGGGGAAGGCGATCGGCGCGAAGTAGCGGCAGCCGGTATCCACCACCAGCCCGACCTCGCTGCTGGCCTTCAGGTCGAGCACCCCTTGCGCGATCAGGAACTGCGCCACCGCCGTATCGACCCAGCTGTAATAGGTGACGTTATTCACATGGCCATAGACGTCGTTGTCCATCCAGCGGGTTGGGATGGCGGTGAACCAGCGGTAGTCGGCGCGGGTGCCGATGGGCGGCCGGCTCACGCCGCGGCCCCGCCGAGTCGGCAGGCATCGATGAAGGCAGAAGGCGGCACGTCACGCTCCCGGGTTGCCCCGGCATTATGAACCGGCCAGCCGCGACGCCAATCCGTGATGCTTCGGCGTATTCGGGCTTCGCCCCTCGCCGCCGCGCCGCTATAGACATGAGGACCGCAACCTCCACGCCGCAGCCAGGTCCGAGAGCGCCTTGAGCAGCCAGACGCTTCCAGAAGCCTTCCGCCTCCGGGCCGGCAATTTCAACCTGCTCGTCCTGCGCCTGCTGGACCCGCGGCCGGAAGCCGTGCTGCCCGCACTCGGCGACCAGTTCCGCCGCGCCCCCGGCTTCCTCCGCTTCGCCCCCATCGTCATCGGCCTCGCCGATCTCGAGGCG
Source organism: Belnapia sp. F-4-1 (assembly GCF_000802185.1). Classification (GTDB taxonomy): domain Bacteria; phylum Pseudomonadota; class Alphaproteobacteria; order Acetobacterales; family Acetobacteraceae; genus Belnapia. Next base: position 4,538,588 of record NZ_KN676113.1, on the reverse strand, counting down.
GCGCCGGAGGAGGTGAATTTCCGCGGCCTCGTCGAGGGGCTGCACAAGCTGGAGATCGTGCCCATCGGCACCTCCGGCGGCAGCCAGGCGATGAAGCAGGCCGCGCAACATGCAGGCCTCCCCCCGCTCCGCGCCGTCGGTGGCGCCGAAACGGAGCCCGCTGCCCCGCCGCCCGAGGCCGCCGTGCCGCCGGCCGCGGTCGAAGCCGCCCCGCGCCCCGATTTCTCCGGATCCGGCCGCGCCGCCATGCTGGTGACCGAGCCAGTCCGCTCCGGCCAGCGAATCTACGCCCAGGGAGCGGACCTCATCGTCACCGCGACCGTCAATCCCGGCGCGGAGATAATTGCCGACGGCAACATACATGTATACGGAGCACTCCGCGGCCGCGCCGTCGCCGGCGCCGCGGACGATGCGACGGCGCGGATCTTCGCGCTGAATTTCGACCCGGAACTCGTCGCCATCGCCGGCTTCTACGCGGTGCGCGAGGGGCTCGGCGACGCGCCCATCGGCAAGCCGACGCAGGTGCGGCTCGAGGGCGAGGAGATGCGGTTCGCGCCGCTCGGGTGATGGGATGACTATGGGGATGAGGGGGATGCGTCCATGGCGCAAGTGATCGTTGTCACCTCCGGCAAGGGAGGCGTCGGCAAGACCACGACCAGCGCCGCCTTCGCCACCGGCCTCGCGCAACGGGGCAAGAAGACCGTGGTGATCGATTTCGACGTCGGCCTGCGCAACCTCGACCTCATCATGGGCGTCGAGCGCCGTGTGGTCTTCGACATCGTCAACGTCATCCAGGGCGAAGCGCGCCTCAACCAGGCGCTGATCCGCGACAAGCGCGTTGATACGCTGGCGATTCTGCCCGCCAGCCAGACCCGTGACAAGGACGCGCTCACACGCGAGGGCGTCTCGACCATCATCGAGGAGCTCTCGGCCGACTTCGACTACATCCTCTGCGACAGCCCCGCCGGCATCGAGAAGGGCGCCCTCCTCGCCCTTTACTTCGCCGACCAAGCCATCGTCGTCACCAACCCGGAAGTCTCCTCGGTCCGGGACAGCGACCGCATCCTCGGCGTGCTGCAATCCAAGTCGAAGCGCGCCGAGGAGAAGAAGGACAAGGTGAAGGAGCACCTCCTCGTCACCCGCTACGACCCGAACCGGGTCGAGCGCGGCGAGATGCTGAAGCTCGAGGATGTGCGGGAGATCCTCGCCATCCCCCTGCTCGGCGTCGTCCCCGAGAACGAGAGCGTGCTGAAGGCGTCCAACACCGGCACGCCGGTCATCATGGATACCGAGAGCGTCGCGGGGCAGGCCTACAAGGATGCCGTCGGCCGCTTCCTCGGCGAGGACTTGCCGCACCGCTTCCTGGAGCCGGACAAGAAGCCCGGCCTGTTCCGGCGTCTGTTCGGGGGGAGGGCCGCCTGATGAGCTGGCTCGATTATTTCCGCGCCGCCCGCAAGGAGGAGGCGCCTCCCAGCGCCTCCGCCGCCAAGGAGCGCCTGCAGATCGTGCTCGCCCATGAGCGCATCGGCCGCACGCGGGAGGATTTCCTGCCGAAGCTCCAGCAGGAGCTGGTGGCGGTCGTCGCCCGCTACGTGGCGATCGACCCAGGCAAGGTGAAGCTCGACCTCGACCGCGGCGGCGACATGTCGACGCTTGCCATCGAGATCGAGCTGCCCGCGCCGTCCCCCGGCCGCCAGGCTGCCGCGAGCTGAAACCCTTACGGCACGCCGTTCAGCGTGCCAGGTACAGCATCACATCCCCCCCGCCCATCGCCTCGGCGGGCGTGCAGTCCTGCGCCTCGCCCTGCGCCGTCAGCCGCCGCAGCCGGAACTGCCCCGCAAGCCGCTCCAGGAAATCCGCCGGCGCCGCCGACCGCACCGGGTTGAAGCAGAGCAGCACCTGCACCGCCGGATTGGCCTCGATCACCCCCTGCATTCCGGCGAAGGCTGCCTCCTCCGCCCCGCAAAGGTCGAGCTTCACCACATCCGGCTTCGCCCCGGCATGGCGGTCGAGCGGCCGCGTCGGCACCAACGCCAGCCCCGGCATGGCGGTCGAGCGGCCGCGTCGGCACCAACGCCAGCCCCGGCCCGCGCATCGTGCCCAGCCCGCTCCCCGCCAGATCCTCCGGCAGCAGATGTGCGTTCATCGGGCTGCCTTCCGGCAGGGCGAAGCGCATCACCCGCCCCGCACTCGCCCCGGCCAGCGCCACCTCCTCCACCTGCGCCCGGCCTTCCAGGCCATTGAGCGCTAGGTTCTGCCGCAGAAGCCCCGCCGAGCGCGGATGCGGCTCGAAGGCAAGAACCTTTCCCGCCGGTCCCACCAGCTCCGCCGCCAGCAGGCTGAAATAGCCGTAGCAGGCCCCGCCATCGACGAAGACCTGCCCCGGCTTCAGTCGTTCCGCCAGGAAGCGTGTCGTCCACCACTCCCAGAACCCATCCATGGCGAGGTGCGGCGCATGGGTGAAGTCGCCCGCATCGACCAGCATCTTGTGCCGCCCGAGCGTCCGGCAGAGGAGCGTCTCCCCAGCCATCGGCACTGCCTGCGCCAGGGCGCGCACCGCCGCCTCCGCCGGCCCCGCCGGCCCTGCCAGCCGCTCGACGGGTACCAGCCGCCGCCGCGGCCTCAGCCATTCCGCGACTCGGACGAGAGTGGAGTTCGGTGGGGCGGCAGTCTGGCCCTGCGGCATGCATATCCTCCGGTGGTGCGCCTTGCGCAACGCAGCGCCATGTAAAGGAGATCACGCCGCCGTGGGAACGCGTCTCCCGTCCCCTGGCGCCCTATCCGACAGGGCGTGATACCTTCGCCGCATGCCCACACTTCCTGCCTTCGCCCCCGCCGTCGACTTCGCCCTGTCGCACGAGTCCCCCTGGCCACGGGACATCCGCGCCCACCTCGAGGCGGGCTTCTTCGAGCCGCCGCCGGACAACGCCATCATCGGCCCCGTCGCCCCGCGCGGCGCCCCCAACGGGCTGATCCTCCATCACGGCCGCCGGGTCGCCGAGTGGGGCGACACGCACCGCGTCGACATGACCTTCTCGGTGGCGAAGTCCTACCTCGCCCTGCTCGCCGGCCTCGCCCATGGCGACCGCCTCATCCCCGATCTCGACGCCCCGGTCCGCGACCTCGTCGATGACGGCGGCTTCGACGGCCCGCAGAACGCCCCCATCACCTGGCGCCACATGCTGACCAACACCTCGGAGTGGGAAGGCACGCTGTTCGGCAAGTCCGACCTCATCGACCGCGGCCGCAACCTCGGCGTGGAAGGGCAGGGGAAGAAGGGCCTCGCCCGCCCCCTCCACAAGCCCGGCGAGTACTGGGAATACAACGACGTCCGGGTGAACCGCCTTTCCCTCGCCCTGCTCCGCCTCTTCCGCCGCCCGCTGCCGGAGGTCTTCGCCGAGCGCATCATGCGCCCGATCGGCGCCTCGCAGGACTGGCGCTGGCTCGGTTACGAGACCTCCTGGGTCGAGGTGGAGGGCCGCCGTGTCCAGAGCGTCTCCGGCGGCGGCCACTGGGGCGGCGGCGTCTTTATCCATGCCGAGGACCAAGCGCTGATCGGCCAGCTCACCCTGCAGGATGGGGTCTGGGAGGGCCGGCGCCTGCTGCCGGAGGGCTGGGTCGCCCAATGCACCACACCCTGCGCCCTCAACCCGCATTACGGCCTGCTCTGGTGGCTGAACACCGGCCGTACCCGCTGGCCCTCCGCCGGCCCGCGGAGCTGGTGCTTTTCCGGAGCAGGCGGCAACATCACCTGGGTCGATCCGGGTGCGGGGATCACCGCGGTGCTGCGCTGGGTGGATCAGACGCAGCTGGATGGGTTCATGAAGGCAACTTTGGCCGCCGCTGCTTGAGAGGAGCGCTGCCCCTCTCAAACTCACCCCGCCAAGGGCCGAAGGGCCCTTGGAACCCTCGAGTTCTACATCAGCGCCTTCCGCTCAGGGACGCGGCTGCACCGCGTGCCGCCCCGGGCCGATCCAGGCCAGCAGCAGGAAGCCGCCGCACATCGCCAGATTCTTGAAGAAGCTGAAGATCTGGGCCATCTGCGCCGGTCCCTCGAATTCCCAGAACCGGTGCGCGATGACATTGGTCCCGAGCGTGTAGAGGATCAGTCCGAAGGCGGCCCAGCGCGTCCACAGCCCGAGGATGATGAGCAGCGGGAACACCGTCTCCGCCAGCACCGCCACGATGCCGCCTAGATAGGGCAGCGGCGCCCCCTGCTGCGTCAGCATCCCGACGATGCCGGGCCAGCCGATGATCTTGAAATAGGCGCTGATCGGAAACAGCACGACCATGGCGATGCGCGCGACGAGGAGGACGGCATCGAGATCGCCGCCCCGCGCGGCGCCGGGGCTGGTGTAAGCGGACATGCGGCTCTCCGGCAGTTGTTGCCGCGAAACTAGCGGCCACCTCCCGCCGCCACAACCCTACCGCGGCGGCGACACCGCATGCTCCCGAAGGCTCGCTCCCGTCGCCGGATCAACCTCGCGCAGCAGCACGTCGTAGCTCCAGAGGCTCGCCAGGTGCCGCAGCACCTGCCGCGCCTCCTGCTCCTCCAACAGCCGCCCGTCCTGCACCCGGTGCTCCAGGATCAGCCGCCGGTCGCCGGCGAGGTCCACATCCACCACCTGGATATCCGGGTCCATCCAGGCCGGGTCGTACTGCTTGGCCAGCGCCCGCCGCAGCCGGCGGTAGCCACGCTCGTCATGCATGGCATCGACGCGGAGCACCGGTTGCGCCGCATCGTCCTTCAGGTGGAAGAACTTCATCTTCCGCATCAGGTGCGGGCTGAGGAATTGCAGGATGAAGCTCTCGTCGCGGAACTCGGACCAGCCATAGCGCAAGGTTGGCATCGGGTCCCCGCTGCCGGCGAAATCGGGGAACCACTCCCGGTCTTCCTCGGTCGGCTCGCGGCAGATGCGCTCGATATCCTCCATCATGGCGAAGCCGAGCGCATAGGGATTGATGCCCGAATAGCGCGGATCGTCGAAGTCCGGCTGCATGATGACGCTCGTATGCGAGTGCAGCGCCTCCAGCAGCGCCCCGTCGCTCAGCTGCCCCTCGCGGTGCAGCGTGTTGAGGATGCGATGGTGCACATAGGTCGCGCACCCCTCGTTCATCATCTTGGTCTGCCGCTGCGGGTGGAAGTACTGCGCCACGTTGCGGACGATGCGGATGACCTCACGCTGCCAGGGCGCCAGCCGAGGCGCCGACTTCTCGAGGAAGTAAAGGACGTTCTCCTGCGGCAGCTGCAGCATCGCCCGCCGCCGCTCCACCTCGTCGGCGCCGATCGCTTGGTTCGCCCGCTCCGGCAAGGTGCTCCAGAGGACGTTGTACATCCGCTCGTCATGCGCCCGGCGCTCACGCTCGCGCTGTTCCTCGGAGCGCAGGTCGATGGTCCGGCGGTGATGCCGGTGCACGCCGTAATTCATCAGCGCATGCGCCGAGTCGAGCACCCGCTCGACCGCGATCTCGCCATGCTTGTCCTCGCAATCCGCGATGTAGCCCTTGGCGAATTCGAGGTAGTCGAGGATGCCCTTGGCATCCGTCCACTCGCGGAAGATGCGGTTGTTCTTGAAGAAGTGGTTGTGACCGAAGGCCGCATGCGCGATCACCAGCGCCTGCAGTGTCGCGGTGTTCTCCTCCATCACATAGGAGAGGCAAGGGTCGGAGTTGATGACGATCTCATAGGCGAGGCCCCGCAGCCCCTTGCGGTACAGCGCCTCGTGCTGGGCGAACTGCTTGCCGAATGACCAGTGCCGGTAGAAGAGCGGCAGGCCGGTGCTGGCATAGGCATCCAGCATCTGCTCCGCGCTGATGATCTCGATCCGGTTCGGATAGAAGTCGAGCCCCAGGTCGCGGACCGCCACCTTCTCGCAGGCATCATGGATGCGCATGAGGGTGGAGAAGTCCCAGTCCGCCCCTTCGTAGAGCAGACCGGGCGTCGATACGGGCGCGTTCATGCCTTGGCTTCCTCCAGCAAGCCGCGTTTGGCGAAGAGCTCGCGGAAGACGGGGAAGATGTCCCGCCGGTTGCGCACTTTCTTCATCGCCATCGGCGCGCCGGCGCTGACCAATTGCTCGTAGGTCCGCCACAAATCCGTGGGACCTCGCGGGAAGCCCGGCATGCCATGCTCGCCGTCGCGCCCGACCTCGATATAGGCGTAGTACTGGCAGGCCGGCAGCACCTCGTCGATCAGCAGCCGGGCCGTACGCTGGCTGTCGCCCGCGGCATTGTCGCCATCCGAGGCCTGCGCCGCATAGATGTTCCATTCCGTCGGCGGGTAGCGGTCCGCCACCACCTTCCGCATCTCCTCCAACGCGGTGGACACCAGGGTCCCACCCGTCTCACGGCTGTGGAAGAAGGTCTGCTCGTCCACCTCCGCCGCCTCGTGCGTATGGCGGATGAAGACGATATCCACATGCTTGTAGCGCCGCTGCAGGAAGATATAGAGCAGCGTGTAGAAGCGCTTGGCGAGGTCCTTCATGTCCTCGGTCATGCTGCCCGAGACATCCATCAGGCAGAACATGACGGCCCGCGCCACCGGGCGGGGGACCGGCTCGAAGCGCCGGTAGCGCACGTCGATCGGGTCGATCCAGGGGATGCGCTGGCTGCGCCTGAGCTGGATCGCCAGCTCCGCCTTCAGCTTGGCGACCTGCTCCTCGCTGCCGGGCTGCCCCTCCAGCGCAGCGATCTCCGCCTCCAGCGCCGCCACCGCCTCGGGCTTCGGCCGCTTCAGCGCAATGCGACGCGACAGGCTGTTCCGCATGGTCCGGGCCAGCGACAGGTTCGAGGGCGTCCCCGCCACCGAATACCCCGCCCGGTGCCAGGCCGGATCCGCCCCCTCGACCAGCCTTCGCTTGGCGAGGTCCGGCAGTTCCAAGTCGTCGAGGAAGAGCGAGAGGAACTCCTCCCGCGTGAGGACGAAGCGGAAGGCATCCTCCCCCCCACCCTCGGGGGAGCCCTCGGAGCCACCGCCGCCGCCCCCGCTCGGTGGCCGCTGGATTTCGTCTCCCTCGCGGTACTCCTTGTTCCCCGGCAGCACATGGTCGCGGCTGCCGCCGGAGCCGTGGTGGAAGCTCGGCTCGCGGATGCCATGGAGGGGGATCGAGACCTCCCCCCCCTCGTCGGCGCTGCGGATGTCCCGCTTCGCCGAGGCATCCCGCACCGCCTCCTGCACCAGGGATTTCGCCCGGCGCAGAAAGCGCTGGCGGTTGGGCAGGCTACGGCCGCTTGGGTTCAGGCGGCGATCCAGAATCTGCATCGAGCAGGCGCCTCGCGGTCCAGTTCTGGGTCAGCCGGCCTGCTTCACGCGCATGTACCATTCGACAAGCCGGCGGACCTGTCTCTCGGTATAACCCCGGGAGACCATGCGTTGCACGAATTCCCCGTGCTTCTTCTCGCTCTCGCCATCCTTCTTGGAGCCGAAGGAGATCACCGGCAGCAGGTCCTCCACCTGGCTAAACATGCGCCGCTCGATCACCTCACGGATCTTCTCGTAGGAGGTCCAGGAGGGGTTCCGCCCGCCCCGGTTTGCCCGGGCGCGGAGGGCGAATTTCACCACCTCGTTGCGGAAGTCTTTCGGGTTGGCGATGCCGGCCGGCTTCTCGATCTTGGTGAGCTCCTGGTTCAGCAGCTCCCGGTTCATCATCTGGCCGGTATCGGGGTCCTTGAAGTCCATGTCTTCGACCCAGGCATCGGCATAGGCCACGTAGCGATCGAAGAGGTTCTGCCCGTAGTCGTTGTACGACTCGAGATAGGCCTTCTGGATCTCGTTGCCGATAAACTCGGCGTAGCGCGGCGCCAGCTCGCCCTTGATGAACTCGAGGTAGCGCTTCTCCGTCTCGTCCGGCAGCTGCTCGCGCCGGATCGTCTGCTCCAGGACGTACATCAGGTGGACGGGGTCGGCCGCGATCTCGGTCGTGTCGTAGTTGAAGGCCGCCGCCAGCACCTTGAAGGCGAAGCGGGTCGAGGCCCCCTCCATCCCCTCGTCGGGGCCTGCCGCGTCCCGATATTCCTGCAGGTTCTTCGCCCTGGGGTCGGTCTCCTTGAGCGACTCGCCGTCATAGACCCGCATCTTGGCGTAGACGTTGGAGTTCTCGTGCTTCTTCAGCCGCGAGAGCACCGTGAACCGCGCCAGCATCTCGAGCGTCGCCGGGGCGCAGGGCGCGGCCGACAGCTCCGACGAGGAGACCAGCTTATCGTAGATCTTTTGCTCCTCGGTGACCCGCAGGCAGTAGGGCACCTTGATGACGTAGATGCGGTCGATGAAGGCTTCGTTGTTCTTGTTGTTCTTGAAGCTCTGCCACTCCGACTCGTTGCTATGGGCCAGAATGATGCCCTGGAAGGGCAGGGCGCCGATATTCTCGGTGCCGATATAGTTGCCCTCCTGCGTCGCCGTCAGCAGCGGATGCAGCATCTTGATCGGCGCCTTGAACATCTCGACGAATTCCAGGACGCCCTGGTTCGCCCGGTTCAGCCCGCCCGAGAAGCTGTAAGCATCCGGATCGTTCTGTCCGAACATCTCGAGCTTGCGGATATCCACCTTGCCGACCAGCGAGGAGATGTCCTGGTTGTTCTCGTCGCCCGGCTCGGTCTTGGCGATGGCGATCTGCCGGAGCCGCGAGGGCCTGACCTTCACCACCCGGAACTGCGAGATGTCGCCGCCGAAGGCATCCAGCCGCTTGAGTGCCCAGGGGCTCATCAGCCCGGTGAGGCGTCGGCGAGGGATGCCGTAGCGATCCTCCAGCACCGGTCCCATCCGCTCCGGGTCGAACAGGCCAAGCGGGCTCTCGAAGACCGGGCTCATCTCGTCGCCCGCCTTCAGCACGTAGATGGGCTCCTGCTCCATCAGCGCCTTCAGCCGCTCGGCGAGCGAGGACTTGCCGCCGCCCACCGGCCCAAGCAGGTAGAGGATCTGCTTCCGTTCCTCCAGCCCCTGGGCGGCATGGCGGAAGAAGCCGACGATCCGCTCGATCGTCTCCTCCATGCCGTAGAATTCGGAGAAGGCCGGATAGACGCGGATGGTCCGGTTCAGGAAGATCCGTCCGAGCCGCACATCCTTCGCGGTATCCACCACGGTCGGTTCACCGATCGCTTTGAGGATACGTTCGGGGGCACTCGCGTAGTAACCCGGATCCTTCCGGCAGCCTTCCAGATATTCCGAAATGGACATGTCTGTTTCGCGCCGGGACTCATAACCCCGGGCATAATCGGCGAAGATGTCCTGCATGCTGTTCATCGGCCGCCCCTGCAAGCGCTGCCAGTCAGATGGCAACGCGGACAGTGTGCGGAATGGGCCAATCGATTGCGGTAAACTTTTATTGCTGCGGCGCACCGCGGCCCTGTAGACTGCAAATCACGGGAAGGGGAGGGCAGGGGTCCGGCCCTCACCGGACCATTGCCGAACGACTTTGCCAAGTCAAAGTCGGCGTTCGTCGCGGCTAGGGCAAATCGCCACGGGTCATGCCGTCTGTGACACTTCATGACATGCTGCTCGTAGCCCGAAGCCACGATTCATCAAGCTCTCGCCGCGGGCAGCAACATTTCGAAACCGAGGCGCACCGTGCCAGTCATGGCAGTCTCGCACGGCGCCTCCCGCCACGGAGACTGCGTGACTCCCCCTAGCAATCCCCGCGCCACCTGCTAATCCTCCGGGTTGGCCGGCGCGCCGCAGGTTACCCCGCCGTCAATGATCATGCTCTGCCCGGTCATGAAGCTCCCCGCTGGCGAGGCGAGGAAGACGGCTGCCCCCGCGATCTCGTCCGGCTCGCCGATCCGCTTCAGCGGGGTGTCCCGCGTCCGCTTCTTGTAGTTCGCCGGGTCCTCCCACAGCGCCCGCGCGAAATCGGTCCTGACGAGCCCCGGCGCGATGCAGTTCACCCGGATGTTCTTCGGCCCCCACTCGCAGGCCAAGTTCCGCGCCAGCTGCAGGTCCGCCGCCTTGGTGATCGCATAGGCGCCGAGGTTGACCGAGCCGCGATATCCCCCGATCGAGGAGATGATGACGATCGCGCCGCCCCCGCGCGCCTCCATGCTCGGGATGCACATGTGGGAAAGCCACATGTTCGACTTGATGTTGGTCGCCATCATCTTGTCGAAGACCTCGTCGGGGATGCCCATGGCCGGCCCGAAATGCGGATTGATCGCCGCGTTGCAGACCAGGATATCGACGCCGCCCCAGCGCGAGATGGTCTCGTCCGCCAGCGCCTGCAGCTCCGGCTTCCGCCCGATGTTGCAGGCCATGGCCACCGCCTCGCCACCCTTCGCCTTGATCGCATCAACCACGACCTGGCAGGCATCGAGCTTGCGGGAGGAGACGACCACCTTCGCCCCATGCTCCGCCATCCGCTCGGCGATGGCCCGGCCGATGCCACGCGACCCGCCGGTGACGATGGCGATCTTGCCGCTGAGGTCGAAGAGTGATGATCCGGTCATGGGCATTCCTCCTGGGTTGTTGGATGGAGTGTCCCTGCCGCTTTCGCCTGGCGTCAACCGCCCTCCGCAGGGCGCCACCCCTCAAGCTCGCTCCAAAACCTGCTACAACCGCCCCGACGCCGCCGAGGAGCCCCCTATGCCCGAAGACCTTCCCATCGCCATCCCCCTCGACGGCGCCTCCAACCTCCGCGACCTCGGCGGCTGGCAGATGGCCGATGGCCGCCGCCTCCGCCTCGGCCACCTCTACCGTTCCGCAACCCTTGCCCACCTCACCGAGCGCGACGTGGAGACCATCGCCAGCCTCGGCTTGCGGACCGTCTGTGACCTCCGCGGCGTCGAGGAAGCCGCCCATCGCCCCTCCCGCCTGCCCACGGGCGCCGAGCGCATCCACCTGCCCATCGAGCCGACCGTCGGCGCCTCGCTCGCCGACCTCATGCGACGCGAGCTGTCGACGGGTGAGGATGTGGTGGACCTCCTCCGCCGCGCCTATCTCGACTACGGCACCCGCTTCATCAGCGCCTATCGCGGCCTCTTCGACCTGCTGCTGGAGCCGGAGCGGCATGCGCTGCTCTTTCATTGCTCCGCCGGCAAGGACCGCACCGGCCTCGCCGCTGCGCTGATCCTCACCGCCCTCGGCGCCAGCCGCGAGACGGCGATGGAGGACTACCGCGCCACTGACCGCATCTGGCGCCGCGACCTGGCCCTGCCCCCCGGGACGCCGAAGCCCTTGGCCGACGCCCTCTACGCCACCCATCCCGAACTGCTGGAAGCCGCCCTCGACGCCGCCGTGGAGGCCCATGGCGGCGCGATGCCGCTGCTGCTGGAGCGCGGCCTCGGCCTCAACGCCTCGCGCCTGGAGCGCCTCCGCAACCTGCTGCTGGAATGATCACGGCATGTAGCCGCCGCCGTTCACATGATAGACCTGCCCGGTGATCCACGCCGCTCCGGGCGAGGCCAGGAAGACGGCCATGTCGGCGATATCCTCCGGCCGCCCCAGCCGCCCGAGCGGCAGCGCGGCCCCCATCGCCCGCACCTCCTCGTCGCTATTGCCGTAGCGCGGCTGCGCCGTATCCGTCAGCCCCGGCGCGATCGCATTCACCCGGATGCCATGCGGCGCCAGCGCCAGCGCCATGGAACGGTTGATGCCCACCACGCCATTCTTCGTCGCGCTGTAATGCACCCCAACCGGCGTCCCCCGCACCGCGGAGGAGGCTAGGTTGACGATGCAGCCCTTCACGCCCCCCGCCACCATCGCTCGGGCGGCCGCCTGCGCACAGAACACGCTCCCCTTGAGGTTGACGGCGAAGACCTGGTCCCATTGTCGCTCCTCCATCTCAAGAAATTCGACCCGCGGAAAGATCCCCGCATTGTTGACCAGCACCTCGACCGTCCCGAGCGCCGCCGCAGCCTCCCCGACCAGCGCCGCACAGGCCGCGGCCCCCGCCCCGACATCACCCTGCACCAGCGCCGCCTTGCGCCCCGCCGCCCGCACACCCTCGGCGACAGCCTCCGCCGCCGCCCGGTCATCGAGCCAGTTGATGGCGACATCATGCCCCGCCGCAGCAAGGGCGAGGGCACAGGCCCGCCCGATTCCCTGCTGCGCACCCGTCACCAATGCCACCATCGCCCCATCCTCCACCGATGCTGCGCCGCACTATGCGGCCCAGCTCACCGACTGAGTAGGGCGCGGTACCGCTCCAGCATCTGGCCGCCCTCGCTCCCCGCCCGGCCGAGCCATTCCCGCGTCTGCACCTCGCCGATCGCGCGAAGCTGCGCCTGCATCGCCGGCGCCACCGCGGCCACCTGCACCTCATGGCTCCGCAGCTTGCCCACCATCTCCACCTCCGCCTCCCGCGAATACTCCGCCCCGCGCGCCTCGGCCCGCTTCGCCGCCTCCATCACCGCCGCCCGCTGCGCCGCATCGAGCGTGGCCAACGCCCGGCTGTTGGCGAAGACCGCATTGCGCGGCCGCATCCCGCCCACATCGGTGAAGTGGCGCGCGAAGTCCCAGACGCTCGCATCCACCCCCGTCTGCGCCGAGGTGAAGAGCACATTGATCACATTGGTGGCGAAGGCCTGCGGAATCTCCGGCACCTGCACCGTCACCGGCTGCGCCCCCAGCAACTCGGCGAAGCGGAAGGTCAGGTTGTTGAAGGCCCGCATCCGCGTCCCCTTCAGCGCCTCGACGGATTGCAGCGGCTCCCGCGTATAGAATCCCTGCCCGGTCCAGTTGACCATGTAGAGCAGGGTCAGCCCCTGCCGCTCGAAGCGCGCCCGGATATAGGGCTCCGTCGCCCGGTGCAGCGCCCCCGCCGCCTCGACGGTATCGGCGAGGAAGGGCACGCTATCCACCTCGAAGAACGGGTCCTCGTTGCCATAGGCCGAGAGCAGGATCTCGCCGAGCTGCACCTGCCCGGTCTGCACCCCGCGCTTGATCTGCGGCATCGCCAGCAGCGTCCCGTTGTGGTGCGCCTGCACGGCCAGCCGCCCGCCCGTCGCCTGCTCGATATCGGCCAGGAAGGCGCGGACGTTGCGCGTATGGAAATTCGCCTCCGCATAGGGCGTCGCCATCACCCAGCGCGTCTGCGCCAAGGCGGGTGGAACCAGGGCCGATGACGCGAACAGGCTTAGCGCTGCGCCCGCGAGCGCGCTGAACAGGCGATTCATGACGACGTTCTCCCTTCGCCGCCTATGCCGCGGCCTTGGAACGAAAGCTGTCCCAGCGCGGCCAGTCCTGGCAAGGGGGCCTGGACCGCGCCGCCGCTCGGTGTAGCCTGCCCGGATGACCGCTCTCCCCGAGACCCCGAGCTTCCGCCTCGACGGCCGCCGTGCCCTCGTCACCGGCGCCGGCCGCGGCATCGGCCTCGCCGCCGCCGCCGCGTTGGCCGGGGCAGGGGCCTCGGTGACGCTGGCCGCCCGCACTGGCGCCGAGGTCGAGGCCGCCGCCACCGCCATCCGCGCCCGGGGCGGCCAGGCCGAGGCCCTGGCGCTCGACATCGCCGACACCGCCGCCGTCCAGGCCGCCATCGCCGCGCGCCCGGCCTTCCACGCCTTCGTCAACAATGCCGGCACCTCCCGCCACGCCCCCTTCCTTGAGGTCACCGAGGAGGATTTCGACGCCGTGCAGGCGCTCAACCTCCGCGGCTGCTTCTTCGCGGCGCAGGCTGTCGCCCGCCGCATGGCCGCCGAAGGCATCCCCGGCTCCATCATCAACGTCTCCTCGCAGATGGGCCATGTCGGCGGCCCCAACCGCAGCGTCTACTGCGCCAGCAAATGGGCGATGGAGGGCTGGACCAAGGCGATGGCCATCGAGCTCGGCCCGCTTGGCATCCGCGCCAACACCATCGGCCCCACCTTCATCGAGACGCCGATGACGAAGCCCTTCTTCGAGCGCCCCGAATTCGCCGACTGGGTGCTGAGCAAGATCAAGCTCGGCCGCCTCGGCCAGGTGCAGGACCTGATGGGCCCTGTCGTCTTCCTCGCCTCCGACGCCTCCGCCCTGATGACGGGCTCGGCGCTGCTCATCGATGGCGGCTGGACCGCCGAGTAAGGAAACACCTCCATGGCCCGCTGGCTCAAGCAAAGCATCTCCGCCGCCGACAAGGCCGATGCGGACACCAAGGTCCGCGGCATCGTCGAGGGCCTGCTCGCCGATATCGCGCAGCGCGGCGACGCCGCCGTGCGCGAATACTCGGTGAAGTTCGACGCCTGGGACCGCGTCGACTACCGCCTCACCGATGCCGAGATCCGCGAGTGCCTCGACCAGCTCACCGGCCAGGACCTCGAGGACATCCGGTTCGCCCAGGCCCAGGTCCGCAACTTCGCCGAGCACCAGAAGGCGGCGTTGAAGGACATCGAGGTCGAAACCCTCCCCGGCGTCATGCTTGGCCACAAGAACATCCCGGTGAACTCCGTCGGCTGCTACGTCCCGGGCGGCAAATACCCGCTGCTCGCCTCCGCCCACATGTCCGTGGTGACGGCGAAGGTCGCCGGCGTCCCGCGCATCGTCACCTGCGCCCCGCCCTACAAGGGCAAGCCCGCACCCGCCATCGTCGCCGCCCAGCACCTGGCCGGCGCGGACGTCATCTACTGCCTCGGCGGCGTCCAGGCCGTCGGCGCCATGGCGCTCGGGACGGAGAGCATCCCTGCCGTCGACATGCTGGTCGGCCCCGGAAACGCCTTCGTCGCCGAGGCCAAGCGCCAGCTCTACGGCCGCGTCGGCATCGACCTCTTCGCCGGCCCGACCGAGACCCTCGTCATCGCCGACGAGACGGTGGATGCCGAGCTCTGCGCGACGGACCTCCTCGGCCAGGCCGAGCACGGCCCCACCAGCCCTGCCATCCTCCTCACGGACTCGGAAAAACTCGCCCGCGAGACCATCGCCGAGGTCGAGCGCCTGCTGACCATCCTCCCGACCGCCGAGATCGCCCGCAAGGCCTGGGAGGACTACGGCGAGGTGATCGTCTGCGACGGCCTCGACGAGATGGTCCGCGAGGCCGACCGCATCGCCTCGGAGCATGTCCAGGTGATGACCCGCGACGACGACCACTTCCTGCGCCACATGACCAATTACGGCGCCCTCTTCCTTGGCCCCCGCACCAATGTCTCCTATGGCGACAAGGTCATCGGCACCAACCACACCCTGCCGACTCAGCGCGCGGCCCGCTACACCGGCGGCCTCTGGGTCGGCAAGTTCCTGAAGACCGTCACCTACCAGCGCGTCCTGACCGACGAGGCCAGCGCCATGATCGGCGAGGCCTGCTCCCGCCTCTGCATGCTGGAAGGCTTCGTCGGCCATGCCGAGCAGGCCAATATCCGCGTCCGCCGCTATGGCGGCCGCAACATCCCCTACGCCACCACGGCCGAGAAGCGCTGATGGCCCTCGACCTCCTCCTCCGCAACGCCCGCCTGCCCGACGGCACCGCCACCGATATCGGCATCAAGGACGGCCTCATCGCCGCCCTTTCGCCAAACTTCGCGGCCGACGCGGCGGAAGCGATCGACTGCGCCGGCCACCTCGTCTCCCCGGGCTTCGTCGAGACGCATATCCACCTCGACAAGACCTGCACCATCGACCGCTGCGCCTGCGAGACCGCCCGCTTCCCGCATCATGCGATGGAGCGCACCAGCGCCATCAAGCATACCTTCACCGTGGAGGACGTGACGGACCGCGCCCGCCGCACGCTGGAGAAGTGCATCGGCCACGGCACGACGCTGATGCGCACCCATGCCGAGGTGGACCCGAAGGTCGGGCTCCGCGGCTTCGAGGGCGTCAAGGCTCTGGTCGATGCCTATAAATGGGCCATCGACATCGAGATCTGCGTGATGCCGCAGGAGGGCCTCCTCAACAACCCCGGCACCGACGAGCTGATGGTGGCAGCGCTCCGCAACGGCGCCCGCGTCGTCGGCGCCGCCCCCACCTACGACAGCGACCCCGCCGGCCAGATTCGCCGCGTCTTCGAGCTGGCCCGCGAATATGACGCCGATATCGACATGCATGTCGATAGCGGCTCCTCCGCCGCCCATCTCGACACCCGCCTCGTCTGCGAGCTGACGGAGCAGTACCGCTGGGGCGGCCGCGTCGCCTGCGGCCACCTGACCAAGCTCTCCGTCATGCCACTCCCCGAACTCGACGAGATGGCGCGCCGCATGGCCGATGCCGGCGTCGCTCTCACCGTCCTCCCCGCGACCGACCTCTATCTCGGCGGCCGCGACAAGGACCACCGCATCGAGCGCAGCTTGGCGGACGCCAACCGCCTGCACCGCCAGGGCGTCACCTGCTCGATCTCGTCCAACAACATCCTGAACGCCTTCACCCCGATGGGCGACGGCCAGCTCATCCGCATGGCCAATCTCTACGCCAACGTCACCCAGCACGCGATGCCGGACGATTTGAACGACACCTGGTCCATGTTTACCACCGAGTCAGCGAGGCTGATGCGCCGCCCGGACTACGGCATCGCAGTCGGCAACCCCGCCGACCTCGCCTTGATCGACGCCCCCGACCCGGTCGCCGCGATCCGCGAGGTCGCTCCCGTCCTCGCCGCCTTCAAACGCGGCCGCCGCAGTGCCACGCGCCAGCCCGTCACGCTGCACCGCCCGGAGTGAGCCGCATGTCCAGCAACACCGACCGCCGCCAGCGCTTCCGCGCCGTCCTCGCCGGCCCGCATTGCGTCCATCCCGGCTCCGTCTTCGACCCGATGTCGGCCCGCATCGCCGAGGAACTCGGCTTCGAGGTCGGCATGTATGCCGGCTCCACCGCCTCGCTCACCGTGCTCGGCGCCCCCGACCTCATCGTGCTCACCCTTAGCGAGTTCGCGCAGCAGGCCCGCCGCATCTGCCGTGCCGTCCGCACCCTGCCGGTGCTGGTCGATGCCGACCACGGCTACGGCAACGCGCTCAACGCCATGCGCACGGTGGAGGAGCTGGAGAATGCCGGCGTCGCCGCCATGACGCTGGAGGACACCGTCCTGCCGCGCCCCCATGGCGACGGCAAGGTCACGCTGATCTCCCTGAAGGAAGGCCTCGGCAAGGTCCGCGCCGCGCTCGCCGCCCGCGACGACCCCTCCTTCGTCATCGTGGCCCGCAGCGGCGTCGTCTCCGTCAACGGCGTGGAGGACGCCGTCGCCCGCACCAAGGCCTATACCGCGAGCGGCGCCGACGCGCTGTTCTACACCGGCATCAGGACGCGCACCGAGTTAGACGCCGTTGCTGCGGTGGCTACCCTGCCCATCATCCTCGGCGGCATCGAGGGCACGGAGCTGAAGGACCGCGACTACCTCGCCGCCCGCGGCGTCCGCATCGCGCTGCAGGGCCACCAGCCCATCATGGCCGCCCAACAGGCCGTCTACAACACGCTGAAGGCGCTCCGCGACGGCGTGCAGCCCGCCGACCTGCAAGGCGTGCCGGGCGCCGATTTCATGGGCCGCGTCACCCGCGATGCCGATTACAAGCGCTGGACCAAGGACTTCCTCGGCGGCTGAGCCCGCCACCCCATCCAGCCATGCCGCCTGAACCACGCCTTCGGAGGAAACCGACAATGTCCCAACCGGAAGAAAGCCCCTTCCAGACACTGCATGAATTCGTCAAGGAGGCGAAGGGCCGCCTCAGCCCCGGCAATTGGGACTACCTCGTCGGCGCCACCGAAACCGAGACGACGATGATGCGCAACCGCGCCGGCATCGACAGCCTCGCCTTCCGCCCCCGCGTGCTGCGCGACGTCTCGGAGATCGACGTCTCCGGCCGCTTCCTCGGCAAGCCGATCACCCTGCCGGTGATGCTCGCCCCGGTCGGCGGCCTCGAGAATTTCGACCCGGAGGGCGGGGCGCCGGCCGGCCGCGCCGCGGGCGAATACGGCGTCCCCATCATGGTTTCCTCCGTCTCCATGCCGGGCCTCGAGCCGATGGCCCAGGCGGGGCAGGGGCCCAAGGTCTTCCAGCTCTACGTCCGCGGCGACTGGAACTGGATCGAGGAGGTCAGCCAGCGCGCCATCGGCGCCGGCTACGACGCCTTCTGCATGACGGTCGACACCGCCATCTACAGCCGCCGCGAGCGCGACATCGCCAAGCGCTTCGTCAAGCCCTGGCGCGTCCGCGCCACCGGCCAGCACTTCCAGGCCGCGCTGAACTGGGACGACGTGAAGCGCTGGAAGGACCGCTTCCCCGACACCCCGCTCGCCCTTAAGGGCATCGCCACCGCCGAGGATGCGGTGCTCGTCGTCGAGCACGGCGTCGAGGTCGTCTATGTCTCCAACCATGGTGGCCGCCAGCTTGACCACGGCCGCGGCTCCATCGACGTCCTGCCCGAGGTGGTGAAGGCGGTCGATGGCCGCGCCAAGGTCTGGATCGATGGCGGCTTCGTCCGCGGCACCGACATCGTGAAGGCCATCATCCTCGGCGCCGAGCTGGTCGGCATGGGCCGCATGTACTGCTACGCCCTGGCCGCGGCCGGCGAGGCTGGCGTCGCCCGGATGTTCCGCATCCTGCAGGACGAGGTGCATGGCGTCCTCGGCCTGCTCGGCGTGACCAGCTTCGGCCAGCTCGACGGCAGCTACCTGCACCCCGTCGCACCGGTCGTGCAGCCGCACGTCCACAGCTCCTTCCCGCTGACCAACCTCACCGATCCGGGGTACCGCTAGACCCCCGCCGCATACCCATCCCGCTGCGGATCGGCGCCGCCCTCGGCGGTGCCGTCCCAGACGGCGATGCCATGCACGCCGGCGAAGGCGTAGCTCTGGTAGCTCCGCTTCGTCGCATAACCCATCCCCTGCAAGGCCCGCTCCGTCGCGCGGGGGATGCGGTTGGACAGGTCGATGGTCTCGCTCGTCGCCGAGAAGCGCGGCGCCATCACCGCCTCCTGCATCCCCATCCCCCAGTCGAGCAGGTTGAGCAGCACCTGCGCGACGGCGACGGTGATCCAGGCCCCGCCCGGCGCCCCGAGCGTCACGACGGGCTTCCCCTCCCGCAGCACGATCGTCGGCGTCATCGACGAATACCGCCGCTTCCCCGGCGCGATGGAGCCAGCCCGCCCCGGCCGCGGGTCCATCCAGTTCATCGCCCCGTTCAGCATGAACCCCATCCCCGGCACGATGAGGCCCGAGGGCACGGCGAGGGTATGCGTCATCGACACCATCATGCCGTCGGCATCGACGCAGGAGACATGCGTGGTGTTCGGCGCATCGCTCCCCGCCCGGGTCAGCGAGGCCCGCTCTCCCCGCCGGATGCGCGCCGCGCAGTCATCGGCATACCCATCCGACAGCAGCCGCCCGACCGGCACATCCTGGAAGGCGGGGTCGCCGACATGCGCCTCCTTGTCGATCCCGGCGATCTTCATCGCCTCCGCCACCACCGCGATGTAGTCCGGCGAATTATGCCCGAGCGCCACGAGGTCGAACCGCTCCAGGATTCGCAGCATCTCCCCGACGACGACACCCCCCGCCGGCGGCTCCGGCAGCGCCAGCTCATACCCCCGGTACGGCACCCGCAACGGCGCCCCCTCCGCCACCCGGAACCCCTCGAGGTCCCCGGCCGCGATCAGCCCGCCCCGCGCCTCCATCGCCGCGACGATCGCCCGCGCGATCCGCCCCTGGTAGAAATCCTCCGCCCCGCCATCGGCAAGCACGCGCAGCGTCGCCGCCAGCTCCGGGTTGCGCACCACCTCCCCGAGCCGCTTCGGCGTCCCATCCTCCCGCAGGTAGAGCCGCCGCCCGTCCTCTGTGTGGCCGAGCTTCTCCGGATAGCTCATCCGCCCATAGGGCCGCTCGTCGAGGCTGAACATCGCCTGCACATGCGGCCGGATGATCCAGCCCTCCGTGGCGAAGCCGATCGCCGCCCCGAACAGGCTGGCCCAAGGTTTCCGCCCGAGCCGCGCATGCGCTTCGGCGAAGACCCGCACCGCCCCCGGCACGGTCACGGCCTTCGCCCCGCACTCGTTCGCATAGCCCCGCACGCGGTAGCCGAACCCGTCCGGGCATTCGCCGAGGAAATCCGCCGCCCACATATCCGGCCGCGCCGCCCCCGGGCAGGTCCCCAGCCCATTGAGCACGGTATGCGTCCCGCTCGCGGGGTCGAGGACCTGCAAGGTGGCGATGCCGCCGATGCCGCACATCATCGGGTCGACCACGCCCTGGGTGATCGCACAGGCCAGCGCCGCATCCAGCGCATTGCCGCCCGCGGCCAGCATCGCCGCACCCGCCTCCACCGCCTCCGGCTGCGGCGCGACGACCATGGCGCGCGGGGAGGGGAGTCGCCGCTCCGGCCGCATCACTCCGCGGCCCTCAGCTGGTCCCACCAGGCGCATTCCCCCGGCATGAGGGTATGGTTCCCCGGCAGCACCTGCACCGGCGCCCGCTCGCCATCGGCGGCCGCCTTCAGCCGCATCCGCTGCGCCTCCTCCCGCATCGCGGGCGGCCCCCAATGCCGCTCATGCCCCCACAGGCTCGGCCCCGAACTCATCTCCACCGGCGTCCAGGCGGCCGGGTCGATCACCCGCCCGCCCCAGCCATACTCCACCAGGAATCCCCCCGGCGTCCGCGCATAGAAGCTCGTCATGAAGTCGTTGGTGTGCCGCCCGAGGCCGGTCGCGACCCGCCCCTCCTCCAACATCGCCAGGTCATGGCCCTGGCCCACATCGTCGAGGCTGAACAGCTCCAGCATCAGGTGATGCAGCCCGGCCTGCCCGGTCTCGGTCAGCGCCAGCGAATGGTGCCGCGGATTGACGTGCAGGAAGGTCGCCCTGAACGGATGGGTGACGAAGTCCGACACGCCGAAGCCCAGCACATCCCGGTAGAAGGGCAGCACCGCCTCGATCCGCGGCACGGTCAGCACCGCATGCCCCATGCCGAGCGGCCCGGTGCGGAAGCCGCTGATGCAGCGCCCCGGGCGGAAGGGCTCCGCCGTCACCTCCGCCCCATGGACGATCTCCAGCCGGCTGCCGAGCGGATCCTCGGTGACGACCAGCCCCGCCACCCGCCGTTGCGCCGCCAGCCCCGCATCACCCCGCGCGACCGCAACGCCCATGCCCTCCAGCCGCGCTGCGAGGGCATCGAGCGCCGCCCCATCCGCCACCTCCCAGCCGAAGAAGCGCGCGCCGTCACCCGCGCCCGGCACCACCAGCAGCCGCTGCCTGCGGTCATCCATGCGGAAGGTGAGCTGCGCCGCACTCCGCTCCGCGAGCTGCAACCCGAGCAGCCCGGTGCCGAAGCCGGCCCAGTCCTCCATCCGGCTCGCCTCGATCCCGACATAGCCGAGCGCCTGAACGGCCATCGCTGCCTCCCATGCCGCAGTTGCGCCTAGCATCGCGCCGATGCCGCCCTCCGTCACATGAAACCTGCGCCGCGCTTCGTCCCATGCCGTGGATCGTATGCCATCCAAATCCCAGGAGTTGGACGACACTACCTGCATGAAGGAGCAAAAGTATTCACCCGGAAACAACCCTCACATCCGGGCGAATTTCCAATTATCCGCTCGGATTCCCCAAGGATTCCTCCAATCATCTGCCTGCCCCCGAGACAAGGTACTTCCGCCATGCGACATGCGATATTCGGCCTCGCCTTGGCCACGCTCCCGCTCGCCTTCCTCCCCGCTGCCGCCCAGCAGGCCACGCCGCAGCCCCGCCCGGCCGCCGCCACGGCCGAGCCGGATATCGGCCTGCCCCACCCGCCGCTGGTCGAATGCCGCCCGCTCTACGCCCCGGCGCCCCTGGCCATCGGCCCCGCCAGCGTCAACCAGGAGCAGGCGACCGAAGGCTTGGTCCTCATCGGCACGGCCTGTACCCCCGCCGGCTGAGCCCGCCCGGTGCGTGACTTCCTGCTGGCCTATCTGGCGATCCTGGTCACGCCCGGCCCGAACCTGCTGGTGATCGCCGGCGTCGCCGCGTTGCGCGGCCTGCGCGGCGCCCTGCCGATCTGCCTCGGCATCGCGCTCGGCGCCGGCACGCTGAACGCGGCGCTGGCGGCGACCCTGCACACCGCGCCCACCACCGCCGGCTGGGCCGTGGCCGGCCGCCTGCTCGCCGCGGCGATGCTGCTCTGGGTCGCCGTCTCCATCGCCCGCAGTCGCCCGCCGGAGACGATCCGTGCCGTCCGCAGCGCCCAGGGTGCCGAGTTCGGCGCCGGCTTCTGCACCGCCGCCACCAACCCGATGACCGCCGCCTTCTTCGCCGCCCAGTTCCTCGGCCCGCTCGCCCTGATGGACGGCACGCGGCCCCTGGTGCCGCTGGCGGTGACGGCCACCGCCCTCGCGGTCTCCCTCGGCCTCGCCACCCTGCTGGCGCGGCCCGCCTGCCGGCGCCTGGCCATCGCCTGGCACCGCCCCATCCGGCTGACGGCGGCCGCGACCCTGGTGGCGATGGCCGCCTCCGTCCTCGCCCGGCCGTAGCCGGCCGTCAGGCCAGCCCCTTCGACGCCTTCTCGAAGGTTCCCTTGCTGAGCTTCGGCACCGCGAGCACACGCTGCAGTTCCCGCTTTATCAGCGCCGCCCGCGCCGGCGCCTGCCGCCGCCACTGCCCGAGCGGCCCCACCATCCGCGCCGCGATGGAGCCGTTGATCGGGTCGAGCGCGATCACCGCATCGGCCAGGAACCGGTAGCCCGCGCCATTCTCCCGGTGGAAGTGCAGCGGATTGCCCGCCGCGAAGGCGCCGACCAGCGAGCGCGCCCGGTTCGGGTTGCGCAGGTCGAAATCCGCATGCCCGTAGAGCGCCCTAACGGCCTCCATCGTATCCGCCCGCGAGGACATCGCCTGGATCGAGAACCACTTGTCGAGCACTAGGTCGTCGCCCCGCCATTTCGAATGGAAATCGGCAAGCGGCCCGTCGCGCGCCGGCCCCTCGGCATCGGCGAGCAGCGAGAGCGCCGCCAGCCGGTCCGTCATGTTGCCCGCCTCCCGGTACTGCGCCTCGGCCAGGCCCGTCTCCCCCGCCGCGACGAGGTAGGCGAGGCAGGCATTCCGCAGCGACCGCCGCCCGATGCTGCGCCCGTCGACGCGGTACTCGCCCCCCTCCGCCAGCACGTCATAGGTCTCGCGCAGCGCATCGCCGCAGCGCCGCCCGATCTCCCGCCGCAGATGCTCCCGCACCGCATGCACCGCCGCCGGCTCGGCGACCTCCATCTGGTCGGCGACGAAGCCCTCGCCCGGCAGCGCCAGCGCCTCGGCGGCGAAGGCGGGGTCCGCCTCCGCCCCGCGCAGCGTGTTGCGCACCGCCGCCTCCAGCGCCGCATCGAAGCCGAGCGCCTCGCCCCGCAGATGCGCCGCCACCATCCCCAGCATCAGCCCGGCAGCATATTGCAGTCCGCTCTCCCAACGGACGAAGGGATCCGTGTCGTGCACGGCGAGGAAGCGCAGCCGCTCCGGCGCCACGCCCTTCAACTTCACCGGCGCCGAGAAGCCGCGGAGCAGGGAAGGAACGGGCGGCCCGTCCACATCCTCGAAGACGAAGCTCTGCTCCGCCTTCTCCAGCAGCAGCACCCGCGTCCCCGGCCTCGCCTCGTTCTCGCCCTCGAGCCGCGTCGCCACCTCGGCCCCGCCCGCATCGAGCAGCCCCATGGCGACCGGCACCGGCACCGGATGCTTCACCGCCTGCCCCGGCGTCGCCGGCAGGCTCTGCCGCAGGGTCAGAACCCAGCGCCGCGCCTCCGGCTCGTAGCGATCCTCGGCGACGAGCTCCGGCGTTCCCGCCTGGTCGTACCATCCCATGAAGGCTGAGAGATCGACGCCCGACGCCTCCTGCATCGCCGCGACGAAATCCTCGATCGTCACCGCCCGGTTGTCGCAACGCGCGATGTAGAGATCCATCCCCCGGCGGAAGGCCGCCGCGCCGATCCGCGTATGGATCAGCCGCACCACCTCGGCACCCTTCTGGTAGACGGTCGGCGTGTAGAAATTATCGATCTCGATATAGCTGTCCGGCCGCACGGGATGCGCCATCGGCCCCGCATCCTCAGGGAACTGCGCTGCCCGCAGCCCCCGCACGTCGCGGATGCGCTTCACCGCCCGGCTGCCCTGGTCGGCGCTGAACTCCTGGTCGCGGAAGACCGTCAGCCCCTCCTTCAGCGAGAGCTGGAACCAGTCCCGGCAGGTGACGCGGTTGCCCGTCCAGTTGTGGAAGTACTCATGCGCGATGACGGTCTCGATGCCCTGGTAGTCGCCATCCGTCGCCGTCTCCGGCCGGGCAAGGACGTACTTGGTGTTGAAGACGTTGAGCCCCTTGTTCTCCATCGCCCCCATGTTGAAGTCGGAGACGGCGGCGATGTTGAACACGTCGAGGTCGTATTCGAGCCCGAACACCTCCTCGTCCCACCTCATCGAGCGGATGAGGCTATCCATCGCATGTCCGCAGCGGTCCTCGTCGCCGCGCCGCACCCAGATGTTGAGCGCCACCGGGCGCCCCGACCGGGTGGTGAAGCTGTCGCTCACCGCCACCAGCTCACCTGCGACCAAGGCGAAGAGGTAGCTCGGCTTCGGATGCGGATCGACCCAGCGCGCCCAATGCGTCCCGTCCTCCCCATCGCCCGCGCCATCGGGATTGCCGTTCGACAGCAGCACCGGGCACCGCCCCTTGTCGCTATGGAGGGTGACGGTGAATCGCGCCATCACATCCGGCCGGTCCGGGAAGAAGGTGATGCGCCGGAACCCCTCCGCCTCGCACTGCGTGTAGAAATTGCCCCCGGAGGTATAAAGGCCCGATAATTCCGTGTTCCTTTCCGGCGCGATCCGCACCAGCGTCTCCAGCACGCCCCGGTCGGGCGCATCACCGATGGTGAGCGACCCATCCTCGCCGAGCCCCGCCCGCCCCTCCGCCAGCGCCACCCCGTCGAGCTTCGCCTCCAGCAGGGCCAGCCCATCCCCATCCAGCCGGAACTCCCCTGGCGCGTTCCGCCGGAAGGCCAGGCGTGCCCGGACCAGCGTCGCCGCCGGATCGAGCCGGAAATCCAGCTCCACCGTGTCGATGAGGAAGGCGGGCGGCCGGTAATCGGCACGGCGGGTCGTGTGCGGAGCGCTATCGGGCATCGTCAAGGTCCAGTCCATCACGCGCCGAACCGGCGCAATACATTCTCGAGCATGCGGGAGATCGGGTTCGCGTAGCCGTTGTGCGAGAGGCTCCCGCCGAAGGTGATGGAGCCCGTCGAGAAGAAGGCCCCACCCCCCGCCGTCTCGCCGTACACGATCTCCGCCCGTACCAGCCGCGGCGCCGGCTCGCCATTGACGGTGGTGATCCGCCCCAGCAGTTCCTCCGGCACGGTGACGAAATGCGGCTGGTGTCCCTCCGACCGGGCGAGGATGACGGTTCCCGGCGGCGTTCCCAGCAGCGGATCGGCCCGGTCCAGCTCGAACCCCGCCGCCCCGCCACCCGAGAGCCCGAAATCCCCGAGCACCTCTTCCTCCACCCCGTCGAACACCCAGGCGAGCCGCTCCGGCACCGCAAGCCGCCGGTACCAGGCCCCCTCGAAGGCCCCCTGGCCCGAGAATCCGACCCCGCACAGCATCTGCGGCGGCCGCCCGTTCCGCCGCCACAGTCCGCCGAGCGTCCCGTCGAACTGGTGGAAATACTCCCCCGGCTCCGCCGCCCAGGCGCGGATGCCGCCCTCCGCCCGCCGCAGCTCCAGCACCGGCCCGCGCCGCGCCACCTTCCAGTAGAAGCCATTGCCGCCGAGATAGGCGAGCCGCCCCCCGCCCTCGACATAAGCCTGCAAGGCATCGAGCGTCCCCTGGGTGTGGTATTCCGGGTGGCTCCCCGTCACCACCGCCTCGTAGGGCGCCAGCAACCCGACGCCTTCCTCGTCCAGGTCCTCGTCGGTGACCACATCGAAGCCGAACCCCCGCTCCTCCAGCCAGTCGGTGATGTGGCTGTCGGCAGGAAAATGCCTGAGCCCCGAGCCGCGCGGATCGTCGAAGGTGAGGAAGCCCGGCCGCATCGTGAGGATCGGCCGAAGTCGCGTCGTGATCCCGATGCCGCTTCCGTCCGGATGCCGGTTATAGGTGCTGTGGCCGAAGTCGTGATGCTCGTCCGGATTGTGCGGATAGGCGCCCCACTCCGCGATCCGCGCACGGAAGGCGTCGTCCAGGTTGCCCCGCGCATGATTGGCATAGGCCTGGTAGGTGAAGGTGCTGGCGAGGAAGACGATCCGCTCCCGCGCCCCGCCCCGCGGCGGCAGCACGTAGAATGGGATGACATCCTCGGCTCCCTCCGCCCGCAGCCGCACGCCATAGACCCCGCTCGCCAACCCCTCCGGGATGCGGATCTCGAAGGCCGTCTCCCAGCCGCAATCCGCCAGGTCGTCGGTATGGAAATGGATCGCCGCATACTCCCGCGGGGCATGCCGCCAGCAATGCTCGGCGCCGCTCCACCGGCTTCCGCGCATCGCCCGCGAAGGCAGGTTGACCAGCCGCCCATGCAGCCCGCCCGGCCCGCGATCCTTGATCGCCTCAGCTTCCATGTCGCGCGAAAAGTCCCACCAGGCCCGCACCCGCCCTTCGGCGAGCAAGCCCTCCGGCCTCCCCAGCTCTGCGGGCGCCATGCCGTCCAGCAGCACCGGGTCCTCCACCCGCCCGTCATAGCCATGGCCGAAGGCGATGCGCGCCGCCCCCGACCACTCGGCTTCGGCGAGCGCCACCTCCGCCACGCCTTCGTCCCCGCGCCCGGCAATGGGCAGGAGGGCCCGCTGCTCCAGCCGCAGCCGTCCACCGCCGACCCGCACCGAAACCTCGTACCAGCGGCGGGGCAGGGGCGGCGGCACCGCGCAGCCAACCCCATCCGCCTCCGCCCGCAGCCCCTCGGCGCCGAGCGCCAGTCGCAGCACATGCCCGCCGACCTCGACTGCGACGGGCACCCCGCCCGGCAGCCAGGGCTGCAGCCGCAGCAGCAGGGTAAACTCCCGCCCGAGTCCCAGCTCCCCCTCGACCACCCCATGCGAGCCGAGCGCCACCGCCTGCATCCGTGCCGGATACTCGCCCGCCCACGCCGCCGGCACCGGGATCAGCTTCATCCCCGGCCCCGCCGGGTTCGGGTCGGCATGCCGGATGCGCACGAGATCGGCGCGATAGGGCATCGCCGCCGAGACCTTCACCCCCAGCATTCCGCCCGGCCGCGCCGAGAAGCGATCCAGATACCCGACCAGTTCCAGCATGCGGCCCGCTCCCTCAATCCGACCGGCAGCATGCGCCGGCTCTCATCCGGGAGCGATATCGAGCCGCGGCCAATCGACATAGAAGCCGTTCGGCGCCGCATAGCCGCTGATCCGTGCGCTGATCGCCCGCGGCGACACGTCATGCACGAACCACACGAAGCAGGCCTCCTCCACCAGCCTCGCATGCAGCCGGGCCAGCGCCGCGTCGCGCTCCGCCGCGTCGAAGCTTGTGCGCGCCGCCGCCGTCAGCCGGTCGAGTTCCGGGTCGCGGACGAAGCCCCAATTATTCGAGACCGGCGGCACCATCCGCGAATCGGCGAATCGCGCCACCGCGAAGAAGGGATCGATCGTGGCGATCGAGACATTCGTCGCCGTCGCCCCGCGTGCGACCGGCGCCTTCGGCCCCTCCCGCCAGTTGGCGAAGAGCGTGCCCCATTCCAGCACCTCGAACCGCACCTCGAAGAAGGTCCGCGCCAGCGCCGCCTGGATCGCCTCGTTCATGGCGAGGGATTGCATCTGCCCCGAGCCGACCGGGGTGATCAGCACCTTCACCTGGGCCGGCCGCTGCGCCGAATAGCCCGCCTCCGCCATCAGCCGCCGCGCCTCGGCGAGGTCGTGCCGCAGCACGAAGTCCGGCTCGCCGAACCAGGGATGTCCCCGCCGCATCTGGCCGAAGGCCGGCTCCGCCAGCCCACCGTTCAGCAGCACCAGCTCCTCGCGGTCTATGGCGAGGTTGGCCGCCTGCCGCACCCGCCGGTCGCGCCAGGGCGAGCCTTCCAGCATCGAGAGCTGCCAGGGCCAGACATGCGCCATCGCGCTGGTGACGATTTGGAAGCCCCGCGCCCGGATCGAGGGCGCCGCATCCGGCGGCGGCGCCTCGATCCAATCCACCTGGCCGGAAAGCAGGGCGGCCGTTCGCGCGCTGGTATCCGGCACGGGCAGGAAGACCAACCGGTCGAGCTTCGGCACCCGCGCCTGGTCCCAGTAGGCCGGGTTGCGCATCAGTTCCAGGCGCTGCCGCGGCACCAGCCGCGCCAGCCGGAAGGCGCCCGTCCCCGACGGATCGAGCGCGAAAGCCTCCCAGGCCCGCATCGCCCGCTGCGCCGGGTCGCTCACCTCCGCCGGCACCGCCGCCAGCTTCGCCGCCCAATGGGCCGGGGAGGCGATGAAGAGGTTGGCGATGTTGAGCGGCAGGAAAGCATCGGGCTCCGCTGTCGCCAGCTCGACGGTCAGCGCATCGACAACCCGCGCCCCGCGCAGCGTCGGCATGCGCGAGAGAGTGAAGCCCACCTGGCCCGCATCGAAATGCGGCGCCTCCTTGTCGAGCACCTTGCGCAGGTTCCAGACCACCGCCTCGGCATCGAAGGCCGAGCCGTCATGAAAGCGCACGCCCGGCCGCAGCCGGAATACCCATTTCGTCCTGTCGGCCGGGTCGACCGCCCACTCCGTCGCCAGCGCCGGGGCGATGCGGGTCCCCGTCTCGTAGTCCCAGGCGGTCAGCGCGTCGTAGAGGGTGAGGCCGGCGACGCGCACGCCCTCGAAGGCCTGGTCCGGCTGGCCATGCGTCTTCGGGATGTCGCCGGCGGTCATCGCCACCCGCACCACCTTCTCCGCCGCCCGCGCCGGCCCGGCGCCGATCAGCCCGGCAAAACCGAGGGCGGCAAGCGGGCGGCGCCCGATGGCAAGGGAAGGGGGCATGTCCTGGCTCCGGCTGTCCGCCGTTGCCAAAGCACGCACCGTGCCACCCGGGTTATTCCACGCGGATGCGGTTCGCCTCAATGACCTGGCGGAACTGCTCCCGGTGCGTTTTGAGGAAGGCGCTGAATTCCGCCGTGCCCCGCGGCTCCGGCTGGAAGCCGATGGCGGCGAGGCGCGAGCGCACTTCATCCGTTGCCATCGCCCGCCCGGTCTCCTCGGCCAGCTTCGCCACGATCTCCGGCGGCGTTCCCGCCGGCATCATGTAGCCGCCGAAGGC
Source organism: Belnapia sp. F-4-1 (assembly GCF_000802185.1). Taxonomy (GTDB): domain Bacteria; phylum Pseudomonadota; class Alphaproteobacteria; order Acetobacterales; family Acetobacteraceae; genus Belnapia. The sequence goes on along the minus strand of NZ_KN676113.1, from coordinate 4,509,557 downwards.
CCCGACATCGAAGCCCGACGCCTCCGGCACGCTGCCGAGCGGCGCGATGCCCGGCGCCAGCGGGCTGCCGGCCCCGAGGGTGATGCCGAGCGCGCGCAGCGCCCCCTGCTTCACCAGTGGCCCCGTCGCCGCCAGCGTGTCGATGGCGAAATCCACCTGTCCGGCCACCACCGAGGTCAGCGCCGGCCCGCTGCCCTGGAAGGGCACATGCACCGTATCCGTCAGCCCCGTCCTGCTCAGGAACATCAGGGTGATGAGATGCGCCGCCGCCCCGGTGCCGGAGGAAGCATAGGTGAATTTCCCCGGATTGGCCTTCACCACGCGAATGAATTCCGCCGTGTCCTTCGCCGGGAAGTTGTTCGTCACCGTCAGCAGGTAGGGCGAGATGCCGATCATCGCGACCGGTGCGAAATCCTTCTCCGGATCATAGGGCGTCCGCTGCACCAGCGGCGCAGTGGTGATCGGGCCGGTCGAGGCGGCGAGGATTGTGTAGCCATCCGGCGCCGCCTTGGCGACCGCATCCGTCCCGATCATCCCCGCGGCACCCGCCTTGTTGTCCGGAACGACAGGCTGACCCCATTGCGTCGAGATCTGCTGCGCCGCGACCCGCGCCATCAGGTCCGTCGCCTGGCCCGGCGGCCAGGGCACGATCAGCCGCACCGGGCGTGAAGGGTAGGGACCCTGACCTTGGGAGAGGCCGAGGCGCGGCGCGGCAAGCCCAGCGCCGGCGAGCAGGAGGGTACGACGATCCACGGCAACGCTTCCCCGTTTTTGTTTTGTAGGGGCAGCATAGGTCGCCCCGCGCAACGGGACCAGCCAGGGGCCATTCCGCATCTCGCGAGAGAGTGTAACGTATACGTTCCTTCTGTGGTTTGAAAGATCGTGATGCCCTTGGCGTAGCAGGCGAAAATCCGCTTTCCAGCATCAACCCTCCGATGCATGAAAGTTCATCTGGGCAAATGTTCCGCCAGCCCCATCTGCATACCGCTCCGGCCTCCCGAGGCTGAGCCCGGCCGTTGGAGACCGCGATTGACTGATGCGACCAAGACGGCCACCGGCATCCCCGCGGATGCGGCGATGGATCAGGGCGCGCTGGAGCCGCTCGGCCGCCCCGGCCTCCATCACTGGCGTCAGGCCGAGATCTCCGACACCACACTCGACGAGCGCGGCAGCGTCTTCTTCGCCGCTGTCGAGATGACCCGCATGCCGATGATCCTGGCCGATCCCCGCCAGGAGGACTGCCCCATTGCCTTCGCCAACAACGCCTTCCTCGACCTCACGGGTTACGAGGAAGAGGAGGTCGTCGGCCGCAACTGCCGCTTCCTCCAGGGCGCCGGGACCGACCCCGCCTCCGTCCGCCAGCTGCGCGAGGCGATCCAGGAGCGCCGCCCCACCGCCCTTGAGATTCTCAACTACCGACGCGACGGCACGCCCTTCTGGAACGCAATCTTCATGGGCCCCGTCTTCGACCGGAAGGGGGACCTGATCTTCTTCTTCGCCTCCCAGCTCGACGTCTCCAAGCGGCGGGAGAGCGAGCAGTCGCTCCGCCAGGCGCAGAAGATGGAAGCCATCGGCCAGCTCACCGCCGGCCTCGCGCACGACTTCAACAACCTGCTCCACATCATCGACGGCAGCCTGGAGCGGCTGAAGGCCAAGCGCCACGACGACCGCACCTTCCAGCGCTTCCACGAGGCCGCCATGGTCGCCACCGAGCGCGGCACCAAGCTGACCCGCCAGCTCCTCGCTTTCGCCCGCCGCACCCGGCTAGAGCCGAAGGGCGTCAGCCTCACCAACCTAGTGAACTCCTTCTCGGAGTTGCTCAGCACCTCGGTCGGCGACAAGGCCGAGCTGCATCTCAGCCTGCAGCAGCGCCTGCCCATGGTGAAGGTCGACGTGAACCACCTGGAGATGGCCCTGCTCAACGTCGTGGTGAATGCCCGCGACGCCTCGCCCGGCGGCGGCGCGATCACCGTCACCACCCGCGCCATCCACCTCAACTGCGACGCCGCCGCGCGCCACCTCGAGCCCGGCGACTATGTGCTGCTCTGCGTCAGCGACGAGGGCGTGGGCATGCCGCCCCATGTCCGGGCGCGAGCGACGGAGCCCTTCTTCACCACCAAGGGGCCGCAGCACGGCACCGGCCTCGGTCTCGCCATGGTGCATGGCTTCGTACAGCAATCCGGCGGCCGGCTGGAGATCGAGAGCGAGCCCGGCCGCGGCACCACCGTGCGGATGATCTTCCCCCGCCACATTCCCGAGGACGAGGCGGACGGCGCCGGGCCGATCGGCTACCAGCCCCGGGCCGTCGAGGAGACGGCCCGCGTGCCGCTGATCCTCGTCGTGGACGACGGCCGCGAGATCGCCGACATGGCGCGGGAGGCGCTGGCCGAGACCGGTTACCGCGTCGCCGTCGCGCATAGCGCCGAGGATGCTATCCGTGCCTTCGACGAGGCGGCAGCCGCCGGCGATGCCTTCGACCTCGTCTTCTCCGACGTGCTGATGCCGGGCGGTGCCAACGGGCTGGTGCTGGCCGAGCAGGTGCGCAACCGCGCCCCCGCCACACCGGTCATCCTGACCACGGGCTACAACGACGAGATGTCGATCGACGGGCCGCAGGCGATCGCGCTGGAGGTTCTAGGAAAGCCCTACAAGCGCACCGAGCTGATCGACCGCGTCCAGGCCGGGCTGCGGCAAGGTGCGCGCACGGGGCCGCTCCGGGAAACTTCCGACTTCGGCCATGCCGAGGCCTGAGCGGGTGGATTCGCTTCGGCTCACGGGCCCCGCTCCGGCTCGTTGCTCCGGCGGGCTGATCACTCCGACCAGACGGGTCCATCTGATCCCGGGCCGTTCCAGCCTCCCGCCGACCAGGCTCTAATCCACCCGCATCCCCGCACGCCGCACCACCGGCGCCCATCTTGCCCGGTCCTCCGCAAAGAACCGCGCGAACTCCTCCGGGCTCGCGCTCGGCTGCACCTCCAGCCCGCCTTCCACCAGCCGCCGCCGGATCTCCGCATCCTCGAGCGCCGCGTTCAGCGCCGCGTGCAGCCTGAGGACGCGCTCCGGTGGCGTCCCGCCCGTCGCCAGCAGCCCGAACCAGGTCGCCGCCTCGATCTGCGGGAAGCCTTGCTCGCCTGTCGTCGGCAGTTCCGGCATGGCGCTGCTCCGCTGCCGTCCGGCAATGGCGAGTGCCCGTACCGCCCCTGACTGGATATGCGGCTGCAAGGGCGCCAGCGCATTGGTGAAGACGTGCACCCGCCCGGCGATCAGGTCGTTCAGCGCCGGCCCCGTCCCGCGATAGGGGATGTGGTCCATCGGCACGTCCAGCACCTGCGCGATCATCGCCCCCGCCGCATGCCCCGTGCTGCCGACGCCGGGAGAGGCATAGGACAGCGGCTGTGCCGCCGCCCGCGCCGCCGCCTGCAGTGCGGGCAGGCTCCGTGCCGCGACCGAAGGATGCACGGTGACGACATTCGGCCCCACCCCCATCAGCCCGACCGGCGCGAAGGCGGTGGCGACGTCATAGGGCACCCGGGCCTGGACGAGGCTGGTGATGGTGAGGCTCCCGCTCCCGCCCAGCACCAGCGTGTACCCATCCGCCGCCGCCTTGGCGACCGCCTCCGCCCCGAGCATCCCGCCCGCCCCGCCGCGGTTCTCGATGACGACCGGCTGCCCGAGCCGCGCCGCCATCCCCTCGCTGACGAGCCGCCCGACGATGTCGTTCGTGCCGCCCGGCGGCCAGGGGATCAGCAGCCGGATCGGCCGGTCGGGGTAGGGGCCCTCGGCGCGCGCGACGGCCGGTGCGGCGAAGACGCCCGCCAGCAGCGCGCGCCTCTGCATCAATAGACGACCACGCTGCGGATGCTCTCCCCGCGCTCCATCAGCTCGAAGCCGTGGTTGATCTGGTCGAGCGGCATGGTGTGGGTGATGAGGCTGTCGATGTCGATCTTCCCCTCCATGTACCAGTCGACGATCCTCGGCACATCCGTCCGCCCCCGCGCGCCCCCGAAGGCCGTGCCGCGCCAGTTCCGCCCGGTGACGAGCTGGAAGGGCCGCGTGCTGATCTCCTCGCCCGCGCCTGCGACGCCGATGATGATGCTCTCGCCCCAGCCGCGATGCGTGCATTCCAGCGCCTGCCGCATCACCTTCGTATTGCCGATGCACTCGAAGGAGAAATCAGCGCCGCCCCCCGTCAGGTCGATGATCGCCTGCACGACCTTGTCGGCGCCGACCTCGTTCGGGTTGATGAAATGCGTCATGCCGAACTTGCGCGCCATCGCCTCCCGCGCCGGGTTGAGGTCGACGCCGATGATCTTGTCGGCGCCGACCATCCTCGCGCCCTGCAGCACGTTCAGCCCGATGCCGCCCAGCCCGAAGACCGCGACATTCGCGCCCGGCCAGACCTTCGCCGTGTTGATGACGGCGCCGACGCCGGTGGTCACGCCGCAGCCGATATAACAGATCTTGTCGAAGGGCGCGTCCTCCCGGATTTTCGCCAGCGCGATCTCCGGCAGCACGGTGAAGTTCGCGAAGGTGCTGCACCCCATGTAGTGCATCACCTGCGTTCCCTCGCACGAGAAGCGGCTCGTCCCGTCCGGCATCAGCCCCTTGCCCTGGGTGGCGCGGATAGCGGTGCACAGGTTGCTGCGCTGGCTCAGGCAGGTTTTGCACTGCCGGCATTCCGGCGTGTAGAGCGGGATCACATGGTCGCCCGGCTTCAGGCTGGTGACGCCGGCGCCCACCTCCCGCACGATCCCGGCCCCCTCATGGCCGAGGATGGCCGGGAACAACCCTTCCGGGTCCCGCCCGCTCAGCGTGTACTGGTCGGTGTGGCAGAGCCCGGTGGCCTTGACCTCGACGAGCACCTCGCCCGCCCGCGGTCCCTCGATCTCGATGGTCTCTATGCTGAGCGGCTTTCCCGCCGCCCAGGCCACCGCCGCGCGCGTCTTCATCAGGCTGTCCCCCTGCCGGTCTTGGCGGCACTCTGCCGCCAGTCCCGGCAAGGGTCCAGAACCCGGTTCAGTCCTTCAGCTCGGCCGGCACCTTGCCGCCATTCGCCGCGAGCTTCGTCATGACCTGCTTGTGCAGCCAGATGTTCATCGCCGCCGAGTCACCCGTATCCCCGGTGTAGTTGAGCTCCTTGGCGAGCTCCTTCCGGTTCTCGAGGCTGCTGTCCAGCTCCAGCAGCTTCATCAGGTCGACGATGGAATGCCGCCAGTCGAGCTTCTGCCGCTGCTGCGAGGCCAAACCGTCGAGGATGCCCGTCACATCGATCGGCGCCGCGCTGGCTGCCCCGCCCGAGGCGGAAACGTCATCCGCCGGCCCTGGCGATTGGGCCGGCGCGGCCGCTGCACCGTCCTGCGATGCGGGTGCCGCCTGGGCATGCCCCTTCAGCTTATCGAGAATTCGACCGAACCAACTCATGCGGATGATCTCCTTGAATGACCAACGGCCCAACGATCCGCGCCCCATTCGGTTCAATGTCAGATGACCGGCGCGCCTTCCGGCTCCCGCGCCCGGGCGAGGAAACCATCCGCCAGAGGTGCATACTCATCCCAGAGCGCCCTGAGCGCCGGCAACGGCGCCTCCGCCTTGTCCACCCGCAGATCGACATAGGGAAAAGCCTCCCGCCAGACGACCATGAGGCTCGCCGAACTCACCGCCCCATGCTCGCCGCCGGCCGCCTCGCCCGCCTCCAGCCCGCGCAGCAGCCGCTCCGCCAGCGGCAGCTCCGGCGCGGCGAGGAAAGCCGCGGCCATCGCGCCCGGCACCCGGTCGGAGGCGAGGATGTTGCCGATTGCCACCACCCCCTTGGCATGCGCCGCACCCCGCTCCGGCTTCACCTTCGCCCCGTCGAAATGCGCCGTCCCCCCGGCGGCATCCATCACCGCGATCTGCCGCCAGGCATGGTGCGGCGTCGACGCCACCAGCGCCGCTACCACTGCCTCCGCCCCGCAGCCCGAGCGCAGCAGGTCGAGCCCCCGTGGTCCCAGCCCGGGGTCGGTCCGGTGCTGCGTCAGCACCGCCCCGACGCCCGCCGCGCAGAAGGGCACCCGGCTGCCGACGGCGATGGAGGAGGTCGTGACCGCCGCCCCGATCTGCCCCGTCCGCGCGCAGCGCCCGATCAGCGAGAAGGTCACGGCCGCACGCCGCGCCCGATCCGCCCTGGCTCCCGCAGCTTCTCGGCGTAATCGGCGAATTCGCAAAGCAGGCGCCTGGTCTGGCGGGGATCGATGATCTCCTCCGCCCAGAAGGCCTCCGCCGTCCGGAGCGGACTCCGGAGCTTCTGCAGCCGTGCCTCGATCCCGGCGAGCGCCGCCTGCGGATCCTCGGCCGCCTCGATATCCGCCCGGTAGGCCGCCTCGATGCCGCCCTCCAGCGGCAGCGACCCCCAGCGCGCCGAAGGCCAGGCATAGCGGATCGAGAACCGCCCCGCCGGCTGGTGGATCGCCCCCGCCACGCCGAAGGCGTTGCGCAGGATCACCGTGCACCAGGGCACCCGGCTTTGGTTGATCGCCGCCATTGCGCGCACGCCCCAGCGGATCGTCCCGCGCTGCTCGGCCTCGAGACCGATCATGAAGCCCGGGCAGTCCATCAAGTGGACCACCGGCAGGTGGAAGGTATCGGCGAGATCGACGAAACGGATGATCTTGGCGCAGGCATCCGCCGTCCAAGACCCGGCATAGAACATCGGGTCGCCCGCGATCACCGCCACCGGCAGCCCGTTGAGCCGGGCGAGGGCGGTGACGACGGAGCGCCCGAAATACCGCCCCATCTCGAAGACGCTGCCGCGGTCGAGTATCCCCTCGATCAGCGGCCTGATCCGGTAGGCCTTCCTGATCTCCCGCGGGATCGCCGATAGCCACCCTTCCTCGGCCCGCACAGGATCATCCGCACATTCGCCCCGCGCCGGCAGCTCATGCACCGAGCTGGGCAGGTAGCTGAGGAACCGGCGCGCCGCCGCGAAGGCCTCCTCCTCCGTATCGACCGCATGATCCACCGAGCCGGCCCGCGTCTGCGTCTCCCAGCCGCCCAGCTCCTGCTTGGTGAACTGCTTCGGCCCCAGCGCATTCACCACCGGCGGCCCGGCGACGAACATCGCGGAGGCCTTGGTCATCACCGAGAAATGCGTCGCCGCCAGCCGCGCCGCCCCGAGCCCCGCGACCGAGCCGAGCCCGAGGCCCACCACCGGCACCACCGAGAGGTTGTCGCCCGAGAGGTGGTACATCTGCTCGCCGCCGATCCCGCCCGGCAGGTTGGCCCGCCCGGTGGTCTCGATGGTCTTGACCGAGCCGCCGCCGCCCGAGCCCTCGATGATCCGGATGATCGGCAGCCGCAACTCCCGCGCCATCCGCTCCGCCATGATCGGCTTCTCGCGGATCGTCGCATCGGCGCTGCCGCCCCGCACGGTGAAGTCGTCGCCGACGACGACCACCGGCCGCCGGTCCACGCGGCCCCGCCCCATCACGCAGTTGGACGGCGTGAACTCCGCCAGCTCCCCGTCCGCCTCGTACCGGGCCTTGCCGGCGATCGTCCCCACTTCATGGAAGCTCCCGGCATCCAGCATCCGGTCCACCCGCTCCCGCACCGTGAGCCGACCCCCGGCATGCTGCCGCGCGACCTTCTCCGGCCCTCCCATCGCGCGCGCCATCGCCTCGCGCCGGGCGAGGTCCTCCAGCTCCGGCTGCCAGCTCATCCGTCCCTCCATGCCTTTCACCGGATGCTAGCCGCGCCTATCTTCCTGGGGGAGAGGAACGGAGCACTTTCATGGCCGAGACGCTGGACGCCTGCATCGTGGGCTGGGCCCATACCCCCTTCGGCAAGCTGGAGGAGCCGGATATCGAGAGCCTGCTCGCCCGCGTCGGCCGCGCCGCCATCGAGGATGCCGGCATCTCGCCGGCCGAGATCGATGCCGGCTTCCTCGGCGTCTTCGGCGAGGGCTTCACCAACCAGGGCTTCCCCAGCTCGCTGGTCCTCCAGTCGATTCCTGAGCTGCGCTTCAAGCCCATCACCCGGTACGAGAACGCCTGCGCGACCGGCAGCGCCGCCATCCACGGCGCCCTCGACTTCCTGGCGGCCAAGCGCGGCCGCTTCGCCCTCGTCCTGGGTGCGGAGAAGATGACCGCGACGCCCGGCCCCCAGGTCGGCGAGATCCTGCTGAACGCCAGCTATCGCAAGACCGAGCAGGACATCCGCGGCGGCTTCGCCGGCGTCTTCGGCCGCATCGCCGAGGCCTATTTCCAGCGCCATGGCGACCAGTCAGACGCGCTCGCCGCCATCGCCGCCAAGAATCACAAGAATGGCGTCGACAACCCCTGGGCGCAGATGCGCAAGGACCTCGGCTACGCCTTCTGCCGCGCGGAGTCGGAGAAGAACCCCTTCGTCGCCCCGCCGCTGAAGCGCACCGATTGCAGCCTCGTCTCGGACGGCGCCGCCGCCATGATCATCACCGACAGCGAGACCGCGAAGGCGATGCAGAAATCCGTCCGCTTCCGCGCCGCCGTGCAGGTGAACGACTACCTGCCCATCGCCGCGCGCGACATCATCCGCTTCGAGGGCCCGCGCGAGGCCTGGTTCCGCGCGCTCGACCAGGCCGGGCTCGGCGCCGCGACGGACCTCTCCTTCGTCGAGACGCATGACTGCTTCACCATCGCCGAGCTGCTGGAATACGAGGCGATGGGCCTGACGCCGGAAGGGCAGGGGTCCCGCGCCATCCTCGAGGGCTGGACGGCGGCCGACGGCAAGCTGCCGGTCAACCGTTCCGGTGGCCTCAAGGCGAAGGGCCACCCGATCGGCGCGACGGGCGTCTCCATGCACGTCCTGACCGCAATGCAGCTCACCGGCACCGCCGGCGACCTGCAACTGCCGAAGGCCGACCTCGGCGGCGTCTTCAACATGGGCGGCGCCGCCGTCGCCAACTACGTCTCCATCCTCGAACGCGCCTGAGGATGGAAGCGGCCGACCCCGTCCTCTGGGTCTGGGTCACCGCGGCCGATGCGGAGGAAGCCCGCCGCATCGGCCGGACGTTGGTGGAGGAGCGTCTGGCCGCCTGCGCCAACCTCCTCCCTGGCCATGTCGCGATCTACCGCTGGGAAGGCGAGGTAAGGGAGGACCCCGAGTCAGCCCTCGTCCTGAAAACGACGGCCAGCCGCTTCGAGGCGCTGCGCGCCCGCATCCGCGCCCTCCACAGCTACGACCTTCCCGCCATCCTCGCTCTCCCTGCCACCGCGGGCGACGCCGATTTCCTCGCCTGGGTCAGGCAGCAGGCGGGCGGCTGAGCCTCACAGCCGCGCCAGCAGCTCCGTCTTTTTCGTCTGGAACTCCGCCTCGGTCAGCACCCCTTGCCGATGCAGCTCCGCCAGCCGCCGGATCAGCAGGATCGGATCGCCCCCATGTGGCCCAGTCTCAGCCGGCGCGGTACCCGTCGGCGCGGCCGGCGGAGCCTCCGCCGGCGCCGCCGGAGCAGGGCCAGGGGTCGGGGCATGGGCTTCGCCCCCCACTTCCCGCAACCCTTCCAGCCTGACCTCCCCCCGATCGCCGCTGAAAACCAGCACCTGCCCCGAGCCCTGCTGCTGCGAGACACCGCCGATGCGATGCTCCCCGGTATCGAAGACCCGCACCCGCCCGTCCTGCCGCACCGCCAGCCGCCGCGCCGCTGGAAAGAGCGCATAGCCCATCCCGTTCTGCGTCCCGCTCGCCGTCGGGCTGCCCAGCTCCGCCGGCCACGATCCACCCGACCCAGCCTGCGCCGCCGCCTCGACGAAGACCGGCTCCGCGTCCCGCAGCAGTGCGGCCAGCGCCCTGCACAGCGCATCCACCCGCGCCTTGAGCGCGTGGTTGAACATGTCGCCGACCATCACCATCCCGCCTTGCGACCACTGTCCCATGCCGCCCAGCTCCGGATGGCTGAACTGCGCCATGGTCCCGCCGCCAGCCGCCAGCGCATGCAGCAACACCAGCGCCGCCTCCTGCCCGACGCCATGCTGCGCCGCGATTGCTGCCACCTGCCGCTCGCCGGCCTCGGTCAATTCCCGCATTGCCCAGCCTCCATCACCGCCTCGAGCCCTGCCAGAGCCCACTCCCGGCGAACAGTCACGTCCCAGCGGCGTTATGACCCAGACCTCACAGGAAACTCCTATGCCCCGCTGGACCCGCCTCGCTGACCCCGCCACCGATGCCGAGCTGCTTCCCGCCTGGTTCGTCCAGCGCATGCTTGGCGCGACGGAGGGCCATTTCGGCCTGCTGCTGACGACCGGCGACGTGCTGCGCGTGGCCGGCCTCCGCGCCGCCCATATCGCCGAGGACGGCACCATCCTGCTCGACCTGCTGCTCGACCATGCCGGCGTGCCGAGCCTCGCCGATGTCGCCTGGCAGTCGAAGCACTATCTCGGCGCCCCGGTCCCTGGCGCGGTGGAGGCGACGGTGAACCTTGCCCAGGTCGTCTGCGCCGTGGAGTTCACCGCCGAGTCCACCCTCTCCGACAAGGTGGTCGAACTCCGCGCCGCCGCCGAGGAAGCGGCTGGGCGCCAGGAAGTCGCCTGACCCTTGCCTTCGGCCGTATGTCCCGTTCAGCACCCGCCGATCCATGCCCGGCCAGGAGGCCGGGCATGAAGCCCTAAAGTCTTGAATTTCCGAAAGGCGAATACGGAAAGATCAGCGGCTTAAGCTTCGGTCTGCACCCGATCCGCGCACTGAATTAAATTCGCTTGGTGCGGTTTGAAGCCTTCAACCCGGAACCAGCAGCATCGCCGCCGCCTGCGCCGCAATGCCTTCGCCCCGTCCGGTGAAGCCCAGCCGCTCCGTCGTCGTCGCCTTCACGCCGACGATTCCCGGATCGACGCCCAGCAGCTCGGCCAGCCTTGCCTGCATCGCATCACGGTGCGGCCCGATCTTCGGCCGCTCGCACAGGATGGTCACATCCACATTGGCGATGACGCCGCCCCTCGCCGCTACCCGTCCCGCGGCATGGCGGAGGAAGCGGGCGCTGTCCGCATCCTTCCACTGCATTTCGGACGGCGGGAACCACCGCCCGATATCGCCTTCCGCCAGCGCCCCGTAGATCGCATCGCAGAGCGCGTGGATCCCGACATCCGCGTCAGAATGCCCCTCCAGCCCGAATTCGCAGGGCACGACCACGCCGCAGAGCACCATCCTTCGCCCCACTTCGGTCCGGTGCACGTCGAAGCCGGTGCCGACCCGCGGTACCAGCCGCCCCTGCACCTGGCCCGCCACCCGTTCCAGATCCTCGGGGAAGGTGATCTTCACATTCGTCTCCGATCCCGACACCAGCACCACCCGCTCGCCCGCGATTTCCAGCAGCTGCGCATCATCCGTCGCCTCGCCACCGGCCGCCCGGTGCGCGGTCAGCAGGGCATCGAAGCGGAAACCCTGAGGCGTCTGCGCCCGGTATAGCCCCGCTCGCGCCACCGTCTCCACAATGGCCGCACCGTCGCCCCGCTTCAGCGTATCCGCCACAGGCTGGGCCGGGATCGCGCCCGGTGCGCCCTTCAGGGCCTCAAGGATCGAGGCAATCGTCCCCCGCGGCACCACCGGCCGCGCCGCATCATGCACCAGCACCACTTCGGGCGTCCGCTCGGCCAGCGCCTCCAGCCCGGCGCGGACGCTCGCCTGCCGCGTCGCCCCGCCCGTCACCGCCGGCAGCACCGGCAGCCCGTCGAGCAGCCCGGCGATCCGCGCCTCTTCCCCGGCGGCACAGACCGGCAGCAGGATGTCGACCAGCCCCTCCGCCAGCAGCGCCTCGGCGGCATGGCGGATGACGGGGCGCCCCAGCAGGGGCAAGTATTGCTTTGGCTGCGCGGCGCCGAAGCGCGTGCCGCTGCCGGCGGCCATCAGGAGGGCGGCGATGCTCATCGCCCGCTTCTAGCCCAGAAGCGCAGCGCAGCAAAAATTGGTACGTTTCTCGGCGATAGGCCCTGGCGGGCGTTGCCGAGGCGCCGCACTTCGCCTAGTTTGCCCAAATCATGAGCATGACCATGCCCGAGTCTCAGGCCCGTCCGGCGCTGAATGCCCCGGAATCGGGCGGTTTGCCGTCCATCCTGGTCGGCGATGTCCGGATCGACACGCCCGTCTATCTTGCCCCCATGTCCGGCGTGACGGATCTGCCCTTCCGGCGCCTCGCCCGCCGCCTCGGCACGGGCATGGTGGTAAGCGAGATGATCGCCTCCCAGGCCATGGTCCGTGAGAACCGGCAAACGCTGAAGATGGCCGAGGTCGATGGCTTCGGCGCCCCCTCCGCCGTTCAACTCGCCGGCTGCGAGCCCTCGGTCATGGCCGAGGCGGCGAAGCTCGCCGCCGACCGCGGCGCTGCCATCATCGACATCAATTTTGGCTGCCCGGTGAAGAAGGTCGCCCTCGGCCAGCAGGCTGGCAGCGCCCTGATGCGCGACGAGGTTCGCGCCGCCGCCATCCTCGAGGCGGTGGTGAAGGCGGTCGGCGTCCCCGTCACCCTCAAGATGCGCATGGGCTGGGACCACAGCTCGCTCAACGCCCCAAACCTCGCCCGCATCGCCGAGTCCTGCGGCATCCGCCTGGTGACCATCCACGGCCGCACCCGGCAGATGCTCTACACGGGCAAGGCCGACTGGGCCTTCATCCGCGGGGTGAAGGAAGCCGTCTCCATCCCCGTCCTCGCCAATGGCGACATCCTGACCCCCGAGCACGCCGCCGAGGCGCTGCGCCTCTCGGGCGCCGACGGGGTGATGATCGGCCGCGGCTGCTACGGCCGTCCCTGGCTGCCTCGCCAGGTCGCCCATTACCTCCACACCGGCGAGACCCCGGCCGAGCCCAGCCTCGCCGAGCAACTCGCCATCCTGCTGGAGCACTATGCCGACATGCTCTCGCATCACGGCACCCAGACCGGCCTCCGCCTCGCCCGCAAGCATATTGCTTGGTATTCGAAAGGCCTGCCCGGCTCGGCTGAGTTCCGCTCGCAGGTCAACCAAGTGGAGACGGCGGCGGAGGTCATCCGGCTGATCGAGGGCTTCTACCGGCCGCTGCTCGATCTCGGGCTGGAAGCCGCCCGCGCCCGCTTCCACGCCCAGGGGCTGGAGCGGATCGCGGCATGAACAGCCTCGCCGCCCGCGCCCGGATCGCGCCCCTGCCGATCCGCAGCACCCCGCTGCCGGATTTCGCCGCCATCCTCGCCGCGCTTCCCATGCCGGCGGTGGTGATCGATGCCGAGGACCGTTTCCGCTATGCCAACCAGGCGGCGGAGCTGTTCTTCCAGCTCTCCTTCGCCTCTCTCGCCGTGCTCCGGCTCGGCGACCTGTTGCCGCCGGACAGCCGGCTCTTTGCCCTGCTCGACCAGGTCCGACAGCATGAAGCGCCGGTTTCCGACCATGACCTGGTGCTCGACAGCCCCCGCCTCAACCGCCGCGGCGTCGCCGCCCATGGCGCCCCGCTGCCCGAGATGCCCGGCGCCGTGGTCCTGACGCTGCAGGACGGCTCGACGGCGCAGATGATGAACCGTCAGCTGAACTTCCTCGGCGCCGCCCGCGGCACCTCCGCCATGGCGGAGATGCTCGCCCATGAGGTGAAGAACCCGCTCTCGGGTATCCGCGGCGCCGCGCAGCTCCTGGAGCAGGGCGCCTCCGAGCCCGACCGCGAGCTCTGCCAGCTCATCCAGGACGAGGCGGACCGAATCCGCAACCTGGTCGACCGGATGGACATGTTCTCCGACCGTCCTGTGGAGCTGGCCCCGGTCAACATCCATCAGGTGCTCGACCATGTGCGGCGTGTGGCGCAGACCGGCTTCGCCGCGCATCTCCGTATCGTCGAGGATTACGACCCCTCGCTGCCCCCGGTCTGGGGCAACCGCGACCAGCTCGTGCAGATCCTGCTGAACCTCGTGAAGAACGCCGCCGAGGCGGTCGACCCGCTCGGCGGCGAGATCGTCCTCGCCACCGCCTACCACCACGGCGTCCGCATCGCCGTGCCCGGCAGCAAGGAGCGGGTGCATGTGCCGCTCCAGGTGATCGTGCGCGACAACGGCCCCGGCATCCCGGAGGCGGTGCGCGCCACCCTCTTCGAGCCCTTCGTTACCACCAAGCGGGGCGGGCAGGGGCTTGGCCTCGCCCTCGTCGCCAAGCTGGTCGCCGACCAGGGCGGGCTGATCGAATGCGACAGCCGCCCCGGCCGCACCAGCTTCCGCCTGTCGCTGGCCATGCCGCCTGCGGGGCTGCGCCTCGACTCCCATCCGATGGACCGTTCATGAGCGACAGCCGCACCATCCTCATCGCCGATGACGACCGGGCGATCCGCACCGTCCTCAGCCAGGCCCTGGGCCGCTCCGGCTATCAGGTGCGTGCCACCTCCTCCGCCTCGACCCTCTGGCGCTGGGTGGAGGATGGCGAGGGCGACCTCGTCATCACCGACGTGGTGATGCCGGACGAGAACGGCCTCGACCTCGTTCCCCGCATCAAGCGCATCCGCCCCGAGATGCGCGTCGTGGTGATGTCGGCGCAATCGACCTTCATGACGGCGCTGAAGGCCGCCCAACGCGGCGCCTTCGAGTACCTGCCCAAGCCCTTCGACCTGAAGGAGCTGCTGGCCGTCGTCGAACGCGCGCTTGCCGTCCCCCAGGCCCCCGCGCCCGCCGAGGATGAGGAGCCGGAGGAGCGCCTGCCGCTGGTCGGCCGCAGCCCGGCCATGCAGGAGATCTACCGCACCGTTGCCCGCCTCACGACGACGGACCTGACGGTGATGATCACCGGCGAGTCCGGCACCGGCAAGGAGCTGGTCGCCCGCGCCCTGCACGACTACGGCCGCCGTCGCGGCGGCCCCTTCGTCGCCATCAACATGGCAGCCATCCCGCGCGAGCTGATCGAGAGCGAGCTCTTCGGCCATGAGCGCGGCGCCTTCACCGGCGCGCTGAACCGTGGCATCGGCCGCTTCGAGCAGGCTGCCGGCGGCACCCTCTTCCTCGACGAGATCGGCGACATGCCGCCCGAGGCGCAGACCCGCCTGCTGCGCGTCCTCCAGGAGGGCGAGTTCACCACCGTCGGCGGCCGCAACCCGATCAAGGCGAATGTCCGCATCGTGGCCGCTACCCACCGGGACCTGCGCCAGTCCATCCGCCAGGGGCTCTTCCGCGAGGACCTGTTCTACCGTCTCAACGTCGTTCCCATCCGCCTGCCCCCCTTGCGCGAGCGGATGGAGGACATCCCGCTGCTCGCCCGCCACTTCCTCGAGCGCGCCCGTGCCTCCGGCCTGCCGATGAAGCAGCTCAGCTCGGAGGCGGTGGAGCGGCTGAAGGGCCATGCCTGGCCCGGCAATGCCCGCGAGCTCGAGAACCTGATGCGCCGCCTCGCGGCCCTCTACCCGCAGGAGACGATCGATGCCGAGGCCGTCGGCTCCGAGCTGTCGGAGGCCGAGCCCCCGGCCGAGACCGGCCTCCGCCGCCCGGAGACGCTGGAACAGGCGGTGGAGCGCCACCTGAAGGCCTTCGTCGCCGCCCACAAGGACGGGCTGCCGGTGCGCGACCTCTATGACCGGGTCCTCGCCGAGGTGGAGCGGCCCTTGCTCCGCCTCGTCCTCGGCGCCACGCGCGGCAACCAGATCAAGGCGGCGGCGATGCTCGGCCTCAACCGCAACACGTTGCGGAAGAAGATCCGCGAGCTCGACCTGCCCGTGGTGCGCGGGCTCGGCTGATGACCCTCGGCGAGCCGCGCCAGCGCGGCCTGCCCCGCCGCATCGCCGACGTGCTGCTGGGCCGGGGAATGACCCTCGGCCTTGCGGTCAGCGCCCTGCTGCTCGGCATCGCAACCTTCTCCGTGCTGTCGGACGGCAGCCCGCTCGGCCCCACCAAGCCCGGCGCCGTGGTCGGGCTGGTACTGGTCAACGCCGCGGTGCTGCTGCTGCTGATGGCCTCGCTGGCGGGCCGGCTGGTGCGGGTCTGGGCGGAGCGGCGGCGGGGTTCCGCCGGCTCGCGCCTGCATGTGCGGCTCGTGCTGCTCTTCGGCGTCGTCGCCGTGGTGCCGGCCATGCTGGTGGCCGCCTTCGCCGCGCTGTTCTTCAACCTCGGCATAGAGACCTGGTTCAGCGATCGGGTGCGGACGGCGCTGGAGGCCAGCCTCCAGGCCAGCCGCGGCTATCTGGAGGAGCACCGCAACACCATCCGCGGCGATGCGCTGGCGATGTCCGCCGACCTTTCCCGCGCCCGGGTGCTGCTGCCTGACAACGGCCTTGCCTTCGCCCGCGTGCTGGCGACGCATACCGCGCTGCGCAACCTGACCGAGGCGGTCGTCTTCGACCCAGCGACCCAGCAGGTCGTGGCGCATGCCGGCTATACGACAAGCTTCACCCTCGACCCGCCGCCCGAGGATGCCATCGCACAGGCCCGGCTCGGCGAGGTCGCCGTGCTGCCGGCCGAGGACCGCGTGCGGGCCGTGGTCGCGCTCGATTTCGGCGAGGGCTGGATGCTGCTGATCGGCCGCCCGCTCGACGCCACGGTGCTGGCGCACCAGCGCTCGGTCGAGAAGGCGGTGGCAGAGTATGTCGAGCTCGACAACAACCGCTCCGGTCTCCAGATCACCTTCGTCATGATCTTCGCCATCGCAGCGCTGCTGGTGCTGCTGGCGGCGGTGCTGATCGGCCTCGTGCTCGCCAACCAGCTGGCGCGGCCGATCGGGCGGCTGATCGTCGCCGCCGAGCGGGTAAGGGGGGGCGACCTCGCCACCCGCGTCGAGGAAGGCGCGGCGGACGAGGAGATCGCCAGCCTCGCCCGCGCCTTCAACCGCATGACCAACCAGCTCGCGGCGCAGCGCTCGGAGCTGCTGCAGGCCTACCGCCAGATCGACGAACGGCGGCGCTTCACCGAGACGGTGCTGGCCGGCGTCTCGGCCGGCGTCATCGGCCTTGAAACGGATGGGCGGATCAACCTGCCGAACCGGCGGGCGAGTGAGCTGCTCGGCATCGACCTCGACTCGGCCATCGGGCGCCCGATGGCGGAGGCGGTGCCGGAATTCGCCCCGCTGCTTGCCGCCGGTGCCGAACGCACCGCCGAGATCCGCATCGGCCCGCCCAGCAACCGCCGGACCCTGCTCGCCCAGATCGGCGAGGAGCGGCAGGCGGGCGGGCAGGGAGAACTCGCCGGCTTCGTCCTTACCTTCGACGACATCACCGAACTGCTTTCCGCCCAACGCAAGGCCGCATGGGCCGATGTGGCGCGGCGCATCGCGCATGAAATCAAGAACCCGCTGACCCCGATCCAGCTCTCGGCCGAGCGGCTGAAGCGGCGCTACCTGAAGCAGATCAGCAACGACCCTGAAACCTTCGTTGCCTGCACCGATACGATCGTTCGCCAGGTCGGCGATATCGGCCGGATGGTGGACGAGTTCTCCGCCTTCGCCCGCATGCCGCAGCCGGTGATCCGGCCGGAGGACCTTTCCCAGGTGCTGCGCGAGGCGCTGGTGCTGCAACGGGACGCGCATCCCAGCATCCGCTACCATGTCGAGCTGCCGGAGGGGGTGCGCGGCCCGCTCGTCGCCTGCGACCGCCGTCTGCTCGGCCAGGCGCTGACCAACCTGCTGATGAACGCGGCGGACGCCGTCACCATGCGGGCCCAGGCGGAGCGGGAGGTCCAAGGGGAGCAGGAGGCCGAGCCCGGCCAGACCCTCGGACACATCACCGTGCGCATCGAGCAGGGCGAGGAAAGTGTCGCCATCGCGATCGAGGATGATGGAATCGGCCTGCCCCAGGGGGATGAGCGGGACAGGCTCACCGAGCCTTATGTCACCCACAAACCGAAAGGAACCGGCCTCGGCCTTGCCATCGTGAAGAAGATCATGGAGGACCATGGGGGCAGGCTGGGGTTGGAGGACCGTCCCCACGAGGCCGGCTCGGGGCGCGGTGGGGCCCGGGCCGTTCTTACCCTGCCGTGGCGACCCGGGGCCGACCGCATGGCGGAGCGCCCGGCCGGCACGGAACGCGAGACACTGGACCCCTGGCCGGATGGCAGCATGAGGCGCGCGCATGGCGCATGAAATCCTGATCGTGGATGACGAGCCGGACATCCGGGCGCTGATCGAGGGCATCCTCTCGGACGAAGGCTACGAGACGCGGCAGGCGGCGAATTCCGACCAGGCGCTGGCGGCCTTCAAGCACCGCCGGCCGTCCATGGTGGTGCTCGACATCTGGCTGCAGAATTCGAAGCTGGACGGGCTCGGCATCCTGGCGGAGCTCCACAAGGAGGAGCCGCAGATTCCCGTCGTCATGATCTCCGGCCATGGGACGATCGAGACGGCGGTGCGAGCGATCCAGCAGGGCGCCTACGACTTCATCGAGAAGCCCTTCAACTCCGACCGGTTGCTGCTGGTGGTCGCCCGCGCGCTGGAGGCGGCCCGTCTGCGGCGGGAGAATTCCGAGCTGCGCCTCCGCGCCGGGCCGGAGACGGAGCTGGTCGGCAGTTCCGCCAGCCTCGCTCAGCTCCGCGCCGCGATCGAGCGGGTGGCGCCGACCGGCAGCCGGGTGCTCATCGCGGGTCCCGCCGGGGCGGGCAAGGAGGTGGTGGCGCGGATGATCCATGCCCGCTCCCGCCGCAACGACGGCCCCTTCGTCGCCCTCAACTGCGCCACGCTGAATCCGGCCCGTTTCGAGGAGGAGCTGTTCGGCATGGAGGCGGGCGCCGATGCCCAGGCCGCGCCGCGCCGCGCCGGCGTGCTGGAGCGCGCCCACAATGGGACGCTGTTGCTGGACGAGGTGGCCGACATGCCGCTCGAGACCCAGGGCAAGATCGTCCGCGCCCTGCAGGAGCAAGGCTTCGAGCGAATCGGCGGCGCGACCCGGGTGAAGGTCGATGTCCGCGTCATCGCCACCACCAACCGCGACCTCCAGGGCGAGATCGCCGCCGGGCGGTTCCGTGAGGACCTCTACTACCGCCTCGCCGTGGTGCCGCTGCGCATCCCGGCGCTGCGCGAGCGGCGGGAGGACGTGCCGGCGCTGGCCCGCCACTTCATGACCCGCTCGGGCGCGACCTCCGGCATGCCGCCGCGGGAGCTGGCCGAGGACGCGATGGCAGCCCTCCAGGCCTATGACTGGCCGGGCAATGTCCGGCAGTTGCGCAACCTCATCGACTGGCTGCTCATCATGGCGCCGGGCGAGGCGCGCGAGCCGATCCGCGCCGAGATGCTGCCGCCCGAGGTGGGCTCTGCAGCGCCGGCCATGCTGAAGCTCGACCGCAGCTCCGAGATCATGACCCTGCCGTTGCGCGAGGCGCGCGAGCTGTTCGAGAAGCAGTATCTGGAAGCCCAGCTGCTGCGCTTCGGCGGCAATATCAGCCGCACCGCCAATTTCGTTGGCATGGAGCGGAGCGCTCTGCACCGGAAGCTGAAATTCCTCGGCGTCCATGCCGAGGACCGGGTGCCGGCCGGGCCGGCGCTGTGAGAGAATACGGAACGAACTAGCCGGGATCCTTCATGTCGCGCATCGCTTACGTCAACGGCCGCTATGTCGCCCAGCGGCTGGCCGAGGTGAATATCGAGGATCGCGGCTACCAGTTCGGCGACGGCATCTATGAGGTGGTCCACCTCCATGGCGGCCGCTTCATCGACGAGGAGCGCCACCTGGCCCGGCTGGTGCGGTCGCTCGGCGAGATCCGCCTGCCGATGCCGATGAGCCTCCCGGCCCTTCGCCATGTCCTCGCCGAGGTCGCCCGCCAAAACCGGGTCACGGAGGGGCTGCTCTACATGCAGGTGACGCGCGGCGTGGCCCGGCGCGATCATGCCTTCCCGAGGGTGCCGGTGCCGCCGGCGCTGGTCGTCACCGTGAAGCGCATCGCTCCCTACCCGGCGAGCGTCGATGGCTGGGGTGCCAAGGCCATCACCCTGCCGGACCTGCGCTGGGCGCGGCGGGACATCAAGTCGATCAACCTGCTGCCCAATTGCCTGGCCCGCCAGACGGCGCGGGAACAAGGCGCTATCGAGGCCATCCTTTATGACGAGGCGACGGGGATGGTGACCGAGGGAGCCGCCACCACCTTCTGGATCGTCGATGCCGAGGGCGCCATTGTCACCCGGCAACTCGACCATGTCATCCTCCCCGGCTGCACCCGCGCCGCGCTGATGGCCGAAATGCAGGCGGCCGGCCTCCGCTTCGAGGAGCGGGAGTTCAGCCTGGAGGAGGCGAGGGGTGCCCGCGAGGCATTCCTCACCTCGGCGACCTCCTTCGTGAAGCCGATCCTCGCCCTCGACGGCCAGCCGGTCGGTGACGGCAAGGTCGGGCCGGTGGTGCGGCGCCTCTTCGACCTCTTCGCCCGGCACGTGAAGGGCGATCTGAGGAACGCGGCGTGACCCCGAGGGGCATCCTCTGGGACTGGGACAACACCCTGGTCGATGGCTGGCTCGCCATCGCCGCCGGGCTGAACGCCGCATTCGACCGCTTCGGCCTGCCGCGCTGGACGCTGGAAGAGGTGAGGGGCCGCGTCCGCCGCTCCCTCCGCGAGACCTTCCCCGAGATGTTCGGCGAGAACTGGGAGGAGGCGAGGGACCTCTTCTACGCAGAAGTCCGCGCCCGCCACCTGGCCGTGCTGACGCCGATGCCGGGCGCGGGCGAGGCGGTCGCCGCCATTGCCGCGATGGGCCTGCCGCAGGGCGTGATCAGCAACAAGCAGGGGCCCTTGCTGCGGGCCGAGGCGGCGCATCTCGGCTGGGCGCCGCGCTTCCGCATCTTGGTCGGCGCCGGGGATGCGGCGGTGGACAAGCCCGACCCGGCGCCCTTCCGCATGGCGCTGCCGGCGCTCGGCCTCCCGGCCGGCTCGGTCTGGTATGTCGGAGACACCGCGCTTGATATGGAGGCGGCGCGGCGGGCCGGCTGCACCGCCGTGCTGCTCGGCGATGCGGCGCATGACGGCGGGCCGGCGGCGGCGGCGCCGGATCTTGCCTTTCCGGATGCATCGGCGCTCACTGCCTATCTGCGAGGCGACCGCCGGGGCTGATGCTCCGGGCGGCGGCAGTCCTGGCCGCCATGCGCGGATGCGGGGTCAGGCCTGCCTTGCAAACGGCAGTGCGAGGATGGATGGTGCGCCCTCCGACGGGGCGACCCGTCTCGGGCGCGCCGCCAGATCAGAGCGGCCGCGAAAAACAAGAAGGACCCTGCCGTGGCAGCCGAGAAGTCCCAGAACGTGCAGGACGTGTTCCTGAACCACGTTCGCAAGAGCAAGACCCCAGTCACGATCTTCCTCGTGAATGGCGTCAAACTTCAGGGAATTATTACCTGGTTCGATAACTTCTCCGTCCTTCTCCGCAGGGACGGTCATACCCAATTGGTCTACAAGCATGCGATCAGCACCGTGATGCCGGGTGCGCCGATCCAGCTCTTCGATGCCACCGCAGCGGCCCGTGAAGGGGCGACGGTGAGCCGCGAAGGCAACACCTTGACCATGAACCGTGAGGCCAATCCTGTCGGCGGAGATTGAACCGGGGCTTCCGGCCCCAGCGAACGACCGGGGCGACGGCACCGAGACCGGCCCCACCAGGGCCGCCGTCATCCTGCCTTATGAGCGCCAGCCGCGGGGCCTCGGCCCGCAGCAGGACACCGCGCCGCGCGCGGCGGAGGCCCGGCTGGCGGAGGCTGTCGGCCTCGCCGCCAGCATCGGCGTGACCATCGTCCACCAAGCGATCTACCCGCTGCGCGAGCGCCGCCCCAGCACCTATCTGGGCGAGGGCCAGGTCGCTGCGGCGCGGCAGGCGATCGACGACCAGCGCGTGGCGCTTGTCGTGGTCGATGCCGCGCTCTCGCCGGTGCAGCAGCGCAACCTGGAGCGCGAGTGGCGCTGCAAGGTCATCGACCGCACCGGGCTGATCCTTGAGATCTTTGGCGAGCGCGCCCGCACCAAGGAGGGCTCGCTCCAGGTCGAGCTCGCCCATCTCGACTACCAGCGCACCCGCCTCGTCCGGTCCTGGACCCACCTCGAGCGCCAGCGCGGCGGCTTCGGCTTCCTCGGCGGCCCCGGCGAATCGCAGATCGAGATCGACCGGCGGCTCATCACCGACCGCATGGTGAAGCTGAAGAAGGAGCTGGAGCAGGTCCGCCGCACCCGCGGCCTGCACCGGCGCCAGCGCGAGAAGGTGCCCTACCCGGTCATCGCCCTCGTCGGCTACACCAATGCCGGCAAGTCGACGCTGTTCAACGCGCTCACCGGCGCCGGCGTTTACGCCCAGGACCAGCTCTTCGCCACGCTCGACCCGACCATGCGCGGCATCCGCCTGCCTTCCGGCCGGCGGGCCATCCTGTCGGACACCGTCGGCTTCATCTCCGAACTGCCGACCCAACTGGTCGAGGCCTTCCGGGCGACGCTGGAGGAGGTGGCGGCGGCCGATATCATCCTCCATGTCCGCGACGTCGCCCATCCCGACACCGCGGCGCAGCGGGCCGATGTGCTCTCCGTGCTGGAGGAGATGGCGGCCGGCGCCAACGCCCCGCTCGACGAAGGGTGGCAGCGGCGGGTGCTGGAAGTCCTGAACAAGGCCGACCTGCTGGGCGGAGTTGGTTCCGTGCCCGGCGGCTCGGCCGAGGGTGCCGTCGCCGTATCGGCCCTGACCGGGGAGGGCTTGCCCCAGCTGCTGGAGGCGCTCGACGCCCGGCTCTCGGCCAACATGGAGACGGTGCGCTACGCCATCCCCTCGGGGGACGGGGCGCGCCTCGCCTGGCTCTACCGCCATGGCGAGGTGATCGAGCGTGCCGATACCGAGGAGGATGTCCAGGTGACCGTGCGCCTCTCGCCGACCGACCGCGCCCGCTTCGAGCAGCCCTCCGCGTGACCGGGCAGCTCGACAGCCGGGCGATGGCCGATGTCGCGGCTCTGCTCCGCCAGGCGACGGAGGCGGAAATCCTGCCGCGCTTCCGCCGCCTCGCCGCCGGCGCGGTGCGGGCGAAGAGCGGGCCGCTCGACCTCGTCACCGATGCCGACGAGGCGGCGGAGCGCGTCATCACCGCCGGGCTCCAAGCCCGCTTCCCCGGCTGCGTCGTGGTCGGCGAGGAGGCGACGGCGGCCGACCCTGCCGTGCTCGGCCGGCTGGCCGGGGCCGACCTCGCCTTCGTCGTCGACCCGGTGGACGGTACCGCCAATTTCGCTGCCGGCCTGCCGGTCTTCGGCTGCATGGCGGCCGCGATCATCCGCGGTGAGATCGTCGCCAGCTGGATCCACGACCCGCTCGGCGACGATACCGCCATGGCGCTGCGCGGGGAGGGGGCCTGGATCGAGGCGCCGGACGGCCACCGGGCCGCGCTGCGGGTGGCGGCACCGGTGCCGGTCGGACGGATGGTCGCTGGCGTCTCCTGGGGCTACATGCCGGAGCCGCTGAAGAGCCGCGTCGCCTCGCGGCTGCCGCAGCTGGCGGCGACGGTCAACTTCCGCTGTGCTGCGCATGAGTACCGGCTGGTGGCCGGCGGCCATGCCCATGCGCTGGTCTACAACAAGCTGATGCCCTGGGACCACGCGCCCGGCTGGCTGCTGCACCGCGAGGCCGGGGGCTATGCCGCCCGCTTCGACGGCACACCGTACGGCCCGCTGACGATGACCGGCGGCCTCATCCTCGCTCCCGACCGTGCGGGATGGGAGGCGTTGCGGGAGGCCTTGCTGGCGGAGTAGCGCCGGCACGGCTTGAGGCGCGGATCATGCGCCAGATGGATGAGTAAAATCAGGATCCGTGATCCTGCGATCGCGCATCCTGATCTAGTCTCCCGGCCGAAACCGAGGAGATCCTGCCATGTCCGATACCGCGCCCGCCCTCGTCATCCTGCCGCGCTCCCATGACGTGGGCGGCTTCGAAGTCCGCCGTGCCCTGCCGGCCAAGGAGCGCCAGATGGTCGGGCCCTTCATCTTCTTCGACGAGATGGGGCCCGGCGAATTCCTCGAAGGCACCGGGCTCGACGTGCGGCCGCACCCGCATATCGGCCTCTCCACCGTGACCTATCTCTTCGAGGGTTCGATCCAGCACCGCGACAGCCTCGGCTCCGACCTGGCGATCGTGCCCGGCGACGTGAACTGGATGACGGCGGGGAAGGGCATCACCCATTCCGAGCGCAGCAGCGCCGAGAGCCGGCAAGTGCGGCGGCGGATGGCTGGCATCCAGTCCTGGGTCGCCCTGCCGAAGGAAGCCGAGGAAACCTCCCCGGATTTCGCTCACCATTCAGCGGCAACCTTGCCGCTGGTGGAAGAGGACGGGCTGCGGCTCCGCCTGATCGCGGGCGAGGGCTGGGGTATGAAGGCACCGGTCGCCGTCTCCTCGCCGCTCTTCTATGCCGATGCTGTGCTGGCGCCGGGGGCGGTGGTGCCGATGCCCGACCGGCATGAGGAGCGCGCCGCCTATGTGGTCGAGGGTGCCGTGACGGTCGGCGAGGATCGGCACGAGGCGGGGCGGATGCTGGTCTTCCATCCGCGTTCCGGCCTCGCGCTCCGGGCCGGGCCGGAAGGGGCGCGCCTGCTGCTGCTGGGCGGGGCAGCAATGGACGGGCCACGCTACGTTTTCTGGAATTTCGTCTCCTCCTCGCATGACCGCATCCAGCAGGCGAAGGAGGACTGGCAGGCTAGCCGCTTCCCCAAGGTCCCCACCGACTCGGTGGAGTTCATCCCGCTGCCGGAGACGGTGCGGGCGAGGGGCTAACGCCTACCCCGACCAGATAATCCACGGGCTGGAGCGGCCCGCTAAGCGGGCCGCTCCTCGGCGTTTCCGATTAGTTCTTGAAAAGTTCTTTGCTGCCTGAACTGGCGCTTAGCGCCCGCGAAAAGCCTTCACTGCGTGTGTAAATATTTGACATAACGGTGTGAAAGCCTTTCCGGTGCTAGCAATGATGCGCTCAAGCCGCTTGTGAAGCTATTTACAATCCTGTTTTTCCTCAGTTTTTACTGCCTGCCACGCGGCTTCCATCACCTCGAGAGATGCATCGGCCGGAGACAGTCCGCGCCGCGCCAGCCGCGCCTCGACGCCCTGGAAGCGGCGTTCGAATTTGGCATTGGCGCTGCGCAGGCATTCCTCGGCATCGAGATCCAGCTTCCGTGCCAGGTTGGCGAGAACAAAGAGCAGGTCGCCCACCTCATCGGCCAGCCGCGCCGGGTCGGCGCCGGGCAGTTCGGCCCGCAGCTCGGCCGCTTCCTCCTCCAGCTTGTCGAGCACCGCGGCGGCATCCGGCCAGTCGAAGCCGACCCGGGCGGCCCGGCGGGTCAGCTTGGCGGCCCGAGTCAGGGCAGGGAGACCGGCAGGCACGCCCGCCAGCGTGCCGGTCTCGGCCCGCGCGGCGCGCTCGGCGGCTTTCTGCACCTCCCAGGCGGCGGTCTGGGCAACGGCATCGCGGGCGGCGGCCTCACCGAAGACATGCGGGTGGCGGCGGATCATCTTCTCGCTGATCGTCTCCGCCACATCGGCGAAGCCGAAACGGCCAAGCTCCGAGGCCATCTGCGCGTGGTAGACGACCTGGAAGAGCAGGTCGCCCAGCTCATCCTGCAGGGCCGCGAAGTCCGGCCCATGGCGGATGGCGTCGGCGACTTCATAAGCTTCCTCGATGGTATAGGGCGCGATGGTGGTGAAGTCCTGGACCTGATCCCAGGGGCAGCCGTCCGGCGCGCGTAGCTGGGCCATGATGGCGAGCAGGCGGCTAAGGGCGGCCTCGGGGGCGGCTTCGGACTTCGGCTGATCAGTCATGGCGCGGGCTCCTCGGTCGGTCGGAGGCTCCCGTCGCAGATGGGGGAAGGTGGTGCAATGGGCGGGGGCGGGCACGGGCCGGGTTTGTCCCCAGGCTTTGTCCACAACCATTATTGTTGGATAAGATATATTATGGAAAAAAAAGAGCTGGGGATAAGGCTGTGGCTAAGCCTGTGGGCAGTACGTTCAGCCAGTTGACCGTGGTTTCCGCGCAGCACGCTGTGGTGCGAAGACCTCAGTCCAGCGGGACTTCCAGCACCAGCCCGTCATGCGCCGGCTCAATATGCGGCGGTAACTCCCGCTTCAGCGTCGCATAGTCCATCGCGGTGCCCATATGCGTCAGCACCGTCCGCCGCGGCTTTAGCCGCTCCACCCATTCGAGCACCTGCGACAGGTTGGCGTGGACCTTGTGCGGCCCGCGCTGGAAGCAGCCGACCACCCAGGTATCCAGCCCCTCCAGCGCCGGCATGCTCTCCTCCGGCAGCATCACCACATCCGTCGAATAGGCGAAGCGGCCGATGCGGAGGCCGAGCGTGTCCATCACCCCATGGTCCTGGCGGAACACCTCCACTGCGAGGCCGGCCGCCTCGAAGCGGTCGCCATAGGCGATGCGCCGGCCCTCGAGCGCCGGCCGGTAGAAGAATGGCGGAGTCGGGCCGATGAAGGCGTAGTCGAACCGGTCATCCAGCTTCTGCAAGGTCGTTCGCGTTCCGTACGCGTCGAGCGCCCGGCCGGTAATGCGGTTCACCTGCCGCAGGTCGTCGATGCCGAGGCAGTGGTCGGCATGGGCGTGGGTGAAGAGGATTGCATCCAGCCGCCCGGCGCCGACCGCTAGCAGCTGCTGCCGCAGGTCCGGCCCGGCATCGACCAGCAGCCGCTCGCCCTCCGGCCCCTCGATCAGGGCAGAGGTCCGGGTGCGCCGGTTGCGTGGCTCGGCGGGGTCGCATTCACCCCACTCACCGCCCTCGCCTGCCCCGCCGATCAGCGGCACACCGCCGGAGCCGCCGCAGCCAAGGATGGTGACCCGCAGCACGGCTCAGGCGACCTTGCGGAACAGGCGGCGGAAATTCGCCGTGGTCAGCGCCTCGACCTCAGCCCCACTGAGGCCGCGAGCCTCGGCCAGGACGCGCGCGGTATGCGCCACATAGGCCGGCTCGCACCGCTTTCCGCGCAGCGGCACCGGGGCGAGATAGGGGCTGTCCGTCTCCACCAGCAGCCGGTCAGCCGGCAGCTCGGCTGCCACCGCCCGGATCTCCGGCGATTTCGGGAAGGTCAGGATGCCGGAGAAGGAAACATAGCCGCCCATCGCCACCGCCTGCCGCGCCAGCTCGGCGCCTGAGGAGAAGCAGTGCAGCAGGAAGTCGAAATCGCCGCCAGCCTCGTGCTCCTCGCGGAGGATGCGGATGATGTCCTCATCCGCCTGCCTGGCATGGATGGCCAGCGGCAGCCCGGCCAGCCGCGCCGCCCGGATATGCCGGCGAAACCCTTCCTGCTGCATCTCGCGGGGCGATTTATCGTAGAAATAGTCGAGCCCGCTCTCGCCGATGCCGATGATGCGTGGGTGGTCGGCCAAGGCGACGATCTCCTCGACCGTCGGCAGCCCCTCGGGCTCGCCCGCATTGTGCGGATGCACGCCGACCGTGCCCCAGACATCCGGGAACCGCTCGGCCAGCGCCTTCACCGCCGCCGCCTGGCCGACCCGCACGCCGATGGTGACCAGCAGGCCGACGCCCGCCTCGCGGGCCCGGCCAACGATCCCTTCGATCTCGGCCTCAGTGAAGTAGTCGAGATGGCAATGGCTATCGACGAGCATCGTTCAGGCTTCGACCTTGCGGAAGAGCGGGGCGGGCGGCGGCAGCGCCGTGCCCTCGGGCAGCGGCACGGCGAGGGCATCGAGCCCCCTGCCCTCCGCCGGTACCCCGAGCTGGTCGAGCATCGCCGCCATGGTCCCCGGCATGAAGGGCTGCAGCACGGTGGCGAAGACCCGCAGCGCGGTATGCAGGTGCCGCAGCACCACCGCCATGCGCACGGGGTCGGTCTTCTTCAGCGCCCAGGGCGCCTGGAGGGTGATGTAGCCATTCGCCGCCCGCGCCTCCGCGAGGATCGCCTCCAGCGCCAGGTGGAATTCCTGCCGCGCGAGATGCCCGCCGACCCGCGCCGGGAGGCTCCCGAGTCCGGAAATCAGCTCCGCATCCCCCTCGGCCGCTTCGGCCGCGGCCGGCAGCGCGCCGCCGCAATTCCGCTGGATCAGCGAGAGCGTCCGGTTCGCCAAGTTGCCCAGCGTATCTGCCAACTCCCCGTTGAGCCGCCCGATCAGCGCCAAGCGGGAGAAGTCGCCGTCACTGCCGAAGGGCACCTCGCGCAGCAGGAAGTACCGCACCGGATCGAGCCCGTACTCCTCGACCAGCGTCACAGGGTCGATGACGTTGCCGAGGCTCTTCGAGATCTTCTGCCCCTCATTGGTCCACCAGCCATGGGCGAAGACCCGCCGCGGCGGCGCGAGCCCCGCCGCCTGCAGGAAGGCAGGCCAGTAGATGGCATGGAAGCGGACGATGTCCTTCCCGACCACATGCACATCCGCCGGCCAGAACCGCCAGCGCTCGGCTGAGGTGTCCGGGTAGCCTGCGGCGGTGATGTAGTTGGTCAACGCATCCAGCCAGACATACATCACATGCGCCGGGTCGCCCGGCACCGGGATGCCCCAGGTGAAGCTGGTCCGGCTGATGGACAGGTCCTGCAGCCCGCCCTCCACGAAGCGCATCACCTCGTTCCGCCGCGAGGCGGGGGCGATGAAGTCCGGATTCTCCCGGTAGAAGTCGAGCAGCCAGGGGCCCCATTTGGAGAGGCGGAAGAAGTAGCTCGGCTCCCGCACCCACTCCACCGGCGCGCCGGTCGGGGCGAAGCGCTTCCCGTCCCGCTCCTCGGTCTCGTCCGGGCCGTAGAAGGCCTCGTCCCGCACCGCGTACCAGCCCTCGTAATGGCCGAGATAGATTTCGTCCCGCCGGACCAGCTCCTCCCACAGCGCCTGGCAGGCCGCCTTGTGGCGCGGCTCCGTGGTGCGGATGAAGTCGTCGTTGGAGAAGCCCATGGTCGCGGCCAAGTCGCGGAAATGCTGGCTCACCCGGTCGGTGAACCCCTGCGGGTCCATCCCCGCATCCTGCGCGGCCTTCTCCACCTTCTGCCCGTGCTCGTCCGTGCCGGTCAGGAAGAAGACCTCCTCGCCCGAGAGCCTCGCCCAGCGGGCCATCACATCGGTGGCGAGCGAAGTGTAGGCATGGCCGATATGGGGCCGGTCGTTCACGTAATAGATCGGGGTGGTGAAGTATTTCGTTGCCATGGCTGCGTCTTTCAGCGGACCGCGAGCATCCCGAGGCTGCTCAGGACGGCCTGCTTGCGGTCGAGGTTCAACCGCTCCGTCTCGTCCGCGAGGCGGCCCAGCTTCTCCCACAGGGTGGACCACTCGGCAAGCGAGCGCCCCTCGGCCCAGCGCAGCGCCGTGCCCTCGCGCGCCGCGCCGCGAAGCCCGGCCGCCATCCCCCGGCGCAGCAGGGCCATGAAGGTGGTGAGCGCCGCCGCGTCCCGCCGCGCCGTCACCCGGTCGGCGATGTCCTGCGCCCGGCGCGGGTCGAGCCGCGGCAGGCCGGCCATCACCTCATCAACTAGGGATTGTAGGGCGAGCCCCTCGCCCTCCGCCAGCAGCAGCGCCCTGCCCGGGCAGCCATCGGCGATGCGGGCGAGCCCGGCCCGCTCCGGCCCGCCCAACTCTGGCAACCAGCGGCCGAGCAGCTCCTCCATCGCCGCATCGGGCAGCGGTGCCAGGTCGAGCCGCCGGCAGCGGCTGCGGATGGTCGGCAGCAGCCGGTCCGGCGCGCTGGTGACGAGCAATTGCACGGTGCGTGGCGGCGGCTCCTCCAGCGTTTTCAGCAGGATGTTGGGGACGACCTCACGCTCCGCCCGCTCCAGCTCCTCGACGACCACGGCGCGCCAGCCGCCCTCGGCCGCCGTCATTGCCATGAAGCGAAGCGCGGCGCGGGCATCATCGGCCCGGAGCACCTCCTTCTTGCCACGCTCGCCGGCATTGGGCGCCATGCTGAACAGGTCGGCATGGGCGCCGGCAGCGACGCGGCGGAAGACCGGGTGCTCCTCCGGCAAATAGAGCGGCACCCGCCCCGGCCGCGCCGGCGGCAGCCCGGCGAGCAGCCAGCGGGCGAAGCGATAGGCGAGCGTCGTCTTACCGACTCCGGAGGGCCCCGCGATCAGCCAGGCATGCGGCAGCCGGCCGGAGCGGGCGG
This sequence comes from Belnapia sp. F-4-1, assembly GCF_000802185.1. Classification (GTDB taxonomy): domain Bacteria; phylum Pseudomonadota; class Alphaproteobacteria; order Acetobacterales; family Acetobacteraceae; genus Belnapia. The sequence goes on along the minus strand of NZ_KN676113.1, from coordinate 4,479,613 downwards.
CTTCCTCCAGCGTGCGCGCGGCATCGTCATGCCCGACGAGCTCGGGATTGGCGCGAGGTTCGGGCGGCGTCACGGCAGCAGGCGGGCGCGGACGGCCTTCAAGATGTCGGCGGCGACGCCTTCCGGCGTGCCGGTCGCGTCCAGCAGCAGGCAGCGATCCGGCTCCGCCGCTGCGATGGCGCGGAAGCCGTCGCGGACGCGGGCATGGAAGGCGGCATCCATCGCTTCATAGCGATTGGCATCGCCGCGGGCGGCGGCGCGGGCGAGGCCCGCCTCGGGGTCAATCTCCATCACCAGCGTAAGGTCGGGCCTGAGCCCCTCCAGCGCAACCGCCGCCAGCGCGTCGAAGACGTGCCGGGGCACGCCCTGCCCGAAGCACTGGTAGGCGAGGGTCGAGTCGGCGAAGCGATCGGAGACCACCCAGGTCCCGGCGGCGAGCGCCGGCCCGATGGTCCGCTCCACATGCTCCCGCCGCGCGGCGAAGTGCAGCATGCACTCCGCAATCCCGTCCCACGGCCCCTGCCCGAGCAATACGGAGCGGATCGCCTCCGCCCCCGGCGCCCCGCCCGGCTCCCGCGTGCGGAGCACGGGGATGCCCTCCGCCTCGAGCGCCGTGACGAGCCGCCCGGCCTGGGTGGACTTCCCCGCCCCCTCCCCGCCTTCCAACGTGATGAAGCGGCCCCGCCCCATCAGCCGCCGATCCAGCGGCCGATCACCGCCGGGATGCGCGAGACGAGGCCGAGCTTGTCGACATCGGCCCCGGCCAGCAGCGGCAGGGAAAGATTCGGCACGCCCTGGCCACCGACCTCCAAACGACCAAGCTCCTGCCCCTTCAGCACCGGGGCTGTGATCGGCGCGTCATAGCGCAGCTTGGCCTGCAGCCGCTGGCGCCACTGCCGCGGCAGGGTGACGACCACATCCTTGCCGCCGACCAGCGGCACCGTCTTGCGGTCGCCAAGATGCACCGGCACCTCCTCGATCACGTCGGCAGCACGAAACAGAACGACATTCTCGAATTCGCGGAAGCCCCATTCCAGCAGCCGCTCGCTCTCCTCGCCGCGCGCCCGCATGGTGGGCAGGCCATTGAAGATCAGGATCAGCCTCCGGTCGCCCCGCTTGGCGCTGGCGGTGAGGCCATAGCCGGCCTCCTCGGTATGGCCGGTCTTGAGGCCGTCGGCGCCGGGGACGCGCGCCAGCGTCGGGTTGCGGTTCTCCTGGGAGATGTTGTTCCAGGTGAAGCTGCGCTCGTTGTAGTACTTATAGTATTCCGGGAAGTCGTTGATGATATGCCGGGCAACCCGAGCGAGGTCACGGCAGGTCATCCGATGCTCCGGGTCGGGCCAGCCGGTCGAGTTGCGGAAGGTGCTGTCGGTCAGGCCGATCTGCTTGCCCTTCTCGTTCATCATTTCGGCGAACTGCTGCTCCGAGCCGGCAATGCCCTCGGCCAGGACGATGCAGGCATCGTTGCCCGACTGAACGATGACGCCGCGGATCAGCGCCTCCACCGGCACGGTGCCGCCAATCTGGACGAACATCTTGCTGCCCTGCATGCGCCAGGCGCGCTCGCTGACCGGCAGCTCCTGATCCAGCTTGAGCCGGCCTTCCTTCAGCATGCTGAAGACCATGTACATGGTCATCAGCTTCGACATGGAGGATGGCGGCATTCGCTCATCGGCATTCTTCTCGAGTAGAACCGCATCGGTATCGGCATCGATGATGAGCGCTTGGCGGGCGATGGTGTCGAAGGGGCCGAGCGGCGTATTCGCCGGGGTCGGCGCCGGGCCAGCGGGCGCATTGCGCGCGCCGGCGGCACCCGACCGTGGGGCATTCCGCGGCTGGGCGAGGGCCGGCAGGCTGGCGGCGGTCAGCGCCGCGGCGACGGGCAGGACCAAGCCGCGGCGGGTGGAACCCAGGACGCCGGGCTTCGGGGCATCAGGGCGGGAGGACATGACAGGCGGACTCCGGTGCGGTGCGCATCGCATACGCCGTTGCACCCCCGCCGCTCAAGGGCTTGTGTGCGCCGGCTCAAAATCGAGCGCTTGGCGTGGCTTGCGGGACGCTATTCGACCAGCAGCCGAACCTCCGGGAGGCCTGCCCGCAGCACCGCCCCCACCGCCCGGTCGGCGGCGGCGATATCGGGGAAGGACCCGGTGACCACCCGGTATTGTGGCTGCCGCCCGCCGCCGAAGGGCTCGACCCGCGGCCGCACGCCCGGGATGCGCGCCGCTTGCCGCTGCGCCAAGTCGCGGCGGAAGAAACTGCCGGCCTCGACCACCAGCCGCCCGGGCTGTGCCGGTCGGCTGGTGACTGTCTCCGGCAGCGGATCGGGTGGCGGCTCCGGCCGGACATCGGCGACCGGGCGCGCCGTGGCCCGGATCGGGGCGACACGCCCGCCCGCCTCCCGCGTCCCGGCCAGCGGCGGCAGCGCCTCGGTCTCGACCGTGGCCCGGGGCGCGGCGGCCACCGCGATCGCCGGCCGCTCCGCATTCGGCAGTGCTCCGGCCAGCGCCTGGCTCGGCCCGGTTTCAACGCGGATGCGCACCTGCGCCGCGCCATTATCCGGAATGCCAAGCAACTGCGCCGCCCGCGGCGACAGGCCGACGACCCGCCCGGGCTGCGCCGGCCCCCGGTCATTCACCCGGACCTTGATCTCCCGCCCGTTCTCCAGGTTCCAGACCGAGATGATCGCCGGAAGCTGCAAGGTCCGGTGCGCGGCGACCAGCCGGTCCGGGTCATAGGCCTCGCCATTGGCGGTGCGCTGTCCTGGCCGGCCACGCGGCAGCACCGCGGCAACACCACCCTCCTCCAGGCCGAAATCTTCGCGCGGATAGGACCACACGCCGCCCATTGCATAGGGTTCGCCCAACATGTAGCGGCCGGCCGAAGTTGGCGCCGGCGCCTGACGGTCGCAGCCCGCCGCCAGCAAGGCCAGCACCAGGGCGGCGGCCTGCCTCAAGCGACCCGGTCCGACAGCAGTCCCACGGCCAGCGCGTAATTCACCGGCGGATTGTAGCGGCGGATCACCTGGAAATTCTTGTGGCAGAGGAAGACCTGGGTGGTGCCGTTCCGGGGCAGGACGAGGCTCGTCTCGATCTCCGAGGCCGGCAACGTGCCGCCATCCTGCCGCCGGAAGCCCATGCGGCCCCATTCCCGCAACGGCCGCTTGCTGTCCGTCTCCGCCCGCTCCTGGTCGAAGCCGGGCGGGGCAAGGACTGCCTGGCCCCAGGGTTCCTCCTCGCGCCAGCCATGGCGGGCGAGGTAGTTGCCGATGGAGGCCAGCGCATCCGCCCGGCTGTCCCAGATGTCGCGGCGCCCGTCGCCGTCGAAATCGACGGCCAGGCGGTCGAAATTGGTCGGCATGAATTGTGGCTGGCCCATCGCGCCGGCCCAGCTGCCCTTCATTCGTGCCGGCGCGACATGCCCGCCGTCCAGCACCTTCAGGGCCGCGATGAGCTCGGTGCGGAAATAGCTCGACCGCCGCCCGTCCCAAGCAAGTGTTGCCAAGGCCTCGATCACCCCGAAGCCGCCGGTATTGGTGCCGAAATTCGTCTCCATTCCCCAGATCGCCACGATAACGCGAGGATCGACCCGGTAGCGGGTGCCGATGGCCGCCAGCAGGCTGCGGCTGTCGCCGAAGTTGCGGCGCCCGTTCTCGATCCTGGTCGAGGAGACGATGCGGTCGCGGTACTCTTCCCAGCTGAGCGACCCCTCGGGTTGCTTCCGGTCCAATTCCAGTACCCGGTCATTCGGGCGGAGGCCGCTGAGCGCCCGCTGAATGGTGCCAGGCGAAACCCCGGCGCGGCGGGCATCGCCGCGGACGCCGTCGAGGAATGCATCGAAGGAGGCGGTGGCGGCGCGTGCCGGCATGGCGAGCGCCACCGGAACCGCGAGGAACAATCGGCGAGGAATCATGCCGTGACAGGTGCCATGAGCGTCGCCCCTTCCGCAACTACCGCGTGCTCTTGGAAGCCGGGCCGATGGTGCTAGGATCGATGGAAGCCGAGGGGAAAACGTCATGGCCGCCGTCACCGAAACCATCGCCCAGTATTGCGCGACGCTCGATTTTGCCACCCTGCCGCCCGAGGTGCAGGAGCGCACGCGCTTCCTGGTGCTCGACCTGGTCGGCAACATCATCCGTGGCCGGCATGATGCGGAGAGCACCCCTGCCCTGCTCGCCATGGCCCGCGCCCTCGGGCTGGCCGCCGGCGGCTCCGCGGTGTTCGGCGATTCCGCCCGGTACACCCCGGCCGGTGCCGCGATGCTGAACGGCGCCCTCGCCCACAGCCTCGACTTCGACGACACCCATGCGGCCGGCACGCTGCATCCCGGCGCTCCCGTGATCCCGGCGGCGCTGGCGGCGGCGGAGATGGTCGGCGCCGATGGCCGCACCGTGCTCTCCGCCATCGTCGCAGGCTACGAGGTCACCTGCCGCCTCGCCCTGGCGCTTCCCGGAGGCGACCACTACGACCGTGGCTACCACCCGACCGCCACCTGCGGCGCCTTCGGCGCGGCCGCCGCCGCGGCGCGGGTCTTCGGCCTCGACGCCAAGGGAATGCAGGACGCCTTCGGCATCGCCCTCTCCCAGGCCGCAGGCAGCCTGCAATTCCTGGCGAACGGCGCCTGGACCAAGCGCTTCCAGGTCGGCTGGTCGGCGATGAACGGCCTCGCCGCCGCGACCCTGGCGCGCGAGGGTTTCCGCGGCGCCTCCGAGGCCTTCGAGGGCAAGGCCGGCTTCCTCCGCGCCTATGCGCCGAACCCGACGCCCGAGCGCGCCCTCCAGGGCCTCGGCCATCAGTTCGAGCTGATGAACACGGCGGTGAAGCCCTACCCCTCCTGCCGCTACGGCCATGCCTGCGTCGACGCCGCCATCGAGTTCCACAACGAGCTCGGGCTGAAGGCCGAGGACATCGAGTCCGTCACCATGGGCCTGCCCAACAAGGGCATGCTGCTGGTTGGCGCGCCGCTCGCCTACAAGCAGAACCCGCAGAATGTCGTGGATGGCCAGTTCAGCGGCCCCTTCGTCGTCGCCTGCGGCCTGGTGCATGGACATATGGGCTGGGACAGCTACGCCCATCTGCAGGACCCGGCGGTGCGCAGCGTCCTCCCCAAGGTCAACTGCGTCGAGGATCCGGAGATCCAGGCGCTCTTCCCGGAATACATGTCCGGCAAGCTGACGCTCCGGGCACGCGGGCAGGAGCATGTTCGGGTGGTGAAGATCGCCAAGGGCGAGCCGGCGAATTTCCTCACCGAGGCCGAGCTGCGGGCCAAGTTCCACGGGCTCGTCGATGCCGTGCTCGGCCGCGACCGGGTTGTGCAGCTGGCCGATGCGGTGATCGGCCTCGAGCGCGCGGCGGATGTGAACGGCATGCTGCGCCTCGGCGCGCCGATGATGGCGGCGAGGCTGGCCGGGGAGTAACCCCGGCCTCGAACGGGCCGGGGTTACTCCCCGGCCCTACTTGTCCTCGAGCTGGCCGAGGAAGGCGCGGAAGTCCTTCGCCTCGCCGAAATTGCGGTAGACGCTGGCGAAGCGGACATAGGCCACCTGGTCCACCTCCTTCAGCGTCTCCATGACGATCTCGCCGATCTGCCGCGAGGTCACCTCCGAGTCGGCTTCCGTCTCCAGCCGCCGCTGGATGCCGTTGACGATGCGCTCCACCCGGTCCTCATCGACCGGCCGCTTGCGCAGCGCCACGCGGATGGAGCGCGCCAGCTTCTCCCGGTCGAAAGGCGCCCGGCGCCCATCGGTCTTGAGCACCGTCAGCTCGCGGAGCTGCACCCGCTCGAAGGTGGTGAAGCGGCTGCCGCAGGCCGGGCAGGAACGCCGGCGGCGAATGGCCGCCGCATCCTCCGCAGGACGGCTGTCCTTCACCTGGGTATCGTCACTGCCGCAATAGGGGCATCTCATCGATAGATCGGGAAGCGCTGGCAGAGGCTGAGCACCCGCGCCTTCACGCTCTCCTCCACCGCCGAATTCGCAGCCGCGTCATTGGCCCGCGCCAGCCCGTCCAGCACCTCGCCGATCAGCTTGCCGACCTCGCGGAACTCCACCTCGCCGAAGCCGCGCGTGGTGCCGGCCGGCGTGCCGAGGCGGACGCCGGAGGTCACCATCGGCTTCTGCGGGTCGAAGGGGATGGCGTTCTTGTTGCACGTCAGGTGCGCCCGGTTGAGCGCCCCCTCCGCCGCCTTGCCCGTGAGCTTCTTCGGCCGCAGATCGACCAGCAGCAGGTGGTTGTCCGTCCCGCCGGTGACGAGGTCGAGCCCCTGCGCCTTCAGCTCCTCCGCCAGCACCGCCGCATTGGCAACGACGGCTCGGGCATAGGCACGGAATTCCGGCTTCAGCGCCTCACCGAAGGCCACCGCCTTGGCCGCGATCACATGCATCAACGGCCCGCCCTGGAGGCCGGGGAAGACGGCCGAGTTGAACTTCTTCGCCAGCGCCTCGTCATTGGTGAGGATCATGCCGCCGCGCGGCCCGCGCAGCGTCTTGTGCGTCGTCGTCGTCGCCACATGCGCATGCGGGAAGGGCGACGGGTGCGCCCCGCCCGCGACCAGCCCCGCGAAATGCGCCATGTCCACCATGAACCAGGCGCCAACCTCGTCCGCGATGGCGCGGAAGGCCTCGAAGTCCCAGACCCGCGCATAGGCCGAGCCGCCGGCGATGATCAACTTCGGCTTGTTCTCCAGCGCGATCCGGCGGACTTCCGCCATGTCGATCCGCTGGTCCTCCTGCCGCACCGTGTAGGGCACCGGCCTGAACCACTTGCCGGAGAGGTTGGCCGCCGAGCCATGGGTCAGGTGCCCGCCCGCCGCCAGGTCGAGCCCCATGAAGGCATCGCCCGGCTGCAGCAGCGCCAGGAACACCGCCTGGTTGGCCTGCGCCCCGCTATGCGGCTGGACATTGGCGAAGCCGCAGCCGAAGAGCTGCTTCGCCCGCTCGATCGCCAGCGTCTCGGCCACGTCAACGAACTCGCAGCCGCCGTAGTAGCGCCGCCCCGGATACCCCTCGGCATATTTGTTGGTCAGCACCGAGCCCTGCGCCTCAAGCACCGCCTGGGAGACGATGTTCTCCGAGGCGATCAGCTCAATGCCGTCCTGTTGCCGGCCCAGCTCCTGCGCGATGGCGGCGGCGAGGTCCGGATCGGCTTCGGCGACCGAGGCGCTGAAGAAGCGATCGGGGCTGCGATAGGCGGTGGTTTCGTTCATGGCGTCACCCGTTCGGAGCAAGCTTGGCGAGGCGCCGGGCATGCCGCCCGCCCTCGAATTCGGTGGCGAGGAAGGCCCGCAGCGCGTCGAGCGCCAGCTCGGGCCCGGTCGTCCGGGCGCCGAAGCAGGCGATGTTGGCGTCGTTATGGGCGCGGGTCAGCCGTGCTTCGGTCGCGGAATGCAGCACCGCGGCGCGAATGCCGGCATGGCGGTTGGCCGCGATCTGCACGCCGATCCCGGTCCCGCAAACCAGCACCCCGAAGCGCGCCTCGCCGGCCTCGACGGCGCGGGCGACCTTATGAGCGAAATCCGGATAGTCGACGCTTTCGGTCGAGTTGGTGCCGACATCGATCAACCGGTATCCGGCCTCGGCCAGTTCCTGTTGCAGCACGGATTTGAGCGGCAGCCCGGCATGGTCGCCGCCGATGGCGATGGTGAGCTGAGTCATGGGCCGTCACTAACACGCAATGGGGTGGACGGGATATGGTGACCACAAGGGCTAGGGCGCAACCCTGGCCTGCATCCGTGCGGCCCCGGGCCCAGGCAATCCGCCCCTCATCCCGCTTCCGTCCCGGCGCCGGACATGGCACGGATAGGCCAAGCGGAGGAGCACCCCATGGTCAACAGCACCAATCCCGAGACCCTGGCGCTGCATGGCGGCAGCCACCGGGCCGACCCCACCACCGGCTCGGTCGCCGTGCCGATCCACCAGACGACGAGCTTCCAGTTCCAGGACACCGGCCATGCCGCCAGGCTCTTCGGCCTGGCCGAGCTCGGCAACATCTACACCCGCATCATGAACCCGACCTGCGACGCGCTCGAGACGCGCATCGCTGCGATCGAGGGTGGCGTGGCGGCGCTCGCGGTCGGCTCCGGCCAGGCGGCGACCAGCTTCTCGGTGATGAACCTCTGCTCGGCCGGCGACAACATCGTCTCCTCGACCGACCTCTATGGCGGCACCTGGAACCTCTTCGCCAACACGCTGAAGCAGTTCGGCGTCGAGGTCCGCTTCGTCGACCCTGCCGACCCGGAGGGCTTCGCCCGCGCCACCGACGCCCGCACCCGCTGCTACTATGCCGAGGTGCTGCCGAACCCGAAGCTCCAGGTCTTCCCGATCGCCGAGGCCGCTGCCATCGGCCGCCGCCTCGGCGTGCCGCTCATCATGGACAACACCGCCGCCCCCATCATCTGCAAGCCGCTCGCCCTCGGCGCCGCAGTGGTGATGCATTCGACGACGAAGTTCATCGGCGGCCACGGCACCAGCATCGGCGGCATCGTGGTCGATGGTGGCAATTTTGACTGGGAGTCGGGCGGTGACCGCTTCCCGACGCTGAACCAGCCGGACCCGAGCTACCACGGCGCCGTCTGGAGCCAGGCGGCGAAGCCGCTCGGCCCGATCGCCTACATCCTCCGGATGCGCACCTGCCTGCTGCGCGACATGGGCGCCCCGATGTCGCCCTTCAACGCCTTCATGTTCCTCCAGGGGCTGGAGACGCTGCCGCTGCGCATGGAGCGCCACTGCGCCAATGCGCTGAAGGTCGCCGCCTATCTCGCTTCCCATCCCAAGGTGACGAAGGTGATCCACCCGAGCGTGCAGACCGGCGAGGCGAAGCGCCGCGCCGATGCGGCGCTGCATGGCGGCTATGGCAGCCTGATGGGCTTCGAGATGCAAGGCGGCGCCGAGGCCGGTGCCCGCTTCATCGACAACCTCAAGCTGCTCTACCACGTCGCCAACATCGGCGACGCCCGCTCGCTCGCCATCCACCCGGCGACCACCACCCACAGCCAGCTCTCCGCCGAGGAGCAGGCGGCGACCGGCGTCACCCCCGGCTATGTCCGCCTCTCCATCGGTATCGAGCATGTCGAGGACATCATCGCCGACCTCGCCCAGGCGCTGGAGGCGGCATGAGCATCGGCACCCCGACCGGGGCCTTCCCCGCGACCCGAATGCGCCGCAACCGGCGCGATGCCTGGACGCGCCGGCTCAACGCCGAGAACACGCTGACGGTCGACGACCTGATCTGGCCAATCTTCGTCCGCGAGGGCAGCGGCCAGACCACCGACGTCGCCTCCATGCCCGGCGTCGTCCGCGTCACGCTCGACCGCCTCGCCGGCCATGTCGAGCAGGCGGCGTCGCTCGGCATCCCCGCCGTCGCGCTCTTCCCGATGACGCCGCCCGAGCTGAAGGATGCCGAGGGCACCGAGGCGCTCAACCCCGAGAACCTGATGTGCCGCGCCGCCCGCCTGCTGAAACGCGAATTCCCTGAGCTCGGCCTGGTCGGCGACGTGGCGCTCGACCCCTATACCGACCATGGCCATGACGGCGTGATCCGCGAAACTCCGACCGGCGAGTACGTCCACAACGACGAGAGCGTCGCCGTCCTCACGACCCAGGCCGTGAACCAGGCCGAGGCCGGCATCGACGTTATCGCCCCCTCCGACATGATGGATGGCCGCATCGGCACCATCCGCGTCGCGCTCGACGCGGCCGGGCTGATCGACACCCGCATCATGTCCTATGCGGCGAAATACGCCTCCGCCTTCTACGGCCCCTTCCGCGACGCCGTCGGCAGCGGCAAGGCTCTCCGAGGCGACAAGAAGACCTACCAGATGGACCCGGCCAACACCGACGAGGCGCTGCGCGAGGTGGCGCTCGACCTCGCCGAGGGCGCCGACATGGTCATGGTCAAGCCAGGGATGCCCTATCTCGACATCGTCCGCCGGGTGAAGGACCGCTTCGGCGTCCCCACCTTCGCCTATCAGGTGAGCGGCGAATACGCGATGATCATGGCCGCCGTCCGCAATGGCTGGCTGGAGCATGAGCGGGCGATGATGGAAAGCCTGCTCGGCTTCAAGCGCGCCGGCGCCAATGGCGTGCTGACCTATTTCGCGGTCGAGGCGGCGCGGCTGCTCCGGTCGCGCTGATCTTCGGCAGAAGGACCAAGCGATGAACACCGACTGGCTCGGCCTCTCTGACAAGATCGCGGTCGTCACCGGCGCCGCGGGCGGCATGGGCCGCGCCATCGCCGCCGCCTTCGTCGAGGCGGGCGCCGCCGTCGCCTTGCTCGACCGCGAGAAGGACGGGCTGCTGGCGCTCGAGGGCCAGCTCACCGCCGCCGGGGGCCGCGTCGCCGCCATCCGGTGCGACACCGGCTCCGAGGCCAGCATCGCGGACGCGGCCCGCGCCTCGGCCGACAAGCTGGGCCCGGCGGATATCGTGGTGAACAATGCCGGCATCCTCCGCGCCGGCCCGCTCGCCACCCTTCCGCTGGAAGAGTGGAACACGTTGCTCGCGGTGAACCTCACCGGCTACCTGCTCTGCGCCCAGGCCTTCCGCCCGCAGATGCTGGGCCGCGGCGGCGCGCTGGTCCACATCGCCTCCATCGCGGCGAGCAACCCGCAGCCGCGCAGCGGCGGCTACAGCCCGAGCAAGGCGGCAGTCGCCATGCTGTCCCGGCAGCTCGCGCTCGAATGGGGCCCGGACGGCATCCGCAGCAACGTTGTCAGCCCCGGCCTGATCCGCACGCCGATGTCGGAGAGCTTCTACCAGGCACCCGGCGTGAAGGAGCGCCGCGAGGCCATCCTGCCCATGCGCCGCATCGGCACACCGCAGGACATCGCCGATGCGGTGATCTACCTCGCCAGCGCCCGTGCATCCTACGTGACCGGCGGGGAGATCCTGGTCGATGGCGGCCTCGACCAGGCCATCATGGAACTCACCCCCCGCCCGGGCTACTGACCCCCTCGAAGAAGGCGCCCATCGCCCGGGTGGCCAGGCTCTCGCGCGCCCGGTCATAGAAGCCGCAATGCCCGCCGCCCGCGACCCGCAACGGCAGCACCGCCGGGCAGGCCGCCCAGTCGATCCCGTCCATCACCGTGACCGGCACCAACGGATCATCCTCCGCCATCACCAGCAAGGTCGGTACGCGAAGCCGCGGCAGGGCGGCGGCCGGCCGGTTCACCTCGCAGAAGACGCCGAAGGAGGGGTAGCCGAAGCGCGGCGCCGTCACCTCCGCTTCGAACTCCGTCAGCGACCCGGCCCGCCGCGCAGCCTGGCGCAGCGCCTCGGGAAGGTCGGTGGCCGGCACCGCCAGCACCTCCCGCCGGTAGAGCGCCAGCAGCGCCCGACCGAGCACTGGATTGGCGTCGATGGTGGCAAAGGCCTCCGCCGGATCGAGCGGCGGCCCGATAACGGCGGCGCCATGGATGGCTGGCATCCCCTGGCCGCCCCGCCCCAGCAGGTTCAGCACCAGCGCCCCGCCAAGCGACCAGCCGGCCAGCACCACCCCATCCGCCGTCAGCGCCTCCGGCAACACGACAAGCGCCTCGGCCAAATCCTCGCTGCGGCCGAGGTGATAGTGGCTGGTGCTCCGCGCTAGGCTCCGCGCGCTGCCGCGCAGGTTGAGCCGCAGCACGGGGAAGCCCCGCCGCAGCAGCCCTGAGGCGGCCTCGCGCAGATAGGGATCGTCCTCCGTTCCGGTCAGCCCATGCAGGAGCACCGCCAGCGGCCGCCGCATCCCGCCTACGGGCAGGTGCAGCATGGCCGCCAGCGCATCGCCGTCCGCCATTGGCAGCCAGAGCCGATGCCCCGGCGTCAGCCGCGCCGGCCAGGGCCAGCGAAGCGCGCGCAAGGTCTGCAAGGTGCCACCCAGCCAGGGCGGACGCGGGCGGAAGGGCACGGGCGATGGCGTCATGCAACCGCCAACGCGCTGCCGCCGCGGCGGTTACAGGACCCCCTTCTCCCGCAGCGACGCGATCTCCGGCGCCGTCATCCCGAGCACCCCGCCCAACACCTCCTCCGTATGCTGGCCGAGCACCGGCGGCGGGCTGCGATAGCTGGGCGGCGTCGCCGAGAGCTTCACCGGATTGGCGATAACCTTCACCGTCTCGCCCGAGGCATGCGGCAGATCCAACACCATGTTGCGCGCCTGCACATGCGGGTCGGCGAAGACCTGCTCCAGCGTGTTGATGGGCCCGCAGCCGATCTTCAGCGCCTCCAGCGCCTCGATCCACTCCGCCGTGGTCTTCGACTTCATCACCGGCGTCAGCGTGTCCGTCACCAGCTGGCGATTCTGTACCCGCTTCGGGTTGGTGGCGAAGCGCTCGTCGCTCAGCAGGTGCTCGAGCCCGTTCGCCTTGCAGAAGCGCTCGAAGGTCGGGTCGTTGCCGACGGCCAGGATGATGTAGCCGTCCTTGGTCGGGTATTCCTGGTAGGGCGCGATGTTCGGATGCTGGTTGCCGAGCCGCGGCGGGTTCTCGCCGGTCGCCAGGTAGTTCATCCCCTGGTTGGCCAGCCAGGCGACATGGGTATCGAGCATGCCGATGTCGATCTGCTGCCCCTCCCCGGTCGCGTTGCGGTGGTTCACCGCCGCCAGGATGCCGATGCAGCCATAGAGACCGGCGAAGAGATCGGCCACCGGCACGCCCACCTTCTGCGGCGTTCCCTCCGGCTCGCCGGTAAGGGACATGACGCCGCCCATCGCCTGGATCAGCGCATCATAGCCCGGCCGCGGCGCATAGGGGCCGGTCTGGCCGAAGCCGGTGATTGAGCAGTAGATCAGCCGCGGATACTTCGCCTTCAGCTGGTCCCAGCCCAGCCCGTATTTCGCCAGCGCGCCGACCTTGAAGTTCTCGACCAGGATGTCGCAATGCCCGAGCAGCTTGTGGATCACCGCCTGGCCCTCGGGCTTGGCGATGTCGAGGGTGATGGACTTCTTGTTGCGGTTCACGCCCACGAAATAGGCGCTCTCCCTCGTATTCGGCACGAAAGGCGGGGCGAAGCCGCGGGTGTCGTCACCCGCCTCGGGCCGCTCGATCTTGAAGATCTCGGCCCCGAGGTCGCCCAGCATCTGCGTGCAGGTCGGTCCCGCCAGCACCCGCGTCAGGTCGAGCACCCTGAGCCCTCGCAGCGGCCCGACCACCCCGCCTTCCCGTCCATCCTGCATCGCCCTCTCCCTTGCCTCGGCGCCTGGATCCTGCCCGTTGATGCACCAGCCGCGCCGCTACATCCAGCCCGGCAGGATGAAGACCAGCCAGGCGAGCAGCGGCCCGGCGATCACGACGAGGATGCTGTAGACGAGGAAACGCCGGTACACCCCCTCGCGCTCCTCCGGCCTGGCATTCGCCACCACCAGCGCGCCATTGGTCGAGAAGGGCGAGACATCGACGATGGTGGAGGCAATGGCGAGCGAGGCGATCATGCCCCCGACGCCGATCTGCCCCTGCTGCAGGAAGGGCACGGCCAGCGGGATGATGGCCCCGAGCACCCCCACCGAGGAGGCGAAGGCCGAGACCACGCCGCCGATATAGCAGAGCAGCAGCGCCGCCAGCAGCGGCGAGCCGAGGCTGGAAACCCCCTGCCCCACGCTGTCGATGGCCCCCGTCTTCTGCAGCACGCCGACATAGGTGACGACGCCCCCAACCAGAAGGATGGTCGACCAGGCGATCTTGTCGACCGCCCCCTTCTGCTCCTCCGGGTCGAGCAGGGCGAGCGCCACCGCGACCGTCACCGCCAGCAGCCCGATGTTGATGCTGAAGGCGAGCCCGCCGATGGCGAGCACCGCCAGCCCCAGCAGCGTCGCACCCTGATGCAGGTTGAGCCCGCCCTGCTGCGGGTGGGTCGGCGGCGTCAGGCTGGCATCGGCGCTGGTGCCATGCCCCGCGATCGCCAGGCCGGTGACCGCCGCCCCTGCGCCGTCCGTCGCCGGCACCATCGCCCGCCGACCGAGCAGCGCCCGCCCGCCGAAGGCGAGGAAGACGCCGGCCGAGACGACCAGGTTGAAGCCGAGGCTCGCCAGGAACAGCAGCGTCTCATGCCCCGGCAGGCCGGAGCGGGCGACGATCTGGTTGGTGATGCCGCCATAGATGCTGATCGGCGAGAAGCCGCCGCCCTGCGCCCCATGGATCACCAGCAGCCCCATCATCAGCGGGCTGATCGCATAGGCCCTGGCGAATTGCAGCGCGACCGGGGCGAGGATGGCACAGGCCGCCGGGCTCACCGCCCCCACCGCCGTCAGTGCGGCCGCCACGCCGAACATGATCCAGGGAATGGCCGCGATCCGTCCACCGACGGCGACCACCGCCCGGTGGATCAGCCAGTCGACCGTCCCGTTCTTCTGCGCGATGGCGAAGAGGTAGGTGATGCCGACCAAGGTGACGAAGAGGTCGCCGGGGAAGCCGGCGATGATTTGCGCGGAGGTCATCCCGACCGAGAGCGTCCCGATCAGGAAGGCCATGGCCAGGGCCAACGCCCCCATATTGAGCGGCAGGGCGGTCGCGACGACAAACATCACGACCAGCCCCAGGATGGTGGCGGTCTGCGGCGACATGGACAGTGTTTCTCCCTCCGGGCCGGTTCCTGCCGACCCGCCTCATCCCTCGTTCAGGCTGGCTTGCCGCCGGCCTTCTCCTCGCCGCCCAGCAACCGCGCCAGGGCGGAGCGGGGCGGCGCGGCGTCCGGCCTTGGCGCCTGCAGCAGCGCCTCCACCGCGGCGGAGCGCGCAACATGGCCCGAATGCACGAATCGCTCGTGGTTCGCCTCGATCTGCTCGCGGTCGTAGAGGTAGTTGACCATCACCCCGAAGCTCTCCCGCATGCCGCGGGCGGAGGTGTTGCCGAGCCAGTTCACCCGCTCGAGCCGCGCGCCGTTGCCGAGATGGAAGCGCGCCACCGGGTCCAAGCCGGGCTCCCCCGCCGGCCGGGTCAGGTAGGCGGCGGCGAGGCGCAGCAGCGGGCCGCGCAGCGCCTCCCGCTTCGCCTCCTCCTGCCACCACGCGCCCTCGGTCAGCGCCTGGAGGGCGGTCGGCACGTCCTCCGCCGCGGACGTCGCGGTCAGCAGCGCCGCCTCCTCCGGGCGCACCAGCTCCTCCTCCGGCTGCGATGCGACCTCCCGCTCCAGCCAGCGGCGAAAGCCGGGCACGGGCGAGAGCGTCGAGAAAGTGGCAAGCTGGGGCAACTCCGCCTTCAGCTCCTCCACCACCTGCTTGATGAGGAAATTGCCGAAGGAGATGCCGCGCAGCCCCTCCTGGCAGTTGGAGATGGAGTAGAAGATTGCGGTATCTGCCCGCGCCGGGTCGGCCGGCGGCTCGTCCCGCGCCAGCAACGGCTGCACCGCGGCGGCCAGGCCCTGGACCAGCGCCACCTCGACGAAGATCAGCGGCTCGCCCGGCAAGGCGGGGTGGAAGAAGGCGAAGCAGCGGCGGTCGGCATCGAGCCGGCGGCGGAGATCCTCCCAGCCCTGGATCTCGTGCACCGCCTCGTAGCGGATCAGCTTCTCCAGCACCGCCGCCGGCGTCTGCCAGTCGATGCGGCGCAGTTCCAGGAAGCCGCGGTTGAACCAGGAGGCGAAGAGATGCCGCAGGTCGGAATCCAGCACCCGCAGCGCCGGCTCATCCTTGGTGAGGCCGGTCAATTCCTTGCGCAGCCCAACCAGGGTGGCGGTGCCGCCGGGGGCCATGTTCATCCGCCGCAGCAGCTCCTGCCGGGGCGGCTCGGAGGCCTCCGCCAGGCGGGCCGCGGCCTCCGCCGTGGGCTCCGCCATCCAGGCCTCCGCTGCCCGGCGCAACCGCTCCGGATCGGGGCCGAAGCCCTCGGCAAGGAAGCGGAAGAAGGCGATGCGGTCATCCCCGGCCAATTGGACGAGGCTCTCGTGCAGCTCCCGCGCCACCGCGGCACCGGAAGCCTCGCCACGCTCGGAGAGCAGCGCCTCGGCGAGATGCCGGGCCCGGTCGAGCGGCGGCAGCCGGCTCGACGGCACGTCGGCATAGGCCCGGCCGCGATCGGCGATGCTGGACCAGACCCGCTCCAGCCAGGTGCGGCTGTCGGACAGGCTCAGGGCGACAGGCGGCATGCGATACCCCTCCTCTGGCAGGCGACGGCTTACGCCGTATGTCCCGCCGGAGGAAGCCGGGCAAGGAACCCCATGCCGTCGCATCGAACTGCCCTGGAATCCCGCTGGCTGGCGCTGACTCGGCAGGTCCTGCCCGGCATGGCCGCCGCCGAGGGCTGGCCGATCCGCCTCGACCACTGCTTCATGCGGGTCTGCCTCGATGCCGCCATTGGCCGCCCCTGGCATGAGGCGGTGCGCCGCCCGGCCTTCCGCCACCTGACCGAGCCGCAACTCGCCGCCGCCATCGCCGTCGCCGAGCGCATTCGGACCGAACCCGACCTACTGCCGGCGCTGAACCGGCAATCCCTCCGCTGGCGGGGCAAGCTCCGCTGACGGGGTGCCTTGCGGAACCCCTACCCCAGCGCCATGGTCCGCCCACAGCCCAGGAGGAACCCATGCTCGACCGGCCCATGCCGACCCCCGCTGCCCCCAGCCTCGACCCCTTCGCCCTGGCCAAGGCGCTGTCTGGCCATCACTTCATCGGCGGCGGCTATGTCCCCGGCCGCAACGGCAAGAGCTTCGCCGTCGTCAACCCGGCGACCGGCGAGGAGGTAGCCCGCGCCGCCGAGGGCGACGCCGCCGATGTCGACGCCGCCGTGCAGAACGCCGCCAAGGCCCAGAAGGAATGGGCCAAGATGCCGGCCCGCAAGCGCGGCGCCCTCGTCCACCAATGCGCCGCGCTCATCAAGGAGCATCAGGAGGAGCTGGCCCGCCTCATCGCCCTTGAGACCGGCAAGGCACTCCGCACCGAGAGCCGCGTCGAGGCTGGCGTCGTCGCCGACATCTTCGAGTTCTTCGGCGGCCTCGGCTCCGAGCTGAAGGGCGAGAGCGTTCCCTTCGCCCCGAACGTGCTGAGCGTCACCGTGCGCGAGCCGCTCGGCGTGGTCGGCGCCATCATCCCCTGGAACGTGCCGATGCTGCTGATGGCGCTGAAGGTGGCGCCCGCCCTCGTCGCTGGCAACAGCGTGGTGGTGAAGAGCGCCGAGGAGGCGCCGCTCGCCGTACTGCGCATCTGCGAGCTGATGAACCGCGTCCTTCCCGCCGGCGTCTTCAACATGCTTTCCGGCTACGGTCCGGACTGCGGCGCGCCGCTGGTCGAGCATCCGCTGGTGCGCAAGCTGACCTTCACCGGCAGCGTCGAGACCGGCAAGATCGTCGCCCGCGCCGCTGCCGAGAAGCTGATCCCTGTCACGCTGGAGCTCGGCGGTAAGTCGCCGATGATCGTCTTCGCCGATTGCGACTTCGACAAGACCGTCTCCGGCGCGCTCACCTCCATGCGCTTCACCCGCCAGGGCCAGAGCTGCACGGCTGCCAGCCGCATCTATGTCGAGCGCCCGATCTTCGACCGCTTCGTCCAGGCGATGAAGGATGCGGTGAACAAGATGGTGATGGGCGACCCGCTCGACGAGAATACCGATATCGGCACCATCGTCTCCGAGGGCCAGCTCGAGAAGGTCCGCGGCTTCATCGAGGAGGGCAAGGCGACGCCGGGCGCCACCGCCCATGTCTGCTCCGCCATGCCGACCGACTCCGCGCTGAAGAAGGGCCTTTTCATCCAGCCCGTCATCTTCACCGGCCTGACCAAGGACAGCCGGCTGGTGCGCGAGGAGATCTTCGGCCCGGTCACCGTCATCGCCCCCTTCGACGAGCCGGAGGCCGTGCTGGCCGAAGCGAACGACAGCGAGTTCGGCCTCGCCGCCTCGCTCTGGACCAACAACCTGAAGGTCGGGCTCGACCTGGCGCACCGGCTGGAGGCCGGCCTCGTCCAGATCAACCAGAACCTCGTGGTCCAGGCCAACCTTTCCTATGGCGGCGTGAAATCGAGCGGCCTCGGCAAGGAAGCCTCGCTCGAGGCGATGCTCGAGCACTTCACCCACAAGAAAACAATAATGGTGAACATGGCCTGAAGTAATGGCCTTGCAGAATAAGGAAGAGATCAAGGACAACGAAACCCAGCTTCTCTTTGGTTTTTTCTAAGCTTGGATAACGTTACAGGAGAGGGCGCAAGAGTACAAGCTTTTGCCCCCTCCCCTGCCCTGGGTGCTTTGTATAGACCTTGCAAATGCACCTATGCTGGCGTCAGTCCTGCACCAGCAAACCTCGTATTTCTTGCATTACGAGAATGATTCGCTGCGTCACTGTGGCTTGCAGTCGTAGCCGGGCGACCTTTCACACGCTCCGGCGCAGCTGCGTCATCCCGAGCACCGCATTTCGCATCCTTGGTCGCTGCCCCTACGTACGATGGTGCTGCGGGAGGATGAGCAGCGGAGCACGAAGCGCACCAGAAGATCGCAAGTCGAAACCATTATCTCCCTTGCTTGGACGCGTGTATGCGTTAAATCGCGCATTGGATCAGCTCTCGGCTTCGGGGGCTGGTTCGAAGCTGGAGGCCGCGCCGGCGAAACAGGCTCGGTCATAGGAACGACACCAACAGCCGAAAGGCTGATTCGGCCACTGCACCCGGGACCATGTCGCGCAGGCATGTGTCGAGAAGAGGCAGAGCTGACGCGGTGACGTCGGGGTCCTGTGACCCTGACCTGGCGTAGAGAGGCACAACGCCCGGCGGCAATTACATTGCTGTCGATTCCAGCGACTTCCGACCATACCCTTTGGGGCGTGGCGGGGTCGCTGTGGCCTGATGCATCCCGTCACCGCACGCGTCCCTGGTCCACGCTCCGTAACAGGAGCGAACATGGCAAGAGCTACCAAGGCACGTTCGAAGGCCACGGCCGCCGATGTGGCCACCGCAGATCAAACCCACGCCAGCAATTCAATTGATCGCGGCGGTCAGACTGTGACCAACCCGCCGAGTGATGATGTCCTCCCACGGGACGATCTCACCATCAGGCTCAGCCGCGCCGATATCGCCAACGCACTGCCGTTCGAGGCGCCGGACTTGTCCGCCCTCCCGGCGGTCGCACGCGCGGACGCCGCCTTCAAGCTCGCGGGACGGTACTCGGCTGAGTCCCGTAAGGAAGAAGCAACAGCCAGGAAGCACGCCGGCACGGCGCTCACCTGCCGCACGGCAGGGCTCATCACCATTGTGCTTTCTGCACGTGATGGCGAAATTGCGCCGTCGGTCGAGGAGTCGCTGCGCGAGAAGGGCTGGACTGTCCAGTCGGGCAAGGTCTTCAAGGCAACGGTTTGCGCCGTCGACGAGCTCAATCCGGCAGACCCCCGGCAAGGCAGCCTCGCGGACCAGAGGGCATCGGCCTGCGACACCATCAAGCGGATAATCGAGCAGAAGGAAGCAGAGCTCGGCTGCCGCTTTGAATTGCGCCACGCGGACCTTGAGCAGCTGGTGGAACTCGTCAAGAACCACGGCACACCCACCGAGCTCGGCGCGTCCGAGAACCGCGACAACGTCACTGTGCCGCCCGACAGGTCGATCGAGATCGCGCTGGACAGCGGCAAGCTGAAGGCGCGTGAGCTGCTACTGGCTCGCACGCAGCTCGCGGTGCGGACTGTGCCTGACGGACCAATGAGGCCAGACGAGATAGTGTTTGACGAAGGGGTCTACGTCAGGGCGATGAACGTGCCCGGCGAGCGCGGATTCGTACGGCTCGATGCCAAGCCTGGGGACATGGACGTGCAGTTGCGCAGGGCGGCGAGGGCGGAGCCCTGCTCGCAGTTTCTCGCAGACCTATTCCGGTTGGACCGCGACTGCATCCCGGCGCGCCGGGAGGACGTCTCCACCACGCCAGGCCTCGAGCGGAGTGGGGACCAGGACGGCATGCGCCTCGGCAGATCCCAGCTGCACGTCCTCTCCGGCCGTACCTTTGTCCACTCACCGATCCTGCAGGACATGAGCCTGATTGTGGAGGGAGTACCCAATGAGACCATCGGTCACGCCATCGTGCCAGCCGGCTTCGAAGACGACTACTGGGTCCACGCAAAGGAGCTGAGGGAGTTTGCCGAACAGCTCATCGGCAAGAGGCGCGAGTTAGCGTTCGGCTTCCACTGCCACCAGCGGGAGGAGTGGGAGCCCGGCAAGTGGCTGCTGCGGTGGACGCTTGATTGCGACTGCGGCAAGGATGCGGCCACGATCAGGAGGTCGGTCGTGCTTTCGGAGGCGAGGCCTCGGCCTGGCAGGATGCCGCTGGATGTGAAGCGAGCGGAATTCCGCGAGCACCTCGCACGTGGCGAGGTGGTGCAGGTGCACATCGATAAGGAGGTTTTTGCAAAACACTCCAGCGGGGATGCAAGGGATTTCGTCAAGCAGGGCAAGAACGACCCGGCCGCCCTTATGCTGAAGCTTTCGTCGGACAGGCTGGTCCTGGACCCGCACGACTTGAAGCTGGAGCTCAAGCTGCGCAAGCGCCTAGCACGAGAGGAGGTCTTCGCCAGGGCACTCCGCACGGATTGGGGACGAGCGTGCGTCGCGTTTGGCAAGCTGTGCGACCGTATGGTGGATGACGCGCTCCTAGAGCTCGATCCCGCGGGCGTCCTTAGGCTCTCCGCTCGTACGACCGAGGGCCAATTCGCCGTGTGGATGTTCCTGCTGCGCGCAAGGGGTGACGAGCGTACGGATACCATGCTGCAGTCCGAGATGCTCGTCGGTATTCCGCCCGGCGACTAGGGCTAACAGGCCTGAGCTGGCGGCGCACGGAAGGGCCTGTGCGCCGCTCCCTCAACGATCAAATCCTCTGCCCGACCATTCAGAGTAGCGGAGATCAGCCATGGCGCGACAGCTCGCACCGGAGTGGGACGACCTCGCCTGCTACGCCGAAGCAATCCAGGACTACTATCTCCGGTTCCCGTACGGTCCTGATTACGGACCGCTCCTGGACTGCGGTCTTCGTCAGCATGCTTTGGACTTCCTCGCCGAAGCCTCTCCACTGTTCACGGTGCCCGAGGCGCTGGTGAGCGCCGGCGTCGTGATGAGGAACGGCGACGCGCGAACCCTGCAAAATCACGTCGAAGATATGGTGACGAACCGGCGGCGAGGCGATGGGAGCCCTACCGTTATTGGGGACAACGGTTGCTTTCAGACGATCAATCCGAGCAACCGGTTTATCCTTACGTCGGGGACCACCCGTGCGGTTCTCCGATGGATGGAACGCGTGTGCGATTGGGGCGTCGGACCTGACGTACCCAGCGCCGCGTGGCGCGTTCCCGGGAACCGCTACCACCGGAAGCCGCAGCTCGCCCTCGCCGACACTCGGACAGCTTTGGACGTCTTCCGCAACGAGCGTGAAGGCGAGCTCAAAGTCATGATTACGCTGCAGGGCCACACGCGTGGCGAGGCGGACGAACGGACCGAGGGTGTGAAGCATCACCTTCAGTGGGGGAACGGCATCACCTGGGGCGGGCAGATGCGCTTCGATCTGCGGCATGTGATCCGGACATTGCGGCGCCTGCACGAGGACGGGTTTCTGGAGCGTGTGGAGCGCATCCACTTTCTCGGCACGAGCAGCCTAGGCCTAGCTGTGTGCCTGACAGCCCTCAAGCGGGCGCTATTTGGGTTGCTCGGGCGAAAGATTTCCGTTTCATTCGATACGTCGACGCCGTTCCTGCTCGCTCACAAGTACAACCGCGCTATCGGTCCGACGCCAGTCTGGGCAACTTCCGCGCCCCGCCACGACCACGCAGGCAACCCCGTTCCGGCAGGGCGCTCACTCGGGATACATGTAAAGCAACTAAGGAGGGATAGCCGTCCGGAGGATGATGCTCGATTTCCGTTTGATACCGAGGTGGGGCGATTGCTGCGGATGCATGACCTGCGGCGCCGGCACGGTCAGAGTAAGGCATGGGACGAGGTTGGGCGGCTGTTGCTGTGCAACAGCAACGTCGAGGCGCTGAGCCGAGCTCTGATCCAGGCGAACCGCATGGCGGATTTACCTGACAGCGGCGAAGAAATCCCGAGCAGGATTAGGAGCGCCCGCAGGGCGGTGTCCGAAGCATTCACGCTCAGCGGCGCCGAGCTGGAGGCACATCTGAAGTACTCAGGCAATCATCTTGGCATGTTTGCCGGAATGGAAACCGAAGACGGTGACGTGGAATAGGTGACTTAAAGTATGTGCAATTTGTAATTTCTGTCAAAGAAGGTAGGTAATCGCGTCAATGCCAGCCAAACCGCACGAATCATTTTCGGATGAACTGAGGGAAATCAGGGAGAAATTGCTGCAACTCCAAAAGGACGCTGAGGAACAAGATGCAAAACGCCGCAAAAAAGAAGAAGAGCTGAATGCAAAAGCGGCCGAGCTGGAGAAGGAGCACGAGCGAGAGCTGGCCGAGCTGAAGGAGCAGCGCGAGCGAGAGCTGGCCGAGCTGAAGGAGCAGTTCAAGCGGGAAGAGCTAGTGAGGCTCGAACGCCAACGTGTCGAAGCCAAGCGGGCCAAGCTAGCAAAGGTGCGCGATCCCACGGCGACGGCGCGTCGGATGCATCAGGGTATGACCGCAGTGCTTTTCCCACCGAACACCACCCTTCAGAGAATCCAGGAATTGGCGGAGCACTGCAGGGCTGAAAAGGCAGACGGCGAATGGGACTATGCGTATTATCATCATTCCCCACGTCCCTGCAGGAGCGACAAGAGCTTTGTAGCCTTCTTCTTCACTGACAAATATTACGCTGTTCAGTTCAAACTGCTGCATGGGGGCTCGGTCTAAATTCGAGTTTGGGCATTCTGAGGTGGTCCCTAATCGTCGGGCAGTTTGACGGCCTGCATGGGCTCGATCCTAGTTTTCGTCAGGCCGCCAATCTCGCCATCTGCCGCGCCCCATACGCCTCTCCCGGCGTCTGCCCAGCAAGTGCGCTGTGTGGACGTCCGGCATTGTACAACTCGACGGCTGAATGCCCACAGGACCCCGGAACGGAGGCTATTGTATTCGTGGCATCCCTGGAGCGGTCTCTCGGTCCACGTCCATGAGGTGACCAAGAGAGGACGCGGCACCGCGTTGCGGTGCAGCCTCGATGGGGATGCTGGCCGATGCCTTGAGGTACCGGCCTGGATGTTCGAGCCAGAGGCCTGCGTGCCGCTGCGCCTCGCATCCGGGCCGCAGGTCGGCGTTGGTGCGCTTTCCGCGCTGCAGCACTTGCTGGCGGAGGTCTCGAGCCGCAGTTCGATGGATGCCTCGGTCTTGCCTGCGGAGGGAGACTTTCCCGACCAGAATCGGGGAGAGGTCCATGCGACGCCACCGAGACCGCTGCCGGGGGACCACAAGGAGCCGGGTTGCGTGTTCCGACGGAAACCAGCCGCTGATTCCGACGCAAACCAGCCACTGAATCCAGTCCAAGCCAGCCACCCATTCCGACGCAAGCCAGCCACCCCGACCGGGGGCGGAGGAGGCGGTCTGCGGGCAGTCGTCCACCTGAGGCAGGCTCGGTCCGGCAAATGCGCTGGGGAGAGCCATGCCCGCTCAGAGACTGCCAATGCGCCAAGTTCGAGAAGTCCTTCGCCGCAAGCACGCCTGCGGCCAGAGTGAGCGACAGATCGCCGTAGCGGTCGGGGTCAGCCGCTATACCGTGGCCGAGTACCTGCGTCGGGCGGCGGTCGTTGGCATCACCTGGCCGGTGCCGGCCGGGCTGGATGACGCGGCGCTGGAGGCCCTGTCAATGCTGAGGTGGGTTTGGTTCTTCCGCACTTTCCGTGCTGCCAGAATCCCGACGCCAATAGGCAAGCGGTTGAGGTACTTCAGAAAGCGGCGTGCACGTTTCGTAACGACGCTTTCCTGGTGTCCTTAATCGCCTGAATCGCATTTTGCTTAGTGTTTTGAGATGGTTGGGCACCTCCATCCCGGAGCGACAGCACGGAAAGTGCGGAAGAACCCGCATTCATCCAGCCGCTACAGGCCCGGCTGTTCAGCCCGCCGTTCACGCCCCCGGAGGCGGTGCGGCCACAGCCCGACTGGCCGCGGATCCATCTCGAACTGCGCCGTCCCGGGGTGACCCTGCTGCTGCTGTGGCAGGAGTATCGGGTCGGGCAGCCTGAGGGTTATGGCTACAGCCGGTTCTGCGACCTCTACGCCGCGTGGCGCGGCCGGGTGTCGCTGACCATGCGCCAGACCCATGTCGCTGGCAACAAGCTGTTCGTCGACTTCGCCGGGCAGACCCTGGCGGTGGTCGATCCGGCGACCGGTGAGGTCCGGGCAGCACAGGTCTTTGTCGCCGTGCTGGGCGCGTCCAGTCTGACCTATGCTGAGATCCGCTGGAGCCAGGGCCTGGCGGACTGGATCGGTTGTCACGTCAACGCCTTCGGCTTCTTCGGCGGTGCCGCGCGGCAGCTGGTCTGCGACAACCTCAAGGCCGGCGTCACCGCCACCTGCCGCTATGAGCCCGGGATCAACCGCACCTACCAGGAGATGGCGGCGCACTACCGCACGGCCGTGGTGCCGACCCGGGTCCGCAAGCCGCGCGACAAGGCCAAGGTCGAGGTTGGGGTACAGATCGTCGAGCGCTGGATCTTGGCCCGCCTGCGCCACCGGCGGCTGCTCGGCCTGGACGAGGCCAACGCCGCCGTCCGCGAGTTGCTGGAGGCGTTGAACGCCCGCCCCATGCGTCACATCGGCAGCAGCCGGCAGGCCCTGTTCGACAGCTTCGAGCGCACTGCCCTGCTGGAGCTGCCGGCCGAGCCCTACGAGTATGCCGACTGGCGGCGCTGTCGGGTCGGGCTCGACTACCATGTCGAGGTGCTGGGACACTGGTACAGCGTGCCCCACCGCCTGGCTCGGGCGGTAGTGGACGCCCGTGTCACCGAGCGTGGAGTGGAGCTGTTCCACAACGGCAGCCGCGTCGCTGCGCATGTTCGCAGCCCGCTGCGGCACCGGCACACCACCATCCCCGAGCACATGCCGAGCGCGCATCGGCGGCATGCCGACTGGACACCGGCCCGGCTGCGGCGCGAGGCGGCCACGATCGGCCCCGCCACGGCTGGCATGGTCGAGGCGATCCTGCGCGCCAAGCCCCATCCGGAACAGGGGTTCCGCGCCTGCCTCGGCATCCTGAGCCTGCCTGGTACGCGGCTACGGCGCGGCCCGGGTCGAGGCCGCCTGCCAGCGTGGTCTCGACATCGGAGCCCGCAGCTACGCATCGATCGCTTCCATCTTGGACAACGGCCTCGACCGCGCCTTTGCGGCCGAACCCGTGCCGGACACGCCGCCCATCCGGCACCCGAACATCCGCGGCGGCGGCTACTACCACTGAGGAGGAACCATGCTGACCCACCCCACCAGCGAAGGTCTGCGCAGCCTTGGCTTGGTCGCCATGGCGCAGGCGCTCGAGGAGCAGAGACGTCAGCCGGACCTGGAGGGCCTCGGCTTCGAGGAGCGCCTGGCCCTGCTGGTCGAGCGCGAGGCCACCGGGCGTGAGGACCGACGGCTGCGGGCCCGGCTGAAGTTCGCCGGCCTGCGCCAGTCAGCCTGCATCGAGGACATCGACTGGCGCGCCACCCGCGGCCTCGACCGCGCCTTGTTCGGACGGCTTGCTGCGGGCGAGTGGATCGACCGCCACCAGGGGGTTCATCTCACAGGGCCGACCGGCGTCGGCAAGACCTGGCTGGCCTGTGCCCTCGGCCACAAGGCCTGCCGTGACGGCCGCAGCGTGCTCTACCACCGCCTGCCGCGGTTGCTGGAGGCGCTCGGCCTGGCCCGCGGGGATGGCCGCTACGCTCGCATGCTGAAGGGCCTGGCCCGCGTCCAGCTGCTGATCCTGGACGATTGGGGCCTGACCCCTCTGACGCCCGAGCAGCGGCGCGACCTGCTGGAGATCGTCGATGACCGGCATGGCCGAGCCGCCACCATCGTCACCAGCCAACTCCCCGTACCCGCCTGGCATCAATGGATTGCCGATCCCACCCTGGGCGATGCCATCCTTGATCGCCTCGTTCACAACGCCCATCGCATCGAGCTCCAGGGCGAATCCATGCGCCGTCGGGCCGCCCGCCGCGCCGTTGCTGTTGACGTCGACCAGGAGACCTAGGCCAACTCGCCCCGCTCGCAGACTACCGCCCCACCCCCGGCCGGCATCGCTCGGAATGCCCGGCTGGCTTCGGTTGGAATAGGTGGCTGGCTTCGGTTGGAATAGGTGGCTGGCTTCGGTCGGAATACCCGGCTGGAATCATCGGAATCCGCAGCCGGGTTCCACAATCCGATCTGTTCGCCCTGACTCGGGTAGCAAGCGGCCTGGCCAGGACGGTCTGGCCGACGCTGCCCGAGGAGGCTCGGCGGAGCCTGACCGACCGACTGGCGCGTCTGTTCCTCGAGCACGAGGCCAGCACGCGAGGCAGCGTCGCCGCGCTGATCGTCGCTGCGATCCGCACCGCAGTCCCGTCCGGCAGCACGATCTCGATCCGCTCATCCGCCTCGCCCGCCACGGGAGGATCAGCGCAGGACGGGCCCGACCCACCCTGCAGCGCCGGCACGGCCAGATCTGGCACGACCTGCATCGGCAGGAACCCCGGTGTCTCGGCCACCAGCCTGCCGCGCCGATGCGAATCCCGCCATTGTCAGAGCAAGCCGCGGCTCACATCATGCCGCCGCGCAACCTCACTGAGCTTGACCTCGGGCTGGTTCAGCTCGGCCAGGATCCGCAGCCTCTCCTCAGCCCGCCACGGCCGGCGGCGCTCTACCCCGGTGATGATCTCCATCCGTCACCCTGCCGCTTGTCCTTACCGGCGCTCCAAAGAACGCACGTAAGATCAAAGGCAGGTTCCGTGCAGATCCGGTAGGCGGCCCTCGGCGAATGGATACCGGCCGCCAGCCAAACCTCACTTGTCAATTCGACTGACAATCCTGCTTTCCCGCCCCGACCTGGCAACCCCGCGGCTACGGCGCGCAGCGGCGGTGATAGACGGCGAGCAGCCAGCCGCAGCCATGCGCAGCAGGGCGAACATGGCGAGGCTGGCGAGCGACCGGTCATTCGCCGCCTTGAGCACCGTGGCAGCCTCCCCCGCCGTCGGTGGACGACACCCCACATCATTCATCGATTAGGGGATCTCGTTACAAAACCAGCGCAACGACTACGTCGGCACGCATTAGCCTGGGCGCGGCCCGCGCCGGCCGCGATGGCCTGGTCGATCAGCGCCATGGCTTCTGGCGATCTGGGAGTGCTGATCATGCGTCCCCGCCGTCCCCCCAGATCGCCGCGGCGTTGTTTCGGAGCACCAGCAACGCCGCCTCGGCTAGCGCCTTCTCCTTGCGCGCCAGGTCGCGCTCGAGCATCTTGACGCGCTTCCTCTCCTCCATGGTCGCCTGGCTCAGCCGCTGGTTGCTGGCGCGCTCCCAATCGTTGGCTTGCTCGCAAGCGGTCCACCAGGCCCCGATCTGCTCCGGGTAGAGACCCCACTGACGGCAGTAGGCGGCGAGATCGGCCTCGTTCATGGCCGCCGTCTCGATCACCGCAGCGAACTTGTCGCGCGACGTCCAACCCGTCGGGCCAGCATCGGCATCAGGCAGCAGCCGCCCTTGGCTGCGAGCTTCACGGCGCCAGGCGGGCAGGGTTGCCTTGGAGGTCCCCTCCTCCTTGGCCATCTGCCGCAAGGAAGCCGCGTTCGGCGGCTCCAGCTTCTTCAGAACCGCCGCGCGGCTCTCCGGTGAGTAGGTCAACTCATCCCTCCGTCCCACCCCTCCGAAATTGAAAGATCATTTCAAGGCGCCGGACAATTTACCTGACAGAGAAGGTCTTACTCTTCGCCAGGAAAGCCGCGGCGAAAAGCTCGTGCGAAGGTCATAAACCAGCCATGCTTACAGCCCGCTGCCTGACAGCATTGCTGCCGAGCTCCTTTGAGAGCCAGATGATCGTGCCATCGGAGGGGCTAGGAATGACTCTGCAGAGCCGCAACATTGTGCTGTTCTCGGATGGAACAGGCAACAGCTCGGCCAGCCTCTTCAAGACCAACGTGCGCCGCCTCTACGAGGCGCTAGACGTCGAGGACCCGGCGGACCTGCAGCATCCGCGTCAGTTCGCTTTTTATGATGATGGCGTTGGCACGTCCTCCTTCCGGCCGCTGGCCATTGTGGGCGGTGCGTTCGGCTATGGTCTGGGGCGCAATGTCCGCGATCTGTACGCATTTCTGTGTCGAACCTACAGGCCAGGGGACAGGATCTACGCATTTGGCTTTAGCCGAGGGGCGTTTACCATCCGCGTCGTGGTTGGGCTGGTCATGAGCCAGGGCATTGTCGCCTACGATGGTAATGAGGCTGCTCTTGCCAGGAACGTCCGGGACGCGTTCAGGGCATATCGGAAGGAGCGTTATGGTCGGCCGACGCTCACCTCACTTGTCCGCCTAGCACGTGATGCCGTTCTCGGGACCTATCGCCTGATCAGGCGTCTACCCCGCTATCATAAGGCAAACAACGAAGGTGCACCGCCTCGATCGGTTACACCAGGCGCTCCAGAGTGGCCCAAGCCGATTGAAATCGAGTTCGTCGGTGTTTGGGATACGGTCGACGCTTATGGGCTGCCCATTGAGGAGCTGACCCGTGCCGTTGATACGCTACTAGTGCCTCTCACTATGCCGGATGCCGACCTAAACACGAGGGTCAAGTGCGCCCGCCACGCACTCTCACTCGATGACCAGCGGTACACCTTTCACCCTCGCCTTTGGAATGAGGCGCAGGAGCCAGTCGACAGCGAACGAATCAAGCAAGTCTGGTTCGCTGGTGTCCACGCCGACGTAGGCGGTGGTTACCCGGATGATGGGTTGGCGCACGTCACGCTGCAATGGATGATAAAGGAAGCGACTGCCGCGGGGCTGCGCTTTGTCCCTGCAATACTTGCCAGACAGCTGGCGCTGGCAGACGAAAATGGGCCTCTGCACGACTCTCGCAAAGGACTGGCCAGTTACTACCGGTACAAACCGCGCCGCGTTGACGATTTGTGTAACCAGCCCGCGACCTTGACGAGGCGCTTCGGCATCCATGTGAAACACCCCCTCGTGCACGAGAGTGTGCTCCGCCGCATTCGAGTCGGCCAGGACGGCTACTCGCCGATTAACCTGCCCAGCAACTTCCGAGTTCTTCGCGTTGCAGGCGACACAGTAGGCGGGGACACATACGTTGGCCTGCAACCGCTTGGGCGGCAGGCCTTCAACGAGGGTCAGGAGCACGTCTGGAACTTCGTGTGGTGGCGTCGTGTCGCCTACTTCGTTACCCTCGGCGGAACGCTCACTCTCGCCGCGCTTCCCCTCGTTCTGGAGGAAGGGGACTGCGACTCCGCGCTTTGCTTTTTCTCGCCTGCGATTGCCGCGACCGAAGCCTTTCTCCCAGGACTTGCCACGATGTGGACGGGGGTTTTCGCCGCCAACCCTCGGTCCTTCCTAATTGCGGCCGGGATCGTGCTCACTGGGACGGTACTTGGCCGGCACCTCGATGTTCGAGTGCCAGACGAGATGCGGCGCCTCTGGTACTCCAGAACCAACCTAAGCCCGCCACGTCACTCAGGGCATCGCGGCTATAGGACGCCGCAAAGCCCTGGGTGGACGAATAGAGCGGTGGAAGCCCTGCGGAAGTCGTACCCCTACCGCCTGATCTGGTCTGGTTTGACCCGCTTCGTCCTGCCGACAGTCGCTGGCGTGGTTGCTGTTTTCCTGGCCGCCGGGCTCCTGAACACCACGACGCTCTCTATGCTGGAATCCATTGGAGGCACTTGCAGTCAGTCCAGTGATCCCTCCCCCGTCACGGCCACGCATGACGCAGGGACATTCTGGACCTCCAAGTTCTGCCACGCGACGAATCTACGCTTGGAGGAGGGAGCCGAATACCGGGTCCGTGTCGCCGTGCCGCGGGATCCCGGATGGCCGGAAACATCATCGTGGCGGGATGACGACTACAGCGGGTGGCCCAACGGTATTCGACCCGAGGACGTTCAGCCAAGCCTATCCGCCTTCGCGCCGTTCAAGCGCCACATTGGGCAACCCTGGTACAAGCTGATGGCGCGGGTCGGTCAGCGTGGCGCAGCCGTCTACGCCCCAGATTGGCGCCTCCTGCCAAACAGTGACAACGCCAACATGGACGTCCATGAAGCCGTGCTTCGGCCGAGGCGTTCTGGCCCTCTGTTTCTGTACGTGAACGACGCAGCGTTCGTGCCCGCCATGGACTGGCTCTACACTAAGAATAACGCGGGCACAGCCAAGCTACAGGTCGAGCTCCTGAGCGTGACCCATCCACGACCGCGGGTGCGCTGAACAGGTCTTTTGGCGGCGCAGGCTGCTCGCCGACCACGGCCTCACAAGCCCACCTGCACAAGGCTCGACGGAGCGGCACGATTAAACCACCTGCTCCCCAACTGGGTAGAGGCGGTCTGGTTTTGGATTGATGGCGACGGTTGGATTGATCAACTCAGCACCTCGCCTTCGGCCAAGCACCTCCTCCGGCGTCGCGCCCCGGAACACCTGAGCCAGGTCATCGCGTACGCGCCTATCGTTCCGGTAGTACTGGTGGCTCACGGCGTTCCAGCTCACGTCTTGCCACGCCTCAGGCGGCAGCTGCTTCAGCACGTCCACGGCGTAGGCGTAATCCACAACCGCGACATTCGGCGGCAGCGTGTCTGGCCGATTCGGCCCGTAGGCGCCGAGCCGCTTGGGTCGCCCAAGCACGGAATGGTTTAGCCTGATAACCGCGTCCGCGGGATAAACTCCGAGAGTGACCCAGTCGGCGATACTGGCGACCGGGCACAGCGGCCCGTCCGCGTCCAGCACCGTCCAGTCGTCATCCCCGGCCATGGCCACAACCTGCGCGAAGGGCGGCCGGTCGGGCAGGCCGTCTCTCACTAGCGCACTGATGCCGAGCCTCAGCATGAACACGCCCATGCTGTGTGCGAGCAGCACCGGCCTCACCCCTACAGCGTTGGCCGCCGCGCCGACGTCTCGGATCAACAGGGCCAAGGCTTCGTCTGAGCGCTCGCAGGAGGTACGGTCGGCCGTGTAGGCAGAATTGTCCAATTCGCCGCCTGATGGCCAGCAGAAGGCAAGTGGCGCCAGCTGTACTGCGAATGGTCCCTCAGCGTAGAAGGCGGCGATCTGACCAGCACGTGTGACGGCGTCCACGAAGCTGTAGCAGAAGCCGTGCACGGATAGAACCGGCACGCGTCCGGAGTCGCGGGCACCAGCCAGCCACTCCAACAACCAATCTTGGCGATCCGCCGCAGCCGCCTCGGAATGCTCAACCCTCAGTGAGCCATTGACCAGTTCCGCGTCAAGGGCAGACTGGGCGCAACTGCGTACCTGGACGCGGCCAAGCCGGAGCATTGCTCTCGGGTCCTCGCAGTCGGGTCCGAAGCCGCCCTTGAGAGGCTTCCGGTTAGTAGCGAAGCGGATCTTGCGTACAAACATGCCGCCGCTCCTGTTTCGCATCAAAGCTAGACGGTTAAGACAGGAGAAAGCGAGCCTGAAAGCTTCCCATTGAGATGCCAAGGCACCCGCACTGATGGCTGTTGCTTCGAACATGTCCAAGATACGTCGGAACGTTCGGCTGCCAGGTAGAATGGCGGTAGTGAGACGGCGCCGCTCCCTTCGAACTAATTACTCGCTGTCTTGAGGCACGGCTAGTCGAAGCTATTCACTGGTCTGCATCATTCCATGTTTGGATGAGGACTACGTGGCAAAGCTATCGAGGCAAGTTTCAACACCTTCGGAGAAATCTTTATGGAAAGAGTTTGAATTCGCGCTTGCGATGGCCAGTGACCTACTCCCTACAGTCCGAATTCAGCTCTTGGGCGAAAGAGGGTGCCGCAGCCTCAAACTAAAAACCATAGGTGCAATGCTTATATACGAATGTATAAACATTATAGGAAACCACACAAAAGAAGTCACGACGGAGCTAACTAGCCAGCCAATCTTCTCTTTATCGAACATGTCTAGCTTAATTAAACCGAGGACGGTGAGCGACACAGCAAGCATACCGACAAGCGGGCCAACTAAGGCCAAACCGCTTGCAGTTGCGCCAATTAATTTTTGAGAACGCTTTCTTAAATAGCCCAGCTCCATGAAGTTTTGGAGATGCAAGGTAGATCCCGTCAAGATTGCAACAGACATTGGATTTAAAGTCCACACTATCGCAAGGATGCTAGGCACGAAAATCTCCAAGAAACTCATGTCCTCCACGTCAGGTAAAAACAAAAATGCGCCTCCAATAACTAAGGTCTGGATCAAGCACACGGCGGCTGCACTGGTAGCGAAATAGACCGCAATAAGTCCAACATCCAAAATTTTCCTATCAGCCAGCCGACTAATCAGTCCTGGCAAAACGCAAGCTTCGATCAGAGCCACAACGCACACATACGTTTGAGGACGAAGCCATCCATGCAACGTGCTCCCGCCTTCTGGGGCGGGGCGAAAGACAAATTCGTCCAACGTCCCTAAAACGAAGATCGTACTACCAACAGCAAAGGCAGCACCAGACATCAAGAACGAAATAAAAGCGGTAGCCGCAACCATGTAATTTCGCGCGAGATTTAGAATTTTCCGAAGCGCAAGAGCCGAAAACGCGACCAGCAGGATGAAATAAATGTATACAGTAAATAATCCATTAAGCTGGCCCAAATTATCTAACCTAGATACTGAAAACACGTCTTCCAATACGATAGTAACAGCAAAAGTTGCCACGAAGAGCGATATTATTATTGAGTATCCCCCAAGGTACCACTGGGGACCGAAGTTCCACCGGATCAATCCCTGCCATTTGTCGGACTGAGTTAGTAAATGAGCACAGACGGCAATTTTAGCCTCTTCCTGTTGCCCTGCGATAGAACCGATGATAGCAAGGGACGCTGACACCAGAGCCAGCAGTGTTGCGTACTCAACAAACCCATCTTGGTCGGAGCGCGAGGTTCCTAATAATCCAAGCACAAATAACATGGCCAACAGAATGTTGACCGAGATAAGTTCGAATTTTGCTCGATAGTACCAGTCACCTCCTTTTAATACACACCAGAGCGCAAATGCTAACGTCGTGAGTGCGTTCATTCTATGCGTTGCAAGAGCTACGACCTCCGCCACCAGCACATCGCGACACATAAAAAGAATGAGCGAAATTAAAGCCGTGCTGCTAGCCAGCACAGAGAGCTTAGTTCTTGCGGCAAGATTTAGCAGTTGCACAATTAAGTTCGGCACCTTGACCGAGAGCTGCTCTTGCTGATCTTTAAGGAAAGTCACGAGTACCTGATCGTGCAAGGCGGATTGTTTCGGCGCTAGATGGATCAGAGCATCTACTAGATCGCGCCAGGACCTATCGGCTGCTTTTGCAAGCTGCAAATTGACCCGCCCAGATGGTGTTAGTTGAAAGAATAATTCAGCGAAGATCAGTCTAGTTTGCGCCGCTAAACCTGGATCGAGCTTCGCTACTAGAGCCCGTCGCAGCCAGTCTGGCATGCCTCCACGAGCAACCCAGGGAAGGCGAGCTAGCACGAGATATCTCTGCTCGCTAAACACTGGCGTAGAGCTCGCTTCGAGCCTGAGGCGCTTGCCAAATTCCCTTGTTAAAGACGCATGGATCTGTGGGTAAACAGCCAGCGCGCAGAGCCAGGTAAAGCTTGGCCGTCCCAGGTAGGTTCGAAGTTGGCCAAGCAGCTCGCTGATTAGGTCCCGTTCCGGAGGCCGGTGGGACAGAAAGCGGGTTTCAACAGCGCGCAGAAGGGTGGGGAAAGATCCGAACTCCTTATGCCGCTGCACGCGGTATCGCCGGAGTGCCTCTTCAATCTTTGGAACGCCGGATTCTAATTCACGATTCTGTGCAATCCATTCGCTAAGACTGAATAGTCCTGCTGAGTCTGCCGGAAATAAAGCGAATCCGCTTTCGCTAAGTAGAATTTCCGACTCACCCCACGCGGAAACCGGCTTCGGTGACAAAACAACTTTTCTGCTTAAGACAGATAAAAGTGCTCCGGGAGATCCGTCAAATCCTACTGCCGCATAGCTTGCCCCATCCCCGAAAATTACGACTCCGGCGTACATTTTTGAGTTCAACACATCACCGAGTGACACTACCTCGCTTATATTGTCGGTGAGGGGTTGTGAACCAAAACATAGGTCACGCATGACGCGTAACTGCGTCGGCGAGCCGCGAACTTCGTAGGCATGGATAGCGACATTCGATCGACCTAGGCGGTGAATAAGATCCTGGCCTACGTAAGATGCGTGATCGGCTTTCCCATCACGACGCAGTAAAAATAGATACTCTGGCTGCCTCAAAACGGGACGGAAGACGGCTGGACCATTTCCTCCGAACCGAATAGCGGTGGAAACGCTCGCGTTTGTGTCAAACTGCTGTTGGTTAGATGACTCGCGCGTAGCTAAAGCAGTACTCAAACGAACGATATTAGCAGGGGAAAAATGCGATTCTACTCGATTTCCAAGCTTGAGCAGTACCTCTTCCAGTTGTCGGAATGAAAAATGCCTTGCTAAACGTGCTTGGCGGGATCGACGCCACAGAGCAAAGGCTCCTACGAGCGTCCATGGGGCGAGTACGAGAATTATATGGTCAGTCCGAAATGGTCTTTCAAAGTCGGGGCCTTCACCCGGCAGTAGTGGACGGCGCTCCTCTGATCTTGGTTCCCGTATCCATTCAGAAATGGTCCAATCCCACATAATGCCGATGGTGATGCTAAGAGCAAACAACAGGGTAACTAAAAATAGAAAGCGCAGCCAATGGTGGCTTGAGCGCCGCCGGTGTTTTGGAGTACGCTTGGAGGGGTCAGAAGCTTCAGTTCGCTCGCCTTCATACCTGCCGCTATCCGCAATATTATGCGCAGGCGCTCCGATAGTTACACTTTCACTCGGAGCCTCATTTCGAAGCTTCCAGCTTGTAAGTAGGGAAATAAGTTGCTCACGAAATGCCTTCTGTTCTTTTGTTGAGCGGCAGATAAGTGGGGTTATGTAGGCGGCAACCGCTTCGGGCCGTGCAGGTAATCGCCCAGCCGCTCTCAGAAATTCAAAAATCTTTTTTGCGCGATCTATATCATCGTCACAGTATGCGAGTTCCGCACTATTTCGGCGCAGCTCCACCAACAAATGGCCGAGATCTATGTTCTCCCAAGACCCAGACATCTCAGGTTACGCTACGCTCTTCGCATGGCCTCATTCCCAAGTGACCTAGGTAACCCCCACAGCCCGCAAAGCCACTCCCGTCCAGCATCCTGATCTTCCTTCGTTTTGAAAAGAATTGCGAGGCACTGACGAAAAATCAGAGTAGCTGTTTCCGGAGAGGACAAAGCCAGTCCCGCAAGCCCGGAGCGGATACCTTGCTCGCTAATAATCTTCCATCCAGACCGCGTGAGTGTTTCCATTTGCCCGCCCTCTATACTGGACGAGCTTGAACTTACTCCAGAAAAGGAAAGATGTACGACAAGAAGGTGTAGAAGCTCCGCCACGCTAGGGCGCCTTCTCAACGCTATTTGAGTTTCGGGATCGTATAGTTTATCGAAAATTTCCAGCGCTTCGGTTTCGAAGTTTCCGCCGTCCGGCAGATCAGGGAATTGGCTGCGAACAATTTTTCGAAGCCGGTCCTTTATTGGCATCTCAACGTGGTGGAAGATGCACCGGCGAAGAAATGCGTCCGGCAACGCTCTTTCAGAATTACTGGTTACAATTACGAGTGGATGAAGATTATTTTGAACCCGCAAGCGAACTCTAGCCTCAGCTACAAGGAACTCCCCGGTCTCGAACTCAGTCAGCAGGTCGTTAGGAACATCGCGCGGCGCTTTGTCTATTTCGTCGATGAGCACCACACTCGAAGTAGCCGCAATGGGGCGTGCTGCTGTTTCACCCGCCTGTAGGTTTGCCTCCGAGTCCCACGATGCCTGCATCTCCAACGCCTCCACCGGATAGGTAAGTGCGATTGCCCTCCCGATTGCCTCAAACGTGATGTAAGCTCGCGTGGGCGTAGGCTCTTGATCTAAGCCACGGTGGCGCTGTGCGTCACGAAACTCGCGAACCGAGTCGAATCGGTAGAGCAAATCTTGTGCTGAGGTCGTTGATTTTGCAGTAAAGCGAATGAGGCTTCGGCCTAATTGTAAGGCGACCCAAGCCGCCATCTGTGTTTTGCCTGCTCCCGGATCGCCGGTGAGCAACAGAGGTTGCCTCAGTAATGCAGCAATCTGCGCTGCGGCCGCGAGTTGTTCATCAGGCAGATAGCGGTGCGGGTCACGAAGTCGCGCGGAACGCGAGCTACTAGTTTCCTGCTTTACAGTGTCTTGTTCCATGTCGGAATCCAAGTTAATACTCCTCGGAAGGAAGTATTGTGGACGCATTTAACGTAAGAGCGTTGAACCATTCCAACATACTCATATTTTGTGTTCCAGGCGTGTAGATTAACTCTTCCGCCCTCTTTTGAATTAGCCCTGGCTCCGGAATAGGCCGACGAAGGTGTGCGTTGGCACTTCGTGACCATGCCCGCAGATGTGTGAGCCCCACCGAGTTGAGCGGCCCCAAATCGTGCATCTGCAGCTGCGATGACCGCCTCACCGCAGCTGCCATGAAGTTACGACGTGCTCGGTCGCCACACTTCGAGGCAGTGCTAATCAGGCAGAAAAAAGGCTGAGGCCGGCTTCGCGGCTGAGCTGAACTTGCAGAGGCCCATCTATCGAGGATTGCTATTAGTAGTTGAACGTCCCGCCGTTCTCG
Source organism: Belnapia sp. F-4-1 (assembly GCF_000802185.1). GTDB lineage: Bacteria > Pseudomonadota > Alphaproteobacteria > Acetobacterales > Acetobacteraceae > Belnapia. The sequence goes on along the minus strand of NZ_KN676113.1, from coordinate 4,442,971 downwards.
CAAATCGACTTCGAACAAATGCAATCCGTCAAACATATGAGTTGCTGTCGTCAGAGACTTCTCGTTCGTTGCAGGCAATCCTGCTTCCTGTGATACTTCCTGCGTGTGCCTCTGAATACGTTCTTCCTGCCCCCCCCAATTCCGGTCGGGAAGAGTAAGGGGAAGAATGGAAAGCAAAGCACCTTGCCTCCACTCAGCCGCAAGCTCGAAGCTGATACGATGGCGAAGCCCGTCCGCGCAGTCCGAGGTATCAGCATCGGCGACCAAAACCACTAGCTGACCTGCGAGCTTATTTCCTGTGTCAGGACGAACCGCACGCTTAACTGCTATTACAACCTCCTCCCTGTCTTTTAAAGCATACAAATAATCGCGGTCCAGACTTGGCACAGCTCGACGTAAGAGAGATAGAGGACGTGAGCCTGGCATTGTTGTACGTGATGTCGTGATTATTGATGCAAGAGCTTCCGCCAAAGTCTGCACCGATATCACCATCGATTGTCGTGCGCTCTCATTGGCACGCACAAACATTCCGAGTACCTCGCCAGATCTGGAGTTGATTGCCGGTGCTCCACTAAAACCCGGTACGATTTTCTGAGTTTCGGGAGCGGTAATCGCAACCGTACGGCCGATGCCAACCGTTATGAAGGGTTGTAGCCAGCCCTCAACCAACACCCCTCCGCTTACGGGACCCCAGGTTACAAAACTCGTCTCGCGAGGGTGATCAGCCCTGTCCTGAAAAGACGCAGGCGTAACGGCCACATCGAGGTTCGCGCTAGAAAGCCGCTCTAGGGCTGAATCGTCGAGCTCGAGTACGGCAATGTCGGCGACTTTGCGGACGCGCGCTGGTACATCTTCTGAGGATCGAACGCATCGATTCCAAATAACAACACGAGCTGAGACACGAGCACCGTCAGCCGAGGACTGAAAAAAATGGAGCTCTACCGCATTGTCGATCGGCGCCGCATCTTGGTATGGATCGATGCCAAGAACCGGCGCGACCACATGTGCGCATGTGACGAAGTGGCGCGGCGATACGGCAAACGCAACGCCTTCTCGGCGTCCGTCTGATGTAAGCACAAAAGCAAGTGTTAAATCAGAGTTCGCCAAACTTACCTCGCGTGGACTTATGCCTTCCAGCGCAGCTTCAACCCAATGCTGCCTTCACCTTGAGATTCTGCGATAAAAAAGCCGACTTTTCCACTGAGTTTGATACTCAGGGTTAACTCTATTTCCGCGGGACATTCAGGACCAAGGGACCGTAGACCTTCGGCTACTCGGGCCGCTATCGGTTTAATTGCGTTGACGGCTTGATCAAATGCTTGAGTTGTCCCTTCGACCAGCGCACGACTCGAAGCACCTACGTCCTGCCAGCTGTCCTCTTGACCCGTCGGAGCACCATCGCTCGCTTCGAAAAGGATCGGACTTTGATTGGAGTCGACAGTTACCGTGACAAACCGTCTAGATGCTACCATCAGCTGTCTCACTCCTAAGACAAGCATACTCGCAGGCGTCGTCTCACAAGTCTGTCATGATAACGCTCCTGCTACCAACCTTTAGCGCAAATTATATTGAATTCGCGTCGAACCGTGGGTCACATTTCAGAAGCACTGCCGAATCGACGCTAAAATGCAGGGCTGCTCACTTACGTTGCGACCTACTCAAAAACCTGTTCACGTTTGTAGGATCATCTAAGCGGGTCCAGCGGGCTGTCTGCGAGCCCGTACACCAACCATATGCTTCAGTCGGAATGAGCTGGTGCAGGATGCCTGACGGCTTTTGCAGGGCGCCGGCGCTCCTGACCGGGAGCGGCCAAGACGCTTTTGAGCAGCGATTCTGCGGCATACTATCCATGGACCGCCAGCGTCTATAGGTGCGTCCGTTGATCCCGAGTTCCGCGCAGGCCAGGCGCGACGCACGTCAGCCTGGTCGACTAGCACCATGGCATCCTGGCGATCTGGACTGCTGGTCATGCGTTCTTGTAGGCTCCCCGAAACCGCCGTGCCGTTTTAGCAGTACCACGGATCCCGCTACCTCGGCTGCGCTATTGGGCCGGTGGCTTGAAGCTTTGCGCGCATGATCCCACTCCAGGGTTTCGACGCACTGATTTTCTTCCTGGTCGCCTTTATTGTTAACTCAAAGAAGCGCGCAAAAGCTTTCGGACGTTCTCGAGTATGTCGCCGTTGCGCAGACGCACGTCTATGCAACGCCAAGCACGGTCCAGCTGTCCTGCGCGGTCGCCCGTTGCGCAGACCTGTTGTATAATTGGATCCAATCGCAACGGGTTTTTGCAATGCTGTTGGGCTACGCGCGGGTCTCCACCGACGACCAGGACACGGCCGCGCAAGTAGCGGCGTTGGAATCCGCTGGCGCCGGCCGGATCTTCACCGAGCGGGCATCCGGCGGGCGATGGGATCGGCCGGAGTTGCACCGGATGCTTGATCAAGTCCGAGCCGGCGATGTTGTGGTGGTCTGGAAGCTCGACCGCCTATCTCGCTCACTACGTGACCTGCTGCAGCTCATGGACCAGCTGGACGCAGCTGGTGCTGGCTTCAAGTCGCTAACAGAGGCCATCGACACGACCACCGCTGCGGGCCGAATGATGATGCAGGTGATCGGCGCCTTCGCTCAGTTTGAGCGTGACATGGTGAGAGAACGCACGAGAGCAGGTTTGGCCGCTGCAGCCGCACAGGGGCGCAAAGGTGGTCGCCGCCCGAAGCTCACACGGGAGCAACGCGCGATGGTCGTGCGTTTGGTCGGGACTGGTGAGAAGACCGCGGCGGAAGCAGCCCGATTGTTCGGCGTGAACCCGTCAACGGTGAGCCGCCTGCTGGCCACTGAGCGGCACACAGGCGATGAGCTGCGGCTGTAAGCGGAGATCCCACGCTCGACCGGGTTGCAGCTGTGGTCCACGCAATTGCGGCCATGCTAACCAGACGGCTAGGAGGATTTGTCGACTTGGCCGATTTACGGATTGTCCTCGAGAACGGCGGACTCGCGGGCATTGGCAAAGGTGAAGCAGAAGGTCCAGGTCGCGCGACCGAGCCGGCGAAAGCATCCCTCGCAGAACCGCGGGTTCATCTGAGATCGATGGCACAGTCGAAGAAGTAACCTCGTTGGTCAGCCGAGCGGAACTCGATGCTCGCCCAGTGAGGAAATATAAGGACCGGGCACCCACGGCTCGCCGGAGGACCGATGATCCGGAGGCTCAAGGATGAGGGTGTGCAGCCGGGCAACATTGCCAAGAGTCCCGGGTCGGGCGGGCCAGTGTGTATAGGGTGCTCGACGCCGGATCGATCTCACGGGATGCTTCGTAGCCGCGCTGGCATGCCGCTACTCATGAGGAAATGATGACTGCATTCTGGATGACCTGGAAGCCTGACGGGTGGCCCATCGAACGGCTGCGTGACCTCATTCAACGGGCAAGTACAGATTCGAATACAACGGAGCATTGGCGGATCCAGGCCCACAGGCAGGCGGTGGTGGGTTCCAGAGCGTACCTCTTCAAGCAGGGCACAGGCCCGCGCGGCATCTTCGGGGTAGGGACAACTGCAGGTCCGCCTATACCTATCCCAGATCAGTCCCACGATCCGGAGAACCCTCAGTGGTTTGTGCCGTTGCGGTTTGAACAACTCACAGACCCCACCTCGGGGATGCTCCTCTCTCTGGATCAGCTGGAAGACATCGTCCCGGTATCGCGCATCAAAGCCAACGCCAGTGGCACGACGATCACCGATGATGTCGCTGCGAAACTCGACGACCGCCTCGGAATGTCGTCACCCTCCCCGACACTGAGCAAGCTAAAGGTGACTGCGGGATCAGATTGGTCTCCAGACGAAGTCAATGCCTGTGTTTCCGCTTACTTCGACATGCTCGATCTGGAATTAGCCGGGAAGCCCTTCAGCAAGGCCGACTTCAACAGGCAGGTGCAAACGGTCACCCACCGAACGAAGGGTTCTGTCGAGTTCAAGTTCGGCAATGTCAGCGCGGTCATGGACCAACTCGGCTTGCGTTGGATCCAAGGTTACAAGCCTGCGCCGAATGCACAGGCTGGCGCGATCAAGGACGCCATTGAACACCAGTTGGCATCCCGGTCGTCCCTCGCGGCACGTTTGAGGTCCTTCAAGACGCCCGACGTTCCGCCCGGCCCATCGCTTGCTGACCTCACTGATCGGAGTGCTGTTCTCCAGGCTATTCGTGAGTTCGACACCCTCGGCCGCGATGCCTTTTTGGCCAATTACGGCTACGGCGAGGCCCGAGAAATTTTTTTGCTTCATGACGGTGAACGCTACGACAGCAAGGCCATCGTCGGCGCCGCATTCGCCTATCAGCCAGGGGTCATGAGGCCTCTAACCAACGGCGAATTCTCCGGTGGCGCAGCGACGGTGCAGAGGGCTCTAGAGCGTCTCGGCTTTGAGGTCGAGGTCAGCGGCGGCCGGAGCGGAATGGGCGTCAAGGTGAACAGTAAGGCGGTAGAACCAAGCGACGCCGATGAACAGCCGTTCGACCCAAAGAGCGCCAAGGATGCTCGCCAAGCGGTGCTCCGGTCAATCAAAGCTCGTCGTGGCCAGCGTGGCTTCCGCGATGCCCTGATCACCGTCTACGAAAGCCGCTGTGCCATCACCGGCTGTGATGTGCTGGACGTCTTAGAGGCAGCGCACATCACCCCGTACCTAGGTCCCGAGACCAACCACGTCACCAACGGTCTGCTACTCCGTGCCGACCTGCACACCCTATTCGACACTGGCTTGCTCGCGGTGAACCCAGACAACGAGGAAGTCCAGGTGGCACCCACCGTGAAGGACCCGATGTACCGGGCGCTGCATGGTAAGCTGCTGCGGCCGACGACGACCAAGACATCAGCTCCCAGCGCCGCTGCGCTGAAGCAGCATTGGTCGGACTGCGGGTGGTAAGAAGCTGCCTAATGACGCATCACCCCAAGCCGCAACTCAGCCTCAAATCCGGCCTGCTGCTCGAGTGTGCTGGAGTGGGCATAGTCGACGTGCATGCATCCGCTTCCCTGTCGCGTACGGTTTTGAACGCGATGTGACCCCTGTTGCAAAAGGGCGACCGAAGATCCAGCGCGACACCTCAGCCCTGTCGCACAGGGGCAAGCTCTATTGCGACGTTGCCCCGAGCTCGAAAGTCATCCGACGCTCTGTCCTTCGAGTGCTGCCAGTCTGCTAGCGACCGGCCGGAAGGACCCTTGAAGTTGATGCGGTCTGTGGCCTTGGTGCGGATTCCGACGAAGCTGGCCGTGGCTTCCGATTGAAGCCGGCCACCTATTCCGAACGAAGCCGGCCGGGGTGTGGTGGCGGTCTGTGGGCGGGGCGAGTGTTGCCTAGGTTCCCGCTTTGGCGTCAACTGGTGCGGCGCGGCGGGCGGCCTTGCGGCGCATGGGTTCTCCCTGGAGCTCGACGCGATGGGCGTTGTGGACGCGGCGGTCGAGGGTGGCGTCGCCGAAGGTCGGATCGGCGATCCGCTCGTGCCAGGAAGGCACATCGGAAGCAGTGGCCAGCTTGCGTCGGAATCACTCGCCGCATTGCGTCGCAATCCACAGGCATTGTTCTTGGAACACGCCGGAACAGCCGCGTTGGGTGGACTGCGGCTGTGGAAGGGTAGTACGCGGATGCCCGCTCCAAGCCCGTCAGCGGACATAGAAGCATCGCGCCTGAGCTCATCCCAGCGGCAGTTGGTATTGATCGATGCGGAAGTCTAATCGTGGAGGAGGCCATGGGTCGAATTCCACCACCTTTGACATCACACTTCAACGCATGGTCATTTCGCAAGCCGCCTATCCGCTTCCCGACGCGGGTTCCCGGGGAATGAAGGTCGAGTGGCTAGCATCGCGCGCGGCTTTCAACCCAACCCGGACCGTGCCGCCCTCAATGATCAGTCCCAACAGCCCGTCGACAAAATGCCACCGGCTTACGGGCAGCACAGCATACTGTGCAGCTCAGGAGCTTTGGACTCCAACATCTTGCGGCGCCGAGCATGGTAGCCAACTTTATCAACGGGCTGCTAATGCTGGTACGCCCGCAACGAGACTGGTGGCAACCAGTGAGCCCGAGTTGGCGTTCTCTGAAGGCAAGTCATTTTTCATGGCAGATGTCCGCATCCTTCCGCATAGACGCGTATAGCTAACTTACTATCCAAATACGTCCTTGTCTGATTTGATGCCATGACAATGGCTGCAAGAACCTCATGTCCAGAATCATTCATCAGATAACAAGCGGGATTGCTGGCTGGCTCACTTTCGAGCAGATGCAGGGCGGGGTTGATAATCTTCGTGAAGCAGAACTGAAGAAGCCAATAGAACTAATCGCTCGGGGACGAGGTTGTGAAGTAAAAGGCGAATTTCCAATTCCCACAGAGTCGAATAAAAAAGGAGCACCGCCAAGCCTCGACTTTCTCATAATCCAACGCGAACAAAAATTAGTCGTTGCGCTTGAGATAAAATACAAAAAAACTGGCAGGAGAATGGCTGGAAGCATAGGCTTTGATGCAGCCCGGCTACATAATTTAAATATCGAAAATATTAACAGGCAAATAAAGGCAGGAAAAGCTCATCCGATTACAAAAACCGTAACCGGTTTCAACCTCATCAAGGCAGTTATTGTCGCATGGCACCAATCAGCAATTTTAGAACAGATTGCATTAGAGCCTCCGATAATTCGTCGACAATTCATTAATCTTGTAACGGCCATGTTGCCAGAGGATGTTGAGGCCAACTCCAAAAACTTTAGCAGTGCGATGCTTGGCGTCATCGCTACGAGGCCTGTAGCAAACAGGTCCGGTTCGCTTCGTGCCGGATCTACTGTAACCCACAGGCGATTCTGGGTGGCGAGTTTTCTGGGTCAGGAGTATTGGCAGCGAATCCGCTCGCCAAATCACAAAACAGGAACCGGCAATTAGCGGCCGCGTAATTGTATTCGAATTAAAAGTTTCGGATGACAGGCGAGCCAGAAGGTTATTGATGGGGCGGGCCGCGGAGGAGGGCGGCCCTATGACCTCAGAGGATTTGCAATCGGCGCTGGCCCGCTTCACCGGCTCAGACACACTTACCCGCCATGGCCTGACCCGCTGCATTTTCATGACCCAGGGCGTCGTGTTCCTGGCCGAGCAGACCCAGGCCCACTGGCTCACCGACCTGATCGTCTCGCACCAGGCGGACCCTCGGGTGCGCTCGGAACCCTTCCAGGTCTGGACCCTGGCCGTTGACGCAGCGACCGGCAGCTCAGTCGCCACGATGACGGACGGCAACTCCGAGCAGCCCATTACCAGCCAGGAGATCCCTTGGACCGATTTTCCGCTGCCGGAGGTGACACTGTGGCTGGTGCAGGAGGGCAATGCATGGGTGATGCTGATGCCGAACGAGTATTGACATTGCACTTGTCGAAGAGTTCGCCACTTGGTGTCACCATGCACCTCCGAACGTCGACTTATCCTGCGGTACCGGACAGTCTTCAAATGACGCAGGTCCACGAACCGCGCACGAAAGGATCAATTTTACTGCCGTAAATACTGACTACCAGAAAGCCCGGCAGTAATATGGGCGTATGAAGATCAACAAAACAAACCACCCCGGCCAGCATATGCATAAGCTTCTCAATGCGGTGGAGGCGGTCAGAGCTGGCAACTATCAACTGGTCCCCGGCAAAGGAAGTCGGACGCGATCTATGTCAATTCAGGTCAAGTATGCAGCTAAGGTCACAGGCTTTTATGTCGGCACCCCATTCGAAATGCAAGCCTACGATAAAGAGGCATCCGATGGTTGCATGCACAGGCAGATGCCAGATTGGCTATACGATAAACTACAGGGCCGATTTTACGGAATTAAGAACGCATTCGCCCGTGGCAAATCGATGTGGGACAAAAGCGAGTGGCTGCAATGCGGTGCTACGAGCTTCTGCAAGGTGGTCATGGATGGCAGTCTGAGTGAGGATTTCGATCAGTTGGTCAATACCTTTGGTGCACGCGTCACCGCAGACCACAGGCATCTTTCCTACATGCGGGATGTAAAGGAAATGCACAGCATCACACTGCCAACTGTGAACTTCACACCCAGCGATGCTGTGCTGTTCAAGCTCGCACATTGTAGTTGGCTAGCTACTCGGCAGCGGGCTTTTCAATAAGATGCTGTTCAAGCTGCTCCGCGGGCATGCCCCGGGCCCAGATCGGCTTGCGTCCCCTACCGGACCACTCCTGACCTGCCGGCCCACGGTACTTCGGCGCGACTTTGGAACCTTCGGGCTTTGGCTTAGCCTTGCCACGACCGCGCTTTTTCGCAGGCTCAGGCGTCTCACCGAACAGATCCCTAATTGAAAGGCCCAGCGCCTTGGCCTTGTTAAGCGTTTCCTCAATGAAGGAACGCTTCTCGCTCTCGGACTTCTCCTGGATCTTGGCTTCTGCCACAGCGACCACTTGGCGCAGGTCAGCCACACCAAACTGGTCCATCGCTGCGGCGATCTGCTCGATCGTCAACGTGTCACTTCTTGGCTCGTTTTTATCCTTGGACCCAGACATGGCGACTCGCTCCCGATCCCTCGTAAGGCTTACCATATACGCAGCAGGTCGACCTGCCCTCAAATGGGGTATCGAAATTCAATGCTGCCTCGCCCGGCAGATTGATCCCAAGCCCGTGTGTGACCCTCACAGACGCTTTCTAGGGGCATTTAGCTCCACAGAGACGGCCACAAACACCATGGCGACCTTGTTGAACGACCACAAGGAAGAGTTTGATCTCCTACTCGGTTGGCACCTTGGCTTGTTTCACGAAAACCTCATGAGAGATGTATAATCTGCATCTTTCATTGTGTTTCTCCTAGGAGAAAGAGCGGCCGCATAGAGCGTGTCTGCAACTTCGACGGCTTCGGGCTAAATGTCAGGAAATGCGTATTGTGTGACGTTCTAGCGGTTTGGGCTGGGATCAGCTACGCATATGCAGTGCGGTTATGGATCTGCTATCGCTTAATTGGGAGATCTACATAAATGGCCATCACCTGATCTGCCATTCACTGTCTGCTATTTCGATCTAAGTATCTAGTATCTAGTATCTAGTATCTAGTATCTAGTATCTAGTATCTAGTATCTAGTATCTAGTATCTTATCTGAAGCTCTATAGCTCTGACAGACTGACACCATTGCCAACCATCAGAACGATGATCAGCAACGGTGTCATGCGGTACAGGGAGCGTTGAGGTAGCACCTTAGCGTGGCAAAAGGTGTTCTCGGGTGTCCCCTATGTGTCGGCTCCTCGTTGGGAGCCGTGGCTTTAGGCCTTACCCGGCGTCAGAAGCAGCCGATCGCCTTTGCTGGCCGACAGGTGTTTCGCTACATAATTTATAGCGCCAGCGAGGTCAGTAACCGGCTGCACGTCGATGCTGCCGCTCACAACCAATTTCCTCCAAATTGGTCCAACCCGCTTTGCAAACGCCCATGCGTTATTTTTGGCCGGTTTGACGAGTAGATGAATGTGCGGGTTCGTGCGCGGGTTCTCAAGAACCGATATATGCTGTGTTCTTCTGGATGCATCCTGTGATGCCCATTTCGGGCCGAGCAGTTTGCGATCCATGCGTGCAAGAAACGCTGTCAACCTATCAGCCGCACTCTCATGAACGATGGCGCGGTTGAAGGCCAGCGTCACGAAGAGTGAGGGTTTGATTGCAGTTGCCATCTCGGCAACGCCTCTGAGGTAGGCTGCGTTCAGTTGCTCCTGCGATGTAGCTGTTATATTTGCCATGGTAACTCCTGTTTGGTTGCACCACCACAGATAATAGCAATGCTCACCAACCGCGATTTCTGCGGTAAATACGATGATTGCCGTATTTGTATTTATTCAGGAGGATCTCGCATTACATTGCTCGACAACGTCGCCGCACTGAAGCCAGTTGGTTTTGCGACCACTGCGCAGGTTTTTGAAAAGTTATTTTACAAAGGATGCTCGCTACTGCGGACATCTCATCTGCTCGCGTACTCAGCCATGGATTGCGAGGGAGCAGGGCAGGTTAAGAGCAAAACATTTGAGTTGCCGGGTCGACGGCCGCCCGGCCTTCTTCAACATGCAGAGCCATGCCGCCCGCTACTCCCCCGCCCTCACCCTCGACCACTTTACGGGCCGGCGCTGCTTCGTGGGCATGGACTTGGCGAGCAAGCAGGGCATCGCCGCCATGCAGACTTTGGTGCCGCTAGACGATGGCACCTTTGCGACTTTCGGCCGCTACTACCTGCCAGAGGATGTGATGTTCAGCCCCGGTTAGGATCACTACCGGGCATGGCAGACCGATAATCAGTTGATCATCACCGATGACAAGATGATCGACCACCAACGCATACTAGACGACCTGCTGGAGGTGACAGAAGGTCATGACGTTGAGGAAGTGGTCTTCGGCCCGGCACGCGCCACTTTGATGATGGGTCAGCTCATGAAGCGCCGCATAGCTACATATGAGTTCATCCAGCACGCCAGGAACTACAGAAAGCCCATGAAACATGGTGGCGGCACTGATGGATGCAGGCAAGCTCAAGCACGCTGACGGTGAAAACAGCCCAATGGCTTGGATGCTCTCAAACGTCGTATCCCGAACAAATGCGAAGGACGGAGTTTTGCCAGCGACGGAGGAGGACCTCAAAATCGACGGACCAATGGCACTGATTATGGTCATGGCCCGTGCATTGGCGAACGTCTCAACGAAGTCAGTCTACGAGGGACGCGGCTTGCTGGTGTTTGGTTGATTCAACTGCTGCAATGCGTCGAGCAACGAGGTTGCACGTCTGTGACAAAGTATAAACTCGAAGGGTTTGGCCCGCTTGATAAATTTGCGCTGTGGAGCAGGTTGCGTGCGGTTGGGAACTCTCCTGCCGCCAAAGCCACTGTTGTTATGCCATTAGCCGGTTACCTGATCCTCCTAAACCAAAACTTCCTCAACCTTGCCGACGTAGACGCCCGCTTCAAATTCTTAGCCGGAGAGATCCCTTGGAGATTGGTGGCAGTATACTTCGGGACTTTCTTTCTAGGATTGGGGTCGCTAGTGTACGGTGCTTTGTGCCCTTACGCCGTCAAACGGCACGAGTCCGCGATCGATTATCATGACAAAGAAATAGCATTTCACCGCGAAAGCCCAGCGTATGCATTGCAACTCGAAAACCATGTCCTGGAACGTGCTCTCACGCTAATTGATGAGGACCCCCGCGACGCGCAAATGGATGCACTGGAACGCCATCATCGTGGTTTAGGAGGTCTGTACGCGACCCTGGGGCAAAGAGCAAATACATTGAGCATGCGCACCGACGTGAACTCGATGCTATATTATTTTTGGCAAATCGAAAATGTCTCACGAAGCATTTGGCGGCAGCTCTGCGCAGGCTCTATGTGTTTGGGTTCGCGTTCCTGGCCGTACCAACAATAGCAACATTTCTAGGCGTCGTCGCTTACGTGTGCCGCGCGAGCTTCAAACTCCTAAACGGCTGATCGTGAGAAATCTCAACCCAAGCCGATTGCTGGCATAGCCACACTCATCGACGAATTCTGCAAGAGAGGCGGGCCGCTTGCTCGGCTCTGGTCGATTGGGATGCTGCAACGTGGAGGACAGAATGGAAAAAGAGGTTATCTCTCCAGTGCAGGTAGCATCGGGGATTGCACTAATTGTTGGCCAAGTTTTTTTGGTTGCAGCATTTGGTTATTGGCTGGGGTTCGGAGCAGTTGCTGAGATATCCGCTATCAGATATTTCTCGGTGCTGGAGTCATTCTCAAACCTTCCAGCAGACAGAGTTCCACCCCTCATTGTGTGGATATTGTTTCAAATTGGCTTCACCGCTTGGGGTATACAGATGCGGGCCAGCGCCCATGGCTTTATCGACAAACCTGGCATTACGGTAACCCGCGAGTCGTTCGGCTTGCCAGCTCAGACGGTTAAGGACCGCGGCGATGCTTTAGGTGGCGCGGCTGAACCCCGCTCTTCAAAGGCAGGTGACGGTAGTGCTCAAGGTACTACACCAACCGAGACACCGATGACGCCTGAGCAGTTGCTCTATTACCTACGATGGCAAGAGGGAAAGAGGCTGTTCCTGAAGCATACCAAAATCCTACTCGGCATCACCTTCGCGCTGATGATTGGACTCTGGATTTTCAATCAAAAAATAGCCGCAATCTGGGCCGGCTTCGGTTTCACCGTAGCACTGGGCAGTTTTGTCGCTGCTTCAGATGCGTATGTTGCGATAAGCTTGCCTATCAGGATCACCGCTGGATCAGTTGTAACCCTCGGTTTTCTGGCCGCCTTCCAGGGCGGGAGAGACGCTGATCTCCTCGTTAAAGGTTTGCCGCAAACTATTTTTCCCCTGGTTACAGCGAAAGTTGAGGCACGTACTGTGCTTGGTTATTTGATATTTCAGAGCGCATCGGGAGCTATGGTGTACGAACGCAGCCGGGTGTTCAATTTACTACCCGCCAGCAAGATTGCGGAAATCAGATACATCACTCTGCGGATGCAATAGATCCGGATTGTTGTGGCCGCCTAAATATCTTTACGACCACACCCATCGACCAAATTCTTCCGCAGAGGTGTGTTGCCTACTGCCATTTGGCTAACGGTAACACAGTCAGATAGTCAGCTACCTCGCCGCCGGTTCTTCGATCACACGACCATTGTGTCGTTCCGCAAGCAGCGCCTGCAATGCGTCATGGAAGCTCGCGAAAGGATTATTGCGGCAAAAATTCGCAATCCATTGTTCGCTGGCCGCGAGATTGAAATTACCGACGTTGAAGGTCGCTGCTTGATACTCATTGACGCCGGTCATGTAGCCCATCATCCAAGCACGATACATGAACAGGTTGTTGGTGTCCCTTCCTCGCGCTTCCTGAAAAATCCGGATGAACGTTGAACATTCTCTCATAGGACGCTGATTGTGAGAGAGACCGAAGATCTCGGCGTATCGTCCGTTCTTATCGGCGGCCTGGCTCGCGCCTGCTAGCGTGCAAATTACCATGAACACGAGCAGTGCTGATTGGACAAAGCGCATTTCCGCTACCCTTGTATTCCGATGCTGTTATTCGAAGTGTCTACCGGTTCATTGTTTGGCAAGTCCAATGATATTGGTTGCCATACAGCTAAACTGAATGCGATCTCCAACTTATTTTGCTGTGCCTCAATAAATACCGATATGGCCACATTCATCGAAAAAATTCTTCCGTGGAGGCGCAGCACCAACCTGACGCAGAACGACGCTGGCGCGCCGGTCGAGAAGTCGGGCTGGTCAAGTGGCTTCCCAATTGGCGCCCTGAGCACAACCTTTGGCTCAGTCACCAATAACTTCGGGGTAGCAGTCACACCCACTGGTAACCTTCAGAGCGCGGTGGTTCATGCGCGTCAGAAAATCCCCAAGATTAGCAGCTGCGCTGTCCTAGACGGTAGCTTAGTCGAAGGCGAGCGTCACGAAGAGTGAGGGCTTGGTTGCAGTTGCGATCTCGGCAATGCCGATGAGATATGCTGCGTTCAGGTGCTCCTCCAATCAATCCTCTTATTTGCCATTCTTTCTCTCCTGCTTCGATGCAAGAAGAAATAACTCACGCCTTACTTTTCAATCGCAGCAACGCAGTAAATACTAACGTTGTCGTATTTTTTCGGAAATAAAATGTCAAAGATTTTGAATGAGGCTTTAGCTGTCCTGAAGCGTGTCGGCTTTGTAAAAAACCACGCTGGCTTTTCGGAAGACTATCTGAACAAAGGGCCGCGCTACTATGACCACCTTGTTTGCTCGCGCACCGAGCCATCGATTTCAGCTTTAGTTTCGCTGTTTATCCGGATCAGGGCCATTGCTGATGGCTTCGTTCGAGTGCAAGCAGGCCCGGCGGCAGAGATGGAGACATTGGCTGGCGCCTTGTGGACGGAGATCGCCCGGCGCTGCTGCGCGGTGCTGCCTCAACGTGCCAAGCGCCCAGGCGTGGCCTTCGCACACCGGCACAGGCCCTGACACCACCACGCGGTCCGCGATGCCAGCTTGGCGGCTGCTGAACCCGCCCGATGCACCAGCCCTGCACGGGCCGCCAAGGGTAACTTGCACTCCCCCAATACGCGTGCTGCCCGCTGTACTCGGAACCCCTGCTGTAGCCTTGTAGGGGCTGTAAGGGGCATGCGCTTTCCTGCCCCTGCGCGGGTCATGCAGGGGCTCCGCAACCACTCAGCACGCATGTGTTTCCCGAGGCCACTTTCCCCTGCACGGGCTTCGGAGGAGAGCGATGACGCATGGTGCGGGAAGAATATGCCCGCGCCGAAGGGCGGCCTTACGGCGTAGGGGAAAGATGTGGACCGCGTCTCCTTTTCGGTTGGCCTTTTGGACGATGGCTGTAGATCGATCAGCACGGAAGCAGAACGGGAACCTCGGATGTCCGTGCTCAAGACACTCAAACTCGGCAAAGCTACGCCCACGGCGCCACCCAATGATGCCAAGGGCCGCGCCCGCGCCAAGGTGCTCGCCCACTTGGAGCAGCAGAAGGCGCTGCTGCTGGCCCATTTGGAAGGCCGCTCACTTGAAGTGACGCGCCCTGTGTACCGGAGCAACGATGCTGGCGAGCGGGTGCGGGTGATGCAGCCTGTGCATGTACGACGCGACTGGTTTACGGACGGCGCTGGCGTTGTACATTTTATGATTCGGTACGGTGCGAAAGCGCTGCCACTCGACAAGGCTGGCAACACCGCTGTGGAGGTAGGCCAGCTCGACATGCTGCCAAGTGCGATCGACACCCTGCTCGCGGCTGTAGCTGCTGGCGAGCTGGATGCGCAGTTGACTACAGCGGCTCAGGAGCGCGGCCGGGCGTTCAAGCGCCGGAGCGCCACGCCAAAGGCGGTGTGATTACCGACTCCATGTCATTGCTGGCCGGCATAGCCGGCCAGCCGCATCCACCAACAACAAGGATCGGCGCATGTACGAGTTTGTGGCGATCGTGCGCCTGTCAAACGGGATGACGCAGCGAGTAAGCCTCCACGCCGACGACATCGGCCGGGCGCGGGCGATGCTGGAGGCGCAGTACGGCCATCGCAGCGTCCTCAACCTGGGGCGGCCGGCAAGACGGTGACGAGGCACGCCATATGTATCGAACCCCTCCTCTTGTACCGCTGATGCTCGGCATCACCAGTCGAGCACGGCAACCATGACTGCCCTGCCGTCCTGTCGCCTGACCGGGATGCAGTGACCATCATGACGTCCACATCACAACGCCAGCTCGGTTGGTATCTGCGTAATGTTGCAAACTCTGAGGACGCGATCGAGGTTCTGGCGCTCGTGCTGCGCAACATGCCGGCTCTTGCAGATGGGGACCGCGACTGGTTGCCACTGGAGCGCGTGGAGCTGCCAGCAATCGGCGACCCTGACCATCAACGCCGCTGGTCTGAGGTACTGACACAACTCTCCATTTTTCATGAGCCAACATGCGGGCTTGAGCCCTACGAAGTGAATGCCCTGCATGCGGCAGTGACCTTCCAGCTCTCGCCGCTTGATCTTGAGATCCTTCGCCTCATGCTACGCGCTGGGCGCCGTGTCCGACTCAAGACGTTTGCGGACGCGGTACGTGACGAATTGTGTGACACGGTGGCAACGCTGGCCGCTCTGTTGGGCAGGAGCGATGCAGAGATCTCTGAGCGCCTTCTCCCCGAAGCGCCCCTGAGGGCTTGTGGCGTGCTGGTCTACAACGAGGATGGCAGTAACCTGCTGTCCGGCTTTCCCGTGCTGAGTATGCCCGATCGCCTGATGCGGCTCATGGTGCGCACGTATGCCAATGCTGACGCTTGGGTTGCCGCGGTTGTCGGAAAGCCGCGTGTCACTACGTTGGAGTGGGCCGACTTTGCTCACCTCGGTGAGCGGGCCGACCTGGCTGCCAAGGTGCTGCAGGCCGCAGCGGCCGAGGGTGCCAGGGGCGTACACATCCTCCTCTCTGGTCCACCGGGTACTGGCAAGACCGAGTTTGCCAAGGTCCTTGCTGCCCGGGCTGGGTTACGGCTCTTTGCTGCCGGAGAGGAGGCAGACAAGGACGATGACGAGCCCAGCCGGGCAGAGCGATTGGCCGCTTTGCGCATGGCTACTTCTATGCTCCGCGGCGTGGCCGATGCAGCCGTGCTGTTGGACGAGGCAGAGGACGTGCTGGAAGGCCGGAGCAGCTTTGGCGACCGACGCGGCGAGGTTTCGAAGGCCTTCCTAAATCGCATGCTCGAGGAAACGCCTCGGCCGATCTTGTGGACCACTAATAGTGTGACTGGCATGGATCCCGCGACGCTGCGTCGAATGACGCTGGTGATAGAGATGGAGGTTCCAGATCGGGTCGGACGAGAGCGCATATGGACGCGGGTGCTGCACCAAGAGTGCCTCAACCTTGGCCCCGATCTTCCAGCGCAACTGGCTGCGCAATGGCCAGCCTCGGCCGGAGTATCGGCAGCTGCTGCTCGTGCTGCTCGGCTCTCAGGCGAAGGCGTGACCGCCCTCGAAACTGCGCTCTCCGGTGTTATGGCCGCGCTCGGGCAGGGTGGCCCGGCTAAGGCACCTTATTTGCCCACCTTTGATCCCACGCTCTCGCCGTGTGATCAGGACTTGGAGGAGCTGGCGGCCAAGTTGTCGCGTCCTGGCGCCCCTCGTGCCTGGTCACTGTGCCTCATGGGCCCACCGGGCACCGGCAAGACCGAGTTCGCGCATTGGCTGGCGCAGCGTATCGGCCTGCCTGTACTGCAGAGGCGGGCCTCAGACCTTCTGTCGATGTGGGTAGGCGAGACAGAGAAGGGTATTGCGGCAGCCTTTGCCGAGGCGCGCGCGAAGGACGCCGTGCTGCTGATCGACGAGGCTGAGGCAATGCTGCTCGATCGCGCCGGTGCGGTGCGCTCATGGGAGGTCAGCCAGGTTGACGAGATGCTGGTGCAAATGGAACGCCACCCGTTGCCATTTATTTGCACCACCAACTTGCCGGAGCGCATGGACGCCGCGGTGCCGCGGCGTTTCACACTTAAGCTGCGGCTTTTACCGCTTGATGCCACGTGGGCCGCGGTCGCATTCCGGCAAATGCTTGGCGCAGAACCACCTAGACCACTACCAGAGGGATTGACGCCAGGCGACTTCGCAGTGGTTCAGCGGAAGGCCCGGCTGCTGGAGGTGAATGACCCAGCCATCCTGTTGCGATGGTTGGAAGAGGAAGCTGCCGCGAAAGGGGCGTCGTGGTCTCCAATCGGCTTTCGTGTCAACAACGGGCCGGAACGGCAGCAGTATACGCTGTTGTCGAAACCCGAGCGGCATGAGAACGCGTGACCAAGGCTGTCGTGGTTTAGCGGTCGACGCGCATCCGAGCTGTGTCGGCATTGTTTCGCGCTTCGTCGCCGAGTTGTTGAGCTTTGCGGATGTAATGCTCGACGCGGTACGTGCCACCGTCATAGACAATGCGCAGGGTGCAATCAAAAGGGCTCATGGCCCAATGTATGTCTAATGGTATTGGACCGGGCCAGATGCGAGTGAGTTTGCCTCTTAGCAGCTGAATGATCTCAGCGTTGGTCCTGTTCCCCATCCTAATCTGCACCCGGCTGCATAGTTTTCGCCATGCAGATATTTATCGGGAAAGATTATTTTTCTGCACTCCGGGAAAAAAGGAAGGGGTGCGGTGTATAGCAAGGTGTCTGCTAGCTTTTGAGGGGCTATATGCCCCTGCTGAGCTCGCGACGCCGAAGCCGTGCCGAAACTGGCCTACATCTATGGTTCGATTTGTGGGAGACCTCTCCCAACGGGTGGGAACCTGTTCCAACGTCCGCACGTATACACAATGAATGCCTGCGGAGGTGCTCTTGTCCTCTTGTTTCATCATACAGCCGTTTGACAACGGAACATTTGACTTTCGCTACGAAGACGTTTTCAAGCCTGCCATCGAGGCAGCTGGCCTCGAACCCTACCGAGTTGACGCCGATCCGGGAGCAAACATACCGATAGATCAGATAGAGAGCGGCATAAGGCAAGCGTTAGTCTGTTTTGCTGATATCACCTTGGATAACCCAAACGTATGGTTTGAACTCGGCTACGCGTTCGCCTCAAATAAGGAGGTGTGTATGGTATGCTCGGACGAACGCACCAGCAAATTTCCTTTTGACGTTCAACATCGTCGCATCGAGAGATATAAAGCCCGATCGCCTCGTGATTTTTCTGATTTAAGCAAGAAAATAACCCAACGTCTTACCGCAATGAAAGATCAAGTCGAAAAATTTGAAGTTGATGAAATACCGGCACTTCTTAAAGGGAGCGGCGGCCTCTCTCAACGAGAAATTCTCACCCTTGCTTCGATGGTTGAGGTGCAGGATGAAGCTGATGAGCTTGTCACCCACTCTACGCTCCGTCGCCAAATGGAGCGCCATGGCCAAAACAACCTTGCTGTACATATGGGAGTGAACAGGCTTCTCGGCAGAGGCCTCATCCGTGACTCATTCAATGAGGACGAACAGGGGTATCGATACTCTGGCTACAGGGTCACACCACAAGGCATTTCCTGGTTGATCGAAAATGAAGAGCTTCTTAATTTAGATCTTTCGAAATCGCCAAAGCCCGATTACAAGCCCAAACCGTCGGATCTTGATGACGACATCCCTTTCTGACCATCCAAAAAAGACGCTTGCCCGCGTTTGAAATGCTTACGCATCGCTCTATAAAAGAAGTACGCGGCACAACGATGTGGCTGGCGACAAGCAATCAGCTTGCTTAAGGCATCTCATTGATGCCCGCGTATTTGAACTGCCGGGTGATGATTAAATGATGTGATGATTGGGCTGCTTGCCTTGCCGTTTTGCTTTACTGGAGCCCAGCAGCAAAGACGATGGTTTTGCACAACTTGGTTCGGCACAAAACCGCGCTTTAATCCTGACCTTCCTCTTGCAAATGCGCGCTTCGCTCTCGATATTGCAGCTTTGTAGTCGGAGCATCTTATTGTGGTTAATTGGGTTGTGCCGGAAAACACGCCTTCACGGGTCAAAGCTGCTGGTAAACGAATCCGGTCAGGACAGTTCGACACCACCGACATCCTCGTGATGGAGAACTGGCGCGCCAGCCATGCCTACATTCTGAATACGTTCCAGACCACTCTAAGGTCCCGTGCTCGTGGCAAAACCATCACGGTCGCCCAGCGGCTCAAGCGACGAAACACCATCTTTGACAAGCTGGTGCGTGAGCCGACGATGCAGCTTAACACAATGCATGATATCGCCGGGTGCAGGCTGATCTTTCAGAATCGATCCGAACTTAACGAGTTCAGGGCTTCTCTTCATAGGACGCGCTCCAAACACAAGCGCCGCTATCCCATGGAAGATCGGTACAACTATATTATTCACCCGAAGAGCAGCGGTTATCGCGGCATCCATGACGTTTACGAATGGTTTGTCACCACGCCTTTTGGTAGTAATTGGAACGGGCTTCATGTTGAGATCCAGTACCGCACCATCTACCAGCACGCATGGGCCACGGCTGTTGAAGCTGCGGATCTGCTCACCACGAGCCGCATCAAATTCAGCCTTGCTGAGCAACGCTACACGCGATTTTTCCAGCTGTGCAGCGAGGTCATTGCTCGCGCATATGAGGATCAACGATCCTGTTTGCCCGAGCTTAGCAACTTGGAATTAAGACATGAGCTTTCCGAGTTGGAAGCCAGTACCGGACTACTTGCTTCGCTGCGGGATGTGAAGCATTCAAGCGAGCAGTTTGCGTTCAAGGCAAATACCATTTTGATCCGACACACAGGTGATGCGGCGAGGGTACGGCTTGAGGTTGAGACATACGACAACATCAACGAGGCTGTTGAACGCTACAGTGTGTTGGAGAGGCAGTACGGTGGCAATGCTGACATCGTACTCGTACGCGCAAAAGATGAAATGAATGTCCGGGACGCATTTCGCAACTATTTCTCCGACACGAACGACTTCGTGTCGTATATTGACGAAGGTCAGAGACGGCTGTAACGCTCAGTTTGTTCTCAGCCCGCTCCATGATACCTCCTGATCTTTGTTAAATTGGCATCTCGTTGATGCCAGTGTGCTTGAAATGCTGGGTGATGACGGCATGGTGTGACGAGCACAGGCTGCGTAAGTTGGTGGGATCAAGCCGCCTGTGCGAGGCCACTGCCACTGGGGTGATGTGGTCCACACATTGCGCGACCGTCAGCTGACCAGCCTGTTCGCACACCACACATAAGGGCTTCAGCGACAGGTGCTGATTGCGCAATCGCCGCCATCTGGTGTCATAGGTGGCGCTGTTGGTCCTGCTCATCTCAGCATTGCGGAGAGTGGCAGGCGGTGTGGCGGCTGTGCGATGTGGTTCGGGTCTGCGTGGCATCCCGTACTTAGCTGCTCGCTGACGGTGAGGCGGCATGGAGCGTCGAAAGTTTAAAAATTCGGACGCAGAGTTTGTCTGCTAAAACTTTGCTTTGTCGCGCGTTGTCCATCGCTGCTCCGTTTCGCTATTAAAGATATTTAGCCAAACAAAGTGTTTTCCATACGCACGAAACCATCGGATTTTATGCCTTGTTTAGGATTGTCGTAATTTTTCCCGGGTTGCACCGAGCAAAAAGCTGGACACCCAACACAGTAGCGCGATACCAAACCGCCGATATTTTATAATCGCCAATTTGATAACCACTGATATTTTCTTGCTTGATTAAATTGAGGCTTTCCAATATCGCATAGTCCAGCTGATCATCGTTGCTATACTGGCAGACCAAGTCTTTGAAGTCTTCTCTAAGATAGGCTTCGTAAGACTCGCCATCCAGATCAACTGTCACTGCGGGCACATCTACAGCAATACCCGGCTGATCAAGCACTGACTTGATTTTTAACATGATGATCTCGTCAACAGATTTATCGTACTCGTCACTTGCATCGTCGGAAGTATCTTTTGCCTTAGCAATCTCGTCGTTTAGACCAGCAGTAATGGCAGTTGTATCCGCCCATAACCGGGCATGAATCACGTGCTCGTATTGATGAAAGCTCAGGCGTTCTAGATTATGCGTGATGATTTTTTCGAGCAAGATGAGCAGTTGGCCGTTAAGCTCGGAGAGAATGTTTACAAAGCGAGGCAAGTTATCGCTATCAGTAGTTGCGGCGGTAGCCAAAAGGTTGGCCCACATCGAGACCATTACTTCATCTTCAATCTCCTCAAGGGAAGCTTTCTCCAGCAACTGGACAAGCCCCTTGTTAGGGATCGGTTTGATGGTGAGCCCGGCCGTGCTGATGTGATGATGGGCTAACTGCAACGCTCGAAATGCAACCTCGTCCCGTTGGACTCTGATGAGGTCTGCCTTCAAACCACGGCGCTCGGAGAAAGGCCGAACTATGTCAACTAACGCATCCATAAGCCGCCCGGTGGAAGCAGACGGTATCTCTGTTTTGACTTCAGCCTTTAACTGAAGGCTTACAGGGCTCTCGATCGGCATGCACAATCTCCAGCTAAGCAGGCGATATTTCCCGATGGACAAGAAGGCCCACTTGAAGCTGGAACAGCAAACGCGTCTGAACGCAGGAAGCTTCATTTGCTGAAATCGATTTTTCAAACAAAGTTTTTCTCAGAAGCACAGGCTGCTTCCAAGGCCAGGGTGCGGTTGTCAAAACAAGGGGCGTCAGGAACGAAGACGCCCCTCCCCGCAGAAACTGATCTAAACTTCCGAGCGGAAGTCTAGCTCGGTTTACGTATTTAGCGCGGTCCCTATCCGATTCTCAAAGATGACAAACCAGTGTCGAGCATTCCGTTGTAGGAAACCTTGCTCGGTTTTGTAGATTACCTTGGTCACGCCTTGACCAACGTTACCGCCGATAACCTCGACTGCGTCAGGGCGAACTGCGACGACGAAGTCGCAGTGCATTGGTCGTCCTAGACCGACCTCTTTCCTGCGTTCAGCCATTGTGGAGATACGGGGGCCTTCCGACCGATCAGAGCAAACAAGATCCCCTACTCGCGGTCTGTAAGCATTGATCTCTCGCGGGTAGAACGCGACTTTGCCACCATGAGTTGCGGCGAGTGCATCAAGTGCGTCCACATAGCCGCGATGGCCATCGCTCGGGGCGAACTCTAATCTGTCTATACCTGCCGACCGCGCCACATAGGATATGAACGCGGCTGACCAGGGCTGGCAGCCCCATATGACGGGATCACCGTCGCTTTTAAGCTCCGAAGCGGTGCATGCCACTCCATTACTGCCTTGAGAGTAGGCGAACTTGTTCCTATTGATAAAACTCTGATTGCCTACCGCAATCCAATAGGCGAGCACCTTAGAAAAGGCGGCGCGGTCATTCTCCTCCAATCTATTGGGTATCTTCTCAAGACTTCCATCCCGCGCATCAACAGTTTGGCTTCCCCACTCTCGCCATTCTTGGTTGAGGATTCGAAGTAGTCGGTCCCTCGTTTCCTGTGGATATGAGACAACCGTTGGAGGCACCGGCGCTGGCGCCATCTGAGCGCATGCACTCACGAGGAGGGCGACCGACGAGATCGATATTATTCCCACCCGGCTTATTGGACGCATAACTGCTCCTTCTTCGGGGGGCAGGTTCGTTTTCGACGATTCATTGCGTGTCAACCCCCAAGCCCATGTTGCTGGGTTTGGGGAAGTTGTGCAACTTGTTACCTCCCTGCACTTTCAGCCCTCTACGGCGGCATGATCACTCCTGCCAGACCGCCACGAGCATGACCTCATGTACAGCAGCACTCGGCAGACCAGGCCAGCTGTGTACAATGACACTTGTGAGTGGGGGCCAGCTGATGAGCGAGTTAAGTGTTGGGAGTGCGGTTATCTGGTTTCTGTTATTATTCTTAACATTGCTTGCACGATCCGCCTATACGCGCACCTTTGAGCCACGTCTCTACAGGTTTTGGGACAATCGAAGTGCCAGCTCTAGGATGAAGAAGGCCATTTGGCTGCGCGAGAACTATGTGCGTGAGATACGTCGAACTTCTGATATCAGGCTCTTAGCGCTCGATCTACAGCAAGGGTTATTATTCTCGATCATGTGGTGTGCGGGCGGAATCGGCCTCATGATCATTATGGTTGTTTCAGATCTCCGAGCCAGACCAATGGACCAGCTGATGGTGTCACCACATCTGGTAGTGATGCCTTTTTCCTACTTCGTGCTGATATTTCTAAATGAACGAGCAAGGAAGCAAACACTTAAAGTGATTGAAGATCCTAACGCGTATCGACTGAAAATGTACGAGCTTATCGGCGCTGAACTCAAAGCCTCCGGGATGACGGAGGAGCAGATTACCAGCTTTGTTATGGAGGTGCCTGAGTTTGTGCCGGATGATCTAAGCAGCACACTTGTTGCGCCATGGCCGCCGCGGGCAACACCTATGAACGACGGTTCGGCACCTCGTTGATGCCGTTGGCTTTCCAGTTCTGAGACATGATCGAGCGACATGATTGGCAGCAGGATCGGAAGTTAGTGGGATCTAATCGGCGGTCGGGTGCAATGGCCACTGGCTGTATGTGATCGACCACTGTTGCTTCCACTATCTTGTCGAGCTTGAAACACTCAACACACAGGGGATTGGCCGCTAGGTGGTGACGCCTTAATCGTCGCCATGCGCCATCATAAATCTTGTTGGTTTCGGGACGAGCTTGGCGCTTGCGATCTGCAATTCGTTCAAGCTGGGCTTTGTTCCGAAAGGTAGGTGGCTTTGTAGGCATCACCTACTTAGTGAAACTTAGTTTATTCGGACATTACTGACGCCGAAAAATGACAGAGTTTACCTTAGCACATTGCGTGCCTGCACCTGCGTCGCCCGGGCAGCATCGTTGAATATTTTGTAAAAATATTGGTTGCCGGTGACTCTGACCGCAAAATTGAAATTACAAGCCGCGTCAAACTCAGCATTTGCTTCTGACCCCCAAAACAATTCCGCTGATACGCCTCCAGTGTGAATGGCATGAACGACAGGAACCGCGGGACGAACTGGATTTATTGATACGATTGCTCCGCCCGAGCTACCCGAAACACTATCTATAGAATGAATAAGCAAATCTTTGTCTCGATACTGGGGAGAGGAACTGAGCCTGCTGCAGAACTGCGCTGGTTTAGTCACGATACTCCCACCAGAGACTTGCTTAACAAGCCCCTTATCTCCGTGATAAGACACCAACGCAAGTTGGCTCGGCAACTCAGCTTCGGGGTTATCGCTCTCCTCAAAATCCATCACATTGATATCACTCGACACATTTTGCTCCAGCCGAAAGACGACAAAATCTTTCGGCTCATTTCTCTCAGGATCTTCAGTTCCAAAGTGTGTTTCGACCACGCGGTACCTTTGATGCCTTCTTTCGTTTCCGAGAACGAACACAAGCTTGTCCATTTGATGTCTAGCCCGGCCGTTCGAAACCACATTGTGTGCCGCTGTAACTACTAGATTTCTTTTTCGCACCACTTGACCAGATGCTATTGCAATAAGGAGTCTATTCTGATTAGTGCTTCGCATTTCACATATCGCGCCGGAAGCATTATAAAAGTCACCGGTAACAGGTATGCGATCGTCTTGTCCGAATATTTTTGCGCAAGCAAAGCAGCTGGTGATTGCAGATGATAATGCCCCTGCAAAAATAGAACGCTTGGTTATCACCAGAGACTCCACCGGCAATCCAGTCGCCCTGTAAGGGTCATACAGGGCAACCGCATGCAGTCTGCGTGTCGGGGCAGCCCATTCGAGTAGGGCTGCCAGCGCGCAAGAACGATTGGTTGCGGACAGCCAGGAATGGCAATTGATAGCTGGGGCGCGCAAGGAGGCGGCCTCGCACACCGCCGTGGCGCGGTGGTAGGGCGCGCCGTCCCAGTGAGGGTCAGCGGCCGGCCCGGCCACTCTGCGCGCAGCCGACGCGGGACGTCGATGGTGTTATCGCCGTTGGCGCCCGCTTTAGGCCATCAGCTTTCAGCCGCCCCCCCGCGCGCGTTCCCTCGATGCCTTTCAGGAGCTCCGCCGCGTGCTGCGTGTGGATCACGTGGTCGTAGTGCGCCGAGATCTGTTCGACCGAGTTCCCCGCGTTATCCGCCAGCATGCTGAGGTTCACACCACGCTGAATGGCGTCGGTGATGAACGAATGGCGCATGCTATATGGTGTCCGAACCAAGCCTTGAGCATCACGGTCAAGGGCAAGCTCCCGGAGCACGGCCTTGAGACCCTCGCCGAAGCGCGTGGTAGGCTCGCCGTTAGGCTTCACCCATAAGCACGCATCGGGTTTTGGGTCAGGGTGCTGCGCCTCAATTGAATTTATGACCTCCTTGAGCCGCATATCCACCACCACAGGCCGTGACCCGGTCTTGCCCTGTTGGACGCGAACCACGTAGTGCGGCACCGTCCCACTGACGAACTCGATGTCACGAAACCTGAGTGTCGTGCCCTCTACGCCTGGCCTGAGTCCGGTCAGCAGGTGGAAGCGAACCCAAAGCCATAGAAGCCTGCGCGAAGCCTGGTGGTGCTTCTTTTTGGTTTTCCCGATTCGGGCTTCAAGGTGGGCCAGCAGCTTCGCCTGCTCGGCTTCGCTGAAGGCTCCTCGGCGGTTCCGCACGAACTTCGTGGCGTCCAGCTCGGGCATCTCCGTTCTCGTAATACGGCCGTCCTTGATGGCGCGCTCAAGAATGTGTTTCACCAGCCGCTCGAACAGGATGCGGCTGTTGACACCCGGCTTGCGGATGTACGTGCCAGGCATCTCCACTGCGATAGGCTTTTTGTATTCGCGCCGCTGGTTGTCGCGCGTGCGGAACTGGACCCGTTTAGCCCCCTGCCCTGCCTTCCATTGGCCAAGATATGCCTCGTGAAAGCGTTCGACAGCTTGCGCGTCGACCTCGTCCAGTGGTGTCTCGCCGAAGTGGGGAGCGAGGTAGCGTCGGATCATGCTTGCCTCCATCTCCGCCTTCTTCATCCTCGCGGCGCGCTTGGCCGGGGGCGCCTGGTCGGCCGTCCGGACGCGGTAGGCGATGTACGCCTCGGCCGCACTGCTGAATGGCGCAGCCTTCGTGCTGAGGCCACGCTGCTCACGCCACTTGACCTCTTGGTATCTTGCTTCAGCTACCCTCTTTGCCTCGTCGAGGGTACGCTTACCTGTGGTCTTGCGCTCGTACTCGCCGCTGGGCAGACGCAAGCGATACTGCCACTTGCTGCTTGCGCCGGGGCGCCGGTAGACGACGAGGTCGCCGTCGTGCAGCGACACCTGCTCTGTCTCGACTGCCTGCTTTGCAGGTGTGGGTACCTTGGCGGGCTCGCGTGGGGCAGCAGAATTAACCGGGTTAATTTCCGGCTTGGCACCGAACAGGTGAATGACTTGGGCCATTATTGGGCTCCTTGGCTGGTTGTCCGATCTAATGCTTGCCAAGGAGAGCTGAGTCTGAGTTGTGCGCCACTGCCCTATTGTGCAGGTTTCTTGCCCTTCCACTCCCTTCTTATACTGTCTTCATTGTGTGCTTGCCAATATTCATCGCAATCATCAGCGCACATACCTGCCCTGTGCAGAAACCTTGCATCACGTTCCCGTGTATGTTCTGCAGGCAGGTCTTACATCTCAAGGGTTTAGGCTTGGTTGTGTGTTTCACCCACAAGAAGACCATCATGGTGAACATGGGCTAAGCCGACTGGCGCGCCCCATGAAAGGGGCGCGCCGATCCCGGATTAAATGAACCACTGCCCCGTCGCCGCGAAATTCGCCTCGACCTGGGCGGCAACCGCGTTCCAGTCCGTCACCTCTTCGCGGTCCGGGTCGCCGAAGCCGATGCCCGAGACATACCAGTTTCCGGTGCGCTCGAAATTCCGCGTCGCCTCGGCGGCGATAGCATCCCAGTCGGCGCCCTCCCAGCCGCGCGCCTCGAACTCCTGGTTCACAGCGCCGCGGCCGATGTCGGGGTTGTCAGTGAAGATGCCGTCGACGCCGATCTCGATCAGCGCCCGCGCCTCCTCCGTCAGCGTCTCGACCTTCCCGTCCAGCGTCAGCGACAGGAAGCTCTCCTCCGCCCGCAGCGTGTAGGGCGCCACCTCCAGCCCCGCCGCATGCGCATCCTCGACCAGCGAGGTCGTCTCGCCGGTGAGCTGTCGGGTGATCTCGGCCGTGCCGTCGCCATCGCCATCCACCGGTGTTTCCAGCTCGGTGACCGGGCGGATGTAGTCCTTGTAGGGACCGATCCCCTCGGCATAGACGCGCGCCATAGCCTGCAGCGCCTCGGCGCTCAGCAGGTCCTCGTTGATGGCGCTCTCCATCGTGAGGTCGAGGCCGAGCTCGTCATAGACCGAGGGATCGGCCCCGAGCGCCGCCTTGCCGGGGTCGAAGTTGAAGGCCAGGTCATAGGAGCCGCCGAGCAGCTGCACCAGCGGCAGGTCGATACCCGCCTCGGGCATGATCTCCTTCTGCAGCTCGATCAGGTTGCCGAGCTCGAAGGACTGGATGGTGACGCGCTCCGGGTCGGTGAAGCCAGCCTTCACCAGCGCATCGACCAGCAGCTGGCTGGTGTCCTGCCGGATGAGCGTACCGTCGAGATAGCTGCCTTCCTGGGCGAAGAAGGTCGGGTGCTTTGTCTCCGGGATGATGCCGATCTCGCGCCCCGTCCGGGCTTCCTCCTGCCGCACAAGCTCGATCACCTCGTCGAGGGTCGGGATGCGGTAGAGGTCGTCATAGGCGGTGTTGTCCGGCCGCACCTCGGGGATGCGCTCGCGGGCATAGAGGGTCTTGATCTCGGCGAGGGTGAAGTCTTCGGCGAACCAGCCGGTGATCTCCTGCCCGTCGATCGTCTTGGTCGTCTCCCGGTCGGCGAATTCCGGGCGGTCGGATACATCGGTGGTCCCGCCGAGCTCGTTCTCGTGCCGGGCGATCAGTGCACCGTCCTTGGTGACGACGAGGTCCGGCTCGATCACGTCGGCGCCCAGCTCGATGGCCAGCTTGTAGGCTTCGAGCGTGTGCTCCGGCCGGTAGCCGCTCGCCCCGCGATGGCCGATGACCTCCGGCGCATCGCCGTCCAGCGTGTTGAAATCGCTCATCGATATCCCTTCCCCGGCCTGCCTGGCTGCGGCCTTGGCGGCGGAGGCTAGGAGTGAGGAACAACAGCCTGATGACGGGCGGATGACAGGGTAGTTATATTGTATTCAATCCATATCACGCTGTTCCGAACCGGGCCGCAGGCGCCACGTTGCCATGAGCACCCCTCACCACCGGCAAGGCACCCCCCGCATGACGACCCTGGGCTACAAGCTGATGGCCGAGGAGCACGCCCCGCGCGCCCTCGTCCGCAACCTCGTCGCGGCCGAGCAGGCCGGCTTCGAATTCTCCGCCATCTCCGACCACTTCTCCCCCTGGGTGGAGGAGCAGGGCCACGCCTCCTTCGCCTGGTCGGTGCTCGGTGCCATGGCCCAGGCCACCAGCCGCATCGGGCTGATGACCGCCGTCACCTGCCCGATCATGCGCTACCACCCGGCGATCATCGCCCAAGCCGCCGCCACCCTCGCCATCCTGAGCGAGGACCGCTTCGTGCTCGGCCTTGGCGCCGGCGAGCGGCTGAACGAGCATGTGGTTGGCGAGGGCTGGCCCGGCGTCGGCGAGCGCCATGCCCGCATGGGCGAGGCACTGGAGATCATCAACGGCCTCCTCACGGGCGAGCTGAGCAACTACCGCGGCCGCTACCTCCAGCTCGACCATGCGCAGCTCTTCGACCGGCCGGAGCGCAAGCCGCCGGTGATCTTCGCCGTCGGCGGCCCCGAGGCCGCGCGCCTCGCCGCCCACAAGGCCGACGGCATGATCGCCACCGAGCCGAAGCCGGAGCTGGTCGAGGCCTACCGCGAGGCGGGCGGCCAGGGCCCCTGCTATGCCGAGGTCTCGCTCTGCTTCGCCGCCAGCGAGCAGGAGGGAATGGAGACCGCCCACCGCTATTCCCGCTGGGCGCTCACCGGCTGGAAGGTAATGGCCGAGCTGCCGAGCGTCGAAGCCTTCGGCGCCGCCACCGCCCATGTGCAGCCGGAGATGATGGCCGCCCAGGTCCCCTGCGGCCCCGATCCCTCCCGCCACCTGGAGCGGCTGGAAACCTTCCGCAAAGCCGGCTTCGACCACCTGATCCTCAGCCAGATCGGCCCGAACCAGGAGGGCTTCCTCGACTTCTTCCGCAGCACCCTCGCGCCGGCCCTGCAGAAGGCTTGAGGATCGAGGGGGACGTCGTCCCCCTCGAACTCCCCTCAACCAAGGGCCGGAAGGCCCTTGGAACCCTTGAGTTCGTAAGCTACCCCAGAAGTGCCTGCGCGCAGGCGTCCAGGATGCTGTCCGCGTCCAGACCGTATTCGCGGTAAAGATCCGGGATGTCGCCGGCTTGCCCGAAGTGGTCTACGCCGAGCGGCACCACCCGCTGCCCGCGCACCGCGCCAAGCCAAGCATGCGCCGCCGGATGCCCATCGAGCACCGTCACCAGCGCCGCATCCGGCGCCAGCGGCGCCAGTAGCTGCTCCACCCAGCTCGGCGCCCCGAACCCGCCCCGCGCCTTGCGCCGCGCCGCCAGCCACTCGGCATGCAGCCGGTCCGGGCTGGTGATGGCGAGCAGCCCCGCCCTCGGCTCCTCCGTCCGCAGCTCCTCGAAGGCCGCCACCGCCTCCGGCGCCACCGGCCCCTGATAGGCGATCGCGATCCGCGCCCCCGGCGCCGGCGGCACCACCCAATGCCCGCCGGCGATCACCGCCGCTGGGTCGAGCTTCCGCTGGGGCTGCTCCAGCCCGCGCGTCGAGAGCCGCAGCCACACGGCGCTGCCGTCGGGCTTCTGCATGTGCTCGAAGCCCCAGCGCATCAGGATGCTGAGCTCATCCGCATGGGTCGGCTCGTAGCTGGCCAGCCGGTCCTGCGCGATGCCGATCAGCGGCGTGTTGATCGACTGGTGCTGCCCGCCCTCCGGCGCCAGCGTCAGCCCGGACGGCGTGCTCACCAGCATGAACCGCGCATCCTGGTAGCAGGCATAGATCAGCGCATCGAGGCCACGGTTGACGAAGGGATCGTAGACCGTCCCCACCGGCAGCAGCCGCGCTCCGTAGAGCGAATGCGACAGCCCGAGCGCCCCCAGCAGCAGGAACAGGTTCTGCTCGGCGATGCCGAGCTCGATGTGCTGCCCCTCCGGCGACATCCCCCAGCGCTGCGCCGAGGCGAGCTTCGCATCCCGGAACACGTCGTTCTTCAGGTGCCGGTCGAAGACGCCGCGCCGGTTCACCCAGGCCCCGAGATTGGTCGAGACGGTGACATCCGGGCTGGTGGTGACGATCCGGCTGGCGATCGGCGCCGACGCCCCTTGCCCCCGCCCCAGCTCCGCCAGCACCTCGCCGAAGGCCGCCTGGGTCGACAGCTTCCGCCCGGCCGGCACCCGCGGCATCGGGAAGGCCTCCGGCACCGGCACCGCGGGCGAGGCCAGCCGCCGCCCCTCCTCGGCCAGCTGCTTCGCGAAGGGCACGCCCTCGATGAAGGCGCGCAGCTCCGCCTCCGGCACGTCGAGCCCGACGAAGGGCTCCCATTCCTGCCCGTCCTCGATGCCCATCTCGCGCTTGAAGCCGGCCATCTGCTCCTTGGTCATCAGCCCGGCATGGTTGTCCTTGTGCCCGGCGAAGGGCAGGCCCATGCCCTTGATGGTGTAGGCGATGAAGCAGGTCGGCTGGTCGCCCGCGGCATCCTGCGCCCGGAAGGCTTCCAGCAGCGCCGCCACGTCATGCCCGCCGAGATTGGTCATCAGCGCGCCCAGCTCCTCGTCGGAGAGCGGGTCGATGATGGCGCGGATGCCCTCCTCGCGTCCCAGATCGGTCAACAACGCCGCCCGCCAGGCAGCGCCCCCCTGGAAGGTCAGCGCCGAATAGAGGCTGTTCGGGCAGTCGTCGATCCAGCGGCGCAGCGACTCGCCCCCCTCGCGGGCGAAGGCCGCCTCCAGCTTCCGCCCGTATTTCAGGGTGACGACATTCCACCCCATGTCGCGGAACAGGCCCTCGATCCGCCCGAAGAGCCGGTCCTGCACCACGGAATCGAGGCTCTGGCGGTTGTAGTCGATCACCCACCAGACATTGCGGACATCGTGCTTCCAGCCCTCGAGCAGGGCTTCGTAGATATTGCCCTCGTCCAGCTCCGCATCGCCGACGATGGCGATGTGCCGCCCCGCCGGCACGCCCGGCCGACTGAGCTTGTGCAGGTGCACGTAGTCCTGCACCAGGCTGCCGAAGCTGGTCAGCGCCACGCCGAGGCCGACGGAACCGGTGGAGAAGTCCACCTCCGGCCCGTCCTTCACCCGCGAGGGATAGGGCTGGATGCCGCCGAACTGCCGCAGCGTCTCCAGCTTCGCCCGGTCCTGCCGGCCGAGCAGGTAGTTGACGGCGTGAAAGACCGGCCCCGCATGCGGCTTCACCGCCAGCCGGTCCTCGGGCTTCAGAATCTCGAAATAGAGCGCTGTCATGATCGAGATGACGGAGGCGCAGGAGGCCTGATGCCCACCCACTTTCAGCCCGTCCCGGTTCGGGCGGACATGGTTGGCATGGTGGATCATCCAGGCCGAGAGCCACAGCAGCTTGCGCTCCATGGCATGCATCAGCCGCAGCCGCTCGCCTTCCGACTCGCGGTCGGCCCGCACCAGGTTGGTTGCGCCATTCGCCAGGACGTTCACCGGGGGTCCTCCCGCATTCTCGGACAGGACGCATCTGGCCCTGCCTGCCCCCGCTCGGCAAGGGCGCAGCCATCGTTGCGGCATCGGTGCCGCTTGCGGTTGAGCCGGCCACTGGCTAATGCGCTGGGTCGATCACGCCGCGAAAGGCCATAGCCGGCGCCATGCCCTTCAACAAAACCAGGTTCGGCCGCCTTTCGCTGCTGCTGATGGCGATCGGCTTCGCCGCGCTGCTCACCACCAAGGTCGGCATGCTCTGGCTGGTCGAGGAGACGCGGAGCTTCGCCACCGGCGTCATCACCACGCAGGAAATCCGCACCGCCGCCGGCCGCGTCCTTTCCCTTGTCCAGGATGCCGAGACCAGCCAGCGCGGCTACCTGCTGACCGCCGAGGATGCCTATCTCGAACCCTACCGCCACGCCATGACCGAACTGCCGCGCGAGATACCTGCGCTGGTCGCGAGCATCATCGCCGATGGCGGCAGTGAGGTGGCTGCCCGCAACCTGCAGCGGCAGGTGGAGGCGAAGCTTGCCGAACTGGCCGAGACCGTCGCCCTTGGCCAGGCTGGCGACCGGGAGGGCGCCCTGGCCTTGGTCCGCACCGACCGCGGCAGGGCGGAGATGGATGCCATCCGCCAAGTCGTCGCCGGCATCGAGGCCCGCAGCCTCGCCCGCGGCCGGGCCCGCAGCGAGGGGCTGGTCAGCAATGGCCGCCTCCTGCTGCTCGGCTCGGCCGGCGCCCTCCTGCTGATGCTCGCCGTCACCATCGGCGCCGGCCTGCTCGCCCGCCGCTACACCCAGGCGCTGGAGACCGCGCAGGCGGAAGTCGTCACCGCCAATGCCTCGCTCGAGGCCCGGGTCGCGGAACGCACCGCTGCGCTTGCCGCCGCCAATGATGAGGTGCAACGTTTCGCCTATATCGTATCGCACGACCTTCGTGCGCCCCTGGTGAACGTCATGGGCTTTACCACCGAGCTGGAGGCGGCTGTCGAGCCGCTTGGGGCGTTGCTGGCCGCCACCGAGCGGGAGGCGCCCGCCCTCGTCACCCCCGAGGCTCGCGCCGCGGTGCTGGAGGACATCCCCGAGGCAGTCGGCTTCATCCGCTCCTCCACCGCGCGGATGGACCGGCTGATCAACGCCATCCTCCGCCTTTCGCGCGAGGGGCGCCGGCTGCTGCACCCGGAGCCGATCGACTTCCAGGCGCTGCTCGCCGGGCTGGTGGCGACGCAGCAGCACCAGCTCGACGAGGCGGGCGCCAGCGTCAGCCTCGCCCCCGGCCTGCCACGAATCCACAGCGACCGGCTGGCGGTGGAGCAGATCTTCGGCAACCTCATCGACAATGCGGTGAAGTATCTCGACCCGGCCCGTCCCGGCCGCATCGCCATCCGCGGCCGCACCAGCGGCAGCCATGTGGTGGTCGAGGTCGAGGATAACGGGCGCGGGATCGACCCGCGCGACCACGGCCGGATCTTCGAGCTTTTCCGCCGCTCCGGCCGGCAGGACAGGCCGGGCGAAGGCATCGGCCTCGCCCATGTGCGGGCGCTGGCCCGCCGTCTCGGCGGCGATGTCGTATGCCGCTCGGCCCCCGGCCACGGCTCCACCTTCCGCGTGACCCTGGCGCTCACCGCGCCCGCCCAGCCGCAGAGCGCAGCAGAGGACATCCCCGCATGAACGCCGCCGCCCAGGCCGTCACCATCGTCATGGTCGAGGATGACGAGGGCCACGCCCGCCTGATCGAGAAGAACCTGAAGCGCGCCGGCGTCTTCAACGAGGTGCGCCACTTTCTCGACGGCACCTCGGCACTGGATTTCCTGGTCGGCCAGGGCCGGCCGGAGCACCGGCCGCTGCTGGTGCTGCTCGACCTCAACCTACCGGACATGTCGGGCTTCGACATCCTGGCCAAGCTGAAGGCCGACCCGCAGCTCAAGCCTGCACCGGTGATCGTGCTGACCACGACGGATGACGAGCGCGAGATTCGCCGCTGTTACGAATTGGGATGCAGCGTCTATATCACCAAGCCGGTCAACTATGAGACCTTCGCCCAGGCCGTGCGCCAGCTCGGCCTGTTCCTGGCGGTGATCCAGGTGCCCCCCACGCCATAGGCCGCCCTTCCCTCTCATGAACCCGATGCCCCGCCGCATCCTTTATATCGACGACGAGCCCGGCCTGCGCCGGCTGGTGCAGCGCGACCTGGAGCGGCATGGCTACGCGGTGGTCACCGCAGCCGACGGCCTCGCCGGCCTGGCGCTCGCCGCCGCGGAGGCCTTCGACGCAATCTGCCTCGACCACTACATGCCCGGCCAGGACGGACTCGACACCCTCACCCAGCTGCGCGCCCTGCCCGCGCAGCCGCCGATCATCTACGTCACCGGCTCCGACGAGGGCCGCATCGCCATCGCCGCACTGCGCGCCGGGGCGGCAGACTATGTCATCAAGGAAGCCGGCGGCGACTTCCTGCTGCTGCTCCGCACGGCGATCGAGAGCGCCATCGAGCGCGAGGCGCTGAAGCGCGCGCACGACGCAGCCGAGGCCGCGGTGCGCGAGGCCCGCGACCGCGCCGAGGAACTCGCCAACCAGCGCGCCGTGCTGCTGCGCGAGGTGAACCACCGCGTCGCCAACAGCCTCCAGCTCATCGCTTCCCTCACCCGGCTGCAGGAAGGCGCGGTGCAGGACCCGGCGGCGCGCGAGGTGCTGGCCGCCATGCGAAACCGCATCGCCGCCGTCGCCCAGGTGCATCGCCGCCTCTACACCTCGGACGACGTGCGCAGCGTGGCGCTGCACGACTACCTGGCCGGGCTGGTGGAAGAGATCGCCCGCTCGGTCGGCGGTCGCCCGATCGGCTTCGAGGCGGTGCCGATCGAGGTGCCGACCGACCGCGCCGTCTCGCTCGGCGTCATCCTCACCGAGCTCGTCACCAACGCGCTGAAATACGCCTATCCGGCAGGCGAGGACGGTCCGATCACCGTGCGGCTGGAGCGGCAGGACGAGCACGGCCTGCTCGCGGTGCAGGACCGGGGCGTCGGTGCCGCGGCCACGCCATCGGCCACCGGCACCGGCCTCGGCCGCCGCATCGTCGAGAGCCTGTCGCACAGCGTCGGCGGGCTGGTGACCCAGACCGCCGGGCCGGGCGGCACCGCGGTCTCCATCCGCTTCTCCCTAGCCTAGCAGCTTGTCGGATTCCCATCTGGCCTGAAATGGGCGAATCTGGCGGGCATGACAGGGTTCATTCCGTTCAGCCGCGAGCAGGCCTTTCTGCTGCCGCCGGATGCCAAGGACTGGTTGCCGGCGGACGACGTGGCGCACTTCGTAGTGGCGGCGGTGGACCGGGTGCCGCTCGGCGCCTTTGCGGTGCGGCCGATCCCGGGCGGCAAGGCGCAGTATCACCCGCGCCTGCTGCTGGCGCTGCTGATCTACTGCTATGCGAACGGCATCTTCTCCTCGCGGCGGATCGAGCGGGCGACCCACCGCGACATTGGGGTGCGCTACGTGGCGGCGAACCTGCACCCCGACCACGACACCATTGCCGCCTTCCGCCGGGCCAACCGCGCTGCCTTCGAGGCGGCCTTCCTGCAGGTGCTGCTGCTGGCGCGCGAGAGCGGCCTGCTGCGGCTCGGGACGGTTTCGATCGACGGCACCAAGCTCGACGCCAACGCCTCCAAGATCCGCTCGGTGCGGTATGACCGCGCCAAGGCGCTGCGCGTCAGGCTCGCTGCCGACATCACCGACCTGACCAACCGCGCCGAGGCGGCCGACGCTGAGGCCCAGCCCGACCCGCAGGCGCTGCCCGCTGAGATCGCCAGGCGCGAGGCGCTCAAGGCCAAGCTCGATGCCGCCTGCGCCCGGCTGGAGGCCGAGGCCCGTGCCGAAGCCGAGGCCGCCCGACCCGAGTATGACGCCAAGCGCGCCGCCTACGAGGCCAAGACGGGCCGGCGGGGCCGCCCGCCCAAGCCGCCCAAGGACGATCCGCCGCCCGAGCGGCAGTCCAACCTCACCGACCCCGACAGCGCGCTGATGCGCCGCTCCGACGCCCATGAGTACCGCCAGGCCTACAACGCCCAGGCTGTGGTCTGCGCCGAGGGCTCGCAGCTGATCCTCGCCACCGGCGTCGTCGCCACCTCGGCCGATGCG
The DNA here is from genome assembly GCF_000802185.1 of Belnapia sp. F-4-1. Classification (GTDB taxonomy): domain Bacteria; phylum Pseudomonadota; class Alphaproteobacteria; order Acetobacterales; family Acetobacteraceae; genus Belnapia. Next base: position 4,407,228 of record NZ_KN676113.1, on the reverse strand, counting down.
CCGAGCTTTGCCGCAACCATCCTCGGCATGGAGGGCGGCATCGGCCTGCCACAGACCGTCCTCGCCGACACCGGCTTCGCCTCAGGCGAGGCAGTTGCCGCCCTCGAGGCGCACGGGATCGAGCCGCTGGTCGCCATCGGCCGGACCCAGCCGCACCGCGCCTACGACTTCCGGCCGCCACCCCAGCCCAGGACGCCACGCCGCATCACCGAGCCCTGGCGCCTCGCCATGGTGGCCAAGCTCGAAACCCCTAATGCCAAAGCCCGCTACGCCCGTCGCAAGCAGACCGTCGAGCCCGTCTTCGGCACCATCAAGTCAGCCCTCGGCTTCACCCGCTTCCACCTCCGCGGCCTCGCCAAGGTCACCAGCGAGTGGACCCTCGTCGCCCTCGCCTACAACTGCCGCAGGCTCCACAACCTGCGGCTCGCAGCCTGATCGCGCCTCAACCCTCGGCCTGACACCAAGTGCAAATCCGACAGGCTGCTAGAACGAGACCGACAGCGAAAGCGCGCCGAAGACGAATTCCTTCTTCTGACCGACGAATTCTTTGCTGCGGAAGTTCTGCGTATAGCTCAGCCGGACATTGTGCCAGAAGACCGCGGCGCCGACCTCAAGGTCGCCGACGAAGGGCCGGTGATCGACCGAGCGGCTGTCCCGGTAGGTGTTGCCGTCGAGGAAGATGTCCCGTGCCACCGCCCGCCCGCCGGCGCCGGCGAAGAGGTACCAGCCGAATCCCTCGCCCACCGCGGCCGGCGTGTCGGCGACGGTCGGGCGGATTCGCGGCGCGCCAAAATCGCGGTCCAGCCCCTGGCCGATGCGGATGCGCCCGCCGATCCCGGCATAGGTCTGCACGGTGCCTGCGGCCAGGGTCACACTCGGCAGCGTGTCGACGCCGAGCCCGCCCGGCAGCGTCGCAACCGGGAGGCGCCAGATGCGATCGTAGTTCAGGTTGAAGACCGGCTCGTCCCGCAGCTGGTAGCGCCAGCCCCTCGCTTCCCGGTCGCCGAGGATGGCATGCACCACATCCTGCGTCGGCCGCGCCAGCGAGCTCGGCCCCACCACGCCGACCTGCAGGCCGAACCGGTCAAGCGTGGTCTGCGTCCGCCGGTCGAGTGAGAGCTCGGCATAGAGATAGCCGGCATAGGGCCGGTCGCGCGGGTCGGGGTTGCGGAGTTGCTTGTCGACGGGCGTGAACATGTTCTGCCCGAAGCCGAGGCCCCAGCGGCTCCGAGCCGGGCCGAACAGCCCGGCCAGCGCATTGTCGAGCGCCGCCATCGGCCCCGGCAGGTTGTCCTCTGCCGAGGCCCAGTTGAAGCGGAAGCCGTTGGTGTACCAGCGGTCCGTGTTGCGGGCGTAGCTGTCGTTCTCGGAGACGAAGCTGACAGCTCCGCGCCGGTCCGGAGCCGGAAGATCCTGTGCCGCGGCCGTGCCGGCGAGCAGGGTGAGGGCAGGCAGGGCTGCGGCAAGCGATCGCTTCATTTGTCCCATCCCAGGAGAGGCGCTAGATGTACCCCCTCGGACGCCGGGCGCAAAGGATGGGTGGCCGAGTGGTCTATGGCAGCGGTCTTGAAAACCGCCGTGGGTGCAAGCTCACCGTGGGTTCGAATCCCACCCCATCCGCCGGCCTGGCCGCAAACCCTCCCCGCCCGCCGCTGCAGTTCACCTGCTCTCTTGATCCCGATCAATGCGGCGCCCGGCTCCGGGCCGCAGGATCAGCGCCACAGGACGCCGGATGCGGGTCCCACCACCGCGGGGTGCAGCGCGCCGCGCGGCCCGCTCCGGTCCTCGCGGACGCCGCCGGGCAGAGTCAGGAGAGTTCCCCATGGCCAGGTTCATGAAAGCCGCCGTCGTCCGCGAATTCGGCAAGCCGCTTGTTCTGGAAGAGGTGACTCTACCTACCCCCGGCCCGGGCCAGATTCTCGTGAAGATCGCCGCGACCGGCGTTTGCCACACCGACCTGCATGCGGCGGAAGGCGACTGGCCGGTGAAGCCCAAGCCCCCCTTCATTCCCGGCCATGAGGGCGTCGGCCATGTCGCCGCGGTCGGCGCGGGCGTCCGGCATGTCAGGGAGGGCGACCGCGTCGGCGTACCCTGGCTCTACACCGCCTGCGGCCATTGCAGGCATTGCCTCGGCGGCTGGGAGACGCTCTGCGCCGACCAGCAGAACACCGGCTATTCGGTGAACGGCAGCTTCGCCGAATACGTGGTCGCTGATCCCAACTATGTCGGCCACCTGCCCGGCAACGTCTCCTTCACCGACATCGCGCCCATCCTTTGCGCCGGCGTCACCGTCTACAAAGGGCTGAAGGTGGCCGACACCAGGCCCGGCGACTGGGTCGTCATCTCAGGCATCGGCGGGCTTGGCCACCTGGCGGTGCAGTATGCCCGGGCGATGGGCCTCAACGTCATCGCCGTCGACATCGACGATGCCAAGCTCGACCTCGCCCGCCAGCACGGCGCGGCGCTGGCGGTCAACGCCATGCAGGAAGACCCGGCCGCCTTCGTGAAGCGCGCGGTCGGCGGCGCCCAGGGCGTCCTCGTCACCGCCGTCTCGCGGCAGGCCTTCGCGCAGGCGATGGGTATGGTCGGCCGCGGCGGCACGGTCTCGCTGGTCGGCCTGCCGCCCGGCGACTTCCCAATCTCGATCTTCGACACCGTGCTCAACGGCGTGACCGTCCGCGGCTCGATCGTCGGCACGCGCCTCGACCTGCAGGAGGCGCTCGACTTCGCCGGTGCGGGCAAGGTCAAGGCGACGGTCGCCACCGACCGGCTGGAGAACATCAACGACATCTTCGCCCGCATGCATAAGGGTGACATCCAGGGCCGCGTTGTCATCGACTTCGCGCAATAGGCGCCGGATCGGGGCTGCCCTAATCGGGCCCGAGCACGAAGCGCAGCCCCCGATTCACCGCGACCGGTATCTCGGAGAAATGCGTCTCCCCGGGGATCGGCTCGAACTGCGCCGCGATGCCGAGGTCACGCAGCCGGTCCGTCATCTCCCTGGCCCGCGCCGGGATGCGTAAGCGCCCGATGCTTTCCCGCCGCATCGCCGCATCCCCCGCCGCCGCCTGGAAGGGCGCCAGCCGCTCCTCGAACTCCCCGGCGCCGAGCAGGGCCCGTGGCTGCCCCCGCTCGGCCGGCGGCAGCGCGGCAAACCGCCCCTGCGCCTGCGCGATCAGCTCCGCGTCGAATTGCAGCGAGGGGCTGAACGCCGCCCAGTGCGTGAAGGCACGCGGCCGCATCAGCAGCGACCAGACCACGCAGAGCCCGCCGAGCGAATGTCCGAACAGCCCCTGCCGCGCCCGGTCGAGCGGCACCTGCGCGGCGACGAAGGGCTGCACCTCTTCCACGATGAAGCGGAGGAAGCCCTCCGCCCCGCCGGTGCGCCCCTTCTCCGGTGGCGGCGTCAGGTCGAAGGCGCGGCGCCGGTCGTCATAGGCCGCCTCGGTCGGATAGCCGATGCCGACCAGCACCCCGTCGCGGATGCCGGTCTCGCCGGGGAAGGCCGCCTGCACCCGAAGCGCATCGCTGGCGATTCCCATCACCGCATTGGCGTCGAGCAGATAGAGCGCCGGCCACCCCCCGGCCGGCGCCGGCCCGTCCGGCTGACGGAGGAAGATGCGGTAAGGCGGCCGCCCGCCCGCCTTCGGCGCCAGCTCGAATTGCCGCACCCCCGGCATCGCCGCCGGCGTCCCGTTCTGCGCCCCCGCCGCCCCGCCGAACGCCGCCGCGCCTGCCAGGCCGAGCGCTGCCCGCCGCGACAGCGCCATCAGCCCTGCGCCCCCTTCGGCAACTCGCGCTCCACCAGCCGCGCCAGCAGCGCGGCGCCATAGGGGATGGCCGCGTCGTTGAAATTGTAATGCTGGTTGTGGACGGTCGCGCTGTCGCCATTGCCGACATGCAGATAGGCACCCGGCACCCGCTCCATCATGAAGCTGAAATCCTCCGACCCCATCCCCGGCGCCTTGGTTCGGTCGACCTTCGCCTCGCCCACGATTTCGGCGGCCGCCGCGGCGAAGCGCTCGGTCTGCTCCGGCGCGTTGATGGTGGGGGCGAAGATCAGCCGGAAATCGACGCTCGCCGTCGCCCCCAGCCCGGCCGCGACGCCTTCCGCTACCCGCTTCATCCCCTCCTCGAGCAGCCCCCGCGCCCGCGCGCTGAAGAAGCGCGCGGTGCCCGAAAGCTTCGCCGTCTGCGGGATGACGTTGTAGGCGTCGCCCCCCGTCACCTTGGTGATGCTGAGCACCGCCGTCTCCATCGGCGGCATGTTCCGCGCGACGATGGATTGCAGCGCCGTGGCGATGTGGCAGGCGGCCAGCACCGGATCGACCCCCGCTTCCGGCCTCGCGCCATGCGACCCCTTGCCCTCGACAGTGATGTCGAAGAACGCCCCGCCCGCCGCCGTCGGCCCGCTGCGGATGGCATATTCTCCGACGGGCAGCCCAGGCCGGTTGTGCATGGCGAAGACCTGGCCGCAGGGGAAGCGCTCGAACAGCCCGTCCTTCAGCATGGCGAGCGCCCCGCCGCAGCCTTCCTCCCCCGGCTGGAAGATGAAATTGACCGTCCCGTTGAAGGCCCGGGTCTCCGCCAGGTACTGCGCCGCGCCGAGCAACATCGTCGTATGGCCGTCATGCCCGCAGGCATGCATCCGCCCCGGCGCGGTGCTGCGATAGGGCAGGTCGTTGGCCTCCTCCATCGGCAGCGCGTCCATATCGGCGCGCAGCCCGATCGCCGCCTCGCCATTGCCCGAGCGCAGCACGCCGACGACGCCGGTGCCCCCCACCCCGCGATGCACCTCGATCCCCCACTCCTCCAGCTTGCGCGCGACGAGCTCCGCCGTGCGATGCTCCTCCATGCCGAGCTCGGGATGGGCGTGGATGTCCTGGCGGATGGCGGCCAGTTCGTCCCGGCGGCGGGCGATGGCGTCGAAGGCGGTCATGCGGGGATCCTCGGGGTTTCGTTCCCGCCGAGCAGACCCCGGCACGCCGCCCCCGGCAAGGGTGCCGCGTCTGGTTTTGCTGCGGGTTAATCAGGCGGCAACCGTATTGATCGACACCACGTTCCAGGATCACCCCGGCAGGATCGCACGCCCTCATGACCCCCGCTCCGCTGAGCGACGACCCGAATGGCCGCCACCGCGACCCGATGACCGGCGCGGTCACCGAGGAGGCCCTGCTGCATTTCCTCGAGGCGGTGCTCGCCATGGCGGAGCCGGTCGGCCCGCAGGTCGGCATGCTCTGCCTCGGCATCGACGGGCTGGACGGCATCACCGCCCGGCACGGAACCGCGGTGCGGGACGCGGCACTGCTCGGCGTGGCCGACCGGATGCATGAGCGCATCCGCGTACAGGATCTGGTCGGGCGCGTCGATGGCGGCTTCGGCGTCTGCCTCGCCGATATCTTCCCCGCCCAGGCGGTGGCGGCGGCCGAGCGCCTGCTGCGCTGCATCCGTGCCATGCCGGTGCCGACGCCGATCGGCGCCCTCGCCCTTACCTGCAGCGTCGGCCTGGTGCTGAGCCGCGGCGGGACGGATCAGGCTCCGATGCTGCTCGATCGGGCACGCGACCTGCGCGAGGCGGCCCGCCGATCGGGCGGCGACAGCCTCGTCACCTCCCTCCAGGGCAGGCCGGGCTAGCCCCCCTCCAGCATCGGTCCCTGCCCAAAGCCCATCCCGCTTTCGCGGGGCGTCGTCAGCGGAACCACGCCCCGCCCCGGATCACCGCCGCCAGCAGCACCCCATAGACGACGAGCCCTGCCGCCAGCGCCGCGAAGACCCAGGCGAGCGAGCCGGTGAGGTGAAGCGCCAGCCAGCCGCCGCCCACCGCGATCACCAGCCGGATCAGCCCCGCCAACAGTGGCCAGCCGAGCTTCCCCGCCCCCTGCGAGGCGAAATAGAGCGCCAGCCCCAAGCCGAAGAAGCCGTAGGTCGGCCCGACCACCCGCAGATAGGCGGCCCCCGTCTCCAGCATGCGGGGATCGTCGCCGAAGAGCCCGAGCCAGGCCTCCGGCCACGCCGCCGCCGACAGCCCCACCGCCTCCGCGACGAGGAAGGCGAGCACCCCGCCGGTCAGCGCGATGCGCAGCGCCCGCGCGCCTTGTCCCGCTCCGATATTCGTCCCCACCAGCGCCACCAGCGGCGCCCCGAGGCCGAAGACCAACGGGATCAGCAGGTACTCCAGCCGCGTCCCCGTCCCATACCCCGCTACCGCATCCGGCCCGCCAGCCCGCGCCACCACCGCCGTCGTCAGCGCGATGGTCAGCGTCGTCTGCAGGGTACTGACCGAGGCGACGGCCCCGACGCCCAGGATGTCGCCGAACAGTGCCCGGCGCAGCCGCCCCCGTCGTAGCCGCGCGATGCTCCGCCCGGAGAGCACCGCCCAGCCGAGGATCGCGGTCGTGAGTCCCGTGCCGATCACCACCGCCCAGCCCCCGCCGGCGATGCCAAGGGCCGGTACTGGCCCGTAGCCATGGATCAGCAGCGGCGAGAGCGGCACCAGAACGACCACGCCGATGACGATGGCGACCGAAGGCAGCAGCATGGCGCCGGTGCCGCGCAGCACGCTGGCGAAGGCATTGCTCAGCCAAACCAGCACCGCCCCGCCGAACACCACGTCGGAATAGGCGAGCGCCGCCCGCAGCGAGCCGCCCTCGCCACCCAAAGCGGCATAAAGCGCCGGGCCGAAGACGAGCAGCAGCGCGGTGAAGCCAAGGCCGAGTACGCCGTTGATGACCAGCGCATGGAGCACCAGCGCATCCGCATCTTCCCGCCGGCCTGCCCCGAGCGCCCGCGCCACGGCCGCGGCAATGCCGCCGCCGACCGCGCCGCCGGAAAGCATCTGCATCATCATGAAGCCGGGGAAGACCAGCGCCATGCCGGCCAGCGCCTCGGTGCCGAGATGCGAGACCCACCAGGTCTCGATCAGCCCGACCGAGGCCTGGGCCAGCATCACCAGCGTATTCGGCCAGGTCAGGCGCAGCAGCGTCGGCACCACCCGCCCATGCAGCAGCATGCGGGTGCGGGGGCTCATCGCCACGGCACCGGGCGCGAGGGAGGTCGCGGCGCTCATGCCGCCCGCCCGCCCTGGGCGTTGTAGACCTGCAAATGACCGAAGGCGGCTGCCAGCAGCGGCGAGTCGAGGCCCCGCTCCCGTCCGCGCCGGATCAGGTCGCCGATGATGTGCTCCGCCTCGACCCTCGGCGCTCCCTGCTGGATGTCCCGCATCATCGAGGCCGCCCAGCGCGATTGTGGGTCGGTCAGCGTCCGGTCGGCCAGGGCGACGGCGGGCGGCCGCGGCGCATGCCCATGCGCGGCGGCGATGGCCCTTGCCTCGGCGAGCCGCCCGCGGGCGATGGCCGGCCCATCCTCCGTGGCCATCACCTCGCCGACGGTGCCGTGCATCAGGCAGGTGAGCGCCGCCCCCGGCGCCAGCATGCACCACTTCTCCCAGAGATCCTGGAGGATGCCCTCCGATGCCCGCGCCGCCACCCCGCCCGCGACGTAGGCCTCCGCCAGCGCCCGCACCTCCGGAGTGACCGCGCCGCTCCGGTCGCCGACCACCAACGTATCCGCCGGGCCGGCATGGCGGATCGTGCCATCCGCCTCCATCATCGTGGCGATATAGGCGACGCCGCCCAGCACCCGAGCCGTGCCGAACCGCTCATCCAGCGCATCGAGATGCGCGATGCCGTTCAACAGCGGCAGCACCAGGCTCCCCGGCCCCATCGCGGGCGCGATGGCCTCCATCGCCGGCCCGAGATCGTAGGCCTTGCAGGTCAACAGGACGACATCGAAGGGCCCGCCGACTTGCCCAGCCTGCACCACCGGCAGGCGCCGCCGGCGGACCTCGCCCCGGCTGGCGACGACCAGCCCGTCGCGCTCCAGCTGCGCCGCTCGGCCGGGACGGACCAGCAGGGTCACATCCGCCCCCGCCTCCGCCAGCCGCAAGCCGTAATAGCCGCCGATGGCCCCGGCGCCGAGGGAAAGGATTCGCATCGCTGGCCCTTTTTGATGACGATCGCTATTTATATGCGCATGATTGGCCCCGTCATCAAAAGCTGTCAACCACCCGCTCCAGAGAGGCTTCGCCCGCACCGCTGCTTCGGCCTATGATGTGCTGGTGAACCTGCTCGCCCCGCCCCGCGCCCGGCTGCCCATCGAGGTGGTCTTCGACCTGGTCTGCCCCTGGTGCTTCCTCGGCATCCGGCGGCTGCGGCGAACCCTGCGCTCCCGCCCGGACGTGGCGGCGGAGCTGCTTTGGCGTCCCTTCCTGCTGAACCCGGACTTCGCCCCGCAGGGCGTGCCGCGGCAGGACTACCTCGTCCGCAAATTCGGCGGCGAGGACCGCGCGCGCCGCCTGCACGGCACCATCGCCGATCTCGGCCGGGCCGAGGGCATCGAATTCCGCTTCGACCGCATTCGCCGCGTTCCGCACTCGCTCGACGCCCACCGGCTGGTCCGCTGGGCCGGCCGCTTCGGCGCCGCCGATGCGTTGGTCGAGGCGATCTTCGAGGCCTATTTCACCGAGGGCGCCGATATCGGCGACGGCCATGTGCTCGCCACCCTCGCTGGCCAGCAGGGGCTCGACGCCCCCCTCGCCCGGCGCTTCCTCTCAACCGTCGCCGAGGTCGAGGCCGTCCACGCCGACAACCTCCGGGCCCACCGGCTTGGCATCAACGGCGTGCCCTGCTTCGTCGTCGCCGGCCGCAGCGCCATCGCCGGCGCCCAGGAGCCCGAGGTCCTGGAACGCCTGCTCGATATCGCCCTGGTCGAGAGCTAGCCGATCGCGGTCACCCGTCCCTCGATCGGATACTGCGGATCGTTGTACCCCGGCGTCGAAGGGTGTCCCGCCGGCACCAGCCGGTCGACCAGCGCCTCGTCTTCCGCCGTGAAGCGGTAGTCGAGCGCTGCCAGATAGTCCTCCAGATGCGCCTCGGTCCGCGGCCCGAGGATGCAGCCGGTGACGAGCCGGTTGTTCAGCACCCAGCCGATGGCGAAATGCACCGGCGTGGTCCCCACCCGCTCGGCATGCTCGCGGATCACCTGCGCGATCTCGAGCGACTCCGGCCGCAGCTCCGTCTCCAGCATCCGCTTGTCCTGCCGCGCCGCCCGGCTGCCCGCCTCGGGCTCCGCGCCCGGCCGGTACTTCGCCGTCAGCACCCCGCGCGCCAGCGGCGAATAGGGGAAGACGCCGAGCCCGTAATGCGCCGCAGCGGGGAGCTGCTCCACCTCCGGCTGCCGGTTCATCGCGTTGTAGTAGGGCTGTGAGACGACGGGCCGGTCGATGCCGAGATCGTCGCAAAGCCGGCAGATCTCCGCGATCCGCCAGGAGCGGTAGTTGGAGACGCCGAAATGCCGCAGCTTCCCCGCCCGCACGAGGTCGGCGATCGCCCGCACCGTCGTCTCCAGCGGCGTCGCATGGTCCTCCTTGTGGAGGTAGAGGATGTCGATGAAGTCGGTACCCAGCCGCCGGAGGCAGGCCTCCGCCCCCTGCATCACCCATTTGCGCGACAGCCCGCCCTCGTTGCGGCTCGGCCCGACCTTGTTGGCGATCTTCGTCGCCACCACCCAGTCATGCCGGCGCGCGGCGATGGCCTGCCCCACCACCTCCTCCGACCGGCCGCCGTTATAGGCATCCGCCGTGTCGAGGAAGTTGATCCCCGCCTCGGCGGCGCGCGCGATTAGCCGCGCGCTGGTCGCCGCATCGGTCGGCCCGCCGAACATCATGGTGCCGAGGCAGAGCCGGCTGACGCTGAGGCCGCTGCGGCCGAGGGTGCGGTATTCCATCGAAGCCTCCCGAAAGGCGGCCAGTCAGGCCGCCCCTCGGCGAGGCGTCAAGCCGCCGCGTAGCGGGTTAGCGCCAGGTCGCCGGAGTCGATCTCCGGCTCCCGCCCGGTGACGAGGTCCGCCAGCAGCCGGCCGCTGCCGCAGGCCATGGTCCAGCCGAGCGTCCCGTGGCCGGTGTTGAGGTGCAGGTTGCGGTACCGCGTCGGCCCCACCACCGGCGTCCCATCCGGCGTCATCGGCCTGAGGCCGGTCCAGAATTTCGCCTGCGCGATGTCCCCCCCGCGCGGGAAGAGATCGCCCACCGAATGCGCCAGCGTCTCCCGCCGCGGCCCGCGCAGCTTCAGGTTGAACCCCGCCAGCTCCGCCGTCCCGCCGACGCGGATGCGGTCTCCGAGCCGGGTGATCGCCACCTTGTAGGTCTCGTCCATCACGGTGGAGACCGGCGCTCCCGCCTCCTCGGTGACCGGCAGCGTCAGCGAATAGCCCTTCACCGGATAGACCGGCACATTGACACCGAGCGGCCGCAGCAGCGCCGTCGAATAGCTCCCCAGCGCCACCACATAGGCATCCGCCGTCACCCGCCCCTGGTCGGTGACGACGCCGGTGACGCGGTCCCCCTCGCTCTCGATCCCCTTGATGGTCACGCCCTGGCGGAACTCCACCCCCGCCGCCGCCGCCATTTCGGCCAGCCGCTGGGTGAAGACATGCGCATCGCCCGTCTCGTCCCCAGGCAGGCGCAGCCCTCCGACGAATTTCCCCTCGACCAGCCCAAGCGCCGGCTCCGCGCCGACGCAACCCTTCGGGTCGAGCAGCTCATAGGGCACCTGGAAGGCATCGAGCACGGCGGTGTCGCCACTCACTGCGTCGAGCTGCTTCTGCGTGCGGAAGAGCTGCAAGGTGCCCTGCATCCGCTGGTCATAGGCGATGCCCGTCTCGTCCCGCAGGTCGCGCAGGCAGTCCCGGCTGTACTCGGCGAGGCGGACCATGCGCGCCTTGTTGGTCGCATAGGCATCCTCGGTGCAATTGGCGAGCATGCGCGCCAGCCAGGGATAGAGCCCGCCCTTCGCCTGCGGCCAGAAGACCAGCGGCCGGTGCCGCATCATCAACCACTTCAGCGCCTTGACCGGGATGCCCGGCCCCGCCCATGGGGCGGAGTAGCCCGGCGAGACCTGCCCCGCATTGGCGAAGCTCGTTTCCATGCCGGCGGCCGGCTGGCGGTCGATCACCGTCACCTGATGGCCGGCCCGCGAGAGATACCAGGCGCTGGTCACTCCGACCACGCCGCTGCCGAGCACCACAACGCGCATCGCCGCCTCCGCCGATTTTATCCATCGAGACTACGCAGCGGCTTATGCGAATTTCACGCCAGACCCTCGCAGCCCCTGCCACTCGGAGGCGGAATGGCGCATGATCTGCGGCCAATTCGCAGATTCTTCGATGCACACCCTGGACGACACCGACCGCGCCCTCCTCCGCCTGCTCCGCACCGATGGTCGCATGAGCAATGCCGACCTCGCCGTGGCCGTCGGCCTCTCCCCCTCCGCCTGCCTCCGCCGCGTTCGGCTGCTGGAGCATCGCGGCATCATCCGCGGCTACACCGCGCTGATCGAGGAGGCGGCGCCGCGCGACCTCGTGGTGGTGATCGTCCAGATCACCCTCGACCGCCAGACCGACGAGCACCTGAAGCGCTTCGAGGAGGCGGTGCGCCGTTGCCCCGAGGTGCGGGAGTGCTACCTGATGACCGGCATCGCCGACTATCTGTTGCGGGTGGAAGCACGCGACGCCGCGGATTACGAACGCATCCACAAGGAGGCGCTGTCGCGCATGCCGGGCGTCGCCCGCATCCAGTCGAGCTTCGCCATCCGCACCGTCATCCGGGGGACCGCATGATCCAGATCGTCAGCGACGCGCTCACTGCCGCCATCAAGCCCGAGGGCGCCGAGCTTTGCCGGTTGCAGGATGCCGCCGGCCGCGACTTCCTCTGGGATGCCGGCCCCGCCTGGCCGCGCCACGCGCCGGTGCTCTTCCCCATCGTCGGCCGCCTCGCGGGCGATGGGCTCAACCATGCCGGCCGCCGCTACCCCATGCGCCAGCACGGCTTCGCCCGCGACCGAACCTTCACCCTGATCGACCAGGCCCCCGACCGCTGCGCCTTCCGCCTCACCGACGATGAGGCGAGCCGCGCCGCCTATCCCTTCGCCTTCGCCCTCGAGATCCGCTACGCCGTCACGGGCCTCCGTCTCGCGGTCGAGTACCGCCTCTCCAACCCCGGCACGGAGCCCCTGCCCGCCTCGCTCGGTGCCCATCCCGCTTTCCGCTGGCCGCTGCCCGGCGCCGGGGGCCGCCCCCACAGCCTCACCTTCGAGACCGACGAACCCGCCCCCATCCGCCGCCTGCAGGATGGCCTCCTCCTCCCCGAGCCGCAGCTGAGCCCGATCGAGGGCCGCCGCCTCGCCCTCTCGCCCGCGCTCTTCGACGCCGACGCGATGATCCTCGATCAGCCCCGCAGCCGCGCCCTCGACTACGGCGCCGAGTGCGGCCCCACCCTCCGCTTCGCCTTCCGGGGCTTCCCCTATCTCGGCCTCTGGTCGAAGCCGGGAGGCGCCGACTTCCTCTGCATCGAGCCCTGGCAGGGCTTCGCCAGCCCGCTCGGTTGGGACGGGGAGTTCGCGGAGAAGCCCGGCCTCGTCACCCTTCCCCCCGGCGGCGAGTTCCTCGCCGGCTGGTCGGTCGACGTCGCCGCGGGCTAGACCGGCATGGCCAGCAGCGAAGACCTCCGCCGCATCGCCCTCTCCCTCGAGGGGACCGTGGAGGCGCCTCACTTCGACCGCACGGCCTTCAAGGCCCGGCGCATCTACGCCACCCTTGCCGCCGACGGCCGCACCACGAATCTCCGGTTCACGCCGGAGTTGCAGGAATTCAAATGCATGATGGCGCCGCAGGCCTTCGCCCCGGTGCCGAATGGCTGGGGCCGCCGCGGCGCCACCACCGCCATCCTCGCCCATCTCACCGAGGCGGAGCTGGAGGAGGCGCTGCGCACCGCCTGGAGCCTCGCCGCCGCACCCGGGCCGCGCCAGCCCCGGCGCCGCCCGGCCTCCTGACCATCGGATATCGGGGAAGGTGGCGCGCCCGGCGGGATTCGAACCCACGACCACACGCTTAGAAGGCGCGTGCTCTATCCAGCTGAGCTACGGGCGCAATCGGGTTCAGTGCGTCCAGTTCTCGGGCCGGCCGAAGCGGAAGTTGTCCGCATAGACCTTCGCCTTGATGCGGACCGGCTTCGGCTCCTCGACCTCGTAGGGGATGCCGTTCGCCTCGGCATAGGCGATCGCATCCTCCTTGCTGTCGAAATTGAGGCTCACCTGCGCATTGGTGTCGCCCGAGCCGGCCCAGCCCATCAGCGGGTCGAGCCGCTGCCGCTCGCCCGGCTCATAGGCCAGGGTCCAGCCCTGGGAACGCCCGCGGCCGGACTGCATGTGGGAGCGAGGCATGACGAAGATGCGGGCAAGCTGCGGCATAGGGCACCCTTGTTGCAGGTATCGGGGCGAGAGGATTCGAACCTCCGACCCTCTGCTCCCAAAGCAGATGCGCTACCAGACTGCGCCACGCCCCGACTTGGGCGGGAAACTAGGCCGTCCCCCGCCCCACGGCAACAGGAGAGGCGCGTCTACCGCATCGGCCAGGAATACATCAGCCCGCCATCGGTCCAGAGCCGGTTCAGCCCCCGCTCCAGCCCGATCGGCGTCTGCGGCCCGAGATTGCGCTCGAACAGCTCGCCGTAATTTCCGATCGCCTTGATGGCATTCACCGCCCAGGCCGGATCGAGCTTCAGCGAATTGCCGAGCACCGGATCGACTCCGAGCAACCGTCGGATATCCGGATTGGGGCTGCCCCGCATCTGCTCCAGATTGCGGCTGGTGACGCCCAGCTCCTCCGCCTGGATCAGCGCCGAGAGGGTCCAGCGCACCACGTCGAACCATTCCTGGTCGTCGCGCCGCACCACCGGCCCATAGGGCTCCTTGCTGAAGCGCTCCGGCAGGATCACGAAATTGGCCGGATTGGTGAACTGGCTCCGCAGCGCCGCCAGCTGCGTCGCATCCGTGCCGATGGCGTCGCACCGGCCGGATTGCAGCGCCGTCGCATTGTCCTGCATCCGCTCCTGCAGCAGCGGCGTGAAGCGCAGGTTGTTGGTGCGGAACCAGTCCGTCGTCACCAGCTCGTTCGTTGTCCCCGGCGAGAGGCAGATGGTCATGCCATCCATCCCCTTCGGCTCGGTGACGCCGGCATCCTTCCGTACCATGAAGCCATGGCCGTCATAGAGGTTGGCGGCGACCATGCGCAGGCCGAGCGAGGTGTCGCGCGTCATCGTCAGCGTCGTCTGGCGGATCAGCACGTCGATCTCGCCCGATTGCAGCGCGGTGAAGCGCTGCACCGCGGTCAGCGGCACGAAGCGCACCTTGGCTGGGTCGCCGAAGACGGCCGCGGCGAGGCCGCGGCAGAGATCGGCATCCATCCCGCGCCAGACGCCCTGGCTGTCGGGCAGGGAGAAGCCGGCGACGCCGACATTGACGCCGCAGTTAAGCACGCCGCGGGCCTTGACCGCGTCGAAGGTCTGCCCCGCCTCCGCAGCGCCGGCGAGGCCGAGCGCGAGGGCCGCGCCGGCCAGCATCTTCTTCAGCATGGACCGGGCCTCAGCGGATCGGGGAGAAGGGGGTGGGCTTCAGCACCATCGTCGTCTGTTGCTTCAGCGCGCCGAGCGGCGCCGTCGCCTTCTGGAACTCCGCCCAGCCGGGGTCGGCCGCCATCGCCGTCCGCCGCTTGTCGCGGTCGCCGAGCGAGTTGTAGGCCCAGGCGAAGACGGCCTGGTTGATCGGCCCGCACTCGGTCACGGCGAACCAGAGCAGCTGGCCGAGCAGCCGGTCCTGCACCGGCTTGCCGAGGTCGCGATAGGCGTCGATCCAGGCCTGCGCCTTGCCGGGGTGGAAGTCGTAGGTCCGGTGATCGACCCACATCTCCCCGCCCTCGATCTTGCGCTCGAAGGGCTGGCCGACCTTCTGCAGGGGCGAGAAGGGCACGGTCTTCAGCAGCTTCGCTTCCTGCGCCATGAGCGCGCCGCTGTCGCGCCCCTCCTTGAGGAAGCGCTGCCACTCCGGGTCGGCATCGCGCCGGCCCATGCCGCGCTCGCGCTCGTCGATGTCGTCGAAGCCGCGAACGAAGAGGACGCGGTTGATCTGGCCAAACTCCACGGTGAACATGCCGATCAGCGGCGTCAGCGTGCGGGAGGAGGCCGGGCCGCCGATATCCCGGTAGAGGGCCAGCCAGGCGGGCAGCTTGCCCGGATGCATGGTGTAGATGCGTTGCTCGAGGAACATGGGCTCTTCCCTCCCGTCAGGATTGGCGGAGTGCCGCATGTCCGGGCGCCGCGGTCAATCCGGCCTCAGCGCCCGGCTTCCGCCTCCGGCAGGCTGGCCCCGACCTGCCGCGCGCCTGCCTCCGTCACCTGGAACAGCACCAGCCCCGCCGGCGTGGCGGCGCCGCGCTGCATCAGCCCGCGCTCGACCAGCCGCCGGGCCACCGGGTCGTCGCCCGGGGCGGGGTAGTGGTTGCGATAGGGTCTGGCGGCGCGATCAAGGCCGAGGGCCTGGCGGAGCGCATCGCCTTCTTCGGGGTCGAGAAGGGGCATATCGGGCCAATGCCCCGCCCCTGCCCGGGTTCCCTCAGGCGAGCGGCGCCAACTCGTCGAGCCGGCGGAGGATGCCGTCACGGTCGAGGTCAGGCACTTCCAGCAGCACCCGCTCGATCCCCGCCTCGCGGTAGGCGTCGAGCTTCCCGGCCTCCGGCGGCGCCCGGAAGACGGTGATGGTGAGGCTGGCCGGGTCCCGCCCCGCCCCCTCCGCCGCCCGCCGCAGCCGCTCGCGCGCCACCTTCGGGTCGAAGTCGCCCCCCGCCCGCGGAAACCAGCCCTGGCAGAAGGCCGCGACGCGCTTCAGCGTGTAATCCGTCTCGCCGCCGAGCAGCACCGGTGGATGCGGCCGCTGCACCGGCTTCGGATAGCACCAGACCGGATCGAAGTCGACGAACTCCCCATGGAAGCTCGCCTCCTCCTCCGTCCAGAGCGCCTGCATCGCCCGAATGCGCTCCTCCATCAGCCTGAAGCGCGTCGGGTAGCGCGCCCCGTGATTCTCCATCTCCTCGACATTCCACCCGCCACCGACGCCGAAGACGAAGCGCCCGCCCGACAGCCGGTCGAGGCTGGCGACGGACTTGGCGGTGATGATCGGGTCCCGCTGCGGCACCAGGCAGACGCCGGTGCCGAGCAGCAGCGTCTTGGTCGCCGCCGCCGCGAAGCTCAGCGCGACGAAGGGATCATGCGTGTGCTTGTACCGCCGCGGCAGTTCGCCCCCGCCAGGGAAGGGCGAGCGCCGGCTGACCGGGATATGCGTATGCTCGCAGAGAAAGAGCGAGTCGAAGCCCCGCTCCTCCAGTGCCCGGGCCAGCTCCCCGGTCTCGATCCCGTATTCCGTCGGGAAGTAGAAGACGCCCGTGCGCATCGTGCTCTCCCCTTACCGCTGCGGCATCGCCGTCGGGATGACGGTCTGGATCAGGCTGCTGTCGAGCGCCTCGTAGGCATGCAGGTTGATGACGTCATACAGCTCCGCCCGCGTCTGCATCCGATCGACCAGCTCGTGCGTCCCGCCATTCTCGCGGATCGACTGGAACAGCTCCTCCATCGCCTTGTTGGCGACGCGCGCGGCGGAGACCGGCCAGATCACCATCTGGTAGCCCATCTCCTCGAATTCCTGCGCGGTGAAGAAGGGCGTGCGGCCGAACTCCGTCATGTTCGCCAGCAGCTTCACCTCGGGGTAGCCCTCGGCCCGGATGCGGCGCGAGAATTCCGTGAACATCTCCCGGCTGTTCAGCGCCTCGGGGAAGATCGCATCCGCCCCGCTGTCGAGGTAGAGCTTGGCCCGCGCCAGCGCCCCGTCCATCCCTTCGCTGGCCGCAGCATCGGTCCGCGCGATGATGTAGAGGTGCCGTCGCGCCTTCCGCGCCGCCGCCACCTTGGCCGCCATGTCGTGCGCGTCGGCCATCTTCTTGTCGTTCAGATGGCCGCACTTCTTCGGCAGCAGCTGGTCCTCGAGATGCACCGCCGCCGCCCCCGCATCCTCGAAGGTGCGCACCATGTGCATCACGTTCAGCGCTTCGCCATAGCCGGTATCGCCATCGACCAGCAGCGGCAGCGCCGTGGCCCGCGCGATCTGGCGGATATGGAAGGCGACCTCATCGACCGTGATCATCCCGAGGTCGGGGATACCCATGGAGAGCGTCATCGCAGCCCCCGAAAGGTAGAGCCCCTCGAACCCCGCCTTTTTCGCCAGCAGCCCGGCCATGCCGTTATGCGCGCCGGGCAGCTGGAGGATCTGCTTCCGCTCCAGCAGCCGGGCGAAGCGGTGGCCGGCGGGCTCTTCCGGGTTGTCGGCGCCGATGACGTAGGGCATGGGGGGTTCCTCAGCGGAAGAAGACGAAGGGCGCCAGGATGAAGGTCGGCACGAGAAAGGCAACCGCCCAGCCGCAATAGCCGAAAGGACCCGGCATCCGCACCCCTCTGCGCCTCGACGAAAGCTATCGGTCCCCACGAGAGCCGCCCGTCGGACAGCGAGGCCTACGCCCCCGCCCCTCCACCATCCACCCCCGGCCAGATCCCCCGCCTCCTCGGGCTAGGCCATCTCCGCCGCCAGGAGGTTGAACCCGCCCCGATCGCCCTGCGTTGCCACCGGGCATTGAACGGAGCCCCTCCCGGACCGATACGGGGTGGGGTTCCCCTCACCCGGCCCGGCCACTAAGGTCCGCGAAAACCCAGGAGACACGCATGGAAATGACCGGCGAGCGGCGCATCCCCGCGCCGCGCCAGCAAGTCTGGGAAGCCCTGAACGACCCGCAGGTCCTCCAGGCCTCCATCCCCGGCTGCGAATCGGTCGAGCGGGTCGGCGACGACCAGTTCCAGGCCAAGGTGGCGCTAAAGCTCGGCCCGATGTCGGCCAAGTTTGGCGGCAAGGTGAAGCTCGAGAACCTCAACCCGCCGGCCAGCTATACCATCAGCGGCGAAGGCAATGGCGGCGCCATGGGCTTCGCCAAGGGCGGCGCCGATGTCGCGCTGGAGGAGGTTGGTCCCTCCGAGACGCTGCTCACCTACAATGTGAAGGCGCAGGTCGGCGGCAAGATGGCCCAGCTCGGTGGGCGGCTGATCGACAGCACCGCGAAGCAGATGGCCGACCAGTTCTTCAACCGCTTCGCCGCCCAGCTCACCCCGGCGCCCGAGCCGGAACCTGCGATGGCTGAGCCTGCGATGGCCGCGCCCGCCGGGGCCGAGGCCGCTGGAGCCAAGCCCGACACGACCAACCTCGCCGCCGCCAGCGCCGAGATCCGCGCCCCTGCCCGGTCCGGCACGGATACCGAATACCTGCGCGACGCCGGCGGCCCCGGCCCGCTCACCCAGCATGGC
Source organism: Belnapia sp. F-4-1 (assembly GCF_000802185.1). Classification (GTDB taxonomy): domain Bacteria; phylum Pseudomonadota; class Alphaproteobacteria; order Acetobacterales; family Acetobacteraceae; genus Belnapia. The sequence continues at coordinate 4,388,942 of NZ_KN676113.1, read as the reverse complement.
GCGGACGGCACCAGCGCCGCCGGCAAGCCCGTCCACCGTCCCAACCCGCGCCCGGTCGACCCGGTAGCGGTCCAGCCGCTCCGGCTGCTCGGCTCCTTCCAGCCCTTCGGTCTGCCGCTGCAATTCTGGGGCGGCTGCGCGGTGATGCTGGTCATCCTGGCGCTGCTCTTCCTGTGAGCGACATCCCGGGGAGCGTCGAGGCCACCCAGCAGCTGCTCGGCGCCGGCGGCTATGTCGCCGACCGGGCGCTCTCGACCACGGTGCATCTCGCGCTGCGGATGGGCCGGCCGCTCTTTCTCGAGGGCGAGCCCGGCACCGGCAAGACCGAGATCGCCAAGGTCCTGGCCGGCGGCCTGCCCCGCCGGCTGGTCCGCCTGCAATGCTATGACGGGCTCGACCTCGGCGCCGCTGCCTACGAGTGGAACCACGCCAAGCAGCTCATCTCCATCCGCCTCGCCGAGGCGAGCGGCGAGACGACGGACCGCGAGGCGCTGGAGCGCGGGATCTATGACCGCCGTTTCCTCCAGGAGCGACCGCTGCTCCAGGCCCTCAGCCCCGAGGGTGGGCCGGCGGTGCTGCTGATCGACGAGCTCGACCGCGCCGACGAGCCCTTCGAGGCCTTCCTTCTGGAGCTGCTGGCCGATTTTCAGCTTTCCATCCCGGAATACGGCACGGTGAAGGCCAAGGTCCCGCCCGTCGTCATCATCACCAGCAACCGCACGCGCGAGGTGCACGACGCCATCCGCCGCCGCTGCCTCTACCACTGGGTCGATTACCCCGACGCCGTCCGCGAACGCGCCATTCTGAAGATCCGCGCCCCGCACGTGCCCGAGGCGCTTTCGGCCCAGGTCGTAGCCTTCGTGCAGCGGCTGCGCGGCGGCGAATACTTCAAGCTGCCCGGCGTCGCCGAGACCATCGACTGGGCCTCGGCCCTGGCCGCACTCGACGCCACCGAGCTGGAGCCGGCCGCCGTCGACGAAACCCTCGGCGTGCTGCTGAAGTACCAGGACGACATCGCCAAGCTTCGCGGTGCCGAGGCCGCGAAGCTGGTCGCCGAGGCGAAGGCCGCGTGACCACCGCATGAGCGACATGCCCGGCAATCTCGGCCAGGCGATGCAGCTCGCCAGCGCCGGCATCGGCGCCGGCCGCGGCGCGCTGGCGGGCAACCTGCTCGCCTTCGGCCGGCTGCTGCGCCGCGCCGGCCTGCGGGTCGGCACCGCCGATCTGCTGGCCGCCGGCGAAGCCCTGCGGCTGATCGATATCGGCGACCGGCGCCAGGTGCATGCGGCGCTGCGCGGCGTCCTGGTCCACAGCCGCGACGGCTTCGAGATCTTCGACCAGGCCTTCCTGCTGTTCTGGCGCGACCCGGAGGCGGGCCGCAACGCTGCCGCCATGGCGATGCTCGACGGCTTCAAGGAGCGCGACAAGCCGCCGCCCGCGAGCCGCCGCCTTGCCGAGGCAATGACGCCCCCGCCGCAAACCCCGACCCCGCCTCAGCCGCCGGAGGAACGCCCTCCGGTCGAGGTGGCGATGACGGTGAGCGAGCGCGAACGCCTGCAGACGATGGATTTCGAGGCCATGTCGGCCACCGAGATCGCCGCCGCCAAGCAGGAGATCCGTCGTCTCGTCCTGCCGCTGGACGAGCGACCCACGCGCCGCTTCCGCCCCGACCCAACGGGACCCCGGACCGACCTCCGCGCCACCTTGCGCGAGAGCCTGCGCATGGGCGGCGAGATCATGAGCATCGAGCGCCGCCGCCGCGTCGTGCGCCCGCCGCCGCTGGTCGCGCTCTGCGACATCTCCGGCAGCATGTCGCGCTATGCCCAGGTGCTGCTGCACTTCCTGCATGCGGTGACGAACGACCGCGACCGCGTCAGCTCCTTCCTCTTCGGCACGCGCCTGACCAACGTCACCCGCCAGTTGAAGAGCCGCGACGCCGAGGTTGCCTTCGAGCTCGTCTCCCACATCGTCCCCGACTGGTCCGGCGGCACCCGCATCGGTGAGAGCATCGAGCTGTTCAACCGCCTCTGGTCGCGCCGTGTGCTCGGCCAGGGCGCCGTCGTGCTGCTCATCACCGATGGCCTCGACCGCGAGGGCGCCAAGGGTCTCGCCGAAGCGACGGACCGCCTCCGCCGTTCCTGCCGCCGACTGATCTGGCTGAACCCCCTGTTGCGCTGGGAGGGCTTCCAACCCAGATCACAGGGCATCCGGGCGATGCTGCCGCATGTCGACGAATTCCGCCCGGTCCACAACCTGCAAAGCCTGCGCGCCCTGGTGGCGACGCTGAGCGGGCCGCAGCCGGCAAGGAGAAATGCCGCATGAGCGATTCGGAAGACGTGCTGGCCACCGCCGCCGCCTGGCGCGCGGCCGGCGAACCGGTGGCAATCGCCACCGTCGTCGAAACCTGGGGCAGCTCGCCCCGCCCGGCCGGCTCGCGCCTGGCCGTCAGCGCCTCCGGCCGGCTCGCCGGCAGCGTCTCCGGCGGCTGCATCGAGGGCGCCGTGGCCGATGCCGCGAAGCAAACCATGACCACTGGCACCCCCCAGCTCCTCGATTTCGGCATCTCCGACGAGCGCGCCTGGGAAGTCGGCCTCGCCTGCGGCGGCAAGCTGAAGGTCTTCGTGGAGAAGCTCTCGTGACTCCCGAGGTCCTCGCCGCCCTGGAAGCGGCGAAATCGGCCAAGCGCCCCGTCGCCCTGCTGACCCGCCTCTCGGACGGCACCCAGCATCTCTGGCCCGGCTCCGACCTCCCCGCCCCCCTCGCCGAAGCCGCCGCCAAGGCCCTGGAGGAGGACGCTGCCGCCAACCTCACCCAGGATGGCGAGGCCTGGTTCATTCACCCGCACAACCCGCCCCTGCGGCTGATCGTCGTCGGCGCCGTCCATATTGCCCAGGCCCTGGTGCCCATGGCGCTCGCCGCCGGTTATGCGGTGACGGTCGTCGACCCCCGCCGCGCCTGGGCCACCGCCGAGCGCTTTCCCGGCATTACCCTGATCCATGAGTGGACCGACGACGCCGTCGCCGCCCTCGCCCCCGATGCCCGCAGCGCGGTGGTCACCCTGACCCACGACCCCAAGCTCGACGACCCCGCCCTCGAAGCCGCGCTCACATCCGACTGCTTCTACATCGGTGCCCTCGGCAGCCGCCGCACGCATGCCAAGCGCGTCGCCCGCCTCACCGAGGCCGGCCACTCCGCCGAGGCCATCGCCCGCATCCACGCCCCCGTCGGCCTCAACATCGAGGCGGTGACGGCGCCCGAGATCGCGCTTTCCATCCTCGCCGAGGTGGTCGCCACCCGCCGTGGCGCAGCTCTCGCACAGCGTCCGGCGCTCGCCGCATGATCTTCGGGCCGACTCCGCTCGACGAGGCGCGCGGCGCCGTCCTCGCCCATACCGTCCGCCTGCCTGGCAAGGTGCTGAAGAAAGGTACCGTCCTCGACCAAGCCGCTATCGCCGCGCTCCAGGCCGCCGGCCATGGCAACGTCATCGCTGCCCGGCTCGAGCCCGGCGAGGTGCCGGAGGACGAGGCCGCCGACCGCCTCGCCAATGCGCTGATGGGCCCGCTCCTCGCCCGCTCCCGCGCCTCCACCGGCCGGGTCAACGTCCTGGCCGATGCCGCCGGGCTGCTGGTGGTGGACGCCACGACCGTCAACCGCCTCAATGCCCTCGACGAATCGCTGACCGTTGCCACCCTCGCCTCGCACATCCCCGTCTCGGCGAAGGAGATGCTGGCGACCATCAAGGTCATCCCATTCGCCACCCCCGGTTCGGTGCTGGAGGTGGCGGAGCTGATCGCCCGCAGCGGCCCGCCCGCCCTCTCCCTCCACCCCTTCCGCCCGCTGAAGGTCGGCCTGGTGCTGACCGAGCTGCCCGGCGTGAAGGAGAGCGTGATGGAAGGCGCCATCGAGGCGACGCGCGACCGCGTCGAGGCCCTTTGTGGCACTCTTCTCCCGCCGGAGCGCACCCGCCACGAAACCCAGGCCATCTCCGACGCGCTGAACCGCCTGCGCCGCGCCGGCGCCGAGCTGCTGCTCGTCGCCGGCGCCTCCGCGGTGGTCGACCGGCGCGATGTCGGCCCCGCCGGCATCGTCCGCTCCGGCGGCGCCATCGACCATTTCGGCATGCCGGTCGATCCCGGCAACCTGATCTGCCTCGGCCATATCGACGACATCCCGGCCCTCGTCCTGCCCGGCTGCGCCAAGTCGCCCAAGCTGAACGGCATCGACTGGGTGCTGCAGCGCCTCTTCGCCGGCCTGCCGGTGACGGCGCGGGACGTCATGGGCATGGGCGTCGGCGGGCTGCTGAAGGAGATGGAGGCCCGCCCGCTGCCGCGCGACCAAGCGCCCCAGGCCGCGACGGTCACCCCGCGCCGCGGCCGCAAGGTCGCCGCCCTGGTGCTGGCCGCCGGGCGCAGCCGCCGCATGGCCCCCCTCAACAAGCTCCTGGTGCAGGACGACCAGGGCACGCCGATGGTCGCACGGGTGGTGGACAATGCGCTGGCCTCCCGCGCCCGCCCCGTCGTCGTCGTCACCGGCTACGAGCATGAGCGGGTGGAGGCGGCGCTCGCCGGCCGCGCCGTGATCCTCGCCCATGCCGAGGATTATGCCGAGGGCCTCTCCGCCAGCCTCAAGGCCGGGCTCGCCGCGTTGCCGAAGGATATCGACGGCGTTGTCATCTGCCTTGGCGACATGCCCCTCGTTGCCGGCCCCATGATTGACCGTCTGCTCGCCGCATTTGACCCGGAGGAGGGCCGCGCCATCGTCATGCCGACCTTCCGCGGCAAGCAAGGCAACCCGATGCTCTGGGCCATGGAATTCCTGCCTGAGATGATGACGATCAGCGGCGATGTCGGCGCCCGCCACTTGGCCGGCAAGCATGCCGACCGCGTCGCCGAGGTGGAGATGGCCGATGACGCTGTCCTCCGCGACTTCGACACCACGGACGCGCTGAAGAAGGCGCCGGGCTTCGAGAAGGTCAGGTAGCGGCCGCGCGAACCCACTCCGCCCAGGCCAGCGCCTCCCGGTCCTGGCCGAAGCCGGCAACCAGCTGCGCCCCAAGCGGCAGCCCCTGCGGCCCGGTGCCGGTCGGCACCGTCACGCAGGGGACGTGCAGCAGGGTCCAGAGCGAGTTGAAGGCCGGGTCTCCGGTCCAGCCGAGCCCCTCCGGCGCCTCGCCCGGGGCGCTCGGCGTCAGGATGGCATCGAACCCAGCCATCACCCCGGCGAAGGCCGCCCGCGCCACGGTGAAGGCGGCGCGTGCGTCCAGCAGCGCTGCCCGCCCCTTGCGGCTTCCCCAGTCCAGCCGCTCCCGCAACCCCTCGGTGAGCTGCGCTGCCGCGTGGTCGAGCTCCCAGCTCAGCGCCTCCGCCGTTTCACCGTTCATCACCAGCGCGTGCGCCTCGTAGCCGGCGAGGACCGCCGCCGGTAGATCGACGGCCTCCACCTGGGCCCCGGCCCGCGCCGCGGCGGCCGCGACCCGCTCGATCGCCTCCCGCGTCTCCGGCGCCGCCTGCTCCGCCGCCGGCCCCCAGCAAAGGCCGATCCGCGGTGCCCGCCCAGGCCGTTCCTCCGGCCTGCCGTAATCCCCGCCCGTCAGCCCCGCCATGGCCAGCGCCGCATCGCCCACGCTGCCGGCGATGACGCCGATCGTGTCGAGCGACTCCGCCATCACCTTCATCCCCGCCCGGTGCAGCGTACCGAAGGAGGGCTTGAACCCGACCGCCCCGCAATAGGCCGCCGGCCGGATGATGCTTCCCGCCGTCTGCGTCCCGAACCCGGCATGGAAGAACCCGGCCCCCGCCCCCGCCGCCGAACCGGAGGAGGAGCCGCCCGGCGTATGCGCCGGATTGTGCGGATTGGCCGTTGCCCCCGGATGCCGCGTGGCGAATTCCGTCGTGACCGTCTTGCCGAGGATCACCGCCCCAGCCCGCCGGGCGAGCGCGACGCAGGCGGCATCGGACCGCGGCCGGTGCCCCGCCCAGATCGGCGAACCGTATTGCGAGGGCTGGTCCGCCGTATCGAGCACATCCTTCACTCCGAAGGCGAGGCCGGCCAACGGCCCTGCCCGTCCCGCCTTCACCGCCTGGTCGACCGCCGCCGCCTGGCGCAGCGCCAGCGCCGGGTCGAGATGGACGAAGGCCCGGACCGCCGGCTCCCGCGCCGCGATCCGGGCGAGCAGCGCCTCGGTCAATGCGGTGGCGGAGAGGCGGCCGTCGCGGACGCGCCGGGTGGCCTCGGTGGCGGAGAGGGTCGAGGGATCGGTCATGATTTTAACCTTAAGGCGCAACGCCGCTGGCGCCAGCCCCTGGCCGCCCCCAGATTGAGGTCAATGCCCTTCCCCATCCGCGTGGCCGAGGCGCCGAACGGCGCGCTCACCTACGCCGTCCCCCTGCCGCCCGAGCGCCTGCCCCCGGTCGCCCCGCGCCAGCTCCTCGCCGCCTGGGAGCTGGCCCGCGAGGCCGCCGACCGCCAGCAATGGGGCAAGCCCCGCCGCCTGCTCTTCCCCCGCGCCGAGGGCGAGCCGATGGAGCTTGCCATCGCCGACCGCGACGCCGCCGCCTGGGCGGAGGCCATCGACTCGGCAGTGGGGCTGGACACCATCGGCGGCCTCAGCCTCTGCCTCCGCCTGCTTGCCCTCGTCGAGATCTTGGGCCGGGCGCCCTGGCTCACCGCCCTGTTCGCCGTCACCCGCCATGGAATCGACCTGCACCCCGCCCTGCTGTCCGCCGCGGCCGCCATGCCGCTGGACGGCGGGGCACGGTTCGACGAAACCGGTCTCCGTCGGCTATTGTCCCGGCCGCTGCCCGCGGGCGGCGCTCCGAGCCTGGGCCGCATCGCATGACGGATGACCTGATGACACGCCTTCTCTCCCTCGGCCTGCTCGCCCTCGTCGCCGCCTGCGCCAGCGGGCCGGACCCGGCCGTGGTGCCGCTGACGGTCAATGCGGCGCCGAGCCGCGCCGCCATCGCCCCCGGCCCCGGCGCCGTCCCCACCGTGCCGCCGCCGGGCGCCGCGCTGCGCGACCAGGCCGCGCTCGCGGCCGCCTGCCGGACCGATGCCGACCGCATCGTCACCTTCCGCGACCGCGGCCAGCTGATGCGCGAGGACGAGCGCGACGCCCGCATCGGCACCGATGCCAGCATCTATGCCCGCCGCAGCGAGACCGACCGGCTGGGCCGCATCTACGAGCGCGACCGCATCGCCGCCGACTGCGTGCAGGAGAACAGCCGGACCGCGCCGCAGCGCTGATGGCGTTCCGCGGCCTGGCCGCCTTCGGTGCGCTGGGCCGCGCCCTTTCGCACCGCGATGCGCGGCTGTTCTTCGGCGCCTCCCTCACTTCCTGGACCGGGCTCTGGGTCCATCAGATCGCCGTCGCCTGGCTGGCCTGGGAACTGACCAGGAGCGCCTTCTGGGTCGGCATGGTCGCCTTCTGCGACCTTGCGCCGGCCGTCATCTTCAGCCCCATCGCCGGCGCCGTCGCCGACCGGATGGACCGGGTGAAGCTCACCATGGCCTCCCAGGCGACCATCGCGCTAGAGGCGGCAACGATCGGCACGCTGCTCGCCACCGGCCACCTCTCCATCGGCCTGCTGCTCGCGCTGGAGGTGGCGAAGGGCACTGCCTCCTCCTTCGCCCAGCCGGCGCGGCAGAGCCTGATGCCCGGCCTCGTCCCGCGCGCGGATCTGCCGGCCGCCGTTGCGTGCAATTCCCTCTGCTACAACGTCGCCCGCTTCATCGGCCCCGCCATCGCCGGGCCCTTGATCGCCGCCGCCGGCGTCGTCCCCGCCGTCTTCCTCAACAGCCTCGCCTATCTCGCCGCGACACTGACCATGCCCAACCTCCGCGTCGAGGCGGCGCAGCGCCGCGGCCAGCCTTCGGGCGGCAGCGTTTTCGCCGACACCATCGCCGGCTTCCGCTATGCCGGGCGGCACCCGGGCATCGGCCCGCTTCTCGCCTTCGCTGCCGTGGCGGCTGTGCTGATGCGCGGCGTGCAGGAGATCCTTCCGCCCTTCGTCGAGCGCCTTTTCGCCCGCGGCGCCGATGGGCTGGCGATGCTGACCGCCTGCATCGGCATCGGCGCGCTCTTCGCCGGCCTCTGGGTGGCCGGCCGCGGTAAGCTCGAAGGCGCGGTGCCGCTCGCCATCGCTGCCGCCGCCTGCCAGGCGCTCTTCACGATCGGCTTCGTGGCGACGGGCCTCTTTCCCTTCGCCCTGGTCTGCGCCGCGCTCCTGGGCGCCAGTGCCTCGGTGCATGGCATCCTTGTCCAGACGCTGGTGCAGAACGCGGCCGACGCCTCGATGCGCGGCCGGGTGCTGAGCCTCTGGGGCATGATCACCCGCGCCTGCCCGGCGAGCGGCGCGCTGGCACTCGGCACGGCCGGCGAGGTCTTCGGCCTCCGCTGGCCGACCGTCGCCGCCATGCTGGCCGCGCTGCTGGTGGTGGGCTGGGGCTGGCAGCGAAAGCCTGCGATGGTGGCGGCGCTCGAGACGAGAAGCTGAAACCGGAGGAAGACGAAGCCATGGATGACCTGCCCCTGCCCGCTGGGATCAGCAGCCGCTTCCTCGACGGTATCAACGGCCTGCGCATGCACCTTCTCGAGGCCGGTGACCCCCGGGCGCCCTGCCTCCTGCTGCTGCACGGCTTCCCGGAACTCGCCTTTTCCTGGCGCAAGGTGATGCTGCCGCTGGCCGAGGGCGGTTACCACGTCGTCGCCCCCGACCAGCGCGGCTATGGCCGCACCACCGGCTGGAACGCCGACTACGACGGCGACCTCGCCCCCTTCCGCCCCTTCAACATCGTCCGCGACGCCATGGGCCTGCTTGCCGCCCTCGGCCATGACGGGGTGGAGGCGGTGATCGGCCACGATTTCGGCTCGCCCATGGCCGCCTGGTGCGCCCTGCTCCGCCCCGACCTGTTCCGCCGCGTCGTGCTGATGAGCGCTCCCTTCGGAGGCCCGCCCCCGCTCCAGGAAGGGGCGAAGCCCCGCCCCGCCACCCCCGACATCCACGCCGCGCTGGCCGCCCTGCCCCGCCCTCGCAAGCACTACCAGTGGCACTACTCGACCCGCGAAGCCAATGCCGAGATGCTGCACGCCCCGCAGGGCCTGCACGCCTTCCTCCGCGCCTACTACCACGCCAAGAGCGCCGACTGGCCCGACAACCGTCCCTTCCCCCTCGCCGCCTGGACCGCCGACGAACTGGCGAAACTCCCTGGCTACTACGTCATGGACCTTTCGAAGGGCATGGCCGAGCAGGTCGCCCCCGACATGCCCTCGCCAGCCTCCATCGCTGCCAACCGTTGGCTCCCCGAGGCGGAGCTCGCCGTCTATGCGGCGGAGTATGCCCGCACCGGCTTCCAGGGCGGCTTCCAATGGTACCGTTGCGGCACCTCCCGCCGCTTCGAGGCGGAGCACCAGCTGATGGCCGGCCGCCGCATCGCGCAGCCCTCGCTCTTCATCGCCGGCGCGAGCGACTGGGGCATCCGCCAGGTGCCTGGCGCGCTCGAGCGGATGCAGCGTGAGGCCTGCACCGACATGCGCGGCTGCCACCTGATTGAGGGCGCCGGCCATTGGGTGCAGCAGGAGCAGCCGGAGTGCACCGTCGCGCATCTGCTCGACTTCCTGAGCGGCAGCGGCACGGATAGTCTCCACCGCTGAAACGCAGGACATCCCTATCATGTTGAACACCGCGATCGTCGGCATGGGCCGCTGGGGCCGCACCCTGGTGGAGAGCGTGCAGCGCAGGAACGGCGCCGGCCTCCGCTTCGTCGCCGGCACCACCGGCACGCCCGCCAAGGCCGAAGCCTGGGCCGCCGAGCAGGGTATCCGCCTGCACCCAAGCTTCGAGGCCGTCCTCGCGGATCCGGAGGTGAAGGCCGTCGCACTCGCCACGCCGCACAGGCAGCATGCCGAGCAGGTCATGGCCGCCGCCGCCGCCGGCAAGCATCTCTTCGTTGAGAAACCCTTCACACTCAGCAAGGCGAGCGCCGAAGCCTGCGTTGCCGCCTGCCGCCGGGCCGGCGTCGTGCTCGCCCTCGGCCACAACCGCCGCTTCCTCCCCGCGACGCTCGAGACGAAGCGCATGCTCGCCGCCGGCGAACTCGGCACCGTCCTCCATGCCGAAGGCCATATCAGCGGCCCCGGCGCCTTCGGCTGGAAGCCCGGCATGTGGCGCGCCGACCGCGAGGAAAGCCCGCTCGGCGGCATGGGCGCCATGGGCATCCACATGATCGACATGCTGATCAACCTGATGGGCCCCGTCGCGGAAGTGACCGTGCAGTCCTTCCCCCGCGTTTCGCCACATATCGACGACACCACGGCGATGCTCGCTCGCTTCGCCTCCGGCGCCACCTGCAATTTCGCCACGCTCTCGCTGACCGCGCGCTATTGGCGCGTCGCCCTCTTCGGCACCAAGGGCCATCTGGAGATGCAAGGCCAGGACCGCTTGGTCTTCACCCCCGTCGAAGGCCAGGGCTGGGCCCGCGACTTCGACAAGGTCGATATCGAAGCCGCCGAGCTGGAAGCCTTCGCCGCCGCCGCGGCCGGCGGCCCCGCCTATCCGCTGCCGGTTGAACAGGCGATCCACGGCGTCGCCGTCTTCGAGACAATGATCGGTGCGGCCGCCTCCGGCAGCACCTACGCGGTCGCCTGACTTGTCGCTGCCTTGGCCGGGCCCTAGAACGGCCCTTCCTTAAAGGAGGGGCAGCCGATGTCGAAGATCACCCGCCAGGGCAGCAACACGATTCTCTCGGGTTCCGTCGAGTACCACAACTTCGTCTACCTGGCCGGCATGACCGCCGACGATCTCTCGCTGGACGTCACCGGCCAGACGAAGCAGGTCCTCGCCAAGATCACCGCTGCGCTCGAAGCCAACGGCACCGACACCACCCGCCTGCTGACCGCGCAGATCTGGCTGAAGAACATCACCGACCGCGACGCGATGAACAAGGTCTGGGTCGAGTGGCTCGGCGATGCCGGCCGCCCCGCTCGCGCTTGCGTTGAGGCAAACATGGCCGATCCTCGCCATTTGGTGGAGATCATGGTCACCGCCTGCCGCTGAACGGGCAGGACTCGCATGGGCGGCACCCTTCGGTGCCGCCCTTTTCGCGACTGTTGCACACCAGCCATCACACTGTGGCAAGACTCATTTTTGAGACTATATCTAGGACGATTCTCCGTTCACGGATCAGTAACCGACCGCCCTTCCGATAAATCACGCTGGATTTCCCGGGGTTTCGCCGCTCCCGGTTGCGCGAGACATTTGTGACCCGGATAACCCCATTTGTGTCGCGAGGTTACGGCATCGCGAGAAAAAGCGGCCCGCGTGCCGTGCAGGGGGATGGGTATGCGGATGCATCGTACGGCAATGGCGTGGTGCGTGGTGGCCGGTGCGCTGGCGGCGTCGGGCGACGCCATGGCCGCGCAGCGGGACCAGGCCCAGCAGCGCCCTGGCCGGGACACGGTGCAGAAGGTGGGCATTGCAGCGCATCAGGCGCATGCCGTGCGGCACCGGGCCGCGAGCCGCCTCCGCACCGCCCGCCGCAGCCAGGTTCGCCTCGCCGCCGCCCCGGCCGAGAGCGGCGGCATTTCCTGCGTCCCCTATGCCCGTGCCGTCACCGGCATGCAGGTCAGCGGCAATGGCGGCGACTGGTGGTCCAACGCCGCGGGCCTCTATGATCGCGGCCAGCGGCCGGAGCCCGGCTCCGTCATGGCCTTCCGCGCAACGGGCGGCATGTCCCGTGGCCATGTCGCCGTGGTCCGCCGCGTGGTCGCCCCGCGCGAGGTTCGCATCGACCACGCCAACTGGGGCGGTCCCGGCATCCGTCGCGGCTCGGTGATGCAGGATGTCAGCGTGATCGACGTGTCGCACGCCAATGACTGGTCAGAGGTCCGCGTCCAGTCCGGCTACAACGACAACGCCTTTGGCCGCGTCTATCCGACCTACGGCTTCATCTACAACCGCCCGGATGACGGCGTGACTGCCGGCACCGCCTATGCCGGCATGCAGCTTCACCGCAGCGCCCGCTACGAGCAGGTCGCCGAGATGCCCGACGGCCACGGCGCCCGCGGCTACAGCCTGCAGGGCCTCGCCCCGCTCCGCACCGCCCAGGCCCGCACCGCGCGCTAGGCGATCGCGTCTTGCGCCCATCCGCCGGCATGTCACTGTCCAGGGGATGACGCGCTTCCGCACACCCGGCTGATGGTCCTCGAGATCCGGGACCTTGCCGTTACCTTCCGCACCGATCGCGGCCCGCTCCGGGCCGTCGATGGCGTCTCCTTCGCGGTGGAAGCCGGCCGGACGCTGGCCGTGGTCGGCGAGAGCGGCTGCGGCAAGTCGGTCACCGCCCTGGCGGCGATGGGCCTGCTGCCCCCCAATGCCCGGCTCTCCGGCTCCATCCGCCTGCGCGGACGCGAGATGGCGACGCTCGCCCAGGCCGAATGGCGCCGCCGCCGCGGCCGGGAGATCGCGATGGTCTTCCAGGAGCCGATGACCAGCCTCAACCCCGCCTTCACCGCCGGCGAGCAGGTCGCCGAGGTGCTGCGGCTGCATGAGCGCCTCGGCGACCGCGCTGCCCACGACCGCGCCGTCGCCCTGCTCGACCGCGTCCGCATCCCCGACGCCGCCCGCCGCGCCCGGCAATACCCGCACCAGCTCTCGGGCGGCATGCGCCAGCGGGTGATGATCGCCATGGCGCTCGCCTGCCGCCCGCGCCTGCTGATCGCCGACGAGCCCACCACCGCCCTCGACGTGACGGTGCAGGCCCAGATCCTCGCCCTGCTCGACGAGCTGAAGCGCGAGACCGGCACGGCCGTGGTGCTCATCACCCACGACCTCGGCGTCGTCGCCGACCATGCCGACGATGTCGTCGTCATGTATGCCGGCCGCATCGCCGAGCGCGCTCCCGCTGCCCGTCTCTTCGCCCGCCCCGAGCACCCCTACACTGTCGGCCTGCTTGGCGCCGCCCCCCGCATCGAGGGCGGCCCCTCCCGCCTCGCCAGCATCGAGGGCACCGTCCCCGACCTCCTCCACCCGCCGGACGGCTGCCGCTTCGCCCCCCGCTGCCCCTTCCGCGGCGCCGACTGCGCCCGCCAGCCCCCCTTGGCCGAGGTGGAACCGGGCCACGCCACCGCCTGCTGGCGCGCCCCGCTCGACCGCGTGCTCGCCGCATGACCGAGCCGCTGCTGGAACTGCGCGGCCTCCGCAAGCACTTCCCGCTCCGCGACGCGCTCGGCCGCCGCCGCGGCGCCGTCCGCGCGGTCGACGGCGTGTCGCTTGCCATCCCCCGCGGCTCGGTGCTGGCGATCGTCGGCGAGAGCGGCTGCGGCAAATCGACCCTCGGCCGCCTCGCGCTGCGCCTGATCGAGCCCGATAGCGGCAGCGTCCTGTTCGAGGGCGAGGACCTCCGCACCCTCTCCCCCGCCGCGCTCCGCGCCCGCCGGCGCGACATGCAGCTGATCTTCCAGGACCCCTTCGCCAGCCTCGACCCGCGCATGACGGTCGGCGCCGCGGTCGCCGAGCCGCTCCGCCTGCACCGCATCACCCCACGCGCCGGCGAGGCCGCCCGCGTCGCCGAGCTGCTGGAACGCGTCGGCCTCCGCCCCGAAGCCGCCCGCCGCTGGCCGCACGAGTTCAGCGGCGGCCAGCGCCAGCGCATCGCCATCGCCCGCGCGCTCGCCAGCGGCCCCCGCCTCGTCATCGGCGACGAGCCGGTGAGCGCGCTCGACGTCTCGGTCCAGGCCCAGGTGGTGAACCTGCTGGCCGACCTGATCCGCGACCTCGGCCTCACCTTCGTCCTGATCAGCCACGACCTCGGCGTGGTGCGCCACATCGCCGACCGCGTGGCCGTCATGTATCTCGGCAGCCTGGTCGAGGAGGGCCCGGCCGAGGCGCTCTTCGCCGCTCCCCGCCACCCCTACACCCGCGCCCTGCTCGCCGCCGTCCCCGGGCGGGGGATCAAGTCCCCGCCCATCGAGGGCGATGTCCCAAGCCCCATCGCCCCGCCTGCCGGCTGCCGCTTCCACACCCGCTGCCCCCATGCCGAGGCCATCTGCCGCGAGCAGGCGCCGGCCCTCGCCGGCGAGGCCCACCGCGCCGCCTGCCACCTGCAGGACCGCCTGCCCCCCGCCCCGCCACTGCGCGAGGCCGAGCCCGGCGGCGAGCGCCTCCGCCGCCTGCAATCCTTCTTCCAGCCTGCCGGGAGCAGCGCATGATCCGCCGAACCTTCCTCGCCGCCCTCGCCTCCCTGGCGCTGAGCGCCGTGGCCGAGGCGCAGACCTTCCGAATCGGCCTCCGCGAGGATCCCGACATCCTCGACCCGACGCTCGCCCGCACCTTTGTCGGCCGCATCGTCTTCGCCACGCTCTGCGACAAGCTCTTCGACATCAATGAGAAGCTGGAGATCGTGCCCCAGCTCGCCACCGGCCATGCCTGGGAGGACCCGAAGACGCTCCGCATCACCCTGCGCGAGGGCGTCCGCTTCCACGATGGCGAGACGATGGATGCGGAGGCCGTGCGCTACTCGCTCAACCGCCACCTCACGCTGTCCGGCAGCTTCCGCCGCAGCGAGATCGGCGCGATGGAGTCCGTGGAGGTGATCGACCCGCGCACCCTCCGCATCCGCCTCAAGGTCGCCTCCTCGCCCTTCCTCTCCCAGCTCACCGACCGCGCCGGGATGATCGTCAGCCCGAAGGCTGCCGAGGCTGCCGGCCGCAGTTTCGGCAATGCGCCCGTTTGCGCCGGCCCCTACCGCCTGGTCGAGCGCGTGGCGCAGGACCGCATCGTGGTGGAGCGCTTCGATGGGTACTGGGATGCCGCGCGCATCCACATCCCGCGCATCACCTTCCTGCCGATCCCCGACAGCACCGTCCGCCTCGCCAACCTGCAATCCGGCGCGCTCGAGATGGTGCAGACCATCGAGCCGGACGATGTGAAGGCTGTGCAGGCCAACCGGCGGCTCCGCGTCGCCGCCTATGACGAGCTCGGTTACCAGAGCATCGTCTTCAACATCGGCAACGGGCCGCGCGCCAACGCCGCTATCGCCCGCGACCCGCGCATCCGCGCCGCTTTCGAGCTGGCCATCGACCGCGATGCCGTCAACCAGGTGGTCTACGAGGGTGCCTACACGCCAACGGCGCAGCCCATTCCGCCTGGGAATCCCTATCACGTTCCGGCCTTCCGCCCGGAGGGCCGCGACCTGGCCCGCGCCCGCACCCTGCTGCGCGAAGCTGGCGTCACGGCGCCCGTGCCGGTCGAGATGACGGTGCCGAACAGCCCCGACCTCCGCCAGGCCGGCGAGGTGATCCAGGCCATGGTACAGGAGGCCGGCTTCGCCCTGAAGCTGAACACCATGGAATTCGCCTCGAGCCTCCAGGCCGCCAACCGCGGCGAGTTCGAGGCCTACCTCATCGCCTGGTCCGGCCGTGTCGACCCCGATGGCAACACCTGGACCTTCCTGCACAGCCAGGGCGGCCAGAACGACGGCAAATACGCCAATCCCGAGGTCGACCGCCTGCTGGATGCGGCCCGCACCGAAAACGATGTCGCCGCCCGCCGCGCCCTCTACGGCCGCATCTTCGAGATCGCCCTGCGCGGGGACCGCAGCCGCATCATCCTCTGGCACCGCAAGAACATCGTCGCCCACACATCGCGGCTCAGCGGCTTCGTCCCCGTCGCCGACGGCCTGATCCGCCCTCAAGGCCTCAGGCTGAACTAGATGCTCCCCTGGCTCCTCCGCCGCCTCGGGCAGATCATCCCGACGCTGCTCATCCTCTCGGTGCTGATCTTCGGCCTGCAGCAGCTCATGCCCGGCGACCCGGCGCTGATCCTCGCTGGCGAGGAGCGCGGCGACCCGCAGGTGCTGGCGCAGATCAGGGCCGAGCTCTTCCTCGACCGCCCCCTGCCGGAGCAATACCTCCACTGGATCACCCGTGCCGTGCAGGGCGATTTCGGCTTCTCCTGGCGCATCCGCGAGCCGGTGGCGAAGCTCATCCTCGAGAAGCTCCCCGTCACCTTCCAGCTCGCGGTGACGGCCTTCCTCATCGCGCTGGCCATCGGCATCCCCGCCGGCGTGCTCTCCGCCGTCCGCCGCGACCGCCCGACCGACTGGCTGGTCAACGCCGTCGCCCTCTTCGGCATCTCGACGCCGAATTTCTGGCTCGGCATCATGATGATCCTGCTGTTCAGCGTGCAGCTCGGCTGGCTTCCCCCCTCCGGCTACGTGCCGCTGTGGGAGGACCCGCTGCAGAGCCTGGCCACCACCATCATGCCCGCCTTCGTCCTCGGCTCCGGCATCGCCGGCGTGCTGATGCGCCACACCCGCGCGGCGATGCTCGGCGCCCTCGGCCAGGACTATGTCCGCACCGCCCGCGCCAAGGGCCTCGGCGAGCGCGCCGTCGTCGGGCGGCATGCGCTGCGCAACGCGCTGATCCCCGTTGTCACGCTCGGCACCATCGAATTCGGCCGGCTGCTCGCGGGCGCGGTGCTGACCGAGCAGATCTTCACCATCCCCGGCTTCGGCAAGCTGATCGTCGATGCCGTCTTCAACCGCGACTACCCCGTGGTGCAGGGCGTGGTGATGGCGACGGCGCTGATCTTCACCGGCCTCTCCCTCGTCGCCGACCTGCTCTACATGGCGGTCAACCCGCGCCTGCGCACCGCATGAGCGCTACCGCCGACAGCCCGGCGCGTCGCGCGCTCCGCCGCTTCCTCCGCCACCGCCTCGCCGTCTTCGGCCTCATCGTCGTGGTGCTCTTCATCCTCGCCGCGCTGCTGGCGCCATGGCTCTCCCCCGCCGACCCCTTGCAGACCTCCTGGACGGCGATCCGCAAGCCGCCCTCCGCCGCCCACTGGTTCGGCACCGACGAGAACGGCCGCGACGTGCTGGCGCGCGTGCTCTACGGCGCCCGCGCCTCGATGGCGGCCGGCGTCCTCTCCGTCAGCGTCGCCCTGCTGATCGGCGTGCCCATCGGCCTGCTCGCCGGCCTCGCCGGCGGCTGGGTGGATGCGCTGATCGCCCGCATCGCCGACGCCATGCTCTCCGTCCCCTTCCTCATCCTCGCCATCGCGCTGGCCGCCTTCCTCGGCCCCGCGCTCGAGAATGCGATGCTCGCCATCGCCATCACCGCCTCGCCCATCTTCGTCCGCCTCGCCCGCGGCATGGCGCTCGACGCCCGCGCCACCGACTGGGTGGAGGCCGCCCGCGCCCTCGGCAACCCGCCCTGGCGCCTCGGTCTCGTCCATGTCCTGCCGAACATCATCCCGCCCCTGCTGGTGCAGGCGACGCTCTCCATCGCCGAGGCCATCATCGCCGAAGCCTCGCTGAGCTTCCTCGGCCTTGGCCAGCAGCCGCCGGCGCCCTCCTGGGGCAGCATGCTGAACAGCGCCCAGCGCTTCCTGACCCAGGCGCCCTGGCTGGCGATCTTCCCAGGCCTCGCGATCTTCCTCGTCGTCCTCGCCTTCAACCTGATGGGCGACGGGCTGCGTGACGCGCTCGATCCGCGCGGGGAACGGCGGTAGGGTAAGAACTCGGTCACCGCTGGCTGTTTCGACCCGCAACAAACCCACTCATCATCGACCCGGGTGGCTGGGTTTGGTCCGGAGCAGAACGGCCGCTATGGTTGCTACGCTTCAAGCCTTACAGGCGATAAGCGGTCCTTCATGTTCGGCTGAAGAACGCCTTCCGCGCTCTGATCTGGCGTCGGGGTCTAGATCGTTCCACCTAATCCATTTCGGCGAGATGAATCGCCCTCAACTGCAATCGAACCGCGGTGCTAAATCTTTATCGTTGCCGCAACGGAGTTACGCTGGCCGTGGATGCTTTTGACGAGCCGAATCTTCGGGTAAGCCTGTGCGCTGATTGTGCGCTCCACCCCAGCCTCAAGCGACTTATCGAGGGTGATAGCGTCATTGGGCTTTGTGCTTTTTGCGGGAAATCGGATGCAAAAGTCCGAAATCCTGATCGCATCGAACCGATAATTATGCTTATCCGAAGCTTGGTCCGATACTATTGGGATGAATTTGAATACAACCATCACTGGGGAGGGGATTCGGTTCTCGGTTTATTTAAAAGTAATGATAATCTTGTGGTCAAACCGCCTGCCACCGAAGATTATCTCGATCTGTTTCATGAGACTTTCGATTGGCCGCCATATCCCGATCCAGACAAAGGCATTTCAGTATACGCCGGTTTCGACGACGACACACGGCTGGTTGCTCGGGCAATTTCCCGCACAGATCCGGAGGAATTTGTCGATCTGCAGAGCAGGTTGCTGAAAGAGAACTTTTTTGAAGTGGAACCTGCACTTGAAGCGATGATCGATCCATTCTTGGGGGACATCACTACCGAGTTACCCGAGGGGGATGTTTGGTTCCGTGCTCGCCTTGGCTACAAACAGATCTATCAGAGATTTAACTTCGGATGGCACGCTGATATATTATACCAGCCGTGGTTCGGCAACGAAATCGGAGCGCCGCCCCCCATCAACGCTGGGGCCGGCCGATTGAATCGGGCCGGTGTGTCAATGCTCTATCTTGCCTCAGATTCTGGAACCGCGTGCGCCGAAATCAGACCACATCCCGGCCATCATGTTTCCTTGGGCGGCTTCAAAAGCCTAACGAAGATTCGCTTAGCTGACTTCGATCCAGACATCGCCACATTTTCAGCCAACGAAACCCGACTCAGCCAATACGCGGTTATAAAAGCCTTCGATCGGTTGATGAGCACACCTGTTACTCCCGACGCAAGGACACCGTATCTGCTGACGGTTGACCGCCGCCTCCGCCCGCCGGCGCCTTCGCAGCGCGATGTCGAGCAGGTTGCCGAGCTCGATGCCGATATCCGTCACCATCCCCGTCACATGCGTCGTGCGGATGCGCGCATTGGAGATGCGCGTCACCACCGCGTTCTGCAGCCCCATCAGCGCGCTCATCCCGAGCACGAAGCCGAGCCCGCCCCAGAGCTGCGGCACCCAGGCATCCGCCGCCGCCAGCCCCGCCAGCAGCACCGCCTCCGCCATGATGCTGAGCGCATGGATGCCGGCGAGCCCCCGCCTTTGCCCCTCATTCGCCAGCAGGGTCGAGGCCGCCGCCCCGGCGACGAAGGAGGTGACCAGCCCGAGGCACACCATCGCCCCCGCCCAGTCCCCGAGCGCCAGCCGGTCCGCCAGCGTCGAGACCGCCCCCGTCATATGCGAGGAGTAGATGCCGATCTTGTAGAAGCCGACCGTGTTCAACGCCCCCGCCGCGAGCGCCAGCGTGCAGGCGAGGTTGCGGTCGGCGGCGAGCGGCCTGGCATCGCCTTGCCGGATGAGCATGCGGGGGTCCGGGGCCTGGGTTGTGACGACCCCGATCATAACCCCTTGCCGCCGCCGCCCCAAGCCTGCTATTAGGAACATCTGCCCAAGGTGGTACTGCGCTGCAAACCGCCTCAAACCCTAAAATCTAAAATTCCCGCCGTTTCGCCAGGGTTTTCAACACCCTGGCGCCGGCCCGTCTCAACAATTCAACCCGCATGCACCGCCCGCTCGAACGCCGCCAGCAGGTCGAGAACCCGCGGATCGGCGAAGGGAAAGCTCTGCGTCAGCAGCACCCCGCAGCGGTCATGCGCCGGGTCGATCCAGTAATAGGTATTGCCGAGCCCCGCCCAGGCCATGCTCCCGGCCGAGCGCCCACCCATGGGATGCGCCTCCTCGTTCAGCATGAAGGCGAGGCTCCAC
The DNA here is from genome assembly GCF_000802185.1 of Belnapia sp. F-4-1. Classification (GTDB taxonomy): domain Bacteria; phylum Pseudomonadota; class Alphaproteobacteria; order Acetobacterales; family Acetobacteraceae; genus Belnapia. The sequence continues at coordinate 4,369,234 of NZ_KN676113.1, read as the reverse complement.
CGCTTCCGCTGCCCGGGGAAGAACTCCGCATCATGCGAAACGCCTGGCTGCGCCGTGGCGAGCGGCCCGACCAGTAATTCGTCCATCTGGTTGCGGCCGAGCGCCTCTACGGTGGCGGGCTCGAGGATGCGGGCTCCGTCCAGCGCCCCGCCATTCAGCACCATGCGGCAGAAGCGAAGGTAGTCGGGCGCCGTGCCGTAGAGGCCGCCGCCGCCCATGTCGAATTCCTGCTCCTCCGGAATCGGGAAGGGGATGGGCCCAAGCCGCCCATCCACGCGACGGCTGTGCATCGCCGCGAGCCGTGCGCGCTGCTCGGGGCCGGGGCGGAAGCTCGTGTCGTGCATCCCGAGCGGCCCGGTGATGCGCTCCTCGATCACATCGCCGAGCCGCTGCCCGGTGACGGCCTCGACGGCGAGGCCCGCCCAGTCGATGCCGATGCCGTAGTGCCAGGCCGTGCCCGGGTCGGCGACCAGCGGCAGGGCCAGCGCCTGTAATTTGCGCGAGGCAACGCCGGGGATGCCCGTCATTTGCATGTAGCGGCCGATGTCGGCGTTCCACATCGGGTAGCTGAAGCCGCTGGTATGGGTCAGCAGTTGGCGGAGCGTGACGGCGCCGCGGGCCGGACGGAGGATCGGCTCGCCGGCCGCGGAGAAACCCTCCAGCACCCGCGGACTGGCGAGGTCGGGCAGGACCTCGGCAATCGGCTCATCAAGCGTGAGCCGGCCCTCCTCGACCTGCTGAAGGGCCGCGACGCTGGTGATGGCCTTGGTCATGCTGGCGATCCAGCCGACGGTATCGAGCGTCATCGCCTCGCCGCCCGCCGCGGAGCGGAAGCCGGCCGCGCCCTCGAACAACGTCCCCGCCGCATTGCCCGCGACGGCGACGACGCCGGCCACGGCGCCACTGGTCACGGCCTCATCCAGCAGCCTGCCGATCGCCTGCATGGCCACGTTCCTCCCTCTGGTTGCGGAAAGGCAACTCCCGCCGGACCGCTCGGTCAAGACTGCCCACGCTTATGCGCGATGAGCGCCATCAGCCGCCGGTCCCGCCAGGCGCTCCGCCCCTCGATGCCATCGAGCGGCAAGGCCGCCCGCCTTTCCCCGGCGACCTGCCCGACCGTCTCCCGGTCGTAGAGATAGGGCGTCTGCTCCTCGGTGATGCCTCCCATCAGCGGCCCGAACCGCTCGACGTAATCGGCGACGCCGCCCGGCGCATTGAGGTCGATGGTCTCGAAGGGCCCCATGAAGGACCAGCGCAGCCCAAGCCCGTCCTTCACGCAGGCATCGACATCCTCGGCCGACATCACCCCGTCGCGCACCATGCGGAAAGCCTCCGCGACGAGGGCCGCCTGCAACCGATTGAGCACGAAGCCCCGCGTCTCCTTGTGCGCCGTCACCGGCACCTGCCCGACGCGCTCCATCAACCCTCGCGTCCGCGCCACGACGGCCGGATCGGTCCAAGGGGCGCCGACCAGCTCGACGAGCGGGATGAGGTAAGGCGGGTTCACCGGATGCGCGACGAGGCAGCGCCCCCGCCCCGCGAGGTTCCCGGTGAACTCGCTCGCCGGAATGCCGCTCGTGGACGAGGCGAGCACCACCTCCGGACCGCAAAGCCGGTCCAGCTCGGCGAACAGCTCCTGCTTCGGCCCGAGCCGCTCCGGCCCGTTCTCCTGCACATAAGCAGCACCCGCGACGCACTCCGCCAGCGTCGCCGCCGCCGTGACGCGCGCCGTGATGATGAACGGCTGCTCGGTGACGAGCCCCGCCGCATGCAGATCGGCCAGGCTCTCGCCGATCAGCGCCAGCGCCCGCTCCGCCACCCCAGGCGCCTTGTCCCAGAGCCGGACGGGGTAGCCCGCTCGGGCGAAGACGATGGTCCAGGCGCGGCCGATCAGCCCGGCGCCCACCACTGCGATCTGCTCCATCAAAATCGTCCTTCCGTGACGTTCCGCCCGGGAAGGTGGCTTGATCCCGGCCTCCCCGATGGCGATCTAACGACCCGCAATGGCCGAACGCAACGTGACCACCCTCCCCGCCTCCCCGCCGCTGACCACGCCGCTGGTCTGGGCCTGGGGCGGCGTTCTGCTGACCGCCACCACCTGGCTGGTCGGCATCATCGCGCTCTTCCGCAGCATCGGCGGGTTCTTCGACTGATGCTGGACCGCGCCCTCGGCGCCTGGATCGGGCTCCGCACCCGCTGGCGCGGGCTGGCGCTGCCGATCTTCGCCTCTCCCTTGCTGCCGGCCGCGCTGCTTTTCGCCATCGACGGCAATGAGCGGGGCGTGACCGGTGCCGCGCTCGGCTTCGGCGGCAGCCTGCTGGCCGCACGCGCCCTGCGGCGCGGCCGCCAGGGCGATTCGCACCGCGCGGCTTGGCTGATGGCCGTCGGCACCGGGCTCTCCGCGCAGATGGCCGGGCATCTCGGGATTCCGATGTCGCTCATCATGGCCACCGGCGCCCTCTTCGGTACGCGGATGATGTACCAGGCCCTGCCCGAGACCGCCCCGCCCCCGCCGCCGGAGCCTCCCCCGCCGCCCCCTGGCCCGATCGAGGAGAGCCGCCTGCGCCTCGCCCGCATCGAGGCGGTGGCGGCGCGGCGCGGCGATGGGAAGCTCCAGGGCGTGGCCTCGGCGATGGAGGGCGTGCTCGACGACCTCACCGCCCATCCGGACCGCCTGCCCCAGGCCCGGCGTTTCCTGACCGTCCACCTCGATGGGCTGGAACGTATCGTCGAACGCCTGGAGGCCGGCGCCGCGCCACCCGAGGGGCTGCCCATCCTTCTCGATGATTTGGCAACGACGGCGCAGGAACTCCGCGGGCGGCTGACGCGTGAGGAGAGCGCGGCGCTCGACATCCAGGTGAAGGTGCTCTCCGACCGCCTGCGCGAGGAAGGATTCCGATGAGCGAAACCCAGCAGACGATGGTCGAACAGAAGACGGTTGAGCTGGAGCCGGTGCTGCCGCCGCGCGAAGCCGAGGTGACACGGCTCGCGGCGCAGCTCGATGTCGCCGACCCCGCCAGCATCCTGCGCTTTGGCCAGGACGCGCAGAACCGCGCCACCATCGCCGCCGACGCCATGCTGGAAGGCGCCCGCAACCGCGAGGCCGGCGAAGCCGGCGTCACCCTCTCGACGCTGATCGGCACGCTGCGCGGCTTCGACATGCGCGGCCTCGGCGAGAAGACCGGCTGGCTGGCACGCCTCTTCGGCCGCGCCAGGGCGGAGACGGCCCGCGTCCTGCAGCGCTACGAGAGCATCAAGGGCCAGGTCGAGGCGGTCGGCGACAAGCTCGACACCCACCGCACCCGCCTCCTCGAGGATGTCGAGAAGCTGGAGCGGCTCTATGCCGCGACGCTTGAATGGTTCCACGCCCTGGGCGACCACATCGCCGCCGGCGAGAGCGTGCTCGGCCGCGTCGAGCGTGAGGCGATCCCCGCCATGGCCAAGGCCGTCGAGGGCGGCGATTCGACGGCGGCGCAGAAGCTGCGCGACCTGCGCACCGCCCGTGACGAGCTGGAGCGGCGTGTCCACGACCTTCGCCTGACCCGCCAGGTGGCGATGCAGGCCCTGCCTTCGATCCGGCTGATTCAGGAGAACGACAAGGCGCTCGCCTCCAAGATCCAGAGCGTGATCGCCAATACCGTGCCGCTCTGGCGTCAGCAGCTGGCGCAGGCGCTCGCCATCCAGAACATGCGCGAGGCCGGGCGGACGCTGAAGGAGGCGACCGACCTCACCAACGAGCTGCTGACCGGCAATGCCGAGCGCCTGCGCCAGGGCAACCTCGAGGCGCGCCAGCAGATCGAGCGCGGCGTCTTCGACATCGAGGCGGTGAAGCGCGCCAATGCTTCGCTGGTGGCAACCATCGAGGACAGCCTCCGCATCGCCAACGAGGCCCAGGCGCATCGTGCCAGCGCCACGAAGGAGCTGGAGAAGGCCGAGGGCGAGATCCGCCGCGTGCTGACGGCTGCCAAGGCCTCGGGCGGATCGGGGCGGCCGCTCTGAGCCGCCCCGCGCCGCGCTACTGCGCCATGGTGCCGTAGAAGGCCTCGCGCACCTCGTTCGCCGCCGCGCCGCCATTGGTTGCGGTCTGGGTCATGACGATGGTGGCCAGCCGGTTCACCGGATCGACGAAAAAGCCGGTGCCGTAGATGCCGCCCCAGCCATAGGTGCCCACCGGTTGGCGGGTCTTCGCCGCCGCCGGGTCCGTCACCACGCTGAAGCCGTAGCCGAAGTCATAGCCCGGCCCGCGGAGGTTGACGGGCAGGCCGCCGGTCTGACCGCGCGTCATCTCCGCCACCGTCTCCGCCTTCAGGATGCGCACGCCGTCCAGCTCGCCGCCGTTCAGCAGCATGCGGGTGAAGCGCGCATAGTCGCCGAGGTTCGCCGTCGCCCCCGCGCCGCCCGAGGGATAGGCGGTACGGCTGAAGGCGCGCTCCGGGTCGGAGACCCAGGTGCCGCGGGTCAGCGGATAGGGCACGCGGTCGCCGGAGCGGATGGGGCGAAGCCCCTCCGGCGTCGGCTGCATTGCCGTCACCATCCGCGGGCGCGAGCTCTCCGGGACATGGAAGGCGAAGCTCGTCAGCCGCAGCGGGCCGGCGATGCGCTCCTGGACATAGGCATCGAGCGGCTTGCCGCTGACGCGCTCGACGACGGCGCCGAGCACATCCGTCGCCAGCGAATAGGCCCAGACCGTGTTGGGCTGCGCCTGCAAGGGCGCGCGCGCGAGGCGCCGCATGTTGTCGCGGGTCGTGCGGCCCGGCGCGGCCAGCCCGTCATCCACGCCCTCCCGCGCATAGGCCTCGACCATACCGGGGACATTGAGGAAGCTGTAGGAGAAGCCGCCCATGTGCCGCAGCAGGTCGCGGATCGTCGGCTGACGGGCAGCGACAAGCCTGCCATTCGCCTCGCGCACGCGCAGGCCGCGGAATTCCGGCAGGTGCTTCGCCAGCGGATCGTCGAGCCGCAGCTTGCCGTCCTCCACCAGCGTCATCACCGCGACGCTGGTGACGGGCTTGGTCATCGAGGCGAGGCGGAAGAGGCTGTCGGTATTCGCGCCGCCCGCATGGCCCTGGTAGAGCACCTCGCCATCGGCGCGGATGACGATGGCGGAGATGGCCGCGACCTTGCCGCCCTCGACCTGCTGGCGCAGCGCGCCGTCCAGCACCGCCTGGCGCGAGGGCGCGGCGGCGGTCGGGGCCCGGTCCTGCCCGGCGCAGGCGAGCAGCGGCAGCAGGGCCAGCGGCCAGAGATAGCGGCGCAGCGTCATGGACGGTTTCCTCCGGAGTCGCTCTTGGTTGTCCGCCGAGGCTAGCGGGCGGGAGCGGCGGCCGTCCATCGCCGGCCTTGACCGCAGCGGCGGCTTCGCGGCCTAAAAGCGCAAACAGGGAGGTCCCAACCATGCTGACCCGCCGCACCGTGCTCGGCACGGGGCTCGTCCTCGCCGCGCCCGCCATTGCCCAGCCTGCCTGGCCCAGCGGGCCGGTCCGCCTCGTCGCCCCCTTCCCACCGGGCGGCAGCGTCGATGCCATCTCGCGCCTGCTGCAGCCGCATCTCTCGGCGGCGCTCGGCGTGCCCGTTGTCGTGGAGAACAAGGCCGGGGCCTCGGGAGCGATCGGCACGCGGGACGTGGCGCGCTCCGCGCCGGACGGCAACAGCTGGGTCCTCGTCTTCGACACCCATGCGGTGAACCCGGCGCTGATTCCCAATCTTGGCTTCGACACGCAGCGGGACCTGGCGCCGGTGCTGCTGATCGGCACCTCGCCCATGGTCATCACCGCCTTCCATACGCGACCCTGGCGGGACTTCCCCGCCCTGGTGGCGGCAGCCAAGGCGAAGCCGGAGACGATCACCTACGGCACCATCGGCAACGGCTCCCTGGCGCATCTGACGATGAAGCTGGTCGAGAAGGAGGCGGGGATCAGCCTCGTCCACGTCCCCTATCGCGGCGGCGGGCCGCTCGGCGTCGCCGCCTCCGCCGGCGAGGTGGATCTGCCGACCGCGACGGGCACGATCTTCGTCCCCCAGCTCGAGGCCAAGGCGATCCGGCCGCTGGCCAGCACCGGGGCGAAGCGCTCCACCGTCGCCCCCGACGCGCCGACCCTCACGGAACTTGGGGTGAAGGTGATGGCGGAGGCCTTCTGGGGCGTGCTCGGCCCGGCGGGGACACCGGCGCCGATCCGCGCCCGCTTCGAGGCGGCGCTGCGCGAGGCGCTGAAGGTGCCCGCCGTTCAGGAGCGACTGACGGGCACCCTCGGCGTCGATGTCGATCCGAAGGGGCCCGCCGACTTCGCCGCCTTCCTCGACCGGCAGATCGAGACCTGGGGCCGCGTCGTCCGGGCGAACGGCATCCGGCCCGACTGAGGCGCCGCCGAGCGCCCCTCGCCGGCTTCGCCTTGGCCGCCGCCGCCACCGCGGTGTCGTCCGCCAGGGGAGTATCCGCGCCGACTAACCTTTGTGCAGCGGCGGGGATGCCTGGCCGGATGCCGGCGCGGTGCCATCATCCGCTGGGGCGGGGCCGAAGCGGCCGATGCCCGCCTCGCCGCCCGCGCCGATGCCGGGCTTATGCATCCCGGCGGTGAGATTGCCGGCGCCGGGCAGGGCGGTCGCCCCCTCCTCGCCGCGCGGCAGCTCGCCATTCGGCGTCAGCGCGTCGACCAGGCGTGGCAGGGCCTGGCTCAGCATCTCCAGCAGGTTCGGACGCTCCAGATTGGCCTCGCGCGCGATCGCGCCGGTCTCCGACTCGCCGAGGGCGCGCTCGAGCTCGGGCGGCGAGACGGGTCGGTTCGGGCCGGTGCCGACCCAGGAGGCGACCTGCTCGGCGAGGCCGCCGCTGCGCAGCCGCTCGACGAGGGCCTCGAGGCCGGAGGCGCCGGCTTGGCCGCCCATCAGCCGGTTCAGGATGGCATCGAGGGGCGTCCCCTTCAGGTCGTTCAGCGCTGCGCCGCCGAGGCGGCTCAGGAATTCGCTCATGCGCTTTCTCCTTTGCGCGGAGCAACGCCGACGATGTGAGGCCGTTGCCGCGCGCCCGGCTTGACCGGCGGCGCGCGGCGCGGTCCCATCGGCGGCACGAACAAGGAGGGACAGTTCATGCGCGCCTGGGCCGTGGTCGAGACGGGACAACCGTTGCAGGAAATCGAGATGCCGACGCCCGAGCCCAAGGGCGCCGAGGTGCTGCTCGAGGTGACGCATGCCGGCGTCTGCCATTCCGACCTGCATATCTGGGAGGGCGAGTACGACCTCGGCAGCCGCGGCAAGATGCGGCTGACCGATCGCGGCGTGAAGCTGCCGCTCGCCATGGGGCATGAGATCGTCGGCCGCGTGGTGAAGCTCGGGCCCGAGGCCGAGGGCCAGGGCAGCAAGGTCGGCGATATCCGCGTCGTCTATCCCTGGGTCGGCTGCGGCAAATGCGCCATCTGCCAGCGCGACGAGGAGAATATGTGCCTCAACGGGCGCAGCCTTGGCGTCTACCAGAACGGCGGCTACGCCACGCATGTGCTGGCGACGCATGTGAAGCACCTGATCGACATCGAGGGCGTCGACCCCTCGCTCGCCGCGACCTATGCCTGCTCCGGCGTCACCGTCTATTCGGCGGTCAACAAGCTGCTGCCGCTGGAGCCGGACGAGCCGGTGGTGCTGGTCGGCGCCGGCGGTCTCGGTTTGAACGCCATCGCCATCCTGAAGGCGCTCGGCCATCGCCGCATCTGCGTCGTCGATGTCGCCGAGGACAAGCTGGCAGCGGCTAAGAAGCAGGGCGCCAGCGACACCGTGCTCGCCTCGGGCGAGGACACCACCCAGCGCATCATCGAGGCCTGCGGCGGCCCGGTCGCGGGTGTGGTCGACCTGGTGAACGGCACCCAGACCGCGCGCTTCGCCTTCGATGCGCTGCGCAAGGGCGGCAAGCTGGTCCAGGTCGGGCTGTTCGGCGGCGAGATGAACATCCCGCTGCCGCTCATGCCGATCAAGGCGCTCACCGTCCAGGGCAGCTATGTCGGCAACGTCAAGGAGCTGCGGGCGCTCATCGACATCGCCAAGCAGGGCCAGATCCCGCCGATCCCGGTCGAGAACCAGCCGCAACGCAATGCCGATGCCGTGCTGCACCGGCTGAAGGAGGGCAAGATCACCGGCCGCGTGGTGCTCGTCGCCGGATAGGCGGCGTCACCCTTCCTCCGGGATGTCCCAGGTCTCGCCCCAGCGGTCGAGAAAGGTGATGTCCCGGAGCGGGCCGCGGCCGACCGGCCCGAAACGGCCCATCGGATAGCCGATGGGCAGGATCGCATAGGAATGCACGCCCGGAGGCAGGCCGAGCGCCGCCTCCGCTTCCTTCTCATAAAGCAGATGCCGCGTCGTCAGCGTCGCACCCAGGCCGAGCGCCCGTGCCGCCAGCAGCATGTTCTGCACCGCCGGGTAGATCGAGGCGCCGGACCACCGCGTCGGCTTTTCCTCGGCGATGCAGGCGACGATCCAGACCGGCGCCTCGTGGAAATGCTCTGTCAGGTACTCGACCGCGGCATGCTGCCTTGCATAGCGCTCCGCCGTGGTGCCGGGCGGCGGTGCGCTGCCGGCATAGCGCGGGCCGATCACCTCGTCATAGGCGCGCTTGTACCACTGCTGCACCGCCTGCTTGATCGCGGGGTCCTTCACCACCAGGAAGCGCCAGCGCTGGGTGTTGCCGCCATTCGCTGCAGAGGCGCCGGCACGAAGGATCTTGGCGATCAGTGCATCCGGCAGCGGGTCCGGCTTCAGCCGGCGCATGGCGCGGGTGCTGTGCAGGATCTCGAAGAGTTCGGTCATGGCAGGCTCCTCCACCAATGGCGAGCCTGTCACGACGTGCTCACAGCGGCCAGGGGGCGCCGGTGACGGGCTCGCCCGGCGGATCGGGCACAGCGGGGATGGCGGCAATGGCCCTGCCATGCTCGCCCGGCTGGCCGCGATATTCCTCGGGCGCCTGCCCCGGCGGATAGGCGCCGACCACCAGCAGATCCGGGCTGGCGCCGAGGTTGCGATGCCCGGTGCCGGCCGGCAGCACCACCACGTCGCCCGCTTCGAGGTCGAGCGCCTGGCCCCCCTCCCCGCCAAGCATCACCCGCACCCGGCCCCGGGCGATGGCCAGCGCCTCATGCGCATTCGGGTGGTAGTGGTGATAGGGGTAGATGCCGTTGCGCCAGGCGGGCGGCCAGCCATGCCGGGCAAAGAGCGCCTCGGCCGCCTCAGGCCCGCCCGCCGGCACTACGCCACGGTACAGCAGTACGGGCAGGCGCGGGTTGTTCGGGATGGTGCCGTCATCGGCGAGGACCAACAATTCCGCGCTCATCGGCGCCTCCTTCCTGCTGGCCTGAAAACGCATCGTCACGGAAACCCGTTCCAATGCGGCGCAGCCGGGATAAGCTCCCATGCCTGAGGGAGGGACTGACATGTCAGGACTGATCAGGCTGCGAGGCTTCATCCAGGCCATGACCCGGCTGGCCGATGCCCATGCCGATGAACGCAAATGGCTGAACGAGGGCGCCGACCTGATGCGCGGCCTCGTCGCCCATGATGATTGGCTGCCGGCCGAGATGGCTGAGGCCGGGCCGACCTACCGGCAATACCTGCTGCATTGCGATCCGGCGGAGCGCTTCTGCGTCGTCAGCTTCGTCTGGGGGCCGGGGCAGCGCACACCGGTCCATAACCACACCGTCTGGGGCCTGGTCGGCATGCTGCGGGGCGAGGAGGTTTCGACCGAGATGCGTCCGGACCCGGCCGGCGGGCCGATGCGCCCGGGCCAGGTGGACCGGCTGCGGCCGGGCGAGGTGGTGCCGGTTTCGGCCGATACCTACGACATCCATGTGGTGGAGAATGCCTTCGCCAACCGCGTGAGCATCAGCATCCACTGCTATGGCGGCAATATCGGCGCCATCGCCCGCAGCGTCTTCGACCCGGCGACGGGGGCGGCGCGGCCCTTCATCTCGGGCTATCACAACAAGGCGGTGCCCAATCTCTGGGACCGGAGCCGGGAGCTGGCGGCCTGAAGCGGTTGGCGGCGCGGCGCGGTCTGGCTATGACCGCGCCATGCAAGACATGCCCGAAGGACAGGCCATGACCGAAACCCTGCCGGACCGCCTGGCGACCGACCCCCGCAGCCCCTTCCACGATGCCGAGCTGCTCTCGCGCGGCATCGGCATCCGCTTCAACGGCGCGGAGAAGACGAATGTGGAGGAATACTGCGTTAGCGAGGGCTGGGTGCGGGTCGCGGTCGGCAAGACGCTCGACCGCAAGGGCAACCCGATGACCATCAAGCTGAAGGGAACGGTCGAGCCCTTCTTCAAGGAAGGCTGACGGAAGGGGGCCGTTCGGCCCCCTCCCCCCGCTTACAGCTTCACCTTCAGCCAGTTGCCGATCTCGCCGACGATGCCGCGGCGGAAGGCCAGCACGCAGATGACGAAGATCACGCCCTGGATCACCGTCACCCAGGCGCCGAGCTCGGCCAGGTAGTTCTGCATCGTCACGATGACCGCAGCGCCGACCACCGGGCCGAAGACGGTGCCGAGGCCGCCCACCAGCGTCATCAGCACCACCTCGCCCGACATCGACCAGTGCACGTCTGTCAGCGTGGCGATGCCGAAGACGATCGACTTGGTCGCTCCCGCCACGCCGGCGAGCCCGGCGGAGAGGATGAAGGCGAGCAGCTTGTAGTCGTCCGTCCGGTAACCGAGCGAGATCGCCCGGGGCTCGTTCTCGCGGATCGACTTCAGCACCATGCCGTAGGGCGAGTGGATGATGCGGTGGATCATCAGGAAGCCCAGCAGGAAGATGCCGGCGACGACCCAGTAGAGCGTCAGGTCCCGGTCGAGCGGGATGACGCCGAACAGGCTGCCGCGCGGGATGGCCTGGATGCCGTCCTCGCCCCCGGTGAAGGGCAGCTGCACACAGAGGAAGTAGATCATCTGCGCCAGCGCCAGGGTGATCATGGCAAAGTAGATGCCCTGGCGGCGGATCGCCACCCAGCCGGCGACGGCGCCGAGCAGCGCAGCCGTCGCGCCGCCCACGATGATGGCCAGTTCCGGCGTCAGCCCCCAGACCTTCGCCGCATGGCCGGCAAGGTAGCCGCCCATGCCGAAATAGGCGGCATGGCCGAAGGAGAGAAGCCCGACATAGCCGATCAGCAGGTTGAAGGCGCAGGCGAAGAGGGCGAAGCAGAGCAGCTTCATCAGGAAGACGGGGTAGAGCAGGAAGGGCCCAATGGCGAGCACGGCCAGCATCACCCCGAGCGCGCCGAACTGCGCCCGCGAGAAGCCCCAGATGCCGTGATCCTCGGCCGCGGGGGCCGGGATCGAGTTGGCAGTGATGGCGGTGGATTCGGCCATGTCAGGCCCTCCCGAACAGGCCGGCGGGCCGTGCCAGCAGCACGATCGCCATGATGACGAAGATGACGGTCGCCGAGGCCTCCGGGTAGAAGACCTTGGTCAGCCCCTCGACGATGCCGAGGCCGAAGCCGGTGATGATGGACCCCAAGATGGAGCCCATCCCCCCGATCACCACCACGGCGAAGACGACGATGATCAGGTTGGTGCCCATCTGCGGGTTCACCGAATAGATCGGCGCCGCCAGCACCCCGCCGATGGCCGCCAGCGCCACGCCGAAGCCGTAGGTCAGCGTCACCATGCGGGGGACGTTGACGCCGAAGGCCTGGACCAGCGGCGCATTCTCCGTCGCCGCGCGGAGATAGGCGCCGAGCCGCGTCTTCTCGATCAGCAGCCAAGTGGCGAGACAGAGGACGAGGGCCGCGATCACCACCCAGCCGCGATAGATCGGCAGAAACATGAAGCCGAGGTCCCAGGCGCCCTGAAGCTCGGGCGGGATGCGGTAGGGCAGGCCGGAGGAGCCGAACTGGTTGCGGAACACGCCCTCGATGATGAGCCCGAGGCCGAAGGTCAGCAGCAGGCCGTAGAGGTGGTCAAGCTTGTAGAGCCGGCTGATCATCAGCCGCTCCAGCACCACGCCGGTGAAGCCGATGATGATGGGCACCAGCAGCAGTGCCCACCAGTAGTTCAGCCCGGCCCATTCGAGCAGCATCCAGGCCGCGAAGGCGCCCATCATGAACTGCGCGCCATGGGTGAAATTGATGATGTTGAGCAGCCCGAAGATCACCGCCAGCCCCAGCGACATCATCGCATAGAAGGCGCCGTTGATGAGGCCGAGCAGCAGCTGCCCGAAGAGCAGCGGTGCGGGGATGCCGAAGATGTCGTCCATGCGGCGTGGGAGTCCTTAAGTTCGAACGAAGGGGCAGCCGCCTTCGGCGAGCGGGCGGGCGGCCTCCTCGGCCGGGGTGGTGGCGACCAGTTTATGCACGTCGAAGGGGCCACGGCTCTCGGCCGGGGACTTCACCTGGAAAAGATAGCCGGGCGTCAGCTTGCGTCCATCCTCGCGGATGCGCCCCGGGCCGAAGGCGTCGTCATCGGTCGGCATCGCCTTCATGCGGTTGACGACCTCGAGGCCGGAGGCGCGGGCGCGCTCGAGGCCAAGGTCCTTCACCGCCTTCAGGTAGTGCAGCGTGACGCCATAGCAGCCGGCGCAGGAGGCATGGACCACGGCGCCCTGCCGCTTGCCCTTCACCCGCTCGGCGAAGGCGCGCGTGCGGTCGTTGAGGTCCCAGTAGAAGCTTTCGGTCATCAGCAGCCCCTGCGCCTCGGGCAGGCCGAGGGCGATGCTGTCGACGACCGTCATCAGCAGGCAGGCGAGCTTCACCCCGCTCCGCAGCAGGCCGAATTCCCGCGCCTGCTTGATGCAGTTGATGAGGTCCGCCCCGGCATTGGCGAGGCCGATGACCTTGGCGCGCGAACTCTGCGCCTGGAGCAGGAAGGAGGAGAAATCCGTCGTCGCCGGGAAGGGATAGCGCGTGGCGCCGAGCACCTTGCCGCCCGCCGCCTCGACGAAGCGCGAGGTATCGGCCTGCAGCGCATGGCCGAAGGCGTAGTCGGCCGTGATGAAGAACCAGCTATCGGCGCCCTGCTTCACCAGCGCGTCACCGGTGCCCTTGGCGAGCATGTAGGTGTCGTAGGTGAACTGGATGCTGTTCGGGCTGCATTGCGCGCCGGTGAAGACGGTGGAGCCGACGCCCGAGCCGAGCACCACCTTGTTCTTCTCCCGCGCGATGCCGGAGACGGCCAGCGCCACGGCGCTGTTCGGCAGGTCGACGAGCGCCTCGACGCCCTCGCGATCAAACCACTGCCGGGCAATGTTGGCACCGACATCCGGCTTGTTCTGGTGGTCGCCGACGATCACCTCGACCGCCATGCCGGTCGCCGCGGAGAACTCCTCCGCCGCCTGCCGGGCGCCGGCGAAGCTGCCGGGGCCCGTCAGGTCGCGGTAGGGGCCGGACATGTCGGTGAGGACGCCGAGGCGCAAGGGCCCACCCTGCGCCCTCGCCCGGCCGCCGGCCAAGGCAAGGCCGCTGCCGGCCAGCAATACATCCCGGCGGTGCAGCGGCATCGCCCTCAGCTCCGCACGAGGGGGCAGCCACCCTCGTTGAGCGGACGGAAGGCTTCCTCGGCCGGGGTGGTTTGAAGCAGCTTGTAGTAGTCCCACGGCGCCTTGCTTTCGGCCGGCGACTTCACCTCGAACAGGTAGGAGGGGCAGAGCTTCCGCCCATCCGCGCGGATGGTGCCGGGGCCGAAGGCGTCGTCGTCGCAGGGCATCGCCTTCATGCGGTTGACGATCTCGGTGCCGGAAGCCTTGGCTGCGGCCACACCCATATCCGCCACCGCCTTCAGGAAGTGCAGCGTGCAGGAGTAGTTGGCGATGGAGGCCATGTTCGGCTTCACATCCTTGAGACGTGGGCGCAACCGCTCCGTCACTGCGCGGGTGCGGTCATTGAGGCCCCAGTAGAAGCTCTCGGTCAGCACCAGCCCCTGCGCCGTCTGCAGGCCGATGGCATGCACGTCGGGCAGGAACATCAGCAGCGCCGCCAGCTTTACCCCGCGCCGGGTGATGCCGAATTCCGCCGCCTGCTTGATGCTGTTCACCGTGTCCGCGCCGGCATTGGCGAGGCCGATGACCTTGGCCCGCGAGGCCTGGGCCTGGACGAGGAAGGAGGAGAAGTCCGAGGTCGCCGGGAAGGGATACTTGACGCTGCCGTTCACCTTGCCGCCGGCCGCCCTGACGAAGGCCGTGGTGTCGCGCTCCAGCGCATGGCCGAAGGCATAGTCGGCGGTGATGAAGAACCAGCTGTCGCCACCCGCCTTCACCATGGCGCCGCCGGTTGACTTCGCCAGCATGTAGGTGTCGTACATCCAGTGCACCGTGGTCGGGCCGCACTGCGCTCCTGTGAGGTCGGAGGTCGCCGAGCCGGTGTTGATGTAGGCCTTGTTCTTCTCGCGCGCGACATTGTTCACCGCGAGCCCGACCGAGCTGGTGGGGACGTCGAGGATGAGGTCGACGCCCTGGTCGTACCATTGGCGCGCGATATTGGCGCCGACATCCGGCTTGTTCTGGTGGTCGGCGGCGATCACCTCCACGGCGAAGCCCTTGTTGCCGAATTCCTGCACCGCCTGCCTGGTGCATTCGATGCCGTAGGGGCCGGAGATGTCCCGGTAGGCGCCGGATTGATCGTTCAGCACACCGATGCGGATGGTGTTGGCGGCCTGCGCCCGGCCGAGGCGCGGCAGGGCGGGCATCAGCGTGGCGCCGACCGTGGCGGTCAGCAGGCTGCGGCGGGTCGGGGTCATCGCTTTCTCTCGCTTCCTTGTCAGCTACGCACCAGCGGGCAGCCGCCTTCGTTCAACGGGCGGAAGGCCTCGCCGGCCGGAGTGGATTGCAGGACCTTGTAGTAGTCCCAGGGGCGCTTCGACTCCGCCGGGGACTTCACCTCGAGCAGGTAGGAGGGGCAGATCTTTCGCCCATCGGCGCGGATGGACCCTGCCCCGAAGGCATCGTCCTCGGTCGGCATCGCCTTCATCCGGTTGACCACCTCGGTGCCCGAAGCCTTGGCCGCGGCGACGCCCATCGCCTGCACGGCGCGCAGGTAGTGCAGCGTCGCCGAGTAGCAGCCGGCATGGATCTGGTTGGGGTAGAGGTTCGGCATCTTCGGCAGCACGCGCTGGGTGAAGGCGCGGGTGCGGTCGTTGAGGTCCCAGTAGAAGCTCTCGGTGCAGACCAAGCCCTGCCCCGTCTCGAGGCCGATGGAATGCACGTCGGTGATGAACATCAGCATCGCCGCGAGCTTGGTGCCCCGCTTGGTGATACCGAACTCGGCCGCCTGCTTCACGCAGTTGATGGTGTCCGACCCCGCATTGGCGAAGCCGATCACCTTGGCCCGCGAGCTCTGCGCCTGGACGAGGAAGGAGGAGAAGTCCGTCGTGGACGGGAAAGGCGTCCGTACCGCGCCGAGAACGCGGCCGCCCGAGGCCCTGACGAAATTGCTGGTGTCCCGCTCCAGCGCATGGCCGAAGGCGTAGTCGGCGGTGATGAAGAACCAGGTATCGCCGCCCGCCTTCACCATGGCACCGCCGGTCGACTTCGACAGCATGTAGGTGTCGTAGGACCAATGGACCATGGTCGGCGCACACTGCGCCCCGGTCAGGTCCGAGGTCGCCGAGCCGCAGTTGATGTTCACTTTGTTCTTTTCGCGGGCGACGTTGTTCACCGCGAGGCCGACCGAACTGGTCGGCACGTCGAGGATCATGTCGACGCCCTGGTCGTACCACTGCCGTGCCAGGTTCACCCCGACATCCGGCTTGTTCTGGTGATCGGCGAAGATCAGCTCGACATTGAAGCCCTGTTGGCCGAACTCCGCGATCGCCTGCTGCGCGCAGGCGACGGAGCCGGGGCCGGTATTATCCTTGTAGGTGCCGGACATGTCGTTCAGCACGCCGATGCGGATGGTATTCGCCGCCTGGGCGCGCGTCAGCCGCGGCAGCGATGTTGCCGCCGTGGCCATGGCGCCGGTTGCGAGCAGCCCTCTCCTCGTGATCGTCATGTCCGTCTCCCAGTTTTACGGGGCCGGGCGATGCATGGCCGCCCGGTCTCCCATGGTCTGTCGTCTAGCTGCGGACGAGCGGGCAGCTGCCCTCGCCGACCGGGCGGAAGGCTTCCTCCGCCGGCGTCGTCTGCAGCAGCTTGTAGTAGTCCCAGGCGCCCTTGCTCTCGCCCGGCGCCTTCACCTCGAAGAGATGGGCCGGGTGCAGCTTGCGCCCGTCCTCGCGGATGCGCCCCGCGCCGAAGCAGTCGTCATCCGTCGGCATCGCCTTCATCCGGGTGACGGTCGCCGCGCCATCCTGCTTCGCCTGCGCCGCGCCCATATCGGCCGCGGTCTTCAAGTAGTGCAGTACGGCGCTGTAGCAGCCGGCATGCGACATGGCGGGCATCGACCCCGCCAACTGCGGCTTCACCCGGTTGGTGAAGGCGCGGGTGCGGTCGTTGAGATCCCAGTAGAAGGTCTCGGTCAGCACCAGCCCCTGCGCCGCCTGGAGCCCCAGCGCATGCACGTCGTTCAGGAACATCAGCAGCACGGCGATCTTGGTGCCGCGCCGGGTGATGCCGAACTCGGCCGCCTGCTTCACCGTATTGACGGTATCCGTCCCCGCATTGGCCAGGCCGATGACCTTGGCGCGCGAGCTCTGCGCCTGCACGAGGAAGGAGGAGTAGTCGGTGTTGCTCAGCGGATGCCGCACGCCGCCGACGACGCGGCCGCCCGCCGACTTGACGAAGTTGGTCGTGTCCCGCTCCAGCGCATGGCCGAAGGCATAGTCCGCGGTGAGGAAGAACCAGGTATCGCCGCCCGCTTTCACCATGGCGCCGCCGGTGGACTTGGCCAGCATGTAGGTGTCGTAGGTCCAGTGGACCGTGTTCGGCGAGCATTGCGCACCGGTCAGGTCCGCCGTCGCCGAGGTCGAGTTCAGGTAGACCTTGTTCTTCTCGCGCACCACGCCTGCAACCGCGAGGCCGACCGCGCTGTTCGGCACATCGACGATGACGTCGACGCCGTCGCGGTCCATCCATTGCCGCGCGATGTTACTGCCGACATCGGGCTTGTTCTGGTGGTCGCCGACGACGACCTCGACATTGAAGCCGCGGCTGCCGAAATCCTGAATCGCCTGGCGTACGCAGGCAACCGAGGTCGGGCCGGAGATGTCGCGGTAGACGCCGGACTGGTCGTTCAGCACGCCGATCTTCAGCGTCGGCGTCCCTTGGGCATGCCCCGCCCGCGCAAAGGCGAAGGGGGCGGCAGCGGCGCCGGTCAGCAGAGTGCGGCGGTCAAGCGACATGATGGTCGGGCTCCTGGAAGGCGGGGTCAGACACCGAGATATTCGTGCAGCCGGCCGAGCGAGGCGTTCAGCTCATCGTTGCGGACCATGTCAACGACGCGGCCATGCTCCATCACGTAGTGGCGGTCCGCGACGGTCTGGGCGAAGCGGAAATTCTGCTCGACTAGCAGCACGGTGAAGCCGCGCGCCTTGATCTCGCGAATCATGGCGCCGATCTGCTGGACGATGACCGGGGCGAGGCCCTCGGTCGGCTCGTCGAGCAGCAGCAGGTTGGCGCCGGTGCGAAGGATGCGGGCGATGGCCAGCATCTGCTGCTCGCCGCCCGAGAGCTTGGTGCCCTGGCTGTTCGCCCGCTCCTTCAGGTTCGGGAAGAGCTTGTAGATCGTGCCCAGGTCAAGCCCGCCTGGCTTGACCACGGGCGGCAGCATCAGGTTCTCGGTGACGTTGAGGCTGGCGAAGATGCCGCGCTCCTCCGGGCAATAGCCGATGCCGGCGCGGCCGATGATGTCGGAGCGGAGGTTGATCGTCTCCCGTCCCTCGAAGCGGATGCTGCCCGCGCGCCGGCCGGTGAGGCCCATGATCGCGCGGAGCGTCGACGTCTTGCCGGCGCCGTTGCGGCCGAGCAGCGTCACCACCTCGCCTGGGTTCACGTCGATATCGACGCCGTGCAGGACGTGGCTCTCGCCGTACCAGGCCTCGAGCTTGCGGACCTCGAGCAGCGGCGCGCCGGCGCTGCCGGGACGGGCGCGTTCCAGGGTCTCAGCCATGGGCCATCGCTCCTTCCGGGGAAGCTTCGGTGCCGAGATAGGCGGCGATCACGTCGGGATTGCGCGACACCTCGGCATAGTCGCCCTCGGCGAGGACGCTGCCGCGCGCGAGCACAGTGATGCGGTCGCAGAGGCCGGAGACGACCTTCAGGTTGTGCTCGACCAGCAGCACGGTGCGGCCGGCGGAAACGCGCTTCACCAGCGCCACGATGCGGTCCACGTCCTCATGCGTCATCCCGGCTGTAGGCTCGTCGAGCAGCATCATCGCCGGGTCCATGGCCATCGTCGTTGCGATCTCGAGGGCGCGCTTGCGGCCATAGGGCAGCTCGCCCGCCTGAAGACGTGCATAGCCGGTCAGGCCAACATCCTCGAGCAGCGCCATGGCGCGGTCATCGAACTGCCGCAGCAGCCCCTCCGAGCGCCAGAAGTCGAAGCTGCCGCCGCGCTGCCGCTGCAGCGCCACCCGCACATTCTCCAGCACCGAGAGATGCGGGAAGACGGCCGAAATCTGGAAGCTCCGCACCAGGCCGAGGCGCGCGACCTCGGCCGGCTTCATGCCGGTGATGTCACGGCCGTCGTAGCGGATCGTCCCGCGGGTCGGCTGGAGGAATTTGGTTAGCAGGTTGAAGCAGGTGGTCTTGCCGGCACCGTTCGGCCCGATCAGCCCATGGATGCTGCCGCGCCGGACCTTCAGGGAGACGCCGTTGACGGCGACGAATCCCCGGAATTCCTTCGTCAGCCCCTCGGTTTCCAGGATGGAATCTGTCACCCGGATCGTTCTCCCCGTTGCGTCCCTGATGGCGCCGTCGTTGCGGCTAGGTATGGCCGCGCGGCGCGCCGGATGCAAGGGAGGCTGCGGCTTTCAGGCCGTTCCTTATGCGTTATCAGCCCCGAAGCCGGAGCGCGAGCGGCGGGTCGTCGGTGGCTATGGCGTCCATGCCGAGGGCGAAGCCGCGTCGAATGCTGGATTCGTCATTCGTGCCCCAGGCGCTGACCCCGAGCCCGGCGTCGCGGAGTGCGGCGACCGAGGCCTCGTCCCAGTCGGCGATGGTGAGGCCGAGTTCCTCCGCATGGCAGGCGCGGGCGAGGGCGATGGCGCCCTCCGGCCCCATGCCGTGCCAGGGCCGGCTGCCCATCAGCAGCACCAGCCGCTGGAAGCCGCCGGCGGCCGCCGCGGCGGCAACGGTCATCGGCTCGAAGCTCATCAGCACGGTGCGGCCCCGAATTCCACCGGCATCGAGCACGGCGAGACAGGCAGGCACGAGTCCAGGATAGGGGCGCCCGGTACCATCCGCCTTGATCTCGAGGCGGAGGACGCGTCCCGCCTGCTTCACCAGCGCCACGACCTCGGCGAGGCCTGGCACCCCTTCCCCATCCGTGCCCTTGAGCCTCAGTCGGCGCAGCGCCGCCATGGGCTGGGCACGAACCGGCCCGGTGCCGTCGGTGGTGCGGTCGAGCGTCGCGTCATGAATGACCGCGACCTCGCCATCGGCGGTGAGATGGACGTCGATCTCGAGTTGCTCCGCCGGCAGGGAAAGCGCCTGGCGGAAGGCAAGAAGGCTGTTCTCCGGCCAAAGGATCGCCCCGCCGCGATGGCTGGCGATCTCGGTCCCTATGCGTCCAGCAGCCATACCGAGAAGAGCCCCTTCGCATCCGTCCAGTGGCGGCTTATGCGCCAGCCAGCGGAGGCGGCCAAGTTGGCGAGGCGCTCCGGCCGGTACTTGTGGCTGCTCTCGGTATGGATGGTCTCGCCCTCGGCGAAGCGGATGGTGCGGCCGGCGAGCCGGACCGTCTGCGCCCGCTCGGCGACCAGATGCATCTCGATCCGCTCCAGCGCCGCGTTCCAGACGGCGCGGTGGCGGAAGGCGCCGATGTCGAAATCCGCCCCTGCCTCACGGTTCAGCCGATGCAGGAGGTTGAGATCGAAGGCGGCCGTGACGCCCTGCGCATCATCATAGGCGGCTTCCAGCACGGCGGGCGCCTTCACCAGATCGGCCCCGAGCAGCAGCCGCGCACCCGCCCCCAGCGTCATCCGCGCCCGGCAAAGGAAGGCAACGGCTCCTTCGGGCTCGAAATTACCGATGGTGGAGCCGGGGAAGAAGCCGAGCCGCGGCGCCGCGCCGAGCCGCTTCGGCAGGGCGAACGGCATGGTGAAATCAGCCACGACCGGCAGCACCGGCAGGCCAGGCCGCGCGAGGGCTACCCGGCTCGCCGCCTCCTCCAGCCATTCCGGGGCGATATCGACCGGAACATAGGCGGCAGGCCGGTCGAGGCCGGCGAGCAGCAGCGCCGCCTTGGCGCCGTCGCCCGGCCCGAATTCGACAACGGCACGGCCGGGCCCGACCGCTTCGGCGATGGAGGCTGCCTCCTCGGTCAGGATTCGGACCTCCGTCCGCGTCGGGTAGTACTCCGGCAGGCGGGTGATGGCCTCGAAGAGCTGGCAGCCTTCGGCGTCGTAGAGCCACTTGCAGGGCAGCGTCTTGCGCGGCGCAGTGAGGCCGGCCAGCGCATCGGCGATGAGGGCGGCGCGCTGCCCCGCCGGGGCATCCATCGCCGCGCTCACGCCGCATCCTCCGCAAGCCGAAGGCCGGTGAACTGCCATCGCGCCTCGGGCGGGAAGAAATTGCGGTAGCCGGGCCTTGCATGGCCCGGCGGTGTGGCGAGCGAGCCGCCACGCAGCACCATCTGGCCGATCATGAACTTGCCGTTGTACTCGCCAACGGCACCCTCCCAAGGGCGGAAGCCCGGATAGGGACGATAGGCGCTGCCGGTCCACTGCCAGGCGGTGTCGGCAACCTGCTGCAGGCCGGGCAGGCCGCAAGCCGCCTCCCATTCCACCTCGGTGGGCAGGCGGCGGCCGGCCCAGCGGGCATAAGCTTCCGCCTCGTACCAGGAGATGTGGCGAACCGGGGCGGCAGGATCGACCGGATGAACGCCGGCGAGGGTGAACTGGCTCCAGCCGCCCTCCCGCCGGTGCCAGTAGAAGGGTGCCTGCCACGCCTCGGCCTGGGCACGGGCCCAGCCTTCGCTCATCCAGAGCGTCGCGGTGCGGTAGCCGCCGTCTGCCATGAAATCCAGCCACTCGCCGTTGCTCACCAATCGATCGGCGATGCGGTGTGGATCGAGCCAAACCTTGTGACGCGGCGTCTCGTTGTCGAAGGCGAAGCCCCCGCCGGTGCTGCCGATCTCATGGATACCCTCCGACCCGTCGAGCATGCGGGCCGGGCCGGAGGCGGCGGCGGGTTCCCGCCAGCCCGTGTCGTAGGCCGGCAGCAGCGGATTCTGCGACAGCGCGTGCAGGATGTCGGTCAGCAGCAGCTCCTGATGCTGCTGCTCGTGCTGGAGGCCAAGCTCGACCAACGGCAGGGTCTCGGCCGGCGGCTTGTCCAGCAGCCGGGCCATGGCGGCATCAACATGGGCGCGGTAGGCGCCGACTTCGGCGGCGGAGGGCCTCGTCAGCATCCCGCGCTTCGGTCGGGCAAGGCGCGGACCGGCGGCTTCGTAATAGGAGTTGAAGAGAAAGGCGAACTCCTCGCGGAAGCGACGGTAGCCCGGCAGGTGCGGCAACAGCAGGAAGGTCTCGAAGAACCAGGTGACATGCGCCCGATGCCACTTCGTCGGGCTGGCATCCGGCATCGATTGGACGGTCTGGTCCTCGGGCGAGAGCGGCGCGGCGAGCGTCTCGGTACGGTCGCGGATGGCAGCATAGCGGTCGGCCAGGGCGGAGGCGCGGGTATCGAGGAGGGTCATCGGCGTTCCTGCTTCTTTATCCCGCGAGACGCAGCCGGAACGGCCGGAAGGGCCCAACGGTTCCGCTGAGATAGGACCTGCTTCGCGGCGGCCCAGTCAAAGGTTACCAGAAGCCTAACCACCTTCTATGACGTTTTATCGAGTGCCCTCCTCCCACGCCTCACGCAAGGCGGCGGCGAGGCCGCGGGCGAAGCGCGGCGCATCGGTGAGCGGCGATGCCGCAACGCGCTCGCGCATCCCGGCCCGCAGCGCAGCGAGTGCTGGCAAATCCCGCGCCCGGGCGATCGCCTGCGCCACATATTCCTCCGCATCCGCCACCGCCCAATCGGCGAGACCCACATTGCTCAAATGGCTGAGCGCATGCCGGGCGCAGAAACTGTCCCCCGCCATGGCTAGGACGGGAACGCCCATCCACAGCGCCTCGCAGACCGTCAACCCACCGGTATAGGGAAAGGGGTCGAGCGCGATATCGATCCCGCCATAGGCCGCCATGAGATCGCGATGCGGCAAGCCACCCTCCAGCGCCACCCGCGCCATCGGCAGCCCCGCCATGGCGAGCCGCCCGGCGGTGCGCGCCCGCGTTTCCGGCTCGCTAAGGCTATGGGTGCGCAGCACCAGCCGAGCCTCCGGCAGTGCGGCAAGGATACGCGCCCAGGCCGCGAGCACCGGCGCCGTCAGCTTCGCGAGGTTGTTGAAGCAGCCGAAGGTGACGGCACCGAGGCCGAGCGCAGGCAGGGTCGCTACCGGCGGCGCATAGGGCGGCGGCAGGTAGCAGACATAGCCATCCGGCAGTCGCAACAGCTGTTCGGTGTAGTGGGCTTCGAAGCCGGACGGTGTCTCCCAGCGATCGGTCAGCATCCAGTCGCAGCCATTGAGGCCGAGCGTGGAGAATTGCGCGCCGACCCACTTCACCTGCATCGGCGCCGGGCGGTGCTGCAGCACGAAGGGCCGGCCACCTTCGCCATAACCGCCCAACTCGACGAGGATGTCGATGCCATCCTCGGCAATCAGCGCGGCAATGGCGGCATCCTCCAGCGCGCCAACCTCGCGCCAACGAGCACAGCGGGCGCGGAAGCGGGCGGCGAGCGGGTCCTGCCGCGGCTTGAGCGAATAGGCGGTCAGCTCGAACTCGCGCTCCGGGAGCGCCTCCAGCCCGGCCAGCGTCAGCCATCCGACCGGATGCTGGCCGAGGCCGCCCGACAGCAGCCCAACCCGAAGCCGCCCGCCGTGCGGCCGGCGCCGGCCGGCAAGCGGCGCCACCGGCGGTAGCGCGGCGTCAATCGCCTCGGCCGCGGCGCGCAAGTTGGCGGCGGTGCCGGCGACGGGGTGGTAGGGCAACACTGCGATCCGGTTGACCAGCGCCGCCACGCCTCCCCCGACCAGCGATGCATCGGCGGCGGCGAGCGCAGCCTCCTGCTCGCCGATGGTGTTCAACGCCAAGGCCTGATTCTGCAACAGGGTGGGATGTGGCCCGAAATCGGCGATGGCGGCTGCCAGGATATCGAGCATGGCCGAGAGACGATTGGCCTTCCAGAGCACCGTCGCCAGCCGGTTGCGCAGATCGAGATCGGCGGGCCGCGCCTTGATCGCGGCGCGGAGCGTCAGTTCCGCCTCCGTCGTTAGCCCGGCATCGGCCAGGGCATGCGCCAGCGCGGCGAGGATGTCCGGCGAGTCCGGCGCCAGGAGGTGGGCGGTGCGCAACTCGGCGAGGGCCGCACCCGGCCGGCCATTGGCCTCATGCACGGAGGCTGCAGCGAGAGGCCATCCTGCGGCGAAAGGCTCCGCCTCCGCACGGGCATCAATCTCGGCGAGTGCCGCCTCGGCACCCCATGCGGCAATGCCGGCTTCGGCGAAGAGCCGGGCCGCGACCGCATGGCCCGTACGGGCAGCCAATACCGTGGCGGCTCCCTTGGCAGCAGCCTCCGCCTGGCCTTCGGCTAGGTCGAGGCGAGCCAGCGCCAGGACGAGTTCCGGCTCCTCCGCATCGATCCGACGAGCCGCGGTGAGCAGCGCGCGGGCTTCCGCCGGAACATCCACCAAGCCCGCAAGGGCGGCATGGGCCGGCACATGGCGCGGGTCGCGGGACAGGGCGATGCGGAACAGGGCCACGGCGTCGGCGGCATTGCCACGCAGCCCGGCGATGGTGCCGAGGCGGAAGGCCGGCTCCGCCTGCTCCGGCAGCGCCATCATGGCCGCTCGCAGATGCGGCTCCGCCTCGGCGAGGCGACCGAGTGCATGCAGGGCGAGGCCGAGATTGAGCTGGGCCCAGACCCCTAACGCGGGATCGTCGAGCGCGGCCGTCAGCGGCGCGAGCGACGCCTCCATCCTGCCGACCCGCAACGCCTCCAGCCCGGCATGATAGGCGAGCGCGCCCATCAGCACGGCATCCGGCGTGCGAGGATCAGCATGCCTTCGACCGCATGGTCGGTTTCGAGACGAAGCGCCTCGTCGCGCTGCTCGATCACGGCGAGCCCGGCCTCGGCAAGGCAGCTGGCGACATAGTCGGGCGCATGGGCGTAGCGGCCAGAGGGGCCGAGCCGCCAGGACCCCTCTCCCGCCGCCAGCCGTTCCAGGCTGAAGAGCAGCGCGCCGTCCGGCGCCAGCGTCTCGCCGCAAAGCCGCAGCACCTCCTCCAGCCGGCCGAGATAGATGAAGACATCCGCGGCGACGATCAGCGCCTGGGGCGGCAGGCCTTCGCGCAGTGCGGCGGCGATGTCGGCCTGGCGCAGCTCGGCATAAAGATGCTTGGCCGCAGCCTGCTCCAGCATGCCGCGCGAAAGGTCGATGCCGGTCAGCGGCCCGCCCAGCAAATCCGTCAGCGCCACGCCGACGAGGCCGGTGCCGCAGCCAAGATCGAGCACCGGGCCAAGCTTCGCCTCGCCGGCGGCGATGGCCGGCCAATGGCGCTCCACCATTCGCCGCACCAAGCCGGGCACGCGGTAGCCAAGCCCGATGAGCGACTGTTCGAAGCGCGGCGCATAGCCGTCGAAGAGCGCGGCGACATAGCTCTCCGTCGCCCGCTCCGTTCCCTCCCCCGCCGCTGCGGCGGCGAGATGGGCGAGATAGCCGTTGCCGGGCGAGAGCCGCGCGGCCGCGGTGAAGTGCGGTGCCGCGTCCGCCACGCGGCCGGCAGCGACCAGCGCATGGGCGAGGATGCTGTGCAGCGAGGCATCCGGAACGCCGCCGGCGAGGCCGGCCTCGGCCAAGGCCATGGCGGATGCCCCATCTCCCGCGAGCAGCGCATTCTGCGCTTCCAGGGCGACGAAGCGCGGCCGGTCCGGCGCCTGCCTGCGGCAAAGGGCGAATTGCTCGGCGGCGGCCCCATGCCGTCCCGCCAGCATGAAGGCTTGGCCGAAGCGGGCGCGCAGGACGGTGTCACCAGGCGCGGCGCGCACCGCCTCGCTGAGAAACCAGATCGCCTCGTCGAAGCAGCGGCCTTCAAGCAAGGCGGCGCCGAGCAGGGCCTTGGCCGCGGGGTCCCAGGGCGTCGCCATCACCGCCGCGGCAGCGTCGTCGATGCCGCCCTTCACCTCGCCTCGGGCGAGGCGGATGCGGGCGCGGACCTGGCGGGCGGCGGACCATTCGGGGTCCGCGGCGAGGGCCAGGTCGGCTGCCGCCTCGGCCTCCGGCAGACGGTCCAACGTGGCAAATGCCTCGGCCTGCATCAGCGCGGCCGCGGGGGCGAGGCCGGGCAGGCGGGCGAGCCGGTCGAGCATCGGCAGCGCTTCCGCTGGTCGGCGGTCCTGCAGCAACTGGCGGGCGCCGGCGTGGAGGCGAGCGCCAAGCAGCGCATCGGGCGTGGCGGCGATGGTCATCGCATCCCTCCCCTCAGCGCCAAAGCGCGGCGGCGAAGTGGTCGTTCATCTCGGCAACGAAGTCGAGATCGGGCTCCTCCGTGCCGCACTCGCGCAGCACCGCCATGGCGACACCGGCGATGCTGGCGCGCAACTCGGTCGGCAGTGCATTGGTCGGGTCGATCACGGCGGCCTGCACCGCGTCCCAGAGCCGGCGGTTATCGGCGACGGCGCGGGCGCGGGCGAGCGGGCCGCCGTCTCGGCTCTCGCGGATGGCACGGTTGGCGCGGGCAAAGACCTCGGCCTCCATCTGCCGCGACGAGAGGCGGCGGCGATAGGCGGCAGCGCCGCGATGGGCCTGGGTTTCGGTCTCGGAGTCGGGGAACATGCGCAGCAATCCTTCCTGGAGGGGCGCGCGGCCTCAGCCTGTGGCCGGCCTCCTGCCGGCTTCGGCCTTCGCGTTAGCGGAACAGGCTCAGCAGCGTCTGTGGCGCCTGGTTGGCGATCGACAGCGCCTGGGTGCCAAGCTGCTGGCGAATTTGCAGCGATTGCAGCGTCGCCGACTCCTTCGCCAAGTCGGCATCGACCAGCGCACCGATGCCGGCCTGCTGCGCGTCCATCTTCGACTTGTTGTAGTTGATCTGGCTGTCGACGAAGTTGGAGTAGCTGCCGAAGTTGTTCATCTGGCTGAGCGTGTTGGTGATGGCCTTCGAGATCGCGCCGGTCTTGGTCAGCGCGGCGGAGGCGTCGCCTCGCGTCCAGGTATTCGCCGCCGAGACGGTGTTGAAGATGTTGGTGGTCGCCTTGTAGCCGCTGAAGGTATAAGTATCGCCCGCGCCGTTGCGCACCACCTGGTTGGCGAGGTTGGTGGGGTCGTTCAGCACGTTGGTGCCGTTGTAGGTCGCGTCCTTGATGAAGGACTGGATGTTGTTCGTCAGCTCCTTCGCCTGCGCCTGATACTGCGTGCGCTGCTCGCCGGAGATGGTGCCGTCGGCCAGCTTCACCGCCACCGTCTGCAGCTTCTGCAGCGTCGTGGAGACGTTCTGCAGACTGGCCGAGGTGACGTCGATCAGCCCTTTGGCGCCACCAAGCTGCTCATTGGCCGAGGTGTTGGCCGCCACCTCGCCGCGCACGCGCTCGGCGACGGCATAGGCGGCGCCGTCATCCTTCGCATCGGCCACGCGGTAGCCGGTGGAGATGCGCTTCTGCGTGACGGTGAGCGCTTCCGCGGTCTTGTTGAAGGAGGCCAGCGCCACCTGGGCGCCGGCATTGGTGATCACCGAATTCAGCGGCATTTGGGTTTTCCCTCTGGTCGCTGGCCCGGCTCGTCCGGGACCATGCAAGCAGTCTCCGCCCGGGGAATGAAAACCCGGTTAAGGCGTCGCGCGGAAATTGCGTGCCTCATCCCGGCTCGAAGGCATGGGCGGCGATGTCCACGGCGAGCGTCGCCGGGTCCAAGCCAGGCTTCGGCCGCAGCAGGGCAAGAGTCCCGGCGCTGCCGTCCAGGCTGAAATGCCGGAGCAGCGGCGCGCGGTAGGCCGCGCGGCTCCAGAAATCATGGACGATCACCAATGCGCCGGGCGCGAGCCGCGGCAGGCCGGCGAGCGCGCATGCCACGCGGAAGCGGCCATCCACCAGCACGGCATCGACTTCGCCGGCGGCCTCCCAGGGGTCGCGCCAGTAAGCCGGCCAGCGCGGCAGGCTAGCGGCCTCGGCCGGGTAGCCCCAGGGACCGGTCGGGCCGATATCGACATGCAGCAGGCGAAGCCGTCCCGCCGCGATGGCGGGCGCGTTGGCGGCGGCGACACGCTCCAGCCAGGCGCGGTCGCTGTCGACGGAGAGCAGGCGGGGCAGACCGGCGGCGAGCAGCAGGCCGGTGCTGCCGCCGCAGCCGAATTCCAGGCCGCAGCACCGGTCCGCAACCGCGGCGGCGAGCAGGGCCTGCTCCGCCGCGGTCATGGCGGGGTGCAGCCCATCGGGGATGGCGTTCACGCGGCGGCTCCGTCCTGGGGCGCCGCCAGTCTCGCCCCGCGAAGGTTAGCGAAGCGCGAAGATCGCCAGGCTCAGACGAAAAGAATGTCGCCCGGCGCCAGCGCTGCGACGCCGGGCAGGGTGAGGCTGTGGCCGGCGGCATCGAAGGTGAAGGCGAGGCCGCCCGTCGCGGTCGGCGTGGTGACCAGGCTCTCCGCTGCGACTCCGGTGAAGACCAGATGGTCGAGGCCCGGGCTGAAATCCGCGATGGTGGCGCTGCCGGCACCGGGTGCGACGACCCATTGGTCCGCCCCCGCGCCGCCGGCGAGGACGCCGCCGCCGCTGCCCGCGCCAAGGCTGAAGACATCCGCACCATCGCCGCCTTGCAGGCCCGCCGAGGCGGTGGTCGGCGCATGGATCGTGCCGTCCGCGACGAGCCCATGCGCGTCGACCCAGATCGGCATGCCCTGGTCGTCATAGACGGCATGGCCACGGCCGCTGCCGTCGGCGCCGGCGAGGCGGCCATTGCCATGGCCGTAGAACAGCCGCGCATCGGCCGGCAGCGGCGCGGCGAAGTCCAGCAGCAGCGTGCCCGGGCCGGTCAGCCTTGCCGCGCTGGCCTCGATCCTCACCCCCGCCGCATCGCCGGTCGTGGTCCAGCCCGCGCCACGCGCGGCATCCGCATCGAGCGGGGCGAGACTGTGGGCGGCATCATGCGCCACGGTCAGGGCGAGCTGACGGTCGCCGACGCGGCTCGCCTGCACCACCTGCGGCCCAAGGTCATCGACCTGGCCGCCGGCCAGCGCCACCGGTGAGCCGGGTTTCGCATACTCGGCCCAGTCTTGGGCGAGGGAGAGGGCAAGGCGCTCGCCGGTCTGCATCCCGTCCGCATTGGACTGGTGCGGCCCGCCATAGTCGCGGGTGCTCCAATCCACATCGAGGTTGTTGAAGCTCATATCCGTATCCAGCGCGCGGGCACCGATGCGGGCATTGAAGGCCGGGTCGGCCGCCAGCTCCTCCATGCCGATGCGGATCGCCTGGTGACCGGCATCGCTCCCGTCGGAATAGGGGATGGCGCTGACGAAGTGGTAGGGCAGCGCCGCGGCATCCTGCCCATAGGCGGCGCGCAGCGACGCGGCCTCGCCACGGACAGCACTCTCCCACTCGGCCGGGCTCAGATGGGCGTCGCGGCTGTCATACTCGCTATGGAACCAGACGACGGCGGTCGGCTCCGCCTTCTGTGCCGCAGGCAGTTGGCCGACATAGTCGAGCAGCCTCTGCTCGAGCCTGCTGGTGGCCCAGCCTTCGCCGTCCGGGCCGGGCTTCAGCCAGTCGCCCAGCAGAGAGGTGCCGCCGAAGACGGTGTTCCCGTTACGGCCATGGCTGGAATATTGAAGATTGACCTCATCGGTGACGCCATCGAAGCCAAGCAACTCCTCGACCCGATGTACCATCGCCTGGGCGCCGCCATTGTAGTCGCCCATAAGCTGGGCATTGGACTGGCCGCGGAGCAGGACATTCAACTGCAATGCAATAACCTCACGATGTATCCAGTTCAGGCCAGGAACGGCCGAACCAGGCGTCGTGATGGATCAATACTGCCGCAGGTCCTACACGCGATGCAGTGAGCAATTCAGGGTTGCAGCGCCGCAGAGAGGATCGCCCGCGGCGCCGCCTCCCGCCCTGCCTCCACCCGGAACAGCAACTCCGCCGAAACCCAGGAAAGCGCGAGCGCCAGCATTCCGGCGAGGCAGGCCTCCTGCATCGGCCCGAGGCCGATCACGGTGATGCGGAGGCCGCCCTTGACCGGTCCTGGCCTCGGGCGGCCCGGCGGCGGGGGGATGTGGTTCGGGTCCAACGGGTCGATCATCGGCATGGACCGATGTGAACAAATCCTGAACCTTGAATCAAGGGTTAATGTTCGTGGGACGTTCTCAGAGCATGGTGCGGTCCGGCGCTGACGCCGGATGACCTGGAAATGAGCGCACAAACAAACACTTAGCGCTTGCCGGGCCCATGCCGGCCAACGGTCAACCTTCCTTCGGCAGCCGGATCCCCGTCAGGGCCTGGTATGCCCGGATGACGAAGGCATCGTCCTTGCCGCCATGGCCCTGCGCGCTGGCCGAGATGAAGAGCTGCTGCGCCTGCGCGGCCAGCGGTGCCGGGAAGGCCACCTCGCGCGCCAGCTGCGTCACCAACCCGAGGTCCTTGACGAAGATGTCGACCGCCGAGCGCGGCGCCTCGTCACCCTCCAGCACATGCGGCATGCGGTTCTCGAACATCCAGGAATTCCCCGCCGCATTAGTCACCACGTCGAACAGCGCCTGCGGCTCGATGCCCGACTTGATGCCGAGCGCCATCGCCTCTGCCGCCACCGCGATGTGCACGCCGGCCAGCAACTGGTGCACCACCTTCATCGTGCTGCCGAGACCGGGCGCCTCGCCAAGCGTCCAGACCTTCTTGGCGACGGCCGCGAAAACCGGCGCCGCCTTCGCCATCGCCGCCTGGCTGCCGGAGGCCATCACCGTCATCGCCCCGGCCCGCGCCCCGACCGCGCCGCCCGAGACCGGCGCATCAACATAGAGCAGGCCCGCCGCCTCGGCCTTGGCCGCCAGCCGCCGCGCATCTTCCGGCGCCATGGTTGAGGAGACGATGAGCACCGCTCCGGGGGCGAGGCGCGGCGCCGCTCCCTCGGGGTCGAACAGCGCCGCCTCGGCCTGCTGCGCATTGACGACGAGGACGAGCAGCGCCTCCGTCCCCTCCGGCAGGTCAGCGGCGCGGGCGGCGGCGATGCCTCCGGCGGCGGCGAACTCCGTACGCGCCGCCTCGCGCGGATCGACGCCCGCGACCTCCATCCCCCCGGCCTTCACCAGGCTAAGGGCGGCGCCCATCCCCATGCTGCCCAGACCGATCACCCCGACGCGCATGGCGTTGCCCTTCCCTGTCCGCTTGTGCGGCGAGGCTCGGGTGGCGCGGGTGCGGCGTCAAGCGCTAGCCTCCCCGGTCAACGACGCAGAGGAAACGGCCATGAACCTGCACGCCATGCTGCGCCGCCGAGCGGCCGAGGAGCGGCCCATCACCGTCGGCGTCATCGGCGCCGGGAAATTCGGCTCCATGTTTCTCGCCATGGCGGTGCGGATGCCGGGCATCCAGGTCGCCGGCATCGCCGACCTTTCCATCCCCCGTGCCCGCGACGCCCTGGCCCGCATCGGCTGGGAGGCGGAGCGTTATGCCCCGGCCTCGCTCGACGCGGCGCTGGCGACCGGCGGCACCCATCTCACCGAGAATGCGATGGCGCTAATGGCCGAGCCGCGCATCGAGGTCATCGTCGAATGCACCGGCCATCCGGCGGCCGGCATCCGCCATGCGCTGGCCGCCATCGGGCATGGCAAGCACATCGTCATGGTGAATGTGGAAGCCGATGTCCTCGCCGGCCCGCTGCTTGCCGCCCGGGCCCGGCAGGCGGGCGTCGTCTATTCCCTGGCTTACGGCGACCAGCCGGCGCTGGTCTGCGAACTGGTCGACACCATCCGCGCCATGGGCCTGCCCGTCACCGCCGCCGGCAAGGGCACGAAATACCTCCCCGCCTATCACGAGAGCACGCCGGAGACGGTCTGGGGCCATTACGGCCTGACTGAGGAGCAGGCGCGGCTTGGGGGCATGAACCCGCAGATGTTCAACTCCTTCCTCGACGGCACGAAGTCGGGCATCGAGATGGCGGCCATCGCCAATGCCACCGGCCTCGCCCCGCCGGAGGACGGGCTGCGCTTCCCTCCCTGCGGCACGCAGGACCTGCCGCGCGTCTTCGCCGATGCAGGCGGGGTGGTCGAGGTGATCTCCTCCCTCGAGCGCGACGGGCGGCAGGTGGTGGGCGACCTTCGCTGGGGAGTCTATGCCGTCTTCGAGGGGGAGACCGACTACATCCGCCGCTGCTTCTCCGAATACGGCGTCCATTGCGACCCCTCCGGGCGCTTCGCCGCCCTTTGGCGCCCCTACCACCTGATCGGCCTGGAACTCGGCGTGAGCATCGCCTCCGCGGCGCTCCGCCGCGAGCCGACCGGCGCGCCCGAGGCCTGGCGCGGCGACGTGGTGGCGACGGCCAAGCGCGACCTCGCCGAGGGCGAGGTGCTGGATGGCGAGGGCGG
Source organism: Belnapia sp. F-4-1 (assembly GCF_000802185.1). Classification (GTDB taxonomy): domain Bacteria; phylum Pseudomonadota; class Alphaproteobacteria; order Acetobacterales; family Acetobacteraceae; genus Belnapia. Next base: position 4,337,570 of record NZ_KN676113.1, on the reverse strand, counting down.
TGCCATGGTCTGGGGCAAATGCCTCCCCGCGGAACGCTCCCTCGCCCTTGGCGCCTTGCCCATCGGCCTCGCCCATGGCGTCCGGCTCAAGCGCGCGGTGCCGCGCGGCGCCGCGGTCGGCTGGGCCGATGTCGCCATCGACGAGTCGGGCGAGGCCGTGCGCATCAGGCGCGAGATGGAGGCCGGCGCTCAGCCCAGCCGCAGCGCCATCAGCACATCGTCATAGTCGCGCCCGGCGACGCGGAGCGCCCGCTCCTCCCACCCATAAACGCGGAAGCCGAAGCCCTCGTAGAGGCGGATCGCCGCCTCGTTGCCGACGGTGACAGTGAGGCGGACCTCCTCCACCTTCCCGCGCGCCGCCGCCAGCACCGCCCCCACCAACGCGGCACCAAGCCCGGTGCCGCGCGCCTCGGCCCGGACATAGACGCCCCAAAGCACCGCCTTGTGCCGCAGCTTGGCCGCCGCGTGACATATCAGCCCCGCCATCCCGAGCAGCGTCCCGTCCGGCGCCACCGCGGCCCAGACCTCGTTCGAAGCCAGCCGCTCCGCGAACCAGTCGAGCGGCCGCCCCGCTTCCTCGGCGAAATCCGCGGCAAAGACCTCCGGATGCAGCCGCAGCGCCTCCAGCCGCAGCGCCCGGAAGGCAGCGGCGTCGCCCGGCCCGAGGCAGCGCGGCATGCTGCCCGTCACGGCCGGAAAGCGTCGAACAGCGCCGCCACGGCGCCGATGCGCTCCGGGTGCCGCGCCATCTCCCACATCCCCGCCCAGCGCGCGCCATGCGTCGGCTCGACGCTCCGGCGGAATTTCTCCTGCAACGCCGCTTCCGGCAGCGGCCGATCCGGATCGCCCGGCGTCCCGCAGACCACCCGCTCCCGCACGCCGCCATCCGCCAGCCGCAGCGTCAGCCGGCATAGCCGCTCCGCCGGCAGCCGTGCGGTATACTCCGGATCCTCGACGACCCTGACCTTCGCTGCCAGTGCCCGCGTCGCCGGATAGGCGATCGCCTCCGCGGAAAAAGCCTCGATCCAGGCATGCCCCCGCAGCATCCGCGTCGCCACGGTGAAGGGAATGGAGAACCGCCCCGCGATCGGCGCCACCGGCGCACGCTCCGCCAGCAGCGCGGCGGAGGCGAAGGTGGCCACCTCGATCCCCGCCACCTCCCCGGGCACGACCGGCGCCTCCGCCAGCAGCAGCTCGATCGCCTCCAGCGCCCCCTGCGTCTCCCGGCAGCAGCTCGCCTGCTTCAGGAAGCTTTCGAGGATGAACCAGCGCCCCTCCGCTGCTTGATAGGTGGCCAGATCGAAAGCCGAGCCCACCACCTCGCCGAAGACAACGGCGATGCCGCCCGGCTCCCCCGTCACCCCCGACTCCAGCAGGTCGACCGCCAGCAGCCCGTTCTGCGCCGCCGCCCCCGCATAGATGTTGCGCACCGAGCCGCCCCGCAGCGAGGCCGTGGCACTCGTCGCCAGGCCGAGGCTCGCCGCCAGCTCCAGCGCTGCCCGCACCCGTCCTTCGTCATGGCCGCGCAGGCTGGCGACGGCCGCCGCCGCGCCGATCACCCCCCAGGTCCCATGCGGGTGCGCCGCCGGCCGCAGCCGCATCGCATGGCCGACCCGCGAGCCCGCCTCATACCCGGCGACGACCGCCGCCAGCAGCGCCTCGCCCGAGGCATCCCGCACCGCCGCCTCGGCTAGCGCCGGCGCCACCGCATGGATCGCCGGGTGCCCGCCCGCCGGGTAGTTCCCCTCGTCCAACTCCAGCGCCGTCCCCGCGAAGCCGGTGAGGAAGGCCGCCATCGGCACCGGCGCCGCGAGCCGCGTCCCGAGCAGCGGCACGCCCGCCCCCGCATGCCGCCCGGCCATCGACCGCACCTCCGGCTGCGCCTGCCCGGCGAGGATGGCGCCGAGCGTATCGGCCAGGATCAGCCCGGCATGGTCGCGGACATGGTCGGGGATGGGCATGGATGCGGCACCTCAGTCGATCCGCGCCAGCTTGCCCTGCCGCACCAGCCCCTGCCAACGCGCCACCTCGCCCGCGTACCAGTGACCGAATTCGGTGCCCCGCGCCGGCAGCGGCACCGCGCTCGCCTGCTGCAGCTTCTCCTGCACCGCGGGCGCGGCGAAGGCCCGGAGCAGGGCCACCTCCAGCGCGCGGCGCGCCGGCTCCGGCGTGCCGCTGCGGGCGAAGAAGCCGAACCAAGTGAGGAATTCGAAGCCCGGCACCCCCGATTCGGCGATGGTCGGCACCGCTGGGAAGGCCGAGGCGCGCTCCGCCGCGCTGATCGCCAACGCCCGCACCGCCCCCGCCGTCACCTGCCCGGCCGAACTGCCCATGACATCGAGCAGGATATCGATCCTGCGCGCGATCAGGTCCGGATAGACCGCGCCGGAGCCGCGATAGGGCACATGCGTCAGCTCCACCCCCGCCTGCGCCGCGAGCAGCGCCCCGGCGAGGTGGCTCCCGGTCCCCGGCCCGGATGAGCCATAGGTAATCGCTCCCGGCCGGGCCCGCGCCGCCGCCAGCACATCGCCGAGACTTCGATAGGGGCTCTCGGGCGAAACCACCATCAGGCTCGGGATGGCACCGAGCCCCGCCACCGGCACCAGGTCCCGCAGCGGGTCGAAGCTCAGCCTCTGCAAGGCCGGCGCGGTCGAGAGCGAGATGGAGGCGAAGAGGAGCGTCGTGCCGTCCGCCCGCGCCCCCTCCGCCACATGCGCCGCGCCGATATTGCCCCCGGCGCCCGGCCGCAGCTCCACCACCACGGATTGCCCCAGCGCCTCGCCCATGGCCGGGGCGATGACGCGCGCCAGCACATCGGCCGAGCCGCCTGGCGCGTAGGGGACGATCATCACCACCGGATGGTCGGGCAGGTCCGCCGCCCGCGCCAGGGCAGGCGCGGCGGCGAGGGCGAGCAGCATGCGTCTCTTCAAGGGCGTCATCCTCCCGGCTGGAGCTGACGGCCGTTTCCTACCCTGGCTGGTTCAGGCCTTCGCGCGCCCAGGCGGCGAGCTGCGCCTTGTCGATCTTGTTGGTCCCCATCAGCGGCAGCGCCTCCACGAACCAGATGCGCCTCGGGTGCATATAGGCCGGCGCATGGGCGAGGGAATGCGCCTTCAGCGCCGCCTCATCCACCACCACGTCTGGCCGGCGGACGACGAAGGCAACCGGCTTGGTGCCCTTGATCTCGTCGGGGACCGGAATGACGGCCGATTGCTCGACGGCCGGATGCGTCTCCAGCACCTTCTCCACCTCGCTCGGGAAGATGTTCTCCCCGCCCGAGATGAACATGTCGTCCACCCGCCCGACCACGGTGTAGAAGCCGTCGGCATCCACCGAGAAGACATCCCCGGTGACATAGAAGCCGTCCGGCGTGACCGGCGCCCTGAGGTCCGGCCGGTTCCAGTAGCCGTTCATCATACCGGGGCATTTCTGCTCCAGCACATCCTGCGCGTTGAGCCTGAGCTCCACCGCCGGATGCGGATAGCCGACCGAGAGCGGCGGCGTCGGGATACCCTGCGGATGCGGCCCGAAGACCACCGGCCCGCATTCCGTCGTGCCATAGCCATTGACGAAGCGCGCCCGCACAAACGCCGCCTTGATCGCTGCCAGCAGCGCCGGCGAGGTCGGCGCCGAGCCGCAGCGCACATGCCGCACGCTGGAGGTATCCGTTGCCGCAAGCAGCTCCCGCTCCTGCAGCAGCATCGCCATCATCGGCGGCACGCCGGTGATCCAGGTGGCGCGATGCTCGCCGATCGCACGGATATAGCCCCGCGCCTCGAATTGCGGCAGCAGCACCACCGTAATGTGCGCCGCGCTCGCCAGCTGCGCCAGGGCGAGGCCATTCATGTGGTAGAGCGGCGCCGCGATCAGCGCCCGCTCCTGCCGCATGTCGGCGCCGGCCAGCCGCTGCTCCACCACCCAGAGATGCGACTGGTGCGACAGCACCACGCCCTTCGGCCGGCCCGTCGAGCCCGAAGTATAGAGGAATAGCGCCGGCTCCGCCGGCGCCGGCACCACCGCCTCGAAGGGCCCTGGGTCGAGCAGCGCCTCCCACTCCGCCCCACCCAGGACGATGCCACCCGGCACCGCCTCGCGCCGCGCCGCATCGGTGAAGACGAGGCTCGCGCCGCTGTTCTCCAGCACGTAGTCGAGCGTCGTCTTCGGGAAGCGCCAGTTGACCGGCACGGCGACCAGCCCCGCCCGCATCGCGCCATTCAGTGCCGCCAGGAACTCCGCCGAATTCGCCGCGAGGATGCCGACGCGGTCGCCCCGCTTCAGGCCCCGCCGCAGCAGCCCCCGCGCCACCGCCTTGCTCATCGCATCCAGCGCGGCGTAGCTGATGTGCCGCGCCTCGCCGGTCGAGAGATCGATGAGCGCCGTCTTCTCCGCGTCGGCGGCCGGATCGATCAGCGCGCCGAGGTTGCGGAAGCCGGTCACTTCGGCGGGGCGGTGAGGTAGACGCCGCGGCCCGAGGCGCAGAGCTTGCCGTCGAGGTCGAAGATTGACGCCTCGGCGACCGAGAACATCCCGCCCTGCCGCACGATCTTCCCCTTGCAGATCAGGTCGCCCGGCATCGCCGGCCGATGGTAATCGACCCGCATGTCGACGGTCGGGATGCCCCGCCCCAGCTCCGCGCCGAGCGCCCAGTCGGCCGCGAGATCCACGAGCGCGGCGAGGATGCCGCCATGGGTGTAGCGCCGGTCCGGGTTCACCACCCATTCCTCGCGCCAAGTGGCGCGGATCTCGATCTCGCCCCCGCCGAAGGAGACTACCTCGAGCCCGAGCCATTGATGATAGGGCGCCCGGGTGACGAGCGCCTGCAATTCCTCAAGCGTCATGGCGTCACCACCACCTTGCCCATCACCTTCCGGTCACGGATGAGCGCCAGCCCCTCCGCCGCCTGCTCCAGCGGCAGCACCTTGTCGATGACGGGGTTCATCTTCCCCTGCTGGATCAGGTCCATCAGCGAGGTGAAGTCCTCGTTGTAGAAGCTGTTGCTGCCGATCACCTGCAACTCGAAGGTCCAGATGAAGCGCAGGTCCTCCTTCGGGTCGAAGCCCGCCGTCGCGCCGCAGACCAGGATCTTGCCGCCCCGCTTCACGCAGCGCAGGCCCGGCCCCCAGGTCTCGCCCCCGGTATAGTTGATGAGGACATCGACGCCGCCCTCATAGCTCCGCCGCTGCGGCTTGCCGAAGCGCTCGATCGCCCATTTGGAGAAATCGACCTTTCGGTAGTCGATCGCCTCGTCGGCGCCGATCTCCAGCATGCGCCGGCACTTCTCCTCACCGCCAGCGGCGGCCACCACATGGGCGCCCAGCTGCTTGGCCAGCAGCACGCATCCCGTGCCGACTCCGCCCGAGGCGCCGAGGATCAGCACATTGTCCCCGGCCTTGATCGTCTTATGCGTCACGATCATCCGGTGCGCCGTGCCATAGGCAACGGGCAGCGCCGCTGCCTGCTCGAAGCTGACGCCTTCCGGCAGGCGGATCAGCTGGTCGGCGGCGACGAGGCAGTATTCCGCCATCCCGCCATCCAGCATCTCGCCCATCAACCCCTTCTTCTTGTTGATGGGATTGACCAGCACCCGGTCGCCCGGCGCCCAGCCGGACACATCCGCGCCGACCTCGGCGATCTCGCCGGCCATGTCGAGGCCGATGACGACCGGCATCGGCACCTTGATGCCCGGCATGCCCTTCACGGTGAAGACGTCATGGTAGTTGAAGGAAGAGGCGCGGACGCGGATGACGACATGCTCCGGCACCGCCTTGGGCGTCGGATAATCGCTCTCCAGCGCCAGCACATCGAGGTCGCCATGCTGGCGGAGTACGAGGGCTCGCATCGTCCCGGACCATCCTTCTTCGGCTTGGCCGGAAGACTGCGACGGGCGCGGCCGTGAATCAACCCGCCGCGCCCACCGGCTCAGAACGCCAGCTGCACCTTCATCGCCCGGCTCTTGTCCGCCGCCAGCTCGAAGGCGGCGACTGCCTCCGCCACCGGCATGGTCGCCGTCAGCAGCGGCGTCGGGTCGATGTCGCCGCGCGCCAGGACATCGACGGCAAGCGCAAATTCCTCATGGAAGCGGAAGGTGCCGCGCAGCGAGACCTCCTTCGCCACCAGCGCCGAGAGCGGCAGGCCGACATCCCCGCCGAGGCCGAGCTGCACGATCACCGCCCCCGGCCGCGCCGCCTGAATCGCCGAGGTCAGCGCCGCGCCGCTGCCGGACGCCTCGAACACCACGTCGAAATGCCCCTTGTCGAGCGTATAGGGCAGCAGCCCGTCCGGGTCCTCGCTCATCGAGAGCGTGCGGTCCGCGCCCATGCGCCGCGCCGTCAGCAGCGGGGTCGAGTGGAGGTCCGTCACCACCACCTCCCTTGCCCCGGCATGCCGGGCGACGGCGATGGCGAGGTTGCCGATCGGCCCCGCTCCCGTCACCAGCACCCGCGCGCCCAGCATCGGCCCCGCCTGCCGCCCGGCATGCAGGCAGACGGCGAGCGGCTCGGCGAAGGCGGCAAGCTCCAGCGCCATCCCCTCCGGCAACGGCACGGCGCGCGCCGCTTCGCAGACCAGCAGCTCGGAGAAGCCGCCCTGCACATGCGGCATCCGCATCGCGCTGCCGTAGAAGCGCATGTCGAGGCAGTGGTTCGGCCGTCCGGCGAGGCAGTGCCGGCAGGCGCCACAGGGCAGGCTCGGATTGACCGCGACGGCCTGCCCCGGCGAGAGCCCCTGCACCCCCTCGCCCAGCGCCTCGACGACGCCGGCGATCTCATGGCCGAGCACCATCGGTTCGCGCAGCCGCACCGCGCCGAAGCCGCCATGCAGGTAGTAATGTAGGTCGGAGCCGCAGATGCCCCCCGCCCAGATGCGGATGGCGACCTGGCCGGGGCCCGGCGCCCCCGCCTCGCGCTCCTCGACGCGGAGATCCTTCGGCGCGTGGATGACGACCGACTTCACGGCTTGACCTCCGTCGGCAAGGGGCGGCCGGCGAAATGCGCGGCCAGGTTCTCCTGCATCAGCGCACCCATGGCACGGCGGGTTTCCACCGTGCCGCTCGCCGCATGCGGCGCGAGGACGACATGCGGGAAGCTGGCGAATTCCGCGTCGATCGCCGGTTCGTTCCAGAACACGTCGAGCCCCGCCATCGCAATGCGCCCGCTGCGCAGCGCCTCCAGCAGCGCCGGCTCGTCCACCACCGAGCCGCGGCTGACATTGACGAAGATCGCCCCCGGCCGGAGCGCCTCGATCGCCGCGCGGTCGATCAACCCCTGCGTCGTCGGCCCGCCCATGGCGCAGCAGACGAGGATGTCGACCTCCGGCGCCAGCGCCGCCGGGCTCGGATGGAACGCATACGGCACCCCCGGCTTCGGCGACCGGCCGCTGTAGCTGATCGCCATGCCGAACCCCTCGGCCCGCTTCGCCACCGCCGAGCCGATCCGCCCGAGCCCGACGATGCCCATCCGCTTGCCCCAGACCCGCGTGGTCAGCGGCATCGAGCCCTCGCGCACCCAGGACCCGTCCCGCACCCAGGCATCGGCCGCGGGGATGCGCCGCGCCGCGGCGAGCAGCAGGGCGAAGGCGAGGTCCGCCACATCCTCGGTCAGCACATCGGGCGTATTGGTCACGGGGATGCCGCGCTTCGCGCAATAGGCCCGGTCGATCGCATCCACGCCCACGCCGTAGCATGCCACGATCTCGAGCCGCGGCTGCCGGTCCATCAGCTCGGCGGAGGCGCCGATCTCACCCTTGGTTACGATGCCGCGGATCGCCGCTCCATGCTCGGCGATGAAGGCGGCCTCGTCCGGCGCCTCGTACAGCAGGCGCAGGGTATAGCGCTCCGCCATGGGCTCCAGGTCCCAGTCGGGCAGGACGCCCATCACCAGAAGCTCCGGCTTGTCCAACTGCGCCTCCCCTGCAACTGTCCGGCCTGCTGTTAGGGGATGGGACCATGTCGCTCAAGCTCTTCGACCTCACCGGCCGACTGGCGCTGGTCACCGGCTCCAGCCAGGGCATCGGCCTCGCCCTGGCCCGGGGCGTCGCGGAAGCCGGCGCCCGGGTGGTCCTGAACGGCCGCGACGCGACGAAGCTGGAGCGAGCCGCCACCAGCCTCCGCGCCGACGGCCTCCAGGCCGAGACCGCCGCCTTCGACGTCACCGACCCGACGGCGGTGGAGGCGGGCGTCGCCGCCATCGAGGCCGGCACGGGTCCCATCGACATCCTGTTCAACAATGCCGGGGTCAATCTCCGCGGCCCGCTCGACGAGATGCCGGACGAAACCTGGCGCGCGGTGATGTCCACCAACCTCGACAGCGCCTTCTACTGCGCCCGTGCCGTGGCGAAGCGGATGATCCCGCGCGGCCGCGGCAAGATCGTCAACACCTGCTCGGTGATGAGCATGCTCGGCCGACCGGGGACGGGCCCCTACACCGCCACCAAGGGCGCGCTCGGGATGCTCACCAAGGCGATGTGCGCCGACTGGGCGAAGCATGGCATCCAGGCCAACGGCATCGCGCCGGGCTATTTCAGCACCGAGCTGACCGCCCCGCTTCGCGCCAACCGCGAATTCGACGGCTGGCTGTGCAAGCGCACCCCCGCCGGCCGCTGGGGCGAGCTGCCGGAGCTTGTCGGGGCGGCTATCTTCCTCGCCTCCGACGCCTCGGCCTATGTTAACGGCCACCTGCTCTATGTTGACGGCGGGCTGACAAGCGTGGTCTGACAGCGGCCGAGGAAGCCGGATACGGGGGAGGAACGACAATGATCACGCGCCTTGGATTATTCGCCGCGGCGGCCACGCTGCCCGGCCTTGCCTTCCTCTCGCGGGAAGCTCAGGCGCAGCAGTCCGGCCCCATCACCACCGCCGACATCATAAAGCGCGGCAAGGTCCGCATCGGCGTCGTCACCGGCGCCCCGCCCTTCGGCATGGTGGACGCCACCGGCAACGCCGTCGGCTACGACCTCGATGTCGCCGCGCTCCTCGGCAAGTATCTCGGCGTGCCGGTCGAGATCTCCTCCCTCACCCCGCCGTCGCGCATCCCCGCGCTCGAGGCCGGCCGCGTCGACTTCCTCTGCGCGACGCTCGGCGCGACGCCGGAGCGCGCCCGCTCCGTCATGTTCACCATGCCCTACAGCGCCTTCCGCATGGTGGTGATGGCGAAGAAGGACAGCCCCATCTCGAAGATCGAGGACCTCGCCGGCAAGCGCGTCGGCGTTCCCCGTGGCACGCCGCAGGAACAGGCGCTGCTGCGCCGTGCGCCGCGCGGCACCAACGTCGTCCGCTTCGAGGATGACGCGACCTCCGCCCAGGCGCTGATCGTCGGCCAGGTCGATGCGGTCGGCATCCCCGACACCATCGGCGGCGACATCGCCAAGGGCCGGCCCGAGGCAGGGCTCGAGGCGAAGTTCACCCTGTTCAACCAGCCGAACTGCATGACCGTCCGCAAGGACCAGTTCGAGCTGCGGCAGTGGCTGCAGAACACCATCTACTTCATGAAGACCAGCGGCGAGCTGGACGACATCTCCAACAAGTGGACCGGCAGCCCGCTGCCCGCCGACCTCCCCGTTTTCTAGGCGGTGAACGGTTTCCAGTTCCAGTTCAGCCCGGTCTTCGCCCGCAGCGACGTGCTGCTGGAGGGGCTGTGGCTGACGCTGCAGCTTTCCGCCATCGGCATCTCGCTCGGCGCGCTGCTCGGCATCCTGCTGGCGATGCTGCGCGGCCTCGCGCCGCGGGCGCTGCGCTGGCCGGTCGATACTTATGTCGAGCTGGTGCGCAACACGCCCTTCCTGGTGCAGCTTCTCATCATCTTCTTCGGCCTGCCCTCGATCGGGGTGAAGCTGACGGCCGAGCAGGCGGCGATCGGCGCCATCGTGCTCAACCTCGGCGCCTACTCGACCGAGATCGTTCGCGCCGGCATCGAGAGCGTGCATAAAAGCCAGATCGAGGCCGGGCTGTCGCTGGCCATGACGCGCTGGCAGGTCTTCCGCCATGTCGTCATCGCGCCCGCGCTGGCCCGCGTCTGGCCCTCGCTCTCCAGCCAGTTCGTGCTGATGATGCTCTCCACCTCGGTCTGCTCCTTCATCTCCGTCCAGGAACTTTCCGGCACGGCGGCGAACGTCGAGAGCGACACCTTCCGCAGCTTCGAGGTCTACATCACCGTCACCGCCATCTACTTGGCGCTTGCGCTCGTCATGCGCGGGCTGCTCGCGGTGCTGGGCGCCGTGCTCTTCCCGAAGGGCTCCGGCCTCGGGCGCCTGCGGACACAATCCGGCCGATGATCCGCACCTTCTCGGAATCCGAGTTCCTCTTCATCGTCGCCTCGGCGCGCTGGACGCTGCTGCTGACGCTGCTTTCTCTGCTGCTCGGCGGGCTGCTCGGCTTCATCGTGGCGCTGGCGCGGACCTCGCAGCTCGCCCCGCTGCGGATGCTGGCGGCGGGCTGGATCGGCATGATCCAGGGCATCCCGGTGCTGATGCTGCTCTTCCTCTCCTATTACGGGCTCTCGATGGGCGGCATCGACATGCCGCCCATCGTCGCCGCCTCGGTCTCCATGGCGCTCTATGCCAGCGCCTATCTCGGCGAGATCTGGCGCGGCTCCATCCAGTCCGTCGCCTGGCAGCAATGGGAGGCCTCGGCGGCACTCGCCATGTCGCGGGCGCAGCAATACCGCTACGTCGTCCTGCCCCAGGCGGTGCGCATCGCCGTAGCGCCAACGGTCGGCTTCATCGTCCAGCTGGTGAAGAACACCTCCATCGTCTCGATCATCGGCGTGGTCGAGCTGGCCCGCGCCGGCAACCTCGTCAACAACGCCACCTTCGCCCCCTTCAAGGTTTTCGGCACGGTGGCGGCGACCTATTTCATCATCTGCTGGCCGATCTCGCTGCTCGCGCGGCGGCTGGAAGGAAGGCTCAATGCCCGTCGTTCAGGTTGAGGGCGTCCGCAAGAGCTTCGGCGCGGTGGAGGTGCTGAAGGGCATCGACCTGACGGTGGAGCGCGGCGAGGTCATCGCCATCATCGGCCGCAGCGGATCCGGCAAATCGACCCTGCTGCGCTGCATCAACGGGCTGGAGGGGATCCAGGCCGGCCGCATCGAGGTCTCGGGCCACAAGCTCGACGCCTCGGGCCGGGGCCTCCGCGAGCTGCGCAAGGATGTCGGCATCGTCTTCCAGAGCTACAACCTCTTCCCGCATCTCCGCGTCGGCGAGAACATCATGCTCGCGCCCCGCGTCGTCCTCGGCGTCGGCCGCGCCGAGGCACGGCAGCGGGCCGAGGAGGCGCTGGCCGAGGTCGGCCTTGGTGAGCGCTTCGATGCCTGGCCGGACAACCTCTCGGGCGGCCAGCAGCAACGCGTCGCCATCGCCCGCTCGCTGGCGATGAAGCCCAAGGTGATGCTCTTCGACGAGGTGACCAGCGCCCTCGACCCGGAACTCACCGGGGAGGTGCTGGCGACCATGGAGCGCCTCGCCGAGCACGGCATGACCATGCTGCTGGTGACGCATGAGATGGGTTTCGCCCGCCGCGTCGCTACCCAAACCATCTTCATGCACCAGGGCAAGGTCTGGGAGGTCGGCCCCTCCGAGCAGCTCTTCGGCGCGCCACAGACGCCGGAGCTGCGGCAGTTCCTCGGCACCGGGCTGAAATAGCGCGCGCCCGGCTTGACGAGCGCGCGGCTTGGTAGAACCCTAAGCTAGCTATCGATCGACAAGGGAGGGCGTCCAGCCCCATGAGCATCAACGGCAAAGCCTATATCGTCGGGGCCTTCGAGCACCCGACCCGCAAGGCCGACGACAAGTCCGTCGCCCAGCTCCATGCCGAGGTCGCCTATGGCGCCCTGCAGGATGCCGGCCTGACCAAGGACGACATCGACGGCTTCTTCTGCACCGGCGCCGCCCCGGGCCTCGGCCCGCTGAACATGGCGGACTATCTCGGCCTGACGAAGCTCCGGCATTTCGACAGCACCGACGTCGGCGGCAGTTCCTACGTCATGCATGTCGGCCATGCGGCCGAGGCCATCTCCATGGGCCTCTGCGACATCGCCCTCGTCACGCTGGCCGGCCGCCCCCGCGCCGAGGCGATGGCGACCGGCACGGCGCCGCGCAGCTGGGGCGTCAACGTCCCCGACGATCCCTTCGAGATTCCCTACGGCCGCACCGTCGCCAATGCCTATGCGATGTGCGCCATGCGCCACATGCACGAGTTCGGCACGACCTCGGAGCAGCTCGCCTGGATCAAGGTGGCGGCGAGCCACCATGCCCAGTGGAACGAGCATGCGATGCTCCGCAAGGTCGTCACCGTCGAGGACGTCGTGAACTCCCCGATGGTCTCCGACCCCCTGCACCGGCTCGACTGCTGCGTCATCTCGGATGGCGGCGGCGCCCTCATCCTTGCCAAGCCGGAGATCGCTAGGTCGCTGAAGCGGCCGCTGGTGAAGGTCCGCGGCCATGGCGAGGCGACCAAGAACCAGAATGCCGGCTACACCGACCTCACCTATTCCGGCGCCCGCTGGTCCGGCCCGCGCGCCTTCGAGGAGGCCGGCTGCACGCCGCAGGACATCCAGTACGCCTCGATCTATGACAGCTTCACCATCACCGTGCTGATGCAGCTGGAGGATCTCGGCTTCTGCGAGAAAGGCCAGGGCGGCAAATTCGTCGCCGACGGCAACCTGATCTCCGGCGTCGGCAAGCTGCCCTTCAACACCGATGGCGGCGGGCTCTGCAACAACCACCCGGCCAACCGCGGCGGCATGACCAAGGTGATCGAGGCGGTGCGCCAGCTCCGCGGCGAGGCTCACCCCAAGGTCCAGGTCCCCGGCTGCACGCTCGCGCTGGCCCATGGCACGGGCGGCCTGCTCGGCACCCGGCACGGCAGCGCCACCGTCATCCTCGAGCGGGAGTAAGAAGCAATGGCAACCCCTGCCTCCAACCGTGCCCTCCCCGCCATCGCGGTGGACCCGACCAACAAGCCCTATTTCGACGCCGCCCGCGAGGGCCGCATGCTGATCGGGCTCTGCAAGGATACCGGCAAGCATTTCTGGTACCCGCGCGGCTGCTCGCCCTTCACCCTCTCGAACAATGTCGAGCTGGTGGAAGCCAAGGGCACCGGCACCGTCTACACCTTCACCGTGATGCGGACGAAGGAGCCCTACTGCGTCGCCTATGTCGAGCTGGATGAGGGCGTCCGCGTCTTCACCAACATCGTCGATTGCGACCTGGACGAGGTGAAGATCGGCCAGAAGGTGAAGGTGGTCTTCAAGCCGACCACGGGCGACAGCCCGCCGGCGACCATGTTCACGCCCGTCTAACCGAGGCTTTGCCACAGCTGCACTCCCTGGCAATATGGCCTATATTGCCAGGGAGGCAGCGATGGCCAGCACGGGCGACAACACGCCCCCGGTGACCCGGCGCGACGAAGGCGCCGTCGCCATCATCACCCTCGACCGCCCGGCGGCGCGCAACAGCCTCTCCCGCGCCATGCTCGCGGCCTTGCAGGCCACGCTCGACGAGGTCGCCGCGGACGAGCGCATCCGCTGCGTCGTCCTTACCGCCGAAGGCCCCGCCTTCTCCGCCGGCCACGACCTCAAGGAGATCACCGCCCGCCGTGCCGACCCCGATGGCGGCGCCGGCTTCTTCGCCGAGACCATGGCCGCCTGCTCGGCGGTGATGCAGCGCGTCGTCACCCTCCCCCAGCCGGTCATCGCCGCGGTCGAGGGCGTCGCCACCGCCGCCGGCTGCCAGCTTGCCGCCAGCTGCGACCTCCTCGTCGCCTCGGAACGGGCCAAATTCTGTACCCCCGGCGTCGATATCGGCCTGTTCTGCTCCACCCCCGGCGTCGCCGTCGCCCGAGCCGTGCCGCGCAAGGCGGCGATGGAGATGCTCCTCCTCGGCGAGATGGTCCCCGCCGCCGAGGCGCATCGCATGGGCCTCGTCAACCGCGTCGTCCCCGCCGGCACCGCCCTGCCTGCCGCTCTCGACCTCGCCCAGCGCATCGCCGCCCGCTCCGCCGTCGCATTGCGGATGGGCAAGCGCGGCTTCAACGCCCAGGCCGCCCTCCCGCTCGCCGAGGCCTATGCGGCGGCCGGCCAAGTGATGGTCGAGAACCTGCTCGCCGAAGATGCGGCGGAGGGCATCGGCGCCTTCCTCGGCAAGCGTCCCGCCGAATGGCGGCATCGCTGAGGAGGGACGCCCGATGGCCGCCGCAGATTATGAGACCGGGCTGGAGCGCCACCCCGCCAACCACCAGCCGCTGACGCCGCTGCTCTTCCTCGAGCGCGCCGCGGCCACCTTCCCCGACCACATCGCCGTGGTCCATGGCTCGCTCCGCCGCCCCTACCGCGAGCTGCGCGACCGCGCCGTCCGCCTCGCCTCCGCGCTCGCCGCCCGCGGCATCGGCCGCGGCGACACGGTGGCGGCGCTGCTACCCAACATCCCGGCCATGGTCGAGGCGCATTACGGCGTGCCGATGGCCGGCGCCGTGCTCAACACCATCAACACCCGGCTCGACGCCGACACCATCGGCTACATCCTGCGCCACGGCGAGGCGAAGGCGATCCTGGTGGACCGCGAATTCGCCCCCGTCCTCCGCGCCGCGCTCGCCATCGGCGGCGTCTCGCCCCTGGTCATCGAGATCGACGACCCGGAAGCCCCCGATGGCGCCCGCGCCCAGACCCTCGGCGGCCTCGACTACGAGGCGCTGCTGGCCGAGGGCGATCCCGCCTTCGCCTGGGCGATGCCCGCCGACGAGTGGGACGCCATCGCCCTCAACTACACCTCCGGCACCACCGGCCGGCCGAAGGGCGTCGTCTACCACCACCGCGGCGCGCAGCTCCTCGCCACCGGCAACGTCCTCTCCGCCAGCATGGCGCGGCACCCGGTCTATCTCTGGACCCTGCCGATGTTCCACTGCAACGGCTGGTGCTTCCCCTGGACGGTCTGCGCCGTCGCCGGGACCCATGTCTGCCTGCGCGCCGTGCGCGGCCCGGCCATGTGGTCGCTGATGGCCGAGCATGGCGTGACCCATATGTGCGGCGCCCCCGTCGTCATGGCGACGCTGCTCGACACGCCGGAGGCGGAGAAGCGCCCCCTCCCCCACCAGGTGCAATTCGTCACCGCCGGCGCGCCGCCACCCGAGGCGGTGCTCGGCCGCATGCGCGAGGCCGGCTTCGCCGTCCTCCACGTCTACGGCCTCACCGAATGCTACGGCCCCGCGGTCGTCAACGAGTGGAACCGCACCTGGGACGAGCTGCCCGCCCCCGATCAGGCCCGGCTGATGGCGCGCCAAGGCGTGCGCTACCTCGCCCTCGAATCCCTCGACGTGCTCGACCCGGCGACGATGCAGCCCGTCCCCGCCGACGGCGCGACGATGGGCGAGGTGATGATGCGCGGCAACGTCGTGATGAAAGGCTACTTCAAGGACCGCGCCGCGACCGAGGCCGCCTTCGCCGGCGGCTGGTTCCACACCGGCGACCTCGCGGTGAAGTATCCGGACGGCTACATCCAGCTCCGCGACCGCTCCAAGGACATCATCATCTCCGGCGGCGAGAACATCTCCTCGATCGAGGTGGAGGACGCCCTTTACAAGCACCCCGCCGTGGCGCTGGCCGCCGTCGTCGCCCGGCCCGACGACAAATGGGGCGAGGTGCCCTGCGCCTTCGTCGAGCTGAAGCCGGGCCTGCAGGCGACCGAAGCGGAGCTGATCGCCCATTGCCGCGAGCGCATGGCCGGCTTCAAGGCGCCCAAGGCGATCCTCTTCACCGAGCTGCCGCGCACCAGCACCGGCAAGATCCAGAAACACATCCTTCGCGCCCAGGCCCGCGGCGGCTGAAACCCGGCCTTAACCCGCCAGGGGAGACACTACGCGGCAGAGATTCGGGTTGCCGCCATGGACGGAATGCAGGTCACCGAGGAAGCCGCCACCCCCGAGCGCGTCCTGGCGCTCGCCGAACGGGCGGAGGCGGTGGCGGCCGGCAAGGTCCGCGCCATCCAATCGATCACCGGCCAGACCCGCATCCTGGCGCTCAACGCCACCATCGAGGCCGCGCGCGCCGGCGAGCAGGGCCGCGGCTTCGGCGTCGTCGCGGGCGAGGTGAAATCCGTCGCCGCCGAGGTCGCCCGCCTTGCCGCCGAGATGGATGGCGAGCTGCGCGGCGTCTTCACCGCCCTCCGCCGCATCGGCGCCCGCATGGCGGAGGAGGTCGGCGGCCAGCGGCTGACCGACCTCGCGCTGAACGTTATCGAGATCATCGACCGCAACCTCTACGAGCGTAGCTGCGACGTCCGCTGGTGGGCAACCGACGCGGCGGTGGTCGATGCGGCGGCGGACCCTTCGCCGCAGCGCCTGGCCCATGCCGAGCGGCGCCTCGGCATCATCCTCTCGGCCTATACGGTCTATCTCGACCTCTGGCTCTGCGACCTGTCCGGCCGCGTCATCGCCCATGGCCGGCCGGATCGGTACCCCGCGGTCCGCGGCCACGCCGCCGGCGCCGCGCCCTGGTTCCGCGCTGCGCTTGAGACCAGGAGCGGCGACGACTACGCCGTCACCGACATCGCCCGCTGCGCCCCGCTCGGCGATGCGCCGGTCGCCACCTATGCCGCGGCGGTGCGCGAGGGCGGCGCCACCGATGGCGGCCCGATCGGCGTGCTCGGCATCCATTTCGACTGGGCCCCGCAGGCCGATGCGGTAGTGCGGGGCGTCCGCCTCTCGCCCGCCGAGCGCGCCCGCACCCGCGTGCTGCTGCTTGATGCCGCCGGGCGCGTGCTGGCCGCCTCCGCCGGCGGAGGCGTGCTGACCGAGACCATCCGGCTGCAGCATGGCGGCTGCGAGGCCGGCGCCTACCGCGACGCCGAGGGCCGCGCCATCGGCTTCCACCGCACGCCCGGCTACGAAACCTATCGGGGCCTCGGCTGGTACGGCGCGCTCATCCAGGATCCGCCATCAGCGCACGAGAATTAGCCGGCTCAGCAGCCCCGCCAGCGCGGCGAGCGCCATCACCACGGCCATCGGCACCGCCGTCCCGGTGTAGAGCGCCCCGACCAGCGCGCCCGTCAGCGCCCCCCCACCGAATTGCAGCGTGCCGATCAGCGCCGAGGCGCTCCCCGCCGCGCGCCCCTGCGAGGCCATGGCCAGAGCCGCGGCAATCGGCATCACCATGCCGATGCTGGCGACATAGACGAAGAGCGGCAGGGCGATGCCCCAGAAGCTCCCCGTCCCCGACAGCGCCGCCATCGCGACACCCGCCCCGGCCATGGCGCAGAGCCCCCAGAGCAGCACGCGCTCCGGCGGATGCCGCTGCGACAGCATCGCGTTCAGCTGCGAGACGCCCATGATGCCGAGTGCATTCGCCCCGAAGAGCAGCCCATACTGCCCCGGCGCGATGCCATGCAGCTCCATGAAGACGAAGGGCGAGCCGGTAATATAGGCGAACAGCCCGCCCATCGGCAGCACGCCCGACAGCACCAGCCCCATGAAGCGCCTCGTGCCGAGCATCCGCGCATAGACCATCACCACGCCGGCCAGCCCCTCCCGCCGCCGCCGCTCGGGCGGGAGCGTCTCCGGCAACACCCGCCCCACCACCAGGGCGAGGCCGAGCCCATAGACGACCAGCGCCCAGAAGATCGCCCGCCAGCCGCCCCAGCCGAGCAGCAGCCCGCCCAGCGAGGGCGCCAGGATCGGCGCCAGCGTCACCACCAGCATGAGGCGGGACATCAGCCGGATCGTCTCCGTCCCCTCCGTCACGTCGCGCACGATGGCCCGCGCCGTCACCATCCCCGCGCAGCCGCCAAGCCCCTGGATGAAGCGCCACATCGCCAGCCAGCCGACCTCCTCGGTCAGCCCGCAGCCGATGGAGCCGAGGACGAAGATGCCGAGCCCCGCCAGCAACGGCAGCCGCCGCCCGAACCGGTCTGTCAGCGGCCCGAAGGCGAGCTGCGCCAGCGACATACCGGCGAAGAAGCTCGCCAGCGTCGTCTGCACATGCGCCGCATCCGTCCCGAGCCCGGCGGCGATGGCAGGGAAGGCCGGCAGGTACATGTCCGTCGACAGTGGCCCGAAGGCCGACATGGCGGCAAGGACCAGGACGAAGAAGGGCGTGATGCGCGGCATAAGTGTGGGTTAGCACCCCATGCTGCACTGCACCATCATTCGGTAACGCAGGGCCTGCGGCGGGCGTGCTCGCGGCGGCTGTAGGGCACGCCGTGCTCCCCATCCTCGATGACATGCTGCCGTATCCCTTTGGGCAGGGTGCGGGATGAGCGACAGGAAACGGGTTTCAGCGCGGCCGTGAACAGGTCCCCCGAAGCCAGGGCCCGAGCCTGGCGCGGGCCCTGGACCCTGGAATGAACGCAGCCGGCCCTGGCCGCCTGGACCGGTGACGGGGCCGCCTTCAGCGTCTATGCAGGGGGCAACGAAGGAGACCCTGACGATGCCCGACCAGGCCGCCATCGACGCGCTCTTCCTCAAGGCGCGCACCCAGAACAAATGGACCGACCAGCCCGTCTCCGAGGAGGAGTTGCGGCAGATCTACGACATCCTGAAGATGGGCTCGACCTCGGCGAATTGCTCGCCGGCGCGCTTCGTCTTCGTGACGACGCAGGCGGGCAAGGAGAAGCTCGCCCCCTGCCTCTCCTCCGGCAACCTCGCCAAGACGATGAGCGCGCCGGCCTGCGTCATCGTCGCGCAGGACATGGAATTCTACGAGAAGCTCCCTCAGCTCTTCCCGCATGCCGATGCCCGCTCCTGGTTCACCTCCAGCCCGGAGCTGGCGGCGGAGACCGCATTCCGCAACGCGACGCTGCAAGGCGCCTACCTGATGATGGCGGCGAGGCTCATCGGCCTCGATGTCGGCGCCATGTCCGGCTTCGACAAGGCGAAGTGCGACGAGACCTTCTTCGCCGGCACCAAGGTGAAGTCCAACTTCCTCGTCAATCTCGGCCATGGCGACCCCAGCGGCGTCTTCGACCGCCTGCCGCGCCTCTCTTTCGAAGAGGCCTGCACCATCGCCTGATGCGATGTCCGGGGAGGTCAGCCCCTCCCCGGCACGCCGTCAACGCGGGTCGATCACCGGCCCCACCAGCGCCGCCACGTCGAGCAGCGTCGCATCGCCGAAGCGAGGCCCGACGATCTGCACGCCCACCGGCATCCCATGCGGCCCCGTCGTGCAGGGGATGGCGATGCAGGGCACGTGCAGCAGCGTCCACATGCTGTTGAAGACCGGGTTGCCGGTATCCTGCCGCCCGAGCGGCGCCTCGCCCACCGCGGCCGGCGTCAGCACCGCGTCGAAGCGCGGGAAGAGCGCGTCGAACAGCTTCCGGCAATCGGCGGCGAGATTGTAGGCCCCGGCGAGCCGTGCCCCGCTGATCCCGGCGAAATTCTCGACGCGGTCACGGAAATCGGCATGCAGCAGGCCAGGCGCCGCGACATATTCCTGCAGGAAAGCGCTGCGCCCTTCGCCGAGCAGCACCACTCGCTGCGCCTCGGTGATGCCCTCGAAGGCCTGCGGCAGCGCCAGCGGCTCGACGGCCGCCCCGGCCTCCTCCAGCCGCCGCCCGGCCAGCTCCAGCGCCGCCCGCGACTCCGGCGCGGCCAGGTGCCAGTTCGGCCCGCCGCAGAGACCGATCCGCAGCTCGCGCAGCCCCTTCCCCAGCGGCTCGTCGAGGTCGAAGAGGCGAAAGGCCTCCGCCACCAACCGCAGGTCCTCCGGCGCCCTTCCGTACCAGCCGATGGTGTCGAGGGTGTGCGCGTAGCGCTTCGCCCCTTCCGTGCTGACCACTCCATGCGTGGGCTTCATCGCGTAGATGCCGCAGAAGGAGGCCGGGCGGATGGTGCTGCCCCCGGTCTGCGTGCCGAAGGCGAGCGGCACCATGCCGTCGGCCACCGCCGCCGCCGAGCCGGAGGAGGAGCCGCCCGGAGTCCGCGCCGCGTCACGCGGGTTTCGGGTCAGCGCGCGGCGCCCGGCCGCTGCGAACTCCACCGTGTCGGTCTTGCCGAGGATCACCGCCCCCTCGCCGCGGGCGATGCCGACGCAGGCCGCATCCCGCCCCTGCCGCAGCCCCTGGTAGATCGGCGAATTGTAGGTGGTCGGCATGTCCGCCGTCTCGATCATGTCCTTCACGCCGACCGGCAGCCCCTGCAGCGCGCCCATCGTATGGGCCTTGTCCACCTCGCGGGCGCCGGCGATGGCGAGGCGCGGGTCGAGGAAGGTCCAGGCCTTCACCACCGCCTCCCGCTCGGCGATGCGCTCGAGGCAGGAGCGGGTCAGCGCCTCCGCGGTGAGGCGGCCCTCGCGGAGCTTCGCGGCGGCGGCGGCGGCGGTGAGCTGCCAGGGTTCCATGCCTCGTCCTCTCGGCTGGGATGCGGGTCGGCGCCCGCCATGCGCGCCCGGCGGCCCGGCGTCAATGCGCCAGGCCGCCCTGCATGGCCAGAGGATGCAATGCCCAGGCCAGTGGGCGCCAGGGAGGGAATTTCCCTCGCCGGCCCCAGGGACCTCAGCCCGCCTTCAGCGGCAGGGCGATGAAGGCCCGCCCGCCCTCTCGCTCGATCTGCAGCGCGATGGCCGGCTTGTTGGCCTGCCGGGCGGCGCCCACGGCCTCCGCCACGTCGCGCGGCCCGTTCACCGCCCGGTCGCCGGCGCGGAGGATAACATCGCCCGGCTGCAGGCCCTGGCTGGCGGCCACGCTGTCCGGCTGCACCCCGGCGACCACCGCGCCATGCCCGCCGCGCTCGTTCGGCGCCAGCGCCAGGCCGAGATTGCCCGAGGACCGGGCTTCCCCGGCGGCGCCCTTCGCTTCCTGCTGGCCCGGGATGGCGATCAGCGTCACCTGCTGCTCCACGGGCTTGCCGTCGCGCAGCAGGGCCAGGGTGACGGTCGCCCCGGGCCGTTGCTCGCCCACCGCCTCGGCCAGGTCGCGCGGCACGGCGATCGCATGGCCGTTCACCCCGGTGACGACGTCGCCGCTCTGCACTCCCGCCCTGGCCGCCGGCCCGTCCGGCTCCACCGCGCCGATCAGCGCGCCCCTGCTGTCAGACAGGCCGAGCGCGCTCGCCAGCGTCGGGTCGATCCGCTGCGTGGAGACGCCGAGCCAGCCGCGCTCCACCCGCCCATGCTCCTTCAGCTGCGCCACCACCGACTGCGCCAGCGAGGCGGGGATCGCGAAGCCGATGCCGATATTGCCGCCCGAGGGCGAGAAGATCGCCGCATTCACCCCGACCACCTGACCCTGCGCATCGAACAGCGGCCCGCCGGAATTGCCCGGGTTGATCGAGGCATCGGTCTGGATGAAGTCGTCATAGGGCCCGGCGCCGATCTGCCGCCCGCGCGCCGAGACGATGCCCGCCGTCGCCGTTCCTCCGAGGCCGAAGGGATTGCCCATGGCCAGCACCCATTCGCCGACGCGGAGCCTGTCGCTGTCGCCGAAGGCGACGGTCGGCAGGTTGCCGCCGGCCTCGATCTTGATGAGCGCGAGATCGGTCTTCGGGTCGGTGCCGACGACGCGGGCCGGCAGCTGCCGCCCGTCGGCCAGCTCCACCTTCACCGAATCGGCCTGGCCGACCACATGGTTGTTGGTCACGACATAGCCGGCCGCGTCGATGATGAAGCCGCTGCCCTGGCCCATGACCCGCCGCTCGGCCGGACCCTGGCGCTGCTGGAAGAAGCGCTCGAAGGGCGTGCCGCGCAGCTCCGGCGGCACCTGCGCCGGCGTCGCCTCGGTATGGCCGGTGATGCTGATGCGCACGACCGCCGGCGCCACCCGCGCGGCGAGGTCGGCGAAGTCCGGCCCGACCGGGCGCGGCAGCGCGACGGCCGTCGCCGGCTGGCTGGCCGATTGGGCCGTCGCCGGCGGGGCGAAGGGTGTCAGCGCCGTGGTGCCGAGCGCCAGCGCCAGAGCGCCGCCTGCGAGGATCTTGGTGATGCGGGGCATCGATTGGAGCTCCTTCCTGAGGGGCGGCCGCTCCGGGCGACCGCCATGCCCCACATCAAAGCCCCGCGCACCTGCGGGCTTCCTGCCCCGAACCATACGGATCGGTATGGTCGGTCCGGCTCAGCGGACGAGCACGCGGTCCACGATATGGATCACGCCGTTGCTGCACGGGATGTCGGCCTGCACCACATGAGCCGGCTCGATCTCGCGGATGCCGCCGGCGCCGAAGCCGCCACGCTCCGGCACCATCGTGTACTGCCCGTCCGCCCCGCGCTGGATCAGCAGCATGTTGCCGTTGCGGGTCCTGACCGTCACGCGGTCGCGCCCGGCGACCTCGCTGGCGAGGTGCCGCCCATCGATCATCTGCGCATTGACCACCGCCGGCCCGCGCACCGGATCGAAATCCGCGCCGGGCTGGGAGCCCATCAGGTCGTTGCGGATATTCACCGGCACCCGCGCGATGGCGCCATTGTCGGGCGCGAGGATGGTGAAGGGCCCGCTGCCGTGCAGCAGCTCGGACTGGCCGGTGCGGTTCAGCGCCTCGACGAAGCTGCTGAGCCGTGGGTCGTCCGCCATCACGCGCATGCAGTCCTGGGCACGGGCGGCACCGGCGCCGAGCAGCAGCCCGGCAGCGGCGAGGAGGGGGAGGCGTCGCATGGGCGGTTTCCTTTTCTGCATTCCGGCCAGAAGCTCCGCCCGCCGGGGGAGTTCGCATTCGATCCACCTCTGCCTATTGTCCGGCCGGTGGGACGAGGGGCCGGGGCAGCGTGAAGATCCTGCTGGTCGAGGACGATGCGGAGACGGCCGGCTTCATCCGCCGCGGCCTGACCGAGGCCGGTCATGTGGTGGACCACGCCGCCGACGGGGCGGATGGCCTCCACCTCGCCATGCAGGCGAGCCATGACGTGCTGGTGGTGGACCGCATGCTGCCGCGGCTGGATGGCCTCGCCCTGGTCCGTGCCCTCCGCGCCGCCGGGCAGCGCACGCCCGTCCTCTTTCTCACTGCCCGCACCGGCGTCGGCGACCGGGTCGAGGGACTGGAAGCGGGTGCCGACGACTATCTCGGCAAGCCCTTCGCCTTCGCCGAGTTGATGGCGCGCCTCAACGCCCTCGCCCGGCGCCCGCCCATGGCGACGGAGGCGACCACGCTCCAGGTCGCCGACTTGGAGATGGACCTGCTCCGCCGCACCGTCACCCGCGCCGGGCGGCGGATCGATCTGCAGCCCCGCGAATTCCGCCTGCTGGAATACCTGATGCGCCGCGCCGGCCAGGTGGTGACGCGGACCATGCTGCTGGAGGGCGTCTGGGACTTCCATTTCGACCCGAAGACCAGCGTGGTCGAGACGCATGTGAGCCGGCTCCGCGCCAAGCTCGGCGAGCCTCCGCTCATCCACACCATGCGCGGCGCCGGCTATGCCATCCGCCAGCCCGGCTGAGCAGGCGACACGCTGGTGGCGGACAACCGCCTTCCGCATCACCCTCCTGCACCTGCTGCTCACCCTGCTCGGCACCGCCGCGCTCTCGGGCATCGCCTGGTGGGCGACCACCGGCTACGCCCTGCGCCAGCTGGCACAGGAGGTCGACAGCGACAGCGGGCTGCTGGTCCAGGCCGCCCGCCTCGGCGGCCCGCGCTCCGTTGCGCTCTCGGTCGAGGCGCGGCTCGCCGCCGACCGCAGCGGCACCCAGTACTACCTCCTCGCCGGAACGGCGGGCGAGCGCCTCGCCGGCAACCTCGCCAGCGCGCCCGAAACCCCCGGCTGGGCCAGCCTCCGCCTCGAGGCCGCCGGGGAAGCGGCGTCGGCCGAGTTGCTCGCCCTCGGTACCCCGCTTCCCGGCGGCGGCTTCCTCGTCGTGGCGCGCGACGTGGCGCCGGTACGCCAGCTCGAATCGCTCCTGCTCGGCGCCGCCGGCTGGGTCGGTGGCGGCGCGGCGCTGCTCGGCCTGCTCGGCGGCCTGCTGATGGGCCGCGGCGTGACCCGCCGCGCCGCCGCCATGGATGCCGCCCTGGCCCGCGTCGAATCGGGCGAGATCGGCCACCGCCTGCCCATCCGCCCGGGCGGCGACGAGTTCGACCGCCTGGCCCGCCGCATCAACGCCGCGCTCGACCGGGTGCAGGGACTGATGCAGACCCTCCGCCAAGTGACGGACGACATCGCCCATGACCTCCGTACCCCCCTCACCCGCCTGCGCGGGCGGCTGGAAGCCGCCCTCCGCGCCGGGGACGACACCACCTGGCGCCCCGCCACCGAAGCGGCGCTGCGCGACTGCGAACAGCTCCTCGAAATCTTCGCCGCCCTGCTCCGCATCGCCCAGGTCGAGGGCGGCGCCCGCCGCGCCGGCTTCGCCCCGCTCGACCTTTCCGCCCTGGCAGCGACCGTCGCCGAGGTCTACGCCCCTGCCGCCGAGGAGCGCGGCCAGAGGGTGGAGGCCGACATCCCGCCCGCCATTGCCGCCTTCGGCGACCGCGAATTGCTGACCCAGGCCCTCGCCAACCTGTTGGAGAACGCCGTGAAGCACGGACGCGAGGGCGGCCGCATCCGGCTCGCCCTCGGCACCGACAGGGTGCTCACCGTTGAAGACGACGGCGAGGGCATCCCTCCACGCGAGCGCGAGGCCGTCCTCCGCCGCTTCCACCGGCTGGACGCCGCCCGCAGCCGCCCCGGCGCCGGGCTCGGCCTCGCTCTGGTCGCGGCGGTGGCGGAGCTGCACGGCGCCCGCCTCACCCTCGGCGATGCCGGGCCCGGCCTCAGGGTGGAGCTCGCTTTGCCGCCCGGCCCCGCCGGCCCATAGTGCGCCGCATGACGGATCGGGAGCATATGGCGGCCGCGCTGGCCCTGGCGCGACGTGGGCTCGGCAATACCTGGCCGAACCCGGCGGTGGGCTGCGTGCTGGTGAAGGACGGCCAGGTGGTCGGCCGCGGCTGGACCCAGCCCGGCGGCCGCCCCCATGCCGAGACGGAGGCGCTGGACCGTGCGGGGGAGGCCGCCCGCGGCGCCACCGCCTATGTGACGCTCGAGCCCTGTTCCCACTGGGGCCGCACGCCCCCCTGCTGTGACGCCCTGGTCCGCGCCGGCGTCTCCCGCGTGGTCGTGGCGACCGGCGACCCGGACCCCCGGGTCGACGGCCGTGGCCTGCAACGCCTGCGCGAGGCCGGAGTAATCGTCGAACTAGGCCTGATGGGCGAGGAGGCCCGCCGGGAGAATGCCGGCTTCGCCCGCCGCATCACCAGCGGCCTTCCCCTTGTCACGCTGAAGCTGGCGACGACGCTCGACGGCCGCATCGCCACCTCGACGGGCGAGAGTCAGTGGATCACCGGCCCCGCCGCCCGGCGCGAGGCGCATGCGCTGCGTGCCCGGCATGACGCCATCCTGGTCGGCAGCGGCACGGTGCTGGCCGACGATCCCGAGCTGACCGCCCGCCTCCCCGGCACCGCCCGCGTGCCCCTCGCCCGCGTCGTCGCCGACAGCCGCCTCCGCACCCCGCTCGGCGCCCGCCTGGTGCAGACGGCCCGCGCGGTGCCGACCTGGATCGCGACCCGCACCAACCAGCGCCCCGCCGCCCTTGCCCCCTATCTGGAGGCTGGCGTGCAGATTCTCTCCGTCCCGCGCGCGAAGCCTGGCCTCGACCTCGCCGCCCTGCTTGGCGCGCTGGCCCAGCGCGGCGTCACGCGGGTGCTCGCCGAAGGCGGCGCCGGCCTCGCCGCCGGGCTGCTGCGCGGCGGCTTCGTCAACCGGCTGGCCTGGTTCCACGCCCCCGGCATCATGGGCGGCGACGGACTGCCCGCCGTGCAGCCCTTGCCGGTTGTTCTGCTTTCCGCCATGCCCAAGTTCCAGAGGGTTGCAAGCCGTCCCCTGGGCGAGGACTGGCTGACCGAGTTCGAGGAGTGCGGGCCATGTTCACCGGCATCGTGACGGATCTGGGGACGGTGCGGGAAATCCTGCCATTGGGTGACGGGCAGGACATGCGCCTCGTCATCGGCACCTCCCCCGCCTTCCTGGCGGAGCCAGCGCCAGTGGCGATCGGCGCCTCCATCGCCTGCTCCGGCTGCTGCCTCACCGCGGTGGAGCTCGGCGGCGACTGGTTCGCCGTCGATGCCTCGGCCGAGAGCCTGTCCAAGACCACGCTCGGCCGCCTTGCTCCCGGCAGCCGCATCAACCTCGAACGTTCGCTCCGGATGGGCGACGAACTCGGCGGCCACCTCGTCTCCGGCCATGTCGACGGCGTGGCCGAGGTGCTCTCAGCGGTGCCGGAGAACGGCTCCGTCCGCTATCGCTTCCGCCTGCCGGAGCACCTCGCCCCCTTCGTCGCCGCCAAGGGCTCGATCGCCATCGACGGCATCTCGCTCACCGTCAACGAGGTCGAGGGCGCCATCTTCGGCGTCAACGTCATCCCGCATACGGCGGCGGTGACCAGCTTCGGGACGCTGCAGCCGGGCGGCTTCGTCAACATCGAGATCGACACGCTGGCGCGCTACGTCGCCCGGCTCGTCTCCTTCCAGGGACTCCAGGCATGACCGGCGCGGTGGCGACCAAGACCGTCAATTTCGCCGACTTCATCTCCCCGACCGAGGAGCTGATCGAGGAGGCGCGGCGCGGCCGCATGTTCATCCTGGTCGATGACGAGGACCGCGAGAACGAGGGGGACCTCGTCATCCCCGCCCAGTTTGCGACCCCGGACGCGATCAATTTCATGGCCCGCTTCGCCCGTGGCCTGATTTGCCTGGCGATGGACCGCAGGCGGGTCGAGCAACTCGGCCTGCCGCTGATGGCCCAGGCCAACGGCACCCGGCACGCAACGGCCTTCACCGTCTCCATCGAGGCGAAGGAGGGCGTCACCACCGGCATCTCCGCCGCCGACCGCGCCCATACCGTCGCCGTCGCCATCAAC
Organism: Belnapia sp. F-4-1; assembly: GCF_000802185.1. Lineage (GTDB taxonomy): Bacteria > Pseudomonadota > Alphaproteobacteria > Acetobacterales > Acetobacteraceae > Belnapia. The sequence goes on along the minus strand of NZ_KN676113.1, from coordinate 4,310,783 downwards.
CCGGAGATGGGCCGCGAGCACATCGTCACGCCGGGCCACGTCTTCCCCCTCGTCGCCCGCGACGGCGGCACGCTGGTCCGCGCCGGCCATACCGAGGCCTCGGTCGACCTTGCCCGCCTCGCCGGCCTGAACCCCTCCGGCGTGATCTGCGAGATCATGAACGACGACGGCACCATGGCGCGGATGCCGGACCTCGTGGCCTTCGCCCAGCATCATGGCCTGAAGCTAGGCACCATCGCCGACCTGATCGGCCACAGGCGCCGCACCGAGCGCCTGGTCCGCCGCCTCTCCGAGGGCCATATCGACCACCCGATCGGCGGCGACTGGCGGCTCGTCGTCTACGGCAACACGCTCGCCCCGGGCGAGCACCTAGCCCTGATCCGCGGCGACGTCTCCGCCCCCGGCCCCGTCCATGTGCGGATGCATGCCGCCAACCTGCTGCACGACATCGTCCTCGGCGCCGGCACCGGCGATCTGCACGACGCCATGCGCATGATCGAGTCTGCCGGCCGCGGCGTCGTCGTCATCATCCGCGACTGGCGGCCGGACAATATGAGCGAGCAGGTGAGGAACAACCGCGGCCGGCAGGTAGCGCCGCCCGAGATCCGGGACTATGGGATCGGCGCGCAGATCCTCGCCGATCTCGGGGTGCGCGACATGGTGCGACTGTCGAACAACCCGCGGCCCATCGTCGGGCTGGAGGGGTATGGCCTGCGCGTGGTGGAAACCCGCCCGCTGGTCCAACAAGGATGACCGAATGAGCACGATCGATGCGCCGGAGCGCCAGGCGCGGCCGCTGGACGGCCCCGCGCCGCATCTGCTGGTGATCCAGGCGCCCTATTACGCCGATGTGGTGGGCGGGATGCTGCGCGGCGCCCAGGGCGTCTTCGCCGAGGCGCAGGCGACGGCCGAGGTGGTGGATGTCGCCGGCGCCTTCGAGCTTCCGGCCGCGCTGCGCATGGCGCTCAGCCAGCCCTCCAAGGGCGGCAAGGCGGTGCGCTATGACGGCTTCCTGCTGCTCGGCTGCGTGGTGAAGGGCGAGACCGACCATTACGACTTCATCTGCTCGGCGGTCTGCCAGGGGGTGATGGACGTCTCGACCGAGCGCGGCGCCGCCATCGGCTTCGGCCTGCTGACCGTCGACAGCCTCGCCCAGGCCGAGGCCCGCTCCGCCGATGACCGGCACAACAAGGGTGCCGAGGCTGCGCATGCGCTGCTCGGCCAGGTGGCGCTGCGCCGCCGCTGGAGCCTCGCGTGAGCGGCAACTGGAAGACTACGGATCTCGGCACCAGCGAACTCGACAAGCTTCGCGCCGAGATGGAGGCGGAGCAGTCCGGCACGCCCGAGGCGCCGAAGCCTGCCGCCAAGCCGGGGGCGGGCAAGTCCCCTGGCAAGCCCGGCGGCGGCAAGTCCCGCCACCGCCGCCCCGGCCAGGCTCCGGGCGGCGGCCCGCAGGTCCGCGGCGGTCGCCCGCGCACCGGCGCGCGTGTCGCCGCCGTTCAGGCGCTCTACCAGAGCGAGCACACCGGTGAGTCGGCCGAAGCCGTCATCCAGCAATTCCTCAGCCACCGCATCGGCGGCGGTTTCGAGGATGGCGGCGTGCCGGAAGCCGATCGCCCGCTCTTCGGCACCATCGTCCGCAGCGCGGCGAAGCATGGCGAGCGGCTGGACGGCCTCATCACCCAGCATCTCGATGCCGACTGGCCCTTGATGCGCCTCGACCCGGTGCTGCGCGCCCTGCTCCGCGCCGCCTGCGCCGAATTCGCCGAGGGCGGCGGGCAGCCCCCGGCCCGCGTGGTGATCAACGAGTACCTCGACATCGCCCATGGCTTCTTCGGCGGCGAGGAACCGCGCTTCGCCAATGGCGTGCTCGACGCGCTGGCCCGCGCCCTGCGGCCGGAGGAATTCGCCGCCGGCCGGAAGTAGCGGCAAATGGCCGAGCCGCCCGCCGAATTCGGGTTGATCGCCCGGCACTTCCTGCCCCTGGCGGGACCAGGGGCGCTCGGCCTCGCCGATGATGCGGCCCTGCTCGACCCGCCGCCCGGCCGGCAATTAGTGCTGGCCGCCGATGCCATGGTGGCGGGCGTCCATTTCCTCCCCGACGACCCGCCGGAGACCATCGGCCGCAAGCTGCTGCGGGTGAACCTCTCCGACCTCGCCGCCATGGGCGCCACGCCGCTCGGCTACCTGATGACCACCGCCCTGCCCCGCGACCTGCCACCCGGCTGGCTCGAGGGCTTCGCGGCGGGGCTGGCCGAAGACCAGCGGCGGTTCGGCCTTTCCGTCCTCGGCGGCGACACCGTCTCCATCCCAGGCCCGATCAGCCTGTCGTTGACCATCCTCGGCACCGTCGCACCCGGCGCCGCCCTCCGCCGCGCCGGCGCCCGGCCTGGCGACGGGCTCTGGGTGTCGGGCACCATCGGCGACGGCGCGCTCGGCCTCCGCGTCCTCCAAGGTCGCTTGCCCGCCGATGCCGAGGGCCATCTCGCCCGTCGCTACCGTCTGCCGGAGCCCCGCCTCGCCCTCGGCACGGCGCTCGCCGGCCGGGCCCGCGCCACGATGGATGTCTCGGACGGCCTCGTTCAGGATGCCGGCCATCTCTGCCGCGCCGCCGGCTGCGGAGCCGTGATCGAGGCGGCGCGAGTACCGCTCTCCCCCGCCGCCCGCGCCCTGGTCATGACGGAGGCGGCCCTTCTGCCCCTGGTCCTCACCGGCGGCGACGACTACGAATTGCTCTTCGCCGCCCCACCCGGCGCCGGCATCGAGGCCCTGGCCTCCACCGCCGGCACCCCGGTCACGAGGATCGGCGAGTTCACCGAAGGGCCCGCCGAGGTCCGGGTCGTCGACGCGGCGGGCGCCCCCATGGCGCTCCCCATGGGAGGATGGTCGCATTTCTGACGAAGAGAGGCGCATGAAGCGCCAGGTCTGGCTGCTCTTTTGCTGCCAGGCCTTGATGCAAGCTGCGACCGTCGGCCAGGCGGTGATGGCGGCGCTGATCGGCCACAGCCTCGCCGAGGACAAGTCGCTCTCGACGCTCCCCGTCGCCATCCAGATGACGGCGACCATGGCCGCCTCCATCCCGGCCGGAATGGTCTTCGCCCGGCTCGGCCGCAAGCCCGGCTTCATCCTCGGCGCGCTCGGTGCCATGGCCGGGTCGCTCACCTTCGCCGCCGGCGTCTGGACGGGCAATTTCACCCTCTACTGTGCGGGCGCCATCCCCGCGGGCCTCGGCTTCGGCATCGCCCAGCATTACCGCTTCGCCGCGGCCGAGGTCGCCTCCCCCGCCTATCGTCCGCGCGCCATCAGCTTGGTGATGACCGGCGGCATCCTCGCCGCCAGCCTCGGGCCCGAGCTGGTCAAGGCGACGCGGGACAGCTTTCCGCCCTATCTCTTCCTCGGCACCTACCTCGTGCTGGCCTGCCTGCCGGTGCTCTGCATGGCGCTGCTGTCCTTCACCCGCCTGCCGCCGCCGCCCGCCCGCCATGCCGGCGGTGCCCGGGTGTGGGAAATCATCGCCCGCCCCGCCTTCCTCACCGCCGCCGTCACAGGCATGGTCGCCTATGGCACCATGAACTTGCTGATGACCTCGACGCCGGTCGAGATGATGCTCTGCGGCTTCGGCATCGGCGCCTCGGCGACCGTTATCCAGATCCATGCCATCGCCATGTTCGGCCCCGGCTTCTTCACCGGCCGCCTTATCAGCCGCTTCGGCGTCCGCCCGGTGATCGTTGCCGGTGCCGTGCTCACCGCGCTCTGCGTGGCGATCGGCCTGGCCGGCGAAAGCTTCGCCCATTTCGGCCTGGCCCTCGGCCTGCTCGGGCTCGGCTGGAACTTCATGTTCGTCGGCGCCACCACCCTGCTGGCGACCGCCCATGCGCCGGAGGAGCGCGTCCGCGCCCAAGCGGCGAACGACACCATCGTCTTCGGCACCGTTGCCTGCACCGCCTTCCTCTCCGGCGCGGTCCATGCCCAGGCAGGATGGACGGTGCTGAACCTCACGGTGCTCCCGGCCCTCGCCCTCGCCCTCGGCGCCATCGCCTGGCAGCAGATGCGCGGGGCGCGGACGGCCACGGGCTGACAGGCCCCGCCTTTCTGCCTTGCGTCCCTTCGCGGCTTCGCTGCGGAAGGACACGGGCATCAGGCGCTCATCCGGGGCTCCCGCAACGTCGCGCAGCGGTTTTCCGGGGATGGATCAGCGCCCCGTCCCCGACCCCGGCGCCCCCGGGCTCGTCGGGATCGACGCCCCCGGCCCGATCCGCCCCACATTCCCGAAGAGCGCCTGCAGCAGCGACCGGTCGTTGCCCGGCGTCGGCGTCACGCGGGAAACCATGGGCACCGGCTTGCCCTCGTCCTCGCCGATCACCTTCACTGCCCGCACCACGCCATTCTGGTCGAAGGTGATGGATACCGTCTGTTGGTCCGTCACCATCAGCTCCCGCCCCGGCCGCTGCCGGGTGTTGCTGCTGATGTAGTACCAGGTGGGGTCGCCGAAGGTGCTGGTCTGGGTCGGCGAGCCGAGCAGGGTCTGCACGTCCTGGCGCGTCTGCACGCCGGGCGTGATCTCCTTCAACTGGTCCTCGGTCACCCGGTTGCCGCGCTGCACCACCGGCGCATCGAAGACGCTGCATCCGGGCAGCGCCACCAGCAGGCCGAGCGCCAGCGCCGCCGCGCGCCAACGGGCCATGCCAATCCGGGCCGGACGGGGCAGATTGACCGGATGGCAGGGGCGATCCATGTCTGGTCCCACTCTCGATTTCCGCCCGGGGCATCGTGCCGCGGGCCGCGCATGACTGTTCCGGCGCGGATGCCACCATACCACGGCAGGGTCAACCGCGCCGTGGCGGACCGTGAAGAGGACCGACCAACCATGGGCCTGCTCGCCCTATTCCGCCGCAAGCCGCATGAGCGGGCCGGCTTCGAGCTTTACGGCGCCGCCGTCGTCGCCGCGCGGACTCCGTGGTTCTACGGCGGCCTCGGCATCCCGGACACGCTGGACGGCCGCTTCGACGTGGTCGGCCTGCATGTCGCCCTGCTGATCCGCCGCCTCCGCACCGACCCGGACAAGCGCGGCGCCGCCCTCGCCCAGGCCGTCTTCGACGCCATGTTCGCCGACATGGACATCAACCTGCGCGAGATGGGCGCCGGCGACATGAGCATCGGCAAGCGGGTGAAGCGGATGTGGGAAGCCTTCCACGGCCGCTGCCTGGCCTATGAGGCGGCGCTCGACGCCGGCGATGCCGAGGCGCTGGCTACCGCCCTCGAACGCAATGTTTGGCGCGAGGCGGCCGAGGCGCCGCGCGAGCCCGCCCTCCGTCTCGCCCGGCATGCCATGCACGGCGCCGCGGCGCTGGCCGCGCTGCCATTCGCCACGCTGTTGCGCGGCGAGGCCTCCTTCCCAGCCCCGCTGGAGGCTGCCGATGCCGCCTGACCAAGCCCCTGAATTCTCCCGCCCCCTGCCGCTCGGCACCGTCCGCGAGGGCGGCCGGCGCCTTACCCTTACCGCCACGCCGGAGGAATGCCGGGCCCTGGCCGACCGATTCGGCATCCTTTCGCTGGAGAGCCTCGCCGCCGAGCTGCGTCTGACGCCGGAGGAGGACGGCACCACCCGCGTCGAGGGCCGCATCGCCGCCCAACTCACCCAGGCCTGCATCGTGACGCTGGAGCCGGTCCCCCAGGCGGTCGACGAGCCGGTCGCCTTCCGCCTTCTCCCTCCCGGCCGGGAGCCGCAGGACGGGCCGGACGACATCGACGAGATCGAATGCCCGGATGGCATCGCCGATCTCGGTGAGGCCGTGGCCGAGCAGCTTGCGCTGGCCCTCGACCCCTATCCCCGCATCCCCGGCGCCGAAATGCCGGACGAGGCAACTGACCGCTCCGCCGACGCTTTCGCGGCCCTCGCCGCCCTGCGGAAGAACTAGCGCAGGGCCGGATTTGCGCCTGTATGACGCCTGCACGGCGCTTGCGCCCCTGGGGGTGCGGTGCTACAGCCCCGCCCTCCCGTTGAAACGCCTTGCGTGTTACAAAGAAAGGCTCGGCGCCATGGCCGTCCCGAAGAAGAAAGTTTCGCCCTCCCGTGCCGGCATGCGGCGGAGCCATCAGGCCCTGACCAGCATGGCTCATGCGGAGTGCTCCAACTGCGGCGAGCTGAAGCGCCCGCATCACGTCTGCTCCTCCTGCGGGCATTATGACGGCCGCGAGGTGGTGCCCGCCGGAGATGCGCTGAAGGCCGCCATCCGCCACTGAGCCAGAACAGGCATCCGGGCGGGGATCGGTTGACCGTGTCGCAGAGCACAGGTGCATCGGGCTTCTCATTGGCAATCGACGCCATGGGCGGTGACCATGCGCCCGACAGCGTCCTCGACGGGCTGGAACTGGCCGCGGAGCGTCATCCGCAGGCCCGTTTCCTGCTGGTCGGCGACGAAGCCCGCATCGGCGGGATGCTCGCCCGCCGCCCCCGCGCCGCGCGCGCCTGCAGCCTTCGCCACGCGCCGGATGTCATCTCCTCGGAGATGAAGCCGACCGCGGCACTGCGCCAGGGTCGGCAGAGTTCCATGCGCATCGCAATCGATGCCGTCGCCGGCGGCGAGGCGAGCGGCGTGGTCTCGGCCGGCAACACCGGCGCGCTGATGGCCCTGGCCAAGATCGTCATCAAGACCCTGCCAGAGATCGACCGGCCGGCGCTGGCCGCCATCGCCCCCTCGGCGCGCGGCGACGTGGTGCTGCTCGACCTCGGCGCCAACGTCCAGTGCGATGCGCGCAACCTCGTCGAATTCGCCGTCATGGGCGACAGCTTCGCCCGCGCCGTGCTCGGCCTGACGACGCCGAGCTTCGGCCTGCTCAATGTCGGCTCCGAGGAGCTGAAGGGTGACGACCGCGTGCGCGCCGCCGCCGAGACGCTGCGCGAGAGCCATATCGGCCCGAACTTCCATGGCTTCATCGAGGGCCATGACATCGCCGCCGGCACCGTCGACGTGGTGGTGACGGACGGTTTCACCGGCAATGTCGCGCTGAAGACCGCCGAGGGCACGCTGAAGCTGATGCGCGACCTGCTGCGCCAGGTCTTCACCAGCAGCATCCCCGCCCGAGCCGGCTACCTGCTGGCGCGCCCCGCGCTCGACCGCCTGCGCGAGTGGATGGACCCCCGCCGCTACAACGGCGCCATCCTCCTCGGCCTCAACGGCGTCGTCGTGAAGTCCCATGGCGGGACGGATGCGCTCGGCTTCGCCCATGCCGTCGACGTCGCCATGGACATGGTCACCCACCGCTTCAACGACCGCATTCGCGAGGGCCTGGCGCAGATCGGCAAGCCGGTCGCCGCAGCCTGAAGGAGGGCGCCCCGATGCTCCGTTCCGTGATCGCCGGCTGCGGCGGCTACCTGCCGGAGCGCTGCGTGCCGAATGCTGCGCTTGCCGCCGAATTCGGCATCGAGACCTCGGATGAGTGGATCATCGAGCGCACCGGTATCCGCCAGCGCCACATCGCCGCCCCGGGCGAGACCGCCTCCTCGATCGGCGCGGCGGCCGCCCGCCAGGCGCTCGAGCGCGCCGGCATCGAGGCAGGGCAGGTCGATGCCATCATCGTGGCGACGGCGACGCCGGACAGCGCCTTCCCGGCGACCGCCGTGCGCATCCAGCAACACCTCGGCATCACGCAGGGCTTCGCCTTCGACATCGCGGCGGCCTGCACCGGCTTCGTTTATGCGCTCGGCGTCGCCGATGCGCTGCTGAAGACCGGCCAGGCCCGTTGCGCCCTCGTCATCGGCACGGAAGTCTTCTCCCGGATCCTCGACTGGACCGATCGCGGCACCTGCGTCCTCTTCGGCGACGGCGCCGGCGCGGTGGTGCTGACCGCGGAGCAGGGCACCGATCGCGGCATCCTCTCCACCCACCTCCATTCGGACGGCCGCCACGGCGACATCCTGCTGGTCGACGGCGGCGCTGGCTCCACCGGCGGCCCCGGCCTGCTGCGGATGGCGGGCAAGGAGGTCTTCCGCCACGCCGTCTCCAAGCTCGCCTCGGTGGTCGACGAGGCGCTGGCCGCCAATGGGCTGAACCACGCCGACCTCCGCTGGCTGGTGCCGCACCAGGCCAATCTCCGCATCATCGAGGCGATGGGCAAGAAGCTGAACCTGCCGCGCGAGCGCGTCGTGGTGACGGTGGACCGCCACGCCAACACCTCCGCCGCCTCCATCCCCCTGGCGCTGGCCGAAGTCGCAGGCCGAGGCCTGATCGAGCGTGGCGACCTGATGGTGCTGGAGGGCATCGGCGGCGGCCTTACCTGGGGCGCCTGCCTGCTGCGCTTCTGAGCGAGCGCACCGCCGGCTTCGCACCCTCGCCTGCCCGGCCGACCGGACGCTATGCTCCCCCTGAGCTTGAAGCAGGAAGGTGGCGGTAATGGCGATTCTGTCCGGCTTGCTAGGACATGCTGGCGCGTTCGATCCGGCGCAGGCGCGGGAAGAGTACTCCCGCCTGCTCGCCGCGGACGAGCCGGTCGAAGGCGCCTACAAGCTCGTCCGTGACGTGATCCTGCTGACGGATCGCCGGATTCTCCTGATCGACAAGCAAGGCATTACCGGCAGGAAGACCGAATACCTCTCCATCCCGTATCGGAGTGTCGTCCGCTTTTCCGTCGAGAGCGCCGGCCATTTCGACCTGGATGCCGAGCTCAAGATTTGGGTGAGCGGAGCCTCGGCGCCGATCGAGCGGACATTCAACCACAAGGTCGACGTCTATGCCCTTCAGGCCGCCATTGCGGGGCGCATACCGCGCTAGGGAAAGGACAGGGACGAGCCGCCGGCCTGCACGTGTTCATGTCGCCGCGGCTGGCGCTACTGCGACATTCCTGCCACCCTGTGGCGCATTCGCCAGGGCGCGGTTGACGCCCGCGGTGGATACCGGTTTCCTAACGGTCAGAATGGCTTGCGGGAACCGGTTGCCAGATGAATACGCTGACGCGCGCGAACCTGGCCGAGGCGATCTACAGCCAGGTTGGGCTGTCGCGGAACGAATCCGCTGCCCTGCTCGAATCCGTCCTCGAACGGATCTCCGCCGCCCTGGAATCCGGTGAGGCGGTAAAGATTTCTGCCTTCGGCACCTTCATGGTCCGCCAGAAGGGCCAGCGCGTCGGACGCAACCCGAAGACCGGTGTGGAGGTGCCCATCCTGCCACGCAAAGTCCTTTCCTTCCGGCCCTCGCAGGTGTTGAAGGCTCGCATCAACGGCCAGGCCGCACCCACCTCGGATAATGCCGCGTGAGCGACCAGTTCACCCCCCGTCCCCGCAAGGCGCCGACCGCCTTCCGCACCATCAGCGAGGTGGCGGACGACCTGCACATCCCGCAGCACGTCCTGCGGTTCTGGGAAACGAAATTCCCCCAGCTCAAGCCGCTGAAGCGCGGCGGCGGGCGGCGCTACTACCGGCCCGAGGATATCGGCCTGCTGCGCCGCATCGCCGACCTGCTCTACACCCAGGGCTACACCATCAAGGGCGTGCAGCGGCTGCTGCGCGAGGGCGGACTCGGCGAGGCCGAGATGTCCCAGACCGAGGCGCTGGAGAACACGCCGGAGAGCCTTCGCAGCATCATCGAGGAGCTTGAGGACATCGCCGAGGAGTTGCACGCCCTCGCCGGCCGATAATGGCGGAAGGGCACTAGCCTCCGCCGAGGCGTGGTGCTATCCCCGCGCCCGGCACGGATCGTAGCGCAGCCTGGTAGCGCACTTGTCTGGGGGACAAGGGGTCGTGGGTTCAAATCCCGCCGGTCCGACCATCGTCTGTCTCAAAAATTGAGACTCTGGCCTTGACGGTGGGGGTAGCTGTGTGCAGCTTGGGGTTGCACGCTGCGGGCAGGATGGCCGCATCACCCCGATGCCGAAGGCTTCCGACGATGACCGCCATCTCCAACCTCGCCCCGCCCCATCCTGGCCCGCCCACCAGCCGCGAAATTGCCCGCGAGGACGAGAAATCCCGCACTGCCGCCCCCGCCCCGCCAGCACCGCCTGCCTCGCCCACCTCGCCCCAGCGCCTCGACATCCGCGTCTGAGCCCTTGCATCTGCTGCCGCCCCCGATACCTAAGGGCAGCAGGAGATCGCCATGGCTGAAGACGAGGACATCCCCCTGAGCGGCGGCATCCGCCAGAAGCTGGTTGATACCAAGCAGGCCTGGGCCCGCGATGGACGCCTCCTCACCGGCACCCCGGGCGACCCCGCCCGCGACCGTCTCCCCCCCGGCCAAACCCTGGTGCGGGATTGGCCGGTGCTCGACCTTGGGGTGCAGCCCGATGTCACGCCGGAGCGCTGGCGGCTCCGAGTCGAGGGGCTGGTGCAGGCTCCAGTCCGCCTCACCCTCCCCGAATTCATGGCCTTGCCGCAGACCGAGCTGGTCAACGACATCCACTGCGTCACGCAATGGAGCCGCTACGACAACCGCTGGCAGGGCGTCCGCGCCCGCGACCTGACCGAGCTGGCCCGACCGAAGGAGGAAGCTCGCTTCGTCGCCTTCACCTCCTATGACGGCTACACCACCAATGTGCCGCTCGCAGAGTTCACCCGCGACGAGGTCCTCCTCGCCCATTCCTGGGAAGGCGAGCCGTTGACCCGTCAGCATGGCGGCCCGGTGCGCGTGGTCCTTCCCCGCCTCTATTTCTGGAAAAGCCCGAAATGGGTGACGCGCATCGAGCTGCTGCGCGAGGATCGGCCCGGCTTTTGGGAAGTCCGCGGCTACCACAACAACGGCGATCCCTGGCTGGAGGAGCGGTATGGCTGAGCCCGGACGACGCGGAGCCCTCGTCCTCGGGGCGATGGCCATGAGCGGCCTCGCCACCGGTGCGGAGCCCACCGCCTTCGACTTCCGCATGGAGTCGCTCGATGGCGGCCCGCTCGACCTCGCCACCTTTCGCGGCCGTCCGATGCTGGTGGTGAACACCGCGAGCTTCTGCGGCTTCACCCCGCAATATACTGGCTTGCAGAAGCTTCATGACCGCTTCTCCGGACGTGGCCTGTTGGTGCTCGGCGTGCCCTCCAACGACTTCAACCAGGAGAGTGCCGACGCCCGCGCCATCAAGCATTTCTGCGAGGCGAACTACTCGGTCACCTTCCCGATGACGGTGCCCGCCCATGTGCGCGGCGCCCAGGCCGCACCGCTCTTCGCCTTCCTCGCGGCCCATGGCGGCGGCCCGCCGCGCTGGAATTTCCACAAATACCTGGTGAGCCGCGACGGCCGCCGCGTGCAAGGCTTCCCCAGCGCGACCGAGCTCGACGCCCCGGCGCTGATCCGCGCCGTCGAGGCCGCCCTGGCCTCTACTCCGGCAGCCTGACCGCCGAGATGATCACCACCGCGCTGGCGTAAGGATATTCGTCCGTCATCGTCAGCGCCACCTCCGCCCGGTGACCGGGCGGCGTCATCCGCGCCAGCCGCTCCGCCGCCCCGCCCGTCATCCGAAGCGTCGGCTGCCCGCTCGGCAGGTTGACCACGCCGAGGTCGCGGAGGAAGACCCCCGCCCGGAACCCCGTCCCCAGCGCCTTGGAGGCCGCCTCCTTCGCCGCGAAGCGCTTGGCATAGGTACTGGCGCGGATCTTCTCCGTCCGCCGCTCCGCCTTGGCGCGCTCCGTCTCGGTGAAGACCCGCTCGAGGAAGCGCTCGCCGAAGCGCGCGATGCTCTGCTCGATGCGCCGGATATCGACGACATCATTGCCGAGGCCAAGGATCATCCGCGCGCCCGCTCCACCCGAAGGTTGTCCGCCGGCGCCCGCAATGCCCCCATGATCCGCTCCAGATGCCTGAGGTCCCGCACCTCCACGTCGAGCGCGATCTCGCAGCTCTCCGGGTCGCGGTGATTGACCCTCAGCCCGGCCAGTGCCCCGTCCTGCTGCGCCACCGTCTCGGTCAGGGCAGCCAGCGCCGAAGGCTTGTTTCGCGTCTCGACGATGATCCGCCCCACATGGTGCCCGACCGCCCCCTCTTCCCAGTCGATATCGAGAAAGCGTTCGGGAGCGGCCGCGAAATTCTGCAGGCTGGGGCAATCCGCGGCATGGATGGTAACGCCCTTGCCGGTCGTGACGATGCCGAGGATGCGCTCGCCCGGCAGTGGATGGCAGCAGCCCGCGAAGTGATAGGGCATGCCGCTGACCAGCCCCGTCACCGGCATCCCCGCCGGCGCCATCGCCGCCCCGCGCCCCGCCCCCGGCCTGTCGGCCCGCCCGAGCATCGGCCCCGCACCCAGCCGCCCGCGCGGCCGCGCCAGCGGCAGCGGGTCGGCGATGCGCGGCGGCGTCCGCAACTCCGGCACCGCCGCCTGCACCACCTCCCGCGCCGAGAGCGAGCCGGAGCCGACCAGCAGGTAGAGCTCCGGCAGCCCCGGCTGCTTCAGCGCCTTCAGCGCCCCTTCCAGCAGCTTCTCGGAGAAATCCAGGCCCTCCTGCCGGAAGGCCTTGGTGATGGCTGCCCGCCCGCTTTCCTGGTTCTCCTCCCGCTGCCGCGCGTGGACGAAACGGCGGATGCGCGCCCGCGCCTTGCCGGTGACGACGAAGCGTTCCCAGGCCGGGTTCGGCTGCCCGCCACGCGCGGTGATGATCTCGACTTGGTCGCCGTTCTCCAGCATGTGCCGGAGCGGGACGATCTTGCCGTTGACCTTGGCCCCGACGCAGGTGTCGCCGACCTGGCTATGCACCTCATAGGCGAAGTCGACGGGCGTCGCCCCGCGCGGCAGCTCGATCAGGTCGCCCTTCGGCGAGAAGCAAAAAACCAGCTCGCGATGCAGCTCGAGCTTGGTGTCGTCGAGGAATTCCTGGACGCCCTCGGCATTCTCCAGGATGTCGAGCAGCGCCCGCACCCAGGGATAGCGCTTGCGCGTCGTCCCCGCACCCGCCGTCTCCGGCCCCTGCTTGTAGATCCAGTGCGCCGCGACGCCGTATTCGGCGACCTCGTGCATCTCGCGGGTGCGGATCTGCACCTCGATCTTGGCGTTCCGCCGCTCCGGCACGGTCACACCAGTGTGCAGCGACTGGTAGCCGTTGGTCTTCGGCGTCGAGATGTAGTCCTTGAAGCGCCCGGGGACGACGCGATAGGCATCGTGCACCGCGCCGAGCGCCATGTAGCAGGCGTTGCGGTCATCGACGATGACGCGGAAGGCCATGACATCCGAGAGCGCCTCGAAGGCCACGTTCTTCTTCTGCATCTTCAGCCAGATCGAATAGGGCGACTTCTCCCGCCCCAGCACATCGAGCGCATTGACCCCGTGCTTCGCAAGCACGCGCCGCAGATCCTGCTCGATCTCGCGGATCAGGTCGGCGCCTTGCCCGCGGAGGAAGGTGAGCCGCGCCGCGATGGTCTGCCGTGCCTCCGGGTGGAGCGCCTGGAAGGCGAGCGTCTCCATCTCCGTCTTCAGCGCGTCCATGCCGATGCGCTCGGCGAGCGGGGCGAAGATTTCCAGCGTCTCGCGGGCCGTCTTCTGCCGCCGCGCCAGCTGCGGGACGAAGTGCAGCGTCCGCATGTTGTGCAGCCGGTCGGCCAGCTTCACGAGCAGGACGCGGATGTCCTCGCTCATCGCCAGCACCAGCTTGCGGAGGTTTTCCGCCTGCTTGGTCCGCTCGGACTGCAGCTCGATCCGCGTCAGCTTGGTGACGCCGTCGACCAGCCGCGCCACCTCGGCACCGAAGCGCCGCTCGATTTCCTTCAGCCCGACCGCCGTGTCCTCGGCGACGTCGTGCAGCAGGGCGGTGGCGATGGTCGCGCTGTCGAGCCGGTAGTCGGCCAGGATGCCCGCGACCGCGAGCGGGTGGATGATATAGGGCTCGCCATTCTCCCGCTTCTGCGCCGCATGCGCCTCGGCGGCGACCTGCCCGGCGCGGGTGATGAGGCCGATATCGGCCCGCGGGTCGTAGGCGAGCACCCGCTCGGCGAGCGCGGCAGCTTCGCCATAGCCCGGCGGCAGGGCGGGATTGGCAACGGGGGCGGTTCCGGTAGCCGGGCCCTCGGGGGCGCGCGGCACCAGGGCGGAGAGGGGCCCGGTGTCGCGCTCGGTCAAGACGCCGGCCTCAGCGCCGGCCGCCGCCGCCCAGCTCAGCGGCGATCGCGGCCTCCAGGTCGTCGGGCGACATCTCCTCGAGCCCGGCGCCATCGGCCGGCAGCTCCTCGTTGACGTCCATGACGCCGAAGATGTTCTCGTCCGTGGCGATGAGGTCGAGCACCTCCTCCTCCGCCGGCTCCGGCTCAGGCGCGCGCTGCAGCGACTTGATGAGGTCCGCCTCGACCGCGGACAGATCGATGGTCTGATCGGCGATCTCGCGCAGCGCGACGACGGTGTTCTTGTCGTTCTCGCGCTCCAGCGTCAGCTCCTCGCCGCGGCCGATGTTGCGGGCCCGCTGCGCGGCGGTGAGCACGAGCTCGAAACGGTTCGGGATCTGGAGGATGCAGTCTTCGACGGTGACGCGCGCCATTTCGGCCTCACTGAACTGGGTCGGCCACCCCGTGGGGGCAGCGCGGATGAACCCTTCAGATAGACACGCCGCCTCTTTTCCGCAAGCGCCGCGCGCCGGTCACCCTTCGATCGGCACCGGCAGATCATCAGCCGGCAGCCCGGCCAGCAGCGCCTCCACCGTCACCCCGAGCGAGGGATGCACCCAGCCCGGCGCCACATCCGCCAGCGGCTGCAGCACGAAGCGCCGCAGATGCGCCCGCGGATGCGGCAGCACCGGGTCCGGCGCCGCCCGCAGCATGTCGTCGATCGCCACGATGTCGAGGTCGAGGGTCCGCGGCGCGTTCGGATAAGGCCGCTGCCGCCCCGCCCGATCCTCCAGCCCCTGCAAGCCGGCCAGCAGCGCCGCCGGATCGGGCACCTCGCCCTTCAGCCGCGCCATGCCATTGACGTAGCGCGGCACGCCCGGCACCGGCGGCACCGGCACGGTCTCGTACCAACGCGAGACGGCAGCCAGCCGCATTCCGCACAACCCATCGAGCGCAGCGGCGGCCGCGCGACACGTCTCGATTGGTGTATTTCCGCCATATCCGGGCAAATTCGCGCCAATGGCGATGAGGGCCACGCTTTGTCGCTTAACCACCTGCAATGTTCACCTACAATACATGCGCGCAGAATGGCGCGACCCATATTTCGAAAGCAATGATCTTGCAGCCCGACCGAATCGAACGCCTCGCCGTATTCATCGACGGGGCCAATCTCTACGCCGCTTCGCGTACCCTTGGCTTCGACGTGGACTACAAGAACCTCCTGGCCCATTTCCGCCGCCAGGCCTATCTTATCCGCGCCTATTACTATACCGCCCTGCTCGAGACCGAGGAGTACTCCCCGCTCCGCCCGCTGGTCGACTGGCTCGGCTACAACGGCTACTCCGTCGTCACCAAGCCCGCCAAGGAATTCACCGACGCCACCGGCCGCCGCCGCGTCAAGGGCAGCGTCGACATCGAGATGGCCGTCGACGTGCTCGACCTTGCACCGCATCTCGACCATGTCGTCATCTTCTCGGGCGATGGCGACCTCCGCCGCCTGGTCGAGGCCGTGCAGCGCCGCGGCGTCCGCGTCACCGTCATCTCCTCCATCCGCACCCAGCCGGCGATGATCGCCGACGAGCTGCGCCGCCAGGCCGATGCCTTCATCGACCTTTCGGAACTCGCCGAGCACATCACCCGCCGGCAGGTGGAGCCCCGCCAGCGCACAGCCGGCCCCTCCGGCGGCTCCTCGCCCAAGCTCGCCCCGGTCCGCGCCACCCCGGCCGAGCCCTTCCGCGAAACCCCGGACCTGCCGGAATGAGGACGCCGGAATGACCGATCCGGCGCCCCAGCCGGACCGCGACTGCCCGCTTTGCCCCCGGCTCGCCGCGCTCCGCGAGGCGAACCGGGCCGCCTGGCCGGATTGGCACAACGCTCCCGTCCCTTCCTGGGGCCCGCGCGAGTCCGGGCTGATGGTTCTCGGCATGGCGCCCGGCCAGCGCGGCGCCAACCGCACCGGCCGCCCCTTCACCGGCGACCATGCCGGGCGGCTGCTCTACGCGACGCTGCTGAAATACGGGCTTGCCGAGGGCGTCTACCTGGAACGTCCCGATGACAGCCTGACACTGACCGGCTGCCGCGTCACCAATGCGGTGCGCTGCGTCCCCCCCGCCAACCTGCCCCAGCCGGCCGAAATCCACGCTTGCAACGGCTTCCTCGCCGGCGAGATCGCGGCGATGCCGCGGCTCAGGATCATTCTCGCATTAGGTGTCCTGGCGCATGACGCGTGCCTGCGCGCCCTCGGGCTGAAGCGCAGCGCCACGCGCTTCGCCCATGGCGCCATGCACGCGCTGCCCGGCGGCCTAGTGCTTGCCGACAGCTACCATGTCAGCCGCTACAACACCTCGACGCGGCGCCTGACGACGGAAATGTTCGAAGCCGTCGTCGCCGCCATCCTGCTGCGGCTGTAGCCGGGATACCGGCCTTCCGTGGAGGCTTACCCGCCCGTCCGCGTGCTCGTCGCCGGCGGCTGAACCGGCGCCGGCCCGGCACCGCTCGCCTCCCGGTAGGCGGCCGTGTTCGGCGGCGGCGGCGCCTCGGGCTTCTCCGCGGTCATCTTGTGGAAGCCAAGCGCCAGGGTGATGAGGACCAGCAGCGGCGCGATGACGGTCGATAGCGAGATGCGGGGCATTCTCCCCTCCTTCGGGAAACCTGTCCTCCCAGGACGCATAGGGTCCCTGCCGGTTCAAACGGAGCGCGGATCGATGGCCCCAGAACTCACCCCCGAATTGCTCACCCCCGCCGAGATGGCCCGGGCCGATGCGCTGGCGGCCGAGGCCGGCTTCCCCACGCTCCGCCTGATGGAGGCGGCCGGCCGTGCCGTCGCCCGGGCCGCCCGCCGCCGCTTCCGCCCATGCCGCACTCTCGTCCTGGCCGGCCCGGGCAATAATGGCGGCGACGGCTATGTCGCGGCCCGGTTGCTGGAAGCGGCGGGCTGGCCGGTCGCCGTCGCTTCCCTCGCCCCGCCCCGCATCGGCAGCGACGCGGCGACGATGGCGGCCCGCTGGCAGGGCCCCCGCGTCCCGTTCTCGATGGCCGAGGCGGCCCGCGCCGGTCTCGTCATCGACGCCCTCTTCGGCGCCGGACTCGCTCGCCCGGTCGATGGCCTCGCCGCCGAGGTACTGGCTGCATGCCGCGCCCCCATCCTCGCCATCGACACCCCCTCCGGGCTCGACGGCGCCACCGGCCAGGCCCAGGGCTACGCCCCGCAGGCAGCCCTCACCGTCACCTTCTTCCGCCTCAAGCCCGGCCATCTCCTGCTGCCCGGCCGCAGCCTCTGCGGCGAAACCCTGCTTGCCGATATCGGCCTCCCCCCCTCGGTCCTCGCCGACATCGCCCCCCGCATGCGGCGCAACGGCCCTGGCCTCTGGCACCTGCCCGGCCTGGACCGGGACTCGCACAAATACACGCGCGGCCACCTGACGATCCTCGCCGGCGGCGCGATGACCGGCGCCGCCCGCCTCGCCGCCGGCGCCGCACACCGCACCGGCGCCGGCCTCGTCACCCTTCGCGCTCCCGATGCCACCGCCGCGACCCTGTACCGCACCACCGAGCCCGGCAGGCTCGTCACCGAGGCCCCGGTCGAGTCCCTCCTTGCCGATTCCCGCCGCGTCACCTGGCTGATCGGCCCCGGCCTCGAACCCGACGACGCCACCCGCAGCGCCCTCCGCAAGGTGATCGCGGCCGGCCGCCAGCTCGTCGCCGATGCCGGCGCCCTCGGCGCCGCCGCCGGTGCGCCCGACCTGCTGCGTGGCGCCACCATCCTGACCCCCCATGCCGGGGAATTCGCCCGCGTCTTCGGACCCATAGGTGCCGACAAGGCGGAAGCCGCCCGCCGCGCCGCCGCCCTGACCGGCGCCGTGGTCCTGCTGAAAGGCGCCGACACCGTCATCGCCGCCCCGGACGGCCGCGTGATCGTCAACGACAACGCGCCGCCGAGCCTCGCCACCGGCGGCACCGGCGATGTCCTCGCCGGCACCATCGCCGCCCTGCTCACCCAGGGCATGCACGCCTTCGAGGCCGCCGCCGCCGGCGCCTGGCTACAGGGCGAGGCCGCCCGCCGCCACGGTCCCGGCCTGCTCGCCGAGGATCTCATCACGCTGCTGCCAGCCGCAGCGGAGGCCACGCGGGAGGTCTGACGGAATCCGCTTGCTCCCGCTATATTACCTGGGATTTCATTACGCCTCCCCGAAGGACCAAACGATGTCCGAAGTCCTGGAACAAGCCGGCCTTTTCGACCGCGCCCTTCGCCGCGTCACCAGCCTCTGGCGCGACATGGCGGACCGCGTCACCGGTGCCGAGGCGGAGGGCATCGCCGAGCAGATGCGCGCCTGCCTGGAGGACCGCGGCGGGGAGCTTTCCGCCCGCAACCGTGCCGCGAAGCTGGCCCAGGCCTATCTCGGCCTCGATGCGCCAGGCCGCATCGAATTCCTCCGCACCCTTGCCAGCTTCGACTCGGACGAGGCCGCCGTCCGCGCCGCCATGGAGCGTGTCCAGGCTGCCGCCGACGCCACCGAGCGCGCCAGCGCCAAGGCCCGCCTCCGCCGCGCGCTGGAGCCGCCGCGCCTCCGCCTGCTGACGCAGTTCACCACCATCCCCGACGGCGTGAAATTCCTCGTCGACCTGCGCGGCGAGCTGCTGCGGCTGATGGACGGCGACCCGCTCCTCGGTGCGTTGGAGAGCGACATGCGGGGCCTGCTCGCCAGCTGGTTCGATGTCGGCTTCCTAGAGCTTCGCCGCATCGACTGGAACAGCCCTGCCGCCCTGCTCGAGAAGCTCGTCAGCTACGAGGCCGTCCACCGCATCCGCACCTGGCGCGACCTCAAGAATCGCCTCGACAGCGACCGCCGCTGCTACGCCTTCTTCCATCCCCGCATGCCGGAGGAGCCGCTGATCTTCGTCGAGGTGGCGCTGGTCAAGGGCCTCGCCGGCAGCGTGCAGAAGCTGCTCGACGAGAAAGCGCCGGTGCTCGACCCGGCCGGGGCCGACACCGCCATCTTCTACTCGATCAACAACTGCCAGCGCGGGCTGGACGGCATCAGCTTCGGCAACTTCCTCATCAAGCGCGTTGTGGCGCTGCTCGGTGCGGAGCTGAAGGGACTGAAGGCCTTCTCCACCCTCTCCCCCATTCCCGGCTTCGGCCGCTGGCTGCACGAGCGCATCGCCGAGGGCGAAGCCGGGCTGATCACCGATGAGGAGCTCGCCGCCCTCCGCGCCGCCGCTCCCGCCATGCTCGCCCTGCCCGCCCCGGCCGAAGGCGGCGCCGCCACGACCAGCGCGCCCTCCCTGGCGCCGGAGACGCCCTCCCAGACCCTCGCCCGCATCCTCGGCCGGCGCGGCTGGCAGCGCGATGAGGCGCTGGCGAAGCTGCTGGAGCCGGTGCTGACGCGCCTTTGCGCCACCTACCTGGTGCAGGCCGCCTCCGCCCGGAACCCGAAGCGCGCACGCGACCCGGTGGAGCATTTCCACCTCTCCAACGGCGCGCGGATCGAGCGGCTGAACTGGCGCGGCGACATCTCCGACAAGGGGATGCGCGAGAGCGCCGGGCTGATGGTCAACTACCTCTACGACCCGGCGCGGATCGAGGAGTACCACGAAGGTTATATGGGCGAGGGCAAGCGCCCCATGGCCAGCGCCATCCGCAAGCTGGCCAGGGCCTGACCCGGGCGCGGACGCGTCAGCCGCGCGCCCGCATGAGCCTTGCCTTGTCCCGCGCCCAGTCCCGCTCGGCGATGGCATGGCGCTTGTCGTGCTTCTTCCGCCCCTCGGCCACGCCGAGCAGCACCTTGGCGCGGCCCTTCTCGTTGAAATGGATCTGCATCGGCACGATCGTCGCCCCCTCGCGCGCGATGTTGCCGATCAACTCCTGCACCTGCTTCCGGTGCAGGAGCAGCTTGCGCGGCCGCGTCGGCTCGAAGCGCGCGACGGTGCTGCCCGCCTGCCATTCCGGGATGGTGCAGTTGAACAGCCACATTTCGCCGTCGCGCTCGCCCGCCCAGGCCTCGGAAAGCGTCGCCCGCCCGGCGCGCAGCGACTTCACCTCCGGCCCGACCAGCGCCAGCCCAGCCTCGATCGTCTCGCCGATCGTGTAGTCGTAGCGCGCCCGCCGGTTCTGCGAGGCGATGCCGTGCGAGATCAGCCCCTTCTTCTTCGTCTCTGCCATGGCGGATACTTAGTTCAGCAGCCCCACCGATACCATGGCCTCGCGGACCCGCTTCCGCACCGGCTCCGAGACCGGCGCCATCGGCAGCCGGCAGTGATCCGTGCCCTTGCCGAGCAGGCTCGCGGCATACTTCACCGGTCCCGGCGAGGTTTCGGCGAAGAGCGCGTCATGCAGCGGCACGAGCCGGTCCTGGATGCCCATCGCCTCGGACACCCGCCCCTCGCGCCAGGCCTTATGCATCTCGGCGCAGAGCCGGGGGGCCACATTGGCGGTGACGCTGATGCAGCCGACGCCGCCCGCGGCGTTGAAGGACAGCGCCGTATGATCCTCACCCGAGAGCTGGATGAAATCCTCGCCGCAGGCCCGGCGCGTGTGCAGCGGCCGCGCCAGGTTGGCGGTCGCGTCCTTCACGCCGACGATGTTCGGGTGCCGCGCCAGCCGCGCCATGGTTTCGACGCTCATGTCGATCACGCTGCGCGGCGGGATGTTGTAGATGAAGAGCGGCAGGTCGGCCGCATCCGCCAGCGCCTTGAAGTGGAGGTACAGCCCCTCCTGCGTCGGCTTGTTGTAGTAGGGGGTGACGACCAGCGTCGCATCCGCCCCGGCGGCCTTGGCGTGCTTGACGAAGTCCATGGCCTCCGCGGTGCTGTTGCTTCCCGCGCCGGCCATCACCGGCACCCGCCCGCGTGCCACCTCGACGCAAAGCTCCACCAGCCGCTTGTGCTCGGCATGGCTGAGCGTCGGGCTCTCGCCGGTGGTGCCGACCGGGACCAACCCCTCGGTGCCTTCGGTGATCTGCCACTCCACCAGCTCCTGGAAGGCTTTCTCGTCCAGGGATCCATCGCTCCGCATCGGCGAGATCAGCGCGACCATCGATCCCCTGAACATGACCCTTTTCCTCCTCTTGGCGAGCAGACGAGCTTAGACCAAAGCCACCGGCGGCAACAGGCTCGACCTGTGCCCGCGCGGCCTGTCGGAACGGCTTCGGAAACCGTTAGTTCAGCCATGGGACATCGCATCCCGTTTCAGGGTACATCGCACCGATGCGTCGCCGCACCGTCCTTTCCCTTGGCCTCCCCCTTGGCCTCGCCCTCCCGCTCGCCCTCGCCCTGCCGCGCGGCGCCTGGGCCCAGCCCGCCGCCCCCGGCAACGCGGAGGCCAGGCGCTCCGCCGGCCGCCAGGCCATCGCCTTCGCCAACAACCAACGCTGGGCCGAGGCCGATGCCGCCGCCCAGTCCGCCGACCCGCTGATCCAGAAGCTCGTCACCTGGATGCGCCTGCAATCCCGCAGCAGCGCCGCCACCGCCCGGGAGATCGCAGCCTTCGCCCTGGCCAATCCCGGCTGGCCGGCCCAGGACGCCCTTTCCCGCCGCGCCGAGGAGGCGCTGGCGACCGAACCCGACGACACCCTCGCCGCCGAATACTTCGCCGCCCGCAGCCCCCGTACGCTGGACGGCTACCAGCGCCTCGCCGATGCCCTCGCCCGCGCCGGCCGCACCGAGGAGGCGGCGAAGATCATCCGCATCGGCTGGCAGGAGGCCCCGGCCGACCCGATGGCCGAGCCCGCCTATCTCGGCCGCAATGCTGCCAGCCTGACGCCCGAGCACCACTGGCAGCGCTTCGACCGCCTGGCCCTCGCCCGCGAGACCGCTGCCGCCGGCCGGACGCTTGCCTATCTCGACCCGGCCCGGCAGGGCATCGCCGCCGCCCGCCTCGCCTACGCCGCCGACGGCGCCGATGCCGACCTCCCCGCCTTGGCCACCGCCGCCGCCTCCGACGCGGCGCTGGCCTTCGAGCGCGCCCGCTGGCTCCGCCGCCGCGACCGCGACGCCGAGGCCGCCGCCTGCTGGGCGACGAGCCCCGCCCCCTCGCCGGAAGTCGCCCGCGCCGCCTGGCCGGAGCGCCAGCTCCTCGCCCGCAAGCTGATCCGCCTCGGCGATGCGCGCACGGCCTATGCGGTCGCATCCCGCCACGGGTTGGAAGCGCCCGGCGAGCCCCGCCAGGAGGCCGAATTCCTCGCCGGCTTCATCGCCCTCCGCCGCCTCGACGACCCTGGCTCCGCCGAGCGCCACTTCACCCTGCTCGCCGAGGGCAGCCGCAGCGTCATCACCCGCGCTCGCGCCTTCTACTGGCAGGGCCGCGCCCTCGCCGTCCGCGGCGACGCCGCCTCGGCCCGCCAGCGCTACGCGGCGGCGGCCGAATTCCCCGTCGCCTTCTACGGCCAGCTCGCCTCCCTCGCCCTCGGCGAGGACAGCGCCGCCCTCTCCAGCCGCATCGCCCGCACGCCGACGCCCGCCGCCTCCGCCGAGCTGATGACCGGCTTCGCCACGAAGGAGATGGCCCGCCTAGTCCTGGCGCTGGCCGATATCGGCGAGACCCGCCGCGCCCGCACTTTCCTCCTCCGCCTCGAGGAGACCGCCGCCGACCCCGCCGAACGGTTGCTGGCCGCCCAGTTGGCCACCCGCATCGGCCGTCCCGACCATGCGGTCTGGATCGCCCGCCGCGCCGGCGCCTCCGGCCTCATGCTGCTCGCCGATGGCTGGCCAACCCCCTACCCCGCCCCCGCCGACGGGCCGGAACCCGCCCTGACCTATGGAATCACCCGGCAAGAGAGCAATTTCGACACGGCGGCCATTTCCTCCGCCAATGCCCGCGGGCTGATGCAGCTTCTCCCGAGCACCGCGCAGCTCGTCGCCCGCCGCCTCTCCGTCCCCTATGCCGTCGGCATGCTGACCACCGACCCGGCGCTGAACATGCGCCTCGGCGCCGGCTATCTCGCCCAGCTGCTCGACCGCTTCGCCGGCACGCTGCCCTTCGCCATCGCCGGCTACAATGCCGGCCCCGGCCGTGTCGACGAATGGCTCGGCACCTTCGGCGACCCGCGCGGCGGCTCCATCGCCATGCTCGATTGGATGGAGCTCATTCCCTTCGGCGAGACCCGCAACTATGTGCAGCGGGTGATCGAGAACATGGCCATCTACCGTGCCCGCGACCCCGCCGCCTCTGGGCAGCCCCATCCGATGACGCGCTGGCTCGCCGCGTGAGCGCGCTGCCGCGCCGCATCGCCTTCAGCGCCCGCGACGGCCTCCGCCTATCAGCCCTGGAATGGCCCGGCGACCCGCGCGCCACCCCCTTGCTCTGCCTGCCCGGCATCGCCCGCACCGCCCTCGACTTCGCCGGCATCGCCCTCCGCTACCGCGGCCGCCGCCGCGTCGTGGCGCTCGACTATGCCGGCCATGGTGAGAGCGGCCGCGCCGCCGACCCCGCCCGCTACCGGGTGGAGATGGCGATCCGCGACCTGATGGATGCCCTGGCCGCCCTCCACCTGCACCGCGTCGCCCTCCTCGGCACCAGCTTCGGCGGCATCCTCGGAATGGCGCTTGGCATCCTCCGTCCCGGGGCGCTCGCCGCCCTTGCCCTGAACGATACCGGCCCCCGGATCGAGCCGACCGGCATCGAGGAGGTCCGTGCCTTCATCGGCCGCGACCCCGCCTTCGCCACCATCGACGAAGCCGCCGCCTTTCTCCGCCAGATCCTCCCGCCCCTCGGCATCCCCGAGCCAGGCTGGCGCACCGTCGTCGAGACCACCTATGCAAGGGGCTCGGACGGCCGCCTCCACCCCCGCTGGGACACCGGCATTCTCCAGGCGATGCCTGCGGAGTCCGGCCCGACCGAACTCTGGCCGCTCTTTCACGGCCTCCCCGCCATCCCTCTGCTGCTGATCCGGGGCGAGGCCAGCGCCATCCTCTCCGCCGATACGGCCCAACGCATGCGCGCGGCGCGGCCGGAGATGGCCTTCGTCTCCCTCCCCGGCATCGGCCACGCCCCGACGCTGATCGAGCCTGCCAGCCTCGTCGCCCTCGACCACTGGCTCGCCCACCTCCGGTGAGGATGACCCCGCTGCGCTTCATCGCCACCATGGGCGGCATCGGCCTGCTGCGCCCGGCGCCCGGCAGCTGGGGCTCCGCCCTCGTCCTGCCCCTTGCCCTGCTCGGTCCCGCCTGGTGCCTCGCCCTCGCCCTGCTGCTGACCCTGCTCGGCCTCTGGGCCATCGACCGCCTGCTCGCCACCGACCGCCAGGCCGATCCCGGCTGGGTGGTGATCGACGAGGCCGCCGGCCAGCTCCTGGCGCTCGCGGCCCTGCCCTCGGCCCCGACCGGCTGGGGAATCATCCTTGCCTTCCTGCTCTTCCGGCTTTTCGATGTGACCAAGCCCGGCCCCGTCGGCTGGGCCGATCGCAAGCATGGCCCCTTCGGCATCATGCTGGACGATGTCGTGGCCGGGGCGATGGCTGCCGCGCTCCTGCTGCTGCTGCGCTTCGCTTGGCCGGAGGTACCCCTGTGATGCTGCCCGCCGACACCCTCGATGCCGCCCGCGACCTGCTCGCCCTGTTCGAAGCGCGCGGCCTGACGCTGGCCACCGCGGAAAGCTGCACCGGCGGCCTCATCGCCGCCGCGCTCACCGCCATCCCCGGCTCCTCCAGCGTCGTCGCCTGCGGCTATGTCACCTATTCCAACGCGGCCAAGGCCACGATGCTCGGCATCCCGATGGGGGTTATCGAAGGCTACGGCGCCGTCAGCGACTCCGTCGCCCGCCGCATGGCCGAAGGCGCCCTGCGCGCGGGTGGCACGGACATCGCCGTCAGCTGCACCGGCATCGCCGGCCCCGGCGGCGCGACGCCCGGCAAGCCGACCGGCCTGGTCCACATGGCCGCCGCCCACCGCGACGGCCGCACCCTTGCGATCCGCCGCGTCTTCCCCGGCGACCGCACGGCGGTCCGCGCCGCCACCGTCGCCGAGGCACTGATCCTGGCCCGCTGCCTGGCCGAATAGCTATTCCAGGCGGAACGCATCCGCGATTCGCCGCACCGTCCCATCCACCGCCACCAGCAGCAGGTCGAACCGCACCCCCGCCTCCCCGCGCTCCGGATTTGCCGCCAGCCAGCACTCTCCCGCCCGCAGCAGTCTCTCCCGCTGCCGCCGCCCGAGCGCCCCGGCGGCTTCGGCGAGGCTCGGCCGCGCCTTCACCTCGATGAAGACGAGCACCCCCTCCCGCTCGGCGACGAGGTCGATCTCCCCCGCCGCCGTCCGCACCCGCCGCGCCAGCACCACCCAACCCTCGGCACCGAGCGCCGCCTCCGCCACCGCCTCGGCCTGCCGCCCGGCAACCTCCGCCCTGGCTCCGGTCGCGGCCCGCTTCAGCGCCCGACCGCCTCGCGGATCGCCGCCACCGCTTCCTCGATCATCGGCGCCGAGACATCGAGATGCGTGCAGGCCCTGACGCGCCCGCCGAGCCCGCTCACCGCGACGCCCTGCAGCGCCAGCCGCGCCTGCAAGGCTTCCACCGTCAGCCCCGTTCCCCTGATGTCGAAGAAGACCAGGTTCGTGTCCGGCTCCTCCACCACGACGCCCTCGATCTGCCGCAGCCCCCGCGCCAGCGCCCGGGCATTGGCATGGTCCTCTGCCAGCCGCTCCACATTGTGGTCGAGCGCATAAAGGCAGGCCGCCGCGCAGATGCCTGCCTGCCGCATGGAACCGCCGAGCCGCTGCTTCCACCGCCAGGCCTGGCCAATGAACGCATCCGTCCCGCACAGCACCGCCCCGAGCGGCGCCCCGAGCCCCTTGGTGAAGTCGAGCCAGACGCTGTCGTATTGCGCCACCATCTCGCGCGGCGCGATCCCGGCCGCCACGCAGGCATTCATCAGCCGCGCGCCGTCCATATGCGTGGACCAGCCCTGCTCATGCGCCACATCGGCCACCGCATTGAGCTGCGCCAGCGGCCAGACCGTGCCGCCGCCGATATTCGCCGTCTGCTCCACCTCCAGCAGCCGCTGCGGCGGCGCGTAGCGCGTCTTCGGCCGGATCACCGCGCGTACGTCATCGGCGCTGAACTGCCCCCGCTCCCCCTTCAGCGGCAAGATCTGCACCCCGGTCAGCGCCGCATGGGTTCCGCCCTCGCTGTGCAGGATGTGGCTCGTTTCGTGGGCGATGACCTCGTCGCCCTTGCCGCAATGGGTCAGGATGGCGATGACGTTGCACATCGTCCCCGACGGCAGGTAGATCGCCGCCTCCTTCCCCATCAGCTCCGCCATCCGGTCGCAGAGCGCATGGACGGTCGGGTCGTCGCCATGCTGCTCGTCGCCGACCTCGGCGCGCATCATCGCCTCCTTCATCGCCGGGCCCGGCCGGGTCTGGGTGTCGGAGTAGAGGTTGATGCGCACCGGTGGGGCGCCGGCGGGTGGACGGGCGGGGGCGTGGACCATGGCTGGAATCCCTATCAGAGGCGCCGAACCTGCGACCGCCCGGCCGCCCTGGCAACACCCTCCGAAGGGTCAGATATGCTTCGCCCAGACCGGCCCCGCCCGCGGCCGCGCCGCGACCGCCCGGGCGATGCTCTCCACCTTCGGGCAATTGGCCGGCGTCCACTCCCGCCCGCCCATCCAGCGCGAGAGGAAGCCGAGATAGAGGTCGGCTAGGCTGAACCGCTCCCCCAGCAGATAGGGCGCCGGCTCGATCCGCGCCTCGATCAGCCGCCAGATGTCGCGGCCCATCTCGATCGCCTTGGCCCTGATCGCCGGCGCATGGGCCGGATCGGTGCTGAACCGCTCCGGGTAGTCTCCCCGCGTCACACAGGGGTAGAACTCCCCCGCCACCAGCGCCATCCAGCGCAGCACGATCGCCCGCCCTGGATCGCCCGGCGGCGGCAGCAGCCCTGCCTCCGGGTGCCGGTCCGCCAGGGTCAGCAGGATGGCGAGGCTCTCCGTCACCACCGTCCCGTCCGGAAGGACCAGCGTCGGCACCCGCCCCATGGGATTGATCCGCCGGTACTCCTCGGCGAGTTGATGGTCGCCCTCGAGCGGCACCGCGCGCAGCTCGACCGGCGCCCCGATCTCCGCCAGCGCCATCTCCACCGGGGCCGAGCCCGACCCTTTATCGCCATAGAGGATGTAGGTCATGGCGCCGAGCCTGCCGCACCCGCCGCGCCGGCCGCCAACACAAAAGCCTGATGCCCCCGATCAGCCCCGCTGATCGGTCAGGCTGCCGGCACCGGGCTCGGCGTGCCGTTCGGCCTCCCGTAGAGCTGCATGGCCCGCCGCTCGAAGGACCGGACCATCAGCCGCACCGCCTCGTTGAACACAGTGCCGATCACAGCCTGCAACAGCCGCGAGCGGAACTCGAAGTCGACAAAGAACTCCACCTGCGTGCCATGCGGATGCGGCACGAACTTCCAGTGGTTGTTCAGGTAGCGGAAGGGCCCGTTCAGGTACCGCACATGGATGTCATGCGGCCGCTCCAGCTGCACCTCGCTGCGGAAGGTCTCGCGGAACAGCTTGAAGCCGATGGTCAGATCGGCGACCAGCCGATCCTCGGCCTGCGAGATCACCCGCGCGCCCACGCACCAGGGCAGGAATTCGGGATAGCGCCGCACATCCGCGACAAGCGCGAAGAGCTGCTCCGGGGTGTAGCGCAGCACGCGCTTCTCGGCATGAGTCGGCATGAGGCTTAGGTGGCGCCACCCGGCGCCATGGCAAGCTGCTTCTCCCGCGCGGCCCGCAAGGCAGCGAAATCGCGATCCGCATGGTAGCTGCTGCGGGTCAGCGGCGTCGCCGAGACCAGCAGGAAGCCCTTGGACCGCGCCATCCGCGCATAATCCTCGAACTCGTCCGGTGTCACGAACCGGTCCACAGCCGCATGCTTCACGCTCGGCTGGAGGTACTGCCCGATGGTGAGGAAATCGACCTCGGCGCTCCGCATGTCGTCCATGACCTGCAGCACCTCGATCCGCTCCTCGCCGAGCCCGACCATCAGCCCGGACTTGGTGAAGATGGTAGGGTCGAGCCGCTTCACCCCGTCCAGCAGCCGGAGCGAGTGGTAGTAGCGCGCCCCCGGCCGGATATTCGGGTAGAGCTTCGGCACCGTCTCCAGGTTGTGGTTGAAGACATCCGGCCGCGCCTCGACCACGACCTCCAGCGACCCGTCCTTGCGGAGGAAGTCCGGCGTCAGCACCTCGATCGTCGTCTCCGGCGTCGCCGCCCGGATCGCCCGGATGGTCTCGGCGAAATGCCGCGCCCCGCCATCCTTCAGGTCATCCCGGTCGACGCTGGTGATCACCACATGCCGGAGCCCGAGCGTTGCCACCGCCTCGCCCACGCGTCGCGGCTCATCCGCATCGAGCGCCTTCGGCAGGCCGGTCGCCACGTTGCAGAAGGCGCAGGCGCGGGTGCAGGTCTCGCCCATGATCATCATGGTGGCGTGGCGCTGCGACCAGCATTCGCCGATATTCGGGCAGGCCGCCTCCTCGCAGACCGTGACCAGCTTCTGGTCCCGCATCAGCGCCCGGGTCTCGTGATAGATCGGATGCGTCGGCGCCTTCACCCGGATCCAGCTCGGTTTCCGCTGGATCGGGTTGTCGGGCCGATGGACCTTCTCGGGATGCCGGATTTCGATGCGGGTGGTCATGAAGCACTCCAGGGCTCCCGCGACGCCGCATCGCGGCACCGCGGGAACAGGGGCCTACATGTGGATCACGCGGCCATAGGCATCAAGCACTGCCTCATGCATCGCCTCCGAAATCGTCGGATGCGGAAAGATGCTCTGCATCAGCTCCTCCTCCGTCGTCTCCAAGGTCTTGGCGATGGTGTAGCCCTGGATCATCTCCGTTACCTCGGGCCCAACCATATGGGCGCCCAGCAGCTCGCCGGTCGTGGCGTCGAAGATGGTCTTGATCAGCCCCTCCGGCTCGCCCATGGCGATCGCCTTGCCGTTGCCGATGAAGGGGAAGCGCCCAACGCGCAGCTCATGCCCCGCCTTCTTCGCCGCCTCCTCGGTCAGCCCGACGCTCGCCACCTGCGGCCGGCAATAGGTGCAGCCGGGGATGTTGAGCACCTCCATCGGATGCACCCCCTCGATGCCGGCGATGGTCTCGACGCAGAGGATGCCCTCATGGCTTGCCTTGTGCGCCAGCCAGGGCGCCCCGGTCAGGTCGCCGATAGCGTACACGCCGGGCTCCCCCGTCCGGCAATACTGGTCGATGACGACATGCGTCCGCTCGACCTTCACCTTGGTCCCTTCGAGCCCGATATCCTCGACATTGCCGACGATGCCGACCGCCGAGATCACCCGGTCGGCCGTGACCTCCTGCACCTTCCCCCCCGCCTCGATGACCGCGGTGACATTGTCCGAGCCCTTGCGCAGCCCCTGCACCTTGGCCTCCGTCAGGATCTTCATCCCCTGCTTCTCGAAAGCCTTGCGGACGAAGGCGCTGATCTCGGCGTCCTCGACGGGCAGGATGCGGTCCATCACCTCGACCAGCGTCACCTGCGCCCCGAGATTGAGGTAGAAGCTGGCGAACTCCGCCCCGATCGCGCCCGAGCCGATGACGATCAGCGACTTCGGCATCGAGGGCGGCACCATCGCCTCCTTGTAGGACCAGACGAGCTTGCCGTCCGCCTCGAGCCCCGGCAGCGTCCGCGCCCGCGCCCCCGTCGCCAGGATGATGTGCTTCGCCGCCAGCTCGGCGACCGGCTTGCCGTCCTTGCTGACCGACATCTTCCCCGGCCCCGCGAGCTTGCCCTGCCCGTTGAAGACCGTGACCTTGTTCTTCCTGAGCAGGTGCTTCACCCCGCCCGAGAGCTGGTTGGCCACCGCCCGGCTGCGCTTCACGATCTTGCCGATGTCGAAGCGGATATTGTCGGCCGCGAAGCCATAGGCATCGAGCGTATGCAGCAGGTGGTTGATCTCGGAGGAGCGCAGCAGCGCCTTGGTCGGGATGCAGCCCCAGTTGAGGCAGATGCCGCCCAGATGCTCGCGCTCCACCAGCGCCGTCTTCATGCCAAGCTGCGCCGCGCGGATGGCGGCGACATAGCCGCCGGGGCCCCCGCCGAGGACGATGAGGTCGAAGCTCTGGGTATCTGCCATGGGTTCAATCCTCCCGCGCGGCGAGCGCCTCAAGCGCCGCGCCGCTGAGCCGTTGCAGGGTCCACCCCTCGCGCGGCAGCGCGCCGATGGAGCGGTAGAACGCGATGGAGGGCGCGTTCCAGTCGAGCACGGACCATTCCATCCGGCCGCAGCCGGCAGCGATGGCCCGCCTCGCGAGTTCTTTGAAGATCGCCCGCCCGATGCCGCGGCCGCGCAGCCCCGGCTCGACGAAGACATCCTCGAGATAGAGCTTCGGCGTCCCGTCGAAGGTCGAGACGCTGTAGAACCAGAGGGCGAAGCCTACCGGCCTCCCCTCCCACTCGGCGATCAGCGCGGAGGCGCGCGGCGTCTCGCCGAAGAGCAGGCGGCGGAAATGCGCCTCCGTCGCCGTCACCTCGTGCAGCAGCTTCTCATACTCCGCGAGCGCCCGGACGAAGTGGAGCACCAGCCCCTCATCGCCCAGCACAACGTCACGCAGCGAGAGCGTCACAGCATCAGGCTCAGCGGATCCTCGATGACGCCCTTCAGCGCCTGCATGAACTCCGCCGCCAGCGCGCCATCGATAACGCGGTGATCGACCGAGAGCGTGCAGGTCATCACCGTGGCGACGGCCAGTTCGCCCTTCCGCACCACCGGCCTTTGCTCGCCGGCAGCGACGGCCAGGATGCCGGCCTGCGGCGGGTTGATGATGGCGCTGAAGTCACGCACGCCATACATGCCCATGTTCGAGATGCTGAACCCGCCGCCCTGGAACTCCTCCGGCTTCAGCTTGTTCGCCTTGGCGCGCGAGGCGAGGTCCTTCATCTCGTTGCTGATCGTCGTTAGGCCCTTCTGGTCGGCCTTGCGGATGATCGGCGTGATCAGCCCCGTCGGCGTCGAGACCGCGACCGAGACATCGACGTCGTGGAATTGCAGGATCGCCTCGTCCGTCCACATGGCGTTGACGTTCGGGAAGCGCCGCAGCGTCGCCGCCACCGCCTTGATCACCAGGTCATTGACCGAAAGCTTGAACGCCCCCGGCCCGTCCTTGGCCGACTTCGCATTGAGGTCGGCCCGCAGCTTCAGCAGCGCGTCGATCTCGAAATCCATCGTGACATAGAAATGCGGGATGGTCTGCTTCGACTCCGCCAGCCGCCGGGCGATGACCTTGCGGATGGTGGAATTCGGCACCGGCGTATGCGGCGCCGTGACCACCGGCGCGGGCGCCGCCGGCTTCGGCGCCGGAGCGGCCGCCGGGGCCTGCGCGGCCGGTGCCGGAGCCTGCGCCGCCGGCGCCTGCTTCGGCCGGTTCAGCGCCGCCTCGACATCCGCCTTGACGATCCGCCCTGCCGGCCCGCTGCCGCTGATACCGCCGAGGTCGAGCCCTGCCTGCTGCGCCATCCGCCGCGCCAGCGGCGAGGCAAACGTGCGTTCCTCCCCCTTGGCATGCCCGTTCGCGACGGGCGGCAACGGCTGCGGATTGAGCGCCTTCTGCTCCGCCGGCTTCGGCGCCTCGATCGGCTGCTCGGCCGCACCCGCGACCTTGCCGCCATCCGCCTTCACCGCCTCCAGCGCCGGCCCCGACGGTGACTCGTTCCCCGCCGACTTGCTGCCACCACCGCCGCTCGGCACCGCCTCGCCCGGCTCCACCAGCACGGCGATGGTGTCGTTCACCTTCACGCCCTGGGTGCCGTCCGCGACGAGGATCTTGCCGAGCACGCCCTCATCGACGGCCTCGACCTCCATCGTCGCCTTGTCGGTCTCGATCTCGGCGATGATGTCGCCCGCCTTGACCTGGTCGCCTTCCTTCTTCAGCCAGCGCGCCAGCGTGCCTTCCGTCATGGTCGGCGAGAGCGCGGGCATCAGGATATTGGTCGCCATCTCCCCGCCCCCTTACTTGTAGGTCACGCGCTTCACGGCATCGACGATCTCGGGGATCGTCGGCAGCGCCAGCTTCTCGAGATTGGCCGCGTAGGGCATCGGCACATCCTTGCCGCAGACGCGCACAGGCGGCGCATCCAGCCAGTCGAAGGCCGCCTCCACTACCTGCATGGCGATCTCGGTGCCGATATTGGCGTAGGGCCAGCCCTCCTCCACCGTCACCAGCCGGTTCGTCTTGCGCACCGAGTTGGCGATGGTCTCCGCATCCAGCGGCCGGATGGAGCGCAGGTTGATCACCTCCGCCTCGATGCCCTGCTTCGCCAGTTCCTCCGCCGCCTGCATCGCCCAGGTGACGGCGATGGAATAGGCGACGATGGTGACATCCTTGCCCGCCCGCTCGACCTTGGCCTTGCCGATCGGCACGATGAAGTCATCCGCCACCGGGCAGTCGAAGGTGTGGCCGTAGAGGATCTCGTTTTCCAGCACGATCACCGGGTTGGGGTCGCGGATCGCCGCCCGCAGCAGCCCCTTGGCATCCGCGGACGACCACGGCGCCACCACCTTCAGACCGGGGACATGCGCATACCAGCTCGCATAGCACTGGCTATGCTGCGCCGCGACGCGCGCCGCCGCCCCATTCGGCCCCCGGAAGACGATCGGGCAGCCGAGCTGCCCGCCGCTCATGTAGAGCGTCTTGGCCGCCGAGTTGATGATCTGGTCGATCGCCTGCATGGAGAAGTTGAAGGTCATGAACTCCACGATGGGCTTGAGCCCCGTGAAGGCCGCGCCCACCGCCATGCCCGTGAAGCCATGCTCGGTGATCGGCGTGTCGATGACGCGCCGCGGCCCGAACTCATCGAGCAGCCCCTGCGAGATCTTGTAGGCGCCCTGGTACTGCGCGACCTCCTCACCCATGAGGAAGACCTTGTCGTCCGCCCGCATCTCGAGCGCCATGGCGTCGCGCAGCGCCTCGCGCACCGTCATCGGCTTGGTCGGACCCCAATCCTTCTCGGGCGCCGCAGCGGCCTCGCCGGCCTTGGCTGCGCCTTCCTTCCGGTCGGCCCCACGCTGCGCGACGGCGCCGTAATCCTCGGCCTGCTTCGCCACCTCGCCGACCTCGGGGCTCGCGGCCGCCGGCGGCGCCGGTTGCTGCGGCATCGCCGTGTCATGCCCCGGCGCCGTGCCCTTGGAGCCGCCCTCGCCACCACCATCCAGCTCGGCGATTGGCGAGTTGACGGCGACGCCCTCCGTCCCCTCCGGCACGACGATCTTCGTCAGCGTGCCCTCATCGACCGCCTCGACTTCCATGGTCGCCTTGTCGGTCTCGATCTCGGCGATCACGTCGCCGGACTTCACCTGGTCGCCCTCTTTCTTCAGCCAGCGGGCAAGCTTGCCCTCCGTCATGGTGGGCGACAGCGCCGGCATCAGGATTTCGACACCCATCTCAGCGCGCCTCCACCAGCACATCGGTCCAGAGCTCGGCCTCGTCGGGCTCCGGGCTCGATTGCGCGAAATCGGCCGCCTCCTGGACCACCGCCTTCACCTCGTCGTCGATCTTCTTGAGCGCCGCCTCATCGAGCCCGCCCTCCAGCAGCAGCTTGCGCGCCGTCTCGATCGGGTCGGACTGCTCGCGCATCTTCTGCACCTCCTCGCGGGTGCGGTACTTCGCCGGGTCGGACATGGAATGCCCGCGATAGCGATAGGTCTTCATCTCCAGCAGGTACGGCCCGTTCCCGGCGCGGCAATGCGCGGTCGCCCGCTCCCCCGCTTCCTTCACGGCCATGACGTCCATGCCGTTCACCTGCTCGCCGGGGATGCCCCAGGCCGCACCATTCTTCGACAGGTCGCGCGACGCGCTGGCCCGCTCCACGCTGGTGCCCATGCCGTACTTGTTGTTTTCGATGATGAAGATCACCGGCAGCTTCATCAGCGCCGCCAGGTTGAAGCTCTCGAAGACCTGCCCCTGGTTCGAGGCGCCCTCGCCGAAATAGGTCAGCGAGACATTCCGCGACTCCCGGTACCAGTTGGCGAAGGCCAGCCCCGTCCCGAGCGAGACCTGCGCGCCGACGATCCCATGCCCGCCGAAGAACCCCTTTTCCCGGCTGAACATGTGCATCGAGCCGCCCTTGCCGCGTGAATAGCCGCCCGAGCGCCCGGTCAGCTCAGCCATCACGCCGCGCGCCTCCATGCCGGTGGCGAGCATATGCCCATGGTCGCGGTAGGAGGTGATGACCTGGTCGCCCGGTTCCAGACAGGCCTGCATGCCGACGACGACCGCCTCCTGCCCGATATAGAGGTGGCAGAACCCGCCGATCAGCCCCATGCCGTAGAGTTGCCCCGCCTTCTCCTCGAAGCGGCGGATCAGCAGCATGTCCCGATAGGCCTGGAGCAGCTGGTCCTGGGTCATCGGCGGCGCCGACGCCGCCTTGCCGCGGCGCTTTGCGCCTGTGGCTTCCGCTGCCTGGGCCATGCGGTCCCCTCCCTTCCCTACGATCTCTCTTTGCCGAAATACGCGCCCCGTGCCTCCACGACAAGCGCGAGCCTTCGGAAAAACCGAGCCGCCGCAACGAAATACGGCGATTAACCGGATTTTGGTTAATGTGCTTTATGTGCGCTGCAGCAGGCTCGCAGCCTGTTGCTCCACCCCGGCTGCAAGCGCAAGAAGCGCAAAGCGGTTCCGTCCGCCTGTGCAGCTTCCGGTTCCGCTTGACGCGCCATGGCCCGGCCCCGGATAACCCCGGCTCTCATTTCCGTGACATGATCGGAGGGTTGGATGCCCGGCTGGACCGGCTGGTTGCTCGCCCCGCTACACGCCCTGGCGCTGGCGACCGGCGCGAAATCCTTCCGCGACAACCCCATCGTCGGCAGCCCCGTGCTGAACCGCCGGGGCCTGCACATCGCCCGCAAGCGCCTGGCCGCCCGCCTCGCCGCCCGCCGCCGCGCCTGCCTAGCCTCCGGCCTCTCACCGGCCGACCGCGCTGGCTTCGACCGCGACGGCTACCTCGCCATCCCGGACTTCCTGCCGCCGGCCCTATTCGCCCGCCTCAAGGCAGAACTCCTCGCCCGGCCGACGCCCGCCCGCGAATTCGCGGACGGCTACAGCCTGACCCGCCTCATCCCCCTCGACGCCGTCACGCTTCCCACCCTGCCCGCCACTGCCGAGGCCCTCGCCTCGCCGCGCTACCGCGCCCTGCACGACTATGCCGGCTCCCACCGCCTTGCCCCGCACTGCTTTGTTCAGACCGTCTTCAGCGGCGTGCGCGACGCCCCGCCCGACGTGCAGAGCCACTTCCACACCGACACCTTCCACCCGACGGTGAAGTCCTGGCTCTTCCTCGCCGATGTCCCGGGCGATGCGGCCGGTTTCACCTATGTCCCCGGCTCCCACCGCCCGACCCGCCGCCACCTGGCCTGGGAACGCCGCCTCTCCGTCACCGCGGCACAACATGCGGACCGGCTGACCGGGGAAGGCTCGCTCCGCATCGGCGAGGCGCAACTCGCCCGCCTCGGCTATCCGCCCGCGCGGAAGCTCGCCGTCCAGGCCAATACGCTCGTCATCGCCGATACCAGCGGCTTCCACCGGCGCGGCATCAGCGAAGGCGCAGCCTGCCGCATCGCCATCTGGGCCTATGCCCGCGGCAACCCCTTCACGCCCTGGACGGGGCTTGGCCTGGCCGGAGCGGGGGGACGAAAGATCAGGGCCTTCTGGGCCATGCAGGACGCCATCGCCCGGCTCACCGGGCGGGGCGACGGGTGGCGATGGGTCGGGCTCCGAAGCCCTGCGGCACCGCCCTGAGGGGGGGCACCGGAGGCAATGCCTCCAATCGCCTCAAGCTCCTCCGCCAAAGGCCGAAAGGCCCCGGGAAACCTTCAGCTCAGTACAGCCGCCGCTGCGCCTCGTAGGGCACGACGATCTCGTCTTTGTTGACGAGGTTGAGCAGCGTCCGCGCCCGCTCATCCAGCTCGTCCCGGTCGATGCGCTCGCCGCGCAACCCGTTCACCTTGCGCTCCATCGAATCACGCTCCGCCTCGGCGCGCGCCAGCGTGGCCCGCGCCTCGACGATCGCCTGCTGCTTCTCCTCACGCGCCAGCAGGCCGCTCTCGCCATGCAGCGAGTGCCAGACGAAATAGCCGCAGAGCAGCGCCAGCCCCACGGGCGGCAAGGCCTCTGCCAGCTTGCGCTTCACCGCACGTCCGAAGGACATGTCCGGAATCCCCCAATCCCCAGTGCTATAAGCACCAGCCCCGGCGCCACTGGCAAGCACGATCCCCGCTTACGGCGGCGAATTGGAACGCCTTGCGCAGCCACCCTTTTCCGGGGTGCCTTCCCGCAGCTTTGAGGGGAGAGGAGCGGCTTCGAGGACCCCCGCAGGGACGCGAAGGGTTTGGCGGGAGTGTTAGCCCAGCCGCCGCGGCAGCCCCTCCATCACCCGCCCGAGCGCGGCCAGCGCCACCTCCCCCGCTGCCCGCAGCGGTGCAAACCGCCCGGGCTCCAGCGGAGCCGGTGGGGCTGCCAGCCGCTCCCGCAACCCGCCATGACCGTCGATCGCCTGGTCCCGCGCCCCGAGCGCCTCGAACAGCGCTGGTATCTTCCCCGGCCCCGCCCCAAGGCACGGTACCCCCGACAACAGGGCAGCGATGCAGCCATGGTACCGTGCGGAGACGACCACCGAGGCCGCCTCGCACATCCGCCCGAGTTCCTCGACCCCTTCGGCGAAGCGCAGCCCGGGAAAGCGCGAGGCCAATTCCCCCTCCCGCCACCGCTCCATGGCAACGACGTCGCATCCCGCACCCTCGGCTTCCACCCAGTCGAGGAAGCGCGCCTCCTCCGCATGCACCGCCTGCTTGAGAATGATGAGCGGGCGGCCCCCCGGCACCGGCGGCCTCGGCTGCCCGCCCCCGGACCGCAGCCCGGCCAGCAGGACCGGATCCGGCATCCACAGCGCCTCGGGCGCCGCGCCGAGGCTCAGCCCATCCCGCGCCGAGCGGAATGCCGCCCCGGCCAGCAATGCGTCCCAGATCGGCCCATGCCGCGGGTCCTCACGCAACCCTCGCCCGACGCCGACCCCGACCAGCCCGTAGGCCAGCCCGATGGTCCGCAGCATCGGCGCCCAGCCGGGCTCCATCAATGGCCAGTGCGGCGTGGCGAATAGGCCGCCCCCGCCGACCAGCAAAAGGTCCCAGGCGGCCAGCGCAAGCGGATCGGCCACCACCTCGGCCGGCATCACCCGCCCGTCGGGAAAGCCATAGGGTCGCGCATCGATGAAGGAGCAGGCGCCGAATTCCAGCGGCCGCGCCACTGCCCCCCGCAGCAGCGTGGCAACCGCCTTCGCCTGTTCCGCATCGCCGAGATTGCCATTGCCATAGGCGCCGAAAAGCAGCACCCGCAGCGGCCCCGGCTCGGCCGCCGCCATCCGCCGCAGCAGCGCCTCGCGCCGCTGCCGCTCCCGCGCTTCCTCGCTGTCGAACAGCGTCCGGATCAGCCCCTCCGGCGCCTCATAGCGCGCGGCATGGGCGGCGACGACTGCCTCGCTCTCCGCCTCCCGGCCAAGCACCACCCGATAGAGGGCGCGGACGACATCCTCCCGCCGCCAGCCCTCCATGGCGGACCTAGCGCCGGAGGATGGTCCGCCCCGCATAGCGCGCGGCGGTGCCGAGCTGCTGCTCGATGCGGATCAGCTGGTTGTACTTGGCGAGGCGATCCGACCGGCTGAGCGAGCCCGTCTTGATCTGCCCGCAATTGGTGGCGACGGCGAGGTCGGCGATGGTCGCATCCTCGGTCTCGCCCGAACGGTGGCTCATCACCGCCTTGTACCCCGCCCGGTGCGCCATCTCGACCGCCTCGAGCGTCTCCGTCAGCGTGCCGATTTGGTTCACCTTGACCAGGATCGCATTGCCCGTCCCGCTTTCGATGCCCTGCCGCAGCCGCTCCGGGTTGGTGACGAACAAGTCGTCGCCGACCAGCTGCACCTTCCCGCCCAGGGTCTCGGTCAGCAGCTTCCACCCCGCCCAGTCATCCTCGGCCATCCCGTCCTCGATCGAGATGATCGGCCACTTGGCGCAGAGCCCGGCGAGGTAGTCGACCATGCCCTGCTGGTCGAGCGTCTTCCCCTCGCCCTCCATCTTGTAGGCGCCGCCCGCGAAGAACTCGGTCGAGGCGCAGTCGAGCGCGAACATGATGTCCTCGCCGACGCGGTGCCCCGCCGCCTCGCAGGCCTTGGCG
Organism: Belnapia sp. F-4-1; assembly: GCF_000802185.1. GTDB lineage: Bacteria > Pseudomonadota > Alphaproteobacteria > Acetobacterales > Acetobacteraceae > Belnapia. Next base: position 4,272,623 of record NZ_KN676113.1, on the reverse strand, counting down.
ATGAAGGAGAGCGCCTCGTCCGCCGAGCCGATATTCGGCGCGAAGCCGCCCTCGTCGCCGACATTGGTGTTGTGGTGCGCGTCGTGCAGCTGCTTCTTCAGCGCCGCGAAGACCTCGGCGCCGATCCGCACCGCATCCGCCATCGTGCCGGCCGCCACCGGCATGATCATGAATTCCTGGATGTCGATCGGGTTATCGGCATGCTTGCCGCCATTGATGATGTTCATCATCGGCACCGGCAAGGTGCGGGCGAAGACGCCGCCCACATATCGATAGAGCGGCTGCCCCAGCTCCTCGGCCGCCGCCTTGGCCACGGCGAGGCTGACGGCCAGGATCGAATTCGCTCCGAGCCGCGCCTTGTTCGGCGTCCCGTCCAGCTCGATCATCGTTTCGTCGATGCGGACCTGCTCGCTCGGGTCCATCCCCGACAGCGCGTCGAAGATCTCGCCCTCGACATGCTCGACGGCCTTCTGCACGCCCTTGCCGCCGTAGCGCGACTTGTCCCCGTCGCGCAGCTCCACCGCTTCATGTGCACCCGTCGAGGCGCCCGACGGCACGATGGCCCGGCCGATGGCGCCGCTCTCCAGCACCACCTCGGCCTCGACCGTGGGGTTGCCGCGGCTGTCGAGGACTTCGCGGGCGATGATGTCGACAATGGCGGACATGGGCGGACCTCCGGCTCTCTCAGCGCGCGGATACCGGCCCCGCCGCCAGGCGGCAAGACCCCAACTTTCCGGGATCGACGGAGCCGTTATTCGCCACCGTCGCCCCCGGCATCGCCATCGCCCCCGCCGCCATCGCCGCCCGGCTGGGCGCCACCCGCGCCGCCGCCATCGCCCGCCTCATCCGGCTCCGAGCGCATCGCCATGGTGACGGCGACGAATGCTGCAATGGTGAGCGGCGCCACCCAGGCCGCCGCCGCCTCCCCAGCCAAGGCACACAGCGCGACGCCGCCGAAGCCAATCCCCGCGAGGACCAGCCCCTTCCTCACCCCCGCCCGGCGCCTTCGGTCAGCGAGGTGAGCCGCTCGACCGCCAGCTCCAGCGCCGCTACCTTGGCCTCCGCATCCGCGCGGTCCGCCGCGAGCGCCGCGTGCGCCTGCTCGATCGCGGTCAGCAACTGGTTGATCGCCTCCAGGTTGCCCTGCGCCGGGTCGTTGTCCCGGCCCTCGGCAACGCTGCGGAAGATGCTGTAGCGCTCGCCAGGCCCGATCCGCCCGTCATTGCGGAGCGCGGCGAGGAAGCGCGCCTGCTGCGCATCGAGCCCCTCGCGCCGCGCACGGATGGCGCCCCGCGTGCCGAGACCCGGCTCCGCCCCGATCACCGCCTGCAGCATGGCGATGACGGCCGCCACATGCGGCTGGCCTTCCTGCACCAGCGCGGCGAGGCTCGGCGATGCCCGCCGCTGCGCCAGCACCGCCGGCATGTCGGCCAGCGCCGCGACCCCGGCCACGCCCGCCGTCCTCACCGGCTCCAGCACCGGCGTGCCGCTTGCCGCCCGCACCGCGTCGAGCCCCTTCGCCACCGCCTCGGCCAGGACGCGACCGTTTCCGGCCGCGGCATCCCGCACCCGCTGGCCGCCCGCAGCGGCCGCAAGCACCTGGGCGTAGTCGCCGAGCGCGGTGAAGGCCGGCTCCAGCACCCGCCCAGCGGCCTCCGACGCTCCGGCCGGCGGCGCGGTGAAGTGCCCAGCCGGCGCCGCTCGCCCGCCGATGGCGAAGGCGATGGCGTTGTCCTCACGCTGAGCCAGGCGCTCGAACCCGTCCATCCGCCCGATCGCCTCGTCCACCGCGTCGTCCGCCTGGTCCAGCGTCTGGGCGAAGCGCAGCGAAGCCGAGGCCGGCGGCTCCGGCCGCTCCCCCATCTGGGCGCAGCCCGCGAGCAGCGGCAGGGCAAGGAGCATCAGGCGAGGCCGGACCATGCGGTTTCCCTCTTTTCGGCTGGTTCGGCGCCGAGTGAGACCCCGGCGCGCGCCCAGGTCAAGCGCAACCGGGACGGCACCATGCGTCGCCCCGGCTTTCCCTGTGATTGCAGGCAGATGGACGCGCCTAGACCAACCTTGCCTGCTTCACCGCCGCCCCGATGAACCCACGGAACAGCGGATGCGGCGCAAACGGCTTCGACAGCAGCTCCGGGTGGAACTGCACCCCGATGAACCACGGATGGTCCGGATACTCGACGATCTCCGGCAGCTCCCCGTCCGGCGACATGCCAGAGAAGCGCAGCCCCGCCTCCTCGAGCTGGTCCTTGTAGTTGACGTTGACCTCGAAGCGATGCCGGTGCCGCTCCTCGATCGTCGCCGCCCCGCCATAGACCTCGCGCACCAGCGACCCGTCGGAGAGCTTCGCCGCATAGGCACCGAGCCGCATCGTCCCGCCGAGGTCGCCCGCGGCATTCCGCCGCTCCAGCGCATTCCCCCGCAGCCATTCGGTCATCAGCCCGACCACCGGATGCTCGCAGGGCCCGAACTCGGTGGACGACGCCCCCTTCAGCCCGACGAGATTGCGCGCCGCCTCGATCACCGCCATCTGCATGCCGAAGCAGATGCCGAAGAAGGGGATCTTCCGTTCGCGCGCAAAGCGCACCGCCTCGATCTTCCCCGGCGTCCCACGCTCGCCGAAGCCGCCCGGCACGAGGATGCCGCTCGCCCCCTCCAGCCGCTTCACCGCCTCCTCGCCGCGCCGCTCGTCGAACACGCCGGAATCGACCCAGTCGAGGTTGACCTTCACGTTGTGCGCGATCCCGCCATGGGTCAGCGCTTCCATCAGCGACTTATAGCTGTCGAGCAGGTTGGTGTACTTGCCGACGACGGCGATCGTCACCTCGCCCTCGGGCTGCTTGATGGAATGGACGATCCGGTCCCAGCGCCGCATGTCGGGCTCGCCATAGGCCGAGAGGCCGAAATGCCGCAGCACCTCCTGGTCCATGCCCTCCGCATGGTACTGGATCGGCACGTCGTAGATCGTGCTCGCATCCAGCGCCGGGATCACGCTCTCCGGCCGCACGTTGCAGAACAGCGCGATCTTCCGCCGCTCGTTCTCGGGGATCGGCCGGTCGCAGCGGCAGAGCAGCACCTGCGGCTGGATCCCGAGGCCCAGCAGCTCCTTCACGCTGTGCTGCGTCGGCTTGGTCTTCAGCTCGCCCGCCGAGGGGATGTAGGGCAGCAAGGTCAGATGGACGAAGAGGCTCCGCGTCGGCCCCAGCTCATTGGCCAGCTGCCGCAGCGCCTCGAGGAAGGGCAGCGACTCGATGTCGCCGACCGTGCCGCCGACCTCGACCAGGATGAAGTCGTAGCCATCCGTCTCGGCCTGGACCACTTCCTTGATCTTGTCGGTGATGTGCGGAATCACCTGGACGGTGCCGCCCAGATAGTCCCCCCGCCGCTCCGCGGCGATGACGTCGGAATAGATCCGTCCCGTCGTCCAGTTGTCGGCCTTGGTCGCATGCACGCCGGTGAAGCGCTCATAGTGACCGAGATCGAGGTCCGTCTCCGCACCGTCATCGGTGACGAAGACCTCCCCATGCTGATAGGGCGACATGGTCCCCGGATCCACGTTCAGATAGGGATCGAGCTTGCGCAGACGGATCTTGTATCCGCGCGCCTGCAACAGGGCACCCAGGGATGCCGCTGCGATGCCCTTGCCGAGGGAGGAAACCACGCCGCCGGTGATGAATACGAACCGCGCCATGGGCGCCCCTCATAACCGGCTCCGGCGCGCTCCGCTACCCGCGATCACATCGGGCCCCAAGGGGTCAGCTATGCGGCGGCGTGCCTTGTAACGCACCGAATCGGATCAAGAGGGGCTCTGCCCCTCCCCAGCCTTCCCCGCCAAAGGCCGAAAGGCCTTTGGAAAGCTTGAGTTCGGTCAGCGAGGAGGCCGTCGCGGTTGCGAAGCGGCCTAGCGACTAGTTGGTCGGCACGCTCGGCGCGGCCGGGGTGGCAGGCACGGCCGGGACAGCCGGCGCGGTCGCGGCCGGCGGCGTCGGCGCCACGTCGAGAATCGACCCCCGCAGCCCCGTCCCCCGCCCGAGCAGCGCCAGGGCCAGCGACAGCACGAAGAAAGCCGTCCCGAGGATTGCCGTCGTCCGCGTCAGCAGGTTGGCCGTCCCCCGCCCGCTCATGAAGGACCCCATCCCCTGCGAGGAGCCGATCCCGAGTCCGCCCCCCTCGCTGCGCTGCAGCAGCACCACCCCGATCAGGGCCAGGGTCACAAAGAGGTGGATGACAAGAAGAACGGTGGCCATGGTCTGCGGCAAGGTCCGGACAGGGAGGTTGGAGGCGCCTTCTACAGGCTCGCCGCGGGCGAAGCCACCCTCCCCTGCATCGCCGCCTCCGCCAGGTCATGGCTGGCAAGGTTCTTTCCCTTCGCCTCCACCTCAAGATCGGTCCAGGCCAGGTGCCCGACCGCCCAGTCATTGATCGCCCGGTTCCACATCCGCTCTGAATGCGCCCTGAGCTCCCGCGCCGGCACCCCCGCTGCCACCAAGCCCCCAAATTCCGGCAGCACGTCGGGGTCGAGCCCTCCCGGCAGCAGCCCCTCCCGCGGCGCGCTCAGATGCCCCATAGGCCGCACCCCCAGCCAGCTCTCCCGCACCACCTCGACCCGCGGATCATCGGGGGCGATATGCTCCCCCTGCGACTGGCACCAGTGATGATGCAGGTCGAGCACGATCGGCAGCGTCTCGGCGAGCGGCAGCAGGTCATCGAGCCCATAGGCGATCTCGTCATTCTCGACGGTCAGCAGCCCCTGCGTCTCCTCCGACAGCAGCGCAAAGCCCCGGCGGAACCCCTCCACCCCCGGCGCCCGCGCCCCGCCATGGATGTTGATATGCGCACCATCCCGGTGCCACCCGCCCGAGAGGCCGAGCATCCCCATCACCTCGGTATGGTAATCGAGTTCCTCGATGCTGTTGGCCAGCGCCCGCGGGTTCTCGGTGGACAGCACGCAATACTGGCCCGGGTGCATGGACAGCCGGACCCCCGCCGCCCTCGCCCGCTCGCCGATCCCGATGAGCCCCCGCTCCACCACCTCCCGCAGCGCCCGCTCCGCATAGCGCGGCCTGGCGACGGGGTGCGTATAGACCGGAAGCACGCTCGAGATGATGCGCAGGCACCGCTCCAAGGGCGGCGCAGCCGCCGCCTCCTCCACCTGCGCCGCCAGCGCCAGCATGTTGCCCTCGACGAGGCCGAGCAGCTTCGCCGTCGCCTCCGCCGGCCCCAGCCGGCTGAGCGCCGCGACCGTCGTATCCCTGAGGTTCATCGAGGCCGCCAGCCGGTCATCTCCCGCCGGCGGCACCCATTTGCAACACCATCCGATTCGCATGAGGGCCGAACGCATCGCGCGCCCGGCCGGTTCGCCTTGCAAAACCAGCCCGAAGTTGCAGCCATGAAACGATCAGTGCCGCTTCGCCCATTCAGCCGAGAAAGACATCATCGGCGCTGAGCCCTTGCACGCCGAGCAGCTCGATCTCCACCGTCACGCCCGGCCTCGGCTGCGGATACTCCGGCGGCGGTAGGTTGAACTGGGTATAGACCTGCACGATCGTCCGGTCGCCCTCGGCCTCGTAGCGCACCTGCATCCGGGGCCCGTCCTCCGGCGTAACCCGGAAAGCCTCGGTGCCGATGAAGATCGGCGGCGGCGTGTCCTGGGGCAGGAAGCCGCTGCGGTAGCCAGCCAGGTCGAGCACATCCTGGTCGGCCTGCCGAAAGTCGGTAACGACATCCCGGTTGCCCAGGCCCACGCCGCTGTCGAGGGTCGTCCCGGCAATGTCCTCGCGGCCGAAGAGGAAGCGGTCGGCGCCGGCCCCGCCGGTCAGGCGGTCGAGGTCGTACCCGCCCTGCAGCGTGTCATCACCGGCGCCGCCGGTAATGGTATCGTTCCCGCCGCCGCCCAGGATGCTGTCGCTCCCGCGACCGCCATGCAGCAGGTCGGCGGCATCATACCGCTCATAGGCCTCGGCGCCCGACGGACTTGGCGGCCCGAAGCCCCAGCCGATGATGGTGTCGTTCCCCGCGCCACCGAAGGCGGTGTCCTCGCCATAGCCGCCGCGGACGAAATCATTGCCGCCGCCGCCGAGGAGCAGGTTGCGGCCCGGCGTACCGCCGGATTCGACCGGGGCAGGCCCGCCGCCCGAGGCATCGCCGACCACCGTGTCGTCACCGGCGCCGCCCGAGACGAGGTCGTCGCCCGCCCCGCCATAGACGCTATCATCGCCGTCGCCGCCGAAGACCGCGTCGCTCCCCGCCAGCCCGTCCAGACTGTCGGCACCGCCAGCCCCCACGAGCAGATCAAGGCCATCCGTGCCCGGCAGGCTGTCGGCACCGGCTCCGCCAAATCGGATACTCATTCGGGTTCCTCCGGAGGCCCATTCTTTTTCATGGGCCTTGCCTATCGGTAACCCGGCGGACAACCGCACCGAACCTGTTTCGCCACCCAGCTTAGCCAGGGCGCCTTCAACTTCCTTTGAAAGGGTCGCGCCGCAAACCCTCAGTCACCGGCTCAAGCCATCGACCTCATGACCGAAACCCATCGCCCACTTCAACCGCTCGAGGGATTTGGGGTGGGACGTCGTCAGGCCTCGACGACGACGTACTCGTCCTCGACCCGCACGGCGAAGGTTTCCGCCACATACGGGCCTTCCACCAGCGCTGCGCCACTCGTCACCTGCGCCGGGAATTGCCGCACCTGTACCCGCTTCGGATCGAACCAGGACTTCCCCGTCCGGATGTCGAACTCCCAGTAGTGCCACGGGCACCGCACCATCTCGCCCCGCCGCGCATAGCGGTAGACGCCCGGCTCCGGACTATCGACATGCCCCGAGACAAGCCCCGCGCAGAGGCTCCCCCCTTGATGCGGGCACCGGTCGCTCAGCGCATAGAACTCGCCGCCGAGGTTGAAGACGACGATCCGCTTCCCCTCCGCTTCCACGAGTTTCTGACCGCCGGCTGGGATCTCCCCCACCGGCGCCACCACGATCCGCGCCATGGTCAGAACCCATACAGCGCCCGCGCATTCCCGCCATAGATCGCCCGCCGCCGCTCGGCCGGGATCACGCCGGGGATCGCCGCGCGGGGGTCGTCGAAATCCCAGTGCGGATAGTCGCTGGCAAACAGGATGCGGTCCCACCCGACCCATTCGCAGATATCGAGGATATGCTGCCCCCGCTCCGGCTCCTCCATCGGCTGGGTCGAGACCCAGATATGCTCGCGGATATACTCCGACGGCGCCCGCTTCAGATGCGGCACCTCGCTCTTCAGGTGCCGCCAGTGCTTGTCGAGCCGCCACCCGACCGAGGGCAGCCAGCCGAACCCGCACTCGATCAGCACCACCTTCAGCCCGGGGAAGCGCTCGAACACCCCCTCCGTGACGAGCGAGATCACCTGGTTCTGGCAGGAGGTCGCATGCTCGCTGACCTCCTCGATATAGAAGGAGGGCCACCCCCCGTTCGTCATCGCCCAGCCGCTGTAGCCGAAGGCATGGAAGGCCACCGGCAGCCCCGCCTCCACCGCCGCCTCGTAGATGGGCCAGTAGCGTGGGTTGCCGGCCGGCTCCGCGGTGCGGCTCATCATCAACACCTGGCAGAAATTCGGGTCGCCCGCCCGCTTGCGGATTTCCGCCGCCGAAGCCTGCGGATCCTCATAGGGCACGACGACGCTGCCCCTCAGTCGCGGCTCGCGCCTGAGCCAGGCCTCGAGCTGCCACTCGTTGACCGCATGGGCCATCGCCGCCGAGAAGCCGTTGTTCCGGTCCCCCTGCCCGCTCGGCTGCAACGGGTTCAGCACGCCGTAGTCGATCCCGTAATTGTCGAGCAGCTGGAAGCGCAGGAAGTCGAGGTCGGAGGCCGGCGTCCCCCCCGTCGGCGGCCAGGCATCGCGCCGGGAGGCCAGCGGCTGCGCCTTCGGGAAGGGCGGTTGCCCCGCCGTGAAGCCATGCCGCGCCCGCATTCCCCAGGTCTGCAGATGCTCCCACCACCTGTCGCTGAGGAACGGCTTGAAGGCCTCGATATTGTCCGCCCTCGGGTGGATATCGACATCGACCAGCCCCTGCGTCGCGGCAGCAGGCTTTCCCGGGGCGGCGATCGGCTGAATCACGTTCATGCCACGACTCCTTCGCTGAGGCGCTGATAGGTGGCGAGCGGGTTGTCCCGCATGAGCTTCGGCCAGAGGCTCTCGGGGATGCCCGCCGGCATGGCGTCATCCCCGTCGAATTGCCAATGCGGCCAGTCCGAGGCCCAGAGCAGCAACGCATCGGAGCGCAGCTGGTCCATCACCCGCTGCACGATGGCGCCATCCTCCGGCGCATCCAGCGGCTGGACGGTCAGCCGCACCTGGTCCCGCACGATCTCGGCCGGCAGCCGATCGACCCAGGGCACCTCGAAGCGCACGCCCTTCCAGGTCTTCTGCAAGCGCCAGAGAAAGCCCGGCAGCCAGGAAACGCCCGATTCCAGCAGCACCACCCGCAGCTCCGGAAACTTGGAGAAGACCCCCTCGGTGATGAGGCTCGCCAGCGTGCTTTGGAAGGCCTGCTGATTGGCCGCATATTCCTCGAGGTAATAGCTGGTCCACCCCACCGAGGTCTGCGGATGCCGATACGCGCTGCCCGCATGGATGCCGAGCGGCAGCCCATGCCGCACGCAGGCCTCGAAGATCGGCCAGTACTGCCTTCGCCCGAGCGGCACCTCCCCCATCGCCAGAGCCAGCACCTGCACGAAGCGCCTGTCCCCCGCCAGCCGCTCGATTTCCCCGACCGCCGCCTCGACGCTCTGCAACGGCAGCACGATCGAGGCCCGCAGCCGGTCGTCCTTGTCGAGCCACTCCGCCCGCGTCCAGTCGTTGAGCGCCCGGGTGAAGGCCGCCGCCATGTCCTCGTTGAAGACCAGCTGCACGCCGTAGAGCGGGTTGAGAATGCCGAGCTCGGTGCCCAGCCGGTCCAGCGACTGCGCCTGAAGCTGCCCGACCGTCGCCGCTCCCCGCCCGTCCGCACCGCGCCAGTCGGCGCGGATGGTCTTCGGCGAGCGCACCGGCCAGGACTGGGTATCGAGCGTGGTGATCCCCCGCTCCACCGCCTGGTCGCGCCAGAACTCATCCATATAGGGCGTGAGCGCCGCCATGCCCGGCACCATCGGATGCAGGTCGCAATCGATCGGGCGGAATTGGCCGTAGTTCGGCACCGTTACCCTCCCAGGCCCACGAACCCCAGATAGGCCGCGGCCAGTCTTGCCTGGCCTTCGAACATCGCGCGGCCTGAAACTGTATCACACCCCGCCACGGCCGCCGCGTCCAGCAGCGGCGTGCGCTCCGGATTGGGAATCACGTCCGCCACCACCTGGCCGGCCGAGAGCCGCCCCGGTTCCACCGCCAGCACATCGCCCGGCCGAAGCCCCAAGGGCGTCGCATTCACGATGAGGTCATATCCCGCCGGATCGGCCAGCCCCGCCGCCACCGCACAATCGGGGAAGGCCTCGCCGGCCGCCTCGGCCAGCGCCCCCGCCCGCCCCGGCGCCGTATCGGAGAGGGCGAGCGAGGCCACCCCCGCCCGCGCCAGGGCGAAGGCGATCGCCCGCCCCGCCCCGCCGCAGCCGACCTGCAGGGCCCGCATTCCCGCCGGCTCATGCCCCGCCGCCCGCAACCCGGCGACGAAGCCCTCGCCGTCGAACATCTCGCCTTCCCAACCGCCATCCACCCGCCGCCGCACCGTATTCACGGCCCCCGTCAGCCGCGCCATCGGCCCCAGCCCATCGAGCAGCGGCACCACCGCCTGCTTGTGCGGCATGGTGAGCACGATCCCGTCGAGGTTTCGAAGCCGCGTGAGCCCGCGCCAGGCCACGGGAAGGTCGCCACCGGCGACCTCCACCGGCAGGAAGACGGCATCCAGCCCCGCCCGCGCGAAGGCCGCGTTCCACCACTCCGGCGAGCGCACCACCCCCACCGGATCGCCGATGATGGCGAAGAGCCGGGCCCGACCGGTGATCGGCATGCTGAACCCCTTCCGCTGTCCATCCGCCTCACGCATCCTCCACCCAAGCATCGTGCAGAGGAAGGCCATGGCGAGCGGGACGAAGCCGGTGGCGCTGGTGACGGGAGCGCGGCGCGGCATGGGGGCGGCAACCTGCATCGCCCTCGCCGGCGCCGGCTACGACATCATCGCCATCGACAAGGAGCTGGAAGGGGCGCGGGAGACCGGCCATGCCGTCGTCGCCGCCGGCGGCGACTTCGACTTCCGCTTCTGCGACCTGGCCGACCCGGCGGCGGTGGCGAAGATCGCCGACCTCGCCTGGGAGATCGGCGGCGGCATCGAGGCGGTGGTGAACAATGCAGGCGTCGGCACGCTGGTCCGCGGCGACCTGCTCGACCTCGCGCCGGAAAGCTGGGACCGGGCGCTGGCGGTCAACACCCGCGCTCCCTTCTTCCTGACCCAGGCCCTGGCCCGGCGCATGGTGGCGGCAGATGCGCCACGGCGCGGGCCGCGCGGCATCGTCTTCGTCACCTCGGCCAACGCCGCCCTCGCCAGCCCCGACCGGGCCGATTACAGCGCGAGCAAGGCCGCGCTCTCCATGGTGGCGCGCTGCTTCGCGCTCCGCCTTGCCGAGGACGGCATCCCCGTCTACGAAGTGCGTCCCGGCGTCATCCGCACGGCGATGACCGAGGCCGTCGCCGAACGCTACACGCAGCGCATCGCCGACGGCCTTGCGCCGATCCGCCGCTGGGGCGAGGCCGGAGACGTGGCGCGGGCCATCACCGGGCTGCTCTCGGGCGCCATCCCCTTCTCCACGGGTGATGCATTCCACGTCGATGGCGGGCTGCATATCGGCCGGCTTTAGGCATTCTTAAGCTTCGCAGCCCTAGGGTTTGCCTTGGCCGCGCTCGGCGGCCGGCAATGCCTCGGGGTCATCCGCCTTGTCCAAGTCCGACCAGTCGCTCCACCAACGCATGCTTGCCTTCCATGTCACGCCTGCTGATCTTGAAGCCCTGGCCGAACTTCGGGGGTTCGCCGCGACGCGCCTGCCGGGGCTGATCCAGGACCGGGCGACGGAGCTATCGGACTGGCCGGAGATCACCGAAGTGCTGCGGCATCCGGCGGTGCATGCGGCCCGCGTGGCCCATTGGCAGCGCCTCGTCGGTGGCCGGCTAGACGAGGACTTCGTCGCCTCGGCCCATCTTCTCGGCCGCGTGCTGCATGAGCACGGGCTGCCCATCTTCGGCGTCTCCTTCTGTGCCGCCTCCGTCATGCAGGCGGTCACGGAGGCGCTCGGCCTGGCGGCGCCCCCGGGGCGCTGGCCGAGCCGCCGCCAGGCCGAGAAGGCGAGATTGCAGGCAAGCCTTTCGCGCGCGGCCTGGCTGCACAGCGAATTGCTGCTCGAAACCTTTACCGAGGCCGCCTTCGAATCGCGCAAGCTCTCGCTCCGTGCCATGGCCGAACGGGTCGAGACGGAGAGCTTCCAGGCGGTCACCAACCTCACCGCCACCATGGGGCGCGTGATCGCCGATGCCGTGGCGATGGCCGACACCGTCGCCGCCCTGGCGGAGGACAGCCAGGCCGTCACCCTCGCCACCGGGGAAGCGCAGCAGAACGTGCAGACCGTGGCCGCGGCGACGGACCAGCTCGGCGCCTCCATCCAGGAGATCGCGCAGCAGATCACCGGCGCCACCGGCGCGACCCGGCGGGCGACCGAGCATGGGAACGAAGGCCGGCGCCGCATCGCCACCCTTGCCGAGGAGGTTGGGCGCATCGGCAATGTCGCGCGGCTGATCGCCGGCATCGCCGGGCAGACCAACCTGCTCGCGCTGAACGCCACGATCGAGGCGGCACGGGCGGGCGAGGCCGGCAAGGGCTTCGCCGTGGTCGCCAATGAGGTGAAGAGCCTCGCCGCGCAGACCGCCAAGGCGACCGAGGAAATCAGCCGCCAAGTACAGGAAGTCTCCAGCGCGACCGACAACGCGGTGACGGTGGTGCGCGAGATGGCCGGTGCCGTCGCCGAAGTCGATCAGGCCGCCGCCGCAATCGCCGCCGCCATGGAGCAGCAGACTGCGGCGACGCGGGAGATCGCCCGCGCCGTCGAGGTCGCCTCGGTTGCGACGGGGTCGGTGAGCCAGCGCATCTCGCTGGTCTCCGGCCGGGCCGATGCGGCGGCGGGGAGCTCGGCCTCCGTGCGTGGTGCGGCGGAGGAGGCGCAGGCGGGAATGGAGCACCTCAACCGCATATTGACCCGCATCGTCCGTGAGGCGGCGCCGGAGGTGGAGCGGCGCGAGCATGAGCGGTTGGCGGTGACCCTGCCGGCGGAAATCCTTGCCGCGCAACCGGGCGCCCCTCCCGTAGGCGTCACGCTGGTGGACCTGTCGCGCGGCGGATGCCGCCTCAGCCCGGGGCCGGCCTCCTTCGCAGCCGGCGCCGCGGTGACGCTGCGCCTGACCGCGGCGAGGCTCGAACTGCCGGCCGAGGTCGTCTCCGGCGAGGGCGCGCCGCGCCTCCGCTTCACCGCCAGGCCGGACCAGCTGGACCAGCTCGAGCGGTTCATGCGGGATCTGCCGCGCAAGGCGGCCTGAGCCTATTCGATCCGGATGTTGGCGAGCTTGGCGACTTCGGCATTCACCGCGATCTCGCGCGGGATGCGCTTGCGGAACTCGGCCGGCCCCTCGCCCTCCACCACGCCGGCCGCTTCCTCGATGCGGGCGATGATCTCCGGGCGGCGCAGCAGCGCCTGCACATCCGCGGCGATCCGGGCGACGAGTGCCTCCGGCATGCCGGCCGGCCCGGCGAAGCTGTACCAGGGCGAGGTGTCGCGGATCTCGATACCCTGCTCCGCCATGGTCGGCACATCGGGAAAGGCGCGGGCGCGGCGCGGGGCGGCAACGGCGATCGGGCGGAGCTTGCCGTCGCGGGCGAGGCCAATGGCACCGGAGAGCGTGGAGAAGGTGATCGGCACGCGGCCGCCGATCACGTCCTGCATCGCCGGCACGGCACCGCGATAGGGCACATGCGTCAGCTCGACCTTCGCCGCGCGCATGAACATCTCCGTGGCGAAGTGGCCCGATGTGGCGACGCCGGACGTGGCCGCGGCCAGCCCCGGCTGCCGCAGGGCCGCCTCGATCACGTCCTGCACCCTGCGATAGGGCTGATCAGCGCCCGTGAAGAGCACCGTCGGCGAGGAATAGATGACGATGATCGGGGTGACGTCGCGCAGCGTGTCGAAGGGCAGCCGGGCGAAGACCGCAGGGTTGCTGGTCAGGTTGCTGGTGCAGAGCAGCAGCGTATAGCCATCGGGCGGTGACTTCGTCAGCGCCTCGACGGCGATGTTCTGCGAGGCGCCGGGACGGTTCTCCACCACCAGGGGCTGGCCCCAAAGCGCCTGCAAGGGCTCCTGCAACAAGCGCGCGGCGAAGTCGGTCGGGCCGCCGGCAGGAAAGCCGACCAGCAGGCGGACCGGCCTGTCCGGCCAGGCCGGCTGGGCGCGGGCCACGGTGGTCAAGGCGGCGCCGGCGGCGGCAAGCACCCCGCGTCGGTGGAGCATGGCGTTTCCCCGTACCTTTCGTTGCCGGGAGCATTCGCCTCGCGGACCGGCCCGTCAAGCAAGCCCGAGTGGGGCAACCCGGTGCGGCGCACCCCGTTCAGCGGGCAAGCCGAACAACGTCAGGAGACACAGCATGACACAAGGCCTTGGCGGTCATTCCCCCGTCGACATCACCCACCACCTGAAGGGCCTGCACTTCCCCGCGCAGAAAGGGGATCTGGTGCAGCAGGCCAAGAAGAACGGGGCCGATCAGGACATCATGAAACTCCTGGGCGCCATGCCCGAGCAGGAATTCGCCAGCATCGCCGAGGTCATGAAGGCGGTAGGCGAGCAGAACCCGGATCGTTGAAAGGAGCCGCGCATGGCGAATGAGTTGAGCGGCCGCAGCGTCGCCGTGCTGGCGACGGATGGCGTCGAACAGGTCGAGCTGACGGAGCCGGTGAAGGCACTGAAGGCGGCCGGCGCCACCGTGCATGTCGTCTCGCCGAAGGAGGGCAGCCTGCAAGGCTGGAACCACCTCGACAAGGCCGATCCGATCCCGGTCGACCAGCCGCTCGATGGGGCGGACCCAGGGCGCTACGACGCGCTGATGCTGCCGGGCGGCGTGGTCAATCCCGACCAGCTCCGGTTGCAGCCGAAGGCGATCGAGTTCATCCGGCACTTCGTCCAAAGCGGCAAGCCGATCGCGGCCATCTGCCATGGGCCCTGGACGCTAATCGATGCCGGCGGCGTCGAGGGGCGGCGGATGACGAGCTGGCCCTCGCTCAAGGTGGACCTCACCAATGCCGGGGCACGCTGGGAGGATGCCGAGGTCGTCACCGACCGCGGCCTCGTCACCTCGCGCAAGCCGGACGACATCCCCGCCTTCATCCGCAAGATGATCGAGGAATTCCGCGAGGGCCGGCACTCCCGCTGAGCGTCAGCTCCTCAGGAAAGGATTGCTGCGCCGTTCCTGGCCGAAGCTCGAGCCAGGGCCATGGCCGCAAAGGAAGGCGATGTCGTCGCCGAGCGGCAACAGCTTCCCATGGATCGCGGCGAGCAGGGCCTCCTGGTCGCCATAGGCGAAGTCGGTACGGCCGACCGAGCCGCGGAACAGCACGTCGCCGACCACGGCGACCCGCAACCTTGTCTGGACGAAGGCGACATGACCGGGCGTATGTCCCGGGCAATGCAGCACGCCGAATTCCTCGCCGCCGATGGCGACCGTATCGCCCTCAACCAGCCATTGGTCAGGCACCAGGTTGCGCGCCTGCATGCCGTATTTCGCCGCCTGCTCCTCCAGCCCCCCCAGCAGAAAGGCGTCGCGCCGGTCGGGGCCGATGACGGGTGGCGCACCGGGCAGCGCCTCCTTCAGCTCCGCCGCGCCGCCCGCGTGGTCCATATGGCCATGGGTCAGCAGGATGCTCTCGACGGTGATCTTTAGCTCGTCGATAGCGGCGAGGATGCGCTCCACCTCCCCGCCCGGATCGATGACGCTGCCGCGCAGACTTTCCTCGTCCCAGAGCAGGGCGCAGTTCTGCTGGAAGGGAGTGACGGGGATGATGGCCGCTTTGAGCATGAGCGGAGCCTAGGCAGCCCAACCCCTGGGGGCAAGCGGGCTGGACGCGGCGGCGCGCGGGCCGCAGCCTCAGCCCATGCCTGACTCGATGCGCGGCGGCGCACTTCCGCCAAGGGCCGTGGGCCTGATGTTGCTGCTCTGCCTCGTCTGGGGGCTGAACCTCGTGGCGATGAAACTCGGCAACCAAGGCATCCCGCCCGTGCTGCAGGCGGGGCTGCGCTCCACCATCGCCGCCTTGCTGCTCGTCGCCTGGTGCCGCTGGCGCGGCATCCACTTCGGCCTTTGGCGCCGCGACGGCACCCTTGTCCCGGGCCTTCTCGCAGGCCTGCTCTTCGCCGTCGAGTTCATCGCCCTCTATGTCGGCGTCGGGCTGACGACGGCCTCGCGCGGCGTCGTCTTCCTCTACGGCGCGCCCTTCTTCGTGGCGCTCGGCGCCCACTGGCTCATCCCCGACGACCGGCTGACGCAGGCCAAGGCCATCGGCCTGCTGGTCGCCTTCGGCGGGCTGGTCCTCGCCTTCTTCGAAGGACTCTTCGCCCCGGCCGGCGAGCGGGCCCTGCTTGGCGACGTGCTCTGCCTGCTGGCCGGCGGGCTTTGGGGCGCGACGACGGTGCTGGTGAAGGCCTCGGCCTTGCGCCGCGCGCCGGCGATGACGGTGCTGCTCTATCAGCTCGCCGTCTCGGCACCGCTTCTGCTGATCGCCTCGCCGCTGATGGGCGAGGCATGGCGCATCGAGCCCCGCCCACTCGTCATCGGCGCCCTGATCTACCAAGGGGCCGTCATCGCGGGCGCCAGCTACGCGCTCTGGTTCTGGCTGGTCTCGCAACACTCCGCCTCGCGGCTGGCCGCCTTCAGCGTGCTGACGCCCATCTTCGGCGTGCTGGCCGGGGCGGTGCTGCTTGGCGAGCCGCTCGGCCACCTGTTCGGCGCCGCGCTGGCCCTGGTGGTGCTCGGCCTCTGGCTGGTGAACCGCCCTGCCCGTCCGGCACCCAGTATGCGATGAAATTCAATCCACCTGCGCATTTTTGAGGCAAATTCGGCTCGCAGGTGAGTGACCCCAGCCTCCTGCTTCTGGCACGCATCTCGCAGTGGCTTGAGCGCAACCCGGCACCCCGCCCCACGGAGTGATGCGGCTGCTCGCCGCCAAGGCTGCACAGGCCCGAGGGAACACAACCCTCAGGATTGAAGGCCAAGGTCTGAACAAGGAAGGAAGAACAGGTGACCTCGACCTCCCCCACCCTCACCCGGCGCGCGGCGCTCGGCGGCTTCGGCGCCGCCCTCGCCATGCCCGCCCTCCGCCCGGCCTTCGGCCAGGGCACGCCCATCAAGGTGGGCGTGCTGCACTCCCTTTCCGGCACCATGGCGATCAGCGAGACCGCGCTGCGCGACACCGTGCTGATGATGGTGGACTGGGTGAACGCCAAGGGCGGCGTGATGGGCCGCAAGGTCGAGGCGGTGGTGGTCGACCCGGCCTCCAATTGGCCGCTCTTCGCCGAAAAGGCGCGCGAGCTGCTGCAGGTCCACAAGGTGGACGTCACTTTCGGCTGTTGGACTTCGGTCTCCCGCAAATCCGTCCTCCCCGTCTTCGAGGAGTTGAACGGCATGCTTTTCTACCCCGTCCAGTACGAGGGCGAGGAGGAGAGCAAGAACATCTTCTACACCGGCGCCGCTCCGAATCAGCAGGCGATCCCCGCCGTCGAGTACCTGATGTCGAAGGATGGCGGCGAGGCGAAGCGCATCGCCCTGCTGGGTACCGATTATGTCTATCCGCGCACCACCAACCGCATCCTGCGCGGCTTCCTGAAGTCGAAGGGCATCGGCGATGCCGACATCATGGAGGAGTACACCCCGTTCGGGCACAGCGACTGGCAGGGCATCGTCGCCCGGGTGAAGCGCTTCGCCTCCGAGGGCAAGAAGACCGCGATCGTCTCCACCATCAACGGCGACGCCAACGTCCCCTTCTACCGCGAGCTCGGCAACCAGGGCATCAAGGCAGAGGACATCCCCTGCGTCGCCTTCAGCGTGGGTGAGGAGGAGCTGGCCGGCATCGACACCAAGCCGCTGGTCGGCCACCTGGCGGCGTGGAACTACTTCATGTCAGTGCAGGGCGCGCCGAACACCGAGTTCAAGCAGCTCTGGCAGAGCTACATCAAGAACCCGAAGCGCGTGACGAACGACCCGATGGAGGCCACCTACACCGGCTTCCGCATGTGGACCCAGGCCGTCGAGCGCGCGAAGTCCACCAAGGTCGACGATGTCCGCGCCGCAATGATCGGCCAGAAGCTGATGGCCCCCTGCGGCTACGAGGAGGAGATGCTGCCCAACCATCACCTCTCGAAGCCCGTCCTCATCGGCGAGGTGCAGGAGGACGGCCAGTTCAACATCGTCTGGAAGACGCCGAACGCGGTGAAGGCCGAGAACTGGTCGCCCTTCATCCCCGAGAACGCGAACCGCCGTCGCTGAGCCTGATGGCGGCGCCGGGTCTCCCTCGGCGCCGCCCCTTCCCGAAAGCACTCATGAAGAACCTTCTCCTGGCCCTGGGCGTGCTGCTCTGGCTGGCGCTGCCGGCCCGGGCGCAGGACGCCTTCACCGCCGCGCTGCCCGGCCTTGCCGGCGGCTTCGGCGACATCGCCACCTCTGTCGAGCAGCTCGGCGCCCTCGGCGACCCGCGCGCCCTGCCCATCCTCCGCGCCCTGCAAGCCGGCCAGTTGCAGAAGCACGCCGATGGCCGCCTCCTCCTGCCCGGCAATACCGACGCCGCCACCGGGCAGCCCGCCGACGCATCCGGCGCCGAGACCGTCCGCCTCAACAACCGCGTCCGTCAGGCGCTCCGCGGCGCCCTCGGCCGCCTGCAACTCGTCTCGCCCGATGCGGCGGAACGCGGCGCCGCCGCCGAGGCCATCTTCCGCAGCCGCAGCGCCGAGGACGTGCCGACGCTCCAGGCCGCCATCGCCCGCGAGACCGATGCCGGCGTCAAGGCGAAGCTCGTCCTGGCGCTGGCCGCCGCCCAGCTCGTCGCTCCCGACGAGGAGGCCAAGCGCGACGCCATCGCCCGCCTCGGCGCCGCCGGCACGGTCGAGGCCCGCGCCCTGCTGATCGAGGCCCGCGCCGCCAACCCCACGCTCGTCACCGCCATCGACATCTCCATTGCCAGCATCGAGCGTTCTCTCTCGATCCGCCGTGCGGCCGAGACGCTGTTCCAGGGCCTCTCCCTCGGCTCCGTGCTGCTGCTCGCCGCGCTCGGCCTCGCGGTCACCTTCGGCGTCATGGGCGTCATCAACATGGCGCATGGCGAGTTCGTCATGCTCGGCGCCTATGCCACCTTCATGGTGCAGGAGGCCTGCCGCGGCATCCCCTGGCTCGCCCCCTGGTCGCTGCCGCTCTCCGTTCCCGCCGCCTTCCTCATCGCCGCCGCCGCGGGCGCAGCGCTGGAGCGCGGGCTGATCCGCCATCTCTACGGCCGGCCGCTCGAGACGCTGCTGATGACCTTCGGCGTCGGCATGATCCTGCAGCAGGCGGTCCGCACTATCTTCGGCGCGCAGAACCGCGAGGTCGCCTCGCCCGCCTGGATGCAGGGCACGCTGATGCTCCCCGGCGGCATCGCGGTGACGCAGAACCGCCTCTGGATCATCGTCTTCGGCATCGCCGTGCTGCTGCTGGTGATCGCGGCCATCCGCTTTACCCGCTTCGGCCTCGAGATGCGCGCCGTCGTGCAGAACCGCCGCATCGCCGCGACGATGGGCATCCGCACCGGCCGCGTTGATGCGCTGACCTTCGCATTCGGCTCCGGCATCGCCGGCATGGCGGGCGTCGCGCTGAGCCAGATCGACAACGTCTCGCCCAATCTCGGCACCGGCTACATCATCGACAGCTTCATGGTCGTCGTCTTTGGCGGCGTCGGCTCGCTCGCCGGCACGCTGGTCGGCGCGCTGACGCTCGGCGTCGTCAACAAGGTGCTGGAGCCCTATGCGGGCGCGGTGCTGGCCAAGGTCTTCGTCCTCGTCGCCATCATGCTGTTCATCCAGCGCAGGCCGCGAGGCCTCTTCGCACTCAAGGGCAGGGCCGCCGAATCATGAGCGCCTCTCTCGCCGCGCCCGCGCCCGGCGGCTTCGGGCGCATGACGCTGCGCCTGGTGCTGATCGGCGCCGTGCTGCTGCTCGCCATGCTGCCGGCGCTGAACCGCCTGCCGGCCGACAGCGCGCTCCATGTCTCGGACTTCATCGTCAGCATCACCGGCAAGTGGATCACCTACGCGATCCTGGCGCTGGCCATCGACCTCGCCTGGGGCTATGCCGGCATCCTCTCGCTCGGCCATGGCGCCTTCTTCGCCCTCGGCGGCTACGCGATCGGCATGCATCTGATGCGGCTGATCGGCCCGCGCGGCGTCTACGGCCACCCGGTGCTGCCCGATTTCATGGTGTTCCTCGGCTACCGGGAGCTGCCCTGGTACTGGCTAGGCTTCGACCACTTCCCCTTCGCCATCCTGATGGCCGTCGCCGTGCCCGGCCTGCTGGCCGGCATCGTCGGCTACCTCGCCTTCCGCAGCCGCATCACCGGCGTCTATCTCTCCATCATCACCCAGGCGCTGACCTATGCGCTGATGCTCGCCTTCTTCCGCAACGACATGGGCTTCGGCGGCAATAACGGCTTCACCGACTTCAAGGAGCTGCTGGGCATGCCGCTGAACACGCCGACGGCCCGCAGCGCGCTGTTCTACGCCTCGCTGCTGCTCCTCCTCGCCGCCCTCTGGCTCTGCTCGTCCATCACCCGCTCGAAGCTCGGCCGCGTCCTCGTCGCCATCCGCGACGCCGAGAGCCGCGTGCGCTTCCTCGGCTACGACGTGACGCAGCACAAGCTCTTCGTCTTCGTCCTTTCGGCGATGATCGCGGGGCTCGCCGGCGCGCTCTACGTCCCCCAGGTCGGCATCATCAACCCCGGCGAGTTCAGCCCCGGCAACAGCATCGAGGCGGTGATCTGGGTCGCGGTCGGCGGTCGCGGCACGCTGGTCGGCGCCCTGCTCGGCGCCTTCTCGGTCAACGCGCTGAAGACCTGGCTGACGACCGTCGCCCCCGACCTCTGGCTCTTCGCCCTCGGCGGATTGTTCGTGGCGGTGACGCTCTTCCTCCCCCGCGGCCTGATCGGCCTCTTCTCCAAGGCGCCGAAATGACCGAGCCCGTCCTCTATCTCGACGGCGTCTCGGTCGTCTTCGACGGCTTCAAGGCCCTCAACAGCCTCTCCCTCATCGTCGATGCCGGCGAGCTGCGCGCCATCATCGGCCCGAACGGCGCCGGCAAGACGACGATGATGGACGTCATCACCGGCAAGACGCGGCCTACCGCCGGCGTCGTCCGCTTCCGCGAGCACGACCTGACGAAGCTCGACGAGGCCACCATCGCCAATCTCGGCATCGGCCGGAAATTCCAGAAGCCGACGATGTTCGACGCGCTGACCGTCTTCGAGAACCTCGAACTCGCGCTCAAGGCCCCGCGCGGCCCCTTCTCCTGCCTCCGTTGGGTGCTGACCGGCGAGGCCCGCCGCCGCATCGAGGCAGTGATGGAGGAAGTCGGCCTCGCATCCCGCGCCCAGGACCGCGCCGCCATCCTCAGCCACGGCCAGCGGCAATGGCTCGAGATCGGCATGCTGCTGATGCAGGATCCGGAGCTGCTGCTGGTCGACGAGCCCGTCGCCGGCATGACCGACCAAGAGACGGAGCATACGGCGGCGCTGCTGGTCCGCATCGCCGGGGAGCGCAGCGTCGTCGTCGTCGAGCACGACCTGGAATTCGTCCGCGCCCTCGGCAGCAAGGTCACGGTGCTCTGCGAGGGCTCGATGCTCTCCGAGGGCAGCATCGACCATGTCCAGAACGACCCGCGGGTCATCGAAGTCTATCTGGGGCGCTGACCGATGCTGCGCGTTGAAACCATCGACCTCTCCTACGGCGCCTCGCGCTGCCTGCGCGGCGTCTCGCTGGAGGCCGATCCCGGCCGCATCACCTGCGTGCTCGGCCGCAACGGCGTCGGCAAATCCTCGCTAATGCGCGCGATCGTCGGGCTGGAGCGCATCCAGTCTGGCCGCATCCTGTGGGAAGGGAAGGACATCGCCGCCATGGCCCCCGCCGAGCGGGCCCGCGCGGGCATCGGCTACGTCCCGCAGGGCCGCGAGATCTTCCCCTTCCTCACCGTCCAGGAGAACCTCGAGACCGCGCTCGCCGCCGCCCCCCGCGGCAGCAAGGTGCCGGAGGAGGAGATCTTCACCCTCTTCCCCATCCTGAAGCAGTTCCTGAAGCGCCGCGGCGGCGACCTCTCCGGCGGCCAGCAGCAGCAGCTCGCCATCGCCCGCGCGCTGACCGCACGCCCGCGCCTGCTGATCCTCGACGAGCCGACCGAGGGCATCCAGCCCTCCGTCATCAAGGACATCGCCCGCGTCATCCGCCTCCTCGCGCGGGAGAAGAACTTCGCCGTCGTCCTCGTCGAGCAATACTTCGAATTCGCCCGCGAGCTGGCCGACCGCATCGCGGTGATGGTCCGCGGCGAGGTCGCCCTCGGCGGCCTCGTCGAGGAGCTGGAGGACGAGTCCGTCCGCCGCCTACTGACCGTGTAGGCCCCCGCGCAGCACGACGGGAATCCTCATGTAGCGCACGCCGTTGCTCTCGGCCGGCGGGAAGCGCCCAGCCCGCATGTTCACCTGGATCGAAGGCAGCAGCAGCACCGGCGGCGCCAGCTTGGCATCCTTCGCCTCCCGCATGGCGACGAACTCCTCCTCCGTCACGCCGTCCCTCACATGCGGGTTGCGCGCCCGCTGCTCCGCGACGGTGCTCTCCCAGGCGAATTCATCCCGCCCCGGCGCCTTGTAGTCATGCGCGGTGAAGATGCGCGTCTCCGGCGGCAGCGCCAGCAGCTTGCGGATGCTGCGCCACAGCGTCCGCGCATCGCCGCCCGGGAAGTCGCAGCGCGCCGTACCGTAGTCGGGCATGAACAGCGTATCGCCGACGAAGGCCGCATCGCCGATGCGGTAGGCGATGCAGGCCGGCGTATGCCCCGGCACATGGATCACCTCCGCCTCGATGCCGCCGAGCATGAAGCGGTCGCCCTCGGCGAAGAGCCGGTCGAAATCCCCGCCCTCGGGGATGAGGTCGGCGGCATCGAAGACCGGGCGGAAGATCGCCTGCACGTCGCGGATATGCTCGCCGATGCCGATCCGCGCCCCGGTGCGCGCCTTGATGTAGGGCGCCGCCGTCAGGTGGTCGGCATGCACATGCGTCTCCAACACCCAGCGCAAGGCGACGCCCTCCGCCTCCGCCGCGGCGAGGATGGCATCCGCGCCGGCGGTATCCGCCGTGCCGCCGCGATTGTCCCAGTCGAGCACCGGGTCGATGATGGCGCCCTGCCGGCTCGCCGCATCCCAGACCAGGTAGCTGACCGTGTTGGTCGCCGCATCGAAGAAGGCCCGGATCGCCGGGCTGCCGCTTTCCGCCATGGCATCGCCTCCTTGCGAGAGGCCCCAGCATGCGCCCCTCAGGCTGACATGTCAGCCTGGAACATCGCGGTCGGCCATGCCGATGCCGCGCTGCATGAAGACAAGGTCCACCCAGCGGCCGAATTTCAGCCCGGCCGCCTTCATCACCCCCGCCTGCCGGAAGCCGAGCGAGACATGCAGGCCGATGGAGCCGACATTGTCGCTGTCGCCGATCAACGCGAACATCTGGCGGAAGCCGGCCTCGGTAGCACGATCCAGCAGCGCCTTCACCAGCGCTTTGCCGACGCCCTGGCCGCGGACGTCGTTGCGAACATAGATGCTGTCCTCCGCGGCATGGCGGAAGGCGGAGCGGTCGCGGAGCTGGGCGTAGTAGGCGAAGCCGATGATGCCCCTGCCCTCGCCCTCCTCCGCCTCGGCAACCAGCCAGGCCCAGCCCCTTTCCTGCACCTGGGCCAGGCGGCGCGCCATCTCGGCCTCGTCGGGCGGAACCTCCTCGAAGGTGCCGGCGCCGTGCAGGACGTGATGGGCATAGATGTCGGTGATGGCCGGAAGGTCCTCGGGGCCGGCATCACGGATGATCATGCAGCTTGTCCTGGCGAGAGATTCGGTTGCGGCCCCGTCCTAACCGCCGGGGGCGGACGGGACAAGCATTCGACTCAAACGGGTAGGCCAAGTTCCACGGCAAGGTGCTCCGCAAGCGCGAGCAGCGCCCGATCCCGCCCGGCGGCGGCGACCAGGGAGAGCCCGACCGGGGCGCCCTCGGCACGGCCGACGGGCAGGCTTACCTCCGGCAGCCCGGCGAGGCCGGCAATGGCGGTGACGCCCATGCTCCGCTCGCGGATGGCATTCTGCTCCGCTTGGCTGGCGCCGAGCTTCGGCGCCGGCACCGGCGAGGTCGGATAGGCGAGGACGGCTCCGCCGGCCAGCAATGCCCGCATCCGCGCCTGGAAACCGCGGCGGAAGGCGCGGCCAGCGGCCGCCCTGGCCGGGTTCATGCCCTTGGCGGCGGCGAAGCGCTCCGCCACGCCCGGGCCGAATTCGGGCCGCGTCGCCTCGACCCAGGAGCCGAGCGTGGCCCAGGCCTCCTCCGCCTGGGCACAGCGGAAATGCTCGTAGAGGGCGTCGAGCCCCTCCGGCGCGACATCGACGCGAAGCGCCCGGCCGAGCAGCCGCTCCAGCGCCAGCATCGGCTCGGCCAGCGCCACCACGGTGGGCGGGATGGCGTTGATCCAGGCATCGTCCACCTTCAGCAGCGGGCCGAGGCCGGGCCCGGCGCCATCCTCCGGCAGCAGCACGGCGCCGACGCCGGCAAGGATGGAGGCGCGCCTTGCGAACCAGCCCGGCGTGTCGAAGCTCGGTCCGAGGCCGCGGGCCCCGGCGAGGCTGATGGCGCCCCAGCTCGGCCGGATGCCGAAGACGCCGCAATAGCTGGCCGGGATGCGCACCGAGCCACCGGTATCCGACCCCATGGCGAAATCGACGAGGCCCGCGGCGACGGCGGCGGCCGAGCCGCAGGAGGAGCCGCCGGGAAAACGGTCCGGTGCCGCCGGGTTGAGCGGCGTGCCGTACCAGACATTCTCGCCGGTCAGCCCATAGGCCAGTTCCACCGTCTTGGTCTTGCCGCACAGGCTGGCCCCGGCCTGCAGCAGGGCCTGAATGACGGGCGCCGTCGCCGCCGCGGGCGGCTGGGTGCGGGCCCAGTCCGGGTTGCCGTAGCCGGTTGGGCTGCCAGCGACGTCGAAAAGGTCCTTCACCGCGAAGTTGAGGCCGGCGAGGGGCCCCTCCGCCGCACCTGCAAGCTCGAGACGAGGGCCGGGCAGGAAGGGGCTGTCGCGATCGGTCATGGCATGCGGCATGGCGGCCTCGCTCGGCGGGTTTCGTTGCGACGCGATCCTGCCCTGCGGGGCGGGGCGGGCGAAAGACCAATCTCGCGCGTGCATGGCAGGCATTTCACGACGGTAGTTGCATCTTTCGCCGCAGCGCAGCATGTAGCAATGCCATGAACGCCCTCGCTCCCAGCCCGAAACCCGCCATCCCGCCGGCCTTCAACGGCGAGACGGTCACCTGGGTCCATCACTGGACCGACCGGCTCTTCTCCTTCCGCTGCACGCGGGACCCGGGGTTGCGCTTCGTCGCCGGGCAGTTCGCCATGATCGGGCTCATGGCCGAGGGCAAGCCGCTGGTGCGGGCCTATTCCATCGTCAGCCCGCCTTGGGAGGAGGAGCTCGAATTCCTTTCCATCAAGGTGCAGGACGGGCCGCTGACCTCACGCCTCCAACACATCAAGCCGGGCGACACGGTCGTCATCGGCAAGAAGCCAACGGGTACGCTGCTCACCGAGAATCTGCTGCCGGGCAAGACTCTCTGGCTGATCGCCACGGGCACCGGACTCGCCCCTTTCATGTCGCTGATCCGCGAGCCGGATGTCTATGAGCGCTACGAGCATGTGGTGGTCTGCCACACGGTGCGTGAGGTGAAGGAGCTGGCCTACCGCCAACTCATCAGCGAGGAGCTGCCACGGCACGAATTCCTCGGCGAGATGCTGGCGGGCAAGCTGCTCTACTACCCGAGCGTGACGCGCGAGCCCTTCCCCACCCAGGGCCGCATCACCGACCTGATCGAATCGGGCAAGATCTTCACCGATCTCGGCCTGCCCGCGCTCTCGCCCGAGCAGGACCGGGTGATGCTTTGCGGCTCCGAGGCAATGAATGCCGATGTGAAGGCGCTGCTCGAGGCGCGCGGCTTCACCGAGGGCTCGAACAACGAGCCGGGCAGCTACGTGCTCGAAAAGGCCTTCGTCACCAAATAGATCGCGGTTAATCCCGCTTTCATCGCGGGTTAAGGAAGCTCGCGATCCGCTTGCCTTTCCGGCCATCCGTTGCCATCCTGGCAAGGTTGGGTCCCGGCGGCGGCTGGCGGTGGTGGCGTTGCGGCATGCAGTCGGGGGCCCTCCCCGCAGCCTGCCCCCTGCCCCTCCCCTGGCTGCGATTGGCCGGGAGGAAAGGGCAGGAAATGAGCGCAAACACCGCAACCTCGGGGGCCGCGGGACGGGCGGCGCCGATGACGAAGGAAGAGAGGAAGGTCATCCTCGGCTCCTCGCTGGGGACCGTCTTCGAGTGGTACGACTTCTACCTCTACGGCAGCCTCGCCGGGCTCATCGGCACCCACTTCTTCAGCCAGTACCCCGAGGGCACGCGCAACATCTTCGCGCTGCTGACCTTCGCGGCCGGCTTCCTCGTGCGCCCCTTCGGCGCCCTGGTCTTCGGCCGCATCGGCGACCTGGTGGGGCGGAAATACACCTTCCTCGTCACCATCGTCATCATGGGCGCCTCGACTTTCATCGTCGGCCTGCTGCCCGGCTCGGAGACGATCGGCATCGCCGCGCCCATCCTGCTGATCCTGCTGCGCTGCCTCCAGGGACTCGCGCTCGGCGGCGAGTATGGCGGTGCCGCGACCTATGTCGCCGAGCACGCGCCGAACGGGCGGCGGGGCTTCTACACCTCCTTCATCCAGATCACCGCGACGGCGGGGCTCTTCCTTTCGCTGCTCGTCATCCTCGGCGTCCGCACCTGGACGGGCGAGGCGGATTTCGCGGCCTGGGGCTGGCGCGTGCCCTTCCTCGTCTCGATCGTCCTGCTCGGCATCTCGGTGTGGATCCGCTCGACGCTGAACGAGAGCCCGGCCTTCCAGAAGATGAAGACCGAGGGCACCGGCTCCAAGGCGCCGCTGTCGGAGGCCTTCGGCCAGTGGAGCAACGCCAAATGGGCGCTGCTCGCGCTGCTCGGCCTGACCATGGGCCAGGCGGTGGTCTGGTACACCGGGCAGTTCTACGCCCTGTTCTTCCTCGGCTCGATCCTCAAGGTCGACGGCCCCACGACGAACCTGCTGATCGCCTGGTCGCTGCTCCTCGGCTCCGGCGGCTTCGTGCTGTTCGGCTGGCTGTCCGACAAGATCGGCCGCAAGCCGATCATCCTCGGCGGCTGCCTGATCGCGGCGCTGACCTACTTCCCGCTGTTCAAGCTGCTGACGGCGGAGGCCAACCCGGCGCTGCACCAGGCGCAGCAGACCATCCCAGTGCAGGTGCTGACGGATCCGGACAGCTGCTCCTTCCAGTTCAACCCGGTCGGCACCGCCCGCTTCACCCAGCCCTGCGACATCGCCAAGTCGGCGCTGGCGCGGGCCTCGGTGCAGTATTCGGTCGAAGGCGGCGTGGCGGCGGGCGAGACGGCGATCCGCATCAACAACGGCGCGCCGATCCGGGCGACGGACCCGGCCTTCGCCCAGCAACTCGCGGCGGGGCTGACGGCGGCGGGCTACCCGGCCGCCTCCAACCCGACGGTGGTGAAGATGGCCGGGCCCTTCGACATCTTCCGCGAGCAGCCGGCGGTCATCATCGGCGTGCTGACCGTGCTGGTGATCTACGTCACCATGGTCTACGGGCCGATCGCGGCGGCGCTGGTGGAGCTTTTCCCGACGCGCATCCGCTACAGCTCGATGTCGCTGCCCTACCATATCGGCAATGGCTGGTTCGGCGGCCTGCTGCCGGCCACCTCGCTGGCGATGGTGGCCCAGACCGGCGACATCTATTTCGGTCTCTGGTACCCGATCGTGATCGCACTCGCGACCTTCGTCATCGGGATGATCTTCATTCCGGAGACCAAGGACCGCGACATCTTCGACGACGCATCCTCCACCACGCGCTGACCGGCGCGGCAGGGCTGGAGCAGGGCGCCGGGGGCAACCCCGGCGCCTTTTTTCATGCCGCTTGCCGCCGGGCTGCGGGCTTGCCACCTTCCCCGAAACGGGGAGCGAAACCATGCAAGGCTATGACGCCACCTACGCCGCCTGGCGGGCCCATCCGGAGGCCTATTGGCGCGAGGCCGCGCAAGGCATCGATTGGGACCGCGCACCGGAGCGCATTTTCGACGCGGAAGCCGGCGTCTACGGCCGCTGGTTCCCCGATGCGCGGCTGAACACCTGCCACAACGCGCTCGACCGCTACGTCGCCGCCGGCCGCGGGGCCCAGCCCGCCCTGCACTACGACAGCCCGGTGACGGGCCGCAGCACCACCTACACCTACGACGCCCTGCTTGCCCGCGTGGCGAAGCTCGCCGGGGCGCTGGCCGCCCGCGGCATCGGCCAGGGCGACCGCGTCGTCATCTACCTCCCCATGGTGCCCGAGGCGCCCATCGCCATGCTCGCCTGCGCCCGGCTCGGCGCGGTCCACTCCGTCGTCTTCGGCGGCTTCGCGGCCGCCGAGCTGGCGGCCCGCATCGCCGACGCCCAACCCAAGCTCGTCATCTCCGCCTCCTGCGGCATCGAGCCGGGCCGCGTCGTCGCCTACAAGCCACTGCTCGACGCCGCGATCGGCCTCTCCCCGCACAAGCCGGCGCACTGCCTGATCCTGCGCCGCCCCGAGCTGGACTGCGCCCTCACCCCCGGCCGCGACGAGGACCTGCTCGAGGCCGAGGCCGCCGCCGCCCCGCACCCCTGCGTCCCCGTTGCCGCCACCGACCCGCTCTACATCCTCTACACCAGCGGCACGACGGGGAAGCCGAAGGGCGTCGTCCGCGACAATGGCGGCCATGCCGTCGCCCTGCACAACTCCATGCGCATGCTCTACGGCATCGGCGCCGGCGACGTGATGTTCACCGCCTCCGATGTCGGCTGGGTCGTCGGCCATTCCTACATCGTCTACGCCCCGCTCCTGGCCGGCGCGACCACCGTGCTCTACGAGGGCAAGCCGGTCGGCACGCCGGATGCCTCCGCCTTCTGGCGGGTCTGCGCGCAGTACCGGGTGAAGGCGATGTTCACCGCCCCCACCGCCATGCGCGCCATCAAGCGCGAGGACCCGGAGGGCCGCCTGATGACCGGCCACGACCTTTCGGCGCTTGAGGCCCTCTTTCTCGCCGGCGAACGCTGCGACCCACCGACCGCCGAGTGGGCCGCCGGCCTTCTGCGGCGCCCGGTGATCGACCATTGGTGGCAGACCGAGACGGGCTGGGCCATCACCGGCAATTTCCGCGGCCTCGGCCTGTTCGAGCCGCGCTTCGGCAGCGGCGGCAAGCCCTCGCCCGGCTACGAGGTCGCCGCCCTCGACGATGCCGGCCAGCCCCAGCCCCCCGGCCAGACCGGCACACTCGCCATCCGCCTGCCGATGCCCCCCGGCTGCCTGCCGACGCTCTGGCAGGCGGACGACCGTTGCCGCGAGGCCTATCTCGAGGCCTTCCCCGGCTGGTACAACACCTCAGACGCCGGCGTCATCGACGCCGAGGGCTATGTCTCCGTCATGTCCCGCACCGACGACATCATCAACGTCGCCGGCCACCGCCTCAGCACCGGCGCGATGGAGGAGGTCCTGGCCGCCCACCCCGACGTCGCCGAATGCGCCGTTCTCGGCGTGAAGGACAGCCTGAAGGGCCAGGTCCCCCTCGGCCTCGTCGTCCTCAAATCCGGCACAACGAAGTCCGAGGCCGATCTCGCCCGCGAGCTGGTGGCCATGGTCCGCGACCGCATCGGCCCCGTCGCCGCCTTCAAGGACGCCAAGGTGGTGTCCCGCCTGCCCAAGACCCGCAGCGGCAAGATCCTCCGCGCCACCCTCCGCAAGATCGCCGATGGCGAGAGCTACACCGTGCCGCCGACCATCGACGACCCGGCGATCCTCGACGAGATGCAGGCGAGCCTCGGGCGGTAGGTCCTAGGCGGTCTTCCTGTCATGCTTGGGCTCGACGGCGAGGTGGAAGGCTACCGGAAGCCCGGCCGCCGAAGACCTTGCCTCCAGGGCATCCGTAACGTTACAATAATATCTGCCCGAACCCTCGCGGCACCTGGGCCGCTCGCCCCCGCCTCAAACCCTAAATCCCTCAAATCTGCCCATCGAGCTGAAGCTGTTCAGCGGCTTTCCAGGCGCCGGCTTCAAGCCCTGAAGAATTGAGGCGCGACGAGCGGGCTTCTACACGCCCGGCATCGCCTGCGACAGCCTCCCGCCCAGCCGCACCGGTGCGACGCCCAGCGCCAGCCCGGTCGCATCGTCCGTCTCGACGAAGAGCCCGCAGAGCGTCGCCTCGCCCTCCGCCGGAGCCAGCTTCTCCCCCGGCATCTTGCGCCAGAAGCGCAGCGCAGCGCCGCCCTTCTGCATGCCGATGACGCTGTCATAGTCGCCGCACATGCCGGCATCGCTCTGGTAAGCGGTACCGCCGGCGAGGATCTGGTGGTCCGCCGTCGGCGTATGCGTATGGGTGCCGATCACGAGGCTGGCGAGGCCGTCGAAGCTGTGGCCGAAGGCGTATTTCTCGCTCGTTGCCTCGGCGTGCACGTCGATCACTGCCGCATGGATGGTCTGACCGAGGCGATGCCGCTGCAACTCCGCCTGGACAGCCCGGAAAGGGTCATCCAGCGCGTCCATGAACAGCCGGCCCATCACGTTGACGACGAGCGCGCGACGGTTGCCGGGCACATCGACAACCACCGCACCGCGGCCGGGCGTACCGGGCGGGAAATTCGCCGGGCGGATGACGCGCGGCTCGGTCTCGAGGAAGGGGATGATCTCCTTCCGGTCCCAGGCATGGTTGCCGAGGGTGATGACATCGGCCCCGGCGGCGAGGAAGGCGCGTGCCATATCGGGCGCGAGGCCGAAGCCATGGCTGGCATTCTCGCCATTCACCACGACGAGGTCGGCGCGGAGGCTGGCACGGAGGCCGGGAAGCTTCGCCGTCAGGGCATCACGCCCGCTGCGGCCGACGACATCGCCGAGGAAAAGGAGTCTCAACCGGTCACACCCCGCATCGCACCATGCCCGCTTCCGTCGCCACCATAGGCAGCCGCCAATCCTCGGGCCCGGCCGGCACCTCCGCCATCTCCTGCGCGGCATAGGCGCAGCCGATGGGCATCGCCTCGGGCAGCAGGGCCAGCGTCCGGTCGTAATAGCCGCCGCCATAGCCAAGGCGGCGCCCGGCGCGGTCGAAGGCGAGCAAGGGGACGAGGAGCCATCCAGGCGTCACAGCCTCGCCCTCGGCCGGCTGGCTGGTGCCCATCGGGCCGCGGGCGAGCGGCGCACCGAACTGCCAGCGGCGGAAAATCAGCGGCTGGCCGCGGCGCGGCGTCACCGGCAGGGCGAGCGGGTGGCCCCGCGCCTCGAGCGCCTGGAGCAGCGGGCGGATGTCGATCTCCTCGCCCATGGGCCAGAATCCGCCGACAAGGGCACCGGGCGGCGGCGGGGCTTCGGCGAGGAGTCGCTCGGCCAGCCGCGTGCCGAGCCGCGGGTCGCAACCGGCACGCCGCGCGAGCGCCTGGCGACGAGCCTCGCCCTTCAGGCCGGTAAGCAATTCGGCGCAGAAGGCCGTGCTGTCTGAGTGCGGAGCCACCATGGCCGTCGGCGTCTCATCCTCCCAAGGCCTGCGTGAGCAGGTGGGCACCGGGTACCCGGACCAAGATCCGGACAGAGCCAGCTCCCGGAGGATGCTTATTGGCCCTGGGGATGAATTACCAGACGCACCGGGCAGCCCCGCCCGATGCATATAGGCGCTGAGGCACCCCGAGACTAGGTGTTGCGGTCCAGCGTCTGCGCCAGCCCCTCGATCCGCTCGGCGATGCGCGCCAGGCGGTCGGCGAGCTGCGGGTCGGCGCCGCCCGGCTGGCCGCTGCGCAAGCGGTCGATCTCCACGCGCAGGTCGCCGCCCTCGTCGGCCAGCAGCAGCGCGACATGCAGCAGCATCCGTGCCTCGGAGAACTGCCCGCCCATGCCGCGGATCAGCCGGACCTTCTCCTCGATCTGCTGGGCGAGGGCGAGGACATGCCCCTCCTCGCCGTCCTTGCAGCCGATGGTGTGGCTGTAGCCATTGACCCGGACGGTGACCTGCCCCACGCGCTACCCCCTCAATACGTCTCGGCCGGCGGCGGCTCCGGTGGCGCCTCCGGCCGCAGCTCCTCCGCCAATGCTCCGCGCAGCCGGGCGATGGTCGCCTCCAGCCGCTCGGCCATGGCGGCAACCTCGGCACGGGGCACCATGTCGCCCTCGGCGGCTGGAAGATGGCCGCGGGCGAAGGCCTCGGTAAGCCGCTCCACCGCCGCTTCCAGGCGCGCCGCCGCCACCCCGACCGGATCCCTCGCGCTGTCGCTCATGCCTCTCCACCGGGACGCGTCGCCGATGGACGCGCTGGACGGCGCCGCACCGGCATGCTGGAAGGCTTCGCATGGGTGCCGAGGCGGGTCAACGGCCAGGGAAAATGCCGGAGGCGCTGCCGCCGGCCGTCCGCGTGCATGGGCGGGCGGAGGCCGAGGCGGCGCTGGCCCTGGTCGGGCCGCTCGGCGCCACGCTGCTGTCGGCGCCCGGGATGGCGCCTGGCGTCTTCCTCGCCATGGTTGCGGCGGCAGCGGCGGCGCGGCCGGGCCTGCCGCATCGGGTGATGATGGATTGCGCGGAGGCGCCCGGCCTGGCGCTGGCGGCGCTGCGGGCCGGGCTGCGGCTGCTGGTCCTGGCCCCATGCCCGGCTTTCGGCGCCGTCGCCGCCGCGGCGGAGGAATATGGCGCGGAGCTTCGGCCGGAGCCGCCACCAGCCTTCGATCCGGGCCGGATCGACCTCAATTCGCCCGGCGGACGCAACAAGCTCGCGCAATGGCTATGTCCGGCCGGGTGACAGGAACGCAACCCCGCGCTACAGGACGCGCCGCACGCGACGACACGGCTGCAAAGGGACTCCGATGAAGCTTTCCCGCAAGGTCAAGGACATCCTCTCCTGGTATGAGAGCGACAACCCGGGGACCAAGGCCAACCTCGCCCGCATCCTGATGGAGGGCAAGCTCGGCGGCACCGGCCGCATGGTGATCCTCCCCGTCGACCAGGGTTTCGAGCACGGTCCGGCCCGCTCCTTCGCGCCGAATCCGGCCGCCTACGACCCGCGCTACCATTTCGAGCTGGCCGTCGAGGCGGGGCTCAACGCCTATGCCGCTCCGCTCGGCATGATCGAGGCGGGGGCGGCGAGCTATGCCGGCGCCATCCCGACCATCCTCAAGGTCAACAGCTCCAACAGCCTCTCCACCACCAAGGACCAGGCGCTGACCGGCAGCGTCTCCGACGCGCTGCGCCTCGGCTGCTCGGCCATCGGCTTCACCATCTATCCGGGCTCCGAGTACCAGTTCGAGATGATGGAGGAGCTGCGCGAGATGGCGGAGGAGGCGAAGGCCGCCGGCCTCGCCGTCGTCGTGTGGAGCTACCCGCGCGGCCCGATGCTGGACAAGGTGGGTGAGACGGCGCTCGATATCTGCGCCTATGCCGCCCACATGGCGGCGCTGATGGGTGCCCACATCATCAAGGTGAAGCCGCCGACCGAGGCGATCTTCCTGGATGCCGCCAAGAAGACCTACGAGAAGTCGCCGGTGCCGAACCTCGCCGAGCTGTCGGGCCGCATCACCCATGTGGTGCAGGCCTGCTTCGGCGGGCGCCGGCTGGTGGTCTTCTCCGGCGGCGAGGCCGGCACCGTGGACAGCATGATGGCGATGGCGCGCGGCATCCATGCCGGCGGCGGCAACGGCTCCATCATCGGGCGGAACACCTTCCAGCGGCCGAAGGCGGAGGCGCTGCAGCTGCTCTCCGACATCATCGGCATCTACAAGGGCCCCGCCGCCTGAGCGAGCAGGGCTGCCGGCTCTACCTGATCACCCCGCCGGCCTTCGAGCCGGCGGGGTTTTCGGCGCGGCTGGCGGAAGCGCTGGACGCGGGCGACGTCGCCGCCCTGCAGATCCGGCTTAAGGATGCCGATGACGACACGGTGCGCCGCGCGACGGAAGCCATGCTGCCCGTCGCCCAAGCCCGCGGCGTCGCCGTGCTGATGAACGACCGCGCCGACCTCGCCGCGGAGCTGGGCTGCGACGGCGCCCATCTCGGCCAGGAGGATGGCGACCATGCCGCCGCCCGG
Source organism: Belnapia sp. F-4-1 (assembly GCF_000802185.1). Classification (GTDB taxonomy): domain Bacteria; phylum Pseudomonadota; class Alphaproteobacteria; order Acetobacterales; family Acetobacteraceae; genus Belnapia. The sequence goes on along the minus strand of NZ_KN676113.1, from coordinate 4,239,168 downwards.
CGCCTGCTGGGGCCCGAGCGGACGCTCGGCATCACCTGCCACGGCAGCCGCCACCTGGCGATGGAGGCCGGCGAGGTCGGCGCCGACTACGTTGCCTTCGGCGCATTCTTCCCGACCTCCACCAAGGAGGCGAAGCACCGCGCCGAGCCTGGCCTGCTGGAATGGTGGCAGGAATTCTTCGAGCTGCCCTCGGTCGCCATCGGCGGCATCACCGCGGCCAATTGCGCCCCGCTGGTGCGGGCGGGGGCGGATTTCCTCGCCGTGGTCGGCGCCGTCTGGAACCACCCCGAGGGCCCCGCCGCCGGCGTGCGCGCGATGAACCGGGCCATCGCCGAGGCGATGGCGGGGTGAGGCAGCCGGCGCTCGTGCCGGAGCTGATGGTGACGGAGCTCCGTCGCAGCCTCGCCTTCTGGTGCGGCCCCTGCGGCTTCACCGTGCTTTACGACCGGCCCGAGGACGGCTTCGCCTGCATCGAGCGGGGCGGCTCGCGCCTCATGCTCGACGAGCTGCCGAAGGACCGGCCGCATCGCTGGCAGGTGGCGGAGACGGTGCCTCCCTTCGGCCGGCATGTGAATTTCGAGATGGCGGTGGAGGCGGTGGAGCCGATCCTCGAGGCGCTGGCCGCCATCGGCTGGCCGCTCTTCATGCCGCCGGAGGTGCAGCACTACCGCATCGGCACGGGCGGCGTGACCGTGCGGCAGTTCCTGGTGCAGGATCCGGACGGCTACCTGATCCGCTTCTCGGAGGCACAGGAGGAGGCCTGACCATGCGGCTTGAGTTCGAGACGGCGGATGTCTTCACCGAGCGCCGCTTCGGCGGCAACCCCCTCGCCGTCGTCTTCGATGCCGCCGCCCTCGACACGGCCGCGATGCAGCGCCTGGCGCGAGAGTTCAACCTTTCCGAGACCGTCTTCGTCCTCGCAGCCGAGGGCCATACGGCCCGCATCCGCATCTTCACCCCGGGCTCCGAACTGCCCTTCGCCGGCCACCCGAATGTCGGCGCGGCGGTGCTGCTGGCGCGGCGGCTTGGGATCGCGGGCGAGGAGGTGCTGCTCGACCAGGCTGCCGGGCGGGTGGTGGCACGGCTGGCGCGGGACGAGGCCGGTGCCGTCACCGGCGCCGAAATCGAGGCCCCACGCCCCTTCGCCGAGATCGCACCCTTCACGGCGGAGGCAGCGGCGGCCTGCGCGGGCCTGCCCGCCTCGGCCATTGTCACGCGGACCCATGCGCCGCTCATCGGCGGCTGCGGCAACAGCATCGCCTTCGCCGAGGTCACCGACGCGGCGGCGCTGGCCTCGGCAAACCCCGATGCGACGGCATTCCGCGCGCATCTGCCGGTGAGCGTGGCGACGGGGCTCTACCTGCATGCGCCGCTGCCGGATGGGCGGAGGCGAGGCCGGATGTTCGGCCCGCTGGAGGGCATCCCCGAGGACCCGGCAACCGGCAGCGCCAATGTGGCCCTTGCCGCGCTGCTGCTGCGGGCATCGGGCGGCGACGGCATCGCGCTTGACGTCGAGCAGGGCATCGAGATGGGCCGGCCGAGCCGGCTTGCGATTCGCGCCTGGCGGGACGCCGCGGGCGGGCTGCGCGCCGCGGTCGGCGGCGGGGTGGTGCCGGTCTCGCAGGGCACCATCCGCGCCGATGGATGAGCTCGGCTTCCACCGCGCCCTGTACCGTCCGGGGACGCTGCTCGATATCGGCGCGCATGAGGGCGGCTTTACCCTGCCGCTGGCCGCCCTGCCCGGCTCGCGCGTCCTCGCCTTCGAGCCCCTGCCGGCGAGCTTCGCCCGGCTCCGCGCCGCCGCCGGCCATCTTGCGCATGTGACGCTCCGGCAGGAGGCGCTCGGCGACGCGACGGGCGAGGCGGTGCTGCGCCTTCCGGTCGTCGATGGCGTGCCGAACGCGCAGTGGGCGAGCCTCGCCAAGCGCTATGACGGCCACGGGGCGCATGTCGGCGAGCGGCAGGTCACGGTGCCGCTGCGCCGGCTCGACGAGTTCGGCCTCGACGACCTGACGGCAGTGAAGCTCGATGCCGAGGGGGCGGAATACGAGGTGCTGCGCGGCGCCGTGGAGACGCTGCGGCGCTGCCGCCCCGTCCTCTCGATCGAGATCGAGGAACGTCACCGGCCCGGCAGCACCTGGGCGGTGCCGGCCTTCCTCGACGCGCTTGGGTATGACGGCCTCTGGGAGCATTGGGGCGACTGGCGGCCCATTGCCGAGTTCGACCGCGCCACCATGCAGGTGGCGAGCCCGGACCCCTCCGTCTTCGCCGCCTCCGACCCCTATGTCTTCGTCTTCTACTTCCTGCCGCGCGAGCGGGCGCCGGCCATGCTGGATCGGTTGCGGAAGGCAGAAGCCGGCGGCTGAACCCCAGCCCCTCCCCGCCCGTTCCCCTGCAGGACACGGCAGGAGGGACGCATGGCCAACGCAGCAGACCTCGCCCATGGCGAGATTCCCGACCACATCCCAGTCATCGGCAGCGACGGGCGTAACGTCGGCACGGTGGACGGCACCGAGGGCGAGTACATCAAGCTGATGCGCGACGAGCAGGGCCAGCATCGCTGGCTACCGCGCAAGCTGGTGGCAAGCCTCGAGGGCGGGCTGGTGCGCCTGTCGCTCCCGGCGGCCCAGGCGGCGGAGGCCATGGTGGACGAGGCGGAGCTGGCCCGGCGCATGGCGCTCGACCCGGATGCGGGAGCGGCTTTCGGGCGGCCGGACGACAGCGGGCCGCACGGCAGCCGCGCCCAGGCGCATGGGCCGAAGGGCAGCCCGAACCATCTCCAGGGCGGCCAGCGCCTGGCCGCCGATGGCGGCATCAACACCCATCGGAAGTAGGGCGATGGCACCCCCTCCCGGGCTGCTCTCGCGCGAGCTGCGCCTCGGCCGCGGGCCCGACCTGCGGCGGCGGCGCTAGATCCTGGGTTTGTCGCTGCTCGGCACGCTGGCGGCGCAGATCGTCACCCTGTTCCAGATGGGGGTGGTCCGGCGGCTGCCGGACCCGCCGGCCCCTTCGATTCGAGCCGCGTCGATGCCTCGGACTACCGCTACAGCCGGCCGCAGATGCCGGACGGGGCCTTGATGCTCGTCACCTACGGCGTGACCGCGGCGCTGGCCGCCGCCGGCGGGCGCGACCGAGCGGAGGAGATGCCGGCCCTGGCACTGGCGCTGGCGGCCAAGACAGGTCGGGATTCCTACAACTGCCTCAAGCTCGGCCAGGAGGAATGGGCAGAGAACCGGGCCTTCTGCACTTATTGCCAAGTGGCGACCCTAGCCTCGCTGGCGAGCCTCGCCCTCGCCCTCCCGGAGGTGGTCAGGGCAGCGCGGGTAGCCACAGCACGTCGCTGATCCGGCGGGCGCCGGATGCCAGCATCGCCAGCCGGTCGAAGCCGAGGGCGATGCCGCTGCCCTCCGGCATGCCGTGCTCCAGCGCGGCGAGGAATTCCTCGTCGATGTCCCAGGCCTCGCCGGGGTGCTGCGCGCGGCGGGCCTCCGTATCGGCGATGAAGCGGGCGCGCTGCTCGACGTGGTCGGTCAGCTCGTCGAAGGCATTGGCCAGCTCGATCCCGCCAATGAAAAGCTCGAAGCGCAGCGCGGCGCGCGGGTCGGCCGGATCGCGCCGGGCGAGCGCCGCCTGCGGCGCCGGCCAATGGGTGAGGAAGGTCGCCCGCTCCCGCCCGAGATGCGGCTCGACCCGCTCCAGCAGCAGGCGGAAGAACAGGTCTTCCCACCCCTCGCCCTCGCGCGGCGAACTGCCGATGGCGCTGGCTGCGGCACCGAGCGCGCCGGCGTCGCCCTCCGTCGCCAGGATGTCGAGCCCGCCGCACCAGCGGTCGAAGGCCTCGGCCATGGTGATCCGCTCGAAGGGCCGGGTCAGGTCGGTCTCCACCCCCTCATGGCGGACGCGCGGCGGGCAGACACTGCGGACGAAATCCTCTGCCTGGTCCATCAGCCCGGCGAGGCCGAGGCCCGGCGCATACCATTCGAGCATGGTGAACTCCGGGGCGTGGCGCGGGCTCGCCTCGCCGTTGCGCCACACCCGGGCCAGCTCGAAGACCGGGCCGGCGCCGGCGACGAGCAGGCGCTTCAGCGCCAGTTCCGGCGAGGTGCGGAGCCAGAGCGTCCGCCGCGCGCCGACGCCGAGATGGGGCAGGTATTCGCTGCGGAAGGCCTGGAGATGCACCTCCATCCCCGGCACGGGCACGAGGCAGGGCGTCTCCACCTCGGTGAATCCGCGGCTGGCGAAGAAATCGCGGGTGGCCGCCGTCAGCGCGGCGCGGCGGCGGAGGAAGGGCAACCGGTTGGCGAGGCTTTCCGGGTGCCAGTTCGGCAAGGGAGGCATTGCCGCGGAGCATGCCAGGGATTAGCTCCCGCCGCATCATGCTGACCCGCACCCTCCGCAGCGCCGCCGATCTCGCCGATGCCGGGCTGCTGCCCGCCGATGCCGTGGACGCCGTGGCACGGGTCGGCGCGCGCTACAGCATCGCCGTGACGCCCGCCATCGCCGGGCTGATCGACCGCGCCGATCCGGCGGACCCCATCGCCCGGCAATACATCCCCGATGCCGCCGAGTTGCTGACCGCCTCGCACGAACTCGAGGACCCGACGGCGGATGCGCCCCACACCCCGGTCGCGGGCGTGGTGCACCGCTACCCGGACCGGGCACTGCTGAAGCCGCTGCTGGCCTGCCCGGTCTATTGCCGCTTCTGCTTCCGCCGCGAAGCGGTCGGCGCCGATGGCGGCGTGCTGGGCGAGGCGGCGTTGGAGGCCGCGCTCGGCTGGTTCGCGCAGACGCCGACGGTGCGGGAGGCGATCCTCACCGGCGGTGATCCGCTGATGCTCTCGCCGCGGCGGCTGGGCGCGATCCTCGGACGGCTCGCGGCGATGCCGCATATCGAGCTGCTGCGCATCCACAGCCGCGTGCCGGTGGCGGCGCCCGATGTCGTCACCCCGGCGCTTGCGGAGGCGCTCGGGGCGGTGGCGAGGCCGCTTTACCTTTGCGTCCATGCCAACCACGCGCGGGAATTCTCGACCGCCGCCATCGCGGCGCTCGGGCGGCTGCACCGCGCGGGCGTCGTGCTGCTCGGGCAGAGCGTGCTGCTGCGCGGCGTCAACGACAGCGTCGAGGCGCTGGAGGCGCTGTTCCGCGCCATGCTGCGGGCGCGGGTAAAGCCCTACTACCTCCACCAGCTCGACCCGGCGCCGGGGACGGCGCGCTTCGCCGTGCCGGTGGAGGAAGGCCGCGCGCTGCTCAGGGCGCTGCGCGGGAGGGTCAGTGGCCTCGCCTGGCCGACCTATGTGCAGGAACGGCCGGGCGGTGCCGGCAAGGTGCCGCTCGGCCCGGCCTATGACGGCGCCTGATCGCGCCGGATAGGCTGCGCCTCGACCTGGCGGCTGACGGCGACCGGTTCGCGCTCCAGCAGCGGCGCCTGCGGGCCCTTCAGCCGAGGCTCGGCCGGCGGCACCAGCCAGCCCGCCGCATAGGGGCCGCGCACGGCAACCAGCGCCAGGATCGCCAGCAGGAAGAGCAGGCCGAAGGGGAAGCCGTTGCCGATCGTCAGCAGCATGTTGACGATGCCGGCGCCGAGCAGGATGACCACCAGCACGGCGCTGCGCTGCGGCTCCGTCAGCCCGTCATACCAGAGGTTCCAGCGGTAGAGGCTGTCGGCGCCCTCGATGCGCATCTGCGCGCGGCCCTGCTGCTCCGGGTGCGGATGGACCCAGCCCATGGCATGCGGCAGGCGGATCGCGGTCAGCGCCGCGATGGCGAGGAGAACCAGCAGGGCGAAGGGGAAGCCGATTGTGACCGTCAGCCACATGTTGACGGCGCCGATCAGCACCACCGCTCCGGCGACGACGTTGAACCGCAGGTCCTCGGGCGCCTGGTCATACAGGCGGTTCCAGTGCTGCACGCGCTCGGCATAGGCCATGGATATTCCCCTCCGGGTTGGTTTTCGGCTTGTGCACTCTCCAGTCTCAATGCGGCCCCAAGTCAAAGGCGGCAGGCACGCTATCGCTTGCGTCGGCGTCATGAAAGCAGGAGCGCCAGCCGCGGGATCACATGGGCTTGACGGTAAGCGCGCCGGGGACGGATCGGTCGGCGAGGTTGCCAGCGGGATGCTTGCCCGTTAAACCCCGCCCGGTCCGCGTGCCGGCCCCGTCGGCGCGCCACTGCTCATTCCGCCCTTTCAGACGTCAGGTCCCGCCCCATGGCAAAGATGCAAGCCAACCAGATGCGTGCCGGCATGGTCATCGAGTTCGAAGGCCAGCGCTACACCATCCTCAAGCAGAACATCATGATCCCGGGCAAGGGCAACGCGATCATCCAGGTCGACATGCGCAACATCAAGACCGGCGCGAAGAAGGACCAGCGCTGGCGCACGGCGGATACCGTCGAGCGGCTGATGACCGAGGACAAGGAGTTCACCTACTCCTATGCCGAGGGCGACACGCTCATCCTGATGGACCCGGAGACCTACGAGCAGACGACGGTGTCGAAGGACATCCTCGGCGACCGGCTGCCCTTCCTGGTCGAGAACATGACCGTCGGCGTGCGGCTGATCGAGGGCGAGCCGGTGGCGATGACCCTGCCGCCGCAGGTGACGCTCGAGGTGGTCGAGGCCGACCCGGTGGTGAAGGGGCAGACCGCCGCCTCCTCCTACAAGCCGGCCATGCTGTCGAACGGCGTGAAGACCATGGTGCCGCCTTTCGTCACCACCGGCGAGAAGATCGTCGTGAGCACCGAGGACGCCTCCTACGTGGAGCGGGCCAAGGGCTAAGGGAGGAATCGAGTCTTGGCGTCTCCTGCCCGTCTCTCGCCCGCGCTCAATGTCGTCGTCTCGGCGGTGCAGAAGGCCGGGCGCCGGCTGCTGCGCGACTTCGCCGAGGTCGAGCAGCTCCAGGTTTCGGCCAAGGGGCCCGGCGACTTCGTTTCCCAGGCCGACCTGCGGGCGGAGGAGACGCTTCGTCAGGATCTCGGCCGGGCGCGGCCCAATTTCGCCTTCCTCATGGAGGAAAGCGGCACCCATGGCGCAGATGACTGGGAATGGCGCTGGGTGGTCGATCCGCTCGACGGCACCAGCAATTTCCTCCACGGCATCCCGCACTGGGCGATCAGCGTCGGCATCGAGCGGCGGCTGGAGGACGGGCGGAGCGAACTCGTCGCCGGCGTCGTCTACAACCCGGCCGCGAACGAGATCTTCTGGGCGGAGCGGGGCGTCGGCGCCTTCCTGAACGACCGGCGGCTGCGCGTTTCCGGGCGGAAGGACATGCGGGAGGCGTTGTTCGCCACCGGCATCCCCTTCGCCGCGGCGCCGCGCCGCGCGGAGTTCACCCATACCCTCGCCCGCATCATGCCGCAGGTGGCGGGCATCCGGCGCTTCGGCGCGGCCTCGCTCGACCTCGCCTGGGTGGCGGCGGGCCGCTACGACGGCTACTGGGAGCTGAACCTGAAGAAGTGGGACATCGCCGCGGGCCTCGTCCTGGTGCGGGAGGCGGGCGGCTTCGTCACCGACCCGCAGGGCGGCGATGCCTATTACGCGGAGGGCAATGTGGTCGCCGGCAACCAGGCGCTGCAGGGCAAGCTGCGCGAGGTGGTGGCGGAGGGCGTGGCCGCCGCCGAGGCGAGCCGCCAGCGCCAAGCCGGCTGAGGCCGCGCCATGGACCTCGGCATCGGCCATGTCCTAGTTTGGTGAAGTGACGCGCTTCGCCCTCGCCCTCTGGCTGCTGGCCAGCCTGCATCCGGCCGCGGCTCAGCCGGCGGGGACGGAGGAGAGCATCCCTGCCCCGCCCGCCGCGACGGAGCCGAGCCCGGCCGATCTGAGCCGGCCTGCTGCCCCTGCTCCACCCCGGCCGGGACCAGCCCTGCATGGGCTGCCGGCCTTGCTGGAAGCCCTGCCCGATGGGGGAGCACGGCTGCGCTTCGCCCCCGGGGCCGAAGGGCTCCCACAAGGGGCCGAGGCCAGCCTCGCCGAATTCGGCCGGCGAATTGGCGCCGGGCCGCCCGGGCGGGTGACGGTGACGACCCAGGCCTCCGCCCCGGTCGCCGATATCTCCATCGCGCGGCGGTTGAGCCTCGCCCGGGCGCTGGCCGTGAAGCAGGCCCTTGCCGCGGCCGGGGTGGCACCGACGCGGATCGACCTGCGCCCGATGGGCCACACCGCCGAGGCACTGGACGCCGCCGACATCCAGCCGCCCGCGCCGCCGCCGGCACGATGAGGCGCAACCGGATGGAGATCGGTCGATGACCCCCCCGCTCCGCTTCCTCTGGCGCATGCTGATCTTCCTGGCCGTGGTGCTTGGGGTCGGGCTGCTGCTGGCGCCGGAACTCGCCACCGCCTTCGGCGCCAATCCGCTGCTGAACGGGCTGATCCTCGGCGTGCTGTTCATCGGCATCGCCTGGAATCTCCGCCAGGTGCTGGTGCTGAAGCCGGAGGTCGCCTGGCTCGAAAATTTCCGCGCCCCGAAGCTCGGCGCTCCGGCCCAGCCGGCCCCGAGCCTGCTCGGGCCGATGGCCAGCATGTTCTCCGCCCGGCGCTCCGACCGGCTCTCGCTCTCGGCGCCGGCGATGCGGAGCGTGTTGGACGGCATCGCCTCCCGCCTCGACGAGACACGGGAATTGTCGCGCTACATGACCGGGCTGCTGATCTTCCTCGGCCTGCTCGGCACCTTCTGGGGCTTGCTGCTGACCATCGGTTCGGTTTCCGAGGTGATCGGGGGGATGTCGGTCGGGTCGGGCGACCTCAACCAGCTCTTCAACCAGTTGAAGACCGGCCTCGCCCAGCCGCTGCGGGGCATGGGAACGGCCTTCTCCTCCTCCATGCTGGGGCTGGCGGGGGCGCTGGTGCTCGGCTTCCTCGATCTCACGGCGGGACAGGCGCAGAACCGCTTCTACAACGAGCTGGAGGAATGGCTGGCCGGCATCACCCGCCTATCCTCCGGCGTGCTCGGCGATGCGGGCGGCGAGGCCATGGGCAGCGTGCCGGCCTATGTGCAGGCGCTGCTGGAGCAGACGGCGGAAAATCTGGAGGGGCTCCAGCGCATCCTGGCGCGGGGCGAGGAGGGCCGGGCGCAGACTGGCCAGGCGATGCTGACCCTCACCGAACGGCTGACGGCACTGACCGACCAGATGCGGGCAAGCCAGTCCCTCATGCTGCGCGTCGCGGAGCAGCAGGCGCAGCTCGCCCCGGTGCTGACGCGGCTGGCCGATACACAGGCGCAACCGCAAGCCGACGAGGTGCTGCGCGGCCATCTGCGCAATGTTGAGCTGCACCTCGCCCGGCTGGCCGAGGACGTGGCGCAGGGGCGGCAGCAGGCGACCAACGAAATCCGCAGTGAGATCAAGCTTGTTGCGCGCACGATCGCAGCGCTGTCCGAAGATCAGTCCCGGTAATGGCGGGGTCTGGCGGAAGGCGCCGGGCACGGGGGGGCGGCGGGCTCGATGCCTGGCCGGGCTATGTGGATGCGCTGTCGACGCTCCTCATGGTGCTCATCTTCGTGCTGCTGGTCTTCGTGCTGGCGCAGGGCTTCCTGTCCGTCGCCCTTTCCTCGCGCGACCGGGCGCTCGACCGGCTGAACCGGCAGGTGGCCGAACTGGCCGAGCTGCTGTCGCTGGAGCGCGGCCAGACCGGCGAGTTGCGGAGCGCCCTCACCCGCACCGCCGAGGAGCTTCGCGGCGCGGCGGCAGCGCGAGACGCCCTGCAGACGCAGCTGCGCGACCTGAGGGAGGAGCGGGACCGGCTGTCCACCGAGCGTGATGCGGCGCGCGGCGAGCGGGACCAGCTGACGGCCCGCCTTGCCGATCTGGAGCTGACCAGCCGCGGCGCCCCGGAGCGCATCGCCACGCTGGAACGCCAGCTGGCCGATGCCTTGCAGCGGGCCGAGGCGACCGGCGGCGATGCCGCACAGACCGTCGCCCGGCTGACCGAGGCGACGCGGACACTCGCCGCCGAGCGTGGCGCGCGGCAGCAGCAGGAGACGCGGGCAGCCGATCTCGACCGGCAGCTCGGCGAGGCGCGGGGCGCGACCGAGACGGCGCGCCAGGAGCTGGCCGGGCTGCGGCGGCAGCTCCAGGAGGCGCAGGGCCAGCTTGCAGAGGCGCAGCGCCAGCTTGCGACCATGCGGCAGGAGATGGCGGCGCTCGACCAGCAGGTGAAGGCGGATCGGGCCACCATCGAGGCGCGGCTCTCCGATGTCGCCCGGCTCAACGAGCAGGTGCGGGCGCTGACCGCGTTGCGGGACCAGTTGGAGCGCCAGGCGCAGGAGGCGGCACGGCGCGCCGGCGACGAGGCTCAGCGCCGCACCACGGCCGAGGCGGCCACCGGCAGCGAACAGGAGCGCCGCCTCGCCGCCGAGCGGGCCGCGGCGGCGGAAACGGAGCGGCGACAGGCCGCCGAGCGCGTGGCGGGCGAGCAGACCCGCCTTGCCGAGAGCGCCCGCGCCCAGGTCGCCCTGCTCGGCCGCCAGATCGAGGAATTGCGCAACCAGCTCGCCCGGATCGCCGCGGCGCTGGATGCGGCCGAGACCTCCGGGCGGGACAAGGATGCGCAGATCAGCGCACTCGGCACCCGGCTGAACGCGGCACTCGCTGCCCGCGTCGAGGAACTGCAGCGCTATCGCAGTGATTTCTTCGGTCGGCTGCGCGATGTGCTCGGCGATCGGCCGGACGTCCGCATCGTCGGCGACCGCTTCGTCTTCCAGTCGGAGGTGCTGTTCCCGCCCGGCAGCGCCGAGCTGTCCCCGACCGGGCAGCAGCAGATCAGGGCCATCGCCAGGGTGCTGCAGGACCTCGCTTCGAGAATACCGCAGGATGTGAACTGGCTGCTCCGCGTGGACGGCCATGCCGACCGCACCCCGATCCGCAGCCCACGCTATGCCAGCAACTGGGAGCTCTCGGCCGCGCGGGCCATCGCCGTCTCGCAGCTCCTGATGGCGGAAGGGCTGCCGCCGAACCGGGTGGCGGCGACGGCTTTCGGCGACAACCAGCCGCTAGACCCTGGCGAGACGCCGGAGGCGCTGGCGCGCAACCGGCGGATCGAGCTGCGGCTGACCGACCGGTAGAGCAAGCCCCGAAGGGAGTGAAGTCACCGATCGGAGTGAATTTGCCCGGTTAGCAATAGGTTAGTCCTGCTTCTTCATGTCAGCGCGCACCGAGACCGCCCTAGGTAGGCGGGTTACCGGCCACCGGGTCGAGCTTGTAGCCGCCGGCCTCGGTCAGCAGAAGGCGGGTCTGGGAGGGGTCGGGCTCGATCTTTTGGCGCAGCCGGTAGATATGGGTCTCGAGCGTGTGGGTCGTCACCGCGCTGTTGTAGCCCCAAACCTCGTTCAGCAGGATCTGCCGCGGCACGGGCTTGCCGCCTGCCCGGTAGAGGAATTTCAGGATCGCGCCTTCCTTGTCGGTCAGCCGGATCTTGCGGTTGCGTGCCGGCTCCATCAGCAGCTTGGCGCTCGGCCGGAACAGGTAGGGGCCGATGGTGAAGACGGCGTCCTCCGAATTGTCGAAGACGCGCAGCTGGGCACGAACCCGGGCCAGCAGCTCCGGCAGGCGGAAGGGCTTGGCGATGTAGTCGTTGGCGCCGGCATCCAACCCGCGCACCACATCCGCCTCGGCATCGGCGCCGGTCAGCATGATGATCGGCATCTGCCGCCCCTCGCGGCGGAGCTTGGCGCAGAAATCGCGGCCATCGGCATCGGGCAGGCCGATATCGAGCAGGATGGCATCATAGCGGGCATTGGCATTGGCGAGCTTGGCCTCCGCCTCGCCCGCACTCTCGGCCTCGTCGGCCGCGAAATCGCCATCCATGGCGAGCTGCTCGACCAGGGTGGAACGCAGGGCAGCATCGTCCTCGACGATCAAAATCGGGCGGGGCGTCGCCATTGGACCTCCGGGAAAAAGACATCGCCAATTCGCCATGCCGGACGCAATTGGCGACCAAGCCTCAGCGATTGAAACCACAAAGCGAAACTTCGCATCTCACGGATGCGTCTGAAAGGCTAACTTTATTGCGACATAGGTTCGACCTGTTGAGAGCAGGCGGACGTTCCCTTTAAGGGGTAATGAACAGTGCCATGCAACGTGTTGATTTTGCAAAAAATCTCAACGGTCAGATAAGCTTGCCCTCAAAGGGTGGCACCAGATCCGGTGCGTCGAACTCCACAACCCATAAATCCGGGTCGCGTTTCACTTGCCGTTCGACATAGGCATCGGCGACCGAATCTTCGACCGGCACAGGTCCCGTGCCCCGGAGCCAAGCTTGGCGGCCTTCCGCATCGCGCACCTGACTGAGCACGACCAGCCCCTCCCGCCCGCGCAGCACGCAGAGGATGCCGCCCGAATCCGGGTCGCCCTTGCGCAGCACCGCGCCGCTGCGGCCGCCGATATCGGCGAGCCGCAGTGCCATGGAGACCCAAATACCAGCCTTCACGCGCGCTTCCATGGTCCGCATAGGCCCGGATGCGGGCGCCTCCGGCAAGCCCCTGCTTGCCGATCGGCGCGACCTCCGCCACATCTCCCGCAGTCAGGGCCAGTGTGGGGTTGGACCGTGGATCAGCGGAAGATGACCGAGGGCCAGCGCGCCTATGAGGCGAAGCGGGCGGCAAAGGCGGGAATGAGCCTGGAGAAGTGGCTGGCGCTCAAGGCAAAGGAAGCCGAGGCGGAGCGCATTGTCGCAGCCAAGGCGTTGGACACGGTACAGCCAGCGAAGAAGGCCGGCTTTTTCAGCCGGTTGATGGAGCGGGCTCAGAAGCCGCTTTAGGCAGGACCTCCGACCATCCGCTGCAGGATGCCGTCGCGGCGGATGGCCTGGTGGAAGATAACCCCGCCGAGATGTAGAGCAAGCAGCGCCACGATCGCATAGCCGCCGATCCGGTGCGCGGTCTGCACAACGCCGGCGAGCGCCTCGTTCGCCTCCATGAATTTCGGAAGGTCGATGATGCCGAGGAAGGCGCTGTCGCCGCGCAGCGGGAAGCCCCAGGCATTGGTGGCGATGAAACCGAGGACCGGCTGCAGGATCAGCAAGGCGTAAAGCGCATGGTGAACGGCGGCCGCCGCCCGGCGCAGCGGCCGCGGCACCTGGTCCGGCAGCGGCGGCGGCGGGTAGCGCAGCCGCCAGGCCAGCCGGGCGAGGACGACCAGCAGGATGATCAGCCCAGCAGATTCATGAACGGTGTAGAAGGCGGTCTTCGCATCTTCCTTGATGTAGCTGATGACGAAGCCGGCCGGCCAGGCAAGGGCCAGCAGCGCCACGGTGATCCAATGGAACCACTTCGATCCGGTGCTGTACTCCTGCATGATCCGCCCTCCCCTGGCCTGATCGCTGCCCATGCCGACTGGAGCATCGATCCGCGCAAGCGCTGGATATCAGTGGCCGAGCGCGAAGGAGAAGGCTGGCGCATGGCGGCGCCGCGGCCGGTCGGGCCGCTGGAGGGGCTGGTCGAAGGGCTGATCGGGCCGGGGCGGGCAGTGGCGCTGGGGCTCGACCTGCCGCTCGGCCTACCGCGCGCCTATGCGGCAGAGCGGGCCGAGGCGGATTTTCCCCAATTCCTGCGCGGGTTGGCGGCGCGTCCTGCTTTCTTCGAGGTGAGCGCCGGGCTGGAGACGGTCTCGCCGGAGCGGCCCTTCTACCCAGCGCGCGGGATCAAGGGGATGACCCGGGCGGCGCATGCGGCGGCGCTCGGCTTCAGTGGGCCTGAGGGGCTGTCGCGCTGGTGTGACCGGGCGACGGCGGAGCGGCCGGCGGGGGCGCCGGTCTTCTGGACGCTGGGGGCGAACCAGTCGGGCAAGGCGGCGATCGGTGCCTGGCGGGATTGGCTGGTGCCGGCGCTCGGCGCAGGGATGCCGGTACGACTCTGGCCCTTCGAGGGCGGCCTGCTGGAGTTGCTGGCGCCCGGACGGGCGGTGCTGGCCGAGGTCTACCCGGCCGAGGCGCTGCGGCAATGCGGGCTTCGCCTCGCCGGCAGCAAGCGGACGCAGGGGTCGCGGCGCGCCCTGGCCCCCGCCCTGTTCGCCGTGCTGGCGGCTCGGCGGGTGGTGGCGGATCCGGCGCTTGCGGCTGCCATCGCCGACGGGTTCGGGGCGGATGCGGCGGGGGAGGACCGGTTCGACTCGGTGATCGGCCTGCTTGGGATGATCGGCGTGCTGGACGGGGCACGGCCGGACTTCATCCCCGACGACCCCTGGATCCGGCGCTGGGAGGGCTGGGTGCTGGGGCAGACGGCGCTGCCCCGCGGCCTCACGCCATGAAGTCGAGCGTCGTGTTCATGGCCTCACGGGCCGGGATGCGGAGCAGGCCTGGCGCCTCGGTGAAAGGCACGTCGTTGATGCGGAGCGCCGAGGCGGTTTCCTCCCGCGAGCGGACACGGAGCCCGAGCAGCGCCATGTGGTCGCCGCGCCCGGCCGGGTCCGGCGCCGCCGCGCCCAATTCGGCGGCGACGGCGGCATGGGGGGCGGCCTCCACCACCGCCTTGCCGGATTGGAGTATGGCGCGGCCATCTGGCCCCGTGCTCACCGCATCGGCGCCGAACATGCGGCGGAAGAGGGCCGCCTGACGCTCCGGGTCCCGCACCGAGAGCAGGATGCGGGCGACGCCGAGGGCGCCGTTCGGGTGGGACTGCCATTCCGGGCGCCAGACATGCTCCGGCGTCAGGTGCTCGCACCAGTAGAGGCGCCCGTCGAAGGCGGCGGCGCGGTCGAGGCGGGCGGTGCGAAATTTGGCGTCCTGCCGGCTGCCGTCCGGCAGGTCGGCAGGACGGTGGAAGGACTGGACGGGCCCGATCGGCACGCCGCGGGCCTGCTGGGCGGCGGCCAGCGCCTCGGCGTTCCCGGTGCGGAAGACGAGGCCGTTCAGCCCGACCGGATAGGGCGCGATATCGGGACGGAGGGTGCCGCCGGGCACATCGGTGCCGAGCAGTTCCAGGTAGTCGCGGCCGAGGATCGCCAGGTGGTTGGCGGAGCCGAGGCTGTGCTTGCCCATCGGCGTGAGCTGAAAGCCTAGGCGGCGCCAGGCCTCGGCGCCCTCCGCCATGCGGTCGCGGACATCGATGACGATGTGGTCGATGAGGTTGTCCATCTCACCCCTCCCGGCGATAGAGACCGGCGGCTTCGGCGGCCTGGGCGGCCTGGGCGGCGAGCGCCACCATCAGGGCGAGCATCGGCGCCGGCACGCCGCGCTCCCGTGCGAGGCGGAGCGGCGCCTGGAACAGCGCATCCACCTCCATCGGCCGGCCCGCCTCGAGGTCCTGCAGGATGGAGGGCTTGTGCGGGATGTCGGCCGAAAGGTTGATCCGCTCCTCCGCCGCGCCGCCGACCGGGTGCCCCATGGCGGCGGCGATGGCGAGGCCCTCCTTCACCACCTCCACCGCTGCGGCGCGGACGGTGGCGTCGCGGAAGGTCTCCTGCATGTTGCGTCGGCTGAGGATGCAGAAGGGGCCGTTGGAGAGGTTGTTCAGCAGCTTGGCCCAAACATCGGTGCGGATGTCCTCGGCGACGCTGCACGGCAGGCCGCCCTGCTTGAAGGCGCCGGCCAGCGCCATGGCGCGGGGGCTGCGGGAGCCGTCCGGCTCGCCGAGGATCAGTTTGCTCGACTTGCTGGTGACCTCGATGACGCCGGGCTCCGGCACGGAGCAGGCGGAATAGACCACGCCGCCGATGGCCCGCGCCGGGCCGACGGCATTCCAGACCACGTCGCCCGGATCGGCCTCGGGCACGCGCCGGCCCTCCTCCGGCCCGCCATGGTGGGCGAAGTACCACCAGGGGATGCCGTTGGTGACGAAGGCGACCGGCGTCTCCGGCCCGAGCAGCGGGGCGATGGCGCGGGCGACGCCGGCCAGGGCCGGAACCTTGGTGCAGACGACGACGGCATCCTGCGGGCCGAGCTCGGCCGGATCGGCGGCGGCCTTCGGACGGCATTCGATGGCACCGTCCGGCAGGCGGACGGTCAGGCCGCGCTCGCGGATGGCGGCGAGCTGGGCGCCGCGGGCGACGACCGAGACTTCGGCGCCGCCCTTGGCCAATCTGCCGGCCAGATGCCCGCCGATTGCGCCGGGCCCATAGATGCAGATCCTCATGCGGCGTCCTCGGTGGGGGTGTAGAGGCCGGCGGCGATGGCGGCGCGGGTCGCCAGCGCCACCATCACGGCAAGAGTCGGCACGGCGAGGCCGGCCTCGCGGGCGATCCGCAGCGGGGCCTGGAGCATCGCCTCCACCTCCATCATCCGCCCGGCCTCGAGGTCCTGCAGGATGGAGGGCTTGTGACGGAGCTTCGCCGAACGGGCGATACGAGCGGCGGGTGCATCGCCGGAGATGGGCCAGCCTTCGGCGGCGGCGATGGCGGTGACCTCTTCGGCCATGCGGATCGCCGTCTCGCGCGTCTCGGCGCTCAGCAGCGTATCCTGCATGCAGGAGCGCGTCAGGATGCAGAGCGGGCCGCTGACGAGGTTGCCGAGCAGCTTCTGCCAGACCGCCTGGCGGATGTCGGGCACCACCGGCGAGGGCAGACCGCCGGCGGCGATGGCGGCGGAGAGGGCCTGGGCGCGGGCCGAGATGCGGCCATCGACCTCGCCGAGGATGACGCGGCCGTCGCTGGTCTCGACCTCGACCACGCCGGGCTCGATGACCTCGCAGGCGGAGTAGACGACGCCGCCGATGGTGCGGGGGATGCCCACCGCCCGGCGAAGCGCGCCTCCCGGGTCGAGCGCCGGCAGGGGCTGTCCGTCCCGTGCCGTCGCGTCATTGTACCACCAGGGGATGCCGTTCATGACGAAGGCGACCGGCGTCTCCGGCCCGAGCAGCGGGGCGATGGCGGCGGCGACGCTCGGCAGGGCCGGCGCCTTGGTGGTGACGATCACCGCATCCTGCGGGCCGAGCGCGGCCGGGTCGGCGCTGGCGCGGGGGCGGCAATGCATTGTGCCGTCCGGGGCGTGGACGGTGAGGCCACGCTCGCTGATTGCCGCGAGATTGGCGCCGCGGGCGACCACCGAGACCTCGGCGCCGCCCTTGGCCAGCCGTGCGGCGACATGGCCGCCGATGGCGCCGGCGCCGAAGACGCAGACCTTCACGCCGTAGCCTCCTTGAGGGCGGCGGCGGCGGCGATGCCGGCCTCGACCAGCCGGTTCACGATCCGCGCGCCATGCTCGGCATTGCCGGGGCGGCTGTCGGCGCAGGCGACGCCACCGGGGGCGACCTCCTCCACCTCGGTCGGCACCGAGACTTCGACGCCAGCGAGGCGGATCGTGCCGAAATTGGCGATGGGCTGGCCAAGGGCGCTGCCGGCCGGCTCGCGGGCGCGGGCCCGCTCCGGGTGACAGAGATCGGGGCGGAGATGAAGTGCTGTGGACCAGACCGGGTCGCCGCCATGGCCGAGGCTCTCCGGCTTGCCGCCAAGCTCGGCATGGAGGCTGCCCGCGATCCGCCAGAGATGCAGGGCGGGGATTACCACCCCATGCCGGCGCCGGAGCCCGCGCGCCGCGGCATCGACCGGGGCGATGGAGCCGGCATGGCCGTTGAGGATGAGGATGCGCCGGCAGCCGGTGCGGATCAGGTTGCCGCAGACCTCCTCCACCACCGCCTGCAGCAGGCCGGGCGTGAGGACGACGCCGCCCGGCACCATGCCGAAATAGTCCTCGCCGCCGAAGGGGATGGCAGGCAGGACGAGGGAGCCGGTGCCGGCGGCGATGCGGTCGGCCAGCGCCTCGGCCAGCAGGTAGTCACCCATCGGCGCCTGCGGGCCATGCGTCTCCAGGCTGCCCATGGGGAGGATGGCGCAGGCCCCCTGCCCCAGCCGCTCGGCGACCTCCGGCCAGGTCAGCTCGGCGATACGATTGGTCATGCGAGCATGTCGAGCGCGATGCGGGTCAGCGCCTGGGCGCCGAGGCCGATGCAGCGCTCGTCCGGCTGGTAGCGGTCATTGTGCAGATGGTCGTGCCGGCCGGGCGCGCCGCTGCCGATGCGGAGCTGGAAGGCGGGGACGCGCTCGGCGAATTCGGCGAAGTCCTCGGCGCCCATGCTCGGGCGGCCCTCCACCACGACGTCGCCGAACTGACGGCGGACCGCGGCGATGGCCGGATCGAGCACGCTGTCGGCATTGACGAGCGGCGGCACGCCACGGCGGTAGCTCAACGTGCACTCGACGCGGTGCATGGCCTCGAGCCCGGTGGCGAGGCGCTTCAGCCCGGCCTCCGCCACGTCGCGGGCGGCATGGTGCAGGGTGCGGACGGTGCCGCGCAGCTCCACCGTTTCCGGAATGATGTTGGGCGCGGTGCCGCCATGGATCATGCCGATGGTGACGACGCCGGGCATCAGCGGGTCGAGCTCGCGGCTGACGACGGTCTGCGCCTGTGCGATGAAGGCGCCGGCGGCGACGATAGGATCGACGGCCTTGTCGGGATGGGCGGCGTGGCCCGACTTGCCGCGGATGACGAGGTCGAAGCGGTCGGCGGCGGCGAGCGTCGAGCCGCGGCAATAGCCGAACTGCCCGGCCGGCATGTCGGGATGGTTGTGGAAGCCGAGCGCTATGTCGACGCCCTCCAGTACGCCGTCCTTCACCATGGCGGCAGCGCCGCCGAGCGCCTCCTCGGCCGGCTGGAAGACGAGGAGGACGCGGCCGGCGAGTTGCGGCGCGAGATCCTTCAACACCTCCGCGGCGCCGAGCAGCGTCGTCGTGTGGATGTCATGGCCGCAGGCATGCATCTTCCCGTCCACCGTGCTGGCGAAGGGCAGGCCAGTCATCTCATGGATCGGCAGGGCGTCCATGTCGGCGCGGATCGCCAGCGTCGGGCCCGGGCGGCCCCCTTCGATCACGCCGACAACTCCGGTGCGGCCGATGCCGGTTCGATGCGCGATGCCCATGCGGGAAAGTTCCGCGGCGACGATGCCGCTGGTGCGCACCTCTTCGAAGGCGAGTTCGGGATGGGCGTGGATGTCGCGCCGGATCTCGATCAGCCGCGGCTCCAGCGCCGCGACCGCCTCCCGGATCGCGGTCTCGGGATCGTTGGGGCGGGGTGAGGCGGCCATGGCGAAGATCCTGTCGGGAAAGGCGTGCGGCGAGGATCGGGGCAAAGCGGCGCTGCCGCAAGCCGTGGCGAGGGATTTTGCCGCGGTGCAGCACGGGATGGGCGGCTTGCCCGCCATCCGCTCGTCATGCGATACGCAGCGCGATCCAAAGGGAGGAGACGCCCGGGATGCTGCCGCGCCGAGCCTGGCTCGCCGGTGGCGCCGTCATTGCGGCGCTGCCCGCGATCACGCGTGCCGAGACCCCGTGGCCGGCACAGCCGATCCGCCTCGTCGTGCCCTTCGCCCCGGGCGGAACCACCGACCTTGCCGCGCGGCTGGTGGCCCAGGGGTTGGGTGCCCGGCTCGGCCAGCCGGTGATCGTCGAGAACAAGCCAGGGGCGGGATCGACGCTCGGTGCCGCCCAGGTGGCGCAGGCGGCGCCGGATGGGCTCACCCTCGTCGTCTCCAACATCGCCAGCCATGCCATCGCGCCCTCGCTCTATCGCGACCTGCGCTACCATCCCTTGCGCGACTTCACCCATGTCGCCCTGCTGATCGAGACGCCCTCGGTCTTCGTCGCCAACCCGCAGTTCGCGCCGCGCGGCCTCGGCGAGGTGGTACGGCTGTCGCGGGAGCAGCCAAGGGGACTCGATGTCGCCTCCTCCGGCTCGGGTTCATCCAACCATCTCCTGATTGTGCAATTCGGCCAGGTGACGGGCGCGCGGGTGAACCATGTGCCCTATCGCGGCGCCGGCCCGGCCATGACGGATGTCATCGCGGACGTGGTGCCGATGATGTCGGACAGCCTGCCGAGCGCCTCCGGCCATCTCCGTGGCGGCGCGGTGCGCGGCATGGCGGTGGCGTCGGCGGCGCGGCATCCGGGCTTCCCGGCACTGCCGACTTTCCGCGAGCAGGGCGTCGATCTCGTCAGCAATTCCTGGTTCGGCATCTCCGGCCCGGCTGGCCTGCCGCCGGCGGTGATCGGGAGGCTGAACCGGGAGATCAATGCCGTGCTGGCGGAGCCGGCCACGCAGCGGCGCTTCGCCGAGCTTGGCGGTCTCGTCAGCCCGCTTTCGCCTGCCGCCTACGCGGAGTTCATCGCCGGGGAGGTGGCGCGATGGGCGCCGATCGTGCAGGCATCCGGCGCCAAGGTGGAGTAGCAGGCCAGGCCGGGGAATTCGGGAACGCCCCGGCTTGACCGGAGGCGCTCCATGGGGTTGTCGTTGCACGATTAAGATTGGGGAAATGCCGGGTCCTCCCGGCAAGCTGGGAGCCGAGAAGGGTCGCCGCATGAAAATCAATGCCAAGGATGTTGCCTCGGGCGCATTCCTCATCCTGCTTGCCGCGATCGGCCTTTGGCTGAACATGGACCATACGCTCGGCACCGCCCGGCGCATGGGACCCGGCTACATGCCCATGCTGGTCTTCTGGGTGCAGCTTGGCCTCGGCGCGCTGGTGCTGGTGCTCGGCTTCTTCAGCGGGCCGGATCCGATGGAGCGCTGGAAGGGCATCGACTGGACGATGCTCATCGCCTCGATCGTCGTCGGCACCCTGGTCTGGCAGATCTCGCCGATGTTCGGCGAGTTCTTCTCCAGCACCTACAACGGCATCGGCCTTGGGATGCTCGTCGGCTTCCTGGTGATCTGCTACGCCGTCGGCTGGCGGCTGCTCGGCTTCATCTGCGCCGCGATGTGCATCTTCGCCCTGCTGCTGGAGAAGGGCGGGCTGATGCTGGCAGTCGCCGCGACGATCCTCATCTCCGCCATGGCCGAGCCCGAGCACCGCTCGCGGCCGCTCGGCGTGTTGGGGCTGATGATCTTCCTGCTGGCCATGTGCTGGTGGATCTTCATCAAGCAGCTCGATATCCGCGTGGCCGTCTGGCCCATGCAGTACTGACGCGACGCCGGGATAGGGAAACGCAACGGCCATGGATATCATTGGCAACCTGGCGCACGGCTTTGCCGTGGCGTTCAGCTTCCAGAACCTTCTCTTCGCGCTGATCGGCGCGCTGATCGGCACCGCCATCGGCGTGCTGCCGGGCATCGGTCCGGTCGCCACCATCTCGCTGCTGCTGCCGATCACCTTCGGCCAGCCGGCGACAACCGCCATCATCATGCTCGCGGGCATCTACTACGGCGCGCAGTATGGCGGCTCCACCACCGCCATCCTGCTGAACCTGCCGGGCGAGATCAGCTCGGTCGTGACGACGCTCGAAGGCTACAAGATGGCCCGCAACGGGCGGGCGGGGGCGGCTCTCGCCACCTCGGCGCTCGGCTCCTTCTTCGCCGGATCGGTCGCAACGGTCGTCGTCGCCGCTTCCGGGCCGCTGCTGACCAGCATCGCGCTGTCCTTCGGTCCCGCCGACTACTTCTCGCTCATGCTGCTGGGCCTCATCATCTCGGCCGTGCTGGCGCAGGGCTCGATCATCAAGTCGATCGGCATGGTGGTGCTCGGCGTGGCGCTCGGTCTGGTCGGCACCGACGTGCAAACGGGCCAGCAGCGCTTCACCTTCGGCATTCCCGAACTCTCCGACGGCATCAGCTTCGTCGCGCTCGCCATGGGCATGTTCGGCATCGCCGAGATCGTCCTGAACCTCGAGCGTCCCGAGGCCCGCAGCGTCCTCAAGACCAAGGTGGACAGCCTTTGGCTGACCAAGGAGGAATGGAAGCGCGCCACCCCCTCCGTCCTGCGCGGCACCGTGGTGGGTTCGATCCTCGGCATCCTGCCGGGCGGCGGCGCCTCGCTCGCTTCCTTCGGCTCCTACATGATGGAGCGGAAGATGTCGAAGGGCCGGCACCTGTTCGGCCAGGGCGCAATCGAGGGCGTGGCGGGGCCGGAAGCGGCCAACAACGCCGCGGCGCAGACCAGCTTCATCCCGCTGCTGACGCTCGGCATCCCGGCGAATGCCGTGATGGCGCTCATGGTGGGCGCGCTGATCATCCAGGGCATCCAGCCGGGCCCGCGCATGGTGGAGGCCCAGCCGGACCTCTTCTGGGGCCTCATCGCCTCCATGTGGATCGGCAATGTGATGCTGCTGATCATCAACCTGCCGATGATCGGCATGTGGGTGAAGCTGTTGCAGGTGCCCTACAAGTTCCTCTACCCGGCGATCCTGGTCTTCTGCTGCATCGGCTCCTACAGCGTGAACAACAACGTCTTCGACGTCTACTCGACGGTGGTGTTCGCGGTGCTGGGCTACATGTTCAACAAGCTGAAGATGGAGCCGGCGCCGCTGCTGATCGGCTTCGTGCTCGGGCCGATGATGGAGGAGCACCTGCGCCGCGCCATGCTGCTCTCGCGCGGCGACATCACCGTCTTCATCGAGCGGCCGATCAGCGCCAGCATGCTGGCGATCGCTGCCGTCGCGCTGCTGGCGATGATGCTGCCCAACCTGCGCAAGGGGAAGGAAGCCGCGCTCAGCGGCTGAGCTCCCTGCCCTCACCCGGCTGCAGGGCCGCCCCGGGATGCCGGGGCGGCCTTTTCTTTTGCGCAGCCGCGACGCAGGCTGACACCGGACGGGCCTGGAGGATGCACGGATGGATCTGCAGTTGGTCGGGCGGGTCGCGCTCGTCACCGGCGCCTCGGCGGGGCTCGGGCGCTGCATCGCCACCATGCTGGCGAAGGAGGGATGCCGGCTTGCCATCCTGGCGCGGCGGCGGACGCTGCTGGAGAGCCTCGCCGCCGAAATGCCCGCGACGGCGGAGCCACTCGTCATCGTCGAGGACGTGACCGACCCGGCGGCGGCGCCACGCATCCGCGATGCGGTGCTCGGGCGCTTCGGGCACTGCGATATCCTGGTCAACAACGCCGGGGGCAGCCGGCCGCAGCCGGCGGGGGAGCTTGGCGAGGAGGCGGTGTGGCAGGAGGCGATGGAGCTCAACTTCCACGCGGCGCGGCGCCTCACCCATGCGCTGGTGCCGGCCATGCAGGCGGCCGGCTTCGGGCGGATCATCAACCTCACCGGGCAGGACGAGCCGCACAACGTGAACCCGGCCAATGCGCCGAACGGCGCCACGCATATCTGGGCCAAGGCGCTGTCGCGGCAGGTCGGGCGGGACGGGATCACGGTGAATTCCATCCCGCCCGGCCGCCTCCGCTCGGAGCAGATCGACCTGCGCGTGATGCCGACGGAGGAATCCCGACGTGCCTGGGCGGAGCGGGAGGTGCCGGCGGGCTATATCGGCCAGCCGGAGGACCTAGCGGTGCTCGCCGTCTTCCTCGCCTCGCCGCTGGCGCGCTACATCACAGGGCAGGTCATCCATGTGGATGGCGGCACGCGGCGTTTCAGCCACTGAGTAAGGGAACGAGGCCGATGTTCATCGCCATGAACCGCTTCCGCGTCATGCCGGGCGCCGAGGCGGATTTCGAGGAGCTCTGGCTTTCGCGCGATTCGAAGCTCAGCACCGTGCCGGGCTTCGTGGAATTCCGGCTGCTGCGCGGGCCCCGGAAGGAGGACCACACGCTCTACGCCTCGCATACCATCTGGGCGAGCCGGGACGCCTTCGAGGATTGGACGAAGTCCGAGGCCTTCCGCATGGCACACCGCAGTGCGGGCGGGACGCGGCCGCTCTATCTCGGCCATCCGGAATTCGAGGGGTTCGAGCCGATCCAGACGCTGAAGGGCTAGAGCGGTTTCCGTTCGCACCGGCTCACGGAGCCCGCTCCAGACCATTGTCTTGGCCAGCAAATTACTCCGATCAGATGATTCCATCCGATCGGAGTTTGCTCTAGCCGCCGCGCTCGTCGGGCACGAGGCGGAGGCGGCGTGGGTCGCCGCGGCGGAGGATCAGCACCTCCGCCGGCTCGCCGACACGCTCGGCGGTGAGCCAGCGCAGCAGCGCATCGATGCCGGTTACGGCCTGGCCGCCGATGCGGAGGATGAGGTCGCCGGGCACGAGGCCGGCGCGGGCGGCAGGACCGTCGGGCTGAAGGGCGGTGACGAGGACGCCGGTGTCCTGCTCGATCCCTGCGGCGCGGGCCAAGCGGCGGGGGACGGCCTCGCGCTGGCCGGTCAGGCCGAGGCTGGCGCGGCGCACGCGGCCGAAACGTACCAACTCGCCCAGCACGAGCTGCGCCGTGTTGGCGGCAACGGCGAAGCAGAGGCCCTGCGCGCCGGCGATGATCGCCGTGTTGATGCCGATCACCCGACCCGCGCTGTCCACCAGGGCGCCGCCGGAGTTGCCGGGGTTCAGCGCGGCATCGGTCTGCACCAGATCCTCGATGGGACGGCCGCCGCGGCCGGCGAGGCTGCGGCCTAGGGCGCTCACCACCCCGGCCGTCACCGTCGAGGAGAAGCCGAGCGGGTTGCCGATGGCGATCGCCAGCTGTCCGACGCGGAGGGCCGCGGAATCGCCGAGCTCGGCTGTGGGGAGCGCCGCCGGGGCCTCGGCGCGGAGCAGGGCGAGGTCGGTGTCGCGGTCCTCGCCGAGCAGCCGGGCGGGCATTGGGCGGCCCTCGGCGGTGGTCACCTGCACTGCCTCGGCACCGGCGACGACATGGGCATTGGTCAGCACCAGCCCGTCGGGCGAGACGATGACGCCGGAGCCGGTGCCCTGCCCGCGCCGGCCGCGCACCTCAACATGCAGCACGGCGGGGCCGGCGCGCTCCACCGCCGCGGTCACGGCACGGGAATAGGCATCGAGCAGGTGGGAGTCCGGGGGCGGCAGGGAGTCGAGCATGGTTTCGGGGAGATGGGAGGCCGGGCGGCCCTCTCGCAACCGGGCCGATCGGGCGGGTAGAAGCAGGATATGGACCTCGTCGAACTGCTTCTTGCCCTGATCGGTGCCTGCATCGGCTTCGCGCTGCTCGCACGTCGCCTGAACCTGCCCTATGCCGTCATCCTCGTCCTGGGCGGGATGGTGCTGGCGCTCATCCCCGCCGTGCCGGAGCTGCGGCTGGACCCGAACCTTGCGCTCGCCTTCTTCCTGCCGCCGCTGCTGCAGGTGAGCGCCTACCGGACGGATTGGCGGGCCTTCCGCAGCAATCTGGGGCCGATCCTGCTGCTGGCGGTGGGGGCGGTGATCTTCACCGCCTTCCTGATCGGCGCGGTGGCGCGCTGGCTGGTGCCGGAGCTGCCCTGGGCGGCGGCCCTCGCCCTGGGCGCCATCGTCGCGCCGCCCGATGCGGTGGCCGCCGGCGCCGTGCTGCAAAGGCTGCGGTTGCCGCGGCGCATCGTCACCGTGCTCGAGGGGGAAAGCCTCATCAACGATGCCTCCTCCCTGGTGCTCTACAAGCTCGCGGTCGCCGCGGCCCTGGCGAGCGGCACGCTGGGCGCGGCGAGCGGGGTGGGCAGCTTCCTCGTGCTTGGCCTTGGCGGGATCGTGGTGGGCTGGCTGGTGGGCCGCGCCGCGCTCTGGGTGCTGCCCCGGCTCGACGACACCATGCTGGAGACGACGACGGGCTTCCTTGCCGCCTATGCCTCCTACCTGGCGGGCGAGGCGCTGCACGTCTCGGGCGTCATGGCGGTGGTGACGACGGGCCTGGCCTTTGGCCGGGCGCAGCACACCCTCTTCAGCTACAACTCGCGCGTGACGACGGGCGTGGTCTGGCGCTTCGTCGAATTCATCCTGAATAGCCTGGTCTTCCTGCTGATCGGCCTCCAGCTCAACCATGTGCTGGAGCGGATCGCCGGCCGCGGAATCCTGAGCCTCGCCGGCATTGCCGGAGGCGTCGCGCTGGCGCTGATCGCAGGGCGCTTCCTGTGGGTGTTCCTCGCGAGCTGGCTGCCGCGGCGCATCCCCGCCCTGCGGCGGCGGAACCCGATGCCGGATTGGCGGCACATCACGATCATCGGCTGGGCGGGGATGCGAGGCGTGGTCAGCCTCGCTGCGGCGCTGGCCCTGCCGATGGACTTTCCCGAGCGCGACCTGATCGTCTTCCTCGCCTTCACCGCCATCCTGGCGACGCTGGTGCTGCAGGGAACGACGTTGGAATGGGTAATCCAGCGCCTTGGCGTGACGCTGCCGCCGCATCCGAACGGCATCAATCCGGAGGAGGCGGAAGGGCGGCGGCTGATCGCCGTGGCGGCGCTGGCCGAGATCGAGAGGCGCATGGAAGACCCGCTGGAGGGCGCGATCGCCGCCGACCTGGTGCACGAGTTCCGTGACCGGGCGGGGCATCTCCACCGCACAGCGACGAACCAGGGGGCGGCGGTCGCCGAACGGACGGCACGGCGTCGCATCCGTCTGGCGGCGCTGGAGGCCTCGCGGCAGCAGCTCCTAGCGCATTACCAGGCCGGGCATCTCGACGAGGAAGGGCTGGTGAAGCTGGAGCAGGAGCTCGACCTCGAGGAGCTTCGGGTGCGGCAGGTGCTGGGCGACGACCGGACCGAAGGTCAGAAGCGGGAGGATGCCAAGCGCCGGAAGGCGATGGAAGCGGCTGCGGCCGAGGACGGCGCCGCCGTGGCCGGCACAGTGGTGGCCCGGGCCTGAGCCCTGCGGGGGAAGCAGCGGATGAGGGCCGGCGGGGCGGATGCCTGCGCCGCCCCCTGCCGCGCCGGTCCGGCTGGCTTCAGGCCAGTTCGACCAGCGTGACTTCCGGCGGCATCCCGAGCCGGATCGGCAGCGCCGAATTGCCGATTCCGCCGGAGACAACCAGGTGCCGCCCCTCCTCCTCCACCGCGCCATAGGCATAGCGGTTGCCGTAGCGGCTCGGGACCAGCGGCGAATAGCCCCGGAGCCGCACCTGCCCGCCATGGGTATGGCCCGAGAGCGTCACCCCCACCTGCTCGGGCACGCTCGGGAAGATGTCGGGCTCATGCGCCAGCAGGATGCTCGGCGCGCCATCGGGGATGCCGGCGAGCGTCCCTTCCAGGTCGTGCGCGCCATGGATGGCGCCGCCGCGCCGATAGGCCCACTGGCTGCCGAGGCCCGCCAGCCACACATCCCGTCCGCAATGGACGAGCCGGCGGAGTTCATTGTGCATGACGGGCAGCCCGGCCGCGGCGAAGGCTTCCGCCGCCTCGGGCAGCGGCCGCAGGCCGGCCTGGGCCGCCGGGCACTCCCACCAGTCATGGTTGCCGAGCACGGCATGCACCCCGAGTGGAGCATGCAGCCCGGCCAGGATCTCCGCCACCTGCCGCATGGTCGGGCGTTCGGCGATGAAGCGCCCATCCGCCAGATAATCCCCCAACAGGACCACGAGATCCGGCCGCAGTGAATTCGCCATGCCGACCGCGCGCGCCAGGTGCTCGACCGGGGTCTGCGGCCCGCCGGCATGAGGGTCGGCGATGATGACGATGGAGAGCGGCAGGTCCCGCGGCCAATTCGGCGGGGCCAGGCGGTAGCGCACCAACTCCAGCCGCGGCTCATGCGCCCCGCCGCGGCGATGGGCGCCGAGCCAGCCGAGCAGCCGGCGCCGGCCAGGCCGCCGCGTCGGCGCCGTGCGCGCCAGGGCCTCCGGCCGGGACTCCGCGCCGGCCGGGAGGCCGGCAAAGGCTGCCACTTCCGTCGTCATTCCTGGTCCTGTCCAAACCCCGCGCCGCGCGGGCAGCCCCTAATCTAGGCTCTCGCGCCTTGCTGAAAAGCGAAGCCGCGGCTCCGGCGCTCGAATGGCATGGGATGGCCGCCCTGAAAAGCACCATTCGCCCTCACGAGCCGGGAACGGCCGCCCGCGGGGCCGGTTGAGGCCGCAGTCCAGCCAAAGGTCCGGCCACCGTGTCCAGACCACTCGTCGTGCTCCTCGTCCTTCTCCTCGCCGCCTGCGCCACCCAACCGGGCCGCGAGGAGATCGTCAACCGCACCTATGTCGTCACCGGCGCCTCCAGCGGCTTCGGCCGCGGCGTCGCCACGCGCGTCGGCGCGCAGGGCGCGAATGTCGTCCTCGCCGCCCGCCGCGCCGCGGTGCTGGAGGAGGTGGCCGGCGAGATCCGTGCCGCCGGCGGCCAAGCCCTCGTCGTCCCGACCGATGTCAGCCAGCCCGACCAGGTCGAGGCCCTGGCCGCGGCGGCCGTGTCCCGCTTCGGCCGCATCGACGTCTGGGTGAACAACGCCGCCGTCGCCTCCATCGGCCGCTTCGAGGAGATTCCCGTCGAGGACCATGCCCGCGTCATCGACGTGAACCTGAAGGGCGTCATCTACGGCAGCCATGCCGCGCTCCGCCGCTTCCGCGCCCAGGGCGGCGGCACGCTGGTGAACATCGCCTCCGTCGAGGGCCGCGTGCCGCTCGCCTACCACGCGAGCTACAGCGCGACGAAGCACGCCGTCATCGGCCTCGGCAACGCTCTGAATCAGGAACTCCGCCTCGCCGGCGTGCGTGATCGCATCGCCGTCTCGACCGTGCTGCCCTGGGCGGTGGACACGCCCTTCTGGCAGCATGCCGGCAATTACAGCGGCCGCACGCCGCGCATGGTGCTGATGGACGGGCCGGACCAGGTGGTCGATGCCATCATCCGCACCTCCGTCCACCCGACGAGCGAGCTGGCCGTCGGCTGGAAGGCGAAGGGCGCCGTGCTCGGCGAGCGCATCTGGCCCGGCCTTGCCGAGCGCATCGCCGGCAATGTTGTCCACCGCGCCCAGATGGAAAGCGGCGCACCCGCCCCGCCGACCACCGGCTCGCTCTACGCCCCGGTCATGGAAGGCACCGGCGTCGCCGGCAATGCCCGCGCGCGGATGGCGCGGGAGGATGCCGCCCGTTGAGCCTATTGCGGCTTGAAGACGGTCCGCTTCGCCGCATCCGCCGCGCGCCAGAGATACCAGGCGGCGACGCTCCGCCAGGGCTTCCAGGCCTCGCCGACCGCCGCCAGCTCTTTCGGCTTCGGCTGCGCCTCCAGCCCGGCGGCCACCTTCCACCCCTCGCGCACGCCGAAATCATCGACCGGCAGCACGTCGGGACGTCCAAGCGTGAAGATCAGCAGCATCTCCACCGTCCAGCGCCCGACGCCGCGGATGGCAACCAGCCGCTCGATCAGCACCGCGTCGTCGTAGCGGGCGCAGGCCTCGCGCGTCGGCACCAGCCCGCCCGTCGCCTTCTCGGCAATGTCGCGGATCGCCGCGACCTTGGAGCCGGAGAAGCCGCAGCCCCGCATCGCCTCCACCTCCATCGCCAGGATCGCCTCCGGCGGCGGGAAGCCATGCGCCGGGTGCAGCGCCAGCAGCCGGCCGAGGATCGCCTCCGCCGCCCGGCCATGCACCTGCTGGTGGGCGATGGCGCGGACCAGCGCCTCATAGGGCTCGCGCGTCACCGGCTCGAGCGTGCAGGGACCGATCTGCTTGATGACCTTCTTCAGCACCGGGTCGCGCTTCAGCGCGCGCTCGGCGCGGGACCAGTCGGGGCGTTCGGTCTGCTTCGGGCTGTCGCCGGCCATGTCGCTCATCGCCCGGGTTGTATCGCGCGGGGCGACCCTTGCGCCATGCCGCCCGCGCCTGGGATGCTTCATCCATGCCCGAACTCTACGCCGCCTATGGCAGCAACCTCTCCCACGCGCAGATGCAATCCCGCTGCCCCGGCGCCGTTGTCGCCGGCGCCGTGCTGCTGCCCGGCTGGCGGCTGGTGCTGCGGAAATTCGCGCTCATCGAGCCCAACCCGGCGAGCGCCTGCCCCATCGGCCTCTGGCAGGTGACGGAAGAGCACATGGCAAGCCTCGACCGCTACGAGGGCCCGCACACCTATGAGCGCGTCCGCCTCGCCCTGCCCGATGGGGGCGAGGCCTGGATCTATCACGAGCTCGCCTTCCGCCCCGGCCCGCCCTCCGCCGAATACGTGGCGCGGCTGCGCCAGGGTTACCGGGACTTCGGCTTCGACCCAGCGCCGCTGGAGGCGGCGTTGGCCGCCTGACTCACACCACCTGCAGCAGCCCCGCCAGCAGCTTCGCCCGCGGCACCAGGCTGTCGAGCAGCAGGTGCTCCTCCAGCGTATGCCCGCCCGCGCCCTGTACCCCGAGCCCGTCGAGCGTCGGGATGCCCATCGTCCCGGTGAAATTGCCGTCCGAGCCGCCACCCGCGCTTTGCGAGCTGATGTCGAAGCCCATGCTCTGCGCGATCCGCCGCGCCGTGCCGAAGAGCTCCATCCCCCGCGCATCCGGCTCCCAGACCGGCCGCGTCACGCCGCGCCGGACCTCGAGCTGCACATCGTTCCCCGTCGGCCGCAGCGCCAGCATGGTCTCGACGGCGCGGTCGAGATCCTCCTGCCGCTTGGCCATGGAGAGGCTCTCCGCGTCGCAATGCGTCGCCACGCAGTTCACCCACTGCCCACCGTGGATCACGCCGACCGAATAGGTCACGTCGTCATTCGTCAGCGCCTCGATCGCCACCACTTGGCGGCACATCTCGCGGATGGCGCTGCGCCCATCGGCGAGCCGCGCCCCGGCATGGCTCGGCCGCCCGGTGGCACGCAGGTTGAAGCGGGCAATGGCGTAGCGCCCGGTGACGACGCCGCCATCCGGCCGCGCCGGCTCCGGCACCAGCACCACGGCATGGCGCGCCGCCTCCGCCTCGATCAGGTCACGCGTCGAAGGCGAGCCGATCTCCTCGTCGCTGGTCAGCAGCACCGTTACCGGCCGGCTGGTGGCGATGCCGGCGCGGATGAGCTGGCGGATGGCCTCGAGAGCGATCCAGTTGCCGCCCTTCATGTCGTAGACCCCGGGCCCATAGACCCGGTTGCCCTCGACCCGCCAGGGCAGCGGCTCCAGCGTGCCGACGGGGTGGACGGTGTCCATGTGGCCCATCACCAGCACGCCCGGCATGGCCGGATTCGGGTGCGGGAAGGTGGCGCGGACGCAGGGCCCATAGCCCATCCGGCCGGGGATGGTCTCGATCCGCGCGCCCATCAGCGCCAGGTCGCGGGCTGCGATCTCCATCACCCGCGCGACGGCAGCGGCGTCGAAGGTTGGGCTCTCGCATTCCACCCAAGCACGGAGGCCGGGCAGCATCGCCTCGGCATCGAAGGGCAGGTCGAGGACTGGCTGGTCCATGCGGCATCTCCGGGTTGCTGGGGTGGAGCCTGTATCCGCCGCTCCCATCCGGCAATGGCATCCTTGCGCGGCCGCGCCCTCCCTGCCGCCCGCGCCTTCCGGCTGCTAGGCTTCCCAGCATGCAAGCGCCGCCCCCCCGCCTCATCCCCCAGGCCGGCCCCGCCGCCTGGGCCGGCTCCGCCCTCACCCCAGCCGACTGGATGATCCCAGCCGGCGCCGAGGCCGCGGCCGAGCTGGCTGAACGCGACGCGGCGCAGCGGCCGCAGCTCACCGCCCTGCTGCGCCAGGTTGCCGAGCGGCTGGACGAGGGCCGCGGCTTCTGCCTGCTGCGTGGCCTCAAGCTCGACCTGCTGGCCGAGCCGGAGGCCGCCTTGATCGCGCTCGGCCGCCTGCTGGGCCAGCCGCTGCCGGACGCCGAGTCCCCTCCCACGGCCGCTTTCCATGCCGACCCGGCGGATGCCGTGGCGCTGCTCTGCCTCGGCGGCCTGGCCGAGGGCGCGGTCAGCCTGGTCGCCGCCGCGGCCCTGCACAATGCGCTGCTGAAGTCGGACCGTGCGGCGCTTGCCGTGCTGCACCGGGAATTTCCCTATGGCGAGGCCGCCGCGCTGCCGGTCTTCTCCACCGCCGAGGGCGTATTCCTCAGCCATCTGGACCGGGCGGCGATGAGCAAGGCGCGGCTCGATCCCGCCCAGGAGGCGGCGCTCGCCGCGCTGGAGGCCGCGGCGGAGGCGCCCGGCCAGGCCCTCGCCCTGCCGCTGCATGCCGGCGATCTGCTGCTGGTGAACCCGCGCCTCGCCTGGCTGCGGATCGCGGCCGGGGCGCCGGCCTTGCGTCGGCTCCGCCTCGACCGGCCCGGCCCGCGCTCGCTTCCGGCTGCCTTTCGTCAGGCGGCCTCCAACCCGACCTCCGGGGGCTGAGCCGATGCGCATCCTGGTCGCCAATGCCAATACCACCGGGGCCATCACGGAGCTCTGCGCCGCCGCCGCGCGTGCCGCCGCCGGCCCGGGCACGGAGATTCTGCCGGCGACGCCGCGCTTCGGCCCGGTGGTGATCTCCTCCCGCGCCGAGAACGTCGTCGCCGGCCATGCCTTGCTCGAACTGCTCGCCATCCATGCCGGCAAGGTGGATGGGGTGCTGCTGGCTGTCAGCCACGACACCGCGCTCGAAGCCGCCCGCCAGCTCATGCCCTGCCCCGTGGTCGGCATGACCGAGGCCGCCTGCCTCACCGCCTGCCTCGCCGGGGGCCGCTTCGGCCTGGTGACCTTCGGGGGTACGGAAACCTACCGCGAACGCATCGCCCAGCACGGGCTGAGCGGTCGCCTCGCCGGCCTCGCCGGCCTGGAGGCGACGCCGCAGGATGCGGTGCGGGATCCGGAGGGGGTGGCGCGCCTGCTGCATGGCGCCATCGGCCGCCTCGCTGCGGAGGGAGCCGATTCGGTGGTGCTGGGCGGCGCTGCCCTGGCCGGCATGGCGCCCCGGCTGCAGCCGGACGCATGCGTACCGCTGCTGGACGGCATCGCCTGCGGCGTCCGGCTGCTGGAGATGCTGGTTGCGCTCAGGCTGCCGAAGCCAGGCCTCGGCAGCTTCGCCGCGCCGCGGGGGCGCGAGGTGGGCGGCGTCGATCCGGCGCTGGCCGCCCTGTTCCGCGGCTGAGCGGGGCTATTCGGCCGTCGCCCCCGACTTCCGCACAACCTCGGTCCACTTTGCGATCTCGGCCTGGATGAACCGCTCGAAGGCTTCGGGCGTGGTGCCGCCATCAGGCGTCAGCCCGGGTGCCATGCCACCGAGATCGGCGATCTTCGCGCGCGTCTCCGGCTCTTTCACCGCGGCGTCGATCTCCCGGCCGAGCCGGTCGATGATCGGCCGCGGCGTCCGCGCCGGTGCCTGCACGCCGAACCAGGCCGTCGCCTCCACGTCGGGGAAGCCAGCCTCCGCCGTGGTCGGCACGTCCGGCAGCGCCGGGCTGCGCTGCGTCGTCGTCACCGCCAGCGGCCGCAGCCGCCCCTCGCGCAGATGGCCGATGACGGAGGGCAGGTTGTCCACCGCGACCTCGATCCGCCCGGCGATCACCTCCTGCAGCATCGGCCCCGCGCCGCGGAATGGGACGTGCTGCATCTGGATGCCCGTCGCGGATTTCAGCAGCTCCCCGGTCAGGTGCAGCGATGTGCCGATGCCGGAGCTGCCGTTGTTGAGCCGCCCCGGCCGCGCCTTGACGTAGTCCACCAGCTCCTTGAGCGTCTTCACCGGCAGGCTGTTGGTGACGAAGATGGCGTTCGGCACCTGCAGCATCAGCCCGGCGCCTGCCAGCGCGTCCGGTTTGTAGGGCATCTTCGCCCCGTACAGGCTGTAATTGATTGCCCCGGAGCTCACCGTGCACATCAGCAAGGTGTAGCCGTCCGGATCGGCGTGGACGACGGCATCGGAGCCGATATTGCCGCCCGCGCCGGGCCGGTTCTCGACGACGACGTTCTGCCCGAGCCGCTGGGTCAGCCGCTCGGCCAGGATGCGCGCCGCGATGTCGGTGGTGCCCGCCGGGGTGAAAGGTACGACCAGCCGCACCGGGCGGGCCGGCCAAGTCTCCTGGGCCCGGGCGATGGCCGGGGCAGCGAGCAGGCCTGCCCCGGCGGCGAGCGCCGCGCGGCGAGTCACGATCATTGGAAGTCCTCCCGGTTCTTATATGGCAAAGGTGGCGATGCGCCCGGGGTGCCGTCAACCCTCCCGACACGGGATCGTTCCGCAAGACGCAGGGAACTCCCGACGCCCTCCGCCGATCCCATCCCGGTGTTGCCGCAGGGGTGGCCTTGCCGTTCGGCGGGGCTTGCCTATTACGGCATCGGATGGCCCGGCGCCGCCGGGCATGGGGACCACTCACAGGGGCGCCGGGATGGATTTTATCAGGCTCTACGGGCGGGTCCTGAAGCTGCTGTCGAAGGACCGCTGGGTGGCGGTCGGCCTTGCAATCGCCAATATCGCGCTTGCCGGGCTGCTCTTCCTCGAGCCGGTCCTGTTCGGCCGGGTGGTGGACGTGCTTTCCCACGCCTCGACCAGCACGCGGGACCAGGTATGGGAGCGTGCCTTCGCCCTGCTCGCACTCTGGAGCGCGGTCGGCCTCTCCGGCATCGGCGCGACGGTCGCGGTGTCGTTGCTGGCGGACCGCATGGCCCATCGCAACCGCCTGCTCTCCATGCACAGCTATTACGAGCATGTGCTCGCCCTGCCGCTCTCCTTCCACGGCGACATCCAGTCCGGCCGGCTGATGAAAGTGATGCTGGTCGGCGCCGATAACCTGTTCAGCATCTGGCTCGCCTTTTTCCGCGATCATCTCTCGACCTTCGTCGCAGCGCTGGTCCTGCTGCCGCTGACGCTGGCGATGAACTGGCGCCTCGGCCTGCTGCTGCTCGGCCTGGTCTTAGTTTTCGCCGTCATCACCGCCTTCGTCATCAGGCAGACCGAGACGGCGCAGGGCAAGGTGGAGATGTTCCAGTCCCGCCTCGCCGGCACGGCGCAGGATGCGCTGTCCAACGTCATCGTCGTGCAATCATTCACCCGCATGGCGAGCGAGGCGCGCATGTTCGGCGACATCGTGCGCCAGGTGATGGATCACCAATTCCCGGTGCTGAACTGGTGGGCCGTCGTCTCGGTGCTGACCCGCGCGGCCAGCACGCTGACGGTCATCTCCATCTTCATCCTGGGCACCCTGCTGCATCTCGACGGCAAGGCGACGGTCGGCGAGATCGTCAGCTTCATGGGCTTTGCCATGCTGCTGATCAACAAGCTGGAAGGCGCCGTCGCCTTCGTCTCGCGCCTCGTCTTCCAGGCGCCCGGCATTGCCGAGTTCTTCGAGGTGCTGGACGCCCGCACCAGCGTGCCGGAACGTCCGGGTGCCGTCTCGCTCAGCCGCGCTTCGGGCCAGGTGGTGTTCGACAAGGTCGCCTTTGCCTATCCCGGCGGCCCACGCATCCTCTCCGATGTCGAGTTCCGCGCCGAGCCGGGCCGCACGCTCGCCCTGGTCGGCCAGACCGGTGCGGGCAAGTCGACGGCGATGGCGCTGCTGCAGCGCCTGTGGGACCCGGTGGGTGGCCGCGTCACGCTCGACGGCCACGACCTGCGCGACATCACCCTGGAAAGCCTGCGGCGCAACGTCGGCGTCGTCTTCCAGGAAAGCATGCTCTTCAACCGGACGATCAGGGACAACCTGCTGGTCGGCCGCCCGGAGGCGACCCAGGACGAGCTGGAACGCGCCTGCCGCATGGCCGAGGCGCATGATTTCATCATCCGGCAGCCGAAGGGTTACGACACGCTGGTCGGCGAGCGCGGCGCCAGCCTCTCCGGCGGCCAGCGCCAGCGCCTCGCCATCGCCCGCGCTCTGCTGAAGGACCCGCCGGTGCTGATCCTCGACGAGGCGACGAGCGCGCTCGACGCCGCCACCGAGGCGCGGGTGCAGAAGGCGCTCGCGGCGCTGATGGCCGGCCGCACCACCTTCATCATCGCCCATCGCCTCTCGACCGTGCGCGACGCCGACGAGATCCTGGTCTTCGAAGGCGGCCGCATCGTCGAGCGCGGCAGCTTCGACACGCTGGTGCAGCAGGGCGGCCGCTTCGCCGAGCTGGTGAAGACGCAGCTCACCGCCAGCGCCCCGCTGACCGCCGCACAGCCCGTGAAGGCGGCGGAATGAGCACCTCCGCGGCGTCGCTTTTGCTTGCAACCGGCGCGCGTGGCGGCGCAGCCTGCCCGATCTGAAGGAAGACCAGTCCAGGGAGGCACCCATGGTCATCGCCGCGATCCTGAAGACGAAGGGCAACCGCGTCATCTCGCTCGGCCCCGATCAGTCCGTCCTCGACGCCGCCCGCCTCCTCGCCGAGCACCGCATAGGCGCTGCCCTGGTCCGCGGCCCCGGCGGCGAGCTGCTCGGCATCCTGAGCGAGCGGGACATCGTCCGCGGCATGGCGGCGCATGGCCCCGGCACCACCGGCCTCCAGGCAACCCAGTTCATGACCCGCGACCTGGTCACCATCCGCCCGGAGACGCTGGTGACCGAAGCGCTCTCGCTGATGACGGCGCGCCGCGTCCGCCACCTGCCCGTGCTCGATGCCGGCGGCGGCCTGGTCGGCATGGTCTCGATCGGCGATCTGGTGAAGGCGCGCATCGAGGCCGCCGAGCAGGAGGCAGAGGAGCTGAAGCATTACGTGGTCTCGGCCGGCTGACGCCCCTTGTTGAGGAGGCCGCTTCCGGGCTTCACTCGGCCCCGGTAACGAAACCAGGGGCTTTCACGCATGACCATCACCCGTCGCGCCGCGCTGGCGACGCCGAGCCTGCTCGCCATTCCGGGCCTGGCCCGGGCCCAGGCCCAGGCCAAGTGGCAGCTCGCCAGCGCCTACCCGGACGGCAACTACCACACCCGCAACCTGGCTGAGTTCTGCACGGATGTGGATCAGGCGACCGGCAGCAAGCTGCAGATCCAGCTGCACAGCAACGCCTCGCTCCTGCCCATGCCGCAGATCAAGCGCGGCGTGCAGACCGGCCAGGTGCAGGTCGGCGAGATGCTGCTGACCGCCTATTCCAACGAGGATCCGTTCTTCGACGCCGATGCCGTGCCCTTCCTCGTGGCCGACTTCGCCGGCGCGCGGAAGCTGGCCGAGCTGCAGCGCCCCTATATCGAGGCGCGCCTCGCACGGCAGGGGCTGTCGCTGCTCTACACCGTCGGCTGGACGGCGGCCGGCTTCTACACCCAGGTGCCGCTGACCAGCCTCGACGTGCTGAAGGGCAGCCGCTTCCGCACCTTCAGCCCGATGACCAACCGCTTCGCCGCCCTGGTCGGCGCCAACCCGGTGCTGGTGCAGCAGGCCGAGCTGGCCCAGGCCTTCGCCACCGGCATCGCCACCGCCATGGTGACGAGCGCCCAGACCGGCGTCGACACCTCCGCCTGGGATTATGCCAAGGTTTTCACCCCGGCCGCCTTCTCGATGACGAAGAACGCCGTCATCATCTCGCGCCGCGCGCTGCAGGGCCTGCCGGGCGACCAGCAGGCGGCGGTACAGGCCATGGCGAAGAAGGCCGAGGATCGCGGCTGGGCCTATGCCGAGGCGGCGCAGCGGGCCTCCGTGGCGAGGCTCGGCGAGAAGGGCGTCACCATCGGCACCGTGCCGCCCAATGTCATGGCCGAGCTGAAGAAGATCGGCGAGACCATGACCGAGGAGTGGGTCCAGCGTGCCGGCGAGGACGGCCGCAAGCTGGTGGACGCGCTGCGCGCCGGCTGACCACGCCCGGGCCGGTGCTGCCTGCTTCGCGGGCAGCATCGCCTGCCGCGTCCCACTCAACCGGGCGATGGCCCCTTGCGGCCCCCTGGCCGCGCGGCGATGGTGCCGCGCCGGGACTCGCCATCAGGGGGCTTGCATCGATGCCGTCCATCCACCGCGCCTGCAAAGGCCGCTGACCCGCATGCGCCGCCTGCTCGATGCGCTCTACGCCCTGGGTGCCGGCCTCGCCGCCCTGTCACTCTTCGCCATTTTCTGCGTGATGATGGCGCAGGTGGCGATGCGGGAGATGCAGCTCCAGCTGCCCGCCGCCGACGACATCAGCGCCTATCTCTGCGTCTCCACCACCTTCTTCGCGCTGGCCGCCACCTTCAAGCGCGGCGAGCTGATCCGCGTCGGCATGGCGCTCGACCGGCTGGGCCCCGCCGCGCGGCGCTGGGCGGAGCTGCTGGTGCTCGGCCTTGCCGCGTTGCTGATCGCCTATGTCACCGTCTGGACCGCGCAGGACATGTGGTTCAGCTGGGAGATCGAGGAGGTGGCGCAGGGTACCGTGCCCATCCCGCTCTGGATTCCGAAGCTTGCCGTGCCGCTCGGCACCGGCCTGCTGCTCATCGCCATTCTCGATGAATTCGTCACCGTCCTCGGCGGCGCCAAGCCGGGTTACGTCGTCGCGGCCGAGGAACGCGCCGCGGCCGGCGACTTCTCGGCGGAGGTTTGATCGATGGATCTGCTGACCTTCGCCCTTCTGCTGCTCGTGCTGCTGTGCATCCTGCTCGGCGCCGGGCTCTGGATCGCCATGTCGCTCGCCGCCGTCGGCTATGTCGCCATGGTCTTCGTGCATCCGAGCCCGGGGCTGTTTCTCGCCTCCTCCTTCTGGGAGGCGACCGGCTCCTGGACGCTCGCGGCGCTGCCGATGTTCGTCTGGATGGGCGAGATCCTCTTCCGTACCAAGCTTTCGGAGGAGCTTTTCAACGGCCTCGCCCCCTGGGTGCGGCGCATCCCGGGCGGCCTGCTCCACGTCAACATCCTTGCCTGCGGCATCTTCGGCAGCGTGTCCGGGTCGAGCGCCGCCACCTGCGCGACGGTCTCGAAGATCGCGCTGCCGGAGCTGAAGCGCCGCGGCTATGACGAGAATGTCGCGGTCGGCTCGCTCGCCACCTCGGGCACGCTCGGCATCCTGATCCCGCCCTCGATCATCATGGTCGTTTATGCGGTGGCGGCCGAGGTCTCGATCATCCGCGTCTTCATCGCCGGCTGCATCCCGGGCCTGCTCGTGATGCTGCTCTTCAGCGCCTATATCGCCATCTGGGCGATGCTCAACCCGGGCAAGCAGCCCAAGGCCGAGCCGCGGATGAGCTTTGCCGGGAAGATGCGGGCCAGCGCCAAGCTCATCCCCTGTGCCGTGCTCATCATCGTCGTCATCGGCACCATGTTCGTCGGCTGGGCGACGGCGACCGAGGCGGCGGCCTTCGGCGTGCTGGGCTCCCTGCTGATGGCGGCCGGCTGGCGTACCGGCGCCGTGCTGCTGGCCGCCGACCTGATCGCCTGGGCCTTCGGCGTCATCGGCTTCTCCGAGGTGTGGCCGATCGCCTTCTTCGCGCTCCTCGGCCTCGCCGCGGGCGAGAGCGTGCTGACCTGGCAGGCCTTCCTCGACAGCGTGAAGGGCGCGACGCGCCTGTCCTGCATGATCATGTTCATCCTGGCCGGTGCGGCCTTCCTCACCAAGGCGATGGCGCTCACCGGCATCCCGGCCGCGCTCGCGGAAGGCGTCGTGCACCTCAACCTCGGCCCCTACGGGCTGATCGCCATCCTCACCGTCGTTTATGTGCTGCTCGGCACC
Source organism: Belnapia sp. F-4-1 (assembly GCF_000802185.1). Taxonomy (GTDB): domain Bacteria; phylum Pseudomonadota; class Alphaproteobacteria; order Acetobacterales; family Acetobacteraceae; genus Belnapia. The sequence continues at coordinate 4,200,186 of NZ_KN676113.1, read as the reverse complement.
GCGCTCGACGGCGTATCGATGATCGTGCTGACCACCTCCATCGTCATTCCGCTGGTGCAGCAGGCAGGGTTCGACCTCGTGTGGTTCGGCATCTTCATCGTGCTGCTGGTGGAGATCGCCGAGATCACGCCGCCCGTCGGCTTCAACCTCTTCGTCATGCAGACCATGACGGGGAAGGAGCAGACCGAGGTGGCGATGGCCAGCCTGCCCTTTTTCCTCATGCTGGTGCTCACCGTGGTGCTCTGCACCCTGTTCCCGGTGACGCTGGTCACCGGGCTGCCGGATCTCCTGCTGTCGCGGTAGCGGGGCCGGGGCCCCGCTGCCGCGCGCAGCCTCAGCGCATCGGGGTGGCGCTGTTCATGCTGTTGCCGGCAGGGGCGGTGCCGGCAGGGGGCGTGGCATCGCCGGCGGTGCCCATGCCGCTGCCGGTGGTGCCGGGCGTCGTGGCCGTCGTTGTGCCGGTGCCGGTCGGCGTACCCACCATGCCGCCGCCCATATAGGCGCGGTCCGCCTCGCTGGTCGGCCGGCGGGCAGCACTCTGCGAGCGGCGGGTGCCGTGGCGGGCGGTGCGCCGGCTGTCGACCGGTGTCCGCACCTCGGGATTGCTCCAGGGCGGTGTGCCGAGATTGACATCCCGGGGGCTGGTCGTCGCGCCGGTCACGGCGCCCGCGCCGGCTCCGATCGCCGCCCCGGCCAGCGCGCCCACCGGGCCGCCGAGCGCGCCGATGCCGGCGCCCGTCGCCGCGCCTGCGGCCGCGCCACCGGTCGTGCGATCGGAACTATTGGTACCGCAGGCCGCCAGCGCCAGCGCCAGGCCGGCCGCACCGATGACTTTCCAGCTCATGTGTTCCTCCATCCCTTTGCCGCTCGCGTCGGGAGGTGGCGCCAGGGCGCTGCCGTCCCGCATGAACCGGAACGCCTTCGCGCTGAAATGGTTGCGCAGGCGGTGGGGAACCGACACGCGTATGTCAGCTTGGCTCCGGCCAATCCGCACGGTCGAAGCGCTGGATCTCGAGCAGGTAGCCCGCCGGGTCGCGGAAAAAGAAATGGGTGATGCCGGTGGCCGCATGGGCCGTGGGCGGCGCCTCGATGACCGCCCCCTCGGCCAACAGATGCGCATGCCAGGCTTCCACTGCCGCGGTGACGAGCGTCAGCACCACGCCGCCTTCCACCCGTGGCTCCCGCCCCTCGCGCGGCCCGCGCGCCTGCACCACGCCGAGAAAGCCACGCCGCCCGGCCGCCGCATAGATGGCTGCGAAGCCCTGGTCCTGCACCAATTCGAGGCCGAGCACCCGCCCGTAGAAATCACGGCTTGCTGCAGGATCCTCGGCATAGAGGAAGGTGATCTGCTGGGCGAAGGCCGGCGGGCGCGGGGCGGTCATGCAGCATCCTCCGCCGAGGCCGTGCCCCAGCGCAATCCTTGCTGGGCGGCCGGGAGTGGCCGTCCGCCGTGGAGAAACACGGAAGAGCGCGCCGCTGGCACAGGGTTGGCCCGGCCGGGCTCAGGCCTCATCCACCAGCAGCGCCTCGATGGTGATGCAGACCGGGTTCTCGCCCGACTGCAGCATGCCCTCATGCACTCGTCCCTGCATGTCAGCCAGGGCGACGCCAAGGCCGTTGCCAGTGAAAAACATCTCGGTCGCATGATCCTCGACCGCGCCACCGCCCTCGAAGCGGGCGCCGATGAGGCTGCCGAGGCTGCCGCGCAGGGCGGGTCGGCGGAAGCCATGGCGGCCGATCGCAGCGGCGAGGGCGCTCGCGGCATCCTCGTTCGGACGGATGCGGAGGGCGAGTGCGGGCCGCGCTCCGGGCAAGGGTGAGCCGGCGGCTGGCACGGGGCGGAAGATGGTGAAATTGGTCTCGGGGTCGGGTTCCGAGACCAGGGCGATGCCGGTGAGGCCCCAGGCGCGGGCAGGGATGGCGGTGGCGAGCACCGTCTCCTCCGGCAGGACATGACCACCGCGCCGCCCGGCGGGTTCCTGCCAGACGGCATGGCAATGCAGCCAGGGCTGGCCGGCGCGGCGGCCGAAGGTGATGCAGCCACGCTCGAGGCGTGCGCCCGCCGGCGGGGTATGGGTCGCGCTGTAATAGGCGGCGTGGGTGTCGTCCGGCGCCGGGGCCGGCAGGACATAGGAGAAGGGCGCGAAGTCGCCGCCCTCCAGCTCGAGCGTCGCGCTGTCGAAGCCGGCGGCGTGGACGGCGCAGGTGACGGCGTCCAGCAGGGAGAGGCCGGGGGCAAGGGTGAGGGCCAGCGGCAGCGCGTGCCCGGAAACGAGCTCGGTTCGTGGCGCAAGTGCCAAGCCGGGCTGGACAAGGCGGCGCGGGCTCATGCGAGGGGCAGCAGGCCGCGGGCTTCCATCTCCTCGCGCACCATCTTCTTGGTGATCTTGCCGTACCCTGAGCGGGGCAGCGCATCCCAGGCGAAAACGCGCCGCGGCATCTTGTAGCGCGCCATGCGGCCATCGAGCCAGCCGAGCAGCGCCTCCTCCTCCACCGCTTGGCCCGGACGGGGGACGATGACGGCGACGCCGACCTCGCCCCAATGCCGGTCGGGTATGCCGACCACCGCGACCTCGGCGATGCCGGGGTATTGCAGGATCAGTTCCTCCACCTCGCGTGGATACACGTTCGAGCCGCCGGAGATGTACATGTCCGAGGCGCGGCCGGTGATGGTGAGGAAACCCTGCTCGTCCACATGGCCGAGGTCGCCGGTGCGGAACCAGCCGTTGCGGAATGATTTCGCGTTGGCCTCGGGGTTGTTGTAGTAGCCGGCGAAGACGGCGGGGCCGGCGACGCAGATCTCGCCCTGGGTGCCGGGCGCGACCTCCCTGCCCTCCCCGTCCTGGATCTGGATCTCGATTCCCGTGCGGGCAAAGCCGCAGCTGCCGATACGGGCGGCGGGCCCGTCCTCCTCGTCGTGCAGAGCGGGCGGCAGGACGGTGATGTTGCCCGTCACCTCGCCGAGGCCGAAATACTGGACGATCACCTTGCCCAGCTTCCGCAGGGCGAATTTCTGGTCCTCGCGGTACATCGGCGCGCCGGCATAGATGACGTAGCGGAGCGAGGCATGGTCGTGCGCATCGACCGCGGGATGCTCGACCAGCATCTTCAGGATGGTCGGCACCGTGAACATGTTGCTGATGCGATGGGCCTCGACCAGGCGCCAGGCCTCAGCGGCGTCGAAGCGCTCGCCAGGCAGGAGGATGCTGGCGGCGCCGCGCGCCACCTGCGTCAGGAAATGGATGCCGGCGCCGTGGGAGAGCGGCGCCACCACCAACGAGGCGTCCTGCTCGGTCGTGCCTGGCATCAGGTCGCAGAGATGGTTGGTGATGACGAAGGCCATCTGGCCATGCGTCAGCACCGCGGCCTTGGGGCGGCCGGTGGTGCCGGAGGTGAAGAAGAACCAACAAGGGTCGTCGTACTCAGCATTGGCGATGGGACAGGCCCGGCCCGCTCCCGCCTCGATCAGCGCTTCCAGCGTCGCCGTGCCGAACCCGGCCTCGCCGATGCTCGCCAGCAGGCGGAGGCCAGGCAGGGCGGCGGCGACGGCGGCAGCGTGCTCGGGGAAGACGGACTGGCAGAGGAAGGCGCTCGCGCCGGAGGCCTCGGCGAGATAGGCGACTTCCTCCGGCACCAGCCGCACATTGGTCGGCACCAGCACGGCGCCGAGGCGGAAGGTGGCGAACATCGCCTCCAGGATCTCGTTGCCGTTCCGCGCATGGACCAGCACGCGGTCGCCCTTGCCGATTCCCTGGGCGGCGAGCGACGCGGCAAGCGCTGTGCTGCGCCGCTCGAATTCCCGCCAGGACCAGCGCCGCTCGCCCCAGGCGAGCGCCAAGTGGTCAGGCAGGCGGCGGGCCGTCTGGGCGAGGAAGCCGGCGAGGTTCATCACCCGCCGTGAGACGGGCAGGCCGGTCATCGAGATCATGCGGGCGGTCCCTCCTTCGTTGCCGGTGAAAATACCGCCTCCCCGGCCCGGGCGACATGGCCTATGAGCGGGCAACGGGACAGTCCGGCCAAGACCGGAATGGAGGGAACAGATGGTCCGACTGCATCGCCGCACCTTGCTCGCCGTGGGCGCGCTCGCCGCCCCCGCCATTCGGATGCAGCCCGCCCATGCGGCGGAGTTCAGCTACAAATACGCCAACAACCTGCCGCTGACCCATCCGATGAACCAGCGCGCCAAGGAGGCGGCGGAGGCGATCGCACGGGAAACGGGCGGCAGGGTCGAGATCCAGATCTTCCCGAACAACCAGCTCGGCTCGGATACCGACATGCTGAGCCAGGTGCGCAGCGGCGCGATCGAATTCTTCACCCTCTCGGGGCTGATCCTCTCGACGCTGGTGCCGGCCGCCTCGATCAACGGCGTCGGCTTCGCCTTCCCCAACTACGCCGCGGTGTGGAGGGCGATGGATGGGGCGCTCGGCGCCCATGTGCGGGCGCAGATCGGCAAGGCCGGCCTGATCGTCATGGACAAAATCTGGGACAACGGATTTCGGCAGGTCACGTCTTCCTCGAAGGCCATCACCGGGCCGGAGGATCTGCGGAACTTCAAGATCCGCGTGCCGGTAAGCCCGCTCTGGACCTCGCTCTTCCAGGCCTTCGGCTCGGCGCCGACGAGCATCAACTTCGCCGAGGTCTACTCGGCCTTGCAGACCAGGGTGGTGGATGGGCAGGAGAACCCGCTCGCCATCATCTCGACGGCAAAGCTCTACGAGGTGCAGAAATTCTGCGCCCTCAGCAACCACATGTGGGACGGCTTCTGGATGCTCGGCAACCGCCGGGCCTGGGCGGCGCTGCCGGCCGACGCGCAGGCCGTAGTGGCGAAGCACTGGAACGCCGCGGCGGTGGCGGAGCGAGGCGATGTCGAAGCGCTCAATGCCGGGCTGCAGGCGGAGCTGACGAAGCAGGGCCTCACTTTCAACACCGTCGATCCCGCGCCTTTCCGCGAGGCGCTGAAGAAGGCGGGCTTCTACACCCAATGGCGGCAGCGCTATGGCGAGGAGGCCTGGGGCATCCTCGAACAGGACCTCGGCAAGCTGACCTGAGTCATGGCGGATATCGGTCTGGTGGAGCGGCGGCCCGAGGGGCGAGTAGAGCGCCTGCTCGGCGGCGCGCTGGAGCTCGCGGCTGCGACGCTCGTCGCGGTGGAGACGGCGCTGCTGCTGGCCGGCATCGTGGCGCGCTACGTATTCCACAGCTCGCTCGTCTGGTCGGACGAGCTGGCCTCGGTGCTGTTCCTCTGGCTGGCGATGCTGGGGGCGGTGGTCGCCTTCCGCAGGGCCGAGCATATGCGGATGACGGCGCTCGTCGCCATGGCGCCGGCGGGGCTGCGCGGCTTCCTCGAGGCGGTGGCCGTGGCGGCGCCGATCCTTTTCCTGCTGCTGCTGCTTCATCCGGCCTACGACTATGCGGTGGAGGAGAGCTTCATCACCACGCCGGCGATGGAGATCCCGGGAAGCTGGCGGGCCTCGGCGCTACCGGTGGGCGTTCTGCTGATGTTGCTGGTGGCGCTGGTGCGCCTGCCGCGGGCTGCGGGCTGGGGGCGGGCGGCGGCGGCGCTGGGCGTCGTCGCACTGGTCGCGGCGGGGTTCTGGTGGGCCGGGCCAGTGTTCAGGCCGCTCGGCAACCTCAATCTCGTCATCTTCTTCGTGGGGCTGGTGGCGGCGACGGTACTCGCCGGCGTGCCGATCGCATTCTGCTTCGGGCTTGCGACCTTCGGCTATCTGGTGCTGACGACGCGGGTGCCGACCATGGTGGTGGTGGGGCGGATGGATGAGGGGATGTCGCACCTCATCCTGCTCGCGGTGCCACTCTTCATCTTCCTCGGCAGCCTGATCGAGATGACGGGCATGGCCCGCGCGATGATCCGTTTCCTCGCCAACCTGCTCGGTCATGTGCGGGGCGGGCTGTCCTATGTGCTGATCGGGGCGATGTACCTCGTCTCCGGCATATCCGGCGCGAAGGCGGCCGACATGGCGGCGGTGGCGCCGGTGCTGTTTCCCGAGATGCGGGAACGTGGGGCGAAGCCGGGGGAGCTGGTCGCACTGCTCTCGGCAACGGGGGCGCAGACCGAGACGGTGCCGCCCTCGCTAGTACTCATCACCATCGGCTCGGTGACGGGGGTGTCGATCGGCGCGCTCTTCACCGGCGGGCTCCTGCCGGGGGCGCTGCTCGCGGTGGTGCTCTGCGGCGTGGTGTGGTGGCGGCATCGGGGGCAGTCGCTTGCCGGCGCCGCCAAGCCGGGCGGGCGTGAGATCCTGCGGAGCTTCGGCTTCGCGCTGCCGGCGCTGGCCCTGCCCTTCCTGATCCGCGCCGCGGTCGTCGAAGGCGTCGCCACGGCGACCGAGGTGTCGACCATCGGCATCGCCTACGCCTTCATTGTCGGGTTGCTGTTCTACCGTCAGCTCGATTGGTCGCGGCTGAGGCCGATGCTGGTGGATACGGCGGCGCTGTCGGGAGCGATCCTGCTCATCATCGGGGCGGCGACGGCAATGGCCTGGGCGCTGACGCAGTCGGGCTTCTCGCGGCAGCTTGCCGCGGTGATGGCGGCGCTGCCGGGCGGGCAGGCGGGGTTCCTCGCCGTCTCGATCCTGGCCTTCGTTGTGCTTGGCAGCGTGCTGGAGGGAATTCCGGCCATCGTGCTGTTCGGACCCCTGCTCTTTCCCATCGCGCGCGACATGGGTGTGCATGAGGTCCACTATGCGATGGTGGTGATCCTCTCGATGGGGATCGGCCTCTTCGCCCCGCCCTTCGGCGTCGGCTACTATGCCGCCTGCGCCATCAGCCGCATCGGGCCGGATGAGGGGATGCGGGCGATCTGGGGCTACATGCTGGCGCTGCTGCTCGGCACGGCAGTGATCGCCGCCATTCCCTGGATCTCCATCGGGTTCCTCTAACAGCCTGTCGGATTTGCACTTGGTGTCAGGCCGAGGGTTGAGGCGCGATCAGGCTGCGAGCCGCAGGTTGTGGAGCCTGCGGCAGTTGTAGGCGAGGGCGACGAGGGTCCACTCGCTGGTGACCTTGGCGAGGCCGCGGAGGTGGAAGCGGGTGAAGCCGAGGGCTGACTTGATGGTGCCGAAGACGGGCTCGACGGTCTGCTTGCGACGGGCGTAGCGGGCTTTGGCATTAGGGGTTTCGAGCTTGGCCACCATGGCGAGGCGCCAGGGCTCGGTGATGCGGCGTGGCGTCCTGGGCTGGGGTGGCGGCCGGAAGTCGTAGGCGCGGTGCGGCTGGGTCCGGCCGATGGCGACCAGCGGCTCGATCCCGTGCGCCTCGAGGGCGGCAACTGCCTCGCCTGAGGCGAAGCCGGTGTCGGCGAGGACGGTCTGTGGCAGGCCGATGCCGCCCTCCATGCCGAGGATGGTTGCGGCAAAGCTCGGCGCATCGGCCGAGGTGGCGACGACGCCGGTGGCGAGGATCAGCTGCGAGCCCTCGGCGCAGACCACAGCCTGGGCGTTGTAGGCCTGGCGGTACTCATGGGCGTCGGAGCGGCGCATCAGCGCGCTGTCGGGGTCGGTGAGGTTGGACTGCCGCTCGGGCGGCGGATCGTCCTTGGGCGGCTTGGGCGGGCGGCCCCGCCGGCCCGTCTTGGCCTCGTAGGCGGCGCGCTTGGCGTCATACTCGGGTCGGGCGGCCTCGGCTTCGGCACGGGCCTCGGCCTCCAGCCGGGCGCAGGCGGCATCGAGCTTGGCCTTGAGCGCCTCGCGCCTGGCGATCTCAGCGGGCAGCGCCTGCGGGTCGGGCTGGGCCTCAGCGTCGGCCGCCTCGGCGCGGTTGGTCAGGTCGGTGATGTCGGCAGCGAGCCTGACGCGCAGCGCCTTGGCGCGGTCATACCGCACCGAGCGGATCTTGGAGGCGTTGGCGTCGAGCTTGGTGCCGTCGATCGAAACCGTCCCGAGCCGCAGCAGGCCGCTCTCGCGCGCCAGCAGCAGCACCTGCAGGAAGGCCGCCTCGAAGGCAGCGCGGTTGGCCCGGCGGAAGGCGGCAATGGTGTCGTGGTCGGGGTGCAGGTTCGCCGCCACGTAGCGCACCCCAATGTCGCGGTGGGTCGCCCGCTCGATCCGCCGCGAGGAGAAGATGCCGTTCGCATAGCAGTAGATCAGCAGCGCCAGCAGCAGGCGCGGGTGATACTGCGCCTTGCCGCCCGGGATCGGCCGCACCGCAAAGGCGCCGAGCGGCACCCGGTCCACCGCCGCCACTACGAAGTGCGCCACGTCGTCCGCCGGCAACCAGTCCTTGGCATCCGGCGGCAGCAGAAAGGCCTGCTCGCGGCTGAACGGAATGAACCCTGTCATGCCCGCCAGATTCGCCCATTTCAGGCCAGATGGGAATCCGACAAGCTGCTAAAGCAAGCTCTAGTCGAGGAACGGGCCGATCAGGGCGAGGAAGCCCGACGGGCTCTCGGCATGGACCCAGTGGCCGACGCCCGGGACGGTGGCGAAGCGGGCGGCCGGGAAAAGGGCCTCGAAGCGCGGGTGCGAGTCGGGCTGGATGTAGCTGGACCGTTCACCATTGATGACGAGGGCCGGCCCCTCGTAGCGCCCAGCGAGATCGGGGAAGTCCTCAAGCACCGGCATGGCGGCAGCGATCTCATCAATGCCGAGGCGCCAGCGCGGCGGGTCGTCCTGCATCCGCAGGTTCTGCACGAGGAAGGCACGGATGCCGGGCTCCGGAACGGCAGCGGCCAGCGCCGCATCGGCGTCGCGGCGCGTCAGCCCGGAGCGGAGCGGGATGGCCTGCATCGCCGCGACATAAGGGCGCAGCGCCGGCGGATAGGGGATGGGCGCGATATCGACGACGACCAGCCGCGCCACCAGCGCCGGCTCGGCGAGCGCGAGCGCCATCGCCACCTTGCCGCCCATGGAGTGGCCGACGACCGCGGCGGGCGCGGCCCCCATCGCCCGCATCGTCTCGGCGACATCGGCGGCCATGGCCGGATAGTCCATGGCGTGGGAGCGGCCGGAGGCGCCGTGGTTGCGGAGGTCGAGGGCAAGGACGCGATGCCGCGCCGCCAGATGCCGCTGCACTGCCCCCCAATTCTGCGCAGAGCCGAACAGCCCGTGCAGCAGGATCACGGGCGGGCCGTCGCCGGCTTCGACTAAGTTGAGGCGCATCCTTTCTCCCTCCCCTAACCCTTCGCGGCCAGGACCACGCTCGCGGCGATCAGCCCGCCCCCCGCCAGCACATCCCATCCCAGCGCCTCGCCGAGCCAGAGGTTCGAGATCACTACGCCGAGCGCCGGCACGACAAGGAAGCCGACCGAGGCGCGGATGCCCGACAGCCGCCGTCCCGCCTCGATGGTCGACCAGGTGCCGATGGGCGCGGCCACGGCGCCGATGAAGGCGGCATGCGGCCAGGAGGGTGGGCCGATGCCGCCCGCCGGCTCGCGCCAGAGGGCCAGCGGCAGCAGCAGGAGGGCGGCGATGGCGAAGCACCAGGGCAGCAGCTCCATCACCGGCAGGCGCGGCGGCAAGCGGCGGGTGACGAGGATGGCAAGGCTCCAGAACAGGCTGGAGCCGAGCAGCATCAGGTAGCCCGGCAGCGCGTCGAGCGTCGCGCCGCCACCGGTCATCGTCCAGGGCTGCATCAGGACGCCGACGCCGAGCAGGCCGATCGCCGCCGCCAGCCACTGCGGCGACGAGACCCGCTCACCCAGCACCCACCAGGAGAGCGGGATCAGCCAGAAGACGGTGACATTGGTGAGGATCGCCATCCGCCCGGCCGGAATGAAGGCCAAGGCCGTATGGGTCAGCGCGAAGAAGCCGCCGAGCTGGAGCAGGCCGATCGCCAAGATGCAGGCAATGTCGCCCCGCGCCGGCCAGCGCAGCCGCCGCATCCCCGCCAGCAGCAGCAGGGTGACTGCGGCCGCCATGGCGCAGCGGTTGAAGGCGAACCAAAGCGGCGTCGCATGCGCCAGCGCGTCCTTGGTGACGGGCCAGACGCCGCCGAACAGCACCACCGAGACGGCCAGGTACCGGTAGCCTTCGAGCGTCGTCGCCCGCGGCGGGGTGTTCGGAGCGCCTGTCAAGAATCGGTCCTGCCCGGTGTCCTGCCACGATCATGCCGTGGCAGGCGGCGCGTGGCCTAGGGAGTGAAGCGTGTTCCGAGGCCCCGCGAAGCGGTTTCGCGGGCAGCAATCAGTCGGCGACCTTCAGCATGATCTTGCCGATATGCGCGCTGCTTTCCATCAGCGCATGCGCAGCCGCGGCCTCGGCCAGCGGGAAGACCTTGTGGATGGAGGGCGCGACGCGGCCGGCATCGAGCAGCGGCCAGACCTTCTCGCGCAGCGCCTCCGCGATCTCCGCCTTCTGCGCCGTGGTGCGCGGGCGCATGGTGCTGCCGGTGACGGTGAGGCGCCGGGTCATCACCGGGCGGAGGTCGGCCTTCGCCACCTCGAAGCCGCCGAGGAAGGCGATGATGACGAGGCGGCCATCCATAGCCAGGCAGCGCAGGTTGCGGTTGAAGTAGTCGGCGCCCACCATGTCGAGCACGACATTGGCCAGCTTGCCGCCGGTCGTGCGCTTCACCTCCTCGACGAAATCCTGGGCGCGGTAGTCGACCGCGTGATCGGCGCCAAGCTCCAGGCAGGCCTTGCACTTGTCGGCGCTGCCGGCCGTTGCGATCACCGTGGCGCCGAACGCCTTGGCGAGCTGAATGGCGGTGACGCCGATGCCGCTGGTGCCGCCATGGATCAGCACCGTCTCGCCGGCGGCGAGGCGGCCATGGCCGAAGAGGTTGGCCCAGACGGTGAAGAAGGTTTCCGGCAGGGCAGCGGCATGGATGGCGTCGAACCCCTTGGGCCAGGGCAGGCACTGGCTCGCCGGGGCGACGCAGTACTCGGCATAGGCGCCGCCATTGGTCAGGGCGCAAACCCGGTTGCCCGGCGTCCAGGCGGTGACCTCGGCGCCCGCTGCGACCACCTCGCCGGCGGTCTCAAGGCCGATCAAGGGGCTTGCACCGGGGGGTGGCGGGTATTCGCCCTTGCGCTGGGCGACGTCTGGGCGGTTCACGCCCGTCGCCAGGACGCGGATCAGCACCTCATCCGCCTTTGGCTGCGGCACCGGTGCCGTCGAGGGGATCAACACCTCGGGCGGGCCGCCATCGCCATGGGTGATGACGGTCATCGATGAGGGCAGCGGTGCCATGGACGATCTCTCCCGGAGTTGCGGGGAGGTTCCGCGCGAGGGCGCATCGCGTCAAGCCGGGGGGCCTTGCCAGGATGGGTGGGCATGCGATGAATCCGCCGCCGCGCATCCGTCGCGGGAGGATGCCGATGTCGAGGATTGCCCGTCGCCCGCTACTCGGCGGGGTCGCCGCCCTGGCGGCGCCGCGAATGGCCAGGGCGCAGGGCACGGCGCCGGCCGGTGAGCTGAGGTTCGGCGCCTTGTTTCCCTTCACCGGCAGCCTGGCGCTGCTCGGTGACGAGAGCTTCCGCGGGCTGGAGCTGGCCGCGGAGGAGCGCAACGCGGTAGGCGGCCTTCTCGCGCGACCGATCCGGCTGGTGAAGGGCGATGCGGCCGGAGCGGACCAAGCGGTCGCCGAGTTGCGGCGCCTGCAGGGGACGGAAAGGGTGGCCGCCGCCTTCGGCACCTATGCCTCGCCGCTCGGCTTCGCGGCCAGCCAGGCTGCGGAGTTGCAGGGCTTTCCTTTTTTCGAGCTCGGCGCCATCGCCGACCCGATCACCGAGCGCGGCTTCCGCATGTTGTTCCGCCTCTGCCCGCGGGCCAGCGACTTCGCCCGCGACTCGGTCGCCGTCATCCCGGAGATGCTGGCGACGGCCTGGTCCACGCCGGCCGAGGTGCTGCGCATCGCCATCCTGCATGAGGAGGGCCTCTACGGCCAGGCGGTGAGCGGGGCGCAGGAGGCGCAGCTCAAGGCGCGCGGGCTGAACCTGGTGGAACGGATCGGCTATGCGGTGCGAAGCGTCGACCTCTCGTCGCTGCTGCAAAGGCTGCGCGCGGTCGGCGCCGATGTGGTGCTGCATACCGGCTACCAGAATGACATCGTGCTGTTCTATCGCGGCATGAAGGAGGCAAGCTGGCGGCCGCGCATGGTGATCGGCGCCGGGGCCGGCTACAGCTTGACCGATACGGCCCGTTCGGTCGGGCCGGAATTCGACGGCACGCTGGATGTCGACTTCCCGCAGATCGCGGTGAACGAGACGGCTGCGCCCGGCATGCAGGGCTTCGTCGAACTCTACAAGCGGCGTTACGGCAGCGACCCGCGCTCAGGCCATTCGCTGGCGAATTACGTCGGAGCGCGGCTGGTGCTGGATGCCATGCAGCGGGCAGCGGGGCTGGAGCGCGACAGGCTGCGTGCCGCACTGCTGGCGACGGATGTGGCGGAAGGCAGCACGCCGAATGGCTGGGGGGCGCGCTTCGACGAGAAGGGGCAGAACCTGCGGGCGCGGCCACTGCTGGCGCAATGGCAGGGTGGCAAGCTGGTGACGGTGGCGCCCGCCGAGGCGGCGGTGGCGCCGCTACGGCCGGTGATGGGGGCTACTCCACCTTGATCCCGGCATCCCGGATGATCGCCTCCCACTTGGTGATCTCGTCGGTCAGCCAGCGCTTGGAGGTTTCGGGCGTGCTGTCGTGGCGGACGAGCATGGTGAGATCGGTGAGGCGCTGCTGCACGCTTGCCTGCGCGGCGGCCTTGTTGAAGGCGGCGTTGATCTGCTCGACGACCGGCGCCGGGGTGCCGGCGGGGGCGAAAACCATGTGCCAAGTGTAGCTCTCGGCATTGGCGACGCCGCCCTCGGCGAAGGTCGGGATGTCGGGCGCCTGGGGCAGGCGCTCGGCGGAGGAGATGCCGATGGCGCGCGCATCGCCGCGCTTCGCAAAGGTGAGGCCGCCAGCGGCGACATCCATGAACATCGCAAGCCGCCCGGAGAGCAGGTCGGGCATGCCCGCCGCCGAGCCGCGATAGGGGATGTGGTTGACCTTGAGATCGCCGGCGCGCTTCAGCAGAAGTTCCGTCGCCAGGTGGACGGCGCCGCCGACGCCGCTGCTGCCGTAGTCGTATTCGCCCGGCTTGTTGCGGAACAGCGCGACGGCCTCCTGCATGGTCTTCGCGGGGAGGTCGTTGTTGACCAGCAGGATCATCGGGATGACGCCGAGCAGCGCGACGGGCTGGAAATCGGCGACCGGGTCGAAGGCGAGACGCGGGAAGAGCGGGCGCAGCACGGAATGGGCGATGGTGCTGTAGAGCAGGGTGTGGCCGTCCTTCGGTGCCGTGGCCACGGCCTCCGTGCCGACGACGACGCCGGCGCCGGTGCGGTTCTCGACGACGACGCGCTGCGGTAGGAGCTTCGACACCTCCTCGGCGAAGAGGCGGGCGGGGATGTCGGTCGGGCCGCCGGCGGCGAAGGGGACGATCAGACGGATCGGCTGGTTGGGCCAGGCGGGCTGAGCGCGCACGGAAGCGGCGGGCAGGATGGCGGCGGCGGCGAGCAGGCGGCGGCGATGCATGGAAGTCTCCCGGTGGGCTTCGTTGCCCTTGCCGAGCATCTTGGCCCCCGGGGGCTAGGGGTCAAGCCGCTTGCCGGTCTCGCCATCGAAGACGTGCAGGGCGGATGCGGGGAAGGCGACGGGGAGGCTCGGCGCGTCCGGCGCGGGGCCGGCGAGCTTCACCACCAGCGCCTCGCCGCTCGGCAGGCGGCCGTGCAGCACGGTCTCGGAGCCGAGGGGTTCCACCAGGTCGAGCGGCATGGGGATGCCGCCTTCCGCGAGGTCCATATGCTCGGGGCGGATGCCGATGGTGAGCGGCCTCCCCTCCCCGCCCGTGCGCGGGCCGTCGGCGAAGCGGAGGGTGGGGCCGGCCTTGAGGGCGACGGCGTGGCCGCCTTCGGTGAGGGTCCCGGCGAGGAAGTTCATCGCCGGGCTGCCGATGAAGCCGGCGACATAGGTGTCGGCGGGGCGGGCCCAGATCTCCATCGGCGTCGCGATCTGCGCGGCATGGCCGGCATGCATGACGACGAGGCGGTCGCCGAGGGTCATCGCCTCGGTCTGGTCGTGGGTGACGAAGAGCGAGGTGACGCCGAGGCGGCGTTGCAAGCGGCGGATCTCGGCGCGCATCTGCACGCGGAGCTTGGCGTCGAGGTTGGAGAGCGGCTCGTCGAAGAGGAAGAGCTTCGGCTCGCGGACGATGGCGCGGCCCATGGCGACGCGCTGGCGCTGGCCGCCGGAGAGCTGGCGGGGGCGGCGCGCCAGCAATGCCTCGATGCCCAGCAGCCCGGCGGCCTCGGCGACGCGGCGGGCGATCTCCGCCTTCGGCAGGCCGCGGATCCTGAGGCCATAGGCCATGTTCTGCTCGACCGTCATGTGCGGGTAGAGCGCGTAGTTCTGGAAGACCATGGCGATGTCGCGCTCGGCGGGCTCGAGTGCGGCGACCTCGCGGCCGGCGATGCGGATGCTGCCCGAGGTCGCGGTCTCGAGGCCGGCGACGATCCGCAGCAGGGTGGACTTGCCGCAGCCCGAGGCGCCGACGATGACGATCATCTCGCCATCCTCGACGGCGAGGTCGATGCCGTGCAGGACATGGGTGGGGCCGAAGGACTTCGTCAGTCCGGTGACCTCGAGGCTGGCCATTACTTCTCGGTCTCCGTCAGGCCCTTCAGGAACCAGCGTTGCATGAAAATGACGACGGCGACGGGCGGCAGCAGGGAGAGCACCGCCATGGCCATGATGACGTTCCACTCGTTCTGCGCCTCGCCGGTGCCGATCATCTTGGCCATGCCGACGACGATGGTCTCGAGGCTGCGGTCGTTCACCACCAGCAGCGGCCAGAGATACTGGTTCCAGCCATAGATGAAGAGGATGACGAAGAGGGCGGCGATGTTCGTCACCGAGAGGGGCAGCAGGATGTCGCGGAAGAAGCGCATCGGGCCGGCGCCGTCCATCTTCGCCGCCTCGACATATTCGTCGGGGATGGTGAGGAAGAACTGGCGGAAGAGCAGCGTCGCGGTCGCCGAGGCGATCAGCGGGATGGTCAGGCCGGCCATGGAGTTGAACAAGTCCATGCTGACGATGACCTGGTAGGTCGGGATGATGCGCACCTCGACGGGGAGCATCAGCGTCATGAAGATGGTCCAGAAGGCGATCATCCGGCCGGGGAAGCGGAAGAAGACGACCGCATAGGCGGAGAGCAGGGAGATGACGATCTTACCGACCGCGATGCAGAGCGCCATGATGGTGCTGTTCAGCAGCATCCGCGAGGCGGGCGAGACGGCGAAGCGGCCGGAGCCGCCGCTGACCCAGGCGGCGGTGTAGTTCTCGACCGCGTGGCTGCCGGGCAGCAGGGGGACGTCGCCGCGGCCGATCGTGCTGGCGTCGTGGGTCGAGCCGATCAGGGTGATGTAGATGGGCGTCGCGAAGACCAGCACGCCGAGCAGCAGCCAGAGATGCGGCCCAAGGGACGACAACCAGCGCTTCATCAATAGTGGACCTTGCGCTCGATGAAGCGGAATTGCACGGCGGTGAGCGCGATGACGAGGACCATCAGGATCACCGACTGGGCGGAGGAGCTGCCGAGGTTCACGTTCTGCACGCCCTCGACATAGACCTTGTAGATCAGCGTCTCCGTCGCCTTGCCGGGGCCGCCGCCGGTCAGCGCATGGATGACGCCGAAAGTGTCGAAGAAGGCGTAGACAAGGTTGACCACCAGCAGGAAGAAGGCGGTGGGCGAGAGCAGCGGCAGGATGATGGTCCAGAAGCGGCGGACCGGCTTCGCGCCGTCGATCGCCGCCGCCTCGAGCACGGCGCGGGGGATGGATTGCAGGCCGGCGAGGAAGAAAATGAAGTTGTAGCTCACCTGCTTCCAGGCGGCGGCGACGATGATCAGCAGCATCGCCTGGTTGCCGTTCAGCTTGTAGTCCCAGGCGATGCCGGCCTCGTTCAGCGCGCGGCCGACGAGGCCGATCGAGGGGTGGAAGAGGAAGAGCCAGAGCACGGCGGCGACGGCGGGCGCCACCGCATACGGCCAGATCAGCAGGGTGCGGTAGATGTTGGCGCCGCGGATCGACTTGTCGGCCTGGACGGCGAGGAAGAGCGCGGTGCCCATGGCGAGCACGGCGACCGAGGTCGAGAAGATCAGCGTGTTCCAGGCGGCGCCGCGCCATTCGGGCTCGGCCAGGACCTCGGTGAAGTTGCGGAGGCCGACGAATTGGGAGCTCATGCCCCAAGGATCCTCCTGCAGCAGGGACTGCCAGATGGCGGCCCCCGCCGGCCAGAGGAAGAAGATGGCGGTGATGACGAGCTGCGGCGTGAGCAGCAGCAGCGGCAGCGCCGTGCCCTTGAACGTTGTCTTGCGCACGGGGCTTTCCCGATCAGCCGCGGTTCTGGCGCTCGAAGTTGCGGAGCACCGTGTTCGCCCGCTGCGTCACCGCCTCCATCGCCTGCTGGCCATTCTGCTGGCCCTGGAAGGACTTCTCCATCTCCTCCTGGATGATGTTGCGGATCTCGACATAGCCGCCGAGGCGGATGCCGCGGGTGTTCGGCGTGGTATCGCCGCCGCGGAGGAGCTGCTCGATAGCGACTTCGGTGCCGGGGTTCTTCTCGTAGAAGCCCTGCGACTTCGCCACCTGGTAGCTGGCGCGGCGGACCGGGACGTAGCCGGTGTCCATGTGCCACTTGGCGTCGATCTCGGGCTGGCTGAGGTAGCGGTAGAACTCCGCGACGCCCTTCCACTCGGCGGCGTTGCGCCCGCCGGAGGGACCACGGTTCAATGCCCAGAAGCTGGCGCCGCCGATGATGCTGTTGCGCGGCGCGCCGGCGACATCGCTGTAGTAAGGCAGCATCGCGGTGCCCCAGGCGAAGCGCGACTCGCGCAGCAGGCGGGCGCGGAGGCTGGAGGAGGCCATGGTGAGGCTGACCTCGCCGGCCGGGAAGAGCGCGTCGGCGGCGTTGTCGCGGCCGCCATACTTGAACAGCCCGTCCTTCTGCCAAGCGATCAGGTTGTTCATGTGGCGGACCATCAGCGGGTTGTTCACCTGCATGGTGGCGCCGAGGCCGTCGAAGCCGTTGCCGAGGCTGGCGAGCGGGATGTTGTGGATGGCGGAGACCTGCTCCACCTGGACCCAGGCGGGCCAGGAGGTGGTCATCGGGCTGGCGATGCCGGCGGCCTTCAGCTTCTTGATCGCCTCGGCCAGCTCTTCCCAAGTCTTGGGCGGCATCTCCGGGTCGAGGCCGGCGCGCTTGAAGTGGTCCTTGTTGTAGAACATCGTCGCGGTGGAGCTGTTGAACGGCATGCTCATCTGCCGCCCGTCCGAGGCCTGGTAGTAGCCGCGCACCGCGGGGAGGTAGTCGTTGAAGTCGATGCTGACGCCGGACTCCGAGAGAAGCTCATGGACCGGCTTCACCGCGCGGCCGGCGGCCATCATCGTGCCGGTGCCGACCTCGAACATCTGCACGACATGCGGCGCGGCATTAGCACGGAAGGCGGCGATGGCGGCGACCATCGTCTCCGGGTAGGAGCCGCGGAAGGAGGGGACGACCTTCACGCCGCTCTGCGAGGCGTTGAAGGCGGCGACGATCTCCTCGAGCTGGCCGCCGAGCGGCTGCGCCAGGCCGTGCCAGAACTGAATCTCGACCGGCGCCTGGGCGCGGGCGGGGCGGGTGGCGGCGATGGCCGCGGCGGCCAGGCTGGCCTGGGCCAGGAAACGGCGCCTCATACGTGACTTCTCCCAATCGATCTCGTTACCGGGGCCGCGGGTTAGCGGCGCCAGGTTGCGGCTTCGTGCCAGTCCTGTGACAGATAGATGAAGGCCGTGTGGCGCGGCAAGCCGGTCAGGCGGTCAGTTTCTCGTAGAGCTCGGGGTCGGTCGCGCCCTCGGTGCCGAAGAGCAGGACGCGGCTCTCGGGGGTGAGGCCGAGCGCGCCGCGGGCGAAAGGCTCGCGCGCGGCCAGCAGCAGGCCGGCAAGGCCGGCGACGGCGCTCTCGCCGGCGACCAGCTTCGGCTGGCGGCGGGCGAGCAGGCGCATGCAGTCCACGGCGCTGGCATCGGGGATAGCCATGAAGGCGAAGCCGGCGCGCTCCAGCTCCTGCCAGGCGAGCAGGCTCGGCTCGCCGCAGGCGAGGCCGGCCATCAGCGTGTCCAGCTCGCCCTCGATGGAGACGGGCTCGCCGGCCTCGGCGCTGGCCATGAGGCAGGCGGCGCGCTCCGGCTCGACGACGACGATGCGGGGGCCTTCCAGCCCGTAGCGGGCGCGCATCTGCACCGAGACCGCCGCCGCCAGACCGCCGACGCCGCCCTGGATGAAGACATGGGTGGGCGGGGCGGGAATGGACTCCGCCGCCTCCTCCGCCATCAGGCGGTAGCCTTGCATGACGTCGCGGGGGACTTCCGTGTAGCCGGCATAGGAGGTGTCGGAGACGACGTGCCAGCCCTTCTCGGTCGCCTCGCGCTGGGCGACGCGCACGGCATCGTCATAGGTGCCGGGGACCACGCGGATCTCGGCGCCGTAGCGGGCGATCGCGTCGCGGCGGCCCTGGCTCACCCCCTCATGGACGAAGATGACGCAAGAAGCGCCGAAGCGCTCCGCGCCCCAGGCGACGCTGCGGCCGTGGTTGCCGTCGGTCGCGCAGGTGACGGTGATGGCGCGCGTCGCCTCGCGGTAGGTGCCGTCGGTAAGCTCGACGGCGGTCGCGGAATTGGCGGTGCCGCGCTTGGCCAGCTCGGCCTGGAGCAGCTTCATCACGGCATAGGCGCCGCCGAGGGCCTTGAAGCTGCCCAAGCCGAAGCGGCCACCCTCGTCCTTCCAGTGGATGGCGGTGAGGCGGGCGGCCTTCGCCACATCCTCCAGCGCGACGAGCGGGGTCGGCGCGTAGCCCTCCCAGGCGGCGATCTCCTCGCGTGCCCGGCGGAAGCCGCCCTCGGGCAGCACGACAACGCCGGGCGTGCCGTGGTGGCGGTTGAGGATCAGGCGGAAGGGGCGGTTCGGGATGCTCATGCGGGGGTTATCGCGCCGTCCCTGCCCCGCCGCCACTGGCGGCTTGCGCGCGGACGGGGGCGGGGCGACATCTATCGGCGCAAGATCGGGAGAGCGCCATGCAGATCACCATCCTGGGCGGGGGCGGGTTCCTCGGCCGCAAGCTGGCGGCGCGGCTGGCGCGCGAGGGCAAGCTTGGCGATGAGGCGATCTCGGGCCTCACCCTGTTCGACCTGCACGCCCCGCCGGCGATGGAGGCCCCCTTTCCCGTCCGGTGCCTCGGCGGCGATGTGGCGGACCCGGAGCAGGTGGCGGCGGCCATTCCCGATGGGACGCGGGTGGTGGTGCATCTGGCGGCCGTGGTTTCGGCCCAGGCGGAGTCGGATTACGAGCTGGGGATGCGGGTGAACCTGCATGGCACGCTGGCGGTGATAGAGGCGTGCCGGCGGCTCGCCACTCCGCCCAGGGTGGTCTTCACCTCCTCCGTGGCCAGCTTCGGCGGCGGGCAGGAGGCGCGGCTGGAGGACGATGCGCGGCAGCTTCCCGGCAACAGCTATGGGGCGGAGAAGGCGGCGGCCGAGCTGCTGCTGCAGGATGCCTCGCGGCGGGGGATGCTGGATGCGGTCAGCCTGCGCCTGCCGACGGTGATCGTGCGGCCGGGGCGGCCGAACAAGGCGGCCTCCTCCTTCGTTTCGGCAATCCTGCGGGAGCCGTTGCTGGGCCTCTCGACCGAGTTGCCGGTGCCGGAGGAATTCGCGGTCTGGATCTGCTCGCCGCGGCGGGCGGTCGACTGGTTCCTGCATGCGATGGCGATGGACACGGCGCCGCTCGGGCTCGACCGCGGCATCAACCCGCCAGGGCGGAGTGCGACGGTCGGCAAGATGCTGAGCGCGCTGGAGAGCGTCGCGGGGCCGGAGGCGCGGGCGCTGGTGAAGCATGTCCCGGATGCGGCAATCGAGGCGATCGTCGGGGGCTGGCCGGCGAGCTTCACCGCGGAGCGGGCACGGCGGCTGCTCGGCTTCTCGGAGCAGGAATCGCTGGAGGAGATCATCCAAGGCTTCATCGAGGACGACCTCGCCGCGACGCGGGCCGAGCGAGGCCTCTGAAGGCCGGAGCGGCGCCGGCCGCGGGGCTCAGGCGTCCTCCACCGCGCCCTGCCCGATCAGCGCCGCCCGCATCGCCGGCGGGATCGACACCTTCTCCCCGCTGCCATGGCGGATGAGGACCAGTACGGCGCGGCAGGTGAAGACGAGCCCAGCCTTCCAGATCGCATAGTCCTGGGTCAGGCTGCTGCGGCGCAGCGCCGCGGGCCGCATGGTGACGGCGACCGCATCGTCGAAGGCAAGCGATTGGAGGTAACGCACCTCCATCTGCGCGACGACCGGCCCCGGCTCGCCGACGGCAAATCGGCCGCCGAGCGAAAGCCAGTGGGACACGCGAAGATCCTCGCAGAGGGCGAGGTAGGCGGTGTTGTTGGCATGGGCATACTGGTCGCACTCCGACCAGCGGATTCGGTGCCGCCGGACAACCGCCCAGTCACCCTCGATTCCGAATTCCGCGCGATCCGCATCCTCGACCATGCTGCCCTCCACCTCGGCGAGACTGCCACGGCGGCGAAGACAAGGGCAGCGGGGCTTGACTTGATGTTTAAATGCAACAAGCTGGTACCGTTCGCCAAATTCGATCCGTAAGCGATCTTCACAAACCAATGAGTTGAATTTAAACTTCAGTTCTTCGCGATTTAACGGGGATCACCACGTGGCTGTTCCGGACCATCGGGCGCACCAGGACGCGTCCGAAAGCATGGTCATTGCCCTGGCTGAACCCCGACGCCTGTCCCCCGTCCAGCCGCGGACGATGGTGGAGCAGGCGGCCGAGGCCATCGTCGCCGCCGCCGCCCGCGGACTTTTCCTGCCCGGCGACAGGCTCGTCGAGGCGGAAATCGCCCGTGACCTCGGCATCAGCCGCGTCCCGGTCCGCGAGGCACTGCGGCTGCTGGAAAGCCAGGGGATCGTCGTCAGCACTCCCTACAAAGGGATGCGGTTGATGCAGGTGACGAATGCTGGCGTCGCCGCGCTGATGCGGGTGAGGTTCGCCCTCGAGTCGCTCGCCGTGCGGGAAGCCTTGCGCCAGCCGGGCGGCGCCGAGCGCTTCGAGGGGCTCGAGGTCGCCGCCATGGGCTATCGCCAAGCGGCGGAGCTCGGCGATCCGGCGCTGATCGTGCTGGCCGATGGCGATTTTCATGCCGAGTTGTGCCGAGTCTCCGGCAACGCGCCCCTGCTCGCCCTGTGGCAAAGCCTCGCTCGGCAGCTTGCGGTGATCTGGGGGCTTGCCCAGCAAACCAGGGTGCCGGAGGCACCGGAGGCGGAGCATGGCGTGCTGATCGCCGCCCTCGCTGCCGGAGATGAGGCCAAGGCCCTGGCCGCGCTCGAGGCGCATGTGGGCTGGAACCTCACCTTCGATTTCGAGGCGGTGCTGGAGGAGCGGCGGCGGCCCCCGGCCGGGCTGTGAAATTCTCCACGGAGCCGCTTCGCAGCTGCGCGGGAGGCCGGGCTTCCCGCTCAACGCCCAGCCCTCGCACGCCTTCCCGCCGCAAATCTGCCGAAGGGCGTCGGGCGGGCGCCGGTCCCGATAGGTGGTCTTAGGGGATTGCGGCATCCAGGCCATGGCGGGACGATGACGGCACGCCGACCACCGGAGTTGCCGCGATGACGGATGCCTTCCCCCTGCCCGATCACCAGAGCCAGAACTGGTCCCTTCGCAAGCCGGCCGCGAGCGGCGCCGGGGGCGTCGTCGTCTCCCAGGTGAAAGTGGCGGCGGAGGCCGGTGCCGCCATGCTGCGCGCCGGCGGCACCGCGGCCGATGCCGCCGTTGCCGCCGCTTTTGCCCTCGCCACGCTCGAGCCCTGGAACAGCGGCCTCGGCGGCATCGGCTTCGCTCAGGTGATGAAGCCGGGGATGGTGCCCGCCGAGACCATCGATTTCGGCCCCGTCGCGCCCGCCGGGCTCGACGCTTCCGCCTTCCCGCTGACCGGGCGGATGAAGCAGGACCTCTTCTCCTGGCCCGAGGTGGAGGGGGACCGCAACATCCATGGCCCGCTCTCCTTCGTCATCCCCTCCGCCGTCGCCGGCTATGCGTTGCTGCATGAGCGGCATGGGCGGCTGCCGATCCGCGAGGTCCTGGCCCCGGCCGTCGCCCTGGCCCGGCGCGGCCTGCCGGCCGACTGGTACACCACGCTGAAGGTGGCAAGCTCGGCCAGCGTGCTGCGCCTTTACCCGGAGAGCGCCCGCATCTACCTGCCGAACGGCCTGCCGCCGACGACGCCCTATCAAGGGGCGCCGGGCTTCTTCCCGCTCGGCAACCTGCCGGCGACGCTGGAGCGTCTGCAACAGGCCGGGCTGCGTGACTTCTACGAGGGCGAGATCGCCGCGCAGATCGCCGACGATGTGCGGGAGATGGGCGGCGTGCTCTCCGCCGCCGACCTCGCCGGCTGCCGCGCGAGGGTGAAGCCAGCCGTCGCCGTGCCCTGGCGCGGGCGTACCCTCATGCTCTCGAATGGGCTGACCGCGGCGCCGACCATGCGGAGGGTGCTGGAGCTGATGGCCGATGTCCCGCTCGGCCCGGAACCCACGGCCGCCTGGTATGCGAGCTTCGCCCGCGCCATGCAGGCCGCCTATGCCGAGCGGCTCGCCGGCCTCGGCGATGCCGAGCCCGAGGGCGCCGAAACCTGCACGACCCACCTGACCGCCTGCGACAAGGACGGCATGATGGTGGCGGTGACGACGACCCTGCTTTCCTCCATGGGCAGCCGCGTCGTGCTGCCGCGCTCCGGCGTGCTGATGAACAACGGCGTCATGTGGTTCGACCCGCAGCCGGGAACGCCGAATGCCATCGCTCCCGGCAAGCGGCCGCTGACCAACATGTCGCCCATCATCCTCGCCTCGGGCGACCAGCCGGAGATCGCGGCAGGCGCCTCGGGCGGGCGGCGCATCCTCGCGGCGGTGCTGCAGCTGCTCTCCTTCGTCGCCGAATTCGGGATGGAGCCGGAGGCGGCGGCGCATCATCCGCGGATCGACGTTTCCGGGCCGGAGGGCGTCACCGCCGACCGGCGCCTGCCGCCCGAGGTGCTGGCCGCCCTGCCCGGCACCCCGACGATCGTGGAGCACGCCGTGCTGCCGCTCAACTTCGCTTGCCCAAACCTCATCCGCCGCGACCCGGGCGGCGAGGCGACCGGGATCAGCGATGCGATGACGCCCTGGAGCGGAGCAGTCGCGGCCTAGGACGAACCTCGATCCAAGGAATCCGGCGGCTACAGCCGCGGCACGCTCCTTGCTCCTCCCGCCTTGCCCAAGGGCAAGGCAGGTTCCGGAACATGACCATTGCGTCATCCGACGGCAATCTGCCTGCGCCCTGCTGCAAAGGAGCGCAGAGCATGCACCGCCGACACCTACTGGCCGCCCTCGCCGCCCCTGCCCTGCTGCCCCGCCTCGCGCGGGCGCAGAATGGCTGGCCGGGACGCGGCTCCATCCGCCTCGTCGCGCAATTCCCGCCGGGCGGGCTGGTTGACACCATAGCCCGGCTGATCGCGCCGCCGCTCGCCCAGGCGCTCGGCCAGACCGTCGTCGTCGAGAACAGGGCAGGCGCCGGCGGGGTGATCGGCACCGATTTCGTCGCCAAGTCGCCGGCCGATGGCTACACCTTCCTCGTCAGCCATGCCTCGGTGCATGTCTTCTCGACGGCGACGCTGCCAAGCCTGCCTTTCGACCCGGTGGCCGACTTCACCCATCTCGGCATGCTGGTCGAGGCGCCGAACGTGCTGCTGGTGAAGGCGAACTCGCCCTACAGGACGCTCGACCAGTACCTGGCGGCGGCGCGGCGCGTGCCGGTGCGCTATGGCTCCTCCGGCATCGGCTCGGCGCCGCATCTGCTCGGGGTGATGCTCGGGGCGGAAGGGCGGGCGCCCAGCCTCGACCACGTGCCCTACCGCGGCAGCGCACCGGCGATGCAGGATCTGATGGCCGGCACCATCGAGAGCCTGATCGACCCGATCACCACCAATGTGGCGTTGCTGAAGGATGGCACGCTGCGCTGCCTCGGCATCTCCGCGCCGCAGCGTCTGGCGCAGATGCCGGACATACCGACCTTCGCCGAGCAGGGCTATGGCAAGCTGACCTCGAGCCAGTGGCTCGGTCTTTCGGCGCCGAAAGGCCTGCCGGCGCCGATCGCCGAGCGGGTGACAGCGCTGATCCCGCCGCTGCTGGAGACGCCCGTGCTCCGCACCCGGTGCGAGGAACTGGTGACGCTGCCGCGCAATCCGCCACCGCTCGGTGCCGATTTCGTCGCCATCATGAAGGAGAACATCGCCACCTGGACCGGTATTGCCCGACAGTTCAACATCGTGGCGAGCTGAAAGCCATGGCATGAGGATTGCCTTCCCCTCTGCGGCTCAACGCAGAGGGGCGTGCCCATGGATATCGGCGTCTTCATCCCGATCAACAACAATGGCTGGCTGATCTCGGCCACCTCGCCGCAATACATGCCAAGCTTCGAGCTCAACAAGCGGGTGGTGCAGATGGCCGAGGGCTACGGCCTCGACTTCGCCCTCTCGATGATCAAGCTGCACGGCTTCGGCGGGACAACGGAGTTCTGGGACCACGGGCTGGAAAGCTTCACGCTGATGGCGGGGCTTGCTTCCGTCACCTCGCGGATCAGGCTTTATGCCTCGACGGCGGTGCTCACCATTCCGCCGGCGATCGTGGCGCGGATGGCGACGACCATCGACAGCATCTCGGGCGGGCGGTTCGGGGTGAACATCGTCTCCGGCTGGCACAAGGTCGAGTACAGCCAGATGGGGCTGTGGCCGGGCGATGCCTATTTCGGCAGGCGCTACGACTACAGCACGGAATACGTCCAGATCATGAAGCAGCTCTGGGAAACCGGGACGAGCGACTTCAAGGGCGAATTCTTCCAGATGGACGAGTGCAAGATGAGCCCGCCGCCCTCGGTGCCGATCAAGCTGGTCGCCGCCGGGCAGAGCGACCGCGGGATGGAATTCGCCGCCACCTACTGTGACTTCAACTTCGCCCTGGGCGAGGGGGTGAACGAGCCGCAGAAATGCATCGACGTGCCGCGGCGCATGCTGCAGGCCGCCGAGAAGACGGGGCGCGATGTCGGCTCCTACATCCTTTACATGGTCATCGCCGACGAGACCGACGAGGCGGCGATGGCGAAATGGGACCTCTACAACCGGGGCGCCGACCGCGAAGCGCTGGCGCATCTGCTGGGCCATGCCGCAGCCGATGTGAACACGGAATCGACCTCGATGGCGGCGGCGATCCAGCGCTCGCCCTCGCCGATCAATTTCAACATGGGTACGCTGGTTGGCTCCTATGCCAGCATCGCCCGCATGCTGGACGAGGCGGCGGCGATGCCGGGGGTGAAGGGCATCATGCTCACCTTCGACGACTTCCTGGTGGGAATGGAGAATTTCGGCACGCGCATCCAGCCGCTGATGCGGTGCCGCAGCCATGTGAAGCTGGCGGCCTAGCCGCCCGCCTTGGGCGGGTCCAGATTGGCGGCCTGCCCGAGGTGACGCATGACCGAAACCGATCCCGCCCTGATGTCCGCCGAGACCCTGCTCGCGCTTTATGCGCGGCGGGCGCTCAGCCCCGTGGAGGTGTTGAAGGCGGTGATGGAGCGGGTGGCCCGCTACAACCCCTGGGTCAATGCCTTCGCCACCATGAACCCGCGCGCCCTCCAGGCCGCGGGCGAGAGCGAGGCGCGCTGGATGGCCGGGCGGCCGATGGGGCTGCTCGATGGCGTGCCGACCACGGTGAAGGACCTGCTGAACCTCACCGGCTTCCCGACACGGCGGGGCAGCAAGACGACCGATGCGACGCCGGCGACGGAGGATGCGCCCTCCGTGCTCGGGTTGAAGGCGGCCGGCGCCGTCATCCTGGGCAAGACCACCACCACGGAATTCGGCTGGAAGTCGCCCGGCGACTGCCCGCTGCACGGCATCACCCGCAATCCCTGGAACCGCGAGCGGACGCCGGGCGGCTCCTCCTCGGGTGCCGGAGCGGCCGGCGCGGCCTGCTTCGGGCCGCTCCATATTGGCACGGATGCGGGCGGCTCCATCCGCATCCCGGCCGCCTTCTGCGGCCTCGTCGGGCTGAAGCCGTCCTTCGGGCGGGTGCCGCAATGGCCGCTCGGCGCCTTCGCCCATGTCGCCGTCGCGGGGCCAATGACGCGGACGGTGCGGGATGCGGCGCTGATGCTCTCGGCCATGGCGCAGCACGACCTGCGCGATCCCTTCAGCTTGCCGGACGAGGCGCGGGACTGGCGGCAGGGCCTGGAGCAGGGCGTCGCCGGCATGCGGGTCGGGCTGGTGCGGCGGCTCGGCTTCGGCCCGCCGCTCGATGCCGATGGCGAGGCGGCGCTCACCGGCGCGGCACAATTGCTGGAGGAGCAGGGCGCCGTCGTCGAGGAGGCGGACCCCGGATTGCCGGATACGCGGGCGATCTTCGGCCGGGTCTGGGGCGTGGCGCTGGCGCGGCTGGTGGCCTCGATCCCGGAGGAGCGGCGCGGCTTGCTGGATGCGGGGCTCGCTGAGCTCGCCGGGCGCGAGGCGGGGATGAGCGCGGTCGATTTCCTCGGCGCCGAGGCGCTCAGGATCGAGGCGGCGCATGCGGCGGCGCGCTTCCACCAGCGCTTCGACCTGATGCTCTGCCCGGCGACGCCGACCGCCGCCTTCGCCGCCGACCAGCCGACCATCCGCCCGGCCGAGGCGCTGTGCCGCGACTGGGCACCCTGGACCTTCGGCTTCAACCTGACGCGGCAGCCCGCGATCGCCGTGCCGGTCGGCCTCGACGAACACGGGATGCCGCGCGCGGTGCAGCTCGCCGCCGCGCTCTACCGCGACGACCTGGTGCTGCGCGGGGCGCGGGCGCTGGAGCAGGCCGCCACGATACCGCTGGCCCAGCCCGGCTGATTCTGCTTCATCGGGAACAGGGTGGGAGGACGCGGCATGCGGTTGGTGACCTATAAGCGGGGCGGCTGGGCCGGCGGCAGGGTGGGCGCGCTGCGGGCGGACGGGGCGGTGCTCGACCTTTCCGCCGCGGATGGGCAGGTCTCCTGGGACAACATGCCGGCGCTCATCGCCGGCGGCGAGGGCATGCTGAAGCGCGCCCGGGCCGCGGCCGCGCAGGCGCCGGTGGTGGAGGATGCGGTGCTGTTGGCGCCGATTCCGCGCCCGGCGAAGAACATCTTCTGCGTTGGCAAGAACTACCACGAGCATGCCAAGGAATTCGCCGGCTCGGGCTTCGACGCCACCGCGAAGGAGGTGGTGCCGGAGGCGCCCGTGGTGTTCAGCAAGCCCCCGACCGCCGTCATCGGGCCGGGCGACAGCATCCCGGCCTTTCTCGACCCGACCGGATCAACCGACTACGAGGGCGAGCTGGCCGTCGTCATCGGCAAGGCGGGACGCGGCATCAAGGCGGCCGACTGGGCGCAGCACGTCTTCGGCTACACCATCGTCAACGACGTGACGGCCCGGACCTTGCAGCACAAGCACCGGCAATGGATCCTCGGCAAGGGGATCGACGGCTTCTGCCCGATGGGCCCCGCAATCCTCACGGCCGACGAGGTGCCGGACCCGCGCGCGCTGCGGCTGACCACGCATGTGAACGGCGAGAAGCGGCAGGATGCGGCGGTCGCCGACCTGATCTTCGACATCCCGACCCTGATCGAGACCATCAGCGCCGGCATCACCCTGGAGCCCGGCGACGTCATCGCAACCGGCACGCCGGCCGGCGTCGGCATCGGCTTCCAGCCGCCGCGCTTCCTCAAGGCGGGCGATGTGGTGAGGGTCGAGGTGACGGGGATCGGCGTGCTGGAGAATCCGGTCGCATGAGGCGCCGGGCGGTGCTGGCGGGCGGTCTGGCGCTCCCGGCGCTGGCCGGTGCGCAGGACTTCCCCGGCCGCCCGGTCAGCATGGTCGTCGCCTTCCCGCCCGGCGGGCAGGCGGATGTGGTGGCGCGGCCCGTCGCGGCGGCGCTGGAGCGCCACTGGCGCCAGCCGGTGCCGGTCGTGAACCGCGCCGGCGCTGCGGGCGAGATTGGCAATGCCTCCGTCGCCCGCGCCGCGCCCGATGGCACCACCCTGCTGATGGCCCTTTCCTCGCTTGCCATCCTGCCGGAGGCGGCGCGCCTCTTCGGCCGGGCGCCGGCCTATGAGGTGGAGCAGCTGGCGCCCATCGCACTCTTCACCGCCGACCCGACCCTGCTGGTGGTGCCGGCCGCCTCGCCCTGGCAGAGCCTCGAGGAATTCCTGGCCGACGCCAGGGCACGGCCGGGGCGGATCAGCTACTCCTCCTCCGGCAACTACTCGGCGCTGCATGTGCCGATGGCGATGCTGGCCAAGGCGGCCGAGGTGGAGCTGCTGCATGTGCCGTTCCAGGGCGGGGCACCGGCGCTGACCGCGCTGCTCGCCGGGCAGGTGCAGGCGCTGGCGAGCGGGCCCGGGCCGGTCGCGCCGCATCTGCGCGAGGGGCGGTTGCGCGCGCTGGCCAGCTGGGGCGCCCGTCGACCGGCCGGAATGCCGGAGGTGCCGACGCTGATCGAGCGCGGCTTCAGGGAGGCGGAGTACTACATCTGGGCCGGCATCTTCGTCCCCGCCGGCACGCCGGCGCCGATCCGCGAGGCGCTGCGCGCGGCCATGGCCGCGGTGGCGGCCGAGGCGGAGACCGGCCGGGCCCTAGTGGCCAGCGGGAACGCCCTCGACTACCGGGACGGCACCGCCTTCGAAGAGTTTTTCCGCACCGACAGCGCCCGTCTCGTGCAGGCAGTGCGCCGGATCGGGCGGGTGGACTGAGGCCGCGGGGCCGTTCGCGCCGAAGGGGCAGGACAAGCGGCGCGAGCCGTGGCAGGATTGGCCACGATGCGCCAGCTCCTGCTGCTGCGGCACGCGAAGTCCTCCTGGGACGATCCGGGCCTCTCCGACCATGCCCGCCCGCTCAATGCGCGCGGTCGACGCTCCGCCGCGGCCATGGCCGAGGCCATGCGCGAACTGGGCCTTTCGCCCGATATCGTGCTGGTCTCCTCGGCCCGCCGCACCCTGCAGACGCTCGAAGCGCTGACGCCCTTCGAGGATGGGGCGCTGGTCGAGCCGATGGATGCCCTCTACCTCGCCCCTTGGCCGCGGCTGCTGGACGAGCTGCGCCAGGCGCCGGAGACGGCCCGCAGCCTGCTGCTGATCGGCCACAACCCCGGCCTGCACGAATTGGCCGTGGAGTTGGCCGGCCCCGAGGCGCTGGCCCGCGGCGGGGTGGACGCGCGCCGCCTGGCGGAAGCCTATCCGACCGGGGCGCTGGCCGAGTTCACCATCGCCTCGGCCTGGCGCCAACTCGACCGGGGTGGGGCGCGTTTGGTGCGCTTCATCGCTCCCCGTGACCTTCCTGCCGCAGAGGTGCCCGCCTGAGCCGCTTCGAGACCCCTGATCCCGCGATGGACATGCAAAGCGAGTCGAGCCCCGCCGGGGAAGCGGCAGCGCAGCTCGTGCTGGAATTCGCTCTCGATCCCGAAGCGGCGCAGCGCCTGTCGCGGCATGGTGCGATCGCCTCGGCCCGGGCCGGGCGCACCAAGAGCTCGGCGGAGGAGCTGATCTGGCTGGACACCGCCGATGGCGCGCTGGCAACCGAGGGCCTGGCCCTCGAATCCAACCGCCGCGGCCTGCGCCGGCTGCTGCGCGCCATGCCGGCCCCGGGCGCGAGCTGGTGCCCTGGGCAGCCGCCGGAGGAGTTGGAGGCGCCGTCCGAGGAGGCGGCCACCCTGGTCCCGATTGCCGCCTTCAGTGGCCGGCGCAGCCTCATCGCCCTCGGCGAGGTGGAGGCGGAGCTGCTGACCGGCAAGCTGCGCGCCGTCGCCGCCGAGATGCCCGTCGCCCGGCTGACCCTGCGGGGCACGACGGCCGCCGTGCTTGCCCGCGCGGCAGCGCTTGCCGACCTGCACCCGTTACCGCCCATCGCCAGCCTCGCCGAGGAGGGCCGCGCCCTCGCCCGGGGCGAGTCGCCCCGCCCGCGCCGCCGCGGCCCGCCGGTGCTCGCCGGTGCGGCGACGGTGGAGGAGGCTTTGCTCGCCGCCCTTGGCCATCTGCTGGAGGTGATGCTCGGCCATGCCCCGGGCTGCCGGCTCGGGGCGGGGCCGGAAGGAGTGCACCAGACCCGCGTCGCCCTGCGCCGCCTGCGCTCGGTGCTGAAATCCTTCGGCGCGGCCGCCGCCTGCCCGGAGGTCAAGGAATTCGACCAGGGACTGCGCGCCCTGGCGACCGCCCTCGGTCCGGCACGCGACTGGGATGTCTTCCTTGCCGGCACTGGCGCCACCGCGGCGGAGGCGATCGGCGACGACCGACGGCTGCTGGCCCTGCTGAAGGCGGGCGAGACGCGCCGGCAGGAAGCCTATGTCGCGCTCCGGCGCATGCTGGACGGGCCGGTCTTCCCGCGGCTGGTGCTAGCGGGACTCGGGCTGATGCTGCTCCGCCCCTGGCGGGCCGGGCCGCCGGAGCAATCGGCGCTGCTCGATCAGCCGCTTACGGAATTCGCCGGCGTCCTCCTCGACAAGCGCTGGCACCGCCTGCGCAAGCGCGGCGAGGACATCGCCGAGCATGGCGCCGAGGCGCTGCACGAGGTCCGGCTGGATGCCAAGCGGCTGCGCTATGCGGCGGAGCTCTTCGCCCCGCTTTGGCCGGGGAAGCCCGCGCGACGCTTCCTCCGCCGGCTGGCGGCGCTGCAGGAGGAGCTCGGCCTGGCGAACGACGTCTCCGTGGCGCGGGGGCTGGTCGGCTCGCTCGGCCCCGGAGTGCCGGCCTGGGCGGTGGGCGCGGTCGAAGGCTTCGCCGCCGCCCGCACCGGTCGCGCCCGTCGGCATGCGCTGGAGGCCTGGGACGAGTTGCTGGGGGCCGATCCCTTCTGGCGGTAACCCTTTCGCTTGACCTTTGGGCGCGGGAAGCTACGGTGCGACCCCTTCCGACATTGCAGGATTCACGGGCTTCGCCATGGCCAAGTCGAACACCATCCAGATCAAGCTCGTCAGCAGCGCCGAGACCGGCTTCTTCTACGTGACCAAGAAGAATGTCCGGAACACCACTGGCAAGCTGGAACTGAAGAAATACGATCCCGTCGCGCGCAAGCACGTCGTCTTCCGCGAAGCCAAGATCAAGTAAGCTGGCCTGAGCCTGTCGGCGAAGCGAGGGGCGGGGCCGTGAGGCGCCCGCCCTTGCCGATTCACGCCTTGCCTTCGTCGCCGTCGGTGAAATCCTCCGGCCCCGCCTGCTCCACCCGGTTCCGGCCGCCCTGCTTGGCCCGGTAGAGGGCAGCATCGGCTGCTGCGACGACAGTGTTCACGCTAGTGCCGGTGGTGGCGATGGCGAGGCCGAAACTCGCCGTGATGGGGAGCGAGAGCCCGGCAATGTCGAAAGGATCGGCGGCGATTGCCAGGCGCAGCCGCTCCGCCACCGCGGTGGCGTAGTCGGTCGGTGCGCCGGTGAGCACCACCATGAATTCCTCGCCACCGTAGCGGGCCACTACATCCGCGGCGCGGAGATGGGATTTCAGGCGTTTCGCCACCTCCTTCAGCGCCGCATCGCCCGCCGGGTGGCCGTAATTGTCGTTGATCGACTTGAAGCGGTCGACGTCGAGCATCAGCACGGCCGCGTCCGTCCCGCGCAGCACGCCCTCCATGTGGCGGCGCACGTAGCGGCGGTTGCGTAGGCCCGTCAGCGGGTCGGTGACCGCCATCTCCAGCGACCGGTCGAGATCGGCCCGCAGCCGCTCCTGGTAGCGCTTGCGGCGAATCTGGTTGCGCGCCCGGGCACGCAGCTCGTTCGGATCGATGGGGCGAAGCACATGGTCGTTGGCGCCGAGGTCGAAGCCCCGCAGCACCAGCCCGCGCTGGCTGACATCGGCGGCGAGCAGCACCGGCAGGTCCCGGGTCGCGCCCTGGGCGCGGAGGCGGGAGGCGAGGCGCAGCACATCTCCTCCCTCCCCCGGCAGGCAGAGCACGGCGAGGTCGAAATTGCCGTCGGCCAGGATGCGGCGGGCGGTCTCCGGGTCGGTCGCGGTCTCCACCGTGACACCATCGGCGCCTAGGATGACGGCGACCTGGGCGGCTTCCGCCGCCTGCTCGGAGAGGACGAGGACCTCGGCGCCCTCGATGCTCGGCGAGGGGTCGGGCTGCGGCTCGATGCCGAGGTCGCGGGCGGTGTCGGAGCGAAGGCGCCAGGCGTCCTGCACCTGCTTGACCCGCAGCAGGGCGCGGAGCCGGGCGAAGAGCGTCGCGTCGTCGACCGGCTTCGACAGGAAGTCGTCCGCCCCGGCCTCGAGGCCGCGGACGCGCTCCACCGGGTCGATCAGGGCGGTGATCATGACGACGGGCATATGCGCCGTCACGCCGTTCTCCTTGAGGCGGCGGCAGACCTCGTAGCCGTCCATCCCGGGCATCATCACGTCGAGCAGGATGACGTCGGGTGACCAGCGGGCGGCGGTGGCCAGCGCCTCCGGGCCCGAAGCGGCCAGGGCGACATCGTAATACTCGTTCAGCAGCTTGGCTTCGAGCAACCGCAGATTGGCGGCGATGTCATCGACCACGAGAATCCGGGCAGTCATGGCTGGCCCTCGGATTCGTCGCGCCGCAAGGCCGTCTGCTGCTGCATCCCTGTCCTATCGCCTTCCCCAACCGAAGCGACGCCGCCCGTCCTGGCGCCGCACCGACCTGCCGACCGGCGCCCGGGCCTCGGTCGCCGTTGCGCGGGAAGAGCTAGAACACGGCCGGCCTTTCCTCGCCACACGCAAACGATAGCACAGGCGCCCCCTGGCTTAGAACTCCCCCATCGCCTTGACGCATGGCCCCGGCCGCTCAGGCATTGCCGTTCAGATAGGCCATTGCCGCCTGCACCCCGCCCGGCTTGTGCGGCACGCCCGCCGCGCCCAGGCCCATCTCCACCCCGCCGAGCGTGCCGATGAGGGAAAGCGGCCCAAAATCGCCGAGGTGGCCGATGCGGAAGACCCGGTCGTTCAGCCGGCCGAGACCATTGCCGAGGGACATGTTGAACCGTTCCAGGATCACCGCCCGCAGCGCGTTGGCGCTGTGACCCTCCGGTAGGCGGACGGCGGTGAGGGAGGAGGAATAGTGCCGCGGCTCCTCGCACTGGATCTCAAGGCCCCAATGGCGCACGGCGCGCCGTGTCGCCTCGGCGAAGCGGTCATGCCGGGCGAAGACATTGTCGAGCCCCTCCTCGTTCAGCATGTCGACCGCGGCATCGAGCCCGTAGAGCAGGTTGGTCGCGGGCGTGTAGGGGAAGTAGCCGGTCTCGTTCGCCTTCAGCATCGGGCGCCAGTCCCAGAAGCTGCGGGGCAGCTGGGCGGTCTCGGTGGCCTTCAGCGCCTTTTCCGAGACGGCGTTGAAGGACAGGCCCGGCGGCAGCATCAGCCCTTTCTGCGAGCCGGCGACTGTGACATCGACGCCCCATTCGTCATGCCGGTAATCGATCGAGCCGAGGGAGGAGATGGTATCCACCAGCAGCAGCGCGGGATGGCCGACGGCGTCGATGGCGCGGCGGACCTCCTCGATGCGGGAGGTGCAGCCGGTGCTGGTCTCGTTGTGGACGACACAGACGGCCCTGATGCCGTGGGCCTTGTCCTCGCGCAGCGCCGCCTCAATCGCCGGCACATCGGCACCGCGGCGCCAGTCGGTCGGGATGAATTCCGGCCGGAGCTGGAGGCGCTCCGCCATCTCCTGCCAGAGCGTGGCGAACCAGCCGGTTTCGCACATCAGCACCCGGTCGCCGGGCGAGAGGGTGTTGACCAGCGCCGCCTCCCAGGCCCCCGTGCCGGAAGCGGGGTAGATGACGACCGGCCCCTCGGTCTTGAAGACGGTGCGGAGCTTTTCCAGCAGCTGGGCACCGAAGCGGCCGAAATCCGGCCCGCGGTGGTCCATGGTCGGATGGTCCATGGCGCGCAGCACGCGGTCCGGCACGTTGGTCGGCCCCGGGATCTGCAGGAAATGCCGGCCCGCAACGGGGGAAGGCTGGTAATAGGCCATCTGTCGGTCTCCGATCTTGCGGCACCTATGCGCCCGATCCATGTCCCTCGCCAATGAGAAGGGCTTGTCGGATTGATGAGCATTATAGATCAGACAAGCAGCCCGGCCAGGACTAGAACCCGCGCATGAACGCCTTCACCATCCCCATGGACCGCATCGGCGACAGCCGCCTCGCCGAGCGCCTGCGCCGCGAGACCCAGGGCGAGGTGCTCTGGGGCGCGGCCGACCGCGGCCGCTACGCGACGGATGCGAGCATCTACCAGATCGAGCCGGTCGGCGTGCTGGTGCCGCGCAGCATGGCGGATGTGGAGGCGGCGCTCACGATCTGCCGCGAGGCCGGCATCCCGGTCCTGCCACGGGGCGGCGGCACCAGCCAGTGCGGCCAGACGGTGAACCGCGCCCTCGTCATCGACTGCAGCAAGTACCTGAACCGCGTCCTCGCCGTCGAGGGCGACACGGTGAGGGTGGAGCCGGGGATCAGCCTCGGTGCGCTCAACACGGCACTGGCTGGGACGAAGCAGTTCTTCCCCGTCGATCCTTCCACCTGGGCGCGCTGCACCATCGGCGGAATGGCCGGCAACAACAGCTGCGGCAGCAAGTCGATCCGCTATGGGCTGATGGCCGACAATGTCCGCGCCATCGACGCGCTACTCGCCGATGGCAGCCGCTTCCGCTTCGGCGAGCTGCCGGACAATCTCGGTGCCGGCGTTCCGGCTGGCATCGCCGACCTCATCCAACGGCTGCGCGCGCTCGGCGCCCGCGAGGCAGAGGAGATCGCCGCGCGCTTCCCCAACCAGCTGCGCCGCGTCGGGGGCTACAACATCGAATCCCTGACGCCCGCCGCCCGCGCCGAGGGCCGCGGCAACCTCGCGCGCCTCCTTGTCGGCAGCGAGGGCACGCTTGCCTTCTCCGCCGCGCTCGACCTGAAGCTCTGGCCGGTGAAGCCGCGCAAGGCGCTCGGCATCTGCCAGTTCCCGACCTTCCGCGCCGCCATGGCCGCCTCGCAGCACCTGGTCACGCTGGACCCGGAGGCGGTGGAACTGGTCGACCGGACGATGATCGATCTCGGCCGCTCCATCCCGATCTTCCGCGCGACCATCGACAGGATCGTGCGCGGCGAGCCCGACAGCCTGCTCATCGTCGAGTTCCACGGCCAGGAGGATGCGCCGCTCGCCCGCAGTCTCGATGCGCTCGAAGAGATGATGGGCGATCTCGGCTATCCGGACAGCGTGGTGCGCTGCATCGACCCGGGCTTCCAGGCCGCCGTCGCCGAGGTGCGGGAAGCCGGGCTCAACATCATGATGAGCATGAAGGGCGACGGGAAGCCTGTTTCCTTCATCGAGGATTGCGCCGTCGCCCTGCCCGACCTCGCCGACTACACGGAGCGGCTGAACCAGGTCTTCGAGCGCTACGGCACCAAGGGCACCTGGTACGCCCATGCCAGCGTCGGCTGCCTGCATGTCCGCCCGGTGCTGAACATGAAGGACCCGGAGGATGTGCAGCGGATGCGCGCCATCGCCGAGGAATGCTTTGCCCTCGTCCGGGAATACAAGGGCTCGCACAGCGGCGAGCATGGCGACGGCATCGTGCGTTCGGAGTTCAACGCGCCGATGTTTGGCCCGCGCATCGTCTCGGCCCTGGAGGAGGTGAAGGACGCCTTCGACCCCGCAGGCCTGCTGAACCCCGGCCGCGTCGTCCGCCCGCCGCGGATGGATGACCGCACTCTCTTCCGCTACGGCCCCGGCTATGCCGCCGATCCCGGCCTGCAGCCGGCGCTCGACTGGTCGGCCTGGCCCGGGCCGCAAGGGGGCCTGCTTGGCGCGGTCGAGATGTGCAACAACAACGGCACCTGCCGAAAATCCGACGCCAATGTCATGTGCCCCAGCTATCGCGCGACGCGTGACGAGGAGCACCTGACGCGCGGCCGGGCCAATACGCTCCGCCTCGCCCTGACTGGCCAGCTTCCCGGCGGCCTCGCCTCGGACGAGGTGCACCATGCGCTCTCCCTCTGCGTCTCCTGCAAGGGCTGCAAGCGCGAATGCCCGACCGGCGTCGACATGGCGAAGATGAAGATCGAGGCAATGGCCGCCCGCGCCCGCGAGCGCGGCATCAACGCCCGCGACCGGCTGATCGCCACCCTGCCCCGCTGGGCGCCCTTCGCCGCCATGCTGCCCGAAGCGGCCAATGCGCGGAACTGGATTCCCGGCCTGCCGCGCCTCGGCGAGCGGCTGCTCGGCTTCTCCGCCGGGCGCAGCCTGCCGCGCTTCCGCCGCGACGCCTTCCATGATGCCGAACTGCCGGCGCCCGATGGCCGCGCGGGCGAGGTCATCCTCTTCCCCGACGTATTCAGCCGTTACTTCGAGCCGGAGAACCTTCGCGCCGCCATCCGCGTGTTGCGTGCCGCCGGCTACCACCCAACGGTCGCGCGGCCCGCGCGCGGCTCCCGGCCCCTCGATGAGGGCCGCACCCTGCTCGCCGCCGGCCTGGTCGATGAGGCCAGGGAGGAAGCGCGGCGGACGCTCGCGGCGCTGTCCGCCGTCGCCTCCCCCGTCATTGGCCTGGAGCCCTCCTCTACGCTGACGCTGCGGGACGAGTTCCTGTCCCTCCTCCCTGGGCCGGAGGCCGAGGCGCTGGCCGCCCGCACCTTCCTCGTCGGCGAGTTCCTGGCGCGCGAGAAACCGAAGCTCGCGCTGAAGCCGGTGGCCGCGGCGGCGCATGTTCACGGGCACTGCCACCAGAAGGCCTTCGCCGCCTTTGCCCCCGCCATCGCCATGCTGACCATGATCCCCGAGTTGAAGGTGGTGCCGATCACATCCTCCTGTTGCGGGATGGCCGGGAGCTTCGGCTATGAGGCGGCCAATCTCGCCGTCTCCAAGGCGATGGCGGAGCTTTCCCTGTTGCCGGCGGTGCGGAAGGCCCCGGAGGGGGCACTGATCGTCGCCGACGGCACCTCCTGCCGCCACCAGATCGGCGACCTCGCCGGTCGGCAGGCGCTGCATGGCATTCGGGTGCTGGAGATGGCGCTGGTCTGAACCAGCCCGTTCAGGCTTCCGCTCAGCAAATGCGCTTCTTCTCCTCCGCGACGATGTTGCAGCGCAGCATAAGTCCGTTCTATGATGATTTTGTTTCGGGAAGGAAGGCGGTCACGGCCTCGCTTGTTCACGCCGCGGATCGGGTGCGCGCAGCGCTCATCCACGGCAAGAAGGGGGTCGTATGCGAAGACGCGAAGTGCTGGGCGCAGCCCTGGCAGTGCCTGCCATTCTCCGGCCCGGCCGGGCCCGGGCTGCGACGCCGGTCGATGTGGAATTGATCCTCGCGGTCGATGTCAGCCGCTCGGTCGATCCGGAAGAACAGGAGATGCAGTTCTCCGGCTACGAGGCCGCCTTCCGCGACCCGCGCCTGATCGAGGGCATCATGGGCGGCCCGGTCGGCGCCATTGCGGTGACGATGTTCACCTGGTCCGACTGGCACATCCAGAACACGGTCGTTCCCTGGATGCTGCTCGACGGTTCTGGCTCGGCCAACCGCTTCGCCGATGCCATCGGCAATGCGCCGCGGCGCACATGGCTCTATACCTCGATCTCGGGCGCCATGGATTATGCGGTGCGGCAGTTCGGCCAGGGCTTCGAGGGTACCCGCAAGGTCGTCGACATCTCGGGCGACGGCGTCAACAATTCCGGCCGGCCCGTCGCCGATGCGCGGGCCGAGGCGCTCGCCCAAGGCATCGTGCTGAACGGCCTCGCGGTGCTGGACCGGACGCCGCAGCCGCTCTCCCTCGCCTCCTCCCTGCCTCCGCTCGACACTTACTACCGCGACGAGGTGATTGGTGGCCCCGGCGCCTCCCTGGTCGTCGCCGAGGGGTTCCAGGCCTTCGAGGCGGCGGTGCGGCGGAAGATCATCCGCGAGATCGCCGCCGTGCCGGAGCCGGGTCCGGTGACAGAGCGCTTCGCCTGACGTCACTCCTGCCGTAACGTCCAAAAAATAGACAAAAGTCGTCATTGCGAACAGATCGCACCGAATGAACCATATTTTTCGACGAAACGGTTGATTTTACCTCTCGGTAATGTTTTCTGTTGCGGAGCCGTGGCTCCCTGACAGCCGCCCCGGCGGTGGAATTCACCGGGCGTGGCGATCGCGACCCGAGCCGGCGTCCTGCGGGGAGACCGAGTGTCCTTCATTACGAAGATCGGGCCGCCGAGGTCCTCGAGCCTGCGCCGCCGCATGATGGCGATCTACTGCGCGGTCGCCTTCGGCCTGCTCGGCCTCGCCGCCTTGATCGTCCACCGGGCGGAGACGCGGGCGCTCGGCTGGGCCGAGGCCGAGATGATAGGGACGGCGCGCGCCCTCGGGCAGACCATCGAGGGCCGCTTCGATGCCGCCGAGGCGGCGCTGCACGGCCTCGCCGCCATGGGATCCTATTCGCTCGGCAAGGGAGGGCCGGGAGGATTCGCCGCCCCGCTCGCCGCCTTCGCCCGTGCGGCCAATCTGGGCATGGTGAGCCTCGTCACGCCGGATGGCCGGTTGCTGCTCCGCTCCGGCGCGCCGCCCGGGACGGAGCCGCTGGACGTCCTGGCACCGCCAGCGGCCCGGCAGGCCTTCCTCACGGGCCGGACCGAGATCGGCGACCTGATCCGCGATCCGGCCGGCGGCGAGTACCAGGTCGCCGTCGCTGTGCCGGTCGAAAGGCCGGATAGCGGCGCCGAGCCCTGCCGCTGCTATGCCCTCAGCCTGTCCCTGGCCGCCACCGATCTCGCCGCTGCCCTCCGCAGGCAGGAACTGCCCCCCGGCTGGGTGGCAGCGGTGATCGACCGCACCGGCCATGTCGTCGCCCGCAGCGAGCGGCACGAGGAGTTCGTCGGCTCCGGCGTGATTCCCGCAATCAAGGCGGCGATCGAGAGCGGGTCGGAGCCCAAGGTCGTGCG
The DNA here is from genome assembly GCF_000802185.1 of Belnapia sp. F-4-1. Taxonomy (GTDB): domain Bacteria; phylum Pseudomonadota; class Alphaproteobacteria; order Acetobacterales; family Acetobacteraceae; genus Belnapia. Next base: position 4,161,246 of record NZ_KN676113.1, on the reverse strand, counting down.
GACGCGCCGGATCGACGGCGTGGAGTCCTCCATTGCCCTGGTCCGCAGCGGGAAGTCCGGCTTTCGCATCGCCATCGCCGCGCCGGAAAGGCTGTTGGCCAGCAGCTTGCGCGATCCGCTGCGCTGGGCGCTCCTCGCCGGCGTCTCGATCGCCCTGGCGGGGCTGCTGCTCGTCCTCCTGCTGGCCAGGAGGATCGTGCGCGGCATCGCCTGGCTGGGCAGTCTCGGCGAAGCCCCGCCGGCGGCGGCGGCGACCGTCACCGGCTTCAGCGAGATCGACCGCGCCGCCCGCAGCCTCACCAGGGCGGTGGAGGCGCAACGGCAGCAGGCGCTCGGATTGAGCGCCGGCTTCCAGGCAGCCAGCATCGGCCTCGCCCATGCCGAGCTCGAAAGCGGAAGGTTGCTGCTGGTCAACGCACGGCTCTGCACCCTGCTCGGGCAGCCGGAGGCCGGCCTGCTCCGGGGCATGGACATCGCCACCCTCTTCGGTGCCGAGGCAATCGGGGATTACCGCCTGGACCTGCGGCAGCATGGCAGTGCGACGCGCAGCCTTCGCCACCACCGCCCGGATGGCAGCACGATCTCCCTGCAACTCGGCATTGCCCCGATCACCGCGGCGGCGCTGACGCCGCCGCGGATAGTGCTGGTTGTGGAGGATGTCACCGAGCGGCACCGGTCGCTCGAACGCATGGCCCTTGTCATGCGGGAAATGTCGCACCGGGCGATGAACGCGCTGGCCCTGGTGCAGGCGACCCTCCGCCTCACCCCGCGCGCCGACGCCGCTGCCTATGCGGCTGCGGTCGAGGCGCGCGTCGCCGCACTGGCCAGGGCCCATGCAAGGCTTGTCGGCGACTGCTGGAGCGGCGGCAGCCTCCGGGCCCTGGCGGAAGGCGAGCTGCGGGTATTTCAGCCGAACCTCGGCGATCAACGGCGGATCGGCATCGACGGGCCGGAGATGCGGCTCCTGCCCCAGGCGGTGCAGCCACTGGCCATGGCCCTGCATGAGCTGGCCACCAACTCGACCAAGCACGGGGCCCTCTCCTGCCCGACGGGACGGGTCATGCTGCATTGGCGCACGGACCGGGTGCGGGAGACGCTGAGGCTGCACTGGGAGGAGGCGGACGGACCGCTCATCGCCGGTCCGCCGAGCCGGCGGGGCTTCGGCTCCCGCCTGCTCGATGCGACGATTCGGGGCCAGCTTGGCGGAACGGTCACGCTGTCCTGGCGCCGCACGGGCCTGTCCTGCCGGATCGAGATTCCCCTGGCGCGCGCCGCTCTTGCGGATGCGGCGGACGGGCCCATTCGAGGTGGTGCATGACACAGCTCCGGATCGCCATTCTCGGTGCCGGCCTTGCCGGCCTCGCCTGCGCCCGTGAACTCACCGCGCGGGGCGCCGCCGTCACCCTTTTCGACAAGGGCCGCGCGGCCGGCGGAAGGCTGGCGACGCGGCGGGCCGAGGCGGGCGGGCGCCGGCTGCAATGGGACCATGGCGCGCAATACCTGACGGCGCGCGGTCCCGGCTTCGCCGCGCTGCTGGCCGAGGCCGGGGCGCAGGGCTGGGGCGAGGCCGGGCGCTTCGTCGGCGTGCCGGGAATGTCCGCCCTGCCGAGGGCGCTCGCGGCCGGGCTCGACCTGCGCCCGGGCCGCCATGTGGTGGCCCTGGGCGGCGGGCCTGGTGCCTGGACGGTGCGGCACCTGGAAGCGGCGCTGGTGCGTCCGGGCAAGGCGCTGCCCGAGGTGGCACCAAGCGAGGACGGGCCCTTCGACGCGGTCGCCATCACCCTGCCGCCGGCCCAGGCGGCGCCGCTGGTGGCGCGACCGGCGCCGGGCCTGCGGGCGCGGATTGCGGAAGTCGGCATCGCCCCCTGCTGGACCGTGCTCGCCGCCTTCGGCACCCGGCCTGACTGGCCGGAAACGCTTCGCCCCGAGGCCGGGCCCATCGGCTGGCTGGCGCGGGACAGCGGCAAGCCGGGCCGCGACGCCGCGACCGAATGCTGGGTGATCCACGCCGGACCGCACTGGTCCCGCGCTCATCTCGAGGCAGAGGCGGCCTCCATCGGCCCTGCCCTGCTCGCCGCCCTGCCCCCGGCCCCCGTGCCGCTCCATCTCCAGGCGCATCGCTGGCGCTATTCCCTGGTGGAACAGCCGCTCGGCGAGCCCTGCCTCTGGCTGCCGGAGGCGCGGCTCGGCCTCGCCGGTGACTGGTGCCTCGCCGGCCGGGCGGAGGCGGCCTTCGACAGCGGGCGGGCACTGGCCGCCGCCATGTGCGGTTGAGTGATGGAACGGCGACGCAAAACCAGGCTGACAGCGCCGGCGTGGGGCCTATGGTGCCGGCCAGCATGAGCCCCACCCCCGACCAGGCCGTCATCACGGCCGAGATCCTCCGCCAGACCGCCGAGCGCGGCACCGAGAAATCCATCTGCCCGAGCGAGGTGGCGCGCGCCCTCGCCGGTGACGAGGAATGGCGCCCGCTGATGGGCCCCGTCCGCCAGGCGGCGATCGCGCTCAGCCGGGAGGGAGAGGTCGAGATTCTCCGCAAGGGGAAGCCGGTGCCGCCCGAGGAGGTCCGCGGCGTCATCCGCCTTCGCCGGCGGTCCGGCACATGAGTGCGCCGGTCGGGGCGCTGTTCGGCCGCGGCGCGGGCGGATTGTCGCCGGCCGAGCCGGTGGATTTTGCCCGGCTGGCCCTGCCGCCCTCGCCCAATACCTGCCTCGCCGCGCCGCCGGGCGGGCACCCGCAGGCGCACATCACGGTGCCGCCCCTGCCGGTCGATGCAGCGACGGCCTGGCCGGTGCTGCAGCGTCTCGGCGGGGGCTTCCCCCGCACGACTCTGATCCGCGACTGGCCCGAGCGGCGCCAGGCGCAATGGGTCGAGCGCTCGGCGCTGATGAACTACCCGGACATCATCGCCGCCGAGCTGGTCGCAGGCCCGGCCGGGGCCGGGCTGTTCCTTTACTCGCGCAGCCTGTTCGGCTGGTCCGATCTCGGCGTGAACCGCCGCCGGGTGGAGCAGTGGCTCGCCGCCCTCGACGCTGCGCTGCGCCGGCGCTGATCCCCTTCCCTCTCCTGCTTTCCCGGAGTGCCTGCCATGCGCCGCCTCGGTCATTTCCTTTCCGATGCCTGGACCGTGGCCGGCCCTTACTGGCGGAGCGAGGAGCGCTGGCGGGCCCGGCTGCTGCTCGGCGTCGTCATCGTCCTGAACCTGTCCCTGGTCGGGATGAGCGTGCTGCTCAGCTACTGGAACCGGGAATTCTTCAACAGCCTGCAGGAGAAGAATGCCGAGGCCTTCTGGGCGTTGCTCTTCTGGTGGCGGCAGACCGAGAGCGGGCCGATGCCCGGCTTCGTCTTCGTCGCCGTCCTCTACATCCTGATCGCGGTCTATGCGCTCTATCTCCGTCAGGCTCTGCAGATCCGCTGGCGTTCCTGGCTGACGCGGGAGGTGCTGGACCGCTGGCTTGCCGACCGCGCCTATTACCGCGTGGCGCTGACCGACTCGGGCACCGACAATCCGGACCAGCGCATCGCCGAGGATCTGCGGCAATTCGTCGACACCACCCTTGCCCTCGGACTTGGGCTGATGCGGTCGGTGGTGACGCTGTTCAGCTTCGTCCTGGTGCTATGGGGGCTGTCGGGGCCGGCGACCGTCTTCGGCATCACCATCCCCGGCTACATGGTTTGGGTGGCGCTGGCTTATGCGGTGGTGGGGACCGGCCTCGCCCATCTCGTCGGGCGGCGGCTGATCGCGCTGAACTTCCAGCAGGAGCGGGTCGAGGCGGATTTCCGCTACGCCCTGGTGCGGCTGCGCGACAATGCCGAGGGCATCGCCCTCTACGGCGGCGAAGCGGATGAGAAGCGGGGGCTGCGCGACCGCTTCGGCGCGGTGATCGGCAACTGGTGGTCGATCATGGTCGCCACCAAGCGGCTCACCTTCTTCACCAGCGGCTATGCGCAGGTGGCGATCATCTTCCCCTTCATCGTCGCGGCGCCGGCCTATTTCGCCGGGCGCATCCCGCTCGGCGGGCTGACCCAAACCTCGGGCGCCTTCTCCGAGGTCCAGGGGGCGCTGTCCTGGTTCGTCGATAATTACTCGTCGCTGACGGAGTGGCGGGCGACGGTGCTCCGCATCCGCGGCTTCATCGGCGCGATCGAGGCAGCGCGGGCGGCGGCCGGCAGCGGCATCGAGGCCGTGCCGGATGGCGGCGACGAGCTGGTGCTGGACGATGTGACGATCGGCCTGCCGGATGGGCGGGTGCTGATCGAGAATGCCTCCGCCCGGATCGCGCCGGGCGAGGCGGTGCTGATCGCCGGCCGGTCGGGCAGCGGCAAGTCGACGCTGTTCCGGGCGCTCGCCGGGCTCTGGCCCTTCGGCCATGGGCGGGTGCATGCACCAGCGGAGGGGCGGCTCTTCCTGCCGCAGCGGGCCTACCTGCCGCTCGGGACGCTGCGGCGGGCGGTCTGCTATCCGCGCGATGCGGCGGAGTTCGGCGATGCCGAGGTGCGCGAGGCGCTGGAGGCTGCCGGCCTCGGTCACCTGACCGGACGGCTCGACGAGGTCGAGGCCTGGGACAGGCTGCTCTCGGGCGGCGAGCAGCAGAGGGTGGCGCTCGCCCGCGCCCTGCTGCTGAAGCCGCGCTGGCTCTTCCTCGACGAGGCGACGGCGAGCCTCGACCCGGAGGCGGAATCCCGCTTCTACGAGCTGCTGAAGGAGCGGCTGCCTGGCACCTCGCTGGTCTCCATCGCCCATCGCCCGGCCGTCGCGCAGTACCACCAGCGGGCGCTCCGGGTCCGGGACGGGCAGCTGGTCGCTGCCCCGGCCTAAGCCTGGCGAAACCCTTTCCGCCTCCGGATGTTCGTCCGGCGACGGGAGACGGGTGGATGCTGAACCGGGTCTGGGTGCTGCTGCGCGAGACGGTCTACGGCTATATCGAGGACGAGGCGCTGAGCCGCGGCGCGGCCATCGCCTACTACACCGTCTTCTCCATCGCGCCGCTGCTGGTCATCGCCACGGCCATCGCCGGCATCTTCTTCGGCGAAGAGGCGGTGCGCGGCGCCATCGCCGAGCAGCTGCGCGGCCTGCTCGGCCGGACCGGGGCGGAAACGGTGGAGGGCATGGTCCGCGGCGCGGGGGACCTCACCAAGGGCACCATTGCCACGGTCATCGGCGTCGTCACCTTGCTGCTGACGGCGAGCGGCGTCTTCGGCGAGCTGCAGTCGGCGCTGAACGCGATCTGGCGGGCGACGCCACGCGAGGGCGGCACGGTGACGCGGCTGATGCGGGCCAAGCTCGCCAGCCTCGGGCTGGTGGCGGCGACGGGCTTCCTGCTGCTGACGTCGCTGATCGTCAGCGCGGTGCTCTCGGCGCTGATGACCTGGTTCCGCGACCAGCTGCCGGAGATGCTGCTGCTGCTAGGCGCGGCGAATTTTGTCATTTCCTTCCTCATGGTCGCGGTGCTTTTCGCGGCGATCTACAAGATCCTGCCGGACCGCGAGATCGGCTGGCGCGACGTGGTGGTGGGGGCGCTGGTGACGGCCTTCCTCTTCACCGTCGGGAAGACGCTGATCGGCTGGTATGTCGGCAGCAGCCATGTGGCGACCAGCTACGGCGCCGCGGGGGCGCTGATGGTGGTGCTGCTCTGGGTCTACTACTCGGCGCAGGTCTTCCTGCTCGGGGCGGAGTTCACCCGGGCCTGGGCCGGCTTGCAGGGGAGCCCGGCGGGCCAGGCGGCGCTGGCCGAGGCGCCGCATCAGCGCGGGCGGGACAGAAAGGCGCAGAAGCGGGCCGAGACCGGGCATTTCCTCGGCGGGGCCGCGGTGGCGGCCGTGCTGATGGCGGTGTTCCGGCGGCGGAAGTAGAGCGTGATCGCCGAAGGCCGGAACGGCCGAAGGTGTGAATCACGCGACCAGGTAACGCCTTCAGCCGATGTCCCTGACGACGCGCAGCACGGCATCCGCATAGCGCTCGAGCTTGCTGCGGCCGACACCCGGGATCATCGCCAGCTCCTCGGCATCCTGCGGGCGGCGCTCGGCGATGGCGGCCAGGGTGTCGTTCTGGAAGATGACATAGGCGGGCACGCCCTGCTCGGACGCCTCGCGCTTGCGCCAGGCGCGTAGCGCGTCGAACAGCGCATCGCCAGCCATGGCGGGCTCGACGCTGCGGCCGCGCTCGCGCGGGCTCGGGGCGGTCAGGGCGTCGAGGCGCAGCATCACCCGCTCCTCGCCCTTCAGGATCGGCCGCGCCGTCTCGGTCGGGACGAGCTCGCCATGGTTCTCCACCGCCACGTCGAGCGCGCCACGGGCGACGAGCTGCCGCGCGACGCCCCGCCAGGCGAGATCGGAGAGATCGGCGCCGATGCCGAAGGTCTTCAGCTGGTCGTGCGAGAACTGCGCGACTTTCGGCGTCAGCTTGCCGCGCAGTACGTCGACCACATGGCCGAGGCCGAAATGCCCGCCCGAGGGCAGCCGGGTGCGGACCACTGCGCTCAGCAGCTTCTGCGCCGGAATGGTGCCGTCGAAAAGGCGCGGCGGGTTGCGGCAGATGTCGCAGGTGCCGCATTGCTCGGGGCCCTGCTCGCCGAAGCAGCGCAGCAGGATGCGGCGCCGGCAGGTGGCGGCCTCGGCGATGGAGACCATCGCTTCCAGCCGGGCGCGCTCGATGCGCTTCTGCTCGGGCGTCGCTGGGCTGCCCACGATGCGGTGGCGGGCGAGCGCGATGTCGCCGGCGCCGTAGAGCAGCAGGGCGCGGGCGGGCAGGCCGTCGCGCCCGGCACGGCCGATCTCCTGGTACCAGCTCTCCGGCGAGCGCGGCAGGTCGAGATGCGCGACCCAGCGGACATCCGGACGGTCGATGCCCATGCCGAAGGCGATGGTCGCAGCCATGATGACGGCATCGCCGCGGGCGAAGCGGCGATGCGCCTGGCGCTTCGCCTCGCCTTCCATCCCGGCATGGAAGCAGAGCGCGTCATGCCCGTCGGCGCGCAGCCATTCGGTCGTCTGCTCGGTCTTGGCGCGGCTGCCGCAATAGACGATGCCGGCGCCGGAGCCGTCGCCGGCCACCTTGATGAAGGCGCGGAGCTGCGCCCGCTCGCTTTCCCGCGGCTCGGCGGTGATGAAGATGTTCGGCCGGTCGAAGCCGCCGCGGAAGACCGGGCTGTCGGCGAGGCCGAGCTGGGCGCGGATGTCCTCGACGGTGCGGGGGTCGGCGGTTGCGGTCAGCGCGAGGCGCGGCACGTCGGGGAAGCGCGTGGCGAGCAGGCCGAGGCCGCGGTATTCCGGGCGGAAGTGATGGCCCCACTGGCTGACGCAGTGCGCCTCGTCGATGGCGAAGAGGGCGAGCGGCCGGCGGGCGAGGAAGTCGAGCGTGCCCTCGAGCGTCAGGCGTTCGGGCGAGATGTAGAGCAGCTTGACGGCGCTGCGGGCGAGGTCGCGCTTCACCTCGCGCGCCTCGTCCTCGGGCAGGTCGGAATGCAGCGCGGCGGCGGCGACGCCCTGCTGGCGGAGGGCCGCGACCTGGTCCTCCATGAGGGCGATCAGCGGCGAGACGACGACGCCGAGCCCCTCGCGGCAGAGCGCGGGCACCTGGAAGCAGAGCGACTTGCCGCCGCCCGTCGGCATCAGCACGAGGCCGGAGCCGCCCGCCATCACATGGTGGACGATCTCCTCCTGGCGGCCGCGGAAACCGGGATGGCCGAAGACCCGATGCAGCAACTCGGCCGGGTCGGCAACAGCCCCCGGATGGGTCGGGGACTCCATGACATCGGGCATGCCACCTACATGGCATGCGCCGGGGCCGGCGTCAGCAATTGTTGCTGATTAGCTGCCGAGGAGAATTTCCACGCGGCGGCTCTCGGTCGGGATCATCTCGTAGGAAACCGGGCCGCGCGGCTCGATGCGGATGCGGCTGCGGTCGATGCCGGCGGCGACCAGCACATCGGCGACATTCCGGGCGCGGGCCTCGGAAAGCGAGCGGTTGAAGCCGGGGCTGCCCTCGGGGGCGGCGAAGCCGCGGATGCGGATCGGCGCGGCGGGGTTGGCCTTGGCGCGGTCGGCCACCTCGGAGACGAGGCTCGCCGCATTCTCGTCGAGCGCCGCGCTGTCGGCAGTAAAGAAGACGACGCTGCGCGAAGCCGGGGTCTGGCTGGGCGCCTGGCAGGCGGCCAGGGCAAGCATCGGCAGGGCAGCGAGAAACAGGCGACGCATAGGATCACTCCGGAAGCGATGTAATTGACCAGCGCGTAACGCAACCAAAGAGCGTGGATACGGCGAATCGCGCAACCCTGATCGCCCGGCTTCTCGCATGAGCGAGAGCGGCGACGGCCATCACATTCCGGAGGGCAAGGCGGCCCGCGTCAGCGCGAGCAGGCGGCACCGCCAAGGACGCAGAACCTGGCGCAATGCGGGTGGTTCAGCGCCACCGGGCGGGCAGCCTCGGCAAGCGTCCCGCCCAGCTCGAATTGCGGGTCATGGGGCAGCAGAGTGCAGGCGAGCACCGCAGGCGCCGCGGCGCCGCGACGCTTCACCAGCATCCGGGAGGAGGCGCACATCATGCTGTCCGGCGACTTGCCGAGGATGCCCCAGCAGGCGGTGGTGATCTCTGGCACGTCGGCCGCCGCATCCATCTCCGGGAAGAGCATCAGCGCCACCGGATCCACAGCATCGATCGGGATGCCGTGCTCGGCGAAAAGGCCAGCGAAACCGTCGCGCATCGCGGCCTCGCCCTCCCCGCCGAAGGCCGCCCGTCCAGCGACATGGACGCGGAAGCCCTCGCGCACCAGCCATGTCAGCCCATCGAGGGCGATGGCGAAGCTGCCTTCCTGCCGCTCCAGGTCGTGCAGCACCGCCCCGTAATGGTCGAGGCTGACGCGGAGGGTCAGCGCCTCGCCATACCGGTCCCGCAGCGAGAGCAAGGCCGCGGCTTGGTTGCGCATCGGCTTCATCGCGTTGGTCAGCACTAGGGCGCGATGACCGCGGGTGAGCACGTCCTCCAGCATGGCCGGCAGGTCGCGGTTGAGGAAGGGCTCGCCGCCGGTGAAGCCGATCTCCTCCACCGGCAGCCCGTCGCGGGCGATCTCGTCGAGGAAGGGGCGGAGCTCGGCCGCGGTGATGTAGACCAGCGAGTCGTTCCGTGGGCTGCTCTCGATGTAGCAGTTGCTGCAGGCGATGTTGCAGAGCGTGCCAGTGTTGACCCAAAGGCTGCGGAGGCCGCCGAGGGCGACCGTGGCGCGGGTCTCGCCCTTGGCCGTGACCCATGGGTCTCGGAATTTAGCGGGGTCGAGCGGTGGCGGGGCGGTCGGGGCTAGGACGGACATGGCTGCGATCTGGCCCCTAAAGCATGAACGCCAAAGGCTGGAACGGCCAAAGGGGCGAGTCATGCGATAAACAAACAGCTAGAGCATGGGCCACGATCCAGCGGTCGTGGCCCATGCCCTAGCCGGCCGCAGGCAAGGCCCGGCCGCCGGCGAGGCGGATGATGCGGGTCGGCCGTTCCGCCCCGGTCAGGCGATGGGCGATGAGGATGACGGTGCGGCCGGCCGTCACCTCCTCCAGGGTTTCGAGGAAGGCCCGCTCGGTCTCGGCATCGAGGCCCGCGGTCGGCTCGTCGAGGATCAGCACCGGAGCAGCGGAAAGCAGCACGCGCGCCAGCGCCAAGCGCCGCGCCTGGCCGCCGGAGAAGCGGGCGCCGCCCTCGCCGCAGCGGGTCTCGAGCCCCTCCGGCAGGGCGCGGACCAGGGTGCCGATCCCGGCGCGGTCGAGCGCCCGCCACAGGGCGGCCTCGGGCGCGAACGGGGCGGCGATGCGGAGATTGGCCGCGATGCTGTCGTCGAACAGCCGGGCATCCTGGCTGAGGCAGGCGATGCGGCGGCGGACATCCTCGGAGGCGAGATCGGCGAGGTCGGTGCCGCCCAGAGTGATGCGCCCGCCCTGCGGCGCGGCGAGCTTCAGCAGCAGGGCGGCAAGCGTCGACTTGCCGATGCCGCTCGGCCCGAGCAGGGCGAGGCGGGTGCCTTCCGGCAGATCGAGATCGAGGCCGTCGAAGACCGGCGGGCGGTCGGGCTCCCAGGCGAAGCGGAGGCCTTCGACCCGGATCGCATGGCCAGCGGGCAGGTCGGCGGGTTGCGGTGGCTCGGCCAGGGGTGGCGGCGCGTCGGCTGCCTCTAGTAGCCGGCGGGCGCCGGCGGCGGCGGCGGCCAGCGCCGTCCCGGCCCGTGGCAGGATGCCGACCGTCTCGGCCGTCGCCAGCACGAGGAACAGCGCCAGAACCGTCATCCCCGGCGCCCCGCCGCCCAGCCCCCAGGCGAGGGCGGCGAGCAGCGCGGCCTGGCTCAGCACCGTGCCGGCGGCCCCGGCTAGGGCGGCGCGCCCGGCAAGGCGGCGCTGCGCCCGGCCGAGCTCCCGCGCCTCTTCCGCCAGCGCCGCGCCAGCCCGCCCCTCGGCATTGGCGGCCAGCGTGTCCTCGATGCCGATCATCGGATCGACCGCGGCGGCGCGCAGCCGGCCCTGCGCCCCGGCCGCCTCGGCCGCGGCGCGGGCGGCGCCCGGGGCGAGCAGGAATGGGAGGACGAGGGCAAGCGCCAGCGGCAGGGCGACGGCTGCGGCGAGCAGCGGATGCCCGGCCAGCAGCGCTACCACCACCAGCACCAGGGCGAGGGCGGCGGCGACCGGGACCATGACCTTCAGGTAGAGCCCGTCCAGCGCCTCCACATCCGCCACCAGCCGCCCGAGCAGGTCGCCGGAGCGGCGCAGGCCGATGCCGGCGGGCAGCCGCTCGGCGAGGCGGCGGAAGAACCAGACGCGGGTATCGGCGAGCGCGCGGAAGGTGGCGGCATGCGTCACCATGCGCTCGGCCCAGCGGGCGGCGGGGCGGAGGCCGATCAGCGGCTTCAGGAGAAAGAAGGCGACGGCCGCGGCGACGGCCGCGCCACCCAGGGCATCGGCGACGGCCTGGCCGGCGAGCGCCAGCAGCGCGGCGCCGATGAGGGCGGAGAGAATGGTGACGCCCAGGCCGGCGGCCAGCCAGCCGCGGCGCCCACGCCAAAGGCCGAGGATGCGGAGAAGGTCGGCGGTCATGATTACCCCTGGGCCAGCCGCGCGCTGCCCGCGGCCCGGCCGCCGGCGATCTCCAGCACCCGACCGAGCCGGGCGCGGGCGGCGGCGGAATGGCTGGCGATGATGGCGGTGCGGCCCATGCAGAGGCGTTGCAGGCTCTCGATCACCTCGGTCTCCGTGCCCGGGTCGAGATGGGCCGTCGGCTCGTCGAGCAGGACGAGGGGCGTGTCGCGCAGGAAGGCGCGGGCCAGCGCCACGCGCTGAGCCTGGCCGCCGGAGAGGCCCCATCCCCCCTCGCCCACCAGCGTGTCGAGCCCCTGCGGCAGCGCGGCCGCGAAGTCGAGCACGCGGGCGGCGGCGGCGGCGGTCTCGACCTGTTCGGGCGAGGCGTCGGGGCGGGCAAAGCGGATGTTGTCGCGGATCGAGGCGCGGAAAAGGTGCGGCTTCTGCCCGACATAGGAGGAGAGGCGGCGCAGCTCGGCCGGCTTCAGCGCCAGCGCATCCTGCCCGTTGATGGCGATGCGGCCGGCCTCAGGCCGGTTGAAGCCCATCAGCAGGCGGAGAACGGAGGACTTGCCGGCCCCGGACGGCCCGGCGAGCACCAGCGTCTCGCCGGCATTGACCCGGAAGGAGAGACCGTCGAGGGCGGCCGGGCGGGCCGGATCGTAGGTCAGGCGGACATCGGTGAAGGTGACGACGACGCGGGGCGGCATCTCCTCCAGCAGCAGGCCGCCCTCCTCCTCGGCCAGCAGCAGGGGGGCGAGAGCGGCGGCGGCGCCGGCGGCCGAGAGGCGCTCGTGATAGGCGGCGGCGAAGCTGCGGAGCGGGGCGAAGAAGGCGGGCACCAGCAGCAGGCAGAACAGGCCGGCGGCGGGGTTGCCGCCCTCCAGCGCGCCGTGGCGCCAGGCAATGCAGGCGAGCGCCAGGGCGGAAAGCAATTCCAGCGCGGTGCCGGAGAGGAAGGCGACGCGCAGCACCTTCATGGTCCGCTGCCGAAGCTCGTTCGCGGCCGTGCCGAGCGCCTCGGCCTCGGCCTCCTGGCGGTTGAAAAGGACGAGGGTCGGCAGGCCGCGCATGCGGTCTAGGAAGCGGCCGGAAAGGCGCTCCAGGGATTCGAACTGGCGGCGGCTGGCCTGGGCGGCGCCGATGCCCGTCACCGCCATCGCCACCGGGTAGAGCAGCCCGGCGATGGCCAGCAGCAACCCACTGCGCGGGTCGGCGGTGCTGGCGGCAGCGATGACCATCAGCGGCGAGAGCAGGGCCAGCATCGCGGCCGGCAGCCAGCGGCCGAAATAGCCATCCAGTGCTTCCACCCGGTCGACGGCGAGGGAGGCCGCCTCGCCGACGCCACGCGGGGCGGCGGGGCCTGCAGCCAGGAGCCGGGCGAAGGTCATGTCGCGAAGCCGGGTGCGGGCGGCCTCGCCGGCGGCAAGCTGGGCGCGTTCCTGGGCGAGGCCGAGGGCGGCGCCGAGCAGCGCCAGCGCCGCGGCGGCGGCGAGTTCCGGCCAGCCCGCGCCGGGGCTGCCGAGCAGGACGGCCAGCAGCCGCGCCGTCAGCCAAGTGGTGCCGAGGGCGCAGGCGGTAGCAGCCACGCCCAGCAGGACGGGCAGCAGGACACGGCCGCGCAGGGCCCGGGATTCGCGACGCAGTAGGGCGCGCGCTGCGTCCTGCCGGCCCGCCGAGGAGGAAGTCATGCCGCATATTAAGGGCCGGTTGGGGCTTCGTCACCTTGAACCACTGCAAGACGCCGGGCAGATGATGTCCATCCGTTGCGGGAGCCCCTGCCTTGTTGCCGAGCCATGGCCGCTTCGACTACGTCCCCTGGCCCGGACGGCCGCGCCAGGCCTGGCCGGGCGGGGCGAAGCTCGCGGTCTATCTCGGGATCAATCTCGAGCATTTCGCCTTCGGCGAGGGGCTGGGGGCGGAGCTGGCGCCCGGCGGGCCGCAGCCGGATGTGCTGAATCATGCCTGGCGGGATTACGGCAACCGGGTCGGCGCCTGGCGGCTGATCGAGCTGCTCGATGCGCTCGGCCTGCCGGCGACGGTGCTGCTCAACAGCGCGATGTATGACCACGCGCCGCAGCTCGTTGCCGCGCACCGGGCGCGGGGCGATGAGATCGCCGGGCATGGCCGCACCAATAGCGAGCGGCAATCCGTCCTGGACGAGGGGCAGGAGCGGGCGCTGATCGCGGAGAGCACGGCGGCGATCCTGGCGCAGGAGGGGGTCGCGCCGCGCGGCTGGCTCTCGCCCTGGATCGCCGAGAGCCGGGTGACGCCGGACCTGCTGGCCGAGGCTGGCTACCGCTACACGCTGAACTGGTGCATGGACGACCAGCCGGTCTGGATGCGGACGCGGTCCGGGCGGCTGCTTGCCATCCCCTACCCGCAGGAGGTGAACGACATCCCCTCCGTGGTGGCTCGGAAGGACGGCGCGGAGCAGTTCGCCGCGATGGTGCTGGCGGATTTCGAGGAGCGGCAGGAGCAGGTGGCGCGCGACGGCATCGCGCAGGTGATGGGGATTGCGCTGCACCCCTACATCATCGGCCAGCCCTACCGGCTCCGGGCGCTGCGGGGGGCGCTGGCGGCGATCGCGGCGCGGCGGGGCGAGGTGTGGATCACCACCGCCGGCGCCATCCACGACCATGTGGCGGCGCTGCCCGACGACAACACCGCCTGAGCCGCTACGGACGCAGCAGGGCGCGGTAGCGCTCCAGCATCGCCCGCCCGTCGGGACCGGCCTTGGCGAGCCATTCTTCCTCCTGCTTCGCGCCGATGGCGCGGAGGCCGGACATGAGGGTCTCGCTCGGCGCCGGGGCCTGCATGCCATGGGCCTGGAGGCGGGCCGTCATCTCGCGCTCGGAGGCCTGGGAGGCTTCCAGGCCGCGGGCTGCGGCGCGCTCGGCGGCGGCGGCGATGGCGGCCTGGGTCGCCGCGTCGAGCGAGCGGAGGGCGCGGGTATTCGCCACGACCACGTTGCGGGTCAGGGTGAAGCCGATGTTGTAGAAGTATTTCGAATAGTCCCAGGCGGCGCTGTCGACGCCGGTCTGCGCGCTCGTCACCATGGCGTTGACGATGCCGGTGGCGAAGGCCTGCGGGATGTCGGCCGCCTGGACCAGCACCGGCGTCGCGCCGAGTAGCTCCGCCATGCGGGCGATGATCGGCGTCTGGGCGCGGAAGCGGCTGCCGCGGAGGTCCTCCACGCTGCGCAACTCGGTGCGGCTGTAGAGGGCCTGGCTTGGCCAGGGGACCATGTAGAGGGCGGTGAGACCCTGGCGCTCCAGCCGGGCGCGGATGGCGGGCTCGATCGCCTGGCCGAGCGCCCTCCCCTCGGTCCAATTGCTGGCGAGGAAGGGGATGAAGTCGACCTCGTAGATCGGGTCCTCGTTGCCATAGGCGCCGAGGAGGAATTCGCCGAGCTGGATCTGGCCGGTCTGCACGCCGCGCTTGATCTGCGTCAGCGGCATCAGCGAGGCATTGCTGTGGAGCTGGACGGCGAGCTTGCCGGGCGCCGCGGCCTCGATATCGGCGAGGAAGGCGCGGACGGTCTGGGTGTGGAAATTGGCGTCCGGATAGGCGGTGGCCATGACCCAGCGAGTCTGCGCCAGCGCGGGCGCGGACATGGCGATGAGCGCGGCGAGGGCCGCGGTGACGAGGCGGTGCATGCCGCTCCTCCCTGGTTGCAGGTGTGCCGTGGAGCGGGCGTTCTTCCCGGCTGCGTTATGGCAGGGGGTGGCGGCTCAGGTCCAGTAAAGGCGGCGGGCCTGGGGCAGGTGGCGGGCGAGGCTCGCTTCGATCCCGCGCCGGAGGGCGGCCATCTGCTCGCGCGGGAAGACGTATTTGATGCCGCCGAATTTGGTGGTCTTCCGGCTGCGGCTAGCATCCTCCATCTCGAGGCGGCTGCCGGGATACCAGTCGCGTAGGATCTTGCGCGAGGACTCGGTGAAGCGGTGGGTGATGAGCTCGACGGTGAGGTCAGGGTCGGGGATGCCGTCGAGCGCCGCGGCGCAGTCCGCCAGGAGCCGGTCGTACTGCGCCTCCCAGCCGGGGATGGGGAGGATCGGTGCGATGGTGAGGCCGATGCGGTAGCCGGCCTCGGCCATCCGCCGCATCGCGCCGAGCCGGGCCGGCATGCGCGGCGCGCCGCCCTCGAAGCGCTCGGCGCCGGCGGCGTTCAGCGAGAAGCGGATGCGCGTGCGGCGGTTGTGCGGCAGGCCGAGCAGCGGCTCCACCGCATCGTATTTGGTGGTGAAGCGGAGCTGCACGGGCGCCTCCCATTCGCCGAAACGGCGGATGGCGGTGGCGAGCGCGCCGGTGATGTGCTCGAGCGCCAGCGGGTCGGTGTAGCAGGAGCATTCGAAGGTGGTGCCCTCCCCTACCCTCGCCGCATCGGTCGAGGTGACGCGGCCCTGGCCGAGCAGCGGGGGCAATTCCGCCAGGATCTCGGGCAGGTTGGCATAGGCGCGGATGATGGGCGGGCCGGCGAGCGAGCCGGCGAGGTAGCAGTACTGGCAATGCGCCGGGCAGCCGGCGGCGAGGTCGAAGCGGAAGTCGGCGCTCGGCGGGATGGGCTGGGGGCGGCGCTTGCTCGGCGGGGCGACGACCAAAGCGAGGGTCGTCTTGGCGTCGCGGTAGGTGTCGGGCAGGCCGGTGAGGCGGTCGGACTTCAGCCAGACCAGCTCGGCGCCGAGGGCGGCGGCGCGCTCGGCCATGGCGGCGCCTTCCGGCCAGGCGAGGGCGGCGGGCGTCGCCAGGACGCGCTTCGGCACCCAGAGGCGCGGTGGGGCGGCGTCAAAAGGCATAGCGCACCCGGCAATAGGGCATGTGCCGCGCGAGGAGCGCCTGGAAGCGGGCGAGCCAGCGGCCCTTCCAGCCGGTGCGGTAGCGGAGGTTCACCCCGCCCGCCTCGGAGCGCTTCTCCTCCTGGATGTCGGGGCGCCAGAGCATCTCCTCGGCCTTCGGGTGCCAGGCGAGGTTGACGTCGTGCAGCGCCTCGTTGTGGGTCAGCATGATGATCTCGGCGGCCAGTTGCTGCTTCACCGCAGCGGGCAGCACGGCGTCGAGTTCCGCGAAGAGCGCGGTCCATTCCGCCTCCCATCCCTCGTGCAGCACGACGGGAGAGAAGTTGAGATGAACTTCGTAGCCGGCGCGGTGCAGCTCGGGGACGAAGGCCATGCGCTCGGCGATGGAGGGGGCGCGGACATCGAGCAGCTTCGCCATGCCATGCGGCATCAGCGACATGCGGATGCGGGTGCGGCCCTGCGGGTCGTAGCCGAGCAGCGCTGGGGTGACGCCCTTGGTGGCGAAGCTGCCCTTGGCGTTGGGCAGGGTGCGGAAGAGGGCGACGAGGTCGCGGACATTGTCGGAGATGAGCGCATCGACCGAGAGATCGCCGTTCTCGCCGAGGTCGTAGACCCAGTCGCGCGGGTCGACCTGGTTCGGCTCCGGCTTCGGCCCCTGCTTGGCGGCGTGGCGGGCGGTGGCGGCCATGATCTGCTCGATATTGGCGAAGACGGTGATCGGGTTGGCGTGGCCCTTGCGGCGGGCGACGTAGCAATAGGCGCAGGCCATGGCGCAGCCATTGGAGCTGGAGGGCGCGATGAAGTCGGCGCTGCGGCCGTTGGGGCGGAAGGGAAGGCCCTTCTTCACGCCGAGGACGAGCACCTCGCGCTTGGGGCGGAGGTAGTCCTCCGGCTCGGCCTCGCGCAATTCGGGGATGCGCCAGTGGGAGGCGACCTCGATGCGCTCGGCATCGGGGAAGCGGGCGACGACCGCCTGGCCGCGCGGCAGGGCGGCCGCCGCGGGTTCGAGATAGATGCGGCGGATGTCGAGGAGCGGGGCGGCCATCCCCCATCAGATGGGGACGCGGGCCCGGAACGTCAGGTCAGGAGGCGGCGCATGACCTGCCCGTAAGTAGCGGCGATCGCCTCCGCCTCGACGTGCCGCCCGCCCTCCACCACCGGTCGGCCGCCCACGATGACGGTGCGGATCGGGTTGGCCTGGCCGGAGAAGACCCAGGCATCCAGCAGGCCGTCGCCTGCATGGCCGGCGAGCAGGGGGTGATCCGTATCGAGTTCCAGCAGGTCGCAGCGGCGGCCTGAGGCGATGGCGCCGACCGGGCGGCCGCAGGCGATGGCGCCGCCGGCCAGCACGCCGTCCAGCAGGAAGCGGCCGGGATGCGGCAGCGCCTCGCTCGCGGCGACCGCGCGGGATTGCAGCAGCAGGCGCTGGCCGGTTTCCAGCAGGCGGAGCTCGTCGCGGGCGGCGGTGCCGACATGGCTGTCGGTGCCGACGCCGAAGCGGCCGCCGGCGGCGAGCCAGGCGGGCAGTGGGAAGAAGCCGTCGCCGAGCGAGGCCTCGGTGGTCGGGCAGAGGCCGGCGACGGCGCCGGTCGCGGCGAGCGCCGCCGTCTCGGCGGGGTTCATGTGGGTCGCATGGATCAGGCACCAGCGGTCATCGACCGGCGCGTTGTCGAGCAGCCACTGCACCGGGCGGGCGCCGGTGGCGAGCAGGCATTCCGCCACCTCGCGCTGCTGCTCGGCGATGTGGATGTGCAGCGGGCCGGCCTCGGTTGCCACTGCCGCCAGCATCTCCGGCGTCACCGCGCGCAGGCTGTGCGGGGCGAGGCCGACCGCCGCCTGCGGGTCGCCCGCCACCGCCAGGCGGCACGCCTCGACAATCCGCAGATACGCATCGAGGTCGTTGAGAAAGCGCCGCTGCCCCGGCGCGGGCGGGCGGCCGAAGATGCCGCCATGCCGGTAGAGCACCGGCAGCAGGGTCAGCCCGATTCCAGTGCGGCGGGCGGCGGCGAGGTTGCGCAGCGCCATCTCGGCGGGCTCGGCATAGGGCGCCCCGTCCGGCTGGTGGTGCAGGTAGTGGAATTCGGCGAGGCTGGTGAAGCCGCCTTCCAGCAGCTCAACCTGGAGCTGGGCGGCGATCGCCTCCGCCTCCTCCGGGCCGAGGCGCTCGCCGAAGCGGTACATCACCTCGCGCCAGGACCAGAAGCTGTCCTGCCCTTCCGGGCTGCGCCGTTCCGTCGCCCCCGCCATGGCGCGCTGGAAACTGTGGGAGTGGAGGTTCGGCAGGCCGGGGATCAGCGCGCCGTGCAGGCGCCGCGCCGCGCCCGGCGCCGTGCCGGGGGTGACGGCGGTGATGGTGCCGGCGGCATCGGCGGCGATGAGGACATCCGCCGCCCATCCGTCGGGCAGCAGGGCGGCGGGGGCGTGGAAGTCGGGCATCGGGGCATCATGGCCCCTCACCCCGGCGGCGCGAAGACCCGCAGCGCCGCCCGGTGCAGGCGGAAGATGGCCGGCGTATGCGTCGTCAGCTCGCCATCCGTGTTGACGGGCCGAGGCTTCCGCGTCCGCAGCTCCAGCCCAGTGGTGCGGAAGGCGCGGACATCGTGCCAGCGGCCCTGGGTGCCGCTGCGCAGCCAGGGAATCAGCGCCACCAGCCGCCACCAGTGCGCGACCTCGAGGCTGTAGACGTCGAACAGGCCGTCATCCGGCCGCGCATCCTCGGCGATGGTCATTCCGCCACCATAGTGCCGGCCGTTGCCGACCGAGACCTGGATGGTCTTTACCCGCCGTACCTGGCCGTCATGGATCAGCGTCGCGGTGAAGGGCCGGGCGCGGCGCAGCAGGCGAAATGCGGCGATGCCATAGCCGAAGGTACCCCAGCGCTGCTTCGCCTCGGCCTTCAGCTCGCCCGCCAGTTCCGCGCTGAATCCGACGCTGGCGACGTTGAAGTAGCGGTGCCCGTTGACCTCGCCGAGATCGACCGGCCGCGGCTGCTCCGTGGCGATGACCTGCGCCGCCGCCTCCAGCTCGAGCGGGATGCCGAGGCTCCGCGCAAGGTCGTTCGCCGTGCCGAGGGGCAGGATGCCGAAGGGCAGCCCCGCCTTCAGCAGGCCGGGGATGGCGCCGTTCAGGGTGCCGTCGCCACCGCCGATGACGATGCGGTCGATGCCCCCCGCCTCCGTGCCGAAGCGGGCGAGGCCGGAGGTGACGGCCTCGGCGCAGCCCATGCTGGGCGGTGTCTCGAAGCGGGCGACGGAGAGGCCCGCCATCTCCAGCGCGTCATGCGCCGCCTCCACCGCTTCGGCGCCGCGGCGCGCCTGGCGGTTCACGATCAGCAGAGCACGGCCCTGGTCATGCATTATCGGAATGTCCCGGCTTCGACCTGTTGCGGCGATGCAACCGGCGAGGCGGCCGGAGGTTGCCTGCGGATCGATATCACGGAACGATGCCGCATGCCCGGTCCCGCCGAACCCCGCCCCTTGCCCCTGCGCCTTGGCCAAATGGTGCCGCTGCTGGCGCTTGCGGTTTGCGCTGGCGGGTTGTTCGGCTTCCTCGAGCTGATGGAGGTGCTGGAGGGCGAAGGTCGCCACATCGACGAGGCCGTGCTGCTGGCGCTACGCAACCCGGCCGACCCGGCAGACCCGCTCGGCCCGCCCTGGCTCGAGCTGACGATGCGGGACCTCACTGCTCTCGGCGGCATCCCGGTCCTCGGCCTGCTTTCACTGGTGGCGCTGGGGTGGCTGGTGCTGCGGCGGCGATGGCGCTCCGTCACGCTGATGCTGCTCGCCCTGCCCGGCGGGCTGCTGCTGAATACCCTGCTGAAGCACGGCTTCGACCGGCCGAGGCCGAGCCTCGTCGCGCACCTGGTCGAGGTGGAGACGAGCAGCTTCCCGAGCGGCCATGCCATGCTCTCGGCCGTCGGCTTCCTCACCCTGGGCGCCCTCCTGGCCGGAGGGGCCGAGCGGCGCCGGGAGCGCGGCTACATCCTCGCCGCCGCGGTGCTGCTGACGCTGGTGGTCGGCGGCAGCCGGGTCTATCTCGGCGTGCACTGGCCAAGCGACGTGCTGGCCGGCTGGTGCCTCGGCGCTGCCTGGGCGATGGGCTGCTGGCTGCTGTTGGACCTTGCCCGGCGGTTCTTCCCCAACCGGTGAACACTGTTGCTGTGCCTCGGGCCATAGCGGCGGGATGGCTGACGCGGAGAGCCGATCGGCTTATCATCAGGCAATGACCGACCTGACGAACTCACGGCTGCGCAATTCTCCCGCGATCCGCGCGCCGCGCGGGCTCGACCGCTCCGCCCTGCACTGGACGACGGAAGCGCCGCTGCGGATGCTGATGAACAACCTCGATGCCGAGGTCGCGGAGCGGCCGGGCGAGCTCGTCGTCTATGGCGGCATCGGCCGCGCCGCGCGCGACTGGGCCAGCTACGAGCGCATCGTCGAGGTCCTGCGCCGCCTGCGCGAGGACCAGACGCTGCTGGTGCAGTCCGGCAAGCCGGTCGGCGTCTTCGAGACCCATGCGGATGCGCCGCGCGTGCTGATCGCCAACAGCAACCTGGTGCCGCGCTGGGCAAGCTGGGAGCATTTCTCCGAACTCGACCGCAAGGGGCTCATGATGTACGGCCAGATGACGGCCGGCTCCTGGATCTATATCGGCAGCCAGGGGATCGTGCAGGGCACCTACGAGACCTTCGCCGAGGCCGGGCGGCAGCATTTCGGCGGCGACCTCGCGGGCCGCTGGATCCTGACCGGCGGCCTCGGCGGCATGGGGGGCGCGCAGCCGCTGGCGGGCGTCTTCGCCGGGGCCTGCGTGCTTGCGGTCGAATGCCAGCCTTCCTCCATCGAGAAGCGGCTGGAGACCAAATACCTCGACCACAGGGCGGACAACCTCGATGAGGCGCTGGCCATGATCCGCGCCGCCTGCGCCGAGCGCCGCGCGATCAGCGTCGGGCTGCTCGGCAACGCGGCGGAGGTCTTCCCGGAGCTGGTCCGCCGCGGCGTCGTGCCGGACATCGTCACCGACCAGACCTCGGCGCATGACCCGGCCAATGGCTACCTGCCGGCGGGCTGGACGCTCGCCGAATGGGCGGCGAAGCGGGAGAGCGACCCGGCCGCCGTCGCCGCCGCCGCGCGGCGCAGCATGGTGGCCCATGTGCAGGCGATGCTGGATTTCCAGCGGATGGGCGCCAAGGTGCTCGATTACGGCAACAACATCCGGCAGATGGCGAAGGAGGAGGGGCTGGCGGACGCCTTCGGCTTCCCGGGCTTCGTGCCGGCCTATATCCGGCCGCTCTTCTGCCGCGGCATCGGTCCCTTCCGCTGGGCGGCGCTCTCCGGCGACCCGGAGGACATCTACAGGACGGACGCCAAGGTGCGGGAGCTGATCCCGGATGACCCGCACCTGCATCGCTGGCTCGACATGGCGCGCGCGCGGATCAGCTTCCAGGGCCTGCCGGCGCGGATCTGCTGGGTCGGGCTCGGCCAGCGGGACCGGCTCGGCCTCGCCTTCAACAAGATGGTGGCGCGCGGCGAGATCGGGCCGGTCGTCATCGGACGGGACCACCTGGATTCTGGCAGCGTTGCCTCGCCCAACCGGGAGACGGAGGCGATGCGGGACGGCTCGGACGCCGTCTCCGATTGGCCGCTGCTGAATGCGCTGCTCAACACCGCCTCCGGCGCCACCTGGGTTTCGCTGCATCATGGCGGCGGCGTGGGGATGGGATTCAGCCAGCATGCGGGGATGGTCATCGTCTGCGACGGCACCGCGGATGCGGCACGGCGGCTGAAGCGCGTCCTGTGGAACGACCCCGCGACGGGGGTGATGCGCCATGCCGATGCGGGCTACGAGATCGCCATCGACTGCGCGCGGGAGCATGGGCTCGATCTGCCGGGCCTTGGCTGATCCGCCGAAGGAGGGGCGATGACGGTCATTCCGGGCAAGGCCAGGCTCGGCCAGTGGCGGGCCGTGATGCAGGGCGAGGCGTTGGAGCTTGCCCCCGGCTGGCAGGCGGTGGCGCAGGCGAGCGTCACCGCGCTCGAGGCCCGGCTGGCGACCGGCGAGGCGCTCTACGGCGTCAATACCGGCTTCGGCAAGCTGGCCGGCACGCGGATTGGCCCGGCGCAGCTTGCCCAGTTGCAGCTGAACCTGCTCCGCAGCCATGCCGCCGGCACCGGGCCGCTGCTGCCGGCGCCGGTGGTGCGGCTGGTGCTCGGGCTGAAGGCGGCCTCGCTGGCGCGCGGCGCTTCCGCCATCCGGCCGGCGGTGATCGAGGCGCTGTTGGCCCTGCTCGCGGCCGACATCCTTCCCGCCATCCCGGCCCGCGGCTCGGTCGGCGCCTCGGGTGACCTGGCGCCACTCGCCCATATGGCACTGCTTCTCATCGGCGAGGGCGAGGCCTTCCAAGGCGACCGGGTCCTGCGGGGACCGGAGGCGCTGGCGGCGGCCGGACTCGCACCCTTCGCCCTCGGCCCGAAGGAGGGGCTGGCGCTGCTCAACGGCACGCAGGTGAGCACCGCGCTGGCGCTCGCCGGCCTCTTCGCCGCGGAGGACCTGCTGCGGACGGCGCTCGTCGCCGGCGCCATGTCGGTCGATGCGGCACGCGGCAGCGACACGCCCTTCGATGTACGCATCCATGCCCTGCGCGGCCAGCCGGGGCAGATCCGCGTGGCGGCGGCACTGCGCGAGCTGCTCGCCGGCAGCCAGATCCGCGAAAGCCACCGCGAGGGCGACCCGCGCGTGCAGGACCCCTATTCGCTGCGCTGCCAGCCCCAGGTCGCCGGCGCCTGTCTCGACCTGCTCGGCCAGGCGGCCCAGGTGCTGGAGCGGGAGGCGAATGCGGTCACCGACAATCCGCTGGTTGTCGGCGACGAAGTTCTGTCAGGCGGCAATTTCCATGCGGAGCCGGTGGCTTTCGCCGCCGACACCATGGCGCTGGCGCTCGCCGAACTCGGTGCGATCAGCGAGCGGCGCATCGCCCTGCTGACCGATCCGGTGCTCTCCGGCCTGCCGGCCTTCCTTGTCCGCGATGGCGGCGTCAACTCCGGCTTCATGATCGCGCATGTCACGGCCGCCGCGCTCACCGCGGAGAACCGCGCACTGGCCGTGCCGCGCAGCACCGACAGCATCCCGACCAGCGCCAACCAGGAGGACCATGTCAGCATGGCGACCGGCGCCGCGCTCCGGCTGCACGACATGGCGGACAACCTGGCCGGCATCCTCTCGATCGAGCTGCTGGCCGCGGCGCAGGGCCTCGAATTCCATCGTCCGCTGCAAAGCGCGCATTCCATCGAGGCGGCGCATGGGTTGGTGCGGGAGGCTGCCGCCGCCTGGGATGCGGACCGTGCCATGGCGCCCGACATTGCCGCCGTGAAGGCGCTGGTCGAACGCGGCCGCTTCGCCGCCCTGGTGGAGATCGCCTGATGTTCGACCGCGTCTGGCTGAACGCCCACCTGGCGACGATGCAGGGCGCGGAACTCGGCATCGTCGAGGACGGCGCCATTGCCGCGAAGGACGGCCGCATCGCCTGGGTCGGGCCGCGGGCCGCGCTGCCGGGCTGCGGGATCGAGACGACGGATTGCGGCGGCGCCTGGATCCTGCCCGGGCTGATCGACTGCCACACCCATCTCGTCTTCGGCGGCGACCGCGCCGACGAGTTCGAGCGGCGGCTGGCCGGCGAGGACTACCAGGCGATCCTCAGGGCGGGCGGCGGCATCCTCTCCACCGTCCGCGCGACGCGGGCGGCGAGCGAGGAGGCGCTGCTCGCCGCCGCCCTTCCCCGCGCCGAGGCGCTGATGGCCGAGGGCGTCACCACCATCGAGATCAAATCCGGCTATGGGCTGGAGCAGTCGGCGGAGCTGCGCCAGCTCCGCGCCGCCCGCCGCCTCGGCGAAAGCCTGCCTGTCGCGGTGCGGACGACGCTGCTCGCCGCGCATGCCGTGCCGCCGGAATTCACCGGCCGCCGCGCCGACTACGCGCGGCTGGTGGCGGAGGAGATGGTGCCTGCCGCGTGCGGCCTCGCGGATGCCGTCGACATCTTCCACGACCCGCTTGCCTTCGGCACGGAGGATGCGCGGCTGGTGATCGCCGCCGCGCGACGTGCCGGCCTGCCGGTCAAGCTGCACGGCGACCAGCATGGCGACATGGGCAGCGCCGCGCTCGGCGCCGCCTGCGGCGCGCTATCGGTCGATCACCTGGAACATGCGAATGGCGAGGGCCTTGCCGCAATGGGCCGCGCCGGCACCGTTGCCGTGCTGCTGCCGGGTGCGACGCTCTTCCTCCGCGAAACCCGCATCCCCGACATCGCCGCGATGCGGGCGGCAGGTGTCCGGATGGCGGTCAGCACCGACATGAACCCGGGCTCCTCCCCTGCCCTCTCCCTGCTGCTGATGCTGAACCTCGCCTGCACGCTCTATCGCCTCACCGTCACCGAGGCGCTGCGCGGCGCGACGGCCGAGGCGGCGGCGGCGCTGGGCCTCGCCGACCGCGGCCGCCTGGCGCCGGGGCTGCGCTGCGACCTCGCGCTCTATCGCATCGCCCGGCCGGCCGAGCTCTGCTACTGGATGGGCCGCAACCCCTGCATCGGCCGCGTGCTGGAAGGACGCTGATGGATCTCGCCACCATGCTCGCCGTGATCCGTCGCGGCGTGCCGCTCGCCGAGGACTGGGGCGTCGAATTGCTCGAGGCCGAAGGCGGCCGCGCCGTGCTGCGGCTGCCGGCCTCGGCGCGGCTGCTGCGGCCGGGCGACACGCTCTCCGGCCCGGCGCTGATGGGGCTTGCCGATGTGGCCATGTGGGCGGCACTGCTCTCGGTGAACGATGGGCGCGACAACAGCGTCACTTCCACCATGACGGTGAATTTCCTCCGCCCTGCCGGCAGCGGCCCGGTGCTGGCCGAGGCGCGGCTCGTCAAGCGCGGCAGGCGCATGGTGTTCGGCGAGATCATGATCCGTGCGGAAAACAGCGAGGAGGTTGCCGTGCATGTGACGACGACATGGGCGGTGATCGCGCCGGCCGCCCGATGAAGCGGCTTGCCCTCGCCCTCGCCGCGCTGTTGCTGGCCTCGCCCGCCGGCGCTGCCGGCTTCGACGAATTCCAGGTCTATGACGGGCGCATCGCCGAACCGGGCAAGCCCGACCTCAACATCCACCTGAATGCCGGCCGCCGCGGCCGGCTCGGCGATGGCGCGCCACGCAACGGGGTGCTGGCGACGGCCGAGCTCGGCTTCGCCACCGCGCCCTGGCACGAGGTGGCGCTGCTGCTGCCCGTCGCACGGGAATTCTCCGGCGACACCTTCGATGGCGGCTTCAAGCTGCGCAACAGCTTCATCAGCCCCGGCGCCGACACCAGGCCCTTCGCCTATGGCATGGATGTCGAGTTCGGCTACCAGTCGCTCCGCTTTGCCGAGGCCAATCTGGCGTTGACCCTGCGGCCCATCATCGACATGCGCAGCGGGCCCTGGCAGCTCATCCTCAACCCAGCCGTGGTCTTTCCGCTTGGTCAAGGTGGACCGGTCTTCGTGCCCTCGGTGCGCGGCGTGCGGCAGGTGGCGCCGATCGTCTGGCTTGGGCTCGAGCACTACATGGATTTCGGCCGCATCAGCCGTGGTGAGGGGCTGCCGCAGCAGTCGCACCAGCTCTTCGTCACGACGGACATCAAGATCAGCAACCGATTCGCCCTGCATTTCGGCCTCGGCCACGGGCTGACCCATGCCAGCGACCGCTGGCTCGGCAAGGTGATCCTCAGCGTGGATTTCTAGGCCATCTGTTCGAGTGCGGCCCAGGCGGAGAGCACCGCACCTTCCTGCCAGCCGGTGAACCAGGAAAGATAGTCTCCGGCGAAGTGGTAGGGGCCTTCCGGGCTTCGCAGCAGCGGGTAGAGGCTGCGGCGCTGCTCCGCGGTCCATTCCGTCCAGGCGCCGCGGGCGCGAGGCATGCGGCGCCAGGCGATGGACACCGGCTTCGAGACTTCGCGCGAGAGGCCGGGATGCAGCACCTCGCCATCGGCCGCGACGACGGCGGCGCGTTCGGCGGGGCTGCGGGCACCGAAGCGCTCGCCAATCTTGTCGTCCCAGATATAGGCGCCGATCAGGATGCCTCTCGCGGCATGGAAGCCGTGCGACGGGTACCAGAGCTGCGTCGCCTCACGCGGCAGCCAGGAGATGCCGCCATAGATGGCATGATCCTCCTCCCAGAAGCGGCGGCCGCACTGGAAGGCGAGCTTGGCAGCCGCAGCCTGATGCAGCGCGGCGAATCCTGCCTTCCGCTCCGCCGAAAGGTCGGAGTCGAGCTGCGCCAGGACCGGCGCCGGCAGGGCGAGGAGGATGCGCAGCGCCTCCTCCTCGCGCACCGCGCCATCGATGCCGCGCCAGGCGACGCGCGCGCCCGATTCCGTGCGGCGGAGGGAGAGCACCTCCGCCCCCGTCACCAGCGCATCGCCGACCGTCGCGGCAAGAGCGGCGGCGATGCGGTCCATGCCGCCGACCGGCTGCAGCATGGTCGCCGCGTAATCGACCCCTTCGGCGAAGGCAGCCCCTTCCCAGAGCGCCGGCTCCAGCAGCAGGCGCGGATCGAGCGGCGCCATGGCACGCGGCGGGCCGAGGCCGGCGCTAGGCGGCTCCACCCAGCCGGCACGCGACGTGCCGTGGTAGCGCATGTCCCGTCCGAGGGCGCCGAAGCGGCGCAGCATGGCCCGCAGCGCATCGAGATCGCCCTCGCCGAGCGGCGCCTCGGCGGTGCCGCGCTCCAGGCCCTTGGCGGCAAGTTCGGCGATCAGGCCGCGCAGGTCGGCCTGCACCCGCCGCATCGGCACCGGTCCGGTGGAGGCTTCGAGCAGCGCCGCCCGGTTCTCGTCGACCAACACCTCCAAAGGAACGCCAAGCGTTCGGCAGTAGCCCAGGATGCCGCGGTGGTGGTGCGGGATGCGCGCCGGCCCTGGATTGGCATAGAGATGCGGCGCAGCATCCCAGGCAACGCGCTGCGCCGGCCCGCCTTCCTCTTCGACCACATCGCCGGCGCGCAGCGTCATGCAGCGGCCGCCGGGCCGTGGGGCAGCCTCCAGCACCCGCACCCACCAGCCGGCCCGCTGCATCTCCAATGCCGCGACCAGCCCGGCGATGCCGGCGCCAACGACGACCACCCGCCGCCCGTCCCGCGGAAGGGCGGGCGGCGCGGCGGCGGCCGGCGCCGCCGGCAACCCGCCGAGCACGGCGATCACCGCGACTGCCGCCCGCGCCCCGCCAGCCGCCGCGGCACCCTCCAGCAGGGCGCGGCGGGAGATCACCGGACGAGCCGTTCCATCACCTCCCGCACCACCGCCGCCGTGCCGTCGCCGCCGCCGATATCGGCGGTGCGCAGTCCGGCGGCGAAGGCAGCATCGACCGCCCTCTCCAACTCGGCCCCAGCCTCCGCGAAGGCTTCGCCCGCGCCGCGGCTGGCGAGCCAGTCGAGCATCATCGCCGCCGAGAGCAGCATCGCCGTCGGGTTGGCGATGCCCTGCCCGGCGATGTCGGGCGCGGTGCCATGCGCTGGCTGGAATACCGCGTGTTCGTCGCCGATATCGGCCGAGGGGGAGAAGCCCATGCCGCCCACCAAACCTGCAGCGAGGTCGGAGAGGATGTCGCCGAACATGTTCTCGGTCGGCAGTACGTCGAAGGCCCAGGGGCGGCGCACCAGGTCGAGCGCCATGGCATCGACATAGTGGTGGCCACTCTCCACCTCGGGAAATTCCGCCGCGACGCCGTCGAAGACCGCGCGCATGAAGGCGAAGGCGCGGAAGACATTCGCCTTGTCCACCAGCGTCACAAATGGGCGCTTTCCGGACCGTTGTGCGCGCCTCTCCGCCAGCCGGAAGGCAAACCGGGCTAGCTTCTCTGTGGTTGAGCGGGTGATGCGCAGAGTCTCCTCCGCCATATCCGCCATCACGAGCCCTTTGCCCCTGGAATAGAACAAGCCCTCGGTGCTTTCGCGGATTAGGACGAAATCGATGTCCGCCGCACGGGGATCGGCCAGGGCTAAAGGAACACCAGGGATGGCCCGCACCGGGCGCACCCCGGCATACAGTTGGAGGCGGAACCGAAGGTCTAGCTGCGGTGCGATCTCCGTGCCGTCCGCTTGCCTGATGCCGGGCCAGCCCATTGCTCCCAATAGGATAGCGTCAGAGGCTTCAGCAGCGCGGAAACTGGCCTCCGGGAACGCCTCCCCGATGGCCTGATAGTGGAACGCGCCAGCCGGGACGATCTCGGTCGCTAGACCGATGCCGTGGCGGCGGGCCAGGGGCTCCAGAACTGCCAGGGTTGCCTCTGTGACCTCCGTGCCGATGCCGTCCCCCGGCAGCACCGCGATCCGAACCGAGTTGGATGCCATCACTCACCTCCCAGTTGATTCTGCCCCGGCTGGCATCCGGGTGTCTTGCCAGCGAACAGCTTGAATTAGGCCAGTTGATGCTCGCCATAAGGTAGATATAGGCCCGTGCCTGTATGAGATGTATGAGTTTTGACCCTGACTCATACATGTTATACATGGAGGACATCGCCCATGTCTGCACCCCAAGGAGCCCCGCATGGCCACCACCCGCCTTCGCACCGAAGCCCATAAACTGACCTGCCCCCCGGATAAGGCGCAGGTCTACCATACCGATCATGAGACACAGCACCTTCGGCTGAAGGTCGCGCGATCCGGTCGCCATGTGTGGGACTGGCGCGGGCCAGGGGGCACCACCAGCATCATCGGCATCTTCGATCCCACTGGGGTGACCGGCCTGACCTACCTCCAGGCTAAGGCCAGGGCCGATCAGTTCAATGCCGAGCTTGGCAAGGGCACGGCGGCACCGGCGGTGGTCGCCACCCCGGCCCCGGTGGAAACCATCAGCCAGATGGTGGAGCACTACATCAAGGGAAAGATCAAGGACGCCACCCGGAAGCGCCGGGAGCGGACCACCGAGGCGGGCATCAGGTCCATGATGAAGCCCCTCTTGCACGAATATGGGGACCTCCCGGTGGTGGACGCCAGCCGTCACATCCTGCTGGCCGTGGTCCGGAAATATAACCTCGCCGGGCGCGAGGCCGGGCGCAAGTTGGTCCATTGGTACCGGGCCGCCTGGAACTACTGCGACCGGGAGCGTGTCCTGCCGAAATTCGGCCGGGATGGGCTGCCCCTGGTGAATGCCGCCAGCCACCTCATAGAGGACACCCGCGACCTCCGGGTGAAGGACCGCAGCAGCTACGCCACAAACCTGTCCGACGCGGAGATCGTGGCCCTGCTGAAGGGCATTCAGGCGGGCAAGGCGGCATGGGTGAAGGGCCGCCGGGCGCGGCCGGGCACCAACGACATCCCCATCCGCTGGCCGGGTGGTTACCTGATGCTCGAATTCTTGTTGCACACCGGGTGCAGAAAGATGGAGGCGCAAACGCTCCACATCACGGATATCAAGGACACCGTGGCTCAGGTTGACGAGCACAAGACGGACCGCGCCAGCGGCAAGCCCCGGTCCATCTACCTGTCTCCCCTGGCCCTTGATGTCCTCCGGCAGGCGGCTGAACTCCGCGCCACCCTTGGCTACACCGGGGCACTCGTGTTCCCAAGCCAGACCGGCACCGAGATCGCCAATTGCGCGGAGTATCTGGACACCGCCTGCCGGGCCGGGGGCCTGGAGCGGCGGCTGGTGCCTCACAGCCTCCGCAGCGTGTACATTAACTTCGCCGTCCGCCAGAAAATCCCCCTCACAGTGGTGTCGCGCAACGTAGGGCACACCGATATCCGGACCACGCAAAAGCACTATGAGGCGATAGAGGCTGGCATCCAGGCGGAGGCTGTGGGCACCATGGCCGGCCGGATCGAGGCGCTGCTTGGGCTGGCTGCCTAGTCCACCGGGTTCCTACTCCAGGGGGTGATGACGGGGGGCCGCAAGGCCCCCTAGCCATGTCTGGCCTACGGGGCCGGGGCCGCCGGGCCGGGCCGGGCGTGCAGCTCAACAACGGCCCGGCACTGGTCGCAGACGGGCCAACGCACGAAGCACCGGGATCTTGCAGATATATACTCAAAGGTTGATGAGCAAGTTTGTAGTTCTACCAAAGCCCTTGGACCAAGCCCGTCCATGCCGGGGCATGCTGTCTCAGATCGGTTGAGCGAGTTGAGAATCGTTACACCAAGTTGATAATCCATGCCGTGGCATATATCCCGAACCGGGTGGACCCCCAAACGCAAAAAGGCCCACCGCAGGGAGGCGGTGGGCCAGTTCACATTAAGATTTATTCAAGAGCCATCCCCTTTATAGCTCCACCCGGCTGAAATCGCAATATGAAAGATCACTGGACTGTGAACAGCGGCATCTTCTAAGTACCCGTTCCCAAGCAGGAGCAACAGATGGGCCGTTACTATTTAAGCACGATGGAGAAAACCTTCTCCTTCAAGGATGGGAAGGTTCAGCGTACTAAGCTCGACATGGCCACCGTCTCCGCGATTGAGACGTTCGACAGCTTCGGGGCCATGCAGGATTACATCTTGCGCGACCTCCGCTACCCCAAGCGCACCACCCATAAGTTCGAAACCTATGCGTGGGTGCCTGCTTGGTACAATTGGTCCGAACGCCTCCTTGTCACGCGGGACGGCCCGCGCATGGTCCGTGGCTGCTGGCGGAACGGGGACTCCGAGGCCGCTGCCCTGGCGCTGCATTACAGCGATATTGACAACGATTGCGCGGACCTGCCGATGGTGGACGAGGCCATCGTCCGGGAGCGCATCACCGGCCTGTTCGGGCCTGTGAGGGCGTTCACCTACACCTCGTGGTCCAGCACGGATGCGAAACGCAAGTTCCGTATCGTCTTCGATACCAGCCGGGAGGTGACGCGGGAGGAGATGGTCCGCTGTCACGTCACCCTGAACGAACTGGCCTTCGGGCGCCAGGGTGACGGCAGCATCTACAGCGCCGGAGACATGCTCTTCGCCCCGCCGCACCAGACGGAGACGAGCACATGGCAGGGTGCCGCCCTGGACGTGGATGCACTCTTGGCGCGGGAGGCCGAACTGCGGGCCGCCGATCCGGAGGGCATCGCGGCCAAGTACGATCCCAAGCCTAAGACCTCCCACCATGCCCCCCACCGTCCTCTGACGGAGGCGGAGCAGGCCGCCATGCGCCAGCGCCTCGCGGATCAGCGGACGCGGACGGAGTTCCGTGGGATCGATGATCCGGCGGTGTTCAATCCGGACTGGCGGGACGAATACCCAAACACCTCCGTCCAGGGGAGCCACTACCAGACGATGTTAAGCTTGCTTGGCCGCGTCTGGCGCAAGTCCGGCGGCACCCTCTCCCACGGGGAGATGGCGCAGGTGTTTGACGAGATCGATGGCCTGGACGGCTGGTACATGCGGTCCAATCCCAACCATGGCCCGGACAAGCAGCGGGACATGCTGGCCTTCGTCATGAGCCAGCCGGTTATTGATGACAAGCCGAAACTGTCAACAGCGGCGCTGCTCCGGATCGCCAAGAAGGGCTTGGGAAAGCGGTAACAGATTGTCGAGGAGCCGTTCACTTTTCTGTTGAACGGCTCCGCGATCCGGGGGATAAATCGCCCCGCCGGGGTAGCTACCCGGCAAAGCCTTGGGGGGTGTTGGCTGAACGGGGGGCGGTTTTCTGCCGTCCCCTACAGCACCCTTCGAGAAATCATTCCAGCGGCCCACCTTTTCACAGGACACCAGACATGGACTACGAGAACACCCCCGAGATGGGGAACGAGGACGCGTGCTCGATTGCCTCCGCCACCGGCACCGATGGCGTGATCAACCTCCGTGACGCCAAGGCGCGGCGCCTGGACCAGCAGGCAGAGGCCGCGCGGGCCAAGGCCCTCGCTATCGAAGCCAAGGCCGCTGCTGCCGCAGAGGAGGCGCGCCTGAAGGCTGAAGCGGAGGCCGAAAAGGCGCGGCTGAAGGCAGAGGCAGAGCGGGCGGCGCAGGCGGAAGCCGCTGCCGCCATGGAGGAGATCAAGCGCGAAATCCGGGAGGAGTTCCTGGCGGAGCATGACATCTCCTACGTGGCTTCCACGGATTGCTGGTGGCACTACCATGGCGCCACCGATAGCTGGACCCCGATCAAGGAACGGGCGGTTCGCATGATCCGGCCGGACTCCATGTGGGACAAGCTCTATTGGTCCTTGTTCATGTCCGTGATGGCGGAGGACGGTCGCCACTTCCGGACCATCACCAGCAGCTTCGCCGAACAGCCCGCCGATGTACTGAACATGCTGCGCCCGCAGTTCTGCCCCATGGCGGCAACGGCGGACTACGATGGCTTCTTCGATGTGCTGCTGCACACCCTGGCCAACGGTGATCCGGGCGGCGTCGCCCATATTGAGCAGTTGATCCTGGCTAAGTGGCAGAGGCCGCAGAATTATTTGCTGCCCGCCCTCGCCGTCCACAACGAACAGGGCGGCGCTGGCAAGAACCTGTTCGTGGAGGCCATGCTTGGCACGGTGTTCGGGCGGAACCTCGTAGCCGATGGCCTGTCCATGAACGACATCACCAGCAAGTTCAACTCGCACCTGATCGGCAAGGCCGTTTGGTTCGTTGATGAGAGCGTTGAAGACAAGGTTGACGAGAACGCCCTGAAGCGCCTGTTGGGCTCCCGCCAGATGTGGGTGGAACCCAAGGGTTTGGCCAAGTTTCAGGTTGAGAACACCGCGCTGCTGGTGGTGGCGGGCAATGGCGTCACGGGTTCGGTCCGCGTGGTTGGCAGCGAAGTGGACCGGCGCATCTCCGTTATCGAAGCCACCCGCACCCTGAAGTCCGCCGTGGCGGAACAACGTGGCTGCACGGTGGCAGAGGCGGAGCAGTGGGTCCGGGATGTGGGCCAGCATCTCCTCCGGGATCGGGAGCAGGTTGGCCGGTGGCTCCGTGCCATGCAGGATCGCCATGGGGACCTCCAGCATGTGGCGGCCTTCCACGGGGATTCCTACAAGAACCTCGTCCGGCTCCAGCGCCCCTTCCATGACCTGTTGTTCGATGCGCTGTTCAAGGACGAGGGCTTCCAGTACATCCGCCGCCCCCTCCTCTACGAAGCGTACCGGGACCTTGCCAAGACGCAGAACAGCAGCCACGCCACCTTCAAAAATAGGACGTTCTACGCCCATCTTGATAGCTGGTCCAAGCGTGAGGGCATCCCCTTGGAGAAAGCCAAGGTGAACTGGCGGGCGCGGCCTGTGAACACCAGCATGCCTGCGGCCTACCGGCCCACCACCCCTGCGACCACCGCCGATATCATCTACCGGCCTGATCGCCTGCCCAATCTTGAGGACGTGGTGGTGAATGATGAGCGGTACGGTGGCTCCGCCTCCGGCTGGAACATCTCCATCTAGCATCTGGCGCCAGGAACAAGCGGGGGAGGCCGTCAGGCCCTCCTTCCGTATTTCCGTATTTGCTTCCGTATTAGGGGTCCAAGGGCAAAGCCCTTGGTATATCTCACATCTTTCGTTGCCTAATACGGAAATACGGAAAATACGGAAGAATCAACTTCTTATAGGGATTTCACCTCCCTGTTCGTTTTTTTTCATCACCCCATGAAAAAAACTCGTATACGAATAATTCTCTTCCGTATTCGGTATTTCCGTATCTTCCGTATTAGACCACACCGCCAGTATTACCCGCTGGCCTGTAGTGTTCCGGCCACGCGATTAGTGTGGATCACTGGTGACCGATAAGATCAAGCGCAGAAATTACTTCCAGATCAGGCACTTATGAGGTACATTCCTTGTACCGCCTCCCCCGTAAGGCGGGCCTACAGCACTTCAACAGCCTAGTAGGGCATCCCAATACATGTCTGATCCCCCCACCATCGCCACCATCCAGGCGCAGCGGTTCGCGCTGTTGGATGCATGGCAGGAATACGCCTACGCCCGCCAGCGCCGGGATGATAACGGCACCAAGATTGCCTACGATGCCTTCCTCCGGATCGAATCCTGGCTGTACGAGCACGACCGGGAATGGATCACCCAATACTGGCGGGCAGAGACAACTCCCACGCTCACCAGCGAGCGGATCAAGGCCATCGCGGATCGCGTTGCGGGGAAGATCGCATGACGATCCAGCAGGCGGCGGCCCACCCGGTGTTCTTCGTTGTCATGGATCGTGGCGCGAAGGGCGTGGACATCAGCATCATCTCCGGCCCCACCGATGTGGAGGCCGTCATCCACATGGCGGAGAACGGCCAGCGTGATGATGCGGGCGAAAGCGGTCCTGGCCTTAACGGCCGCGCCCTCTATTTGATTGAGGGCACGGACAACACGAAGTTCTGCGTTGTGGACGATGTTCGCAAGGCCATCAGCCAGCGGGGTGCGAAGTGATGGCGGAGATCGTCCCCATGCCCCTTCCCCGTAGCCGCAAGGATCGCGGCTTGGCGCTGCTGAAGGGGGAGTACGCCACCTTCCGCCCCTCCAAGGCTTACGCTGCGGCCCTGGAGGAGTTCGCCACCCACTACTATCGGCGCAGCAGGCTGCCCTGCGGCTGGAGGAAGCAGCGCTTGAGCTTAACGAGGAAGGCGGCGCCGATCTTCTGGACGCCTTCCGGGATGATCCGGAGTTCCGCAGCCTGATCCTGGCGGCGCGTGTGGTGGCGAAGCACCGCCTGGAAGGTCCGGAGGACAAGGTATGACCGCGCACAGGGACAGGGCCTTCGTCATCATCGTTCAGCGCGATGATGGCACCACTGGCGTGACTGTCTCCTATGACGCCAAGGATGCCGCCGCTGCCGCCCGCGAGGCGGAGGCGCTGTCCGGCGCAAGGGTGGCGTGGGTGGTGGAAGCCCATGGGGACGTGATCGTCCACCACCCGAACACCTTCCCCTCCGCTGCCTCGTCCACCTCTAGCCACTAGCCTACCGGCGGGCAGCGTATTAGCTGCCCGCTTCCACCCTTTCATTTGAGCCAATCCATTATGAGCACCTGTACACATCCGGAGTGCGCCAAGCCTGCGTACTCCATGGCCAAGGGCCAAGGCCCGTTCTGCCGCATGCACTGCCAGAGGGTCCAGCGATACAACAACCCTGATTTGGTGTACCAGCGCCACCGTAACCCGATGCCTCAACAGGGCTTCGTGGCGGGCCAGTGCGCCTGCGGCCAGCCCTACGTGAAGCCCCGCTACAGGGTGTAGGCAGTCAGCCCGGCCAGATCGCGGCCTAGCAGGATGGGGAGGGCTGGTCCCTCCCCTTCCCTTCACCGGCCCAACAATCCCCGGCGCGGATCATCCGGCCCGATTAGCAATCCACCCGCCACCCGGCCAGCAGCCAGATCACCGATGAGGGACGGCGCGGAGATGGCAGTGGCCCGCTGGAGCAAGTTCCTCCGCTGGGCAAGCTCATCCATGGCGCCCTGAACCGCAGCCTGATCCTGGCCACCCAGCAGCCAGAGCATTTCCCCGCTCCGCTGGGCATCACCCGCCGCGGTCATCCGTTGACCCAGTGCCCGGAACTAACTCCTGGGAACGTTGCGGGTCAAATTGAGCCCGGTCGCAATGCCGGGGCTGCTGGTGAGGGCATCTACCCCAACGAACTCATTAGGCCATCACCGCGCCGGTCATCGGCATCCACGGCCTGCCGGAGGGCGGTGCGGCTGTTCTCCATGGCGGCGCTGTTCGTCCGGGCGATCTGGTTTGTCGATGAATGTTCCCGATCATCCGCTCCGTGATGGCGGGACGGGCTACTGGGTCATCATCCACGGCGGTGAAGATGGCATCCGACTGTGCCCTGCTATGGGTGCTCAGGCCGGCAACCCCCCCTGGCATCCCCTCCATCGCGGACCTTTGCGAGCTTTGCGCGGATGGCCTGTAGGACGCCGATCGGAAGGCATGGTGCTCGCTGTCGTTCATATGGGTGATCTGCCGCATCAGGGCTTCGGGCCGCTCATGGAAGGCGCGGGTGTCATGCTCTGCCGCAGTGCGGAGCGCGAATGGCGCAGCCCACGCAGCGCGGACCATCTGGTAGAATGAGTATCCGGTCCGCAGATCGACAATGAAGGTACCATCTAGATCAGCAGGCTTGCATGAACTGCGTAAGGTACGAGCCATCCTCCTTCCCCGGCGCACAGCGCCTCGTGGACAGCATTGCGCTAGGCTTGGTTAGTCGTCTCCAAGACGATCACGGTGGGGATCACGAGCAGCCAACAGTAAAGGTGCCGCTTGTGCCGCGCTGCCTAGACGGCGCAGGATCGGTGGGCGCCCCCTGGGTTGACCGACGCGGATCGCGGGAGAACTCCGTCATGACTGAGCACGTCTACAAGCTAGTGGAGCTTGTCGGTACCTCCGGTACCAGCGTCTCCGACGCCATCCAGAATGCAATTGCGCGGGTCACCACCACCGTCCGCAACGTCAAGTGGTTCGAGGTAGTCCAAGTCCGCGGCGAGGTGAAGGACGGAAAAGTCGGGCACTACCAAGTGACGCTCAAGATCGGCTTCACGCTTGACGACGGTTAGCCCATCAGCCGAGGGCGGTCTGAATAGTCCGCCTCACCGCTGCCGATGAACATCCGAGATGGACGAGGTAACGGTCATCTCGATCGATCCTCGCCAGAAGTCGGACATCTTGCCGGTTCTCCATGGCCTGCTCAAACTTTGCAAAGTCAGCCTGATCGAGGATGACATCGGCGACGAATGGGTGGCTGGCGATAGTGGCTGGGCGTTGTACGATCTCGCGGTAGCGCACGGGAAATCCTCCTGGGTGGCTCTCGGCATAGTTGTCGAGACCTGTATTTAGCTGCTTTGTTGTCCGGCCCAGGCCAATGGCAATCAAAGTGATGGCCCCGGCATCGTCCCCAGCATGGCCTTGAGCATCAACCCAGGCATACCCGATCGGCGCGGGCCACCCCTGGCGGCTGACCATCCGGGCAGGACCGTCGAGACCCCGAACCGGGCGGCGCATGGATGGCGGGACAGTCGGCAGCTTGGTCGTTGGGAAACCGCCATCTATCCTATGACCGCCCCGGGTCGTGGATGGCCTCTAACTGGCCGCGGTGAACGGGCGGACCAGTGGATCAACGACGACTCTGAAGCCGGCATTCCGGCGGACTGCTCTGGATGGCAGCTTCGCGTGCTTCTCATTCGGGAACATGAATGCTGCGACAATCGTCTGTGCCGGACAGCATGGCAACAAGCGGACGCGACATCCCATGCTCGTGCATAGACGATCCGAGCGAACAATGATGATTTAGCATCATTCCGGTAAGGTATCGATGAATGGAAGGGCTGCCAGGATCAGGCGAAAGCTTCGCTGATGACTACCTGCCACATCTACTGACCCGAGCCGCCCAAGCCGCCGATGCGGAGTTCGAGGCGGAGTTACGCCAACTGCGGGTGCAACGCCCGGTCTGGTGGGCCTTGGCCGTCCTGTCCGAGGCCGAAGCTACAACGGTGACTGAGTTGGCAAACCGGTGCGCACTTCGGCAACCTACCGCTACCAAGCTAGTAGACCGTATGGAGCAGCAAGGACTTGTCTGCCGTAGGTCCGACGAGCGCGATCGGCGTCTTGTCCGGGTCGCGCTGACCACCAAGGGAGGCGCTGTGGCGGCCAAGTTGGTCGATGCGGCAAAGCGGCACGAAGCAGCGCTACTGCCCCGCTATCCGCGAATAGAAGATGCTAAGGAGGTGCTGCGCGCGATCATAGCAGACAATGCGAAGGCTCTCCGCAATGCACGATGAGGACGCGATGTTGGCGCCGTGCTCATGGAAGCTGCGACGCTGACGCGAGGGCGACTGCCGCGCCCGGCCACCATGGCCGCTGGTTAGGCCTTGCTGGCATCGGTCATCACGGCCCGGCAAATCTGGGGATCGCCCCTCCGGTAATGCCGTTCATCGGCGCGTTTCAGAGGTGTTGGCCAGCCAGACCCCTGCGACCATGTGCTCGGTAAAGTCAATGATCGGAGCGGCCCGTTTAGTCCTGCTCCGGACCGCCACCTTGAACAGCGGCCACATGCCCGGTGCATGCGCCAACCCCAAAAACAGCTTGCCGAGCAGGCGCCGTCCCGCACAACACCGCCGCCATCAAGATCGCAGCCTTCGGGCGGCGCTAGCGAACCTATCTCAGCTTACTGGATCGGCACGGCCCGGCCAGCCGGTTCGGTAATCTATGCGGCGACCAAGGCGCTGCCTTCCCTCGCCTCGACGGGTCTCATCTACCGCGGGCAGGATGGTCAGACGCGCAGCGACGGCGGCCGTCCCGAATAGCCGCAACAGGATCGCTAGAGCGTGACCCCGATTTCATTGCCAGATTTCAGTTTTCGGCTACGCCAGACGTATGAGCAACGAAAGCGACCAGCCTCCGCGTGAACGCGCTCCTCTCTTGCTTGCTTTCGGCGAGCATGCAGGCCGAATGGCTGCCCTGATCCGGGTAAAGCCGATCCTTATCGCTCGGCTGATCGTGGCGCCCCGCGAGGCCGTGCATTCGATCGGGACGTTCCTCCATTTTGCACCTGACGCGTGCCGAGCCGATGCCGAGGTTGCTGGTCTGATCAATGACAGCGCCCCGCGCGATCTCCTCGCCGCTGCGTTGCCGGGGTGTCCGTCGCGCCTCTATCGCGCACTCGACCGTGCGGGCGATCGTGTTCGCGGCCGGGAGTTTTACAGAAGGGTTGGCAACGTCGCCGCCAGCCCGTTCGCCGATGTCATGCTCGAAGCCAAGACGATCGACGATGCCTGCCTCACCTACTGCGAGGCGCTTTCCGCTATGGACCCGGAGGTGGCAGCGATATTTGCCGCGTTGCGTGACCGGTACCATGCGGAGTTCGCCAACAGCTTGGTGGCATTCCTGCGGGCGTATGGGGCAGTTGGAGAGAACGATCTTCGCCTTCCGCCGAGGGCTGGGTTGCCGGCTCTGGTGAGGCGGCTGACGAGAGCACTTGGGCGAATCCCAGCACCCGATCCCGGGTTCGAAGTGCCGGCGCCGTACCGGCAGATCACCAGCACTGATGAACTCCAGCGTCTCGGCAGGGAATTCCAAAACTGTCTCGCGCTGCACCACTGGGGAGCCGCCGAGCACCATCTGCGGCTCATCGACGGATCGGGCGTTTACCTCGTCGCCGATGAACCGCGTCTCTTGGTAGCGCTGCACCGGGTCGGCGGCGGATTGTGGGTGCTCGAACAGTGCGCCGGGCCGAAGAATGAGGCGCCGCCAGAGGGCGCCCAAGCGGCACTCCTGAGGGGCCTTGCCGCAAACGGGGTGAAGGTACTGTCCACCGACCCGCAGACCGCCCTGGCGCGGCTTTATGGCGCAATCCGGCGTCAGCGCGGACCTCAGGATGATGACCTGAACGAGGCGGTGATTGATGAGGATGATGGTGAGGAGGTTGCAGCTTAGGGGAGTTTTAGGCGGGCTCAGGCGGATGCCTCTGAGGCGCTTATCGGATGGCACTACCGCTCAGCGGGTCGGCCACGAACTCGGCACCACACGCGCCCAAGCCATCGCGCGGCGCGCTCAAACCAGTCCTTGAGCCGCGGGATGTCGTCGCTCATGAGCGCTAACCCGAGCGGCAACATCCATAGTCTGAGGACTGGAAGGATGGAGAGGATACCACCCAGGATAAGCAAGACAGCTACAAGCAGGCGTACCGCCCTTTGCGGAGGGTACCGCGACCTATTCGTGGACGGTATGCCGTTTGACAGCGGCAACGTGCCGTGGTGCCGACCTGAGCGCGGTCACCGAGCGGGAGTTGACGCCCTACGCGTCTGCCGACCCCTGGCAGGTGACGGCCGTCTTGCTCGACGGACCACCCGTGGCGCTGGCGCCAACCGCCGTGCAGCCGCTCGCTATGGTGCTGCACGAGCTTGCCACCAATTCCGCCAAGCCCTGCGCGCTCTCCACACCCGGCGGTCTTGTCGAGGTGCGCTGGCACATAGGCCGCCGGGCAGGCGAGGACGGGCTTCTGCACCTGCACTGGATGGAGAACGGAGGGCCGCCGATCCAGAGCATCCCGGCGCGGCGCGGCTTCGGCACACGAGTGATCAAGGTCCCCGTCCGGGGTCAGCTTGGCGGGTCGGTGGCGTTGCACTGGGGATCCTCGCGACTCGTGGTCGAGATCGAGGTCCCGCTCGCGCGCGTTGTGGCAAACGGGGAAACGGGCGGGACCGTGGATGCCGCTGCCGCGGTTGGCGCCTAGAACCAGAGGTTCGGAAAGCCGGGGCAAAGCGCGGACGACCGGATAAAGGGGCCGTGCTGGCATCATGAGGGATGGCGCAACCTCCTACGGGATGCCCCAGGCGGTGCCACTTTGCCGAACCTGTGGGATGCCTGCTGCCGGCCATGCTGAGGGTGCATCTTCCATCTGGGGTGCGCCGCACGCTGCGCCATGACGCCGAGGCGTCGAGAAAGTCTCGGGATAATGTGTGAAGTCTGGGTCACCTGCTCCCGCTACCCTGTCGCACCTGCGAGGGCGGGGCTATACTGCCACATGGAAACAACTACCCGTGGACCGCTGGCGAGCGGGAATGCCGAGACCAACCGTCTTGCGGCGCTGCGTCGATACGACGTCCTCGACACACCCCCAGACGGCGCCTTTGACCGCATCACCGCGCTTGCGGCCGACCTGTTCTCAGTCCCCATCGCCATCGTTAGCCTCGTCGATCACGACCGCATCTGGTTCAAGTCGCGCTACGGACTCGATGTGGAGCAGATCGGGCGCGACCCGGGCCTATGTGCCTCGGCTATCCTGCAAGTCGAGCCGTGGGTGCTGA
Source organism: Belnapia sp. F-4-1 (assembly GCF_000802185.1). GTDB lineage: Bacteria > Pseudomonadota > Alphaproteobacteria > Acetobacterales > Acetobacteraceae > Belnapia. The sequence continues at coordinate 4,120,715 of NZ_KN676113.1, read as the reverse complement.
CCGACGCGCGGGTCAATACCCGCGCGCTCGCCAACCCGCTGGTGGCGGGAGAATTCGGCCTGCGCTTCTACATCGGCGCGCCGCTGCGGACGCAGGACGGGTTCAACCTTGGCACGCTTTGCGTCATTGACCGCGAGCCACGCCCCGTCAGCGAGCGGCAGATCGCCCACCTCAAGCACCTCGCCGCGCTGGTCATGGACCAGATGGAGCTTCGCCTGTCGGCCCGGCGCGCCATCGCCGACCTGTCGCGGGCTGTTGAGGAGAAGGACGCGGCCCTGCGACGGGCCGAACTAATGGCGAAAGAGATCGACCATCGGGTGATGAACAGCCTGCAACTAACCTCCGCCCTGCTGCGGCTACAAGGGCACGCGCTCGGGAATACGGAGGCCGCAACGCAGTTGGCCCTGGCTGCCAGCCGGGTCGCGGCAGTCGCGCGGGTGCATCAGCACCTCTACGTCGGCGATGGCGACGGTACCATCGATTGCGGCGCTTACCTCCGGCGACTATGCGACGATCTCTCCGGCACGCTGCGGCCCGACCAGGGGGTGATCTCCGTTGAGGTCGTCGATGCCGTGTTCCCGACCGCTAGGATCGTTCCCCTCGGGCTGATCGTGGCCGAACTCGTGGCTAACGCCGCTAAGCATGGGGCGGGGCGCATTAGGGTCTCGCTCGAACGTACCTCTCCGGGCGAATACGCGCTGTCGGTCTCTGACGAGGGCACGGGGCTGCCTGCGGGATATGATCCCGGCGCAACCAGCGGTCTCGGCATGCGGGTGATCTCCACCCTGATCGGGCAACTCCACGGGCGACTGAACTTCGGGGCGAACGGTGGCGGCCCGGGAGCAAAATTCACGGTTGTTTTCCCAGTCGCGGGCTGACCTGCTCAGCGCGGGCCACGGGCCGAGGCCGGAGTGGTAGTTGCACGCGTTGCGCGGCGAAGCTGCCGCGATGCTGGTGGTCAGGCGTTGCTGGTCCGGCGGCCCAGTGCGACGCGGCGATGTGGGGGCAGGCGGAGGATACAGTGCAAGCCATCCGGCTCGAAGCGGATGTCGGCCTTCATGCCTGCCTGTATTGCCAACCCACGCTCAAGCAGCCGCAGCCCGAAGCCCCGCCGAGCAGGCGGACCCGCGATCGGCGGGCCACCTCGCTCGACCCACTCAACAGCCTGCCATGGCTCGGCGTCCCCATCGTCGTTCGCGGCGCGGAGAACCACCCGGACACGTCCGCTCGGCCCGGACAAGGCGCCGTGCCGGACCGCGTTGGTGGCGAGTTCATGCACGGCCATGGCCAGGGTGAGCGCTGCACCGGGTGGCAGGAACACCTTCGCCCCCTCGGAGGTGGACAGGTCCAACCGATCGCTGTCCGCCAGCAAGGGCGCAAGAACAGCGCGCACGACCCCATCGAGCGGCGCACCGGTCCAGTCCTCACGGGTGAGCAGGTCGTGCGCACGGGCGAGGGCGAGGATGCGTCGCTGGAAGGCCACGGCGAAGGCCGAGAGGTCGGGTGACGCACCGCGTGTGCCGAGAGATGTGAGCGACTGCACCACCGCAAGCGTGTTTTTCACGCGGTGGTTCATTTCGTCCGTCAGCAGAGTCCGCCGCGCCTCCGCCCACCGCCGCTCCGTCTGGTCGCGCATGACCGCAAGCAGCCCAAGGGGTGGCGCATGCGGCCCCGCTGCTGGGTCGCGCAGCGGCATCGACAACCCGCTGGCCCAGAACCGCGCGCCATTCCGGCGAAGGTGCCAGCGCTCGTTCTCGGCCCGGCCTTCCGCGAGGGCCGTCGCGGCCTCCCGCTCCGGCACCCCGGCAGCGCGGTCCTCGGGGGTGAAGATTGGGTCGGCTGAGCGGCCGATGATTTCCGTCTCGGTCCAACCCAGCAGCCGCTCTGCCCCCGCGTTCCATGAGGTGACGCGGCGGCTGAGGTCCGTAGTGAAGATCGCGTACTCCGTGGCGCTGTCGAGGATGAGGCGCATCCGCTCATCACGCTCGCGCAAGGCTGCACGGCTCTCGGTCAGCGCGGCGTTGGCGCGCCGCAGCGCCTCGTTGTCCGCCTCCGTGGCGGCAATATTTGCTCGGCCTGCCGCCATCTGTCGATCATGCTGCGCCTCGACTGCGGCTGCCGCCGATTTCGCCAGCCTCCTGCCCGTTGCATTATCAGTCTGCTCACGGGCGAGTTCATCGGCGTGCGTTTCCGCTGCTTGCTCAGCCGATAAACCAGCCTGCGCGAGAGCGCGGCGCAGAGTGGCGACCTCCGCCTCAAGCTCTGCGATGCGGGCCTGGAAGGCCAGTGCATCCTGCCCCGCCTCGCCCACGCTGCGGCTGGCCGTTTCGTTACTGTCCTTCATAACCCTCACGCGGAACGACGGACAAAGCGTCCGGAATCTCAACCGGACTCCCTCGGAGGCGTTCCCGCGAGGTGGCTCTTTTGATCGCGTGTATGTCGACTAAGTGGCTGTAGATACAATCCCCAGAGCCCATCCGGGAGCCAGCACGGAGAAACTGATGGGCCGCCCGACAGCCTTCCGCCGCTAGGAGGCGGCCCTTCCCAACAGCAGAAACATTATTATATCGCACAGATAGGTCCGCTGTCGAGCATTCCTGTAACGCAACTGCGCGCGGTCATTGTAAGGCATGGGCCGAGGGAGGCGATCATGGACCCGCCCAAAGATGCCTCGGCTATGGCTAGCCGCCATGTCCGAGAGGGTGTGGAGCGTATCGCTCGCTAGCATGCCATCATCGACGAGAAGGACCGGAACAACCATCCCGAGGCGGCGCCGATGGCCAAGATGGTGTTGGCGACGCTGCAAGCCACCCTCGACCTGATGCGAGAGCGGCTTTGCATGGAGTGCGAGGCCGTTGGCGTAGGTAACTGACCGACAATCCGTTCCACGCCGGGGAGGCCTATAAGGACGGGGCGAGCGGAACTGGGGAGGCGTATCGGCTCGTTCAGTCCGGCTTGGCGCTTGGGTCGGGAAAGATGACTGCCACGGCGGTGCCCTGGCCGCCGCGCCCGGCCTCCATCACGGCTCGGCCCCTGACCTGCTTGGCCAGCATCTCAACCAGTCGCAGCCCGAGCGAGCCTGCCCGACGCTCGGTGGGCATGCCGGCTCCGTCGTCCTCGATCAGCAGGCGCATCTGCCCGCCGGCCTCGGCGTGCAACTCGACCCAGACCCGCCCGCTGCGCCCATCCGGAAAGGCGTATTTGAGCGCGTTGGTCACTGCCTCACCCACGATAAGCCCGAGCGGCACCACAAGGTCCGGGCTCCACACAGCCTCCTCGTCAGCTTCCACCTCGACCGACACCTGTTCCGGCGATGGCGCCATAGCTTCGGCCATTTCCTCGCAGAGGCGACGGAGGTAGTCAGGAAAGTCGATCGCGTTCGGGTTGCCTGCTCTGTAGGTCAGCAGGCTGTGGACCTCGCCCACGCGCCGGAGCCGACCCGTGGCGGTTTCCAGCGTCGCGCGGCAATCCGGATCGTCGATCTGGCGCGCTTGAACGCGGAGCAGTGAGACCGCGAGTTGCAGCGCGTTCTTGGTTCGATGGTTGACCTCGCGAATCAGGAAGTCGCGGAAGCGGATGTCCTCCTGGCCCTGAGCCAAGGCATCGCGCAGCGTGGCCTCGGTCCGTTGCCGCCGCTCCACCTCCTCTTGCAGCCGTGCGTTGACCTCCTGAAGCCGTCTCGTGCGGGTGGCAACACGCCGCTCCAGCGTCTCCTTCGCCTCGCGCAGTTCATGCTCGCGGGCCACCCTATCGCTGATGTCGAGGAAGGAGGCGAAGTGCTGCACCACCCGGCCGTCCTCGACCACAGGACTGACGAACATCGAGACCCACACCTCGCGGCCGTCCCTTGTACGGAACGGCACGTCCTCGATGAATCGACGCTGTGCCGCCATGACTGCTTCGACCCGTGCCGCCACCTCCAGGGCCGCGTGCTCGCCCAAGAGGAAGAAGTAGTTCTGGCCCAGGACCGCCTCGCGCTCATAGCCGCATAGTTCGAGGAAGGTAGCGTTGGCGTAGATGATGGGATTGCCGAGCACCGTGGGATCGGTGACCACCATCGGCATCCGCGTGGCCTCAACCGCCGCAACAAAAGGCCCGCCGCGCGCCTCGATATCACGGACCCCACGCTCGGCGGCTGCTTGGCCCTCCCGGGTCCGGGGCTGGTTGCTGGCGGGCATCGGCGATCCTCCACTACTGTGCGTCCAGCCTGACCCCGCCAAAGCAATACGGGATATGGACCCCTCATCGCACTCTATCGGATAGCGGAGATTGCTGGATGTGCATCCAACCAGCAACCTCGGCGCATTATTGGGCGTCTATGATCGCGTGTGGCTTCCGGTGCTGGTGATGTATCCGGCAGACAGCCTGGGCATCGCTCGCCCGGCCTTTGAGCCGCTGCGAGCGATACCCTGGAGGGGATTAGATCAAGGACCGAGCCAGCGAACTCGGACCGAATTATTGTCGAGCGGACGCCCACCGAGGAGAGTTCGGCCGCAAGCCAGGGCTCGGCAGCGCTCCGGCCGAGGTCGGGCATCCTGCGGAGGAAGCACCAGCTTGCGTCGCGGTGGCTCCCTGCATTGAGCCTGCGGAACTCCTCCTCGGCACCGATCGCGTGCATCCGGGCGTCACGCCGCCGCCCCAGGGCACCCACCGCCGAGGCAGGCAGGTCGGCCAGAATCCTTAGGCAGCGCTAGCGAACGCAACTTCTGCCAAGCGCCGCGCCGAAGGCTATCTCGTCGATCCGTTCGGCTAGGCCAGAGGTGCCGACGAGCGAGGCGGGTCGGTCTACGGGCGTGGTCCGGACCAGCACGATGTCCCCGGGTGCGCCCGCCTCGACTAGCGCGCACAATGGCGGTTGCCCGCGCAGCCGCCGTCTCAGTACGCCTCGCCACCGATCTCCGCCGCTGGGGACAACTGCGGCAGGCAAGCCGAGGCCAGCAGCACCTCCGCCGTGACCTCGGCATCGCGAAACAGCCGCGCTTCGCCGGTCCACCCATGGGTCGCCGAGATGACCAGGGTAGGCGCCCCCTCGATCCTGAAAACGGACGGATGAAGCAAGCCGTCGAGCACGCCAGGAAGCGGGTTCAGCCCAAGCAGGTTGATTTGGTCGCGCGACAGCCCTCTGACGGCTTGCAACAGCGCACCAACTATGGGCGCCATCACCTTCGTAAAAGAAGGACCCCAGCCCCGGCCGTGTCAGGCGAGCCGGAGCCGGTGGCGACCCGGCGCCACGAGACGCCGAGGAGGCGCTTGGCTTCGCCTAGTCGTCCTGTGGCGAGGCCCTGGACCAGCATGGCAGCGCTCATCGCTTCAGCGCTGGCGCCGCCAGCCATAAGGCTAAGTGCCATGGCGGCAGCCGCTAGCTGCCCAGACCGGGTGGTTGGATTGGGAACGACGGCGGCTTTCTGGTGTTTACCAGCCCGATCCGCTGGATCATTGCTGCTTGGCCAAAATGAGGAGCGCATCAGATGGCAACCGGCGCTGTGAAATGGTTTAACGCCAGCAAAGGGTTTGGCTTTATTCAGCCTGATGATGGCGGCAAGGACGTGTTCGTGCATATCACCGCCGTGCAGGCTGCGGGATTGCAGGGCCTCAGTGATGGCCAGAAAGTCAGCTACGAGGTTGTTCGGGAGCGCGGGAAAGAAGCGGCAGCCAACCTGAAGCTCGTTTGAGGCGGCGTCACCGCGGCTGTTCACCCATACTTCCGTACCGATGTTGGTGCGCTTGAATGTAGCATGGCACGGTCCCAGCCGCCGCCCGGCAGCGTTTGACGCAAGCCGACCAGCCTGAGGAAGTGACGCCGAACCCTTTCGAGGTTTAGCCCCAACTCAGCCCTGGAGCCGTTCCTGCACTCGGATCACGCTGCGTCAGAGCAGCCTCCGGTGGCTATCTCAGAGGTGGGAAAGACGGTTGGCCAGACGGCTCAATCGGGCCGCACGGAAGTGGGTCCTTGCGTCGCAGCCTTTTCACCCTTGCGGGCGCGCCATTCGCTTCAGGGAAGCGATCTGCCGGAAGACCTCGTGCCGCGGCTGGGCGGGGCTGCCGACCACAGTGGCGCCCGCGGGCACGTCCGACATCACGCCTGATTGCGCCCCGATCCGCGCTCCTTGGCCAATGCTCAGGTGTCCAGCCACACCCGCCTGTCCGCCAATCTGCACGAAGTCGCCGAGCACCGCCGAGCCCGCGATACCGACCTGCGCCACCACGGCGCAGCACCGGCCGAGTTGGACGTTGTGTCCAATCTGGACGAGGTTATCGAGGCGTGACCCGGCCTCGATTGTCGTGTCGCCAGTCGAGCCCCGGTCGATGGTGGTGTTGGCCCCGACCTCCACGTCGTCGCCCAGGACCACTCGTCCGAGATGGGGGACGGAGAGGAAGCCGGCCGCCGTGGGAGCGAAGCTGAAGCCCTCCTGTCCGATGCGCGCGCCGGGGTAGACGTACACCCGTGCTCCCAGCAGGGCATGGCTGAGACTGGCATGCGCGCCGATCCGGCAGTCGGGGCCAATCACCACGCCTTCGGCGATGGTGACGTGCGGGCCGATGCGGCAGCGGGCACCGACCTCCGCCCCAGCATCGACGAAGGCGAAGGGGCCAATCTCGGCCGAGGGATCAACCCGTGCGCCCTCGGCCACGCAGGCGGTCGGATGCACGCCGAGGCGTATGGGCGGTGCTGGGTAAAACAGAGCGGCAACCCGCGCCCACCCCGCATAGGGCTCTGTTGTGACAATCGGCACCGTGCCTGCGGGCACCCGCGCCAGCATGTCGGGATGCACGATTACCGCGCCAGCCATGGTGCCTTCCAGCGCGGAGGCATAGCGCCGATTGTCGAGGAAGCTCACCTCGGAGGGTCCCGCCATGTGCAGCGGGGCGACACCGGTCAGCAGCAGGTTCAGTGCTGGTGCCGTGCCCTCCGCCGCTTCCGCCACCCTGGCGAGCGGGTACGGCCCGCTTCGCGCGAAGAAGCGCGCATCACCGATCGTCATCCTGGCTATTTCTCCCTGGATTGGGGGTCAGGGTAGCCCGCCTTCCCGCCGTTGGCACCCCGGCGATGTGGCCCGTACAGCGCCTTCCCGCTCTGACCCAGCAGGACCCGTGGCACGTTCCGCGATGGGATCAGCAGAGGAGCAAGCGACCATGCCCAGGGGGCGTTAACCCGCGGCCGAAACCTCTTTCCGCGTAGAGGACGCCATCTGCCAAACCCCCGATCAGTTTCCCCATGCCGGTCCGGTCCAGGCTGGGGAATGTGGCGAGGAAGCAGATGGGCGCGGCATGTGGCGTAAGGTTAACCAGCGGCCACTTGCTCCCGCCCTGCCCCTCCAACCGGTCCACAACCCCGTCGGGAAACCAAACCAACTCTCGATCCCATCAGCAAATTCGAGTTCTTGCCTTGCTGAGCGAACGCTCCAACGGCGCAGCCTGTCAGACAGTCGCCACACGACGGCGATCTCACACCTGAGCCCACTCACACGCGCAGCAAACCTTCTTGGAATGCCGATCATCATCTTCCGCTTATGTCGCCTCACTCAGGCTCCCGGTCATGCGTCCGAGGCTGGCGGTGCTGCGCGGTTCCTATTTCGAATGACCAGTCGATATCCAATCTGTTTATGCAAGATGCGCGGTTCTGGCGCTTATCGATGTCGCCAAGAAGCTTGGGCTGCCGCAACTACTCCGGCGCAAGATACCTGTGCGAGAATGGGGCAGCCTACACGTTGTATTGGAATGCCGTTATCTCTGCGAGAAGATTTGGCTTGGCGTGACTAAGACGTTGATGATGTGCGGCATACGATCTGCAACGCGGATCGCTTGCAACTCTAGTCCCGATCGACAATGATCTAGCCTGTCAGCACAATTGATGTGGTTGACTCCCCCTCTCCAACGCCCTTAGCACCTCTTCGTGTGTACGGAGAACCGTTCACTGATCATGACAGCATCAGATGTGAGTTCATAAATTGGCAGATTTCTTTGAGAGCTTCGATAACGGCGTCGGTATCCTCAACCACACCTGGGGCAGCGTCGATACCAGCAAGGATGGTCAGGTTACGCTGACCGGCTATTCAGGAATCATGCAGCGGCCGTCTGGCGATTCTGCCGGCAATGGCTATGGAACTTACGAGTTCACTCTCTCAATGAAGGGCAATCAGCAGGGGCCTGCTGCACTGCTGTGGCCGGGCAATGACGAGTGGCCGGGCACGGAGATGGATGTGGTTGAAGTCCACAACGGCCGTGCTTACGGAACGGCACATCACGAGAAGTCGGATGGTAGCGACGGCTACCGCACCGTCACCTATGACGGGCTCGACGAGAGCAAGGTGCATACCTACACGCTCGATTGGCAACCGGGGAAGCTCACCTACGCGGTCGATGGCGAGGTCTATGGCACAATCACCAAGAACGTCGGCGAAGATTTCGCCCATGGTGGCGTTGATGCTGTTGTCGGAGCACTGAACATCAATCCCAACACTTCGATCACTCTCTACGATGTTAGCTACACGGCTTCCGATAACATCTGGTAGTAAGCTTCGGGGGTGGCCGGCGACTCCGGCCGCCTCTTAGAAGCGATGGTCAGATTTGGTTTCTCGCCAAGGGCGAGCCGCACTGGACCTAAGCGGGCTATCCGCCGCACTGCTGTTGCAAGCACAGAACCGTTTGCATGATGCAGCGTCAAGATCGCAGCAGAGACGTGTGCGCCCACATTCCTGTGGATCGAACGGGCGGCCAGATGCCGACGTTCAGACAGAGCAACGGCACCAACACGGGCCATTGCGGCGCGCTCAGCAGGCGGCCCCCAAGGATCGTGTTAAGCGGCATCGTGTGGGTGGTGTTGACTTGCACGATCCAGCGACCTCGCAGCCGAGAGGTTCGCAGAATAATTGGCAGAAGGTCAGGACCGTCATATTGCCTGTCCTTTGGCCGGGGTATGGTCCCGAGCCTATTAGACTATGGCACGCACGTCTTGCTTACTGTCACGCAATCTAGCACGCCAGCCCAGCGGTTCAGCCGATTTAAACCAGGGGTAGCCAAGCTCGCTGTGGCCTTGGCTACGTCGTCCTTGCAAGCTTACGCCGACCCGCGGCTTTACGGAGCTTGAGGCTGGATGTGGCGACGAAGGTCCGGTGATCCGCCGCTGTCGTATGACCACGTAGCTCCACCTACCCAAGCTCGTATCATGGTTGGACGGAGAGCATAATATCCAAGACGAACGCTTATCACCGTAGTGCAGCAGATCAGCGCGTCTTGGTATTCGAAATGCATGATCAGGCTGGCAACGTCGCACCGAGCCAGTGGCGCCTCGCTTTCGCCCATAGGTCGCGGACGCCATTGGCAGGGCTGGCCAATGTCGTTTTGGAAGGCTGATCCTCATAGGCACCGGCCCTGCCTACATGCAGCAAATCGGGAGGAGTGCTGTTAGCAGGCCCGCGTGGGTTGAGGGTGGCTGAACCCACCTGCCCTGCCGTGACGGCCACATTCCACTGCATGCTAAATTCCATGCCAACTACGGTGCGAGCGACGGCTGCTTACCGTGCCGCGATATCGGCGAGGTCCAAAAGGTTGTGGCCTGCCTCGAACACCTCGGCAGCGGAGGTTAAGGCTTCCACCCATTCTCCGTCCGGCGTTCCAAGATCAGGTTCAGCGGCAACAAGACGCTTAATCTCATTCAGAACGCGCCTGTAATCGGCTTCAGTGAAGATCGGCGCAATCTGCATGATGCCACTCCCAGGAAACAAAGGCTTACCGGGCCTTTTTCTATCAGAGGTAGAAGGCGCCTGTCCAACCCCGCTGAGAGACAACTCAGGGTAGTTCTGCTCAGTGTGGTTTTCCCGCATCACCGCTGGGGATCGGGAAGCCGGATGTTGTGTAGATGCTCAATCACAACTTATGATTGAATATAGCAGTTTAGGAACACCAAGATGCGCTGCGGCGCCGTCCTCCCCTTCCCTCACCCACGAAGGCTTCGGGACGCTGAACGCGAATGTTTGCAGCGCTTTGTGGTAGCAGTCCCGGGTGCAAGGGCCGACATCCTCATCGGCCAAGGTCGCAGAGAAATCGCCATTCTCACCCTGGTCGGGAGGCATTTCTGGATTGCCCGCAACCACACCGGCATAGAGGCGCGTGACGCATTCAACGGGCACCTCATAGCCAAAGAACCCTGCATTAGTCTGCTCCTGCCGACGATGGCGGCCGTTCTGCCGCCGGATAGGGCTACGTGCAGTGGCCTGCCCCAGGTCCCCCACTTAGCGCCATGCGAACCGGCGAAGCCTCCGCGGTCTCATACAACCCCTAGCCAGGATGACCGCCCGTGATGGATGGGCTGGGTACATCCCCGCCGCCGTTGTTCAGTAGCGGGAAGCTTCTATACATCGCACCGCCGAGGCATGCTGCGATCGAGAGCGCATCGGCTGAGATCGACGCGCTCCGGGACTATGCCGACCGGCTCGGGGTTCAGTTGACGGTGCAAGATGGGCTGACCAGCATCGACCTCGACTGGCTCTGCCGCCGCCCATGTGCGCCACCAGGGGCGGGCGCCCAAGTACTTAGCGCACTGTGCAGCTACGCCGACCGCACAGGTCGGCCAGTTCGCCTCATCGTATTGGCTGGCCGCGAACGGCTACTCACCTTTTACAATCGGTTCGGCTTTGAGGTCGTGCGTTCAGCCGAGAACGACATTGACAGCACGGAACTTGCACGCTTGCCAGGAACGTGTGGCCCTTCGCTTGGGATGCAGACCAAATATCGTGCCGCGGCACTCTCGGAAATACCGCCACGCGGACATCGGCAAGTCGCGGCATTGACCAGATTATCACCCCTATGCCTGAGGGCATCATTGAGACCGCACCGTTGGTTCCGAACGTAGCGGCCATCTTCCCAGTCTGGTCGCTCTGCGGACAAGCCCGGCTACCCATGTCGCTGTTGAACCTTGGTAGGACTGCTCGCCAACGGCGTTATTCGGCGTCTATGGGATATCTAACGAGCCATGCCGGCCAAGACCGTGGTGCCCTGTCGCACGAAACGCACCGTGATGATCCCCGGGCATCCCGAGGCTACGGTGTACTCCATCATGCAGTGCTCACGTCTGGCAATCTGCCGGAGGAGAGCGACAAGCTCCGACACGTCGCCCCCACCGTATGCAAAGGAGAGGCAATCCACTTTCCGTGCGGCCTCCCTAAGTCTCGACATCAGCAACATGCAACCTCGCGTTCAAGCAGCACCGGTTCGCAGCCCGCCAGTCAGCGTAAGCTCGCCTGATTGCCGCATACATTCTGCAGACGCATCAAATCGGCGTGGAGTGGTCACCCTCGTGTGCTTTGGACTCCACCGTGCGCGATCGCTGGCGCTACATTTGCGGCCTGTGAACGACAGCGAACATTTCGCGGTGATCAGCGCGATCGGAAGATGACGATGCACGCTGCCAGGAGCAGCATCTTCCGGTTCGTGCCACCAAGGTGCGGCGTGACGGAGGCCTCGTTCAGGGATGATGTCTCGTCTTGCGCTCGCCATCCTCGTCGCCTCGGTAGATGCCGCTACGGCGGGCAATGGAGCAATGCCATGGTGGCAGCACCGAAGGCTCGCCTTGCCCATCCCGGTGACGTTGGTCGGCAGTCAGTCGGTTGATGCTGGAACAGCGTCAGGGTTCTTCGGCGGCCTAACCAGCATGGGCTTCGCATGCACGGCGGAGGACATCACCCGCTGGCGGCTCCGACGTGTCCGGGTGGAATGCTCCCGCGGCGCTGAAGCTTTCCGCTACGAAGGCGGCTTTCCGGTGAGCTATGGCTCCGTAATCTTCGATCGCGTTCACCGCGACGGACGGCTGCTAGGCAGTGCCGACTTGATAACCCACGTCAACACGGTCATCGATTACCGAGAAGGCAAGCAGGACCAGTTGGCCGTGCAATCCTTGAGTGCCGATGGCGGTTCGGGAAAATAGTGAGATCGCGCCCCTGATACGCCATCCCTCGACACCACCCGCCCCGACGCAAGACCTGATCCGGCAGGTTTTGGGCGTAGTGGTGCAGTTCGAAAAGGCGAACCTCGTCAGCAAGCTGAAGGCCGTCGGCGATCGCCAGCCGGCCTAGGCCGCCGCATCGAGGATCGCCACTGCAATCGGGCGCATGTTCAGGCAGTAAGGAGATCGGCCTCGATTTCGGCTAGCGGGAGATCGCCGCAACCCTGGCTAAGCGTGGCATTGTCACCGCCTCTGGTGGCCACCTGAGCCCTGACGGCATCCGGCCGCTGGTGCTGACGCCAAGCGTAGCTTTGAAGCACCGTGAGGAACGCTGAGGTTCCCGCTTCGGACGTGCGGCTAGTACCCCATCTGGGTCATCGGCACGGGTTCCCTACTGGTCCAGTCCGCGGCTACCCCGCCCGTGATGACCTGAAGGACGTGGGTGACCTCGGCGATGCGTTGCGTTGCTGAGAACTCCTCATCGACCGTTAGGCTGGCGACAAATTCCCCACGGGCCTTCGCCTCGGTCTCGGCCTCGATAATCCGCTGCACGGGTTCGTCCCGGCGCTGGTTGGGGTATGTGATCACCCGCACGATACCAGTGACGACGAAAGTAGCCATGGCGGCATGCCCTCCGGTCGGGGCCTGACTGTGCGGAGCCCAGCCCTGTCATGTCCACGGCAATTATGGCGGAGGCGCTGTTCTGCGTATGAAAAGGTTAGCGGGTCGGCGCGGCGTAGACGACGATATGAAGGAACGGGACGGCCCGGCTGTCCCGAGCGGAATTCGGTGGGGCGCCCGCCGGGGGTTAAGCCGTCGATCGGCCCGCCGGGCTAGTCATTGGCTGCCGCGACAATAGCGGTCTGGCCCATCACGACGGTAGGCGGGTTCGGTGCGATCTGCCTCTCACGCATGATGGATACTACCTGCTCATTCGCCTGTATCGCGTTCTGTCGCGTGTCAAACAGGGAGACTGCCGCTGCCGATAGGCCTTCGGCGTCGGTACGGGTTCAGATGGTAAAACTCCGACCATGGCGGAAATTCGCGCGGCCGTTGGCAGCGCGGACAATAGCTCGGCAGCCTCTCAGATCATGCCGCTTGATTCTCCCCGTTTGGAGAACGCCTCGGCTGCTCAACACACATGAGCCGCGTGCGATCGGGACTGAACTGACGTACAGAGTATATTCGCAGGTCTAATGCAGGTAGGTGAGCAGAAACCCAGCGTTGAAAAGTACGAACTAGACGTTGCGTTCGTGTTCGAGCGCGGCTCAGTTTGTCACCTTTTTCAAAACGTGAATGATACCATCCCTAGGATTTCATCACTTCGGCGTTCATCAACACCAAGTACTCTAACTTTCCTACCACTTGTCCGCATCGTCCGAAGTGAGCCAACAGGTCAACATCGTCCAACCACTTCGGGCGGACAGCTTACGCGTCTCCCACCCTCAAGGAGAACCTGCGTGCAAAGCCCGCTACGGCACGGCGCCGTCCCCAGCGCCGCTAGAACAGATGTGCGGACCTCTGCCATGAGTGCGGTGATCCAACTGGCTATCGCGACGGCCCTTGGAATATTCTTCTTGCTTGCTACAGCGATGAACCGCGGAAGCGAAGCCGCCACGCAACGCCAAGCGTCCGCTGACGGCCATCGCCAGCAGCGTGGCATAGCGCACCGACCGCAATTGCGTGCTCCGGCACGGAGCGCGACCCGATCTATGTCTGGCCGACGCGCTGCCGCAAAAAACATCCCTGTCGTAGCGAGCCATCGTAGTCGAACTCGCCCGGTGGCAGCGTCTCCGCCCAAGGCCGATGCTGCCGTGCTCCCGTCGATCAGCCCGCACGTCCTCGTGGCGTTGCAGAGCGCTGGAGGGAGGCGCCTGGACAACCACGTGCTGCTTTTTTCCCTGGCATGGCGGGAGAGCCGCTGCGATCCAGAAGCCCAGAACCCAGCTTCTACAGCGCGCGGGCTGATGCAGTTCACTCGGGCGGCGTGGCTTGAGGCGATCCGGGACCACGGAAAAGCCCACGGCTTGGCCTCCTATGTTGTCGCCCTAACTACCAACCCTGACACTGGGGAGATCACAGTCCGCGATCGCCGCTTGCTGGCTGAGCTTTTGATGTTGCGGGACGACTCACGTCTGTCCGCCGCGCTGGCGATGGCGCGCTTGGAACGCGAGAAGGCCAACCTTGCGATGATCCTGCGGCGACCCGTGACGCACGCTGACCTTTACATGGTACATTTCCTCGGCGCGGACGGTTCGCGCCGATTCTTACGCGAACTCGCTCGCACGCCCTCTCGGCGAGCATCTGATGCGGTCGATCTGGATTCGATCGCCGCGAACCGAAATGTGTTTATTGCCAGCAATGGTCGCCATTTTAGCTTGCGTGAGGTCTACAGCGAGGTACGGAACACCCTTCGGTCGCAGCGCGTCATCTACGCAAGGCTACTTGAGCAATTGAACGAAACAGCGGAGGTGGCCGAGGTGGCGTCCACCCGCTGACAGGTCGAGGCGGCCACCCCCACAACCTCAGGCTTCCGGCGGTGATGATCCCCTTCCGCCCGCTCCAACAGGCGAGTGGCCGTCGCCGATCATGCCACTCCATCGCCGCAACCTATACTCAACCGCTCGTCCGGCGATGCTGCCCGCACGAGGGGGCGAGTGGGTCGTCGGGAGCGACGTGATAGGCCAGGAGCCCGAGACAGAACACATTTTATAGTCGAACTAACTATGGTTGGCGCAAGTTGCTGAATCCCACGCAGTCCGGAGGACTACGATCGCAGGAGCCCCTTCAATGCCTCGTCGATGTACCTCACATCGGCCGGGTTTAATCCTGGGCCTCCGGCGCAATGACCCCAGACGGACGGAATGGTGCGTAACTCCGCATTCGGCATGTGGGCGACCTCGTACTGGCTATCTTCGGGAGGGAAGTAAAGGTCCGTTTGTCCAGGCATCACCAACGCTTTGGCCGTGATCGCGCCTAGCGCCCGGTCGAAGTCGCCGCAATAGGTCCGATTGGCCGAGATGTCTGCGTGCTGCCACGTCCACAACATGGCTAAGAGGTTGTTGGCATCACGCGGCAAGAACAATCCCTCCCAGAACCCGGTAAGGAAATCTTCCAGCGAGGCGAAGCCCATTCCCTCCATGTCCAGACGTTCGCGGTAGAATGCTTGCGAGAACCCCCAACCCGCATAGACCCGCGCCATTGCGCGCAGGCCCTTGGTGGGCTGGCGCTCGTACCAACCACCTTGGAAGGCGGCGTCAGCGGTCAGCGCCGCCTTCACCCCCTCAAGGAACACGAAGTTGTGCCGCGAGGTTCGGGCAGACCCGCAGAACGGGGCGATGCACTCCACCATTTTGGGATAAG
This sequence comes from Belnapia sp. F-4-1, assembly GCF_000802185.1. GTDB lineage: Bacteria > Pseudomonadota > Alphaproteobacteria > Acetobacterales > Acetobacteraceae > Belnapia. Next base: position 4,105,411 of record NZ_KN676113.1, on the reverse strand, counting down.
CCACTGCCCACTCGAAGGTCTGCTGTGCGCCCATCGACCAGCCAACCACCAGCCGCAACCGTTCGATTCCAAACACCTCGGTCACTAATCGGTGCTGGCAGGCCACATTGTCATGGACCGTCACGCCAGGGAAGCGAGCGCGGTCCCAGGGCGGGGGAGTGTTGCTAGGCGAGGAGGACAGGCCGTTGCCGAACATGTTCGGAACCACAATGAAGTACTTCTCCGGATCAAGCGCCATTCCAGAACCCATCAGCCACTCATTTTCGGTATGCTGCCCAGAGTACCATGTGGGATAGACGATAGCGTTGTCTTTCGCGGCGCTCAGCCGCCCGTAGGTCTTGTAGGCCAGCTTGGTCCCACGCAGTGTCAACCCGGATTGCAGGACGACATCGCCCAGTTCAAACACCTCATGATCAAACACGACCTTCTCCTTGAACACCGAGGTTGACGAGCCCTCCTGCAACTTCATCGGGAAGTCGGCCAAGCAAGTAGTGCTCACCGTCGATGTGAAGCATCTGGCCAGTGATGCATCTTGTCTCCCCCGAGCACAGCAGGATCAGACGATGGCGGCATGGCGTTCCCGATGGAGTCACTTTCTGACCGCAATGCGGTGGCCGCGGAACCGCCGAAGCACCCTTTCAAGGCACATCGGCTTCTTCCGCATAGCCTCGGCTACCGCTGCCCGCTAACGAACCTGACCTCGATCTCGGTCGGCCTGCCCGTGTCTGTGGACAGCCAATGCAGTCGGTCGAAAAGCAGCGTACAGCTTGGCTGCGTCCGTATTGTACATACCCGCGGTTTAGAGCCAGCAGACCCGTTCGATCCAGCAAGATCGTCATCGCACATCGGCCTGTCCTCCCGTTATCTCAATGACCCAGTGATAGCCTCGACGAAACGTCCAGATTCCGACACCCACCCGAACAGCAGTTGGATGGTCAGCAGCGACGCTGCGTGGTTCGTCCGCTGCTGATCGTTGGCAATCGGCTCCGCCGTGCAATCGGCGAGTACCACACAGTGGTAGTCGCGGAACATCGCGTCCCGGACTGTCGATTCCACGCACACGCTGGTCGTGCAGCCGGTCACCACGAGATGCTGGATGTTCCGCTCGCTCAGCCCCTTGTCGAGGTCCGTTTGAAAGAACCCGCTGTAGCGGTGCTTAGGGATGATTACATCGCCTGCCTGCGGGGCGAGCCGTGGCAGAATGTCGGTGTCTCACGTGTCCCTGACGAGGATACGGCTCGCCCGGCCATCGGGCGCGGATACCTCCTTCCCCACTCCCAACCGTGCGTGCTTGATCGAGTGTGGTGACCCAGGTCCCCCGGTGTCGGCGAGGTCGGGGCTGTGCTGCATCCTGAGATAGCCGATGGGAAGCCCGGCACTGCGCGCAGCGGCCAAGACCTGCGCCGTGGGCTCGACCACCCGCTCGATCGGGGTGATATCAATGCCTGCCCGGTCGAACATGCCGCCCCGAGCGCCGAAATCGTTTTGCATATCGACGACCAGAACGGCGCATCGCCTGCGATCGCCTCCGACGGGCTCGGGCTGAGTATCCAAAGCGATCACGTCGGGTTTGGCTTGCATCGGCTTCCCCCTGTGTTCAGCGCATTCCGAAACCAGCCCAGGCCGTCACGGCGGAGGAGCGCGGACCATCCGCATTGCCGTAGAGATGGGCCACCTCGACTTTCTTCCGGTCTCTCCCTAGTCGCTCGGGCGACAGGGACCGACAGTAAATGCGGAAGGCTAGCTCGTCGCTGGTTGGGTCACAAAGATCGGCGAAGTTGGCGTGCCTTTCCCGGATGGTAATCTCCACATTCCTGATGTCCGAAGATCGGCGTCACGCAGAGGCCAGCGAGAGCACCGGTCTGTTGACGCTTTCCTCCACGGAGGGATTTTAGTGTCCCCTACGGCAACAAAGCACGCGGGAACTACATCCGAAACGGCACACGCGGCCGTTGTGGACGGTCGGATGGGCTTACCTGCCGCATCTCGCCCAGCGACCATGCTGGCGTTTGCTGTTCATGGCCCGCGTAACGAGCGCGTCATTTCAATTTAATTTCTTTCAAGCCAAACGCTCTGGCCGGATGCTTCCCCGATAAAAAAAAGAGGAGGCGAAAAAATGCGGAACGTTGTCACGGCTGCCGCGGTCCTCTTGCTCGGCGGAACGGCCTGGGCGCAGCAGGCGCCGAGTACAGCCCCTACACTCCATGGACATGGCGTAGCGCCGGGGGCGCAGCAGCGCCCCATATCGGACCAAGACCTGATCACCAGCGCGATGTCAGCCGCACCGAAGTCGGTGGCCGAGGGCGCGACCATCATCGTTATGGACGCCAGCAATAACGCGCGCACGCTTCGGGAAGGCAGTAACGGCTGGACCTGCATGCCCGACAGCCCGGCCAGCCCAGGCCAGGACCCCATGTGCCTTGACCAGAACGCGATGGAGTGGGCGGGCGCCTGGATCGGCAAGAGGCCGCCGCCCGATAAGATCGGCTTCGTGTTTATGCTCGCTGGGGGCTCCGACGCGAGCAACACCGACCCATACGCCACAGGCCCCTTGCAGGGAGGCGCCTGGATCGACACAGGTCCACATGTGATGATTGTCGGTCCCGCGGTGGGCCGCATGGCGGGTTATCCAAGAGGCGTGCAGCCGGACACGACGCAGCCCTACGTCATGTGGCCGGGCACGCCCTACGAGCACCTGATGATCCCCATCCGTTGATGCGTCTGGGGTGGTGTCGTCCAGCGGGCGCCTCATCCGCCCTGCGCGTCCGCGCCGGTTGGCGGCTACCCCCAACCGGCAGGAGGTCGAGATCGACGGCGGGGCAGGCGGCCGCTTCATTCCATTCACCACCGTTGTGCCCGGTTCGAAAGAGGAGACTCCGAAATGCCCGTCGTGCTCTATGGCCCCGCCTACAGCACCTACACGCGCACGGCCCGGCTCGCGCTGGAGGAGAAGGGGACTGCCTACGACCTGCGCGAGGTAGACACCCTCGCGGGCGACGGCCAGAAGGCTGAGCACCTTGCGCGCCACCCCTGGGGCAAGGTCCCGGTCTTGGAGCACGACGGCTTCTCCCTCTACGAAACCGTCGCCATCGCTAGATACGTGGACGAGGCATTCCCAGGCCCGGCGCTGCAACCGGCCGGCGCGAAGCGCCGGGCGCGCATGGCCCAGGTCTGCGCCGTGCTCGATCACTACGGTTGGTCGCCGATGGTAATCACCGTCTTCGTCCAACGCGTCGTCGTGCCGATGCGCGGCGGGACACCCGACGCGGGGGTTATTGACGAGGCGATGCCCCGGTGCGGGCGGGTGCTGGCCGCCATCGAGGGGCTGATGGATGGGCAGGAGTTCCTGATCGGCAGTGATCTCAGCCTCGCCGACCTGCACCTCGTGCCAATCCTTGACTACTTCGCCCGTACCGAGGACGGCCGCGCAATGCTATCCCGCCACCCACGCCTGTCCACGTGGTGGGAGCACATTGAGCAGCGCCCCAGCGTTGCAAAGACGCGCCCAAACCTAGGGTAAACAAGCATCAGGCAGGCCATCTTGAGTGCAACGCTACCATGGGTAGGCGGGCCGAAAGAAACAGCCGTCACTGGCAGCATAGGTGGAGAATGCTGGCCGAGCAAAACCCATCTGCCGAACTCATGCGTCTCGCTAACGGCTATCAAGTCTCGCAGGCCATCTACGTCGCGGCGACGCTAGGCATCGCCGACCTCCTTGGGGACGAGCCGCGCGGCAGCGACGACCTCGCGGCCAGGACAGGAGCCAACCCCGGTTCGCTCTTCCACCTGCTGCGTGCGCTCGCGGCCGTCGGAGTGTTCCGCGAGGAGGAGAACCGGTGTTTCTCCCTAACACCTATGGGCCATTGCTTCAGGGCGGGCGCCAACCGGCCAGCCGGACCCTACGCAGCATTCATCGGGCGCCCCTACCAGTGGTCAGCCTGGGGCGACCTCCTGCACGGAGTGAGGACCGGCGACCAGCAGGACGCCTCTTTCCCAATCGACGCACCGCCAGTCCAGCCGCAACGCTTCTTGGGTTCGTATCCCAGTCTCGCACGGCAGCATCACCGGGTCGGCCCATGCGCTGTAGCTCGCCAGTAGCCGTGTTTCCTGCACCTTGGTCAGATAGGTAATGCGCTCGACCCGGACTAGCTGATCCCCGCGAGGAGCCGTGCTACCTCGTCCGGTGCCGTGACCGGTGCCGCATGGCCGACGGCCAACTCCATCCAGCCCCAGCCTGCTCGGCCGCGTGCCCATCGACGGCTGGATTCTTGTGGGGGCGACGCTGGATTGGTGAAGGATATGAAGGTACAGGGTCGTCCGTTGCCAACGGGACGGTTCAGCGTCAGCGGCGTCTCGTAATAGGCGAGCGGCATTGGTGTCATGCGGCGCCTCAGCCAGTCGGCCACCGAGCCCTCGGGAACCCCAAGTGCGCCAATTGCTGCGAGCGGCGGAGGAAGCGCAGGCACCCTGCCGCCTGCCGCCCGCGCCGCCTGCCGTCGTGTCTCCGCAATCTCGGGCGGAAGTGCGTCGAGGAAGCTCCTGCCGCTCTCGGGAATATTGGCGTCGAGATAAACGAGGTGCCGGATGCTTTCGGGCAGGCGATCAGCAACACCTGTAATCGGGATGCCCCCAAAGCTATGCCCGATCAGGATGATATCTCGTAGTTCCTCAGCCTCAATAACATGCGCAACGTCATCGACTGTGGTGTCCAGCGTGACATCGAGTGAGAGCAGGTGGCGGCGCTCCCCTAGGCCGGTCAGGGTCGGAGCGAAGACGCGGTGGCCCATGCCGCGCAGCCGCTCGGCCACGGGCGCCCAAAACCACCCTCCCACCCACGAGCCGTGTACCAGTAGGTAGGTCTTGCCCGCGTCAAACTCCGTCATCCCAATCGTCTCCCACTTGCCGCAAGGCGGGCACCTTCCCGAGCAGATTGACCCGCAGGTACGTCTCGGTACGGTGCCCGTTCGCTGCCTCATCGACGAGCCTCGCCTCGTACTCCGCACCCGCCTTCACAAGCGCGAGGTGCGACGCCATCGAGGATGAGCCCGGGGCGTAGTAGAGCGTGAGCACGACAGAGCCCTCCTACATGGTCCGTCGCAGCGTTACCGTTGCGGCAACTCCGCCAGAGCCGGATGTCGAGTAGACCAACTGGTCTCCACTAAGCTTCATTTCACGGCGCTGCTCGGCGCCTGCCCAGTTAGGGAATGTCCCGTTCTCGATACGCAGGATCAGGGTCTTGCCAGCGTCCTCCACCGCGTAGGTACCAAAGAGGGCGATGCTTCCCTGCACGACAGCCCGGTTCTCCTCCGGGGTGCCTGACGCGCGGCTATTGGAAGCGAATTTCGGCAAGTCACTTCGGAGGAAGATCAGAGCGAAACGTCCGTCACTGCCGAACATCATGGTGCCGCTCGGTGGATCGCCAAGCGCGGCTGCATCGCGGCCCGGGGCTGCGGAGGTGACGGAGATGGGGGTCCACGAACCCATGAGGTCTCGTGCCGTCTGGGCCAGCGACGGCGCAGCCACTCCGACCGGGGCGGCGATCGTGACTGCGCCCAGAATTCTTCTCAGCATGAGGTTGTCCTTTCATTCGGGCCAGTAGGCGCTTGATGTGAACCGCAGAGCATTCCCAAGCGCACTGTCCACATCGTCAGTCCACCGGGATCAGGATTGAGTGCCGGAGTTTGCCCAGCGCCTCGGAGAGGTGGCCTTTGCCGTGCATATCCTCAATCAGGATCACCTCACCCTCGCCAATGGTGCGGGTTTCTCCGTCGCTGGCCGTGATCTTGTGTGACCCGTCAAGGTTGATCACATACTGGCGTCGCGTCGCTGTGTGCCAGTCAAAGTGCCAGTCACCGGGTGTTTTGCGGAAGATGATCCCCGCGGCGGGGAAGCGCTTGGAGGTCGTTCCGTCCGGCCCCTCCTCCGCCCACTCGACCTCGATGTCGCGGAAGTGGCTCTCGCCCTGCTCGTCGGCATAGATGTTGTGGACGCGCATTACGCCTCTCTCCCTAGTATTGTGGGTTCCGTTGCGACGGCACCTGGGCGCAGTGACCTACGCCTAGCCACTTTCAGAGTTTTTCTGGGGCTGAAGCCGAGCCTCAAGGATCATGTTAACAGGTAGCGCTGGTGGACCTTTGCTCGCTGTGTCAGTTCGGCGCAGGTCATCGGACCACGAGTATGCAAAGCTCGATAGAGACCTTGGGCACCGCCCATTCGGACCAGCGGTACGTTTGCTGCGCCCCCCAAGGTCACCCAGCATTTTGCTAATGAACTGCTGTAGCTTGGCATTGTCGATCGCGCGTGGTGTTGGCGCATGCGTTCCTTCCGACATAGCTGCCTCCGCGGTGCATTGACGGCCAGCCAGGGGAGGTTGCGCTATGTGCAGATCACCATGACAAGGCGGCGCCCTGTTGACGCTACTCCACCATAGCGAGACTTTAGTGTCCTGCTCGCCAACAAAGCACGCGGGAACTGCATTCGAAACGGCACACGCGGACGTTGTGGGCATGAGAATATCTATACATGCTCGATACCCTGCAAATATCCATTACCGGCAGCGCCCCACGACAGTCCATAATGCAGGGCGCAGACGCACTTTCCACTAGCCGGAGAGAGGACGGGATCATGCGCATTTTGGTGATCGGCGCCGGGGCGCTAGGCGGCTACTACGGCGGGCGCCTTGTAGAAGCGGGCCGCGACGTGACCTTCCTCGTCCGCGCCGCCCGCGCCGAGCAGATCGCGCGGCACGGGCTGCGCATCGAAAGCCAGCATGGCGACGCCGACCTCCGACCCCGCGCCGTGACGGCCAGTAGCCTCGACGGACCCTACGACCTGATCCTGCTCTCCGTGAAGGCGTACTCGCTCGACCCTGCGATGGACGACATGACGCCCGCGGTCGGCCCTGACACAGCCATCCTCCCCCTGCTGAACGGGATGCGCCACCTCAACCTCCTGGCCAAGCGGTTCGGTCCGGCGCGCGTGCTCGGCGGCGCGGCGAGAATCGCCGCGACCCTCGGCCCCGAGGGACAAGTTCTCCAACGAATGATGCCCAACCACGATCTGATCTTCGGCGAGATCGCGGGCGGCGTGAGCGAGCGCGTGCGGGCCATTGCTGCGGCCTTTGAGAGGGCGAACTTCGCCCCGCAGGCCAGCGAGCAGATCGTGCAGGAGATGTGGGAGAAGTGGGTGGCGCTGTCCACGACCGCGGGCATCACCTGCCTGATGCGCGCGGCGATCGGGGACATCCTCGCCGTGCCCGGGGGTCGAGACGCGATCCTCATGCTGCTCGCCGAGTGTCGGGCGGTGGCCGCAGCGGCCGGGCACGAACCCCGGCCCGCCTTCATGGACTTCCTGATGGGGGTGCTAACGAAGGAAGGTTCGACGCTGACCGCCTCGATGCTGCGCGACATGGAGCGCGGTGGCCCTACCGAGGGCGAGCACACCCTCGGCGACCTCACGGAGCGGGCAGACCGCATGGGGGTGCCTACGCCCGTCCTGCGGCTCGCCCGCTGCCACGTCGCCGCCTACGAGGTACGCCGCGAACGCGAGCGGACAGCGCCATAGCGTGTCCGGCGGCCTTTTGCGGGTAACCCACCCTCCGCCCACTTCACCATCAGTCATTCATGGTGACGGGTGCGCCCGTGGAGGGAGGTGCGCGCCGCTCCTGCCGACGTGCGCTCATCCTCGGCACCTTCAGTGAGGGATGCGACCTGCCGCTTCAACGTAGCCCACCCGCCGCTCCGGCGGTACCGGGTGCTGCCCTGCCACCCGTTCCAGAAGCAGGCGCGCGTCCTCGTCCAGCCCCGCCCTCACTGCGGCGTCGAAGAATAGCTGCTCAAGCACGTCCTGCTGCGCGTGGCTGCCGCCCAGGCGGTACATCACCCCGAGCGCCGGACGCATCGCCTCTACCGCGACCGCGTAGTCGCCCCGGCGGTGCGCCAGAACCGCCTCACAAACCGGGATGGCAGCATCGCGCAGCACCGCCGCATGGTCGCCCCGGTTCGCCCGAGCGGCCTCGCGCATCGTCCCCAGCATACGGTCCGCCGCCGCCCACCGCCCCGTCGCGGCGAGCGCCATCATCCGGTGCGGCAAGGTGAAGGGCGAGAGGTGGTCGCCGACCCGCGCCTCCGCCTTGTCGGCCAACTCCACCCAGCGGTCTCCCACCGCCACACCGCGCAACTCCAAGCGGAACAACATCGAGGCGGCGTTCTGCGCATCGACGATGAAGTCCGGCATTGCCTGCGCGAGCGGCGAGGCGAGGTCGCGGAAGCGTCGGTCATAGAGGCCCAGCGCCTCCCCGAACTCTCGCCGCTCAAGGTGGTACATCGCACGGTGCCACCATAGGTGGTGGGTGATGGCGTTGCCCCCCTCCCAGTGCTGCTCCAACCCGGAGAGGAACCGGATGCCCTCGCCCCGGCGGCCCTGCATTTCCATGACGTGCGCCACCGCGTGGGTGGCCCAGAGGTTGGCCGGGTCCAGCATCAACGCCTCGCGGCCGGACGCCTCGGCGACGACGTAGCTGCCGCACTCCTCGTGGGCGAAGGCGCGGCTGGCCAGTACGGCGCCCCAGCCCGGTACAGAGGCGGACCAGCGTGGCAGAACCCGCTCTACCCCGGCCAGCATCCGCTCCGGCATGCCGGACCAGAAGGCGACGAAGTGGTGCATGCGGAAGGCCAACACGTCGCGCGGGTGTTCGGCCAGGATGTCCTCCCACGTCGAGAGCGCCCGGCCGACCTCGCCGTCGATCCAGAAGGACAGCGCCTCGGCATGCGCCCGCTCCCGCGGCGTCGCACGCGCGAGGTGGCGCCGGGCCTCGGCCAGCGCCTCGCGGGAACGCGGGAGGAAGGCCCCGTCGTAGGCGGTCATGGGCAGGTAGCCCCTGAGGACGTGGGCCATGCCGAACTCCGGGTCGGCGGCGAGCACCGGGGCGATCCGCTGAGCGGCGTTGGCGCGGTGCATCAGGTAGCCCTCGACGGCGTGGTCGAAGGCGCGCGCCGCCTCCTCGGAGGCGACGGTGACGGCGTGGTCCTGGGCGTCCCTCGGCATGGCCAGTCCTCCTTTCTCGCTTCTGGGGCCAGCGTGTTTCCCGCGAGCAGGTTGAACCTTTACCCGTGCCTCACGGGACCATGCCCCATCCCGACCGCAAGGACCCAGGCGCCGCCAAGCACCATCGCGGCGCCAAGCGCCCTTGCGATCCACCTACCCCTGGGCGCCAGCTTCTCAGCCAGGACGGCCAGCGTGATGGCCGCGACCCAGAGCAGGTTCATCACCCCGCCGACGAACAGCAGTGCCATCAGCGCCCAGCAGCAGCCCATGCAAAAGGCCCCATGCTCGGCCCCCATTCGGAAAGCGCCGCCCGGCCCAGCGCGCCAGCGGCCCATCACGAAGGCGGCCGGGGAGCGGCACAGCCCCAGGCAGGCGTCTTTGAGCGGCGTCCACTGGTAAAGCCCGGCGGCGATCAGGATCGCCCCGCCGAGGATCGGGCTCGCGGCGGCCATGTGTGGGGAGAGAAGCGCGGCTCGGTCCAGTGCCCACTGCAAAATCGTGGCCGCGAGGGCGAAGGCGGTCCAGACAGCAAGGTAGCCCGCCACGAAGATGCCAACCGACGCCACACGGTGCCCCTGCTCACGGCTCCGCCGGGCGAAGGTAGCGAAGAGCAGAATCATGGGCGTCGCAGCGGGGAGCATCATGCCCACCATCATCACCGCCCACATGCCGAGCATCATGCTGAAGTGGGCCGCGCTCCAAGGCACGGACCGCAGCATGTCCATCGCACCCTGCGCCATGCCGGGCATGTCTGGCGCGTCGGCAATCCCGTGCATGCCACCTGCCATCATGGCGAGGTACGCCCAGGACAGGCCGATTAGGCCCGCAAGCGCGGCTAGGACCGGAAGACGATCCCAGGACAGGGCGACTTCAAGCGCGCTTTGGCGGCCCATCACGGGCGCTTCGGGATACCGCTCTGGGTCAGGTGGATGCGGGCGAACTGGCCGTAGCTGTCTTTGAAGGCCAGCTTCACTCCGCCGGTCGCCGTCGTTGAGCCACTGCCGTACTCGGCCTCGCTGTACTCGAAGCCGCTGCGCAGGGAGACGCGGACACGATGGTCCTGACCGGTGAAAGGGCTCTTGATGGGCGTGCCAGTGGACTCAATCACACCCGGCACGACAATCCGCCCGTGGCAAGCGGCGGGGTCAATCTCGACCTCTACCTTGGTGAACACCGGGTCGAGCACGTTGCTCATCGTGGTCGAGAACACCTGAAAGACGGTGGCGCCGGGCTCAGTCTCCCGCCCGTGCAGTATCTCGACCAGCGCCTTGCGCTGGTCCGCATCGGCGCGCTCGTCGATAAAGAACTGCTGGGTGCCATTGCCGAGGTGAATTGGGCCGGGCCAGCCATAGGTGCCTACCCACGCGAGCCCATCGAGGCGCGTGCTCCCGAAGTGACCTCGCTCGATGCGCATGCCGGCGACGGCGCGGCAGGTGCCGTCCGTCGGCAAAGCGTTGAACTGGCATGGGCAGCCCCAGGCGCAATTGCAATTAGCGTACTCTGGACCCTCGATACTCCAATCGACGTATGCCATCGTCACGAACCTCCAGCATCCGCGGCTGTGCCCGGCCTAGGGTTTCGAGTCCAGGCGGCCAACTCTTTTGCGGACTACACTAGAATTCTTGACCCGCTAAAAGCACGCGGGAACTATGCCCGAAACGGTACACGCCGCCGTTGCGAGCAGGAACGTCTTAACGGCTCCGATCTGCAAGGTGCTGTCTGCCAGTTGGCCATCCAGCCCATTCGTGGATGTCCGTCACCCAGCCGCCGTAGCGCCTTTGTGGCCCAGAACAGTTCATCGATGCCGCGCGTCCCGCTGAGACGATCCATGAGGAAGATGCGGATCTGGATGAATCGCGTGGCCGTGACCGCGGACGCATGCGGTGACGGTGCAGGATGGATCGACCGGGGTTTCCGAACTGTCCCACCCAGTGGCGCCGCATGGCATCACCACACGCGCAAAGTGGAACAACGGGAGGGAGGCAGCGCAATGGAGTTGAAACACGAGTTCATGCTGAGTGCGCGGCTTGAACCGCCGCTCGCGTTTGGCGCAGGGCTACGAGGCGATCGCATCTTCTTCCACGCTTTCGACGGCAGAGTGGAGGGGGAGCGCCTTCACGGCACCCTTCTGCCCGGTGGAGGCGACTGGCTGATCGCCCACCCGTCTGGCTGGGGCATCCTCGACGTACGAACGCAGATAAGGACCGACGACGGGGCGCTGATCTACGCCCATTACCCTGGCCTGATCGAGATGGACACCGCCTTCGCGGCGGCCTTCGCCAACGGCACGGCGACACGATTTGAGGACCAATACTTCCGCACGACACCGCGCATGGAGACCGGCGACCCCCGTTATGCCTGGGTTAATCACTCGCTGTTTGTCGGCGAAGGGCGCGTGATCGAGGGGTTGGGGGTCGAGTACCACGTCTCCCGAGTTACGTAAGCAGGCTGCCAACGAGCGAGGCGTAAGACCTCATAGTTCACTTGAATCCGTTGCCATTAAGGGAACTTCGCTGCCCGCGGCGGTTGGTCCCCAAGACAAACAAAAACGCGCTTCGGAGGTGTACGCAATGTGGAATCCCAGCCGCCGCACAGCCATGTCTTTCGGTCTGACAGCCGCCGCCTTGGCGGCACCCCAGTACGGCGCAGCACAGAGCGCCGGGACAGGCTCCGCGGAGCAGCGGCTCCGGGAGCGAGCCATCGAGTTGCCACGGGTGGCTCCCGTCGCGGGCGTCAACAACGTCCCGTATGTCCGCACAGGCAACTTGATATTTCTTTCCGGCTTGGGGCCGAGTAGGCCCGAGGGAGGGTTGGCGACAGGCAAGGTTGGGCGGGAGGTGAGCGCCGAGGACGCCTACGGGCATGCACGGCTGACCGGATTAGCGCTGCTGGCCGTGCTGCGCGGCGCGGTGGGTAGCCTTGACACGGTGAACCGAGTAGTGAAGGTGCTGGGCATGGTGAACGCCACACCCGAGTTCGCCGACCACCCAAAGGTCATCAACGGCTGCTCGGACCTGTTCGTCGAGGTATTTGGTGAGGATCGAGGGCGGCACGCGCGCTCGGCCGTAGGGATGGCGTCGCTGCCCTTCAACATCACAGTCGAAATCGAAGCGGTATTCGAGGTCGCATAAGCTCGGCTGCTGCTGCGGGCTAGCAGTCCTCAAGTACTGCATCAGTGCCCCCCGACCCGCAGGAGAAGCGGAGCTACAGTATGCGAAGTAACTCACCACCGCCAGTGCGGTGTGGGACGAAGAAGTCTGCGTTGCGGTGCGCCGAGGCACAAGCACGCCAACGGCGTGCATGAGGCACCGCTGGCGATCACGGACAAGCATCAACGAGACGTTGGCATCCGGGTCGCGGCCCCAGGACAGACCGCCGTCCTGACGACGGCATGACCGCATCCAGGCTGGGCGGGTCGTCATTCCGGCCGTGCTTCGGCGTAAGGGAGACGATGATGGCGGACACGCTCGGGAGGCCCATGAAGCTTGGGGTGCTCGCGCCCTCCAACAATACCTCCGTGCAGCCTGAGTACGATGCCATGCGCCCACCCGGCGTCACCAACCACGTCCGACGGTTTCGCGCTCCCAATGCCTTGAGCCGAACCGACGTGGAGTTCAGACAGCAGTTGGAGAACATGCGCGCTACCATGGTGGACGGCATCGACGAGGTGCTGACCTTTGGAGCCCGACCACATCATTCTCGCCAGCGCGCCTGAGTCCGCGGACGGTGGCGTCGGTGCCCGTCTTTTTCGGGCAGGCTGATGGCCAGGAGCAACGGGCAGGTAGGCGTGACGCTCGGGGGCGACGTATTTCTGGCAGCACTTCACCCTTGTAGTGGATCACGCGCATCAGGCTCGTGACGCCCTACATGCCTGTCGCCGACGAACAGGCGAGGGGGTTCTTCGAAGACAGCGGCTTCGCAGTGGGGTAAGTGAAAGGCTCAGGTGCGGCGGACCGGTGCTGATCGCCCCCTGGCCTGGAGCTAGGGGACGCCATCATCGAGGTGGGTGGGCCAGAGGTGGTAGCGGTTGTCATCGTCGGTACCAACCTTCCCGTGGCACGGGTCGCGGCGAGTGCGGAATGCTGGCTGAGCAAGTCAGTGACCGCTCTTAACACCGCCACTTACTGGGCCGCGCTGCGCCAGTGCGGCATCGACGACAAGATTCAGGCTTCCGGACGACTCCTGGCCGAGTTCTGAGATGGCTGGGCGAGAATGGCACCGCGGGGCCGAGTGGCATGACCGCTGACATTGGAGCGCCCCGGCGGTGATAACCGTGTTGACGGGCTACGGAGGACGCCTGCCCCTACAAGACAACATTCACACCGGCACGACGTGCCGCACCCAAACGTTCGGCTCGATGTAGACGGCGTGGTTCTGTTCGAGCGAGACATGCACAGGCACGAGGGCGCTCGGCACGACGACAGTGCCGGTGGCAATGAACTGTGATCCTGTCCAGCGCTGCCAGTCGGTGATCGTCTCGGAGATCACCATGCTGATCGGCGCGATCTTTACGATATGGCCTCCCACTCGGACGTGGACCCGTAGCCAAGGGTCGGCGGGCAGCCCATCGCCGCCCGTGCGGGCCGCGTACTCCTGCATGGGCACGAATGGCTCCAAGTGCTTCATCGTGGGGCGCACGGGCGCGAACATGTAGCTGAGGCCGAGTTCGGCGGCCCGCTGCCGCATGGCGTCGAGAACCATACGCGAGGCGCCCCTACCCCGGTGGGAGGGCAGCAGGGTGATCTCCAGCGCGCTGAGCGCATTCGGCGCCCGGCCAAGGGCACGGTCGGCATGCGCCCATCTGACCACGCCATCCCAGCCCGCATCCGGCAGGTTCTCCCGGCCAGGAACTCCGAAGGTGAAGGGCACGGCAAAGGCCCGCCCCACCGCAGCCTCGGGGCGGGCCGGATCAACAACGGCGAAGGCGGTGTCGAGGCAGGCGTCAAGATGCGGCTGCGCGAAGAACAAGTCGGCAGTGGGGTCCTCCACCATGAAGGCGGGCCAGAGCGCCAGGAACACCTCCGAGAACACCTGCGCTCGCAGGTCGGGGCGGCCACGCAGCGGCACGAGCTTGAGCATCCGGTCCTCCTGCGGGGATGGTCGCAGCCCCCTCGGGAGCATACTAGGCAGCGCGACAGCGCATTCGGTAACCATATCTGTTGATCCAAGGGGGAGCGCAGCCAACGCTGCTACAGGAACCATGGTAGTGTCCCAAGGCTGTCAGCAGCGCTCGCCTACGATCTGCTTTCCCTCAGCGGCCAGTAGGGTCGCTCAGCGGTCGCCGCTTTCGATCGTCACTTCGAAGCACTTCGGCGGGGTCAATGACCGAGCGCTGCCGGCCCAGTGAAAACAGCGCTACAAGCACCGTCTCACCATGCAGGCCAGCTTTGCGATCCCGGGCGGGCTGCTGGGCAGCGCGCCTTGCTTTACGCCCTCCGACCGGCGCTGGTTGCTCGATGGCCCGTCTTCCTAGCCATTGGACCCCCGCCTAGGCAGGGCCGTGCCGGCAAGACGGTGCGGCATACACATGCTTCACCTGAGCGGGGTCGTGCCGTCAGTCCTCCGCGACGAGGCTCCGGTACCCCGGGTGCTGTTGGATGAATCGCGCCACAAACTCACATTGCGGGACGACCGTCGTGCCCTCAGTTCGAAGGGCCTCCAGCACACCGCCAACCAGCTTGGACCCGACGCCCTGCCCCGACAGTGCCTTGGGCACCTCTGTGTGGGTCAGCACGACCCGGTTGCCGGTCCGTCGATACTCGACGAAGGCGATGGCATCGCCGCTGCCCATTTCGAACCTGCCGAGACCGGGATTGTCTCTCACGACCAACATCGCCGCTTACGCCTCCAACCGTGCCCTAACCGCCCCGCTGCGTGCTCTCTCCGGGCACAACGTTCCAATGGCCGGCTGGTGCCCTGCTGGCTCAGGCTTCGGTGGACGACCTGATCAACCACGCCGGCGACATCGCCTCAGCAGGTGACAGCTAGCTCAGTGGCAGCCGCGGATAGGAAGGCAGCTTCATTCCAGCCGCTTTGAGAGTATCAGCCCCAAGGAGACGGAGCACCAAGGCATTCCGCACCACGGCATACGTGGTCACGCGATCCACGGAGGGGAAGCTCCGCCTGCTGGGCTAATCTGTCCGCCGCATGTCGGGCGAACTGATAACTTCGCCTGACGCACATCCCTCCCCTGCCCTACGGCTGACTTGGTACGCAGCCTACATGCGGACCCATGGCACCGCCTTATGCCGCCGAACTTGGCCTGTGCAGCGAGCGACATGGCTGGAACGCGGGTGAGGCGGAGCCCGCGACGCCTTGCCCAGCGAGGGCCTTGGCCCGGTTCCTGTCATGTCTGCTCGTGCCGGGTGGAAGCGCGCCCTGCGCGGTTCCGCCCCGGTAGGTTCAACGCGTCCCTCGTCCCGCCCTTCAGCTATGTAGCGGGCCACCTGCGGGATGTGGCGTGCAGTTCGCGGCTCATGGCTTGGCCGCGAATTCTACTCCGCTGGGGCCGCAGGCCCCAGGTCAGGTGGTGCATGGATGTAGCACTGCGGAGCGGGGAATGGACATGGAGGTCGGGTCGCGCTCGGCCGTGGCCGGGCTCTGCCCGGCTTCAGCCTGCGCCCGACCCAAGCCTGACCTCGCGGCCAGTGGGCACCTGCGGTGCCCTCGCTTCGCCGCGCGCCTGCGCTGCGCTTCGTCGCGCATCGGCGCGTGCCCGGTCGGTCAGGCGGCTTCGCGTTGCTGCATCTATATGGTCGATTTCTCTTCCACCAAGCAGGTATGATGCAGGTGTGGCCGCGAAGCGGGCGCGCATCTGCGCAGCCGGTCGGATAAATAGGTCACGAGCAATTCTTATATAGACATGCGCCGGACGCGTTATCCGGCGCTCATTCATTTCAGCAGATCGAAACCCGCGCAGCTTTTGCAGCGGGCCTATTGGAGAGACGACGTGATTCGAGTTGAGGTATACGGCGGCCCGCCGGGGTGCGGGAAGACTAATGAGTTGCTGGTCGAGATGACCAGCGTGCCGGGCCGCTATGTGTTCGCACTGCCGACAACGGAGTTGATCGGCGAGAAGCTTCTGGACCTCTCCCGAGAGGCAGCGAAATCCGGCACCGAGCCGATGATCCGGCCCATCCACAGCCGGGTCGAGGGCCGGCGCTCACTCGGCGTGACCCGCGAGATCACCGACGCCATCGATGAGTACTCAGCAATGCCGCATGTCATTCTTGTCATCACGCATGAGGCTCTGATGCAGACCGACTTCAGTTGCGTTGAGAGCAGGCGGTGGCATATGCGGATCGACGAGGTTCCCTCGGCGGCCGTTGCAGGTGAGTTTCACATCCCAAGCTCGGCGCGGTTCTTCGAGGCATCATACGCACTCTCGCCGACCGACGAGGCAGGTTGGTATCGGGTGTCGCTGGCCAGCAATGCTCCAACCATGGCCGATGTGATGGCGGATGATCTGGTCAAGGATTTGGCAGCCTTCCACAAGAGGTCCAAGTCTCCACAGGGCGTCTTCGTGGATGTGGCGGACTGGCGCGATGCCCGGGACCGCGGGCGAACGGTGCGTTGGTGGTCAGCGTGGACTCCTGCTGAGTTGGCACCCTTCGCCACGTCGGTCATCGCAGCGTCCGGGTTCTTTCACAGCATCACCTGCCTTGCGACGCGGAAGTGGTTTGGCGACGAGGTGGAATTCGTGCAGCGGGAACTCGGCATCACCGGGCTGCGGAAGGCGTCAAAAGTCCGCATCCGCTACTTCACACACGGCCACCGCGGCTCGACCGAATGGTGGTTCCCTAAAACTTCTAAGAAGCACTCTGAGGGCAAGCGTTGCCTCGCCGCGGTCTGCCGTTACCTTGAGGGCGTGCATGATCTTGGCTACTGGAGTGGCAACGCCGAAGTGGTCAACTACTTCGAGGAGCGCCTGCCGGGCAAGCAGGTGCGACCCAAGGTTGCGGGCTCTAACCAGTACCGGCACCTGTCCTCGTGTGCCTTCATCTACAGCAGCAAGGCGCGTCCTGAGGACGCAATCCTACTCGGCGTATTCGGGCTGACACGCGAGGAGGTGGAACGTGCCCGCGAGCAGGAGGACATCTGGCAATTTGTGATGCGCGGCGCGATCCGCAGGGCCGAGTTCGACGGCACCTACACGGTCTACCTCTATGATCTCTGGCAGGCTGAGGTGCTGGCGCGGATGCTCGGCGAAGCTGGTATCTCTGCTGATGTTACGCTGGAACCTGTGGATGAAGCCGGCATCCTCGATGTGCAGCGTCCGAAGCCGGGACCAAAGCCGGGCACCAAGGCCGCTGTAGCGGATATGTCCTTCGAGCAGCAGGAAAAGGAGCGCCGCGCGGCCGATCGGCTGCGGAAGCAGCGCGAGCGTGAATTGGATCGCGCCGCGAAAGCTGCCGAGGGGACATTGCGCAGCCGCGGCCGTCCAAGGAAGGCTGACGGCCCGGAGATGCGGCCGTGACGGGTATCCTCATTCGAAGCGTCTGCTGGTCCACGGTACGGGCGGATCGGGAGTGGTTGCCACTGATCCTGATGGCTGGTCCTGGCGGGCGGCTCCGAGGATCAGGCAGGCTCCTCTCCATCCACCAGGGTCCCGAGCAGCCGCAGCAACTCCTGATGCTCGGGGCCATGCCCGCCCCGCGCCAGGAAATCGCCGATGCTGATGTCGCTGCTCCTCCCACCGGATGGCAGGTTGGGCTCGTGCCTGACGAACACCCGGCCCGAACCGGGATCGTGGGCGAGGCACTAGCGGTCGCCGTTCGGGCTGCGGTAAAGCTTCCGAACCTTCAGTGACATGGCTGCTCCTCCGGCTCCCCGATGCGCCTGTCACGGTTGGGGTGCTCCACCGTCACGCTGCCCTCGCCTCCTCCCGGTAAGCTTGCTCCCAAAACTCCAGGGCACGCCCCTCCGGGCGCCCCTCCCGCTCCCACAGGAAGTAGGCTCGCTCCCGCAGGCAATGGTCAGGATCATCCTCCCCGGCCGGCGGGGCGGCATGTTGGGTGCCCTGGGGAGCGCCGCGCAGGGGTGACGTTGGCGTCCCATGCTCCGCCGCCATACGGTCATTGCTGCTGCCGGCCTGCAAAGCCTTGCTGACCGCTTCGTCGGCTGCCCTCAACAGAGCAGAGATGCGCTCGGCAACTGCCTCGGGGTCCAGCGGCAAGCCACACCGACCGCGGTAGATGATCTGGTGGCCAGAGCCGCGGCGCCGATGCAACTCGACTGTGAGGGCTATCGAACCGTCGGTGACCACCACGCTGCGGTAGAGGGCAGCACCAAAGTCACTCAGAGGTGCCACCCAGGTGATCCAGTCAGGAGCCTCGTCGGGCGAAGGGCGCCCGATCTCCCACCAGACCGGTAAGGGAGGTGTCGCAGCCTGGAGCGGGGGTGAGGACAAGACCAGACCTCCGGTTTGGGTGTAACCGAACTTTAACGCGAAGCTGCCGAAATGGGACACCCGCCCCCAATGACGGCCAATCACGCCTCCGTGCAACAGTGCGGCCTGATCGACACACCCTTGCTCGCTCCCCGCCAAGTTCCGCCGTCCCATTTACGGATTTGACACGTTCCTGTGGGAGGTGGCTGCCACCGCTCGCGCCACCCATATCACTGAGGTGCCTGCCCGCGGAGCAATCCGCGATGGCCAAAAATGCCGCCGCCACATGGAGTAAGAAGCGGTGCTGAGCGAGGAAGCTTTTGATTTCAAGAGGTGCTTCGGCGTACCTGCGGAGCATGCTCTCCGACAATCCGATCTCCCGTTGGCAACCCGAGGGCTGCTGGCTCCCAGGCGGTGGGAGCATGAGGAATACGACAGTGACGGCAATCTGGTCGCAGTTTACGAGAGTTGGGTGCGCAACGGCGACAGCCTCGGCTTCGTAAAGTATTCGCCCTTTGGCTGGGTGCTCAGCATCTCCGGCCAGTCGCCACGCTTTCCACCCCCCAAGCCACGCCTCCGGCTTGGAAAAGCGGCGTGACCCCATAGGGATCACACCGGCCACCTCGCCTCACCACCCCGGCGGGTACTGGTAGGGACACCCAGCCCCTCCCCGCGGCTTATCCTCTGTCCCTGCTCGGTTGGAACAGGAAGGTTTTACGGACCAACGATCATTTCTGTGCAGCCATCGCTAATTCCCGGCGTTGGCCGGTGGTCCCGAGCACCGGGGCTCTGGATGCGGAACCGGGTTGGAATGGTGAATAGGGAGCAGGGTGGGGTTTCAGGGCAGCCATCGAGTGAGGTGCCGCCGGCTGGGAGTAGTCACGGCGTGCGAGCCGCCGGCAGGCACGAAGTTGCTTCTGGTGGCCCGGTAGGCGGTCCAGGGTTTAGCAGTTGGCAAGAGGCCACAGTTGCTCGCCCTGGCCTGGACGACCGCAGCGGCGTGTTTTTTGCCGCCGTCGAAATGACGCGCATGCCCATGCTCATGACCGACCCGCACCTGCCGGACAACCCAATCGTCTTCGCCAATGCCGCCTTTCTCGACCTCACAGGCTACGCACGCGAAGACATCCTGGGGCGCAACTGCCGTTTCCTCCAAGGCGCGCTCACCAGCCAGGACACGGTGAGCCAAATCCGGACCGCCCTGGCTGAGCGGCGCCCGATCGCAGTTGAAATCCTGAACTACAAACGGGACGGCACACCCTTCTGGAACGCCCTGTTTATCGGCCCGGTCTTTGGCCCGGATGGCGAACTCCTGCACTTCTTCGCGTCGCAGTTTGATGCCACGCCACGTCATGACGTGGAGGATGCGCTGCGGCAGGCGCAGAAGATGGAGGCGATCGCGCAATTGGCAGCCGGGTTGGCGCACGACTTCAACAACACCCTTCAGGTCGTGCTTGGCAATCTCAAGCGCGCTGAGACACGCCTACCGAATGAACCTGAGGCATTGAGGCCGCTGGAGCGCGCACGGCAGGCCGCCCGGCATGCGGCGACGCTCACCCAGCAACTCCTGACCTTTGCCCGGAGAACACGGCTCGAAGCGCGTCCGGTTATCCTCAACACGGTGCTGTCGGAGATCGGTGAGGTGCTGTCGCGTACCCTCGGCGAAGGCCTGGAGCTACGCTACGACCTCGACCCACGTCTCCCGCCATGTGCCATCGATCCAGCCCAGGTGAAGGTGGCCTTGCTGAACCTGCTGGCCAACGCGCGTGACGCCATGCCGAGTGGCGGTCGCGCCACCATACGAACCGGGACGGTGATGCTGGACGAAGCCGCCGTTCTTGCCGGGAGCGATGGGTTGAAGCCGGGCCGCTATGTCGTGCTGAGCGTCGAGGATGAAGGGCCAGGAATGCCGCCAGAGGTTCTGGCGCGCTCCACCGAGCCGTTCTTCAGCACCAAGACTGGCAAGCGCGGCCTTGGCCTCGCAACCGTTCATGGCTTTGTTCGCCAGTCGCGCGGGCGGCTGGACATCACCAGCATGCCCGGCGGCGGAGCCAGAGTGCGCATGCTCTTTCCCCTGGCGCTGAATGACACCGCGGACGCACCGCAGCCCCTAAACGACAATGAAGCGTTGCCTGACGGCAATCTGGACGGCACCGCCACAATCCTTGCCGTGGATGATGATGCGGGCGTGCTTGAACTCGCGGTGCATCAACTGACAACCCTTGGCTACCGGGTACTGTCGGCGAAGAGCGGGGAGGATGCCCTGGAGGTACTGGGGCGAGCAGGCGGGCAGGTGGACCTGCTGTTCACCGACATCTCCATGCCGGGCGGCATGAACGGCCTTGTGCTGGCCGAGCAAGCGCGAGCGCTGTGCTCCGACCTCCGCATCCTGCTCGCAACCGGCTACAGCGATGACCTCGTGGCGCAGCAAAGGCCGACACAGGCAGCTAACGTGCTCAGCAAGCCATACAGCCAGACCGACCTTGCCGGCCGTGTGCGCGCCGCACTGAACGGTCGCTACGATCGTCGCCCCGATCTGGGACCAGCACAGGAAGTCTGAACTCGATCGGTAAGCACCCGAGTGTCGCTTACCTTGCTTCACACCTCGTCGCCTACAGCACACTGCACCGACCCGCGCTGGACAGAGGCCCTGAACCGGCTTCCGTTCCCGAGCGTTGCCCGGTTCGCCGCAGTGTTGCGCAATGGAACCTCCGATGAAACTCCTCACCCAAATTCCGGCGTTCGACGCACACGGAGACATCAACGTCATCATTGAAACGCCCAAGGGCAGCCACAACAAATACGCCTATGATGAGGAGTTCGGCGTATTCCGCTTCAAGGCGGTAATGCCGGAGGGCAACGTGTTTCCCCACGACTTCGGCTTCGTCCCTTCCACGCTCGGAGAGGATGGTGACCCGCTCGACGTTCTGGTCCTGCTTGACGTGTCGCTCCCGGTAGGCTGCCTGCTTTCGGCACGGCCACTCGGCGTGATCGAGGCGGAGCAGCGAGAGCGAGACGGCAAGACGGAGCGCAACGACCGTCTCCTTGCGGTCGCCACCATGGCCCGCACGCACGCCCATGTCCACCGGCTCGAAGACCTTCGGCCGGGCCTGCTGGACGAGATCGAGGCGTTCTTCTGCCACTACAATGCCCTGAGCGGGCGTACCTTCACGCCTGTAGGCCGCGGTGGCCCTGAGCGGGCGCGGGCGCTCGTCGAAGCGGGCGTCGCGGCGCGTAAAAATGGTGGGTAAACCCGCATAGGCCGAACCGCCCGGCTTGTACCGCGGCCTGGAAAGCGCCGCGGACAGCTTGTTCGCCTAAACGGATTTGGCAGGTGGGACCGGTGCTGGTGCGCCAACGCTACGGCGGCGCAGACGGCGGCCTTCGTCACCGTCGAGGCGTGGTCACCTGCCGCCTACCTTGCAGCGAGTTGACGCGTCCGTGCGTGCCCGCGCGTCAGCCGCCCGAACGCCTCTGTCACAGCCCGGAACGCATCCGCGCTGCCCCCCGCATCTGGATGCGCCTCCTTGGCTGCACGGCGATAGGCCCTCCGGAGTTCGTCCCGTGTTGACGGCATACGGTCGAGGCCGAGCGCCATCAGGTCCGCCGTCCGGGACGCAGGCGCCCAAAAGGTCCACGCTGCCCCGGTGACAAACAGCGTCCAGCCCAAGTCCAACGACCGCGCCGCGAGGGCGAGCAGGTCGGCGTTCAGCCGCCTGAGGATATCCGCACCATCAACCATGCCACAGCAGCCCATGCTCGAATGCGACTCTTGCCCCGGGAGCACCACTTGCGCCCTTGTCAAGACGGCGATGACAAGACGACGTGCATGCGACGAAGTTCATGGCGGTGGCGTATGGAGGGACGATTTTCGCCCAGAGGTCAGACTGGCAACATCGCTTGGTGATGTTGGTGTCGTCGGGGCCTCGATCAGCGTCTAATCAGGCCGCGGCCTGGACATCCGCCCTCCTCACGGAACGACACCATCCGACACAGCGTTACTTTCGATACCCGTCGGATTGGCGGGGTACTGGGAGAAACGATCATGCTCACTCGCTTTGGTGCAGTGGCAATGCTCACCGTTGTCCTGGCCGGTCCGGCAATCGCCCAGACCACAACTGCGACGCCGCCGTCAAGCACCGTCACGCCCGTGGGCGACCGCGACGACGGTTTCGATTGGGGCTGGATCGGCCTCTTGGGTCTGGCGGGTCTGGCACCCCTGTTCATGCGCAAAGACCGGCAGGGCAACGTTCACGCCGATACGCGAAGGTAATCCCCTCCGGACCGCCGGGCCGATGACGGGTTCGGCGGCCCAGCGTGCCGGCAATGCTAGTTCAGTGAGGTGACCCGGGCGGTGCGGCACGAAAGCGCAGCCCGGCGACCGTTCCCCGGCCGCACTCGCCGGGTTGGCGCGAGAAGGTGCCGCGAAGCTGCGCCGCCAATGCACGCAGCAGCCGCGTACCCATGCCCGAGCCTTGCAGGGGCATTGCAGGCGGCGCCCCCAGCAACTCACCCTCGGCGGGCAGACCAATGCCGTCGTCGGCCACGGTCAAGACGAACTCTCCCGCCTCGCGCGCGAAGCGTACCTGCACAGTCCCGGCCCGGTCCTTGGGAAAGGCATATTTGAGGGCGTTGGTCACCGCCTCGTTCAGCACAAGCCCAAGCTGTACAGCCCGCTCGGTGTCAAGCGTGTGCGCCTCGGCCTCTGTCACCA
The DNA here is from genome assembly GCF_000802185.1 of Belnapia sp. F-4-1. Classification (GTDB taxonomy): domain Bacteria; phylum Pseudomonadota; class Alphaproteobacteria; order Acetobacterales; family Acetobacteraceae; genus Belnapia. The sequence goes on along the minus strand of NZ_KN676113.1, from coordinate 4,082,264 downwards.
GCGCCACCGGGCGCAAGCCGTCACCCATCTGTGCCGCTATGATGTCAGCGCATAGACCCTCGATAAAGTGCTGGGTGTTGACCACGGTCGCCTCCTCGTCGGCACCGCCAATACCAGCAAGCCCGCGCTGGCATCCGCCGGGACTCACTCCGTTACGGGTACAGTATCAGCCACCCTTGCCATGCCGTCCCTATCCGCTGACGGAACGGTAAGCGGTGTCCCTAGTGTAACGGGAACGCTTTCCGCAACCACCGCGATCCCCTTCCTGGCGGCCTCCGGTACCTACACCCTCAGCGGTTCAGCAGCGGCCACCACCCTGAAGCCCGTCATGACAGCCTCCGGAACACAGACCATTATTGGCTCCGCCGCGATTACCACCTTGAAGCCAGCCATGGTTGCTGCCGGTGGTGGGATCATGGGCGCCCTGGCGGCGGTGACCACCCGCCCGTCCAGGCGGCACGCGGTTCGCATTGCGTCACCGGGACCTTCGCCGCACCCACCGCCAGACCGTCCCTGGTTGGCGCTGGAAGCCATGCGGGCAATTACCAGGGGGGGGTTGCGGCCACCACGCGGAAGCCCACCCTGGCGGCCTCTAGCGCAAGTGCCACGGCATCTGGCGCCCTGGTGGTGATAGGCATCAGCCTCTCCCCTGGCCCTGGCGGTGTCGATCCCGCGTCTGGCAATCAGATAAGGGGAACGCTCCTTGGCCGCCCCCTGGTCTTCTTGGGGGCCTCCTTCAGGGGCGCGACGGGTGGAGGAGCACAACCCCTGCGGGGCTGTTCCGCGAGCCACTGGAGAAGGTCTGCCAGGGCATAGGTGGCGGACCGGCCATAGTCGAGGAAGGGCGGCCCTTTCTGCTGCGTTGCCCAATCGGCCAGGGTGGTGGTGGCAACGCCAAGGAACGCGGCGGCCTGCTCCCTGGTAAGCAGCGGGTTGCTTTCCAGGGCGGCCTGTGCGGCTGGCGGGAGGGCAACGGCGGGCTCGACGGCGGGGGCCAGGACTTCAGCCACGGGAACCGGGAGGCCGGTCTGCGGGTGGTCCACGGTGAACTGACCGTGCTTCCAACGAAGGCTGTATGGGTTATAGTGAGTGGTGTTCATACCCGGTCAATAATGCGTGAGGCCAGTCTTGGGCAAGCGCTTTGTATGAAACAGGTATGAGATTCCCCTTCCAGAACTGATCTTCTGAGATATACCAATGGGGAAAATATTAGGGAAAATATTAACCAGGGTCACGCGTCCCTTTCGGCCGAGCCGTGCCGCCCGGCGCTCGGCGAGGCGGAAGCTGAAGCGGGAAAGCTTCTCGGTCGTCGCGCGGGTGATGCGGAGCGTTTCTTCCGCCCGGTCCTCCGTCACCAGACCGGCGCCGCGCGAGTGGAACAGCCCCTCCGTGCTCTCCCGCACCAGGACGAAGTCCATGGATTGGGCGCGCGGGTTGGCAAGCGCCACGGGCACGCCGGGGATGGCGCGCACCGGCCGCACGCCGGCATAAAGGCCGAGGCGGAAGCGGAGGTCGAGCTGCGGCGCAATCTCGGTCCCGTCCGCCTGGCGGATGCCGGGCCAGCCCATGGCGCCTAGCAGGATGGCGTCCGCCCCCTCGGCGGCGCGGAAGCTGCTCTCGGGAAAGGCCTCGCCGGTCGCCTGGTAATGGAAAGCGCCGGCCGGCAGCGTCTCGGTCGAGAAGCCGATGCCGTGGCGGCGGGCCAGCGGCTCCAGCACCGCGAGCGTCGCATCCGTCACTTCCGTGCCGATGCCGTCGCCCGGCAGCACCGCGATCCGTACCGAATTGGCGGCCATACGCTTTCCCTTCCCACAACTTTGGCGCCATCCTGCGGCAAAGAGTCCGGGAGGGACAGTTCATGACGCATCTCACGCGCCGCAGCCTGCTCGGGGCTGCCGCCATGGTGCCGGGCCTCGCCCGGGCGCAGCAACCGGCCTGGCCGGAGAAGCCGGTGCGGATCATCGTGCCCTTCCCGCCCGGCCAGGCGGCCGACATCTTCACGCGGCTCTATGCCGACGAGTTGTCACGGCGCTGGCCGCAGCGTGTCGTCGTCGAGAATCGCGGCGGAGGCGCCGGGGCGCCGGCGCTGGAGGCGGGGGCACGGGCGGCGGCGGATGGCTACACGCTGACGGCGGGCACGTCGGGGACGCTCGGGGTCAACCCGTCCGTGCTGCCGCGCATCCCCTATGATGCCGAACGGGATTTCGCCTTCGTCAGCAATGTCGTGGTGCTGCCGCTGCTGATCGTGGCGCACCCTTCGCTCGGAATGCGGACAGCGGCTGAGGTCGTGGCGACGGCCAAGGCCGCGCCCGGGGCGATCGATGTGGCGACGGCAGGGCCGGCGACGAGCCAGCACATGTCGGCCGAGCTCTTCGTTCACCGCACCGGCATCCGGGTGAACATGGTTCATTACCGCGGCAGCGGTCCGGCCATGGCCGACCTGCTTTCGGGCAACGTGAAGCTGATGTTCGACAGCGTCGCCTCGGCCCTGCCGCATATCCAGGCGGGCAAGGTCATCCCCATCGCCGTCACCACGCCGGACCGCGCGCCGCAGCTGCCGGAGGTGCCGACCATCGCCGAAACGGTGGCGCCCGGCTACGGGGCCTATGGCTGGACCGGGCTCTGCGCCCCGGCCGGGACGCCGGCGGAGATCGTGCAGAAGGTGAATGCCGATCTCGGCGCCGTCCTGCGCCAGCCGGCGATGCAGGCGCGCTTCATCGAGCTTGGCGGCACGGCGGCGCCGGGCACGCCGGAGGAATTCGGGAGTTTCGTGCGGCGGGAAATCGCGCAATGGCGCGAGGTTGCCCGCATCGCCAATGTCAGGCTGGAGGGATGAGCCGCCGCGGCGCCCGGAGGCGCCGCGGGAGCTAAATCAGCGTCAGCCGCCGATGCGGTCGGTCGTCCGCTCGGCCAGGGTCGGGCTGCCGGCCTGCGCCGGAGCATAGACCAGGGCCTGCTCGCGGCCACCGCCCACGAGCCGGGCAACATAGCCGGTCACGGGCTGGCCTGCCGTCGGGCCGGAATAGGCGACGCTGCGGTTGCTGGCCTCGCCGGTGATGCGGGCGTAGCCGCCACCGACGACATTCTGGCTGGGCTCGGCGTACACGACCCGGGGGCCGCCATCGGCGCCGCCGCCGACGAGGCGGGGGCCATTGTCCTGGGCCAGCGCGGCACCGGCCGTGCCGAACAGCATCGCGGAGGCGATCAGTGCGTTGCGGAACATGGTTCAGTCTCCTTCAGGCCCCGACTACCGGCGCCGTGTTGAGAGGCTATGTAGCGGGCGATTAGGTCGTACGCGATAGACATATCCGCATGTCAGCCATGCAGGCCTTTCATGTGCGATTAAATCGCGCGATATTCATTTGGTGAGGTAAGGGACAGACGTCAAATGGGAGTGCAGCCATGAGCGAATCGACACCGACCGGCCCGAGCCTGGATCTGAACGAGTTCCTCTGCTTCGCCCTGCATTCCACTGCGCAGGCCATGGGGCGCGCCAACAAGCCGATGCTGGAGAAGATCGGCCTGACCTACCCGCAGTACCTGGTCATGATCGTGCTGTGGAAGGAGGACAACCGCACCGTCAGCGCGATCGGCGACAAGCTCTACCTCGAATCCAGTACGCTGACGCCGATGCTGAAGCGGCTGGAGGCGCTCGGCTACATCCGGCGCGAGCGCGACACGGAGGATGAGCGGCAGGTGCGCATCCGCCTCACCGAGCAGGGCCGCGCCCTGCATGACAAGGCCTGCGAGCTGCACCCGGATTGGGTGGAGCAGGTTTTCGGCGGCGACTTGAAGGCCGTCCACGACCTGAAGCAGCGCGTCATCGCCCTGCGGGACAAGCTGCTGTCCGTCGAGGGGTAGTCAGCGCAACGGCGGGACGATCCGGCAGGCTTCCGCCGCGACGCGGGCGAGGCGCAGCATCCGCCGTGCCGCTACCGCCCCGGCCGCTGCCTCTCCGGCGAACTGCTCCAGCAGCTTGTTGGAGAGCAGCGCCCGCGCCGCCGCATCCACAGCGACATCCGTCGCGGCGACGGTGGCAGCGTCGAACAATGTCCGCCTCACCAGGGCAAGCGTTCCCGCGAAGCCCGGCCGCAGCCCGTGCAGCGCCGCCACCTGCCGCACCAGCCGCACGCCGCGCCAGGCGAAGACCAGAGCATCAAGCCCCGGCGAGGGGCTGACCGCGGTGATCGAGAAGGCCTGCACCGCCGCCACCCGACCAAGCCCCGCCGCCTCCGCGTCCAGCAGCCGCAGCGGACCGCCCTCGAGCAGCGCGCGCAACTCCTCCGTGCTGCCGGCCTGGCGCAAGGCCGGTTGCAGGCTCGCCGCTTCGGCGACGCCGCCCGCCCAGCGCAGCGTCTCCGCCCGCGCGGTCTCCAGGTCCTGCCGGGCGAAGGCCACCCGCGCCCGGTCCACCGCCCGGAGCGCGGCAAGGCTCCGCAACTCGCGCCAGGCGCCACCCGCCAGCAGGCCGAAGCCGACCCCTACCACGCCGAGCGTCGCCCAGCCCTGCACCGGCCCCCGGCCGAACTGGTCGACGACGAAATTGGCCGCATCCAGCGCCGCCAGGCCAAGGCCGAGCACCGCCGCCCCCGCCGCCGCGCGCCCGAGCCCGGACCAACGGGCTCGCGGGGCCGGCACCGCCACCGGCACCACCGCCTGTTCCCATTGGAAGTCGAGCCGCGGCGCCGGCTCCTCCAGGATCACCCGCGGGCCCTTGGGCGCATCGCTCACAGCAGGTCTCCGATCAGCGCCGCCAACAGCGCATCCAGCCCGAGATGCGGAACGCCGGAGCCGCCCGCCGCGTCCAGCCGGGGCGGCTGGAATTCCGGCATCTCGAAGAAGCCATGCTCCCAGAAGCCCGGCTCGGGCGGCCTCAGGGGAATCTCACCGGGATAGACCTTGGCGCTTCGCCCGTTCGCCAGAAGCAACCCGCGCACGGCGGCGACCGGGCGGCCGTCCAGCACCGCCACATCGTCCTCCGTGCAGCGCAGCGAGGCGAGGGCGTGCACGCTGGTGGGTACGCCCGCCTCGCCCGCCCTGTCCTGCGGCCCGGCGACGAGATGGCCGAGCAGCGCCGCCAGCGCATCCCGCTGCCGCGCCGGCACATGGTCGGACTTGGTGGCAGCGAAGGCGATGCGGCTGATGCCGGCCCCGGTCAGCCAGTCCAGCCAGCCGCCGCCATGGCGCAGGGCGCCGGCAATGGCCGCGAGCGCCTCCGCCGTATCCTCGAAGGCGGCCTGTCCGGCATGCAGCGCGCCGAGCACATCGACCAGCACCGCCTGCCGGTCGAAGCGGCGGAAGAAGGGCTCGAAAAACTCTGCCCGCTGCGCGGCCACATAAGCGGCATGGCGCTCCGCCAGCAGGGCGGCCAAACCGCCACCGCGCGGGTGCGGCAGGGGAAAGAACCAGAGCAGCGGCGTCTCGCCCCGCGGCCCCGGATTGAGCACCCGTCCGGGCTGGAGGAAGCGGAAGCCAAGCCGGTCCCGGCACTCCCGCAAGGCATCGCGGTAGAGCGCATGGCCACGTCGCGCCAGCGCCTCATCCGCCGGGGACCCGGCCGGCAGCGCCTCCGCCCAGTCCAGGAACTCGCGCGCCGCCGTTGAAGCCTCAGCCCGGCGCAGCCGCCGCAAGGCCTCAGCCGACCACTCCGCATAGCCCTGGTCGAGCATCGGCAGGTCGAGCAGCCACTCGCCGGGATAGTCGAGCAGTTCCAGCGTCACCGTCCGCCGCCCGCTCAACCCGCCCAGCAGGCTGCCGAGGCTGCTGCCGCGCTCGAGCTCGAGGGTCAGCTCCAGCGTGGAAAGGTCGTCCGTCCGGCCCGGCCAGGAGGGCGGATCGGCCGCCAATGCCGCGAGATGCGCCTCAACATCGAAGCGCGGCAAGGCCTCGGTCGCCGAAGGCACCAGCCGCACGCCCCGCAGCCGCCCACCAGCCGCCTGCTCCAGCAACGGCAGCGTGCGCCGCCCGCGCCCGGCGGCCAGCAAGTTGGCGACGAGAGCGGTGAGAAAGACCGTCTTCCCCGCCCGGGTCAGGCCGGTGACCGCGAGCCGGACGCGCGGCTGGCCGATCAGGCTGCGGAAGCCGCGCTCGGGCATCTCCGCCAGGTCGCGGAGGAGGCCGAAAGGATCAGCGGGCATCGGCAGAGCAGGTCCCCCTTGTCTCGGCTCCGGGGTGTAGGGGCCGGTCAGGGCAGCGGCAAGGCAGACCCAAGATCACGGATTTTGGCGCGGCCTCGCAATGGAGCAGCGCGGCGGCTACCATGAAGGAGAACAAGCGCGGGGCGCCATGCATCCCTCGACCGCTGGTACGCGCTGATGGCAAATACGCCGGACCTCCAGGCCGAGCGGTTGAAGGCGGTCCGCGCGCAGCTGCCCTTCGCCCTGGTTGCGACGCTCGGCAATGCCGCGATCACCACCATCCTGCTGGCGCTCGACCTTGGCCAGGCAGAGGCCTTCGCGTGGTTCGCCGTCATGCTCGCCATCACCGGCTTCCGCTTCCTGGTCGGGCGGAGCGCCGGGCCGGAGAGTCCGCGCCGCGCCTGGGCGGCGCTCGCCGGCACCGCCGCGAGCGGCCTCGGCTGGGGTCTCGGCGCCCTCTGGCTGATGCCGGCCTCCGAGGGTTACCAGCTGTTCTGGATCTTCCTGATCGGCGGCATGTGCGCCGGCAGCGCGGCACTGCATTACCCGCATTTTCCGACCGTGCTCGCCTTCCTGCTGCCGGCCGGATTGCCCCTGGTGCTGCGCATCGCCTTTGCGGAAGGGCCGCGCCACCACGCCGAGGCCCTGCTGCTGCTCAGCTTCCTCCTCGCGCTCAGCCTGACCGCGCTGCGCTCCAGCCGGCAATTCGATGCGATGATCCGCCTCCAGATCGACCTCGTCGCGCTGCAGGCCCGCCTCAACGCCGAGATCGCCGAGCGCCGCGCGACGGAGGCCAACCTCGTCCATGCCCAGAAGATGGAAGCGGTCGGCCAGCTTACCGGTGGCATCGCGCATGATTTCAACAACCTGCTGATGGCCGTGCTCGGCAGCCTGAAGCTGCTGCGCAAACGCCTCCCGTCGGAGGACGTCAAGGCGCGGCAGCTCATCGAGAATGCGCTGGCCGGGGCGGAGCGCGGGGCCGGCCTGACCCGCCGCCTTCTCGCATTCGGCCGCCGCCAGCCGAGCCGGCCGGAGCGGGTGGAGCTGCCCCGGCTGGTCCGCGGCATGAGCGACCTGCTGCGCAACTCCCTGAGCGCTGCCATCCAGCTCCAGATTCGCCTGCCGCCGGATCTGCCCGCGGTGCAGGTGGATGCCAACCAGCTGGAACTTGCCCTGCTCAACCTGGTGGTCAATGCCCGCGACGCCATGCCCGCCGGCGGCACCATCACCATCACCGGCCGGGTGGCCGAGCCGGAGGCGGAAGCGCTGCCGCCCGGACCCTATGTCGTGCTCTCCGTCACCGATACTGGCGAGGGGATGGACGAGGCGACCCTTGCCCGCGCCACCGAGCCCTTTTTCACCACCAAGCCTGCCGGCAAGGGCACGGGCCTCGGCCTGCCGATGGTCCAGGGGCTGGCGCTCAGCTCGGGCGGGCATTTCCTGCTGCGGAGCGTTCCAGGCACGGGCACCGAGGCGGAACTCTGGCTGCGTCAGGCCCCGGCCGAGGCGGCGGCTGAGACAGCGCCCAGCCCCGCCCCCGCCGCGGCGCCGCGTCCGGCCCGGCGCCTCAACGTGCTGCTGGTCGATGACGACCCGCTGGTGCTGGCCAGCACGCGGGACATGCTGGAGGATCTCGGCCATGCCGTGCTGGAAGCCAGTTCCGGCCCTGAGGCGCTGGCGCTGCTGCACGCCGGCCGCGCCGCCGACCTCATCATCACCGACTACGCCATGCCGGGAATGACCGGCATGCAGCTCGGCACCGCCATCCACCGGGATTGGCCGAGCCTGCCGGTGCTGCTGGCCACCGGCTATGCGGAATTGCCAGGCGAAGGCGAGGGCACCCTCCCCCGGCTGGCGAAACCCTTCGACGCTGAGGCGCTGGCACGGGCGACCAGCCTCCCCTGACCGGCTCAGCGCTGGATCAGCTCGATCTTGTAGCCGTCCGGATCCTCGACGAAGGCGATGATGGTGGTGCCGAACTTCACCGGACCCGCCTCGCGCGTCACCTTGCCGCCGCCCGTGCGGACCTTCTCGCAGGTCGCCGCCACATCCGGTACGCCGACCGCGAGATGGCCGAAGGCGTTGCCCTGCTCGTAGGTTTCCGTGCCGTAGTTGTAGGTGAGTTCGATCTCGCCCTGACCCTCGGCATTGCCCTCGCCATAGCCGAGGAAGGCCAGGGTGTACTTGCCATCGGGAACATCACGGCGGCGCAGCTCCTTCATCCCCAGGAGCTCGGTGTAGAACTTCACGCTGCGGTCGAGATTGCCGACCCGGATCATCGTGTGCAGGAATTTGCTCATGGCGTTGTCTCCTTGAGGAATTCGTCCGGCCGGATGGCGAGCAGGAAGAGCCCCGCCGCGTCCGCGGCCGCGATGGTGGCGAACCGGTCCACCAGAATGGTGCCGCCCGCTTCAACGGCAATGCCGGCGAGCCCCGCCGCCGCGGCGCCCGCGATGGTCGCCGGCCCCAGCGTCGGCAGGTCTACCCGCCGATCCTGCCCCGGCTTCACCAGCTTCACCAGCACCCCGCCCGGCCCTTCGCGCCTGAGCCCGGCGCAACGCGCGAGCAGCGCATCCGTCCCCTCGATCGCCTCGACGCCGAGGACGAGGCCCTGCTGGATCACCGCTCCCTGACCGACATCGACGGCGCCGAGCGCCCGCACCACGGCGATGCCGCGCCGGATATCCTCGAGGGCCGCTGGCGGGGGCACCACGGCGCCGAGCAGCCCCGCCTCCGGCAGGATGTCGCGGAGGATCGCCTGGGCGGGGAGGATCTCGAATCCATCCTCCTCCAGCACGCGCACCACGGCCTTCAGCAGCCCGTCATCGCCCTGCCAGGCAGCACGGCCGATCTTCAGCAGCAGCCTGGCCATGCCGGCATCGGGGCGGATGGAGAGAAAGGAGGGGCGCTTTGCCGTCCCGCTCATCACCAGCTGGCGGATGCCGCGCGCCCGGAGCGCCTCGATCGCCTCGCCCGCCGCGCCGAGCCGGATCGCCAGATGCGGCAGATGGGCGTAGTCGGCCGGGTCGCCCCAGCCCTCGATCACCACGGCAAAGACATCGCGCCCGGCCGCCTGCGCCGCCGCGGCCACCCGGAGCGGCACGGAGCCGCCGCCGGCGACGAGGCCGAGGGGCGTCACGCCCCCTCCCCGTTCTCCTCATCCACGCCGCCGAGCTCCGGCGCGGTCATCCGCCCCGGCCGGACCAGCTGCCGGCGGCGGGACGCATCGCGGACGAAGGCGATGATCTCCATCACCAGCGGCTCCTCCGCGTAGCGCTCTTCCGCCTGGGCAAGCTTCGCCGCGAACTCGCCGGCATCCTTGAAGAGCAGGTTGTTGGCGACGCGGAGGGTGCGCAGCTGCTCCCGGCTCGCGCCCCGTCGCAGCAGGCCGATCTTGTTGAAGCCGACGAGCCGCGCCGGCAGGCCGAAGACATAGCCGAAGGGCGGGATGTCGTTGGTGACGCCCGCAAGCCCGCTCACCATGGCGAGCCGGCCGATCCTGACCGTCTGGTGCACCGCCGCGCCGCCGCCGATGAAGGCACCGTCGCCGACATGCACATGGCCGCCGAGCATGACGTTGTTGGCGAGGATGACGCCCTCTCCCACCACGCAGTCGTGCGCCACATGCGCCTGCGCCATCAGCATGCAGCCCGCACCGACACTGGTGACGCCGGCACCGCCGACCGAGGCGCGATGGATGGTGCAGCCTTCCCGCACCAGGGTCCGGGCGCCAAGCTCGCAGCGCGTCGGCTCGCCCTTGTACTTGGTGTCCTGCGGCGGCGTGCCGATGGAGGCGAAGGGCAGGATGCGGGAGCCAGCGCCGATGCGCGTCATCCCGTCGACGACGACATGGGAGACGAGTTCCACCCCCGCCTCCAGCACCGCCTCGGGGCCGACCTGGCAGAAGGGGCCGATGCGGACATCGTCGGCAAGCTGGGCGCCGGGCGCGACGACCGCGCTGGGATGGATCTGCGCCAAGGGCTCAGCGGTCCAGGATCATGGCGGTGTAGGTCGCCTCGGCGACGACTTTGCCGTCCACCTTCGCCTCGGCGGCGAATTTCCAGATATTGCCCCGCTGCCGGTCCTTGTTGACATGGATGCGGAGCTGGTCGCCCGGACCGACCGGCTTGCGGAATTTCGCGCCCTCGACCGACATGAAATAAACGAGCTTGCCCCGTGCCTCGGGGCCCAGCGTCTCCACCACCAGCACCGCCGCCGTCTGCGCCATGCTTTCGACGATCAGCACGCCCGGCATCACCGGATGCTCGGGAAAATGGCCCTGGAAGAAATTCTCGTTGATGGTGACGTTCTTGATGCCGACGCAGGAGTGGTTCTTCCGCACCTCGACGATGCGGTCCACCAGCAGGAAGGGGTAGCGGTGCGGAATGGCGCGCATGATCTGCGCGATGTCGAAGGCCTCGACCCGCCCTTCCTCGCCGACCGGACCGGCGGTTTCCGCCGCTCTCGCCTCGTTCGCATCCATTGCCTTAGCCTGCCTTCCCCTCGTCCTGCCGGGCCGCGCCCAGCTTGCGCAGCCGTGCCACGGCGCGCCAGAATTCCCGCGCCGGCCAGGCCGGGCTGCCGATGACATCGGTCTTCGCAGGCACGTCGTTCATCACCCCGGCCTGGGCGCCGATCCGCACCCCGCTGCCGATGTCAAGATGGCCGGCAATACCACCCTGGGCCGCGAGCTGCACATAGTCGCCGAGCACGGTGGAGCCGGAGATGCCCGCCTGCCCGACGATGATGCAGCCTCGGCCAGTGCGCACGTTGTGCCCGACCTGCACCAGGTTGTCGAGGCGCGAGCCCGGCCCGATGACCGTATCGCCCTGGCTGCCGCGATCGACGCAGCTGTTGGCACCGATCTCGCAAAAATCACCGAGCAGTACCCGGCCGAGCTGCGGCATCGTCAGGAAGCCGCCCTCCGGCGTGGGCGCGAAGCCGAACCCCTCCTGCCCGATCCGGGCCCCGGGATGCAGCACCACCCCGCGTCCGGCGACCGCATGGCTGATGCTGCAATGCGGATGTAGCCGGCAGCCCTCGCCCAGCTCGACCCCCGGCCCAACCACCACATGGGCGCCGATGATGCACCCGGCGCCGATCCTCGCCCCGGCGCCGATCACGGCGCAGGGCCCGATTTCGCACCCCTCCCCGATCGCCGCGCCGTCGCCGATGACGGCGCTCGGATGCACCCCCGGCACCGGCGCCGGCGCCGGATGGAACAGCGCCGCGATGCGGGCAAAAGCCAGATAGGGCGCAGCCGCGGTGATGGCGATGGTCCCGTCCGGCACCTGCCCGGCCAGCGCCGGGGCGAGCACCACCGCGCCAGCCTTGGTCGCGGCGAGGGCCGGCAGGTATTTTCGGTTGTCGAGGAAGCTCACCTCGTTCGGCCCGGCTGCCTGCAGCGGCGCGACGCCGGAGAAGGCCCGCGCCGGGTCGCCCGCGCTCTGCCCGCCGGCGGCGAGGAGGATATCGGCCAGCACCTGTGGCCCGGCCGAGGCGAAGAAGCGAGGATCGACCGCCACGGCCGCCCCCTCAGGTCAGCGCCGCTGCTGAGCGGCGGGCGCCGGGGCCGGCGCGGCCGGCCGGGCCGGCGCCTGGGCGGCCGGAGCCTCGGCCCCACCGGTGGCATCGGGCGGCATGGTCACGCTGCGCAGCACGCGGTTGAACTGCTGCGCCACTTCCTCGGTCAGGTCGAAGGGCGGGTCGTTGAAGATCACCAGCGGCCGCGGCAGCACAAGGTTGACCTTTCGGCTTGCCGCCACCTGGCGGATCACACCGCCGAGCGCCTGCTCGATCTCCTGCAGCGCCTGCTGCGCCGCTTGCTCGATGGCACGCGAACGTTCGCGGAAGATGCGCTGGCTGTCGGTGATGCGGTCCTGCAAGGTCCGCTCGCGCTCGCGCAGCTGGTCGGGCGGCAGCGTCGCGCGCTGGTTGGCGAGTTGCTGCTGCTGCTCGCGCCAGTTGTTCTGCTCGCGCTGGAGGTCGTCGTTGAGGCGCTGACGCCGCCGCTCAATCTCGTCCCGCACTTGGTTGAAGGCGGTGGAAACGCGCTGGATCTCCGGCACGTCGACAATGCCGATGACGGCGTCGGGCGGTTGCTGGCCGGGCGGCAGCGGGGCCGGAGCCTGGGTGTTGGGCCGGGCCGGGGCCTGGGCCGGACGCTGCTGCTGTGCCGGCTGGGCCGGCCGCGGCTGCTGCGGCTGCGGCTGTGCCGGCCGCTGGCCGCCTGGGATGAAGAAGCCGGGATCCTGCTGCTGGGCCAGCACCGGCCCGCTGGCCAGGGCGACAACCGCCAGGGCCGAGGCCGAGCGGAGCAGGAACGAAGCGCGGAAGGCTGGCATAGGCAGGACAATCCCAGGGTTCAGATGATCGGGGTCACAAGCTGCGGTCAGAACCGGGTGCCGAAGCCGAACCGAAAGACCTGGGTCTCGTCGTAGGACTTCTTCACCACCGCCTGGGCGATGTCGATATTGATCAGGCCGAATGGGCTCCGCCAGGAGACGCCGACGCCGGCACCGACCCGCGGCGAGGAATCGTCGACGACGCCTGCGCCGCTCGCGCTCTGCGACAACGCGCCGACATCGACGAAGGCACGTCCGACCAGCCCGAGTTCGGCCGGCAGGGGCAGCGGGTAGCGCAACTCGGTTGTCTGCGTCCAGAGGAACCGGCCGCCGAGGCTGTCGCGGGTATTGATGTCGCGCGGGCCGGCGCCGGCGATGCGGAAGCCGCGGAGGTTCTCGCCGCCGAGGAAGAAGCGGTCGATGATGCGGGTCTGCTTGCCGAACAGGTCCTCGAGATAGCCGACGCTGCCGGAGATCGAGAGCAGGTAGTCCGGGTCGCCGAGCCAGGATTCGAGCGGGACGTAGTAGGTGCCGTCGAGCCGTGCGCGGAGATAGGCCACGTCGCCGCCGAGGCCGGCGAAGTCGGTGCCGAGGCGGAGCACGGCGCCGCGACGCGGATCGACGATTGAATCCCGCAGGTCGTAGGTCAGCGTCTGGCCGATCTGCGACAGCAGGGTCGCGCCGCGCTGCTCGGTGATGAAGCGGGAGGCACCTTCGGCGATGTCCGTGATGCGCCGGTTGGTGAGGGTGTAGGCCCAGGTCTGCCGCAGCCGCTCGTTGAAGGCATAGCCCATGCGGAGGGTGAAGCCCTGCCGCTCCTCGCGGTAGGAGGCGATGTTCAGCAGGTTGCGCTGAACGTAGAAGACGTCGACGCCGGCCGCGAGGTTGCGGTCGAGGAAATAGGGGTCGGTGACCGAGATATCGATCTGGCTGCGGCGCTGGGCGATAGTGCCGTTGATGCGTGCGTCGATGCCGGTGCCGAGCAGGTTGCGCTCGCGCAGGCCCACATCGGCCAGCGCGCCCGCATCCGTCGAGTAGCCGCCGCCGATCGAGACCTCGCCCGTGGCCCGCTCGGCGACCTGGGTGTTGAGGACCGCCCGGTCCGGCGCGCTGCCCGGCGTCGAGGTGATCTGCACGTCGGAGAAGTAGCCGAGGTCGCGCAGCCGCTGCCGGCTGCGCCGGATCTGCGCAGCGTTGAAGGCATCGCCCTCGGCCAGACGGAATTCACGCCGCAGCACGCGGTCCTGCGTGCGGGTGTTGCCGTTGATCTCGATGCGCTCGACATAGACCCGCGGCGCCTCGTTGATCTCGAAGGTCAGGTCGACCCTCCGGTCCTCGCGGTTGCGAGTGATGCGAGGCTGCACGTCGACGAAGGGGAAACCACGAAGGTTCGCGGCATCCTGGATCGCCTGCGCGGTGCGTTCGACGACATCGCCGTCATACCAGTCGCCATCCGAGACATCGACCAGCCGCCGCACGCTCGTCGCGTCGAGGTTGCGGATGTTGGAGACGACCTCCACCTTGCCGACGCGGTAGCGCACGCCCTCATCGATCGAATAGGTGACGAAGAAGCCGGTGCGGTCCTGCGCCAGCTCCGCCGTCGCATTGGTGACCTGCACATCGGCATAGCCGTTGCGGAGGTAGTAGCGGCGCAGCAGCTCGCGGTCGAAGGTCAGGCGCTCCGGATCGAACTGGTCGGATGTCGAGAGCAGCCGGTACCAGGCCTGCTCCTTGGTCGCCACGATCTCCTTCAGCTTGCTGTCCGAATAGGCCTGGTTGCCGACGAAATTGATGCGGGCGACAAGGGCCGCACTGCCTTCCTGAATCTCGTAGACGATGTCGATGCGGTTCTGGTCGCGTTGGATGATCTTCGGCTCGACGGTCGCGGCGAAGCGGCCGCGGCGGGCATAAAGGTCCATGATCCGCTGGCGGTCGGCCTGCACCGCCTGGGTGGTGTAGACGGAGCGCGAGCGGAGCTGCATTTCCTTGCCCAGCACGTCGTCCGAGATCTTGCTGTTGCCCTCGAAGGCGACGCGGCTGACGATCGGGTTCTCGATCACCTGCACCAGGACGCGGCCGCCCTCGCGGCGCATCTGCACGTCGCTGAAGAGGCCGGTCGCGTAGAGTGACTTCAGGCTGCGGTCGAGCCGGTCGGCATCGAAGGCGTCGCCCGGCTGCAGCAGCATGTAGGAGCGGATGGTGTCGCCCTCGATGCGCTGGTTGCCGGTGACGTCGATCGCCTGGACGATCCCGTCCGCTGCCGCAGGCCGGGCGGGCACGGCGCGTGCCGCCGGGCGCGGCCGCGCCTGGGCCTGGGCCTGCTGCTGGCGGGTCTGCGCCTCGGCGGCCACCGGGATCAGACCCGAGGCAATGCAGGCGGTGGCAGCGAGGAGGACGCGGAAGGAAGGGAGCAAAGTGCAGTCCCGTAACGTTGGGGTTCAGCGGCGGGCCGGAGAATAGCCGCGCACCCGCGCCACCGCCACCCCACACCTCGCGTCTTCGCTACTAATCCGCTCAAAGACTTAGCCGGCGCATCGCAGACGGGTAAAAAGCCTAGCCTACAAGGCCCGCAACCCAGCGCCCGATGGCCCCGCCGGCGATGTCGTTCCAGGAGGCAAAGAGGAAGAGCGAGACCAACAGCGCGAATCCGGCCCGGAAGCCGTATTCCTGCGCCCGCGGCGGCAGCGGCCGGCCACGAATTGCTTCCGCCGCATAGAAGACGAGATGCCCGCCATCCAGCAACGGGATGGGGAAGAGGTTCAGCAGGCCGAGGCTCACCGAGAGCAGCGCCATCAGGTTGATCAGCGGCGACAGGCCGAGCGAGGCCGCCTCGCCCGACACCTCGGCGATGCGGATCGGCCCGCCGAGTTCCTTGGCGCTGCGCTCGCCGACGAGCATCTCACCGATGCCCTTCAGCGTCTGCCAGGTGATGTCAGCCGTCTGCACCGCGCCGGCCGCGACGGCCGAGGCCGGGTCCAACCGCTCGAACCGGGAGGCGCCGCCCTGGATGCCGAGCACGCCGACCAGGCCGCTGCCATTGTCCCTGGCATCGGGCGTCACGGTCACGGTCTGCTCGGCGCCGTCGCGGGTGATGGCCACTGCCACCGGCTGGCCCGCCCGCGGCTGGATGTAGCGCTGCACCTGCTCGAAGCGGCTGACCCGCTGCCCGTCGAGAGAAAGGATGGCATCGCCCGGCAGCAGCCCGGCCCGCGCCGCGGCCGAGCCTTCGACGACGGTGTTGATGCCCGTGCCGCCGACCGGCTGGCCGATCGTCATGAACAGCCCGGCGAAGAGCAGGATGGCGAGGAGGAAATTGGCGACCGGCCCGGCCGCGACGACGATGGCGCGGTCGCCGACCGACTTCTCGTGGAAGGTCCGCCCCGGCTGCCAGTTCGCCCGAACCTCCGGGGGGACATCCTCGGGCGTCTCTTGCCCATGCAGCTTCACGTAGCCGCCAAGCGGTATCCAGCCGAGCCGCCATTCCGTCCCGCGCCGGTCGCGCCCCTGGAGCAGCGGCCGTCCGAAGCCGATGGAAAAGGCATCGACATGCACGCCGCGCCAGCGGGCGGCGAGGTAGTGGCCCATCTCATGGACGAAGACGAGGACACCGAGCACGATGGCAAAGGCGATCAGCGTCCGCGGCAGAGCCGGCAGCATGTTCCAGAGATAGCCAAACGATTCCAAAACCGTCGCTCCTGCTCAGGCCGCCGCCCGCCTCGCGGCGAGCCGGCCGGCTTCCTCACGCGCCGCCGCATCCACGGCCAGCACCGCCTCGAGCCCATCGATCGCAGGGTTGCCGAGGGCTTCCAGCGTCTCTTCCACCACCGCGGCGATGTCGAGGAAGCCGAGCCGCCGGTCGAGGAACAGCGCCACCGCCACTTCATTCGCGGCATTCAATATGGTGGTGGCGCCCTGCCCTGCCTGCAACGCCGCCCGGCATAGCCGAAGGGCGGGGAAGCGTATCGCATCCGGAGCAAAAAATTCCAGCCTGCCGAGCGTTGCCAGGTCGAGCCGTGGCACATCGACGGCCATCCGCTCCGGCCAGGCGAGCGCATGGGCGATGGGGGTGCGCATGTCGGGCGAGCCGAGCTGCGCGAGGACCGAGCCATCGGCATACTGGACGAGGCCGTGCACGGTCGATTGCGGATGGACCAGGATCTCGATCCGCTCCTCCGGCACCGGGAAGAGCCGGGCCGCCTCGATCAGCTCCAGCCCCTTGTTGAACATGGTGGCGCTGTCGACCGAGATCTTGGCGCCCATGGACCAGACCGGGTGGCGTACCGCCGCCTCCGGCGTCGCCGCCCGCATGGTGGCGAGGTCGGCGTTGCGAAAGGGCCCGCCCGAGGCGGTCAGCACGATCTTCTCGATCACCGCCGGGTCGCGGGTGTCGAGCGCCTGGAAGATGGCGTTGTGCTCGGAGTCGACCGGCAGCAGCGTCGCCCCGGAGCGCCGGGCCTCGGCGAGGACGATCTCGCCGGCGCAGACCAGGCTCTCCTTGTTGGCCAGCGCCAGCGTGCCGCCGCGGCCGAGTGCGGCGAGGGTGCTGCGCAGCCCGGCCGCGCCGACGATCGCCGCCATGGTCCAGTCGGCCGGGCGGGCGGCGGCCTCGACCACCGCCTCCGGCCCTGCCGCGGTCTCGATCCCGCTGCCGGCCAGCGCCTCGCGCAGGGCGCCGAGGCAGGCAGGGTCGGCCACCACTGCCAGCTGCGCCCCGAAGCGCCGGGCCTGGGCGGCGAGCGCGGTCACGTCGCGCCCGGCGACCAGCGCCTCCACCGCGAAGCGCCCGGGCGGCGCCGCCTCCAGCAGGGCCATGGTGCTGCGGCCGACGGAGCCGGTGCTGCCGAGAACGGTGATACGCTTCAACGCCATAAGGCTTCCCCAGGGCCCAGCAGCACGCCAAGCAGCGCCGCGGCGGGCGCGGCCGAGATCACCCCGTCCAGCCGATCCAGCAGGCCGCCATGGCCGGGGATGAGGCGGGAGGAATCCTTCACGTTGAAGCGCCGCTTGATCCAGCTTTCAAACAGATCCCCCGCCTGCGAAAGCAGGCCGAGGATGGCGGCGATCATCAGCACCCGCGGAAGGGGCACCGTCGCCGGCTCCATCACATACGCCGAGAGCGCGCCGACCGCCATCGCCGAGACGAGCCCGCCCATTGCCCCGGACCAGGTCTTGTTGGGGGAGATGGCCGGCGCCAGCTTCGGCCCGCCAAAGGCCCGGCCGGCGGCATAGGCGCCGATATCGCTCGACCAGACGATCAGGAAGAGGAAGATGACGTTGCGCAACCCCGCCGCCTCGTCGCCCCGCAGATGGATGAGGGAGACACCGGCGAGGCCGATATAGATTACCCCGAAGGCCAGCCAGAAGCCCGGCACCGCCCGGCGGAAGCGCGGCGGCTCGGCCACCGCCCAGAGGCCGAGGAAGCCGAAGCCCAGCACGGCGAAGGCCCAATTCCAGGCCCCGCCCACCGCCAGCACGCCCGCCAGCAGCACCGCCACCGGCACCACCATCCCCGGCGGGCGCTTGGTCGAGAAGCCGCAAAGCCGCACCCATTCCCAGGCCAGTAAGGCGACGGCGGCGGCCATCAGCGCCGTCCAGGCCTCCGCCCCCAGCCAGATGCAGAGCAGGGCCGCCGGCCCGAGCAGGAGGGCGGAGAGAGCACGCTTGCGCAGGTCAGGCCAGCGCGAGGCAGGCCGGGCGGCCGGGTCGGTCACGCGCGGTGGCCGCTCAGCCCGTGCGAGCGCCGAAGCGCCGCTCCCGCCGGCCGTAATCGCGCAGCGCCCGCGCCAGGTGCTCGGCGCCGTAATCCGGCCAGAGCACGTCCTGGAAGACGAATTCGGCATAGGCCGCCTGCCAGAGCAGGAAATTCGACAGCCGCTGCTCGCCCGAGGTGCGGATGATGAGGTCCGGGTCCGGCATCCCGGCAGTGAAGAGGTGCCGCGCGAAGGCCGCGTCGTCGATCGCCTCCGGGTCCAGCCGCCCATCCCGCACCGCCGCCGCCACGGCCCGCGCCGCGGCGAGGATCTCGTCCC
The DNA here is from genome assembly GCF_000802185.1 of Belnapia sp. F-4-1. GTDB lineage: Bacteria > Pseudomonadota > Alphaproteobacteria > Acetobacterales > Acetobacteraceae > Belnapia. The sequence goes on along the minus strand of NZ_KN676113.1, from coordinate 4,063,754 downwards.
GCGCGCCGTAGGAAAGCGCGACATTGAGGTTCAGCCGCGTTCCGCCGGCGGTGACCGCCTCCGCCTGGTCGATCTCCCGCACCATCTCGGCACCGAACCGCGCCCGGTCGCCGATCACCCGGAGGCGGATGCCCTCCTTGGCGAAGGTCGCCACCTCGGAGCGCAGATAAACCCTCAGCAGCCCGGTCAGCGCCCGCACCTCATCGGCCGGCCGCAGCCAGTTCTCCGAGGAGAAGGCGAAGAGGGTCAGCCAGCCGATGCCCTGCTCGGCACAGGCCTCGATGGTGCGGCGCACCGCTTCCGCCCCCGCCTTGTGGCCGAGCGCGACCGGCAGGCCGCGCGCCTCGGCCCAGCGCCGGTTGCCGTCCATGATGATGGCCACATGCTGCGGCAGCGCGCCGGGGGACGTACCCTGTGGCGCGGCATCGGGCAGCGGCTGGAGCTTGGGGGCGCCCGACACGAGGCTCAAACCTGCCGGATGTCCTTTTCCTTCTCGGCCAGCGTGCTGTCGATCTGCTTGATGTACTGATCGGTCAGCTTCTGCACCTCGTCGGACCAATGCTTGACGTCGTCCTGGCTGATCGGTGCCTTCTTGTCCTTCTCCTGCGCCTTCACCTGCTCCATCCCGTCGCGGCGGACGCCGCGGATCGCCACCTTGGCGCTCTCGGCATACTTGCCGGCGGTCTTGATGAGCTCGTTGCGCCGCTCCTGGGTCAGCGGCGGCAGCGGCACACGGATCACCTGACCCTCGGTCTGCGGGTTCAGCCCCAGCCCCGAATCGCGGATGGCGATCTCGACCGCCTTCACCACCGACTTGTCCCAGACCTGCACCGAGAGCAGCCCGGGCCCCGAGACCGAGACATTGGCCACCTGGTTCAGTGGCTGGTTGTTGCCATAGGCCTCCACCCGGATGGGCTCCAGCAGCGCCGGGCTGGCGCGGCCGGTCCGGAGGCCGGAGAATTCCTTCTTGAGCATCTCGATCGCGCCGTCCATGCGGCGCGTGAGGTCCTGTTTCAGCGTCTTGAGGTCGGCCGGCATGGCCCGTCTCTCCCGATCGGTGCGGCCCTGGACATGGTCCCGGGCCTCGTCACATCGCGCCCAGGGCACATCCAGGCCCAGGGCGCATTCAAGCTCAATCCACCATGCGAAGATGGCGGGAAGCGGGCGGCGTCAGTGCTGCTCGACCACCGTGGTGAACTTCCCCTCGCCCTGCATGACCGCGGTGAAGGCGCCGGGCTCGTGGATATTGAAGACGATGATCGGCAGCTTGTTCTCGCGGCACAGGCTGATCGCTGCGGCATCCATCACCAGCAGGTCCCGGGCGAGCATGTCGAGATAGGTGAGCGTCACGTAGCGCTCCGCCTTCGGGTTCTTGCGCGGGTCGGCGGAATAGACGCCGTCCACTTGCGTGCCCTTGAAGAGCGCGTCGCATTCCATCTCCGCGGCGCGCAGCGCGGCGGCGGTGTCGGTGGTGAAGAAGGGGTTGCCCGTGCCGGCGGCGAAGATCACCACCCGGCCCTTCTCCATGTGGCGGATGGCCCGCCGGCGGATATACGGCTCGCAGAGTGACTGCATGGGGATGGCGCTCAGCACCCGGGTCGGCAGGCCCTGCTTTTCGAGTGCCGACTGCATGGCCAGCGCGTTCATCACCGTCGCCAGCATGCCCATGTAGTCGGCCTGGGCGCGATCCATGCCGGCCGCGGCGCCGGCGATGCCGCGGAAGATGTTGCCGCCGCCGATGACGAGGCAGACCTCCGCACCGAGCGCAACCGCGCCCTTCACATCCTCCGCAATGCGGCGGACCGTGGCCGATTCGAGGCCGTAGTCGCGATTGCCCATCAGCGCCTCGCCGGACACCTTGAGCATGACACGCTTGTAGCTGGTCGGCTGGTTCATTATGGGACCGTCACGGGGGCGAGGAACGATATGCAGCAACCCCCGGCCCCGCAAGGCCCTGGTCGAGCCGCGGACGCCACATGCGGGTGAGCGGAGGCCCCACCCGCATGCAACGGTTTCGGATCAGGCGGCGCCGACGCCCGACACCTTCGCCACTTCGGAGGCGAAGTCCGGCCCGACCGGCTTGTCGATGCCCTCGCCGAGCTGGAACCGGGCGAAGCCGGTCAGCTTGCCGCCGGCCTTCTGGACGATGGCCTTCACCCGGCTCTCGCCGTCATGCACCCAGACCTGCTCCAGCAGCACCACTTCCTCGTAGTACTTGCGGATGCGGCCCTCGACCATCTTCTCGATGATGGCCTCCGGCTTGCCGCTGGCCCGTGCCTGCTCGGAAAGCACCGCCTTCTCCCGCTCGAGGGCGGAGGGATCGACGGCGGTGACATCGAGCGCCTCCGGCCTGGTCGCGGCAACATGCATGCCGATCTGCCGCCCGAGGCCTTCGAGCGCATCGATCTCCGACGCCGCCTCCAGCGCGACCAGCACGCCGATCTTGCCAAGGCCCGGGCGGATGGCGTTGTGGGTATAGGTGGCGACGGCGCCACTGCTGACCTCGAGCCGGCGCGCACGGCGGATCGCCATGTTCTCGCCGATGGTGGCGATGAGGCGCGTCAGCTCCTCGGCCACGCTATGCTGCGCACCGGGATAGGTCGCCGCCTTCAGCGCCTCGACGTCCTCGCCGACGGTCAGGGCCAGGCCCGCCACCTCGGAGACGAAGTTCTGGAACTGCTCGTTGCGGGCGACGAAGTCGGTCTCGGCATTCACCTCGACCATGGCGGCAACGTTCGGCGCGCTGGCAACGCCGACCAGCCCCTCGGCGGCGACGCGGCCGGACTTCTTGGCGGCGGCCGAGAGGCCCTTCTTCCGCAGCCAGTCGATCGCGGCTTCCATGTCGCCGTTCGACTCCACCAGGGCCTTCTTGCAGTCCATCATGCCGGCGCCGGTCTTGTCGCGCAGGTCGCGGACCATCGCTGCAGTGATTTCGGCCATGGATCAAACCCCCACAGGAACGCGGCCGTCCTGTCCGGACGGCCGCCATAACAGATCAGTCCAATACGGCCCCGCCCTGAGGCGGGACAATCATTCAGGCCTGCGCGGCAGGCTGCTCGGCCGGGGCTTCCTCGGCCGCGGCGGCCGCGGTGAACTCCTGCGGCGTCGCTTCCTCGGCGGCGGCGGTCAGCGCCTCGTCCTCGGGCAGCTCCTCGACGGCGCCCATGTCGACGCCCGAGGCCTGCAGCCCGGCCGAGATGCCGTCGATGACGGCACCGGCGATCAGGTCGCAGTAGAGGTTGATCGCGCGGATCGCGTCGTCATTGCCCGGGATCGGGAAGGCGACGCCCTGCGGATCGGCATTGCTGTCGACCACGGCGATGACGGGGATGCCGAGCTTGTTGGCCTCCTCGATCGCCAGCTTCTCCTTCACCACGTCGATGACGAAGATGATGTCGGGCAAGCCGCCCATCTCCTTGATGCCGCCGAGCGCGCGGTCGAGCTTCTCCTTCTCGCGCGTCAGCATCAGAATCTCTTTCTTGGTGAGACCCGTGATGTTGCCGCCGAGCTGCTCCTCCATCTGCTTCAGGCGCTTGATGGAGCCGGTGATGGTCTTCCAGTTCGTCAGCATGCCGCCAAGCCAGCGGTGGTTGACGTAGTACTGGCCGCAGCGGGTCGCTGCCTCGGCCACATACTCGGCCGCCGCCTTCTTGGTGCCGACGAAAAGCACGCGGCCGCCGGCCGCCACCACGTCGCGCACGGCGCGCAGCGCGCGGTCGAGCATCGGGACGGTCTGCTGCAGGTCGAGGATGTGGACCTGGTTGCGGACGCCGAAGATGTAGGGCGCCATCCGCGGGTTCCAGCGCCGCGTATGGTGGCCGAAATGCACGCCTGCCTCAAGCAGCAGGCGAAGGGAAACCTGGGGCATCGCCATCGGGCGAAATCCTTCCTGTCAGTCCGGTTGAGCCTCCGCGGCGCCTTCCCGGGAAAAACCCCGGGACCGGACCCTGCCGTGCGGGAAGGGCGCGCCGCGTGTGAATTTGCCGCGCCGGGTCAGGCCCGCCCGCGACGGGGCGCCATATGGCATGGCAACCGCCCCGCGGCAAGGCCCGGGGCAGACGTCAGCGGCGCTCCACCCCCCAGAAGACCGGGAAGCTGAACGGGACTACCCCGCGCAGCTCGGCCCGCCAGGCCGGCGGTCCCGAGAACTGGCCACCGGGGACGAAGGTGACGGCGTCGTGCACCGTCGCCTGCAACTCATCGGCCAGCGCCCGGGCCGCCTCGGGCGTCGCCGCTTCGGAGTAGCGGGCGGTCAGGCCAGCGAGGCGCGGGTCGCAGTACCAGCCGGGATAGTCGACGCAGTTGTAGGCGATCAGGGGATTGGCCAGCGGGTTCGCCAGGTCGACCCCGTTGAAGACGATGGGCGCCACAGACCACCCCCCCCTGCTCCAGCGGCGCCCGGCTGAGGCGCCGCTGCGCGACCGTCGCGTAATCGGTGCTGCGCAGATCGACGGTCAATCCCGCTCGCCGCATCTGGTCGGCCATGACGAGGCCGATCGGGTTGAGCAGCGCCGAGGCCGCGGCATGCAGGAAGACCACCGGCTCGCCCCGGTAGCCGCTGGCCCGCAGCAGGGCCCTCGCCCGTTCCGCCGAGGCGGTGCGCAGCCCCTCCGTCCCTGCGTCAGTCGTCCCGGCGGCGTTGCACATGTAGATCGAGCCGCACCAGGGCACGACCATGTCGTCCGGCAGGCCCATCGCCGCCATGACCTCCGGCTGCACGATCGCCGCCTGCAGGGCGCGGCGGATGGCGGGATCGTTGAGGGGCGGCACCGCATGGTTGACGTTCAGCACGGCATAGAACTGGTCGATGCCGCGCGGCTGGCCGACCACGACGTTCCGGTTCCGCCGCATCCGGGCGATGTAGTCGAAGGGCAGGATCTCGAGGAAGTCCAGTTCCCCCGATTCCAGCGCGGCGGCGCGGGTGGCCTGGTCGGTGATGCTGACCAGCTCGATCCGCTCCATCCGCGCCACCTTGCCGCCGGCCAGCGCCGAAGGCGGCTCCTCCCGCGGCCGGTAGCGCGGGTTGCGGACGAAGCTGGCCCGCTCGCCCGGCCGCCATTCGGCCTGCAGGAAGCGGTAGGGGCCGGAGCCGACGATCTCCGGCACCGGCAGGTTCGGGTCATGCGCCGCAAGGCGCGCCGGCATCATCACCGGGATGGTATGCCCGGCCTTGCCAAGCGCCTCGATGACGAAGGCGAAGGGGCGGTTGAGCCGGATCTCGAAGCGCCTGGCATCCACCACGCGCATCTCGCGCGTCGCCGCCATGAGCTGGCCGCCGAGCGCCTCCCGCTTCGCCCAACGGCGGATGGAGGCGACGCAATCCTCGGCCGTCACCGGCTGGCCGTCGCTCCATTCCAGCCCTTCGCGCAGGGTGAAGGCATAGGTCAGCCGGTCCGGGCTGATTTGCCAGCCCTCGAGCATCTGCGGCCGGTACTGTCCCTCGGCATCCAGGCTGACCAGGGTGTCGAAGACGAGGTAGGCGAAGACCCGCGTGGCATTGATGGTGGTGAGAAGCCGATCGAGGACCTGCAACTCGGTGTTCAGCGAGACGCGCAGCGTGCTGCGGCGGTCCTGCGCCAGGGCGGCGCAGGGCAGCAGCAGGAGCAGCAGGGCAAGACGGCACAGCCTCATTGACGCTCTCCAGGGGCGTTGGGCCGTGGCTGGCTGTTCTTGGCCGCACCGGACTACGATCCGCGATCACCCGAGCGGCTCGCAGTCCGGCTTTCTGTTCTGCCGCATGGGTCATGCCTCGGGCCATTCCGGCCTTCGGCGATCATGCGCTACTCCGCTGCGGCGGCGGCACCCTTGCGGAAGTGGTTGTAGTTCTGCCCACGGAACCAGGCCATGTAGTCGCCCACCGTCTGCGCCGGGAAGCGCGGCGGATTGGCCTCGCTGACGCAGGTCGGAAGCGCCTCGATCATCGTCTCGGGATCGGGGTGGAAGAAGTAGGGAATGGCGTAGCGCGGCGCATCCATCGTGTTGAAGGCGCGGTGCGGCGTGGACAGGAAGCGCCCGTTGGTCCAGCGGTTCAGCACGTCGCCGGTGTTGACCACGAAGGTCTGCGGGATCACCGGCGCCGAGATCCACTCGCCCGCCTGGGTGCGGATCTGCAGGCCCGGCACCGGATTCTGCGCCAGCAGCGTGAAGAAGCTGGAATCCGTATGCGGCGCGATGCCGTACTCATCCGAGCCGTAGGCGACCGGCGGGTAATGCGTCAGCCGCAGCGAACTGAGCGACTTTTGGCAGAGCGGCGTGAAATAGTCCGCCGGCATGTCGAGCGCCCGGGCATAGAGCGGCAGCAGCCGCAGCGCGAGCGCCTCCAGCGCCGCGAAGTAGCGCAGCGTCACCTCGCGGAAATCGGGCATCGCCTCCGGCCAGCGATTGGCCGGCCGCGCCGGGTCGCGCTCCGGATTGACGAAGAAGGCCTCGTTCTCGTTCGGCTTGCGCACGGCGACGAGGCCGTTGGCCCGCGTCGTGCTGCTCTTGTAGGGCAGGTAGCCCTGCATGGCGTCGTCGAGCTTCACCGCCATCTTCGCCTCGAGCGGCTGGGCGTGAAAGCGCGCGGCGGCATCGAAGGTCGCATCCACCAGCGACCAGGGCACGCCATGGTTGGCGATGAAAAGGAAGCCGACCGTCTCGCAGATATGGCGCAGCCGGGCGGCGGCGGCCTCCAGCGCGCCGGGCTCGCCGGCGAAGGCGGGACCGAGATCGAGAAGGGGGATGGCGGCATCGGACATCGGGTATTCCTTTTGCGCTGCGGCGGTCCGTCCCGGCGCCAGCATGCGACAGCGGGCAGGCGCGGTCAAACCGCGCCGGCGGCTATTTCACCGCGGCCACCCGCAGCGCATTGGTCGTGCCCGGCGTGGCGAAGGGGACGCCGGCCGTCACCACCACCTCCTGCCCGGGCACGGCGAAACCCTCGGCCTGCGCGGCGCGCAGCGCCTTCGCCACCATGTCGCTCATCGAATGCGGCTCCTGCGAGACCAACGGATGCACACCCCAGACGACGGCCAGCCGCCGCGCGCTCGCCATGCTGGCGGTGAGGCCAAGGATCGGGCAGTCCGGCCGCTCCCGCGCCACACGGAGCGTCGTCGATCCGGTCGAGGTGAAGGTGGCGATCACCTGGGCCTTGATCGTATGAGCTACCTGCCGCGCCGCCGCAGCGATGGCGCCAGCACTGTTCGCCTCTGGCTCGGGCCGCGAAGTGTCGGTGAGCGAGCGCCAATCCGGGTCCTGTTCCACCCGTGCGACGATTCGGTCCATCATGTTGACCGCCTCGAAGGGATACTGGCCCGCCGCCGTCTCGGCCGAAAGCATCACCGCATCCGCCCCGTCGAACACGGCGGTGGCGACGTCCGAGGCCTCGGCCCGGGTCGGCGCCGGGGCGGAGATCATGCTTTCCAGCATCTGCGTGGCAACGACCACTGGCCGGCCCAGCGCCCGCGCCGCGCGGACGATGCGCTTCTGCACCAGCGGCACCTCCTCCGGCGGCAGCTCGACGCCGAGGTCACCGCGCGCCACCATCACGCAATCGGCGAGGGCGATGATGGCATCGAGGTTCTCGACCGCCTGCGGCTTCTCCATCTTGACCATGACGAGGGCGCGGCCGGCGCAAATCGCCTTGGTCTCGGCCACATCCTCCGGCCGCTGGACGAAGCTGAGGCCGATATACTCGACGCCCCGGTCGAGCACGAAGGCGAGGTCCTCCCGGTCCTTCTCGGTCAGTGCCGGGATCGGCAGCGCCACGTCGGGGACGTTCACGCCCTTGCGGTCGGACAGCGGTCCGCCGACCACGATCTCGGTCTCCAGATGGTCCTCGCGCACGCGCGTGACGCGCAGCCGCAGCTTGCCGTCGTCGAGCAGCAGGCTGGTGCCGATCTGCGCGGCCTTGATGATCTCCGGATGCGGCAGCTGCACCCGCCGCACATCGCCCGGGCTGGGGCTGAGATCGAGGCGGAAGGGCTGGCCGGTCTGCAGCTGCACCCGCCCACCCTGGAAGCGCCCGACCCGCAGCTTCGGCCCCTGCACGTCGGCGAGGATGCCGATCGGCCGCCCCACCTTCCCCTCCAGCGCCCGGATGATCGAGATGCGCTCGGCATGGTCGGCGTGCGACCCGTGGGAGAAGTTCAGCCGGAACACATCCGCCCCCGCCCGGTAGAGCCGTTCGATCACCTCGGGCGTGGAGCTGGCCGGGCCGAGGGTCGCGACGATCTTGGTGCGGCGGCGGCGGCGCAGCGGAATGCGGGTGGCCATGCGGGGCGTGTTCCATTCGAGCGGGGTCTTGTGGAGGTCCGGCCGCAGCCGGTGCGGCGGCAGGTCGAGCAGGCGGGAAAGGTCGGCAACCCGCTCCGCGGGCACGCGCTGCCACTGCGACACGGCAGCGGGGGAGATGCCGAGGGCCGTCGCGATGCGGGTCACGGCGCCGCGCCGGGACAGGATGTCTTCCAGTTCTGGGTCGCGCATCGGGGCAACTTAGGGATTTTAAGCTGCCCCGCCCATAGCCATCGCCGCCTTAAATTTGAAGGCTAGATTAAGTTACCAGGATCGCCCGGACATCGTTGACGTTGGTCAGTGTCGGTCCGGTGACGATGAGGTCTCCGAGCGTCGCGAAGACCCCGTAGCTGTCATGCCCCGCCAACATCGCCCTCGGATCGAGCCCCGCCGCCCGCGCCCGCGCCAGCGTATCCGGCGCGGCGATGGCCCCCGCCGCGTCGGACCGGCCGTCGATTCCGTCCGTATCCGCCATCAGCGCCCAGACACCGGGATGCCCCTCCAGCGCCAGCGCCAGGCCGAGCAGCCCCTCCATGCTCCGCCCGCCCCGCCCGGAGGCGCCCGCCGGCAGCGTCACCGTCGTCTCCCCGCCGGAGAGGATCAGCGCCGGCCGCCCGACCGGCAACCCATGCGCCGCGCTGCTGCGGGCGATGCCGGCCAGCACCTTGCCAAGCTGGGCGGCCTCGCCCTCCAGCGCATCGCCGAGGATCAGCGGCGCGAGGCCCAGCGCCTCCGCCTCCCGCGCCATGGCCCGGAGCGCCATCAGCGGCGTGGCGATCATCCGGAGTTCTGCACCCGCGAGGCGCGGGTCGCCCGGCTTCGGGCTCTCCTCACGCGCCTCCGCCAGATGCCGCGTCACGGCGGGCGGCAGCCGCATGCCGTAATGCGCGACCAGCGCCCGCGCCTCGGCGAAGCTGGTGGGGTCCGGCACGGTCGGGCCGGAGGCGATCACCGCGGGGTCGTCGCCCGGCACGTCGGAGATCGCGAGCGTCACGACCCGCGCCGGATGCGCCGCCGCCGCCACCCGCCCGCCGGAGAATGCCGAGAGGTGCTTGCGGATGCAGTTCATTTCCTGGATCGGCGCGCCCGAGCGCAGCAGCTCCCGGTTCACCGCCACGAGGTCGTCGAGGGAGAGGCCCTCCGCCGGCAGGGTCGAGAGCGAGGAGCCGCCGCCCGAGACCAGGAACAGCACCAGATCCTCGACCGTGAGCCCCCGCAGCAGCCCGAGCATCTCCGCCGCCGCCGCCGCCCCAGCCGCATCCGGCACCGGATGGCTGCCGAAGCGCACCGCGATCCGCCGCCCCTGTGGCGGGTCCGGCACATCGGCCCCATGCGTTGCGATGACCAGGCCCGAGAGCGCCCGATCCGGCCAGGCCCGCTCCACCGCGAGCGCCATCTTCGCCGCCGCCTTGCCGACGCCGATGACGATGCAGCGGCCCCGCGGCGCCTCCGGCAGATGCGCCGGCAGCGCCGTCAGTGGGTCGGCCGCCGCGAGCGCCGCCTGGAACACCCGGTGCAGCGCCGCCCGCGCCCGCGGATCGTCGAAGCCAGACGCCATGCCTTCACCCCTCCCCTTTGCCTCGGCGCCAGTATGGACCATCTAGGGCCCTGACCGAGAGGGAGAGCCCCATGCCCGACATCGACCCCGCCACCCGCACCGAACTCGAGGCCGCCGCCTTCCGTCGCCTGGTGGAGCACCTCCGCGAGCGGACCGACGTGCAGAACATCGACCTGATGAACCTCGCCGGCTTCTGCCGGAACTGCCTCAGCAAGTGGTACCGCGCCGCCGCCGAGGAGAAGGGCATCCCGCTGGCCGACCCCGAGGCGCGGGAGATCATCTATGGCATGCCCTACAAGGAGTGGCAGGCGAAGCATCAGGTTGAGGCCAGCGCGGCACAGAAGGCGCAGTTCGCCGCCTCCAACCCCGGCCACGGCTGATCGTCGTTGCTGCCCAGCCGCGGGCGCGGTAGGAGCGTGGGCAGCGGGGGCCGGTCTGGCCGGCCGCATGAAACACGCGACAAAACAACGGACTAGACCGTGTTTCTCGCTTCCCTTGGCGGCGATCATGGTCTAGGAGCGCCGCCCGCCCTGGAGCTAGGCAGCAGATGAGCGACATCGACTACGAGGACGAAGCCCGCGCCAGCCGCGCCCGCCAGGAAGCCGATCCGGACCCGGAGGTGGGCGGCATCGCCGTCGACCGGCTGCGCTCGATCATCGAGCGGATCGAGCGGCTGGAGGAGGAGCGCAAGGCGCTCGCCAACGACATCAAGGACATCTACGCCGAGGCCAAGTCGGCCGGCTTCGACGTCAAGGTGGTCCGCACGCTGATCTCGCTGCGGAAGAAGGAGCCGGCCGAGGTGGAGGAGCAGGAGACGCTGCTCGACCTCTACAAGCGCGCCCTTGGCATGTGATAGGGCGTGCCACTTGCGGTTCAGGATTCCGTAACGAACTGAGCTCCGGTGCCGCCGGGCGAGCCTGTCCGGTGGCTGCGTCCCGTCTTGCGAGGCCGTGCTGACCGAGTATCCCGAGACCATGGCGCCTGCGCTGCCCGCCTTTCTGTCGGGAGGCGGGCGCATGGGCGCCCTGATGCGCAGCCTCGACTGGTCGCAATCCCCGCTCGGCCCGCCGGAGGGGTGGCCCGCCTCGCTGCGCACCGTGGTCGGGCTGATGCTCGCCTCGCGCTTCCCGATGTTCGTCGCCTGGGGGCCGCAGCTCGGCTTCCTTTACAATGACGGCTACGAGCCGATCCTCGGGGCCAAGCATCCGCGCGCCATGGGCCGGCCCTTCCAGGAGGTCTGGGCCGAGATCTGGCCGGACATCCTGCCGCTGGTCGACCGGGCGCTGGCCGGCGAGGCCACCTGGGCCGAGGACATGCATCTCGTCATGCAGCGGCACGGCTACCCCGAGGATACCTGGTACACCTTCTCCTACAGCCCCGTCCGCGACGAGGACGGGACCGTCGCCGGCATGTTCTGCGTCTGCACCGAGACCTCCGGCCGGATTCTCGCCGACCGCCGGCGCGCCGCGGCGGAGGCGGCGCTGCGAGAGAGCGAAGCCCGCTTCCGCACCATGGCGGACCATGCGCCGGTGATGATCTGGACCACGGAGCCGGACGGCCATTGCAGCTACCTCAACAGCCGCTGGTATGAGTTCACCGGACAGGCGCCGGGCTCCGGCGAGGGCTTCGGCTGGCTCGACACCTCGCATCCCGAAGACCGGCCGCGCGTCGAGGCCAGCTTTCGCCAGGCCAATGCCGCGCGGCAGGCGTTCCAGGCGGATTACCGGCTGCGCCGGGCGGATGGCAGCCTCGCCTGGGTGCTCGACACGGCCGTCCCCCGGTTCGGCGAGCGGGGCGAATATCTGGGCTTCATCGGCTCCGTCATCGACATCTCCGAGCGCCAGCGGGCCGCCGCCGCGGTGGCGGAGAGCGAGGCCCGCTTCCGCGCCCTGATCGAGGCCTCGGCCCAGATCGTCTGGACCGCCGACGCCAGCGGCACCGTGTCGCTGGACTCCCCATCCTGGTGCGCCTTCACGGGCCAGAGCCAAGCCGAGCTGTCCCGCCTCGGCTGGCTGGCCGCCATCCATCCCGACGACAGGGCCGGGGCCGAGGCCCGGTGGCGCGAGAGCGTCGCCACCCACAGCCCCTACGAGATCGAATACCGCCTCCGCCACCACGGGGGTGGCTGGCGATGGACCCTCGCCCGCAGCGTGCCGTTGCTCGATGCCGGGGGGCGGACGCAGTCCTGGGTCGGCATGAATATCGATGTGGAGGACCAGCGCCAAGCCGAGGCAGCGCTTCGCGCGCTGAACGCTGAGCTGGAGGCCCGGGTCGGGGAGCGGACGCGCGAGCGCGACCGGATGTGGCGCCTTTCGCAGGACCTGATGCTGGTGGCCCAGTTCGACGGCACCATCACCTCCGTCAACCCGGCCTGGGAGCGGCTGCTCGGCCAGGACGCCGCAACGTTGCTCGGCGCCCGCTTCCTCGACTTGGTCCACCCGGAGGACAGGGCGGCGACCCTTGGCCAGATCGGCAGCCTGGCCGATGGCCTCGCTACCCTCCGCTTCGAGAATCGCTACCGCCATGCCGATGGCGGCTGGCGCTGGATCTCCTGGACCGCGGTGCCGGCCGAAGGGCAGATCCATGCCGTCGGCCGCGACGTCACTGCCGAGAAGGAGGCTGCCGCGGCGCTGGCTGCCGCCGAGGACCAGCTGCGCCAGGCACAGAAGATGGAAGCGGTCGGCCAGCTGACCGGCGGCATCGCGCATGACTTCAACAACCTGCTGACCGGCATCATCGGCTCCCTCGCCCTGCTGAAGAAGCGGGTCGCCGAAGGCCGCATCGCCGAAACCGGCCGCTACGTCGCCGCCGCCACGGAATCGGCCGAGCGGGCGGCGGCGCTGACCCAGCGGCTCCTCGCCTTCGCCCGCCGCCAGCCGCTTGACCCGCGCCCCGTCGACGCCGCCGCCCTGATCTGCTCCATGGAGGAGCTGCTGCGGCGAACCCTGGGCGAGGCCATCACCCTCTCGATCGAGATCGCACCCGACCTTCCGGCCACGCTCTGCGACCCGAACCAGCTCGAGAACGCCATCCTCAACCTTGTCATCAATGCCCGCGACGCGATGCCGGGCGGCGGCCGGCTGACCATCGCCGCCGCCGAGGCCCGGCTGGACACGGGCGAGGAGGCGCCGCCCGGCGACTACGTCGCCATCACCGTCTGCGATACCGGCATCGGCATGCCGCCAGCGGTCGCGGCGCGGGCCTTCGACCCCTTCTTCACCACCAAGCCGACCGGCCAGGGCACCGGGCTCGGCCTGTCGATGATCTACGGCTTCGTCCGTCAGTCGGGCGGCACCGTCGGCATCCGCACGGCGCCGGGCGTGGGCACCACCGTTCGGCTCTGCCTGCCCCGCCATGCCGGCGCCGCCAGCGGCACCCCGCGGGCCGGACCGCGCCCTGGCCTGGCCGACGCACCGTCGGCCCGCACCGGAGAGACCGTGCTGGTGGTGGAGGATGAGCCGGTGGTGCGCAGCGTGCTGATCGAGGTGCTGCACGACCTCGGCTACCATGCGCTGGAAGCGTTCGACGGGCGTGAGGCGCTCCGCCTGTTGCGCGGCGACTGGCAACTCGACCTGATGGTCACCGATGTCGGCCTGCCGGGCGGGATGAACGGCCGGCAACTCGCCGATCTGGCGCGGGAGCAGCGGCCCGGGCTGAAGGTGCTCTTCGTCACCGGCTATGCCGATGCGGCTGGGCTCTCGGGCGAAGTCCTGGCGCCGGGCATGGCGCTGATCGCCAAACCTTTCGAAGCAGGCAACCTTGCCTCCCGGATCCGCGCCCTCATCGAGGGCTGACGGTCAGCGGAACTGGGTCAGGGCCGCCGCCGCAGCCACCAGGCCAAAGGCCCAGGGCAGCATGGAGATCAGTTCGTTCATGGCCACTCGCCCTTGATTCGTCCGCCCGCACCGCTGGGCAGGGAAGATTGCAGGTTTGCAATCTAGAATCTGGGAAGATGACATTCCACTCATCATTCCGCCTTGCTGCTATGCAGCAATGGAATGGCCTTCACGCTCAAGTGGCCTCGCCCTCGGCCCTCCGCCGCTGCTCGCGGAGCCTTGCCGCCCCGCCCGGCATCTTCGGGTTGATGGCGAGCGCAGCGGTCAGGCTGCGCAACGCACCGCGGGCATCCCCTGCCCCATCTTGGACCGTGGCGAGGGCGAGCAGCGCGGGCCAGTGCCGCGGCTCCAGCCGCAGCACCTCTTGCAGGTCGCGCGCCGCCGCCGCCCCGTCGCCGGCGGCGAGATAGGCCTGGGCCCGGAGGAACCAAGCCTCTGCGAAATCCGGCGCCAGGGTGATGGCGGCGTCGCAGTCCTCCAGGGCCTCGTTCGGCAGGCGGGCCTCCAGGTTGCGGGCGCCGCGGCGGAGCAGCAGCACCACCGAGGGGCTGGCCGCCTGCGCCCAGAGCGCCCGGATGCGCCCCTCGACCAGCGCCGCCCCGCCTTCGTCCGGTGCGGTGCGCAGCGCGTCGAAGGCACGGTCGAGCTCCGCCTTGCGCGCTTCGGGCCCTGGCCGGGGTGGCGCCTGCGCCAGGGCCGTGGCGGGCAGCAGCAGGGAGGCGAGCAGGCGCCGCCGCATCAGCCGGCGGCGTCGCGGCAGGCGGCACAAAGCCCCTCCGCCTCCACCGTGCTGCGCGCCAGCGCGAAGCCGGCCGCAGCCGCAGCTCGGTTGAGGGCGAGGGCGACGCCCGGGTCGCTGATCTCCGTCGCCCCACCGCACTGGGCGCAGATAAGGAACTGGTGCGGATGGTCATGCGCCGCGCCGCAACCGCAATCCTCGGGGTGGTCCTCCACCTCGGCGCAGCCGATGAAGGCGCCGAGCCGCTCCACCTTGTGGATCAGCCCATGCTCCACCAGGAAGTCGAGGGCACGGTAGACGGTCGGCGGCGCGGCGCCGGCGCGGCTCGCCTTCAGCCGGTCGAGCAGCGCATAGGCGCCGACCGGCTGGCCACTTTCCAGCACCAGCCGCAGCACCTGCCGCCGCAGCGCGGTGAGCTGAGCCCCGCGCCGGGCGCAGAGGGAGGCGGCGCGGTCGAGGCTCGCCTCCAGGGCGTCGGGCATGGGCTCCTCCATCCAGGCATCTTGCCCTTATATAGGGGAATGAGCAGCCCTCCGAAGAGCCCCGAGCCGATGCCCGGCCTCCCCCTGCTGGATTCGATCCGCTTCGACCAGCGCGGCCTCGTCCCGGCCATCGCCCAGCAGCACGACACCGGCGAGGTGCTGATGCTCGCCTGGATGAACCGCGCCGCCGTCGAGGAGACGCTGGCGACCGGCCGCGCCTGCTACTTCTCCCGCTCGCGGGACGCACTCTGGCGCAAGGGGGAAACATCGGGCCAGGTGCAGCGGCTGGTCGATATCCGCCTCGATTGCGACGGCGATGCGGTGCTGCTGCTGGTCGACCAGACCGGCGTCGCCTGCCACACCGGGCGGCGGAGCTGCTTCTACTTCGCGCCGCGCGATGGCGTGCTGGCCGAGCTGACCCGGCCGGAGGTCTCGCCCGAGGCGCTCTACGGCGCATGAGCACGATACCGGTCACCGTCCTCACGGGCTTCCTCGGCGCCGGCAAGACGACGCTGCTCAACCGCCTGCTGCGCGACCCGGCGCTGGCCGGGACGGCCGTGCTGGTGAACGAGTTCGGCGAGATCGGGATCGACCACCTCCTCGTCGAGCGGCTCGACGGCGATACCGTGTTGCTCAATGCCGGCTGCCTCTGCTGCACCGTGCGCGGCGACCTGGTGCGGGCGCTGCGCGACCTCGCGGGCCGCGACATCCGCCGCGTCGTGGTGGAAACCACCGGCCTCGCCGACCCGGCGCCCATTCTGCAGACGCTGATGGCCGAGCCATCGCTGGCCGCCCGCTACCGGCTCGACGGCGTCGTCACGCTGGTCGACGCGGTGGCCGGCATGGCGACGCTCGACGCGCAGATGGAGGCGGTGAAGCAGGCCGCCGTCGCGGACCGCCTCGTCCTGACCAAGGCCGACCTCGCCGCGCCGGAGGCGGTGGCGGCGCTGGAGGCGAGGCTGCGCGCCCTCAACCCCGGCGCGCCGCTGCTGCGGCCCGATGCGCCGGCCGCGGCGCTGCTCGATTGCGGCCTCTACGACCCGGCTGGGAAGCACCCCGATGTGCGCCGCTGGCTGGATGCCGAGGCCTTCACCGGCCACCACCACCATCATCATCATCACGACGTTAGCCGGCACGATGCCCGCATCCATTCCTTCTGCCTCACCTTTGACGAGCCGCTGCCCTGGGACGGGCTTGCCACCTGGATCGACGTGCTGACCACGACGCGGGGCGAGAGCCTGCTGAGGCTCAAGGGCATCCTCAACCTCGAGGGCGAGGAGCGACCGGTCGCCATCCATGGCGTGCAGGGCCTCTTCCACCCGCCGGTGATGCTTGAACGCTGGCCAGATGGGGATGACCGGCGCTCGCGCCTCGTGTTCATCCTGCGCGACCTCGACCGGGCGGTGGTGGAGAACGGCCTCCGTGCCTTCGCCGAGAGCGCGCGGCGGGAGCGCGAGGTGCTCGGATGAGGCTCGAGACCCTGGAGGGCTCCGCGGCGCGGGCGGCGCTGCCGGCGCTGACGCGGCTGCGCATCACGGTCTTCGCCGAGTGGCCCTACCTCTACGATGGCGATGCAGGGCAGGAGGAAGCCTATCTGGCGACGCTCGTCGGGGGGCGGGACGCGGCGGTCGTCATCGCCTGGGACGGCGCGGAGCCGGTCGGCATGGCGACCTGCCAGCCCATGCGCGATTCCTATGCGACGGTGCGGGAGGCCTTTTGCCGGCGCGGGCTGGATCCGGCGCGCTTCTGCTATTTCGGTGAGAGCGTGCTGCTGCCGGCATTCCGCGGCCAGGGCATCGGAGTCGGCTTCTTCCACGCGCGGGAGGCGCATGCGCGGCGGGTCGGGCTTGGGGCCACGGCCTTCTGCTCCGTGGTGCGCAATGCCAACGACCCCCGGCAGCCGCGCGACCATGTGCCGCTCGATGGGTTCTGGCGGCGGCGCGGCTATGCGCCGCGGCCCGACCTTTCCTGCATCTTTCACTGGCGCGAGCACGGCGATGCGGCTGAGACGCCGCATGCGCTCGGCTTCTGGGTGAAGGACCCTCTGTGACGCTGCTCCGCCTCGGCACCCTCGCCTGGCCCGTGGGTCGGCCGGCGGGGATCGAGGGCTATGCGGCCCGGCTCGATGCCTTCGTCGCCGAGGCAGCGGGGCGGGCCGATCTGCTGCTGATGCCCGAATATGCGCCGATGGAGATCGTGGGCGGCGAAGCGGATGCCGCCGCCGAACTGCGTGCCATGGTCGGGATCGCGCCGGCGGTGGTGGAGGCGATGCGCGCCATAGCGCGGCGGCACGGCGTTTGGATGGTGCCGGGCAGCCTGCCGATGGAAGCGGGCGGGCGGGTGGTGAACCGGGCGCCGCTGATCGCCCCGGACGGACGGCTCGCCTTCCAGGACAAGCGGATCATGACGCGCTTCGAGGCGGAGAGCTGGGGCGTCTCGGCCGGTGCCGGGCCGGTGGTCTTCGGCACGCCCTGGGGCACCATCGGGCTTTCCATCTGCTACGATGCCGAATTCCCCAAGCATGTGCGGGCCCAGGTGGAGGCCGGAGCCTGGCTGGTGCTGGTGCCGGCCTGCACCGACAGCCTGCATGGCTACAACCGCGTCCGCCTCTCCGCCCAGGCGCGGGCGTTGGAGAATCAGTGCGTGGTCGCCGTTGCACCGACCGTGGGGCTGGCGCCCTGGTCGGCGTCGCTCGATGAGAATCACGGCGCGGCCTCCGTGCATGGGCCGGTGGACCGGGGCTTCCCCGCGGACGGGGTGCTGGCGGCCGGGGCGATGGATGCGCCGGGCTGGGTCTTCTGCCCGCTCGACCCCGGCGCGATCGAGCGGGTGCGGCGGGAGGGGGCAGTGCTCAACCACCGGGACTGGCCGAAAGGGCCGGTCGAGCCCCCTGCACTCGCGGTGCTGGCATGAGGCGCGGCCGCCTCATGCCTCCGGGCAGGCTCTCCGGCGATCGGATGCAGGCATGACACTGATCTACATGGCGGCCGGCGAGGCTTCGGGCGACATCCTCGGCGCGCGGCTGATCGCCGCCCTCAGGCGGCGGCGGCCGGACCTCGAATTCGCCGGCATCGGCGGCGAGCGGATGGCGGAGCTGGGGGTGCAAAGCCTCTTTCCCATGCGCGAGCTATCATTGATGGGACTGCTGGAGGTGATGCCCAACCTCCGCCGCCTCGCCCGGCGCATGTCCGAGGCGGAGACGGATGTGCTGGCGCGGCGCCCGGCGCTGCTCGTCACCATCGACGCACCGAGCTTCACTCTCCGGCTCGGCGGTCGCGTCAGGGCGCGCGGCGTGCCGGTGCTGCACTACGTGGCGCCGCAGGTTTGGGCCTGGCGGCCGGGGCGCGTGCGGCGGGTCGCAGAGGAGGTGGACCGCATCCTTGCCCTCCTTCCCTTCGAGCCGCCCTTCTTCGAGGCCGCGGGCATCCCGGTCCGCTTCGTCGGGCATCCGGTGCTGGAAAGCGGCGCCGATGGCGGGGATGCGGCGCGCTTCCGGGCCGCGCATGGCATCGCGGATGGCGAGCGGGTGGTCGTCGTGATGCCGGGCAGCCGGCGCTCCGAGGTGCGGCGCCTGCTTGGCGTCTTCGGCGAGGCGCTGCGGCTGGCGGGCGGGACGGTACCCGGGCTGCGGCCGGTGGTGGCGCTGGCCGGGGCCGTCGAAGGGGCGGTGCGCGAGGGCTGCGCGGGATGGCCGGCGCAGCCGGTGCTGGTCCGGGAAGCTTCGGACAAATACGACGCCTTCGCCGCGGCGGAGGCGGGGCTCATCAAATCGGGCACCTCCAGCCTCGAAGTGGCGGTTGGCGGGGTGCCGCATGTGGTGGGCTACCGGGTCAACCCGATCACCGCCGCGATCGTGCGGCGGCTGATCCAGGTGCCGCATGCCTCGCTGGTCAACCTGCTGGCGGAGCGGGAGGTGGTGCCGGAGTACATCCAGGAGCGCTGCACCCCGGCCTTGCTGGCCGAGGGGCTGGTGCGGCTGCTGCGCGAGCCCGGGGCGGCGGCGGCGCAACACGCAGGCTTCGCCGAGGCGCTCGGGCGGTTGCGGCCGCCGGAAGGCGTGCCGAGCGAGGCGGCGGCGGCGGCAGTGCTGGAGATGATCGGGCAAGGCCGGGCCGAGGCGGCTTAAGCCGCTTCAGCCCCTCTCAAGACCTGAGGCGTCGATGCAGGCCGGCTATGCGGGCCGGCAGCCGATGGCGGCTTCCACCCGCAAGGCGGCATCCAGCGCCGCCAGCCCTGCCTCGCCGCCCGCCTCGACCGGGGCGCCGGTCTCGATGCTGGCGAGAAAGGCCGCCTGTTCCGCCTCCAGGCTGTCATGTTCCGTCCAGGTGGCGCGGGTGATGCCCCAGCCGGGCATGGTTGCGACCGGCTCGGCGCCGCCGGGATGGATGCGTTCGAGGCTGCGGGCCAGGAAGTCGATGCGGGTTTCGCCCTCCCTGCCGAGGATGCGTAGGCGCCGCTCCATCCCGACGCTGACGCGGCTCGCCGTGATGGTGGCCCGCGCCCCGCTCTCGAAGCGAAGATGGGCGACGGCGAAATCCGGGTGGTCCGACATGATGCGGGCGCCGGTCGCCTGCACCTCGGCCAGAGGCGAGGCGGCGAGGCTGAGGACCAGGTCGAGGTCGTGGATCATCAGGTCCAGCACCACCGAGACATCGAGGCTGCGCGGGCGGAAGGGAGCAACCCGCATCGCCTCGAAGCTCATCGCGCCGGCCCCGGCCCCGGCGCCGCTGCGGCGCAGCATCCGGATGGCGGCCGAGTAGCGCTCGATATGGCCGACCTGGAGGACGCGGCCGGTGGCGCGGGCGGCGGCGACCAGCTCCCTGCCCTGCTCCAGCGTGGCGGCGAGCGGCTTCTCGACGAAGAGGTGGCGGCCGGCGGCGATGGCCTGCATCGCCAGCGCATGGTGGTGCGCGGTGGGGACGGCGATGACGACGGCGTCGCAGGCCGCGAGCAGCGCGTCGGAGGTAAGGGCCGGAGCGCCGGTTTCGGCCGCGATCTGCACGGCGCGGGCCGGATCGGCGTCGTAGAGCCCGGCGAGCAGCCCGCGCGCGGCGAGCTTCAGCGCGTGGAAGCGGCCGAAATGGCCGGTGCCGAGGACGCCGATGCGGAGGGGCATGGTCTGCTTCACCCTTGGGGAGTCGAGGCGCGGTTCTAGCAGCCTGCGCCGCGTCAGTCAGGGCATGTGGGTCAGCGCGAGGCGATCATCTCGCGGATCCGGCTGGCGAGCGTCTCCATGGCGAAGGGCTTGGTCAGGACATGCATCCCCGGCTCCAGATGGCCATGGCCGATGGCGGCGTTCTCGGCATAGCCGGTGATGAAGAGCACCTTGAGGCCGCGGCGCAGCGCCCGGCCTGCATCAGCGAGCTGGCGGCCGTTCATGCCGTTCGGGAGGCCGACATCGGTGACCAGCAGGTCGATCCGCGCCTCCGAGCGCAGGACGCGGAGGCCGGCCGCGCCGTCCTCGGCCTCGATCGCGGTGTAGCCGAGCTCGCCCAGCACGTCGGCGACCAGCATGCGCACGGTCGGCTCGTCATCGACGATCAGCACCGTCTCGCCGCGTTCCGCCCGCGGCGGGGTGCCGGCGGAGGGTGGCAGCTCCACCTCCTCGGCGGCGCCGATGTGGCGCGGCAGGTAGAGCGCGACGAGGGTGCCCTGCCCCACTTCCGAATAGATGCGGGCCTGACCGCCGGATTGCCGGGCGAAGCCGTAGATCATGGAGAGGCCGAGGCCGGTGCCCTGGCCCAGCGGCTTGGTGGTGAAGAATGGGTCGAAGGCCTTGGCGATGACGTCGGGCGCCATGCCGGTGCCGGTGTCGCTGACGCTGATCGCAACATACTGGCCGGGCTGAAGGTCCCGACCGGCCGCCGCGCGCTCGTCGAGCCAGCGGTTGGCGGTCTCGATGGTGATGCGGCCGCCATCGGGCATGGCGTCGCGGGCGTTGATGCAGAGGTTGAGGACGGCGTTCTCCAGCTGGCTCTGGTCGACCATGATGGTCCAGAGCCCAGCGGCGCCCACCACCTCCACGGCGATGGCCGGGCCGACGGTGCGGCGGACCAGCTCCTCCAGCCCGGCGACCAGGCGGTTGGCGTCGGTCGGCTTGGGCTCCAGCGTCTGGCGGCGGGAGAAGGCGAGCAGGCGGTGGGTCAGCGAGGCGGCGCGGTCGGTGGCCCCGCGCGCGGCGGTGAGGTAGCGCGGGACATCCTGCAGCCTCCCCTGGGCGATGCGGGTCTTCATCAATTCGAGGCTGCCGGCGATGCCGGCGAGCAGGTTGTTGAAGTCGTGCGCGAGGCCGCCGGTGAGCTGGCCGACCGCCTCCATCTTCTGCGACTGGCGCAGCGCGGCCTCGGCCTCCATCAGCGCTGCGGTGCGGGCATCCACCTGGGCTTCGAGGGATTCGGCGAATGCCTTCAGGTCCTGCTCGGCCTGGCGCCGGGCGACGGCGAGGCGGGTGCGCTGGGCCACCTCGCGGACGAAGGCGAGTTCCTC
Organism: Belnapia sp. F-4-1; assembly: GCF_000802185.1. GTDB lineage: Bacteria > Pseudomonadota > Alphaproteobacteria > Acetobacterales > Acetobacteraceae > Belnapia. The sequence goes on along the minus strand of NZ_KN676113.1, from coordinate 4,042,382 downwards.
CGGCTGCCACCGCCGCGGCGTCGCGCTGGTGAGGTAGAGCAGGGCGACGAGACCGTCGCGCTCGGTGAGCGGGGTGTTGATGAGCGCGGTGGCCTGCTTCGCCCGCAGCGCCTCGGCATGGTCCGCCGTGCGCGGGTCCTCGGCGGCATCGGCGAGCACCACCGTCTCGCCGCGCTTGAGGTCCTCGATATAGGTGCCGTAGTCGCGGAACCGGAGGACGCCGGCGAAGCTGCCGATGCCGGGCGCGGTCCAGTCGCGATCGATGGAGATGGTTTCTGCCTCGGGGTCGATCAGCCCGTAGCCGGCGCGGCTGACATCGAGGGTGCGGCCGAGGATCTCGGCCGCGGCATAGGCGAGCGCGGCCGGGTCGTCGAGGCTGCGGAAGCGGTCGTCGAGTTCGAGCAGGGCGCGGTCCTGCGCCTGCTGCTGCTTGCGGGCGGTGATGTCGCGGGATGTGCCGGCCATGCGGAGCGGACGGCCCTCCTCGTCGCGGAGGAAGCGGGCGCGCAGTTCGATCCAGCCGGGGCGCCCGTCCGGGCGGCGGACGCGGCATTCGAGGCCGAATTCGCGGCCGGTGCCGAGGCCTTCGGCAATCGCGGTCTCGAGCCGCGGGCGGTCTGCGGCGTGGATGGCAGCGCGCAGGATCTCGTATGTGAACGGCCCCTCCGGGCCGAGGCCGAAATCCGCATGGCAGATCGGCGATGCGGTGAAGGCGCCGCTGCGGAAGTCGAGCTCCCAGACGCCGAGGCGGCCGGCCTCCGTTGCGAAGCGGAGGCGGGCCTCACCCTCCTCGAGCGAGCGGAGGCGCTCGCTGAGCTCGGCCAGCAGCGCTGCATTGTGGCTCTCGAGCCCGGCCATGCGCTCGCGCTCGGGGGTGACGTCGAGCTGGCTGGCGAAGAAATAGGCCAGTGTGCCGGCGGCGTCGCGGACCGGGGCGATCAGCAGTCGGTTCCAGAAGGCGGAACCGTCCTTGCGGTGGTTGCGGATGTCGATTTCGATCGGCTCGCGGGCCGCGATCGCGTCATGGATGCGGCGGACGGTGCGCGGGTCGCTCTCCGGGCCCTGGAGGAAGCGGCAGTTGCGGCCGAGGATCTCCTCGCGTCGGTAGCCGGAGAGGCGGATGAAGGCGTCGTTGGCGAAGACGACCGGATTGTCCGGCAGGCGCGGGTTGGTGATGATCATCGGCATGCGCGTGGCACGCACGGCCGAGACGAAGGGGTCCGTGCTCTTGTCGAGCCCGAGCAGCTCCGCGCCGATGCGCGCCTCTTCGGCGGCCAGCTCGCTTGGGGTGCTGCCTGGGGAGTCGGACATGGCTCGGGCGTTGGCCTTTCATCCGGTGCAAGGAAGGTGGGGGGACTATAGTGGCAGTTGGCGCCGCAGGAGCCGGACGCAACCCCAGGGACCGGGAGATCGGCTGGAGGGGGATTTGATCATGGCGCTTTCGGCTCGGACCGGAGGGCATATGTTCCGGCGGTGAACACCCTTGGAAGGTCAGGGTTGCATCGATGCCCGGGCATCGTCACATTCCGGCGCAAAGGCTTGGCCGGGATGGCGCCCGCCGCCGAAAGTTCCCGTAATTCCGATGAGTAGCACCCGATCATGATGTTCTTCGCCCGCTGGAAGACCTTGTCCATCCTGGCGGTCTGCCTGCTCGGGGTGCTGCTCTGCGCCCCGAATCTCTTCCCCAAATCCTCGCTGCCGTCCTGGGCGCGGCAGTTCTCGCTCGGCCTCGACCTGCGCGGCGGCTCCTACCTGCTGCTCGAGGTCGACATGGACGCGGTGGTGAAGGAGCGGCTGGAGAGCCTGGCCGATGCGGCGCGGGGCAGGCTGCGGGCGGCCAATATCGGCTATGTCAACCTGGCGGCGGAGCCGGGGCAGCGGCGGGTCTCGATGCGCGTGCGCGATCCCTCCCAGGCGCAGGCGGCGATGGCCGTGTTGCGGGAGCAGGCGAACCAGATCCCGACCAGCCTCGGCAACACGGTGCCGGATATCGACGTGGCCGCGACGCCGGATGGCCTCGTCACCGCGACGTTGAGCGAGGCGGGGCTCCGGGCCAAGGCGACGGGGGCGGTCGAGCAGTCGATCGAGATCGTCAGGCGACGGATCGACGAGACGGGTGTCTCCGAGGCGCTGATCGCACGGCAGGGGCAGGCGCGCATCCTGGTGCAGTTGCCCGGCGTCGAGGACCCGAACCGGATCAAGCAGCTGCTCGGCCAGACCGCGCGGATGACCTTCCACCTGCTCGACGAAACGGCCAACCCCGCCTCGCCGACGCCGCCGCCCGGTGTGCAGTTCCTCGACGGCGAGGCACGCAACGGGCAGCCGGCGACGCGCTACGCGGTGCGGCGGCGGGTCGAGGTGGACGGCGCCAACCTCACCGATGCGCGGGCCGGGCAGGACAACCGCACCGGCGAATGGGTGGTCAACTTCGTCTTCGACTCGACGGGGACGCGGCGCTTCGCCGATGTGACGCGGACGAATGTGGGGCGGCCCTTCGCCATCGTGCTCGACAACAAGGTGATCACGGCGCCGGTCATCCGCGAGCCGATCACCGGCGGGCGGGGCCAGATCAGCGGCAATTTCGACGTGCGCGGGGCGAACGACCTCGCCGTGCTGCTGCGGGCGGGCGCGCTGCCGGCGCCGCTGACGGTGGTGGAGGAGCGGACGGTCGGGCCGGAGCTCGGGGCGGATGCGATCCGCGCCGGCATTCTCGCGCTGGCGGCGGGGGCGCTCTTCGTCTTCCTCTACATGGGATTCGCCTACGGGCTGTTCGGCTGGTTCGCCAACCTGGCGCTGCTGGTGAATATCGTCTTCCTGCTCGCGGCGCTCTCGGTGCTGGAGGCGACGCTGACGCTGCCGGGCATCGCGGGGATCGTGCTGACGCTGGGGACGGCGCTCGATGCCAATATCCTCATCAACGAGCGCATCCGCGAGGAGGTGAAGAACGGACGGCCGCCGCTCAGCGCGCTGGAGGCGGGCTTCACCAAGGCCTCCGGCACCATCATGGACAGCAACCTGACGAACCTCATCGCCATGGCCTGCCTCTACGGCTTCGGCAGCGGGCCGGTGAAGGGCTTCGCGGTGACGGTCGCCATCGGCACCATCGTCCAGATGTGGACGGCGACGACGCTGGTGCGGCTGATGGTCAGCACCTGGTACCGCTGGACCCGGCCGAAATCCCTGCCGGTGCTGGAGGATGGGCGTGGCTTGCGGGAGCGGCTGGCGCGGCCGCTCTTCCGCATCATCCCCGACGTGACGCACATCCCCTTCATGAAGGGGGCGCGGGTGGGGCTGATGGTCTCGGCCATCCTCTCCACCGCATCGCTCATCGGCGCCTTCTACCCAGGGCTGGAGAAGGGCATCGACTTCAAGGGCGGCATCGTCATGGAGGTGCGGACGCCGGGGCCGGCCGACCTCGCCGCGCTCAGGACGAAGGTTTCCGGCCTCGATCTCGGCGATGTCGGGCTGCAGCAATTCGGCGATGCCGAGACGGTGCTGCTGCGCCTGCCGGTGCAGGCGGACGAGGGCGGCACGCAGGCGGCCGTCAACAAGGTGCGCGAGGGGGTGGAGCAGGTGGCGCCGGGGGCGCGCATCCTCCGCGTCGAGGCCGTGGGCAACCGCGTCTCGGACGAGCTGTTCCTCGGCGGGATGATCGCGCTCGGGATCAGCCTGCTGGCGATGCTGATCTACATCTGGTTCCGCTTCGAATGGCAATTCGCCATTGCGGCCATCGTCACGCTGATCCTCGACACGACCAAGACCGTCGGCTTCATGGTGCTGTTCGGGGTGGAGTTCAACCTGACCACCGTGGCGGCGATCCTCACCGTCATCGGCTTCTCGGCGAACGACAAGGTGGTGGTGTTCGACCGGATGCGGGAGAACCTGCGCAAGTACAAGCAGATGCCGCTGCGGCAGCTGGTCGACCAGTCGATCAACGAGACGCTGAACCGCTCGCTCGGCACCTCGATGACGCTGCTGCTTTCCGCGTTGCCGCTGGCCTTCTTCGGCGGCGACACGCTCGCGGGCTTCGCCTGGGTGATGCTGTTCGGCATCGTGGTGAGCGCCTCCTCCTCGGTCTTCATCGCCGCGCCGATCGTGCTCTACACGGGGAAGGACCGGCTGCGCCGCGGCGTGGAGGCGCCCGCGGTGACGCCGAAGCAGGCGCCTGCGGGCGTCTGATCCAACGGGGTCCCGGAGGAGGGTGGCGTCCTCCTCCATGCATCCGGCAGACGCCGATGCCCTGCCCCGCGGCGCATTGCCTATCCGCGCCACGAGGCATCCCGATCGAGATGCGTCTGGCGGATGAACTGCAGCCACCACGATCGTTCAGTGGAAGGCCGGGAGGGCGATCGTCAGCCCAGCGCCGCCCGGGCATCGCAGCATGGTCAGAAGTCTCAAAAAACCGTGAATGGTGCCTGATTTAGCCATGGCGCCATTGCATCACACTCTCTATCGTGCCGTTGCTAATGACCGAAAGGCGTCCGGTGCGATGATGAGGGCCGCCGGGTCAGCGACGCCATGGCTGGCCTCCCATCCCGAGGTTGTACCTTTGCCCGGATTGCACGGGGACGCGGCGGACCTGGCCGCCGGACTCAGCAATGGCGAGGTTTCCGTGCACTACCAGCCGGTCGTGCGCTTCGCCGACCGGCGGCCGGTGATGGTCGAGGCCCTGGCGCGCTGGCACAAGCCGCCGACGCTGATCTCGCCCGACCGCTTCGTCCCGTTGGCCGAGAGCAGCGGCCTGGTACGCGCCCTTTCCATGCTGGTGGCCACGCGGGCGGCGGCGGAGCTGGCACCGCTCTGGCAAAGGCTGCGCCTCAACGTCTCGGTCAACCTGCCGCTCGGCCAGTTGCTGCTGCCGGACCTTCCGGCCTGGCTGCACCGGGCCTTGCGGGCGGGCGGGCTGCATCCGCGGCAGGTGGCGCTGGAGCTGACCGAGACGACCGAGGTCAGGGACCGTTCGGCGCTGCGCCGGGCGCTGCTGCGGCTGCGCGAGGCGAGGCACCGGGTCCTGCTGGACGACATCGTCCTCGATGACGAGCGAAGCTGGCTCTTCGGTCTGCCCTTCGCCGCGCTGAAGCTGGACCGGTCGCTGGTCGAGCAGCTGCCGGGCGATGCCCATGTGCGGCGCGAGGTGCGGCGCATGGTGCGGCTGGCGGAGTCCTCAGGAAAGCAGGTGATCGCCGAGGGGGTTTCGGACCAGCGGATCTGGCAGGTGGTCCGTGGCCTCGGCGTGCATCACGCACAGGGCTACCTGGTCAGCCGGCCGCTGCCGGCGGAGGCGCTGGCCCGGTGGCACGGGCAGTGGCGGGGTTCGGCCCTAGGCTGACCAAGAGGCCAGCCCGGGACGAGGGAGCCGCCCGCCCACTGCCCCGGCTCAGCCGTAGATGCGGCGATAAAGGTCGACGATCTCCGCCTCGCTCGGCACCCGCGGGTTGTTGGCAGGGCTGCCGGAGGCAAGCGCCTGCTTGGCCATGAGCGGCAGTAGGCCTTCCCAGCGATTGCCGCCGATGCCGTAATCCTTCGGCGTCGGCACGCCGAGTTCCTGGTTCAGCGCGCGCAGCTCCTCCAGCAGCCTGGAGGCGGCGGCCTCGTCGCTGTCCTCGCGGGTGGCGACGCCCATGGCCCGCGCTGCCTCGGCATAGCGCGGCAGGGCGTCGTTCAGGCCGAATTCCGTCACCGCCGGCAGCAGCATGGCGTTGGAAAGGCCATGCGGCACATGGAAATGCGCGCCGATCGGGCGGCTCATGCCATGCACCAGCGCGACCGAGGAGTTGGAAAAGGCGAGGCCCGCCTGCATGGCGCCGAGCATCATCGCCTCGCGCGCCGCGGCATTCTTAGGCTGGTGGTAGGCGGGGCGAAGGTGGCGGCCGATAAGTTGCATGGCCGAAAGCGCCAGGCTGTCGGCATGCGGGTTGGCGCGCTTCGAGACATAGGCTTCCAGCGCATGAGTGAGGCTGTCGATGCCAGTATCGGCGGTGGTGCGCGGCGGCACGCTGAAGGTCAGCTCGTAATCGACGATGGCGGCGAGTGGCAGGGCGCCGAGGCCGGCGATCAGCATCTTCTCCTCGGTCTCGGTGTCGGTGATGACGGTGAAGCGCGTCGCTTCCGAGCCGGTGCCGGCGGTGGTCGGGATGCAGATGACGGGGACGAGGCCGCGATCCGCCTGGGCGGGGACCTTGAAGTCACGCATCTTCGCGCCTGCCGGAGCGGCAGCGAGGATCGCCATGGCCTTGGCGGTGTCCATCGGGCTGCCGCCGCCGAAGCCGATCAGGCTATCGAAATCGCCGCCGCGCAGCAGGGCTGCGCCGGCCTCGATGACGGTGTCGGTCGGGTCGGGCACGGTCTCGCTGAAGACTTCGAGGCGGAGGCCGGCGGCACGCAGCGGGGTCAGCAGCGCGCGCTCGATGGTGCCGGAGGAAACCATCCAGGGATCGGTGACGACGAGAGGCCGGGAGAGGCCGAAGAGGCTGAGCACCTCGGCGACCTGGGCGACGCTGCCGCCGCCGATGCGCATCAGCCGCGGCGAGACGATGGTGGCGGTCATGGCTGGGCTCCTCCCCGAATTGGGCGGAGGATAGGCGGGGGCCAGCAGCCCGGCTAGAGCAAACTCCGATCGGGCGCATCATCTGATCGAAGCAATTTGCTCGTGAAAACAACAAGCTAAAGCGGCGCGCGTGAGCCAGTGCGAATGGAAACCGCTTGTGGCCTGCTTGTCTACGAAGTCGTGGGTAAATCCGCACTTCGCGGGCAGGACACTAGTAGCCGATGCCCCCGTTGCCGAGGCCGAAGGTGGTGATGTTGACGCCGCTCGTTTCCGCCTGGCGGGTACCGGTCCAGCCGCCTTCGGCGTCGAGCTGGGCGATCTGCTGGGCGAGCAGGGCGGTGGCGTTGGAGGCTTGGGGCAAGGGGCCGAGCTCGCCGAGCCGGGCCACCGAGCGCTCGCCGCCGGGACGGAAAAGCGGCGCCGGCAGGGCACGTGCGGCGGCGGCCGGATCATTGGCACGGAGTCCGCGGGCAGCGGCGAGCAGGGCGTCGATCACCGGGCGGGGCGCCGCCGCATCCTGCACGCCGAGCGCGTCACGCAGTTCGGTGCGGGCAAGCTGCATCTGGCGGCGCACCGCCTCCGGCACCGGGGTGAAGCGCGGGTCGCGCTCCAGCGCCTCGGTCGCATATTCGAGCCGGGCGGCGGCCATCGCCCCAGCGGCCGGCTGGCCAGAGAGGCCACGGCCGCGATCGGCAAAGGCCTGGGCTGCCCCCTGGATCGCCGCCCGCGCCGGGTCCGAGGCGCTGGCGGCGAGATCCATGGGCGGCGCCGGAGGTCGCTGCTGCATCTCGGCGCAGCCGGCAAGGGCGAGAACCAGGGCGAAGCCGCACCGGCGCATCACAGGCGGAAGTTCGACTGGGAGTCGCGCTGGCGGATGGCATCCGTGGCTGTGACGGCGGCGGAATTCGTTAGCGGCAGGCTGGGCAGCGCGGCGAGCCGGGTCAGCGTCGCCTGGCCGCCTTGCGGGAAGGCGGGGGTGGAGAGGGCGGCGGCCGGGTCGCCCTGCTGTGCGCTGAGTGCACGGGCGGCGGCGTAGAGCCCGTTGATGACCGGCTGCGCAGGTGCGTCGGGGGCAATGCCGAGGGCGGCGCGCCACTCGGCCCGGGCGGCGGCCATCTGGCCGATGATGCTGGGTGAGACGCTGGTGAGGCGCGGGTTGGTCGGCATCTCCACCGCCAGCCACTCCATCTGCGCCACGGCCCGGGCGGCCTCGGCCGGACGCCCGGCGAGCAGCGCCTGGCTGGAGAAGGCGACCGAGGTATTGGCGATGGCGCTGCGCAGCGGATCGCCCGCGCCGATGACGGCGTCGGCCGGCAGGCTGGCGGACTCGGGCGGCGGCGGCAGGGCGCAGGCGCCGAGCGCGAGCAGGGCGGCGAGCGACAGAGCGGTCCGGATCATCGTGAGCATTCCCCCATTTGCGTGGTCACAGCTTGGCTCCGTCCCCACCGGAGGAGATTTGGTTGTCCTGCTCCACGCGATAAAGCTCGCGCTCGGCCAGCGCGGTGGCGCTGCGGGTGCGGGGCAGGTCGGGCAGGCGGGCAAGGCGTTGCAGGGTGGCGCCGCCATCCGGGAAGGCCGGAGCGCCGAGCGCGGCGCGGGCGGCCTCCGCATCGCCCCGGCGCAACGCGCGGGAGGCGGCGAAAAGGCCGTCGACCACCGCTTGCGGCGACGCATCCCCGGCGATGCCGAGGGCCTGGTGCAATTCGGCGCGGGCGTCGCGCAGACCCAAGGCGATGGTCGGGTTGAAGTCGGCCCAGCGCGGGCCGGTCGGAAGCTCGGTGGCGAGATACTCGACCTCGGCGGCGGCGCGGGCAGCCTCCGGGCCAGCGGGGCGGCTGGCGAAGGCATAGGCGCTGCCGATGATGGCGGCGCGCGTCGGGTCGCCGGCGCCGACGACGGCGTCGCGCGGCAAGGCAGCATAGGGTTGAGCGGCGCCGCAGCCCGCCAGGGCGAGCAGCGCGGCGGCCAGGAGCGGGTGCAGTCTCCATCGCATGGGTATCATCTCCGGGCCGGATTATGGCCCGGCCGATGCGGAGGGACAAATGGTGGCACGGTGACCGCGCCACAACCCAAGCTTGCGGTCAGTAGCACCCGGCGAGGCGGGCGCGGGTGCGCAGCAGGGCGAGCACCGTCCGGCAGGTGGGCGCGGGACGCTGGACCAGCTCAGCCAGCTCGACGATGACGCCGAGCAGCGCATCGATCTCCATCGGCCGGCCGCGTTCGAGGTCCTGCAGCATGGAGGTCTTGTGCGCGCCGACCTCGGCGCCGCCGGCGATGCGCTTGTCCACATCGATGGCGAAGCGGGTGCCGAGCGCCTCGGCGATGGCCTGCGCCTCCAGCATCATGGTGCGGCAGACGGCGCGCAGCTCGCCCTCGCCGGTGATGACGTCGAGCGTCGCGCCGGTCAGCGCAGAGAGTGGGTTGAAGGCGAGGTTGCCCCAGAGCTTCACCCAGATCTCGTCGCGGATCTTGGGGCGGACAGGCGCCTTGAAGCCGGCGGCGACCAGGGCGGCGGACAAGGCCCCTGCCCGCTCCGAGCGGCTGCCATCCGGCTCGCCGAGGGAGAAGCGGTCGCCATAGGTGTGGTTGACGACGCCCGGCTCCGGCACGTCGGCCGCTGGGTAGATGATGCAGCCGAGGACGCGCGAGGGGTGCAGCGCCTCCCACAGCGCGCCGTCCGGATCGACGCTGGCGACGCGGCGGTCCTCATAGGGGCCGGGGAGCTTGTAGAAATACCACCAGGGGATGCCGTTGACGGCGGAGACGATGGTGGTCTCCGGCCCGAGCAGCGGCTGCATCTGCTGCGCGACGCCGGGCAGCGAATGCGCCTTCAGCGTGATCAGCACATAGTCCTGCGGCCCCGCCTCCTCGGCGGTTGCGACGCAGCGCGGGCGGGTGATGCTCTCCTGGCCATCGCTGATCAACTTGAGGCCGTTCGCCTGCATGGCCGCGAGATGCGGGCCGCGGGCGATGACCGTCACTTCGGTGTCGCCCTTGGCGGCGAGCTTCGCCGCCATGAGGCCACCGATGGCGCCGGCGCCGTAGATGCAGATCTTCATGCGGTAATGCCCAGCTTCTCGGCGAGGCCGATGCGCATCAGCTTGCCCGTCGCCCCCTTCGGAATCTCGGGCAGGAAGACAACCTTGCGCGGCACCTTGAAGTCGGCGAGGTGCTTGGCCGCGAAGTCGCGCAGCTCGCGCTCGCTGCATTCCATCCCCTCGCGCAGGACGACGGCGGCGCCGACCTCCTCGCCAAGCATCGGGTGCGGGATGGAGAAGGTGAGCGCCTGGGCGACGGCGGGGTGCTCCGAGAGGATGCCGTCGACCTCGAGCGGGCTGACCTGCTCGCCGCCGCGCTTGATCAGCTCCTTGAGGCGCCCCGTCAGCATCAGGTAGCCGTCCTCGTCGAGCATGCCCTGGTCGCCGGTGCGGAACCAGCCATTGGTGAAGGCCTTGGCATTGGCCTCCGGGTTGGCCTCGTAGCCCTTGGTGACGTTGGGGCCGCGGATGACGACCTCGCCGACCTCGCCTTGCGGCAGGATGCTGCCGTCATCGGCCATGATGGCGACCTCGGGCCCCGCCGGCAGGCCGACGAGGCCCGGCTTCTGCGCCCGCGGCGGCAGCGGGTTGCTGCACATCTGATGGCTGGCCTCGGTCATGCCATAGGCCTCGATGACCGGCGCGTTGAAGGCGGTGGCGAGGTCGCGCATCGCCTGGGCGGGCAGCGAAGCGGAGGAGGAGCGGAGGAAGCGCAGCGGCGCGCGGGCGATGATCTCCCTGTTGCGCTCGGCGCGCTGCAGGATCGCTTGGTGCATGGTCGGCACCGCCGTGTACCAGCTCGGGCGCTCGGCATCGAGCCAGCCGAAGAAGCGCAGCGCGTTGAAGCCCGGCGTGCAGATCACCGAGGCGCCGGCGGCGAGCGAGGAGAGCGTCGCCGCGATCAGCCCGTGGATGTGGAAGAGCGGCATGACGTTGAGGCAGGCATCGGCCGGCGTCAGCTCCAGCGTCGCCGCGATGCTGCCGGCCGAGGCGGTGACGTTGGTATGCGTCAGCGGCACGATCTTCGGCCGCGCGGTGGTGCCGGAGGTGTGCAGCACCAGCGCCACGTCATCCGCACCCGCGGGGCCGGGCTGCGCGGCAGATGCGGCGCCGCCGCCGGCCAGGGTGAACTCGCCGGCCGCCTCGCCGGGGATGAGTTCCAGCACCGGGACGGAGAGGCGGGCGGCGACGGCGCGGGCGGGCGTCTCCATGCCCTGCTGCACGACCAGCGCCTTGGCCTTGAGGTCGGTCAGGTAGAACTCGAATTCCTCGTCCTTGTAGGCGGGGTTCAGCGGCGCGGTGGTGGCGGCGCCGGCAATGGTGACGAAGGCGGCGGCCATCTCGGGGCCGTTCGGCAGCACGATCGCCACGCGGTCGCCGCGGCCGATGCCCATGCCGTTGAGGCTGGCGAGCGTCCGCTCGGACAGGGCGCGAAGGCCCCCGTAGCTCAGCGGCGGGCGCTCTGGGGCGCGGATAGCGGGCCGGTCGGCGGCCCCGGCCGCGAGGAGTTCGGCGAGGGTGCTGATGGCGGGCATGGGGGTGCTTCCTCCGGCGACTTCGGGCCTTTCTCTGCATCAGCGGCGGGCGGCGGGCAAGTGGGGCTGTCGCGGCGCTTTACACGCTTTTCGTTGATTTACCTCAATTTCCGCCGCAACCCGGGGGTCCTGATGCGGTTCCACGACCGCAACGCATTGCCGGAGAAACGAGAATGCCACCTGCTGGATGCTCCCGCCGTTCGCTGCTGATCGGGGCCGGTGCGGCCGCCCTCGCCTCTCCCGCCCTCGCCCAAAAGGGATGGGAGCCGACGCGGCCGGTGCAGTTCATCGTCCCGGCCGGCACCGGCGGCGGCGCGGACCAGATGGCGCGGGTGATCCAGGGCATCGTCTCCAAGCACAAGCTGATGCGCCAGCCGATGGTCGTCGTGAACAAGGCCGGCGGCGCGGGGGCGGAGGGCTTCCTCGAGGCGAAGGGCGCGCGGGGCAACCCGCACATGATCGTCATCACCCTCTCGAACCTCTTCACCACGCCGATGGCGACGGGGGTGCCCTTCAACTGGCAGGACCTGACGCCGGTCGCCATGCTGGCGCTCGACGAATTCGTGCTCTGGGTGAATGCGGAGTCGCCCTGGAAGACGGCCGCAGAGTTCATCGAGGCGGCGAAGCGGGAGCGCCTGAAGCTCGGCGGGACGGGGTCGAAGCAGGAGGACCAGATCATCGCCGTCGCCATCGGCAAGGCGACGGGCGCGCAGCTCACCTACGTGCCGTATCGCGGCGGCGGCGAGGTCGCGGTACAGCTCGTCGGCAAGCATGTCGATGCCACCGTCAACAACCCGATCGAGGCGGTGACGCATTGGCGCTCCGGTGCGCTGCGCCCGCTCTGCGTCTTCGACAGCCAGCGGCTCTCCAACACCGACAAGATGACCGAGACGATGGCCTGGTCCGACATCCCGACCGCGAAGGAGGCCGGGCTCGATGTCGAATACCTGATGCTGCGCGGCATCTTCATGCCGGCCGGCGTCCAGCCGGCGCAGCTCGCCTACTATGAGGGGCTGCTCGAGCGCGTGCGCGAGACGCCGGACTGGCGCGAGCTGATGCAGCAGGGCGCCTTCAACACCACTGGCATGACGGGCGATGCCTTCCGCGCCTGGCTGACGAAGGAGGAGGCGCGGCACCGGACGCTGATGCAGGAGGCGGGGTTCCTGGCATGAGCGCCGAACGCGGGCTCCGCATGAGCATGGTGGAGGCCGGCACCGCGCTGGCCTTCGCGCTGGCGGGCATGGCGGCGATCGGCGACAGCCTCCGCATCGGCACGGGCTGGGGCACGGATGGGCCAAAATCCGGCACCTTTCCCTTCTGGATCGGCCTGATCCTCGTCGCCGCCAGCGCGGGGACCCTGGTGCAGGCGGTACGGGCGCGGACGGAGAGCGGGCTCTTCGCCAGCTGGGCGCAGCTGCGGCTGGTGGCCTCCGTGCTGGTGCCGACGGTGGTCTATGTCGCGGCGATTCCCTCCACAGGCATCTACGTCGCCTCCGCCGCGCTGGTCGCCTGGTTCATGCACCGGCTGGGCGGCTTCGGCTGGGCGCGGTCGGCGGCGGCCGGCATCGGCGTCGCCCTCGCCTGCTTCCTCGTCTTCGAGATCTGGTTCCTCGTGCAGCTCCCCAAAGGGCCGCTCGAAACCGCGCTGGGATACTGAATCATGGAAGAACTCGGCCTGCTGATGCAGGGCTTCGGCGTAGTGCTGGAGCCGCAGAACCTGCTGCTGATGCTCGTCGGCATCGCGCTCGGCGTGCTGATCGGCGTCCTGCCCGGCCTGGGCGGCGCGAACGGCATCGCCATCCTGCTGCCGCTGACCTTCGCCATGCCGCCGGTCTCGGCGATCATCATGCTCTCCTGCATCTACTGGGGGGCGCTGTTCGGCGGGGCCATCACCTCGATCCTGTTCAACATCCCCGGCGAGCCCTGGTCGGTCGCCACGACCTTCGACGGCTACCCGATGGCGCAGCAGGGCAAGGCCGCCGAGGCGCTGACGGCCGCCTTCACCAGCAGCTTCGTCGGCGCCTTCGTCGCCATCGTCATGATCACCTTCATCGCGCCGGTGATCGCGGGCTTCGCGCTGCGCTTCGGGCCGCCCGAGTTCTTCGCGGTGATGTTCCTCTCGTTCGCCAGCTTCATCGGCATGAGCAAGGGGCCGGCGCTGAAGACCGTCTGCGCCATGATGCTCGGCTTCCTGCTCGCGGCCGTCGGCATGGACACCGTCACCGGCCAGCTGCGCATGACCTTCGGCAGCACGGAGATGATCCGCGGCTTCGACTTCCTCGTCGCCGTCATCGGGTTGTTCGGCATCAGCGAGATCCTCTGCTCGATCGAGGACGGGCTGCGCTTCAAGGGCGAGCGGGCCAAGATCGACGCGAAGGTCGTGCTGAAGGTCTGGGTCAGCCTGCCCAAGCACTGGTGGCTGGCGCTGCGCTCCTCCTTCATCGGCTGCTGGATGGGCATCACCCCGGCCGGCGCGACGCCCGCGAGCTTCATGTCCTATGGCGTGGCACGGCGGATGGCGAAGGACGGCGCGAGCTTCGGCAAGGGTCGGATCGAGGGCGTCATCGCCCCGGAGACCGCGGCGCATGCAGCCGGCACCTCGGCGCTGCTGCCGATGCTGACGCTCGGCGTGCCGGGCTCGCCGACGGCCGCCGTGCTGCTCGGCGGGCTCATCATGTGGGGGCTGCAGCCAGGGCCGATGCTCTTCGTCGAGCAGAAGGACTTCGTCTGGGGGCTGATCGCCTCGATGTATCTGGGCAACGTCGTCGGGCTGATCGTGGTGCTGGTGGCGGTGCCGTGGTTCGCGGCGATCCTCCGCGTGCCCTTCTCGATCATCGCGGCGATCATCCTCGTCGTCTGCGCGATCGGCGCCTTCACCGTCAGCAACGCCGAGTTCGACATCACGCTGATGCTGCTCTTCGGCGTCATCGGCTATGTGCTGAAGAAGCTCGACTACCCGCTGGCGCCGCTGGTCCTCGCCCTGGTGCTGGGCGACCGGACGGAGGAGGCCTTCCGCCAGTCGCTGCTGATCAGCCAGGGGAGCCTCGGAGTGTTCTTCTCCAACTGGCTGGTGAGCAGCATCATGGCGATGGGCTTCGCCCTGCTGCTTTGGCCGGTGGTGAGCTGGGTGCTCGAGCGCATCAGCGCGCACCGGTCGAGGACCGGTGCGGTGGTGCCGAGGGAGGCGTGAGCCCCCTTGGCTACTTCAGCGAAGCGCGGTGCCGCCCCGACAGCTCGACATAGTGCGGCGCCGTCTTGTCGAAGCCGGCGCGCTGCTCGAGGGTGAGCAGGCGCACCGGCTTCGCCGGGTTGCCCATCCAGAGCTCGAGCGAGGCGATGCGCTTGCCGGGCGGCAGCACGGAGCCGGCGGCCAGCACGCCGCCCTCCTCGATCACCGCATCGTCCAGCACGGTCGCGCCCATGCCGACGAAGGCGCGGTTCATCAGCGTGCAGGCATGGATGATGGCGGCATGGCCGACCGTCACGTCATCGCCGATATTGGTCGCCTGCTTCCCCGCATTGACGTGGATGATGGTGCCGTCCTGGATGTTGGAGCCGGCGCCGATGCGGATGTAGTTGGTGTCGCCGCGCAGGACGCAGTGGTACCAGATGTTCGAGCGCGGCCCGATGGCGACGTCGCCGATGACGGCGGCGGTGGGCGCGACCCAGGCCTCCGGGTCCACCTGCGGCAGCTTGCCCTCGAAGGGGTAGAGCGGTCCCATTCCTGTTCTCCCTATTCGGCCGCCGCCGGCAGCCGCGTCTCGACCGGGATGCCGAGCATCAGGCCGATATTCTGCACCGCCGCGCCGGATGCGCCCTTGCCGAGATTGTCGAAGCGCGCGGTCAGCACGGCCTGGCCCAGGGCCTCGTTGCCATGGACGCGGAGCTCCAGCAGGTTGGTGTTGTTGAGCGCCTGCGGCTCCAGCTTCGGCGTCGCGGGCACGACGCGGACATACTCACTGCCGGCGTAGCGCGCCGTGAGCAGCGCCTCGATATCGGCGGGCTTCGGCCGGCCCGGCAGGGTGTCGAGGTGGAGCGGGATGCTGTCGATCATCCCCTGGCGGTAGTCGCCGACCGAGGGGATGAAGATGGGGCGGCGGCTGAGGCCGCTATAGTGCTGCAGCTCGGCGACGTGTTTGTGGGTGAGGCCGAGGCCGTACATCTCGAAATCGGGCGCGCGCCGTGCCTCGTACTCGGCGATCATGGCATTGCCGCCGCCCGAATAGCCGGAGATGGCGTTGACCGAGACCGGGTAGTCGGCCGGCATCAGCCCGGCCTCGACCAGCGGGCGGAGCAGCAGGATGGCGCCCGTCGGGTAGCAGCCGGGGTTGGAGACGCGCGAGGCGGCGGCGATCAGCGCCGGCTGCTCCGCCGTCAGCTCCGGCAGGCCATAAGCCCAGTCGGGGTTGATCCGGTGGGCGGTGCTGGCGTCGAGCAGCCGCGGGGCGTCGGCGCCGAGCGAGGCGGCGAGCGCGGTGCTCTCCTTCGCGGCCTCGTCCGGCAGGCAGAGGACGACGAGGTCGACCTCGGCCATCAGGGCGCGACGGGCCTCGGGGTCCTTTCGGCGGGCGGGATCGATGGAGCGGACGGCGATGCCGGGCAGGATCGCCAGCCGCTCGCGGATTTGCAGGCCGGTGGTGCCAGCCTCGCCATCGATGAACACCGTCGGGGTCTTCGCCATCGTCCTGGCTCCCTCAGCCTGGGGGACAGTGCCGCCCAATGCGGCCCAAAAAGCAAGAGGGGCGGACCCGCGCGGGCCCGCCCCTCCTCATATGACAGCCATGTGGCTGGCGCCGACCGGCGCCCGCCCGGTCAGCGCTTGCTGAACTGGAAGGAACGTCGCGCCTTCGCCTTGCCGTACTTCTTCCGCTCGACGACGCGCGGGTCGCGGGTCAGGAAGCCGGCCTTCTTCAGGATCGGCCGCAGCTCCGGCTCGAAGTTCGTCAGCGCGCGGCTGATGCCGTGGCGCACCGCGCCGGCCTGGCCGGAAAGGCCGCCGCCGACCACGGTCGCGATCACGTCGAACTGCTGGTAGCGGTCGGCCACCAGGAAGGGCTGCGAGAGCAGCATCCGCAGCACCGGCCGGGCGAAATAGGTCACCACGGGCTTGCCGTTGACGGTCATCTCGCCCTTGCCGGGCTTCACCCAGACGCGGGCCACGGCATCCTTGCGGCGGCCGGTGGCGTAGGCGCGGCCGAAGGCGTCGCGCTTCGGCTCGCGGGGGGCCGGGGCCTCGCCGGTGATGGCACCGGACTGCACCAGGCTCTTCAGATCGGCGAGCGTGCCGGTCGTCTGCTCGCTCATGCTCAGAGCACCTTGTTCTTGCGGTTCATGGCGGCGACGTCGAGCGCAACCGGCTGCTGGCCGGCATGCGGATGCTCAGGGCCGGCATAGACGTGGAGGTTTTCCATCTGGCGGCGGCCGAGCGGCCCGCGGGTGATCATCCGCTCGACGGCCTTCTCGATCACGCGCTCGGGGTACTTGCCCTCGAGGCGCTCGCGCACGGTGCGCTCCTTGATGCCGCCCGGGAAGCCGGTGTGCCAGTAGAAGATCTTCTGCTCGGCCTTCTGGCCGGTGACGCGCACCTTCTCCGCGTTGATGACGACGACATGGTCGCCGCAATCGACATGCGGGGTGAACTGCGGCTTGTGCTTACCGCGGAGGCGGTTGGCGACGATGGTGGCGAGGCGGCCGAGGACGAGGTCCTGCGCATCGACCACCACCCAGGCCTTCTTGACCTCGGCCGGCTTCAGCGAGCGCGTCTGGGTCTGGAGTTGCATGGGAATGGGCTTTGTCCGGTCTGAAAGAGGCGCGGGTTATGGCGCCCGACCGGCCGGAGGTCAAGGGTAAAGCTCGGGTTTTGGGGCGCGGTATCCACGTACCGCATCAAATCGGCAGGTTGCCAGCCACCCTGGTGGAGGGCAGGCTCGGCGCAACGATACGGGAGCGGCGGCCATGGCGAAGATCGGACGGCGGGGGTTGATCGCGGCGGGCGGGGCACTGGCGACACCGGCCCTGGCCCAGGCGCCATGGCCCGCGGGGCAGACCGTCGCGGTCGTCATCCCCTATGCGCCCGGCGGCGCCTCCGACGTGATCGGCCGGCTGGTGACGCAGACCCTGTCGGAGCGGCTGGGCGGCACCTTCGTCATGGACCACAAGCCGGGCGCCTCCACCAGCCTCGCCGCCCGGCTCGTGGCGCGGGCGAAGCCGGACGGGATGACGCTGCTGCTCGGCACCATCGCCACCTTCACCCTGACGCCGCTGGCGCTGCGCAACCCGGGCTACGACCCGCTGGCCGATTTCGTCCATGTCACCCAGGTCTGCGAGACGCTCTCCGTGCTCGTCGCCCATCCGCGCTGGGCGAGCTTCGAGGCGCTGATCGCGGCGGCCAGGGCGAAGCCCGACGCCCTCTCCTATGCCACCTGGGGCGTCGGGACGACGGCGCACCTCCCGATGCTCGACCTACTCGGCCGGGTCGGGGCGGAGATGCTGCACGTCCCCTACAACGGCTCGCCGCCGGCGATGACGGACACCATCGCCGGGCGGACGGATTGCATGTTCGCCCTCTACGCCGCCTGCAAGGGCCATCTGGAGGAAGGCCGGCTGAAGGGCCTCGCGCAGCCCGTGCCCACCCGGCCGGCGGCGATCCCCGACGTGCCGACCTTCGCCGAGCTCGGCATCCCCGACTTCGTCTATACCGGCTGGTACGGCGTGCAGGCCCCGGCGGGCACGCCGCGCGCCATCACCGAGCGCATCGAGCGGGCGCTGACCGAGGGGCTGGCCGAGCCGCGCATCCAGGCCTTCATGGCGACGCAGGGGATCGGGCCCTCCGCCATGGGCGGGCCAGCGGCCGTTGCGCGCATCGAGCGCGAATTGCCACAGAACCGCACACTGATGCAGCGTGCGGGCCTCAGCCCGGAGTAGCCCCCAGTGACAGACCCCATGCCCAAGGCGCCTCATGGCCTCTCCCGCAACGCCGCCAATTACGGCGACCGGGAATTCGCCTTCTACCTGCGCCGCAGCTTCGCCGCCTCCATGGGCTATTCCCGCACCATGCTGGAGAAGCCGGTGGTCGGCATCGCCGACACTGCCTCCGACTACAACAACTGCCACCGCAACGTTCCCGAGATGATCGAGGCGGTGAAGCGCGGCGTGCTGGCGGCGGGCTCTCTCCCCCTCGCCTTCCCGACCGTCAGCCTCTGCGAGCCCTCGCTGACGCCGACCTCCATGCACTACCGCAACCTGATGGCGCTCGACACCGAGGCGATGCTCTCCGCCCAGCCGATGGACGCGGCAGTGCTGATCGGCGGCTGCGACAAGACGGTGCCCGCCCAGCTCATGGCCGCCGCCAGCGCGGACGTGCCCTGCGTGATGCTCGTCACCGGGCCGATGCTGGCGCAGCGCTTCGAGGGCGAGCGCCTGGCCGCCTGCACCGACTGCCGCCGATATTGGGCCCGCTACCGCGCCGGCGACGTCTCCGCCGAGCGCATCGGCCAGATCGAGGGCAAGCTCGCCACCAGCGCCGGCACCTGCGGCGTGATGGGCACCGCCTCCACCATGGCCTGCATCGCCGCCGCGCTCGGCTTCATGCCGCTGATGGCAGCCAGCGCGCCCGCCGTCCATGCCGACCGGCTCCGCTTCGCCGAGGAGGCCGGGGAACTCGCCGTCCGCCTCATCACCCATCCGGTGAAGCCCTCGCAGCTCATCACCGAGCGGAGCGTAGAGAACGCGCTGCGGGTGCTGCTGGCGCTCGGTGGCTCGACCAACGCGCTGATCCACCTGACGGCGATCGCCGGCCGTGCGGGCGTGAAGATCGACCTCAAGCGGCTCGACGCCCTCTCCGAGGAGACGCCCGTGCTGGTCGACCTCAAGCCGACCGGCGAGGGCTACATGGAGGACTTCCACGCCGCCAGTGGCATGGTCGCCCTGCTGCGCGAGCTGCGCGACCTGCTCCACCTCGACTGCATCGACATCACCGGCCGCACCCTCGGCGAGCTGATCGATGCCGGCACGCCCTATGTGGATCGCGCCATCATCCGCGCCCGGAGCCAGCCGGTCAGCCCGGTCGGCGGCCTCGTCTCGCTCTTCGGCAGCCTTGCGCCGGAGGGCGCGATCCTCAAGCGGAGCGCCGCCACCCCTGCCCTCTTTGAGACCGAGGCGCGCTGCATCGTCTTCGACGGCCTCGCCGACCTCGCCGACCGGATCGACGACGACGCGCTCGACGTGACGCCGCAGGACATCCTTATCCTGAAGAATGCCGGGCCGCTGACCCCGGCCGGCATGCCGGAAGCGGGCTACCTGCCGATCCCGAAGAAGCTGGCCCGCGCCGGCGTCAAGGACATGGTGCGGATGAGCGATTGCCGCATGTCCGGCACCGCCTTCGGCACCATCGTGCTCCATATCACCCCCGAGGCTGCGGCCGGCGGGCCGCTGGCGCTGGTCGAGACGGGGGACCGGGTGCGGCTCTCCGTCAGCGAGCGGCGTCTCGACCTGCTGGTCGAGGAAGCCGAACTCGCGCGGCGCCGCGCGAACTGGGTGCCGCCCGCCGCGCCGAAGCGGGGGTGGGACAAGCTCGTCCACGAGCAGGTGCTGCAGGCGACGGAGGGGGTGGATCTCGCTTTCCTCAGGCCCGAGGGGGTGTAAGCGGGGGCTCCGCCCCGCGCCCCCGCTCGGGGGGGGAAGCTTCCCCCCGGGCCCCGCCGTCAGTATAGCTCCCGGGCATAATCACCGGGGCAAAGAGACATGCCGATCCTGAACCGCATCGCCGACTTCCATGCCGAGATGACGGCTTGGCGGCGGGACTTCCACGCCCATCCCGAGATCGCCTTCGAGGAGGTGCGGACCAGCGGCATCGTCGCCGAGAAGCTGCGTGAGTTCGGCTGCGACGAGGTCATCACGGGCATCGCCAAAACGGGCGTCGTCGGCGTGATCCACGGCCAGGGCGGGCCCGGCCGCGCCATCGGCCTCCGCGCCGACATGGACGCGCTGCCGATCCAGGAGCAGACCGGCCTGCCGCATGCTTCCGCCGTGCCCGGGAAGATGCATGCCTGCGGCCATGACGGCCACACCACCATGCTGCTCGGCGCCGCGAAGTACCTCGCCGAGACGCGCAACTTCGCCGGCACCGTCTACGTCATCTTCCAACCGGCCGAGGAGGCCGGCGGCGGCGGCAACGTCATGGTGCAGGAAGGGCTGTTCGAGCGCTTCCCCATGGAGCGCGTCTTCGGCATGCACAACTGGCCGGGCGCGCCGGAGGGCAGCTTCTGGTGGCGCGAAGGGCCGATCATGGCGGCGACCGCGCAGATCGAGATCGTCGTCACCGGCAAGGGCGCCCATGGCGCCATGCCGCACCAGGGCAACGACCCGGTGGTGGTCGCGGCGCAGATCGTCACCGCGCTGCAGTCCATCGTCGCCCGCAATGTCGAGCCGGCGGAATCGGGCGTCATCACCATCGGCCGCATCCAGGGCGGCGACACCTGGAACGTCATCCCCGAGCAGGTGACGCTCTTCGGCACCGCCCGCTGGTTCAAGCCCGAGATCGGCGACCTGCTGGAGCGCCGCTTCCTCGAGATCGCGACGGGCATCGCCACCGCCTTCGGAGCGACGGCGAAGGCCGTGTTCGACCGCGGCTACCCGGCGACGATCAACGAGCCGGTGAGCACGGCGCTGACCGTCGAGGCCGCCCGCGCCATCGCCGGCGAGGCGAAGGTGCAGGAGATGCCGAAGCCCACCATGGGCGGCGAGGACTTCTCCTTCATGTTGAACGCCAAGGACGGCAGCTACATCATGCTCGGCGCCGGACGGGGGCCTGCCGATCCGCAGGTCCA
Source organism: Belnapia sp. F-4-1 (assembly GCF_000802185.1). GTDB lineage: Bacteria > Pseudomonadota > Alphaproteobacteria > Acetobacterales > Acetobacteraceae > Belnapia. The sequence goes on along the minus strand of NZ_KN676113.1, from coordinate 4,021,435 downwards.
CCACCCGAAATACGACTTCAACGACGCCGTGCTGCCGATCGGCGCCAGCTACTGGGCGCGGCTGGCAGAAGGGGTGCTGGCCAAGGGCTGACCTGTTGCGGCGAGGGGCGTCGCTGACGTTCCGCCATGGCCGGGTCGGGCCCGGCCATGGCGGTGAAGGAAGCAACGAAGCCTTCCCTGCCCCCTCAAGCCTTCGCCGAAGGCCGCGCCGCCATCATCGCGTGATGCGCGGTGATGGCCGCGAGCTTCGGGTCGATCGGCTGGCCGACCCCGGCGGCGAAGTCGAGGAAGGCGAAGAGCGTGATGTCGGCGAGGCTCAGCCGGTTGCCGCAGACATAGGTCCGGCCGGCGATCAGCCCGTCGAGCCAAACAAGGCGCTCCTGTGCCGTTGCCTTCAGGTCGTCGGCGGCCTGCGGGATGCAGCGGATGCGGTTCTCGAACAGCTTGAGCCCTTCGGCGAAGCGGAAGCCGTTGAGCATCGGCTCGGCGATGTTGAGGTCGATGCGGCGGGTCCACATGCGCGTCTCGGCGCGTTCCCGCGGCGTCGTGCCGATGAGCGAGGCGCCTGGAGTGACCTCGTCGAGATATTCACAGATGGCGGTGATCTCGGCGATCACGCTGCCGTCGTCGAGTTCGAGGCAAGGGAGCTGGCCGGCGGGGTTCTTCGCCATGTAGGACGGCTGGCGGTTCTCGCCGCCGCGGAGATCCACGGTGGTCTTCGGGATCTCGATGCCGCGCTCGGCCATGAAGATGCGGACGACGCGCGGATTGGGCCCGATCGAATCGTAAAGATGCATGTGTTTTTCCTCCCGACCACAGGTCCTGCGCATCCAGGCGGCTGATGGTGCTCATTTTTCGTTCATGTTGCCGACTTAAGGTTGAAAGGCACCATGACCACGAAAGCCGGTGATGCGTATCCAGCTGGCGCGATGATAGCCCCGTCAAGAACCGAAGAGGAATGCGGTCGCACGGACGCAGCGGATCGATCCTGGCAGCAGGACGAGGCAGCCACGCTGGTCGCGCCGCTCTTTGACCGCCTCGCCTCGCTCTGCGTCGGGCATGTCGCGCCGCTCTCGCTCTGTCTCTTCGTCGCAACGCGGACCGAGAGCGCCTGGCCGGTCGCCTTCCTCCTGATCGACCTGGCGCTACTGCTGCTCCGTGTCGCCGTGGTGGTGGGCCATCGCCGGCTGCCGGCGCCAAGCCCGGCCGATACGCTGCGCGCGGCGCGGCGCTACTTCGCCGTGGGCACGGCCTGGGCGATCGCCACGGGGAGCTTCTGTGCCCTGGCCTATCTACTCGTCGCCGACGGCGCGACGCAGGTCCTCTCGGCCACCCTTTCGATGGGCACGGTCGGCGGCATCGCCTCGCGCAATGCGACGACGCCGCGCTTCGCCATGGCCCAGATCAGCCTCATCATGCTGCCGCAGGTCGCGGTCGACATCTCGATCGGCGGCTGGCACTGGACCAAGGTGACGATGGAGGTGATCTACTTTATCGCCCTCTGCTCCATCGTCCGCCGACACCATGCCGATATCCGCCGGACCTTGCAGGCGCAGCGCGAGCGGGCGGACATGGTCCGGCGCAGCGAGCATGTCGCCCTGCATGATGCGCTGACTGGCCTGCCCAACCGGATCATGTTCCAGAACGCCATGGCGCAGGCGGTGGGCGGGCTGCCTGCAGCGGGCTTCACGGTCTTCTACCTCGACCTCGACCGGTTCAAGGAGGTGTATGACAGCCTCGGCCATGGCGTGGGCGACCAGCTGCTGCGCGAGGCCGGGGCGCGCATCCGTGGCTGCCTGCGCGAGGGCGACCTGGTGGCGCGGCTGGGCGGCGACGAATTCGCGGCCATCCTGCCGGGTCGCTCGACGGCGGAATCCATCGCGCCATTCGCCGAGCGGCTGATACGGATGGTCGGGCATGGCTATTCCTTCGGCGACACCCGCCTCGATGTCGGGGTCAGCCTCGGAATCGCCCTGGCGCCGCAGGATGGGCGGGATGCCGACCTGCTGCTGCGCCATGCCGATATGGCGCTGTACGAGGCGAAGGAGACCGGGCGCGGCACCTTCCGCTTCTTCGATCCGGCGATGGCGGAGCGGTTGCAGGCGCGGCACAGCCTCATGGCGGACCTGCGCCTGGCGCTGCAGCGCGAAGGGGAGCTGGTGCTTCACTTCCAGCCGGTGGTGCGCATCGATGGCGGGCTGCTCGGATTCGAGGCGCTGCTGCGCTGGCGGCATCCGCGGCGCGGCATGGTGCCGCCGGCAGAATTCATCCCGCTGGCGGAGGAGTCGGGGCTGATCGCCGAGATCGACGCCTGGGTGTTGCGGCGGGCCTGCGCCGAGGCGGCGCGCTGGCAGGGGCCCTACCACGTGGCGGTCAACCTTTCGCCGGCGCGGCTCGAAGGGCGGGACCTGATCGGCGCCGTCGCCGCGGCGCTGGCCGAGGCGGGGTTGCCGGCGACGCGGCTGGAGCTCGAGATCACCGAGGCGGTGGTGCTGCGCGACAGCCAGCGCACGCTCGACCTCTTGCAGCAGCTGCGTGAGATGGGCGTGCGGGTGGCGCTCGACGATTTCGGCACGGGCTATTCCTCGCTCGGCTACCTGCGCAGCTTCCCGCTCGACAAGCTGAAGATCGATCGCAGCTTCGTCCGCGACCTCGGCGAGGCGGGGACGGCGGCGCCGATCCTCCGCGCCATCGCCAGCATGGCCGAAGCGCTGGGGCTGGTGACCATCGCCGAGGGGGTCGAAACCGAGGCACAGCTCGCTTTGCTGCGGCAACTCGGGGTGGCGCAAGTGCAGGGCTACCTCTTCAGCCGGCCCTGCCCTGCCGAGGCGGTGCCGGCGCTGATCGCCACGCTGACCCGGCCGGTGCCGCTTCGCGCCTTGCCGGAGGCAGGCTAGTCTGGCCCTTCCCAATGGGAGGGCCAAGACCATGATCCATGAACTCCGCATCTATCACTGCGTGCCGGGCCGGCTGCCGGCGCTGCTGAAGCGGTTCGAAACCATCACGCTGAAACTCTGGGAGAAGCACGGCATCAGGCAGGCCGGCTTCTGGACCGTGCTGGTCGGCTCCTCCAACCAGGACCTCTACTATCTGCTCGAGTGGGAAAGCCTCGCCGAGCGCGAGCAGAAGTGGAACACCTTCGCCACCGACCCGGAATGGCTGACGGCGCGGGCGAAGACGGAGGAGGACGGTCAGATCGTCGCCTCGGTCGAGAACCTGCTGCTGGCGCCGACCGCCTTCTCGGCGGTGAAGTAGCATGGCGGGCCCGCCGACCTTCGCCACGCCACCGGGTTTCCTCGGCATCGAGCGGCGGGAGGCGGGGGCGGCCTATGTGGTCGCCGGGGTGCCGATGGATATCGGCACCACCAACCGCGCCGGCACGCGGGACGGGCCGGCGGCGATCCGGCGGGCAAGCCGCATGCTGGTCGATGGCGTGCATCCCACGCATTGGGTCGATCCGCGCGACCTCGACATCGCCGATATCGGCGAGTTCGCCATCGCCCTCGGCGACATCCCCGGCAGCCTGGCGCTGATCGAGCGCCAGGCGGCGGCGTGCCGGCACCTGGTCGCGCTCGGCGGCGAGCACGGCATCACTCTGCCCCTGCTGCGCGCCTTGTCGAAGCGCCTCGGCGGGCCGCTCGGGCTGCTGCATTGCGATGCGCATGTCGATACCTGGGCCGATAATTTCGGCCAGGCCTATGCCCATGGCTCGCCCTTCTACCATGCGATCCGTGAGGGGCTGGTCGATCCGCGCCGGATGATCCAGGTGGGGATCCGCTCGCCGGTTGACCGGGCGACCTGGGACTGGACCATCGGCCAGGGCGTCACGGTCGTTACCGGGCAGGAGGCGCAGGAGCTGAGCCCGGCGGCGCTGGCGGAGCGGGTGCGCACGGTGCTCGGCGGGGGCCCCGCCTATCTCTCCTTCGACATCGATTGCCTCGACCCCGCCCACGCCCCCGGCACGGGGACGCCGGAAATCGGCGGCCTCGCCTCCTGGCAGGCGCAGGGGCTGATCCGGCGGCTGCGGGGCGTCGATTTCCGCGGGATGGATATGGTCGAGGTCTCGCCCGCCCACGACCACGGCGAGATCACGGCGCTGGCAGCGGCGACGCTTGCCTGGGAATATCTGGCCTTGCAGGCCCTAGACCGGCAAGATTCCTGAAAGCTTTCGTCCCTTCGCGCGGCCATGCCGGTAGAACGGGCGAGCCCCGAAAAAAAGGCATAGCAATTCGAGCACGGAGCCACTATTTCTCCGGTCGCGGTCGCTGAAGGGCGGCCGCTGGCGCTATCGCACGTGCCGCGAGCCCCGGATCTCTGATGGCCGGGGCACAGCAACGACGGGACGCGTCCTTTTCGTCCATGCCGGTCGCAAGACCGGGGCCGTGAGGGATCTGCCTATGTTGCTCGAACGGGTCGCCGCGATGCGAAGTCCGCTGCGCATCGCCTGAAGCCGGGTCAAGCCCCCGCCTCCTCTCGCTCACCAGGATCGCGCCACATGTCCCTGCTCCGCACCCGTGCGGCGGTCGCCCCGCTGCGCCGCCAGTTCGACGACGCCCTCACCGCCCTCCCCTCCGTCGATGCCCTGGTTGCCGTCGAGCGGCCGGAGGAGCCGATGCACTGCCTGCGCCCGGCCGCCATCGCCGAGGCCTCGGCCGGTTTCGTCGCCGGTTTTCCGGGCGAGGTGCTCTATGCGGTGAAGTGCAACCCGGAGCCCGCCGTGCTGCGGGCGGTCTGGGAGGGCGGTGTGCGGCATTTCGACTGCGCCTCCGCCAATGAGGTCACGCTGGTCCGCACCATGTTCCCCGAGGCCGGCATCCATTTCATGCACCCGATCAAGGCGCGCGGGGCCATCCGCGCCGCCTGGGGCGAGCATGGCGTGCGCGACTTCGTCCTCGACAGCGCGGCAGAACTCGACAAGATCCTCACCGAGACCGGCGCGGGCGCCGAGGAAGGACTCGGCCTCTTCATCCGCCTCGGCCTGCCGAAGGGCACGGCGATGCTCGACCTTTCCGGCAAGTTCGGCGCCGAGCCGGATGAGGCGGTGGTCCTGCTCCGCGCCGCACGGCCGCATGCGGCCCGGCTCGGCCTCTGCTTCCATGTGGGCTCGCAGATGATGGACCCGCTCGCCTGGCGGCAGGCCATGGCGCTGGCTGGCGAGGTCATCCGCGAGGCCGGCGTACCGGTGGAGGTGATCGATGTCGGCGGCGGCTTCCCGGTCGCCTATCCGGGGATCGAGCCGCCTCCGCTCGGCGCCTTCTTCGCCGAGATCGAGGCGAGCTTCGAGGCGCTGGCGCTGCCGGGCGCCGTGCTCTGGGCCGAGCCGGGCCGCGCCCTGGTCGCCGGCGGCGGATCGGTCGTTGTGCAGGTGCAGGGCCGCCGCGGGCGTGACCTTTACCTGAACGACGGCGTCTATGGCGCGCTCTCCGATGCCGGCGTGCCGGGCTTCACCTTCCCGGTGCGCCTGATCCGCCCGGAAGGCCTGGCCGCGGCCGCGGCGGAGGAGGACTTCGTCTTCTTCGGCCCGACCTGCGACAGCGCGGACCGGATGAAGGGCCCCTTCCCGCTGCCCGCCGATATCCGCGAAGGCGACTGGATCGAGATCGGCCAGCTCGGTGCCTATGGCGCCTGCCTCCGCACCGCCTTCAACGGCTTCGACCGGGCCCGGCTGGTCGAGGTCCGCGACCGGCCGATGATCGAGGTTGACGCGGAAGTTTCACTGGCCGCCTGAGGCCCGCTGCGCGTTCTGCCATCCGGCCCTCTCCCATCCGGAGGGGGCCGGTTTCTTTTTTTACCTGCGTGCCTCGAAGGAGCCCCTCGATGATCCATGCCCGCTTCTCTGGCCGCCTCGTCATGCTCGGCTTCGGCAGCATCGGCCAGGGCGTCCTGCCGCTGATCCTCCGCCATATCGACATCAAGCGGGAGGACATCACCATCGTCACCGCCGAGGAGCGCGGGCGCGAGGTGGCGGCGGAATACGGCATCCGTTTCATCGTGGAAGGGGCGACGCGCGAGAACTACCGCGACCTGCTGACCCCGCTGCTGCGCCGCGGCGACTTCCTGCTCAACCTCTCCGTCGACGTCTCCTCCGTCGCGCTGATGAAGCTTTGCCAGGAACTCGACGTCCTCTATCTCGACACCGTCGTCGAGCCCTGGACCGGCGGCTACACCGACCCGTCGCTGACGCCCTCGCAGCGCTCCAACTATGCGATGCGCGAGGCGGCGATCGCGCTGCGCGGGGCGGCGCAAGGCGGGCCGACCTCGGTGACGGCGCATGGCGCCAATCCCGGCCTCGTCAGCCATTTCGTCAAGCAGGCGCTGCTCGACATCGCCCGCGACACCGGCGCCCCCGTCGCCGCGCCGCCGCCGGCCGCCGACCGCGCCGCCTGGGCGCGCATCGCCCACGCCCTCGGCGTGAAGGTCATCCATATCGCCGAGCGCGACACCCAGGTCGCCGACCGGCCCAAGAAGCCGGGCGAGTTCGTCAACACCTGGTCGGTCGATGGCTTCGTCGGCGAGGGCTGCCAGCCGGCCGAGCTCGGCTGGGGCACGCATGAGAAGGCGCTGCCGGCGGATGGCCACCGCCACGGCTTCGGCTGCGACGCGGCGATCTACCTGATGCGCCCGGGCGCAAGCACGCGCGTCCGCACCTGGACGCCGTTGGAGGGGCCGTTCCACGGCTTCCTCATCACCCACAACGAAAGCATCTCGCTCGCCGACTACTACACGCTGCGCGACGCTTCGGGGCAGGTCGTCTACCGCCCGACCGCCCACTACGCCTACCACCCCTGCGACGACGCCGTGCTTTCCGTCCACGAGCTGGCCGGCAAGAACTGGGAGATGCAGCCCGAGAAGCGGCTGATGACGGACGAGATCGTCCGCGGCATGGACGAGCTCGGCGTGCTGCTCATGGGGCACCAGAAGGGCGCCTACTGGTACGGCTCGCGCCTCACGATCGAGAATGCGCGGCAGCTCGCCCCGCACAACAACGCCACCTCGCTTCAGGTGACCGTCGCGGTGCTGGCCGGCGTGATCTGGGCGATGGAGAACCCGCGCCGCGGCGTGGTCGAGTCGGATGAGATTGACCACCAACGGGTGCTGGAGATCGCCCGGCCCTATCTTGGCGAGGTGGTCGGCGCCTATTCCGAATGGACGCCCCTGCAGGACCGTGCGCGCCTCTTCCCCGAGACGCTCGATGCCGAGGACCCCTGGCAGTTCTCCAACATCCGCGTGGTCTGATCGTGCTTAGCGCGCCGGTAGCGTAAGCCGGGCGCGCAACCCGCCCGACGGCGCGGCCTCCAGCGCGAGGCCGCCGCCATGCAGCTCGACGAGGTCGCGGACGATGGCGAGGCCGAGGCCGCTGCCCGGCGCTGCCTCGTCCAGCCTGACGCCGCGCGCCAGCACCCGCTCGCGCTCCTCCTCGGGAAGGCCGGGCCCGTCATCCTCGACGGTGACGGCCACCTGCCCGCCCTCGCGCGCGACATGCAGCGCCACCGCCCGCCGGGCCCATTGGCAGGCATTCTCCATCAGGTTGCCCAGCAGCTCGGCGAGGTCCTGCGGATCGACGCCGACGCGGGCCCGCGCATCACCTTCGACCGCGATCGCCACGTCGTGGTTGCCGGGCAGCCGCCGCAGGGCGCGCGCGATATCCTCGCCGATGGCGAGCGGCAGCGCGCCCGGCCCCGCCGCGCCGGAGAGCGCCGCGGCCCGCGCCCGGCGCAGATGATGCTGCACCAGCCGCTCCATCGCCAGCGCCTCGCCCCGCAGCACGGCGAGGTCCGGCGGCGCTGCATCGAGCGCGGCGCGCTGTACGGCGAGCGGCGTCTTCAGCGCATGGGCGAGATTGCCGAGATGCGCCCGCGCGCGCTCGACGGTCGCCCGGTTCTGCCGCAGCAGCGCGTCGATCTCCTCCAGCAGCGGCGCGATCTCGCTCGGCGCGGCCAGCGCGGCGAGATCCTCCCGCTCGCCCGCACGCAGCTCGGCGACGGCCTGCCGCGCCTGCCGCAGCGGCCTCAACCCCAACACCACCTGCAGCACCGTCCCCGCCACCAGCCCGAGTCCGAGCAGCCCGAAGCCGAGGCCGATCAGCCAGCGCAGCCGCCGAACCTCGCCATCGACGCGCCCGCGCGCCATGGCGGCCTGGACCAGCAGCGGCGGCCCACCATCCGGCGGCACCACCGCCCGCTCGCCGAGCCGCAGCGCCTCGCCGCGCGGCCCCGCCACGTCGCGGAGGCGCGGCCCGGCCTCCGGCCCCCCATCGAACTCCGGCAGATGCGCATCCCAGAGCGAGCGCGAGGCCGCCCGGCCGCCACCCGGCACCGTGATCTGCCAATAGGCCCCTGCGAAGGGCTGCTCCAGATCGGGGTCGGAGACCGGCCGCTCCAGCCGCGGCCGCCCATCCGACCCACGGGCGGCGGCGCCCGCCACGCGGTCGAGCAGACCGAGCACCCGAGCATCGAAGGCGCGCAGCACCTGGTCGCTGGAGATGCCGAGGATCAGCCATCCCCCCACCACCAGCCCGAGCGCCACCCAGAGCGCCGAAAGCGCCGCCAGCCGCAGGGTGAGGGAGCGGAACACCGCGCTCAGCCGGCTGCCAGCCGGTAGCCCTGGCCGCGCAGCGTCTCGATCAGCGCCGGGTCGAGCTTCCGCCGCAGCCGACCGACCACCACCTCCAGCGTGTTGGAGTCGCGGTCGAAATCCTGGGCGTAGAGATGCTCGGTCAGCTCCGTCTTAGAGACGACGCGCCCGGGCCTGTGCGCCAGATAGGCGAGCAGGCGGAATTCCAGCGCTGTCAGCCGCACCGGCATGCCGCGCCAGGCGACGCTGCCCGCCGCGGTATCGAGCCTGAGATCGCCGAGCGCGATCACCGCCTGCGCAATCCCATTGGCGCGGCGCACCAAGGCGCGCAGCCGGGCCAGCAGCTCCGCCATGGCGAAGGGCTTGGCGAGGTAGTCGTCGGCCCCGGCATCGAGGCCGGCGACCTTCTCCGTCCAGCCGTCGCGGGCGGTGAGGATCAGCACCGGCATGGCGCGGCCGGCAGCCCGCCAGCGGCGCAGCACCGAGAGACCGTCGAGCCGCGGCAGGCCGAGGTCGAGCACCACCGCGTCATAGGCCTCGGTGTCGCCGAGGAAATGCACCTCCTCCCCATCGGGGGCGACATCGACGGCGAAATGCGCGGCGACCAGCGCCTCGCGGAGCTGCGCAGCAAGGGCGGCGCTGTCCTCGGCGACCAGCACGCGCATCAGCGCCGCTCCTGCACGGGGCCGCGGGTCTCGATCACCCCGCCGGTCGCGGCGTCCATCTTCACCCGGTACATGCGGCCCGAGGGCGGCAGCAGCTTGAACTCGTAGACCCAGCGCCCATCGTCGCGGTCGAGGTCGGTATCGACCACCTGCCCGACGAAGCGCCGCTCCAGCTCGGCGAGGATGCGCGACAGAGGGCGGATCTCGCCGCGCTCGACGGCGGCGCGGGCGCGGTCCTGGTCGTCGTCATCCGCGCGGGCGGCCGTCGGCAGGAGCAGCAGGGCGAGGAGGCTTCGGCGCAGCATCGCGCGAGGCTGCGGCCGCGAAGCTGAACCGCGACTGAACGGCCGGCTCAGCCGCGGTTCAGCCAGCGGATGCGAGAACCGCGTCATCGAATGCCGTTCAGGGAAATAGGCATCATGACCATGATTGATCCGGCGATGCTCAGCCTCGGCCTCTTCCTTCTTGCCTGCGGCGCGGTGCCGGCGGTGCTGGCGCTGCGGGCCGGCGTCACGTCGCCAGCGCCCGCAGCCGTGCCGCCAGCGCATCCTGCGCTTCGGCCAATTCCGCCGCATAGCGGAGCGCGAGCCGGCGCGAGGCTAGTCGTAATTCCCGGCGGAAGGCTTCGCTCAAACGGTATTCCCGCATCAGCGTGACCAGCGCCGCGGCATCGGCGCAGCGATGGCCGGGATGCTCGGGCGCAAGTCCGGCGAAGGCGTCCGCCGTGCCGAGCACCGGGTTGCCGAAGGCCAGCGCCTCCACCGTCTTCACCTTGAGGCCAGTGCCGCCGGCCATCGGGTTCAGCACGCAATCGACGGCCGCATAGAAGGCGGCGACGTCGGCAAGATTCGGCATCAACCGCGGGCGGGAGGCGAGGCGGAGATCCCCCCGGCGAAGGACACGGCCGGCCAGCAGCCAGGGCAGCTCGGGCGCCCCCGCCAGGGCGGCGTCGAGGGCGCCGAGCGCGGCGAGGTTCCACGGATTGGCGCTGCCGAGATAGCCGAAGGGCATCACCGGCTCCGGCGTCAGGCCGGCGAGGAAGCGGAGCGGCGGCATGTGGCCGAGCACCGCAACCTCCGCCCGGGTGCGGCGGCGCAGTTCAGTGGCCTCCTCATCCTGGATAGCCAGGACGAGGTCGGCCCGGTCCAGGCCGCGGCGTTCCTCGGCGACCGTGGTGAAGAACCATGACGGATCGAGCCCTTGCGCCCGCGCCACCGCGTCGCGGCCGCCGAAGAGGTCATGCGTGTCGAGGATGCGGAAGGCATCGCCGGCACCCTCCAGCGCGGCGGAAAGCCAGACGTAGTTCACCAGCACCGCATCGTAGCGGCGGACGCGTTGCAGGGCGGCGAGCCGTTCCGCCAGCTCCGGCGGGCACCAGTCGTCGATGCCCCAGGCGCCGGGGAGGCTCGGCTCGCCGATGACGGCGGCAGGCACTTCGTGGAAGCCGTGCCAGAAGCTGGCCATCGCGATGCGCCCACCCGGCGTGCTGCCCTCGGTGGTGCAATGGAGGAATTCGCAGCGGATGCCCCGCGCCATCAGCGCCGCGCCGAGCCCCTGGATGCGCGCCGCATTTCCCTGGTCGGCAGGGTGCGAGGCGATGGGGGAAAGGATAAGCAGGCGCGTCGCGGTCACGGCCGCGCCTCGAGCGTCACGAGGCGAAGGCCTGGCGGGGCGCCGTCGCGCCAGGCGAGGCCGAGCACGGGAGCGCGGTCGGCCGGCGGATCGATGCTGGCGACGAGGCCGCCGGGAACGGAGCGGGCCGGGATGCGGAGCCCATCGAGGAAGACGGCGGCGGGACCCGGCTCTGCACCGGCGAAATCCAGCCGGAGGCGCCAGCGCAGCGGCGGCAGGGCGCCGGGCAGCAGCCGCAGCTGGCGCACGCCCTCAAGCGGCAATCCCTCGGACCCGCCCGGCGCGGGCAGGTCGTGCGGCAGGACAGCGGCGGGGACTAGTAGGTCGAGCACATGGCCGGGGCGAGGGACGAGCAGCAGCAGGCTGGCCTGCTGTGGCGCGAGGTGGCGGCCGCCCTGCTGCCAGCCCGGCCCCGCCAGGGAGGCGGCGGCGCGCAGGCATTCATAGGTTTCCGCAAGGCGAGGCTCGGGCAGCAGCAGGTCGTGGCGTTCCGGCGCATCGTCACGACCCGCGAGCAGCAGGATGCGGGCGAGGCCTTCCGCCGGCGGCGCCTCGCCGGTGCCGCCGGCGACCAGGGTGAGGCTGGCGCCCGGCACAGGGGCGCCGGAAGGCGTCCAGGCAAGGCGGTCGCGCGCCGGCTCCCAGGCCGGGTCGGGCGCGGCATCGGCCACCGGGTCGAGACCGAGCAGGGGAAGGCCCTGCTGGCGGAAGCGGGCGAGCAGGGCGCGCTCCATCGGATCGAGCGCCGCCGCATCGGCAATGCCGGCCCGGGTGCCGGGCAGCCAGGGCAGCAGCGCACCGAGCGGCAGGCCGAGGTCGCGCGCGGCGAGGCCAGGCAGCGCACGGGCGAACAGGGCGGCGAGCAGCGGGGCGGCGCTCATCCCGGCAGCTGAAGGTCGAGCACCAGCCCCCTCCCCTCCAACGCTGCGGCGCGGAGTTCGGCGCCGGGCGGCAACAGCGCCGCGGCGAGGCCGCCAGGGGCGAGGCTGAGCATGGCGAGCCGGTCGGAGTCCTCCAGGTCGAGGCGCAAGCGGCAGGCGCCCGTCCGGCCGGCCAATGCGGCAGCGATCAGCGCACGGTCGGCGGCAAGGCGGAGCAGCGGCGGGGGCTCGGACCGTCCTGGCGGGCGGTCCTCCGCAGCCTCGATCACGGCGCGGTAGCGGGCAGCGACGGCCGGCAACGCCATCTCCGCCTCGGCATGGGCGCGGCCGCCGGCACCGATGGCATGGGCCCGGTCCGGCGCGGCGGCGAGGGCGGCCAGCGCATCGGCCAGGGCCCGGGCGCCGCCGGCAAGCGGCAAGGCAATGACGGCGTCGCCGGGCAGTTCGGCGAAGGCGCCGGTGCGGGAGACGATGCAGCACGTGCCGGCCGCCAGCGCGCGGGCGAGCGAGCCGGAGCTTTCGCCGCTCGAAGGGAAGCGGAGATTCACCAGCACATCGGCCGCGGCGATATGCGCATCGAACTCATCGGCCGGCAGGTGGCCGGTGATGTGGGCGCGGCGGCCGATGCGCGGGGCCAGCGCAGCCGGGACCTCGCCGGCATGAACCCAGCGCAGGGCGGGCAATCCTTCCAGCGCCTCCAGCACCCAGTCGAGGCGCTTGGCCAGCGACGCGAAGCCGGCAGTGACGAGGAGGAACTCCTCGCGCCCGATGCCGAGCCGAGCGCGGGCCTCGGCACGCCCTGGCGGGCGGCCAGGCGGCAGGAGGTGCGGGATGACTTCGACATGCGCGATCGCCGCCTCGCCATGGGTGAGGCGGAGGCGGGCCTTGGCAAAGCGGGAATGGACGATGACGGCCCGAGAGCGCGCCAGCACCTCCCCGGCCAGGTCGAAGAGCAGGTGGTTGGCGCGGGTGGACACACCCTGCCCGCGTAGGTGCCGGGCATATGTGGCGGTGAGGCCGGGCGCGGCATGGCGCATGCCGGCGAGGATGGTGGCGCGGTCCTCGCCGGTTGATTCGTAGAGATGCAGCAGGCCGGGATCGTGCAGCGTGGTGACGCCGGGCCGCGCCCGCAGCGCCTGCAACACGAAGCCATGGCCGGAATTGTTGCCGATCTGGTAGAGGCGCCGCCCTTCGTCGCCTCGCAGGCGGTGGGCCAGGGCCAGGTCCACCACCCGGACGCCCGGCGGCGCCTCGGCAAGCCAGTCCTCGACGGCGGCGGCGCAGTCGTAATGCGCGGCGAGGCCCGGAAGCAGCGCGGCGGCGTAATCGGCGATGCCGTTCCGCGCCGGCGGCAACGGGCTGACCATCAGGAGGGGCGGGCGGTCCATCACCGGCCATTTGCGCGCGAAGCGCCGGTCTCGCCAAGGCTCGCGCGGAGGCCGGCGGCCAGCGCCCGGGTCGCCGCGGCCAGGGCGGGCGAGCCGGTGCGCGCAAGGAGAACGATCTCCGAGGGCGGCAGGGCCGGCAGGCCGAGCGCCGGGCCGAGATCCGGCGCCCCGCCGGCGGCGATGCGGCCCATGGGCGCGATGCCGAGCCCGGCCTCCGCCCCGGCCAGCAGCGCGGCGCAACTGCCGCCGATGAAGCTCTCCCGCCAGGGCAGGCCGGCGCGGTCGAGGGCGCGGATGGCGGCGCCGCGCACGCCGCAGGCCGGGCCGAGCGTCGCCAGCGGCACCGGCTCGCCGGGTGCAAGGCGCATCCCTGCGGCGCCGCGCCAGCCGAGCGGGTCCTGGCCGAGCACCTCGCCATCCGGGCCAGCCGCCTCGCGCCGGATCAGGGCGGCGTCGCAGTCGCCGGCCTCGAAGCCGGCGCGGGCTTCCCGCGAGAGGCCGGTGCGGAGGGAGAGGATGGCGCCGGGCGGCAGGGCAGCGCGCAGCCGCCGGAACAGCCCCTCCAGCCCGAGGCCGAGCGCATGGTCGCTGGCGCAGAGAGCGAAGCGGAAGGCCGGCGCCTCCTCCAGCCGCAGGGCGGCGTCATGTGCGGCGAGCAGTGCGCGGGCGCGTTCGAGGAAGGCGGTGCCGGCGGCGGTCGGACGGACGAGGCGCGGGGTCCGCTCCAGCAGGCGATGGCCGAGCCGGGCCTCGAGCGCCTTCAGCCGCTGGCTCACCACGGGCTGCACGGTGCCGGCGGCCTCGGCGGCACGGGTGAGGTTGCCATACTCGGCGGCGAGGACAAAGAGGCGGACGGATTCCAGGTCGAGCATCATAAGATTTTACTATATCAGAAAGAAGTATCCATAGCGTTCCGGTGGGGGTGTCGGCATTGCAGGCTGGGCTTCGGGACCACCAACCGAAGGAACCATTCCATGCCCATGATCGGCGTCCGCTACGTTACCCCCTCCCCTCGCCCCGGCCTGCAGGCCGAGGTGGCGGCCCTGGCCGCGCGCCTCGCCGCCGAGCATCTCGGCAAGGACCCCGGCGTCACCGCCGTGCTGGCGGAGCCGACGCGTGCGGAGGACTGGTTCATCGCCGGGCAGCGGCCGGCCGAGGCGGGGCTCGGCGCCTTCTGGCTCGACATCAAGGTGACGGCGGGGACCAACACCAAGGCGGAGACGACGCGCTTCGTCGCCGCCGCCTTCACCGGCATGGCGAGGCTGCTCGGGCCGCTGCACGAGGAGAGCTATGTCCTCGTCCATGCGGCGGATGGCGATGCCTACGGCTATGGCGGGCGGACGCAGAACGGCCGATGGGCGGCGTCGCACCCCGGGTGAGCCGCTGGCGCGCCGCGCATTGGAATGGTAGCGACGGCGCGCCATGGATGATGCATCGCCCCCGCTGCTGGTGGTCGGCGCCGGTCGGGACGGGCTGCGGCTGCGTGCGCTGCGGCCCCTGCGGCCGGAGGCGCCGCTCCGTGCCTGGTGCCGCGGGATCGAGGTGGGGCGGCTCGCCCTCGCCGGCCCGGTCGAGGCCGGGGCGGTGCTGACCCTGCCCATCGCCCGGCTGCCCTGCGTGCCGCTGCCCGCGATGCTGCGGATCGCCGCCGCGGTGGAGGGGCCGGAGCTGGCCGAGCCCTGGCCGGTCGCCTCGGCCACGGAAGCGGCGGCGCTGCTTGGGCCGGCGCGGCCGGGGATCGAGGATCTCCGGCTCGAATACGGGATGCTGCGGGGGACGGGAATCGAACGCGCCAACGGCCTGCTTCAACCGGCGCTGCACGCCGTCATCAATGGCAGCACGGCGCGGGCGGTCCAGGCGGAACCGCCGGTGCCGCTGGCCGAGGGCGGCTGCGCCTTCCGCTTCGCCCTCGCGCTGGAGGCGGCCGACCTTACCGGCAGCGGCATCGAGGTGACGCTGCACGCGATGGGCACCCGCGAGGTGCTGGCGCGCTTCGCGCTCGGGCCGAGCCTGCCGGGGCGGAACGGCTGGCCGAGTTCGAGGCGCGGCGGCTGCGGCTGGAACAGGCTGGCGATGCGATGCGGCTGACGGGGCAGGCCGCTCTCGACCGGCAGGTGCAGATGCAGCAGGAGCGCATCGATGCCTTCATCGATGCGGCGGCAACGCTTCTGCTCGATCGGCTGGCGGAGGAGGAGGCGCCGGCCGCCGCGCTGCGCCGGTTGATCTCCGCGGCGGCGGAGCCCAAGCTGGCTGAGCCCGTCGCGGCCACCGAGGGGGCGGCCGCAGTGCTGGCGCCGCGCGACCCGGCCTTCGACCTCGGCTGGCACGGGCCGGAGGAGGATGAGGAGGGGCCGTTCCGCTGGATGACCCTGCAGGGCCTGCTGCGCAACCCGGCGCCGCTGCGGCCGGTCGCCCGGGTGGTGCTGGAGGTCGGGCATCTCTATGGCGCCCCGGCGCCGTTGCTGGAGGCGGGTTTCGACGACACGCCCTGCCTTGTCGAGGCGGAGCAACGCGGGCCACACCATTTCTCGCTGCGCATCGTGCCGCCGGGCGGGGCGATGCCCTGCCGGCTGCTGCGGCTGCAGTCGCGCGCCGGCGGCTCGCCGCTGGAGGACGGCGTCAGCGGGGATGAGCGGGTGCTCTCCATCGCCGTCACGGGCGCGGCCTTCCACTATGCGGAGGCGCCGTCCGCGCCGCGTTGACCGGACGCGGCTTTGGGCCGACCCTGGCCCATCTTGCTGGGGGAGACGGGCGATGCCGCCGGAGGGCGAGACGCGGGAAAGGCTGGCCGAGGCGACGCCGACGGTCGCGGCGCGGCATAACGAGCCGGACCTGCCGCGCTCCCTGCGGCATATCCTCTCGCTCGACGACTTCGAACGGGCGGCGCGGCGGCACCTGCCGCGCATGCTCTACGGCTTCGTTTCCGGCGCGGCCGAGACCGATTCCTCGCTGCGCGACAACCGGGCCGCCTTCGGGGAGCTTGGTTTCGTCCCGCGTGTCCTTGCGGACGTGACGGAACGGCAGACCGGGCGGACGGTGCTCGGCCGGCGCCATGCCGCGCCCTTCGGCATCGCGCCGATGGGGGCCTCGGCGCTGTCCGCCTACCGGGGCGACATCGTGTTCGCCCGCGCCGCTGCGGCGGCCAACATCCCAATGATCCTGAGTGCCTCCTCGCTCATCCCGCTGGAAGACGTGCGGGCCGAGGGGCCGACCGCCTGGTACCAAGCCTACCTGCCGGGCGAGGCGGCGCGGATCGAGGCACTGGTCGACCGGGTGCTGGCGGCGGGCTACGACACCTTCGTCCTCACCGCCGACGTGCCGGTCTCGGCCAACCGCGAGAACAACGTCCGCAACGGCTATTCCCTCCCGCTGCGGCCCAATCTGCGGCTGGCCTGGGAAGGGATCAGCCATCCGCGCTGGCTGTTCGGCACGGCGCTCCGGACGCTGAAGAACCATGGCATGCCGCATTTCGAGAACATGGATGCAACGCGTGGGCCGCCGGTGCTCTCCTCCAATCTGATCCGGGCAATCGGGCGGCGCGATGGCCTCGCCTGGGAACATCTCACGCTGATCCGGGCGCGCTGGCCGGGGCATCTTCTGGTGAAGGGCATCCTCTCGGCCGAGGATGCGCGCATCGCCCGCGACTGCGGGGCGGATGGCATCATCGTTTCCAACCATGGCGGGCGGCAGCTCGACGGCGCGATCGCGCCGCTGCGGGTGCTGCCGGAGATCGCGCAGGCGGCCGAGGGAATGGCCATCATCTATGACGGCGGCATAAGGCGCGGGACGGATGTCCTGAAGGCGCTGGCGCTCGGCGCCGATTTCACCTTCCTCGGCCGGCCATTCCTTTATGCGGCGGCGGTGGGGGGCGAGGCCGGGCTGCGGCACGCCATCACCCTGCTCTGGGAGGAGATCCATCGCGACATGGCGATGCTCGGCATCACCGACCTCGCCCAGCTCTCGCCCGACATCCTGCGGCGGCTGGGCTAGGTCTTGCGGCTTTCCGGGCTGGGGGCGGCGCTCGCGGCGACGACAGGCGCGCAGGCGCTGGCCACGCTTGCCGTCTTCACCCTTCCGGTGCTGGCGACCATGGCGGCGCGGGACCTGGGGGCGGAACCGCATTGGCTCGGCTGGCAGGTGGCCTGCACCTATGCCGCCGCCAGCACGGCCTCGATGTTCTCCGGCGGGCTGCTGCGGCGGCTGGGGCCCGCGCGCTGCACGCAGCTCGCCCTGGCGGCGGGGGCGGCGGCCTGCCTGCTGATCGTCGGCGCGGGGCTGGCGGGGGCAATACTCGGCTCCTTCCTGACCGGCATCGGCTATGGGCTGACCAACCCCTCCGCCTCGCAGGTGCTGGCACGGTTGACGCCGCCGGCGCGGCGCAACCGCGTCTTCGCCGTCAAGCAGACCGGGGTGCCGATCGGCGGTGCGCTGGCAGGGGCGATCCTGCCCGGCCTTGCCGGCGCGATCGGCTGGCGCGGAGCGGTGCTGGCGGCCGGTGGAGTGATGGCAGTGGCAGCGATCGGCTGCGGCGCCTTCCGCCGGCATTGGGATGGCGAGCGGGAGCCGGGCGCCCCGCTCGGCGCGGGGGCGCTCGGCGGGATCGTCGCCCTCCGGACGCGGCCGGGGCTCGGCCCGCTGGCGGTGATCTCGGCCTGCTTCTCGGGATTCCAGCTCGCCCTCGGTTCCTACATCGTCACCATGCTGGTCGAGGAAGGCGGCTGGGCGCCGGTGGCGGCGGGATTCGTCGCCTCGGCGAGCCAGGCGGTCGGCATCGGGGCGCGTATCGCCTGGGGTGCCGTGGCGGATTGGTGGCGCTCCGGCCTGAAGGCGCTGGCGGCGATCGGCGTCTGCACCTGCCTCGGCGGGGTGCTGCTGCCGATGGCGCTGGCTGGGCCGGGAGCGGGGATCGTCGTGCTGCTTTGCCTGCTCGGCACCTGCGCAGCCGGGTGGAACGGGTTGCTGCTCGCGGAGGCGGCGCGGCTGGCCGCGCCCGGCAAGGCGGGGGATGCGGCGGGCGGCGTGCTCTCGGTGGCCTTCGCCGGGGTGGTGGTGGGGCCGTCGCTCTTCGGCGCGGCGGTCGCGGTGACGCAATCCTACTCGGCGGCCTTCGGGATGCTAGCGGTCTTCCCCGGCATCGGGGCGCTGATTGCCTGGAGGAGCACGCTGAAGGGACGCTGAGGCGCGGCAGGCTTCCACGAAGGGGGCGGGCTTGCAGGCCCCGCCCCCTCCGGCGCCGGCGTCAGGCGATGCCCTGGTACAGGTCGAGAAGCGGCGCCGCCAGATCGCGCCCGATCGTCGCGGCGTCGGCGCTGTTCATGTGCGACCCGTTGGACCCCGCCTCCGGACCGCCTGCCATGGTGATGTTCGAGCCGTAGGCTGCCCAGGACAGCTTCCCATGGAAAGCGGGATCGGCGGAAAGCTCGTCCATGCCCTGGCGGATGGCGGCGAAGCTGCCGCCATAGGGATAGCGGATCGGCACGAAGAGATAGGGCGTGCTGTCGGCGGCCTGGTGGTCGAAGATGTCGCGCACGGCGGCGGCGTCCGCCTGCACTTCCTGCTTCCACAGCGCCGTCGTCAGTCCGCTGATCTGCTGGTCGTACTCGTTGTGCATCCAGACGGTGATGGTCTCGTTGTCCTTGATGTCGGCCGGCAGCGCGTTGAGATAGTCGTGCATCTTCTTCTGCTGGCCGCCGGTATCCCAGGTGGTGAAGGCGGTGGCGGAGAACTCCGTCTTGTTGTCGCCGCCGAGGATGTTGATCCTGACGCCGGGCAACGCCTTCTGCAGCTCGGCCTTCAGGGCATCGTCGCCGCCATACTGGTCGAACAGCAATGCGTTGGACTGGCCACGGATCAGCACGTTCAGGTCCGTCAGGCCGTCATGGTTCAACGCACTGCCGGGCGTGGTCGTCACCGGCGGCGGCGCGGTGGTCGCAGCTTCGGTGAAGGTGAAGCTCGCCGTGGAGTTCGTTGCGCCACCGGTGATCGCCTTCGCAACGCCCATGATCTCAGTGCCGTTGTACTTGGCGCCATCAAGATAAAGGTTGCGGTCCGCGCCTGACCAGCCGCCGTACTCGTCGTTGAGGAAGCTGATCTTGACCTGGTGCGTCCCCGGCCCCCACTCGCCGGTGATGTCGAAGGTGTCGCTCGCCTTGTTGGCGTGGTTGGCGGTGGTCGTGTAGGTGCCGCCGATCTGCTTGCCGTCCACCGAGACGGTGAACTGCGCGTGGACGTTCTTGTAGGCCTGCTCCGACAGGCGGAGCGTCAGGTGGTCCAGGCCCTCGGTGGTGGCCGGCGGCGTCTCAGTGCCGGTCGAGGGCGGCGTCGTAGTCGGTGGCGTCTCAGTGCCGGTCGAAGGCGGCGTCGTGGTCGGCGGCGCCACGGTGCCGGTCGAGGGTGGTGTCGTGGTCGGTGGCGTCACGGTACCGGTCGTAGGTGACGTCGTGGTCGGCGGCGTCTCAGTGCCGGTCGAGGGCGGCGTCGCGGTTGGCAGCGTCTCAGTGCCGGTCGAGGGCGGCGTCGTAGTCGGCGGCGTCACGGTACCGGTCGTGGGCGGCGCGGTCGTCAGCGGCGTCGCGTCGGTGAATTTGAAGACATGCGGATCATAGGCGGACCACATGTTCAGCTTGGCATTGGGGACGGCCACGCCGTTATAGGTCGCACCGTCGAGGTAGAGGTTCCGGTCGCCGCCGGCATCCTTCGCATCGTTGAGAAATTTGATGGAGACCGAATGATCGCCGCTGTCCCAGTTGCCCTTCAGCGTTATCGAGTCGGACTTCCAGCCATGCTGGGCGGTCGTCTGATAGGTCCCGCCGACCTGCACGCCGTCCACCAGGACCGTGAACTGCGCCGCAGCCCCATACGCGGTCTGGCTGACCTTCAGCACCAGCGTGTCCATCGTGCTGGTAGGAGGCGGGGTGGTGGTCGAAGGCGCTTGCGTGGCGGCGGGCGGCAGGGCCGTCGTGTCGGTCAGCTTGAAAGTGTTCTTGTCATAGGCCGACCACATATTGAGAACGGCGCCAGGGACGGGCACGCCGTCGTAGATCGCGCCGTCCAGATACAAATTGCGATCGCCGCCCGCATCCTTGAAGTCGTTCAGATATCTGAGCTGAACCGTATGCTCGCCTTTGTCCCAGTCGCCGGTCAGGGTGACGGTATCGGACTTCCAGCCGTGGATGGCGGTGGCCTGGTAAGTTGATCCGGCCTGCTTGCCATCCACGAAAACCGTGAATTGTGCTGGCACACCGTAGACGGACTGGCTGACCCTAAGCAGCAGCGTATCAGTTGCCATAATAGTTACGATCCTTTTCGAAATGGTCCGACATAGGATTGTTTTTATTTTTATATTCTTTGACGACTTTTGCATTGCCCGGAAAGAGCGTCAACATGTTTGTGAGGCGGAAACTATTGCCTTGAGCGCCATCAAACCCCGTGCGTGAGCAGCGCGGCGTGTTTTCGTCTTCTGCGTTATTGAGGGTGACCAGCCTGCGTGGCGCCAACCTGCCGAGGCCAGCGACGGGGCTCGCGGACGGCTGCCAGTGCAGGGACGGAGCGCGCTCACGCATCCTGTCCTCGCTTGCCGGCTTTGAGCGCGGCTAGAGCGGCGTCCGTCTCTGTTGGCTTACGGACGCCCTTCGAACCTGCTGCCTGACTTGGCAAATATAGTGAACCGGACAATCTCGCCCGATCGGGGATCGCGTCAGGCCGAGGCCTCGGCCAGCACGCCGGTGGCGGCGAGCGCTGTGATCTCCGCGGCGCCGAAGCCGGCCTCGGCCAGCACCTCGCCATTATGCTCGCCGAGCCGCGGCGGCTGTCGGCTGAGGCCGGCGCGCTGCCGGGCCTCGCCGAACTCCAGCGGCACGGCAGGCAGGCCGAACATCGCTCCGCCGCCGAGGGCGGAGATGGCCGTCTGCAGCAACCCGCCGCCGGCCAACAGGTGCGGATCTTCGAACAGGTCCGCCGGCTTGCCGACCGGCGCCCAGGAGATGCCCGCCGCCTCGCAGCGCCGCGCCACCTCCGCCTGGTCGTAGCGGCGGAACACCTCGCCCAGGGCGGGGATCAGCCAGGAGCGCTCCTTCGCCCGCTGCGCATTGGTGGCGAGGCGGGCGTCGGCGGCCAGCTCCGGCAGGCCGAAAGCCTCGGTGAAGCGCGCCCATTGCTGGTCGCTGGTGACGCCGACGAAAAGCTGGCCGCCCTCCCCTGTTTCGAAGGCGTCGTAGATGCCCCAGGCGCCGCGGCGCGCCGGCATGGGCGGCGGCGGCTCGCCGGTCGCGGCAAGGCCCGCCATGTGGCTGCCCATCAGGAAGACCGCGCTCTCGAACAGCGCGCTGCTGATGCGTTGCCCCTCGCCCGTCCGGTCCCGTTCGCGCAGCGCCGCCAGCGCCGCGGTGACGCCGAAGACAGCGCCCAGGATGTCGATGATCGAGGCCCCGGCCCGCAGCGGCCGCCCCGGCGGCCCGGTCATGTAGGCCAGCCCGGACTGGAACTGCACCACCTCGTCGAGCGCCGGCCGGTGCTCGTAGGGCCCGGCGAGGAAGCCCTTCAGCGCCAGGTAGACCAGCCGCGGATTGACCGCCTGCAGATCCTCCCAGCCGCAGCCGAGCCGCTCCATCGTCCCCGGCCCGTAATTCTCGAGCACCAGGTCGGCTCGGGCCGCCAGCCGGTGCGCCGCCTGCCTCCCTTCGGGCCGCTTCAGGTCAAGGGCGATGCTGCGCTTGTTGCGGTTGAAGGTGGCGAAGAAGCCGGCTGCGAAGCCGGGCAGCCGCCGCGTATGGTCACCCGCCGGCGCCGGCTCCACCTTCACCACATCCGCGCCGAGATCGGCCAGCACCAGCCCGGCACAGGGCCCCATGATGGTGTGGCTGAACTCGAGGACGCGAAGCCCCGCCAGCGGCGCCGTGCTCATGCCGCGATCCCTCGGCGGAAGGCGGTGAGGCTGCCGGCACGGATCAGCTCGCTCGGCAGCTGGTGGCCGACGATGCGCTCGGCGAGCCGCCCCACCTCGATCAGCGCATCGAGGTCGATGCCCGTGGCGATGCCCATCTCCTCGCAGAGCAGCGCCAGCTCCTCGGTGCAGATATTGCCCGCTGCGCCCTTCTGCCCGGCGAAGGGGCAGCCGCCGAGCCCACCCACGGTGCTGTCGAATCTCGTCACGCCCAGCCGCAGCCCGGCATGGGCATTGGCGACAGCCAGCCCCCGCGTGTCGTGCAGGTGCAGGCCGATGCGCAGGTCCGGCCAGCGTTCGCGCACCGCGTCGATGCCGCGCTCGATGCGGATTGGCGTGGCCCAGCCCATGGTGTCGGCGAGCGAGAGATCGGTGATGGCGATGCCCGCTTCCCGGGCGATGGCGAGGCCATCGGCCACGGTCTGCACCACCTGGGCGGGCGTGATGTCGCCCTGGTAGTTGCAGCCGAAGGCGGCCATGACGCCGATGCGCGTCACCGGCACCCCGGCCTCGAGATGCGCTGCGGTCTGCTTGCGCATCGCTTCCAGGTTCTCGGCCTGGCCGCGGTTGAGGTTCTTGCGCGAGAAGGCATCCGAGGCGGAGAGCGAGATGGAGCCGGTGACGGTCAGCCGCTCGCGGAAGGCCAGCGCGCGGCGCAGGCCGCTCTCGTTGAACCAGAGGCCGGTGTAGTGGACGCCGGGCTTCGGGCGGAAGCCGCCGGCGACGGCCTCGGCATCCGCCCATCCGGGGACGAGGCGCGGGTTGACGAAGGAGCATACCTGGATGTGGCGGAGGCCCGTCTCGGCCAGCGCCTCGATCAGGGCGATCTTCTCCGCGGAGGGGATCGGACCGGGCTCGATCTGGAAGCCCTCGCGCGGGCCCTCCTCGTGGATGTCCACATGCTGGGGCAGATCGGCCATGGTCGCGTTCCCTATTGAATTGGGCGGAGACTACTCCTCCGGCGTCATGGTGCCAGCACCCTTGCCGGGGCCGTCGCAGCCCGGCAAAACGCCCCGGTATCGGAGGACCAAGATGAGCGCCAGGGATGAGGGCTACCCGCCGAGCCTCAGCATCGCGGGCAACCGCGCCACGCTGCGCCTCAACCGGCCGGAGGTGATGAACCGGGTGCAGCCGGAGGATATTGCCGAGATCCTCCGGCTGCTGGAGCAGGTGGAGGCCGATCCGGCGGTGCGGGTGCTGGTGATCGCCTCCGAGGGGCGGGCCTTCTCGGCGGGGGCCCATCTCGGCGCCATGGCGGAGCAGGCGGAGGGCCGCGCCGGCGGCGATCAGGCCCAGGGCTTCGAGAGCTTCGTCGACCGGGTGGAGATGCTCCGCATCCCGACCATCGCCCGGCTGCATGCGGGCGTCTATGGCGGCAGCACCGACCTGGCACTGGCCTGCGACTTCCGGGTCGGCACGCCGGCCGTCAGGATGTTCATGCCGGCGGCGCGGATCGGCCTGCATTACTACGAGAGCGGGCTGCGCCGCTACGTCTCCCGCCTCGGCTTCAACAACGCCAAGCGCCTCTTCATGCTGGCCGAGGAGCAGGATGCGGAGGAGCTGCTGCGCATCGGCTACCTCACCGACCTCGTCGCGCCCGAGGCCCTGGACGCGCGGATCGACGCGATCGCCGGCCGGCTCGGGGAGCTGGCGCCGCTCGCCGTGCAGGGGGTGAAGCGCTCCATCAACGAGATCGGCCACCAGGCGCTGGACGTCGCGGCGCTCGGGGCGCGGATGTCGGCGGCCAAGGCGAGCGATGACCTCCGCGAGGGGCTGCGGGCCTTCAAGGAGAAGCGGAAGCCGGTCTTCCAGGGACGGTGAACTGCCCTCCGGCAAAGGCGATTGGCGCAGCGGCGGCAGGGGCCACATGTTGCGCGGGACTGAAGCGGGGCTGAAGCGGGATGGACGAATTCGACTGCGTCGTCGCCGGCGC
This sequence comes from Belnapia sp. F-4-1, assembly GCF_000802185.1. GTDB lineage: Bacteria > Pseudomonadota > Alphaproteobacteria > Acetobacterales > Acetobacteraceae > Belnapia. Next base: position 3,997,421 of record NZ_KN676113.1, on the reverse strand, counting down.
CGGCGTGGTGGGGCTCGCGGTCGCGCGGGCCCTGGCGCTGGCCGGGCGTGAGGTACTGGTGCTGGATGCGGCGGAGGGGATCGGCACCGAGACCTCCTCGCGCAATTCCGAGGTGATCCACGCCGGCATCTACTACCCGGCCGGCAGCCTGATGGCGCGCTGCTGCGTCGAGGGCAAGCAGATGCTCTACGCCTACTGCGCCGAGCGCGGCATCCCGCACGCCAACTGCGGGAAGCTGATCGTGGCGACGGACGAGGCGGAAGCGGAGAAGCTTGCCTCCATCCAGGCACGCGCCGCGGCCAATGGCGTGCCGGACCTCAGGCGCCTGGAGCGCGCCGAGGCGCTGGCTCTGGAGCCGGCGCTTTCCTGCACGGCGGCGCTGCTCTCGCCCTCCACCGGCATCATCGACAGCCACGCCTACATGCTCTCGCTCCAGGGCGATGCGGAGAATGCCGGGGCGATCTTCGTCTTCCACGCCCCCGTCCTGGGCGGGCGGCTGACCGAGGATGGTGCCGAACTCGAGATCGGCGGGGCGGAGCCGATGGCGCTGCGGTGCCGCAGCTTCATCAACGCGGCCGGGCTGCACGCGCCGAAACTTGCCCGCTCGCTCGCCGGGATGCCCAGCCAGCTCATCCCTGCCGCCTATTACGCCAAGGGCAACTACTTCACCCTGACCGGGAAGAATCCGTTCTCCCGGCTGATCTACCCGGTGCCGGTGCCGGGTGGCCTCGGCACCCACCTCACCATCGACCTCGGCGGCCAGGCCCGGTTCGGGCCGGATGTCGAATGGGTGGAGGAGATCGACTACGAGGTCGATCCGCGCCGGGGCGAGAGCTTCTATGCCGCCATCCGCCGCTACTGGCCGGAACTGAAGGACGGAGCGCTGGCGCCGGGCTATTCCGGCATCCGGCCGAAGATCGTTCCGCCGGGGGCGCCGGGGCAGGATTTCACCCTGCAAGGGCCGCGTGCGCATGGGGTGCCGGGGCTGCTGAACCTCTTCGGCATCGAGAGCCCGGGACTCACCGCATCCCTTGCTCTTGGGCAACTTTCGGTAGATATCCTCACGGAGACATGAGCGCCCCGGTTCACATTCCTGTAAACTTCCGCGCGTAGGGGCCTGTTCTCTCTACTGTCATCCCGCCGCGATGGATCGTTCGCCATCCTTCCCGCATTGGGCCGCGGCCATGAGGAAGGACCCTATCGTGCACGCCGAGTCTGCCGCCGACCCTGGGATGCTCACCTACCTGACCGATGGGGCGGACCTCGCCCCCGGCCAGGCTGCCCCGCGCGTGGGTGACCCGATCGAGTTGCGGCCGCGTCGCGGCGGTGCGGAGATCGAGGCTTGGTCGGCCGGAGGGCAGCGGCTTGGCCGCCTGCCGCCGGCGGAGCGGGCGGCGCTCGACGGGCTGCTGGCTGAGGGCGCCGGGCCGCTGCGTGGGCGCATCATCGCCCTGGTGCCGCGGCCGCACCGGATCGGCCCGGAGCGAATCCATATCCACGTCACCACGGCAGGCTGAGCAGGCCCCTCTTCGTTACGGCCGCGTCGGGTGCAGCCCCGGCGCGGCCGTCTTCAATTCGACCGCCGGATGGGCAGGCGCCGACTGGCATCGCCTGCCAGGATCGTTGCTCCCGCATTCTTGTGCGATGCCACAATCCGGCCGCAAGCGCGTCGCAATCCCGCACGACCTGTCCCCCATAGTCCGAGCGTCCGGAACGGTCTGATCCTCGACCGAGCCGGGCAAGGACTACCGGCGTCATCCCCCTGACCGGCGCCGGGACCCAGGAGAGCCAGATGTCGTCCATGCTTGGCGTTGAGTCCTATCGCGGTCTGACGCATTCGCACTCCACCATCGGCCCCCTCGCGGTGCGCCTGCCCCGGCAGGCCGCATCCGGGCCGCAGGTGGCGGCGAAGCGGGCGCTCGATATCGCCGGCGCCGGCGCATTGCTGCTGCTGAGCGCCCCCGTCTTCCTGCTGCTCGCCCTGCTGGTGCGCGCCGATGGCGGGCCGGCCTTCTATGCCCACGAGCGCATCGGCCGCGGCGGCCGCCGCTTCGGCTGCCTGAAGTTCCGCTCCATGGTGGTGGATAGCGCCGCCCGGCTGGAGGCGCTGCTGGCCAGCGACCCGGCCGCACGCGCCGAGTGGGAGGCGACGCGGAAGCTCCGCCACGATCCACGGATCACCTGGATCGGCCGGTTCCTCCGCGCCACCAGCCTCGATGAGCTGCCACAGCTTTTCAACGTGCTGCGCGGCGAGATGAGCCTGGTCGGGCCGCGGCCGGTGGTCGCCGCCGAGCTTGCCGCCCATTATGGCGCGGCGGCGGAACACTACCTCGCGGTGCGGCCGGGCATCACCGGCCTCTGGCAGGTGAGCGGCCGGTCGGATACCAGCTACGCCCAGCGCGTCGCCCTCGACGTGCGCTACGCCACCAACCCCTCCCTGCTCGAGGATGTGCGGATCCTCCTCCGCACCCCGGGCGCGGTGCTGCTGCGGCGCGGCGCCTACTAAGCATCGCTTGACCCGGGGCGGCCGCGCTGGCACCGGCGCGGCGCATTTAGCAAGGCCCTCACCATCATGGCCGATCCGGCAGAGTCCCGCACCCGCGGCCGCACCATGGTCGCGGGCGTGGTCTGGAACGGGCTGGGGCGCGGCGTGCCGCTCCTCCTCGCCCTGGTCCTCACCCCGATCCTTATCCAACAGCTCGGCCTCGACCGCTGGGGGCTCTTCACCCTGGCACTGGCGATGGTGGGGGTCTTCGGGGTCTTCGATTTCGGCGTCGGCCAGGCGCTGACGCGGGCCATCTCCGAGCGCATCGGCACCGGCCGCGGCGATGAGGCGGCCGCGCTGGTCGAGGCGGCGCTCGGGACGCTGCTCGGCATCAGCCTGGCCGTCGCCTGTGGCCTCTGGTTCTTCGTGCCGGTTCTGGTGGACCGGATGCTGCAAGTGCCCCCCGGCCTGCGCGAACAGGCAGTCGGCGCGATGCGGGTGCTGGCCGCCGCCGCGCCGCTGGTGGTGCTGAATGCGGCACTCTGGGGGGTGCTGGCGGCCTATCAACGCTTCCGCGCGGCCAATCTCGTCACCATCCCAGTGAACCTCTTCTACTATCTCGGGCCGGTGCTGGTGCTGCTGGTCTGGGACAGCCTGGTGGGCGTGATGCTGGCCCTCGTCGCCTGCCGGCTGGCGAATACCCTTTCCTATCTCTGGCTGATCAGGCCGCTGGTGCCGGGGCTCGGGCTGCGCCGGCCGCGCTTCACCCTCGTGGTGCCGCTGCTGAAGCTTGGCGGCTGGATGACCGTCTCCGGACTGATGACTCAGGCGCTGCTCTACGCCGACCGCTTCCTCATCGGCGCGCTGCTCAGCCTCTCGGCCGTCGCCTTCTATGCGACGCCGCTCGACCTGGTGCTGCGCGCCTGGATCCTGCCCGTCGCCGTCGCGCAGACGCTGCTGCCGGCCTTCGCCTCCTCCTTCGCCACGGCGCCCGCGTCGACGGCCGCGCTGCTGCGGCGGGGCGGGCTCTTGGTGATGCTGCTGGTGCTCCCGGCCTGCCTCGTGATCGTCGGCGGAGCGCGGGAGATTCTCTGGCTCTGGCTCGGCGAGGGCTTCGCCGAAGGCAGCGGGAGGGTGCTGCAATGGCTCGGTTGCGGCATCTTCTTCTCCTGCGTCGCCTTTGCGCCGAATGCGCTGCTGGATGCGATCGGTCGGCCGGATGCGACGACGAAATTCGCCGCCGTGCAAGCCGTGGTCTTCATCCCGCTGGCGGCGCTGCTGATCCACCTGGTCGGGATCGAAGGGGCGGCGATCGCCTGGGCGGCACGGGCGGCGACGGACTGCGCCGGGAAGTTGGTGCTGGTGGCGCGGCTCTACCCACCGGCGGCGGAGCCGGCGCGGCGGCTCGCCTTGCCCATGGCCGCGGGCGGGATCGGCCTGCTGCTGCTCCTGCCGGTGCAGGGGCTGGCGCCGCTGCTGGCGGCGGCGGGGCTGGCGGCCATCGTCTTCGCCGTGGCGGCGCTGCGGGTGCTGGAGGATGAGGAGCGGGGGCGGATCGGCACGCTGCTCCGCCAGCCACGCCTGCTGCTGAAGCCGGGGGCTCTGTGATGATCGCCGTCAACGGCCGCTTCCTGACCCAACGTATCACCGGCGTGCAGCGCTTCGCCGCCGAGATCACCCGCGCCCTGGATGCGATGGCGGCGGAAGGGCTGCTGCCCGGCGCGCGGCTGCTGCGGCCGGCGAACGGGGCGCCCTCCCCCTTTCCTCACCTGCGCGATGAGGCCTTCGGTCGGCTGCGCGGACAGGGCTGGGAGCAGGTCGAGCTGCCGGCGCGGGCGCGCGGCTCCGTCCTGGTCAATCTCGGCAACGCCGCGCCGCTGCTGGCCGGCGGGCGTCAGGCCGTCGTCATCCACGATGCCGGCGCCTTCGACACGCCGGAGAGCTACTCGCTGGCCTTCCGCTCCTGGTACCGGACCATGCATTGGGCGCTGCCGCGGGCGGGGGCACGGCTGCTGACCGTTTCCGACTTCTCGCGCGGCCGGATCGCACATCATCTCGGCATCGACGCGGCGCAGATCGGCGTCGTGCACGAAGGCGGCGAGCACATCTTGCGCGAGCCGGCGGATGTTGGGGTGCTGGCGCGGAATGGCTTGCAGCCGGGGCGCTTCGCCCTCGTCGTCGGGACGCGCGCGGCGCATAAGGGGCTGGCCGGGCTCGGCGAGGCGCAGGCGCTGCTGGCGGCGCACGGGCTGGTCCTGGCGGTGGCCGGGGCGGCGGATGCCGCTGTCTTCCGCAATGCGGGAGACCCCGAGGGCCAGGCCGTGGCACCCCTCGGCCGGGTGACGGATGCCGAGTTGCGGGCGCTCTACGAGGCAGCGCTCTGCCTTATCTTCCCCTCGCGCTACGAGGGATTCGGCCTGCCGCCGCTGGAGGCGATGACCTGCGGCTGTCCGGTGATCGCCGCCCATGCCGCCGCCGTGCCCGAGGTCTGCGGCGAGGCGGCGCTCTGGTTCGACAATGACGGCCCGCGCAGCCTGCTCGACGCCCTCGCCCGGCTGCTCGGCGAACCAGGGCTGCGCGGGCGGCTGCGGGCCGAGGGGCTGGCGCGCGCCGCCGGCTTTTCCTGGCGCGCGGCGGCGGAGCGGCTGGTGGCGCTGCTGCCGAAGGGGGATGCGTGAAGGTCGCACTCGTTCATGAATGGCTCGACAGCTATGCCGGCTCCGAGCGGGTGCTGGAGCAGCTGCTGCTGGTCTGGCCGGAGGCGGATGTCTTCGCCGTCTGCGACTTCCTGCCGGAGGCGGAGCGCGGCTTCCTCGGCGGGAGGCCGGTACGAACAAGCTTCATCCAGCGCATGCCCCTCGCCCGGCGGATGTTCCGCAACTATCTCGGGCTGATGCCGCTGGCGATCGAGCAGCTCGATCTTTCGGGCTATGACCTCGTGATGTCCTCCTCGCACGCCGTCGCAAAGGGGGTGCTGACCGGGCCGGGGCAGCTGCATGTCAGCTATATTCACAGCCCGATGCGCTATGCCTGGGATCTGCAGCACCAATACCTCCGTCAGGCGCGCCTCGAGACCGGACTGAAGGGCGCCTATACCCGCTGGCTGCTGCATCGCCTCCGCCTCTGGGACCGCAGCTCGGCCGCCGGCGTCGACAGCCTCGTCGCCAACAGCGGCTACATCGCCGAGCGCATCCGCAAGGTCTGGCGGCGCGAGGCGGCGGTCATCCATCCGCCGGTGGACGTGACGCGCTTCGGCCTCGGCACCGCTCCGCGCGGCGACCACTACCTGCTTGCCTCCCGCATGGTCCCCTACAAGCGCGTCGAGCTGGTGGTCGAAGCCTTCCGCCGCATGCCCGGCCGCCGGCTGGTCGTGACCGGCGACGGCCCCTCCGAGCCACTGGTCCGCGCTGCCGCGCAAGGCGCCCCGAATGTCGAGCTGCGCGGCCGCGTCCCCCAGGCCGAGCTGATCGCCCTCACCCAGACCGCCCGCGCCTTCGTCTTCGCCGCCGAAGAGGATTTCGGCATCGCCATGGTCGAGGCCCAAGCCTGCGGCACGCCGCTGATCGCCTACCGCCGCGGCGGCGCCAGCGACATCGTGCGCGAAGGCGAGACCGGCCTGCTCTTCCCCGAGCAGAGCGCCGAGGCGGTGATGGCCGCCATCGAGCGTTTCGAAGCCCTGCCCACCCCCATCGTCTCCGAAGCCTGCCGCGCCAACGCGCTCCGCTTCTCGGAGGAGGCCTTCCGCAGCGCCATCCGTGCACATGTGGAGGCGCTGCTGCCGTGAGCTTCTCCCTCGTCGTGGCCACCCGCGGACGGGATGCGGAGCTGGCCGCCTTCTTCGACAGCCTGCTGGCGCAGGGCCGCGCCGATGCCGAGGTGATCGTCGTCGACCAGAACGCCGACGATCGCCTGGCTCCCGTCATCGCCGCTTACGAAGGCCGGCTCCCCCTGCTTTGGCGCCGCTCCGCCGTCGCCAATGCCTGCCATGCGCGCAACCTTGGCCTCGCCCTGGCGCGCGGTGAGATCGTCGGCTTCCCCGATGACGACTGCACCTATCCGCCCGGCCTGCTGGACCGCGTGGCCGCCGCCTTCGCCGGCGACCCGGCGCTCGCCGTGCTGACCGGCCCGGCCGCCTCGCCGGAGGGCGGCTTCGGCTCCGGCCGCTGGCGGACGGAGGCGGGGGCGATCGATGCCGCCAATGTCTGGACCAGCGTGATCGAGTTCAACCTCTTCCTCCGCCGCGAGGTGGCCCTGGCGATTGGCGGGTTCGACGAACGCCTCGGCCCGGGTACGCCCTTCGGCTCGGCCGAGGGCAACGACCTGGTGCTGCGCGCGATCCGCGCCGGCCACGCCGCGCGATACGAGCCGGCGCAACGCGTCGTCCATCCCGACAAGCGCCTCACCCCCGTCGCCGTCGAGCGGGCGGCGCTCTACGGGCGGGGGCTGGGCTTCGTGCTGCGGCGCCATGCGGTGCCGGCCGGGGTCTGGCTGACCTTCCTCATCCGTCCGCTGGGCGGGGCGCTGCTTTCCCTGGTGCGGGGCCGGCTGCTGGCGGCGCGCTACTACTGGGCGACGCTGCGCGGCCGGCTCGCGGGCTTCACCGCGCCCCACCCCACCGAGGGCCTGCCGCTCACCCCCATGGCGGAGGCGGCGCGATGAGGCTCGCCATCGGCATCGCCACCCGCGGCCGCCCGGCGATCCTCGCCGAGGTGCTGCGCGACCTCGCCCGGCAGACCCGCCCCGCCGACCGCATCCTCGTCTGCCACGCCACGCCGGAGGATGTGGGCGAGCCGGTGGCGGGCATCGAATACTTCACCGCCCCGGCCGGCCTGCCGCGCCAGCGCAACGCCATCATGGACCGCGCCGCGGATTGCGACATCCTGCTCTTCCTCGATGACGACTTCCTCGCCGCCCCCGACTACGCCGCGGTGACCGAGGCCGTCTTCGCCGCCCGGCCCGAGGTCGTGGTGACGACGGGCACCGTCATCGCCGACGGCGCCAACGGCCCAGGCTTCTCGGTCGCCGAAGGCCGCGGTCTGCTCGCCGCCGACACTCCGCCCGCCGACCGCCTCGCGGCGCACCCGCATTTCAACGGCTATGGCTGCAACATGGCCTTCCGCATGGCGGTGGTGCGCGCCCACGGCATCCGCGTCGACGAGGCGTTGCCCGCCTATGCCTGGTACGAGGATCTCGACGTGACCCGCCTGCTCGGGCGCCACGGGTCGATCCTGCGGCTGGACGGTGCCCGCGGCGTGCATCTCGGCGCCAAGGTCGGGCGCAGCCCCGGCCTCCGCCTTGGCTATTCGCAGATCGCCAACCCGGTCTACCTCGCCCGCAAGGGCACCTATCCCTGGAACCGGGCATTGCGCAGCATGGCGCGCCACTGGGCGATGAACCTCGCCCGCAGCCCCTTCCCCGAGCCCTGGGCCGACCGTTGGGGCCGCTTCCGCGGCAACATGCTCGCGCTCGCCGACCTGAGCCGCGGCCGGCTGCGCCCCGGCCGGATCGAGGAGTTGTAGGCGGCGATGGAGGACATCACCTACATCCTCTCCAAGGTCCTCTGGTTCCCGGCCCGCCCCGGCAATGCGGCGGTGCTGCTCATCGCCATCGGCCTCGCCGCCTTGTGGCGCGGCCGGCGCTGGGGGCGGTGGCCGGCGCTCGCGGGCCTCGGCTTCTTCGTCCTGCTGATGGCGCTGCCGATGCACCAATGGGTCCAGGCCCCGTTGGAGGACCGCTTTGTCCGCCCGGCCCAGGAGCCGGCGCATATTGACGGCATCGTCGTGCTCGGCGGCGCCGTGGAGCAGAACCTGACCGAGGCGCGCGGCATTCCGGCGCTGAACGGCGCGGCGGAGCGGATGACGGAGCCTGTCGCCCTGGTGCGCCGGCACCCGGAGGCGCGGCTGGTCTTTACCGGGGGCCAGGGCTCGCTGGTGCATGGCGGCGTGACGGAGGCGGATGTGGCCGGCGCCCTGTGGCGCGATCTCGGCGTGCCCGAGGACCGGTTGGTGCTGGAGCGCGAGGCGCGCAACACCTGGGAGAACGCCACCCTCACCCTGAGGCTCCTGCAGCCGAAGCCGGGCGAGACCTGGCTGCTGATCACCTCGGCGAGCCACATGCCGCGGGCGATGGGGGTCTTCCGTCGCGCCGGCTGGACCGGGATCATCCCCTGGCCGGTCAATTACCGCACCGGGGCGACGCTCGCCGCCCGGACCGATGCCTCCTTCCCCGACCGCCTGCGCGAATTCGAATGGAGCGTCCGCGAATGGGTGGGGCTGGTCGCCTACCACCTCATGGGGCGGACGGATGCGGTCTTCCCGGCGCCGTGACGGTAGCTCGGCCGCGTGATGCACGCTCCCGGCCGTTCCGACCCTCGGCGAAGACGCGTCAGCGCTGCCAGGCCTGGACGAGGATCGGAAGGTAGCGCGGCTCGGCGGCGGGACCGGCCAGGCCGGCATCCTCGCGCAGACGCGCCTCCTGCGGCTGCGCCGCCTCCTCCAGCCAGCGTTGCCGCATCGTCGCCCAGAGACCGGGCCGCTCGCCCCCTGCCTGCTGCATCCTGCTCTCCCATTGGTCCTTCGTGACCGGCGCATCCTGGCGGCGGCGGGTCGCGGACCGATCCCGTTTCGTCGCCTTTGTCGCGGGGTTGGTCGCAACGAGTACATTGCGTTGCTTGCCCGGACGGATTCCGATGCGGTAACCCCGACGCCATGACGTGCCATGCGGAGGGGACGGGTTTCGCACCGTGGGTTGGCCGCAAGCGGGCCGTATCACCCGCCGAGACCCGATGCCCATGCTCCTCGCACCTTCCTTTCATTGGGCCCTCCCGTGGGCCCTCCCGCGCCTCGCGCCCGACGCGACGCCCACGCCGCGCCCGATGACCGACCCGGCATCGAGCGATGCGGCGCTGATGGCGCTGGCCGGCGGCGGCGACCGGGCCGCCTTCAACCTGCTGGTCGGTCGGCACGGCGAGCGGGCCCTGCGGGTTGCGCTGCGCATCCTCGGCGACGCGGCGGAGGCGGAGGAAGTGGCGCAGGAAGCCTTCCTCCGTGCCTGGCAGGCGGCGGCCGGATTCGATCCGGACCGGGCGCGCTTCACCACCTGGCTGCACCGGATCGTCGTGAACCTGGCGATCGACCGCACGAGGCGCCGGGCCGGCGCCCACCCGGCCGGGCTGGAGGCGGCGGCGGAAATGGCCGACCCCGGGCCGGGGCCGGAGGCGGATGCCGTCGCCACCGAGGCGCGGGCAGCCCTGGCGGCGGCGCTCGGCGCGTTGCCGCCGCGCCAGCGCGCCGCGATCGCGCTGGCCTATGAGCAGGAGCTGAGCGGGGCCGAGGCGGCGGCCGCGCTGAAGGTGTCGGAGCGCGCGCTGGAGGGACTGCTGCGGCGGGCCCGCCAGTTCCTGCGCAGCCGCCTGGAGGGCTCATGAACATCGCCCGGTTCACCCTGCTGCTCGATCGCCATGGCCCGGACCTGGCCCGCTGGCCCGAGCCCGAGCGGGCCAGGGCCG
>NZ_KN676113.1:3930358-3987419 GCF_000802185.1 Belnapia sp. F-4-1 | reverse complement strand
CCGGGCCCCCCCAGCCTGCTGGCCGCTTCCGCCGAGGCGCGGGCGCGGCTGGAAGCGGCGCTCGCCCTCGATGGGTGGTTGCGGCGCGATCTGGCGCAACCCGACCCGGCCTCCATCGCACGGCTGCAGGCCGGCATCGCCCGGCGGATCGCCCGCGCGCCGCTGCCGGACCGGCCAGGGCCCCTGCCAAGGCTGCTGGCATTGCTCCGCCCGGCCGCGCCGGCCGGATGGGGGGCGCTGGCCGCCATGGCCTGCTGCGCCCTCTGGCTGGGCCTGTCGCCGCCGCGCGCCGCGCCGGAGGACCCCTTCGGCCCCTTGCAGACCTTGCCCCTCGCGGGAGATGCCTTTTGATGCGCCGACCTTCCGGCAGGACCCTTATCACCGCGCTCAGCGGTGCCTCGCTGGTGCTGAACCTCGTTTTCGCCGGGCTGCTCTGGTGGCGGCCCACGCCGGCGCCGCGGGGCGGGCGCGGCTTCGACCGCATGGTGGCCCGGATCGAGGCCGCCCTGCCGGCGCCGGACCGGCCGCGCTTCCAGGCCGTACTGGCGGCCGAGCGCCCCCGCTATGCCGGCAGCCTCGCCGCCATGCGCGCCGCCAGCGCCGAGGTGGATGCGGTGATGCGGCGCGATCCCTATGACCCCGTCGCGCTGCGCGATGCGCTCGCGGTCTGGGCCGAGCGGATGGTCGCCTTCAACCGCGAATTCGGCGAGACCCTGGCCGAGGCGCTGGCCGCCGTCTCGCCCGAGGGCCGTGCCCAGATCGCCGCCGCGCGCCGGCCGGGCGGCTGAGCATGGCCCTGCCCTTCCTCCGCCGCGCGGCGCCGGCCGCCGCGGCGCTGCTGCTCGGTGGCTGTTCCGCGCTCGGCGACTGGCTGACGGCGCCCGGCACCTCGTCCGGCATCCCCCTGCCCGACCGGATGGCGGCGGCTGATGCGGCGCAGCCGGTGCGATGGCCGGACCCGCATTGGTGGCGCGGCTTCGGCTCGCCCGAGCTGGATGCGCTGATGACGGAAGCGATGGCGGCGAACAACGACATCGCCGCCGCCATCGCCCGCATCCGCCAGGCCGATGCGCAGATCCGCATCGCCGGCGCGACCTTGCTTCCGACAATCGACCTGACGACGCGGGCGGTGCGGCAGCAGGTCGGCACCGCCTCCTCCGCCTCCGTCGCGGGGGTTGGGCGGAGCAGCCGCGTGCGGGTGAGCGCCAGCGACCAGCTCAGCCTCGCGGCCAGCTACGAGATCGATTTCTGGGGCAAGAACCGCGGCCAAGTGGAGGCGGCGCAGCAATCCGCCTCCGCCACCCGCTTCGATGCGGGGACGGTGACGATCACCACCCAGGCCTCGGTGGCGAACACCTATTTCGCAATGCTTGCGGCGCAGGAGACGCTGGCGATCCAGCGGCAGAACCTCGACATCGCGCTCCGCGTGGTGCGGGTGATCCGCCAGCGGGTCGCGGTCGGCACGGCGACGGGGCTCGATCTCGCCCAGCAGGAGACGGTGGTCGCGCAGCAGCAGGCGCAGATCCCGCCGCTGGTGCAGTCGCTGGAGCAGAACCGGAATTCGCTCGGCACCCTCGTCGCCCGGCCGCCGGAGACGCTGCGGGTCGAGGGTGGCACTTTCAACCGGCTCGCCGTGCCGGCGGTGACTCCGGGCCTGCCGGCCGAGGTGCTGGCGCGGCGGCCCGACGTGCTGACCGCCGAGGCAACACTGGCGGCAGCCAATGCCAATATCGTCGTCGCGCGGGCGCAGCTGCTGCCCTCCGTCACGCTGACGGGGTCTGGCGGCTTCACCAGCCTGGCGCTCGAGAACCTGCTGCGGCCGGGCTCGGTCGTCTTCAGCCTGGCGGCGGGGCTGACCCAGCCCATCTTCCGTGGCGGGGCGCTGCGCGGGCAGGTGGAACTGAACGAGGGCCGGGCGCAGGAGCTGCTCGCGGCCTATCGTGGCACCATCCTCGCCGCCCTGGTCGATGCCGAGAACGCCCTGGTCGCGCTGCGCCAGACCACGGAGCAGGAAGCCCTGCAGGCCAATGCGGTGCGGATGGCCGAGCGCGCCTATGCAATCGCCGAGGCGCAGCTCCAGGCCGGAACCATCGACCTCGTCACGCTGCTGAACACGCAGCAGACGCTGTTCTCGGCCCGCACCACCCTCGCCGATGCCCGCCTCACGCGGTTGCAGGCCGCAGTCGGGCTGTTCCGGGCGCTCGGCGGGGGGTGGAACGGCATTTGAGGTTGCAGTTCGTCACCTGAACCCCCTCATGGGGATGCGCCGCCGCCGCCGTATCATCGCTATCCTGGACCGAGGTTCCCGACACATCCCATGCGCCGCTTCGCGATCCTTTTGCTGACCCTCGGGCTAATCGGCGGTGCCGGTGCGGGGGCCTGGTATTACTGGCAGCAGCGGCAGGCGCCGGCGGCGCCCGAGGCGCAGGCCGGGCCGCGGCCCGGTGGCGGCCCGGGCCGGCCCGGCGGCCCGCGGGGCGGCGGGCCAGGCGTGCCGGTGACGGTGGCCGCGGCGCAGCGGCAGGACGTGCCGATCATCCTCGACGCCATCGGCACGGTGCAGGCCTACAACACCATCACCGTCCGGGCCCAGGTGGATGGCCAGCTTGTCGAGATCGCCTTTCAGGAAGGCCAGATGGTCAAGCAGGGCGACCTGCTGGCGCGCATCGACCCGCGCAGCTACCAGGCGGCGCTCGACCAGGCGGTGGCCAAGAAGGCGCAGGATGAGGCGCTGCTGGCCAATGCCCGGCTCGACCTGCAACGCTACACGACGCTGGCGCGGAACGAGGGCGTCTCCCGCCAGCAGCAGGACACCCAGCGCTCCACGGTCGCGCAATACGAGGCGCAGGTCGCCGCCGACCAGGCCGCGATCGACAGCGCGCGGACGCAGCTCTCCTTCACCACCATCCGCTCGCCGATCAACGGCCGGGTCGGATTGCGCCTGGTCGACCAGGGCAACCTCGTGCGCTCGGGCGACGCGACGGGCATCGTCACCGTCTCGCAGCTCCAGCCGATCGCCGTGACCTTCACCCTGCCGCAGCAGGAGCTGGGGCGGGTGCTGGAAGCCCTGGAGCGCGGGGCGGTGCCGGTGCAGGCATTGCGCTCGGCGAGCGGGGGCACGCCGCAGACCCAGGGCTCGCCGGCCTCGCCCGGCGCGCGCGGGCCGATCATGGGCGAGTTGCGGACGCTCGACAGCGCGGTCGATGCCTCGACCGGCACCATCAAGCTGAAGGCGGTCTTCGCCAACGAGGACACACGCCTCTGGCCCGGCGCCTTCGTCAACGTGCGGCTGCGGATCGACACCGTGCCGGATGCGGTCACCGTGCCGCTGGTCGCGGTGCAGCGCGGGCCGGACGGCGCCTTCGCCTATGTTTTGAAGGGCGACCAGACGGTGGAGCAGCGCAGCCTCCAGCTCGGCGTGCTGACGCCGACCGAGGCAGTCGTGCGGCGCGGCGTGGAGGTCGGCGAGAAGGTCGTCACCTCCGGCGCGCTGCGGCTGAGCCCGGGCGTGAACGTGGTCGCCACCGACGATGCAGCGCCGGAGAATACGCCCGCGCCGGGCCAGCGGCGCCTCCGCTCCCGGCAGGCGGCCGATGCGAGCCGCTGAGCGGTGAACATCTCCGCCCCCTTCATCGCCCGGCCGATCGCCACCGTGCTGCTGGCGATCGCGGTGCTGCTCTGCGGCGGCTTCGGCTATCTGCGGCTGCCGGTCTCGGCGCTGCCCGAAGTCGACTTCCCGACCATCGAGGTGACGACGAGTCTGCCCGGCGCCTCGCCGGAGACGGTCGCGCTGCTGGTCACCGCCTCGCTCGAGCGGCAGCTGGCGCTGATCGCCGGCCTCACCGACATCGTCTCAACCAGCGGGCCGGGGACGAGCCGCATCACCATGCAGTTCAACCTCGGCCGCAACATCGACGATGCGGCGCAGGACGTGCAGGCGGCGATCAACTCCGCCCGCGGGACGCTGCCCGCAAACCTGCCCTACCCGCCAACCTATGCGAAGGTGAACCCGGCCGACCCGCCGGTCATCACCCTGGCGCTGACCTCCGACACGCTGCCGCTGCAGCGCCTCTCCGACGCGGCGGATACGCTGCTCGGCCAGCGGCTGAGCCAGGTGAGCGGCGTCGGCCGCGTGCTGGTGCAGGGCAACATGCGCCCCGCGGTGCGCATCCAGGCCGATCCGGTGCGGCTGGCGGCCTACGGCCTCTCGCTCGAGGATGTGCGGACAGCCGTGGCGGCGGGCAACGTCAATACGCCGAAGGGCAGCGTCGATGGGCCCCGCCAAGCCAGCACGGTGATGGCGAACGACCAGATCGACCGGCCGGAAGCCTTCGCCAACCTCATCATCGCCTGGCGCAACGGCGCCGCGGTGCGGCTGCGCGATGTCGGCACCGCGGTGCAGGATCTCGAGAACACCCTGACCGGCGCTTGGTACGACGGGGGCCCCGCCGTGCTGATCGACGTGCAGCGCCAGCCGGGGGCGAATATCGTCCAGACGGTGGCCGATATCCGCGAGCAGTTGCCGATGCTGGAGCGGGCGCTGCCGCAGGGGGCGCGGCTCGCCGTCGTCGCCGACCGGACGGGGACGATCAAGGCCTCGGTCCACGACGTGCAGTTCACCCTGGCGCTCGCTGTGGTGCTGGTGGTCGCGGTGATCTTCGTCTTCCTCCGCAGCCTGCGCGCCACCTTCATCCCCGGCGTCGCCCTGCCGCTCTCCATCATCGGCACCTTCGGGGTGATGGCGCTGTACGGCTTCTCGCTCGACAACCTGTCGCTGATGGCGCTGACCATCGCCACGGGCTTCGTCGTGGACGATGCCATCGTGATGATCGAGAACATCGTACGCCTGATCGAGGAGGGGAAGAAGCCGCTCGCCGCCGCCTATGAGGGCGCGCGGCAGATCGGCTTCACCGTGGTCTCGCTGACCGTCTCGCTGATCGCGGTCTTCATCCCGCTGCTCTTCATGCCGGGGGTGGTCGGGCGGCTGTTCCAGGAATTCGCGCTGACGCTGACCATTGCCGTGCTGGTCTCGATGGTGGTCTCGCTCACCCTCACGCCGATGATGTGCGGCTGGCTGCTGAAGCCGCATGAGGAGACGCGGCCGGGCCGGCTCTCCCGCGCGACCGAGCGCGTGCTCGATGCCTGCCGCGACGCCTATGGCCGCAGCCTGCACCGGGCACTGCGGCATGAGGGGCTCATGCTCGTCCTGGCGACGCTGACCGTCGCTGGCACCGTCTGGCTCTACGTCACCATGCCGAAGGGCTTCCTGCCGCAGCAGGATACCGGGCTGCTGGTCGCCAATGTCGAGGCGCCGGACGATGTCTCCTTCAGCCGCATGTCCGCGCTTCAGCAGGAGGTGGCGGCGCTGATCCGGGACGACCCGGACGTGACCGGCGTCGCCTCCGTGGTCGGCGCCGGCATCGTCAATGCGGCGCAGAATACCGGGCGGATCAGCATCGTGCTGCGGCCGCGGGAGGAACGCCAGGCCGATGCGAAGGCGATCATCGCCCGGATGCAGCCACGGCTGGACGCGCTGCCGCAGGTGGTGGTGCATCTCCAGGCGGTGCAGGACATCCAGATCGGCTCCCGGCCGGGCAGCACTGCCTTCCAGTACACCCTGATGGACCCGGATGCGGCGGAGCTCGGCCGCTGGGCGCCGGTGCTGGAGCGGAAGCTCGCCAGCCTGCCGATGCTCCGCGACATCGCCTCCGACCAGCGCGATGGCGGCGTGCGCGTCACTGTCGATGTGGACCGCGACAAGGCGGGGCGGCTTGGCGTCACCATGCAGGCGGTGGACGACGTGCTCTACGACGCCTTCGGCCAGCGCCAGATCAGCACCATCTACGCGCAGAACAACCAGTACCGCGTGGTGCTGGAAGCCGACCCCGCCATCCGCGACGACCCGGACAAGATCGGCCTGCTGCGCGTGCCGGCGACGGCCGGGCAGCAGACCACGGTGCAGGGCACGCCGGCGACCACCGCCGGCACGGTGCAGGTTCCACTCTCCGAACTGGCGCAGATCGGCCGCGCGGCGGGGCCGCTCACGGTGACGAAGCAGGGGCAGTTCCCGGCCGTTACCATCGGCTTCGACCTCGCGCCGGGCGCCTCGCTTGGCGAAGCCATCGCGGCGATCCGCGCGGCCGAGGCCGAGATCGGCATGCCGGACACCATCGTCGGCCGGTTCGCCGGCGATGCGGCGGAGTTCCAGCGGTCGCTGGCCGGCGAACCCTGGCTGATCCTCGCCGCCATCATCGTCATCTATATCGTGCTTGGCGTGCTCTATGAGAGCGTGATCCACCCGGTCACCATCCTCTCGACGTTGCCCTCGGCCGGCATCGGCGCGCTGCTGGCGCTCCGCCTCTGCGGGCTCGACCTTTCCGTGGTCGGGCTGATCGGCATCGTGCTGCTGATGGGCATCGTCAAAAAGAACGCCATCATGATGATCGACTTCGCCCTCGAGGCGCAGCGCGACCATGGCAAGTCGCCGCGCGAGGCGATCATCGAGGCCTCGATCCTGCGCTTCCGCCCGATCATGATGACGACGCTGGCGGCGCTGCTCGGCGCGCTGCCGCTGGTGCTGGAGAGCGGCACAGGGTCGGAGCTGCGGCTGCCGCTCGGCGTCTCGGTGATCGGCGGGCTGCTACTGAGCCAGGTCATCACCCTCTACACCACGCCGGTGATCTACCTGGCGATGGAGACGCTGCGGGACCGGGCGGTGCGGCTGGTGCGGCCGCGCCAGGCCGAGCCGCAGCCGGCGGAATAACCGTGTCGATCTCCGAGCCCTTCATCCGCCGGCCGATCGCGACGGCGCTCCTCGCCATCGGCATCGCGCTGGCGGGCATCGTCTCCTATTTCGCGCTTCCCGTCGCGCCGCTGCCGAGCGTGGACCTCCCGACCATCGTCATCGGCGCCGGCCAGCCGGGGGCTGACCCGGCGACCATGGCCTCCTCCGTCGCGGCGCCGCTGGAGCGGCGGCTCGGCGCCATCGCGGGCGTGACTGAGATGACCTCCACCTCCTCGCTCGGTGCCACCTCCATCATCGTGCAGTTCGACCTTTCACGCAGCGTGGAAGGCGCGGCGCGGGACGTGCAGGCGGCGATCAACGCGGCGGGCAGCGACCTGCCGGCGGGCCTCGCCATCCCGCCCTATTTCCGCAAGGCCAATCCGGGTGATGCGCCGGTGCTCATCATGTCGCTCGCCGCTGACACGGTGACGCCAGGCGCGGTCTATGACGCCGCCGACAGCCTGGTCGGACCTCGCATCGCGCAGGTACCAGGCGTCGCCCAGGTGCTTATCGCGGGCGCCGAGCAGCCGGCGGTGCGCGTCACCGTCGATCCTGCCGCCGCCAGGGCGGCGGGCGTCGGGATGGAGCAGATCCGTCAGGCGATCGCCAACAACAACGTCACCCAGGCGACGGGCGTGATTGACGGCTCTCAACAATCCGCTGCCATCGCCGTCAACGACCGGCTGAACACGCCGGAGGAATTCGGCGCCATCACGCTGAGATCGGCCAATGGCGCCCTCGTCCGCATCTCCTCCGTCGCCCGCGTCGCGCTCGACGTCCGGGATCGGCGGCAGGGCGGCTCGGTCGACGGGCGGCCGGCGGTGCTGATGATCATCTTCAAGCAGCCGGATGCCAATGTCATCGAGGTGGTGAACGGCATCCAGCGCATGCTGCCGGAGGTGGAGCGCTGGCTGCCGGGCGGCGTGCACATCACCACCATCCGCGACCGGTCCGAGACGATCCGCGCCAGCGTGCACGACGTGCAGCAGACGCTGCTGATCTCGATCGCCCTCGTCATCGCCGTCGTGGCGCTCTTCCTCGGCCGCACCTCGGCCGTCGCGGCGGCCGGCGCTTCGGTGCCGCTCTCGCTGCTGGGGACGCTGGTGGTGATGTGGCTGGTCGGCTACTCGCTCGACAACCTTTCCCTCATGGCGCTCACCGTCTCGGTCGGCTTCGTCGTGGACGACGCCATCGTCATGATTGAGAACATGGCGCGGCTGATGGAACGCGGCATGAAGCCGCTGGAGGCGGCGCTCGTGGGCGCGCGGCAGATCGGCTTCACCGTCGTCTCCATCACCGTCTCGCTCGTCGCGGTCTTCATCCCGCTGCTCTTCATGGGCGGCATCGTCGGGCGGCTGTTCCGCGAATTCTCGGCGACGCTCGCCATCGCCGTCGCCATCTCGGGCGTCGTCTCCCTCACTCTCACGCCGATGATGGCGGGGCGGCTGGCGCGGAGCGCGCCGCACCGGCCGGGGCTCGTCATCCGCCTCGTCGATGCGGGGATGGAGCGGATGACGCGCGGCTACCTCTGGTCGCTGCGGCATGTTTTGCGCTTCCGGCGGATCATGCTGGTCTTCACCCTGGCGCTCATCGGCCTCACGGTCTGGCTCTACGTCATCGTCCCCAAGGGCTTCTTCCCCGACCAGGATACCGGCCTCATCATCGGCACGACGCGGGCGCCGCCGGACACCTCCTTCCAGACGATGCAGGTGCTGCAGGAGCGGGTGGTCCAGGTGCTGATGCGTGACCCGGCGGTGGCTAGCATCGCCTCCCAGGTCGGCGGTGGCGGGGGCAACTCCTCGGGCAACCAGGGGCGCATATTCCTCAGCCTGAAGCCGCTGGCTGAGCGGGACAACGTTTCCGCCAATGGCGTCATCGACCGGCTGCGGCGGCCGCTGAACACCATCCCCGGCATGCAGACCTTCCTGCGTTCGGTGCAGGACATCAGCATCGGCGGGCGGGCGGGGAGTGCGCAGTTCCAGTTCGTGCTGCTGTCGCCGGACCTGGAGGGGCTGGAAACCTGGTCGGAGGTGCTGGTGCAGAGGCTGCGCGGCGTCGCCGGCATCACCGATGTCTCCTCCGACCAGCAGCGGGCCGGACTCGTCACCCGGCTGGAGATCGACCGGGATGCGGCGGCGCGGCTCGGCGTCAGCGTCTCCGCCATCGCCTCGGCGCTGAACAGCGGCTTCGCCCAGCGGCAGGTGTCGATCATCTACCGGGCGCGCAACCAATACCGTGTGGTGCTCGAGCTGGAGCCGGGGCTGCAGCAATTCCCCGAGCAGGTGGACGATGTCTACGTGCCCGGCGCGGGCGGGACGCAGGTGCCGCTCTCGAGCCTCGTCCGGCTGTCGCGGACGACGGCGCCGCTGGCGGTGACGCATCAGGGCCAGTATCCGGCCTCGACCATCACCTTCAACCTTGCCGAGGGCATGTCGATCGGCCAGGCGGCGGAGGCGGTGCAGCGGGTGGCGCAGGAGGCCGGGCTGCCGGATGGCATGCGGACGGAATTCGCCGGCAATGCCAAGGCCTTCCAGTCCTTCGCCCGGGACCAGCCGCTGCTGATCCTGGCGGCGCTGCTGACCATCTACATCGTCCTGGGTGTGCTCTACGAGCACCTGCTGCACCCCATTACGATCCTCTCCACCCTGCCGACGGCCGGCATTGGGGCGCTGCTGGCGCTGCTGGTGACGGATACGCCCTTCACCGTCATCGCCCTGATCGGCGTGATCCTGCTGATGGGCATCGTGAAGAAGAATGCCATCATGATGGTGGACTTCGCCCTGGAGCATGAGCGGAGTGAGGGAATCGGCGGCATGGATGCCATCATGGCGGCCTGCCGTGAGCGCTTCCGGCCGATTCTGATGACGACCCTGGCCGCCGTCTTCGGCGCGGTGCCGCTGGCCATGGCCTCCGGCGCCGGGTCGGAGCTGCGGCATCCGCTCGGGATCACCATCATCGGCGGATTGCTGCTGTCGCAGCTGCTGACGCTCTACACCACGCCGGTGGTCTATCTGGCGCTCGACGGGGTGGGTCGGCGGAAGCGGCGGACCGTGGCGGTGGCGGCGCCGGCGGAGTAGGAAAGGTGTTTCGGCGACGGGCCCAGGTCCCCGCTGCAACCGCCGGAGTTACGCCATGTCCCTTTCCCCCGAGCGCCCGAGCCGTGCCGAGGCCGAGGATGCCGTCCGCACCCTGATCCGCTGGGCCTGCGACGACCCGACACGAGAGGGGCTGCTCGATACCCCCGCCCGGGTGGCTCGCGCCTATGAGGAGCTCTTTGCCGGCTACCAGGTGGACCCGGTGGCGCTGCTGGAGCGCACCTTCGACGAGGTCGAGGGGTATGACGAGATCGTCCTGCTCAAAAACATTCGGCTCGAGAGCTACTGCGAACACCACATGGTGCCCATTATCGGCCATTGCCACGTCGCCTACCTGCCGGCCCGCCGCGTGGTCGGCATCAGCAAGCTGGCACGGGTGGTCGAGGCCTATGGCAAGCGCCTGCAGATCCAGGAGAAGCTGACGGCGCAGATCGCCAACACGATCGACCAGGTGCTGCAGCCGCGGGGTGTCGCCGTCATCATCGAGAGCGCGCACCAGTGCATGACGACGCGCGGAGTGCATCAGACGGGCGTGACGATGGTCACCAGCCGGATGCTGGGCGCCTTCCGGGACAATTTCGATACCCGTCGCGAGTTGCTATCCCTGATCCAGTCACCCTCGTAAGGTGACGCCTGCGCCGGGCGGCCAGTGACCTAGGTCCATACGCCCTTGGGAAGGAAGCCTGGAATGCCCGATGGCGACACCCGGTTTCATCTTCTCGCCGACAACGCGCCGGTCATGATCTGGCGCGCGGACCGGAGCAAGGCCTGCGATTTCTTTAACAGGCCTTGGCTCGACTTCACCGGCCGGAGGATGGAGCAGGAGCTCGGCTTCGGCTGGGCCGAAGGGGTCCATCCCGACGATTTCGACCGCTGCCTTGCGATCTACACGGAGGCCTTCGACGCCCGGTGCGCCTTCAGCATGCAATACCGCCTGCGCCGGCATGACGGGGCCTGGCGCTGGCTGCTGGACAATGGCAGGCCCTACGAGGATGGTGGCCACTTCGCCGGCTATTTCGGGTCCTGCATCGATGTCACCGAGATGAAGCAGGCGCTCGACCAGCGGGATGAGCTGGTGGCGGAGCTGACCCATCGCATCAAGAACACCCTCGCCGTGGTGGTCGCCATGGCGGAGCAGACGCGGCGCAACACCCCCAGTGCCGAGGAATTCCATCCGAACTTCCTCGGCCGGCTGCACGCCTTGTCCCGCGCCCATGACGCCCTGTTCCGCCAGGGCTGGATCGGCACCACGCTTGAGCTGGTGGCGCGGGAGGCCTTGGCCCCGTACATGGAGCCGGGGCGCATCACCATCGCCGGGCCAGCCGTCACGCTGCCGGCCAATGGGGCCGTGGCGCTCGGCATCGCCCTGCACGAGCTGGCGACCAATGCGGTGAAGCATGGCGCCCTCTCCATCCCCACGGGACAGGTGAGGCTCTGGTGGGGAGAGGCCGAGGCGGATGACGGGGGCCAAGCCTGGCACCTGCTCCGCTGGGAGGAAAGCGGCGGGCCGCCCGTGCCGGGCCGCCCGGGACGCCGCGGCATGGGGACGCGGTTGCTGGAGGGCGGCCTCGCCGGGCAGATCCGCGGGGCGGTGATGCTCGACTTCGCTCCGGGCGGGCTGCGATGCACCATGCGGCTGCCAACCGCTCAGGGCTTGGCGTAGCTCACGCCCATTCCGGCCGATGGGTCGTTCTGGATGCCGTAGGGCGGGATCGGGTAGCGGAGGCCGTTCTTCGCCAGGGCCTTCATGCCGTCGACGGCGATGCGCAGGTCGGCCGGCGTGAGCGCCATCAGCATCTCCTCGTCGGGGACGCCGCCATAACGGCGCTCGGCATAGCAAGGGAGCGAGAGGCTCGGCTCGCCGGTCTTCAGCGCACGGCCCCAGCTATCGGCACAGGCGCTCTCGCCGGCGACGCTCCACTCGAACTTCCGGTAGTTGCGGTACTGCAACCCGTTGATGAGGATGATCATCTGGCCGGGCGTCGCATAGACCAGGGCGATGTCCGGGTCGGGGATGCGGCCGGAGTCGAGCGGGCTGACGGCCATCGCCTGGTAACGGCCATGCGGGACGACATCCAGCGCTTCCTGCCGCGCCTGTGCGTCTTCCTGTGTGCCGTGCCAGATGCCGACATATTTCTCGCCGCGGCGCCATTCCTCGTCCTGCGGGCCGAGGCCGATGACGGCGCGGCATTGCGAGCCGACCAGGTCGTCGCCGGTGATGCCGACGGTCCAGCCGAGGCGGGAGGCCATGCTGACGATCTGGTCGGTGGCGTGGACGGTCTTCGGGCGGCGGATCCGGGGGATGGCTTCCATCTCGGCCACGGTCCCGTACATCTTCATGCCGATGACGGTGGTCCTGAGGCGCAGCAGCGCATTCAGCTCGGCGACGAGGGCTGGCAAGTCCAGCATCGGCGTTTCTCCCATTTATGTTCGAGAGGATAGCCCGTCACCAGCCCGCCCCCAACTCAGACCGGTCCAGGCCGGGTTCCGGCCTGGCGAGGTGAGCTTGAGGGGAGCAGCGCTCCCCTCGACAGGCTAGATCGCCCGCGACAACCCGGCGAAGAACCCCCGCCGCATCCCGTATTGCGGCGCCCCGACGCCGATGCCGGTCCCGTCGCGCAGCTGGTAGCCGCGGTCGAGGAGGTTGATCACGTCGAAGCGGAGCGTCCAGGCGCCGCCATCCGGCAGGGTCAGGCGCTGCGATATGCCGAGATTGACGGTGAGATAGGGCGTCATGACCTCGCTATTGGCGAAGCCCTTCCGCATCCCGCTGCCATAGACGAGGGAGCCGGACAGGGTGCCACCCTCCCAGGCCTCGTAGGCGGTGCCGGCCGAGCCGGTGAGCAGTTGGTCGTGGTCGGTGCGGACCCATTTCCGGCGGATCTGGGCGAGTTCCGCGGGCGACCAGAAATACTGGTTGGAGACGAGTCCCCTCCCTTCCGAGCGTGAGATGGAGAGGTTGCCGTAGACGCGCCACGGGCCCTGCCGCCAGTCGGCCGTCAGCTCCGTGCCGTAGACCCGGCCGCGACGGTAGTTGTAGGGCGAGAAGACATAGGCGCGGCCGAACTGCCCGAGATCCTGCATGTCCTCGACCGAGCGGCCATAGGCCTCGATGCCGAGGGTCAGGCTTTCGGTGACGCGGCGGCGGATGCCGAGGTTGATGTAATGCGTCCGCTCCGGCTGCACGGGGTCGGCTTGCAGGGTTGATGGTTGCAGGGTCGTCCCACGATAGCGGGTGATATCGATGGCGCCGACCAGCTCGGCCGGCGGCGGGGTGAAGTAGCGGGCATAGCCGAGGGCGACCGTCGTCGCCTCGTCCGGCGTCCAGACCAGGTTGGCGCGCGGGCTGAACTGCGAGGCGTCGACGATGCCGGAGATGGTGTCGAAGCGGCCGCCGGCATTGAGCGTCAGCCGGTCGGTGATGCGCCACTCGTCCTGGAGGTAGAGGCCGAACAGCGTCTGCCGCACGCGGCCGGCTTCCCGCAGGTTGAAGGGCGCGTCGAAGGCATTGCCCGCCACGTCGAGCGGCAGCAGCGTGCTGTCCGTCACGTTGCGGGTCATGTCTCGCGAGAGGAAGAAGCCGCCTCGCAGCGTATGCTCCGGATGCAGGCGCCAGGCCGCGTCGCCCTGCATGCCGTAGGACAGGCTCTCCCGCGCCACGGTGCTCGCCGAGCCGTCGAAGAGCAGGTCGCCGAGCCCGTCCGGCCGGTAGCGGATGGAGGAGCGGCGGACGAAGGCGGAAAGCTGCAGATCGGCATCGCCCAGGCTGTGCTGCCCGGCGAGGATGGCGAAGCTGTTGCGCTGCACCTGCCGTGCGCGGAGGTCGGCGCTGTCGAAGATGGACTGGCCATAGGCGGTGAAATCCGGGCGCAGCCCCGGCGTGTTCGGCACCTGATAGGTCGAGTACATGCTGCCGGCGATCAGCGAGATGCGGCTGCGGTCGCCGACCGGGACGGCGGCATGGACCAGGCCGCGGAGCTGGTCGGTTTCGTTGTGAAGGGCGGTCCGGCCTGGCGTCGGGTTCTCGAAGCCGCGGTCGCTGCGAAGGCCGGAGAGCGTGCCGAAATATTCGACCGGCCCGGCGCTGCCGCCATAGCTGGCGCTCGGCTGGATGGTGCCGAAGCTGCCGCCATAGACGCCGAGGCTGCCGCCCGGATCCTCAAGGCCGGAGCGGAGCTGCATGTCGACGACGCCCGCCGTGCGGTAGCCGAACTGCGCCGGCAGCGCGCCAGTGATGAGCGAGACGCTGCGCAGCGCCCGCGCGTCGAAGAGCTGGTTGAAGCCGCTGATCGCCTCCGGCAGCAGCACGCCGTTGACGCGGTACTGCAGGTTGCGGTGGTCGCCGCGGACATGCAGGTCGCCGAAGGCCTCCTGCACCACGCCCGGCGCCTGGAGCAGCACGTCCGTAAGGCGGGCATTCTCGCCACCGGGCAGCTTCTGGATGGTCTCGCGGTCGATCTCGTAGCGGCTGGCGCCGAGGCTCGGGGCGATGGCGTTGCGCGCCACGTCGAGGCTGCGGGACTGCACGATGAGGTCGGGCAGTTCGAAGGCCGGCTCCTCCGCCCGCGCCGCATCGGCGAGGAGGAGCGAAACAACTGCGACAACTCGATAGCTGTTCATCTCTGCATCATCCACGGCTATTGATATGTTCAGGTATTTGTTGTTTAATTTCAGTGCTTTATACTGATCTGCCGGGGTGGATGGCGCAAGCCGACGCAATGCGCGATGCTTGCCGCCCCGACCGATGAGGCGCCCCATGACCGGCACGCTGTTCCGCAATTTCCGGCTCTTCGATGGGCTTGCCGACGAGCTCGTCGAGGGGATGGAGCTGCTGGTCGAAGGCGACCGGATCAAGGAGTTGGCGGACCGGCCGATCGCCAGCGCCGCGGCGCGCGCCGTCGATTGCGGCGGGCGGACGCTGATGCCGGGGCTGATCGATGCCCATGTCCACGCCTATGGCAGCGAAGCCGATCTCGCCCGGCTGGAGCGGCTGCCGCGCAGCCTGCAGGCCTTGCAGGCGGCGGAGCGGCTGCGGCAATCGCTGCAGCGTGGCTTCACCACCATCCGCGATGCGGGGGGCGCCGATTGGGGCCTCGCCATCGCCTGCGAGACCGGGCTGATCGCGGGGCCGCGGCTGTTCTATCCGGGCCGGGCGCTGTCGCCGACCGGCGGGCATGGCGACATGCGGCCGAACACCATGCTCGACCAGTTCTGCGGCTGCTGCGCGCCGGCCATGGCGCTCGGCGTCATCGCCGATGGCGTCGACGAGGTGCGGAAGGCGGTGCGCGGCGAGCTGAAGCGCGGGGCGCATGCCATCAAGATCATGGCGAGCGGCGGCGTCGCCTCACCCTCCGACCCGATCTACGCCCTGCAA
Organism: Belnapia sp. F-4-1; assembly: GCF_000802185.1. Taxonomy (GTDB): domain Bacteria; phylum Pseudomonadota; class Alphaproteobacteria; order Acetobacterales; family Acetobacteraceae; genus Belnapia. The sequence continues at coordinate 3,972,166 of NZ_KN676113.1, read as the reverse complement.
TACAGCGACGAGGAGATCGCCTGCGCGGTCTGGGAGGCGAAGGCCTGGCGGAGCTATGTGCTCGCCCATGCCTATACACCGGAGAGCATCCATCGCGCGGTGCGGCTCGGCGTGCGCTCGGTCGAGCATGCCAACCTGATCGACGCACCAACCGCCGCCTTCATGGCGGAGCGCGGCGCCTTCGCCGTGCCGACCCTCGTCACATATGACGCGCTGGAGGAGGAAGGGCCGGCGCTCGGCCTGCCGCCCGAGAGCATGGCGAAGCTCGCCAGCGTGAAGGACGCCGGGCTCGGCAGCCTCGAGATCCTGGCGCGGGCGGGGGTGCGGATGGCGCTCGGCACCGACCTGCTCGGCGCCATGCACCGGCGGCAGTCGGATGAGTTCGTCATCCGCCGCCAAGTGCTGCCGGCGGCGGATGTGCTGCGCAGCGCGACCAGCGTCGCGGCGGCGCTGCTCAACCAGGAGGGCGCGCTCGGCGTGGTGGCGCCGGGGGCGCTGGCCGACCTGATCCTTGTCGATGGCGACCCCATCGCCGATATCGGCGTGCTCACCGGCCAGGGCGAGCGCATCCCCTTCGTTATGAAGGGCGGCGCGGCGATGATCGACCGGCTGGGTACCTAACGGACCAGGCGCAGGGTGCCCGAGGACGGGATCTCCCCCGCCGATTTCTGCAGGTTGAGAAGCTGGGTGGTCAGCGCCAGCACCCGGAGCGTCTGGTCCTCCGCCTCGTCCTGCGGTGCCACATACCAGCGCGCGCCGCGGTAATCGGCGGCGAGGCGCGGCCGAGCGGGCGGTTGCTGCCACAGGCGGAAGAGCCTCGGCCTTGCCTGGCCGCCGTCCGGCCGGGGGATGGAGACGCGGTAGGCGATGCCCTCCTCCTCCCGCCGCTGCACGGCGCCGAGATAGTGCAGGATCTCGTCCACGGAGCGCAGATACCAGGCGAGGCCTTGCGGCGCGGCGCGGCCGGCGTGGATGGCATGGTCCGCGACCTCATCGGCGTTGCAGGGGTCGCCTTCCTGGGTGATGGGGGAGATCTGCGGCGGCTCGTTGTCGAGGGCGAGGGCGGTGAAAGGCGGCGAGGAGCCTGGGCGGCCGGGCACGCAGATCACCAGCTGGTTCACCGCGCGGTAGAGCTGCCACCCCTCTCCGTCCCGGCGCAGCGTGATGCCGGGCTCCTTCAACATGGACAACCGGTCCGGCGCCGTCGCCTCCGCGCGGCTGAGCGGCGGGCCGAGCGGAATCAGCCGCGTATAGCCGTTGAAGCGGAGGCGACCGAAGCGGGTCAGCCGGTCGACCATGGCTTCGAAGGGGTCGCAAGGCGGCCTGGCCTCCATGCCGGCCTCGGTGCAGGCGGCCTCGGTCTGCGGGTCGAGTGCCTGGCGGCGGGCCGGGTCGTTGGCGATGATCCGCCCGCCCGGCCCCTCGTCGAATTTGGAGACGAGCAGATAGAGCAGGATCTGGTCCGGTAGGCCCTGGTCGGAGAGCAGGCGGAGCAGCACTGGGTCGATCGGCCTCAGCAGGCCGCGGGCGAATTCCTGCCGGTCGAGCGGGCCGATATCGAAGCTCGGATTCGTCGACGCCAGCAGCGCTGGCTGGGCGAGGCCGGCCGAATGGCTGAGCTCGTAGCCGAAGCCGGCGGACAGGGTGAAGGCGCCATGGATGGCGCCGATGGTCGAGAAATGCAGCGGCGCCTGGTCCCGCGCGCGGAGCACGTTGACCACCAGCAGCGTATCCGTCGCCACCTGCATAGTGCCGTTATACGCGATGCTGTTCTCGGCGATGCTCCCGCCAAGGGAGCAGGCGGCGAGGCCAGGCAGCAGGGCGAGGGCCAGCAGGCGGAGGCGGAAGCTCATCCGCACAGCATGGCCGAGCCGCCCCGTCTGGCGAGTGAAACCGCGTTCAGCCGAGATGGACCTCGAAGCCCTTGGCGGTTGCCGGCCGGGCCATCATCCGCTCGTACCAAGCGGCGACATTCGGCAGGTCGTCGAAGGGGACCTGATGCCGCTCATGCCGCCAGGCCCAGCCGAGGATGGCAAAGTCGGCGATGCTCGGCTCGCCCTCGGTCGCCACGTAGTCGCGCCCGGCCAGGCGCCGGTCGAGCACGCCATAGAGGCGCTTCGTCTCGTTATGGTAGCGGGTGAAGCCGTATTCCTTGGCCGGCCCGTCCGGCTGCATCAGGAAGTGGTGGACCTGGCCGGGCATCGGGCCGAAACCGCCCATCTGCCACATCAGCCATTCCAGGACCGGCACCCGGGCGCGCAGTTCGCGCGGCATGAATTTCCCCGTTTTCTCGGCGAGATAGAGAAGAATCGCGCCGCTTTCGAAGACGGTGATGGGCTGGCCGCCCGGCCCCTCCGGATCGATGATCGCCGGGATGCGGTTGTTCGGGCTGAAGGCGAGGAAGGCCGGGTCGAATTGCTCGCCCTTGGTGATGTTCACGGTCTTCACCGTGTAGGACAGGCCCATCTCCTCAAGCGCGACGCTGATCTTCCGGCCATTCGGCGTGTTCCAGGTGTGCAACTCGATCATGGTGCTCGTCCCGAATGCGTTGGGCCGAGCCTAGCCGAGGCCGCAGGAGCTGGCGAGCGGCGGCAGGGTGTTGCACCGGCGCCACCTGTGGTCACGAACCCGCGTGCGGAACGTTGTAGTCGCTTCCTATTTTCGGCGCCATGCCGCAACCTGAGCGTGCAGGTCCGGCCAGGGGAAATGGTGGCGGCCCTGCACTTTGGGGGATGGTCTTCATGCTGGGAATGTCGCTTCCGGCCGCGCGCCGTAAGTCGGTGACGCTTGCCTACCTGATCTGGGCCGTGTTCGGCCTGTTTGGCCTGCACCGCCTCTACCTGGGCCGGAATCTCTCGGCCGCGGGCATGGCGGCCATCACCGTGCTCTCCGTCCCGCTGATCTGGAGCGGCCTCGGCCTGCTCGGCTTCGTCGCCACCAGCACCTGGGCGCTGGCTGATGCGGTGCTCATTCCGGGCATGACAAAGGAGCTCAACGGGGCGGTGGCCGCGGCGCCCTGAAGGAGGACGGCGCCCTTTCCCCCCAGGGCGCCGCTCGACTTGAGGTTGAGGAGGGTCGTGTCCCTCCTCAGGCCAGCTTCTGCTTCAGCACCTCGTTGACCAGGGCCGGGTTGCCCTTGCCCTGCATGGCCTTCATCACCTGCCCGACAAAGAAGCCGAACAGCTTGTCCTTGCCGCTGCGGTACTCGGCGACCTTGTCGGCATTGGCCTCCATCACGCGGTCGATCGCCGCCTCGATGGCGCCGGTATCGACCACCTGACGCAGGCCGCGCGCATCGACGATGGCGCCCGGCCGCTCGCCGGTCTCGAACATGATCGCCAGCACGTCCTTGGCGATCTTGCCGTTGATCGTCTTGTCGGCGATCAGGTCCAGCAGCTCGCCAAGGGCGGCGGCGCTCACCGGGCTCTCCTCCACGCCTAGGCCGGTGCGGTTCAGCGCGGCGAAGAAGTCGCCGGTCACCCAATTCGCCACGGTCTTGGCGTCACGGCCCTTGGCTACGGCCTCGAAGAAGGCCGCCGTCTCACGCTCCAACGTCAGCACATGGGCGTCATAGGGCGAGAGGCCCATCGCCACGTAGCGCGCGCGGCGCTCGTCCGGCAGTTCGGGCAGCGAGGCTTTCAGCTGCTCGACCCAATCGGCCTCCAGCACCAGCGGCGGCAGGTCCGGGTCGGGGAAGTAGCGGTAGTCATGCGCATCCTCCTTGGAGCGCATGGAGCGCGTCACGCCGCGGCCGGTGTCGAACAGGCGGGTCTCCTGCTCGACCGTGCCGCCTTCCTCCCAGACCTCGATCTGGCGGCGCGCCTCGGCCTCCACCGCCTGCATGACGAAGCGGATGGAGTTGACGTTCTTCACCTCGCAGCGGGTGCGGAACCCTTCCCCCGCCTTGCGGACAGAGACGTTGACGTCGGCCCGCATGGAGCCCTCGTCCATGTTGCCGTCGCAGGTGCCGAGGTAGCGGAGGATCTGGCGGAGCTTGGTGAGGTATGCCCCCGCCTCCTCCGGCGAGCGCATGTCGGGCTCCGAGACGATCTCCATCAGCGCGACGCCGGAGCGGTTCAGGTCGATGAAGGACTTGCTCGGGTGCTGGTCGTGCAGCGACTTGCCCGCATCCTGCTCGAGATGCAGCCGGGTGATGCCGATCTCCTTGGTGCTGCCGTCCGCCAGCGTGATCTCGACCGTGCCGGTGCCGACGATCGGATGGGCGAACTGGCTGATCTGGTAGCCTTGCGGCAGGTCGGCATAGAAGTAGTTCTTCCGATCGAAGCGCGACCAGAGATGGATCTCCGCCTTCAGCCCAAGCCCGGTGCGCACGGCCTGCGCCACGCATTCCTGGTTGATGACGGGCAGCATGCCGGGGAAGCCGGCATCGACGAAGGAAACCTGGCTGTTCGGCGCGGCGCCAAATTCGGTGGCGGCGCCGCTGAACAGCTTGGCCTGCGAGGTGACCTGGGCGTGGACCTCGAGGCCGATGACGACTTCCCAGGGGCCGGTGCGGCCTTCGATCGTATAGGTCATGCGCTTTCCGTCCTTGCGCCCCAACCGAAGGTCAGGCGCTGCTGTTCACGGAGGAATGCCTCCCGGTCCTCGACGATGCCCAATCCCAGCCGCCTCGCGCAATCGGCGAAGCCAGAGAGGGATTGCGGATCGAGCGCGCCGGTCTGCAGATTGTCCTGGTTGACGACGATGGCCGAGATCATGGCGCCGGCCTCCGTCAGCATGCGGCCGCAGACGCCTTCCAGGTGCGGGCGCATCTGGCTGCGCACCGCCATGCTCCACGGCACGTCGCTTGCCCTGGCGATCTGGCCATAGCTGACGAAGCGCTGCTCGGCCGCCGCGGCGCGGATCGCGTCGATGCTGCGGTCCATGTCGAGCATGCTAGGCGCCCGCCCGCAGCCGCGGCAATGCGGTGAAATTCGCCGCCTGCTCGATCGCCGCACCGACGGCGAAGACCGTTTCCTCGTCGAAGGACTTGCCGATCACCTGCAGGCCGAGCGGCAGCCCCTGGGCGTCGAGCCCGGCCGGGACCGCGAGGCCCGGCAGCCCGGCGAGGTTCGCCGTCACGGTGAAGACGTCGTTCAGGTACATCTTCACCGGGTCGTCCTGCTTCTCATCCATCCCGAACGCCGCCGAGGGCGTGGCCGGGGTGACGATGGCATCGACCTTGCCGAAGGCCTCGTCGAAGTCGCGCTTGATGAGGGCGCGGATCTTCTGCGCCTTCAGGTAGTAGGCGTCGTAGTAGCCGGCGCTCAGCACATAGGTGCCGATCAGGATGCGCCGGCGGACCTCGGCGCCGAAGCCCTGGGCCCGCGTCCGCTCGTAAAGGTCGCGCAGGTCGCTGCCCTGCTCCGTGACGCGCAGGCCGAAGCGCACGCCGTCATAACGGGCGAGGTTGGAGGAGGCCTCGGCCGGGGCGACGATGTAGTAGGTCGGCAGCGCATACTTGGTGTGCGGCAGGCTGATCTCGACCGTCTCGGCCCCCTGCGCGCGCAGCCATTCGAGGCCCTGTTCCCACAAAGCCTCGATCTCGGGCGGCGTGCCCTCCAGCCGGTACTCCTTCGGCACGCCGATCCGCAGCCCCTTCACGCCGCGGGCGCAGGCAGCGGCAAAATCGGGCACCGGGACATCGGCGCTGGTGCTGTCCTTCGGGTCGAAGCCCGCCATGGACTTCAGCAGGATGGCGCAATCCTCGACGGTGCGCGCGACGGGGCCCGCCTGGTCGAGCGAGGAGGCGAAGGCGACGATGCCGAAGCGGCTGCACCGGCCATAGGTCGGCTTGATGCCGGCGATGCCGCAGAAGGCGGCCGGCTGGCGGATGGAGCCGCCGGTATCCGTCGCCGTGGCGCCGAGCGCCAGCCGCGCCGCGACGGCCGCGGCCGAGCCGCCGGAGGAGCCGCCGGGCACCAGCCGCGTATCCGGGTCGTTGGCGCGCGACCAGGGGTTCTCCACCGGCCCGGAGGCGCTGGTGGTGTTGGACGAGCCCATGGCGAATTCGTCGAGATTCGCCTTCCCGAGGAAGACCGCGCCGTCCCGCAGCAGGTTGCCGGAGACTGTGCTTTCATAGGGCGGGGTGAAGCGGCCAAGGATGCGGCTGCCGGCGGTGGTCAACGTCCCCGCCGTGCAGAACAGGTCCTTGATGGCAAGCGGCACGCCCTCGAGCGGGCCGGCCACGCCTTCCTTCCGCCGCGCATCGCTGGCGCGGGCCTGCTCCAGCGCCTGTTCGCCGGTGACGGTGATGTAGGCGTTGAGGCGCGGGTTGAGCGCCGCGATGGCGTCGAGATGCGCAGTCGTCAGCTCGACGGAGCTGATGATGCCCTCGTTCAGCGCGTCGATGGCGCCGCGCAGGGTGAAGTCGGTCGGGTGCATCTTATTCCACCACCTTGGGAACGCCGAAATAGTCGCCCTGACGGTCGGGCGCATTGGCGAGGATCTTGTCGGCGATGCTGCCATCGGTGACCGCATCCGGGCGCGGGCGGAGGGCGACGGCGCCGCCGCCGGCCATCGGCTCCACGCCCTCGGTGTTCACCGCCTGCAGCTGCTCGATCCAGCCGAGGATGCCGTTCAGCTCCGCCTGGGCCTGGGCCAGCTCGCCCTCCTCCAGCCGGATGCGGGCCAAGGCGGCGATGCGGCGGACCGTCGCGATATCGAGGGACATGGGCCATTCCAGTCTGCACGAGAGAGGGGGCTATAAGGCCCCGCATGGCGCTCTTCAACCTGACCGACCTCCGTTCGGCCCTCCCCCGGGGGCAACGCCTGCTGGGGCTCGACCCGGGGAGCAAGCTGGTCGGCCTTGCTCTTTCCGACGCCTCGCTGCTGCTGGCCAGCCCCTATGGCAGCCTGAAGCGGGGCAAGCTCGCGGCCAATGCCGCGGAGCTGCGCGCGATCGTTGCTAAGGAGGCGGTGGGCGGGCTGGTCGCCGGCCTGCCGCTCTCCATGGACGGCAGCTTCGGCCCGGCGGCCCAGGCGTCGAAGGACTGGGCCATGGCGATCGCCGCGGCGGTCGGCCTGCCGGTCGCCATGTGGGACGAACGGCTGTCGAGCGCGGCGGTGAACCGGATGATGGTCGAGGCCGATCTCAGCCGGGCCAAGCGGGCGGCGGCGGTCGATGCGGCGGCGGCGGCCTACATGCTCCAGGCGGCCTTGGATGCCAGCCGCCCGGCGGCTAGTGTCCCGCCGATCTGAGAGTGGCGAGTCCTGGATGTCCTTTTCCTTCCCCATCCTCCCCGATGGCCATCTCCTCGCCATCGAGGGGCTGGAGCCGCCGCATATCGGCGCCCTGCTCGACCTGGCCGAGAGCTATGCCCTGCTCAACCGGCAGGGGAAGACGCAGCGGGACCTGCTGCGCGGCCGGACCCTCATCAACCTCTTCTTCGAGGACAGCACCCGGACGCGCACCAGCTTCGAACTGGCCGGCAAGCGGCTGGGGGCGGATGTGATCAACATGTCCGTCTCCAACTCCTCGGTGAACAAGGGCGAGACGCTGATCGACACGGCGACCACGCTGAACGCCATGCATTGCGACCTGCTGGTGGTCCGCCACGCCCAGTCCGGCGCCCCTGCCCTGCTGTCGCAGAAGGTCTCGGCCAGCGTCATCAATGCCGGCGACGGCACGCATGAGCACCCGACCCAGGCGCTGCTCGACGCGCTGACCATCCGCCGCCGCAAGGGGCGGCTGGAGGGGCTGGTCGTCGCCATCTGCGGCGACGTGCTGCACAGCCGGGTCGCCCGGTCCAACATCCACCTGCTGACGGCGATGAACGCCCGCGTGCGGGTCATCGGCCCGCCGACCCTGATCCCGGCCGAGGCGGCGCGGCTCGGCGTCGAGGTCTTCCACGACATGAAGGCGGGCCTTGCCGGTGCCGATGTGGTCATGATGCTGCGCCTGCAGAAGGAGCGGATGACGGGCGGCCTCGTCCCCTCATCGCGGGAGTTCTTCCGCTTCTTCGGCCTCGACCGGGAGAAGCTCGGTTGGGCGAAGCCGGATGCGATGGTGATGCATCCGGGCCCGATGAACCGCGGCATCGAGATCGACAGTGCCATCGCCGACGACCCGGAGCGCAGCGTCATCGGCGAGCAGGTGGAGATGGGCGTCGCCTGCCGAATGGCGGTGCTGGACGTGCTGGCGCGGGACCTTCGCCGAAATGCGTGACGTGCTGATCGCAGGCGCCCGCCTGCTCGACCCTGCCTCCGGCCTCGACGCGCCGGGCGACCTCCTGGTCCGGGGCGGGCTGATCCTCGACCACGGCCCCAACCTTTCCCGCCCCGAGGGCGCCGAGATCGTCGAGGCCCATGGCGCCTGCCTCGCCCCGGGGCTGGTCGATCTCCGCGCCGCCATCGGCGAGCCGGGGGCGGAGCATCGCGAAACCATCGCCTCCGCAGCAGCTGCCGCGGTGGCGGGCGGCATCACCACGCTCTGCGTCCTGCCGGATACCGATCCGGCGCTGGACGACCCGGCGCTCGTGCAGTTCGTCCTCCGCCGCGGCGAGGCGACGGGCAGCATCACCCTCCTCCCCTATGCCGCCGCGACCAAGCATTGCGAGGGCCGCGAGATTGCGGAATACGGGCTGCTGCTGGAAGCCGGCGCCGTCGCCTTCACCGATGGCAGGCGGGCGATCGGCCACGCGCGGACCATGCGCCTCGCCCTTTCCTATGCCCGCGCCTTCGGGCGGATGGTGGTGCAGCATCCGGAGGAGCCCGGCCTCGCCACGGGCGGCGCAGCGACGGAGGGCGAGCTGGCGACGCGGCTCGGCCTGCCCGGCATCCCGGCGGCGGCGGAGGCGATGATGGTGCAGCGCGACATCGCCCTCGCGCGCCTGACGGGGGGGCATGTGCATTTCGCCCATGTCAGCACCGCGGCGGCGCTCGACCTCATCCGCGCCGCGAAGGCCGAGGGGCTGGCCGTCACCTGCGACACGGCACCGCCCTATTTCGACCTGAACGAGACGGCGATCGGCGACTACCGCACCTATGCCAAGCTCTCCCCGCCGCTACGGCCGGAGGCGGACCGTCTGGCGGTGGTCGCGGCGCTGCAGGACGGCACCATCGATGCCGTCGCTTCTGACCATCAGCCGCATGATGCCGACGACAAGCGCCTGCCCTTCGCCCAGGCCGAGGCGGGCGGCGCGGGCCTCGCCACGCTGCTCGGCGTCACCCTCGCCCGGGTGCATGGCGGAGACCTGCCGCTGCTCCAGGCACTCGGCCTGCTGACGGCGCGGCCGGCGGGGCTGCTCGGCCTGCCGGTCGGGCAGCTGGCCAAGGGCGCGGCGGCCGACCTGGTGCTGTTCGAGTTGGACCGGGGCTGGCAGGTCAAGGCGGGCGCCCTGCCCGGGAAGGCGCAGAACTCGCCCTTCGACGGGCGGGCGCTGGAGGGTCGGGTGATCGGCACCTGGAAGGCTGGCCGGAGGGTCTACACCGCATGAGCCTGCTGCTCGCCCTTCTATTCGGCTATCTGCTGGGCTCCGTCCCTTGGGGGCTGCTGCTAGTGCGGACCGCCGGCCTCGGCGACGTCCGCTCCATCGGCTCCGGCAGCATCGGCGCGACCAATGTGCTGCGGACGGGCAAGAAGTCCCTCGCCGCCGCGACCCTGGCACTCGATATCGCCAAGGGGGCGCTTGCGCTGTGGTTGGCGGGCAGCCTCTGGGGCGAGCAGGCGGGGCTGGCGGCCGGCTTCGGCGCCGTGCTGGGCCATGCCTTCCCCGTCTGGCTCGGCTTCAGGGGCGGCAAGAGCGTGGCGACGGGCGGCGGCGTGCTGCTGGCGGCGGCCTGGTGGCTTGGCCTCGGTGCGGCGCTGGTCTGGCTGGCGACGGCCTTCCTCACCCGCATTTCCTCGGCGAGCGCGCTCGTGGCCTGCGTCGCGGCGCCGGTACTGGCGCTGGTGGCCGGGCGCCACGACCTCGCGCTGTTCAGTGCGGGGATCGCCCTGCTGGTCGTCATTCGGCACAGGCCGAATATCGAGCGGCTGCTGGCGGGGACGGAGCCCCGGATCGGTCGTAAGTAAGTCAAAACGAAATGCTGGACTTCGGCGGAAGGCCATGGTTCCTGACCAGTGAACCATGGCTGTGCCGATGACCGCCGATACGCTCGACCGCCTTCGCCTTGCCCGCACCGAAGGGCTCGGGCCGCAGATCTTCCAACGTCTGCTCGCCCGCTTCGGCACGGCCCGTGCGGCGCTCGAAGCCTTGCCCGACTTCAGCAAGGGCAAGCTGGTCCCGCCGGCGGCGAGCCTCGCGGAACGGGAGATGGCGGCTGTCGCCAAGCTGGGCGGACGCTTCCTCTTCCTCGGCCTGCCCAGCTATCCGCCGCTGCTGGAGACGCTCTACGACCCGCCGCCGGCCATCGCCCTGCTCGGCGACCCGGCGGCGCTCGCCCCGCGCGCAGTGGCCATCGTCGGCGCCCGCAGCGCCTCCACCGCCGGGCGTCGCGTGGCCGATGCGCTCGCCGTGGACCTGGCCAAGGCCGGACTCGTCATCGTCTCCGGCATGGCGCGCGGAATCGATGCGGCCGCCCATCTCGGCGCCATGCGGGAGGGCCGGACGGTGGCGGTGGTCGCCACCGGGCTCGACCGGCCTTACCCAGCCGAACATGCCGCGCTTCAGGCCCGCATCGCCGCCGAGGGCGGCGCGGTGCTGGCCGAGGCGCCGCTCGGCACCGCGCCCCTCGCCCAGCATTTCCCGCGGCGGAACCGGATCGTCGCGGCGCTCGCCATGGGCATCGTCGTGGTCGAGGCGGCGCAGCGCTCCGGCAGCCTCATCACGGCACGGCTGGGGCTGGAGTTGGGGCGGGAGCTCTTCGCCGTCCCCGGCAACCCGCTCGAACTGCGCTGTCGCGGGTCGAACGACCTGATCCGCCAGGGCGCGCACATCACCGAATCGGCCGAGGACGTGCTGCCGAACCTGCCCGAGGCGCCGCATGCCGAACCCCTGTTCACCCCGCGCCCGGAGCACGATGCCTCGCCCGCCCTGGCCCTGCCGCCCGGTGAGGCTGGACAAGTCTTTGAATTGCTTGGAACCGCCGCCATAGCGGTTGACGAGGTGGTGCGGCGCTGCCACCTGTCGCCCTCCGCGGTCCAGGCGATCCTTCTCGATCTCGAACTGGCCGGGCAGATTGAGATGCTCCCAGGCAACCGGGTTGCGCTCACCGGCCAGGCCTAGGGACGGATGCCGCCGGGACCGGAATTCAAGCCCGGCCGCCAGGGCCGGGGGGACTGGAGTCCATGACGGACGTCGTCGTTGTCGAATCGCCCGCCAAGGCCAAGACGATCAATAAGTACCTCGGAGGGGACTACAAGGTCCTTGCCAGCTTCGGCCATGTCCGCGACCTGCCCCCGAAGGACGGCTCCGTCCGTCCCGACGAGGACTTCGCCATGGACTGGGAGTCGGAGGATCGCGGCGAGCGCCAGGTCAACGAGATCGCCCGCGCCCTGAAGGGCGCGCGCCGCCTCTTCCTCGCCACCGACCCGGACCGCGAGGGCGAGGCCATTTCCTGGCATGTCCAGGACATGCTGGCGCGGAAGGGCGCGCTGAAGGGCGTCGAGGTCCGGCGCATCACCTTCAACGAGATCACCAAGCGCGCCATCCAGCACGCCATCGCCCATCCGCGCGACCTCGACGCGCCGCTGATCGATGCCTACCTCGCGCGCCGCGCGCTCGACTACCTCGTCGGCTTCACCCTCTCGCCCGTGCTGTGGCGGAAGCTGCCCGGCAGCCGCTCGGCCGGCCGGGTGCAGTCCGTCGCGCTGCGCCTGATCTGCGAGCGCGAGGCGGAGATCGAGGCCTTCAAGGCCCGCGAGTATTGGACGGTCGAGGGCCGCTTCACCACGCCGCAGGGCGCGCCCTTCACCGCGCGGCTGACGCATCTGGACGGGAAGAAGCTCGACCAGTTCGACCTGCCGGACGAGGCCAGCGCCATGCGCGCCAAGGCGGCCGTCGAAGCCGGCACCTTCTCGGTCGTCTCGGTCGAGAAGCGCCGCGTCCGCCGCAACCCGCCGCCGCCCTTCACCACCTCGACCCTCCAGCAGGAGGCCAGCCGCAAGCTCGGCATGGGCGCGCAGCAGACCATGCGCACTGCCCAACAGCTCTATGAGGGCGTCGACATCCAGGGCGAGACGGTCGGCCTTATCACCTATATGCGGACCGATGGCGTGCAGATGGCCCGTGAGGCGATCACCGCCATCCGCGACCATGTGAAGGAGGGGTTCGGCCCGGACTACTTGCCGGGCGCACCGCGCGAGTACTCCTCCAAGGCAAAAAACGCGCAGGAAGCGCATGAGGCGATCCGTCCAACCGATGTGGGCAACACGCCGGATCGCGTCGCCCGCTTCCTCGACGACCGGCAGCGCAAGCTCTACGAGCTGATCTGGAAGCGCGCCGTCGCCAGCCAGATGCAGTCGGCCGAGCTGGACCAGACCACGGTCGAGATCGCCGACGACAACCGCAGGACCGTCCTGCGCGCGACGGGCTCCGTCATCGCCTTCGACGGCTTCCTCAAGCTCTACCGCGAGGACGAGGACGACCGCGCCGCCGATGCCCGCGCCGGCCTCGTCACCGGCGCGCAGGAGGACGAGGAAAGCCGCACCCTGCCGCCAATGCGCGAGCGGGACCCGCTGAAGCGCGGCGATGTCGCGGCGCTGCAGCACTTCACCCAGCCGCCGCCGCGCTTCTCCGAGGCGACGCTGGTGAAGAAGCTGGAGGAGCTCGGCATCGGCCGGCCCTCGACCTACGCCTCCATCCTGCAGACCCTGCAGGACCGGGACTATGTGAAGCTCGACAAGCGCCGGTTCTTCCCCGAGGACCGCGGGCGCCTCGTCACCACCTTCCTGGTGCATTTTTTCGAGCGCTATGTCGATACGGGCTTCACCGCCGGGCTCGAGGAGCAGCTCGACGACATCTCGGGCGGCAAGATCGACTGGCGCGCGGTGATGCGCGCCTTCTGGGACGATTTCCGCAAGGCGGTCGATGCCACCAAGGACCTCAAGATCAGCGACGTCATCGACACGCTGGACGAGGAGCTGGGGCCGCACTTCTTCCCCGAGCGCGGCGACGGCACCGACCCGCGCGTCTGCCCGGCCTGCTCCGGCGGGCGGCTGGGGCTGCGCCTCGGGCGGACGGGCGCCTTCATCGGCTGCTCCAACTACCCGGAATGCCGTTACACCCGGCCGCTGATCGCCCCGGGCGCCGAGGGCGAGGGCTCGACCGGCCTGACCGAAGGCCCGCGCGAGCTCGGCACGGATCCGGCGACCGGCGAGAAGGTGACGGTCCGCCGTGGCCCCTATGGCGTCTATGTCCAGCTCGGCGAGGGCGGGACGGATGCCAAGGGCAAGCCGACCAAGCCCCGCCGCGCCAGCCTGACGCGCGACATGGATCCCGACACGCTCGACCTGGACCGGGCGTTGAAGCTTTTGTCGCTACCCCGCGTCATCGGGCGCGACCCGGAATCGGGCGAGGAGATCCAGGCCGGGCTCGGCCGCTTCGGGCCCTATATCAAGGTGGGTTCCATCTTCCAGTCGCTGGAGCCGGGGGATGATGTGCTCTCGCTTGGCATGAACCGGGCGATGGAGTTGCTCGCCAAGGCGCGTGCCAAGGTCCGCTTCGTCGGGCCGCATCCGAAGGACGGTTCCCCGGTCGAGATCCGCAAGGGTCGCTTCGGCCCCTATGCCCAGCATGGCAAGATGGTGGCCAACCTGCCGCGCAACCTTGTCATGGAGGATGCGACGCTGGAGGAGACCGTCGCCCTGCTCGCCGAGAAGGGCAAGGAGCTGGTGCCGAAGGGCAAGGGCGCCAAAGGCAAGGCGAAGGCCGCGAAGCCGGCCGCCAAGGCGGAGGCGGCCAAGGCGAACGGCGCCGAGCCGGCGCCCGCCAAGCCCGCCCCGTGCAAGGCGGCCGCCAAGCCGGCGGCGCGGAAGCCGGCCGCTGCGGCGGCGAAAAAGCCCGCTGCCAAGGCCAAGCCCGCCCCCAAGGCCCCGGCCCGGAAGCCGGCCGCCAAGGCCTGATGATGGAGCGCCCCCTCCCCTCCAAGGAGGAGTTGCGCCGCTTCATCGAGGCCGCGCCGGGCAAGGTCGGCAAGAGCGAGATCAGCCGGCATTTCGGCCTCTCCTCCGACCAGCGCCCGGCGCTCCGTGCCCTGCTGAAGGACGTACTGGCGGAGGGCAGCGTCATGCCGGCCGGCCGCCGGGGCCTCGCCGCGCCGGGACGGCTGCCGGAGATGGCGGTGGTCGAGGTCTTCGGTACCGACCCGGATGGCGACCCGCTGGCCCGGCCGCTCGGCTGGAAGGCCGAGCAGGGCGAGATGCCGCTCGTCTATATGCGCCCCGAGCGCGCGGGCCAGCCGGCCCTGGCGCCGGGCGAGCGGGTGCTGGCCCGGCTCAAGCCGGCCGGCCGCGGCCGCTACGACGGCAGCACGGTGAAGCGCATCGGCAGCGCCCCCGCGCGCCTGCTCGGCATCTTCGAGGATGGCCGGGTCAAGCCGGTCGACCGCCGCCACCGCGCCGAGTGGGAGGTGCCGACAGGCGAGGCGGGCGGCGCCGAGCCGGGCGAGCTGGTCCTCGCCGAGCCGCTGCCGGGCCGGCCGATGGGCCTCCGCCCGGCGCGGATCGTCGAGCGGCTTGGGCGGATGGGGGAGCCTCGCTCGGTTTCGCTGCTCTGCATCCATGTTCACGGCATTCCGCATGCCATGCCCGATGCGGCGCTGGCCGAGGCCGCGGCGGCGCGGGCCGTCACGCCCGAGGTGCGGGAGGATCTGCGCGCCATCCCGCTCGTCACCATCGATGGCGAGGACGCGCGCGACTTCGACGATGCGGTCTGGGCCGAGCCACTGGCGGATGGCTGGCGGCTGCTCGTCGCCATCGCCGATGTCGCGCATTACGTCCGCCCCGGCAGCGCCCTCGACCGCGAGGCCTGGCTGCGCGGCAACAGCGTCTACTTCCCCGACCGCGTCGTGCCGATGCTGCCGGAGGCGCTCTCCAACGGCTGGTGCAGCCTGAAGCCGGGCGAGGATCGCGGCTGCCTCTTCGCCGAGATCACCCTCGACGCGGCCGGGACCAAGACCGGCCACCGCTTCGGGCGGGGGATCATGCGGAGCGCCGCGCGCCTCACCTATGAGGGGTTCGAGGCGGGCGGGGACCCGGCGGGGACGCGGGATGCCCTGCTCGGCGCCTATGCCGCCTTGCAGACAGCACGTGACCGACGCGGCACGCTCGATCTCGACCTGCCGGAGCGGCGGGTCCGGCTGGACGAGGCAGGCCGGGTGCTCGCCGTCGAGCCACGCGCCCGCCTCGCCGCGCACCGCCTGATCGAGGAGTTCATGATCGCCGCCAATGTCGCGGCGGCGGAGGAGCTGGAGCGGCTCGGCCAGCCCTGCATGTACCGCGTCCACGACCGGCCCTCAGACGAAAAGCTGGAGGGGCTGCGGACCTTCCTCAGCACCTTCGACATCGCCCTGCCGCCTGGCGACCGGGTGCGGCCGGCGGATCTCGCCCGGGTGCTGGAGCGGGTCCGCGGCACGGCCGAGGAGCGGCTGGTCAATGAGACGCTGCTGCGCGGCCAGTCGCAGGCCGCCTATGCGCCGGACAATATCGGCCATTTCGGCTTGGCGCTGCCGCGCTATGCGCATTTCACCAGCCCCATCCGGCGCTATGCCGACCTCCTGGTGCATCGCGCGCTGATCCGTGGCCTCCGCCTTGGGCCGGATGGGCTGACCGAGGAGGAGGCGGGCCGCTTCCCCGAAACCGGCGAGCACGTCACCGCCACCGAGCGCCGCGCCGCCGCGGCTGAGCGTGACGCCGTCGAGCGCTATCTTGCGGCTTATATGGCACATCGTATCGGGGACGTGTTTCCCGCACACATTTCTGGGGTGACACGCTTCGGCCTGTTCGTCACCCTAGAGGCGACTGGCGCGGCGGGAATTGTTCCTCTCGCGTCCCTGCCGGACGATCGATGGTTGCAGGATTTGCCGCGGCACGCCCTGGCGGGCCAGAGGACCGGGCTGCGCTTTGCCCTGGGGCAGGCGGTGGAGGTTCGTCTGGCCGAGGCCGTGCCGCGTACCGGCGGCCTCACCTTCCACCTGATGCAGGGCATGCCCGCCAGGCCCCGCGGCGTGCGGCGGCGCTGATCCTGCTGCTGCTCGCCGCGCTGGCCGGGCGCGGCGCAGCGGCGCAGGAGGGCTTCCCGCGGGAGCCGGTGCAGGCGGTTCTTTCCACCGCGCTCGGCGCGGTGCTGGAGCGGCATCTGGAAGGTGCGCCGCCGGCCGATCTCGGCCTTTGGACGCTTCGCGGCCTCGAAGTGCTCGACCCCCAGCTCAAGGCGGAGATGCGCTCCGGCACGCTGCTGCTGAATGCCGGCGACCGGTTGCTCGCCGCCCGTCCCCTCCCCCCGCCCCTGCCCAATGCGCCGCCGGATGCCACGGCGCCCGGCCTTGCCCTCGGCCTCTCCGCCCTTTTCGAGGTGGCCTGGCAGCATTCGTCGCTGCTGCGCCGGGCTGGGCCGGAGCGGATGCTGCGCAGCGGCTTCGAGGAACTGTTCAACCATCTCGATCCCTACAGCCGCTACCTGACGCCGGAAGAGGCTGGGGCAGCGCGCGGCCGGCGCGTCGGCCAGGTGGGGCTTGGCCTGCGGCTGGCGGTCGGGCGAGGGCGCGAGGTGGTGCTGGCGACCATCCTGCCCGGCGGGCCGGCGGCCGCGGCAGGGCTCCGGCCTAACGACCGGGTGCTGGCGATCGATGGGGCCTCCGTCTCGGCCGATGACCTGGTCGGTGCCGCCTCACTGCTGGAGGGCCCGGCCGGGACCGAGGTGGTGCTTCGCCTGCAGCGCGGCGGGCGGCGCTTCACCGCCCGGCTGCTGCGCAGCCTGCTGCCGCCGGAGACCGTCCATGCCGAGCGACGGGACGACATACTCTGGATCCGGCTCGACAATTTCTCCAGCGCCACCGACCGGCATGTGCTGGAGGCGCTGGCCGAGGCCTTCCCGCCCGATGGCGCCCGCGCCGCCCGGCCGCGCGGGGTGGTGCTCGACCTCCGCGGCAATCGCGGCGGGCTGCTCGGCCAGGCGGTGGCGGTGGCGGGTGCCTTCCTGCCCGGTGGGGTGGTGGCGCGGACGGCGGGGCGGCACCCGGATGCGGCGCGGGTCTATCTGGCGATGCTCGGCGACCGCACCGGCGGGGCGCCGGTCGTCGTGCTGGTCGATGGGCGGACGGCCTCGGCGGCGGAAATCGTCGCCGCGGCGCTGGCCGATCAGGGCCGGGCCGTGGTCGTCGGCAGCGCGACCACCGGCAAGGGGCTGGTGCAGCTCGTCATGCCGCTGCCGAATGGCGGCGAGCTGCTGGTGACCTGGTCGCGCGTGCTGGCGCCGCTGGGCTGGCCGCTCCAGGGGCTCGGCGTGCTGCCGGCGCTCTGCACCAGCCTCGGCGAGGAGGCGACCGAGGCGGGCCTCGCCCGGTTGCGGCTGGACGATCCTCCCATGATCGCCGCCCTGGCACGGCAACGGGCGGCTCGTGCCCCGGTGCCGGCGAGCGAGGTGGCCGCATTGCGGGAAACCTGCCCGCCAGCCGAGGCCAAGCCGGCGGATGCGGCGGTGGCGCGGGTGCTGCTGACCGAGCCGGCCTCCTACGAGGCGGCGCTGGCTCGCTGATTGATCGCGACATCAAGTTCGATTGCGAGTCGATCACGACAGCGCTAGCTGCCGCATCATGCGGCAGCGCCGCATTTTCCGTCCTGCCCCTCCCCCCCTCCCGCCGCTGGGGGCGCTCGCCGTCGGCTGCGGCCTGATCGGGGCAGTGGCGTTGCTGGCGGTCGCCCTGCCGCGCGAGCTAATGGGCTCCGCGCCGGCGGAGCAGCGTTGGACGGCTGCGGCGCAGGACGTCATGGTGGTCGATGCGGACACGCTCCGCCTCGGCGGGCGGGTCTTGCGGCTGTCTGGCATCGCCGTGCCGGAGCGGGGCGCTGCACGGTGCGGCGCCGAGGATTGCGCCGCCGGTGCGGCGGATGCCTTGGCGCGGCTGGTTCGGAGCCGGGCGGTCGAATGCCTGGTGCGGGGGCGGGACCGGCAAGGCCGGGCGCTCGGACGCTGCGAAGCCGGCGGCGTCATTCTCGACCGGGCGCTGGCTAGGGCCGGCTGGGCGCTGGTTCAGCCTGCCGATGCAAGTCTCGAAGCCGCTGCCCGGAACGCTGGCCGCGGCCTGTTCACCCCCGACGCCACGCCGCCCGAGATCTGGCGCCCCAAGTCCTGAACCGGGAGCGGCGAAACCCGTGCGTTCGCGGCCCGTTCCAGGCCGCGTTGCCAAGCCGCGACACCACCCGATATCTTGCACCGCACCATCCGGACCGCGTCTTCCTGGCACGGCCGCAACATCCGAGGACACAGGCAACATGAGCAGCACGGAATCCGGGGCGGCCAAGCCAACCGTCACCGTCACCTTGGACGGGACCAACCGCAGCACGACCCTGCCGCTGCTGTCCGGCACGCTTGGCCCGGCGGTGGCCGACATCCGCAAGCTCTATGGTGATCTGGGCGTCTTCACCTTCGATCCGGGCTATGGTGCGACGGCCTCCTGCGAGAGCAAGATCACCTATATCGACGGCGATGCCGGGGTGCTGCTCTATCGCGGCTACCCGATCGAGCAGTTGGCCGAGCAGTCCGACTTCACCGAGGTCGCCTACCTGCTGCTTGAAGGCGAACTGCCGAATGCAAGCCAGCTCGCCGAGTTCCGCAAGAACGTCACCTACCACACCATGCTGCATGAGCAGCTGCGGCGCTTCTTCGACGGCTTCCGGCGCGACGCGCACCCGATGGCGATCCTGTGCGGCGTGGTCGGCGCGCTCGCGGCCTTCTACCACGACAACCTCGACATCAACGACGCGCGGCAGCGCGAGGTGGCGGCCTTCCGCCTGATCGCCAAGGTGCCGACCATCGCGGCCTGGGCCTACAAGTACTCGATCGGCCAGCCCTTCATGTATCCGCGCAACGACCTGAGCTATGCGGAGAATTTCCTCTACATGCTCAACGCCGTGCCGGCGGAGCCCTATGTCAGCAACCCGATCCTTTCGCGCGCCATGGACCGCATCCTGGTTTTGCATGCGGATCACGAGCAAAACGCCTCGACCAGCACGGTGCGCCTTGCCGGCTCGACCGGTGCCAACCCCTTCGCCTGCGTCGCCGCCGGCATCGCCGCGCTCTGGGGCCCGGCGCATGGCGGCGCCAACGAAGCCGTGCTGAAGATGCTCGGCGAGATCGGCAAGCCGGAGAACATCCCCGAGTTCATTCGGCAGGTGAAGGACAAGAACGCCCACACCAAGCTCATGGGCTTCGGCCACCGGGTCTACAAGAACTTCGACCCGCGCGCGAAGATCATGAAGGACACCTGCCATGAGGTGCTCGCCGAACTCGGCATCAAGGACGAGCCGCTGCTCGACATGGCGATGGAGATGGAGCGGATCGCGCTTGAGGACGACTACTTCGTCTCCCGCAAGCTCTACCCGAACGTCGATTTCTACTCAGGCATCATCCTGAAGGCGATGGGCATCCCCACCCACATGTTCACCGTGCTCTTCGCCGTTGCCCGCACGGTCGGCTGGGTGAGCCAGTGGAAGGAGCTGATCGAGGATCCGGCGCAGCGCATCGGCCGGCCGCGGCAGATCTACAGTGGCGCCCCGACACGCGACTACGTGCCGGTCAGCCGCCGCGACTGATCCGGCGAGTCCGGAGCGACAACGAGCCGGCCGGGGGCAACCCCGGCCGGTTTTTTCATGCCTGGGGACCGGCACGTCCCATCGAGGGGAGCAAGCTTCGCGTAACGGGACGTCGTGACCGTTTCTCTAAAAGCAAATATTCACAGGCGTTTACTGGAGATTCTGCAAGTAATTTCGAATGTTCGCCCGACTTTTACCAACATCCGCTGAGGAACAAATCAGACACCTCCCGAATTATCGTTGCTAATTCGATTAGTATCACTACATTGTGACGCGCTGGTTGCATGAACGGCTCGGGATACATTCGATGAGCGAGACTTTGAGGTCCGCACCACCCCACTTCCTGGATCGCCAGGTGCGGTCGCAACTCAAGAAGTGGCCGCAACGCCCGCCAGGCGTCGTCGCCAGCCCAAAGCAGCCGGGCACCTGGCTCCGCGGTCGTCCCGGCGATATCGCAGCGACCAATCAACCCTATCTGAAGCTGCCAAGCTCCAATCGCCTGCGTACCCTGCCGGACGGGCTCTGGCTGCACTTCTCCACCGACTCCATCGATCCTTATGTCGACATCCTCTGCATCGAGGCCTGTTCCTCGCTGCAGAACCTGCTCGACAAACGCTCCCGCTTCGCCCCGACCACCTCTTCGCTGATGGCCTACTGCCCTCTCGACTGGCTGCTCGGCCCGGCGCAGCCGAATGACGCGACGCCGCGCTGGCGATTGATCCGCATGCTGAAGGCGGAGCCGGCGCAGCCATTGATCCTGCCGGTGCGCGACGTGCGCGTGGTCTTCGGCCTGAAGAGCCGGCACTACGAAGGCTTCGCCCGTAACCAGGTGGCGCAGCCGCACGAGTTCTATTGCCCGATGGAGGCGCTGACCGCCGAGGGCGGGCATGAGAACCCGGATATGCGCGCGCTGATCGCCCGGGCCAGCGCAACGGCGAACTTCATGCGGCTGCCCTGATCGGGCATGGTGCCGGCATGACCAAGATCCTCGGCGTCCTCGGCGGCATGGGCCCGCTGGCCAGCGCACAGTTCATGCTGCGCCTCACCCTCCTCACGCCGGCGGAGCGCGACCAGGAGCACATCCCTGCCGTGCTCTGGTCCGACCCGCGCGTGCCGGACCGCACCGCGGCCCGCCTCAGCGGTGGGGAGGACCCATTGCCGGCCCTGTTGCGCGGCATTCGCGGGCTGGAGGCGGCGGGGTGCGGCGCCATCGCCATCCCCTGCAACACCGCCCATGGTTGGCATGCGGCGATGCAGGCGGCGACCGCCCTTCCCATTCTGCATATCGTCGAGGCGACGGCGGATGAGCTGGTGCGGCTCGGCGTAACGGAAGGCCCGGTCGGGGTGATGGGGACGGCAGCGACGCTCGCAATGCGGCTTTACCAGCAGGGGCTGGAGCAGCGCGGCTGGCAATGCCTGGTGCCGGAGGTGGCGGAGATGGAGGAACGGGTCACGCCCGGCATCGCGCTGGTGAAGGCGAACCGGGTGGCGGAGGCCTATGCGCCCCTGGCGGAGGTCGCGCGCAGCCTTGTGGCGCGCGGAGCGCGGGCGGTGGTGCTGGGTTGCACGGAGATTCCGCTCGGCATCGCGGCGGGCCCCGCCCTGCCTTTCCCGGTCGCGGACAGCATCGATGCGCTGGCCCGGGCGGCGATCACCTGGGCCCGGGCGGAATAACGATCAGTCGCATTCGCATCCGTCGGTCGGGCCGGTGTCGCCGCGGACGACATGGTGGTCGATCCATTCGGCGACGAGGCGGCGAGCCTCCTGCACCGAGGCCTCAGGGTGATGCACGCGATAGAGGGTCGTGCAGGCGCGGAAGGCCGAAAGGTCGTCATTCCCCGTTTCGCGCAACTCTCGATAGGCCGTAACCACGGCACGCTCGCAACGGCGGCCTATGACGGCGGTCTCGGCGGCCAGGTGACCCATCAACCAACTCCTCCGGTCGCAAGCGAGTTGAGAATCACTCGCAACAGAAGAGCATGCTAGCGATGCGTGTTCGATCCTTCAAGGGCCGATCGGGCGGCTCACCGGGTTCGATCGAATTCCTCGATCCCATGCGGGTCGAGGTTTTTCCCCCGTAGCCTCATCCCGGCCCGTATCCCGGGACCAGGATTCCGCGAGGCTCAGCGGCCGGCGCGGGGCGCCTGTTGGCCATCAGGCCCGCGCCACCGCCTCCGCCAGCGCCTTGCCGACATCCACCGTGCCGGCCTGGCCGCCCATGTCGCGCGTACGTGGCCCGCCCTCGGCCAGCATCCGCTCGATGGTCTGCACGATGGCATCGGCGGCGGCCTTCTCGCCCAGATGCTCCAGCATCATCGCGCCCGACCAGATCTGGCCAATGGGGTTGGCGATCCATTTGCCGGCGATGTCGGGGGCCGAGCCATGCACCGGCTCGAACATCGAGGGATGCGCCTTCTCCGGGTTGATATTGGCCGAGGCGGCGATGCCGATGGAGCCCGCGACGGCCGGGCCGAGGTCGGAAAGGATATCGCCGAACAGGTTGGAGCCGACCACCACGTCGAACCAGTCGGGGTGCTGCACGAAATGCGCGCAGAGGATGTCGATGTGGAACTGGTCGGTCGTCACCTCCGGGTAGTTCTTCGCCATCTCGGCGAAGCGCTCGTCCCAGTAGGGCATGGTGAAGGTGATGCCGTTCGACTTGGTGGCGCTCGTCACCTTCCGGCGCTTCCGCGTCATCGCCAGCTCGAAGGCATACTTGATGATGCGGTCGGTGCCGATCCGGGTCAGGACACTCTGCTGCGAGACGAATTCGCGGTCCGTCCCCGGAAACATGCGGCCGCCGATCGAGCTGTACTCGCCCTCGGTGTTCTCCCGCACCACGTAGAAATCGATATCCTCCGGCCCGCGACCCGCGAGCGGCGACTTCGACCCCGGCAGCAGCTTGCAGGGGCGGAGCGAGACATACTGGTCGAAGCCCCGGCGAATCGGGATCAGCAGGCCCCAGAGCGAGACATGGTCCGGCACCCCCGGCCAGCCGACCGCGCCGAGGAAGACGCTGTCGGACCGGCCGAGCTGCTCCAGCCCATCATCCGGCATCATCTTGCCGGTCTGGGCATAGGTCTCACAGGACCAGTCGTAATGGGTCAGCTCGAGGTCGAAGCCGAAGCGGCGAGCGGCGGCATCCAGCACGCGCAGCCCCTCGGGCGTCGTCTCCTTGCCGATGCCGTCGCCGGGAATGACGGCGATGCGGTATGTCTTGCGGGTGCTCATGGGCTGTCTCCTCGCCGGCACCATGGCGCAGAGGGCGGCGCGGCTCAACCGGATGGGCTATAGGATCGCGCGCCTGCTGCAAGGACCACCCGCCGGATGACCAGCCCTGCCGACCTCGCCCCCTATGCCGGCCTCGTCCTGCGCGACGCGGCCATCCCCGAGCTGCCGAACCATTATCGCGGCAAGGTGCGGGAGAATTACGACCTGCCGGATGGGCGGCGCCTGATCATCGCCACCGACCGCCTCTCCGCCTTCGACCGCATCATCACCGCCGTGCCGCTGAAGGGCCAGGTCCTGACGCAGATCGCGCGCTACTGGTTCGACCATACGCGGGACATCTGCCCGAACCACGTCATCGCCTATCCGGACCCGAACGTGCTGCTCTGCCAGGGCCTCCGGATCATGCCGGTCGAGGTGGTGGTGCGCGACTACCTCGCGGGCACCACCTCCACCTCCATCCTGTCGATGTACCAGGCGGGGCGGCGGGAGATGTACGGCCACCGCTTCCCCGACGGCCTCAGGGCCAACCAGAAGCTGCCGCAGACCATCCTGACGCCGACCACCAAGGCCTTCGATGCCGGGCACGACGAGGAGCTGACGCCGGAGCGCATCATCGAGGGCGGGCTGCTGACCGAGGCGCAATGGGCCGAGGTTTCGGCGCTGGCCCTCGACCTCTTCGCCCGAGGGCGGGAGATGGCGGCGCGGCAAGGCCTCATCCTGGTCGACACCAAGTACGAGTTCGGCTTCGACGCCGAGGGCCGGATCATCCTCGCCGATGAGATCCACACGCCGGATTCGAGCCGCTACTGGTTCTCCGGGAGCTATCCCGAGCGCTTCGAGGCCGGCGAGGCGCCGCAAAGCTTCGACAAGGACTTCATCCGCCGCTGGGTGACCGCGCGCTGCGACCCATACAAGGACGATCTGCCGGAAATCCCGGCCGAGATCGTGCTCGAGGCGGCGCGGCTCTATGTCGAGGCCTTCGAGACCATCACCGGCCAGGACTTCCCGCTGCCGCCGGCGGGCGAGCCGGTGCTGGAGCGGGTGCGGCGGAACCTGGCGGGGTATTTCGGCGCGCCCTGATCCAGGCCGGCAGGGCAAGCAGCGGCGGCGCCACCGCCGCCACCGCGGCCCAGACCGCCGGCCGCAGGCCGAAGCTCACGTCGAGATTGGCAGCGAGGATGCGGTCCGCCGGCAGATTGGTCGCCAGCGCGTACCAGGCATATTCCACCCCCGCCGCCGCCAAGCCGGCAGCCGGGGCGAGCAGCAGCAGGGCGATGGGGTGCAGCCGCGCCCCCGCCGGCAGCAGGCGCCAGAAGACCAGCCAGGCGACCAGCCCCGCCGCCAGCACCGCCTCCCAGAGCTGCGACTTCGACTGCAGGAAGAAGTGGAAGACGCCGAGCGCCGCGATCGGGAAGATCAGGCTGTGCAGCCGCCTCCAGCGCCGACCGAGCTGGCGCATCCAACCATCCGTCGAGGTCCAGCCAAGCGCTGCGAGTCCGAGCAGCGCGACAAAGCCGATCGTCAGGTAGAAGCGCAGCGCGATCTCGGAGGCGATCCGCGGCAGCACGAAGTCCTGGTAGGCCGCGTAGAGCAGCAGGTGCAACAGCGCATAGGCGAGCGTCGCCAGCCCCAGCATCCGCCGCAGGCTCAGCAGCCGCGGCGAAGCGAGGATGCGCCCGAGCGGCGTCACCGCCAGCGTCACCAGCAGCAGGCGGATGGCCCAGAGGCCGATCTCCCGCAGCGCCGCCTTGGCTGGCTCCGGCCCCA
Organism: Belnapia sp. F-4-1; assembly: GCF_000802185.1. GTDB lineage: Bacteria > Pseudomonadota > Alphaproteobacteria > Acetobacterales > Acetobacteraceae > Belnapia. Next base: position 3,947,475 of record NZ_KN676113.1, on the reverse strand, counting down.
GCCCCTCGGCGAGGAAGGTCGCCAGCAGCCAGCCGGCCGGCGCCAGCAGCAGCGCGAGCGTTGCGGCCCGCAGCCAGGAGAAGCCTCCAGCCCGGTCGCGCCAGGGCAAGGGAAAGAGGCGCGCCCCCCGGCTCGGCAATGCGGGCGGGAAGGCGGTGCGGAAGATGGCCTGCATCATACCCACTACTTCGTCGCATCCCCCGCCGCGGTAACCCCCCAGGGGTGTGCGCGGATCGCCGCCGCTACCCGGGCGCTCTCGTCCAGTGTCTGGCGGGTGAACCACCCTTCCCCCAGCGCCCGGGCCTGACCTGCGGCGACCAGGCTCTCCCGCAGCCGCTGGTGCCGGGGGCCGAGCCCGCCCGGATCGGCGACGAAGACGGGTGCCGCCGTCGCCAAGGCCTCGGAGAGCATGGAAACGCTGTCGCCCGTCACCACCACCGCATCCGCCCATGCAAGGAACCCGGCAAAGGGATTGGCGCCGCCCTCCCCCCAGCGGAAGAGGCGATGCGGCCGCTCGGCGAGCGCCGCGGAGAGCGCCTCGGTCGCCGGCGCCCCGGTACGGCGGCTGGTCGTCGCCAGCACGCTGCCGGCCATGCGCGCAACCTGCCCGCCGATCGCCGCCGCCGCCTCCGGCCGCATCCCCTCGCCCCGCACCGGCCCGCCGACCAGCAACGCGATACGCGGCGACGGCAAGGCGGCGAGCGCCGCCCATTCCCCCCGCGCCGCGGCCAGCCGGCCGGGCGACATGCGGTGGCAGGCACCGAGAATCTGCATCAGGTTCGGCGCCGGCTGCGGGCGGTCATGCGCGCCGATCACCAGCAGGTCGAAATCCGCCGCGCCGGCACCGGGGCGCATGCAATGCACCGTCCGCGCCCCGCGCCGCCTGAGCCAGCGCGCGACCGGGCCCGAGCGCCGGCCGGCGGAGAGGGTCAGACTCGGCCATGGATCTATGACCCTCGACCGGGCTTCCGTCGTCAACCCGGCGAGGCTCGGCCAGGGGATCGGCCAGCGCGCCAGCCGTCCCCATTGCAGTTCGATCACCCGGAAAGGCACCCCCAGCCGCTCGGCGATGCCCAAGGCCTGCGCCGCCGTGCCCGCCCGCGGATCGGCCAGCACCCAGACCGCCGGCTGGGTCATGGACGCCGCCCCGCGCCGCGTCTACGGATGGGCCGAACGCCGCCGGCAGGGGAATGCGCCATGGCCATGCAACATGCTTCCGACTGGGACCGGGATGCCGCGCTGACGACGGCGCGCATCCTGCTCGAGATCAAGGCGGTGAATTTCCGCCCGGAGGAGCCCTACACCTTCACCTCGGGCTGGAAGAGCCCCGTCTATATCGATTGCCGCAAGATCATCTACTTCCCCCGCGCGCGGAACCGCATCTGCGACCTGGCGGTGGAGAAGATCGGCCGCCACATCGGCTACGAGTCGATCGATGCCGTGGCGGGCGGCGAGACCGCCGGCATCCCCTTCGCCGCCTGGATCGCCGACCGGATGATGGCGCCCATGGCCTATGTGCGAAAGAAGCCGAAGGGCTTCGGCCGCAACGCCCAGATCGAGGGCGACGTGCCGGAGGGCAAGAACACCCTCCTCGTCGAGGACCTAACCACCGACGGCGCCTCCAAGATCCGCTTCGCCCAGGCGCTGCGGGATGCGGGCGCGGTCTGCGACCACACCTTCGTCGTCTTCTTCTACGGCGTCTTCCCCGGCAGCTTCGAGACGATGAAGGGGATGAACCTCTCGCTCCACCACCTCTGCACCTGGTGGGACGTGCTGGAGGTCTGCCGCGAGCGGCCCTATTTCGGCGAAGGGGCGCTGAAGGAAGTGCGGAAGTTCCTCGAGGACCCGGTCGGCTGGTCGAAGGCGCATGGCGGCATCGGCTCGGCGGCGGAAGCCCGCGCGAAGGAGGACTGAGGCGGATGCCGATGCGTCGCGCCGCCGCGGCAGCCGCGGCCGGGCTGCTGGCCCTGGCCACGCCCGCCCTCGCCCAGCCACGCGAGACGCTGACCATCGGCATCATCCAGTACCCTTCGACCTTCCACCCCAATATCGACGCCATGGCGGCGAAGTCCTACGTGCTGGGCTTCGCCCGGCGGCCGCTGACCGCCCATGGCGCGGACTGGCAGCCGCTCTGCATGGCCTGCGAAAGCTTGCCGACCCTCGAGAATGGCGGCGCCCGGCGCGAGACGACGCCGGACGGCAAGCCCGGCATCCGCGTCACCTACCGTCTCCGCGCCGATGCCCGCTGGGGCGACGGCCGGCCCGTCTCGGCCGAGGATCTGCGCTTCGCCTGGGAGGCGGGGCGGGACGGCGCGACCGGCTTCGGCGGGGCGGAGTTCTATCGCTCGGCCTATGAGCTGATCGTCGAGGACGAGCGCACCGTGACGCTCCGCTACGACAAGGTCACCTTCGACTACAACGTCGCCGGCGACTTCCAGCCGCTGCCCGCGCATATCGAGCGCGCCCGCTGGCAGCAGGAGCCGCGGAGCTACCGCAACCGCACGGCCTACGACACGGAGACGACCAATCCCGGCCTCTGGTCCGGGCCCTGGCGCATCACGGCGGTGCAGCCCGGCGCCGGCGTCACGCTGGAGCGGAACGAGGCCTGGACCGGGCCGGCCCCCGCCTTTCGCCGCATCCAGATCCGCACCGTCGAGAACACCGCGGCGATGGAGGCGCAGCTGCTGGCCGGGCAGATCGACATGATCGCCGGTGAGCTTGGCCTGCCGGTGGAGCAGGCGGCGGCGCTGGAGCGGCGGACCGGCGGACGCTTTCGCATCGAGTACAAGCCAGGGCTGGTCTACGAGCATCTCGACCTCCGCCTCGACGCGCCGCCGCTCGACGACCGCCGCGTCCGCCAGGCGCTGCTGATGGCCATCGACCGGGCGCAGATCGTGGCGAGGCTCTTCGAGGGGCGACAGGTGGTGGCGGAGACGGGCGTCAACCCGCTCGACCCGATGCATGACCCGAACGCGCCGCACTGGCCCCATGACCCGGCCCGCGCCGCCGCCCTGCTGGAGGCCGCCGGCTGGCGCCCAGGGCCGGACGGCATCCGCCGCAATGCCGCCGGCGAGCGCCTCACGATCGAGCTGATGACCACCGCCGGCAACCGCGCCCGCGAGTCGGTCCAGCAGGTGGTGCAGGGCATGTGGCGGCAGGTGGGGGTGGAGGCACGCATCCGCAACGAGCCGCCGCGGGTGCTGTTCGGCGAGACGCTGTCTCGCCGCCGCTTCACCGGCGCCGCCCTTTTCGCCTGGATCTCCTCTCCTGAGAACGTCCCGCGCACGACGCTGCACTCCGAGGAGATCCCAACCGAGTCGCGCAATTGGTCCGGGCAGAACTACGGCGGCTACCGCAACCCGGAGATGGATGCGCTGCTGGAGGCGCTGCCGCAGGAGCTGGACCGGGAGCGGCGCCGCGCCCTCTGGTCCCGCTTCCAGGCAATCTTCGCCGAGGATCTGCCGGAGCTGCCGCTCTGGTTCCGCGCGGATGCACATGTCTGGCCGCGCTGGCTGGATGGCGTGCAGCCGACCGGCCACCTGAACCCGAGTTCCCTCTGGGCCGAGCGCTGGCGTGTGAAGCAACCCTGACCTGCAATATCGCGTTGCGATTTGGGATTGCGAGTCATTCTCAGTAGCGCTACGCCATGCCCGGCCTACGCTGGGAACTCGTCTAGATGTCGTCGCTGCGCGCTCCGCTTCCTCGCCTTCAACCAAGCCTCGGCCTCGCCGGGATGGGCCTGCTCGCCGCTGGCCCCACGGCGATGGCGCAGGATGCCCCGCCCGCCGGAGCCGTCGCGCTGCCCGAGATGAACGTCCAGGGCGCCAACCCGCCCCGCTACCGCGCCGACGACACCCCTGTGGTCCGCATGCCGACCTCGGTGCGCGAGGCGCCGCAGTCCATCACCGTTGTCCCGCGCGAGCTGATCGAGGAGCGCGGCGCGACGACGCTGCGCGAGGCGCTGCGCAACGTCACCGGCATCAGCCTGGCCGCTGGCGAGGGCGGCTTCTCCGGCGACAACCTCACGCTGCGCGGCTTCAGCGCCCGCAACGACTTCTTCATCGACGGCATCCGCGACAGTGCGCAGTACACCCGCGATCCCTTCTTCCTCGACAGCGTCGAGGTGCTGAAGGGTCCCTCCTCCGTCATGTTCGGCCGCGGCTCCACCGGCGGCGCGATCAACCTCTCGACCCGCATGCCGCAGCAGCGGAATTTCGGCGAGTTGACGCTGACCGGCTTCTCGCCCTTCGGCCTGCGCGCCACCTCCGATATCGGGATGTATTCCGGTACGGTCGGCGTGCGGCTGAACGCCATGGCGACGCGGCAGGACATCGCCCGGCGCGACCACGTCACGAACGAGCGCTGGGGCGTCGCCCCCTCCGTCACCTGGGGCCTCGGTACCAACACCCAGGTCTCCCTCCACTTCCTGCACCAGTCGGAGGACAACGTCCCCGATTTCGGCATCCCCATCGTGCGTGGCCGCCCGGCGCCCGTCTCCTACAGCACCTTCTACGGCCTGGCCGGCGTCGACCGCGAGCGGACCGAGACCAATGTGATGACGCTGACGGCGCAGCACCGCTTCGCCGACGGCGTCAGCCTGCGCAACACCTTCCGCTACGGCAACTACGACCGCGACCTCAACGCGACGGCGCCGCGGCTGATCACCGCCATCACTCCGACCACCAATCTCGCCAACGTGCTGGTCAACCGCCAGCCCCAGGTCCGGCGCGGCACCGACACCATCCTGCAGAACCAGACGGAGCTGCGCGCCACTGCCAATACCGGCCCGCTGCGGCACCAGATCGTCGCCGGGCTCGAGCTCGGGCGCGAGACCTCGCAGCTCACCCGCTTCACCAGCAACAACCGGCCGGCCGCGACGCTGTTCAACCCGAATTTCTACCAGGCCTTCGACCAGACCCTCTCGGTCAACACCGACGCGGACACCACCGCTTATACCCTCGGCCTCTTCGCCTCCGACCAGATCCGCATCGGCGAGTATTTCGAAGTGCTGGTCGGTGGCCGCTACGACCGCTTCGACGCCCGCTTCAACAGCCTCGCCGGCGCCACCGGCGCGACCACGCGCTTCGACCGCGTAGACGACATGTTCAGCTGGCGCGGCGCGCTGGTCTTCAAGCCGACCAGCACGGTGCGCACCTACTTCTCGGCCGGCACCTCCTTCAACCCGAGCGCCGAGGCGCTGACCCTCGCGCCCAACACCGCCAGCCTGGCGCCCGAGAAGAACCGCTCCTTCGAGGTCGGCGCGAGCTGGGACATCACGCCCGACCTCGCCATCCGCGGCGCCGTTTTCCGCATCGAGAAGACGAATGCCCGCACGCCGGATCCGGCAAACGGCACGCTCAACGTGCTGGCCGGCGAGCAACGCTCGGACGGCTTCGAGATCTCGGCGGCCGGCCGCATCACGCGCAACTGGAACGTCATCGCAGGCTATACCTATATCGACTCGCAGATCACTCGCTCCAACACCGCGGCCGAGGTCGGCAAGGAGCTGCTGAACACGCCGCGTAACACCGCGACGCTCTGGACCAGCTACGACCTGCCCTATGGCGTGCAGCTCGGCGGCGGACTCAGCTATATCGACAAGCGCTACGGCAACAACGCCAACACCGTCATCGCGCCCGCCTATGTACGCTATGACGCCGCCATCGCCTGGGCGATCACCGACCAGCTCGGTATCCGGGTCAATGCGCTGAACCTCACTGACAAGCGGTTCTACGAAGGCGTCTATGCGGGGAACATCACGCCGGGCGCCGGGCGCACCATCATCGCCAGCCTCACGGCGCGGTACTAGGCATGCTCCTCCACATCGCCGAGGTGCTGGATGCGGCAAGGCTCGCGGAAACGCGGGCTTTGCTGGCGCGTGCGCCCTGGGTGGATGGGCGCGTCACCGCCGGCCATCAATCGGCGCAGGTAAAGGATAATCTGCAAATTCCCGAGGCCTCCGCGGAACATCGCGCCCTCGGCGAGATCGTGCTCGCCGCGCTGGAGCGCAACCCGCTCTTCATCTCATCGGTGTTGCCGCTGCGCGTCTTCCCGCCGCTATTCAACCGCTATGACCCGGGCATGACCTTCGGCGCGCATGTGGACAACGCCATCCGCCAGATCACCGGCACGCCGCACCGCATCCGCACGGATGTCTCCTGCACCCTGTTCCTCAGCGACCCGGCGGGCTATGAGGGCGGCGAGCTGATCGTCGAGGATACCTATGGCGAGAAGCGGGTGAAGCTGCCGGCCGGCGATGCGGTGGTCTATCCGGCGACCAGCCTGCACCGCGTCGCACCGGTGACGAGCGGCTCGCGGCTGGCGAGCTTCTTCTGGATTCAGAGCATGGTGCGCGATGATGGCCAACGCGCATTGCTCTTCGATCTCGACATGGCCATCAACCGCGCCCGCGGCGACTTGCCGGCGGGCCACAGCGCGCCGACGGAGCTGACCGCCGTGTACCACAACCTGCTCCGCCGCTGGGCCGACGCGTGACCGTCCGCCGCGCCCTGCTTTTCGGTCATCGCTGGCTCGGGCTGGTCCTCGGCCTTGTCATGCTGCTGCTCGGCGTGACAGGCAGCATCCTCTCCTTCCAGCGCGAGATCGACGCGGCGCTGAACCCGCAGCTCTTCCGCCCGAGCGGGCCGCCGAACCCTGATCTCAACTACGCAGCCATTCTGACGTCGGCCGAGGCAGCGACGGGCCGCCCGGCCGGCAGTATCCGCCCGCCCGATGCGGTCTGGCCGGTCTGGATCGTCAGCCCGCCCCGCCAGCGTGGCACTCCGCCTGGCCCCTCCGCCTTCATCGACCCGGCGACCGGCCAGCTGCTTGGCGAGCGCGCCGGCCGCACCGGCTTCGTCGCCACGGTGCGGGAGCTGCACGACACGCTGCTGCTGCGCGACTGGGGCGGGCGCGAGGCGGTGGGCTGGTTCGGCGTGCTGCTGTTGCTCTTCTCGCTATCGGGCATCTGGCTGTGGTGGCCGAAGCAGGGTTCGCTCGGCGCCGCCCTCGTCACCATCCGCAGCCGGCCGAGCGTGATCTTGAACCTCGACCTGCACCGGGTCATCGGCATCTGGATGGCGGTGGTGCTCACCGTCGTCGCCGTCTCCGGCATCGCCATCATCTTCCCCGCCTGGTTTCGCCCCGCGCTCGGCATCGCGGAGCCCGCGTCGCCCGCGCCCGTGCCGCCGCGGCGCGATCCGATGGTGCTCGATGCCGATGCCGCCGTCGCCGCCGCCCTTGCCCATCTACCGGGTCAGGTGGCGACCGGCGTCACGCTGCCCAGCCGGCAGCGCCAGGCCTGGCAGGTTTCGCTCCGCCCCGCCGACGGCAGCGCCGAGGTCCGCGTTCGCAGCTTCCTCGCCGTCGATCCCTGGTCCGGCGCGGTAACGGAGGAGCGCGGCCCCCGCACCCGCAGCCTCGGCGAGGAAGTGCTTGCCATGCAGCGCTGGCTGCATGGCGGCGCGCTGCTCGGTTGGCCGGGACGCATCCTCGTCTCCCTCTCGGGCATTGCCATGCCCGTTCTTTTCGTCACCGGCCTCGCTGCCTGGCTGCTGCGTCGCCGCAACCGCCGACGCATTGCCGTCCTGCAAGGGAAACCCGCATGAACCCGGCGCCCGCCCCCGATTTCACCATCCAGAGCCTCATCCTCAATGCCGACCCTGTCGTGCAGGGGGTGATGGCGCTGCTGCTGCTGGCCTCGCTCGCCTGCTGGGCCATCATCATCGAGAAGGCTGTCCTGTTCCACCGGCTGAAGCGGGAGGCCGCGAGCCTCGCCGCCCTCGCCGCCTCCGGCGCCATCCTTCCCCCCGAGGGGGATGCCGCGAAAGACGGCCTGGCCGGCGCCGTGCTGCGCGCCGGGCTGCCCGAATGGCGCGAGGGGCGAGACCCGCATGAGAGCGCCGGCGAGTTCCGCGACCGGCTGGAGCGCGCCATGCGCGGCGCCGTCACCGCAACGCTCCGCCGCGCCGAGCCGGGCCTGCCGCTGCTGGCGACCATCGGCTCGGTCAGCCCCTTCGTCGGGTTGTTCGGCACGGTCTGGGGCATCATGCACAGCTTCTTCGACATCGCGGCGAAGCAGGATACCGGCCTCGCCACCGTCGCCCCCGGTATCGCCGAGGCGCTCTTCGCCACGGCGATCGGCCTCGTGGCCGCCATCCCCGCGGTGATCGCCTACAACCGCAACAGCATCCGCCTTTCCCGCATCCGGGCCGAGGCGATGGGCGCGGCGGCGAGCCTCGCCGGGCGCCTGGCACGCCGCCCGGCGGTGCTGGAGGGCCGGCGCAAGGTGGGTGAGCCGGCATGAGCATGCAGCTTCCCTCCGGCATGGGCGACGAGGACGACGCCCAGCCCGTGTCCGAGATCAACGTCACGCCCCTGGTCGACGTGATGCTGGTGCTGCTCGTCATCTTCATGGTGACGGCGCCGATGATGACGGCCGGCATCGCCCTCGACCTGCCGAAGACTGCCGCTGCCCCGCTCAGCCCGCCGGCGCCGCCGCTGGAGCTGAGCCTGACCAAGGAGGGCGGCCTCTTCCTCGACAAGGAGGCGGTGCCGCAGGAGGCGCTGGAGCCGCGGCTCGTCGCCATCCATGCCGAGACGCCAGACAGGGCGCTGCATCTTCGCGCCGACCGCGGCCTCGACTATGGCGAGGTGCTGCGGGTGATGGGCCTCGTCCAGCGTGCCGGCATCACCAAGGTGGCGCTGGTTTCCCTGCCCGGCGGCGACCCGCCGGCGGCGCCCGCGGCCGCGCCGGTGCGCTGAGCCCATGCCCCGCGCCCGCCATATCGCCTGGGGCCTTTCCCTCGGCCTGCATGCCGCGGGCGCCGCCGTGCTGCTGCACGGCCTGCCCGCCGAGCAGCAGCCGGTGATGCCGGTGATGCTGATCGAGATGCCGGCTCCCGCCGCGCCCGAGCCGGAGGCCGAGCCGCCGCCTGAACCGGTGGCCGAGGCGCCGCTGCCGCAGCCCGCCCCGCCGCCGGAGCCGCCGCCCCCGGTGCCCGTCGTCATGGCCGAGCCGCCCCCGCCGGAGCCACCGCCGCCCGAGCCGCCGCCGCCCCAGGTCGAGCCACCGCCGCCCGAGCCGCCGCCCCCCGCCGAGGTGGCGGAGCTGCCCCTGCCGCCGCCGCCCCCGCCGCCGGAGCCGAAGCCGGTCACCACCCCGCGCCGGCCGGCCCCGCCGCCGCGCCCGGCGACGCCCACCGTCGCCGAGGCCCCGCCCGCGCCGGTGCAGCCCGTTGCCGCCCCGCCGGCCCCGGTCGCCGCACCGGTCGCCGCCGCGCCGCCGCCGAGCTACACGGCGCTGCTGATGCGCGCCCTCGAGCGCCATCGCCGCTACCCGGACGAGGCACGCTGGCGCCGGGCCCAGGGCGTCGCCTTGTTGCGCTTCCGCATGCGGCGCGACGGCACGGTTGTCGGCTACCGGATCGAGCGCAGCGCCGGCGACCCGTCCCTCGACCAGGCGGTGCAGACCATGATCCAGAGCGCCTCCCCCCTCCCCGCTCCGCCGGCGGAAATGGCGGGCGACCCGGTCGAGCTGACCGTGCCGGTGCGCTTCTCGTTACGGTAGGCGGATATCAACTTGAAGTTGGACATTCCGGACGCTTACCCGGTAAGGTAGCGGGAATGTCATCGTCCGGGTGAAACGCGGCGAGGCAGCCGGTGGGTCGGCAGGACGTTGGACGGACGACCCGGCCTACGCACGAAAAGGTGCCTCCCGTCATGTCTCACCGCAGCCGCCCCGACCCGCGGATGGAGCCGCTGCACGGCACGGCCCGCCCCGGCTTCGATATCGCCCCGGCGCTCGATGCGCTCATCTCGGTCGGCACGGAACTGGCGCAGAACAAGGCCGATGCGGCCCGGATGGAGCTGGACCGGGCCGAGCAGGAGCTGGGCATGCGCACGGGCGGCCTCGCGCCCCGGGCGGAGGTGCTGCAATCCCTGCTCGCCCTGCGGCAAGCCCGGGCCCAGCTGACGCAAGGCCGGGTCGACCGCGCCGCGACCGAGATCGACCGGGCGGTCGCCGCGCTGACGCGGGCCTGATCAGCCGCCGACCGGTCCGCCTCCGACCCGGGTGAGCCCTGCCAGCACGCTGCGTGGCGGCACCCCCGCCTCGAATTCCGGCCAGCGCGTGCCGGGCCGGTCGAAGCTGGCCCCTGGTTCGGCTCCGGGATGGCGGATGCCGAAGAACAGCGTCTCCCCATCCGGCGTCAGCGCCGCACCGCCGATCGAGGCGCCGCGCGGCGCCCCATAGGCAGGCAGCGGCACCCCACGCCCAGGCCCCGCCAGGTCGCAGGCATAGAGGCCCTCCGCCCGCAGGCCGATGCGGCCGAGGCGGTCGGTGCCGATCCAGGCCCGGCCACGCGCATCGACGGTGACGGTATCGGGGTTTTCGGGCCAGGCGCTGCCCGGCGGCAGCCCGGCTTCGCCATAGCGCGCCTGTGGCCCGCGCGGATCGCCGGCGGCGAAGAGCAGCCGCGCCGCGGCCCCCGCCGCCCCGTCATCCCCCCCATCGGCGGAAAGCTCGATCACATGGCCTGAGGGGCGGGCGGGGCTGCCATGGCAAGCCAGCAGCAGCCGCGGCCCCATCGGATCGAGGCCGAGGCCGGAGGGCGTGTCGAAGGTCGTCCCGCCCGCCGCTTGCGCCGCCTCGGGCAGCGGGGCGCCCTCGGGCAGCGGAATCCAGTTCAGCCGGCCGCCCTCCAGCCGGGCGACGAAGAGCGTGCCTGCATCGAGCGCCCGGTCTCCCGAAGCCGGCCCGGCGGAGACGAAGCGGAGGAGGAAGCCGGCGGCCCGCCGGTCGGTCATGTAGACCACCGCGCGACCGTCCCGGCTCAACGCCGCCGCCACGTCGCCATGGGCGAAGCGGCTGAGTGCCCGGCGCTTCACCGGCACGGACTGCGGGTCGAAGGGATTCAGCTCGACGACGAAGCCGTAGCCGGCGCCATCGGCGATGGCCGGGTCCAGCCCGCCAAGCCGCCCCTGCCAGAAGCCCGGATCGCCCTCGGCCAGCAGCAGCGTGCCCCAGGGGGTGACGCAGCCGCCGCGGATGCCGAGCACCCCGCGCACCGCCCCGCCGCCCGAGACCCGGCAGAGGGTGGATATGCCGAGCCGCCGGTTCTGGTAGCCTCCATCCACCACCACCCAGCGCCCCGCCTGCCGCTCGACGTTGAGCAGCGAGGCGCCCTGCATGGCCGCCGCCGCCGCCGGCTGGTCCTGCCCGCCCGGAAAGGCCATCGCCGGATCGACGGTTGGATGGGCGACGGCGAGGATGGCGCGCGGCACGCCATCGGCCGCCGGCTGCTGCGGCACGGCGATGCCGAGCACCCGTGCATCCCAGCCGAACTGGGCGGCGACGGCATCCGGGTCCGGCGTGCGCGGCGTCCAGCGCGGCGCGTCGAAGGTGACGCGGTCGCCCCAGCGCATCAGCACGTCGCGGCGATGGCCGGGCGCCACCGTGTCGTCCTGTTTCACCGGCAGGGCGAGCGGGCCGAGGTCGAGGGCAAGCGCCGGGGCGGCCAGCGCCGCGGTTCCCGCCGCCAGCAGGGTGCGCCGGCCGATCATGCCGCGACGATCGGCGGCGGCCGGTGCACGGTCACCGGCGGCAGCGCCCCCTCCCAGCGCTCCACCTGCACGAGGCAGGACTGCGCCGAAGGCCCCTGGCCGAGCCTCGAGGTCCCGATATCCGCTGTCACAACATTCGGGTTGCCATGGACGCAGAGGGCATCCGGATCGCCGGGGATGAGCGGGTCGTACCAGGCGCCGGTCGCCATGGCAGCGACGCCCGGAAGCATCCCCTCCTTGATCCTGACGCCGCCGAGGCAGGCGCCGCGATCGTTGAAGATGCGGACGATGTCGCCCTCCTTCAGGCCGCGCGCCGCAGCGTCCTCCGGGCTCAAATGGACGGGTTCCCGCCCCTGGATCTTGCCGGCCGCCGCGACGCGGCCGGGGTCGAGCTGCCCATGCAGCCGCGTCGCCGGCTGGAAGGACAGCAGATGCAGCGGAAAGCGCGCGGCGGCCGGGGCGCCGAGCCACTCCCGCGGCTCCCGCCAGACCGGGTGGCCGGGGCAGTCGTCATAGCCGAAGCTGGCGACCGTCTCGCTGAACAGCTCCACCTTGCCCGAGGGCGTGTTGAGCGGCTCGCCCTCCGGGTCGGCGCGGAACTCGGCGAACTGGGTGTATTCCTCGCCCGGCGCGACGGGCGGCGCCTCGACATGCCCCTCGGCCCAGAAGCGCTCGAAATCCGGCGCCTCGAAGCCGAGCCGCCCGCAGGCAACCCGCCACTGGCCATAGAGATGGCGCAGCCAGGCGCCCTCGTCCCGCTGCTCGGTGAAGCGGTCGCGGTAGCCGAGCGCATCGGCGACATCGGCCAGCATGTCGGCATCGTTCCGTGCCTGGCCCTGGGGCGGAACCGCCTGGTGCATGGCGCGGACGAAGCGGTCCCGGTTGCTGGAAGCGATGTCGTTCCGCTCCAGCGTCGTCGTCGCCGGCAGCACGATATCGGCCTGCCGGGCGAGCGCCGTCCACCAGGGCTCCTGCACGACGACGGTCTCGGCCCGCGCCCAGGCGCGCTGCAGCCGCGGCAGGTCCTGGTGGTGGTGGAAGGGGTTGCCGCCGGCCCACCAGATCATGCGGATATCCGGCAAGGTGATGCGCTGACCGTTGAACTCCAGCACCTCGCCGGGCCGCTCCAGCAGCTCCGTCACCCGCGCGACGGGGATGGCGAGCCCGGCCGGGTTGCGGATGCCGGGCGAGGAGACCGCGGGCAGCTCCCGCCGCGGCACGCCCATGCCGCCGATGCTGCCATAGCCGAAGGCGACGCCCTGGCCTGGCCTGCCGATGGTCCCGAGCATGGCGGCGAGCGCCACCAGCATCCAATAGGGCTGCTCGCCGTAATCCGCCCGCTGGAGCGACCAGGCGGCGGTCAGCATGGCTGGCTGCGCCGCGCAGTCGAGGGCGAGGCGGCGGATCGTCCCGACCGGGATGCCGGTGATCGGCGCGGCCCAGTCCGGCGTCTTCGCCTGGCCGTCGCTCTCGCCAAGGATATAGGCCCGCAGCCGGTCCCAGCCGGTGCAATGGGTGGCGAGGAAGGCACGGTCCTCCCGCCCTTCCGCCAGCAGCACATGCGCCATGGCCAGCAGCAGCGCGGTGTCCGTCCCCGGACGGATCGGGATCCACTCCGCGCCGATCTCCGCCTCGGTATCGCCGCGGAAGGGCGACACGTTGATGAAGCGCACCCCGGCGGCGGCCGCCTGTCGCATCAACGGCATGTATTCGTGCCGCCCCTGCCCGCCCGAGGCGACGAGCCCGTTCTTCGCCGCCAGCCCGCCGAAGCAGAGCATCAGCCGGGCATGCCGGGCGATCGCCTGCCAGTCGGTGACGCGGCCGAGCAGCACCTCGTTGGTGCCGAGCACATGCGGGATCAGCGCCTGCGCCGCCGCATAGGAATAGGCATTCACCGAGGAGGTGAAGCCGCCGCCGAGGCCGAGGAAGCGCTGCAACTGCGTCTTCGCATGATGGTAGCGTCCGGCCGAGGACCAGCCGTAGGAGCCGCCGAAGATCGAGGTCGCGCCATGCTCGGCCCTGACCCGCGCCGTCTCCTCGGCGAGGATGCGCGTCACTTCGTCCCAGGACACGGGCACGAAGGGGTCGCCGCCGCGCAGATGCCCGCGCCGCCGTCCCTCGATCCAGCCGCGGCGGATATAGGGCCGATCGATGCGGCAGGCCGCATGGACCACATCCGGCACCGCCTCGATCAGGCTGCCGGGAAAAGGGTCCGGCCCGAAGGGGCGCACTCCGGTGACGCGGCCATTCTCGACCACGGCATCGAAATAGCCCCAATGGGAGGCATGCGGCTTGATTTCGGTCATGGTTCGAACCCGTCCTTGGCGGCGGACCTTGCCATCCACCGCACGGTGCCGTCCACAGCGCGGCTCAGGCCTTCGCGGCCTGGTGTTCCGCCCGCGCCGCCTCCCAGACCTCCCAGGCCGCATCGGCGTTGATCGCCGCGATCGCGAGCCCGACCAGGAGGTCCGGCCAGACCGAGTCCCACAGGAAGGCGGTGACGAGCCCAGCGCCGATGACCGCAAGATTTGCCAGGACGTCGTTGCGGGCGGAAAGGAAGGCCGCGCGGGTCAGGCTGCCGCCCCGCTGCCGCACCCGGGCGAGCATCAGCGCGCAGCAGCCATTGACCAGCAGGGCACCGGCGCCCGCCAGGGTGAGCGGCAGCGGCGCCGGCGGCAGGGGCGCGCCGAATTTGTTCCAGGCGGTCCAGAGCGTCGCCAGGGCCGGTACCAGCAGCAGCAGCGCCAGCAGCATGCCGAGCCGTGCCCGCGCCGCCGCACCCCAGCCCAGCCCTATCAGGATCAGCAGGTTGATCGCCGCGTCCTCGAGGAAATCGATGCTGTCGGCAAAGAGCGCGACCGAGCCGATCGCCAGTGCGACCGCAAATTCCACGCCGAAATAGCCGAGGTTGAGCGCCGCGACGCGGCCAACCACGCTACGAAGCACCGGCTCACCGCCGGGTCTTGGGTTCTCTGCCATTCCGCGCCTACACTCCCCCATCCGTCAGGAAGGCCGCTGCCATGAATCCGCCCCGCAATTCGAATGCCGCCCGCGACATCGCCTATGCGCTGCATCCTTATACCGACCACAAGGCGCATCTGCAGAACGGCCCGCTGGTGATCAGCCGCGGCAAGGGCGTCCGCGTCTTCGACGAGCAGGGGAAGGAGTATATCGAGAGCGTCGCCGGCCTCTGGTGCGCGAGCCTCGGCTTCGACAACGAGCGGCTGGTGCAGGCCGCCACCGACCAGATGCGGAAGCTCCCCTTCTACCACGCCTTCACCGCCAAGTCGCACGAGCCGCTGATCGACCTCAGCGAGATGCTGATCGAGCGCGCCCCCTCGCCGATGAGCAAGGTGTTCTTCGCCAATTCCGGGTCGGAGGCGAATGACAGCGCGATCAAGATGATCTGGTACATGAACAACGCCATCGGGCGGCCGGAGAAGAAGAAGATCATCGCCCGGCTGAAGGGCTATCACGGCATCACCCTCGCCGCCGCTTCGCTGACGGGCCTGCCGGCCAACCACAAGCTTTTCGACCTGCCGATCGCCGGCTTCCACCATGTCTCGACGCCGCACCACTACCACAACGCCCTGCCCGGCGAGTCCGAAGAGGATTTCGCCACCCGCCTCGCCGAGGAACTGGAGCAGAAGATCCTGGCCGAGGGCCCGGAAACCGTCGCCGCCTTCTGGGCCGAGCCGATCATGGGCGCCGGCGGCGTGATCCTGCCGCCCGCGGGCTACTTCCCGAAGATCCAGGCTGTCCTGAAGAAGTACGACGTGCTTTTCGTCGCCGATGAGGTGATCTGCGGCTTCTGGCGCACGGGCAGCTACTGGGGCTCGCAGACCCTCGACATCCAGCCCGACATCCTGGTCTGCGCCAAGGCACTCTCCGCCTCCTACCTGCCGATCTCGGCGGTGCTGGTGAACGAGAAGGTGTTCCAGGGCATCGCCGAGGGTTCCTCCTCGGTCGGCACCTGGGGCCATGGCTTCACCTATTCCGGCCATCCGGTGCCGGCCGCCGTCGCCATCGAGACGCTGAAGATCTACGACGAGATGGATATCGGCGGCCATGTAAAGCGGGTCGGCGCGCATATGCAGGCGCAGCTCCGCGCCCGCTTCGCCGACCACCCCATGGTGGGCGAGGTGCGCGGCACCGGCCTCATCGCTGCCATCGAGCTGGTGGCCGACAAGGCGGCGAAGCGGAACTTCGACCCGGCGCAGAAGGTCGGCGGACGTCTGACCAAGCTCGGCGAGGAGAATGGCGTCATCATGCGCGCCATGACCAACGACAGCATCGGCTTCTCCCCGCCCCTCATCATCTCCGAGGAGGAGGTGGACGAGATGCTGAACCGCGTGGCGAAGTCGCTGGACGAGGTCATGGTGCAGGTGCGCCGCGAGAGCATCGCCGCCGTTTGACCCGGCCCGCCTGGTCTCCTTCGCTGCCGGTCGCCGCAGCCCTCGCGGTCGGCCCGGTGGCAGGGGTGCTGCAGTCGAAGGCCCTCGCCCCCATCGCGGTGGTGGGGCTGCTGCTCGCGGTGCTCGCCCACTGGCGGCAGCGCGGCGCCTGGCCCTGGCCACGCGGTGCGGCGTCCTGGCTTGCAATCGGCCTGTTCGCCTGGGGCGCCGTGACGGCGCTCTGGGCGATCGAGCCGCTGCGGGCGCTCGGCACCTCGCTGCAGCTTGGCGGCTTCGTCGCCCTCGGCGCGGCGGCGGCGCGTGCGGTCGCGGCGGATGACGCCGCGGCGCATCGGCGCCTGTTGCTGGCGGCGACGGGCGGCCTGGCCGCCGGCATCCTGCTCGCCGGACTGGATGCGGCGACGGGCAACGCCATCCGTGCCGCCGTGCGCGGCCTCAAGGAGATCCCGCCGACGCTCGCCTTCGGACTGAAGCCGGCTGCCTCCGCCATGGCGCTCTGGCTGCCGCTGGTGGCGGCGGCGCCGCTGCCGCGCCTGTTGCGCGCCGGGGTGATCGGCGCCGGCGCCATCGTCCTGGTGCTGCTGCCGGGCGAGGCGGCGAAGCTCGCCGTGCTGGCCGGGCTGCTGGTCGGTGGGCTGGCGCTGCTGCTGCCACGGCTGGCGCGGCCGGGGCTCGGCGCGGCGCTGGCGGTGGCGGTCGTCGCCATGCCGATGCTGCTCGGGCCGGTCCTCGCGCGCGGCGTGCCGGCGGCCGACATTCCGCCCTCGGCGGCGCACCGGCTGCTGATCTGGGACTTCGTGATCGGACGCATCGCGGACCGCCCGCTGCTCGGCTGGGGGATGGAGGCGAGCCGAACCGTCCCCGGCCACCGCGACCATCCGAGCCCGGAGGCCATGGCCCGCTTCGGGCTCAGCGCGACGGAACGCACCGCCTGGCTGTCCGGCACCGAGCTGCTGCCGCTGCACCCGCATAACGGCGCATTGCAATTGCGGCTGGAGCTCGGCTGGCCCGGGGTGCTGGTGGCGGCGGCGTTGGCTGTCGCTCTGGCGATGGCTTGCGGCTCGTCCGTCGCCCTGGCGATGCTGGCCGCGGGCGCCGTCACCGCCATGCTGAGCTTCGGGGCTTGGCAGGAATGGTGGG
>NZ_KN676113.1:3827768-3930348 GCF_000802185.1 Belnapia sp. F-4-1 | reverse complement strand
GGCCTTCCCCTCCCCCCCCCAGCCGGTACCCCACCCCCGGCTCCGTCCGCAGCAGGCCCGCGGCCGCCCCCAGCTTCTGCCGCAGATGCCCGACATAGACGCGGAGATACTGCGCATCCTCCGCATGGGCCGGCCCCCAGACGGCGGTGAGGAGCTGGCGCTGCGTCACCACCCGTCCGCCGGCCTTGAGCAGCACGACCAGCAGCTCCCACTCCCGCGGCGTCAGCTTCAGCGCCTCGCTGCCGACGCGGGCGAGGCGATGGCCGAGATCAACCTCGAGCGCGCCAAGCCGCAAGGTCGCGCCCGGATCCGGCTCGCCCGCCGCCTGCGCGGCCCGGCGCAAGGTGGCGCGGATGCGGGCCAGCAGCTCGGCCAGGGCGAAGGGCTTCTCCACATAGTCGTCGGCGCCGGCATCCAGCGCCGCGACCTTCTCCGCCTCCCGGTCGCGGGCGGAGACGATGATGACCGGCGCCAGGCTGAAGGCGCGCAGCCGGGCCAGCGCCTCCTTCCCGTCGAGATCGGGCAGGCCGAGATCGAGCAGCACCAGAGCGGGTGCCCGGATCGCGGCGAGACGAAGCCCCTCCGCGGCGGTCTCGGCCCGAAGCGGCGCATAGCCCGCCGCCTCCAGCGCGGGCCCGAGGAAACGGTGGATCTGCGGCTCGTCATCGATGACGAGGATGCGGGGGCCGGCACCGCTCATGCCGGGAAGCGCAGCGTCACCCGCGTGCCCCGTCCGCCGGCCGCGACCGGGCTCTCCGCGCCGATGCGGCCGCCCATCGCCTCGGTCAGGCCGCGGGCGATGGCGAGGCCGAGCCCGGTGCCTGCGGCGATCCGGTCGGTGCGGCTGGCACGGTAGAAGGGATCGAAGACTCGCCCCAGCGCCTCCGCCGCAATACCCGGCCCGTCATCCTCCACGGCCAGCGCCACCTCGTGCCCCTCCCGCCGCGCGGCGACCAAGACGCGGCCCTCGGGACCCGAGAATTTCAACGCGTTGTCGAGCAGGTTGCCGAGCACCTGGTCGAGCAGCGCGGGATCGAGCCGTGGCGCCGGCAGCCGCGCATCGAGGTGGCGCTCGATCGCCCGACCTGTGGCACGCTCCTGCCGGCCCGCCGCCGCTTCCACCGCCTCGGCGAGGTCGACCGGTTCCTTGCGCGGCTCCACCTGACCGTTCTCCAGCCGCACGATGTCGAGGATGTTGGTGATGGTGCGCGTCAGCCGCACCGTCTCCTCCTCGGCCGCGGCGAGCAGATCCTCTCGCACCGCCGGCGCCAGCGCCTCGCCCGAGCCGCGCAGGGTGCCGAGCGCGCCGCGGATCGAGGTCAGCGGCGTCCGGAGGTCGTGCCCGAGCGAGGTGAGCAGCGCGAGGCGCAGCTGCTCCGTCTCGGCTCGCGCCGCATCGCGCGCGGCGCCCTCGATCAGCTCCACCCGCTCGATGGCGACGGCGGCCTGGTCGAGCAAGGCATCGAGCGTTCGGTCCGTCTCCGTCTCCAGCCGCGCCGCCTCGCCCAATTGCAGCCCGACCAGCCCGACCAGGCCGCGCGCCGTGCGCATCGGCCGGAATTGCCATACCGTTCCCGCCGGCAGCGTATCCGTCCCGCGCCCGGTCGGCCGGCCATGGGAGAGCGCCCAGCGGGCGGCGGCCATGGCGGCCTCGTCCGGCTCGGCGTCGATGGGGATGGCGGCGCGCAGCACTGGTTCCGGCCCGGTCTGGCCGGGCGCGGGCGGCAGCGGCATCAGCACGCAGGCCGGGCGGCCGGCGATGCGCTCCGCCTCGCGCGCCACCGCATCCAGCAGGTCGCCCTGCGTCCCCGGCGCCCCGAGCCGCCGGCTGAACTCCACAAGCCGCCGAAGGCCGAGCAGGCGCGCCCGCGCCGCCCGCACCGAGCGGCCGAGCCCACCCGTCGTCCCGGCCAGCAACAGCGCGACCAGGCTGAAGACGACGACGCCCACCACATCCTGCGCCGCGGCAATGGTCAGCGTGTAGCGCGGCGGCAGGAAGAGGTAGTTCCAGGCCAGGAAGGAGAGCGCCGCCACCGCCAGCCCGTGCAGCGCGCCGAAGCCGACCGCCGCGGCGACGATGCCGACGAGGTAGATCATCCCCATCGCCCCTTCCGGCACGATGCCGTCGGTGGCGAAGGCGACGAGCGTCGCCGCCGCGACCAGCAGCGGCACCGCGGCGAAGCCGATCCGGCGGGGAAGCCCGCGCCGCCCCGGCAGCGGCGCCACCGGCAGGGCCGGCTCGGGGACGAGATGCAGCGCGAAATCGCCCGCCTGCCGGAGCAGCGCGGCGGAAAGCGTCCGCCCCGTCAGCCGCCGCCAGGCCGGAGGTCGGCCCCGCCCGAGCACGATGTGGGAAGCGTTCCTCGCCCTGGCATGGGCGAGGATGGCACGCGGCAGGTCGGCGGCGACCACCGTCTCCACTTCGGCACCGAGCGCCTCCGCCTCGCGTAGCGCCGCCCCGGCCGCGCCGCCGTCCTCCGGCGCCGAAGGCCGCTCGACATGCAGCGCCAGCAGCGGGCCCCGCAAAGCATCGGCGATGCGCCGGGCCTGCCGCGCCACGGCGACGGCACCCGGCTCCCCGCCGATCAGCGCCAGCACCCGCTCCCCGCTCGGCCAGGGACCGGCGATGGCATTGGCGCGCATATAGCCGGTGACATCGGCCTCCACCCGCTCCGCCGTGCGGCGCAGCGCCATCTCCCGCAGCGCCGCCAGGTTGCCCTCGCGGAAGAAGCCGCGCAGCGCCCGCTCCGCCTGGTCCGGCCGATAAACCTTGCCGGCGCGCAGCCGCTCCAGCAGCTCGGCGGGCGGGATGTCGATCAGCTCCACCGTATCCGCCCCGACAAGCACGCGGTCCGGCACCGTCTCGGCGACGCGGATGCCGGTGATGCGCGCGACCGCATCGGAGAGGCTTTCCAAGTGCTGGACATTCACTGTCGTCCAGACCTCGATCCCGGCGTCGCGCAGCTCCTCCACGTCCTGCCAGCGCTTCGGGTGGCGGCTGCCGGGCGCGTTGCTGTGCGCCAGCTCGTCGAGCAGCAGGATCGCCGGCCGCCGGGCGAGCGCCGCGTCGAGGTCGAATTCCTCGAGCATCCGCATGCCGTTCGGCCCGGCATAGGGGATTGCGGCGCGCGGCAGCACCGGCAGCGCGCCGAGCTGCGCCTCGGTTTCCGCCCTTCCATGGGTCTCGACGATGCCGACCAGCACTTCGGCGCCGCCGGCCTGGCGCCGCCGCGCCCCGGCCAGCATCTCATAGGTCTTGCCGACCCCGGGCGCGGCACCGAGGAAGACCTTCAGCCGCCCCCGCCCCTCCTGCCGGGCCAGCGCCAGCAGCGCATCCGGATCGGGGCGCGCGGGCTCGTCCATCGAGCCCTACACCACCCCCGCCGAAAGCAGCTGCTGCACATGCAGCAGCCCGACGGGTCGCCGCCCCTCCTGCACTACCAGCACGTTGATCCGTCGCGCATTCATCTCGGCGAGCGCCGCGCTGGCGATCTGCTCCGGCACGGTATGCCGCGGCGCCCGCGTCATCACCGCCTCCACCCGCTCGCCCATGATGCCGGGATGCATGTGCCGCCGGAGGTCGCCGTCGGTGATGATGCCGACCACGTCGCCCGCCGCATCGGTGACGATGGCGCAGCCGAGGCTGTGCCCCGTCATGGCGATGATCGCCTCGCCCATGGCCGCATCCTCGCGCACCAGCGGCAGGTCCGGCGCCCGCTTCATCACCTCGCCGACCGTCAGCAGCTGGGCCCCGAGCTTGCCGCCGGGATGGAAGCGATGGAACTCGGCCGGGGTGAAGCCGCGCCGCTCCAGCAGCGCCATGGCCAGCGCATCGCCGATCGCCATCTGGATCAGCGTCGAGGTGGTCGGCGCCAGCCCATGCGGACAGGCTTCGACGACGGCAGGCACGACCAACGGAATATCTGCCGCGCGCCCAAGCGCACTTTCCGCCCGGCCCGTGACGGCGATCAGCCGCAAGCCAAAGCGCCGCGAATAGTGGATGATGTCGCGCAGCTCCACCGTCCCGCCCGACCAGGACAGGGCAAGCACCACATCCGCCGCCGTCAGCATGCCGAGGTCGCCATGGCTCGCCTCGGCTGGATGCAGGAAGAGCGCTGGCGTGCCCGTCGAAGCGAGCGTCGCCGCTACCTTCCGCCCGACATGCCCGCTCTTGCCCATGCCGGTGACGACGACCCGCCCCTCGGCGGCGAAGATCGTCTCGGCGGCCTGCGCCAGCGCCTCGCCGAGCGACCCGTCGAGCGCGGCGGCAAGCGCTGCCATCCCCTCCTGCTCGATGGCGATGGTGCGGGCGATGGTTTCGCGGATGCGCGCCGCATCCGTGCCGTGCCTGAGCGCGGCGCTCATCGCGGCGCCAGTATCGCGCGCGCACGCGCCAGGTCTTCCGCCGTGTCGACGCCGAGCGGCACCACCGCCACCTCTTGCGCGTCGATCCGCATGCCCGCCTCCAGTGCGCGAAGCTGCTCCAGCTTCTCACGCCGCTCGAGCGGCGACGGCGGCATGGCGACGAAGCGCGCCAGCGCCTCCCGACGCCAGGCATAAAGGCCGATATGGTGGTACAGTGGCCCCTCGCCCCAGGGCGCCGTTGCCCGGGTGAAATAGAGCGCCCGGTGCCGTCCGCCGCCGAGCGGCGTGCCCACCATCTTCACCACTTGCGAGGCGGTCCGCTCCTCCTCGCGCACGATCTCGGCGACGAGGGTGCCGAGCGCCACCTCCTCCGCCGCCATCAAAGCCACGGCGGCACGGATCGCCGCCGGGTCGATGGTCGGCAGGTCGCCCTGGACATTGATGATGAGGTCATGCCGGCCCTCGCCATCGAGCAGCCCGAGCGCCTCGTGGATGCGGTCCGAGCCGGAGGGATGGTCACCCCGCGTCATCACCGCCCGTCCGCCCGCGGCCTCGACGGCCTCGGCGATGCGCGGCGTGTCGGTGGCGACGGCAACGGGGCCGATATCCGCCTCCTGCGCGCGCCGCAGCACATGGACGATCATCGGCAGGCCGTGAATGTCCGCGAGCGGCTTGTCCGGCAGCCGCGTCGCCGCCAGCCGCGCCGGGATGAGGACGATCGGCCTCATGCCTCGCCCCGCTGCTTGGCCAGCGCGTCGAAGGCCATCAGCGTCTCGATCAGCCGCGGGAAGTCGCGCAGCGGCACCATGTTCGGGCCATCCGAGGGCGCGTGGTCCGGGTCGGGATGCGTCTCGATGAAGACACCCGCAACGCCGACCGCGACGGCGGCGCGCGCCAGGACGGGGACGAACTCCCGCTGCCCGCCCGAGGAAGTCCCCTGCCCGCCCGGCTGCTGCACGGAATGCGTCGCGTCGAAGATCACCGGCGCGCCCATCGCCGCCATGATCGGCAGCGCCCGCATGTCGGAGACCAGCGTGTTGTAGCCGAAGGACGCGCCGCGTTCCGTCGCCAGCACCCGCGTGTTGCCCGCGCCGGTCACCTTGGCGATGACGTTCTTCATGTCCCAGGGCGCGAGGAACTGCCCCTTCTTCACATTCACCACCCGCCCGGTCGCGGCCGCCGCCACCAGCAGGTCGGTCTGCCGGCAAAGGAAGGCGGGGATCTGCAGCACGTCGACCGCCTCGGCGACCGGTGCGCATTGCCCCGGCTCATGCACATCGGTCAGCACCGGCAGGCGCAGGGTTTCGCGGATCTCGGCGAAGACGGGCAGCGACTGCGCCATCCCCATCCCCCGTGCGCCGCCCCCGCTGGTGCGGTTCGCCTTGTCGAAGCTCGCCTTGAAGATCAGCCCGAAGCCGAGCCCCGCCGCCACCTCGCGCAGCGCGGCCGCGACTTCCAGCCCATGCGCCCGGCTCTCGAGCTGGCAGGGCCCGGCGATGACGGCAAGCGGCAGGTGGTTGCCGATGCGAACCTGGCCGATGCTGACGACCGGATCGGGGGCGGACATGGCGTTGCTCTTTCCTTCGGCGCGAGTGGTGCGCAAGCCGCCCGTATCCCCCATTCCACCCGGCCGGATCAAGCAGGCTCGATTTCGTGCGGGCATGGCGTTTCCTCCGACCGCCTTCACTGGTTCTTTACCCGGAACGGGCACCATCCCCTCAACCGGCCCGAGGATCGCGGTCGCCAGCCAAGGGAAAAGCCCGATGCCG
Source organism: Belnapia sp. F-4-1 (assembly GCF_000802185.1). Classification (GTDB taxonomy): domain Bacteria; phylum Pseudomonadota; class Alphaproteobacteria; order Acetobacterales; family Acetobacteraceae; genus Belnapia. Next base: position 3,924,214 of record NZ_KN676113.1, on the reverse strand, counting down.
CTGAATTCCGTGAACACCAATGTCGGCGCCATGGTGGCGCTGCAGTCGCTCAACCGCACCGGCGACGAATTGGCGGCAACCCAGAAGCGCATCTCAACCGGCTACCGCGTCGCCGACGCCAAGGACGACGGCGCCGCCTATGCAGTGGCGGAGCGCATCCGCGGCGCGGTCGCCGCCACCACCTCGGCCAATGAGCAGCTGGGCGGCGTCAAAGGCCTGCTCGATGTCTCGAACGCCGCCCTGGAGAATGTCTCGAGCGCGCTGACCAAGCTCCAGGCCGTAACCGTGAAGCTGGCGGACGGCACCATCACCGCCGAGCAGCGCAGCCAGTACCAGTCCCAGGCCGGCGAGCTGACCAACAACATCAAGTCCTTCATCAAGGACGCCAGCTACAACGGCCTCAACGTTCTGGATGACCCAACCAACCTCGCCGTGCAGGTCGTCACCAACGGGACCGGCACCTACTATACCTTCAGCGGGTACAAGGCGATCACCAACATCTTCAACAGCGTCTCGGGCGCCAACACCTGGACTCGGGGCGATGCCTCCACCGCGCTGACCAAGACCGGCGCCGTCGGCAAGGCGATCACCGCGACGCTGAGCGAGCTGAACAATTTCGGCAGCTACTCCAACTACATCGACAGCCAGATCAACTACAACAAGTCCATCCTGGATGCACAGCAGAGCGGCCTCGGCGCGCTGATCGACACCGACATGGCGAAGGAAAGCGCCCGGTTCCAGGCGCTGCAGATCCGTCAGCAGCTCGGCACCCAGGCGCTCGGCATCGCCAACCAGGCGCCGCAGTCGCTCGTCAGCCTGTTTCGCGGCTGACCTAGTTGCGCCGGGCTTCCCAGAAGGCGGACGGCGGCGTCGCGCTCGCGGCGCCCTGCCGCGGGGGCGGCCCGGCAAGCGCCGGCTCGGCAATCGGCGGCAGCGGCGCCAGCGCCCGCTGCGGCGGGCCGCCGGGCATGCCCGTGACCGGCGGCAGGCCTTCATAGGCCCGCGGCACCGGGGGGCGCGGCGATGCATCCGGCACGCCGGAAAACGCCGGCGCGGCATTGTGCAACGGCGGCAGAGGCGCGAAGACCGGTCCCCGCTCCGCCTGCGGAAGTGCCTGCAGGGGCGGCAGGTCCGGCACTGGCGGCAGGCGGAAGCCAGCCGGGGCCGGCACCGCGGCGGCCTGGAGGGCTGCAAGCGTCGGCGGCTCTGCCGGCAGCACTGCCGTCTGTGTCATGGCCGGAACCGCGCTGCCGAGCAGGATGGGGACCGCCCCGCTGCGCGACGGCGCCGCGGCATTGGCGCAGCGGAAGACCAGGTCGTAATCCGCCGCGTTGATCTGCCGCCGCAGCATCTGCGCCTGCTCACCGCGGCCGCCGCAATAGGCCGAGGCCTCGCTCAGCGCCTGCTGCGTCGCTCCTCCCAGGTTGCGGCTCGCCACGGTGACGCGATAGGTGCCGTCCGCCAGCGGCGCTACCCCTGACGAGCGCTGTGCCGAGCACCCGGCCAGCAGCCCGATCCCAATCGCCAGCCAGACCGTCCTTCGCATGCACCCCCGTCCCGCACGCCCTGCGCGCCTTGTACCCGCCCACCCGGGCATCGGCAGCAGAAAAACGCAGTACGCGATCGGGAGGCATCTGGCTTCCCGCCAGACGTGACAGGCTCGTCTTGACGCCCGGGCCAGGGCATGCTGCGGCCAAGCACCGGGAGAATGCCATGCCGACACGCCTCGCCCGCCGCAGCGCCCTTGCCGCGCCGGCGCTGCTGCTCGGCCGCCCGGCCGGAGCGCAAGGGGGTTGGCCCGGCAAGCCAGTCACGCTGATCGTCCCCTGGGCGCCCGGCGGCTCGAACGACGTGGTGGCCCGCCTCCTCGCCCCGCAACTCGAGGCTCGCTTCGGCCAGGCCTTCATCATCGAGAACCGGCCCGGCGGTGGCGGCAGCGTCGGCATGGGCCTGGTCGCACGGGCGAGGCCGGATGGACTGACGCTGCTCGTCTCCTCCGCCTCCAACCATGTCTTCCACCCGCTGATCGCCAAGGACCTTGGCTACGACGTGCGGGGGGCGCTGGAGGGCATCGCCATGCTGGTCGACGTGCCGAACGTGCTGGCGGCAACCAAGGCGCTCGGCATCCGGACGGTGCCGGAGCTCATTGCCCGGGTGAAGTCGGATACGCACGGCATGAGCTTCGGCTCCTCCGGCGTGGGCTCGTCCAACCACCTGGCCGGTGAGCTCTTCCGGCTGCGGACGGGGCTCGACCTGACCCATGTGCCCTATCGCGGCGGCGGCCAGGCGATCACCGACCTCGTTGCCGGCACGGTGCCGATCGTATTCCTCAACCTGCCGACGGTGGTGGGGCCGGCCGATTCCGGGCAGGTGACGCTGCTCGCGGTCTGCACGGACCGGCGCGTCGGCAGCCGCCCCGACATCCCGACCATGCAGGAGGGTGGAGTGCCGGACTACGCCGTCCGCTCCTGGACCGGCCTTTTCGCCCCGCGCGGCACATCGCGGCCGATGATCGAGACCCTCGCGTTGGCCCTGCGGGAGATTCTCGCCATGCCCGCCATCCAGGCCCGCCTGACCGATATGGCGAGCGAGCCGATCTGGATGGATCCGGCCGAGACCGACCGCTTCGTCGCCGCGGAATACGAGCGTTGGGCGCCCGTCATCCGCGGCGCGAATGTCAGGCTGGAATAGGCGCCATCATCCCGCCCGCGTTGGTCTTCAAGTCGGCTGCCGCCGTGGCGCCGGCCAGCCGGCCGAAGACCGCCCCGTTGATGAGCCCGGAGCCGCCCGGGTAGTTGAAGTAGAAAACGCCGCCCACAAGCTCCCCGGCGGCATAGAGCCCGGCGATCGGCGCCTGGTCCGCATCCAGCACCCGCGCCTGATTGTCGATGCGGAGACCACCGAAGGTGAAGGTGATGCCGCAGCCCACCTGATAGGCCTCAAAGGGCCCATCCTCGATCGTGTTCGCCCAATTGGACTTGTTCACCGACAGCCCCTCGGTGCGGCGCCCGTCCTTGACGTTCGGGTTGAAGGGAATGTCGCGTCGGACGGCGGCGTTGTAGGCGCGGATTTCTTCGAGGAACGCCGCAGCGTCGACACCCTCGAGCTTCGCCGCAAGCTCTTCCAGCGTATCCGCGCGCACCTTCGTCACCTGCTTGATGCGGTATTCGTCGCGCAGCACATGCAGGACCTTCTGGTCGAAGACCTGCCAGGCGAAATTGCCCGGCTGTTCCAGGACCACGCGGCCGTACTTGGCATAGGTGTAGTTGCGGAAATCGGCGCCCTCGTCGAGGAAGCGGCGGCCATTGGCGTTGATGAGCACGCTCCAGGGGTAGCTGTGCTTCTGGAAGGCATCACCCACCGCGAGGTCGCCATACTCCGGCGCGTTGAAATCCCACTGCACCGCATGGCAGCCGGAGTAGTTGCCGAAGGGCGAGGCGCCGACCTCGAGCGCCATCTTGATGCCGTCGCCGGTGTTGAAGCGGGTGCCGCGCACCTTGGCGAGTTCCCAGCCCGGCCCGAGATAGCGCGTGCGCATCTCCGCATCGCCCTGGAAGCCGCCGGCCGCCAGGATCACCGCCGGCGCCTTGATGTCGTAGATGCGCCCCGGCGACTTCACCCGCATGCCCTCGACCTTGAAGCCGTCATGGAGGATCTTCTGCGCCCGCGTCGCATAACGGATCTCGATGCCGCGCTTCCGCGCCGCCTCCGTCTCCGCAGCGACGAGGCCGGGGCCCCCGCCCCAGGCTTCCACCGTCAGCCCGCCCCAGAACTTGAATTTACCATCCACCTTGAAGGCCTGCCGGCCCCAGATGGGCGCGAATTTGACGCCCTTGCCGCGCAGCCACTTCATCGTCTCGAAGCTGCGCCGCACCAGGATGTCGCAGAGTTCCGGGTCGGTGCGGTTGCGCGTGACTCGGAACATGTCGTCGAAGAACTGGTCCTCGGTATAGGTGCCGAAATCCGTCTGGGCGCATTCGGCGTCGGTGAGGTCGGGCATGATCTCCCGCAGATCCTCGACGCCGCGATAGGCGAAGCGGATGGCGCCCGCGGTGAATCGGGTATTGCCGCCCGCCTCATCCTCCGGTGCCCGCTCCAGCATGACGACACGGGCACCCTGCTCCTGGGCGGAGAGCGCGGCACAGAAAGCGGCATTGCCGCCACCGACCACGATGACGTTGAATTCCTCGGTCATGGCACCCTCCCGTCCTGTACACCGATGTATACAGAGTTCGGTGCGCCTGTCCAGGCAGGGCCCGGACGCTGCTGGCTACCGCCCCTGGGGCACGTTGTAGAGGATGTTGGCGGAAACGCCCGTCAGGTCGTCGGTAAAGGCGGTGTACTGGATATCGATCGAGCTGAAGTTGAGCGAGAAGCTGTCGGTCGGTGGGCCGTCCGCGCCGCCGCCATGCGCGAAGTTCAGGATGCCGACATCGGTCAGGGTATAGACCATGTAGGGCAGCAGCATCGCCTGTCCCTGGCGGACGAAGCTGATGGTCACCTTGCGGTTGAACTTGCCGGTGAAGCCTTCGGTCAGCAAGCCGATGGAGCTCTTGTCGCTCAGCTTGGAGCAGTTGACCTCGCTCACCGAAGGCTCGATCCGCGCCCGCGCGCCGGAATGGACCGCGGCCCCGCTGCGCGACATCGACCAACTCATGGCGACCAGCTCGATATAGCCGCTTGCGCCGTTGAGGCTGTGCTCGCCCTCCACGCCCTCATATTTCATGAAGATGGCCATTGGGCCTGCCTCGGTGCGCTATCAGATGAAAGGAACCGGGGAGGAGGATGCGGCGGCAAAGCCACCGCATCGCTTGGCCCGGACGGGCGCGGCGCTGGCTTACGAGCCGGTGCCCTTGGCCAGGTCCCAGGTGTAGTAGACCGGGGAACCGGTGAGGTCGTCGCCAACCGGGTTGTAGCCCAGCTTCACCTTGTCGAAGTTCAGGCTGAGGGACTCGCTCGGGCGATCGCCGCCAGAGCTCATCGAGAAGCCCGACACGCCGCAGCCCTCGAGATCGACGGTGAAGAAGGCGGTCGGCTTCGCGCCGCCGGTGCGGACGAAGCGGATCTCGACCTTCTTGTCGAGCTTGCCGTGCAGCGCTTCCTCGAACAGCTTGATGCTGGTGTTGTCGCTCTGCTTGGTGATCGTGATCTCGCTGACGGAGACCACGGAGCCTTCGCGGGTGGAGGTGCCGCGGGCCGAGGCGATGGCGCGGCCGACGCCGAACTGGAAGCTGCCGACTTCGAAGAAGTCGGAGAAGCCCTCGACCTTCGACTCGCCCTTGATAGAGCCGTACTTCACGAGGATCGCCATTGTCCTATCCCTTCCTGCCTGCCCGGCTCCCGGTGACGGCCAGCTGCCGCCGCCTAGCCGATATCATACTGGAACATACCCCCCTCGCCCACCGCGACCTTCACCCGACCCACCTCGCCGCCTTCCGCCAGTCGCGAAAGAATTCGAGATGACAGCTCGGGTAGCATCGTGCGGTTGAGGATATTCTCAATATTCCGTGCGCCGCTTTCCACTTCCTTGCAGCGCGCGACGATGGCCTCGGGGACGCTGTCGTCAACCTGGAATTCGACCCCATAGGCCGACTTTACCCGGCGGCCGATCCGCTTCAGCTGCAGGCCGACGATGAGCTTCATGATGTCGTCGGCGAGCGGGTAGTAGGTGACGATGTTGCAGCGGCCGAGGAAGGCGGGCTTGAACACCTTCAGCAGGTCCGGGCGAAGCGCCTCGGTCAGCGCCTCCGGCTCCGGCATCAGCTCCGGGTCGGCGCAGAGCTTGGCGATGGTGTCCGTTCCGGCGTTCGAGGTCATGATGATGACGGTGTTGCGGAAGTCGATGTCCCGCCCCTCCCCGTCCTTCATGTTGCCCTTGTCGAAGACCTGGTAGAACACGTCCTGCACGCCGGGATGGGCCTTCTCCATCTCGTCCAGCAACACGACGCTGTAAGGTCGCCGCCGCACCGCTTCCGTCAGCACTCCGCCCTCGCCATAGCCGACATAGCCGGGGGGCGAGCCCATCAGGAGCGAGACCTTATGCTCCTCCTTGAACTCGCTCATGTTGATCGTCGTCAGGTTCTGCTCGCCGCCATAGAGGAGGTCCGCGACGGCCAGCGCCGTCTCCGTCTTCCCGACGCCCGAGGTGCCGACCATCATGAAGACGCCGATCGGCTTGCGCGGATCGGTCAGACCGGCCCGATTGGTCTGGATCGCCTGGGCGATGGCCGCCAGCGCATGCGGCTGGCCGACGACGCGCTCTTCCAGCCGGTCCTTCAGGTTCAGGATGGTCCTGATCTCGTCCGAGACCATCCGCCCGACCGGGATCCCGGTCCAGGTGGCGACCACCTCGGCGACGGCCTGGCCATCGACTACCGGATGCACCAGCGGCTCCTCGCCCTGAAGCGCATGCAGCGCCTCGGTGGCGCTGGCAAGCTTGGCCTTCGCCTCGGACGCCTCGGCACCGGAGGCGAGAGCCGCCTCGATCGCCTCCCGCGATTCGCGGATGCCAGCGACGAGCGCCCGCTCCTCCTTGTAGCGCGCCTCGAGCGCGACGAGCTCGGCACCGACCCTCGCCCGCTCCTCCTCGAGGGCGGTGCGCCGCGCCGCATGGTCCTGGCCGGCCGCTTCCTCCCGCGCGATGGCACCGAGCTCGGTGGCGATGAGGTCGAGCCGCCGGCGCCGGTCCTCGATCGGCGCCGGTTCCGCCGCCTGGCTCATGGCGACGCGGGCGCAGGCGGTATCGAGCAGCGAGACGCCCTTGTCCGGCAGCTGCCGCGCCGGGATGTAGCGGGCGGAAAGCACGCAGGCCTGCTCCACTGCCTCGTCGAGGATGCGGACGCCGTGGTGCTTCTCCAGCACCGGCACGAGGCCGCGCAGCATGGCCTGGGCCAGCGCCACCGCGGGCTCGCCCACCTGCACCACCTGGAAGCGCCGGGTGAGCGCCGCGTCCTTCTCGAAGTATTTCTTGTACTCGGCCCAGGTCGTGGCCGCGAGGCAGCGCAGCTCGCCGCGGGCCAGCGCCGGCTTCAGCAGGTTGGCGGCGTCGTTCTGGCCCTGCGCGCCGCCGGCGCCGATCAGCGTATGCGCCTCGTCGATGAACATGACGACCGGCACCGGCGAAGACTTCACCGCGTCGATGACGCCCTTCAGCCGATTCTCGAACTCGCCCTTCACACCCGCGCCCGCCTGCAGCAGGCCGAGGTCGAGCGACATCAGCTTCACCTTGCGCAGCGCCTCCGGCACGTCGCCGGCCGCGATGCGCAGCGCCAGCCCCTCGGCGACCGCGGTCTTGCCAACGCCGGGCTCGCCGGTGAGGATCGGGTTGTTCTGGCGGCGCCGCGTCAGGATGTCGATGACCTGGCGAATCTCGCCGTCGCGGCCGAGGATCGGGTCGATCTTCCCGGCTTTCGCCTGCGCCGTGAGGTCGGTGCAGAACTGCTCGAGCGGCCCACCGCCGCGCGGCGCCTCGCCCGGTGCGCCACCCGCCGCCGCCGGCACCTCGCCCGGCAGCGGCGCGCCGGCTTCCCCAGCCTCCTCGCTGCCCTCGCACAGCGCGTCGAGCCCACCGCGCCGCAACGCATCGGCCGGCACGGAGAGCAGGCTCGGCGCGCTGTCCCTCACCGTCCGCTGCAAGGTCTCGTCCGACAGCAGTGCCGACAGCATGTGGCCGGAGCGGATGCGCCCCGTCCCGCCCTCAAGCGAGGCCAGCATCCAGGCCTCGCGCAGCCAGGTGATGATGTCTGGCGAGAGCGAGGGCGCCCGCGCGTTGCCGGTGCGCAGCTTGTCGAGCGCACGCGTCAGCTCGGCCGTCACCCGGCCGCTGTCGACACCCTGCTTGCGCAGCAGGACGTTGACGTCGGTGCCCTGGGTCTCGACGAGCTTCAGCAACAGATGCTCGATCTCGACATTGTAGTGGGAACGCGACAGGGTCAGCCCGGCCGCCGCTTCGAGCTGCCGCCGGCCGATGGCGCTGAGGCGGCCGACGAGGGATTTCAGGTCGATCGACACCATGCCCCGTAACCTCCCGCTAACGACGTCGGCCGCTGCTTCGAATGCGCCGGACCGTAAACAGTTTGGGCGAGGGCTGTCCAGCATGATAGCGTATCGGTTTCGAGCCCAATGGCCTTTATTTCATCAGCAAGAGTCCGTTCTGCATGTCGGGTAGCCTGTTCGATATTGAGACGTTGCTCGCTCCCCTCGACGGGGCCGATGGCGCCGGCACCGATCTGCGCGGCGACTATTCGCCGACCTCGCCCTACCAGAAGCTGCGCGACGCGCGGGCCGAGGCCAGGGCCGAGGAACGTGCGCTCGAGACCTCAGAGGAAGCCGAGCCCGCCGTGCCGCAGGGCTGGCGCGAGGTGAAGCGGCTCGGCCTCGACTGCATTGGCGGCCGCAGCAAGGATTTCGAGGTCGCCACTTGGCTGCTGGAGGCGCTGGTCCGGCTCGACGGCCTGCCTGGCCTCATCGCCGGCTCCGAGTTGCTGTCCGGCCTGCTGGAGCGCTTCTGGGAGCCCGGCTTCCCGCAGCCCGACGAGGACGGGATGGATATCCGCGCCGCCCCGCTCAGCGGCCTCTCCGGCGAGGGCGCCGACGGCACGCTGATGCAGCCGCTCCGCCGCATCCCGCTGTTCCGCCGCCCCGACGGACGCGGCGTCAGCCTCTATTCCTGGAAGATCGCCGAGGACACGGCAGCCATCCCGGACGAGGGCGAGAACCGCCGCCGCCGCGAGGCCCGCTACGAGGCCGGCGTGCCCGAGCTGAGGGCGCTCGAGACCGAGGCGCGCATCGACGCCGCGACGCTGCGCCGCACCGCCCAGCAGGCCGTGGCGGCGCAGCGCGCCTGGGCCGCGCTCGGCACGCAGATGGACGCCCGTTTCGGCGACCTCGCCCCGAACACGCGTCGCGTCACCGAGGCGCTGGAGCAGATCCTGGCCCTGGCAACGCGGCTGGTCGGCCCGGTCGCCGAGGCGAGCCCGGAGGATGCCAACGCAGCGGCGCCGGCGGAGGAGGTGACGGCGGTGGCGGAGGAGGGACCGGCAATGGGCGGCGTGATGGCAGCGGTGCCCCGTGCGCTGCGGACCCGCGAGGATGCGATCCGCCAGCTGGAGGACCTTGCGGAGTTCTTTCGCAAGACCGAGCCGCATTCGCCGCTGGCTTATACCCTCACCGATGCCGCCCGCCGCGCCCGCCTGCCGCTGCCGGAGCTACTCGCCGAGGTCCTGCCGGACAGCGGCGCGCGTCAGGCGATGCTCACCATGCTCGGCATTCGTACTGCCATGGGCGAGAACGAGTGACAGGCTGATCAACTGGTCATCAAGGGTTTGATTGACGGCAATTGTCGCCGCCGCGTATCGTGTTGGCCCTATGCCAGAACCGTTACCGGTGCGAATTGGGAGAGGGTAGATGAGCGGTAGCGTTCACCAGAAGCTGGCTCGGGTCCGCAAACCTCGCGTCCACATCACCTACGAAGTCGAGACCGAAGGCGCCGCCGTCGAGCGCGAGCTGCCCTTCGTCGTCGGCGTCATGGGCGATTTCGCTGGGGACCCTTCCGAGCCACTCAAGCCGCTCGCCGAACGGAAGTTCGTGCAGATCGATCGCGACAATTTCAATGATGTCATGGCCCGCATCCAGCCCGGCCTGAACATCAAGGTCGACAACACCCTTGCCGGCGACGGCAGCCAGATGGCGGTCAACCTGAAATTCCGGTCGATCGAGGATTTCGAGCCGGCAAAGGTGGCCGAGCAGGTGCCGGCGCTGAAGGCGCTGATGGATACCCGCGCCAAGCTGCGCGACCTGATGAGCAAGGTGGACCGCTCGGACGAGCTCGAAGGGCTGCTCGAGGAGGTTCTGCAGGACAAGGACAAGCTGGCGGCGCTGTCCTCCCAGCTCGGCCTCGACAAGAAGGGGGGCTGATCCATGAGCGAGACACAATCCTCGTCCGCCGCCGCCACGACCACCACGGAGGAGGCGGGGCTCGGCCTGCTCGACCAGGTCCTCGGCGCCACCAAGCAGACCGAACGCGACCGCGCCCAGGATCTCATCAAGGCGCTGACCGAGGAGGCGCTGAAGGGCACCGTCACCTACAGCCGCAACCTCACCCAGACCTTCGAGCGGGCGATCGCCGCGCTGGATGCGCAGCTGAGCACCCAGCTCAACGCGGTGATGCACAACGAGCGCTTCCTGAAGCTCGAGGGCTCCTGGCGCGGCCTGCACTACCTGGTGATGAACAGCGAGACGGGCACCTCGCTCAAGCTGCGCATGCTCCAGTGCAGCAAGCGCGAGCTGTCGCGCGACCTGCAGCGCGCGGTCGAGTTCGACCAGAGCCAGATGTTCAAGAAGATCTACGAGAACGAGTTCGGCACGCCGGGCGGCGAGCCCTATGGCGCGCTCGTCGGCGACTACGAGTGGACCAACCACCCGGACGACATCGAGACGCTGCGCCTCGCCTCCAACGTAGCGGCCAGCGCCTTCGCGCCCTTCATCTCGGGCGTCGGCGCCGGCATGTTCGGCTTCTCCGACTGGCGCGAGCTGTCGAAGCCGCGCGACCTCGCCAAGATCTTCGAGACCGCGGAATACGCGAAGTGGCGCTCCTACCGTGACACGGAGGACAGCCGCTTCGTCTCGCTGGTGATGCCGCGGGTCATTGCGCGCCTGCCCTATGGCGCCGGCACCGTCCCGGTCGACGAGTTCGGCTATGAGGAGGCGCCCTTCGACGAGGCCGGCCGCGCCAAGGCGATGGACCACAACGACTACTGCTGGATGAACGCGGCCTACGTGATGGCGCAGCGCCTCACCGACAGCTTCGCCCAGACCAATTTCTGCGTCGCCATCCGCGGCGCCGAGGGTGGCGGCAAGGTGCAGAACCTGCCGACCCACGTCTTCACCTCGGACGATGGCGACTTGGACGCCAAGTGCCCGACCGAGATCGGCATCACCGACCGGCGCGAGGCGGAGCTGTCCTCGCTCGGCTTCCTGCCGCTCTGCCACTATCGCAACACCGACTACGCGGTGTTCTTCGGTGCCCAGTCTACCCAGAAGCCGAAGAAGTACGACCGGCCGGAGGCGACCTCCAATGCCGCCATCTCGGCGCGCCTGCCCTACCTGATGGCGACCAGCCGCTTCGCCCATTTCCTCAAGGTCATGGCGCGCGACAAGATCGGCTCCTTCATGGAGGCCTCCGACTGCGAGCAGTGGCTGAACCGCTGGATCCTCAACTACGTCAACGGCAACGCGAGCGCGGGGGCCGAGACCAAGGCGCGCTACCCGCTGCGCGAGGCGAAGGTCGAGGTGAAGGAAATCCCAGGCCGTCCGGGCTCCTACAACGCCATCGCCTATCTGCAGCCCTGGCTGCAGATGGAGGAGCTGACGACCTCCATGCGGATGGTCGCCCGTATTCCCCAGAAGGCCTGACCTGATCTGGCCCGGCTTCGGCCGGGCCACGGCCACGGTATCGGGAGAGGGAGCGCCGCAGCATGGATGGATCGCCGGCCGCGGCGACGGCCGATGCTGGTGCCTCGGCCCCGGCCCTGCGGGCAGCCGCCCTCGCCGGCGCCTTCCTCGGCCGGTCCGGCGCCGCCGCGGCCGATGGCATCGCCAGCTTCCTGGTCGAGGGCCCGGCCAATGCCCTGCATCTCTGGTTCGGCGCCGGCAGCCTCGCCGCGATCCTCGATCATGACGGCAGCCGTCGTGGCCGGGCCGAGGCCATGGCGCGGCTGGAGGAAGCCGTCGACCGCGACATCGCCACCATCGACCGGCTGATCTCGGAGCAGCTCGACGCCGTGCTGCGCCAGGAACGCCTGCGCCGGCTGGAAGGCTCCTGGCGCGGCCTTCATTGGCTGGTCAACCGGCTGCCACCGGGGCGGAGCTGCAAGGCGAAGCTGCTGACCCTCCGCTGGTCGGAGCTTTGCCGCGATTTCGAGCGTGCCATCGAATTCGACCAAAGCCAGCTCTTCAAGAAGGTCTACGAGGAGGAGTTCGGCACGCCCGGCGGCGAGCCCTACGGGCTGCTCTGCGGTGACTGGGAACTGCGCCCCTTCCCCGGCCCCGGCAGCAACACGGATGACGTCTCCGGCCTCGATGCGCTGGCCGCCGTCGCCGCCGCCGCCTTCTCGCCGACGGTCGTCGCCGCCCACCCTTCGCTCTTCGGCCTCGACCAGTGGCAGGAGCTCGGCCCCGCGATCGACCCGACCGAGCCGATGCGCGGGGCGGCCCCCCGCCGCTGGCGCAGCCTGCAGGAGCGGGAGGATACCCGCTTCCTTTCCGTGCTGCTGCCGCGCGTCCTCGCCCGTCCGCCCTGGCCGGACAATGGCAGCCGCGCCGACCGCTTTCGCTACCGTACGGATGCCGGCCAGCCGGGCGCCCGCGCCTGGATGAGCCCGGTCTACCCGCTCGCGGCCGTCGCCATGCGCGCGTTTGCCAGCCATGGCTGGCCGGCCGACATCCGCGGCGCCACCGTTCATGCCGGAGCCATGGGCGGCGTCGTCGACGGGCTGCCGGCGGAGCGCCTCCGCTCCGACCCGCCCGGCCCGCCGCCGCGCCCGCCGGTCGAGCTCGCCCTGACGGACGATCAGGAGCGCCAGGTGGTCGAGGCCGGCCTCATGCCGCTGATCGGCCTCGAGGGCCTGCCGGAGGCCGTCTTCGCCGCCGCGCCCAGCCTTCATCGCCCGCCGCGCATGACGGGCGAGGCGGCCAATGCCAACCAGCGCCTTTCCGCGCAGTTCAACGCCGTGCTCTGCGTCAGCCGCTTCGCCCATTGCGTGAAGATGATGGGCCGCGACATGGTCGGCAGCTTCAAGACGCCGCAGGAGATCGAGCGGCGGCTGCAGACCTGGCTGATGCAGTTCACCAGCACGACCAGCGGGGCCGCCGGCGAGAGCGGCGCCCGCCAGCCGCTCCGCGCCTCCAAGGTCGAGGTGCGGGAGAAGCCCGGCCAGCCCGGCGTCTTCGGCTGCACCATCCTGATGCAGCCGCATTTCCAGCTGGACGAGGTGGGCGCTGCCTTCCGGCTGGTCACCGACCTTTCCGCGCCGAGGGCCGCAGCATGAGCACGATCGGTGACGCGTTCCAGAAGGGCGACCTGCCCGCCGCCATCGCCGCCGCAACGGCCGGGGTGAAGGCCGCCCCGCGCGATGCCGGCGCCCGCTGGCTGCTGACGGAAATGCTGCTCTTCTCCGGCGATGTGGAGCGCGCCGACCGCACGCTCGACAGCGTCATCGAGGATGAGCCCTCCCCCGCCGTTCTCGAATTCCGTCGCCTGCTGCGGGCCGAGGTCGTGCGCCGCCAGGTCTTCGGTGAAGGGCGCGTGCCGAAATTCCAGGGCGACGAGGCGACGCCGGCCCAGACCGCCGCGATGCGCGCCGTCACCCTGCTCCGCCTCGGCGATGCCGCAGGCGCCGCCGCCGCGGCAGCAGAGGCCGAGGAGCTTCGACCCCGCGCCCCCGGCGAGGCCGAGGCGCCCGACGGCAAGGCGACCCCCTTCGACGATTTCCGCGACGCGGACGACATGTTCAGCCCGCATCTCGAAGTGCTGACCGCCGGCGGCGAGTACATGTGGGTGCCGATCGAACGCCTCCAAAGCCTGGTCTTCGAGGCGCCCCGCCGCCCGCGCGACCTCTTCTGGCGCCGCACCAACCTCACCCTGAAGGACGGCACCGAGGGCCTCGTTTTCGTCCCCGCCATCTATCTCTGGACCGATCCGGCGACGCCCGCCGCCCTCAAGCTCGGCCGCGAAACGGATTGGCCCGACGCCGGCGCCGGCCCGGTGCGCGGCCTCGGCCAGCGCCTCTTCCTTGCCGGCGAGGAGGCCCTGCCGCTCGCCGATGCGGGCACGCTGACCTTCGCATGAGCGATGCGACGCGCGGCTGGCGCATCCGGCTGCCGCTGCTGGACCGGCTGCTGGATGCCGATCCGGCGGCGCCGGTCGATCCGCCGGTCACCCAGGCCTATGCGGTGGAGCTGCTGCGCCAGGCGGTGCGCCGCGACATGGAGGCGCTGCTGAACGCCCGCCGCCGCCGCGTCCCCCTGCCTGCCGAGCTCGCCGCCCTGCCCGTCTCGCCCCTCGGCTATGGCGTGCCGGACCCGACCGCAGGCAGCTTCACCGAGGACGAGCGGCGCGAAGCCCTCGCCCTCGAGGTGGAGGCCGCGATCCGCCGCTTCGAGCCGCGGCTGACCAATGTCCGGGTGACGCTGGCCAAGGCGCCGCGCGAGCAGGCGGAGCCGTTCGACCGCACCCTCCGTCTCCGCGTCGAGGCGGTGCTGCGCAGCGACCCGGTGCCGGAGCAGATCAGCTTCGAGACGCAGCTCCGCCCCGTCACCTTCGACGTCTCCGTGCGCGAGGGCTGAGATGTCGGAAACGCTGCTTCCCTATTACAACCGCGAGCTGGCCGCGATCCGCCGCGATGCCGGCGAGTTCGCCGAGGCCTTCCCCAAGGTCGCCGGCCGCCTCCGCCTCTCCGCCGAGACGGTGGACGACCCCTTCGTCGCCCGGCTGCTGGAGGGCATCGCCTTTCTCGCCGCACGCGTCCAGCACCGGCTGGACGACGAACTGCCCGAGATCAGCGATGCGCTGCTCGAGATGCTCTCGCCGCACCTGCTGGCGCCCGTCCCCTCGATGACCACGCTCCGCCTCGTCCCGCCCGCCGATACGCGCGCGCCGGTGAAGGTGCCGCGCGGCCTTGCGGTCGAGACGGAGCCGGTGCGCGGCGAGCCCGTGCGCTTCCGCACCTGCCATGACGTGACGCTCTGGCCGCTCGTCATCGACTCCGCGCGCCTCTCCGGCCTGCCGCTCACCGCGCCCGCCAATCCGCGCGCCGCCGGCGCCGTCGCCTGCCTCCGCCTCACGCTGCGCACCACCTCGCCTGACCTGCCGATGGCGGAGCTCGGCCTCGACCGGCTGCGGCTGCATCTCCGCGGCATCGGCCCCGCCGCCGCCCAGCTGCACGAACTGCTCTGCACCGCGACCCTCTCCATCGCCCTCGCCGATGGCCCGGCCGACCCGCGCCCCACCATCCTCGGCGCCGGCGCCCTGCAGCCCGGCGGCTTCGAGGCGGAGGAGGCGGCGCTGCCCTGGCCGCGCCGCGCCTTCTCCGGCCACCGTCTGCTGACCGAGTTCTTCGCCTTCCCCGAGAAATTCCTCTACCTCGACCTCGATGGGCTCGATGCCCGCAGCCTCGTCCAGAAGGGCGACCGGCTGGAGGTCTTCATCTACCTGTCCCGCTCCGTGCCGGAACTGGAGCGCATGCTAACGGCGGAAAATTTCGCCCTCGCCTGCACGCCAGCGGTGAACCTCTTCCCGCAACGCTGCGAGCCCATCGCCCTCGACGGCACCCAGTCCGAATGGCTGGTCGTGCCGGATGCCCGCCGCCCGACCGCGCTCGAAGTCTACGCCGTCGAGCAGGTGCGCGAGAGCCGCGCCGACGGCACCCGCCGCTTCGTCCTGCCCTTCCACCGTCTCGGCCGCGCCGATGCCGAGGGCGAGGCCGCCGAGGCCCACTACATCGCCAGCCGCCGCCCGGCCCCGCCCGCACTCGGCGGCACGGAGACGCTGCTGAGCCTGCGCGACGCCGCCTTCGACCCGCATCGCCCGGCCGATGGCGTGCTGACGGTCGAAGCACTTTGCTGCAACCGCGACCTGCCGAGCATGCTGCCCTTCGGCGGCGGGCAGCCGCAGCTCCGCATCGCCACGGGTGGCTCGCCCGCCGCCCACGCCGAGGCGCTCTCGCCGCCGACGCCGACGCTCCGCCCCGATCTCCGCGAGCGCGGCGCCTGGAAGCTGATCTCGCATCTCGCGCTCAACCATCTCTCGGTCAGCGGCGGCGAGGCTGGGGCGCTGGCGCTGCGCGAGATGCTTCGCCTGCACGACCTGCGCGACAGCGCCGAAAGCCGCTCATCCCTCGCCGCGCTGCTCGCCGTCGACGCCAAGCCCGGCGTCGCACGCCTTCCCGGCGGCAGGCCCGGCGCGCTGGTGCGCGGCCTCGACGTGACGCTGACCTATGACGCGCAGCGCTGGCAGGGCGGCGGCCTCTACCTGATGGCGGCGATCCTCGAGCGCTTCCTCTCGCTCCAGGTCTCGGTGAATGCCTTCGTCCGCACCAGCGTCGCCTTGCGGGGCCGCACCGGCACCGTCGCGCAATGGCCAGCGCGGAGCGGCACGCGGTCGCTGCTGTGAACGCCCCGCCGCCGCCCATCCGGGCGCTGCCCGCCGCACCCCACGCCAGGCTGATGCAGGAGCCGACGCGTTTCAGCCTCGACCAGGCGGCGCATCTCCTGGCCCCGGGCGGAGATGTGCTGGCGCTGCGCTACCGCACCGTGCTCCGCCTCGGCCATCCGGAAGGCGAGATCGGCGCGCCCCGCACCGAAGGGCGGCAACTCCCCGTGACGACCTTTGGCCTGGTCGGGGCGGGTGGCGTGCTGCCGCGGCATTTCACGGCCCTGGTCGGGACGGAGCAGCGCAAGCGGTCTGAGGCGCTGCACGCCTTCCTCGACATGGGCGCCTCGCGCTTCACCGGCCTCTTCGTCAAGGCGGGCGACAAGTACCGCCCGACGCGGGACCCGGCGCCGGCCGAGCGGGCGCTGGCCGCCGTCATCGGCCTCGCCACCCCGCATCTCGGGGGACGGCTCGGCCTCGACCTGCCACGACTGCTCTACCATGCCGGCAACCTCGCCTCCCGCAGCCGCTCCGCCGCCCGGCTCCAGGCGATGCTGGAGGAGGAGACGGGCCTCCCCGTCCGCATCGAGGAATTCGGTGGCGGCTGGATCCGCCTGCCGCCCAGCGAGCGGACCAGGCTTGCGGGCGGCGGCCGCGGCCGGACGATCGGCGGCCAGCACGCGGTGCTCGGCCAGGGTGCCGTCGCGGGGGCGGAAACCTGGGACAGCCAGGCCCGCTTCACCATCCGCATCGGCCCGCTCGACCGCGAGCGCTTCCAGGCCATGCTGCCCGGCACGCCGCAGCATGCCCGCGTCCTCGCCCTGGCCCGCCTCTTCGCCGGACTCGATACCGGCTTCGCCATCAACCCGGTGCTGGCGGCGGAGGCGATTCCAGCATTGGCCCTCGGCCAGGGGCAGCTCGGCTGGTCGTCCTGGCTCACCACGCCTCGGCCCCGGCGGCGCGACGGGGCGGAGCCGCGCTTCGAGGGCAGCCTTGTCACGCCGAAGTGAGAAGCGTGGTGCCCCTCCTCCGCCCACTCCGCCAGAAACCCCGGCGTACATGGCGACAGGACGACATGCCGCAATGTTGGTTTTACGCTATCATAACGGCCATGGACGGAGGCGCCTCATGACCTGCACTGCTCGGACCCTGCTGATGCTCGGCGCCGCGGTCATGCTCTCCCCCGGTCAGGCCGAAGCCCAGCGCAGCCAGGCCGACAACCCGAACATGCGGGAGCTGATCGAGCAGCTTCAGCCGGGAAGCACCCGCGGCATCCGCATTCCCGGCCAGCCGCCTTCGGCCGCCACGCCAGCAGCCCAGCCTGCCACCACCGCGCCACCCGGCACCGCCGCCGCCTCGATCATGCTGCGCTTCGCCACCGGCTCCGCCACGCTGACGCCGGAGGCCGAGCGCAGCCTGAACGAGCTTGGCCGCGCCCTCGCCTCCTCCGACCTGGCGCCCTACCGCTTCCGCATCGAGGGCCATACCGACACCGTCGGCAGCCCTGTGCTGAACCAGGCCCTGTCCGAGCGCCGCGCCGCCGTAGTGCGCGACTACCTGACCAAGCGCCATGGCGTCAGCGCGGCGCGGCTGGAATCGATCGGCCTCGGCGAGAGCCAGCCCCTGGTCGCCACCCCGGACGAAACCGCGGAGGCGCGCAACCGCCGCGTCCAGATCCTCAATCTCGGCAGCTAGGCCTGCCATGTCCCCCCAACGTCCCGACCGAGAAAGCACCCGCATCATGGCCCGGCTTCCCGTGCTGGCCTGCCTTGCAGCCACGCTCGCCCTCACTTTTCCCGGCCTCGCCGGCGCGCAGAGCGACAGCGCCGCGCAGTCGCTGATCGACCGGTTAAGGCCCTCGGGCACCGCCGGCACCCGCGGCATCCGCTTGCCGGGCGAGGCGCCCGCCGCCCCCGCCCCGGTCGCCGCCCCGGCCCCGGTCTGGAGCACCCCGGCCCGGCCCCAAACCCCGTCTGCGGACCAGGCGGCGACCGCCCGGCCGCCCGCGCCACGCACCGCGCCACGCGAGACAACGGCGGATGCGCCTTCGGTCTCCATCACCGTGACCTTCCCGAGTGGCTCAGCCACGCTGACGCCGGAGGCCGAGCGCGCGCTCGCCCCGCTCGGCCGCGCCCTCGCCTCGCCCGACCTTGCCCCCTATCGCTTCCGCATCGAGGGCCATACCGACACGGTCGGCGATGCCGCGGTGAACCAGGCCCTTTCCGAGCGCCGCGCCGCCGCGGTGCGCGACCATCTCATGCACGTCTATGGCGTGCCCGACAGCCGGATGGTGGCGGTCGGCTTCGGCTCCTCGCAGCTGCTGGTGCCGACGCCGCCGCAGGTGAACGAGTCGCGGAACCGCCGCGTCCAGGTCGTCAATATCGGCAGCTGAGCCGCCCATGAAGAGGGCCGAGGACGATACGGTCAGGCTTCCGTGCCGAACGGCGGGGCCTGCCCGCGCCGGGCTGGCGCGGGGCGCCGCCCTCCTGGGCGCGATCGGCGCCGCCCTGGCCGCGGCCTGGGCCTGGATGGGTACGGCGCCTTCACCGCCCCCGGCCCTGCCGCCCCCCGTCGCCGTCGCGCCTGCCGTGCCGCTTCTGGCCGAGGCGGATCTGATGGCCCTGTTCCCCGACCGGCCGACCCTGCTGCGGCTGCGCGAGAACCCCCGCGTCTTCGTCCTGCTCTTCCCGAGCCTCGCCCTCCAGGGGGCGGCGATGAACCGCGCCGCCGCGCTCGTGGAGAAGGCCGGCCTGCCGCGCGACCGGCTGCTCGACGGCGTCGAGCTCGCCGCCGCCATCGCCCGCAGCGGCGACACGGCGGAGACCTGGTATCTCGGCCATGACTATCGCTCGGCCGACCTCGCCCGCTTCTTCGCCATCGCCGAGCGCGACCGCGTGGCACTGACCGAGGCGGAGCTCTGGCTGCGCACGCAATTCGTCGAGGCCCTGACCTTGTCCGGGGCCCAGCCCTTTGCCCTCGTCTCGGTTGCAAATCCGGGCGGAGCGCTGGACGCGGCGATGCGGAGCGCCGTGCTGCGGCACGAGATCGGCCATGGCCACTACTTCACCCTGCCCGGCTTCGCCGGACATGTGCAGGGGGTCTGGCGGACCGGATTCACCGAGGCGGAGCGCGCGGCCTACCGCGCCTATCTCGGCCGCGAGGGCTATGACACGGACAATGACGAGCTGATGGCCAACGAGGCCATGGCCTACACGCTCTTCACCCCGGATCCGCGCCTGTTCTCGCCTGCCCTCGTTGGCCTCCCGCCTGCCGCCGTGGAGCGGCTGCGCGAAGCACTGCGCAGCGGGCTGGCGCTGCCATAGAGCGTATTCCGGTCAGGTGGAGGCACCTGGTCGGCGTAGTTCGCCCGATAAAACCAGAGGCCAGAGCGGGGTCCGTGAGCCGGGGCGAACGGAAACCGCTCTGGCCCGCGATTGCCCCGGGTGGAAACACCGGGGGCAGAAATAGCCTGCTCCGACGACGGCCCCACGGGACCGGCGGCGATCAGCGCCGCGCCACCGTCTCCACCAGCACCGCCTGGACGGCGACGCGGCCCTTCTGCTGCTGCGCGGCCTTCAGCCCGGTGGCCAGCGCGCGGAGATAGTCCTCCGCCCTCTCCAGCACCGGCCGCCGCTGGGCGAAGACCGGACGGTCCGAGGTGAAGACCAGCACCAGATCCGTGCCGAAAGGCTCATCGACCTCCCAGCCCGTGAAGCTGCCGCTCGGGTCGCCGAGCCGCAGCTGCGCGTTCGGCGCCTCCGCACGCGAGGGCACCAGATGCGCCACCTCGCCCGATTGCATCAGGTAGGTGACATAGAGCTGGCTCGGATGGGGCGGCATGGTGACGGAGAGGCGCAGCAGCTCCCCCTTGGCCAGCGGCGAGCTGCCGATGAGCCCGGCCGCCGGACCGGCATCCGGCGCCGCCAGATAGGGCCGCACCAGGTCCAGCGCGTCGCAATACGGCCCGTTGAAGCTTCGGAGCTGCATCTGCACCGCCTCCGGCGGCAGGCCGCGCGTGGCGACCTGCTGGCGCAGCACCGCCTCGTCGCCGCTGCGGAGGATGCCGGTGAGCGTGAGGTTCGTCCCGGTGGACGACCAGGAGATCAGGCTGCACGGCGTCTCGGCCATCGCCGCCCCGGCCGCGGCGAGGTCGGCGCGAAGCTGCTCGGCCCGCCGCCGCGCCTCATCGGCCGCCTGCTCGCGTCGCGCGGTTTCCTGCTGCCGGGCCGCCTCGGCGGCCTGCTGCTGGCGGGCGGCCTCCTCGCGGCGGCTGGCCTCGTCCCGCGCCCGCCGCTCCACCTCCGCCTTGGTGTCGGAGATGGCCGGCGCGGCATCCGCAGTCGTCGTCGGCGGCGCCATGGGCTGCGGCGGCTGGGCCTGGTTGGCCCTCTGCCGCGCCTCCTGCTCCGCCGCCTGGCGAAGCTGCTCCAGCCGCTGCTGCTCGGCCTGCTTGCCGTCGCCGCCGCTGCCGAAGAGGAAGAAGGCGGCAATGCCCGCGGCGGCCAGCGCCCCCGCCCCGCCGGCGATCAGCCCGACCGGCGCCTTTCGAGCCGGCGCGGTGGGCGGGGGCGTTGGCGCGGCAGGCCGCGGCGCCGGCGCAGCGGGCGCGATGGTGCCGACCACCGTCGCCTCGCTGTCGAGCCCCGGCAGCCGGCCCGCATCGGGGAAGCCGCCCGGGGCCACGGCCGGCGCCACCGCCGCCTCGCGGATCGCCGCGGCGAAGGCGGCGGCATTCGGGTAGCGCTCCTCCGGCCGCTTGGCGAGTGCCGTGGCGATCACCGCGTCGAAGGCCTGCGGCGCCGTCACCGAAAGCTTGGAGGGCGGTGGCGGCTCGGTATGCAGCGCCTTGTGCATCACCGCCGAGAAGCCGCCCTCGAAGGGCTTCTCGCCGGTCAGCAGCTGGTAGAGCATGACGCCGGCCGCCCAGATATCGGCCCGCGCATCCACAGTCTCGCCGCGCAGCTGCTCGGGCGCCATGTAGCTCGGCGTGCCCATGACCGTGCCGATCTGCGTGAGCGAGGAATTCTCGAGCCGGGCGATGCCGAAATCGGCCATCTTCACCGCACCATCCCCGGCCAGCATGATGTTGCCCGGCTTGATGTCCCGATGCACCACGCCGCGGGCGTGGGAATAGGCGAGCGCCGCCAGCACCTGCTCCATGATGCGGACGATCTCGGCGACGGGGAAGCGCTCCTTCCGGTCCAGCCGGTCTTTCAGCGAGCCGCCCTCGACGAGCTCCATGACGATCCAGGCCGCTTCGGCATTCTCGCCGTAGTCGTAGACGCCGACGATGTTCGGGTGGGCCAGCCGTCCCGCGGCCTGCGCCTCGCGGCGGAAGCGGCCATGCGCCTCCACCCCCTCAGGGTCGCCCGGCGACGGGCGCTTCACCACCTTGATCGCCACCCGCCGCTCGATGTTGCGGTCGAGCGCGTCGTAGACGGTGCCCATGGCGCCGCTGCCCAAGGTGCCGCGCAGCTCGTACTTTCCGGCGATCTCGTTCGGAATCATCCGCGCAGCAACCTCGAGGCTTCCAGTATGCTGCCCGGCGGGGTAGCGCATGCCGGACGGAGCGTCACCTTACAGCCTGGGCGCGGATTCCGCTGCCGCCGATTGCACCGGCGCGGCACGCCGCCCGTCGCCGATCAGCGCGAAGGGCGCCCAGTAGAAGGGGTGGCCGAAGGCCTCCGGGAGCCGCCGCCCTGCCTCGTCGAGCTGCAGCAGCTGCGCGCCGCGCAACGCCGCCGCCGAGGAGGCGCCCGCCTGCTGGCGCCGAAGCGAGTCGGCGACGGTCAGCGCGGCGGCGGCATCGTCCACCGCCCAGTGCGTCACCATCAGCCCGCGCGCCCCGGCATAGAAGAAAGCGCGCGCGAGGCCCGACAGCGCCTCGCCGCCCCCTGCCCCGCCCGGCCCGCCGGTGTTGCAGGCCGAAAGGATGACGAGGTCGGCATCGAGCTTCAGCCCGAGCAGGTCGCTCGCCTTGACGAAGGCCGAATCCGCATCCGCCGCTCCCGCCTTGGCGGAGACGACGATCGAGAGTTCCTGCAGGCAGGAGAGCTCGCCCGGCAGCAGCGCGTGGGTTGCCAGGTGGATGATCCGCCGCTGGCCGAGATCGGCCGCCCGCAGCGAGGCGGCGGTGAATCCCGCGCCGAGGCGGATGTCCTGCGGCCGCGCTCCGGTGAGCCTTTCGGCCTCCTCCACCTCGATCCGCGTGCCCGGTAGCCGCACCAGCCCGGCGGCCAGCCGCGCATCGGCGGCGCAGCGGTCAGCGGGGAAGCTGCGGATGAGCTGCGCCGGCGTCGGCGGCACGAAATCGCCGAAGCCGGCATAGGGCAGCGGCGCCGCGGAGCCGAGCCCCGCGCCGCGCAGCGTCACCAGCGTCTGCGGCGAGGGCACGTGCACGATGGCGTGGCGGCGCACCAGCCAGGGTGCCGCGCCGAGCGCCGCAGGGTCGGCCGGCCCGGTCAGCAGCATGCCGAAGGGAATGCCGAGCAGCGGCCCGTCGGGCACGACGACCAGAGTCTCGGCCCCATCCAGCGCCCCGGCCAGCGGCGCCAGCAGCCCGGCATGGAGCGCCTGGGCCGGCGCCGGGTCGAAGCGCCCCGGCCGGCCGGCCGAATCTACCGTGCCGGCGCGCAGAGCATTCACCAGCCGCCCGGCCTCCGCCTCGGTGAGGCTGGAGCGCGCCGTCCACACCTCGCCGCCGCGCACCATCAGCACCCAGCCATGGCTGCGGCCGAGCAGCATGGTGACCAGCGCCTCGCGCGGCCCGAGCGAGGCGGCGACCGCATCGGCATCGACGGAGTTCAGCAGCAGCTGCCGATAGCCCGGCGCTGCGGCAGCCACGGTGCTCTCCGCCTCGGCCCGCGCCTGCTGCGCCGCGGCGATGCGGGCATCGAGCCCCGCCGCACCGGTATCGCGCTCGGCGAAGAGCGCGCGCAACACCTGGTCGGCATCCTGCAGCCTGCGGACCGCCTCGGCGACGCGCGCATCGCCCGCTGCCGCGCCGATCCGCGCGCTCGCCTGCTGGACGAAGCGCACCGTGTTGCTGCGCTGGGCCAGCTGCGCCACGGCGAAGGCTTCCCTGCGGAGTGCCCGGCCCTCGGCCGGCCGGGCCGTGGCCTCGGCATCGAGCGTGTCGAGATAGGGTAGGACGAGGTTGATCGGCAGCGCGATCTGCCGCGCGCGGAGGATGGCGGCGCCGGCACGGAAGGCGGCCAGCGCCTCCTCCCGCCGCCCGACCGCCGCGCGCCGCGCACCGTTGAGGAAGAGCGTCACCGCCTCCGGCCGCTCGCCCGGGGCGGCGATGGAAAAGCGCTGCGCCGCTGCCTCCAGCTGGCGCGTCGCCGCGTCGTCCCGCCCGAGCGAGATGGAGGTCCCCGCCTCCGTCCGCAGCGAACGCGCCACCAGCAACCCGTTCTCGAGGCCGGTCTGCCGCAGCAGCCGCCGGCTCTCAGCGATCAGCGACGGCGCCTCGGCCTTGTCATCACTGCGGGCGACGACGCGGGCCAGGTTGCGCCGCACTTCTGAGAGGCCAAGCATGGCGGAGACGGCCGCCGGGTCGCTTACCAGCCCGCTGCCCTCGTTGCCCTGCAACAGGCTCGGCGGCACGAGCGCCGCATAGAGCGCCTCCGCCTCCCGCAGCCGGGCAAGGCCGGCCGCGTCCTGCCCCTCCTGGAACAACGACAGCGCCTGGTAATGCGCCAGCCGGGCGCGCGCCACCGGGTCCCCGGCCCGCTCGGCGAGCGGTGCGGCCCGGGCGAAGAGCGCCGCCGCTTCCTGCCCCCGCCCCTGGTTCGACAGGTTGAGCGCCAGATGCACCAGGGCCGTCACCGTATCCGGGCTGTTGCGGCCGAGCACGCGCTCCTGCAGGGCGAGCGCCGCGCGGTAGGCATCCTCGGCGGAGGCGAAATTCTCCGCCTGGTTCAGCTCCCGCCCCAGCATCATCAGCTCCTCGTAGCGGCCGACGTCATTGGCGCTGAAGGCTTCGGCCGAGAGCCGCCGCACGGCGATCTCGAGCGCGGCGGAACGCGCCTGCCCCGCCGTGCCGGCCGAGACGCGGCCGGTCGCCAGCCCTTCCATCACCGGCGCCGCCGTCGCCACGCCATCGGCCAGCACCGGCCCCTCCGGCCCGGCGGCGACCAGCGCGACATGCGGCCAGCCGCCATTCTTCCGGGTGCAGGCCAGCAGCCGCGCCGGCACGCCGCCCGCCAGCGTCGTCGCCTGCGGCGCGGCGCAGGCGACGCGCTGGTCGAGCCAGGTGCGCCACAGCCCGCCCGAAGCCAATGCATCGAGCCGTGCCGCATCCACCGCGCCGCGCAGCTGCACCACGCGCGCCGCCGGCTGCGTCCAGCCGCCGCAATAGACCTCGCGGCTGCGGGCCACCGGCAGGTCGGCCGGCAGCGCGGCGCCGCCCTGAGCGGTGCAATCCTCGCCGCGCGCGTCCTTGCCGGCGGGATCGACCGGCCCGCTGCCAGGCGTCGCGGTGACATAGGCGCCCTCCGGCGGCCGGGTGCAGCCGAAGAGCGCCAGCATCAGCAGCAGCGGAAGGCGGGGCATGGCGCGGTTCCGGCTCACTGGTCGTCCTCCTCGCCGATATTCGGGATCAGGACATCGGAGAGGTTGATGCGGTTGTTCTCGATGGTGAAGCGCGCCTGATCGGTCGGCCGCGGCGGCAGGAGCTGGATGGAAGGCGGCACCACGCAGTTGATCGAGCCGATGACGCAGCTGTTGATGCGGTACTTCTGCAGCGAGCTGGCCTCGATCGGCCGGGTGATGTCGGCGAAGCGCGCCGCCTCCGCCCCGACCGAGCCGTCCAGCGCGCCGAAGAGCGTGGCCCCGCCCCCCGCGCCATGCACGGCGAGCCGCCCCGCGGTGACGGTGCCGGAGACGCTGCCGCCATCGACCAGCAGGAAGACGGCGGACCGACCGGCATTGAGGTTGAGCGCCACCGGCCCCGCCGCCGTCGTCTGGTCCGGCAGGCCGAAGGCGCCCGGCCCCTGCGCACCCGGCGCGCTGCGCACCTGGGTCGGTTGCTGGTTCGGCGGCGTGCCGGCGATATCCGGCCGGACGATGGTGAGAGGGCTGCGGTCCGGCGCGAGCCGCGTGTCGAACAGCACCGCCGGCAGCGGCCCGCCACGCGGCGTCACCAGCACCGGCCCGAGATGGGCGACGCCCCCCGGCGCCGCGAAGAGGAGCGCCGAGCCGATGGTCGCGGTGCCGCCATCCGTCGTCATGGCGCCCGCGCCGCTGGTGCTGCCATAGGCGGCCGGGTTCGGACGCCCGGCCTCGAAATCGCCGGTGTCGGCGTCGAGGGTGAGCTTCGCCAGTGTCATCCCGCCACCGGTCACCACCCGCACCTGCTGGCCGGCACGCAGCGTGCTGGCGCCGATGGCTCCAGTGCCTCCCGCCGTCAGCAAAACATCGCCCGCGGTCGAGGCGAGGTTGCTCCGCAGCACGGCGAGGCTGCCGCTGCCGGCCGCCGCCGCCAGTCGGCCCGGCGTGGTCAGCGTGGTGTCCGTCAGCGAGATGGCTCCCCCGGCGGCAAGGCCAAGGCCGGTCGCCCCGCTGGCGGCGGCGTTGCGCAGCACCACACCGCCATTGTCCGAACGGAGCGAGAGCGCCCCGCCGGTGCTGCGCAGCGCCGGCTGGGTGGAGCTGTCGCCATCGGTGACGAGCAGGTCGCCCGCCCCGCGCAGCGCGGCATCGCCGGCTCCGGTGATGCTGCCCCGGGTCACGGTCACCCCGCCCGCGCCGGCGGCCAGGGAGAGGCTGCCGCCCGCGGTGAGCGTGCTGTCGGCGAGGCTGGCCGCGAGCCGGCTGGCAAGTGCCATTCCTGCCCCCGACGCGATCCGCGAACTCATGGCGGTAAACGCCCCGCCACCGGCGAAGCTCACCCCGCCCATGGCCGAAAGGGTCGCATGGGTGAGGCCGGTATCGCCCCCGGCCGCCAGGTCGATGCCGCCACCCGCGGCAAGACTGGAGCCGCCGAGGCTCATCGCCCCGCCGGTGGCGAGACTCATGGTCCCGCCCGCCGTCGCCGTCACCCCGATCGTCTGCAGGGTGCCGCCAGCGGTGAGGCCCAGCGCCCCCGCCGCGACGAGGCCGGCCGAGGAGAGCGCGATGCCGCCACCCGCGGCCTCGAGCGCCGCGCCGGTGAGGGCGACATCGCCCCGCGCCGTGAGGCCGACATCGCCGGAGGCGCGCAGGGCGGAGCCGGTTATGCCCAGCGTCCTGCCCGCCAGTACCGTCAGCGCCCCGCCATTCGCCCGCAAGGCTGCATCGGCGATGGTGACGGCGCCCGCCGCCGTCAGCCCGATCCCCTGGGCGGCCGTGAGCGTCGCGCCCGAGAGAGCGATGCCGCCGGCGCCCGCCAAGTCAATTCCGCCGGCGGTCGAGGTCAGGCTCGGCGTCTGGCCGCCGCTCGCGCTCAGGCCGATGCCGAGCCCGGCCCGCAGCGTCATGCTGCCGCCGGTGACGCTGCCATTCACCTGGCCGATGCCGCCCTGGAGCGCGGTAAGGCTCACTGCCTCGCCCGCCGCGAGGGCGCTCCCCTCGAAACTCAGGCTGCCCTGCGCCGAGCGGATGCCGAGCGCCCCGCCCCCCGCCGCGAGGCTCGACGCCGCCACGCCGACGGCGCCGCGCGCGTCGAGGACCATGGCAGCCGCGGCCGCGAGGCCGGAGCCGGCGATGCGGATCCCCCCCGTCGCCGCCGTCAGGCCAAGGTCGGCGGCGGAAGCCAGTGTCGCGCCGGTCAGGCTCACATCCCCGGCCCTGGCCGCCAGGGTGAGCGCGCCCGTCACCGTCCGCAGCAACGGCGAGGCGCCGCCATCCGCCGTCACACCGATCTCCTGCCCCGCCTGCACCACGAGGCTGTCCCCGACCAGTCTGCCGCGCCGCTGGTTGATCGTGCCCGCGGCAGTGAGCGTCATGGCCCCGCCCGCCGTGACATCGGTGGTGTCGAGCGCCATGCCGGCGCCATTCGCCGCGATGCCGAGCCCGCCATTCCACGCGGTAAGGCCGGTGCCGGTCACCCCGACGCCCCTGGCCGCGACGATGCCGAGGCCCGTGCCCGCGGTGAGGCTGGAGCCGGCGATGCCGAAATCCCCGCCGGCCCGCAAGGTGAGGGTGGTCCCCGCCGTCGCCGTCGCATCGGTCACCGACATTGCGCCGGTGTCCGCATGCCAGGACTGGCTGCCGCTCGCGGTCAGGCCGCTGTTGCCGATGGTGAAGGCTTCGCCCGAGGCCAGGGCGAGGGCGCCACCGGCACGGAGCATGCTGCCCGTGACGACGAGCGGGCTCTCCTGCCCAGCGGCAGCGAACAGCCCCGCCGTGATGCCGAACGCCCCGCCCGCGGTGAGGTTCGAGCCGCTGATCCGGATATCCGCGAGCCCCGCCCGGCCAAGCGTGCCGGTCGCCAGCGTCATCGCCTCGCCCGATTGCAGCGTGGCGCCGGTCAGCGCGATCGTCCCGAGATCGGTCGCCAGGCTGAGCGCTCGGCCCGCGCCGAGGCTGCCGCTCACCGCAATTTCCCCACGGGGCGGTGCGCCGGAGGCCTCGCCACGCTCCGTCAGCAGCAACAGGTCGCCGCCCGCGTGGACGCTGCCCGTCACCACCAGATTGCCGAAATCCGTGGCCACCAGCCTGAGCGAGCCCGTCGTCGTCACCGGCCCGCTGATGGTGTAGCCGAAGCCGCGGATCAGGCTGGCGCCCGCCCCGCCGACCGTCGCGGCGGCAAGGGTGTTGAACCGGTTCCGCTCGCCAAGCGTCACCGGCCCTTCCGCCTGCAGCCGCAGGGTTCCGGCCTGGATCAGCGCCCCGCCATCCTGGCCGATGCTGCCGCCGGCGATCAGCGAGAGCGTCCCCGTCGCCATCGCGCCGCCCGGCGCAGCGATGCCGCCGACCGCGGCCACCGCATTCGCCAGCCGCAGGTCGCCGGACTGGGCGATGGCGACATCGGGGCCGCTCACCGCGTTCACCAGGAAGCTGTTGCCGGCATTGTCGAGGATGACGTCGCCCGCCGCCGCCGCCCGCAGCGCCGGCACGATGACCGCGCCGCCACTGCCCCGGATCGCTCCGGCGGAGAAAAGCTCGAGCGCCTGGACCTGTGCCGTCGCGCCGCGCAAGGTGACGTCGCCCCGGATGCTGATCAGCCCGGCGCCTGCCGCCGGCTGGCCATCGAGGTGCCCGATGCGCAGCACCTGCGCCGCCAGCCCGCCCGGGCCCGCGCCGCCGCCGAGCCGCGCCAGCTCATCCGTGGCGAGGTGGAGCGTATTCGACCCGCCGGGGATAGCCGCGCCGCCGAGCGCGACTTCGCGCCCAGCCGTGTGCGGCGCGATCTCGATGGTGCCGCCCGGCGCCCGAACCGGCGCCTGGATGTCGAGGTCGTCCGCCTGCAGCGTGATCGTCCGGCCACCCCCTGGCACCGACCGGCCGACCAGGATGGCGTCGGGTCCCGCACCCGCATCGCCCGCAACCACGCTGCCGGCGAGAAGCCTCACCGCCCCGCCGGGGAGACCGTCGCGCAGGCTGAAACGACCTGCCTCGCTCACGATGCCGGCCAGCTGCTCGATGCGGTTCGCGCCATCGCCCGGGTCGAGCAGGATGTCGCCCACCGCCGTCGCCGCCAGGACCGGCACCACCAGCCGCGTCCCTGCCTGTTGGACGATGCCGCCCCGGGCATGGAGCTCAAGCCGCCCGGTGCGGGCGTCCAGCCCCGTCGCCGGATCGGCAAGGTCGACCCGTCCGGCGATGGCGACCTGGCCGAAATCGCTGCCGCCATCCGGCGTATCGACCTGCCCGAGCCGCAGCCGCGCCGTGGCGCCGACAGGCAGAAGGTCGAGCTCCGCGCTGTCGAGCGTCACCGCATTCGGCGTGCTCGCGCCGCTCGCTCCGCCGAGCACCAGCGCCGCGCTGCCATCGCGGAGATAGGGCGAGAGGCTGACCGTGCCGCCCGGCGCCGCCAGCCCGGCGCCGAGGGCGAAGTCATCGGCGAAGAGGCGAAGCTCACGCCCGGTGCCGGCGCTGACCAGCTGGCCGGTCCGCAGCAGCGGCACCGTGCTGGCCAGGGTGAAGTCCCCGCCCGCGGTGAAGCCGTCGATCCGCCCGATATCGTTGCCGGCGGCCCGTGCCGCCAGCGTGCCCGGCAGGGAGATGCCGTTCAGCAGGGTGACGCTGCCGCCCGCCATGCCGCTCAGCACCGGGGTGGTGATCCGCCCGCCCGTGCCTTGCGTGACGGCGCCGCCCGCCCGGAGCTGCAGCGCCGCCCCGGCCGAGACCAGCCCGCCATCCTGGGTGATGTCGCCGCTTGCCTGGAGCAGCACGCCCGCGTTGCCGCCGACCGTGCCGCCGGCGAGGGCGATGCTGCCCGCCTCGGCCCTGACCACCATCGCGCCGTCCGCACGCAGCGTCGCGCCGGCCATGGTGATGCCGCCGGCCAGTGCCGTCACCGTCAGCATGCCGCTGGCGGTGGTGCTGCCGCCCGCCGCGACGAAGCCGGTGACGCCCGATGCCCCGGCGGTGCCGACCGTCGCCGCCACGTCCGACCCATCGATGAGGCCGGCTTGCAGGATGCGGCTCCGTGCGCCGAGCGTGACCGCGCCGCCACGGATGACGCCGCTCGCGCCGTTGAGGATCTCGGTGGCCGCCGTGAGCGTGATCGCGCCGTTCACGCCGCTGCCGCGGCTGTCGATCGCCCCGGTATTGTCGATGCGCGAGCCTGTCGAGGTGACGAAGATCGGGCGCCCGTTGCCGGCCAGGCTGCCGGCGATGCCGACCGTGAGCCCGCCCTGCAGCCGCAACTCGGCCGTGGCATCCGCTGCCGCATCGAGTCCGGCGCTGATCGTGACGCCAGATCCGACGCTGATGTTGCCGCCGCTCGCCATCGCCCGGACGCTGCGCCCGGCGGCCATGTTGCCGGCCAGCGCGCTGCTGCCGATGCCGGTGAGCATGGCGTCCCGTCCGGCGGACAGGGCGCTCCGCACCTGATAGCCCCCGCCGGCGTCGAGCATGAGGTCACGGCGCGCCGCAACGGTGTCGCCCTCGACCATCACCAAGCCGGCCGAGGCCACCGAGATGTCGCGCCCCCCCGCCAGGGCCAGCGTATCGAGGCTGCCGGCCAGCGCCACGGAGCCGCCGCCGACGAGGATGTCGCCATGCAGCCCGCTGGTATCCCCCGCCTGCACCGTCGATCCGGCAAAGACGGAGACGCCTGGAACACCGCCCTCCAGCACCACGTCGCCATCGCTGGCCCGCACCAGCACGGGTGTCGCCGGCGCGCCGATATCGAGGCCGAAGCCGCGCAGCCCCACATTCGCCGTGCCGGCGGCCCCATCCGCCACCACATCGCCGCGCAAGGTCAGCTTGCGCGCGCTGAGCAGGGCGATGCTGCCATCGCTGACCCGGATGCCGGCGGCGCCGACCGCATCGACCTGATTGACCGCCGCGCCGATGCCATCCACCCGGTCGAGCGTGAAGCCATCGGCCGCCCTGCCGGTCAGCGCCGCCACCGTGACCACGCCGCCGGCTTGCGACACGCGCTGCGCGTGCAGGTCGAGCACCGCGGCGTTGCCCGGCGCCACGTCACCGGCGATGACCATCGCCGTCGCCGTCGCCGCGCCGCCGTCGGAGCCGACCCGCAACCTCCCCGCCGGGCCAGGCTGCAACCGCCCGATCTCGGCGCTGTCGAGCGCGAAGGCCGCGCCGTCAGCGGCACCGAGCGTCACCGGCCGGCTCAAGCGCGGCAGCAGGTTCAACACCGCCAGGCTGCCGGACCGGGCGCCGATCGCCGCATTCACCGCGAGGTCGTCCGCGCGCAGGGTAATGGTCTTCCCGTTGCCGGCCAGGATGCTCGCCTCGTTGGCGAGGAGGGCCGCGTTGGTGACGGCGATACCGTCCACGGCGCTCAGCCCGACGGCAGGGTCGGCCGAGCTGCCGGCGATCGTGCCGATGGCGTTCGCGCCGGTCAGGCTGATGACGCCGCCGCTTGCGGTGGCGCTCAGCCTGGCGACGGAAAGCACGGTCGCCGCGTCCTGCACGATCCCGCCAGCCGCGGCCAGCTCCAGCGTCGGCGCCAGTGCGAGGTTCGTGCCGAGGCGCAGGTCGCCATTGGCGACGAGGATCAGCCGGTCCGCCACCACCTGGCCCAGCGTCGCCGCGCTCAGCAGCAATGCACCCGCGCCCGGGCTGCCGATATCGATCCCACTGGTGAGCGAGGCGATGCGCACCTGGCCCATGGCACCGGCATCGATGGCGGCGGCCGCACCGAGCGCATCCGTGGCGAGGAGGATCCGGTTCGCCGCATCCACCCCCCGAAGCCGAGCCCGTTGGCGATGGTGAGCGCCGGCCCGGTCAGCGCGATGGTCGAGCCCTTGCCGGCCGTAATGCCGCCAGCGAGGACATTCATCGCCCTGTCCGAGCGGATGGCGACGCCCTGGCCGCCCCCGCCCGCGCTCGCCGTTACCCCGGCAATGCGGTTGTCCGCGCGATCGAGGGAAATCGCCCCGGCGCCCGCCGTCGCCACGAGGCTTGCCGCCGTCACCGCGCCACCGGCCTGCAGGACGCCACCATTCGTAGCGACGACATGCACCGCGGCAGCCAGGCCGCCGACAGCCCCTTTCAGGGTCATGTCGCCATCGCTGACCACCTGCACGGCCCCGCCGCTGCCGGTTCGCCGCGCCTGATCGATGGTGAGCGCCGCGCCGGTAGTCCTTACGACGATGTCACCGGCGGACAATGCATCGAGCACGCCGACGGCATTGCCCCGGTCGAGGGTGATGGCGCCCGCGGCGCCGTTCCCGTCGCCGCCACGAAGGGTCAGCACCCCCGCGGTCACGATGCCATCGGCCGTCTGGGTGATGGCGCCATCGGCATGGAGTGCGACCCTGCCCCCGACCTGGCCAACAGCGCCCTGCAGCTCCAGCGCCCCGCCTGTCGTCACCCTCACGTTGCTTGCCGCCGCCTGCGCCACGGCAAGGGCGTTGGTGCCGTTGCTGAACAGCAGCTCGCTCACCGCCCGCGCATCCAGGGTGCCGACCGCATTCGCCTGCTCGAGCGAAACGCTTGCAGCGCGGCTCGCCCCGCCCGCCGCACCGCGCACCGTCAGCGTCGCCGCCGTCACCGCGCCGGACGTCTGCGTGATCGCCCCGCCGGCATGCAGCGCGACCGCCGTCCCGCTCAGCGCACCGTGCAGCGTCAGGTTGCCGCCTGTCGCCAGCGTCACCGTGCCGCCTACCGCCTCCCGGATGGTCAGGGCGTTAGCGCCATTGCTGAAGTCCAGCGTACCGCCGACCTTCGCATCCAGCGTGCCGACCTGGTTGTTGGCTCGCAGCACGGCGCTGCCTGCCCGGCCCGAGCCATCGGCACCGCGAATGACGAGCGTGGCCGCCGTGATGATGGCGTCATCGGCCTGCGTGACGGCGCCGCCGACCCAAAGGTTGAGCGTGTTGCCGGCGAGATTGACCGCCGTGCTGATGGTGATGTCCTGGCCGGCCTGCAACGTCACCGATGCCGCGGCCTTGTCGAGGTCGGAGGCGCGGACCTTGATCGTGCCATCGGGCGCGGTGGTCGCCACGACGCTGTTGACCGGCGCGTCGGGATCGGCCGGCGCATCGGCATCGGCGACGACCTGGATGCTGGTCGGGTCGAGCAGCAACATGCCGCGCCGCCCCCTTGGTGCCGCCGCATCCACTTGCGCCGCGATGGTGAGCGCCCTCTGCCCCGACAGTTCGACCAACCCGCCATTGCCGCCCTGCGCACCGCCCCGGACGGAGTAGCGGCCGCGCGCCACCGTCTCGCTGGCGGAGTTGACGGCGATGGTGCCGCCTTGCCCCTGCTGACGGGCATCGGCACGCAGCCGCGCCCCCGCCTCGACGGCGGTGCGCGCGCTCATCGCCTCGCTGCGCCCGATGCCGCTGGTGCCGACCAGAACCGTGCCGCCGCCTGCCCCACCGGAGGCGCTGACGCGTGCCGTGGCGCCGATCGTGGTGGCGCTGCTGCCGCGCAGCTCGACCCGCCCGCCATGCTCCCCGGCCCCACCCCGCGCCGATACCCGCCCCTCGACCCTGACGCCGCCGTCCTCGGCCCGCAGCGCCACCTGCCCGGCACGTCCGGCCGCGGTATCGGCGCTGATCCGGCCGGTGTTGCGCACCAGGTCCTCGACCAGGCCGGAGGCCGCATGGGCGGTGATCAGCACCGCGCCACCCTGCGCCTCGACGACGCCGCTATTGGTGACGAGCGCCGTCGCCCCGCCCGGCGCCGTCCGCACCGCCTGCGTCACGTCGATCGAGAGCAGCCCGTCGCCTGCGAGGTCGAGGCTGTAGGTTTCCGCCCCGGCCAGCGCCACGCGCCCGAGCCGCGCGCGGATCGTCCCCGTATTGCCGACCCGCGGCCCGACCAGTGCGGCGAGGCCCCGGTCGGCGACGGTGATGCTGCCATGGTTCTCGACCCTGGCGCCGGGCCGCGGCGCGCCATCGAACACCATCCGCCCGGCCATGAAATTCTCGTTGGTGACATTGGCCGCGCTGGCGATCAGGCTGCCGACATTCACCTGCGCACCCTGCGCGAAGACCATCCCCGACTGGTTGACGATGGCGACGCCGCCATTCGCCGTCATCCGCCCGGCAATGACGGAGGGATCGGGCCCGGTGACGCGGTTCAGCGTCCAGGGGGTGGCGCCCGGCTGCTGGAAGTTGACGCTCGCATTGGCACCGATGTTGAAGCTCTGCCAATTGACCGCCGCCCGGTCGCTGCCCTGGCGCACCTGCATGGCCGTGCCGGATTGCGCAATCGCCGCCTGCCCCGCCACGACCTGCCAACCGGTCGGCAAGGCATTGGGCGCGACAGCTTGCCCCAGCGCAGCCGTTGCCGCCGGCAGCAGCGCCGTCGTCCCGAGCAGCCAGGCCCGCAGCATCACGGGGCAGGTCCATGCAGAAGCGGCCATCGGCCCAATCTCCCAAAACCCGGCCGCCGGCCGGAGCAGCCCACGTCTTGGAACTCAGAACTTCACCAGCGTGCGGAACAGCACCGCCGTCTCGCGCAGGGCATCCGCCGCCGCGCCGTCCGGGCGCCTGACGACGCGGTAGGCGCCTTCGAGGTCGAACTGCACCGTGTCGTTGATCACCGTGCGCACGCCGCCGCCCCAGGAGGAGAGGCGCCGATTCGCATCGTTCGGCCGGTTCTCGGCAGTGCGGCCCATATCGCGGAAGGCGTAGAGCTGCGCCGCCACCCGCCCCGGCCCGAACTCGCTGTTCGGCAGGTCGAAGGCGAGGTCGTACTGCGCCTCGAGCGCCAGCCCCCAGGCCCGGTCGCCGGTCACCTGGCCGGAATAGTAGCCGCGCCCGAGCCGGTTGCCGCCGAGATAGAATTTCTCCGCCTGCGGCAGGATGTCGCCGCTCCACTGCCCGACGAAGAGCGCCTGGATGTTGAACATCTGCCCTTCGCCCGGCGACCAGAGCGGCTGGGTGCGCTGCACCTCGCCGCTGATCTTGGTGAAGCCGAAATCCTCCGCCCCGCTCCGCCCCGACAGCGGGGAGCCGTTCCGCGTCGCCCCGAGCGCGGTGATGCCCTGGCTCAGGCGGACGCTGCCGAGATTGGTCGCCGCCGGCAGGAAGCGGATCCAGCGGTCCAACAGCTGCCCGTCGAGCCCGCCACGCCAGCTGCGGATGGCATCCCGGCTCGCCCGGCTGCGGCCGCTGGTGCCGGTCTCGACCACGCCGTCGAAGATGTCGAAGCTGGTGACGGCATAGAGATTGGCCGGGCGGCTGCGGATGAGCGGGTAATTGGCCGAGATGCCGCCCACCTGCGTTTCGCCGTGATAGCCGATGGCGCGGAGGCTTCCCGAGGGCCTCGTCTGCCCGGTGCCGGCATAGAGCCTGACCCGCAGCCCCGAGCCGCCGACGAAGGCCTCGACGGAGCCTTGGGCGAACCACTGCGTGCTGTCCTGCGCGCCGAAGAGCGAGAACTCCGTCCGCTCGCCATACTCGGTGAAAGAGTTCAGCCCGCCGACCGCGAGCCCCTGCCCGGGCCCGACCAGCCTGTAGCCGCGGTTGTCGACATTGACATAGCCGCTGTACCACTTGCGCTCGACCTGGGCGACGAGTTGCAAGGCCCCCGCCTCGGTCGGCAGCGGCCTGAGCGTGCCGCGCAGGGTGACGCCGGGGATGTCCTGCGCCAGCAACAGCGCCCGCTCGATCGCCGCCGCCGTCACCGGCCGCTGGCCGAGGAGCCGGTTGAGGAAGCGCAGCACCTGCGTCCCCGCCGGGCCGATATCGCCCTCCAGCTTCACCTCGGCGATGAAGCCCTCAGTCACGGCGAATTCCAGGTCGGCGACGCCGCCGCGCCGGGTGAGGCCGGCATTGATGGTGGCGAAGGGATAGCCCGCATCCCGATAGGCGCGGAGGATCGCCAGCCGCGCCTCCTCCACCTGCGCCAGCGGGATGGTGGCGTCGGCGAGTCCGGCGATGGCCGGCGCCAGCTCGGCCGGGGTCAGCGCCTCGGCGCCCCTGATGGTCACGGCGCCGATCGGCACCTCGGCCGCGGCGCCCGGCCCGGTTTGCGCCTGCACCGGCGGGCCCTCGATGTTCGGCGCCAGCCGCACCGGGGGCGCCGGCGCATTCAGCTCCACCGGGTTCCGCAGCGCGGGCTCCAGGGGGATGCGCGGCGGGGCTGCTCCCTGGGCGAGCGCCTCCCCGGCCACCAGCAGGACGGCCGCTGCCCCAAGCGCTATCCGCAACGCACCCATCGACAGCGCTTCCCCATCGCTGATCGCGGACAGTTTAACCATCTCTTATAAAAGTGATAAGATACAGGCGTCACTACGTGCGAAATATTCAACCGTAGGCCAGCGTCTCCGAGAAACCTCCTCATTTTTTCGACAGGCTCACCCGGTGCGCTCGCAGGCCGGAGCAGCCCGATTATTCCCCTGGCCGCCCAGGCTCCGGCCCGTGCATCCTGGCATCGCTTCCAACAAGGACCACTCCACCCCATGGCCGGATGGCTGGATGACCGCGACCTGCCGATCGAGACGGGCTTCGAGGGCGAACCCGCACCGGGGCTTGAGGGGTTGCCGCGCATGGACCTTGCCCCGGTCGAGGCCCAGCTTCCGAGCCTTGTCGACCAGGCGGTCCGCGGCCCGGTCGTCCTGACCCGCAACGGCACGGAGAGCTTCGTCCTGCTGCCGCTCGACATCTACCGCCGCCTATGGGCCGCCGCCCCCCGCCCGCCGGTGATCGAGGCGGAGCCCGGGTCCGGCAAGCGCCGCCGCCGCTGATCCACGCTTGACGCCGCGGCCGGCGAGGCGCCAACAGCCCCGCCATGGCACCGCCCCTTCTGCTGCTCCAGGACATCCACTACGCGATGGGCACGACGCCCCTGCTCGCCGGCGCGACCCTTTCGGTCGAGCCGGGCGAGCGGCTGGCCCTGGTCGGCCGCAACGGCTCCGGCAAGTCCACCCTGCTCCGCATCGCCGCCGGCACGCTGGAGCCGGAGCGCGGCACCCGCTTCCTGCAGCCCGGCGCCACCCTCCGCAGCCTGCCGCAGGAGCCGGATTTCGGCGACGCGCCGAGCGCGCTGGCCTATGTCGAAGCCGGCCTCGGCCCGAATGACGACCCCTACCGTGCCCGCTGGCTCCTCAACGAGTTGGGCCTCACCGGCGAGGAGGCCCCCGCCCGCCTGTCCGGCGGCGAGGCCCGCCGCTGCGCCCTCGCCCGTGCCCTGGCTCCCTCGCCCGACATCCTGCTACTCGACGAGCCGACCAACCATCTCGACCTGCCCGTCATCGCCTGGCTGGAGAAGGAGCTCGGCAGCTTCCGCGGCGCCCTCGTCCTGATCAGCCACGACCGCCGCTTCCTCACCGCCCTGTCGCGGGCCATGGTTTGGCTCGACCGCGGCACGACGCGCCGGCTGGAGCAGGGCTTCGGCGCCTTCGAGTCCTGGCGCGACCAGGTGCTGGAGGAAGAGGAAGCCGCCCGCCACAAGCTCGACCGCCAGATCGTGCGCGAGGAGCACTGGATGCGCTACGGCGTCACCGCCCGGCGCAAGCGCAACATGCGCCGCGTCGGCGAGCTGGCCGACCTCCGCCAGCGCCGCCGCGAAGCCCTGCGCGCGACCGGCACCGTCCGCATGGCCGCCAGCGAGGCCGATGGCTCCGGCACCCTTGTCATCCAGCTTGACCAGGTCAGCAAATCCTACGGCGATGCCCCGCCCGTCGTCCGCGACCTCTCGACCCGCGTGCTGCGCCGCGACCGCATCGGCATCATCGGCCCGAACGGCGCCGGCAAGACCACGCTGCTCAACCTGATGACCGGCGCCCTCGCCCCCGATTCCGGCACCGTCCGCCTCGGGACGGGGATCGAGATGGTGACGCTCGACCAGCGCCGCGACAGCCTCGACCCGGCGATCAGCCTCGCCGAGGCGCTGACCGGCGACAAGTCGGACATCGTCCATGTCGGCGGCGCGGCCCGCCACGTCGTCGGCTACATGAAGGACTTCCTCTTCGTCCCCGACCAGGCCCGCACCGCCGTCGGCGTGCTCTCGGGCGGCGAGCGGGGGCGGCTGATGCTGGCCCGCGCCTTCGCCCGCCCCTCCAACCTCCTCGTGCTCGACGAGCCGACCAACGACCTCGACCTCGAGACGCTCGACCTGCTGGAGGAGCTGCTGGCCGATTATGGCGGCACCGTCCTCGTCGTCAGCCACGACCGCGACTTCCTCGACCGCGTCTGCACCAGCGTGGTCGTCTCGGAAGGCGAAGGCCGCTGGCAGGAATATGCCGGCGGCTATTCGGACATGCTCGCCCAGCGGGGCCGCGGTGTGGAGGCGAAGGCCGCCGCCCCGGCGCCGAAGGCTCCGCCGCGCCAGGCCACCCCCTCGCCCACGCCGCCGGCGGCCGCCCGCCGCAAGCTGAGCTTCAAGCAGCAGCACGCGCTGGAGGCGCTGCCCGCCCGCATGGAAGCGCTGCAGGGCGAGATCGCCACGATCCGCACGGCGCTCGCCGCTCCCGACCTCTACAGCCGCGATCGCGCCCGCTTTGACCGCTTCAATGCCGCCCTCGTCGCCAGGGAGGCGGACCTCGCCGCCGCCGAGGAGGAATGGCTGGAGCTTGAACTCCTGCGCGAGGAGATCGAGGCCGGCTGAACCGTGCCTGCGCCTCCGCCGTTGCAAGCGGGAACGGAGCGGGAGGCAGGCGGCGTGGCGTTGTTGACGAGGGAGGATTGGCGCCGCCACTCCTGGTTCGCCTGGGCCTCCCTGCTCGCCCTGGTCGCCACCGCCGCCTGGTTCTGGCTGATCGACCGCCGCTCCGCCTCCCTCGGCACGCTGGTGGCGCTGGCCGGCTGCCTTGGCGTCATCCTGCCACCGCGCGAGCGCATGGCCGTGCTGCCCGCCCCGCTTCGCGCCCTGCCCCGCAGCCTCGATGCGGCACCGGTCCTGGCGACGCTCCTCGTCAGCCCCGGCTTCGGCCTCAACTGGTTCTACGGCGCCAACCCCTATGACGAGGTCGTCCACCTGCTGAACGGCATCCTCGCCGGCGCCGTCTTCGTCGCCCTCCGGCAATGGCGCGGCCCGCGCGACGGCGCCTGGCGGCTCGTCGGCGAGACGCTGCTCTTCGGCCTCGCCCTCGGCTCCCTCTGGGAGGTCTTCGAGGCGCTGACCCGCCTCAGCGGCGACTGGACGGATACCTGGACCGATGTGGTGCTGACCACCGCAGGTGCCGGCCTTGCCGCCGCCATCTCCCGCATCGGCCTCCCTACCCGCCGTTCGAGCCCGACCGAATAGCCGCCGGATGCTCGTCGCCACCTACAACATCCATCGCGGCCGCGACGCCGCCGGCTTCCGCGACAGCCGCCGGCACATCCAGGCCGTCATCGCCGAGATCGCCCCGGACCTGATCGCCCTGCAGGAGGCGCAGAACTACCTCCGCCGCGGCGCGCCGATGCTCGACCTCCCGCTGCTCGCTCGCAGCCTCGACCTGCACCCGCTGCCCATCGCCGAGCATCCCGGCCATCCCGGCTGGCGCAGCAATGTCGTTCTCGCCCGCCCGCATGTCCGGCTGCGCGGCGCGCCCGTCGCCCTCCGTCTCGGCGGGCTCGAGCCGCGCGGCGCGGTGATGGCCGAGCTGGAGGCCGGCTGGGGCGCCTTCCGCCTCATCGCCACCCATCTGAGCCTCGGCGCCGAGCGCCGCCGCCTCCAGGCCCGTGCCCTGCTGGAGGCGATCGCCGCCGGGCCGGAGATGCCGACGCTGCTGATGGGCGACCTCAACGAATGGCATCCCGGCCATTCGGTCCTCGGCGTCCTCGCCCCGCTCTTCGGCACGCCGCCCCGGGCGCCGACCTTTCCCGCCTTTCACCCGGTCGGCTCTCTGGACCGCATCATGGCCCACCCGCCGGGCCTGGTCGCGGCGGTCGAGGTGCATGACACGCCCCTCGCCCGTCGCGCCTCGGACCACCTGCCGCTGAAGGCGGTGTTCAGCCCAGCCGCCAGCGCCCCCGCTCCACCGTCGAGAAGAAGCTCGCCAGCGCCGCGTTGAAGGCCGCCGGCTCCTCGAGGTTAATCGCGTGGCCGGTGCGCGGGCACATCCAGAGCCCGGCATTCGGCAGCACCCTCTTGAGGAAGATGTTGGTCTCGATGCAGGGCCAGTCCTCGTCGCCGACGACGAGCAGGGTCGGCACCTCCATCCGCCGCAGCTCCGCCTCCCAGTCGAAGATCGAGTCCCGCTCGCCCTGGTAGTGCTTCATGGTGAGCCCTGTCCCGCGCCCGGAATGCTCCGCCAGCCGCGCCATATAGGCCGCCCATCCGCGCGGGTCCTTCTTCTTCAGCTGGATGCGGGTCGGCGCGTGCCCCGTCTCCTCCGCCATCTCGCCGGGCCAGCCTTGGGCGATGAGCTTGTCGCCACGCGCCGCGCATTGCGCCCGGAACTCCGCCTGCTCCGCCCGTGGCGAGCCGGAACCCGCCCCCGCCGGCACCAGCGACAGGGCCATCTCCGGATGGCGGAGGCCGAAGAGCAGCGTCGCGAACCCACCCATCGACAGCCCGACGATATGAGACTTGCCGATGCCGAGGTGGCGCAGCACGGCCACCGCATCCGCGACGGCGCGGTCCTGCCCGTAGAGCTTCGGGTCATCCGGCACGTCGGAGGGGGGATAGCCCCGCGCGGAGTAGGTGATGCAGCGGTATTCGCGGGAGAAGAACCGCATCTGGTCCTCCCATTCCCGGTGATCCGCGCCGAATTCGTGGATGAAGAGGATGGGCAGACCGCTGCCGGCCTCCTCGTACCACAGGCGCGCGCCATCGGCTTCCGCATAGGGCATCGGACGTCTCCTCGTTTCCCGGGGGCGATCCTGCACCCGTCTCCTACCCCCTCGACAAGCCCTCCCGCGGGGAAGAGGCTCGCCGGCCCTCATGGACCTGGCTGCGCCCTCCGCCACCGAAGGATTCTGCCGATGAGCGATGCCGTCATCCGCCATCTCGAAAGCCAGCACGACGCCATCCAGGAGCGTTTGAAGGCGCTGCTGCGCCTCCCATCCGTCAGTACCGACCCGGCCTATGCCGAGGGCATGGCGGCCGCCCGCGAATTCCTGATGGACCGCCTCCGCGCCCTCGGCCTTGAGGACGTCCAGCTCCTCGACGGCGGCGGCCAGCCGGCGATCTACGCCGCCTGGCAGGGCGCGCCCGGCCGCCCGACCATCCTGCTCTACGGCCATTACGACGTGCAGCCGCCCGACCCGCTGGAGCTCTGGCACTCGCCGCCCTTCAAGCCGACGGTCCGCGACGGCCGCCTCTACGCGCGCGGCGCTTCCGACGTGAAGGGTTCCACCCTCATCGCCGTCGAGACCGTGGGTGCCTTCCTCGCGGTCGAGGGCGGTTGTCCGGTGAACGTGAAGGTCTTCCTCGAAGGCGAGGAGGAGGTCGGCAGCCCCTCCCTCCCCACCATCATCGACCGCTACCGCGACCTCCTTGCGGCGGACGCCATGCTTTCCGCCGATGGCGGCCGCGCGAGCGCCACCTTCCCGACCGTCAGCGTCGGCTGCCGTGGCATCGCCGCCCTGCAATTCAGCCTTCGCACCGCCGGGAAGGACGCCCATTCCGGCCGCGTCGGCGGCGCCGTCCGCAATGCGCTGCACGAGATGGCGAAGCTCATCGCCTCGCTGCATGACGAGGAGGGCCGAGTCCTGGTCGATGGTTTCCTCGACGGCGCCATGGAGGTGACGCAGGACATCCGCGCCGAGAGTGCCGCGCTGCCCTTCGACGAGGCGGCTTGGTACGCAGACCTCGGCGCCACCCCCTATGGCGACCCGGACTACACGCTGCGCGAGCGCATCACCGTCCGCCCGACCGTCGAGGTGAACGGAATGTGGGGCGGCTATACCGGCGCCGGCGGCAAGACGGTGCTGCCTTGCGAGGCGCATGCGAAGCTGACCATGCGCCTCGTCCCCGGCCAGGACCCCGCCGCCGCCCAGGCCGCGCTCCGCCGCCACCTCGAGGCACGCTGCCCGCCCGGCGTCACGCTCGAATTCGACTACCGTCCCGGCGGCACCCGCGCCTTCACCCTCGGCCCGCATCACCCGCTGCTGCTCGCGGCCGAGCGCGTCACCGAATGGGTCCACGGCCAGCGCCCCGTCCGCACCCGCGCCGGCGGCACCGTGCCCATCACCACGCTGTTCCAGGAAAGCCTCGGCATCGACAGCCTGATGTTCGGCCTCGCCATGCCGGACGAGGACGCACACGCGCCGAACGAGTTCTTCCGCCTGTCCTCCCTGGCGGAAGGGCTACGCTCCTGGCCGATGCTGCTGAGCGAGCTCGGCACCCTCGCACCCGGGGATTTCCCGAAGCGCTGACGGCGGAACTTCGGCCCGCGGCGCCGGTTGGCCCTGCTCAACCGAGGGAGCAACCAGCCATGGCCGACGACACGCCCAAACCCGCCACGGCGACCGAGCAGCCAGCCCCGCCCAAGGCCGGCGAGGAGAAGAAGGTCGATACCGGCGCCCAGGAAGCGGCCGCGAAGGAGCGCGAGAAGAGCGGCGGCTACCAGTAGCCTCCGCTCACCCGCGCCCCGACCGCTGCGAGGCCGTCCGCTGCGCCGGCTTTGCCGGCGGCCGGGCCCGGACCGGCCGCTCCATCCGCACCGGCCGTGACAGCGGCCGGTGCACCGCGGGCGGCGGCACCATCGGTGCCACCACCGGCACCGGGGCCATGGCTGCCGGAGCCGGCAGCATGGGCATGGGAGGCAGCGCGGCCGCCACCGGGGTCGGCCCTGCCTGAACCGGCGTCACAATCCCGGCCGCAGGAGCCTCCCGCGTCACCGGCTGCGGCCGGCTGCCCGAGCCGAACCACAACCCCGCCAGCACCGCAACAGCCGCGACTCCGGCACCGCTCGCCATCACCCAGGGCTTGCGCGCGCGCGGCAACGGCGGCTCCACAGGCATGGCGAGGTCTTCCGGCTCCGCGGCCGGTGGCTGCACCGCCGCGACCCGCCGCAGCGGCACGACACTGCCTCCATGGGAAGCCTGCGCCGGCATCCGCGGCGCGACGCCACGATTCGGCGCGCCGACCCAGTTGTCCGCCCAGGCCCGGTCGACCGGGACGACCAGCCGCGCGACCGTCGAAATCCAGGCGCTCCCCCCGGAGACGCTGAGCGGCGGCACCTGATCGAAGGCACGGGCGATGCCGGCCATGTCGGGAACTTCGTCGTTGCCGAGGCTGCCATGCAGCACCGGCAGGAAGCCGCCGAAGATGGCACCGAACCGCGCCTCTTCCAGCCTCGCCCGAAGCACCTGCTCGGCGCCCTCGGTCCTTTCGCCGAAATCAAGCAGCGCGACGCCGAGGCCCGGATGCAGCAACACCAGATCCACCCGGACCGGCCGGCCCGGATCGCCGCCGATGTCGCAGTGGCGCCCGCAGATCCAGCCTTCCGGCAAGCGCACCACGCTGCCGCCGAAGGCGTGCGAATAGCGCTCAGGGACTCTCTGGCCCCTGATGGACAGTTCCGCCGACATCCGAACTTCCCCCAATATCCCCTTGGGATTGATCGCGCTTTTTACGCCGCATGGGCAGACAGAATGGTGGCGGATCACTCAAAAAAGCGCGAGGTAAGATTGTCGAGCAATCGCGGCCGGAGGCGTTCAACCGAAGGTGGAAGGCGATGCGCTTCGAGGCGTCCTGCTTCGCAGCATCGATTTCGCGCTTCGGCATGGCGTCCCCAACGGGATTCGAACCCGTGTTACCAACGTGAAAGGCTGGTGTCCTAGGCCTCTAGACGATGGGGACTGGCCTGTGCCGGCCCCTTTCGGGACCGTGGGCGGCTCAACTACACTGCCCGGCCGGCAACGTCCAGCCTTGCCCTCACCCATCGCCTCAGACCAGCATCCGGGCGCCGGCACGGCTCGCACCCTGCGAATCCAGCCCTTCTGGCCCGGAGCCGGCCTGCAGGCCGTGCTCGGCCCCCGCCGGCACTCCCAAGGCGTCATTTCACAGGCTCTCTAACGCCCGAGTTGAAGCCTGGATCGCGCTTGCGGGAGCGCGGACGCGTTCGCGCGAGCAAGGGTTCCGCCGCCGCTGCCGCACCGCTAGGCAGGCTGCCATGCATCGCCG
The DNA here is from genome assembly GCF_000802185.1 of Belnapia sp. F-4-1. Taxonomy (GTDB): domain Bacteria; phylum Pseudomonadota; class Alphaproteobacteria; order Acetobacterales; family Acetobacteraceae; genus Belnapia. The sequence continues at coordinate 3,880,491 of NZ_KN676113.1, read as the reverse complement.
GTCCCTGCTTCTCGGCGCGCTCGCGCCCGCCGCCCTCTCGACGCCTGCCCTCGCCACCCAGCGCACGGCTCCTGGCCTGCGACGGCTGACCCTGCGCCACGCCGCCACCGGCGCCCGCTTCAACGGCGTCTATCACGACGGCCGCAACGTCGACCCGAGGGCGCTCTCCGACATCTCCACCGTCCTCGCCGACAGCCGCAGCGGCACCGTCCATGCCTTCGACCCGACCGTCATCGATTTCCTGTGGGAAGCCGGGCAGCGCGCCCGGTGGCGCGGCGAGTTCCTCGTGGTCTCGGGCTTCCGCACGCCGGAGACGAATGCGCTGGTCTGCGGCGCAGGCAACAGCCAGCACCTCACCGCGCGCGCCCTCGATGTCTGCCTTCCGACGGCGCAGCTTCCCGGCTTCGCCGATGCCGCGCTGGAGATGCGGCGCGGCGGCGTCGGCGTCTACAACAGCCGGAGCTTCGTCCACCTCGACAGCGGCCCGGTCCGGCGGTGGGGCGACGTCCCCGGCGGCGCCTCCGGCAGCAGCGCCCCGCGTCCCGCCCCCGAGGATCCCATCGCCCGCATCGCCGAGGCCTGGGCCGCGGCTCGCCGGAACTAGGGCGCGACGCGGCCCCGTTGGGGCAAACCCGGATCAGATGGAATCATCGGATCGGAGTGATTTGCCCGACTGGGCAACAGGCAAGAGCGGTTCCGCGAGCCCGTGCGAACGGAAGCCGCTCCAATGTTCTGCTGATCCGCGAAGCCGTGGGTGAACCCACGAACGTCACGGGCAGGACGCTAGCGGTAGTATGGCCGGGGCGGCGGGGCATAGCGCGGCCGCGGCGGCGGGTAAGCCCGGTAATGGCGGCGCGGCGGCGGAGCATAACGCCGGTGACGGTAATAGCGCGGCGGCGGCGCATAATGCCGGCGATACTGCACGGGCATCAGCAACGAGCCCTCCGCCGCCGATAGCCCCGGCCCCGCCGGCGCCGCCGAGGCGGCCCCCGACAGCATCCCCATGCCCAGAATCGCGGCCAGCAGCAAACGGCGCATGCCCATCTCCTTCCGGTTGTCCTGCGGGCAACGCTCTGCCGTGTCGATGGCTGCTTCGCGGCATTCCTGCCGCAATGCCGTGGCACGCCGTGACGGAGCGTGACAGGCCCTGGCGAACCCGTGGATGGAGGAAGGCGTCAGCCCGCCTGGACCGGCGCCGCGTCCACCACATGGAGGCAGGCGCTGACCGTATCGTTCCAGCGCTCGGCCCTGATCTGGCCGCAGAGATGCAGCGGCCCCGCCTGCCGCGCCAGCAGCGCCTCGGCCAACGGTCCCTCCTTGGCGCGGAAGCAGATGGCCTTCAGCCGCCCGCCCGCCTCGCCTTCAAGGAAGGCGCGGATGGTGTTGCCCTCCTTCCCCACCCGGTCGGCGCGCACCACGCGCGCCCGCGGCAGGACGAAGACCGGCTCCTCGTTCCCTGCCCCGAAGGGCGCCAGCCGCTCCACCTGGCAGGCGAGGTCGGTCGTCGCCGCCGGCACGGCGACGCTCCCCTCGACGACGAGGTCGGCCGCCCCCGGCAGGCCCTTCGCCATCGCAAGCCGCTCATTGAGGAAGGCATGGAAGGCTTCCCGCCGCTCGGCGAGGAAGCCGAACCCGGCCGCCATCGCATGCCCGCCGCCGGTCTCCAGTAGCCCCGCCTGCCGCGCCGCGATCACCGCCGCGCCGAGATCGACCCCCGGCACCGACCGCCCCGAGCCCTTCGCCATCCCCCCGGCCAGCCCGGCGACGCAGGCCGGCCGGTTGAACTTCTCCTTCACCCGCCCCGCCACGATCCCGACGACGCCGGGATGCCAGCCATCGCCGCAGACCAGCAGCACCGGGTGCCCGGCCGCATGCTGCGCCTCGGCCGCGGCGAAGGCGGCGCCGAGTACCTCGGCTTCCACCTCCTGCCGCCGCCGGTTGACGGAATCCAGCCGCTCCGCCATCGCCCGCGCCTCGACCGGATCGTCGCAGAGCAGCAGCCGCATCCCGAGGTCGGGCTCGTCCACCCGCCCGGCCGCATTGATCCGCGGCCCCAGCACGAAGCCGAGCGAATGCGCCGTCGGCAGGTCCCGCACCAGCCCGACATCGAGCAGCGCGGCGACGCCCGCACGCCCGCGCCGCGCCATCACCTTCAGCCCCTGGGTGACCAGGGCGCGATTGACGCCGGTGAGCGGCATCACGTCGCAGACCGTCGCCAGCGCCACCAGGTCGAGCAGATCGATCGCCGAAGGCTCCTGCGCCTGCGCGAAATGCCCCATCCGCCGCAGCGTCCGGTGCAGCGCCACGACCGCCAGGAAGGCGACGGCCGCCGCGCACAGGTTCCGCAGCCCCGAGGTGCAGTCGAGCCGGTTGGGATTGACCGCCGCCGCCACACGCGGCACCGGCCCTTCCGACTTGTGGTGGTCGAGCACCACCACATCCGCCCGTCCCTCGGCCGCCGCCAGCGCCTCATGCGCTGCGATGCCGCAGTCGACGCAGACGATCAGCGTCGCCCCCCGCTCGCACAGCGCCCGGATCGCCGCCGGATTGGGCCCGTAACCCTCCTTGAGCCGATCCGGCACGTAATGGCTGACCGTGCAGCCGAGCCGCCGCAGCGCCCTGACCATCAGCGCGCCGGAGCATGCCCCATCGACGTCGTAATCGCCGAAGACGGCGACCGTCTCGTTGCTGCGCACCGCCCGGGCCAGGCGCTCTGCCGCCGCATCCATGTCGATCAGCCGCGACGGGTCCGGCAGCATGGCCCGCAGCGTCGGCTCAAGGAAGTCGCCGACGCCCTCCAACGGCACGCCCCGCGCCGCGAGCAGCCGCCCGACCAGCTCCGGCAGCCCGGCGCGCTGGGCAATGGCGAGGCCGACCCGCTCCTCCGCCTCGCGCCAGATCCAGCGCCGCCCGGTCAGGCTGCGGCCGATGCCAAGAACAGGCTCCACCATCACCTCAGCCGAAGAAGGGCAGCGGCTTCCGCTCGTAATTGTGGTGCCCCTCGACATAGCGCACCGTGCCCGACTTGCTGCGCATCACCATGGAATGGGTGATGGCGCCATGCGCCGTCCGCCGCACGCCGCGCAGCATCGGCCCGGTGGTGACGCCGGTCGCGGCGAACATCACCTCGCCCTGGGCCATCTCCTCGACGCTGTACTTGCGGTTAGGGTCGGTGACGCCCATGCCGCGCGCCCGCTCCACCTGCTCGTCATTCTCGAAGAGCAGCCGCCCCTGCAACTGCCCGCCGATGCAGCGCAGCGCCGCGGCGGCCAGCACGCCCTCCGGCGCGCCGCCCGAGCCGATATAGATGTCGATCCCGGTCTCCGGCTGGCTGACGGCGATGACGCCCGACACGTCGCCGTCGCCGAGCAGGGTAATCCGGGCGCCGGCTGCCCGGCAGGCCTTGATCATCGCCTTGTGCCGGTCGCGGTCCAGCGTGCAGACCATGAGGTCGCCCACCTCGCATTTCTTCGCCTTGGCAAGCGCCCGCAGGTTCTCCTCGACCGAGGCGTCGAGATCGACCAAGCCCTCCGGGAAGCCCGGCCCGATGGCGATCTTGTCCATGTAGATGTCGGGCGCATGCAGGAACCCGCCCTTCTCGGCGAGCGCCAGCGTGGCGATGGCGTTCGGCCCGCCCTTCGCCGTGATCGACGTGCCCTCCAGCGGATCGACGGCGATATCCACCTCCGGCCCGCCGAGCCCGATCTTCTCGCCGATATAGAGCATCGGCGCCTCGTCCATCTCGCCCTCGCCGATCACCACGGTGCCGGTGATGGCGACGGTGTCGAAGGCCCGCCGCATCGCATCCACCGCAGCGCCGTCGGCGGAGTTCTTGTCCCCGCGCCCGATCCATTGGGAGGCGGCGATGGCGCCCGCTTCCGTCACCCGCACCAGCTCCAGCGCCAGGTTGCGGTCGACGACCTTGCCGAGTGTGGCCGCAGACATGCTCTTCTCCCTTGTCTCTTAAAGCGCTTCGATGCGAATGAGCGCCGGCTTCTCCAGCACCGCATCCAGCCCGGCGATCCGGTCGAGGGCGGCCCGCATCGCCGCCTCCTCGCAATCATGCGTGGTGAGCACGACGGGCACCGCCTCGCCCGGCGCCCGCCCGCGTTGCAGCATCGATTCCAGACTGATCGCCCCGTCGCGCAGGATACCAGTCACATCCGCGATGACGCCGGGCCGGTCGAGCACCATCAGCCGCAGGTAATAGGCGCCGCGATGCCGCTCCATCGGCACCGCCGACGCCGCGTCCAAGGCGCCGCCCCAGACCGGCGTGTGCCGCCCACGCGCGATGTCGATGAGGTCGGCGACGACCGCGCTCGCCGTCGGCCCTGCCCCTGCCCCGCGCCCCTCGAGCATGACCCGCCCGACGAAGTCGCCCTCGGCAACGACGGCATTGAACACGCCATCCACCCGCGCGATGGGCGCGGCCACCGGCACCATGCAGGGATGCACCCGCGCCGAGATGCCCGCCTCGTCCCGCCCGGCGATGCCGAGCAGCTTGATCCGGTAGCCGAGCTCCCCGGCGAAGGCGATATCCATCGCCGTCACCTCGCGGATGCCCTCGACATGCACCGCGTCGAAATCCACCGGCCGCCCGAAGGCGAGCGCCGCAAGGATCGCCAGCTTATGCGCCGCGTCCACCCCGTCGATGTCGAAGGAGGGGTCCGCCTCCGCATAGCCGAGCGCCTGCGCCTCGGCCAGCACGTCGCCGAACTCCCTGCCCTGCTCGCGCATGGTGGTGAGGATGTAGTTGCAGGTGCCGTTGAGGATCCCCGCCACGCGCTTCAGCCGGTTGGCCGCCAGCCCCTCGCGCAGCCCCTTGATCGCCGGGATGCCGCCCGCGACGGCCGCCTCGAAGGCCAGCGGCACACGGTGCGCTTCCGCCATCTCGGCAATCGCCGCGCCATGCACTGCGAGCAGCGCCTTATTGGCGGTCACCACCGGCTTCCCGGCGGCGATGGCGGCCTCGACCAAGGCGCGGGCTGGCCCGTCGCTCCCGCCGATCAGCTCGACGACGACGTCGACGCCCGGATCGCCCGCCAGCGCCACCGGGTCGTCATGCCAGCGCAGCGCATCGAGGGCCACGCCCCGGTCCCGCCCCCGCGTCCGCGCCGAGACGGCGCCCACCGTGACCGGCCGCCCCGCCCGCGCCGCAACGATGTCGCCATTCTCCGCGAGCAGCTTCAGCACGCCCGCGCCGACCGTCCCAAGTCCCGCGATGCCGATCGAGAGGGGCTTGCTCATGCCGAAACCTGCTCCTTCTCGCCCGCCACCGGCCCAAGGTTGTCGCCCTGGAGGAAGCTGCGGATGCCCCGCAGCGCCTGCCGGATGCGCTGGTTGTTCTCGACCAGCGCGATCCGCACATGCCCATCGCCATGCTCGCCGAAGCCGAGCCCCGGCGCGACCGCCACCTTCGCCCGCGCCAGCAGCAGCTTGCTAAACTCGACGCTGCCCAGATGCCCGAACCGCTCCGGGATCGGCGCCCAAAGGAACATCGACCCGTCCGGCGAGGGCGTCTCCCACCCCGCCTGCCGCAGCCCCTTCACCAGCAGGTCGCGCCGCTCGCGGTAGAGCCGCCGCATCTCGGCGACGGTATCCTGCGGCCCGTTGAGCGCCGCCGTCGCCGCGATCTGGATCGGCGCGAAGGCGCCGTAATCCAGGTAGGACTTCACCCGCGTCAGCGCCTCGATCAGCCGCTCGTTGCCGGCCGCGAAGCCCATGCGCCAGCCCGGCATGTTGTAGGTCTTCGACAGCGAGGTGAACTCCACCGTCACCTCCTTGGCCCCCGGGACCTCCAGCACGGAAGGCGGGGGCGTCTCGCCGAAATAAAGCTCCGCATAGGCGAGGTCGGAGAGGATGAACAACTCATGCCGCCGGCAGAGCGCCACGAGGTCCCGGTAGAATTCGATGCTCGCCAGATGCGCCGTCGGATTGGACGGAAAATTGACGATCACGGCGGTCGGCTTCGGCACCGAATGCCTGACGGCCCGGTCGATCGCCGCCAGCATCTCGTCATCCGGCGTGCAGGGAAGGCTGCGCACCGAGGCCCCGGCGATGATGAAGCCGAACTGATGGATCGGGTAGGACGGGTTCGGCACCAGGATCGTATCGCCCGGCGAGGAGATCGCCTGCGCCAGGTTGGCCAGCCCCTCCTTGCTGCCGAGCGTTGCCACCACCTCCCGCTCCGGGTCGAGGATGACTCCGAAGCGCCGCTTGTAGTAGCCGGCCAAGGCCTTCCGCAGCCCTGGGATGCCCTTCGACATGGAGTAGCGATGCGTCCGCGGGTCCTGCACCGCCTCGACCAGCTTGGCGACGATATGCGGCGGGGTCGGGCTGTCCGGATTGCCCATGCCGAGGTCCACGATGTCCTCCGCGGCTGCTCGGGCCCGGGCCTTGGCGGCGTTCACTTCCGCGAAGACATAGGGCGGCAGGCGGCGGATGCGGTGGAATTCCTCGGTCATCGACATGGGTCCGATCGGGGTTGCGCCGGGCCTTGCAGCCACCCGGTCCGCCCCTATAGCCGTTTGCGCCGGCGCCCGCGAGGCTCCCGGCGAGGTCAAAGCCGCGGCGGCGGCGGTGGCGCTCCGAGCAGGTCGGGCGGCGGCGGCGCCGGGGCGAGATCCGGCATCGCCGGCGCCGCAGGCTCCTCCGGTACCAAGGGCGCGGCCCGGCCACGCCGCGGCGCGCCCTCGCTCCAGGGCACGGAGGGCGCCCCGGCGAGCGAGGCCCGCGGCGGCGGCGCAGCCGGAATCGTGGGGTCGCCCGGCGAGGCTGTCCCGAACCGCGCCGGCGCGGCGCGCGGCGCCAACGCCTCACGCGAGCGCTCCCGGTCGGCGGCCAGCGCGGCGGAGACGGCATCCCGCACCTCGGGCGGCGGCCGCTCCGGCCGTGGCGGCACGCTGGCGAGGTTCGGTCGCGGCCGGTCCATCCCCGGCGGCGCGGGCCGGTTCGCATCATCCTCGCCCGAGATCCGGCGATAGATCGCCACCGGATTGACATCCTTCGGCACGGTGCATCCGCCGAGCATCAGGACCAGCAGCACCCCCGCCCGCACGCTCCGCATCATCCGGCCTCCATCCGGCCGAAGCACTAGCCCGGAACCGGTTGACAGGGAAGCAACCCTGCGCCAGCAGCGGGGTTGGATGGCATAGCCCCAAGGGCTAGGATGCGCCATGGCCGACGAAAAGATCACCGAAAGCAACCAATTCCGGCTGCCCGACCCGGCGCTGGTGACCCGCACCATGTCCGAGGTCGCCGAGCGCGGCCAGCGGATCGTCGCCGACTTCCTCAAGCGCCAGCAGGACGGCACCGGCGCCGTGCCGGATCCGCTGAACATCGGCGGCGCCTTCCTCGAGATGACAACGCGGCTGATGGCCAACCCGGCGAGCCTGGTCCAGGCGCAGCTCGGCTTCTGGCAGGACTACCTGACCCTCTGGCAGAACACCGCGCGCCGCATGCTTGGCGAGGCCGCCGCACCCGTCATCGCCGAGGACCCGAAGGACCGCCGCTTCAAGGACGAGGCCTGGCGCGAGAACGAAGTCTTCGACTTCATCAAGCAGAGCTACCTGCTCTCCGCCCGCTACTTCCAGACCGTCGTCGGCAGCGTCGAGGGCCTCGACCAGAAGGCCGCGCAGAAGGTCGACTTCTACACGCGGCAATTCGTCGATGCGATGAGCCCGTCGAACTTCCTGCTGACCAACCCGGAGGTGCTGCGCAAGACCGCCGAGACGGGCGGTGAGAACCTGCTGAAGGGCCTCTCCCACCTCCTCGCGGACCTCGAGCGCGGCAAGGGGAAGCTCCGCATCCGCATGACGGATGACAGCAAGTTCCGCGTCGGCGAGAACATCGCGGTCACGCCCGGCAAGGTCGTCTACCAGAACGACCTGATGCAGCTCATCCAGTACGCCCCGACGACGGAGACGGTGCTGAAGCGCCCCCTAGTCATCTTCCCGCCCTGGATCAACAAGTTCTACATCCTGGACCTGCGGCCGAAGAACTCCTTCGTCAAATGGGCGACGGACCAGGGCCACACCGTCTTCGTCGTCTCCTGGGTGAACCCTGACGAGCACCTGGCCGAGAAAGGCTTCGACGACTACATGCGCGAGGGCGTCTACGCCGCGCTCGACGCCATCGAGCAGGCGACCGGCGAGCGCCAGGTCAACGCCATCGGCTACTGCCTCGGCGGCACGCTGCTGGCGACGACGCTCGCCCATATGGCCGCCAAGCGCGACACACGCGTCAAGACCGCCACCTACTTCGTCACGATGACCGATTTCGAGGAAGCCGGCGAGCTCAGCGTCTTCATCGACGAGGAGCAGCTCCGCGGCCTCGAGGAGAAGATGCAGCAGCGCGGCTATCTCGAGGGGCGCGAGATGGCGACGACCTTCAACATGCTCCGCGCCAACGACCTGATCTGGTCCTTCGTCGTCAACAACTACCTGCTCGGCCAGGAGCCCTTCCCCTTCGACCTGCTCTACTGGAACGACGATTCCACGCGGATGCCGGCGAAGATGCACAGCTTCTATCTCCGCCGCATGTACCAGGCGAACGACCTGGTGAAACCCGGCGAGCTTGAGCTGCTCGGCGTGAAGATCGACCTGCGCAAGATCAAGACGCCGAGTTACCTCATCTCGACGCGCGAGGACCACATCGCGCCCTGGAAATCCACCTACCGCGCGACGCAGATCTACGGCGGCCCGATCCGCTTCGTCCTCGCCGCTTCCGGCCATATCGCCGGCGTCGTCAACCCGCCCGGCAGCGGCAAGTACAGCCACTGGGTGAATGACAGCCTGCCGCCCGACCCGGAGCAATGGTTCGAGACCGCGACCGAACTCGCCGGCTCTTGGTGGCCCGACTGGCACCGCTGGATCACCGCGCAGGACAAGGGCGCCAAGGAGCAGGTCCCCGCCCGCATCCCCGGCTCCGGCGCCCTGCCGGCGCTCGAGGACGCACCCGGCAGCTACGTCAAGGTGCTCGGCGCCGACTGACCGAACAGGGCGAGGCGCCGCGCCGCGACCGGCGACAGCCCACCCTCCGCCACCCGCTCCACCGGCGGCAGCTCGGCCGCGAAATGGCAGGCGCTGCGATGCCCCGGCGCCACCTCCAGCGCCGGCGGCTCCACCTCGCGGCAAATGGCCTGCGCCAACGGGCAACGCGTATGGAAGCGGCAGCCCGAGGGCGGATTGAGTGGGCTCGGCACATCCCCCCCAAGCGGCGTCACCATCCCCCGCCGCCGCGGATCGGGGCGGGGGATCGCCGCCAGCAGCGCCCGCGTATAGGGATGCCGCGGATCGGCGAACAACCGCCGCGTCTCCGCAACCTCCACGATGCGCCCGAGATACATGACAGCCACCCGGTCCGCCATGTGCTTCACCACCGCCAGGTCATGCGCGATGAAGAGATAGGCGAGGCCGAACCGCGCCTGCAAATCCTTCAGCAGGTTGACCACCTGCGCCTGGATCGACACATCCAGCGCCGAGACCGGCTCGTCGCAGATGATCAACTCCGGCTGCACCGCCAGCGCCCGCGCGATGCCGATGCGCTGCCTCTGCCCGCCGCTGAACTCATGCGGAAACCGCCCCGCCTGCCACTCGGCCAGCCCCACCAGCCCCAGCAGCTCCCGCACCCGCGCCGCCCGGCTCGCCTTGTCGCCGATGCCATGGACGATCAGCGGCTCCTCGATCGCCTCCCCCACCGAGAGCCGCGGATTGAGGCTGGCGAAGGGATCCTGGAAGATGATCTGCGCCCGCCGCCGCATCCGCCTGAGCGCCCCACCCGACAGCCCGGTGGTATCCGCCCCGTCGATCCTGACGCGGCCCGCCGTCGGCTCGATCAGCCTGAGCGCCAGCCGCGCCGTGGTGGACTTCCCGCACCCGCTCTCGCCGACCAGCGCCAGCGTCTCCCCCCGTGCGAGCGCGAAGGACACCCCATCCACCGCCCTGACGACGCCGCCCTTCACCGGCCAGTGCCGCGCGACGCCCTCGAGCTCCAGCAGCGGCGCCGTCACGCCGCCAGCTCCACCGGCGCCCGGATACAGGCAACGCCATGCGCCAGCCCGATGTCGCGCAACACCGGCACCTCCTCCCGGCAGGCCTCGACGGCAAACGGACAACGCGGCGCAAACCGGCACCCCGGCGGCAGCGCGAAGGGCGGCGGCACGCTCCCCTCGATCGCCAGCAGCCGCGCCCTGTCCTCATCCAGCCGCGGCACGGAGCCGAGCAGCCCGATCGTATAGGGATGCTGCGGATCGTCGAACAGCGCAGCGACCGGCGCCCGCTCCACCACCCGCCCCGCATACATCACCGCCACCTCATCGGCCATCTCGGCGACCACGCCGAGATCATGCGTGATGAGGATGATCGCCATCCCCGTCTCCGCCTGCAGCGCCCGTAGCAGGTCGAGGATCTGCGCCTGCACCGTCACGTCGAGCGCCGTCGTCGGCTCATCGGCGATCAGCACCCGCGGATTGCAGGCCAGCGCCATGGCGATCATCACCCGCTGCCGCATGCCCCCCGAGAGCTGATGCGGATACTCCTCGAAGCGCCGCTCCGGCGACGGAATCCGCACCCGCCGCAACGCCTCGATCGCCCTCCCGCGCAAATCCCGTGCCCCCGGCTCATGCGCCCGCATCGCCTCGACGATCTGCGCGCCGATGCTGTGCACCGGATTGAGCGAGGTCATCGGCTCCTGAAAGATCATGGCAACCTGCCCGCCCCGCACCCGCCGCATCTCCCCGGGCGGGAGCGTCAACAGATCGCGCCCCTCCAGCACCACCCGCCCCGCATCGACGCACCCCGGCCTCGGCACCAGCCCCATCACCGAGAGCGACAGCACCGACTTGCCGCAGCCGCTCTCGCCGACGATGCCGAGCGTCCGCCCCCGCTCCAGCTCCAGATCGACACCATCGACCGCCGCGGCAGCGCCGAAGCGCGTCCGCAGTCCCTCGATGCGAAGGATCGCCTCCCCGCTCACGTCCAGAGGAAGCTCGGCGGCGCGATCTTCTCCGCCGGCCGATGCGCCCAGTCGCGCTCCGGCACCTCCGCCTCGCAGCGCTTCTGCGCCTCGTGCAGCTCGGCGGCGGCGGCCGGGTAGTCCATGGTCAGAACCTCGCCATCCTTCACCACCTGCCGCCCATCGACATAGACCGCGCGCAGCGCCCGATCGCCCGCGGCGTAGATGAGGCTCCGCACCGGGTCCCGCGCCGGCCGCATCTGCGGATGCGTCACATCCACCAGCACGAAGTCGGCCCGGCACCCCGCCGCCAACCGCCCGATGTCGTCGCGTCCCAGCGCCTTCGCCCCGCCGACCGTCGCCGCCTCGAACAGCTCGGTGGTGGAAATGCTCCGCGGGTCCGTCGCCTGCGTCCGAGCCAGATAGGCCGCGAGCCGCATCTCATCGAGCATGTTGTGCGGATAGGTATCCGTCCCGAGGCCCATGTTCACGCCCGAGCGTTTGTACCGCCCGAGATGCTTCAGCGTGATCCCCCGCCGTGCGAAGACGGTCGGGCAATGCGCGACGGTCGTCCCCGTCTCCGCCAGGATCTCGAGGTCCCGCCGCGTATGCCAGGGCGTCGAGGGATGATCGTCGAGGAAGATGCCATGCCCGATAATGGCCCGCTCATCGAGCAAGCCCTGCTCATGCAGCCACCCGATCGGCGTGAAGCCATGCCGCCGCGTGATCTCGTGGAATTCCGAGACCGACTGCGCTGCATGGATCTGCCAGGAGATGCCGCGCCGCCGCGCCTCGTCATGGCTGTCGCGCAGCAGCTCCGGCGTGCAGGTATCGATCTGCGCCGGCACCGCCATGCCGAAGAGCCGCCCGCTCTCATGCTGCTCGGCGCGCTCGACCAGGGTGAAGGCCTCCGCCATCGCCTTCTCGCCGGCGGCGGCATCCCACTCGTACTCCACCACATGCCCGTTCTTGGTGAACCACCGGGCCGAGCGGAACATCGGCGCGATGCAGACCCGCATGCCGCTCTCCGCCAGCAGGTCGAGCCAGCCCGGATGCGCCATCGACAGGTCGGCGACGGTGGTGACGCCCGAGAGCAGCAGCTCCGACAGCGCTACCTTCACGCAGCTATGCACCGCTCCCGGATCGGGCCGGAAGATCGGCAGGTACTCGTAGAGCGAGGAATTATAGAGCCCCGGCGTCCCCACCTCATCGGTGAAGCCCTTGTTCATCGGCTCCGAGGACGGGTGCGAATGGATGTTGACGAGCCCTGGCATCACCATCATGCCGGAGCCGCTGATCGTCTCATGCACCGGCCCCGCATAGTCGCGGCCGACGAAGAGCAGCTTGCCGTCCTCATAGGCGACATCGCCATTCGGCATGTAGACATGCTGCTTCCTGGCCTCGTCCCAGGCCAGGACGATATCCGCATTGCGGATGAGCGTGACGGACATGGTTTCTCTCCCTTACCTGGTCAGCCGGATATCGAGGCCCTTGTAGAGGGCGACGCCATAGATGCCATGCGCCCTGATGCCCTCGGCCCGCATCGAGGATGCGACCCAGAGCTGTTCCCGTGCCACCGGGAACCACACATTCGCAGCCGTCACCAGCCGCTGCGCCTCGGCGATCGCCGCCAGGCGCGCTGCGGGGTCGAGCGCCACCTTGGCCTGCTCCAGCGCCCGGTCGGTCGCCGGGTCGGACCAGTTCATCCGGTTCGGCGTCGGCCGGTTACGACTGTCGAAATAAAGCGAGAAGCCATCCGTCGCCGTCACATAGGGGTAGGACATCATGAAGGCGTCGAATTCCTGCGTCGCCAACCGCCCCCAGCCGACCGTCGCATCCCACATCTGAATCTTCATCTCGATGCCGACGCGCCGCAGGTCGGCCTGCATCGCCTCCAGCACCTGCCGGCTCTGCTGCGTGTTGATGACATAGGTGAGGAAGCTGGCGCGCTGCCCGTCCTTCACCCGCACATTGTCCGGCCCCATCCGCCAGCCGGCCTCGTCGAGCGTCCGCTTCGCCGCTTCCGGGTCGTAGCGCGGCACCAGCGTCGCGGCTTCGGCGTCATAGCCGGCGGTATTCGGATTGAGGTAGCTGTCGGCCGGCACCGCCGAGCCGAACCACACCGCCTGCACGATCGCCGCCCGGTTGACCGCCTGGTTGATCGCCCGCCGCACCGCCGGGTCGTTCATCACCGGCTTGTCCACCTTGAAGCCGACGAAATAGTCCCAGAAATAGTTCTCCTGCGTCGACATCCGGACCATGTTGGTCATCTGCCGAAGCTGGTTGATGGCGATGGGCGGGATGTACTGCGTCGCATCCGCCTGCCCCGTCTGCAGGGCGGCGAGCCGCGTTTGGCTCTCCGGCACCACGCGCCAGATCACCCGCTCCACCTGCGGCGAAGGGTTGCGGTAGATCGGCGGCCCCCAGCGGTAATTCGGATGGCGCGTCAGCACCAGCTCCTGCCGCGGCGTCCAGCTCGTCCAGCAATAGGGCCCCGTGCCGTTGAAGCCCTGCACGCCGAAATTCGCGCCCAGCTTCTCCACCGTCGCCTGATCGACGATGGAAGCGAAGAACAGGCTGAGCTGATACAGCAGCTCGCCGTATGGCTCCCGCAGCTCGTACTCGACGGTGTGGTCATCGACCGCCCGCACCTCCTTCACCGGCCCCGCCCGCCAGCGCACCGGGCTCCGCGTCGCCGGGTCGAGCCAGCGGTTGATGGTGTAGACCACGTCACGCGCGGTGAAGGGCTTGCCGTCGCAGAAGGTGACATCGCGCCGCAGATGGAAGGTATAGGTCTTGCCATCCGGCGAGACCTCCCATCGCTCCGCGAGCCCCGGCTTCACCGTCTTCATGTCCCAGTCGAGCGAGACCAGCGTATCGCTCATCATGTAGAGGCTCTCGCCCGCCGCCCGCGCCGTCGAGCGCGGCGGGTCGTAGTTATCGGCGTCGATCTCCCGCAGCACGATCAGCGTGTTGCGCGGCGCCGGCTGGGCGAGCGCGGTGCCGGCCGAGACGGCGAGCAGCGCGGCGGCAAGAAGCTGCTTCATGGACCTCTCCTCAGAAACGAAGCCGCGGGTCGAGCGCATCGCGCAGCGCATCCCCGAGCAGGTTGAAGGCGAGCGCGATGGCGAAGATGCCGATGCAGGGGATCACTGCGATATGCGGCGCGAAGAACAGGAAATTTCGTCCCTCGCTCGCCATCGCCCCGAGCTCCGCCATCGGCGGCTGCGCCCCCAGCCCGAGGAATGACAAGGCCGAGCCGAGCAGGATCACCTGCCCGAAGCGCAACGTGGTGAAGACGAAAATGGCGGAGAGGCAATTGGGCGCCAGATGCCGCCAGATCAGCCGCGCATCCGTCATGCCGATGGCCCGCGCCGCCTCGATATAGTCGAGCCGCATGGTGACGAGCGCGCTGCCCCGTGCGATCCGCGCCATCAGCGGCACGGTGGCGATGGCCAGCGCCAGGATCACGCTCGACAGCCCCGGCCCGAAGATCGCGGCGATGGCGAGCCCGACGAGAATGGCCGGAAAGGACAGCATCATGTCCATCAGCCGCATGATCGGCCCATCCAGCCAGCGCTGGTAGAAGGCCGCCAGGAACCCCAGCAGCACCCCCACCACGCCCCCCGCCGCCGTCGCCACGAAGCCCATCATCAGCGAGGCCCGCAGCCCGAACAGCATCCGCGTGATGAGGTCCCGCCCCTGCGCATCCGCGCCGAGCAACAGCCCCGGCGTCCCCGGCGGCTTCATCGACAGCGCGAGATTGTTGTCGAAAGGATCGGTCGGCGCGATCCACGGCGCCAGCACCGCCGCCAGGATCATCGCCACGACGAAGCCGAGCGCCACCGCCGCCGCCGGATCGCGTAGCAACCGCATCAGCAGCCCCGCCCGCTTCGGCGGCGCGATGGCGTTCATGCCGCCCTCATGCGCGGATCGAGCGCCGCATAGAGCAGATCGACAAACAGATTGATCAGGATGAACCCCGCCGAGAGCACGATGATCGTCCCCTGCGCCATCGGCAGATCAGAAGACAGGATCGCCCCCACCGCCAGCCGCCCGACGCCCGGCCAGGAGAAGACCGTCTCCGTCACCACCGCGCCGCCCAGCAGGAAGCCGATCTGCAACCCGATCAGCGTGACGACGGGGATCAACGCATTCCGCAACGCATGCGCGGTGACGACGCGCCGCTCCGTCAACCCCTTCGCCCGCGCCGTCCGCACATGATCGGTGGAGAGCACATCGAGCACCGCCGTCCGCGTCATCCGCGAGACCGGCCCGATGAACACGCCGCCAAGCGTCAGCGCCGGCAAGGCAATCGCCTTCAACCCCTCGACGCTCCAGAGCGGCCCCCCTCGCCCGGTAAACGGCAACAACTGCCACTGGAACCCGACGAACCAGATCAGCAGCAGCCCGAGGAAGAACACCGGCACCGACCCGCCCGCGACGCTGAAGGCCAGCACCGCCCGATCCACCACCTTCCCCCGCCAATAGGCCGCGACGGTACCGAGCAGGATGCCGATGGGGATCGCCCAAATGAGGCTCGCCACCATCAGCTCCAGCGTCGGCCCGATGGTCGCCCCCAGCTCCTGCGTCACGGGGACATTGTTGATGATGGAGACGCCGAGGTCGCCCTGCGCCAGCCGCCACAGATACAGCCCGAACTGCACGTAGAGCGGCTTGTCGAGCCCGAGGTCGCGCCGGATCGCCTCCACGACGTCGGGGCTCGCCGTCGGACCCGCCCGCACCGTCGCCGCATCCGTCGGCACCACCTGCATCAGCAGGAAGCCGATCAGCAGCACCCCGAGCAGCACCGGCACCACCAGCGCCACCCGCCGCATCGCATGGCGCAGCATCAGGCCATCTCGCCATGCCGGTCGAAGATCGCCTTACCCTCGCGCAGCGTCAGGTCCGCTTGCACATCGAGCACCGCCTCCGCCTCCATGGCGAAGACATCCCCCGACAGCACCGCGATATCCGCCTGCATCCCCGGCTCCAGCGTGCCACGGCGCTCTTCGGCGAATTGTGTGTAGGCCCCGCACCATGTCTGGCAATGCACCGCCTGCTCCGCCGTCAGCGCCTCCTCGGCGCCCAGCACAGTCCCCTTGTTCGTCTTGCGCGTCAGCATGGTGAAGAGGTTGATGAAGGGATCGACCGTCGAGACCGGGCAATCCGACGACGCCGCCGGATGGTGCCCTTCCTCCAGCCAGGTCCGCATCGGATAGGCGTACTCGCTCCGCTCCCGCCCGAGATTGGCGATGTAGGTATCGCCGAACTCGTAGACGAAGACCGGCTGCGGCACCGGCAGGATGCCGCGCGCCTGCATCCGCCGCCGCTGGTCGCGCGTCACGAAGCCGCAGTGCTCGATCCGGTGCCGCCGCCCGTCGAAGGGATGCGCCGCGCTGTCCGCCGCCTCCATCCCCAGCAGAACCTGCTCGATCGCCGCATCGCCGATCGCATGGATGTCGAGCTGCCAGCCCTGCTCATGATAGCGCCGCAGCAGCGCATGCATGGTCTCGTCGGGGAAGGTGAAGACGCCGCGCGTATCCGCCGGCACATACCGGTCGAAGAAGGCCGCCGTCAGCCCGCCGGCGCTGCCGTCCGCGAAGACCTTCACCGCCCCCCAGCGCAGCGAATCGTCGCCCGCCATCGGCCTCAGCCCCGCCTCCCAGGCCGCCTCCGCGATACCCTCCGGGTTCCCCGCCAGCACCTGCCACATGCGCAGCGGCAGCCGCCCGTCGCGCTTCGCCGCCTCATAGGCCGCGACCTCGTCCATCCCCGCCGTCATGCCGACATTCATATCCGTCGCCGAGGCGAAACCCATCGCCGCGAGGTTGCGGCAGGCCGCCTCGATGGCATCCATCATCCGCGCCTCATCCGGCTTCGGAATGGCGGCGGAGACCAGCCGCATCGCCCGCTCCTGCACCAACCCCGTCAGCCCGCCACCGCGCCGCTCGATGACGCCGCCCTCCGGATCGGGCGTGTTGTGCCCAACCCCAGCCGCCCTGAGCGCCGCACCATTGGCCACCGCCATATGCCCGCAGGTCCTGACGATCCACACCGGGTTGTCCGGCGCCGCCGCATCCAGCTCCGCCGATGTCGGATGCCGCCCCACATCGAGCGCGCTGTGGTCATAGCCACGCCCCAGCACCCAGGCCCCCTTCGGCGCCGTCCGCGCCGCCGCCCGGATTCGCCCGAGCACCTCGTCGAGGCTCGTCACCTCCTCTGCCCGCAGGTTCACCTGCGCCAGTCCGAGGCCGTAGGGCAGCAGATGCATATGCGCCTCGTTGAAGGCCGGGATGGCGACGCGCCCGCCGAGCTTGATGCGCCGCGTCCCCGCCCCCACCGCCGCATCCACCTCCTCGCGCGTGCCGACGGCGACGACGCGCCCGTCCCTCACCGCCACCGCCTCGGCGAACCCTCCCGCCAGCCCGCGGAAGATGCGTCCCTCCAGCAGCAGATCGGCACTCATCCAGGCTCCTCCCTCTCGCCCGCCGATGCTCCGCCACCCCCGCAGGCGGCGTCAACCGCCCTTGCCGCCCCCTCGTTCCGCCGCGAGACTGCCGCTGCCCATCACCGCAGCAGGACGACCCGATGCCCGCCCCCTCCCGCATCACCCGGCTCCTCGCCGGCGCCGCCCTCGCCGCGCTCTGCGCCCTCCCCGCCGCCGCGCAGACGCTTCGCGTCGTGCTCGTCAACGACCTGGCCAGCCTCGACCCGGTGCAATCGACGGCCGCCTTCGTCCGCAACCACGGCTTCATGGTCTACGACCAGCTCTTCGCCCTCGACAGCAAGGGCGAGCCCCAGCCACAGATGGTCGACAGCTTCGAGCGCTCGCCGGACGGCATGCGCTGGCGCTTCACGCTGCGCGAGGGTCTCGCCTTCCATGACGGCAGCCCCGTCCGCGCCGCCGACGCCGTCGCCTCCATCAGGCGCTGGGCCCAGCGCGACGTTGTCGGCCGCGCCCTCGCCGCCGCCACCGGCTCGCTCGAGGTCGTCGATGAGAAGAGCTTCACCCTCACCCTCGCCCGCCCCTTCGCCCTGGTGACTGAGGCTCTGGCTCGCCCCACCGCCAGCGCCCTCTTCGTCATGCCCGAGCGCCTGGCGCAAACGCCCGCCACCACCGCCATCACCGAGGCGACGGGCTCCGGCCCCTTCGTCTTCGAGCCGCGCGAGTGGCAGTCCGGCAACCGCGCCGTCTACCGCCGCAACCCCGCCTACCGCCCGCGCCCCGAGCCGGCGGATGGCCTCGCCGGCGGCAAGCGCGTACTAATCGAGCGCCTCGAATGGCTCGCCATGCCCGATGCCGCGACAGCCGCCGCCGCGCTGCAATCCGGCGAGATCGACTTCCTCGAAGTCCCCTCCCCCGACATCATCCCGACGCTGGAGCGCAACCGCGCCATCCGCCTCTTCCCGCTGAACCCCATCGGCTCCGTCGTCTGGCTGCGCATCAACCACACCCAGCCGCCCTTCAACGATCCGCGCGCTCGCCGCGCCCTGCTCTACCTGGTGAACCAGCAGGAGAACGAGCAGGCGATCGGCGTCCGCCCCAGCGAGCAGATCCCCTACTGCCCCGCCTATTTCCTCTGCGGGACGCCGCTCGAAAGCGCCGCCGGCGCCGAGGGCCTACGCGAGGCCAACCCGGACCGCGCCCGCGCCCTGCTGCGCGAGGCCGGCTATGACGGCCGCAAGGTCGTCTTCCTCAACGCCACCGACAGCCCCGCCAACAACGCGGTGACGCTGACCATGGCCGAAGCCTTCCGCCGCGGCGGGCTGAACATGGACGTGCCTTCGATGGACTGGGCCACCCTCACCCAGCGCCGCAACCGGCGCGAGCCGCAGGACCAGGGCGGCTGGAACCTCTTCGTCACCATCGCCAACGTTCTCGACGCCCAGAACCCCCTGACCAACCTCTACCTCGCCAGCCCCTGCGAGGGCGGCCTCGCCGGCTGGCCCTGCGACGAGGAGCTGGAACGCCTCCGCCGCGCCTGGTGGGAAGAGCCGGATGCGACCAAGCGCCACGCCCTGCTGGAGCAGGTCCATGCCCGCGCCTACCAGGTCCTGCCCTACATCAATGCCGGCCAGTACCGCACGCTGAGCGCCCGCCGCGCCAATATCGAGGGCATCCGCCCCACCACCATCCCCGTCTTCTGGGGCGTCGAGAAGAAGTAGACCAAAGCGCGGGCACCGATGCCGCCCTCGCGCGTTCCAGCCCGGAACGAGAGAGGAGAGTACCGACCATGAGCGAGAACCGGATGGAAGGCAGCGGCGCCGCCGCGGTGGGCGCCCACAGCAAGGATGCGATGCAGTCCGGCGCCATGCCCGGCGGCCGCCCGCAGGGCGTCGACCCCTCGGCAGTTGGCCAGAAGCCGGGCGGCGCTGACGACACCATGCAGAAGGCCCGCGAGATGGCCGGCGAGGCCAAGGGCTTTGCCGACGACGCTGCCAGCAGCGCCCGCGGCCTGGCCGACGAGGCCCGCGAGCGCGTCGGCGAATACAGTGCCCAGGCCGGCCAGATGGCCCGCCAGGCCGGCGACAGCCTCTCCGAGGCCGGCAGCCAGGCCTATCGCCAAAGCCAGCAGGCGGCCGACTACCTCAACGACCGCGTGCGCGAGGAACCGCTGCTCGCCCTGCTCGGCGCCGGCGCCATCGGCTTCGTGCTCGGCCTGCTGATCGCTAGGCGATAAGACGGGCGCGCCGGTAGGCCAGCCCTACCGGCGCCCCACCCACCCCGAGGCCTAGTCCTTGTAGTCCGGCTGCTCCCGGTCGAGCTTCCGCCGCAGCGCCTGCCAGGGCAGCCAGCCCTTGGTCGGCCCGGTGCTGAACTGCGCTCGCGTCCGCGCCACTGTCTCGGCCGAAGGCAGCGCCAGCGGCACGCCGGAGGCCTGCGCCGCGAGCTGGATGCGGCAGCTCTGCTCCAGATACCACATCCAGTAGAAGGCCTCGCGCACCGTCCGCCCGACCGTCAGCAGGCCGTGATGGCGGAGGATCATGCAGGGCTTGTCGCCCAGGTCCCGCACCAGCCGCTCGCGCTCGGACAGGTTGTCGTCGGCGGCCACGCCCTCGTAGTCGTGGAAGGCGACCCGCCCGTCGAACTCCATGCTGATCTGGTTCAGCGGCAGCAACGCCCCCTGCTGCGCCGCGACCGCCATGCCGGCCAGCGTATGCGTGTGCATCACGCATTGGGCATCCTCGCGGCCGAGATGCACGGCGGAATGGATGACGAAGCCCGCCGGATTCACCGGCCAGTCCGTCCTCTGCGCCGGCTGCCCTTCCGCATCGACGACAACGAGGGAGGAGGCGGTGATCTCCTCGAAGAGCAGCCCGTAGGGATTGACGAGGAACCGATGCCCCGGCCCGGGAATGCGCACCGAAAGATGGGTGAAGACCAGATCGGTCATGCCGAAGAGGGCGATCAGCCGGTAGGCCGCGGCCAGCTCCTCGCGTAGCTCCCCCTCGTCGGGAATGTGGTTGGGGTCCGGCCGGACCGGCGGCTGCGGTAGGGCCATGCTCAATACCCCTTCTCGTGGTCGTACAGGTTGGGCAGCCCCTCGCCCCGCTCGAGTCCGGCGATGGCCGCGGCAACCGCCGCCGCCCGCTCCGCCCGGCTCGGCAGGCTGGCGACATGCGCGGTGACGATCGCCCGCGGGTGGACCCAGAGCGGATGCTCCTCCGGCAGCGGCTCCGGCTCGAACACGTCGATCACGGCGCCGGAGAGCTGCCCATCCTCCAGCGCAGCGAGGATGTCCTCCAGCCGCTGCTGCATCCCCCGCCCGACGCCGATATAGCCGGCGCCGCGCGGCAGCCGGCCGAGCGTCGCCGCATCGATGATCCCTCTCGTCTCCGCCGTCGCCGGCAGCAGGCAGACGAGGATGTCCGTCCGGGCGAGAAAGGCCTCCAGCTCCGCAGGCCCGGCATGGCTTTCCACGCCAGGCACCGATTTCCGCCCGCGCGACCAGCCGTTCACCGGGAAGCCGATCCCCCGCAGCATCCGCGCCGCCTGGCTGCCCATGCTGCCGAGCCCCATGATCCCCACGGTTCGCTGACTTGCCCGGTAGGGCGGCTCGACGAAATCCCAGCGCCGTTCCGCCTGGGCGATCGCCATCCGCCGCCCCTCCCGCAGCAGCGAGAGCGCCGCCCAGCAGACATACTCCCCCATCCGCTCCGTCGCCTCGGGAATGCTCATCCGAACGAGCGGCACCTGCCGCGGATAGCGGGGGTCTGCAACGATGCCGTCCACCCCGGCGCCGGAGCCGAAGACCGTCCGCAGATGCGGCATGGCAGCGAGCCGCCCCGGTTCCGGGTCCCAGACCAGGGCGTAGTGGACCTCTTCCGGCCGCAGCCCCGGCTCGTCCCACCAGCGGACTTCCAGCCCCGGCGCGCAGGCGGCGAAGCAGTCCCGCCACTCCGCCATGGCGGCCTCGCCCCCGGACTTCACCACCAGCACCGCCATCAGCACCTCGCCCCCGGTTCAACCGTCGCCGAGCATACTCCAGGCCGCACCCTGCACCCATCCGGCGAAGGCCGACGCTGGCAGCAACGCAGCCAGGCGGGAAGCCCGCCATGCACCGCCATCCTCCCTCCGGCTGGCGGGAAGCCGCCGAACGGCCGGACTGCGCCGACCCACTTCCCCGCCCGGCCCGCATGGAGGTCACCGGCAGCGGCCGTGCCCGTTCTTGCGCCGCGCCGGTACCGGACGGCGCCAGCGGGCCTGCTTCCTGGCGGCTTGCCCTTTCTGACCAGCCCCCGCTATTCCGGCGATCCGAACCGG
Organism: Belnapia sp. F-4-1; assembly: GCF_000802185.1. Lineage (GTDB taxonomy): Bacteria > Pseudomonadota > Alphaproteobacteria > Acetobacterales > Acetobacteraceae > Belnapia. The sequence goes on along the minus strand of NZ_KN676113.1, from coordinate 3,858,770 downwards.
TGCTGCCTCTTATCGGCGGCCGGCACCGGCCTGCGCGACCGCAGGGTGGCGGCGGCATGACCCCTCCCCGGCCAAGGACCATCGCATGACCGACGAAGCGCCCCTCCACGACCGCCTGCTCCGCGCCAATCTGGAGCGCGTCTTCAATGAGCGCGATGCCGCCCGCCGCGCCGACGCCATGGCCGAGCTCTATGTCGCCGAGCCGGTGATGTACGAGCCCGACAAGGTGGTCGCAGGCCGGGAGGCCATCGCCGCCGTCGCCGGCGCCCTGCTCGAAGGCTTCGGCCCCGGCTTCCGCTTCACCCCGGAGAAGGGCCCCGCGCTCGGCCATCACGGCATGGCCGTCCTTCGCTGGCATGCCGGCCCTGAGGGAAGCCCGGCCGCGATCAGCGGCGCCGACCTCGCCGAGATCGCCGATGGCCGCATCGCCCGGCTCTGGGTGCTGCTCGATCCGCAATGGGGCTGAGGCTTGCCATCCCGGCCGCTGCGCGCTATAGGATTATCCGCTCAAGGCTGACCTATGCCCCGCGCCTCGGCCCCGCCTCAATCCTTCAAACTTTAAATTGCCGGCGGAAGTCCGAGGCTTTTCAAAGGCCTATGGCCTCGTCCGTCTTGAGGCGCCGCGGCCCCGGCCGCACCGGAACCCTTGTTGTGTCCTACACCGTCCACGAGCTCTTCCTGACCGCCCAGGGCGAGGGTGCCAATCTTGGCCGCACCGCCGTCTTCATCCGCTTCGCCGGCTGCAACCTCTGGTCCGGCCGCGAGGAGGACCGGGCCGATGCCGTCTGCCGCTTCTGCGACACCGAATTCCGGGGCGGCGAGAAATACGGCCTGGAGGCGCTGGTCGCTGCCGCCGTCGCCCTTTGGCCCATCGGGGCGTCCGACCGTTTCTGCGTCCTGACCGGCGGCGAACCCTTGTTGCAGGTCGATGCGCCCCTCCTGGACGCGTTGCACGCCGCCGGCTTCACCGTCGCCATCGAGACCAATGGCACCCAGCCCCTGCCCGGCCCGGTCGATTGGGTCTGCGTCAGCCCCAAGGCCGGTGCCCCGCTGGCCCTGGCACGGGCGGACGAGCTGAAGCTGGTTTATCCGCAAGCCGGGATCGACCCGGCGGAGTTCCGCGCCTTTCCGGCGCTGCACCGCTGGCTTTCCCCCATGGATGGGCCCGCGCTCGCCGGGAACACCGCAGCGGCGGCCGCCTACTGCCTCGGCCACCCCGAATGGCGCCTCAACATCCAGGCGCACAAGGCCTGGGGCATCCGCTGACCGGAACGGGCGGCCAGCCTTCGACGCGGACCGCCATCCCGGACGCCGCGGGTCGCCGGCGTCGTCGCCTCCCTTGATGGATCAACCGGGTGGTGGGGGTTGGGAATACGGGCCGGCAGCGCCTCGGTGACGGCTGAACTCACGACCGCTCAACCGCCAGGTCGAGGCTGGCGCCAGCCTTAGCCCCAGTCGTAGCGTGCCATGATCGCCAGCGCCTCGGCCCTGAGCAGATCGCCGCGGATCTCGGGCATCCGCCAGCCGGGGCGGCCGGTGGCCCAAGCTGCGGCACCGGTCAGGTCCGCATCGAAAAGGCGCTTCGCCCCAGGGACTTCCGTGCCGCGCGCCGCGAAGACCACGCGGCGCAGGCCGAGCTGGGTGATGGCGCAGCTGCACATCAGGCAGGGCTCGCAGCTCGTGTAGAGCGTGCAGTCGGCGAGGCGCCGCCGGTCGCCGAGCCGGGCCCAGGCATCGCGCAGTGCCACCACCTCGCCATGCGCCGTCGCATCCCCGTCGGCGGCGACGGTGTTGTGGCCTTCGCCCGCCACCTGGCCGGCGGCATCGACCACCACGGCGCCGAAGGGCGCCTGGCCCGCCGTCAGTGCAGCCTCAGCCATCGCCAGAGCCCGGCGCATGAAGAAGTCCTCGTCCTGCATCGGCCTGCCTCCTTCTCCGCCTGGCAACGCCCCGGCCACGCTGGCGTCCCGCCGCCCATGGAGGGATGCTCGCGGCAAGGAGGAAATCAGCCATGCCAAGCCGCCGCGCCCTGCTCGCCGCCCTCGCCTTGCCCGCCCCGGCCCTCGCCCAGCCGAGGCCCCTCAAGATCATCGTCCCCTTCGCCCCCGGTGGCTCCGGCGACATCACCGCGCGGCTGGTAGGACGGCATATCGAGGCGACAACCGGCCAGCCCGTCGTGGTCGACAACCGCCCGGGGGCCAACGGCGTCATCGGCACCATGGCGGTAAAGGCGGCGGCGCCGGACGGCCTCACCCTGCTGCTCGCCACCAGCAGCACGCATTCCGCCAATCCTAGCCTGGTGCGCGACCTGCCCTACGACCCGGAGCGGGATTTCACCGGCATCGGCTTCTTCGCCTCGAACGGCGCCTACCTCATGGTCCGCCCCGACTCTCCCTGGCGCGACGTGCCCGCCCTCGTCGCCGAGGCCAAGGCGCGGCCCGGGCAGATGTTCTTCGGCCATTTCAACGCCTCCTCCCGCCTGCCGGGGGAGATGCTGAACCTCATGGCCGGCACCCAGATCCAAGGCGTGCCCTATCGTGCCATCGCGGCCGCCTTCAGCGACCTCATCGCCGGCCGCCTCGACCTCATCTTCGTCGACACCACCGCAGGCGATGCCTATCTCGCCCAGGGCCAGACGCGGGCCCTGGCGCTGACCGCCCCGCGCCGCTGGGCGCGCTGGCCCGACCTGGCGGTGATGGCGGAGACCTGGCCGGACTACCACCTCACAGGCTTCCTCGGCCTCGCCGTGCCGGCCGGCACGCCGCGCCCGGTGGCGGAGCGGCTGAACGCGCTCGCCAACGAAGCCGGACAGACGGAGCCGGCCCGCAGCCGCATGCGCGAATTCGGCCTCAACCCGCAGGTGCTCGACCTCGAGCAGATCGCCGCCCTGCTCCACACCGAGCGGGCGAAATGGGCCCGCTTCGTCAAGCTCGCCGGGATCGAGCCCGAATAGGCTGGCCTACTCGAACCGGTTCGACTTCGGGAAGCCGTTCGGCGGCATCTTCCCGGCCCCCGCCCGGTTGCCGCGCCAGGGCGCGACATCCTGCTCCACCCGCACCCGGTCGCCGAGCCGCCAGCTCAGCCCCTCCTTCCGGGTGAAGACCTTGGCGTCGGAGAGGCCGCCATCCTTGTAGGACTGCAGCTGCACGCCGCGCCCGCGGGCCATCTCCGGCACCTGGTCGATCGGGAAGAGCAGCAGCTTCCGGTTCTCGCCGATAACGGCGACCATGTCGCCCTCGGCGGGGACGCAGACCGCAGCCTCGCGGCCCGCCTCCAGCACCAGCACCTGCTTGCCCGTGCGCTTTTCCGCCAGCAGCTCCGCCCCCGGCACGACGAAGCCACGCCCATCCTGGCTCGCCACCAGGTAGCGCATCCCCTCGACGGGCACGAAGACCTCCAGCACCGCATCCTCGTTGGTCAGCTCGACCATCAGCCGCACCGGCTGCCCGTCGCCCCGCCCGCGCGGGATGGCATCCGCCTTCAGCGTATAGGCCCGGCCATTGGTGGCGAAGAGGATGATCCGGTCCGTGCTCTGCGCATGCACCATGCGGAAGAGCTCGTCGCCCTCCTTGAAGCGCAGCTCCGTCTCCGGCGGCAGGTGCCCCTTCTGCGCCCGGATCCAGCCCTTTTCCGAGAGGATGACGGTGATCGGCTCCCGCTCGACGAAGGCATTCTCATCGACGGCGATGGCCGGCAGCGCCCCACCCGAGACCGTCCGCCGCGCTCCGAGCGCGCCCTCGCCGAAGGTCTTCCGCACCGCCTCGATCTCGGCCGCGATGGCGTTCCACCGCTTCGCCTCGGAGCCCATTAGCCCCTGCAGGGCCTTCTGCTCCTTGGTGAGCTTCGTATGTTCCTTGCGGATTTCCATCTCCTCGAGCTTGCGGAGCGCGCGCAGCCGCATGTCGAGGATGGCATTGGCCTGCACATCCGTGAGCCCGAAAGCGGCCATTAGCGCCTCCTTCGGCTTGTCCTCCTCGCGGACGATGCGGATGACCTCGTCGAGGTTGAGATAGACGATGAGATAGCCGTCGAGGATCTCGAGCCTGCGCGCGATCGCCGCCAGCCGGTGCTCCGTCCGCCGGACGAGCACCACATGCCGGTGGTCGAGCCAGGCCCGCAGCACCTCGCGCAGGCTCATCACCCGTGGCGTGCGGTCCGCATCCAGCACGTTGAGGTTGAGCGGGATGCGGTTCTCCAGCTGCGTCGCCCGGAACAGCGTCTCCATCAGCATCGCCGCATCGACGTTGCGCGTCTTCGGCTCGATGACGATGCGCACCTTGTCCGTGCTCTCGTCGCGGATGTCGCCGAGCAGCGGCAACTTCTTCTCCTCGAGCAGCTGCGCGATCTGCTCGATCAGCTTCGCCTTGGCGACCTGGTAGGGGATCTCCTCGATGATGATCTGGTAGGCGCCGAGCTTGCCCTCTTCGCGCCGCCAGCGCGCCCGCACCCGGAAGCCGCCCCGCCCGGTCTCATAGGCCTCGCGCAGCGCCTCGGCGCTCTCGACCAGCGTGCCGCCGGTCGGGAAATCCGGCCCCTGCACATGCCGCAGCAGGTCGTCGGTTCCGGCCTGCGGGTTGCGGATCAGCTCCAGCGCCGCGCCGCAGAGCTCCCCCGCATTGTGCGGCGGGATGCTCGTCGCCATGCCGACCGCGATGCCCGTCGCACCATTGGCCAGCAGGTTGGGGAAGGCCGCCGGCAGCACCACCGGCTCCTGCTCCTCGCCGTCATAGGTCTGGCGGAAATCGACGGCATTCTCGTCGATCCCCTGCAGCAAGGCCTCGGCGACGGTGGTCAGCCGCGCCTCGGTGTAGCGCATGGCCGCGGCGTTATCGCCGTCGATATTGCCGAAATTGCCCTGCCCATCCACCAGCGGGTAGCGCGCCGCGAAATCCTGCGCCTGGCGCACCAGCGCCTCGTAGATCGAGGCATCGCCATGCGGGTGGTACTTGCCCATCACGTCGCCGACGATGCGGGCGCATTTCTTGAACCCCGCCTCCGGGTCGAGCTTCAGCTGGTGCATCGCCCAGAGCAGGCGGCGGTGGACCGGCTTCAGCCCGTCCCGCACATCCGGCAGCGAGCGGGACATGATGGTCGAGAGCGCATAGGCCAGGTAGCGCTCGGACAGCGCATCGGCGAGGCCGGTGTCGCGCGTGCCGCCGCCATCCGGGGCGCCGGGAAGGGTCTTGATGTCGTCGGGCATCGTCCGCCATTTTCGTGCTTTGTTCTCGCTGGCAGTCTAGCCGAGCCGGGCGGGGATTGCCACCCTCGGCCTCACTTCCTGCTGGTGGCGCAGGCGAGCGCCGTGCCGCAGGCCGCGGCGGCGCGGCGGACCGCCGCCAGCACCTCCAGAACATTCGGTCCGTCGCTATGGATGCAGACGCTCTCCACCGCCATCGGCAGCACCGCGCTGCCGCGCGCGGTCAATGTGCCGCGCGTCAGGATCTCGGTGATGCGCGCCTCGACCAGCGCCGGCGCCACCGCGCGCTTCTGCCGCTCGACCAGCAGCATGCCGTCCTCGGCGTAGTCGAGGTCGGGATAGGCCTCGGTGACGACGCGGAAGCCCCGTGCCCTTGCCCGCTCGGCGAAGACCTCGCCCGCCAGCCAATAGACCGCCGCCCCCGGCGCCGCGCCGGCGATGGCATCGAGCGCCGCCTCCGCCATCGCAGGCTCCCGCAGCACATGGAACATGGCGCCATGCGGCTTCACATGGTTCAGCGGCATGTCGTGGAGCCGCAGGAAGGCCTGCAAGGCGCCGATCTGATAGGCGAAGCAGGCATGCAGCTCCGCCGCGCTCAGCGCCATGACCCGGCGGCCGAAGCCCGCAAGGTCCGGCAGCCCGGGATGCGCCCCGACCGCGACGCCCGCCGCCCGCGCCGCGGCCACCGTCTCCATCATGATGAGCGGGTCGCCGGCATGGAAGCCGCAGGCGAGGTTGGCGGTGGTGACGAGCGGCAGCAGCGCCGCGTCATCGGCGATCCGCCAATTGCCGAAGCCCTCGCCCATGTCGCAATTGACGTCGAGACGCATGGCGGCCAAGCGAACCTCCTCGCCGGATGGGCGCCGACTTCACCACCCGCCGCCCGCTCAGGCAATGGCGGCCGCCACCCGGTCCGTCAGCATGCCCCGCGCCGCCGGCATCCCGCCCGGCCGGTGCCCGAAGGCGTCGCGCGCCAGGAAATGCCCGGTCAGCCGCAGCCCCGCCAGACATTCGGGAAGGTTCACCGGCCCCGACTGCCCCAGCAGGAAGCGCGGCAGCGGCAGCAGCCGCCCGGCCCAGGGCTCCGCCGCGCCCACGCTCACCGCCCGCCCGCTGCGTGGCGAAACGAAGGCGAGGTCCTCGACGCTCCCCGTCAGCGCGCAGCGGGCGAGGTCGAGCCCATAGCCCAGCTCGGTCAGCAGCTCCGCCTCCCACTGGATGTAGTCGGGCAGCGCCGCCGCCGCCCCCTCGCCCAGCCGGGCGATCAGCGCCACCAGCCCATGGAAGCAGCGCGGATGCGGCTCCCGCTCCGGCAACGCCCCCTCAGCCACCGCACAGGCGGCCGAGAGCAGGGCGAGGCCGAGCGGGTCCTCCAAGGCAAGCGCCGCCGCCGGATGCACCAGCTCCCCCGACAGCGCCCCGAGCTGGTCCGCCAGCCGCGCCACCCAGCGCGCCTCCACCAGGTTGCCCGCCATCCAGAGCGAGGATTGCGCCCGCGACGCACCCCCCTTGGCGAGGCCCGCATGGCGGCCCAGCGCCTCCGTCAGAAGGGTCACCACGGCACCCGATTCGCCATGCGGCCGGGCGCCGAGGACGATGGCCGGGCCTTGCCACTCGGTGCTCATGGGCAGAGAGATGGTGCCGCTCCGTTGCAGTTTCGAGGGAGACCGCGCCTGCTCACCCCCCATCCCGCCCGCGACGCCGTCTGGCTCGACCTCCTCGACGGCACGGCGGAGGAGAAGGCGCGCGTCACCGAGGCCACCGGCTTCCGCGTCCCCACCCTCGACTCGCTCCAGGAGATCGAGAGCTCCAGCCGCATGTCGGCCGAGGGCGAGGTGCTCTACCTCAGCCTCCCGGCGATCGCCCGCACCGGCGACGACCGGCCGGTGCTGACGCCGCTCGGCATCATCCTCTCGCCGCGCCACCTGCTGACCGTGCGCTTCGCCGCGGTCGGCGCCGTGGAGGCGATGGCGGCGCGGCCGGGGCCGCCGACCGACAGCTTCGGCAGCTTCGTCACCCTGCTGGAAGTGCTGGTCGACCGCATCGCCGATGCGCTGGAGCGGCTCAGGGCCGAGCTCGACACCCTCTCCCGCGCCGCCTTCGAGGCGGAGACGCCGACGCACAACCGCCCGGCGGCGATGGACCGGCGCCTCCGCCGCGCGCTGCGGGCCATCGGCCGCACCGGCGACCATGTCTCGGTGATCCGCGACACGCTGCTCGGGGTCGAGCGCATCCTCCCCTTCGCCGCCGACCAGGCGAAGCACTGGATGCCGCCCGAATTCGACGACCGGGTGCGGACGCTCCGCCAGGACATCGCCTCGCTGAACGACTACGACGCCCGGCTCTCGGACAAGGTGCAGTTCCTGCTCGACGCCACGCTCGGCTTCATCAGCATCGAGCAGAACAACACCATCAAGATCCTCACCGTGGTTTCGGTGGTGGGCATCCCGCCGACGCTGGTCGCCAGCATCTACGGGATGAACTTCAAGTACATGCCGGAGCTGGACTGGCTCTGGGGCTACCCCTGGGGGCTGGCGCTGATCGCCCTCAGCGCCATCGCCCCGCTCGTCCTGTTCCGGGTCAAAGGCTGGTTGTGAGCAGCGCCGCCACCTGCCGCGCGAACCCTGCCGGGTCGCGCGGCACGTCGCCATCCTGTAGCCGGGCGAGGTCGAGCAGCGTGCCGGCCTCGGCCTTGAGATCGCCCTCCATCCCGGCGAGCTTCTGAATCAGCCCGTGGCGCGGGTTGATCTCCAGCACCGGCAGCCCGGCGCCGAAGCTGCGCCCGGCCCGGCGCAGCAGCCGCTGCATCTGCAAATCGGGTCCGCCCTCGGGCGCGGCCAGCACCACGGCGCTGTCGACCAGCCGGTCGGTGGCGCGGACCTCGGAGACCTCGCCCTCCAGCGCCGCCTTCAGCAACGGCAGCAGCGTCGTCACATCGCCGGCCTCACCCACCGCCTCGGCACCGGCGATCTTCGAGAGGTCGACGCTGCCCTGGGTGATGCTGCGGATCGGCTTCTCCTCGAAGCGGTCGAGCCGCTCCGGCCAGAAGGCATCCACCTGGTCGGAGAGCAGCAGTACCTCGACGCCGCGGGCGCGGAAGCCCTCGAGCTGGCTCGACTTCGCCAGCGCCTCCGGGTCGTCGCCGACCAGGATGTAGATGACCTCCTGCCCCTCCTTCATCCGCGCGACATAGTCGGGCAGCGAGGTCCAGCCCTCGACGGCGGAGGAGCGGAAGCGCAGCAGGGGGGCGAGGTCCTTGCGGTACTCGTTGTCCTCCCAGACGCCCTCCTTCAGCACCGGGCCGAAATTCTCCCAGAAGCCGGCATAGCTCTCGGCGTCCTTGGCCTTCGACTTCAGCTCGGACAGCACGCGGCCGGTGACCGCCTTGCGGATGCGGGCCAGCGCCGGGGTCGATTGCAGCATCTCGCGCGAAACGTTGAGCGGCAGGTCCTCGGTATCGACCACGCCCTGGACGAAGCGCAGCCAGGGCGGCAGCAGCGCCGCCTCCTCGGTGATGAACATCCGCCGGACATGCAGGCGCACGCGACTGTCGCGGTCGCCCTCGACCGGCATGAAGGGCTTCATTCCGGGGATGAAGAGAAGGGCGGCGAATTCCGTCGTGCCCTCGGCCCGCCAGTGCAGCGTCGCCCAGGGCTTGTCGAAGGCATGCGCCACATGGCGGTAGAACTCGGCGTACTGCTCCTCGGTGACCTCCGCCTTGGGCTTCCGCCAGAGCGCGGTGCCCTCGTTCGCCGGCTCGTCCTTCCCATCCTGCGCGATGGTGATGGGGACGGTGATGTGGTCGGCCCATTTGCGGATGATGGTCTGGAGGCGGATCGGCTCTAGGAACTCCTCCGCATCCGCCTTGATGTGGAGGGTGATGGTCGTGCCCGGCTCCTCCCGCGAAGCAGGCGCCAGGGTGAAGTCGCCCTGCCCGGCGGAGGCCCAGGCCCAGCCCTCCTCGGCGCCGGCGCGGCGCGAGACCACCTCCACCCGCTCGGCCACCATGAAGGCCGAGTAGAAGCCGACGCCGAACTGCCCGATCAGGCTCGGCCGCTCGCCCGGCTTGGCATCCGCCAGCGACTGGGTGAAGGCGCGGGTGCCGGAGCGGGCGATGGTGCCGAGATTCTTCGCCAGCTCCTCCTTGGTCATGCCGATGCCCTGGTCGGCGATGACCAGCGTCCGCGCCGCCTTGTCCGGGGTGATGCGGATCGCGGCGCCCTCGGGCAGGGCCGGCACCGCCTGGGTCAGCGCCTCGAAGCGGCGCCGATCCATGGCATCGGCGGCATTGGCCACCAGCTCGCGCAGGAAGATCTCGCGGTCCGAGTAGAGCGCATGGACCACCAGATCCAGCAGGCGCCCCACCTCGGCACCGAATTCATGCCGCTCGACCGTTTCGCTCACGCCCCGTCCTCCAAGAAGGAATGCCTATCGGCGGGGCGATATGCAGAAGCCGGAGCGGGGATTCAAGGGTTCAGGCGGCGGCGGCCAGCTCCTGGTGCAATCCCGCCAGGATGGCGTAGGAGCGCTTGCGCAACTCGTGGTCATGGATCGCCGCCGTGACCATCAGCTCGTCCGCCCCGGTTTCGGCAGCGAAGGCCTGCAGGCCGCGCCGCACCGTCTCCGGCCCGCCGACGATGGCGCAGGCCAGCGCATGGTCCAGCATCGCCTGGCCATGCGGGTCGATCCGGCTCGCCATGTCCTCGACCGGCCGCGGCAGCTTGCCCGGCCGCCCGCGGCGGAGGTTGAGGAAGCTCTGCTGGAGTGAGGTGAAGAGGAAGCGCGCCTCCGCATCCGTGGGTGCGGCGACGATGTTCACGCCGAGCATCACGTGGGGCTTCGCCAGCCGCGCCGCGGGCTTGAAGCGCTCGCGGTAGATCGCCATCGCCTGCCGCATCTGCTCCGGCGCGAAGTGCGAGGCGAAGGCGTAGGGCAGGCCGAGCGCCGCCGCGAGTTGCGCCCCATAGGTCGAGGAGCCGAGAATCCAGACCGGGATGTCGAGCCCTTCGCCCGGCACCGCGCGCAGCGCCTGGCCGGGCTGGGCGGGCTCGAAATAGGCCATCAGCTCCATCACGTCGCGTGGGAAGTCGTCCACCTCGCCGGCGAGGTTTCGCCGGATCGCCATTGCCGCCCGCTGGTCGGAGCCCGGCGCCCGGCCGAGGCCGAGATCGACCCGCCCCGGATGCAGCGCGGCCAGCGTGCCGAACTGCTCGGCCACCATCAGCGGCGCATGGTTCGGCAGCATGATGCCGCCGGCGCCGATGCGGATGGTGCTGGTCGCCGCCGCGACATGCGCGAGCGCGACGGCCGTCGCTGCGCTGGCGATGCCGGGCATGTTGTGGTGCTCCGCCATCCAGAAGCGCCCGTAGCCGAGCCCCTCGGCATGGCGCGCGAGATCGGCCGAGTTGCGCAGCGCCTGGCCAGCATCGCTGCCCTCGGGGATGGGGGAGAGGTCGAGGATGGAGAGCGGGATCATGCCCGGCATATGGGGCGGGCCAGGGGCCGCTGGAACCCCGCCCGTCACGCCATTCGGGCCGCGGTGCCGCCGCCCGGCCACAGGGCACCGGTAGCCATCGGCCAATGTGCCGCCACCGTGATGATGGTCCGGAGGCCGGGATAGCCATCTCAGGTCACGACAAGGTTTCAGCCCTGCTGCTGAGGATGGGCCGGCCTCTCTCTCCGCCGGAGCAACGCCGCCGCAGACCCCGTGGAGAGGCACTCCCGAGGGCCGACGGACGGGCTTCCCACGATTTCGGAGTCCTTCGATGATGACAAGCATGTGGCGGCCAGCGGTCGCCCTCGCCATGCCGGCCGATCCGAGCGGGGCCGCGCTCCGCTGCTCCGCGGGGGTCCGTCCCCCGCAAGCCGGCCAGGGGCTGCCGGAGTTGCCTGCCTACCTGCTGGCCGCCATGAGCGGCACCCGGGCGTCGGCCATCGCCGCTCCGCCTGGCCAGCCTGAAACCGGTGCCGATGGCGACGCGGGGCGTGCCTGGTCCTGCCAGGCAGACGACGGCGGGCAGACCCGCGCGGACCGGCGCCCATGACCGCCCTCGCTCCGGACGCCGCCGCGTCGCCGGCCCGATGGGACGGCCGGCGCGTGCTCTTCGACATGCAGCACGAGTTGCAGGTCGTGCCCTGTGCCGTCTCGCCCGTCGTCCTGCGCGAGCTCGCCCCGGGGCCATGCTTCAAGACGGAGGACATCCTGCGATGCTTCCTGGCGGCACGCAGCCAGCTCGAGGCGGCGGCGCGGAGCAAGCTCCGGCGTCGCGCCCTTCCCTACCCCACCCCGCTCACGGTCTGGTCGAGCGATCTCGAAGACCATGCCGCGGCGCTGCGCATGCCGGCCGGGCTCGCATCGTGAGGCACACTCCATGGGACACACGATCCAGATGACGGTCACGCTCAGCCTCGCATCGGTGATCCTGACGCTCGGCACCATCGCCATGGCGGCGGGCCTCGGCCAGCCCCGCCCGGTAACGGCCGTCACGAGGAAACGCCGATGATGCCCCGGAGCCGTCATGCCTCCGTCCGTCCTGCGATCCGCCCATGCTGGCGCTGATCAGGCGCAGGCTCGGCACCCTCCGCTACAGGCGCCGATGGAGCGCACTGGCGGCCGCCGCCGCCAGCCAGGCGGACCGCGCGACCGCGCTGCACGAGCGGGACAGGCCGGCGCCAGCCCGGACAGGGCTCCGGCTGCTGCTGTGGCGTCCTCGCCTCTCCGGGTGAGCCCCACGGCCGACAGGGAAAACGGCGGGTCCGCAGATGCGTGCGGAGAAACGCCAGGCGCCTCGCCGGGTCCAGGACAAGACAGGAAGGAATCGTCACATGCCAATGCGGGTCTACCGGGCGTCGGCCGCTTATGCGGGGGCGAACCTTTCCGCCAATCTATGGCTCTGGATCACCGCCTTCGCCGCCATCACAGCGGTGATGTGGGTTCTGAACTGGCTGAACCCTCAGTCCGGCCCATGGAGCCATCTCGTCGCCGTCGCCGGCATGGTCGCCGGCATCCTGGTGATGATGCAGAGCCAAGTGGGCTACGTGTCGCCCTACGCGCCGAAGGACGACGAGGAGGATACCGTCGTCGCCACCCCTCCCATCCCGCGCGCCTGACGCGCGGGTCGGGATCATGACTGCCAGGCGGGCCGGGCCGGTGGCGTCCGGAGTTCGGGCCGCCCCCGCCAGAGCAGCCAGGCCGCGATCGCCATGGTCACCGCGTTCCAGGCAAGGCCGTTGATCACCGCCATCTTGTAGGAGGCGGTCGCATCGAAGATCGCCCCCGACATCCACCCGCCGAGCGCCATCCCGACCAGCGTCGAGGACAGCACCAGCGCGACCCTGAACCCCGCCTCCCGCGCAGGAAAGCTCTCGCGGACGATGATGGCGTAGCTCGGCACGATCCCGCCCTGGAACAGGCCGAACACGGCCGAGATCGCATAGAGCGAGGAAAGCCCATCGAAGGGCAGGAAGAGCGACAGCGCCACCGCCTGCAACGCCGCCCCGAGCAGCAGCGTCGCCCGGCTGCCGATCCGGTCGAGGATCCAGCCCGAGGCCAGCCGGCTCACGACCCCGCAGGCCAGCATGAGCGAGAGCATCTCCGCCCCCCGCGCCGCGCCGTAGCCGAGATCGACGCAATAGGCGACGATATGCACCTGCGGCATCGCCATCGCCACGCAGCAGGAGATGCCGGCGACCATCAGCAAGGCCTGCAAGGCATTGGGCGGCAGGCCGAAGGTGCCGCGGTTGCCCGCCTGCGCCGGCGCCGGGGCCGCCTGGGCCGGCGGCCTCCGCCGCAGCACGAGCGAGAGCGGCAGCATGGTGACGAGGCAGAACACCCCGATGCCGATATGCGTCTGCCGCCACCCCACCGTCTCGATCAGATGCGACAGAGCCGGCGGCCACAGCGCCCCGGCGAAGTAGTTGCCGCTGGCGCAGAGCGAGACCGCCAGCCCCCGCCGCCGCGCGAACCAGAGCGAGGTATCCGCCACCAGCGGGCTGAAGGTGGCGCAGGACCCCAGCAGCCCGACCAGCACCCCGTAGGTGACGGCGAACCCGGCCATGCTGCCGGCGAAGGCGCTGCCGATATACCCCGCCGCCAGGGCCAGGGTGCCGAAGATCACCGGCACCATCACCCCGAACCGGTCCGCCGCCCGGCCCATCAGCACGCCGCCGACCGCGAAGCCGAGCGTCGTCAGCGTGTAGGGCAGCGACGCCCCGGCCCGAAGCGTGCCGAATTCCGCCTGCACCGTCGGCAGCACGACGACGATGGACCAGAGCCCGACCCCACCCAGCGTGCTGAGCGCCACCGAGGCGGCGAGTCGCAGCCAGGCATAACGGGAGTCCACGCCATCGCATGCGGGAGCCATGCGGTTTCCTCCTGACATTTTTCACAGCATGCCAGGAGCGCGGATCAGGCGCTATGCTTGACCCCGGCGCGGGCAGGCTTAGCCTCTGCCCATTCGGGAGAAACGAACCATGACAGCGGAGATCGACCGGGCGATGGGCTTCGCGCCGGATTACGACAGCCCGATCCCCTATATGCAGCGCACCCGCGAGTATTACCGGGCGATCGGCTACGACCCCTATCGCTGGGCGCATTACCGAGAGGTGCCCTTCTCCCCGCTCCGCAAGCCGCTGGCCGAGAGCCGCGTCACCCTCATCACGACCGCCGCCCCCTTCGACCCCGCGAAGGGCGACCAGGGGCCAGGGGCGCCCTACAATTCCTCGGCCAAATTCTACGAGGTCTATTCCGGCCGCACGGATGAGGAGCATGACCTCCGCGTTTCCCATATCGCCTATGACCGGAAGCACAGCCCCGCGACCGACATGCACGCCTGGTTCCCGCTCCAGGCGATGCGCGATGCCGCCGCCGCGGGCCGGATCGGCGCCTTGACGGAGCATTTCCAGGGCGCGCCGACCAATCGCAGCCACCGCCACACGGTCGAGACCGACTGCCCGGAGATTCTTTCCCGCTGCCTGCGCGACGGCGCGGATGTCGCGGTGCTCGTGCCCAACTGCCCGGTCTGCCACCAGACCGTGAGTCTCACCGCCCGCCACCTGGAGCAGCACGGCATCCCGACGGTGGTGCTCGGCTGCGCCAAGGACATCGTCGAGCATTGCGGCGTGCCGCGCTTCCTGTTCAGCGACTTCCCCCTCGGCAATGCCGCCGGCCGTCCGCATGACGCTGGGAGCCAGGCGATGACGCTGGAGCTCGCCCTCCGGCTGCTCGAGACGGCGGTCGGCCCCCGCACCACCCTGCAATCGCCCCAGCGCTGGGACGAGACGGGGGAGTGGAAGCTCGACTACCTCAACCTCGAGCAGATCGGCGCCGAGGAGCTGGCGCGCCGCAAGGAGGAATTCCTCCGCCAGAAGGCCATCGCCAAGGACCTGCGCGAGAAGGCGGCGTAATGATGAAGCCCGCCGATTCACGCCTCCGGTCCTTGCGGCCCTCTGGCGACCGGAGGGCGGCGTGACCGCCCGCCCCTTCGAGGGCATCCGCATCCTCGACTTCACCCAGGTCCTCGCCGGCCCCTTCGCCAGCTACCAGCTCGCCCTGCTGGGGGCCGATGTGGTGAAGGTCGAGCGCCGCGAGGGCGAGGACATGCGCCGCACGCCGCTTTCCCGCGAATGGGCCGAGCGCGGCATGGCCTCCGCCTGGCAGGCGGTGAACGGCAACAAGCGCAGCCTCACCCTCGACCTGCAGAAGCCCGAGGCGCGGGAGATCCTGCTCCGCCTCGCTGCCGAGGCCGATGTGGTGATGGAGAATTTCCGCCCCGGCGTGATGGACCGGCTCGGCCTCGGCTACGAGGCGCTGTCGAAGGTCAACCCGCGCCTGATCTTCTGCAGCGTCTCCGCCTTCGGCCAGACGGGGCCCGACCGGCTGGAAGCGGGCTATGACGGCCGCATCCAGGCCATGTCCGGCATCATGGCGATGACCGGCCATCCGGGCGGCGACCCGCTGCGCGCCGGCTTCGCCGTTTGCGACCAGCTCTCCGGCATGACGGCCGCTTTCGGCGTCGCCTCCGCCCTCCACCAGCGGACGCATACCGGGCAGGGCCAGCGGGTCGATGTATCGATGCTCGAATCGACGCTGGCCTTCCTCGGCGGCCAGGTGGCGGACTGGACCGTCGCCGGCCACAAGCAGCAGCAATGGGGCAACCAGGCGGTCAGCCGCAAGGCGACGGCCAACCTGTTCCGCGCCCGCGACGGCCACCTGCTGCTCGCCGTCAACACCGACCGGCAGTATGAGGCCCTGCTGCGCGCCATCGGCCGCGCCGATGCATTGGAGGAGCCGCGCCTGGCCGACTGGTTTCTCCGCCTGGAGAACGCCGCCCTGCTGCGCGACGTGATCGAGGGGGCGCTCGCCGCCGCCGATGCCGCCGAGTGGGAGGAACGGCTGAACGCCGCCGGTGCCCCCTGCGCCCGCATCTGGCGGGTCGACGAGGTGATCGAGCACCGGCAGATCCGGTCGCGGGACGCCCTGCAGGAGGTGGAGACGCCCTGGGGAAGGCTGCGCTTCGCCACCACCGGCTTCCGCCTGGCGCATGGCGCAGCGCGGCTGGACCGCCCGGCCCCGGCCCTCGGCGCCGACACCGAGGCGGTGCTGGCGGCGGCGGGCTACGACGCGGCGCGGATCGCCGCCTTCCGGGAGGCGGGGGTCATCTGACGGCCGCTGCCCCGCCTCACCCGGGCCGCTTTGCCTTACGGCGCCTCGGACCCTGTTTCCGGTCGGCGGCGGGTGCCGCCATGCGTGTGTCGCTGTGCTTCGGCCGGCGAGGTACTGCCGTAGTGTCCGCCACAGGCGATGTTCGCCCGTCACCTGGGCTGTCGACGCCCGGGGCTCCAGCCTTCCTGGATGCGTGCTGGTCCAGGAAGGCACGGCAGATGGCACCGGAGGTCGCATAGCCACGCGGCGGCTTCAGCCCCTTCTGCCGCGCCAGGCTGTCGGCGAAGCGCTTCATGGCCGGGGTCGGCGGCCGGTCTGCCCCGCGGTCCGGGACCGCCCTGCTCAGCGCGGCCGCGTCGACGGAGGCCGCACCGTCCTGCAGCCGGCCGATGATGCGGCTGGCCTGGGCGCAGACGGCATCGATGGCACCCACCATCTCCTGCTGCCCCACCAGCACCTCGTCCAGCAGCCGCTCCATCTGCGCTGTCACCCCGGGGTCGACCAGGGCCGGGTCCGCCCTCTCCAGCACCGCGTGGAGCGAAAGGCCGCGCTCCGTGGGGACGATGTTCTTGCCCTCCGTGGCGAGGAAATCCTGCGCCTTGAGGCCGCGGATGATCTCGGCACGGGTGGCCGGCGTGCCGATGCCCTTGGCCTCCTTCAGGCGGTCCCGCAGCGCCTCGTCCTCGACGAAGCGCCAGGCGTTCTGCATGGCCTCGATCAGCGTGCCTTCGTTGTAGCGCGGCGGCGGACGGGTTTCCTTGTCCTCGACCTTGGCATCGCGCAGCAGCGCCGTCTCGCCATGCCGGAGCGGGGGCAGCATCTGCGCCTCCTCGCCCCGCTCTTCCGCCGGCTGCCAGTCGGGAAAGGCGGCCCGCCAGCCGAGCTCGATCGGCTGGCGGCCGGCGGCGCGGAAGGCGTGGGGGCCGACATCCAGGGTGACGGTCGTCTGCCGGTAGCGGAAATCGGGCATCATCGCCGCCAGGTAGGCGCGGGCGATGACGTCGAACAGCCTGCGCTCATCGGTGCTCAGGCGTGGCCAGACCTCGCGCAGCGTATCGACCGTGTTGACGTTGGGGATGACCGCATGGTGGCTGGCTCCGGCCAGGCCCCGGTCGTGGAAGGGACCGCTCGCGCCACGGCGGATGACCGGCGGCTGCGGCACCGGGATGGCGCCGAAGGCCCGCCCGACCTGGAGCCCGGCCACGATCCGCGGCACGTCTGCGATCAGGTTCTCCGGCAGGTAGCGGGTCTCGGCCCGCGGATAGGTGATGACCTTCTTGCCCTGCCCGTCATAAAGCTCCTGCGCCACCTCCAGCGTCCGCGCCGCCGACCAGCCGAAGCGCGAGCCGCAAAGCTTCTGCAACGAGGGCAGGTCATGCAGGCGGGGTGGGCCCTGGCGCTTGTCCTCGACCTTCACCGCGAGCGGGCCGGTGAAGCCCTCGGCGGCGGCGGCAATCGCCTCGGCCTCCTCGCGCTTCAGGATTCGCTCCTTCGGTGCATGCCGCATCTGCAGCGCCCCGGCTTCGGCCCGGGCCGTGGCGACCACCTCGAAATAGGCCTGCGGCACGAAATTGCGGATCTCGAGCTCGCGCCGGCAGACGATGGCGAGGGTCGGCGTCTTGACCCGGCCGACGCCGATGACGGCCCGGGCACCGCCCGCCAGGGTCACGGTGGCGGTGCGGGTGAGCGAAAGGTTGTAGATCTGGTCAGCCTGGCGCCGGGCAACCGCGGCCGCGTAGAGCCGGGCGAAATCGGCATTGGGCTTCGCCCTGGCGAAGGCGGTGCGGATGGTCTCCGGGTCCTGGGCGGTGAAGATCACCCGCATGACGGTGCCGCGATAGCCGTAATGCTCCAGGATCTCCTGGCCGATGAGCTGGCCCTCGCGGTCGCAGTCCGTGGCCAGCCAGACCTGCCTCGCCTGGCGCAGGGCGTCGCGGATCGCCTTGAGCTTCGCGGCCTTGTTGCCGCCGGTGGCAGGCTTGGTGCCGTACAGGCCGCTGGGCCGGAGCAGGATCGGCCGCCAGCGCTTCCACTCCGGCACCACCTCCTCGGGCTCGAGGAGGTTGAAGAGATGCCCCTCGGCGGGGAGAATCATCCCGTAGCGGCCACCGACCGCAGCGCGGACATCCTTCGCCTGGCTGGTCTTCTCGGTGATGACGATCTGGTCGGCCATGCTCACCCTTTCGGGCGTTCATTATCCGTTCCAGATGCCGGGCGCCACCACCTTCATCGCCCGCGGCTATGCCGCAGAGCCGCCTAGTTGCCCCCCGTAGATCACGGAACGCCCCCCTGGCCGGTCGAGGGCGAAACGGGCGATGGCCCCGGCGATCTTCCGGCCGCCCTGGACGGAGGGCTCGATGGCGTTGGCGAAGTCCGCCGCCTCGTCGCAAACGAGCCGCAGGTCGATCAGCGGCAGGCCGCGCCGGAAAGCCTCGCGCGTGATGGCATCGTTGAACAGGACGAGCCCGGCGACCGCCAGCTGCTGCCGCTGCGGATCGGCGAAGCGGGGATCGTAGACGGTGCAGACCGCGGTGGGGAGCCGGCGGGCCAGCACCGCATCGAGCATCGCGCGGTAATCCTGGCGGAAGCGGTCCACCACGGCGGCCAGCCGGACCAGTCCCTCGCCCACGCTTCGGGCCTCCTGGCCGAGGATGGCTTCCTGCCGCAGGGCGTCGTTGCCGCCGGCACTGACGACGAGATGGCTGGCCCCCTGCGGCACCCGCCCGAGCTGGCGGACGACGTCGCCCGCCACTGCGCCACCCACCGCAGCCAGGCTGCCTCGCCAGCCAGCGGGCAACCGGTTCCGGAGATGCGCGACCACATCCGGCCCACCTGCCACGTAGCCCTTGTTGTCGAAGATCGAGTCGCCGAGCAGCACGACATGTCCCGCATCGCCGCCCTGGCCAGCCGCCTCGCCGGTGGCGAGCACCGTCAGGCCGGCGCCGACCGCCGACCGGCGGCCGGTCAACGGCGCCTTCACGGTCAGGCCTCCTTGCCGGGCATCGTACCGGCGGCGTCCATCGCCAGCAGCCCGGCGGCCAGCCTGGCGAAGCAGCGCGCGGCACGCAGGCGCACCGCCGCTTGGCCATCCACCCCCTCCGGCAGCGTGCAGCCGGCCAGGGTGATGGCCGTGCCGATCAGCCGCGCTTCCAGCGCCGCGGTGATGTCCTCGGCCACGGCCTCCCGCCCGAAGCGCCGGTCGATCTCCTCCCCAGCCCGGTCGATCTCCGTTTCCACCTGCTCGTCCCGGGCGGCGATGCCGAGGATCTCGCCGGGCGGGTCCGGCTCCTCCCCGCTGCGGATGGCCATGAGGCCCATGGCGGCGATCAGGGTGTGGATCGGCCCGCCATCCCCGCCACGCGAGGCGAAGGCGCCGAAGGCAACGGCAAGGGCCGCCTCGCCCAGCACCTCGCGCATCTCGTCATCCATGGCGGTGATCGCCGGGGATGGTTCGCCGGCGCCGTCCTCCGCTACGGCATCCCCACCGGGCATGCTGGGGACGCCGCCTTGCGCGAAGGCGTGGGAAAGCGTGGCGAGCGCATCGAACAGCCGCTGTTCCGAAATGGTCCGCATGAAATCTTCGCAGTTGCGTTGGAGGTCGAGAGAGAACCTGCGGCACCGGCTTCGGTTGCCACCCGAGGAACGGCAGCCGGCCCGCCTCGGCCATTCACGTGCCGCAACCCGCGAGGCAGGCGTCAGGCCATGGCGTCGCTGCTGCGGTCACCGCAGCCCGCCCGGCGTGGATCTGGCGGGCCGGCAGGGCAAGCTCGGCCACCGGCCCTGCCCGGGCCTCATCACGCCTGCAGCACGCGTCCCCGGGTTTCGGGCAGGACGCAGATGCTGATGAACACCAGCGCATAGGCCGAGGCGGTGAACAGGCCGATCGCCGTGGCGAGCGGCATGTCCGCGCTAAGGACGCCCACCAGTGTCGGAAAGGTGGCGCCGACGGCGCGGCCGAAATTATAGGCGAACCCCATCCCGGAGCCGCGAACCCGCGTCGGGAAGAGTTCGGTGAAGTAGGCGCCCAGTCCGCTATAGGTGCCCGAGGCGAAGAAGCCCAAGGGGAAGCCGAGCACCAGCATCATGCCGTTGCTGACCGGGATCATCGTATAGGCCAGCACCGTGATGATGGAGCACACCGAGAACAGGGCGAAGCAGCGCCGTCGCCCGATGGCGTCGGTCAGGTAGGCTCCTGCGACGTAGCCCAACCAGGCGGCGACGATCACCACTGCCAGGTAGCCGCCCGAATTCAGTACCGTCAGGCCCCGAACCGTGCGCAGGAAAGTCGGGAGCCAGGTCATCACCGCGTAGTAGCCACCCTGGACACCGATCGCGAGGAGGGCGGCGAAGAGCGTGGTGCGCAGCAGGGCCGGCGAGAAGATTTCCGCGAAGCGCCCGGTATCGCCGGTCCTACGCTCGGCCTCAAGCAGGCTGCTCTCCGGCACGTAGCGGCGGAGGTAGAAGATGAAGAGCGCCGGCAGCAGGCCGATGAAGAACAGGATGCGCCAGGCAATGCTCTCCGGCAGCAGGGCATAAGTCGCGGTATAGATCAGCGCGGAGGCCGCCCAGCCGACCGCCCAGGCGCTCTGGACGAAGCCCAGCGCCTTGCCGCGGTGCTGCGGCTGGACCATCTCACCCAGTAACGCCGCACCCACCGCCCATTCGGCGCCGAAGCCGAGGCCCTGCAAGCCGCGCACCACCAGCAGCTGCTCGAAGGAGTTGGTCAGCCCGCTCAGGCCGGTGAAGAACGAGAACCAGAGGATGGTGATCTGCAGCGTCCGGACCCGGCCGTAGCGATCCGACAGGATGCCGCCGATCCATCCACCGGCCGCGGAGACGAGGAGAGCGGTGGTGGCGATGATGCCCGCATCGGCCCGGGTCATCGACCAGGCTGCGATCAGCGTCGGGATGACGAAGCTGTAGAGCAGGATGTCCATGCCATCGAGCGCGAAGCCGCCGAAGGAAGCCCAGAAGGTCCGCCGCTCCGGCACGCTCAGCTGGCCGTACCAGTTGAGGTTCTGCCCGCTCGCCAAAGGCGCGCCGCCGCTGTCCTTGGTTGCCTGTGACATCTTGGCTTTCCTCCTGTCCGCCGGTGGTCCCGGACGCATTGTTGTGCCTAAGCCGCCCCCGCCTTGCGCTGCAGGGCGCGCCATACCTTTTCCGGTGTCGCGGGCATGTCGATCTCGGGGACCGCGCCGGCCCGGGCGAGGGCATCGGCGACGGCATTCATGACCGCGGCAAGGGAGCCGCTGACGCCTGACTCCCCCGCGCCCTTGACGCCCAGGGGATTGCTGCGGGCCGGCACCTCCACCAGGCCGACCGCCAGGTCGGGCACATCGGTGGCACGGGGAACCGCGTAGTCCATGAAGGAGGCGGAGAGCAGCTGTCCCTCCGGGTCATAGACGATGTGTTCCATCAGGGCCTGGCCGAGGCCCTGCGCCACGCCGCCCTGGACCTGGCCATGTACGATCATCGGATTGATGGCGACGCCGACATCATCGACCGCCGTGTACCGGGCTACCCGGATCGTGCCGGTCATCGGGTCGATCTCGACCTCGCAGACATGGCAGCCATTCGGAAAGTTCAGCTCCTCCGTGTCGAAATCGCCGGTGGAGTCGAGGCTGGCCGGCATCCCCTCGGGCAAGCCCCCCTCCATGCGGAGGCGGCGTGCAAGATCCAGCAGTGCGATGCCGCGGTCGGTACCGGCGATGCGGAATTCCCCATCCCCGAATTCGAGGTCCGCCTCGGCGACCTCGAGCAGATGGGCGGCAGCCCGCCTGCCCTTCTCGATGACGGTGTCGCAAGCGAGGGAGATGGCCGAACCCGCCATCAGCATCGAGCGGGAGGCGATCGAGGCCAGGCCGCGCGGCACGTCGCGGCTATCGCCCTGTTGCAGCCGCACCGCCTCTTCCGGCACGCCGAGCCGGTGGGCGACCAGTTGGGCGAAGCTCGTCTCATGGCCCTGGCCACTCGATTGGGTGGCGACCACCATGTCGATGCCGTCCGCCTCGTTGAAGCGGATGTCGGCGCTTTCGTAGAGCAGGCCGCCGACGCATTCGAGGAAGCTGCAAAGCCCGCGGCCACGGATCAGCCCGGCCGCTGCCGAGGCGCGTTCCCGGGCGGCGAAGCCCTCCCAGTCCGCCAGCTCCAGGGCGCGGTCGAGCACGCGGGCGAAGTCGCCGCTGTCGTACAGCCGCCCCGAGGGCGACCGGTAGGGCATCGCCTCGGTCGGGATGAGGTTCTGCCGGCGCAGCGCTATCGGGTCCCTCCCCGTCTCGCGCGCCGCCTGGTCGACCAGCCGCTCCATGACATAGGCCGCCGCCTCCCGCCCGGCGCCGCGATAGGGGCCGGTGGAGGCGGTGTTGCTGAGGACGAGCTTCACCGTCACGTCGATGGCCGGCGTCCGGTAGACCAGCGGCAGCCCATTGGTGGTGTTGCGGATGATGACGAACGGGCCATGCACCGAATAGTAGGCGCCCATCGCGTTCAGGACTTCGAGCCGCACGGCGAGAAACCCGCCCTCGGCGTCCAGCGCCAGGGCGGCGTCGAGCACGGAATCCCGCGCATGGTTGTCGGAAAGGAGATGCTCGGTGCGGGTGCCGCGCCACTTCACCGGCCGGCCCAGCATCCGGGCCGCATGGAGGATGGCGATGTCCTCGGGATAGGGCTGTTCCTTCACCCCGAAGGCGCCGCCCACGTCATGGGTGAAGACGAGCATGCGCTCGCGTGGCGCCCGGAGAGTGTGCTCGCACAGCACCCGCAGCATGTACTGCACGCCCTGGGAGGCGGCGATCAGCTGCCAGCTCTCGCTGGCCTCCTCATAGGAGGCGATGCAGGTCCGCGGCTCGATCGGGTTGGCGACGACCCGGTTGTTGACCAGCCGCAGACGGGTGACATGCGCCGCGCGGGAGAAGGCGGCGTCGCTTGCCGCCTGGTCGCCGCCGCGCCAGGTGAGACCGACGTTGTCCGGCGCCTCGTCCCAGACGGCCGGAGCGCCCGGCTCGACGGCCGCGGCGGTACCGGCGACAGCAGGGAGGGCGTCGATATCGAGCCCGACGAGTTCCGCCGCGTCCTGCGCCTCGGCAAGGGTTTCGGCCACCACCAGCACCACCGGCTCGCCGACATGGCGCACCCGGCCGGCGGCCAGCACCGGGCGTGGCGCGTCGATCTGAGTGGCCAGCGGGAATTTCGGCATCGGCAGGTAGGGGATCGGGCCGATGCCCGCCGCTTCCAGATCGGCCGCGACGTAGAGGCCAAGGACGCCCGGCGCCGAACGGGCGGCATCGAGCTCCATGCCGCGGATCCTGCCATGAGCATGGGGGCTGCGGACAAAGGTGGCAAAGGCCTGGCCGGGCAGGTCGATGTCGTCGGCGTAGCGCCCGCCGCCGGTCAGGAAGCGGCGGTCCTCGCGCCGACGGGTGGGCCTGGCAATGCTCATCGCTGCCTACTCCAGAGTGATGCCCGCCCGGCGCCCCATGGCGGCGCCGGGGCCGCCCGGATCGCAGCCGGTTGCCTGGAGACGCCGCACACCCGCATGAGCCGGGACATGCCGGATGGCGGCATCGGCCTCCGTCAAGCGCCGGCCAAGGCTCCGCGCTGCTCCAGTACATGCTCGGCCGCCTCCAGGCGGGTGCCGGTCCAAACATCCGGCGCCGCCTTGACCCGCCGCATGATCTCGTCGAACACCCAGGCGCCGGCCGGGCGACCATAGACGTGGGTATGGATCGTCACGTCGAGCATGACCGGCTTGGTTTCACGCTCGCGCATGGCGGCGAATGCATCCTCGAACTGCTCCAGCATGGCGCGGGCGTTGTTGCCGTAGCGGATGGCGCTGGGCAGGTCGTTGACGTCCATGATCAGCGGGATGCGGACGATGTCGCGGCCACCCTTGGTCGTTTCCAGATAAGGCAGGTCGTCGTCGTTGCAGTCGCCGTCGTGGAGGTAGCCCGCCTCGGCGAGAAGGTCGGTATGGCCCGGGCTGCCGGTGCCGCGCGGGCTGATCCACCCCCGCGGTGCCGCGCCGGTGAGATCGGCGATGAGGCCGGTGGTGCGGCGGATGTTCTCCCGTTGCCCAGCCTCGTCCAGATACACGGGGATCACGTCCATGCCGTAGGAATGGGCGACGATCTCATGGCCGGCCCGATGGATGGCGCGCACGGTCTCCGGCCATTTCTCGGCCAGGACGCCGTTCGTCATGACGCTGGTGCGGATGCCGTTGCGGGCCGCGATCTCGAGCGCGCGCCAGATCCCACGGCTGGGGCCGTAGAGCCCCCAGGAGGCGGCATTGGCATCGAAGAAGCCGGGCTTCAGCGGGTTTCCCATCGGGCCGATGCCAGGCACCTGCCCTTCCGACCAGCCCTCATAGGCGATGTTGAACACGATGCCGACGCGGCGATCGCCCGGGAAGCGGAAGCTGTCGGCGGCACGGCGGATGCTGGTCATCTGGTGATTCCCTGGTTCAGGCCGCGGCGGGCGCATCGGCGACGGGATTGGAGAGCAGGCCGATGCCTTCGATCTCGATCTCGCAGGTGTCGCCGGGCTGCATGAAGACCGGCGGCTTGCGCGGGTAGCCGACGCCCGCCGGCGTACCGGTGATGATCACGTCGCCGGGCTCCAGCGTCATCACCTCGGAAAGGATCGCGACGGTGCGGGCAACGCCGAAGATCATGTCTCGGGTGTTGCCGTCCTGGAGCGTCCGGCCGTTGAGGCGGGTCGTGATCCGCAGGCCGTGCGCGCCCTCGGGCAGTTCGTCGGGGGTGACAATCTCGGGACCGAAGGCGCCTGTCGCGTCGAAATTCTTGCCCATGGTCCATTGCGTCGACTTGCGCTGGTAGTCGCGCAGCGAGCCGTCGTTGAAGCAGGAATAGCCGGCGACATGGCCAAGCGCCTCGGCCTCGTGGACCCGAAGGGCCGGCTTGCCAATGACGATGGCGAGCTCCGCCTCGTAGTCGAGCTTCTCCGAGGCTGCCGGGCGGAGGATCGCCTGCCCTGGCCCTACCAGGGACGTCGCCGCACGGAGGAACACCGCCGGGTAGTCCGGGATCGGGTTGCCGCCTTCCTTGGCATGATCGACATAGTTCAGGCCGATGCAGATGACCTTCCCGGGCCGCAGGACCGGCTGGAGGAAGGTGACCTCTGCAAGGGGGATGGAAGGCCCGGTCGCAGCGCGGGCAGCACCGTCGAGATCCTGCAGCACCGCGGTCTCGGTCGCGGGCGCGATGGGCCGGACGCGGTCGCCCTCCCGAATCCCGAACTGGGCCGCAGCGGAACCGTGGCGGAATGTGACAAGGCGCATGGACGTTTCCAGCTTGGTTAGCGGCAGTTTTGTCGATAAAGAACTTAGACGCAACCCCTTCGGCGGCAAAATGGCAATACCGGACCGAAACCTCGTTGAAGTGGCGGAGACCGATCCGGCCCCTACCCTGGCGCGGCAGGTGATGGAGCAACTGCGGCGGGACATCCTGAAGGGCCTGCACCCACCGGGCAGCCGCCTCCGCATCGAGGGCCTGCGGGAGCGGTATGGCACCGGCGCCTCGCCTATCCGGGAAGCGCTCAGCCAGCTCGCCGCCGAAGGGCTGGTGCTGCGGGTGGACCAGCGAGGCTTCCGGGTCGCCCCGGCCGATACGGAGATCCTGCGGGACCTGATCGAAACCCGGTGCCTGGTCGAAGCCGCAGCGCTCAGGGCTTCCATCGCGCGGGGCGATGCCGCGTGGGAGGAACGGGTCCTCGTCTCGCATCACCGGCTGGCGCGGACGCCGCGATCGGCCGAGCCGGACCGCTTCATCCCCAACCCCGACTGGGAAGCCTGCCATCGCGCCTTCCACTTGGCGCTGCTCGGCGGGTGCGGCGCCCAGGCGCTATTGGCCTTCTGCGCCGATCTGCAGGATCGCGCCCTGCGGTTTCGCAACCTGTCGAACCAGGTCGCCTGGCCGCAGCGCGACGTCGCTGCGGAGCACAAGGCGATATGCGAGGCCGCGATCGGCCGGCGAAGCGAGGAGGCTTGCATGCTTCTCGACTCGCATTACCGGCGCACGGGGCATTTCCTTGGGGCGGCGGCTCCGTAGCGGGCGCCCCGTGCGCCGGCGTCCCGCTGCCGTGGCGTCCCTGGCAGCAGCCTTGCCGTCAGGCGGCGCGGGCGAGGAAGCGGGCCGAGCGTAAAGCCTGGCATCCCGCTGGATGGATGCGGCAGACTGTGCCCGGGCGTCCTGGGCCGGCGGTGACGCCTCCGGCCGGCAGCCCCGGCGATGTTGGAGGATCGGCAGCCATGGCGAAGGATCGCAGCCACCATACCAGCATCGGCAACCACCGGCTGGCCCCTGAAACGCTGATGCTGGGCTACGGCTACGACCCCGGCTTATCCGAAGGTGCGGTCAAGCCGCCCGTCTTCCTGACCTCCACCTTCGTCTTCCGTTCGGCCGAAGAGGGACGTGACTACTTCGACGTGGTGGCGGGCCGGAAGGAGGTGCCCGAGGGCGGGGCCGGGCTGGTGTATTCCCGCTTCAACCATCCCAACAGCGAGATCGTCGAGGATCGTCTGGCGATCTACGAGGATGGCGAGGCGGCACTCGTCTTCGGGTCGGGCATGGCGGCCATCGCCACGACGATCCTGACCTATGCCAGGCCGGGCGATGCCGTCCTGCACAGCCAACCGCTCTATGGCGGGACGGAAACCTTGCTCGCCCGCACCCTGACCGAATTCGGCATCGCCGCGGAGGGCTTTCCCGACGGGTTGAGTGCCGTGGCCATCGGCGAGGCCGCCCGGCGCGCCGAGGCGCGGGGGCGCGTGAGCGTCATCCTGGTCGAGACCCCGTCCAATCCGCTGAACAGCCTGGTCGACCTCGCCCTGGTCAATGCCGAGGCCGACCGCATCGCCACGAACCAGGGCCACCGGCCGATCGTGGTCTGCGACAACACCATGCTCGGCCCGGTGTTCCAGCAGCCGCTCCGGCACGGCATCGACATCGTGGTCTACTCGCTGACCAAGTATGTCGGCGGGCACAGCGACCTCATCGCCGGCGCGGCCATCGGCAGCAAGGCCCGGCTGCGCCCGGTCCGCCTCCTGCGCGGCGCGATCGGCACCCAGCTCGACCCGCATTCCTGCTGGATGCTGGGACGATCGCTGGAGACGCTCTCGCTGCGGATGCGGGCAGCCGCCACGAATGCGGAGGCGATCGCCAGCTTCCTCGCCGACCATCCCAAGGTGGCGGCCGTGCACGCGCTCGGCGGGCCAGCCACGGATGGTCCGGCGCGGCGCGTCTATGACCGCCAATGCAGCGGCCCGGGCTCGACCTTCAGCATCGAGATCAAGGGGGGCGAAGCCGAGGCGTTCCGGACGCTCAATGCGCTGCGCGTCTTCAAGCTGGCCGTGAGCCTGGGCGGCACCGAGTCCCTGGCCAGCCACCCCGCCTCGACCACCCATTCGGGAGTTCCGGCCGAGCTCCGGGCCCGCATAGGCGTCAGCGACGGCCTCATCCGCCTCAGCATCGGCATCGAGCGCGTGGACGACCTGATCGCCGACCTGGCGCAGGCCCTGGCGCAGCTGGACGGCGACCCGCGGAAGGCTTGACCGACCGGGTGGCATTGTCCGGCGGGATGCGGTCCGGCAAATGCACCGGCGGAGTGCCGAAGCGGGCACGGCACGATGCCCCCGCCCTTGGGGCGATTCCGATCAGCTGGCGTCACCCGGCCGGAGCTTGCCCGGCGAACAACAAGCCGGAGCAGATGCGTGAGCCAGTGCGAATGGACGCCGCACCCGATGCCAAGGGATATCGCCGACCGTCAGAGGTTCATCAGGCTGGCATTCACCCGGCCGCCGCGGTGTTCGTGCTGACCGAGCGCTCCGCCATCAGCATGTCCAGGCGGTAGAGGCCGTCTTACAGCGTGAGGATGGGCGGACGAGGCTTTCCGTGGCGACGACGGCCAGCGCGAAGCCGCACAAGGTGGCCGACCCCGTCGCCGAGCAGCGCAGGGTTACGACGCAGCAGCGCCCGGCATCGCCTCCAGCCCCCCCAACAGCATCCCGCAGAACTGCTCGGCGATAGCGCTTGCCGGCAGCGGCCCCTTCGGGTCGTACCATTTGGGCATCCAGTTCAGCGCACCGAGCACCAGGCGCCCCGCCATGCCGGTATCCGCGATCCGGAAGGCGCCGCTCCGGACTCCCTCCTCCAGGATGCCGCGCAGCAACGCCTCGTGCCGGTCGCGCCACTCGATCCGCTGGCGCCGCTGCCGCGCCTGCGGGTCGGTCCAGAACACGGTGGAGGACACGATAAAGGCCCAACGGTATTCCTCGAAGAAGCGCGCGCTCTCCGTCATGAAGGCACGCAGCTTCTCGGCCGGGTCCGCCTCCGGCCGGATCGCCCCCAGCACGCGCTGGTGCAGCGACCGGGTGATGCCCATCACCAGCGGCCGCAGGATCGCATCCTTGTCCGGGAAATGGTGGTAGAGCGTCGCCTTCGAGATCCCGCATTCCTGCGCGATGTCGCGCACCGAGACGCCGTCGAAGCCGCGGGTGGCGAAGAGCCGGCAGGCCTCGGTCAGGATCTGCAGCATCCGCTCCGTCGGCGGCCCGGCGGGCCCATCCAGCTCCAGGATATCGGCGAGGTTCTTCATGCGTCTCCCGGTGGCCCATCCCGCGTCAGGATGACGCCATCCAGCGCGAAGCCGCCTCTCTCCTGCACCAGGAAGGGGTTCACGTCGATGCTGGCGATCTCCGGCCGCGCCGCGGCCAGCCCTGCGACCGCCACCAGCGCCGCCTCCAGCGCCACGCGGTCCAGCGCAGGACCGCCGCGCCAGCCCGCCAGCAGCCGCGCCCCGCGCACCCGGTCCACCAGCCGGGCCGCCCGCGCCGGGGAGAGCGGCGCCGAGGCGAAGGCGACATCGGCAAACAGTTCCACCGCGACGCCGCCCAGGCCGAACATCACCATCGGCCCGAAGACCGGATCGCGCAGCGTGCCGATGATCGTCTCTACCCCGCCGCGCAGCATGGGCGCGATCAGCACGCCCTCGATCCGCGCCTCCGGCCGTGCCGCGCGGGCGCGCCGCAGCAGCTCGGCGAAGGCGCCCTCTACCGCCGCGGCATCGGCGAGGCCGAGCATCACTCCGCCCACCTCGGTCTTGTGCGGGATGTCCTCCGACAGGATCTTCGCCACCACCGGGAAGCCGATCGCTTCGGCCGCCCGCACGGCGTCCTCGGCCGTCGCGCAAGTCCGCTCGGGCGGCACCGGGAGGCCCGCCGCGGCCAGCACCGCCTTCGCCGCCGCCTCATGCCCGCCGAGCGCCGGCAAAGCCGGCAGGGCGGGCACCGGCGGCAGCGCCTCCGCCTCCACGCGCAGCCGCCGCAGCCGCTCGGCGCCGGCAACCGCGCGCACCGCCCGGGTCGGATCCTCGAAGACGGGGATGCCCTCCGCCTCCAGCCGCAGCCGCACCTCCTCCACATGCGTCATCACCGCGACGACGAGGCGGTCGGGGAAGTTGCGCCGCAGCGCGACCAGCGAGCGTTCCAGCGGCGGGAAGCGCGGCACGTTGCGGCCGATATGCGCGAGGTAGAAAAGGACGGAGCCCAGCTCCGCCCCGCGCATCATCGCCTGGCTGATACCCTCGAAGACATGCATCCGGCCGCCGAGCTGCGCGGTGGTGTCGATCGGGTTGCGTCCGCCGGCGACGGGCTGGATGGCGCGGATCTCCGCCAGCACCTCGGGCGACATGGCCGGCACTGACAGCCCCGCTTCGATGCAGGCATCGGCCATCAGCACGCCGATGCCGCCCGAGACGCTGAGGATGCCGACCCCTGGGCCCGGCGGCAGCGGCGCGAGGGAGCAGACATAGGCGATGTCCAGCATCTCTTCGATCGAGGCCACGCGCAGCGCGCCGCATTCGCGGAACACCGCATCGACGATCCGGTCCTCGCCGGCAAGCGAGCCGGTATGCGTCGCTGCCGCCGCCGCGCCTACCTCGGTGCTGCCGACCTTCATGACGATCACCGGCTTGCCCACCGCCGCGGCCTTAAGCAGCGCGCGGCGCAACCCGTCCCCGTCGCGGCACCCTTCGAGCGAGGCGCAGATCACCCGCGTGCCGGGATCATCGGCCAGGTAGTCGATCGCCGCCGCCACATCGATATCGGCTTCGTTGCCCGTGGCGATGGCGCGGCTGATGCCGATGCCGCGGAAGCCCGCGACGGCGTAGATATGGGAGCCATAGGCGCCGCTCTGCGTCGCCACTCCGACCGTCCCCGGCCCCGGCCGCGCGGTTGCGAGCAGGCTGGAGAAGGTGCCGAAGAACCCGTCCGGCGGGCTGATGCTGCCGAGGCAATTCGGCCCGGTGAAGCGGATGCCGTGCCGTCGCGCTGTCTCGGCCAGCTGCGCCTGCATGGCAATGCCCTCGCCGCCCTCCTCGGCGAAGCCGGAGGAGAGCACCTGCACATGGCGGATGCCCTTCGCGGCGCAGTCCTCCAAAGCCCGCTCCACCATCGGTGCGGGCAGCAGGATCAGCGCGCTGTCCGGCACCTCGGGCAGTTCGGCGACGCTGGCCCAGGCGGGCAGGCCCTGCACCTCAGGCGCGCTGCGGTTGATCGGGTAGATTCGCCCCCCGTAGCCCAGCTCCTTCAGGTGCAGCAGCGTCCGGCCGCCGAGCTTGTCGGGGTCGCCCGAGGCGCCGATGACGGCGACCGAGCGAGGCCGGAACATCCGCTCCAGCGGGTGCATGGCGTCGCTCATGCCGCCCTCCGCGAGGCGTCCAGCAGCCGCTGCGCGTGGAAGGCCCGGTCGCCGAATTCGAATTCCGCCATCATGATCCGCCGCGCCAGGCGGATGGCCGGCAGGGCCTCGGTCATGCCCATGCCGCCATGGCACTGGATGGCGGATTGCGCGATGAAGCGCCCGGCCTCGCCCAGCCGCAGCTTGGCGAAGGCGATGTCGCGCCAGGGCATCCCATCCCCCGCGCCGGCCGCGCGCAGCGCCTGGAGGACAAGGCCGCGCAGGTTCTCGTACTCGACATACATCTCCGCCACCCGGTGCCGCAGCGCCTGGTGCGAGGCGAGCGGCACACCGAACTGCACGCGGTTCAGCAGGTAGTCGATCGTCTGCTCCAGCAGCGCCCCGGCGGCCGAGACCGCTTCCACGCAGGTCAGCAGCGCGCCGAGGTCGCG
>NZ_KN676113.1:3327018-3827758 GCF_000802185.1 Belnapia sp. F-4-1 | reverse complement strand
GCGCCCCCCCGCCCCCCGCCACGTCACCGCCTCGCCGCGGCCGAGGATCCAGCCCGGCTCGACCATGGTGCCGCTGAAGCGCCAGTCGGCGGAGGGCCGGCCGTCGATGCGGAGATAGTGCCGCGCGGCGATCCCTCGCGCTTCGGCCGGCAGCAGCAGCAGGACCGGCTCCGCGCCGCCCAGCACCAGCAGCAGATGCGTGGGGTCGGGCGGGCTCTCGATTCCGACGACGGCACCGGTCAGCGTCCCGTCCGGCGCCAGGCGCGGCACATCCGCCGCCTCGTCCACGGCCGCATCGGCCGGGATGAAGGCGATGCGGTGCTGTCCCTCCGCCAGTCCGGGCAGCAGCGCGGGCTGGTCGGCCAGCAGATAGGGGATGACTCCGCAGGCCGAGGCGATGGGCAGCGGCAAACCCCCTCGCCCGGCGCCGCCGGCCAGCGCCGCGAGGTCCGAGAGCGTGCCGCCGGCGCCGCCCGCCTCTTCCGGCATGGCGACGGCGAGCCAGCCGAGGCCGGCCAGGCTGTCCCAGTGCCGCCGCAGGCAGGCGAGCTGCCCCGCGGGGTCGTCGATCAGGGCGAGTTGCCTGTCGGCCTCCTGGCCGATGCGGGAGGCCTGGTCGAAGGCATCGCCCGCGACGATGGGCACGGCGGTGAAGGGCATGGCGTCAGGACCCGAAGAGCTGCTTGGCGATGACGTTCTTCTGCACCTCGCTGCTGCCGCCGTAGATCGTGCGGACGCGGCTGTACATGTAGTTCTGCACCCACTCGACCCCCGGCGCCTCGGCATTGGGGCCGGCTGCGTCGGTCGGGCGGAAGCGCGGCGCCAGCCGCTCGCCGACAGCATCCAGCGCCACTTCCGCTACATGCTGGAAGGTGACGCTGGTGCCGAGCTTCAGCACCGAAGGCAGCAGGCCAAGCGGCCGGCCCTCCATCACCGCCGCGATCGCCTCCTGCCCCAGCGCCTGGGCGCCGCGCAGTTCGGCCTCGGCCAGCAGCAGCCGCTCCTCCAGCATGGCGCGCTTCAGTCGCTGCGCCTCGCCGCCCAGCTCGCGCGCCAGAAGCTCCCGCGTGCGCTCCAGGTTGCGCAGCGCCGGCGCGACATTGGCGCCGCCCAGCCGCTCCCGCTCCAGCAGGAATTTGCCATAGGTCCAGCCGCCGCCTTCCTCGCCGACGCGGTTGGCCACCGGCACGCGGACATTGTCGAGGAAGACCTCGTTCACGTGGTGCCAGCCATCGATGGTGCGGATCGGCCGGATGGTGATGCCCGGTGCGTTCAGCGGGATCAGCAGCAGGCTGATGCCCTGCTGCTTCTTCGCCTCCTTCGAGGTGCGGACCAGCGTGTACATCCAGTCCGCCTCATGCGCGTGGGAGGTCCAGGTCTTCTGCCCCTCCACCACGTATTCGTCGCCCTCCCGCCGCGCCGCGGTCCGCAGCGAGGCAAGGTCGGAGCCTGCGCCCGGCTCCGAGTAGCCCTGGCACCACCAGTCCTCGCCGCTCAATATGCCCGGCAGGAAGCGCCCCTTCTGCTCCTCCGACCCGTATTCGATGATGACCGGGCCGATATGCCGGAGGCCGTGGTGGTACTGCGGCGGGCAGTCGCATTCCGCCATCACCTCGTCGAAGATGTGGCGCTGCTTCAGGTCCCAGCCCGTGCCGCCATACTGCTTCGGCCAGCCCGGCGCGCCCCAGCCATGCTCGAACAGGATCCGCTGCCAGGGATACCAGACCTTGCGCGACAGCTTGCGGTAGGTCGCCACCACCGCGCGGATCTCGGGCGGGCAGCGCGTCTCGGCGAAGGCACGGACCTCCGCGCGGAAGGCCTCGTAGTCGATGACGGCGGACATGCTCAGCGGCCCTTGAATTCGGGCTTGCGCTTCTCGAGCTGCGCGGTGCGCGCTTCCTTCGCATCCTCGGTCTTCGACAGCTCATAGGTGAAGTTCTGCTCGAAGCGGTAGGCGTCCTTGGGCGACATCAGCTCGACGAAATTGCAGCTGTTCTTGGCATACTTGATCCCGAGCGGGCTCTTCTCCGCGATCCGGGCCGCCATCCGCATCGCCGCGGGCAGCAGCTCGTCCGGTGCCCAGACGGAATCGATGACGCCGAGCCGGTAGAGCTCCGCCGCCGGCAGCCGGTCGCCGGTGAACATCAGCCGCCGGGTGAAGGACTTGCCGAGGAGCTGGTTCAGCATCGCCGCACCGCCGGCCAGGCCCACATCGATCTCCGGCATGCCGAAGACCGCCGTCTCGCTCGCCATCATGATGTCGCAGGCCGCCATCAGCCCGAAACCGGCGCCGAGCGCCGCGCCGTTCACCGCGGCGATCACCGGCTTGGCGCATTCCTTGATGGCGTTGCCGGTCTCGCGCGTTGCCCGGTTGTGGTGCCAGTATTGCCCCGCCACCGAGGCATCCGGCCGCTGGCGCAGGTCGGCGCCGGCCGAGAAGATCTTGCCCTGGCCGGTCAGCACCAGCGCGCGGATGTCGTCGCGGTCGGTGGCCGCGTCGAAGATCTCGATCAGGCGGTCGCGCAGCTCCGCATTCACCGCGTTGACCGGCGGACGGTTCAGCGTGACGACGGCCACGTAATCCGCCACCTCGAACTTCACGACATCGGTGGACATTCCGCTTGTTCCTTCTCGATTGCCTGGGTCAGCCGGCCTGGATGCCGGCACGGCGGATGACCTCGCCCCATTTGGCGGATTCGCTGCGCAGCAGCGCGCCCAGCTCCTCCGGCGTGCTGCCCCCCGGCGGGCTCGACCCGGCGGCGCGCATCCGCTCATCCAGCGCGGGATCGGAAAGGACCCGCACCAGCGCCTCGTTCAGCCGCGCGATGATCGGCGGCGAGGTGCCCGACCGGACGCAGACATAGTTGACAACAGTGACCTCGAACCGGGGGATCGTCTCGGCGATGGTGGGCAGGTCCGGCAGTTCCGGCATGCGCTCCGCGCTGGTGACGGCGATGGCCCGCAGGTTGCCGGCCTGCAGCAGGGGCAGCATCGGCCCATAGGAATCGATCGACATCGTCACCCGCCCCGCTGCCGTCTCCTGCAGGGCCGGCCCGGTGCCGCGGAAGGGCACGTGCGACATGCGGATCCCGGCCTCGATGCAAAGCAGTTCGCCCGCCAAGTGGCTGCCGGCGCCGACGCCGGAGCTGGCGTAGGTCAACTGGCCCGGACGGGCGCGCGCGAGAGCGATGACTTCCGCCACGCTGCGAGCCGGCACGTCGCGGTGCACAGCCATCACATAGGCGCCCTTTGTCAGCACACTCACCGGGGCGAAGTCCCGCTCCGCGTCATACGGGAGCGAAGCCATGAGATGCGGATTGGTGATCAGCGGGCCCGGCGTGCCGTAGAGCAGCGTATAGCCATCCGCCGGGGCCTGGGCGACCGCGGCGGTGCCGATGGTGCCGCCCGCCCCGCCCCGGTTCTCGATCACGATCGGCTGGCCAAGCGCGGCGCCCAGCGGCTCGGCGACGAAGCGCGCGGTGATGTCGGCGCCGCCGCCCGGCGCGAAAGGCACGATCATGCGGATCGGCCGGCTGGGCCAAGCCTGCGCCCTGGCGGCCGAGGCGGCGCCGAGGCCGAGCAGACCGCCGAGGGCGGCCCGGCGGGACACCCCTGCCATGGCAAGCCCATGGCGAAGCCGGCCTGTCGTCATTCCTGGCCCTCCCTACCGTCCGCGCAGACCTACCGACCGATCGGTCGGGTCACGGGCGGACCCTAGCCCTCCCAGCCAACCCCTGCAAGCGCGGCGTCACCAGGGGCTTGTCCTGCCGCCGCGTGCGCCGTAGCGTCCGCGGCAACGAAGACCCGACCGGCCGGTCGGTAGGAGGAGGACGTCCTATGTCGCGCTGCCCGCGCCGGCTGCTGCTCGGCCTGGCCATGCTGCCCTGCCTGGCCGCCCCGGCCATGGCCCAAAGCCTGGCCATGGGCCTTGGCTCCCCGGTCTCCTCCCTCGATCCGCACTACCACCTGCTCCGCTCGAACGGCGAAGTCGGGGCCATGCTGTTCGACACGCTGCTGACGACGGATGCGAAAGCGCGGCTGCATCCCGGCCTCGCCGAAAGCTGGCGGCCGATCGGCACGGAAGCCTGGGAGCTCACCCTGCGGGAGGGCGTGCGCTTCCATGACGGGACGCCGCTGCTGGCCGAGGACGTCGCCTTCACCTTCGAGCGCATCCCGCAAGTGCGCGGCCCCGGCGCTTCCTACACCACCCACATCCGGCCGATCAGCCGGGTCGAGATCCTCGATGAGCGCCGGCTGCGCCTGCATACCGATAGGCCGGCGCCGCTGCTGCCGACCTACCTTTCGCAGGTGCTGATCCTCAGCCGCCGCCTGCATGCCGATGCGACGACGGCAGATTTCAACAGCGGCCGGCTCGCCATCGGCACAGGCCCCTTCCGCCTCGCCTCCTATGCGGCGGGCGACCGCATCGCACTGGCGCGCAACGACGCCTATTGGGACGAGCGCCCGCACTGGACGAGCGTCACCTACCGCATGATCACCAATGATGCGGCGCGCACCGCCGCGTTGCTCGCCGGCGACGTGGATTTCATCGACCAAGTCCCGACCAGCGATCTCGACCGCCTTCGTGCCGACCGCCGCTTCCGCCTTGCCGAGACGACCAGCCTTCGGGTGATGTATGTCACCCTCGACGGCACGCGGCCGCCCCCGGTGCCGCTGCTGACGGCGGCCAATGGCGGGCCGCTGGAGGCCAATCCGCTGGCCGATCTCCGCGTGCGGCGGGCGCTGGCCATGGCGATCGACCGGCGCATGCTCGTTGAGCGGGTGATGCAGGGCGCGGCGCTGGCCACCACGCAGTTCATGCCGCCCGGCACCTACAGCGCCCTGCCGGACCGGCCCGTGCCGCCTGCCGATCCGGAAGGCGCGCGCCGCCTCCTAGCGGAGGCAGGCTATCCGGGGGGCTTCGGCCTCACCCTGATCGGCTCGAACGACCGCTACATGAACGATGCCCGGGTGGTGCAGGCGCTCGGGCAGATGTGGACGCGCATCGGCATCCGCACCACGGTCGAGGCTCAGCCCTATGCCACCTTCATCAATCGCGCGACGCGGCGGGAAGCGCCGGCGGCGCTGCTCACCTGGGGCAATTCCACCGGCGAGGCCTCGGTACTGCTGAACTCGGTGCTGCGCACCCCGAGCCGTGAGGCGGGCCACGGCGCCGCCAACCGGCTGCAGTACTCGAACCCGGCGATGGACGCGCTGGTGGCGGCGGCCGAGGTGGAGATGGACGAGGCGCGGCGCGAGGATCTGTTGCGCCGCGCCAGCCAGGCGGCGCTGGACGATGCGATGCTGGTGCCGCTCTATTTGCAGAACGCGCTCTGGGCGATGCGGTCCGAACTCACCTACGAAGCGCGCATGGATGAGCGCAACGACCCCGCCGCGGTACGGCCCGCGGCACGCTAGAGCGGCCGTGAAAGGCCCAAGGCTTCGAAGCCCACGGACGCGCCCCATCGGCGTCGCATGACCTCATCATCAAGCACCTAAGCGCGGTGCCCGCGAAGCTGCGCCGTTCCGAAAGCAAGCTGCAGCGACGGCCGGATGCGGCAGTCGCTGCAGCCTCGTACATCGGGGCTTCGGTGCTTGGCACCGTTGACGACAGGCGAGGCGTGAAGCCGGCCTCGTGTCACCCGCGGCCTCAGTCGCGGGCGAAGGTCACCGGGTGGCCGTACTCGAAGCGCGGCACCCCGCGCATCGCCTGGCGTTCTGCGCCGCCCGGGTCCTGCGCCAGGCGGGCGTCGTTGCCCAGCAGCATGGTCGGACGGTGGCCGGCCTCGTAGGGGGGCCAACTCGGCACGTCCGGTGCCTGGGGGCGGCCGGTGCGGGCGAAATTGGCCCAAAGGGCCATCATCCGGCTGCGCACCGCCGGCAGCTCCGCGCCGTCGCCGGTGAACTCCGCCGCGCTTTCCAGATTGCCGAA
Source organism: Belnapia sp. F-4-1 (assembly GCF_000802185.1). GTDB lineage: Bacteria > Pseudomonadota > Alphaproteobacteria > Acetobacterales > Acetobacteraceae > Belnapia. The sequence goes on along the minus strand of NZ_KN676113.1, from coordinate 3,821,826 downwards.
CACGAAGGGCAACTCCGCGGTATGCGGCGTGCGCAGCAGACCGCTCATGGCCGGGCTGCGCCAGGTGAACAGGTAGAGCCAGGCCGGTGCGCCGCCCGCCCCGGCCTGCAACTCGGCCGCCTGGATCATGCTCATGCGGTAGTTCTGGTCGGAGCAGATCGCTACCAGAAGGTCGCTTGGCGAGGCGGCAGGCAGCGCCGCCCGGTAGCCGGCCAGGACATGCTCGGTGGCCTCCGCGTCGAGCCGGAGGAAGCGCCGCACCCGGGCACGCAACTGCTCGGCGCCGATCGAGAAATTTGCCCGGTCCGGCGCCAGGTAGAAGGTCACCTCGGTTTCTGCCGAGCCGATCAGCAGCGGCACGTCCTGCGCCGCCGCGGGCGCCTCCGTGTGGAAGGGATGCCGGTGGAACACCACGCCGTCCAGCACCGGTCGGAAGTTGTTGGCGCCGCCATTGGCCGCCACCACCTTGGCCATCGCCGCCAGCAGGCGGTCGGCGGGAATGTCGCGCAGCCGCGCAGCATCGGTCGGGCGCAGCTCGAACTCGGCCAGCAGGCCATGGGCGGCGCGGGCGGCATCCTCCGGTGTGGCGAGGCTCAATGCGCCGGACCCGCTCTGCATGATGGCGCGGTGGAACAGCCCCTGCGCCGCCGGTGCCGCCATCAGGGCGCTCACCTTCGCCGCGCCGCCGGATTGGCCGAAGATGGTGACGCAGCCCGGATCGCCGCCGAAAGCCTCGGCATTGTCGCGTACCCAGCGCAGCGCCGCCACCATGTCGAGCACGCCGTTGTTGCCGGCGCCGGGCGGCAGGCCCTCGGCCTGGAGGAAGCCGAACAGGTTCAGCCGGTGGTTGACCGCCACCACGACCACATCCTGTTCGCGGGCTAGGGCGCTGCCGTCCAGCACGGGCGCGGTGCCGGCCCCGCTGCTCCAGGCGCCGCCATGCAGCCAGACCAGGATCGGCCTGCGCCGGCCGTCGCGCAGGCCAGGCGTATAGATGGCGAGGGTCAGGCAGTCCTCGCTCTGCTCCGCCACCGGATTGGTATAGGCGAATACCGGCAGGCCGGCGCCGCGGAGCTGCGGTGCCGAGGCGCCATGCGTGTCGGCCCGGCGTTCCCCGGCCCAGGGCGCCAGCGCGCCGGGCGGGCTGAAGCGGCCGGCGCCGGTCGGGCTCGCGGCATAGGGGACGCCCTTGAAGGCCAGGACGCCCTGGCTGGCGCTGCCGCGCAACCTGCCATGCGTGGTCTCGGCCAGCGGCTCGGGGGCTGCCCGGCCGGGCAGCGGCAGCGTGGCCAGTGCGGCACCGGCCGTCAGCACGCGGCGGCGGGGCGACAGGGGCTTGGGCTCGGGCATGGACGGTTCCCTCGGCATTTTGGCGGGCATTGGCGGCGGCCTGCGAGGCCATTGGCCCATCCCGGCCGGGTCGGATCAAGCCCAGCCGGCCGGGCTGGCCGCCGGAGCAGGCATGGTTGCGCAGACAAGTGGGATGCGGCGGCCGTGCGGGGCCTGCCGCGCTACCGCCCGCCCAGCGCTCCGGCCTCGCGCAGCGCCCGGATCTCCGCCGGCGCGTAGCCATGCTCGGCCAGGATCGCCTCGGCATCCTCGCCGAGGCCGGGCGGCGGCGGCGCCGGCGCCTTCGCCTCGCCGGCGACGTGGAGCGGGCTGTCCACCGTCCAGTGGCCGGCGGCCGTCGGGCGAATGGCGCCCGTGGCACGCGGCTGGTCTGCCGCTGCCGCCTCCGCCGTGGTCGTCACGGCATCGAAGGTCAGGCTGGCGGCATCCAGCACCGGCCGCCATTCCGCCAGGCTGCGCGACGCGAAGGCGGCCCCCAGCATGGCGGCCAGCGCCGGCGCATTCGCCCGGCGCTGCGCCTGGTCGGCGAAGCGTGGGTCACCGCCCCAGCCCGGCTGTCCAAGCACCTCCAGCAGCGCCGGCCATTGCCGCGCCTCGTTCAGCAAGGCCAGCAGGAACCAGCGCCCGCAGCCGGCCTGGTAGAGGTTGACCATGGCGTTCGGCGCCTGCTCGCGCGGCGGCCGGGGGATGAACTCCGCCCCGTCCAGCGCCGCCTGCACCATGAAGCCGTTGGACCAGAGCCCGGTGCCGAGCAGCGAGGCATGCACCAGGCCCCCCTGCCCCGTCCGCTCGCGCCGGTAGAGCGCCGTGACGATGGCGCCGTAAAGGGCGAGGCCGGCCGGGTGGTCTCCCATGCCGGCCACCGAGCGGGCCGGCGGGGCACCGGCATCCGGCCTGACGAGATCCATCAGGCCGCTGCGGGCCCAGTAGGCGGTGGCGTCGAAGCCGGTCTTGTCGGCCTCCGGCCCGGTTTCGCCATAGGCGGTGAGCGCCGCGTAGATCAGCCTTGGGTTCAGCGCCAGCAAGGCGTCCGGCTCGATGCCGAGGCCGGCGCGCAGCCGCGGCACGGTGTTGGTCACCAGGATGTCGGTGGCACGGATCATGCGGTGCAGCACCGCCTGGGCGTCGGCGCGCTTGAGATCCAGCACGAGCCCCCGCTTGCCGCGGTTGTCGAGCATCCAGGGGTAGTCCGTCCCGCTCCGCGGCTGGCCGGGAGCGCCGGCCAACCCGCGATACGCGTCGCCGCCGGGCGGCTCCAGCTTGATGACGCTGGCGCCGAAATCGCCCAGGATCGTGGCCGCCGAGGGCCCGGCCACATAGGTCGCCGCATCGATCACCTTGAGGCCCGCGAAGATCCCGGTCATCCGTGACATCTCCCTGTCATCGCCCGCAGCTGCGCCGCGGCCTCGGCCCCCGGGCCGGCCGCTAGCCCTGCATGAAGCCGTTGAGCTGCGGCGTGGGCAGCGCCCGGTCGACATAGCCGAAGGTGCCCGCCTCCCTCACCTCCTGCGCGGCCTCGATCAAGCCGGTCATGGCCATGCGGTAGAGCGAGGTCGCAAGGCTGACCCGCTTCACCCCGGCCGCGGCTAGCTCCGCGACCGCGAACGACCTTCCCTTGATCCCGGCCATGAAGTTGAACGGCTTCGACAGGGCGGCGCAGACCATGCGCACGGCCTCGAGGTCGGGCAGCCCGGGGGCGAACACCACGTCGGCGCCGGCCTCCTCATAGGCGCGCAGCCGGGCGATCACACCGGCCAGGTCGGGCTCGCCCCGCAGGAAGCCCTCCGCCCGCGCCGTCAGCATGAAGGGAAAGCCGAGGCTCCTGGCCGCCTCCGAGGCAGCCCTGATCCGCGCCACCGCCTCGTCCAGGCCGTAGAGCGGCCTGTCGGCGCGCTCGGTGGCATCCTCGATCGAGGCGCCAACGAGGCCCATCCCGGCCGCCAGCCGGATGGCCCCGGCGACATCCGCAGGCGCATCGGCGAAGCCGCGCTCGAGGTCGGCCGACACCGGCAGGTCCGTCGCCTCCACGATCCCCCGCGCATGGGCCAGCGTCTCATCCCGGGTCACGGCCCCGTCGCGCTTGCCGAGCGTGCCGGCGCATGCGCCCGAGGAGGTCGCCAGCGCCTCGAAGCCAAGCGCGGCAAGCACCCGGGCGGAACCGGCATCCCAGGGATTGGCGATGACGAATGCTCCGGCGCGCCGGTGCAATGCCTGGAAGCGTTCCGCCTTCTCGCCCTGGCTGGCAGGCATGGCTTGTCCTCCCGTCCCGGCGGAAGCCTATCACGATGCGGATTGACCGATAGATGCGCTCGTCCCCAGCCTTGGGGCGACAGCAGCGAGGGGCGAGTTCCATGGAGTTTCTCGGCCAACCGGGGCCCGGCGAGGCCCGTCCCTTCAGCCGGGCGGTCAAGGCCGGCGGGCTGGTCTGGGTTTCGGGCCATTCGGCGCCGCACGACCCGGCGCGCGGGGTCCACCGGGGCGCCACCGCGGCCGAGGAGGTGCGCAATGCGCTTGCCTTCATCGCCGGCCTGCTCGCCGAGGCGGGCAGCAGCCTCGACCGGGTCGTGCAGGTCACCATGCTGATCAGCGACCGCGCCGACTACGCCGCATGCAACGCCGAGTATGTGCGGCACTTCCCGGCCGGGCTGCCGGCCCGCCATACCGCGCTGTTCGGCGTTCCGACCGAGGCACGGGTGGGGTTTGCCTGCGTTGCCCTGGCTGAGACGGTGCCGGCCGGCAAGACGGAGCCGTGAGCGCGGCCTGGCGGACGCTGACGACAAGCCCCCGCCCCGCCAGCCGGTGCTGCCTTACCGAGACCGGCGGCCACGCCGCTCGAGATGCCGTCGCAGCAGGGCCATGTTGCGGAGGTTGGCGCGGAAGAAGACATCGGCGACGGAGCCTGCAACCGGCACGGCACTGATGACTGCATCCAGCCCGACATTGGCCACCATGCGCAGGAGCAAGCCGGCGGGCAGACCGAGCCGGCGCGCCTCCCAGATCAGGTAGGCCGACACGGCCGTGGAGGCGACCGGGCCGACGGCCGGCAGCAGGCTCAGGAGGGCATCCGTCCCGAAGCGTATTCCCGTGCCCGGAATCCGCCAGTTGCTGTCGAGCAAGCGCGCGATCATCTCGAGGCGGGCAGGCATGTCCTGCTCGCGGCTGCCTGCGATACCCCTGACATCCGCGGCCGGCTGGCTGCTCATCCTCTCCTCCCCATGGGTCACCCAGGGAACGCCTCGTGCAGCCGATGGTGCCGCCTGCATGAGGCGTTCCCCGGACGCCCCATCATCGAGGCAAGGTGGCGAGGAACTCCTTGGCCCGCCGTCGCGCCTCCTCCTCGATCAATGGCCAGGGCCAAGCCGGATGGGCCGCCAGGACATGTTCCATGAACGTCGCCACGAGATCCCGCTCGCCTGGCATCATGCGCAGTGCCTTGGGCTCGAACGGTGCAGGACGGGCTGGCAGCGAATCGTCGGGCATGGCGGAAGCCTAGAACGAATCATGAACACGACAACACTGCCGAATGCAGGACGGCCCCTCTTTTCCCCGCTATCCACAGCAGTGGCTTGCAAGGCGTCGGCGGAGAGGGCGCCCGGCCCAGGATTCACCGGATATCCCGAACCGATGAAGGGCTGCCTTACACCGGGTGGGCGGCTGCCATCCCTGGCAGGCAGCCACCCTTCCCGGTCCCGTCAGATCCGGAAGGCCTGCCTGGCCAGCAGCCGCCAGTCGCTGCCCTGCCGCTGCCAAACCTGCAGCACGCCGATATGGACCGGCGTCACCTTGCCCTGGGTCTCGGTCTCGCCACTGAGGACATGCCTTACGATGGCCTCGTTGCCGGACAGCGTGATCGTCTGGGCGCTGAGGTTGATGGTACGGAAGGCCGCAGTCTTCGCCAGCAGGTTGGCGATGAACTCCGCCTTATTCTCGACCTTGCCGGCCGAATGGCCGTAGCTCAGGGCGTCGGCGCAAAGCGGCTCGAGTTTCGCGCGATCCGGATCGAGCATGGCCCGGGTCAGCGCCTCGACGGCGCGCGCGACGGCCTGCTCGTCGCCAGCCTGCGCCGCGGCGGGCAGCGGCGCCATGAGCGGCGCGGCGATGATCGAGGCAATGCCACCGAGGGTGGCGTGGCGTCGTCCGAAAGTCATTCTTTCCTCCCCTGCCAAATTGCTTGGCTCCTGGAAGGTTACGAGCCCTGCGGGGGAGCGTCCACTGGAGCAGGAGCAAGCCGCGCAATTGGCCGGTGGTTCATGAAGGCTCCGGCCAAGCCACCGCCGGACGAGATGCTTCGTGCCGGCTCTCGCAACCGTGGCCCACCCCTCGTGCCCGGGCCACCGGCCCGGATGGAGGAGCAGGCATGGCACATCACGGTCGCTGCACCTGTTGCACTACGCCGGATCGGCCAGCCTCGCTAGTTGCGATCACGAGATAGCGGCGCGCCGCTCCGGCATCGCCCTGCACGACCTGCCGGATGGGTCCTACCGCGTCGACGATGGCTGCTCCCGCAGGGTTGGCTGTAAAGGCGGCCAGCGGCTGCAATGCGCCGCTGCCGTCCGGCATCGCGGCGAAGGCAAGCATGTAGGGCTTGCCCGGCTGCAACCCGGTGACGGAGGCCTGCAACACCTGCGTCAGCCCCTGGTCGAACAGGGACACGCTGGTCAGCGCATCCTGCTTTCCGGGCGAGCCAAGGCTCAGCTGGGTGGTGTTGGCCGCCAAGCCCAGCGGCTGCAATCCCTGCCGGCCGTCGCCCTCCGGCACGGCGTTGCTGACATAAGCCAACGCCTGTGGCGCCTGCCCTATCGGAACCTCCGCCACCACGGTGTTGCTGGCGGTCTCGATGACCGCGAGGGCATCGGTGTTCTCCAGCCCGACATAGACGCGGGTGCCGTCGCCGGACGGCCACACCCCATGCGGCAGCTTGCCCACCGGGATGGTCGCCACCTCCGAGAAATCGTCGGTCCGCAGCACCCGCACCAGGTTCAGCCCCCCTACCGTGACATAGGCGAAGGTGCTTCTGGGCGTGGCGGCGAAGTTGACGTGGTTGGTGATGGGTCCTGTCTCGAAGCTCCTGATGACGCCGAACGGCGGCCGGGCGTCGAACACCATGGTGCGGCCCACATCCTTCAGCGTCAGCCAGACCTGCCTGCCGTCCGGGGTTGCCGCGATGTTGGGGCAGAAGGGACTGTCCTGCTTCACCCGGCCGACGATCTCGTGGCGGGCGGTGGAGATCACCACAGTTTCCGGATTGAAGGAGGAGCACACATAGCCGTACTCGCCATCCGGCGAGAAGATCGTCATGCCAGGCCCGGCAGGCACGGTGATGCGCCCCTTCTCGGCGAAAGTGGCGGCGTCGATGACCGACACGTAGTCCTCGCCGCGCACCGTGACCCAGACTTCCCGGCCGTCGGGCGTGAAGAAGGCCTCGTGCGGCGACCGGCCGACATAGGTCGTGTGCTTCACGGCGTTGGTGGAGGTGTCGATGAAGGTGACGGAGTTGCTGCCGATGGAGACCACCGCCAGCGTTCGGCGATCCGGCGAGAAGCCCATGCCATGCACCAGCACCTGCCCGCGGTAGAGCGGGCTGAGATTGCCGGGCTGCGGGTCGCCCAGCCGGATGACGCCGAGCAGGGTGTTGGTGGCTGGATCGGTCACCGACACCGTGTTGGAGAATTGCTCCGCCGCGTAAACGCGGTCGCGCGAGGACACCGGCACGTCACGCGATGCCGCAGGGTCCGGAGCCTGGCCAGCCCGGGCCGCGGCCATGAGGAGGCCGCCACCGAGGCAGACGGAGGCCAGCAGGAGGTTTTTCATGGTCGGGCTTTCCCTGGAGCAAGCTCCGATCAGGTGGAATCACCTGATCGGAGGAATTTGCTCGATCAAACAACAGGCTAGAGCGGGCTCCGTGAGCCAGTGCGAACGGACACCGCCCTAACGAGCCGAGGACGCGGTTGATGCCGAAACCGAGGGGGGCACCGATCGCGGCAGGGGCGTGCCGATGGCCAGCTGCATGGCCGCGATCTCCGCCTGCTGGGTGATGACGATCTCCTGCGCCAAGCGGCGAAGCTGCTCGTTGCCGCCATGCCGCAGCAGTGCGGTGGCCATGTCGATGGCGCCCTGGTGGTGCGCTGTCATCATCGCCACGAAGTCGCGGTCGATGTCGCCGCTGGGCGGGACGGCCATGGCTTGCATCATCCGCGTCATGGCGACGTCGTTCTCGGCCAGGAAATCTCGCTGCGGTGTTCGCTCCGCAGCCGTCCCGGCGGTCCGATGGTGCTCGTGGTCCCCGTGCGGCAGGGCGCTCCCGGCGCTGCCCAGCAGCAGGAGCAACCCGGCCAGGCAGGTACGCCGCGCGCGTAGGCGAGAAAAGATGGCGTTCAAGATGCCCTCCGAAGCTCGATGGACGTGACATGACGGGCAACGGCCACAGGTGCCATCATGCCCGGTATGCGCCGACAGGGGCCATGTCGGGGCGGAAGCCGGCGCGCTGGCGATCCTTGCCCGGGCGGCACTCCGGGCCAAGATCGTCCGGCCGGCCTCAATTCCGGGCGAAAGCCAGCAGGTCCCCGTTCAGCCGGTCCTGGTGCGTGGAAGCGAGGCCATGCGGCGCGCCCTCGTAGATCGTCAGCGTCGCGCCGCGCACCACGGTCGCGGTCAGCGCGCCCGCATGGGCAACCGGCACGATCTGGTCGTCGTCGCCATGGATCACCAGCGTGGGCACGTCGATCTTCTTGAGGTCGGCGGTGTAGTCCACCTCCGAGAACTCGCGGATGCAGGCGTGGTGGCCGAGGATCGAGCCCATCATGCCCTGGTTCCAGAAGGTGTGCCGCAGCCCCTCGTTCACCGCGACGCCCTCGCGGTTCATGCCGAAGAAGGGCAGCGCGAGGTCGAGGTAGAAATCCGAGCGATTGTCGGAGACGCCCTTGCGGATGCCGTCGAACACCGAGATGTCGAGCCCGCCCGGCCATTGCGGCGTGGACACCATGATCGGCGGCACCGCGCTGAGCAGCACGACCTTGGCGACGCGGCCGGTGCCGTGCCGGCCGATGTAGCGGACCACCTCGCCGCCGCCGGTGGAGTGCCCGACCATCATCGCGCCGCGCAGGTCGAGCGCTTCCATCACGGCCGAAAGGTCGTCGGCGTAGGTATCCATGTCGTTGCCGTGGCCCGTCTGGTCGGAACGGCCATGGCCGCGCCGGTCATGCGCCACGACGCGAAAGCCCTCCTGGAGCATGAACAGCATCTGCCCGTCCCAGGCATCCGAGCACAGCGGCCAGCCATGCGAGAAGACGACCGGCTGGGCGCCCTTCGGCCCCCAGTCCTTGCAGAAGATGCGCGCGCCGTCGGTCGCGGTGACAAAACTCATGGGGAGTGATTCCTTGCTGGAGGCATGGCGGGCACGCGCCCGGGATGCTTCAGTCGGCTCGGGCGGGAACGGGATCGAAGAAGAGGTAGATCGCCGCGATCCGGCCGTCGCGAACGAGGATGACATCGGTTCCCGCATGGGCCGGGGCCTCGCCCGGCCGGCCGGCTACCCACTGGATGCGCCCGGCCGCGCCGTGCATCTCCTCGGGCCGACGAAGGGGCGAATAGCGGAGGCCGGGCTGGGCATCCCGGATCACCCCCGCGATCCTGTCGATCGCGTCGCGCCCGCGATGGATGCCCTCGGGCTCGTAGAACACCGCGTCCTCGGTGAAGAGTTCATCGATGGCGGTCCGGCGGCGTCCGGCGTCATCCTCGCCGAAGACGTCATGGAGATTGCGCGTCAGAAGCGTCGCTATGCTGCTGGGCATCGAGGTCCTCCCCTGCGGCCGCGTTCAGGCACCTTCGACATGAGGGCTCGTCGCCTGCGCCACCTCTGTCAGGTAGCCCTTCACCAGCTCACGGGCCTTGCCGGCGACGGGCGACTTCCAGTCCCGGAACAGCTCGGTGCCGAAGGCGAGCGCGGTGGTGGGCACGGCGCCGGCCTGCACCAAGCGCTGGATCGCCGTCGCATGCGCGACTTGCGACAGGCCCCCGACGGCGTCCACCGGAAAGGCCACGTCGTAGCCGTCCCGCAGCATCTCCACGACCGGAAAGGCGAGGCAGATTTCCGTGAACAGCGCGCCGACGAGCAGCCGCTTGCGCCCGGTTGCGCGCACGGCGTTGCGGAAGGCCGCATCCTCCCAGGCATTCATGGAGGAGCGGTCGATCTCCCGTGCCCCAGGCAGTTCCGCGAGGATGGAGGATCGCGTCGGCCCGTTCACGCCCAGCTCGACACCCACCGTGGACAGCACGATCGGCATGCCGAAGGCCTTGGCCGTCCTGATGAGGAAGCGGATGTTCAGGTCGACGAGACCCGCCGGCGTCTCGGAGCGGATCTGGTCGAACATCTCCTGCTGGTAGTCGATCACCACCAGGGCCGTTTCCTCGTACCTGAACACGCCTTGTCCCGTCATCCTGCCACTCCATGCATCCATCCGAAGCAAGCCGCGTCGCGGTTCCTCCATGCGCCCCATGGGGTCATCCAATCCGGCGGGACGATAGCCGCGTCATCCGGCGAACTGTGTCGCACAACGGGGAACGCCATCAGGCCGCCGGGCAGCCCCGGCGCGATCACGCGGCGGCATCGGCCATGATCGCGGGCCGGGCACCACCGAATGCCGTCACCATCGCGTCGATCAGCGCCTGGACCTTGCGGGATGGATAGGCCCCCGGTGGCCTGACCACGTAGAGGCCAGCCTGCGGGACGGGATGTTGCGTCAGCACGGGAACCAGGGCGCCCGACGTCACGAAGGGTTCGGTGATGAAGTCCGGCAGGTAGGCGAGGCCAAGCCCGGCACAGGCCGCTGCCACCAGCGCCGATGCGCTGTCCGCCTTGAACCGGCCCCGTGGGTGGACCGTGACGACGCGCCCGCCGTCGAGCAGCCGCCACGTCTCGGAGCCCTGCATGAGCGCCTCGTGGCATGCGAGGTCCGCCAGTCTCCGCGGAGCGCCGTGACGCTCGATGTAGTCCGGGCTGGCGACCAGCTTGCCGTCGATCGGGGCGATCTGGCGGGTCACGAGGCTGGAGTCCTGCAGGTACCCGACGCGGACCGCGGCATCGAAGCCCTCGCCGACAAGGTCGACGAAGCTGTCGCTGTAGGTGGCGTGGACATGCAGCAGCGGATGCCGCCTCGCCAGTCCGACCAGGACCGGCGCAACATGCGTCGAGCCGAAGGTCGTGGGCAAGGCAAGGCGGAGCCTGCCCCGTATCGCGCCGTCCGAGCGAAGGAGATCCTGCGCCAGGTCCATCTCCGCGCAGGCTCGCGCCGCATGCTCGCGGAGGATGGCGCCGGCCTCGGTGACCGAAGAGCCGCGCGTGGTGCGCGCGAGCAACTGGCTGCCCAGCTGCTGCTCGAGCCTGAGCAACCTGCGGCTCACGATGGACTTCGCGATGCCGAGGCGCGCGGCCGCGGGCGACACGCCACCGGCGTCGGCCACCTCCACGAAGGTCCGCAGGTCATCCAGGTCGAACACGGGCTTTCCTTTCGCTCTCCGATGGCAATGAGACCCTTCTCAGCCGAACCGGACCAGGTTGAGGGCCGGCAGCGGCCCGCCCGGGAACTGGACGAGCCGGGCACCCAGGGCGAGCGGCCCGAGATCGATCCCGAAGAAGCCGAGCCGTTCGATCAGAGCGCCGACCTCCGCCTTCGCGTCGGCGTCGTCGCCCGACAGGAACAGCACGCGCCGCCCGCCCTCGGCCGCGGGATCGCCAGCGACGAGTTCCGGCTGGAGGTGGTTGAACGCCTTCACCAGCCGGGCGCCGGGCACGAGCTGCGCGACGATCTCGGAGGACGCGCGGCCGCCCAGCTCGGCGGGCCGGAACAGCGGCGCCTCGATGGGGTTGTTGGCGTCGACGACGATGCGCCCACCGAAACCGGGCAGCCCGGCCAGCGCCTCCGGCAGCTTCGACCAGTTCACCGCCACGAAGACGATGTCCCTGGAGGCCGCATCCTCGCGGCTGCCCGCCGTGATGGTTGGACCGATGCCCGCGACGACGTCCGTCAGGCTCTCGGGTCCGCGGCTGTTCGACAGCGTCGCGGCGATGCCGTGGCGGGCGAGCGCCGTGGCGATGGCGCGCCCGATATTGCCGGCGCCGATGATGCCGATGCTGGGCATGGTGATGCGTTCTCCGTTCCGGTGGATGGGATGGTCAGGCGGACTGGCCGCCGTCGACGTTCAGCGTCGCGCCGGTGACGTATCCGGCGTCCGGGCTGGCCAGGAACGCGACCGCTGCGGCGACCTCCTCGGGCCGGCCGTAGCGGCCGAGCGCGGCGAGGCCCTTCAGCATCGCCGCGAAGGGGCCATCGGCCGGGTTCATCTCGGTGTCGATGGCGCCCGGCTGAACCAGGTTGACCGTGATGCCGCGTGGCCCGAGGTCGCGCGACCAGCCGCGGGTATAGGCCGCGACCGCCGCTTTCGTGGCCACGTAGTCGGCGGCTCCGGCGAACGGAACGTGGACCGCCCCGGTCGTGCCGATGGAAACGATGCGGCCCCCGTCGGCCATGAGCGGCACCGCGGCGCGCACCGCGGCGGCCACGCCCTTCACGTTGACTGCGAGCTGGCGGTCGAAGGCGGCAATGTCGGCCTCCGCGTCGCCAACCATGCCGGTGACGAAGACGCCGGCGGAATTGACGAGGATGTCGAGCCGGCCGAGGGCGGCATGGGCATCGCGGACCAGCGTCGCGACCTCGGCGGGGTTCGCCTGGTCGGCCCGGATGGCGACCGCGCGTCGGCCGAGCGCATCGACCTCGGCGACCACCTGCTCGGCCCGCTCGCGCGAGGCGGCGTAGCTGAAGGCGACGTCGGCGCCATCCCGGGCCAGGCGGCGCACGACCGCCGCGCCGATGCCGCGCGCCCCGCCGGTCACGAGGGCCGCCTTGCCGGCGAGGGGGAGAAGGGTTTGCGTCATGGCCGGTGATCCGTCCTGCTTCGATAGGAGGAAAATCGCGCCTTCCTTCACCCAGGATTAGCCGGGAACGGCTTGCCAGACCTTCAAGCCTTCGTTGAAGATAAAGACGTGGAAACCCTGGCCAACCTGGAATCCTTCATCCGCAGCGCGGAGCACGGCAGCTTTTCCGAGGCCGGGCGGCGCATGTCGCTGACCCCGGCCGCGGTCAGCCGCAACGTCGCCATGCTGGAGCGGAACCTGGGTGTGCGGTTGTTTCACCGCTCGACGCGGCGGCTGACCCTGACCGAGGCAGGCGAGGCTTTCCGCCTGGGGATCGCCGACAGGCTGGACGGCATCCAGGCCGCGATCGCGGAGGTGGCCACCGGCGGTGGCGAGCCGGCAGGCACGCTGAAGGTCAGCCTGCCGCCGTCGCTGGGCCTGACCTACATCCTGCCCTTGCTGCCCGGCCTCCTCGCGCGTCACCCGCGCATCCGGCCCGAGTGGCATTTCGAGAGCCGGCCGGTCGATCTCGTGGCCGAGGGGTACGACGCCGCGATCGGCGGCGGGTTCGAGCTGTCCCCGGGCGTGGTCGCGCGCGCGCTGGCGCCGGCCCACATCATCGCTGTCGCCTCGCCCGGCTACCTGGCGGGGCGGGTGCGGCCTGCCGACCCGGCAGGGTTGCGGCTGCTGGAAGGGGTGGTGATGCGCGCGCCCCGGACCGGGCGGATTCGGCGATGGACCATGCGCGACGCGGCAGGACAGGAGATGCCCGTGCTCCTGCCGGAAAGCGTCGTGGTCAACGATCCCGTCGCGATGCGCGAGGCCGCGCTGCTCGGCCTTGGCGTCGCGATGTTGGCCGTGCCCGATGCGCTGCCTGCGCTCGAGAGCGGCCAGCTCATACGCCTCGTTCCGCGCTGGTATGCCGATGCGGGGGCGATCTCGCTCTACTACGCGTCGCGGACCTTGGTGCCCCGCAAGACGCGCGTCTTTGTCGACTGGGTGACCGATGCATTCGCAAAGCAGAAGCTGGCGGCGCGCTTCGCCGGAAGCCTGATGTAGCAGGCCCTGGCATCGGACCGGTGCGGTGGCGCTGTTGGCATCGGGACAGGCATTCGCTGCGTGGCGTTGGCCATGGTCGGCGCCCGCCGGGCCGCGGGCGCCACGAGGCCCGGCGCGTCGGTGACGCGGGTGTCCGAAACAGCGACAGGGCCGTGCATGTTCGCCTCGAGCGCCACCTCCCCACTGGACCCAGGCCATGCAAGGCTGTGCGCAACGATTGGGAGGAAACCATGTCAAGCACCAGGATTGCGCGCCGCAGCCTGCTCGCCGCCGCCCTCGCCGCGCCGCATCTGGCCACGCCCGCGCTGGCGCAAGGCCGGCCGGTGACGCTCGTCGTCCCCTTCCCGCCCGGCGGCTCGACCGACCTCATGGGCCGCCTGCTCGCCGAACGCATGGCCCCCCTGCTCGGCCAGCCCGTCCAGGTCGAGAACCGCCCCGGCGCCGCGACCGCGGTCGGCGCCGAATACGTCGCCCGCGCCACGCCCGACGGCGCCACCCTCCTGGTCAATTCCGGCACCACGCTGACGCTCAACCCTCTGCTGATGCGCAGCCTTCCCTATCGGCCGGAGGATTTCGCCCCCGTTTCCCTGCTCAGCATCCTGCCCTTCGCCTTCGTGCTGCAGAACCGCCTGCCGAAGACCATCCCGGAATTCGTGGCGCTGGCGAAGGCGCAGCCGGGGCGGTTGAACTACGGCACCAACGGCCCCTCCTCCTTCAACAACATCGCCGCCGTGCTGGTCGCCGAGCAGCTTGGCATCCGCATGCAGGACGTGACCTACCGTGGCGACGCGCAGCAACTGAACGACTTCCTCGCCGGCACGCTCGACGTGCTGGTGGTCGGCGGCGCCTCGGCCATCGGGACGCACCGCAACGGCCAGGGCCGCATCATCGGCTGGACCGGCGACCGGCGGATGCCCGGCTTCCCCGAGATCCCGACCTTCGCCGAGACGCAGCCGGAGGCGGTGGCGCAGACCTATTTCGGCCTGGTCGCGCCTGCGCGCACCCCGGCCGCCGCCATTGCCCGCCTCGCTGCCGCCGCGGGCGAGGCGCTGAAGGAGCCGGGCTTCCGCGACCGCCTGCTCGCCGAGGGCCAGTTCGTCATCGGCAGCGGGCCGGAGGACTGCGCCGCCTTCATGCAGAAGGAGGCCGCGCGCTGGGCTCCCGTCCTCCGCCGCATGAACCTCCAGATCGAATGACGGCAGCCCACGCCAGTTGGCCCGGCCGCCGCCGGCGTGCCGACCAGGGCCGAGAGCGGCCTGCCCGGCGCCGCGGTCGATCTCTGGCAGGGGCTGATCGGCCCCGCCGGGCTGCCCGCCCCACTCGTCACCCGGCTGAGCGCGGTGTTGGGCGGCTGGCTGCGCCAGCCCGCGACGCGGGAGGCGCTCGCTGCCCGGGGTACGACGCCTGCCGGCAGCACGCCCGACGCATTCGTCGCGGTCATCGCCCGCTGGGCCGGGGTCATCCGCCGCGCCAACATCCTGGCCGATGGGGGCCGGTCGTACGACCCGCGATCCGGCAGTCCCGGATCACGGGCCTGGGTATTTGCCCTAGCCCTCGCGGCGCCGCAGCGCGAGCCGCCGCGGTGTCCCCCCGGTGCAGGCGGCCGCGAAGCGATGCAGAACCCGCGCTGGCCAGAGCCCCACCCGCCGCACCGTAAGGTCCATGCAGAGATAAAGCACCTCGTTCTCGGCGGCGAGCCAGCCCTCCTCGGCATGGTGCATCCGGTGCACCGCGATCAGCCGCTTGCCGTCATAGGCCAGCACTTCGCTCGTGCAGGAGAGCGGCATGCCCTCCCGCACCTCGCGCACGTAATTCACCCAGGTCTCGGCGGCGAAGGTGCCGAACCCCTCCGCATGCAGCGGCTTGCCGAGGCCGAGGCTCGGCCAGAGCTGGTCCGTCGCGATGTCGAACACCGCCAGATAGTAGGCCATGTTCATGTGGCCGTAGTGGTCGACCCAGTCCGGCCGCACCACCGCCAGCACCTGCCTCTCCGCCATGCCGCCTCCCACGCTTCGCCCCATTCGGGCCGAGCCGCCACCGCTTGTCCAGCCTCCCGGGAGATTGCATGGGATATCATCCAGAGGTTGTGTTAGTGTGGTTGCAACCAACCAGGACTGCCGATCATGCCCGCCCCGCTGCCGCCGGACGAAGCCGGCCGACTCGCCGCGTTGCGCTCCTATGCCGTGCTGGACACGGCGTGCGAGGCCGCCTTCGACGATATCGTCCGCCTCGCTACCCGGCTTACCCGCCGCCCCATCGCGCTGGTCTCTCTGATCGATGCCGAGCGCCTTTGGGCCAAGGCCCGGCATGGCGTGGACATCACCGAGGCGCCGCGCGACCTCGCCTTCTGCGCCCATGCCATCCTCGACCCAGGCCGGCCTCTGGTGATCGAGGATGCGCGGGCCGATCCGCGCTTTGCCGACAACCCGTTGGTCCACACCGATCCCGGCCTCCGTTCCTATACCGGAATCCCGCTGGTGAATGTGGAGGGCTTCGCCCTCGGCACCCTCTGCGTGCTCGACCATGCGCCGCGCTCGACCAGCGAGGAGGAGCTGGAGATCCTCTCCGGCCTCGCCCGTTCGGTCTCGACCGCGCTGGAGCTGCGCCGGGCGATGCGGCGCATGCACGACCTCGCCGTCACCGATGGGCTGACCGGCCTGCCCAACCGCTCGGCGCTGATGACGGCGCTGGATGCGACGCTCGCCGGGCGCTGCCCCTTCACCCTGCTGTTCATCGATCTCGACGGCTTCAAGGGCGTGAACGACCGGCTGGGTCATGCCGCCGGCGATGCCGTGCTGCGTGCCGTCGCCGACGTGCTGCGCGCGACCACGCGCGAGACGGACAGCTTGGCCCGCCTCGGCGGCGACGAATTCTGCGTCCTGCTCGGCGAGACCGCCGGCGCCGCGCAGATGGCCGAGCGCATCCGCCTGGCGCTGGTCGAGGGCATGGTGCGGAGCGGCTGGCCGGTCACCGCCTCGATCGGCTCGGTCGGCTTCGACTCGATGCCCGCCTCCGCCGAGGCCGCGCTCTCCGCGGCGGATGCGATGATGTACGCCGCCAAGGCCGGCGGGAAGGACCAGGTCCGCAGCGCCGTCTACGAACAGGCCGGATAGGCGAGCCAGCCCAGCACCGTCCCGTCCGGCGCCGCGACCCGCCGCGCATCGGCGCAGCGGCGCTCGAGGAAATAGGCGGCCCCCGCCGGCTCCGGCGCCGGCGCATCGGCCAGCGTCAGCCGCATCGCGACGCGACCCCGCTCGCCGACCAGGCAGCGCTCCGTCACCCGGCCGCGCCGCACCCTGACCGCGAGCCGCCCGTTCGCCGCCGGCCCGACATCATCGACATAGGCCCCGAGATCGCCGTCGAGGCAGGCCCGGAGCGCCGGCGCCAGCAGGCCGAGCCGCTCCTCCCAGCCCAGCTCCGCCGCCGCCGGTTCCGCCAGCAGCAGCGCCAGGCCGAACGCAGCTCCGGGCCCGATCCTCAGTGGATCTCGTCCGCCCGCGAGAGCGCCTCCTTCAGCTTGTGGATGTCGAAGTCGTCCCGCTTCGCCATCTCGAGGATCACCGCCTCGCGCCGCGCGACGAGGTCGATCGCCTCCGGCAGCTGCCGCACGGCATCGGCCGGGATGACGACGGCGCCGTGCCGGTCGGCATGCACCACGTCGTCATGCATGCAGGGCATGCCGTGGACGAGCACGTCACGGCCGAAATCGACCATGTGGACATGCGCATGGCTCGGATTGACCATCCCGCCGATGATCTGGAAGCCCGGCGCCAGCATGTCGAGGTCGCGGAAGGAGCCGCTGGTGACGCAGCCCTGGCAGCCGAGGCCCTTGTGGATGGCGCTGTTCACTTCACCCCAGAAGGCGCCGATGCCGGGCGTCTCGTCCAGGTCCTCGATGACGACGATGGTCGGCAGGTCGGCATCGGCGACGTAGTCGTACCAGCCGATGCGCGCCTCGCGGTCCTGCTCCCGGGTACGGCCGGAGGGAGCGGCCGCGCGGATCTGCCCGGTGCGCGCAAGCCCGCAGAGTGGCGGCAGGGAAGGGTCGGCGGCTGTGAAAGGCTTCAGCGTGAAGCCGCGCCCCCGCCGGGCCGGGGCCACCAGCTCCAGCGCGTTGCAGATGGTCGGCGTGTCCCAGCGCCGCAGCAGATCGAGATCGGCGCGGGTGAAGGGGCGTTCGGTCATGGCGTCTGTCCTCCCGGAAGGTCCCAGCTTCACGGAGGCCAGGCTGCCGGTCAAATAGCCGATCGCCGCCTCATCGGCCGGATCGCAGCCGTCCCCATAATGCTCACGTCGTCGCGAAAGTCGCGCTGGCCGGACCGGATCGCGCTATTCCACCGGTAATAGGCCGCCTGTATGATAGCGGAACGGGGCGTAGGGGGGGGCATGTCGGATTCGCCGGAGATCAGCCAGTCGGGCAGGCTCCTCGGGATCACCTCACCGCTTGGCCCAGATGTGCTGGTCCTGCGCCACCTCAGCGTCACCGAAGCGATCGGCCGCCCCTTCGTCATCGAGGCGGAGGTGCTGTCGGCGAAGAGCGACCTCACCCCGAAGGACCTGCTCGGCAAGTCGATCACCTGCACCGTCGCCCTCGGCACCCAGCCGGAGCGCCATTTCAACGGCATGGTCCGCGCCTTCGCCAAGGTGGCCGGGCACGAGCGCGGCCTCACCGCCTACCGGCTGGAAGCCGTGCCGCTGCTCTGGAACATGACCCGCACTGCCGATTGCCGCATCTTCCAGGACCAGTCGGTGCAGGCCATTCTGCAGAAGCTCTTCGGCGAGGCGAGCGTCGCCCCGGCGCGCTTCGGCACCCTGCCCTCCGCCCCGCGCCCCTATTGCGTGCAATTCCACGAGACCGATTTCGACTTCGCCAGCCGGCTGATGGACGAGGTCGGTGCCGGCTACTTCTTCCAGCACGGCAGGAACGACCACACGCTGACGGTGACCGGCGCCAATGCCGACTTCCCGCAGGTGCCCGGCGAGACGCTCGTGGTGCGAGCCGCCGCCAACGAGGCCGACGCCGTCACCGACTGGCGTGTTTCCGGCGCGCTGCAGCCCGGCAAGCATGTCGGCTACGACTTCGACATGCTGAAGCCCTCCTCCCTGTTGCGGACCACGGCGCAGACCAGGCTTCCCACGCCGGATGCCGCCACATGGGAGGTCTACCGCTGGGGCGCCGGCCAGGCGGTCCAGCCCGATGGCGACCCCTCGACCATCAGCATGGAGCAGAACGAGGCCGGCGCCGATTCAGCCGAGGGCCGCACCGAGGTCGCCGCCCTCTTCGCCGGCGGCAAGATCAAGGTGAAGGACGGGCTCGACGGCGTGGTGACGCCCTGGCTGGTCACCGTCCTCCGCCATGAGGCGATGGACGAGACGCAGCTGGTCGGCGACGGCCGGTCGCACTACGGCAACAGCTTCACCGCCATCCCCGCCGACCGCCCCTGGCGCAACGCCGCACCCCGCCGCCGCCCGGCCATGCCCGCGCTCCAGAGCGCCGTCGTCACCGGCCCCTCCGGCGAGGAGATCCATTGCGACGCGCATGGCCGGGTGAAGGTGCAGTTCCTCTGGGACCGCTACGGCAAGAAGGACCAGAACACCTCCTGCTATGTCCGCGTCTCGCAGCCCTGGGCCGGCAAGTGGGGCGGCACCTGGTTCCTGCCGCGCATCGGCGACGAGGTGCTGGTCGGCTTCCTCGACGGCGATCCGGACAAGCCCGTGGTGCTCGGCAGCCTCCACAACCAGGAAGCCCCGCCGCCCTACGCCATGCCCTCGCTCAACACGCAGAGCGGCATCACCACCCGCTCCTCCAAGGGCGGCGGCAAGGACAACGCCAACCTGCTGCGCTTCGAGGACAAGAAGGGCTCGGAGGAGGTCTACGTCCAGGCCGAGTTCGACATGAACGTGCTGGTGAAGCACGACCTCGACACCACCGTACGCAACGGCAATGAGACGCGCCTGGTCAAGACCGGCAAGCGCACCACGACCGTCGAGGGCAACGAGACGCTGACGGTCAACACCGGCAACCGCGAGACCACGATCAAGACCGGCAACGACACTTACACGCTCAGCACCGGCAACCTGTCGCAGATGCTGAAGATGGGCAACTACGACCTCAAGCTCTCCATGGGCAACATGAGCACCCTGCTCGACCTGGGGAATTACAGCGTGAAGACCTCCCTCGGCGCCGTCACCATCGAGGCGATGCAGGGCATCACGCTGAAGGTCGGCCAGTCGCAGGTGAAGCTCGACCAGATGGGCGTCACCATCAGCGGCATGATGGTGAAGCTCGACGGCAAGCTGCAGCTCGATGCGCAAGGCACGATGACCACGGTCAAGGGCAACGCCATGCTGCAGGCCTCCGGCGCCATCGTGATGATCGGGTAAGCGGCATGAGCACGGCACGCCCCGCCTCCAAGCTGCTGGTGGCCCTTTCCCCCCTCCTCCCCCGGCTCGAGCTGGATGCCGAGGGCAGCGCGCTGCTGGCCGGCCTCGCCGATGCCGAGGCGGCGCTCGCCCGGCTCGAAGGCGCCGGCCGCATGACCGAGGCGCTCCGCCTCCTCGCCCACGCCCTGCCGAAGCGCGAGGCCGTGTGGTGGGCCTGCATGTGCGCCCGGGCCGTGCCCGACCCGGCGACGCGGCCCGAGGATGCCCAGGCGCTCGACGCCGCCGAGGCCTGGGTCCGCCGCCCCGACGAGGCCGCCCGCCGCGCCGCCATGGCCGCGGCCGAGAAGGCTGCCTTCCGCAGCACGGAAGCCTGGGCCGCGGTCGGCGCCTTCTGGTCGGGCGGCAGCATGTCGCCCGAGGGCCAGCCGGTGGTCCCACCGGCCGAGCACCTCACCGGCGTCGCCATCGCCGGCGCGGTGGTGCTCGCCGCCGTCCGCACCGCGCCGGAGCGGGCGCCTGCGCGCTACCCCCGCTTCATCGCCAGCGCCCGCGACATCGGCACCGGCGGCGCCGGCCGCCTGCCGCCCGAAGGGGAGGGCTGATGCCCCCTGCCTCCCGCATCACCGACATGCATGTCTGCCCCATGCTCACCGGCCCGGTCCCGCATGTCGGCGGCCCGATCCTGCCGCCGGGCGGGATGACGGTGCTGATCGGCGGCCTGCCTGCCGCCCGCGTGGGCGACATGTGCGTCTGCGTCGGTCCGCCCGACGCCATCGTCCTCGGCTCCTTCAAGGTGTTCATCAAGGGCCAGCCCGCCGCGTATATGGGCAGCATGACGGCGCATGGCGGCAGTGTCGTCCTGGGCTACCCGACCGTCATAGTGAGCTGAGATGCAGTTGACCCTCAACGTGCTGCGCTGCCCGGAGGCCGCGGTGCCGGAAAGCCGCCACTCCTCCGGCGGCGACCTCACCATCGGCCGCGGCCTCGAATGCGAATGGCAGCTCCAGGACCCGGAGCGCGTGCTCTCCAAGCGCCACTGCGTCCTCGAATGCCGCGGCGGCTTCTGGCAGGTGCGCGACCTTTCGACCAACGGTACCTTCCTCAACCACGCGACGGCGCCGATCGGCCGCGACCTCGTCGCCTCCCTCGCGGATGGCGACCGCCTCCGCCTCGGCAGCTACGAGATCGAGGTGCGGATCAGCGCCGCCGCGCAGCAGGGCTTCGGCGGCAGCCCTGGCTGGGGCGCCTCTCCCCTCCCCGGCACCGGCCGCTCCGCCCCTGACCCCTTCGCCGACCCCTTCGCCCCGGCGCCGTCGATGGAAACCTCCCCCGGCTTCGTCACGCCGGCCCTGCCGAGCGGCGGCGTCGCCCTGCCGGCGGATTTCGATCCCTTCATCGACGACGTGCCGATGCCCGACCACCGGCCTGCGGCCTCCGACGCCTTTACCCCGCCCCGCGCAGTGGTGCCCACCGCGACGGCGCTGCCGGATGACTGGGACCTCGACTTCGACCTCGCGCCCCAGGCCCCACCGCGCGCCGCGCCGCCCACCCAGGCTGCCGCGCCGCCGCCCGCCATCGCCACCCCGCGCCCCGCCGCCATCCCCGCCTGGGACCCACCGGCCGACGCGCCGCCCGCGCCCGAATCGGCCGACCCCTTTGCCGAGGAGGGCGTGCCGAGCATCGCCATCCCCGCTCCAGCACCCGCGGCGCCGTCCATGCCGGCTGCCGCGCCGTCGCCCGCCGCCGCTCCGCTCGCCCCCGACGCCGCCCTCGCGCTGCTCCTGCAAGGCGCCGGCCTGCCGCCGACCGCGCTCGCCGGCGCCGACCCTGCCGCCGCCCTCACCGCCGCCGGCGCCAGCCTCCGCGCCGCGGTCGCCGGCCTCCGCGCCCTGCTGATCGCCCGGGCCGATGTGAAGCGCGAATTCCGCATCGAGCAGACCATGCTTCGCGTTGCCGGCAACAACCCGCTGAAATTCACCGCCACCGACGACGCGGCGCTCGCCGCCCTGCTTGGCCCGAAGCCCCAGGTCAAGGCCGTCGAGGAGACCGTCGCCGACCTCAACGCGCATCAGGTCGCCTCGCTTGCCGCGACGCAGGCGGCCGCCCGCGCCTTGCTCGAGAAACTGGCGCCCGCGGGCATCGAGGCGGCGGACAAGGGCGGCGGTTTCCTCGGCGCCCGCGAGAAGCGGCTGTGGGACGCCTACAAGGCGCAGCACGCCCAGCTGCTCGACCAGTTCGAGGATGATTTCGACAGCGCCTTCGGCAAGGCCTTCGCGCGGGCCTATGAGGAAGCGTCGCGCAAGGATGGCGGGCGGTAGCCGGCACCGCCGGGGGGAGTTCGGGGATGAGCTGGTACGACAAGGTGGTCTGGCAGGAGGGGATGTTCCTCCGCGCCCAGCACTTCCAGCAGCAGGACCGCTACCTTGAGCACCTGCTCCAGGCGCGCACCGCGCCGCTGCGCCCGCATCCCTGGGGCGTGACGGACCTCTCCCTCGACCGCGACCTGCTCGGCGCCGGCAAGTTCGCCCTCGCCAATGCCGCCGGCGTGCTGGAGGACGGCACGCCCTTCGCCATCCCCGGCCAGGCCGACCAGCCCCTCCCGCTCGACCTGCCCGAGGGCACCCGCAACGCCGTCGTCTACCTCGCCGCCCCGCTCCGCCAGCCCGGCAGCCCCGAGGTCGCCCTCGCTGAGGGGCCGGAAAGCGGCGGCGCCCGCTACGCACTGCGCAGCTTCGAGGCTTTCGACACCCATTCCGACAGCACCCTCCCCGCCGACTTGCAGGTCGGCCGCCCGCGGCTGCGCTTCATGCTGGAGACGGAGGAGCGCGCCGGCTTCACCGGCATCGGCATCGCCCGCATCGTGGAAGTCCAGGCCGACCGCCGCGTCGTGGTGGACGACCGCTACATTCCCACCTGCCTCCGCATCTCGGCCGCCGCCCCGCTCGCCAACCTCGTCGCCGAGCTGGTCGGCATGATCGGCCAGCGCGCCGAGGCGCTCGCCGGCCGCCTTTCGCAGCCCGGCTCGCGCGGCGTCGCCGATGTCAGCCAGTTCCTCCTCCTGCAAGCCTTGAACCGCTGGCAGCCGCTGCTCGCCCATTGGGCCGATGCCGGCAACATCCACCCCGAGGCACTCTACAGCGGCCTGGTCCAGCTCGCCGGGGAGCTCGCCACCTTCACCGACCCGAACCGCCGCGCCGCCTCCTACCCCGGCTACCGCCACGAGGATCTGCAACGCAGCTTCGCGCCCGTCATCGCCGACCTGCGCCGCGCCCTCTCGGCCGATATCGACCAGAACGCCGTCTCCATCCCGCTGCGCGACGCGCGGCACGGCGTCCGCATCGGCCCGATCACCGACCGCAACTGGCTGCGCGCCGGCTCCTTCGTGCTCTCGGTGCAGGCCGACATGCCCTCCGAGCACCTCCGCCGCCTCTTCCCCAACCAGGTGAAGATCGGCGCCGTCGAGCACATCCGCGAGCTGGTGAACGTGGCGCTGCCCGGCATCGCCGTCCGCCCGCTCCCCGTCGCGCCGCGCCAGATCCCCTTTCATGCGGGGGCCACCTATTTCGAGCTGGATCGCGGCAGCCCGCACTGGCAGCAGATGCAGACCTCGGGCGGCTTCGCCATCCACGTCGCGGGTGAGTTCCCCAACCTGCGCATGGAGCTCTGGGCGATCCTCGCATGAGCGACAACCCCTTCTCCGAACCCGACGACAGCGACCGCACGGTGGTGCGCGGCCCGGCCCGCGCCACCGCGCCGATGCCCGCCGCCGCCCCCGCGACACCTCCGCCCGCCTTCGGCGCACCACCCCCCGCCGCCCCCGATTTCGGCCCGACACCCCGCATGGCGGGCGAGGCGGAGACGCTGCCGAAGACCGGCCTCGGCCCGCTCTCCGCCGCGGCCGCGCCGCTGCTCGACCTGCTCTCGCGCCTGGTCGCCAGCGTCCATGTCCCGAACCCGGAGGAGCTGCGCCAGCGTGCCATCCGCGCCATGCGCAGCTTCGAGGCCGAAGCCCGCGCCGCCGAGATCAACCCGGACGAGATTCGCGCCGCGCATTACGGCCTCTGCGCCGCCATCGACGACGTCGCCATGGCGACGCCCTGGGGCCAGCAGAGCGGCTGGGGCGCCCATTCCCTCGTCTCCACCTTCCATCAGGAAGTGAAGGCCGGCGACCGCTTCTTCGACATGCTGGCGGGGATGCAGAAGGACCCCGGCCGCTACCGCCAGGCGCTCGAGGTCTCCTACCTGTGCCTCGCCCTCGGCCTTCAGGGCCGCTACCGCCTCTCTCCCCGCGGCGCCTCGGAGCTCGACCGCATCCGGGAAGGCCTCTACCAGCTCCTCGTCCAGCTCCGCGGCCCGCATGAGCGGGAGCTGTCGCCGCATTGGCGCGGCGTCGACGCCCCGCACCGCCGCACCAGCCGCAGCGTGCCGAGCTGGGTCGCCGGCGTACTCGCGGTCGCCGTGCTCGGCATCGCCTATGCCGGCCTTGCCAGCAGCCTCGGAAGCCGGTCGGAAGACCTTTTCGCTCGCCTCGCCGGCCTGCCCCCCGGCGCCCTGCCGACGATCCAGCGCGCCGCCCCGCCGGTGCCGCCAGCCCCGCCGCCGCCCGCCCCTGCCCCCGCGCGGCCCGACCTGCCCGCGCGCCTCCGCCAATTCCTGGCCCCCGAGATCCAGCAGGGCCTCGTCACCGTGCTCGCCGACCCGAACCGCGTCATCGTCCGCATCCGCAACCGTGGCATGTTCGCCTCCGGCAGCGCCGCGCTCGACCCGCGCTTCCTGCCGCTGATGAACCGCATCGGCGAAGCGCTGCGCGAGGAGGCGGGCTCCGTGCAGATCCTCGGCCACAGCGACAACCAGCCGATCCGCACCGCGCGCTTCCCCTCCAACTACCACCTCTCCGCGGCGCGGGCGCAGGCGGCGCTCAATGTCATCGCCACGGCCACCGGCGGCGACCGCGCCCGTTTCAGCTCCGAGGGCCGCGGCGAGAGCGAACCCGTCGCCGCCAACGCCACCGCCGAAGGCCGCGAGGAGAACCGCCGCATCGAAGTGGTGGTGAGTTACGGGGGCGCCCGCTGATGGAAGCGCTCCTTTCCGTCCTCGGCTCCGTCCCGGCGCTCGCCGGCCTCGTCGCAGCGCTCGCCATGGCCGCGCTCTTCTGGGTCTACGGCCCCCTGATCGGCGCCGGCGAATTCTTCCCCTTCGAAGCCCTCCTGCCGCGCCTCGCCCTCACCGCCCTCCCCGTCGTTGTCTTCCTCGTCACCGTCACGCTAATCGGCCTGCGCCGGGCCAAGCGCGACACGACGCTCGTCGCTGAAGCCGCCGCCCCCGACCCTTCGGCCCAGGCCAGCGCCGAGGAGGAGGCCGCGCTCCGCGAGAAGCTGACCGCGGCGCTGGCTGCGCTGAAGCAGGCCACCGGCGGCAAGGGCGGCTATCTCTACGACCTGCCCTGGTATGTCTTCATCGGCCCGCCCGGCAGCGGCAAGACCACCGCCATCGCCCAATCCGGCCTCGAATTCCCGCTCGCCGAGGGCCGCGTCGCCGGCGTCGGCGGCACCCGCAACTGCGACTGGTGGCTGACCGACCGCGCCGTCCTCATCGATACCGCCGGCCGCTACACCACGCAGGACAGCGACGCCGCCGCCGACAAGGCGGGGTGGGACCGATTCCTCGCCATGCTCCGCCGCAACCGCCCGCGCCAGCCGTTGAACGGCGTGCTGGTGTGCTTCGGCGTCGACATGCTGAGCAAGCTCGACGCCCAAGGGCGCCAGGACCACGCCCGCGCCGTCCGCAAGCGCATCAAGGAGCTGGAGGAAAAGCTCGGCCAGCGCCTGCCCGTCTACCTGCTGGTCAGCAAGGCCGACCTGCTCTCCGGCTTCACCGAGTTCTTCGACGACCTCGACAAGGAGACGCGCGCCCAGGTCTGGGGCATGACCTTCCCGCTCGACTCCGGCCCCGAAGGCACCTCCGGCAAATTCGCCGCCGAATTCGGCGCGCTGATGACCCGCCTCCAGGCCCGCCTGCTGGAACGCCTCCAGGCCGAGCGCGGCCCCTCCCAGCGCGCCGCCATCATGGCCTTCCCCGGCCAGGTCGCCTCATTGGCCGAGCCGGTCGGCGGCTTCGTCCAGGCGGCCTTCGGCGGCACAAGGCTCGACCCGGCGCCGATGCTGCGCGGCGTCTACTTCGCCTCCGGCACCCAGGAAGGCACGCCGATCGACCGGCTGACCGGCGCGCTCAGCCGCGCCTTCGGCCTCGACCCGCGCCGCCCCACCAGCGTGCTCGGCCAGCGCGGCCGCAGCTTCTTCCTCGGCCGCCTGCTGCGCGAGGTGGTCTTCAACGAGGCCCGCCTCGCCGCCCGCGACCGCGGGGCGGAGCGCCGCCGCCGCATGACCGCCATCGCCGCTTGGTCGCTCGCGGCCGTGGTCACCCTCGGCGGCCTCGCCTGGTCCTACAGCGCCTACACCGCAGAGCAGCGCCGCGCCGCCGCCCTCGAGGAGGCGCTTGCCAAGGCCGAAGGCGCCGGCCGCACCGTCCGCTTCGACCCGGTGCTCGACGCCAACCTCGCCGCCATCCTCCCCTATCTGGACTCGGCGAAGCCGCTCCCCGACGCCGCCCGCACCCCAGGCGGCGGCCTCGGCCTCTCGCAGGAAGCCGAACTGGCGACGGGCGCCGAAGCCGCCTACCGCCGCACGCTGGACCGGGTGATGCTGCCCCGCCTGCTGGCCGGGCTGGAGGCGCAGATCCGCGCCAACCTCCAGCGTCCCGACTTCCTCTACGAGGCGACCCGCGTCTACCTGATGCTCGGCCGCCAGGGCCCGCTCGACAAGCCGCTGGTCCGCGAATGGCTGCTGGCCGATTGGCTCCGCGCATTCCCCGGCGCCACCGGCGCGCCGCAGCGCGACGCGCTCCTCGGCCATCTCGACGCGCTGCTGGCGATGGATTTCTCCGCCTACCCGCTCGACGGCGCCCTGGTCGACGGCGCCCGCCGCGTCTTTTCCCGCCTGCCGATGGCCGAGCGCGTCTATTCCCGCCTCCGCCCGCTCGGCCAGCAGCTCCGCCCCTGGACACCAGCCGAGGCGATCGGCCCCGCCGGCCAGCGCTTCTTCACCCGCGCCTCCGGCCGCCCGCTGACCGAGGGCGTCCCCGGCCTCTACACCGTGGACGGGCTGTACAAGACGCTGATGCCCGCCATCGGCGACGCCGTGCGCGGTGCGGCCGGTGAAGCTTGGGTCCTCGGCCCCGAGGCCCAGGCCAGCGGCGCGGAAGACCCGGCCCGGCTCGAAGCCGCCGTCCTCGCCCTCTATGCCGAGGACTACGCCCGCGCCTGGCAGGCGATGCTGGACGACCTCGTCCTTCCCCCCTTCCGCAACCTGACCGACGCCGCCGAGGGGCTGAACGTCCTTGGCGCCCCGACCTCGCCCATCCGCGACCTGCTCCGCGCCGCCGCGCGCCAGCTCTCCCCCGGCACCCCGCCCGATGGCTGGACCGCCCCCGGCCGCGGCGCCGAGGCGCAGCGCGTCCAGGCGGCGCAAGGCCAGGCCGCCGCCCCCACCGGCGCCGAGCCCGTCGCCCAAGTGGTGGAGACCCGCTTCCAGGCCCTCCGCACCGCCGCCGGCCAGCCGCTCGACGGCGTGCTGGCCATCGTCAACGAGCTCTACGTCCAGGTCGCCCGCCTCGCCTCCTCCCCGCCGGGGACGGTGGTGCCGGCGCCGACCGCCGGGCTCGACCCCGGCCAGCGCCTGCTCGCCGAGGCCGCCCGCCAACCCCAGCCGCTGGCCCGCTGGCTCACCGCCCTCGGCCAGTCCACCGCCACCCAGCGCAGCGGCGGCGCCAAGGCCGCCATCGCCGCGGCCGGCGGCCAGGCGCTCGGCCCGGTCTGCCGAGCGCTCGCCGACCCGCGCAACATTCCCTTCCCCTTCCGCCGCGACTCGGCACGGGACATGCCCGTCGACGACTTCGCCCGCCTCTTCGGCCCGGGCGGCGTGCTCGACCAGTTCTTCGCCCAATGGGTCCGCCCCTATGTGGACACCACCCAGCGCCCCTGGCGGCTGGTGGCGACGGCCGGCCTCGCCCCACCGGTCACCCAGGCCGATGTGCTGCAATTCGAGCGCGCCCAGGCCATCCGCGACGCCTTCTTCCCCGGCGGCGCGATGATGGGCGGCCTCCGCTTCGAGCTGGTCCCTCAGGGCCTCGACCCGAACGCCCAGGGCGCGATCCTCGAAGTGGACGGCACCCGCTACGAGATTCCGCGCGGCGGCCCCGGCCGGCCCATCCCCCTCGGCTGGCCGAGCCGCGGCAACCTGACGCTCAATTTCGAGCCAGCCTCCTCCGCCGGGCCGCTCGCCTTCGACAGCGGCTGGTCCGGCTTCAGGCTCGTCGCCGGCCGGCAATCCACCCTGCAGGCCACCGGCCAGGCCGACCGGCTGCGGGCGACGGTGACGCAGGGCGATCGTTCGGCGGTGTTCGAGCTACGGACCGGCAGCACGATCCACCCCTTCGGCCTGCGCGAACTGCAAGAATTCCGATGCCCGCAACTCGCGCCGTGACGGGCCTCCATGGCAAGCTGCCCGCGCATGGGGATTTCGTGCGCCGCGCGCTGCCGCCCAGTTTCTGCGAGCCCTGGGATGCCTGGCTGCAAGCCGGCATGACCGCCGCGCGCCACAGCCTCGGCGATGGCTTCGATGCTGCCTGGGCAAGCGCCCCCGCCTGGCGCTTCGCCCTCCCCGCCGGCGCTTGCGGGCCGGAGGCGGTTGCTGGCGTCATGGCCGCCTCGATGGACAGCGTCGGTCGCCGCTTCCCTCTCACCCTCGCCGCCACCGCACCTGGCGCCCCGCTCTGGCCCGCTCCTTGGTTCGCCGCGCTGGAGGGACTGCTCCGCCACGCCCGGGCCGAGCCGCTGACCGCCGATGCGCTCGCCGCCCTCCTCCCCGCACCGGGCGAGGCCGACCCCGCCGAGGCGCCCGAGCCCGGCTGGTGGACGGCCGGAGAGCCCGGCCTGGTCTGGCCGCTCCCCGCCCTGCCGGAGCCTGCGGAATTTGTCCTGCTGCTGGATGCCCGGCCATGAGCCCCTTGATCGAGCCCGGACTCGTTTCCGACTCCGCGACCCACCCGGGTGCCGTGCGCAAACGGAACGAGGACAGTCTGGTCCACCGCCCCGATCTCGGCCTCTGGGCCGTGGCGGACGGCGCCGGCGGCCATGGCGCCGGCGATGTGGCCAGCCAGGCCGTCGCCGCGGCGCTCGATGCCATCCCCCCCGGCCTCTCCGCCGCCGAGATGCTCGCCCAGGCCCGCCTCCGCCTCGCCGGCGTCCATGCCGAATTGCAGGCCCAGGCCGCAGCCCTCGGCGAGACCCGCATCATCGCCACCACGGTCGTGCTGCTGATCGCCCGCCACGGCCATTTCGCCTGCCTCTGGGCTGGCGACAGCCGCGCCTACCTGATGCGCGACGGCCTCCTGCAACGCGTCACCCGCGACCATTCCCTGGTGCAGGAGATGGTAGACCAGGGCACGCTGACAGAGGCCGAGGCCGAGGGCCACCCACAGGCCAATGTCATCCTCCGCGCCGTCGGCGCGAGCGGCGAGCTGGTGCTCGACAAGGTGAGCGGTCCCATCGTCCCCGGTGACCTGCTGCTGCTGTGCAGCGACGGCTTGTTCAAGGCACTCCCCGAGGACGAGCTGGCCATGATGCTCTCACTAGGCGCAACGGCCGCCACCATTATCGACACCGCCGTCGCCCGCGGCGCCCGCGACAACGTCAGCGCGGTCTTGTTGCGCGCCTCCTGACTCCTGGTTTCCAGAGGCCTTTTGGCCTTAGGGGCCCCCATCGACGATGCCAAGGCATCGTCGATGGGGGCTCCGGCGGGGGGGGAGCAGGAGAGGGGCAGAGCCGCTCTCGTCAGGCTGGCTCCTCCGCCGCCATCGCCAGCCTCGCCGCATGCGCCGCCGCGATATGCGCCCGCGCCGCCGCTTCGGCCTCATCGGCATCCCCCACCGCGACAGCCGCCACGATCCGTGCATGCTCCACCCGCGCCGCCGCCGCCCGCCCCGGATGCGCGAGCGTCGTCGGCCCCAGCAGCAGCAGCGCATCGCCGATCGGCGCCAGCGCCCGCAGCAGGTAGCGGTTATGCGCCGCCTGGTGCAGCGCCCGGTGGAAGCGCCGGTTGTGCTCGGCGACGGCGTCCGCCGGCAACGCGGCCTCCGCCGCCACCAGCGCCTCCAGCAACAGGATGTCGGGCCGCCCCGCCTGCCGTGCGGCCAGCCGCGCCGCGGTGCCTTCCAGCGCCTCGCGCATGCCGTAGAGCTCGGCGACCTCGCGGTGGTCGTAGTGCGCGACGCAGAGCCCGCCGCCCGGTCCATGCGCGATCAGCCCCTCGGCCTGCAAGCGGCGGATCGCCTCCCGCACCGGCGTCCGGCTCATCCCCAGCCGCTCCGCCAGCTCCACCTCCAGCACGCGCTGCCCTGGGCGAAGGCTGCCGCTGCGCAGCCCCTCGCGGAATCGGTCATAGGCTTGGTCGGCAAGGCTTCCGGCAGCACGCGGCATGGCCCTCCATACCGGCATTGACCGGCCGGCGCGAGGGGCGGAGCATCGCCCTCATGCGTACCCTCCCCGTCTGGCGGTCCCTGCTCTACGTCCCCGCCACGCGGGAAAGCTTCGTGGCGAAGGCGCACACCCGCGGCGCCGACGCCATCATCCTCGACCTTGAGGATGCCGTCGCCCCCGCCGAGAAACCCGCCGCCCGTGCCGCCCTGGCCGCCGCCATCCCGCAGGTGACGCGGAATGGCGCCGCCGCCTGCGTCCGGATCAACCGCCCGCTCCGCATGGCGACCCTCGACATCGACGCCGCCATCGCCGCCGGCGCCGATGCGCTGGTGCTGACCAAGCTGATGGGCCCCGACCATGTGCGGCTGCT
The DNA here is from genome assembly GCF_000802185.1 of Belnapia sp. F-4-1. Lineage (GTDB taxonomy): Bacteria > Pseudomonadota > Alphaproteobacteria > Acetobacterales > Acetobacteraceae > Belnapia. Next base: position 3,791,220 of record NZ_KN676113.1, on the reverse strand, counting down.
CTCCGAGCTCATCGCCGAAAGCGAAGCGGCCCATGGCGTTCCTGTCGGCCGCACCATCTGCATCGGCCTCGTCGAGAGCGCCGACGCCCTTTCCTCGCTCGAAGCCATCGCCCGTGCCGACCCGCGCCTCGTCGCCCTCGGCGCCGGCGGCGAGGACCTCGCCACAGACCTCGGCGCCGAGCCCTCGCCCGACGCGCTCTACCTGCCGAAGATGATGGCCCTGCTGGCCGCCCGCGCCGCCGGCATCCTGCCGCTCGGCTTCATCGGCACCGTCGCCGGCCTTTCCGACCCGGAGGGCTACCGGGCGATGCTACGCCGCTCGCGCAAGCTCGGCTTCGCCTGCGCCAGCTGTGTCCACCCCTCGCAGGTCGCCGTCATCAACGAGGAATACGGCGACAGCGCCGAGGCGATCGACCGCGCCCGCCGCATGGTGGAGGCCTTCGAGGCGAGCCTCGCCCGCGGCATCGGCGCCGCGACCTTCGAGGGCGCCATGATCGACGAGCCGGTGGTGGAGCGGGCGCGGCGCATGCTCGCCCGCGCCCGAACCAATTAAGCCACCGCGACCGCCTTCCGCCGGCCCGATGCAGCCACCACCACCAGCAGCAGCCCCGCCAGCGCCAGCACCGCGCCGGCGACCGCCACCGTCCCGTAGCCGAAGCCCGCCGATATCACCCCGCCGCCCACCGCCGCGCCCAGCGCGTTGCCGAGGTTGAAGGCGCCGATATTGACCGAGGAGGCGAGGCCCGGCGCATCGGCTGCCGCCTGCATCACCCGCATCTGCACCGGCGGCACGATGGCGAAGGTGGCGACGCCCCAGAGCAGCAGCCCGACGGCCGCCCCCACATGGCTCGTCAGCAGCAGCGGCAGCGCCGCCATCACCGCCGCCAGCGCGCTGAGGAAGATCTTCGTCGCCCCATCCACCGACCAATCCGCCAGCCGCCCGCCGAGCCCGTTGCCGATGGTGAAGCCGATGCCGATCAGCACCAGCGCCAGGGTGACGAAACCCTCCGACGCTCCGGTCAGCGTCGTCAGCGCCGGCGCGACATAGGTGTATAGGGTGAACATCGCCGCCGAGCCCATCACCGTCGTCGCCATCGCCAGCAGCACCGCCGGCCTCAGCAGCACCGCGAGCTCCCGCCGCACATCCGGCATCCGCCCCGCATCGCCGCGCGGCAGGGCGAGGAACAGCGCCGCCATCGCCAGCACGCCGAGCCCCGCCGTCGCCGCGAAGGACATCCGCCAGCCGATCGCCTGGCCAAGCCAGGTCGCCGCCGGCACGCCGCCCACATTGGCGATGGTCAGCCCCATGAACATGGTGGCGACGGCACTCGCCTGCCGCTCCTTCGGCACCACGCTCGCCGCGACCGTCGCGCCGAGGCCGAAGAAGGCGCCATGGTTCATGCTGGTGACGACGCGCGCCGCCAGCAGTGTCCAGTAGTCGGGCGCGACGGCGGAGAGCAGGTTGCCGATGGTAAAGATGCCCATCAGCAGCATCAGCGCATTGCGCCGCCGCAGCCGCCCGAGCGCCAGCGTCATCGCCGGCGCGCCGAGCATCACGCCCACCGCATAGGCGCTGACCAGCAGCCCCGCGGTCGGGATCGAAACCCCGACGCCGGTGGCGATGGTCGGCAGCAGCCCCATCGGGGCGAATTCTGTGGTGCCGATGCCGAAGGCACCGACGGCGAGCGCCAGCAGCGGCCAGGCCGCGGCGCGCGAATCCCTATCCGGCGGCACGGAGCCGGCTTCGAGGTTGGGCATTGGGGGAGAACTCCTTCAGCGTTGACCGAAGGATGGTGCGACGCAGCACCGAGGATAACCCGCCCCATCGCCATATCAGCCATGAATGCGTTTCACAAATGCCGCATGATGCGGCCCATCAACCGGGACACGGCGCACATGGACAACCGCATCGGCGAACTGCAGGTCTTCCTGCGCGTGGTGGAAGCCGGCAGCTTCTCCGAGGCCGCCCGCCAGTTGCTGATGACCCCCTCCACCGTCAGCAAGCTCATCGCCCGCATGGAGGCGCGGCTCGGCGTGAAGCTGATCGAACGCTCCACCCGCCACCTCCTGCTGACCGAGGAAGGCCGCCTCCTCCACGAGCGCGGCGGCGCGCTTCTCGCCGACCTCGAGTCCTTCGAACGCGAGCTGGCCGAGGGCGCCGCCAAGCCCGGCGGCACCATCCGGGTGAACGCCTCCGTCACCTTCGGCACCCTGGCGCTGGAGCCGCTGCTGCCCGCCTTCTGGCAGGCCTATCCGCGCATCGTCGTCGACCTCTCCCTCTCGGACGAGATCGTCGACCTCTATCTCGACCGCACCGATGTCGCCATCCGCATCGGCCCGCTGCCCGATTCCAGCTTGGTCGCGCGGCGGATCGGCGTGGCGCAGCGAAAGATCGTCGCCGCCCCCGCCTACCTCGCCCGCCACGGCACGCCGCAGAGCCTTGCCGACCTCGCCGCGCACAACTGCCTCGGCTTCAATTTCCGCCGCAGCGCCCCGGTCTGGCCGATCCGCGAGGGCGGCCGCATCCAGGACCGGATGGTCACCGGCACCTTGCTCGCCAACAACGGCGAGACGGTGCGCCGCCTCGCCGTCGCCGGCATGGGCCTCGCCCGCCTCGCCGATTTCCATGTCCGCGCGAATCTGGCCGCCGGCCGGCTGGTGGAGCTCTTCCCCGATGCCGGCGATGAGGAGGAGATCCACGCTCTCCACCTCGGCGGTCCGCTGCTGCCGCAGCGGATCCGCGTTTTCCTCGACTTCATGCTGCCCCGGATGCAGGCCTGGCTCCGGGGCGACGATTAGTCTGCGTACTGCCCCGCAGCCTGGATGATCGGCCGCCACTTGGCGATATCCGCCTGCCAGAAGGCGCGGTGCGCCTCCGGCGTCGCCCGCTCCTGCGCGACGGGCGTGGTGCCGAGCTCGGCGAAGCGCGCCACCAGCCGCTCGTCGCGCAACGCCACCTGCAGCGCCTGGGAGAGCCGCTGCACCACCGGTGCCGGCGTGCCCTTCGGCGCGTAGAGCCCGTGCCACACGCTCACCTGGAAAGCCGGCAGCCCCGCTTCGGCCGAGGTCGGCACGTTCGGCAGCGCCGCGATGCGGCTCTCAGTGGTGACGGAGAAGACGCGCAGCGCGCCGGCATTGATCTGCTCGGTGGTGTTGGTCGTCTGGTCACACATCAGGTCGATGCGGCCCGACAGGATCTCCTGCATCGCCGGCCCCGTGCCGCGGAAGGGCACCGTCGTCATCGGCGCATCGACGGCCTTCATCAGCAGCAGCCCGCAGAGATGGCTCGCGGCACCGATGCCGGCATTGGCGTAATTCAGGTTCTCCCGCTCGCGCCGGATCACCGCGATCGCCTCGGCCAGGTTGGTCGCCGGGAAGTCCTTCTTGGCAACGAGGGTCATCGGCACCTCGGTGACGAGGCCGATCGTCTCGAACCCGCCGACCGGGTCATAGGCGAGGCGCCGGTAGAGCGAGGGCGTCGTCGCCATGCCAATGTGATGCAGCAGCAGGGTGTAGCCATCCGGCCGCGCCTGCGCCACGCGCTGCGAGCCGATGGTGCCACCCGCCCCGCCGGCATTCTCGACGACGACCGTCTGGCCGAGGTCGCGCCCCATTGTCTCGGCGACAAGGCGGGAGACGGTATCCGTCGGACCGCCGGCCGCGAAGGGCACGATGATGGTGATGGTGCGGCCAGGGAATTGCTGCGCCATCGCCGGCCCGGCGGCGAGGAGGGACATCGCGAGCAAGGCACGGCGCATAACGCTCTTCATGGAGTACTCCCGGTTCGACGGCGTTCCGACGCGCCGCTTAGATGACATGGGGTTCAGGAATCAACCCCCAAGCCCGTCAGGCATCCATTTTCAGCGCGGCGATGAAGGCGCTTTGCGGGATCTCGACCTTGCCGAACTGCCGCATGCGCTTCTTACCCTCCTTCTGCTTGTCGAGGAGCTTCCGCTTGCGGCTGATGTCGCCGCCATAGCATTTGGCCGTCACGTCCTTCGACATCGCGGAGATCGTCTCGCGCGCGATCACCCGGCCCCCGATCGCCGCCTGGATCGGGATCTTGAAGAGCTGGCGCGGGATCAGTTCCTTCAGCCGCTCGCAGATCTGCCGGCCGCGCCGGTCGGCCTGGCTGCGATGCGCCATGAAGGACAGCGCATCCACCGGCTCGGCATTCACCAGGATGGAGATCTTCACCAGGTCGCCGGCCTCGTAGCCGTCCACCTGGTAGTCGAAGCTGGCATAGCCGCGGCTGAGCGACTTCAGCCGGTCGTAGAAGTCGAACACCACCTCGTTCAGCGGGAGCCGGTAGACGGCCATGGCGCGGGTGCCGACATAGGTCAGCTCAACCTGCCGGCCGCGCCGCTCGTTGCAGAGCGTCAGCACGGGGCCGAGATACTCGTCCGGCACCATGATCGTCGCCTTGATCCAGGGCTCCTCGATCTCGTCGATCAACGAGGGGTCCGGCATGTCGGCGGGGTTGTGCAGATCCTCCATCTCGCCGTTGGTGCGGCGGATCTTGTAGACGACGGAGGGCGCGGTCGCGATCAGGTCGAGGTCGAATTCGCGCGACAGCCGCTCCTGCACGATCTCGAGGTGCAGCAGGCCGAGGAAGCCGCAGCGATAGCCCAAGCCCAGCGCCGCCGAGGTTTCCATTTCGTAGTGGAAGCTGCTGTCGTTGAGCCGCAGCTTGCCGACGCTCTCGCGCAGCTTCTCGAAGTCGTCGGCATCGACCGGATAGAGCCCGCACCACACCACGGGGATGCTGGGCTTGAAGCCGGGCAGCGCCTCCTCGGCCGGATTGCGGTCGTCGGTCAGGGTGTCGCCGACATTGGTGTCCGCGACCGTCTTGATGGCGGCGGTCACGTAGCCCATCTCGCCCGGCCCGAGGCTCTCCACCTGGACCATCTTCGGGGTGAAGACGCCGACCTGCTCGATGGTGTGGACCGAGCCGTTCGACATCATGCGGATGCGCTGGCCCTTCTTCAGGTGCCCGTCCCTCACCCGCACCAGCACGACCACGCCGAGATAGGCGTCGTACCAGCTGTCGACCAGCAGCGCCGTCAGCGTCTTCGAGGCATCGCCGGTGGGGGGAGGCAGGCGCGTGACGATCGCCTCCAGCACGCCTTCGATGTTGAGCCCGGTCTTGGCGCTGATCTCGACGGCATCCGAGGCGTCGATGCCGATCACGTCCTCGATCTGCTGCTTCACCCGCTCCGGCTCGGCGGCCGGCAGGTCGATCTTGTTCAGCACCGGGACGATCTCGTGGTTGGCGTCGATCGCCTGGTAGACATTGGCGAGCGTCTGCGCCTCCACCCCCTGCGAGGCATCGACCACCAGCAGCGAGCCCTCGCAGGCCGCGAGGCTCCGGCTCACCTCATAGGCGAAGTCCACGTGGCCCGGAGTGTCCATCAGGTTCAGGATGTAGGTCTGCCCATCCTTCGCCTGATAGGCCAGCCGCACCGTCTGCGCCTTGATGGTGATGCCCCGCTCCCGCTCAAGCTCCATGTTGTCGAGGAGCTGTTCCTTCATCTCCCGCGCGGTCACGGTGCCGGTGGCCTGGATCAGCCGGTCGGCAAGCGTCGACTTCCCATGGTCGATATGGGCGATGATGGAAAAATTGCGGATGCGGGCGAGCGGAGTGTCGGGCATGGGATTCCGGCGGCCGGTTCGGGGATGTCCGGCCTCTTGCAGTTGCAGATAAGGCAGGAGCCGGCCAAGTCAAAGCACTGGATTGGCCAGCCCCGGTTCAGCCGCGCAGCGTGGCCCCCGTCGCCTTGGCCACCGCCGCAACGAGCTTCGCCGCCGCCGCCTCGATCTCGGCATCGGTCAGCGTCGCCTCGCGCGGCTGCAGCACCGCCTGGATGGCGAGGCTCACCTTGCCCTCCGGCAGCTTGTCCCCGGCATAGCGGTCGAATAGCACCACCTCGGCGATGAGCGCCTTGTCCGCCCCCCGCGCCGCCCGCAGCACCGCCTCGGCTGAAACCCCGGCATCGACGAGGAAAGCGAAGTCCCGCCGCACCGGCTGGAAGGCCGGCAGGTCCGGCGCCCCCTTCTTCCGCCGCTTGGGCTCCGGGATGGCGTCGAGGAACACCTCGAAACCGACGGCCGGCCCCGCGAGGTCGAGCGCCGCCGCCACCCGCGGATGGATCTCGCCGAAGGTGGCGAGCACCGTCTTCGGCCCCTGCCGTAGAACCCCGCTCCGCCCCGGATGATAGAACCCCGGCGCATCGGCGGTGACGCTGACGGCGGCCATCGGCACCCCGAGCGCCGCCAGCACGGCGAGCGCATCCCCCTTGGCATCCATTGCATCGACGGCGCGCGAGGCCTCCGCCCAATGCCGCGGCGTGTGCCCCGTCCGCACGCCCGCCGCCACCTGCAGCTGCCCCTCCGGCGAGGGATCGCGGTAGGCCGCGCCCAGCTCCGCCAGCGCCACGTCCGGATAGCCCCGCGCCGCATTACGCGCCGCCGCCTGCAGCAGGCTGGCCACCGGCGTCGGACGCATCTGATCGAGATCCGCCGCAATCGGATTCTCGAGCCTGAGCGCCGCCGGCGTCTCCCCGAACAGCGCCGCGACCTTGGCTTCGAGGAAGCCGAAGCCGACGCAATCCAGCATCCCCCGCGCCGCCAGCACCCGCCGCGCCAGTACCGCCCGCGCCTGCCTCGCGCTCAGCGCCGGCGGCGGCACGATCCCCGCGACCGGCAGCGAGACGGCGGGGATGCGGTCGAGCCCCCGGATGCGCAGCACCTCCTCGACGAGATCGGCCTCCGGCTCCACCGCCGCGCAACCCTCCGCCGCCGCCCGCGCCCGCTCCGGGGCGAGGCCCGGCGCCTGGTCCAGGCCCCCGCCACCGGCGATGTCATTCCGCCATGGCGGCACGGCGACCGTCACCCGCTCCGCATTCCGCGCCTCGACCGCGAAGCCCAACCGCTCCAGGATGCCGACCGCCTCGTCCGCCGCCACCTCCGCCCCGCCGAGCCCGGCCAGCCGCGCGAAGCGCAGCGTCGCGCTGCGTTGCCAGGCCGGCGGCGTGCCGGCCACCGACACCTCGCTCGCCTCGCCGCCGCAGATCTCCTGCATCGTCCAGGTGGCAAGGTCGAGGGCATGCGCCGGCAGGGCCGGGTCTACCCCGCGCTCGAAGCGCGCCCGCGCATCGGTGCGGATGTCGTGCCGCCGGCCGGAGAGGGCGATCCGTACCGGGTCGAACAGCGCGCACTCGATGAAGACCTCGGTGGTGTCCTCGTCGCAGCCCGAATGCTCGCCGCCGATGATGCCGCCGAGCGACTCAGGCCCCGCCTCGTCGGCGATCACGCCATCCTCCGGCGTCAGCGCATAGGTCTTGCCGTTCAGCGCAACCAGGCTCTCGCCCTCTCGCGCCATCCGCAGGGTCAGCGTCCGGCCCCGCACCTTCGCCACGTCGAAGACATGCAGCGGCCGGCCGAGGCCATGGGTATAAAGGTTGGTCACATCGACCAGCGCGTTGATCGGCCGCAGCCCGATCGCCACCAGAAGGTCCTGCAGCCATTTCGGCGAAGGGCCGTTCCTCACCCCGCGGATGGCCCGGCCGATGACGTAATCGCAGGCCCGCGGATCATCGATCTCCCAGCGCAGCGGCGAGGGATAGACACTCTCGATCCGCGGCTCGACCAGCGGCTTCAACCGCCCGAGCCCCGCCGCGGCGAGGTCGCGCGCCACCCCATGCACCGAGAGCGCATCCCCCCGGTTCGGCGTCACGCTGATCTCGATGACCGGGTCGTCCATCCCCGCCCAGCGGACGTAGCTCTCGCCGAGCGGCGCATCCTCGGGGAGATCGACGATGCCCGAATGATCGTCCCCGAGCCCCATCTCCCGCGCCGAGAGCATCATCGCCTCGGAGGCGACGCCGCGGATCTCGCCCTTCTTCAAGGTGATGCCCGTGCCGGGGATGAAGGCCCCCGGCAGCGCGACGACGCCCTTCATCCCCGCCCGCGCATTCGGCGCGCCGCAGACGACGGAAAGCAGCGTGCCATCGCCGGCATCGACCTTCAGCGCGCGCAGCCGGTCGGCATTCGGGTGTTGCACTGCCTCGACGACATGCGCGATCCGGAAGGAGGCAAGCGCGGCGCCGCGATCCTCCACCCCCTCGACCTCGAGCCCGATGGTGTTCAGCGTGGCGAGGATATCGGCCAGCGGTGCCTCGGTCTCGAGATGGGCCTTCAGCCAGGACAAGGTGAATTTCATCTCACACACCCTCCGTGAGGGAAGGAGGCGCAAGCGGATCGGCCGCGTAGTGCCGCAGCCAGCGCAGGTCGCTCTCGTAGAAAGGGCGCAGGTCCGGCATGCCGTGCTTCAGCATGGTGATCCGCTCGATCCCCATGCCGAAGGCGAAGCCCTGCCACTCCCGCGCATCGATGCCGCAATTGGCGAGCACCCGCGGATGCACCATCCCGCTCCCCAGGATCTCCAGCCAGTCGCCGCCCTTGCCGAGCTCGCCTGTCTTCCGGTTCCAGCCGATATCCACCTCCATGGAGGGCTCGGTGAAGGGGAAGTACGAGGCCCGAAACCGCACCGGCAAATCCCCGATGCCGAAAAAGGCGCGGAGGAAGTCGATCAGGCAGCCCTTCAGATGCCCGAGCGTGATCCCCCGGTCGATCACCAGCCCCTCGACCTGATGGAACATCGGGCTGTGCGTCGCGTCATGGTCGGCGCGCCAGGTCCGCCCCGGTACGATGACGCGGATCGGCGGCTCCTGCCCCAGCATGGTCCGCGCCTGCACCGGCGAGGTGTGGGTTCGCAGCACCGGCCGCCGCCCATCCGCCCCTGCCGGCAGGTAGAAGGTGTCATGGTCCTGCCGCGCCGGATGATGGTCCGGGATGTTGAGCGCAGAGAAGTTGAGCCAGTCGCTCTCGATGTCGGGCCCCTCCGCCACCCGGAAGCCCATGGCGCCGAAGATCGCCGTCAACTCCTCGATGGTGCGGCTGATTGGATGGATGCCGCCCTCCCCGGCCCCGCCCGGCGGGTGCGGACGCGGCGGCAGCGACACGTCCATCCGCTCGGAGGCGAGCCTTGCCTCCAGCGCCGCGGCCTCCAGCGCGACGCGCCTGGCCTCGATCGCCGCCTCCAGCTCCGCCTTCAGCCGGTTGAGCGCCGCCCCGCGTTCCTTCCGCTGCTCGGCCGGCACCGCGCCGAGCCCCTTCAGCAGCCCGGTCAGCCGCCCGCTCTTGCCGATCGTGCCGACGCGCACGGCATCCCAGGCGCGGAGGTCGGCGGCGGCCGCGAGGGCGTCGGCGGTCTCGCCCCGGAGGGCGTCGAGGTCATCGCTCATGCATCAGGTCCCAAACAGGCAAAAGGCCGCACCCTGCCGGGAGCGGCCCCTTGCGCAGCTCTATCCCCGCGAGGGGAAGGAAATCAGGCCGCCGGCGTCGCCGCCGGGGCCGGACGCGCCGCGCGGGCCTTCTCGACCAGCGCCGCGAAGCTCGCGGGATCGTCGAAGGCGATCGCCGCCATGACCTTGCGGTCCAGATCGATCCCCGCCGCCTTGATGCCGGCGATGAACTGCGAATAGGTCAGCCCGTGCTCGCGCACTGCCGCGTTGATCCGCTGGATCCAGAGGCCGCGGAAGTCACGCTTCTTGTTGCGGCGGTCGCGATAGGCGTATTGCAGCGCCTTCTCGACCCGCTCCAGCGCGGGACGGAAATTCGTGGAAGACCGGCCGACATAGCCCTTGGCGAGCTTGAGGACCTTCTTGTGACGGGCGTGCGCGGTGACGCCCCGCTTGACGCGTGCCATGGCTCAGACCCCCTTACCGGACCAGCCCATAGGGCGCCCATTGCAACACCGTCAGACCGTCCTGGTGCCGCAGCACCTGGGTCCCGGTGTTCTGCCGCTTCACCTTGGAGGAGCGGTTGCGGAGCATGTGCCGCTTCTTGCCGGGACCGGCGAGCACCTTGCCCGTGGCCGTCACCTTGAAGCGCTTCTTCACAGAAGACTTCGTCTTCATCTTGGGCATTTGGACCTCCTTGTCCGGTCAGGATGCGCGCCCGAGAGCGCACGAAGCCGCGGCCGGGCATGCCCACCAAGCCCGTCGCGCGGAGAGGGGCGGCGTATAGCGGCGTGCCGTCCCGGATGCAAGCGCCGCCCGCCTGCCCTATAACCCTGCCATGTCGGATACCATCCTGATCGGCCGGGGCGAGCACCCCTGCACCCTCCTCCTCTCCCGCGCGAACCGCCACGGGCTGGTCGCCGGCGCGACGGGCACCGGCAAGACCGTCACCCTGCAAACCCTCGCCGAGGGCTTCTCCCGCGCCGGCGTCCCCGTCTTCTGCGCCGACATCAAGGGCGACCTCGCCGGCCTCTCCCAGCCCGGCCGACCCAACCCGAAGCTGGAGCAGCGCGCCCACGACCTCGGCGAGGCCGCCTTCGCCTACGAGCCCTCGCCTGCCATCCTCTGGGACGTCTTCGGCGAGCAGGGCCACCCGCTGCGCGCCACCGTCGCCGAGATGGGCCCGCTGCTGCTCGCCCGCATGCTGGAGCTGAACGAGACGCAGGAGGGCGTGCTCACCATCGCCTTCAAGCTGGCCGATGACGAGGGCCTGCTGCTGCTCGACTTCAAGGACCTCCGCGCCATCCTGACGCATGTGGCGGAGCGCGCGAGCGAGCTCGGCGCCACCTACGGCAATGTCAGCAAGGCGACGATCGGCACCATCCAGCGCCGCCTCTTGATGCTGGAGCAGGCCGGCGGCGAGCAGTTCTTCGGCGAGCCCGCCCTGTCGCTCGCCGACCTCATGCTGCTTACCCCCGACGGCCGCGGCGCCGTGAACGTGCTGGCCGCCGACAAGCTGATCGCCTCGCCCCGGCTCTACGCCACCTTCCTGCTCTGGCTGCTCTCCGAGCTCTTCGAAGAACTCCCGGAGGTTGGCGACCTCCCCAAGCCCAAGCTCGTCTTCTTCTTCGACGAGGCGCATCTCCTGTTCCGCGACGCGCCGAAGGCCCTGGTCGAGAAGGTGGAGACCGTCGTCCGCTTGATCCGCTCCAAGGGGGTGGGCATCTACTTCGTCACCCAGAACCCGCTCGACCTCCCGGCTACGGTGCTCGGCCAGCTCGGCAACCGCGTGCAGCACGCGCTCCGCGCCTTCACCCCCGCCGAGCAGAAGGCCGTCCGCGCCGCCGCCGAAACCTTCCGCCCCAACCCCAAGCTCCGCGTCGAGGACGCCATCACCCATCTCGGCGTCGGCGAGGCCCTGGTCTCGACGTTGCAGGAGGACGGCACCCCGAGCCCGGTCGAACGCGCCCGCATCCTCCCGCCGCGCGGCCGCATCGGTGCCATCACGCCGGAGGAACGCGCCGCCACGCTGAAGGTGAGCCCACTGGCCGGCCGCTACGACGAGGCGATCGACCGCGACTCCGCCTATGAACGCCTCCAGGGCCGCGCCACCGCCGCCCCCGCCTCCGGCCCCTGGCGCAGCGGCCCTGCTCCGACCCGCGACAGCAACCCTTGGGGCGGCGCCACCTCCCTGCCCCCCCTGCCCGCGCCGCCGCCGGCCCGCGGCAGCCGCATCCCGCAAATCCCGCAAGGCGGCCAAGGGGGAAGCATGGGCGACATCCTTGGCAACATCCTCACCGGCCGCGGCGGCAAGCGCGAAGGCGTCGCCGAATCCATGGCGAAATCCGCCGCCCGCAGCATCGGCAGCTCGGTCGGCCGCCAGATCAGCCAGGCGGTCGTCCGCGGCCTGCTCGGCTCCATCCTGAAGCGCTAGCCGCCCGCGTCGTGCCCGGGCGGGCCCGGGCACCGTCCGTCCCGGCCATGCGCGGGGTTGGAACCGCGCCCCCAACGGGGCATATCTCCCCCGTGATGGTTCCCTTCCGCAAGATGCACGGCCTCGGCAACGACTTCGTCGTGCTCGACGCCCGCGCCCAGACGCTGCCGATGAGCGCTGCCCGCGCCGCCGCCATCGCCGACCGCCGGCGGGGCATCGGCTGCGACCAGTTCATCGTGCTTGAGCCCGGCCGCGACGGCGCCGATGCCTTCATGCGCATCCGCAACCCGGACGGCTCCGAGGCCGGCGCCTGCGGCAACGCCACCCGCTGCATCGCCTCCCTCGTCGCCGCCGAGACCGCCGCCGACCGCGTCACCATCCGCACCATCAGCGGCGACCTGCCCGCCGAGCGCCTCGGTGATCTCTGGCGCGTCGACATGGGTCCCGCCCGCCTCGGCTGGCAGGACGTCCCCCTCGCCCGCGCCATGGACACCCTCCACTTGCCGTTCGAGGACGCCGCCGCCTGCTCCATGGGCAACCCCCATGCGACGCTCTTCGTCCCCGACCTCGACGCAGTCCCGGTCGCAACCCTCGGCCCCCGGCTGGAGCACGACCCGCTCTTCCCCGACCGCGCCAATATCGGCTTCGTCCAGGTCCTGAACCCGGAGCACATCCGCCTCACCGTCTGGGAACGCGGCGCCGGCCTGACGCTCGCCTGCGGCTCCGGCGCCTGCGCGGCCCTGGTGAACGCCGCCCGCCGCGGCCTCACCGGCCGCGCCGCGACCGTCTCCCTCCCCGGCGGCGACCTCCACATCGAATGGCGCGCGGACGGCCATGTTCTGATGACCGGCCCCGTCGCCACCGCCTTCACCGGCACCATCGACCTCGACGGCCTTCCGCTGTGACGCTTGAGCTTCTGACCTTCGGCTGCCGCCTCAACACCTACGAGTCCGAGGCGATGCGCGACCTTGCAGGCAAGGCCGGGCAGCAGGGCATCATCGTCAACACCTGCGCCGTCACCGCCGAGGCCGAGCGCCAGGCCCGCCAGGCCATCCGCCGCGCCGCCCGCGAGAACCCCGGCACGCCGATCATCGTCACCGGCTGCGCCGCGCAGATCGCCCCCGACAAGTGGGCTGGCCTGCCCGGCGTCACCCGCGTCATCGGCAATGCCGACAAGCTGAAGCCGGAAGCCTGGGCCCAGGATTCGCCCCCCGCGCCCGTGACGGACATCATGGCCGCCACCGAGACGGCGGCCCATCTGGTCACCGAGTTCGCCGGCCGCGCCCGCGCCTTCGTCCAGGTGCAGCAGGGCTGCGACCACCGCTGCACCTTCTGCGTCATCCCCTTCGGCCGCGGCCCCTCCCGTTCCGTCCCCATCGGCGCCATCGTCGAGCAGGTCCGCGCCCTCGTCGCCCATGGCTACAAGGAGGTCGTCCTCACCGGCGTCGACATCACCAGCTACGGTCCCGACCTTCCCGGCCAGCCCCGCCTCGGCCAGATGATCCGCCGCCTCCTGGCCCTAGTGCCGGAGCTGCCCCGCCTCCGCCTCTCCTCCCTCGACCCGGTCGAGATCGACGACGACCTTTGGCGCCTCATCGCCGAGGAGCCTCGGCTGATGCCGCACCTCCACCTCTCGCTGCAGCACGGCGCCGATCTCATCCTGAAGCGCATGAAGCGCCGCCACCTCAAGGCCGACGCCCTCGCCGTCGTCCGCCGCGCCCGCGCGCTGCGGCCCGGGATCGCCTTCGGCGCCGACCTCATCGCCGGCTTTCCCACCGAGACGGAGGAGCAGTTCGCCGAGATGCTCGACCTCGTCGCGGAGATGGAACTCGCCTTCCTGCACGTCTTTCCCTACTCCGAGCGCCCCGGCACGCCGGCCGCCCGCATGCCCGCCGTGCCCATGCCGGTGCGGAAGGCCCGTGCCGCCCGCCTCCGCGCGGCGGGCGCGGCGGGCGCCGCCCGCTTCTACGCCGCCCGCCTTGGTCAGGAGGAATCCGTGCTGTTCGAGCGTGACGATCGCGGCCACACCGCGCATTTCGCCCCGATCCGCCTGGCCGCCGGCCAGGCCGAGCCCGGCACCCTGCATCGGCTCCGCGTCACCGCCGCCGATGCCGGCGGCCTCCTCGCCGAGGCCGCCTGACCATGGCGCTGAAGGACTGGCTCGGCCGCATCCGCAGCAAGCCGAGCGAGGCGGAAGCCCCACTCTCCACCCCGCCGGGCCAGTTGCCAGAGCCGGAGACACCGCTGGGCACGCCGACCCTTCCCTCCGCCGCCATGCCGGGCCTGCCTGCCTCGCCCATCCCGGTCCCGCCTCCCTTCACCGCCCCCTCCCCCCTCGCCCGCCTCGGCGCCGCGCCCGAACCCGCGCCGGAACCTGCCCCCTTCGAGATCACCCTCACCCCCGAGGAGGAGGCCGCGTTGCGCGAGGCCGGCTTCGAAGCCGAGCCCGAAGCCGAGCCGCAGCCGCCCCCCGCCTCGCTCCCCACTCCCCCCCTCCCGGTTGACGAGCCGGAGGAAGCCGCCCGTGCCGGCTGGTTCTCCCGCCTCCGCGCCGGCCTTTCCCGCTCTACCGCCCGCCTCACCGACAGCGTCACCACCCTCTTCCGCAAGCGCCGCCTCGACGAGGAAGCCCTGGAGGAGCTGGAGGAGACGCTCATCACCGCCGATCTCGGCGTCGCTGCCAGCCGCCGCATCGTGGAGGGCTTCCGGCGCACCCGCTTCGGCAAGGAAGTGACCGATGAGGAGGTGAAGGCCGCGCTCGCCGAGGAGATCGGCACGATCCTGGCCCCCGTCGCCCAGCCCCTGGTGCTCGACCCGGCGCGCGCCCCGCATGTCGTGCTGGTGGTCGGCGTCAACGGCACCGGCAAGACGACGACCATCGCCAAGCTCGGCCAGCAATACCGCGAGGGGGGCCTTTCCTGCGCCTTCGTCGCCGGCGACACCTTCCGCGCCGCCGCCGTCGAGCAGCTGCAGATCTGGGGCGAGCGCACCGGCGCCCGCGTCTTCACCCCCGCGAAGGAAGGCGCCGACGCCGCCGGCCTCGCCTTCGACGCGCTGACCGCCGCCCGCGCCGAGGGCGTCCAGGTGCTGCTGGTTGATACCGCCGGCCGCCTGCACAACAAGACGGCGCTGATGGAGGAGCTGCGCAAGGTCATCCGCGTGATGAAGCGCGTCGATCCCGAGGCGCCGCATTCCGTCCTGCTCGTGCTCGACGCCACCACCGGCCAGAATGCCGTGCAGCAGGTGAAGGTTTTCAAGGAGATGGTCGACGTCACCGGCCTCGCCGTCACCAAGCTCGACGGCAGCGCCAAGGGCGGGGTCGTCGTGGCGCTGGCCCAGGAATTCGGCCTGCCCGTGCATGTGGTGGGCGTCGGCGAGAAGGCCGCCGACCTCCGCCCCTTCACTGCCCGCGACTATGCCAGGGGCTTGGTCGGCCTGCCATGATCCCCCGGCGGGTCCTGCCGCTGCTGCTCCTCGCTCCCGCGGCCGCCGCCCAGGATTCGCCCGCGAGCTTCGTCGAGTTGTTCCCCGCCGAGGGCCGCGCCCCGGTCCGGCTGAATGCCATGCAGGTCGTCCGCGTCGCCCGGCTCGACGGCGCGACCATTCTCGACACCACCGCCTTCGTCCAGCAGCGCAGCAGCGAGGGCCTCGATGCCGTCATCCGCCGCCTGCAGGCCGCCGGCCTCCGCCTCGTCCCGCTGACCGACCTCAACGGCGCCCGCACCTACCTGGCGCTCGACCGGATCGTCCTGGTCCGCCCCTCGGAGGAGCGCCATGCGGCCGGCGCCCGCGCCGCCATCGTCGTCGCCGGGCTGCGCTTCGCCACGGACGTCGCGGTGCGGGAGACGGTGGCCGATGTCATGGCGGCGATCGCCGCGGCCCGTTGATCGAGGGGGCGTGGCCCCTCAAACTCCCCCACCCGGGCTCCCCATTGCCGCTCAACATCGGCATGGGGCCCGCACAGCCCGGAGGGCTTTTGGCGGGGAGAGCGCGAGAGGGACAGAGCCCCTCCCGTTCCCAAGGAAAGGAACCACCACCCATGCCCACAGAGATTCGCTGGGACCGCATGACCGGCCCCGAGCTGAAGGCGCTGGCCGCCCGCGACGCCCTCGTCATCCTCCCTATCGGCAGCCTCGAGCAGCACGGACCCCATCTGCCGGTCTGGACCGACAGCGCCTGCGCCCATGAATTCGCCCTCCGCGCCGCCGCCGCCGTCGCCGAGGACCTCCCCGTCGCCGTCCTCCCCCCGATCTGGCTCGGTCTCTCGGAGCATCACCTGCCCTTCGGCGGCACCATCACGCTTGACCACGCCACCTTCCAGGCCGTGCTCCGCTGCGTCGTCTGCTCGCTCGTGGCCGACGGCTTCCGCCGCCTGCTGATCGTCAACGGCCATGGCGGCAACATCGACCCGCTGGCCGTCGCCGGCCGCGAGCTGGCGGTGGAATTCGGCATCCCCATCGTCACCACCACCTGGCCCCAGGTCGCGTCGAAGGAGATCGCCGCCATCCTGACGACCCAGCCCGGCGTGCAGCATGCCTGCGAGGGCGAGACCAGCCTCTGGCTGGCGCTCGACGCCGCCCAGGTCCGCCGGGAGAAGATTGCCGAAAGCCTCTCCAACCCACCGCCGAACCCGCCCGCCGGCTTCGTCCGCTTCTATTCCTTCGAGGAGCGCGCCCCCCGCACCGGCGTCCGCGGCGACCCGCGCGCTGCGACCGCCGAGAAGGGCGAAGCCATCTTCTCCGCCGTGACCAAGGCCCTCTCTGCCGCCATGCGCGACCCGGTGCTCTGGACCACACCCGACCCGGTGTGGGAGGCCGGCCGCGGCCTCAAGCCGCAGTAGGATCAATACGCGAAGGGCACCCTGAGTCTCGCTCCCGGCGCCGGCCGGTAGAGCTTGTCCTCCAGCAGGCTTGGTGTGCCTTCCTCGGCCAGGCCCCGCCCCGGCAGGTTGCGGTAGAGCAGGCTGGGGCTGAGGGTCGTCCGCGGGTTCGGCAGGGGCGCCTGCCGCTCCACCGAGCGGTTCGGCACCGGCGCCAGGTTGCCGAATTGCGGCTGACGCGGCGGCAAGGGCAGCGCCGCCTGCTTCGAGAGATTGAGGGCCGGCGGCTTCCGCAGCGCCGGTCCCCTCGGCCGCGGCCGCGCCTGCGCCGCCCGCTCGGGCAGCCGGACCTCAGGCCCCGGCGAGAGCACGGCCGCCTCCTCCGCCAGCGACGGCCCAGCATGCAGCAGCAGCGCGAGCAGGATCCGCCGCATCACAACCCATCCCCCGGCAGTGGCCGCATCCCCCGCGCATCCTCGGGCGGGTTCATCGCCGGCAGGCCGAGCGGCCGCCCCGCCGCCTCCCGCCACTGCCGGAGCGCCCAGTGGACCGAGGGAAAGGCGATCTCGCCCCAGGGAATCTCCTCCCAGCCGAACAGCCGCACGTCGAGGCTCTCCGGCCCCGGCGCGAAGCCCGGCTCGGCCAGCCCCGCGCGGAAGATCACCTGCACCTGCCCGATTCGGGCAATGGAATAGATGGCGAGCACGCCCTCGATGGCGATGCGCGCCTGCGCCTCCTCCCAGGCCTCGCGCCGGGCGCCTTCCTCCACCGTCTCGGCCATTTCCATGTACCCGGCCGGAAGGGTCCAGAAGCCGCGCCGGGGCTCGATCGCCCTTCGGCAGAGCATCACCTGCTCCCCGACCCCGACGACGCTGCCGACGACGATCTTGGGGTTCTCATAGGCGATGAAGCCGCAATCGGCACAGGTTAGCCGCTCGCGATCCTCACCTTCCGGAGTGGTGCGTACAAAGCTCGCCATGAGGAGAGGATGGGCGGCCCCTCCGGTCAGTGCAAGCTCCGATGGGCACGCTCAGACGCGCAGGTCGAGCAAGGAGCCGCGCGGTGGCGGGCGGCTCGGCGCCGTGGGCACCGCCTCCAGCGTCCGCTGGGGCGGCTGGACATCGGGGGCCGGACCGTTCTGCCCCGGGCTGATGCCCCGGACCGGCTGGGCCGGCCTGGTCTGTGCCACCTGCGTCGTGAAGGCGGCGAGCGCATTGGTGCTGATCATGCGCCGGATCATGCCCTCGAGGTCTGAATCCCCGGTAAAGGCGGGAGCACGATGGCGGCGGTCGCGGGGCGGGATGCGCATGCCGCAGCATGGCGCCCGCCGCCGTTAACCGTCCAGTAAGCTTTCGTCACACTTGCCTGAAGCCTAGGCAGCACTTTCCAGCGCCGCCACCCCCGGCAAGGTCTTCCCCTCGAGCCATTCGAGGAAGGCACCGCCCGCGGCCGACACATAGGTCATCCGCTCCTCGACGCCCGCGTGCTTGAGCGCCGCCACGGTATCGCCGCCGCCGGCGATCGACTTCAGCCCCATCGACTGCGTCAGCCCCGCCACCGACTGCGCGACGGCGACCGTCGCCGCGTCGAAGGGGGGCGTCTCGAAGGCGCCGAGCGGCCCGTTCCACACCAGGGTCGAGGCCTGGCGCAGCCGCGCCTCGATCGCCGCCACCGTATCCGGCCCCACATCCAGCGCCATCATCTCGGCCGGCACCGCGTCGATGCCGACCTCCCGCGTCGGCACATTCGCCGCGAAGGCCGCCGCCACCATCAGGTCGCTCGGCAGGATGATCTCGCAATTCGCCGACCGGGCGGTCTCCAGGATAGCCCGCGCCGTGTCGTACATCCCGGCCTCCTGCAAGGACTTGCCCATGGCATGCCCCTGCGCGCCGAGGAAGGTGTTCGCCATCGCCCCACCGATGACCAGGACGTCCACCCGCTTCACCATGTTGCCGAGCAAGTCGAGCTTGGTGCTGACCTTCGCCCCGCCGACGATGGCGACGACCGGCCGCGCCGGGTTGCCGAGCGCCGCGTCCAGCGCCTCCAGCTCCGCCTGCATCAGGCGACCCGCATAGGAGGGCAGCAGCCGCGCCACGCCTTCGGTCGAGGCATGCGCCCTGTGCGCCGCCGAGAAGGCATCGTTGACATACACATCGGCCAGCTTTGCCAGCGCCGCCGACAGTGCCGGGTCATTGGCCTCCTCGCCCGCATGGTAGCGGGTGTTCTCGAGCAGCAGCACCTCGCCATCCTGCAGCCGGGCGGCGGCGGCCTCGGCCTCCGGCCCGACGCAGTCATCGACGAAGGCGACAGGCCGCCCGATCGCCTGGGCCAGCGCTTCCTGCATCGGCTTCAGCGACATCTCCGGCACGCGCTTGCCCTTCGGCCGGTCGAAATGGCTGCACAGGATGACCCGCCCGCCCTTCTCCGCCAGCTCCTGAACGGTCGGCGCCAGCCGCTCGATCCGGGTGCGGTCGGTGATGACGCCGTCCCTCATCGGCAGGTTCAGGTCGGCGCGCAACAGGATGCGGCGGCCCTTGGGGTCGAGGTCGTCGAGAGTGCGGAAGCGGGGCATCCGGTGGGTCCTCATGCGGCGCCCGCCACATCGGCGGGCGCCGTGTTGTCCAGGCTCAGAGGCTGCCGAGCAGTGCGGCAGTGTCCGACATGCGGTTGGAGAAGCCCCACTCGTTGTCGTACCAGCTCATCACCCGCACCAGCGCGCCGTCGACCACCTGGGTCTGCGTCGCGTCGAAGGTCGAGGAATGGCTGTCGTGGTTGAAGTCGATGGAGACCAGCGGCGCCGTGTTGTAGCCAAGGATACCCTTCAGCTCGCCCTCGGCGGCCTCCTTCATCGCCTGGTTCACCATCTCCTTGGTGACGCCCTCGGTCTTGAGGTTCACGTCGAGCGAGATGAGTGAAACATTCGGCGTCGGGATGCGGATGGCGGTGCCGTCCAGCTTGCCCTTCAGCTCCGGCAGCACGAGGCCGACAGCCTTCGCCGCGCCCGTCGAGGTCGGGATGGCGGAGACGGCCGCGGCACGCGCCCGGTGCAGGTCCTTGTGCAGCGTGTCGACCGTGTTCTGGTCGCCAGTATAGGCGTGGATCGTCACCATGTAGCCGCGCTGGATGCCGAACTTCTCGTGCAGCACCTTCGCCACCGGTGCGAGGCAGTTGGTGGTGCAGGAGGCGTTCGAGACGATCTGGTGGCTCGGCTTCAGGATCTTGTGGTTCACGCCATAGACGATGGTCGCCTGCGCGCTGTCATCGGCATGCACTTCGGCCCAGGTGACGGGAGCGGAGACCAGCACCTTCCGCGCGCCGGACTGCAGCAGCAGCGCCGCCTTGTCGGAATTCGTGAAGATGCCGGTGCACTCGGCCGCGACATCGACGCCCTGCCAGGGCAGCTTGGTCGGGTCGCGCTCGGCCGTCACCTTGATCGGCGCATAGGTCCGGCCATTGGTCGAGATGATCATCGAGTTGCCCTCGACCTGCACCTCGCCCGG
Organism: Belnapia sp. F-4-1; assembly: GCF_000802185.1. GTDB lineage: Bacteria > Pseudomonadota > Alphaproteobacteria > Acetobacterales > Acetobacteraceae > Belnapia. Next base: position 3,771,165 of record NZ_KN676113.1, on the reverse strand, counting down.
GAAGCGGCCGTGGACGCTGTCGTAGCGGAAGAGATGCGCATTCGCCTCGACCGAGCCGAGGTCGTTGATGGCCACGCACTCGACGTCGTCGCGCCCGCTCTCGATCATCGCGCGCAGCACCAGGCGACCGATGCGCCCGAACCCGTTGATCCCGACCTTCACGGCCATCATCGTCTTCCTTCTCTTGGAGCCCGATACGGGCTCAACCGATACGCTTCTTTACGGCCGCCGTCACCGCCTCGGCCGTGATGCCGAAGTGGCGGTACAGATCCTCCACCGGGCCCGAGGCGCCGAAGCCCTCCATGCCGATGAAGAGTCCCTCCGGCCCCAGCCAGCGCTCCCAGCCGAAGCCGATCGCCGCCTCGATGCCGACCCGGAGGGCGCTTCCCAGCACCCCTTCCCGGTATCCTGCATCCTGCGCGGCGAACAACTCCCAGCAGGGCAGCGAGACGACGGCCGTTGCGATACCATCGGCCTCCAGCGCCGCCCGGGCAACCAGGGCGATGGACACTTCCGAGCCAGTGGCGATCAAGGTTGCGCGCCGCGGCCCGGAACCCTCCTCGACGACATACCCGCCCCGCGCACAGCGGTTCTCCCCCGCCTCGGTCCGGTAGGGCGTCAGCCCCTGCCGCGACAGCGCCAGCACGCTCGGCCCGTCCGACCGCTTCACCGCCAGCTCCCAGCACTCGGCGGTCTCCATCGCATCGCCGGGGCGGAAGACGAAGAGGTGCGGGATGGCGCGCAGCCCCGCCAGCGTCTCCACCGGCTGGTGCGTCGGCCCGTCCTCGCCGAGGCCGATGCTGTCATGCGTCAGCACATGGATGACGCGCTGGCGCATCAGCGCCGCCAGCCGGATCGACGGCCGCATGTAGTCGGCGAAGACCAGGAAGGCGCCGGAATAGGGGATGATGCCGCCGTGCAACGCCATGCCATTCATGGCCGCGGCCATGCCGTGCTCGCGCACGCCGTAATGCACGTAGCGCCCGTTGAAATCCCCCGGCTTCACCGAGGGGATGCCCTTCACATTGGTGTTGTTGGACCCCGTCAGGTCCGCCGAGCCACCGACCATCTCCGGGATCGAGGGCACCAGCGCCTCCAGCGCCCGCTGCCCCGCGATCCGGCTGGCGATCTTCGGCCGCTCCTCCGCGGTCTTGACGCGCAGCGCGGCCAGCGCCTCATGCCAGGCTTCCGGCAGCTTGCCGGCGATGGCGCGCTCAAAATCCGCCTTCATCGGATGCTTCGCCAGCCGCTTCAGCCAAGTCCGCCGCGTCCCCGCCGAGCGGCGTCCCACCGCCTCCCAGCGCTCCCGCAGCCCCTCCGGCACCTCGAAGGGCGGATGGTTCCAGCCCAGCGCCGACTTCGCCGCCGCGGCTTCCTCGGGCCCGAGCGGGCTGCCATGGCTCGCCGCCGTCCCCGCCTTCTTCGGCGCGGAGAAGCCGATGATGGTCTTGCAGGCGATCAGCACCGGCTTCGGCGTCCTGACGGCCCAGGCCAGCGCCGCCGCCACCTCCGCCGTGTCGTGCCCATCGACCCGCCGCACCGCCCAGCCATAAGACTGGAAGCGCTTCAGCGTGTCGTCGGTGAAGGACAGGTCGGTCGGGCCGTCGATGGTGACCTTGTTGTCGTCCCAGAGCAGCGTCAGCTTGTCGAGGTTGAGATGCCCGGCGAGCGAGGCCGCCTCATGGCTGACCCCTTCCTGCAGGCAGCCATCGCCGCAGATCGCCCAGGTGCGGTGATCGACCAGCGACTTGCCAAAGCGCGCCGCCAGGATCCGCTCCGCCAGCGCCATGCCGACCGCATTACCGATGCCCTGCCCGAGCGGCCCGGTCGTCGTCTCGATCCCCGGCGCCTCGCCGAATTCCGGGTGCCCCGCCGCCGGCGAATGCAGCTGCCGGAAATGCTTGATGTCGTCGATCGTCATCCCCGGCTGCCCGGTGAGATGCAGGATCGAGTAGAGCAGCATCGAGCCATGCCCGGCGCTGAGCACGAACCGGTCGCGGTCCGGCCAGCGCGGGTCGGCGGCGTCGAACTTCACGAACTGGCTGAACAGCACCGTCGCCACATCGGCCATGCCGAGCGGCATGCCGGGATGGCCGGATTTCGACTTCTCGACGGCATCGATCGCCAGTGCCCGGATCGCATCCGCCATCCGCCGCTCCTCCGTCGCCGGCCGGGCGAGGATCTCGGCCTGCAAGGCGAGCGCCGGGTTCGGCTTGGCATCGGGCTGGGAATCGGGTTCGAGGCTGGCCAAGGCAGCGGTCCTCCTGGGTTGTCGGCCCTATAGGCCGCGGTGCGGTGGCCGGCAACCCAGCCCCTGGATGCGGTCACGGCGGCGCGATAGCCTGCCGGCATGGACACCGCCCCCCAGCGCGAGGAACTCCCCCCCGCCCCTCCCGGCCCGCCCGAGGGCGAGCAGCATTTCACCGCCTCCGAGACCGTCCGCGACCTGGTCATCGGCATGGCGGACGGGCTGACGGTGCCCTTCGCCCTCGCCGCCGGCCTTTCTGGCGCCATCGCCGCCAATCCGCTGATCGTGACCGCCGGCCTCGCCGAGATCGCCGCCGGCTGCGTGGCCATGGGCCTCGGCGGCTACCTCGCCGCCCGCACCGACGCCCAGCATTTCGAGGCCGAGCGCAGCCGCGAGGAGCAGGAGATCCGCGACTACCCCGACCGCGAGCGCTGGGAGGTTTCCGTCATCCTCCACCGCTACGGCCTGCGGGGCGAAACCCTGCGCCAGGCGACAGAGGCCATCGCCGCCGACCGCCGCCGCTGGGTCGACTTCATGATGCGCTTCGAGCTGGACCTCGCCGAGCCCACCCCCGGCCGCGCCGCCCGCTCCGCCGCCACCATCGGCGGCGCCTATGCGGTGGGGGGCCTGATCCCGCTCTCGCCCTACATCCTCCTGGCGGAAACCCGCCCGGCCCTGATGGTCTCCGCCACGATGACCGGCATCGCCCTGCTCGCCTTCGGCTGGCTGAAGGCCCGCGCCACCGGCCTCCCTCCGCTGCGCGGCGCGGTGCAGACCTTCGGCATCGGCGGGCTGGCGGCAACGGTCGCCTACCTGATCGCCCAGTGGGTGGGGGGCTAGAGGAGCCGGTTGAACCGGAAACGGCCAACCGCCCGCCGCGGCGCAGTCGAGCCGTTCTTGCTCCCGTCATGGAGGGGAGAGGCGCCTGCGATCTCAACGGGCGCCTCGAGAGGCTACTCCGGATCCGCGCAGGAGAGCAGGGCCTGGACTTTGACGGTGCTCGGATCGCTCTGCGCCTGCCGTTGCAGGGTCCGGCACCGCCGGGGCGTATTGCCATAGAAGCGCGGATCGAAGGTGGTCGAACTCGCCTGCCACCCTTGGCCGAGTTGGGGCTCGAACAGGCTGGCGGGATCGAGGCCCATGAACTCGTAGAACTCGCTCAGCGTCGAGGTGCTGATGTAGATTTCCGTGAGGGACGGCACCACCGCGGTGAGGAATTGGAACTCCGCCAGGGTCCACGTATCTGTGTTGCGACCTGCCATGCCGAGCAGGTAGGCGCGGATTGCTGGGTCGATCCGGCGATCGTTCAGGAAGGCGCGGATGCCCGGCGGGATGAAGCGCTGGCCGCGGACATCGTCCATATCGTTCCGCGGCGGGCCATTGAAGGCAATCCCGGGGGAGGCGATGCCACCGGGCGGCGAGCCGCGCAGCACCTCGGGCGGGAGTGGCGGGGCCGCTCGCTGATTGGGCAGCGCCCGCCGGATGTCCTGGCAGGCGGGGCTGTTGTTTCCAGCCCCGCAGGCGCCCGCTGGAACGTTCGGAGCGCCGGGGAGGGTCTGGGATAGCGCTGGGCCGGACAAGGCGCCCAGGAGCAGCGCCAGGGCCAGTCTAGCGAACCGTGACAGTGCCGGGACCCGTCTGGGTGATGGTGGCGCCGGTCATGCCCGGCGAGGTCTGGGTGACGCTGATCTGCCCGGCGGTGCCATTCTGGGTGATGGTGGCCCCGAGGCCGCTGCCCATCTGGATCAGGGTCGAGCCAAGCCCACTGCCGGTTTGAATGCTCTCGCCCGACAGGCCGCTGCCCTGCTGGGTGATCGTCGAGCGGTTGCCCGAGCCGGTCTGGCGGATGATCGCGCTGTTGCCCGAGCCAGATTGATTGGTGGTGGCGTTGTTGAGGGCGCCGCTTTGCACGACATCTGCCACTGTTCCGCCACCGCTGCGGGCGACGAGCCGCTGGGTGACCTGATCGGTCGATACGTCGTTGTCGGCCGCCATGGCGGGTCCCGTGAGAATGGTGGCAAGCACGGCGAGATATTTGCGCATCGTAGCCTCCCAAATTGAAGACGTCCGGGAGGGGTATAGCACCCCTCCCGGACTGTCACGCCAGATTACTTCTGGGTGATGGTCGCGGTGTTGTTGCTGCCATTCTGGCTGATGATGGCGCTCAGGGTCGTGCCGATCTGCGAGGTCGTGCCCGTGTTGCCATTGCCGATCTGCGTGATCGACGCGATCATGCCCGTACCACCGCCCTGGTTGCTGGTGGCGGTGTTGCCATCGCCGCTCTGGTTGTGGGTGATGCTGCTGCTGTCCGCTCGGCCACCAGCCACGCCCTGGTAGGCGAAGGAGACGTTGCCCGAGCCGTTCTGGGTCTGCGAGATGGTGTTGCCGTTGCCGCCATTCTGCTGAGCGGTGGCCCGATTGTTCACGCCGGTCTGGTTCTGGTTGATGTAGCCGTCCGACGCCGAAGAGGTAGTCGCCAGCGCGTAGTTGCCAGAGCCGTTCTGGGTCTGCGTGATCGAGTGGTTGTTGCCATTCGCCAGGGACGCGGTGGCGATGTTGCCGCTGCCGCCGCCCTGGGTCTGCCGGATCGTCAGATTGCCACCGAAGACGGTCGCGGCGGCGGCTTCGTTGCCGGTGCCCTCCTGCGTCTGCTCGATGTAGGCGACCTGCGTGCCGAACACGCTAGCCGACGCCTTATTCTCGGCGCCGCCCTGCGTCTGCTGGATCGTGGCGCCGGACGCGTTGGCACCCATCGTGGCAGTCACGGTGCCGCGGTCGCCATTCTGGTTCTGGCCGATGCGGCTGTTGCTTACCTGAGTCTGCGAGGCCGTCGCATTGTTGGAAGTGCCGTTCTGCACCTGTTCGATATCGACCGTGCCGACGCCGATGTCGGTCTGCGTCGCGTTGGCGGTGTTGTTGTCGCCGCGCTGCTGGGTCTGGAAGATGCGTCCGCCGCCGGCATTCGCCTGCGTGGCGTTGGCGGTGTTACCGCTGGTGTACTGGTTGGTCCGGATGGAGCCGCCGGTACCGGACTGAGTTTGGCGGATGGTGTTGCCATTGCCCTGCGACCGGCCGAAGGCACGGTTGAGGGTGCCGCTCTGCTCGACGGTGGCTTGGTTGCCGCTGCCCGCCTGCTGGATTTCGGACTGGTTGTCCAAGGATTGCGCCCAAACGGGTATGGCGCCCATGCTGAGGCCGATGGCGGCGACGGAAGCGAGGAGAAGGTTACGCATGGTTCAGAGGTCCCCGATGGCCGAGCGGGCCAGTTGTTGTGGCGTTGTTACCCGCCCTTGCAGCGCGGCCCGGCTTCCCACTTGGGCGACACCGGGGCGTTCGGTGTCGGGCTGCCGGTTCGACTCTCCACTGTCGGCCAAAGGTCCGACCAGCGGAACCTCCGCACGGGGCCGAGCCGGCTCCGCGGGTGGATTGGTGGGAGCCACCGAGGTGGCCCGATCTGGGATGTCGCCGTCACGGGTTTCGAGATAGCTGTCGACCAACCCTCGGCCGACATCCTCGTCCGCGAACTTCCAGTAGTTCCGGTTGGCGCCTTCGAGGATGGCCGCGTAGACGGCTTTCTCGATTGCCTGCCGCACCGCCACCTGCCGGGGCTCATTCGTCGTCACGCCGGCTTCGGCGTTCAGCAGCCGGTTGAAGCCGACATAGCGGCTCAGCAAGCCCTGCACAGCGACGCTGTAGATGGTCTTGTCGGTGGTGACGCTGACCAGCACCTCGCCGGTCAGGATGCTGATGATCCGGAGGTAGACCGAGACGTTGTCGCGCCGGTACTCGGTGGTGGCGCCGATGCCGAGGAAGTTGGCGCCGATGCCGCCCGTCAGGACGTTGCTGTCGTATCCGATGATCCCACCCGTGACCATCAGGCCGGCATTCCGCAGCGGACCGAGCGGCGGCAAGGGCTGCCCGTTCGGACCCAAGGCTTCGGACCGGTTGGCCCGGATGATCTGCCGCTCCTGAAAGAGATCGGCCAGGCGGTTGCGCTCCAGCACCGTGAACCACCTGCCCGACCCGGCATCCTTCAGGGTATTGATCAGGATGGCGGCGCCGCCCTGCGTCACGGCGAAGCTGTACTCGGCGAAGTTCTCGTTCGGCAGGTGCCGACCCGTCTGGTCGGTGAAGGCGAAGACGGCGATGTCGAGCTTGCGGGCGGGGGCCGGCAAGGTACGCAGCTCGTCAGGCGCTCGCCGCCCAAGGGTGGGGCTTTCGGCAAGCATGCGGGATGCGGAATTTCCGCATGCGGTCAGGGACAGCGCTGCGGCGAGCGCCAGGAAAACGGGCGATCTCATGTCGGCTCAGTTGGTCAGAAGGCAGGAGCCGGGATGAGGATGTTGGTGCGGCCCCCTGTGGACCCTTCGGTGATGTCGACGCTGATCTGCCCGCCGATGCGCTGGAACTGCACCGAGGTGCCGCCGATCGAGAAGGTGCCGCTGTCGCGGGCGTTCTCGCCGAGGATCTGCTGACCGATGTTGCTGGCGATCTGGCTCAGCAGGGCCGAGGTGATCTGCCGTTCGAATTGCTGGCCGTTGGAGAGGGAGGTCTGCCGCTCCTGCTGACGTTGCTCCGGGCTGGTGCGGAAGCGATTGTTCGCTGTCGCCAAGCCAAGGACATAAGTGCCGTTCAAAGGGGACCCGCCAAAGGCTGGATTGACCGGCGTATAGACCAAGTCACGCGCCCCGGCGGGGACAGCAGCGCCCAGCATGAAGACTGTCATAGTACTGAGCCAGACGCGCGTCATTACATCCTCCCGCTTCGCCGCCTCTTGGCTGCGATTGAGCGCTTCCAAAGCGCCCATTGATGGGTACGGGAGAAAGCAAAAAACAGAAAGACGTCCCGCTTCACGAAATCGACACAGCAAGACGTGAAGGGAACCGTTTTTTTACGGCACCGATCAAAGTATTCTAGTGCAGTGACACAGACGGACGATTCACGCGCCTACTGAGGCATGCTAAGCTGGGCAGATGGCCCAGGAAGTATGCGTCATTGTCGACGCTGGTGATCGTGCGCGACTGGCGGCGATCACCTCTGACCGGAACCGCCCGCAGAAGCACGTCCAACGTGCTCGGATCATCCTGCTGTCCGCCGACCGGCTCTCCGTTGCTGAGATTGCCCGTCAGGCTGCGGCAAGCCGACCGGCGGTATGGCGCTGGCAGGCGCGCTACGCGTTGGCCGGTGTGGACGGCCTGCTGCGCGACAAGACCCGCCCACCTGGCAGGGCGCCGGTGCCGACCGCAACCGTGGCGAAGGTGCTGGCGCTCACCTGCTCCGAGCCGCAGGGCCAGGCTACCCACTGGACCGGTCGGGCGATGGCGCAGGCCAGCGGCATCAGCCTGCGCTCAGTGCAGCGCATCTGGGATACCCACCGGCTGCAGCCGCACCGCCTGCGCAGCTTCAAGCGCTCCAACGATCCGGCCTTCGCCGAGAAGGTCGAGGACATCGTCGGCCTGTACATGGATCCGCCGATGCACACCGTGGTGCTGTCCATCGACGAGAAGTCGCAGATCCAGGCGCTCGATCGCACCCAGCCTGGCCTGCCGCTCAAGCCAGGCAAGTGCGGCACCATGACCCACGACTACAAGCGCAACGGCGTCACCACCCTGTTCGCCGCGCTCAATGTCCAGGATGGCACCGTGCTGGGCCGCTGCATGCCGCAGCATCGGCACCAGGAGTTCGTCCGCTTCCTTAACGCCGTGGAGCGCGCCGTGCCCGCGGGCAAGCTGATCCACGCCATCGCCGACAACTACGCCACCCACAAGCATCCCAAGGTGCGCGCCTGGCTGGAGCGGCACCCGCGCTGGGTGTTCCATTTCACGCCAACCTCGGCCTCCTGGATCAATGCCGTCGAGGGCTTCTTCTCAGCGCTGAGCCGAAGGCGCTTGCGACGAGGAGTGTTCCAATCCGTCGCCGATCTCGAGCAGGCCATCGCCCACTACATCCGCGAGCACAACGCCACGTCGAGCCCATTCGTTTGGACCAAGCCCGCCGGTACCATCCTCGCCAAGCTCGACCGGCTGCCTGCATCATCCGAATGAGTCACTGCACTAGCGATGGTTGCAAACCTTCTTTGTTGCAGGCTGTTCAGCCATGCGTACGCCTCTTACACACTTGCCAGACATGAACTTTCATAAGGCTACATTTCAACTACGGATAATTAGAGCATGAGGTTTCGGACATGATCTTCACGTCCGGATCGGAAGTTGCCGCTGCCAGCCATCCTCGTGATCACGCCCATGCTCATGGTCTGCTACCGCCACTTGCATAGGGCTGCCATCAGATCGCACGTACATAAAAAGTATCCGCGCTGATTTTTTTTGCCTTAAATGGAGACAGCGATGGTGAAATCGCCTCTAGGTAGCTTTAAATTTTTTCACAATAGGGTTCTGGTTTCTTTTTACAGAGCGGGTCGGGTGAGTGGCCCGGATTGTTGCGCAGGCTACGCCGAAAAAATATCCGCGCCGTACTGGCAGCAGCGCGCACCGGTCGCTTCCGCAACAGCTTCGCAATGGTCAACGTCGTTCGGTACCATGCTGAAACTTGTGGATGCCACCGGGGCGTCCCAGGCATGAGCTGGGTGGCCGAAGGCCTCACCCCACCCGCGGGCTGGGCCCAGCCTCTTTCAAAAGGTCAACCGCTCAAACCGCGGAAGATTTCGGAGTAAAATTAGAGGATTAGGCCGCCATCCGCCTCAATTTCTGAGAGGTCCGCTTGTGGATTGAGGCTGATCCCGGCCCGGAGCCTGCTGCGGTAGGCTCCGCGGGACGGTCAGATGGCCCGGTTCGCCCGCGCCACCACTGCCTCGAACAGCACCTGACACCCCGCCTCCGCCTCGCCCGGCTCGATGCTTTCCGCCTCGTTGTGGCTGAGCCCGTCCTTGCAGGGGGTGAAGATCATCGCCGTCGGCACGCTCCGCGCCACATAGACCGCGTCGTGCCCCGCACCCGAGACGATTTCCCGCGCCGGCAGGCCGAGCCGCGCCGCCGCTTGCCGCACCAGATCGACGCACCCCGGGTCGAAAGGCTGCGCCGGCAGCCGGAACAGCTCCTCGAGCTTCAGGGGCGTCCCGCAATCGCGCGCAATGAACCCCGCCTCGCGCGGGAATTGCGCCGCCAGCCGCTCGATCTCGCCGAAATCCGGGTGGCGGAACTCGACGCTGAACCGCACCTCGCCGGGCACCACGTTGCGGCTGTTCGGCAGCACGTGCAGCTGCCCGACCGTGCCGCGCCCATCCTCGCCGCGGGCCCGCATCATGCGGTCGACAAGGTCGATGATCCGTGCCGCGCAGACCAGCGCATCCCGCCGCGCGGAGGGCGGCGTCGTCCCGGCATGCGCATCCTGCCCGGTGACGGCCGCGTCGTACCAGACCTGCGCCTGTGCCCCGGTGACGATGCCGATTGCCTTGCCTTCCTTCTCGAGGATCGGCCCCTGCTCGATATGCAACTCGAAATAGGCGTCCGCCGGGAAGGGCTTCGCCGGCACCCCGCCCTTGTAGCCGATGCCGGTCAGCGCCTCCTCGACCGAGACGCCCTCGACATCCTTGAGGCCAAAAACCTTCTCCAGCGGATAGACGCCGGCCCAGGCGCCGCTGCCCATCAGGGAATGGCCGAAGCGGCTGCCCTCCTCATCCGTCCAGTTGACCAGCTCGATCGGCGCCTCGGTCTGGATGTTGAGGTCGTTGAGCGAGCGCATCACCTCCAGCCCAGCGATGACGCCGAGCGCTCCGTCGAATTTCCCGCCCGAGGGCTGGCTGTCGAGATGGCTCCCCAGCAGCACCGGCAGCCGCTTCGGGTCGCGCCCCTCGCGCCTGGCGAACATGTTGCCGATTGCATCGACGCGCACCGTGAGCCCCAGCGCCTCGCACCAGCCGCGGAACCGCTCCCGCCCCTGCCGGTCGACCTCGGTCAGGGTGAGGCGCCTGACGCCGCCCTTCGGCGTCGCGCCGATCTCGGCCATCGCCATCAGGCTGTCCCACAGCCGCTTGCCGTCGATCCGCTGATTCGTCCCGCTCATCGCCACGATCCCCTGCTGCCCGCGCCATAGGCCGCGGGCGCGCCGCGGGCAAGCGCCCTACTCCAGCCGCAGCACCGCCCCGGGTTCCTGCAGCAGGTAGGCCCATGGCCCGTCGATCATCACCCGCCCCACGGTGTTTGGCGGCCCGGTCGGCGCAGCGCACCGCACCGGCGAGCGGCATGGCCTCGCCCAGCGCCGGCAGCCGCCCGGCGCCGAGGAAGCCGCGAGCCTCCGCCGCCGGGCGTGGCCGCAGATCCGCGTAGTCCACCCCCCGCGGGCAATCCTCGTAGCAGGCCCGCCGCGATGAGCCGCCGCACTGCCGTCAGGCCGTCCGGTTGGTGACGGAGGCGAAGCTGCCGGCCCGCATCGGGATGATCGCGCGCGCGGCCTGCAGCGGCTGTTAACGGCCGTAGGAGAGGATGCGCGGCTGCCAGTAGCTGTTCGTGAATTTCACGGTGGCGACGCCGGTCGAGCTTTGCGAGCCGATCCATCCCGTCGCGCTGACCACGATGCCGACATGCGTCGCACGGCTGGTGCCCGCCGGGGCAAAGGGAACCGGCGTGTCGGGCATCGGGGTCTTGCCTCGCTGCGGGTGTCGCGGGCCGTTACCATACCGGCCAGAGCCCCGGCGTCGCCAGTTCCAACAGGTTGTCGTCGGGGTCGCGGAAATAGATGCTGGTGCTGCCACGAGGCCAGTGCGTCCGCCCCTCGATGGCAATGCCATGCGCGGCGAGCCGCGCCTCCCAGGCCGGCAGCGCCTCCGCCGCGACGGCCAGCGCCGCATGGACGCCGCCGATGCCGTCATGCGGCGGGATGGTGCCGCCAGGCAGGTGCACCGTCGCCGTCGTGCTGCCGCGCAGGAAGACCAGCAATGCGCTGCGCCCGCCGACGGGATAGGCGGTCAGACGCTCATCCGCGAACATGGGCGCGAGGCCGAGCACGCCTTCGTAGAAGCCGCGCGCCCGCGCCATGTCGGCGGCATAGAGCGCGGTCTCGAGCAATCCGGCGAGCGGCGGGGCATCGGTCATGCGGCATCCTTCCGTCCGGCGCCGCCCCTCGCAAGCGGGGATGCGGCGCACGACATGCGGGTGATGATGCGGCGCCATCTCCTTCTCGGGCTGCTCGGCGCGGCGTGGCCGGCCGCCGCGCAGCAGCTTCCGCCCGCCCCGGCGACGCCTGCCGAGCGGCAGCGCCAGCTCGAATCCTGGTGGGCCCGCCAGCGGGAGAAGGAGGCGACCGACCGCGCCATCAACGGCCCCCGCGAGGCCCGGCGCAACCTGACCCGCGACCAGTTCGAGCGCTGGAACAGGCAGAACGACCGCAGGCGCGGCTTCCCGCCGCCGCCCTTCTGACCGCTCGCCGCCTCAGAAGGCGAGGCGCAGCGCCCGCCGGTACCGCGAAAAGCAGGCGGCGCCGCATTCCAGCCGCATCAGCGCACCTTCGGCCATGGCCGTCGCATAGCGTGGGTCCTCGGCAACAAGCGGCCGGATCGCCTCGGCATTCCAGGCCAGCGAGTGCTTCACGTCGAGGATGGCGTGCAGGTCGAAATAGTGCCGGTCGCCCGCCGGCACCTTCAGCCGCTTGAGCCCCTTGGCGACCATCGCCGAACGGCCCGGCGCGGTCTGCTCGATCACCCCGAGCGCGCCGACCGAGTGATAGGCATAGCGCCGGTTCGCCGCGAGGCCGGCCATGACGTTGGCCAGCGCCAGCGACTCCCACACCGTCGTTTCCATCCGGGGATCCAGGCCGAGCCGATGGGCGAGCACGTCGAGCAAGGGGCCATGCATGCCCTTGGGATTGCCGCGGCCCATCTCGTCCCAATAGTTGCGTGCGATCTCGAGCTTCGGCTGCTGCGGCATCCGTATCTGGGTCAGCGCGGCCAGATCCTCGAAGCCCGCTTCCCCGGCGACCTCCTGGGTCAGGAACCACCGTATCTCCTCCATCGAGGCCCGCTCGGCGAGCCAGGGGAAGAGCGGGTCGCCCTGGCCGGGGCCGGTGCGGTCCAGCTCCTCGAACCAGGCGACGAAGCCGTCGGGATCGGTCGGGGCCTCGGCGGCGCGGGCGGCGACGGCGGCGCGCCGCGCCTCGATGAAGCCGGCCTCCTCGCGCTCCAGCGGGGCCAGTTCCTCCCGTTCCCGATCCCAGTCACCGCCGGGCAGCGAGGGGGTGAAGCGGCGGCGGTTCAACTCGGCGAGCCGGCGTTGCAGGCGATCCTGCGCTGCATCCTCCGGCAGGTTCGTCGGGTACAGGCTGCCTTCAGGCATCGGTCAACTCCCTGGCTTCGTGACGGTGAGGACGACCGCGGCGATGCGGTCGGCCCGGTCATAGGTGTCGCCCTCCAATTCCTCGCCGAAGACGTCCGGATCGGATTCGCGGTAGCGCCAGGCGAGGTCGGTCCCGGCGAGGCGCCGCTTGGCCGCTCCGAGGAAGGCGTCCTGCCCCTCGACAATGGCAACGCCTGTGTAAAGGACGAGGGTGCCGCCCGGCGCCAGGCGCCCGAGGGCTGCGTCGAGGATGGCAACGGAAAGGCCCTCGCCCAGTGCCCCGCCGCCATGCCGGTAGGCCCGTCGCGCGGGGTCGAGCAGATAGGGCGGGTTGGAAACGATGAGATCGAACGCGCCCCCGACGCCGGCCAGCAGGTCGCTGCGCAGGGCCGTCGCTCCGCCGGCACCGGCCAGGGCGGCGTTGACCAGCGCCAGGCGGAGCGCGGCGTCGTTGATGTCGAGCATCGCGACCTCCGCCGCCGGACGGGCCTTGGCGACGACGATCCCGCCCGGGCCTGCGCCGCAGCCGATATCGGCCGCGCGCCTGACAGGGGCGGTGCGGGCGGCGAGCTCAGCCTGGATGGCCGTGGCGAAGCGATAGGTATCGGGGCCGAAGAACACCGCATCGGCGGCGCTGGTGGGAAAGGCGGAATGCAGGAACAACTCGCCGCCAAGGGTCGAGAGCCGCACCTGGCTGCGCCAGAGCGTTCCGTCGGCCTCGGGCACCGCCACCTCGGCGCGGCGCATCAGCTCGAACAGGCCGGGCGGCATCACCTCCGGACGGAAAGGCCGGCTCCAGCCGAACACCCCGCGGAGGTCCCGCGCCACGGCGTTGCCAGGCCGCCGGTTGACCCGGGCATGGGTCGCCGGCGTCGGCGTGACGAAATCATAGCCCGTATCTCGTACCGCCTCGGCAAGGGCGAGAAGCGACGCGTCGGACGGGCCGAGGGGGGAGATGAATGCCATTCGGGCAAACCGAACGGCTGCAATGGCAGCAGGTTCCGCCCATGGCGCAGCGCGGGCGCAGCCCTGCGCCCCATGGAGGCCCTCAGGCCTGCATCAGCACCCTGACATGCGCTGCCGCACTGGCGGCCAGCGCATCGAGATCGTAGCCGCCCTCCAGCAGGCTGACGAGGCGCCCGCCGCAGCGCCGCCCGGCGACGCCGCAGAGCGCCTCCGTCACCCAGGCGAAATCCGCCTCGCGCAGGCGGAGTTGCGCCAGCGGGTCGCGCGCATGGGCATCAAATCCCGCCGAGATCACCAGCAGGTCGGGCCCGAAGCCCTCGATCGCCGGCAGCAACGCCTGCCAGGCCTCGCGGAACTCGGCGCCGTCGGCACCGGCGCGAAGCGGTGCGTTGAAGATGTTGCCCACCCCCCGCTCGCGCCGGTCGCCGGTGCCGGGATAGAGCGGCCATTGGTGCGAGGAGGCGAAGAGGATCGATGGATCCGCCTCGACGCAGGCCTGGCTGCCATTGCCGTGGTGGACGTCGAAATCGAGGATGGCGACGCGCGCCGCCCCATGCTCCGCCTGGGCATGGCGCGCGGCGATGACGGCATTGGCGAAGAAGCAGAAGCCCATCGGCCGCGCCGGCTCGGCGTGGTGGCCGGGCGGCCGCGTGGCGCAGAAAGCGCGGCGTACCTCGCCCCGCATCACCGCATCCACCGCGGCGACGGCGGCGCCGGCCGCCCGCAGCGCGGCCTCGGCGCTGCCGGCGCTCATCACCGTATCGGCATCCATCGCCACGTTCTCGCCCTCGGCCGGGCGGATCGCAAGGATGGCGTCGATGTAGTTGCGCGGGTGGGCGCGCTCGAGCTGCGCGACCGTCGCCTCCGGCGCCTCGGCACGGATGAGGTCGCTGAACTCCTCGGCCTCCAGCCCAGCAAGCACGGCACGCAGCCGGTCCGGGCATTCCGGGTGGTAGTCGCCGGGGTCGTGGCGGAGGCAGGCGCGGTGGGTGAGCAGCAGGACGCTCATGCTGCCTCCCGCTTGCGCAGCACGAAGCGCCAGACGCCATCCGCCTCGGCGGCCTCGACCAACTCATGCCCGGTCTCGGCGCAGAAGGCAGGGAAGTCCTTCGCCGCCGCCGGATCGGTGGCGAGCACCACCAGGCGCGCACCGGGCGGGAGGGACCGCAGCGCCTTGTTGGCCTTCAGTACCGGGAGGGGGCATGAGAGCCCCTGCACATCGAGCAGCGTTTCCGACATGATCGGGAGGACAGCACCCGGCCCCCATCATGACAAGCGCCATGCCCTTCCGCCTTGGCATCGACCTCGGCGGCACCAAGACGGAGATCGTGGCGCTCGACGCCGCGGGCGCCGTCCGTCTCCGCCGCCGCGCGCCGACGCCGCCCGATTATGCCGGCGTCATCAGCCTGATCGGTGCGCTGGCGGAGGCGGCGGAGGCGGAGCTGGGCGGCCAGGGCTCGGTGGGCATCGGCATCCCCGGCAGCCTCTCGCCGGCGACGGGGCTGGTGCGCGGGGCGAATTCCACCTGGCTGAATGGTGGGCGGCTCGACGAGGACATCGCCGCCCGGCTGGGCCGCCCCGTCCGCCTCTCGAACGACGCCAATTGCCTCGCCATGAGCGAGGCGGCGGACGGCGCGGGGGCCGGCTACCGCCGCGTCTTCGCCGTCATCCTCGGCACGGGCGTCGGGGCGGGAATCGCAACGGCCGGGCGGATTGAGGAGGGGCGCAACCGCATCGCCGGGGAATGGGGCCACAACCCGCTGCCCTGGATGACGCCGGAGGAGTATCCCGGCCCCGCCTGCTGGTGCGGGCGACACGGCTGCATCGAGACCTTCCTCCGCGGCCCGGCGCTCGCCGCCGATGCCGATGGGCCAGGCGCGCGCGATGCCGGCAGGCTGCCTGGCCGGGCTGCCGCGGGCGATGCGGCGGCGACCGGGGCGCTCGCCCGCCACGCCGACCGGCTGGCCCGGGCGCTCGCGCATGTCATCAACCTGCTCGACCCGGACTGCATCGTCCTCGCTGGCGGCCTCTCCAACATGGCGCATCTCTATGACGCGGTGCCGCGGCGCTGGCGGGACTTCGTCTTTTCCGACGTGGTGGCGACGCCGCTGCTCAAGGCGAGGCATGGCGACAGTTCCGGCGTGCTCGGCGCGGCGAGGCTCTGGGATGCGGGCTGAGCTGCGTGCCGGCACGGCCTATGCCGTGGCGATGTTCGGCCTCGGCGCCCTGCTCGGCCCGCTGCGCGAGCTGGTCCTGGCGCCCCGCTTCGGCGCCACCGCCGCCGCGGCGCTGGAGGCGGTGCCGATGCTGCTCGGCATGGCGGTCCTGGCACCCGGCCTCGCCCGCCACCTGGAGGTGCCGCCCGCGCTGCCGGCGCGGCTCGGCATGGGCGGTGCCGGCCTCGTGTTGCTGGTCCTGGCCGAGACCGCGCTCGACTGGCTGGTCCGGGGCCAGAGCCTCTGGCTGGAGCGCGTGCGGAGCCCGGCGGGTTGGATCGGCCTCGGCCTGCTCGCTGGCTTCGCGCTGATGCCGGCCTTGCGGCGCGCCTGATGCCCGCCCTTTGCCGCGACTGCTTCCAGGAGGTGCCCGAGGCACGCGCCACCTGCCCTGGCTGCGGCTCGCGCCGGCTGGTGCGGCACCCGGAGCTGTTCAGCCTCACCGTCGCGCATGTCGATTGCGACGCCTTCTACGCCAGCATCGAGAAGCGGGACCGGCCGGAGCTGCTGGCCCTGCCGGTGATCGTCGGCGGCGGCCGGCGGGGCGTGGTGGCGGCCTGCTGCTACATCGCTCGCACCCGCGGCGTGCGCAGCGCCATGCCGATGTTCAAGGCGCTGGCGCTCTGCCCCGATGCCGTCGTCATCAGGCCGGACATGACGAAATACGCCACCGCCGCGCGGCAGATCCGCGGGCTGATGGAGGCGCTGACGCCGCTCGTTCAGCCGCTTTCGATCGACGAGGCGGTGCTCGACCTGCGAGGGACGGCAGCGCTGCATCGCGCTCCGCCCGCTGCGGTGCTCGCCCGCTTCGCGCGAGAGGTGGAGCGGGAGGTGGGCGTCACCGTCTCCATCGGACTCGCCGCCAACCGGCTGATGGGCAAGCTGGCGGCGGAGCGGGACAAGCCGCGCGGCTTCGCCGTCATCGGCGCGGGCGAGGCGGCGGCATGGCTGGCGCCGCAGCCGGTGACGCTGCTGCCGGGCGTCGGCCCGGCGCTGGCGCGGAGGCTGGAGGCAGCGGGCTTCACCCGGCTCGGGCAGCTGGCCACGCTCAGCCCGCTCGAGGCGGCGCGACGCTTCGGCGAAGACGGGCCGGGCCTCGCCGCCCGCGCCCGGGGCGAGGACGGCCGCCCGGTCAACCCCGAGCGCGAAACCAAGAGCATCAGCGCCGAGACCACCTTCGACCGCGACCTCTCCGTCGTCGCCGAGCTGGAAGCGCCGCTCTGGCGCATGTGCGAGAAGCTGGCACGGCGGCTGCGCGAGAAGGAGCTGGCGGCGGCCGGCGTCGTCCTCAAGCTGAAGACGGCCGGCTTCGCGCTGCGCACCCGCAATGCCCGGCTGCCCTCCCCGACCCGGCTGCCGGAGACGCTCTTCGCCGCCGCCCGGCCGCTGCTGCTGCGCGAGGCGGATGGCACGCCCTTCCGCCTCATCGGCATCGGGGCTCAACCCCTGGCGCCGGGCGCCGGCGCCGATCGGGGCGACCTCGCCGACACGGAGGCACCGAAGCGGGCGGCGCGCTGGCAGGCGGTGGAGGCGCTGCGCGCACGCTTCGGCGAGGTGGCGGTGATGCAGGGGCGCGGGCTGAAGCCGCGGGCGTGACGGCGGGCCGGCATCGCGCTACAGCGCGGCGCATGGTCCCCATCTCCCCCGCCATTCCCCGCGCGGCCCTCGTCACCGGGGGCGCGAAGCGCCTCGGCCGGGCAATCGCGCTCGGCCTCGCCGAGGCCGGCTTCGACATCGCCATCCACTATGCCGGCAGCGCCGAGGCGGCGGCGGAGACGGCGGAGGCGATCCGCGCCCTTGGCCGTCGGGCCGTGACGCTCCGGGCCGAGCTGGGGGTTGAGGCGGAGACGGCGGCGCTGCTGCCCGATGCGACGGCGGCGCTCGGCCCGATCGGCGTGCTGGTCAACAATGCCAGTACCTTCGAGCGCGACGAATGGGAGGATGCGACCCGGGAAAGCTGGGACCGGCACCTGGAGCCCAATCTCCGTGCTCCCTTCCTGCTCGCCCAGGGTCTCGCCCGTGCCCTGCCGGCCGGGGCGGAGGGGCTGGTGCTCAACATGCTCGACCAGCGGGTCTGGTCGCTGACGCCGCACTTCACCAGCTACACCGTCTCCAAGGCCGCGCTCTGGACGCTGACCCAGACCTTGGCGCTGGCGCTCGCCCCGCGCATCCGGGTCAACGGCATCGGGCCCGGCCCCGCCCTGCCGAGCCCGCGGCAGAGCGAGGAGCAGTTCCGCCGCCAGTGCCAGTCGGTCCCGCTCCGCCATGGGACGAGTCCGGAGGAGGTTGCGCGGGCGGCGCTTGCGATCCTCGCCCTGCCCTCGATGACCGGACAGATGATCGCCCTCGATGGCGGGCAGCACCTGCAATGGGCGCCGAGCTCCGAGGCAGGGGCCCTCGAGGAATGAACGCCCCCGATGCGGCGCGGCGGCTGCGCCTGGTCTTCGTGCGCGGCCTGGCTCTGCAGGCGCGGCTCGGCATCTACCCGCACGAGAAGGCGCGTCCGCAGCGCGTCATCGTCGGGGTGGAGCTGGCGGTCGAGGACGAGTCGGCACCGGCCTCGGTCGGGCCCGACGACCTGCGGCGGGTGGTGAACTACGAGAGCGTGGTCAAGGCCGCCCGCGCCGCGGCCGAGGATGGACACACGTTGCTGGTCGAGACGCTGGCCGAGCGGATCGCCGCGGCGGCGCTGGCCGATCCGCGCGTCGCCTCGGCACGCGTCACGGTCGAGAAGCCGGATGCCTTCCCGGATGCCGAAAGCGTTGGGGTCACCATCGAGCGGCTCCGCGACCGGCCGTAACAAACCTGCAGCACCCCAACGGTTCCCCGCGAAAATCATCCACCGCCGAATTTGACACGGGGGATGGCGCAGGGGCCTGTCAAGCCCAACATAGGCCTTGACCGGCCGGGCCCGGGGCCCAAAACCCAAACCCGTTGAAAATCAACACGTTATGGATGTGCACAAAATTCGCGCAAACCCATATGACTGGCGGATGACAGCCATTTACGGCCGGATTCCGGGATCGCATCCACAGAGTTTTCCACAGGATCGGTGGAGAAATCCCCGCCGCCCCATGGCAGCCGGCAACCTCCGCCTTCGTCCATGACCGAAGCCGGCACCACGCCCGATCCGGCCCCGGAGGAGGCCGAAGCCGCCCCGGCGATGCAGGGCGTGCGGGTGATCGAGGCGGCGCTCGCCACCCTGCCCCTCTCGCCCGGCGTCTACCGGATGCTCGATGCCAAGGGGGATGCCCTCTATGTGGGCAAGGCGCGGGCGCTGAAGAAGCGCGTCGTCGCCTATACCCAGGTCGGCCGGCTGCCCGAGCGGCTGCGGCGGATGGTGCACGAGACGCGCAGCCTGGAGGTGATCACCACTGCCTCCGAGGCGGAGGCGCTGCTGCTCGAGGCCAACCTCATCAAGAAGTTGCGGCCCCGGTACAACATCGTCCTGAGGGACGACAAGTCCTACCCATGGCTGGTGCTGACCGAGGACCATCCCTACCCGCAGATCACCAAGCATCGCGGCGAGCGGCGGAAGGGCGCGAGCTATTGGGGGCCCTTCGCCTCGGCCTGGGCGGTGAACCAGACGTTGACGGCCCTTCAGCGCGTCTTCCTGTTGCGCTCCTGCCGGGACACCGTCTTCGACAGCCGCGACCGGCCCTGCCTCCTCTTCCAGATCCGCCGCTGCTCGGCGCCCTGCGTCGACCGCATCTCGAAGGAAGACTACGCGGAGCTGGTGCGGGATGCGAAGCAGTTCCTGTCCGGCGAGACGCCCTCCATCCAGAGGACCCTGGCGCGGGAGATGGAGGAGGCGGCCGAGCGGCTGGAATTCGAGCGGGCGGCCGCCATCCGCGACCGCATCCGTGGCCTCACCCATGTGCAGGGCCGCGACCGGATCAACATGGAAGGCATCGGCGATGCCGATGTGGTGGCGCTGCACCAACTCGCCGGCCAGACCTGCGTGCAGGTCTTCTTCTTCCGCGGCGGGCGGAACAACGGCAACCGGCCTTATTTCCTTTCCAAGGGCGAGCAGGGGCCGGAGGAGGTGATCGGCGCCTTCCTCGGCCAGCTCTACGACGACCTGCCGCCGCCGCCCCTCGTCCTGCTCAGCCACGAGCCGGCGGAGCGCGCCCTGATCGCCGAGGCGCTGTCCATCAAGGCCGGGCGGAAGGTGGAGCTGCACCGGCCGCAGCGCGGCGACAAGCGCTCGGCGGTCGAGCATGCCGAAACCAATGCCCGCGAGGCGCTGGAGCGCCGCATGGCGGAGGGCACCGCGCAGCAGACGCTGCTGCAGGGCGTCGCCACCCTCTTCGACCTGCCCGCCATGCCGGAGCGGATCGAGGTCTACGACAACAGCCACATCCAGGGCGCGCATGCCTATGGGGTGATGGTCGCGGCGGGTCCCTCGGGCTTCCTCAAGCAGGCCTACCGGAAATTCTCGATCCGCGGCCCGGTGAAGCCGGGCGACGATTTCGGCATGATGCGCGAGGTCTTCGAGCGCCGCTTCGGCCGGGCGCTGAAGGAGGACCCGGAGCGGGAGAGCGGCACCTGGCCCGACCTGGTGCTGATCGATGGCGGGCTCGGCCAGCTCAACGCGGCGCGGGAGATCATGGCCGAACTCGGCGCGCACGACATCCCGCTGGTCGCCGTCGCCAAGGGGCCGGACAGGGATGCCGGGCGGGAGTGGTTCCACCGGGCCGGGCACGACCCGTTCCAGCTGCCGCCGCGCGACCCGGTGCTCTACTACCTGCAGCGGCTGCGGGACGAGGCGCACCGCTTCGCCATCACCACCCACCGGGCGGGGCGGTCGAAGGCGCTGACCACATCGGAGCTGGACGAGATTCCGGGCGTCGGCAGCGCGTTGAAGCGCAAGCTGCTCAACCATTTCGGCTCGGCCCGCGGGGTGCGGAACGCGGCGCTGGAGGATCTGGAGAACGCGCCCGGGATCGGGCCGGCGGTGGCGCGGAAAATTCACGAGCACTTCCATCCGGGCGCGGGGTGAAGAGCGTGACTGGACGGGCGCGCGCGGCTCCGCCATGACTGCGCCGACATGCCGACCGACCTGCCCAACCTGCTGACGCTGTCGCGCATCGCGGCGATCCCGCTGCTGGTGCTGCTGGTGGCCTTGCGCACGCCCTGGGGCGATGTCGGCGCCTGCCTGGTCTTCTCCGTCGCCGCCATCACCGACTACTTCGACGGCAAGATCGCCCGGCAGCGGCAGAGCACCTCGGGCTTCGGCCGCATGCTGGACCCGATCGCCGACAAGCTGCTGGTCGGCGCGGCGCTGATGCTGCTGGCCGGGCTCGACCGGCTGCCGGGCCTCGCGCTCTACCCGGCCATCCTGATCATGCTGCGGGAGATCCTGGTTTCGGGCCTCCGCGAGTATCTGGCCGAGTTGCGGATCGGGCTGCCCGTCACCCGGCTCGCCAAGTGGAAGACCGGCTTCCAGATGGGCGCGCTCGGCACGCTGATCGCCGGCGAGACCGGGGCCGCCGTGCTGCACCTCTCCTTCCTGCCCGTCGCGCTGATCGGCGAGGCGATGCTCTGGACGGCGGCGGCGCTGACGCTGGTCACCGGCTGGGACTACCTGCTCGCCGGGCTTCGCAATGCCGGGACGACCGCGCCGCCCAAGCCGTCCGATCGCCATGCGGAACCCGCCATACGGCCCTGACGCTCTTTCGCTTGAGGCACGGCCGGCGGCAGCGCATGGTGCAGCCGATTCCCGGCCGGGTGGACCACAGGAGTTGACGATGATTCGGATTGGCGGATCGATGGCGGCATTCGGCCTGGCCGCGCTGCTTTCGGGATGCGGCTGGACGGAGCGGGCCAGCTACAAGGCGGTGAACGGCGTGACCAATGCCGGCGCCGCCATCGGCATGCCCTGGGGCCGCATGGAGGAGCCCCCGCCGGAGCAGAGCGAAACCATTGCGCGCATCACCGGCACTGCCCCGCAGATGGTCGCGCTCCAGCCGGAAGCCGGCAATGTCTGGCCGGCGCAGGAAGGCCCGCGTGCGACGCTGGCCAATCCGGACGCGGCAATGCGCAACATCCCCAACTACCGTCCCGGCGAACTCGACCGCATGTCGGCCCCGGCTGGCCGCTCCACCTGGCAGCCGACCGACCCGCCGCCGGTGCGCGACATGCCGCCGGGCCTTGGTGGCAGCTCCTCCCCGCCGCCGCCGCCGGTCCGCCAGATCGAGCCGCCGCGCGCCAATGTTTATCAGCCGCCGCCCGGCGCCAACTCGCCGCCGCCGCGCCGGCTTGATGGGCGGGTGATCCAGACCCCGGCCGGCCCCGTCACCAGCACCGGTGGCACCGACCGGGTGCAAGGCTACGTCACCCCCGGCGGCGGCGTGGGCACGCTGCACAACGACGGCAACACCACCACCCTGATCGGCCCCAACGGTCAGGTGCAGACCATGCCGACGCCGCGCTGAGGCCGGCTGGTGCGGATCCTCTACTTTGCATGGGTGAAGCAGCGCATCGGCGTGGGGGAGGAGGAGCTCTCCCCGCCGCCCGAGGTGCGCGACGTGGCCGGGCTGATCGACTGGCTCGCCGGGCGCAGCCCCGGCCATGCCGAAGCCTTCGCCAACCGGAAGACCATCCGCGCCGCGGTCAACCAGGACTTCGCCGGGCCGGACCATCCGGTGGCGGCGGGGGATGAGGTCGCCTTCTTCCCGCCGGTGACCGGCGGATGACGCCGCGCATCGCCATCCAGGAGGCGCCCTTCGACCTCGCCGCCGAAACCGCGCGTTTGACCGCGGGGCGGCAGGATGTCGGCGGGCTGGCGAGCTTCGTTGGGCTGTGCCGGGCGGATGACGGGCTGGCGGCGATGGTGCTGGAGCATTACCCGGGCATGACGGAGCGCGCCATCGCGCGCATCGCCGCGGAGGCTGCCGATCGCTGGCCGCTGCTCGGGCTGACGGTGATCCACCGGGTCGGGCGGGTGGAGCCGGGGGCGCCGATCGTGCTGGTGCTGACCGCCTCCGCCCATCGCACCGCGGCGCTCGAGAGCTGCGCCTTTCTCATCGACTGGCTGAAGACGGGCGCGCCCTTCTGGAAGCGCGAGGAGTTCGAGGGCGGCGCGGAGCGCTGGGTCGAGGCCAAGGCAGCGGACGATGCCGCCGCCGCCCGCTGGAAGCCGGCTTGACCCTCGGCCCCCTCGCCCGCGTCGAACTGGCCTGCCACGACCTGATGCGGCAGCGGGACTTCTACGGTCGGGTGCTTGGCCTGCCGGTGATCGGGTCGGGCTCCTGCTTCGGGTTGGGGCCGGTGGCGCTGGTTCTGCGGCCACGGGGCGACGTGCTCTTCCCGGCCGCCGCCGCGCCGGGCGAGCCGGTCGTAGTGCTCGCCTTCCCGGTCGAGGATGCGGAGCTGGATCGCTGGCACCGGCGGATGCTCACCCTCCGCATCGCGGTGCTGGATCCGCCGGGGCCGTCCGGGGCGCCGCCGCGGGTGATGCGGGTCGCAGACCCGGAGGGAAATCTGATCGAGCTTTTCGTCGCGGCGTGAGGCTGCTGGCCGGCCTGGGACAAGCCGCCGGCCCATGGGCTGGCGCTGCAGGCCCGCCACTGGCGGCTGAGCCTCCGGGGACCGTTGCCGGCGCAGGGTCTGCTGCTGTCCCGGCTGCTGGCGCGGGTGCAGCAGGCTGTGCTCGGGCGGGCGTGGCATCTGGTGCTTTTTCCCCGGTTGGCGGCGGGGAGCGCGGCGCCCTGGTTCGGCGCGCCCCTGGCGGTGGTGCTGGCGCTGTGGGGAGAGGCTTGGCGCTGCCGGTTGCGGGCAAGTGGATGATGCATGGGCGCCCTGCCCTCTCGCTTCATGGCGCGGTCTTCCCGCTCGCGCCGCTGGTGGCGGACGGCGCTGGCGAATGGATGGCGGCACCTGCAGCGCAATCGCGCCGGGGACGTGCGGGGGCCGGACGATGCTGGGGCTCGTCGCCTGCGTCCTCATTGGCACCGCGGCGAATGCGCCGGTGACAGGGGCGCTCTCCAGGCCGCATGACCGCTACGGGGCGCGCATGGCCTGGCTGCTGGCGCTTCGGCCGATGCCGAAGCATGAGCGCGGGCCTGCGGGCAGGCTCGGGGCATGACCATGCTGCTCGATGCCCTGCCAGTGATTGGCGCCTTCCTTCTCGCCGGATTCGTCAAGGGCGTCGCCGGCTTCGGCCTGCCGACGGTGACGCTCGGCCTGCTCGCCCTCACCCGGCCGCTGCCCGATGCCATGGCGCTGATGCTGGTGCCGGCGCTCGCCACCAATCTTTGGCAAGCCTTCGCCGGGCCACATCTCGGGGCGGCGCTGCGGCGGCTCTGGCCCTTCCTGCTGACGGCAGGGATCGGGGCACTGGCGGGGACGGGCATCCTCGCCCGCTCCGATGCAACGGTGCTCTCCGGCCTGCTCGGACTGCTGCTGATGGCCTCGGCGGCGCTGTCGCTTTCCGGCTGGCCGGTGCCGCCGCCGGGGCCGCGGCGGGAGCGCTGGGTCTCGCCGGCGATGGGCCTCGCCTCGGGCGTGGTGACGGGGATGACGGGCAGCTTCCTGATGCCGGCAGCGCCCTATCTCGTCGCGCTGCGGCTGCCGCCGGGCGAGTTCATCCAGGGCTTCGGCCTCGGCGTGGTGGTGGCGACGGGGGCCCTGGCGATTGGCCTCGCGGGCGGCGGGCTGCTGCCGGAGGAGCTGGGCCTCGCCTCGCTGGCCGGGGTGGTGCCGGCCTTCCTCGGCATGGCGGCCGGGCAAAGGCTGCGGCGGGGGATGGCGGAAGCGCGGTTCCGCCGCGTGGTGCAGGCGGCGCTCGGGGTGCTCGGGTTCTATCTCGCGGTGAAGGCGTTCATCTGAGGCGCTTCCGCAGTTCGGCTTTGGCGATCTTCTCGAGCGTCGCGCGTGGCATGTCCTCGATCACCAACACCTCGCGCGGCACCTTGAAGTCGGCGAGCGCGCCGCGGCAGGCGGCGATCACCGCCTCGGGCAGCGCGGCCCCATCGGTGCCATCGGCGAGGGTGACGAAGGCGACGGGCACCTCGTCCAGCATCGGGTGCGGCCGGCCGACCACAGCCGCCTCGTGCACGCCAGGGACGCCAAGCACCACCCGCTCGATCTCCGAGGCGGCGACGTTCTCGGCGCCGACCTTCAACATGTCCTTGGCGCGGTCGGCGAATTGGATGGAGCCGTCCTCGAGCAGGGTCACGAGGTCGCCGGTAGCGAACCAGCCCTCGGCGTCGAAGGCCGCGGCGGTCGCCGCCGGGTCGTGCAGGTATTCGAGGAACATCGAGACGCCGCGCACGCCGCGGCAGAACAGCGCCCCTGTCTCGCCGGGGCCAACTGGGCTGCCATCCTCGCGCAGGATCCGGATGTCGTATTCCGGCGCGGCGCGGCCGATGGCGCCGGGGCGGTTCGGCACATGCAGGCTGCCGACGATGCCGTGGCTGATCGTCTCCGTCATGCCCCACCAGCCGATCGCCGGCACGCCGAGCCGGGCGGCGGCCGGCGGGTCCGAGGTGGCGAAGCCGAACATCCGCAGGTGGTGCGCGGCCGGGATCTCCGCCTCCAGCACGGCGCGGAGCGAGAACCAGATGAAGGAGACCCAGGTCGTGCGGTGCCGCAGCGCCACCGGCCAGAAGCGGCTCGTGGACCATCTGGGCTGCAGCACCACCGTTCCGCCGGCCCAGAGCGTCGCCAGGGTCGAGTAGCCGAGCGCATTGGCGTGGAAGAGCGGCAGGTAGACCTGGTGGACATCCTCCGGCACCAGCCCCTCATGCGCGGCATTCACCCGCGCCGCCCAAAGCGCATTGGCATGGGTCCAGACCACCCCCTTGGGGCGGGAGGTGGTGCCGGAGGTGTAGAGCACGGAGAGCGGCCGCTCCGGCTCCGGCGCCCGGCGGGGGCGGCCGGCCCCTTCGGCGAAGAGTGCGGCCCAGTCCGCCGTGCCGGTCACGGCGATCCAGCGCAGGCCGGGCGCCGCGGCCTCGACCAGCCCGGCCATGCTCGGCTGGGTGATGGCGGCAACGCTGCGGGAATGGGCGGCGAAATAGGCCAGCTCATCCCCTGCCGCGCGGGTATTCGTCAGCACGGCGATGGCGCCCAGCTCGGCGAGCGCGAAATAGGCGAGCAGCAGCGCCGGCGCATTCTCGTGGTGGACGAGAACCGGGTCGCCCGGACCGATGCCCCGCCGCGCCAGCCCGGCGGCAAGCTGCCCGGCCTCGGCGTGGAAGCGGGCATAGGACCAAGTCTCGTCCGGCCCCTCGGCCGGGGCCCAGATCAGGAAGGGATGCGCGCCCCGCTGTCGGGCCTTGGCGGCCAGCAGCCAGGGCAGGTCCATCCCCGCGAAGGGCCCCGGCATGCCGTGCTGGAATCCCGCCATCTCCATCCCCTCCCAACTCGTTGCCGGGGAGGATGTCAGCCCCGCAGCACCGGCACCAGGGAGAGCAGGAGCAGCGCCGCCATGGCCCGGTTGAACCAGCGGAGCGCCGCCGGGCTGCGCAGCAGCCTCGCCGCCCCGAGCCCGACCACCGCCCAGAAGGCGAGGCTGGCGAAGGCCGCCAGGGCGAAGATCGCCGCCAGCAGCAGTGAGGCGCCATAGGCGAGGATGGCCGCGCCGGCGATCACCCAGGCCTTGGGGTTCACCCACTGGAAGAGGGCGGCCTGCAGGAAGGTCATCGGCCGGCCCTGCGGCGCGGTGCCGGTTTCGGGCGGTGCGGCAGTGGCGATCTTCCAGGCCAGCCAGACCATCCAGGCGGCGCCGAGCCAGCGCAGCCCGGCCTGGAGGCTGGACGAGGCGGCGAGCACCTCCCCTGCCCCGAGCGCCACCAGGACCAGCATCACCGGAAAGCCGAGCGAAACGCCCAGCATATGCGGCAGGCTCCGGCGGAGACCGAAATTCACCGCCGAGGCCGTGACCATGGCGTTGTTCGGCCCCGGCGTCGCCGACATCGCCAGGGCGAAACCGGTGGCCGAGGCGAGCCAGGCGAAGTCCATGGCCCGCCCCTCCGCTCAGGCGCCGCTCTTGGCGACCTGCTCCGGGCTCAGCCGCACCAGCGCCTCGTAATCGGTCATCAGCATGCGGGTGAGGTCGCCCGGCGTGTAGGCGATGCCGGCGATCTCCCGCACCGGCGTCACCTCGGCCGCGGTGCCGGCGAGGAAAACCTCCGAGGCATCCTTCAGTTCGTCGGCGCGGATGGTGCGCTCCACCACCTTCACCTGTCGCTTGCGGGCAAGGCCCATCACGGTGCGGCGGGTGATGCCGTCGAGGAAGCAAACCGGCTTCGGCGTGTGCAGCTCGCCGCCCATGTTGAAGAAGATGTTGGCCCCGGTCGCCTCGGCCACGTCGCCCTTGTAGTCGAGCATCAGCGCGTCGTCGAAGCCCTCGTCGGTCGCCGCATGCTTCGACATGGTGCCGATCATGTAGAGGCCGGAAGCCTTGGAGGCGGTCGGCGCGGTGTCCGGCGCCGGCCGCCGCCACTTGGCCATGCCGAGGCGGACGCCGGCCATGCGCTGCTCCACGCCGAAATAGGCGCCCCACTCCCAGGTGGCGATGGCGAGGTGGGTTTTGTTGAGCCGCGCCGCGACGCCCATCTCCTCCGAGCCGCGCCAGGCGATCGGCCGCACATAGGCATCGGTGAAGCCGTTCCGCGCCACGGCCTCCTGGCAGGCGGCGTCGATCTGCTCGGCCGTGTAGGGGATCTCGAAGCCGAGGATGCGGGCGGAAGCGATCAGCCGCTCGGTATGCTCCCGCAGCTTGAAGATATTCCCTGAATAGGCCCTCTCGCCCTCGAACACCGCGCTGGCATAGTGCAGCCCATGCGAGAGGACATGCAGCCTGGCATCCCGCCAGGGGAGGAACTCCCCGTCCCACCAGATCCAGCCATCCCGGTCGTCGTAAGGAATGAGTGCCATAGCCGCGTACTCCCGCAATATCCTTGCTTCTAGCCAGGCCAGGTTAGAATGATCGGGAAAAATGTGTCAACGTCACTGACCCAATCCGCTACGGGGAGAGCGCATAGCTGCCATGCCGGACACCGTTGACGGCCCGCCGACCACAGCGCCCGTCGGCGCCGGGCGCAACCTGCTCTTCCTCCGGGAGGAGGAGCTGCGGCTGGCGCAAGACCTGCTCTTCTTCGGCTACCGCGACTTCACCGCCGGCGCCGACCAGATCCTCGCCGAGCTCGACCTCGGCCGGGCGCATCACCGGGTGCTGCATTTCGTCGGCCGCCGGCCGGGGATCACGGTGGGGGATCTGCTCGGCATCCTCGGCATCACCAAGCAGTCGCTCGGGCGGGTGCTGACGCCGCTCATCGAGCAGGGCTACGTGCTGCAATCGCCCGGACGGAACGACCGCCGGCAGCGCCTGCTCTCGCTGACGCCGAAAGGCGAGGCGCTGGAGCGGCAGCTGTTCGAGCGGCAGCGCGAGTGGGTGATGCGGGCCTATCGCGAGGCCGGGCCGGTCGCGGTCGAGGGGTTCCGCCGGGTGATGCGCGGGCTGATGGGCGCCGAGGCACGCGGCCAGCTCGAGCGCCTGGAGCAGCGGCCGCGCCCGGTCGCCGGCCGGCCGCATGCCGCATCTTTCCCTGGCGGTCCCGCCGCCACAGATTGGCCGGGGACCGGGTGACGACCCCCGGCGCCGCCTGGAGAGGAATGCCACCGATGCCTGCCGAGGCCACCACCGCCGACCACGCCCATCTGCTCGTGGTGGACGACGATGCGCGGCTGCGGGCGCTGCTGCAGCGCTTCCTGTCGGAGCAGGGGTTTCGCGTGAGTGTCGCCGCCGATGCCGCGGCGGCCCGGGCCCAGCTCGCCGCCGTCGCCTTCGACCTCATGGTGCTCGACGTGATGATGCCGGGCGAGACCGGGCTCGAGCTGGTCGAGGCGCTTCGCCGCCAGGGCAAGGACGTGCCGGTGCTGATGCTGACGGCGCGCGGCGGGCCGGAGGACCGTGTCGCCGGCTTCGAGATGGGCGCCGACGACTACCTGGCGAAGCCATTCGAGCCACGCGAGCTGGCGCTCCGCATCCGCACCATCCTCCGCCGCGTGGCGCCGCCGACCCAGCCGCTGACCGTGGCGCCCGTGCAGCTTGGCATGCGCTGGTTCGATGCCGAGCGCTCCGAGCTGCGCGGGCCGGAGGGCACGGTACGGCTGACCGGTGGCGAGGCTGCGCTGCTCGACGCCCTCGCCCGCCGCGCCGGCGACGTGCTGAGCCGCGAGGAGATCGCCGCCGCGCTTGGCACGCCGGAAGCGGGCGAGCGGGCGATCGACGTGCAGGTGACGCGGCTGCGGCGGAAGATCGAGCCTGACCCGCGCGAG
This sequence comes from Belnapia sp. F-4-1, assembly GCF_000802185.1. GTDB lineage: Bacteria > Pseudomonadota > Alphaproteobacteria > Acetobacterales > Acetobacteraceae > Belnapia. The sequence goes on along the minus strand of NZ_KN676113.1, from coordinate 3,742,162 downwards.
CCGCGCTACCTCCATACGGTGCGGCATCGCGGCTACGTGCTGCGGCCGGGGCCGTAGAGCCATGCCGAGGCGATCCAATTCCCCCTCCCGGGCGCCCATGCCAGTACGGGGTCTGACATGATGCCGGGACCGGTGATGGCGGGCCTCAAGCGGCTGCTGCCGCGCTCGCTGATGGCGCGCTCGGTGCTGATCATCCTGGCGCCGATGCTGGTGCTCCAGGCGGTCGCGCTGCAGCTCTTCTACGGCGGGCATCTCGACGTCATCTCGCGGCGGCTGGCGGGTGGCGTCGCCGGCGATGTCGCCTTCGTCGCCGAGCTGATCCGGCGCGAGCCGGAGGCGCAGCACCCTTGGATCTTCCGCGAGGCCTCCTGGCGGCTCGACCTGGCGCTGGCCTTCGAGCCGGGCGCGCGGATCCAGGGCGAGCGGCGGCCGAGCATGTCGATCCTGCCGCTGGAGGCGGACCTCAACACCGCCCTCGGCGAGCGGCTGCGCACGCGGTTCGATGCCGACTGGGGGAGCGACCCGCGCAGCGTCATCATCCGTGTGCAGCTGCCCGATGGCGTGCTGCATGTGGAGGCGCCGCGGAAGCGCCTCTTCACCGCGACGCTCTACCTCTTCGTCATCTGGCTGGTCGGCTCGGCGCTGCTGCTGTCGGGCGTCGCCATCCTCTTCATGAAGAACCAGGTGCGGGCGATACGGCGGCTGGCAGCGGCGGCGGAGGCCTTTGGCCTCGGGCGGGATGTCGGGTCGATCAAGCCGGAGGGGGCGAGCGAGGTACGCCAGGCGGCGGCGGCCTTCAACCGCATGCAGGAGCGCATCCGCCGCTTCGTCGGCCAGCGGACGGAGATGCTGGCCGGAATCAGCCATGACCTGCGCACGCCGCTGACGCGCATGCGCCTCGGCGTTTCCATGCTGCCGCGGGGGCCGGAGGCGGAGGAAGACATCGCCGCCCTCACCCAAGACATGGAGGAGATGGAGCGGATGATCGCCGCCTACCTCGCCTTCGCCCGCGGCGAGGGAACGGAGCAGACCCGTCCGGCCGACCTGGTGGAACTGGTGCAGGACGTTGCAGCGAAGGCGCGGCGCTCCGGCGCGGCGGTGGAGGTGGCCGCGCCCGGCCGGCTCGCCCTGCCGCTGCGGCCGGATGCGGTGCGGCGCTGCCTCGGCAACCTGATCGACAATGCCCGGCGCCATGCGCGGCGCGTGGCGGTCGCGGTGGAGACGGTGCCACGGCCCGACCCGATCGGGCCGGGAGGCGAAGGCCAGTCGCTCTGGGCGCAGGTGACGGTGGATGACGACGGGCCCGGCATCCCAGCCGGGGAGCGGGAGGGCGCCTTCCGGCCCTTCACGACCGGGCGGCCGGACGGGACGGGGCTCGGCCTCGCCATCGCGCGCGACATCGTCCGGGCGCATGGCGGGGATATCCTGCTGGAGGAGAGCCCGCTCGGCGGCCTGCGGGCGCGGCTGCTGCTGCCGGTCTAGAGCAAGCGCCGATCAGGCGGAGGCACCTGAGCGGAGCAATCTGCTCGCCGATACAACAAGCGGGAACGGGGTCCGTGAGCCAATGCGAACGGAAACCGCTCCCAGCCGGGCTCAGAAGAGCGCGGCAAAGGGCAGCAGCGTCACCGCATCGCCGGGTGCGACGGCGAGCACGGGCTCGGGCAGCTCGGCGAAGGCGTCGCTCTCGGTCAGCGAGGTCAGCAACCCGGCACCCTCGCGCTCGAATTTGGTGGCGATGCCGTCGCGCAGCCGCACCCGCACATATTCCCGCCGCCCTGCCTTCTTGCGGTAGGCGAAGCCCGCCTCGGCGCGGATGCGCAGCAAGGGCTCGGGCGCGGCGCCGGCAAGGCGGAGCACCAGCGGGCGGGCCAGGTGCAGGAAGGTGACGACCGCCGCCACCGGGTTGCCGGGCAGGCCGACCACCGGCGTGCCCCCAGAGGCGAAAGCCCCGCCTGCCTTCGGCAGGACCCCCATCGCCACCGGCCGCCCCGGCTTCACCGCCAGCCGCCAGAAGACGAGGCGTCCGCCCGCCTCGATGGCGGTGCGGACATGGTCCTCCTCGCCAGTGCTGACGCCCCCCGAGGTCAGCAGCAGGTCATGCGTGCCGGCCGCGGCGCGCAGGGCCGCCGCGGTCGCCGCCGGGTCGTCGGGGAGGATGCCGAGATCGCTGGCGGCGACCGGCAGGCGGGAGAGCAGGGCGAGCAGGGTGAAGCGGTTGCTGTCGAAGGCCTTGGCGGGCCCGAGCGCCGTACCGGGCGAGGCCAGCTCATCCCCGGTCGAGAAGACGCCGACGCGGATGCGCGGCCGGACCGGCAGCCGGGCGAGGCCGAGGGCGGCGGCAAGGCCGATCTCCGGCGCCCGCAACCGCCGGCCGGCCGGCAGGGCAAGGGCGCCCTCGGCGACATCCTCGCCCGCCGGGCGGGCATTGGCGCCGGGCCTGAGGCCGGGCGGGACCCGGACGCCGGCGGCATCGGCCTCGGCATCCTCCTGCATCACGACGGTATCCGCACCGGGCGGCATGGGGGCGCCGGTGAAGATGCGGACGGCATGTCCGGGCGGCAGCGCCGCGGCCGGCGCATGGCCGGCGGCGATCCGTCCTGCGAGCGGCAGCAGGGCACCTTCGCCCGGCGGCAGGTCGGCTTGGCGGAAGGCATAGCCATCGACGGCCGAGTTGAAGAAGGGCGGCAGCGGGAGCGGCGCGCGGAGGTCGCGGGCGAGGACGCGGCCGGCGACCTCGGCGAGCGGCACCGCCTCCTCCCCAAGGAGGGGCGGGATGCGCTGGGCGATCAGCGCCTCCGCCGCCTCGACCGAGAGCAGCGGGCCGCCGAAGGCGAAGCAGTCATCCGAAAGCTGGGCCATGGCGGCGGCTTACCATGACTCGAGCGGCGCCGCATGCCGCAGCGCCAGCTCGGCGATCGCCCCGATGTCGTCGAGCGAGGCCCAAGGCAGCCCGGCGGGCCGGATATCGCTGGCGACGGCGCGGATGGCCGGGTCCTCCGGATGCAGCCAGGGCTTGGCGTTGGCGGCGCGATGAACCTCGATCTTCGGGTGGCGGTCGCGCTTGAAGCCCTCCACCACCACCAGGTCGACCGGGGAAAGCTGGGCCAGCAAGGCGCGGAGGCCCGGCTCCGGCGCGCCGCGCAGCTCTGTCATCAGCGCCCAGCGATTCTCGGAGCTCACCAGCACCTGGCGCGCCCCCGCCTCGCGATGGACCCAGGAGTCCTTGCCGGGCGTATCGATATCGAAGCGGTGATGCGCATGCTTGATGGTGGAGACGCTGACGCCCCGGGCACCCAATTCGGGCAGCAACCGGGCCATCAGCGTCGTCTTGCCGGCCCCGCTCCAGCCGGCGAGGCCGATCACCCGCATGGGTGGGTTCCTGGTCGGCCCCGGCCGCCTTGGCGCCGGCGGGTGCCGCGCTCTCCTGCGCCTCGGCCAATTCCTGCTCCACCCACGATGCGTGATGCTCCTTGGCCCAATGATAGTTGACCTTCCCGGCGCCCATGGCCTGGAAGGCGCCCTCCATGCCGAGGCCGCCGGTATAGAGATGCGCCAGCACGGCGGCCACCATCAGCACCGCGAGCAGGCTGTGGATCATATGGGCCACCTGCCGCCCGGCGATGTCGGCGACGGCGAATATCAGCACATGGCCCGAGGCGGCGACCAGCCCGCCCCCGGCACCGCGATCCGGACGACCAGCGTGTATCCGGCATCGAACCGCCCCGCCTGCGGATGCCGGCCGCGGAACAGGCCGCCACCACTGCCATGCCGAGCCCGAGCGCATGCAGGAAACCGCGCCGCTTGGCGTTGGTCCCCTCCCTCGCAGCCACCCTCTCCGCCTCGTCACGGCAGCGCCGCTGCCGCCTGTTCGATCTCGATCACCCGGCGCCCGAGCGCTCCGGCCGCCCTGTAGAACACCGCCGCCTCCGCCCCTTCGAGATCGGCGAAGCACCGCCCCGCCCAGGGCGCGAGATGCCGGGCGAAGAAGTCGCCTGCCGCCATGCCGTGGAAGCGCCCCTCCAGCAGCCCCGCCATCACCTCGCAGCAGAAGCCGAGATGGTCCTCCGGCTCCGACACCCCGGCAGCCCGTGCCACGCCGATCGCGCCGAGCGCCGCCCGCAGCTCGGCCAGCGGCCGCTCATGCAGGAAGCCGGTGAGGTAGTAGGAGGCATAGGGCAGCAACTCACCCCGGCCGACGCCGATGAAGAGCGTGAAGTATTCCCGCTCCACCCGCGCCGCGTCGATCCGGCCCGCGGCCTCGGCCAGCGCCGCCAGGGCGCGGCCGAGCGGCGTGGCATCGCCCTGCAGACCCTGCAGCCGCGCCAGAAGCCCAGCATCCGGCGGTGCCGAAAGGAGCCGTCCGAGCAACGCAAAAAGCCGGGCCCGCTCCAGATCGAGCGGATCGACGGCGCTTGATGCGACGCCAGCAGGTTCCATCATCATCATTTCATCCAGAATACGTTCAGGCCGGAAGCGGCGCGTGGGCCCGACGCCAGAGGGCTGACTCGGAACCGAATGAGTCCAGGAAGGCGAGCGGCCTTCCCGGCCATCAGACCGGAAGGGCGCTGCCATGCCGCCGTCGTGGCGGCGGTGCGGGCGGGGCCTCCGGCGACGGCGCGGCCTCCGTGGCCAGCAAGGGCGGCTCCGGCACCGGCTCGGCGATCTCGGGCGGGACGGGGCCAGACATAGCCAATTCGGACGAAGCAGGTTCAAGCGGAGTGGGTTCGGGTGGCGTGTCGGCCGGCGGCGCTTCGTCGGGCTTACTGGCCGCAACTTCCTCCAGCGCGCCGATCGCCTGGGCCAGCAGCCGTTTCACATCGCCGCCGAGGGCATGGGCGAAGCCTGGCACGCCGTCCGGCGCGTTGTAGTCCCAGGCGTAGTCGGCAGGGCCGGTGAAGTCGCGGATGGCCGGATCGAGCGTCCAGGCGCGGCGCAGCGCGGCCCGGCGCAGCGCGGCCGGGACCTCGGCGCGGAGGAAAGCGGTGATGTCGCTTGCCTCGGTCAGGCTCTCCACCGGCGGCAGGCTGTCCGGGTCGAAGGCCGGCGGCGGGGCCTCGGCCGGTGGCGCCACGGGCGGCGCCTCGGCCTGCGGCTGCGGCTCCGGCGGGCCGCGCAGCGCTTCGCGCTTCCGCCGCGACCAGCGGCTGAGGAACCCCTCCTCGCTCACGGGCCACGCCGCCCGCCGGGGCGCTTGCCGAGCGCCTCAGGATCGGCATCCTCGCGGCGCCGCTTGTGCCGAACGCGCTCGACATGGTGCCGGAGGATGAAGGTATCGACCGTCGGCCGCAGCCAGTCGGGCAGCGGCAGGCTTTCCAGGAGGTCGGCGCCGCTGTCGGCATAGAGCTGCGCCTCGCCGGCATCGACCGTCACGGCATGGAGGGCGAGGCCAGGCTCCGCCTCCACCGGGCGCAGCACCACCCAGATCAGCGGCGGATCGGCGGTGAGGTTGTCACGGTAATTCGGCGTGTCGGTGGGCGAGAGCACCACCTCCGCCACGCCGGCAAGGAAGAGAGTGCGGCCGGCCTCCTCGCGCAGCACGGTCCAGGGCGGGAGCTCGGGCGCCTCGCGCAGCACCTCGACGGCGCGCCAGGACCAGTCGGCCCAGCGGGTCGCAGCCGGGCGGCGCTCGGCCAGCACGGCGACGGGGATGCGGATGGTGCCGGGGACCTCGAGCCGCATCAGACGGACTCCGCCACGGTTCTGAGGGGAAGGCCGACGGCCAGGTTCTGCGGCTTCATCCTCACCCGCTGGGCCGCATCCATGGCGAGCGCCAGATAGACCGGGCGGCCCGCCGCCCGCGGCAGCACCCGCGTCGCATCGGCAAATTCCAGTACCCCGAGCCAGAGGATGCGGGCGAGCCGCGCCTGCTTCACCTTGGTGCCCCTCCAAAGGTCGTTGGCGATGGCGGTCGCCTCGGCATCCAACCCGACATGCCAGGTCCAGTTGCGGTCGTCGATCACCGGCACCGGGCGGATGGTCACACCCTCGCCGGTGACATGGGTGATGAAGCGCTCCAGCGCCCGGGCCATGCCATGCTGGCCGGGCCGCCCCTCGGCGATGTCGAGCGCCAGGTCATGCGCGTCGGAGCGCGCCGCATAGCCGGGCGCATTGGCCTCGGAGAGAACCTCGAGCTCCACCTCGCGCGGCGGCGACCCGGCCTCGGTCAGCAGTCGGCCGAGGCTGCCGAGATCGCCATCCGCGGCGCGGGCATCGAGGAATTCCTCATCCGCCAGCAGCAGGGCACCGGGATGGATGGCGGCCCGCTGCGGGCGGAAGAAGGCCTCGGCGGCGCGGAGTGCGAAGGCATCCCCCTCGCCTTCCATGGCGGCGCGGGCGATGAGATGGGTCAGCATCTGCAGGAAGATCGGCGGCACGCCGCCGACGCCCGCGCGGAACAGGGCGAGCCAGGCCGCCTCCAGCGTCGGCGCGGCCCGCACGCGCTCGCGGAAGGCGAGGAAGACCTGCCAGTTCTCCCGCGCATCCGGGTCGGCGAGCGCCGCCAGCTCGTCGGGCGCGACAGGGCGAAGGGGCGCGGCGAGCAGGCCGGTATGCAGGGCAAGCTCCGCCGCGCAGGCCTCCTCCGGCGGCAGCAGCTCCGGCCGGGCGAGGAAGGCGCGCCAGAGATCCTCGGTCGGGATCAGCCGGCCCGCCTCGTCGCGGTCGCAAAGGTGGTGGCCGGAGGAAAGCCAGAAATCGCCCGGGCCTATCATCGTTCCCCGCTCCCCAGGGCGGTAAGGTCGGGCCGCTCGGGTGCCTCGTCCGCCTCCTCCGCGATGGCGAAGACGGGCAGCGGGCCCTCGCGCCGATGCAGGGTACGGAAGCGCTCGCGCACCGCGCCATCCTCCACCACCCGGCTGAGGGCGAGCACCGTGCCCGGCGGGTGGGTGCAGAGCGATTCGGCGAAGGCGATCTCCTCCGCCGCCGCGGCACGCGCGGCGGCGGCATCGGGCGCGCCATAGGCGGATTGGATATGCGCGGCGAGGGCGGCGAGCGCGGCCTCCCGTTCGGCGGCGCCGGCCTCGGCCACCTCGACCAGCGTCGACCAGCCGAAGCTGCCGAGGCCGAGGAAGCCGGCGCGGAATTCCTGCCTCCGCTTGCCCGCGAGGGCGGAGGGGTCTTCGTCCCAGAAGGCGAAGCCGCCGGGCACGGCCCATTCGCCGGGCTCGGCCGCACGGGTGAAGACGACAAGGTCCGAGGGATCAAGCCGGAGGGTGCGCGGCAGCTGGCTCATGCGAGGGGCACCAGCTGGCGGGTGCCGTTGCGCTCCAGCACCAGGGCGCCGCTCGCAGGGTCGATCCCCCGCCGGAGCCCCGCCTCGGCGCGGCCATCCTCAAGCCGGGCGAGGCAATCCTCCACCAGCCGCCGCGGGCCGCCGGATTGCCAGCGGTCGAGCCCCGCCATCAGGTGCCGTGCCCAGGCGGCCACCAGCTCCGCGGCGGAGGGAGCCTCGAAGCCTTCCTCCTCCAGGCAGGTACGGTCGGGAACATCCCCCGGCTCGGTGCCGGGCGGAGGAGCGAGCGCAACCTCGAAGCCGACCACCAGCCAGTCCGGCACTTCGGACTCCGAGGCCCCCGGCGCCACCGCAAGCCGCAGCCCGCCGACCCTTCCGCCATTGACCAGCACCTCGGCCGGCCAGCGCAAGCCGATGATCGCCTCGGGCGGGCCCAGCACCCCCAGCGCATCGGCCAGCGCGTTCGCCGCCGCCAGCAGGGCGAGCCGCGCCCCGGCGAGCGGCATTTCCGGCTCCAGCACCACCGCCGCTTCGGCCCGCGCGGCGGAGCGCACCCAGGCGAGCAGCCCGGCGCCGCGCGCCGAGGCCAGCGCCGCCGCCCGCGCCATGGCATCCCCACCCTCGCGCAGCGCGAGGGGGGCGAAGACGCTCGGCAGGTCGGGCAGCTCCATCCTTCTCCCTCGCAAGCAGGCGGCGCGCGGCATATATGCGCCCGGCCCCGGCAGGACCAGCAGGGGAAGCAAAGGAAGCCTGACCGAATGCCGGACCGCATCGCCCTCGTCTGCAGCTGCGAGGACAGCATGCGCCTCGACGAGCGCGGCCTCGCCTGCGGCGGCGAGCTGCGCACCGCGGAGCAGCTCTGCCTGGCGCAGCGCGACCGCTTCCTCGCCGCTCTGGCAACGGGGCGGCCGGTGACGGTTGGCTGCACCCAGGAGGCGCCGCTCTTCGCCGAGCTGGCGGAGGAAGCGGACGCCGCCCAGCCCCTCGCCTTCGTCAACCTGCGCGAGCAGGCCGGCTGGTCGGCCGAAGGGGCCGAGGCCGGGCCAAAGATGGCCGGGCTCATCGCCGCCGCCGCCATCCCGTTGCCGGAGACGCCGCTGGTGCCGCTGCGGAGCGAGGGCGTCACCCTGGTCCTCGGCCGGGATGCGACGGCGATCGAGGCCGGCCGGCGCCTGGCGGACCGGCTCGACATCACCGTGCTGCTGACCGGGGCGGAGCCCGTGGCGCCGCCGCCGCGCACCGAATTCCCCGTCCTCCGTGGCCGGGCGCGCGGCGCAACCGGCTGGCTCGGCGCCTTCGAGGTCGTGGTGGACGGCTATGCCGCGCCCTCCCCCGCCTCGCGCGCCGCCTATGCCTGGGGCCCGGCGCGCAACGAGGCGCGCAGCCGCTGCGACGTGATCCTCGACCTCACCGGGGCTCCTGCCCTCTTCCACGAGACCCGGCAGGGCTACCTCCGCGCCGACCCGGAGGATGCCGCGGCAGTGGAGCGCGCCATCGCCTCGGCGCGGGAGCTGGTCGGCGAGTTCGACAAGCCGCGCTTCGTGCAATTCGAGGCGGGGCTCTGCGCCCATTCGCGCAACCGCCGCACCGGCTGCACCCGCTGCCTCGACCTCTGCCCGACCGGCGCCATCACGCCAGGAAAGGACAGCGTGCTCATCAGTGCCGAGATCTGCGCCGGCTGCGGATCCTGCGCCGCGGTCTGCCCGACCGGCGCCGTGACCTACGCGCTGCCGCCGCCCGCGACGACCCTCGCCCGGCTGCGCGCCCTGCTGCTCGGCCATGCCGAGGCAGGCGGGCGCGACCCGGTGCTGCTGCTGCATGACGGCGGCCACGGCGATTCGCTGATCGATGCCCTCGCCCGGCATGGCGATGGCTTGCCCGCCCGCGTGCTGCCCTTCCGCCTCAACGAGGCGAGCGCGCTCGACCTGGCGACGCTCGCCGCCGGCTTCGCCTGGGGTGCCGCGGGCGTGCGGGTGCTGCTGCCCGGCCGGCGCGGGCATGGGACGGAGGGGATGTTCCGCAACCTCGACTACGTGGCGGCGGCGCTCGACGGGCTCGGCCTCGCCGCCACCCTGCCGCGCGCGGCGGCGATCGAGACCGACGACCCCTTCACCCTCGGCGAGCAGCTGGCGCCGGCGCTGGCGCTGCGCACCGGTTGGGCCCCGGCGGGCTTCCTGCCGCTTGGCGCGCCGCGCGAGGTGCTGCGCCAGGCGCTGCGCGCGATGCGGCCCGCCGAGGCGCCGGAGATAGTGCCGATGCCGGAAGCCGCACCCTTCGGCGCAGCGTTGGTCGCGTCCGAGGGCTGCACCCTCTGCCTCGCCTGCACCATGGTCTGCCCGACCGGCGCCTTCAGCGCGAATCCGGAGCGGCCGCAGCTGCGTTTCCTCGAGGAGGCTTGCGTGCAGTGCGGCCTCTGCGCCGCGACCTGCCCCGAGCAGGTGATCAGCCTCGCGCCACGGCTGAACTTCGCCGAGGCCGCCGCGCAGCCGATGGTGGTAAAGGAGGAAGAGCCCTTCCATTGCACCCGCTGCGCCAAGCCCTTCGGCACGGCGAGCAGCATCAGGCGGGTGAAGTCCCGACTGGCTGCCAGCGGGCACTGGATGTTCGCGGACCCGTCCCGCCTTGCCCTGCTCGAGCTGTGCGAGGATTGCCGGGCGGTGGAGGCGACGCTGGGCGGCGTCGATCCTTATGCCGGCCCGTCGCGTCCCGTGGTCCGCACCACCGAGGACTGGCTGCGGGAAACGGAGGAGGAGTAGCCCTCCCCCGCCGGGATAGGGCTCAGCCGCCCTTGTTGGAGCGGTTCCGCATCGGCCGGTAATCCTCAGGCACGCCGCCGACGCCCGGGCCGGCGGCGGTGCCGTCGCGGGTGATCTGCGGACGGCCCTGGGTGTCGCCGCCCGAGATCGTCGCGGTGCCGGCGCCGGCATTGGCGCTGTGCGGCTGCCGGTAGATTTCCTGCTGCAGCGGGGGCGAGCCGGGGCCGCTGGTGGCCGTGGTCGGGGCCGGACCGCTCTGGGCGCCGCAGGCCGCGAGGGCCGTCAGCGCGGCCAGGGATAGGATCGTGTTACGCATGTGTCAGGTCCCGATCATGGAGGCCCACAGGATCGTGGTTCCAGCCAACGGGCCGGAGCCTAACGACGGCGCCTAAGGGTTGCAATGCGTCATGTTACGCGACCCGAGCTTACCATCCCGTCGTCCCCGGCCCACCTTTGAAGGGTCCGGTAACCTCCTCCGTGATCCAGCCACCATAGAATCCGCCCGGCTGCGGCGTGACCTCCTCGTCGTCGACGAAGCAGGCTTCCATCCGTCCGGCATAGACGGCGATGTGGTCGCGGATGGGGGCAAAGGCGGGCGTCGGGGAAGGATAGCTCCACCCAGCCGCCTCCGCCGTTACCCCGCCGGCGGCGAGCGTCCAGTAGCGGGCGAGGCCCTTCCATTCGCAGAAGCTCTGCCCGGCCGCCGGGCGCAGCACGCCGGGGGCGAAGGCCCCGGGTGGCAGGTACCAGCTGGGCGGGTGAAAGGTCTCCAGCACCCGCCAGGCCGCGCGGGTCTCGGCGATGGTCTCGCCGCCGAGCCGGATGCGAATCCGCCGCTGGCTCGGCTCCAGCCGTGGCGGGCGGGGATAATCGGCGACGCGTTCGGTCATGCCAGTGATCTGGCCCCAGCCCCTTCCCTTGCAACCGGGCCGGGGGCAACACTGACGGCCAAGACATGAGGGAGCAGATCCATGGCCGAGATGAACCTGCAGGTCCTGCTGCGCCGCCGCCCGAAGGGCGAGCCGGTGCCGGAGGATTTCGACATCGTCGAGACCCCGGTGCCGCAGCCAGGTCCCGGCGAGGTGCTGGTCCGCGCCCATTATCTTTCGCTCGACCCCTATATGCGCGGCCGCATGTCGGACGCGAAGAGCTACTCCGCCCCGGTCGAGCTCGGCGCGGTGATGGAGGGGCAGACGGCGGGCGAGGTCGTTGCCTCCAACGCGCCGGGCTTCGCCCCGGGCGACACCGTGCTCGGCGGGTTCGGCTGGCAGCGCTTCTCCGTCGTGCAGCCGGGGCGGCTGTTCAAGATCGACCCGAAGGAGGCGCCGCTCTCAGCCAGCCTCGGCGTGCTCGGCATGCCGGGCCTCACCGCCTGGGTCGGGCTCGAGGATATCGGCCAGCCGAAGGCGGGCGAGACCGTCGTCGTCTCCGCCGCCTCCGGCGCGGTTGGCCAGGTGGTCGGGCAGATCGCGAAGATCCGCGGCTGCAAGGTGGTCGGCATCGCCGGCGGGGCGAAGAAGTGCGAGTTCGTCACCGAGGTGCTGGGCTTCGACGCCTGCATCGACCATCGCGGCGACCTCAACGCGCAGCTCGACCGGCATTGCCCGCAGGGGATCGACGTTTATTGGGAGAATGTCGGCGGCGCGGTGCAGCGCGCGGTCTTCCCGCGCATGAACGACCATGGCCGTATGGTGATGTGCGGCATGATCGCCGAGTACAACGATACCGAGGTGCGGCCGGGGCCGAACCTCATGGCCACCGTGCGCAAGCGGCTGCGCATCCAGGGCTTCATCGTCAGCGACAGCGGCTGGCCGCGCTACCCGCAATTCCGCCAGGAAATGCTGGGCCACATGGCGTCCGGCCGCATGGCCTGGCGCGAGGATGTGGTGGAGGGGCTGAGCAATGCGCCGGACGCCTTCATCGGCCTGCTGAAGGGAAGCAATTTCGGCAAGCTCGTCATCAAGATCGACTGAGATGGTGCCGGAGGATGCACGCCTCGCCGAGCGCCTGGCGGGGCATCGCATCCTCCTTTGCTACGGCCTCTTCGGCGAGGTGGTGGCGCGTCTCCGGCTCGACTACATGCGCAGCCAGGCGGACTGGCTGTGTAGCCTCGGCCTGGCCATCGAGGTCGTGGCGCTGCCGACCGCGGCGCCCGTCCTCGCCAATGCCGCGCGCATCGCCGAGCGGATTGCGGCCGACCCACGGCCGGTGGTGCTGATCGGCCACAGCAAGGGCGGGCTGGAGGCGCTGGCGGCGCTGCTCCGCCCCGGGATTGCGGCCCGGTGCCGCGGTCTGGTCGCGCTGCAATCGCCCTTTCTCGGCTCGCCGGTCGCCGATGCGCTCTGCGGCATCCGTCCGCTGCATCGCGTGGCGCATCGCGCCTTGCGGGCGCTGCGGCTCGGCAGCGGGCGGGGCCTGCGTGACCTCACGACGCCGATGCGCGCGGCCTGGATGGCGGAGCATGCCGACGCCGTCGCCGGCCTGGCGCGGCGGGTGCCGATCGCCGTCCTGGCGACCACATTGGAGGGCGCGCCGTGGCGGATCGAGGAGGGTGCCTATCGCCTGCTCGACCGCTGGATGCGCAGCCAGGGCATTGGGCCGGGCGATGGGCTGGTGCCCCTGGCCTCGGCCCGGCTGGCCGGACTGCCCCTGCTGGTGCTGCCGGGCGGGCACCGCGCGCTGGTGGCGCGCGGGCCGGGGCGGGACCCGGTCGGCGTGCTGCGCGGGCAGCTGCTCGGGCTTACTCCGCCGCCACCTCCACCAGCACCAGCTCCGCATCCTCCGAGGCTGTGATCTCCATCACCGCCTCGTCGACGATGCCGGCGCCGTCGCGGGCACCGAGCGCCTTGCCGTTCACCGTGACGGCGCCCTTGGCCGGCACGAGATAGGCCGCGCGGCCCGGCTCCAGCCCCTGGCGCAGCGTCTGCCCGGCCTTCAGCGTCGCCGCCAGCACCGCGCCGTCGACATTCAGCGGCAGGGCGCCGCTGCCGGCATCCTGCGGCCGGCCGCTGGCCAGCACCTCGAAGCCGGCCTCGCGCTGCTCCTTGGGGAACTGCTTCGCGCCCCAGTTGGGCTGCACGCCGCGGCGATCGGGGATGATCCAGATCTGGAAGATCTTCGTCGTCTCCGGCTCCAGGTTGTACTCGCTGTGCACCACGCCGGTGCCGGCCGACATGATCTGCACGTCGCCAGCCTCGGTACGGCCCTCGTTGCCCATGTTGTCGCGATGGGTGATGGCTCCCTCACGGACATAGGTGACGATCTCCATGTCGCGGTGCGGGTGCGGGTCGAAGCCGGTGCCGGCGGCGATCTCGTCGTCGTTCCAGACGCGCAGCTTGCCCCAGTTCATCCGCGCCGCATCGTGGTAGCCGGCGAAGGAGAAGTGGTGGCGCGCCTTCAACCAGCCGTGATTGGCACCGCCGAGGGTGCCGAAGGGACGGATATCGATCATCTTTGTCGCTCCTTGCGGGAGGCGCCGACCCGTTCGGGCCGGCCGGGATGCGGAGGAGATAGGCGCATTCCGGGCGACACGCCCATCACGGGCGGCCATCGGCGTCATTCATCATGAGGATGGACGCATTGCCGGGGTTTAAGCCTCGCCCCACCTCCCGTTGAGGCCGGATCGGCGATGGTGCCGCCCGTCATCCCGAAGACCTGCGCTTCGTCGCAGATGAACGGACGGACGACATCCGGCAGCGGCTATTTCCCGGCAAGCCGTTGCCAGACTGGCCGCCCGTGAAAGGCAGCCACCGGGCCGGCCGGACCTCCGGCCGGCCCGTTTTTTTACCTCCCGCCCTGGGCTTCCAGCAGCGCCAGCATCCCCTCCAGCAACTGCGCCGGCGTCGGCGGGCAGCCGGGAATGAGCAGGTCGACCGGCAGCGCCGCCTCGATGCCGCCCTCCACCGCGTAGCTGCCCTTGAAGATGCCGCCATCCACGGCGCAATCCCCGGCCGCCACCACCCATCTCGGCTCGGGCGTGCATTCCGCCGTGCGCAGCAGCGCCTCGCGCATGTTGCGGGTCAGCGGGCCGGTGACCAGCAGCACGTCGGCATGGCGCGGGCTGGCGACGAAGCGGAGGCCGAAGCGCTCCAGGTCATAGACCACGTTCTGCATGGCGCTCATCTCGAGTTCGCAGCCGTTGCAGGAGCCGGCATCCACCTGGCGAATGGCAAGGCTGCGCCCGAGCCGCGCCTGCGCCGCCGCCTCCAGCCGCGCCACCAGGGCCTGCACCAGCTCCTCCGGCGGCACCGGCGGTGCATCGGTCAGCGGCGGCGAGACCAGCGCGCGCGCCAGCCGCGGCCAAAGCAGGCGGCGCCAGCCCTCCCTCACAGGTCCACCCCGCTGTAGGAGGCGTTGATGCTTTTGTTGATGAGTGGGAAGTCGGCCAGGATGTTGCCCTCGATCGCCGCCTCGAGCAGCGGCCAAAGCAGCCAGGACGGATCGCGCGGGAAGACCGCGCGCACCAGCCCGGCTTCGTCCAGCGCCACCCAGTGCAGGCAGTCGCCGCGGAAGCCTTCGACCATGCCAAGCCCCTCCCCGCCCCGCTGCGGCAGCGGCAGGGTGAGCTCGCCGGGCGGCAACGCCTCGATCAGCCCACGCGCGAGGCGGATCGCCCCCTCCATCTCCGTCATGCGGAGCCGGGTTCGCGCATCCACATCGCCCGCCTCCAGCATCCCCGGCTCGGACGGCACATAGGGCGGATAGCCCGGCCGGTGCCGCACGTCGAAGCCCCGGCCGGAGGCGCGGCCCACCACCCCGCCGGCGGCGAAGAGGCGGACCAGCGACGGCGCGATCACGCCCGTACCGACCAGGCGATCGGCGAGGCTCGCATGGCTGCCATAGACGGCGCCGAGCCGCGGCAGCTCCGCCTCCACCGCGTCGAGGGCGGCGCCGATGGCGGCCGAGCCTGCCGGCATCAGGTCGTCGGTGACGCCGCCCGGCACCACGCGGTCCATCATCAGCCGGTGGCCGAAGGCGGTGGCGGCGGCGCGCAGCACCGCCTCGCGCAGCGCCCCGGCCCGGGCATGCAGCCAGGCGAAACCGGCATCGTTGCAGATCGCCCCCCAATCGTTCAGGTGGTTGTGCAGCCGCTCCAGCTCCGCCATCAGCGCCCGCAAGGCGAGCGCGCGCGGCGGGGGTTCGAGGCCAAGCGCCGCCTCCACCGCCTGGGCAAACGCCCAGCCATGCGCCACAGTCGAATCGCCCGAGAGCCGGGCGGCCAAGCGCGCCGCGACCTGTGCCGGCTTGCCCAGCATCAGACCGATATGCCCCTTGTGCACGTAGCCGAGCCGCGCCTCCAGCCGCACCACCGCCTCGCCCTGGACATGAAAGCGGAAATGCCCCGGCTCGATCACCCCGGCATGGACCGGCCCGACCGGGATCTGGTGGATGCCCTCGCCCTCGACGGGGAGGAAGACGGGCTGCGGCGGCAGCATCGAGTGCGGCGCCGGCCGGGCTGACAGCGGGCCGGTCAGCGGCCAGCGCCCATGGTCGAGCCAGGGCCGCTGGTCCAGCCCGCCCTCGGCGACATGGCCCCAAAGGTCGCGGATCATCCGCTCGAACCGCACCGCGCCCGGCCGCACCGGCGAGAGCGCCGCATAGCGCCCCTCCGGCACCGCGCAGGAAGCGGTGAAGATCGTCTCCTCCGCCAGCAGCGCCGCATGCACCTGCGCCGGATCAGCCCAGAGGCCGAGCAGCGCCACGCCCTCGTCCTCGCCGATCGCCGCGGCCAGCGCCGCCCATTGCCCGCGGTCGAGCAGGTAGCGCTGATGCGGCCGGCAGCCCTGTTCCTGCCCGTGGCGGACCAGCCGCAGCAGCGCCTCGCTCATCCCGCCACCCCCGCCGCCTCGCCGAGCATCGCCCGCAGCGGCCCCGGCAGCACCATGCCGAGCAGCAGCGCCAGCAGCAGATGCGCCCAGATCGGGCCGAGGCTCGTCCAATCCACCTTCCCGGTCGCACGGTCCGGCGGCGGATCGCCGAAGCAGAGCGCCTGCAGCGTCTGCACCTTCGCCGCCACCGCCACCAGCAGGCCGAGGCCGAGCGGCAGGATCGCCCAGGGGTGGCCCGCCGCCGCCTCCGACACCAGCAGGTATTCGCTGGCGAAGAGGGCGAAGGGCGGCAGCCCCGCCACCGCCGCGATGCCGATGGCCAACGCCCAGCCGAGCCGCGGCGCGGCGATGCAGAGCCCGCCGAGATCGGTGATCCGCTGCGAGCCGCGCAGCCGCACCGCCGCGCCGATGCCGAAGAAGACCGCCGATTTCGTCAGCGAATGCCCGAGCATGTGCAACAGCCCGGCGAGGTTGCCCGCCGCACCGCCGAAGCCGAAGCCGGTCGTGGCGAGGCCCATGTGCAGGATGCTACTCCAGGCGAAGAAGCGCCGCGCATCGCGCCGCCGCCAGAGCGCGAAGGCGGCGACGAGCACGGAGGCGAGGCCGAAGCCAAGCAGCAGCGCCCCCGGCTGCACCGCCTCGGGATGCGCGCCGACGATCGCCTTCGCCCGCAGCACCGCCAGCAGCGCGGCATTCAGCAACAGGCCGGAAAGCACGGCGGAGATGGCGATGGGGCCCTCCGCCTCGGCATCCGGCAACCACGCATGCAGCGGGACCAGGCCCGCCTTGGTGCCGTAGCCGACCAGGAGGAAGACGAAGGCGAGGTTCAGCACGCCCGGATCGCAGCGCGCCGCAACCGCCCGCAGCGCCGCCCAGGAAAGCCCACCTCCCTCGCCCAGCACCGGCTGCGCCGCGAGGTAGAGGATGATGGTGCCAAGCAGGGCGAGCGCGATGCCGACGCCGCAGAGGATGAAGAATTTCCACGCCGCCTCGATCGCCGCCGGCGTGCCGTGCAGGCCGACCATCAACACGCTGGCAAGCGTCGCCACCTCGATCGCCACCCACATCACGCCAAGATCGTCGGCCAGCAGCGCCAGCGCCTGCGCCCCCATGAAGAGCTGGAAGGCGACGTGGAAGGCGCGCAGCCGGCGGGGGTCGAGCCCCTCATCGGCGATGGCGCCGAGCGAGTAGATCGCCGTCGTCAGGCCGATCAAGGAGGCGAGCAGCAGCAGCGGCAGGTTCAGCGCATCGAGCCGCGTCCAGCCCGTAACCTCCTGCGGTTCCGCGAGCAGCAGCAGGGCAAGGAGGAAGGTGATGCCCGACACACCGCAGTTGGCGAGCGCCGCCACCCGCTCCCGCGGCAGGAAGCCAAGCGCCGCAGCCCCCGCCCAGGGCAGCAGGACGAGGAGCCAGGCGAGCGGCATCACTCGCGTTCCCCGCGATGCGGGTGCAGCAGGGCGATGTCGAGGCTGTCGAGCCGCTCCCGCATCTGGAAGACGAAGACCCCCGCCACCACCAGCAGCACCATCACTAGAGCTGCGGTTGAGAGCTCCACCACCAGCGGCATGCCGGCGACGCCGACGGCCGCCAGCACCAGGCCGTTCTCGAGGCTCATCAGCCCAACGACCTGAAGTATGGCGTTGCGCCGGGTGATCATCATCAGCATCCCGAGCAGCACGATGGAAAGGGCCACCGCCAGATCCTCCCGCGCCAGGGCCTGCGCGGCCGTGGTGACCGGCAGCGCCACCATGATGGCGAGCGCCACCAGCGCCACCCCGGCCATGAGGCTCGGCCCGATGCCGAGCGCCGCATCCACCCCGCGCGCCAGGGCGAGCCGGCGGATCGTCCAGCGCAGCGCGAGCGGGATGCACACCGCCTTCGCCACCGCCGCGATCAGCGCCGTCAGGTAGAGCTGCGGCGCGCCCTGGACGAAGCCCTGCCAGGCCGCCGCCAGCGCCAGCAGCCCGCCCTGCGCGGCAAGCACGCTCACCACCGCCGCGACCCGCCGCTGGTAGAGCAGCATGAAGGAGAGCAGCAGTATCCCGCCCCCCAGAAGATGCGCGACATCGTACGGCAGTTGACCGAAGCCCATCAGGCAAACCCTGTCGAGACGAAGAGCAGCGCCGCCGCCAGCAGTGCCAGCAACAGTGCCGCGCCGAGGAATTCCGGCACGCGGAAGACCCGCATCTTGGCGATCGCCCCTTCGAAGACGGCGAGGGCCAAGCAGAGCCCACCCATCTTCGCACCCCAGGCCAGCAGCCCGACCAGCCAGGCAAGCGGCCCGCTGCCCGCCGGCGCCGCGCCGAAGGGGAGGAAGACCGCTGCGATCAGCGCAAGCCAGAGGGTCAGCTTCAGCCCTGCCTGGTACTCCCAGAGCGCCAGGTGCCGCCCCGAAGCCTCCAGCAGCATCGCCTCATGCACCATGGTGAGTTCGAGATGCGTCGCCGGGTTGTCGACCGGCACGCGCGCATTCTCCGCCAGCGCCACCGCCCCCATCGCCACCGCGGCAAGGCCGAGCGAGATCCGGAGGCCGAGCGCCCCGTCGCGGAACACCGCACCGATCTGGTCGAGATTGGTGGTGCCGGCGAGGATGGCGAAGCTCAGCGCCGAAACCAGCAGCGCCGGCTCGGCGAAAACGGCGAAGCTCATTTCCCGCGCCGCGCCCATGCCGCCGAAGGCCGTGCCCGCATCCATGCCGTTGAGGGCGAGCGCCATCCGCGCCAGCGCCAGCAGCCCGGCCACCAGCACGAGATCGGCGGCCGAGGCAAAGGCCATCCCCCGTGCGAAGCCCGGCACCAGGGACGCGGCGACCAGCGTGGCGGCCAGCGCCAGGTAAGGCGCCGCTTCGCTGACGACGGAGGCGTTGTCCGCGAGCAGCGGGCGCTTGGCGCAAAGCTTGGCGAGGTCGCGGAAGGGCTGCAGCGGCGAGGCGCCGCGCCGCCCCATCATCCGCGCCTTCAGCCAGCGGATCAGCCCGACCGCCAACGGCGCCGCCCCCAGCATCAGCGCGATATGCAGGATCTGGGTGAGGACCGCGCCGAGCACGAGCATTCAGCGTGCCTCCAGCCAGGCCAGCAGCGCCAGCAGCCCGACCAGCGTGGCGAAGCCGAGCGAGAGCGAACCGCGGAGGGTGAGGCCGCGCAGCCGCTCCACCTGATCGGCAATGGCGTCGCGCAGCCGCGCGGCCGGCACCGGCAGGGCGAGCGCGGCGCGATCCTCGAAGCCGGCCTCCAGCCGGGCCGGGCGCGTATCGCCGGGCGGCGGCATCGTCACCGCCTCGCGCCCCGCGAGCAGGCTGCCGCCCAGCATCCGCCGCAGCGGCTGCGCCATGCCGGCGGCCGAGGGCTGGCTCAGCGGATCGCCGAAGACGAATTCCGGGGGTGGGTCGATGAAGCCGCCATTCCAGGCCGGCCCGCGCTCGGCCAGGGCGGGCGAACGCCGGCGCACCACCAGCCAGAGCAGGACCAGCACGAGGCCGAGCAGCAGCAGCACGACCAGCGGCGCATAGGCCGAATGCCCCTCCCCTGCGCCGACCGCCAGCCCGACCACGGGCGGCATCGCCGCTGGGCCCACCAGAACCCGGATGCCGGGCGCGGCGAGCGCCAGCGCCAGCCCGGGGAACAGCCCGATCAGCAGGGTGAGCACGGCCGGCACCGCCATCCCCGCCAGCTCGAAGCGGTTGGCCTCGCGCGCCCCTGCCCCGCGCGGGCTTCGTGGCCGGCCGAGAAAGGCGAGGCCGAAGAGCCGCAGCATCGCCGCCGCCGCCAGCGCCACCGCCATGGCGGCCAGTGCCAGCGCCGCGGCGGCCGCCACCTGCAGGCCGATCTCGCCCAGCCGCCAGCCGCCGAGCAGCGCCTGCAGCAGCAGCCATTCGCTGGCGAAGCCGGAGAGCGGCGGCAGCGCGGCCGCGGCGCCGAGGCCGATCAGGGCCAGCAGCGTCGTCCGCGGCATGGCATGGATCAGGCCCCCCAGCCGGTCCAGCCGCCGGCTGCCCGCCGCATGCTGCACGGCGCCGGCGACAAGGAAGAGCAATGTCTTAAACAACCCATGCGCCATGGCATGCAGCAGCGCCGCCCCGGCCGCGAGCGCCGCCATCGGCCCAAGATCGGCCCCGCGAAACAGCAGGGCGAGGCCGAGCGCCATGGTCACCAGCCCGACATTCTCGATGGTCGAGCAGGCCAGCGCCACCTTGGCATCCTCCTCGAGATTGGCCCTGAGCGCGCCGAGCAGGGCCGAGGCGGCACCCGCCGCCAGGAGCGGCACGCCCCACCAGCCCGGCTGCACCGGCCCGCAGAGGTCGAGCAACAGCCGCGCCAGCACGTAGAGCGCAAGCTTGGTCATGACCCCGGACATCAGCGCCGAGGCCGGCGAGGGCGCCGCTGGATGGGCGAGCGGCAGCCAGAGATGCAGCGGCACCAGCCCCGCCTTCGCCCCGGCGCCGATGAGGCCGAGCGCCAGCACGGCAACCGCCCGCCAGCCCTCGGGCGGCGCCGCGCGGATCGCGGCGAAGTCGAGCGCGCCAAGCAGGCCGAAGGCCGGCACCAGGCAGGCTCCCGCCAGCGCCGCGAAGACGAGATAGAGCCGCGCCGCCTCACGGCTGGCAGCCTCCCGATGATCAAGCGCGACCAGTGCCCAGGAGGCGAGCGACATCAGCTCGAAGCCAAGCAGCAGCGTGAAGCCGTCCGCCCCCAGCAGGGCGAGCCCCATCCCGCCGAGGAACAGCGGCCAGGCCACCAGCCCCTGCCTCGGCCCGCCGAGCGCGAAGACCGAGGCAGAGGACCCGACCAGCCCCAGCAGCAGGAGGAACCAGGCCGAAAGCCCGTCGAGCGCCAGGCTCATGCCGGCCCAGGCCGGGCCAAAGGGCAGCACCAGCACGCCCTCCGGCAGACCGATGGCCAGCGCCCCGATCGCCAGCAGGGCGAAGCCGGCCGAGAGGAGAGCGCTGCCCCCCAGCACCACCGGCCCGGCCCAGCGGCCGGCCGGCACCAGGGCGACCCCGGCCAGCAGGCCGAGCAGGGCTAGGCCGAGGGCGAGCGCCGTCAGCACAGGGGGCAGGGCGAGGCTTGCACGGGCGGCAGTCTAGCCCGGCCTCGCGACCGGCGCGAAGGGGCCATTCCGCCTGCCATGGCACGGCGTCCGTAAATCGTGCCTTAACTTTCGTGCAACGACAGGATAGAGACGCGCCGGGCGCCGCTGGCGCTAGAATTCAGGACTCGTCCCGGGGAACAGGAAAGACCATGGATCGTCGAGGGTTGTTCGCCGGCGCCGCCGCTGCCGGCACGCTGGCCTTGGCTACGCCCGCCATCGCCCAGGCCATGCCGGAAGTCCGCTGGCGCTGCGCCTCCTCCTTCCCTAAGTCGCTGGATACGATCTACGGCGCGGGCGAGCATGTGGCGAAGCGCGTCGCCGCGCTGACGGACAACAAGTTCCAGATCCGCGTCTTCGCCGCCGGCGAACTGGTCCCCGGCCTCGCCGTCGCCGATGCGGTGCAGAACGGCACGGTGGAGGCGGCACATACCGCCAGCTACTACTTCGTCGGCAAGGACCCGACCTTCGCCTTCGACGGCGCCGTGCCCTTCGGCCTCAACATGCGCCAGATCAATGCCTGGCTGCAGGCCGGCGGCGGGCGCGAGGTGCTGAAGGAGTTCTTCGAGGGCTACAACATCGTCTCCCTCCCGGCGGGCAACACCGGCGCCCAGATGGGCGGCTGGTTCCGCAAGGAGATCAAGACCGTCCAGGATCTCTCGGGCCTGAAGTTCCGCGTCGGCGGCTTCGCCGGCAACGTGCTGCAGAAGCTCGGCGTGGTGCCGCAGCAGATCGCCGGCGGCGACATCTACCCGGCGCTCGAGAAGGGTACCATCGACGCCGCCGAGTGGATCGGCCCCTATGACGACGAGAAGCTCGGCTTCAACCGCGTCGCGCCCTACTACTACTATCCGGGCTGGTGGGAGGGCTCGCTCAACCTCTCCTTCTACATCGCGAAGGCGAAGTACGAGGAGCTGCCGCAACTCTACAAGGAGGCGCTGGAAAGCGCCTGCCGCGACAGCACCATCGAGACCATGGCCAAGTACGACGTGCAGAACCCGCAGGCGCTTCGCCGGCTGATCGGCGCCGGCACCCAGCTCCGCGCCTTCCCGCGCGAGGTGATGCAGGCCTGCTACAAGTCCGCCTTCGAGCTCTATGACGAGACCGCGGCCAGGAACGCGAACTTCAAGAAGGTCTACGAGCACTGGCGCGCCTTCCGCGACTCGCAGTACCAGTGGTTCCGCGTCGCCGAGAGCACCTTTGACAATTTCGGCTACTTCATGCAGGCGCAGGAACAGCAGCAGCGCCGCTGAAGGCGCTCGCGGAGTCCGCTATCCATGGGTCCACTGATCGCCTTCAGCCGGGGTGTCGACAAGCTCAACACCGCCGTCGGCAAGCTGGCCGACTGGGCGGTGCTGCTTGCCTGCCTCATCAGCGCCGGCAATGCCTTCGTGCGCTATGGCGTCTCCTACAGCTCCAATGCCTGGCTGGAGGTGCAGTGGTACCTCTTCGGCGCCATCGTGCTGCTCGGCGCCTCCTACACGCTGTTCCGCAACGAGCATGTCCGCGTCGACCTGCTCTACGGCAATGTCTCGGAGCGGACGCGGCTCTGGATCGACGTCTTCGGCTTCATCTTCTTCATGCTGCCGGCGGTCACCCTGCTGGCCTGGATGACCTGGCCCTTCTTCCTCGACAGCTGGGTGCGCGACGAGGGCAGCCCCAATGCCGGCGGCCTGCTCCGCTGGCCGGTGAAGCTGCTGCTGCCCGTCGGCTTCGTGCTGCTGACCTTGCAGGGCCTCTCGGAACTCATCAAGCGCATCGCCCTGTTGCGCGGCATCCGCCCGGCGGCCGAGGTGGTGGTCGAGTACCATCGCCCCGAGCAGTGAACCAGGACCGACAGATCCCATGACCCTCGACATGGACGTGATGGCCCCGCTGATGTTCGGCGGGCTGGTCGTCTTCCTGCTGATCGGCTTCCCGGTGGCCTTCAGCCTGGCCGCGACCGGGCTGTTCTTCGGCTTCCTCTCGATCGAGCTCGGCTTCTTCACGCCCGCCTATCTGGGCAACCTGCCGCTCCGGGTCTTCGGGATCGTGCAGAACGACCTGCTGCTCTCGATCCCCTTCTTCACTTTGATGGGCGCCATCCTCGAGCGATGCGGCCTCGCCGAGGACCTGCTGGAAGGCACCGGCCAGCTCTTCGGCAAGATCCCGGGCGGCCTGGCTTATGCCGTCATCCTGGTCGGCGCGGTGCTCGGCGCGATCACCGGCACGGTCGCCGCCTCCGTCATCGCCATGGGCATGATCTCGCTGCCCATCATGATGCGCTACGGCTACGACATGCGGATCGCCACGGGCGTGATCGCGGCCTCCGGCACCATCACCCAGGTCATCCCGCCCTCGCTCGTGCTGATCGTCCTCGGCGACCAGCTCGGCAAGTCGGTCGGCGACATGTATGCCGGCGCCATCGGGCCCTCCATCCTCCAGGTTCTGCTCTTCATCCTCTTCATCGCCGGCGTCAGCATCTTCGCGCCCCACAAGGTGCCGCCGCTGCCCGACGAGGCGCTGAGCCAGCGCGGCTGGCCGCTGATCTGGCGCGTGGCGAAGGGCATGGTGCCCTCCATCGTGCTGATCTTCCTCGTGCTCGGCACCATCTTCCTCGGCCTCGCCACGCCGACCGAGGCGGGTGCGATGGGCGCGGTCGGCGCCATCGGCCTCGCCTGGGTCAACGGCCGCTTCACCTGGCCGCTGCTGCGCCAGGCGATGGAGAACACCATGCGGATCACCGCCATGGTGATCTTCATCCTGATCGGCGCGACGGTGTTCAGCCTGGTCTTCCAGGGCGTCGACGGCTCGCTTTGGATCGAGCACATGCTGATGAAGCTGCCCGGCGGGGCGACCGGCTTCCTCATCGCGGTCAACATCTTCATCTTCTTCCTGGCCTTCTTCCTCGACTTCTTCGAGATCGCCTTCATCGTCATCCCGCTGCTGGCGCCCGTTGCGGCCAAGCTCGGCATCGATCTCGTCTGGTTCGGCGTGCTGATCTGCGTGAACATGCAGACCAGCTTCATGCACCCGCCCTTCGGCTTCGCGCTCTTCTACCTGCGCGGCATCGCGCCGAAGGAGGTCCGGAGCAGCGACATCTACTGGGGTGCCGTCCCCTGGGTGTTCCTGCAGCTGGTGCTCGTCGCCATCGTCATCTTCTGGCCGCAGAGCGTGACCTACTGGATCGACAAGGGCACGGGCGTCGATCCGAGCACGGTGCGGATCGAGGTGCCGCTGCCCGACCTGCCGGAAGATGATGCGCCACCGGTGTTCCGGTAAGGCGGGGGCTCTGCCCCCGCGCCTCCGCCGGGGGGAAAGCTTCCCCCGGTTCCCGCCCGGCGTTAGCCGATCTGTGGCATCGGCATAGGACACGCTGCTTCCACGACCTCGGCCGCGTCCAGCGCCAGGTCTTCCCGCCATCGCGGCGCGATGACCTGCACGCCCATCGGCAGGCCGTCCGCCGTCAATCCCGTTGGCACGGAAACGCTGGGCAGGCCGAGCAGCGGCGTCGCCAGTAGCGGCTGCTGCGCCCGGTAGACCGAATCGAAGCCCTGCTGCCCCGCCACGTCCAGCCCCTGCGGGAAGGGCGGCTCGCCGGAGACCGGGCAGAGCACCAGCGGCACCTCCGCCATGAAGCGCGCCCAGTCCCGCTGTCGCGTCGTCCGCCGCGCGGCGAGGCGCATGTAGCCGTCGAGGTCGGTCGGCGGGCAATGCGCCAGCATGTAGCGGTAGGTGTCCTGCGCGCCCTGGTCGGCATTGCGCGCAAAGACCTCGCCCATGAACAGCCGCGCCTCGCCATGGGCGAAGGCATCCCAGTCCCGTGCCGCCCCGGCGAAGTCGGGCGGGTCCCGCTCCTCCACCGCATAGCCCGCGGCAGCCAGGATCTCGCCCGCCCGGCGCACCGCCGCGGCAACCTCCGGATGCACCCCCGTCCCGGCCGGGTCGACCGAGAGCGCGACGCGGATCGGCCGCGGCACCGGCGGGCCGTCGAGCGGTGCCGGCATCCACCACGGGTCCCGCGCATCGCCCCGCGCCATGACGGCCAGCGCCACCCGCAGGTCGGCCACGCGCCGGGCCAAGGGCCCCTGGGTCGACATCAGCTGGCCAGAAAGCGGCCGCTCCGTCGCCATGGTCGGGTTGAAGGCGGGGATGCGCCCGAAGCTCGGCCGGATGCCGGCGATTCCGCAGGCATAAGCCGGGTAGCGCACGCTGCCGCCGAGGTCGTTGCCATGGGCGATCGGCCCGATTCCCGCCGCGCAGGCCGCCGAGGCCCCGCCGGAGGACCCGCCCGGCGTATGCCCGGCACTCCATGGGTTGAGCGTCCGCCCATGCAGCGCATTCTCGGTGAACCAGCGCATGGACAGCGCCGGCGTATTGGTCCGCCCGACGATGATCGCCCCCGCCGAGCGGAGATTGGCAACGACGGCACTGTCTTCCGGCGCGATCAGGTCCCGCCAGGGGACGCAGCCATTGCTGCTCGGCAGCCCCTTCTGGTCGACATTGATCTTGGTCGTCACCGGCACGCCATGCAGCGGTCCCACCGCCTCACCGCGGGCGGTGGCGGCATCGGCGGCATCGGCCGCCGCCAGCGCCTCCTCCTCCAGCACCAGGACGACGGCATTGATGCTGGGGTTCACCGCCGCGCAGCGGTCGAGCACCGACCGCACCGCCTCTCGCGCCGAGACCGCCCGCAGCCGGATGGCGCGGGCCAGGTCCACGGCATCCCAGCGCCAGAGTTCGGAGGGAAGGTGCTGCATCGAGGCGGTCCCTTTGGCTGAAGGCCGCCATCATGGCCCGCCCTCGGGGTATCGGACACCTGGCTTTGTAGCCCCCTCCGCCGCCGGATCGGGCAAGCTGGCGCCGACGAGGAGAATCAGCCCATGGCCGACAGCTACATGCAGGAACGCGCGGAGGAGCTGGCCCAGCACCTCAAGCTCAATGACGGCAAGTCAGGCTATGTCGAGGCCACGGCGGATGGCTTCCGGGTCTATGTCCGCCGCAAATGGCCCGGCAAGCAGCTCGCCAGCTGGGACGGGCTGCCGATCGAGTGGCACGAGAATGTCGGCACGCACAAGGCAGCCAACCGCTGAGGCGGCTCAGCCCTCCGCGCGCTTCCAGGTGATGACCAGCACGTCCCGGCAGGAGGGCAGCGCCGGGTCCACCGGCTGCACCGGCGTCACCCCATGCATCACCCTGCGGTCGTCGATGAAGGCGGTGTCCAGCCGCTCGAGCAGGGTGAAGCGCGCCAGCTCCGCCCCGGCATCGTCGGTGACGAGCGTTTCGCCACCCTCGAGATTGGTCCGCGCCATCATGCCGATGAGCACGTAATCGACGCCGTCATGGTGGACGCCCTCGGGCGTCGGGAAGCCCGGCGCCCCGGCTGCCGCCTCGATGCGGAACTGATGCATCTCGACGAACCAGTCGGCGCCGGGCGTCCCCGCATCGGCGACCGAACGGCCGAGCTCGAGCAGCGCGTGCAGCACCGGCCCCTCGCCCACCGCATCCTCGACCGGGGCGAACCAGCGCTCCACGCCGCCATTCAGGCTGTTGTGGACGACCGCCTGGAAATGCGGGCGGTGCGGCCCCCGCACATGTCCTGCCACGCCGGCGCGGGCGGCGAAATTGGCATGCCGCCGCCGCCGGTAGCGGCCACCATCGGCCATGAAGCGGTCCGTCTCCAGCCGCTCCCAGCTGGCGGCGAATTCCGCCAGCGCCTCGGGCAACAGGCCGAGCCGCGCCTCCAGCGCCGTCCCCGGCAGTCGCGCGAAGCCATGCGCCGCCACCTCCGCCTGCAACGGGTCCGCTACATCGATCCTCAGCGCCGCGCTCATGACACCTCACCGATCGCCGGGGCTTCCTCGGTCCGCCCGGCCAGGACTTCCGCCACGTGGCGCACCTTCATCGGCACGCCCTCCCGCTTCAGCCGACCCGCCATGTTGAGCAGGCAGCCGAGATCGCCGGCAAGGAGCGTGTCCGCCCCCGTTGCCGCGATGGATTTCGCCTTGTCGGTCACCATCCGGGTCGAGATTTCGGGGTACTTCACGCAAAAGGTGCCGCCGAAGCCGCAGCAGATCTCGGCATCGGCCATCTCCTTGACGACGACGCCCGGCATGGAGCCGAGGAGCTTCCGCGGCTGCGCCTTCACCCCGAGCTCCCGGAGCCCCGAGCAGCTGTCGTGGTAGGTGACGACGCCCTCGAAGCGTGCAGCGACGCCCTCCATCCCCCGCACGTCGGTCAGGAAGGAGACCAGCTCATGCGTCTTCGCGCCGAGCGCCTCCGCCTTGCCGCGGTACTCCGGGTCGTCGTCGAACAGTGCCGGGTAGTGGTGCGAGATCATCCCGCCGCAGCTCCCGCTCGGCACGACGACGTGGTCGTAATGCAGGAACTCGTCGATGACGGCCCGCGCCAGGTCCTTCGCCGTCTGCCGGTCGCCGCTGTTGTAGGCCGGCTGGCCGCAGCAGGTCTGCGCCCGCGGCACCTCCACCTGACAGCCCGCCTCCTCCAGCAGGGCGATGGCGGAGAAGCCGACATTCGGCCGGTAGAGGTCGACCAGGCAGGTGACGAAGAGCGCGACGCGGGGACGGGTCTGGAGCATCTTCGCAATCTAGGCGCGCGCCGCCCCCGGCGGAAGGACGCCGTTGCCGAAACTGTACCCCTCCGTCAGCGGGGCAGTAGCAGGAACAGTTGAGCCGGCTCCCGCATCGGCCCGGCCCGTGCGGCGGCCTCCGCCCCCCAGCCCCAGAACAGGTCGCCGCGCGCCATGCCGCGGATCGCGCCACCGGTATCCTGCGCCAGGACGATGCGGCGGATCGGGTGCCCATCCAGCGGGTCCCGCGTGTCCAGGAAGAGGGGCGCGCCGAGCGGCACGATGCCGGCGTCGACGGCGAGCGAGCGGCCCGGCGTCAGCGGCACCCCGAGCGTGCCGATGGGCCCAGTTGCGGGATCGAGCCCCTCGATGGGACGGAAGAAGACATAGGCCGGGTTCTCGCGCAGCAGCGCCGCCGCCTCCCCGGGCGGGGCGGTACCGAGCCAAGCGCGGATAGCCTGCATCGACATCGCCTCGCGGGCGATGGCGCCGCGCTCGATCAGGCTGCGGCCGATCGGCCGGTAGGGATGCGCGTTCCGCCCGGCATAGCCGAGCCGCAGCACCCGCCCATCCGGCAGGCCGATCCGGCCGGAGCCCTGGATCTGCAGGAAGAAGGCATCGACCGGATCATCCACCCAAGCGAGTTCCAGCCCCTGCCCCTCGAGCCCACCCGCCTCAATGGCGCCCCGGTCCAGCAGCCGCAGCGGCCCCTCGGGCGGCAGGGCGAAAAGCGGCACGGCATAGCCGCCGCCCGGCACTTCGGCCCCACGCAACTCCGGCTCGTAATAGCCGGTGACGAGGCCGTCCCCCAGCGGATGCGGTGCAAACCAGCGCTCGAAGAAGGCGGCCGCGCCGTCCGGTGGCACTGCCTCTGCCGCGGCGCAGGCCTCGGCCCAGGGAGCAGAGAATTCCGGCGGGCCGCTGCGCAGCGCTTCGCAGGAGCGGAGGAAGGGCGCCAGCGCCGCCTCCGGCGCCTCGCCCGGCCAATCCGCCGGCCAGCCTGCCCCGCCCAGCATCAGGGCGAGGCCGAGGAGGAACAGGGCTCGCGTCAGGCCGAGCGCGTGGCGACCAGCTTCCAGGTCGGGTCGGCCTGGCTCAGGTCGCGCTGGAAGGTCCAAACATCGGTCAGCTCAGTCACCGCATCGCTGCCCGTCACAACCTCGCCGTTGCGGCCGGTGGTCAGGTTGATCTGGTCGGTGACGAAGCGCAGGGTGACATCGGCGACGCTGCCCCGCAGGTCGGCCGCCTCGATCGCCAGCTCATGCACCGCGCGCAGTTCGGTTCGCTGCGCCTCGCCGGCATTCTCCCGCGCCGTGATGGCCTGCTCGAAGCCGGCATAGGTGTCGTCCGAGAGCAGCGAGCGCAGCGTCTGCCGGTCGCCGGCGGCGAAAGCGGCGACGATCATGCGGAAGGCCGACTCCGCCCCGTCGAGGAAGCGGTTCGGCTCGAAGCCGCGATCCACCTCGGCGATGCGCGCCAGTGCCTGGCCAGGGGGCGTGCGCGGATCGGGGATCACCCGCCGGCTGCGCGCCGCAGTGGCCGAAGCCGGCACCTCCTCCGCCTCGCCTTCGATCGTGCCGCCGCGCGGGTCGTAGCCGGCCGCACGCGCCTCCGGCTGCACCGGTCGCTCGAAGCCGGTGCGCTTGCCGAGCACGCTCCGCAGCCGCAGCACGAGGAACGCCGCAATCATCGCGAACAGGATCAGATCGACCGGAAATCCGCCCGTCATCATGAACTCCTTTTCACCTATCTAGGCGAGAGGCCCCTCCCCCGCAACGGCCGGGAGGATGACGGAGCCATAAACAATGAACCATGAAGGCGGCTTGCCGCGCCGCCGCGGCACGGCTATCGCCGGAGCCGAAACGCCGAAGTGGCGGAAACGCCAAGTGGCGGAAACGCCAAGTGGCGGAAACGCCGGAGGAAGACGCCAGTGATCCTGCTGCGCCATGGCCAGAGCGAGTTCAACCTCCACTTCACCGCAACCAAGCGCGACCCCGGCATCCCCGACCCGAAACTGACCCCGCTCGGCCATGAGCAGGCCGAGGCGGCGGTGCTGGCGCTGGCCGGCGAGCGCATTACCCGCATCATCGCCTCGCCCTATACCCGCGCCCTGCAGACCGCCGCCCCCATCGCCCGGCAGCGCGGCCTTCCGGTCCTGGTGAACCCGGTGGTGCGGGAGCGCTACGCCTTCACCTGCGACATCGGCTCACCCTGCACCGAGCTGGCCATCGCCTTTCCTGGCCTCGACTTCGCCCATATCGACGACGTCTGGTGGCCGGCGGTGGAGGAGCCGGACCAAGGCATCGAGGCCCGCGCCGCGCTGTTCCGCGCCGAGATGTCGGCCCTGCCAGACTGGCGGGATACGCTGGTGGTGTCGCATTGGGGCTTCATCCTGGCGATGACGGGCGAGCGGGTGATGAACGGCGAATGGCGCCGCTGCGACCCGACCGCCCCGGCGCCGGAGGCGATCCTCTGGCGCCAGCCGCATCCGAGCGCGGTCAAGCCCTGACAGCCCGGCGGGAGGCATGCTACCCCGCCCCCTCTTCGTGAAAGGCGCCCCCATGTCCGATCAGCCCCAAGGCCAGCCGAACGGCGACCCCAACCTGGCCCCGCAGGGCCCGTTGGTGCTGAACATCCAGTACACCAAGGACCTCTCCTTCGAGGTGCCGGGCGCGCCGGAAATCTTCGCCACCCTGCGCGAGCAGCCGCGCGTCGACCTCCAGCTCGACGTCCAGGCCCGGCCCGTCCAGGAAGGCGGCAACGTCTTCGAGGTCTCGCTGCAAATCCGCGCCGATGCGCAGGCCGAGGGGAAGGCCTGCTTCATCGCCGAGCTGGTCTATTGCGGCATCTTCACCGTGAACGTGCCGCCCGAGCAGCTGGAGCCGGTGCTGCTGGTCGAGTGCCCGCGCCTGCTCTTCCCCTTCGCCCGCAACATCCTCGCCGATGTGACGCGCGAGGGCGGCTTCCCGCCGG
Organism: Belnapia sp. F-4-1; assembly: GCF_000802185.1. Lineage (GTDB taxonomy): Bacteria > Pseudomonadota > Alphaproteobacteria > Acetobacterales > Acetobacteraceae > Belnapia. The sequence goes on along the minus strand of NZ_KN676113.1, from coordinate 3,711,721 downwards.
TGATGCTGGCGCCGATCGACTTCGTCGCCCTCTGGCAGTCGCGCCGCGCCGAGGGGCCGGTGGTCGGCAACGCCTGACCCTCGGCGGGGGGCCGTCAGCCCCCCGTCCTCGCCGCCACCTGCCAAACGGTTCTGTCAGCATTCGCGCCAACCATGACGACGCGAGGTGGTGGCCGGGTTTTGGTTACGCCGCGCCCAGAATAGCGAGCGCAGTGGTGGCACGACGGAGGTGAAGCAGGCGACGGCGGCGGGCAGAGACGTATTGGTTGTGGCGGGTGCAGGGACGAAGGAAGTTGCGCAATTCGTCGAAGCTTTTGCAGAACCGCCTCGCCGCATCGAAGCTCTTGAAGCCACGCATACATCGTATGCGGCCTTTAACGCCCCGATGATCTTGTTCCAGTCTGTTGTTCTTATAGGCGCTGTTGCGATGGACGACCCTCCGGCCGAGCGTTGATCGGATCGCGCGTGGGTAGGAGCCGTGCCCGTCCGTGGTGACCTGGTCGGGGGCTTGGCCGGTGACCGACCTTGCCGAGCGAAAGAAGGCTTGGGCCGCCGCCATGTCGCGGTGCTCACTCAGCATGGTGTCGACAAGATTGCCGTCGCGGTCGATGGCTCGGTACAGGTAGGCCCAGCCGCCACCCACTTTCAGGTAGGTTTCATCCACGTGCCAGCGTCGGCCACAAGCGCCGCCCTTGCCGTGCCGGCGTCGGCGGACCTCATCAGCCAGCCTCGGTGCGAGCTTCGCCTCCCAGTCACGAACAGCTTCATGGCTGAACACGATGCCGCGCTGGAGAAACATCTCGGCTAAGTCGCGCAGGGTCAGGCGGTAGCGAAGCCGCCACAGCACCACTAGGGCGATGACGTCGGATGGGTACTGCGTGTGGTTCAGCGGCCCAGCGCTGCGCTCGTTGATCTGCTTGCCGCAGTCTCGGCAGCGAACCCGGCGGTACCCCCGCGCAGTACGGTCCGGCCGCTCGGTGACGGCAGTCGAACCGCAGCAGAAGCATTCCATTGCCAAGTCCCAGGCCAGCCGTCAGCAGGCCAGTAACCTACCCGTGGCTGCGCGGACGGCCAAGCCAGGTACCTTTGGCGCGAAGCCTGACAGAACCGACGCAGCGGGACGCGCACTTGCGATCTATCGCTGAGTCCGGTCGTATGGGCTGGCAGCACGCCTCGGGCTATAACTGGCGTGCCCTGGTGGAGGCCGACGTCTCCTGGTGGAAACGCGTCATCGGCGACGGGTTGCGCTCGCAAACGGATGGGCGACAGGCGACCGAGGTGGCCATCGCCGCCGGCGTGCTGAACCGAATGCTCGAGCTTGGGCGGCCGGAATACGTCGGCATCGCATGATCCCGAACGTGGGCAGGGACCAATGCGTCCAAGCCTCTGACCCGTGCAACACGATGGCCCAGCCCGCCAAAAGCAACCGCTCCTACACCATTACCAGGGACATGACCCCGTGGCGTTGTGCCACTCCTGCATCCAGCACGACACCGCGCTGGTCCACCGCGCGCCAGAGACAGAAAAGTTCGCCGCTGATTTTTAGATGAACGTCGTCTGTGTGCCAAATATCGCCTGGCCTCGGCCACCGCTTGCGCAGCCTGATGGCGAGGTCCGCGCCGAAGCGGAGGCACCAACGACGGATACTCTCGTAGCTGGCCACAACACCCCGCTCGGCCAAGATCAGCCCGATGTCGCGCAGGCTCAGGCTGAACAGGTGAAAGGGCTAGATGGCATGGTGGATGACCTCGTTCGGAAAGCGGTGGCCGGAGTAGGTGGTGGGCTCGGCTGACATCAGACCACCTTGGCCCAACCAATTCATTCCGCCTAGCGCTCAATAGATTCAGAACGACCCGCCGAACCTGCTCATTCGAACGACGCCGTCGACATTTCGGTGGATCGGCATGACCGGTGATCGCCTTGACAAACTTCCCATCGGCACGATTTCCACGATAGTTGCCTGACCGCATCCTGAATTACGTCGGTTTGCCGTTCAATCATCGAGGTTGGCTTGTTCATCTTACACTTGGCTCTTGGAGGATGCTTAAAGTCGGGCCCGGTCAATTTTGGTATTACAGCAGATACCGGCGGGCACATTGTTTATGTCGTGGGTGCCGCCTCCCAGCAGAGGAGGGCAGACAGCGTCTCGAGAGTCTCGATCGTTACACGGCTGTTTGACGACCCTGTCTTGGGCGGGGAGTACTCGAAACCTTCCGAAGCCGTTGCACCAGGCTTCACCATCAATCGGCTCGCTACGTCCTGCCGATGCTATCTGGAGAAGGAGGCTCTCGCAGGGGAGCTTCCCGCATTCACCCAAGCCTTTATCGGCTACCTTGCGTCACTGCCCGAGCTGCCCGACGTGATCCATGCCCATTTCGCCGATGCGGTCGGCGTCGCGCTCCAGGCGAGGCAGCTCTTCGACATTCCCGTCGTCTATACGCCCCACGCCCTCGGTCTCGACAAGCGGCAAAGCGACGGCAGCGCACCCAAGATTGGAGGTCGGATCGCGGCGGAACGCTATGCTTTGGCTTCGGCCGACGCGATTATCGTGTCGAGCCTGCAGGAAGCGTCCGAGCAGGTCGCAGCCTATGGCGTTACGGTTGACGCGCGAATTCATTGCATTCCACCCGGTGTGCCGCAGCGACGGGCCAATGCGGCCGAATCGAGGCTCATCGAGCGGTTGGAGGACGGCTTCGCCGAACCCGGCAAGCCGATCATCCTGACGATCGCGCGTCCCGTTCGAAAAAAGAATATTGCAGCTCTCGTGCGGGCCTATGCCGCCAACCCCGCACTGATGGCTCGCGCCAACCTCGTCATCCTCGCCGGCCAGAGCGGCGGCCGGCACGGCTCGGCCGAGGAGCGGCAGGTTGTCGACGAGCTGAGGCGGCTCTGCGCCGCTCCCGATTTGCGGAGTCGGGTTGCACTGCCTCTGACCCATGGCGAGGCGGATGTCGCCGCCCTGTACCGGCGCGCCGCTGCTGGGGGAGTCTTTGTGAATCCCGCGCTGCACGAGCCCTTCGGCCTCACCCTGATCGAAGCGGCTGCCGCAAGTGTCCCTGTCGTTGCAACACGGCATGGCGGCGCGGCCGAGATAGTCGAGGCTTTGGGCCATGGCTTGCTCGTCGACCCTTCCGACGAATCCGCCATTGGTAATGCTTGCCTCGAACTCCTGTCCGATGCTGACCGGCATGCAAGCTTGGCAGCAGCCCCGCGCAACCGGATCCATCGGTACAGCTGGTTGAACTATGCCGAGCGATCGATTGCGCTCTACGCGTCTCTTCGGCGCCGGCCGCGGCTTCTCGCCTGCGATATCGACGGCACCCTGACGGGTTGTGCGACCGGTGCGAGGGCCTTCGCAGCCTGGCGGGCCAAGCGGCAACTGCCATTCGTGGTGGCAACCGGCCGCTCCTTCCAAGCTGCACGTAGCACCCTCGATGCCTGGCACTTGCCGCAACCCGACGCCTATATCGTCGATGTCGGCACCTGCATCATGCTGCCCGCATCCGATGGAGGCTGGCAGGAATGCCCCCTCTACGCGCAGCGTCTGGCCGAGGGATGGGACAGGGCGGCGGTGGTCGCCGCCCTGGGCGGAATGCCGCTGACGCCACAGCCGCCGGCAGCGAATGGGCGGTACAAGCTCAGTTATTTTGGCGGGCCCCACGACGCGGAGGACATCCGGGAGGCGCTGATGAAGGCCGGGCTGCAGGCCCGCGTCGTCCACTCCCATGGCCGCCTGATCGACGTGCTGGCCCCAGGCGGCGGCAAGGCGGCGGCGATTGCCGCCTATGTCGGACAGCATGGGATGACGCTTGCAGATTGCGCGGCTGCGGGCGACAGCGGCAACGACTTCGACATGCTCGACGCCTGCGGCCATGCCATTGTCGTCGGGAATGCCGATGCAGACCTCGATCACCTCCGGATTCGGCACGGCCTCCGCCGCGTCGCAGCCCGTCATGCCGCCGGGGTGATGGAAGGGCTGGCGGCGCTCGGCCTTGGCCACGCCGGGGCATGAAGCGTCCCTTCGGCTATTTCGTCCACCACCAGGGACGCGGCCATGCCGAGCGCTGCGCAAGGATCGCCGCCGCGCTGCCCGCCGACCGGCCGCTGACGATTTTCTGTGCCCGCGACGATATCTTCTCAAGCCTGCCGGTGAGCGCACGAATCGAGACAATTCCTTCGCTGTTCGAGGCGCGCGGGGACGAGGCCTTGGGCATGGACCATATCCCGACGCCCGAGACGCTGCACTGCGCGCCGCTCGGATGGCCAGGCATCCGGCGGGCCATGGCGAGCATGACCCAATGGTTCGACCGGGCCGACCCGGCCCTGATGATCTGCGACGTCTCGGCCGAGATCGCGCAGCTGTCGCGCATCTGCAGCGTCCCCCATGTCAAGGTGCTGCAGCACGGCGACCGCGGCGATGCCGGTCACCGCGCCGCCTATGACGGGGCCGCCGGGCTGCTGGCACCCTTCCACGCCGGGCTGGCGCAGCCCGAATGGCCGATGGCGATGCGGGCCAGGACCTGCTTCGCTGGCGGGCTCGGCATCGATGCGTCCGTCGCCGAGAAGCAGGCGGCGCGTCGGCGCATCGGCATCGGGGCCGAGGAGGAGATGGTCCTGGTCCTGGCTGGCGGCGGCGGCAACGGCTTCAGCCAGGGCCCCATCGCGGTCGGCGCGCGGAGCCGCCCGGCGGCGCGCTGGGTCACCATCGGGCGGATCGAGCGCGACTGGCACGCCACGGAGCCGACGAATCTCGAGCATCGCGGCTGGGTCGACACCGTCGCCGACCATATCGCCGCGGCCGACATCGTGGTCGCCTCCACGGGCAACACCACCTGCCAGCAGATCCTGGCGGCCGGCCGGCCCTGGCTCGCTATTCCCGAATGGCGGTACTTCGACGAGCAGCACCGCAAGGCCGAGGCCCTGGCCGCCGCCGGCGTCGCCACCGTGAGGCTGCACCTGCCCTCCTCTGCCGGCGCCTGGCAGCAGGCCCTGGCCGAGACCCTGGCCGATCACCGCCCCCTCGCACAGCGCGGGCTGATCGAGGACGACGCGGCCGGCAAGGCCGCCGCCTGGCTCGAGCGGCTTGCCGAGGAGCTCTGGTCGGAGCCCGCGCCACATCATCCCCACCGCCGTTCGGAGCCTGAAGACGCATGATGCCTGCATCGGTTGTGACGCTGGCCGGGGGACGGCCGGCGCATCTCGACAACCTCGTGCTCGGCCTTTGCCACCAGGCGGAGCCGCCATCCGAGCTGATCGTCGCGGTCATGCAGGAGGCCCGCTATCACCTGCCGGAGGCGCCCTTCCCGGTACGGCAGGTGATGATCGAGGCTGGGTCGCTGCCGCTGGCCGCCGCGCGCAATGCCGCGGCGCGGGCGGCGACGGGGCAGGCGCTGATCTTCCTTGACGCCGACTGCATCCCCGCGCCGGATCTGATCGCCGACTACACCCGGGAACTCGGCGCCTTCGACGGGCTGCTGATGGGCGAGGTCATGTACCTGCCCGGTGGGGCGACCGCAGACGGGCTGCGCTTCGACAGCTTCGCCGCCAAGGCCGTCCGGCACTCCGACCGGCGCGGCCCGCCGCCCGCCGGCATCGAGCGCTGCGCCGACTACCGGTGCTTCTGGTCGCTGAACTTTGCCATGCGGCGCGAGACCTTCCTCGCCGCGGGCGGCTTTGACGAGCGCTATGTCGGCTATGGCGGCGAGGACACCGACTTCGGCAAGCTGCTCGACAGCCGGGGCATCCCGATCGCCTGGACGAAGGGCGGACTAGTCTACCATCAGTACCACCCCCACCACATGCCGCCGGTCCATCACCTCGACAGCGTGGTGCGCAACGCGCAGCTCTTCGAGGCGAAATGGGGCTACCGAACCATGGGGCACTGGCTGCACGCCTTCCGCCTGATGGGGCTGATCGACGACGCGCCCGGGCGGCCCATCCGCATCCTGCGCCGCCCGACGGCGGAGGACTTCACGCTGACCGGGCAGCAGAGCCACCAGCCCTATGCCAACACGGCCAGCGTCATCCGCATCCTGGAGGAGCAGGGCGCCGGCCTCACCCGCGCCGCATCATGAGGATCGCCGTCCTCGCGCATGTCCGTCAGCCGATCGCCGAGCCCTTCATGGGCGGGATGGAAGCCCATGCTTGGCATCTCGTCGCCGGGCTGCAGGCGCGTGGCCATGACGTCGTGCTCTTCGCTGCCGGCGACAGCGACCCGCGCTTCGCCATCGACCCGGTATTGGCCGAGCATTATGAGAAGGTCTTTCCCTGGGCCGAGCATCGCGGCAGCGCCCCGCTGATCGCGCATGTCGATGCCGGCTTCGCCGCGGCGGGCGAGCGGATCGCCGCCGGCGGCTTTGATGTGGTGCACAACAACAGCCTGCATCGCTTCCCGCTGCGATGGCCGCGGGACGGCGGCGTGCCGACCGTGACCTCGCTGCATGTCCCGCCCTTCGACGCCCTGCGCTGGTTCGTGCAGGACAGCGCCGGCCCGTCCCACCGGATCACCGTCACCTCGGCCAGCCAGAGGAAGGCATGGTGGCCGGAGGAAGTGCCGGCGGAGGTTTCGGTGCTCCACAACGGCATCGACCTCGCGGCTTGGCCCTACCAGGAGCGGGGCGACGGCAGCGCCGTGTGGTGCGGACGCATCACGCCGAACAAGGGCACGCATCTGGCGGTCGAGGCAGCCCGGCGCGCCGGCCTGCCGCTGACCATCTTCGGCACCATCGAGGAGCCAGTCTATTGGGAGGAGGCGGTGGCGCCGTTGCTGGGCGGGCCGATCCGCTACGGCGGGCATATCCGGAGCGCCGCCCTCGCTGCGGAACTGGGACGCGCCTCGGTCTTCCTGTTCACCCCGTGCTGGGACGAGCCCTTCGGGCTGGTCGCCGTAGAGGCGATGGCCTGTGGAGTGCCGGTGGCGAGCCTCGAGATGGGCGCGGCACGCGAGGTCATCGCCGAGGCCGGCGCCTTCGCATCGGGCCAGGATGCCAAGACGCTGGCCCAGGCGATCCGCTCGGCCATAGCCATCCCCCGGAGCGTAGTGCATGAGCGGGCCGCGCGGCTGTTTACGCGAGATATGATGCTCGACCGCTGCGAGCAGCTCTACCGCCAGGTCCGCTCGGGCGCCGGGGAAGGCTGACTGCGCTCAGCTCAGCGCCAGACGAGAGGGAGCACGACCCGTCTTAGGAGCGCTCCGATAACATGGGCGTTGTAGGCGACACCGAGCTGGTCCGGCACGGTGAGCAGGAGCGTACCCGCCTTACGGATCGCCTCGTCGCGCGTCAGCCACCGAACCAGTTCGTCGGGCTCCGCGGCGTAGGCGCGGCCGAAGACTGCGAGCCTGCTGTCGATGATACCAGCCTGGTCGCGGTCCGATCCTTGGCCGAAAGCGGCTGATGGTCAGGCTTGGCGGTCGCCCACTCCTTCGTAGCGCAACGAATTTGACGCGACGAAAGTTGGCTCAGCGCGAACAACCACAACACAAAAGGGCTCCAACTGGTCCAGTATAACTACGCCATCTCGGCCCAGCTCCAGCCCGGCCATGAACGTGGTCGCCAGCGCTGCCCGTCGCTGGAGCGCTGATTGCGTTCGCGTCTCGGACAGCGGTGGCAGGAACGCGGTGAGATTAGCCCCCTCGCCCACCGTCGGCAGCAGCTCGCGCATCCGCTCCAGCGCATCCAGCACCCGCCACAGCGTCGGCGGCCGTGGCCGGTATACCCGGTCGCGGTGCGGCAGCACCAGCAGCCGCAGGCAGGCCCGCAGCAGCTCCGCCGTGTCCGCCAGCGGCGGTGCACCGATAATGGCAGGGTCAGGCTCCGCCACGCCGCGTGCAAACACCTGCCGCCCCAGCTGTGGTCGCCGCTCCAGCCAGTCCGCCAGCCGGCTCGCCCACTTCCGGTCAGCCAGCTGCCGGCGCAACCCCTCTGCCTCGCGCTCGGCCTCGGCGCTTTCCGCCGTCGCGGCCGGCAGTAGCAGGCGCGAGCGCAGCAGCGTCAGCCAGGCCGCCATGATCAACCAGTCCGCCAGCCGCGGCAGCGGCACTGTCCGGCTCTCGATCGCCGCCGCGACCACGGCCTCGAATTGCTCGGCCAGGGTGGCGATCGAGATCTGCGCCAGATCGACCCGCTGCGCCCGCGCGAGCTCCAGCAGCAGGTCGAGCGGGCCCTCATAGGCCCCGAGCCGCAGCGCTGGCGCGCCGCTGTTGCCGACCGCGGCCGGGGTGGCGTCGAGGAAGGCCTCGGCGCTGTCCACCTCAGGGGTCATGGTAGTGTGGCTGCACTGCCAGCAGCAGCCCGGGCCAGCGCGCGCGCAGCTGCCGGAGCGCCGGCCAGGGCGTCCAATCGGCCGACCAGAAGCCCAGCCACAGCAAGCCAGGGTCGCGCTTGGCTGGCTGCCCGCGCTTTGGCACCGGCAGCTCGACCGCATGGCGCAGCGCCTCGGTCGTGCCCCAATGGGCCCACAGCCAGGCCCGCGCCTCCGGATGCTCCGGCCCAAGCCGCAGCACCCTCTCCGGCACCGGCAGCAGCCGGTGCAGGTCGAGCGGGCAGGCTCGGCTCTCGCCCGAGCGCTCCGCCACCAGCCGCAGCCGCTCCTCGGCTGCCGCCCGCAGCTGGCCGGCCAAGATGCGGGCGCCCTCGAGGCTCAGACTGCGGGCGAGCGGCGGCGGTGGTGCGACCAGCAGATGGAACCAGTCCTCCTCGGCCCGGCCGAGGCTGTGCTGCCAGGGGATAACCCCAGCCCCGGCCGCAGCTTGGCGGAAGGCCGCGACCTCGGCCGGATCGCCGGTGACGCGGAGGTGGTGGTACAGCCAGTCGGTATGCGCCGGCGCCAGCACCTCGGATGGCAGGGCACTAGCCCCTTCCCCGGCCCCGCCACCCAACTCCGGCAGCCTCTTCCTATCTTGGGCCCTGGTCACAGGTCGAGCAGCTTGCTGGCGCTCTCGGTGACCAGCTTGGCCCGGCGGACATAGCCGCGCATGGTCTTGAGGTCGCGGTGCCGGGTGTGGTCCATCACCTGCTCATCTCGGGCACCAGCCATGTAGGCCTCGGTGACGAAGCCCGCCCGCAGGCCGTGGGGCGATAGCCGCTCGGTGCTGTGCACCGTGATCCCGGCCGCCTTGGCCCGGCCTTTGAGGATGGTGCGGATCGCCTCGCCGCTGAGTCGGGCATGCTCGATGTTGCCCCAGCGGTCGACCTTGCGAAACACCGGGCCATAGTCGCAGGCCGAGGCACCCAGCCAAGCCTCGAGCGTCCGCACCGGGCAGGTCTCGGCCCGCTTGCCGCGGGTGATGCCGAGCTCGGTCCCCTTGCCCTCCTGATCGGTCTTGGAGGAGGGCAGCGTCAGGCGGAGCCCCTCGCCGGTGAAGCGCAGGTGCTCACGGTCGATGCCGACGAGCTCGGACCGCCGCAGCGCCCCGGCAAAGCCCAGCAACAGCAGGGCGCGATCGCGCAGGCCGGCCAGATCGCCACCACAGGCGGCGACCAGTTTGCGCAGCTCGGCCGAGGTCAGCGCCGCGGCCTGGCGCCGGCGGCTGCCATGCCGGCGGTAGATGCCGCGGAGCGTGGTGCGGATGGCCGGGTGCCCGGCCGACCAGTCGAGGCCGCGGAGGCGGTGCTGCTGGCCAATGGCGGCGAGCCGGCGCTCGAGCAGCGAGCGGGAGTACAGGCCGGCGAGCGAGGCGAGATAGGCGGCGACGGCTGCCGGCTCGGCCGGCAGCGGAGGGCAGCCGGTCTCGCTGCACCAGCCGCAGAAATGCGCCCAGTCGGCGGCATAGGCGCGAAGCGTTTCGGGCGCGAGCGCCTCCCGGGCATAGGCCTGGGCGACGGCCAGCGCCGCGGCGCCGATCGGGGCGAGGCCCCTGCCCGGCTCGGGCACCACCGCCGGCAGTCCGGCTTCGGCCGCCGCCGCACTCTCCGCCTTGCTCATAGCCCCCTACCCGCCCCCGGTCAGGCCTGGAGTCTGGCGGTTTGCCGCGATTGCGGCAAGCCCTGGATCATTTGCGGTAAGCGGGGCTTATCGCATGTGTGGATGCCCCCTGCGGGTCAAGGCGAATCTGCAGCGTTGGCATTGAGAGCACGGGTGCGGTCATGTGTCCGGCCTCTGATGCGGCCGGTCTGGCCGCGGGCCCTGATGAGCTGCGCGGAACGAGGGGCAATCATGCGAGCGCGCTCGGGAGCGCATTGCGATAAACGGCCTGTCTCGTCACCGGCTCACCGGTCTCTCGCTGTCATCGTCGCTTTGGCACCTTGGCCCCCGCCGGGCGCGGCGCCCGGCGAGCTCGGACGCAACCGCCTAGGCGGCTGTGGATGCTGTGTAGGTCCCTCCCCTAGCCAGCAAGGCCCAGGCGATGCGGGCCATCTTGTTGGCCAATGCCACAGCCGCGACCTTGAAGGGTCGCCGGGCCAGCAGGCGCGTGGCCCAGTCCGAGGCCTCCGGGTTGCGCCGGGCATTGCGTAGACGACTGGTGGCGCCGAGAACCAGCAGCCGGCGCAACATGGAGTTGCCCTGCCGGGAGATCCGGCCCAGGCGCTCCTTACCGCCACTCGAGTGCGGCTTCGGGGTTAGGCCAAGCGAGGCCGCGAAGTGCCGCCACCTGCCAAACGGTTCTGTCAGCATTCGCGCCAACCATGACGACGCGAGGTGGTGGCCGGGTTTTGGTTACGCCGCGCCCAGAATAGCGAGCGCAGTGGTGGCACGACGGAGGTGAAGCAGGCGACGGCGGCGGGCAGAGACGTATTGGTTGTGGCGGGTGCAGGGACGAAGGAAGTTGCGCAATTCGTCGAAGCTTTTGCAGAACCGCCTCGCCGCATCGAAGCTCTTGAAGCCACGCATACATCGTATGCGGCCTTTAACGCCCCGATGATCTTGTTCCAGTCTGTTGTTCTTATAGGCGCTGTTGCGATGGACGACCCTCCGGCCGAGCGTTGATCGGATCGCGCGTGGGTAGGAGCCGTGCCCGTCCGTGGTGACCTGGTCGGGGGCTTGGCCGGTGACCGACCTTGCCGAGCGAAAGAAGGCTTGGGCCGCCGCCATGTCGCGGTGCTCACTCAGCATGGTGTCGACAAGATTGCCGTCGCGGTCGATGGCTCGGTACAGGTAGGCCCAGCCGCCACCCACTTTCAGGTAGGTTTCATCCACGTGCCAGCGTCGGCCACAAGCGCCGCCCTTGCCGTGCCGGCGTCGGCGGACCTCATCAGCCAGCCTCGGTGCGAGCTTCGCCTCCCAGTCACGAACAGCTTCATGGCTGAACACGATGCCGCGCTGGAGAAACATCTCGGCTAAGTCGCGCAGGGTCAGGCGGTAGCGAAGCCGCCACAGCACCACTAGGGCGATGACGTCGGATGGGTACTGCGTGTGGTTCAGCGGCCCAGCGCTGCGCTCGTTGATCTGCTTGCCGCAGTCTCGGCAGCGAACCCGGCGGTACCCCCGCGCAGTACGGTCCGGCCGCTCGGTGACGGCAGTCGAACCGCAGCAGAAGCATTCCATTGCCAAGTCCCAGGCCAGCCGTCAGCAGGCCAGTAACCTACCCGTGGCTGCGCGGACGGCCAAGCCAGGTACCTTTGGCGCGAAGCCTGACAGAACCTGCCAAACGGTGTCGCCCGACTCGCCGGGGTTGCGCCACGTCGTTCCGTTGTGCATATAGTTTGTTAACGCAACGAAAGTCCTGCCCATGCCGATCGTCGAGGCGGTGCAGCTCTCCCCACCGGTTCACCGCCTCAGGCCCCGCGCCGAGCCGGCCACGCCGATCCTGCTCTCGCCCCCGCATCTGACGGGCAGCGAACTGCCCGCCCTCGCCGCCACCCTGCAATCCGGCTGGGTGGCGCCCGCCGGGCCCGCGCCGGCCGCCTTCGAGGCAGCACTCGCCGAAGCCACCGGCCTGCCGCATGTGCTGGCGCTGGCCTCGGGCACAGCGGCGCTGCATCTCGGCTATCGCTGCCTCGGTCTCGGGCGGGGCGACGAGGTCTGGACCGCGACCCTCACCTATGTCGCCACCATCGCGCCCGCGGTGCAGATGGGCGCCCGCCCCCGCTTCCTCGATGTCTCGCCCGAAAGCTGGACCCTCGACCCCGACCTGCTGGAGCGCGAACTGGCACGGGCCGCCCGTGCCGGCCGCCTGCCCCGCGCCGTCGTCCCGGTGGACCTCTTCGGCCAAAGCTGCGACCTCGATGCCATCGGCGCCCTCTGCGGCCGCTGGGGCGTACCCGTGCTTTGTGACAGTGCGGAGGCCCTCGGCGCCACCTGCCGCGGCCGCCCGGCCGGCCAGGGCGCGCGGATGGCGGCCTTCAGCTTCAACGGCAACAAGATCGTCACGGCCGGCGGCGGCGGGGCGCTGGCCTCGGCCGATGCGGCGTTGATCGCCGAGGCGCGCGGCCTCGCCAACCAGGCGAAGCGCCCGGCGCCGCACTACGAGCATGAAACCACCGGCTACTCCTATGGCCTTTCCTCGGTCCTCGCCGCGCTCGGCCTGGCCGAGCTCGGCGCACTGGCGGACCGCGTCGCCGCCCGGCGCGCCATCTTCGAGCGCTACAGGACCGGCCTCGGCGACCTGCCCGGCATCGCCTTCATGCCCGAGCCGGCCTGGGGCCGCAGCACGCGCTGGCTGACCGCCGTGCTGCTCGACCCCGCCCTCGGCGCCCCGGGCCGCGAGGCGGCGCGCGAGGCACTGGCCGCCGCCGGCATCGAGAGCCGCCCGGTCTGGAAGCCGATGCACCTGCAGCCCGCCTTCCGCGGCGCCCCGCGCGCCGGCGGCAGCGTCGCCGCCGGCCTCTTCGAGCGAGGCCTCTGCCTCCCGTCCGGCAGCGCGATGACCGCCATCCAGCAGGACCGGGTGATCGGCGTCCTGCGCAACCTGTGGCGGCGCTGAGTGCGCATCCTCTACCTCCACCAGCATTTCTCGACGCCCGGCGGGGCCACGGCGACGCGCAGCTTCGCCATGGCCCGCGCCCTCGCCGCCCGCGGCCATGAGGTGACGCTCGCCTGCGGCAGCTACGAGGGCGCCGAGACCGGCCTCGCCGGTCCTTTCCGCCGCGGCCGGCGCGAGGGCTCGGTCGATGCCTTCCGCGTCGTGGAATTCGCCATCCCCTGCGGCAACCGCCAGGGCCTCGGCGAGCGGGCCGGTGCCTTCCTGCGCTATGCCGGGCGCGCCGCCGGGCTCGCGCTCTCCGGCCGCTTCGACCTGACGCTGGCCAGCTCGACGCCGCTGAGCGTCGCCCTCCCCGCCCTGCTCGCGCGGCGGCTGCGCGCCCTGCCCTTCATCTTCGAGATCCGCGACCCCTGGCCCGAGCTGCCGCGGGCCATGGGCCTCGGTAGCCCCGGGCTCTGGTGGGCGATGGACCGGCTGGCCGATGCAGCCTGCCGCCAGGCGCGCGCCGTCATCGCCCTTTCCGAGGGCATGGCCGAGACCGCCCACGCCCATGGCGCCCGCCTGGTCGAGGTGTTGCCGAATGGCTGCGACCTCCACCTCTTCGGCCCCCATGTGCCGCCCTGGCGGCCGGACTGCATCCCAGCCGATGCCGTGCTCGCCACTTATGCGGGCGCGCACGGGCCGGCCAATGGCCTGCATCAGCTGATCGAGGCTGCCGCCCGGATGCGGGACCCGCGCCTCCATCTGCTGCTGGTCGGCGAGGGCGCGGAGAAGCGCCGCCTCCAGGCCCAAGCCGCCGGGCTTCGCAACCTGCATTTCCTCGACCCGCTGCCGAAGCCGCGCCTCGCCGGGCTGCTCGCCGGCAGCCAGATCGGCCTGCAATGCCTGGCACCGGTTTCTGCCTTCGCCGAATGGACCGCGCCGAACAAGCTGATGGACTACCTAGCGGCGGGGCTTCCGGTCGTCGCCAACAGCCCCGGCCGCGCCGCCCGCCTGCTGGAAGACGGGCCCTGCGGCCTCGTCGCCCCACCCGGCGATGCCCCCGGCCTGGCCGCCGCGCTGGATGCGCTCGCCGCCGACCCGGCCCGCCGCGCCGCGCTCGGCCGCGCCGCCCGCCGCCAGGCCGAGCAGCGCTGGGACCGACGCCTGCTCGCCGACCGCTTCTGCGCCCTGGTCGAGGCCGCCGCCTGATGGAACTCCACCTAGTTGCCGCCGCCCGGCCCAACCTGCCGAAGCTCGCCGCCCTCTGGCATGCCCTGGCCGAGGCGCGCCTGCCCCTCCGTCCCATCCTGCTCCATACCGGCCAGCACCATGCCCCGGCCCTGTTCGGCGACCACCTCGCCGCCCTCGGCCTGCCGGAGCCGGCGATCAGCCTCGGCATCGCCGGCGGCGGCCATGCCGCGCTCACCGGCCGGACCATGATGGCGGCGGAGGAGTGCTGGCAGGCCCGCCGCCCCGCCGCGGTGGTCGTGGCCGGCGATGTCGACGGCGCCCTCGCCGCGGCGCTCGCCGCCCGCAAGCTGGCCCTGCCGCTGCTCCACCTCGAAGCCGGCCTCCGCTGCGCCGATTCCGACATGCCGGAGGAGATCAACCGCCGCGCCATCGACGCCATCGCCACCCATCACTGGGCGCCGGACGAGGACAGCGCCGCCCGCCTCGGCGCCGAAGGGCACCGCGAGGTCCGCGCCGTCGGCAATGCGATGATCGACACGCTGCTGCGCCAACTCCCTGCTGCCCGCGCCCGGCCGCTGCCGTCCGGCCTCGCGCCGCGCGGCTACGGCGTCGTCACCCTGCACCGCGCCGCCAATGTCGATGACCGGGATGCCTTCGCCGCGTTGCTCGACGGCCTCGCCGCCGCCGCCCGGCTGCTGCCCCTTGCCTGGCCGATGCATCCCCGTGCCGCCGCCCGGCTCGCAACCCATGACCTTGCCCTGCCGCCCGGCATCGCGGTGCTGCCGCCGCTGGCCTATCCGGATTTCCTCGCCCTGCTTGCCGGCGCCCGGCTGGTCGCCACCGATAGCGGCGGGGTGCAGGAGGAGAGCGCCGCGCTCGACCTGCCCTGCCTCACCCTCCGCCCGAGCACCGAGCGGCCGGTGACGCTGGAGGCTGGCTCCAGCCGCTTGGTCGCCGCCGCCGGCCTCCCCGATGCGGTCGCCGCGGTGCTGGCCGGCACCTGGCCCCGCGCCCGGCCCATCCCCCTCTGGGACGGCCAGGCCGGCGCCCGCATGGCCGCCCATCTCGCCGAGCAGCCCTGGTGCGCCGCATGATCCTGATGCTCTCCGCCGCCCACCCGCCGGACGATATCCGCGTGGTCCGCAAGGAAGCGGCGGCGCTGGCCGCGGCCGGCTGGCCGGTCCGCCACCTCGCCCCCGGCCCGGCAGATGCGCCCGACCGCATCGCCGGCGTCGCCATCGAAACCTATCGCCGCCCCCCCGGCTGGCGCGGGCGCCTGCTCAACCTGCCGCGGCTCGCCCGCCGCGCGGCGTCGAGCGGCGCCCGCATCCTGCATGCCAGCGAGCCGGATGCCTGGCTCGCCGCGATCTGGGCCGCGCGCCGCAGCGGCGCCCGGGTCGTGCTCGACGTGCATGAGCACTACCCCTCCCGCCTCGATTCCCGCCTCCCCCACCCCCTCCGACCGCTCGCCCGCTCCCTGCTTCGCCTCGGCTGCCGCCTCGCCGGCGGGGCCGCCGATGCGGTGGTGGTGGCGAAGGACGGGCTCGCCGGGGATTTCGCCGCTCCCGGCCGCACCATCCCCGTCCGCAACTACGCCCTTCCCGTCACCCTCGCCCCCCGCGAGCACCGGCCCGGCCCCCTCACCCTCGTCCATGCCGGGGCGATGACGCGGAGCCGCGGCTGGCCACAGCTTCTTGCCGCCCTCGCCCTGCTGCCGCCCGACACGCGCCTTCGCCTCATCGGCCGCTTCACCGACGGGTCGGAAGCGCAATTCCGGGCCGAGGCCGCCCGGCTCGGCCTCGCCCCCCGAATCGATTGCACCGGCTGGCGCCCGCATGCCGAGGCGCTTGCCCTGATGGCCGAGGCCGATATCGCCCTCGTCCTGTTCCAGCCGGGCGAGACCAACCACCAGCTGGCGCTGCCGCACAAATTATTCGATGCGATGCTGGCCGGGCTGCCAGTCATTGCCCCGGCCTTCGCCACCGAAGTGGCTGGCATCATCCGCGATGCCCAATGCGGATGGCTGGTCGAGACTGCCGACCCGCTCGCGATCGCCGCAGCCGTCCGCGACCTCGGCTGCCCGGCGCGGCGGGCCCGCCTCGGCGCCGCCGGACGGCTCGCCGCCAGCACCCGCTATGCCTGGTCCGCCGAGGCCGAGCGGCTCGTTGCCCTTTACCGGACGCTGGCCGGGCGGCTGCCCGAGGCTGCCGTTCACGCCGCCGCTCTCCCAAGCGTCGATAGCCAAGCGGCGCCCGGCAGCCTATAGCGGCGCCATGGCCCGCCGCGCGCCGCACCGAATCCTGCTGAACCTGCTGCTCGACAGCCTGATCGCCGCTCTCGCCCTGCCGGCGGCGATGCTGTTGGCCGCGCCCGGCGCCTGGCCGCCAGAATCGGCCGCCCTGGCGTGGTGGCTGCTCGCCCTGCCCGGCGCAGCCCTGGCGCTGCTCGCCGCCGGCCTGCCGGTGCGGCTGCCGCAGCAATACTGGCGCTATGCCGGCCTGCCCGACCTCATCGGCATCGTCGTCGCCGCGGCGCTCGGGGCGATGCTCTTCTCGGGCGGGTTGCACATGCTGGGTGGCTGGGTGCCGCCGAATCCCGCCTTCCCGGCGATCCACGCCCTCACCCTGGGCCTCCTGCTTGGGGCCCCGCGCGTCGCCGGGCGGCTGCACCATGGCCGGCGCGGGCATGAGGGCGTCGGCACCGCCCAGCCGGTGCTGCTGGTGGGCGCGGGCGACGGCGCCAACCTCTTCATTCGCGGCCTCGCCCAGGAGCGCAGCCCGAGCTACCGCGTCGTCGGCATCCTTTCCATGCGCTCCCGCCAGGCCGGGCGGCGCATCCAGGGCCATCCCATCCTCGGCACGGCCGACGAGATCCCGGCCGTGCTCGACCGGATGCGGGACGAGAACCGCCTGCCGGCGCTGATCGTGCTGACCACCTCCCATGTCCAGGGCCTTGCGCTCGAGCGGCTGCTCGATGCCGCGGACCGCCATGGCGTCCCGGTGCGCCGGGCCCCTTCCATCACCAGCCTCGACCCGGCGGCCCGGCGGATGGAGGACCCGTTGCAGGCGAAGGAGGCGGCGCCCATCCAGCTCCGCCCCGTGCTGATCGAGGACCTGCTCGACCGGCCGCAGGTGCCGCTCGACCGCGAGGGCATGGCCCGGCTGATCCAGGGCCGCCGCGTCCTCGTCACCGGCGCCGGCGGCACCATCGGCGGCGAGCTGGCCCGGCAGGTGGCCGCGCTCGGCCCGGCCCAACTCACCCTGCTCGACCACGGCGAGTTCGCCCTCTACGAGATCGACCTGGAGCTCCGCGAGCGCAATCCGGACGTGCCCCGTCGCCCCGTGCTGGCCGATATCCGCGACGAGCCGCGCATGCGCCGGCTGATGGAGGAGCTTCGGCCGGAGCTCGTCTTCCACGCCGCCGCGCTCAAGCATGTCCCGATGGTGGAGAACGACCCGCTGGAGGGCCTGCAGACCAATGCTCTCGGCACGCGCATCGTCGCCGATGCCGCGCGCGCGGTCGGGTGCAAGGCGATGGTCTTCATCTCCACCGACAAGGCGGTGAACCCGACCAGCGTGATGGGCGCCAGCAAGCGCCTCGCCGAGATGTACTGCCAGGCGCTGGAGCGCGAGGCGCGCGCACAGGGCGGCATGCGCTGCGTCACCGTCCGCTTCGGCAACGTGCTCGGCTCGACCGGCTCCGTCGTGCCGCTGTTCCGCCGCCAGCTGGAGCGGGGCGGGCCGCTGACCGTGACGCATCCCGACATGCGACGCTATTTCATGACGGTGCGCGAGGCGGTCGGCCTCGTCCTCCAGGCCAGCGTCATCGGCGCCGAGGACCGCGAGGACCAGCCGAAGGAGCTGGCCGAGGGCGGCATCTTCGTCCTCGACATGGGCAAGCCGGTGAAGATCGTGGACCTCGCCCGCCGCATGATCCGCCTCGCCGGCCTCAGGCCGGAGGAAGATGTGGACATCCGTTTCACCGGCCTCCGACCGGGCGAGAAGCTCTATGAGGAGCTGTTCCACGGCCAGGAGCCGCCGCGCCCGACCGAATTCCGCGGCCTGCTGATGGCGACGCCCCGCACGGCCGATCCGGCGCTCGTCGGCCGCGCAATCGACGAGATCGCCGCCAGCAGCCGTGCCGGCAATACCCGGGCGGCACTGGCGCAGCTGGGGCGGCTGGTGCCCGAATTCACCCACAACGCCGACGGGGAGGAGGCGCGGAAGGCGCAGTAGCCAGTACGGCGCCGACCTTCTCGCCGGGCTCAGGCCTCCTCGAACCAGTCCACATCCCCATCGTCCAGATCGTAGCGGGCAGCGACAATCTTCAGCCGGCCCTCGCGCAGCTGCTGCTGCACCACCGGGCTTTGCGTCTTCAGCCGCGTCGCCACGCGCTTGGCATTCGCCACCACCGCATCGTTCAGATCCACCTCGCCGGACGGACGACGGGCGGCGAGCACGGCGGGGATGATCGGCTGGATCATCTCGCCGATCACGCCGGGGAAGGTCGCGTTCCGCTGAACCACGTCCACCGCCGCGGCCACGGCGCCGCAGGCTTCGTGTCCGAGCACCACGATCAGCGGGCAGCCGAGCACGCCTACGCCGTATTCGATGCTGCCGAGGGCCGTGGTGTCGACCGTGTTGCCGGCGTTGCGGACGATGAACAATTCCCCAAGGCCGCGGCCGAACAGCAATTCGGGCGGCACCCGGCTGTCGGAGCAGCCGACGAGCACACAGAAGGGCGCCTGGCCGCGCGCCAGCTCTACCCGCCGCTCCCGGCCCTGGACGCTGCGGAAGGGCGCTTCGGTCCGGAACTGGTCGTTGCCGGACTTCAGCAGGCGGAGGGCGGCGTCCGGGGTGAGGTCCGTCTTCGGCACCGGGTCCGCCGCCTGCGCGGGGCCGGGCCTGAGAACCAGGCTGGCCAGCAGGGCGCCGCCAGCCAGAACGGCGCGGCGCCCTGAGGCAGCGGGACGATGGATCAGGCCGCCGCAGCAGCCGCAGGTATCATGGGGCATGGCATTTCCTCCGGACCTCACGGGCTGTCCGTGGGAACGCGCGAGCTCCCTGTTCGGCCAAGGCGGATGCTGCGCGCTCAGGCACGGAGACCGGCCGCCAGGATCGCCTCCACCACCTCCTGCACGTCCAGCGCCTCGCACAACGTCGCCAGGTGATGCGCCTCACCCCGTGTCATCGCCGCGACGCCCGCGAGCTGGTCCCGCAGCACCAGCGGCCGCATCCGCTCGTTCGGCAGCGCGTCCGGCGCCTGCGCCCATTCGCCACCCGCCCCGCGCCGCTCGGCGAAGGACCAGTCGCGCAGCCGGATCGCATCGTTCAGTGTCCAGACGTTGTGGTCGTCCTTCGCCGTGGTGCCGACGCCACCGGTGAGCCGCACCGGCACCCCGCCGGCCCGCAGCGCTGCGCGGATCGCCGTCTCCGCCCCGTCGCCCGGCGGGAAGTCGACTGCGGCCTCCTCCAGCGCCAGCGGCCCGAGCTGCCGCCGGGTGAGGAAAAGGAAGTGGGAGACCACCTCCCGCGTGAAGCCGCCTTCCGCCCGCCGCGCGAGCCAGCCCGCCGCCTCGCTCTGCCAGCCGCGTGGCCAGCGGGCGAAGCCGACCTCGATCTCCAGCGCCTCTGGCCGCAGCCCGTCGCGCCAGGCCGAGAGTTGCCGCACCGCCGGTGAGGAGGCCATCGGGAAATTCACCGCCGCCCGCGCGTGTCCCGCCTCCGCCCGCGCGACGAAGGCCCGCGCCTCGGCCAGGTCCGTCGCCAGCGGCTTCTCGAGGAAGACCGCCCGCCCCGCCGCCAGCGCCGCCTCGGCCAGCGGGATATGCGCAGCCGGCGGCGCGGCGATGTAGAGGCAGTCACAGGCCGCGATCACCGCCTCGGCCGAGCCGAGCATCGGCACCCCGCCCGGCACCGCGGCCAGCCGCCCCCGCGCGGCCTCCGACGGGTCCCAGACCCCGACGGGCCGCACGCTCTCCGCCGCATGGTCGAGCGCCGCACGCAGCAGCCGCTCCCCCATGATGCCGAAGCCGATGATGCCGAGGGCGATGGGGGCGGGCATGGGGATGATCCTGTCTGGAGGCGTCGCCTCAATCCGCATCGTCGAGGCTGTTGCGCAGCGTCAGCTCCGGCAGGCCGAGGACGAGCAGGAAGGCCGCCGTCATCACCACGCCGCTGAGCAGGAAGCAACCCGTCAGCGCCGAGCGATAGGCGGCCCCGACCGCCGCCTGCTGAACGGGGCTCATCCCCGCCATCGCCTCGATCCCGTGCTGGGTCAGCCGGCCGAGGTCGAGCCCCCCGCCCGCCCCGGCCAGCGCCGCCGAGAGCCGCGAGGCCATGATCGTCCCCGAGGCCGCCACCCCGACCGCCCCGCCGAGCGAGCGGACGAAGGCCATCGCCCCCGTCGCCGCGCCGAGCTCACGGTGCGCAACGGCATTCTGCACCGCCGTCGTCAAGTTGGGCATGCCCATCCCCATGCCGAGTCCAAGCGCGCCCATGGAGACGAGGAAAGCCGCCGGCCCCGCCGCGATCCAGGCGAAGAGGGCGAGGCTCGCCAGCGCCGCCGCCTCCAGCGCGAGCGCGGCCAGCAGGAAGGGCTTGTTCCGCCCGAGCCGCGAGACGATCCGCCCGCCGATCACCGAGCTGAGCAGCATGCCGACCACCTGCGGCAGCATCATCATTCCGGCGACGGCTGGGCTCATCCCGAGGACGAGCTGGAAGTAGAGCGGCAGGAAGACGGTGGAGCCGAGCATGGCGAAGGTCATCATCCCGCCCAC
Organism: Belnapia sp. F-4-1; assembly: GCF_000802185.1. GTDB lineage: Bacteria > Pseudomonadota > Alphaproteobacteria > Acetobacterales > Acetobacteraceae > Belnapia. Next base: position 3,690,909 of record NZ_KN676113.1, on the reverse strand, counting down.
CGCCACGCCGCGGGCGAAGACGGCGTTGCGGAACAGGGCGAGGCGGATCAGCGGCTCCGGCGCCCTGAGCTCCCACCAGAGGAAGAGGCCGATCAGCGCCACCGTCCCGAGCGCCAGCGCCAGGCTGTCGAGGGATTCCCAGGGGAACTCCGTCCCACCCCCGGCCAGCAGCAGCAGGAGCGCGGCTGTCGCCCCGGCCAGCAGCGCCGCGCCCGGATAGTCGATCCGCCGCGCCGGCCCCGGCGGCGCCCGCCGAAGGCCGATGGCGATCATCACCATCGCCAGCAGCCCGATCGGCAGGTTCACGTAGAAGACCCAGCGCCAGGACAGCGCCGAGGTGATCACGCCGCCCAGCAGCGGCCCGGCGACGCTGGAGAGGGCGAAGGTCCCGGTGAAGAGCCCCTGGTAGCGCGGCCTTTGCCGGGGCGAGACCACATCGCCGATCACCGCCTGGGCCAGCACCAGCAGCCCGCCCGCCCCGAGCCCCTGCAAGGCGCGGAAGCCGATCAGCTGCCCCATCGACTGCGCCGCCCCGCAAAGCAGCGATCCGGCGAGGAAGAGCGAGATCGCGACGAAGAACAGTCGCCGTCTGCCATAAAGGTCGGAGAGCTTGCCGTAGAGCGGCGTCGTCGTGGTCGAGGTCAGCATGAAGGCCGTGACCACCCAGGAGAGATGCGCCATGCCCCCGAGCTCGCCCACCATGCGCGGCAGGGCGGTGTTGACGATGTTCTGGTCGAGCGCCGCCAGCATCATCGCCAGCAGCGCCCCGGCGAGGACGACGCGCAGGCGCGCCGCCGGACGTGGTACGGCGGCCTCGGGCACGGGTTCACCCATGGCGGCATCGGTGCGGGTTCGGCTGCTCACGCGCTCTCCTCGGCCCGGGCGGGCTTCCCGGGCATGGTCCGGCCTCGCCGGTCGCGGCCCTGCTGCTACGCCGGGCAGGACCAGAACCCACGCCCCCGGGCGATGTTGCGCTTCGATACGCGCCTTGATTTGTCCCGCCCGCCCGGCCGGTCTAATCCCCCGCCATGAGCACAGCCGCACCCCGCCCCATCGCCTTCTTCGACATGAAGGCCCAGCAGGCGCTGATCCGGGCCGAAATCGATGCCGGCATAGCCCGCATCCTCGACCACGGCCGCTTCATCCAGGGCCCCGAGGTGGACCAGATCGAGGCCGGGCTCGCCGCCTTCTCCGGCGCGAAGCATGCGGTCGGCGTTTCCTCCGGCACGGACGCCCTGCAGATCGCCATGATGGCCGAGGGCATCGGGCCGGGCGATGCCGTCTTCCTCCCCGCCTTCACCTACACGGCGACGGCCGAGGTGCCGCTGGTGCTCGGCGCCACGCCGGTCTTCGTCGATGTCGAGGAGGGCAGCTTCAACATCGACCTCGCCGACCTGGAGCGCCGCCTCGCCCTGGTACAGAAGGAGGGCCGCCTCCGCCCCCGCGCCGTGGTCGGCGTCGACCTCTACGGCCTGCCGGCCGATTGGCCCGCGATCGAGGCGCTCTGCGCACGGCACGGCATGTTCGCCCTCGACGATGCCGCCCAGGCCTTCGGTGGCGCGCTCGGCGACCGCCGCCTCGGCACCCATGCCGATGCCGCGGCGCTCAGCTTCTACCCGACCAAGACCCTTGGTTGTTACGGTGATGGCGGCGCCATCCTCACCAACGATGCCGGGCGGGCGGAGCTCTACCGCTCGCTCCGCACCCATGGCGAGGGCAAGACCCGCTACGAGGTGCAGCGCACCGGCATGAACGGGCGGCTCGACTCCATCCAGGCCGCCATCCTGCTGGCCAAGCTCCCGCTGCTGGAGGACGAGCTGAAGGCCCGCGCCCGTGCCGCCGCCTGGTACGAGGCGCATTTCGCCGGCCGGGTCCAGACACCGCGGGTGCCGGCGGGCGCCAGCAGCGCCTGGGGCATCTACACCGTGGTCCTGCCCGATGCAGCCGCCCGTGGCCGCGTGCAGGACAGCATGAAGGCGGCCGGCATCCCCTCGGCCATCTACTACCCGAAGCCGCTGCATCATCAGCCGGCCTATGCCGGGGCCCATGCGGAGGGCATCGCAGGCGGCGTGCCGCCGCTGCCGGTCAGCGAGCGCCTTTGCGATCAGGTGCTCTCGCTGCCCATGCATCCCTACCTCGCCGAAGAGGATGTCGCCCGCGTCGCCGCCGCGGTGATCGCCGGGCTGTAATCATTTCCTTGGCGGTTCGTGCTTGAACCGTTGACCGCGGCCGCGCTTCCATGACGGTCCAGCGTCAAGGAGGCGACGGTCGTGCCGTGCTCCACCCCCCCTCGGCTCGGCCGCCGTGCCCTGCTGGCCGCGGCTGCGCTCACTCCCCGTCTCGCCCGCGCCGAGGGCGACCCGGTGGACGTGCTGCTGGTCCTGGCCGTCGACGTTTCCCGCTCGGTTGATGAGGACGAGGCCCGGCTCCAGCGCGAGGGCTACCGCAACGCCGTCTCCGACCCGGTGGTGGTGGAGGCGATCCGCGGTGGCATGATGGGCGCCATCGGCCTCGCCTATGTCGAATGGGCCGGCGCCGAGTATCAGCGCCTGGTGCTGCCCTGGGCCCGGATCGCCGGCGCCGGCGATGCCCAGGGCTGGTCCGAGCGCCTGGCCGAGGCGCCGCGCGCCTCGCTGTCCTGGACCTCGATCTCCGGCGCGCTCGACTTCTCGCTCAAGGTGCTGAACGACGCCCCCTTCGAGGCGACGCGCCGAGTGATCGACGTCTCCGGCGATGGGGTGAACAACAGCGGCGGCCCGGTGGAACTGGCCCGCGACCGGGTGGTGGCCGAGGGCATCACCATCAACGGCCTACCCATCGTGAACGACCGCCCGACCTTCGGGCGCATGCCGCCGGTGCCGCTCGACGAGTATTACCGAGAGAATGTCATCGGCGGCCCGGGCGCCTTCGTTGTCGTCGCCGAGGATTTTCAAAGCTTCGGCAATGCGGTGAAGCGGAAGCTGATCCGCGAGATCGCCGCCCTGCCCCGCACGCCGGCCTGACCGGCGTGTTGTCCTCCCCGCAGGGATCCGTCGCAACCGGAGGGTGGCCCGCCGTCACCACGGCGACCTCGCTCGCCGATTGCGGCTCTGGCCCTGCCCTGCCGCCGTAACTCCCAGGCGAGGCCGGCCGGCCTTTACCGTTCGACATCCTCGATGGAGAGGCCGAAGGCCGCGACACCCTCGGCGAGCAGGTCGCCCAGCATGTCCATCTGGAGAAGGTAGGCGCCCGCGGCCATCTGCTCGTTCCGCTCAATGGCGAGGCGTACCGCTTCTTCCCAGTCCTCCGGACCGTAATCGCCGCGTCCGACCCAGGCCAGGGCGATCAGCGCCGCCTGCTCGTCCTGGTTCAGCCCGTCGATGAAGGCGGTGAGCGTCTCCTCGGTCATGTCGTCCGGGTCTTCCTGCAGCAGCGCCGCCTCGCTGTCGTCATCCTCCGACAGCTGCTCCGGGTCGGCTTCCTCGGTGCCCTGCAGGGCCCGCGCGTGGTCCACCACCGTGGCCACGGTTTCCAGGCTGATGCCCAGATCGACCTCGTCATCGTCAGTCGGTGGTGCCATCGCCCATCGGTCCCCTTGCCGCCGTCCCGGCCGACATGGCCGCGACGGACCCGATAAGAGCCGGGACCGGCATCGGTTCCCTGGCCAATTATGATCGGACTACACCGACACGGGATGGAACAGGCGAGAGATATCGACGTTCCGGGGATATGGCCGCTGTCGTTGAGACGCGCCAGCAATGGGAGCCCCCAACCCATGGATCTTAAACGCCTTGCTATGCTGCGAAAGGCCCTCCCCCTGGCCATTCTCGCCGCCGGTTTCGCCCTCCCCAGCGCCGGCATCGCCGCGCCGCCGGAGATTGCTGCGCCTTCCCTGGTCTCGCCGGGCCTCGGCTGCGGCGCCGCGCCGGGTTCGACGGCCCTGCTTGGCCGCGTGGCGGCGCAGCGGCACCGCCAGCACCCCCCGCGGCGGCAGCGGCGCCATCAGGCCGAGGCGGCCCCGGCGCCGGAAGCGGAGCCTGCGGCCGGCCTCGCCCATGCCTTCTACACCTGCGCTGCGATGCCGTTGACTGCCATGCCGGTCGGCACCGGCTGGCTTGCCGTGGGGCCGGTGCGTCGTAGCTGAGGGGAATGCGGGTTATGCTCCCGGCATGACTCGGATCCTGATCGTCAACAGCAACACAACCGAAAGCGTCACGGAACGGATTGCCAAGGCGGCCCGGGCGGTGGCGCCGCCCGACACCGCGATCGAAGCCGTCTCCGCCCCGTTCGGTCTGCCGCTCATCGTCACGCGGGCGGACTGGCTTGTGGCCGGCCCGGCGACCCTCGCCGCACTGGCCGCCCGCCGGGGGCAGTATGACGCGGCGATCATCGCCTGCTTCGGCGATCCCGGCCTCGACGCGGCGAAGGAACTGCTCGATGTCCCCGTCATCGGCATCTCCGAGGCTGCCTTCCACGCCGCCGCCATGCTCGGCCGCCGCTTCGGCGTGGTGAGCTTCACCGGCGCCCTTCGCCCAATGTTCGAGGATTGCTTGGACCATAACGGCCTCCGCAGCCGTTGCTGCGGCTTCCGCATGGGCCCGCCATTCGCCGGCGATCCCGGCCGCGTGGCGGAGGAGCGCCGCGACCTCCTCCTCGACCTCTGCCGCCAGGCGGTGGAGCAGGACGGCGCCGAGGTGGTGATCCTCGCCGGCGGGCCACTGGCCGGACTCGCCCCCGTGCTGCAGCCGCATGTGCCGGTGCCGCTGGTCGACGGCACCCAGGCTGCGACGCGCCTCGCCATGGCGCTGGCCGGGCTGGCGCCCCTCGACGGCAGGCGTCGCGCGCGGGCGCTCACCGGCTATGACGCCGTGCTCACCTGGCTTTATGGCAGCGGGGCATGATGGTGCTCCGCCTCCCGCTCCGCCGGGGGAGCGGCACACCCTGCGCGACGCAGCGGCCTGTTTCTCGGTCATCATTCCGCTGACCGTCATCGCGCTGGATCTGCCGAACTTCACCGCCTCGACCAGCGACGGCTCGTTGAGCCCGTACCAGGCCGACTTCTTCCCGCTGGTCGCCCTGGTGCTCTACCGAATCGTCATCGCGCGGCTGCTGGCGGACATCCGCCCATCGGCATCCTGCCAAAAAGCGTCGCCAAGCTGCTCGACCACGGCATCGCCGTGCCGGCGCTGGGCGGCGTGGTGGTCGCCACGACGGTGGGCACCGTATGGCTGACGCCCTCCGCCGTATCCTCAACCCATGAGGCGCGCGGGCTCCAGGCTGGCATAAACATCGCCGCTGTTCGCCTCGGCCGGCAGTCCGCGCAGCCAGTCACCCATCGGCCCCACGGCGATGGGCGCCGCATGGCCGAAGCGCATGCTTTCGCCGAGGCAGGCGTTGAACCGCCGGTAGCCGAGCGCCGCCAGCCGCGCGAGGCAGTCCAGCGCCACCCCGCGCTGGATGGTGGTGAATTCGAAGGAGAGGCTGCGCGGCGCGGTGGAGAGCCCCGCCAGCGCTGCTGCCTCATAGCCCTCGACATCGATCTTGACGAAATCCGGCCGCCCATGTGCGGTGATGAGCGCATCGAGAGTCGTCACCGGCAGCGTGAGCGCCGCATCCCAGCGCTGCCCCTCCCAGCCCGGCGCGCCATCGGCGGCGGCGATGAACTCCTCGCTCGCCGTGGCGACGGTCGGGTTGGCGCGGTTGAGCCGCAGCACCGCCTCGCCCGCCTCGGCGCCCACCAGCGCCGCGACGCGGATGACGCCCGCATCCCGCCCGAAGAGCCGCCGCAGCAGCCGGGCGAGGCGCGGCTGCGGCTCCACCGCCACGGCCCGCGCGCCGATGCGCCGGAAGCTCGCCACCCGGTCGCCGACATGGGCGCCGATATCGAAGCCAAGCTCGCCCGCCTTCAGGAAGCGCCGGTGGAACTCATCGAGCGCCGCCGCCCGCCCCGGCGCGTAATAGGTCCTGAGGCTCCGCCCGATGGGCGAGGTCACGGGTGCGGCGCGTGCGGCGGGTTCTCGTACTTGTCGAGCCGCCAGGCCTCCGGCTCGGCTGCCGCCTCCGCATACCAGCGCTCCATCAGCGGATGCGCCCGGACCGCCTCGACATAGTCCCAGGCCTCTGCCCGAAGCTCCGGCCGCCAGGTGATGAAGCGCGTCACCACCGGCGCATACATCGCATCCACCAGGCCGAAGCCCGCCCCGCCGAGGAAAGGCCCGCCCGACAGCGCCCGCGCCTCGCGCCAGACCGCCTCGATCCGCGCGATATCCGCCAGCGCCTCCGCCGTCCGCCCGCCGCCGGCGAAATCCCGCCCGAGATTCATCGGCATCGCCTGCCGCAACCCGCGGAAGCCGGCATGCATCTCGGCCGCGATGGCGCGAATATGCGCCCGTAGCACCCGGTCCTCCGGCCAGAGCCCCGGCGCCTGCTCGGCGCAGTACTCGGCGATGGCGATGCTTTCCCAAACCTTTGCCCCGCGGTGCTCCAGATAGGGGACGAGGCCGGTCGGCGTCGCCGCCTGGATCGCGGCCGAGGGCGCTGCCTCGAGGGCGATCACCACCTCCTCCACATCGAGCGCGGCGAGCTGCACGGCGAGCCAGCCGCGCAAGCTCCAGGAGGAATAGCGCTTGCTGCCGATGACGAGGCGGCCTTCTGGCATGGGTCAGTCCTTCGCGGTCAGGCGGGCGAGGAGCGCATCGATGGACAGCGCCTCGTCCAGCAATTCGTGGAGGGTGAAGGGGCAGGCCTCCGGCAGGCCGGGCAGCGGATGGCCGAGCTTTTCGGCGGCGGCGGCACAGGCCGTGCGCCAGGCGCCATCGAGCCGCGGCTCCAGCCCCTGCCGCATCGAGTGCCGGTAGGGGTCGACCGCGTCGTCGCGGAAGGTGACGATCTCGCCGCGCCAACTCCGGACCGCCTGATCGTCCGGCGCAAAGGCGACCAGCAGCATATGTTTCAGCATCTGAGGCAGATGGCTGCGGACCTTCGCAACTTGCTCGCCCCCTAAATCCTCCACCTCCTCGATCAGGTTGGGCAGGTCGAGCCCCTCCAGCAGGTTCGGCCGCGCCGCTGCCAGCCGGCGCAGCGCCGCCGCCTGTTCCTGGGTCCAGGTGAAGAAATCCCGGTCGTGCAGGCTGCCATCCATGGCTTCCGCTCCTCTCGCCCCGAGCCTAGCATAAGGAAGCCGTGCCGGAGCCCGCCTGATGAACGAGATCAACGTGCCGCGTCCCAACAATCTGGACGCCTACTGGATGCCCTTCTCGGACAACCGCTACTTCAAGTCCAACCCGCGCCTGCTCGCCCGGGCCGAGGGCATGTTTTACACGACGGCCGACGGGCAGGAGATCCTCGACGGCACCGCCGGGCTCTGGTGCTGCAATGCCGGCCACGGCCGCCGCGAGATCAAGGAGGCGATCCAGCAGCAGGCCGCCATCCTCGACTACGCGCCGACCTTCCAGCTCGGCCACCCCATCGCCTTCGAGGCCGCCGCCCGCATCGCGGAGCTGACGCCGGAGGGCATGGACCGCGTCTTCTTCACCAACAGCGGCTCGGAGAGCGCCGACACCGCGCTCAAGATCGCCCTCGCCTACCACAAGGCCCGCGGCGAGAGCAGCCGCGTGCGGCTGATCGGGCGCGAGCGCGGCTACCATGGCGTCGGCTTCGGCGGCATGTCGGTAGGCGGCATCGGCGGCAACCGCAAGCAGTTCGGCGCCCTGCTGCCCTATGTCGACCACCTGCCGCACACCCATGGCATCGAGGCCAACCTCTTCGCCCGCGGCCTGCCCGAGCACGGCGTGGAGCGGGCCGATGCGCTGGAGAACCTGGTCGCCCTGCACGGTGCCGAGACCATCGCCGCCGTAATGGTCGAGCCCGTCGCCGGCTCCACCGGCGTGCTGGTCCCGCCGCGGGGCTATCTCGAGCGGCTGCGCGCCATCTGCGACAAGCACGGCATCCTGCTGATCTTCGACGAGGTCATCACCGGCTTCGGCCGCATCGGCACCAATTTCGGCAGCGAGCGGCTCGGCGTGACGCCGGACATCATCACCATGGCGAAGGGCCTCACCAACGCCGCCGTGCCGATGGGCGCCGTCGCGGTGCGGAACGGCATCTACGACGCGGTGGTGGACGGCGCCGCAGCCGGGATCGAGCTTTTCCACGGCTATACCTATTCCGGCCACCCGCTAGCCGCCGCCGCTGCGATCGCCACGATGGAGCTGCACCGCGCCGAGGACCTGCCCGGCCGGGCCCGCACCATCGAGCCGCTCTGGCAGGAGGCGACGCACAGCCTGAAGGGCCTGCCGAACGTCACCGACATCCGCGACTTCGGGCTGATCTCGGGCATCGAGCTGGCGCCGCGCCCGGGCAAGCCCGGCGCCCGCGGCACCGCCGTCTTCCGCCGCTGCTTCGATGCGGGCGTGCTGGTGCGCGTCACCGGCGACATCGTCGCCCTCTCGCCGCCGCTCATCATCGAGAAGCCGCATGTCGAGCGGCTCTACGGCACGCTGGCGGATGCGATCCGCGCCGAGGCCGCCTGACGCCATGGCGGCCGGCCCCGGCTTCCCCGTCCTTTCCGCTGCGGTCCTGGTCGATTTCGGCCGGGCCCGCGCCGGGGACCCAAGGGTCCGGCCGCTCACCATCCTGCTCGCCGGCACCGCCGCAGCGGATACCGTCCAGCTCCGCGAGGGGCTGGAGGAGGCCGGACATCGCTGCCTCCTGGCCGCCGACTGGGCGGAGGCGATGGGGACCGTCAGCCGCATCCCGATCGACGTCATGGTGCAGGATCTGGCCTGCCCCGGCGCCCGCCGTTTCGATGCGGTGAAGCGCCTGCGCGGCTGGCCGCCGCCCATCTCCCGCCTTTTGGTGGTCGCCCTGGCCGGCGAGCGCGAGCCGCGGCTGGAAGCCGCCTGCCTCGAGGCCGGCTTCGACGCCATGATCTCGCGCCCGGTTCATGCCGAGGTGCTGGAGGCCGCCCTCCGCCGCCTGGTCGTTGCCCATAGCCCGGCCGAGCCGCTGGATGCCGCCCGCCGCGCCGCCCTGCTGGAGGAATTCGGCCCCGAGGCCCGACGCGCCCGCGACGAAGCCGCGCTGGACGCGGCCGCCGCCAGCATCGCCGATATCCGCAGCCTGCCTGCCCTGCCCGATGTCCAGGCCGCCGCGGCCCGGGCCGCGGAAGCCTTCACCTCGGTCGGCGCCATCACCGCCGCCGCCGCCGCCCGTGCCATCGAGGCGGAGCCGGACCGGCGCCCGGTGCTGCTGCAGCCCCTAGTTTCCGCCGCCGTCGCGGCCAAGATGGCGCTCCGCCGCGGCTGAGGGCGCACGGCCCCCCCTGGCGCACCGGCCCCCCTTTGCCCTCCGTGCCCGGCCGCCCCATATTCCCGGCCAAGACCCTTCCCTTTCCGCGGAGCCTTCCAATGAGCGACGCCTCACCCGTCCCCGTCACCGTGCTGACCGGCTATCTCGGCGCCGGCAAGACCACCCTGCTGAACCGCATCCTCAGCGAGAACCACGGGCGCAAATTCGCCGTGGTGATCAACGAGTTCGGCGAGCTCGGCGTGGACAACGACCTTGTCGTCGATACCGACGAGGAAGTCTTCGAGATGAACAACGGCTGCATCTGCTGCACCGTGCGCGGCGACCTGATCCGCATCATCAACGGCTTGATGAAGCGCCGCGGCAAGTTCGACGGCATCATCGTCGAGACCACCGGCCTCGCCAACCCGGCCCCCGTCGCCCAGACCTTTTTCGCCGATGAGGACGTCAAGCGCGCGACCCGGCTCGACGCCATCGTCACCGTGGTGGACGCCAAGCACCTGCCCGCCCGGCTCGACGACAGCCACGAGGCGGCCGAGCAGATCGCCTTCGCCGACATCGTCGTGCTCAACAAGATGGATCTGGTGACGCCGGAGGAGGCCGCCGAGGTCGAGCGCCGCATCCGCGCCATCAACCCCTATGCCGAGATCCGCCGCAGCACCAAGTCCGACGTGCCGATCGACAGCGTGATCGGCCGCGACGCCTTCAACCTTGCCCGCATCCTGGAGCGCGAGCCGGACTTCCTCTCGGGCGATGACGAGCACGAGCACGACTCCGCGGTGAACTCCGTCTCCTTCGAGGTCTCCCGCCCGATCGACCCGGAGCGGTTCAACGCCTGGATCACTCAGCTCCTCGCCCAGAAGGGCCAGGACCTGCTGCGCACCAAGGGCATCCTCTACTATGCCGGCGAGGACCGCCGCTTCGCCTTCCAGGCCGTCCACATGATCGCGGACGGCGATTACATCGGCCAGATCAAGGAGGGCGACCCGCGCCGTTCCAAGATCGTCTTCATCGGCCGCGACCTGAACCGTCCGGTGCTGCGCCGCGGCTTCGAGGCTTGCCAGGTCGAGGACGGCGCGAAGGCCGAGGCCGAGGTCGCGCGCTGGAGCCCGGTATGAGCGAGACCAATGACGCCGACTTCCTGCTCTCGGCTCGCGGCCGGTCGCAGGAGCTTGGTGCCTGGGTCGTCGGCCTCGCCTTCGACCGCAGCGGCGCCTGCGGCTTCGGCCTCGGCGACGGCACGCTGCGCATCGCCCCGCCCGGCGGCGCCGACTGGCTGACCGCCGAGGCGCATGACGGCGCCGTGCTCTCGCTCGTCGCCGATGCCAAGGACGGCTTCCTCACCGGCGGCGACGATGGCCGGCTGGTCCGCACCGATGCCGCCGGCACGGTCGCGGAGATCGCCGCGCTGGGTGCGATGAAGTGGGTGGAGCATGTCGCCGCGCATGAGAGCGGCCTGCGCGCCGCCTCGGTCGGCAAGCAGCTGCACCTCTTCGATGCCAAGGGCGACAAGCTGAAGGCACTGACGCACCCGACCTCCGTCGGCGGCATCGCCTTCGATGCCAAGGGCAAGCGCGTCGCCGCCAGCCACTACAATGGGGCGAGCCTCTGGTTCGTCGCGGCGAAGGAGGACAAGCCCCGCGTGCTGGAGTGGAAGGGCAGCCACGCCGCCATCGCCTTCAGCCCGGACGGCACGCATGTGGTGACGGCGATGCAGGAGAATGCGCTGCATGGCTGGCGCCTCGCCGACAGCCAGCACATGCGCATGTCCGGCTACCCGTCGAAGACGCGCTTCCTCAGCTTCACCGCGCGCGGCCGCTGGCTGGCGACGAGCGGCGCCGACAGCGTCGTCATCTGGCCTTTCTTCGGCGGCGGCCCGATGGGCAAGGCCCCGACCGAGCTGGCCGGCGGCGACGGCGTGCTGTGCAGCGCGGTCGCCTGCCACCCGCAGCATGAGGTCGTGGCCGCCGGCTTCGCCGACGGGCTCGTCCTCATCGCCGAGATCGCCTCGGGCAAGGTCGTGCCGGTGGCGCCCCCCGGCCGTGGCGGCATCTCCGCCCTCGGCTGGAATGCCAGCGGCTCGGTGCTCGCCTTCGGCACCGAGGAAGGCTTCGCCGGCGTCGTGGACCTGAGCCGGCGGTGACCGGGATGCGGGGGCTCAGAGCTCCCGCATCACCGCCCAGAGATTGGCCTTCGCCTCGAAGCCGATCCCCGGCACGTCCGGCATGCGGATGCGGCTTTCCTCGACCGGCGTGCTGTCGGCGAAACCCCCGAAGGGCGCGAAGACCTCCGGATAGCTCTCATTGCCACCGAGCCCGAGCCCGATGGCGATGTTCAGCGCGAATTGATGCCCACCATGCGGCACGCAGCGCCGCGCCGACCAGCCGTGCTCCTGCAGCATCGCCAGCGTCCGCAGGTACTCGACCAGCCCGTAGGCCAGCACCGGGTCGAATTGCAGCACGTCGCGGTCCGGCCTAAGGCCGCCATGGCGGATGAGGTTCCGGGCATCTTGCATGGAGAACAGGTTCTCGCCGGTCGCGATCGGCCCGCGGTAATGCTCGGCCAGCGTCGCATGCGTCGCGTAGTCGAGCGGGTCGAGCGGCTCCTCGTACCAGCGCAGACGATAGGGCTCGAGCGCCGCGCCATAGGCGAGCGCCGCATGCAGGCCGAAGCGCCCATTGACATCGACACAGAGACGCGCACCGTCGCCGCCGAGCAGCTTCAGCACCGCCTCGATGCGACCGATATCCTCCTTCAGCGCATCGCGCAGCGGCGTGCCCGGCGCGCCGCCGATCTTCATCTTCACCACGCTGTAGCCGAGGTCGAGATAGCGCTGCATCTCCTCGACCAACGCCGCCTCGCCCTTGCCCGGGTAGTAATAGCCGCCGGCCGCGTAGATCCAGGCGCTCTCATCCGCCTCGCCGCCCCGGTAGCGATCCGCCAGCAGCCGCCACAGTGGCACGCCGCGCAGCTTGGCGGCGGCGTCCCACAACGCCATGTCGAGCGTGCCGACGGCCACGCTGCGGTCGCCATGCCCGCCCGGCTTCTCGTTCCGCATCATCGCCGCCCAGGCGCCGGCCGGTTCCAGCCCGCCATCGGCATGGACGAGCGCCGCCTCCGGCGCCTCCAGCAGGCGGGGGATGAAGCGCTCCCGCAGCAGCCCCGGCTGGGCATAACGCCCATTGCTGTTGAAGCCGTAGCCGGTGGCGCGGCGCCCTTGCCCGTCTTCCACGGTGACGGCGACGACCGAGGCCGTCATCTTCGAGAAGTCGATATAGGCATTGGCGATGGCGCTGCTGATCGGCGCCACGGTCTCGCGGACGGAGGCGATGCGCATCAGACCGCTCCCTTCCCGCGCAGCGCCGCCAGCTCCGCCTCGCCGATGCCGAACTCCGCCAGCACCTCCGCCGTGTGCTCGCCCCGCTCCGGCGTCGGCCGCCGCGGCGGCTCCACGCCGCCGAGGTTCATCGGCGCCCTGACGAGCTTGAGCTCGCCGAGCGCCGGATGCTGCACGGCCCATTCGATGCCGAGATGCTTCACCTGCGGATCGGCGAAGACCTGGTCCATCGAATAGACCGGCCCGCTCGGCACGCCCGCCTTGTTCAGCCGCTCGATCCAGTTGGCGGAGGTGTCCTCCAGCAGCGGCTTCTGCAGCAGCGCATTGGTCTTGCCGCGATTGGCCGCGCGGGACTTGTCGGTGGCGAAGTCCGGGTCCTTCGCCCCCTCCTCGATGCCGAGCGTCTCGACGATGCGCCGCCACATCTCCTGCCCGCCGCCGGCTAGGTTGATCATGCCGTCCTTGGTGTGGAACAGCCCGGTCGGTACCGTCGTCGGATGGTCGTTGCCCGCCTGCTGCGGCACCTCCTGCCTCATCGTCCAGCGGGTCGCCTGGAAGTCCATCATGGCAACCATCGCCTCGAGCAGGCTGGTATGCACCCAGCGTCCCTTGCCGGTCTGCTCCCGCTCCAGCAACGCCACCATGATGCCGATCGCGGTATAGAGCCCCGCCGTCAGGTCGGCGACCGGTATGCCGACCCGCACCGGCCCCTGCCCCGGCAGGCCGGTCACGCTCATCAGCCCACCCATGCCCTGCGCGATCTGGTCGAAGCCCGGCCGCCGCGCATAGGGCCCGGTCTGCCCGAAGCCGCTGATCGAGCCCAGCACGATGCGCGGGTTGACCGCCGCCAGCGCCTCGTAGCCGATGCCGAGCCGGTCCTTCACGTCGGGCCGATAGTTCTCGACCACCACATCGGCCTTCTCGACCATGCGCTTGAACAGCGCCAGCCCGTCCGGATTCTTCAGGTTGATCGTGACACCGCGCTTGTTGCGATGAACATGCTGGAAGTCCGGCCCGTGCCGCTCCCCGCCCATGCCCTTGCCGGTGTCGATCTCGTCCGGCGCCTCGATCTTGATGACATTCGCCCCCCAGTCCGCAAGCTGCCGCACGCAGGTCGGGCCGGAACGGACGCGGGTAAGGTCGAGCACGGTGAAGCGCGCAAGCGGCAGCATGGTTGGAGGCTCCTCTCGATGCGGCTAGCCTTGCCCCGAACCCCCGGGGAGGCAAGTCCATGGATGAACTGCTCTACGAACGCCGCGACGGCATCGGCTTCGTCACGCTGAACAGGCCGCAGGCCCGCAACGCCCTCACCTTCCCGATGTACGAACGCCTGCGCGAAATCGCCCTCGGCGCCGCCGACGATGCCGATCTCAAGGCCATCGTCATCACCGGCGCCGGCGAGAAGGCCTTCGCCGCCGGCACCGACATCTCCCAGTTCAAGGAGTTCCGCACGCCCGAGGACGCCCTCGCCTATGAGGAACGCATCGACCGCGTCCTCGTCGCCCTCGAGGAATGCCCGAAGCCCACCATCGCCGCCATTGCCGGCGCCGCGACCGGCGGCGGCGCCGCCATCGCCGCCGTCTGCGACCTCCGCATCGCGGCCAGCAATGCCCGCATCGGCTTCCCCATCGCCAAGACGCTCGGCAACTGCCTGTCGATGGCGAATTACGGCCGCCTCGCCGCGCTGATCGGCCCGGCCCGCGTGCTCGACCTCATCTATACCGCCCGCCTCGTCGAGGCGGAGGAAGCACGCGCGATCGGCCTCGTCTCCGAGATTCTGCCCGACCACGCCGCCTTGCAGGTCCGCGCCGAAGCGCTCGCGCGCACCATCGCCGGCCATGCCCCGCTGACGCTTCGCGCCACCAAGGAGGCGATGCGCCGCCTTCGCCTCGCCGCCCGCCAGGTCGATGGCGACGATCTGGTGACCATGTGCTTCACCAGCCGCGACTTCCACGAGGGAGTCGAGAGCTTCCTCGCCCGCCGTCCCGCCGCCTGGAGCGGAACCTAAGCTTCGTATATCGCCACCGTGAAATGAACCGGGACGCCGCAGTTGCGCTTTCTCCGTGACACACACGTCACGAGGAGGGAAAGCCCCATGCGACGCATCGCTATCATCACCGCCGCCCTGGCCGGCCTGGCCACGGTCGGCATGGTCGACGCCCATGCCCAGACCAGCACCACCAGCCCGAATGCCGTACCGAACGCGCCCGGCACCCTGCCGCAGCCGGGCGGCGGCGTCACCGCCGGCACCGGCACGCCCGGCAATGCCGATCGCGGCGTGATGCCGAGCGGCCGCGGCGCGCCGCCTCCGGGCATGGCCAACCCGCCTGGCCTCGGCGCCGGCACCGGCGGCAGCCCGCTGACCCCGGGCGGCGCCATCCGTCCCGGCTCGGGCCCTGGCGGCGGCGGTACCAGCAACAACCCGCAGAGCGGCGGCGGCGGCTGATCTCCCGCCTCGCCTGAACGCTCGGGGGCCGGCCTCCGCAAGGGGGCCGTCCCTTGGCATATCCAGGTCCCGCCGGCTGCGGTATCCATCGGCAAAAGCCTGGAGGAAACCGCCATGCCCAGCCGCCGCAGCCTGCTGGCCGCACCATTCGCCCTGCCCGCCCTCGCCCGTGCCCAGTCCGACTGGCAGCCGAGCCGCTCCATCACTCTGCTGGTCGGCTTCGCCCCGGGCGGCGGCACGGACATCATCGCCCGCCTCGTCGCCCCTGCCCTGCAACAGGCCTTTGGCGTCCCCATCGCCGTGGAGAATCGGCCGGGCGCCAGCGGCACCATCGCCGCGCAGGTCAACAGCCGCGCCGCGCCGGATGGCCATACCGTGCTGATGAGCACCGTCAGCGCCTCCGCCGTCGTGCCGCCGCAGATGACGCCGCCTCCCTTCGACATCCACCGCGACCAGACGGCCATCGCCCTCGCCGCCACCGTCCCCCTGGTCGCGGTGGTGCCGCTCGCTTCCCCCGCCCGCGACCTCGCCGGCCTCATCGCCCGTGCCCGCGAGAACCCCGGCGGGCTGAACTACTCCTCGTCCGGCGTCGCCACTCAGCAGCATCTGGCGGCTGAGCTGCTCGCCATGGCGGCCGGCATCCGGATGACCCATGTGCCCTTTCGCGGCACCGGCCAGGCGGTGAACGAGATTCTCGCCGGGCGCATCGACCTTGCCATCGACACCTTCCCGACCTACCTGCCGCATATCCGCGGCGAGCGGGTCCGGGCGCTGGCGACGACCATGCCCGAGCGCATCGACTGGCTGCCCGACTTGCCGACCGTCGCCGAGAGCGGCTTCCCCGGCTTCGACGCCAATGTCTGGTACATGCTGATGGGCCCCGCCGGCCTGCCGGCACCGATCCGCGACCGCTGGGCCGCCGCCCTCGGCACCGCCCTCGCCGACCCAGTGCTGCGCCCGCGCATCCGCGAAGCCGGCTTCATCCCCGGCGGCGGCACCAGCGCCGAGGCCGCCGCCCTGCTGAACCGCGATGCCGAGCGCTACGGCGCCCTCATCCGCCAGGCCGGCATCCGCATCGAATAGGCCGAGGCCTGCCCGCCACAGCGACGTGCCACACTTGTACGTGGAGGCGGGGGTCCTTGCCTCGGATTTCCTTTACCGGGCTGCGCGACAACCTCGCCCGCGACATGGACGAGGCGGTGGACAGCGCCGCCCCTCTGCTGGTCACCGCTGCGGCGGCAAGGGCAATGCGGTGATCCTCTCCAAGCGCGATATCGCCGCCTGGCAGGGGCGAGACCCGGCGGATCGAGATCGCCCAATGCCGCTACCATTACGGCTGGCTTGCCGATATCGTCCCTGGCCGCCCATCCCCACCGTCATGGCCGGACCTGATTCGATTATCCCTCGGTCACCGGCTCCATCGGCATGAGCCTGCCATAGTGACCTCCGATCAGGCCGAAGCAGCTGACCGGAGCTTGCTTCAGCGACGGCCTTTCACCTGCTTCGCCGGCACGGCATCCGGCGCCTCCTCCGGCCCGGCCATTCTGCGCACCACCAGCAGCACCGCCGCCTTGGCGCTGAATTCCAGCTTCCGATAGGCCCGCAGCAACCCCTCCTCGTCGCCGGCGAGCAGGCCGAGCGAGCCCTGTTCCTCCTCCAGCCACTCGGCCGGCGGCGGCACGTCCGGGTCAAGCCCGACGAGATAGGAGACGGACGTGGAGAGGGCCTCGGCCAGCCGCCGCAGCCGGTCGCCCCGCGGCACCGCCACCCGCCCCTCGCGCAGCCGGTCGAGGAAATCGGGCTGCAGGCCGGCGGCGCGGCTCGCCTCCTCCGGGGTCAGGCCGAGCCGTTCGAGGCGCCCCTCGATCAGTTCCACCATGGGCGGCGCGGCATCATCCTCCATGCACAGGCGACGCGCGGGCGGGCCGCTGGTTTCCCGCTGTCCTTGCTTTTCCGCACCGGCCTGTATAGGATCATATTCCTTGTTCTTTGACAATTCCATCCGCGTCAAGCGAGCTCCGCCAGCCGATCGGGAGGGTTTGTCAGAAAGCTGCCGGATCGTCGCCTATCCCGGCAGCGTCGCCAGCGCCAGCAGCCCGCCCCCCTCGCGGTTCCGCAGCACCACATCCCCGCCATGCGCCCGGAAGATGTTGCGCGCGATCGGCAGGCCGAGCCCTGTCCCGCCCGTCTCCCGGTTCCGGCTCGCCTCCAGCCGCCGGAAGGGCTGGAACACCGCCTCCAGCTGGTCGTCCGGGATACCTGGCCCCTCATCCTCCACCGCCAGCCGCACCACGCCCGCCCCTGGCCCTCCTGGCGCCTCAGGTCCGGTCAGCGCCAGCCGCGCCGCCCCGCCATAGGCCAGCGCATTGCCGACCAGATTGGCGAGCGCCCGCTTCAGCGCCACCGGTCGCGCCTGGACCACCAGCCGCTCCGGCCCGCGATAGCCGATCGCCTCGGCGAGGTCCGGCCGCGCATCCGCCGCCTCGTCCAGCACCGTGCGGCAAAGCGCGGCGAGGTCGAGCGCCACGGTCGGCTCACCTGTCGAATCGTCGCGGGCGAAGGCGAGGGTTGCCGCCACCATCGCCTCCATCTCGTCGAGATCGGCCAGCATCTTCCGCCGCTGCTCGTCGTCGTCCATGAACTCCGCGCGGAGGCGCAGCCGGGTGATCGGCGTCCGCAGGTCGTGGCCGATGGCCGCCAGCATCTGCGTCCGGTCGCCGACGAAGCGGCGGATGCGCTCCGCCATGGTGTTGAAGGCATGCGCCGCCTTGGCCACCTCGGTCGGGCCGCGCTCCGGCATGGGAGGCGCGTTGACATCGCGTCCCAGCCGCTCCGCCGCCTCGGCCAGCAGCCGCACCGGCCGGGTCAGCCGCCGCACGGCCCAATTGATCAGCAACCCCGCCGCCAGCGTCATGGCGAAGAAGGCGATGAGGAAGGTTTCCGAATGCCAGGGCCGCGGCGGCGGCAAGGTGATGCGGAGGTTCAGCCACTCCCCGCTCGGCAGGCGGAGGCTGACGAAAAAGAGCGGCCCGCGCTCGCCCCAGGAGGTCAGCACCTCGCGCGGGCGGAAGCGCGGCGATCCGCTTATGAGCTGCTCCAGCCGCAGCATCCGCGCGATGGGCGGCGGGACCGGCGGCTGGTCCAGCCGGGCGAGCGGCTTCTCGTCGAGCGTCGCCTCCAGCCCCTGCGGCAGCTCCAGCTCAGCCAGCATCTGCCCGCGCCGGTCCGCCGGCGCGAGGATGACCGTGCGCCAGGCGCTGATCGACCGCGCCGAGATCTCCCGCGCCTGGGCGAAGCGCTGGAGGTCGACGCGGTCGAGCGCATGGATGGTCAGCCCCGCCGCCTGGACGGCGGTGAGCGCCAGCAGCAGGACGAGGGCCGTCCGCCCGGCGAGGCTTCGCGGCCAGAAGCGCCAGGGCGCGGTCGGGGAAGTGGCGCTCAACTGCGCTCCACCGTCGCGGCCAGCACATAGCCGCCGCCGCGCACCGTCTTGATGAGGCTCGGGTTGCGCCCGTCATCCTCGAGCTTTCGCCGCAGCCGGGAGACGGCGACGTCGATCGCCCGGTCGAAAGGGCCCGCCTGGCGGCCGCGCAGCAGGTCCATCAGCATGTCGCGGGTGAGGACGCGGTTCGGCCGCTCCACCAGCACCTGCAGCAGCTCATATTCGCCGCCCGTGAGAGGCACCTCGGCCCCGTCCGGGTTGAGCAGGCGGCGCCGCGACGGCTCCAGCGTCCAGCCGCCGAAGCGGATGGACTTGGCCGGCGCCGCCGATGGCGCCCCTGCCTCGCCCGAGGCGCGGCGCAGCACGGCCCGCACCCGCGCCAGCAGCTCCCGTGGGTTGAAGGGCTTGCTGAGATAGTCATCGGCACCGAGCTCGAGCCCGACGATGCGGTCCGTTTCATCCGCCATGGCGGTCAGCATGACGATCGGCACGTCGCCTTGTGCGCGAAGCCATTTGGCGAAGTCGAGGCCGCTTTCCCCGGGCAGCATGAGGTCGAGCACCACCAGATGGTAGCGGCCGAGCGGCCAGAGGCGGCGGGCCTCCTTCGCATCCCGGGCGGCGGCGACGCGCATGCCCTGTCGCTCGAGGAATTTCGAGAGAAGGTCACGGATCTCACGGTCATCATCGACGACCAGGATATGAGGCTGGGGTTCCATGGTCCTCGTAACATAGCGCGCCCCGCGCCATTCCGAGCAGGATGTTGTTGCGCCAGGTTGCCAAAGCCGCCCTGGTTGCATGCCGTTGCATTTCGCCACGCCTGGGGCCTTCCGGCAGTAACGTCCAGGGCGCAGCTTCAGGGAAGCCCAGGCGGCCGGCTTCCCCATCCCGGTCGCCGATGGGTATAGGCGGCGGGGATGGTCCCACCCTCCTCCCCATTCCCGCCACCCTTCCCCGCCCCACCCCCCTGGGCGAGGGAAGGGCTCGCGGCCCTGGCCGCTGCCGACCCGCGCCTCGGCGCGATCGAGGCGGCGGCCGGGCCGCTTCCCTGGCGCACCCGACAGCCCGGCTTCCCTGGCCTGCTCCGCGCCATCTGCGGCCAGCAGATTAGCAACCAGGCCGCGGCGGCCATCTGGCGCCGGCTCGCGGCCCTGCCCGGCGCGCTCGATCCCGCCGGGCTGCTGGCGATGGATGATGCGACGCTCTGCGGCATCGCCGGCCTCTCCCGCCCCAAGGCGGCGCATGCCCGCTCGCTCGCTGCGGCCTGCATCGAAGGCCGGCTCGACTTCATCGCCCTACCCGCGATGAGCGATGCGGAGGCGGTTGCCCATATCGCGGCAGTGAAGGGCCTCGGCCCCTGGACGGCGGCGGTCCATCTGCTCTTCGCCGAGCAACGGCCGGATGTCTTCCCCGCCGGCGACCTCGCATTGGCGGCGAGCGCGGCGCATCTGCTTGGCCTGCCGGCACGGCCAGGGCCGAAGGCGCTCGCCGTGCTGGCCGAGGGCTGGAGGCCCTGGCGCTCGCTTGCCGCGCGGCTGCTCTGGCACCATTGGCGCTTCGTCACCGGCCGGCCCGCGGTGGAGGATGGCTGAGGCTCAGGGCGCCAGCAGGATCGAGTCCAGCGGCCAGGGAAGCGTCTCGCCCTCGACGAGAAAGGCGATGGCCTGTTCGTCCTCGCCGTCCCAGGCGCGGGCCAGCGCCAGGGCGATGACCGGCAGCCAGCCGGAGCCGCCGAGGGCAGCGGTGCAGTGCGCCTCCAGCAGGCCGCGCTCGTCATGCAGGCGGATGACATGGGCGGCCCAGATGCGTTCGCCCTCGCTGCCCTCGCCGACGGGGGACTCCGCCGTCATGATCCTCAGCAGCTCGCGGACGCGGCCATCGGTGCGGATGAGGCGGGCGATGCGCCAGGGCTCGTCGGCCGCGTTATAGGCGGTGTAGTCCGGCTCCGAGGGGATCATGACGGCGCGGGGGCGGCGTCGAAGCCGTTCGCCAGCACGCCCCGCGGGGCGATGAAGTCGTAAGCGCCGCGGGGCAGGAACTGCCCGCTGCCCGGTTCGGCCTGCACCACACCATCGCGCATCACGACCTCCCCCCGCCGGATCGTCGCCACCGGCCAACCGGTGACTTCCAGCCCTTCGTAGGGAGTGTAGTCGATAGCATGTTGCATCAACGGATTCTTAATGACCGCCTTCTTCTTCGGATCCCACAGGGCGAGGTCGGCGTCGGCGCCGATGGCGATGACGCCCTTGCGCGGGGCGAGGCCCATCAGCCGGGCCGGGTTGGTCGCCGTCAGCCGCACGAAGTGGTCGAGGGTGATGCGGCCCTTCGACACCCCCTCGCTGAACAGGATCGGCAGCCGGGCGGCGAGGCCGGGGATGCCGTTCGGGATGTCGCGGAAGGGGGCGTCGCGGCCATTCGCCGCCTTGCCCGCCTCGCCGCCCATCGAGAAGCCGCAGTGGTCGGAGGAGACGACGTCAAGCGTGCCGCGGCGGATCATCTCCCAGACGCGGCCCTGTTCCTCGACCGTGCGCGGGCTGGGCGAGCACATATAGGCGGCGCCCTCGAAGCCGGGGCGGTCCATGTCGGCGGCGGTGAGCGTCAGGTATTGCGGGCAGGTCTCGCCCCAGACCTTGAGGCCGCGATGCTGGGCGCGGGCGATTTCCTCCGCCGCCTCGGCGCAGCTGACATGGAAGACCTGGATGGGCTGGTCCACGAGTTCGGCCAGGGCGATGGCGCGGTGCGTCGCCTCGCGCTCGACGACGATGGGGCGGGACCAGGCATGGTATTTCGGCGCGGTCATGCCGGCCTTGATGAGCATCTCGGTCCGCCACTTGATGGCAGCGTAGTTCTCGCAATGGACGGTGACGAGGCAGCCATGGCGGCGGGCCGTCACCAGTACCTTGAGGAACTGCTCGTCGCTGAGGTGCAGCGGCTCGTAGGTGAGGAATACCTTGAGGCTGCGAATGCCGCGGGCCACGATTTGCGGCACCTCGCGCTCCAGCACCTCGTCGGTCGGGTCGCTGATGATCTGGTGGAAGCTGTAGTCGAGCATCCCCTTCGCCGCGCGCTGCTCGTAATCGGCGAGGCGGGGGAGGATGCCCTCGCCCTTCCACTGCGGGACAAAGCAGACGACGCTGGTGGTGCCGCCGGCGAAGGCGGAGGTGCTGGCGGTGCGGAAGCTCTCCTCGTTCACCGTGACCGCGAGGTCGCCGCCGGTGCCGACATAGCCGCCGCGGGCCGGCTCCTCGATGTGGCAATGGCTGTCGACGCCACCGGGCAGGACCAGCAGGCCGCCGGCATCGAGCGTCGCCGTGCCATCCGCAATGCTTTCGGCGAGCGCCACGATGCGGCCGCCGCGAATGCCGATGTCGCAGCGCATGGTGCCGAAGCCGCTGGCCACCTGCCCGCCGCGCACCACGAGATCGTAGTCAGCCATCCGCCTTCTCCTCCGGGTTGCCTGCCGGAGGATCAGTCTAGGAGCCGTAGACCAGGTTCGGAAGCACCAGGGTGATCTGCGGGAAGACGGTCAGCAGGATGAGGGCGCCGATCAACGGGATGAAGAAGGGCAGCGTCGCCCAGGCCAGCTTGCCGTAGGGGATGTTGCCGACCTTCGCCACGACGAAGAGGCCGATGCCCATCGGCGGGTGCAGCAGGCCAAGCATCAGGTTCAGGGTGATGACCATGCCGAAATGCACCGGGTCGATGCCGAGCTGCGTCACCACCGGCATCAGCACGGGCACGGTCAGCACCATGATGGCCAGCGCCTCCATGAACATGCCGAGGAAGAAGAGCAACAGGTTGATGAGCAGCAGCATCAGCATCGGATCGTCGGTGACGCCGAGCAGGAGTTCCGCCACCTGCTGAGGCACCCTCTCACGGGCCAGGACCCAGTTGAACAGCGTCGCGGCGCAGACGATGAAGGCGACCGTCGCCGTGGTGTTCATGCTCTCGCGGAAGACCTGGACGAGCTGGCGCCAGCCAAGCTCGCGGTAGACCACGGTGCCGAGCAGCAGGGCATAAAGGGCGGCGACGGCGGCGGCCTCGGTCGCGGTGAAGATGCCGCCGAACATGCCGCCGAGGATGATCGCCGGCGTCAGCAGGGGGAGGAAGGCGCGGGCGGCGGCTTGACCGCGCTCTGCCCATGTGTGGCGGCGGCCACGCGGGAAGCCCTCCTTCCCCGCCACGTACCAGACATAGAGCATCAGCGCCGCGCCGATGACGAGGCCGGGGACGATGCCGCCGAGGAAAAGCCGGCCGATCGAGGTGTTGGAGATCACCGCATAAAGGACGAGCGGGATTGAGGGCGGGATGATCGGCCCGACGACGCAGGAGGCGGCCGTCAGGGCGCCTGCGAATTCCGGCCGGTAGCCCTCCTTCACCATGGCCTTGATCTCGAGCGCGCCGAGTCCGCCGGCATCGGCGACGGCACTGCCCGACATGCCGGAGAAGATCACCGAGCCGAGGATGTTCACATGCCCCAGCCCCCCGCGGAAATGCCCGACCATGGCGGAGGCGAAGCCGTAGATGCGGTCCGTGACGCCCGATGTGTTCATCAGGTTGCCGGCGAGGACGAAGAAGGGCACGGCGAGCAGAGCGAAGTTGTCGGCGCCGGCCATGAGGCGCTGCGGCGCGGTGATCATCGGCGCGCCTTCCAGCATCAGCCAGCCGACGGCGACGACGCCGAGGGCGAAGGCGACGGGCTGGGCCAGCACCACCAGGCCGAGCCAGGCACCGAAGAAACCGAGCATCCCTAGAAATCCCGGGCGGCGGAGGCGGTCAGCACCTCGCCGCGGCGGAAGGCGCGGACATCCTCGGCCATGCAGGCGAGCGTCCGCACGGCCATGATGGCGGCGCTGGCCGGGATGATGGCCAGCACCAGCCCGGTCGGGATTTCCATGGCCATGCTCGGCAGGTCCCATTCGCGGGCGGCGGCGCGCCAGCCCCAGAGGATGATGGCGGCGCAGAAGGCGAGCGTCAGCGCCTGGGTCAACAGCGAGACGGCGAGGCGCGGGCCAGGCGACAGGCGCTCCACCAGGAAGGGCATGCCAATATGGCTGCGGTCGCCGACCGCCGCCGCGGCGCCGAAGAAGACGACGCCGACATAGAGGTACCGCGCCGCCTCCTCCGTATAAGCGCTCGGGTCGCCAAGCAGGTAGCGCGTCACCACTTGCCAGATCAGCACGGCGAAGAGCGCGACGCCGAGCAGGACGGAAAGGGCCTCATCGGCCCGGCGCAGCAGCCTCACAGCGCCTGCAGCGCGGCATGGACGCCGCGGCCCCAGACCTCCTCGTAACGGGCGTACATGGGGCCCAGGGCGCGCTGGAAGGCGGCGCGGTCGCTGTCGACAAAGATCGTGCCGCGCGCTTCGAACTCGCCACGCAGGCGCTGCTCGCTCTCACGGGTGAGCTGGCCGCCGAGGGCGCCGCCCTCGGCCAGCGCGGCGACCAGCATGTCGCGGTCGGCGGGCGGCAGGGCCGCCCATGTCTGCTCGCTCAGCACAGGCACCAGCGGGACAAGGATATGCCCTGTCAGGTTCACGTATTTCTGGACTTCCATGAACTTGTTCGCGGCGATGGTGGGCAGCGGGTTCTCCTGCCCGTCGATGACGCCGGTCTGCAGCGAGAGATAAACCTCGCCGAGCGACATGGGCGTCGGCGCGGCGCCGAGCGTCCGCATCATGTCGAGGAAGAGCGGCGCCTCGGGCACGCGGATCTTGAGGCCCTTCAATTCCTCGGGCAGGCGGACGGGCCGGTCGCGCGTGGTCAGCTGGCGGGTGCCATAATACCAGGGGGCGAGCACACGCATGCTGCGCTGCTCGGCGAGCTGGCGGCGCATCGCCTGCACCGCCGGATGCTCGAACATCCGCTGCAACTGCGCGAAGTCGCGGGTGAGGAACGGGCTTTCCAAAATGGAGAGCGGGCGAACCCAGGAGCCAAGCACGCCCGGGCCGGTGATGCAGAGGTCGAGCGTGCCCGAGGAGACCTGGCTCAGCATGTCCCGCTCGCCGCCCAGCTGGGAGGAGGGGAAGTTATCGATCCTGAACCGGCCGCCGGAGCGCTCCTTCAGCAGTTCCGCGGCCCGGAGGATGCCACGGTTGATCTCGCCCTCGGGTGGCTGGACATGACCGAAGCGAAGTGCGCGCGTGCCTTGCCCGTGCGCGATGGCGGGCGCCGCGAGCAACGCGCCGCCGAGGAGCGCACCCCGGCGGGTGATCCCTGAAGCCATGGCCTTCCCTCCCCATCCGCCCGGCCTTTTGGTGCCGGGTCCGGCGGTCAGGTTGGCATGGCAACGGCTCAGGCGCTACCCGCGGCGGGCAGTCCGGCGAGGTCGCCCGGTGCAAGGGCGCGAAGGAAATCCTCGCCCCATCCCTCGGGCGAGGCGCCGGCGATCGCTTCCCAGGCAGCAAGCCAACGCTCAAGGCGTTCGGCACGCGGCATGTCGAGGGCGCAGGTCAGCGCCTCCGCCATGCCCTCGGCGTCATGCGGATTGACCAGCAAGGCGGAGGAGAGCTGGGCGGCGGCGCCGGCGAAGCGCGAAAGAACGAGCACGCCGGGGTCGCTCGGGTCCTGGGCGGCGATGAACTCCTTGGCGACGAGGTTCATCCCGTCACGGATCGGGGTCACCAGGCAGACCCGGGCGAGGCGCATGAAGCCGGCCACCGTGTCGCGCGTCTGCGGGCGGGCGAGGAGGCGCAGTGGCAGCCAGTCCGGCTCGCCGAATTCGCTGTTGATGGAACCAGCGGCGCTGTCGACTTCCTGACGGAGGCGGCGATAGGCCAGCACGTCTTCGCGCGACGGGGCTGCGATCTGCAGCATGGTCGCGCTGCGGGCCGGACGGCGGGCGATGACGCGGCGGAAGGCTTCCAGCCGCTCCGGTAGGCCCTTGGTCGGGTCGAGCCGGTCGACGCCGAGGATGAGCGACTGGCCCTGCAGCGAGCGGGCGAGCAGGCGGGCCGGCTCCAAGGCCGATTGCGCGGCGGCGGTGGCGGCGAACTCGCGGGCGGCAATCTCGGCAGGGAAGACGCCGAGGCGGATCGGCCGGCCGCCGAGTTCAAGCTGGTGGTCGCCGGTGCGGACGGCACCGGCGAATTCGGTGGCGGTCGCGGCGAAGTTGTCGCGGTCGCTGGCCGTCTGGAAGCCGAGCAGGTCCGAGGCCAGCACATCCTGCACCAAGCTCCGGATGCCGGGTGCGACGGCCGCCGCATCGGGCGCCGGGAAGGGAACGTGGAGGAAGAAGCCGGTCGGGTTCCGCACCCCCTGGCTGCGCAGCGCGCCCGGCAGGGAGAAGAGGTGGTAGTCATGCACCCAGATGCGGTCGTCCTGCTCCAGCAGCGGCGCAAGGTTGTGGGCGAAGCGCTGGTTGACGCGGCGATAGGTGTCGAGGTCCTGGCGGCGGAATGCCATCAGATGCGGCAGGGAATGCAGCATCGGCCAGAGCACGCCGTTGGAATAGCCGGTGTAGTAGCCGCGATGCTCGGCCTCGGTCAGGTCGAGCGTCGCATAGCCGACGGCGCCGCGCCGGGAGAAGGCCGGTGGGCCGGTCTCTTCGGTGACGGCGCCGCTCCAGCCGAACCAAAGGCCACCGCGGCGCTGCATCAGCCCGAGCAGGGCAACGGCAAGTCCGCCGGCATGCCCGGAATTCCCGGCAGGGACGGGCACCCGGTTGGAGACGACGACGATGCGGCTCATCCCACCTCCAGCAACGCGACCGGCAGGCGGGCGAGGATCTCGGCCAAGGGTAGACGATCCCCCGCTTCTCCCCCGGGCGCGCCGAGGACCGCCCCGGTCAACGCATCCCGCCAGCCGTGTTCCCCACCTGGACGCGGCAGGACGAGTTCGGTTCCGCGCCATTCCTCTTGCGGCACGAGCGGAAGCGCCGTGTCGCCCATGAGCGTCGCAGGCAGGCGGGTGGCGACGGCGATCACCGAGCGGCCCTTGTGGCTGCGGGCGAAGGCGAGGACATGGCTCGCCAGGGGCCCCTCGACGACGAGGGGCTGGTAGTCGCCCCCGGCGAAGAGGGCAGCGTGCTCGGCGCGGGCCGCAAGGGCGCGGGCGAGCACGGCCTGCTTCACCCGCCCGTCCTGCCAGTGCTGCAGGAGGTCCTGGGGCGGGGTGGCGGCCTCCAGGCTCTCGCGGCGGGCGGCGTAATCGACGGGGCGTCGGTTGTCGGGATCGACCAGGCTGAGGTCCCAGAACTCGGTGCCCTGGTAGAGATCGGGCACGCCGGGCGCGGTGCAGCGCAGGAGGAGCTGGGCGAGCCCGTTCACCGCCCCGGCCGGAGCGATGCGGGCGGCAAAGCCGGCGACCTCGTCGCGGAGGTGGCTGGCACGGTCGGGGGCCATGCAAGCGAAGATGAAGTCGCGGCAGGCGGCTTCGTAGTCCCCATTGGGCACCGCCCATTCGGTGCGGCGCTTGGCCTCGCGCAACGCCTTCTCCTGCCAGGCGGCGACGCGGTCGAGGAAGGCCGTGACGCCCGCCTCGTCATCCGCGGCGAGGCCGAGGGGCCAGGCGGAGACGAGCGTTTGGTAGAGCATGAGCTGGGCGCTCATCCCCGGCGCCGCGCCATCGTCCAGCGTCTTGCGGAGCGAGGCGTTGAGGCGCGTCCAGCGCTGCACCGCGCCGGACCATTCGGCCGGAATCTCGGAGAGGACAGCGAGGCGGGCGCGGACATCCTCGCCGCGCTTGTGATCATGCGTCGCCGTCGCCAGCAGGGCGCGCGGGAAGTTCTTCACCCGCGCCTTGGCCGTTGCATGGAAGCCGGCGGGGGTGACGGCGAAGCGGCCCGGGTCCGAACCGACCTCGTTGCGCGAGAGCAGCCGCCCATAGCGGTAGAAGGCGGTGTCCTCGACGCTCTTCGCCGTCGCCGGGGCGGAGAGCTGCTGGAAGCGCACCGCGGCCGAGAGGCGCTCCCGCCGCTGGTTGGGCGGCAGGCTGCGGGGCGGCTCGCCGCCGAGCCAGCCATCGAGCAGCTCCAGCAGGGGCCGCTCGGTGGCGCGGACGGTGCGACGGGCGCCGGCGATGGCCCAGTCCAAAATGCGCTTGTCCTCGGCGCTGCGGCCGCCGGAGGTGATGTAGAGCCGGTAGATCGGGAAATGCACCAGCACCTCGGCCAGCGCGCGGCGCAGCGCCGTCAGGGTGAAGTCGCGGGTCACGAGGTCCCGCATGGCGACGCGCTTGAGGGCGGCCGCCGTCGCGTTCAGCTCGGAGGCGAGGTTGTCGCGGAGGATCTGGCGCTTGGCCTCGCGCACCTCGACCTCGAACTCGCCGGTGCGGCGGGTCTGCTCGGTCCAGAGCGCGGTCAGCGGCCCCTCCCCCGCCGGGTCATGCAACACGCCGCTCGCCTCGTCCATGAAGTCGTAGCCGGTGGTGCCGTCCACCATCCAGTCGGTGCGCAGCGTCTCGAAGGGGGCGAGGATCTTCTCTACCCAGATCAGCGGCGGCTGGTCGGGGCGGACCGTCTCCATGCGGCGGTGCAGCTTGCGGCAATAGCCGCGCGGATCGGCCAGACCGTCCACATGGTCGATGCGGACGCCGTCGATGGTGCCTTCGGCATAAAGGTTCAGCACCAGTTCATGCGTGGCGTCGAAGACTTCCGGCAATTCGACGCGGAGGCCGGCGAGAGAGGTGATGTCGAAGAAGCGGCGCCAGTTGATCTCGTCGGCCGCGGCACGCCACCAGGCAAGGCGGTAGTGCTGGCGCTCCAGCAGGCGATGCAGGGCGAGGCGGCCAGCCTCCTCATTCGCGTCGAAAGCGGCGAGCGCACGGGCGATGCCGGCGCGGCCGACCTCGGTCGCCGCCGCATCGGCGAGGCGGGCGCGGCAGGCGGAGGCCTCGCCCCGCGAGAGCGCGCGGTCGCGCTGGTGCAGGCCGATGCGGCCGAAGGCAAGGGCGAGCTCCTGCAGCCCCGGCTCCCCTGAAGCCTGGAGGATGTGGTGGTAGTGCTGTGGCGCGATGGGGAAGCGGTGCTCGTAATACTCGGCATAGAAGCGGCCGGTACTGGCCTCGAATTTCAGGACGAGGTTGCCGGAGGCGAGCACCTCGCCATAGGGATCGCCGAGGAAGGGGGCGAGCAGGCGGCTGGAGAGCGAGCGGTCCGGCGGCTCCCAGTCGATGTCGAAATAGGAGGCGAAGGGGCTCTGACGGCCCCACTCGAGCACGTCGAGCCACCATTCATTGTCGGCGCCGCCGACGCCCATATGGTTTGGCACGATGTCGAGGATGAGGCCGAGCCCGGCCTCCTTCAGCGCGGCCGAGAGCCGGCGCAGCGCCGGCTCGCCACCCAGTTCCGGGTTGATCTGGCGATGGTCGACAATGTCGTAACCATGGGTGGAACCGGGCCGCGCCTTCAGGATGGGCGAGGCATAAAGATGGCTGATGCCGAGCCGGGCCAGGTAGGGCACCAGGGGCACGGCATCGTCGAGGGTGAAACCGGCATGGAATTGAAGCCGGGCCGTCGCCCGTAGTGGAATCGGCACGAGCGTCATTCTCCTTTAGGTCGGGCGCGGGCAAGGATCTCGATGCGGCGGGCGACCGCGGGATCGTCCAACAGATGGGCAGCTTCGCCGGGCATGCGGCGCTGCCAGTTCGGATGGCCCTCGGTGGTGCCGGGCAGGTTGGGCTGCTCCGGCAGGGCCAGCGCATCCTCGATGGGGAGGATGGCCAGGGTGCAGGCGGCGCTTGCCGTATGGGCGATGGCCGCCTCAACTACCGATTCGGCATCCTCGGGAACGGGCTCGTCGCCGGTCGCGGCGCCGCTGTCGAGGAAGGCACCCCAGAGGGCGCTGCGGTCCTCGGCGCGGCGGGCCTCCTCCTGCTTCGCCGTGTCGGCCTCGGGGAAGAGGCCCAGGCGATCGCGCCAGCCGATATCGAGGCCGCGCCACCAGCCGGTGATGGTCGGCAGGTCATGCGTCGTCGTCATCGCCGCGGCGTCGGGCGACCAGCCATGCGGCGGGCGGAAGCTCCGGTCCTGCTCCTGCTCGAACCAGAGGACGCGCATGCCGAGGATGCCGGCGCGCGCCATCTCGCCCTGGAAGCCCTCCGGCAAGGTGCCGAGATCCTCGCCGATGACGATGGCCTGGTGGCGGTGGGATTCGAGGGCCAGCAGGCGCAGCATGTCCTGCATCGGGTAGCGGAGATAGGCGCCGGCCGAAGGGCCGAGGCCCTGCGGTACCACCCAAAGCCGCGCGAGGCCCATCGCGTGGTCGACGCGCAGGCCGCCGGCATGGCGGAAGGTCGCCTGCAACAGCTCGGTGAAGGCGCCGAAACCGCCCATCCGCATCTCGAGCGGGGAGAAGGCGGTGAGGCCCCAATCCTGGCCGAGCGGCGAGAAGATGTCGGGCGGCGCGCCGACCGAAAGGCCGGGCAGGATCTCCCGCTGGCGCGACCAGGCATGGCTGCCGCCGCCATCCGTGCCGACGGCGAGGTCGGCGATGAGGCCGACCGGCATCCCGGCCTCGCGCGCCGCCTGCTGCGCCGCCCCACGGGAAGCATCGGCCAGCCATTGGCAAAAGGCGTGGAAGGCGACCTCGCGCGCATTTTCCCGGGCGAAGCGCTGCACGCCGGGGCTTTGCGGGGTGCGGTACTCATCAGGCCAGTTGCGCCAGTGCCAGAGATCGGGCGACTGGCCGTAGAAATGCGCGTGCAGCGCCTCGAAGCGGGCATGATCCTCAAGGGCGGGGCCGGCCTCACGCCGGTACTCGACGAAGCCCGGATGGTCGGCGGCGGCGTCGAACAGCACGCGGAACTGGGCAAGCTTGGCCGCGGTCGCCCCTGGCCAGTCGATCAGCGGCGCATCCTCGGCCGGCAGCACGGAAGCCGTGCCGAGCGCGGCCGCCGGATCGGCGTGCAGCACGTTCAGCATGATCCGGCTGGAGGGCGCGTAGGGCCCGTACTTGCTGGGATCGGCACTGAACAGCGCGTGGGCGGGGCTGATCGCCAGCGCCGCCGCGCCCCGGCGGCCGGCGGCATGGGCAAAGGCCGCGACGCCGCCGAAATCGCCGATGCCACCATCGCCCTGACGGCGCAGCGAATAGATCTGCGCGGCAAGGGCCCAGGGCGCGGCGCCGTTATGGACCTCGGCTCCGAGGTCGTTCAGCGTGACGCAGCGGGGCGGGGCGGCGGCGATGGTTGCATGGCCGCCATCGAGGGTGAGGCGGTGGTAGCCGGGCGTGGAGATGGCGGGCAGCCGCGCCTCGCCCCCCCATCCGGTTTCCAGCCGGCCCTCGATTCGATCGCCGCCCTCGATCTGCAATTGGAAGCGATGGCCAGGCTGGGCGCCGGGGATGGCGACGCCGTCCGGCCCTACCGTCACGGTCACCAGCGGCGGCAGGCGGCCTTCCAGCTCGCGCAGGAGGTGGCGCGCCTCCCGCGCATCCTCGGGCAGGCCGAGGGCGGTGAGGACAGCACGCATTGTCTCCGGCGCGATGGCCTGCAACCGGCCATGCACGTCGCGCCAGGTGGTAGCGACGCCGGCGGCCTCCGCCAGCTCCCGCAACTCGTCATCGGCACTCATGACATCATCCTTGACTGAGCAGCGCGACCGTGCACCGCGCCGGCAACTCGCCGGTGGCAAGCGTGCCGGCGGCGCCGGCCATGCTCTCGAACAAAGCCTCGCCCTCGCCGGTGGCGCGGGCGGGTTCGGCGCCGAGATTGCAGGCGATGGTCAGCGTGCTGCCATCGCCCAGGCGCCAACGGGCGACCACCGCCGCCGCCCCGACAGCCTGGGCGCCGAGCGCCTTCGCACCCGGAAGATGCGGCATGATCCGCTCCCGCCGCAAAGTCAGCAGCCGGCGGTGCAGGGCCAGCGCCGCATCATGCGGCGCATGGGTCGCTTCCTCCACGTTCGGGATCGAGTTGCGGAAGGTGCTCTCGGCGTTCGGGTCGGGGATGGTCTCGCGCTTCGCAGGATCCTGAAAGGCGGCGAATTTGGCGAACTCCTTCCGCCGTCCCTGGGTGACGAGCGGCGCAAGCTCCGCATTGTGGTCGGTGAAGAACAGGAAAGGCGCCGTCGCGCCCCATTCCTCGCCCATGAAGAGCATCGGGATCTGCGGGCAGAGCAGCAGCAGCGCTGTCGCGGCTTGGAGGGCGCGTGGATCGGCCAGGGCCGCGAGGCGCTCGCCGAAGGCACGGTTGCCGACCTGATCGTGGTTTTGCAGGAACAGGACGAAGGCGGTGGGCGGCAGACCCGCGGTCGGCTCGCCGCGAGGCGCGCCGAGATGGCCGGACAGCTGGCCCTGGAACAGGAAGCCCTCGGCCAGGACCTTTGCGAGCTTCTCCGCGCCATCGTCACAGAAATCTTCGTAGTAGCCCTCGCGCTCGCCGGTCAGCAGCGGGTGGAGAATATTGTGGCCGTCATCGTTCCACTGCGCATCAAAGCCGCCCTTGGGCCGGAGGTGGCGGGCAGCATTGCGCTCGTTCTCGAGAACCAGGTGAACGTGGCGGTCGGGCAATTCGCTGCGGATGCGGGTCGCCAGCAGGTCGAGCCAGTCCGCCTCGGAGATGGCGTGGACGGCGTCGAAGCGAAGGCCGTCGATGCGGTAGTCGCGCAGCCATGCAAGCGCATTCTCCTCGAAGAAGGCGCGCACCGGCTCCTGCCGGAAGTCGATGGCAGCACCCCAGGGGGTGTGGATGCCCTCGTCGAAGAAACGCTTGGCATAGGCATGGAGATAGGCGCCGTCCGGGCCGAAATGGTTGTAGACGACGTCGAGGAAGATCATCAGCCCGAGCCCGTGTGCGGCATCGACCAGCGAGCGCAGCTCGTCCGGCGTGCCGAAGGCGGTGTCGGGGGCGTAGGGCAGCACGCCGTCATAGCCCCAGTTCCGGCGCCCCGGGAAATCATTGACCGGCATCAGCTCGATGGCGGTGACACCAAGCTCCTTCAGGCGCGGGAGGGCGGCCTCGACGCCGGCGAAGCCGCCCATGGCGCCAGCATGGACCTCGTAGAGGACGGTCTCGTGCCATGGACGGCCGCGCCACTCGGCATTGCGCCAGCGATAGGCTGCCGCGTCGACCACGACCGAGGCGTCATGCACGTCGCCGGCCTGGAGGCGCGAGGCGGGGTCGGGCACGGCGAGGTCCGAGCTGACGCGGAAGCGGTAGCGGGCGCCGGGGCCGACCGGGGCCTCGGCCTCGAACCATCCCTCCCCTGCCGCTTGCATTGGCAGAGAGGAATGGCCTTCGATCTCGAGGCCGACCTCGTCGGCATCGGGTGCCCAGAGGCGGAAACGGGTGCGGTCGGGGGCAAGCAGGGTGGCGCCCCATGTATTGGTTACGCTCATATGGATGGAAGCCTCGTTGCCAGCAGCACGACGGAATGGGCGGCGACCGGCACGCTCCCGCCCTCGGCGCGGAGCTCCTCGGCCTCGGGGTTGGCGGTGTCGAGCACGATGGTCCAATCCATGGCGGGGGCCGGGAGGGTGAAGTCATGTGCGGCGCCATCGGCGTTGAGCAGCAGCAGCGTGGCATCCACGCTGCCATCCTCGGCCCCGGTGGCGCGGCGGAGTGTCAGCGTCCGGGCCTCGGGCTCGTTCCATGCCTCAGGCATCATCGCCTGACCGTTCTGGTCGAACCAGTCAGTGTCGCGGAAGCCGGGCCGCACCTCGGCGCCGCCATGGAGGAAGATCGCCGGGCGGAGCGGCGGCAGGCGGTGGCGCAGCGCGATGCAGCGGGCGGTGAAGCGTTGCAGGGCCTGCGCCTCCGCGGTCGCGGCGCGGGTCCAGTCGAACCAGCTGATCTCGTTGTCCTGGCAATAGGCGTTGTTGTTGCCGAGCTGGGTGCGCATTATCTCGTCGCCGCCGAGCAGCATCGGCGTGCCGGCGGAGGCGAAGAGCGTCGCCAGCATGGCGCGCGCCACGGATTGCCGGATAGCATTGACCGCGGGATCGTCCGTTTCGCCCTCCACGCCCCAATTGTTGCTGTGATTGTGGGAATGGCCGTCGTGGTTGTCCTCGCCGTTCGCCTCGTTGTGCCGCTGCTCGTAGGCGTTGAGGTCGTGCAGCGTGTAGCCGTCGTGGCTCGCCAGGAAATTCACGCTTGCCCAGGGGCGGCGGCGGCGGCGGTCGAACAGCTCGGCGGAACCGGTGAGGCGGGCAGCAAGGTCGCTGCGCATGGCGCTATCCCCGCGCCAGAAGCGACGCACGCCGTCGCGGTAGCGGTCGTTCCACTCGCTCCAGCCGGGCGGGTGGTTGCCAACCTGGTAGCCGCCGGGGCCGATATCCCAGGGTTCCGAGATCAGCTTCACCCGCGACAGCACGGGGTCCTGGCGGATGGCGTCGAAGAAGCCGCTGCCCTGGTCGAAGCCGCTCGGCTCACGGCCCAGGATGGTGCCGAGGTCGAAGCGGAAGCCATCGACATGGTATTGCTCGACCCAGTAGCGCAGGCTGTCCATCACCATCTGCAGGACACGCGGATGGCTGATGTTGATGGTGTTGCCGGTGCCGGTGTCGTTGATGAGATAGCGCGGCTCGTCCGGCATCGCACGGTAGTAGGACGCGTTGTCGAAGCCGCGCCAGGACAGCGTCGGACCCATCTCGCTGCCTTCGCAGGTGTGGTTGTAGACCACATCCATGATGACCTCGATGCCGGCGGCATGCAGGCGGCGCACGGCCACCTTCAGTTCGTTCCGCATCCAGGGCTCAATGAGGTAGCGCGGCTCGGGAGCGAAGAAGCCGAGGGTCGAGTAGCCCCAGTAATTCTTCAGGCCCTTGGAAACAAGGAAGCGGTCCTGCAGGAAGGACTGGATCGGCAGCAGTTCCAGCGCCGTAATTCCAAGGCGCTGGAGATGCTCGATGAAGCGAGGATCGGCGAGGGCGGCGAAGGTGCCGCGCTCCCGAGGCGCAATGTCCTCGCGCAGCATGGTCAGGCCGCGCACATGCGCCTCGTAGATCACCGTCCGTTCCCAGGGCACGCAGGGCGGCCGGTCGTCGCCCCAATGGAAGCTGTCATCCACCACGACGGATTTCGGCATGGCCGGCGCGCTGTCGCGGCGGTCGAAGGTCAGGTCGGCGCGACCGGCGCCAAGGCGGTAGCCGAAGAGCGCGTCGGACCAGCGGACCTCGCCCGAGATCTGCCGCGCATAGGGGTCGAGCAACAGCTTGTGCGGGTTGAACCGATGTCCCTGCCGCGGCTCGTAGGGGCCATAGGCGCGGTAGCCGTAGAGCTGGCCCGGCCGCGCTTCCGGCAGGTAGCCGTGCCAGACCTCGTCGGTGCATTCCGGCATGGGCAGGCGGGCCAGTTCGCGGCGGCCTGCGGCATCGAAGAGGCAAAGCTCGATCCGCTCCGCATGGGCGGAGAACACCGCGAAACTGACGCCCAGCCCATCCCAGTGCGCCCCCAGCGGATTTGGCCGGCCGGGCAGCAGGCGGGTCGGTACGGGAGGCATGCTACCCTTGATGCCGAAGGACGAGCACAGCCAGCGGCGGCAGGAAGAGCGGGACCGATTGGTCGAATCCGTGGCTCTCCGCCGCCTCGGCCTGGACCGAGCCGCCATTGCCCGTGTTCGTCCCGCCATAGGCGGCGCCGTCGGTGTTCACCACTTCATGCCAGGTGCCGCCCATCGGCACGCCGATGCGGTAGCCGTAGCGGGGCACCGGCGTCATGTTGCAGACGACGAGGGCGGGCGGGTCGCCTGCCGCGCCGAAACGGAGCCAGGCGAAGATGCTCTGCTCGTTGTCGCCGCCAACCACCCAGCGGAAACCCTCCGGCGAGGCGTCCTGCCGGTGCAGCGCGGGGATGCCGCGATAGGCCAGGTTGAGGTCGTGGACGAGGCGCTGAATGCCGCGGTGGCGCGCCTCGTCGAGCAGGCCCCAGGACAGGGCGGCATCGTGGTTCCACTCGCTGGGCTGGGCGATCTCGCCGCCCATGAACAGCAGCTTCTTGCCAGGATGCGTCCACATGAAGGCGAGGTAGGCGCGCAGATTGGCGAATTTCTGCCACTGGTCGCCCGGCATCTTCCCGATCAGCGACCCCTTGCCATAGACCACCTCGTCATGGCTGAGCGGCAGGATGAACTTCTCGCTCCACGCATAGACCAGTCCGAAGGTCATGCTGTCATGGTGGTAGCGGCGGTTGACCGGGTCCTCCTCGATGTAGTGGAGGGTGTCGTGCATCCACCCCATGTTCCACTTGTAGTGGAAGCCCAGGCCACCCTCGCCGGTCGGGCGGGTGACGCCGGGCCAGGCGGTGCTTTCCTCGGCAATCATCACCGCGCCGCGGCAACGCTCCTCGACGACGGCGTTCAGCTCCTGCAGGAAGGCGACGGCTTCCAGGTTCTCGCGGCCGCCGTACCGGTTCGGAATCCACTCGCCCGCCGGGCGCGAATAGTCGCGGTAGAGCATGGAGGCGACGGCATCCACGCGCAGGCCGTCGATATGGTAGTGCTCCAGCCAGTGCATGGCGCTGGCGAGGAGGAAGCCGCGCACCTCGTTGCGGCCGAAATTGTAGATCGCCGTGTTCCAGTCGCGGTGGAAGCCCTCGCGCGGGTCGGCATGCTCGTAGAGCGCGGTTCCGTCGAAGCGGTAGAGGCCATGCGCATCGGTCGGGAAATGCGCCGGCACCCAGTCGAGGATGATGCCGATCTTCGCCGCATGAGCGCGATCGACGAAGCGGGCGAAGCCCATTGGCGAGCCGAAGCGGGCGCTTGGGGCGAACATCCCGAGCGGCTGGTAGCCCCAGGAGCCGCCGAAGGGATGCTCCATCACCGGCAGGAATTCGATATGGGTAAAGCCCATGCCCTGCACATAGGGGATGAGCCGGTCGGCCAGCCGGTCCCAGTCCGGCGATTCGCCAGCGGCGTCACGCCACCACGAACCGGGATGGACCTCATAGACGGAGATCGGCGCATCCTCGGCCTGGCGAGCCCCACGCTCCGCCATCCAGTCCTGGTCGGTCCACAGGAAGGGCGTGGGGTCGGGGATGCGGGAGGCGGTGGCGGGCGGCATCTCCGTCGCCGTTGCGAGAGGATCCGCTTTCAGCGGCAGCACGCTGCCATCGGCGCCGATCAGCTCGTACTTGTAGGGCGCGCCGGGGCGGAGGCGGGGAATGAACAACTCCCACACGCCGGCCTCGCGCCGCAGCCGCATCGGGTGGCGCCGGCCATCCCAGCCATTGAACTCGCCAACCACGGACGCACGCTGCGCATTGGGTGCCCAAAGGGCGAAGCGAACGCCGGGCACGCCATCGACCACCATTGCCTGCGCGCCGAAGACCTTGGCGAGTTCGAAATGCCTTCCCTCGGCGAAGAGATGCAGGTCGAGCGAGCCGAGCAGCAGGCCGAAGCTATAGGGGTCCTCCGTCTCCTGCACCGAACCGGGCCAGTCGATGCGCAGCCGGTAGGGCACCGGACGGGAGACGTGGCCGGCGAAGAGGCCGGCGGGATGCACCTGTTCCAGCCGGCCGATCTCCTCGCCGCCCTCGCGGGCGAGCACGGTGATGCCGCGCGCGCCGGGCTGGAAGCTGCGGATCTCCTCTCCGTGCGGGCCGAGGATGGCGAAGGGGTCGCCGTGGCGGCCCGCGACGAGGGAGTCGGTCCCGGAGATCATGCGGTGATCCTTTCCGCCAGGGCGGCAAGGCCACGGAGCGGTACGCCGATCCAGGCGGGGCGGTTGGCCGCCTCGTAGCGCACCTCATAGGCCGCCTTCTCGAGCAGGAAGAGGTCGAGCAGGGCCGCCTCGGCACCGGCGGGAACCCAGGGGCTCTCGGCGGCATGCTCGACGGTGCGGTAGGCCTCGAGGAAGGCGGCGGAGGCCTCGCGCTGCCAGCGCTGGAAGAGCGCGGCACGGCGCTCAGCCGGAGCCGCCGTGGCGGCGCCCGACGCCTCGCTCGCCACCGCCACGGAGGCGGCGTAGTCGAGGCTGCGCAGCAGGCCGGCAACGTCGCGCAAGGGGCTGCCCTTGGCGCGGCGCTCCTCGAGCGTACGCGCCGGCTCGCCCTCGAAATCGACGATCACCGCGTCGCCCTGCGCCACCAGCACTTGGCCGAGATGGAAGTCGCCATGCACACGCGTCTTCAAGGCGCCGTCGGCGGATTGCGCGAGACGCTGCGCGGCCTGATGCAGCGCCTCGCGCTTCGCCACCAGCGCGGCGGCGAGCGGAGCGACATCCTCGGCGAGGCCGCCGCGGGCGAGCAGATCGAGCGCCGGGTCTAGCTGCTCCAGCGCGCCGCGCGCCCAACTGGCGCGATCCGCCTCGGTCGCCGGCTCCGGCTTGAAGTCGGGGTTGTCGGTCGGCCGGGCGAGCGTCGCATGCAACTCGCCGAGCCGGCGGCCAAGCGCCTCCGCGAAGGCGAGGTAGCCGGCGAAGGCATCCTCCGGCGCCTCCTCGCTGAGTGCCGCCTCATCGACGGCGCGGTGCAGCCAATCCTGCGTCCAGCCCCAGCCATCGCCCTGGTTCCGGACGAAGCCCTGAGCCAGCATCAGGGTGTGCGGCGTGCCGTCTGGCGCGATGCGCACGACCTCGCCGAGCAGCGGGGCAGTGTTGCCGAAGCCGGCCTCCGTCAGGTAGCGCGTGACCTCCGCTTCCGGATGGATGCCGGGGTTGATGCGGCGGATGATTTTCAGGACGATCTGCTCGCCATAGATCAGCGAGGAGTTCGACTGCTCGGCCGAGAGGCGCCTGATCTCGGGCGTCTCGGGCAAGGGCACCTCGGCCAGGCGGGAGGTGGCGCTGAAGCGGATCTCGCCTTCCTCGGTCGTCAGGCTGACGCCCTGCCGCAACGCATTCAGCACGGCGGGCGGCATGCGGTCATCGGCAAAGGCATCGGTGAGGAACCCGACGCGGCGCACCTGGCGCAGCCGCGACAGGGCGAGCTGCGAGGCGAGCGGACCGGCGCCCTCGACGTCCTCGACGCCGGCAAGCGGCAAGGCGTAGCGCTCGGTGCGACCGGGCAGGCCGATCTCGACCTCGGCCATCACCACGGCGCCGCTTGCCTCCGGCAGGCTGGCGATGGCGCCGAGCCGGATCGATTCGATCCGCTCGCCCTTGCTGGCGAACCAGCGGCGCTTCGGCAGGTATTCGGGCAGGACGAGCTGTTCCAGCTCACGCCTGACGGCGGCTCCGAGAAGTTCTTTCACATCGGCCTTCAGGACTAGGGTGCGGAGATCGGGCAGCGGCTCCGGCGAGGGCTCATGCCAGGGTGGCAGGGCCTTCTCGGTTGCCAGAACGAACCAGTAGAAGCCGTAGGGCGGCAGCGTCAGCAGGTAGGGGAGCTGGCCGATCGGCGGGAAGCTTGTGCCGCCCAGCATCTCGACCGGCACGCGACCGGCACTGGCGGAAAGGTCGAGTTCCACCGCCTGCGCGGCGCGGGACAGGTTGAAGACGCAGAGGATCGTGTCGTCCTCAAACTCCCTGACATAGGCCAGCACCTTGCGGTTCGCCGGGTAGAGGAGGCGCATCTCCCCACGGCCGAAGGCGCGGCTGCGCTTCCGGACCGCCAGCATCCGGCGCATCCAGTTGAGCAGCGAATGCGGGTCGCGCGCCTGGGCCTCGACATTGACCGCCTGGAAGCCATAGATCGGGTCCTGCAGGGGCGGCAGGACGAGCGCCGCAGGGTCGGCCTTGGAGAAGCCGCCGTTGCGGTCGGGCGACCACTGCATCGGCGTGCGCACGCCATCGCGGTCGCGGAGGAAGATGTTGTCGCCCATGCCGATCTCGTCGCCGTAGTAGATGACGGGCGTGCCGGGCATGGAAAGCAGCAACCCGTTCATCAGCTCTATGCGGCGGCGGTCGCGCTGCAACAGGGGGGCAAGGCGGCGGCGGATGCCGAGGTTGATGCGCGCGCGCTTGTCGGCGGCGTAGGTGGACCAGAGATAGTCGCGCTCCCGGTCCGTCACCATCTCGAGCGTCAGCTCGTCATGGTTGCGGAGGAAGATGGCCCATTGGCAGCCTTCCGGGATGTCCGGCGTCTGGCGCAGGATGTCGGTGATCGGGAAGCGGTCTTCCTGCGCGATGCCCATGTACATCCGCGGCATCAGCGGGAAGTGGAAGGCCATGTGGCATTCGTCGCCCTGGCCGAAATACTGCTGCGTGTCCTCCGGCCACTGGTTGGCCTCGGCCAGCAGCATGCGCCCCTCGAAGGATTGGTCGAGCTTGCTGCGGATGGTCTTCAGCACCGCATGGGTCTCGGAGAGGTTCTCGTTGTTGGTCCCCTCGCGCTCGACGAGATAGGGCACGGCGTCGAGCCGCAGCCCGTCCACGCCGATATCGAGCCAGAACTTCATCACGTTCAGCACTTCGGCCAGGACGCGCGGGTTGTCGAAGTTCAGGTCCGGCTGGTGGCTGTAGAATCGGTGCCAGAAATAGGCCTTGGCCTCCGGGTCCCACGTCCAATTCGACTTCTCGGTGTCGAGGAAGATGATGCGGGTGCCGTCATATTTCTGGTCGGTGTCGGACCAGACATAGTAGTTGCGCGCAGCCGAGCCCGGCTTCGCGGCCCGGGCGCGCTGGAACCATGGGTGCTGGTCGCTGGTGTGGTTGATGACCAGCTCGGTGATGACGCGCAGGCCCCGCGCATGCGCCTCGCGCACGAAGCGACGGGCGTCGTGCATGTTGCCGTAGCTCGGGTTGACCGAGCGGTAGTCGGCGATGTCGTAGCCGTCGTCGCGCAGCGGGCTCGGGTAGAAGGGCAGCAGCCAGAGCGTGTCGACGCCGAGCTCGGCGATGTAGTCGAGCTTCTGCAGCAGCCCGGCGAAGTCGCCGATGCCGTCGTCATTGGCGTCGAAGAAGCTCTTCACATGAAGCTGGTAGACCACCGCGTCGCGGTACCAGTGCGGATCCTCGGGCAGGCTCATCTAGATGCCCCCTGCCGGGCGAACCCGCCAGATGCCGAAGGGAAGTTCGCCGGGATCGAGCCGTATCGTCTGCATCTTGCCTTGCCAGGTGAAGCGGTGTCCGCGCATCAGGTCCTCTGCTTCCAGTGCCGCGTGGTCGGGCAGTCCCCATTCCCAGAGCGGGAGCTCGACGCTTGCCTGCTGGACATTGTGCGGGTCGAGGCTGACCGCGACCAGGATGCAATTGTCCCGATCCGGCGTCGCCTTGCGGTACCACAGGATGTTGTCGTTGAAAGCGTTGTGGAAGGCCACGCCAAGCTGCGTCTGCAAGGCCGGGTTGCCGCGGCGGATGGCGTTCAGCCGGGTGACCTCGTCCACGATATCGCCCGGCGCGCGGTCGGGCCAGGCGCGAAGTTGGTACTTCTCGGAGTCGAGGTATTCCTCCTTGCCGGGCATGGCGCGGGCCTCGCAGAATTCATAGCCCTGCACCATGCCCCAGAGGCCGGAAAGCGTCGTCGCCAGCGCGGCGCGGATCAGGAAGCCCGCCCGGCCGGAGCTTTGCAGGAAGAGCGGGTTGATGTCCGGCGTGTTGACGAAGAAATGCGGGCGGAAGAAGTCCCGCGGCGCCGTCGTCGTCAGCTCCGTCAGGTACTCCTCGATCTCCTGCTTTTCGTTGCGCCAGGTGAAGTAGGTGTAGGACTGGCTGAACCCAAGCTTCGCCAGCCGGTACATCACCTTCGGCCGGGTGAAGGCCTCGGCCAGGAAGACGGCGTCCGGGTGACGGGCGCGGATATCGGCGATCAGCCATTCCCAGAAGGGGAAGGGCTTGGTGTGCGGGTTGTCGACGCGGAACAGGCGCACGCCCTGATCGCACCAGAAGCGGACGACGTCGCGCAACGCGATCCACAGCGACGGGACGGAGCCCTCGTTGTAGAAATCGACGTTGACGATGTCCTCATACTTCTTCGGCGGGTTCTCGGCGTAACGGAGCGAGCCGTCCGGCCGCCAGTCGAACCACTCCTTGTGCTCGCGCAGCCAGGGATGGTCCGGGCTGCACTGGATGGCGAAGTCGAGCGCCAGCTCCAGCCCATGCGCCGAAGCCTCCTTCACCAGTCGGCGGAAATCCTCGAGCGAGCCGAGCTCCGGGTGCAGCGCGTCATGCCCACCGTCCTCCGAGCCGATGGCATAGGGACTGCCGGGGTCATCCGGCGCCGGGGTCAGCGTGTTGTTGCGGCCCTTCCGGTTCTTCTTCCCGATCGGGTGGATGGGCGGGAAGTAGAGCACGTCGAAGCCCATCCGCCGGATGCGCGGCAGCTGGCGGATGACGTCGTCGAAGGTGCCGTGCCGCGAGGGATCGCCCGACTGGCTGCGCGGGAAGAGCTCGTACCAGCTGGCGAAGCGGGCACCGGTGCGCTCGGCCTCCACGGGGATCTCGGCACTGCGGAGGCGGAAGGGGCGGTCGTCCGCCTCGGCCATCAACGCCGCGGTCTCCGGGGCGAGCAGAAGGGCGAGGCGCTCCCCCTCCCCTGCCCCGACCAGGCGGGCGGCGAGCTCGGCGACGGCGCCGCCGGCGCGCCCGCCGGCGGCCTCGACCAGCAGGCGGCCTTCCTCCAGCTCCAGCGCGACGGGGACGCCGGCATTGTGCTTCTTCTGCAGTTCGTCGGTGAAGGTAGCGAAGGCGTCGCGCCAGGCCTCAACGGCGAAGATGTAGCGGCCCATGCGCTCGAGCGGGAAGCTGGCCGCCCAGCGGTCGTTGCCGAGGGGGCGGAGCCGCGCCTCGCGCCAGGTATCCTCGTCGGCGGCGCGCCAGAGCAGGGCGGCGGCGAGCTTGTCATGGCCGTCGCAGACCACGTCGCAGCGCACCTCGATCACCTCGCCG
The DNA here is from genome assembly GCF_000802185.1 of Belnapia sp. F-4-1. GTDB lineage: Bacteria > Pseudomonadota > Alphaproteobacteria > Acetobacterales > Acetobacteraceae > Belnapia. The sequence goes on along the minus strand of NZ_KN676113.1, from coordinate 3,648,764 downwards.
ACCGTGCGCTTCACCGGGAAGCGGCCGTCATCGACCACCGGCTCGATCTTCTCGATGCCGAGGCGCGGGGCGCTGGCGCCGGCCTCGGCGCTGGGCTCGCCGGCAGGGCGGATCGGGCGGGGCGGGATGGCATCGAGGATGCGCACCTCGCCCGGCTGCAGCAGCAGCGTGCCGCCGGGCTCAAGGCCCGACCCGTCCTCGGGCAGGCTCGGGGTGAAGCGCGTGAAGACGCCGCCCGTGGCGGGCAGCAACGCCGTCGCCGTGACACTCGCCGGACGATGCAGGTCGGGGTTGGCGAGCACTAGAGCAGCGCGCTGGGCCTGGCGCACATCCGGGCCGGCGGCGCGCAGCAGGGCAGTGGCCGACGCCCCAGGCCCGGCGAGCGGGCGAAGGTCGGCCGGTGCCAGCGGGCGGCTGGCGAGCATGGCATTGGTGGCGCGGATCGCCTCCGAAAGGTCGAAGGGCGCGTGGCGCAGGAGCCAGTCCCAGTCGCCCGGCCGGTCCTGCGCGGCGTCGAGCGGCCGGCGGGCGCCGTACTCGAAGCCCATCGGCACCAGCAGCCCGGCGCCGATGCCGGCGGCGAGGCGGAGATGGCGCAGCGCCGCCCGCTCGGCCATGGCCGGGTCGGGGTCGCGCGCGGCGAGGCGCGGGCCGAAGGGCGCTTCCACGGTGGCGATGGCCGGGGCGATGGCGGCAAGGCGCGTCGCCTCCTCGGCCAGCCAGCCCTCGCGCAGGTCCCACCAGGCGAGGCTGTCGAAGGTCGCGGCGAAGCCGGCCTCGGCCAGCTCGGACACCGCCTCCGCGGGCAGGCCGACGGTCCAGGCAAGGAAGCGCGCCTCGGGAATGGCGGCGGTCAGCCGGCGCCAGACGCGGCCGGGCACGCGTGCCGGCGCCTCGCAGCGGAAGCCCGCGACGCCCGCGGCGGTGAAGCGGCGCAGCCGCTCCTCCCACCAGGCGCCGAGCCCGGCGACGGTATCGGGGTCGTCCCAGCGGGCCCGCAAGGTATCCCGGTCCGGCGGCTCCAGCCGCGGGTCGGGCATCCCCGTGGGGGCATTGCCGGCGAACCAGCCGGGCTGCTCCCGGGCCAGGCGCCCGTCGGCGGCAACGCGGTCGAGCACCAGGTCGATATAAAGGTCGAGGCCATGGGCGCGCGCCTTGGCGGCCAGCGTCTCCAGTGCCGCGGCGCTGTCGCCCTGGGCCTCAAGCGCCGGAAGCGGGCTGTCCGGGTCGCCGATCTGGTGGAGATGGCCGCTGGCGCCAGTGGCGAAGGGTGGCGGGATCAGCACCCCGTTGAAGCCAAGCCCGGCGGCCCGCTCGAAGGCGGCATCCCAGGCCGGCAGCGGGCCGATCAGCAGCGGATGCAACAGATAGAGGCGGGGCGCCAGGGGGCCGCTCAAGGCCGGCTCCGGCTCGGGCTCCGGCGGGGTTATGACGGCGGGAAGGGCGGGGACGATCGCCGGCGGTGCCTCGGCTAAGTTGCGCTTCGCGGCCGAGGCCGCTCGTTTCGCCGGCTTCGGCTTGTCGGTGCGTCGCTCCGCCATCCAATCCCCCAAATCCATCTCTGCGGCGCAACGCCGAACGGGCGAAATGGTCCGCCTGCCCTTCGATCACCGATGCGCGAGCGGTGAAGGCTGGCCAGCACGGAACCCGCATGGAACGATGCGGCCCTTCCCGCCGGAGCCAAGCCGATGCTCGATCCCGACCGTTTCGATCCTGCCGCCCATGTGGCTGCCGCTGCCCCGGCGGTCGGGCTCGCCCTCGATGCCGCTCGCCAGGCCCGGGTCGCGGCGGCCTTCGCGCTGGTCGTCCGCATCGCTGCGCCGGCGCTCGCCGTGCCGCTGACCGAGGCGGATGAGCCGGCGCCGGTGTATCGTCCATGAACGGCCCGGCGCTCGCCATCGCTGCCCAGGTGCGGGCGGGCGAGGTTTCGGCCCGTACCGTGGCGGAAGCGGCGCTGGCCCGCATCGCGGCGCGCGGGCCGGAGGTGAATGCCTTCACCGCCGTGCTTGCCGAACGGGCAATCGCGGCGGCCGACGCCGTCGATGGGCGCATCGCCGCCGGGAAGGACCCCGGGCCGCTGGCCGGGGTGCCCTATGCGGTGAAGAACCTCTTCGACCTCGCCGGCATCCCGACCCGGGCCGGCAGCCGCATCCGCCGCGATGCCGCCCCAGCGACGCATGACGCCTTCCTCGTGCGGCGGATGGATGCGGCCGGCGCCATCTGCCTCGGCGCGCTCAACATGGACGAGTTCGCATACGGCTTCACCACGGAGAACAGCCATGACGGGCCCTGCCGCAACCCGCATGACCTGACACGCATCGCCGGCGGCTCCTCCGGCGGCTCGGGCGTGGCGGTGGCGGCGGGGCTGGTGCCGCTCAGCCTCGGGACCGACACCAACGGCTCGATCCGGGTGCCGGCTTCGTTGAACGGCATCTTCGGTATGAAGCCGACCTATGGGCGCCTGTCGCGCCACGGCTCCTTCCCCTTCGTCCATTCGCTCGACCATACCGGGCCTTTCGCCCGCAGCGTCGCCGACCTGGCCGCCGCCTATGATGCGTTGCAGGGGATCGACGCGGAAGACGACCACCAGGCGCCGCAGCCGCCCGAGCCGGTGACGCCGCTGCTCGGCGCCGGGCTTGCGGGGCTGCGGGTGGCGCGGCTCGGCGGTTGGTTCGGCCGGATGCAATCCGAGGCGGCGCGGCGCGCGGTGGCGGCGGTGGCCGAGGGGCTGGGGGCGGCGGCTGAGGTGGAATGGGCGATGGCGGAGGCGAGCCGCTCCGCCGCCTTCATCATCACCGCCTCGGAGGGCGGGGCGCTGCACCTGCCGACGCTCCGCACCCGGCTCGAGGAGTATGAGCCGCTGATCCAGGACCGGCTGCTGGCGGGCGCGCTGATCCCCGCCGCCTGGGTCCTGCAGGCCCAGCGCGTGCGCGCCAGGGCGCGCGATGCGATGCGGGCCCTGATAACCGGGTGGGATATCCTGCTCGCCCCGGCGACGCCGGTGCCGGCGACGCCGATCGGACAGGAAACCCTTACATTGGATGGGGTGGAATTGCCGCTGCGGCCCACGATGGGCCTCTTCACCCAGCCGATCAGCAATATCGGCGTGCCGGTGCTGACCGTGCCGGTGCAGCAGGCGGAGGGCGCGATGCCGATCGGCGTGCAACTCATCGGCAAGTCCTGGACGGAAGGGCTGCTCTTCCGCGCCGCGGCGGCGCTGGAGGCGGCGGGGCTCTGCGCGGCGCCGGTGCCGCCGGCCTTTGCCGAGGGTGCGGTTTGAGCGCTGCCCCGCGCTTCGGCCGCATCGGCGAGGGGCTGGTGGCCCCAGCCGAGGGAGGCGAGCGCTTCGAGACGCTGCTCGCCGCGGGCGGCGGGCGCGTCGAACGCATCGTCTCGCTCGGCCAGAGCGACCCACCGGGCTTCTGGTATGAACAGGAGGGCGAGGAATTCGTGCTGCTGCTGGCGGGGGCCGCACGGCTCGGCTTTGCCGATGGCACCGAGCAGGCATTGGCGCCGGGTGAATGGGCGGTGCTGCCCGCTGGCTGCCGCCACCGCGTCGCCTGGACCGACCCTGAGCGGGAGACGCTGTGGCTCGCCCTGCACCTGCCGCCGGACTGACCTGCCTTCGGGCCACGTCGGCAAGCCGCTCGGCCTGGCACAGCTGGCCGCGCGGCTGCGGCATTCCACCGCAGCGCCGGCCACCACCTGATTACTTGCAGAGGCGGCCGAGGGCGCTCGTCAGGTCGTCCGGATCGTAGGGTTTCGCCAGGACGGGCACCTCGGCATGGCCAGGGGGCAGGCCATCCGCGCCATAGCCGGTGGCGACGACGAAGGGCACGCCTCGCGCCGCCAGGGCATCGGCGACCGGGGTGGAGGTTTCGCCGGCCAGGTTGAGGTCCAGCACGGCGACATCCGGTAGCTCCCGCTGCAGCAACGCAAGCGCCTCCGCCACGGTCGCCACCGGGCCGATGACCGATGCGCCGGCATCGAGCAGCGCATCCTCCACCAGCATCGCGACCAGAGCCTCGTCCTCGACAACCAGAACGCGCCGCCCGTTGAGCCTGGTCATTCCTTCAGTCCCTTCGCAAGAAGCGATGTAGCCGACCCAAGCACAACCAGTTCGGCGGCCAGGCTCCTGCCTTGTCCGTAACACAGCATAGTGCAAACCCATGAGCGGCGGGATAGGGGCCGCAAAAGGTCCGGCATGTCGATACCGGACCTTCTGCCAGCCGAAGCGACCAGTGCTGCCTCACATTCCCGTGTCTGCCGTCAGGTGGCCATGCCGTGGATGGCACGCCAGACCCGCTCCGGCGTCGCCGGCATGTCCATATGGGTGATGCCGTAGTCCGAAAGGGCATCCACCAGGGCATTCATCACCGCAGGCAGCGAGCCGGCGCAGCCCGCCTCGCCGCAGCCCTTGGCGCCGACCGGGTTGGTCTTGCAGGGGCTGGGATGGCTCTCGAAGCCGAAGCTCGGCAGGTCCCCGGCGCGCGGCAGGCAGTAGTCCTGGTAGCTCCCGGAGAGAAGCTGACCTTCCTCGGAATAGGCAACATGCTCGTAGAGCGCCTGGCCGATGCCCTGGACGATGCCGCCATGCGCCTGGCCTTCGACCATCAGCGGATTCACGATGACCCCGAAGTCGTTCACCGACAGGTAGCGCACCACCTCGACGATGCCGGTTTCCGGCTCGATCTCCACCTCGCAGACATGGCAGCCATTGGGGTAGGCCTGCGGCGCCTCGCCGAAGACATGGCGGACATCGAGGCTCTCCGGCAGGTCGGGCGGCGGGTTGTTGGCGGTGCGGATGCGCTGGGCCAGCTCCATGATGTCGATCGAACGATCCGTGCCGGCGATGGCGAAGCGACCGAGGCCCTCCGCATCGCGGTCGAATTCGATGTCGCCCACAGCGGCTTCCAGCATATGCGCGGCGGCGGTACGACCCTTCTCGATCACGAGCTGCGCCGCCTCCATGATCGCGGCGCCGGAGGCCATCAGCGACTTCGAGCCGCCCGTGCCGCCGCCGACGATCAGCAGGTCGGAATCGCCCTGCACGAGGCGGATGCTCTCGAAGGGTACGCCGAGCGACTGGTGCAGCACCTGGGCGAAGGGCGTCCAATGACCCTGGCCGTAATCGAGGGTGCCGGTGATGATCGTCACCGTGCCATCCTCGTTGAAGCGGATCTCTCCCTGCTCCTTCATCGGCGGCGCGGTGCATTCGAGGAAATTCCCGATGCCCCGGCCGCGCAGCTTTCCGCGCGCCTTGCTCTCGGCCTTGCGGGCCGCGAAGCCCTCCCAGTCCGCGGCCTCGAGCGCCCGCTCCAGGACGGCGGTGAAGTCGCCGCTGTCATAGACGGAGCCCGTCGAGGCCTGGAAGGGAAAGGCGTCCGGCTTGATGTGGTTGATGCGGCGCAGCTCGATGGCGCTGCGCCCTGTCTCCTTCGCCGCCTGCTCCAGCAGCCGCTCGAAGAAGTAGTTGCCTTCCGGCCGCCCGGCGCCGCGATAGGCGGAGACCGGCGTGGTGTTGGTGACGAGGCAGCGGGTGTTCACCTCGATCAGCGGGGTCGCGTAGTTGGACTGGATGTTCTTGACGAAGTTACCCGTGCCCATCAGCGGCGCAACCGTCGCCAGGTAGCCGCCCATATTAGCGAAGGCGGTGAGCCGCACGGCAAGGGCCCGGCCCTCCGAATCGAGGGCAAGCTCCGCCTCCACCTCATGGTCGCGGCCATGCTGGTCGGAAAGGAAGGAGCCGGTGCGGTCATCGGTCCATTTCACCGGCCGACCGAGCAGCTTCGCAGCGTGGAGCAGGCAGGGGTACTCGGGATAGCAGCTCGCCTTCATGCCGAAGCTGCCGCCGACATTGCCGGTGAGGATGCGGACCTTGTCGGTCGGCGCCTTCAGGATATCCGCCATCTGCGCGCGCAGGCCGAAGACGCCCTGGCTGCCGACATGCAACGTGTAGCGTCCCGCCTCCGCATCGTACTCGCCGATGGCGCTGCGCGGCTCCATGGCGCAGACGACGACGCGGTTGTTGCGGATGGAAAGCTTCGTCACATGGGCGGCGGCGGCGAAGGCCTCGGCGACCTTTGCGCTGTCGCCATGATGGAAGTCGAGGATCTGGTTGCCGGCGATGTGATCATAGAGCTGCGGCGCGTCCGCTGCCGCGGCGGCCGAGGCCTCGGTGACGGCGGGGAGGATATCGATGTCGAGGAATACCGCCTCGGCCCCGTCCCGCGCCGCCATCCGGCTCTCGGCGACGACAAAGGCAACCGGGTCGCCGACGAAGCGGACCTTGTCCAGGGCCAGCGGCGGCCGGTCGATATTGGTGAGCGGGCTGCCGTCGCGATTCTTCAGCGGCAGGGCGCAGCGCATGGCGCCGTAGCCGGCTTCGGCGAGGTCAGCGCCGGTATAGACGCCGAGCACGCCTGGCACCTCCTTCGCCGCCCCTGTGTCGATGCCGCGGATGATGCCGTGCGCGTAGGGGCTGCGCACCATCACCGCATAAAGCTGGCCGGGCAGGTCGATGTCGTCCGTGTAGCGGCCGCGCCCTTGCAGCAGGATCGGGTCCTCGTTGCGCGGCACGGGCTGGCCCACGCCGAATTTCAGCCTGGTGGGATCGGGCATGGCGGTATCGGGCATGGGGTCTCGCTCTCGGCGGTTGTCGTCTTTGAGATCGAGCCTAGGCCAGCTTTGCCAAGGGCGCGACCCCTCAGCCGATCGGCGGCAGATGGAGCGCCACCACATCGCCCCCCTGCCCCTCGACTGCCGGGAAGCGGGTGCGGACCTCCGGATCATGGCCCGGGATCACCCGGCTCTCGTCCCCGCCGGCGAGCCGCCGGGCGATGCGCCAGCCCTGGGTCATGGCACCGAGGTCGAAGATGATGGGGAAGGGATTGCCCTGCCGGTCATTGGCATAGAAATGCATCGCATCGGAGGCGATGACGACCGGGCCGCGCGCGGTCTGCACCCGCACCACCTGCAGCCCGTCCGAATGGCCGCCCACGCGGTGGACCGTGACGCCCGGCGCCACCTCCCCTTCCCCGTCATGGAAGACGACCTTGTCGGCGAAGAGAGCGCGGACCATCGACACCACGTGATCCGCCTCGAAAGGCAGGCGGATGCAGGCGGTGCACATATGCTTGCCCGTGGCGAAGGCCATCTCCCGCTCCTGGATATGGATCCTGGCCCCGGCGAACAGCTCCACGCTGCCGGCATGGTCGTAATGGAGGTGGGTGACGACCACGTCCTGAACCCGCGCCGGGTCGCTGCCCATCGCCTTGAGGCTGTCGGCGACGGAACGGCTCAGCGTGCGGCCGCGGCGTTCGGCGCAGGCGGCGTCGAAGCCGGTATCAACGACGATCTCATGGCCCTCGGCGTTGCGCAGCAGCCAGACATAGTAGTCGAGCGGCATCGCCTCATGGGGGTCCTGCACCGGCAGCAGGAAGTTGGACTGGGCCGGCCGATCGTGCCGACCGTAGCGGATCGCATAGGCCTCCCAATGCATCCTACTTGTTCCCCCCCAGGACCTCGCCCGCCAGCTTCTCGGGAAGCTGCGCAGCGGCGGTATGGTTGTTGCCCGGACCGACCGAGGCGAGCGCCGCTGCCCACAGTTCCCTGGCCAGGGCGGCGAGCGGCGTCGGCGTCTCCGTCTGCCGCCCGACCTCAAGCGCGATGCCAAGATCCTTCACCATCAACTCCAGCGCGAAGCCATCGTCGAACCGGCGGCTGAGGACGAACTGCCTGAACTTCCGCTGGCTGCTGTCCGACATGCCGGACGAGGCGTTCAGCACGTCCACCATCTTCGCGGGATCGAGGCCGAAGCGCTGGCCGATCAGCATGACCTCGACGCCGAGCATGAAATTGCCGGCGGAGGCGAGGTTGTTCAGCGCCTTCATCGCCTGCCCGGCGCCGATGCCGCCGCAGCGGTGGAGGCTCGTGCCCATGGCCTTCAGCACCGGCTCGGCGCGGTCGAGCAGCGCTTCCTCCCCGCCCAGCATGATGGCGAGGCTGCCGTTCTTCGCCCGCGGCACGCCGCCGGAGACGGGCGCGTCGATCATGCCGATGCCGCGCCCGGCAAGCTCGGCGGCGACCTCCCGGGTCTTGCCGGGCTGGCCGCTAGTCATGTCGATGACGAGGCTGCCGGGGGCGAGGGCGGGGCCGATCGCGGCTGCGACCTCGGCCACCTGGGCGCTGGTCGGAAGGATCGTGACCACGGCCTCGGCGTCCTGCGCCGCCTCCGCCGCGCCGCCGGCTGCCCTTCCGCCGACCTCGCCGGCGAACTGCGCGGCGCGCCCCGGCACGGCGTCGCTGACCGTGACCTCGAAGCCGGCCTTCACCAGATTGGCCGCCATCGGCCAGCCCATGTTGCCGATGCCAACGAAGCCGAGGCGACGGATCGGCCCGCTCACTTGAGTGCGCCTTCCTTCACCAGCACCTCATGCGCCGCCTTGAAGGCGTCGAGCCCGGCCGGGATGCCGCAATAGGCCGTCGCGTGCAGCAGCGTCGCCTTGATCTCCTCGACGGTGACGCCGTTGTTCAGCGCGCCCTTCACATGCAGCTTGATCTCCGGCGCGCGGTTCAATGCCGTTAGCATGGCGAGGTTGATGAGGCTGCGCGTCTTGCGGTCCAGCGTCGGGTCGCCCCAGGCCCAGCCCCACGCAATCGCGGTGGTGGCGCGCTGGAAGGACATCATGAAGTCATCGGCCTTGGCCATGGAGGCATCGACATACTCGGCACCGAGTACCTCGCGGCGGATCGGCAGGCCCTTGTCGAACAGGGCGCTATCCTCGGACATGGCTTCCTCCATCCTTTTCAGCGGTGAGGCTCGCCCGGCGCGACGCAGCGGTCAACCGGCCGGCATGACGTTTCGAAAATGATCCGGTGCGGGCGTGAACCCGGCGCTGCCGCCGCCGTTCTGCGGCGATGCGAAAAGTCGCCGTCGTCATCAATGCCCGCTCGGGCGGGCTGCTGGGCCGGGAACGCGCGGCCGAGGAGGTGGCGGAGCGACTCGCTGCCGCCGGCCTCGCGCCCAGCATCCTGCACGAGGCGGAGGAACCCGATCTCGGCCGCCGGCTGGACCAGGCGGTGGCGCTCGGCATGGACGCCGTGGTGGTCGGCGGCGGGGACGGCACCATCGCCGCTGCGGCGCAGCGCCTGGTCGGGACGGGCATCGCCCTCGGCATCCTGCCGCTCGGCACCATGAACATGCTGGCAAAGGATCTCGGCATCCCGCTCGGGCTCGAGGCGGCGGCGGAGGCGCTGGCGCATGGCGAGGTCCGGGCGATCGACGTGGCCGCGGTGAACGGCCATGTCTTCCTCTGCCTTTCCGTCCTCGGCCTGCCGACCGCGATCGGGCGGCACCGGGAGCGGCATCGCGGCACCGGCGGGCAGGTGCGGCTCATGCTCGCCGCGCTGCGGACCATGCTGCGCTACCGGCCGATGCGGCTCCGCCTCGCGCTCGACGGCACGGTGGAGCAGCCGGTCTTCCTCCGCGCGCTCGCCGTCGCCAACAACGCCTACGCGGAGGGCTTCGGCGCCTTCTTCAGCAGGACGCGGCTCGACCGGGGCGAGCTCTTTCTCTACCAGGCGCGGGAATTCGGTCCCTGGTGGATCGCCCGGATGCTGGCGGCAATGGCGCTCGGCCGCTGGCGACGGCGGCCGGAGCTCGATGAGCGGCCGGCGCAGGAGATCATCATCCACAGCCGGCGGCGGAGCCTCCGCGTGATGAACGACGGCGAGGCGCTGCTGCTCGCCCCGCCGCTGCGCTACGCAATCCAGCCCGGGGCGCTCCGCGTCGTCGTCCCGGCCGCGGTGGCCGCGGCGCCGCACCGCGCTGCCACGGCGGAGGCCTGAACCCCATGCATCGCATCGCCCATATCTCCGACCTGCATTTCGGCGCCGAGCTGCCCGATGTCGTCGCCGCGTTGGCGGAAGAGCTGAACCGCGACCCGCCCCACCTCATCGCCATCAGCGGCGACCTCACCATGCGGGCCCGGCGGAGCGAATTCCGCGCCGCGCGGGCCTTCATCGACGGGCTGCAGGCGCCCGTGCTGGTGGTGCCGGGCAACCATGACATTACGCCGTTCAAGTTGGTGGAGCGCTTCCTCGACCCCTATGCGCGCTGGCGCCGCTTCATCGCGCCGGAGACGGAACCGGTCTTTCAGGACGGGCGGATCGGGGTGGTCGGGCTGAACACCGCGCGCCGGGCGGGCTTCTACCTCGACTGGTCGCGCGGGCGGGTCGGCAGCGGGCGGCTGGCGCGCTGCGAGGCACGGCTGGCGGCCCTGCCGCCGGGCCTCACCCGCATCGTCGTCGCGCATCACCCCTTCCTGCCGCCGCGAGCAGCGCCGGAGGCGCGGCTGGTGGGCGGGGCGGCGATGGCGCTGGAATCCTTCGCCCGGCAGGGGGTTCGGCTGGTCCTTTCCGGCCATCTCCATGTCGGCGACGTGGCGGAGCCGGCGGCGGTGGTTCCGGACGATGCCGCCAAGGAGCGCCTGACCGTGGTGCTGTCGGCCACCAGCACCTCGCATCGCCTCCGCGGCGAACCGAATGCCTTCAACGACATCCGCATCGACGCCAACGGCAGGGTGGATGTCGTGGCTCGTATCTGGACCGGACAGGGTTGGCGCCAGGTCGCGCCGCGGTCGACCGAGGCCTCGCCCGCGCAGATCCTGGCGCCCGGCGGCTGATGGCCGCAGACTGGCGGCGGTTCCAGGCCCTGGGTGCTTCCGTCCAGGGCGATCGCAGGCTGGGAGGTCGCCCATGTTCTTCGAAGGGTTCACGCTGGAATTCCGCGAGGCCAACGGCCAGCGCATCCGCCTCCGCCGCGGCGGCAGCGGGCCGCCTCTGCTGTTGCTGCACGGCAACCCACAGACCCATGCGATGTGGCACAAGATCGCGCCGACGCTCGCCCGGCGCTTCACCGTCATCGTGCCCGACATCCGCGGCTACGGCTTCTCGCAGAAGCCCCCTGCCCTGCCGGACAGCAGCGGCATGGCGAAGCGCGCCATGGCGGCGGACCTGGCCGCGCTGATGACCGATCTGGGCCATGAGCGCTTCGCCGTCGTCAGCCATGACCGCGGCGCCCGCGTCGCGCACCGGCTGACGCTCGACCATCCGGAGCGGGTCGAGCGCCTCTGCACCATGGACATCATCCCGACGCTGGCGCATTTCGAGCGCACCGACATGGCCTTCGCGCTGGGCTACTATCACTGGTTCTTCCTCGCGCAGCCGCATGACAATCCGGAGCGCATGATCCTGCGCGACGTGGAGGACTGGTTCGACCTGCACACCTCGCGCGAGCCAAAGGATCGCGGCTTCTTCCATCCCGAGGCGCGCGCCGACTACCTGGCGGCGCTGCGGGAGGAGGGCACGGTACGCGCGATCTGCGAGGATTACCGCGCGGCGACGGCGATCGACCTCGAGCATGACCGTGCCAGCCGCGCCGCCGGGCGGAAGCTGGAATGCCCGCTGCTGGCGCTCTGGGGCGCCAAGGGATCCATCCCCAAATGGTACGATCCGCTCGCCATCTGGCGCGGCTATGCCGCCGGCGAGGTGACCGGCGGCGGCGTCGATAGCGGCCACTACCTCGCCGAGGAGGCGCCGGAGGAGGTGCTGATCTGGCTCGGCCGCTTCCTGCGGGCGTAATCCATGGCCAGCGGGCCATGCCCCGGCAAGGCCGGCTGCGGAAGCGGAGTGACGCTACGGCCGCCATGGGTACGATCCGAGGCAGGTCAGCGCCAAGCACACGGAGAGGCCTGCATTTCCGCTCCGTAGTGCGGAGACCGCAGGCTGCGCCTCTGCGGGTGTCAGGGGAGCGGAAGATCGACCTCGACGCGGTTCCGCCCGATGCCGGTGCGGATGTAGCGCAGCGCCGCCGCGTTCCGCCGGACCAGGGCGAGGCCGAGACCGCCGATACGCGCTGCCCCCAGCGAGGCGGCAGGCAGCGGCAGGGCGCCGGCGGTCGGGTCGAAGGGACGGCCGGCATCCTCGAGCACCAGGGTGCAGAAACCCGCGGCAATGCTGGCTTCCACCAGCACGTCCGGCGCGCCGCCATGGCGCTGGGCGTTCAGCGCCAACTCCTCCAGCACGACCTCGGCACGGGCGATGCTGTGCGGGCTGGCGCCAGCCGCTTCCATCCAGGCGGCCAAGGCCGATTGCGCCGCCGAGACCTCGGCTGCCCCGCCGGCGATCCGGTAGCGGAAGCTCACGCGGCGAGGCGGGCCCGCGCCTCCGCCTCGGTGGCGACGATCGGGATCATCTGGTCGAGGGCAATGGTCTCAAACACCTCCATCACCTGCCGCTGCGCGCCGAACAGGATCATCTGCGCGCCGCGCCGCTGCAGCACGCGGGCGACGGAGATGAACATGCGCAGACCGAGCGAAGCGACGAAACTCACCTCCGTCAGGTCGACGAGCGCATTCTTCGCCACGCTGCCGACGGCGGCGGTGAAGCGCTGATCGATCGCCTCGGCACCCGCCGCATCGAGTCGGCCATTCAGGGCCACCCGATGGGTGCCAGGATCGAGTTCGGTCAGCGCGAAATCCATCGGGTCATCCTCGTCATCGTTGCGCCGGAGGCTTCACCGTGCCGTCACGCGAAGTCCAGCGACAGTATGGAGACATCGTCCGCGAAAGGACCCGGCCGCGACAGCGACCGCGCGGCCTGGAGCAGCCGTTCCGGCGCCCCTGTTGCTGGCGGGGCGGCGAGCGGGAGATGCGCCAGGAAGTCCGCGAGGCCGAGCTGGCGGCCATCTGGTGCCCGGGTCTCGAAGGCGCCATCGCTGAGGAGCAGAAGCCGCGTCCCGGCCGGCAAGGCCGCGCTGCCGGTGCGGAAGCGGATGCCCGGCATCATGCCGACCGGCGGGTTGCGGGTGGCGAGCGCCTCGGGCGCTGCCGCGCCCGGCTGGAGCAGAAAGCCGGGATGATGGCCAGCCGCGGCGTAATCGAGCCGCCGCGCCGCAAGGTCGGCGACGCCGTACCAGATGGTGAAGAAGAGGCCACCCTGGTCCTCCATCTGGAAGCTGGCGTTGAGCCCGGCCAGGACCGCGGCCGGGTCGCTGCCGATGCCGGCGCGCAACATGTTCATCGCCGAAGCTGCAAGCAGGGCGGAGCCGGCGCCGTGCCCCGCCACGTCGAGGATGAAGACGGCGAAACGCTCCGCATCCACCCAGCGGTAGCCGAAGGCATCGCCGCCGATGCTGGCTGATGGCAGGAAGCTCCACTCCGCCCGCACCCGCCCCTCGGGGATGGGCGGCGGCAGCAATGCCTGCACGTAGCGGATGGCCCGCTCCATCTCGCGCTCCAGCTCGGCGGCGCGTTCCATCTCGCGCTGGCGGCCGCGCTGGTACTGCAGGGCAAAGGGGCCGATGGCGAGGCGCGCACCCGGCGCCAGCGGCGCGGTGCCGCTGAGCCGCTCGCCCTCCAGCCAGGTGCCGTTGGTGGATTCGAGATCGGTGAGGTTAGCCCCCTCCCCCGCTACGGTGAGCAGGGCGTGGTGGCGCGAGACCTCCGGCGCCGGCAGCACCAGGTCATTGCCGGCAACCCGCCCGATGCGGAATGGCTCGGAACCGAGCGGAATCTGGCGGGTCTCGCCGCCCTCCTGCGACAGGACCAGGACATGCAACACCGGCTCCGGCGTCTCGGCGAGACGCGGGCCGCGGCGGATCATGGTTTCCTCGCTATCGGCCGGAGGTGCGGTCATCGGGCTGTCCTCAACCGGATGCCGGACCGTCACCCATTCCGTGCATTGGTACAACCATGTTGCCGGAAGCGGTGACAATGCGATGGCCTGACCGGATCATCGGCTCAGACCTCCTTCCAGAGGATGACAGCCGCACGGGCGGCGCCGGTCTCGTCAAGCGCGAAGCCCGGGATGCGCCCGGCTTCCCGCCAGCCGAGGCTGCGGTAAAGCGCCTCCCCTGGCTCGTCGGCCTGGATCTCGGATACCAGCAGGCGGCGGCGCAGGCGTTGCGCCGCCTGCTCCGCCCGGCGCATCAGGGCGCGGGCGACGCCGCGGCGGCGGGCGGCCGGGTCGACCAGCAGCTTGGCAAGGGCGGCCCGGTGCGGCTGGTTCTGCGGCGTGTCGAGATTGAGCTGCACCGTGCCGACGAGCTCGCCATCCAGCCAGGCAACGAGCAGCACTTGGCGGTTGGCCGCGACATCGGCCGCGACCTTCTTCCAGACGCCCCGCGCCACCTCCGGCGCGAGCGGCCTGAGGAAGGAGACGCTGGTGCCCGCATCGACGCAGGCGACCAGGATCTCGGACAGGCGCCGCTCCGCGCTGGCCGCAGCGGCGGCATCCAGGGCCTCCACCACCAGTCCGGCCGCCGGCTTGGCATAGCGGAATTCGAGGGATTTCGAGATGTCGTCGAGGATGCGGATGGCGCCCTGGCGCAGATAGCCGCGCTTCTCGTAGAAGCGGTGGGCCGCATCGAAGCGGGTATCGGTCCAGAGCACGAGGCGCTGTGCGCCTGCCGCGCGCGCATGCGCCTCGGCCTTATCGAGCAGCCGCTGGGCGAGGCCGGTGCCGCGCTCCGGCGCCGCCACATACATCCGGCAGATCTCATAGGCCTGGTCGCTGTTGAGCGGCCTCGTGCCGACCATGCCGACCACGCCGTCCTCCCGCTCCGCTGCCCAGAGCGCACCGCCCGCCCTGGCGAAGTAGCTGGCCAGTGCCCGAAGCTCGGGCGCCTCGCCATCCACGTCGAGGATGCAGTTCGGGAATTCCGCCCAGCAATCCCCGATCAGGCGGATGAAGCCCTCGGCATCCTCGTCCCGCCCGGGGCGGATCATCGAAGCTCCCGGCAGAACTCCTGGATGCGCGTGCATGCCTCGGTGAGGCTGGCGGTGTCGGTGGCGTAGGAGATGCGCATATAGGGACTCATCCCATAGGCCGTGCCCTGGACCGCGGCGACACGCTTCTCCTCGAGCAACGCGGTCACGAAATCCGTGTCGGTCTCGATCTTCCGCCCGCCCTTGGTGGTCTTGCCAAGGCAGCCCGCGAGGTTCGGGAAGACGTAGAAGGCGCCTTCCGGCTTGTGGCAGGTGATGCCGGGGCAGGCATTCAGCATCTCCACCACCATGTCGCGGCGCCCGCGATAGACCTCGGCATTGCGCTTGACGAAGTCCTGCGGCCCGTCGAGCGCCGCCACGGCCGCTGCCTGGCTGATGGTGGAGACGCCGGCGGTCGCCTGGCCCTGCATGTTGAACATGCCCTTGATGAGCGAGGCAGGCCCGCCGCCGAAGCCGACGCGCCAGCCGGTCATCGCATAGGTCTTGGAGCAGCCGTTGACCGTCAGCGTACGGTCCTTCAGCCCTGGCTCCACCGCGGCGATGGTATGGTACTCGAAGCCGTCGTAGAGCAGGTGCTCGTACATGTCGTCGGTCATGACCCAGACATGCGGGTGCCGCATCAGCACATCGGCGATGGCGCGCATCTCGTCGCGCGAGGGCACCGCGCCCGTCGGGTTGCCGGGGAAGTTCAGCAGCACCCACTTCGTCTTCGGCGTGATCGCGGCCTCGATATCCTCGGGCCGCGGCTTGAAGCCGTTGTTCTGCGGGCAGGCGACGGTGACGGGCACGCCGCCCGCGACCTTCGCCATGTCGGCATAGCTGATCCAGAAGGGCGACGGGATCACCACCTCGTCACCCGGGTCGAGCGTCGCCATGAAGGCGTTGAAGATCACCTGCTTGCCGCCATTGCCGACGATGATCTCGTCGGCGACGTAGTCGAGGCCGTTGTCGCGCTTGAACTTGCGCGCGATCGCCGCTTTCAGCGCCGGCGTCCCGCCCTGGGGCGGATACTTGGTATCTCCCTTGAGCGCCGCCTGATGCGCCGCCTCGATCGCATGCGGCGGCGAGGCGAAGTCCGGCTCGCCGTTGGAGAGGCTGATGACCTCGATGCCTTGCCCGCGCAGCTCCCGCGCGCGCTGGGTCATGGCGGCGGAGGCGGAGACCTTCACCTCCTGGAGGCGCTGCGCGAGCGAGGGCATGGCGGCTACCTCATGCCTTCGCAGAAACGCCGGATGCGTGCGCAGGCCTCCTTCAGCACGGCGTCGCTCGTTGCATAGCTGATGCGGAAATGACCGGGATACATGAAGGCCGCGCCATGGACGCAGGCCACGCCCTCCTCCTCCAGCAGCGCCGTGCAGAAATCCTCGTCGCTGCCGATGGCCTTGCCGCCCTTCGTCGTCTTGCCGATGCAGCCCTGCATGCTCGGGAAGACGTAGAAGGCACCTTCCGGCTTGTGGCAGTAGAGGCCAGGGGCCGCGTTCAGCTCCTCCACCATCATGTCGCGGCGCCGCTTGTAGGCGGTGCGCATGGTGTCGATGCTGTCCTGCGGCCCGGTCAGTGCCTCGACGGCCGCCGCTTGGCTGACGCTGCTGGTGTTGGAGGTGGACTGGCTCTGCAGCTTGTCCATCTGCTTGATGAGATGCACGGGCGCCGCGGCATAGCCGATGCGCCAGCCGGTCATCGCATAGGCCTTGGAGCAGCCGTTCATCGTCACCGTGCGGTCGCGCAGCCGCGGCTCGACCTCGAGGATGGTGGCCGGGCGGAAGCCGTCATAGGCCAGCTTCTCGTAGATGTCGTCGGTGAAGACCCACACATCCGGGTGGCGCATCAGCACGTCGGTAAGCGCCTTCAGCTCCTCCGCATTGTAGGCGGCGCCGGTCGGGTTGCAGGGGTTGTTGAGCAGGAACCACTTGGTCTTCGGCGTGATCGCCGCCTCCAGCTGCTCCGGCCGGAGCTTGAAGCCGCTGTTCTGGTCGCAGGCGACGATGACCGGCTTGCCCTCGGCGAGCTCCACGATATCCGGATAGCTCACCCAGCAGGGCGCCGGGATGATGGCCTCGTCGCCCGGGTTGATGGTGGCGAGCAGCGCGTCGAAGATCACCTGCTTGCCGCCGGTGGCGATCAGGATCTCCTCCGGCTTGAAGTCGAGGCCATGGTCGGCCTTGAACCGCTCGCAGACGGCCTTCCGCAGCGCCGGCGTGCCGGCGACATCGGTGTACTTGGTCTCGCCGCGCTCGATGGCGGCGATCGCCGCATCCTTGACGTTGCGCGGAGTATCGAAATCCGGCTCGCCCGAGGAAAGCCCGACGATATCCTTCCCCGCCGCCTTCAGCGCCCGGGCCTTGCTGGTCATCGCGATGGTCAGCGAGGGGGAGATGCGGTCGAGGCGGTCGGCAATGAGCTTCATGGGGTCGGGGCCCTGGTCCTGGCGAAGGCGGCGAAACTACCCCCCACCCCCCGCCGCTTCAACCCGCGCCATTCGCCCGCCGGGCCAAAATCAGCCCCGCTCCCCCCACCGCCAGCGCCGCCACGGCCAGCACGAGGGCCGCCAGCGCATTCACCTCCGGCGTCAACCCGACCTTGAGGGCGGAGAAGACCAGCATCGGCAGCGTCGTCCCGGCCGGGCCGGAAACGAAGCTCGCCACCACCACGTCGTCGAGCGAGAGGGTGAAGGCGAGCAGCCAGCCGGCGGCAAGGCTGGGCGCGATCAGCGGCAGGGTGACGGTGCGGAAGATGGTGAAGGGCCCGGCGCCGAGGCCGGCCGCCGCCTCCTCCAGGCTGGGGTCGAGCGTCGCTAGCCGCGCCTGCACGACGACCGCGACATAGGCGAGGCCGATGGTCGCATGGGCGAGCAGGATGGTCGCCGCCCCACGGCCGGGCGCCCAGCCGAGCCAGGCCTCCAATGCCCCCTGCGCCAGCACGAAGAGCAGCAGCAGCGATAAGCCTGTCACCACCTCCGGTAGCACCAGCGGCGCCCCGGCCAGCCCCCCGAGCAGCGTCCGCCCGGTGAAGGGCCCGAACCGTGCCAGCGCCCAGCCGGCGAGGCTGCCGAGCAGCATCGCCAGCGTTGCCGCCCCAGCGGCGATGCGGAGCGAAAGGAAGGCCGCCTCCCGCATCCGCTCATTGGCGGCGAGGGCAGCGAACCAACGAAGCGACCAGCCGCCCCATTGGAAGGGAATGCGGTCGGCGCTGAAGGCATAAAGCACCATCAGCAGGATCGGCGCCCAGAGGAACAGAAGGCCGAAGGCCAGGCCGATGCGCCTCATCCCCGTCGTCCCAGCCTTTGGAAGAAGAGGATGGACGGCAGCAGCAGCACCAGCAGGGCGAGCGCGAGCGCCGCGGCAAGCGGCCAGTCCCTGTTCTGGAAGAATTCGCCCCAGAGCACGCGGCCGACCATCTGTGCCTCCGGCGGGCCAAGCAGCTCGGGGATGACGAACTCCCCCGCCGCGGGGATGAAGACCAGCAGGAAGGCCGAGGCCGCCGCCGGCAGCGACAGCGGCAGGGTGACGCTGCGGAAAACGGTGAAAGGCGTCGCCCCCAAATCGGCCGCCGCCTCCTCCAGCGACCTGTCCCGCCGCAGCAGCGTCGTCGCCAGGGGCAGCACGGCGAATGGCAGGTAGGCGTGGACCATGCCGAGATGGAGCGCCAGGTCGCTATAGAGCAGCCGCAATGGCCCGACCCCGGCGAGGCCGAGCACGCCGTTCACCCAGCCACCATCCCGCAGCAGCCCGATCCAGGCGCCGAGCCGCGGCAGGAAGCCGGTCCAGAAGGGCAGCAGCACCAGCAGCAGCAGAGGCAGCCGCCAGGAGGGCCGGGCGCCGGCGATGCCGAGCGCCATCGGATAGGCCAGCAAAAGGCAGAGCGCAGCGGTGACGAAGGCGGTGAACAAGGAGCGGAGGAAGGCCTCCAGGTAATAGGGATCGGCCAGCAGCGTGCCGAAGCTTTCCGTGCTGCCTTGCCAAACCGGCCCGCCCGCCCAGCCGAGCGGCGGAATGAAAGGCGGCACCCCCGGCCCTGCCTCGGCGAAGGCGATGAGGCCGAGGATCAGCAGCGGCGCCGCCACCAGCAGCAGCAGCCAGCCGAGCGGCGGCAGGAGGATGAGCAACCGCTGCATCAGGCGCGGAGCGCCACCAGCGCCTCGGCCGGCCAGCCGAGGGCCAGGCGCGATCCCGGCTCGGGCGGCGCGGCACCGGCGGGCAGGGCGACGCGCAGCTCCGCCCCGTCCGGCAGGGCAACCAGCGCCATCCAGCCATCGCCACGATAGGCGAGGTCCCGCAATACCCCGCCAACCCCGTTGGCCATGGGCGGCGCGCCCGGCAGCAGGCGGATGCGCTCCGGCCGCAGCGCCACGGCCAGGGCCTCGCCCGGCGCGGCGCCATGCGGCAGGGCGAGGCGGCAGGCGCCCGCCTCCACTGCGCCATCCGTGCCGACCTTCCCTTCCAGCACATTGGCGGCGCCGAGGAAGCGGGCGACGAAACGCGTCGCCGGGCGCTCGTAGAGCTCGGCCGGCGGGCCGCATTGGGCAAGCCGCCCCCCATCCAGCACGGCGATGCGGTCGGCCAGCGCCAGCGCCTCCGCCTGGTCGTGCGTCACCATGACGAAGCCGGCGCCGGTTCGCCGCTGCATCGCCCGCAGCTCGAGCCCGGTCCGCTCCCGCAGGCCCGCATCGAGGGCGGCGAGCGGCTCATCCAGCAGCAGCAGCCGCGGCCGCTTCACCAGCGAGCGCACCAGCGCCACCCGCTGCCGCTGCCCGCCCGAGAGCTGATGCGGCTTCCGCCCGGCCATCGCCTCCAGCCCGACCATGGCCAGCGCCTCGCCGACGCGGCGCCCGATCTCGGCACGCGGCATTCGCTCGCGCCTCAGCCCGTAGGCGACATTGTCGAAGACGGTGAGATGCGGGAAGAGCGCATAGCTCTGGAACATCATGCCGACAGGCCGGGCGTGCGGCGGCAAGCCGGCGAGATCCCTTCCCTCCAGCAGCATGCGCCCTGAATCCGGCACCTCGAACCCCGCCACCAGCCGCAGCAGCGTCGACTTGCCGGAGCCGGAGCCGCCGAGCAGCGCCAGGACCTCGTCCGGCCGCACCTCGAGATCGAGCCCGTCGAGCGCCAGCGCCGCGCCGAAGCGCTTGGTCAGCCCCCTGACCGTGAGCAGCGCCAAGTTCAGCGGCCCGCCCGGAAACGGCTCCAGAGACGGCTGCGCAGCCGCTCCGCCTGCGGGCCCGGCGTACCGGGGACGAAGGCCCGTGCCAGCGCTGCCTCGGGCGGATAGACATTCGAATCCTCCCGCACCGGTGCGGCGATCAGCGGCCGGCTGGCAGGCACCGCGTTCGGGTAGCGCACATGGCTGCTGACGGCGGCGATGACCTCGGGCCGCAGCAGGAAGTCGATAAAGGCATGCGCCGCCTCCGGATGCGGCGCATCGGCTGGAATCGCCAGCATGTCGAAGAAGATCTGCGGCCCTGCGGCCGGTGCCGCATAGCCGATCTCGACGCCCCGCCCTGCCTCGCGCGCCCGCGCCGCGGCCTGGATGACATCGCCGCTATAGGCCAGCGCGGCGCAGACCTCGCCCGTCGCCAGCATGTCGAGCAGCGCGCCGGAGCCGGGGATGGCGCGGAGGTGGGGGCGGATGGCAAGCAATGCCGCCTCGGCCGCGCGCAGGTCGGCGGGATCGGTGCTGTCCGGGTCCCGCCCCAGCCAGCGCAGCACGGAGGGCAGCACATCCGTCGCGCTGTCCATCACCGCGAGGCCGCAGCCGGCGAGGCGCCGCGCATTCTCCGGCTTCAGCAGCACATCGAGGCTGTCGAGGGCGAGATCGGGCGCGATGTCCCTGATGCGGTCGAGCCGGAGGCCCATCCCCACGGTGCCCCAGAGATAGATCGCTCCATGCGCGTTGCCGGGATCGGCCACCGCCGCGCGCGCCATCAGCCCGGTGTCCAGGTTACGCCAGTTGGGAATCCTCGCCCGGTCCAGCGGCAGCAAGGCCCCGGCGCGGACAAGCCGGGCGAAAGTCGGCTCGCTGGTCGGGACGATGAGGTCGTAGCCGCTGCGCCCGGCGGAGAGTTTTCCTTCCAGCGTCTCCAGGCTGTCATAAACGTCATAGCGGATGCGGATACCCGTCTCCTGCTGGAAGCGCTGCACGACATGGGGGTCGATGTAGTCGGTCCAATTGTAGACGTTCAGCACCGGCTGGGCCCAGGCGGGGCGTGGGGCGGCGAGCGGGGCCAGCAGCAGGGCGGCGATCAGGGCAAGGCGACGCATCCGGCCTCCGGCAGGGTTCGGGCAGGAGCGGAGACTAGGACGAAGTCGCCTTTCCCGAACTAGGATATTTTTCCTTGACGATAGGGTAACGTTCCGGTATTCCAGCCTTCGCCGACGGCCGAATTGCGCCCGGCGCTCCCCCTGCCCTTCCCTGCGCCCCTCCCCCCTCCCGGAAGCCCCTCCCGGGAGGTGCGGCGCCCGTTGAGACGGAGACCCCCGTGCCCTTCAGCTCGGCCAATCTCGCAGCCCTGATCCAGGGCAACAGCTTCACCCTCTGGCAGTACCGCACCACCGACAGCCGCGCCACGGTCACCGCTGCCGGCTATTTCGCCGCGGTCGCCGGCAGCCTCAAGCCGGGCGACCTGATGGTGCTGCAGACCGCGGATGCGATGGCGCTGCTGCCGGTCCGCAGTGGCCCCGCCCTCGGCACCGGCGTCACGCTGGATGGCGCGGTCGGGCCGATCAACACGGTGCGCAGCGTTGCCCAGCGCTTCAGCTTCGGCCAGGCGGCGGCGGCGGTGGTGCGCACCATCATCCTCGCCCCCTTCGCCGCCGGCATCGTCGCCGGCACCACCATCCCGGTCTCGGCGACGGTGCTCGGCCCGGTCAGCCAGGTGGTCTTCAGCCTGCGCGACGGCAGCGGCGCGGTCATCCCGCCGGTGCGGGTGGTGCCGGTGGTCGGCGGTGGCGCCTCGGCCAGCTTCCCGACGCCGGCCATCGGCACCGGCTACCGCATCCGCGTCGAGGATGCCGCGGACCCTTCGCTCGGCGTGCTGTCCCGCAGCTTCAACGTCGGGCCCGACCTGAAGCTGATCCTGGCCGAGAGCGACGGACGCCTGCTGAGCGAGGCGGGCGACGTGCTGAAGCAGTAGCCGCCCTCCCCGTTCCCCGCCCTCCCCATCCCCCATCCCCCATCCCCCATCCCCCATCCGCAGGCGGTTTCCACCGCCTGCACATCCGGACCGGAGCCCGATGCCCGACGCAAGGATCAGCGAGCTGCCCGCGGCCAGCACCCTCGGCGATACGGACCTCGCCCCGCTGGTGCAAGCCAGCGGCAGCACCACCGAGACCCGCCGCGCCACCCTCGCGCAACTGCGCGGCGCGGTGCTCGTCGACCGTGGCGCCCATGTGCGCGACTACGGCGCCAAGGGCGACGGGAGCACCGATGACGGCCCCGCCTTCCAGGCCGCCATCGACGACCTGAAGACGAAGGGCGGCGGGACGCTCTTCCTCGGCCCGAAGGTCTACCGCATCGCCTCGCCGGTGGTGCTGAACGGCGCCACCATCCGCCTCCAGGGTGCGGGCTTCACCGAGGGGCCCGGTGCCGGCCAGGGCACTTGGCTGCGCATCAACACCACGGGCTTCACCCCCTTCACCTTCACCGGCGTCAACCGCCGGGGCGCCGGCTTGCGCGACATCGCCGTGCAACAGACGCACGGCGCGGCGCAGGTCAGCGGTTGGGCACCGACGGCCTACGACTACGTCTTCCGCATCGAGGACTGCTTCGGCGGCGTCGATTTCGACAATGTCTTCCTTTGCAACGTCAACAAGGGAATCTTCTGCCGGAATTCAGGCCGGCTCGACATCCGCCGCCTGCGCGCCCAGGTCTTCACCACGGGCGTCGAGGTCGACCAGTGCTACGACATCCCGCGCATCCACAGCGTGCATTTCTGGAATTTCTGGAGCTCGAACGCCTTCATTCTCGCCTGGCAGCAGGCCAATGCGGATGCAATGGTCTTTCGCCGCAGCGACGGCGTCTTCATCGACCAGGCCTTCGTCCTCGGTTACCGCAGCATGTTCCGCTTCGGCAGCTCTGAAAGCGGTGTGACGACGAAATTCTACATCGGCCAGGCCTATGCGGATTTCGTGAAGTACGGGATTTGGGTGGAAGGCTCCGGCACGGACGGCCAGGTCGCCAACTTCACATCGCACAACGAGATCTTCAACGCCGCCGGCGCACCCCTGCCGGGCTCGGCGGCGATCCAGGTGGACGGCTCGAACACCCGGGTGCAGATCGGAAACCTCCGCACCGATGCGGTGGAGGACAGCGCGATCTGGGTGAACAGCACGGGCAACCGGCTCGACATCTTCTCGCTCCGCTGCACCCGCTTCAACACGCGGAACAACGGCGCGGCAGCGATCCATATCGCCGATAGCGGCGCAGCGACGCCGAACGCTGTCTACCTCGGCACCCCGCCGCTGCTCGAGAATGGCGGGCTTGTTGTCAACGCCGGGACCAATGCGGTGCTCGCCAGCGGCACCCCGGCCGGCCAGGCGGCACGGCCGGGACTCGCGGTCGGCGGCGTCGATACCGGGCTCTTCCTGCCGGCCGGCGGCAGCCTCGCCGCCTCCGCCGGCGGCGCCGAGGTGCTGCGGGCGACCGCAGCGGGCGGCATCACTTTTGGCGGCGCGCCGGGCGGCCACGCGCTGGAAGTGGCGACGCCGGCCGGCACTGTGAACCGTCTGCTGATCGGCGGCGCCACCACCGGCAGCCCCGTCACGGCGCAGGCGCAGGGCGCGGATGCCAATATCGGCCTCCAGCTGGCCGCCAAGGGCACGGGCACGGTGGCGTTGCAGGCGAACGGCGCCACGGCATTCGCCATCGGCAATGCGGCGGCCCCGGCGGTGAACTGGCTGCGCGCCGATGGCGGCGTCGCAGGCGGCGCGGTGACGCTGTCGGCCCAGGGCAGCGACGCGGCGATTGGCATCACCCTGGCGCCGAAGGGAACCGGGCTCGTGCGGACGACGACGCCGGCGAGCACCGACAACTCGACGGCCATCGCCACCACTGCCTTTGTCAGGGCGCAGAACTACACGGTGGCCGGGGCGGTGGCGAGCGTCGCCGACGGCACGGCCGCAGCGCCCGGCCTCGGCTTCGCCGGCGCTGCGGCGACCGGCCTTTCCCGCGCCGCGACCGGGGCGCTGTCGCTCTCGGTCAATGGTCTGGAGACGGTGCGGGTCGCGCCTGTGGCGAGTGCGGTGAACCGGCTCGGCCTGTACGGCAGCGCGGCCGGCACGGCGGCGGCGCTGCTGGCAGAAGGGAGCGACACCAATATCGGCCTCGTGCTGGGGCCGAAGGGCAGCGGCGCCCTCAGCGCCATGATGCCCGACAACGCCGCAACCGGCGGCAATGCGCGCGGCGCCAGCGCGGTGGACTGGCAGCAGTTTCGCAGCACTGCGGCGCAGATAGCCGGCGGCGCCTATTCCACCGTCAGCGGCGGGCGCAACAACGCCGCGCTCGGGACGACCAGCGTCGTGGCCGGAGGAGACACCAACTCGGCCTCCGCGGGCGCCAGCTGGGTTCCGGGCGGGCAACAGGCATCGACGGGCCTGACGATCAACCGCGGCGCATGGTCGGCGGGACGGTTCAGCGTCAATGGGGACGCGCAGGCGGGTGAGTTCGTGCTTCGCCGGCAGTCGACGGATGCCACCGCCACGCGGCTGACCGCCGACAACTTGGCGCCCGGCGGCAGCAATCAGGCGATCTTGCCGACCAATGGCAGCTACCGGCTGAAGCTGCTGGTCCTCGCCCGTCAGGTCGGCGGCACCGCGGGCACGGCCGGCGACACGGCGAGTTGGGAGGCGAGCCTGCTTATCCGCCGCGGCGCCACGGTGGCGGCGACGGTGCTCGTGGGCGGCACCGCCCTCGGCAGCGGCCCGGCGCTCGCTCCCATCACCGCCGGCACTGGCTTCGCCCCAGGGATCGGCGACAGCGGCGCCGCCGCCTGGCGGCTGATCCTCGATGCCGACACCACCAATGGCGGCCTCGCCATCAGCGGCACCGGCGAGGCGGGCAAGACCGTCAACTGGGTCGCTCGCCTGCTCTCGGTCGAGGCCGTCGGCTGAGGCCGGCGCGCTTCGCCTGCCTCCCTCATCCAACCCCAAGGAGCATCCCATGGCTGACCTGACCGATTATGCGAAGAACCTGCTCGGCCGTGCGCTCTGCGCCCGCGGACCAGCCCTTCCGAGCCAGGTCTTTCTTGGCCTCGGCACCGGCGGCAGCGACCCGTCCGGGCTGACCGGCGAGCCGGTGGGCAATGGCTATGCCCGGCAGAAAGTGACCTTCAGCGGCACCGGCGCGCAGCAGAACACGGACGCCATCCGCTTCACCTTCACCGCCGCGGTCGGCACGCTGACCCATGTCGGGCTGTTCGACGCGGCGAGCGGCGGCAACCCGCTTACCTGGTCGGCGCTGGCCAGCGCGGCGGCGGTGACCGGCGCCGGGACGGTGACGATCAACGCCGCCGGGCTGGTGCTGACGCCGAACTGAGCCGCGCCCCGGGGGATCCCGCCACCGCGGGGTCCCCCATTGCGGGTCTACTGCAGGCTGCCCCAGCGCGGCACCGCCGGCTCCGCTGCCGCCCATTTCCAGCTTTCGCCCTGACGGCAGGCGGTGGTGAGGAACCACTTCCGCCCGCCATCCTCCTCCACCGAGAACAGCGCCTCGCGGCAGGGGGCGAGGGCATTGTCGATCTCCCGCACCAGCCGCACCTCGCCCTCCTCGTTGCCGAGCGGAATGGTGTGGCGGATGCGCCAACGCCGCACCTCGCCCGGGGCGAGGCTGCCGATCACCGCCGCCACCTCATCCTGCTCCGCCCCATGCCGGCTCCGCACCACATAGCGGATGCCGGCAGCGGTCGCCGCCCGCACGCCGATGCCCACGCCGATCGCGAGCGCCGGGTTGCCGCTGGCCAGCGCCGCGCCGCCGCCGGCCACCGCGCCTGCCACATCCGCCGCTTGGTTGCAGCCGGCGAGCACCAGCGGCAGCAGCACCAGCGCCAGCCGCCTCATTGCAGCGAGCCCCAGCGCGCCGTCGCCGGCTCCGCACTGGCCCAGCGCCAGACCTCGCCGTCGCGGCAGATGGTGGCGGTGTAGAAGCCGCGCTCCCGCTTCCGGTCGACCGAGAAGACGATTTCCTTGCATTCGAGCCCGCCGGCACCGATCAGCCGTGCGACCGTCACCTCACCCTGCTCGTCGGGCTCGATCGGCAGCGTGTGGCTGACCGACCAGCGCGCGACCCCGCCGACCGGCAGCGGGCCCGCGGCCCGGGCGATGCCGTCCTGCGCCGACCCGTGCGCCCGGCGCTGGGCATATTGAAGGCCAGCTCGCCCGACCGCCTGGACGCCAAGGCCGATCGCCGTGGTTGCCGCCGCATTGGCGCCAACTGCATCCGACACCCCGGCGCCGGTGACGCCCGCGGCCGTACTGGCCGTTTCGGCGACCAGCACCGCACAGCCGGGCAGGCCGGCCATCAGCGGGAGGAGAAGGAGGAGTCTGGCAGCACAGCGAAGCGTATCAGGCATGCCGATGGCATGGCCTGCCTCGCCGAGGCCGGCAAGCCGCAAAGGTATACGTTTTCGTGGGCGGCAGCGGCGCAGGCTTCGTCGCCGGACCCAGGCGTTCTGCCAAGAGCGGCTGCTACGAAGCCGACCGCCTCACCTTGATCGGCGACGACGGGCGGTGCGGGTGTAGAGGGATAGGATGGTGCTGCCAGAGAGGATTGAACTCTCGACCTCTCCCTTACCAAGGGAGTGCTCTACCACTGAGCTACGGCAGCAGGTCGGCGCTTCCTAACGGGTCGGGCAGCGGGCTGCAACCCCTTCGACGGGCTTTGCCGCCACCGTAACCTTCATCTTCCATTCAGCAGTCCGCGGGAAGCCTTCCGCCTCCGGAAACGATGCTCAGCCAGCTTGCCACTACCTGATTCCTTGCGATACCCAAGGCCTTTGCATAACCTGAGGTAGACGATGCTGCATCGCACCGTAATATTTTGAATGCGTAACGGTACGCCTCATGCCATGATGTCTCCCTGACGCCAGCCACCCAGGCGGGAACCTGAACCGGCCAGCAGCGCAACCTCGTCGCAGGCGGAGAAGATTTGTATACTATCCTTGATATATCCCGTCTGATCTCCTGCGTCCGGCGCTCCTCCCCTTCCGGTATCGATCGCGTCGAAATGGCCTATGCCAAGCGGTGGCTCGACGAGTCGCCAGCCTCCTGCGATTTCGCGGCCCAGAGCGGCTGGGGCTGGTTCGGCCTGGTTCCGCGTCGGCTGGTCGCCGCCTTGGTCGAGGCATTGGAGCTGACCTGGCTGCACGGCCCCGAAGCCGAGGGCGCGCTTACCCGCGCCAGGCGGATCGCCGCCAGGCTGCACGCCCGCCTTGCCGTCGGCAGCGGCCGGGCTGCGTTGCAGAGCCGGATCGAGGCGCACCGCCGTGCCGTCTTCCTCCTGGTCTCGCACCGCTCCCTGGAAAGCGAGGCACCCATCGCCGCCCTGCGCCGCGCGGGCGCCCGCTTCGTGCCCCTGATCCATGACCTGATCCCGCTGACCCATCCCGAATATTCCCGCACCCGGCAGGTGGCGCGCCATGCGGCGCGGGTGGCGACGACGGCGGCACTGGCGGACGGGATCATCGTCAATTCCGCCTTCACCGCCTCTACCCTGCTGCCACGGCTGGCACGCCATGGCCGCGCCGCGCCGCCGCTCGCCATCGCCCCGCTCGGCGTGGACCTACCCCGGACGCCGCCCGCCCTGCTGCCGTCCGAGCCCTATTTCGTCTGCCTTGGCACCATCGAGCCGCGGAAGAACCACCTGCTGCTGCTGCATGTCTGGCGCGAGATGGCGGATCGCGCCCTGGCGCTGCCCGGCACCCCGCTTCCGCCGAAACTGCTGGTCCTCGGTCGCCGCGGCTGGGAGAACGAGAATGTCGTCGACCTGCTGGAGCGCTGCGACCTGCTGCGCGGCATCGTGCAGGAGGTCGGCACCCCGCCCGATGCCGAGGTATCCCGCCTGGTTGCCAACGCGACCGCCCTGCTCTTCCCGAGCTTCGTCGAAGGCTATGGCCTGCCGGTCGCCGAGGCGCTGTCCCTCGGCACGCCGGTGATCTGCTCGGACACCGCGCCGCTCCGCGAGGTCGGCGGCACCGTGCCCGAATTCCTCGACCCGCTCGACGGCCCCGCCTGGATGGAGCGGATCGAGGCCTATGCCGCGCCGGACTCGGCCGCGCGCGCCGCCCAATGCGCGCGGCTGCGCCATTGGTCCCGCCCGCAATGGGTCGAGCATTTCGACCAGGTGGACACGCTGCTCGACCGGGTCGTCGGCCTGCCCCGTCCCGCGGCTGCGCCCCTGCCCCAGCCCCTGCCGAGCCGAGAGCCGAGCCTGGCATGAGCCGGCCCGCGGAGGCGAAGGCGAGGCGCCGGCCGGACGGCGCCATCGCCATCCTGGGCGCCGCCTGCCGCCTGCCCGGTGCGCCCGATCCCGAGGCCTTCTGGAGCCTGCTGGTGGAGGGCCGGGATGCCGTCACCAGCATCCCGCCCGAGCGCTGCACCCGCGATGCCTTCGCCCATCCGCGCCGCGGCGAGCCCGGCAAGTCCTACAGCTTCGCCGCCGGCGTGCTGGATGACGTCACCGGCTTCGACGCCGCCGCCTTCGGCATCTCACCCCGCGAGGCGGCGGAGATGGACCCGCAGCAGCGCCTGCTGCTTGAACTTGCCGCCGAGGCGCTGGAGGATGCCGGCCTGCCCGCCTCGCGCCTCGCCGGCAGCGGCACCGGCGTCTTCATCGGCGGCTCGCTGACCGACTACGGGGATCTCCGCCTCGCCGAACCGGCGGGCGGCGACCGCTACTTCATGACCGGCAGCGCGCTGTCGATTCTCGCCAACCGCCTCGGCAACGTCTTCGACCTGCGCGGCCCGGCGCAGACCATTGACACCGCCTGCTCCTCCGCCCTGGTGGCACTCCACTGGGCCTGCGAGGCGCTGCGCGGCGGCCGGATCCCGGCGGCGCTGGTCGGCGGCGCGAACATGCTGCTCACGCCTTTCCCCTTTCTCGGCTTCGCCCGGGCGGGGATGCTTTCGCCCACGGGCCGCTGCCACGCCTTCGACGCCAGGGCCGATGGCTACGTCCGCGCCGAGGGCGGCGGCATGGTGGTGCTGAAGCGCCTCGAGGATGCGCTGGCCGATGGCGATGCGATTCGCGCCGTCATCCTCGGCTCCGGCGTGAACGCCGCCGGCCGCACCATGGGCCTGTCCCTGCCGAGCGGCCCGGCCCAGACCCGGCTGATCGAGCAGGTCCTATCCGAATCCGGCGTGGCACCCGACCGGATCGGCTATTTCGAGGCGCATGGCACCGGGACGGCCGCCGGCGACCCGCTGGAGGCCGGCGCCATCGGCGCCGCCATCGGCCGCCACCGGACGGAGGCGCTGCCGATCGGCTCGGCCAAGACCAATATCGGCCATACCGAGCCCGCCGCCGGCATCGTCGGCCTGCTGAAGGCGATGCTGATGCTGGAGCGCGGCCAGATCCCGCCCTCGCTCCATCATGAGACGCCGAACCCGGGGATCGACTTCACCGGCCTCGGCCTCCGCGTGCCGCTCGTGGCGGAGCCGCTGCGCCGCCGCCACCGCGCGGTGATCGGGGTGAACAGCTTCGGCTTCGGCGGCACCAATGCCTGCGCTCTGCTCGCCGCCGCGCCACCCGCCCAGCCCCAACCCGAGCCCGGGCGGCAGGAAGCGCCCCTGCCGCCGCTGCTGCTCTCCGCCCGCAGCGCGGCGGGGCTGAAGGCGCTGGCGAGCCGCTGGCAGGCCCGCCTCGCCGCCACCCCGCCTCGTGCCCTGCCCGCCCTGTTGCGCGGCGCCGCCCGCCACCGCGACCTGCTGCCGCACCGCCTCGCCCTTCGCGGCGCCGACCCGGCACGCCTGGCCGAAGGCCTCGCCGCCTGGCGGGCCGGCGAATCCGGGGCTGCCGCCGGCACCGCCGGCCCGCCCCACGGCATCGCCTTCGTCTTCAGCGGCAACGGCGCCCCCTGGCCCGGCATGGCCCAGGCCGCCTTCGCCGCCAGCCCCCGCTTCCGCGCTGCCCTCGCCGAGGCCGATGCCGCCCTTGCCCCACTGCTCGGCTGGTCCCCCGCTGAGCAGGTCGAGGCCGGCGTCAGCGCCGAAGCCGTTGCCGCCACGGACCGCGCCCAGCCGCTGCTCTTCGCCATCCAGCACGGCATCGTCGCGGCGCTGGCGGCGGAAGGCGTCCGTCCGGCCCTCTGCCTCGGCCATTCGGTCGGTGAGATCGCCGCCGCCGCCGCCGCCGGCCTGCTGCCCCTGCCGGAGGCCGCCCGGCTGGTGGTTGCCCGCAGCCGTCACCAGCAGGCGATGCGCGGCCAGGGCCGCATGGCCGCCCTCGGCTGCTCGGCCGAGGCGGCGCTGCCGGTGCTCGCCGAATGCGGGCCGGGGCTCGAGATCGCGGCGGTCAACGCCCCATCGGCGATCACCGTGGCCGGGCCGGTGGATGCGCTGCACCGCCCCTCCCAGGCTGCCGCGGCACGGCGCTGGAGCTGCATCGCCCTCGACCTCGACTACGCCTTCCACAGCGCGGCCATGGACCCGCTGCGTGAAGGGCTGCTCGCCGACCTCGCTGGCCTCGCGCCGGCGGCGCCCGCGGTGCCGATGATCTCGACCGTCACCACTGAGCCGCTCGCCGCCGCCGACTGCACCCCGACCCATTGGTGGCGCAACCTGCGGGAGCCGGTGCGCTTCCTCCCCGCGGTCGAGGCGGCGATCCGCCAGGGCGCCGGCCTGTTCCTCGAGATCGGCCCCAACCCCATCCTGCAAAGCTACCTGCGCGAGGCGCTGCGCCAGGCCGGCAGCGAGGCCGGCATCCTGGCCAGCCTCACCCGGCGCGACCTGCAGGGCGACCCCTTCCCGGCCGTCGCCGACCGCGCCTTCGTCCTCGGCGCCGACCCGCGCGGAGGCCTCGCCTATGACGGCCCCGCCACCCGGCGCGGCCTGCCGCTGACGCCTTTCGACCGCCAGCCCTATTGGCTTGCCCAGACGGCGGAAGCCATCCCGATCGCCCAGCCGCTGGCCGAGCACCGCCTGCTTGGCTTTCGCCGCGGGAATGAGCCCGGCCTCTGGACCCGGCACATCGACACCGAATTGGAGCCCTGGCTGGCCGACCACCGGCTCGCCGGCCAGCCGGTGCTGCCCGCCGCGGCCATGGCGGAGATGGCGCTGGCCGCCGCCCTGGCCTCCCATCCGGAGGCGCCGGCGCTGGAGCTGCGCGACCTCGCCATCCATCAGCCGATGCCGCTGGAGGCGGATGCCTCCCGCGAAATCCGGGTGACGCTCGACGCAGCCGGCGCCTTCGCCCTCGCCAGCCGCCGCCGCCTTGCCGACGAGGCCTGGACCCTGCACGCCGAGGCGCGCGTCGCAGCCCTCCCCCGCCTGCCGGATGCCGCCGCCGAACCCTCCGCCCTGCCGCGCCGCCTCGACCGCGAGGCGCTCCTGGCTCTCGCCTCCCGTCTTGGCCTCGATTACGGCCCTGCCTTTCAAGCGCTGGAGGAGGTGTCGGTCGATGCGGAGGCCGGCCTCGCCCGCGCCAGGCTGGCCCGCCCTGCGGCGGCGCCGCCGGATGCCGGATTCCTGCTCCACCCCGTCCGGCTCGACGGTGCCTTGCAGGCCCTGCTCGGCCTGCTCACTGAGGCGCCGGCCGAGCCCGGCACCGGCTTCGTCCCCGTCCGCATCGGTCGGCTGGTGCTGCGCTGCGGGGCCGAAGCGCCGGCCGCCGCCGCGATCCGCCTCACCGAGCGCGGCAGCCGCAGCGCCGCCGCCGACCTTGTCCTGCGCGACGCGACCGGCGGGGTGGTCGCGGTGCTGGAGGGATGCAGCTTCCTCCGCATCCGCCTGCCAGGCCGGGCGGATCCGCTGGAGGGCGCCTTCCGCATGGCGCTGCTGCCCGCCCTCGGCAACGAGCCGGCCGAACCGGTGGACCTTGCCGTCCCGCTCGCCGCGGCGCTGCGGCAGGACGCGGCGCTCGACCTGACCGAGGCCTCGCTGCTGCTGGAGGGCTTCTGCGCCGCCGCCCATGCCGCGCGGGGGGCAGCACCGGCGACCGGCCCCTATGCCCGCATGCTGCTGGAAGCCCTGGCCGCGGACGGTCTGGCGGAGCAGGGCCCGCTCGGCCTGCACCCAGTCCCGGCTCCCGACCTGCCTCCGGCGGCGGAGATCTGGCGCCAGGTACTGCTGGAGCAGCCCGACCTTGCCCAGGACCTCGCCTGGGCGGCGCTGGCGGCGGAACAGCTGCCGCAGGTCCTCGCCCATCGCCTGGCCGGCGAGGCCGGCGCCCCGCCGCCGCCGCAAGCGGCCGGCTATGACCGCCTCGCCCGCGTGCTGGCCGAGGCCGTCGCCGCCTTCGCCGCTGCCTGGCCCGCGGCCCGGCCGCTCCGGGTGCTGGAGGTCGCGGCCGGCACCGGGCCGCTCACCGCGCATCTGCTGCGTGCGCTGGCCGGCTGCGGCCGGCGCGTGCTGCTGACCGCGGCGCCGCTGCCGGGCCAGCCGCCGATGCCGCTGCCGGCGGTGCCGGAGGGCATCGAACTCACCCTCCGCCCCTGGGATCCGGAGGGTGGCGACGCACCGCCCCTTGCCGCCGACCTGGTGGTCGGCCTCGCCGCCGGGGCACGGCTGCGGCGCGGCACTGCCCTGCTCGGCCCGCTGCGCCAGGGCGCCGCGCCGGGCGCGACCCTGCTGCTGGCCGAGCCGCTGCCCGGCTGGCTGTGGAATTTCTGCTGCGGCCAGGAGCCGGGCTGGTGCGGTGCCGCGCCGCTCGCGCCTGCAGCATCCTGGGCGGCCGCCCTCCCCGCCGAGGGCTGGGCCGCCCCACTCGCCGAGCCGCTGCGCGCCGCTCCCTTCCCCGCCCTGCTGATTGGCGGGCGGGCCGCCGCCGGCGCCACGCTGCTGGCCGCGCCGAAGCTCCGCCGCGTCGCCCTCTTTGCCGATGCGGCCATGGCGGGGCTGCGGCCGGCCGTCGCCGCCGCGCTGCAATCCCGTGGAGCCACCGTCTCCGGCGGCGGCCTGGCGGAGGCCGCCGGCCTGCCGCCGCACGCCCTTGCCGACAGCCTGGTGGTGGCGCTGGCCGGCGGCCGCAGGCCGGAGGAGATTGCCGCCTCGCTCGCCGCCCTGTCCCGGCTCGGCGCCGCGGCCGAAGGAAGCGCCGCCGGCTTCTGCATCGTCACCCAGGGCGGCCAGCAACCCGATGGGCCCGGCACTCGGCACGAGCCGGGCGCCGCCGCCCTCTTCGCCCTCGGCCGGGTCCTGGCCAACGAGCATCCCGGGCTGAAGCCGCGGCGGATCGACCTCGCGCCCCAGCTCGGCCCGGAGCAGGCTTCCCGCCGCCTCGCCGCCGAACTGCTGACCGAGCAGGATGATGAGGCCGAGGTCACCCTCACCGAGGCCGCCCGGCTGGTCCCCCGCCTTCGCCCTGGGCTGCCGCCCGCCCCGTCCCCGGCCGGCCCGCAGCGGCTGGCCATCCGCCAGCCCGGCCAGCTCGGCAGCCTCCACTGGGAGGGCTTCCTCCCGGGCATGCCGGGACCGGGTGAACTGGCGCGGCGCATCGAGGCTGCCGGGCTCAACTTCCGCGACGTGATGTGGGCCCAGGGCCTGCTGCCGGAGGAGGCGCTGCTGCCCGGCTTCGCCGGACCGCATCTCGGCATGGAATGCGCTGGGGTGGTCGAGGCGGTGGGCGGGGGCGTGGCGCTCCGCCCCGGCCAGCGAGTCTTCGGCGTGGCGCCGGCGGCACTCGCCAGCCATGCCCGCACCCGCGCCGAGGCGCTGGTGCCGATGCCGGACGGGCTCGATCCGGTCGCCGCCGCCACCATTCCCGTCGCCTTCATGACCGCAGTGCATGCTCTGGAGGAGTTGGCGCAGCTGGAGCCGGGCGAGCGCGTGCTGATCCATGGCGGCAGCGGCGCCGTCGGCCTGGCCGCGCTCCAGGTGGCGCTGGCCCGCGGCGCGCTCGTGGCGGCCAGCGCCGGCAGCCCCTCGCGCCGCGCCTTCCTCCGTGCCGCCGGGGCGACGCTGGTGCTCGACAGCCGCGACGCCGGCTTTGCCGATACCCTCCGCGCCACCTGGCCGGAGGGGGTGGACGTGGTGCTGAACTCCCTCGCCGGCGCGGCGATGGAGCGCTCGCTCGGCCTGCTGCGCCCCTTTGGCCGCTTCATCGAGCTCGGCAAGCGCGACTTCGCCGAGGGCAGCCGCGTCGCCCTCCGCCCGCTGCGGCGCAACGCCACCTACTTCGCCGTCGACATCGACGAACTGGCGCGGGCCCGGCCGGCCCGGGCGGCGCGGCTGCTGGCCGGCATCGCCGCCCGGCTGCGCGAGGGCGAGATCCGTCCCCTCCCCGCCGCCAGCTGTCCCGCGACGGAGGTGGAGGCCGCCTTCCGCGCGCTCCAGGCCGGCGGCCATATCGGCAAGCTGGTGGTCCATCCGCCGGCGCCCGGAGGCCAGGCCGAAGCCGCCTCGCCGCTCGCCCGCGCAGCCGAGGGCACCATCCTCGTCATCGGCGGCACCGGGGGCTTCGGCCTGGCGACGGCGCGCTGGCTGGCGGAACGGGGTGTGCGGCACCTCGCCTTGCTTTCCCGTCGCGGCGCTGCGGCGCCCGGGGCGGATGCGGCGGTGCGCGACATCGCCGCCCGCGGCGCCACCGCCTCGCTGCATGCCTGCGACGCCACCGATGCCGCGGCGCTGGAGCGGGCTTTGTCCGAGATCCGTGCCTCCTGCCCACCGATTCGCGGCATCATCCACGCCGCGGCGCTGACCGGCGACGGCGCGGCGGCACTGCTCGATCCGGCGCGTGCCGCACCGGTGCTGACGGCGAAGCTCGCCATCGCCGACACTCTCGACCGGCTGACCGCCCGCGATCCGCTGGACCTGTTCCTCATGTACTCCTCCGCCACCGTCGCCGTCGGCAATCCCGGCCAGGCCGCCTATGTCGCCGCGAATGCCGGGCTCGAGGCGCTGGCCCGGCGCCGCCGCGCTGCCGGCCGCCCGGCCATGGCCATCGGCTGGGGCCCGATCGCCGATGCCGGCATGCTGGCCGGGGATGCCGCAAAGGTGGAGATCCTGGAGCGCCGCCTCGGCGTCGCCGCCATGCGGGCCGAGGAGGCGCTGGCCGCCCTGCCCGCCCTGCTTGCCGCGGATGCAGCGGCGCCCGGCCTCGCACGCATCACCTGGCCGGCCGCGTGTGCCGCGCTCGCCATCCTGGCCGAACCCGGCTTCGAGGCGGTCCGCGGCCTCGCCGCGCCCGCCGGGGATGCCGCCGGCCTCCGCACCCGGCTGCGCGGCCTGGTGGAGTCGGAGGCGCTCGCCCTGCTGCGCGAGACCATGGCGGCCGAACTGGCCCGCATCCTCCGCCTGCCGGCGCCGTCCATCGGCCCCGAGGCGCCGCTTGCCAGGCTTGGCCTCGACAGCCTCGGCGGGATGGAGCTGCGGACGGCGCTCGAGGGGCGGCTTGGCGTGGCCGTGGCGCTCGATGGGGTGGGCGACGGGCTGACGCTGGATGGCCTTGCCCGGCGCATCCTCGCCCGGCTCCAGGCCGGGCCGCGGGACGACAGCGCCGAGGCGCTGCTCGCCGCGCATGAGCCCGAGGCCAGCGGATTGGAGGATGCGGCATGAGCACCGGCTTCGACCTCAGCGCCAGCGCCCGCAGCGCCCTGCTCAACCGCCTGGCCCGGCGCGGCGCGGCCTCGACAGCGGAGGCGCCAACCGAATCGCCGGGCCGCGACCTCGGCACCCTGCCGGGGATGCGGGATTTCGAGACGATGCGCGATGCCGGCGCCGCGCTCGGCATCGAGAGCCCCTATTTCCGTCAGCATGACGGCGTCGCGGGAGGCCGCAGCAGCATCGGCGGGCGGAGCTACGTCAACTTCGCCTCCTACAACTATGCGGGGCTGAACGGCGACCCGCGCGTCGCCGCCGCGGCCAAGGCGGCGATCGACCGCCATGGCGTCTCCGCCTCCGCCTCGCGCCTCGCCTCGGGCGAGCGGCCGGTCCATGCCGGGCTGGAGGCGGCGCTCGCCGCGCATCACCGGGCGGAAGCCTGCCTCGCCTTCGTCAGCGGACACGCCACCAACGTCACTGTTATCGGCCAGCTGCTCGGGCCACGCGACCTCATCCTGCATGACCGGCTGATCCACAACTCGGTCGCCGAGGGGGCGCGGCTGAGCGGCGCCCGGCGCATCGCCTTCGCCCATAACGATTGGGAGGCGGCGGAGCGTGAATTCGCCGCACATCGCAGCCGGCACGGCCGGGCGCTGCTGGTGATCGAGGGCCATTACAGCATGGATGGCGACCTGCCCGATCTCGGCCGCTTCGCCGCGCTCGCCCAGCGGCACGACGCGCTGCTGATGGTCGACGAGGCGCATTCCCTCGGCGTGCTCGGCGCGACCGGCCAGGGGATCGCCGAGCAGTGCGGCGTCGATCCAGGCCTGGTCGATATCTGGATGGGGACGCTGTCGAAGACGCTTTCCTCCTGCGGCGGCTACATCGCTGGCCGGAAGCGGCTGGTGGACTGGCTGCGGCATACGGCACCCGGCTTCGTTTATTCGGTCGGGCTGGCGCCGCCGCTCGCCGCCTCCGCACTGGAATCGCTCCGACTGCTGCAGGCGGAGCCATGGCGCGTCGCGCGGCTGCAGGCCAATGCGGCACTCTTCCTCCGCCTGGCGCGGCAGGCGGGATTCGATACCGGCAGCTCGGCCGGGCTCGGCATCGTGCCGGTCATCCTCGGCAGCTCGCTGCGGGCGGCGCAACTCGCCGCCGCCGCCTTCGAAGCTGGCGTGAACGTCCAGCCGATCCTCTTCCCCGTGGTGCCGGAGGGTGCGGCGCGGCTGCGCTTCTTCCTTTCCGCCGAGCATACCGAGGCGGATATCCGGCACAGCATCACCGCGCTGGCCGCGGCGCGGGACGGGCTGGCGGCGCTGAAGGCCTCCTGAGCGGCTTGCGCATCGCCCTCTTCACCCTGGAAAGCGCGCTGAGCGCCGAGGCGGTGGAGGCCTTCCTCCAGGCCCATGGCGAGAGCGTGGTGCTGATCTGCCGCTCCGATCCCTTCCGGCCGGGATCGGGCGGGGTGGTGCGCCAGGGCCTGGCGGCATCTCCACCGCTCCGGGCCGCGGCTGTTGCCCTATCTCGCGGTGAATTACGGCCTCCGCCCGGCACCGGGCCGGCTGGCCGGACATGGCATCCCCGTCGTCGAGGTGGCGGATGTGAACGGGCCCGCCATGGCGGCGGCGATCGACACCGCGCGGCCGGACCTGCTGGTTTCCTTCCATTTCGATCAGATCTTCCGCGCCGAAACCCTGGCGCTGGCGCCATGGGGCGGGATCAACCTGCACCCTGCCTTGCTGCCCCGGCATCGCGGGCCGGTTCCCACCATCTGGGCACTGGCCGAGCCGGAACCATGCTTCGGCGTCACCATTCACCGGCTTGCGGCGCGCATCGATGCCGGCGCCATCCTGGCGCAGCGGGAGGTGCCGTTGCCGCCCGGCATCACCGCCAGCGCTGCCGCGCGCGCGCTGCACCTGGCCGGGGTGCCGTTGCTGGTGGAGGCGATTGCCCGTCCGAAGTCAGGACGGGAGGTGGTGCCGCTGCCCTATTGCCCCTTCCCGCCACCCGATCTGCTGCGCCACTTGGCGCGCCAAGGGCGGCGCCTTGCGGATGCGGCGGATCTCCGCCGCGCACTCCGCCTCACCCGCCGGGCTTAAGTTACGATATCGTATTAAATTGCTTGACCTTTCATGCCTCCGCTGCGAAAGGGCGGGCATGGTTGCAGCTCCCGTCCAGCCTGCGCAGGAGAGGCGCCGCTTCCTCTTCCTGCAAGGGCCGATCAGCCCCTTCTTCGCGGAGGTCGCGGCCGGGCTGCGGGCGTTGGGGCACGAGGCCTGGCGGATCAATCTCTGCCTCGGCGACCGGCTGTTCTGGCAAGGGCCGGGGGCGAAGGATTTCCGCGGGCGGCTTTCGGAGTGGCCAGGCTTCCTCGACCGCTTCTATGGGCGGCACGGCATCACCGACCTCGTCCTGCTCGGCGAGCAGCGGCCCTACCACAAGCCGGCCATCGCCCTCGCCCGGGCGCGCGGCATCGCGGTGACGGTGACGGATTTCGGCTATCTCCGCCCGGACTGGGTAACGCTGGAGCGCGACGGCATGGGGGCCGAAAGCCGCTTCCCGCGCGATCCGGCGGCGATCCGGCTGCTGGCCTCTCGCTGCCCGCCGCCCGAC
This sequence comes from Belnapia sp. F-4-1, assembly GCF_000802185.1. Taxonomy (GTDB): domain Bacteria; phylum Pseudomonadota; class Alphaproteobacteria; order Acetobacterales; family Acetobacteraceae; genus Belnapia. Next base: position 3,610,678 of record NZ_KN676113.1, on the reverse strand, counting down.
CTGCGCGAGCACCACCGCGACAGCTTCGCCACCCAGGCGCGCTGGGACGTGCTGTTCCACCTGGCCTCGCTGCTGCCCTGGCCCTACCGGCACTACGAGAGCTTCCTGCTGCATCCGCCGATCCCGGCCTATCTGGCGACCGGCCTCCGCCTGCTGCTGCGACGGCGCGAGACGCAGGCGGCGGCGGAAACCCTGGACCGGCTGGCCGCCCTCGGCGTGCCACTCTACCTCTTCGCCATGCAGATGGAGACCGACTACTCCATCCGCGCCTATTCCCGCTTCCCCGACATGGACAGCGCCATCGCCGAGACGGTGGCGAGCTTCGGCCGCCATGCCCCGGCCGAGGCACGGCTGCTGGTGAAGGTCCACCCGCTTGATCCCGGGCTGAAATCCTGGGCGCGGCGGGTCCGGCGGATCGCCGCGGCGCAGGGGGTGGCGGGACGCGTCGCCTATCTCGGCGGGGCGCTGCCGATGGAGCGGGTGATCGCCCGGTGCCGGGGCACCGTCACCGTGAACAGCACCGTCGGGGTGAAGGCGATCGCCATGGGCTGTGCCATCCTGCCGCTCGGCCAGGCGATCTACGACGTGCCCGGCCTCGCCTGGCAGGGCGGCCTCGACCGCTTCTGGCGCGAGGCGGCGCCGCCGGAGCCGGACCTCGCGGAGGCCTTCATCCGGGCGCTGGCCGCCAGCCTGCATGTGCGCGGCTGCTACTACACGCGGCCGGGGCTCGACGTGACCGTCGCCGGTGCCGTCCAAAGGCTGCATCTCGGCGTGCTGAACGCGCCTACAGCATCGCCAGGGACCGTTTCCGCCTAGGCGGCGGGAAGTCGGCATCGAGCGCAGCGAGGTCCTCAGGCGCGAGGCGCAGTTCGCCGGCCGCGGCGTTCAGCCGCACATGCGCCTCGTCGGCCGCCTTCGGGATGCCGATGACGCCGCCCTGCTGCAGCGTCCAGGCGATCGCCACCTGGGCCGGCGTCGCGCCGAGCCGCCGCGCCACGCCCTGCAGGGCCGGGTGCCGCAGCAGCGCCCCGCCCTGGCCGACCGGGCTGTAGGCCATCACAGGCATCCGCCGCCCTCGGCAGAAGGGCAGCAGGTCGAACTCCACCCCGCGATGCTCCAGGTTGTAGAGCACCTGATCCGTCGCGCAGTCCGCCAGCGCCGGGCCAAGCTCCTCCAGATCGTCGACGTCGAGGTTGGAGACGCCCCAGCGGCGAATCTTGCCCAGCCCCCGCATCCGCTCCATCGCCTCCACCGTATCCTCGAGGGGCACCGAGCCCCGCCAGTGCAGCAGGTAGAGGTCGAGGGCGTCCGTCCGCAGGCGCTTGAGGCTGCGCTCCAGCGCCGCCTCAAGCTTTCGGCCGCCCGCATTGTGAGGATAAACCTTGGAGACGAGGAACACATCGCTGCGCCGCCCGGCGATGGCCTCGGCCACCACCTCCTCGGCGCCGCCTTCGGCGTACATCTCGGCGGTGTCGATCAGGGTCATGCCGAGGTCGAGGCCGAGGCGGAGCGCCGCCGCCTCCCGGCGCCGGTCGCTGCCTCGCTCGCCCATGTGCCAGGTGCCCTGGCCGAGCGTCGGCACCTCCGTCCCGTCCGCCAGCGTGATCGGTGCCATTTCGTCCCTCCGCATCCCGGCCTATGCTCGGCCCCATGCCGCGTCCTGCCGTCCTAGCATGCCTTCTCCTTCCACTCCTCGCCGGCGCCGCCCGGGCGCAGCCGGTGGAGGAGATCGGCAGCTGGCGCCTCGCCTGCGCCGCCGACCGCATGACGGACCGGGCGGCCTGCCTGCTGCGCCACCGCGATTGGCTGGAACGGCCCTCCGGGACCGGCAGCGGCCTTGCCTTCGAGATCATCGACCGGCGCGGCCGGCTGGTTCCCGCGGTGACGGCGCGCGAGCTGACGCTGGATGGCGCGGCCCGCGGCCTGCTGGCGCTCTCGGGCACGGCGCAGCTCCGTTTCTTGCCCAACCGCATGGTGGAGATGCCCTGCGCGCTCGAGGGCCGCAGCATCCTCTGCACCCCAAGGGCCGAGGATGCCGCCCGCATGGAGACCGAGGTGTTGCAGGCCGACCGAGCGCTGATACGCTTGGTCGGCACCGGGGGCGGCAGCAGCACGGCCGAGCCGACCGAGCTGCGCCTCTCCGGAACGCGCGAGGCGGTGGCCCGCTTCGCCCGCCAGGTGCCGCGCGAGCCCCAGGCTGCGGTGGAGCCCCCGCCCGGCCTCGATGGCCGCGAGCTGTTGCAGCGCCTCTTCCGGCTCTTCGCCCAGTGAGGGCCGAATCCCCGGCGGCGGCGCTGCTCGTCGAGGTGGCGCGCGGCGATCGCGGGGCGCTGCGGGCGCTCTACCAGCAGCAGGCGACACGGCTCTTCGGCATCGCCCAGTCCATCCTGCGCGACCGCGAGGCGGCGGCGGATGCGGTGCAGGACACCTTCCTCCGCATCAGCCAGCGGGCGGCGCAATTCGACCCGGCACGGGGCGAGGCCGGGGCCTGGCTCGGCGCCGTCGCTCGGCATGCGGCGCTCGACCTGGCGCGGAAGCGCGGGCGGGAGCTGCCGACCGACGACCCGGCGCTCGGCGACATCGCTGTGGCACCCGAGGCGTTGGAGCACGTGGCGGCGAGCGCCGAGGGGCGGCGGCTGCGCGACTGCCTTTCGGCCCTCGACGAGAAGAACCGCAAGGGCATCCTCCTTGCCTTCGTCCACGGCCTCTCCCACGCCCAGGTGGCGGCGCGGCTCGACCTGCCGCTCGGCACGGTGAAGGCCTGGATCAGGCGCGGCCTCCTGCAGCTGCGGGAGTGCCTGACGTGATCCCCACCGATCCGCAGGACCGCGACATCCTCGCGGCCGAATACGTCCTCGGCACGCTCGACGCCCGCGCGGTGGCGGAGGTGGAGGCGGCGCTGCCGGGCGATACCGGGCTGCGCGCGGCCATCCGCGAGTGGGAGGTGCGCCTTGCGCCACTGCTGGCACTCGCCGCGCCGGAGTCGCCGCCGCCCGATCTGTGGGACCGTATCGAGGCAGCGCTGCCCGGAGCCCCCCGCCCTGCCCCCGTGCCGCGGCGCCGCTGGCTCGACCCGTGGCGCGGTTGGGCGATCGGCGCCAGCGCGGTGGCGGCCGGCCTTGCAGCCTTGCTGGTGACGCGCCCCGTGCCCGAGCCGCCGCGGCTGATGACCGTCCTGCTCACCCAGCGCGACCAGCCGGCCTGGGTGGTGGAGGCCAATGCCGCCGGGCAGTTGCGCCTCGCCTCGCTCAACCCGCGCCGGCTGGAGGAAGGCCGGGCGATGCAGCTCTGGGGCCTGCCGCCAGGGGCGACGGCGCCGACCTCGCTTGGCCTCATCCCGCCCGAGGGGCAGCTGACGGTGAGCACCGGCGGCTTGCGGCCGGAGCCGGGAATGCTGATCGAGATCAGCCTGGAGCCGCCCGGCGGCTCGCCGACCGGACGGCCGACTGGGCCGATCCTCTTCATCGGGCGGCTGACGGCGGCAGGCGCAAGCTGACCCTCGAGGCTCAATCGCCTACAGGATTCTATTTTTTCGACATACATCACCGAGCCGTGATGTTAAGCTGACCGTGCCGGTTGCTGCGCCGGCGCTCGCGCCATCGGGTGCGGGCACCTGTCCAGGACAAGAACATGCCCGGTCCTTTCCTGCGCCATCCTTGCCGCCGTCCATGCCGCCATTCCGGTGAAAGGGGCTGAACCGACGTCCGATGTCGAGATGGCTCGCTCCCGCCGCGGCGCGGGGGCCCGGGAGGCCGAGCAGGGCTGGGTGTCCCAGCTCATCACCGGCGCGATCCTGCTCGCGGTCATGCTGCTGCTCTTCGTGATGTCAGGCTTCCGGGGCTAAGCGAGCGTTTTCCCAACTCTGTGATACCAAACGTCGCATCCAGCCTCGCCAACGCTCCGTAAGGCCAGCAGCGGCAGCGGAATGGTTGCCGCTCCCTTTCGGAGAGACGCCATGACCCGCACCGTTCGCATGATGCTCGCCGCCGGCGCCGCCCTCGCCCTTTCGGCTGCCGGCGCCGAAGCCGCCACGCTCGTCGGCCTCACCGCCGACAACCATCTTGTCCGCATCGACAGCCAGACCCGCCGCGCCATGGCGCCAGTGCACGTCACCGGCATCGAGGGCCGGCTGCTCGGCATCGATGTGCGGCCGGCCGACATGAAGCTCTACGGGCTGACCGATGCCGGCCAGATCGTCACCATCGATGCCGCGACCGGCCGCGCCACCCAGGTCAGCCGCCTTTCCGAGCGTTTCGAGAGCGGCGGGCGCGCGACCGTCGACTTCAACCCGGTCGCCGACCGGCTGCGGGTGATGGGGATGAACGGCACCAATCTCCGCATCAACGTCGACAACGGCCAGGTGGCGAAGGACGGGCAGCTCCGCTACCAGGCCGGCACGCCCTGGGCCGAGACCACGCCGCGCGTCGTCGCCGGCGCCTATACCAACAGCATGAAGGGCGCGACGGCGACCATGCTCTTCACCGTCGACACGCTGACCCGTTCGCTGAACCTCCAGGCCCCGCCGAACGAGGGCGTACAGCAACCGAAGGGCGAGGTCGCGCCGAGCCTGCCGGGCGGCGTCGCCTTCGACATCATGCCCGAGGCGGGCGGCGGCAACATGGCGGTGCTCATGGCCGGCAGCACGCTGCACCATGTCGACCTGTCGAACGGCAAGGCGACCACGGTCGGCCAGGTGACCGGTCTGCCGCAGGCCGAGGTGATCGACATCGCCGTAGTGCAGTAACGGGCCAGGGCGGCGGGCAGCCGCCGCCCCTTTCCCGCTCAGAAGCCGACCTTGTCGCCGCCCTTCAGCGCCAGGATCTGCCGCGCCTCGGCGGGAGTTGCGATCTCGAGGCTCAGCTCCTCCAGGATGCGGCGGATCTTCGCCACCTGCTCGGCATTGCTCTTCGCCTGCACGCCGCGGCCGAGCCAGAGGCTATCCTCGAGTCCGACGCGGACATTGCCGCCGAGCATTCCGGCCATGGTGGTGAAGGGCATCTGGTTCCGCCCCGCCGCCAGCACCGACCACACATAGTCCTTGCCGAAGAGCCGGTCCGCCGTCTCCTTCATGAAGAGCAGGTTGCGCGGCTCGGCGCCGACGCCGCCCAGGATGCCGAAGATCGTCTGGGTGAAGAGCGGCGGCTCCACCACGCGGCGGTCGAGCATATGGGCCAGGTTGTAGAGGTGGCCGACATCGTAGCATTCGAACTCGAAGCGGGTGCCGTGGCCCTTGCCGAGCCGCTCGACGATCTGCTCGATGTCCTTGAAGGTGTTGCGGAAGATGAAGTCCGTCGTACCCTCCAGGTAGGGCCGCTCCCACTCATGCTTGAAATTCTTGATGCGGGCGGCGCTGCCCGAGATGTTGAAGTTCATGCTGCCCATGTTGAGCGAGCACATCTCCGGCTTCGCCTGCAGCGGCGCCGCTAGCCGCTCGTCGACCGACATGCCGAGTCCGCCGCCGGTGGTGATGTTGATCACCGCATCGGTCGACTGCTTGATGACGGGCAGGAACTGCATGAAGACCTTCGGGTCCGGCGTCGGCCGGCCGTCCTGCGGGTCGCGCGCATGCAGGTGGATGATGGCGGCCCCAGCCTCCGCCGCCGCGATCGACTGCTCGGCGATCTCCTGCGGGGTGATCGGCAGGTAGTCCGACATGCTGGGCGTGTGGATCGCCCCGGTGACGGCGACGCTGATGATGACCTTTGACATGCCCCTCTCCTCCCGATGGTGCGTACCGGCACTATCGGCGGGACAGGGCGCGGCGTGAAGGCGTCCCGCGCACCGGCGGCGGCGAGGCCTGGGTAGGGCCCCTCAACCGTCCCTGGACCGCTCGACATAGGCGGCGAAGGCCGCGGCGTGATCCTTGTGCCAGCGCGACAGCGGCGGGCGGTTCTCGACGATGTCGCCCGTCGACCAAAGGATGCGCCGCTCGTCCAGCCAGCGCGGCACGTCGTTGTCGGGGCAGAGGATGTAGAAGTCGCCGGCCTCCAGGCGCTCCAGCATGAAATCCACCGTCTGATTTGGCGTCCAGGAGGCGGCGGGCTTCTCCGTGCGGCCGTTGGCGGTGAGGCCGGTGAAGACGAAGCCGGGGATCAGCAGATGCGCGCTGATCCGGCAGCCCTCGGTGTTGCGCAGCTCGTGCTGCAACGCCTCGGTGAAGGTGCGGACGCCGGACTTCGCTACGTTGTAGGCCGGGTCGCCGGGCGGTGTCGTGATGCCCTGCTTCGAGCCGGTGTTGATGACGAGGCCAGGGCGGCCGCGCTCGATCATCCGCGGCACGAAGATCTGGCTGCCATGGATGAGGCCCCAGAGATTGGTCTGGAGGATGCGCGACCAAGTGCCGGGAGGGCCGAAGATGGTGCTGCCCGGCTGGATGCCGGCATTGTTCATCAGCACGTCCGTGCCGCCGAAACGGGCACGCACCTCGGCTTCCAGCGCCGCGACCTGGGCCGGGTCGCCGACGTCGCAGGGCTGGGTCACTACCTCGGCATCGGGGACGGCTTCCACGATGCCGGCGGCGGCCCGGACCAGGCGGTCCTCGCCGAGATCGGCGAGGACGATGCGAAGGCCGGCCCGGGCGAAGCGGGTGGCGGCGGCGAGGCCGATACCCGCGGCGCCGCCCGTCACGACGGCGACGGCGCCCGGGACGAGAGCCGGATGCGGCATCAGAAGATGCCGCCGATGCGGCGCTGGGCCTCGCGGGCGAGGCGGCGCACCGGGCGCTGGCCGGGGACGAGGACACGCCCGCCGCCCATCCGCCGCGCCGCGCCGACGCCGATGAGGAGAGCCCCGAGCCCTGCCAGTGCCGCCGCCGTCATGGCGGGGTGGAGCTGGGCCTCGAGGAAGAGGCTGGTCTTGCGCACCGGAGCGACGGGGCGGGTTAGGCTTTTCTCGGTGCCGTCCTCGCGAGGCTGGTAGAGGTTGTCGGCGCGGCTGGCCTTCGGGCGCTTGTCGCTGACCTGCGCGGGATAACCGACGGCCTCCATCACCAGGTCGGTGGTGCGGGGGAAGAGGGCCCCCATCAGCGCGATGGCATGGCCGCCGAACCCGACCACCAGCTCCCGCCGCTTGTGGGCGCAGGCATGGAGGATGGCGCGGGCGACGAGCTTCGGGTCATAGGCCGGCGGGGGCACGCGGACGCCCTCGCTCGGCAGGTAGTTGCGCGCATGGTCCTGGAAGCCGGTCTCGATTCCGGAGGGCTTGATGAGCGTGACGCTGATCGGCGCGCCGTCCCGCTCCAGCTCCATCCGGAGCGCGTCGGTGAAGGCACGGACGGCGTGCTTGGTAGCGGAATAGGGGCCCTGCAGCATCATCGCCCGGTCCGACAGCACGCTGCCGATGTTGACGATGGCGCCGCCGCCACGTTGCCGGAGTGCCCGGGCGGCGATGGTGCTGCCGTGGACGACGCCCCAGTAATTGGTCTCGAACAGGCGATGGTGGTCGGCCAGCGGGACCTTCTCGATCTCGCCATAGATCGAGGTGCCGGCGTCGTTCACCCAGGAGTCGAAGCCGCCGAAGGCCTCCTGCACCTTCTGCGCGGCTGCCTCCAGCTCCTCCAGCCTGCCGACATCGGCGACGGCATGGTCGGCGCGGGCGCCCTGGTTGCGTAGTTCCTGTACGATCTTCTCCAGCGCCTCGCCGTTGCGCGAGATAAGGAAGACGCGAGCGCCGGACTGCGCGGCGAGCCGCGCGGTGGCAAGGCCGATGCCGGAGCTGGCGCCGGTGATAACGATGGTCTGCTGGTTGAGCGGCTTCAGCCGGAGCTGCGGCATGGGGAACCTCGGAATTGGTTTGGGGGAGTGCGGGGTGAACCGCCCTCCCCTGCCCACGGTTCCCGTTACACCGTGAGCGAACCGGCCTTGGCCGCGGCGTAGCGGGCGGCGACCTTCTCCCAATCGAGCACGTTCCACCAAGCTTCGAGATAGGCCGGGCGGCGGTTCTGGTACTTCAGGTAGTAGGCGTGCTCCCAAACATCGTTGCCGAGAAGAACCCGGCCGCCATCCATCAGCGGGGTGTCCTGGTTGGGGCGGCTGGCGAGCGCCAGCTTGCCGGCGCGGTCCACGGTGACGAAGACCCAGCCGGAGCCAAAGACGCGGGCGCCGGCGCCGTTGAAATCCGTCTTCAGCTTGTCGAAGCCGCCGAGGTCGCGGGTGATGGCCTCGGCCAGCTCGCCCGTCGGCGCGCCGCCCTTGCCGCCCATGATGCCCCAGAACATGGCGTGGTTGGCGTGCCCTCCGCCGTTGTTGCGGAGCGCGGTGCGGATGCCCTCCGGCATCTCGCCGAGCTTTGCCAGGATCTGCTCGATCGGCATGGTAGCGACCTGGGAATGGTCCTTCACGGCCGCGTTCAGGTTGGCGACATAGGCGGCATGGTGCCGCCCGTGGTGGATCTCCATGGTCTGCGCGTCGATATGCGGCTCGTTCGCATTGGCCGCATAGGGCAGCGCCGGCAGGGCGAAGGGGCCAGTGGGAGCGGAAGCGGGCGCCTGCGCCCTGGCCCGCGGGGCGGCAAGGAGGCTCGCCAGGGCGGCGCCGCCGAGCAGGGCGGAGCGGCGGTTGAGCAGCGTGGACAAGGGCGGTCTCCCCGGATTGTTGCGCCGAGCAGATGGGGCGGCGGCGGCCGGAACCAAGGGCGGCTCAGCGCAGCGCGCGATAGGCGAAGGCCGCGTAAGGGTCCCAGGCGACGGAGGCCGGGCCGCCCGGAACCGGCAGGCGGGCGCCGGGCGGGCGCCGGGCAATGAGCATCCCACCTTCCCCCAGCTCCATCAGCAAGCGGACATGGTCGCCGAGGAAGACGCTGTCGCGCAGCGCGGCAGGGAGCGCACCCTCGCCCATCTCCTCGGCCGGCAGGGCGGCAACGGCAACGCGGTCCGGGCGGATGGCGACGATGCAGCGGCTCCCGGGCCCGCCGGCATCGGCAATGCGAGCCTCGACCAGCGGGCCGCAATCGAGGCGGATGCCGCATTCCGCCTCCTCCCGCCATGCGACCGTGCCGGGCAGGCGGTTGTTCTCGCCGAGCAGGCCGGCGATGAGGGCGGTGGCGGGTTCCTCATAGAGGGCGCGCGGCCGGTCGCATTGGACGATGTGGCCCCCGTCGAGGACTGCGATGCGGTCGGCCAGCGCCATCGCTTCCTCCCCCTCGCGGGTCGCCAGCAGGAGGGTGAGGCCGAGGCGGCGGGCGAGCCGGCGCAGGTCGAAGGCGAAGCTGCGGCGGGAGCCGGGGTCCAGGCCCGCGAGCGGGTCGTCGAGCAGCAGCAGCGGCTGCTCCGGGGCGAGGGCCCGGGCGAAGGCGGCGCGGAGGCGCGGCAGCGGCCCGAGGCCGGCGATCCGGCGCCCCTCGAAACCGTCGAGGCCGAGCGCGGTCAGCGCGCGGGCGATGCGGGCGGGCCTGTCGCGGGCGGGGATGCCGTAGCCGGGCAGGAGTTGGGCGGTCGCCTCCTGCACCGTGCGGTTTGCCGGCAGCACGGGATCGAAAAGGGTGAGCGGGCGCTGCGAGGGCGCGAGCGGGGCAAGGTCGCGGCCGTCGAGCAGCAGCTGCCCGGAATCGGGCCGGTCGATGCCGGCGACGAGGCGAAGCAGCGCGGTCTTGCCGCTGCCGGCCGGGGCGAGAAGAACCAGGGTCTCGCCGCGGGCGAGGTCGAGGCTGATCTCCTCGAAACCCGCCGCCCTCCTCGCAATCCCATCCAGGCGCAGCAGCGGCGCGTCCATGATTTCCCCCTTCACAGGTCGCAGGCATCGCCGCCCGAGGCGAGGGTGTCAACGCGCACCGGGGTTGGAACCATCAGGCGGCAGGCCGCGTTGCAGCGGCAAGTTTCCACCTCGCAAGGAGCAATGACATGTCGGCTGCCAACGACCTCTCCAACGACGCCCGCCGCCTCAAGGACCAGGCCGCGGCCTCGACCGACCGCGTGGCGACCGATGCCCAGGAAGAGCTGGCGAAGCTGCGCGCCCAGGTGGAGCGGCTGATGCAGGAGCGCGTCACCCCCGCCCTGGCCGGCGCGGCCGACCAGGTTTCCGACTACGCCAACCGCGCCCGCGAGGCGGTCGAGGAGCGGGCCGATGCGCTTTCCGAGACCGTGCGCGAGAAGCCGCTGATGGCGATCGGCATCGCGGCCCTCGGCGGCTACCTGATCGGCCGGCTGATGGGCGGCAATACCTACGTCTATCCGCGCGACCGGCACTAAGCGGCCATGCGCCTGATCAGCCTCCTGCGCGTCGCGGCGCAGGCCGAGACGCTGCGGTGGAAGCGCACCGGCCGGGGCGTCGCCATCCAGGCGGCGCTCGGGGCGGCGGCGGCGGTCTTCGGGCTGATGCTGCTGGTCATGCTGCATGTCGCGGCGCTGATCTGGCTGGCCGAGGGGCGCAGCGGGACGACGGCGGCGCTGATCGTTGCCGGCGTCGACCTGGTGGTGGCCGCGTTGCTCGGCTGGCTCGCCGCCCGGCATGCCGAGGACCCGATCCAGGTCGAGGCGCAGCGGGTGCGCGACGACGCCCTGCGGCAGGTGGGCGATACCGCCTCCCGTGCCATGGTGCTCGCGCCGCTGCTGCGCAGCCGCAATGCGAAGAAGGGGTTGATCGGCGCCGCGCTGACCGCGGCGGTGGTCGGCTTCGTCGCCCGGCGGTGACATGACGGGCGGCCGGATCCTGGGCGATCCGGCCGCTCGCATATCGGTCCCCTGCATGTCGATCCATGGCGGCCCTTGCGCGTTCGACCAGGGCAGGCAGCGAGGGGATGGCGGCATGGACCGCTCACTTCACCATCATCCGACGACGATGCTCGATGGGCTGAGGCCCTTGCTGGCTATGGCCGGGTGCGACGGCGTGCCCGGCCAAGCCGCGGCCTCCGAGATCGAGAAGGCGCTGGCGCCCGGCACGTTCGGGTGGCGGACCGGTGACGAGCCTGCGGTCGGTGCGGCGAATGCCGGGATCATCGGTCACGGCGGGCGCGAGCGCAGCGCCTGGAGGATCGACGAGGCATGAACCAGGTCAACGACAACGCGGCATCGCAGCGCTTCGAGCTGGCGGCAGGGGATGCGGTCGCCTTCATCGCCTACCGCCGCGAGGGCAACCAGGTCGAGCTGATCCATACCGAGGTGCCGCAGGCGCTGGAGGGCAAGGGCGTTGGCTCGGCGCTGGTGCGCGGCACGTTGGAGCGGCTGCGGGCAGACGGTGCGACCGTCTTGCCGAGCTGCAGCTTCGTTGCTCGCTACATCGAGCGACATCCCGAATATGGGGACATGGTCGCTGGCGGCTGACCGCGATGCGGGCGCTGGTGCTTGCGCTCCTCCTTGCCGCGCCGGCGGCGATGGCGCAGGAGGCCCATTGCACCGTGCCGGCGACGGCGCCGGTGATGGACTGGCGCGGCCTTGGCCTCGGGATGCGCTATCCATCCACCTTCACAATCGCCGAGGCGACGCCTGATACAGTCCGCTTTGCCAGCCGCGATGGGCAGGCCAGCGCCGCGGTGACGGCGATCCCGAACGGGCTGCGTCAAAGCCTCGCGGCGGTGATGGCCGAGGCGCGGCAGGACATCACCGGGAATAGTGGCGGGGAGATCACCTACAGCCGCACGAAGGGGAGCTGGTTCGTGTTCTCCGGCTTCATGGCCGGCCGGATCTTTTACCGGCGCAGCCTGGTGTCGACGGATGGAACATTCATCGGCACGCTCTGGGTCGAGTTCCCCCGCGCGATGAAGCCATGCTTCGAGGCGGCGGTGACGACGATGTCGCTCTCCTTCCGCGAAACGGGCCGCTAGACCCGGTCACCGGTCATGGTTCGGCTTGTCGCCTGATAACGCCTTCGGCGCTTCCGCCTCAAACGATCACGCTTAATCCGGCAGGATGGCGGCGTGGGCGAGGCTGCTGAGCACATCCATGCGCTGGTTATGGAAGGCCTCGGTCTGGCGGCAATTCGAGAAGAAAGCGAAGGAGACGCCGCTCGTCGGGTCTGCCCAGCAATAGGAGCTGCCGACGCCGCCATGGCCGAAGGTGCGCGGATGGCCGATGGTGCCGAGGCCGCGCGCGACAGGCGTTTCCCCGCGGGAGTGCGGGCCAAGGCCACGATGCATCGGGATGCCCATGTAGTCGTCGATGCGGTCGCCGGTGAGATTGCGCGTCACGAACTCGATCATGCGCGGCGAGAACAGCCGGGTGCCACCCAGCGTACCGCCCTGCGCAAGCGCCTGGTAGAAGGCCGCCATGCCACGCGCCGTGCCGTAGCCGCCACCGCCCGGGATGCCGGCGGCGTGGTGGGCAGCGGTGTTTTCCGCCGCGCGGGGGACGAAGGTGCCGTCCTGCTTCAGGTCGTAGATCTCGGCGGCGCGGGGAAGGTCGCCCTCCCCCATGCCAATGACGACCTCGCGCTCGAGGCCGAGCGGCGCGAGGATGCGCTCGCGGATAACGGTGCGGAAGTCCTGGCCGGTGATCGCCTCGATCAGCACCGCGGCCACCCAATGGGCGGCGGTCGGATGGTACTGGACGCGGCTGCCGGGGGTCCATTCGAGGGTGAAGTCGCTGACCTTCTGCCGCAGCCGGGCATGGTCGGCCCAGCACTCCGACGGCACCACGGCCGAGGGAAAGCCGCCCTGATGGGTCAGCAGCTGCAGGATGGTGATGCCATCCTTGCCATGCGCCGCGAATTCCGGGACGTGCTGCGCCACGGGGTCGGAGAAACGGAGCAGCCCTTCCTCCGCCAGCAGCCAGAGCGCCGAGGCGGTGACGACCTTGGTGTTCGAATACATCAGGAAGAGGGTATCGGCCGTTGCCGGCATGCCGAGCCGCGCCTCGCCGAAATGGCGGAACAGGGCGAGCTTGCCGTGCCGGGCCACCGCCACCTGCGCGCCGGGGTGGTGGCCCTCGGCGATATGGCGTTCGATAACGGCGCAAAGGCGGGCGAGCGGGCGCGGATCGAGGTTCAGCGCCTCCGGATTCGACTCGGGCAGCGGGAAGGCCATGGACATGCTCCCTCGGTTCTTTCCTAGGGAGCCTAACACCGCTGCCCGGCGATGCTAGTCCGGCTGGATGCGGGCGCGGCGGATGGTCACGGCCCAGCGCTCGGCATCGGCGCGGATGAGGGTGCCGAGGGCTTCGGGACTCTCCTTCACCGGCTCCAGGCCGAGGGCGGCGAGGCGCTCGGCGACCTCTGGCTTCCCCAAGACCTGGCGGATGGCGCCGTTCAAGCGGGCAACGACCGCAGGGTCCGTGCCGCGCGGCGCGACGATGCCATGCCAGCCGACCGCCTCGGCACCAGTCATGCCGGCCTCGGCGAGGGTCGGAACCTCGGGCAGGCCCTTGCTGCGCTCGCCGCTCGAGACGAAGAGGCCGCGCATGCGGCCGATGCGGACATGGTCGGTGACCGCGCCGATATTGATGATGACGCCCTGCAGGCTGCCGCCGAGCAGGTCGTTCACCGCAAGCGCGCCGCCGCGATAGGGCACATGCGTCCAGCGCACCTCGGCCGCCGCCTGGATCTGCTCGCCGAGCAGATGGGCAAGGCTGCCATTGCCCGGGGTGCCGACGGCGAGCGGCTCACGGCGGGTGGCGGCCAGGAAGTCCTCCAGGGTCTGCGCGCTGCTGTCGGCGCGGACGACGAGGATCTGCGGCACGCGGACGGCGCGGGCGACGGGCGCGAAGCCTTCCACCGGGTCGAAGCCGAGATGCGGGAAAAGCGTGCGGTTGATGGAAAGGCTGTCGGAGCCGGCGAGCAGCGTGTAGCCGTCCGGCCGGGCGCGCGAGGCGGCCTCGTAGCCGATATTGCTGCCGGCGCCGGGCAGGTTCTCGACCACCACATTCTGGCCGAGCGTGTCGGTCAGGTGGCGGGCCAGCAGGCGGGCGACGATGTCCTGGCTGCCGCCGGCGGCGACGGGGACGATGATGCGGATGGTCCGCTCGGCCGGCCAAGCCTGCGCGAAGGCAGGCGTGGCGAGGCTCGCGGCGGCGAGGGCGAGGAGGCTGCGGCGGTGCATCAGGCGAGTTCCAGCTTGCGGCGGAGCAGGGAAAGCGGGTGATCGGCGCCTTGCGCAGCCTGGTAGCCGATGCGGATGGCATCGCGCGAGCGCGCCCAGGTCTCGGGCCTCGTGCCCTCAGGGACCTCGACCGTGCTCACGCCGCAGCGGAGCAGCATGGCGTACTGGTCGGGGAGGACGTGACCCGTCGCCCGGATCTCGCCGGCGAAGCCGTGATGCTCGCGCAAGCTCCGGGCCTGGGTGAAGGCGCGGCCGTCCTTCGACTTCGGCATGCGCAGCGCGACGAGGGCGAGGCGGCTGAGGAAGGGGGCGATCTCCTCCGGCTGCGTCTCGGGCGCGACGGCGACGCCGAGCGGCGCGTTGCGGCCGGCGAGCGTCGCGGCCTCGGCCTGCAGGCGGGCGAGGCTGATGATCGCCGGGCCTTCGGGGAGCGGGGCGTCGTCCTCGATGCTGGTCCAGTCGTCGGGCCGCAGGCGGCCATCCTCAAGCAGGGGCATAGAGGGCGTCCTTGAAGGGCGTCACGCCGATCCGGCGGTAGGTGTCGATGAAGCGCTCGCCCGGGCTGCGATGGGCGATGTAGGTGGTGATGAGGGTTTCCACCGCATCGACGATGGTGTCGTAGGAGAAGGCGGGGCCGATCAGCTCGCCGATCGCGGCGTCGTTGGTCGCCGAGCCGCCGAGGGTGACCTGGTAGACCTCCTCGCCACGCTTATCGACGCCGAGGATGCCGATATGGGCGACATGGTGGTGGCCGCAGGCATTGATGCAGCCGGAGATGTTGATGAAACACTCGCCGATGTCGTGCTGGCGGTCGAGCGAGGCGAAGCGCTCGCTGATGCGCTGGGCGATGGGGATGCTGCGGGCCGTCGCCAGCGCGCAGTAGTCCATCCCCGGGCAGGCGATGATGTCGCTGATCAGGCCGATGTTCGGCGTCGCCAGCCCGGCGGCGCGGAGGCCCTGCCAGAGCGCATGCAGATCTTCCTGACGGACATGCGGCAGGACGAGGTTCTGGACGTGGGTGACGCGGATCTCGCCGAAGGAGTGGCGCTCGGCGAGGTCAGCGACGGCCTCCATCTGGTCGGCGCTGGCATCGCCGGGGATGCCGCCGATCGGCTTCAAGGAGATGGTGACGGAGGCATAGCCAGGCTGCCGGTGCGCGCGGACGCTCGTCGAGGCCCAGGCGCGGAACTCCGGGTCCTCCGGCAGCTCCTGATCCTCGAGGGCGGCGAAAGGCGGCGGCGCGAAATGCGCCCCGATGGCGGCGACGATATCCGGGTCGAGCCGGTACCTGTCGCGCGGCATGCGCTCATATTCGCGCTCGACCATCTGGGTGAACTCGTCGCCGAGGTCGCGGACGAGGATCTTGATGCGCGCCTTGTAGATGTTCTCGCGCTGGCCGAGGGCGTTATAGACGCGCAGCACGGCTTCCATATAGGCGAGGAACTCGGACTCCGGCACCCAGTCGCGCAGCTTGCGGGCGATGATCGGGGTACGGCCGAGGCCCCCGCCGGCATGCACCTCGAAGCCGACCTCGCCGCGCTCGTTGCGCTTGGCCAGCACGCCGACATCATGCACCTGGGCTGCCACGCGGTCGTTGGGGCTGCCGGTGATGGCGATCTTGAACTTGCGCGGCAGCCAGGTGAATTCCGGGTGCAGCGTCGACCACTGGCGGAGGATCTCGGCGTAGACAAGCGGGTCCACCACCTCGTCGGGCGTGGCGCCGGCATATTCGTCCGTCGTGGTGTTGCGGATGCAGTTGCCGCTGGTCTGGATGGCATGCATGTCCACCTCGGCCAGCGCTTCCAACATCGCCGGCACATCCTCCAGCTTCGTCCAGTTAAACTGGATGTTCTGGCGGGTGGTGAAATGGCCGAAGCCGCGATCCCAGCGGCGGGCGATTCTGCCAAGCTGGCGGAGCTGGGCGCTGTTCAACAGGCCATAGGGAATCGCCACGCGGAGCATGTAGGCGTGAAGCTGGAGGTAGAGGCCGTTCATCAGCCGCAGCGGCTTGAACTCGTCCTCGGTCAGCTCGCCGGCGAGGCGGCGCTCGATCTGGCCACGGAATTCGGCGATCCGCTCCTGGAGGAACTCGCGGTCGATCTCATCGTAGCGGTAGGTGCGTGCGTATTGCGGCGGGGTCAGGGCATTCATGCTCAGGCGGCCTCGGCTGCGACGCTCGGACCCTGCACGCGCAGGCGCTCGCGGAATTTCAGGGGAATGGGGCCGGCAGGATCGACCTCGACGGCATAGACCCCGACGACATTCTGGTCGCGCTCGCCCTGCCGGGCGAGGGCAAGGCCTGCCTCGGCGGCATCGGGAGCGAAGGGGGCAATCTCGGCGATGCTGTCGCGCCAGAGGCCCTCGGTGCCGAACCAGACCACGCGGCCATCGCGCAGGCGGTTGGCGGTGAAGACCACGGGGGCCGTGGCGGGGCGGGCCTTCGCCTTGGTGCTCATCGAGGGGATGTCCTGCGCGGCGGGGGTGTTGCCCGGTATTTAACGACCGGGATGGTGAACAACAAGTCACAGCCTGTAGATTTGCGCGATTGAATCTCGTGTTTTCACGCATTGCGATTGTGGTTCTTGTCGCATCGCCCGGCGCGGAGGGGCCGTCTAGGCTCCGGGCGTGAGCCCCTTCCTTCGATTCGCCCTGGCCGGTGCTGCCGCCACCGCCGCCGGCAACGGCTTGGCGCGCTTCGCCTATGTGCCGCTCTTCCCGGCCATGGTGACGGCGGGATGGGTGGATGGCGGCGAGGCCGGGATGCTCGGGGCGGCGGCGCTGCTTGGCTACCTTGTCGGGATACTGGGCGGGCGCGGGGTGGCGCTTCGGCTGGGTGTGCCGGGGCTGCTCGATTGCGGCATGGGTCTGGTGGTGCTGGCCCTCGCGGCCTGTGCCTGGAATGGCGGTTTCGCCTGGTTCCTCGTCTGGCGGACCTTGGCCGGAATCGGCGGCGGGCTGCTGATGGCGCTGGCCGGGCCGGCCACCCAGGCCTCGGTGGCGCCGGAACGGCGGGGGGCGGCCGGAGGTGTCGTCATCTCCGGGGTCGGGCTCGGCATCGCCACCGGGGCCGCGGCAGTGCCGGCGCTGCTTTCGAGCGGACTGCCGGCGGCCTGGCTCGGGCTGGCGGGGCTGGTGCTTGGCCTCTGGGGCTTCGCCCATCCGCGCTGGCCGCGCATGGCGCTGACCGGCGAGGCAGCCGAGGCGCCGCCACGGGCTAGGCTGCTCACTGCGACCTACGGGCTGCACGCGGCCGGGATGGTGCCGCCGATGGTGTATCTGGCGGATCTCGCGGCGCGGGGGCGTGGATTGGGCCTCGGGATCGGTGCGGCGGTCTGGCTGGTCTTCGGCCTGGCGGGAGTGGCGGGCGGCATCCTCTCCGGCCGGGTGACGGACCGGATCGGCGGGCGCCGGGCCCTGGCGATCTGGCTGGCGGTTCAGTCCCTGGCGTTGGCGCTGGCCCTGCCGCCCTGGCCGGCGCTCGTGCTGCCGGCGGCCGCGGCGGCGGGCTTCGCCGCGGTGGGGGTGACGGCGGTGACGCTTACCGTCTGCCGGGAGGTGGCGGGCGCGCGGGCGACCGGGCTCTGGGTACGCTGCACGGCGGCCTTCGCGGTGATGCAGACCGTGGTGGGATTCGGCCTGGCCGCGCTCTTCGCCGCGACGGGGGAGAGCCATCTCGCGGTCTTTGCCGCGGGACTTGGCTTCTCGCTCGCGAGCCTCGCCGGGGCGATGGGGTTGCTGCGGAAAGCGGATAGAATGATGGCCACCTGATCCCCTGGGGGAGGTTCCATGCGTCGCCTGCTGCTGCTCGCCGTCTGCTTCAGCTCCCCGGCACTGGCCGAGGAGTTGCCGGTCCGGGCAGTCACCCTTTCGAATGCCGGCCTCGCTGAGATCGAGCGTGGCGGGCGGCTGGAGGCCGGGGTGGCGATCACCTTCCGCGTCCCGGTCGAGGATGTGGACGACGTGCTGAAGAGCCTGGTGCTGCGCGACCCGGCCGGGGTCGTCGAGGGGCTCCGCCTACCGGCGCAGGAGATCGAGGCGGAGGCTTTCCGCGGCCTGCCGCTGAAGCCGGCGGATTTCGAGAACCGGGCGAGCCTGCTGCGGGCGCTGCGGGGCCAGGTGGTGGAGGCGGGGGGCAGCACCGGGCGGCTGGCCGATGCCGAGGAGGCCGAGGGCGGGCTGCGCGTCTCCCTGCTCAGCGCGGCGGGACTCAGGCTGCTGCTGCTGCGCGAGGGGGAGGAGGTGCGCCTCACCGATGGCGGCCTCGCGGCGCGCATCGCCCGGGCGGCAGAGGCGCTGGCGGCGGCCCGCGCGGCGGATGAGCGGCAGGTGGAGATCCGGCTCCGGTCGGATACGGCACGGGAGGTTTCCTTCGCCACGGTAACAGGAGCGCCGCTCTGGAAGCCTTCCTACCGGCTGTTCCTGCCGGAGGCGTCAGGCGAGGCCGGGTTGCAAGGCTGGGCGGTGGTCGAGAACCGCTCCGGGGCGGATTGGGCGGGGGTGCGCCTCTCGCTCGTTTCCGGCAACCCGGCGGCCTACCGGCAGGCGCTCTACACGCCGATCCGGGTGGAGCGGCCGGAACTGCCCGTGCGTGCGGCGGACCAAGTGCAGGTGGCGGCAGATACCGGGCCACAGCCGCCGCCCCCCCTGCCCGCGCCGGCCATGCGCGCCATGCGGATGGAGCCCGAGGCGGCTCCGCTGCCCGTCGCCGCGGTGCCGCAGGCGGTGGCCGAGAGCGCGGCCGGGCGGGCCGCCTTCACCCTCACCTCCCCCGTCTCGATCCGCGGCGGGGAGACGGCGAACCTGCCCTTCCTCGAGGCGCGGCTGCCGGCGGAGCGGGTTTGGTGGGTGCAGGAAACCGGCGCCCGCAACCCGCTCAGCGCGGTGCGGCTCCGCAATGCCGGTGGGACGGTGCTGCCGGACGGGCTGGCGGCGGTCTTCGACGCGGCCGGGGGCTATCTTGGCGATGCGGAGCTGCGGGCGGTGCAGCCGGGCGAGCAGCGGCTGCTGGCCTTCGCCGGCGACCGGGACGTGGCCATGTCCTCCAGCGCCTCCAGCGCGGAGCGGCCGGTTGGGGTCGCGGTACGGCGCGGCATCGTCGTGCTCGACGCGCTCCGGCGGGAGGAGGTGGCGCTGGCGGTCGATCCGCGCGGGGCGCGCGGGCGCATGGTGATCGACCTGCCGCGGCGGGCTGGGGCACGGCCGCTCTTCCCTGTTGCCGCCGAGGGGGATTTCGGCCTGCGGACGGAGGCGGTGCTGGAGGGCCAGTCGGCTGTGCTGCGCTTCGCCTGGGAGCGGGACGGACGGACGGAGGTGCCGATCCTCGACCAGGGGCTCGGCGACCCGGTCCTGCTGCGCTGGCGGGAGATCGATGTGGAGGCGAGCCTCCGGCGCCTGCCAGGCGGCATGGCGAGTCTTGAGACGCTGCGCGCGGTGCTGGAGCGGCTGCCGGCGGAGGCACCCGGGCGGCCGGCGCTGGAGGCGGTCGTTGCCGGCCTGGGTGAATCGCGCCGGCTGCTCGAGGCGGCGCGGGGTGCGATCCGGCAGTACCAGGTGGCGGAGGCCGCGCTCGGACGGGCGCGCACCGCCGCCGAGGACCGCAGCGGCGCGGAGCGGGAGGAGGCGCGGCGGCGGCTCAACCAGGCGAGCCTCGCCGCCGAGCGGGCCGGAGCCGCGGCCGATGCGGCCTGGGAGGCTTGGCAGCGGCAGGTGGCGGAGGTGCTCGGGCGGACGGGCTAAAGCATCACATCCCGCCGGCGCCTGCCTTCTGGATCCGGCGGCGCCCGGCACGCCCCAGCCAGGCCGCCACTGCGACGATCGCCATGCCGAGACCGGCCGTGACGGCGACCGCCGGCAAGGCCGCATTGGCGACGACGATGGCGAAGAGCGCCCAGAGCAGCGCGCCAGCATACCAGAGGTCGCCCCGGCCCCGCCGCAGCACGGCGCTGCCGATCCAGGCGGCGAGCAGGACCAGCCCCATCGCCACCAGGGCCGGATCGGTGCCGCCCCAGGTCACGCCCTCGGTCGCCGCCGCGCCGGAAAGGTTGACGATGCTGGCGGCCGAAACCCAACCGGCCAGCAGGCCGAAGAGCGGCCGGACGATCCAGCGCCAGCCGGCACCCTCCGCCGGCAGCGCCGTGGCCCGGAAGAAGGCCGTCAGTGCCGCGGCCAGCAGGGCGAGGATGATCGCCAGCAGGTGCCAACCATTCGGCGTCAGCTGCGCCATGACCATCCAGAGCAGCATCAGCGCGAAGGCCCCCGCCGCCGGGCCGCGCAGGCGCGCGAGGCGGGCGTCGGCGTGCTGCGCCGGGCGCATCTGCCAGAAGCCCCAGGCCAGGGCGAGGGCGAAGATCGGCCCCCAGATCGAGAAGGCATAGGGCGCCGGCACCACCGGCGTGCGGATGCTCTGCATCGCCCAAAGCGGATGGCCGGTGCCGATGAGGCGCGCCAGGCCGCCGGCGAAGGGCAGCAGGGCCGGGAGGAGCAGGTTCAGCAAGGCGAGGATTCGGGGCATGCTCGGCACTCTGTCAGGGGACCGGGACGGATGCAGCAGCGGGCCGAGGCCGATCCTTTCCTTGCCGAAAGGCCGCGGCTGCTGGTGCTGGCCCTCGCCTACCGGATGCTCGGCGCTACCGGCGAGGCCGAGGAGGTGGTGCAGGAGGCTGCGCCTTCTGCATCCACATGCACAGCGCGGATGCGTTGAAGGCAGGCGAGACGCCGCAGCGGCTGCTGCTGCTTTCGGCCTGGCGCGAAAGCTCGCTCTACACCGCGCAGGAGCGGGCGGCGCTCGCCTGGACGGAGGCGCTGACCCTGCTGCCGCAGACCGGGGCGCCCGACCCCGACTATGCCGCCGCTGCCGAGCAATTCTCGCCCGCGGAGTTGGTCGCGGTGACGACGCTGGTCGGCATGATCAACCTGTGGAACCGGCTGGGCGTCGGCTTCCGCCTGGACCACCCCAGGGGCTGATACGGGGGCCGGCGGGGTGGCTGAGGATGGCCACTTGCGGCACGGCCGCTATCGACGGCAGGGCGTTGCGAAGCGGAGCAGGGATGCGGCCTTGATCCCGCTGCCCGGCATCCTCGGCGGGGTCAGCCTGCACCCTTACCGCGCGTTCGGCGTGCGAGAGCCAGCAGGGCGAGCAGGGACAGCGCCGTGAGGGAGCCGGATAGCAGGAGCGCGGCGCGTGGCCCGAGCGAGTCCAGCACCAGCGCGAAGACGAGCGGCGCCGCACCCTGCAGCAGGCGTGCAGGGGCGGCCAGCAGCCCCGTCCGCAGCCCGTAGCCGGCGGGCCCGAACAGCGCGAGCGGCAGTGTTCCGCGCGCGATGGTCAGCAGGCCGTTGCCGGCGCCGTGCAGCACCACGAAGGGGATGGCGGCCGCCGGACCCATGAAGGCCAGTAGCACCGCTCCGACGGGATGCAGGCCCGCGACCAGCTGGGCGGTGACGAGGGGCGACGCCTTCCGCAGCAGCGCGAACTCCGCCATGCGGGCGGCGACCTGCGCCGGGCCGACCAGCGACGCCGCGAAGATCGCCGCGGCCGGCGCCGCGCCCAGGGCCTCGATGACGCGCGGCAGGTGGGTCGCCATGGCGGTCGAGACGAAAGCGGTTGCCGCGAAGACGGCCGCCAGGATGACCATGGTCCAGGGTATGCCGCCGGCCGCGGCATCGGCCTGCGCGGCGGCGGGCACGGGCGGCGGCGCCTTGGCGACGAGGAAGCGGTTCATCGGCAGGGCCACGGCCAGGTGCAGGAACGCCCAGGCCAGGCAGGCGCCGCGCCACCCCAGGATGTCGATCATGAGGGCGCTGGCCGGCCACCCCACCGTACTGGCGAAGCCGGCGAAGAGGGTGATTCCGGTGATCGCGTTGCGCGCCTCGCGCCCGTAGAGGCCCGTGACCGTGGCGAAGGCGGCCTCGTAGAGGCCGAACCCCATGCCGACGCCGATCACCACCCAGGCGAGTGCCAGCGTGATGGGCCCGGACGCCCAGGCCAGCAATGCCAGCCCGGCCGCGAAAACGATGTTGGAAGCCGCCAGCACGTCACGGCCGCCATAGGCGTCGATGAGTCGCCCGGCGGTCGGGCCAACCAGGCCGGAAAGCAGCAAGGCGCCGGAGAAGATGCCGAAGAACCAGGCCCGCGACAGGCCCAGCGCCTCGCAGACCGGGTCGGCGAAGACCGCCGGGAGGTAGTAGGTGGAGCCCCAGGCGAGGGTCTGCGTGACGCCGAGGGTGGTGGTGACCACACCCCGGCGCCGCGAGAGATCCGCAGCCGTCATCTGCGCTCGTACCAGCCCCGGGTCCGCATCACGATGTGCACGACGGACAGCATGACGGGCACCTCGACCAGCACGCCGACCACGGTTGCCAGTGCGGCGCCGCTCTCGAAGCCGTAGAGCCCGATCGCGACGGCGACGGCGAGCTCGAAAAAGTTCGAGGCGCCTATGAGCGCGGAGGGCCCGGCAACGCTGTGGGCCGAGCCGCACTGGCGGTTCAGGACGTAGGCGAGGCCCGCGTTCAGATAGACCTGGACGAGGATGGGCACTGCCAGCAGCAGGATGACCAGCGGCTGCGCGAGGATCTGCCCGCCCTGGAAGCCGAACAGCAGCACCAGCGTGGCCAGCAGCGCGACCAGCGACACCGGGTGCAGCGCCTTCAGCGTGCGCTCAAGCGCCTTGCCGCCTGAAGCGACCAGCGACCGCCGCCAGACCTGCGCCGCGGCAAGGGGCAGGACGATGTAAAGCCCAACCGAGAGGATCAGCGTGTCCCAGGGCACGGTGATGGCAGAGAGGCCGAGCAGCAGTCCGACCACGGGCGCGAAGGCCACGAGAATGATCGCGTCGTTCAGCGCGACCTGCGACAGGGTGAAGTTGGCGTCGCCGTCGGTCAGGCGCGACCATACGAAGACCATGGCCGTGCAGGGCGCGGCCGCCAGCAGGATGAGCCCCGCGATGTAGCTGTCGACCTGGCCCGCGGGCAGCCACGGCCGGAACAGCCAGCCGATGAACAGCCAGCCGAGCAGCGCCATGGAGAAGGGCTTCACCAGCCAATTGATGCCGACCGTGACGGCGATGCCGCGCCAGTGGCGCGCGACCTGCCCCATGGCCGCGAAATCCACGCGGAGCAGCATCGGCACGATCATCGCCCAGATGAGCAGGGCGACCGGGATGTTGACCTGGGCCACCTCCATGCGGCCGAGCGCCTGGAAGGGGCCGGGCAGCAAGGCGCCGAGCGCAATGCCGACGACGATGCAGAGGGCAACCCAGAGGGTCAGGTAGCGCTCGAAGGTGCCCATGGCAGCCTTTCGGCGCCCGATGGCGGCCTCGCCTTCGGCAGCCGCGCTCATGCCGCCGGATCCTTGGCGACGCGGTGCCCATCGGCGTCCACCACCGCCTCGCCGTCCTCCTTGGCGAAGGCGCCGCGCTGCGGGTCCGGCAGGATCTCGAGGACGGTCTCGGACGGCCTGCAGAGCTTCACGCCAAGGGGCGTCACCACGATCGGGCGGTTTATGAGGATGGGATGCGCCATCATGGCGTCGAGCAATTGGCTGTCGGTCAGGGACGGGTCGCCGAGGCCGAGTTCCGCGTAGGGGGTGCCCTTCTCGCGGAGCACGTCGCGCACCGGGATGCCCATGCGCTGGACGAGGTCGGCCAGCACCTCCCGAGCCGGCGGGGTCCTCAGGTACTCGATGACCTTCGGCTCCTCCCCGCTGTTCCGGATGAGGGCCAGGGTGTTGCGGGACGTCCCGCAATCCGGGTTGTGGTAGATCGTGACGGTCATTCCGCGGGCTCCACAGGAGGGCAGGCACAGGCCGAGAGCGCCGGAGTGCAGACCTCCGGGTGGCCCTGGCAGCAGTCGCGCATCAGGAAGGCGATGAGGCCGGAGAGGGCCTCGTAGACGGCCGAGTAGCGGATCGATCGACCCTCCCGCCGCGACTGGACCAGCCCGGCTGCCTCGAGGTGGGTGAGGTGGAAGGACAGGCGCGAGGAGGTGGCGCCCATGGCGTCCCCGATCGCACCGGCGGCCATGCCTGCTGGCCCGGCCGTCACCAGCAGGCGCACGATCCTCAGGCGGGTCTCCTGCGACAAGGCGCCGAGCGCATCGAGTGCTTGCATTTCATCCATGACGGCTCAATAACTCAAGAGAGGTTGAGATAAAAGAGGTCACGATGAACGCGCCTGTCCTCCCGGTGAACATCGGCTTCCAGGGCGACGCCTCGTTGGGCGTTGTACTCGACGCTTTGCTGCCCCATGGGGCGCGCCGGCTGGTCATCAGCTACGACGGGCGCCAGACCGGGGGCGGCTACCACGTCACCGAGGTGAAGGCGGGCTCCTTCGTCACCCTCGACTGCGGCGGCAACCCGGATGCCTGGCGGGAGACGATCCTGCAGGTGGAGGACCTACCCGCTTCGGCCGACAAGCCGGACCCCATGGAGGTCGGCAAGTTCCTTTCCATCCTGGAGAAGGTGGCAGCTCGGGTGAACCTTGAGCCGGACAGCCGGCTGACCTTCGAGATCGGGCCGCCCGGCCGTCCCATGCAGGTCTTCGATGTCGAAGCCATCCGCGTCGAGGCCGCCAGCGTCGTGATCGAGCTGGGTCCCCGGCCCGCCATCTGCAAGCCGCGGCACCGTGCCGAACAGGACGCCAAGGCCGGCTCGGCCTGCTGCACACCGCGCAGCGGGTGCTGCTGACGCCGGCGTCATTTCCGAACATTTTGAGGCAGCTGCCCTCGTAGGCGCGTCGTCAACGGCATGCCGATCCCCGCGGGGGCGCGCTCCTTCCAACGCGGATCATGCCTTGCCGATGCCGCAGCGGCACTCATAGCCGCGCATCAGCCTGTGCGCTTCAAGAATGGGGCCGGACGGGTGCGGCAGCATCCTGCCTGTGCGAGGCGAACCGCTCGACCATGGTGGCGCTCGCTTCGATCAAGCCAACCACCCGCACGTCGTGCCCGTAACGGCGCCCCTTGAGCACGACCCGATCCAGAGCGCCGACGGCCGAGATGTCCCAGAACTGGGCGTCGCTGACGTCGATGACGATGTGCTCCGCGGGCTCCAGCAGGTCGATCGCGTCGAAGAGGGTGCCTGCCGAGGCGAAGAAGACCTGGCCTTCCACCTTGTAGGTGCGAACCTTGCCGTCGGCCGAGAACTCCGAGGTGACGCGGCTCAGGCGGGACACCTTGCCGGCGAAGAAGACGCCGGAGAGCAGCACTCCGACCAGTACGCCCTTGGCCAGGTCGGCCGTGGCGACGACGGTCGCCACCGTCGCCAGCATCACCACCGAGGACGGCAGCGGGTTGCTTCGCAGCCGCGCAATGGAGGCTCAGGAGAAGGTATTGATGGAAACCATGACCATCACCGCCGTGAGCGCCGCGACCGGCACGATGGCGAGCAGGTCCTGGAGGACAACCAGCAGCACCAGGAGGAACACGCCGGCGGTGAGGGTCGACAGGCGACCGCGGCCTCCGGAAGACACATTGATGACCGACTGGCCGATCATCGCGCAGCCCCCCATGCCGCCGAAAGCGGCCGAGGCCATGTTCGCCACGCCCTGGCCGACGCACTCCCGGTTCTTGCTGCTGGGCGTGTCCGTCATGTCATCGACGATCTGCGCCGTGAGCAGCGATTCCAGCAGGCCGACCGTGGCCAGCGTCAGCGACACCGGAAGCAGAATCTGCAGGGTCTCGAGCGTCATCGGCACATCGGGAAAGCCGAAGCTGGGCAGGGCCGAGGGAAGCTGACCGAGGTCGGCGACCGTCCGCACGTCGAGGCGGAGTGCCGCCGTCAAAGCCGTCAGGACCGCAATGGCGACCAGTGGCGAAGGAACGGCACGGGTGAGGCGCGGAAAGCCGTAGATGATGGCCAGGCCGAGTGCGACGAGCCCATAGGTTGCCGCCGAGACGTCAACCAGCTGCGGGAGTTGGGCCAGGAATATCAAGATCGCCAGCGCGTTGACGAAACCCGTCATGACGGACTGCGACACGAACCGCATAAGCCGACCCAATTTGAGAAGGCCGGCCAGAATTTGGAAGATGCCCATCAGGATGGTGGCGGCCAACAGGTACTGCACCCCGTGATCGCGCACGAGGTCGGTCATCAGGACCGCGGTCGCAGCCGTCGCCGCGGAGATCATCGCCGGACGGCCACCCGCGAAGGCGATGACGCAGGCGATGACCACGGAGGCGTAAAGGCCCACCTTGGGGTCGACGCCAGCGATGACGGAAAAGCCGATCGCCTCCGGTATCAAGGCAAGGGCAACGACGAGGCCGGACAGGATATCGCTGCGGGTGTTCGAGAACCATCCGCGCAGCGGGGACCGCATGTGTTTCATAGGAGCGAGGAATCCGCATCGGACACGGAGAGCGCGCCGGGTGCCGCCGGGCTATCCTGGAATGTCGCATGCGTTGTCCGGCGGATCAGCGGCCGGAAGAGCCACCCGGGATTGCGCCGGGTCCGTACGAATAAGTAAAAGATAACCGCAACCGTGCTGCGCTGCAACCTGGGCATCTGGTGGTGATTGCGCCTCGCAAACCCTGCGATCCGACCAAAGCCTGCAGGCGATGCCATGACCGAGGAATCGAGACTTGCAGCACGATGGTGCGCATCAGCGCTGCCCTGGGCCCAATCATACCGTATGCAGACTTGTGATTATGATTACGAGGGCTGTTCCAGTAACCTCATCCAACCATGACATCCGCGCCGCCATAGCCCCCTTTCTCCTGTCGCCCTGACACGCCGCTTGCGGCCCAGGGCTACATGCGTCCCGCGTCCCGCGGGATGGATGGCCGCGCTTTCTTACGCCGTTGCTCGCCTGAACCTCATGCCCGCATGAGGTGAGCCGCACGGAGTTTGCCTTGATGTCCGTGTTTCCGATTCTACCGCATCCCATTGGCGGCTCGACCCTGCCGCTTGCCTTCAACATCCTTCCCGCCTTCTCAACCCTCCCTCTGGCGCGTTCTGGCATCGACGCCGATGCTGGCGGGGCCTGGCACGACACAAAGCTGGACGTGCCGACTGGCGGCACTCAATCCGCGCCGCATGCCATGGCTGCCCTCGCGGAGGCGCCGGCCGATGCATGATCCATCGAACTCCTCGGGCAATCCCAAGGTTGAGAAAGATGCCCTGGCCCCAGCGGCCACCGCGCCGCCATGGCGCAACTACCTGGCTGCCTTCCTTGGCTCGCTCGCTGCCATGTTCGCGCTCTTCTACGGTGCGCTACTCGGTCTGTCGGCAACCGGCAACCTGCCTCCCCCGGCCCTCACGAACTCGCTTTGCATCGATGAGAAGTTCGCATCGATGCGGCAGCATCGTCCCGAGGCCCCGAACCTGCTGGTGGTGGGATCCTCGGTCGCCTGGCGCCACTTCGACGGCGATACCCTGACGCGTGCGTCGCCTGAAGCGGCGCCCTTCAATGGCGGCATGTGCGGCCGCAGCATCAACCAGACCGGCTACGCCACGGAATGGCTGCTGGGCCATTTCGATACGGTGCGCGACGTGCTGCTCATCGCGGCGCCACAGGATTTCAACAGCTGCCCGGCGTCCTCAACCGCCTTCTTCGACCCTGGCGACGTGGACGACTACATCTTTGGCCGGGCGACTCCCTGGCTGCATTACACCCGCTACTTCTCCCTGGTCTCACTGGTGCGC
This sequence comes from Belnapia sp. F-4-1, assembly GCF_000802185.1. Taxonomy (GTDB): domain Bacteria; phylum Pseudomonadota; class Alphaproteobacteria; order Acetobacterales; family Acetobacteraceae; genus Belnapia. The sequence goes on along the minus strand of NZ_KN676113.1, from coordinate 3,583,080 downwards.
AATGCCCTGTCCATCGCCGGCAAGCGCTCGGGAGCGGACAGGATCGACCCGCTGGTCTTCGACAGGTATGGCAGCGGCCCGCTGGGAGGCGATGGCGTCAGAGGCAGCCTGCTCTACGGCAAGGTCGCCGAGGCGGATCCCGCCTGCCTCGAGGCGTTGTCGCGGCTCGCAGCGAAGCTGCGGCAGGACGGACGCCGCTTCATGGTCGTGTCCACGCCCCTTCACCCGGAATGGAGAAGGCTGCACGACCCCGCAGGCGATTATCTGGGCCGCTTCAACACCGCCCTGCAAACCGCCCTGGCTGGAAGCGGCGCGGAGTATTGGGACAGCAACTCCTCCTCATCGGTGGAGGCGAGCGACTTCTTCGATGCGATCCACCTGCGCTGGGCCGCAGTCCCGGAATTCACGGGCGACCTTGTGAAGGCTTTCCACCTCGACCGCGGCGTCGCCGGGCTCGCGACGGCTATCGTTCGGGGAGGTGCCTGATGGCCAGGGATTCTGCTCTAACCTGGAGGCTTCGCTGCCACGGCAGCGTCGTGCATGGCTGTGACGACGTCATCATGCCGGGGGTATGGCCTCCTGTGCGCTGCAGAGTGCCGGCAATCCGACATGCCTCCCCGCAGGTTGCGTGAGCCCAGATGAGGCGCAATCCTGAGCATGCCAAGGCGGCGCTCGCGGAAGTGACGGCAAGGAAGATCGAGCTTGGCCGCCCACGGCGCCGGTCCGGCAACGCCGAGACGGGCAAGACGGCTCGGGCGGCCTCGTCGGCGGCCGCGACGCAGCGCGCGATGGAGGTGCTGCCCTATCTCGAAGTCGCGCGCCGCGCCGGCGCCATCACCTTGCAGCAACTCGCCGACGCGCTCACCGCCCGGGGTGTGCGTACGCCACGCGGAGGAGAGCGGTGGTTTCCCGCGCAAGTCCGACGCTTGCTGCAGCGTACAACCCATCATCCACGCTGAGGCGGCGTCGAGGACGACCTGTTTTCGCGGACGCCCAAAGGCTTGCGACAGAGGTGTCCGAGATGCGGCAGTTCAGGGTGGACCAAGAGCCATTGGATGCTCAGTGGCCCTCTTGCGTATTCCCACATGTTGCATCGATGGGCTGCTCGATGACGCCGGAGCGGCGGCCAGGGACCGGTCCATGACAGAGGCCCGCCCGGTTGTCGTCCAGGACGGGCGGGTCGCACAGCATCGTCTCGGTCATGTGGGGGTGGAGGCTATGCCGCGAGGGGCGACCCGACCGGGCTGGGCCGCCGTGCTCCTGCCAGCGCAGTCGCAGCGGCCAGTTGCGGAGTCCATGCTCCGGAGCAGCCCGTGTGGAGCACCTCCGCCCCAGGGTGCCCGGCAATGCCCGACCCAGCTGACAGCGGAAGGCGTGTCCCCACGCCCCCCGCAGCCAGCCCTTTGTCAGCCCTGTGGCTCGGCCTGGCGCGACGCCTTCCGGACTGACGTGCCCGGCGGACCAGACTCGGGCATCGAGCCATCACCACCGATCAGCGCCTGCCACAGCCGCTCGGTGTCCGCCGGCACCCAGACCGTCGCACTCTCGCTGCTGCCGAGGGTGACCGGCATCATCCCGGCACGCGGCGGTTGACCGAGCTGAGGATCGAGACGGGTGAACGTGATGTTCTCGCCGCCTCCGCTGACGATCACGTGGCCGCCACCGACGATGTTGCCGTGCGGGCCGGGGCCGTGGTCAACCGTCCGATCCTCGCCGGAACCGATGATGTGCGGGTAGTATGGTTGCGCGGCAGACAGGGCCGGCAGCAGGCCGAGGCTGAGCGCAGCCACAGCGCAATATGTGGCGCGACGGCTTGGCGTAGCGCGGCTGGGGGGCGCGCAAGCCGTGATGGGGCGGGCGATGTCGTCCATAACGACCTCCTTCTGGTTGACGGAAGGAGAGTGGACGCGTCGCGCAACCCGACGATGTCGGACCGGCGCCTTTCGGCTACCTCGGTAACCCCACGCCCGATGCGGGCGATGCAACAGCGGAGCGGGATTGCCCAGTCGGCCGGGTGGATCGCGCTAGGCTGCGATGCAGCGTCGCAGCCAGCTCCTCCGCCCGCAGCGGCCAGCTTATGCAATGGACATCGGCCATCTGCGGCACACCTGCGAGGATGACCGGCAGCCCGGGTGCCGCACGGCGGATCGCCCTCGCCAATTCCGGGGTGCCTTCCGGAAGCAGTGCGGCCTCGAAGCGATGGGGTGCGCCGCGCAATGCTTCCAAGGCGGCGGCCGCGGCGCGAAAGCCCCGCGGCTCGTACCCGAGTGCGGCAAGCAGTTCCTCCTCGTGCGGCAAGCGGTCGTCGTCGTGCAGAAGCAGCACCAGCCCGCCCTCGCCGCGCGGCAGCTCGCGCCGCGCCGCCTCCGCGGCGATGGCGCGCGGCAGCCACACCTCGAAGCGGCTCCCCTGCGCCGGAGCGCTCTGCACCGCGATGCCGCCGCCATGGGCCAGGACGATCTCGCGTACCGTCGCCAGGCCAAGCCCGTGCCCCGCCGGGCGGGTAGTGAAGAAAGGCTCGAAGATGCGACCGAGTGTCGGTTCGTCCATGCCCGGCCCCGTGTCCAGCACGTGGATGAGGAGGTAGTGGTCGGGCCGAAGCTCGCCGAGCCGAAGCGCCAGCTTCGCGTGGAGGATGCGCGCTTCGACCTCTATCGTGATCTCCCCTCCGCCGCCCATCGCCTGCGCAGCATTGCGGCAGAGATTCACGATGACCTGCTGCAGACGTGTCGCATCGCCCAAGACCATGGTGACCTCGCGCGGCGGATCGACGACCAGCCGCACCTCCGCAGGAAGCATGGCGCGCACCAACGTCGCCGTCTCCGCGAGGAGGCTGCGGACATCCACCTCGCCCTGCGGCTTCGGCTGCTGTCCCCCGAATGTGAGAATGTCGGAGGTCAGGTCTCGTGCGCGTTCCGCGGCACGGCGGATATCGCCGATCCGTGCCCCGGAAGGCTCTGCCTGCGCCATCTCGGCGAAGCCCATTATGGCACCGATGATGTTGTTGAAATTGTGCGCGATGCCGCTGGCGAAGGTGCCGAGCACCTGCATCTGCCGTGACTGTGCCTCCTGCGCGGCCAGGCGCATCCGCTCCGCCTCCAGGCAGCTCCGGGTCACGAGGTTGAGGACTGCGTCGAGCGCGAGTCCGAGCGAACCAAGCTCCTCTTCCGACGGCACACGTCCGGGACGCGTCAGGTCGCAGCCGAGCAGGGCCGTAATGTTGCCCTCCAGCCGACGCACCACCGCGAAACAGGCGTATGGCCTGCCCGGCATGTCGCGCAATCCGGGATGCTGGGGAGGCAGGCTCAGCGTGCCCGCCGCCGAAGGCGAATAGCGGGCAGCCACCGCGATCGCGGCCTCCCTCCAGCCCGGCGTCGGCGCCTTGCCATCCTCCGCCCAGAGATGTGCGCGGGAAGCCTTGCCTGCGATCAACAGATAGGCACGCTGCGCGCCCAGGCGCCGGGCGATTTCCTCCAGCGCCTGACCGAGGCTGGCCTCCGAATCGCCCTGGCTGGTGCCGATCAGGCGGGCCGAGAGGCGTGCCAGCATGTGCTCGAAGGCAAGGTGACGCTGCATGGCGAGCGACTTGGCACGCAGTCGAACGCCCAGCAGCAGCAGGCCGCCCAGCAGCAGGAGCGCGCTGGCATAGAGCAGCAGCCGGTAGCGCCGTGCCACAGCTTCCTGCGCGTTGCGCCGGGCCTGCAGCTCCGTGGCGATCATCTCCCGCGCTGGCCCGCTCGCGTTGGCGAAGAGGTCGCGCAGCAGCCCGTCCGCGCGCGGCAGCAGGTCGTGCAGCAGCCAGCCATGCGCGAGCAGGGCTGCAGCCGGCTCGACTTCGCTGCCCGTCGCGGCTTTTTGGCCCATGTAGGCAAGGCCGCGCCGCACTTCTTCGAGCACGGGCGCCGATGTGTCGAGTGTCAGGTGCAGCATTGCCGAGCCAAGCCTGCCGGCCCCAGCCAAGGGCACGCCGCTACCGGACGGGGCAGAGAGGCGGGCCGTCAGGCGCCCGAACTGCGCCAGCGAATTCTGCAGCAGCGCATTGGCACTCTTGCTTGCCTCGACCAGTGCCTGCTGCCGGACGCGCCAGGTTTCCAGCCGCTCGACATGCGCAGGCGTGGCGAGCTCGCGCAGCCGCGTGATCGCGGCCTCGACCTGCCCCTCGGCCCGAACGAGGGGGTCGTAGTCGCGCAGCAGCCCCACGCGGGCGGAAAGCAGGTCGCGTCGCATGGCGGCTTCGGCCAGCTCGATCTCGTCCAGCAACTGCATGGCCGTGTCGATGGGCTGCCCGTCCACGGCGAAGCCCCTCAAGAGCAGCCAAGTGAGCAGGAGCAGGACTGCCGCCACGGCGGGCAGGATGCCGAACCTCACGGCGGAGCGGCAAGCGGCATGCCGCGGTACCTGCCGGTCAGCGTCCGCAGGAAGGCGATGATGGAGGCGATCTGTTCGTCGTCCAGCACAAGGTTGAGCTGGGCGAGCCCCATGCCGCGCACCGCCTCTTCCAGCGTGGCCGCGCTGCCGTCATGGAAATAGGGCGCAGTCACCGCGACGTTGCGCAGGCTTGGCACGCGCAGGATCTGCGGCTCGGGCGCCGCCAGCGCATGGAAAATACCGTGCCGCTGGAAAAGATTGCCGCCAACATTCGTGCCCTGGTGGCAAGCAGCGCAGCCCACGCTGCGGAACAGCGTGTACCCTGCTCGTTCCTCCGGCGTGATCGCTTCGGCTTCGCCGGCGAGCCACCTGTCGAAAGGGCTGCCCGGCGTTACGAGGCTGCGCTGATAGGTAGCGAGCGCGTCAAGCAGCGCCTCCTTGTCCGGAGGCCGGCGATAGGCATCATAGAAGGCCGCGACGGCGGACGGGTCAGCGGACAGGCGCCCCAGCACCATGTCGGGGCTCGTGCCCATGATGGCGGGGCTGCGGAGCAAGGCTTCGGCGTGCGCTTCCAGGCTGCGTGCACCGCCCTCCCAGCCGAGGCGGAAGCTGAAGGCCGCATTGAACACGGTGGCAGTGTTCAAGGGCAGCTCCTGCCCGTCCAATCCTAAGTCGCGCCGGTTCGCCGTGGCGCCGTTGGTCCGCAAGTCGTGACAGGAGGCGCAGGCGCGCGAGCCGTCGCCAGACAGGCGCGGATCGACGAAAAGACGCTCACCCAGTGCGCGCCGGCGCTCTTCAACGACCATCGGGTGCAGGACGCCGATGGGGTGGAGACCTTCCGTCGTTTCGGTCACGCCTGAATGGGCCGGACCCTCGCGCTCCCCCTCCAGGCTGCGGCTTACCAGGATAGCGGCGAGCAGCAGCGCAGCGAGCGGCACGCTGGTCAGACGCAGCGCCACGCGCATCACACGCGCACGACCGCCACATCAAAGATGTAGCCAATGCCGCGCTCGGTGCGGATCATGCCGGCCGCGCCGCCGGCGTCGAGCTTGCGCCGCAGCCGCAGCACCTGCACGTCGATGCTGCGGTCGAAGACATCTTCATGCAGATGTGTGGCCTTCAAGAGGCTTTCGCGGGAGAGCGGTCGGCCAGGTGCATCGAGGAAGGCGCAGAGCAGCGCGAACTCTCCCTTGGTAAGGTGCACCTCCGCACCGTCGGGCGCCGTCAGGCGGCGGAGGCGGCGGTCCAGCATCCAGCCTTCGAAGCGATGCCGCACCGCGACGCGCCGGAGTCCGGGATGGCTGGATTGGCGGCGCAGCACGGCGCGGATGCGCGCCAGCAGCTCGCGCAGGCTGAAGGGCTTGGTGACATAGTCGTCGGCGCCGAGCTCCAGGCCGATCACGCGGTCCACCTCGTCCCGGCGCTCGCCGGTGACGATGATGACGGGGATATCGGAGCGGGCGCGAGTTTCGCGCAGCAGGTCGAGCCCGCTCTGCGCGCCCAGCCGTAGGTCAAGCACCATAAGCGCCAGGTCGTCACGCGCCAGCTGACGCTCCACTTCCTGTCGTTCGACCGCCTCGAGCGCATGCAGGCCATTACTGCCCAGGAAGCTTACGATCATCCGGCGCATGTCGGGGTCGTCGTCCACGACGAGAACCCTCGGCGACCAGGAGGCGGGTCCGGTTTCGGTGGGGTGGTCTTCGATCGTCTGCAACGTCGTAGCGGTATCGAGCATCGTCCTGCCATCGTCGTGATTGCCATGGGCGTCCGTCCGGGCCGGCCCTGCTGCGCATGGCGCCCGCCGGCGTGCGACCGGCCGACGGACCCGTCCGCGGCATATGCGGGGTGCTTGTTGCAGGCACATGTCGCGCCGCCGGCCTAATGGTTACAAATGTCATGGACGCCCGGTGCCGATTGGCTGCGGCACTGGTCAGGCGCCGCTTTCTCCCGAAAGGCAGGGCAGGCCCGTGCGCAGCGCAGGCCGCTTGCCGCCGGGCCCGGTGTCAAGCCGAGGCGCACAGCCCCGCATGCTGGAGGAAGCCGAGAAGGTGGTCCGTCACCACCTCCGGCGCCTCCAGCGACGCGATGTGGCCAACGCCCGGCAGCACGGCGAGCTGGCAGGCGAGCGCGCTCGCCATGCGCTCAGCTTCTTCCACGCTGCGCGGGATATCGGCCGCGCCATGCAGCACGATGCGGGGCATGCGAAGCCGTGGTGCGTCATCCAAGGCATCCCGGCGCCCAAAGATCATGCGGCCGAGCGGCACGACGCTGTCCAGCAACCGGTCACGCGGCCAGTCCTGCAAGGCGGCGCGGAAGCGCGCCGGGAGGTCCGGCCGGCACGATACGATGTCGGGCGCGAAGAACATCGGCACGACGGCGTCCAGCACGTGCGATGAAACCGCGCCTGCGCTGGCTACCGCGTCCAACATGCCAAAGAAGCGGAGCTTCGCCGGCTGCGGCTCGGCGCCGATGAAGCTGTCGAGCAAGGCCATTGCCCGCACGCGGTGCGGCGCGAGGCAGGCCATTTCGAATGCCCACATGCCGCCAACCGACAAACCGCATACGGCGAAGCTCTCAATGCCCAGCGCGTCCATCAAGGCGAGGTGCTGGCGCGCGAGGCCGCCGACGCCCTGCGTGACCTCCGGGAGACGGCCAGAGCCGCCATGTCCCCACAGGTCGGGAACGACGACGCGGTAGTGGCGCGCCAACACCTCGACCTGCGGGCGCCACATCTCGGCGCTCCAGAGATAGCTGTGGCCGAGCAGCACCGTGTCGCCACGGCCCGCGTCCAAGACATGAAGGGGCGAGCCGTCCACCTCGATCAAGTGCTTGCGCACGGCGAAGTCCGGTGTGGCGGCCCGTGCGGAAGTCATCGACTGCATGGCGGTCACTCGCCCCCGCCGCGGCGCACGAGCCGGGTCACTTCGCATCGTGACATGCCGATATCGGCAAGCATGCTGTCGCTCATCGAGGCGAGCTCCGCCTCCGCGATGCGGGCGCGGTAGCATCGCTGGGCCCAAAGCTCAAGCCGCCGAATGAGGTGCAATGGCCGAGCGGCGTGTCGGCCATGGTGGACAAGCGAGGCCAGGTCTGGCCCAGCGTTCCATGAAGCGCGGTTCGGAATGTGCATGGGGAAAACTCCGTGTCCTGCGCCCTCGGAGAGCGCACCGCCTCCATCGCTCCGCCATGTCGCAGGTGAATGTCCGGAGCTGCCGCTTCGGCTACAATGGAAACACGGAGCGGCGAGAACGCTCGCCTCCAGGCGCGGAGCACCACGCCTTTCCCCCTTGTGCGTGTCTCACTTCTCCGTGTGGTCTTGCCGTTTCTTCGGACCCACGGCGTCCCGACATAAGCTGGCTTGCAGCCACCGCCGCAACGCACCGGCATGCCGCGTCATGACCGCGACGCGATAGCGAAGGCCTCCGCCACCATTTCCTCCTCGTCAAGGCAGGCTCCGCGCGCCGTCATCCGCTCCAGCTCGTCCGGGGTCAGACGCTGGCGCAGCACCGCCAGCAGCCGGTCATGAACGGCCTGCGAGCCGAAGCTGCGCAGGATGCCGCGCTGCGCATGACAGAACTGGACATAGCCAAAGAGCCGCCCGGCCGTGGCGAGGTCGCCCTCCATCGCGGCGATCAGCGCCAGCCTCTCGAGATTGGCGGCCACCTCATGCGGCAGGCCCATGAGGCGGGCTGCTGTCAGCCTCTCCGCAATGATCGGGCGGGCACGGGCGATGTCGCCTTCCGCAAGCCGGTAGGATGCCACGGCCCCGGCGATATGCTGCACCCAGGCGGAGCGTGCCTGCGCCGGCTCGAGAGAGGCCAGCGCTTCCTGCGCGACCGCGATGGCTTCTCCCATCCGGCCTCCCGCACAGTGGAATTCGGCCATGCTTCCTAGCGTCAGGGCGATGTCGCGCGGGCTGCGGAGGCGCCGGGCGATGGAGAGTGCCTCCTCCAGGTCTGCGCGCGCCGCAGCAGGCTGGTTGCCGCGCAAGCGAAAGACGGCCCGGGCCCTCAGGCAGGAGACAAGGGCCTTGCTCGCCCTTTCGCCGCGGAGCAGGCTTTCGGCCTCGTCGACTAGGGGTCCGGCGGCGGCGAGGTTGCCCGAAAGGGTGTGCTGCCAGGCTTGCCGCCATAGCGCCCGCCCAAGATCGACCGGGCTGCCGGCGGCACGGAACAGCGCAGCTGCCCGGCGCGCGGCGTCGAGCGCCTGGGCGCCCCTAGGAGCGATCCACCCGCAGCGACCAAGCCACAACCGGCCTGCAACTTCGGGCGGCGTTGCCTCGTCGATCCTGGAGATCGCCAGGTCGAACCAGTCGTGCAGCTCGCCCGTCAGCGAAAGTTCGGCCCAGACATGCTCGGTATGGCTCGCCAGCTCGACGCCGAGGCGCTCGTCGCCGTCCGGTCCGAAGGCCCAGGCCAACCCTGCCCGCAGGTTCTCGATCTCTGGCGCATAAAGGGCGAACCAGTCGTTGTCCGCCATGAACGGCCAATCCGCCTCGGCCCGCTCGTAGGCCTTCACCAGCCATTGCACCAGGCTGCGCCGAGCCTCGGCCAGGGCGGACGCGGAAAGGCGCTCGGCGGCGTAGTAGCGTGTCGAAGCCAACAGGCGGTAGCGGGCCTGTACCCCTGTCAGGTCTGCCTGGACCAGCGACTTGTCCACCAGCGCGGCGATCAGGCCGCAGACTGCGTCCTCCCCGGCTGCGCAGCCCGCCAGGAAGGCGGCGGAGCCGGCGGTCCAGGTGCCGCTGAAGACGGACAGCCGCAGCAGAAGCGCGCGCTCCAAGGGTTCCAGCAGGTCGAGGCTCCAGCCGATCGTGGCCCTGAGCGTCTGCTGTCGCGCCAGCGCCGTCCGCCGCCCGGCGGTGAGCAGCTCGAAGTGACGCTCCAGCCTCTCGCGGAGCTCCGTCAGGGTCATGGCCTGCAGCGCCGGGGCCGCGAGCTCGATGGCAAGCGGGATGCCGTCTAGCCGCTGGCAGATTTTCATGATCTCGCCCGCCTCGGCATCGCCCGGCACGAACTCGCCGAGCGCCGCGCGGGCGCGCTCGACGAAGAGCTCGCTGGCAGGGTAGTCCGCCAGCCGTTTGGCGGTGACCGCGACACCGGGTGCCGCCGCGTCCAGAGGCTGCAGCCGATGGAGCCGCTCGCCCTCGGCGCGGAGCGGCTCGCGGCTGGTCGCCAGGATCACGATGCCGGGGCAGCTTCGCAAGATCGCCTCGGCTGCGTCGGCGGCGGCGCGCAGCAGGTGCTCGCAGCCGTCGAGCACCAGCAGCCCGCGCCGGCCCGCCAGGGCCGCAATCACGACGTGGAGCGCGTCGCCGTCGCCGACATCGACACCAAGGCCGGCAGCGATGGTGGCTGCGACAAGGCGAGGCTCCTTCACCGGGCCGAGATCGGCGAACCAGGCGCCATCCGGGTAGCCGTGCCGGATGCGGTCGGCAGCTGCGAGGGCGAGCCTTGTCTTGCCCACACCGCCGGCCCCCACGACCGTGACGAGGTGCGATTCGCGCAGACCTACCTCGACCCGTTCGAGGTCGCCGTCGCGGCCGACGAGCTTCGTCAGTGGTCGCGGCAGGTCCCCCGGCCATGGCGGGGAACCCGCCGGGCCCGGCGCCTCCGCCCGGACCGATAGCAAGAGAGCGGAGGCAGGCGGGGGCTGCCATCCCTCTTCAGCCGGGATTTCGGTGACGGCGGCGACGAACCGGTACCCTCGCCCGGATAGCGTGGCGATGATTCCGCTGCCAAGGAGCTTGCGCAGGCCGGCGATATGGACGGTGAGGTTCCCCTCCTCCACGACGCGGCCTGGCCAGACCAACTCCATGAGTTCGTCCTTCGAGACAACGCGGTCGCGCCGCTCGACCAGGGCCAGGAGCAGGTCGAAGGCGCGCCCGCGGATCGGGACCTCCCTGCCCTCGGCGACAAGGGTGCGACGGTCCGGGACCAGGCGAAAGGGCCCGAAGGCGAAAGCTTTCGCGGTCTCGGCCATGACGACGCCCCTCCCTTTGGAAAAATTTGCATTTCTTCGCTCGGCGCTGCCATGCACCGGCCGCCATCATCCGATCGAACGCACACTACACGCGACGCGTGCGGCCGACCTACCCCCAGCCGGGGGCGGAGGGCCGAGCTGCGGCCTGGACGCTCCTTACGCGGCTACCGGGATGCGGGCGAGCCCTGTTGCGAGCGGCACGGCGCCGCGCGCATGCATCCCTCCTTGCTCCGGAAATTTGGATCTATTTGGCGGCGCGACGAGGACTTCAAGCCGCCAGAGCGTGATTCTCCGCCTCGGTCGTCGCCCGGTTGCGACGTGCCGGGCATGGGAGATTCGACTGTGAACACCGATCCCGCGCGGCGGTGCCCCTTTCGCAGGCATGGCCTGGCTTCGGCCGCCGCTGAGCTGCGCGGAGCCGCGGCGAAGGCCGTGGATGACTTTCGGGTCGGTGCGATGCTCCCGCCCGGCATCTGCATGACGCCTGTGGATGTCATGCGCCCGCACCTCCCAGCCTCCACGCGGGCTGAACGCGACGTCGCCGCCCGCTTCCCGCTCCCTCGCAAAGGAACTCTCGTCATGTCCCCCACCCGTCGTGACATCGTCGCGTCTGCCGCCGCCGCCACAATCGTTGCCGCTGCCGCCCAGGCGCAGCCCGCCAGCCAGGGTCCCGGCCCGCAGCCGGCCAGAAACGTCGTCCTCGTGCATGGCGCCTTCGCCGATGCCTCCGGCTGGCGCGGCGTCTATGACGAGCTCAGCGCTCGGGGCTACCGCGTCAGCATGGTCCAGAACCCGCTCACCTCGCTCGCCGACGACGTTGCCGCCACACGGCGCATCCTCGACCGCCAGGACGGGCCCACCATCCTCGTCGGCCATAGCTGGGGCGGCACCGTCATCACCGAGGCAGGCGTCCACCCGAAGGTCGCTGGTCTCGTCTATGTCTCCGCCCTCTCCCCCGACGCCGGCGAAACCACCGCCCAGCAATATGCCGGCTTCGTCACACCGCCCGAATTCGTCATCGACACCCATGGCGATGGCTTCGGCTTCGTGAAGGCGGAGAATTTCAAGGCCGGCTTCGCCGCCGACACCAGCGACGCCGAGGCGGCCTTCATGCGCGACTCTCAGGTGCCGATCGCCATGTCCGCATTCGGCACGAAGCTGTCCCAGGCCGCCTGGCGCAGCCGGCCGAGCTGGGCGGTGATCGCAACCGACGACAAGGCCTTCGACCTCCGCATGTTGCGCCACATGGCGAGCCGCATCGGGGCCAAGGTCACCGAGGTCGCGGCCAGCCACGCCGTTTTCATGACGCAACCCAAGGTTGTCGCCGGCGTCATCAACGAAGCAGCGCAGCAGGCCATCCGCGCCACACGCTGACCATTGCGATATCGATCCGGCGATGACCGGCGCCGGGACAGCGCCGGCACCGGCTGCTGCCCTGGCTGGCGCCAGCAGGCCGGCCGGGGACGGCGCGTCCGGATGATGCCGCCCGGAACAGGAAGGAATTTCAGACCATGACCGACATTGCCTCCTCCGAGGAGCGCGATTTCTCCATGCGTGTCCGTGACAACCAGACGCGGCTGACGGCCGAGCTGCAACCCCGTTACGACGTCATCGTCTGCGGGGCCGGCGCCTCCGGTTCGGTCGTCGCCCGGCGACTGGCGGAGAACCCGCAGGTTCAGGTGCTGCTGCTCGAGGCTGGCGGCAGCGACGAGGCCGAATCCGTGCTGGACCCGGCGCTGTGGCCGACCAATCTCGGCAGCGAGCGAGACTGGGGTTTCCAGGCTGAGCCGAACCCACACCTGAACGGGCGGCAGCTCGCGCTGTCCATGGGCAAGGGGCTGGGCGGCGGGTCGAGCATCAACGTGGCGGTGTGGGCGCGCGGGCATCGCAGCGACTGGGACTTCTTCGCCCTGGAATCGGGCGATCCGGCCTGGGGCTACAAGAACGTTCTCGACATCTACCGCCGGATCGAGAATTGGCAGGGCACACCCGACCCGCAGTTCCGGGGAACCGGCGGGCCGGTCTGGGTGCAGCCCGCGCCTGATCCGAGCCCGATCGCGTGCGCGATGCTCGACGCCGCGAGCGAGATCGGCATCCCCACCTTCGAGCATCCAAACGGCCGCATGATGGAGGGCGATGGTGGTGCCGCCATCAGCGACATCCTGGTCCGCAACGGCCGCCGCCATTCCCTGTACCGGGCCTATCTCCACCCCTGGCTCGACCGGCCCAACCTGACCGTGCTGACCGGCGCCCTTCTGCGTCGCGTGGTGTTCGACGGCCGTCGTGCGACAGGCGTTGAATTCCTGCGCGACGGCCGGGTCATGACGGTGGGCGCCAGTGCCGAGGTCGTGCTGTCGCTGGGCGCGATGCAGACGCCAAAGGTGCTGATGCACTCCGGCATCGGCGACCGCGAAGAACTCGGGCGCGTGGGCATCCCGCTTCTGCAGCACCTGCCGGGCGTCGGTCGGAACTTCCAGGACCATGTCTCCTTTGGCTGCACCTGGGAGTATGCCGAGCCGATCGCGCCCCGCAACAGCGGCAGCGAGGCGACCTTGTACTGGAAGAGCCGGCCCGATCTCGATGCACCGGACCTTCTGTTCTGCCAGGTGGAGTTTCCCGTCCCGAGCGACCGGACGGCAGCGCGGGGCGTGCCGGCGCATGGGTGGACGATGTTTGCGGGGCTCGCACAGCCTGCCAGCCGCGGGCGCCTGCGCCTGCGGAGCTCGGACCCGTCGGCGCCGGTTGCCGTGGACGCGGACTTCCTGTCCGATCCGGCGGACCTGGCGACGGCGAGAACCTGCGTCGAGCTCTGCCGCTCCTTGGGGAATGCGCGGGCCTTCCGTCCCTTCGTGCGCGGCGAGGCCATGCCGGGTGAGTTGAAGGGCGAGGCGCTCGACCTCTACATCCGCGACGCCGCCGTCACCTATTGGCACCAGAGCTGCACAGCCAAGATGGGGCGGGACGAGATGTCGGTCGTGGACAATACGCTCAGGGTCTACGGTGTGGACGGCCTGCGGGTGGCGGACGGCTCGATCATGCCGCGCGTGACAACCGGCAACACGCAGGCGCCCTGCGCGATCATCGGCGAGCGGGCTGCGGAGGTGATCCGCAAGGCACACGGGTTGTAGCCGCCGCTGCTTCGGGACCCCCTTGGCTTGGGGTCCCGAAGGCGTCATCGAGACCGGCGACAGTCCTTGCCGCGCCGCATGAGCCGGATCGCGGTGACGGACCTCGCGCCCCACTTCCCCCAGGACGGAGGTTGCGGATTCCATGGGTCATCTTGCAATTCCTGAGCGCTGCGGGCCGGAGCCGCCTTGCCCTGATGGCGCTGTTCCGGGACGCGTGCTCGTGGTGGACGACGATCCCGCGACCCGCGGCATGTCCATAAGCTACCTGGCCAGCCGCCAGTGCCTGTCCCTTGGTGTCACCCACGCAGATGCGGCACGTCATCTCAAGCGGGGGCCGTTCAGCCTCGTGGTGGTGGATGCCCGGGCCACGGATGACGACGGGGCCGAGATGCTGAGGAGCATCCGTGCGCAGTCCGAGGTGCCCGTCATCCTGGTCGTGGGGCAGCACTACACCGTCCTCGACAGGATCGTCTCCCTCGAGCTTGGCGCCGACGACGTCCTCTGCGCACCGTTGAACCTTCGCGAGCTGCTCGCGCGCGTGCGGGCGACCTTGCGCCGGCATGAGGCGGGGCGCCGCGACGCCGCACCCGGCTTCCAGGGCGGCTACCGCTTCGATGGCTGGGTGCTGGATCAGCGCAGCAGGACGCTGACGAATCCGGCAGGCCGGACGGTGGATGTCACGAAGACCGAGTATGCGCTGCTGTTGGCCCTGCTCGGGACGCCCGGCCGGCCGCTTGCCCGCGCGCAGCTCATGCGCGCGACCCGGGCGCATGAGGATATCCACGATCGCACGATCGACGCGCAGGTGATGCGGCTGCGGCGCAAGATCGAGGCCGATCCCTCCTCGCCGAAGCTTATCAGAACCGGCCGTGGCGCGGGCTACATCCTGGACGCCTGGGTCGAGGCCATCTTCTGAGCACATCCGACGGCCGGGCCCTCGGGTCCTGCAGGCTCGCGCTCCAGTTCGCCAAGGAAACGCCCCACCAGGGCGTTGAACGCGTCGGCGGCGTGCCAGAACGGTGCATGGCCCGCCCCGTCCAGGCGATGACAGCGCTCCTCCCAAAGGTTGCGGTAGGCAACGTCATCGAGGTAGTCGAGCCTGATCAGGGGATCGGCCGCGCCATTGATGACGGCAACCGGCAGGGCACTGCCTTCGACCGCGAGGCGCTGATCGACGCCGAGCCCTGCGCGCGAAGCCTCGAAGAGCCCCTGTCGGCAGCGGCCGTCCGAACGGCCGATCGCGCCCTGGAGGAAAGGCTCCACCGGCTCGCCGAACATCGCCCGGGCGAAGGTGTCCACCTCGGCTTCGGAAAGATGGCGGCGCGCGGCAAGGCCGTCAGCCGGCGATGAAACGAAGCCTTCCACGAAGCCGCCGCGCCGGATGGGAGGCGTGCCGGTGAGGATCAGGCTCTTCATGCCCTTGAAGCGGGACAGCATCTCGATGGCGACATGGCCGCCTAGCGACCATCCCAGCACGACGGCGCTGCTGACCCCAAGGCGTTCCAGCAATTCCACCGTGCAGTCGGCAAGTCCCGGAAGGGAGTAGGTGCGGGCGGGATCGTGCGCATCCTCGGACTGGCCGTGGCCCGGCAGGTCGAAGGTGATCAGGCGGCATCGCGCGGCGAAGTCGCTTCGCATCTGGCGCGCGAAGACCTGGCGACATGATGAATTTCCATGGATAAGCAGCAACGGAGTGCCGGAACCCCCGCTATTCGTGACGGCCAGCTTGGCATGTGATGTAGAAACAAAGTTAAAAGGCCTAATTGCATGTGTCTCGGTCATCTTAATGTCCCCTCGGATATTTCAGCGCATGCGGCGGTTGGGCGATATATACGAAGAAGTGCCCGGATTTCCTGTATTACGGCAATCAAATGACGGCCATTTGTTTCAGCTGTAGTCAATATCGAAGCACGGACCAAGACAGCTCAATCGACTACGCCGGCGCCTTGCAGGGATGCGAACACCTGGCCGCCCGCGTTGCCGTGGATCGTGTCGCGCAGCCAGGGGAAACCTGCCGGGATGGTTCGGGAGACCGCCCCGATACGGCAGCCAGTGCGGCTACATTGTTGGGATGGTGCCGCCGTCTATGACGTATTCCGCGCCGTGGATCGCCGACGCCCGGTCGGAGGCGAGAAAGGCAATCAACTCCGCCACATCCTCCGGCTTGGCAGGGCGACCGAGCGGGATGCCGCCAAGCGCATCCAGGATGCCCTGGCGCGCGGTCTCCGGTGTGCCGCCGCTGCTGGCCGCGAGCCGCTGCACCAGCGCATCCGCCGCTTCCGTGTAGATCCAGCCTGGTGAGACGACGTTCACCCGCACGCCCTTCGGCCCGACTTCCTTCGAGAGCGCCTTGCTGTAGGTTGTCAACGCGGCCTTCGCCGCAGCGTAGGCCGTCGTGGAATCATGCAGCGGCAGGCGGCGCTGGATGGACGCGACATGGATCACCGTCCCGGACCCGCGCGCGATCATCTGCGGCAGGAGCAGTCGATCGAGCCGAACCGCCGGCATCAGGTTCAGGTCGAGTTCGGCGCGCCAATGTTCCTCCGTCAGGGCGGCGAAGCCCCCGCCCGGTGCGGTGGAGCCGCCGAGGACATGCACCAGCACATCCACGCCCCCGAGCCGCTCCATGGCCGCCTCCGCAAGAACACACGCTCCGCCCGCCTCCGTGAGGTCGGTCGCCACGAAATCGGCGCCCGCAGGGTCCGCAGGCCTGTGACGCGCCGCGCTCATCACCCGGGCTCCTGCACCGAGGAAGCGTTGCACAGTTGCTCGACCGGCACCTTTGCTGCCCCCGGTGACGAGGACTCGGCGTCCCTCGAACTCGCGGGGGTTGTCGTGCGTCGGCATCAGGCGATCTCCAACCCGGAGATCGCGCCGTCCCGCAGCGTGAAGCTGAAGGTGAAGCGGATCGGGCTGCCGGGGAAATTACCCGTGGTCGAGCCGACCACGACGACGTGGCCATCCTGCTCTCGCCAAGTCTCGGGGGTGAAGACGGCCCGGCTGGCGACCGTCGCCGACTGGATCCAGTTCCTGATCTCGTCAATGCCCACATGGCGGCCGCCATCGTCGCGGACCACCGCGTCCCGGGCGAATGGCGCCAGCATGCCGTCGGCATCGAGCCGGGCATCCGCCGCGACATAGGCTGCGATCGGTGTTGGCATTTCGCTGCTCATGATGAGTCTCCGTAGCTTTCTTGCGCTGGGGTGAAGCTGTTTCTAGGCTGCCCGAATGACAAGAACGAACGGAAAGGTAAGCGACTTACCCCAGAGTAAGCGTGTGCCGCACACGCCGGAAACGGCTGCGCAGGGCGTGCAGACCGCCATCAGGGTGTTGGAAGGACGCTGGAAGTTGGTGATCCTGTTTCAGCTCTTCGGTGGACAGGTCCGACGCTTCTCCGATCTCGAGCGAGCCATTCCCGGCGTCTCGCAGAAGATGCTGATCCAGCAGCTGCGCCAGCTCGAGGCGGACGGCGTCGTCGCTCGCATCGTCCACCATCAGGTGCCTCCGAAGGTCGAGTACCATCTGACCGACTGGGGGCAGGCGCTCTGCCCGGCGCTTGATGCCCTGCTGATCTGGGCGGAAGGCGCGCCGTCCGGGCCGGGTTCCTGATCCGCTGAGGCGGCACGGTCTGGGAAGTCAGGTCCACGCGGGCTTGTGGGCCATCAACTGCCCTGCCTGTCCTTCGCGTCTCGCCAGGACGCACGCTGCCTCCGATCAGTTCCGGTAGCCGCGCACCACCGTGGGGCTGCCCACTCGCACCCCTCCGGGCGGCAGCGGCCTATCGCCGGGTACGGCGATACGCCTGCGTTCCTCGATTTCGTCGTCAGGGTATTCGCCAGAGCCGGGCTCTGGATCATCCACGTCGGCGCTTGCTGCTCTCCGAAGACCGCACCGTCACAGCTGAAAACTGCAGCCTAGCCGTCGCGGCGGATGATGAAGCCGTTGGCGACGCGTTCCATGCCGAGCTTCGGGTACCAGCTCATCGGGTCCGGCGCCGAGAGCAGCAGCAGCATGCAGCCTGGTCCGATGATGCGCTTGGTCTCGGCGATGAGGCCGCGGCCGATGCCCCTCCCCTGCCCGGCCGGGTTCACGCAGAGGTCGGAGAGGTAGCAGCCATAGGCGAAATCGGTGAAGCTGCGCGCGGCGCCGATCAGGCGGCCCGCCTCGTCGCGGGCGGTGACGATGAGGTTGGAGCTGGCGACCATCGCCGCCATGCGGGCCGCGTCGTCCACCGGGCGCACGAGGCCGGAAGCGCGGACCACTGCGGTGTATTCCGCCGGGTCGAGGCGGCCCTCCTCGCGGGCGAAGGTGATGCCGGGGGGCGGCGCGGCGAGCGCGGCCCAGGCGGCGTGACCGATGACCAGTGGGTGGTCGGGCATCGGCGTCAGGCCCAGAGCGCTGGGTTGCGGAGCAGCTCGGCCATGCGGGTGGCGATGGCATTGAGCAGGCGCGCGCCCTTCTCCGCCGTCGCCACGCGCGCATCGCCGATGACGCCGGAGGCCGAGATCGCCTTGAAGGAGCGGCGGAGGGCGAGGCCGGTGGGCTGACCCTCGACGCGGGTGGAGTGCGGGCCATGTGCCTCCGCCAGGCGCCCGGTGCGGACGCTCTCGGGGCGGAGGTGGAGCATCAGGCTCGTCTCCGCCTCGCAGGCATGCATGAGGCCGGCCTGGCGCTCCAGGATGGGGGCGATCACCTCCGGCACGGCATGCCAGTAGGTGGCGGCGGCGACGTGGATGCAGAACTCGATCGAGAATTCGCCGGCGGCGACGGCCACCGCCTCGGCGTTCCCGCCATGGCCGTTCAGCAGTATCATCCGCTTGAAGCCGTGGCGGGCGGCGGATTTCACGATGCCGCGGAGGACGCCGGCGAAGCTCGCATAGTCCAGCGTGACGGTACCGCCGAAATCCATGTGGTGCTCGGCGAGGCCGGTCCAGACGCAGGGGGTGACGACCACGGGGGCACCAAGGCGGCGCGCCGTCTCCTCGGCGACGGCGGTGCCGAGGATGATGTCGACGCCGGTCGCCATGTGCGGGCCGTGCTGCTCGAGCGAGGCAACGGGGATGATGACCAGCGCATCCTCGGCGGCGCGGGCGCGCAGCTCCTCGGCGGTGAGGCGCATCCATTCGATCTCGTCGGCCATGGTTCCCCCGGTGCTATGGGCAGCGATGATGCGCCGAGGCAGAGGTGGGTCAAGCCTCGGGGCGCAGCTCCGGACCGGCCAGGAAGGCGGCGGCCTGGGCGTGGAGGGCGGCGCGCTTCTCGGGTGCCATCTTGCGGAGGGTCTGCAGGGGCATGGCCATGCGGGGATTGCCGGCGAAGCGGCGCTCGTGGCGGGCGACGAAGTCCCAGTAGAGGGCATTCATCGGGCAGGCCTCGGGGCCGGTCGCCGCCTTCGGGTCGTAGGCGCAGAGGCGGCAGTAGTCGGACATGCGATTGATATAGGCGCCGCTCGCCGCATAGGGCTTGCTGGCGATGACGCCGCCATCGGCGTGCAGGGCCATGCCATGGGTGTTGGGCAGTTCCACCCACTCATAGGCATCGGCGTAGACGGCCATGTACCACTCGTTCACCTGAGCTGGATCGAGGCCGGCGAGGAGGGCGAAATTACCGGTCACCATCAGCCGCTGGATGTGGTGGGCATAGGCCTCGTCGCGGGTCTGGCGGACGACCTGCTTGAGGCAGTTCATGCGCGTCTCGCCGCCCCACCAGGACCAGGGGAGCGAGCGCGTCGCCTCCAATGCGTTGAGGCGGGCGTAGCCGGGCATCTTCAGCCAGTAGAGGCCGCGGACATACTCGCGCCAGCCGAGAATCTGGCGGATGAAGCCCTCGACGGCGTTGAGCGGCGCCCGGCCGGCGCGGAAGGCGGCCTCGGCGGCCTCGCAGCAGGCACGGGGGGAAAGCAGGCCGAGATTGAGGCTGGTCGAGACCAGGGCGTGAAAGAGGAAGGGCTGGCCCGCCGCCATGGCGTCCTGGTGGTCGCCGAAGCGGGGAAGGCGGTGGCTGATGAAGTCGGCAAGGGCGGCTTCGGCCTCGGCGGCGGTGACAGGCCAGGCGAAGGCGTCGAGCGTGCCGAAATTGGCGGAAAATCGGGTTTCGACGAGGGCCAACACCTTCTGGGTGATGGCGTCCGGTGCCGGGCGGCGGGGCGGCGGCGCGGCGAGGCCCGGGGTGAAGGGGCGGCGATTCTCCGCGTCGTAGTTCCACTGTCCGCCCACGGGTCCGTCGAGATCCATCAGCAGGCCGGTCTCGCGGCGCATCTCGCGGTAGAAGAACTCCATCCGCAGCTGGCGGCGGCCCTGCGCCCAGCGGCGGAAGCGGGGAAGTGGGCAGAGGAAGCGACCGTCTTCGCGGATGTCGACGGGGAGGCCGAGGTCCTCCTCCCAGCCGCGCATTCCCTCCAGCACCCGCCACTCGCCGGGGAAGGTGCAGATGACGCCCACCGGCCGATGGCGGGCGATGGCGCGCGTCAACTCGCCGGTCAGCGTCCCGCTGTTGGCAGGGTCGTCGAGCCGGATGTAATCGACGGCGATGCCGCGGGCGCGGAGCTCCGCCGCAAAATGCCGCATGGCGGAGAGCACCAGCACCAGCTTCTGCTTGTGGTGCGGGACGTAGGTGCATTCCTCCATGACCTCGGCCATAAGCACCACGTCGCGGGCGGGGTCCAGGCCGTCAAGGGCGGCGATGTCAGGAGAAAGCTGGTCGCCGAGGACGAGGCGGAGGACGCCCATCAGGCCCTTTCATAGGTGACGAGGCTGCCGTCATCGCCCTTGGTGCGCCAGGCGAGCCAAGTGCCGTCGGCGGCGTACTGGCCCTCGCCTTCCTCGTCGCCAGTGGCGCGGAAGGTGGTGGCGGCACCGGGGCCGGGGGTGCGGGTCCATTGCAGGCGGAGCAGCTTGCCGGTCTCGCTGTCGAAGAGTGGACGGTCGAAGCGGCGTGGCTCCCACCAGCTCAGCGGCGCAGCCTCGGCGGAGAGACGGAGCGGGCCCTCGGGACCCTGGACGAGGATGGCGCCGCCCTCGGCCCGCGCCGTCATGTCCTTCACCGTGCCGTTCCGGTCATGGTGGGAGGTGACCGAGCGGAGGCGGTCGCCGGCCCAGACCTCGGTGAAATTATGGGTCAGGCGGAAGACGGTGATGCCCACGAGCTTCACCTGCACGATGACCTCGGTGCGGGCGGTCAGTTCGCCGCCGGCCTCGCTCAGCGTCACCGTGTGGGTTCCGATGGCGCTGCCCTCGCGCATGATACGGAAGCGGGTGACGGCGGGGATGGCGCCTGCCGGGCCGGCAAGAAGCGGCAGCGCCAGAAGCGGCAGGTGGCGGCGGCGCATCAGCCGCGGCCGCGCAGGCTGGAGCGGCCGCCATCGACGCCGATCACCTGGCCGGTGATCCAGCCCGAGGCGTCGGAGAGGAGGAAGTCGGCCAGCGCCGCCGCGTCCTCCGCCTCGCCGAGGCGGGGGATGGGGTGGAGCTTGGCGATGGCCTCAGCCATCTGCGGGTTCTTCGTCATGGGTGTGGCGATGCCGGTGCGGGTGAGGCTGGGAGCGATGCAATTCACCCGTACGGATGGCGCCAGTTCCGCGGCGAGGGCAAGCGATAATCCTTCGACCGCGGCCTTGGCGGCGCCGATCACCGCATGGCCGAGGAAGCCGGCGCGGGCCGCGACGGAGGAAAAGAGGACGACGCTCCCCTGCCCCACCGCCAACGCCGGGGCGGCGGCCTGAACGGCGAGCGCGGCGGCCGTGGCGTTGAGGGCGAAGGTTGCGGCGAAATCATCGGCGGTGGCGCGGGCGAGTGGCTTCATCACGATGGAGCCGATGCAGAAGGCAAGGCCGGCAAGCGGGGCGCCTGCGGCGGCGATGGCGGCCTTCAGCGCCGCGGGGTCGGTGACGTCGCAGGGGGCAGAGGGGGCGTGGAGTTCCTCCGCCAGCCCCGAAAGGCGGCCGGCGTCGCGGCCTATGAGGAAGAGCGGGACGCCGCGCGTGGCGAGGCGGCGCGCCAGCGCCCCGCCGATGCCGCCGGTGGCGCCCAAGATCGCAACAGGTCCCGACATGCCTTCTCCATCCCTTGCGGGGCCGAGATGGGGGCGCGAGCCGGGAGCGGAAGGGGCCCCTTGCCGCCACGGGCGGACGGGGACAGGCTGGTCCCTTTCCTTCGACGAGGCCCGCATGAGCACCGAATCCGCCGTCACCGCCTGGCTTGCCACCCAGGAGGAGGCCATGCTGAAGGTGCTGGAAGCCATGGTGAACACCGATGGCGGCAGCTACGACAAGCCGGGCGTCGATGCCGTCGGGCGGATCGTCCAGGACTTCATGGCGGCCGAGGGCATCCCGGTCGAGCTGGTCCCGCAGGAGAAGTATGGCGACTGCCTCAAGGCCCGGGTGGCCGGCGACGAGGTGGCCTCTTCCGGCAACGAGAAGCAGTCGATCGTGCTGATGGGGCACCGGGACACCGTCTTCCCCAAGGGCGAGCCGGAGCGGCGGCCCTTCCGCGTCGAGAACGGCATCGCCACCGGGCCGGGAGTCTCCGACATGAAGTCCGGCCTCGTGATGAACATGTTCGTCCTGGCGGGCTTCCAGCGCTTCGGCGGGGCGCCGGGGCCGCTGGTCGGGCTCTTCACCGGCGACGAGGAGATCGGCAGCCCGGAAGGCCGCGCGGTGATCGAGGCGACGGCCAGGGAGGCGCGGGTCGTCTTCAACTCGGAGCCGGGGCGGCCCAACGGCGGCGTCGTGACGGGGCGGAAGGGCGGCGTGTTCTCGATCTTCGAGATCGAGGGTAAGGCGGCGCATTCGGGCGGCAATTTCGAGGCCGGCATCAGCGCCATCGGCGAGCTGGCGGCGAAGGTCACGGCGCTGCATGCCCTGACCGACCTCGCGCGGGGGATCACGGTGAATGTCGGCCTGGTCTCGGGCGGGCAGAGCGTCAACACGGTGGCGCCCTGGGCGCAGGGGCAGATCGACCTGCGCTACAAGGAGCCGGCCGACCGGGACGAGGTGATGGCGAAGATCCATGCCATCGTCGAGCGGGCCTCTGTACCGGGGACTCGCTCGCGCCTCACGATCCGGGGCGAGTTCCTGCCGCTGAACGAGACGCCCGCCTCGGCCCGGCTCTTCGGCATGTACCGGGATGCGGCGGCGGAGAGCGGGCTTGCCGTCACCAGCGAATTCAGCGGGGGCTGTGCCGATAGCGGCTTCACGGCGGCCCTCGGCGCGCCGACCATCTGTGCGGTTGGGCCGGTGGGCGGCAAGGCGCACAGCCCGGAGGAGTATCTGGAGGTGGCGAGCCTGGTGCCGCGGGCGCAGGCCATGGCGCGTGCCATCTTGCGGCTCGACCGGGCCGGGCTGTAATATTTCTTAAAGATGACAAACCGTCCATATTCGGCTATCTCGCGGGCGCTTCAACCCTTCGGGAGATGTCCATGTTCGGCATGTTCAAGTCGCAATCGGCCACGCTCGACCTCACGCCGCGCACCTGCCTCGCCGTCTCGCTGATCTACTGCATGGCGGCGGACGGGGAGATGGACGAGGAGGAGGTCGGCCACCTGCTCTCCGCCCTCGGGCGGGGGATGACGCGGCAGGAGCTGGATGCGGCGCTGCGCTATGCGCGGGCGACGAAGCCGGAGCAGTTCCTGGCCGACGCCACGCCGCGGCTGCGGCCGGAGCAGCGGCTCTGCATCCTGCTCAACATGATCGACAGCGCCATGAGCGATGGCGAGGCGGAACAGGGCGAGCAGGACCTCGTCCGCCGCTTCGCCGAGGCCTGGGGCCTATCGGAGGAGGCGCTGGCGCCGCATTTCCGCACCCTGGTGGCCAAGAACCAGCGCAGCGTCCTTGATGCGTGAAAGCCTCCGCCCCTTTGCGGGCGGCGCGGTTTCGCCTAGGTAGCCCCCTGAATTCAGGGAGGCTGGCATGGCGGAGCGGGTTGAGGTCGCGGGGCTCGGCGTCGAACGGGCCCTCAAGGATTTCATGGAGCGGGAGGCGCTGCCGGGCACCGGCGTCGCGCCGGAGCGGTTTTGGTCCGCCTATGCCGCCATCCTCCGCGACCTCGGCCCGCGCAATGCCGAGCTTCTGGCCAAGCGGGACGCGTTGCAGGCGAAGATCGACGAGTGGCACCGGGCGAACCCGGCACGCCCCGTCGATGCGGCGGCCTATACCGCTTTCCTCCGGGAGATCGGCTACCTCGTGCCGGAAGGGCCGGCCTTCCAGGTTTCCACCACCAATGTGGATGCCGAATTCGGCACCGTCGCCGGGCCTCAGCTGGTCGTGCCCGTCTCCAATGCCCGCTATGCGCTGAACGCCGCCAATGCGCGCTGGGGCAGCCTCTACGATGCGCTCTATGGCACGGATGCCATTCCGGAGACGGATGGGGCCGAGCGCGGGCGGGGCTTCAACCCGAAGCGGGGCGAGAAGGTGATCGCCTTCGCGCGGGCGACGCTCGACAAGCTCGCGCCGCTGGCGGGCGACGCCTCGCATGCGGACGCGAAATCCTATGCGATCGCCGCCGGGGCGCTGGCGGTGACGCTGAAGGATGGGCGGAGCGTCGGGCTGGCGCAGCCGGGGCAGTGCGTCGGCTATCTGGGCGAGCCGGCGGCGCCTTCGGCCATCCTTTTCGTGCATCATGGGCTGCATGCGGAGCTGGTGATCGACCGCGACCACCCGATCGGCCGGGGCGACCCGGCGGGCGTCGCAGACCTGGTGCTGGAGGCGGCCGTCACCACCATCATCGATTGCGAGGACAGCGTCGCCACGGTGGATGCCGAGGACAAGGTCGTCGTCTACCGCAACTGGCTCGGGCTGATGGCGGGGACCCTGGAGGCGAGCTTCGAGAAGGGCGGCAAGACGCTGGTCCGCAAGCTGAACGGCGACCGGACCTATCTGAAGCCGGGCGGCGGGGCGATGACGCTGCATGGCCGCTCGGTGATGCTGGTGCGCAATGTCGGGCATCACATGATGACCGATGTGGTGACGCTCGACGGGGCGGAGACGCCTGAGACCATCCTCGATGCCATGTGCACCGTGGCGATCGCGCTGCACGACCTGCGCGGCCAGGGCCGCGGGCGCAACAGCCGGGCGGGCAGCGTCTACATCGTCAAGCCGAAGATGCACGGGCCGGAGGAAGTGACCTGGGCGAACGAGCTGTTCGGCCGCGTGGAGGATGCCTTCGGCCTGCCGCGGGCGACGTTGAAGATGGGCATCATGGATGAGGAGCGCCGCACGACGGTGAACCTCATGGAATGCATCCGCGCCGCCAAGGACCGCGTCGCCTTCATCAACACCGGCTTCCTCGACCGCACCGGCGACGAGATCCACACCTCGATGGCGGCCGGCGCGGTGCTGCGCAAGAACGACATGCGCGGCACGGCCTGGATCAAGGGCTACGAGGAGTGGAATGTCGATGTCGGCCTGGCCTGCGGGCTGCGCGGGCGGGCGCAGATCGGCAAGGGCATGTGGGCCGCGCCGGATGCGATGGCGGAGATGCTGAAGCAGAAGGTCGGCCACCCGAAGGCGGGCGCCAACACCGCCTGGGTCCCCTCCCCCACCGCCGCCACGCTGCACGCGCTGCACTACCACGAGGTCGATGTGGCGGCGCGGCAGGAGGAGCTGGCGCAGGGCGGGCGCCGGGCGAAGCTCGAGGAGATCCTCAGCATCCCGCTCGCCACCGACACCAACTGGCCGGCGGATGCGGTGCAGGCGGAGCTCGACAACAACTGCCAGGGCATCCTCGGCTATGTGGTGCGCTGGATCGACCAGGGCGTCGGCTGCTCCAAGGTGCCGGACATCCACGATGTCGGGCTGATGGAGGACCGGGCGACGCTGCGCATCAGCGCGCAGCACATCGCCAACTGGCTCGCGCACGGCATCACCACCGAGGCGCAGGTGATGGAGACGCTGAAGCGGATGGCGAAGGTGGTCGACGGGCAGAATGCCGGCGACCCGCTCTATACGCCGATGGCGCCGGGCTATGAGGGCGTGGCCTTCAAGGCGGCCTGCGACCTGATTTTCAAGGGCGCCAGCCAGCCGAATGGCTACACCGAGTTCATCCTCACGGCCCGCCGCCGCGAAGCAAAGGCCGCGGCCTAGAACTCAGGGTTCCAAGGGCCCTTCGGCCCTTGGCGGGTGGAGCTTGAGGAGGGCAGCGCCCTCCTCAACCTTGCTTCCGCGACTCCCGCCGCGCGATCCAGCTCGTGCTGGCGAAGATGACGAGGCCGCCGATCCAGGTGGCCGTGCCTGGCACGTCGCCCCAGACGGCGAAGCCGAAGAGCGAGGCCCAGACCAGCTCGAGGAATTTGATCGGCTGGGTCACCGACATGTCGGCCAGCTTGAAGGCCCGCGTCAGGCAGATATGCCCCGCCGTGCCGACGACGCCGCAGAAGGCGAAGGCGGCCCATTGGGAGGGCGTCGGCCAGGTCCAATTCGGCAGGGCGAAGGGCAGGCTGAACAGCGCGACGGCAAGCGACTGCCACACGACGATGACATGCGGCGCATCCCGCCGCGTCAGCGCCTTGGTGATGAGGAAGGAGGCGGCGAAGAGCGGCGAGGAGGCGAGCATCACGAAGCCATAGGCCCCGGCTCCGCCCGACAGGTTGGGCGAGACGACGATCAGCACGCCGCAGAAGCCGATCAGCGCCGCCACCCAGCGAGCGGCGACCATCCGCTCGCGCAGGAAGACGACGGCGCCGAGCATGATGAAGAGCGGCGTGGTGAAGCCGAGCGCCGTCATGTCGGCCAGGGGCACATGCGGCACGGCGATGAACCAGAGCAGCAGCCCGGAGGTGTGGATGGCGCCGCGCCAGATCTGCCCGCCGAGGTTCGCCGGGCGGTAGGCGGCCCAGCCGGCGCGCAGGATGAAGGGCAGCATCACCAGCACGCCGAAGCTGTAGCGCAGGAAGCCGGTGACGAAGGGGTCGAGCTGCTGCGCCAGCAGTCGCAGCGTGCCGTTCAGCAGGATGAAGAGCAGGCCGGAGGCCAGCATCCAGAGGATAGCACGGGTGGTGTCGCCCATCGCGGCGAGGCGGGGCAGCGCCTGGCTCATGCGGCGAGGAAGTCCAACGCCGTCAGCGCATGGACCTGGGCGACCTGGAGGAGTTCGTCGACGAGGACGTATTCGTCGGCGCCGCCCATGTTGTGAGGGGTGGGGCCGTAGACGACGGTCGGCAGCCCGGCCATGCGGAACCAGCGGGCATCGGACCCGCCGACGCGCATGTTGATGGCGCAGGGCGTGCCGAGCACTTCGGCGGCGGCCGAGGCGGCGCGCTGGACCAGCTCGTGCTGCGGGTCGGTGTGGTTCGGCTCGAAGCGGCGGAGGATGCGCCAGGCGATGCCCTCGCGGCCATCGAGCGCCGTGGCGAGGGCGGCTTCGGCCGTGGCGCAGGGAAGGCCGACGGGCAGGCGGATATCGATCCCGGCGCGGGCGCTGGCGGGGACGAGGTTGGTCGAGGTGCCGCCCTCGATCCGGCCGATATTCACCGTGACGCTGCCGAGGACGTCGGCCTCGCCTGGGCCCGAGAGGGGTTCGGAGATGGGGCGGGCGCCGGCAATGGCGGCGGTGACGGCAGGCGGCGCCTCGGGCCGCAGGGCACGCAGGCCCCGCACCGCATCGAGCGCGGCGCAGAGGCGGTCGAGCGCGTTCACGCCCAGATGCACATGGGCGCCGTGGCTGGCGCGGCCTTCGGCCTCGACCTCGATCCAAAGGAAACCCTTCTCGCCGAAGCGCAGCACGCGGGGGCTTCCGGCATCGCCGATGATGACGGCATCGCCGCGCGTCTCGGGGATGTTGTCCATGAGCCATTTCGTGCCGAGCGGGCCCATGGATTCCTCGTCGCCAGCCAGGGTCAGCACGGCCTCGCCGCGCCAGAGTCCCCGATGGGCGGCGAGCAACGCGAGGGCGGTGACGGAGGCGGCGATGCCCCCCTTCATGTCGGACGTGCCACGGCCATAGAGTCGCCCGTCGCGGAGCAGGCCGCCGAGGGGCGGCACGGTCCAGGGCAGGGCTTCGTTCACCGGGTAGGTATCGAGGTGGCCGTTGAAGACCAGGCGGCGGCCTGAGGCATGGCCCCGCACCACGGCGACGAGGTTGGTGACGCCTTCGCTCGTGGGGTGGAGGGTGACCTCGGCATCCGGGACAAGGCCACGGATCAATCCGGCTGCCGCCTCGGCGCAGGCGCGGACATCACCGGGCGGGTTGGGGGACGGGATGGCGACCAGGGCCCGGGTCAGGGCGATGACGCGCTCCCCGCAGGCGGCGGCCTTGGCGGCAAAGGCGGTGCGACTCATCGCGCGAGTGTAGCGGACAACGCGTCCGCTGCCGCCATGCCGCTTGCCCAGGCGCCGCCGACCGTGCCGGCATAGCGGGTATGGCAGGCCTCACCGGCGAAGCGGATGCGGCCATCGGCAAGCCGGGCTTCGGCGAGCGCTGCGCGGGCGCCGGCGCTGCCAGGGCGGGCATAGGTATAGGCACCGAGGAAGAGTGGGTTCTCGCCCCAGTCCGTAGCGACGGCCGGATGGGAGAAGGCACGCGCCAGCTCGGCCTCGCCGAAATAATGGGCGAGTTCGGCGCGGGCCGTGGCCTCGGCGGCGGCGGGTCCCTCGCGGGCCAGCGCCCAGGCCGCCTCGCCGCCGAGGAAGCCGATCGCATGGTCGCGGCCGAAGGGACTGACCACCCAGGACATCGGCCGGTCCCCCTCCCCTTCGACGCGGCGCCCGAGCCGGGCGAAGGGATCGAGGCCGAGCCCGGCGCCGCCCCGCAGGGCGATCTTGGAAAGGAGCGCCATGGGTAGGCCATGGATGGCGGCCTCCACCTCCGCCGGCAAGCCGGGCGAGAAGCGGAGGGCACCCGATGCCAGCACGCCGGTCGAGACGGTGACAATGCAGCCGCGGGCGCGGATCGTGCCGCACGGGCCTTCCAGAGTGATGTAGCGGTCGGCACCCAGGCGGTGGATGGGGGTCGCCAGATGGATCGGCAAGCCTTCGGCAAGGCGGGCGACCAGGGTGCCGAAGCCTTCCCTCACCTGCGGGTTCTCGCCGTCGAGGCCGGTGTCGATGTAGTCGCGGAGGCTGTTCCGCTCGGGCTCCACGCCGCAGATGGTGGTGCCGAGCCAATGGGAAACGGTCGCGTCCCAGGTACCGCCATGCGGCACGGCCTCGGCGATGGAGATGTCGGGCCCGCCCTGCGCGGCGCGGGCTTCCGCCGCCGCCTCCCAAGCATCGCAGGCGGCGTCATGGGCGGCCTTTTCGGCGGGTGTCGCCGGGCGGCCACCGATGAGCAGGATGTCGCGGCGGCGGCGCTCGCCCTCGAAGAGGGTGAAGCCGAGGCGTTGGGCGATGGGAGCCAGCGGGTTGTGCTCGGCGACATGCACCCAGGAGGCGCCGTGGTCGAAGGGGGTGCCGAGGCTGGCGCTCTCGGTATGGGCGCGGCCGCCGGGGCGGGTGCCTGCCTCCAGCACCAGGCAGGACCGGCCGAGTTCGACGAGGCGCGTGGCGGCGGCGATGCCGGCGGCGCCGGCGCCGATGATGGCGATATCGGTTTCGGTGGGCATCAGATGGTCCGGAAGCGGGCAACCTCGCCGGCTTCGACGCGCAGCCGGCCCTGGCGTTCCAGCCGGCGGAGATGGGCCAGCGTCTCGCCGACGGTGAAGCTCACCTGCCCCATCTCCTGCGCGGCGCGGGGGAAGAGGAATTGCGCGGCCTCATAGGCGGTTAGCGGCTCGCGGCAGGCCTCGGCCAAGGCGTCGAGGCGCTCGGCATGGTGGGCGGCGAGCATGTCGAGGCGGCGGTGCAGGGTGGTGAAGGGCTCGCCATGGCTCGGGAGGACCAGCGTGTCCTCCGGCAGGGCGCGGAAGCGGTCGTTGCTGGCGAGGAAGTCGCCGAGCGGGTCGGCCTCCGGCTCGCCGGGATGCAAGCCGACATAGGGCGAGATGCGCGGCAGGATCTGGTCCGCGGAGATCAGCACGCCACGCTCGGGGCTATGGAGCGTCGCCATGTCGGGGGCGTGGCCGGCGCCGGTCTGCACCCGCCATTCGCTGCCGCCGATGGTGACGCTGCGGCCGTCCTTGAGGGCGTGGAAGCTGCGCGGCAGTTCGCCGACGGCACGCTGGTAGAGGGCGCCGCGGCCTTCGACGAAGGCGATGAACTCGGGCGGACAGCCGGCACGGGCGTAGTGCTCGATCTGCTGCGCCATCATGTCCGGGCCGCTGTCGTACCAGAGGGCGCGGGCCATCAGCCACTCGATGCGGGTCATCATCGGCAGGATGCCGAAGCGCTCGCAGAGCCAGCCGGCGAGGCCGATATGGTCCGGGTGGAAATGCGTGACGAGCAGCGCCGTCAGCGGCCGGCCGCCGAGAGCAGGCTGGGCGAGGAGCTGGTCCCAATGGCCGCGGGTGGTGCGGCTGGCGATGGCGGTGTCGATGGCGAGCCAGCCGCCCTCATGCTCGAGGAACCAGATGTTCACATGGCCCGGGGCGAAGGGCAGCGGCATGCGGGCGCGGAGCAGGCCGGGCTGGATGGTGCGGAGCTCGCCGGGCGGCGGGGCCTCGGGCGGCAGCGGGGCCGGGACATAGGCGGGTGGGTTGGTCTGGTCGGGTGGCATCCGGCTCTCCCGTTGGGCAGGAAGGATAGGGCGCTAACGGTCGGCCTGTCGATGCGGCGCTTGCATCACGGGGGTGCGGGGCGGGTATGCTCGCCCGGCTCGGAGGAGGTGGATGGGATGGCGCCAGAAGTCTTCGTCCTGCTCAGCGGCGGCCTCAGCTTTGGGGTGCCGCTTGTTCTCGCCATCCGCGAGCTGCGGAACCTGCGGCGCGGCGATGGCGGCGGCTGGCGGCCGAGTCCGACGCCGCCACCGCCGAGGCCGACGGGGGGAAGCGGGAAGCCGCTGCCGGACTGCCTCATCCCGAAGCCGCTGCCGACGAGGCCGCGGGAACTGGAGACGGCCTGAACTACAGTTGCACGCCGCGGGTGAGCGCGCCGTCGATCACCAGGTTGGTGCCGGTGGTGAAGGAGGAAGCGGGGCTTGCCAGGAAGACGACGCCGCGGGCGATCTCCTCGGGCGTCGCCATGCGGCCGGTGGGGTTAAGCGCCAAGGCCTCGGCGAAGAGCGCCGGGTTGTTCTGCTCGATCCACTGCCAGATGCCGCCCGCGAAATAGGTGTTGCCGGGCGAGACGGTGTTGGCGCGGATTCCCTTGCTTGCCAGGCGGTGGGCGAGGCCCTGGGCGTAGTGGACCAGCGCGGCCTTGAAGGCGCCATAGGCCGGGCCGGTGAAGTCGATCTCGCGGCCGGAAACCGAGGAGATGATGGTGATGGAGGCCGACGTCGATGCCTCCAGATGCGGGAGCGCGGCGTTGACCGTGCGGATCGTGTGCATCAGGTCGGTCTCGAAGCCGCGGCGCCAGGCTTCCTCGCTGTCATCGACCGCCAAGGCCGAGACATTGGCGACGACCATGTCGATGCCGCCGAGGGCGGCGGCGCTGGCGGCGACCCAGGCTTCGAGCGCGGATTTGTCGGCGACGTCGACGGGCTGGCCGAAGGCGGTGACGCCTAGCGCCTGGAGTGCGGCGACGGTGGCCTCGACTTCCGCCACGTCGCGGGCGCAGAGGGCCACATGGGCGCCCTCGGCGGCGAAGAGTTCGGCGCAGCGGCGGCCGATGCCCTTGCTGCCGCCGGTGACAATGGCCCGGAGGCCTTTGAGACCGAGATCCATGTCCCTTTCCTCTCGCTTGTACCCGGAGAGATTCAGTCAGCGCATGGGCCGGCGCAATGCCCAGAAGGCGACCGAGCCCGTGGCATAGGCGGCGATCGAGAGCAGGAAGGCGATGCGGTAGCTGGCGGTGACGTCGAAGATCCAGCCAGCGGCCCAGGAGCCGATGGCGGCGCCCAGGCCGGAGCCGATGGTGATGACGCCGAGGATGGTGCCGAGCCGTGGGCCGGGGAAGAGATCGGCGGTCTTCGCCGTGATGGCCGGGCCGCGGGCGCCCCAGGTGAGGCCGAAGCCGCAGCCATGCAGCCAGAGCAGCAGGTGCTGGTCGGGCGAGGTGATCAGCAGCGCGCAGACCACGCCGAGGATGGAGATGCCGTAGGTCAGCAGCGCCGAGGCCTCGCGGCCGATATGGTCGGAGAGGGTGCCGGTGAGGATCACGCCCGGGAAGGCCAGGAAGGCTCCCATGCCGAGCACGCTGGCCGCGTAGAGCGGGTCGAAGCCGATATCGACGGCGAAGGCGATCTGATGCAGCGAGACGAGGAAGCTGCCGATGCTGGTGCACATGTAGACCAGGAAGAGCAGCCAGAAGGCACGGGTGCGGATCGCCTCGGCGAGGGTCCAGTTTCGCGGCGCGGCGGTTGCGGCGCCATCGGCTGCGCCAGGGATCTCGGGGCTGCGGCGGAAGATGGCGGCGAGCGGCAGGACCAGCACGGCCATCGCCGCGGCGGTGGCGAGATAGGCGCCGCGCCAGCCGAGGCCGCTGATCAGCATCTGGCTCGTCGGCGCGGAAAGGGCGCGGCCGAAGGCATTGGCCGATTGCAGCACGGAGACGGCCATGCCACGTCGGCGGTGGAAGATGCGCGAGACCAGCGGCACGAAGACCAGCAGGCCGAGGCAGTTGGCCCCGATGGTCATCACCACGCCGTAAAGGAAGACCACCTGCCAGAGTTCGCTGGCGAAGGCGCTGCCGAGCAGGCCGAGGGTCAGCAGGCAGCCGCCGAGCAGCACGCAGCGCCGGGCGCCGACCCGGTCCACCAGGCCACCGACGAGGGGCGAGCTGGCGCCGCCGACGAGCTGCCCAACCGAATAGGCGAGCGAGCTCTCCGCCCGCGACCAGCCGAAATCGGCGACGAAGGCGAGCAGGAAGACAGTGTAGGAGTGCATCAGGCTGGCGCCGACCGTGAAGGCGGCGAAGGCGCCAGCGAGCATCAGCCAAGCCTGGCGGGAGGGTCTGTCGGCGGTCCCGGCTTTGGTTGGCATGGCGTCATGCTGCGGGTGCCGGGCGGGCCGGTCAATCGGCCGCCACCGGAAAGTCGGTACGAGGATCGGCTGCGGAACATGCCCGGTGGCTGGTAGGCGGAGGGCCGGCATCGCGGTAGAGCAGCCGGACAGGCCCTTCAGAGGACTCTTATGCGGCGTCGGTTGATGGCTCTCCTCCCTGTCCTGATCGTCACCGGGCCGGCGGCACGGGCAGCCGAGTTGGAGGTGGTGAGCGCCCGGACGATGGAGCCGGGGCTGGCGCCGGCGGTACAGGCCTTCCGCAATGCTTCGGGCCATGCGGTGCAGATCCGCTATGCGACGGCGCCGGCCATGCAGCAGGCGCTGGCGGATGGGGATGTGCCGCAGCTTCTGATCGGGCCGGACTCGCTGATGGCGGGGCTGGCGCAGGCAGGACGCCTCGCTGGGCAGCCGGTGCCGCTCGGCCGGGTCGGGGTGGGGATGGTGGTGCGGCCGGACCTCGCCATTGCGCCGGCCACGGATGCCGAGGGGCTGCGGCGGATGGTGATCGACATGCAGTCGGTCGTCTTCAACCGCGCCTCATCCGGCCTCCATATGGAACGGATCTTCGACCGGATGGGCCTGACGGCGCTGGTGGCGCCCAAGGCGCGGCGCTACCGCAGCGGGGCCGAGGTGATGGCCCACCTGCTCCAAGGCAGCGGACAGGAAGTCGGCTTCGGCGCCATCACCGAGATCAGGATGGTGCGGGAGCTGCGCTACCTGGGCCCGCTGCCCGCGGAATTGCAATCCTACACGACCTATAGCGGGGCACTGACGCCGGGCGCTCCGGTCGCGGCGGAGGCACTGCTGCGCTGGCTGGCAGGGCCGGAATCGCGCGGCAGCTTCGACGCGGCGGGGATCGAACCGGTGCGCTGAAGGAGGGCAAGCCCCTTCAGCGATGCCTGCACCGGGAATGCGCCCTGAGGCGCATCCCCGAACTGGCTCTTACAGGCCGGCCTGGCTGACGAACTTCGTATTCAGATAGGCCTCGATGGCCTCCGAACCGCCCTCGGAGCCGTAGCCGCTGTCCTTGATGCCGCCGAACGGCACCTCGGGCAGTGCCAGGCCGAGATGGTTGATCGTCATCATGCCGCTCTCGACCTTGGCGGCGATGGCATTCGCCGTCTTGGCCGAGCGGGTGAAGGCATAGGAGGCGAGGCCGTAAGGCAGCCGGTTGGCCTCTTCCACCACCTCGTCGAACTCCCGGAAGGGCGCGATCATGGCGAGCGGGCCGAAGGGCTCCTCGTTCATCATCCGCGACTCCTTGGTGACGCCGGTCAGCACCGTGGGCTGGAAGAAGTAGCCCTTGTTGCCGATGCGCTCCCCACCGGTCCGGACTTCGGCGCCGCGCTGGCGGGCATCGGCGATGAGGCCCTCCATCCAGGGAATGCGGCGCTCATGGACGAGCGGGCCCATCTGGACGCCCTGCTCCGTGCCGTTGCCGACCTTCACCGCCTTGGCGGCGGCGACGAACTTCTCGACGAAGGGCTCGTAGTGCTTTTCCTGCACGAGGAAGCGCGTCGGGCTGACGCAGACCTGGCCGGCATTGCGGAATTTGGCGCCGGCGAGGGTCTTCACCGCGAGGTCGAGATCGGCGTCGTCGAAGACGATGGCGGGAGCGTGGCCGCCGAGCTCCATCGTCACGCGCTTCATGTGCTGGCCAGCCAGCGCGGCGAGCTGCTTGCCGACCGGGGTGGAGCCCGTGAAGGTCACCTTCTTGATGGTCGGGTGCGGGATCAGATACTCGCTGATCTCGGCCGGGATGCCGTAGACGAGGCCGACGACGCCCGCGGGCAGGCCGGCATCGATGAAGCAGCGGATCAGCGCGGCCGGGGAGGCAGGCGTCTCCTCGGGCGCCTTCACGATGATCGAGCAGCCGGTGGCGACGGCGGCGGAGAGCTTGCGGACGACCTGGTTGATCGGGAAGTTCCAGGGCGTGAAGGCGGCGACGGGGCCGATCGGCTCCTTCACCACGAGCTGGTAGACACCCTCGGCGCGGGCCGGGATGACGCGGCCATAGGCGCGGCGGGCTTCCTCGGCGAACCAGTCGATGATGTCGGCGCCGGCGAGCGTCTCCATCTTCGCCTCAGGCAACGGCTTGCCCTGCTCGGCGGTCATGAGCGCGGCGATCTCGTCGGCGCGGGAGCGGAGGATGTCGGCGGCCTTGCGCATCAGCTTGGCGCGCTCGAAGGCGGAAACCTTCTTCCAGGTGGCGAAGCCGCGCTCGGCCGCTTCCAGCGCCTCGTCGAGGTCGTCGGTCCCGGCATGGGCGACCTCGCCGATCACCTCCTCCGTCGCTGGGTTGATGACCTGGAGCATCTTGCCGGAGCGGCTGTTGCGCCACTCGCCGTTGATGTGCAGCTGGACGGGCGGATAGGCCATGGGGGTCTCCTTGGCTATTTGGGCGGGGCAGGCCCCGCCGGGCTCGGCCCGCAATGTGGGCCTGTCGCGGGGCGGGGGCAACCCGGGGCGTTGTAGTCCGTCGTTTACAGCGTGACGAAGCGCCCCTGCCCTGCTCCGCGCAGCAGCGCCTCGATCAGCCGCTGCACCGCCAGCGCGCTGAAGCCGGAGTTGGACGGGGCGCGGCCCGCGGCGATGGCGTCCAGCATCTCGGCATGCAGGGCGCGATGGGGGCCGTGGTCGAAGGCCATGGGGTCGGCGCCGCCGCCGCCGGCGCTGCCATGGTCGATGATCTCGGGCGGTGCGCCTTCGGCATGGAGCTCGAGCCGCTCGGCGACCAGCATGGCGCTGCCGCGCGTGCCGGCGATCTCGATCCGCTCCGGGAAGCCGGGGCGCGCGACGGTCGTGGCATCCAGCGTGCCGATGGCGCCGCCCGCGAAGCGGAGGGCGGCGGCGACGATGTCCTCGGTGTCGATGGCGCGCAGCGGGCTGGTGCGGGCGAAGGCGGCCGCCTCGGCCACTGGCCCCATCAGGTGCAGCAGCAGGTCGATGGTATGAATCGCCTGGGTGAGCAGAACGCCGCCGCCGTCGCGCGCCTTCATCCCCCGGCCCGGCTGGGCGAAATAGGCGGCGTCGCGCCACCAGCGGATGGTGGCGGAGGCAGAGAGCGGGGTGCCGAGCAGGCCGCGGTCGAGTGCCGCTTTCAGGCGGAGGGCGGCGGGGCGGAAGCGGTGCTGGAAGACCACGCCGATGGTGACGCCGGCGCGGTCAGCCATAGCCACCAGCGCCTCGGCACGGGCCAGGTCGAATTCGAGCGGCTTCTCCACCAGCAGGTGCTTGCCGGCGGCGGCGGCGGCCTCGGCGACCGGCAGATGGGCTGCGGGAGGCGTCAGCACCAGGACGAGATCGAGGCCTGGCGCGGCGAGCAGGGCGTCGAGGGTATCGAAGACCGGCGCGTTCCAGCGGGCGGCGAAGCCGGCGCGGCGTTCGGCGGAGGGGCTGAAGCCGCCGAGGAGGCGGGCGCGGCCGGCGGATTCGAGGTCGCGGAGCGCGAGGGCGTGCGGGGCGACGGCCATGCCGAGGCCGACCATCCCAACGCCGATCATTCCTGGCATGGCTTCCCTTCCCCCTCGTTCGGCTCCTATCGTGCCGCATCGGCCAGCGCGGGCCAATCGCGCGGCCAGCCCTGGAAGGGGTGTCCGATGAGGCTCGACGAGACCGCGCGGCCGATCGCGCGCCGGGATGTGCTGCAGTTGCTGGGGCTGGCGGCCGGCTCGGCGTTGCTGCCGGCAGGCCGGGCTTATGCGCAGGCGCGCGGCTCGACGCTGGTGATCGGCATCGATATCAGCGACACCATCACCCTCGATCCGGTGAAGCAGGCGCAATACACGGCGCCGATGACGCTGGCCGCGACCTACGATCCGCTGGTGACGCTGACGCCCGGCGACTACATCGAGCCGAAGCCGGCGCTGGCCACTGCCTGGGCGCGGACGCCGGATGGCAAGGGCTGGCGCTTCACGCTGCGCGAGGGGGTGAAATTCGCCTCCGGCGCGCCGCTGACGGCGGAGGATGTGCAGTTCACCTTCGAGCGGCTGATCCGGATGAAGGAGCAGACGCAGCAATATGTGAAGGCGATCGACCGCTGCGAGATCGTCGATGCGAAGACCATCGACCTCGTCATGAACGACCCGGCCGCGCCGCTGCTGAACATCCTCTGCGCGCCGAGCTTCGGCATCACCGAGAAGAAGCTGGTGATGCAGCATGGCGGCAGCATGGGGCCGGATGCCAAGGAGGCCGACAAGGCGACGGACTGGCTGAACCAGAACAGCGCCGGGACGGGGCCCTACCGGCTCGTCAGGTGGGAACGGAACCAGCAGATCCAGCTCGTGCGCAACCCGCATCACTGGCGCGGGGCGCCGGCCTATGAGCGGGTGGTGATCCGGCATTTCAGCGACAGCGCGGCGCAACTGCTGGCGATCCGCCGCGGCGACATCCAGGCGGCCTTCAACCTGATCCCCGAGCAGATCGCCACGCTGAAGGACGAGCCGCAGGTGCGGGCGGAGCGGCTGCCGAGCCTCGACTTCGTCTATATGGCAGTGACGCAGAATGCCGAGTTCAACCGGGCGCTGGCGCAGAAGGCGTGCCGGCAGGCGATCGGCCATGCCATCGACTATGACGGTATCGTCAACAGCATGCTCGGCGGCGCGGCGCTGCGCCCGGCGCATTTCCTCCCCATCGGCGTGAACGGCAGCACGGAGACGGTGGCGCGGGAGATCGGCTTCAAGCAGGATCTGGACAAGGCGAAGCAGCTGCTGCAGCGGGGCGGCTTCGCCGAGGGCTTCGAGTTCGAGATCGCCTATGGCAATGCGGCGGTGGCGGGCGTCTCGTACCAATTGCTTGCGCAGAAGATTCAGGCGGATCTCGGCCGCGTCGGCATCCGCGCGAAGCTGGCGCCGATGGATCAGGTCAACCTGCGGACCAGCTTCACCACCGGGCGGGCGCAGGGCGGGGTGCTGACCTTCTGGAACCCGCCGGCGGTGGAGAACGAGCTCTGGGCCGCCGCCGTGGTGGAGCGGGTGGCGAGGCGCGTCCACTGGAACGTGCCGCCGGAGATGACGGACCTCGTCAAGCGCGCGGCCCAGGAGACGGACAAGGCGAAGGCCGCGGCACTCTGGGTGGAGTGGCAGCGGGCGATGGTCGATCAGGCCAACCACATCATCCTGTTCCAGCCCGTCTACCAGATCGCGGTGCGCAATGCGGTGAAGGAATTCCCGCTGACGGCGGCGGGCTGGCAGCTGGAGATCGGGCAGGCGAAGCCGGCTTAAGGTCGGATGCCGAGACGCGAGAGGCGATGCGCGCGGTCGGCATTCACGGCATGGTCCGGCAGGCGGCCTTCGGTGAGGGCCGTCACCTGCCGAACCGTGTCGAAGGCCTGGTGCTCGATCGCCGCCGGGGTGAGGCCGCCGACATGCGGCGTGGCGATGACCTTGGGATGCGCGGCGAGGCCGGGCGTCGGCATCTGGTCGGGGGCGCGGCCGACATCCATGGCGCAGCCGGCGAGATGGCCGGCATCGAGGGCGGCGCGCAGGGCGGCCTCGTCCACCAGGTTGCCGCGCGAGGGGTTGAGGAAGAAGGCGCCGCGCTTCATCCGGGCGAAGGCGGCGGCGTTCAGCAGGTTCTCGGTCTGCTCGTTGGCGATGGCGAGGCAGACCACGAAGTCGCTCTCGGCCAGCAGCCGGTCCTGCGCGACCTGCTCGATGCGGGCATCCTCAACCTTGGCATGCGGGTCCGTCACCAGCACGCGCATGCCGAGGGCGAGGCCGATCGGGGCGAGGTGGCGGGCGATGGCGCCGTAGCCGATGATGCCGAGGGTGCTGCCGCTGAGCTGCGCACCCATCCGCGCCGAGGGCACCTCGCCGCGATGGTAGCTGGCGGCGGCGCCGCCGATGCCGCGGGCGAGGTCGACCATCTGGCCGAGGACAAGCTCGGCGACGGAGGGGATGAAGCCGGGCGTCGCCTGCGTCACGAGGATGCCGGCGGCGCTGGCGGAAGCGACATCGACGTTGCGGATATCGACGGCGCAACGGAGGAAGGCGACGAGGTCCGGCGCGTGCTCGAAGGTGGCGGCCTCACCGGGCGACTGGCGGTAGCTGACGATGGCCTGGCAGCCGGCGGCGGCCTCGGCCAGCTCGCGCCCGGCGAGGTGGCGGCCGGCCTCGTTGAGGCGGACATCGGCCACCTTCCGGAGCGCGGCGAGGGCGCGGGGGCCGTAATAGTTCTCCAGCGCGTCGGCCGTATGCGTGAGATAGACCTGCATGCTTCCCTCCCCTTCGTTCAGGGCTAGACTACAGGCAAAGGCACCAGGGAGAAGCGGGGCGGATGCTGCGGACGGTGGTCACGCGACTGGCAGGCGCCGCCGTCATGGCTGTGCTGGCAACGCTGGTGGTCTTCCTCATCGCCAATACCGTGCCGGGCGATCCGGTGCTGGCGCAGCTCGGCGACATTGCCGCGAGCAACCCGGCGACGGTTGCGGAATGGCGAGCGAAATGGGGACTCGACCTGCCGCTCTGGGAGCAATACCTGATCTTCCTGCGCGGGCTGGCGCAGGGCGACCTTGGCACTTCCATCGCCTCGCAAAGGCCAGTGCTCGAGGATATCGCGCAATATGCGCCGGCGACGGTGGAGCTCGCCAGCATCGCCTTCGTGCTCGCGCTCGGCATCGGCATCCCGCTCGGCATCGCGGCGGCGGTGTGGCGCGATAGCTGGGTGGATGCGATGGCGCGGGTGGTCTCGCTGATCGGCGTCTCCTCGCCGACCTTCTGGCTCGCCTTCATCATGCTGGCGATCTTCTATGGCGGGTTGCAGATCGCGCCGGGGCCGGGAAGGCTGGATCCAATCGCCTTCCCGCCCGATGAGGTGACTGGGCTGTTTCTGATCGACACGCTGCTGGCGGGCGACTGGGATGGGTTCCATGACGCGGCGGCGCATCTGGTGCTGCCGTCGATCGTGCTGGCGGCGGCGACCATCGGCCTCATCACCCGCACCACGCGGGCGGCGATGCTGGAGGCGATGGGGCAGGATTACGTGCGCGTCTCCCGCGCCAAAGGGATGCGGGAGCGCTACACGATCCTTCGCCATGTGCTGCCGAATGCGCTGATCCCAGTGGTGACGCTGGGCGGGCTCGCCTATGCCAATCTGCTGGCGGGGGCGGTGATGACGGAGACGGTGTTTTCCTGGCCGGGGCTCGGACGCTACACCTTCCGCAGCGCTGCGGCGCTCGACTTTCCGGCGATCATGGGGATCACGCTGGTGGTCTCGGTGACCTATCTGCTGGTGAACCTTCTCGTCGATCTGTCCTACGCGATGCTCGATCCGCGGGTGCGGCGGTGAGCGCGAGCATCGCCCTCCCCGCCCCGCGCTCGCGGCGGGCGCGGCTGTGGCGGCGCTACGGGCTCGCGGGGATCGGGGCGGGGATCGTGCTGGCCTGGGTGCTGGTGGCCGTCTTCGCGCCCTGGCTGGCGCCCTATCCACCCGATTTCGTCGATGTGACGAACCGGCTGAAGCCGCCCTCCGCGCTGCATTGGCTCGGGACCGATGCGTTGGGGCGGGACTGCTTCTCGCGGCTGCTCTTCGGCGCTCGGATTTCGCTGCTGGCGGGGATTTCCGTCGTGGCGCTGGGGGCTGCCTTCGGCACGCTGGTCGGGATGGTCGGGGCCTATGCACGGGGCTTCGTCGATGCGGCGCTGATGCGGCTCACCGATCTCGTGCTGTGCTTTCCGCCGATCATCCTGGCGCTCGCCATTGCGGCGGCGCTCGGGATCGGGACGACCAACACCATCATCGCCATGCTGGTGGTGTGGTGGCCGAAATTTGCGCGCCTCGCCCGTGCTCTCGCGCTGGTGCAACGGAGCCAGGATTATGTCGAGGCCGCCGTCGTGCTCGGGCTGAAGCCAGCGCGCATCCTCGGGCGTCATATCGTGCCGAATGCCATCGGTCCGCTGGTGGTGCTGGTGACGCTCGATATCGGCAATGCGATCATCACCTTCGCCGGCCTCTCCTTCCTCGGCCTCGGCGTGGTGCCGCCGACGGCGGAATGGGGGGCGATGGTGGCCGAGGGGCGGGAGCTGGTGGAGCAGTGGTGGGTGGCGACCTTCCCGGGGCTCGCCATCCTCTCCATCGTGCTCGGGTTCAACTTCCTTGGCGATGGCGTGAGGGATTGGCTCGATCCGAAGGCGCGAAGCCGGTGACCAACCCTGTCCTAGAAGTGGACGATCTCCGCACCGTCTTCCTCACCGATGCAGGGCCTGTGCACGCCGTCGATGGTGTCTCATTCCGCATCGGCGCGGGGGAGACGCTAGGCATCGTCGGCGAGAGCGGCAGCGGGAAGAGCGTAACGGCGCTCTCGCTGATGCGGTTGCTGGAGGAGCCGGCGCGCATCGTGGGCGGCAGCATCCGCTTCCAGGGGCGCGACCTGCTGGCGATGCGGCCGGATGAGTTGCGGTCGCTGCGTGGCGACCGGATGGCGATGGTCTTTCAGGACCCGATGACGGGTCTTAATCCCGTCATCCGCATCCTGCGCCAGCTCACCGAGCCGATGGTGGGGCATGGGCGTTTCGCGGCGCCGGAAGCTAGGCGGCGCGCGGTCGGGCTGCTTGGGCGGATGGGAATCACGGCGCCGGAGCGTAGCGTGTCGCGCTTCCCGCATGAATTCTCCGGTGGGATGCGCCAGCGCGTGATGCTGGCGATGGGTTTCGCCAATGATCCGGCGCTGCTGATCGCCGATGAGCCAACGACGGCGCTCGACGTAACGATCCAGGCGCAGCTCCTCGATCTGCTGCGGCAGCTCAATGCCGAGTTCGGCACGGCGATCCTGCTCATCAGCCACGATCTCGGCGTGATCGGCAGCGTCTGCCAGCGTGTCGTCGTGATGTATGCGGGCGAGGTGGTGGAGGAGGCGGCGACCGAGGCGGTGCTGGCCGATCCGCGCCATCCTTACGCCTGGGCGCTGGTGAACGCGGTGCCGCGGATCGACCAGCCGCTGGGCGCAGACCGGCGTCTCGTCAGCATCGAGGGGGCGCCGCCGGATGCGCTGAACCTGCCGCAGGGCTGCCGCTTCGCGCCGCGCTGCCCCTTCAAGGTCGAGCGTTGCGAGCGGGAGCACCCACCGCTGGCCGAGGTGGCGCCGGGACGGCTGGCGCGGTGCTGGGTGACGCAGGCTGGGCAGGTGTTGCCGAAGGCAGGCGGCTCGGGGCTCGGCGGGGTGCGCGCCTCCCCTCCCCCGGCCATCGAGCCGCTGCTCTCCGTGCGTGGGCTGGTGAAGCATTTCCCGCTGCCGCGCGAGAGCCTCTTCGCCCCGCGCCGCGTGGTGCATGCGGTGAACGGCATCGACCTCGACGTGGGACGCGGCGAGACGCTCGGCATCGTCGGAGAGAGCGGCTGCGGCAAGTCGACCCTCGCACGCCTCGTCACCCGCATCCATGCGCCGAGCGCTGGCAGCATCGTCTTCGATGGGCAGGAGATCGCCGAGGCCAGCCCGGCGGCGATCCGTCCGTTGCGGCGGCGGATGCAGATGGTGTTCCAGGACCCTTACGCCTCGCTCAATCCGCGCATGACCATCGGCGACACGTTGGCGGAGCCGCTGGTCGCGCATGGGCTGGCGCGGCGCGGGGCGGAGGCGCGGGAGCGCGTCGGCGGGCTGCTGGAAATGGTGGGGCTCAATCCGGCCTGGGTTTCGCGCTTTCCCCACGAGTTCAGCGGCGGGCAGCGGCAGCGCATATCCATCGCGCGGGCGCTGGCGCTGGAGCCGGAGATGATCGTCGCCGACGAGCCGATCAGTGCGCTCGACGTCAACATCCAGGCGCAGATCCTGAACCTGATGCTCGACCTGCAGCAGCGGATGGGGCTGACCTACCTCTTCATCGCGCACGACCTGGCGGTGGTGCGGCATCTCTGCGACCGCGTCGTGGTGCTCTATCTCGGCCGGGTGATGGAGAGCGCGCCGGCGGAGGCGCTCTTCGCGCGGCCGCTGCATCCCTATACCGGCGTGTTGATCTCGGCCGTGCCGACGCCGGGGCGGGTGCGCGTGGTCCTGGAGGGCGAGCCGCCGAGCACGCTGGCGCCGCCGCAGGGCTGCCCGTTTCGCGGGCGATGCCCGATCGCGCAGCCGGTCTGCGAAACGATGCCGCCGCTCGCGGAGGCCGAGGCCGGGCGGTGGGTCGCCTGCCACTTCCCGGGCGAGTTCTCTCATGCTGGACTGGGGGCATGAAGGCCAATCTCACCGATATCCTCGCCCGTCTCGATGCCGATGCCCCCGCGGCGGAGGCACGGCTCATCGAATGGCTCCGCATCCCGAGCATCAGCGCGCAGCCGGCGCATGCGGGGGATTGCCTGCGCGCCGCCGAATGGGTGCGCGACCAGCTCGCCGGCATGGGGTTCGATGCGCAGATCAGGCCGACGGCGGGGCACCCCGTCGTCGTCGCGCATCAT
Source organism: Belnapia sp. F-4-1 (assembly GCF_000802185.1). Taxonomy (GTDB): domain Bacteria; phylum Pseudomonadota; class Alphaproteobacteria; order Acetobacterales; family Acetobacteraceae; genus Belnapia. The sequence goes on along the minus strand of NZ_KN676113.1, from coordinate 3,540,253 downwards.
CCGGGGCCGGGCGGCGAGGTGCCGCATCTGCTGTTCTACGGGCATTACGACGTGCAGCCGGCCGACCCGCTGGCGCTCTGGACCTCGCCGCCCTTCGAGCCGCTGGTGGTCGAGGGGCCACATGGACGGCGCGTCGTCGCACGCGGCGCGGTGGACGACAAGGGCCAGACGGCGATGTGGCTGGAGGCGCTCAGGGCCTGGCACGAGATCGCCGGCGGGCCGCCCTGCCGCGTCTCCGTGCTCATCGAGGGCGAGGAGGAGGTGGGCTCGCCGAGCCTCGATGCCTTCCTCGCCGCCAACAGGGGCGAGCTGGCGGCCGATGTCGCGGTCATCAGCGATACGGGGATGTGGGATATCGACACGCCGGCCATCACCACGCGGCTGCGCGGGATGGTCTATGCGCAAATCGACCTGAAGGCGGCGTCGCGCGACCTGCATTCCGGCATATATGGCGGGGCGGCGTTCAACCCGATCAACGCGCTGTCCCGCGTCATGGGCGGGCTGCATGACGAGAACGGGCGGGTGCAGATCCCCGGCTTCTATGACGGCATCGCCGAGATCACCAATGCGCAGCGGGTGGAGTGGGACAGCCTCGGCTTCGACGAAGGCGCCTTCCTCGGCGATATCGGGCTGGCGACGCCGGCCGGCGAGCGTGGGCGGAGCGCGCTGGAACGGCTCTGGGCACGGCCGACCGCGGATCTGAACGGCATCTGGGGCGGTTACACCGGCGACGGCAGCAAGACCGTCATCGCCTCCGAGGCGCATGCGAAGCTATCCTGCCGGCTCGTGCCCGGGCAGGACCCGGCGAAGGTGGCGGAGGGCATCCACCGCTTCGTCGCCGAGCGGCTGCCGCCGGATGCGAAGGCGGAGGTGCAGATCTTCACCACGACGCCGGGAATCGAGGTGCCGGCGGACAGCCACTGGGTCGGCGCGGCGCGTGGCGCATTGGCGGAGGAGTATGGGCGGCCGGCGGTGCTGATCGGCAGTGGCGGCTCCATCCCCGTGGTCGAGAGCATGCGGCGGCTGCTCGGGCTCGACAGCCTGCTGGTCGGCTTCGGGCTGAACGACGACCAGGTGCACAGCCCGAACGAGAAGTTCGAACTGCGCTGCCTCCACAAGGGCGCCCGCAGCCATGCGCGGATGCTGGCGGCCTTCGCCCGCGACTAGTTCGAGGGGAGCACCTTCCCCGGGTTCATGATGCCCTGCGGATCGAGCGTCGCCTTGATCCGCCGCATCAGCTCCAGCGCCAGCGGGTCCTTCAGCGCCTGCATCGCATGCAGCTTGCTGGTGCCGATGCCGTGCTCGGCGCTGAAGCTGCCGCCGAGCGAGGTGGCGATCTCGTTCACCAGCATGTCGGCGCCGGCGGCGCGGGCAACCCAGTCGGCATGGGTCATGCCGGGCGGCGCCTTCAGGCTGACATGGATGTTGCCGTCGCCGGCATGGCCGATGGCGAACATCCGACCTTCCGGCCAGCGCTCGGCCAGCGCCGCTTCGGTGCGGGCCAGGAATTCGGGGACGGCCGAGACGGGCACGGCGGTGTCGGTCGGGATGGAAGGGCCGTCCATTCGGCCGAATTCGGGGAAATCCTCGCGGATGCGCCAGAAGGCGAGGCGCTGGGCCTCGCTCTCGGCGGGGACGGCGTCGGTGCATTCGCCGGACTCCAGCGCGGCTTCCAGCGCCGTCTCCAGCATGGCGCGGACGGGCACGGCCGGGTGTGGCGCGGCAAGTTCCACCATCACGTACCAGGGGCTCTCCAGCGGCAGCGGCAGCCGGAGCTGCGGGCCGTGGCGGGCGACCATCTCGAGGCAGAGGCGGTTCATCAGCTCGAAGGCGATCAGCTCGGCGCCCGCGCCCTGCATGCGGCCGAGCAGGGAGAGAGCCGCATCCGGCGAGGGGACGGCGAGGAAGGCGGTCTCGACGGCGCGCATCGGCGGTACCAGGCGGAGCGCGGCGGCGGTGATGACGCCGAGCGTGCCCTCGGCGCCGATGAAGAGGTGGCGGAGCGCGTAGCCGCTGTTGTCCTTGCGGACGCGGCGGAGGTCGTTCAGCACGCGACCATCGGCGAGAACGATTTCGAGGCCGAGCACCAGCTCCCGCGCGTTGCCCCAGCGGATGGTGCGGATGCCGCCCGCATTCGTGCCCAGCATGCCGCCGACCTGCGCCGTCCCCTGGGCGCCCCAGGCGATGGGGAAGAGCCGGTCCACGGCGAGTGCAGCCTGCTGCACCTGCTGGATGACGCAGCCGGCCTCGGCAACGAGGGAGAAGTCGCGCGCATCGACGTCGCGGATTCGGTTCAGCCGCTCGAGGCTGAGAACGAGGGAGGGCGGGCCGCCGGGCCGTGCCACGGCGGCGCCGGCAAGGCCGGTGCGGCCGCCGGCGGGCACCACCGGGATGCCGGCCTCGCTGGCGAGGCGCATCGCGGCCGAGACCTCCGCCACCGTGCCAGGCTTCAGCACGGCGAGCGGCATGGCGCGGGAGGTGCCGCGCCAGTCCACCGCATAGGCGGCCATTTCCTCCGGGGTGGTCAGGCAGCTTCTTGGGCCGATGGCTTCGGCCAGGGCGTTGAGCATGGACATGGCCGATAGTCTCCCGCCGCGGATTCCGCTCGGCAAGCCCCTTGGCGCGCGGGTGCAACACGGCTTCACTGGCCCCCATGCGGGAGGAAGCGGAATGAGCGACAGCGTGCCGGTGAGCGCGGATTACGTGGTGGTGGGTGCCGGCTCCGCCGGATGCGCGGTGGCGGCCCGGCTTTCGGAGGACCCCTCGGTGCGGGTCGTGCTGCTGGAAGCCGGGGCGCGGGACCGGAACCCCTGGCTGCATGTGCCGATCGGCTATGCCAAGACCATGTACCACCCAACCCTGTCCTGGAACCTCGCTACCGAGCCGGAGCCCGAGCTGGAGGGACGCCGCGTGCCGTGGCCACGCGGACGGGTGCTGGGCGGCTCCTCGGCCATCAACGGCCTGCTTTATGTCCGCGGCCAGCACGAGGATTACGACCATTGGCGCCAGCTCGGCTGCACCGGCTGGTCCTTCGAGGATGTGCTGCCCTATTTCCGCCGGGCCGAGGACCAGGAGCGGGGACCGAGCGCCTTGCACGGTGTCGGCGGGCCCCTTGCCGTCAGCGACATCCGCGACCGCAACCCGCTGGCCATGTCCTTCATCGAGGCGGCGGCGGAGCTCGGCTTCCCTCGCAACGACGATTTCAACGGCGAGACGCAGGAAGGCGCAGGCCTTTACCAGACCACCTCGCGCAAGGGCTGGCGGGTGAGCGCGGCGACGGCCTATCTGAAGCCCGCCCGCAACCGGCCGAACCTCACCGTGGTCGCCGACGCCCACAGCACCGGCCTGCTGATGGAGGGCCAGCGCGCCGCGGGCGTGCGGTTCCGCCGCCACGGCACCGACCTCACCATCCGCGCGGCCCGGGAGGTGATCCTCTGCGGCGGCGCCATCGCCTCGCCGCACCTGCTGCTGCTCTCCGGCATCGGGCCGGCGGGACACCTGCAGGAGATGGGCCTTCCGGTGGTGCACGACCTGCCATCGGTCGGGACCAACCTGCAGGATCATTTCCAGGCGAGGCTGGCCTACCGCGTCAACAAGCCGGTCAGCATGAACACGCGGACGCAAAGCCTTTGGGGCCAGTTCCTGATGGGCGCGGAATTCGCGCTTCGCCGCACCGGGCCGCTGACGGTCAGCGCCGGCACGGCCGGGTTGTTCGCCCGCGTCCTGCCCGGCAGCGCGACGCCGGACGTGCAGTACCATTTCCTGCCCTTCAGCACCTCGAAGACGATGACGGAGCTGCACCCCTTCCCCGGCATGACCATCAGCGCCTGCCAGCTCCGCCCGGAAAGCCGCGGCACCATCACCCTGGCGAGCCCCGACCCGGCGGCCAAGGCCCGCATCCAGGCCAATTACCTCACCGCCGAGACCGACCGGCGCTGCATGATCGAGGGCATCAAGCTCGGCCGGCGCCTGGCGCAGACCCGGGCGCTCGGGCAATGGGTCGAGGAGGAGATTGTGCCCGGCGCTGCGGCCACGAGGGACGAGGACATCCTCGCCTTCATCCGCCAGACCGGCAATACGATCTACCACCCGAGCGGCACCTGCCGGATGGGCGGCGACCCGCAGAGCGTGGTGGATCCCGAGCTGCGGGTGCGTGGAATCGAGGGGCTGCGCGTTGCCGACGCCTCGATCATGCCGGCGGTGGTGTCCGGCAACACCAATGCCCCAGCCATCATGATCGGCGAGAAATGCGCGGACATGGTCAAGGCCGCGGCGCGGGCGCGGCTGGCCGCCTGAAAGGCGCGAGGCGGACGCCCGCCTCGTCCGCCCCTCAGCCGCCGAGCGTCAGCCCGCCATCCACCACCACCGTCTGCCCCGTCACCATGGCGGCGCCGGCAAGGAGAAAGAGCATCACCTCGGCGAGGTCGTCCGGCGAGCAGCGGCGCTTCAGCAGGGCCTTGTCGATGCTGCCGCTGCGTTGCTTATTGGTCCATTCGATCATCCAGGCGCTGTCCACCGCGCCGGGCGCCACCGCATTCACCCGAACCTCCGGCGCGAGGGCGCGGGCAAGGTTCTTCGTCAGGCTGATGACGCCCGCCTTGGTCGCGCCATAGGCCATGGAGGATCCGGGCGAGTTCAGCCCGGCGATGGAGGCGGTGTTGACGACCGCGCCGCGCGCTGCCCGCAACGCCGGCGCGGCCGCCTTGGTGCAGCGGAAGACGCCGACCAGATTCACCTGCACCAGCGTCTGCCAAAGCTCGTCGGTGATGCGGTCCAGCTCGTGGCTGGCGATGCTGGTGCGGCTGCCCGGCGTGCCGGCATTGTTGGCCAGGAAGTCGAGCCGGCCGAGATCGGCAACCGCCTGCTCCACCATGCGCGGGCCATCCGCCGCGTCGCCGACATTGCCGGGCGCCCCGATCACGTCGAAGCCCTGCTCGCGCAGATGCGCCACCTGCTCCGGCCCGCGTGGGTCGTCCGCCAGATGGTTGAGCGCGACCCTCGCGCCGTTACGGGCAAGCTGCGCCGCCAGCGCAAGGCCGATGCCGGAGGCGGCGCCGGTGACCAGCGCCGCCTTGCCGGCGAGCTCGTAGCGGATCATTCGCTCCGCTCCAGCCCGGCCATCGTGCCGATCTCCCGCATGGCCTGCTTCAACGCGATGAGGCGGCGGTCCCGCGCCTCGAACAGTGTCGCCGGGTCGCCCGGCCAGCTGTAATAGCCGGCGCCGGCGAGGACGCCGGTGCGGCCCTCCGCCACCAAGCGGTCGAGGGTGTCGCTCCGCCCGCGCACCGGTGGCGGCTCATAACTCTTGTTGGCAAGGATCGCCTGGGAGAGGGCGAGCCCCGTGAAATCCGCCTTGGCGAAGACGCCGAGCACCGGCAGGCGCAGGGCGAGGCCATGGATGATGGCGGCGTCGATCTCGGGCGCCGTCGCCACGCCCTCGTCGAGCAGGTGCTGCACCTCGAGCCCGATCGCCGCCTGGATGCGGTTGGCGACATAGCCGGGAACGAATTTCTTCAGGCCCAAGGGCTGCTTGCCCATGGCGCGCAGCATCCCCATCACGCCCTCGGCAACGGCGGGCTCGCATCGTGGGCCGGGGATGACATCGACGAGGTCGACCAGATAGGGCGGCGTGTACCAATGGGCGATCAGCGCCCGCGCCTGCCGCGCCTCCGGAATCAGTGGGAAGACGTCGAGATGGCTGGTGTTGCTGGCGATCACTGCTTCGGCCGGGGCCAGCGCATCGAGCTGGGCGAAGAGGGTGCGCTTCGCCTCCGGCGTCTCGATGATTGCCTCGACGATCAGCTCGGCGCCGTCCACGGCGGCCGCGAGATCGGCATGGCGGGTGACGTGCTGGGCCAGATGCGCGGAGGTCCAGTCCGCCGGCGCTTCGCCGCCTTCGACCAGCGTGGCGAGGGCCTTCTCCATAAGCCCTTGCGCGCGCGCGAGCGTCGCCTCGTTGCTGTCGGTGAGGCGCACCTGATGCCCGCCGAGCGCGAAGACCAGCGCCAGCGCATGCCCCATCGTTCCTGCCCCGATGACCGCGACCCGTGCCATGACTTTCCTCCTTGCCACATTCGGCCCGATACTGCCGCCAGATGGGAGGAAACAGAATGGCCGATCTGCTGATACAACAGGGGCAAGGCGCCGGGCTGCGCTACCAGGACCTGGAAAACCCCGCCGATACCTGGCACTGGCTGGAAGCGCCGCCGGCGGATGCGCGGGAGGGCATTCCCTATGCCTTCATCGCCTCGCTTGGCGATGTGTCGCGGCCGGCGCCCTTCCTCTACACGGTCGAGCTCGACATCGCCGAGGCCGACCTGCCGGCGATCTTCGAGTGGTACGAGCAGGAGCACCTGCCGATGCTGACGAGCTGCCCCGGCTGCATCGGCGGCACGCGCTACCGGCGGCTGGACGGCGGCGCGCCCAACCTGCTGGCCGCCTACCGCTTCGAGCGGCCGGAGGCGAACCAGACCCCGGAATGGATCGCGGCGCGCTCCACGCCCTGGACGGAGCGGGTGCGGCCGATGTTCCGCAGCTCGCGCCGCTTCACCCGGCGCCTGCTGGCGTGACATAGCCGAGGGCGCCGTCACGCGCCGCGGCTTCGGGCGCGCGGCGCGCGGGGTCGCCGAAGCCGCCGCCGCCCGAGGTCTCGAGGCGGATGCGGTCGCCGCGCTGCAGCGGCACATTGTCGGATTTCGGCGGCATCGGGCTTTCGGTGCCGCCGCGCGTCAGCACCAGCTTGCCGGTGCTGGCGGGCGCTCCGCCGGCGAGGCCGTAGGGCGCATGGACGAAGCGGTCCATATTCGCGGTGAAGAAGCAGCGCGGGCTGTCGACGCGCCATTCCCGCAGCAGGCCAAGGCCGCCGCGATGCTTGCCGGCGCCGCCTGAATTCGGCAGGAGCACGTAGCGGGTGATGGTGAGCGGCGCCTGCGCCTCGATCATCTCGATAGGGATGTTGCTGTTGTTGTGCATGCCCGCCGACAAGGCGTTGACGCCGTCCTTCCTCGGATGCGCGCCCGTGCCGCCGATCTCGATCTCGACCAGCACCTCGCGCCGCTCGTCTTCCGCGACGGTCTGGAAGGTGCAGACATAGGAGTTGCCGTAATAGGCGGCCGGGATGCGGTCCGGTACCGCCTGGTGCAGGGCGCCGAACATGGCGTTCAGCAGGCGGTGGGTGACGGCGATGCGGTGAACGACCGGTGCTGGCGCCCGCGCATTCACCACCGAGCCTTCCGGCGCGATGGTCGTCACCGGGCGGTAGCAACCGGCATTAGCCGCGAAGGGCTCGTCGGAGGCGCACATCACGGCGAACATCACCGCCGCGTTGCTGCTGGCGAGCGTCGCATTGGTTGGGCCCTGCACCTGGGGCGAGCAGCCGGAGAGATCGACCGAGATGGCATCGCCCGCGATGGTGAGCGCGACATGCAGCCGGATCGGCCTGTCGAGGTCGATGCCGTCATCGTCGAGCCAGTCGGTGAACTCGTAGGTGCCGTCCGGCATGCGGGCGATGGCGGCGCGCATCGCCTGCTCGCTCATGTCGAGGATGCGGCGGCCGGCCTCGATCATGCCCTCGGCGCCGTAGCGGGTGGCGAGGCGGCGCAGCGCGGCGGCGCCTACCTCGAGCGAGGCGATCTGGCTTTGCAAGTCGCCGAGCAGCAGGTCGGGCTTGCGGATATTCTGCCGGATCATCGCCCAGACGCCCTCGTTGCGGCGCCCGTTCTCGATCAGCTTCAAGGGCGGGATGCGGAGCCCTTCCTGAAAGATCTCGATCGCCTTCGCCGCATAGCTGCCGGCGACGAGACCGCCGACATCGATATGATGGCAGAGCGTGCCGACGAAGGCGATGCGCCGCCCCTCGTGGAAGACGGGCTTGAAGGCGCAGATGTCCGGCAGGTGCTGGCCGCCGCAATAAGGGTCGTTGGAGATGACGACGTCATCCGGCCCCCAGGTGGCGGGATCGACATAGCGGTCGAGGATCTCGCGCAGGAAATGCGACATGCTGTTGAGGTGGCTCGGGATGCGGGCGGACTGGGCGAGGTTGTTGCCCTCCGCATCGAAGACGGCGGTGGAGTAATCGAGCAGCTCGCGCACGATGGTGCTGCGGGAGGTCCGCCAGACGGTGACGTCCATCTCGGCGGCGGCGGCAGTCAGCGCGTTGCGGATGACCTCGATCTCGATGGGTCCGAGGCTCATGCGTCGCTCCTGGCGATGAGGGCACCGGCGGCGGCGAGCGTGGCGGTCCAGCCGGAGCCGATCCAATGGGTGGCGAAGGGTTCCTCGACGATGGCGGGGCCGGTGATGCGCTCGCCGGGCTTCAGCGCCTCGCGGTCCCAGATCGGCAGGTCGTGCCAGACGCCATCGGCGAAGATGCGGCGATGGCCCTTCAGTGAGGGACGCTCCGCCGGACTCGGCTCCGCCGCATCCGGCTTCGGCAGGCGGCCGGTGGCGATGGCGCGGAGGGTGACGATCTCCACCGCCTCCTGCTCATCGGCATAGCTGAAGCGCTGGCGGTGCATTGCATGAAAGCGGGCGAGCAGCGCGGCGAGGTCCGGCAGCTCAGGCCAGGGGATCAGCAACTCGAAGGCCTGGCCGTGGTAGCGCATGTCGGCGGCGATGCCGATCTCGCGTTGCTCGGCCGGCACGCCGTCGCGCGCCAGGCCGGCATCGGCCTCGGCGCGCAGTGCGGCGACGATCTCCTCGATGGCGGGTAGGCTGGCGGGGACCGCCGGCATCATGCGGGAGCGGGCGACGTCCTGCACGAGGTCGGAATAAAGGATTCCATAGGCTGACAAGGTGCCGGGCTCACTCGGGAAGATCACCTCGCGGATGCCCATCTCCGCCGCGACATCGGTCGCGTGCAGGCCGCCGGCGCCGCCGAAGGAGAGCAACGCGAAGTCGCGCGGATCGAGCCCCTTCTCGAAGAGCGACAGCCGCACCGCCGCACCGAGATTGGCGTTGGTGACGGTCAGCATCCCCTGCGCCGCCTGCTCGACGGAGAGGCCGAGCGGCGTGCCAACCTTCGTGGCGATGGCCTCTCGCGTCGCCGGCATGTCGAGCTTCATCATGCCGCCGAGGAAGTAGTCGGGATCGAGCCGGCCAAGGGCGAGGTTGGCATCCGTCACCGTCGGCTCCGTCCCGCCGCGCCCATAGGCGACGGGTCCGGGGCGGGAGCCGGCGCTGCGTGGCCCGACCGTCAAGCGCCCGCCGCTGTCGACGCCCGCGATGGAGCCGCCGCCGGCGCCGATGGTGCGCATCTCGACCATCGGCAGGCGCACAGGCAGGCGGTCGATCTCGCCCTGCGTCACGACGGAGACGCGCCCGCCCTGCACCACGGAGACGTCGTAGCTGGTGCCGCCCATGTCGACGGCGACGAGGTTCGGCCGGCCCAGCAGTTCGGCGATGCGCCCCGCCGCCAGCGCGCCGCCGGAGGGGCCGGAGAGCAGCAGCCGCGCCGGCTGCCCGGCCGCCTGGCGCAGGCTGCAGACGCCGCCATTGCTCTGCACGAGGAAGACGAGCGGGTGGAAGCCCCCTTCCCCCAGCCGTGCCTCCAGCCGGTCGAGATAGGCCTTCACCACCGGCATCAGCAGCGCGTTCAGCACGGTGGTGCTGCTGCGCTCGTATTCGCGGATCTCGGGGCTGATCTCAGAGGAGAGCGAGATGGGGAGCGTGGGCCGGGCAGCGGCGATCAGCGATTTCAGCCGCAGCTCATGCGACGGGTTGACGTAGCTGTGCAATAGGCTGATCGCCACCGCCTCGGCGCCGAGCGCATCGAGTTGCGCGAGCAGGCCGGGCAACGCCGCCTCGTCCAGCGGCTGCTCGGCGGTGCCGTCGGCGCGCATACGCTCTGGCACGCCGAGGCGGCGGTCGCGCTCGATCAGGCAGGGGAAGGGATCGAGGTCGAGCTTGTAGAGCTCCCGCCGCACATGGCGGGTGATCTCCAGCACATCCTCGAAGCCCGCCGTGGTCAGCAGCACGCCGCGGGCGAGCTTCCGCTCCAACACCGCGTTGGTGGCGATGGTCGTGCCGTGCAGCAGCAGCCCGACCTCGGGCAGGGCGAAGCCGAAGCGCCCCGCCGCCTCGGTCACGCCGCGGAGCAGGCCGATGGACGGGTCCTCCGGCGTGGTCGGCGTCTTCCAGGCACGGACGGCGCCGTCGCGGGCATCGAGGATCTGAAGGTCGGTGAAGGTGCCGCCGATATCGACGGCGATCCTGATCGGCTTCTCGCTCATCCCATCACCCGCGGCAGCCAGAGCGCGATATCGGGCCAGATCATCATCAGTACCACCGCCAGAAGATAGGCCCCAAGGAAGGGCATCACGCCCGCGAAGACATCGGTGATGGGCCCGGGCCGCGGCCGCATCCCCTGCAAGACATACATCACCGTGCCGTCCGGCGGGCTGATCTGGGCGATCTCCACCAGCATCGTCACGATCACCCCGAACCAGATGGGATCGTAGCCGAGGGCCTGCACCACGGGGAAGATCACCGGGATAGTGGTGATGATCATGGAGAAGCCCTCCATGAAGGTGCCGAGCGCCAGGTAGAGCGCCAGGATCGCCGCCATGATCGCCCAGGGCGGCAGCGGCAGGCCGCCGATGAAGGCGGCGAGGGCCTGCGGCACGTTGATCGTCGTCAGCAGGTAGTTCAGCAGATAGGCGCCGAAGATGATGAGGCCGAGCAGCGCCGTGTTGCGCGCTGTCGCCTCGGCGCTGGTGTTCAGCAGGCGGAACGAGAGCTTGCCCTCGATTGCAGCGAAGACCGCGGCGCCGACGACGCCGAGCGCCGCCGCCTCGGTCGGAGTCGCATAGCCGGCATAGATCGAGCCGAGCACCAGCACCATCAGCAGCAGGGTTGGCACCAGATCCACCAGCGCCCGCAGCTTGACGGCGAGCGGCAGCCGCTCCGGCTTGGGCAGTGGGTGCCGCAGCCCATGGACGGTGATGACGAGGATGAAAAGGCCCGTCACGAGGAGGCTCGGCAGCAGCGCCGCGACGTAGAGCGCGCCGACCGAGGTCTCGGTGATGAGGCCGTAGATGATGAAGGTGATGCCCGGCGGGATCAGGTTGCCAAGCGCCCCGCCGGCGGCCAGCGAGCCGAGCACCATGCGCTGGCTGTAGGCCGAGTTGTTGAAATAGGGCAGCGCGACGGAGCCCATCGTCGCCGCCGTCGCCACGGAGGAGCCCGAGATCGCCGAGAAGACGGCGCAGGAGACGATGTTGGTGTGCAGCAGTCCGCCGGGCAGCCGGTTCAGCCAGACATTGAGCGCGCGGTAGAGCCGGTCCGACAGGCCGGCGCGCAGCAATATCTCTCCCATCAGCAGGAAAAGCGGCACCGCGACGAGCACGAAATTGGAGGACGGCCCCCAGAGCGTCTGCCCGGCGAAGGCCCACCAGGGCCGGTCGGAGAAGGTGAGGCCGATCAGCACACCGAGCAGGCCGAGCACCGCCGCGACATAGACGCCGGCGCCGAAGAAGACGAGGAAGGCGCCGGTGAGCGCCAGGATCTCCACCACCGGCACCGCCTGCCCGCCCGTCGCCGCGGCGAAGACGGCGACGCCGAGCAGCACCAGCATCAGGACGACGGCGATCATGGTCTGCGCGCCATCTCGACCGCCTCGAGCGCCTCGGCCGCCTCGTCGTCGATGGTGCGCGAGCCGAGTAGCCGGTCAAGCTCCTCCGGCCGGCCCGCCAGCAGGGCGAGCGCGCCATCGAGGGCAAGGACAATGATCATGGCGCAGAAGGCGAAGATGCCGAAGGCCCAGATACCCTGCGGCAGCACCAGCGGCACGCGTAGCGCGCTGTTGTCATGCGCATCGAACAGGATGCTCTCATCCACCAGCGACCAGGCGGCCCAGGCACAGAAGGCTGCGAAAGCCCCGAGCAGCAGCAACGACAGCAGGTGCAGCACGGCCCGCAGCCGCAGCGGCAGGCGGTTGACCCAGACATCGACGCGGATATGGGCCCGCTGCGCCAGGGTATGCGCCAGCGCCCAGGCGATGCCGCCGGCGAGCATGTAACCCGTCACCTCCACCGTCGCCGAGGAGGAGATGCCGAGGAAGCTTCGTCCCAGGATGTCGGCGGTGATGAAGAGCGCGCAGGCCAGGTAATTCCAGCCCGCGACATAGGCCATGCCCGCCGCGAGGGCGGCGGTGCCGCGGCGCAGCCCCCTCACCCGCCGAACCGGATGCCGGCGATGGGGGCGATTACCTGGTTATAGACTTCCCCGCAGCGGGCGCCGCAGCGGCGGACGAAGCCGGGGAGCACCGTCTTCTCCAGGATCTCGCGCAGGGCGGCGCGGTCGGCCTCGGTGCCGGGCACCTCGGTCATCGGGCGGGCGGCGAGGCTGTGGATGCGGCAGGCATCGGCCTTGCCGATGGCGCAGTCGATGCCGTCCCGCGTCGCGGCGGCGCCGAGCTCCCATTGGCGGTTGCTGATCTCGCGGAGCGCGCCCTCCATGAAGGCGCGGACCTGTGGGTCCAGCCGGTTCCACCAGGCGATGTTCACCATGTAGCCGGCCAGGGCCCAGGCGACGGGGAGGTTCGAGACATGCGTCGTCACCTCCGGCCAGCGGGCGGCGACGCCGCTGCCGCTGCCGGTGATGGCGCAGTCCACCACGCCGCGCTCGAGGGCCGAATAGACCTCGGGGAAGCCGATGGAGACCGGCTGCGCGCCGAGGGCGGTGACGAGATCGACCAGCGAGTTGCCGAAGGTCCGCACCTTCCGCCCGCGCAGGTCGGCGAGGCTGGTGAAGGGCGCGCGGCAGAAGACCACCTGCGCCGGGAAGGGGTAGATCACCATCAGCCGGGCGCCGAAGCGCTCCAGGTCGCGGTTGACGACGGGCAGCATGGCCTCGGCGATGCGCTTCGCCGCGCCGATCTCGGGGGCGAGGCCGGCGAGGTCCACCATGTCGAGGATCGGCACGTCGCCCGAGAGGGTGGAGAGGGTGCTGGCGCCGATATCCGCCTGGCCGGAGCGGACGAGGCGCACCAGCTCCGTGCCCGAGAGGTTGCGCTCGGCATGGGTGGAGAGATTGACCTCGATGCGGCCGCCGCTGCGCTGGGCGACCTCCTCCCGCAGCACGGGGATGTCGATGCGGGTGTATTGCGGCTGGGTCGGCAGCGGCTGGGTGACGGCGACGACCGAAACCTTCGGGCCGGCGGGCAGGCTGGCGGGGACCTGCGCCAAGCCTGGGCGGGTGAGCGACAGGGCGGCCAGCGCCGCGATCCAGGCCAGTCTCATGCGGGAGCCTCTCCGTTGCGGGCGGAGCATGGCATGGGCGTGCGCGCTGTCTACCGGTGGAGCGGGCGGTAAAGCGGGGTTCGGGGCGGGCTTTGCCTGCGGGCTGGGCAGGCGGGGAGCAGGGCTTGGGCAGAGGCGGCGTCGGCGGCTAAGCCGTTGATGCAGCTTTCGGACAAATGCAGAGGCGGGGCCGCCCGGGACCCTTGGGGCGCGGGTTTTCGGGCGCTTGGGGCAAGGCGCGATCCGGCTGTTGGCAGCCCGAGGCTAGGTCACGCGGCCACGGCATGACAAGATTATTTTCCTGTTCGGCCCCTGCTGGCTGGCCGTCAGATCAGTCCGAGGGCCATGCCGAGGGCCGTCATGTCATGGGCGGAAATGACGGAGGAGCGCTTGATGTCCTTGTCCCTCAAATTCGGGATGTAGAGCTGCCAGGCTTCCAAGCCGCCGAGAACGTCGAACATCACCGCGCCGCCAGCGACCTCCCGCTCCTTCGCCTTGCGCTCGCGGATGTCCTTGAGGTTGTACTTGGGCTCGCTCCACTTGGGCTGCGGCGTGTAGGTGCCCCAGAAGGCGCGGGCATCGTCCAGCAGTTCGACCTGGACGTAGTTGTCGAGGTCGTTCCAGTCGATCCGCACTGCGGACATGAAGCGGACCATGGCGCTCATGTCGATGCCGTTGAGCTTGGCCTGCTGGTAGCGGCCGAGGGCGCCTTCATAGTCTTCCTTGAAGGGCTTCACCGCGGACCACCAGGCGGTGACGCCGTACTGCCCCTCCTCCGCCTCGCCCTTGGTCAGTTTGAAGAGCAGCATCCCCTTGGGCAGCGTCTCGATCCGCCACTTGGCGAAGCCGCCCTGGTCGGATTTGCGGAGCTTGTAGAAATCGGCGATGGAAAGGCTGGCGTTGAGCATTGGGGCGGCGTTTCCCTCGGTCCGGATGCGCCGGCACCAAGGGAAATGTAACGAGCTCGGTACGCATTCGCCACAAGATTGTATGATTAATGCACCATAAAACCGTAAGGCTTTATTGGCCTCGGTGTACCAAGTTACCAGCGAAGACGACGACCGCCCGCGCCGGATGCGCCCCAATCGCCTCTCCCACCGTCTCCGCCGCGATCGAAAACAGATGCGCCGGCGCCCTCACCGCCAGGGCCGGCGCCTCCTCCCCCATCACCGCCGCCCCGGCCGCGCTCACAATGTCGAAGATCTCGGCGAGCGCCGCATCCGTCCGCGCATCCAGCCGCCAGCCGATGATGGCGGCGCGCTCCAGCATGTCCCCGGTGCCATAGGGGCTCCAGAGGTCGCGCAGGTTGTCGTTGCCGCAGAAGACGCGCACCCCCGCCGCGCGCAGCCGCAGCAGCGGCGGCAGGGGGGCGCCGCCGGCGCCGTGGCTCACCAGCGCCATCCCGGCCTCGGCCATCATCGCCGCCGCCGCCTCCAGCCGGCTCTCGGCGAGCGCCCCGAGGCAGAAGCCGTGGCTGATCGTCACCCGCCCCTGCATGCCATGCGCCCGGGTCCGCGCCGCGATCTCGGCGAGGGAGAAGAGGCCGAGCTCGCTCGCCTCGTGCAGGTGTATGTCGAGGCCGACGCCGTGCCGCTCCGCCAGGCGGAAGAGGATGTCGAGCTGGCCCTTGGGGTCGCGGTCCACCTCGCAGGGGTCGAGGCCGCCGAGCAGGTCGGCGCCGGCGCGCAAGGCGGCGTCGAGCAGCGCCTCGGTCCCCGGCGCCGTCACCACCCCGGCCTGGGGGAAGGCGACGGTCTGGATGCGGACCTCGCCGGCATGGCGGGCCTTGGCCTCCAGGATGCCCTCCAGCATGGAGAGGCCGAAGGTGGGGGTGATGTCGGCATGGGTGCGGATCAGCGCCGTGCCCTGCGCGACGCAGCGGCGGATGAGGTTGCTGGCGCGCTCGGCGGGGGGCAGCGGCAGGTGGGGCATCAGGCGCTGGTCGGTCTCGATGCGGCTGGCGCGGCTGGGGCCGGCGGCGTGCGGCATCCAGGGCAGGCCCATCAGCGTCTTGTCGAGATGGAGGTGCCCGTCGGTCAGGCCGGGGAGGAGGAGCTGGCCGCCGAGCGCATGGGTCGCTGCGGCCGGGGGCAGCGGAGCGCCGGGCGGCAGGATGGCGGCGATGCGGCCGCCGGCGCAGGCGACGGCCATGCCGGTGCGGCCATCCGGCAGGCGGGCCTCGGTGAGGAGCGTGTCGACGGGGTCCATGCCGGGCATGGGAGGCGAAAGCCGCCCGCCCGGCAAGGGCCGTGGTTCAGCGCCCGGAGGTGACGGCCCGGATAGCGTCGGCGAGGGCCGAGAGGGCGCGGGCGATGTGGCCGGCGGCCAGTTCCTCCTGCGCGGCGCGGACACCGCTGGTCGCGGCTTCGAGCGACGGGGTCAGCCCCTTCTCGGCGACCAGCCGGCGGAGATGCGCTTCGGCCAGCGACAGGTTGACGGCGCCGGCCTTGGCATGGTCGTCGCGGAGGTCATGGTCGGCGCCGAGCAGCAGGTCGCGCACATGCTCCGCCTCGGGCGAGCCGGGCGGCAGGGGCAGCACGTTCGGGGCCGGCGGGTCCTTCATGTGGTCGAGCGCCGTCTGGCGCGGCACCAGGCTGGCGATGAAGGCGTCGAGATAGGGGTGTGGCTTGTTGGTCTGCATGGACGGATGCCTTGCTGGGCGGCGTTGCCCGCCGCCTCTGAAAGCTGGGGATTTCAGCGCCGGCACGAATAGCACGGCTGCGTGACGGCGCTGAAGCTTCGGTCACCCAAGGCTCATTCCTTGTAGTCGGGTTCGCGCCGGTCGAGGATCCGCTTCAGCGCAGAGAAGTGCCAGTCGGCATTGGAGCGGCCGCCATACTTGGTGGAGTTCTCGCGGAAGACGGCGATGGTGCCGTCGATGACGGGCTGCGGCAGGTGGCGGAGCGGCTTGCCCGTCCACATGGCGTAGAGCTGCACCTGCGCCACGCGCTCGATGTAGTAGAGCCGGTCATAGGCCTCGGCGACGGTGCGGCCGACGGTGGCGACGCCGTGGTTCGCCATGATGAGGATGGTCTTGTCGCCGACCACGCCGGCCAGCCGCTCGCCCTCGGCCGGGTCGTAGGCGAGGCCGGTATAGGTGAGGTCGTAGGCGGTGTTCAGCATGGTGCCGAGCTCGGTCTGGCCGATCGGCAGGATGCTCGGGTCCTCGAGGCGCGACAGGGCGCTGGCGAAGGGCATGTGGGTGTGGAAGACGGCGGCGGCATTCGGCAGCAGGCGGTGCATCGGCGCATGGATGCAGTAGGCGGAACGCTCGATCTCGCCCTCGCCCGCGAGGCGCGTGCCGTCATAGGCGATCTCCATGAAGCAGCTCGCCGTCACCTCGGACCAGTGGAGGCCGAAGGGGATCTGGTAGTAGCGGTCATCCGTGCCGGGTACGCGGAGCGTCAGGTGGTTGAAGATGCCTTCGTTGAAACCGTGCATGACGGCCAGACGGTGCGCGGCGGCGAGGTCGACGCGCGCCTGCCAGCGCTGGTCGGCGAGCGAGAGGTCCTCGGCGGGGAGGGATTCCAGCGGCATCGGCCTGCTCCTTCGGCGGTAAAGCGGGGATGGTAGGCTTCTCCCGCCCGGGGGCAAGCGTTCAGCGCGCCGCGGCTGCCGCCTGTTGCCGCCGGCGCTCGGCCCTTCGGGCGATGGCCATCAGCTGCAGCCGGGCGGGGCAACGCGGTCGGCCGGGCCGATCAGCTCGAAGCGGTAGGGCTCGGCGGCCTGCGGGTCGATCGTCACCATCACGGCCCGCGTGTCGCCATCGCCGGGGACCATGACGCGGGTGAGGTTCGGCGCCTCCGCCACCGGGTTGTCGCGCAGCCAGAAATGGCTGTCGCCATGCAGCAGCAGCACGGGCCGCCCGAATTCGCGGGCCGCCGCGGCGAGGGCGTTGCGCGTATCCACATGCCCGGCGACGGTGCCGCGGCCGCAGCGGTCGCGGAAGTACATGTCGGCCTGCATGGCAATGACGACCACGCGGCTGCCGGCGCTCCTAGCGGCGGCGAAGCCTCCGCGCAGCCAGGCAAGGTTCGCGGCATTGCGCGCCGGGTATTCCTGCGCGGCGCCGGGCGGCGTGCCCGGCCGGCCATCCTGCGGGCGATTGTTGTCGGAGCCCGGCACATGCAGGGTGAGGAAGGTGATGCCGTCCCGCTCCCAGCGGGCATTCTCGGGATAGGCGCGGAGGGCCGGGTCGAGATCGGCTTGGCGGCGCAACGCCATCGGCTGCTGGCCGAGGCTCACCGGCGCGCTGAAGAAGCGGGCGCGCAGCAGGGCCAGCCGCTCGACTGGGTCGAAGCCGCCGGCGCGCGGCTGCCAGCAATCGGTCCATTCGTTGTCGCCCGGCGTATAGACCAGCGGGCCGCGGATGCGGTTGAACCATGCGGCGGTGCGGTCAAGGATGATCGCGTCGGAGCAGGCCTCGCCGCCCGCCTTGGTGTCGCCGAGGAAGATGCTGAAGGCGGGGCGCGCGGCGTTGATCGCCTCCGTCAATTGCTCGACGCGCGCGACCTCCGCCTCGCAGGCGGTGCCGCGGTTGCAGTAGGGCATGTCGCCGAAGGCGGCGAAGCGCAGCGGCTCGGCAACAGCGGGAGCGGCGAACAGCAGGAGTAGGGGCAGGAGAGCGAGGCGCATGGCGGCAGTCCTAGCCGAGGCGCTGGCGGGGGGACAGTGGCGAAAGCCCGGCGATTCACGCGGATGCGAATTCCGCCTCCCCTGTTCGGGGGAGGCTGGCCGGGCCGTCCCCGCGCTTGCATGGCGGCGGAGTTCGGAGGGATCCCCATGCGCCATCTCGCCCGCCTCGCCGTTCCTGCCCTGCTGGCTGCCGCGCTGTCCGCGACCGGCCGCGCGGCGGCGCAGCCCATGACCGACAGCTTCGACATGCTGCTGGCCCCGCCGCAAGGGCGGAGCCAGCATGTCGCAACGATGCTGGTGACGCCGCAGCCGGGGCGGGCGCTGCCGGCCGTCGTCATCCTGCCGGATGAGGCGGGGCTCGATGGCCGTACCGCGCGCCTCGCCGATGCGGTGCTGGCGCGGGGCTGGGTCGGCATCGAGGTCGATCCGGAGCCGCTCTCGCTCGACGGTGCGGCAGTGCCCCCACCGCCGGCCCCGCCCCGCCTCGGCCGCCTGCTGCGAGCCCTGCACGAGGCGCTGCAGACGGATGACCGGGTCGACCCGCGCCGCATCGCCGTCATCGGCCTCGGGCCGGGGGGGCGGGCAGCGATCCATGCCGGGCTCGGCGATGGACGGCCCGGCTTCGCCGCCCATGCCGCGCTCTATCCGGGCTGCGCCGCCCTCGCCGCCGAGCAGGAGGAGGCGCCCGAGGCCCCTGCCCTGCTGCTGGTGCCCGGGACGGAGGAGCCGGAGGGGGCCTGTGCCGGGCTCGGTGCCCGGGTGGAGCGCTTCGCAGGCGCGACCTATGGCTGGGACCATCTGATGACCGGCGGGATGCGGCGCTGGACCGCCACGGGCTCCACCCCGATCCGCTCCGACATGGCGGTGGCGGCAGCGGCCGAGGCGGCGTTGACGGATTTCCTGGCCGAGGCCTTCAGCCGGGTCCGCTGATGCCGGGCAGCCGGGCGACCAGGGCAGCAAGTGCTGCCTGGCTGCGGGCGCCGGTGGCGTCGAAGCAGCGGTTGAGGTGGCTTCGCACGGTCTCGGCGGACAATCCGAGAGCCGCCGCCGCCCCCGGCACCCCGATGCCGGTTGCGATGCAGCGCAGCACCCGCGCCTCGGCCTGGGTGAGGTCGAAGGCGGCCCGCAGCACTTCGGCCTCCGGCGGCGTGCCGGGGCCGCCGGCCAGGACGGCGACGACGGGGCGCCCGGCCGCTTCCGTCGCCATCGGCAGGGGCGTCACCAGCAGCGGCCAGCCAGGCTCTCCAGAGGGGCGGCTGACCCGCATCCGCCCGCCGAGCCCGGCTGCCACCGCGCGGCCGATCAGCTGGTGCAGCCGCCGCGCCTCGGCCGGCAGCGTGGTGGCGAGGCGGCCTGGCCCGCCCTGTTCCGGCAGCAGGCGAAGACCATCGGACAGCCGCAGCAGCGCCTCGCCGGCCAGATTGGCGTGGCGGAGCCGTCCGCCGGAATCGAGCAGCATCACGGCAAGCGGCGTGGCATCGAGCGCTGCAGCGAGACCCCGCTCCGCAGCGCGGCTGGCCTGGAGCGCACCGGCGAGGTCGAGGGCTTGGCGGAAATGCGGCGCCAGGCGGGTGAAGCGCCGCAGCGCTTCGCCGGGCGCATCCGCAGCCCGGGCGTCGAGGCAAAAGGCCAGGCCCCCGCTGCCATTGCTGCCGCCCCAAGGCCCGTAATTCAGCATGAGGTGATCCTCGATGCCCTGCGGCAGCAGAATCTCGGCATACAGGGCGCTACGCCTCGCCTCGGTATGGGGCCAGAGCGAACTGGCGAGCACCGGGTCGCCTTCCGGCCGCCACTGGATCCCCCTCGCATAGCCGTTGTCGGCATGGCGCTCGATATAGAGGCCGGTGAGCTCGGGATCGAGCCTGCCAACCATGATGAAGTCGCCGCCCTTGGCATAGGTATGCCGCGTGAGGAGGCCACCGATGGCACCGAGATGGTCGGCGGCGAGGGTCAGGGCTTCGGACCAGCGGCCGGGGTCCTGCGCCGCGCCATACATCGCCAGCAGCACGTCGTCGAAACCGATCTGCCGCATTGCCCGCCTCCGCTTGCGGACGGAAAGCCTGCCTGAAACGGCCTGCAATATTCATCACAAGCGATGAAACCGTTTCGCACCGCACCATCACGACTCACGGAGAGTGGTATGGGGGCCTCTCGCCCCGCCCATGGAACACGTCATAGCGGCATCGATGCCGGAAGCCTCAGCAATGGACGCCGGCAGTCAGGTCCAGCCCATGGCGACCACGACCGCCGCACCGAACAGCACGGCGACGGTCGTCAGGGCGAAGGGCAGCATGGCGCCATAAGCATCACGCTCGCGGCCCGGCGTGCCAGCGAGGCTGCATGCGATGGATATGCGCACCGGCGAAACCATGTTCAGCGACAGGGCCGCGGCATGCTGCAAGGCAATCGCGGCAGGCAGGTCGAGTCCGGCCTCGGTCGCCAGGCTGACCTGCGCGGTCATGAAGAGCCCGTTGGCGGCGTTGCTGCTGTTGGCCAGGGCACCATAGACGGCCGAGACCAGCGGCAGCAGCACGACCGCGACCCCGCCGAATGCCTGGAACAGGCCCCCGGCAAGGCCGCTGGCGATGCCCGAGCCGGACAGGATCTCCGCGATGGCGGAAAAGGTGAAGATGCTGAGCACGGCGAGGCGGCCGGTCTTCCACGCCGTCCCGAGGTCAGCCGCGAAGGCCCCTGCCCTTCCCCGCAGCAGCCCGGTGAGCACCGCCGCGACGATCAGCCAGGTGCCGGCATGGAAGAAAGGCGCCCAGGCCGGTGCGCCGGCGAAGGGTTGCAATCGCCCCGCATCGGCGAGGAACGCCTCGACGGGCGGGATCAGCCGGGTCGCCGCAAGCCAGCCGATCAGCGCGGCGAAGGGCAGCATCCGGCGCGCCGTCCGGATCAGCGTGCGGGCATCGGGGCGCTCGTCCAGCAGGTAGCGAAGCGCGATGACCGGGCCATAGGCGGCGAGCATCGCCGTCTCCGACCCGAACACGGCGGTTGCGGCGATGACAAGGGCGAGGCTGGCCCCGAGCCACAGGGCCTCGCTGAACCGCTCCCGCCACCCGGCCTTGAATCCGGCCCGGTCCGCCAGGCGCCAGTAGAGCGCCAGCCAGGCGATGTTGAAGGCGACCACCAGGACGCTGGTATGAATGACCAGCACGGCGGGATCGGTGCGGGCCAGGGCCGCCGCGACGATCGCGCCACTGCCCATCGCGCCCCAAAGGATCATCGTCTGGCTGAGCAGCGAGAAGGCGAGCAGCTGGACCGGCCCCATGCCGAGGCGCCGCACCAGCGTCATGGTGCCGATGATGCCGACGCCGAAGCCCGTGGCCGATTCCGCGAAGGGACCGATGAGGAAGCAGGCCGCGAACAGCAGCCGCCGGGCGGCCTGGCCTTCCGGCGCAACCGTCGCGGCTGGCAGGATGGCATCGCCGGTTCGCATCGCGATCTGCCAGAACAGCAGGCCGCCCAGGATGTACGGGACGACGATCCAGCCGATCCAGGCCCCCCGGACCAGGGAAAGGCCGGCATCCGCGAGCTGGTAGTCCTGCGGCGCGGCTGTCAGCGCAACCGCCAGCGAGGCGGCGAGGCCGCACATCGAAGCACCGAGCGCGCCCATGCGCCCGCTCACGATGGCGCCGATGACGACCAGCGCAGGCAGGCTCCAGACGAGGTAGATCAATGGCCGGCCTGCGTTCGCCGGCCCTCGCCGGGATGCGGGCCGCACACCGCCGCCGCGGCAAGACCCGGCGCCGGGCCGACGGGTTCAGGCATTCGGCCTGAGCAGGTAGGGCGCACCGGCACGTTGGCAGATGCCGCGGATGAGGGCATCCAGGCTGTCCGGCACCGGCACGCCCTGCGCCAGCCGCTCGGCCCGCATCCGGTCCTCCGGCTCGCCGGCCACCAGCACCGGCTCGGCGGGGTCGGCCGGCGGCGTGGCGTGCAGCACGTCGAGCGCATCGTCGAGATCGGCGGCGAAGGCGTCGGCCGTGCGGAAGGCACCGGGATCGAGCGCCAGGAAGAAGTGCCCGATATTGTGCGGCTGGCCCGGCGCCTGCGTGCGGTTGCGGATCGGCGAGAAGCTGGCGCCGACCAGGGTGCCGGCCAGGACATGGACCATCATGGCCAGCCCGTAGCCCTTGGCGCTGCCCGTGGACTCCGCGCCGCCCAGCGGCGTGATGCCGCCTTCCGGGCGCTGGAAGACCAGGGCATTGGCTTCATGCGGGTCGGTGACGCCCTGCCCGGCGCCGTCGATCACCCAGCCCTCGGGCAGGGGCGCGTCGTTCAGGTGGTGCACCTTGACCTTGTTGGCGGCGACGGTCGTGGTCGCCATGTCCAGCACGAAGGGCGGATTGCGGCCGGCGGGTGCGGCGAAGGCGATCGGGTTGGTGCCGAGCACCGGCATGGCGCCGCGGGTCGGCACCAGCGACACGCCCCGCGTCGAGGATGTCACCAGGCCGATGGCGCCGCGGGCCGAGGCCATGCGGGCATAGGCGCCGGCAGCCCCGAAATGGTGGCTGTTGACGACGCCTACCGCGCCGACACCGAATTGCTTCGCCTTGTCCACCGCCATGGTCATGGCCATGGCCGAGACCGGGTGGCCGAGCCCGTCGGCGCCGTCGAGCAGGGCGGTCGGCCCGGTGTCGCGCAGCGGCTTCGGCTGGGCGTCGAGCCGGATGCGCCCTTCGCGCACGCCCTCCTCATAGGCCATCAGCATCGAGACGCCATGGCTGTCGATGCCCATCAGGTCGGTCTCGACCATGATGTCGGCGGTGGTCGCGGCGTGCTCCGCCGGCATGCCCCAGGCACCGAGGATGGCAAGAATCTGCGCGCGGATGGCCTCGGCCGGCACGCGGCGGCCGGTGGTGACGTTGCGGGCCATGGCTCAGTCCACCCTTGCGCCGGTGGCGCGCACGATCGGCACCCAACGGTCGATCTCGGAGGCAATGAAGGCGCGGGTGCGATCCGGCGTCATCCCCTCGGGAATGGTGTTGCCGAGGCCGGTGAGGCGATCGCGCACCGCGGGCTCGCGCAGCGCCTCGGCGATCTGCTCGTAGAGGAACTGGCGGATCGGTGCCGGCGTGCCGAGAGTCGCCGACCAGGGCGTCCAGGTCGTCGCCTGATAGGCCGGCAGCCCGGCCTCGGCGCTGGTCGGCAAATCGGGCGCAAGCGGCGAGCGTTCGGGCGTGGCGATGACCAGGCCGCGCACCGTGCCCGCCTTCAGCGGCTCGGCGAGGAAGGAGATGGTATCGGCCTGGAAGGCGGTGCGCCCGGCGGCGAGATCGGTGAAGGCGGCGGCCGAGCCTCGATAGGGGACATGCTGCGCCTGTACGCCGAGGAGCTGGACCAGCATGGCGCCGGCGATGTGCCCCGTCGTGCCGTTGCCGGAGGAGCCGTAGTCGTAGCGGCCGGGATTGGCCCGCAGCAGCGCGGCGAATTCGGTGAGCGTCCTGACCGGCAGTGAGGGATTGACGGCGACCGCGATGGCCGAATGGCTGGAGATGGTGATGTGGTCGACGCCGGTCAGCGGATGGACACGGAGACGGTCGCCATAGAGGCCGATATTCAGCGCATGCGAGCCGAGCGCGCCGACCAGCAGCGTGTAGCCGTCGGGCGCCGATGCGGCGAGCGTCTCAAAGGCCACGGTGCCGCCGCCGGAGGGACGGTTCTCCACCAGGAATTGCTGGCCGAGCTGGGCGGAGAGCTGGCCGGCGACGACGCGCGCGTTGATGTCGGCATTGCCGCCCGGGGCCAGCGCCACGATGATCCGCACGGGGCGCGCCGGATAGTCGGAGCCCGGCGCCCTCGGCTGGGCCTGCGCGGTGCCGATGGCGAAGGCCGCGAGCGCCGCCGCGATCCATCTCGTCATCATCCGACCCCGTGCTCCAGCACGCCGACGCGCTCCACCTCCAGCCGCATGCGGTCGCCCGCGCGCAGATAGCGAGGCGGCTTGCGGAAATGGCCGGAGCCGGCCGGCGTGCCGGTGGCGATCACGTCGCCCGGCTGCAGCGCTATGTAGCGCGAAACATAGGCGATCAGCGCGGCGACGCTGAAGATGAGGTCCCTCGTATTGCCCTCCTGCACCAGCTCGCCGTTCAGCCAGCAGCGCAGGCCGAGCTGCCAGGGCTCACCCACCTCCTCGGCGGTGACGAGCCAGGGGCCGATCGGGCAGAAGCCGTCCATTCCCTTGGCGAAGCTCGTCATCGGCAGGGGCTGGTCGAACTGGAATTCCCGCGCGGAGACGTCGTTCAGCACCGTGTAGCCGGCGACATGCTCGAGCGCGGTGCCCTCGCTCACCTGCCAGGCGGTGCGCCCGATGACGACGGCGAGTTCCACCTCCCAGTCCGGCTTGGTCACGCCGGGTGGGATGCGCACCACATCGCCCGGCCCGCAGACCGAGGAGCCGGGCTTCAGGAACAGCCGCGGCGCCGTAGGTGCCGGGCCGCCGACCTCCTTCGCGTGTTCCGCGTAGTTGCGGCCGACGCCGATGACCTTGCCTGGCACCAGCGGCGGGCACAGCGTCACCGAGGCCAGCGGGCGGCGCAGCGCCGCCTGGTCCGGCCGATTGGCGAAGGCAAGGGCCCGGCCTGCGGCGACCATCGTCTCCTCCCCGGCGGCAAGCAGGCCGAGCATGCTGTCCGGCAGCGCTTCGGGCGGCTGCCCGGCGGCGGCTCGGGCGGCGTCGAGCGCGGGTTGCAGGGGCACGATCGCATCGCCGTGCACCGCCCCGATCCGCCATGCGCCGTCGGCGCGGAAGGTCGCCAGCTTCATCTCAGGCGGCCAGCGCGGCGTAGTCGAGCGTCGCCATGACCTGCACCCGCAGGATGGTGCGCGGCTCCTCCGCGGCATAGTCGGCGACGGCGTTGTGGGTGGTGCCGATATTGTCCCACATCAGCAGGTCGCCCGGCGTCCAGGCATGGCTGTGGAGGTATTTCGGCTGCGCCTGATGACGGAACAGGTATTCCAGCAGGGCGTCGCTCTCGCCGGGCTCCAGCCCTTCGATGCGCATGGCATAGCCGGGGTTGCAGTAGAGCACGCGGCGGCCGGTGATCGGGTGGATGCGGAAGATCGGCTGCGCAACCGGCGGCTTCTTCGCCCGCTGCGCCGGGGTCAGCGGGCCACGGATGCTGCCCGGGCGCTGGCGCATCATATCCCAGAATTTCTCGAAGTCGTGGATGGCGGTGCGCCCTTCCAGCCGCTCGACCACCTCGCGCGGGAGGTCGTCATAGGCCGCATGCATGTTGCGGAACTGGGTGTCGCCGAGCGGCCTTCCGTCGCGCTGCGGCACCTCCCTGGCATGCAGCACATTGGCCAGCGCGATCTCGGTCGAATAGGACATGTCGGTGTGCCAGCCCTGGCCGGCGTCGTTCAGGCCGGCCGGCCGGCCCTCGGCATCCTTCCGGTTCGAGAGGATCATGACCTCCGGGTGGCCAGGGGCATGGAACAGGTTGGCGACATTCACCTCCAGCATGCCGAAGCGGCTGCCGAAGGCGGAGAGCCGCGGCGCGTCGAGATCCTGGCCCGGGAAGCAGAGCACGCCATACTGGCCGAGGGCGCGCAGCACGTCGCGGCGATCCTCGGTCGATAGCGGCATCGCGAGGTCGATACCTTCCACCCGTGCGCCCAGTGCAGCGTCGTTCGGTGTGATCCGCATGGCCACGTCCCTCCCTTTCGGGGCAGCGTCAGGCGGCGGGGCGCTTCCGTCAACCTTGCCGCGCAGCGGGCGGCGCCGAGTACGGCGCGGTTGCCTTCCGCGCCCCGCCGAGCTACCGCCCCCGCCCATGCGCACCGCGGATTTCGACTTCGACCTGCCCGAGCGGCTGATCGCCCAGGCGCCGGCCCGGCCACGCGACGCGGCGCGGCTGCTGCAGGTAGGGCGCGACGGGCTGGCGGACCGCATCATCGGCGACCTGCCGGGCCTGCTGCGGCCGGGCGACATCCTGGTGGTCAATGACACGCGGGTGATCCCGGCCCGGCTGCGCGGCCGGCGCGGGGATGCCTCGGTCGAGATCATGCTGAACCGCGCCGAGGGCGGCGGGCTGTGGGAGGCGTTGGTGCGCAACGCCAGGCGGCTGCGGCCAGGCGACACGGTCGCTATCGAGGGCGCGCCCGGCCTCGCCCCGCGCGTCGTCGAGCGGCGGGAGGGTGGCATGGCGCTGCTCGATTTCGGTCCTGACCAGGCGGCGCTGGCCGCGGCGCTGGAGGCGGCCGGCGAGGTGCCGCTGCCGCCCTATATCGCCCGGCCGGAGGGCCCGCTGCCGGAGGACCGGGAGGACTACCAGACCATCTTCGCGGCCCGCCCCGGCGCCGTCGCCGCGCCGACGGCGAGCCTCCACTTCACGCCAGCGCTGCTGGGGGCGATCGCCGCCCGCGGCGTCGGCCAGGCCGTGGTGACGCTGCATGTCGGCGCCGGCACCTTTTTGCCGATGCGGGCCGATGATCCGCGCGAGCACAAGCTCCACCCGGAATGGGGCGAGGTGACGGGGGAGGCCGCCAGCGCGGTCAACGCGGCGCGGGCGGCGGGCGGGCGCGTCGTCGCCATCGGCACCACGGCATTGCGGCTGCTGGAGACGGCGGTGGGGGAGGATGGCGTGGTCCGCCCCTTCCGCGGGCTGACGGACATCTACCTGCTGCCCGGCCACCGCTTCCGCGGCGCCGACCTCCTGCTGACCAATTTCCACCTGCCGCGGAGCACTCTCTTCATGCTGGTCTCGGCCTTCGCCGGCGTCGGGCGGATGCGGGCGGCCTATGCCCATGCCATTGCGAACGGCTACCGCTTCTACAGCTATGGGGACGGCAGCCTGCTGGAGCGGGAGGATGCCCCATGACCCTGCACTGGACCCCCCTCGCCCGTGACGGCGCCGCCCGCGCCGGGGTGCTGCACACCGCCCATGGCACGGTCGAGACGCCGGTCTTCATGCCGGTCGGCACCGCCGGCACGGTCAAGGCGATGACCGCCGACGCGGTGCGGACGACCGGCGCGCGGATGGTCCTCGGCAACACCTACCACCTGATGCTGCGTCCGGGGGCGGAGCGCGTGGCGCGGCTCGGCGGCCTGCATCGGTTCATGGACTGGCACGGGCCGATCCTCACCGACAGCGGCGGCTTCCAGGTGATGAGCCTCGCCGGGCTCCGCAGCATGGACGAGGAGGGCGTCACCTTCCGCAGCCATGTCGATGGCGCGAAGCACCGGCTGACGCCGGAGCGGAGCGTCGAGATTCAGCGGCTGCTCGGTGCCGACGTGACCATGTGCTTCGACGAATGCACGCCCTTCCCAGCGACGGAGGAGCAGGTGGCGGCCTCGATGCGGCTGTCGATGCGCTGGGCGGCGCGGTCGCGTGCGGCCTATGAGCCGCGGGAGGGGCACGGGCTGTTCGGCATCATCCAGGGTGGGGTGCATCCCGCGCTGCGGGCCGAAAGCGTGGCGGCGCTGACCGCGATCGGCTTCGAGGGCTATGCGGTGGGCGGGCTCGCGGTCGGCGAGGGGCAGGCGGCGATGTTCGCGACCCTCGACTGCACCGTGCCGCTGATGCCGCAGGGTGCGCCGCGCTACCTGATGGGCGTCGGCACCCCGGCCGATATCCTGGGCGCCGTCCGGCGCGGCATCGACATGTTCGACTGCGTCATCCCGACCCGGTCCGGGCGCACCGGGCGGGCCTATACCAGCCGCGGCATGCTGAACCTGCGCAACGCCCGCCACGCCGATGATCCGTCGCCGCTCGACCCCGCCTGTGGCTGCCCGGCCTGCGCGCGCCACTCGCGGGCCTACCTGCACCACCTCATCAAGGCCGAGGAGATGCTCGGGCCGATGCTGCTGACCTGGCACAACATCCAGTACTACCAGGATTTGATGCGCGGCCTCCGCATCGCCATATGCGAGGGGCGCCTCGACGAGCATGCGGCGGCGCTGGAGGCGGGCTGGGCGACATCGCCCCAAGGGCCGCGTGAGGAAAACGATGGCTGAGGCGACCACCGACACCACCGGGCTGACCCTGCTCGGCCGCAACACTGGCCTGCCGGCCACCCCGGAGGAGGCACGGCTCGAGCGCGTGCCGAACCCGCATCCGGGGCTGCGCTACCTCGTGCGCTTCGCGGCGCCCGAGTTCACGTCGCTCTGCCCGCTGACCGGGCAGCCGGATTTTGCGCATCTGGTGATCGACTACGTGCCACGCAGCTGGCTGGTGGAAAGCAAGTCGCTGAAGCTTTATCTCGGCGCATTCCGCAACCATGGCGCCTTCCACGAGGCCTGCACCGTCGCCATCGGCCGGCGGCTGGCCGACGAGCTCGAGCCGGAATGGCTGCGCATCGGCGGCTACTGGTATCCGCGCGGCGGCATCCCGATCGATGTCTTCTACGCCACGGGGCCGACGCCGGAGGGCGTTTGGGTGCCGGACCAGGGCGTGCCAAGCTACCGGGGACGGGGCTAGAGTTCCGCCGCGATCTCCTCCGCGCCCATGAAGGGGAAGCGCAGCCAGAGCGTACTCTTCGGGTCGGCGAAGGACTTTACCCAGGCGGGAATCTTCCCCGCCGGCGCGGTCTTGATACCGGTGACGGCGCCGCCGTTCGGATATTGCCGCACCTGCGCGTTCGAGAAGGCATGGCCGTCGCTGGCATGGCCATAGACGCCGTAACCCTCCTGCGCCCAGGGCTTCATCGCCTCGGAGATGCGCCACGCATAGCCTGCATCGACGCCGCAGGAGCAGGCATAGAGCACGACCTTCACAGAATACTGCCCGCAAGCCCAGACGGCGTTGGTCAATTGGTCGATGGATTTCAGGTCGAAGCCGGCCGAGGGCATGCCGTCCGGGTAGCCATGGCCGAAATAGACGATCGCATCGTACCAGCCGCCCCCGGTGCCGATGCAGAGGGCATTGATGATCTGCGCCCGCCGCTGTTCCGCGGGCAGGTGGTTGTCGAACATGTACATCGTCACGTCGCAGCCGAGTTTCGTAAAGTATTTCTCGTACAGGGCGGCGCCAAGCTGGAAGGCGCCGGTCGCGTCGTTGCCCAGCGGGTTGGCCTTGTCCGGTGGCTGGTTGTGCATCGGATAGAAGACGAAGCTGCGCTGCGGTGCGTTCATCGATCGCCTCCTGCCGTCTCTTCCGCAACATCCTAACCGTATTGTCCGACTGCCCGATGTCATCTGCCCGTTATTATTGTTTCGGGTCCTCGAACCATCCTTCCTGTCGCCGGAAGGGCTCGCCGGATGCTAAGGAGGCCGCGTGACGAAGGACCTGATCCGCACCGAGGCCGGGCGCCTCGGCTTCGACGCCATCGGCTTCACCGCCGCGACCCTGCCGGAGGAGGCGCGCGCCCGGCTGAATCGCTTCCTCGCCGAGGGCCTGCACGGCACGATGGGCTGGATGGAGGCACGCGCCGAGCAGCGGGCGCATCCCCGCGCGCTCTGGCCGGAGGCGGTGAGCGTGGTCTCGCTCGGCCTGAGCTACGCGCCGGCGGAGGACCCGCTGGCGGTGCTGCAACAGCGCGACCGCGGCGCCATCAGCGTCTATGCGCAGAACCGCGACTATCATGACGTGGTGAAATCCCGCCTCAAATCCCTCGCCCGCTGGATGGTCGCCCACTGGCCGGAAGCGCTGGTGAAGGTCTTCGTCGACACCGCGCCGGTGATGGAGAAGCCGCTGGCGCAGCAGGCCGGGCTCGGCTGGCAGGGCAAGCACACCAATCTGGTGAGCCGGCAGCACGGCTCCTGGCTCTTCCTCGGCGAGATCTACACGACGCTCGACCTGCCGCCCGATCCGCCGGGCCAGGACCGGTGCGGGCGCTGCAGCGCCTGCCTCGACATCTGCCCGACCCGCGCCTTCCCGGCACCACGCCGGCTCGATGCGCGGCGCTGCATCAGCTACCTCACCATCGAGCATCGCGGGCCGATCCCCGAGGAGCATCGCGTGGCGATGGGCAACCGCATCTACGGCTGCGACGACTGCCTCGCCGTCTGCCCCTGGAACAAATTCGCCCGCGCCCATAGCGAGCCCGCCTTCGCCCCGCGCGCCTCGCTCAGTGCCCCGCGTCTCGCCGAGCTGGCGGCGCTGGACGATGCCGGCTTCCGCGCCCTCTTCACCGCGAGCCCGGTGAAGCGCATCGGACGGGACCGGTTCGTGCGGAACGTGCTGGTGGCGATCGGCAATTCCGGCGAGCCCGCGCTGCGCTCCACGGCGCAGGCCCTCGCCGACGATGCCGATCCGGTGGTGGCGGAGGCGGCACGTTGGGCGGCAGGGAGGCTGGAAGCGGCATGATGCGGGACGATGCGGCGCTCGTATTGTTCAGCGGCGGGCAGGACAGCGCCACCTGCCTCGCATGGGCGCTCGAGCGCTTCGCCCATGTCGAGACGATCGGCTTCGACTACGGCCAGCGGCACCGGGTGGAGCTGGAGGTGCGGCAGACCTTCCGCACCCGGCTGCTGCGGGAGAATCCTGGCTGGGCCGCGAGGCTCGGCGAGGATCACCTGCTGGCGCTCGACGCCCTGCGGGCCGTCTCTGACACGGCGCTGACGCGGGAAACGGCGATCGCCATGCAGGCGGACGGGCTGCCAAACACCTTCGTTCCCGGCCGCAACCTGCTCTTCCTCACCTTCGCCGCGGCGCTCGCCTACCGGCGCGGGCTGAGGCACCTGGTGGCCGGCATGTGCGAGACGGATTATTCCGGCTATCCCGATTGCCGCGACGACACGCTGAAGGCGCTGCAAGTGGCGATCAACCTCGGGATGGACCGGCGCTTCGTGCTGCACACCCCGCTGATGTGGCGTGACAAGGCGGCGACCTGGGCGCTGGCGGCGCGGCTTGGCGGCGCGGCGCTGGTGGAGGCGATCCGCCTCGACACGCATAGCTGCTATCTCGGCGACCGCAGCAGGCTGCACGATTGGGGCCATGGCTGCGGCACCTGCCCGGCCTGCGACCTACGCCGCAAGGGCTGGGAGCGCTGGCGGCTCACGGCGGACTGATCGGCCCGGCAGGCGACGGCACCGGGCACGGTGCGCTGGAGCGCAATGCCCCTGCTGCTAGTCCTGATTCTCTCCATCCTGGCCGCCTGTGGCCCACTGCAACCGGCCAGCGGCCCTCCGACCTACAACGAGCGCGGCATGGGCGGCAGCAACAGCGGCGCGTGACCGGCCCAAGCGGTGCACGTCCGGGTTGCCCTAACGCTTCGGCTGTTCCGCCTCGGCCTCCTCGGCCGGCGGGCAGACGGTGACCTGGCCGCCACGCGCATAGAATTCGGCGACCATGCGGCTCGCCTCATCCTCGCTTGGCTTGCCGCCGGCCTGCTCGCTGCGGGCGCGTTGCTCGGCGATGCGGTAGCGCGTGCGCTGCTGCTCCGCGCGCCTTGCGGCAGCGGACATCACCTTGTCGTCGGAGGTGGGATCGGGTTGTTCAGCGGGGGAGGAGGCCATGCCGGCAACCTACCGGGCATGATCCGAGGCCGCCAGCGCCCGGGCGTCACGTCGCCGTCAGCCGCTGCCGATGGGGCCGGGGTGCAGACCGCAACCGAAACATGATGAGACGACGGCTGCATGTTGAACCTCTCCTTCCCCCCAGACCGCCGGGACGGTCCCGGCACCGAAGCTGCGACGGCGGCGGGACTGGGTGGATAGCATCCTGCGCCTGCTGCTCCCGGCCATGGTGGCGCTGCCATTGGCGAGCCGCCGAGCGCACGGCGGCAATCGCCGAGAGCGAGGAGCGGAAGCGGGCGGCGTCGGCCTTTGGGGACCGGCTGGCCCCCGGCTGAGGGCTCGCCGGACCCGGCCGCTACCGGTTCATCTGCCGCCGCGCCTCGGCCAGGCCGGCGAGGCAGCCGGCTTCGTCGCCCCGCCCTGCCCTCTCGCGCGCCTCGTTGAGCCGGGCGCGGGCCTGCACCACGCCATCGCCGCCGGCCCCGGCCTCGGCGGCGCGCTGCGTCGCCTGGGCCTCGCGCGGCGCAGCCTGGAAGGGCCCGCTCGGCGGCGCGGGCTGGTTCGCCGGCGGTGGCTGCAGCGCCTGGCTCTCCCGCGCCGCGGCGACGCCCTGCCCGCCCGAGGAGGCGGCCGCCGCCTCCGCGCCGGCGCCGGACACCTGCCGCTCCAGCGCCGCGATCTGGTCGGTGCAGGGCGAGGCGAGGGCCGGCCCGGCGAGCATCGCCAGGCCGAGAAGGCTCAGGGCCGCCCTCATGTCGTCACCTGGTCGCGGATCGGAAGCTGCCGTATTCGCTTGCCGGAGGCGGCGAAGACCGCATTGGCGATGGCCGGCGCCACGGGCGGCACGCCCGGCTCGCCGACGCCGCCGAGCGGCTGGTTGTAGTCGCGCGAGGGCAGCAGGTGGACGTGGATCTCGCGCGGCGCGCTGTCGATGCGGGTCAGTTCATAGGCGTCGAAGTTGTTCTGTTGCACGCGCCCGTCCTTGAAGCTGACCTCGGCCGAGAGGGCGAGGCCGGTCCCCATGACGACGGCGCCCTCCATCTGCGAGCGGATTCGTTCCGGATTGACCTGCGGCCCGCAATCGATGGCGATGTCGACCCGCGGGAAGCTGATCTCCCCGCGGCTGCCCATCTTCACCTCGACCGCGGCGGCGACATAGGAGACGAAGCTGTAATGCCCGGCGATGCCGAGGCCGCTGCCCTGCGGCATCACCCTGCCCCAGCCGATGCCGGTCGCCGCCGTCTCGATCACCCGGCGCAGGCGGCCGGTGTCGATCGGGTAGCGCTTCGGATCCTCGCCATGGTTCCAGACATCGCCGAGCGTGGTCGGATCGACGACGCGCGGCGCGCCGATCAGCTCCAGCAGGTAGTCCTTCGGGTCCTTGCCCGCGGCATGCGCCAGCTCGGCGACGAAGGACTGGATGGCGAAGGCATGCGGGATGTTGGAGACGGAGCGGAACCAGCCGATCCGCGCATGCGCCTGCGCCTCAGGGTTCTCCATGCGGATGTTGGGGATGAGGAAAGGCGTGTTGACGAGGCCCATGCCGAGTTCGAGCGGCAGCTCGTGCTTCGGGTCGGGCGCGAAGATGGAGCCGATGGTCGGCGCCACGCTGCGATGCAGCCAGGCGACCGGCTTGCCGGCGGCATCCAGCCCCGCCTCGATCCGTTCGACGGAGACGGTGTGGTAGTAGCCGTGATGCAGGTCGTCCTCGCGCGTCCAGGTCATCTTGACCGGGGCGCCGTCCATGGCCTGGCTGCACAGCCCTGCCTCGAGGACGAAGTCCGGCTTCGACTTCCGCCCGAAGCCGCCGCCGAGCAGCGTCACATGCACCGTGACCTTGTCCTCGGGCATGTTGAGGCGCTGCGCGAGGCGCGTCCGCGTCGCCTGCGGCGCCTGGGTGCAGGCCCAGGCCTCGCAGCGGCCGTCGGCGATGCGCACCAGGGCGGCGGGCGGCTCCAGCGGCGTCTGGGCAAGGTGCGGGATGTAGTATTCCGCCTCGACGCGCTTCGCCGCGCCGGCCATCGCGCGGTCCACGTCACCGGCGTTGCGGACGACCTTGCCCGGCTTGCGCGCCGCCTCCTGCAGCTGCGCGCGGTAGGTATCGGAGGAGTAGACGGCGTGCGGCCCGTCATTCCAAGCGATCTTCAGCTTGTCGCGCCCCTGCATCGCCGCCCAGGTGTTGCGGGCGATGACGGCGATGCCGCCGAGCGGCTGAAACTCGGAGGGGATCGCCGGCGCATCGATCGCCACCACCTTGACGACGCCGGGCACCTTCATCGTCTCGGCGGCATCGAAGGAGGTTACCTTGCCGCCGAAGACCGGTGGGCGGGCAACAACGGCGTAGAGCATGCCCTCCGTCCGGGCATCGATGCCGTAGATCGCCTTGCCCGTGGTGATGTCACGGTTGTCGAGGAGTTCGGTGCCTTCCTTGCCGATCAGCCGGAAATTGGCAGGGTCTTTCAGCCGGACGGTCGCGCGGTCCGGCACCGGCATGTCGGCCGCCGCTTTCGCCAGCGCACCGTAGCCGAGCGTGCGGCCGGATCCCTCGTGCACCACCTGGTGGTTGGCGGCCCGAACCTCGGCAACGGGAACGCCCCATTGCTTCGCCGCCGCCGCCTCCAGCATGGTCCGCGCCGCGGCGCCGGCCCGGCGCATCGGCATGAAGAAGTGCCGCAGGCTGCGCGAGCCGTCGGTATCCTGGTTGCCGAAACGGCCCTCGTCGCCATCCGCCTGGGTGACGCGGACCTTCGACCAATCGGCCTCCAGCTCCTCGGCGATGACCATTGGGATGGAGGTCCGCACCCCCTGCCCCATCTCCTGCCGATGGCAGGTGACGGTGACGATGCCGTCCTCGGCGATGGCGATGAAGAGGCGCGGGTCGTCGCGCCAGCCATTCGGCATGCCATCGGCGCCGAAGCCTGCCTGCTGCGCCTCGGAGCGCGGCAGGCCGATGCCGAGGACGAGGCCGCCGGCGGCAAGGCCGCCCAGCAGCCCACGCCGGCTGAGATTGACGATCATGGCCGCCCCCCCTTCGCCGCCTGCTTGATTGCCGCGCGGATGCGCGGATAGGTGCCGCAGCGGCAGAGATTGCCGCTCATCGCCGTATCGATGTCGTCGTCGCTCGGGTCGGGGATGTCCTTCAGCAGCGCGGCCGCCTGCATGATCTGTCCGGTCTGGCAATAGCCGCATTGCGCCACGTTGAGCGTCCGCCAGGCGACCTGCACCGGGTGGTCGCCATCGGGCGAAAGGCCCTCGATGGTCGTCACCTTGGCGCCGTCGATGGCGGAAACCGGCGTCTGGCAGGCGCGCACGGCATTGCCGTCGACATGCACGGTGCAGGCGCCGCAGAGCGCCTGGCCGCAGCCGAATTTTGTACCGGTGAGGCCGAGCTCGTCGCGCAGGAACCAGAGCAGGGGCATTTCGGGGTCGCCCTCGAAACGCCGCTCCGTGCCGTTGATCGTCAGGGTCGTCATTGGGATCGATACTCCCGTATCCGTGTGGGCGATCAAACCACGCGGCGGAAGCGGGCCAGAGTGCCGTTGTCGCGACCTGCCTCAGCCGAGGCGCACCAACCCGTCCAGCGCAACGACGCCGCCTTCCGCCTCGGCGCGGATCATGAGCGGATTGATCTCCGCCTCCGGTACCTCCGGCAGCACGGCGAGGGTGGAAAAGGCAGCAACAGCGAGAGCGAGCGCATGGAGATCGCCGCGCGGCAGGTTGCGCCAGCCGGCGAGTGGCTTCAGCTCGGGAAGAGCTGCGATCATCTCTCTCGCCTCGGCAACGGTGACCGGAGCGAGGCGGAGGGTGAAGCTGCGGCGCAGCTCCGCCATCACGCCGCCCATGCCGAGCACGACGACCGGCCCCACCTCGGGATCGCGGCGGAAGCCGAGGATGACCTCGGCAAGGCCGCGCTGCATCGGCGCCGCCAGCACGCCGCGCAGCCGCGCCGTGGGGAAATGAGCGCGGGCGCGCTCCAGCAGCTCGGCCGCCGCGGTGCGCACTGCCGCTTCGCCCTCAAGGCCAAGACGCACCAGACCGGCATCGGTCTTGTGGGCGATGTCCGGCGAAAGGATCTTGACAGCGAAACGGCCCCCGCCGCGGAACTCCCCGGGTGATTGCAGGAGCTGCAGCTTCGGCACTTCGAGGCCGAGGGCGGCGAAGAGGGCGCAGGATTCCGCCTCGTCCAGCACGCCGGCGGCGCGGCCGGCGAGTACCGCGCGGGGGCCCTCCATCGACTGCGCGGGCACCGGCGGGCGGCGGCGCGGCGCCTGCCAGGCGAGGAAGGCATGCAGGGCATCGGCGCAGCTCTCCGGCGTGCGGAAGCCGGCGATGCCGGCCCGGTCGAGCATGGCGAGCGCGCCATCGGCCTGCGGCGCGCAGAAGACGGCGAGCGGCTTCGGCCCCGGCCCGGCGGCGAGGATGAACTCCTCGACATGGCTCTCCGGCTTCAGCCGTGCCGTGCTGCCGAGCACCGCCAGCACCGCGTCGCAATGGCTGGAGCGCAGCAGCGCGCGCAGCGCCGCCGGGTACTGGCCCCTGGTGCCGCCCATCGGCAGGTCGATCAGCGGCGAGTCGGAGACGGGGACGCCCTCGGCGGCGAGGGCGGCGCGGAAATCCTCCGGCGGTACCGGCACCTCGTCACCGAGCAGGCCGAGCCGATCGACGATCATCCCCGCACCGCCGCCGGTGCCGGTGAGCGCCGCGACGCGCCGCCGCGCGCCCGTACCGGGCTGGTGGCCGAGCACCAGGCGCGGCAACTCCACCAGCCCATCCAGCGTCTCGACGCGCAGGATGCCATTGTCGCGGAAGAAGGCGGAGGCCAGCTCGTCGCCGCCCACCATCGCCCCGGTATGGGAGACGGCAATGCGCCGCCCGAGCTCGGACCGGCCGAGCTTGTAGGTGATGACCGGCTTGCCCAGCGCATGGGCGCGATGCGCGGCGCGGGCCAGCGCCTCCGCATCGCGGAAGGTTTCGAGAAAGAGGAGAATGGCCTGGGTCGCCTCGTCCTCGACCAGGATCTCGGCGATCTCGCCGACGCCGAGGTCGCATTCGTTGCCGACCGAGGCAAGCTTGGAGAAGCCGAGGCCGCGCGCGGCGCAGCGCGAAAGCAGCGCGCCCATCATGCTGCCGCTCTGCGAGACCATGCCGAGCCAGCCGGGCAGCAGCGGCTCCGCCTCCACCGCGGCGTTGACGGTGATGGGGATGGCGTCCGTCACGTTGAGCAGGCCGAGGCAGTTCGGCCCGACCAGGCGCATCCCGCCGGCGCGGGCGATGGCGACGATGCGCTCCTGCAAGGCGCGCCCCTCCTCGCCGATCTCGGCGAAGCCGGCGCTGTAGATGGTCGCAGCCGGGACGTCGGCGGCGACGCAATCCTCGATCGCCCCCGGCACGGCGGCGGCCGGGACCATGATCAGCGCATGGTCCACCGGCCCCGGTGCATCGCGCACGGAAGGATAGGCCGGCACCCCGCCGATCTCGCGGCGCGTGGGGTTGATCGGCAGGATCCGGCCGGCATAGCCCGCCTGGGCGAGGATGCGCTGGGGGCGGGAATTCGTCTTCGCCGGGTCCGGGCTGGCGCCGATGAGGGCGATGGAGCGCGGGCGGAACAGCGCCTCGGCGAGGCTGGCCTTGGTCATGCGCTCTCTCCCAGCGTGCTCGGGTGGAACAGCGCCTCGGGCGGGATCGCCTCGGCCGCCAACCCGTCGGCGACGGCGAAGCGGATCATCGCCGCGGCTTCCTCGCGGTTACGGGCGAAGCCGTAGGGCCATGGATCGCCGCCCATGATAGCCGCCTGTTCCTCATAGGCGGCGGCGATCCAGGGCAGCGAGGCGCGCAGCACATTGACCAGCTGCAGCTCGCCGAGCGCCAGGTCGCGGGCCTTGGCGAAGGCGCGGAACAGCTCCACGGGCAGCCAGGGGTGCCGCTCCGCCAGCTCCCGCCGCAGGGCAATGCAGTGCATGATGGGAAAGAAGCCGGTGGCGCGATGCCAGGCGATCTCCTCCGCCTTGTAGTCCGGGTAGAGCCGGGCGACGCCCTCGCCCTTCGGCGGCCGCGGCGCGATCAGCGCATCGACCTCGCCATCCGCCAGCGCCACGACCGGATCGCGCCCGAGCGGCCGCACGTTGAAGCCGGGCGGCAGGGTGATGGCGATGCGCTCGGCGCCGATCCGCCAGCCGATGCTGCGCGTATCGACGCAGTAATGCTCCCGCAGGATGCCGCGCACCCAGAGCGCCGCGGTCTGCTGGTATTCCGGCAGGCCGATGGTGCGGCCGGCGAGATCGGCGGCGCTGCGGATGCCGCGATCGGTGCGAATATAGATCGCCGAGTGGCGGAAGGCGCGGCTCGGGAAGACCGGCACGCCGACATAGGCGGCATCGCCCCGTGCGGTGGTGACGATGTGCGAGCCCATCGAGAGTTCCGTGACATCGAAAGCCCGGTCGCGCAGGGCACGGCGGAAGATGTCTTCCGGCTCGCCCACCAGCGGCACGATCTCGACGCCGGGGATGGTGACGCGGCCGTCCAGCAGCGGCCGGGTCCGGTCGGAGGCGTGGCAGGCGAGGGAAAGGGTCAGTCGGCTCATGCGCGGGCCAGGTTCTCCGGAGTGAAGGGAAGCTGGCGCGGCCGGATGCCGAGCGCCTCGGTGATGCCGCCGGCGATGGCGGCGATGGCGGGCGCCATGCTGGCCTCCCCGGCGCCAAGGAACGCTTCCTCCGGCCGGTCGATCAGGGCGAGCTCCACCTTCGGCACCTCGGAGAAGCGGAGGATCGGGTAGCCTTCCCAATGATCGCTGGCGACGGTGCGGCGGTCGAAGCGCACCTTCTCCAGCAGGGCGACGGAGGCGCCGTGGATGGCGCCGCCCTCGAGCTGGTTCAGCACGCCGTCCGGGTTCACCGCCTCGCCCACATCGCCGGCGATCCAGAGGCGGCGGCAGAGGACGCGGTCCAGCGCCTCCACCTCGGCGATGACGGCGGCCCAGGCGCCGGTGTTCTTGTAGCGGGCGAAGCCGATGCCCCGGCCCCAGCCTTCGCGCCGTGCCCGCCCGGCCCAGCCGGCGAGATCGGCCGCGCGCCGCAGCACGGCGACGGCGCGCGGGTCCTCGAGATGCCGCAGGCGGTAGTCGAGCGGATCGGCGCCTGCCAGCGCCGCCGCCTCGTCCATCACGCTCTCGATCGACCAGACATTCAGCGTCGCCCCGAGGCCGCGGAGCGCGGAGGTGCGGAGCGGCATCTCCAGCAGCCGCGTCGTCTCCACGCTCATCGCCGGGATGCGGTAGAGGGGCACCGCGTTGCGCGGCGCCCCGCCGCCCGCCGCCATGGCCGGGTTGATGCTCGGCTTCACCGGGAAGGGCGTGGCGAGCATGGAGGCCGCGAGCAGCGTCGGCACCGCGTCCCGCCCCGGCCGGCTGGAATGGCCGTTGCTGACGATATGGCTGCGCCATCCGATAAGCGTGCCGGCGGCGTCGAGATCGGCCTCCACATCGACCAGCATCGCCGGGGAGAAGGGCGACCAGCCCAGCTCCTCCGCCCGCGACCAGAGCAGGCGGACGGGCGTGCCGGGCACGGCGCGGGCGGCGAGCACCGCATCCAGCGCCACGTCGTCGGCGCCGTTATGGCCGTAGCAGCCGGCGCCCTCGCGGTGGCGGACGGTGATGAGCGTCGGGTCGCAGCGCAGCGTCTTCGCCAAGTCGGCGCGGAGGTTGTACGGGCCCTGGCTGTGGGTGAAGACCTCGACGCGCTCGCCCTCCCAGCGCGCGACGGCGCAGGAGGGGGCGATGGAGGCATGCGCGAGATAGGGCCGGTGGAAGCTGCGCCGCAGCGTCTGCGCGGCTGGCGGCGCGGGCTCGGCACGGCTGGCGACGCTGCTGCGCTCGCCTCGCGTGGCAGCCTCGCGCAGCCAGTCGGCGAGCAGCGCCTGTTCGGGCAGCGTGTCCGATGCCTCCCACTCCGTGCGGGCGGCAAGGCGGGCGGCGGCGGCCTCCACCTCCCACTCCGTCGCGGCGAGGACGGCGAGGAAGCTGCCGTCCCGCACAACCCGCGCCTCGCCCGGCAGGGGGCCGTCGCGCAGCGCCACGAGCCTCGCCCCGCGCGCCGGCGGGCGCACCACTCGCGCATGCAGCATCCCCGGCAGGCGCAGGTCGTGGACGTAGCGCGCGGCACCGAAGACCTTGTCCGGCAGGTCGATGCGCGGGATGGAGCGGCCGACAATCCGCCGTTCGCCCGGCGCGCGCGGCCTGGCTTCGGCCGGTGCTTCGCACTCCAGCAGCGCCTGGTCGGCGAGCGACCAGTAGCTGCCGATCGGGCCGGCGGGCCCGTGGAAGATGCCGTCCTCGACGCTGATCGCCTCGACAGGAACGCCAACGCGCTGCGCGACGACGCCGAGGAAGATCGCCCGCGCCGCCGCGCAGGCATGGCGCAGCGCCCCGCCGCTGTCCTGTGTCGAGAGCGAGCCGGAGGTGACGCCCTCATCCGGGCTGTCGGGCGTCGCGGCCGGCCGCGCCTCGATCCGGGCGAGGTCGACCTCCAGCTCCTCCGCCGCGATCTGGCTGAGCGTGGTCAGGATCCCCTGCCCCAGTTCGACCTTGCCGGGCGTGATCGTGACCCGCCCCTCGGGATGGATCGCCAGCCATTGCGACAGCCGGCGGTTGGTCTGGAGGTTGCCCGGAAGCCGATGCATCACGCCATCTCCCGCGCCGCCCGCGCCACGGCGCGCAGGATGCGGTTATGGCTGCCGCAGCGGCAGAGATGCGGATCGAGCGCCGCGCGGATCGTGGCTTCCCCGGGCGCCGGATCGCGCGCCAGCAGCGCCGCGGCACTGACCAGGATGCCGGAGAGGCAATAGCCACACTGCCCCGCCTGCTCGGCCAGGAAAGCCGCTTGCAGCGGATGCGGCGCCTCCGGCGTCCCAAGACCCTCGACCGTCACGACCGCCTTGCCGGCGACGGCGGCAGCGGCGAGCGTGCAGGCACAACGAGGCTCGCCCTCAACCAGCACCATGCAGGCGCCGCACTGCTCGTTGCCGCAGCCGAAGCGCGGGCCGGACAGGCCGAGCGGGCCGCGCAGCGCATGCAGCAGCGCGACATCCTCCGGCAGGTCGAGCGTGACGGCTGCGCCGTTCAGGGTGAAGGAAAGCATCGGCATCAATCCATCCCGATCTTCGCCATGCGGATCCACTCCCGCTGCCGCTCGATGTCGCGGCGCAGGAAGGCGTCGAAATCGGCGATCGTCATCGGCATCGGCTCCGCCCCGCCCTTCGCCATCACATCCCGCCCCGCGGGCGAGGCGAGGACCTTGCCCACCTCTTGGTTCAGCCGCGCAGCGATGGGCGGCGGCAGCCCGGCCGGCGCCATCAGCCCGAGCCAGATCGAGGCCTCGAAGCCCGGCACCGTTTCCGCCACCGCCGGCAGGTCCGCCAGCAGCGGGCTGCGTGCGGGGCCGGTGGTGCCGAGGCCGGTGACGCGGCCGTTGACGATCTGCTCCCGCATGGTCGGGATCGCGTCGAACATCAACGGCACCTGGCCGGCAAGCAGCGCCGTCCGCGCCTCGTTGCTGCCGCGGAAGGGAATGTGGTTGAGCCGGATGCCGGCCATCGCCGCGAAGACCTCGGAGGCGATGTGATAGGGCGTTCCCGGCCCGGAGGAGGCGTAGTCGAGCTTGCCGGGCATGACCTTCGCCCGTGCGATCAGCTCCGGCACCGTCCGGACGGCGAGCGCGCCGTGCACGGCCAATACGTGATAGGCGATGTTGATGGCGGCGACCGGCGCCAGGTCGCGCATCAGCGCATAGGGACGGTTCGGCAGCAGCGTCTCGTTGGCCGTATGGGTGTTCGACATCAGCAGCAGGGTGTGGCCATCGGGCGCCGACTTCGCCACCACATCCGTGCCGATCACCGCCCCCGCCCCGGGCCGGTTCTCGACGACCACCGGCTGGCCGAGCGCGGCGCTCAGTGGCTCTGCGAGGAAGCGCGCGGCGATATCGGCCGAGCCGCCGAGGCCGAAGGGCACGACGATGCGGACCGGACGGCTCGGCCAGGCCTGCGCGGCGCCCATGCGCGGCAAGGCGAGAAGGCAGGGCGCGGCAAGCAGCATGCGGCGGCGCATGGACGTTCCCCAGGGACCATTCTTGCCCCGAGGCTACTCCCCCGCTGCGGCCTCCGCCAGCCAGTCCGGCCGCGGCAAGGCCATATAGGCATTCCGCAGCGCCCCCGACCAACCTTCCGACACCGCGCGGAAATACGGATCCTCCTCGGTGATCCGCCGCCTGAGCGTCACCCGGAAGCCGTCCGTCCGGCAGAGCAGCAGGTCGATCGGCATGCCGACGGTGAGGTTGGAGCGCAGCGTGCTGTCCATGCTGATCAGCACCAGCTTCACGCCATCCATCAGCGGTGTGTCGAAGCCGACGACGCGGTCGAGGATCGGCTTGCCGTATTTGTGCTCGCCAATCTGCAGGAAGGGTGTGTCGGTGGTCGCCTCGATGAAATTCCCCGCCGCATAGACGAGGAAGAGCCGCGGCGGCCCGCCGGCGATCTGCCCGCCGAGCATCAGCGAGATGTCGAAGCCGACGCCATGCGCCGAGAGCGCCGGCCCGTCGGCGGCATAGACCTCGCGCACCGCCTGGCCTACGAGTTGCGCCGCGCGGAACATGCTGGGCGCGCTGCGCAAGGTCAGCGTCTCGCCGCCGAGGGAGACGCCCTCCTGCAGCCGGTTCCACACCGCCTGGGTGATGGCGAGGTTGCCGGCCGAGAGAATCGCCAGCACGCGCTCGCCCGGAATCTCCTCGACCTGCATCTTGCCGAAGGTCGAGATGTTGTCGACGCCGGCATTGGTCCGCGTGTCGGAGAGCAGGACCAGGCCCTCGCGCAGGTGCAGTCCGACGCAATAGGTCATCGCGTGCTCAATGCCGGATGTAGAAGGCGTCGATCTCGCCCCCGAGCGCCGCGACGCGTTCGATCATGGTGGTGAGAAAGGCGTGCAGCCCCTCCTCCATGATGGCGTCGATCCGCCCGTAGCGCAGCTGCGCCTGCAAGGTGCCGGCGAGACGGTGGCATTCGCCACGCCGCCCGCCCTGGCCGAGCGCGATCGCCTCCAGCGTCTCCGCCACCTCGGCGAGGCAGGCCATCAGGCTGCGCGGCAGCTCCGGGCGGAGGATCATCAGCTCGGCGATGCGGCGCGGGTTCAGCCGGTCGCGGTAGATCCACTGATAGGAGCGCAGCGCCGAGACGGAGCGCAGCACCGCCTGCCACTGCACGTAGTCGACCGCGCCCTCGGCTTCCGCCGTCAGCAGGTTGTGCTTCACGTCGAGCAGCCGCGCGGTGTTGTCGGCACGTTCCAGCATGGTGCCGAGATGGACGAAGCGCCAGGCCTCGTCGCGCAGCATGGTGTCATGCGCCGCACCGTTGAAGAGCGTGACGCGCTCGCGCACCCAGCCCAGGAAGTCGGCGAGCTTCTCGCCCTCCATCGCCTCGGGCGGCAGGGCGCGGAGATGGTTCCAGGTATCGTTCAGCGCCTCCCACATGTCGACGGTCAGTGCCGTGCGCACCGCCCGGGCGTTGCGCCGTGCCGCCTCGATGGAGGAGAGGATGCCGGA
Source organism: Belnapia sp. F-4-1 (assembly GCF_000802185.1). GTDB lineage: Bacteria > Pseudomonadota > Alphaproteobacteria > Acetobacterales > Acetobacteraceae > Belnapia. The sequence goes on along the minus strand of NZ_KN676113.1, from coordinate 3,497,393 downwards.
GGGGTTCTCCGGGTCGAAAACCAGCCAATGGACGACGGAATCGGCCGTCGGCGCCTCGTACTTGCGGTAGAAGCTGGCATCGCCGCCGGAGGCAGTGACGAGCGAGCGCCATTCCTCCGTCTCCGCTCCCAGCCGCGCGGTGAGCGCCGCCATGCGCGAAGCGACGCCGAGGCCGCGGGCGACATTGCCGGCCCGCTCCGTGTAGCGCGCCAGCCAGAAGAGGTTGTCGGCCGTGCGGCTGAGCATCAGCCGCCCGCCGATTGGGATTGCGATTGCGACTGCGCCGATTGGGATTGCGACTGGAAGGCAGCCTCGCCCGGCCCCTCGTCCTCAAGGATCCAGGTATCCTTCGTTCCGCCCCCCTGCGATGAGTTGACGACGAGCGAGCCCTCGCGGATGGCGACGCGCGTCAGCCCGCCGGGGACGATGCGGATTTCCCGGCCCGAGAGGATGAAGGGCCGCAGGTCGACATGGCGCGGCGCAATGCCCTGCTCGACGACTGTCGGACAAGTTGAGAGGGCCAGCGTCGGCTGCGCGATGTAGTCGCCGGGCCGGGCCAGGATGCGGGCGCGGAATTCCTCGAGCACGTCCCGCGTCGCATGCGGGCCGATCATCATGCCGTAGCCGCCCGAGCCCTTGGCGAGCTTCACCACCAGCTTGTCGAGATTGGCGAGGACGTAGCGCCGGTCCTCGTCACGGTCGCAGAGATAGGTGGGAACATTGGCGAGCAGCGGCTCCTCGCCGAGATAGAAGCGCACCATCTCCGGCACATAGGGATAGACCGCCTTGTCATCGGCGATCCCCGCCCCCGGCGCGTTGGCCAGCGCGACATTGCCAGCGCGGTAGGCCGCCATGAGCCCCGGCACGCCGACCAGGCTGTCCGCGCGGAAGGCCTTGGGGTCGAGGAACTCGTCGTCGATCCGCCGGTAGATGACGTCGACCCGCCGCGGTCCCGCCGTGGTGCGCATGTGGACGACATCGTCCTCGACGCAGAGGTCGGCGCCCTCCACCACTTCGATACCCATCTCGTCGGCGAGGAAGCAGTGTTCGTAATAGGCGCTGTTGTAGGGGCCGGGCGTCAGCAGCACGACGCAGGGCTCGGCCCCGGCCTGAGGCGGGGCAACGGCCTTCAGCGTCTCCAGCAGTTCCTCCGGGTAGCGGCCGACCGGCGCCACGCGGTGCTGGGCGCAGAGCTTGGGGAAGAGCCGCAGCATCGCCTCGCGGTTCTCCAGCATGTAGGAGACGCCGGAGGGCGTGCGGCAATTGTCCTCGAGCACGTAGAATTCGTCCGGCCCGGTGCGCACCATGTCGATGCCGGCGACATGGGTATAGACCCCGCCGGGCGGGACGATGCCCACCATCTCCGCGCGGTAGCCCTCGTTCTGCAGCACCAGCGCGGTCGGGATGCGGCCGGCCCTTAGGATCTCCTGCTTGCCATAGACATCGGCGAGGAAGGCGTTCAGCGCCCGCACCCGCTGGCTGAGGCCGAGCGCCATGCGCTCCCATTCCGACCGTGCGATGATTCGGGGGATGATGTCGAAGGGGATCAGCCGTTCCGGGTCACCACCCTCGCCATAGACGGCAAAGGTGATGCCGATGCGTCGGAAGAGCAGTTCCGCCTCCCGGCGCTTGGCGTCCAGCTGCTCCCGCGGGGTGGCGCGGAGCCAGCGATCGATCTCGGCATAGGCGGCCCGGATGCCGTCCTCTGCCCGCATTTCGTCGAAAGCGGCGATTCTAGCCTGCGACACGGACGATGCGGCCCCCATTCTGCGTTCCCGTTCCTGGAAAGCAGCACGGACCATGGCTCCGCCGCAAGCGCCCCGCCGCGATGTTTTGCCCATGCGGCTACCGTTCTGCCCAACCCATGGCCAGCCCCGCCCAGATCAGGGCGATTTTGGCGCCAGCCGAGGACGGCCCTAGGATCGCCTCGTTCCGGAAGGGTGGAAATGATGACAGGTGCGGAGGCGGTGGCCGCAGCTTTGGCGGCGGCAGGGGTAAAGCGCATCCATGGCGTGCCCGGCGGCGGATCGAGCCTTGCGCTGATCGAGGCGGCCGCGGCACGCGGCATCCGCTTCGTGCTGGCGCGCCAGGAAACGGCTGCGGTCATCATGGCGGCGACCGAGGCGGAGCTGACCGGCCGGCCCGGCGTCGCCCTCGTGACGCGTGGCCCCGGCGTCTCCAACGCCGCCAACGGCATGGCCCAGGCGAGCCTCGACCGCGCCCCGGTGCTGCTGCTGGCCGATGGCTTCACCGGCGCCGAACGCGCCTTCGTCAATCACCAGTTCTTCGACCACGCCGCGCTGCTGGCGCCGGTAACCAAGGGAGCGGCGCGCGCGGTGGAACCAGGCGCCGCCGCCGGGGTGATGGCCGCGAGCCTCCTCGCCCTGGCCATGCAGGCACCGCGCGGCCCGGTGCTGCTGGAGCTCTCCGCCGCCGCGGCCCGCGCCCCGGCCCTGCCCCCGCCGCTCGCCGATGCCGCGCCGCCCAGCTTCGTCCGGGGCGCGGCCTTCTCCGAAGCGAACCGGATCCTCTCGGCCGCCCGCCACCCGGTACTGATCGCGGGGCTGGAGGCCGCGGAGCCCGCCGCCTGCGCCGCGCTCCGCGGCCTGATCGCCCGGCTCGGCTGCCCGGCCCTCGTCACCTACAAGGCCAAGGGCGTGGTGCCCGATTCCGACCCGCTCTTCGCCGGCGTCTTCACCGGCGGAGCGGCCGAGGCGCTGGTCCTGGCCGAGGCGGACTGCATCATCCTCGCCGGTGCCGATCCGGTGGAATTCATCCCGCAGCCCTGGCGCTACGCCGCGCCCATCATCGAGTTGGCGACGGCGCCGCGGCCATTGGCCTACCACGCGCCGGAAGTGGCGCTGCACGGCCCCCTCGCCCCGGCCCTCGCCGCGCTGGACGCGCCACGCAGCGCCTGGGCGCCGGAGGCCATCGCCAGGCACCGCCGGCGCTGGCGCGAGTCGCTCGGCAACGGCCCGAGCGGCAACCGCGGCCTTTCGCCCCAGGCGGTGGTGGAGCTCGCCCAGGCCGCCTGCCGCGAGGCCGGGGCGGAACCGCGCATCGCCGTCGATGCCGGAGCTCATATGTTCCCCTGCACCAGCTTCTGGGAGGCCAGCCACCCGGGCGACCTGCTGATTTCGAACGGCCTCGCCACCATGGGCTTCGCACTTCCGGCCGCCATCGCCGCGGCGATACTGGACCCGGCGCGCGGCGCCGTCGCCTTCACCGGGGATGGCGGGCTGCTGATGGCGCTCGGCGAGCTGGCGACGGCGGCGGTGCTCGGCGCCCGCCTCACCGTCATCGTCTTCAATGATGCGACGCTCTCGCTGATCGACATCAAGAAGGACGGACGCAGCATTCCGGAGGCGGCGCTCGGCTGGCCGGAGGCCGATTTCGCCACGGCCTTCATGGCGCTGGGCGGCACCGGCCTGCGGGCCGGCAATGAAGCGGAATACCGCGCGGCCCTCGCCGAGGCCCTTGGGGCATCCGGGCCGGTGCTGCTCGACGTGCGGGTCGATCCGTCAAGTTATCCAAGCCAGATCAAGGCCTTGCGCGGCTAGTAGACCCGTTCCGAACTTCACCCGTTGAGCAGCCGCCCCATCGGATCTCAACCAAAGAGCGATTTAATGTGCAAAACTCCGTGAATGCGATATACCAACACTCACGGTGCCGTGAGGGTTTGGCACCAGGAACATTCCTGGAGGCCAGGGGGCCTCTTCCACAGGGCCCTCCGTGGGCCGCCCCCTTTGCGGGGCAGAACGGACGGAACGATGACGACCGACGTGAACATCCTCATCCGGGGCCAGAGCAACGCGCTCCTGTTCGTCGCCAATGGTGGGGCGCGGGACCTGGAGAAGCAACTCGAAGCCAGCCTGCCGGGCGTCAACGTCAACCTCATCCAGCATTACGGCGACAAGAATTCGACGATCTATTCCGGTACGGCCTTCCTCAAATGGGACACCGACGGCCAGCAGCAGGGCCTGCTGAACTACGTGAAGGCCGAGCCGGCCGACATCAAGAACAACCCGACCGTCACGCTCTGGATGCACAACGAGTATGACGGCAACACCGGCGGCGTCACGACGGCGAACTGGGTCTCCGAGGTGAAGACCGACGCCGCGCTGGTGCGCTCCGCGCTCGGCCAGGACGCCTCGACCACGCCCTATGTCTTCACCTATGTCCCCTACGCCTATGCCCAGGGGAACAGCCCCGCCAACATCCAGGCCGGCATGCGCCAGCTCTCGGCCGACGCCTCCTTCAACGCCAGCTTCGACAGCACGGCGATGAGCGGCCTCCGCATGGATGGCGACGGCTATGCCCATAGCAGCCATATGGGCCAGCAGGACGCCATGCTCGTCGCCGACCGGCTGGCGGACTCGATGAAGGGCATCGTCTCCGATCTCGCCAAGGGCTCGGGCTCGACACCCACTCCGACGCCGCCCGGGCCGACGCCGCCCAAGCCTGCTCCGGACAATGGCATCGTCAAGACCATTGGCACCGGCGCCGACGGCCTGGTGCTCAAGATCAGCCAGGACGCCTGGAAGGGCAGCGCGCAGTACACGATCAGCGTCGACGGCAAGCAGATCGGCGGCACCCAGACCGCCAGCGCCTCGCATGCCGCCGGCCAGGACGACGTCATCACCGTCAGGGGCGACTGGGCGCCCGGCGCGCACAAGGTCACGGTCAACTTTCTCAACGACGCCTGGGGCGGCACCGCCGCGACCGATCGCAACCTGCATGTCGACGGCATCACCTACAACGGCACGGCGCTCGCCAAGGGCACCGCCGACCTGCTGAAGAAAGGCCCGGTCGACTTCGCCTTCACCGACGGCGCCGCCACCCCGGCTCCGAGCCCCGGCCCGGGCGCGGGCACTGCGGTGGTCAAGACCATCGGCGCCGGCGCCGACAGCCTGGTGCTGAAGATCAGCCAGGATGCCTGGCAGGGCAACGCGCAGTACAGCTTGTTCATCGACGGCAAGCAGGTCGGCGGCACGCTGACGGCAGGCGCGCTGCATGGCTCAGGCAATGAGGACAAGATCACCATCAAGGGCGACTGGAGCGCCGGCGACCACAAGCTGACCGTCCGCTTCCTGAACGACGCGGCGGGCCCGAGCGGCGACCGCAACCTCTATGTCGAGGACGCCAGCTTCAACGACGCCACCCTCGGCAAGCATCACTCGACCTTCAAGATCAACAGCCCGGACGACTTCCGCTTCACCAAGACGGCGGATGGGCTCGGCGCCACCTTCAGCGGGACGATGGGCAAGGATGTCTTCGCCGTGCAGCATGGCGACGGCGACATGGTGATCGCCAACTTCACCGCCGGCACCGACAAGCTGCGGTTCGAGGGCTTCGACGAGGCCAAGATGCACATGATCGCGGCGAGCGAGGGCGGGGTCTCCGGCACGCTCGTCATCTTCGACGCGACGGCGGAGAACGTCTTCCTGCCGCACGTCACCAACCTGACCGCGGCCGACACGCTCTTCGTCTGACCTTGCCACGACAGGCCCCGCCCGGCGGGGGCGGGGCCGCGTGCTTACAGGGCTGGCGCCTTGCGGTGCCAGCTCGTTTCCTGCTGGAAGGCATCAGCCGCGCGCAGCACCGTCGCCTCCGCGAAGGGCCGCCCGGCCAGCTGCAGGCCAACCGGCAGGCCCCGGTCGTCGAAGCCGCAGGGCACGCTGACCGCCGGCAGGCCGAGGTAGTTGAAAGGCCGCGTATTGGCGGACACCGCCATGAAGCGCGACCAGTTGGCCGGGTCGGCGTCGATATCCGTCTCGGCCAGCGTCGGCACGCGCGTCCGCAGCGTCGGCGTCGCCACCAGGTCATGCCCGGTCAGCGCTTCGGCGACGAACTGCCGCAGCAAGGATCCGCGCCGCGACAGCGCCTCGACATAGAGATGCGCAGGGAAGGCATAGCCGCCATAAAGCCGCGCGCTCAGATGAATGGCGTAGTCGCCGGGATGCTCGCGCATCCAGTTGGCGTGGATCGCAGCACCTTCGACGCGGCTGATCAGCGCTGTATAGGCATTGATCGCGCGCAGCGACGGCACGGCGATGCGCGTGACGACCGCGCCCCGCGCCCGCAACGCATCGAGTGCTGCCTCGAAGGCCGCAACCACCGGCGCATCGGCACCCTCGAGGAACCAGGTCTCGCAGACCGCGACGCGCATGCCGCGCATGTCGCCCGTCAGCGCCGCCTCGTAATCCGGCACCGCCTCGCGGGCGCTGGTCGGGTCGCGCGGGTCGTGACCTGCCGTCACGCCGAGGAAGCGCGCCGCATCCCGCGCTGTCCGCACCAGCGGGCCGACATTGTCGCAGGAGAAGGAAAGCGGCATCACCCCTGCCCGCGAGACGCGCGTCTGCGTCGGCTTCAGCCCCGTCACACCGCAGAGCGTCGCCGGCAGGCGGATCGACCCGCCGGTATCGGAGCCGAGCGCCGCGTAGAAGAAGCGCGCCGCCACGCCCGCGCCGGAGCCCGAAGAGGAGCCTCCCGTGCAATAGGCCGGGCTCCATGGGTTGTGGCAGTCGCCGAAATGCCGGTTGTGGCCGGTCGGGTTCTGCGCGAACTCGGCCATGTTCAGCGTGCCCATGTCGATGGCGCCGGCGGCATCCAGCCGCTCCAGCACCGTCGCCGTCACCGCCGGCCGGAAGTCGCGGCGGATGCGGGAGCCGCAGCTGCTCACCCTCCCTGCGCGGTAGTACATGTCCTTGTGCATCATCGGCACGCCCGCAAGCCTGCCGAGCGGCCGCCCTGCGCGCCGCGCCGCATCCGCCACCGCGGCGGCCTCCAGCGCCGCCTCGCGGTCGAGGCGGATGACGCTGTTCACCACGCCGTCCTGCGCGGCGATGCGGGCCAGGCAGGCCTCGGCCAGCGCGGTGGCGGTCACCTCGCCCGCGGCGAAGGCATCCGCCGCCTCGGTCATGGAAAGGAGGGCGAGGTCGGCGGCGGCGACGGGGGCGTTCATTGGCCGGGCTCCCTGCAATCGCGCAGCGCGGCCTCGAAGCCGCTCGGCTCCTCCTCGAATCCCATCGTGCCGCGCAGCGCCTCGAGCTCCGCAATCAGCGCCGCATTGTCGGCGAGGCCGATCCGCGCCGCCTCGTTGGGCAGGACGATGCCGCCCCAGCGGGCGATCGCCTCCATGGTCACCTGATCGGGCTCCATCGCAGTCTTCCATCCTTGGCCCTGGCGAGGGTAGCAAGCCGCATGCCTAGCTTCGGCTCGCGAAATTTCGCGAGGGGGTGAGCGCAGGAATTCCGTCCGTCCCGATTACAATCCGGCTCCGATCGAGGAGGACAGCATGGCTGGGACGCTGACCGTCTATCTCGTCAACAAGGCGGGCGATCTCGAAGGCATGTTCGATGAGACAAAGCGCCGCGCCTGTGCCGCCGCCTTGCAAGGCTACTTTTCCACCATCATCAACGGCGTCGCGGCCTTCGGCGGCGTCAGCGTCACCTGGGAGGGCAAGGTCGGCCAGCCGAAGCCGCGCGACTTCGTCTGCTACCTGCTGACCACGGCAAAGGAGAGCATCGCCGCCTCGAAGGCGACCGGCGACGTGACGCTCGGCCCCGCCGGCTCCACCCTGTTCAGCACGGCGGAGCAGGCGGTGATCTGCGAGGTCTATATGCGCCAGGTCGTTCAGGGCGGCGTCCAGCGCGGCAATGCGACGCCAGATGCGGAATGGGTAGTTGCCAACTGCATCCTGCATGAACTCGGCCATGCGCTGCTGGATGCCAAGCCGCCCATCGTCGCCGAGGTCCACAGGCTGAAGGGCGGCAGCATCCTCCGCGACACCGACGGCAGGCCGCTCACTGAGCGGGACCGCCCCTCCGATGCCGACTACCGCGCCTTCCAGACCGGCTTCGGTCGCCCCGGCGCCGGCGCGAAGCCCTATGCCGGCGCCATGCCCACCTGATTTTTCGGTTGAACCGGGCCGCCAGCCATGGCACCCCACCGTTGTTCGTTACGGAGACGACGCGATACGCTGGCTGGCCTTGACCCTTGCACTTACCCTCGCACCCGGCCTCGCCGAGGCCGCCGCCCAACAACGCGAGCCGAGCCCCGCCCAGCGCGCCCAGCAGGCGAAAATGCGGAGCTGCGCCACCCAGGCCTCCAGCCAGCAGCTGCGCGGCCAGCCGCGGCGCGACTTCATGAAGACCTGCCTTTCCGGCCGCGCTGCGTCCTGATCAGCCGGCGCGGCGCGTCAGCCGCTCGCACTGGTTGTTCTCGCCAACGCCGAGCTGGATGGTCGGCAGCAGGGCGAGCGGCGGAAAGACCAAGCCGAGTCCCACCGCCGCACCGCCGCGCGCCACCAGCTCCCCCACCTCCGGCACGACGGAAGGGTTCTTGAAGGTCCCACCGATGCCGATCGCCGTCGGCAACGAGCCGATGGTGAAGTGCTTGCTGCGGGTGCGCATCCAGAGATCCAGCGCCTCGCGGCCGAGGTCGGCGGTGCCGCCGCCGTTCACCACGTAGCTTTCCGTGTCCAGCACCATTGTCCGCGTGGAGAGCCGCCCGCGCTGCAGGCTGAAATCCGCGATGAGGCATTCGATCTCGGTCCGCGCCGGTATCCCGAGCGCCGAGAGCAGCGCATTGCTGAACTGCAGCCCGGACAGGTCGACCAGCAGCGAGGAAAGGTTGCCGCCGACCGTCACCAGCGTCAGCTCGCCATTGCCGTTGCCGAGCAGTTCCGAGACCGAGCGCCCGGTGCCGTCGATCCGGCCCACGCCGCCGAGCGTCCCCGCGCCGCCTGCACCCGCCGCCTGCATGAGCCGGGAGATGTCGACCCGCCTCAGGTCGATCTCGCCCTTGGCCCGCAGCGAGCCGTTTTCCAGCGGCGTCAGCGTGAAGTCGCCGGAAAGCCGCCCTCGCCCGATTCCGAACTGCACCGGATGCAGGCGGATCACGCCATTCTCGATATCGGCGGTGACAGCGAGGCTATCGAAAGGCATCCCTCGCCCCTCGATCGCCGCCGCCTTGTAGCGCAGGTGGATATCCGCCGCCCGCAGGCGGGGGATGCTGATCGGCTGCGTCGGCAGCAGGCGCGGGCTGGCCTCGGCCCGAACGAGGGCCTGGCGCTGCTGCGCCGTCTGCCCCGGCGTGCCGACGCGCCCCGGCGTCGTGCCGACGAAGCCGCCAAGGTCGGCGAGGTCCACCCGGCGCGAGAAAACATCCGCATCCAGCACCGGCCGCTCCGCGCCCGGCGTGATGCTGAAGCGGCCATTGAGGTCGCTGCGGCCGAGCCGGCCCTCCACATCGGAGAAGCGGAAGGCCCCGGCCTCATAGTCGAGCTTGCCGGTGACGCGGAAGGGCGTCGTCGCCGGGATGACGATGCCGGTGAGCGACGCCAGCAGCGCCATGTCCGGCCCGGTGATGTCCAGCCGTATGTCCGCGCCGGCGAGCGCCAGCGGATCCTGCACCGTGCCGCGCAGCCCTACCTTGGTTGGCCCGTTGGCAAGGTCGAGGCCGATCGGCCAGGGCCGTTCCTTGTCCCGCAGGTTGAGTATGGCGCCGCCGCGCAACTCGGCGGTGATCGGCTGCGCAGCATAGGTGCCCTGCGCCCGGGCGACGAGCCGGGGCTCCTCCCCCGGCTGATCCTCGGTGGAGGCAGTGACGCGAAAATCCGATTTCAGCTTGGCGATGGCCACATGCGCCCCGCCCTCCACCAGCCGCAGCGCGCCAATGCGCGGCCCGGGACCACCCGCGGTGGACGAGCCGCCGCCGAGATCGAAGCTGTAGTTGTTGCTGCCATCCGGCTTGCCGAGCACCTCGAATTGCGGCCGCTCCAGCGTCACCGAAGGGATGACAATGGCGCTGCTCTCGATATAGGCACCGACATCGAAGTCGAGGCTGGCACGCTGCACCTCCGCAAAGGGCGGCGCGTCCTCAAATCCTGGCGGGTTGCCGACCCGTAGCCCTTCGGCGCTGATCGTGGTGACCCGGCCCAGCGAGACATGCAAATGCTCGATCGTCACCTTCCGGCCGAGCTTGGCGCTCGCCTGTGCTTCCACGATCGGAATCAGCCAATCCCAGCGGAACAGCGCGACAAAGACGCCGATCGCCAGCAGCGGCACGCCCAATCCCAATGCCCAACGGCGCCAGCGCATCATTCGACCTCCGCAGGCAGAGCGCGGCACGGAGGCGGGAGTTCATCGGTTCGGGCCGCGTGAACGCCATCGACGAAGCGGCTGGCTTCCGTGCCTCCAGCGTCAGTTGCAGGGCCGGCATCCCAATCATCCCCGCGTCATGTTCCATTGCAGCGCAACGCGGCCGCGAGTCCGGACGAGGTTTCCGTGGGTCGTGGAAGCCTCGCCCGATTCCGCTAGGACACCGAGATCGCCGCATCCGGCGCGGTGAGCGCGGCCAGCACCATGTCGCGGCTGGCGCTGACCTGGGCCTGCATCCGCGCCTCGGCCGCCGGTGCGTCGCCGGCGGCGAGGGCCGCGATCAGGGCGCGGTGCTCATGCGCCATCTCGCCGCTGCGGTCGCGCCGGCGGAGGCCGAGGACGAGCATGCGTGTGCTCTCGTCGAGCAGCCTGCCGACCTGCCGGGCGAGGCGGGCATTGCCGGAAAGCCCCGCAACGGCGACGTGGAATGCGCGGTTCGCCTCGAGGAAGCCGAGGGCGGTCTCGGCCGCTTCCGGCCGGTAGCCGGCGGCGCAGACGGCGTCGAGCTGCGCCAGCGCCGCCGCATCGGCGCGGGCAAGCGGGTTGAGCGCGGCGCGGCGGGCGGCCTCCGGCTCCAGCAGCAGGCGGAGGTCGAAGACCTCGTGGATGTCGCGGATGGTGACAAGGGAAACGACCCAGCCACGCCGGGGAACGGCCTGCACCAGGCCTTCCTCCCCAAGGCGGGCAAGGGCGGCGCGGACCGGCGCCTTGCCGAGGCCGAGGCGGGCGGCGGTGGCGGCCTCCGACAGGGTTTCGCCAGGAGCGAGGCGGGCGGCGAGGATGTCGCAGCGGATCGCCTCCAGCGCCCTCGCTGTAAGGGGCGCGGGCATGGCAATGGGTGCGAGGAATGACATGCGGCGCGCCCCCGGGGCTGGTGGAAACGCGAGATTATACGGCGATGGATAACGCCGCAAATCATGGCACGATTCGAGATCGGGATACCTGGACTGCACCGCGACATGGGGATTTTCGGCGGTTCAGTCCACGCTGGCACCGGATTGCCGGATGATTTCGCCCCAGCGGCCGATGTCCCGCTCATGGATGCGGCGGAAGCCTTCCGGCGTGAGGTCGTCCGGCGGGGTGATGCCCTGGGTCTCGACCAGCCACTGACGGAACTCCGGCGTCGAGAGAATGCGGCTGATTTCGCCATTCATCCTCGCCTGGATGGCCGACGGCAGGCCGGGCGGAGCGAAAAGGCCGTACCAGGTGCTGGTCTCGAACCCCGGCAGGTTGCAGGCCGCGGCGATGGTGGGCACGCCTGGCAGGGCTTGGACGGGGCTGAGGGTGCTGGTGCCAAGGGCGCGCACCTGGCCCTGCCGCACCGGTCCGATGGAGGGGCCGGTCTGGTTGAAGAACAGGTCCACATCCCCGGCGAGCAACGCCGACATCGCGCCGGGCTGGCCGCGATAGGGAACATGGGTCAGCTCGATCCCGGTCGCCGCGGCGAATTGGGCTGCTGCGAGATGCGTCGAGGCGCCGTTGCCGGTGGATGAGTAGTTCAGCGCGCCGGGGCGGGCGCGGGCCGCCGCCATCAGGTCTTCGCAGCCGCGGTATTGCGGCCGCTTCTCCGGGCTGACCAGCAGCACGTTGGGGACGTCGCCGAGCAGGGTGACATGGGTGACGTCGCGCAGGGCATCGAAGGGCAGGTTGCGGTAGAGGCCGGGATTGATGGCATGCGTCCCCGCCGTGCCGAGGAGGAAGAGGTAGCCGTCCGGCCTCGCCTTCGCCACCGCGTCGGAGGCGATGTTGCCGCCGGCGCCGCTGCGGTTGTCCACCACCACTGGCTGGCCGAGGGCGCGGCTCAGCGGCTCGGCCAGCTTGCGGGCGTAGATGTCGGTGCCTGCGCCGTTCGGGAAGCCGCCGAGGATGGTGATGGGGCGGCTCGGCCAGGGCTCCTCCGCGTGGGCGGGAGCCAGTGTGGGCGGCAGGGCCAGCAAGGCGGCGAATATCCAGCGGAGCATCCCGGCTCTCCTTTCGGTTTCGGTGCGCACATGGTGTGGGCTAGGCTCGCTGCATGACCAGTCCTTTCGGCCGCGTCGCGCGCGGCGGCAAATCCATCTATGGCGCGCCGCTCGGCATCCTGATGCTGGAAGCCCGTTTTCCACGCATTCCCGGCGATATGGGCAATGGCGAGACCTGGCCATTCCCGGTGCTGTTCCGCGTGGTGCGGGGTGCGACGCCGGAGCGGGTGGTGCTTCAGGGCGCGCGCGGGTTGCTGCCGGACTTCATCGCCGCGGCGCAGGAGCTGGTGGCGCTGGGGGCGGAGGCGATTACGACCAATTGCGGCTTCCTTTCCCTGTTCCAGCGCGAGCTGGCGGAGGCGGTCGGCGTGCCGGTCGCCACCTCCTCGCTGATGCAGGTACCCTGGGTGCAGGCGATGCTGCCGCCGGGGCAGCGGGTCGGCATCGTCACGGTAAGCCGGTCCTCGCTGACGGCGGCGCATCTGGCGGCGGCGGGGGTGCCGGCCGATACGCCCGTCGCCGGGACCGAGGGCGGGCGGGAATTCTTTCGCGTGCTGATCGCGGCGGAGAAGGACGACCTCGATATCGGCCTCGCCGAGCAGGACATCCTCGAGGCCGGTCGCGCATTGGTCGGAGCACATCCCGAGGTGGGCGCGATCGTGCTCGAATGCACCAACATGCCGCCCTATGCGGCGGCGTTGCGCGAGGCGGTAGGCAGGCCGGTCTATGACATCTATTCGATGGTGTCGTGGTTCCAGGCGGGGCTCCGGCCGCGACGCTTCAATTCCCTCAATCCGCTTTAGCCGCCAAGCGGTGCGGAGCCGGCAAAGGATTGATCTGCCTCGGATACGGGTGAAGCAATTGAGGCATTGAAGGTTTGAGGGACTTCGGCGCCCGGTTGGTGATGGGCGCCTGTTATGATTTCAGTCCTATAACGTCGATTGGGCGGCGGGGGCAAGCGTGATGGATGCGGAGGCGGAGTACAACAATCGGGCGCGGGTGCCGGAGAGCGGGACCATTATCGCGGGCTGGGCACGGGATGCGGCGACCTTCCGCGAATCCTGGGCGGAGAAGGAGCTGGGCATCGCCTATGGGGCGGAGGAGCGGGAGCGGCTCGATCTGTTCCGGCCGGGGCCGGGCGGGGACTGGCCGGTGGCGATGTTCATCCATGGCGGCTACTGGCAGGCGCTGGACCGCAGCTTCGCCAGCCATTGCGCGCGGGGCCTGCTGGCGCGTGGGGTGGCGGTGGCGGTGCCCTCCTATGACCTGTGCCCGCGGGTGGCGCTCGGCACCATCGTCGAGCAGATGCGTGCGGCGGCGGGGCTGCTGCACCGGCGCGGCGCCAAGCGGGTGCTCGGCATGGGGCATTCCGCCGGCGGGCATCTGACGGCGATGCTGATGGCGACGGACTGGCCGGCGCGGGGGATGCCGGCGGGGCTGGTTTCCCGGGGAGTGGCGATCTCGGGCGTGTTCGAGCTGTGGCCGTTGCTCGGGACCAGCGTCGGGGCCGGGCTGCGGCTCGACGAGGCGGAGGCGCGGGCCTTGTCCCCTGCCCTACTGGCGCCGCCGGAGGGGGCCGTGTTGCATGCCGTGGTGGGTGGGGCGGAGAGCGGGGAGTTCCGGCGGCAGACGCGGGACTTCGCGGCGAATTGGGCCGGCACCGCCGAAGAGCTGGCGGGGCTCGACCACTTCACCGTGCTCGAGCCGCTCGCCGATCCGGGCAGCGCGCTGGTGAAGCGCGCTGCCCAACTCGCCCGTTAGGTTAGCGAGTGGGGTTCCGAGGCGTGCCAGTGGTCGTGTCGGTGGTCGTGCCAGTGGTCGTGCCCGTGCCGCGGGCGCCGACCTGGCGGTCGTCCTCGATCTCCACCTCGGTGCGGCGGACGGTGTCCTGCACCGTACGGGTCTCGTCATCGGCGGTCTTGCGGATGACGACTTCCTCCGTCACCCGAGCCTCCTTGGCGATGACCGCTTCCTCGGCCGTCTCGGTGGCCTCGATGGTCCGCTCGCGGAAGGCGTCGGCGCCGGCTTCCACCGGGCGATCAACCGGGCGGCGGTCGACCTGCACATGCTCCTGGTGCAGCGTCACCTGCTCCTGCACGGGCGTCTCGACGACATAGGAGCGGACGCGGACACGGCCATGCGCAGTCTCGCGCTTGCCGACGCGGAGGCGCTCCTCAACGATGGGGATGCTCTCCTCGCGACCTGCGGCGAGGCCGGTGGCGCCGGTGGATGCGCCCGTCGCCATGCCCCCGGTCATGCCGGTGGTGGTGGTGGCGGCGGTCGGGGTGCCGGCATTGGCGGCGAGGTCGGCGCGGCCCATGGTCGCCTGCTGCGGCGTCGCCGGGGCGGTCGCGGTCGTCATGCTGCCGCTCTCGGCGATGTTGTCCTCGCTCCAGCCGGCGCCGCGCCATTCTGCCTCACGGCTGTCGAGGTCGATGGCGCCGGAGGCCTCGATCACGTCGGCAGCGGCGGCGAAGCGGTCCTCGGGGACGGTGGCGGAGAGGACGACGCTGCCGCGGCGCATCGCTTCCTCGAGCACGCTGCGGTCGGGGCCGGCGATGCCGAGCTGGTCGAATTCGCCGGTCTGGTTGGCATTGGTGAAGACGGCGGCGCGGACGCCCCCGACCTTGGTGGCGAGATCGCGGGAGGCGGCATCGGCCTCGGCGGCGGAATCGAAGACGGCAGTGATGGTGCGGTTGCTCATGCGTTTGGCTTCCCTGTTCATTCAGTGGTTCGAGGCGGCAGCCTCTCGATCTCGGCGTGCTGGCGGCGCAGCGTGACCGGCGTCTCGACCGACTCGCTGGCGCTGGTGCGGTGGAGGCGGATTTCCTCCCGCAGCACCAGGCGCTTCTCGACGACCAGCACCTCCTCGAAGACGGGGATGACAAGCACCCTGCCCTCGTCCTCCTCGCGCGGTCCGGGCGGCACCTCGCCCTCGGCCAGCTGGCGGCCGATGGGGATGCGCTCGACCTCGATCGCCTCGGAGCGGAGATCGGCATGGAGCTGGGTTTCCTCCGTCTCGGTGCGGAGACGGACGCGCAAGCGCCCGGTCTCCACCTCGCGGCGGTGGATGCTCAGCTTTTCCTCCAAGACAGGAACCGCTTCAGTATCGTCGGAGGACGGTATTTCGTTCTTCTGTGACACGTATTGCGATTCCCATGGCGTTTGCCCGCCTCGACTGGCGACACAACAGGCGAGCGGCGGATTCGTTCATTGCGCAACTGATGGGGACGGCCGATCTCGCTGAGGCTTCTGCTTCGCCCCGGGCTCTGCGAAGCTGCTTGAGTGGCGAAGCGATATGGTTGAGGCTTAAAGCAATCAGCCGGGGGGAGTTTGGGATGACGGGGATCGCCAAAGGGATCGGCAGGCGGGGCGTGCTGGGCGCCGCGGGTGTGGCGCTGGCGATGCCGGCGGTGCGGGCGCGGGCGCAAGCGGCGGGCGTGAAGATCGGGCTGGTGGCGGTGCAGACGGGACCGCAGGCGGCGCTCGGGACGCAACTGCGCGATGGCTTCCTCCAAGGGCTGAAGCATCTCGACGGCAAGCTGGGCGGGCTGCCGGCCGAGGTGCTGGTCATCGACGACGAGCTGCGGCCGGAGGTGGCGGTCACCAAGGTTCGCGCTGCGATCGAGCGGGACAAGGTGGACTTCGTCGTGGGCGTGGTCTTCTCGAACATCCTCGCCGCCATCGTCCGGCCGGTGACGGAATCGGGGACCTTCCTGATCTCGACCAATGCGGGGCCCTCGACGCTCGCGGGGCGCGGGTGCAACCCGAACTTCTTCACAACCTCCTACAACAACGACCAGGTCCACAGCGTGATGGGCCAGGCGGCGCAGGACAGCGGGTACAAGCGGGTCTTCGTCCTCACGCCGAACTATCAGGCGGGGCGGGACGCGGCGGCGGGGTTCAAGTCGCGCTTCAAGGGCGAGGTGGTGGACGAGGTCTACGTCCCACTGACGCAGCTCGACTTCTCAGCCGAGTTGGCGAAGATCGCGGCGGCGAAGCCGGATGCGGTCTTCACCTTCATGCCGGGCGGGCTCGGGGTGAACCTCGTGCGGCAGTACCGGCAGGCCGGGCTTGCCAACATCCCGTTCCTCTCGACCTTCACGGTCGATGAGGCGACGCTGCCGGCGCAGGGCGAGGCCGCGCTCGGCTTCTACTCGGCGGCGTCCTGGGCGCCGAACATGGACAACCCGGCCAATGCGAAATTCGTGAAGGATTTCGAGGCTGCCTATAACTACGTGCCGGCGACCTATGCGGCGCAGGCCTATGACGGGGCGATGCTGCTGGACAGCGCGGTGCGCAAGGTGGGCGGCCGGCTCGGCGACAAGGACGCGCTCAGGGCGGCGATCCGGGCGGCGCAGTTCCGGTCCGTGCGGGGGCCGTTCGAGTTCGGCGCCAACCATTATCCGGTGCAGGATTTCTGGCTCTGCCAGGTGGCGAAGCGGGCGGACGGCAAGTTCCAGACCGAGACGGTGCGGAAGGTGCTGTCGCACGACACCGACCCCTACGCCGCCGAGTGCCGCATGCGATGAGCCTTGGCCTGCTGCTAGTCCAGGGGCTGAACGGGCTGCAATTCGGAGTGCTGCTCTTCCTCGTGGCGGCGGGGCTGACGCTGGTCTTCGGGGTGATGGATTTCATCAACCTGGCGCATGGCGTGCAGTACATGCTGGGCGCCTATCTGGGCGCGAGCCTGGCGGCCTGGACGGGAAGCTTCTGGTTGGGGCTGGTGCTGGCCTTGCCGGCGGCCTTGCTGTGCGGGCTGGTGCTGGAATGGCTGGTGTTCCGGCATCTCTATGAACGGGACCATCTGAGCCAAGTGTTGGCGACCTTCGGGGTGATCCTGTTCCTCAACCAGGCGGTGCGGGCGATCTGGGGATCGGCGCCGTTGCAGATGCCGGTGCCGGCCCTGCTCGAAGGTGGTGTGCAGCTGATGCCGGGGCTGCAGTACCCGGTTTATCGGATCGCCATCCTCGTCGCCGGGCTTGCGGTCGCGGGACTGCTCTGGCTGCTGGTGGAGCGGACACGCGTCGGGGCTCTGGTGCGGGCGGGGGCGACGCATGCGCCGATGGTGGCGGCGCTCGGGGTCGACATCCGTGGGTTGTTCATGCTGGTCTTCGGCTTCGGGGCGATGCTGGCCGGCTTCGCGGGCGTGATGGCTGCGCCGGTGCTCTCGGTCGATCCCGGCATGGGCGACACGGTGCTGATCCTTGCCTTTGTCGTCATCACCATCGGCGGGATCGGCAGCGTGCGGGGCGCATTCATCGCGGCGCTGCTGGTCGGCGTCATCGAGACGCTCGGGCGGTCGCTGCTGCCGGATCTGCTGCGGCTGGTGATGGCGGCCTCGCCGGCGCGGCAGGCTGGGGCGGCGCTCGGCTCCATGCTGGTCTACATCGCCATGGCGCTGATCCTGGCTGTCCGGCCGCGCGGGCTGTTTCCGGTGCGGGGCTGATGCGCGCGGCGCTGGTCGTGCTGGCGGCGCTGGCGGCGGCGCCCTTCCTCGGCTTCGGCGAGGGGTATTCGCTGACCTTGCTGGCGCGGGTGATGATCCTGGCGATGGCCGCCGTCAGCCTGTGGCTGCTGGTGGGCGGGGCGGGGCTGGTCAGCCTCGGGCATGCGGCGATGCTGGGGATCGGGGCCTATGCGGTGGTCGTCCTCGACGATGCGCGTGTGACTGATGCCGTGGTCGTGGTGCCGGTGGCGATGGCAGCCGCCAGCCTCTTCGCGCTGGCGACGGGGGCGGTGGCGATCCGCACCAGCGGGGTGCATTTCATCATGATCACCCTGGCCTTCGGGCAGATGGCCTTCTTCACCGCGTCGTCGCTGGCGGCCTATGGCGGGGATGATGGGTACACGCTCTATGGGCGGATGACGGTGCTCGGGCATCGCTGGCTGGAGGACCGGATGGTCTTCCACTACCTCTGCCTCGGGCTGCTGGCGCTGGTGCTGCTGGGGACGCGGATGGTGCTCGGCTCGCGCTTCGGGCGGGTGCTCAGAGCGGCGCGGGAGAATCCGGTCAGGGTGGAGGCGGTGGGGTTCTCGCCTTACCCCTATCGGTTGGTGGCCTATGTCCTGGCGGGGGCGGTCGCGGGGCTCGCCGGCGTGCTGCTGGCGAATGCGGCGGAGTTCGTGGCGCCCTCCTACCTCGCCTGGCAGAGGTCGGGCGACCTGCTCTTCATGGTGATCCTCGGCGGGCTCGGCTCCCTGCAGGGGGCGGTGCTGGGGGCCGTCGGCTTCGTGCTGCTGGAGGAGTGGCTGGGGCATCTCACCGAGCATTGGCGGCTGATCTTCGGGCCGTTGCTGGTGCTGTCGGTGCTGTTCCTGAAGGGTGGGCTGGTCGGGGTGCTGCGGCGTGGCTGAGGCGCTGCTCGCCGTCGCGGGGCTGCGGAAGCGGTTCGGCGGGCTGGCGGTGACGGATGAGGTCTCCTTCGATGTCGCCGCGGGCGAGATCCATGCGGTGATCGGGCCGAACGGGGCGGGCAAGACGACGCTGATCCATCAGCTTTCGGGGACGCTCAGGCCGGACGCGGGGAGCATCCGCTTCGGCGGGCGCGAGGTGACGGGGCTGGGGCTGGCGCGGCGGGCGCGGCTGGGGCTGGCGCGGAGCTTCCAGATCACCTCGGTGCTGCCGGGGTTCACGGCGCTCGAGAATGCGGCGCTGGCGGTGCAGGTGAGGAGCGGGTCGTCCTTCCGGTTCCTGCGGGCGGCGGCCGCGGAGCGGGCGCTCAATGACGAGGCGATGGCGGTGCTGGAGCAGGTGGGGCTCGGGGCGCGGGCGGGGGTGATGGCGGGGCTTCTGTCGCATGGGGAGAAGCGGCAGCTCGAACTCGCCATCGCGCTCGCCATGCGGCCGCGGCTGCTGCTGCTGGACGAGCCGCTGGCGGGCGCGGGGCCGGAAGAGACGGAGCGGCTGATCGGCATCCTGCGCGGGTTGCGGGGGCGATATGCGATCCTGCTGGTCGAGCATGACATGCAGGCGGTCTTCGCCCTCGCCGACCGCATCTCCGTCCTCGTCTATGGGCGGGTGATCGCGACCGACGTGCCAGCGGTGATCCGGGCGAATGCGGAGGTGCGGGCAGCGTATCTTGGGGAAGATGAAGCGGCATGACCCTCGTCGTCGAAGGGCTGCGGGCCGCCTATGGCGAGAGCCAGGTGTTGCAGGGCGTGTCGCTGACCATCGGCGCGGGGGAGGTCGTCACCCTGCTCGGACGCAACGGGATGGGGAAGACGACGACCGTGCGCGCGGTGATGGGGCTGCTGCCCGGGATGGGCGGGCGGGTGCTGGGCGGGCGGTTGGAGTGGGACGGGGTGGCGCTGGAGGGGCTGGCGCCGCACCGGATTGGGCGGATGGGGCTCGGGCTGGTGCCGGAAGGGCGGCAGGTGTTTCCGCGGCTGACCGTCGAGGAGAACCTCACCGCCACGGCGAGGGCGAGCGGGCGGTGGACGCTGGAGGCGGTGTATCGGTTCTTCCCGCGGCTCGCCGAGCGGCGGCGGAACATGGGGTCGCAGCTTTCCGGCGGCGAGCAGCAGATGCTGGCGATCGGGCGGGCGCTGATGACTAATCCGCGGCTGCTGCTGCTCGACGAGGCGACGGAGGGGCTGGCGCCGCTCGTCCGCGCCGAGATCTGGGCGGTGCTGGCGGCGCTGAAGGCGGAGGGGCAGGCGATCCTGCTCATCGACAAGAACCTGGCCGCGGTGATGCGGCTGGCGGACCGGCATGTGGTGGTCGAGAAGGGACGCACCGTATGGTCGGGGACGAGCGAAGCGCTGGCGGCGTCGCCCGATCTGCGCGAGACCTATCTGCATCTGTGAGGAGGAGGCGAGCATGGTGGAACCGATGACGGCCGGAATCACGCCGGCGGGCGAGGGCGAAGGGGGCGTGGCCTGGAACATCCTCGGCCAGACCTACAAGCCGCTGCAGCATTCGGCGGCGTCCTTCGCCTTCCACACCTACTTCCCGGACGGCACCTTCGTGCCGCCGCATGTGCACCGGGAGCAGGACGAGTTCATCTACATCCTCGACGGGCGCTTCGAGCTGATGCTCGACGGGCAGACGCAGCAGGCCGGCAAGGGCGACCTGATCCGCATGCCGATGGGGCAGCCGCATGGCATCTTCAACAAGTCCGGCGGCCCGGTGACGGCGCTGTTCTGGGTGGCGCCGAGCCATGGGCTCTACGAGCTGTTCAGTCGCATCCACAATCTCGGCGACCCGGCGGAGGTGGTGCGGATCGCCGCGGAATACGCCGTGGATTTCCTGCCGCCGCCGGGCTGAACGCGCGTCAGGGCGGGGCAGTGACCAGCGTCGATTGCGCCGGCACCGCTTCGAGAACCGAGAAGGTGACGCCGCCGATCAGCAGGGCGGCGAGGCCGGCGGCGATGGCGAGGCGCCGGGTGCGACGGTGACGGCGGCGCCGGGAGGGGATGGGGACCACCTCGCCCTGCGGGGCGTCGCGCTCCAGCACGCGGCGGGCGCAGGTGAGCCAGGCGTCGCCGCCAGGCAGGTCGAGCCGCGCCTTCGGGCCGAAGCCGGCCTCCGGCGGCTGGCCGGGCGCGATACGGACGACCGGCAGGTGGCCAGGGAAGATCGCCGGGAAGCGGGCGCGCTCGAGCCGCTGGCGAAGCAGCGCCACGGCATCGGGCGGGCCGCCCTGGATGGCGATGCCGAAGCGGGGATGCAGCAGCACCAGCGGCAGCAGTTGGCCACCGACGCGGCAGCGCGGCAGTGCCAGCCAGCCGGTGGCGGGATCGGGGGTGGGGTCGGGCGACATTGTCTCCTGCGTTCCAACCTTGGCTCACAGGAGGGTAATGGATCGCAGCGGACGATGTCGCTGCATCGCACCATCACAGGCGCGGGAAGGCTTACCGGCGCCTGTGGGCGAAGGCGCCGAGCATGCGGCGGGGTTCATCCGTGCGCCATGCGCTGGCGAAGCTTGGGATGCCGGCGGCGATGGCCTCGGTGATCGGCAGATCCTCCCAGCGGCGGATGAGGGCTTTCTGCAGGCGGAGCGCCTCCCGCCCGGCGGCGCCCAGCATGGCGAGCCATTCGGCGAGCGAGGTGTCGAGAGCTTCATCCGGGCAGGTGCGCTCGACCAGCCCCCAGTCGAGGGCTTCAGCCGCGTCGATGGTTTCGCCGAGGAGGAGCAGGCGGCGGGTGCGGCCCAAGCCGATGAGGCCCGGGAGCAGGGCCGCTTCCACCACGGAGGGAATGCCGACGCGGACCTCGGGCATGCCGAAGCGGGCGGAATGAGCGGCGAGGCGGAGATCGCAGGCGGCGGCGAGTTCGAGGCCGGCGCCCAAGGTCCAGCCATTGATGCGGGCGATGACCGGGGCGGGGCAGGCGCGGACGGCGCGGCAGCAGTCATGCACCTGGGTGATGAAGGCCTCCGCCTCGGCCTCGGTGGCGATGCCGGCCATGGTGTTGATGTCGGCGCCGCCGATGAAAGCCTTGGGGCCAGCGCCTGTCACCACCACGGCGTGCAGGCTGTCGTCGCCCGAGAGGCTGGCCATGGCGGCGACGAAGTCGGCCATCAGCTCCGGGTTCAGCGTGTTCAGCTTGGCCTGGTTGTCGATGGTGAGATGGGCGACGCGGCCGGTCTCGGGCGCCTCGCTGTGGGTGACGTGGATGGTGCCGGGCATCAGCGGGCGACCGCGAAGCCGGCGGTCTGGGCGTAGCCGCGGGCGATGGCGGCGAGGTCTTCCATGGGGATCACATCCTCGATTCGGGTGAAGCCGCGGGGGGCGCGTTCGCAGACCACGTCGACCACGCGCTCGGGGCCGCCGCGGCGGTTGCTGGCGACGAGAGCCGCCGTCTTCGGGAGGCGGTCGGCCTCGTAGGATTTGAGGGCGGTGGGGACGGGCTGGCTGGCCAGGAGGTCGGCAAGGCAGCGGGCGTCGAGGATGGCCTGGGAGGCGCCGTTGGAGCCGACGGGATACATCGGATGGGCGGCGTCGCCGAGCAGGGTGACGCGGCCGGCCGTCCACCAGGGGAGCGGGTCGCGGTCGCACATCGGGTATTCGAGGCGCATGGGCGAGGCGCGGATCATCGCCTCGATGTCGAGGAAGGGCAGCTTCAGGCGGCGGGCGAGCGGCAGGACGTCGCGCAGGCGGCCGGGGCGGGACCAGTCCTCGCGCCTGGGCGGGGGCGCCTCGCCGGTGGCGGTGCGGGCGTAGATGACCCAGTTGGTCAGGCGGTGGGCGGGCGTGCTGCCGGGGCCGATGGGGTAGAAGACGAGCTTCGCCTTCAGGTCGCCGGCGATGAGCATGACGTCGCCACTCTCGAAGGCAGGCCAGTCGAGGGCGCCGCGCCACATCTGGATGCCCTGCCAGCGGATGCCGCCATCCTCCGGGTGCAGCAGGGCACGGAGGGCGGAGTGGATGCCGTCGGCGCCGACCAGGGCGGTGCCGCGCTGCGGGCCGGAGGTGGTGTGGACGGTGACGCCGGTGTCGTCCTGCTCGACGCCGAGGAGGCGCTCGCCGGTGCGGAGCGCGCCGGCGGGCAGGCGCTCGGCGGCGGCGCGCCAGAGCAGGCCGTGCAGGCGGCCGCGATGGATGGAGAACTGGGGCATCGCATGGCCGGCATGGAGGCCGCGCGGCTCCGACCACAAGGTCTGGCCGAGATGGTTGAGGTAGCGCAGCTCGCGGGTGCGGATGGCCGCGGCGTCGAGGGCGGGGAGCAGGCCCAGCTCGGCGAGTTCGGCGATGCCGTGCGGCAGGGTGTTGATGCCGACGCCGAGCTCGCGCACCTCCGTCGCCGCCTCGAGGACGGTACAGGGGATGCCGCGGCGGTGGAGCATCAGCGCGAGGGTGAGGCCGCCGACGCCGCCGCCTGCGATGAGGATCATCCCGGTCCCTCCCCTGCCCTGCACCGGTGCGAGGCTACTCCGCGGCGCGGGCGAGCGGCAATCCGGGGGCATGGCTGCGCGGGCGGGCCTTCAGCCTGAGGTCGCGCAGGTCGGCTTGGTCGCGGGCGGCGTTGCGCAGCAGGGCGTTCTTGCCCCAGCGGTATTGCGGCGGGCAGGCGATGTCGGCGACGCCGTAGGCCGCCGCGGCGCGGAGGGTAAAGCTGGGGTCGGTGAGGTGCGGGCGGGCCAGCGCCACGAGATCGGCACGGCCGGCGGCGAGGATGGTGTTGACCTGATCCGCGCTGGTGATGTTGCCGACGCACATGGTGGCGATGCCGGCCTCCTGCCGGATCATGTCGGACCAGGGGACCTGGAACATGCGGCCGAAGACGGGGGCGGCGTCGTGGACGGTCTGGCCGGTGGAGACGTCGATGAGGTCGCAGCCGGCGGCGGCGAAGGCGCGGGCGATCGCCAGCGTGTCGGCATCGGAGATGCCGCCATCGGCCCAGTCGGTGGCGCTGATGCGGACGGACATCGGCTTGTCCGCCGGCCAGACGGCGCGGAGGGCGGTGAAGACCTCCAAGGGGTAGCGGAGGCGGTTGGCGATAGGGCCGCCGTAGTCGTCGGTGCGGCGGTTGGTCAGGGGGGAGAGGAAGCTGGCGAGCAGGTAGCCATGGGCGCAGTGCAGCTCCAGCATGTCGAAGCCGCAGCGGAGGGCGCGCGTGGCGGCGGCCAGGAAGTCGGCCTTCACGGCGTCCATGTCGGCGCGGGTCATGGCGCGCGGGGTCTGGTTGTCGGAACGGTAGGGGATGGAGCTCGCCGAGAGGATCGGCCAGGCGCCGTGCTCCAAGGGGCGGTCCATGCCTTCCCACATGAGTTTCGTCGCGCCCTTGCGGCCGGCATGGCCGAGCTGGAGGGCGATCTTGGTCGGGCCGTGGGCGTGGACGAAGGAGACGATGCGGGTCCAGGCGGCTTCCTGCGCGTCATTCCACAGGCCGGTGCAGCCGGGGGTGATGCGGGCCTCAGCCGAGGGGCAGGTCATCTCGGTGAAGATGAGGCCGGCGCCGCCGACGGCGCGAGCGCCGTAATGCATCAGGTGGAAGTCGGTGGGAAGGCCGTCTTCCGCGCTGTACATGCACATGGGCGAGACGACTGTGCGGTTCGAAAGCTCCATGCTGCGGAGGCGCAGGGGCTGGAACATCGGCGGCTTTGCCGGGTCGCCGCCTTCCTGCGCGGCGAAGACCGCCTGGGTCTCGGCGACGAATTCCGGGGCGCGCAGCGACAGGTTGTCCCAGGTGATGGCTTTGCTGCGGGTCATCAGGCCGAAGGCGAAGCGGGTCGGGTGCATGTCCCAGAAGCGCTTCACATGCTCGAACCAGACGAGGGAGACATCGGCGGCGTGCTGGGTCTTTTCCACATCCTCGCGGCGGCCGTGCTCGAAGCGCGAGAGGGCTTCCGCCGTGTCGCCGGATTGGAGGAAGGACTGGTGGAGAGCGATGGCGTCTTCCATCGCCAGCTTGGTGCCGGAGCCGATGGAGAAATGCGCGCTGGCCTTGGAGTCGCCGATGAGCACGAGGTTGCCGCGCGTCCAGCGGGCGCATTTCAGCGCGGGGAAGCGGCGCCAAGCGGAGCGGTTGGTGATGAGGCGATGGCCCTGGAGTTCCTCGGCGAAGACCTCTTCCATGAAGCGGGCGCTTTCGGCCTCGTCCATGGCGTCGAGGCCGGCGCGGGCGAAGGTCTCGGGGTCGGTCTCGAGGACCCAGGTGCTGGCATTGGCCTCGTACTGGTAGCAATGGGCGATGAAGATGCCCTCGGGCCGCTCCTTGAAGAAGAAGGTGAAGGCGTCGAAGGGGCGCGTCGATCCCATCCAGGCGAAGCGGTTGGGGCGGAGGGTGACCTCGGGCTGGAAGTGGTCGGCGTGGCGGGTGCGGATGGGGCTGTTGATACCGTCGGCGGCGACGATGAGGTCGGCATCGGGGAAGTCCTCGGGCGTGGCCTCCTCGCCGAAGCGGAGTTCGACGCCGAGCTGGCGGGCGCGCTGTTGCAGCAGCAGCAGGAGGGTGCGGCGGGAGCAGCCGCAGAAGCCGTTGCCGCCGATGCGGTGCTCCGCCCCTTTGGCGTGGATGGCGATGTCGTCCCAGTAGGCGAAGCTTTCGGTGATGGCGCGGTAGCTCGGCGCGTCGGCGGCGGCGAAGGCGTCGAGGGTCGCGTCGCTGAAGACGACGCCGAAGCCGAAGGTGTCGTCGGCGCGGTTGCGCTCTACCACGGTGATGCGCGCCTTCGGGAAGTCGCGTTGCATCAGGATGGCGAAGTAGAGGCCGGCGGGGCCGCCGCCGATGATCGCGATGCGCATGGAGAGGCCTCCGCTGACCGGGATAGTTTAGGCTTCAACTATTTTCCGCCGCAACCGGAATTGGGCGTTGCGGGATCTGAGGACGATGTTTTAGGCTTCAAGCATCATGGATCATGGCAGCGCCGCATTGAGGGGTCTGCCTGCGCTCGTCACCGGCGGGGGTAGCGGGATCGGCCTGGCTTGCGCGCGGGCGCTGAGCGCGGCGGGGGCCGAGGTGACGGTGCTCGGGCGGCGGGAGAGGCCGTTGCGGGCGGCCGTTGCAGCAGGGGCGGCGGCGGGTTTCGTCGTGGGGGATGTGGCGGGGGTGGTGCCTCCCCTGCCCCGCCTGGCGCTGCTGGTGAATGCGGCCGGCGCCGCCGAGAGTGCGCCCTTCCTCAGGACCGACGATGCGATCTGGGGACGGATGCTGGGGGTCAACCTACTGGGGGCGGCGGCCGTGATCCGGGCGGTGCTGCCGGGGATGATCGAGGCGGGGCATGGGCGGGTCGTCAACATCGCCTCCACTGCGGCGGTGAAGGGCTATCCTTACGTCACCGCCTATGCGGCGGCGAAGCATGGGCTGCTCGGGCTGACGCGGGCGCTGGCGCTGGAAGTGGCGGGGCGCGGGGTCACGGTGAACTGCGTGTGTCCGGGGTTCACCGAGACGGAGATCGTGGCGGAGAGCGTCGCGCGCATCATGGCGAAGACCGGGCGGGGCGAGGCGGAGGCACGGGCGGAACTCACGCGGCACAATCCGCAGGGACGGCTCGTCCGGCCGGAGGAGGTGGCGGCGGCGGTGCTGTTCCTCTGCTTGCCCGAGGCAGCGGCGGTGAATGGCGTAGCGCTGCCGGTTGCGGGGGGCGAGGCGTGATGCCGCTCGATGCCGAGACTGCGCTCGCCGATGCGCCGCCGGGGCACAAGGACGAGCTGCGGCTGTGGCTGCGGTTGCTGACCTGCACGAATCTGATCGAGGCGGAAATCCGGCGACGGTTGCGGGCGGAGTTCGATACGACGCTGCCGCGCTTCGACCTGCTGGCGCAGCTCGAGCGGCATCCGGGCGGGCTGACGCTCGGCGACATCTCGCGGCGGATGATGGTGAGCAACGGCAATGTCACGGGGCTTGCCGCGCGGCTGGAGGAGGAGGGGCTGGTCGAGCGGCGCGTCAGTGCGACGGACCGGCGGGCGCAGAGCCTTCGGTTGACGGCGAAGGGGCGGCGGGAATTCGCGCGGCAGTCGGCGGCGCATGAGGGCTGGGTGGCGGAGCTGCTGGGCGGGCTGAGCATCGCCGAGCGGGAGGCGCTGCAGACGCTGCTCGGGCGGGCGAAGGCGAGCGTGACGGCGAGTTTGCAGGAGGGTGGCGCATGATTCCGCTGGCGGGGTATCGGGCGGAGCATTTCAGGCTCGGCATCGAGGGAGCGGTGGCGACGATCACGCTCGACCGGCCGGAACGGAAGAATCCGCTGACCTTCGAGAGCTATGCGGAATTGGGCGCGCTGTTCCGGGCGGCGGCGCGGGAGGAGCAGGTGAAGGTCTTCGTGCTGGCCGGCGCGGGGGGGAATTTCTGCTCGGGCGGCGATGTGCATGAGATCATTGGGCCGCTTATCGAGCGCGACACCAAGGGGCTGATGCAGTTCACCGCGATGACCGGCGAGCTGGTGAAGGCGATGCGGGCCTGTCCGCAGCCGATCATCGCGGCGGTCGATGGGGTGGCGGCGGGGGCGGGGGCGATCCTTGCGATGAGCGCCGACCTGCGGCTGGCGACGCCGCGGGCGAAGGTGGCCTTCCTGTTCAACCGCGTCGGGCTGGCGGGGTGCGACATGGGGGCTTGCGCGATCCTGCCGCGGATCATCGGCCAAGGGCGGGCGAGCGAGCTGCTCTATCTCGGGCGAAGCATGGGCGCGGAGGAAGGGCTGAACTGGGGGTTCTTCAACGCGGTGCACGCGCCTGAGGAGCTGGCGGGGAAGGCGGCGGCGCTCGCCAGCGAGATCGCGGAGGGACCGAGCTTCGGCCATGCGATGACCAAGCGCATGCTGCAGATGGAATGGGCGATGAGCGTCGAGCAGGCGATCGAGGCCGAGGCCGTCGCGCAGGCGCTCTGCATGACCACGGGGGATTTTCGCCGCGCCTATGAGGCATTCGCGGCCAAGCAGCGTCCGGTCTTCAAGGGCGACTGACAGGGATCACGCACAGCCGGCCGACTGCACTCCGGACAGGGAGGTGGCGATGGATGGCATGATGATGGAGACCGTCTCGGCGCATGTGGACGGCTTCGCGCGGGAGCGGTTGCCGCCGCGGGAGCAGTGGCCGGAATTCCGCTTCACCCTGCCGCAGCTGCGGTATCCGCCAAGGCTGAACTGCGCGAGCGTGCTGCTCGATGGGAATCTCGCCGCGCGGGCGGATCATCCGGCGCTGGTGACGCCGGCGGAGACGCTGACCTATGCGCAGCTCGCCGAGCGGGTGAACCGGATCGCCAATGTGCTGGTGCATCGGACGGGGCTGGTGCCGGGGAACCGGGTGCTGCTGCGGGGGGCCAATACCGCCTGGATGGTGGCAGCCTATTTCGCCGTGCTGAAGGCGGGCGGGATCGTCGTCGCCACCATGCCGCTGCTGCGCGCCAAGGAGCTAGGGCAGATGCTGCGGAAGGCGCGCATCAGCCACGCGCTCTGCGATGCCAGGCTGCGCGAGGCGCTGGCCGGGGCGGAGGCGCCGGATCTCGCGCATGTGCTGCATTGGGGGGACGGGGAGCTGGAGGGGCTCTGTGCCGGGGAGAGCGCGGAGTTCACCGCCTGTGATACGGCTGCCGAGGACATCTGCCTGATCGGCTTCACCTCGGGCACGACGGGAGAGCCGAAGGGGACGCTGCATTTCCACCGCGACATGCTGGCGATCTGCGATGCCTATGGGCGGGAGGTGTTGCGGCCCGAGGCGAGCGACGTGTTCATCGGCTCGCCGCCGCTGGCCTTCACCTTCGGGCTCGGGGGGCTGGTGCTGTTCCCCTTCAGCGTCGGCGCGACGGCGGTGCTGCTGGAGCGGGCCGCGCCGGATGACTTGCTGCCGGCCATCGCGCGGCACCGGGCGACGGTGTGCTTCACGGCGCCGACCGCGTACCGGGCGATGGCGGCGAAGGCCGGGGAGCATGATCTCTCCAGCTTGCGGAAATGCGTCTCGGCGGGGGAGGTGTTGCCGAAGCCGATCTTCGAGGCGTGGCGGGAG
Organism: Belnapia sp. F-4-1; assembly: GCF_000802185.1. Classification (GTDB taxonomy): domain Bacteria; phylum Pseudomonadota; class Alphaproteobacteria; order Acetobacterales; family Acetobacteraceae; genus Belnapia. The sequence continues at coordinate 3,468,886 of NZ_KN676113.1, read as the reverse complement.
GCGACGGGCCTCAAGCTGATGGACGGGATCGGCGCGACGGAGATGCTGCATATCTTCATCGCGGCGCGTGAGGAGGAGATCAGGCCCGGGGCGACGGGGCTGCCGGTGCCGGGTTATGAGGCGAAGGTTGTCGATACCGAGGGTGAGGAGGTGCCGCGGGGCGTGGCGGGGCGGCTCGCGGTGCGGGGGCCGACGGGATGCCGCTACCTCAATGACCCGCGGCAGGCGCGGTATGTCGAGCGCGGCTGGAATATCACCGGGGATACCTACATCCAGGACGAGGACGGGTATTTCTGGTACCAGGCGCGGAGCGACGACATGATCGTCTCGGCCGGCTACAACATCGCGGGGCCGGAGGTGGAGGCGGCGCTGCTGACGCATCCGCTGGTGCGGGAATGCGGCGTGGTCGGCGTGCCGGATGACGAGCGGGGGATGGTGGTGAAGGCTTTCGTCGTGCTGGCCGAGGGCGCCGTCGGCGATGCGACGACGGTGCGCGCCTTGCAGGAGCATGTGAAGGCGGAGATCGCGCCCTATAAGTATCCGCGCCGGGTGGAGTTCGTGGCGAGCCTGCCGCGGACGGAAACCGGCAAGCTGCAGCGCTTCGCCTTGCGCCGGGGAGAGATCGCGTGAGCCTCGTGAGCCTTCAGCCGCCGGGCTGGCCGCAGCCGAAAGGCTATGCGAACGGCATGGCAGGACGCGGGAAGACCGTGCTGCTCGGCGGGCAGATCGGATGGGATGCCGAAGGGCGTTTCGCCGGGGGCTTCATCGGGCAGGTGGAGCAGGCGCTGCGGAACATCCTCGCCGTGCTGGCCGAGGCGGGGGGCGGGCCGGAGCATATCGGGCGGATGACCTGGTACGTCGCCGACATGGCGGAGTACCGGGACAGCCTGCGGGCTCTCGGGCCCGTGTATCGTGCCGTGATGGGGCGGCACTTCCCGGCGATGACGCTGGTGCAGGTGGTGGCGCTAGTGGAGCCGGAGGCGCGGGTCGAGATCGAGGCGACGGCGCTCATCCCCGACTAGCGGTTTGCTCCGCACCGGCTCGAGGAGCCCGCTCCAACGGCTGTCGTTTTTGCGAGCCAATTACTCCGACCGGATGCTTCCATCCGACCGGAGTTTGCTCCGGTACTCCCGCGAAACCGCCGCGCGGCTTGGCGGGGCCCCGGATCGTCGCTCGGCGCCTGAGGCGAAGGCCGGGCACCCGGCCCGGCCGTGACGGGTCAGATGGGGTTGGCGCCGGCCATGGGCTCGCCCTCGTCGGGCATCGACTCGGTAGTGGGCATGGGCATGCTGGTGGTGTCGTCCTTCCAGCTGTTGCGGCGCTTCATCGCCTGGCGGGCGAGGCAGGCGCCGCCCACGGCGGCGGCGCCGAGGCCGAGGCCGGTGAGGAAGGCGAAGCTGGCGACGACCATGCCGGTGGTCGTGGCAGCGGCGGCGGTGGTGGCGGCGGCGCGCATAAACATGCTGTCTCTCCGGGACGTCAGGTTAGAGGTGGGGCGGGTGTGGGCTGAGGCAAGCGGCCGGGCTCCCGGTAGGTGAAGCCCTCCCCTGCCCGGTCGGAGGCGTCCAGCGCCAGGGCGAGCAGGGCATGGTGGGGCGAAAGCGCGCAGGCTGGATCGGTCGCCCCCGCATCGCCGGTGAGGGCGAAGGCCTGGCAGCGGCAGCCGCCCCAGTCCTGCTCGGCGCGGGCGCAGCCTCGGCAGGGCTCGGGCATCCAGCCGGTGCCGCGGAAGCGGTTGAAGGCCTCCGACGCTTCCCAGGCCTCGCGGAGGGTGGTCACGCGGGCATCGGGGAAGTCGAAGCCGGGAAGGCTCTCTGCCGCGTGGCAGGGCAGGATGCGGCCGGCGGGGGAGACAGCGAGGAAGCGCTGGCCCCAGCCGCCCATGCAGGATTTCGGGCGCGTGGCGTAGTAGTCAGGCACCACGTAGTCGATAACGAGGCGGCCGCGATGGGCGGCGCGGGCGGCCTCGACCGTCGCCGTCGCGGCGTCGAGCTGGGCGCGGGTGGGCATCAAGGCGTCGCGGTTCGCCAGCGCCCAGCCGTAGTACTGGACGTGGGCGACCTCCAGCCGGCCGGCGCCGAGGTCGAGGGCGAGGTCGATCATCGCAGGCAGGCGGTCGAGATTCTGGCGGTGGACGACGGCGTTGAGCGTCAGCGGCAGGCCGGCTTCGGTGACGAGGCGGGCGAAGTCGAGCTTCTTCGCGTGGCCGCCGCGATAGCCGCCGATGCGGTCGGCGGAGGCGGCTTCGGCATCCTGGACGGAGAGCTGGACGTGATCGAGGCCGGCCTCGGCCAGGGCGTCGAGGCGGGTGCCGTTCAGCAGGACGCCGGAGGTGATGAGGTTGGTGTAGAGGCCGGCCTCACTCGCGGCGCGGGTGAGGTCGAGGATGTCGCGGCGGGCGGTGGGCTCGCCGCCGGAGAGGTGGATCTGCAGGCAGCCGAGATCGGCGGCCTCCGCGAAGATGCGGGACCAGGTGGCGGTGTCCAACTCCTCGCCTGGGCGGGAGAGCGCGGTGGGGTTGGAGCAGTAGGGGCAGCGCAAGGGGCAGCGATGGGTGAGCTCGGCCAGCAGGGCGAGCGGGGGGGCGGTCATGCGGTGACAACGCCCTTGGCGGCCAGATCGTCCAGCATGGTGGTGATGTCGGCGAGGATTTCCTCGCGGGGGGCGGTGTAGCGGGCGGCAAGGGTGTCGGCGATGGCGGCGAGGCTGCTGGTGCCGTCGAGCAGGCGGATGACCTCGAGGGCGATCTCGTCGGGGACGAACATGCGCTCGGGGCCGAGGACGACCCATTGGGCGCGGGCCTTGTCCTCGCGGAGCTTCATGCCGCGGGCCAGGCGGGGGACCGTATCGGGCCTCACGGCTTGAATGCGCCGGGTGGGGGCAGGGCCGGCTCGACATAGGCGAAGTGGAGCGCGTCAAGCTGGGCCCAGAGGAGGTCGCATTTGAAGCGCAGAGCGGCGAGCACCTGCTCCTGCTCAGCGCGGCTGCGGGCCTCGCGCTTCACGTAGCCGAGGGCGAAGTCCACGTCCTGCGGGGCCTGGGTCAGGCGGGGGGTGAAGTAGGCGAGGGTTTCCTCGGAGACGAACTCGTAATTGCGAAGCATGCCGGAGACGCGCTCCGAGATGATCGCGGGGGAGAACATCTCGGTCAGCGAAGAGGCAACGGCTTCGAGGATGGAGCGGGACTTCACGAAATTGACGTAGGCGTCGACGGCGAAGCGGGTGCCGGGGAGAAGGCCTTGCAGCGAGGTGACGTAGTCGCGGTCAAGGCCGAGGCCGTCGGTCAATTTCAACCAGCGCTCGATGCCGCCGGGATGGGTGCCGTCGCCATCGTGGTCGACGATGCGGCGGCGCCATTCGCGGCGGAGCTCGGGCGTCGGCAGGCGGGCGACGAGCGAGGCGTCCTTCGCCGGGATGCTTGCCTGGTAGTAGTAGCGGTTGAGCGCCCAGGCCTGGACCTGGGCCTTCGTCAGCCTGCCGTTGTGCAGCAGGCGGTGGAAGGGGTGGTGGACGTGGTAGCGCTCGGCGCCGATCGCCTCGAGGCGGGCGTGCAGCTCGTCCGGGGAGAGCAGGTCGTCGGTCATGGGGTGACCTCCATGCCGTCCTCGGCGACCTCCCAGCCGGCGGCATGGACCGCTGCGCGCTCGGGGCTGTCGTCCAGCAGGACGGGGTTGGTGTTGTTCAGGTGGATCAGGATGCGACGGCTTATGCCGAGGTCGCGGCAGGTGGCGAGGACGCCCTCGGGGCCGGAGATGCTCATATGGCCCATGCGGCCGCCGGTCTTGGGGCCGGCGCCGGCCAGGATCATCTCGTCATCGCGCCAGAGGGTGCCGTCGATGAAGAGGCAGTCGGCGTTACGGAGGCGGGTGGCCAAGGCCGGGGTCATCGCGGCGCAGCCGGGGATGAAGTGGAGGCTGCGGCCATGGGCCGAGAGGCGCAGGCCGATGGTCTCGCCCTCATCGGCGCGGCCGGGATCCCTGCCCTGCTCGGCGAAGAGCGGGATCTTGCCGGGGACAGGATAGGCCTCGACCGTCAGGCCAAGGAATGTACCGGCGGCATCCGTCAGCGGGAGCGGCGCCTCCAGCGGCAGCGGGCGGCGGGGGACGAGGGCCGGGTTCACGGCGAGGAAGATGGGGTTGGCGGCGATGATATCGAGTGATTGCGGGGCGCCGTAGAGGGCGAAGGGATGGCCTTCGCGGAGCGTCAGCAGGCCAGTGATGGTGTCCACCTCGGCGCCGGTCAGGACCACGGCGGCGACGGGCGAGTGGCGGATGGCGCCGTCGCGTGGCCGCGGGTGGAGGGCGGGCGTCGCCTGGAGCTGGGTGCGGAGGTCGGGCGAGGCGTTGAGCAGCACCCAGCGCTCGCCATCGGCTGTCACCGCCAGCGAGGCCTGGGTGCGGGGGCGCACGGCGGGGTCGCCGGCGCGGGCGCGGAGGCAGCCGGGGCCGGCGGAATTCCATTGCGGGAAGCCGCCGCCGGCCGCGGCGCCGAGGACGATGGCGCGAAGCATGTGGGGAGACTAGCGCCCCGGGGGCGTGGCCGTCACCTCGATGGCGGCGTACCAGGCGGCGAGGTTGGCGATGTCGGCCTCGCTCAGTGGGGCGGCCATGAGGTTCATCTGCTCGTGGACGCGGACTTTGTCGCGGAAGGCGCGGAGCTGGGCGGCTAGGTAGATGGGGTTCTGGCCGGCGAGGTTGGGGGCGTCGGGCTGCACCGCGATGCCGTCATTGCCGTGGCAGACGGCGCAGCGGCCGCCGGCGAGGCGGCGGCCGGCGCGGGCGTCGCCGTCCTGGGCAACAGCGGGGCTGGCCAGGAGGAGGGCCAGCCCCAGGAGCGCGAGCCGCATCAGCGGCGGCGGTCGTAGGAGATGCGGTAGACGGCGCCGGCCATGTCGTCGGAGACCAGCAGGGAGCCGTCGCGCAGCGTCGCCACGTCGACCGGACGGCCGAGATACTCGTTGGTTTCGGAATCGAGCCAGCCTTCGGCGAAGGGCTTGTGCTCGCGCACCGTGCCGTCCTGGTTGAGGAAGGTGACCATGATGCGGGCGCCGATGGGCGTCGTGCGGTTCCAGGAGCCGTGCTGGGCATTGAAGATGGCGCCGCGGTATTCCTCGGGGAACATGCGGCCCTCGTAGAAGGTCAGGCCGAGATCCGCGGCGTGCGGGGCGGTCTCGACGACCGGCGGGACGGTTTCGGCCGGGGCCTGGGCGGTGCGGTACTCGTTGGTGCGGACGCTGCCGCCGCCGAACCAGGGGAAGCCGAAATTCTGGTTCGCGGCGGTGATGCGGTTCAGCTCGCCGGGCGGGGTGTCGTCGCCCATGCCGTCCACCTGGTTGTCGGTGAACCAGAGCTCGCTGGTGTTCGGGCGGAAGGCGATGCCGACGCTGTTGCGGATGCCGCGCGCATAAACCTCGCGGTTCTGGCCGTTGCGGTCCATCCGCACGATGCCACCGATGCCGACGCGGTTGTAGACGTCCATTTTGGCCGGCGCGGGCACGTTGAAGGGCTGGCCGAGCGAGATGTAGAGCTTGTTGTCCGGGCCGATGCGGCAGACGCGGGCGCCGTGGTTGAAGCTCTCCTCCGCCGCGGGGATGAGCCCGCCCTGCGGGACGACCACTTCGGCGGCGACGTCCGGCGTCTCGTAGAAGAACTCGGCCGCGGGGAAGGCGATGACGCGGTTGTGCTCGACGACGTGCAGGATGCCGTCGGGCGAGAAGCAGAGGCCGTTGGGGACGCTGAACTGCACCGAGGGGGCGAAGACCTTCACCTCGTCGGCGACGCGGTCGCGGTCGCGGTCGGTGATGGCCCAGACGCGCTGCTTGCGGGTGCCGACGAAGACGACGCCGGAGGAGGGACCGACCGCGATGTGCCGCGCGTCGGGGACGACGGCGTAGAGCTCGATGCGGAAGCCCTCGGGCAGGCGGATGGATTCGAGGTTGCGGCGGATCGCGTCGGCGCGGCGGCCATCCTGCGGCACGGTCTCGATCTGCATCGAGGTGCCGGTGGTGCGGAATTGGCCGAGGCGGTCGAGGTTGTTCTGGCCAGCATTGGGCACGGGGCCGGGCGGGGGCGGGCGGACCGCGGGGCTGGTCTCGCCGGGGACGGCGCCGCCGGTGTTGGTGGGGGCGCGGCCCGGCTGGGCTTGGTTCTGGGCCTGGTTCTGGGCAACGGCCGGCGTGGCCACGGCGATGGCGGCGCCGAGCAGGATGGCGAAATGCTTCATGGGTCCCTCCCCGCTTCCGCCTTCGCGGCGGTTCGCCTGGGAGCATGCGCAGGCAAGCGGCGGCGGCGGGATGACATCGCCGTGAGAAGCAGGGGCCGGTCGCGACAGCGCCGCGCAGAGGGGGTGCCCCGGCGCGGCGCTGCGTTAGCCTAGACCGGCGGTCAGCCGATTTCGGCGCAGGCGTAGCTGTTGATTTCGAGGGCGAGCGAAACTTCGGTCACCCGCGGCTTCTTCCAGGCCATGATATCCTCCATCGGAGTTGGTGGCCGCTTGATAGTGGGGCCGGGATCGGCGATGGGCAAGCATTCGCTGAGGCCGGACGCGCCGAAGCGGAAGGATGCAAGGAGCAGGGCATGAGCTACAGGGTCGCGGTCGTCGGCGCCACCGGAGCCGTGGGGCGCGAGATCTTGAAGACCCTGGCGGAGCGGGACTTCCCCGTCCGCGAGGTGGTGGCGCTGGCCTCGGCGCGCTCGGTGGGGGCGGAAGTGTCCTTCGGCGAGAAGTCGGTGCTGAAGGTCAGGAGCCTCGAGAGCTTCGACTTCAAGGGGACGGATATCGCGCTGTTCTCGCCGGGCGCGGCGATCTCGGCGGTGCATGCGCCAAGGGCTGCCGCCGCGGGGTGCCTGGTGATCGACAATACCAGCCGGTTCCGCATGGAGCACGACGTGCCGCTGGTGGTGCCGGAGGTCAATCCGCAGGCGCTCAAGCGCCTCGGAAAGCGCGGCATCATCGCCAACCCGAATTGCTCGACGATCCAGATGGTGGTGGCGCTGAAGCCGCTGCACGACATCGCGCGCATCCGCCGCGTCGTCGTCTCGACCTACCAGTCGGTGAGCGGCGCGGGGAAGGAGGGGATGGACGAGCTGTTCAACCAGACCCGCGCCATCTACGTGAACGATGCGACGGTGCCGGAGCAGTTCACCAAGCCGATCGCCTTCAACGTCATCCCGCATATCGACGTCTTCCAGGAGGATGGGGAGACGAAGGAGGAATGGAAGATGACGGTGGAGACGCGGAAGATCCTCGATCCGGACATCGCCGTCATCGCCACCTGCGTGCGCGTGCCGGTCTTCGTCGGCCATGCCGAGGCGGTGCATGTGGAGTTCGAGGTGCCGATCTCCGTCGAGCAGGCGACCGAGGCGCTGCGGGATGCGCCAGGGGTGCAGCTCGTCGACAAGCGGGAGGATGGCGGCTACGTCACGCCGATCGATGCGGCGGGGGAGGATGCGGTCTTCGTCAGCCGGTTGCGGCGCGACCCGACGGTGCCGCATGGGCTCGCCTTCTGGTGCGTCAGCGACAACCTGCGGAAGGGGGCGGCGCTGAATGCCGTGCAGATCGCCGAGCTGGTGGTGGCGCAGGGGATCGTGGAAGGGAGGCGCTAGGCGCCTCCCCACCGGTTACGCGATGGGGTCGAGCATGACGACCGGGATTTCGCGGTCGGTCTTCTTCTCGTAGTCGGCATAGGGTGGCCAGAATTCGAGGGCCTGCTTCCACAGCCGGGCGCGCTCCTCGCCGGAGACGGTGCGGGCGCGAGCCTTGGTCTTCAGCGTGCCGACCTGGACCTCGACCTCCGGGTTGGCGACGAGGTTCTTGTACCAGCCGGGATGCTCCGGGGCGCCGCCCTTGGAGGCAACGATGACATAGCCCTCGCCGACCTTGCCGTAAAAGAGTGGGAAGATGAAGCGCTCGCCGGACTTGCGGCCGGTGGTCGTCAGCAGCAGGGCGGGGACGGTCATCTCGGCATAGCCGGGGGGCGTGACCGTGTACATGTGGCCGTCGGTGCCGCCGCTCGAAAGGTAGCGGTGGATGTGGTCCAGCATCCATTGCGGCAGGTTGGGGGCGATCTTGGCCTCGGGCATGGTCGGGATCTCCTCGTCTCCGCCCGAGGCTACACCCTCCGCCGCGCGGCGGCTAATGCGCGTTGAGGGCGCGGACCAGGGCGGGCTTGTCCATGCGGGAGCGGCCGGGGATGTTGCGGCGGCGGGCCTCGGCCATCAACTCGGATTTGGTCTGGCCGCTGTCCTGCTCGCGGGCCTCGGTGTGGCGGAGGTTGCGGCGGTTGCGGGCGGGGGTCTCGTCGCGCGAGGCGCCGGCCTCGTGGAGCGCGATGGCGACGGCCTGACGCTGCGAGCGCACGGGTGCGCCGCGGCTGGTTTCCAGGTCGCCCTCCTTGAACTCGCGCATCACGCGCTCGATGGTTTCGCGCTGGGGCTTGGATTGCTTCGCCATGGCATGGGCCTCCTACTTCATGGCATCGAGAAGGGACTGGCAGGCCTCGGCGCAGGCGTCGCAGGCCTCGGCGCAGATGCGGCAATGGGCGTGCATCTCGGCATGCTCGCGGCATTCGTCGGCGCAGGCACCGCAGGCGATGATGCAGGCCTCGAGCGCCGCCTCGGTCAGCGCACGGTTCGGCTTCGTCATGCGGGAGACGATGCGACCGGTCGCGGTGCAGAGGTCGGCGCAGTCGAGGTCGAGGCGGATGCAATAAAGCAGCATCGCCGGGTCCGTCTCCGCCATGCAGGCATCAGCGCAGATGGTGCAGCTCTGGGCGCAGTCGTAGCAGGCGGCGATGCAGCTCTCGATCGCGGCCAGCGCCGAGGGCTGGTGCGGCTGGTTGCGGAGCATCTCGGCGAGATGGGTCATGCTGGCACGCCTCGGTCCGGTGATGCGGGGACAACGCGGGCGGGCAGCCGGCCGTTCATTTCAGGCTGGCGCGGGGCGGGCGGTTTCCGGCAAGCTTGCCTTGGTGCGGGAACGTAAAAAAGAGGTCGGCCATGGAGGGATCGGCGCGGCGGGGCTTCCAGCCCCTGGTTCCGGAGCCGCCGGACCTGATGGCGTTGCATCGGCACGGGCTGGAGGTGATGGCGGCGGCGAACCGGCTGGCGCTCGGCTGGCTGCGCAGCGCGGCCGAGCAACAGGCAGCCGCCAGCCGGCGCACTTTCGAGGAGATGTCCGAGGCGGCACGGCGGGTGGCGGCGGCGGGGGCCGGGTCGGATCAGGCGGAGGCGATGCTGGCCATGCTGGACCAGGCGCGCCGGCTCGGGCTGGAGACCGCGGAGGAGCTCGCCCGGCTGATGGAGCGGGTGCAGGGCGAGGCGCTGGAGCTGATGGACCGGGCGATGCGGCCCCCGCAGGAGAGGTAGGCGCCCCAAGGATAGGCGCCTCCCCGGTCAGCGTCCGGTGAAGGTCGGCTTGCGCTTCTCCAGCATGGCGTTGACGGCTTCCTTGTGGTCCTCCGTCGTGTGGGCGAGGGCCTGGAAGGCGGCGGACATCTCCAGCAGCGTCGAGAGGCGGGTATGCTGGCCCTCGCGCAGCAGCTTCTTGGTCATCCGCACCATCTCGGGCGGGTTGGCGGCGATGCGGGCGGCGAGCGCGCCGGCGGCGGCCATGAGCTCCTCATGCGGGACGACCTTGGAGACGAGGCGGACCTCCTTCGCCTCCTGCGGGCTCAGCAGATCGCCGGTGAAGCTCATCTCGGCTGCGACGGACATGCCGACGACGCGCGGCAGCAGCCAGGCGCCGCCATCGCCGGGGACGATGCCGACCTTGACGAAGCTTTCGGCGAAGCTCGCCTTGTCCGAGGCGATGCGGATGTCGCACATGCAGGCGACATCGAGGCCGAGGCCGATGGCCGGGCCGTTCACCGCGGCGATGGTCGGGGCGTCGCAATCATAGAGGGCATTGGCCATGGCCTGGACGCCGCGGCGGTAATTCTCGCGCACATCGGCATGGCTGCCCTCGAGGATGCCGCGGCGGTCGCGCATGGCCTTGAGGTCGCCGCCGGCGCAGAAGGCGGTGCCGGCGCCGGTGAGGATGACGGCACGCACCGAGCGGTCGCGGTTGATGCGGTGGACGGCGGCGACGACGTCGTCGCAATCGGCGAAGGTGGAGATGGCGTTGCGCTTCTCGGGCGCGTTGAGGGTCAGGGTGATGATCGGGCCATCCTGCTCGTACTTCACGTAGTCGGTCATGCGGCGGGTTCCTCGTCGCGGCTGGTGAGGTCGGCCCAGAGATGCGCACCGCCTCTTGCGAGTGCGGCGTCGCCGATGCGGCGGGCCCAGAGCCGCTCCGGCCCGGCGCCGTCGCGCCAGGACCAGATGCGGCGGGTATAGAGGTGCAGCGGGTGCTCGTCGGTGAAGCCGATGGCGGCATGGACCTGGTGGACGATCTCGGCGCCGGTGCCCCCGGCCTCGCCGGCCACGATCTTGGCGGCGGCGATCTCGAATTCGGCACCGGCCAGGCCGCGGCGGTCGGCGGCGCGGCCGGCATTGGCGACGGCGACGCCGGCGGCCGCCACCTCGCCGGCGCAGCGGGCAAGGAGCTGCTGCACGGCCTGGAAGCCGCCGATGGGGCGGCCGAACTGCTTGCGGGTGTTGGCGTAGTCGACCGTCATGTCGAGCACCGCCTCCAGCGCGCCGGCGATGCGGGCGGCGTTCAGCAGAGCGCCCGCGAGGAGGGCGGCGTCGGGGCCGTAGGCGGCGGGGAGGCGGCCTTCAGCCAAGGCCGTGCCGAGGACCGGCTGGTCGGCGGGTTCGCGGGCGATGAGGCCCCTGCCCTGCTGCCAGTCCGTGGGGGCATGGAGCGAGATCTCGCCGCCGGGGGCGAGGGCGAGGTGGGTGGCGCGGCGGCCCCAGGCGACGGCCTCGCCAGGGAGGCCGAGGGCGATGAAGCCGGTGGGGGGCGCGATGCCGGCGGCGGCCAGCAAGGCGGCGGCGGCCATGCTCTCGCCGAGCGGGATGGGGGCGGCGTGGCGGCCCATCACCTGCCAAAGTGCCGCGGCGTCGCCCCAGCCGAGGCCGACGCCGCCCTGCTCCTCGGGGACGAGGGCCAGCGGGAGGCCGAGGGCTTCGGCTTCCGACCAGAGCGCTTCGGGCCAGGTGTCGGCCTCGGCGGCGCGGAGGGTGGCGGGGTCTGAGCGGTCGGCAAGCAGGCGGCTGACCTGCTCGACCAGCATGTCGCGGATGTCGCTCATGTCAGCGGAGCCCCAGCTGGCGGGCGATGATGCCACGCAGGATTTCGCGGGTGCCGCCGCGCAGGCTGTAGCTGCGGGCGACCATGGTCATCAGGCCGAGCATCTCGATCACCTGCGGCGGCGTGCGGGCCGGGTCGACCAGGGCGCGGATCCTCTCGGGCAGGGCTTGCTCGAAGTCGTTGCCGGCATCCTTCACCAGGGCGGCCTCGCGGGCGGGGGTATGGCCCTCCTGCAGCATGCCGGCGACGGAGAGGGACATCTGGCGGAGGGTGGCGGCGCGGGCCAGCAGCCGGCCGACGGCCTCGGGGGCGGCGGGTTCGGCGCGGAGGTCGTCGAGGGCCTCGGTCAGCAACGGGAGGGAAGAGAGGTAGCGCTCCGGTCCGGCGCGTTCAAAGGCGAGCTCGGCGGTCGCCTGTTCCCATCCATTGCCTTCCTGGCCGACCAGCATCGAATCAGGAACGAAGACGTCGTCGAAGGTGATCTCGTTGAAGCCGTCCTGGCCGACGAGGTCGAGGATCGGGCGGATGGAAAGGCCGGAGCTGCGGAGATCGACCAGGAACTGGCTGAGGCCCTGGTGCTTCGCGCGCGCGTCAGGCGCCGGGGCGGTACGAAGGAGCGCGATCATGAAGTCGCAGCGATGGGCGCTGCTGGTCCAGACCTTGCGGCCGTTGACCTTCCAACCGCCCGGGACCTTCTCCGCCTTGGTGCGGAGGCTGGCGAGGTCGGAGCCGCTGTCGGGCTCCGAGAGGCCGATGGCGAAGGCGAGCTCGCCGCGGACGATGCGGGGGAGGAATTCGCGGCGCTGCTCCTCGGTGCCGAGGCGAAGGATGAGGGGGCCGGATTGCCGGTCGCCGATCCAGTGGGCGCCGACGGGGGCGCCGACGGCCAGCATCTCCTCGAGCACGACGTAGCGTTCGAGGGCGGTGCGCTCCCCTCCCCCGTAGGTTTTCGGCCAAGTCATGCCGATCCAGCCGCGCTGGCCGACCTCGCGCGAGAACTCGCGGTCGAAGCCCATCCAGGAATAGGCGGGAACCATGGGCGACCAGTCGCGGCCGGCCTCGGCGAGGAAGGCGCGAAGCTCGGCACGGAGGGCGGGCGCCTCGGCGGGCGTGTCCCGGAGCGGGAATTGGAGGCTGGGCATGGACGTTCTCCCTTGCCTCGATTGGTGCCCCGGATCGGGCGCGGGCGCTACCCCCCTCTCGACAGGGCGGGGGTGGCAGGGCTTTGCTGGCGGGCCAGGGAGGGCGCGCGTCCATGGACAAGTTCGGGATCGGGCAGCCGGTGCGGCGGAAGGAAGACGTCCGCCTGCTGACCGGGCAGGGAACCTATACGGCCGATATCGACCGGCCGGGGCAGGCGCATGCCTATGTCCTGCGTTCGCCCCATGCCCATGCGCGGATCGTCTCGATCGATACGGTGGAGGCGTTATCCGCCCCCGGCGTGGTCACGGTACTGACCGGGCTGGATGCGGCGAAGGATGGCATCGGGCACTTCCCGGTGATGGTGGAGGTGCCGGGCAAGGGCGGGAGCAAGCTCTTCTCGACGCCGCGGGAGATCCTGCAGACGCAAAAGGTGCGCTTCGTCGGCGACCCGGTGGCGCTGGTCGTCGCGGAGACGCGGAAGCAGGCGCAGGACGCGGCCGAGCTGATCGAGGTGGAATACGAGGGCCTGGCGAGCGTCACCGAGACCGGGGCGGCGCTGGAGCCGGGGGCGCCGCTGCTCTGGGAGGAGAATGGCAGCAATCTCTGTGTGCTCTGGGACAGCGGGCGCGAGGCGGAGGCCGAGGCGGGGCTGGCGCGAGCGGCGCGGACGGTCTCGATCGAGCTGGTGAACAACCGCCTGGTCGGCAACCCGATGGAGCCGCGGGTCGCCATCGGCGAGTACGAGGCGGCGACGGGGCGGTACACGCTGCACTCGCCGACCCAGGGCGTGATGCGGGTGCAGGACGGGCTGGCGCGGCTGATCCTCAAGGTGCCGAAGGATCGGGTGCGGGTCGTCTCGCCGGATGTGGGCGGGGGGTTCGGACTGCGCGGGAAGATCCATCCGGAGAGCGGGATGGTGTTGTGGGCGGCCAAGCGTGTCGGGCGGCCGGTGAAATGGGTCAGCGACCGGAGCGAGACCTTCCTCTGCGATCCGCACGGGCGGGACCATGTGACGCGGGCGCGGATGGGGTTCGATGAGGAAGGCCGGATCACGGGGGTCGCCATTCGCACCTTCGCGGCGATGGGGGCCTATCTGCAGGATTTCGGGCCACGCGTGCCGACCGTCGCGGGCGGGCGGATCATGGGCACGGTCTATGACATCCAGGCGCTGAACGCGCAGGTGAGCTGCGTTTTCACCAACACCTCGCCGACCGATGCCTATCGCGGCGCGGGGCGGCCGGAGCAGGCCTATGTGCTGGAGCGGCTGCTCGACCTCGGGGCGGCGGAGCTGGGCATCGGGCGGGAGGAAATCCGGCGGCGGAACTACATCCGGCCGGAGCAGATCCCTTACGTCAACGTGGTCGGCAATGCGATCGACAGCGGGCTCTTCGCCGAGACCCAGGCGCGGGCGATGGCGCTGGCGGATTGGGATGGGTTCGCGGCGCGCAGGGCCGAGGCGGGGGCGCGGGGGAAGCTCAGGGGCATTGGGCTCGGCTATTTCATCGAGGCTTCGGGCGGGCAGCCGAGCGAGTGGGCGCGGGTGCGGTTCGAGGCGGATGGCGGAGTATCCGTCACCGTCGGCACCTTCAGCCATGGGCAGGGGCACGAGACGGCCTATGCGCAGGTGCTGCACGAGAAGCTCGGCATCGGGTTCGACAAGGTGCGGCTGGTGCAGGGCGACACGGATGTCGTCGAGGCGGGGAACGGCACGGGCGGGTCGCGCAGCTCGCAGATGGGGGGCGTCGCCGTCGCCCGCGCCTCGGAGCTGGTGATCGCCAAGGGGCGAAGGCTGGCGGCGCACCTGCTTGAAGCCGCGGTCGATGACGTGGAGTTCGAGCGGGGCGTGTTCCGCGTCGCCGGGACCGACCTGCGCGTCGGCTGGGACCGCGTCTACGAGCTGGCGCAGCGGCCGCCGGAGGGCGAGGCGGCAGGGCTCGACGAGGCGCTGCTCTACACGCGGAACACCGAGTGCAACTTCCCCAATGGCTGCCATGTGGCGGAGGTGGAGATCGACCCGGAGACGGGGCAGGTCGCGCTGGTGCGCTATGCGGCCGTCGACGATGTGGGCAACGTCATCAACCCCATGCTGGTGCATGGCCAGTCGCATGGCGGGATCATGAGCGGCATCGGGCAAGCGTTGCTGGAGCATGCGGTCTATGACCGGGAAAGTGGGCAGTTCCTCAGCGCGAGCTTCCAGGACTACTGCATGCCGAGGGCGAGCGATGCGCCGGAATTCGAGCTTGGCTTCCACGTGGTGCCCTGCCCGAACAACGATCTGGGCGTGAAGGGCGCGGGCGAAGGCGGGTCCTGCGGGGCGCCGCCTGCAATAGTCTCGGCAGTCTGCGATGCGCTGGGCGTTGGGCATATCGACATGCCGGTGACGGCGGAGAAGGTGTGGGGGGTGTTGCAGTCCAGGCAGCAGGTGGCGGCATGACCCAACGCTTCATCCCGGCGACCTTCATTCGCGGCGGGTCGTCGAAGGGCGTGTTCTTCCATGCGCGGGACCTGCCGGCGGACAGGGGAGAGATCGATCCGATCCTGCTGGCGGTGCTGGGGAGCCCCGATCCCTATGGGCGGCAGCTGGACGGGATGGGGGGCGGGATTTCCTCGCTCTCCAAGGCGGTCATCATCGGGCCGCCGACGCATCCGGAGGCGGATGTCGATTACACCTTCGCGCAGGTGGCGGTGGACAAGCCGGTCGTGGACTGGAAGGGGAATTGCGGAAACCTCTCGGCGGCCGTTGGGCCCTTCGCGCTCGATGAGGGGCTGGTGCGGGTGACGGATGGGGAGGCGCTGGTGCGCATCCATCAGGTCAACACGCGGAAGATCATCCATGCACGGTTTCCGGTACGGGACGGCAGGGCGGAGGTGCGGGGGGATTTCGCCATCGCCGGCGTCGCGGGGACCGGGGCGCGGATCAGGCTCGACTTCCTGGCACCGGGAGGAACGCAGACGGCGGGGCTGCTGCCGACCGGGCGCGTCGCCGATGTGCTGGAGGTGGAGGGGTTCGGCTCCATCCGGGCGACGCTCGTCGATGCGGGAAATCCGGCGGCCTTCATCGATGCGCGGGATGTCGGAATGACGGGCGGGGAGAGCCCGGAGGAGATCGAGGCGCGGGCGGACCTCATGGCTTTGCTGGACCGCATCCGGCGGGTGGCGGGGGTCGCCATGGGGCTGGCCGATGCGCCCGAGGGGGTGGGGCTGGCGGCGCCGCGCATTGCCCTCGTTGCCGGGCCGCTCGCGGCGAGGGCCTTGGATGGGGCTGTGCTCGATCCCCGCTCGCATGAGGTGACGGTGCGGATGCTGTCGATGGAGCGGCCGCACCGGGCGGTGCCGATGACGGGGGCGATGGGGCTGGCCGTCGCCTGCCGGGTGGAGGGAAGCATCCCGCACGCGCTGGCGGGGCGGGGCAAGCGGCCGGAGGAGATCCGGGTGGCGCATCCTTCGGGGATGCTGACGGTCGGTGCCGAGGTGGAGCGGCGGGATGGCAGATGGCATGCGGAAAGCGCCGTGGTGTTCCGCACGCAAAGGCGATTGATGCAAGGCGCGGTGGCGGTGCCGGCCTGACTCAGGGGCTCTAAGGGCCTTTCGGCCCCTGGCGGGAGGAGCTTGAGGAGGGCAGCGCCCTCCTCAACCGAGCAGCTTGGGCAAGCTCGACGCCAGCAGCGCCGCTCCGGAGGCCGCCAGCAGGCCGAGGACGATCCGCTGGAAGCCGACATCGCCGAGCCGGCGATAGGCGGCGGCGCCGAGCAGCGCCGCGGCGATGACGATCGGCAGCATCACCGGGAAGAGCCAGGCGGCGCGGACGGAGACGGTGCCGGTCAGCAGGTAGCCGGCCATGGTCATCGTGTGCATCGTCAGGAAGACGAGCTGGAAGACGCTGCGTTGGGTCGCGCGATCCCAGCCGCGGAGGACGCACCAGAGGGTCGGGATCGGGCCGGGCAGGCCGCCGAGGCCGCCCATGATGCCGCCGAGGAAGCCGGCCACGCCATCCGCCGCCGGGCCGCCGAAGGTGACGCGCGGCAGGCGCGCGGCGAGCAGCATCGCCGGGCACCAGAGGATCAGCAGGGCGCCGAGCCCGGCCTGGAAGAGGCGCGGGTCGACCATCGGCAGCAGCCAGACGCCAACCGGCACGCCGGGCAGGCCGCCGAGGATGAAGGGGATGGCGCGGGGGATGGCGGCGAGCTTCAGCATCCGCATGCCCATCGCCTGACCGATGAGCGAGCAGAAGACGACCAGCGGGCCGGCGATGGCGGGCTCCAGCGCCCAGGACCAGAAGGCCATCGCCACCAGGCCAAAGGCGAAGCCGGATACGCCCTGGATGAAACCGGCCAGCGCGCCGCCGAGCACCACGATGGTCATCTCGAATGTCACGTGGCCTGCCCCTGGAATGTCAGAGGGCGGGTTTTCGCGCGGGGCGGCGGGGGATACAACCGGGGCAAGCATCATCGAGAGGAACGTCATGCGCCGCTTTCGAGTCGGCTACCTGTCGCATCTGCCGCACCGGGCCTTCCTCGACACCGCCGCCGGGTGCGCGGCGCTGGAAGTGGTGCGGATTCCGCTCGACCAGCCGGAGGAGGCGGTGCTGGCGGCGCTGCGGGATGTGGACGGGTATTACTGCATGGCCTCGCGGGATGAGCTGCCGCGGCGGTTCCATGTGACCGATGCGTTGTTGGCGGAGCTGCCGGGGCTGCTGATGGTGGGCAGCACGGGGGCTGGATACGACACGGTCGATCCGCTGGCCTGCACGCGGGCGGGGGTGCTGCTGGTCAACCAGGCGGGCGGCAATGCAGAGGGCGTCGCCGAGCATGCAGTCGGCATGATGCTCTCGCTGCTGAAGCGGATGCCGGAGGCGCAGGCGGCCATACGGGCCAGGCGGGCGCAGAGCCGCGAGGCGCTGATGGGGCGGGAACTGCGCGGGCGGGTCGTGGGGCTGGTCGGCATCGGGCATGTCGGGACGCGCGTCGCCGAGATCGTGCGGCTGGCCTTCGGCTGCACCGTGCTGGCCTGCGACCCCAATCTGGATGCGGCGACGGTGGCGGCGCGTGGCGCTCGCAAGGTGGAGATGGATGAGCTGCTGGCGGAGAGCGACGTCGTCAGCCTGCATCTGCCGCTCTCGCCCGAGAGCCGCGGGATGATGGACGCGGCGAGCTTCGGGCGGATGAAGCCGGGTGCGATCTTCGTCACCACGGCACGGGGGCACATCCATGACGAGCCGGCGCTAGCGGAGGCGCTGGCCTCCGGGCACCTGGCCGGGGCCGGGCTCGATGTCTGGGCGCAGGAGCCTCCCTCCCCCTCGCATCCGCTGCTGCAGATGGACAACGTCATCCTGACCCAGCACACGGCCGGCGTGACGCAGGAGAGCCGGGCGAACATCACCCGCATCGCAGCGCTGGCCTTCGCCGATGCGGCGGAGGGGCGGCTGCCGCCGCGGGTCATCAACCCGGATGTGGTGCCGCACTACCAGGAGCGGCGGGCCAAGGCATTCGGCAGCGAGGGAGTAGGCGGATGATCGATCTTGTCGTCAGTGGGGACTGCGTCGTCACGCCGCATGCGATCGGGCCCGCCGATGTGGCGATCGGTGGCGGCAAGGTGGTTGCCGTCGCCGAGCGCGGCGGCTTCCCCGTGCCGGAGGGTGTGCGCCGGGTGGATGCTACGGGGAAGATCATCATGCCGGGCGGCATCGACCCACACACGCATTGCCTCTGGCCGGTCGTGGTGCCGGACGGGACGCCGACGCTGACGCAGGGGCCGTCCGTCGTCGGCAAGGCTGCGCTGTTCGGCGGGACGACGACGATCATCGACTTCACCCGCTGGACGCATGGGCAAAGCGTGCAGGGCGCGATCGAGGCGCGGATGGCCGACTGGCGGGCGGATGGCTGCGCCTGCGACTGGGCGCTGCACACCATGGTGGAGGGCGATCTGCCGCCGGAGGTGCCGGGGCAGCTCGGCGAGGCGATCGAGGCGGGGCATGCCTCGGTGAAGATCTTCACCACCGACATTACCCCGAGCCGCAAGGGGCGGATGGTGGATTTCGGCGATATCTGGGAAGTCTTCCAGGTGCTGGCGCGGAAGGGCGGGCTCGGCGTCATCCATGCCGAGGACAACGACATCGTCATGCACATGTATGCCAAGCTGTTCCGCGAGGGCCGCGCCGGCTTCGAGAACATGGCGGAGGTGCACAACACGCTGTCGGAGGATCTCTCCTTCCGCCGGGTGCTGCGGCTGGCCGAGAAGGTGCCGGGGACGGCGCTCTACATGCTGCATGTCTCGGCTGGTGACGGCGTCAGAGCGATCCGCGAGGCGCGGGCGCGCAACCAGCCGGCCTATGGCGAGAGCCTGCACCAGTACATGCTCTACACGCAGGAGGACTACAAGCGGCCGAATGGGCAGATGTATCACACCTACCCTTCGCTGAAGTCACAGGCCGACCAGGACGAGCTGTGGCGCGGGGCGATGGACGGGACGATCAACTGCGTCGCCACGGATGAGCTGTGCTGCTCGCTGGCGGTGAAGACGCAGGGGAAGCGGATCGACGATACCACGGGGGGGAATTCGGGTGTCGAGCCGCGGGTGGCGGTGATGTATTCCGAGATGGTGGGGAAGCGGGGCTTCACGCTGCGGCAGTTCGTCGATGCGGTCTCGACCAATGCGGCGCGCATCATGGGGATGTATCCGCGCAAGGGCTGCATCGCGCCGGGGGCGGATGCGGATCTTTGCATCCTCGATCCGGCGTTGAAGCGCGAGGTGCGGGCCGAGGCGATGCACGAAAGTGACTACAGCCCCTGGGAGGGCCGGCAGGTGGATGCTTGGCCGGCGATGACCATCCTGCGCGGCAAGATCGTCGTGGAGGGCGACCGTTGGGTCGGCGACGAGCGTGGGGGCGAGTGGATTTCGCGCAGTATCCCCAACGAGATCAGGGCCGGCGCGGCGCTGTGACGCCGCCGGAGCTGCGCGACCTGCTCTCCGACGCACTGGCGCTGTGGGAGGTGCCGGGGCGCGTCGGCGTGGACGGAGGGGGCGTGGTGCTGGCCGGGCTTCGCGTCGCGGCGGCCAGCAAGGACGAGTTGCCGATCCGCTGGTGGATCGAGCGGGCGGGGCATAGGCGGCCCTGCACCTCCGTCTCCGGGCTGCTGCGGGGGGTGCGCAATGCCGTCGGCGCCGGCGAGGGCGAGGCGCGCAGGCTCAGGGTGGCGGGGGCTTGATCCCCGTTTCCGTCGTTACGGGCTTTCTCGGGGCGGGGAAGACGACGCTGCTGCGGCGGGTGCTCGCCGATCCGGCCTGGGCCGACAGCGCCGTCATCGTCAACGAGTTCGGCGAGGTGGCGATCGACCACGAGCTGCTGGCGGCGAGCGAGGAGGTGCTGGTCAATGTCTCGACCGGCTGCCTCTGCTGCCTGGTGCGGACCGATCTCGGCACGACGCTGATGGAGCTGCGGCGCAAGCGGGCGGCGGGCGAGGTGCCGGCCTATAGGCGGGTGCTGGTGGAGACCTCGGGCCTCGCCGATCCGGCGCCGATCCTCCATGCGCTGATGACGGAGGCGCCGGTCGCCGAGACGCACCGGCTGCTGTCAGTGGTGACGCTGGTGGATGCAGTGCTGGGGCCAGCGGTGCTTGGGCGGCATCCGGAGGCACGGCGGCAGGTGATGCTGGCGGACCGGGTGTTGGTGACGAAGCCCGATCTCGGCGATGCGGCGGCGGCTGAGGCCGCGGTGCGAAGGCTGCAGCCGGGGCTCCCTGTCCGGGCGGCGGAGCGGGGCGCAGTGGAGCCGGGATGGCTCTTCGCGCCGGGCGAGCCGGTGGTGCCCACGGATGCGGAGGCCCGGCATAGCGAGGGGGTGGGCAGCATCGTCATCGAGCGGGAGGCGCCGGTGGCGGCCCTCGCCCTCACCCTCTGGATGCAGGCGTTGGCGGAACATGCTGGGGCGAAGCTGCTGCGGCTGAAGGGGCTGGTGGCGCTGGCCGAGGAGCCGGCTCGGCCGATGGTGGTGCATGCGGTGCAACATCTGGTGCATCCGCCCGAGTGGCTGGCGGAATGGCCGGGGGACGAACGGCGGACGCGGATCGTGCTGATCGGCCAGGGCATCCCCAGGCATTTCCCGGCGCGGCTCCTCGCGGCGATCGAGGCGGAGGTCGCCACCGCCTGAGGCGGCGGCTTGCCCCCTGCCCTGCCGCGATGGTCAACTGGCGGCAAGCGGGAGGAACGGAATGGTCGATCCGCAGAGGTTGTTCGGGCTCACGGGCTCGGTGGCGCTGGTGACGGGTGCCTCGGGCGCGCTCGGGGCGCATTTCGCCCGGGTGCTGCATGCGGCGGGGGCCAGGGTGGTGCTGGCGGCGCGCCGGGTGGAGGCGCTGGAGGCGCTGGCCGGGGAGTTGGGCGCGGGGGCCGTGGCGGTGCCGCTCGATGTGGCGCGGCCGGAGAGCGTCGCCGCCTGTTTCGATGCCGCCGAGCGAGCCTTCGGCGTGGCGCCGGACGTGCTGGTCAACAATGCGGGGATCGCGGTCTCGAAGCCCGCCCTGCAGCAGACGGCCGAGGATTGGGACGGCGTGGTGGAGGTCAACCTGCGCGGCTGCTTCCTCGTCGCCACGGAGGCGGGGCGGCGGCTGGTGGCGGCGAAGCGCGGCGGGGCGATCGTCAACATCGCCTCCATCGGGGGCTTGCGCATCCTGCAAGGGGTAGCCGGCTATACGGCCTCCAAGGCGGGGCTGGTGCAGCTAACGAAGCAGCTCGCCGTGGAATGGGCGCGGTATGGCATCCGGGTGAATGCGCTCTGTCCGGGCTATGTCGAGACGCCGATCAACCGGGAATTCTTCGCCTCCGAGGCGGGCCAGGCGGTGGTGAAGCGGGTGCCGCAGCGGAGGCTCGGCGCGCCGGATGACCTCACCGGGCCACTTCTTCTGCTCGCATCGAAGGCGGGGGGCCATATGACGGGCGCCACGCTGGTCGTCGATGGCGGGCATTCGGTCAACGCTCTGTAGGATCAGCAACGATGGATTTCAGCCTGTCTCCCGAGGTCGAGGCGACCCGCGCGCGCATCCGCGAATTCGTCGAGCAGAAGATCATCCCGCTGGAGGCCGACCCCGCCAGCTATGACGAGCATGAGAATATCAACAAGCCGCTGCTGGAGCGGCTGCGGGCGGAGGCGAAGGCGGAGGGGCTCTGGGCGCTCAACCTGCCGAAGGAGCGGGGCGGCGGCGGCTTCCCGATGACCGCCATCGCCGCCTTCTACGAGGAGATGAACCGCAGCATCTTCGGGCCGGTGGTGTTCCATGGCGCGGCGCCGGATGACGGCAACATGCGCGTGCTCAACATGGTCGGCACCGAGGCGCAGAAGGAGCGGTGGCTGCAGCCGATCATCGACGGCAAGGTGCAGTCGAGCTTCGCCATGACGGAACCGGATGGCTGCGGCAGCGATCCGTCGATGACCTACACCAAGGCCGAGCGGCGGGGGAATGACCGCTGGGTGATCAGCGGGCGGAAGCACTACATCACCGGCGCCGAGACCTCGAAGCATTTCATCCTGATGGCGCGGACCTCGGATGACGACAGGACGGGGCTGACCGCCTTCCTGTTCCATGCCGACCAGCCGGGGTGGCGGATCGTGCGGCGCATTCCGATCATGGGGCCGGAGGAGCATGGCGGGCATTGCGAGCTAGAATTCGACGGGCTCGAAGTGGCCGATGAGAACGTGCTGATGGGGGTGGGCGACGGGTTGCGCGTCACCCAGATCAGGCTCGGGCCGGCCCGTCTTACCCATTGCATGCGCTGGACGGGGATGGGGCGGCGGGCGCTCGAGATCGCCATGGCGCATATCGAGCAGCGTAGCAGCTTCGGCAGCAAGCTCGTGGAGAAGGAGGCGGTGCAGCAGCTCGTCGGGCAGGCGGCGATGGAGCTGGATATCGGGCGGCTGCTGACCATGCGCGCGGCCTGGCTGCTTGACCAAGGGAGCCTGGCGCGGAAGGAAATCTCGATGGCGAAGGTCGTCGTCGCGGATGCGCTGCACAAGGCGGTGGATACCTCGCTGCAATTGCTGGGCGCGCGGGGATATTCGAAGGATACGCCCGTCGAGTGGATGTACCGCTATGCGCGACAGGCGCGGCTCGTCGATGGGGCGAGCGAGGTGCATCGCATGGTGCTGGCGAATTTCCTCAGGCGGCAGGGAAAGGATTTCTTCAAGTGGGGGGCGGATCGTGGATGACCATGACCTGCCGAGGCTGGCGGCCAATCATGTGCCACTCTCGCCGGTCTCCTTCCTGCTGCGGGCGGCGCGGGTCTATCCCGGCAGGGTCGCCGTCATCCATGGGGCGCGGCGGACCACCTACGCGGAGATGGCGGAGCGGTGCCGGCGGCTGGCCTCGGCGCTGAGGCGGAAGGGGGTCGGCACGGGCGATGTCGTCGCAGTGCTGGCGCCGAACACGCCGGAGATGCTGGAGGCGCATTACGGCGTGCCGATGGCGGGCGCGGTGCTGCTGACGATCAACATCCGGCTGGATACCGCTGCCATCGGCTTCATCCTGCGGCATTCCGGGGCGAAGCTGCTGATGGTGGACCGGGAGTTCACCCGTGTCGCGCGGGGGGCGGTGCCGGAGGGCGTGACCGTCATCGATATCGCCGACAGCGAGGCGCCCGATGGCGAGGCGCTCGGGGAGGCCGAGTACGAGGATTTCCTGGCGACGGGAGACGCGGCGGAGCCGATCCGCATGCCGGAGGATGAGTGGGAAGCGATCAGCCTCTCCTACACCTCGGGCACGACGGGCAATCCGAAAGGTGTCGTCGCGCACCACCGCGGCGCCTACCTGAACGCGACGGCGAATGCGCTGGCCTTCGAGCTGACGCCGCGGAGCGTCTATCTCTGGACGCTGCCGATGTTCCACTGCAATGGCTGGACCTATACCTGGGCCGTCACCTTGCAGGGTGGGACGCATGTGTGCCTGCGCAAGGTGGAGCCGGGGGCGATCTTCGCCGCCATCGCGGAGCATGGGGTGACGCATATGTGCGCCGCGCCCGTGGTGCTGACCATGCTGATTCATGCGCCGGAGGTGGTGAAGCGGGCACTGCCGGGGAAGGTGGCCATCGCCACGGGTGGGGCGGCGCCGCCCTCGCCCGTCATCGCCGGGATGGAGGGGATGGGCTTCGCCGTCACCCATCTCTACGGGCTGACGGAGTGCTACGGGCCGGCGACGATCTGCCTGTGGCAGCCGGGGCTGGAGGACATGCCGCTCGGCGAGAAGGCCGCCTTCATGGCGCGGCAGGGCGTCAACCACCCGATGCTGGAGGAGGCAGCGGTGATCGACGCGGCCTCGATGCGGCCGGTGCCGACGGACGGGCGGACGCTCGGCGAGGTGATGCTGCGCGGTAATACGGTGATGAAGGGTTACCTCCGCAACCCGGAGGCCAACCGCGAGGCCTTCGCCGGGGGGTGGTTCCATACCGGCGATCTCGGGGTGATGCATCCTGACGGCTATATCGAGGTGAAGGACCGGGCGAAGGACATCGTCATCTCGGGCGGGGAGAATATCTCGACGCTGGAGGTGGAGGAGGTGCTCTACGCGCATCCGGCGATCATGGAGGCGGCCGTCGTCGCGGCTCCTGACCCTAAATGGGGAGAGGTGCCGCATGCCTTCGTCACGCCGCGGCCGGGGGCCGAGCCGCCCACGGAGGCGGAGGTGATCGCCTGGTGCCGCGAGCGGCTGGCGCATTTCAAATGCCCGAAGCGGGTGAGCTTCGGGGCGCTGCCGAAGACCTCGACGGGCAAGATCCAGAAATTCGAACTGCGGGAGCGGCTGCGGGGGGTGTAGCCTTTCCGGATAAACCGGGAGGAAACAACGATGACCATCCTGCGGAGGGGGCTGCTGGCGGCCCCTGCCCTGCTTGCCGTTCGCGCGCGGGCGGAGAGCTGGCCGGACCGGCCGGTGCGCATCCTGGTGCCCTATACGCCGGGCGCCATCAACGACACCCTGGCGCGGCTGGTCGGCGAGAAAATGGGCGATGCGGTCGGGCAGCTCGGCGTGGTCGAGAACCGGCCGGGGGCGAGCGGCTCGCTCGCCATCGCGGCGACCGCGCAGGCGACGGACAACCACACGATCTGCGTCGCCAATACCGCCAACCTGACGATGAACCCCTTCCTCTTCGCCAATACGGGCTACGATTCGACGAAGGACATCGCGCCGCTCTGCGTGACGACGCGGCTGATGAACTGCCTGGCGGTCAGGAGCGATGGCGGGATCGGCAGCCTGCGGGAGCTGATCGCCAGGGCGAAGGCGCAGCCGGGGAAACTGAGCTATGCCAGCTCGGGCGCGGGGAGCAGCCCGCATCTGGCCGCCGAGCTGTTCCGGGTGCAGGCGGGGATCGAGCTGACGCATGTACCCTATCGCGGCAGCGCGCCCGGCATCGCCGACCTGCTGGGCGGGCGCGTCGACATGACCATCGACAACCTGCCGAACGTGCTGCCGCATGTGCAGGGCGGGCGGCTGAAGGCGCTGGCGGTGACAGGGAGCGAGCGGGACCCGACGCTGCCGGATGTGCCGACCTTCGCCGAGGCGGGGCTGCCGGGCTACGAGGTCTATGTGTGGTTCGGTTTCATTGGCGGGGCGGCGATGCCGCAGGCGGTGCGCGATCGGTTGTCGCAGGCGATCATCGGCATCGTGCAGGGGGCGGAGACGGCGGAGAGAATCCGTCGGGCGGGGGCGACGGTCTGGGTGCAGGACGGGGCCCAGATGGCGGCGCTGATCCGGAGCGAGCTGGGGAAGTGGGGCGGGGTGATCCGGGCGGCGAATCTGCGGATCGATTAGTCACGCTATCTCGCGGATCAGCTTGGCGCGGAGAGCGCGGGCGATGTCGCGGCGGTCTTCGGCCGTGACGACGAAGGCACCGGGGCCGCCGATGACCTCGCGGCGGTAGGTCTCGGCGAGCGGCTCGCCGGCGCGGGTGACCTGGCCGGCGGCGGCGACGGCCAGCGCGTTGATCGTGATGCCGGCGGCGACCGCCGCGTCGCGGGCGGTGGCGGCGGGGATATGCGAGCGGAGGTCGGGGCCGTCGCCGGAGATGTCGATGACGCGCTCGGCGGCGCGGAAGGGCGAGGTGGCGATCAGCGTCGTGCAGTGGTCGAGGGCGTCGCCGATGGCGTTCCAGCTCTGCGGGCTGCGGGGGGCGCGGAGGATCGCCTCCGCCAGGGCGGTGGCGGAGGCGGCGTCGGCGAGGCGCATCCACTCCACCACCGTCGCGGCGCCGGCGGGCGAGCCCCATTCGACCATGGCGACGGCGATGGCGCCGCGCGGCTTGCCGCCGATGGCGGCGAGGACGGCGGGATGGGTCAGGGCCTCGGCATAGCCCTCGCGCTGGAGCTGGAATTCGTCGGGGTCGATGGAGCCGGAGGCGTCGACGGCGAGCGCCAGGAGTAGGTCGACCTCGGCCGGTTGGGCTGCGGCGGGAGCGGCGGCGAGGCTGGCGAGGAGGTGGCGGCGGCGCATCGGGGCTCCTTGCGGGGGTCGGTCGGGGGCCGCATCCTTCGCGGGAAGGAATGGGAGGGAAGCGATGCCGAGCCTCGAGGTCAACGGGTATGAGATGTCCTATGCGGAGGCCGGGCGCGGGGCGCCGGTAGTGCTGGTGCATGGCTCGCTCAACGACCAGCGCTACTGGGCGCCGCAGATGGAGCCGCTCGGACAGCGCTTCCGCGTGCTGGCGCCGAGCCTCCGGCATTACTGGCCGGAGCGGTGGGATGGCGTCGGCGAGACCTTCAGGATCGACCAGCATGTCGAGGATGTGGCCGGTTTCATCGAGGCGCTCGGGGCGGGGAAGGTCGACCTGGTCGGGCATTCGCGGGGCGGGCACATCGCCTTCCGGGTGGCGGAGCGGCATCCGGGGCTGGTCCGGCGGCTGGTGCTGGCGGAGCCGGGGGGCGAGCTGGATGAGAGCCTCGGCGGCGTGCCGGGCGGGGCGGGCAAGCAGGCGGGGGCCTTCGCCGCGGCGGCGGAGCTGTTGAAGGCGGGCGACACCGAAGGGGCGATGCGGCGCTTCGCCGAGCATACCGGCGGGCCGGGGGCCTGGGAGCGGCGGAGCGCGGTGCGCAAGGGGATCAACCTCGACAATGCGCAGACGCTGCTCGGGCAGATCGACGAGCGGAGGCGGCCCTATGGGCGGGCGGCGGCGGAGGCGATCCGGGTGCCGACCTTGCTGGTGAACGGGGCGCAGACCCAGCCGCAATTCATCGCCATCGTCGAGGCGCTGGAGCGGGTGATGGCGGATGTGCGGCGGGTGGTCATCCCGAATGCGGCGCATGGGATGAGCAGCGACAATCCGGCGGAGTTCAATGCGGCGGTGCTGGATTTTCTCGGCTGACGGGTTTCGCGTCCCGGCGGAACCGCTTCTGCCGATGTCCTTCCGCGGCTTTCGCCGCGGAAGGACGTACGAGGCGGCGATGCGCTTTCGTGAAGGTTTCTAAATTCGAAATTCGTCCCGGCTGCGGCCTTCCGCTTCCATGGCATGGAGCCATTTCGGCAGCCTGCCGCGCCCGGTCCATTCCTCGCCGTTCGGGCCTCGGTATTTCGCGGCGACCTGGCCTCCGGTGCCGGCCTTCTTCGAAGTCCGGGGGGACGGCTCTGGGGAACGGCCCGGCCAGGCGGTTTCGAAGGCGAGGCCGAGCTGGGCGAGTTTCTCCTTGGCTTCCGCCAGGATGGCATCGCGGGCGCCGTCGAGCTTTTCCAGGCGCTTCGCCTCGGCGGCGTCGCGCAGGGCGGTCAAATCCTGGACGCTCATGTTTTCGAGATCGAATTTGCCTTTTTCCACGACTCGCTTTCTCCGTTGAATTCGGGCGTTTCCTATAACATCGGGAAAAACCCGGCAAGCGAGTCGACGCAAAAATGCCCCGCCGTTTCCGGCAGGGCATTTCTCAGACCGAAACACGTGGTGACGGGTTTGGCTTATCCCTGCGCGCGCACCAGCCGCCCGGGCCGTGCGCCCGTTTCCTCGCCGCGCTCGAAGATCGGCACGCCGCTGCAGATCGTCATGTCGTAGCCGTCGACATGCTGGACGAGGCGGCGGCCGCCGGCGGGGAGGTCGAAAATCATCTCCGGGTGGTGCGGGCGCAGCGCGGCGAAGTCGATGACGTTGACATCGGCCTTCTTGCCGACGGCCAGCCGGCCGCGGTCGTGGAAGCCGAAGAAGTCGGCGGTCTCGCTGGTCTGCCGCTTGATGACGAATTCCAGCGGCAGGCGGGGGCCGCGGCTGCGGTCGCGGACCCAGTGGGTCAGCATGGTGGTGTTGAGCGAGGCGTCGCAGATGACGCCGCAATGGGCGCCGCCATCGGAGAGGCCGAGGACGGTGTGCGGGTCCTCGATCATCTCGCGCACCACCTCCAGGTCGCCATGGACGTAGTTGGTGACCGGGAAGTAGAGCATGCGGCCGCCATCGCCGCCGGTCAGGTAGTCGTAGCAATACTCCTGTGGGGGCTGGCCGGCCGCGGCGGCGAGGGCGGCGATGCTGCGCTCGGGCGGCGGCTCGTAATCCGGGTTGTCGCCGAGGACGTACATGCGGTCCCAGCGGGTGGCGACCTGGCGGGAAAGCGGCGGCAGGATCTCCATCAGGCGCGGCGAGGCCTCCTGCGCCAGGATGTCGGCGCGCACCGCCGGGTCGCGCAGGCGGGCAAGCTGCTCGGCGGGGGAAAGGCGGGCGAGCTCGGCGAAGCCTTCCCGGAGCGCGAAGGGGTTGAGGCTGGTGGCGAGGCCGAGGATCAGCCCGACCGGGCGGCCGGCGACCTGGGCGGAGAGCGCCAGGCCCTGGCCGCGGGCGGCGCGGACGCCGTCCATCAGCCGGCGCCAGCGCTGCGGGTCGTAGCTGCGGTCGGTCAGCAGAAACCAGACGGGGCGGCGGCTGTCGGCGGCGACTTGGCGGAGCCAGCCGAATTCGGCGGCCTCGTCCTCGAAGTCGGAGAGCATGCCGAAGGTGCCACGGCCGGCGCGGCCCATCGCCTTGCCGATTGCGATCAACTCCTCATGCTCGGCGTAGCGGCCGGGGACCAGCTCGCCGGCCGGGGTCTTGTGCTGGTCGGTGCGGCTGGTGGTGAAGCCGAAGGCGCCGGCCTTCAGCGCCTCCTCGGTGAGGCGGGCCATCAGCTCGATGTCGTCCGCCGTCGCCATCTCGCGGGCGATGGCTCGCTCGCCCATGGCGTAGACGCGCAAGGGGTGATGGGCAAGCTGGGCGGCGACGTCGATGGTGCGGGGCAGCCGGGCGAGGGCGTCGAGATAGTCGGGGAAGCTCTCCCAGTCCCATTTCAGCCCCTCGGCGAGGGCAATGCCGGGGATGTCCTCGACGCCTTCCATCAGGTCGATCAGCGCCTGGTGGTGGGCCGGGCGGACCGGGGCAAAACCGACGCCGCAATTGCCGAAGAGGATGGTGGTCGCGCCATGCCAGGAGGACGGGGCGAGCACCGGGTCCCAGGTGGCCTGGCCGTCGTAATGGGTGTGGACATCGACCCAGCCGGGGGTGACGAGGCGGCCCTCGGCCTGGACCTCGCGGCGGCCCGGGCCGGCCTTGCCGCCGACCTGGGCGATGCGGTCGCCGTCGATGGCGAGATCGCCGGTGAAGCCGGGAGCGCCGGTACCGTCGACGAGGGTTCCGCCACGGATCACGATGTCATGCATAGGGGGCTTCCTTGGTCGTTCGACCAAGTGTGGCTTCGGCGGGCCCTGGGGGCAATGGGCGGGTTCAGCCGGCGATGGCGTAGGCCGGGCGGCGCGGGTCGGCGCCAGCGGCGATGAGGCCGGTGCGGGGGTCGGAGCGGACCACCTCCACCGCGCCGGCGAGCCAAGTGCGGTGGGGCCAGTCCTTCACCTCATGGTCGCGGGCGGCAAGGGCGTCGCGGGTGGATTGGGGGATGCCGTCCTCCACGGCGAGGCGGGCGGGGAAGTAGTCGAAGGGAGCGAAGGAGGAGGGGAAGGCGTAGCTGGCGATGCGCGGGGCCTCGATCGCCTCCTGCAGCTCCATGCCGAAATGCAGGATGTTCACCATCACCTGCAGCATAGCCTGGATTTGCACGTCGCCGCCCGGGGTACCGAGGGGCATGAGGCCGCCCTCCGCCGTCACCACGAGGGCCGGGTTGGGGGTGAGGCGCGGGCGCTTGCCCGGGGCGATGCCGCAGGGGTGCGCCGGGTCCGGCCGGCTCTGGCTGCCGCGGTTGGAGGGGATGAGGCCAAGGCCGGGGACCACGGGCGAGTTCCAGGAGCCGTCGGAGGGGGTGGCGCTGAAGGCGTTGCCCCAGCGGTCGATGACCGCGCAATAGGAGGTGTCGGCCTCGACCGTCGGCAGGGCGCGGGGGGCCGGGGCGGGTTCGCCCGCGTCGGCGCCAAGCAATGCGGGGAACATGCCGGGCTGAGCGCGGTCCGGGTCGATGGCGGCGAGGCGGGCCGCGAGATGCTCGTCTGAGAGCAGGCGGTCGATGGGGACGTCGAGGAAGGCCGGGTCGCCGAAATGGTATTCGCGGTCGGCCATCGCTGCCTTGATGCATTCGGTCATCAGATGGAGGTAGTCGGGACTGTTGTGCGCCATGTCGGCGAAGCCGCCGCGCTCGAAGAGCAGCAGCGCCTCCAGCAGGGCGGGACCCTGGCACCAGGGGCCGCAGGTGATGACCTCATGGCCGCGCCATCGCCGGCTGACGGCCGGCTCGATGCGGGAGCGGAAGCCAGCCAGGTCGGCCATGGTCAGGTAGCCGCCCTCCTCGGCCATGAAGCGGGCGATCTCGCGGGCGATGTCGCCGCGGTAGAAGGCGGCATGGGCGGCGGCGAGGCCGGCCGCCCTGCCCTTCCCGGCGGCCGCCGCTTCCTCGTCCACCATGTATTGCAGGCTGCGGGCGAGGTCAGCCTGGACGAATTTCTCACCGACCTCGGGGCGGCGTCCGTTGGGGAGGAAGATGGCGGCGCTGGAAGACCAACGGGCGTAGTCAGCCTCATGGGTGAGGATGTTCTCGGCGAGCAGCGGGTTGACGGCGAAGCCGTCGCGGGCGTGACGGATGGCGTAGCGGGCGACCTCGCCGAAGGAGAAGGTGCCGTGGCGCTCGAGGGCGGTGATCCAGGCATCGGGCGCGGCGGGGACGACGGTGCGGAGCACGCCATCCGGGATGCGGCCGCCATGCTCCCGCTGGAAAAGGTCGGCCGGGATGGAGGCGGGCCAGGGGCCGAGGCCGGCGATGGTCTCGACCCGGCCATCGGCCAGGCGGACCAGGATGGGGGCGACGCCGGCGACGTTCACCAGGTCAGGCAGCAGCACGCCGAGGGCAAGGCCGGTGGCGCAGCCGGCATCGACGGCATTGCCGCCGGCTTCCAGAACCGCGAAGCCGGCGGCCGCCGCCAGGTAGTGGCCGGCGGAGACGGCGTGGCGGGCGCCGTAGAGGGTCGGGCGGGTGGCGTGCATGGGATATGGGCCTCGGCCATGGACGGGGCTGGCCGGCGGCGACACCATCCGGCCCGGTGAAGGCTCCGCCCTGGGCGGAGCGGCTGTCAACGGAGGAAGAAAGATGGAAGATGCGCCCGTCCTGCTCGGCCGCGATGCGCGGGGCATCGTCACCGCTACGTTGAACCGGCCGCATCGCGGCAATGCCTACAACGCTGCCCTGCTCGCCGGGCTGACGGAGGCGCTGGAGGCGCTGGCCGGTGATGCGGGCGTGCGGGCGCTGGTGGTCCGCGGCGCGGGACGGCATTTCGCGGCCGGGGCGGATCTCGGTTGGCTGGCGGAGGTGGCGGGTTATGCGCCGGAGGCCGCCTTCCAAGCCTCGCTGGCGACGGCGCGGACGATGCAGCTGCTCAACGAATTCCCGCGCCCGACCATCGCCCTGGTGCAGGGGGCGGCTTTCGGCGGGGGGTGCGGCATTGTCTGCTGCGTCGATGTGGCGCTGGCGGTGCCGGAGGCGGTGTTCGGCCTGACCGAGGTGCGGGTGGGCGTGGCGCCGACGCCGATCTCGCCGCAAATGGTCCAGGCCATGGGGCTGCGCCAAGCGCGGCGCTATGCGGTGACGGGCGAGCGGTTCGATGCAGCCGAAGCCCTCAGGATCGGGCTGGTGCATGAGGTCGTGGCTGCGGAGGCGATCGAGGCACGGCTCGAGGCGGTCCTCGGCGAGGTGCTGCGGGCGGCGCCTGGGGCGGCGGCGGCGACGAAGGACAGCCTGCTCGGCGCCAATGGGGCCAAGCTCGATGCGCGGGCGATGGCGCTTCTGGCGCATGAGGGCTGGATGCAGCGGGCGACGGCCGAAGGGCGGGAGGGTTTGGCAGCCTTCCGCGAGAAACGTCTCCCGGCCTGGGCACGGCACACCGGAATCGTATAGCAAATGCGGATGACCGGGCCATTTATCGAGCCGGTGTCATCGAAGCTTCATGGATATGAAACCCAGCCGTCTTACGGCGGCTCTAGGAAGGCGCCGCATCCGGGGCCGTAGAGTCCCGGTCGGGACAATCGCGGAGACATACACGTGCATCGTCGCCAACTGCTGGCCTCGGCCAGCCTGCTCGCCGCCGGCACCGCCTTCGGCGGCCGCGCCTTCGCCCAGGGTGGCCAGATCACCGGCGCCGGCGCCACCTTCCCCAACCCGGTCTACCAGAAGTGGGCCGAGGCGGGGCGCAGCGCGACCGGCCTTACGGTGAACTACCAGTCGGTCGGCTCGGGCGCGGGCATCAACCAGATCCGCAACCGCACCGTGGATTTCGGCGCCTCCGACGCGCCGCTGACGCCGCAGCAGCTGACCGAGGCGAACCTCCTGCAGTTCCCGTCGGTGATGGGCAGCCTCGTCGCCATCGTGAACATCCCCGGCATCGAGGATGGGCAGCTGAAGCTGACCGGCGAGCTGCTGGCCGAGATCTATCTCGGCAAGATCACCAAGTGGAACGACCCGAAGCTGGTCGAGCTGAACCGCGGCCTGACCCTGCCGAACCTCGCCATCGCCCCGGCCTACCGGGCGGACGGCTCCGGCACGACCTTCGTGTGGGTTTCCTACCTGGCGGCGGTGTCGCCGGAGTGGAAGGAGAAGGTCGGCGTCGGCACCTCGGTCCGCTTCCCGGCCGGGACCGGCGCGCGCGGCAACGAGGGCGTGGCCGGCACGGTGAAGAACATCCGCGGCGCCATCGGCTATGTCGAGAACGCCTATGCGGTCTCGAACAAGCTGGTCACCACCCAGCTCCGCAACAAGGCCGGGCAGTTCGTGAAGCCGACGCATGAGAGCTTCATCGCCGCGGCGCAGAATGCCGACTGGAACGCGCCGGGCATGGCCGCCAGCCTGATCGACCAGCAGGGCGCCACCTCCTGGCCGATCGTCTCGCCGACCTTCATCCTGCTGCCGAAGAACCCGACGGATGCGGAGCGCAGCCGCAACGTGATGAAGTTCTTCGATTGGGCCTTCAACAACGGCGCGCAGCTGGCGACGCAGCTGGACTACATCCCGCTGCCGAAGCCGGTGCAGGACCAGATCCGCGCCGCCTGGAAGGCCGAGGTGAAGGCCAACGGCCAGACGGTGTGGAACGGCTGATCGCGTAACGGATAAGGAGCCCGCCGCGTGTCGCAGGCCACCACCATGACCACCGGCGCGCGGCCGGCCGCGCCGCGCCGCGCCGGCAGCCTCGGCGATGCCGTCTTCGCCGGGGCCTGCCAGGCGGCGGGCGCCTTCGTGCTGCTGCTGCTCGGCGGTATCATCGTCGAGCTTTTCATCGGCGGGCTGCCCGCCTTCCGGGCCTTCGGCCTGCCCTTCCTTTGGTCCACGGAATGGGACCCGGTGTCCGAGGTCTTCGGCGCCGGCGTCTCCATCTACGGCACCATCGTGACGGCGGTGCTGGCGATCATCTTCGCCGTGCCGCTGGCCTTCGGCGTCGCCTTCACGCTCACCGAACTGGCGCCGCCCTGGCTGCGGCGGCCGGTCGGCACGGCGGTGGAGTTGCTGGCCGCCGTCCCCTCCATCATCTACGGCATGTGGGGCTTCTTCCTCATCGCGCCGCTGATGGCGCAATACGTCCAGCCGACGTTGATCGACAGCCTGGGCGAGCTGCCGGGCATCGGTGCCCTGTTCCAGGGCCCGCCCTTCGGCACCGGCATCCTGACCGCGGCGCTGATCCTCGCCATCATGATCCTGCCCTTCATCGCCGCGACCATGCGCGACGTCTTCGAGCAGGTGCCGCCGGTCTTCAAGGAGAGCGCCTACGGCCTCGGCTGCACCACCTGGGAGGTGATGCGCGGTGTGGTGCTGCCCTACACGCGGATCTCGGTGGCCGGCGGCGTGATGCTGGGGCTCGGCCGGGCGCTCGGCGAGACCATGGCCGTGACCTTCGTCATCGGCAACGCGAACCGCATCACGACGACGCTGTTCGGGCCGGGCAACACCATCGCCTCGGTCGTCGCGCTGGAGTTCGGCGAGAGCGAGACGGGGAGCCTGAAGCTCTCGTCGCTGCTGGCGCTCGGCTTCATCCTCTTCGTCATCTCCTTCGTGGTGCTCGCCACCTCGCGCTACCTGCTTCGCTCCCGGCTGAAAGGCTGACCCGATGAGCGCCACGACACAACCGGCGTTGACGCCGGTGAAGGACAACAAGGTCGCGGCCCGGCTCGGCAGCCGGCGGCGGCGGACCGATGTCATCATCCGCATGCTGTCGCTCGCGGCGACGGCGGTCGGCCTCGTCTTCCTCGCTTCGATCCTGATCACGCTCTTCGTCAAGGGCTTCGGGGCGATGAACCTCGCGGTCTTCACCGAGGTGACCAAGCCGCCGGGCTCCGAAGGCGGGCTGCTCAACGCGATCGTCGGCAGCCTGATCCAGGTGGCGCTGGCGACGCTGATCGGCACGCCGATCGGCATGCTGGTCGGTACCTATCTCGCCGAGTATGCACGGGGCTCGCGCTTCGGCGACGTGGTGCGCTTCGTCTCCGACATCCTGCTCTCGGCGCCCTCGATCCTGATCGGCCTCTTCGTCTACCAGCTGCTGGTGCTGCCCTTCGGCGGCTTCTCCGGCTGGGCGGGCGTCGCGGCGCTCGCCATCATCATCATCCCGATCGTGGTGCGGACGACGGAGGACATGCTGAGCCTCGTCCCCAACACGCTGCGCGAGGCGGTGATCGGGCTCGGCGCGCCGAAGTGGAAGATGATCGTGCTGGTGAGCTGGCGCTCGGCGATCTCCGGCATCATCACCGGCGTGCTGCTCGGCATCGCCCGCATCGCCGGCGAGACGGCGCCGCTGCTTTTCACCAGCCTCGGCAACAATGCCTGGTCGACCAACCTTTCGGCGCCGATGCCGAGCCTGCCGATCACGATCTATTCCTATGCCGGCTCGCCCTTCCAGGACTGGATCGAGCTGGCCTGGGCCGGCGCTCTCCTCATCACCCTCGCCGTGCTGCTGCTGAACATAGGCGCGCGCAGCCTCCTCGGCCGCGGCAAGTGAAGGATCCGAACCCCATGAGCGATCAAGCGACCACTTCCGCCCGGCCCTCCCTTGGCACCATTCAGGCGCGCTCCGGCGCCGCGCTGAACGAGGCGAAGCTGGCGATCAAGGGCCTCGACTTCTTCTATGGCGCGCACAAGGCGCTGAAGGGGATCGGGCTCGACATCCCGGCCCGGCAGGTGACGGGCATGATCGGCCCCTCGGGCTGCGGCAAGTCGACCCTGTTGCGCGTGCTGAACCGCATGTACAGCCTTTATCCCGGCCAGCGGGCCGAAGGGCAGGTGCTGCTCGACGGCGAGAACGTCATCGCGGACGGCGTCGACCTCAATGCGCTGCGCTCGAAGATCGGCATGGTCTTCCAGAAGCCGACCCCCTTCCCCATGACCATCTACGAGAACATCGCCTTTGGCGTCCGGCTGCACGAGCAGCTCAGCAAGGCGCAGATGGACGAGCGGGTGGAATGGGCGCTGACCCGGGCCGCGCTCTGGTCCGAGGCGAAGGACCGGCTGAACACCTCGGCGATGGGCATGTCGGGCGGGCAGCAGCAGCGTCTCTGCATCGCGCGGACCATCGCGGTGCGGCCGGAGGTGATCCTGTTCGACGAGCCGACCTCGGCGCTCGACCCGATCTCGACCCTGAAGATCGAGGAGCTGATCGACGAGCTGAAGCGCGACTTCACCATCGCCATCGTGACCCACAACATGCAGCAGGCGGCGCGCTGCGCCGACCAGGTGGCGTTCTTCTATCTCGGCGAGCTGATCGAGGTGGCGCCGGCGGGGCAGCTCTTCACCGCGCCGAAGCATCCTAAGACGCAGGAATACATCACCGGCCGGTTCGGCTAAGGCGGGGGCCAGGAACATGGAACAGATGGCCGAGCATACCGTGCGATCCTATGCCGAGGAGCTGCGGCGGCTGCGCGACATGATCGCCCGCATGGGCGGCCTCGCCGAGCGGCAGGTGGCGGATGCGGTCGCCTCGCTGATCCGGCGCGACACCGACCTTGCGACCGAGGTGGTCGGGCGCGACGCCGCGATCGACGCGCTGGAGCGTGAGATCGAGAATTTCTGCATCCGCATCCTGGCACTGCGGCAGCCGGTGGGGCAGGACCTGCGGCTGGTCATCGCCTGCCTCAAGATCAGCCACGGGATCGAGCGGATCGGCGACTATGCGCGCAACGCGGCGAAGCGGAGCATCGTGCTGGCGCAGCAGCCGGCGATCGGCAGCCTCAACGGCTTCAACCGGATGGCGGTGCTGGTGCAGGAGAACCTGAAGGGCGCGATCGACGCGCTGGTCAACGACGACGTCGCCCGGGCCGACGAGGTCTGGGAGGCGGACGAGCCGGTCGACCAGGTCTATAACGGCATCTTCCGCGAGATGCTGACCTTCATGATGGAGGATCCGCGCAACATCACCGCGGCGACGCATCTGCTGTTCGTTGCCAAGAACCTCGAGCGCATCGGCGACCACGCCACCAACATCGCCGAGACCGTGCATTACGCGGTGCGCGGCGACAACCTGCCGGACGAGCGGCCGAAGGGCGACGGCTCCGCCTATGCCGTGGTTCGGCCGCCGGGCTGAGGAAGGAATGCCCCCTATGCCTGACATGGTCCAGGGCCATGCCAAGCCGACCATCCTGGTGGTGGAGGACGAGGCGCCGCTGATCACGCTGCTGCGCTACAACCTCGAGAAGCAGGGCTTCCGCGTCGAGGAGGCGGCGGACGGGCAGGAGGCCCTGCTGCGCGTCGCCGAGGCGCGGCCCGACCTCGTGCTGCTCGACTGGATGCTGCCCGCGCTCTCGGGCATCGAGGTCTGCCGCCAGCTCCGCCGCAAGCCGGCGACGCGGGACCTGCCGATCATCATGGTGACGGCGCGGACCGAGGACCAGGATGCGGTGCGGGCGCTCGATACCGGCGCCGACGACTACATCGCCAAGCCCTTCGCCATGGACAGCCTTCTGGCGCGCATCCGGGCGCTGCTGCGGCGCTCGGGCAGCATCGCCACCAAGGGGACGCTGGCCTATCTCGACATCACCATGGACCAGGATGCGCACCGGGTGACGCGGGCCGGCCGCGCCCTGCATCTCGGCCCGACCGAATACCGGATGCTGGAATTCTTCCTGCAGAACCCGGGCCGGGTGTTCAGCCGGGAGCAGCTGCTGGATGCGGTCTGGGGCCGCGACATCCATGTCGAGCCGCGAACGGTGGACGTGCATATCCGCCGGCTGCGCAAGGCGATCAATGTCGAGGGCGGGGCGGATGTGATCCGCACCGTGCGCTCGGCGGGCTATGCGCTGGACCAGGACGGGGATTGAGGCGGCCCAGCACCACCACGGCCGCCGCGGCCTGGATCGCCGCGGCGGCGAGGAAGAGCCACGGCTCAGCGATCGTCCGCAGCAGGCCGAAGGCGGCCGGGGCGAAGGCATAGGCCGCCTGGCTGCAGGCCGTGACCAGCGCCACCGCCCGCGCGGTATCGGCCGCCGCGAAGTCCTGCTGCGCGATCAGTGGCGGCAGCGATGTCGCATTGCCGAGCCCGAGGCCGAACAGCACCACGCCGAGCAGCAGCAGCGGCACCGAGGTCCCGCCCGCCGCCAGCAGCACCAGCGAGCCGCAGACCTGGAGGGCGAAGACCGCCGCCAGCGCCCGGCGCCGGTTCGCCTCCGCCGGCAGCAGCCAGCCGAGCCCGGTCCGCCCGGCGATGGCGCACACCGTCGCCAACCCCGCGGCGAAGCCTGCCCCTTGCGCGCCCATTGCCGGGATCAGCAGCGAGACGAGATGCGCGATCAGCCCGATCTGCGCGAAGAGGCCAAGCGAGGTGGCCGCTGCCAGGGTAAGGAAGCGCCGGTTCCGCCAGAGCGCCCTGCCAGGCAGCGCCGCCGCACCGGCCGGCGCCGCACCGCCCGCCGCCTCGCCATCCGCATATTGGCCGAGCGAGGCCGGCGTCGGCGCCAAGTAGCGGCCGGAGAGCCACCACAGCGCCAGCACCATCGCCCCGCCGGCGAGCGCCGCCGCGCCGGCGAAGCCAAGCATCGCGATCAGCGCCACCCAGAGCGGCGAGAACAGGATGCCGCCGAGGCTCGCCCCGTTATAGGCGGTACTGAGCGCCGCGGAGCGCCGCCGCGCGAACCAGGGCGAGACCATGGCATTGATCGCCGCGCCGCCGGTCGCCGCCCAGCCGAAGCCGCTCAGCAGGGTCGCGGCGAAAAGTTGCCAGGGCTCCGCCGCCAGCGCCCAGCCGAGGATGCCGAAGGCACTCGCCAACGCCGCCGCCCGCGTCACCGCGACGATGCCGAAGCGGCCGTGCAGCGCCGCGAGATTGGCGACGATGACGGCGCCGAGCAGGAAGTGGCAGGTGACTGCGGCGGAGATCAACGCCACCGGCCAGCCCCGCTCCGCCTGGATGGCGGGGAGGAAGACCGGCGGCCCGTAGAACCCTATCCCCCAGCCGAAGACCGCGACGGTGAAGGCGGCCCAGACGACGCGCCAGCCGAAGAAGGGCGGCACGGCGGTCATGGCGGCATGCGGCATGGGCGGTCTCCGGCAGGGTCTGCGGCACCCTAGCCCACGCCGTCTGCTTCAGGTTTCGTCCCCGCGCGAAGCCGGCCAACCCGGCTCCTCAGGCCGGGACGAGGGTCTCGGCCAGCCGGCTCCAATTCGCTTCGCGGAGGTCGCGGCGCATCGCCTCCTCGTCGGTCCAGCGGGCTTCGGCGGGAAGGCGGATCACCTCGCACTGCACCGTCAGCGTGCTGTCGCGGAAGGGCCAGGGGTCCAGCGACCACCGGGATGGCCCCAGCCGCACGAGATTCATCTTGCGGGTACTGCCATCCGCCATCGGCGCCTCCCCGGCCTTGTCCGGATCGGCGAAGCAGAGGGCGAGGGAAAGGGCATCGGTCACCCCGACGAGGTCGTGGTTCCGCCTGACCTGCCCGGGGTCCGCGCCAAGCTTCGCCACCCAGTCCGCCTGGAGGGCGGCCTCCTTGGCGGCGTTGCGGTCGATCGCGGCATGGTCCTCCGGCGGCAGGCGCTCCGGGTCCATGTACTCCGTATAGACACGCGTGCCGTGCAGGGAGATGAGCAGGGCGGGCCAGAGGCCCCAGGCGGCACGGGCGACCTCCACGCCCCGGGCCCACATCGGCGCATGGACGGCGGGGCCGAGGCTGGTGAAGGGGTGGGGCAGGCCCGTCTCCGGATCGAGGGTCGGGGCGGTTTCCCAGTCGAGCCAGGCGAGGTCGTGCTGCTCGGCGGCCAGGATGACCTCGGGCGCCGGGTCGGGCCGCGTGAAGCCGGGGGCGCCCCAGGCGGCCATCATCTGGCCGGACAGCAGGGCATGGGAGGGCTGGGAGATGAGAAGGCGGATGCCGTTCTCGGGGCTGCGCAGGATCATGGCGGGGTCAACGCGCGAGAGAGGCCTGCGGATACGGCGCCTCCGCAACTCCGGCGCTACCCCTCGTCCTCCAGCCCGAGCGCCCGGAGCCGCCCGCGCTCCTCGTCCCAGCCCGGCCGGTCCTTCACGTTAAGGAACAGATGCACCCGCCGTTCCAGCAGCCCCTCCAGCTCGCGCCGGGCGCTCTGGCCGATCGCCTTGATGCGCGCCCCACCATCGCCGATCAGGATGGCCTTCTGCGTCGCCCGGCCGACATAGACGGTGCAGTCCACGCGGACGCTGCCATCCTTCCGCTCCTGCCAGTTCTCGGTCTCGACCGTCGCGTGGTGCGGCACCTCCTCATGCGTCTGGCGGAGGATCTGCTCGCGCACGATCTCGGCGACCAGCATGCGGTTGGGCAGGTCCGACAGCTCGTCCTCGGGGAAGAGGTAGGGGCCAGGCGGCATGGCCTCGGCCAGGCGGTCGAGCAGGCGGTCGAGGCCCCTCGCCTTCTCGGCCGAGATCATGAAGGTCTCCTCGACCGGGAGCAGCGCGTTCAGTTCCTGGGCCAAGGGCAGCAGACGGGGCGGGTCGATCAGGTCCACCTTGTTGAGCGCCAGCCAGACCGGCCGCCGGTCGCGCGCCAGCCGCTCGACGATGGCGCGGACGGCGTCCGTCAGCCCGGCCCGCGCATCGACGATCAGCAGGGTGCGGTCGGCATCCTGCGCCCCGCCCCAGGCGGCGGCGACCATCGCCCGGTCCAGCCGCCGGCGCGGGGCAAAGATGCCCGGCGTATCCACAAGGACGATCTGCGAGCCCCGGTGCATCACGACGGCGCGGATGCGGAAGCGCGTGGTCTGCGGCTTCGGCGAGACGATGGTGACCTTGGCCCCGGCCAGCGCATTCACCAGGGTGGACTTGCCGGCATTCGGCGCGCCGACCACGGCCACCAGGCCGCAGCGGGGCCCCTCCTGCTCGCTCTCGCTCATCCCTGCTCCAATTTGGCCGGCTCCAACTGGGCGAGCCAGGCCTCGGCCGCCACCTGCTCCGCCGCGCGCTTCGACTCGCCCACCCCCTCGGCCTCGCGCCCCGCCGCGCTTACC
This sequence comes from Belnapia sp. F-4-1, assembly GCF_000802185.1. GTDB lineage: Bacteria > Pseudomonadota > Alphaproteobacteria > Acetobacterales > Acetobacteraceae > Belnapia. The sequence goes on along the minus strand of NZ_KN676113.1, from coordinate 3,428,695 downwards.
GCGACGACGAAGATCGGCTGATGCGAGGGCCCGGTAGAGGAGACCAGCCGGTATTCCGGCAGGCCGAGCCCCCGTCCGAGCGTGTATTCCTGCAGCCGGCTCTTGGCCGACATGGGCGGGCGCGGGTCGGCGCCCATCTGCGCCTCCCATTCCCGCCGGACCAGGGCGCGCGCCACCGGCAGCCCGGCATCGAGGTAGAGCGCCCCGAGCAGCGCCTCCATCGCATCCGCGAGCACATTGGCGCGCTCGCGCAACCCCGCCCGCCCCTCGGAATGCGGCACCCGCAGCACGCCCGCGAGGCCGAGCCCCTCGGCCACGCGCGTCAGCGTGTCCCGCGCCACCAGCACGCCGAGCCGCTTGCCGAGATCGCCCTCCCGCTCCTCGGGGAACCGCTCGGAGAGCCATTCGGCGATCAGCAGGGCCAATACCCGGTCGCCGAGGAATTCAAGCCGCTCGTTGCTGTCGAGTTGGGCGCGCTTCGGGTCGGCGGCGGAGCGGTGGGTCAGCGCCTGGGTCAGCAGCTCCGGCCGCGCGAATTCATGGCCAAGCCGAGCGGCGAAGGCCGCGAGGTTGCCTCCGGTCGTCATGGTGTCAGCGGACGCCGGAGAGCAGCCTGGACCAGCGGATCGCAAAGGGCCATGCCCAAACCTCCCACCAGGCGGCAGAGCCGTCGACCGAGAAGAAGATGAATTCGGCCCGGCCGACCAGGTTGTCCACCGGAATGAAGCCCACCGCGTTCTGCACCCGGCTGTCCAGGCTGTTGTCGCGGTTGTCGCCCATGGCGAAGACATGGCCCTCGGGCACCCGGTACTCGGTGGTGTTGTCGAGCGGGCCGTCATCCGCCTGCTCGACGATCGGGTGCGTCCGCTCCGGCCCGCCCGCCGAGGCCGGCAAAGTCTCGCGGTAGAGGCGCACCGTCATGCGCGGCCCGTCGCCCTCGACTACATAAGGCCCGGCCGCCTCGCGCCGCACCGCCGTGCCGTTGACATAGAGCAGCCCGTTACGGACCTGGATGCGGTCCCCCGGCAGGCCGACGATGCGCTTGATGTAGTCCTGGCTCGTGTCCCGCGGCAGCTTGAAGACGGCGACGTCGCCCCGCGCCGGCAGGCTGCCGAAGATGCGGCCCTGGAACAGGTTCGGCCCGAAGGGCATCGAGTAGCGCGAATAGCCGTAGGAGTATTTCGAGACGAAGAGGTAGTCGCCCACCAGCAGCGTCGGAATCATCGAGCCGGAGGGGATGTTGAACGGCTCGAAGGCGATGGTGCGGATGCCGATGGCGATCAGCCCGGCATAGACAACCGTCTTGATGCTCTCGAGCCAGCCGCCGCTCTTATTCTTCGCCATGGAGGTGCTCAAGATCTGACCCATCGGTGCAGGAGGAGGTTCGCCCGCGGGTCGGGTCCCCAATGGTCGGGGATACGGCATCAGGCAGCAGGGATGAAGCCTGCCGGGGGGTGGGGTGTCAAGGAAGGCCCCGGTTACGGCATGTAGCTCCCCCCGCCGACATCGATGGTCGCGCCGGTGAGGTAGCCGGCCGCCTCGGAAGCCAGGAAAGCCGCCACGTCCGCCACATCCTCCGGCGTTCCGAGCCGGCCGAGCGGGATGTTGGCGGCGAAAGCGGCATTGGCGCCCTCGGTCGTCCCCCGCGCCATCGGCGTGTCGATGCGCCCCGGGGCGATGCTGTTCACCGTGATTCCGTCCGGCCCAAGCTCGGTTGCGAGGCTGCGCGCGAAGCCCATCAGCCCGGACTTGGCCGCCGTGTAGTGCGCGCCCGCGATCTGGCTCTTCGCCCGCGCCGCCTGGCTGGTCAGCATGATGATGCGGCCCCAGCGCCGGGCCCTGAGCGGCGGCAGGCAGGCCTGGGAGACGAGGAAGGCGCCGGTGAGGTTCACCGCCAGCACCCGTCGCCATTCCTCGGCCGGCATCTCGCGGATGGGCCGCGCCTTGCCGTCCGGCCCCTTCGGCGAGATGCCCGCATTGTTGACCAGGATGCCGAGCCGCGGCCACCAATCGCCCAGCGCCTCCGGCAGGGCCGAGATTGCCGCCTCGTCCGCCACGTCGAGGGCCATGGCCCGCGCCTCGCCGCCCGCGGCGCGGATGGCGGCGGCGGTCGCCTCCCGCTCCTCCAGTACATCGGCGACGACGACCGGATGGCCGAGCACCCCGAGCTTATGCGCGATGGCGGCGCCGATGCCGCGCGCCGCGCCGGTGACCAGGGCAACCTTGTCCGCATTGCTCATGGCGTGAGGATCACCTTGCTGGCCGCCCGCTGCCGGGCGAGTTCGAATCCGTCGATGCCGCGGGCGAGCGGCAGGCGATGGGTGATCATCGGGCGGAAGGCCTCCGGCTCGGCCGCGAGCCAGGCCATCACCCGGTCCCAGGTCCGCCGCGCGGCGCCATGGGTGGCACGGAGCTGGTGGCGCATGCGGACGAACTCCGTCAGCGGCAGGGTCAGCGACCCGGCATGGATGCCGGCCGCGACGATGACGCCGCCCTTCTTCAGCACCGAAAGCCCCTCGTTGAGGCTCTCCGGCACGCCGGTCGCCTCCAGCACGACATCGACGGGGCGGCCCCCGGTCAGCGCCATCACCTGATCGGCCAGCGGCCCCTCCGCCACGTCGACCGTCTCGGTGAAGCCGAGCTCGTGCAGCACGGCGAAGCGCGGCCCGTCCGCCCGCCCCACGACGATGACGCGGGCGGCGCCGGCGCGCCTTGCCATCAGCGCGATCGCCTGGCCGATGGTCCCCGGCCCCAGCACCAGCACCGTCTCGCCGAGCCGGACCTCGCCGGTCAGCACCGCCTCGGCGCCGACGCCCAGCGGTTCGGCCAGCGCCGCCAGTTCAGCATCCACCTCGTCCGGCACGGCGACGCAGCAGCGGGCCGGGATGCGAACGCTGCGGGCGAAGCCGCCGTCTCGCGTCAGCCCGATCCCCTCGCGCCGGGTGCAGTTGCGGGCGTCATCCGCCCGGCAGGCGGCGCAATGGCCGCAGGCGACGAAGGGGATGACGGCGACCCGCGCACCCTCCGCCCAGCCCGAGCCGGTGCCCGAGCGCACCACGCGCCCGGCGAATTCATGGCCGAGGGTAAGCGGCATGTGCGGGGTCATGAACTCATAGCCCCCCGTCCACTCATAGGCATGGACGTCGGAGCCGCAGATGCCCGCGGCCTCCACCTCGACCACCACCTCGCCCGGGCCCGGCGGCGGCGCCTCCGGCACCTCCTGGAATTCGAGGCCGAAGCCATTTCCCGTCTTGCGCAGCGCCAGCATCAGAAGGGCTCCGGATAATGGCCGGCGTAAAAAGAGATGGGTGGCTTCGCATCCGGGTCGGTGAGCACGTCGAGCAGCACCGGCCGCCGCGCCGCCAGCGCCTCGGCCAGCGCCGGGCCGATCTCGCTGCCGCGCTCGACCCGCCTGCCATCCACCCCGCAGGCGCGGGCGATGGCGGCATGATCCACGGTGGCGAAGAAGACGGCCTTGGTGTGCTCGCCGAATTTCACCTCCTCGGCATGCTTCTGGTAGCCGAGGATGCCGTTGTTCAGCACCAGCGTGACGACGGGCAGCTCCATCCGCCGCAGCGTCTCCAGCTCCGCCCAGCTATGGGCGAAGCCGCCATCGCCGCAAAGGCAGACGACCCGCGCCTCGGGGGCGGCGATCTGCGCGCCGATCGCCATCGGCAGGCCCCAGCCGAGTCCGGCGATGCCGCGCGGCGTGAGGAAGCGTTGGCCTGGTCGCTTGGCGGTCAGGTAATTGGCGATCCAGATGGAGGAGTAGGAGGCGTCGGCGACGACGATGTCCTCCGGCCCGATCAGCCGGTCGAGCTCCGCCATCAGCCGCTCCGGCCGACAGGGCGAGCTCTCCCGGGTGGTGACGCCTTCGACGGTACGGCGCCAGCCGGCGACGGCCTCCGCGATCTCGGCCTCGATGGCCGGCCTCGTGGCGGCGCGGGCCGAGAGGTCGCGCCCCGCCAGCGCCTCGGTCAGCGCGGCCAGGGTGAGCTTGGCGTCGCCCACCAGCCGCATCGCCTCGTAGTTGCGCCCGACCTCCATCGGATCGGCATCGAGATGGATGAAGCGCGTTTCCGGGCCGAAGAGCTTCCAGCTATCCGTGCCGTTCTGGTTGGTGCGGCTGCCGACGAGGAGAACCAGGTCGGCCCGCTCCACCATCGGCCTGAGCGCCGCCGTCCGCGCCCCCTGCCCCATGACATAGCCGACGATGCCGAGGGTCAGCGGATGGGTCTCGTCCGCTGCGCCCTTGCCCATGACGGTGGTGGCGACCGGCAGGTGCGCCCGCTCCTGCAAGCCCGCCAGCTCCGCCGCCGCGCCTGAAAGGTGCACGCCGCCTCCCGCGATCACCAGGGGATGCTTGGCGATGGCCACCGCCTCCGCCGCCGCGGCGATGGCGGCCGGGTCGGCGAGGCTGCGATCCAGCGGCACTTCGCCGAGCGAGAGCCGGCGCGGCCGGAGCCCGCCGAGCGGCGCCGCCGCCTCGGTCAGCAGGTCAGCCGGCAGCAGAAGCACCGCGGGTCCCGGCCGGCCGGAACAGGCGGCGGTGAAGGCCATGTCCACATAGTCGTCCAGCCGGTCCGCCCGGTCGATGCGGCGGACCCACTTCGCCACCGGGGCGAAGAGGCCGAGATGGTCGAGCTCCTGGAAGGCGTTGCGGTCGGTCGCGTCCCGCGTCACCTCCTGCACCAGAGCGAGGACGGGGATGCTGGCCTTCAGCGCCTCGGCTAGCGGCGCCACCAGCAGGGTCGCGGCCGGCCCGTTCTGCGCCGTGACGACGCCGACCTTGCGGGTGATTCGTGCATAGCCATCGGCCATGGCGCCGCCGGCATTCTCCTGGCGATAGACCTTCTGGTCGATTCCGGCATGCGGCGCCGCCAGGTGGAAGGCGGAGGGAAGGCTCTGGCCGAAGGTCAGCGTCACCCCATGCCGGGCGAAGGCTTCCGCGAGGCGTAGGGCGACGGTGGCATTCGCGGCGCTGGCATGGTCCGGCATGACGTTTCCCCTTTGGCCCGGCACGGGCTGGCAGCGGGATTGGACGGCGGTGGAAGCCGGGGCGTCAAGCCGGGCTGCCGCCCGGGCGATGCAGTGCAGCTTGTCTCGCATCCCGCAACGACATGGCGTGACGGGTATCGCTCGCCCAAGTGGCACCCAGGCAGCCGTTCCGGCCTGAACTCGAGAGGTGGGACGCCCTTTTCGACGGGTTCGGCGAGCCGGCATGGCTTGAGGGCCCCTTCGCGGAAAAAGACAATTTTCCGTTTCTCGCGAGGCAAAATTTCCCCATAAGTTGAAAAGCATTTCCCAATAAAGACGCCGAAGAGCGGGGTCACAGGGTCCCGATATGGCACCGCAGCCAATCGTCAGCTTCCTCAACGGCCTCCCGCAGCAAGCCTTTCTTGGTGCCAAGCAACCCTCACCCTGCGCTTGGACAATGCCGCCAGCGGTGCCGAGACGGGCTATGCGCCCTATATCGACCTGATCCTGCCGGCCAACGGCGCGGATGGCGCGGGCGCCGGCAACACCCCCGTCAATGACGGCGTCAGCTTCGTCTCCGCCACCTATCTCGACGCCAGCCTGCAGGCGAAGACCATCGAATTCGACGCGACGGGCCGTGCTACCCACCCCTTCGCCAGGGACACGCTCGGCAACCCAGTGGTCGTCACCGGCACGCCGGGCGACACGCTGCTGGTGCTCACCCTGCCCTTCGGCAGCTTCACCACCGCGCAGACGCCGGCCGACATCGCCCTCACCCTGCAAGTCTCGAACCTGGCCGATCCCGGCACGCTGCTCGGCGTGACGGCGAAGGGCGGCTTCGCCTACGGCGCCGAACCCTTCAACAACCCGTCTGCCAACCCAGTCATCACCGGCCCCGCGGCGGTGACGGCCATCGACCCGGTCGTCGCCAGGCTGTCCGTCACCTATGCCGGTCCGGAACAGGAGACGGCGACCGGCCCCTCCTATCCACGGGAGTGGGTGGTGAAGGGGCTGCTCGCCAGCGGCCAGCCCTTCACCAACTTCACCCTGAGCGACACCACGCCGGACGGCGTCGTCGTCACCGGCGCACATTTGGAACTGAACGGCGTCACCATCGCGGCGCCGGTCAGCATCGTGCGAAATGCCGACGGCACCACCAGCCTGACCGGCACCTTTCCCGGCACCATCACCGGCGGCAGCCAGGTGCCGACCATGGTGATCGACTGGTACGTTACCGAATTCCTGCATGACGGGACGCCGGTGCTTGACCCCTGACCGGCAGTTTTCGTCCGCTGCTCGACAATGCCCGGCTGGAGGCGGACTGGACGCCGGTCGATGCGCGCGACGCCACCCCGACGCATATCGACCTGAACCCCTCGGGCGCCGAGAACATCGTCACGGCGAAGTCCATCGCCATCCAGAAGAGCGTTGCCCTCATCAACGGCGATGCCGACCACGACGGCGTGCCGGACTGGCAGCCGCACGGCACGCTGGCCTACACGCTGAACGGCCAGGTATCGAACTACTTCGAGCTGGGCGGGCTGGTGGTGAGGGACAGGCTGGGCGACGGCCAGACCTTCGATGCCGCCTTCGCACCCACGGTGATCATCCGCGAGGGCGGCCAGACCGTCTACCAGGGCCCGGTGGCCTACACGCTGGGCGCCAAGACCGCGGACGGCACCGCCGCGATCCAGTTCGACATCTCGCAGACCATGGCGAATGCCGGGCTCGACCGGGTGCTCGACGGCAATGGCGTCGCCCTCAACCAGGCGGCCCACGCCACCGACTACAAGCATGCAACCATCCAAGTGGTCTTCCGCACGACCCTGGACGCGACCTGGACCGGTTCCGTGCCGGGCGACCCGCTGGTGGACCAGGGCGACACCGTCCGCAACGACGTGCTCTACGACGGCAATGTCGTCCCGACCGGCAGCACCGCCGAGGATGACAGCCAAGCGGGCGTGACGTTGCCGGTCAACCAAGTCTCCAAGTCGATCTATGCCGTCAATGGCGGCACGACGAAGGGCACGACGAGCTTCGCCACGTCGGCCAAGGTGCAGTCCGGAGACCTTGTCACCTTCCGCCTCGGCCTCGACATCCCGCTGACCTCCTCGCATGTGGTCAATCTGAAGGACTACCTGCTGCTCCCGGTCCTGAAGGCGATAGACCCGGACGCCGACGGCACGGCCAGCGGCTACACCTTCCTTGGCAGCTTCAACCCGAGCGGCCTCGCCGCCGGCACGGTGATGTTCGGGCCGACGGACAGCTTCCACACCCAGGTCCCGGGCGTCGCGCCACGCGTCCTTGTCGATGCCAACGGCAACTCCCTGACGCTCGACTTCGGCGGCGCCACCAACGCGCTCTACCCGGCGACGCATCTCGATTTGCTGGTCACGCTGCGCGTCAACGACCAGGCTTTCGGCGACGGGCTGCTGCTGACCAACCAGGTCACCGCCTCGGAGGCCAATTCCCAGCTCCAGGGCGTCGAGGACAACGCCATCATCCAGTTCGTCCTCGGCGAACCGGCGCTGAAGGTGACAAAAGGGATCATCGGCGTCGACAACCCGGCGTCGATCTTCCGCAACGCGACGACGCAGGACGCGACCATCGGCCCGGTGAGCTTCACCACACCCGGCAGCGCCGGCCTGCGCTTCCGCGGCACGATCGACAGCACCAGCCTCGCGGCGAAGCCGGTCGATGCCAACATCACCTTCGCCGATGCGGGCGACCGCGTCTCCTTCGCCATCATCGTCGAGAACAGGGGCCAGGGCTGGAAGGGCGCCTTCGACACGCTGGTCCACGACACCCTGCCGAGCGGCTTCGTCATCCCGCCGGGCGGGCTGAACCTGCAGGTGACCGACGGCACCGGCGCCGCGCTCCGCGCGACGGGCGACCTGTTCGGCACCGGGCTCGAGATCACGGATGGCGCCAACAAGGGCGGCATCGGCACCTACGACCCGACCAGCGGCAAGAACATCGCCGTCATCACCTATGACCTGGTGCTGGCCACCGCGCTCGCCACGCCGCAGCAGGCGCTGACCAACACCGCCGCCGTCACCCATTACGCGGCGCAGGAAGGCGGCATCGACCGCACGCCCTACGACATCCTGCCGCTCACCGATACCGCCTCGGTCACGGTGCTGCCGACCATCGCCAAGGCGGTGACCGCGACGAGCCTAGCCGCCACCACCAGGGCGCAGGGCGACGCCACGATCGATGATGTGGCGATCGGCGAGACCGTGACCTACACCATCACGCTTCGCTTGCCGAAAGGCGTGATGAGCCAAGTCCATCTCGACGACCTGCTGCCGACGCTGGGTGGGCAGATCAAGGCGGTTTCGGCGAGCGTCACCGGCATCGGCGGCAATGTCAGCGGCACCAGGCCGGCCCTGAACCAGGCAGCGACGCTGAGCGACGGCAACGGCGACGGCGTCGCCGATACGCTGAGCTTCGATTTCGGCACCGTCGCCACTGCCGTCGACAACGTCAGCGACGCGAAGGACACCATCACCGTCCAAGTGGTCGGTCAGCTCACTAAAAATGCGGCCAATGCCGCCGGCGACGTGCTGGTGAACACGGCACGGGTCAGCGCCGCCGACCCAAGCAGCCCCGGCAGCCGCATCAGCCAGGAGGCGACGGCGAAGATCGAGGTGGTGGAGCCGCATCTCGTCATCAGCAAGGCTGTCAGCCAGGCGACGGCGGATGCCGGCGACGTCCTGACCTACACCGTCACCCTGACCAACCAGGTGAAGGGCTTCGACGTCTCGATCGTCGACCTGCTGAACCAGATCGGGCCGAATGCGAGCTATGTAGCCGGCTCCGCGAGGATCACCGGCGGCACCGCGACCATCGCCAGCGGCAACGGCGCCGGCGACGCCAGCCTGCTGGTGACGGCGGCGGCGCTCGATCCCGGCCAGGCCATCACGGTGCAGTTCCAGGCGCGGGTCGGCGACACGGCGACGAGCGGCAAGACCTTCACCAACACCGCCAGCGCGACCGGCAGCTCCCTGCCCGGCACCGACCCGGAGGAACGCGCCAGCCCGGTGAGTGCCTCCGCCTCGGTCGGCATCGGCGCCTCCACCATCACCAAGGCGGTGACGGCGACAAGCTATGCCGATACCAGCGCAAGCCGGGGCACCGCAACCGATCAGGACGTCAAGGTCGGCGAGACGGTCACCTACACCAACACCCTGACATTGCCGGAAGGCGAGAGCGTCAACTACAGGGTGATCGATCAGCTGGCCGACTCGCTCGTTACCGGCAACACCGGCGGGCAGTTGGTCTATGTGCCCAACTCCGCCAAGGTCGCCGGCATCGGCACCAACCTCTACACCAATGCAGGCTTCACGAAGCATCCATCGGGCGCCGCCATCACCGCGGCGAACGGCACCGGCAGCGGCGACCCCGCCTCGCCCGACACCGTCACCTGGGCCTTCAGCAACATCTACAATAAGGCCGACAACACGGTCAGCGCCGCCGACCAGATCGTGCTGCAGATCCAGGCCGTGGCCTCCAATGTCGCGGCCAACCAGACGGGCGACCGGCTGGTAAACACCGCCAGGGCCTATAGCGACTTCACCGCCACCCAGACCGCGACGGCGACCGTCTACGTCGTCCAGCCCCTGCTCGCCGTCACCAAGGCCGCCTCCGCCACCACGGGCGATGCGGGCAACCTCATCACCCACACGCTGACGATCAGGCACGCCTCCAGCAGCACGGCCGATGCCTATGACGTCGACCTCGCCGACATCCTGCAGCCTGGCATCGCCTACGTCACCGGCAGCCTGACCAGCACGGCGGGTAGCGCCAGCCTGGCCAACGGCACGCTGAGCTTCCACATGAACCAACTGGCGCTCAGCAGCGGCACGGTGACGCTGACCTACAAGGCGATGCTGCTCGACAGCGTGGTGAACGGGCTGACGATCCCGAACACCGCCACGCTTGACTACCAGACCTCCTCCCCCGTGCAGGATCCGACCGGGGGCCGCAACATCACCGCCTCGGCGGCCGCGCCGGTCACCGTCGCCATCACCGACACGGTGACCAAGGTCATCGCCAGCACCGACAACCCCTATTCCACGGACGGCAACCTCGCGGTCGGCGAGACGGTCACTTATCTGCTCACCGCGACACTCGGCGAGGGCAGCCAACACCTCATCCTAAAGGATGCCCTGTCGGCCGGCCTCACCTATGTCTCCTCGCAGGTCACGGCAATCAACGGGATCACCGGCTCCGCGCTCGCCATCGGCGATGCGGGCAGCGTGAGCGACGGCGCCCTCACCTTCGACTTCGGCGACATCGTCAACCTAGGCGACAACAACGCCGCGACGGGCAGCGTGCAGGTCCAGGTGGTGACGAAGGTCGCAGCCGGCACTGCCGTCGCTACGGTGCTGACCAATACCACGACCCTCGCCCCAACGGTCGGTGTCAATCCCTACGGCATCAACCCGGGCACTGTCATGCCGCCAAAGACCGCGAGCGTCGCCTCGACGGTCGTGGCCGCCTCGATCGGCGACAAGGCCTTCGAGGAATTGAACGCGAACGGCGTCCAGGACAGCGGCGAGCCGGGCCTCGCCGGAGTGAAGGTCGACCTCTACAACGCCGCCAACCAGCTCGTCGCCACGACCACGACGACCGGCACCGGCGTCTATTCCTTCGGCAACCTCGTCCCCGGGCACTACCGCGAGGCCTTCACCGCGCCGGCGACGGGAAGCTGGTTCGCCTCGCCCCAGGGCAGGGGCCCCGCAGCGACCGACAGCGACCCGGACGCCGCGGGCAACGGCCCCGTCATCACCTGCGCGACCGGGACGGCAGCGACGCCGCAGACAGCGATGCCAGCCCGCTTACCGGCATCACCGGCACCTACACGCTCGTCTCCGGCCAGATCGCGACCGGCGTCGATGCCGGGCTCTACCAGCCGGTGACAATCGGCGATCGCGTCTGGGTCGATGCCAACGGCAATGGCGTGCAGGATGGCGGGGAGCAGGGCCTCGCCGGCGTCACCGACCTCGGCCGCGATGCCGGCCTCTACATCCCGCCGAAGATCGGCGGCACGGTCTCGCTCGACCTGCCGCCGGGCATTTGCGACTACAAGCGGCCCGATGCGGTCTTCGCCGGCGTCACGGTGGAGCTGCGCGACGCAGATGGCCGCGTGGTGCGCACAACGGCCACCGGCAGCGACGGCACCTATCTCTTCGAGAACCTGGTACCCGGCACCTACAGCGTCGCCTTCGTCGCCCCAGCCGGCACGCATTTCATCAAGGGCGTGCCTGAAAGCGGCCTTAGAGGCAGCATCGCCACCGTCAGCGGCGATGCCTTCACCCATGTCGATGCCGCGCTCAGCCATCTGACCCGCACGATCTTCGACCAGCCGCCGACCGTGCTCACCTCCTCAAACGCCTATGATGCGAATACGGCGGTGAACATCCCCTTCGAGGGCGCTGGCCATACGAACCTCAACGCGCCGGGCAGCTACGTGGTCGGCGGTCACGGCGGGCTCACCGCCAGCAGCAACCAGGCGGGCCAGTACATCATCGGCGGCGCCGGCGACAACCTGCTGCATGGCGGCTCCAATGGCGCGACCCTCGGCGGCAACGTCCTCGTCGGCGGCGCCGGCAACAACGCCTTCGAGGCGACCAGCGGCAACGACATCGTCCTCGGCGGCTGCGGCGCCAACAACATGCAGGGCCTCGGCACGGTCGGTGCCGGCGCACCACGCGGCCTCGCCGGCTTCGACATCCTGGTCGGCGGCCTCTCGGCCGATGTGGTCGAGGGCAACAACAGCACCGCCGTCATGCTCGGCGGCGGCGGCGGCGACCAGATCCATGGCGACGGCACCATCATCGGCGGCACCAATGACGGCACCATCAGCCATGCCGACGGCGTCTTCTCCAATTTCCGCATCGGCGATCACCTGGAAGGCGGCGGCGCGGCAAATACCTTCGTCTACCAGAAGGGCGACGGGGTCCACTGGATCGAGAACTACCACCCGGGCCAGGGCGATAGCCTGCAGATCTACGGCTATGCCGCCCCGACCGCGACTGGCACGGTGAACGGCTTCACCGTGCTCTATTTCGGCCCGGATGACGCGCTGGTCTTCAACAGCGCGGCGCCGACCGAGAATGTCACCTATTTCGCCCACCAGGACAGCGCGCCCGGCGCCTATGGCCGTTGGGCGCCGCTCCCGCCGACGCTGCTGGCCGCCGCCGTCACCCTCTATACCGGCACCCAGGGCGACGACATCGCCATCGGCTCCTCCAGCGGCAATGCGCTCGACAACCAGATCACCGGCAACGCCCTGCCGAACTGGCTGATGGGTCAGGCAGGCAGCGACACATTGGAGGGTCTGGGCGGCGGCGACGTGCTCCATGGCGGCTCGGGCGCGGACAGCTTCGTCTCCGGCCGCGGCACCGGCCAGGACGTGGTCGGCGACTTCACCCTGGGCGAGGACAGGCTCCTGCTAAAGGGCTTTGGCCTCGCCAGCTTCGCCGATGTCGAGGCGCATATGACCGAGGCCAATGGCAGCACGATCATCGATCTCGGCCAGGGCGACGGCATCCGGCTCCACGGCGTGGCGAATGCCGCGCTGACGGCGGCGGATTTCCTTTACGCCTGACTCTGCATGAAGAGCGGGCGCCCCAGCAAGGCGCCCGCCAGCACCAGCAGCAGCATGGCCCCGCCATGCCAGAGCAGCACCATCAGCGCCGCATCCAGGTGATGGAACAGGCTGAGCCCCGCCGAGCAGAGCGCCGCCGAGGCCAGCCCCCCCAGCAGCAGCACCGGCAGCGGCCGCACCGGCCCAGCATGCCGCAGCAGCCAGAACTGCGCCGCCGCCAGCGGAATCCCCATCGCCAGGATGAAGCGCAGGCACGGCCAGCTCGTCCTCATCTGCCCGGCCATCGGCCCGAGCCGTGCCAGGTCGGCCAGGCACCCCCAGCCGAGGCTGGCGAACCAGGCGAGCAGCGCCGGAACCGGCAACAAGGCCCAGCGCCAACTCCGGTCCGGCCGCGCCAGCATCGCCGCCGCCACCGCCGCCAGCACGCCGGCCAGCACGGAGGCTACCCACTGCCCGACCTCCTGCGGCATGAGCATGCGCTGGTGAAGGTCGTGCCGCAGCCCATTCGCCAGCACGGCAGTGCCGACGGCCATAGCCGCGAGGCCGAGCCACAGGGCCGCCTGCCGCCACGGCGAGGCCATCCGCCGCACCGGCCGCAGCCCGGCCGCCAATTCGCCGATCAGCTCCTCGCTCCGCACCTACTCCTCCACGCCCAGGCGCCGCCGCAGCACCTTCATCGCTCGATGCGTCGCCACCTTCAGCGCCCCGACCGACATGCCGGACCGCGCGCTGGCCTCGGCCAGCGGCAGGTCCTCCAACTTGGCCAAGCCGAGCGCCGTCCGCTGGGCCTGGCTCAGTTCGGCCACGGCAGCCCGCAACTCGGCCGAGGCCACCCTCTCCTCTCCCTGATTCGCGCTAGGGGCCGGCAAGGTTTCACCGAAATCCTCGAGCGGTGTCTCGCGCGCACCACGCCGGCCGTGGCGCCGCAGACGGTCGATCGCCCGCCGCTCGCAAATCGCGACCAGCCAGGGCCGGATGGGCCGGGCGGGATCGTAGCTGTGGCGGAGGGTGTGGATGGTCAGCAGCGCATCCTGCACCGCATCCTCCGCCTCGGCGGCATTGGCGATGCGCCGGCGCGCGACGGCCCGCAGCAGCGGCAGCGCCGCCCGCAGCAGGCGGTCATAGGCGGCGGCATCGCCGGCCTGGGCCGCCGCCATCCAGGCTTCCCACTCGCCTTCCGTCCGGCTCACGCAGCCATGGCGGGGCGTGTCGCGCGCCAGGCATGCGCCTTCTCGTAGGCGTCCGCGGCGCAGAACAGCAGCGGCTCGGCGAAGGGCTTCGCCACCAGCTGCATGGCGACCGGCAGCCTGCCCTCACCGAAGCCGGTCGGCACGGTGATGCCGGGCCAGCCGGTGACGTTGAAGGGGATGGTGAAGTTCGGCTTCTCGAGGAAAGCCCATTTCGGCACGGCCTCGATCCGCGGTGCCTCGCCCGGTTGGGCAGCCGTCAGCAGCAGGTCGCACTCCGCCGAGGCGGCCTCGGTGGCGGCGATCAAGGCCCGCCGCCGCTTCTGCGCCTGAAGGATGTCGGCGGCGGAAAGCAGTCCGCCGAGCACCAGCCGGTCCCGCAGCAGCTCGCCGTAGAGGTTGGGGTCCTGCCGCATCCAGCCCTCGTGGACGGCGAAGGCCTCGGCCAGCAGAATGATCCAGCCGCAGGCATTGAACTCGGCGAGCGAGGGCAGCGTGACGTCCCGCACCTCCGCCCCCTCGGCGCGAAAGAAGGCGGCGGCGCCCTCGATCCCGGCCAGCGTCGCCGGGCTCACGGGATGGTCCGTCTCATGGAAATGCCGGATGACGCCGACCCGCAGCCCCTTCACCCCCCGCCCGAGTTCGGCGCGGAAATCCGGCACCGGCCGGTTGGCGCTCGCCGGATCGGCCGGGTCATGGCCGGCCATCGCCTGGAGCAGGATGGCGCAGTCCTCCACCGTCCAGGCCATCGGCCCGGCATGGTCGAGGCTCTGCGCCAGCGGCAGGATGCCGGCGCGGGAGCAGAGGCCGTAGGTCGGCTTGATGCCGGTGATGCCGCAGAGCGCCGCCGGGCCGCGGATGGAGCCGCCGGTATCGGAGCCCGTGCCGCCCAGCACCATCCCCGCCGCGACGGCCGCGCCGGTGCCGGAGGATGAGCCGGCCGTGAAGTGATCCGGGTTCCAGGGGTTGCGCGCCGGCGGCCAGGGCAGGTCGAAGCTCGGCCCCCCGAAGGCGAATTCATGTGTCGCGAGCTTGCCGAAGGGGATCACGCCCGCCGCCGCCAGCTTCGCCACGGTGGTGGCATCCATGGCAGGGACATGCTCCTGCAGGACGCGGGAATGCGCCGTCGTCGGGATGCCGGCCGTGCCGTAGATGTCCTTGTGGGCGAAGGGGATGCCGTCCAGCGGTCCGCGTGGCCCCTCCTTCATGATGCGTGCCTCAGCCGTCCGGGCCACCGCCCGCGCCTCCTCCGGCATCAGGCGGATAAAGGCGTGCAGCTGGCCGTCCAGCCGCTCCGCCCGCGCCAGGCAGGCCTCGGTCAGTTCCACCGGGGAAAGCTTGCGAGCGGCAATCAGCGTGGCCGCTTCGGCGATGCTCGGGATCATCGGCCCGCCTCCGCCGAAAAGGTGGTCGCCGGCTCCTCCTCCGCCTTGGGCAACGGCGTGCGGATCAGCGCCTGCATCGCGGCCAGCCCCGGCAGCGCCGGCAGGATGCCCGCCTGTTGCGCCGGGCTGAGCGGAATGCCGGCCCGCGCGAGCATCGCTTCGAGTTCGGCCTCGGTGATCGGCTGCGGCATGCCCTCGCCCCCTGGACTGAATGTGACCGCCGCCGAGTATGACGTGATTCCCGGGCGCGGAAACCACCCCCGCGAAGCCCGGGAGGCGTGGTTGCGCATTCGCCCCGCCGGGGGTTAGGCTCCCTCCAAGGAAACGAATGCGGGGCCGGATGCCGGCGCCGCGATAAGGGCCGGGTGGCTCATATCAGGGGAGGACGACCCAATGAAGCTCGGCGACGCGATCGCAGAGATCATGAAGCGCGAGGGGATCGAGATCCTCACCGGCTATCCGGTGAACCATCTCATCGAGCACGCTGCCGCCCGCGACATCCGCCCCGTGATGGTCCGCCAGGAGCGCATCGGCCTCCACATGGCGGATGCCATCTCCCGCGTCACCTCCGGCCGCAAGCTCGGCGCCTTCTGCATGCAGCACGGGCCGGGCAGCGAGAATGCCTATGGCGGCGTCGCCCAGGCCTATGGCGAGTCTGTTCCCATCCTTGTCCTGCCGATGGGCTATCCGCGCCGCATCGCGCATGTCGACCCGAATTTCAACTCGACCGCGGCGATGCGCGGCATCACCAAGAGCGCCGAGCCGATCACCCTCGCCGCCGAGGTGCCGAACATCCTCCGCCGCGCCTTCACGCAGTTGCGCAACGGGCGCGGCGGCCCGGTGCTGGTCGAGATCCCGACCGACATGTGGAACGAGGAGGTGCCGGAGCCGCTCGACTATCAGCCGGTGATGGCCACGCGCTACGGTCCCGACCCGGCCGATGTGAAGCGCGCCGCGCGCATGCTGGCGAATGCGAAGCGCCCGGTGATCTATGCCGGCACCGGCGTCCACTGGGCCCAGGCTTGGCCGCAACTAAAGGCGCTGGTCGAGCTGCTGGCCGCGCCGGTGACGACGAGCCTCGGCGGCAAGTCCTCCTTCAACGAGGACCACCCGCTGAGCCTCGGCTCCGGCGGCCTCGCCATGCCGAAGCCCGTCCGCCACTTCCTCGACGCGGCCGACGTGATCCTCGGCATCGGCTGCTCCTTCACCGAGACCAATTTCGGTGTCCGCATGCCGCGCGGCCCGCGCATCATCCACGCGACGCTCGACCCGATGCACCTGAACAAGGATGTGCGGGCCGAGATCGGCCTGATCGGCGACGCCGCGCTGACCCTCGATGCCCTGCTCGCCGAGCTCTCGACCCTCGTTTCCTCGCCGCGCGACCCCGCCCCCGTCGCCGCCGAGATCCAGTCGATCCGCGAGCCCTGGCTCGCCGAATGGATGCCGAAGCTCACGCACAAGGACGCGCCGCTGAACCCCTACCGCGTCCTCTGGGACCTCCAGCACACCGTCGACCGCGACAACACCATCATCACCCATGACGCCGGCAGCCCGCGCGACCAGCTCTCGCCCTTCTGGAAGTCGACGACGCCCCTCTCCTATCTTGGCTGGGGCAAGACGACGCAGCTCGGCTACGGCCTCGGCCTGGCGATGGGCGCGAAGCTGGCGGCGCCGGAGAAGCTCTGCATCAATGTCTGGGGCGATGCCGCCATCGGCTTCACGGGCATGGATTTCGAGACCTGTGTGCGCGAGCGCATCCCGATCATGTCCGTCCTGCTCAATAATTTCTCCATGGCGATCGAGCTGAAGGTGATGCCGGTCAGCACGGAGAAGTACCGCAGCACCGACATCTCCGGCGACTATGCGGCGATGGCCCGGGCCTTCGGCGGCCATGGCGAGCGCATCACCGATCCTGCCGAGATCGTCCCCGCCATCCGGCGCGGCATCGAGAAGACGCAGCAAGGCATTCCCGTGCTGCTCGAGTTCATCACCTCGAAGGAGACGCAGGTCTCCCGCTTCGCCTGAACGATAAACAAGCCGCGTCCATCAGGGAGGACCAATGGCCAGCGTCGAGATCCGCAACGTCCGGAAAGCCTTCGGTCCCGTGCAGGTGCTGCATGGCGTCAATGTCGATATCGCGGATGGGGAATTCGTGGTGCTGGTCGGGCCCTCCGGCTGCGGCAAGTCCACCCTGCTGCGCATGCTGGCCGGGCTCGAGAACATCACCAGCGGGGAGATCGCCATCGGCCCGCGGGTGGTGAACAACGTGCCGCCGAAGGACCGGGACATCGCCATGGTGTTCCAGAACTACGCGCTCTATCCGCACATGACCGTCTTCGACAACATGGCCTTCTCGATGAAGCTGGCCAAGGCGCCTAAGGAGGTCATGGAGCAGGAGGTCGGCCGCGCCGCCAAGATCCTCGGCCTGGAGGCGCTGCTGCAACGATACCCGCGCCAGCTCTCTGGTGGCCAGCGGCAGCGCGTGGCCATGGGCCGCGCCATCGTCCGCAACCCGCAGGTCTTCCTCTTCGACGAGCCGCTTTCCAACCTCGACGCCAAGCTGCGCGTGCAGATGCGCGCCGAGATCAAGGAGCTGCACCAGCGCCTCCGCGTCACCACCGTCTACGTAACGCATGACCAGATCGAGGCCATGACCATGGCCGACAAGATTGTCGTGATGAATGGTGGCCATGTCGAGCAGGTCGGCCCGCCGCTCGAGCTCTACGACCGGCCGGCCAACCTTTTCGTTGCCGGCTTCATCGGCTCACCGGCGATGAACCTGGTGAAGGGCGGCCCGGCCGAGGGAGGTTTCCAAGCCGAAGGCGGTGCCGTGCTGCCGCTGCCGCAGAGCCTGCGCGGTGAGGCCGGCATCTACGGCATCCGCCCCGAGCACATCCAGCTCCGCGAGGACGGCATCCCGGCGACCGTCGTGCTGGTCGAGCCGACCGGCTCCGAGACGCAGGTCGTCGCCCGCATCGGCCAGACGCCGCTGACCTGCGCCTTCCGCGAGCGCGTCACCGCGCGCCCGGGCGAGACCATCCGCATCATGCCCGAGATGGGGCTGGTGCATCTCTTCGAGTCCGGCTCCGGCCGGCGGCTTGCCGCATAAGCAACAAGACAAAGGGGAAACCACAGGGAATGCACATCATGAACCGGCGCGCCGCGCTGAAGCTCGGCCTCTCCGCCGCCGCGCTCTCCGCCTTCCGCGCCTCCGCCCAGACGCCGATCCAGGCCGCCGACGCGCCGGAGCCGCGCCTCCAGATCGAGAGCGGCGCCACGCTCCGCATGCTGCGCCCCGTCCGCTTCGTCCAGCCGGATGAGGAGGTGTTCCGTGCCAATGCGGCGAAGTTCACCCAGAAGACCGGCGTGCAGGTCCGCGTCGACTTCGTCGGCTGGGAGGACATCACCCAGCAGACGGCCGTGACGGCCAATACCGGCGCCGGGCCGGACATGATCATCGGCTTCGGCGACGCGCCGCATATCTACCAGGACAAGCTGGTGGAGCTGAGCGACGTCGCCGAATATGCGGGCAAGCGCTATGGCGGCTGGCTGGCCCTCGCCGAGCGCTACGGCAAGAAGCACGGCACCAACTCCTGGATCGGCCTGCCCTTCGGGGCGACGGCCGGCCCGACTGTCTACCGCAAATCGGCCGTCAGCGCTGCCGGCTTCGACCGCATCCCGGACGACCATGCCGGCTATCTCGACCTCTGCAAGAAGCTGAAGGCGGCGAACAAGCCGGCCGGCTTCGCCCTCGGCAATGCGGTGGGCGACGGCAATGGCTTCGCCAACTGGCTGATCTGGTCGCATGGCGGCTTCCTCGTCGACGAGGAGGGCAAGGTCGCAATCAACAGCCGCGAGACGATCAACGCCCTCAACTACCTGAAGGAGCTGTACCCGACCTTTGTGCCGGGCACGCTGTCCTGGGGCGATATCAGCAACAACCGCGCCTATGCTGCGAGCGAGTGCTGGATGACGGCGAACGGCGTCTCGCTCTACTTCAGCATCAAGAACGACCCGGCGACGGCGCCCATCGCCCAGGATACCGAGCATCAGGAACTGCCGAAGGGCGTGTTGAGCGCCTCGCCCATGGCGGGGCTGACGCTGAACGCCATGGTCTTCAAGCACAGCCGCTACCCAAACGCTTCCAAGGCCTTCCTGCAATTCATGCTGGAGCGGGAGCAGTACGACCCCTGGCTGAATGCCAATCTCGGCTACTGGGCGCATCCGCTGGCGAATTACGACGCCAGCGCGGTCTGGACCAGCGACCCGAAGGTGGCGCTGTTCAGGAACACCATGCGCAGCACCTTCTACAACGGCTACAAGGGCCCGCTCTCCGAGGCGACGGGTGCCGCGACGGCCGACTACGTCATGGTGCAGATGTGCGCCGCCGTCGCCTCCGGCCAATCGACGCCCGAGGCCGCCGCGCGCGAAGCCGAGCGCCGCGCCCGCCGCTACTTCCGCCGCTGAGCCGCGCGGGCGGTGCCATCCCGGCGCCGCCCCCGACCGGGGAGCCACGCATGTCCGCCACCACCGCATCGGTCTGGACCAAGCCGCAGCAGCAAGCCAACTGGCTGGTCCGGCTGTTCGACTGGAAGCCCTTCCTCGCCTTCGCCTGCCTGCTACCGGCGGCCGGCCTGCTGCTGGTCTTCCTCACCTATCCCCTGGGCCTCGGCATCTGGCTCGCCTTCACCGACACGACCATCGGCCGCAGCGGCTACTGGGTGGGCCTCGAGAACTTCCAGTACCTATTGGAAGACCCTTTGTGGTGGAACGCTGTCTTCTACAGCGTCTTCTACACGGGCATTGCGACGATCGGGAAATTCGCCCTCGGCCTCTGGCTGGCGCTGCTGCTGAACAACCACCTGCCCTTCAAGTCGCTATTGCGGGCCATCATCCTGCTGCCCTGGATCGTGCCGACGGTGCTCTCCGCGATCGCCTTCTGGTGGATCTACGACCCGCAATTCTCGATCATCTCCTTCCTGCTGGTCGACAAGCTCGGCATCCTCGACAACTACATCGACTTCCTCGGCAGCGCCTGGCCGGCGCGCTTCTCGCTGATCGCGGCGAATATCTGGCGCGGCATTCCCTTCGTCGCCATCTCGCTGCTCGCCGGGCTGCAGACCATCTCGCCCTCGCTCTACGAGGCGGCGCTGCTCGACGGCTCCACCGGGTGGCAGCGCTTCCGCTACATCACCTTCCCGATGCTGATGCCGATCCTGGCGATCGTCATGACTTTCAGCATCATCTTCACCTTCACCGACTTCCAGCTGGTCTACGCCATCACCCGCGGCGGGCCGGTGAACTCAACCCACCTGCTGGCGACGCTGGCCTTCCAGCGCGGCATCCCCGGCGGGCAGCTTGGCGAAGGCGCGGCGATCGCCGTCTCGATGATCCCCTTCCTCGTCTTCGCAACCCTCTTCAGCTATTTCGGCCTCGCCCGGCGCAAGTGGCAGCAAGGAGAAGGCAATGACTGACGCCGCCGTTCTGCCCGAAGCGCAGCAGAGCAATGCCGCCACCGCCCAGCCCGAGGCCATGGCCTGGGACAACAAGGCGCGGCGGATGGTGACGATTTACCTGCCGCTCGCCTGCTTCCTCCTCATCCTGCTCTTTCCCTTCTATTGGATGACGGTGACGGCCTTCAAACCGAATGCCGAGCTGTTCGACTACAAGACCTACAATCCCTTCTGGATCGGCTCGCCGACGCTCGACCACATCAAGCACCTGCTGTTCAACACGGCCTATCCGCACTGGCTGGTGACGACGATGACCGTCGCGGTCTGCGCCACCTTCCTGTCGCTCTTCGCCTCGACGCTCGCGGCCTATGCGATCCAGCGGCTGCGCTTCAAGGGCAGCCAGTATGTCGGGCTGGCGATCTACCTCGCCTATCTCGTGCCGCCCTCCATCCTGTTCATTCCGCTGGCGACGATGGTCTTCCGCCTCGGCCTGTTCGACAGCCCGCTGGCGCTGATCCTCACCTACCCGACCTTCCTCGTGCCCTTCTGCACCTGGCTGCTGATCGGCTACTTCAAGTCGATCCCCTACGAGCTTGAGGAGTGCGCCCTGATCGACGGCGCGACCCGGCTGCAGATCCTCCGCCAGATCACCCTGCCGCTCGCCGTGCCGGGGCTGATCTCCGCCGGCATCTTCAGCTTCACGCTCTCCTGGAACGAGTTCATCTACGCCCTCGCCTTCATCCAGAGCAGCGAGAACAAGACCGTCCCGGTGGCGATCCTCACCGAACTGGTTTCCGGCGACGTCTACCAATGGGGCGCGCTGATGGCGGGCAGCCTGCTCGGCTCGCTGCCTGTCGCCATCTTCTATTCCTTCTTCGTCGACTACTACGTCTCGTCGCTGACGGGCGCGGTGAAGGAGTAAGCGCTCACAGCTTCCGACCCAGCGCCGCGACATAGCCGCGGTTATGGGTCGGGGTGAGCCAGACCTCGTTCATCGTCACATGCGGCGGCAGCGTCGCCACATAGAGCAGCAGCTCGGCGCAATCGGCGGGCTGCAGCATCTGGTTCAGCTCCTCCTGGCTCAGCGGGTTTGGCCGCTTCTTCAGGATCTCGGTGTTCACCTCGCCCGGGCAGAAGGCGGTGGAGCGGATGCCGTTGACGCATTCCTCCATGTTGAGGCTGTGGCTCATGGCGACGACACCATGCTTCGCCGCCGAGTAGCCGCCGCCGCTCATCACCCCGACATGCCGCCCGGCCATGGAGGCGGTATGAATCATCACCCCGCCGCCCTGCGCCCGCATGATCGGCAGCACCGCCCGTGCCACGTAGAAGGCGGAGGAAAGGTTGCCCTGGATCAGCTCGTCGATCCCTTCCGGCGTCAGCTTCGCCCAACTCCGCTCCACCACATTGAGCCCGGCATTGCTGACCAGCAGGTCGAGCCGACCGAATTCCTGCCCGATCCCATCGGCGACCCGCTGCACCTCCGCCGGCTTCATCAGGTCGGCCGGCCGTACATGCGCCGTGCCACCCGCCTCGCGGATGCGCCCGGCCACCGCCTCCAGCTTCTCCGCCCGGCGCCCGGTGATGACCGTCACGGCACCCTCCGCGGCAAAGCGTTCCGCCACCGCCTCGCCGATGCCGCTGCCCGCGCCGGTCACCCAGGCGATCTTCCCATCCAGCTTGCCCATCGCATCCTCCCTTGATGAAGGCAGGCTAACCCCGCCCCGGCGTCTTGTGGAGCCGCCGCCGCCATGCTTCGCTTGGCCGGAGGGATAAGGAAACGGAGGACGCGATGAAGATCGCCCGGGTCGAGACGCTGCGCGCGGATGCCGGATGGCGCCTGTTCTCCTTCCTCAAGGTCACGACGGATGACGGCCTCACCGGCTGGTCCGAATACAATGAGAGCTTCGGCAGCACCGGCCTCTCCGCCGTGATCGAGGGCCTCTCACCCCTCATCATCGGCCGTGATCCGTGCCGCTGGGAGGAGGTGACGGCCTGGCTGCACGTCATGACCCGCCAGTCGCGCGGTGGGCTGAACCAGCAGGCCATTGCCGCGATCGAGAACGCGTTGCTCGACATCGCCGCCCGCGCGCGGGGGATTTCCGTCGCCGCCCTCCTCGGCGGGCCGATCCGCGAGCGCATCCCCGTCTACTGGTCGCATTTCGGCAGTTACCGCGTGCGCAACGCGAAGCATATGGGCGTCCCCCCGCTCGCCGATTACGACGAGGTCGCCCGCCACGCCGCCGAGGTGAAGGCAATGGGCTTCCGCGGCCTCAAGACCAACATCCTGATCCCTGGGCCCGATGGGCTGCTCTACCAGTACTCCCCCGGCTTCGGCCGCCATGGCGGCTGGCCCGAGCTGAACTGGGACAACCGGACGCTGGCCCAGCTCAAGCACCACCTGCGCATCATCCGCGATGCCGTGGGCCCGGAGATGGGCATCCATCTCGACACCAATTTCCACTTCCGCACCGAAGGCTTCCAGCGCGTCGCGGAGGCGGTGGCGGAGTTCGACCTCACCTGGCTCGAGATCGACAGCCACGACGCCGCGGCCCTGGCGACGATCAAGCGCATGGCCCCCTGCCCCATCGCTTCCTGCGAGACGCTGCATGGCCGACGCGAATTCCGCCCCTTCCTCGAGCATTACGCCATGGATGTCGGCATCGTCGACGTCATCTGGAACGGCATCGCGGAATCGATGAAGATCGCCGCCATGTGCGACGTCTATGAGGTCAACTGCGCGCCGCACAACTTCTACGGCAACCTGTGCAGCATGATCAGCGCCACCTTCAGCGCCTGCATCCCCAATCTCCGCGTCATGGAGATCGACATCGACAGCGTCTCCTGGCGCGACGAATTCACGCCGCCGCCGGTGATCGAGAATGGCGAGCTGGTGATGCCGACGGGCCCCGGCTGGGGAGTCGAGGTGAACGAGGCCGCCATCCGCGCGCGGCCGCCGAAGTAAGAGGGACGAACCTATGAGCAAATACCGAATCGTCACGCCGGCCGGCGCCAGCTTCACCGTCGCCGGCGGCGGCTATGCGTTGGAGAGCGAAGCCCTGGACGGCCTCGACGCCGAGATCGTCGAAGCCCCGACCGACACCGCCGGCTTCATCGCCGCGGCCAAGGATGCCGACGCCATCTACGCCAAGGGCATCCCCATCACCAAGGAGATCATCGACGCGCTGCAAAGCTGCAAGGTCATCACCCTCGGCAGCGTCGGTGTCGACAGCGTTGACGTGAAGGCGGCGACGGCGCGCGGCATCCCCGTCACCAACATCCCCGACACCTTCATCGAGGAAGTCGCCGACCATGCGATGACCCTGCTCCTCGCCGGCTTCCGCCGCCTGATCGAGCAGGACAAAATGGTGCGCGACGGCCGCTGGAAGGAAGGCCGCCCGGCGCTGCTGAAAATTCCGCGCCTGATGGGCCAGACCCTCGGCTTCATCTCCTTCGGCCGCGTCGCGCGTGCCGTCGCCCGTCGGGCCGCGCCCTTCGGCCTCAGGATGATGGCCTACGACCCCTTCGTCGAGGAGATGCAGATCTCCGAGTACGGCGTCCAGCCCGCCACCCTCACCGAGGTCCTGAGCCAGTCCGACTTCGTCAGCATGCACGCCCCGGCGCGGCCCGAGGTGCATCACATGCTGAAGGAGCAGCATTTCCGCCTGATGAAGCCCTCGGCGATCTTCATCAACACCGGCCGCGGCCCGACCGTGCAGGAGGAGGCGCTGATCAAGGCGCTCCAGGAAGGCTGGATCGCCCATGCCGCCCTCGACGTGCTGGAGGTGGAGCCGCCCTCGCACAACAACCCGCTGCTCAGCATGGAGAACGTCACCCTGACGGCCCATGTCGCCAGCGCCAGCGCGCGCTTCGACGAGGCCCGCAAGCGCCGCGTCGGCAGCGAGTTGGCCCTCGTCCTCCAGGGCAAGTGGCCGATGAGTTGCGTCAACCCGGCGGTGCTCCAGAATACCCAGCTTCGCCGCTGGCAGCCCATCGGCATGGGCCGCGGCCCGAACAGCTAGGCCCGAATAGCTAGGAAAGACACAGCCATGACCACCCAATATGCCGTCGTCACCGGCGCCGGCTCCGGCGTCGGCCGCGCTGCGGCGCTCGCGCTGCTTGGCGGCGGCTGGACCGTCGCGCTCGCCGGCCGTCGCCGCGACGCGCTAGAGGAGACGGTCGGCCTCGCCGGCGACGCCGCCTCCCGCGCTATCCCCGTTCCGACGGATGTCGGCGACCCGCAATCGGTCAACGCCCTCTTTGAACGGCTGAAGTCCGACTGGGGCCGGCTCGACTTCCTCTTCAACAATGCCGGCGGCAACGTGCCCGCCGGGCCGATAGAGGATCTCGCCTATGAGGATTGGGCGCGCGTCGTCCAGGTGAACCTGACGGGCAGCTTCCTCTGCGCCCAGGCCGCCTTCCGCATCATGAAGCAGCAGCAGCCGATTGGCGGCCGCATCGTCAACAACGGCAGCATCAGCGCGCATGTGCCGCGGCCGGAAAGCGTTGCCTATACCTCGACCAAGCACGCCATCACCGGCCTCACCAAGACGCTGGCGCTCGACGGCCGCGCCTTCGACATCGTCAGCGGCCAGATCGACATCGGCAATGCCGCGACGCCGATGACCGCCCGCATGGCGAAGGGGGTGAAGCAGCCCAATGGCGAGATGAAGGTGGAGCCCACCTTCGACGTCGCCCATGTCGGCAGCACGATCCTGATGATGGCGAACCTGCCGCTGGATGCGAACATCCAGTTCGTCACCATCGCCGCGTCCAAGATGCCCTGGATCGCCCGCGGCTGACCCTCAGGCTGGCCGTGCCGGCTCGATGAGCCCCAGCATGGCCAGCAGCGTCGCCCGCTGCACCGGCTTGCCGAGATACTCGTCCATCCCGGCATCCCGGCATTGCTGCTCGAAGACCGGGCCGACGGCCGCCGTCAGCCCGATGATTTTGGTCCGCCGGTTCGGCCCAGTGCTGCGACGGATCTGCCGCGTCGCTTCCAGCCCATCCATCACCGGCATTTGCAGGTCCATCAGGATCACGTCGAACAGCTCGCGCCGTGCCGCCGCCACCGCCTCGGCCCCGTCCGGTGCCACCTCCACATCGCAACCGGCGCGCTGCAGGATGGTCCGCATGACGAGCTGGTTGGTGGCATTGTCCTCCACCAGCAACGCCTTCAGCCCCAGCGCTTCCGCGGCAAGGACCGCTACCGGGGCTGGCCGCGCCGTCTCCGCCCCGCCCAGCGCCTGCGCCAGCGCCTCGCGGAATCGCCCCGGCAGGGCCGGCTTCAGCAGCACCGCCTCCACCAGCCCGGGCGGCGGCGGGTCGCGCAGCGCCTCGCCGGCGCTGGCGCAGAGGATGATCGCCAGCCGCGCCTCGCCCGCCGCAGCCCGGATGCGCCGCGCCAACTCCTGCCCCTCCTCGCCCGGCAGATCGGCATCCACCACCACGGCCGCGAAGGGCCGGCCGGCGGCGCGCCCTTCCTCCAGCGCGGCCAGCGCCGCCTGCCCCGTCTCCACGGCGGCGGATTCGGCACCGAGGACCATCAGCTGCCGCGTCAGGATTTCGCGGTTGAGCGCCAGGTCATCGACTACCAGCACCCGCTTGCCGGCGAGCGGCCGCGACTCCCGCGCCTCCCCCGTCTGCTCCGGCGCCATGCCCACCAGCAGGTCGAAGCGGAAGACGCTGCCCCCGCCCGGCCGTTGCGCCGCGCCGATGCTGCCCCCCATCCCCTCCACCAGCTTGCGGCAGATGGCCAGCCCCAGCCCCGTCCCGCCGTATTTCCGGCTGATCGAGGCATCCGCCTGGGTGAAGCGCTCGAAGAGCAGCGGAATCGTCTCCGGGTCCAGCCCGATCCCGGTATCGCTGACCCGGCAGGAGAGCCGCCACCCCTCTTCCTCCCGCTCCGCCGAGAGCCCCAGCTCGATCCAGCCGGATTCGGTGAATTTCACCGCATTGCCGACCAGGTTGAACAGCAGCTGGCGGAACCGGCCGGGGTCTCCCACCACCCGCGCCGGCATGCTGGGCGAGAGCGAGCAAACCAGCTCCACCCCATTGGCCGCAGCCTTCGGCGCGAAGAGTTCGACGATGGTGGACAGCTCTGTCTCGATGGCGAAGGGCACCTCCTCGCGCTCCATCATCCCCGCCTCGAGCTTCGAGAAGTCGAGGATGTCGTTCAGCACCATCAGCAGGTGTTCGGCCGAGCCGGCGATGGTCTGCGCGTAGCGCCGCTGCACCGGGTCGAGCTCCGTATCCAGCAGCAGGCCGGACATGCCGATGACGCCGTTCATCGGCGTGCGGATCTCATGGCTCATGGCGGCGAGGAAGTCCTCCTTCGCCCGGCTGGCGGCGACGGCCTCCTGCTCGCTCCGCGCCAACCGGCTGCCTTGGCGCTGCAGCTTCTCGGCCAGCCGAACCATCATCCAGAGCGCCGCCAGCGTGGCGACCGCCGCCGCCCCCACGCCGCCACCGAGCACCAGCCCGAGCTGGCGCAGCGCCGCGAAGGCGTCCGACCGGGCGCGGGCCACCTCGACGACGAAGCTGCCCTGCCGCGTCACCGCGAAGCTGGCGATTACCGGCTTGCCGTCCTGGTCCAGCCCCTGGAAGGTGCCGAGCTCCCGCCGCGGCAGGAAGTCGCGGAACAGCCAGGCGCTGGAATGGAGCTGCCCGACGCCCTGGGTGCTGCCATCCGAGCGGGTGAGGAGCTGCCCGCTGGTCGAGTGCAGCCGCACGGTGACGCCGAAGGCCTCGGCATAGCGGCGCGAGACGCCGTTGAAGTAGTCGGGGTTCAGCAGCGCGACAGCCGCCCCTTCGAATTCCCCGCGTGGCGAGCGCAGCGCCCGGGCGAGCGGGATGGTCCAAAGCCGGCTCTCGAGGAGCGCCGCGCTGCCGGTGCCGAGATAGCGCCCTGCCTCCGGCGCCCCGAGGCGGATCGGCTGGCCGCCGAAGCGCAGCACGCGGAACCACTCGCGCTCGCCGACCGTCAATTCGCGCAGGGAATCGACCGTCGCCTGGGTTACCCGCCCGGCGGCATCGGTCACCACCAGGGCACGGATCTGCGCCAGGTCGCGCAGCCGGTTCGCCATGGTCTCGGCAAAGACCGCCGGACCTGGCTCACGCGGGTTCTCCGCCAGGTCGTTGAGAATCAGCTCCACGGTCTGGGTCGCGCGGGTGAGTTGGTCGGACAGTGCGGCAGCGACGCTCTGCGTCAGCTTCTCGGCCTCGGTCAACGCATCCTGCTGGCCCCGCCGGAGGACGATGCCGTAAATCACCACCAGGCAGGCGGCGACCAGGGCCACCGCCGCACCGAACAGCAACCACGGCCGCGGCTCCGCCGGCTTGGGAGCGCCAAGACGAAGGGACCGGCGGATGAAGGCGTCCAATTTTGCAAAAGGGTGCATTGCCGCATCCCTTATTGCACCATTGGTATGGTTTATCGAGATGAATGCAGCCCTCGGCCAGGCAGCGAACCGCCCGGCCGCCCGTCCGCCCGTGGCGGCCCCCCAGGCCCCTCCCGCCTGGCCGGCCGAGCCGCCGGCCGCGCCCGACCGTCTCTCCCTCATCCGCAGCCGGGGCGAACTCGCCATCTGCATCTGGCCCGACTACTTCGCCATCAGCTACCGCAACCCGCGCAACAGCGAGCTGGAAGGGCTCGACATCGACATGGCGCGGGCGCTCGCCAACCGCCTGCTGGTCCAGCCGCGCTTCATCGAGACGAATTTCGCCGAGTTCATGGACAAGATCGAGGCCGGCGCCTGCGACATCGCCATGATGGGCGTCGGCATTTCCGCCGCCCGGCAGCAGCGCGTTGCCTTCTCCAAGCCCTACATGACCAGCGCCGTCCATGCGGTGACGACGCGGGAAAGCAACCGCATCACCCGCTGGGAGGATATCGACGCGGTCGGCACGGTGGTCGCCGTCGCCGCCGGCACGTTGATGGAGCCGCTGATGCGCCGCAGCCTCAAGGCGGCCGAGCTGCTCGTCGTCCGCCCGCCCCGCACTCGCGAGTCGGAGGTCCAGGCAGGCCGCGCCGACGTCTTCATGAGCGACTTCGCCTATACCCGCCGCATGGTATCAGTGCATGACTGGGCGCGGGTGATCGAGCCGCCGGACCGCTTCGGCGAGGCGCTCTACGCCTATGCCGTGCCGCGGGGGGATGCGCCCTGGCTGGCCGAGGTGAACGGCTTCCTCACCATCGCCAAGGTTGACGGCACCTTAGCCCGCGCCGGCGCGCGGCACGGGCTGAGCGCAGCGCTAGTCTATTGATCAACCCTGGCCAAGGGCCGCCAGGGCCTTCGCCACCTCGCCCGGCAACCGGCCGAGGGCGCCATGCAGCCCGCCTAAATCTTGCTGCCGCGCGGCCATTTCCACCGTCAACAAATCCTCGGCGAGCACGCCAAGGCCGAAATTGGCGGCGACGCCGCGCAGCGCATGGGCTTCGGACAGCAGGGTGCGGAAATCCCCGGCTGCCGCGGCCGCCTGGATGCGCGGATGACGCTCCCGCAACTCCTCGGCGCAGAGCCCGGCCAGGACGGGGCCGTAGAGGGCGGCGAGCGAGGCTTGGTTGTTTGGCATGGCGGCGACCTCCCGGCCGGGCTGGAAGGCGATTGTGCTGCGGCCCTGGCTTTGATCAAGCATGCGGCGTACCCTCAGCCAGAGGATCAGGCCGGACGCCGGCCCTTGGAACAGCCGAAGCGGGCCCGGGTTTTCACCGGACCAACAGAAGCAGGAGCATTCTACCGCCCCGCGACGTCTCTGCGGCCTTCGACACGTCAGGCGCGACTAAACACGAAACCGCCACTACCATCAAGTGTGTCGTTCTCGAACCAAACACGCCGGCTTCCGATGGGCTTGCCCGCGACCGGGCCGGGTGCGATGTTCCCGCCGCCCCAACCCCCGCGGCGCCCCGGGCGCCCCATGCGGGAGACCATCGAGGACAGGCATGGCAAAGATCCAGGTAAAGACCCCCGTCGTCGAGCTCGACGGCGACGAGATGACCCGCATCATCTGGGGGTTCATCAAGGAGAAGCTGATCCTCCCCTACCTGGACGTGGATCTGAAGTACTACGACCTCGGCATCGAGTACCGCGACCAGACCGACGACCAGGTGACGGTCGACGCCGCCAACGCCATCAAACAGTACGGCGTCGGCGTGAAGTGCGCGACCATCACCCCGGACGAGGCACGCGTCGCCGAGTTCGGCCTCAAGAAGATGTGGAAGTCGCCGAACGGCACCATCCGCAACATCCTCGACGGCACCATCTTCCGCGAGCCGATCATCTGCTCCAACGTGCCGCGCCTGGTGCCGCACTGGTCGAAGCCGATCGTTGTCGGCCGCCATGCCTATGGCGACATCTACCGCTCGGTCGAGATGAAGGTGCCGGGCGCCGGCAAGGTGACGATGACCTTCACGCCCGAGGGCGGCCAGCCGCAGGAGATCGGCGAGTTCGTCATGCCGGCCAATGGCGGCGTGGCCATGATGATCCACAACCTGAACAAGTCGATCGAGGGCTTCGCCCGCGCCAGCTTCAACTACGGCCTGGCGCGCAACTATTCGGTCTACTTCAGCCACAAGAACACGATCCTCAAGGCCTATGACGGCAACTTCAAGGACATCTTCCGCGGCATCTACGACGCCGAGTTCAAGGCGGAGTTCGAGAAGCGCGGCCTGACCTACGAGGACCGGCTGATCGACGACATGGTCGCCTCCGCGCTCAAGTGGGAAGGTGGCTATATCTGGGCCTGCAAGAACTACGACGGCGACGTGCAGTCCGACATCGTGGCCCAGGGCTTCGGCTCGCTTGGCCTGATGACCTCCGTGCTGCTCTCGCCCGACGGCAACACCGTCGAGTCCGAGGCCGCCCACGGCACGGTGACGCGCCACTACCGCGAGCACCAGAAGGGCCGCGAAACCAGCACCAACCCGATCGCCTCGATCTTCGCCTGGACCCGTGGACTCGCCTACCGCGGCAAGTTCGACAACACGCCGGACGTCACGGCCTTCGCCGAGACGCTGGAGAAGGTCTGCATCCAGACCGTCGAGAGCGGCTCCATGACCAAGGACCTTGCCATTCTCATCGGTAAGGACCAGCCCTATCTGAGCACCCAGGCCTTCCTCTCGAAGCTCGACGAGAACCTGAAGAAGGCGATGGGCTGAGCCCAGCCGCTGCCACGGAAGGAGGGCGGGCCCGCAACGGCCCGCCCTTTTTTTGCGCTATACCGGCCGCATGCATTCACTGACCCTGCTCGACTGGCTGGCCTTCGGCGTCTTCGCCGCCAGCTGGGCCATCTACTCCACACTGGTGGACCGCCACCCGGCGCTCCGCCGGCGCAGCGTCATCGCGGCGATGGACGAGCACCGCCGGCGCTGGATGCGCGTGATGGCGACGCGGGACAACCGCATCATGGATACGAACATCGTCGGCAACCTGATGAACAGCACCAGCTTCCTCGCCAACACCGCCATCTTCATCCTGGGCGGCCTCGTGGCGATGCTGGGCAGCCCAGAGCTTGGCGCCCGGGTCTTCGGCGCCCTGCCCTTCGCCACCGCGCCCGACCCGGCAGCCTGGGAGATGAAGATCGCCCTGCTGCTGCTGATCTTCGTCCGCGCCTTCTTCGAGCTGACCTGGGCGCTCCGGCAGTTCAATTACTGCTCGATCGTCATGGGCGGCATCTCGCAGGACCCGCAGGACCCCGGCCAGGCGCACCACGCCGAGATGGCCGCCAAGGTCGCCAACCGCGCCGCCGGCCACTTCAACAGCGGGCTGCGTGCCTACTATTTCGGCCTGGCGGCGCTGGCCTGGATCCTCCACCCGCTGGCGTTGATCCTGGCCAGCCTCCTGGTCATGCGCGAGCTCTACCGCCGCGAATTCCGCTCCGTAGTCCGCGAGGCCCTGCGCAGCTGAGCGGTGCCGGTCAGGCGGCCACGAGCGCCGCCCTGACGGCCTCCAGAGCCGCATCGGCCAGCGCCGCATCCGGCCCGCCCGCCTGCGCCATCTCTGGCCGGCCGCCGCCGCCCTTGCCGCCCGCCGCCGCGCTCGCCGCACGCACCAGGGCGACAGCGTCCGCCTTGCCCCGCGCCGCCTCGCCGAGCCCGACGACGATGCTCGCCTTGCCCTCCGCGGTGGAGACCAGCGCCGCCACATCCGCCGTGCCGCCCTTGAGAATGGCCTCCGCCACGCCCTTCAGGTCGCGCGCCGGGATGTCGCCAAGATTGCGCAGCGCCACGCGAAGCCCGCCGATGCTCTCCGCCTCCGCCGCCGCGCCACCCGTCGCCAGCTTCTTCCGCAGCTCGCTGACCTCGCGTTCCAGCCGCCGCCGCTCCTCGACCAGGGCCGCGACCCGGGCCGGCACCTCGGCCGGGGCCACGCGCAGCGCCTGCGCCGTCTCGGTCAACTGCCGCGCCTGATCCTCGACGAGCGCCAGCGCCGCCTCGCCCGTCACGGCCTCGACCCGCCGCACGCCGGCCGAAACTGCGCCCTCGGAAACAATCTTGAACAAGCCAATATCGCCCGTCCGCCGCACATGTGTGCCGCCACACAGCTCAAGCGAATAGACGCCCTGCTTCTCGGTGGCCGCCGGATCATGCCCCATGCCGACGACCCGCACCTCGTCGCCATACTTCTCGCCGAACAGCGCCATGGCCCCGACGCCGACCGCCTGCTCCGGCGTCATCAACCGCGTCGTCACTTCGGCATTCTCGCGGATGCGGGAATTCACCTCCGCCTCGGCCCAGGCGATGTCCTCCGCCGTCATCGGCGTCGGCTGGGAGACGTCGAAACGCAGCCGGTCCGGCGCATTGAGCGAGCCCTTCTGCGCCACATGACTGCCGAGCCGCCGCCGCAGCGCCTCATGCAGCAGGTGCGTCGCGCTGTGATGCGCGCGGATCGCCCCCCGCCGCCCATGATCGACCTCCGCCAGCACCGCCAGCCCCGCCCGCGCCTCACCATGCGCGACGGTGCCGTAATGGACGAAGAAGTCGCCGAGCTTCTTCTGCGTATCCCGCACCACGATCCGGCAGGCCTCGCCCGCCGAGATCAGCCCGGCATCGCCCACCTGCCCGCCGCTCTCGGCATAGAAGGGCGTCTGGTTCAGCACCACGGCGACCTCCGCCCCCGGCCCGGCACTCTCGACGGCCTTGCCATCCGCGATGACGGCCAGGATCTCGCCCTCGGCGGACTCCGTGCTGTAGCCGAGGAACTCGCTCGCCCCAACCCGCTCCTTGATGTCGAACCAGACGGCATCCGTCGCCGCCTCGCCGCTGCCGGCCCAGGCCGCCCGTGCCCGCCGGCGCTGCTCCGCCATCGCCGCCTCGAAGCCGGCGACATCGACGCCGCGCCCCTCCGCCCGCAGCGCATCCTGCGTCAGGTCGAGCGGGAAGCCGTAGGTGTCATACAGCCGGAACGCCACCTCGCCCGACAGCACGCCGCCCTCGCCGAGCTTGCCGCTCTCATCGGCCAGAAGGCCGAGCCCGCGCTCAAGCAGGTTGCGGAAGCGCGTCTCCTCCAGCTTGAAGGTCTCAGTGACCAGCGCCTCGGCCCGCACGATTTCCGGATAGGCCGCGCCCATCTGCCGGATCAGCGCCGGCACGAGCTGGTTCAGCAGCGGCTCCCGCGAGCCCATCATATGCGCATGCCGCATCGCCCGTCGCAGGATGCGCCGCAGCACATAGCCTCGCCCCTCGTTGGAGGGCATGACGCCATCGGCCATCAGAAAGGTGCCGGCCCGCAGATGGTCCGCAACCACGCGATGGCTGGTCTTCCACCGGCCGTCAGGGTTTTGGCCGGTCGCCTCGGCCGAGGCGAGGATCAGTGCCCGGAGCGTATCCGTATCATAATTGTCGTGCTTGCCCTGGAGGATCGCGGCAAACCGTTCCAACCCCATGCCGGTATCGATCGAGGGCCGCGGCAGCGGCACGCGGGTGCCGGGCGGTCCCTCCTCGAACTGCATGAACACGAGATTCCAGATCTCGATGAACCGGTCGCCATCCTCGTCCGGCGAGCCCGGCGGTCCGCCCGGGATATGCTCCCCATGGTCATAGAAGATCTCGGAGCACGGCCCGCAGGGCCCCGTATCCCCCATGCGCCAGAAATTGTCGCTGGTCGGGATACGGATGATCCGGCTGTCCGGCAGCCCGGCGATCTTCTTCCAATAGACCGGCGCCTGCTCATCCTCGGAAAAGACCGTGACCAGCAACTTGTCCTTCGGCAGGCCGAAGTCCCGGGTCAGCAGTTCCCAGGCATGGGCGATCGCCTGTTCCTTGAAATAGTCGCCGAAGGAGAAATTCCCCAGCATCTCGAAGAAGGTATGGTGCCGGGCCGTATAGCCGACATTGTCCAGGTCGTTGTGCTTGCCGCCCGCGCGGACGCATTTCTGCGCCGTCGTCGCCCGGCTGTAGGGTCGTTTCTCCTGCCCCGTGAAGACATTCTTGAACTGCACCATGCCGCTGTTGGCGAACATCAGCGTCGGGTCGTTCCGCGGCACCAGAGGCGAGCTTTCGACCACCTGATGCCCGTTGCGGCCGAAATAGCCGAGGAAGGTCGCGCGGATATCGTTGCTGCTGGTCATCGCCGGTGCCGGTCCTGTCTTCCGCCCCGCCGCATCCCGGCCGCGGGGCCTCGACGCCTCCTACCGCGCAGGGCAGGAGGCGTCGAGAGGCGCCGGCTTACTCGGCCGGCGCCGCCTCGTCCTCGCTCTCGGCCGACTCGCTTTCGCCCGTCAGCATGGCATTGGCGACGATGCCGGCCTGCGCCCGCACCTTGGCCTCGATGCCGGCGCCCATGGCCGGGTTGTCGCGGAGGAACTGCTTGGCATTCTCCCGCCCCTGGCCGATCCGCTGGCCCTCGGCGCTGAACCAGGCGCCCGACTTCTCGACCACGCCGGCCTTCACGCCGAGATCAACCAGCTCGCCGACCTTGGAGATCCCCTCGCCATACATGATGTCGAACTCGACCTGCCGGAACGGCGGCGCCATCTTGTTCTTCACCACCTTCACCCGGGTCTGGTTGCCGACCACGCTCTCCCGGTCCTTGATGGCGCCGATGCGGCGGATTTCCATGCGGATCGAGGCATAGAATTTCAGCGCGTTGCCGCCCGTCGTCGTCTCCGGGTTGCCGAACATGACGCCGATCTTGAGCCGGATCTGGTTCAGGAAGATCAGCAGGCAGTTCGAGCGGGAGACGGTGCCCGTCAGCTTGCGCAGCGCCTGGGACATGAGCCGGGCATGCAGGCCGACATGGCTGTCGCCCATCTCGCCCTCGAGCTCCGCCCGCGGCACCAGCGCGGCCACGCTGTCGACCACCAGCACGTCGATCGCGCCGGAGCGCACCAGCGTGTCGCAGATCTCGAGCGCCTGCTCGCCGGCATCCGGCTGGCTGATCAGCAGGTTGTCGATATCGACGCCGAGCTTCTTTGCATAGCCCGGATCGAGTGCATGCTCGGCATCGATGAAGGCGCAAGTGCCGCCCTTTTTCTGGGCCTCGGCGATCATGTGCAGCGCGAGCGTAGTCTTGCCCGAGCTTTCCGGCCCATAGATCTCGATGATGCGGCCCTTCGGCACACCGCCGATGCCGAGCGCGATGTCGAGGCCAAGCGAGCCCGTCGAGATCACCTCGATCTCACCGTCCAGCGCCTGGCGGGCGCCCATCTTCATGATGGACCCCTTGCCGAAGGCCCGTTCGATCTGGCTGAGCGCGGCGTCGAGCGCCTTTCCCTTATCCATCCTGGCTATCCCGTCCTGGCCCCGTTCACCCGCCCAAACTACACGCAAGGAGCTGAGAATGAAACAGGATCGTAACTAAAACCATCGCCTCGCAATGGCACTGTCAAAGTATGGGCTCGGCGCCACCGGAAAACAAGAACATTTGGAAAACACCTTCATGCTGCAACCGGCTCCCGCCGGGCCGCCGCCAGGGCCGATGTCAGCTCCGCAGGCGTGTAAGGCTTCGCCAGCAACTGGAAGCCTTCCGCCGCCAGATCCGCCTGTAGCGCGGCATAGCCGGAGGTGAGAACCACCGGCAGGTCCGGCCATCGCGCGCGCAGCCGCCGCGCCAGCGCCAGCCCGTCCATTCCTGGCAAGGCGATGTCGCTCACCAGCACTCCTGGCGCCGGCGCCCGCTCGAGCAGGTCGAGCGCAGCCTCGGCATGCTCGGCGAGCATCAGGGTATACCCGGCCCGGCCAAGCACCCGCTCGGCGAGCCGCCGCAGCACCGCCTCATCCTCCACCAGCAGCACCGGCCCCTGCACCACCGATGCCGGCCGCGGCTCGACCACTTCGCAACAGGGCAGGTGGATCAGGAAACAGGCCCCTTGACCCGGCTTGCTCTCCACCGCAATCCGCCCGCCGGCACCGGCGACGATATCCTGCACCGTCGCCAGGCCGAGCCCGGTGCCACCCGACGCCGCCCGTGTGGTGAAGAAGGGCTCGAACAGCCGCGGCATCGCCTCGGGCAAAATTCCCCGCCCGGTATCCCGCACCGCCAGCACCACCTCGCCCGCCTCCAGCCGCGTGGTGATGTCGAGGCTGCCCCCCTCCGGCATCGCCTCTCCCGCATTCACCGCAAGGTTCAGCACCAGCTGGTCGAGCTGCACTGCCGCCAACCTCACCTTCGCCCCGGGCGCGTGCAGGGTAAGGTCCAGCCGCACCCCCACCCCCAGCAGACGCCGCAGCATCGGCGCGAGCGCCTCGATTGCCGCATCGAGCTCCAGCTGGCCGGGTGCCGCCTGCCCCGGCCGGATGAAGGCCAGCAGCTGGCCGATCAGCGCCGAACCGCGCTGCGCCGCATCCTCGATCTCCTGTAATTCCGCCAGGACCGGCGGCGCCAAGCCCTCGGCTCGCATGGCATCGGCACTGCCGCGAATGGCCGCCAGCAGGTTGTTCATGTCGTGCACGACCCCGCCGGTGAGCCGACCGAGCAGCTCCAGCCGTCCGGCGGCCGCCAGCCGCGCCTCGGTCCGCCGCTTGGCGCCGTGGTCGGCGACTCGCAGCAGCTTCTGCCCATCCGGCAGGGGCTTGACGGTGACGGTCCATTCGGCCTCGCCACTCCCGGTCGGTGAGGCCTGCAGGCTCGCCGGCCCGGCCCCTGCCAGCAGCGCCGCCAGGGCCGGCCGGTCCACCGCCGCCAGCAAGCCGGTCGCCGCATGTCCGGGCTTTGCCCCCGGCCCGGCCATCCGGCCGAATGCCGGATTCGCCTCGATAACCCTCCCCCGGGCATCAAGCAGCGCCAGCCCTTCTGGTGCCGCTTCGAAAAGGGTCCGGAACGCCGCCCGCAAGGCCGTCGGGGACTTAGCCATGACGTTGCCCCTGCAGCCGCCAGACATAGGCGATGATCTCGGCTACCGCCTGCCAATGCTCGGCCGGAATTTCGCTATCCACTTCCTGCCGCCAGAGTGCCCGGGCAAGCGGTGGGTTCTCAACGATCGGCACGCCATGCTCGGTTGCCGCAGCCCGGATCCGTGCCGCCATGGCATCCACCCCTTTCGCCACCAGCTTCGGCGCCGAGGCCTGACCCGGCGCATAAGACAGCGCGATAGCGTAATGAGTTGGGTTCGTTACGACAACCGTTGCTTTGGGCACCGCCGCCAGCATCCGCCGGCGCGCCCGCTGCTCCCGCAGTTGCCGCAACCGGGCCTTGATATGCGGGTCGCCTTCGCTCTCTCGGTACTCTTGCCGCAGTTCTTCGCGGCTCATCCGCATTCGCCGCAGGTGCCGCCAGCGCACCCACAGCAAATCGAGCAAGGCGAGTGCCCCGAGGGCGAAGAGCGCCGCCACCAGCAGCCGCAAGCTCCCTCGCCCGACCTCGTCGAGGAGCATCGTGGCAGGCAGGTGCAGCAGCATCTGCAGCATCGACAGGTCGACGGCATGCCAGACGGCCGCCCCGACCAGTGCCAGCTTCATCAGGGTTCGCGCCAACTCCGCCAGCCCATCCGGCCCGAGCAAGCGCTTCAGCGCCGCCGCCGGGTTGAGCCGACTCAACTGCGGCGCCAAGGCTTCCGCTCGCATCACCATTCCGGTTTGCGCCAGGCTCGCCAGCATCCCCGCCAGCGCCACCAAACCCAGCACCGGCAGGAGGGTCAGCGCCGATTGCCGCAGCAAGGCCGGCGCCAGCACCGCCCCTTCCCCCGGCATCTCCAGCAAGGCCCGCATCAGCCGCAGCCACTCCGCACCGAGCGGTGGCAAGGTCAGGAACCCGGCCAGCGTCCCGGCCAGCAAGGTGGCGAAACCAACCACCTCCCGCGAAAGGGCTGACTGCCCCTCATCCCGTGCCCGATCCAGCCGCCGTTGCGTCGGAGCTTCTGTCCGGTCCTCCGCGGATGCCGCTTCCCCCTCTGCCATCGCCTAGTACGCCAAGGCGAGCGAAGTGGTGGCGGCCCCCAGCCACGCCGCGACCAGCGCCGGCAGCAAGAGGCCGAGCAACAACAGCCCGCCCAGGATTTGCCCCGGCGCTGCGACGGTGAACACCTGCACCTGGGGTGCCAGCCGCGCGAGCAAGCCAAGCGCGAAATTCCCGAGCATGGCCGCCAGCACCAGTGGCCCGGCCAGGCGCAAGGCCAGGGCTAGGCTCTCGGCCACCGCCTGCGCCACCGACTCCGCACTCCGCCCCAGCGGCAAGGGCGCCCCCGGCGGCAACGCCGTGTAACTTTCCGCCAGGGCCCGCAAGGGCACCGCATACAGCCCCGTGGACAAGACCAGCAACGCCGCCAGCAAGGTGAACAACCGCCCCGTCGCTAAGGACTGCGCGCCCAGCATCGGGTCTGTCTGCAGGGGACTAGCTAGACCAATCATCAACCCCACCACTTGCCCCGCCTGGCCGAGCGCCAGCGCGACCAGCCGCGCCAGCATGCCGAGCCACAACCCGATCGCCGTTTCCGTTAGCATCAGGCGCAGAAGCTCCGGCAGTTCCGCCGGCAGCGGTGGCAGCCCGGGCGCCAGTACGGGAAGCAGCACCGCAACCAAGGCCAGCAGCAGGGCAAGCCGGATGCTGGCAGGCACGTCCTGCTCGCCGAGCCCGGGCAACAGCAGCACTGCCCCGCCGAGCCTCGCCACCAACAGCATTGCCTGGAACGCCAGCGCGGGGAGCGCCTCCACCATCAGGGCTGCCCGCCGACCGCGATCATCCGGTCGAAAAGCGACGCCGCATATCCTCGCATCGCCCCGGCCATGGCCGGCCCGAGCAGCAGCGCCACCAGCCCAAGCACCACGAGCTTCGGCAAGAAGGCCAGCGTCGCCTCCTGCACCTGCGTCAGCGCCTGGAAGACGGACACCACCAGCCCAACCGCCAGCATCGCCAGCAGGGGCGGACCGGCCAGCTGCAGCGCCATCCACAACGCCTCCCGCACCGCCAGCACAGACTGGTTCTCCATATCCGCGCCTCCTGCGCTAGATTGGCATCCGCATGACGTCCTGATAGGCTGAAACCACCCGATCCCGCAGCGCGACCGCCGTCTGCAAGGCAAGTTCCGCCCGCGACACCGCCATCACCACATCGGACACACTGCCCTGGCCGAGCAGCGCCTGCGTGCTGGCCGCATCGGCGCCTCGCCCCATCTCGACCGCGCCTTCCACCGCCCGCTGCAGGGTCGCGCCGAAGCCACCCTCGGCCGGGACCTCCGGCGCCGCCGCCGCACGATAGGCCGCTGCGGCCTGGACCGGCGCTATCGCCACCGGCATCAGCGCAGGGCCTCGATGGTGCGCGTCAGCATCCCGCGCGTAGTCTCGAGTACGGCCAGATTGGCGCTGTAGCTCCGCTGCGCCTCGCGCATGTCCATCATTTCGACCAAGCTGTCGACATTGGGCCGCTTGACATAGCCCGCCGCGTCGGCCGCCGGGTGCGACGGGTCATGAAGCTGCGGGAAATCCCCGGGCGCCGTTCCAATCCGCCTTATCTGCACCATCTCGACGCCAAGGCTGCGGTCCAGCCGATTGCCGAAGGTCACCGTCTTCCGCCGATAGGGGTCCGCCCCAGGCGCTGGCCCGGTGCTGTCCCGATTGGCGAGGTTTTCCGCAACCACCCGCAACCGCGTCGCCTGCGCCTGCATGCCGGCAGCGGAAATTCGCAAGGCGCTGTCTAGATCCATGACCAACCCTCCCTCATGCCTCATTGCGACCGGCCGAGCGCGGTCCGGAACAGCCCCATCCAGCGCCGGTAGAGCCCGGTCGCCAGCGCATGCGCCGTGTCGGTATCGGCCACCCTCATCGCCTCGCGGTCGAGCGAGACGGCATTGCCGTTCGGCGCCCGGTCCGCCGCCGCCCGATCCAGGCGGGCCCGCACCGCACCGCCGCTGCCGGCGACATGCAGTTCGCTCGTCCGGGCCAGGCCGAAAGCTCCGGCGAGGCTTTTGCGAAAGTCATCGAGGTCGCGCGGCTGATAGCCTGGCGTATCTGCATTGGCGATGTTCTGAGCCAGCACCCGCTGGCGCTCCTCGAGCCAGGCGATGCGGCGTTCCGCCAAGGCGATGGTCGGGCTGCGGGTGGGGTCCATGGCGCGATCCTGCACGCCGACTTCCGAAGATTCCGTAAACCTCGATCCTAAGCCTTCCTTAACCCTGCCGCGCGCAGGATCGCGGCATGACGCAAGCGACCCTCGCCGCGATCGAAGCCCTCTACGACACAGTGGTGATGGCGCGCGCCCTCGCCACGAGCGGTCGCCAGATCGACCTCGCCGGCCTCGATACGGAAGCCGCCGCCCTCTGCGCCGCGATCGCGCAGATGCCGCGTCACCGCGCCAAGCTGCTACGCCCGGCGCTCGAATCCCTGGCGCAGGAGGTCGAAGGCCTCGCCGCCGCCTTGCCGCCGCCCTAACACCCCTTGCTGGCAGGATGCCGCATGACGATCGACACCGGACCATGGTTACAGGCCGCCGGCGCCCTCGCCGCCATCCTCCTGTTGCTGGCACTCGGCGCCCGCGGGCTGCGCTGGGGCGGCCTCGCCACGCGGCCCAATCGACGCCTCGCCGTGCAGGAGGTTCTCGCCCTCGATTCCCGCCGCCGCCTCCTCCTTCTCCGCTGCGACGAGAGGGAGGTGCTGCTGCTCACCGGTAATGGGCAGGATGCGTTGCTCGGCTGGCTTCCTGTTCGGGATGAGCCGGCATGAGGCGCCTGGCCCTCGCATTGCCGCTCGCCGCCATGGCCCTGCCCGCTGCGGCGCAGAGTGTGAACATCGATCTCGGCACCGGCGGCCAAGCCGGCGCGACGATGCGCCTCGTCCAGTTGACGGCGCTGATCGGCCTGCTCTCCCTGGCCCCGTCGCTGCTGGTGATGGCAACCGCCTTCACCCGCATCGCCATCGTGCTGTCGTTGCTGCGCAGCGCCATTGGGGCCCAGGGCGTGCCGCCGAATCCGGTGCTGATCGGCCTCGCGCTCTTCCTTACGCTCTTTGTCATGCAGCCGGCGTTGGAGGCAAGCTGGCAGAACGGCCTTGCGCCGATGATGGAAGGCCGCATCGGCGAAGTCGATGGCCTCGTGGCGACGGCCGAACCCTTCCGCAGCTTCATGGCCAACCAGGTGCGCGAGGGCGACCTGGCTCTCTTCCTCGACCTTGCCGGCCTCCCGCCCGTGTCGGAGAATGTCCGGCCGGATCAGCTCCCCTGGCGCGCGCTGTTGCCCGCCTTCCTCGTCGGTGAATTGAAGCGGGCCTTCGAGATCGGTTTCCTCGTCTTCCTGCCGTTTCTCGTCATCGACATGGTCGTCGCCAGCCTGCTGATGTCGCTCGGCATGATGATGCTACCGCCGAACGTCGTCTCGCTGCCCTTCAAGCTGATCTTCTTCGTGCTGATCGACGGCTGGAGGCTTATCGCCGGCAGCCTCGTGCAGGGCTTCGCCACCAGCTGACGACATCGAGGGCCGTGGCTGCTGGCCTCGGCCCTAAACGTCCGGCAGGTGCTCCGCGATATAGGGAGGCAAGTTGAATGCGCCGCAATGGATCTCGGGCGTCCAATACCGCGTCTCGCCAAGGATGCCTGCCATCGCCGCCCGCTCGCGGATTTCGCTCACCGTCGCGGCCCGCAACCCGGCATCCTTCGCCGCCCAGCCGAGGGTCATGAATCCGCCCACATAGGTCGGCACGGCCGCCACATAGGCATGGACATCGGCAAAGGCCTTGGCCCGCCGCAGGCTGGTCTCGTGCAACTCATCGGCCTGCATG
Source organism: Belnapia sp. F-4-1 (assembly GCF_000802185.1). GTDB lineage: Bacteria > Pseudomonadota > Alphaproteobacteria > Acetobacterales > Acetobacteraceae > Belnapia. The sequence continues at coordinate 3,386,939 of NZ_KN676113.1, read as the reverse complement.
AAGGGCACGCCGCACTGGTTCACTACAAGGCCGCGCTCGGTGAGCAGCCGCGCGCAGTTCGCATAGAACTCGTCGGTGAACAGTACCTCGCCGACGCCGATCGGATCCGTGCTGTCGACGATGACAACGTCGAAGCTGGCATCCGGCGCTTGACGCACGTAATCGATTCCGTCCCCAACGATGACCTCGGCCCGGGCGTCGTTCCACGCCTCGCCGGCGATGCCCGGCAAGTGTTCCTTGGCAAGCCGGATCACCTCGCCATCGATCTCAACCATGACCGCGCGCTCGACGGTGCGATGCTGCAGCACCCGCCGCAGCACGCCGCCATCGCCGGCGCCGATGATCAGCACCCGCTTGGCGGCGCCATGCGCCAGCAGCGGCACATGGGTCAGCATCTCCTGGTAGACGAACTCATCCGCCTCGGTGATCTGCACCACGCCGTCGAGCAGCATGACCCGGCCGTGGGTCTCGCTTTCGAAGACCATGATGTCCTGGAAGTCGCTCTGCGCCCGCGCCAACTCGCGTACCACGCGGAAGCGCTGCCCCCAGGCGCTGTAGAGCGTCTCGTTCACCCACGAATCGGTCGCCATGGAAAACCCCTGAAACAACGAGGGCGGGACCTTAAGGCCCCGCCCCTCGCCTTGCATGCACGCTTCGATGTCAGCCGACGAGGCCGCGCTTGTGCTCGGCCAGCTGCACGCGGCCCGGCATGAAGCCGCGCTTCAGCACCGGGATAGCCTTGTACGGATTGCAGACGCCACAGACGAAGATGTCGAGCGCCGCATAGTCCCGCTCCGGCCAGGTGTGGATGGAGACATGGCTCTCCGCCAGCACCAGCACACCGGAGACGCCGCTGTTCGGGCCGAAATGGTGAAAATGCCCGTGCAGGATCGTGGCGCCCGTGGCGATAGCCGCCTCGCGCAACACAGCGTCGATATGCTCCGGATCCGCCAGGTTGGTGGCATCCCAGAGATCGATGATCAGATGCGTGCCGGCGAACTTCACGCCATCACGGGTAACAAAATAGTCCTTAGCCTCGCTCGCCGAGGTTTCAGAATTCTGGGCTTCGCTCGGGAGCAACTCCGAGACCATCCCCAGTTGGAGAAGAGCGTCCATCGCGGGCTCCTATTCCCACCAGCAGATGACCAGGGTGATCGGGATTGATCAGGTCAACGGGGCGCGCATATGGGGCACGGGCGACAGGGACGCAAGCGAAAACTGCCCGCAACGGCCGAAATTTTTGCCGCCCTCCCCCGCGCCCGACGCGGGACTTAACGTGTCACCGGGCCGCCAGCCCGCAATGCCTCCAGCCGCGGAGGGATGGTTTGAAATAGCAACAATTCCTTTTGCAGCCGCGGCAGGTCGGCCAGGCCTCGCAGGTGCTCCGCCGTCAGCAGGGTGAAAGCCGCGGCCAGGGGTCCCTCCGGCAAGCGCGCTGCATAGTTCCGTCGCACCGCGGCGAGCCCGGCCTCGTCACCGGCCAGAGCCAGCATTGCCGCCTGGGCCAGCAGTGATCGCTGTTGCGGCTCATCGAGCGGCGCGGGCGCAGCCGGTAGCGCTGCACGCAAATGATCGGAAAGCGCCGCAGCGGCACCCGCCCAATCCTGCCGCTCTGCCAGGAGCTGCGACAACGCAGCGGCCCCAGCCGCACCGAGTGCCTTGAGGCCCGCCACCGCCTCCTCGACGCGCCCCAGCCGCGATTGCGCCTGAGCCGCGAGCACGGCACGAGGCAGCACCAACGCATCAGGCAGCATTTCTCCGCTGCTTTCCTGTAGAGCCTTCAGCGCTGCGGTCGCATCGCCGTTGGCGAGGTGCAACACACCCTGGTGCAGGCCGAGCGCGGCACGCGGCGCCCCGGCAGTGCGGCCTACGGCTTGGCCCAGGAGAGCGGCGGCGCGGTCGGATAGGTCGAGCGCCACCAGCCGGTCCGCAAGGACCAGCATCGCTGCCTGTCCGTTCGCATCCTTCGGCAGGAGGTCAGGATAGGCGTCGAACAGCGCAACCGCATCGAGTGGCGGCTCATGCTCCAGGGCGGCGACAAAGGCCGCGTTGATCGCTGCGCGCAAGGCCGGCCCACGCTCGGGGAAAAGCGCTTCCGTCTCCCGCAGCAAGGCAAGCGCGCCTCGCGCATCGCCGGCGGCGCGCCGAAGCTCGGCAAGGCGGATGCGCGCCGCCGCCTCCTCGCCATCGCCGCGCCAGGCGAATAGCGTTGCCTCGAGTGCCCGTGCCGCCTGGGCGGCATCGATCTTGTGCGTGGCAAGCCGCAGTTCGACTGCTCGCCGCAGCGCTCGTGCCCGCGCCAGCCGATCCCGGCCCAGCGCGATCTGATCGTACCCGGCCAGCGCCACTTCGGCATCGCCGTTGGCTTCGGCCAGCATGGCGCGCGGCAGGGCAAGCTCCGGCATGGGTCCCGCCTTCTCCAGCAATTGCCGCAAGGGCGCGACGGCACCGGCCTCGGCCAGGCTCTGGGCTGCCAGCGGCAGCAACCGGGAACGCAGCCCCTCCGCATAGTCGAAAAGCACCGGCAGGGCCGAGGCCAGCCTAGGGGCGGCCTCCTGCGCTTCGCCCTCGGCTGCGAGCAGCAACGTCTGCCAGAAGCTCAGCTCATCCGTCTCCGGCAGTTCGGCCTGGCGCAAGGCGATGGCTTGCGGCATCCGGCCGGCCAGCAGGGCCGCAGCGCCTGCCAGGGCATTGAGCCGCCCGTCCCGGGTTGCCTCGGGGTCTTCCCCCCGGGCCAGTTCTACCATCGCCTGGGCTTCCTGCGGCATCCCGAGCGCCAGCAGCGTCTCCGCTGCGGCGCGACGCAGCGCCAGGCGGTTCAGCGGCGGCGCCGCAGCGATGCTGGCCTGTAAGGTCCGGAGCCGCTCCAGCAAGCGCGGCGTCGGCATGCGCGGCAGGTCGAAGCTGCGCGTCATTGCCTCGGCGTGGGGCATCTCGGCCGCGGCTGCGTCGAGGGCGAGTGGCCCGTTCGCCGCGCCAACCAGGAAGCCACCGGCCGTCGCCCGCATCGTCACCTGGTCGGCCCGGGCAAGCACGGCGACGCCGAGCAGCGTTGGCGGCAGATCTAGCTCCGGCAGCCGTCGCCAGATCGGCATCAGCTGGCCGGCCGCGCGCACCGTGCCGACCAGCAGCGGCAGGCCACTTTCGGGATCGGTGATGGGGACGACCCGCCCCGGCTCGCCGGCACGCAGCATCAGGCGCGCGGCCACGCCGCCTTCCGCCTCCAGCCCCACCGACCGGCCGGCCGCACCCTGGCCCTCGGCCGGCCGATAGGCTTCCAGCACCCAGCCATTCGGCTCCCGCCGGGCCTTCAGCTGACCGGGTGATGGCAGCGGCAGGCGCAGCAAGGTCGCTCCACCCAAGGCCTCGACCTCCAGCGCCGCGAAGACCGGGTCGGCCCGCAGGCCCGTCAGGTCAAGCGCCTCGCCGCTGTCGAACAGCGCCAACAGCTCGCCGCCGCGGCGCAGTACCGCAAGGCCGGTGCTTGCGGGATAGGGCAGCAGAATACCGCCCCCCCTCGGCAACGGCTTCACCGCCAGGGCATCTGGCCGCGGCAGGGCAAGCACGGGCGTGGCCGGCGCCGGCGTCGCCGGGCGCGATATTGGGGACGCGGCTGGCGCCGCGGGCGGCACCACGGCCTCAGGGGCCAACTCCGCCCTCGCCGGAACCGCCTGCGCCTGCGCCATCTGTGCCGGCTCGGCCGGCGGGCTCAGGGCGTCGACGACGAGCTTCGGCCCGAGGCGGAAGATTCGCGCCCGCACCCCTGGTTTCAGCGCGATGCGGATGCCCTCCCCCTCGGCCGCAACGGCTGCCATGTTGCGCGGCAGCCGGCGCGCGCCCGACAGGTCGATGGCCGAACCCGGCGGGAAATACAGCACCACCGCATCACCCACCTGCTCCACCCGGTACTGGGGCGGCGCAGGCCAGTCGAAGACGAGTCGGCCATGGCCGGGATGATTCCCGACCCGGACCCCGACCGCCTCCTGCGCCCAAGCCGCCGGCGCAGCCAGGAGCAGAGCGAGCAATGGTGCCCAACGCATCAGTCGAAACTCGCCAGCAACCGGTCGATCTCCGCCTGGGAGGTGCCAGCCCCCGGCAGCTGCGGCCCGTTGGCCAGTTCCTCGCCCTCGGTCCGTGGTGCCGCGGGCTCCTCCTGCTCCGCGAGTGGGGCGCTCTCGCCACGGCCGAAGCTTTGCGTCACCGCCGCCACCCGTCGTTCGATCGACTTCAGCGCCGAGACCACCTTGCCAATGCGCTGGCCGGTGATGTCCTGGAAGCTGCAAGCCTCGTAGATGCGGGTGACGGCGCCGCCCAGCGCCTCGGCATCCTCGCCCGCCAGCCGCGCCTGGAGGCCTTCGAGCACCTCGCAGCAATCGAGGATCTCGTTGGTCGCCGTCGCGGTATGGTTAACGACCGCATCCAGCTCATCCGTCGCGGTCGGGATATGGCTGGCATTGATGTCGTCAACGCGGAGCGCGGCGATCTCGCTCTTCGCCCGCGCCACCTCGCGACCGAGCGCCTCGAGCTCGCCGAGAAGCGCCGCCTCGGTCACCGTCATGTCGCCCGAGAGGCTGCCGAGCACCGCCCGAACCGCGGCCTCGATCCGGTCTCCGCCGGCCTGGCCGTCAGGCATGGGTCAGCACCTTCTCGATCTTGCCGCGCAAAGTCTCGGCGTTGAAGGGCTTGACGATGTAGTTGGAGACGCCGGCCGCCTTCGCCGCCACTACGTTCTCCGTCTTGCTTTCGGCCGTGATCATGATGAAGGGCGTATCCTTCAGCCGTGCATCCGCCCGCACCTCCTTCAGCAGGTCGAGGCCCGTCATCGGTTGCATGTTCCAGTCGCTGATGACCAAGCCGAACTGCCCGGCGCGCAGCTTGGCCAGCGCCTCCTGCCCGTCCGAAGCCTCCTCGACATTGTCGAATTCCAGCTGCTTGAGCAGGTTGCGGATGATGCGCAGCATCGTCTTGTAGTCGTCGACGATCAGCACGTTGGTGTTCTTGTCCATCGCAGGCTCCTTGACTGTCCTCACTCGGTCGGCCGGGCACGATGCCGGGCCAGCTCGGCCGTCAGCAGCCGGGCGCGATCGGGCTTCATCGCGCCGAGCACCGGTGCTGCCTTCGCCTCCCGCATCCGGTCCACCAGCTGGACCAGAACGGGCATCTCCAGGTCGTCGAAGATCGCCGCCGCGTCGCGCGGCCGCATGCCTTCGTAAAGCTTCACCATCTGCCGCCAGCCGGCCTCCTCGCGCGCGCCGAGCGCCTGGTCGGCGGCTTGCAAGCGCTGCTGAAGCGCCGTCATCTCCTCGATCCGCTGGGTCAGCCGGCGTTCGGCGGCGGCCAGCACCACCTCGCGCGCTGCCAGCGCCTGCTCGCGGCCGTCGAGCTCCGCCCGCCGAGCCCGCAGCCCTTCGAGCAACGCCCGTTCAGCCCGCTGCTCGGCTGTCGGCTCCGCCGGCGCGGGCGGAGGCGCCACGGCCTGCGCCGGCACCGGTGGCGGGGCCGGGTTGCTGGCCTGTGCCGGCGTCACGCCCAGGGACGCCCCGGCCAGGGGCTGCACGCCGGCTGGCAGCAGCGCCGCCAGCTTCGCCGCCAGTAGCAAGGCGATCGCACCGAGCGCCGCCGGCATGAGGCGAGGGCGGAAGCGTATCATCGTCCCCCCCGCGCGCCGGCCAGGCCCTGGCTCAAGGCCCGCAGCAGGTCCCGCTCGGCCTGGCTCGGCGCGGCGATGGCCGGGTCTGGTGCGGCCATCGGCCGCGCGGTGCGGACAAGGCCCTCCAGCCGGTCCGCCAGCCCTTCGGCCCGCTCCACGAGATAGCGCAGGTCGTCCCGCATCGGCTCGGCCGTTGCCAGCCGCTCGGCCACCTGCCGTCCCGCGCCCTCTGCCGTCGCCCGCAGCCGCAGCGAAGCCGCCTCCGCCATCCGCGTCGCCTCGCCGAGGCCCGCCGCGCTGACCTCCAGCGCCTCGCGGTCGCGCCGCACCGCGGCCAGCGTCCGCTCCAGCTTGAGGATGCAGGGAATCGCCGCCACCAGCAGCCCGATCAGCAGCAGCTGCGCCGACCATTCGTACCAGCCCATGCTCACGCCTCCGCCTTTTGCCGCAGCTCGCGCGTGATGCGGACGGCCATGCGGTTCTCCCGCCGGCCGAGCTCCGCCTCGAACATCGTCACGTCGCCGCAGCGCAGCTGCACCGGCGCCCCGGGCGCGGTGTTCAGCGTGATGCGGTCGCCGCGCTGCAGCGACATCACCGCCGCCAAGGGCATGGTCTGCTCGTCGAGGACGACGTCCATCGACATCTCGGTATGCCGCAGCTCCTCGGCGAGGTGCGTCTCCCAGATGCTGTCGCGGCCGAATTTCTCTCCCATGAACTGTTGCAGCAGCAACTCACGGATCGGCTCCAGCGTTGCATAGGGCAGCAGCAGCTCGATCTTGCCGCCGCGGTCCTCCATGTCGACCCGGAGCCGCGACAGGATGCAGGCATTTGACAGCCGCGACACGGCCGCGAAGCGCGGATTGACCTCCAGCCGTTCAAAGCGGAAATGTGCCGGCGACAGCGGGCTGAAGGCGTCCGACAGGTCGGCCAGAACCACGGTGATGAGCCGCTCCACCAGCGTCCGCTCGATCGTTGTGTAGGGCCGCCCCTCGATCCGCATCGCCGCGGTGCCACGCCGCCCGCCGAGCAGCACGTCCACGACCGAATAGATCAGCGCGCTGCCCACCACGATCAGCCCGTAATTGTCCCACTCCTCCACCTTGAAGACGGCGAGCATCGCCGGCAGCGGCACGCTGTTCAGGTAGTCGCCGAAGCGCAGCGAGACGATGCTGTCGATCGAGACCTCGACATTGTCGCTGGTGAAGTTACGCAGCGAGGTGGACATGATGCGCACGAGCCGGTCGAAAATGATCTCCAGCATCGGCAGGCGCTCGTAGGAAACGAGGCCGGCGCTGACGATGCGCTGGATGCCGGACTGCTCCTCCTCCTGCTGCGCGCCGCCGCCGAAGCCGAGCAGGCTGTCGATCTCCTGCTGGTTCAGCACGCGCGTTGCATCCGGCGTCAGCGCGGCCGGCGCGCTCTCCGGCGCGGCCTCCGCCTCCAGTGCCTCGCCCCAGGCGGCAGCCATGTCGTCTTCTTCGGCGCTCATTGCAGCAACAGCTCCGTGAAGAGGATGTCGGTCACGCGGGCCGGCGGCGCCGCCAGGTTGGCGCGCGCGATCAGCTCCTCGCGCAGGCGCTGCGTGCCGCTGCTGCCACGCAGCTCCTCCGGCCGCAGTTCCCGCAGGTAGGTGGTGAAGAGGTCGAGCAGCCGCGGCATCGCCGCCTGCAACGGCGCGGCATCCTCGGCCCGCGCCAGTTCCAGCTTGCTGCGCAGCTTGATGTAGCTCGCCCGCCGGCCGCTGACGCTCAGATTGGCGACGATGTCGGGCATGTCGAAGAAGACCGGCGCCCGCGGCGGCGGCGCCGCATGCTCGGCATGGGCGTCCTCCGCGCCGCCCTGCAGCAGCTTCGGCAGGATGCCGCTGAACCAGAGCCCGGCCCCTGCCGCCGCCAGCAGCAGCGGCACCGCGAGCAGCAGCTTACGCTTGCCCTTGCCTTCCTGCTTCTCCGGCTTCGCCTCGCTCGACATGCCCTGCCCCAGGTCATCGCTCCGGGCAGTCTCGCCTCCCAGCCGTTAAGGAAGCCTTGCGACGGCAGGAAGCGCCGCGCCGCCCGGCATTTCCTGCCGCCCGCGGCAGTCCTCGCCGCCCTGCGCCGGGCCCATCCCTGGCACACCCCTTGCCCCGGGACCTGCCAGCAGGAGACCACGATGGACCAGCCCGGCTACATCATTCTGTCCCGCCTCAGTGCCCAGATGCGGGCGACGCAGGTGCTGGCGAACAACATCGCCAATGCCGACACGCCTGCCTACCGTGCCGAGCGCCCGCTCTTCGCTACCCGGCTGAGCTGCGCCGCCGCGGGCGAAGCGCCCATCGCCTACAGCCTCGACCGCGCCACCTGGCGCGACACAAGCAGCGGCCCACTCGCCACCACCGGCAACCCGCTCGATGTCGCCCTGCGCAGCGAAGGCTTCTTCGTCGTCGAGACGGAGGGCGGCGAGCGCTACACCCGCGCCGGCCGCTTCACCCTGGACCCGACCGGCCGCCTCACCGACCAGGAGGGCAATGCCGTGCTCGGCGCCGGCGGCACGCCGATCGCCTTCGGGCCCGGCGACACGCGAATCGAGATCCAGGGCGATGGCACCGTGCGCAGCGAGAACGGCGTCGTCGGCCGGCTTCGCATCGTCCGCTTCGCCGACCCGCAGCGCCTCCGTGCCGAAGGCGGCCGCCTCTACGCCGCCGACGGTCCGCCCGAGGACATGCCTCGCCCGCAACTCGTGCAGGGTGCGGTCGAGGGCAGCAACGTTTCCCCCATCACCGAGATCACGCGCCTCACCCAGGACGTGCGGGACTTCGAGTTGGCCACCCAATTCGCGGAGCGCGAGGGCGACCGGCAGCAGAACGCCATCGACCGCATCCTCCGCCGCCGTAGCTAAAGGAAACGTCCCATGCGCGCCTTGCAGATCGCCGCCACCGGCATGATGGCCCAGCAAACCAATGTCGAGGTCATCTCCAACAACATCGCCAATATGAGCACGACCGGCTTCAAGCGCCGCCGTGCCGAATTCGAGGACCTGATCTACCAGAACCTCCGCCGCGTCGGCTCGCAGAGCTCGGAGAACGGCACGGTCCTGCCCTCCGGTGCACAGATCGGCCTCGGCGTGAAGACGGCGGCCATCTACCGAATCGGCGAGCAGGGCAGCCTTTCGCAGACCGACAACCGCTTCGACCTCGCCATCCGCGGCAACGGCTTCTTCCAGGTGCAGCTGCCTTCCGGCGAGATCGCCTATACCCGCGACGGCACCTTCGGCCTTTCGGCAGAAGGCCAGCTGGTCACCTCGGAGGGCTTCCAGGTGCTGCCCGCCATCACCATCCCGGCCGCCGCGGTGGATGTCACCATCAATGCGGCGGGCGAGGTGCTGGCGAAGCTCGACGGCCAGGCCAACCCGCAGAATGTCGGCCAGATCCAGACCGCGATCTTCGCCAATGAAGGGGGCCTGGAGCAGACCGGCGACAACATGCTGCTGGCAACGCCCGCCTCCGGCCAGCCCCAGCTCGCCGCCGCCGGCCAGCCCGGCCACGGTCAGGTGCTGCAGGGCTTCATCGAGACCAGCAACGTCAACGTGGTGCAGGAGATCACCCAGCTCATCACCGCTCAGCGCGCCTACGAGATGAACAGCAAGGTCATCACCGCGGGCGACGAGATGCTCTCCACCCTTTCGCGGATGCGCTGACCATGCGCGCCGTCGCCCTGCTCCTGCTGCTCGCCGGCCCGGCCGTGGCGCAGGACCTCGCCAGCATCCGCCCGCTCGCAACGGTCGAATCGCCGACGCTGCTGCTCGGCGACATCTTCGACGGCGCCGGCCCGCGCGCCGGGCAACCGGTCGGCGCCAGCCCCGCCCCCGGCCGCCGTATGGTGCTGGAGGCCTCGCAGCTGATGGCCCTCGCCCGCGCCCATGGCCTCGCCTGGAGGCCGCTCTCGTCCTACGACCGCGCCGTCGTCGAACGCCCAGGCCGTCCGGTCATGCCGGCGGAGATCGCCGATACCCTCCGGCCCGAGCTGCTCCGCCTCGGGATGGATGCGGAAGCCGAGCTCGACCTTGGCCCCCTGCTGCCGCCCATGGTGCCGCCCGGTGCCGTTCTCCGCCTCGCTGCCGAAGGCCTCGCCTTCGACCCGACGACCGGCCGCTTCGCCACCACGCTGGTGGTGATGGCCGAGGGCATGCCGGTGCAGCGCCAGCGCCTTGCCGGCCGCGCCGTGCAGACCGTCCCCGCCGTCGCTGCCACCCGCCGCCTCGCCGCTGGCGAGATCCCCCGCCCCGCCGACCTGCGCCCCATCCGCCTCCGCGCCGAGCGCACCCGCCTCGGCCTCGCCGAGCGGCCCGACCAGGTGATCGGCCAGCAGCTCCACCGCCCCGTCGCCGCCGACAGCCCCATCGCGCTCGCCGACCTCGGCCCGCCCGCCCTTGTCGAGAGGAACGCCCTCGTCACCATGCTTCTCGAGTCCCCCGGCCTCTCCCTCAGCGCCCAGGGCCGCGCCTTGGAGGCCGGCCCGCGCGGCGGCCTCGTCCCGGTAATGAACCTCGCCAGCCGCGCCGTCATCGAGGGCGAGGTAATCGGCCCCGGCCGGGTCCGCATCGCACCCGGCGCCACCCCGCTGCGGAGGCCCTGACGATGCGCGCCGCCTTCCTCCTGCTGCCCCTCGCTCTCGCCGGCTGCGGCTCGCTCGAGCGCCTTTCCCGCGTCGGCCGCCCGCCAGAGCTTTCCGAGGTCCGCAACCCCACCGCCGACCCGGCCTGGCGCCCCGTCTCCATGCCGATGCCGGGCGCGCAGGAGGCGCCCTCCGGCGCAAACAGCCTGTGGCGTACCGGCAGCCGCACCTTCCTGCGCGACCAGCGCGCCTCCCAGGTCGGCGACCTCGTGACGGTCCTGGTCACCGTCTCCGACAACGCCCAGCTGCAGAACCGCACCCAGCGCAGCCGCGCCGGCACGGATAGCCTCGGCATCCCGCAGATCTTCGGCATGCAGACGCGCTGGCTGCCGCGCGGCGCCAGCCCCGCGAGCCTGCTCGATGCGACCGGCGGCCAGACCAGCGACGGCGACGGCACGGTGAAGCGCGGCGAGACGATCAATCTCCGCCTTGCCGCGACGGTCACCCAGGTGCTGCCGAACGGCAACCTCGTCGTCACCGGCAAGCAGGAAGTGCGCGTCAGCGCCGAGCTGCGCGAGCTTTCCGTCCAGGGGGTGATCCGGCCCGAGGACATCGCCAGCGACAACACCATTCGCCACGACCGCCTGGCCGAGGCCCGCATCGCCTATGGCGGCCGCGGCACCCTCTCGGACCTGCAGCAGCCACGCTACGGGCAGCAGCTGCTGGATGCGGTACTGCCGTTCTAGGGAGGCATGCCGCCGATGGCGGGCACCTGCCCCATGCATGCCCCATGCGATGGCTGGCCTCAGCCATCTCCGGGCAGCGGCAGGCCTTCAGCCCAGATCGAAGTCGAATTTGAAGTCCGAGGCCGACAACCGGTAGGTCCCGACAAGCTCGATCTGGCCATGGGCAGTTGGCGGCGTCGCGGGATCATGGAGATCGCCGACGTAGAATTCGACGATGGTTCGCCCGTCCTGCACCTCATAGCGGAGCTGCGTACGGTCCTCGTCGACGAATCCGCCGGTTCCGTGGAAGACCGTGGGGCCAAGGTCGGAGCCGTAGACCGCCTTGTAACCGGCAAAGTCGAGGATGTCCTCGCCCTGGCGAAAATCGAGCACCACATCGCGCTTGCCGTGGCCGATGCCGGTGTCGATGCCGCTGGTACTCGGACGCCAGCTCTGCATGCTGAAGGCGAAGGCGTCATGCCCCGCACCACCGAGGAGGACATCCACGCCGGTACCACCCGCGACCGTGTCGTCCCCGGACCCGCCCCGGATCGTATCGCGGCCGCCGAAGCCCTGGATGCTGTCGTTTCCGGCGCCACCCGAGAGAAGGTCGCCCCGGTCGAAGTTGAGCGCCTCGATGATAAGCGGGGGATAGGGGAAGCTCGGCGTGCCTGCTCCCGAGAGCGTGTCATTGCCTGCCCCGCCGGATACAATGTCATGACCGAAGCCGGCGATGATGCTGTCGTTCCCGGTCCCGCCGAAAATCAGGTTGCTGCCGGCCGCAGGCTCGCCCGGAGCGGTGTTGATGTAACCGCGTGGGTCGGGGCCGACTTCATTCTCGCCATGAATGGTATCGTTGCCGCTACCGCCGCTGAGAACGTCGTCCCCGAAACCGCCTATCAAGCTGTCGTTGCCGGCACGACCAGCGACGAGGTCCAAATGTCCGGTACCGTGCAGGGTGTCGTCTGCCGCCGTGCCGAGCCGCATCGCCATGGCCGTTCTCCTCGCCTGTCTGCAACTTTTGTTTTTTCGAGGATGTCGAGACAGGGCAAGCGGAGCCAGTGTTTTATAACAAGCGCCACGCACGAGATTGCGAGAGCCGCTCCCGGCGTTTCCGTCGACGCTCGCGTTCGTCAGCGACGAACGTCAGGCAGCGACGCCATGAGCGCGCGGAACCTGGCGGAGGTACCAGGCGCCCCGTCAGCCGATACCCGCATTCCGCCCAGCCATCCTGAGCGCCGCCTCCAGCGCCTCGAACATCCGGGGCTCCGAGGACCGTGCCGCGTTGAAGCGCAGGTGCCGGCTCTCCCCACGCTCCGGCCGGAACAGCGAGCCGCGCGCCAGCAGCAGCCCGCGGTCGAGCGCTGCCTGGTAGACCGCCTCGGGGTCGCAACCCGGCGGCAGCCCCGCCCAGAGGAAGAGCCCCGGCTCTCCTTCCGCCGCCAGCCCGAAGCCGAGCGCCGTGAGGCGTACCACCGCCTGCGCCCGCGCCGCCGCCAGCTTCGGCCGCAGCCGGTCGAGCCAGCGCCGGTACCGGCCAGAGGCCAGCAGTTCCGCCACCAGCGCCTCCATCAGCGGCGGCAAGGCGGGCGCCGAGAGCAGCTTCGCCTGCAGCAGCGCCTCGATGATCGGCCGCTCGGCGGCGATGAAGCCGAGCCGCGTCGCCGGCCCCACCATCTTGGTGAAGGAGGAAAGGTAGATCAGTCCCCGCCCGCCGGCCAATTGCAGCAGCCGCACCGGATGGCCGGGATGCAGGTCGGCATAGGTGTCGTCCTCGACCAGCAGCAACCCGTGCCGCTCGGCGATCAGCAGCAGCCGGTGCAGCGTCGCCGCCGAGGCCGTCCAGCCGGTCGGGTTGTGCAGCACGCTCTGCACCAGGAAGAGCTTCGGCCGCACCGCCCGGCAGGCCTGCTCCACCGCCTCCAGGTCCGGCCCCTCGGGCGTCCAGGGCACCGGATGCAACCGCACCCCGGCCCGCTCCAGCATGGTGTAGAATTTGAAGTAGCCGGGATCCTCCGCCAGGACCGTGTCCCCGGGCTGCAACTGCGTGCGGATGACGAGGTCGAGCGCCTGCGTGCCCCCGAGCGTCGTCAGCAGGCAATCCGGCGAGACCGGCATCGCCATCCCGGCCAGCCGCACCGCGATCTGCTCGCGCAGCGCCCCGTCCCCCCGCGCCGTGCCGTCGCAGGCCAGCAGCTCCGGCATCCGCCGCTGCACCCGGTGCAGCACGGCGGCCGGCCAGGCCTCGCGCAGCCAGCCTTCCGGCAGGTAGCCGTTGCCCGGCTTCCACAACGCCGGCGGCCCGGAGCCGCGGAGGCTGACCGCCTCGTCCCCCACATCCGGGTCCGCGCCCCGCCCTGCCGGCTGCGGCCCGATAGTGGCGACGAAGGTTCCCGCCCCCGGCCGCGGCGCCACCAACCCCATCGCTCCCAGCCGGTCATAAGCCTCGACGACCGAGTGGACGCTGCATCCGAGCCGCCCCGCCATCGCCCGTACGGAGGGCAGCCGCACCCCGGCGGCGAGGGCACCGCCGCGGATCATCCCGCCGAGCTTCTCGACGATCTGCTCCACCACCGGCTCATCGCGGTCGAGCCTCAGCGTCGCCAGTGAATGGGCCAGCGGCAGCGTGTCCGACATGCCCCCAGCCTGCCGCCCCCCAGCCCGCTTCCGCAAGCATCACCGTCCCGGTGGCGCGACGCACTGTACCACCCGCCAACCGGTACAGTTCCCCCGGCATCCGCCTGCCCGTACCGGGACCGCAAGATCGGTCCGCTCCACCCTCCGCAATGCCAGTCCAGGAGATGGAGCCATGCAAACCGCCCTTCGCACGCTCGCCCTCGCCCCTCCCGCCAGCCTGACCCGGCGCCCGCTGCGCGTCCGCGTCACGGCCTGGCTGCGGCTCGGCCTGGCCCGGCACCGCGAGCGGCAGTACCTGCAGGAGATGGAGCCGCGCATGCTCCGCGATATCGGCATCGGGCCGCATGATGCGCTGCACGAGGCGCGGAAAAACTGGTGGAAGGCCTGAGAGACGAGGGGGACCCTGTCCCCCTCGAACTCCCCATGCCAAGGGCCGGTTGAACCTATAGGTTCACCCCCTGGCCCCTTCGAGTCAGCGCTGTTTCGGCGGTGGGGGCTCCGTCGATGCAACGCTCGGCCGCGCCAGATGCCGCGTCAGGTAACTCGCCAGCGCCGGCAGGCCGGCTATGATCGCCCCGGCCTCCGGCAACCGCGCCAGGTAGTAGAGGATCGGCAGCAGGTTCGCATCCGCCAGCGTGAACCCCTCCCCCACCAGATGCCCCGTCGGCGCCACGCTCCGGCCGAGGAAGCCAAGCTGCTCCCGCACCCCCGGCACCGCCGCCTCGATCGCCCCACGGTCCGACGCCCCGTCCCCGGTCCCTGGGAACACATGCGCATAGAGATACCGCCGGATGCAGAGCGGATCGATCACTGTATTCACCACCGAAACCCATTGCTCCACCAGCGCCTGCGCCACCGGCTCCTCCGGGATGAGCCTCGGCCCGGAAAACACCCGGTCGATATAGGTGCAGATCGCCTTCGACTCGTAGAGCACCACCTCGCCATGCCGCATCGCCGGAATCTTCCCGAAGGGATGCAGCGCCCGCATCTCCGGCGTTCCCGGCCATCCCCTCGTGTGGAGATGTGGGACGCCCTTCTCCGCGCAGACCATCCGGCAGGCCCACACATAGGTGCTCCGCGCCACGCCGATGATCTCGAGCTCCGCCATCGCATTCCTCCACCCATGCTGTAGACTGCGCCGATGTGCGGACGATACTTCCAGCAGCGCGGCCCGGCCTCCGTCGCCCGCTACTTCGAGACGCTGAACCCCTTCCCCAACACGCCCCCGAGCTGGAACCGCGCCCCGACGCAGGATGCGCTGGTCGTCCGCCGCCATCCCGAGACCGGCGCCCGCCACCTGGACCCCTTGCGTTGGGGCCTCGTCCCCCGCTGGACCAGCGACCCCTCGGTCGGCAGCAAGATGATCAATGCCCGCTCCGAGGGCATCACGGAGAAACCCTCCTTCCGCGAGGCCTTCCGCAAGCGCCGCTGCCTCGTCACCGCCGACGGCTTCTACGAATGGCGCACCGAGGGCAAGGCGAAGCAGCCCTTCGCCGTGGCGCTGGCCGGCGGCGAGCCCATGGCGCTCGCCGGCCTCTGGGAAGGCTGGCGCGCCCCCGACGGCAGCATTCTCCGCACCTGCACCATCGTCACCGGCGAGGCGAACGAGAAGCTCGCCGCCATGCACCACCGCATGCCGATGATCCTGCCGCGCGAGGCCTGGCCCGCCTGGCTCGGCGAAACCCCCGCCGAACCCGAAGATCTCCTCGCCTTGCTGAAGCCCTACCCGCCCGAGCTGACCCTCGCCTGGCCCGTCACCAGCCGCGTCAACAAAGTGGCCGAGAACGACCCCAACCTCTTGTTGCGCGACCCCTTGGCGATGCCGCCGGCGGGCCTCGACGACCCGCCGCCCGAGTTCAGGGAGTGACCACCGGGTCCCGTGCCGCCAGCCGCGCGAGCAGGTAATCCACCTCCGCCCGCGTCTCGGCCGAAAGCTTCGGCCCCGGCCGCCGTAGCGCGTCGGAGGCAATTATGCCGCGCCGCATCAGCACGTATTTCCGGACGGCAAGCCCAAGCCCCGGCTGCAGCTCGGTCCGGATCAGCGGCAGATGCAGGTCGAAGAGGTCCTGCGCCGCGTCGCGCTCCCCCCTCGCCATCATCTCGCAGACCCGCACCAGCATCTCCGGCACGCCATAGCCGGTCATGATGCCATCCGCACCGCGCGACAGCTCCTCCGGCAGGAACTGCCCGCCGAGCCCGCCGAGGATGCTGACGCGCCGCATCCGCCCCTCGTCGGACAGCCGCCGCAGCGCGCTGATCTTGTCGAGCCCCGGCCAGTCCTCCGCCTTCACCATGACGAGGCGCGGGTCCTCCGCCATGCGCCGGATCATCTCGACCGACATGAAGATGCCGTTCGCCTGCGGATAGTCCTGCAGCACATAGGGCGCCTCACCCACCGCCTCCGCGGCGCCGGCGATGTAGGAGACAACCGCGTCATCTCCCTTCAGCCCCGGCGTCGGTGCGATCATCACCCCCGCCGCACCCGCATCCATCGCACTCCGCGACAGCGAGGCCATGCTGGCGAAGCCCGGTGACGAGACGCCGACCACCACCGGCACCCGGCCATCCACCCGGCGCAACACGCGGGCGGTGAACTCCACCGCCTCCGCCGCATCCAGCTTCGGCGCTTCCCCCATGATGCCGAGGATGGTCAGCCCGCTTGCCCCGGCGGCGAGATAGGCCTCCACCATCCGGTCCGTGCTGCCGAGGTCGAGCGCGCCCTCCGGCGTGAACGGCGTCGGCGCGATGACGAAGACGCCGCGCGCCGTCTCGGTGAGCTGTGCCATATCAGGCCGCCGTCACGGACATGTCGAAGGGCGGCTGCACATCGGGCGACAGCACCGGCTCGTAAGGGTTGGCCGCCGTCCTTGCAGCGAGATCGGCCTTCGCCGCCTCGATCAGCCCCGGGTCGCGCAGGCAGTCGACCGCCGTGCCCGCCATCACCTTCGCCACATGCACCATGCCCTTGTGCGCCGCTGGCAGCTTGCCCTGCGCGGTGAGCTGCCAGGAATGCCCCGGCGTGCCGATCGCATAGGTCGAGCCCCGTGCCTGCACGGTCGGCACCACCCAGGAGACGTCGCCCACATCCGTCGAGCCCATCATCGGCGCTCCCCGCACCTCGAGCGGCACGACGACGTCGCAGAGCGACACGCCCTTGCGCATCGGCAGCCCGATCCGCCGCCAGGAGGCCGCGATGTCTTCCTCGGTCAGCGTCGCCTGGAACTCGGCGGCCCGCGCCCGGTCGAGGTCGTCGAAGGGCGGCGGCCCCAGCCGGTCGAGGTTGTTCTGCATCGCCCGCTCCAGCGGCCCATTGCCGAGCAGGTTGGAGACGCCCGAGACGACCTTCGACGAGACCTTGGTCTCCGTCATCAGCGCCGCCCCGTCGGCGACCTTGCGCACCCGCTCGATCAGCCGCCGCAGCTCGACGAGGTCCCGCGCCCGGATCAGGTAGCGCACCTTGGCCGTCGGCTGCACGACGTTGGGCGCGACGCCGCCCGCATCGAGATAGGCGTAGTGGATGCGCGCATCGCTCGGCATGTGCTCGCGCATGTAGTTGACGCCGACATTCATCAACTCGACGGCATCCAGCGCGCTCCGCCCCAGATGCGGCGCCGCCGCCGCATGGCTGGCGCGGCCCACGAAAGAGAAGTCGATCCGCGTATTGGCGAGGCTGACGGCCTCCTGCACCGCGGCGAAGGCCGCCGGATGCCAGGAGATGGCGACATCGACATCCTTGAAGGCGCCGTCACGGACCATGAAGCCCTTCGCTGCCCCGCCTTCCTCCGCAGGACACCCGTAGTACCGCACCCGTCCGGGCAGGTTGTTCTCCGCCAGCCACTCCTTCACCGCCGTCGCCGCCAGTAGCGAGGCCGAGCCCAGCAGGTTGTGCCCGCAGCCATGGCCGAAGCCCGGCCCCGGCAGCGGCCGCGGCTCGGCGACCCCCGCCTCCTGGGAAAGGCCCGGCAACGCGTCATACTCGCCGAGGATGGCGATCACAGGCCCGCCCTCGCCCGCCTCGCCCATCACCGCGGTCGGGATGCCCGCCACCGTCTCGGTGACGCGGAAGCCCTGCTCGCGCAGCATCGCGGTGTGCTCCGCGCAGGAGCGCGTCTCTGTATAGGCGAGTTCGGGCATGCCCCAGACACGGTCGGAGAGCGCCTCGAAGCCGCCCCGCTTCGCATCCACCAGCCGCCAGATCGCTTCGCTATTGTCCATGATGGTCAGGCCCATGCCTTGAGTGTGCCCGGATCATAGCCCGCCCCGCGCATGTAGCCACCCGTGAAGGCCAGCATCTCCTCGCGCGACATCACATCCTCGATCCGTGCGAAGGGCCGGTCGCCCGTCCGCGCATAGACCTCGCCGAGGATCGCATCCGGCGGCACCTTGCGGTTGGTCAGCACCACCTGCGTCGTCGCCGGCAGCCGTTCCGCCTCATAGGCCTTCAACGCCGTCTCCGGGTCGTCCACATGCTGCGCCAGCCGGTCCGCCAGGCAGCGCGCATCGAGGATGGACTGCATCGCCCCGTTCGACCCTCGTGGCACCATCGGATGCGCCGCATCGCCGAGCAAGGTCAGCCGCCCGAAGCTCCAGCGCGGCAGCGGGTCCTGGTCCACCATCGGGAATTCCAGCACCACGTCGGAAGCGCGCAGCATCGAGGGCAGGTCGAGCCAGTCGAAGACCCAATCCCGCACATAGGCGATGACATCCTCCACCTCGCCCGGCCGGTTCCAGTCGCGGCGGGAACGGTGCTTCTCCGTTTCCACCTCGAAGACCCAGTTGATGAGCTGCCGTCCCTCGTCATCGACATCGCGGCGGATGGGGCAGATCACCATCTTGCCGGTCTTCAGCCAGCCCGCCCGCGTCACGCTCGCGCCCGTCAGGATCGGCGTCCAGCGCGTCACGCCCCGCCACATGTTGTAGCCGGTGTATTTCGGCTCGCCCTCATTCGGGTAGAATTGCCGCCGCAGCACGGAATGGATGCCATCCGCCCCGATCGCCGCACTGCCCCGCAGCGGCTCCGGCGTCGCCCCGCCGCGCCCCGGGGTGAAGTGGATGGTGACGCCATCCTCGTCCTGCTCCACCCGCGCCACCCGCCGGTCGAGCAGCACCGCCTCCTTCCCCAGCCGCTCCCGCACGGCGGCCAGCAGCACGCCGTGCAGGTCCGCCCGGTGGAGCGACATCTGCGGGTGGTCGTAGCCCGCTGCCCGGCCGAGCGGCTCGCGGTGGATCAGCTGCCCGAACCGGTTGAAGAAATTCGCCTCATCCGTCAGCACGCACTGCCTGAGCAAATCATCCTCGAGGCCGAGCCGCGCCAGTTCGGCCGCGGCACGCGGCAGGATGTTCACCCCGACGCCGAGCGGCTTGACCTCCGCCACCGCCTCGACCACCCGGCAGGGGATGCCGCTGCGGTGCAGGCCGAGGGCGAGGGTCAGCCCCCCGATGCCCCCGCCGATGACCAGGATGCCCTCCATGGCGCCTTTCCCCTCCGCCTTGCGGATACTGGCTCCCCCGCCCCCGGGGTCAAGCGCCGCCGCCTTCGTGCCGCGGCACGATCCATGCTTGTCGGCGACCGGATCGACCGGGGAGCTCGCGTGCTGCGCGTCTTGCTTGTGGACAGTGACCCGGAGCGGGCGGCCGCCGTCGAGGCCGGCCTCTCCGCCACCGGCTGCACCGTTGTCGCCATCGCCTCGGGCACGCGCGACCTGACGCGGCATGTCCGCGACACCGGCGCCGAGGTCATCGTCTGCGGCCTCGACGACCCTTCGCGCGACGAGCTGGAGGGCATGGACGCCCTCCACCGCGACGAGCCCCGCCCCGTCATCCTCTTCGCCGAGAAGGCCGAGCCGGAGCAGATCGAGGCGGCGCTGGCCGCCGGCGTCTCGGCCTATGTGGTGGAAGGCATGGCCCCCGCCCGCATGCGCCCAGTGATCGAGGTCGCCATCCGCCGCTTCCGCGCCCATCAGGCGCTGCGCGAGGAGCTTGCTACCGCCCGCCGCGACCTCGATGAGCGCAAGCTGGTGGACCGCGCCAAGGCGCTGCTGATGTCCCGCCACCGCCTCACCGAGCCCGATGCCTATAAGCGCCTCCGCCGCATGGCGATGGATCGCGGACTGCGAATCCCCATCCTCGCAGCGCTTCTCGTGGACGCAGATTAGGCATTATGCCCACATAATAAACCAGAACTGTGCCTCCACGTCTTTCTGCCTATTCTTATCGCATTTTCTTCTTGACCCGTCGCTCCGGCTTCTGGTGCATTGCAGCGGCGAGGCGATGCGCAACGGCGTGCATCGCACCGGCCCCGAGCGGGGCCCGCGCCCGATCCACCCGCGGTCCAATGGCGGCCCGCACCTGGCCCTTCCCGGGCCGGAGGACCGCCTCGTGCCGCTCGATGCCGACGACGCCCCCCGCCCGACGCTCCGCCGCCCGGTTCTCCGTACCCTCCGCCTCGGCTTCGTCCCGCTGACCGACGCCGCGCCGCTGCTTGCAGCGCAGGAACTCGGACTGTTCGATGCCGTCGGTCTCCGCGTGACCCTCTCGGCCGAGCCCTCATGGGCGGCGCTGCGCGACAAGTTGGCCTTCGGCGCGCTCGACGCCGCCCACCTGCTGGGTCCCATGCCGATCGCGCTCGCCGCCGGCCTCACCGGCGTTCGCGCCCAGGTCACGATTGCCGCCGGGCTCGGTGCCAACGGCAACACCGTCACCCTGTCGAACAGACTGGCGCAGGACCTCGGACGCTTCCCCAGCCCGCTCGCCGCCGCCAGCTTCGCCGCCCTGGTCCGCCGGCGCGCCGCGGCAGGCAGGCCACCGCTGACGATCGCCGTCGTCTTCCCTTTCTCCTCGCACAGCTACCTGCTGCGCTACTGGCTGGCCAAAGGCGGGCTCGACCCCGACCGCGACCTCCGCCTCACCGTCGTCCCGCCGCCGATGGTCGCCCAGCGCCTGGCCGAGGGCGAGATCGACGGCTTCTGCGCCGGCGAGCCCTGGGGCAGCCATGCCGCCGCCCTCGGCGCCGGCCGCATCGCGCTGTCCTCTGGCGACATCTGGCCGAACCACCCCGAGAAGGTCCTCGCCTTCGACACTGCCTACGCCACGCGCGACCCGGAGAGCGCGACGGCCTGCACCGCCGCCGTCATCGCCGCCGCCCGCTGGCTGGACGAGCCGGCCAACCAGGCCGAGGCGGTGAACATCCTCCGCCGCCGCGCCTTCCCCAAGCTCGACCGCACCGAGATCGCCGCCGCCTTCGAGGGCACCGCCGAGGGCCTCCCCCTCGACGCCCCGCTCCGCTTCCACAACGCGACGCTGCCGCGCCGCGAGCAGGCCGCCTGGTTCCTCCGCCAGATGCGCCGCTGGGGCCACGTCCCCGCCGCGGTCAGCGACAGCCTGGCCCTCGCCCCCTGGCGCCAGGAGATCTGGCGTGCCGCCGCCGCCCGCCTGCACGAGGCCGAGCCGCCCGCGCCCCCGCCACCCCCATCCTCGCCGCTGACCGACAGCCTGGAGCACGCCTGAGATGAGCCTCACCCGCCGCACCGCCCTCACCGCGACGGCCGCCCTCCTCGCCGCCGCCCGCGCCGCCACGCCCCGCGGCGCCCACGCCCAACGCGCGACCACGCCCGAGGTGAAGAAGGCCGTGCTCGGCTACATCGCGCTGACCGACGCCGCCCCCCTCATCATCGCCAAGGAAAAGGGCCTCTTCGCCAGGCACGGCATGCCCGATGTGGAAGTCTCGAAGCAGGCGAGCTGGGGCGCGACGCGCGACAACCTCGTCCTCGGCGGCGAGCGCGGCGGCATCGACGGCGCGCATATCCTGACGCCGCTCCCCTACCTGATGACCGCCGGGCGCGTGACGCAGAACAACCAGCCGGTGCCGATGGTCATCACCGCCCGGCTGAACACCAACGGCCAGGCGCTCTCGGTCGGCGAGAAGCACAAGGCGCTGAAGCCGACCATCAACTCCAGCAGCCTGAAGCGCGCCCTGACGCAGGAGAGCAAGGTCGCCATGACCTTCCGCGGCGGCACGCACGACCTCTGGATCCGCTACTGGCTGGCGGCCGGCGGCATCGACCCGGACCGCGAGGTGCAGACCATCGTCGTCCCGCCGCCGCAGATGGTCGCCAACATGAAGGTCGGCACCATGGACGCCTTCTGCGTCGGCGAGCCCTGGAACGACCAGCTCGTCAACCAGAAGATCGGCTTCACCGCCGCCGTCACCGGCGAACTCTGGCGCGACCATCCGGAGAAGTCCCTCGGCCTCCGCGCCGACTGGGTGGAGAAGCACCCCAACGCCGCGACGGCGCTCACCGCCGCCGTCATCGAGGCGCAGCGCTGGTGCGACGAGGCCGTGAACAAGGCCGAGATGTGCGCCATCATCGGCCGCCGCGCCTGGTTCAACGTGCCCGTCGCCGACATCCTCAACCGCAGCCTCGGCAACATCGACTACGGCGACGGCCGCAAGGTGGAAGCGAGCCCCCTGCTGATGAAGTTCTGGCGCGACCACGCCAGCTACCCCTATCCGAGCCACGACCTCTGGTTCCTCACCGAGGACATCCGCTGGGGCATCCTCCCCGAATCCACCGACACCAAGGCCCTCATTGCCCAGGTCAACCGCGAGTCCATCTGGCGCGCCGCCGCCGAGCGCGCCGGCGTCCCCGCTGGGGAGATGCCCACCGGCACCAGCCGCGGCCGCGAGACCTTCTTCGACGGCAAGGTCTTCGACCCGGAGAACCCCGCCGCCTATCTCGCCTCCCTTTCCATCAAGAAACTCGCCGGAGCCTGAGCGATGACCATGTTGGCCCAGAAGCCGGCGGCCACCGCCCCGGCCGCCCTCTCGGCGCCGGCGAGCTTCGCCGCCCTGCCGCGCGCCTCGCGCCTCCGCCCCATCCTGGCGCAGGCGATCCCGCCGCTTCTGGTGGTGCTCGCCCTCGCCGCCCTCTGGGAATTCGCCGCCAGCGGCCCCGGCGCCACGCTGCCCCCGCCGAGCAAGGTCTGGACGGATGCGCGCGACCTCATCACCGACCCCTTCTTCGACAACGGTGGCCTCGACAAGGGATTGTTCTGGCACCTGCTGGCGAGCCTGCAACGCGTCGCCCTCGGCTTCGCCCTCGCGGCGCTGGCCGGCATCCTGACGGGCCTCTTGATCGGCACCTCGGACTTCGCCATGCGCGGCCTCGACCCGATCTTCCAGGTCCTCCGCACCGTCCCGCCGCTCGCCTGGCTGCCCCTCTCGCTGGCCGCCTTCCGCGAGGCGCAGCCTTCGGCGATCTTCGTGATCTTCATCACCTCGATCTGGCCGATCATCATCAACACCGCGGTCGGCGTGCGCAACGTGCCGCAGGACTACCGCAACGTCGCCGCGGTGATCCGCCTCCGCGGCCCCGCCTTCTTCTGGAAGATCGTGCTGCCGGCCGCCGCCCCCTACATCTTCACCGGCCTCAAGATCGGCATCGGCCTCTCCTGGCTGGCGATCATCGCCGCCGAGATGCTGATCGGCGGCGTTGGCATCGGCTTCTTCATCTGGGATGCCTGGAACAGCTCCAACCTCTCCGACATCATCGTGGCCCTCACCTATGTCGGCCTGGTCGGCTTCGCGCTCGACCGCATCGTGGCCCTCGTCGGCCGCTTCGCCACCCGCGGCACCTCGGCCTCGTAAGGGAGAACAGCAGATGGACCGCTTCCTCGACATCTCCCAGCTCTCCGTCGCCTTCCCCAAGACGCCGGTCCCCGTTCTCCGCGAGATCGACCTGCAGATCGCCCGCGGCGAATACGTCGCCGTCATCGGCCACAGCGGCTGCGGGAAAAGCACGCTGCTGAACGTCATCGCCGGCCTCCTCCCCGCCACGGCGGGCGGCGTGGTGCTCGAAGGCCGCGAGATCGAGGGCCCCGGCCCCGACCGCGCCGTCGTCTTCCAGAACCACAGCCTGCTGCCCTGGCTGACCTGCTACGAGAACGTCAAGCTGGCGGTGGACCAGACGCTCAGCAAGACGATGTCCCGCGCCGACCGCCACGCCTGGGTGCTGGAGAACCTTGCCCTCGTCCGCATGACCCACGCCAAGGACAAGCGCCCTTCGGAAATCTCGGGTGGCATGAAGCAGCGCATCGGCATCGCCCGCGCCTTGTCGATGAAGCCCAAGGTCCTGCTCCTCGACGAGCCCTTCGGCGCCCTCGACGCCCTGACCCGCGCCCACCTCCAGGACCAGGTGATGGAGATCCACGCCAGCCGCGGCACCACCGTGGTGATGATCACCCACGACGTCGACGAAGCCGTGCTGCTGTCCGACCGCATCGTCATGCTGACCAACGGCCCCAACGCCCGCATCGGCGAGATCCTCGATGTGGACCTCCCCCGCCCCCGCGACCGCCTGGCCCTCGCCGCCGACCCGCGCTTCGTCGCCGCGCGCACGGCGGTGCTGGAATTCCTCCACGCCCGCCACGCCAACCCGGCGCTGGCCGCCGCCTGAGGCCCAGCACCATGCGCATCCTCGTCATCGGCGCGGGCCCGGCCGGCACGCGCTGCGCCGTCCGGCTCGCCGAGCGCCTGCCCGAAGCCCGCGTCACCCTCGCCGGCGCGGAGGCCGCGCTGCCCTATGACCGCGTCGCCCTGTCGAAGCTGCTGACAGGCGACGCCACCATCGAATCCCTCATCACCCACCCCCTGCCGATGCTGCGGCGTTTAGGCATCCACTACCGCCCCGCCACCCCCATCGCCGCCCTCGACCGCGCCGCGGGCGAGGCCGTCACCACCCGCGGCGAACGCCTCCCCTATGACCGGCTGGTCCTCGCCACCGGCTCCACCGCCATCCGCCTGCCGCTGCCGGGCGCCACGCTGCCCGGCACCGTCCTCTACCGCGACATGGACGACGTCCGCGCCATGCTCCGCGCCGCCCGCACCGGCGGCCGGGCGGTGGTGATCGGCGGCGGCCTGCTCGGCCTGGAGGCCGCCGTCGGCCTCGCCGCCCGCGGCATGCGGGTGACGGTCGTCCACGCCGTCGGCTGGCCCATGGAACGCCAGCTCGACCCGGCGGCCGGCGCCCTGCTGACCACCCGCCTCGGTACCCGCGGCATCCGCTTCGCCATGCCGGCGAGCACCACCGCCATCGAAGGCGAGGACCGCGCCCGCGCCGTGCTGCTGGCCGATGGCACCCGCCTCCCCGCCGAGCTGGTGGTGATGGCCGTCGGCATCCGCCCCAACATCGCCCTCGCCCGCGAGGCCGGCTTGCCCGTGGCCCGCGCCATCACCGTGGACGACGCCATGCGCACCGCCGACCCCGCCATCTTCGCCATCGGCGAATGCGCCGAGCATGCCGGCCGCTGCATCGGCCTCGTCGCCCCCGCGCTGGAGCAGGCCGAGGTCGCAGCCCGCGCCATCGCTGGCGAGGCCGCCGCCTGGGCCCCCCGCGCCGATGCCACGGCGCTGAAGGTCTCCGGTACCGCCGTCTGGTCCGCCGGCGACATCGCCGACGCGGAGGCCGAGTGCATCACCCTCCGCGACGAGGCGGAGGAGCGCTACCGCCGCCTGCTGCTGCGCGACGGAAGGCTCATCGGCGCCGTCCTCTACGGCGACACGACGGATGCCGGCTTCTACCTCGATCTCATCACCACCCGCCGCAGCGTGGCGGGATTCCGGTCGGCCCTCGCCTTGGGTCCGGCCTTCGTGCGGGAGGCCGCCTGATGCCCGACACCGGTTTCAGCCCCGAACAGCAGGAATACCTGAAAGGCTTCATGGCCGGCGTCGAGGCCCGCCGCGGCGGCCTCGCCCCGGCCTCGGAGGGCACCGCCCCCGCCGACGCCCTCCGCGCCGCCCAGGACCGCACGCTGGCCGCCGGCGGCAAGCTCGTCCCCCAGGAGCAGGCCAAGCGCGAGCGCCACCCCCTCGACCGCTGGGACGAGCTCGCCGCCCGCGCCGCCGCCGGCCGCTTCCCGAAGCCGATCGAGGACTTCATCGGCCGCTACCACGGCCTGTTCTACGTCGGCCCGGCGCAGGACGCCTTCATGTGCCGCCTCCGCATCCCCGGCGGCATCCTGAACGCGTGGCAGCTCCGCGGCATCGCCGACATCGCCGAGGACTGCGCCGGCGGCTATGCCGACGTCACCACGCGCGCCAACCTGCAATACCGCGAGATCCCGGCCGCGAAGGGCCCCGAGGTGGTGATGCGCCTCGGCGATCTCGGCTTGCTGCCGCGCGGCACTGGCGCCGACAACATCCGCAACATCACCGCATCGCCGACGGCCGGCATCGACGCCGCCGAGCTGGTCGACACCCGCCCCCTGGTCCGTGCCCTCCACCACCACATCCTGGCGACGCGCGACCTCTTCGCCCTGCCGCGCAAGTTCAACATCGCGCTCAGCGGCGGCGGCGCGGTGGAGGTGCTGCAGGAGACCAACGACATCGCGCTCACCGCCATCGAGACGGCCGAAGGCATCCGCTTCAGCCTTAATCTCGGCGGCATCACCGGCCACCGCGACTTCGCCCGCGCCACCGGCGTCGCCATCCCGCCCGAGGATGTGGTCGCCACCTGCGACGCCATCCTCCGCGTCTTCATCGCCGAGGGCTGCCGTACCGACCGCGCCAAGGCCCGGCTGAAATATGTCCTCGACCGCATGGGCATCGGCGCCTTCCTCCACGCCGTCGAGGATCGCCTCGGCAAGACCCTCCCCCGCCTCGCCACCACCACCCCGCCTGCCACGCCCGCGAAGCACGGCCATATCGGCATCCACCCCCAGAAGCAGCCCGGCCTCTTCTATATCGGCGTGACGACCCGCCTTGGCCGCCTCACTGCGGCGCAGCTCCGCGGCCTCGCCGCCCTCGCCGAGCGCCATGGCAGCGGCACCATCCGCCTCACCGTCTGGCAGAACCTCCTGCTGTCCGACATCCCCGAGGCCAACCTCCCCGCCCTCAAATCCGGCCTCACCGCCCTCGGCCTCGGCTGGGAGCCGAGCGCCCTCCGCGGCGGCCTCGTCGCCTGCACCGGCGCCGCCGGCTGCAAATTCGCCGCCGCCGACACCAAGCGCCACGCGGCGGAGCTCGCGGACTTCCTCGAGCCGCGCATCGCCATCGACCAGCCGGTCAACATCCACCTGACTGGCTGCCACCACTCCTGCGCCCAGCACTACATCGCCGATATCGGCTTGATCGGCGCCAAGGTCGAACGCGGCGAGGACATGGTCGAAGGCTACGACCTGCATGTCGGCGGCGGCGCCGGTCCCGAGCAGAAGATCGGCCGTCTGGTCCGTAAGCATGTCGCCCATGACGAGCTCGGCCCCATCCTGCTCAGCCTGCTGCAAGCCTGGCAGCGCACCCGCGCCGAGGCCGAGAGCTTCCACCTCTGGTCCGCCCGCCAATCCGACGAAGCCCTCACCGCCCTCGCCGCCGCCCAGGTCCTGGAGGCCGCATGAACGCCATCTCCCCCACCCCGCTGATTCCCGAATCGGCCCCCTTCACCCCCGCCCAGCGCGCCTGGCTGAACGGCTTCCTCGCCGGCCTCTACGGCGGCGCCGAAGCGACCCCCGCCCCCGCGCCGGAAGCGGAGGACTTCCCCTGGCACGACCCCGCCCTCGACCTCGCCGAGCGCCTGGCGCTGGCCGAAGGCAAGCCGAAGCCCCGCCGCCTGATGGCCGCCATGGCCCAGCTCGATTGCGGCCAGTGCGGCTACATCTGCCAGACCTACGCCGAGGCCCTAACCAGCGGCGCCGAAACCTCCGCCTCCCTCTGCGTCCCCGGCGGCAAGCCGACCGCGAAGGCACTGAAATCTCTCCTCGCCGAAGCCGCCCCCCTCGCCGTACCGGCCCCGCCGAAACCCACCGGCCCCCTCGGCGAGCCCGTTCGCTTCCTCGCCGCCACCCGCCTGACCGGCCCCGCCTCGGCCAAGGACGTGCGCCACGTCACCCTCGACCTCGCCGGCACCGGCCTCGCCTACCAGCCCGGCGACAGCCTTGGCATCGCCGCCGAGAACGACCCCGCCTTGGTCGATGCGGTGATGGCCACCCTCGCCGCCGACCCCACCTTCCGCCCCGTCCTCCTGCGCGAGCGTGACATCGCGCGCCCCCTCGACCGCACGACGGACCTGCTGGCCGGCGCCGCGAAGGATCCGCGCGAAGCCGCCATGCTCCGCAAGCTCTCCGATGGCGACGACGACGCCGAGCCGAAGGACGCCGACCTCCTCGACCTCCTCCAGGCCTTCCCCTCCGCCCGCCCGCCCCTGGTCGACCTCATCGCCTCCCTCCCCGCGCTGAAGCCCCGCCTCTACTCCATTGCCTCCTCGCCCCTCCCCACCCCGGGCAAGGTCGAACTCTGCATCGGCGTCGTGCAGGCCGAGCGCCGCGAACGCCGCCGCGACGGCATCGCCTCCTGCCACCTCGCCTTCCGCGCCACGCCCGACCAGCCCCTCCGCGCTCATATCCACCCCAGCCACTTCCGTCTGCCTGAGAACCCCGAAACCCCCATCATCATGATCGGCCCCGGCACCGGCATCGCCCCCTTCCGCGCCTTCCTCCAGCACCGCGCGGCGACCGGTGCGCAGGGCCGCAACTGGCTCTTCTTCGGCGACCAGCGCAGCGCGACCGACTTCCTCTTCCGCCCGGAGATCGAGGCCTGGCGCGAGGACGGCCTGCTCACCAGCCTGTCGCTCGCCTGGTCCCGCGACGGCGTGCAGAAGGTCTATGTCCAAGACCGCATGCGCGAGTCCGCCGCCGATCTCTGGCGTTGGCTGCAGGATGGCGCCCATGTCTATGTCTGCGGCGACGCCTCGCGCATGGCGAAGGATGTCGACACCGCCCTCCGCGTGATCGCCATGCAGCAGGGCAAGATGAACGCCGACCAGGCCCGCGACTGGATCGTGGCGCTGGCCCGGCAGCACCGCTACCAGCGCGACATTTATTAACTCCCCGCGACACCGCTGACGCGGCGTCCCCGGTCGTCGCTCACGCCCGAAGCCTCGCCTCGCCTGCCACGGCCAAGCCGCGGCAAGGCATCAGCCAGCCCGCTCCTGACAGGCGCATCCCCAATGGCCGAGACGCGTACCACTTGCCCCTATTGCGGCGTCGGCTGCGGCGTCCTCGCCTCGCCCGACGGCACGGTGCGTGGCGACCCGGACCACCCCGCCAACCGCGGCCGCCTCTGCAGCAAGGGCACCGCCCTCGGCGAGACGCTCGACCAGCCCGGCCGCCTCCTTCACCCCGAGGTCGACGGCAAGCGCGCCAGCTGGGACCTGGCCCTCGACGCGGTGGCCGAAGGTTTCCGCAAGGCGTTGGCTGAGCACGGTCCCCAAGGCACCGCCCTCTATGTCTCCGGCCAGCTTCTCACCGAGGACTACTACGCCGCCAACAAGCTGGCGAAGGGCTTCCTCGGCACCGGTAACATCGACAGCAATTCCCGCCTCTGCATGGCCAGCGCCGTCGCCGGCCACCGCCGCGCCTTCGGCGAGGACCTCGTCCCCGGCCTCTACGAGGATCTCGAACTCGCCGACCTGGTCGTGCTGGTCGGCAGCAACCTCGCCTGGTGCCACCCCATCCTCCACCAGCGCCTCCAGGCCGCCCGCCTCGCCCGCCCTGGGATGCGCCTCGTGGTGATCGACCCCCGCCGCACCGCCTCCTGCGAGGGCGCCGACCTCCATCTCCCCATCGCTCCCGGCCGCGACGTCGCCCTCTTCAACACCCTGTTCCGCCACCTCCACGCGCAGGGCTTCCGCAGCGACGCCCCCGGCCTCACGGAAGCCCTGGCGAAAGCCGATGGCGAGACCGGCCTCGACGCGGCCCTGCTCGCCACCTTCCTCGACTGGTTCACGACGACGCCCCGCACCGTCACCCTCTTCAGCCAGGGCGCCAACCAGTCCTCGGCCGGGACGGACAAGGCCAACGCCATCATCAACTGCCACCTGCTGACCGGCCGCATCGGCGAACCTGGCGCCGGCCCCTTCAGCATCACCGGCCAGCCGAATGCCATGGGCGGCCGCGAGGTCGGGGCGCTGGCCAACACCCTCGCCGGCCACCTCGACTGGTCCAGCCCCGCCGAAGCCACGGCGCTGCGCGACTATTGGCGGGCGCCCAACCTTGCCGCCGGCCCCGGCCTCAAGGCGATCGACCTGTTCCACGCCGTGGGCGCTGGCCGCATCGGCGCCCTCTGGGTGATGGCCACCAACCCCGCCGTCTCCCTCCCCGACGCCGCCCGCATCCGCGATTCCCTCCGCCGCACCCCCTGCCTCGTCGCCTCCGACTGCACGCGGGAGAGCGACACGATGGACCTCGCCCGCATCCGCCTCCCCGCCCTCGGCTGGGGCGAGAAGAGCGGCACGGTGACCAATAGCGAGCGTGTCATCAGCCGCCAGCGCGCCTTCCGCCCCGCGCCCGACGAGGCCCGCCCGGACTGGTGGGCCATAGCAGGGGTCGCCGCCCGCCTCGGCTGGGGCGATGCCTTCGCCTGGACCTCCGCCGCCGCCATCTTCCGCGAACATGCCACCCTCACCGGCTTGGCCCGCCCCGCTCCCCGCGCCTTCGACCTGTCCGGCCTCGCGGACCTGACCGATGCCGAGTACGCCGCCATGGCGCCCACCCGCTGGCCCGTTGCCCGCCGCGGCCAGCAGGGTGGCCGCCTCACCCCCGCCACCCGCTTCGTCCCCACCGCCTACCGCTCCCCGGCGAACCCGACCGGCGCCGCCTACCCGCTCGCCCTGCTGACAGGCCGCCTCCGCGACCAGTGGCACACCATGACCCGCACCGGCCCCGTCCCGCGCCTCATGGCCCACACCCCCGAGCCGACAGCCGCCGTCCATCCGGAGGATGCGCCCGGCTTTCCGGATGGCAACCTCACCCGCATCGAGAGCCCCTGGGGCAGCGCCACCCTCCGCCTCCGCCACGAGCCGGGCATGGCCCGCGGCACCGTCTTCGTGCCGATGCACTGGACCGCCCGCTTCGCCCCGGCGGCCCGCATCAACGCCTCGGTGAACCCCGCCGTGGATCCCATCAGCGGCCAGCCCGAGCTGAAGCACACCCCCATCCGCCTCGTCCCCGCGCTCATGGCCTGGCACGGCTTCCTCCTCGCCCGACGCAGCCTCGGCGCCGGCCTTGCCGGCTGGACCGCCCTCATTCCCGCCGGCCCCGACCTCTTCCGCCACGAACTCGCCGGCACCGAGCCCCCCGCCGAGGCCTTCGCTCGCCTCCGCGCCCTGGTGGAAGAACCCGACGCCGCCTGGGTCCTGCTCGAAGACCCCGCCGCCGGCCTCCACCGCGCCGCCCTGCTCCGTGATGGCCGCCTGTTCGCCTGCCTCTTCCTCGCCCCCAATCCCGCCGCCCTGCCGCCACGCGACTGGCTCCTTTCCCTTTTTCCCGAGCCCGCCATCGGCAGCGCCGCCCGCCGCGCCCTGCTCGGCGGCGCCCCGGCCGATGGCCCCACCCCCTCGCCCACCATCTGCGTCTGCCACGGCATCGCCGCATCCGTGATCTGCGCAAGCATCGCCCGTGGTGCTAACACGCTCGCCCTGGTCGGCGAGGCGACGCGGGCCGGCACGGGCTGCGGCTCCTGCCGCCCGGAGATCGCCGCCCTGCTCGCCAAGACCCCGGTGCCGGAACCCGCCTGATGCAGCATTTCCCCGTCTTCCTCGACCTCCAGGCCCGGCCGGTGCTGGTCCTCGGCAGTGGCGAGGTGGCGGAGCGCAAGGCCGAGCCCCTCCGCGCCGCCGGCGCCGAGATCCGCTTCGCCGCCCGCTTCGACGAAGCCCTGCTGGAGGGGTGCTCCCTCGCCATCGGCGCCGACGCCCCGGAGGAGGAACTGCACGCCCTCGCCGCCGCCTGCCGCGTGCGGGGGATCCCGGTGAACGTGGTCGATCGCCCCGCCCTCTGCACGGCATTGATGCCGGCGATCATCGACCGCGACCCGGTCACCATCGCCGTCTCGACCGGCGGCGCCGCCCCCGTCCTCGCCCGCATGGTCCGCCAGCGGATCGAGGCCATCCTCCCCCCCACCCTCGGTCGCATCGCCGCCATGGCCGAGCGCTTCAAGTCGGCCGTCCGCGCCCGACTGCCCGACCTCGGCGCCCGCCGCCGCTTCCTCGAGACGGCGCTCGCCGGCCCTCCGGCCGAGCTGGCGCTGGCCGGGCGCGACACCGAGGCCGATGCCGCCTTCGCCGCCGCCCTCGAGCAGGCCGAGGCCCGTCCCCGCGGCATCGTCCACCTGGTCGGTGCCGGCCCCGGCGCGGCAGACCTGCTGACGCTGCGGGCGCTGCGTCTGCTTGGCGAGGCCGATGTCATCGTCCATGACCGCCTCGGCACGGAAGCGGTACTGGAGATGGCCCGCCGCGACGCCGAGCGCATCTTCGTCGGCAAGGCCCGCGCCAACCACTGCATGAAGCAGGAGGACATCAACGCGCTGCTGGTCCGCCTCGCCCGCGAGGGCCGCCGCGTGGTCCGCCTCAAGGGCGGCGACCCGCTGATCTTCGGCCGCGGCGGCGAGGAAGCGGAAGCCCTGGCCCAAGCCGGCATCCCCTGCGAGGTCGTCCCCGGCGTTACCGCGGCGCTGGCCTGCGCCGCCGGCGCCGGCATCCCGCTGACCCACCGCGACGCCGCCCGCGCCGTCACCTTCGTCACCGGCCACCGGCGCGACGGCGGGGTCGATGTCCGCGGCCTGGTGCAGCCCGGGCAGACGTTGGCGATCTACATGGGCATCACCACCCTCGTCCCGCTGCGCGACGCCCTCATCGCCGAGGGCATGTCGCCCGCGATGCCCGCCGCCGTGATCGAGCGCGGCGGCACGCCGCAACAGCGTGTCCTCCGCGGCACGCTGGAGAGCATTGCCGGCGACGCGCCGGACTGGGTCACCGGCGGCCCTGCCCTGCTACTGGTCGGCGAGGCGGTCGCCCGCGGCGCAGCCGGGGGCTGGCTTCAGGCCGCCTGACCGCGCCCCCTGTCGCCCCCCGGGTCCCGCGCGTCATAGGCACGCTGCGCCGCCGCCACCTCGCCGAACCGCGCCTCCGCCCAATCCATCAGCGGCCGCAGCGCCGTCGCCAGCGTCCGTCCGAGCGGCGTCAGCGCGTATTCCACCGTCACCGGCACGGTGGCGAAGGCGGTCCGCGTCACCAGCCCATCCCGCTCCAGGCCACGCAGCGTTTGGGCCAGCATCTTCTGCGACAGCCCCTCCACCTCCCGCCGCAGCTGGTTGAAGCGCCGCGGCCCGACCTCCAGCAGCCCGAGCACCAGCACCGTCCATTTGTCGGCGATGCGGTCGAGCACCTGCCGGGTCGGGCAATCCGCCACATAGGGATTGGGCAGCAGCATCGGGGTTTCTCCTCGGTAACCAGCGCACCCCAAGGTGCCTTCTTGTGACCAGGATTACTTTAGACCACCTGGTTCCCATCCGAAACCTACGGAGCAAACCATCATGAAGATCGCCCTCCTCGGCGCCACTGGCCGCGCCGGCTCCCGCCTCCTCGCCGAGCTGCTGCGGCGCGGCCATGCCGTCACCGCCATCGCCCGCCACCCGGAAGGCTTGGCCCCCGCCCCCAGCCTTACCCCCGCGCGCGGCGATGCGGCGGATGAGGCGAGCCTCGCCGCCCTCCTCGCCGGCCATGACGCGGCGATCAGCGCCCTGCCCTTCGCCGGCACCGACCCGCACCGGCTGCTCCGCGCGATGAAGGCTGCCGGCATCTCCCGCTATCTCGTCGTCGGCGGCGCCGGCAGCCTGGAGGTCGCTCCTGGCCAGCTGCTGATCGATGCGCCCGGCTTCCCCGCCGAATACCGGGCCGAAGCCAGCGCCGGACGCGCCTTCCTCGATATCCTGCGGGGCGAGGCGGCACTCGACTGGACCTTCCTCTCACCCGCCGCGATCTTCGAGCCGGGCAGGCGCACCGGCCGCTTCCGCCTCGGCACGGACGCGCTATTGACCGATGCCGGGGGCAACAGCCGCATCTCCATGGAGGACTACGCCATCGCCCTGGTGGACGAGTTGGAGCACCCTGCCCATTCCCGCCGCCGCTTCACCGTCGCCAACTGAGCTTGCAGAACGGATGCGGCCAGAATATAGGACTTAAAACCTATTTCCAAGCTGCATCCGGTGTTCGCTCACCTTCCAGAACCCTTAAAAATCGCAATTCCCGGCGATCATCCCAACGGCATGAGGGCCTTGCCCGGCCGCCGGTTGAGGATTTCAGACCACCCGCTCCAGCGGCAGCCCGCGGCAATCCATCTCGTATTCCAGATCGACCACGGGCGGCCGGCAGTGCTGCCAGGTAACGCCATGCCGCGCTGCCCCTCGCCGCACCAGCTCGTCGCCGAGGAAGGGATGGATGTCATGCACCGTATAGACCTGCACCCCCGTGGTATCCCGCCACCCGGCATCGAGCGCCGCCATCCGCCGCTCCATCTCGCCCAGCACATACTCCGACTTGGCGCGGAGGCCGGCCGGCGAAAGGTCCCGGTAGGCGACCGTGCTTTCCGCGTAGGTCGCCTTGCCCTCGACGCTCTCCCCGCTGCCCGCGACGACGAAGCTTGGCCCCGCCGCAGCATCCGGCAGCGCAAAGGTGAAGGCGTGGAGGGCCGGCTCGGCCGGCGGCGCGATCTCCGGGCAAACATTGCTCCGCGCGACGGGGTTGTGTCCCTCCGTGAGCACGCCCCATTCACCGAGCACCTTCGCGTAGCCCTCGTTGAAGCTGCGGAAACCAGCATCGGTGAAGGGCGCGGGCGAGCGCAACTCGCAGGCGCAGAAGGCCGTCAGCGGCAGCCCTGCCCCCCGCAGATAGTCCGCGATCCGCGCGAAGCCCGCCAGCAGCGGCACCGGCTCGGCGAAGCGCACCCGCTCCAGCCGCCAGCCGGGCAGCGCCGCGACGCCGCCCGAATACTGGAACACCGCCGGGATGAATCGGTAGCCGCGCCCGGCGAGCGTGATGGTGCTGTACATGCGGGAATCTCCTTCGCACCGCTATGGTGCCACTGAAACCATCTTCCGGAAGCCCCCGCCGATGCCGATATCCCGCCGCGCCGTCCTCCACCGCGTCCCCATGCGCCACCCGGGCGACACCGCGGCGATCGAGGACCTCATCGCCGCGGGCAGGCTCGACCCTTCGGGCATCGTGGCGATCCTCGGCAAGACCGAGGGCAATGGCTGCGTCAACGATTTCACCCGCGCCTATGCCGTGCAGTCGCTGACGCTGATGCTCGCGCGCCATGGGGGCGCCGAGGCCGCGGCCCGCGTCGCGCTCGTCATGTCCGGAGGCACCGAGGGCGGGCTTTCTCCGCATTTCCTCATCTTCGCGGTCGAGGCGGGCGATGCGGCCAACTCGGCCGGCGCGCTCGCCATCGGCACCGGCTTCACCCGCGACTTCGCCCCGGAGGAGATCGGCCGCCCCGCCCAGGCCGAGGCCGTCGCCGCCGCCGTCCGCCAAGCCATGGAGGAGGCCGCCATCACGGAGCCGCACTACGTCCAGGTGAAATGCCCGCTGCTGACGACGGAGCGCATCGCCGCCGCCGGCGCAGCCGTGGCGACGGAGGACACCTATGCCTCGATGGGCCTTTCGCGTGGGGCCTCCGCCCTCGGCGTCGCCCTGGCGCTCGGCGAGGTCGAGGCCGTCCTGCCGGAGGATATCGGCCGGAACTGGGAAAGATACTCCGCCGTCGCCAGCGCCTCGGCCGGCGTGGAGCTGGAGCGCTGCGAAATCATCGTGCTCGGCAACAGCACGGCCTGGTCGGGCGACCTCGCCATCGCCCATGCGGTTATGCAGGACGCGATCGACCTGCCCGCCGTGCACCGCGCCATGCGCCTCGCCGGCCTGCCGGCCGAGGACGGCCAGCTTGCCCCCGCCGCCGCAGAGCGCCTCGTCGCAGTGCTGGCGAAGGCGGAGCCTTCCTCCACCGGCCGCATCCGGGGCCAGCGGCATATCATGTGGGACGACAGCGACATCAACGCCACGCGCCATGCGCGGGCGCTGGTCGGCGGCGTCATCGCCGGGGCGGTCGGCCGCACCGACATCTTCGTCAGCGGCGGCGCCGAGCATCAGGGCCCGGATGGTGGCGGGCCCGTCGCGGTCATCGCGCGACGGGCCCTGCCGGTTTAGACAACCGAATCGGGATTCCGGTTCGGGTTGGTCTCGTTCTCGGGGTGGGCGCCGCTCACATTGGTGCCCGCCACCTTGTCGAAGCCGCGCGACACCTGGGTGCCCGGCGGGTTGCCCGGCGTGCCGTCCGGCGCGCCACTGCCCAGCCCCGTCCCACGCGAAGCCTCGTTGCCTGGCCGCGCGCCGCTGACATTGGTGCCGGCGACATCGTCGAGGCCGCGCGAGACCTGCGTACCCGGCGGGTTGCCTGGCGTGCCGTCCGGGGCGCCGACTGCGGCATCCGTCACCGTGCCCGTCCCCGTGCGGGTGCCCATCTGCCCCGCCGCCGTGGTGGTGCCGATGCCGGCCGCGGTGCCGAGGCCGCCTGCGGGGTTCGCCATGCCCGGCGTCGCCGCGGCACGGGACGGAACGGTGGCGTCCGCCGCGCCCGTCGCCGTGTCACCACGCACCCAGCCGCCCTCGTCCCAGCGACCGGTGCCCACGTCGAGCTCCTGCGCGTTGTGGCGCGAAAGGATGGCGTCGATCTCATGCGCGCGGCTTTCCTCGGCGCGTACGGTGACGAGGTTGCTGCCGCGCCGCACGCCCTCGGCATAGGCGGCCGCATGCTCCTCGCCGAGCCCCGCCTGGGTCAGACCGCCAAGCAGCCCGCCTGCCGCGGCACCCACGCCGGCGCCGGTCAGCGCTGCCACGAGCCAGCCGGCCGCGACGACCGGCCCGAGCCCCGGGATGGCCAGCGCGCCGATGCCGGCGAGCAGCCCCGCGCCGCCGCCAACCAGCGTGCCGAGCGTCGCGCCCGTGCCCGCGCCGGTCCCGGTGCCGGTATGGCCTGGGCCGTTGTCGGCGACATCGGTGGTGCTGGTGGTCGGCGTCGTCGTCGCTGCGCCGCCCTCGGCGCCGCGTGCGACGAGGCTGATGTCGTCATGGGCGAAGCCGGCCGCCTCCAGGTCGCGGACGGCCGCGGCCGCGTCGGAATAGTTATCGAAAAGACGCGCGATCGTGCGTGTTGCCATAATGGAATCTCCTACCTATCGAGGGGGGTTCAGCGCGTCGTCACATTGCCCTGGTAGTCGAGCGAGACGGAAACCTGCTGGCCGTTCCGCGTCGCCCGGCCGCGCCAGATGCCCTGATCGTCCTTCTGCAGGTCGTCCACGCCGCTGAAGCCGGCGGCCTCGATGCGGCTGCGCGCCTGGCCTTCCGTAAAGCTGTTGGCGCCGGCGGCCGGGGTTGTCGCGGTGCGGGTGCCATTGTCCGTGGTGACGGCCGGCGGCGTGCTCTCGGTACGCGCGCTCGGCGCATTGGTGCCAGTTGCACTCGGCGCAGTGGCGCGAGGGGCAGCGGCGCCAGGAGCAGTGGCGCCAGGAGCAGTGGCGCCAGGAGCAGTGGCGCCAGGAGCAGTGGCGCCAGGAGCAGTGGCGCCAGTGCGGTCGGGCGCGGTCTGCGCGAGGGCTGGCAGGGCGGCGATGGCGCCCAGCAATGCCAGGCTAAGGCTCGTCTTGCGCATGTCTTGTTTTCCCGTGTCGTGGCCATGGCCCGCTTGCAACGAGCCATTGCGGTACTAACGGGAAGCGGGGCATCGCGTTCGTTGCGTTTTCAGTTCGAACGACCAGGATCAGGGCTGTCCCGCAAACGTGTCGCAGGCCCGCGGGTCGCCCGCCTCCAGCCCGCGGCGGAACCACTGCATGCGTTGCGCCGAGCTGCCATGGGTGAAGCTTTCCGGCACCACCACGCCGCGCGAGCGCCGTTGCAGCCTGTCGTCGCCGACCGCCGCCGCGGCATTCAACCCTTCCTCGATATCGCCCTGCTCCAGGACCCGGCGCGTCTGCTGCGTCCGGTTCGCCCAGACGCCGGCGAAGCAATCCGCCTGCAACTCCACACGCACCTGCAGGGCGTTCGACTCAGCCTCGCCCATCCCGCGCCGCTCCGCCTCGACGCGCCGCAGCACGCCGATCTGGTTCTGGACATGGTGGCCGACCTCATGCGCGATGACGTAGGCGCGGGCGAAATCGCCCGGCGCGCCGAGCCGCCGCTCCATCTCGCGGAAGAAGGCGGTGTCGAGATACACCTTCTGGTCGAGCGGGCAGTAGAAAGGTCCCGTCGCCGTCTGCGCCGTGCCACAGCCGCTCTGCGTCACGCCGCTGAACAGCACGAGGTTGGGCGGCTGGTAGGTGTTGCCGCCGCGACGAAAGGCTTCCGTCCAGACATCCTCCGTCGTCGCCAGCACCTGGGCGACGAAGCGGCGCTGCCCGTCATCCGCAACCTCGGACGGGCCGCCGCCCTCCTGCTGGCGCGTCACCGGCGCTTCCGGCTGCCCACCGCCACCCGAGAGGATCACCGAGGGATCGACGCCGAAGAACAGCGCCACCAGCACCAGCGCGATGGTGCCGAGGCCGCCGCCGGCCACGCCGATCGGAAAGCCTCCACGGCCGCCGCCGCCGCGCCGGTCCTCGATATTCCCGCTTTCCCTCTCGTCGCCGAGCCGCATGACCAGGGCCTCCCGCTTCGGCGGCACAACAGCCAGGGAGGCGGATGGTTCCGGAAGCGGGTGTTACCCCTCGCGCAGCACGCCCGCCTCCCGCAGCCGCGCAACCTCGTCCTCGCCGAGCATCGGGCCGAGCACGGCGTCGTTATGCTCCCCGAGGCGCGGCGCAGGCCGGGCGAGGATGCCGGGCGTCGCCGAGAGTCGCGGCACCATGCCGTGCATTGGCAGCCAGCCCTCCGGCATCTCCTCGTCCGGTACGGCGATCACCGCCTCGCGCTCGATCACGTAAGGGTCTTCAGCCAGCATCTCGGCATCCATGATCGGGCCGATGGTGACGCCCGCCGCGTCGAAATGCGCCAGCGCCTCAGCGAGGCTCCGCTCCGCGATATAGGCCCCGATGATGGCATCCAGCTCCTCGCCATGCCGCACCCGGTCGGCATTGGTGCGGAAGCGCGGATCGTCGATCAACTCCGTCCGGCCGATGCTGCGCAGCAGCTTCTCCGTCATCCCCTGAGTCGAGGCCGAGAGGCAGACCCAGCCGCCATCCTTCGTTTGGTAGGCATTACGCGGCACCGCATTGGTGCTGCGGCTGCCGGTGCGCGGCTTCAGCTCGCGGGTGAGCTGCCAGTTGGCGTGCTGCGGCTCCATCATCACATGGATCGGGTCGAAGAGCGTCAGGTCGATCACCTGCCCCTGCCCGGTCGCCTCGGCATGGCGGAGCGCGATCATCGCCGTCGCCGCACCGTAGAGGCCTGCATAGCCATCGGCCATGTACATCGGCGGCAGCACCGGCTCGCGGTCGGCGAAGCCGTTGACGGCGGCGAAGCCGGCATAGCCCTCGACCAGCGTGCCGAAGCCCGGCTTGTGCCGGTAGGGCCCGTCCTGCCCCCAGCCGCTGATCCGGACGATGACGAGGCGCGGGTTGATCGCCAGCAGCACCTCGGGCGCGAGGCCCATCGCTTCCAGCACGCCGGGGCGGAAGCTCTCCACCAGCATCGACGCATCGCGCACGAGGCGCTTCACCACCTCGATCGCCCGCGGGTCGCGCAGGGCGAGGCAGACCGAGAGCTTGTTGCGGCTGAGCGTCTTCCAGGTGGTGGAGACGCCCTTGATGCGCCAGGCGCGCAGCGTGTCGCCTTCCGGCGGCTCCAGCTTCACCACCTCCGCGCCATGGTCGGCCAGCACCTTGGTCAGCACGTTGCCCGCGACGAGGCGCGAGAGGTCGAGCACGCGGAGCCCATGCAGCGCACCTGTGGCGGCGGGGTCGAAGTCGTGGCGATGCGGCGTCATTCGGCGCGGATCTCCGCGATGCGCGCCACCTCGCGCCAGCGCGCGAGATCGGCATGCAGGATGGCAGGGAATTCCTCCG
Source organism: Belnapia sp. F-4-1 (assembly GCF_000802185.1). Lineage (GTDB taxonomy): Bacteria > Pseudomonadota > Alphaproteobacteria > Acetobacterales > Acetobacteraceae > Belnapia. The sequence continues at coordinate 3,347,459 of NZ_KN676113.1, read as the reverse complement.
GCCCAACCGGCGAGGGCGTCGCACCTTCGGCGGCGTAGACGCGGGCGAGGTTGGCATCGCCGAGTGCGGCATTCGCCGCCGCATGGATGGCGGCGCGCGTCTCGGCCGGCAGGCCGCGCGGCGCCAGCAGCCCCCACCAGATGGCGGCCTCGTAGTCGATGCCCGCCTCGTGGACGGTCGGCACCGGCGGCGCCTCCGGCGGCAACCCGCCACCCGGCGCGGTCGCCGCGATAACGCGCACCCGCCCGTCGCGGATGGCGGCATTGGCGCTGGCGACGGTCGTGATCATCACCGGGATCGTCCCTGCGACGAGGTCCGTCACCGCCGGCGCGGTGCCGCGATAGGGGACGTGGTTCATGCGGATGCCGGCGCGCTGGCAGAAATACTCGGAGATGAAGTGGTTGATCCCGCCGGCGCCGGAGGTGGCGTAGTCGAGGCCACCCGGCTTCGCCTTGGCCAGCGCCACCAGCTCCGCCACGCTGCGCACCGGCACCTCCGGATTGACCATGATGAAGAAGGGCGCGCGGGCCAGCAGCGCCACCGCGTCGAAACTCCCCTCCGCGTCCCAGCCCGGCTTCTGCAGGATCGCCGTGGTCGGGAAGGAGGAGGAGGTGACCATCAGTGTGTAACCATCCGCCGGCGCCTGCGCGACCTGGCCGGCACCGATCGCCCCGCCCGCGCCGCCGCGGTTCTCGACGACGAAGGGCTGGCCGAGCCGCGCCTGCAACCGCTCCGCCAGCGGCCGCGCGACGACATCGTTGGAGCCGCCCGGCGGGAAGGGCACCACCACCCGCACCGGCCGGTTCGGCCAGGCCGGCTGCGCCCGCGCCACGGCGGGCGCCGCGAACAGGCCAGCCATCAAGGGACGCCGGGCGATGGGGCGCATGGACTTCCTCCGTGCCGCGAGCCTCCCCGGCATGGCGGGCGCTGTCAATCTTGCGGCCTCCCGCCCGCCCCGCCTAGGCTCGCGGGGACCGCAGGGGATGCAGGCATGGCCGAGGACGAAGGCTTCGATCCGATCACCCTCGAGATCCTCTGGAGCCGGCTGATCTCCATCGCCGACGAGGCGGCCGCCGCGCTGCTGCGCACCGCCTTCTCCACCATCGTCCGCGAGTCGAACGACTTCGCCTGCGTGCTGATGGACCGCAACGGCGACAGCATCAGCGAGAATACCGGCGGCATCGCCAGCTTCTCCTGCATCCTGCCGAAGACGACCAAGCACTTCCTGCAACGCTTCCCGGCGGAGGAGTGGCGGCCGGGCGATTGCGTCGTCACCAACGATCCCTGGCTGGCGACCGGCCACCTGCCGGACATCACCGCGGTGACGCCCATCTTCCATCGCGGCGCGCTGGTCGGCTTCGCCGGCTCCATCGCCCATAGCCCGGATGTCGGCGGCAGCCTCTGGTCGGCCGATTGCCGCGAGGTCTATGAGGAGGGTGTGCGCATCCCGCCGATGCGCCTTTTGCGCGAGGGCGTGCGGAACGAGGCGCTGCTGGAGCTCTTCCTCAACAATGTCCGCGTGCCGAAGCAGGTGCTCGGCGACCTCGAAGCGCAGATCACCGCGAACGAGGTCTGCGCCGCCCGCCTCGCCGAATTCCTCGAGGATGCGAAGCTCGACGACCTGCAATCCCTCGGCCGCGCGCTCCATGCCCGCGCCGACCGGGCGATGTGCGGGGCGATCGCCGCCCTGCCGGACGGCAGCTGGTCCGCCAGCATCGAGGCCGACGGCTTCGACGAGCATGTGACGACCATCGCCTGCACGGTCACTGTCGAGGGCGAGCGCATGGTGATCGACTTCACCGGCAGCAGCCCGCAAATCGATCGCGGCATCAATTGCGTGATGAACTACACCCACGCTTATGCCGTCTACCCGGTGAAATGTGCGCTCGATCCCTTCACCCCCCGCAACGAGGGCAGCTACCGCGCCATCGAGGTGCGGGCGCCGGAGGGCAGTATCCTCAATCCGCGCTTCCCGGCGCCGGTCAGCGCGCGGCAGCTCACTGGCCACCTGCTGGCGGGCGCGATCTACAAGGCGATGAGCGAGGTCGTCCCATACCAGGTCGTCGCCGAATGCGGCGGGGCGCCGACCATGCGGGCGCTCTTCTCCGGCCTCGACCGGGCGGGGGACCGGTTCAGCCAGGTGCTCTTCGCCTCGGGCGGCATGGGCGCCTGCCCGCACCGCGACGGGCTGCCAACCACCGCCTTTCCGACCAATGCCGGCGCCGGCAGCATCGAGGCCTTCGAGAGCGTCGCGCCGTTGGTGGTCTGGGCGAAGCAGCTCCGCCCCGACAGCGGCGGCCCGGGCCAGTATCGCGGCGGGCTCGGGCAGGAGGCGGTGATCGAGGTGCGCTCGCCGGGGCCGCTCCGCCTCTCCCTGCTCTCCGACCGGCGCGACCATCCGGCGGAAGGACTGCTCGGCGGCGCGCCCGGCGCCCCGGCCGAGATCGTGATGAGCGACGGCACCCGGCCGCACCCGAAGTCCCGCACCACCATCGCGCCCGGCACACGGCTCGTCATGCGCTATGCCGGCGGCGGCGGCTACGGCCCGCCCACGGCACGCGACCCGGCGGCGCTGGCCGCCGACCTGCGCGATGGCTATGTCACCGACCCCAGCCCCTATGAGGGGCGCTGAGCATGGCGCGGCTCGGCGTCGATGTCGGCGGCACCTTCACCGACCTCGTCCTGCATGACCCTCAGCGCGACACGGTCCATACCGGCAAGCTGCTGACCACGCCGGACGATCCCTCCCGCGCCATCGTCGAGGGCACGCAGCGCATTCTGCGCGAGGCCGGGCTCGCGCCACGCGACCTCACCAGCATCGTCCATGGCACGACACTGGTGACGAACACCGTCATCGAGCGCACCGGCGCCCGGGTCGGGCTGCTGACCACGGCTGGCTTCCGCGATTCCATCGAGATCGGCCGGGAGATCCGCTACGACCTCTACGACCTCTTCCTCGAGGCGCCGCCGAGCCTCGTCCCGCGCCATCTCCGCCGCGAGGTCCCCGGCCGGCTCGATGCCTCGGGCGAGGAGCTGCTGCCGCTCGACGAGATCGCGGTCGCGCGCGAGGTCACGGACCTCGTCGAGGGCGGGCGGATCGAGGCGCTGGCCATCGGCTTCCTGCACAGCTACCGCGACGCCCGGCACGAGCGCCGTGCCGGCGAGATCGTCCGCAAGCTCTACCCGCGCCTGGCGCTGACCCTCTCGGCCGAGGTGGCGCCGGAAATCCGCGAGTACGAGCGCAGCTCCACGGCCTGCGCCAATGCCTATGTCCAGCCCCGCATGCGCCGCTACCTCGACAAGCTGGAGGCCGACCTCGTCGACATCGGCTTCGCCGGGCGACTCTATGTGATGCTCTCCGGCGGCGGCATCGCCGCGGTTCGGGAGGCGAAAGAGTTCCCGATCCGCCTGATCGAGAGCGGCCCGGCCGCGGGCGCGATGGCCGCCGCCTTCTTCGCCCGCCTCGCCGGGCTCGACCGCGTCGTCAGCTACGACATGGGCGGCACCACGGCGAAGATGTGCCTCGTCGAGGATGGCGCGCCCGACCATAAATTCGACTTCGAGGCCGGGCGGGTGCGCCGCTTCGTCAAGGGCAGCGGGCTGCCGCTGAAGGTCTCGGTCGTGGACATGATCGAAATCGGCGCCGGCGGCGGCTCCATCGCCCGCATCGAGCACGGCTCCGGGCTGATGAAGGTCGGCCCGCGCAGCGCCGGTGCCGTCCCCGGCCCGGTCTGCTACGGCCGTGGCGGCACGGAGCCTTGCGTCACCGATGCCGACTTGCTGCTCGGCCGGCTCGACCCCGGCTACTTCCTTGGCGGCGAGATGGCGCTCGACCCGGACCGCGTGCGCCGCGCCTTCGCCGAGGGCGTGGCCGAGGCGCTCCGCCTGCAGCCCGTCGAGGCGGCGCTCGGCGTGCAGCGCATCGTCGACGAGACCATGGCGGCGGCGACGCGCATGCATCTCGCCGAGAAGGGGCGCGACCCGCGCGGCTACACGCTGATCGCCTTCGGCGGCGCCGGGCCGGTGCATGCCTGGAACCTGGCGCGGCTGCTGAAGATCAGGCGCGTGCTGGTGCCGCTCGGCGCCGGTGTTGCCTCGGCGCTCGGCTTCCTCGTCGCGCCACCGGCGACCGACATGGTCCGCAGCCATGTCGGCCGGCTGGAGCGGCTGGACTGGGGCGTCGTCAACGGCCTGATCGCGGAGATGGCCGCGGAGGGCCGCGTCCTGCTCGCCGAGGCCGGAGCGGACCCGGCCGCCATCACCCTGACGCCGACCGCCGACATGCGCCATGTCGGCCAGGGCTTCGAGATCGCCGTGCCGCTGCCTTCGGTCGCGCTCGGCGAGGCCGACCTGCCCGCCATCCGCCGCGCCTTCTTCGACAGCTACCGCACCCGCTTCGGCCGGGTGGTGGAGGATCAGCCGATCGAGGCGCTGTCCTGGCGGCTGGCCTGCGCCGCGCCCGGCCAGGACATCCGCATCCGCGCCCCGGAAGGCTCTGCGCAGGCGGGCGAGCGGCCGGTGCCGCGCGGCGAGCGGCCCGTCACCTTCGAAGGCCATGGCGCCCTGCCCTGCCCGGTCTACGACCGCTACGCGCTCCGCCCCGGCATGGAATTCGCGGGGCCCGCTTTGGTGGAGGAGCGGGAATCCACCTGCGTCATCGGCCCTGGAACGCGCGCCTCGGTCGATGCGCAGCTCAACCTGCTGCTGGAACTCGGCTGATGCGCCGCCGCACGCTGCTCGCCGGCCTTGCCCTGCCCGCCGTCGCGCGGGCGCAGGGCGCCTATCCCGACCGGCCGGTGACGATCGTCAATCCCTGGCCGGCGGGTGGATCCTCGGACAGCGTGGCGCGCATCCTGGCGCAGCGGATGTCAGCCGATCTCGGCCAGCCCTTCGTCGTCGAGAACCGGCCCGGCGCCACGGGGACGCTCGGCCACAACTACGTCGCCCGCGCCCGGCCGGACGGGGCGACGCTGCTGGTCGGCACCAACAGCACCTATGCCATCGCGCCGCACCTCGCGGCGCTGCCCTATGACAACGCGACGGCCTTCACCGGCATCTCGCTGCTCGCCAGCAGCCCGCAGATCCTCTGCCTGCACCCTTCGGTCCCGGCCCGGAGCTTGGGCGAATTCCTCGCCCTGGCACGGGCGAAGCCGGACGGGTTCAGCTTCGGGACCTCCGGCATCGGCGGCACCAGCCACCTGGCGACGGAGATGCTGATGGCCATGGCCGGCATCTCCATGCTGCACGTCCCCTATCGCGGCGGCGGACCCTCGGCGCAGGCGCTGCTGGCAGGAGAGACGCAGATGACCTTCATCGACCTCATCACCGCCCTGCCCTTCTTGGCAAGCGGGCAGGCGCGGCCGATCGGCACCTCGACGACGCGGCGCGCGGCGCTGGCCCCGGAGGTGCCGACCATCGCCGAGGCAGGTCTGCCCGGCTTCGAAAGCTCGACGGATTTCGCCATGCTTGCCCCGGCCGGGACGCCGGAGCCCATCATCCGCGTGCTCGCCTCGGCCAGTGCCGCGGCGCTGCGGGCGCCTGAGGTCCAGGCGAAGCTGGAGGCAGCAGGCATCAGCATCCTCGCCGAGGGGCCGGCGGAATGGGCCGGCTATTTCAGCCGGGAAGTCGCCAAATGGGGCGGCATCATCAAGGCACGGAACATCCGCGCGCCCTGAACATCGGCCCCTCGGGCAACCGCATCAGTCGTCGCGGTGGACCCGCTCCATGCGCTCGTGGCGCTCCTGCGCCTCGATGGAGAGGGTGGCGATCGGCCGGGCCTCGAGGCGGCGCAGGCCGATGGGCTCGCCGGTTTCCTCGCAATAGCCGTAGGTGCCGTTCTCGATCCGCTCCAGCGCCTGGTCGATCTTGGAGATCAGCTTGCGGGCGCGGTCGCGCGTGCGAAGTTCGAGGGCGCGGTCGGTCTCGACGCTGGCCCGGTCGGTCAGGTCGGCCTCCGAGATGCCGCCGGCGGAGAGGCTTGCCAGGGTATCGCCAGCTTCCCGCAACAGGTCGAGCCGCCAGCGCCGCAGCTTCTGGCGGAAATACTCCTGCTGCCGGGAACTCATGAACTCTTCGTCGTCCGTGGGACGGTAATCGGGCGGGAGGGTGATCAGCATTGTCTGGACGGCCCCATTCCGCATTGGGAGCCCGGACACGCCGCCCCGGCCCCTTGACGCGGCCGGACCATACAGGCGGGTCCAGGCGGAAGCCAAGGGGTTGCGATACCGCAAATTGCTGACGGAACGCGGTTTTCACGCAAAGGCCATAGGTCCATCCAGGCCGCGGCGCAGCAATTCCACCTGGGCGCGCAGAACCACGCCTTGCACCACCTCTCGCAATGCGGGGTCGACGCCCTCCTCGCCCGACTCCACCAATCGCCGCAACCGGGCAGGGTCGGCCTGGTTGCCGCCGAGCATATCGCATTGCAGCGCGGTCAGTTCCGCGAGGATGTCGGTGGCCCGGCGCTGCGCCGCCTCGTCCCGCTCCGCCGCGCTGCCATGTTCCTGCAAGGCGAGCAGGCCAAGCCCGGCCGGGGCGATGCCGCCCGTCGCCGCCGCCTCTCGCGCCGCCTCGCCCTCGCCTGCCTCGATGCGGAAGCCGCCTGGCCCGCCGCGGGTCTTGCCACGTGCCGGTGCGGCCTGGCCGATGCCGCCCAGCCTGCCGATCCCCTGCATTCCGAACCCCCTTTTGCCCATGGCCCGGCAAGGCCGGGCCCCTGCCCGGCAAGCCTTGCCGGCCTTACCCCCCCGCGGCGCCTGGCATGGCGGTTGCGATGCCGGGGGCGGTGTGACCGACAAGGTGCAGCGTGGCCAAAAAGCTTTCGCAAGGGCGAAGATCTTCCAGTCTGCCGTGCTGGCCCTGACCCTCCTTTTCCTGGCCGGGCCGGCCACGGCGCAATCCGTCCGCATTAAGGACATCGCCGATGTCGAGGGGGTACGGGACAACCAGCTCGTCGGCTACGGCCTCGTCGTCGGCCTCCCGGGCACCGGCGACCGGCTACGGACGGCGATCTTCACCCGGCAATCACTGATCGGCATGCTGGAGCGGCTCGGCGTCAACACCCGGGACAACGAGGCGCGGCTCGACACCCGCAATGTCGCGGCGGTGATGGTGACGGCCAACCTGCCCGCCTTCGCCCGGCCCGGCAGCCGGATCGACATCTCCGTCTCGGCGCTCGGCGATGCGACCAACCTCCAGGGCGGCACGCTGGTGGTGACGCCGCTGCTCGGTGCCGATGGCGAGGTTTATGCGGTGGCTCAGGGCGCCGTCGCCACCGGCGCGGTCGCGGCGCGGGGAGCGGCCAGCAGCATCCAGCGCGGCGTGCCGACCAGCGCGCGCATAGCCTCCGGCGCCATCGTGGAGCGGGAGATCCCCTACAGCCTCGCCGGGCGGCCGAATATCCGCCTCTCGCTCCGCAACCCGGACATGACGACGGCCCGCCGCATCGCTGCCGCCATCAACCAGTCCACCGGTAGCACCTCAGCCGTCGCGACCGACCCGCGCACCGTGGCGCTGGCCATGGTCGGGCGGGACCCGGTCGGCTTCCTCGCCCAGATCGAGCAGCTTCGCGTCGAGCCGGACCAGGTCGCGCGGGTCATCATCGAGGAGGCCTCGGGCACCATCGTCATGGGGGCGAATGTGCGGGTCTCGACGGTCGCCATCGCCCAGGGGAACCTCACCATCCGCATCACCGAGACGCCGCAGGTGGCGCAGCCCAACCCCCTCGCCGGGGGCGAGACGGTGGTGGTGCCGCGGACCAATATCGAGGTGGACGACCAGGCGCAGCGCCGCGTTGGCCTGCTGTCGGGCGGCGTGTCGCTGCAGGAGCTGGTGCGGGGACTGAACGCGCTCGGCGTCGGGCCGCGCGATCTGATCTCCATCCTGCAATCGGTGAAGGCGGCGGGCGCCCTCCAGGCCGAGATGGAGCTGCGCTGATGAACCCCGTCTCGCTGCAATCGGCGCCGCCGGCGCTCCGCCGCGCCGCCCAGGCCTTCGAGGCCCAGGCGCTCGGCCAGCTGCTGCAACCGATCTTCGCCACCCTGCCGAAGGGCCGCTTCGGCGGCGGCGCGGCGGAGGCGCAGTGGCAGCCCATGCTGGTCGACGAGATGGCGAAGGCCGCCAGCCGCTCCGGCCATGGCATGGGCCTTGGCGATGCTGTGCTCAGGGAAATGCTGCGCTGGCAGGCCGCCGGCGCCCGAACGGAGGACCAATCCCGATGATGGATGCCCTGCTCACTGCCGGCCAGCGCCTGGCCGAGGCGCTGCGCGCCGAGAACGAAGCCCTGGCGGCGCTCGACCTGCCGCGCGCAGCCGGCCTCGCCACCGCCAAGATGCAGGCGGCGGATGCCTTCGCCGCCGCCTTCGCCACCACCCGCAAGCTCGGCGTGCGGGCCGAGGGCACGCAACGGGCCAGCGCCTCCGACCTCACCGCCCGGCTGCAACAGCTTGGCGATGAGAACCGGCGGCTGCTGGAACGCGCCATCGCCATCCAGTCCCGGGTGATCGAGACCATCGCCGGGGCGGCGCTGCCGCGCAGCGGCTCCGGCGCCTATGGGGCCGCCGGGCGGCTGGCGACGGCGCGGCAGGCGCCGGCCATCGCCATGGCCACCAGAGCCTGATCAGCCCTTCTTGGCGACCAGCGTCTTCACCTCGTCCATCGCCTCGGTGAAGCGCGTGTTGAGCAGGGCCAGCGCCTCGGTGTTCGACTTCTGGATGAGGTCGGCCACCTCGCGCATGTTGCCGACGGCCTTCTCGTAGGCGCTCTTCAGCAGCTCGGTCTGGCGGGCGGCCTTGGCCTGGGGGCTCTCCTGGCTGGAGATGGCCTTCACAGCCTCGGTCATCTCCGACATGGCGGACTGAAGGATCTCCATATGCCGCCGGGCCACCGCCTGGGCGCCCTCGAGCGCGATGCGGTTGGCAGCGGAGAGCGCCTCGAGGTTGCGGCGCTGCGCGGCGGCGAGCGCTTCCATGTCCGGCATGCCGGGCAGGCGGAACTCCGTCAGCATGCGCATGATATCGGTTTCCGGCTTGAAGCCCATCGGGTCTGCCATGCGGTCCTCCTCCACCCTGTTTTGTCGTCCCCGACCCTAGGCCCGGCGCTGCGGGCCGGTCAAAGCATCGAGGCGTCTGGTTCGCCGGTGGTCTCCCCCGGCTCCAGCCGCAACGCACGAGCGACCTGTTCGGCACGATCGAGCGCCCGATCGAGCGCGGCCATGGTGGCGCCGAGATCGGCCGTGTCGTCCCCCGCCCAGGCCCGGAGCGTCGCCAGCCAGACCGCGGTCAGGCCCTTGGCACGCGCGAGGCCGGCCAACCCGCCGGAGCCGAGCCCCGCCGCTTCCAGCATCCAGGCCATGGAGCCCGGCAGGGCGGCGAGCAGGGCGAGGGCCAGCAGCGGGTCGCGCTTCAGCTCGTCGAGGAAGCGGAGGATGCCGGCGCGGTGCGGCTGCAGCGCATCGATCCGCCGCATGATGACGTCGAAGACGCGGTCGCGCGGGGTGTTGTCGTCCGGCGCCTCGGGCACGATGCCTTCCAGCACCGCCTGGTCCACCAGGCGGCCGTGCAGCAGCAGCAGGTGGTGCGGCGTCGGGCAGCGGCGCCTGATATCGGCCGGGGCGACGCCGGAGGCGGCGGCGACCCGCCGCATCGAGAGCCCCGCCCAGCCATGCGCGGCGACCACCTGCCAGAGGCCGGCGACCAGCCGGGCCTCGATGTCCTGCATCTCGCTCATGAGGCTGAGTGTGGGGATGGAGCGCTGCTTCGGATAGGGGTCAACCTGCCAGCTCCCGTGATCGCTCGGTGGCGGCGGCGATGGCGCGGGACATCAGCGCCGGCCAGGCCTCGTCCGCCATCAGCACGGCGAGCGCCCGCTCGGTGGTGCCCTTGGGGCTGGTGACGTTGCGGCGGAGCTGCGCGCTGTCCTCGGCGCTTGCCGCCAGCAGGGCACCGGAGCCGGCGACGGTGGCGCGCGCCATCCGCCGGGCCAGATCGGGCGGCAGGCCTTGCTCGATGGCGGCGGCCTCCATCAGCTCGGCCAGGAGGAAGACATAGGCCGGGCCGCCGCCCGAGACGGCGGTGACCGGATCGATCAGCCCCTCCTCCTCCACCCAGGCCGTCTCGCCGATGGCGGAGAGCAGCCGGCCGGCCAGCGCCCGCTGCCCGGCATCGACGCCCGGGCCGGGAAAGGCGACGGTGAAGCCCTGCCGCACCGCCGCCGGGGTGTTCGGCATGGCACGGACGATCCGCGCCGCCTCGCCGAGCATGCCCCGCATGCCGGCGGTACTGCGCCCGGCCATGATGGAGATGAACAGTGTCTCCGGCCCGGCGAGCGAGGCGAAGGCTGGCAGGGTTGCCCCCGCCTCCTGCGGCTTGATCGCCAGCACCACGGCGCCGGGGCGGAAGCCGGCGGGGATGGCCGCCGGGCTGTCCACCACCCGTACCCTTCCGGCGAAGGGCGCGGCGGCGGCGGCATGCGGCTCCACGACAACCGCATCGGCGAGGCCATTCTCCAGCCAGCCGGCCAGCATGGCCCCACCCATCTTCCCGCAGCCGACCAGCAGCAGCGGGGGCAGCGCTTCGGCGCTCATGGCATCCCTCCCCAGGCGAATCCGGGGAGAGGCTGTCAGGCCTCGCCGACGCAGTCCAGCATGGCGGCCTGGAGCGCCTCGGCCGGGCTCTTGCCGCCCCAAAGGACGAACTGGAAGGCCGGGAAGAAGCGCTCGCACTCGGTCAGCGCGATGTCGACCATGTCTTCCAGGCTCTCGGCGCTCGCCCCAGGGGCGCCGCGCAGCAGGACGGAATGCCGGAAGACCGGTACCCCTTCCTCGGACTCGATGCCGAAATGCCCGATCCAGAGCTTCTCATTGGCCAGCGCCAGCAGCTCGAAGAGCTTGCCGCGGGCTTCCGGCGGCACCTTCATGTCAAAGGCGCAGGAGAAGCCCATGGCGCTGATCTCCCCCGACCAGGAGAAGTAGAGGCCGTAATCACACCACTTGCCCGGCGCCTCGGCCGCCATCTCGCCATCCGAACGGCGCTCGAAAGCCCATTCGTTGGCGGCGACGATCTGTTCGAGGACATCGAGGGGGTTGGTCGCATGCTCGCGCTCGAGGGCCAGCAAGCCTGACATCGCGCACCTCCTCACTGGTCTGCGGCATTCCCGCCCACCCGATATCTTGGGTGAATCGGCTGAGCGGGACCACCAGGGCTAGGATACCCAGGCGCCAAACGCGGCTGCAAGCCCGACGGTTGCGCGAGCGTTGCGAGGCCCGTTCGAAATGCCGTCAGCCGCCGCCGATCGGGGGCGGATTTTTCATCGTGCCGCTGATCGGCGGGGGCTCGCCCGGCGCGCTGGGCGGGACCTCGGTATTGGGCATCGCCTCGGCCGAGGCGGTGCCGGCGTCAGGCGCCGCGGCCTCGCCAAGGCGGGCCTCGAGGGCGGCAACGCGGGCCTCCAGCGCCTCCTGCGCCTCGCGGGCGCGGCGGGCGAGTTCCATGGCCGCATCCAGCTCCTCGCGCTTCACCAGCTCCAGCCGCTGGACCATCTGGTCCACCTGGCTCCGCACCGCGGCCTCCACCTCGGTCCGTACCCCGGCCAGGGCCGAGAAGGCACCGCCCGCCACCCCGGCGAGGTCGTCAAACATGCTGCCGCGCTTCCGGCCGCCGCTACCCGTATCGTCCATGGACCCGCTCCCCTTCACAGCCCGCGTCGCCGCGGCCTATACCCCCCGCCGCCCGGTGCCGCCATGCGGTGCGCCGGCCATTGGGGGTCGTGGAGATGTATCTCGTCACCGGCGGGGCCGGTTTCATCGGCTCCAACCTCGTCGCCGCGCTCTGTGACCGCGGCGCGGAGGTTATGGTGGCCGACCGGCTGCGCTCCGGCGAGAAATGGCGGAACCTGGCGAAGCACCCGATCGCCGGAATCCTGCCGCCGGAGGAGCTGGAACGCTTCCTGGCCTCGGCGCCGCCGCTCGAGGCCGTGCTGCATCTCGGCGCCATCAGCGCAACGACGGCGACCGATGGTGACTTGGTGGCTGCGACCAATCTCACCCTCTCGCTCCGGCTCTGGGAGGCCTGCGCCGAGCGGGGCATTCCCTTCCTCTACGCCTCCTCGGCCGCGACCTATGGCGATGGCTCGCTCGGCTTCGAGGACGACGCCTCGCCCGAGGCGCTGGCACGGCTCCGCCCGCTCAATCTTTATGGCTGGTCGAAGCTGGCCTTCGACCGGCGCGTCGCCGACCTGCTGCGCCGCGGCCGCCCGGCGCCGCCGCAATGGGCGGGACTGCGCTTCTTCAACGTCTACGGCCCGAACGAGGCGCACAAGGGGCGGATGGCGAGCGTCCTCTTCCACAAATTCCGGCAGGTGATGGGGGGCGAGGCGGCGACGCTGTTCCGCTCCGACCGCGAGGGCATCGCCGATGGCGAGCAGCAGCGGGACTTCGTCCATGTCGATGACTGCGTCGCGGTGATGCTCTGGCTGCTCGACAACCCCGGCGTCTCGGGCCTGTTCAACCTCGGCTCCGGACGGGCGCGGAGCTTCCGCGCGCTGATCGAGGCCATGTTCGCCGCACTCGGGCGCGCCCCCGACATCCGCTACATCGACATGCCGGCGGACCTGCGCGGCAAGTACCAGTATTTCACCGAGGCGCCGCTGGACCGCCTGCGCGCCGCGGGCTTCAACGCGCAGATGACGCCGCTCGAGGAAGGGGTTCGCCGCACCGTGCAGGACTTCCTCACCCAGCCGGACCCGTATCGCTGATGCTCTTCGCCATCCCCTTCCCGATCATCGACCCGGTCCTGGTGCAAGTCGGGCCGCTCGCCATCCGTTGGTATGCGCTGGCCTATATCGCCGGCATTCTCGGCGGCTGGTGGCTGGCCCGCCGGCTGGTGGCGCTGAAGCCCGAGGTGGCGACGCGGCAGCAGATCGACGACTTCGTCACCTGGACGACGCTCGGCATCATCCTCGGCGGGCGGCTCGGCTATGTGCTGTTCTACCGGCCCGGCCACTACCTCGCCCATCCGCTCGACATCCTCAAGGTGTGGGAAGGGGGCATGAGCTTCCATGGCGGGGCGCTCGGGGTGATCGTCGCCATCGTCCTGTTCTGCCGGCAGGAGCGGCTCGACATGCTGGGCTTCGCCGACCGGGTGACGGCGGTGGTGCCGATCGGGATCTGCCTCGGGCGGCTGGCGAATTTCATCAATGCCGAACTTTGGGGGCGGGTGACCGACGTGCCCTGGGCCATGGTCTTCCCGACCGGTGGGCCGGAGCCGCGGCATCCCAGCCAGCTCTACCAGGCTGGCATGGAGGGCGTGCTGCTCTTCATCCTTTTGCAGGTGCTGGTGCACCAGCCGGCGATCCGGGCACGGCGGGGCTTCGTCGCCGGGGCCTTCCTCGCCGGCTATGGCGTGGCGCGCTTCATCGGCGAGTTCTTCCGCCAGCCGGATGCCTTCCTGGGCTTCCTCTTCGCCGGCGCCACGATGGGGCAGCTGCTGTCGGTGCCGATGATCCTTGTCGGCGCCTGGCTGATGCTGCGGGCGAAGCCGCGGCGGGAGGCGGTGGCCTGAGCGCGCCCGAACGCCTCGACCGGTTCATGGGCCGCGCGGCCCAGGCCTATTACGCCGGGCGCGACCCCTTCGGCCGCGGCGGCGACTTCACCACGGCGCCCGAAATCTCGCAGGCCTTCGGCGAATGCCTAGGCCTCTGGGCGGCCGTCACCTGGCAGATGATGGGCGCGCCGGCGCCGGTGCGGCTGGTGGAGCTCGGGCCGGGGCGCGGGACGCTGATGGTGGATGCGCTGCGGGCGGTGGCGGAGGTGATGCCTGCCTTCCGGTCGGCGGCAGAGGTCCACCTCATCGAAACCTCGTCGGCGCTGCGGGCGGCCCAGGCGGCGCGGCTGCCGGGCGCGGCCTGGCACGAGCGCGTCGAGGCGGTGCCGGCAGGGCCGGCCATCCTCATCGCCAACGAGTTCTTCGACGCCCTGCCGATCCGTCAATTCGTCCGGCGCGAGGGAGCTTGGCACGAGCGCTTCGTCGCCGGTGGCGGCTTCGTCGAGCAGCCGGCCGAGGCGGCCCCTGTCCTGCCCGAGGCAGCGCCGGACGGCGCCATCCATGAGGTGTCCGAGGCCGGCCTCGCCATCGCCCGCCACCTCGCCGGGCGGCTGCGGGTGCAGGGGGGCGCGGCCCTGATCCTCGATTACGGCCCGGCCGGGCCCGGCTTCGGCGACAGCCTCCAGGCCATGGCCGCGCATGGCCGGGCCGACCCACTGGCCGAGCCGGGCAGCGTCGACATCACCGCCCATGTCCGCTTTCCCGCCCTGGCCGCGGCGGCGCGGGAGGCGGGCGCCGCCACGCATGGGCCGCTGCCGATGGGGCTCTTCCTCCAGCGGCTCGGGCTGATGAGCCGGGCGGCGATCCTGGCGCGGTCCAACCCGCGCCAGGCCGGGCTGATCCTCTCCGGGGCGGAGCGGCTGGTGGCGCCGGAGGGGATGGGGCGGCTGTTCAAGGCGCTCTGCCTGTGTCATCCGGGGCTCGCCATTCCTCCGGGCTTCGAGCCAGCATGAGTTCCGCCGAATACCTCACCACCCCCGTGCTCGCCGCGGCGACCGGGCTGCGCCATGGCTTCTTCACCCGCCGCGGCGGGGTGTCGGAGGGGCCCTGGGCGGCGCTCAACTGCTCCCTCTCGGGCCAGGACGACCCGGCGCGGGTGCGGGAGAACCGCCGCCTCGCCGCCGGCGCGCTCGGCCTGCCGGCCAGCGCGCTGCACGGGCTGACGCAGGTCCATGGCGTCGCCGTCGCCGAGGTCGATGAGCGGGGCTGGCGCGAGGGCGAGGGGCCGCGTGCCGATGCCGTCGTGACGCGGCGGCCGGGCGTCCTGCTCGGCATCGTCACCGCGGATTGCGCGCCGGTGCTCTTCGCCGAGCCGGCAGCGGGCGTCATCGGCGCCGCCCATGCGGGCTGGCGCGGGGCGGTGGATGGGGTGATCGAGGCGACGATCGGCGTCATGGAAGGGCTCGGCGCCACGCGGTCCCGGATGCTGGCCGCGGTCGGCCCCTGCATCGGCCAGGCGAGCTACGAGGTTGGGCCCGACCTGCGCGAGGCCGTGCTGGCCCGCGACCCGGAGGATGCGCGGCACTTCGCCCCCGGCCGGCGGGAGGATCGCTGGCAATTCGACCTCGCCGGCTACTGCGCCGCCCGGCTCCGCGCCGCGGGACTGGCGGTGGTGGGGACGGCCGATACCGACACGCTGGCCAACGAACAGGCATTCTTCAGCCATCGCCGGCGCACGCTGGCGGGGGGCGGGCCGATCGGGCACCAGCTCTCGGCCATCGGCATCGCGGTCTGAGCCATGCCCTACATGGTCCAGTTCTTCGTCCTCACGCTGCTTACCATCATGGTGGCCTGTGCGCTTCTCTAGGCTGCTGCTCATCCTGCCGCTGCTGCTCGGTGCCTGCGGCGACCTGCCGCAGCCCTTCCGCGGCCGGCCCGGGGCGGAGGCACAGCGGCTGGCCGTGCCGCTCGCCATCCGCCTCGCCGTGCCGCCGCCGACCGAGGCGCTGCTGAACGATGCGGGGGCGAAGGGCCTGGCCGACAGGATGGCCGAGGCGCTGCAGGCGCAGGACATCCCGGCTGTCGCCACGCCGGCGCCGCTGCCGCTCGACTGGCGCGTCGACATCGCCGCCGAGCGCCAGGGCCAGGCGGTGCTGCCGAGCTTCCGACTGGTCGATGCCGATGGGAAGGTCCAGGCAGCAAGCCGGGGTACGCTCGTGCCGCTCGCCCGCTGGGCCGAGCCGACGCCGGAACTCTTCACCGAGGTCACGGCGCAGGCCGTGCCCGAATTGGCCAGGCTGCTGCTGCAGGTGGAGGCGGCGCGGAAGTCGACCGACCCGCAATCCATCGCCGCCGGGCCGCCGCGCATCCGCCTCGCGGGCGTGAAGGGCGCGACGGGCGACGGCAACCAGGCGCTCGCCGGCCGGATGCGCGAATTCCTCGGCAATGAGGGTTTCGTCGTCCAGGACGTGGCGGATGGGGCGGCCTATGCGCTGGAGGGCGATGTCGTCATCGTCCAGGCTGCCTCGCCGGCACAGCAGCGCGTCGAGATCCAGTGGATCGTCAGCCGGCGTGACGGCGAGGAGCTCGGCCGCGTCGTGCAGCTCAATGAGGTGCCAACCGGGCGGCTGCGCGGCCTCTGGGGCGACATCGCCTATGCCGCGGCGGAGCAGGCGGCGCCGGGCGTCCGCACCGTCGTCGCCAATGCGATGAGCACGCCGCCGAGCACCGCGGCCGAGCCGGCTGCGGCGGCGCCGCCGCCCCGCTGAGGGCTACGGGTTGGCGATGCCGCGCATCGCGTCGAAGCCGACCGAGACCGCGCCGAGCTGGAGCTGGATGTCGCCGCCCGAGGGGCGGCGGGCCGCCGTCGCGGTGCCGACCACCGTCGCCGTGACGGGCTGCACGGCGCCCTGCGCATCGAGCCCCGCGACGGCGAAGTCATAGGCGCCGTCCGGCATGCGCTGGCCGGCCCTGGTCTTGCCATCCCATTGCCAGTCCCGGGCCGCGCTGCCGAGCTTCACCGTATCCTCGCGCAAGATGCGGCCGGCGGAATCCAACACGCGGATCACCGCCTGCTGCACCGTGCCGGCGGCCGGCAGGCGGAGCGTCGCGCTGCCGTCTTGCAGGCTGAGCCGGTTGCTCTCCACCTCCACCCGCTCGCCAATCAGCGGCGCCGCGGTGGTGAGCTGGGCGCCCTGCTGCAGGCCGATGAGTCTGGTCAGGTGGGCGTTCATGGCGATCTGCTGCTCGACGCCGGCGAAGGAGACGAGCTGGTTCGTCATCTCGTTGGTGTCCATCGCCTTGGTCGGATCCTGGTTCTGCAACTGTGTGGTCAGCAGGGTGAGGAAGGTGTTGAAGTCGCCGGCGAGGCCGGTCGTGCCCTTGGTCGCGGTGGCGGCAGCGGCGGCGCCTCCGCCCGCGCCCGTGGTGCCCTGGATGGTGCCGCTCATCGGTTGTGCTCCGTCAGACTGCGATATCAAGGATGGACAGGGCGTTGAGCGTGGTCTGGACCGGGCCGGCCAGGGCGAGCGGCGCCTGCCCTCCCCCCTGATCGCGCCCTTGCCCGCCGCCCTGCTGCTGCGGGCGCTGGTCCTGCGTCGCGCCGCCCTGCCCGCCGGAGAGGCCGAATTGCATTCCCCCGCTGGCTACGACGACACCGGCCTGGGCGAGGGTTCGGTCGAGTTCCCGCGCATCGCGTTGCAGCAGGGCCAGGGTTTCCGGCCGTTCCGCCAGGACCCGGACCGAGGCGGCATCGCCATCCGCCCCGCGCTCGATGCGGATCTCGACCCGGCCGAGGCTCTCCGGCTCCAGCGCTACGGTGAGCCGCGGCGCCCGGCCCTGACCGAGGGCAAGGGCGATCGTCACCTGCGCGACCTGGCGCGCCGGCGGCGGCGGTGGGGCGACAGGCACGGTGCCGGCCGGGGCAGCCGGGGCAATGCCGTCGGTGGATGCGGGGGCCGTGGACAACGGACTCAGGCCCTGTGGCATCGCCTGGAGCGGATCCGGTGGGGCGGGTTGCGCCTTCGCCGACTCGGCGGGCCAATGCGGTACGGGGAGGAGAGCGGCCGGCTCCGGCCCGATCCGCTCGGGCAGCGGCGCGGGCTGGTCCGAGGGGGCAAGCATCTGCTCCTGGGCCGTGGCCTGGCCGATGGCGGCGGCGAGGGCCATCGGCCGGTCGCGCGAGGGTGACGGCTTCGCCGGGTCCTCCGGAGCGGCCTGACGCGGTCGCGGGATTGGCGGCGGCGTGGCCGGCACGGGGTCCGGCGAGGCCGAGGTTGGCTCCTGCGGCGCGGCATTCGCTTGCGCGGCACCCGCGGCGGGTGGCGCGGCAGCCTGTTGGACGGCGGCGGCCCAGGGGTCGGACGCTGGGCTGGGCGCCGGGCCGGCCCGCGGCGCCGGCCGCGGCGGCGCCCCGGCCTCCGGCCAGGTGGCGGCAGGCATCCCGCCACCGAAGGGTTCGGCCATCGCGGGCTGATCCGGCTGGTTTCCGTCCGGCAAAGCCGTCGGCGGAGCCTCAGGGGTGGTGCCGGTGGCCGTGGCGAGGACGGGTCGCCCCGCCCCGGCCGCGGCGGCAGTGCCTGCCTGGAACGCGCGGACCGAGGGCGGAAGCCCTGTCATCGCCGGCACGGGTGGCGGAGGCGGGATGGGCAGCGGCATGGCGCCCGCGGCCAGTGCCGGGGGCATGTCCGCCAGATCGGGCGCCTCCGCATCCTGCGCTTCGCCGGCCTCCCCCATTCCTCGGAACCGCCGTCGGCCGCGGTTCCGGGTTGGGCGGGGTCCAGCAGGCCGGGTGCCGCGGGCGGCGCCGGGGAAGGCGTGGCGACCGGGACCGCAACCGGCGGGAGACCGGCCGGCGCCAGCGCCGCGGGCATGGCAGGCTCGGTCACGTCCTGGCCGGCACGCAGCAGCAGGGCGGCAAAATCGCCATCACTCGGTGCCGGCGGCTTGCCGGCAGCGGCAGCGGGGGAAGCAGGCGGCGCCGTCGGTGACGGCGGGAGGGCGGTGAGGTCCATGGCGGTCCGGTCCAGCGGCGCGCCCCCGGTGCGAAGCCCGGGCCAGTCCCCAGGCCCATCGCGGCGGCAAGCTCCGCCGCCTGCTCGGCAAAGCCTGCCGAGCAGGCGGCAGGACCGGCTGCCCCGACCCGTCCCGGCGCTGGCACGCCGCCTGCGAAGCCCGGCACGACGAAGGCCGGGCCGCATCCACTGCGCGGCGCGGCTCCTGGATGACGGAGGCCCGACCATGTCCCTCTTCGGCTCGCTCACCGCCGCCATCAGCGGCCTCACCTCGCAGAGCCGTTCGCTCGGCAACATCTCGGACAACATCGCAAACAGCCAGACCGTCGGCTACAAGCGCGTCGATACCAACTTCATCTCCTACATCACCTCCTCGAGCCAGACGAACAACCTGCCGGGGGCGACGATCGCCATGCCCTCCTACACCAACACGGTGCAGGGCACGATCGAGCAGTCCGAGAACCCGCTCGCCATGGCGATCGGCGGCCAGGGCTTCTTCAGCGTGGCGCAAGCCAAGGGTACGGTGAACGGCCAGCCGGTCTTCGACGAGCGGCAATTCTTTAGCCGCGCCGGCGACTTCGCGCGGGACTCGGACGGTTACCTGACGAACGGCTCGGGCTACTACCTGAAGGGCTGGCCGGTCGATGCCGGCGGCAACCCGGACCGCACGACGATCGAGCCGATCCGGGTGAACCAGCAGGTCTTCAATCCCATCGCCACCAAGCAGATCGACCTTGCGGCGAACCTCCCCGCCACCATGCCCACCTCGGCCGTCACCACCCAGGCGCAGCTCTACGACACGCTCGGCAGGCTCCATACGGTGAACCTCATGTTCAGCCCGGGGACCAGCACCAACCACTGGACGCTGGAGGTCGTCGTACCGGACGACACCGTCCCGACGACACGCACCGTCGAGCTGAATTTCGGCGCGGGCGCCTCGCCGGCCGTGGCGGATGGCACCATCGGCACCTTCGGTGCGGTCAGTGCCATGAGCGTGCCGCCGACCAACGCCGTGGGCGATCCCGCAGCGGTGAGCTTCAGCGTCGATTTCGGCCAGGGGCCGCAAGAGGTATCCCTCTCGCTCGGGCAATTCGGCAAGGCCGTGGGGCTGACCCAGTATGCCGGCTCGGAATTCGCCCTGCGCAACCTGACGCAGGACGGCGTGCCGCTCGGCGCCTTCTCCTCGCTCAGCATGCGCACCAACGGCGACGTGGCGGTGAATTACGACAATGGGCAGAGCCGGGTCATCGCCCGCGTCCCCCTCGTCGCCTTCAACGACCCGGACAGGCTGCAACGCCTCGACGGCCAGGCCTTCATGCGTACGCCGGAATCGGGCGAGGCGCGGGTGACGGATGCCGCCTCCAACGGCGTCGGCAAGCTCGTGATCGGCTCCATCGAACGCTCGAATGTCGACATCGCCAGCGAGTTCAGCAAGCTGATCGTCGCGCAGCGCGCCTATACGGCCAATACCAAGGTCGTCAGCGCGACGGATGAGCTTTTGCAGGACACAATCAACATGCGGCGCTGAGGCAGGGGGCTGAGCGATGAGCCTCGACCTCGCCCTCGGCATCGCCCGCAGCGGCCTCGCCGCGGTCCAGCGCAGCCTGGCGCAGGCCTCGCAGAACGTCGCCAATGCCGAGACGCCGGGCTATGTGCGGAAGACGGTCGAGCAGCGCTCGCTCGTCGTCGCCGAGATGCCGGCCGGGCTGCGCAGCGGCGATACGCAGCGTGCGGTGGACCTCGCCCTGCTCGCCGGCTCGACCGGAGCCGCGGCGCCGCCGCTGCCGCCACGCTGCGCGAGGAGCTGCTGACCGGCATCGAGCAGGCGCATGGCGCGACCGCCGACCGGGCGACGCTCGGCGATGCGGTGGCGGTGCTGTCGACCGCCTTC
>NZ_KN676113.1:2766855-3327008 GCF_000802185.1 Belnapia sp. F-4-1 | reverse complement strand
GGGCCCCCCCCGCCGATGCCGGGCAGCAGCGGGCGGCGCTGGCCGCGGCAGGCGCCGTCGCCCGTCGGCTCAACGACGTCTCGGCGGCGATCGGCGCGGCACGGCAGCAGGCGCAGGACGGCATCGTCACCGAGGTCGCCACGGCCAATGCGGCGCTGAAGCAGATCGCCACCCTCACCGTGCTGATCAAATCCGGCACCGGCGGCGACCGGGCCGGGCTCGAGGACGAGCGCGACCAGGCGATCGCCGCCCTCTCGCAAAGCATGGAGATCCAAGCCGTCCGCAAGCCGGATGGCGACCTGCTGCTCATCGCCCGCGGCGGGCTGGTGCTGCCGCTCGACCGGGCGCGGGACCTGCTGGCGACGACGCCAGCCTCGGTCGCGCCGGATGCCTTCCATGGCGCCGGCGGCACCCTGCCGGGGATCACGCTGAACGGTGCCGACGTCACCGGCCAGATCGCCGGGGGCCGGCTCGGCGAATACGTGGCGATGCGCGACCGCACCCTGCCGCGCTACCAGGCGGAGACGGACCTCGTCGCCGCCAACCTCGCCAGCCGCTTCGACCGGCAGGGGCTGACGCTCTTCACCGATGCGGATGGCAGCACGGTTCCCGACCCGGCCCTGCCCTATGCCGGCAGCGCGCAGGCCGGCTTCGCCGGACGCATCCGGCTCGGCAGCGCGGTCTCGGCCGACCCGAGCCTGCTGCGCGACGGCACCCATGCGGTGACGCCGAGCGCCGGCGGTCCAGACGGCTTCATCCCCAACCCGCCGGGCGGGCCAGCTGGCTTCGCTACCATGATCGAGCGGGTGCTGAACCACAGCCTCGGCGCCGAGGCCTCGGAAGGCAATCCCTGGCCGCCGATCGCCAGCGCCGGCCTCGGGCCGGACGGCACGCTGGCCTCGCCCTTCATGCCCGCGGCGCGGATCGCCGACTATGCCAGCGCCGTCACCGCCGCGCAGCTCGGCGACCGTGCCGCGGCGACCGAGGCGAAGGCCCAGGCGGCCGGGCTGCAGAATGCGCTCAACGACCGCTTCACCGCCACCTCCGGCGTCGATGTCGATGCCGAGATGGCGGGGATGGTGACCCTGCAGAACGCCTATGCGGCCAATGCCAAGGTGATCAGTACCCTGCAGGCCATGTGGGATTCGCTGCTCGGCGCCATGCGCTGAAGGAGAAGGACCGATGCCGGGGATCGACATCATCGGGCGGCTCGACACCGACACGGCGGTGCTGCGCGCCCGGCTGCTGACGCTGACGCGGCAGCAGGCGACCGGGCTGAAGAGCGAGCGGCCCGCCGATCTCGGCGCGCAGCTGCCGCGGGCGCTTTCCCTGCGGGCGGAGATCGCGCGGCGCGACACCTATGGCACGCTGATCGGCCAGGCGCTCTCGCGCACCGAGGCGACGCAGCAGGCGCTCGGGCGGATCGCCGACATCGCCCGAAAATTCGGCTCCGTCATCGCGGTGAAGCTGGATGCAAACAACCCGGACGTGCTGCCGCTCTATGCCAGCCAGGCGCGGCAGGCGCTGGTGGAGGTGGGCCAGCTGCTGAATGCGCAGCAGGGCGGCGAATACCTCTTCGGCGGCAGCGACTTCGCCAATCCGCCGGTGCCGGACCCGGACGGGTTGCCGACCGGCGGGATGGCGGCAGGGATCGCCACGGCCATCGGCATGCTCGGCGGCGGCAATGCGGCGGCGGTGGCGGCGGCGACCAGGGCGGCGGCGCTCGACGACAGCACCGGCGTCACCCCCTTCTCCGCCTTCGTCGCCGACCCGTCGCGCGGCGGCGGCGAGCCGCGGCGGAGCGTGGTCTCGGCCGATGGCACGGCGACGCCGATCGGCCTCTTCGCCAACCGCAACGCGGCCGCGACCTCGGCGGGGGAGACCACCGGCTCCTGGGCGCGGGACCTGTTGCGGGGCCTGGCGAGCATCGCCGCCCTCACCCCGGCGCAAACCGCCTCCCAGGAGGATTTCAAGGCGCTCGCGGATACCATCCGCCACGGCTTGCAGAGTGCCTCCAACGCGCTTGCCGACGAGCAGGGCGCGCTCGGCCAGACCGAGCAGCAGCTCACCGACATGCAAACCCGCCACGGCCAGATGCACGATTCCCTGAAGGCGCAGCTCGCCGATATCGAGGAGGTGGACATGGCTGAAGTGCTGACCCGTATGCAGGCGACCAAGACCGCGCTCGAGGCCAGCTACAACGCGATCGGCACGATCGCCTCCCTCAGCCTCGTGAGCTACCTGCGCTGAAGGGCGTGCCGGGTTTCAGTCCGCGTTAAGCGACGCATGCGACGATCCGCCAACTCTCCGCCACGCGGAGCCGAAAGGAACAAGAATGTCCACGCTGGTGCTCGAACTGCGGCAGGGCGACATGATGGTCGTCAATGGCGCCCCGATCCGCTTCCGCAACCGCACGCGGATCGAGCTGGCGGCCAAGGCGCGCTTCCTTTTCGGCAAGCAGATCATGCCGCCGGAAGCCGCGACGACGCCGGCCCGCCGCATCTACTTCGCCCTGCAGACGGCCTATATCGGCACGGATGAGGAGCGGGCGGGCGGCCTGCAGGCGGCGCGCGCGCTGATCAGCGACTTCCAGCAGGCAACAACCTCGGCCTTGGCGCGGGAGATGCTGCGCCAGGCGCTGGGCTTCGCCGAAGCCGATGACTGCTACCAGGCGCTGAAGCTGGCGCGGCGGGTGATGCGGCACGAGGAGGAGGTTCTCAGCATCGCACCGCTCGCCACCACGCGGTCGCCCGGCCAGCCCGAGGGGCGGGCGACGCTGACGCTGAACGGCGGCTAGGCGGGTTCGGCCATGGGTGGCGTGGGCTGCGGTGACGGCTGGGCGGCGCGGTGCTCCGCTCCGCCGCGGCGCTGGGCGGAGCGGTAGGCATCCAGTTCTCGCTGCGTCGGCAAGGTGGCGGCGATGGCGCCGGAGCGGTCGCGGAATTCCATCACCACGATGCCAAGCGAGGGGTCGATCCGCATGCTCGGGTTGGGCTGCGCCATCGGCCGCGGGTCCGGCGCCATGGCCGCTACGGATGCCGCCGGGCGGACATGGGAGGAGTCCGGGCCGCGGCTGGCGATCGGGGGAATGGCGTTCGGCGGGATGATGGTGGCTGATAGGCGGGATAATGCGACGGCGGTGAATCCCGGGTTAAGGCCGTCTCAAAATAACGACAAGCCCCGGCGGTTTGACCTCCGCCTGGGCGTGGGCGACCCTGCCGCGCTTGACCCGTCTCCCCTCCCTGCTCCGCACCCAGCTCGTCACCGCCGCCGGCGCGGCGCTCGGAGGCGGGGCGATGGACCTGCTGCATGTGCCGCTCGCCTGGATGATCGGGGCGATGACGGCGACCGCGGCGCTGGCCTGGAGCCGGCCGGTTGCGATGCCGGGCTGGGCACGGCCGGCGGGTCTCGTCTTCCTCGGCCTCGGGCTCGGCATCACCTTCTCCGGCCCCGTGCTGGCGGCGGTGATGGGCGCCCTGCCGGTGATGCTGCTCGGCGGGGTGCTCGCCATCCTCTCCGGCCTCGTCGTCGCGCAGCTCTTCACCCGCCTGGCAGGGACGGACCGGCAGACCGGCTTCTTCTGCGCGGTGCCGGGCGGCGTCATCGTCATGGCGGTGCTGGCGCAGGAGGCGAAGGCCTCCGTCCCGACTGTCACCCTGGCGCAGACCATGCGCGTCCTGGTCGTGGTGCTGACCTTCCCGCCGCTGCTCGGCTGGCTGGCGCCGCATGGCGACTTCGCCGATTTCACCGCGGCCCGGGCGGAAACCTGGTGGCCGGGGCTGATCGGCATGGCGGCGGCGGGGCTTGTGCTGGCCTGGCCGTTGCAACGGATCGGCATGGCGAATCCGTGGATGCTCGGGCCCTGTGCCCTCGGCATCGCCCTTGCCGCGAGCGGCCATCTCCCGTCCGGCGTGCCCGTGCCGCTGATCGACGCGGCCCAGGTGGCGATGGGCGCCTCGCTCGGGACGCGGCTGACGCGGAGCTTCCTCATGGCCTCGCACCGGCTGGCGCTCGCGGCGGTGATCTCGGCCGGGGTCCTGTCGCTGCTGTTGACCCTGCTCGCCGTCGGGATCGGGGCCGCGGCCGGCCTGCCCTATGCGGCGATGATCCTCGGCATGGCGCCGGGCGGCATGCCGGAGATGGCGCTGACGGCCAAGGCGCTGGAGCTCGGCGTGCCGCTGGTGCTCGGCTTCCATCTGACGCGAACGGTGCTCTGCAACCTCCTCGTCGGGCGGATCCACCGGATGGCGGTGCGTTTCGGGCTGCTGGGCTGACCTACTCGCGGCGGAGGATGCCGTCCACCAGCCGGTCGGCCCAGGCGCGGGACTGGAAGGCCTCGCGCAGCGCCGCCTCGGAATAATCGTCGCGCAGCCAGTCGAGGAAGGGCTTGCCCTCCCGCGCATGGGCTGCGGCATAGGCGAGGAAGAAGGCATCGAGGATGCCCGTGCGGCTTTGCCGGACATGGCCGTGCCGGAGAGAGAGTTGCGCCAGCGCCTCCGCCGGCGGCCGCCCCTGCAACAGGAGCCAGAGGCCGGCGGCGAGGCCGGTGCGGTCGGCGCCCGACTTGCAATGCATCAGCGCCGGCTCCTCCATGGTGCGGAAGATCTCGGCCAGACGAAGGATGCGGTCCTTGTGCGGGGCGCCACGGCTCTCGAAAGGGGCGTCGATATGCACGAGGCCGAGTTCCGCCGCCGCCGCCCGGCCAAGCCGGTCGGAGCCGCAGCCGGTGCGCTCGCCGCGCAGGTTGATCACCGTGCGCAGGCCGAAGCGGCGGGCGGCGGCCGCGAGCTGCCAGGGCATCGGGTGGTTGGAGCGGTAGAGCCGCCCGGCCTCCACCACCCCCCAATTCCGCCAGCCCAGGCGCAGCAGGGCGTGGTCCACGAACAGGCTGTTGAGCCAGAGCGGCGCGGTGCTGGAAGCAGGCATGGCGGGGGTATGCGGCGCGGCGCGGCGGATTACCAGGGGCGGGCGGCGGAACGCGCCGCGCCGGGGCGGCGTTGAGGGGGATCACACGCTAACAATGGGGGACGCCATGTCATCCAAGGCTCATCTGCCGCCGGTCCCGCCGGCCAACCGCAGCCCGCATGGCCCGGGGGCCCAGAGCCCCGAGGGCGACATGGGCGCCCAGCAAGCCGAGGCCACGAAGTCGAGCCGCGACCGCAACCTCGGCGAACAGGGCCGGCAGGGCGACATCAAGCAGAACACCACCCACCAGGGCTACCAGCAGGACCGGTAACCCCGGCGGAGCGGCGCCTCAGTCCATACGGGCGCCGGAGATGCGGACCATCTCCTTGAGCATCGGCCGCTGGCTCGCGGCGTGCTTCACCGCATCCTCCGGCGTGCTCCAGACGCAGCGGGCGCCGGTCTGCTCGAAGCGCCGCTGCATGGCGGGGTCCTCCGCCACCTCCTTCATCGCCGCATTCACCCGCTCGACGATCGGCCGCGGCATTCCCGCCGGGCCGACCCAGGCGCACCAGGAGGTGACGGTGAAGTCAGGTATACCGGCCTCGCCCATGGTCGCGATGTTCGGCAGGGAGGGCCAGCGCTGCGGGCTGGTCACGGCGAAGGCCTTCATCCGGCCTTCCTGGATCACCGGGATGTAGCTGGCCAAGTTGTCGATGGCGAAGGTCAGGTCGCCCGCCAGCATAGCCGGGATGATCTGCGCCGCGCCGCGGAAAGGGACATGCTGGCCGTCGATCTTCTGCCGGTCGCAGAACATGCTGCCGCAGAGATGCGCCGTGGTCCCGACCCCCGGGCTGCCGAAGGAGACGCCGTTCGTCCGGGCGCGGGCCCATTCGATGAATTCGCGGGCATTGTTGGCGGGGCAGAATTGCGCCGGCGCCACCAGCACGTTCGGCAGCTCCCAATGCATGGAGATGACCGAGAAGTCCTTCTCCGGGTCGAAGGGCAGCCGCGAGTAGAGGAATTGCGCGATGGAAAGGTTGGCGATGGTCGCCGGGCCCTGGGTATAGCCGTCCGGCGCGGATTTCGCGATCGCTTCCATGCCGATGTTGCCGCCGGCGCCAGGGCGGTTCTCCAGCACGTAATTCTGGCCGAGCTTCTGGCCGAGTTGCTCGCAGACCAGGCGTGCCAGCACATCGGTCGAGCCACCGGGCGGCCAGGGGATGATGGCTCGGATCGGCCGGTTCGGCCAATCGCCGAGGGGCTGGGCCAGGGCGGGGGCGGCGAGCAGGCCCGGTGCGCCCGCGAGCAGGGCGCGGCGGCGGATCATGTTGGTTCTCTCCCGGATTCGGTTTCGCCAGGGCAAGATGACCGCAGAGCCCTCGCCGGGAAAGGTGCCGCATGCTGATCTTCGAGACGGTCATCCTCCTGCTGCTGGCCGGCGCGTTGCTGGCGACGCTGGCGAAGCGGCTGCGCGCGCCCTATCCGGCGCTGCTGGCGCTCGCCGGCACCGGCGGCGCGCTGGTGCCCGGGCTGCCGGAGGTCACCCTCGATCCGGAGCTGGCGCTGGCCCTCTTCGTCGCGCCGACGCTGCTCGATGCCGCCTACGATGCCTCGCCGCGCGACCTGAAGGCCAACTGGCGGCCGGTCGGCGGGCTGGTGCTGGTCTGCGTGCTCTGCACCGCCTTCGCCGTCGCCTGGGTGGCGCGGCTGATCGAGCCGGGCCTGCCCTGGGCCGCGGCGATCGCGCTCGGGGCCATCGTGGCGCCGCCCGATGCCTCGGCCGCGGCGGCGGTGCTGCGGCAGCTGCGGCCACCGCACCGGGTGCTGGTGATCCTGGAAGGCGAGAGCCTGCTGAACGACGCGACGGCGCTGCTGCTGTTCCGCGTCGCGGTCGGCGCCGCCATGGGCGGGGCGGTAAGCGGCTGGCAGGTGGTGCCGCTGCTGCTGCTGACCTGCGGCGGCGGGGCGCTGTTCGGCATCGCCGCCGCCTGGGTCTGGCTCAGGCTGTCGATGCACAGGGAGGACCTGGCGGTTGCCGTGCTGGTGCAGTTCCTCGGCACCTTCGCGGTCTGGCTGCTGGCGGAGCGGCTGGGCCTTTCGGCCATCATCACCATGGTGGCCTATGCGATGACGATCGCCCGCCTGGCGCCGTCACGGATAGGGGGCAAGGAGCGAATCGCCAGCTATGCGGTCTGGGAGGTGGCGGTCTTCGTCCTCAACCTGCTGGCCTTCATCCTCATCGGGTTGCAGCTGCGCGGCATCCTCGACCGGCTGGGCGGGTGGCAGTGGCGCGATGTCGGCTTCGCCGCGGCCGCCTGCGCCGTCGTCATCCTCATGCGCTTCGCCTGGGTGATGGGCTATGTCTTCGTCGCCCGCCTGGGCAAGCGGACCGAGCGGTCACCGACCATAGCGGGCGGCATCGTCATATCCTGGTGCGGCATGCGCGGGATCGTCACCCTGGCCGCGGCGCTGGCCCTGCCGGAAGACTTTCCCTACCGCGACCTGATCCTGCTGACCGCCTTCGCCGTGGCGCTGGTGACCCTGGTGCTGCAGGGGCTCAGCCTGCGCTGGCTGCTGGAGCGGCTCGGCCTGCCGGATGACGGCGGGGTGGAGCGGGAGGTGGCGCTGGCCCGACAGGCGACGGCGCGGGCAGCACTCGAGGTGCTGCACGCCGCCCCACCGGGCCGGGCGGCGGAGGTGCTGCAGCGGGAATATCTCGCCCGGCTGAGCCCGGCGGAGGGCGGCGGCGAGGATCTCGCCGGCTTGCAACGCCAGGCGGTGGCGGCGCAGCGGCGGGTGCTGGCCGCGCTCCGCTCCTACGGGACGATCGGCGACGACGCCTTCCATGTCATCGAGGAGGAGATCGACCTCCTCGACCTCACCGCCGACCCGCGCATCCGCGACCTGAAGGCCCGGCCCGAGGGCTGACCGGCCTGGTCAGCAATCCAGCACGAGGTTGCCGATATAGGCGCCCTTCTCCACCGCATCCTGCGCCGCGGCGCAGTCGGCGAGCGGGGCATGGGCGGCGACCGCATGGCGGAGCAGGCCGCGCTCCAGCCAGGGGGTCAGCGCGCCGAGGGCGGTTGCGCGCTGGGCCGGGCTCAGCTCGTAGACGATGAAGAAGCGCAGCGCGATTCCGCGCAGGATGGCGGCGCCGAAATTGACCGCCGCCTCGGCGCCGTTCGCGCCATAGGCGGCGCAGACCCCGCCCGGGGCCATGAGGCGCGGCAGCAGCGGGGCGTTGCCGGTGACGTCGACCTCCACCACCCGGTCCACCCCCTGGCCGCCGGTCAGCGCCAGGACGCGGTCGGCGACATCCTCGCTGCGGTAATTCACCGCATGGTCGGCGCCGGCGGCCATGGCATGGGCCGCCTTCGCCTCGCCGCTGACGGTGGCGATGACCTGGGCAGCCCCGAGCAGCCGGGCGAACTGGATGGCGTAGTGGCCGACCGAACCCGCACCGCCGGTGACCAGCACCCGCTGGCCGGTGACCCCGCCATCGGTCAGCACGGCATGGAGGGCGGTCAGCGCCGGGATGCCGAGGCAGGCGCCCTCGGCGAAGCCGGTATGCTCGGGCAAGGGCACCGCCTGCTCCGACGGCAGGGCGATGTATTCCGCGGCGGTACCGAAGGGCCGCTTCCATTGGCCGTTCCAGATCCAGACCCGCTGGCCGATGCGCTGGCGCGGCACCCCCTCCCCCACCGCCTCGACATGGCCGGCGCCGTCGCTGTGGGGGATGACGCGGGGGAAGGCCATCGGCCGGCCGCGGCCGCTGCGGCTCTTCCAGTCGGAGGGGTTGACGCCGGAGGTGGCGAGGCGGACCAGCACCTCGCCCGGCCCCGGGCTCGGCGTCGGCAACTCGCCATAGGTCAGAACCTCGCCGGCTGGGCCTTGCCGGTCGTACCAGACTGCGCGCATCGGGCGTCTCCTCGGTATTCCGCCCCAGCCTGGACCAGGGCGGCGGGAGGCGGCAATGCGCCTGTCAGGGCCATTTCGCTTCCGGCGGCAGGGACATGAGGATCGCCTCCACATTCCCGCCGGTCTTCAAGCCGAACAGCGTGCCGCGGTCGTGGAGCAGATTGAATTCCACGTAGCGGCCGCGGCGGATGAGCTGATGCTCGCGCTCGGCCGGCGTCCAGGGCTCGCGCATCCGGTGGCGGATGATGGCCGGGTAGCTCTCCAGGAAGGCGAGGCCGACATCCTTGACGAACTCGAAGTCCCGATCCGCCCCATGGCCGGGCGTCCGGTCGCCGAGCCAGTCGAAGAAGATGCCGCCGAGCCCGCGCGCCTCGCCCCGGTGGGGGAGCCAGAAATACTCGTCGCACCAAGCCTTGAAGCGCGGGTAGTAGCCGGGATCGTGGCGGTCGCAGGCCGCCCGGTAGGCGGCGTGGAAGCGAACGGCGTCCTCCCCCGATTCGGGGGCGTCGAGCGCCATTGGGGTGAGGTCGCCGCCGCCGCCGAACCAGGCGCGGGAGGTGGAGAGGAAGCGGGTGTTCATATGCGCCGCCGGCACCCGCGGGCTGCGCATGTGGGCGACGAGGGAGATGCCGGTGGCGAAGAAGCGCGGATCCGCCTCGGCACCTGGGATCTGCTTGCGGAATTCCGGAGAGAACTCGCCATGGACGGTGGAGCAGTTGACCCCGACCTTCTCGAAGACCCGGCCCTTCATCACCGCCATGACCCCGCCGCCGCCGCCCTCCCGCGTCCAGGCGGTGCGCTCGAACCGGCCGGGCGGCATGCCGGCATGGGGGCCCGTGTCGCACTCCCGCTCGATCGATTCGAAATCGGCACAGATCCGGTCGCGCAGGCTCTCGAACCAGAGGCGGGCGGGCTCGGCCAAGCGATGCGCGGCGGGGTCCTGGCCGGGGGGCATGGTCTCGGTCACCGATTTCCTCTCCTTGGCGCCGGCGGGGCGAAACAATAGCCGGATGATTGCCCGCCCGGCGGATTGCCACCCTGCATAGCGTACCTTTATATGCGGCGCAGCGCGTCAGGGGGCACGATCCATGCTTGGCGGATCCTGTCCGACCCGACCGCAGCAATCGCATTCGGCCCTCCCCTCCCGCCCCGGGAGTAGGCGAGGGCCGCGATCAGGGACGATGAGGCATGGCCCATAGCATGGCGCAACCGGCGCCGCAGGAAGGCGAGACCCGCCGGGATTTCCTGCAACTCGTGGCGGGTTCCTTCGCGGCGGTCGGCGTCGGCGCGATCGCCTGGCCATTCATCAGCTCGATGAACCCGGCGCGCGACACGCTGGCAGTCTCCACCACGGACATCGACCTGAAGCCGATCGCCGCCGGCTCCGCCATCACGGTGGTCTGGCGCGGCAAGCCGGTCTTCGTGCGCAACCGCACCGAGGATGAGGTCAAGGCGGCCCGCAATGTGCCGCTCTCCGAGCTGAAAGACCCGCAACCGGACCAGACACGGGTCAAAAAAGATCAGTGGCTGGTCGTGATCGGCATCTGCACCCATCTGGGATGCATCCCGCTCGGGCAGAAACCCACCGACCAGCGCGGCCCCTTCGGTGGCTGGTTCTGCCCGTGCCATGGCAGCGCCTACGACACCTCGGGCCGCATCCGGCAAGGGCCGGCGCCGACCAACCTGGCTATTCCGAGTTACGCCTTCACCTCCGATACGCAGATCCGGATCGGCTGAGGAGCCCACCCATGGCCACTGGCCTTCACAAGAGCGACTTCCAGAACCCGGTCATCCGCTGGGTCGATGCCCGCCTGCCCGTCTTCACCATGATGCAGAAGGAGTACGGGACGTTCCCCACGCCCCGTAACTTCAACTACTTCTGGAATTTCGGCGCGCTGGCCATGGTCAACCTCGTGATCATGATCGCCACCGGCATCTTCCTGGCGATGAATTACACGGCGCATACCGGCATGGCCTTCGACAGCGTCGAGCGCATCATGCGGGACGTGAATTACGGCTGGCTGCTGCGCTATGCGCACGCCAACGGCGCCTCGATGTTCTTCATCGTCGTCTACATCCACATCTTCCGCGGGCTCTACTACGGCTCCTACAAGGCGCCGCGCGAGCTGCTGTGGATGATCGGCGTGGTCATCTTCCTGCTGATGATGGCGACGGCCTTCATGGGCTACGTGCTGCCCTGGGGCCAGATGTCCTTTTGGGGCGCGACCGTCATCACCAACCTGTTCAGCGCCTTCCCGCTGGTCGGCGAGAGCATCGTCACCTGGCTCTGGGGCGGCTTCAGCGTCGACAACCCGACGCTCAACCGCTTCTTCAGCCTGCACTACCTGATGCCCTTCATGATCTTCGGCGTCGTCTTCCTCCACGTCGCGGCGCTGCACATCACCGGCTCCAACAACCCGCTCGGGATCGACCCGAAGGGGCCGCAGGACACGGTGCCGTTCCACCCGTACTACACGGCGAAGGACAGCGTCGGCCTCGTCGTCTACTTCATCGTCTTCGCGGCGCTGGTGTTCTTCTTCCCGAACCTGCTGGGCCATGCGGACAACTACATCCCGGCGAACCCGCTGGTGACGCCGCCGCATATCGTGCCGGAATGGTACTTCCTGCCCTTCTACGCGATCCTGCGCGCGGTGCCGGACAAGCTCGGCGGCGTGCTGCTGATGTTCGGCTCCATCGCCATCCTCTTCGTGCTGCCCTGGCTCGACACCTCGCCGGTGCGTTCCATGCGGTTCCGCCCGCTGGCGCGGCCCTTCTTCGCGGTGTGGTGCCTCTGCTTCATCGTGCTGCTTTATGTCGGCGGCAAG
The DNA here is from genome assembly GCF_000802185.1 of Belnapia sp. F-4-1. Classification (GTDB taxonomy): domain Bacteria; phylum Pseudomonadota; class Alphaproteobacteria; order Acetobacterales; family Acetobacteraceae; genus Belnapia. The sequence continues at coordinate 3,315,360 of NZ_KN676113.1, read as the reverse complement.
CCGCCGGAGGAGCCCTTCGTCACCATCGCCCGGGTCGCCACGGCCTATTACTTCCTGTACTTCCTGGTGATCCTACCGCTGCTCGGGCGGCTGGAGCGGCCGCTGCCGCTGCCGGAGAGCATTGCCCGCCCGGTGCTGCGCGGCGGTGGGCCGCTGCCGGCGGGCGCCATGAGCAAGCCGATGGAGAAGGCCTGATATGCCTGCTTTCCCTAGCCTTCGGGCGCTGGTCCTCGGCCTCGGGCTGATGGCGGGGGCGACGCCCGCCCTCGCCGCCAGCGAATCCATCAGCTTGCCGGATACACGCTTCTCCTTCGACGGTCTGTTCGGGCATTTCGACCGCGCTTCGGCGCAGCGTGGCTTCCAGGTCTACAAGGAAGTCTGCTCAAGCTGCCACTCGATGCACCTGCTCGCCTACCGCAACCTTCGGCAGCTCGGCCTTTCCGAGGCCGAGGTGGCGGGCATCGCGGCGACGGTGCAGGTGATGGACGGGCCGAATGACGAGGGCCAGATGGTGGAGCGGCCCGGCCGCGCCTCCGACCGGTTCAGGAGCCCCTTCCCCAACGAGCAGGCGGCGCGGGCGGCCAACAACGGCGCCTACCCGCCGGATCTTTCGGTCATCACCAAGGCACGCGAGGGTGGGGCGGACTACATCCATGCCCTGCTGGTCGGCTATGAAGACCCGCCGGCCGGCATGCAGATCGCCGATGGCATGCACTACAACAAGTACTTCGCCGGCCATCAGATCGCCATGCCGCAGCCGATCAGCTCCGACGGGCAGGTTGAGTACCACGACGGCACACGGGCGACGGTCGACCAGATGGTAACCGACGTGACGCAGTTCCTGACCTGGGCGGCGGAGCCGGAGCTTGAGGAGCGGAAGGCGATGGGCGTGAAGATCATCCTCTTCCTCACCATCCTCGGCGGCCTCGCCTATGCGGTGAAGCGCAAGGTCTGGGCCGACGTGCATTGACCCCATGGCGGTGCCGCTGGGCGCCGGTTGCCACTCGATGACCGGGGCTTCGGCAGGGCTCGGGTTGTAGACAAGGAAAGGGCCGCCCTCGGGCGGCCCTTTGCAATTCAGGGGGTCGGCTTGGTGGGCAGGTCGGGCGGCGGCAGGGCGGTGCCGCGCTCGACGCGGTTGCTCTCCATCGGCGGCCTCGCGGGGCTGCAGGCGCCGAGCAGCAGGAGCAGGCAGGCAAGGCGGGCGGTCATCGGGCGACTCCGATCGGCGTTTTGCGGCACAGCATGGCCCGCCGCGTCCGGCCCGGCCACCGCCCGCGGTTGATCCCGCGACGCGGCTGGCCCAAAAGCCGCTCATCTTTCGGAGATGCACCCATGCCCGACATGATCGAACCCGTCATCGGCCTCATCGGCGGCTCCGGCCTCTACGACATCGACGGGCTGGAGGAGCGCGAGTGGCGCCGGGTGGAGACGCCCTGGGGCGACCCTTCGGACGAGCTGCTCTTCGGGCGGCTGGCCGGCGTGCGCTGCGTCTTCCTCCCCCGGCACGGGCGCGGCCACCCGACGCCGCCCTCGGCGCTGAACTACCGGGCCAACATCGACGCGCTGAAACGCTCCGGCGTCACCGAGATCCTGTCCCTCTCGGCTGTCGGCTCGCTGCGCGAGGACCTGCCGCCCGGGCATTTCGTCATCGTCGACCAGTTCATCGACCGCACCTTCGCCCGCGAGAAGAGCTTCTTCGGCCCCGGCTGCGTGGCGCATGTCTCGGTGGCGCATCCGGTCTGCCCGCGCCTCGGCGATGTGCTGGAGGGAGCGGCGCGCGGCCTCGGCCTGCCGGTGACGCGGGGTGGGACCTATCTCGTCATGGAGGGGCCGCAGTTCAGCACCAAGGCGGAGAGCGAGCTTTACCGGTCCTGGGGGTGCAGCGTCATCGGCATGACCAACATGCCGGAGGCGAAACTCGCCCGCGAGGCGGAGCTCTGCTACGCGACCGTCGCCATGGTCACGGATTTCGACTGCTGGCACCCGGACCATGACCATGTGACGGTGGACCAGGTGGTGAAGGTGCTGTTCGGCAATGCCGACAAGGCGCGGGCGCTGGTGAAGGCGGTGGTGCCGGAGCTCGGCCAGCCGCGCGGCCCCTGCCCGGCCGGCTGCGACCGTGCCCTCGACCATGCGCTGATCACCGCCCCCGAGAAGCGCGACCCCGCCATGCTGGCGAAGCTGGATGCGGTGGCCGGGCGTGTGTTGCGCGCGGCCTGAGGAGGATCCGAGGACCGGTGCACCCCACCGGTCGCACCGCGGGCTTTCGCCTTTGCAACGACCCGTGCGCCGTCTGGTAGGCGGCATGAAGGCAGCCCACCCTGGATGGATTGCTCACGACACCGTGCTTGCATAGTGCAGTACGAATCCGCAGAGTCCTGTCTTGAACCTGGGAGAACATCATTGGGCACTCCGGCCCCCCTTGCCGTGCGGCAGAGCCTGGCCTCCCTCTGCGGGAGCTGTGCCGGTTCCTTCCGCGGCCTGTGCCATGGGCTGGACGGGGCGGATCAATTCGCCCTGTCGGAAGCCTCGTCGCTCGTGCGGCTGCCGGCGCGGGGGGCGGTCTTCCGCGAGGGCGACCGGGCCAATGCGGTTTTCACTCTGGTCGATGGCGCCGCGAAGCTGCTGCGCACCCTGCCGGACGGGCGGCAGCAGATCATCGGCTTCCGCTTCCCGGGCGACCTGATCGGCTTCACCGCCCGCGAGCGCTACCCCTGCGATGCCGAGCTGGTCTGCGAGGCAACCGTCTGCCGCGTCGACCGCGGCAAGCTGGAGGCGATGAGCCGCGGCTGCTCCGGCATCAGCCATCGCCTGCTGCAGCTTTGCGCCGAGGACTTGGCGGCCGCACAGGAGCAACTGGCTGCCATGGCGCAACGCAGCTCGGAGGGCCGGGTCGCCGCCTTCCTGCTGATGCTGCGCGACGCCACCCGCCGCAATGGCGGCTCCGGCCTCGACCTCAGCCTGCCGATGACCCGGGCTGATATCGGCGACTATCTGGGCCTGACCATCGAGAGCGTCAGCCGGGTCTTCGCCGCCTTCCGCCGCGGCGGGCTGCTGCGCGAGCCCTCGCGCGGCGAGGTTCGGCTGCTGGACATGCCGGGCCTCGAAGCGCTCGCCACCGGCGAGGGTGCGCATTAGGGGCTCAGTAAGCCGCCTCGCGCTCGTCGAAATGCCGCTTGATGCAGCCGAACGCGAAGAAGGTGCCGAAGCCGAAGAGCCCGAGGCCGAAGGCCTGCAGGTAGTCATGCGCCGCGGCTGCGGCGAAGAGGCCGGTCACGGCGATCAGCACGGAAAGGACGAGGAAGAACGCGCGGCTCGGGATCATCGGGGCTGCCTTTCTGTGGGTCCGGTGTCGTCGAAGAGGATGCGGGCGCCGGCGCCGTCGAGATCCTCGTACTGGCCGCTGCGGAGCGCCCAAAGGAAGCCGAGAAGGCCGAGCAGCCCGAGCGCCAGGGCGACGGGAACGAGGGCGATCAGCGCATCCATCGGCCGGGCCTTTCCGCGCGCAATGCATTGAGGATCACGGCGATGGAGGAGCTGGCCATCACCGCCGCCGCGCCGAGCGGCGTCACCAGCCCGGCAACCGCCGCCGGCACCGCCACCAGGTTGTAGGCGAGGCTGAAGGCGATGTTCTGCCGTGCCAGTGCCTGGGCCCGGCGGGCGGCGCGGATCGCCTCCGGCAGGGCGAGCAGCGCCTCGCCGCGGAGGGCGAGATCGGCTGCGACCTGGGCCAGGTCCTGAGCCCCGGGAGCGGCGACGGCGGCATGGGCGAGGGCCAGCGCCCCGGCATCGTTGATGCCGTCGCCGACCATCAACGGGTGCCGGCCGGCGGCGCGCAGCTCGGCGATTCGGGCCCGCTTGGCCTCGGGGATGGCCCCGCCCTCCCAGGCCTCGATGCCCAGTTCCGCCGCGACGCGGGCGACCGTGGCGGGTGCATCGCCCGACAGCATCTCCACCGCTAGGCCGAGGCTGCGCAGTGCCTCGACCGCGGCCCGCGCATCCGGCCGCAGCGCATCGGCGAAGCGGAAGGCAACGGGCTCCGAGCTGCCATCGGTGAACCAGAGCACCGGCGTGTCGCCCTTCGCCGCCACGCCGCAGAAGCGGGCGCTGCCCAGGCGGGCGGCGCCGGCGGCCATGCCCTGGCCGGGATGCTCCACCGCATCGCGGCGCAGCGGCGCCTCGGGACAGGCGGCGAGCAGGGCGCGGGCCAGCGGGTGCCGGCTGCCGCGGGCGAGGCCGGCCGCGGCGGAGAGATCCTCGGGCGTCCAGTCGCCGGGCAGCAGGCACGGCCTGCCGCAGGTCAGGGTGCCGGTCTTGTCGAGCACGACATGGTCGATGCCGGCCAGCCGCTCGAGCGCGGTCGGCGAGGTCACCAGCACGCCGCGCCGGAACAGCGCCCCCACCGTCACCACCTGCACCGCCGGCACCGCGATGGCGAGGCCGCAGGGGCAGGTGACGATCAACGCCGCGACCGCCGGCACCAGCGCCGCCTGCCAGCCAAGCCCGGCGCCGAGCCACCAGCCGAGGAAGGTGCCGGCCGCGACGACCAGCACCGTCGGCACATAGAGCCGCGCCGCCTTGTCGGCCAGGGTGACGAAGCGCCCGCGCGCCGCCGCTGCCTGCTCCAGCAGCCGCGCCGTGGCGGCGAGCGAGCCCTCCGCGGCCGCCGCCGTCACCCGCAACACCGCCGGCGCGCCCATATTGACCGCGCCGGCCATCACCGCCGCGCCCGGGGCGACCGGCTGCGGCAGGCTCTCGCCCGTCGTCGCGGCGAGGTCGAAGAGGCCCGGCGCGTCCTCCAGCACCGCATCCAGCCGCAACCGCTCGCCGGCGGCGAGCAGGATGCGCTCGCCAGGCCGCACGGTGCCGGCGGGGACATCCTCGGCGCGGCCATCCGGCATCAGGCGGCGGACCATGCCGTCCTGCAGGGCAAGCAATTCGGCGACAGCCCGGCCGGCACGGCCGCGCGCGGTGCGGTCGAGCAGGCGCCCGGCGAGCAGCAGGGCGAGCAGCGTCGTCGCCCCGTCGAACCAGGTGAAGGGCCCGTTGCGCCAAGCCTCGGAGAGCGACATCGCCGCCGTCGCCAGCACACCGAGGCTGATCGCCACATCCATGTTGGTCCGCCGCGCCCGCAGCGCCGCCAGGGCCGAGCGGTAGAAAGGCAGGCCGGCGAGGGCTATGGTCGGCAGGCCGATCAGCGCGGCGAGCCAGTGCATGAAGCCGCGCGTCTCGGTGCCCATGTCGTCGCCCACCCAGACGGCAACGGAGACGAGCATGACGTTCATTGCCCCGAAGGCGGCGATGCCGAGGGCGCGGGTCAGGCTGCGCGTCTCGGCATCCTCGGCGGCGCGGAGGCAGGCCGGGGTGAAGGGCACGGCGCGGAAGCCGAGGCGGTCGAGCAGGGTGGCGAAATCCTCCGCCCTTTCCCGCTCGCCCCGCCAGCGCAGGGTGAGGCGGCGCGTCGTCAACGCGGCGCGGGCGGCGAGCATGTCCGGCTCGGCGGCCAGGGCCTGCTCCACCAGCCAGACGCAGGCGCCGCAGCGCAGGCCGGAAACCATCAGGTCGAGCCGCCAGAGCCCCGGCGCCTCCGCGACGGCTGCGGCGGCAAGCGGGACGGGCGGCGCGGCATCCGGCCGCAGCGCGCCATCGGCCGCGCTGCGCCGGCGGTAGAAGGCGTCGAGGCCGAGCCCCTCCACCAGCCCATGCGCCGCCTCGCAGCCAGCGCAGCAGTAGCGGGCATCGGCCGCCACCGTCCCGCCGCAATGGGCGCAGGCGGCGGTGGGGATGGCGATGCGGCCGATGACGCTCATGGCGCGATCACCCTCTGGCGGATGTCGAGATGCTGGCCGGCAGCGTCGAGCAGGGTAAGACGCGCCTCCCATTGCCCGGCGGCGGGCGGCTGGGCAGGGGCGGACCAGCGGCCTGGCGCCACCTCGGTGAAGTCGAGCGGCACGGTCCGGCCGTCGAGCGGGCGGAGCAGCAGGCCTGTGAGCGAGCCCTCGACCGGGGCGCCCACGCGGTCCGCCACGGCGACGGAGAGGGTGCCTTCCGCCAGCGTGACATGCGCCCGCCAGCCAAGCGCCGCCTGGCGCTCCGCCTCCGCGATGATGTGGTTGTAGGCGCGGCCCCGGTCATAGGCACGGCCGGTGGTGGTGCCGGTGAAGCTGCGCACGGCCGAGGTGATCAGCACGGCGTTCACGCCCACCACCAGCAGCATCATGCCGACGAAGACCCAGGGGATCCAGCGGCCACGGGCGGGGTCGAAGCTGCGGGCGGTCATGGTTGCGGTCCCAGGAAAACGCTCTCCGCCGCGGCGACGGGGACGCCGGTGGCATCGAGCAGGCGGAAGCGGATGGGCTGGCGCTCGGCCGCATGCGGGGCGGTGACGAGCGCGCGGAAGCTGGCGACGCCGTCGCCCTGCACCGGCAGCAGCGGCCGGCCGGCGGCATCCGTCGCCACGTCCTGCACCAGCAGCCGCAGGCTTGGCGCTTCCTCCAGCACCAGCGTGTAGCGGCCGCCCTCGCGGCTCTTATTGGCCAGCTTGAGCAGGTAGGCGTTACGGATGCCGCCATCGGAAAGGCGGACGAAGGGTGGGGCGCGCTCCGGCAGCACGGTGAGCGAGAGCGTCTCGCGCAGCAGCAGCGCGCCAAGCATGGTGGTGGCGACAACCGCAAGCACACCGGCATACATCAGCGTCCGCGGCCGCAGCAGGCGGAGAGGGCGCCGCGCGGCCATGCCGGCCGAGTGGCGCGCGGGGCCCGGCTCCAACGCCGCCGCCGCGGCGGTGCTGGCGGCGAGGTTGGCCAGGGTCTCGAAGCCGATCAGCCCCTGCGGCCGATGCAGCTTTCGCATGACGTCGTCGCAGGCGTCGATGCAGAGGCCGCAGCCGATGCAACCGAGTTGCTGGCCCTCGCGGATGTCGACCCCGGTCGGGCAGACCTGCACGCAAGCGCTGCAATCGACGCAATCACCGGAACCGGCATCGCGCGGCTTGCCGCGCGGCTCGCCGCGCCAGTCGCGGTAGGTGACGACCAGGCTATCGGCATCCAGCATCGCGCCCTGGAAGCGCGGCCAGGGGCACATATAGGTGCAGACCTGCTCGCGGGCGAAGCCGGCCAGCACATAGGTGGTCGCGGTGAAGAGCGCGAAGAAGAACCAGGTTTCCATCGAGGCGCCGAGGGGGGAGCGCATCAGCGTCGGCGCATCCTGGAAATACATCACCCAGGCTCCGCCCGTAGCCGCGGCGATGCCGAGCCAGGCGGCATGCTTGGCGAGGCGGCGCAGCGTTCGGTCGCGCGAGGGCGGGCCGGCATCGCGCTTCATCCGCGCGTTGCGGTCACCCTCGATGCGGCGCTCGACCCAAAGAAAAAGATCGGTCCAGACGGTCTGCGGACAGGCGAAGCCGCACCAGACGCGGCCGAAGAGCGAAGTCGCGGCGAAAAGGCCGATGGCGGCGAGGATGAGCAGCCCGGTGAGGAAGTAGACTTCCTGCGGCCAGAGCTCGATCCAGAAGAAGAAGAGGCGGGCATGCTGCATGTCCACCAGCACCGCTTGGTCCGGCACGCCCGGGCCACGGTCCCAGCGCAGCCAGGGCACCAGGTAATAGAGGCCGAGCAGGATGCCGAGCACCGCCCATTTGGCGCGGCGCACCCGGCCCTGTACCGAGCGCGGATAGATCTTCCGATGCGCGGCGTAGAGCGAGGCCGGGGGCGGTCCGATATCGGGCATGACGGGTCCCCTACTGCTCCCCGCCGCCGAGCGCGTGGACGTAGACGGTGAGCATGTTGATCATCGCCGCGTCGAGCCTGCCTTCCCAGGCGGGCATCACGCCGGCGCGGGAGTAGGCGATGCTGCGCGTCACCGAGGCCTTGTCGCCGCCATAGAGCCAGATGCGGTCGTTCAGCCGGGGGGCGCCGACCTGCCGGTTGCCTTCGCCGCGCTCTCCATGGCAGGCGGCGCAGTTATCGGCGAAGAGCGCGGCGCCCGCCGGATTGGCCGGGCCGGCGCCGGAGAGCGAGATGACGTGCTCGGCGAGGTCGCCGATCTGCGGCATGGTCAGCCCGGCTTGCAGGAAGGCGGGCATGGCAGTGCCGCGCGCCTCGGCAGCCTCGCCGTTGCGGACGCCGTGGCGGATGGTCGTGCGGATATCCTCGAGGCTGCCGCCATAGATCCAGTCGTCATCGGCGAGGCTCGGAAAGCCGCCCGGCGCGCCCTGCCCGCCCGCGCCATGGCAGCCGGCGCAGCTATTGGCGAAGGCGATGCGGCCGCCGGCCAGCGCGAAGGTGCGCAGCTCGGGCTCGGCGGCGATCGCCTCCGGCGTCGCGGCGCGGATGCGCGCCAGCATCGGCTCCGCCTTGGCCTGCTCGGTCGCCATCACCGCGGCCAGGTCGCCGCGCGCGGTGTTGCCGAGCAGCCCGCGGACGAAGGGAAGCGCCGGGTAGAACACCATCCAGACCAGCGCGAAGGCGATGCAGGCATAGAAGGTGTAGAGCCACCAGGAGGGCATCGGGTTGTCGAGTTCCCGGATGCCGTCCCATTCATGGCCGGTGGTGGCGACGCCGGTGACGGCATCGGTCTCGGTCTGCTTTGCCATGGTCCTGGCTTTCAGAGCTGACTGTCGCGGAGCGGGATGCTGGCGTGCCGATTGGCGGCCTCGCGGCTGCCGGGGCGCAGCACCCAGGCCAGGATCCCGGTGAAGAGGAGCACGAACCAGACCACCCAGATGGTGGAAAGGATCTCGTGCAGGCGCTGGATGTCCATCAGGCGCTCCTCAGGGCTGGCGCAGCTGGTCGGGCGTCACGTCCGAGAAGCGGACGAGGGTACCGAGCATCTGCAGATAGGCGACCAGCGCATCCATCTCCGTCACCACCTTCGGGTCGGCGTCGAAGGCCGCCTGGCGGGCATTCGGGTAGCGGCGGCTGAAGCCGGAGGCATCGGCCTCGGGCGTTGCCTGGGCGGCGAGGTCGTTCGCCGCCTCGGCGATCATTTCGTCGCTGTAGGGCACGCCGACGGCGCGCTGGGCGCGGAGATGGGCGCGGATCGCCTCGGCATCGAGCGGCCGGTCGAGGAAGGCGTAGGGCGGCATCACCGAGGCCGGCACGAGGTCGCGCGGGCTGCGGAGATGGGCGGCATGCCAGTCATCCGAGTAGCGGCCGCCGACGCGGGCGAGGTCCGGCCCGGTGCGCTTGCTGCCCCACTGGAAGGGATGGTCGTACATGCTCTCGGCCGCGAGGCTGTAATGGCCGTAGCGCTCCGCCTCGTCGCGGAAGGGGCGGACCATCTGGCTGTGGCAGAGGTAGCAGCCCTCGCGCACATAGATGTTGCGGCCCATCAGCTCGAGCGGGGTGTAGGGGCGGATGCCCTGCACGCGCTCGATCGTGGTTTCGACGAGGAAGAGCGGGACGATCTGCACCAGGCCGCCGATGGCGACCGTCAGCAGGGTGAGCACGCCGAGAAGGATGAGGTTCTTCTCGATCAGCGCATGGGTGAAGCGTTTCATGGCGCGGCCCCTCCTTACTCGGCGGCCATCGGCAGGGCGGCGGGGAGCGCGGCCGGCGCTTCCTCCTCCCTCGCCGTCACGGTGCGGTAGATGTTCCAGGCCATGATGAGTGCGCCGCTCAGGTAGAGCAGGCCGCCCAGCATGCGGATGACGTAGTAGGGATGCATCGCGGCGACGGTCTCGACGAAGGCGTATTGCAGGAAGCCGTGCTCGTCATAGGCGCGCCACATCAGGCCCTGCATGATGCCGCTGACCCACATGGCGGTGATGTAGAGGACGATGCCGAGGGTCGCGACCCAGAAGTGCCAGGAGACCAGGCGCTCCGAGTAGAGCTTCTTGTTCCACAGCACGGGGATCAGCCAGTAGAGCGCGCCGAAGATGATGAAGCCGTTCCAGCCGAGCGCGCCGCTGTGGACGTGGCCGATGGTCCAGTCGGTGTAGTGCGAAAGGCTGTTCACCGCGCGGATCGACATCACCGGCCCCTCAAAGGTGGCCATGGCGTAGAAGCCGACGGCGGTGACGGAGAAGCGCAGGCCTGGGTCGGTGCGCAGCTTGTCCCAGGCGCCGGAGAGCGTCATCAGCCCGTTGATCATGCCGCCCCAGGAGGGCATCCACAGCATGATCGAGAACACCATGCCGAGGGTCTGCGCCCAGTCCGGCAACGCGGTGTAGTGCAGGTGGTGCGGCCCGGCCCAGATGTAGAGGAAGATCAGCGACCAGAAATGCACGATGGAGAGCCGGTAGGAATAGACTGGCCGCCCCGCCTGCTTCGGGATGAAGTAGTACATCATCCCGAGGAAGCCAGCGGTCAGGAAGAAGCCCACCGCGTTGTGGCCGTACCACCACTGGATCATCGCATCCTGCACGCCGGAGGCGACGCCATAGGACTTGCCGATGCCACCGCCGACCGGCAGCGCCAGGTTGTTGACGATGTGCAGCATGGCGACGGTGATGATGAAGGCGAGCAGGAACCAGTTCGCCACGTAGATATGGGGCTCGCGGCGCTTGAGGATCGTGCCGCCGAAGGCGACCAGGTAGGCGACCCAGACGAGCGTCAGCCAGATGTCCACATACCACTCGGGCTCGGCGTATTCCTTGCCCTGCGTCACGCCGAACAGGTAGCCGACGGCGGCCGTCACGATGAAGAACTGGTAGCCCCAGAACAGGAACCAGCCCATCTCCTCACCGCCGAACAGCCGGGCGCGGCAGGTGCGCTGGACGATGAACAAGCTCGTCCCGATCAGCGCGTTGCCGCCGAAGGCGAAGATTACCGCGCTGGTGTGCAGCGGGCGGAGCCGCCCGAAGGTGGTCCATTCGAGGTCGAGGTTGAGCAGGGGGAAGGCGAGCTGCGCGGCGATCACCACGCCGGCGAGGAAGCCCGCGATGCCCCAGAACACCGTGGCGATGGCGAAGGCGCGGACCGGCGCCTCGACATCAAGCTCGGTGGGGGCGGGGGCGGCAAGCGCTGCCATGCGACACATCTCCGGGCCGGGGCGGTCGATGAGTCCCCGGCATTGACGCAAACTCGCCCGATCCAGGCGCCGCGTCCTTGATCCCGATCAAGGTCCCGGGGCGGCATCCATGCTTAGGCTCGGGCAGGACGCGGTTGAGGATGGAAGAATGCCGATCGAAGCGCTCAATGCCCCGCTGCGGAGCCGTGTGCGCCGCGTGGCGAGCGACCGGCCCTGGGTGTGGATCACCCTCGGCTGGCGGGACATGATGGCGCACCGGGCCATCAGCCTCGGCGCCGCCCTCGCCCTCTTCGGCTGGCTGCTGTCGCTGCTGCTGTTCGAGGCCGGGGCGCCATGGGCTATCCTGCCGGCGACGGCGGGCTTCTTCATCCTAGCCCCGCTGCTGGCCGCGCCGCTCTACGAGGTGTCGCGCCGCGCCGAGCAGGGCCAGGCGACGACGCTGGCGGAAGCGATGCGGGCCTTCCGGCCGCAGATCGCCATGATGGGCGTGCTGCTGCTCATTATCCACCTGTTCTGGGTGCGCGTCGCGGGGTTGCTCTTCGCGCTCTTCTTCGGCGGCGTGGCGCTGCCCTCGCTCGCGCAGCTGCCGATGGCGATGCTGCAGTCGGAGGCGCTGCTGCCCTTCCTTGTCACCGGCACGGGCTTCGGCTGCCTGTTGGCGGCGGGCAGCTTCGCCCTCACCGCCGTGTCGCTGCCGATGCTGATCGACCGCGACATCGCCTGGCTGGAGGCGGTGACGATCAGCGTCCAGGCGGTGATGGAGAACAGCCGCGCCATGGCGCTCTGGGCCGGGCTGATCGTGCTGTTCACCGGGCTGGCGCTGGTTCCATTCTTCCTTGGCCTTGTCGTGGCCATGCCGCTGATCGGGCACGCGACCTGGCATGCCTACCGGGACCTGGTCGTCCGTTAAGCCAGCCGCAAGGCGAGAGCCAGCAGCACCAGGGCGTTGAAGCCGTGGAGCAGCGGCGCGGCCCGACGCAGCAGCGGCTCCGCCCGCCGGCGGAAGAAGCGGCCGAGCAGGGCGAGCGCCACCAGCGCCGGCGCGGTGCCGGCCGCGAAGGCCAGCATGGCCAGGGCCCCGGCCAGCGCGCTGCCGCTCGCCGCGGCCGCCGCCAGCGCCGCATAGAGCAGCCCGCAGGGCAGGGCCGAGAGCATGAGGCCGAGCAGGAAGGCGCGGCTGGTTCCCGGCCCCTCCAGCAGCGGGCCGAGCCGCGGCGCGATCAGCCCACCGAATCCGCCGCGCGGCAGCCGCGCCGCGAGCGCCGGCACCGCCTGGGCCAGCATCGCCAGCCCCGCCAGGCCAAGCAGCAGGGGCGGCACCAGCCCGAGCCCCGGCAGACGCGCCGCTAGGGCCGAGCCCCCCCCCACCACGGCGCCGAGCGCTGCATAGCCCAGCCCGCGCCCGAGGTGATAGGGCAGCAGCAGCGCCCCGGAGAGCCGTGCCAGCCGCCCGCCGCCATGGCTGCCGCCCATTGCCATCTGCGCCAGCACGAAGGGCCCGCACATCGCCGCGCAATGGCTGGCGCCGCCGGCGAGGCCGGTGAGGAAGAGGGCGCCCATCAGCGCCGGCAGGCCGTCCGGGCCGAGGGCGTCGAGGGCGTGGAGACAGGATGCCAGCATGATCTCAGCCTGGGCCTTCGGCCGGCACCTGTCCTTGATCGGGATCAGTCCCTGGCCGGAGGACACAAGGGCGAGACTCCGCGCAGGCGTGATCCCCGCGCCGCGCCGTCCCGTGCCACGCGGTCAGCATGATGCGTGACCTCGCCACCCCTGCCCCCGCCGTCTCCATCCTGACGCCAGCCTTCGACGTCGCCCGCTATGTCGGTGCGGCGGTGGACAGTGCGCTCGCCCAGAGCTTTCCCGATTGGGAGATGCTGGTGGTCGATGACGGCTCCCGCGACGGCACGGCGGAGGTGGTGGCGGCGCGCGAGGACAAGCGCATCCGCCTGATCCGGCAGGAGAATGCCGGCGTCTCCGCCGCCCGCAGCCGGGCCATGGCCGAGGCACGGGGCGAAGCGGTGCTCTTCCTCGATGCCGATGACTGGCTCGCACCCGATGCGCTGGAGCGGCTGATGGTCGCCCTCGCCTCGGTGCCGGCCGCCATCGCCGCCCATGGCGCCTATGCGGTGATGGCCGAGGCGGCCAGGCCCGGCGACCCGCCGCTGCGCCTGAAGGGCGCCCCCGGCCTCTCCGGCGACCTGCTGGACCGGCTCCTGGTGCAGAACCTGTTCGTCAATGGAGGCCACCTGCTGGTCCGGCGCGAGGCGATCCAGGCGGCCGGACCCTTCCTGCCGCATCTCCGCTATGGCGAGGATTGGGAATACTGGATCCGCCTCGCCCTGCAGGGGCCTTTCGTTGCGGTGGAGGATGCGGAGCCGGTGCTTTTCGTCCGCGAGCGCCAGGGCAGCGCCTACCGGCGCATGGCGCGCGACCCGTCCGCCTTTACTCCGGCCATGGCGGCGATCTATGCCAACCCGCTGCTGGCGGAACGGCTCGGCCCGCAACGCCTGGCGCAGATGCGGCGGCGGGCGGAGGCCGAGAATGCCTGGATCGTCGGGCGGGAGCTGATCCGTCATGGCGACCGCGCGGCAGGGCTTGGGCGGCTGCGCGCCTCAGTGGCGGCGGCGCCCTCACCGAAGCGGGCTTTGCTGCTCGCCGCCGCCCATGCGCTGCCGCTGCTGCCGCGACCGCTGCACGGGCCTTTCGTCGCCTATCCGGGCTGATCGAGGCTCAGCCTTCCAGCGCCATTCGGAATCGGAGGCGTCGCACCAGCCGGTCCGCCAACGGCGGCGGCATCAGGGTTGACCGCATCTCAACAGGTTGACCGATCTGCGCGCTGGCCGCGGCAGGCCCCTCCGGCCGCCCATCCGGCCTTGTGCCGCCATCGATGCCGGCATTGGCGGCGATTGCTTCGATTTGCGCCGCCGCCTCGCGCACGTCGAGCGCGGCAGGCCCCCGCCGTCTCCTTGAGGCTTGCCACGCCCCGCGCGATCAGCCCCAGCTGCCGCCCCGGCCGCGCCAGCGCTGCACGAGCCTGCGCGATGCCCCGCTGATGACGGCATGGGTGATGCTTGCCTCGGCGGATATAGGTATCGTACTGTTTTCGTAACGTATAGTCGGGATGGTGGCGGAATGTCGGGCTTCGGTTAAGGCATCGTTTACAAACCCAAGGCTATAGGGGTGCGCCGGCCCGCCTGTCGCAGGAAGAATGCTTGTCCTTGGATGCCGCGAGGTGCTGGTCGGCTCCGGCCTGGGCGAGCGGGCCCGGCTGGTCTGCGGCGCCGAGGGCCAGTGGGCCGAGGCCCGGCCGCTACTTCGGGGCGGCGGCCTGCAACGCCCGTGAGCGGCGCCGCCCTGCCCGCGCCAGCCCGGCGCGGCACCCGGATGGGCGATGCCCTCGCCTGCCAGCTGCGCGTCATCGGCGCCTTGCTGCTGCGCGAGCTCAACACGCGGTTCGGCCGCGACAATCTCGGCTATCTCTGGCTCTTCGTGGAGCCGGCGCTGCTCGGCGGCGCGCTCGGCACCCTCCACTACTTCATCGCCCATGCCATGCCGGGCGGGCTGAACCCCTTCGAGTTCTGGGTGATCGCCTACATCCCCTTCTACCTGCTGCGCGGCGTAATCAACCGGGCACCCTTCGGCATTCCGTCCAACCAGTCACTGCTCTACCACCGCAACGTCACGATCCTCGACATCCTGCTGGCGCGGAACCTGCTTGAGGGTGCCGCGGTGCTCGGTGCGCTAGTCGTCTTTCTCGTTTTCTTCGGAATCGCCTTCGGCCACTGGCCGACCGACCCGTTCAAGATGCTCTTCGGCATGGTGCTGATGCTGCTGCTCTCGCACGGCGTCTCACTATTGGTCTCGGCCGGCGCCGTCTACACCGAGTTGTTCGAGCGGCTGGTCCATCTCGTCACCTACCTTTCCATGCCGCTGCTCGGTGCCTTCTGGATGGTGTTCTGGCTGCCCTATGACGCGCAGCGCCTCGCCCTCTGGATTCCGAGCGTCCATATCTTCAAGCTGATCCGCGACGGGCATTTCGGCGGCGCCGTGCCGACGACCTACGATATCGGCTATGTTTGCGCCTGGATCGCCGGCACCAACCTGCTCGGCATGGCGGCCATCCGCCGCGCCCGGCGCGACCTCGTGCTCTAGCCGATGATCCGCCTGCACGGCCTTCACAAGGCCTACAAAACCCATCTCGGGCCGCGGCCCGTGCTGCGCGGCATCGACGCCACCTTCCGGCCCGGCGAGAAGGTCGGCATCCTCGGCCGCAACGGCGCCGGCAAGACCACCCTGCTCCGCCTCATCGCCGGCGTCGAATACCCGACCAGCGGCAAGGTCGAGCGGCAGATGAGCGTCTCCTGGCCGCTCGGCTTCGCGGGTGCGATGCACTACAGTATCACCGGCGCCGACAATGCCCGCTTCATCGCCCGCATCTACGGCAAGCCGATCCAGGAGACGGTGGATTTCGTCGAGGATTTCTCCGAGCTCGGCGAATACTACCGCCTGCCGGTCAGGACATACTCTTCCGGCATGATCATGCGGCTCGGCTTCGCCCTGTCGCTCGCGGTCGATTTCGAATGCTACCTGGTGGACGAGGTGATCGCCGTCGGCGATTCCCGCTTCGGCGAGCGCTGCCGCAAGGCGCTGGCCGAACGCCAGGAAAGGAGCACCCTGCTCCTTGTCTCCCACCAGGCGGAAACGGTGCGGGCCTTCTGCACCACGGCCGCGGTCCTCAACGATGGTAGGCTGACCCGATATGACGATCTGGACCAGGCGATCGCCGTCTACCAAACTGTCTGACGCCGCCGCGCCGATCGACGGCACCGGCTGGTCCGGCCCCGTTGCGCGGCCGTCCCTCGGCGCCCGACTGCGCCGCTGGGCGAAGCGCCATGCCTACGGCCTCACCGTCATCCTGCCGACGGCGCTCGCCGGCACCTACCTGCTCGGCATCGCCGCCCCGCAATACGACAGCGAGGCGCGCTACCTGATCCGCGGACGCACTGCCGGGGCCCCGAGCATGGGCGGGCTCGGCGACATGATGTCCGGCGGCGGCCTCCGCCCCTCGGCCGAGGATGCGATGGGCATCCGGGACTACCTGCACTCCCATGACGCCGTCGCCTCGCTGCGCCGGAAGCTGCCGCTGGTCGACATCTTCCGCCGCCCCGAGGCCGACCCTGTCGCCCGCCTCTGGTGGGAGGAGCCGAATGCCGAGCGGCTGCTCGACTACGTCCGCCGCATGGTGACGGTCGAGTGCGACACGACCAGCGGCATTACCGCCCTGCACGTCCGCAGCTTCCGCGCCGAGGACTCGCGCGACATCGCCACCGCCCTGCTCGACCTCTCGGAGGCCATGGTCAACCGGCTGAATGAGCGCCTGCAGCAGGACAGCCTGCGCGTCGCCCGCGAGGAGCTGGTGCGGGCCGAGGCCCGGCTCACCGCCACCCAGCTCGCCATGAGCCAGTTCCGCGAGCGCGAGCGCGCCGTGGACCCGACCCGCTCCGCCGCCGTCGCCGCGGAAACCATCGGCAAGCTCGAATCCGCCCTCGCCCAGGCCCGTGCCGAGCTGGCCGAGGCCCAGCGCTTTGCCCGTGCCGACAACCCGCGCCTCACCACGCTCCGCAACCGCGTCGAGGCGCTGAATGCCCAGGCCCGCGAGGAACGGGAGCGCGTCAGCGTCGGCGAGTACGAGCGGCTGAACCTGGAGCGGGAGCTGGCCCGAGCCCAGCTTACCTCCGCCACCGCCTCCATCGAGAAGGCGCGGGTCGATGCCTAGCGCCAGCAGCTCTTCCTGCTACGCGTCGTCGAGCCGAACCTAGCGGAATATGCCCGCTACCCGAAGGCGACCCTCACCGTGCTCTACATCTTCCTCTCCCTTTCCGTCGCCTATGGGCTGGCCTGGCTGCTGGTCGCCGGGATGCGCTAACATGCGGCCTGATCGGATGCGCCCTGCCCTTCTCGCCGCCCTGCTCGCAAGCCTGCCGGCCGCGGCGCAGACCCCGCTGCAGGCCTGGCAGTCGAGCCAGCAACAGCAACTGCTGAACCAGTCGAATGCCAGCCTCGCCGCGCAGAACCGGGCCGGCATGGCGGCGCCGAGCAGCGGCGTGGTGCAGACCTTGCCGAACCTGCTGGGCTCGGAGCGCGTCGTCTCCCGTCCGGGCTAGGTGACTGAGTCGGAGGGCGGCCCGGTTGCCATCGGCCCGCTCGGAGACGGCCAGCGTGGCGCCGGCGTCACAGCCGTCTTCGGCGCCAGCCTCTTCACCCGGGAGGCGACCGCCGTCTCCGGCGCGCCCAACCCGAATTACGTCATCGTTCCCGGCGATCGCGTCTCCCTCCGCGTCTGGGGCGCCGTCGAGGCGGAGGCGGTGGGCGTCGTCGATCCTTCCGGCAATCTCTTTCTGCCGAATATCGGCCCGATCCGCGTCGCCGGCACCCGTGCGGGTGACATCCAGCGCGTGGTCGAGAGCGAGGTGCGGAAGGTCTACACCAGCCAGGTCCAGGTCTATGCCGTGCTGCTGTCCACGCAGCGCATCGGCGTCTTCGTCACCGGCTTCGTCCGCACCCCCGGCCGCTTCGGCGGCTCGGCGGCGGACAGCGTGATCGACTTCCTGGTCCGCGCCGGCGGTGTCGATCCCGGCCGCGGCTCCTACCGCGAGATCAGCATCCAGCGCGGCGGACGCAGCGTCGCCAATGTCGATCTCTACCGCTTCCTGATGGAAGGCACCCTGCCGCAGGTGCGGGTGCAGGAGGGCGACACCATCGTCGTCGCCCGCCAGCGCGCCGTGGTCGGCGCCGATGGCGCGGTGCGCAACAACTACTTCTTCGAGGTGCCCGGCCGCGCCATGACGGGGCGGGAGCTGATCGACTATGCCCGGCCCCTCCCCTCCGCCACCAATGCCGTGGTCCGTGGCAGCCGCAGCGGCCAGCCCTTCTCGCGCTATGCGACGCTGGCCGAGCTCGCCGGCCAGGTCCTGGCGGACCAGGACACCGTCACCTTCATCACCGACAGCCCGGCGCGGACGGTGCGCGTCAGCGTCGAGGGTAGCCGGATCGGCCCCTCGGTGCTGGTGGCCGAGCGCGACACCCAGCTCTGCCAGCTGCTCGACCACATCGCGGTGGACCCGGTGCTGGCCGATACCCGCTCCGTCTTGCTCCTCCGCCCCTCGGTCGCCCAGCAGCAGCGCCGCGCGATCGACGAGGCGCTTGATCGGCTCGAGCGGCAGCTCTTCCTCGCGGTCTCGCCGACCACCGGCGTCGCCGCGATCCGGGCGAGCGAGGCCAATCTCGTCTCCTCCTATATCCAGCGCGCGCGGCGCACCCAGCCGGAAGGCCGCGTCGTCGTCACCGACCGCGACGGCCGCTGCGCGCCGATCCGGCTGGAGGATGGCGATGTGATCGTCATCCCCGAGCGTTCGCAGACGGTGCTGGTGGCCGGCGAGGTCACGGCGCCGCATGCGGTCATCTGGCGGCAGGAGATGCGGCTCCGGGATTACGTCCGCGCCGCCGGCGGCTTCACCCCGCGCGGCAGCGAGGGTTCGATCATGATCCGCCGTGCCAGCGGCGAGCTCGTGCTGGACCCGCAGGAGGGCCCACGCCCGGGTGATGAGCTGATCGTCCTGCCCAGGCTCGATCCCAAGGCCTTCCAGATCGGCAGCGACCTGCTTGGCCTGCTCTACCAGATCGCCGTCTCGACCCGCATCTTCCTCTGAGCGGAGAGGGCTGACGAAAAACCCCTCCCGGGAGAGCGCCCGGGAGGGGTTTTTCATACCCGCGCGGCGAAGCCTGCCTCAGACGGCGACCATCCGCGGCAGCGTCGCGCGCTCCAGATAGTCGAGCCGCGCCACGACATCATCTCGCCGGCAGGCCCTGAGGCTGCGCAGGCCGATGGCGACCTGCCGCCCGTCCGGCAGCGTGACGCCGTGGTCGGACTCGATCTCCACCTCGATCTCGCCGCCGCGACCGCTTCGATTTCGAGCATGCAGAACAGCGCTTCGCCCGCCGCAGCGGCTACCTCGCGGAAGGCTCCCGGCGCGCCACCCCGCATCCCGGCTCGGATGCGGAAGGCCATGGCCTCCGGCGGCGCCACCAGTTCGAGATAGATCCGCAGCCGGCCGGCCTCGGCCTCCGCCTCCAGCGGCAGGCGCAGCAGGCTCTGCCCCGGGCTGGTCCAGACGCCCCAATCTTCCAGCCGATGCCAGGCTTCGCCCTCGCGCAGCACATCGGCGGTCGCCATGGCGAGGCTCGGCTCCGGCCCGGGCAGCAGGCGCAGCGCATGCACCTCGCCCAGGCGGCAGGCCAGGCGCTCCCGCGGCGGGGGCAGGCGCGTGCGCCCTGCCTCGCGGACCAGGGACTGAAGCTGGGCCGCGACCTCCGCCCAGCGCCGCGGCGGCGGAGCTTCGGCCAGCGCCGCCTCGCGCTCCGCCCGGAAGCCCGGCTCGAAGATCAGCTGCTCCAGCTTCGCCACCAGATCGGGCTCGCTCTGCGGAGTGAAATAGACGGCGCAATCCCGCCCCGCCTCGCGCAGCGAGGAGTGGTTCGGCACGAGCGGCACCTTCCGGGCTGCGAGGCTCTCCGTCACCGGCAGCCCCCAGCCTTCGTAGAAGCTGTTGTAGAGGGTGAAGAGGCAGCCGCGGTAGAGCGCGCCCAGTTCGCTGTCCGGCACGCCGTGCAGCAGATGCACCTTGGCCCGGAGCGCAGGCGAGTTGCGGTGGAGCTGCAGCGCCGCCTCGGCCAGCCAGCCCTGCTTGCCGACGCAGACGAGGTCCGGCACGGCCTCCGCCCCGTGCCGCCGCACCAGGCTGAGCCAGGCGTTGAAGGCGAGCAGGTGGTTCTTCCGCGATTCGATGGTGCCGACGAAGAGCACGTAGGGCCGGCCCGAGCGCAGCAGCGGCGGCAGGGCGCCCCCACCGGCCAGCGGATCGGCGGCGTCCAGCGGGACGGTGAAGGTGGGAATCTCGAGGCCCGGCAGCAGCCGCCGCTGCGCCCGCCGGAAATCCGCTCGCGTGCATTCGGAGTTGGCCAGCACCGCATCGGCATGCAGGCAGACCGAGGCGAACCAACGCGCGAATTCATCAACCAGTCCGCTCGAGCAATGCTCAGGCACCAGCAGGGGTATGCAGTCGTGGATGAAGGGGATGTAGCGCAGGCCGGAGCGCGCCAGGGCTTGGCGCACGACCCGCAGGTAGTCGGGAATCCACCAGGAGCTGCCGAGATTGACTAGGCTGGCCCCGGCGGGCGCCTCAAGCGGCCCGGCCTCCCGCAACGTCGCCTCGACCTCCCGCAGAGCCGCCTGCCAGGCCGGGTCCTCGACCGCGCTGCCTTCATGCGATAGCGCCGCGAGGCGCAGGAACAGCGCCGGCGCCAGCGGCTTCCACGTGCCGAGGCGAGCATCGAAGCCGACGATGGCGACGCCGCCCGGATCCGCTGCCGCCAGTGCCTCGCGGATGATGTTGAGCTGCACCCGTTGGATGTCGGTCGGGGCGCGGTTGTGCCGGAAATAATCGAGCAGGTCGGAGGCGTCGTAGAGCACCGACCCTGCGCCGGCCGGCATGTCCACCGGCACCACCGCCTGCGGCGCCACTGCGACCGGCGCCACTGCGACCGGCGCCTCAGCCTCCATCGGCTCTGCATGGAGTGCCATCAGCTCGGTCCGTGCGGCGTCACTGGCCGGGTCGAGAGTCAGTGTCCTGGCATATTCCTCAAGCGCTTCCTCCTGCCGGCCGAGCAGCTTGAACGCATGGCCGATCTGGAGATGGATGTCGGCATCCCCGGAGCACTGCCGCTCCGCCTCGCGGTAAGCGAGCAAGGCCGCGTGCGGATCCCCAGCATCCTTCAGGCAATGGCCGTACTGGACGCGGATCGGCCAGTCCCCGGGCGCAGGCGCAGGACGGCGGCGTAGGTGGTAGCGGCTTCGGCCCAGGCGCGGCTGTCGCGCAGGGCATCGGCCTGGCCAAGGATGTCGTCTGGGTCGGTCGCGGTGCCGGCAACACCGCTCCAGGCTACGATATCCACCCGAAGGCTCCCACCGCTTGCTCAAATCAGCCTACGGTTACCCGCTGCTGCGGGAGCGGTATCTCCTATTGGCGGCTTTCGCTCAAGAGAATGCGAGCAACAGAACGAAGATGGGCGACGTCAGCAACAGGACGGCGCTTGCGCGCAACAAGAGAACCGCGACATCCACCATCCCGACAGCCACCGCGCTGCGCAACGGGAGGGCGGCGTCAGCGGCCGCGAGGCCAATAACCCTTCCCGAGGACTGTGCCACATCAGGCTCCCGAACCAGCTGCGCGATAAGATACCCCACTTCAACGCGCCAAAAGGGATATCAGAGGGGAGATGAAGGTTTCGGAAATGCCAGGTCCCTTTATTCCTCTTCAACTTTCTGTGCATGTCGAAACCATGCCTCCGACCCGCAAGGCTTCCGCATGACATCCAAGCCCCAGCCCCGCCTCTTCCTCGACGGCTACAACCTCGCCCTCGGCCAAGGCACCGGAGTCGCTACCTATGCGCGCAACCTCAGCCTGGCCATGGGCGCGCTCGGCGCTGAGGTCGGCGTACTTTACGGCACTCGCGCCGCCCCCTCGCTCAACCCGCTGATTCGCGGGATCGCCTTCTTCGACGAGCGCGTCGGCGCCCCGCCGAAATGGCTGGTCGCCCTGCGCCGGGCGAAGCGCATGCTGCGCGCGCCCTTCGGTGAGGTGGCCGTGCCGGTGCCGATCACCGGGCAGGTCATCGCCACGACCTTCCGCGACCGGCTGCCGCATTTCGACGAGATCTGGAACACCCAGGACCTGTTCCAGCAAGCCCATGCGCATTTCCGCATCTTCGGCCGCGAATTGCGGGTGGCGATTCCTGACCGGCCGCAGCTGATGCACTGGATCTATCCGCTGCCGCTGCGTGCCCAGGGCGCACGCAACATCTACACGATGCACGACCTGGTGCCGCTGCATCTGCCCTACACCAGCCTCGACAACAAGCGCCGCTACTTCCGCCTGAACCGCCGCCTCGGTCAGCACGCCGACCATATCGTCACCGTCTCCGAAGCCTCGAAGCGGGACATCGTCAACCTCCTCGGGGTGCCGGAGGAGCGCATCACCAACACCTACCAGGCCGTCGATATTCCCCGTAAGTTCTCCGAGGTGCCGATGCATCAGGTGGCTGCCGAGGTGCAGGGCAGCTTCGGCCTCGAGGCCGGCAGCTACTGGCTCTTTTTCGGCGCCATCGAGCCCAAGAAAAATGTCGGACGGATGATCCAGGCCTTCCTCGCCAGCGGGGTCGAGGGCCCGCTCGTCATCGTCGGCAAGAAGGCCTGGAAGTCGGAGGAGGAGCTCCAGCTGATGTTCGACGACCACATCCGCTACCTGGTGCAGGAGGGCATGACGCTCCGCACCCCGCACAAGGTCATTCTGCTCGACTACGCCCCCTTCCGCCTGCTGGTGAACCTGATCCGTGGCGCGCAGGCAGTGCTCTTCCCCTCCCTCTACGAGGGCTTCGGCCTGCCCGCCCTCGAAGCGATGCTGTTGGGTACGCCGGTCATCACCTCGAACACCGCCTCCATGCCGGAGGTGGTGGGCGATGCCGCCCTGACCATAGACCCCTACGACATCTCGGCGCTGGTCCAGGCGATCCAGGCCATGGACCGGGACGAGCTGTTGCGTGCCCGCCTAGCCCAGGCCGGCCCAGACCGTGCCGCCCTGTTCAGCGCGGAGCGCTATGCCGACCGCCTTGCCGATCTCTACACGCGGCTCGGCGTCCCGCCAGCCAACGTGGAGCCACGGGCGAAGGAGTACCGGATGGCGGTCTGACCGCTTTCCCTACGCGTTGGCCGCTTGTCGTGGGTCCATCACATCCGAAGCTGAACTGGCGACCTCAACGGAACTTGAAGCCGCCGTCAGCGAGCTTGCTCTATATCACCGGTAGGCGTTCCGTCATCCCGGCTTCCATGCCAGGTTGAAACGTCGGTGAAACGAGGCGGCGATGGATCAGGCGCTGGAAGCACGCAACGGGATACGCGTCCTGGTGGCGGAGGATGAACCCCTCGCCGCCATGGTCGTCGAGGATGTCCTGACCGAACTCGGCTATGACGTGCTCCTCGCCTCGGATGGCGAGGAGGCCCTGCGCCTGGCGGAGGTCCATGGCTTCGACGTGCTGGTTACCGACCTGGCCATGCCGCGGATGACGGGGTGGGAGCTGATCCCCCGCCTCCGCACCCAGCGCCCGGACCTGCCCGTGGTGGTGATGACCGGCTTCCTCCCCTCCAACGGGCGAGAGGTCCTGCTTTCGGGCCAGACCGGCCCGCTCGCCCTGGTGCTGAAGCCTTTCGAGATCAATCACCTGGTACGGGCCATCGAGAAGGTCATGGATGGCCGCCTCCGGGCGAAGCCGCAGCCGGCTCTGCTGTCCATGTACTGAGGCAAGGGGGCGATCAGGCAGGCGGGCCGGGGGCGCGGGAGAGGGCGGCGTTCTGGTAGCGCGGGTCGTCGGTGACCTCATCACCAAGCCAGCCGGGGCGGTCGAAAGCTTGGTCGGCACTCGCCAGCTCGATCTCCACGAGGACGAGCCCCGCGAGGTGGCCGGCGAACTCGTCGATCTCCCAGGTCAGCCCGTCGCGGGCTATGCGATGCCGGGTCTTGTCGATGATCGGGGGCGCGCAGAGCGAGGCGAGCATCGCCTCCGCATCTTCGGGCGGGATCGGGTACTCGAACTCGGCGCGGGCGAGCAGCCCGGGCCCCTTGATGGTCAGGAAGGCCAACTCGCCGGCCTGGCGGATGCGCACCACCGGCGTGCCGGCATGGAGGTAGCCCTGGCGAAGGCGCGTGCCCGGGCCTGCCTCGGCGCGCCAGGCCTCGGAGGTGACCAGGAATTTGCGTTCGATCTCGGTGCCCATGCCCGTTCTTAGGGCATGGGACGACGAACGCTAAGTGGATTGGCGATCAGGCCGGCGGGATGCGGATCACCATGCCCGGGCCGGGCAGGCTGCCGCCGAGGATCGGGGCATTGGCGTCCAGCAGGCGGCGCTCGTCGCCGTTGAGGTGCCGGGCGGCGAGCGTCGCCAGGGTTTCGCCAGGCTGCATGGTATGGAAGAGGCTGCGGCCGGGGCCGAAGCGGGTGCCGGTTTCGATTTGCGCCTGGTGGATGGCGGTTTCCGCGGCTTCCGTGCTGGCGGCACCGGCCGGAAGCTTGGCGAAGGCGCCGAGGCTGTCGAGAAGGCCGGGCGTATGGGCCGGGGTCATCTTGTCCTCGACCCGGGCGACGCCTTGGAGGTTGCCGACGGCCAGCACCAGCAGTTCGGCAGCCTCGCCATCCGCGACCTGGCCCTCGAGCGTGACGCGGTCGCCCTGGCGCGCGACGCGGATGCCCTGATGCGGCAGGCCGATGCGGTCGAGATGGGAGGTGATCGCCTCGGCCGCAGTGCCCGGGGCGGGCAGGCCGGCCTCGGCCGGGAATTCATAGCTGGGCATCGGTCTCTCCTTCGGACCGGCAACGTATGGGAGGCAGGGCGGGTTGCGCCGGCGGCCAGGGCCCCTCACCTTCCGGCCATGGAACCGCCGCTTCTCGTCCAGCCCGATCCCGCCGATCCGCGCCTCACCCGCCGCGTCGCGGGCACCGACCAGACCGGGGCGCGGGTCGAGGCGAGCGTCACCGTGGAACGGCCGCTGACGCTCTTTCTGAACGGGCAGGAGATCGTCACCATGATGACGATCCTCGACCGCCCGGAGGATCTGGCGCTCGGCTACCTGCTGAACCAGGGGATGCTGCGGCGGGACGACGTGGTGCAGGGCGTCGAGTATGACGAGGATCTCGGCGTGGTTGTCGTGCGCACGGAGCGGCGCACCGACTACGAGGAGAAGCTGAAGAAGAAGACGCTGACCAGCGGTTGCGCCCAGGGTACCGCCTTCGGCGACCTGCTCGAGGATTTCGCCGCGCGGCGGCTGCCGCCGGCGGAGCTGCGCACTTCCTGGCTCTACCGGCTGCTGCACCGGATCAACACGCTGCCGACGCTCTACCTGGAAGCCGGCGCCATCCATGGCTGCGCGCTCTGCGAGCGGGACCGGCCGCTGGTCTATATGGAGGATGTCGGCCGGCACAACGCGGTGGATAAGATCGCGGGCTGGATGTTCCGCGCCGGCTGCGCGCCGGAGGACAAGATCTTCTACACGACCGGGCGCCTCACCTCGGAGATGGTCATCAAGGCGGTGCGGATGGGCATCCCCATCCTCGTCTCGCGCAGCGGCTTCACCGCCTGGGGGGTGGAGCTGGCGCGGGAGGCGGGCGTGATGCTGATCGGGCGTTGCAAGGGCCGGCGCTTCACCGCCCTCGCGGGGGAGGAGCGGATCGTCTTCGATGCCGACCTTGCCTATGTCGAGGAAGAGAGCGCGAGGCACTGGCGGAAGAACAGCCGGGATGAGTAGCACCGTCGCGGTGGTGCTGGCCGGCGGGCTGGCGCGACGGATGGGGGGTGGCGACAAGCCTCTCCGGCTGCTCGGCGGGCGGCCGTTGCTCGACCATGTGCTGGCGCGTATCCGGCCGCAGGTGGCGGGCCTCGCGCTCAGTGCGAATGGCGACCCGGCGCGCTTCGCCGCCTATGGGCTCCCGGTGGTGGCCGACCCGCTGCCCGACCATCCGGGGCCGCTGGCCGGGGTGCTGGCCGGGCTCGACTGGGCGGCGTCCACGCGGCCTGGGGCCGTCGACGTTCTCTCCGTGCCGGGCGATTGCCCCTTTCTGCCGGGCGACCTGCTCGTGCGGCTGGAGGCGGCGCGGCGGGCAGCGGGGGTGCCGATGGCCTGCGCCGCCTCGGGGGGCTGGACCCATCCGCCGGTGGCGCTCTGGCCGATCGCGCTGCGGGACCAATTGCGTGCGGCGCTGCTGGCCGGCGAGAAGAAGATCGATCGCTGGACGGCGCGCTTCGGCTGCGCCAGTGCGGAATGGCCGGCCGTGTCGGTCGATCCCTTCTTCAACGCCAATGCGCCGGAGGACTTGGCGGAGGCGGAGCGGCTCTTGTCTTCGGCCTCCAGCGGACCCATAGGACCCGCAAGCGCAATCAACCCGGGAGATTCGCCGTGAAAGCCTTCCTCGCCGGCCTCGTCGCGGCCGCCGCCCTCGCCATCGCCGCGGCAGTGGTGCTCGACACCGAGTTCCAGCGCAGCGCCGCCGACCACTTCCAGACCGAGGCGGTGCGGCTTTAGCTTCCCCTCCTCTCACGGGCGCCGCAGGATGCGTGCGCTACATGGGAGGAACGATCATGAACGGTACCTATCACGGGGCCTGCTTCTGCGGCGCCGTCGAGTTGCGGGTCAGCGGGGCGCCGCAAGCGATGGGCTACTGCCACTGCCGCTCCTGCCGGTCCTGGTCGGGCGGGCCGGTCAATTCCTTCACCATCTGGGCACCGGAGGCGGTCGAGGTGGTGAAGGGGGCGGAGCATGTCGCCACCTTCGCCAAAACGGAGATGAGCCACCGGCAGTATTGCCGGCTCTGCGGCGGGCATCTCATGGCGCGGCACCCGCCGCTCAATGCCATCGACGTCTTTGCGGCCACTCTGCCGGAGTTGCCCTTCGCACCGCAGCTGCACGTGAACTATGCCGAGACGGTGCTGCCGATGCGGGACGGGCTGCCGAAGCTGCGCGACTTCCCCAAGGAGTTTGGCGGCTCCGGCGAGATGGTCGCCGAATAGGACGAATGGCGCGATGATGGATGCGACGCATGATCCCGCGCTGCGCTCCTGGGTGGCGGCGTCGGAGGGCACGGAATTCCCGATCCAGAACCTGCCTCTTGGGACCTTCTCCCGGCCGGGGGACATGCCGCGCGCAGGCGTCGCCATTGGTGACCAAGTGCTCGACCTCCGGGCGGCCGGAGAGTTGGGTCTGCTGCCGGAGGATCTCGCCGGGCTGGTGGCGGGGCCGGTGCTCAATCCGCTGATGGCGCGGGGGCGGGCCGCCTCGGCGCGGCTCCGGGCGGCGGTCTCGGCCCTGCTCGCCGCCGGCGGCCGGGGACAGGCGGAGGCCACGCGGCTGCTGGTGCCGATTGCGGAGGCGCGGATGCACCTGCCGGCGGCGGTCGGCAATTTCACCGACTTCATGGTGTCGCGCGACCATTCGGCGCGGCTCGGGGCGCGCAAAAATCCGGCGGCGCCGCTGCCGCCGGCCTTCGCCCATCTGCCGGTCGCCTATCACTCGCGCGCCTCCTCGCTCTCGATCAGCGGGGCGCCGGTGGTCAGGCCGAACGGGCAGCGGGGCGAGGCGGATGGCACCGTCAGCTTCGGCCCGGAACGGCGGCTCGATTTCGAGCTGGAGCTGGCGATCTGGATCGCCGGCGAGAATGCGCTCGGCCGGCCGGTGCCGATGCGGGAGGCTGGCGACCGGCTCTTCGGCTATGGGCTGCTGAACGACTGGTCGGCGCGGGAGATCCAGTTCCTGGAAATGGTCCCGCTCGGTCCCTTCCTCGGCAAGAGCATGGCGACGACGGTCTCGCCCTGGGTGGTGACGGCCGAGGCGCTGGCGCCCTTCGCCGCGGAGCCGGCGGCGCGGCCGGGCGAGGATGGGCCGGTGCCGGCGCATCTGCGGGGCGCGGGGCGGCACGGCCTCGCCATCGCCATGGAAGTCTGGCTGGAGACGGCAGCGATGCGGCGGGCGGGAGATGGGCCGGCGCGGATCACGGCCACCGATTTCGCCGGTATGTACTGGACGCCGGCGCAGATCGTCGCGCATCACGCCTCCAATGGCTGCAACCTGCTGCCGGGCGACCTGCTCGGCAGCGGCACCTGCTCGGGGCCGGAGCCGGGGGCGCGGGCCTGCCTCGCCGAGATCATGCTGGAGGGGCCGCTCACCCTGCCGAATGGGGAAAGGCGCGGCTTCCTCGAGGATGGCGACGCGGTGATCTTCCGGGCGCGGGCGGAGGCGCCGGGGGCGGTGGCCATCGGCTTCGGCGAGTGCCGGGCCGAGGTGGTGCCGGCGCCGGAGTGGCCGCAATGAGGGCGCTGCTGGCGGCGCTCGCCCTGCTGGCCGGATCCGGCGCGGCGTGGGCGGAGTATCCGGAGCGGCCCATCACCATGGTGATGCCCTATTCGCCGGGCGCGGCCGATGTGCTGATCCGGGCGATGGGGGAGCATGTCCAGCGCGCGCTCGGCCAGGCGCTGGTGCCGACGACGCGGGACGGCGCCTCGGGCGTGGTCGGCATGCGGGTGGTCGCGGGGGCGGCGCCGGATGGCTACACCCTCGGCCACACGCCAATGACGGCGATCGTCGTGCAGCCCCACCTGCTGCGCGATGCCGGGATCGGGCCGGAGAGCTTCGAAGGCGTCTGCGGGACGAACGAGAACGTCATCACCGTCGCGGTGCGGGCGGACAGCCCGATCCGCGACCTGCCCGGCCTGGTGGCGGAGGCGCGGCGGCGGCCGCTGAGCTTCGGCAGCCCGGGGCCGAATTCGCTGCCGCAGCTGGCGGTCTGGCGGGTGCAGCGCGCGGCGGGGGTGGAGATGAACCACATCCCCTATCGTGGCGAGGCGCCGCATGTGAACGACACGCTGGCCGGGCGGATCGACTTCTCGGCGGCCATCGTCAGCTCGGTTGCCGAGCTGGTGCGGGCGGGGCGGATGCGGATGCTCGCGGTCTTCTCGGAGAACCGGCATCCGGGCTTCCCCGAGGTGCCGACGGCGCGCGAGCAGGGGATCGACGCGCTGCAATTCTCCCAGGTCGGCATCTATGCGCCGCGGGGGACGCCGGCGCCGGTGCTCGACCGGCTGGAGGCCGCCTGCCGCTCTGCGCTCGACGAGCCGGCGGTGCAGCGGGTGCTGGCGAGCAGCGCCAGCCCGGTGCGCTTCCTGCCGCGGCAGGCGCTGACGCAGATGATCCGGGAGGAACACGCCAATTACGGGCGGATCCTGCGGGAGCTCGGCGTGGAGCCACAATAAGGGTCAGCGCACCAACACCTGCGCCGCCTGCTTGGTCTTGCCGACGGCAGCGCTGGCCTCCTGCACTGCATCGGTGATCTCGCCCATGCTGTCGGAGACGCTCGACACGGTCTCCGTCGCGTTGCGCATGGTCTCGGCCATGCTGCGTGTCACGGCATTCTGCTCCTCGACCGCGGCGGCAGTCAGGGTGACGCTGTCGAGCACCGTCGCCACCGCCTCGCGGATGGCCTCCAGCGCGCCGGCGACGCTGGTGGAGGTGGACTGGATGCCGTCGATCTCGGCCGAGATCTGCTCGGTCGCCTTGGCGGCCTGGACGGCGAGGTTCTTCACCTCGCTCGCCACCACGGCAAAGCCCTTGCCGGCCTCGCCGGCGCGGGCGGCCTCGATCGTCGCATTGAGCGCGAGGAGGTTGATCTGGCTGGCGATGGTGCGGATCAGCCCGACGATGCCGCCCATGGCCTGCGCCGCCTGGGCAAGGCTGCCGGTGGTTTCGGCCAGGCTTGCGGTCTGGTCCGAAGCGCGTTCGGTGGCGGCGCGGGAGCGGGTCATGCTTTCGGCGATTTCGTTGATGGAGGCTGCAAGCTGCTCCACGCCGCCGGCTGCCAAGCTGACCTCCTCGGCGGTACGGCCGGCGGCACTGGTGGCGGTACGGGCGCTGTCGGTCGAGCGCGCGATGGCGTTGTCGATCTCGGCGAAGTTGCGGTCGATGAGCAGTTTGAGGTCGGCGAGGAGGCGCATCTGCACGGTGATGTCGGTGGCGAATTTCACCACCTTCGCTACCTTGCCATGGATATCGAGGATCGGGTTATAGGCCCCCTCGATCCAGACCTCGCGCCCGTCCTTGCCGACGCGGCGGAATTGCGCCGCCACATACTCGCCGGCGCGGAGCTTCCCCCAGAAGGCAATGTAGTCGGGGCTGTCGCGCAGCGCCGGCTCGACGAACATGCTGTGGTGGCGTCCGCACACCTCCTCCAGCGTGTAGCCCATGGCGCGAAGGAAGTTCTCGTTGGCGTTGAGGATGGTGCCGTCGACGCTCAATTCGACGACTGCCTGGGAGCGGCCGAGCGCCGTCATCTGCCCGGCATAATCGAGGTTGAGCAGGCGCTCCCGCGCATCGGCCCACTCGACCACGAATCCGATGCGCGTCCCGCCATCGAAGAGCGGCGTGACCAGCAGGTCGAGCACGCGGGAGCCGACGCGGATGGTGGCGGCATGGGGCTTGTCCAGCGCGGCGAGCATGCGGCGCTGGTGGCCGGGATTGCGGTGGAATACGTCGATGTTGCTGCCGATCAGCTGGTCGACGCGGAAGCGGGGGAGTTCCTTGCGCAGATCGGCCTCCGCCTCCCGTATCAGCGCCATGACCGCCGGATTCATATAGACAATGGTGAGATCCTGGTCGGCGACCATGACATTGGCCCGCAGGGCGTCGAGTGCCGCGATCTGGGTGGCGAGCTCGCGCGAGCGGCGGAAGGGATGGCGCATCGGCTGATCCTGGTTACAACAATCAACCATCGCCGAGTTTCGTTACGAAATCCTTGCATTCTTCGTTGCGCTGGCGCGGGCGCTGCGCTTCCGGCATGGTCGCAGGGCCATGGACGGACTGGTCGGGATTCGGGATTGGGAAGAGATGCTGGAGGTGCGCGCGAGCGGCGCGCCACCGCCGCCCGGCACTCTCGGCGCGCTGTTCGGGCCGCTGCTGGCGCCGCCCCAGGCAGCCGATGGCTGCATGGTAGTCGGGAGGCTGGCGCAGACCCTGGACGGGCGGATCGCCACCGCCTCCGGCTCCTCGCAATGGATCGGGGGCGAGGGAGACATCCTCCACACCCACCGGCTGCGGGCGCTCTGCGATGCCGTGGTGGTGGGCGCCGGGACGATCCGCCATGACGATCCGAGGCTGACGACGCGGGAATGCGTCGGGCCCGACCCGGTACGGGTCGTGCTCGACACCGAACGGCGGCTGTCCCCGAAGTACCGCGTGTTCCGGGAGGGGCCGCCGACCCTGCTGCTGGTGGCCGGGGATGCGCCGGGGGGCGACAGGCTGGGCATCGCCGAGGTGGTCCGGCTACCGCGCGACCCGGCGCATGGCGGGCTGAGTGTGCCGGCCGTCCTCGCGGCGCTGGCGGCGCGGGGCCTGCGGCGGATCTTCGTCGAGGGCGGCGGGGTCACGGTCAGCCGCTTCCTGGCGGCGGGCTGCCTCGACCGGCTGCACGTGACGGTGGCGCCGGTGCTGCTGGGCTCCGGCATCCCCGCCTTCACCCTGCCCGAGGCGGCGCGCATCGCCGACGGGCTCCGCTTCGGCTGGACGGTGCATGCCCTGCCGCCGGACGTGCTGTTCGACATCGCGCTCGACCGGGCGCGGCCCGGGGTCTGCCGGTGACGGCCGGGACCATGGCGCGGGCCCTGTGGTACGTCGCGCCAGGCCAGGCGGCGCTGCGCGAGGAGCGGGTGCCCCCGCCCGGGCCGGGCGAGGCGCTGGTCCGGATGTCGGCGAGCGGGCTCTCCCGCGGGACGGAGCGGCTGGTGCTCGGCGGCCGGGTACCGGAGAGCCAGTGGGGGGCGATGCGGGCGCCGCTGATGGCGGGTGGTTTCCCCTTCCCCGTCAAGTACGGCTACGCTGCCATCGGCGTGGTGGAGGCCGGGCCGGCGGCGCTGCTCGGCCGGCGGGTCTTCTGCCTGCACCCCCACCAGGAGCGCTTCGTCGCGCCGGCCCCGATGTGCATCCCCGTCCCCGATGGCGTGCCGGACCTGCGCGCGGTGCTGGCGGCCAACATGGAAACGGCGCTCAACATCCTCTGGGATGCGCGGCCGGTGCTGGGGGAGCGGGTGCTCGTCATCGGCGCGGGCGTGGTCGGGCTGCTGGTGGCGGCGCTGCTCGGGCGCATCCCCGGGGTGGAGGCCGTGCTTTGCGATACCGATCCGGCGCGGGCGGGGCTGGCGGCCTCGCTCGGGGCCGGCTTCGCGGCACCGGAGGCCGTGGCCGAGGGATGGGAGCTCGTCATCCATGCCAGCGGCAACCCGGCCGGGCTGCGGCTCGGGCTGGAGCGGGCGGCCTTCGAGGCGCGTATCGTCGAGGCAAGTTGGTATGGCGACCGGCCGGTGAGCCTGCCGCTCGGCGAGGCCTTCCATGCGCGGCGGCTCTCGCTCGTCTCGAGCCAAGTCGGGCAGGTGGCGCCGGCGATGCGCGGCCGCAGGACCCATGCGGAGCGGCTGGCGCTCGCCCTCGCCTTGCTGGAGGATGCGCGGCTCGACGCGCTGCTGGCGCCGCCGGTCCGCTTCGACGATTTGCCGGAAGCCCTGCCCGGGCTGCTGGAGGGGGAGGCCATCTGGCCCTGCCCGACGATCCTCTATGGTGAGTGACCCGACATGTTCAGCCTGACCGTCTGCGACCACATCATGGTGGCGCACAGCTTCCGCGGGGCGGAATTCGGCCCGGCGCAGCGGCTGCACGGGGCGACCTTCGCGGTGGAGGCGGAGTTCCGCGCCGAGCGGCTCGATGCGCTGCACCTGCTGGTCGATATCGGGCTCGCCAAGGTGGAGCTGCGGCGCGCGCTGGACGGGCTCGACTACCGGAACCTGGATGCGGAGCCGGAATTCGCCGGGCTGAACACGACGACCGAATTCCTCTGCCAGCACATCCATGGGCTGCTGGTGGCGGCGCTGAGGGCGGGAAAGCTTGGGCCGCAGGCGGCGAATGTGACGGGGCTCAAGGTGCTGCTGCGGGAAAGCCCGAATGCATGGGCGGCCTATGAGGGGCCGGTGGCGTGAACGGGCCCGATGCGCGGAGGGCGGAACCGGAATCGAGCACCGAAGCGCTGAATCGGTCCGGCAATCCGTCCATCGCCCTGCTGGTGCCAGGGCCGTTCGGGACGGTCTCGGGCGGGTACGGCTACGACCGGCGGCTGGTCGAGGGCTTCCGGGCGCTCGGCGAGACGGTCGAGGTGGTGGAGCTGGCGGGCCGGCATCCGCTGCCGGATGCCGAGGCCGAAGCGTCGGCGCGGGCAGCGCTCGATGCGCTGCCGCAGGGCGCGCGGATCATCATCGACGGGCTGGGCCTGCCGGCCTTCGCGCCATTGGCTGATACCCTGGTGGCGCGGCGGGCGGTGGCGCTGATCCATCATCCAACCGCGCTCGAGGGCGAAACGGCGCAGCGGGAGGCGCTGCGGGCCATCGAGGGTGGGCTGTTCCCGCGGATGGCGCGGCTGGTGGCAACCTCGCGGCTGACGGCGGACCGGCTGGTGCGGGATTTCGCGGTGGAGGCCGGGCGGGTCGGCGTGGTCGAGCCGGGGACCGACCCGGCGCCGCGGGCGCGGGGCTCGGGTGGGCCCGGGGTGGCGGTGCTCTCGGTCGGGACGCTGATCCCGCGCAAGGGGCATGACCTGCTGCTGCGCGCGCTGGCCGGCATCCCGGATGTGGATTGGCGGCTCACCATCGTCGGGGCGGCGCGGGATGCGGTCCATGCCGCGGGGCTCGGGGCGCTGGCCGAGGAGCTGGGGCTCGCGGAGCGGGTCGAATTCGCCGGCGAGGTGACGGGGGCGGCGCTGGAGGCGCTCTACGACCGGACGGATGTCTTCGCCCTCGCCTCGCGGTGGGAAGGCTATGGGATGGCGGTGGCCGAGGCGCTGGCGCGCGGCCTGCCGGTCTCCGTCACCGCGGGCGGCGCGCTTGGCGATCTCGTGCCGCTGGAGGCGGGAAGCGTCTCGCCGCCGGGGGACGCCGTCTCGCTGACCAAGGCGCTGCGGCGGGTGCTCTTCGACACCGAGCTGCGCCAGGCGATGGCGGAAGCGGCCTGGGCGGCGGGGCAGCGCCTGCCGCGCTGGGATGACCGGGCGGCGGCCTTCCTCAGCGAGGTGGGGCGGGCATGACCGAGGCCTTCGATCTCGACTGGCTCGACCTGCGTGAGCCCTTCGATGCCATGGCGCGCAACGAGGCATTGGTGGACCGGCTGCTGGCGCGGCTGCCGGCACGGCCGCGCTTCCTCGACCTCGGCGCAGGCACGGGCAGCCTGCTGCGCTTCATCGCGCCCCGGCTCGGGCGGGCCCAGGCCTGGACCCTGGTGGATGCGGATCGGGAGCTGCTGGAGGCGGCCTACGACACCATCGCCGACCGGGCGGAGGCCGTGGGCTACACCGTTTCCTTCCCCAACAAGCGGACGCTGCTGGTCCACGCGCCGGGCGGGGCCTGGCGGGTGGAGACGGTCATCGCCGACCTGGCCGAGGCGCCGCGCGGGCTGCCGCTCGCCAATGCCGATGCGGTGGTCTGCTCGGCGCTGGCCGATCTCGTCTCGCGCGGCTGGGTGGAACGGATGGCGGGGGCGCTGCGGGTGCCCTTCTACGCCGCGCTCTGCGTCGACGGGCGGGAGCGCTTCCTGCCGCCGCATCCGGCCGATCATGTGGTGGCAGCAGGGTTCCGCCGCGACCAGGGGCGCGACAAGGGTTTCTCCGGGGTTGCGCTCGGGGCGAGGGCGCCGGGGGTGATCGCGGAGGCGTTCGGAGCGCACGGCTTCGAGGTCCGGAGCGCCTCGAGCGACTGGATGGTGCGTGGGCGCGGCGTCGCGCCGATGCCGGGGATGCGCGAGGCGGCGGGGCGATTTCTTTCCGAGCTCGTGATGGGGCATGCGGAGGCGGCGCGGCAGCAGGACCGGCGCGGCGACCGGCGGATCGAGGCCTGGATGGAGGCGCGGCTCGACCAGGTGGCGGGGCGGAACCTCGCCGTGCGTATCGGGCACCGGGACGTGCTGGCGCTGCCGAAGGGACGGGGCTGAGCCATGGCGAAGCGACTCATCGCCATCAAGGCCAGCGAGGCGCCGGTGCCGCCGCGGGCGGCGGGCTTCCCGCCCGGCCTCGCGGTGAAGCTGGAGGGGCGGGAGAAGCGGCCGCTCAGCGATTTCTTCGGCCTCGGCAACTTCGGGGTGAACCTGACGCGGCTGGCGCCGGGCGCGGCCTCCTCCATGCGGCATGCGCACTCAAGGCAGGACGAGTTCGTCCACGCGCTGGAAGGCCGTCCGGTGCTGGTGACGGAGGTGGGGGAGACGCAGCTCTCGCCCGGCATGTGTGCCGGCTTCCCGGCCGGGACAGACGATGCGCATCGGCTGGTGAACCGGACGGCCGAAGATGTGCTTGTGCTCGAGATCGGGGACCGCACGGCGCTTGACCGCGTGACCTACCCGGAGGACGACCTGATCGGCGAGGCCGATGAGGCCGGCCGGTTCCATTACCGTCGGAAAGACGGAACCGCGATCTGAGGGAGGATTCCATGCCGCTGCTCGGCTGCATCGCCGATGATTTCACCGGCGCCACCGATCTCGCCAATACGCTGGTGAAGGGCGGCATGACGGCGGTGCAGGTGATCGGCGTCCCGGACGGCCCCCTGCCGGAGGCGGATGCCGTCATCGTCGCACTGAAGTCGCGGACGGCACCCGTCGCCGAGGCGGTCGGCGAGAGCCTCGCCGCCTGCGAGGCGCTGCTGCGGGCGGGCGCGCGGCAGATCTTCTTCAAGTACTGCTCGACCTTCGACAGCACCGATGCGGGGAATATCGGCCCGGTCGCGGATGCGCTTGTGCGGCGGCTGGATTGCGGCTTCGCCCTGGCCAACCCGGCTTTCCCGACCAATGGGCGGACGGTCTACCAGGGGCACCTCTTCGTCGGCGGCGCGCTGCTGAACGAGAGCGGCATGGAGAACCATCCGCTGACGCCGATGCGGGATGCCAACTTGGTCCGCGTGCTGTCGCGGCAGACGGATGGGACGGTGGGGCTGGTGCCCTTCGCCACGGTCGAGCAGGGCGCGGTGGCGATCCGCCGCGCCATGACCGGGCTGAAGGAGGGCGGGCGGCGCTATGCGATCGTCGATGCAGTGACCGACGCCCATCTCCTTGCCATCGGCGAGGCGGCGGCGGGGCATGCGCTGATCACCGGCGGCTCCGGCGTGGCGATGGGGCTGCCGGCGAATTTCCGCCGCGAGGGGCTGCTGCCGGAGCGCGGCGCCGGGGCGGCGGAGCTGCCGCCGATGCGGGGGCATGCGGTGGTGCTGGCCGGCTCCTGCTCGCGGGCGACGCTCGGGCAGATCGGCTATGCGCGGGATCATGCGCATACGCTGGAGCTCGACGTGCTCGCCACGCCGGATGTCGCGGCCTTGCAACGGCAGGCGCTGGACTGGGCGGGGGACAAGCTCGGCGAGGCGCCGGTGGTGATCGCGGCCTCCGCGCCGCCCGAGAAGGTGCAGGCCTTGCAGGCCCGGCTCGGTCGGGAGAAGGCGGGGGCGCTGGTCGAGGAGGTGCTGGCCGGCATCGCCGAGGCGCTGGTGGCGCAGGGCGCCGGGCGGCTGGTGGTCGCGGGGGGCGAAACCTCGGGGGCCGTCGTGTCGCGCCTCGGAGTGCGGAGCCTCCGGATCGGGGCGGAGATTGACCCGGGCGTGCCCTGGACCTTCGCCGAGGTGCCGGGGCTGCATCTCGCCCTGAAGTCGGGCAATTTCGGCGCGCGGGACTTCTTCCTAAAGGCATTTGGCCAATGAGCGAGCAGGAGATCCGCGAGGCGATCGCGGCGCATGGGCGGCTGCTCTTCGGGCGCGGCTTCTCGGTGGGATCGGCGGGGAACATCAGCGTCCGCCTGCCGGACGGCTTCCTCATCACTCCGACCAATTCCTGCCTCGGCCGGCTCGACCCGGCGCGGATCAGCAAGCTGGACCGGGAGTACCGGCATGTCTCCGGCGACAAGCCGTCGAAGGAGGTCTTCATGCACCGCGCCTTCCTCGAGGCGCGGCCGGAGGCGGGGGCGGTGGTGCATCTGCATTCGACCCATGCGACGGCGATCGCCTGCCTCGCCGCGCCCGGCGAGGCGGCGCCGATCCCGCCGCTGACGCCCTATTTCGTCATGCGCATCGGGCGGGTGCTGCCGGTCGTGCCCTATTACCGGCCGGGCGACGCGGCGATGGAACCCGCCATCGCCGCGGCCGCCCGGGACGCGCGGGCCGTGCTGCTGGCCAATCACGGGCCGGTTGTCAGTGGCAAGACCCTCGACGATGCGGTCTATGCGGCGGAGGAGCTGGAGGAGGCCGCCAAGCTGGCCCTCACGCTGCGCGGGCAAGGTGCGCGCGAGCTGACCGCAGCGCAGGTGGAGGATCTGCTCGGGACCTTCGGGTAGCGGTTGACCCTCCCGGCCGGCTTTGCTTGGCTCTCCCGGCAACGAAACGAGGCGCCTGGCGCCCGGGGGGAGTCCCGTCCATGTTCCAGCGCCCTTTGGGGCGGCGTGCCGTGCTCGCCGGCGCGGCCGCCCTCCCCTTCCCCGCCCGGGCCGCGCTGCCCGACCGGCCGCTGCGCATCCTGCTCGGCTTCCCGGCCGGGACGGGGCCCGACCTGCTCGGGCGGCTGCTGGCGGAGGGGATGAAGGAGGCCTGGCCGGCCGGCATCGTCGTCGACAACAAGCCAGGCGCGGGCGGGCTGATTGCGGCGCAGGAAGTGGCGAAGACGGCGCCCCCCGACGGCTCGACGCTGCTGCTCGGCGAAGTGGCGCAGCTCGCCATGGCGCCGAGCACCTATGCCCGGCTGCCCTATGATCCGGCGCGGGATTTCACCGCCGTCGCCGAGCTGGCCTCGGTGGATTTCGCCCTGGTCGTGCCGCCGGGGCTGCCGGCCGCCGATCTCGACGGCTACCTCGCCTGGGGAAAGGGTCAGAGGGCGCTCTACATGGGCACCTTCGGCGCGGGCAGCCCCGGGCATTTCGCCGCCGCCATGCTCGGCCAGGCGGCGGGGGTGACGGTCGAGGCGGTGCATTTCCGCGCGACGGCGGATGCTGTGGCCGCGCTGCTGAACGGCAATGTGCAGGGCATGTTCGGCAGCATCGCCGCGGTCGCACCGCATGTGCAGGCAGGGCGGATGAAGGCGCTGGCGGTGACCGGGCCGGAGCGCTCCCCCTTGCTGCCCGGCGTGCCCACGATGGCGGAGCTGGGGCGGCCGGCGCTCTCGATCAGCGCCTGGTTCGGGCTGGTGGCCCCGGCAGCGACTCCCGGCTCCCTTGCCGCCGAGATCGAGGCGGCGGTGCTGCGGGCCATGGCGGCGCCGGCGCTTCGCATCCGCCTGCAGGAGGCCGGGTTCCGCCTCTCGCCGGCCGGGCGGGGGGACTTCGCCGCGCTGATGCGGGCGGAGACGGCGCGCTGGGCGGAGGTGGTGCGGGCGACGGGGTTCCGGGCGATCGAATAGCCTGTCAGGCGGCGTAGACACGGATGACGACGGCGCTCGGCTGGCGCTCGCCATAGCCGAGAAAGACCTGGCGGTGCAGCCAGGCATGGGCGGGCACGGCAGTCTCGAAGACCGGCGTCGTGCGGAAATAGACGCGCTCGGGCGGCACCGGCTCGCCCCGCAGCAGGCGGGCCATGTCCTCCGGCGCCGCGTGGCGGAGGCCGCTGTTGACCACATGAACCAGCGCGCCATCGACAAGGCGGAGCGTGTAGCGGGCGACGATCTCGGTCACGCCGTCCGAACGGATGAGCTGGTGGTCGGTGCCGCCCGGAAGCACCTCCCCCTCGAGCCGCGGCCCGGCGATGCGGCCGCCGAGGATCGGGACGACGCGCCGCTCGCCCTGCGGGCCGGGGCCAAGGATGATGGGGGCGGCGACGTCGAAGCGGGCTTCGGCGATGAAGTCGAGGCTGGGCGGCATGGTGAGGGCATCCTCCGGGCGAAGAAGGTTACCCCTTCGCCCGGGACTCCAACACCGCCACCGCCTCGGCCGGGAGGGCGATGGCGTGGCGGAGGGCCTCCTCCTCAATCATTGCGGATGCCCATGGCGCGGACGGCGGCGCCGATCGTGTTCACCTGCTCGGCGACATAGGCGGCGAAGTCCGGCTGGGTCCTGGTGCCGGTGATGATGCCGACGCCGGCCAGGCGCTCCTGGATCGCTGGGGTCTGGAGCAGGAGGTTGAGCTCGTCATGCAGGCGCACGGTGACCTCCGGCGGCAGGTTGGCGGGGCCGGTCAGACCGAGCCAGTTCTGCGCGAGGAGGTTCGGCAAGCCGGCCTCGCCGACGGTCGGCACCTCGGGGACGCTCGGGGCGCGGGTCGGCGCTGTCACGGCATAGGCACGCAGCCGCCCGGCGCGGATGTTCTCGACATTCTCCGGCAGGGTGTCGAAGGAAAGGGGAATGGAGCCGCCGAGCAGGTCGGCCTGCATCGGCTGCGAGCCGCGATAGGGCGCATGGTTCAGCGGGATGCCGGTCTGCTGCGTGAACATCGTCCCCACCACATGGCCGACCGAGCCGGCGCCGGAGGTGCCGTAGGTGACCGGCTGCGGCTGGGCGCGCATCCAGGCCAGCAGCCCCTTCAGGTCCTGCGCCGGCACCTGGAGGTTGGTGACGACGACCATCGGCGTCGCGCCGATATAGGCGATATGGGTGAAGGAGGTCAGCGGGTCATAGCCCGGCCGCGAGTAGAGCGGGGGCGAGGTGACGATGGGAGCGGTGTTGCTCAGCATGAGCGTATAGCCATCGGCCGGTTGCTGGGCGACATGGGCGGCGGCGAGCGTCCCGCCGGCGCCGGGCCGGTTGTCGACGACGACGCGCTGGCCAAGGCGCGGGGCGAGCGCCTCGCCGAGGACGCGGGCGGCGATGTCGGAGGCGCCGCCCGGCGGGAAGACGACCACGATGCGGATGGGGCGGGCGGGCCAGCCCTCCGCCTGCGCCGGATGAACCCATTGCCCGAGGGCGAGGCAGAACCCTGCTGCCAAAACCTGCAAACCGCGCTTGAGCATGGCAAATCCTCCGGACCACCGGCGAGTGAGCAAGGGGCGGACCAGCGGCAGCGCCCCCCCCGTGACACCAGGCGCCGGCGCGGGTAGAAGCCCCCTGTCCCGACCGGCGGGGGAGCCATCATGCTGACCACCTACACCGTCGAGGCCGGGCGTCTCGTCGTGCGCGAGGGTGCGCAGGCCGCCGAGAGCCTCGGCCGCGCAATCTGGATCGATCTGCTGACCCCGACGCCCGAGGAGGAACGTCAGGTTCAGGACGCACTGCGCCTCGAGATCCCGACCCGGGAGGAGATGCAGGAGATCGAAAGCTCCTCCCGCCTCTACAAGGAGGACGACACGCTCTTCCTCACCGCGCCGTTCCTCTACGGCGTCGAGGGGGGCGAGCTCGGCTCGACCGCCATCACCTTCGTCCTCGGCAATGCGGTGCTGGTGACGGTGCGCTATGCGACGCCGAAGGCCTTCGCCGTCTTCTCCGCCCGCTGCCAGCGGACGCCCGTGCAGCTGCTGACCACGCCGGACGGGGTGATGCTGCATCTCTTCGAGCAGGTGGTGGACCGGCTGGCGGACATACTGGAGCGCATCGCCGCCGACATGGACCGCGCCAGCCAGGCCGCCTTCCGTACGGCCCGCGCCAAGGTGAAGGCGAGCGCCAAGGATGCCGACCTGAAGGAGGCGCTCATCACCCTGGGCCAGGTGGGTGAAGTGACGACGCGTGCGAGCGAGACGCTGCTCGGCCTGTCGCGCATCCTCACCTTCGTCGGCGCGGAGAAGGCGACGGCGGTGCGGCGCGAGAACCAGCCGCTGATCAAGACGCTGGTGCGCGACGTGCGCTCACTCGTCGAGCATGCGAATTTCCTGAACAGCAAGGCGAACTTCCTGCTCGATGCGGTGCTTGGCATCATCAATGTCGAGCAGAACGCCATCATCAAGACCTTCACCGTGGCCTCCGTCGCGCTGATGCCGCCGACGCTGCTGGCCAGCATCTACGGCATGAATTTCGAGGTGATGCCGGAGCTGAAATGGAGCCTCGGCTACCCCATGGCGCTCGGGCTGATGGTGATCTCGGCGGTGCTGCCGATCATCTACTTCAAGCGCAAGGGCTGGCTCTGAGCACGGGGCGGCTTGCGGCGGGGCTACTGCTGCTGGCCGGAGCGGCGCAGGCCGAGGGGGTGCCGCCCTGCCCGGCCGGCCGGCCGGAGATCCGCATGACCGTCTCGGATCCGGCGCCGGTGGTGAGCCAGGCGCTCGGCGTCGACGCCTTGCATGTCGAGACGGGCGAGAAGCGGAGCCCGGGCCTGCATCACCTGGCGCTCACCACCTCCCGCGTCGATTGGCAGAGCGAGATCGAGACGCGCTACCGCGAGGATGCCGGCGGGGTCTGCGCGCGGCCGGCGAGGATCGTGCTCGGCCTCGTGCAGAGCGAGCATCTGGTGCGCATCGCCGGCGAGATTCCGCGCGGCAGTTGCCTGTGGCGCGA
Organism: Belnapia sp. F-4-1; assembly: GCF_000802185.1. GTDB lineage: Bacteria > Pseudomonadota > Alphaproteobacteria > Acetobacterales > Acetobacteraceae > Belnapia. The sequence goes on along the minus strand of NZ_KN676113.1, from coordinate 3,274,275 downwards.
AGTGCTGGCGCATGAAAGGCGGCATGTGGCGGTGAACCGGCGGACGCTGCGCGCCGCGGCGGCGCAGGCGCGGGCGGCGACCGAGGCCTGGGCGCTGCGCGCCGAGGGCCGGGACGCGACCTTCGACGTGGCCATGGCGGGGCTGCAGGAGGGGCTGCGGCAGGCGATCGAGCCGGCGCTGGCCGGGATGCGGGAGGCGCGCGAGGCGGCGCACCGGCGGATCGACAGCCGGGCCGAGTATGAGCGGCTGGGCCAGGTCTGCCCGTCCGACCAGCGGCGGCTGCGGGAGGTCTTGCAGGCAGCCAGCACGCCGTGATGCCATGCCGGCTTCCGACCGTGGAGGACTCCGGCTTGCCTGCGACGCATCACATCGAACCGACGATCGAGAACATCCGCTGGGGCGGGTTCGACGCCGCCTTCTCGCCGGTGAAGACGGTCGATCCGGGCGATCTCGTCATCCTCGAATGCGTCTCGGGCGCGCCGGACGTGATGCCGCCGGCGGGCAGCGGGCTTGCCATCCCGGACCGGCTGGCGGCGATCCATGCGGCGGGCGTGACGCGGCATGGGCCGCACATCCTGACCGGACCCGTCGCGGTGAAGGGGGCCGAGCCAGGGGATTGCTTGCGGGTCGATATCGAGCGGATCGATCTCGGCTGCGACTGGGGGTTTTGCGGCTTCCGGCCGCTGGTGGGCACGCTGCCGGAGGACTTCCCCTATCGGCGCGTGCTGCACATCCCGGTCGACAGGCAGGCGATGACCTGCACCGTGCCGGTGGGGCCGGGCATCACTCTGCCGCTCGCACCCTTCTTCGGGGTGATGGGCGTCGCGGGGCCCGAGGAATGGGGCACCATCTCCACCAAGGAGCCGCGCGCACATGGCGGCAACCTCGACAACAAGGAGCTGGTGGCGGGGACGACGCTCTACCTGCCGGTCTTCGTGCCAGGCGCCAATTTTTCCGCCGGGGACGGCCATGGCGTGCAGGGTGACGGCGAGGTCTGCATTAACGCGCTCGAGATCTGCCTGACCGGGCATTTCCGCCTCGGCCTCGAGAAGGGCGGTGGGACGCGCGACCCGGTGCTGCGCTTCCCCCGCGCCGAGACGCCGACGCATTTCATCAGCATGGGGATGCATGAGGATCTCGACCTCGCCATGAAGCAGGCGCTGCGCGAGATGATCGCCTTCATCGTCTCGCGCACCAACCTTTCGGCTGCGGATGCCTATCAGCTCTGCTCGCTCGCCGTCGATTTCCATGTGACGCAGACGGTCAATGGCGAGAAGGGCGTGCATGGGATGCTGAAGAAGGGCCTGCTGTTCTGAACGCCCCGCGCGCTGGCGGATGACGTTTCGGGTGCACGCATTGGCAATGTCCTGGTCGGGTGCAAAACTTGGCACGGAACAAGGAGCTTGAGCCATGCCAACGGTCACCGCCAAGGACGGCACCGAAATCTTCTACAAGGACTGGGGCAGCGGACAGCCGATCGTGTTCCACCATGGCTGGCCGCTGACCGCCGACGACTGGGACGCGCAGATGCTGTTCTTCCTGCAGCAGGGCTTCCGCGTCATCGCGCATGACCGGCGCGGGCATGGCCGATCGGCGCAGGTGTCGAGCGGGCACGAGATGGATACCTATGCCGACGATGTGGCGGCCCTCGCCCTCGCCCTCGACCTGCGCGATGCGGTGCATGTCGGGCACTCCACCGGCGGCGGCGAGGTGGCGCGCTATCTCGGGCGGCATGGCTCGGCGCGCGTCGCCAAGGCCGCGCTGCTCGGCGCGGTGCCGCCGATCATGCTGAAGACGGAGGCCAACCCGGGTGGCCTGCCGATCGATGTCTTCGACGGCTTCCGCAAGCAGCTCGCGGCCAATCGCGCGGAGTTCTACAAGGAGGTGCCGATCCCCTTCTACAATTTCAACCGCGACGGGGTGAAGCGGCTGGACGGCGTGATCGAGAATTGGTGGCGCCAGGGCATGATGGGCTCCATGCAGGCGCATTACGAATGCATCAAGGCCTTCTCGGAAACGGACTTCACCGAGGACCTCAAGAAGATCGACGTGCCGGTGCTGGTGATGCACGGCGATGACGACCAGATCGTGCCGGTCGCCGACGCCGCCATGCTTTCCATCAAGCTGCTGAAGCAGGGCACCTTGAAGATCTATCCGGGCTTCCCGCACGGCATGGCGACGACCCATGCGGATGTCATCAACCGCGACCTGCTGGCCTTCATCCGGGGCTGAGAACCGAGCCGGGGCGTGGCCGCGACACAGGCGGCCATGCCCCGGCTGCCGTGCCATGATCGCACTCGTCGCCTTCCCGGCCCGCCGCTCCGGGATGGGTACTTACAACAGGGAGACTGCGGGATGGGCCAGTATTCACCTCGGGAATTCCAACCGCTGCGTTGGTACGATTCGACCGCGCGCTTCGCCGCGGGTCCTGACTCGCCGCGCGCCTATCTGGAACGCTGCCTCGAGACCATCGCGGCGCGGGAGCCGGTGGTGCACGCTTGGGCGGCGCTGAACGAGGCAGGCGCCCGGGCCGCGGCTGATGCCAGTACCGCCCGCTGGCGCGAGGGGCGGCCGCTCTCGCCCATCGACGGGATGCCCATCGGCATCAAGGATCTGCTCGAGACGCGCGACATGCCGACCGAGATGGGCTGCGCTGGCACCCGGGGCAATTTCCCGAAGCGCGACAATGCCGCGGTTTGGGCGTTGCGCCAGGCCGGCGCGGTGGTGCTCGGCAAGACGGTGACGACCGAGCTCGGCGGTTCCCATCCCGGGCCGACCACCAACCCCTTCGACCCGGCGCGGACGCCGGGCGGCTCCTCCTCCGGCTCGGCGGCGGCCGTCGCGGCGCGGATGGTGCCGGCGGCCATCGGCACCCAGGTCGGCGGCTCCATCATCCGCCCCGCGGCCTATTGCGGCAATGTCGCGCTGAAGCCGACCCAGGGCGGCATCAACCGCGGCGAACGCCAGGCGACGAGCCAGAGCACCCATGGCCCGCATGCCGGCTGCATCGAGGATATGTGGCAGGTGGCGATCGAGATCGCGGCCCGCTGCGGCGGCGACCGCGGCTCGCCCGGCCTGACGGGGCCGATGACCCTGCCGGCCGCCATCCGGCCCGAGCGGCTGATCGTCATGGAGACCGAGGGCTGGGCCGGGCTCGACGCCGCCAGCCGCGCCGCCTTCGAGACGCTGCTGGAGCAGCTGCGCAGCGCCGGCATCACCCTGCTCCGCCGTGCAGACCATCCGCTGATCGAGGCCTTCGAGGGCGGCATCGCCGAGGGACGGGCGATCAGCGGCGCCATCACCGGCTGGGAAAACCGCTGGACGCAGCGCAATCTGCTCGACCAGGACCCGGAGGCGCTGAGCCCGCGCGCCAAGGCCATCCTCGCCCGTGCCGAGGCGATGTCCCCGTCGGATTACGAGGCCGCCCTGGCCCGGCGGGAGGAGGCGCAGGCGCGCTTCGCCCGCATCGCGCCCCTTGCCGATGCGGTCATCGCCCTCGCCTGCCCGGGCCCGGCGCCGCTCTGGTCCGGCGACCGGCCGGGCGAGCCGCTGGCCCCACGCCCGACCGGCGACTTCGTCTTCAACGCCCCCTCCTCCATGCTTTTCGCCCCGGCCGTCACCATGCCGTTGCTGGCCGTCGCAGGCATGCCGGTCGGGGTGCAACTGATGGGACAGATGCACCAGGATGCCCGCATCACCGGCTTCGCCCGATGGATGCTGGGCGCAATCGATCCGGTCCTGGCCTGAACCGCCGACCGTTTCGGGTGTTCCGCTTCTGTCAAACGGGAGCAGGAACGATGCGGTATCACGGACTCATCCTGGCAGGGCTTGTCCTGGCGGGAAGCGCGGCGGCACAGCAAGCGCCATCGCTGATGTATAGCCAGCCGCTCGCGCCGGCGGCGGTGGCGCAGGTGCAGGAGCGGCTGCGCCAGGCCGGGCTCTATAGCGGCCGGCCAGATGGCGTCTGGGGTCCGGACAGCCAGGCGGCGCTGGAGCGTTTCCAGCAGGGCCGCGGGTTGCAGGTCTCCGGTCAGCTGAACCAGGCAACGGCGGCGACGCTCGGCCTTGGCCCTTCGGAGCTGCTGGCCGCCGGCCCGACCGCCGGCCCCGCCCCCGGCACGCCGGCCGCCATGGCGACCGACCCGCTGAGCCCGGCGGCGGTGCGCAACATCCAGAGCCGGCTCCGGGCGATGAATTTCTACCGCGGCCCGATCGACGGCGCCTGGGGTGCCGGTACGCAGTCGGCCATCGAGCGCTTCCAGCAGGGCCGTGGCCTGCAGGCGACCGGCCAGGTGAACCCGGCGACGGCCGCCGCCCTCGGCCTCGACCCGAACAACCTGGCGGCGCCGGTCCGGTAGGGATTTCTTCGCTGTTGGCCAGCTAGGCTGCCGCCTTCCGCTTGGATGACGGCAGCCGCATGTCCAGATCGATCGCCGAGGTGAAGAACTGGATGACCATGTTCCGTTGGATCGTGAAGGTCATCCGCGACGATTACGGCATCGAGGAAGCGCGGCTGACGCGGCATGCGCAGCTCGAGACGGAGCTTGGCCTCGGCATCGAGCAGGTGGAGGAGGTGGTCGGCATCATCGGCCGGAGCTTCGACATCCGCTTCCCCGAAGGGACGCTGGACGAGATCCTCCGGCTGGAGGAGCTCTGCATGCTGGCGAGCTGGCTGAAGGGATTCTACAAGCAGCCAGAGTTCATCTCGGAAGGCTTCGCGGCGCAATGCCGCGCCGCGAACCCGGGCATGCCCTAGGGGGCAGGGCGGACGCCCATGGCGATGGTCCGTTCATCCATGCGCGGCTCGTGCCGCAGCCCGCGGCGATGGGCCCAGGTGTTGATGTACTGCACGAGCTGGATCATCGGCTCCCCCTCGGCATAGAGCGCCACCGCCTCCCGCCAGATTGCCTCCCGTGCGGCATCATCCATCGTCGCGGCACCGCGGGCCAGCAGCGCGTCGAAGCGCGGGTCGGAGTGGCGGGTCATGTTCGAAGGACCTGTGAGTTTCTGCCGGTCATAGGTCGAGACGATGGCCAGCAGGTAGTTCGATCCCTCCCCGGTCGAGCTGCCCCAGGCGCCGAGCTGCATCGCATGCTCCTGGCGGGATCGGCGCGGCACGAAGGCAGCAAAAGGCATGGCATCCACCTGGGTCCGCACGCCGATCCGCGTCCACATCTGCGCCACGGCCTGCGCGAGGCGGCTGTCATTCGGCCAGCGGTCGTTGGGCGTCGCCAGCACCAGGCGGAAACCCTCGGGGAAGCCGGCCTCGGCCAGCAGGCGGCGGGCTCCCTCCGGGTCGAAGGCGCGCGGCTGCATGTCGGGGTTGAAGCCGAAGGCGCCACGCGGCAGCCATTGGGCGGTGGCCTCGGCCGCACCCTCCATCACGCGCTCCACCAGGGCCTCCCGGTTGATCGCCATGGAGAGGGCGCGACGGATGCGAGCATCGTGGAATGGGTTGGCCGGCAGGGGCTGGCCCGCATTGTCGGTCAGCAGCGGCGTCGGGCCGGTGCGGGAATAGTCCGGCGAAAGGAAGACGGTGCGGGTGCTGGGGCTTTCCGTCACCACGAGCTTCGGGTCGCGCCTCAGCCGGGCCAGGTCGCTGGTCGGGATCTGCTCGATCAGGTCCACGTCGCCCGAAAGCAGCGCCGCAGTCCGCGCCCCGTCATTGAGCAGGAAGCGAATTGCGACCCGCGCCCAGGGCTCCCGCTCGCCCCAATAGGCCTCGTTCCGCACCAGCTCCACCCGGTCGCCGGAGCGGTAGGAGGCCAGGCGGTAGGGCCCGGTGCCGATGGCGGCGCGGCCGGTGTTGTAGTCCTCGGTCTGGGCACCCTCGGCCGCGTGACGCGCGATGATGCTGACCGAGGCGAGGTCGAGCGGCAGCAGCGGGTGCGGCTGGCGGGTATGGATTCGGATGGTATGCGCATCGACTACCTCGGTCCGGGCGATGGCGCGCAGAAAGCCGCCGAAGCCACCTGGACTGTTCGGCACGTCGGGCGCGCGGGCGAAGGTGAAGACGACATCGTCGGCGGTGAAGGGCCGGCCGTCATGCCAGGTCACGCCACGACGCAGCCGGAATTCCCAGAGCGTGTCGCTGATCGCCCGGTAATCCTCGGCCAGCGATGCATAGGGCCGGGCCTGTCCGTCCCGGTCCACCAGGCGGTCGAAGACCTGCATCCCGAGCGCGTTGTTCGGGCCCAGATTGTGATAATGCGGGTCGATGGTGGTGACCACGGCGGCATAGCCGATGGTCAGGCTCTGGGCAGCGGCGCCCTGCGCCCAGAGGGCGCAGGCCACCAGCGCAAGCAGGCTTCGCATAGGACGCTCCCGGGCTTTTGCCCGGGAGCCTACATCAGGTCTCGCGCTCGACCATCATCTGCTTGATCTTGCCGATGGCGGCCGCCGGGTTCAGCCCCTTCGGGCAGGTCCGGGCGCAGTTCATGATGGTGTGGCAGCGATAGAGCCGGAACGGGTCCTGCAGATTGTCCAGCCGCTCGCCCGTCGCCTCGTCACGGCTGTCGGCGATCCAGCGATAGGCCTGCAGCAGCACCGCCGGGCCAAGATACCGGTCGCCATTCCACCAGTAGGAGGGGCAGGCGGTCGAGCAGCAGAAGCAGAGGATGCACTCCCACAGCCCATCGAGCTTCGCCCGCTCGTCCTTGCTCTGCAGGCGCTCGCCATCCGGCGGCGGCGGCGTCTCGGACTTCAGCCAGGGCTCGACGCTGCGAAGCTGGGCGTAGAGCTGCGACAAGTCGGGCACCAGATCCTTCACCACCGGCAAATGCGGCAGCGGGTAGATCTTCACCTCGCCCGAGACATTGTCGTCGATCGGCTTGAGGCAGGCCAACGTGTTCAGCCCGTCGATGTTCATCGAGCAGGAGCCGCAGATGCCCTCGCGGCAGGAGCGCCGGAAGGTCAGCGTGGTGTCGACCTCGTTCTTGATCTTGATCAGCGCGTCGAGGACCATCGGCCCGCACTTCTCGAGATCGATCTCATAGGTGTCGGTGCGCGGGTTCTCACCGCTATCCGGGTCCCAGCGGTAGATCTTGAAGGCCTTGACGTTCTTCGCCCCGGCCTCGACCTTGTGGGTCTTGCCGGGCTGGATCGTCGAGTTCTTCGGCAGCGTGAAAGTAGCCATCGGGGGTGCGGTCCTTTAGTACACGCGCGCCTTGGGGGGGAAGACCTGGACCTCGTTCGTCAGGGTCCGCATCTTCACGTCGCGGTAGTCGAGCTTGACCTCGCCATTCTCGCCGACCCAGGCCAGGGTGTGTTTCATCCAGTTGGCGTCGTCGCGCTCGGGATAGTCCTCCTGCGCATGGGCGCCGCGGCTCTCCTTGCGGGCATCGGCGCTGACGACGGTGGTGACGGCATTACCGATCAGGTTGTCGAGCTCCAGCGCCTCGACCAGGTCGCTGTTCCAGATCAGGCTGCGGTCCGCGACGCGGATATCCGCGTAGGCGGCCTGCACCTTCTTCATCTTCTCGACGCCCTCGGACAGCAGCTCCGAGGTGCGGAAGACGGCCGCATGGGTCTGCATCGTCTTCTGCATGTTGCCGCGCAGCTCGGCGACGGCGGTATTGCCCTTCGCGTTGCGGACACGGTCGAAGCGGTCGAGCGCCTTCTCGCCGGCGCGTGACGGCAGCGCCGGCTGGGAGGCACCCGGCTTGATCGTCTCCGCTGCCCGGTGCGCCGCGGCGCGGCCGAATACGACGAGGTCGAGCAGCGAGTTGGTGCCGAGCCGGTTGGCGCCATGGACGGAGACGCAGGCCGCCTCGCCCACCGCCATCAGGCCGGGGACGGTGCGGTCCTGGTCCTGCGCCGTCGGGTGCAGCACCTCGGTGTGGATGTTCGTCGGGATGCCGCCCATGTTGTAATGGACGGTGGGCAGCATCGGGATCGGCTCCTTCGTCACATCCACGCCGGCGAAGATCTTCGCCGTCTCGGAGATGCCGGGCAGCCGCTCATGCAGCAGGTCGGCACCGAGATGCTCGAGATGCAGGTGGATGTGGTCCTTCTGCGGCCCGACGCCGCGGCCCTCGCGGATCTCCATCGACATGGCGCGGGAGACGACGTCGCGCGAGGCGAGGTCCTTCGCCGTCGGCGCATAGCGCTCCATGAAGCGCTCGCCCTCGGAGTTGGTCAGGTAGCCACCCTCGCCCCGCGCGCCCTCGGTGACGAGGCAGCCGGAGCCATAGATGCCGGTCGGGTGGAACTGGACGAATTCCTGGTCCTGCAGCGGCAGGCCGGCCCGCAGCACCATGCCGCCGCCATCGCCCGTGCAGGTATGGGCGGAGGTGCAGGAGAAATAGGCCCGGCCATAGCCGCCTGTCGCCAGCACCGTGGTCTGGGCACGGAAGCGATGGATCGAGCCATCCTCGAGGCACCAAGCGGTGACGCCGCGGCAGGCGCCCTCATCGTCCATGATGAGGTCGAGAGCGATGTACTCGACGAAGAACTCGCAGTTGTGCTTCAGCGACTGCTGGTAAAGCGTATGCAGGATCGCGTGGCCCGTCCGGTCAGCGGCGGCGCAGGCACGCATCGCGGGCGTCTTGCCGTAGTTCTGCATGTGGCCGCCGAAGGGCCGCTGGTAGATCTTGCCGTCCTCGGTGCGGGAGAACGGCACGCCGTAATGCTCCAGCTCGATGATGGCGGGGATCGCCTCGCGGCACATGTATTCGATGGCATCCTGGTCGCCGAGCCAGTCCGACCCCTTCACGGTGTCGTACATGTGCCAGCGCCAGTCGTCCTCGCCCATGTTGCCGAGCGCGGCGCCGACGCCGCCCTGTGCGGCGACGGTGTGCGAGCGGGTCGGGAAGACCTTGGTGATGCAGGCGGTCTTCAGCCCCGCCGCGCCCATGCCGAAGGTGGCGCGCAGCCCGGCCCCGCCGGCCCCGACCACCACCACGTCATAGGTGTGGTCAACGACCCGGTAGGCGCCGCGGGAAGGCATCGTGATGGCGTTCATCGCATCGATCCATTCATCTCGGTGGGCCCGCCTCAGACCGCGATCCGGAGGACCGCGAGCGCCGAAGCCAGGGCCAGCAGTACACAGATGGCCTTTACCGCCAGAATACCACCCATCTTCAGCCATTCCTGATTGGCATAGTCCTCGATGATCACCTGCACGCCGGAGGCGGCGTGCTGGAAGCTGATCCCGATGGTGACGAGCAGCAGCACGGCATTCCAGGGTCGGGCGATCCAGGCGACCGTGGTTTCGTAGGACGCGCCGGCCAGCGAGGCGGCCGACAGGGCGAACCAGATCGTCAACGGCAAAAGGGCCGCCGAGCTGACCCGCTGCATCCACCAGTGATGTGTCCCGCCCTTGGCGGAGCCGAGCCCGCGCACCCGACCGAGCGGGGAGCGCATGGTGGTGTTGTCGGCATAGTCGTTCGACATGGGAATGCGCTCCTCAGGCCCAGGCGATGATGGCGATGAGCCAGGTCAGCACGGTGGCGACGGCGGTGCCGATCAGCACCCAGCGGCCGGTCCGGTAGGTGTCCTGGATCTGGTAGCCGTAGCCCGCATCCCAGGCGAGGTGCCGGACGCCGTTCAGCGTGTGGTACCAGGCGGCCGCCGTGAGGCCGAAGAGGCCGAGCAGGCCGAGCCACGAGGACATGAACCACTGCACCGTGGCGAAGGCGGAGGGGCCGGAGGCTGCGGCCAGCAGCCACCAGACCATCAGCACCAGGCCAACCGTCCAGGCCGCGCCGGTGATGCGACCGGCGATCGACAGGGCGCTGGTCAGCTGCCACATGTCATAGACCTGCAGGTGCGGCGACAGCGGACGTTTCACGGGCGAGCCATCCGATCGGCGGCCAGCCATGGTCGCCTCGCGCGAGTCCTGCATGATGGGCATCGGGTCATCCACTCCGGGGGTGCCTGCGACGCTCGGGCCGCGCCGCAGGTCGATTACGGGTATTATTGTGCTCTGCGGCATAGCGTCAATTCCACGAGACGGGTGCGGAATGCATGCCTGCCCATGGTATAGGAATGTTATCCTTTTTCCATGGCCGATTCGCAGCACCCCGACCCCACCCGGCGTCCGCTTTCCCAGCGGCTGCAGCCATTCGCAGAGTTCCTCTACAAGGCAATCCTCGCCACCTCGGCGCTGGTCGCCATCTGGAGGGCCCTGCATTGAGCAACGCGGCGCCGCTCAACTCGTCGCCTTCAGCCCGGCGACTCCGGCGAGGATGAGCGCAAGGCAGAGGATGCGGGCGGCGCTCGCCGTCTCCCCCTCCATCGCCATGCCCCAGAGCGCGGTGCCCGCCGCGCCGATGCCCACCCAGACGGCATAGACCGTCCCCATCGGCAGCACCTGCAGCGCACGGGACATGCAGTAGAAGCTGACGCCCAGGCAGGCGACGGTGGCGAGGCTCGGCAGGAGCCTCGTGAAGCCCTCGGTATATTTCAGCAGCACTGCCCAGACGATCTCGAGCCCCCCGGCGATGACGAGCCAGGTCCATGCCATCACTCCGCCTCCACCGGCGCAGGACCGAATTGGGTATGCACCAGCCGGGCGTACAGCCCGCCCTCGGCCATCAGCGCCGCATGGCTGCCCTGCTCCACCGCGCGCCCCCCTTCCATCACGACGATCCGGTCGGCGTCGCGCACCGTCGCCAACCGATGGGCGATGACGAGGGTCGTCCGCCCCTGGCGCAGCCGGGCGAGCGCGGCGGACACCAGCGCCTCGTTCTCCGCATCGAGGGCGCTGGTCGCCTCGTCGAGCAGCAGCACCCGCGGGTCGCGCAGCAAGGCGCGGGCAAGGGCCACGCGCTGCTTCTGCCCGCCCGACAGCCGCCCGCCCCCCGGCCCGAGCGGCGTCGCATAGCCATCCGGGAGGGCAGCGATGAAGTCATGCGCCGCGGCGGCGCGAGCGGCGGCCTCCACCTCCGCCTGGGCCGCCCCCGGCCGACCACAGGCGATGTTGGCGAAGGCGGTGTCGTCGAAGATCACCGCATCCTGTCCGACATAGGCGATGGCGTCGCGCAGCGAGGCGAGCGTCACCGCCCGGACATCGGCGCCATCGATGCGGACGGCACCGCTCGTCGCGTCATGCAGCCGCGGCACCAGGGCCAATGCGGTGGACTTGCCCGCGCCCGAAGGTCCGACCAGCGCCACGGTCTCGCCCGGCGCGGCGCTGAAGCTCAGCCCCTCCAGCGCCGGCTCGGCCGTGCCCGCGTAGTGGAAGCCGACATCCAGGAATTCGACGCGCCCCCGTCCGGCCGGCAGCGCCCCTGCCCCCGGCGCCTCCACCACCAGCCGCGGCCGGTCCATCACGGCGAAGACGCGGGAAAGGCCGGCCAGCCCCTCCTGCAGGGCGGCATTGAGCGAGCCGAGCGCGCGCACCGGCCGCGAGGCGATCAGCAGCGCCGCGACGAAGCCGGTGAATTCGCCGACCGTCCCCTCGCCCTGCGCCACCCGCCAGCCGACGAAGGCGAGCACGGCGGCGACGGCGATGCCGCCCAGCGCCTCGAGCATCGGGTCGAGGCTCGCCCGCGTCCGGGCAATGCCGAGCAGCGCCGCCCGCAGCCCGCCGAAGGTGCGGGCGGCGCGCGCCTCCTCCTGCTCCTCCAGCCGGTAGGCGCGGACGACGCGGGCGGCGCCGAAGCTCTCGGTGAGTTGCGCCGCCGTCTCGCCCATCCGCTCCTGCATGCCTCCCGAGGCGCGGCGGATGCGCTTGCCGAGGCGGAGGATCGGCACCACCGCGATCGGGTACATCACCGCGGCGATCAGCGACATCTGCCAGTCGAGCCAGACCATGGAGGCGACCAAGCCGATGACGGTGAGCACGTCGGCGCCACCGTTGATGGACTTGGTCAGCGCCTCGCGGATCGCCGCCGCATCCACGGTGAAGCGGCTGGCATGCCGCGCCGGCGCATCGGCGGAGACGGCGGCGAGGTCGGCCCGGGTCAGCGCGTGGAACAGGTCGTTCTGCAGTCGCTCGATCACCCGCAGCACCACCGCCTGCACGGCCACCGCCTGGCCGTACTGCGCCAGCGCCTTCAGGCAGGTGACGGCGACGATGACGGGCGGGACCACCCAGGCGATGGCGACATCGCCCGACGAGAAACGGTCGAAGCCCTGCTGGATGACGATCGGGTAGAGTGCCGTCAGCCCCGCCAGCAGCAGCGTGCAGAGGATGGCCAGCGCGATGCCCCGCCGGTGATGGCCGAGATAGTCCCGCACCAGACGGGCGACGAGGACACGGGAGGACGGGTCGATGGCGGCCATGCGCGGGGGTTTTAGCCCTCGGGCCGCCCGGCGGCCAATTCCCGCAGCCGGGCAAGGCAGGCCTCGCGGCCGGCGGTGCAGCCATCCTCCAGCCACCAGCCCCGCAACGCCGCCAGCAGGCGCCCGACCGAGGGGCCCGGCGCGAGGCCGGCCGCCAGCGCATCCCGGCCCTGGAGCGGGAAGACCGGCCGCTCCAGCGCCTCAATCCGCTGCCGCAGCGCCGTCCAGCCCTCGCCGCCCTGCTCGGCCTCGCCCATCCAGGCGCGGTTCAGCACGGAGGCGTGATCGCAGACGGCCAACAGCCGTCGCAGCACCGCGTCCCCGTCGCCAGGCTTGGGGCGCGGCAGGCGGAGCAGGTCGGCAAGCCCCTCGCGCTCCTCGCCCGAGAGGCGCAGCCGTCCGGCCACCGCCTCGGCCGCCCCTGCTGGCAGCAGGGCGGCGATGCGCAGTAGAGGCTCCACTGGTGCGCCGTTCCCGATGAGCCGCCCGAGCCGAGTGAGGTCCAGCGCCTCCGGCAGCACCGCCGCCAGCACGCCCGTCTCCGCCATCAGCGCCAAGGCCTCGCGCGGGTCGGGCGCCTGCATCAGCCGCTTGAGCTCCATCCAGACCCGCTCGGCCGAGAGCCGCGCCAGCCCCGGCACCGCCGCGCGGATCGCCGCCACCGCCGCCGCATCCGGCGCGCCCGTGCCGTAGCGGGCCTGGAAGCGGAAAAAGCGCAGCGCCCGCAGGTAGTCCTCCTGCAGCCGCGTCGCCGGCTCGCCGACGAAGCGGACCCGCCCGGCCGCCAGATCCGTCCGGCCGCCGAAATAGTCCCAAAGCGCGCCCTCGGCCGAGAGCGACATGGCGTTGATGGTAAAGTCGCGTCGCGCCGCATCCTGGCGCCAGTCGGTGGTCCAGGCGACCTCGGCGTGGCGGCCGTCGGTCGCCACGTCGCGGCGGAGGCTCGTCACCTCCACCGGCTCCCGGTCAAGCACGGCGGTGACGGTGCCGTGGGCCAGACCGGTCTCGAAGACCTTGAGGCCGGCGGCACGCAGCCGCGCGGCGATCTCCTCCGGCGGCAGCGGCGCCGCTACATCCACGTCATGCACCGGCCGCCCGGCCAGCGCATCCCGCACCGCGCCGCCCACGGCCCGTGCCCCCGGCAGCGCGGCCAGCACCGCGGCCGGCGCCCCGCGCCGCAGCAGCCCGGGCGGCGCGAGCCGGTCGGCGGGCGGGTCGTCGCTCATCGCCGCGGTTCCACCCGGTGCGGCACCACCTGACCATCCGGTCCGAGTTGCGCCGGCACATAGACGGTTCCCGGCGCGATGCTCACCGAGAGCCCGTACCAGACCGCTCCGCCGATGCCGCAGACGATTGCGATGGCCAGGGCCCAGACCAACCCGGTCGGCACCGCCTGGCCGGGATTCAACCGGCGCCAAAGCAGGAAGCCGCCCAAAGGCGCCAGGAACAGCAGCAACTCGATCAGATAGAACAAGGATTACCCGCGCAGGACCCGGGCGAGGTTGACCAGAATGGCCGCCGTCGCCCCCCAGATATAGTGTCGCTCGTGCGGCCAGACCCAGAATTCCCGCATCCGGCCACGGAACTCTGCATTCCGCCGCTCCGGCGCCTGCGGGTCGAGCACCACGGAGAGCGGCAGCTCGAAGGCCTCCTCCACCTCGCCCGGCTCGGGGGTGAGGTTCAGCGGCGGCGGCACCAGCCCGACCACCGGGGTGATGCGGAAGCCCGTCCCCGTGGCGTGGTGCGGCAGGCGCCCGAGCAGCTCCGGCAGGCGGGGATCGAGCCCCACCTCCTCCGCCGCCTCGCGCACCGCGGCCGCTTCCGGCGTCTCGCCCGTCTCGATCCGGCCGCCGGGGAAGCTCACCTGGCCGGCATGGGAGGACATCTTCGCTGCCCGCAGCGTCAGCAACACGCTCGGCTGCGGGTGGAGGACGATGGGCACCAGCACCGCGGCGCCGATCATGCGGGCCGGGCTCAGCCCCTCGGAGTCGTCGGAGGCGGTGACGCCGGCACGGGCCAGCGCCACGGGGTCGGCCATGCGCGCCGCGATCTCAGCGGCGGTCATCGCAAGCCGGTCACTCGGCGGCCTGCTCCAGGGCCCGGACCTCGTCGATCGGGAAGAAGACGCCTTCCGACCAGACGCCCAGCATCTCGCGCCCATCGACCATCTCGGTCTGGCCCAGCGCCACCAGTTCATAGAAGACGGCGCGGTTGATCTTCGCCTCGAGGCCGGGGCGGATGGTCACATAGGGCCGCGGCTCGCGGGTTCGCGGACAGAGATGCACCCGGATCGGGTGCTCGGCATTGGCGGTGACGATCTCGTCAAGATTGGTGCGGAAGGTCAGGCACTGCTTCGGCGCGCAGCCGTCGCCGCAGTCGCAGTCGCGCCAACACATCTCGACGGCGATGAAGGGGGCGTCCTCGACCTCGATCCGGCCGCGCTCCACCGGCGTCTCCAGCCAGTAGCTGCCATCGGCCTCGCGTCGCAACACGCTGGCGAAGAGGCAGACCAACTCCTTCCGGTTGATCGGACTGCCCTGGTAGTACCAGGTGCCGTTGCGGTCGATCCGCATCTGGAAGTTCTGGGGCTGGGGCCTTGGCCGCGCCGGTTTGCACGCCGGGGCCTGCGTCGCGGCCCGGCCGATCACTCCGTCCTGCACGCCGCATTCTCCATTCACCGCTTTGTCCATGCCCTGCGAGGCCATAGGCTACTGCCGCTCCCTGTCCCGTGACGCGATCCGTCCCCGGGGCGCCTCGAATAGGAAGCGCTGGGGGTCATATAGGGATCGAGCCTGGGATGGTTGAAGTGGCGGATACAGGATTGGGTAACTCTTCGGCAGATGCCGCAACATTGGTCGCCGAGGTCGAGGCGCTCGGCGACCGGTTGCGCCAGGTCCGCGACGCCATCGGCCGGGTGATCTTCGGCCAGCAGGCGGTGGTGGACCATACCCTCATCACCCTGCTCTCCGGCGGCCATGCGCTGCTGGTCGGCCTGCCCGGCCTCGGCAAGACCAAGCTGGTCGAGACCCTTGGCGCCGTGCTCGGGCTGGATGCCAAGCGGGTGCAGTTCACCCCGGACCTCATGCCGGCCGACATCATCGGCTCCGAGGTGCTCGAAGAGAGCGAGGGCGGCCGCCGCGCCTTCCGCTTCCTGCAGGGCCCCGTCTTCTGCCAGCTGCTGATGGCGGATGAGATCAACCGCGCCAGCCCGCGGACCCAGTCCGCCTTGTTGCAGGCGATGCAGGAGCAGCGGGTCGCCGTCGCCGGCGTCGTCCACCCCCTTCCCGCCCCCTTCCATGTGCTGGCGACGCAGAACCCGATCGAGCAGGAAGGCACCTACCCGCTGCCCGAGGCGCAGCTCGACCGCTTCCTGCTCGAGGTCGAGATCGGCTACCCGGACGAGGCCGCCGAGCGTGCCATGCTGCTGGCCACCACCGGCGCGCGGGAGGCGAAGCCGCTCCAGGCCCTCGGCGCTGCCGAGCTGATGGCGGCCCAGGCCCTGATCCGCCGCATCCCGGTCGGCGAAACCGTGCTGGATGCCATCCTCACCCTCGTCCGCACCGCCCGGCCCGAGGGCTCGCCCATCGAGGAGCTGCGCCGCCAGCTCGCCTGGGGTCCCGGCCCGCGTGCGGCCCAGGCGCTGATGCTGGCAACCCGCGCCCGCGCCGTGCTGGATGGCCGCCTCGCCCCCTCGGTCGAGGATGTGCTAGCGCTGGCCGAGCCGGTGCTGCGCCACCGCATGGCCCTCACCTTCTCCGCCCGGGCCGACGGCGTGCAGCTCGGCGACGTCATCGCCCGGCTGAAGGACCGCATCGCCTGAGCGCCCCGGCCAAGACGCTCCAGGCCGAGGCGCTCGGCGCCCGCCTGCCGCCGCTGGTGGTCGCCGCCGACCGCGTCGCCGCCACCGTGCTGCAAGGCGTCCATGGCCGGCGCCGCAGTGGCCAGGGCGATGCCTTCTGGCAATACCGCCCCTTCCTTCCCGGCGATTCCGCCACGCGCATCGACTGGCGGCAGAGCGCCCGTTCCGACCGGCTCTTCATCCGCGAAACGGAGTGGGAGGCGGCGCAGACTGTCGCCTTGTGGAGCGATGCCTCCCGCTCCATGGAGTGGACCTCCGGCCCCGGCCGCCCCTCGAAGCGGGAGCGGGCCGACCTGCTGCTCGCCGCACTCGCCTCCCTCGTGCTGCGCGGCGGCGAGCGGGTGCGGCTGATCGGCGGCGGCGGGCGCAGCCATGCCGGGCGGGCGGGGCTCAACTCGGTCGTCGAAACCGTCTCGACCGTCGTCAAGTCACGCTCCCTGCCGCCTACCGATCCCGGCCTGCCGCGCCATGCCCGCTGCGTGCTGATTGGCGATTTCCTTGCCCCACTCGAGGAGATCCATGCCGCGGTCGCAGCACTCGCCGCCCGGCCGGTGCGCGGCCATATCCTCCAGGTGCTCGACCCGGAGGAGGAGACGCTCGGCGAGAGCAACCGGCACTACAGCGGCCGCGTCCTGTTCGAATGGGCCGGCGATGCCTCGGTTCTGGTGCCGCGAGTGGAGACGGTGCGCGGCCTCTATGCCGAGCGGCTACGGCAGCACCGCGCCGGGCTCGCCGCCATCGCCGCGGCGGCAGGCTGGACCTTCCTCACCCATCGCACGGACCAGCCCCCGGCACAGGCCTTGCTGGCGCTCTGGCAAGCCCTCGCGCCAGACTGAATTCATCCCAATCTAGGTGGAGTGACGCTTTGCCCCACTCCTTGAGGGCCCGATGCTGAACCTGGGCCCCATCGCCTTCGCCGCTCCCTGGCTGTTGCTGGCGCTGCCGGCGCTGCCCGTGCTGTGGTGGCTGCTGCGGGTGACGCCGCCGGCGCCGCGCCGCATCGCCTTCCCCGCCCTCCGCCTGTTGCGCGACCTGCCCGTCGCCGAGGAGACGCCCTCGCGCACGCCCTGGTGGCTGCTGCTGCTGCGGATCGCCGCCGCCGCCCTGCTGATCCTGGGCCTGGCGCGACCGGTGCTGGGGCCGGGCGCGGGGACCGCCGGCGAAGGCACGCTGCTGCTCGTCATCGATGACGGTTGGGCGTCCGCCGAGGACTGGCCGGCACGCATGGCGGCCGCCGGGGGTGCGCTCGACCGCGCCGGGCGCGAGGGCCGCCGCGCCGCCCTGCTCGCCACCGCGCCGGCCGAGACCGCGGAGCCGCCGCGCGTCATCGGCCCCATGCCGGCCGAGGATCTCCGCAGCCGCCTTGCTGCCCTGCGCCCGAAGCCCTGGGCGCCCGACCATGCCGCCGCGCTTGTTGCCTTCCGCGCCTGGCGCTCCGCCAATCCCGGGCCCATCGCCAGCCTCGACCTCAGCGACGGGGTGGAGCACGCGCCTTCCGCCCTCGCCGAGGCGCTTGCCGGCGCCGGCGCCCTCACCCTGGCCCGCGCCGAGGCCCGGCCCCTGCGCCTGCTGCTGCCGCCCGCGGCGGAAGCCGACCGGCTGCGCCTTCGCCTCCAGCAGCTGCCGCTGCCGGTGGCGAGCGAGGCGGTGGTCCTGGCGCGCACCGGCGACGGGCGCGCCCTCGGCCGGGCGACGATTCCGCTCGCTGCCGGGGCAATGGAGGGCGAGGCGGCGCTCGAACTGCCGGTCGAGATCCGCAACCAGGTCGTGCGGTTGGAGATCGAGAACACCGCGGGCCCAGGCGCCGTCACCCTGCTCGACGAGCGCTTCCGCCGGCGCCCGGTCGGCCTGCTGCCGGGCGTCGAGGAAAGCGCCGATGCGCCGCTGATCGGCGACCTCTTCTACCTGGACCGTGCGCTGGCCCCCTTTGCGGAGCTGCGCCGCAGCCCGCTCGACCGGCTGCTGGCCCGCCCCATCGCCGTGCTGGCGCTCGCCGACCGCCCCGTCGCCGAGGGGCCGGAGCGGGAGGCGCTGACGCGCTGGGTGGAGGCCGGCGGCACGCTGATCCGCTTCGCCGGACCGCGCCTCGCCGATCATCCGGACAGCCTGCTGCCGGTGCCGCTGCGGGCCGAGCGCCAGCTCGGCGGCTCGCTGTCCTGGGAGCAGCCGCAGCACCTCGCCCCCTTCCCTGAGGGATCGCCCTTCGCCGGCCTCGCCATCCCGGCCGAGGTGACGGTGGAGCGACAGGTCCTCGCCGAGCCTTCGCCCCGCCTCACCGAGCGCAGCTGGGCGCGGTTGAGCGATGGCACACCGTTGGTCACGGCCGAATCGCGTGGCAGCGGGCGGATCGTGCTGTTCCACGTCACCGCCAATGCCGAATGGTCGAACCTGCCGCTCTCGGGCCTGTTCGTGCAGATGCTGCGGCGGATCGTGGCGCTCTCGGCCGGTGTCCAGGGCGCCGAGGGCGAGGCACCATTGGCCCCGATCGAGACGCTGGACGGCTTCGGCCGGCTCGGCCCGGCGCCGCCCGCGGCAGCGGCCATCCCCGCCTTGCAGGTCGAGACGACGGCGCCCTCGCCGCGCAACCCACCCGGTTGGTACGGCACGCCGGGGCAGGACCCATCGGCCATCGCCTACCGGCGGGCACTCAATCTCGGCGGCGCCATCCCCGCCCTGCGCGCCGCGCCGCCGCCGCCGCCCGGGACCGGGCTGATGGACATCGGAGGCGTACCGGCCGAGCGCGACCTGGGCCCCTGGCTGCTGGCCGCAGCGCTGCTGCTGCTCGCCGCCGACCTGCTGATCGGCCTGCGGTTGCGCGGGCTGCTCCGTCCCGGCTTTGCCCTGTTTGCGGTCCTGGCGCTGGCGCAACCGGCCGCGGCGCAGGGTCCAGACCCGTCGCCCGCGCTCGCCACCCGCCTCGCCTATGTCGCCACCGGCGATTCGGGGCTCGACGACGTGCAGCGGATGGGCCTCGTCGGCCTGTCCGACTTCATCAACCGCCGCTCCGCCACCGCCCTCGCCGACCCGGCGGCCGTCACACCGGGATCGGACGACCTTTCCTTCTATCCGCTGCTCTACTGGGTGGTGACGGCTGAGGCGCCGCAGCCGGATGCCGCGGCCGTCGGCGCCCTGAACGAGTTCATGCGCAACGGCGGCATCATCCTCTTCGACACGCGCGACGACGGCTCGGGCGAGGGCTTCGCCCCCGGCGCCCGCGCGGCGCTGCGGCGGGTGACGCGCGACCTCGCCATCCCGCCCCTCGCCCCGATCGGCGAGGACCATGTGCTGAAGCGCTCCTTCTACCTGCTGCCCGACCTGCCCGGCCGCTTCGCCGGCGGCCAGGTCTGGGTGGCGCGCGACCAGGACCGGGCGAATGACAGCGTTTCGCCCGTCATCATCGGCGGACATGACTGGGCCAGCGCCTGGGCGATCGATGCCCGCGGGCAAAACCCCTTCGCCACCATCCCCGGCGGCACGCGGCAGCGGACGCTGGCCTACCGCTTCGGCATGAACCTCGTCATGTACGCCCTCACCGGCAACTACAAAGG
Source organism: Belnapia sp. F-4-1 (assembly GCF_000802185.1). Classification (GTDB taxonomy): domain Bacteria; phylum Pseudomonadota; class Alphaproteobacteria; order Acetobacterales; family Acetobacteraceae; genus Belnapia. The sequence continues at coordinate 3,254,639 of NZ_KN676113.1, read as the reverse complement.
CGACCAGGTGCATGTGCCGGCGATCCTCGAAAGGCTCGGCAACTGATGCAGCAGGCGCTCTCGGGCATCGACTTCGCCCCCGTCCTGCCGGCCTGGCTGATCGCGGCCCTCGCCGTGCTGGCGGTGCTGGCGCTGGTCCCGGCCTTGCTGCGGCGGGCCCGCGGCGTGGCGCTGCGGGCGCTTACCTTCGCCCTGCTGCTGCTGGCGCTGGCCAATCCGCGCCTCGTGGAGGAAACGCGGGAGACGCGGCCCGATGTCGCCCTCCTGGTCGTGGACCGCAGCGACAGCGCCCGCATCGGCAGCCGCGCCCAGCAGATCGAGGCGGCGCGCGCCGGCATCGAGGCGCGGGCGGCGAAGCTCCCCGATCTCGAGCTCCGCACCGTCGAGGTGCCGGAAGGCGGCAACCAGGGCACGCGCCTTTTCACCGCGACCGAGCGGGCGCTCGCCGACATCCCCCGCGCCCGCCTCGCCGGCGTCATCGCGCTGACCGACGGGCAGGCGCATGACGTGCCGGCCGCGTCTCCCATCGAGGCGCCCTTCCACGCCTTGCTGCCGGGCCGCCCGGGCGAGACCGACCGCCGGCTGCGGATCGTCGAGGCGCCGGGCTTCGGGATTGTCGGACGCTCGGTCGAGCTGCGCGTCGCGGTCGAGGATCTCGGCATCCCGAATGCGGCGGGCGCCGCCCGCCTTTCCATCCGCCGCGATGGCGCGCCGGCCCGCATCGAGAGCGTCCCCGTCGGCCGCGAGCATCGCATCGAGGTGCCGATCGAGCGCGGCGGCCCGACCGTTGTCGAGCTCGCCGCCGAGGCGCGTATGGGCGAGGTCTCGGAACTCAACAACCGTGCCGTGGTCACCATCACCGGCGTGCGCGACCGGCTGCGCGTGCTGCTCGTCTCGGGCGAGCCGCATGCCGGCGAGCGCACCTGGCGCCGCCTGCTGAAGGCCGATCCGGGCGTCGACCTCGTCCACTTCACTATCCTCCGCCCGCCGGAGAAGGACGACCTGACCCCGCTCAACGAGCTGGCGCTGATCGCCTTCCCGGTGCGCGAGCTGTTCCAGGTGAAGCTGCGCGAATTCGACCTTGTCGTCTTCGACCGCTTCGCCAATCGCGGCATCCTGCCGCCGGCCTATCTGCGCAACATCGCCGATTACGTCCGTGGCGGCGGTGCGCTGCTGATGTCGGTCGGCCCGGAATTCGCCGGTCCGACGAGCCTCGCCAATACGCCGCTCGGCGCCGTGCTGCCGGCGCGGCCGGCTGCCGGGGCGGGGCAATCCGCCGTCGCCGAGGGCGCCTTCCGCCCCAGCGTGACGACGGTCGGCGCCCGGCACCCCGTCACCGAAGGGCTTACCGGCGCCAACCCGGACGAGCGGCGGGCGGCAAGCTGGGGCCGCTGGTACCGCAGCCTCCGCGTCGACCAGCGCGGCGGCACGGCGGTGATGGACGCATCCGACGGCGCCCCGTTGCTGCTGCTCGACCGCGTGGGGGAAGGCCGCGTTGCGCTGCTGCTGTCCGACCATATCTGGCTGTGGTCGCGCGGCCATGACGGCGGTGGACCGCAGGCGGAACTCCTCCGCCGCGCCGCGCATTGGTTGATGCGCGAACCCGAGCTCGAGGAGGAAGACCTGACCGCCCGGATCGAAGCCGGCCAGCTCGGGATCCAACGCCGCAGCCTGGAGGCCGGCCCGCCGCCCGAGGTGACCATCACCGCGCCCGATGGCAGCACGCAGCGCCGGCCGCTCGAAGCCGGACCCGGTGGCCATGCCGCGGCTCGGTTGCCGGCCGAACAGCCGGGCGTCTGGCAGGTCTCGGACGGGCGGCGCAACGCCTTCGCTGCGGCGGCGGCGGCCAACCCGGCGGAAGTTGCCGATCTCCGTGCCGACCCGGCTCGCCTCGCCCCGATCCTCGCCGCGACCGGGGGCGCCGCCCGCTGGCTTGGTACAGCGGCCGAGCCTGCCCTGCCGGAGCTGCGCCGCGTTAGCCCCGGGCGGGATGCGCGCGGCGGCGATGCGCAGACCGGCTGGATCGGCCTCCGCCGCAACGGCGACCATACGGTGACCGGCATCTCCGCCATGCCGCTGCTGCCGCCCTGGCTGGCCCTGCCGATGGTGCTCGGCCTCGCCGTCTTCGCCTGGCGGCGGGAGGGACATTGATGCGCCGGCTGCTGCCCCTGGTCCTGCTCGCAGGCTGCGCCACCGGCCCGAGTCTCGAAAGCCGCCTTGCCGCCACCATCGGCCAGAGCGAATTGCAGGTCGTCGAGACCTTCGGCGTCCCCAACCGCACTTATGACACCGGCGGCCTCCGCTTCCTGCAATATGAGGAGCGGCGCCAGGTGCTGCATCAGCTGGACCCCTATTGGGGGGGCTACCCCTATGGCCGCTTCGCACCCTATCCGCTCGCCAGCCCGGTGCTGCTGACCCGCTCCTGCGACATCACCTTCGCCTTGAAGGAGGGCCGGGTGCAGTCCTTCACCACGCGCGGCGACGACTGCCGCTGAGGCATCGCTGGCGGCGGCAGGCGGGATTGGGTATGGGATGGGCATGCGCTCCCCTGCCCTGCTCCCGCTCCTGGCGCTTGCCGCGCTCTTCGCCCTGCCGGTTCCGGAGGCCGCGGCCCAGTTCGGCCGCAATGGCCGCGCCGGCGGGTTGACCGATGCGCCGAACGAGGCCAGCCGCCCACCGCCGGCCGCCTTGCCTGGCCTGCAATACCGCCGGGCACCGGATCCGATCCCGGCCGAGCCGGGCCAGAACCTCGGGCCGAACGCGGCGCTCTTCGACGCCATCAACCGTGGCGACATCGCGGCGGCGCGCGAGGCGGTGGGGCGCGGGGCCGATATCGGCTCACGCAACGTGCTCGGCCTCTCGCCCATCGACGCCGCGGTGGATCAGGGACGAAGTGAGATCCTCTTCTTTTTGCTCTCGGTGCGCGGCAGCAGCGGCAGCCAGGGCGCCCCGCCACCGCCCGCGGAGCCGGTGACGCCCGCTGCCGCCCCGCGCCCGGCGCCGCGTCGGAACGGTGCGCCGTCGGCCGAGCGGCCGGTGGCGAACCCGGTGCAGCGCATCGCCAATCCGCGGCTCTGGGCCGGGGATGGCGGCTCGCCCAACCCGGCGATCGGCTTCCTCGGCTTCGATGCCGGACGTCCGGCGGGCGCGGCGCCGCCCGAGCTCGCCACCGGCTCGGCCCCGCGCCGCAACGGCCGGAGCTGACCCTTCAGCCGCGCGGCAGGGATGCCAGCGCGGCCTCGAAGGCCTCCAGCGTCTGCGCCTCGTCTCGCGCGTCATGCGCGGTGGAGAGGTAGTATTTGCTTTCGCCCTTCAGGATGCCGCGCTCGCGCAGCACGGCATTGACATGCCGCTGCACCGCGGCGTCGGCCCGCAGCGTGCCGCGGTAGTCGCGCGGAGCCTCCTCGGCGAAGACGATGTCGAAGAGCGGCGGCTCGCCGACGGCACGGCCCGGCACGCCATGGCGGCGCAGCATCCCCTCCATCTCCGCCATCAGCCGCCGGCCCATGGCGAAGACGCCATCATAGGCGCCGGGCCGGCGCAGCACCTCGAGCGTGGCGAGGCCGGCCGCCGAGGCGACCGGATTGCCGGAAAGGGTGCCGACCTGCATGAGGAAGCCGCCATCGCCGACGATTCCGCGATCGAAATGCGCCATGATGTCGGCCCGGCCGGCGATGGCCGCGAGCGGGAAGCCGCCGCCGATGATCTTGCCGAGGGTGCAGAGATCGGGCGTCACGCCGTAGTAGTCCTGGGCCCCGCCGTAGCAGAAGCGGAAGCCCGTCACGACCTCATCGAAGATCAGCGGGATGCCGTATTGCGTGGCCAGCTCCCGCATTCCCTGCAGGAAGCCGGGCGCCGGCGGGATCAGCCGCTGAAAGGGCTCCAGGATGATGGCGCCGAGTTCGTCATGATACTCGGCGAGCAGGCTGCGGGCCGTTTCCAGGTCGTTGAAGGGGGCGACCAGCACCTCGTCCTGGACGCTCCGCGGGATGCCGGCGGAATCCGGCACGGCGACGGGGAAATTGGCGAGCTGCTTCGGCGCCAGGCTCATCAGCCCCCAGTCGGACATGCCATGGTAGCCGCCCTCGAATTTCAGGATGCGGTCGCGCTTGCGGAAGGCCCGCGCCACCCGCAGCGCATACATGTCGGCCTCCGACCCGCTGGAAACGAAGCGGACCTGCTCCGCGCAGGGCAGCGCCGCGACGAGTGCCTCGGCGAGGCGGATGCCGGGCTCGCTGGTGGCGAAGAAGGTGGTGCCGCGCGGCAGCTGCGCCTCGACCGCCGCCAGCACCTCCGGATGGCCATGGCCGAGGAACATCGGGCCGGAGCCGAGCAGGTAGTCGACATACTCCCGCCCGTCGACATCCCAAGCCCGCCCGCCGCGCCCCTCGCGGAGGATGACCTCGGGCGCGAAATTGCCGAAGCCTCCCCCGGGCAGGACGCGCCGGGCCGCCTGCGCCAGCGCCGATTCGGTATCGCTCGGGGAGAGGCTGTCCATCGCCATCGGTCCTTGGGCTGGGGTTGGCCGTCAGCCTAGGGCATCATCTCCCGGGACCGGAAGCCGGCGCCATGGATCATCTGGCAAGGCGCCAGCCCGGAGGGCGATCCGCGATTCAATGGCGTGGACGGATCCTCAGGACTTCGCCGTCCCCGCGATGATGCCGCCGGCCAGCGTCGCCGGGTTGCGCTCCCACCAGCGGCCGGCATCGACCCAGGTGATGAAGTCGAGCACGGCGCGGTTGAAGGCGTCCGGGTCCTCGATATTCATGGTGTGGCCGCAGCGGGGCATCACCATGAGGGCGCTGGTCGATATGGCGCGCTTGAGGAAGAGGCCGGGCTCCAGCGTGGGGTCGTCCTCGTCGCCGCAGACGATGAAGGTCGGCAGCTTCATCTGGCGGAACTCGGCTTCCAGTTCGAACAGGCTCGGGCGCTCGCGCTGGACGCCGCGCATGGTCAGCACGGCGCCGTCGGTGTCGTGCTCGGCGAGCTGGGACATGAACTCGGCGTAGCCGTGCGGATCCTTCTCCTCGAAAACCAGGCGGGTCGGGCCGCGGCCATAGGTCCTGGCCATTTTCCACATGCCCTCTCCGGCGATGCGGTCGGCGGTCGCGTCCACCTCGGCGCGGAACTGGTCGCGCTTGCCCGGGGCGGCGCCGTAGCCGACGCCGGCGGCGGTCAGGCTGCGCGCGAGCCATGGGTAGCGGAGGCCGAGATGCAGGGTGGCGAAGGCGCCCATCGAAAGCCCGACCACATGCGCCGGCGCCAGGCCAAGCTGTCCGATCACCTGGGCGATGTCGTCCGCGGCGCGGTCCTGGGAATAGGCGGCCGGGTCCTGCGGCACGGCGGAGGGCGGGTAGCCGCGGGCGTTGAAGGCGATGCAGCGGTAGCGCCTGGCGAAGAAGCGCATCTGCGGCTCCCAGCTCCGCGCATCGCCGGCGAATTCATGGACGAAGACCAGCGGCGTGCCGTGGCCGGCCTCCTCATAGTGCAACTCCACCCCGTCATCGGTGGTGATGGTCGGCATCGGTCCCGTCCCCCTCCTGAGCGAGGCAAGGCTAGCCGGGGCTCGGGAAAGGGAGAAAGGGGGGCTTCAAAGAGGACCCCCATGGTCCTATTTAGGCTGCATGAGGGATGCGCCGTGTTGAGGCTCTCGAAGCTGACTGATTATGCCGTGGTCGTCATGGCCCGCCTTGCGCGCGATGGTGCCCTGCCGGAAGGCCGGGTGCAGACCGCGCCGGGTCTCGCCCTGGCCACCGGCATCGCCGAGCCGACCGTCGCCAAGGTGCTCAAGATATTGGGCCAGGCGGGGCTGGTGGAAGGGCTGCGGGGCGCCCGTGGCGGCTACCGGCTGACCCGGCCGCTCGCCGCCGTGCCCTTGTCCGAGGTGATCGTCGCCATCGACGGCCCGATCGCCCTCACCGCCTGCGTCGATGGCGGGCAAGGGCAGTGCGAGGCGCAGGGCATCTGCGCCGTGCGCGGCCGCTGGGACCCGGTCAACGACGCCATCCGCCGGGCCTTGTCCGACATCACCCTTGCTGACCTGGCCGGCCCCACACGCTGCGCCCCCGCGACCCATTTCGCTCAGCTCGTCGCCGAGTAGGAACCCGATATGCCCGCAGTCGCCGAGACCCTCGACACCGTCCAGTCCGTCACCGAAGGCACCTACAAGTGGGGCTTCGAGACCGAGATCGAGATGGATTTCGCCCCGAAAGGGCTGAACGAGGACACCGTCCGCTTCATCTCCGCCCAGAAGAAAGAGCCCGAGTGGCTGCTCGAGTGGCGGCTCAAGGCCTTCGCCACCTGGCAGAAGATGCAGGAGCCGCGCTGGCCGGCGGTGAAGTATCCGCCGATCGACTATCAGGACGCCTACTACTATGCGGCGCCGAAGAAGAAGGACGGCCCGAAGTCGCTCGACGAGGTCGACCCTGAGCTGCTGAAGACCTATGCCAAGCTCGGCATTCCGCTGAAGGAGCAGGCGATCTTGGCCGGCGTCGAAGGCGCGGGCGACAGCCCCGCCGAGGGCGGCCGCATGCCGATCGCCGTCGACGCGGTGTTCGACAGCGTCTCCGTCGCCACCTCCTACAAGGAGCGGCTGGCGAAGGACGGCATCATCTTCTGCGCCATCTCCGAGGCGGTGCATGAGCACCCCGAGCTGGTGAAGCAGTACCTCGGCACCGTGGTGCCGCCGGGCGACAACTTCTACGCGGCGCTGAACAGCGCGGTCTTCACCGATGGCAGCTTCGTCTACATCCCGAAGGGCGTGCGCTGCCCGATGGAGCTGAGCACCTATTTCCGCATCAATGCCAAGAGCACCGGCCAGTTCGAGCGGACGCTGATCATCGCCGACGAGGGCGCGGTCGTCTCCTATCTCGAGGGCTGCACGGCGCCGATGCGGGACGAGAACCAGCTGCACGCCGCGGTGGTTGAGCTGGTCGCGCTCGATGACTCTCAGATCAAGTACAGCACGGTGCAGAACTGGTACCCCGGCGATGCCGAGGGCCGGGGCGGCATCTACAACTTCGTCACCAAGCGCGCGCAGTGCCGCGGCAAGCGCAGCAAGGTGAGCTGGACGCAGGTGGAGACCGGCTCGGCCATCACCTGGAAGTACCCGTCCTGCGTGTTGCTCGGCGATGACAGCGTCGGCGAGTTCTACTCGGTGGCCATCACCAACAACCACCAGCAGGCCGATACCGGCACGAAGATGATCCATGTCGGCAAGCGCACGACATCGACCATCGTCTCCAAGGGCATCTCGGCCGGCAAGGGGCAGAACACCTACCGCGGGCTCGTGCGGGTGGCACCGACGGCCTCGGGCGCGCGCAACTTCACCCAGTGCGACAGCCTGCTGATCGGCGACCAGTGCGGGGCGCATACCGTGCCCTATATCGAGAACCGCAACATGTCGGCCAAGGTCGAGCATGAGGCGACCACGAGCCGCATCGCCGAGGACCAACTGTTCTACTGCCGTCAGCGCGGCCTGTCGGAAGAGGATGCGGTCGGGCTGATCGTCAACGGCTTCTGCCGCGAGGTGCTGAAGGAGCTGCCGATGGAATTCGCCGTCGAGGCCCAGAAGCTTCTGCAGATTTCGCTCGAAGGGAGCGTCGGTTAAATGCTGCGTATCGAAGGACTGACCGCCGAGGTCGATGGCAAGCCGATCCTCAAGGGGATCGACCTGGAAGTGCCCGCCGGCGAGGTGCATGCCATCATGGGCCCGAACGGCTCCGGCAAGTCGACCCTGTCCTATGTCCTCGCCGGGCGCGAGGGCTATGAGGTGACGGGCGGCAGCGCGACGCTCGACGGCGTCGACCTGCTCGGCATGGAGCCGGAGGAGCGGGCGGCAGCCGGCGTCTTCCTCGCCTTCCAGTACCCGGTGGAGCTGCCCGGCGTCGGCAACGCCAATTTCCTCCGCACCGCGCTCAACGCCATCCGCCGCGGCAAGGGCGAGGCGGAGCTGGATGCGATGCAGTTCCTGAAGCAGGCGCGTGCCCGGCTGAAGGAGCTGCAGATGTCGGAGGATATGCTGAAGCGCGGCGTCAATGTCGGCTTCTCCGGCGGCGAGAAGAAGCGGAACGAGGTGCTGCAGATGGCCCTGCTCCGCCCCTCGCTTGCCATCCTCGACGAGACCGATAGCGGCCTCGACATCGATGCGCTGAAGATCGTGGCCGATGGCGTGAACGCGCTGCGGGCCCCCGACTTCTCCGCCCTCGTCATCACCCACTACCAGCGGCTGCTCGACTACATCGTGCCCGACAAGGTGCATGTGCTGATGCAGGGGCGCATCGTGCAGACCGGCGGGCCGGAGCTGGCGAAGCAGCTCGAGGCCTCGGGCTACGCCTCGGTGCAGGCCGCGGCATGAACACCGTCGTGCATAGCGGCGCCGAGGGCTTCCTGCACCGTTTCGAGGGGCTGCGGGCGCGCCTCCCGGGGCAGCGGCTGGCCTGGGTGCAGGCGCTGCGCGAGGCCGCCGCCGCGCAGTTCCGCGCGGCCGGCTTCCCGACCCGCCGGGTCGAGGCCTGGAAATACACCGACCTCCGCCCCGTCTCCGATGCAGCCTTCGACGAGGCGCTTACCATCCTCGGCGATGGCGACACGCTGCCGGCGCCGCGCGGCGAGCGCCGCGCCGTCTTCGTCGACGGCCGCTTCCGCGAGGAGCTTTCGCAGATCGAGGGCGCCGGCTTCGCGGTCGGCAGCCTGGCGGAGGAGCTGCCGCGGCTCGAGGGGCGTCTCGGCGCCCTGGCCCGCCCGGCGGAGGAGCCGCTGGTTGCGCTCAACACCATGCTGTTCGAGGACGGGCTGGTGGTGACGGTGCCGGCCGGCGTCGCCGGCGGCGTGCTGGAGCTGCGCTCGCTGGCCAGCCGGAGCGAGCGGCCCTCCGCCTTCCATCCGCGCCATCTCATCCGCCTCGAAGCCGGCGCCAGCCTCACCATCGTGGAAGAGGCGAGCGGGCCGGAGGATACGCGCTACCTGCACAACCCGGTCTTCGAGATCGATCTGGCGGAAGGCGCCGTGCTGACCCATGCCCGCATCCAGCGCGAGGGGGTGAAGGGCTTCCAGCTCGGCACCGTCTATGCGCGGATCGAGTCCGGCGCGACCTATGACAATTTCACCCTGAATGCCGGCGCGCGCCTGGTGCGGAACGAGATCCATGCTGTGCTCGCCGGGCCGAAATCCGCCTGCCACATGAACGGCGCGCAGCTGCTGCGCGGCGGCCAGCATGCCGACACCACCACGGTGCTCGACCATGCGGCGCCCGACTGCGCCAGCCGGCAGACCTACAAGACCGTGTTGCAGGGCAAATCGCGCGGCGTCTTCCAGGGCAAGATCCATGTCCACCAGGTTGCGCAGCGCACCGACGGCTACCAGATGAATCAGGCGCTGCTGCTGAGCCCGGATGCCGAGATCGACAGCAAGCCGCAGCTCGAAATCTATGCCGACGACGTGAAGTGCAGCCATGGCGCCACCGTGGGCGCCCTGGATGCCGACCAGCTCTTCTACCTGCGGGCCCGCGGCATCCCCGAGGCCAAGGCACGCAGCATCCTGGTCGAGGCCTTCCTGCAGGAAGCGATCGAAGGCGTCACCGACGAGACCGCCCGCGCCGCGCTGGAAAGCGCCGTCGCCGGCTGGTGGGAGAAGGAAGCCGCATGAACGCGCCGGTCCAGCCGGGCTTCGATGTCGAGCGCATCCGCGCCGACTTCCCCGTCCTGGCACAGCAGCACCGTGGCAGGCCGCTCGTCTTCCTCGACAGCGGCGCCTCGGCCCAGAAGCCACGCCAGGTGATCCAGGCGATGGTCCGCAGCATGGAGGAGCGCTATGCCAATGTGCATCGTGGCGCCTACCGGCTGAGCGAGGCCGCCACCGCGGATTACGAGGCGGCGCGCGCCGCCGTCGCCCGCTTCATCAATGCCGCCGACCCGCGCGAGGTGATCTTCACCACCAACAGCACGGCGGCGATCAACCTTGTCGCCCATAGCTGGGGCCGCGGCGTGATGCAGCCGGGACAGGCGGTGCTGGTCTCCGAGATGGAGCACCATGCCAACCTCGTCCCCTGGCACATGCTGCGGGACGACAACCGGGGCATCGAGCTGCGCATCTGCCGCGTGACCGATGCCGGGGAGCTCGATCTCGAGGATCTCGAGGCCAAGCTCGCGGACGGCAAGGTGGGTCTCGTCGCCGTCACCCATATGTCGAACGTGCTGGGGACGGTGACGCCGGCCGCTCGGATCGTCGCCATGGCGCATGCCAAGGGCGCCAAGGTCCTGCTCGACGGCAGCCAGGCCGCCGTGCACCGCCGTGTCGACATGCAGGCGCTGGGCGCGGATTTCTACGCCTTCACCGGGCACAAGCTTTATGGCCCGACCGGCATCGGCGTGCTCTGGGCGCGGCTCGAGCACCAGGAGCGCATGCCGCCCTTCCTCGGCGGCGGCGACATGATCGCGAGCGTGACGCTCGAGGGCAGCACCTGGGCGGAGCCGCCGGCCAAATTCGAGGCCGGCACGCCGCCCATCGTCGAGGCGGTCGGGCTGCATGCGGCGATCGACTACGTCTCCGCGATCGGCATGCCGGCGCTCGAGGCGCATGAGCATACCCTCGTCGACCACGCCATGCGGCGGCTCTCCGATATCGAGGGGCTGACGCTGCTCGGCCGGGCGCAGGACCGCGGCGGGGTCTTCTCCTTCGCGCTCGACAATGCCCATCCGCACGACCTGGCGACGCTGCTCGACCGGGCCGGCATCGCGGTGCGTGCCGGGCGGCATTGCGCCGAGCCGCTGCATGCGCGTTTCGGCCTCGAAGGCGGCACCTGCCGGGCTTCCTTCGGCCTCTACACGACCGAGGGCGAGATCGACTACCTCGCCGAGGCTTTGACGAAAGCCAGGGAGTTCTTCGCCTGATGTTCGACGACCTCCGCGACCTCTACCAGGAGGTCATTCTCGACCATGGGCGGAAGCCGCGGAACTTCCGCCGGCTGGAGGATGCCGACCGCTCTGCCCGCGGCGACAACCCGATGTGCGGCGACCGGATGGAGCTGTTCGTGAAGCTCGCGCCGGACGGCTCGATAGCCGATGCCGCCTTCCAGGGCCGCGGCTGCGCCATCTCCATGGCCAGCGCATCCCTGATGACCGAAACCGTCAAGGGAAAGTCCCCCTCCGAGGCCCATATGCTCGGCGACCGGTTCCGCAACCTCGCCATGACCGGCACCTGCCCCGAATGCGGTGCCGAGCTGGAGGAGGAGATGGAGCGGCTGCAGCCCCTCTCGGGCGTGCATGAATTCCCGAGCCGGGTGAAATGCGCGACGCTGGCCTGGCATACGCTCAACGCCGCCCTCGATGGCGGCGGCAAGGAGGCGACGAGTGAGTGACGAAGCCACCGCCACGCATGGCGCCTGGACACCCGAGGGCGAGGTCCCGCCGCCGGCGCCGAAGATCAGCGAGGACGCCGTCATCAGCATGCTGAAGACGGTCTTCGACCCCGAGATCCCGGTCGACATCTACGAGCTCGGCCTGATCTACGCCGTCGAGATCGAGGATGACGGGCAGGTGAAGGTGGAGATGACGCTCACCACTCCCTCCTGCCCCTCGGCGCAGGAGCTGCCGAGCCAGGTGGAGGAAAGCATCCGCATGGTGCCGGGCGTGACCGACGTGAAGGTCGAGGTCGTCTGGGATCCGCCCTGGGATCAGGGGCGGATGAGCGAGGATGCTCGCCTCGCAATGAACATGTTTTGAGGGCGGCACCATGAGCATCACGACCGAAACCAAGCGCCCCCGACGCGCCCTGCCGCCGCTGATGCAACTGACCGACGCTGCGGCCGAGCGCTTGCGCGCGCTCTATGCCGCCGGCGAGGCCGGGCGCCTGCTCCGCATCGGGGTGAAGACCAAGGGCTGCTCCGGCCTGTCCTACGACCTGTCCTGGGTCGATGCGGCGGAGCCGACGGACGAGCGCGTCACCGACAAGGAGGTGACGGTGCTGGTGGACCGCAAGGCGAGCCTGTTCCTGATCGGCACCACCATGGATTACGAGCAGAAGGCGATGTCCGCCGGCTTCACCTTCACCAACCCGAACGAGAAGGGCCGGTGCGGCTGCGGGGAGAGCTTCCACGTCTGAGGCCACGCCCGCACCGCAGCCGCTGGTTTTTTCTCGTCCCGCCACCCCGTTGCGCTAGGCTTCCCTGAAAGGACGGTACGGTCCTGACCAGGGAGGCCTCAGCATGAACGTCATCACGCGTGACTTATCGGCCGGCACGCCGCTCTCGCGCCTCAACCCGAGCGACCCCGCCCTCTACCAGAACGAGGCCTGGGGGCCGCTCTTCGCCCGCCTCCGCTGCGAGGAGCCGGTGCATTTCTGCGCCGAGAGCCGCTTCGGCCCCTACTGGTCCGTCACCCGCTACAAGGACATCATGGCGGCTGAGGTGGACCATGCGGCCTTCTCCTCCGAGACCGGCGGCATCCAGCTCATCGACCAGCCGAAGGACCTCGCCCGGCCCAGCTTCATCCGCATGGACCCGCCGAAGCATGACGAGCAGCGGAAGGTCGTCCAGCCCATCGTCGCCCCCGGCAACCTCGCCAACATGGAGGTGCTGATCCGCGAGCGGACCTGCCGTGTCCTCGACGCCCTGCCGCGCGGCGAGCCATTCGACTGGGTCGAGCGGGTCTCCATCGAGCTGACGACGATGATGCTGGCGACGCTCTTCGACTTCCCCTTCGAAGAGAGGCACAAGCTCACCTACTGGTCCGACGTGGCGATCTGCGACGTCAACGCCCCCGACCCGCTGGTCCCGACCGAGGAGGCGCGCTTCGCCGAGCTGAAGGTCATGGCCGAGACCATGGCCGCCCTCTTCAACGCCCGGCGCGACGGCCCGCCGCGCTTCGACCTGCTCTCCATGCTGGCGCAGGGGCCGGCGACGCGGGACATGCCGCTCCGCGAGTTCATGGGCAACCTCGCCCTGCTCATCGTCGGCGGCAACGACACCACGCGCAACTCGATGACCGGCGGCCTGCTCGCCCTGCACCAGAACCCGGCCGAGTTCCGCAAGCTCCGCGAGAACCCGGCCCTCATCCCGAACATGGTCTCCGAGATCATCCGCTGGGTGACGCCGGTCATTCATATGCGGCGCACCGCGACGCGGGATGTGGAGCTGGGCGGCCGCACCATCCGCGCTGGGGACAAGGTCGCCCTCTGGTATGTTTCCGGCAACCGGGACGAAGCGGCGATCGAGCAGCCGGACCGCTTCCTCATCGACCGGCCGCGCGCACGCCAGCACCTTTCCTTCGGCTTCGGCGTGCATCGCTGCGTCGGCAACCGCCTGGCGGAACTCCAGCTCCGCATCCTCTGGGAGGAAATCCTCGTCCGCTTCCCGGCGATCGAAGTGCTGGGGCCGCCGCGGCGGATCTACTCCAACTTCATCCACGGCATCGCCGGCCTGCCGGTGAGGATTCCCGCCTGACCCCCGGCTTCACGCCGGGACCGGACGGGTCTAGAAATAGATAGCCACCTATGGAGAGGGAACGCCAAATGGGCATGCTGGATGGTAAGGTTGCGGTCGTCACCGGCTCGGGCGGCGGCGTCGGCCGGGAGATCGCGCTGCAAATGGCCGAGGCCGGGGCCAAGGTCATCATCAACGACATCGGCGCCAGCCTGACCGGCGAGGGCCAGTCCGCCACCCCGGCGCAGCAGACCAAGCAGATCATCGAGCAGAAGGGTGGCCAGGCCGAGATCAACACCGACAGCGTCGCCTCCTGGGAGAGCGCCGGGAAGATCGTCCAGTCGGCGCTCGACCATTTCGGCCGCATCGACATCGTGGTGAACAACGCCGGCATCCTGCGCGACCAGATCTTCCACCGCATGTCGGCGGAGGAGTGGAACGCCGTTATCGACGTCCACCTCAACGGCTCCTTCTACATGTCGCGCCACGCGGCGACGCATTTCCGCAAGCAGGAGAGGGGCGCCTTCGTCCACATCACCTCGACCTCCGGCCTGATCGGCAATTTCGGCCAGGCGAACTACTCGGCGGCGAAGCTCGGCATCGTCGCGCTGTCGAAGTCGATCGCGCTCGACATGAAGCGGTACAACGTCCGCTCCAACTGCCTAGCCCCCTTCGCCTGGAGCCGCATGACCAGCTCCATCCCGGCCGAGACGCCGGAGCAGAAGGCGCGCGTCGAGAAGATCATGCGCATGGGCCCGGAGAAGAACGCGCCGCTCGCCGTCTTCCTTGCCTCCGACGCGGCTAAGGAGGTCAACGGGCAGATCTTCGCTCCGCGCATGAACGAGCTCTTCCTGTTCAGCCAGAACCGTCCGATCCGCAGCATCCACAGCGGCGATGGCTGGACGCCGGAGAGCCTTGCCGAGCACGCCCTGCCGGCGCTCAAGAGCTTCTTCGTTCCGCTTGAGCGCTCGGGCGAGGTCTTCTCCTGGGATCCGCTGTAACATCCCCACAGCACCGCTTCGCGGCGTCAGGCGGCCTCGGTGGGGCCGACTGACGCCGGAGGCTTCGGCTAACCCTTCCGTGGAAAAGCCATGAAAGGGCTCCATCCGCTGACAAGGAGAGGCCGTGACGCCCGAGAGCCTGATTCGCGGCCGCTACGGCCTCAAACCTGAAGCGCCGCTGCCCTTCACCCCGCCGAACGAGGTCCCGCCTGCCCTCGCGGCCCTGCTCGATCGCCGCGTCACCCGTCGCTACGCCGCCGGGCCGGTGCCGGAAGCGCTGCTGCACACCGTTCTCGCCGCCGCCCAGTCTGCGCCGAGCAAGTCCGACCTGCAGCAATACTCGGTCATCCTGATCCGGACGCCCGGAAAGATCGCCCGCATCGCCGACTGGATCGGCGGCATGGACTGGATCAAGCAGGCCCCCGTCTTCCTGCTCTTCTGCGGCGATGTCCGCCGGGGCCGCCGCGTCGCCGCGCTCCATGGCCGGCGCCACGCCAACGACAACGTCGACACCTTCATCAATGCGACGGCCGATGCGGCGCTCGCCCTCGGCTTCACGGTGATGGCCGCCGAGGCCGCTGGGCTCGGCGCCTGCCCCATCTCCTATGTCCGCAACCATGTCGAGAAGATCGGGCCGATGTGCGGCCTGCCGGAGGGTGTCTTCCCCGTTGCCGGCCTGACCCTCGGCTGGCCCGAAGGACCCCGCAACTGGCTGTCCCCCCGCCTGCCGCAGGCGCTGGTCGTGCATCACGAAACCTATGACGACGGCGAGCTGGAGGCGGCGCTGCCCGCCTATGACGCCGCCCGCCCGCCGGCCCGGCCGCGCTATCCGGAGATCCATGGCCCGAAGCCCGAGGGCTGCGGCTGGAGCGAGAATGCCGCCCGCCAACTCTCCGTCCCGGAACGCTTCGGCCTCCGCACATGGCTGAAGCTGCAAGGCCTCTCGCTTGACTGAAGCCCCGACTGCCGACAACCCCGGTGGCGTGGAGGAGGCGAAGCGCAGCGCCCGCTCCGTCACTCCGCGCCATGCCGCCAGCCTCATCCTCTGGCGCGAGGGGCCGCAAGGGGTGGAGGTGCTGATGGGCCTCCGTCATGCCTCGCACCGCTTCATGCCGAATGTCCTGGTCTTCCCCGGCGGCAGGGTGGACCGCGCCGACCACCGTGCCCCGGCCCTTGGCGACCTGCCCGCCTTCACCCGCGCCTGCCTGGAGCGCCAGGCCCCGCCATCGCTCGCACGGGCCATTGGAATCGCCGCCGCGCGCGAGCTGCATGAGGAAACCGGCCTCGTCCTCGGCCGGATGGAGGACGGGCGGCTGCTGCCCGACCTCCCCACGCTCCACTATCTCTGCCGCGCGGTGACGCCGCCCAACCGCTTCCGCCGTTTCAACGCCCGCTTCCTCATCGCCAGGGCCGAGGCGGCCCATGGCGCGCTCCGCGGCAACGGCGAGCTGGAGGAGCTGCGCTTCTTCGGCATCGAGGAGGCTGCGGGGCACAAGATCGCCAGCATCACCGGCAAGGTGCTACGGGAATTCGTCGCCTGGCTCGCCCTCAGCCCCGCCGAGCGGGAAGCACGGGAGCTGATCTGCTTCCGCGGGATGGACAGCAGGCTGCCGGAGCGTTGAACCCGCCTCCCGCTGCGGTCGTCACGGCCGGCCCGGATGCGATTGATCGGCCAGGACATTCTCGCTGCCGATCGCGGCCCGCGGCGGCCTGGCCTCCTCTTCGATGACCATCGTCACCATGGACTGCGCCCGCCGTGCGAGGACGCGCACATCCTCGAACATGGTGGTGAACTGGTAGGCGAGCATGACCAGCGCGATGCCGAAGATCGTGGCGTGCCGACGCTCTGCCCGCTCCGTGACGCGGATGGCAAAATCCGTCAATCGATGCCACCGGCCCACCAGGATGGTGGCGACGATCCCGATCATGGCGCCGGCGAGCAGGTCGCTCATGTAGTGGAGCCCGCAATAGAGGCGCGGGAAGCAGACGATGACGGCCGACCAGGCGAAGGCTGCCGCGCCGAGGCGCCGGTCGGCCCGCCACAGCGCGAAGGACAGGGCGAAGGAAAGTGCCGCCGTGTCGCTCGGGAAGGATCCCCAGTCCCGGAGCACATCGGCAGGCCGGTCAATCGGCACGACGAAATCGCTGATGGCATACAGCGGCCGGGGCCTGTTGGGCCCCAGATTCTGAATCAGCCGCGACGCGACCAGCGCTGCGAAGCCGCCGAAGATGCCCTGAAGAAACAGGCGCCGCCCCTGCCCCGTCTTCTGCGCACCCAACCAAAGAGCGAAGAAGGCCGCCACGATAGGCAGCATCTTGACCGAGTTGTAGAAGCAGATCTGACCGATGAATTGATCGAGGACAACGGACTGGCCTGCATAAGCATTGACAGACTTCGTCACCCAAAGGTCAAATCGTTCCATCATCAGCACGGCATCCGGCAGTCATCGTTGTTGCTGCCGCGCAAGATGGCATGCCGACTTAATTAAAATGACACACATTATTCATAAATCAGTCACTTTGCCGGGACTCGGATGCTGCTCCAGGCGTCCCGTTGCCGTCGGAGGCGGAAGCCCGGCCTGGCCGGACGGGCCCCGGGGCATAGACCGGCCTAGACCGCCATCCATCGCTCCCCGTCTCGCGCCGCCCGGCCCTCGCCCTCCAGCTTGAGGAGGTGGCTAAGCAGGCTGCGCCCCGCAGGCCCCACCAGCCGCGCATCGAGCGGCCCATAGACCGGCGGCACCAGCTCCGCCGGGGTCGCTTGCCCCACCGCCCGCAGCGCCGCCAGCACCTTCGCCTCCCGCTCCTCCCGATGGGCCTTGAGCGCGGCGAGAAAGGGCTTCGGTTCGGTGAGCGGCGCTCCATGGCCCGGCAGCAGCAGCCGGTCGTCCCGCGCCATCACCCGCTCGAGGCTCCGCATGTAGTCCGCCATGTCGCCATCCGGCGGGCTGACCACGCTGGTGGACCAGCTCATCACGTGGTCGGCGCTGAACAGGATGCCCGTCCCTTCCAGCGAGAAGCAGAGATGGTTGGCGCAATGCCCCGGCGTGTGCAGCGCCCGCAGCCGCCAGCCCTTGCCCTCCAGCACCTCGTCATCCGCGAGGCGCACATCCGGGTGGAAGCCGTGGTCGCCCCCCTCCCCGCCTGCCTCGGGCGGCGTCACATGCGGGCCGAAGCCAAAGGTCATCGCCCCGGTCCGCGCCACGAGCGGCCGCGCGCCGGGCGAATGGTCCCGGTGAGTATGGCTGACCAGCACCCGGGTGATTGTCTCCCCTTCCGTCGCCCGCAGGATCGCGGCCAGCTGCGCCTCGTCCTCCGGCCCGGGATCGAGCACCGCCACCTCGCCCTGGCCGATCAGGTAGGTGTTGGTCCCGCGGAAGGTGAAGGCGGAGGGGTTGTTGCAGACCAGCCGCCGCACGCCGGGCGCCACCTGCTCGACCGCGCCGTGCGCCAGGCCGTCGCTGGTCAGGAAGGGGATGCTCATGCCTTAGGTTCCTCCGCGGCCGGCACCGCTTTCCGGCGCACCAGCTCCCGGTGGAGGATGTACAAGCCGGCGGCGACGATCAACACGCTCCCCGCCAGCATGGCCGGCCCCGGCAGGTCGCCGAAGGCGAGGAAGCCGAAGAGCATCGACCAGAGCAGCGCCGAATAGGAATAGGGCGCCAGCGCCGAGACCTGCGCGCTGGCCCAGGCCTCGGTCAGCAGCCACTGTGCCGCGCCGCCGACCAGCCCCATCAGGATGAGCAGCCCGAGTTCGAGCGGCGTCGGCGTCACCCAGAAGAAGGGCAGCAGCAGCAGGGCGAAGCCGCCCATCAGCAGCGACTGCCAGAGGGTGATGGTGGTGGAGCTCTCGGTCGCCGAGAGCTGCCGCACCAGCAGCGTGGTCAGCGCCGAGAACATCCCCTGCGCGACGGCGGTGGCGATGCCCATCACCGGCGCGCCGGCGACGCCGCCCAGCGCCCCCTGCGCCGCCGCGATCACCAGCACGCCGCAGAAGCCGATCCCCACCGCGGACCAGCGGTGGATGCCGACCCGCTCGCCGAGGAAGGGGATCGCCAGCATGGTGACGAAGAGCGGCTGGGTGTAGCCCAGCGCCGTCTGCTCTGCGAGCGGCAGCAGGGTCAGCGCGAAGAAGCCGCAGGACTGCGCCGCGATGCCGCTCCCGGCCCGCAGCGCATGCCCGCCGAAGCGCCGCGTCCGCAGGCTGCCGAGGCCGAGGCCGGAGCGCATCAAAATCACCATCAGCACCGGCAAGGCGAAGACGCTGCGGAAGACCATCAGCTCCACGACCGGGATGCGCCCGCCCAGCTCCTTCACCAGCACGTTCATGGCGGTGAAGAGGGCATGCGAGGCGAGCATGCAGAGCGCGCCCCGCCGGATGTCGTGGCGGAAGGCCATCAGCCTGCCCCGGTGCGGCGCTCGGCCGCCCGCCGCACCCGCTCGCGGTGGACGTTGTAGAGCCCCGCCCCGATCACCACCGCGGCGCCGCCGAGCGTCGTCCAGGCCGGCACCTCGCCCCAGATAAGGAAGCCGAGGCCGATGCCCCAGAGCAGCGGCGTGTATTCGAAGGGTGCGATCGCCTGGATCGGCGCCAGGGCGAAGCCGCGGGCGAAGAGCATCTGCGCCACCGCATTGGCGAGGCCGAAGGCAACCAGCGCGGCCACGCCGAGCAGGCTCGGCAGCAGCGGCGGCGGCCCGCCCGCTGCCGGCCAGAGGAAGGGAAAGGGCAGTCCCAGCAGCCCAACCGGCACATGCGCCAGCAGCAGCCAGAAGGCGATGGCGTAGGGCCCATCGGTTCGCGTCAGGATGCGCGTCCAGATGCGGGTCAGCGCCATCACCGCCGTCGCCACCAGCAGGATGAGCGACTCAATGCGCCACAGCTCGCCCCCGGGCTGGAGCATGAAGAGGACGCCGCCGAAGCCGACCATGGTGCTGGTCCAGCGCCGCCAGCCAACCCGCTCGCCGAGCAGCGGGATCGCCAGCAGCGTCATCAGCAGGGGCGAGGCGCTCGCCACCGCATAGCTGTCGGCCAAGGAGACGCCGGCGGCCCAGCAGTAGTACCAGGTGATAGAGACGCAGCAGTGCAGCAGGCTCCGCACCGCGAGCAGCCGCCGGTTGACCGGGATGAGCCCCCGCCCGCGCGCCAGCAGGAAGACCAGCAGCGCCCCGATCAGGCCGCGCCAGATCAGCGCCGCGGCCGGCCCGATCTCCGGCATCACCCATTTCACCGTTGCATCGGCCAGCGAAACCACCCCGTAGCCGAGGCCCACGATGGCGAGGCCGCGCATCGCCTCCTCGCCGGTGGGCGCGGCGCGGAAGCTGGGCGCAAGCGGCAGGGCCGCGGTGCGCATCAGCCGGGCCTCCCGGGTCTGGAGGACGGCAGGCAGCAGGCAGGCTCCGACACGGCAAACTCCTTGCCGCCCCGCGCGGCCAAGGGGCGGAGGGGGCGGGCGATCAGCAGAGGGACAGGTGGCGCCTTACCCCTGCCTGGAATAACCGAAGGTGCATGCTTCGCAAGGCAGAACGGAATGCCGCCACGGCTGCGCCTTGTTTTCGCCGTGCCTTGTCGTCAGAAGCGCCGTGTGGAACCCGCCGAATACGACCTGATGGATGCCGCCGAGCAGGGCATGTGGTGGTACCGCGCCCTGCACGCCCACGCCATCGCCGCGCTCCAGCCGGTACGGATCGGCCCGGGCGGCCTGCTCGATGCCGGCTGCGGAACCGGCGGCTTCCTCGCCCGGCTGCGCGATGCCCGGCCCGGGTTGAAGGCGACCGGCCTCGAATACTTCCCCGCCGCCGCCGCCCGCGCCCGGGCCAAGGCTGGCGTGCCGGTCGCCATCGGTTCGGTGAACGCCATGCCCTTCGCCGCTGGCCGCTTCGGCGCCGTCGCCAGCCTCGACGTGCTCTCCCACGCCGCGGTCGAGCCGGATGCGGCGCTGGGCGAGATGGCCCGCGTCCTCGCCCCCGGCGGCCTGCTGCTGCTGAACCTGCCGGCCTATGATTGGCTGCGCTCGGCCCACGACCTCCGGGTCCGCAACATCCGCCGCTTCACCGCCGGCGGGGTCCGGCGCCTGCTGGGAGCGTCGGGCTTCACTGCCATCCGCACCCGCTACTGGAACGCGCTGCTGCTGCCGGTGATGGCCGCCCAGCGCAAGCTCCTGGCCAGCGCGCCCCATCATGGCTCCGATGTTGCCCCGTTTCCGCCTTGGCTCGATCGTAGCCTGCATGCGGTGACGGTGCTGGAACGCCGGCTGATGCGGCTCGGCCTCCCTTTTCCCGCCGGCGGCTCCATTCTCGCCACCGCCATCCGCGCATGAGGTTTCCCGCTATGGGTTTCGAGGACCTGAAGCTTTCCCAGGCACTGCCGGAGGTTTCCGGCCGTCCGGTCGGCCTGTCGATCGTCGTCCCGGTCTATCGCGGTGCCGCGACGGTCGGGCGCTTGGTCGAGGCGCTTTCCGCGCTCCGCCCCGCCGGCGGGCTCGAGGTGGTGCTGGTGAACGACGGCAGCCCGGACAATTCCGGCGAGGTGTGCCGCGCGCTGGCCGCGACGGCGACGATCCCGCTGACCTATGTCGAGCATGCCCGCAACTTCGGCGAGCACAACGCGGTCATGACCGGCCTCCGCCATGCCCGCGGCGCCTACGTCATCACCATGGATGACGACCTGCAGAACCCGCCGGAGGAGGTGCTGAAGCTCTACGACCACGCCCGCCTGGGCGGCTGGGACGTGGTCTACACCCGTTATGCCGAGAAGAAGCACGAGGGCTGGCGCAACCTCGGCAGCCGCTTCGCCAATGGCGTCGCCGACATGCTGCTCGACAAGCCGAAGGGGCTCTACCTCTCGTCCTTCCGCTGCATGAGCGCCCTCGTCGTCGCCGAGGTCGCCCGCTACAGTGGCCCCTACCCCTATGTGGACGGGCTCGTCATGCAGGTGACGCAGCGCATCGACAGCATCGAGGTGATGCATCTCGCTCGCGCCGAGGGCCGCTCCAACTACACGCTGAAGCGCCTGGTCCTGCTCTGGCTGAACCTCGCCACCAACTTCTCCATCCTGCCGCTCCGCCTCGCCATCCTGGCCGGCGTGGCGATGGGCATCCTTGGCCTGCTCGGCGCCATCGCCGTGGTGGTGGAAGCGCTGATAGGCAGCGGCACGCCCTCCGGCTGGGCCTCTTCCATGACGACGACGCTGCTGCTGGCCGGCGTGCAGTTCCTCATCCTCGGCGTGCTCGGCGAGTATGTCGGCCGCGCCTTCCTTTCGGCCAACGGCAAGCCGCAGGGGGTGGTGCGCGAGGTGGTGCCGCCCCGCATCCCGGAGGAACGCGGCCAGTGAGCGCCTATTGGGCCGCGCTGGCGCTGGCCATCGCAACCTCGCTTGTCGGCCAGGTCATGCTGAAGGCCGGCGCGGTGTCGGAGGGGCATTTCCTGTCCCAGCTCTTCCGCCCGATGACGATCATCGGCCTTGCCACCTATGGCGGTGCGGCGCTGCTCTACATCGTGGCGCTGCGCCGCATCCCGATGAGCATCGCCCTGCCCTGCACCGCGGCCAGCTACGTGGCCGTCGCCGTGATCGGCCACCTGATGTTCGGCGAGAGCCTCGGGCCCCAGAAGATGGCGGCGATCGGGTTGATCTGCGGCGGCGTCCTGCTGCTCGCCAGCGCCCCCGGTTGACCCGCCGGCGCGGCGGGGAAACAGTGCCGCCGCCTCGCACCAGGAGCCCCGCATGACCGAACTCTGGCGGCTGACCGCCACCGACCTCGCCGCCCGCATCCGCCGGCGCGAGGCCTCGGCCCGCGAGGCCACCGCCGCTGCCCTCGCCCGGCTCGATGCGGTCAACCCCAGGATCAACGCCGTCATCGCCCATGACCCGGCCGCGGCGCTGGCCGCCGCCGATGCGGTGGACGCCGCGCTGGGCCGCGGCGAGGACCCGGGCTCGCTCGCCGGCGTGCCGGTCACGGTGAAGGTGAATGCGGACCAGGAGGGTTGGCCCACCACCAACGGCCTCCGGCTGCAGGAGGGGCTGGTGGCCACGCAGGACAGCCCCGTCGTCGCCAATCTCAGGCGGGCCGGCGCCGTCATCCTCGGCCGCACCAACACCCCGGCCTTCTCGCTCCGCTGGTTCACCCGCAATTCGCTGCACGGCGCGACGCGCAACCCGCGCGACCCGGCGCTCACTCCCGGCGGCTCCTCCGGCGGCGCGGCAGCGGCCACCGCGGCGGGCGTCGGCGCCATCGGTCATGGCACGGATATCGGCGGCTCCATCCGCTACCCGGCCTATGCCTGCGGCATCCATGGCCTGCGCCCGACCCTCGGCCGCATCCCCGCCTGGAATGCCTCCGCGGCCGACCGCTTCATCGGCGGCCAGCTGATGGCCGTTTCCGGCCCGCTCGCCCGCAGCATCGCCGATCTCCGCCTCGGCCTCGCCGCGATGAGCGCCGCCGATGCGCGCGACCCCTGGTGGACCCCGGCGCCCCTCGAAGGCCCGGCCTATCCGAAGCGCGCCGCCCTCTGCATCGCCCCCGAGGGCATGCCGGTCGATCCGGCCATCGTCCGGGCCTTGCACGACGCCGCAGCCCGCCTCGTCGCCGCCGGCTGGCAGGTGGAGGAGGTGGATGCCCTCCCTCCGCTCGGCGAATGCGCCCGCCTCCAGGCGACGCTATGGCTCGCCGAGATGCGCCGCGGCGGCAACACGGCCATTGCCCGCGAGGCCGATCCGGATGCGCTTGCCGTCTACGGCTTTATGGAGCGGCTCAGCCCCGCCCCCGATCTCGACGCCTTCCAGGACGCGCTCCAGCGCCGCCTCACCCTGCTGCGCGAATGGCTGCTCTTCCTCGAGCGCTACCCGGTGGCGCTGATGCCCGTCTCCGGCGCCCTGCCCTTCCCCGACCATGCGGATGTGGAGAGCTTCGAGGGCTTCCAGCGCGTCATCGCCGCCCAGCTCCCCCAGGTGGGCCTGCCGGTGCTGAGCCTGCCCGGCCTCGCCGTCAGCACCGGCCTCGCGGGCACGGCGCCGGTCGGCGTGCAGCTCGTCGCCGGCCGCTACCGGGAGGATATCCTGCTCGCCGCCGCCGAGGCGATCGAGGCCGGCGGCACCCCGCCCTCCCCCATCGACCCGGCCTGATGCGCCACCTTGCGACCCTCGCCCTGCTGGCGGCGCTGGCGGGCTGCACCGGCGGCGGGCGCGCCTGCGGGCCGGCCGGGGCGGCGGTGGAGAACGCCTCCTCCCTCGCCATCGAGCAACTCTTCCTCGCCTCCGGGCCGGACTGGGGCCCGGACCTGCTCGGCCAGGCGCCCGCCCTGGCGGCCGCAGGGCGGATGCCCCTCACCTTCGACGGCCCCGGCCCCTGGCGGCTGCGGGCGGTCTGGGTGACCGGCCGGGCGATCGAGCTCGGCGGCATCAATGGCTGTCACGCCCGCCGCATCATCATCCGGGACGACGTAGCAACCGCAGATTGAAGCATCGCTTGCCGCCGCCCGGTCCACCAACGTATCGTCGCGGCCTCCATTGAGGACCCGCCGGCATGCCGGGACGCGCCCTGGCTTCCATCACCCTCGCCCTCGGCCTTGCCGCATGCTCCCCGCCGCCGGACCGAAGCATGGCCGAGGCGCCGGCCCGAGGCGGCTGCGCGGGCGAGATGCAGGTCGTCAACGTTTCCTCCCGCACGGTGGACCGCCTGTTCCTCGCCCGGCTTTCGCTGGAAGGCTGGGGCAGCGACCGGCTCGGGCAGGAGGTGCTGCGCCCCGGCCGCAGCGCCCGCTACCGCCCGACCGCCCCGGGAGCACAGGATCTGCGCGTGGTCTGGGCAGATGGCCGCACCGCCGAGCTGCGCAGGGTCGATCCCTGCACCACCGGCACCATCCGCGTGGAGGATGCGGGGCTGAAGGCCGGCTAGCCCTGCTTCAGCCGAAAAAGGCGCTCTGCCGCCTCCTCCGGGGCCATGTCGAGCGCCGCCTCCGCCACATCCCGCCCAAATCCGGCCCGCGCCAGCGCGCCCATCGCCTTCAGGCGCGCCTCCCGCTCCATCGGCGCCGGCGCGAAGGGGCCGATGCGCCGGCGCCGGCACTGCGCCAGCGCGGCGTCCAGCTCCTCCTCCGGCAGTGCCGCGGCCGCCACCTCTCGTGCCACACCCTTGCCGGCGAGATGCGCCGCGATCGCGCGCCGCGACCGGCCCGCCTTGGCCAGCCGCCGCGCCCGCGCCATGGCGAAGGCTGCGTCGTCCACGGCGCCGAGCGTCACCATCTGCCGCGCTACCTGCGCCGCCAGCGCCCGCGCCCCGGCTGCGAGCGTGGTGTCCAGTCCCTCCGCCTCGGCCCGCCGCGCCCAGCGGTCCACCTTGCGCTCCAGCACCCGCCGCAGGCCGACCTCCGTTGCGGCGAAGCGGGCGAGATGGACGAGCGCCGCCTCGCGTAACTTGGCCTCGTCCGGCGGCGGTCCGGCGGGGATGGGCTGGCGCCTGGCCTTCTCCTTCGTCATGCGCGGCACTCTGCCACGATCCCGCCGGGGCTGGCGAACCTCCCTCCGGCCGGGCATAGGCAGGGGCGACCACGACCGGAGAACCCCAACATGGCCCGCTACCCGACCAATGGCCTCACCCTCGCCCAGGCCAATGCCATCATCGCCGCAGCCCTGGCCAAGGGGCGGGAACTGAACCTGCTGCCGCTCACCGTCGTCGTCCTTGATGCCGGGGGCCAGGTGAAGGCGGTGCAGCGCGAGGACGGCGCCTCCCTGCTCCGCCTCGAGATCGCCGAGGGCAAGGCCCATGGCACCCTGGCGCTGGGCCTCGGCGGCCGTGAGCTGGCCCGCCGCGCCCAGTCGATGCAGGGCTTCATGAATGCCCTGTCGGACCTCTCCGGCGGCAAGGCCGTGCCGGTCCAGGGAGGCGTGCTGGCCTGCGATTCCTCCGGCCTCATCCTCGGCGCGGTCGGCATCAGCGGCGACGTCTCCGCCCAGGACGAGGTCTGCGCAGTCGCCGGCATCGAGGCCGCCGGCCTGGCCGCGGAAACCGGCGACCCGGTCTAAGCCGGATCGCAGCCCCGGCCATCACAGCCCTGGGTTGTCACCGTCGCGGCTGCGCCACCGAGGCAACCACGTCTCGTTCGGCGGCGTTTCCCTGGCCCAACCCGGTCCGCCGGGCCAAGCAAAAAAGGTGACGCCGCCCATGCGAACGACCCGTGATTCCCTCCTCGCCATGACCGCCGCCGCCGCGCTGCTCGCCCTCCCGGTGCTGGCCCAGGGCCAGACCCTGGGCGAGCCGCGCAATGCCTCCGGCGGCCTGCTCGCCCAGGCGGCGCCGCGCGACGGCACGCCCGGCAATCCGCCGAGCACCGCCACCCAGCGCAGCACCGATGCCGTCACCGGCAACCGCACCCCGGCCGACGGCACGCCCGGCAACCCGCCCGGCACCGCCGCCGGCCGTGCGGTGGACCGCGCCCTCGGCACCAACACCACCGGCGCCCAGCCGGAGAACAACCGCCCCGCCGCCGCGCCCTCCACCACGGCCGGCGCCAGCACGGGCGCGCTTGCCGTCGACAGCAGCGCGCTGCGCAGCGGCCGCCGCGCCAGCAAGGTGATCGGCTCCGCCGTCTACAACGAGAACAACGAGAGCATCGGCGAGATCGACGACATCCTGATCCCGCCCGGCGGCAGCGCCCCGGTGGCCGTGATCTCGGTCGGCGGCTTCCTCGGCATCGGCGCCAAGCTCGTCGCGGTGCCCTATGACCGGCTGAACATGGCCGCCAACAGCAATGGCCGCTGGACGCTGGCTGGCGCCACCAAGGAGAGCCTCGGCAGCCTTCCGACCTTCACCTACGAGGGCCAGCCCGAACGCCGCGGCTGACCGGCCTGCGGGCGGGGGAAGCCAATTCCCCCGCCATGGCTGCAAATTTCATCCAGGACGGTTTGACGGCGCGGCCCGATTGCGGCCAAATCCGCGGCTTCTCTCCAAAGGGCACGCGATCCGCGCGGGCCAGGGGAGAAGTCTGGAGTCGATGACCTCGTGATCCCGTCCCTGATGCCCACCTACAACCGCGCCGACCTCGCTTTCGAGCGGGGCGAGGGCGCCTGGCTGTGGACCGGGGACGGCCGACGATTCCTCGATTTCGGCTCCGGCATCGCCACCGCCTCCATCGGCCATGCCCATCCGCACCTGGTGCAGGCCATCGCCGAGCAGGCGGCGCGGGTGATGCACACCTCGAACCTCTACCGCATCCCGCAGGCCGAGAAGCTGGCGTCGCGGCTGGTCGAGACCTCCTTCGCCGACAGCGTCTTCTTCTGCAACTCGGGCGCCGAGGCGAACGAGGGGATGATCAAGGCCGTCCGCAAATACCATGCGGAACAGGGCCATCCGGAGCGCTTCGTCACCATCTGCTTCGAGGGTGCATTCCACGGCCGCACCCTGGCGACGCTCGCTGCGACTGGCAACGAGAAGTACCTCGCCGGCTTCGGCCCCGCAGTGCAGGGCTTCAGGCACGTGCCCTTCGGCAACATGAACGCGCTGCGCGACGCCATCGACGGCACCACCGCGGCCATCATGGTCGAGCCGATCCAGGGCGAGGGCGGCGTGCGCCCGGCCTCGCTCGACTTCCTCCGCCAGCTCCGCGCCGCGGCCGACGAGTTCGGCATCCTCCTCGCGCTCGACGAGGTGCAGACCGGCATGGGCCGCTCCGGCAAGCTCTGGGCCCATCAGTGGGCCGGGATCGAGCCGGATGTCATGTCCTCGGCCAAGGGCATCGGCGGCGGCTTCCCGCTCGGCGCCATCCTGGCGAAGGAGCGGGTCGCGCAGTACCTCAAGCCCGGCACCCATGGCAGCACCTATGGCGGCAACCCGCTGGCCTGCGCCGCCGGCAATGCGGTGCTGGACGTCATCCTCGCCCCCGGCTTCCTCGACGGCGTGGACCGCGTGGCCCGGCACCTGTGGCGCGGCCTTCTCGAACTCGCCCATCGCCACCCGGCGGTGGCCGAAGGCGTCCAGGGCGCCGGCCTGCTGGTCGGCCTCAAGCTGCGGCCGGAGGTCAGCAACGGCGAGATGCAGAACGCCGCGGCCGCGGAAGGCCTGCTGACCGTCGCCGCCGGGATGAACGTGCTGCGCCTCGCGCCGCCGCTCATCATCACCGAGGCGGAAGCCGACGAGGCGCTGCGCCTGCTCGACCGCGCCTGCCTGCGCTGCACGCCGAGCAAGGCCCGGGACGCCGCGAAATGAGTGCTGCCTTGAAGCCCATGGCCGGCGGGGGGGAACAGGCCCCCCGCCACTTCCTCGAGCTAATGGATTTCGAGCCGGCGACGCTGCGCCGCATGCTCGACCTCGCCGCCCAAACCAAGCGCGGCCTCGGCGCCCGGCCGCTCGCCGGCAAGACCGTGGCGCTGATCTTCGAGAAGCCCTCGACCCGGACCCGCGTCAGCTTCGAGGTCGGCATCCGCCAACTCGGCGGCGACGTCGTCTTCCTCAATGCGCGGGACATGCAGTCCTCCCGCGGCGAGGAGCTGAGCGACACGGCGAAGGTCCTTTCCCGCTATGTCGACGCCATCATGATGCGCACGCATGACGTGAACCGCATCCGCGAGATGGCGGCGCATGCGACCGTGCCGGTGATCAACGGGCTGACGGACATTTCGCATCCCTGCCAGCTCATGGCCGATGTGCTCACCTTCGAGGAGCATCGCGGCCCGATCGCCGGCCAGGTCGTGGCCTGGGTCGGCGACGGCAACAACGTGGCGCAAAGCTTCATCCAGGCCGCCGCCCGCTTCGGCTTCACCCTGCGCCTGGCGACGCCGCCCGAGCTGCGTCCGCCGCAATGGGTGGTCGACTGGGCCCGCGCCCAGGGTGCGGCCATCGAGCTCACCGACGACCCAGTGGAGGCCGTCCGCGGCGCCCGCTGTGTCGTCACCGATGCCTGGGTCTCGATGAATGACGAGACTGGCGATGACGGCGCCGGCCCCAATCGCCACAACCTCCTTTCCCCCTACCAGGTGACACCGGAGCTGATGCGCCATGCGGCGCCGGACGCGATCTTCCAGCATTGCCTCCCCGCCCACCGCGGCGAGGAGGTGGCGGCGGAAGTGATCGACGGGCCGCAGAGCGTCGTCTTCGACGAGGCAGAGAACCGGCTCCACGCCCAGAAGGGCGTGCTGCTCTGGGCGCTCGGCGCAGGCTGATCGGCGCGGCGGGTGGGCGTGGCCCATCCGCGCCCCTATCTATGGGGCCGAAGCACCAAGGTTCCCGACGTTGCCTGACCCGACCCAACCCTCCTCGACGCCCGACTTCCTCCAGCATGACCGGCCCCCGGTGCCGGATATCATCGTCCCGCGCGGCATCCTGCCCTTCCACTTGGTTGACAAGCCGGTGCGTGGCCGGCTGATCCGCCTCGGCCCGCTCGCCGATGCGCTGCTGACCCGGCACGAGAATCACCCCACCGTCACCCGCCTTGCAGGGGAGGCGCTGGCGCTGACCGCCGGCCTCGCCGGTGCGCTGAAATTCAAGGGCAGCTTCTCGCTCCAGGCCAAGGGCGACGGCCCGGTCTCCATGCTGCTCGCCGACTGCACCGAGGCCGGCGCGCTGCGCGGCTATGCCCGCGCGGACATGACCGCGCTGACGAAGCTGCTGGCCAAGGACCCGGTCGGCGATGCCGCGGCGCTGCTCGGGCGCGGCTACCTCGCCTTCACCGCGGACCAGGGGCCGGACATGGACCGGTACCAGGGCATCGTCGAGATCCATGGCCTGACCCTTGCGGCGATGACCGGCCACTACTTCGAGACCTCGGAACAGCTCCGTGCCCATGTGCGCCTCGCCTGCGACCGCACCGAGGCGGGCTGGCGCGCCTCCGCGCTCATCATGGAGAAGGTCGCCGGCACGGGCGGCATCGGCCCCGAGCTGGACGAGGCAGCGCAGGAGGAAGCCTGGCGCACCGCCCTCGCCCTGGTCGGCACCCTCACCGATGCCGAATTGCTGGACGACGCCCTGCCCTCCCAGACCCTGCTGCATCGGCTCTTCCACCTGGAGGGGCTGGAGGTGGACCGTCCGCGGCCTCTCTCCTATGGCTGCCGCTGCTCGCGCTCGCGCCTGGCTGGCGTGCTTTCCCGGTTCGGCCAGGAGGATCTGGATCACATGGCGCAGGAGGATGGCGCGATCACCATGACCTGCGAGTTCTGCAACCTCGATTTCCGTTTCGACCGCACGGAAATCCAGGGTAGCGGCACGGCCGGATGAGCCGTACCACCCATGGTGTCCATTCGGCTGGAGGTCCCCCGATGCCCGACCGGCGCAGCATCCTGCTGCTCCCCCTGCTCGCCGCCGCCTGCGCGGGCCGGCCGGAGCCGGTGCCGCTGCCATCCGGTCCGCTCGGCTACAAATACCTCTCGCCGCTGCCGCTGAACGTCACCGGCATCGATATCGCCGAGGAGGCGCCGTCCCCGGTGCCCGGCGATGTCGGCGCCCGGCTCACCCCCTCGGCGCCGGAGGCGGTGCGGATCATGGCCCGCGACCGGCTGATCGCTACCGGTACCACCGGCCAGGCCCGCTTCACCGTCAGCCAGGCGCAGGTGATCCAAAGCCAGGACGCGCTCACATGCCTTCTCGGCTGCCGGCTGGAGATCCTCTCCGGCCTCGGCAGCCGGGTCGGCTTCGCCGAGGCGGCGGTCACCCGCTCGGTCAGCGGGCCGGAAGCCAAGCGGCCGAACGCGCCCGAGGCCCTGCTGCGCCGCGCGATGGACGACCTCAATGTGGAGTTTGAATTCCAGCTTCGGCGCGCGCTGAAGGACTGGATCTCGCCGATCGCCTCCGATGCGGATGGCGGCATGGCGGCGCCCGGCCCCGGCCAGGTGGGCGTCGAGGATCTCGCGCCCGGATCCGCCCCGAGGCGTGAGACCCTGCCCTGAGCGCCGGAGGCGGAACCTTCCACCTTGTCACGCGATGGGGCAGCATGAGAAGCCTCGTCCTGCCCCTCGCCGCCCTGTCCCTCACCGCCTGCATGGTCCGCGTCCCAGTCAGCGAGCAACAGCCGCCGCCGGCGGTCTATTCGCAGGCTCCATCCTACGCCGCGCCGCTGCCGCCTACCGGCTATGCGACCCAGGCTCCGGTCGATCCCTATTGCGCCGAAGCGGTGGGCGAGGCGCAGGATGCGGCCGCCGTCGCCTCGACCACCGGCCGTGGCCGCGACATGGGCCGCGCCGCACGCGCTGAGCGCTACGCCCGGCGCGACTGCCGCTAGAGCAAGCTCCAATCAGATGGAATTCATCTGACTGGAGTAATTTGCCCGCAAATCAATAGATTAGAGCGGGCTCCATGAGCCAGTGCGAACGGAAACCGCCCTAGCCCTCGGCGGAGACGCGCGGCCCGCCGATCATCGCCAGGAACTCTCGGCGGGTGGAGGCATCGTCGCGGAAGGCCCCGAGCATCCGGCTCGTCACCATGGTGACGCCCGGCTTGTGGATGCCGCGGGTCGTCATGCACTGGTGCGCCGCCTCCACCACCACGGCGACGCCCTTCGGCTTCAGCACGTCGTTGATGCAGTTGGCCACCTGCGCGGTCAGCTTCTCTTGGATCTGCAGCCGTTTGGCATAGACTTCCAGCACCCGCGCCAGCTTGCTGATGCCGACCACGCGCCCCGCCGGCAGGTAGGCGATATGCGCCCGGCCGATGATTGGGACCATGTGGTGCTCGCAATGGCTCTCGATGCGGATGTCGCGTAGCACCACCATCTCGTCGTAGCCGTCCGTCTCCTCGAAGGAGCGGGCAAGCAACTCCACCGGGTCGACGGCGTAGCCGGCGAAGAATTCCTCATAGGCGCGAGCGACGCGAGCCGGGGTATCGACCAGTCCCTCGCGGTCCGGGTCGTCGCCAGTCCAGCGCAGCAGGGTGCGGACGGCGGCCTCCGCCTCCTCCCTGCTCGGCCGGCCCTCCAGCGAAGCCTTGGCGTCGATGATGTGATTCGGCGTCTGGATGTTCACGATGCGGTTTCCCAAGGCTCGTAGGTGATGACCCAGCTACGCGCTCGGAGATGGGCCCGCCTTGCGGGACTGCAATGGTTCGAAATGCCTTTATCAACCTGACGGTGGGCCGGATGGCGCCCCTGCCGGGGGCGGCTGGCGGGGCGGCGGCGGGGGCGGGCTGAAGGCGGTCGCCCGCATGTCCCGCAACAGGCTCGTCGCCCCCCGCCCGAGCGTCACCTTCCGCTGCAGCAGGATGCCGGAAACGCCCTCCAGCCAGTAACGCACGGTGAAGCTCTGCTGCGCATTGGCGCCGGTGCCGTTCGCCATCCGCTCCAGCACCACCGTGTCGAAGCGTCCCGCTGGCCCCTCGAGCTTCTCGAAGCCGACGACCCGCCAGCGCGTCTCAAAGGGGTATTGGATGCCGCTGCCGGGATAGGAGACGGTCGCGGTGTAGCTCGCATTCGCTCCCGTCTTCGCCGGGAAGAGGCTCTGCATCCCCGCCGGGTGGCCATGCCCCTCGCTGCTGGCGTCCTCGACCATGCCCCAGATCAGCCGCACTGCCCCATCGCTCGCCGTGCGCGCGGTGCAGACCGAGGGATCCGCCGGGTCCGTCCCGGTAAAGGTAAGGCTACGGCCGTCATCCTCGGTGACGCGGCTTTCGGGCTCCGGACAGGCGAAGATCCAGTCCTTCTCGGCCTGCGGCGTCGGCGTCTTGCAGCCCAGCAGCGCCAGGGCGAGCAGCGGCAGGGCTTTGCCGGGGGAAAGGCTCATGCGGAAGGTCCTGGCCTGTCTGGAGCGCGGCAGCACGCTTTAACCAATCGTTCAGTCCGACGAGACAAAATCCCATTTATTGAGACTGCGGAGACGATAGTGGGACGATCTCTAGAAAGGCGATGTTTCCTCTCAGCCGTCCTCGCCGGAGGTGGGTCATGATGCGCTCGGGTTTCGACGCGCGGTCAAGCGCCCATGATGATCTCTGGGACGAAGTCTGGGCCGGCTACGACGCCGTTCATCATCCCACGCGGCGCCAGGCGCTGGCGCCAACTCGCGCCCGGCGGCGCAATGGGCGCGTCCTGTTGGTGCTCATGACCATCCTCGCCCTGCTCGCCATGGCGGCCACTGCTTTTGCCGCCCCACGCCAAGCGGCGCGGGAGGTGGCGGTGGCCCTCCGCGCTGCGGACCGGGCCAGCCTCACCGCCCTGGTGGACTGGGAGGCACTTCGACACGCTGCTCCGCCGCGGGCGGGGCCGGACATCGCCTTCCTCGCCAGCCTCAGCCGCAGCGTGCAGCAGCACCGGGCGACGCCGGAAGGCTTGGCGGCACTGGTCCAGGCACGGGTCGGGCCGGGCTGGCCCGACCCCGCGATCGAAACCACGGGCCTCGCCACGGCGCGGCTGGTGCTCGCCTCCACCAGCCAGCCCGGCTACGGAGTAGTGCTGTCCCTCGCCCTCCAGGAATACTTGCCGCCGCGCTGGCGCGTCGTCGCGGTCGAACCCTTCGGCTGACACGAGCCTGCCGCTTGCCCTGGCCGCCCGAGGCGGTCTAGCTGCGACGGTGCTTACATCCTTTCTCGCGCACCTCGTCGCGTTCCCCTGGCGGCGGCAGCTGGCGGCGGCCTTTAGCCTCGGGCTGCTCTCTGCCCTCGCCCTGCCGCCCGTGCATGCCGTGCCGGTGCTGCTGATCGGCATCCCCGGCCTGCTGGCCCTGGTCGTGGCGGCGCCGAGCGGCCGGCGCGCCGCCTGGCTCGGCTTCGCCTGGGGCTGGGGCCATGGCCTCGCCGGCATCTACTGGGTCACCCATGCCATCCTGACCGACGTGGCGGATTTCTGGTGGCTCGTGCCGCTGGCGGCGCCGGCCATCGCCATTCCGCTCGCCCTGTTCGTGCTGCCGCCGGTGCTGGTCGCCCGTGCGCTGCCGGCGGGGTGGCCGAGGCTGCTCGGCTTCGCCGGCGCCTGGGTGCTGGCGGAGCTCGCCCGGGGCTTCCTCCTCACCGGTTTCCCCTGGAACCTGATGGGCACGGTCTGGGCCTTCGCCGCCCTGCCGATCCAGCCGGCGGCGCTGATCGGCGTCCATGGCCTCTCGTTGCTGACGATGCTGCTGGCCGCCCTTCCGCTGCTGCCGGGCTGGCGGCCCTGGGCCGGGGCGGCGGCCGTGCTCGCCGCGCTGGCCGGATTCGGCGCCTGGCGCCTCGCGCAGCCAGAGCCGCCGGCCCCCGGGGTGCAACTTTTGCTAGTGCAGGGCAACATCCAGCAGGAGGTGAAGTGGCGTCCCGAACAACGGATGCCCAATTTCCAGCGCTACCTGCAGTTGACCGCGGAGGCCGCGTCGCACGCCACTCCCGGGAGCAAGCTGGTGGTGATCTGGCCGGAAACCGCCAGCCCCTTCCTTCTCGCTCAGGATCCGGAGGTGCAGCGCCTGGCCGCCGCCGCCCTCCCGCCCGGCGCGACGCTCCTCGCCGGCACGGTGCGCGGCGAGTGGTCGCCGGACGGGCAGCTGCAGCGCGTCTTCAACAGCCTCGTCGCCCTCGATTCGGAAGGCCGGGTGGAGGCGATCTACGACAAGTCCCACCTCGTCCCCTTCGGCGAGTACATGCCGCTTTCCGGCCTGCTGCCGATCCGCTTGGTGACGGGGGGGATGGACTTCACCGCCGGCCCCGGCCCGCAGCGCCTGGCGCCGCCCGGCCTGCCGTCCTTCGGCGCGCTGATCTGCTACGAAGTGATCTTCCCCGCCGCGGTCACTCCCGCGCCGCGGCCGGACTGGCTGGTCAACATCACCAATGACGGCTGGTTCGGCATCTCCACCGGGCCTTGGCAGCACCTCGCCGCCGCGCGGCTGCGCGCGGTGGAGGAGGGCCTGCCGCTTGCCCGTGCGGCGCAGACCGGCATCTCCGCCCTCTTCGATTCGCGCGGACGGCGTCTGGTGGCAATCCCGCTCGGCAGCATGGGTACCGCGGAGGTCGCGCTCCCGGGGCCCGATGCGCCGCCGCCCTTCGCCCGCTTCGGGCTGGCGATTCCCCTCGCCCTCGCCCTGCTCGTCCTGGGTCTGGCCTGGGGTTTGCGGCCCAGGGTTGTATCCCATACGGTCTCGACGCCCGCGCCGCGAGCGTGATCTTTATTGAGAAATCTCGAAAGTATTGACGCTCCCCGACGCTGCGCGTAAAAGAGTCATTAAGGAACGGCCGCTGCTGGTGCAGCCCGTGCCTGGGCCGCAGCCTTGGGCTGCCGGACGACCGGCGCCTCGGATTGGGATGAGACAGGAATGCCGAGCGACGAACCCCTGGACCGCATCGCGCGTGAGCCCCGCCCAAGCCCGATCGACGTGCATGTCGGCACACGGGTCCGCCTGCGCCGCACCCTGCTCGGCATGAGCCAGGAGAAGCTCGGCGAGGCGCTCGGCCTTACCTTCCAGCAGGTGCAGAAATACGAGCGCGGCGTGAACCGCATCGGCGCCAGCCGCCTCTTCGACCTCGCCCGCGTCCTCGACGTGCCGATCGGCTTCTTCTTCGACGACATGCCCGATGCCGTCGGCGGCTCGATGAACGGCGTCCGCCGCGCCATGGGCTTTGCCGACAGCCAGGACGCCTTCGAGGACGATACCCTCCATCGGCGCGAGACGCTGGAGCTGGTGCGCGCCTATTACCGCATCACCGATCCCTCGGTCCGCAAGCGCGTTTTCGACCTCATCAAGAGCCTGACCCCGGCCGAATAGCGCCCTCTTGATCGCGCAGCTGCGGGTTGTCGAAGACCGGCTCCCGTAGCCGCCGCAACGCCTGATCGAGGGCGCCGGCCAGGCTCCGCTTCTGCTCATCGCCCAGCAGACGGCCGATCTCCACCTCGCTGCCGCGCTGCCGCAGCACCAGCAGGCTGACACGCCCCGGCCGCTCCTCCAACCGCAGCCGCGCCCAATAAGGGTCGATGGAGATCTCCTCCCGCCGCCCGCGCCCGTCGGTGCGGTGGATGGTCAGCCGCTCTCCGGTGAGGACCAACACCTCCATCGCCCGGGCGCTCCAGCGCCGATGCATGGTCATCAGCCCGAGCACGAGCAGCGCCTCGATCCCGGTAAAACCCAGGATCGGCCAAGCCCCGAGCGCCAGGAACAGCCCCCCCGTGGCCGCCGAGAGCCCGAGCAGGGCGACGCTCAGCACGCGCATCCCGCGCCGCCCGAGGCTGCGCGCCGGGGTACAGATGGCCTCGAACAGGACGGGCTGTGGTGCGCTGTCGGGCGGGGCTGGCATAACGTCCACGAAGATGGGATGGCCCGTGCAGACTGCCATGGATTGAATCGCCCCCGATGCCCCGCCTCGCAATCAGGACGCCGCTCCACGGCACCGCCACCCAGCCCCGCCGCGCCCGCCGCATGTCGGCCGCCCAGGCCGGCGACTTCCTCCGCGCGCTGGCCATGCACAACCCGACGCCGGAAACGGAGCTGCTCTACGCCACGCCCTTCACCCTGCTGGTTGCCGTCGTCCTTTCAGCCCAGACGACCGATGCCGCGGTCAACCGATGCACCCCCGCGCTCTTCGCCGCCGCCCCTGGCCCGGCCGAGATGGCCGCCCTCGGCGCCGAGGGCATCGCCCCCTTCATCCGCACTATTGGCCTTTGGCAGGGCAAGGCGAAGAATGTCGCGGCCCTCTCCAGCCTGCTGGTCGAGCGCCATGGCGGCGAGGTTCCCACCGACCGCGCCGCGCTCGAGGCGCTGCCCGGCGTCGGTCGCAAGACGGCGAATGTCGTCCTCAACGTCGCCTTCGGCGAAAGCACCATGGCAGTCGACACCCACATCTTCCGCCTCGGCAACCGCACCGGCCTCGCTCCCGGCAAGACGCCGCGCGAGGTGGAGGATGGGCTGGTCAGGCGATGCCCTCCCGAACTGCTGCGCGACGCCCATCACTGGTTGATTTTGCACGGCCGCTACATCTGCAAGGCGAGGCGCCCCGAATGCTGGCGCTGCCCGGCCGCAACCCATTGCAATTACGGCGACAAAGTGGCGGAACCGGGTTGAACCGTTGCGCATGGGCCAGGTTTCCCGACGGGAACCTCCAGCCGCTTCGCTGCGTTGCAATGCCATAACCGATCCATAGGCTCAAACCGCATAACCCGCGGCTTGCAGCTTGGTTCGGACTCCACCGGCGGGTTCCCGTTGGTGATCTCACGGCGACTGCAATTGAAGGGACCCCCCATGACCGATGTCCTGCCGGGCAGCGCTGCCCCGCGCGTGGCCACCGCGCGCCCGATGCCGTCGACGCTGCTGCTCTGCCTCTCCCACCTTCGTTGGAATTTCGTTTTCCAGCGGCCGCAGCACCTGCTGACGCGGGCCGCCCAGACTTATGACGTGATCTTCCTTGAGGAGCCGCTCTACCAGCCGGGCGTCACCCCGCGCCTCGACCTGCACCGGACGCCCGAAGGCGTCACCGTCGCGGTCCCCCTGTTGCCGGAAGGCATCCCGGCCGCCGCCGCCATCGCCGCCCAGCGCAGCATGCTGAACGACCTGCTGGCGCCCGAGGCCGGCCGGCCGATGATCGCCTGGTACTACACCCCGATGGCGCTGGAATTCTCCGCCCACCTGCGACCGGACATCACCGTTTATGACTGCATGGACGAGCTTTCCGCCTTCCGGGGCGCCCCGCCCCGGATGCTGGAGCTGGAGCAGGCGCTGCTGAACCGCGCCGACCTGGTCTTCACCGGCGGCCGCAGCCTTTACGAGGCGAAGCGCAACCGCCATGCCCGCGTCTCCTGCTTCCCCTCTTCGATCGACACCGCCCATTTCGCCGCCGCGCGCAACGGCGCTGCCGAGCCGGCCGACATGGCCGGGCTGGCCCGCCCGCGCATCGGCTTCTTCGGCGTGATCGACGAGCGGATGAACCCTGCCCTGGTCGGGGAACTCGCCGCGCTCCGGCCCGATTGGTCCTTCGTCATGATCGGCCCGGTGGTGAAGATCGACCCGGCCGAGCTGCCCCGTCTGCCGAACATCCAGTGGGTCGGCGGTCGCGACTACAAGCAGCTGCCGGGCTATCTCGGCGCCTGGGATGCAGGCTTCATGCCCTTCGCCCGGAACGAGAGCACCCGCTTCATCAGCCCGACCAAGACGCCGGAATTCCTGGCCGCGGGCCTCCCCGTGGTGTCCACGCCGATCACCGACGTGGTGCGCGACTGGGGCCCGAAGCCGGATGGCAGCGCGGGCCTGGTCGAGATCGCCGATGATGCCGAAGGCTTTGCCCGTGCCCTCGACATGATGCTCGCGCGTCCCCGCGCGCCCTGGCTGAAGCAGGTGGACAGGCGCCTCGCGCAGATTTCCTGGGATCGCACCTGGTCCGAGATGCGTGGACTCATGGAGACCGCTCTTCGCGCGGCGACGCGCACTGCCAGGACCCGCGCGGCGGCGGAGATGGTCAAGCGGGCGGCCGCGGGCGACTGAGGCCATACGGGGGCTTCGCCCCCGTGGGCTTCCGCCGGGGCCAAGGCTTGTTCCCGGACCCCGCCATCAGCGAAGCGTGAACAGGCGGCCCAGCTGGGCCGCCCTGCCCATGTCCACGCCCAAAGCATGAAGGCCGGCCCAGACGCCGATCGAGGCAGAATCCAGCACGGGCACGCCAAGCTCCGCCTCCAGCGCCGGCACCAGCGCGAGCCCCGGCAGGTTGGTGCTCCAGATCAGTACTGCCTCGGCCCCCGCCGCCGCCTCGCGTACCAAGCCGGCGATGGTCCCCGGCTCCACCGCACTCGCCGACGCATTGTCGCGGATGCCGAGGCCCCTCAGCCCCACGACCGCCACCGGCAGGCCGGCCGCATGTGCCGCCGCTTCCTCCATCGGCCCCTGTGCCACCATCCCGACCCGCCCGACGCCCAGCCGCTCCAGCACCCGGATCGTCGCCATCACGGTGGTGATGCCGGTGCATCCCGCCGCCTCCCCCATCGCCGCAGCCAGCGCCCGGTCCTGCGCGAGGCCGAGCGCTGCGCCGCGCGTGCCGTTCCAGCACACCACCCCGACGCCGGCATGGCCCAGCAGCCGCGCCGCCTCGCAGAAGCTGCCGAGATCGTAGCCATCGGCCGGCTGTCCCATGCCCTGCCCCCAATAGGGGATGCGCGCCACGCAGCCATCGACCTCGGGGAAGAAGGGCAGGATGGTGCCGAGCACCCGCTCCACCATCCGGTTCGAGGAGGGCAGCACGGTGCCGATGGCGAGGCGGGGCATGTGATGGCTCCTTTCGGCCGAGGCCGCTTCGCGCTTAGCTTCCCCGATGGACACGCCCGGCACCAGCACCGTCCGTCACGCCGTCATGCAGATGCTTCGCGACTGCGGGATGACGACGGTCTTCGGCAACCCTGGCTCGACCGAGCTGCCCTTCCTCGACCGCTGGCCGAACGACCTTCGGTACGTCCTCGGCCTGCAGGAATCGTCAGTCGTCGCCATGGCGGATGGCTATGCCCGCGCGACTGGCCGGGCCGCCTTCTGCTCGCTGCATTCGGCGGTCGGCGTCGGCCATGCCGCGGGCAGCATCTTCACCGCCTACCGCAACCAGGCCCCGCTGGTGATCACCGCCGGGCAGCAGGCCCGTAGCCTGCTGCCGCTGAACCCCTTCCTCGGCGCCACCGAGGCCGCGAACTTCCCCAAGCCCTACATCAAATGGTCGATCGAGCCGGCGCGGGCCGAGGACGTGCCGGCCGCCCTCGCCCATGCCTGGCATGTCGCCCTGCAGCCGCCCTGCGGCCCGACCTTCGTTTCCATCCCGATGGATGACTGGTCTGCCCCGGCCGACCCCCTCCCGCCCCGCCGCATCGGCCGCGACACAGCGCCCGACCCCGCGTTGCTGGAGGAGGCCGCCGCGGCGCTCGCCGCCAGCCGCAACCCCGTGCTCGTCATCGGCCCGGAGGTGGATGCCGCCGGCGCCGGCCCCGCTGCCGTGGCGCTGGCCGAGCGCCTCAACGCCCCGGTCCTCGCCAGCCCCTTCTCCAGCCGGGCCAGCTTCCCCGAGAGCCATCCGCTCTTCGCCGGCTTCCTGGCCGCCGCGCCGAATGCAGTGACCGCCAGCCTCGCCCCCCATGACCTCGTCCTGATCCTCGGCGCCCCCGTCTTCACCTTCCATGTCGCCGGCAAATACCGCCTGCCGCCGCTCATCCAGATGACGGCGGATGGCGAGGCCATCGCCGCCGCGCCGTCCGGCACTGGCATCCTCGGCGGGCTTCGCCTCGGCATCCCCGCCCTGACCGCGCTGCTGCCGGGATGCCACCGCCCTGCCCCGCCGCCCCGCCCGCGGCCGCCGGCCCCCGCGGCGGCCACACCTATCCCCGTCGAATACCTGCTCCACAGCCTCGCCGCGGCACGCCCCGGGGACTCGGTCATCGTCGAGGAGGCGCCCTCCCATCGCCCGGCGATTCAGCAGCACCTGCCGATCCCCGACTGGGGCGGCTTCTTCACCATGGCGAGCGGCGGCCTCGGCTACGGCCTGCCCGCTGCGGTCGGCGTTGCCCTCGCCCATCCCGGCCGCCGCGTCATCGCCGTCATCGGCGACGGCTCGATGATGTACTCCATCCAGGCGCTCTGGACCGCGGTCCGCGAAGCCCTTCCCCTCACCGTCATCGTGCTGAACAACGGCGGCTACGGCGCCATGCGCTCCTTCAGCCGCGTCCTCGGCGTGGAAAACGCCCCGGGCATCGACCTCCCCGGCATCGACTTCCCGAGCCTCGCCGCCGGCATGGGCTGCCCCGCCCGCCAGGTGGCCGACCCGGTCGACCTCGACGCGGCACTGTCCGCGGCCCTTGCCTCGCCCACCCCCATGCTGATCGACGTCGCGCTCGACCCGGCCATCCACACCCTGTACCGCAAAGGGTGACAACCTTTAGGCTTGCCTCGTGAGCGTCCCAGCCAAGGGTCGCCGAAGGGAGCCTCGTCCATGCATCTCACCCGCCGCGCTGCGCTCGGCGCCAGCGCCAGCCTGCTCGCCGCCCCGGCCCTTCGCGCCCAGCCGGCCGATGTCATCCGCATCGGCGTACTGACGGACCTCGCCGGCCCCTACCGCGACGTGACCGGCCCGACCTCTGTCGCCTGCGTCCGGCAGGCAGTCGAGGAGTACACGGCCGCGCATCCCTCTTTGCGCGTCGAGATCATCACCGCCGACCACCAGAACAAGCCGGATGTCGGCATCAACACCGTCCGCCAGTGGTTCGACCAGCGCGGCGTCGATATCGTCACCGACGTGGGCAACAGCGCCATCGCCCTCGGCA
This sequence comes from Belnapia sp. F-4-1, assembly GCF_000802185.1. Classification (GTDB taxonomy): domain Bacteria; phylum Pseudomonadota; class Alphaproteobacteria; order Acetobacterales; family Acetobacteraceae; genus Belnapia. Next base: position 3,214,085 of record NZ_KN676113.1, on the reverse strand, counting down.
TCAACCCGATCTGCGTGGAGAAGGACAAGCTCCACCTCAACGCCTCCGCCGGCACCTCGGACCTGACCGGCCGCGCCTGCACGCCCAACTCGATCCACTGGGCCTACGACACCTACTGCCTCTCCAACACCTCCGGCACCGCGCTCACCAAGGCGGGCGGCGACCGCTGGTACTTCGTCACCGCCGACTATGCCTTCGGCCATGCCATCGAGCGCGACACGACGCGCTTCATCGAGGCCGCCGGCGGCAAGGTGCTCGGCGCCTCGCGCTACCCCTTCCCGCAGACCACGGATTTCTCCGCCTTCCTGCTTCAGGCGAAGGCGTCCGGCGCCAAGGTCCTCGGCCTCGCCATGGCCGGCGACGACCTGATCAACTGCGTGAAGCAGGCGCAGGAGTTCGGCCTGACCCGCAGCATGAAGCTGGCCGCCATCATCGGCTCCATCACCGCCGTCGTCGCCTCGGGGCTGCAGACGATGCAGGGGATGTACATCGCCGAAACCTTCTGGTGGGACCTCGACGACCGCACCCGCGCCTTCACCCGCCGGGTGCAGCAGAAGCTGCCCGCCGGCATCTTCCCCAATTACGTCCACGCTGCCAACTACAGCGGGGTGCTGCACTACCTGAAGGCCGTCGAGGCGCTCGGCATCGCCCGCGCCAAGGCGAGCGGCCGCGAGGTCGTGGCGCAGATGAAGCGCATGCCGACCGATGACGATGCCTTCGGCCAGGGCTCCATCCGCGAGGATGGCCGCAAGCTCCACCCTTCCTACCTGCTCGAGGTGAAGAAGCCCGGCGAGAGCCGCTATACGGGCGATGTCTATCGCCTCGCCGCCACCATCCCCGCCGACCAGGCCTTCCGCCCGCTCTCGGAGGGCGCCTGCCCGATGATTCGCAGCTAGCCCGGATGGATGAAGCCATAGGCCGGATAGGCCGTGGCGCCGTAGCCGTTCACCGGCGGATACCAGACCCGCACCACGGACCAGTCGTTGCCCGGCGAGATGTCGAGCACCGGCTGGTCCCGCGCCACGCGGCCCTTGCCGCGCCCCGAGGCCCAATTCGCATGATCCACCCGGATCTCCCGCGACGAGACCACCCGCGCGACGACGGAAACATGACCCTGCGGCAGCCGCGAGGTCCGCATCATCACCAGGACGCTTCCGGCCCGCGGCACCCGGCTCCGAGCAAAGGCGGCGCCGCCCTCCCACCATTCCCAGGCATCGCCGCGAATCGGCAGGCCGGTCCGCGCCCGCACATAGGGCACGCAGCTCCAATCCCCGGCCGCCTCGGTGCCTGTCCGCGGCGCGCGCGCCGTGCCGCAGGCGCCGAGCGCGAGCAGCGCCACCAGCAAAACCCATCGCATCGCGGCGAATCCGGCCCTCCAACCCGGGCAACATAGCCGAAACCGCCGGTCGAGCCAGCCGGAAAGCTCGCCCCATCAAGGGTTTGCAGCGTATTACTGGAACGCCATCATCAACCTCTCGCCCAAACCCGCCATTTATGCGAAACACGGCGCGCATGCGGGGGGAAATGCTCCAGCCGCGCCGGCAACTCCGGCGGGAGGGACAAGGCCCGCAATTGCTCAGGAAGGGCCAGGTGATGACCGAAACCAACAGGCGGCCGCGTCGCCGCCCCGCTGCCGCGCCGGTTGCGCTGCTGATGGCCGGCGTGCTCCTTGCCGCTCAACCCGCAAGCGCCTTGCCGCGCTGCGCCGCCGAGACGGACCAGACCGTCTTCGAGATCGAGGCGCTGAAGACCGAGCTGATGGTGGTCGCCACCACCTGCAAGCAGGAAGACCGCTACAACGCCTTCGTCCAGAAGTACCAGCCGGCCCTGGCGCAGAACGGCCGCGCCTTCGGCCAGTACTTCATCCGCACCCATGGCGGCACCCGCCCCGGCCAGCGGCAGAACGACATCTACATCACCGAGCTCGCCAATGTGCGCTCGAACGTCGCCCGCTCGCTCGGCAGCGATTTCTGCTCGCGCAATGGCGGCCTGTTCGACGAGGTGATGGCGCTGCAAAGCTCGGACGACCTGCCCGGCTACGCCGCCGGCAAGGACCTGCTCTCCTCCGGCGCCACCGCCTGCCAGGGCGCGCCCGCCCCTCGCGCGGCCACCCCGGCCCGCCGCACCGCTGGAACCCATCACCGATGAGCCTCCGCCTCCCCCTCGCCGGCCCGCTCGCGCTGGCCGCCCTGCTCGCCGCCTGCGCGCCGCAGCAGCAGGCCCGCCAGGCCGCGCCGGGCGCCCGCCTCTATGCGAACGACCTTGCCGGCGGCGCCAAGACCTGCACCGTGCCGCAGGCTGCCGTGCTTTCCGCCGGGCAGCAGGTCGAGAGCACCATGACCGTCGACAATGATGGTGGCTGGTGCGGCATCACCGTCGCCCAGGCGGGGCCCAAGCCCTTCGCCTACGGCACGGTGCAGAGCCGTCCGCAGAACGGGCGGGTGCATATCCACACGGTCGGCGACAACACGCGCGTGGACTACATCCCGAACGCCGCCTTCGGCGGGACGGACAGCTTCGCCGTCCAGCTGAAGCCGGGCAATGCGACGATGCGCGTGGCGGTCAACGTGACCTACACGCCGCCGCCGGCCCCGCTCGCTCCGCCCGCCCAGCCGCCGCGGCAGAACCGGGCGCCGGCGCGGCGCCGCTAGGGCAAACTCCGATCAGATGAATCATCTGATCGGAGCAATTGCTCGCGAAAACAAAAGGCTAGAGCGGGTTCCGTAAGCCAGTGCGAACGGAAACCGCTCTAGCAGCTTGTCGGATTCCCATCTGGCCTGAAATGGGCGAATCTGGCGGGCATGACAGGGTTCATTCCGTTCAGCCGCGAGCAGGCCTTTCTGCTGCCGCCGGATGCCAAGGACTGGTTGCCGGCGGACGACGTGGCGCACTTCGTAGTGGCGGCGGTGGACCGGGTGCCGCTCGGCGCCTTTGCGGTGCGGCCGATCCCGGGCGGCAAGGCGCAGTATCACCCGCGCCTGCTGCTGGCGCTGCTGATCTACTGCTATGCGAACGGCATCTTCTCCTCGCGGCGGATCGAGCGGGCGACCCACCGCGACATTGGGGTGCGCTACGTGGCGGCGAACCTGCACCCCGACCACGACACCATTGCCGCCTTCCGCCGGGCCAACCGCGCTGCCTTCGAGGCGGCCTTCCTGCAGGTGCTGCTGCTGGCGCGCGAGAGCGGCCTGCTGCGGCTCGGGACGGTTTCGATCGACGGCACCAAGCTCGACGCCAACGCCTCCAAGATCCGCTCGGTGCGGTATGACCGCGCCAAGGCGCTGCGCGTCAGGCTCGCTGCCGACATCACCGACCTGACCAACCGCGCCGAGGCGGCCGACGCTGAGGCCCAGCCCGACCCGCAGGCGCTGCCCGCTGAGATCGCCAGGCGCGAGGCGCTCAAGGCCAAGCTCGATGCCGCCTGCGCCCGGCTGGAGGCCGAGGCCCGTGCCGAAGCCGAGGCCGCCCGACCCGAGTATGACGCCAAGCGCGCCGCCTACGAGGCCAAGACGGGCCGGCGGGGCCGCCCGCCCAAGCCGCCCAAGGACGATCCGCCGCCCGAGCGGCAGTCCAACCTCACCGACCCCGACAGCGCGCAGATGCGCCTCTCCGACGCCCATGAGTACCGCCAGGCCTACAACGCCCAGGCTGTGGTCTGCGCCGAGGGCTCGCAGCTGATCCTCGCCACCGGCGTCGTCGCCACCTCGGCCGATGCGCCGAGCTTTGCCGCAACCATCCTCGGCATGGAGGGCGGCATCGGCCTGCCACAGACCGTCCTCGCCGACACCGGCTTCGCCTCAGGCGAGGCAGTTGCCGCCCTCGAGGCGCACGGGATCGAGCCGCTGGTCGCCATCGGCCGGACCCAGCCGCACCGCGCCTACGACTTCCGGCCGCCACCCCAGCCCAGGACGCCACGCCGCATCACCGAGCCCTGGCGCCTCGCCATGGTGGCCAAGCTCGAAACCCCTAATGCCAAAGCCCGCTACGCCCGTCGCAAGCAGACCGTCGAGCCCGTCTTCGGCACCATCAAGTCAGCCCTCGGCTTCACCCGCTTCCACCTCCGCGGCCTCGCCAAGGTCACCAGCGAGTGGACCCTCGTCGCCCTCGCCTACAACTGCCGCAGGCTCCACAACCTGCGGCTCGCAGCCTGATCGCGCCTCAACCCTCGGCCTGACACCAAGTGCAAATCCGACAGGCTGCTAGAACGGGTGGGTCCGGGGGAAGGCGCTTCCCCGGACCCCTTTCGCTGTCTCCCGGCTACGCCGCCCTGCGGACGGCGGGGACGCGGCGCATCGCACCGCCGGGGATGGCGCCCGGCACGGCAGCCGCCATGTCCGCGGCGACGAGCAGGCGGTCCCAGGCGACGCCCGTCTCGATGCCCATCCGGCCGAACATCCAGGCGACGTCCTCCATGGCCACATTCCCCGTCGCCCCCGGCGCGAAGGGGCAGCCGCCGATGCCGCCCGAGGCCGCGTCCATCACCCGCACCCCCGCCTCATAGGCCGCGACCACATTGGCGACGCCCATCCCATAGGTGTCGTGCCCATGGAAGGCGAAGCGTTTGCCCCAGGCCGCGATGGCACGCTCGAAGATCCGCCGCACCTGGTCGGGCGCCGCATTCCCCGTGGTGTCGCAGATGGCGACCTCCATCTCCGGGTCGAGCGCCACCACCTGCTCCACCAGGTCGAGCGTCGCCTGCTCCGGCACCACGCCCTCGAAGGGGCAGTGGAAGGCGCAGGAAAGGTTGAAGCGGATCGGCGTGCCCTTCGGCGCCTCCCGCACGATGGCCGAAAGGTCGGCCAGGCTCTCCGCCCGGCTGCGGTTCAGGTTCGCCTTGTTGTGGCTCTCGGTCACCGACATGAACAGTCCGAGCCGGTCGGCCCCGGCCGCCATGGCCGCCTCGAAGCCACGCCGGTTCGGCACCAGCACGGTGCATTCCAGCCCCTCGAGCTGCTTGGCGAATTGCAGCACGGCACCGGTATCCGCCATCTGCGGGATGGCCTTGGGCGACACGAAGCTGCCCACCTCCATCCGCCTGAGGCCCGCCTCGTAGCAGGCGCGGACCAGCCCGATCTTCGTCTCCGTCGGCACGAAGGCCCCGATGGATTGCAGCCCGTCGCGCGGCGCGACCTCCGACAATGCGACCCCGCTCATCCTTCGCCCTCCTTCAGCAATTCTTCAAAGACATGCCGGTTGTGCGCCCCCGCGGCCGGCCCCGTCCAGCGCACCATCTCGCGCGGCGCGACGCCGTCGAAGCGGAAGGGCGCCGCCGGGTGCAGCACCGGCCCGAGCAACGGGTCCTCGACCTGCATCACCAGCGCACGGGCGCGGAAATGCGGGTCCTCGGCGCAGTCGCGCATGTCGTAAAGGCGGGAGCATGGCACCTCGGCCCGTTCCAGCACCGCCTCGGCCTCGGTGGCGGGCAGGGTCCGCGTCCAGTCGGCGATCATCGCGTCCAACTCGGCGACATGCTCGCAGCGCAGCCCGTTGGTGGCGAAGCGCGGGTCGGTGGCCGCTTCGGGCCGGCCGATCGCCGCCATCAGCCGGCGGAAGATGAGGTCCGAATTGCCGGCGATGCAGAGCCACTTGCCATCGGCGCAGGGATAGGTGTTGGTCGGCGCCGCCGTCTTGATCGCCGCGCCCTGCGGCTGCCGCACCCAGCCGAACAGCCCGTATTCCGGCAGCATCCCCTCCATCAGCGAGAAGACGCTGCTGACCAGGTCCACGTCGATGACGCGCCCGCGCGCCTCCGGGTTGCCCTTCACCTGCCAGCAGGCCGAAACCAGCCCCATCGCCGCATACATGCCCGCCAGGTCGTCGCTGATCGACACGCCGCAGCGCGGCGGCGGCAGCTCCGTCTGCCCCGGATTGGCGGTGAGGTGCCGCAAGCCGCCCATCGCCTCGCCGATCGCCCCGAAGGCCGGCTTGTCGCGGTAGGGCCCGTCCTGCCCGTAGCCGCTGATGCGGGCAATGACGAGACGCGGGTTCACCGCATGCAGCGCCTCCGGCCCGAGGCCGTAGCGCTCGAGCTGGCCGGGGCGGAAATTCTCGACGAGCCCGTCGGCCCGCGCCACCAGCCGGCGGAGCTTCGCCTTGTCCGCCTCGCTCTTCAGGTCGAGCGTGACCGAAAGCTTGTTCCGCCCGTGCACGCTGAACCACACGGGATGGCCCTCGACGGCGGAGCCCCAGCCGCGCACCGGGTCGCCCTCCGGCGGCTCCACCTTGATGACCTCGGCTCCGAGATCGGCCAGCAGCCGGGTGGCGAAGGGCGCCGCGATGTAGTGCCCCAGCTCGACGATCCTGAGGCCCGCGAGCGGCAGGCCCTGCGGCGATTCCTGTGGCGATCCCTGTGGCGACGGCATTGCTTCCTCCCGCTTGGCGCTGCCCATCCTGCATAGACCCCGCCCGGCGGCGAAAAAAGCGGCCATTGCCGCAACGATATCTTCACCCTCGCGGGCGCATCCTCACCTCAGGCCAGAGATGGTCTTTCGCGCCGCAGCGTCCTGTCCTTTCCCCCCCAATGAAGGCAGGCGTCCTCCCCTCCCGGCGGTGCGCAAACTTGGGGGCGGCGCCTGCGAGGGTTCCGCCCCCTCTTCTTTTGCACCACCATCCCCGCCGCAGCGAGAGGGGGTGCAGGATGACGGACCGGACCAAGACCTTGGCGGAGGCCGCCGGCCTCGACCGCGCCTGGCAGGACCACCGCGCCGATGTGGAGGAAGCGATCGCCCTCGCCGCCCGCTTCCGCGACGCCTTCACCCGTCCGACGAGCTCAGCCGCCGAGCCCACCCCGCCCTACCGCGCGCCGGTGCAGCCCAAGGGCGCCGCATGACCGCGCCGCACGCCCTGCCGTTGGCCGAGGCCGCCGCCCTCATCGCCGCACGCCGCCTTTCGCCGGTCGAGCTGCTGCAATCCTGCCTCGACCGCATCGCCGCAGCGGAGCCGCGCCTCGATGCCATCATCCGCCTCGCCGCCGAGGAGGCGATGGGCGATGCTCGCGCCGCCGAGGCCGAGATCGCGCGGAACGGTCCGCGCGGCCCGCTGCACGGCATCCCGGTCGGGCTGAAGGACATCATCGACCTCGCCGGCCACCCGACAACCTGCCACTCGAAGCTCCAGCTCGACCGCATCGCAGCGGAGGATGCCCATGCGACGGCCCGCCTGCGGGCCGCCGGCGCCCTCTTCCCGGCCAAGTTGGCGACGCATGAGTTCGCCATCGGCGGCCCGGCCTTCGACCTGCCCTTCCCGCCCGCCCGCAACCCCTGGAACCCGGCGCACCACCCGGGCGGATCCTCCTCCGGCTCCGGCGCCGCAGTCGCCGCGCGGATGCTGCCGGCGGCGCTCGGCACCGATACCGGCGGCTCCGTCCGCCATCCGGCCAGCCATTGCGGCCTGGTCGGGCTGAAGCCGACCTATGGCCTCGTCTCCCGCCGCGGCGTCTTCCCGCTCTCCTTCACCCTCGACCATGTCGGGCCGATGACCCGCACGGTGCGCGACAATGCCCTGCTGCTGAACGCCATCGCCGGCCACGACCCCGCCGACCCCGGCAGCGCCCCGCATCCGGCCGAGGACTACGCCCGCGACCTGCATCTCGGTCTGAAAGGCCTCAGGATCGGCTTCGTCCGCCATTTCCACGAGCACGACCAGCCGGCGACGCCCGAGATGGCCGCCGCACTCGAGGCCGCCGCCATGCTCCTCGCCGCCGAGGGTGCGCGGGTGACGACGGCGATCCTGCCGCCGCTCGGCGAATTCGCCGGCGTCAACCGCACCATCATGCTGCCCGAGGCGACCGCCATCCACGAGGCCTGGCTGCGCGAGCGTCCGGGCGACTATGCCCACATCACCCGCCGACGGCTGCTGCCGGGGATGTTCGTCACCGGTGCCGACTACGTGCAGGCCCAGCGCCGCCGCCGCGAACTCGTCGCCGCCGTGGAGGCCGCATTCGCGGAGGTGGACCTGCTGCTCTGCGCCAGCTCCATGGACCCGGCCTGCCGCATCGACGACGCCGCGGAGGTGGAGCGCACCTACCCTCGCCAGGCCCGTACGCCCTTCAACGTCACCGGCCACCCGGCGATCAGCGTGATGTGCGGCCTGAGCCGCGAGGCGGGCCTCCCCCTCGGTCTGCAACTCGTCGCCCCGAGCTTCCGGGAGGCCCTGCTCTATCGCGCCGCCGCCGCCTATGAGCGCGCCGCCCCGTGGAAGGACATGGCGCCGGCGGTATAGGGCCCGTCAGGCGGCGCCGGCCCAGCGGCGGAGATTGCCGCAGAAGATCTCGGCCACGCGCTCGGCCAGCCCCTCCCCGGCCGCCGCGCTGTGCGGCGAGACGATGACGTTCGGGAGGTCCCAGAACGGGCTCCCGGCCGGCAGGGGCTCTTCGGTGAAGACGTCGAGGAAGGCGCCGCATAGGTGGCCCGACTGCAGGGCGGCAAGCAGCGCCCCCTCCTCCACTACGCCGCCGCGGGAAACGTTCACCAGCCCGCTGCCGACCGGGAGCAGGGCCAGGGCCGCGGCGTCGATCAGGTTCCGGGTCGTCTCGGTCAGCGGGCAGGCGAGGATCAGCCAGTCGGCACGCGGCAGGAGCCGTGGCAGGGCGGTATAGGGATGGGCCTCGGCGAGGTGCGGCGGCGGCGGCGCGGCGCCGTCGCGCCGGATGCCGATGGGGCGCAGGCCGAAGGCGGCGGCGAGGCGGGCGATCTCCTGCCCGATCGGCCCGGTGCCGACGATGAGCGCGGTCTGGCTGGCGAGGTCCGGTGGCTCACCCTCGCCGTAGATCGGCTCCCAGGCGTGGCGGGCTTGGGCCTCCATCACCCGCGGCAGGCGGCGGGCGAGCGCGAGCAGCCCGGCGATGGCCGCCTGCGCCACGGCCGGGGCGCTGGCGCCGCTGGCACCGACCACCTCGATGCCGCGCGCCCGCATCGCCTGGTAGGGCGCCATGTCGGTGCCGGCGGAGAAGGTCTGCACGCGGCGGATGTCGGGCGCGGCGAGGACCAGGTCGACGAAGCGCTGGAAGCGCGCGGTGAGGCGGAAGCGGGTGCCGCCGAGGAAGAGGTCGCGGGAGATGAAGGCCATCCCGATGCCTGCGGTACCGGGCAAGGGGCCTTCGGGCGCGACGGGCACCAGCGCCACGCCCGGCAAGGCGGCACGGATGCGCGCGCCGTGCCGGGCCTCGGCGACATCCGAGAGCAGGACGCGCATCAGGTCCGGTAGCTGGGGTCGATGCGGTCGAGCTTCCGCAGCAGGGCCGGCCAGTCGAGCAGGCCGAAGGGCCGGCGGACCTGCGGCTGGTAGTTCATGTAGGTCTTCTCGACGATGTCGTCGGCGACCTTGACCATCGGCGTGTTGCAGGACATCGCCGCGATCTGGGTCTTGCAGGACAGTTCGAGGCGATGGAGGGCATTGAAGGCCTCCGGGATGGTGGTGCCGACGGTCAGCAGGCCGTGGTTGCGGAGGATCATGGCGTTGTTGTCGCCGAGGTCGCGCACCAGCCGCTCCTGCTCGGAAAGGTCGAGCACCACGCCGTTGAAGTCGTGGTAGCTGATCTTGGCGAAGCGCATGCTGGTCTGGGTGTTCGGCAGCAGCCCGCATTCGAGGGTCGAGACCGCCATGCCGGCCCAGGTATGGGTATGCGCGACGCAGGCCAGGTCGTGCCGCGCCTTGTGCACCGCCGAGTGGATGACGAAGCCGGCGCGGTTCACGCCGTAATCCTGGTCGGGGAAGTCCGGCTTCAGCAGGATGTTGCCGTCGTAGTCGACCTTCATCAGCGAGGAGGCCGTGATCTCCTCGTAGAGCAGGCCATAGGCATTGATGAGGAAGGCATCCTCGCCCGGGACGCGGACGGAGACGTGGTTCGCGATCAGGTCGCTCATATGGTAGAGGTCAACCAGCCGGTAGCAGGCGGCGAGGTCGATGCGAGCCTGCCATTCCTCCGGGCTGACCTTATGGCGCAACGAGGGGATGCGGTATTCGGTGCCGTCGAGCATCGCTCTCTTCCTTTCCTGGACGCGGGAAGTATCCCGCACCCGATCCGGAGCTTTGTCCAGCAGCGGCAGCCCTGCGCAATGGATGGAACCTCGCCTGTTCTGACGCCATGCAATTCCATGCCAGCTTAGTATGTTTTCGTAACAAAATGGAACGTTAACGTCTTTTCAATCGTAGTAAAAGATAGTAGGTCAGATAATAATCTAACGGTTGCAAACACCATGCCGCGGATTACCCCGATGCCATCTCCTCCCCTTCCGCAGGAAGGGGAAGCACCGAGGACCAGGCAGAATGCCGAGCCGATCCACCACCGGCTGAAGCAGGCTCGCCTCGATGCCGGCGTAACCCTGGCGCAGGTGGGCGTGGCACTCGGCGTCAGCCCGCAGCAGGTACTGAAATACGAGCGCGGACTGAACCGCCTTTGCGCCGACCGGCTGCCGGTCTGGGCAGCGCTTTGCAACACCTCCGTCGAAGAATTGCTGGGCCATCCCGGGCGGCATGCGCTCACCCATCTCGCCGGCGACGGCGTGATGAACCTGGTCCGGGCCTTCACCGCCATCGGCGACCCCTCGGTCCGGCAGGCGCTGATCGAGACGGCACGGGCCCTGGCCGTGGCCGACCGGCAGCGCCGCGAGAAGCCGGCGCTGCCGCTGGCCGGGGATTGAACCGCCCAGCGGTGCTACCGCCACTTCAAAGGATCGGCTTGCCGCCGGTGACGGCAACCGTCGCGCCCGATACATAGCTCGCCTCGTCCGAGGCCAACATGACATAGACGGGCGCGAGTTCCGCCGGCTGGCCCGGACGTCCAATCGGCACCTCGGAGCCGAAGCTCTTCACCTGCTCGACCGGCATGGTGGCGGGGATCAGCGGCGTCCAGATCGGGCCGGGGGCGACGCAATTGGCGCGGATCCCCCGCTCGGCCAGGAGCTGCGCGAGGCTGCCGGTGAAATTCTGGATCGCCGCCTTGGTCGCCGAATAGGGGATGAGCTTCGGCTTCGGCGTATCGGCATTCACCGAGACGGTGTTGATGATGGCGGCACCGGCCTTCATGTGCGGCAGCGCCGCCCGGGTGATGCGGAACATCGCGTTTATGTTGACGTTGAAGGTGTAATCCCACTCCTCGTCGCTGATCTCGTCGAGGGATTCGCGCGTCATCTGGTAGGCGGCGTTGTTGACCAGCACGTCGATCTTGCCGAAGGCCTTGGCCGTCTCCTCGACGATGCGGCGGCAGACGGCCGGGTCGGCGATGTCGCCTCCGATGAGCACGGCGCGGCGGCCGGCGGATTCGACGAGCCGGGCGGATTCGCGCGCATCCTCCTCCTCGTTCAGGTAGGCGATGGCGACATCGGCACCCTCGCGCGCGAAGGCGAGGGCGACGGCGCGGCCGATGCCGCTGTCGCCGCCGGTGATGATCGTCGCCTTGCCGGCAAGGCGGCCGGAGCCGCGGTAGCTGGCCTCGCCGTAATCGGGCGGCGGGTCCATCGGCGCGTTGCGGCCGGGCACCTGGTCCTGGTGCTGCTCGGGCAGCGGCGGGCGGTGGTCGTCGGGCATGCGCTGGTCCTCCTCGTATGAAGGGCCAACGCGGGGCGCGGGGATGGTTCGGGCGAAGCCGCGGAACGAGGGGCGGTTATTTCCCGCGGAAGACGGGTTTGCGCTTCTCGGCGAAGGCGGCCGTGGCCTCGCGGTGGTCCTCGGTCGCGCTGACGACGCCGACGCAGCTGGCAGCGAAGGCAAGGCCGTCGCGGAAGCTGCTGTTGAGCCCCTGCATCACCATGCGCTTCATCAGCCGGATGCCGACCGTGGGGCCCGAGGCAAGGCGTTCGGCGACGGAATAGGTATGCGCCATGAGCTGGTCGTCGGGCACCGTCCTGTTGACCAGGCCGATGCGCTCGGCCTCGGCGGCGGAGACGAAGTCGCCGAGCCACAGCATCTCCAGCGCGCGTGGCAGGCCGACCAGCCGCGGCAGCATCCAGGCGCCGCCATCGCCGGCGACGAAGCCGACCTTGATATAGGTCTCGGCGAAGCGCGCGCTTTCGGCGGCGAAGCGGAGGTCGCCCATCAGCGCCATGTCCATGCCCGCCCCGGTCGCGGCGCCGTTGACGGCGACGAGGTAGGGCTTGTCCAGCTCCATCAGCGTCAGCGGGATGCGATGGACATGGTCGGTGAGGTACTTGGCGCGGTCCCAGGGCTGTTGGCCGCCGGCGGTGTTCGCCGCCATGCGCTTCACGTCGCCGCCGGAGCAGAAGATGCGGCCGGCGCCGGTCAGCACCACGCAGCGGATGGCATCGTCATGGATGCATTCGCGCAAGGCCTGTTCCCATTGCGCCAGCATCTCGGTGGTGAAGGCGTTGCCGCTGTCGGGCCGGTTCAGGGTGATGGTGGCGATGCCGCCGGCCTTCTCGAAGAGCAGTTCACTCATCGTCCGTTTCCTCCGTCTCGTCCGGCATCCTGCCCGGATCGGCGATGAGGGGCCACAGCCCCGCGGCCCCGGCCCGGCGGGCGCGTCGGCCAAGCCAGCGCGCCCAGCCGGATTCGGTGCCGAATTCGCCCGACCATGCGGCGATGCGGCGGGCGAGCGCCGGATCCTGCCCAGGGATGGCAAGGGCGGCCTCCGCCGCGGCATGGACGCGGAGGCGGGCGCAGGCGATGGCGAAGCGGCCCGGCGCCCGTGCGGCCCGGCGCAGGGCGAAGCGCGCCGCGGCCGCCAGCGCCCGGCTGCGGCGATGGCCGGCCAGGCGCCCGGTCGCACCCAGCATCGCGGCGGCGCGGAACACGGCGCCGAGGGCGCGCAGCTCCCCCGGGCCCAACCCCGTGCCGGGCTCGCCGGCGGCGAGGACGGGCATCTCCTCCAGCAGCACCAGGTCGCGCGGCTCGCCGGCACCGTTGCGGCCCTCGGCGCCGATGGCGGGGCGGCCGGCGAGCACGGTGCGTCGCCCCTCCAGCACGATGACGGCGGCGCTGGCATGCCGGGCCCAGGGCAGGCGATGCAGCCGGCCGGCGAGCAGGCCCTGCCCGAAGCCGGGCGAGTCGCCAGGCAGGACCGGGCCGAGGGTCAGCGGCCCGATGGGTGGGGCGAGCCCCGCCAGGGCCAGGACGTGATGGCCGAGCAGCGTCTCGGCGATGGGCAGCGGCGCCCCGGCGGCGCCGGCCGCCTCGGCGATGGCGAGCAGGCCGGGCAGCCCTTCCCCATCCCCACCGAGTTCCGGCGGCAGGGCGGCACGGAGCACGGGCCCATCCTCCAGCGCCGCCCAGAGATCGGGATCGAAGCCGGAGGAGAAGCGTCCGTCGAGCAGCCGCGCCGTCTCGGCGGCGAGAGGATGAGGAGGGCGGGCAGGGCGGCGAGGGCCGGGAACGGGCGGCAGGAGGGGTGGCGGCTCGGCCGGGACGGGACGGGCCTCATCGGGCAGCAGGCGGTGCAGGGCGGCGGGGATGGCCTCCGCCTCCGCCGCGGCCAGGGCGGCAAGGCCGGGCGCGGCGCGGCCGGCACGGGCCAGGCCCATGGCCTGCAAGGTGGCGCACCCGGCCAGGAGGCGGCCGAGCACCGGCTCCGCCTCAGCCGGGCCGTCGGCGGCGGCGAGCGCGGCCAGCAGCGGCAGGTGGCGCAGCCAGCCGCCGGGCGCTCCCCGGGCGATGCCGGCAACCTCCCGCCAGATCGCCAGCCCCGCCTCGGGCGGCCCGAGCAACCGGTCCCCGGCAAGGAAAACGCCGTCGAAGGCCAGCAGGTCGGCGCCGAGCGGGGCGATGCCGGGCAACGCCAGGTCGACAAGGAAGAGGCTGAGGCCGGGCCCCTGGTCATCGCCGGTCCGGGCGAGCAGGACCAGACGGCCGAGCGGGTCGCCGACCAGCCGGCAGCGGCCGCCAAGGCGCCAGCCGCCGCGGTCCGGCCGCGCCAGGCAGCGCGGCGCGCCGCTGCCGGGCAGGGCGGCTTCGGTGGCGGCTTCGGTGAGGCCGATGCAGGCGGAAAGGCGTCCGGCTGCGAAGCGGGGCAGCAGCTCCCGCTGCTGCTCCGGCGTCCCGGCGGCGAGCAGCAGCGGGCCGGCGAGCCATTCCGCGACCCAGCTCGCCCGCAGCGGGGCGCCATGGGCGATCAGCTCCTCGGCAATGACATGTCGGTCGAGGGCGCTGCCCTCCTGGCCGCCGAGGGCGCGTGACCAGCAGGTGCCGAGCCAGCCCCGTGCGCCGAGCCGAGCGGCGAAGCGGGGATCGGCCGGCCCGAAGCTGCCAGCTGCCGGATCGTACTCGCCCGCGGCGATCGCGGCCGAAAGGAAGCCGCGCAACTCACGCCGCAGTTCCGCCGCCTCGGCCTGCCTCATCCCTGCCCCTCCGCCATCGCGGCGAGGTTACCCGAGCCGGGCGGCCTTATCGATCTGAGGTGCTGGCCTGCGCGGCGCGAACGGCGCGGCGCAGCTTGGCGATGCCGACCCGCACATGACCGTTGCCACAAAGCCGCATGCCTTCGGCGGCAAGCCTGCGCGAGGGCTCCTGCGCAGCGGCGGGCATGTCGGCCAGGCGGGCGGCGAGGCTGCCGCAATACTCGACGGTGTCGGTGGTCACGCGCGGGCCCGGCTCGGCCGAGGCGGACATCGCCAGAACCAGGAGCAGCGCAGGCGGCGTGACGAGGCTTTGCATGGCTTGCCACAATGGGGCCGGTCGCCTCATCCGGTGATGGGCGGAGGATGACGCTTCGGTCATGGCGGCTCAGGGCTTCGGCAGACGCAGCACGACGCGGAGCCCGGGCGGCGCGCGGCCGGGGGCGGCATCCTCGAGCCGCAATTCGCCGGCATGCAGATGAACGACCGCCTGGACCAGGGAAAGGCCGAGGCCGGAGCCGGGCGTCGCGCGAGCCTTGTCGGCGCGGAAGAAGCGCTCGCCCGCATGGGCACGGTCCTCGGGCGAGAGGCCGGGCCCGTCGTCGCAGACCGCGACCTCGATCGCCGCCGGCAGGGTATGGGCCATCAGCCGCACCGTGCCGCCGGGCGAGGTGAATTTGATGGCGTTGTCGAGCAGATTGGCGATCGCCTGCAGCAGCAGGTCGCGGTCGCCGACGAGGTCGAGCCGTTCAGGCAGCTCGGTGGCGAGCTGCTGGTTACGCGCCTCGGCGGCGACCTCGTAGATCTCGGCGGCATCGGCCAGGACCGGGACGAGGTCGAAGGGGGCGAAGGCGGCGCGGCGGGCGCCCGCCTCGGCCTCCGCGATGCGCAGCAGGGCCTGGAAGATGCGGCTGATGCCGTCGAGATCGGCGATGCCCTGCTCGATGGCGGCGCGAAGCGTCGCCTCGTCCGGCGGGACGCCGGGCCGGGCCCCTTCCGGCGCCTCGGAGACCGCATCCTCCAGCTTGGCGCGGGCGCGGGCGATGGGCGTGCGGAGGTCGTGGGCGATGGCGTCCGAGACGCCGCGCACGCCCTCCATCAGGGTCACGATGCGCTCCAGCATGATGTTCAGCGTCTGCGCCAGCCGGTCGAATTCATCGCCGCGGCCGGAAAGGGCGACCCGGGAGGAGAGGTCGCCGCCGGCGATCGCCGCCGTGGTGGCGAAGACCGGGCTCATCCGCGCCTGCAAGGCATGGCGCAGCAGCCAGGCACCGAGCAGGGCGAAGAGCACCACCGCACCGGAAGCCCAGAACACCCCCTCGGTCAGCAGGCGGCGGAGCTGCTCGCGTTCCGACTCGTCGCGGCCGACGATGAGGCGGAGGCCGGGCAGGTCGATACGATGCAGCCGCGCCTCGGCGGCGATGCCGTCATGCAGGACGCGGGTGCGGAACCAGGACCCCTCGTCGGGGGGAGCGTTCGGCCAGCGGTCGAGATTGCCGGCGAGGCGGCGAGTGCCCTCCGCCTCCATCAGCAGGTAGATCGACTCGTTCTCCACATCGACGGCGAGCCGTTCCTCGATCGCCTCGGCAAGGCCGGTAGCGCCCGCCTCGCGCCAGCGTTCGGCGAGTGCGATGGCGTCGGCGCGGACGGCGGCATCGGTCTGTCGGTCGAGCGCCCCCGCCGTAGCCCACCAGAGCACGGCAACGAGGGCGATGGCGGCGGACGCGAACATCGCCGCGAAAAGCAGAGCGAAGCGGAAGCCGGCACTGCGCAGCAGCCGCGGCGGCCCGAGGGCGAGGCTTGGGGCGAGGCTTGGCGACAGCGGCTGATCGCCGCGGCGATTGGCGGCCCGCTTCAGGGCTCGGCCCGGATCATGTACCCGGCGTTGCGCACCGTATGGATCAGCGGCTTGTCGAAGCCTTTGTCGAGCTTCTGGCGCAGCCGGGAGACATGCACGTCGATGACGTTGGTCTGCGGATCGAAATGGTAGTCCCAGACCTTCTCGAGCAGCATGGTGCGCGTCACCACCTGGCCGGCATGGCGCATCAGGTGCTCCAGCAGGCGAAACTCGCGCGGTTGCACGTCGATGCGCTTGCCTGCGCGCGTGACGGTGCGGGAAAGCAGGTCGAGTTCCAGGTCGGCAACCCGGAGCTTGGTCGCCGGCGCATCGACCGAGGGGCGGCGGCCGAGCGCCTCCACCCGGGCCAACAATTCGGCGAAGGCAAAGGGCTTGGTGAGATAGTCGTCGCCGCCGGCCTTCAGCCCCTTCACCTTCTCATCCACCGCCGAGAGGGCGGAAAGGAAGAGCACCGGGGTACGGTTGCCCTGGCTGCGCAGCGTCTCCACCAGCCGCACGCCGTCGACGCCGCCGGGCAGCATGCGGTCGAGCACCAGCATGTCGAATTGCTCGGAAGCCGCGAGGAAGAGGCCGTCGCGCCCATTGGTCGCGTGCTCGACGGTATGGCCGGCCTCCTGCAACCCCTTCTTCACGAAGCGGGCGACCTCGGCATCGTCCTCGACCAGCAGAATGCGCATGGCGGCGGGTGTCCTTGTGGATGCGGTATGTTAACCCTGACCCGGGCGACGGCCAACCTGGACGGGCAGCTCGCGCTCCCGGCCCTCGCGCAGCACCGTGAGGCGGACGGTCTGGCCGGGCGGCACGGCGGCGACGGTGCGGACCAGGGCGCGCGAGGTCTCGACCCGGTCGCCATTGATGGCGACGACGATGTCGCCCTGGCGTAGCCCGGCGCGGCCGGCCGGGCTGGTGCGCTCGACCCCGGCGATGAGCACGCCGCGGCGGGCGGGGCGGCCATCCTCCGGCACCAGGTCCTGCACCGAGACGCCGAGCCAGCCGCGCTCCACCCGCCCGTCGCGGCGGAGCTGCTCGATCACCGGCCGGGCGAGGTCGGAGGGCGTTGCGAAGCCGATGCCGGCCGAGGCGCCGGAGGGCGAATAGATCGCCGTGTTGATGCCGATCACTTCCCCCTGGGCGTTGAACAGCGGGCCGCCGGAATTGCCCGGGTTGATGGCGGCATCGGTCTGGATGAAGTCGTCGAAGGGCCCGGCGCCGATCTCCCGCCCGCGCGCCGAGACGATGCCGGAGGTGACGGTGCCTCCGAGGCCGAAGGGATTGCCCGCCGCCAGCACCCAGGAGCCGACCCGCGTCGTCCCCGAACTGCCCCAGGACACGGCGGCGAGGCTGTGCGGAGTCTCCACCTTCAGCAGGGCGAGGTCGGTCAGCTCGTCGGAGCCGACGATGCGCGCGGTCAGCTCCGTGCCGTCCTGCAGGGCGACCACGACGCGGCTGGCGCTGCCGATGACGTGGTTGTTGGTGACGATGAAGCCGGCCGGGTCGATGATGAAGCCGGAGCCGGCGCCCGAGACCTCCTGCCGCCGGTTGCGCAGGCGGTCGCGGAAATAGCGCTCGAGCGGGGTGCCGCGCAGCTCGGGCGGAAGCTGGGCGACGGTGGTCTCGCCGGTGACGGCGATATTGACCACGGCGGGGAGGACGCGCTCGGCGAGATCGGCGAAGTCGGGCAGCAGGCCGCGCTGGGCGCTGGCCGGCCACGGCCTGGTGGCGCAGCCGGTCAGCAGGGTGGCGAAGGCGAGGCCGGCATGGCGGCGCGGCAAGGTGGCGGGCATCAGGGGGACGCGGTCCTCGGGGGAAGGGCGTGGCGGTACTCGTTCGACCCCACTTTGGGAAGATGGATGCGGTCCTTCAACCTCTTCGCGGGTGACGGTCGCTTCATCCGCCGCGGCCGGGCCGGGGCGGGTCGGCGGCGGCGCCGGCCGGATCCTCGGGCCAGTTGTGCTTCGGGTAGCGGCCACGCATCTCCTTCCGCACCTCCAGCCAGCCGCCGCGCCAGAAGCCGGCGAGGTCCCCGGTGACGGCGATCGGCCGGCCGGCAGGGGAAAGCAGCGCGACCTGGAGGGGGATGCGGCCTTCGGCGAGCGGCGGCAGGCGGGTCAGGCCGTAAAGGTGTTGTGGGCGGGCCTCGAGCGTCGGGGTTTCGCCTGCATAGTCGATGGCGGCGCTGCGCCCGGCGGGCAGGTCGAGGCGGGCGGGGAGCGCCGCGTCGAGGCGCCGGCGGCGCTCCCATGGCAGATCCGCCAGCAGCATGTCGGGCAGGTTCAGCCCGGCGAGGTCGGCGAGGCGGGAGCGGCCATGGAGGTGCGGGGCGAGCCAGTCCCCCGCGGTTGAGATGAGCGCGGCATCCGTGGCGTCCGGCCAGCCCTCGCCCTCGACCTCGCGCATCCAGCGGAGACGGGCCTGGAGCTGGCGGGCGGCCGGCGTCCAGGGCAGGTCGCGCAGCCCGCGCTCCGCCACCGCCTCGGCCAGGGCCGCGGCGACCAGCGCGGGGTCGGGGTTCGGCAGGGGCTGCTCCTCCAGCACCAGCGGGCCGAAGCGGAGGCGGCGGCGGGCCAGCATCGCGCCGGCGCGCTGGTCGAAGGCCGCGCCCTCCTCGCGGCGGAAGCGTCCCGGGAAGCGGGCCTCCAGCAAGGCGCGGTCGAGCGGCGCGGCCATGCGGATGCGCGCCTCGGTGCCCTGCAATTCGAGGTCCGCGACGGCGAGGAGCGGCGACTTCGCCAGCGGGTCCGTCGCCCCGAGCCGGGCGCCCTGCCCCGAGGCCAGGCGGAAGGCACCGATCATGACGCCGCGCATGGCGGCGATGCGGTCGGGGAAGCCGGCGGCGAGCAGCGCGCCCGGCTCGCCCTCGGGCGAAGCATTGCCATGCAGGCCGAGCCGGCGCCGGTGCAACGCGGCGGCACGGCGGATGCGGTGGATGGTCGCCCGGTCGGCATTCGGGTGGTCGCCGCCATGCAGCAGGTCGAGCCGGAGGGTGATGTCGCTCGGCACCTCGCGGCCCCGGATCGGGTCGCGCTCCTCCAGCAGGGCGGCGAGGTCGGCGGCCAGCGCCCCCTCCCCCTCCCCTTCGGCTGCCGCCAGCATGCGGGCAAGGCGCGGATGGGTGCCGAGCCGGGCCATGCGGCGGCCGGTCGCGGTGATGCGCCCCTCGGCATCGAGCGCATCGAGGTCGCGGAGCAGGCTGCGGGCGGCGGCGAGCGCGCCGGCGGGCGGCGGGTCGAGCCAGGCGAGGTCGGCGGGCTCAGCGCCCCAGCTGGCCAGGTCGAGGGCGAGGCCGGACAACTCCTCCTCCAGGATCGCCGGCCGGTCCTGCGGGGCGAGGCCGCGATGCAGCGCCTCCGACCAGAGGCGGATGGCAACGCCCGGCGCCGTGCGGCCGGCGCGGCCGGCACGCTGCTCGGCGGCCGCCTTGCTGATGCGCACGGTGACGAGCCGGGCGAGGCCGGTCGCCGGGTCGAGCCTTGGGGTGCGGCGGAAGCCGCCATCGACGACGATACGGACGCCGGGGACGGTCAGCGAGGTTTCGGCGATGGAGGTGGCGAGCACGACCTTGCGCCGCGGCCCGGGCGTCAGGGCCCGGTCCTGCTCGGCGGGAGGCAGCTCGCCATGGAGCGGCAGCACATCCGCCGCGATGCCGGAAAGCCGCTCGGCGGTGCGGCGGATCTCGCCCCAGCCAGGGAGGAAGGCAAGGACATCGCCCTCATGCTCGCGCAGCGCGGTGCGGATGGCGCCGGCCATGGCCTCCGGCAGGTCCCGCGGGTCCGCGAGGTCGCGGGGGCGGTGCTCCACCGAGACCGGCCAGGCACGGCCGAGGGACTCGATCGTCGGCGCCGCGCCCATCAACCCCGCGAAGGCCGTGCCGTCGAGGGTGGCGGACATCGCCAGCAGCCGCAGTTCCGGGCGCAGGCCGCGTTGCAGGTCGAGGCAGAGGGCGAGCGCCAGGTCGGTGTCGAGGTTGCGCTCATGCGCCTCGTCGAACAGCACGGCGGCGACGCCCTCGAGTCCCGGGTCGGATTGCAGGCGGCGGACGAGCAGGCCCTCGGTCACCACCTCGATCCGCGTCGCCGCGGAAACGGCGCGGTCCAGCCGCGTCGAGAGGCCTATGGTGCCGCCCGGGGCGGCTTCGCCCAGAAGTTCCGCCATCCGGCGGGCGGCGGCGCGGGCGGCAACGCGACGGGGCTCCAGCACCAGCAGCTTGCCGCCCTCGGCCCAGGGCTCCTCGCGCAGGACGAGCGGGACGAGCGTGGTCTTGCCGGCACCCGGCGGGGCGATGAGCACGGCATTGGGGCTGGCGCGGAGGGCGGCGGTCAGCGCCGGCAGGGCCTCGGCGACGGGGAGGTCGAGGGGAAGCATGGCAGGGGCATAAGGCCAAAGCGGCGGGTTTGACACCGGCGCGCGACAATTCCCCGGGGTGGCGACATGCGGGTGCGACATGGCCGCGCGAGAACATGCCGCTTCCTCGCGTTCGCGGCACGGACGCCAGGAATCGAAGGGTGTCGATCTGCCGCGAGAAACACGCCCAGGTTGCGAAAAAGGCTTTGCTCGCGGTGCCGTGAAGTGTATACCAAATCCCATCGCGCAAATGTGAGGATGGCCATGCAGACCAAACTCCCCGCTGGCAAAACCCGTCGCCTGCCCGCCGCCACCGCCGATGCCGCCGATACCCGCCGCCGCTCGCTGAGCGCGATGATCGCCCACAAGCGCCGTTGCCGCGATGCCGGCACGCCGGACAGCGCCACGATCTCCAGCATGGTCGACGCTTTCCTCGCCGCTGGCGGTGCGATCACGGCCTGCCCGCCCGCCTATGTCCTGCCGGTGCAGAACGGCGCCGGACGCCAGGGCTGACCCACCCGGCCAGCCCGGACCCGGGCCAGCCTCGCCACCCCGCCAACGGATCACGCCCCCATGTCCGAGATCATCGTCTTCCCGCTCGCCCGCCCGCCTGCCCCCGGGACGCCTCGTGGCGGCGAGGAGGTCGTCACCCTGGCGGATCGGCTCAGCAAGATCGAGCGCAGCGAGAGCGGGGACGAGGCGATCATGGAGTTGCTGGTCGATGCCGAGCTGGCCGCGCTGAACGCCCTCGCCGCCGCGCCGGCCCGTAGCCATGCCGACGTGACCCTGAAGCTCGCCACCCTGCTCCGCCGGGTCGAGGCGGAGGACGAGGGGCTGATGCCGGAGGGCGAAATCGCGCTGCTGCGCTCCGCCCTGCGCGACATGCGGCGGCTGGCCCGGCGCCCGGTGGCGGCGCGGGCCTAAGGGAAGCCTCGCCGCAGGATTGGCGGCGAGGGAAGCATTTCAGCGATGGTTTGAGACCGGCCGGGGGCCGGGGGCGCATCCGGCGTCCCCGGCCCTCCTTTCATTGGGGGCTTGCGGTCGGGGCGGCCCTCCCCCCTTTATCCGGTCATGCGCCGCCTGCCTGCCTTGCTGCTCCTGCTGCTCCTGCTGCCCGGCGCCGGCTGGGCGGCGGAGAGCGCGGCGCAGCGCTCGCCGCGGGCCGAGGCGACGTTGGTGGCGGACCGGGTGGCGGTCGCGCCGGGCGAGAGCGTCCGGCTCGGCCTCAGGCTGAAGCTGGCGCCGGGCTGGCATACCTATTGGCGTCATGCGGGCGATGCCGGCGCGGCGCCCGAGATTGCCCTGACCCTTCCCGAAGGCGCCACGGCGGGCGGCATCGCATGGCCGGCGCCGCGGCGCATCCCGACCGGGCCGCTGATGAGCTTCGGCTACGAGGGCGAGGTGCTGCTGCCGCTCCCCGTCACCGTGCCGGCCAATGCCAACGGCCGCTTCACGGTGGAGGCGGAGGCGAGTTGGCTGGTTTGCGCCGAGCTCTGCATCCCGGAGGAGGGCCGGTTCCGCCTCGACCTGCCGGTCACCGACAGGGGCCGGGCCGACCCGGCGCTGGCGCCGCTCTTCGCCGCCGCGGAGGCAGCGGTGCCGCGGCCTTCGCCCTGGGTGGCGCGGGCGGCGCTGGAGGGCCGGCGGGGCAGCCTCACCCTCAGCGGCGAAAGCCTTTCGGCGGCTGCCCTGCGCGAGGCGGAGTTCTTTCCCGACGAGGCCGGGCTGATCGAGAATGCCGCGCCGCAGCGGCTTGCGGCGCGGGATGGCGCGCTGACCCTCGGCCTCGCCCGGCCGGAGGGAGCTGCGCTGCCGCAGCGCCTCACTGGCGTGGTGGCGCTGGTCGATGCGGCCGGGGTGCGCTCGGCCTATGAGGTGACGGCGCCGGTCGGCGGGGCGGTGGAGGGCGAAGCCCTTCCGCTCTGGCAGGTGCTCGGCTCGGCGCTGCTCGGCGGGCTGCTGCTGAACCTGATGCCCTGCGTCTTCCCCATCCTCGCCATGAAGGCGATGGCCCTCGCCCGGCTGTCCGGCGCGGCACGGCGCGAGGTGCGCACCCATGCGGCGAGCTACACGGCAGGGGTGCTGGCCTGCTTCCTCGGCCTGGCCGGGCTGCTGATCGGGTTGCGCGCGGCCGGGGTCGCGGCGGGATGGGGCTTCCAGTTCACCGCGCCGGCCTTCGTTGCCGGCCTCGCCTGGCTGATGCTGGCGGTCGGGCTGAACCTTTCCGGCGTCTATGCGCTCGGCGGGCCGGCGGGGGCCGGGGCCGGGCTGGCCGCGCGGAGCGGCCATGCGGGCAGCTTCTTCACCGGGGCGCTCGCCGTGCTGGTGGCGACGCCCTGCACCGCGCCCTTCATGGCAGCGGCAGTCGGGGCGGCGCTGGCGATGCCGCCGGCCGGGACGCTGCTGGTCTTTGCCGCGCTTGGCCTGGGGCTGGCGGCGCCCTATGCGCTGCTCGGGCTCTTCCCGGGCCTCGCCGGGCGGCTGCCGCGGCCGGGCGGATGGATGGAGGCGCTGCGCCAGGGCCTCGCCTTCCCGATGTATGGCGCCGCCGCCTGGCTGGCCTGGGTGCTGGCGCAGCAGTCGGGGCCGGACGGGCTGCTGCTCCTGCTCGGCGGGGCGGTGCTGATCGGCTTCGCTGCCTGGGCGCTCGGGCTGGCGCAGCGCGGCGGCGGGCGGATCGGGCGGGTGCTGGCCGGGGCGGCGGCGATCGGCGCCCTCGCCCTGCTGCCGGGTCTTGCCGCCGCACCGCCGGCCGCTGCCGGCACCGAGGCGCGGGCGGAGGCTTGGTCGGCTGCGCGCGTCGCCGCCTTGCAGGCCGAGGGGCGTCCGGTCTTCGTCAACCTCACCGCCGCCTGGTGCATCACCTGCAAGGTCAACGAGCGGCTGGTGCTGCAAAGCGGCACGGTACGGGCCGCCTTCGCCGGGCGCAACCTCGCCACCCTGACCGGCGACTGGACCCAGGGCGACCCGGTGATCGGCGCCCTCCTGCGCGATCATGGACGGGAGGGCGTGCCGCTTTACCTGCTCTATCCGGCCGGTGGCGGGGCGCCGCAGGTGCTGCCCCAGGTGCTGACGGAGGGCATCGTGCTGCGGGCGCTGGCCGAGGCAGGGTGATTCGGCACGCCGCTTGCTGCGAGGACACCGCAGCATCGGCGAGGCGGGACCCATGAGCGACATCTATGCGGCACGCGGCTATGGCAGCCGGCCCATCGGCTTCGGCACCCGGATCGGCGTCGTGGTGGTGGACTTCCAGCGCGGCTTCACCGATCCCGCCTTTCCCATGGCCGGGGCGCCGATGGTGGAGGCTGCCGTCGCGGCCACGGTCCCGCTGATGCAGGCGGCGAAGCGCGCCGGCCTGCCCGTCATCGCCTGTGTCAACGGCTATGACAGCCCCCGCGCCGCGCCGTACTGGAAGGCGGCGCCGGTCTTCGATCTGCTGGCCGGGACGCCGGCGGTGGAGCTGGACCCCCGCATTGCCGCCGCCGCGCCCGATGTGGTGCTGATGAAGTCGGCGCCTTCGATCTTCTTCGCCACGCCCGCCGCGGCCATCCTGACGAAGGAGCGGGCCGATACGGTGGTGATAGCCGGCTGCATCACCTCGGGCTGCGTCAGGGCCAGCGTGATCGATGCCTTCTCGCTCGGCTTCCGGGTGATGGTCGCCCGCGACTGCGTCGGCGACCACGACCTGGCGGCGCATGAGCAGAACCTGAAGGATGTCGAGCGGCGTTATGCCGATATCATCCACGCGGCCACGGCGATCGGCGAGATCGAGCGCTGGGCCCGCGCCAACGACAAGGGATAGGGGACATGCCCAAGGAAATTCTTTGCGCCTTCAGCATCCATTGCGATGCGGTGGCGGGCTGGCTCGGCAGCTACATGGGCGAGGACAGCCCGGGCGACATCAGCCGCGGCGTCTTCGCGGCCGAGGTCGGCATGCCGCGCATCCTGCGGCTATTCGAGCGCTTCGGCCTGACGCAGAGCTGGTTCATCCCCGGCCATACCATCGAAAGCTTCCCCGCGCAGACCGACATGGTGGCGAAGGCCGGCCATGAGATCGGCCTGCATGGCTACAGCCATGAGAACCCCCTCGCCCTCAGCCGCAAGCAGGAGGAGGCGATCTTCGACAAGTGCATCAGCCTGATCGAGAAGCACTGGGGGCGGAAGCCGGTCGGCTATGTCGCGCCCTGGTGGGAGGTGAGCGCGACCAGTATCGAGATCCTGGTCGAGCGCGGCATCGCCTACGACCATTCGCTGATGCACCACGACTGCACGCCCTACTACGTCCGCACCGGCGACGGCTGGACGCCTATCGACTATGCGCAGCCCGCCGAAAGCTGGATGCGGCCCTTCACGAAGGGCCAAACCACCGGACTCGTCGAGATTCCCGCCTCCTGGTACCTCGACGACCTGCCGCCGATGATGTTCATCAAGAAGTTCCAGAACAGCCACGGCTATGTCTCGCCCCATGCGCTGGAGCAGATCTGGCGCGACCATTTCGACTTCATCTACCGCGAGTACGACTATGCCGTGGTGCCGATGACCATCCACCCGGATGTCTCGGGCCGGCCGCAGGTGCTGATGATGCTGGAACGCCTCATCGCCCATATGCTGAAGCACCCGGGCGTGCGCTTCGTCACGCTGGAGGAGATGGCGCAGGACTTCCGGCGCCGCTCGCCTCAGCCCGCCTGAGCGAGGAGGTGGCGGGCGATCGCCAGCCATTCCTCCTCGAGCGTGCCGGCCGGCTTCACCCGGCCGGCACGATTTTACCAGTAACCGGCATTGGCGAGGTCGCCCTCCTTGCGGTGCAGGTAGGCATGCACCCAGGCGCTTTCCGCATCCTCGCCGTCCTGGGCGAAGGCGTGCGCCCCATCCCAGTCGCCGCGGGCATCGGCGGCAAGGGCCTGCAACGGCCCGCTGAGCGGCGGCAGCGCGTTGCCTTCGCGGGCGGCGCGCAGCAACTCTTCCGCCGTCATCCGAGCACCCGCTTCGCCGCCCGCCGCCGGGCCATGGAGACGCCGAGGAAAGCCAGCGCGATCACCAGCACCGAGACGCCGGTGACGACGGTGCCGAGCGCGTAGATCTCCGGCGTCGTCACCGTGCTGGTGAGGCCCTGGAGCTCCAGCGGCAGGGTATTGGCATCGCCGATCGCCTGGCTGGTCCGCGCGATCTCGTCCCAGGACAGGGTGAAGCCGAAGAGCGCGACACCGACCAGGCTCGGCGCCACCAGCGGCAGCACCACATGCTGGAAGACCTGCCAGGGCGAGGCACCGAGGTCGCGCGCCGCCTCCTCGAGGTTGTTGGGAAATCGGTTGAACACGGCGAACATGATGAGCAGGCCGAAGGGCAAGGTCCAGGTGAGATGTGCGCCCAACCCGGATGTGAAGAGGCCCATCGCCGTGGCATAGCCCTCGCTCAGCCACTCGACCCCGTTTTCCTCCGCAAAGGCCTTCACCGCATCGTCCAGCAGCCGGAATTCGAGCGCAATGCCGAGCGAGACGACGATGGAAGGCACGATCAGGCTGGCGATGGTCAGGTTGAACAGCAGCCCCTGGCCAGGGAAGCGCCGGCGGAAGGCATAGCCGGCCAGCAGCGAGATCACCGTCGTCAGCACCATGACGACGATGCCGAGCCTGAGCGAGCGGCGGAAGGAGGCCCAGATGTCGATGACGCCGGCGCCGCGCCACAGCATCTCGTACCAATGGGTCGAGACGCCGCGCAGCGGGAAGGTCAGCCCGCCCTCCGGCCCCTGGAAGGAGAGCACGAGGATCGTCAGCGTCGGGCCGTAAAGGAAGACGACGAAGAGCAGGAAGAAGGCCCCGAGAAGCCAGAAGGAGAGCGGGCGGCGATCCTCGTCCATCACAGCTCCCGCCGGATATCGATGAGCTTCGTCATGACCGCGATCACCAGCAGCACCAGCCCGAGCAGCACCACCGCTTGCGCCGCGGCCGCCGGGAATTGCAGGTAGGACATCTGCACCTGGATTACCTTGCCGATGGAGGCGATCTGCTGGCCGCCCATCACGCCGATCGTCACGAAATCCCCCATCACCAGCACGATGACGAAGATGGAGCCGATGACCAGGCCCGGCTTGGTCAGCGGGATCACCACATGCCGGAGCGTCTGCCAGCCGCTCGCCCCGGCATCCTGCGCGGCTTCCAGCAAGCGTCGGTCGATCCGCATCATGCTGTTGAAGACGGGGACGGTGACGAAAAGCGTGTAGAGGTGGACGAAAGCGAGGACGACAGAGAAGTCGGAGAAGAGCAGCCAGTCCTGCGGCTGATCGACGAGGCCGGTTCCGACGAGGAATTGGTTCACCACCCCCTCCCGCCCCAGCAGCGGCAGCCAGGAGATCATGCGGATGACGTTGGAGGTGAGGAAGGGCGCCGTGCAGACCAGGAAGAGCGCCATCCGCACCGTGTCCGAGCGGATATGGAAGGCGAGGAAATAGGCGATGCCGAAGCCGAAGAGCGTGGTCACCGCCCAGACGATGGCGCAGAGCCGGAGCGTCGAGAGATAGGTGCCGAAGGTCGTGCAAAGCCCTTCCGAGAAGTCCGAGCAGCCCTCGAACATCTCGACGTAATTGCGCGACGTGACGTCCGGCACCAGCGAGTACTCGGTGTAATTCCACAGGCTGACGACCGCGGTGGCCAGCAGGGGAAATACAAAGAAGAGCAGCAGCACCAGCGCCAATGGCGCCGCCTGGAGCAGCGGCGCCACCGGACGGCCCATTGGGCGGCGGTCAGGCGGCGATGAACTCATTCCATTTCCTGACCATGTAGTCGTTCTCGTCCATTACGGCGTTCCAGCAGACGACGGCGCCCATGCGCGCATCGAAGCTGCCGCCGTCGCGCACGCTGCCGGCCTTCTCCATCACCGTGCCGTCGGGCGCCTTGATGTCCTGCGCCGCCGGCTTGCCCATCATCCAGAAGTCCCACTCATAGGCTTCCATGCTCTTCTGGGCGGTCGAGAGCACGGCGGAGTAGTAGCCCTGCCGATTGAGGAAGGCGCCGGCCCAGCCGGAAAGGAACCAGTTGATGAACTCGTAGGCGGCATCGAGCTTCCGCCCGCTCAGCGTCTTCGGCAGGCCGAAGCCCGCGGCCCAGGCGCGGTAGCCCTCCTTCAGCGGCTGGTAGGTGCAGGGGATGCCGCGGCTGCGCACCGCCGTCACCGCCGGCGACCACATCGATTGGATCACGGTCTCGCCCGAGGCCATCAGGTTGACGCTCTCGTTGAAGTCTTTCCAGAAGGCGCGGAACTGCCCGGCGCGCTTCGCCTCGGTCAAGACCCGCATCGTCAGGTCGATCTCGGCGCGGGTCATGTTGCCCTTGTCGGCGTATTTGTGCCGGCCCATCGCCTCCACCGCCATCGCTGCGTCCATGATGCCGATGGAGGGGATGTTGAGGATGCTCGCCTTCCCCTTGAATTCCGGGTTCAGCAGCTCCGCCCAGCTCTCGATCGGCCGGCCCACGCGGTCCGGGCGGATGCCGAGCGTATCGGCATTGTAGGTGGTCGGGATCAGCGTCAGCCACTGGGTCTGGCCGGGGGCAAAGGTCTTGGCATCGCGCGCCGGCATGTAGCTGACCTTGATCGGCGCCGTGCCCTGGTCGCCGATCTTCTTCCCCGCTACCTCGCCCTTCGTGAAGACGGTGCTGATCTCATCGACCAGCTTGATGCGGCTGGCATCCATGCCCATCAGGTTGCCCGAGGGGATGATTTTCTTCAGCATCCAGTATTCGGCATCGAGGATGTCGAGGCTGTTCGGCTGCGTCACCGCGCGCCGCACCACGTCGTCCGAGGTGACGGGGATGTATTCGAGCGTGATGCCGAGATCCTGCCGTACCTTCTCCTTGATGCCGGCGTGCTGGTTCACCGCCGTGCCGACATAGCGGAGCGTCACCGCACCCTGCGCATGCACCGCGGGGGCGGCGAGGCCGGCCGCGGCGAGGCCTGCCGCGCCTTGCAGAAGCTGGCGGCGGCCAGCGCGAATGGGCTTGTCCATGCCTGGATTCTCCTTGTCCGTCATGTCCCGTCCGCCAGATAGCGGAGATCCTGCTCGTCCCAGCCGAGGCCGACCGCCTCGCCGGCCTCGAGCGGCCTGGCGCGCAGCGCGGATTCGCCGACCAGCGCCTGCCAGTCCTCACCGGCGGGGCCGGCCAGCGCCACGGCGAAGCCCGTGCCGGTGTATTCGACGCCGCGCACCGTCGCCCGCACCACGCCCTCGCCGGCCGGCCGCAGCTGCGTCCGGTCCGTCCGCACCGCGACCAGCCCGTTGGCAGGCAGCGCGATGACGTTGTGCCCGCCCATGAAGCGCGCGGCGAAGGCGGTGCGCGGGGCGTCGAACACCTCGAAGGGCGTGCCCTGCTGCTCGATCCGCCCGTCCTTCATCAGCACGACGAGGTCGGCCAGCGCCAGCGCCTCGTCCTGGCTATGGGTGACATGGACGAAGGTGATGCCGAGCTCGCGCTGGAAGCGCTTCAACTCGGCCCGCACCCGGCCGCGGAGGAAAGGGTCGAGTGCCGAGAGCGGCTCGTCCAGCAGCAGCGCCGCAGGGTTCGTCACCAGCGCGCGGGCCAGTGCCACGCGCTGCTGCTGCCCGCCCGAAAGCTGCGCCGGCAGCCGGTCCGCCAGTGCCTCCAGCTCGACGAGGCGCAGCATCTCGCGCGCCTTGGCATGGCGCTCCGCCTTCGCCACGCCGCGCATGCGGAGCGAGAAGGCGACGTTGTCGAGGCAGGAAAGATGCGGGAACAGCGCGTAGGACTGGAACATCATCGCCGTGCCGCGCCTCGCCGGCGGCAGGCCGCTGACCTCGTGATTGTCGAGCAGGATGTCGCCACCGCTCTGCCGCTCATGTCCGGCGAGCATCCGCAGGCTCGTCGTCTTGCCGCAGCCGGAGGGGCCGAGCAGGCAGCAGTAGGTGCCGGCGGCGATCTTCAGGTCGAGCGTATCCACGGCGACCGAACCGCCGAAGCGCTTGGTCACCTTGATGAATTCGATGGCGCCGCGGCTGGTCTGGCCGGTGCGCAGGAGCATGGCATCAGGCAGGCGAAGGTCCCCCTCGCCCTGGAGCCTGCGGCAGAAACGCCCCCTGCTTCAAGCAGCCGCGAGGGGGATTCAGGCCGCAGCCAGACCGAACCTGCCCAAGGAGGTATCATGCCGCCGCTCTTTTGTGCGTCTCAGCGGACCACCGCCCCGGTCCGTGGGCCGCAAGGCCCCGCCGGCCTCCAGGGTCGCGGCAAGACGGCACGCGTCCCAGCGCATGGCGGAAGGCACCGTCGTCGGTGATGAGGTGCCAACCGGTCCCGCCTTTCCGGTCGGCCGGTATGACCTCCATGACCGGACCGGCCCTGAACCCTCCGCCGCCTGCCCACGGCGGCGGCCGGGGCGATGCTGCCGGCGACGAGGTCGCGGCGGGTGACGGCTGGCGCGCATGCTCCTCCTGTTCCGCTTGCCAGCCGCGGTGCCGAGCCGTAATCCGCCATGGTCATGGCCTTTGCCTGCTTCGGCGGGATGAACGGCAGGACTTCGGGCCTTGCCGGGCACGCCTCCCCTTGCAGGGCATTGTTATGAAGCAGAACAAAGCGACGCAGGCAGTCTCGCCGTGACCACGCCCGGCCGTGCCCATGCCGAACCGAGAAGCGCCGCCTTGCCTGCCGCCCCCGGCGAGCGGCCGGAGCGCACGGTGGAGCGCGAGGCATTGCGGCGCCTGTCGCGCGACAACCGCCGCGCCATGGACGGCCTCCGCGTCATCCTGGCGAGCCGCGAGACGCTGCATGCCAGGGCAGACCTCTTCATCGACACGGCCGGCCCGGCGCCGGAGGCAAGCCTCGAGGCACTGCTCGGCGGGCTGCCACGGGAAACCACCGCATGAGCCCCGCGCCGCCCGGCTATCTCCGCCTGCCGGAGCATGCGCTGCCCATCTTCAACAGCCTGGTCGGCCCCTTCTGGGTGAAGCCGGAGGGCGAGGGCATCCTGCTCGGCTTCCGCGTCGAGCTGCGCCACTGCAACCCGATGGAGCTCTGCCATGGCGGCATGCTGGCCGCCTTCGCTGACATCGTGCTGACCGGCGGCTGCAACCACATGGCGCGGCTGAGGAGGTTCCTCGTCACCGTCAGCCTGGCGACCGATTTCATCGGCCCGGCGCGCATCGGCGCCTGGGTGGAAGCACGGCCGGAGGTGCTGAAGGTGACGCGCGGCATGCTCTTCGGCCAGTGCCTGGTGACAGCGGAGGGCGAGCCGGTGCTGCGCGCCAGCGGCACCTTCCGCCATTCCGGCGACCCGGACCCGCGCTTCGACCGGATCGCGCGGCTGCTGGACGCTCAGCCGATTGCGGCCTCCGCCTCCAGCGCGGCGCGGTAGCGCTCGGGCGCCGGGATCGGCTTCATCCGCGCGGTGTCGACGAAGGCGCAGACCAGCTCCGCCTCATAGGCCAGCCGCTCGCCGACGCGGCCGGTGACCGCGAAGCGGAGGGATGAGCCGCCGAGGCGGGCCAGCCGCACCGTGCTCGCCAGCGTGTCGCGCGGCGTGACCGGGCTGCGGAAATCCATCTGCACATGGACGAAGGGCGTGCCGATGCCCTCATCGACATTCATCTCGTACCAGCCGGTGCCGAGCCGGTCCTGGAACCAGCGCTCCACCGCCTCCATGGCGAAATCGAGGAAGCGCGCGGTGTAGGCGATGCGCGCCGCATCCGTCTCGCCCCAGGTGACGCGGCGGGTATGGGTGAAGGCCTCGGTAGGTCTCAACGTGATAGCGTCCCTGCTCGCGCATCTGGCCGCGCAGGGAGGGCCAGTCGATGCCATGTTCGCGCCCGAGCGCCCTGGGCGCCTCCTCCACGCCGGCCTCCAGCCCGCGCGACCCGCAGGCATGGATATGGGTGGGAGGCTTGCTGGAGCAAAGCGGCAAGTGCCGGCCCCATGCCCTGCTGCACCATGCGCTGCTCCGCCTCGCGGCGCAGGCGGTGGCCTGTATGGCGGCCTGGGCGCCCGGCAGCCTGCGGCGGAGGGGGTGGTTCCTCGCGCCGGGTCGTCCGTGCGATGGTGCTGCTGGAGCCGCCCTCCCTCGACGCTGGGGAGGCGACGGACAAAGGGTTCGCCCAATAGCCGGACCGCCGATCTCGAGCGGCCCCGGACAACAACGATGCGGAGGTGCTGACGCCATGAATGCTCCTGTTTCCGTCTCCGAGGCGCCCGACTGGGCGCGCTACGCCGCCGGCGCCATGGTCGAGACCTTCGCCGACGCCGTTCTCGCCGGCGGGGCGCGGACGCCCTTCACCGACCTCAACGGGGCGCTGGCCGCCATCTCGCCGACCGATCTCGGCATCCATGCGGCGCGGGCGGCGATCGCGCGGGCGGGGATCGACCCGAAGCGCATCGGCACCACCGTCGCCGGCAACTGCACGCAGGCGAGCTTCGACGCGCTCTTCTTCGCCCGCCATATCGGCCTTTATGCCGGGATGGCGGACGACCGGCCGGCGCATGGCGTGCAACGGCTCTGCACCACCGGCTTCGAGGCCATCGCCCAGGCGGCGCGGGCGACCAGCACGGGGCAGGTCGATGTCGCACTCGCCGTAGGGACAGAAAGCATGAGCCGGGCGCCGGTCGCCAGCTTCACCTCGCGCGGCGGGTTCGGGCTCGGGCAGGTAGAGTTCAAGGACTTCCTGTGGGAGGCGCTGTACGACACGGGCTGCTCAACCGCGATGGGCGGGACGGCGGAGAACCTGGCGCGGCTCCACGGCATCAGCCGCGAGGAGACGGATGCCTATGCGGCGGCGAGCTTCGCGCGGGCGCTGGAGGCGCAGAAGGCGGGGCGGTTCGGCGACGAGATCGCGCCCGTCACCGAGGCCGTCTTTGATGGGCCGGGGCTGAAGCCGCGACGGCTGAAGCTGCCGAAGAAGGTCGATGCCGTCTCGGCCGACAGCCATGTCCGGCCGACGCCTATCGAGGTGCTGGCGAAGCTCCAGCCCGTCTTCGGCGGCGTGCAGACGGGGGGCAACAGCAGCGCCATCGTCGATGGGGCGGCGGCGGTCGTCGTCACGACGGCCAAGGCGGCGGGCGAAGGCGGGGCGGTGCCGCTCGGGCGCGTCGTGGCCGCCGCGGCGGCGGGGGTGCCGGCGGAGGTAATGGGCATCGGGCCGGTGCCGGCGGCGATCGCGCTCACGCGGAAGCTCGGGCTCAGCATCGCGGATATCGACCTGTTCGAGATCAACGAGGCCTTCGGGGCACAGGCCGAGGCGGTCCGGCGCGCGCTCGGCGTCTCGCATGACCGGTTCAACGTGAATGGCGGGGCGATCGCCTTCGGGCATCCGCTGGCGGCGACCGGCGTGCGCTGCGTGCTGTCGCTGGCGATGGAGCTGAAGCGGCGGGGACTGAAGCGCGGCATCGCCGGCGCCTGCGCGGGCGGTGGGCAGGGGATGGCGGTGCTGGTCGAAGTCGCTTGAGCGAGTTCACCCGAAGCTTCCTCGTCCATTGGAATGATTGCGATCCGGCGCGGATCGTCTTCCATGCCAATTTCATCCGCTGGATGGATGAGGGCTTCACCGACATGGCCCGGGCGGGCGGCGTGGATTTCGCCGCGATGGCCGAGGCCGATCCGCATTTCCGCGGCTCGCCGCTGGTGGATCTGCGCTGCACCTTCCGGGCGCCGGCACGCTTCGCCGATATGCTGACGCACAGCATCGCGCCGCCCGCCTTCACGGGCGGGCGGGCCTTCCGGCTGGCGCATCGGTTTCTCCTGGCGGATGGGACGTTGGTCGCCGAGGGCGAGCAGACGCGCATCTGGGGGCGGGATGAGGGCGAGGGGCTGAGGGCGGTGACGATGCCGGAGGAGGTACGCCTGAAGCTACAAGGTTAGTGTTGGGGAAGGCGCTGCCTTCCCCAAGCTCCATCCGCCAGGCCGGAACCCGGCCTGGACCGGTATCAGTTCAGGAAATTTAAAAACTTGATGCTGGCTCAGGCCAAGTCTCTGGAAAGACTGGGCCAAGCGCCAGAATTTTAGGGTTTCAGGGGTTGAGGCGGCGTTGCTGGTGCAAGGCGCGGCTTGGGATTAGGCGGGCAATCCTATATCCCGAAGCGCACCGAAATGCAACGACTCAGCCGGCGATGACCCAGGGCATCTCCAGGACGCCGAGGCCCAAGGGGCGATCGCCCTCGATGCGGACGCGCTGCAGAGCATCGGCCGGGGCGCCGGTGTGGAGCACCGTGCGGTTGTCCCAGAGGATCAGGTCGCCGGGCTGCCACGCATGACGCCAGGTGACGGCGGGCGCGGTCGCGGCGGCGAAAAGGGCAGCAAGCAGCCGGGCGCTCTCGCCGGCGGGCAGGTTCAGAATGCGGCGGGTGAAGGCCGGATTGACGAAGAGAGCCCCCTCCCCCGTCACCGGATGGCTGCGGACGACCGGGTGCTCGGCGAGGCGGCCGTGATGGGCGTGCTCGGCGCGCAGCTCCTCGGCGCGGCGGCGGAGGCCGGCGGGAAGCAGCGAAAGGGCGGCGCGCTGGTCGGCGAAGGCGATCCCGGTGGCCTCGGCCGCGGGGGCATGGGCGAGGCAAGCGAGGCTCGGCTCCGCCTCGTGGGTGTGGTCGGCGTGCCAGGCGGCGCCGGGAGGGGCCTCTCCCTCGGGGATGCCGGCAACCACGCGAAGCGCGGGCGGCAGGAGCATGCTGCGGCGGTCGAGGAGAGGCGCTTCCACCGCTGCGAGGCCGGCAGCGAAGCCAGCCTGCGCCTCGGGGCTCAGACGCTGGCCGCGGAAGAGCAGCACGGCATGCTCGAGGAAGGCATCGTGCAGGACTTCGAGCGTCGGCGCGTCGAGCGGAGCGGCAAGGTCGAGGCCGGTCACTTCGGCGGCGAAGGCGGGGTGAAGCGGGGTGATCTGCATGGCGGGCGTCCGGGTGTAGGGGTCAGTGGGATGGGTGCGCGTCAGCCTCGACAGCGCATTCGCCCGCATCCCTGGCTTTGGCCCCGCTGCATTCCACGCTCTCTCTTGTCGGCCATGGCGATTATCCACGATCCATGATGGATATAATGGACATTGCACGACGGGACGCAAGGATGATTCCGTCACGATGAAGCGTTCAACCTGGCAGAAGCTGGTTGAATTCACCGATCAGAGATTGTTAATCATGGGCCAGACATCAGCCGGAGGCCGCCATGTCCGTCCGTCTTGCCCGCCGGGTGCTGCCCGGCCTCGCCCTGGGGCTCGCCGCGCCGGCGCGGGCGCAGGGCGGGGGACCGCTGCTGAATGTCAGCTACGATCCGACGCGGGAATTCTACCGGGCCTATAACGGCGCCTTCGCACAGTGGTGGCGGGAGAAGTCGGGCCAGGCGGTACGGGTAAACACCTCGCACGGTGGGTCGGGGCGGCAGGCGCGGGCGGTGATCGACGGGTTGGCGGCGGATGTCGTCACCCTCGCCCTGGCCTACGACATCGACGCGATTGCCGAGCGGGGGTTGATCGCGCGGGACTGGCAGCGGCGACTGCCGGACAACAGCGCGCCTTATGCGAGCACCATCCTGTTCCTCGTGCGGCGCGGGAATCCGAAGGGCATCCGCGACTGGGGCGACCTGGTGAAGCCGGGGGTCGGCGTCGTCACGCCCAACCCCAAGACCTCCGGCGGGGCGCGGTGGAATTACCTGGCGGCCTGGGCCTGGGCGCGGCGGCAGGGCGGCGATCAGGCGGCGGCGGAGTATCTCGGGCGGCTGCTGCGCAATGTCCCGGTGCTCGATGCAGGCGCCCGCGGCTCGACCACCAGCTTCGCCCAGCGGGCACAGGGCGATGTGCTGCTGGCCTGGGAGAACGAGGCGCATCTGGCCTTCGCGGAATTCGGCGAGGGGCAGTTCGAGATCGTGGTGCCGAGCCTGTCCATCCTCGCCGAGCCGCCGGTGGCCGTGGTGGACCGCAATGTCGACAGGCGGGGAACGCGGGCGGTGGCGGAGGCCTATCTGCAGCATCTCTATTCGGCCGAGGCGCAGGCGCTGGCGGCGCAACACCATTACCGGCCGCGCGACCGGGCGGCGCTGGCGACGGCGCGGGCCAGCTTCCCCGACCTGCCGCTGGTGACGGTGGATGCCGAGTTCGGCGGTTGGGCGGAGGCGCAGCGGGCGCATTTCGCCGATGGGGGCAGCTTCGACCGGCTGTACCAGCCGGGGCGATGAGGCGGCGGTCAGCGCTGCCGGGGCTTGGCCTCGCGCTCGGGGTGACCTGGCTGTGGCTGGGGCTGATCGTGCTGGTGCCGCTGGCGGCGCTGGTGCTGCGGCCCTGGGAGCTGGGGCTGGCCGGCGTCTGGGCAAGCGTGACGGAGCCGCGGGTGGTGGCGGCGCTCGGCCTGTCCTTCGGGGCGGCGCTGGGGGCGGCGCTGGTCGACCTGCCGCTCGGGCTGCTGATCGCCTGGGTGGTGGTGCGGTACCGCTTTCCGGGGCGAAGGGTGCTGGATGCGGCGATCGACCTGCCCTTCGCGCTGCCGACGGCCGTCGCCGGGCTGGCGCTGACCGCGCTGTATGCGCCGAACGGGTGGCTGGGGGCGCCGCTGGCGGCGATGGGGGTGACGGTGGCCTTCACCCCGCTCGGTGTCGCGGTGGCGCTGGCCTTCGTCGGCCTGCCCTTCGTCGTCCGGATGGTGGAGCCGGTGCTGCGCGACCTGGGGCCTGAGGCGGAGGAGGCCGCCGCCGTGCTGGGGGCGACGCGGTGGCAGGCCTGGCGGCGCGTGGTGCTGCCGGCGCTGGGGCCGGCGCTGGTCTCGGGGGTGGCGCTCGCCTTCGCGCGCGCCGTGGGCGAGTATGGCAGCGTGATCTTCATCGCCGGGAACCGGCCGATGGAGAGCGAGATCGCGCCGCTGCTGATCGTCGCTCGGCTGGAGCAATACGACTATGCCGGTGCGGCGGCGCTGGGGCTGGCGATGCTGCTCCTCTCCTTCGCCTTCCTGCTGGTCTTCGGGGTGATGCAGCGCAGGCTGCGGCGGGGGGTCATGTGAGGCGGCCAACCGAGGAGGCGCCGTGGCTGCGCTGGGTGTTGTGCTTGGCGGCGGTGGGGGTCGCCCTGCTGTTTCTCGTGCTGCCGCTGGTGGCGGTGTTCGCCGAGGCCTTCCGGCGGGGGTGGGGGCCGGTCGCTAAGTCGCTTAGCGATCCGGATGCGCTGGCGGCGGTCAGGCTCACCCTGCTGGTCGCGGCGATCGCAGTGCCGGTCAACCTGGTGGGTGGGGTGGCGGCGGCCTGGGCGATCGCCAAATTCGACTTCCCCGGCAAGCGGCTGCTGACGGTGCTGATCGAGCTGCCCTTCTCGGTGTCGCCGGTGATCTCGGGGCTCGTCTATGTACTGGTCTTCGGGGCACAGGGGTGGCTCGGGCCCTGGCTCGAGGAACGCGGGGTGCAGGTGGTCTTCGCCCTGCCGGGGATCGTGCTGGCGACGATCTTCGTCACCTTCCCCTTCGTGGCGCGGACGCTGATCCCGCTGATGCAGGACCAGGGACGGACGGAGGAGGAGGCGGCGGCGACGCTCGGCGCCGGGGGCTGGGCGATGTTCCGGCGGGTGACGCTGCCGAATATCCGCTGGGCGCTGCTCTCGGGCGTGCTGCTCTGCAATGCACGGGCGATGGGGGAGTTCGGGGCGGTGTCGGTGGTATCGGGGCATGTGAGGGGGGAGACCAACACCATGCCGCTGCATGTCGAGATCCTCTACAACGAGTACCAATTCGTCGCGGCCTTCGCGGTGGCGGGCTTGCTCGCGCTGCTGGCGCTGGTGACGCTCGGCGCCAAGGCGGTGCTGGAGCGGGCTGGGTGATCGAGGTTCGGGGGTTGCATCTGCGCTATGGCGGGGTGGCGGCGTTGGATGGGGTGGATCTCGCCCTGCGCGCGGGGGAGTTCGTCGCGCTGCTGGGGGCTTCGGGGAGCGGGAAGACGACTCTGCTCAGAAGCCTTGCGGGGCTTGAATTCCCAGATGCGGGCCAAGTGCTGATCGAGGGGCGGGACATGGCCGCCGTGCCGGCGCGGGAGCGCGGGGTTGGCTTCGTCTTCCAGAATTATGCGCTGTTCCGGCACATGACGGTGTTCGAGAACATCGCTTTCGGGCTGCGGATCAGGCCGCGGGGGCAGCGGCCGGGACGCACGGAGATCGCGCGGCGGGTGGAGGAGCTGCTGGCGCTGGTGCGGCTGCCGGGGATGGGGGAGCGGCATCCCGATCAGCTTTCGGGTGGGCAGCGGCAGCGGGTGGCCCTCGCCCGGGCGCTGGCGATCGAGCCGCGGGTGCTGCTGCTCGACGAGCCCTTCGGCGCGCTGGATGCGAAGGTGCGCAAGGAGCTGCGGCACTGGCTGCGCGGGCTGCATGACCGGCTGGGGCTGACGAGCCTCTTCGTCACCCATGACCAGGACGAGGCGCTGGAGCTGGCCGACCGGGTGGCGGTGATGCGCGACGGGCGGGTGGTGCAGTTCGACACGCCGGAGGCGCTGCTGGCGGCGCCGGCCGATGCGGGGGTGGCGGGCTTCCTCGGCGATGCGGTGCCGGTCGACTGCGTGGTGCGGGAAGGCAGGGCCTGGTTCGAGGGGCTGCCGCCGGTCGAGGTCGCGGGGGTGAAGGGGGGGAAGGCGGTGGCCTTCCTGCGGCCGGTCGATCTGCTAGCGGAGGCGGGGGCGGGCGAGGCCAGGGTTGCGGCGGCGCGGCAAGATGGGCGGGGAGTGCGGCTGACGGTGGAGGTGGCGGGGATGCTGCTGGAGGCGACGCCCACGCCCGGCTGGGCGCCGCGGCGGGGGGAGGCCTGCCGCGTCACGGTGCTCGCGGCGCGGGTGTTTCCGGCCTGAAGCCGGGCAGCGCCAGGGCGGCGCAGAGCAGGGCGAGGCCGGTCATCCCATAGACCAGGGCGGGCGGCAGGACCGGCAGCAGCAGCCCGGCCGCCAGCGGGCCGGCGCCGGCGCCGAGGTCGCGCCAGGTGGCGAGGCGGGCCAGGGCCGGGACGCGCTCGGCGCCCGGGTTCCGGGCGGCGACGACCGGGGCCGGGAGCGGCTGGAGCAGGCCGCGCAGCAGGGTGACGAGCAGGGCGCCGATCCAGAGCCCCGCGCCGCCGAGCCCGATGGCGGCGAGCGCCAGGGCGGAGGCGGCGGAGAGCAGGATCATCATCCGTGCGGCGCCGAAGCGGTCGGCCAGCGCGCCGCCGGCGGGGCCGAGGGCGATCTCGGAGGCGTAGCGGAGCGCCAGGGCCAGGCCGGCGGCGAGGGCGGCCCCCTGCCCTCCCATGGCGAGCGCGGCGAGGACCGAGAGGCCGAGGACGAAGACACCGTCAAGCGCCATTCCCTGCACGAAGGACCAGACATCGATCCGCGCAGGCAAGCCGAAGCGTGGGGCGCCGCGCACCGGCTCGCCATGGCCGCCGGGGAGGCGGAGGGCGAAGGGCATGGCGCCGAGGGCGATGCCGGCAAGCAGGAGGAAGACGAGCCGGGGGCCATGGGCCTCGGCGATGAGGGCGCCAGCGACGAGGCCGGTCATCGGGCCGGTGGCGATGATGGCACGCGACCGGCCGCTGCGGCGGGCGGCGCCCCCTGCCTCGGCGGTGGCGAGGGCCTGGGTCGCGATGTTCAGCGCGGCGAAGGAAAGGCCCCAGAGCAGCCGCGCCGCCAGCAGCCACCAGAGGCCGGGCAGCAGGGCGTAGCCGAGCGAGGAGCCCGCGGCGCCGAGCACGGCGAGGGCGCAGGCGATGCGCGGGCCGCGCTGCTCGTAGAGCCGGGCAATCCAGCCATAGCCGGCGATGCGGACCAGGCGGTTGGCGGCAAGCAGGAGGCCGGCCTCGGCGAAGGTGACGCCGAAGGCGGCGGCGTGGAGCGGCAGCAGCAGGTAGAGGACGGTATCGGTCGGCAGGGTCAGGCCGAGGGCGATGGAGGCATCGCGGGAGGCGCGGTCGGCGGCAGGGGCGTCCATGCCGCGAGGCTGCGCCCCACGGCATGGTTAGACAACCGGATGACTAAGCCCTTTGTTGGTGCAGGCTCAGCCCTTCACGTCCATCGCCTGGCGCAACCCGTCGCTCAGCAGGTTGAAGCAGATGGAGGTGACGAAGATGCAGGCGCCGGGCAGCACCGCGACCCAGGGCTGGACATAGATGGCGGTGCGCAGCGTGTTCAGCATGAGCCCCCATTCCGGCTCGGGCGGCTTGGTGCCGAGGCCGAGGAAGCTGAGGCCGGAGGAGAGGATCATGCAGACGCTGATGAGGCCCGTCGCATAGACGAAGATCGGGCCAAGCACGTTGCCGAGCACATGCACGCGGACGATGGTGAAGCCCGAGGCGCCTGAGGCCCGTGCCGCATCGACGAAGTCGAGGCTGCGGACGCCCTGCGTCACGCTCTCGGCCACGCGGATGATCTGCGGCACGAAGACCAGCGTCAGCGACAGGATGGCGTTGAAGATGCCGGCGCCGAGCGCGCCCGAGATGGCGACGGCGAGCAGCACCGAGGGAAAAGCATAGAAGACGTCGGTGACGCGCATGATCGCCATGTTCACGCGGCCGCCCATGAAGCCCGCCGTCACGCCGAGCGTGGTGCCGATGACGAAGGCGAAGGCCACGGGCACGATGCCCATGAACCAGGAGAGGCGGCCGCCATAGAGCAGGCGCGTCAGGATGTCGCGGCCGAGCTCGTCGGTGCCGAGCAGGTAGTTCGGCGTGCCGATGGCGCGGAGGCGGCGGATCATGCTGCCCTGGTAGGGGTCGTGCGGCGCCAGCAGCGGGGCGAAGACGATCGCCAGCAGCATCAGCAGCAGGATGGCGGCGCAGGCGATCGTCACCGGGTCTCGCCGCAGGCGCTTGAAGACGCCGGCCCAGTAGCCTTGCGAGCGGACGGGGGCCTGGCGGGCC
The DNA here is from genome assembly GCF_000802185.1 of Belnapia sp. F-4-1. Classification (GTDB taxonomy): domain Bacteria; phylum Pseudomonadota; class Alphaproteobacteria; order Acetobacterales; family Acetobacteraceae; genus Belnapia. The sequence continues at coordinate 3,173,784 of NZ_KN676113.1, read as the reverse complement.
TGGACGGCGAGTTCCGCTTCCGCAGCGGTCGGGGTGGTGGCCGTGCTCATCGATGCAGGCTCCTCAGGCGCGCTTGATGCGGGGGTCGAGGGTGGTCTGGACCAGGTCGACCAGCAGGTTCAGGGCGACGAAGAACATCGCCAGCACCAGGATCGTCCCCTGCAGCACCGGCAGGTCGCGCTGGAAGATGGCGCTGTTCAGCAGCAGGCCCGTCCCCGGCCAGGAGAAGACGGTCTCGACCAGGATGGAGCCGCCCATCAGGTAGCCGAGCTGCAGGCCCATCACCGCCAGCGCGTTGGGCGCGGCGTTCTTGACGACATGGAGGAAGATGCCGCTGCGCGTCATCCCCTTGCCCCGCAGCGCGGTGATGAATTCCTGGTTCATGATCTCGGCGACGATGCCGCGCACGGTGCGCGTCACGATGCCCATGGGGATGACCGAGAGGGTGATGGTCGGCAGGACGAGATGCTTGATGTGCTCCCAGTCCCAGCCCCAGTCGGAGGAGCCGCCGGGGCCAGCGCCCATCGCCGGCAGCCAGTTGAGCTGAACGGAGAAGATGACGACCATCACCATCCCCAGCCAGTAATGCGGGACGGAAACGCCCGCGACGGCGATGCCCGTCGCGCCGCGGTCGATGGCGGAGCCGCGGAAGGTGCCGGCGAGGCCGCCCAGGATGCAGCCGAGGACGAAGCCGAGGCCGGAGGCGCAGAAGGCCAGCATCAGCGTGTTGCCGATGGCGCTGCGGAGATCGGCCCAGACCGGACGGCCGGTGGCGAGCGAACGGCCGAGATCGCCGACCACGACCTTCGAGAGCCAGAGGCCGAACTGCACCGGCAGCGGCTTGTCGAGGCCGTAGTCGCGGCGGACCTGCTCCACCACGTCGGCGGGCGCGTCGGGCGGGACGATGGCGTTGATCGGGTCGCCGGGGGCGATCTGCACCAGCATGAAGCAGACGAAGCCGACGGCGAGGGCGATCGGGATCGCGTAGACGATGCGCCGCGCCAGATAAAGGATCATGCGGTGGTTCCCAGGTCTCTGCCGGGGCTGTGACGCAAGGCGCGTGCCAGGATGGCGCGGGCACCGGCGGCGGTGGCAGGGCCGGAGCTGCCCAGGGAGGCGGCAGAGTGCCCGTGGCGTGGGCTTAGGCGGAAATTAAGGGGAGGTGGGGGAGAGTGCCGCCATCGGAGCGCAGGCATGGCGGGCAAGGGCAAGAAGGGCGGCGTCACCATCGTCATCCGCAAGGAGGAAGGCGGCGAGCACGGGCATCATGGCGGCGCCTGGAAGGTCGCCTATGCCGATTTCGTCACGGCCATGATGGCCTTCTTCCTGCTGATGTGGCTGCTGAACGCCACCTCCGAGGAGCAGCGGCGCGGGCTCGCCGACTTCTTCTCGCCGAACAACGTGCTGGCGCGGGCCAATTCGGGCAGCGGCCAGCCCTTCGGCGGAAGGACGCCGCATGCGGAGGGGGCCTCGGTTTCCGACAGCGGCGCGGTGCGCGTGGAGCGGGGGCAGGCACCCTTCCTCCTCGACATCGAGGAGGATGGCGACACGCCGGCGGCACCGCCCTCCCCTGCCCTTCCGCCACAGCCGGACCAGACCGAGGTGCCGCATGCGGCGCAGCCGGACACCGCCGCCATCCCCGATGCGGCGCTGCGCGAGGAGCTGGCGCGGCGCGAGCGGGTGGCGCTGGAGCGCGCCGCCGAGGATATCCGCGCCGCGGTGCGCGACGACCCGGCGCTGGCGGAGCTGGCGCGCCAACTCGTCGTCGAGCAGGTGCCGGAGGGCCTGCGCGTCCAGATCCTCGATGCCGAGCGGCGGCCGATGTTCGCCGTTGGCAGCGCGGCGCCGAACGAGCGGGCGCGGGCGCTGCTGCAACAGGTGATCCGGGTGGCGGCACGGCTGCCGAACGGCCTTGCCATCGCCGGCCACACGGATGCGACGCCCTTCCGCGGTGGCGAGCGCGGCAATTGGGAGCTTTCGGCCGAGCGGGCCAATGCGGTGCGGCGCCTGATGGTGGAGGGCGGCATCGCCGAGAGCAGGCTGCAAAGCGTCACCGGCCATGCCGAGCGCGACCTGCTGATGCCAGGCGATCCGACCAATGCGGCGAACCGGCGTGTCGCCATCACCCTGCTGCGGCAGCTGCCGGAGAGCGCCGCGCGATGACGACGATCGGCGGCTTCGTCTTCCTGCTGGCCATGGTGTTCGGCGGCTACATCATCGCCGGCGGCAAGTTCGGCATCATCCTGCACTCGCTGCCCTACGAGATGATGATGATCGGCGGCGCCGCCGTCGGCTCCTTCGTCATGTCCAACAGCATGCACGACATCAAGCACGTGCTCGGCGGCTTCGGGAAGATCATCAAGGGCGCGCGCTTCCACAAGCACGAGTATTCCGATCTCCTCGCGCTGCTCTACTTCTTCGTCCGGCTCGCCCAGCAGAAGGGCGCCATGGCGCTGGAGCCGCATATCGAGAAGCCGGAGGAGAGCGCCGCCTTTCAGAAATTCCCCAAGATCGCGGCCGACAAGGTCGCCACCACCATGATCTGCGACTACCTGCGCATGGTCGGCATGAATGCCGACGACCCGCACCAGATCGAGGACATCATGGCGCGGGAACTCAAGAAGGTGGCGAACGAGGAGATGCACGCGGCGCATGCCATGCAGGCCATCGCCGATGCGCTGCCGGCGCTCGGCATCGTTGCCGCCGTGCTCGGCGTCATCAAGACCATGGCGAGCATCGACCAGCCGCCCGCGGTGCTCGGCGGGATGATCGGCGGCGCGCTGGTCGGCACCTTCCTCGGCATCCTGCTGGCCTATGGGATGATGGGGCCGATGGCGGCGCGGCTGAAGGGCGTGGTCGAGGAGGAGTGCAAGTTCTACGAGGTGATCCGCGCCGTCCTCGTGTCCCACCTGCACGGCAATGCGCCGCAGGTGGCGGTGGAAGCCGGCCGCAAGACCGCGCCGAGCCATTCCATGCCGACCTTCCAGGAGCTGGAGGCGGCGCTGCAGGAGGTGCAGATCGCTTGACCGGGGCGGGCGGCGCGGGCATCGGTGCGGCCATGGACACCGCGCATTCGCCCTATCATGAGCATCTCGGCATCACGGTCGAGGAATGGCGGGAGGGCTATGCGCGGCTGGTCTGCGAGACGGAACCCTTCCACGCCAACCGTTCGGGCATCGTGCATGGCGGGCTGCTGCTGTCGATGATCGACCAGGCCGCCGCCTTCGCCGGGCTGTTCTGCCCGGTGCCGGGGCGGGTGCGGCGGGCGGTGACGCTCGACCTCGATTGCCGCTTCACCGGCCAAGCGGCGATCGGCGGCAGGCTGGTGGCCGAGGGGCGGGTGATGACGGGCGGGCGCAACGTCTTCTTCGCCCGCACCGAAGTGTTCGATGCGGAGGGGCGGATGGTGGCCTTCGGCGCCTCCACCCATCGCTACCGGGCGGGAAGCGGGGACCCCGAGGGCGTGCCTATTCAACCCTGAGCGCGGCGCGGCGCTCGGCGCGGCCGGCGGGGTCGGTCAGCGCGGAAAGGCGCTCTGCCGCCAGCATGGCGAAGCGGTGCAGCAGGGCGCGGCGGCGGGCGGGGGCCAAAGGGTGGGCCGGGGCGGGGCGAAGCTCGGCCATCTCAAGCCCATCGGCGACGAGCAGGCCGGCATCCTCCGGCAACAGCGCCTGCGGGAAGTCGAGGTCCACCGCGAAATAGAGCCGGTCGCAATACTCGCGGTAGTCGGGCCATTTCAGGTCCGAGAGGAAGTCCCGGGCGCAGGACTTCACCTCGACGATAACGAAGCCGCCGTCGGGCAGGAGGGCGAGCAGGTCCGCCCGGCGGCCGTTCGGCAGCGGCATCTCGGCGAGGCTGGACCAGCCGCGAAGGCCGCAGAAGCGCTGCGTGGCCCGGCAGACGAGGCTGGTGCGTTCCGCAGGCGTCAAGGTGCATCCCGGGGCCAAGTCCGGCGTTGATGGGAGAATGGTCACAAATTCACGGCTCCGGTGTCAGCGAAACGATGGAAGGGACCCCGGCGACCCGGGCCGGCCTGCCCTACCCAATGATAAATCATGATAGCGACTCGCTTTTCCGTCGGCCTCCATATCCTCACCATCGTCGCCAGCGATCCCCCGGGCGGGGCAACCAGCCTGCGCCTCGCGGCCAGCATCGGCACCAACCCCGTGGTGGTGCGGCGCATCGCCGGGCAGCTCTCGCGGGCCGGGCTCATCACCGTGCAACGCGGGCCGGGCGGCGCGATGCTCACCAGGCCGCCGGAGGCGATCAGCCTCAAGGATGTTTGGCGGGCCATCCACCCGGCGCCGGAGGCGATGCTGCGCGTGCACCGGCGGGGCCCGCAGGCCTGCCCGCTCGGCCAGCGCATCCCGCCGCTGCTGCGGCGCCGCTTCGACCAGGCGGAAGCGGCGATGCTGGCCGATCTCGACCGGACCAGCTTGGCCGAGCTGGTGCAGGCAGCACGGCAGGAGACGGCCGAGGCGGCGGATTAGCGTCAGCCGAGCAGCGCGTCGATCGCCTGGGCCAGGCGGAGGTCGCGGGCGGAGAGGCCGCCGGCGTCGTGGGTGGTCAGCAGGATCTCCACCCGGTTCCAGACATTCAGCCATTCCGGATGATGGTCCTGCGCCTCGGCCAGCAGGGCGACGCGGGCCATGAACCCCCAGGCTTCGGAGAAGTCGCGGAAGCGGAATTCGCGGCGGATGGCGTCCCGGCCCGCCACCGGTTGCCAGGCGGGCAGCGTGGCGGACAGGGCGGCACGGGCGGCGGCATCGAGCGGTTCGACCATGGATGTCATCTCCTGGCGGCTTGACCTGGGGGCGGCATGAGCTTCCGCTAGGGGGATGCGCCACAACACCCCGCCAAGCCTCGAGGATATCCTGGAGCTGGCCGAGCAGGCCCTCGCCGCCATGCCCGCCGTGCTGCGCGAGCAGGTGCGCGGCACGGCGATCATCGTCGAGGACATGCCGGATGACGAGACGCTGGAGGAGATGGGGATCGAGGAGCCCTGGGAGCTCACCGGCCTCTACCGCGGCGTGCCGCTGACGCAAAAGAGCGTGCTCGATACGCCGCGGGAGCCGGACACGATCCTGCTCTACCGCGAGCCGATCCTGCTGGAATGGATCGAGACGGGGGAGGACCTGTTCGGGCTGGTGCGGAACGTGCTGATCCATGAGATCGGGCACCATTTCGGCCTGTCAGATGCCGATATCGACCGGCTGGAGAAGGAGAATTAGGGCCTGATCGCCGAGGCGGGGACGGCAGCGCCAAGGGCCGCGGAGGCGGCGACGCGGGAGGCGATGCCGTTCGGGACGCAGCCGCCCCATAGGGCTGCCCGTGCCGGCCGGCTTGGTGGGAAGGTGGGCCGGCGCCGCCATGGAGGATGCGCCGGCCGGGCCCTCAGTGATGGGCCGGCCCGCGGGCGCCGGCGGCGCCGACATGCAGCATCACCTGCGTCTCGCCCGCCCGCTCGAAGCGGAGGGTGAGCGGGACGTCGCTGCCCGCGGCCAGCGGCTGCGCCAGGCCGATCAGCATGACGTGGAAGCCGCCGGGCCGGAGGGTGACGGTGGCGCCGGGCGGAATGGGGATGCCGCCTTCGGCCTGTCGCATGCGCATCACCTCGCCATCGCGGACATGGGTGTGCAGCTCGACGCTGCGGGCGATGGACGAGGCGGCGGAAAGCAGGCGGTCGGGCTGGGTGCCGGCGTTGCGGATGGTGAGGAAGCCGGCGCCGGTGCCGTTCGCCCCGGCGGCGCGGGACCAGGGCTCGGTCACCTGGATGTCGCCGATGGTGACGGCCTCATGCGCGAGGGCCGGGAGGGGGGCGAGGCAGGCCAGGGCCAGCAGGCTGCGGCGAAGGATGGGCATGGGGTTCTCCTGAATCCGGTATGGCGTGAAGGGGGATCAGGAGAGCCAGGGCGGCGCGCGGGCGCCGCCGGGCGGGCCGTAGCGGACGCGCGGGATCGAAGCCGGGAAGGCGGTGGCGACCGGCCTGCCGATGAGGCTCCATGACGGGTCCGGCAAGGGCGGCGGGTCGAGCGCGGCGCCGGCCGGCAAGGCATGGCAGGCTAGGCAATCGGCAAGATGCGGCAGGGCGGCAGGGCCGCCGCCGGCCGCGCCGGTGCCATCGGCCTTGCAGAAGGCAAGGGGCAGGCCGCGGCCGGCCGTCGCCAGACCATGCGCCGGGGCGAGGATCGCCTGCAGCAGCAGGGCGGCGATCAGCAGGAAGGACGGCCGGCGTGTCACCGGCCGGACCCTAGACGGGGCCGCAAGGAAAGTCGATGCGGGTGCGCCCCCCTGCCCCGCCTCAGGCGGCGAGGGCGTATTCGACCTCGGGCACGTAGAAGGCCTGCTCCTTGCCGAGCAGGCTGGAATAGAGGGTGAAGCTCTCGACCGGGACGGGCGGGGCGCGGAACAGGTTATGCGCCTGGACGAACTGGATCAGCTTGTCCGGCGCGGCGCGGTCGGTGCGGGCCAGGGTGACATGCGGAGCGAAGCGCTTGCGCTCGGGCTCGAGGCCGACGCGCTGCAGGGCGGTCTCGACCTTGGCCTGGAGGAAGGCCAGCGCCTCGGTCTTCTCGACGCCGACCCAGAGGGCGCTAATGCGGCCGGCCTTTTCAAAGGTGCCCAAGCCCCGGAGCGAGAGTTCGAAGGGGCGGGCGCGGATATTGGCGAGGGCATCGTCCACGTCCTGGGCCTGCCAGGACTCGACCTCCCCGATGAAGCGGAGGGTGAGGTGGTAGTTCTCCGGCGGCACCCAGCGGGCGCCGGGGATGCCGCCCGAGAGCTCCGCGAGCTGGTCCTTGATGGCGGGCGGCAGGGCCAGGGCGACGAAGAGGCGGATCATCGGGGACACTCCTTCAGGCAGGGGTGACTCGGTCCAGCAGGGTCTCGACCGCGGGCAGGATGCGGGCAACCAATCGCTCTACGCCGCGGGGGTTGGGGTGGATGCCGTCCGCCTGGTTCAGCGCGGCGTCACAGGCGATGCCTTCGAGGAAGAAGGGGTCGAAAACGAGGCCGGGCCGCTCGCGCGCCAGGTCGTGGAAGACCGCCTGGAACTCCCGGCCATACTCGGCGCCAAGGTTGGGTGGGGCGAGCATGCCGGAGAGCAGCACCGGGATGCGGCGGGCGGCCAGGCGGTCGAGGATGGCGGCGAGGTTGCGGCGGGTCTCGGCGGGGGGCAGACCGCGCAGCCCGTCATTGCCGCCAAGCTCGACGATCGCGGCCTGCGGGTTGTCGGCGAGGGCCCAGTCGAGCCGGGCGAGGCCGCCGGCCGTGGTGTCGCCGGAGACGCCGCCATCGATCACGCGCACCTCGCGGCCGCGGGCCTGAAGCGCCGCCTGGAGGCGCGGGACGAAGCCCTCGCCGGGGGGCAGCCCGTAGCCGGCGGTCAGGCTGTCGCCGAGGGCGAGGAGGCGGACCGGACCGGCCGCCCTGGCCGGCGTCGCGCCCATCCGTAATACTCCGATACCCGATAGCGCTAGGCCGATGGCACTTCTGCGCCCATATCGGCTGGCATCCCGGAACCCGCATGGCACCATGGACACCATCGCAAGCCACTCCCGCTCCCTGACCGGCGACAAATCGGACGAATCGCTCATTGCCGCCAGGGGCCTCGCCTTCAAGGTGGCGGGGGCGGCCGGTGCGGTCAACATTCTCCGCGGGGTCGATCTCAGCATCGGGAAGGGCGAGGTGGTGGGGCTGGTCGGTCCCTCCGGTTCGGGGAAGACCTCGCTGCTGATGCTGCTGGCGGGGCTGGAGCGGCCGACTTCCGGCAGCCTCATCGTCGCCGGGCGCGAGCCGGGGCGGATGGACGAGGATGCGCTGGCGCGCTTCCGGCGGGAAACCATCGGGATCGTGTTCCAGGCCTTCCACCTGATCCCGACCATGACGGCGCTCGAGAATGTCGCGGTGCCGCTGGAATTCGCCGGGCGGCGGGATGCCTTCGCCCGCGCGACCGAGGCCCTGCAGAATGTCGGGCTCGGGCACCGGCTGGGGCATTACCCGGGCGAGCTGTCGGGCGGCGAGCAGCAGCGGGTGGCGCTGGCGCGGGCGACGGTCGCCGAGCCGCCGCTGCTGCTGGCCGATGAGCCCACCGGCAATCTCGACCGTGGAACGGGCGCTCAGGTGATGGAGCTGCTGTTCGGGCTGCGCGCGCGGCTCGGCACGACGCTGCTGCTCATCACCCATGACCCGGTGCTGGCCGGGCGCTGCGACCGGGTGCTCCGGATGGAAGACGGGCTGATCCAGCCGGGCTGAACGGAGCCGGGCCGAATGCGTTCGGGCGGCGAACGGAGAAGGAGGGACTGATGCGCGTGTTGATGCTGGTGCTGGCGGCGGTCTCGCTGTCCGGCTGTGGGCTGGTGGCACTGCCCTTCCGGGTGACGGGGGATGTGATCTCCGTCGTGCCGGTGGTGGGCAAGCCGCTCGGGGCGCCGATCCATGCCGTGGGCGATGTGATCGACTAGGATCCCCAAGACGCTGCTTCGAGGTGTGAAGGTCGAGGAGGGCAGCGCCTTCCTCGACCGCAGTCCCTACAGGCCCGCGCCGCGGCGGCGCTCGATCTCCCGCCAGCGGGCGACGTTGCGGTTGTGCTCCTCCAGCGTCCGGGCGAAGGCATGGCCGCCGCTGCCATCGGCGACGAAGTAGAGGTCCTCCGTCGCGGCAGGGCGGGTCACGGCGCGCAGGGCGGCGACGCCCGGCGCGGCGATGGGAGCGGGCGGCAGGCCCCTTACCTTGTAGGTGTTGAAGGGGTGGTCTCGGTCGAGGTCGGCGCGGCTCAGCGGACGGTCGAGCGGGGCGCCGTCGGCGGCGGCATAGGCGACCGTCGGGTCCGATTGCAGGGGCATCCCCGCGCGGAGGCGGTTGAGGAAGACGGCGGCGACGCGCGGCCGCTCCTCCGGCACCGAGGTTTCGCGCTCGACGATGCTGGCGAGGACCAGCGCCTCGCGCGGCGTCGCAAGCGGCAGGTTGCCGGCGCGGGCGGACCAGGCTTCGGCCAGCGCCTGGAGCATGGCGGATTCAGCACGGCGGAGCAGGCCGGAGCGGTCGTCGCCCCAGTTGTAGGCGTATGTTTCCGGAAGGACGGTGCCCTCGGCGAAGGCGGGAGGTTCGCCGGTGAGGCCCTCGGTGCGGGCAAGGAGGGCGGCGATCTGGCGGGCGGTGAGGCCCTCGGGGATCGTCACCCGGCGCTGCGCCGGGCGGGCATGGCGCAGGATGTCGAGCACCTGCGCCATCGAGGCGCCGGGGGGAAAGGCGAATTCGGCGGCGCGCAGCGGACCATCGCCCCGCGTCGCCAGGGTGGCGAGGGTGAAAAGACGGGGCTCCTCGATCACCCCGGCGCGGCGGAGGGCGGCGGCGATGGCCTCCGTCCCGCCGCGGGGGATGACAAGCTGGGCCTGTTCAACCAGCGGGCCGGGGGACTGGAAGCGATGCCAGGCCCAGCCCGCGCCGGCCGCGGCAAGGAGAACCAGGGCGACGAAAGCCGCCCCGGCAATGCGGAGAAAGCGCCTCAGGGCGCCGCGCGGAAGACGATGCTGGCGTTGGTGCCGCCGAAGCCGAAGCTGTTCGACAGCGCCACCTCGATCTTCCGCTCCTGCGCCACCTTGGCGACCCGGTCGATCGGGCTCTCCTTCGACGCCTTCTCGAGGTTCAGCGTCGGCGGGGCGATGCCGTCGCGGATAGCGAGGATGGAGAAGATGCCCTCCACCGCGCCGGCCGCGCCGAGCAGGTGGCCGATGGCGGACTTGGTCGAGGACATCGCCAGGCCGCGGGCGTCGTCGCCCCACAGGCGCTCCACCGCGCCGAGCTCGAGGTCGTCGCCGAGCGGCGTCGAGGTGCCGTGGGCATTGACGTACTGCACCTCGGCCGGGGCGACGCCGGCGCTCCGCAGCGCGGCGCGCATGGAGCGGAAGGCCCCGTCGCCGGTATCCGACGGGGCGGTGATGTGGTGGGCGTCGCCCGACATGCCGTAGCCGATGACCTCGGCATAGATCTTCGCGCCGCGCTTCTTCGCGTGCTCGTACTCCTCGAGCACGACGACGCCGGCGCCCTCGCCCATGACGAAGCCGTCGCGGCCCTCGTCCCAGGGGCGGGAGGCCTCGGCCGGGTTGTCGTTGTAGGCGGTGGAGAGGGCGCGGGAGGCGCAGAAGCCGGCCATGCCGATCTCGCTGACCGCGGCCTCGGCGCCGCCGGCGACCATGACATCGGCATCGCCGAAGGCGATCAGCCGGGCGGCGTCGCCGAGGGCGTGCACGCCGGTGGCGCAGGCCGTCACCACCGCATGGTTCGGGCCCTTGAAGCCGTAGCGGATGGAGACATGGCCGGAGGCGAGGTTGATCAGCGCGCTCGGGATGAAGAAGGGCGAGACGCGCTTCCCCTTGCCCTGGGCGATGAGCTGGGAGCTTTCGTAGATGGTGGTGAGGCCGCCGATGCCGGAGCCGATCATCACGCCGGTGGCGCAACGGCCTTCCTCATCCTCCGGCATCCAGCCGGAATCCTCGACCGCTTCCACCGCCGCCACGAGGGCGAGCTGGATGAAGCGGTCCATCTTCTTCTGATCCTTGACCGAGATCCATTCGGCGAGGTCGAGCCCGCCTTCGGCCTTGGTGCCGACGGGAACCTGGCCGGCGACCTTGGCCGGCAGGTCTTTCACGTCGAAGGACTGGATGGCGGCGATGCCGCTCTGCCCCTCGACGAGGCGCTTCCAAACCCGCTCGACGCCGAGGCCGAGCGGGCTGGCGATGCCCATGCCGGTGACGACAACGCGCCGCGGCGCGGCAGCCTGTGCGAACACGCTACACCCTCTTCCCAGTCTCGGTCGTGGCGGAGAAGGGCCTCAGCCCTTCTGGCCGTCGATATAGGCGATGGCGTCCTTCACCGTGGTGATCTTCTCGGCCGCATCGTCCGGGATCTCCACGCCGAAGGCCTCCTCGAAGGCCATCACCAGCTCGACGGTGTCGAGGCTGTCGGCGCCCAGGTCGTCGATGAAGGAGGCGTCCTCGGTCACCTTGGCCTCGTCCACGCCGAGGTGCTCGACGACAATCTTCTTAACCTTCTCGGCGGTCTCGCTCATCGCGTGCCAGTCTCCAAATCAACAGTCATGCCCCCGGCGTCGACCAGCCCATGCCCGGAATCGCGGCGTGCCGCACGGAGGCGGGGGGTGGTTAACGCGGAACCCGGACGGGGCGTAGGCGGTGTTGGCGGCGCTGGCAAGTCCCTTTGGTGGCTTCGGCGTGACCTGCGCGGATGACGCGGCGCAGCATCAACGCGGCGGGGCAGCCAGCTGGGCGAGGCGGGCGACGCCCATCATCGCCTCGATCGCGGCCGAGGGCGAGACGAGGCAGGCGAGGCCGGCGGCGACCGCCAGATGCAGGTCGGCACCCTGGGCGAACACGGCAAAGGGGGCGGCGAGCGCGGCGGCGCCGAGCAGCCACCAGGGCCCGTCGGGCCAGGGCCCGACCAGGGAGTCCGGCGGAAGTCGGGGCGGAGTGAGACGCACCATCGCTGCCTCGGCTGCTGCGGCTGAAGCGGGCCAGGCAGTCTCGGGTTGCGCGGGCGATGGCGCAACAAAAAGCGATGGGCCGGACCATGGATGCCGGAGGCCGGGACGGACGGGCCTCCCGTGCCCGCGGCTACTGGCGCCGGGAGGCGTTGCGGGGTTTAGTCGGTCCACAAGCAAGAACGGGCCCCTCGCAGGCCCAGGAGGAAGCGGCATGTCGGTCTTTCGCCGGGCGTTCCTGATCGGCAGCGGCGCGGCCGCGCTCGCGCCCGCCCCGTTGCGCGCGCAGCCGGGCCGGCCGATCCGCTTCGTTGTCGGCTTCCCGCCGGGCGGGTCGGGCGACCTCGTGGCGCGGGTGCTCGGCGAGGCGGTCGGGCGGGAGCTGGGCCAGGCGGTCGTCGTCGACAACCGGCCCGGCGCGGGCAGCAACATCGCCACCGAATACGTGGCCCGCAGCGAGCCGGATGGCACATCCGTGCTGATCGGCGGCAATTTCAGCCACGCGGTCAACCCGGCCCTCTACCGCCGCGTGCCCTTCGACCCCGTCGCCGATTTCACACCGATCACCGAGATCGCCGACTACCCGACGATCATCACCGTTTCGCCCGCGACCGGCATCACCTCCCTGCGCGGGTTGATCGAGCGGGCGCGGGCCGAGCCGGGGCGCCTGGCCTATGCCACGCCGGGCAACGGCACCCCGTCGCACCTCGCAGGCGCCATGCTGGAGAAGGTGGCGGGCATCGAGTTGACCCATGTGCCCTTCCGCGGCGGAGCGCCGGCGCTGCAGGCGGTGCTGGCCGGCGACGTGCCGCTCACCATCGGCACCCCGCCGGTGGTGCTGCCCTTCATCCGTACCGGGCAGCTAAGGGGGCTGTCGCTCACCACCCGCCGCGCCTTCCCGGTCATCCCCGAGGTGATCGGCACGGAGGAGGCCGGCCTGCCGCAGCTCGACATCGGAGGCTGGTGGGGGATGTGGGGGCCGGCGCGCCTGCCGGCGCCGGTGGTGACGCGCCTCCACGAGGCGACGCTCCGGGCGCTGGGCCAGCAGGGCGTCGTGGCGAAGCTGGCCGGCGAGGGGTTGCAGGTCGTGACCTCGCCCTCGCCCGAGGAATTCGGCGCCTTCATCCGGCGCGAGATCCCCTTCTGGACCGGGGTCGTCAAGGCGGCGGGGGCGGTGGTCGACTAGGGAGCCCCCTGCCCCGGTCAGATCATCGCCATGCCGCCATTGACGTGGAGGGTCTGGCCGGTGACCCAGGCGGCCTCGGCGCTGGCGAGGTAGACGACGGCGGCGCCGATGTCCTCGGGCGTGCCCATGCGGCCGGCGGGGATGCGCTCCATGAGCTTGGTCCGCGCTGCTTCGGGCAGGGCGTCGGTCATCGCTGTCTTGACGAAGCCGGGGGCGACGACGTTCACCGTCACGCCGCGCGTCGCCACCTCCTGCGCCAGCGACTTGCTCATGCCGATCAGCCCGGCCTTGGCGGCGGCGTAGTTCGCTTGGCCGGGATTGCCGGTGACGCCGACGATCGAGGCGATGGAGACGATGCGCCCGTGCCGGCGCTTCATCATCCCGCGCAGCGCGGCGCGGGCGAGGCGGAAGGGGGCGGTAAGGTCCACCTCCAGCACTGCGGCCCAGTCGGCGTCGCCCATGCGCAGCGCCAGCATGTCGCGGGTGAAGCCGGCATTGTTCACCAGGATGTCGAGGCTGCCGAAGGTGCCCTCCACCTGCTCCACCAGCGCGGCCGGTGCGGCGGGGTCGGCGAGGTCGGCGGGAGCGACGAGCACGCCCTCCCCGCCCAGCTCGGCGGCCAGGGCCTCCAGCTCGGCGGCTCGGCGGCCGGTGAGTGCCAGCTTCGCGCCGCGGGCATGGAGGGCGCGGGCGGTGGCGGCACCGATGCCGCCCGTGGCGCCGGTGACGAGGGCGGTGCGGCCGGTCAGGTCGAACATGCTGGGGTTCCCGTCATGGGTTGAGGCCGCGGGCGGCCGGGTCGAGGGGGGGGGGCGGCACCGGCCTCGCCGATGCCGCCCAGCGCGAAACACCGGCCGATCCGGGTCCGGGTCGCTGGCGGGGGTCTTCCGCCGGCCATGGGAGGCGTTGCGCCGTCGGTAGCCTTCGACCTCCCTGCGGAGGGTGCTGCTGCGGTGCCAGTTCCCGTCCACAAGGGTGGGAGGCCTCGGGCGCTTGCGTGACCCACGGCTGAACATGCCGCCCTGGCTGCGTGATCGAGCTCCACGTGATCGGGGCGGCAAAGGTTCAGAGAGTCTTGAGAAAGGCCTCGACCTCGGCCGGGGTGCCGATGGCGCTGGCCGTGGCGTCGGGCGCATTGCGCTTCATCAGGCCGGTCAGAACCTTGCCGGCGCCAAGCTCGACGAAGCGGTCGCAACCCATCGCCGCCATGCTGGCGACGCAGTCGCGCCAGCGGACGGTGGCCGTCACCTGCTCGACCAGCAGGCGGCGGACCTCGACTGGGTCGGTTGCCTTGGCGGCGGTGACATTGGCGATGACAGGCACGAGCGGCGCCTGGATCGCGGCTTCGGCCAGGGCCTCCGCCATGGCGTCGGCGGCGGGGGCCATCAGCGCGCAATGGAACGGGGCGGAGACGGGCAGCGGCAGGGCGCGCTTGATACCGTGGGACGGCGCGGCGGCGATGGCGCGCTCGACGGCGGCTTTGGCGCCGGAGATGACGACCTGGCCGCCGCCATTGTCGTTGGCGATCTGGACCACCTCCTCCTGGCCGGTTTCGGGGTCGGCCTTGGCGGCGTCGCAGATCGCCTGGGCCTGGGCGAGTTCGGCGCCGAGCAGCGCGGCCATGGCGCCGGTGCCAGGCGGGGTCGCCTTCTGCATCGCCTCGCCGCGGAGGCGGAGCAGGCGGGCCGCGGTCGGGAGGTCGAAGGCGCGGGCGGCGGTGAGTGCGCTGTACTCGCCAAGGGAATGGCCGGCGACGAGGGCGACGCGGGCGGGAAGCTCGAAGCCCCCCTCCCCTTCCAGCACGCGGAGCACGGCGACGGAATGGGCCATCAGCGCGGGCTGGGCATTGGCGGTGAGGGTGAGCTCCTCCGCCGGGCCCTCGAACATCAGGCGGGAAAGGTGCTGCTTCAGCGCCTCGTCCACTTCCTGGAAGACCTCGCGGGCGACGGGGAAGGCGGCGGCGAGGTCGCGGCCCATGCCGGGGGCCTGGCTGCCCTGGCCAGGGAAGACGAAGGCCATTGCCATGGACGGTTTCCTCGGAGCGTGCGCGGTTGGCGGCGGGGCCTACCGGCCTGTCACACGCCTGTCAATCACCGGAGGGACTGCCTCAGGGCGAAGCGGTGACGCCACGGGCAACGCCCTGCGCCACCGGCGGGAGCTGGGAGGTCAGGGCATTCTGCGCCGCCTGGGCGGGGCCGGACTGCGCCGGGGCTTGCGGAGCGGGGTCGGCCGCGGCCTCGGCGGGTGGGGCGGGCGGTGGCGGGACGACGACCGGCGGGGGTGGCGCGGGCGGCAGGGCGGCCTCGCCGCCGGGAGGGGGCGTGGCGGCCGCCGGCCGGGGCTGCGGGGTGGCGGTGGCCGCCGCCGCGGCGGCGGCAGCCGGGGTGGCGGGCGGCTCGGTGGTGTAGTCGGGGACGATGCGGGCCTGGTTGCCGGCGATGACCAGCACGCGCTGGCCGACGACCAGCGGCGTCTGGTCGCGCTGCGTCACCGAGATCAACTCGTTCTTGCCGGTGGTGCGGACGACGTATTCAAAGGCCTTGGTGTCGCCCGCCACATGCTCGGCAGTGGTGCCGATGAGGCCGCCGAGCAGCGCGCCACCGACGCCGCCGAGTGCCGAGCCGAGGCCGCCGCCCGGTGCCTGGGCGCCGAGCACGCCGCCGGCGGCGGCACCGGTGGCGGCGCCGGTGCTGCCCTCGGCGGTGACGCTCACTTCGCGCCGGCCGACCACCATCCCCTGCTCCACCTTGTTCGCCTGCTGGACGGCGCGCGTGGCGTAGGTGTCCGGCGAGTAGTCGGCACCGCAGGCGGCGAGCAGCAGCAGGAGAAAGGGCGGAAAATGTCGCAAGGGCGGGCCACCGTTCCGGGTTGGAGGGATTTGCGGCGCTGCATAGTGCGGATGGGGGGTGTTTGTCATCCCGTGCCGCGATGGCCTAGGCTCGGCGCCGGGGAGCAAGGCCGGGCCGCACGCCACGTTGGGGGCAAAGAGCCATGGATATCCGCCTGAACCGTCGCACCGTGCTGGCCGGGGCGGCCGGCCTCGCCATGCCGCGGCTCGCCGCCGCGCAAGGGTCGCGGGTGCTGAAATTCATCCCGCAGATCGACCTGGCCTTCCTCGATCCGCACTGGACCACGGCCTATGTCACGCGCGGCCATGGGCACATGGTCTTCGACACGCTCTATGGGCAGGACGGCAGCTTCAAGGCCTCGCCGCAGATGGTGGAGGGGCATGTCGTCGCGGATGACGGGAAGCTCTGGACGCTGACGCTGCGGCCGGGGCTCCTTTGGCATGACGGGGAGCGGGTGCTGGCGCGGGACTGCGTCGCCAGCATCCGGCGCTGGGCGAAGCGGGATGCGCTGGGCGGGGCGCTGATGGCGGCGACCGAGGAGCTGTCGGCGCCGGATGACCGCACCATTCGCTTCCGCCTGTCGCGGCCCTTCCCGCTGCTGCCGGAGGCGCTGGGCAAGGTCAGTTCGCCGATGCCGGCGATGATGCCGGAGCGGCTGGCGAATACCGACCCGTTCAAGCAGGTGACGGAGATGGTGGGCAGCGGGCCCTTCCGCTTCATCGCCGACGAGCGCGTCGCGGGCTCGCGCAACGTCTATGCGAAATTCGAGAAGTATGTCCCCCGCGAGGGGCAGCGGGCGAGCTGGAATGCGGGACCGAAGGTGGTGCATCTCGACCGCGTCGAGTGGACCACCATCCCCGATGCGGCGACCAAGGTGGCGGCGATCCAGCGAGCCGAGCAGGACTGGTGGGAGAACCCGACGCATGACCTGATGCCGCTGCTGCGGCGGGACCGGCGCATCCGAATCGAGGTGACGAACGCGACGGGCACGGTCTGCATGATGCGGCCCAACCACCTGCAGCCGCCCTTCGACAAGCCGCAGGCGCGGCAGGCCCTGCTGCATGCCTTCGACCAGACCGCTTTCATGCAGGCGATCGTCGGCGAGGATGCGGCGATGTACCATGTGCCGCACGGCATCTTCTGCCCCGGCACGCCGATGGCAAGCGAGGCCGGGCTCGACCCGCTGCAGGGGCCGCGCGACTACGAGAAGGCGCGCCGGCTGCTGGCGGAGGCAGGGTATGGCGGCGAGACGGTCGCCCTGCTGGTGGCCGCCGACTACACCCACCTCAAGGCGATCGGCGAGGTGATGGCGGACGCGATGGGCAAGATCGGCCTGAAGGTCGACTACATCGCCACCGACTGGGGGACCATGCTGCAGCGGCGGAACAACCGCGGGCCCGTCGCGCAGGGCGGGTGGAGCTGCCTCAACACCAGCTGGGAGGGGGCGGACCACATGGACCCGGCGAGCCACTATGCCATCCGCGGCAATGGCGCCGAGACCGGGGCCTGGCCGGGCTGGAGCGTCAGCGAGCGGCTTGAACAGCTGCGGGACGCCTGGTTCGCGGCGCCGGACCTGGCGGGGCAGCAGGCGGCCTGCCGGGAGATGCAGGTGCAGGCGATGCGGGACGTCCCCAGCGTGCCGCTCGGGCAGTACATTCAGCCGACGGCCTACCGGGCCAACATCACCGGCGTCGCCAAGGGGTTTCCGACCTTCTGGGGGGTGCAGAAGGGGTAGGTGGCCTCTCGCCCGCTGTCCGTGGCCCTCGGTCGGGGGCCGGCTATCCGGGCATGGGCGGGGTGTGACGCTGGCGGCGGCGCTGGCTGATAGGACGATGCGGCGGAGGGCAGGTCCAGGCTCCGCCGCAAAGCGGCCGCATGCCGGCTGACCGAAGGCGGCTCCCCCATGCGGCGCCTTCCCCAGACCCTGCACGACGCCAAGCCGCAACCCCCCGCATCCCAGCTAGAAACATTGCCGACCCGGGACGGGAAGGGTTGCAGAGCTGTAAGCTTATGATAATGAGAGGCATTCGCAGGCATCGTTCAGGTTAAGGATTGGCACCGTTGAGTCGACATCACCGCAAGGCCGTTCCGGGCCGGCTCGTTCAGCCTGCGGGCAGATTGCAGCATCCTGGGGAAATCCCCGCTCCTGGCCTGAAGGCCTGTGCCCCGACAGCGTTCGTCGCCACCACGATGCTCTCCTGCGGCCTCCTGCTCGCGCCGGCGGCCCAGGCCCAGCAGGCACCGTCCGCGGACCCTTCCAGCCCCGCCGTACTGCCGGCCACCCCGGCCGACTCGTCATCGGTCAGGTTGCCGATGATGGAGATCACCGGTTCCGCTGGCCAGGCGCCGGGGGCGCTGCCCCCGCCTTACGCCGGCGGCCAGGTGGCAAGGGGCGGGTCGCTCGGGCTGCTCGGGACCAGGGGCGTACTGGACGTCCCTTTCAGCACGACCAACTTCACCTCGCAGCTGATCGAGGACCAGCAGGCGCGCACCGCGGCCGACACGCTGGTCAATGATTCCTCGGTGCGCACGACCACCGGCAGCAACGGCTTCGACGATACCTTCCAGATCCGTGGCTTCCCGGTTCAGGCCCAGGATGTCGGGCTGAACGGGCTGTATGGCTTGGTTTCCTCCAATCGCGTGCAGGCTCAGCTCATCGAGCGGATCGAGCTGCTGCGGGGGCCTGGCGCGCTCATCAACGGCATCGCGCCTGGCGGCAGCATCGGCGGGGGCATCAACATCATCAGCAAGCGGGCCGGGGACCTGCCCCTGACCCGGCTGACGACGACCTATGTCGGCAGCGCCAATTTCGGCCTCCATGCCGACGTCGCACGCCGCTACGGGCGGAGCGGCGAGTGGGGCATCCGCTTCAACGGCCTGTACCGCGACGGCGAGGCCTCGATCGACCGCGGCAACCTCCGCAGCGGCTTCGGCGCGCTGGGGCTGGACTACCGGGGCGAGCGCCTGCGCTGGTCGCTCGACGGCATCTTCCAGCGCGACGACACCCGGAATTTCCGGCCGCAGGTCACCCTGCTGCCCACCATCGCCACCATCCCCTCCCCGCCCGATGCGCGCAGCAACTGGTATCCGGGGACGCGGCTCTCGCAGCAGGATGCGACGGTCGCAACGCGCCTCGAATACGACGTGACGGACTGGCTGACCGCCTATGCCGCCGTGGGCTACCGCGACGGCTGGAACGAGCAGACCTTCCCCGATTCCCGCCCGGGCGGCGTGGACGCCCTCGGCAATTTCCGGGTCACCAACGCTTTCTACGACAGCTATTCGAGGACTGTCAGCGGCACCGCCGGCGCCAACATACGGTTCAACCTGCTGGGCGTGGGCCACACGCTCAACCTCGCCTATACCGGCTTCCAACAGGAAACCGGCAACGCCTACGTCACCTCGGGCATCGGCTTCCCGTCCAGCATCTACAACCCGGCGCGGCTTCCCGGCATCACGGCGGCGCGGACCGACCCCCGGCGGGCTTCCGACACGACGCTCAACAGCTTCGCCGTGGCCGACACCCTGTCCTTCGCCAATGACCGCGTGTTGCTGACCCTCGGCGTGCGGCAGCAGGATGTCCGGGTGATCGGCTACAGCACGACCACGGGCGGGCGGACGAGCAGCTACGACGCCAGCGCGACCACGCCGCTGGCGGGACTGGTCATCAAGCCGCGGGAAAACATCTCCCTCTACGCGAACTACGCCGAAGGGCTGACGCGCGGCGACATCGTCGGAGCGGGTTATTCCAATGTCGGCGCGGTGCTGGCCCCGTTCAAGTCGCAGCAGGTCGAGGCCGGGGTGCGGGTGGACTGGGGCGGCGTGACGACGACCGCCTCCGTCTTTCAGATCACGCGGCCGAGCGCCATCCGGACGGCCTCGAACGAGCTCGCCTATGACGGCGAGCAGCGCAACCGGGGGCTGGAGCTCTCGGCCTATGGCGAGATCGTGCCTGGGCTGCGCGCCCTCGCCAGCGCCACCTTCATCAAGCCAGAGCTCACCAACCCCACCATCGCCTCCGAGCGCGGCAACGACGCGCCCGGGGTGCCGGACACGACCGTCTCGGCCGCGCTGGACTGGGACGTGCCCTGGGTGCCCGGCCTCGCCCTCAACGGGCGGGTGATCTATACCTCTGGCTCCTACCTCACCACCGCCAACGCGCTGCGCTTCGACGGCTGGACGCGCACCGATATCGGCGCGCGCTACCGCACCGAGATCGCCAGGAAGCCGGTCGTGTTCCGCGCCAGCCTCGAGAACGCCCTCGACGAGAACTACTGGCTCACCACCGGCAACTTCGTGACCGTCGGCTCGCCACGCACCTTCGTCTTCTCGGCGTCCTTCGACTTCTAGGACGGGGTCCGTGAACCAGCGCGACCGGAAACCGATCCGGCAGACGACCGTGCGGCCTGCCTCCCAGGGCAGGCCGCGGTGGCGCCTCGGTGGAAAGGCTCCAGGCCCCTTGCGCCGCCACCCCCAACCGTGCTTTACGCCCCGCTTCCCTGCCGCCGCGGAGGCATCGCGCGCGGCTATGCCCATTTGCGCGCCCGGCATCCTGCCTGTCGCCTCGGGCTGAGACAGCCAGAGGGGTTCCACATGCCGTTATATGAAAGCGTGTTCATCGCACGCAACGACGTCACCCAGCAGCAGGTCGAGGCGATCGCGGAGCTGGTCGCCGGCATCGTCGCCGAGCAGGGCGGCGAGGTGAAGAAGCGCGAATACTGGGGCCTGCGCGGCCTCGCCTACCGCATCAAGAAGAACCGCAAGGGGCATTACATGCTCCTCGGCATCGACACGGCCCCGGCCGCGATGCAGGAGGCCGAGCGCCAGCTCGGGCTGAACGAGGACGTGCTCCGTGTCATGACGCTGCGCGTCGAGGCGATCGACGAGGCGCCCTCGGCCATCCTTTCCCGCCGAGGCGAGGAGCGCGAGCGTGACCGCGGCTTCCGCGGCCCCCGCCCGCCGGGGCGCTTCAGCAGCGGCCGCCGCGAGCGCGGCGACGAGCGCGAGGAATTCCGTGCCCGCCCGCGGGACGAAATGGCCGATCCCTCCATGGGCGGCGAGGAGTAAGCCATGTCCGACGAGATCCCCGCTTCCGACATGACGCCGGCGGCGCGCCGCCCGGCCGTCGGCGCTCGCCGGCCCTTCTACCGGCGCCGCAAGTCCTGCCCCTTCTCCGGCCCGAACGCGCCGAAGATCGACTACAAGGACGTCCGCCTGCTGAGCCGCTTCCTTTCCGAGCGCGGCAAGATCGTCCCCAGCCGCATCACCGCGGTTTCGGCGAAGAAGCAGCGCGAGCTGGCCAATGCCATCAAGCGGGCGCGCTTCCTCGCCCTGTTGCCCTACGTCATCAACGACTGAGGGCGGGACCCGAGGTAGTGAGGCTTGGCGGCGGTGACGGCATCAGCACCACTCGGCCGGCCCCGTGAGGGCCTGATGGCGGCGGCGGCCGCGGCACTGGCCGCGACCGTCTGCGCCATGTGGGCCTTTCGCGGCTTGCCCGGCGGCACGGTGCTGTTCTGGCTGACGTCGTTTCCGCTCTTCGCGGCGGGGCTCGGCTTCGGCCTCGGCAGCGTCGTGATGGGCACAGTTCTGGCGGCGGTGCTGCTGGCGCTGGTCGGCGGCAGCGTGCCACTGCTGGTCTTCCTGCTGCTCTTCGGCCTGCCGGTGCCGCTGCTGCTGGCGGCGGCGCTGCGCAGTGGCGGGCCCGGCCTGCCGCTCGCCCTGCTCGGGTTGTGGCCGGTCTCCGTGCTGCTCGGCGCCGCGCTCTTCCTCGCCGATGACGGCGGAGTGGAGCCGGCGATGCGGCGTGCGGTGGAGATCGCCCTCGCCCGGCTCGGCCTGCCGGCACAGGAGATGCTGGTCGCCGAGCTGGTGCGGGTGAAGGCGGCGGCGATCGGCTTCTGGGCCGGTATCGCCCTGCTGGCCAATGCGGCGGGGGCGGAGCGCTTCCTCGCCCGGCGCGGGCTGCTGCCGATTCCGCGCATGCCGTGGAGCGCAGTGCGGCTGCCGGGGTGGTACCTGCCGCTGCCGGCCATCGCCGCGGGCTTCTTCCTGGCGGCGCCGGAGGATGGGGATGCGGTCGCGCTCTCCGCCCTGCTGCTGCTGCTGGTGCCGTTCTTCCTCCAGGGTTGTGCCGGCGTGCATGCGCGGCTGCGCGGCCGGCGGGGTGCCACGGCGATGCTGGCGGGCTTCTACCTGCTGATGCTGCTTTTCCTGCAAATCATGGGCCCCGGCCTCGTCGGCCTCGGCCTCTACGACCAAATCCGGCGGCGCCCGGCGCCGCGCAACAGCTGACGAGAGAGTTTTCCCCATGATCGACATCATCCTGATGCAGCGCGTCGAGAAGCTCGGCCAGATGGGCGAGGTGGTGAAGGTGAAGCCGGGCTACGCCCGCAACTTCCTCCTGCCCCTCGGCAAGGCGATCCGCGCCAACAAGGCCAATCTCGAGAAGTTCGAGTCGCAGCGCGCCCAGCTCGAGGCACAGAACCTGAAGCGCCGCGAGGAGGCCGAGCGCGTGGCCGAGCGGATGGACGGCCTCACCGTCACCATCATCCGTCAGGCGGGCGAGAGCGGCGGCCTCTATGGCAGCGTCTCGGCGCGCGACATCGCCGATCTCTGCAAGGAGGGTGGCCTCACCGTCTCGCGCAGCCAGGTGCTGCTGGAGCAGCCGATCAAGACGCTGGGGCTCACCAAGGTGCGCGTCGAGCTGCACCCGGAGGTGCATATCCCGGTGACGGTCAACGTCGCCCGCAGCCAGGAGGAGGCCGAGCGCCAGGCCCGTGGCGAGGAGATCGTCCGCGAGGAGGAGCCGAGCCTCGAGGACGAGCTGCGCGCCGAGATCGGCGCGGCGATGGACGACCGGTAAATCCCCGCTTCATATTCCCTACGACAACGCTGCGCGTTGCCGCGGCCCCCCCGATTTAAGGGCGCCTGGTGAGCAACGTCGAGGCATCCTTCCGTGGCGAAGCCACGGAAGGCGCAGACCGGAAGGGAGCCGCAAGGCTCCCTTTTTTCGTTATGAGCGGGGGAAGTCGTAGAGGCGGGCGGGGTTGTCGACGAGGACGCGCTGGCGCTGGCCC
This sequence comes from Belnapia sp. F-4-1, assembly GCF_000802185.1. Classification (GTDB taxonomy): domain Bacteria; phylum Pseudomonadota; class Alphaproteobacteria; order Acetobacterales; family Acetobacteraceae; genus Belnapia. Next base: position 3,151,176 of record NZ_KN676113.1, on the reverse strand, counting down.
GCATCCGGCACCCAGGTGGTGAGCAGGTCGAAGAGGATGGCGTCGTCGGGCTTGTTGTCGGGCTTCTCGGTCGGGTGGGGCCAGTCGCTGCCCCAGACCATCTTGTCCGGCGCGATCTGGGCAAAGGCGCGGGCGACGGCGCTGCTATCGGCATAGGCAGGCGGGCCGGACTTGGTGTCGGCATAGGCGCCGGAGAGTTTCATCCAGACATTCCCCTTCTCCAGCAGCGACTTCATGAAGGCGAAGGCGGGATCGCCGGTGCCGGCGGGCTGCGGGACATGGGCGAGATGGTCGAAGACCAGCGTGGCATCGATGCGCTGGAACAGATCCCGCTGGACCATGATGACCGAGGCCGGCGCATTGATCTGGATGTGCCAGCCCATCGGTTTGATGCGGCGGGCGAGCGGCTCCATCATCTCGGGCGTCGTCGCGCCGGCCTGGGCGAGGTTGAAGCGGGTGCCGCGGATGCCGGCGGCGTGGAGGCGCTGCAATTCGGCGTCCTCGACCTTGTCGTTGACCACGGCGACACCGCGGAAGTTGAGGCCGAGCGCGGCCATCCCCTCCAGCGTCGGGCTGTTGTTCGTGCCGTAGAGCGAGGGCTGGACGACGACGCCGCGCGTCGTGCCGATGCGGCGCTGGAGCGCGTGGTAGTCGTCGGGCGAGGCGTTGGGCGCGGGCAGGCCGCCGGGCGCCGGCGGGTACTTGTCGTTGTAGATGTGGAAGTGGCAGTCCGTCGCGTTGGGCGGGGCCTGGAGCTTGGGCTTCTCCGTGCCGACCGAGAATGGGACGGACTGCGCAAGGGCGGGCGTGGCGAGCAGCCCGGCGCCGGCGGCCAGCAAGGTGCGGCGCGTCGCGGTGTGTTGGGTCATGGCATTCCTCCCGCGGCCTCTGCGGGCCGCGAGGGGAGGCTAGGCCGGCATCCGCACAAGGAAAAGGGCGCAGCCCCTGCGGACCGCGCCCTCCTTCCCTACCCGGACTGTGCGATGGGCGGCTTACGCCGCCTTCGCCATGCCGCGCAGCACGTAGTGCAGGATGCCGCCGTTCTTGTAGTACTCGACCTCGTCCGCGGTATCGATGCGGCTGAGGACCTTGGTGCGGGTCTCGGTGCCGTCGGCGCGGCGGATGACCAGCTCCAGCAACTGGCGCGGCGAGAGCTGCTCGAGGCCGAGGATGTCGATCACCTCGTCGCCCTGGATGCCGAGCGACTTGCGGTCCTCGCCATTCATGAAGACCAGCGGCAGGACGCCCATGCCGACGAGGTTCGAGCGGTGGATGCGCTCGAAGCTTTCGGCGATGACGGCCTTCACGCCGAGCAGGAAGGTGCCCTTCGCCGCCCAGTCGCGCGACGAGCCGGTGCCGTATTCCTTGCCGCCGAACACCACCAGCGGCACGCCCTCGGCCTTGTACTTCATCGCCGTGTTGTAGATCGGCGCGACCTCGCCCGAGGGGTAGTGCTTGCTGACGCCGCCCTCGGTGCCGGGGACCATCTCGTTCTTGATGCGGATGTTGGCGAAAGTGCCCCGCATCATGACTTCATGGTTGCCGCGGCGGGCGCCGTAGCTGTTGAAGTCGTCCTGCCGCACCTGGTGCTCCAGCAGGTACTCGCCGGCCGGGCTCGACTTCCGGATGTTGCCGGCGGGCGAGATGTGGTCGGTGGTGATGCTGTCCGCCAGCTCGGCCAGGACGCGGGCGCCGTGGACCGAGGTCACCGGCTTGATGTCGGCCGACATGCCTTCGAAATAGGGCGGGTTCTGCACGTAGGTGGAGCCGCTGTTCCAGCGATAGGTGTCGCTGTCCGCATCGACGCGGATGGCCTGCCACTGCTCCGGGCCCTTGAAGACGTCGCCGTAGCGCCCCTGGAACATCTCGCGCGTCACGCAGGCATGGACGGTGTCGTTCACCTCCTTCTGCGTCGGCCAGATATCCTTCAGGTAGACGGGCTGGCCATCGCTGCCGGTGCCGATCGGCTCCTTGGTGATGTCCTTAGTGATGGTGCCGGCCAGCGCATAGGCGACGACGAGCGGCGGCGAGGCCAGGTAGTTGGCGCGCACATTGGCATGCACGCGGCCCTCGAAGTTGCGGTTGCCCGAGAGCACCGAGGCGGCGACCAGCTTGTTGTTCTCGATGGCGTCCACGATCGGGTCCGGCAGCGGGCCGGAGTTGCCGATGCAGGTGGTGCAGCCATAGCCGACGGTCTGGAAGCCGATGGCATCCAGATCGGCCTGCAGGCCGGACTTCTCGAAATACTCGGTGACCACCTGGCTGCCGGGGGCGAGCGAGGTCTTCACCCAGGGCTTCGGGGCGAGGCCCTTCTCGCGCGCCTTGCGGGCAACGAGGCCGGCGGCGACCATCACATAGGGGTTCGAAGTGTTGGTGCAGCTGGTGATCGCGGCGATGACGACATCGCCATGGCCGAGATCGTAATTGGCGCCCTCGACGGGGACGCGCTTGGTCGCCTCGTCACCGGGCACGCCCATGGTGCCGGCGGCGAGGTCCTTGGCGAAGCTGGTCGCGGCGTTGGACAGCGCCACGCGGTCCTGCGGCCGCTTCGGGCCGGCGAGCGAGGGCTCGACCGTCCCCATGTCGAGCTCGAGCGTGTCGGTGAAGACCGGGTCGGGCGTGGAGCTGTCGCGCCACATGCCCTGGGCCTTGGCATAGGCCTCGACCAGCTTGATGCGGTGCTCCTCGCGGCCGGACAGGCGGAGATAGCCGATGGTGACGCTATCGACCGGGAAGAAGCCGCAGGTGGCGCCGTATTCGGGGGCCATGTTGCCGATGGTCGCGCGGTCGGCGAGCGGGAGGTCGTCGAGGCCCGGGCCGAAGAACTCGACGAACTTGCCGACGACGCCCTTCTTGCGGAGCATCTGCGTGACGGTCAGCACGAGGTCGGTCGCGGTGACGCCCTCGCGCAGCCTGCCGGTCAGCTTGAAGCCGATGACATCCGGGATGAGCATGGCGATCGGCTGGCCGAGCATCGCGGCCTCCGCCTCGATGCCGCCGACGCCCCAGCCGAGCACGCCGAGGCCGTTGACCATCGTCGTGTGGCTGTCCGTGCCGTAGCAGCTATCGGGGTAGACATAGGTGTCGCCGATGTCCTGCGCGGTCCAGGCGACCTGGGCGAGGTATTCGAGGTTCACCTGGTGGCAGATGCCGGTGCCGGGCGGGACGACGCGGAAATTGTCGAAGGCGGCCTGGCCCCAGCGGAGGAACTCGTAGCGCTCGCCGTTGCGCTGGAACTCGATGTCGACGTTGCGCTGCAGGGCTTGCGGCGTGCCGGAGACATCGACCATGACCGAGTGGTCGATGACGAGGTCGACGGGGACGAGCGGGTTCACCTTCCGTGGGTCGCCGCCCAGGGCGATGATCCCATCACGCATGGCCGCCAGATCGACGACTGCGGGGACGCCGGTGAAATCCTGCATCAGGATGCGGGAGGGGCGAAACGGCACCTCCTTGTCGGAATGGCCGGCGGGGAGCCAGCCGGCGATCGACTTCGCGTCCTCCACCGTGTAGCTGCGGCCATCCTCGTAACGGAGGACGTTCTCAAGCAGCACCTTCAGGCTGTAGGGCAGGCGCGCGATGTCGCCGATCGTGCGGGCCGCCTCGGGCAGGCTGAAATAGTTGTAGGTCTTGCCGTCCACCTCAAGGGTGCGGCGGGTCTTCAGGCTGTCCTGCCCGATCATGCGCATGGTGCGGGGGCCCCTTTCTTGAACCGCATCGGCTATGCTGCGATGCGGGGCTGGCGGTTTTAACCACGCTGCCGCGGGCTGGTCCATGGGCCGTGCAATTGTCAAGGCCAGATGAGAGGGATTCGCAACTGGCCATGCTGCAAGCGGAAAACCTGGCCTGCCGGCGAGGTGAAAGAGTCGTCTTCGCCGGGCTTTCCTTCAAGGTGGAGGCGGGAGCGGCAGTCTTGCTGACGGGTGCGAACGGCGCCGGGAAATCGACCCTGCTGCGGCTGCTGGCCGGGCTGCTCGCGCCCGAGGAGGGACGGCTGCTGTGGGAGGGGGCGGATGCCTTCGCCGATCGGGCGGCGCATGCGGGACGGCTGCGGTATTTGTCGCATGCGGATGCGCTGAAGCCGGCGCTGACGGCGCGGGAGAATCTGGGTTTCTTTGCCCGGCTCTGGGGCGGGGATGCGGGGGCGGCGCTCGATCAGCTTGGGTTGGGGCCGCTGGCTGAGCTACCGGCGCGGGTGCTGTCCTCGGGGCAGAAAAGGCGGCTGGCCCTCGCCCGGCTGGCCCTTGCCCCGGCGGCAATCTGGCTGCTGGACGAGCCGACGGTGGGGCTGGATGCGGCGTCCGTGGAGCGACTCGGCGGGCTGCTGGCGCGGCATCGCGCGGCGGGCGGGATGGTGCTGGCGGCGACGCATCTGCCGCTGCCGCTGCCGAGCGCCCGGGAGCTGCGGCTGTGAGGGGGTTCGGGGCGCTGCTCGGGCGGGAGATGCGACTGGCCATTCGGCATCCGGCGGATTCGCTGGCGGCGGTGCTGTTCTTCGTGCTCGTCGCGGCGCTGTTCCCCTTCGGCATCGGGCCGGCGCCGGAAGCCCTGGCGCGGCTGGCGCCGGGGGCCTTGCTGGCCGCTGGCCTGCTCGCGGCGCTGCTGCCGCTCGACCGGCTGTTCGGGGCGGATGCGGAGGATGGGACGCTCGACCAACTTTTGCTGTCGGGGATGGGGGCGGCGGTTGTCGCCCTGGCCAAGGCGCTGGCGCATTGGCTGGTGACGGGGCTGCCGCTGCTGGTGGCGACGCCGGTCGCGGGCGCCATGCTCAACCTGGCGACGGAGGCTTGGCCGGCGGCGATGGCGGCGCTCGGGCTGGCGACTGCCTTCCTGTCGCTGCTGGGGACGGCGGGGGCGGCGCTGACGCTGGGGGCGCGGCGGGGGGGCGTGCTGCTGCCGCTGCTGGTGCTGCCGCTGGCGATCCCGGCCGTCATCTTCGGCGCGGCGGGGATCGAGGCGGCGGCGGCGGGGCTGGAGGCGCGGCCCTATCTGCTTCTGCTGGGCGCGCTGGTGGCGGCGGCGCTGCCGCTGGCGCCGCTGGCGGCGGGGGCGGCGCTCCGGGTGGAGTAGCGGGGACGGCGGGGCCGCCTATGTCATCCGGGCCATGAGGGAGTTTCCGCCATGCTCGGCCGCCTGCTTTCCGCCGCCTCGGGGCTGCTGCTCGGGGCCTGTTCGGTCGTCGGCGTGAGGTCGGGGACGGAGGAGCCGCGCTTCGCCGTGGTGGAGCGGGTAGGCGAGGTGGAAATCCGCGACTATGCGCCGCGGGTCGCGGCCGAGACGCTGGTCGAGGCCGGCAGCGAGGAGGCGGCACGGCGGGAGGGGTTCCGGCGGCTGGCCGGCTATATCTTCGGCGGCAACCGGGGGCGGGTGCGGATCGCCATGACGGCGCCCGTGGCGCAGGACTCGGTGCGAATCGCCATGACGGCCCCGGTCGGACAAGCGGCGGCGCCGGGGGGATGGGTGATCCGGTTCTTCCTGCCGGCGGAGATCGCCAGCGCCGAGGCGGCGCCGGTGCCGGAGGATGGGCACGTCGCCATCGTCACCATTCCCGGCGAGCGGGTGGCGGTGCTGCGTTACGCGGGCGTGCCGGGAGCCGAGGCCGCCGCCGCGGCGCGAGTGCGGCTGCTGGCGGCGCTCGCCGTGGGGCCGTGGCGGGCGGAGGGGGAAGCCTTCGACTGGTTCTACGATCCGCCCTGGACCTTGCCGCCGCTGCGGCGGAACGAGGCGGTGGTGCGGGTTAGCCGCCAGACGGAGGGGTAGCGAGGCCGATCGCCACGCGCTCCAGCACGGCGAGGCAGGCGGCGAGGTCGTCCTCCGGGATGCCGGCGAGGATCTCGGCGCGGACGATGGTCGCGGCGGCCTCGATGCGCTGGATGAGCGGCAGGGCGCGCTCGGTCAGGTGCAGGGTCTTGGCGCGGCGGTCCTGGGCGGAGCTGCGGCGCTCCACCAGCCCCTCCCCTTCCAGCCAGTCGAGGGTGCGGACCAGGGTCGGGCCCTCGATCAACAGGCGGTTGGCCAGTTCCTTCTGGGTAATGCCGTCGCCGCTGCGGGAAAGGGTGAGCAGGGCGAGCCAGCGCGCCTCGGTCAGGCCGAAATCGGCGATGCGTGCGTCCAGCCGCCCGCGCCATCGCCGCGCGATCTGCGCGATGCTCATGCCGAGGCGCCACTGGGTATGGGCAAGCGTCGAGCCGTCCCGCATCGGCGCAGGCTAGACCGGAGCGGGATAGCTAGGAAGCTAGATGTTTGACCTGCCTGGGCGCCGGCAGGCGCGCGGGCCCGCGTCAGCGGCGCCTCCACCGCGACATGCAGCAGCCAGGCGACGGGGATGGCGATCGCAAGGGACAGGAGGGCGAGGGCCATACCTGCCCGGCGGTACCGGCCGGCATCGCCAGCGGCGCCGCCAAGGCCAGGCCGAGGCTGTGTAAGAGGTAGAAGGGGTAGCTGATCCGGCCGAGCGCGAGCAGCGCCGGGTGCAGCAGCCAGGCCAGCTGGCGATGCGCGACGGCGGCCACCACCAGCACGGCGCCGAGCGACTCGACGGCGCGGCCGGCGCCGCCACAGCCGAGGAGGCCGCCGAGCAGCAGGGCGGCGAGGCCGAGCCAGGGGATCGCGCCGAGCCGGAGTGGGCGGGGCATGTCGGCGATCAGGGCGCCGGCGAGGAAGATGGGGAAATAGACCGCCATCGGCAGCACCCCGCGCAGCAGCGGCAGCAGCAGGACCGACAGGGCGAAGGTGATGGCGAGGCCCCTGCCCTGCCCGCTCACCAGCTGGTGGACGAGGAAGAGGCCGAGCCTCGCCACCATCTCCACCTGCAGCGAACAGGCGGGGCCGTCCAGGTCATAGCGGGGCAGCAGCATGTTGCCGATCAGCCGCTCCGCCTCGGCCTCGGCGAGCAGGCCGAGCGAGAGGGCGTTCGCCATGGCGACGGGCAGTAGGCGGTAGAGGCGGGCCAGCACCCAGTCCGGCAGGCCGGTCAGCAAGCCGCCCGGGTGACGGGCGCAGGCGGATCAGAGCACATGGCCGCTGAGGGCGAAGAAGACCAGCACCGCGGCATCGGCCGGGAAGAGGGCATGGCCGAGGCGGGCGAGGATGGCGGGGGCGTCGGCGTCCGGGAGGTCGGCGAGGCGCAGCGTCCAGGCGCCATGGCCGGTGACGGCGAGGACGCAATGGCCGAGGGCGACGGCCAGCGCCGCCAGCCCGCGCAGGCTGTCGAGGGCGTGGTTCCGGCTCATCCCCGCCTATTGCAGGTAGCGGCTGCGGAGATGCGCCATGAAGTCGGCCGGGTCGAGCGGCTTGCCGGTGGCCGCCCGCAGCAGGTCTTGGAAGCCGAGGCGGGAGCCCTGGCCGTGGACATTCGCCCGGAGCCAGCCGAGCAGCGGGGCCATGTCGCCGGTGGCGAGCGACCCGTCGAGGTCCGGCAGGGCGCGGCGGGCGGCACCCATCAGCTGGGCGGCGGCCATGGCGCCGAGGGTATAGCTCGGGAAATAGCCGAAGGCGCCGTCATGCCAGTGGATGTCCTGCAGGCAGCCATGGGCGTCGTCGGGCGGGGCGAGGCCGAGCAGGCGGGTGAAGCCCTCGGCCCAGGCGCCGGGGAGGTCGGCGACGGCGAGCTCGCCGCCGATCAGCGCGCGCTCCAGGCGGAAGCGAAGGATGACATGGGCGGGGTAGGTCAGCTCATCGGCATCGACGCGGATGAAGCCGCGGGAGACGCGCCGCCAAAGGCGGGCGAGGTTGGCCGTCGCATAGGGGGCCGGGTCGCCGCCGAAGGCCCCGTGCAACTCGCCGCCGAGGAAGGCGAGGAAGGCATCGGAGCGGCAGGCCTGCATCTCCATCAGCAGGCTCTGCGACTCGTGGGCGGCCATGCCGGCGGCCTCGCCGACCGGCTGGCGGGCCCAGGCGGCGGGGAGGCCGGCCTCGTAGAGGGCGTGGCCGGTCTCGTGGATGACGCCCATCAACGCCTTCCCGACCTCCGCCTCGCTGTAGAAGGTGGTGATGCGGATGTCGGTCGGCGTGCCGCCGCAGAAGGGGTGGAGGCTCTCGTCCAGCCGCGCATGGTCGTAGTCGAGGCCGAGGCGGGTGGAGATCGACCCGCAGAGGCGGCGCTGGATCTCCACCGGGAAGGGGCCGGGCAGCGGCTGCGGCGTGCCGCGGGCGGCCTGCAGGGCCTCGGCACGCGGCAGGGCTTCGGCGAGGAAGGACTCGTAGGCGGCGAAGACGGGCTCGACATCGGCGGCGGCGATGCCGGGCTGGAAGCCGTCCATCAGCGCGTCATAGGGGGAGAGGCCAAGGGCGTCAGAGAGGGCGGCGGCGGTCTCGCGCTGGAGGCGGACGACCTCCGCCAGATGGGGGCGGACCAGCGCGAAGTCGGACCGGGCCTTGGCGGTGCGCCAGACCTTCTCGCAGGCGGCGTTGGCGCGCTCGGCGGCCTCGACGAGGTCGGTCGGGAGGGCAGTGGCGCGGCGATGGGCGCGGCGCATCAGGGCAAGGTTGGCCTCCTCCCACTCGCCCTTGGCGGAGGCGGCAGCGAGGTCGTCGGCGACCTCGGGGGTGGTCAGCAGCTCGTGGCGAAGGCCGGCCAGCGTCGCCAGCTGCTCGCCGCGCGCCGCGCCGCCGCCTGGGGGCATCATCGCGCTGGCATCCCAGTGCAGCATGGCGCTGGCCTCGCCAAGCGTCGCGATGCGGGCGAAGCGGGTGGCGAGGCGGCCATAGGCGGCGTGGCTCATGCGGCGTGCTCCCGGCGGCTGCGGAGGAGGAAGGAGGCCACGACCCCGACCAGGGCGGCGGCAAGGCCGTACCAAGTGATGGCATAGCCGAGATGCGGGTTGTCCGGCCGCGGCAGGCTGCGGGCGGCGGCGGGGAGCGCCATGGGGCCCGTACCCTGTGCGGCGAGGGCGACGAGGCCGAAGGGGGCGGGCGGCGGCAGGCCGAGGGCGGCGCCGATCACGTCCGGGTCGAAGACGTAGAAGCGGCGGGCGGCCAGGTCGTCGCGCGGCGAGTTCCAGTCGCGCGTATCGACCTGCCGCACATAGCCGGTGACGGCGACCTCGCCCTCGGGCCGGTCGATGCCCTGGCCGCGCTCCATCGGCACCCAGCCGCGATCGACCAGCAACGGCGGGGCATCGGCGCGCAGCAGCGGGGTGACGAGGCGGGCGCCGAGGGTGGTGCCGCGCAGCTCGATGCCGAGCATCACCTCCCGCCCATGGTCGAAGCGACCAGTGGCGACGACCTTGCTGTAGGGCGACGGGGTGCCGGCGAGCGGCACCGGGGGGGCGGCCTCGGCAGCCGCGATGCGGCCGAGGATGTCGAGCTTCCAGTGCAGGCGCTGGACCTGCCAGGTGCCAAGGGCGATCAGCGCGGCCAGGACCGGCAGGCTGGCGAGGACGGGGAGGAGGAGGCGGCGCATCGCTCACCGATATGGGGCGGAAAGCGGTCTGCCAAAGAGAAAGGGCCGCCACCGCGTCTGCGATAGCGGCCCTGGCGGAAGAGGCCGGAGGCTCAGTGCTCGGCGATCTCGCCGGCGCCGAGGAAGTAGATGCAGACGAAGAGGAAGAGCCACACCACGTCCACGAAGTGCCAGTACCAGGCCGCCGCCTCGAAGCCGAAATGGCGCTGGGCGCTGAAGTGGCCCTTGATGGCGCGGACCAGGCAGACCGCCAGGAAGATGGTGCCGACCATCACATGGAAGCCGTGGAAGCCGGTCGCCAGGAAGAAGGTCGAGGGATAGATGCCGCCGGTGAACTTGAAGGGTGCCTCGGCATACTCGACCACCTGGAAGGCGGTGAAGGAGAGGCCGAGTGCGACGGTCAGGGCGAGGCCGGCGATCAGCGACTTCCGGTCGTTGTGAAGCAGCGCGTGATGGGCCCAGGTCACCGTGCAGCCGGAGAGCAGCAGGATCATCGTGTTCAGGAAGGGCAGGCCGAAGGGGTCGAAGGTGAGGATGCCCTTGGGCGGCCAGATCGCCTCCACCGCGCCGGAGACATGCTGCGGGTAAAGAGCGTAGTGGAAATAGGCCCAGAAGAACGCGACGAAGAACATCACCTCGGAGGCGATGAAGAGCATCATCCCGTAGCGCAGGCCGATGCGCACGACGGGCGTGTGCATGCCCGGGGTGCGGGACTCGCGGATGACGTCGCGCCACCAGAAGAACATGGTCGCCAGCACGCTGGCGACGCCGAGGTAGAGCATCCAATGGATGCCGTAATGCGCCAGTAGCACGATGCCGAGCACCAGGGCGCCGCCCGCGAAGGCGCCGGCCAGCGGCCAGGGCGAGGGATCGACCAGGTGGTAGGGGTGCTTGTGAAGCGGCGCGGGTTCCGCGGTCGCCGTCATATCGGTGGAACTGGCCATTGCGCGTCCTGATCTCTGCGGGAGGAGGCCCGCCGGTCGGGGCGCATCAATCCCCAAAAACCGGCCGTTATCAAGCCCTGAGGCGGCTACTCGGTGGTCGTGCGGGCCGGGCCCACATGCGGGCCGGCATTGGCCAGCGCGCCGGTGCGGGCGGCATCGTCGAGGCTGCGGAAGAAGGTATAGTTGATGGTGATGGTGCGGATGCCGCGCGTGTTCGGGTCATCGGCGATGGCCGGATCGATCCAGAAGGTGAGCGGCATGTCGACGCGCTGGCCCGCCTCCAGCGTCTGCTCGTTGAAGCAGAAGCAGGCGGTCTTGTGGAAATACTTGCCCACTACCTCGGGCGTCACGTTGTAGGTGGCGACGCCGGTGACGGGGCGGTCGGCGAGGTTCTCGGCCCGGTAGAAGCCCATTCCTTCCTCCCCGAGGCGAAGCGAGACATTCGGCGCCTCCGGGGTGAAGCGCCAGGGCAGGCCGGGATGGGTATTGGCGTTGAAGCGGACGGTCACCGCACCGGCATTGGCGGCGGCGCCGGGCGCAGCGGGACCACCGGTCTGTACGGTGCCGTTATAGCCGGTCGCCCGGCAGAACATGTCGTAGAGCGGCACGGAGGCGAAGGCGAGGCCGACCATGCAGGCGACGCCGCCGCCGACCACGAGGCCAAGGCGGCGGTTGCGGCGGCGGAGGGTCTCGGCGGGCGTCATTGGATTAACCTCTCAACACGCGGGCGGTGCTGATGGCGAAGAACAGCACCACGAGCAGGACCAGCACGCCGAGCACCGCCCAGTTCTTCTGGCGGCGCCGGCGGTCGAAATCGAGGCGCTGCTCGGGTGTCATCACCCGAGCACGGCCTTGTCGGCGGCAAGCGCCACGAAGAGCAGAGCAAGGTAGAGCAGCGAGTAGCGGAAGGCCTTCTTGGCCGGGCGGTCGCCGGTGAGGCTGCGGCCGGCCTCATCCTGCTCGTCGCGCCAGACGGCGATGGCGTGGCGGAGGAACTCCGCGCCGAGCAGGACGGCGGCGGCGGCGTAGAGCCAGCCGGCGAAGCCGAGCAGCGTCGGCAGCAGCGTCAGCGGCAGCAGGAGCAGGGTATAGACGAGGACCTGCTTCCGCGTCTCGCGCGCGCCATGGGTGACGGGGAGCATCGGCACGCCGACCTTCTCGTAATCGGCATGGGCGAAGAGACTGAGCGCCCAGAAATGCGGCGGCGTCCAGAAGAAGATGATGGCAAAGAGGATCATCGGCGCCAGCGTCACGTCGCCGGTGACGGCGGCCCAGCCGATCACCGGCGGGAAGGCGCCGGCGGCGCCGCCGATGACGATGTTCTGCGAGGTCCGCCGCTTCAGCCAGGCGGTGTAGACGAAGACGTAGAAAGCGATGGAAAGCGCCAGCACGCCGGCCGCGACCCAATTCGTCGCCAGGCCCATAATGAGGACGGAGGCAACGGCGAGGCCGACGCCGTAGGAGAGCGCCGCCCCGGGCTCGATCCGCCCGGCGGGGATGGGCCGGTTCTGGGTGCGGCGCATGACCGCATCGATGTCGCGGTCGTACCACATGTTGATGGCGCCCGAGGCGCCGGCGCCGAGCGCGATGCAGAGCACGGCGGCGATGGCGAGCGTCGGGTGCAGGTGGCCCGGGGCGACGAGCAGGCCGCAGATGCCGGTGAGGACCACCAGCGAGATGACGCGCGGCTTGAGGAGGGTGACCCAGTCCTTGACCTCGGACAGGTCCTGCGGCGGTGCGGCTGCGGTGACGTCGCTCATGGGGGCGATGTAGGCCCTCCCCATGAAAAACGCCACACCCCGGCCTACGGGATGTGGCGCTTTCTCGGTGACCTGACGCAGGCTTAACGGACCTGCGGCAGCTCCTCGAAGGTATGGAAGGGCGGCGGGCTGCTGACCTGCCACTCGAGGGTGGTCGCCCCCTCGCCCCAGTAGTTGTCGGCCAGATGCTCCTTCGAGGCGAAGGTCTTCCAGCAGACATAGAAGAAGACGAACATCGAGGCGGTGGAGATGTAGGCCCCGGCCGAGGAGACCAGGTTCCAGCCCCAAAAGGCGTCAGGATAGTCCGGATAGCGGCGCGGCATGCCCTGGGCACCCAGGAAGTGCTGCGGGAAGAAGACCAGGTTGGCGCCGATGAAGAGCATCCAGAAATGCACCTTGCCCCAGAACTCGGGGTAGGGCTTTCCGCTCATCTTGCCGATCCAGTAATAGAAGCCGGCGAAGATCGAGAAGACGGCGCCGAGCGACAGCACGTAGTGGAAGTGCGCCACGACGTAGTAGGTGTTGTGCAGGATGACGTCGACGCTGGCATTGGCCAGCTTCACGCCGGTCACGCCGCCGACCGTGAAGAGGAAGATGAAGCCGATGGCGAAGAGCATCGGCGTCCTCAGGTCGAGCGAGCCGCCCCACATGGTGGCGATCCAGGAGAAGATCTTGATGCCCGTCGGCACGGCGATGACCATGGTCGCAGCCATGAAGTAGGCCCGCGTGTCCACGTCGATGCCCGAAGTGAACATGTGGTGCGCCCAGACCACGAAGCCGACCACGCCGATCGCCGTCATCGCGTAGGCCATCCCGAGATAGCCGAAGACGGGCTTGCGGCTGAAGGTCGAGATGACGTGGCTGACGATGCCGAAGCCCGGCAGGATCATGATGTAGACTTCGGGGTGGCCGAAGAACCAGAACAGGTGCTGGAACAGCACCGGGTCGCCGCCGCCCTCAGGCTTGAAGAAGGCCGTGCCGAAGTTGCGGTCGGTGATCAGCATGGTGATGGCGCCCGCCAGCACCGGCACCGCCAGCAGCAGCAGGAAGGCGGTGATCAGCATCGACCAGACGAACAGCGGCATCTTGTGCAGGGTCATGCCCGGCGCGCGCATGTTGAAGATGGTCGTGATGAAGTTGGCCGCGCCCATGATGGAGCTGGCGCCCGCGAGGTGCAGGGCGAAGAGGGCGAGGTCCATCGCCGGGCCCGGGTGGTAGGCGCTGTCCGAGAGCGGGGTGTAGATCGTCCAGCCCGCGCCCGCGCCCTCGCCGATGAACAGGCTGGCGCCGAGCAGCAGGAAGGCCGGGACCAGCAGCCAAAAGCTGATGTTGTTCATCCGCGGGAAGGCCATGTCCGGCGCGCCGATCATCAGCGGGACGAACCAGTTGCCGAATCCGCCGATCAGCGCCGGCATGACCACGAAGAACACCATGATGAGGCCATGGGCGCTCACCACCGTGTTCCAGGACTGGCCGCTGCCGAAGAACTGCAGGCCGGGCTGCTGCAGCTCCATCCGCATCAGCATCGACAGGGCGACGCCGATCACCGAGGCGAAGATCGAGAAGATGAGGTAGAGGGTGCCGATATCTTTGTGGTTGGTGCTGAACAGCCAGCGCGCGACGAAGCCGGGGGCGTGGTCGTGGTGGCCGTCGTGATGTGCGTCTGTGGCGTGCGCCATGGGTCCGCCTCTGGATGAAAAGGGTGGCCGGTTACCGGCTCAGCTCGGCAATGCGGGTGCTGGCCTGGGCCGGCGTGCCGTCATTCGCCGCGTATTTCTTCTTGGCCTCCTCGACCCAGGCCTGGAACTCGGCCTGCGGCACGGCGCGGACCATGATCGGCATGAACCAGTGGTTGGTCCCGCAGATCTGGTTGCACTGGCCGTAATAGACGCCCGGCTGGTCGGCCCGGAACCAGGTCTCCAGCGTCCGGCCCGGAATCGTGTACTTCTGCACGCCGAGCGAGGGGACGAAGAAGCTGTGGATCACGTCCTGGCCCGTCGTCAGCACCCGGATATTGGCGCCGACGGGGATGACCAGCGGCTCGTCCACCGCGAGGTTGCGGGGCTGGTCCGGCTTCAGGTCCTCATCCGGGATCGGGCGGCTGTCGAAGGCGAAGTCGCCGTTGTCCGGGTAGGCATAGTGCCAGTACCACTGCCGGCCCTGGACGTTGATCGTCAGGTCCGCGTCGCGCGCCCGGTCTTCGTAATAGATCAGCCGGAAGGAGGGGATGGCGATGATCAGCAGGATCAGCACCGGCACGACCGTCCAGGCGATCTCGAGGACGGTGTTGTGGCTGGTGCGGGACGGATTCGGGTTCACCGAGGCGCGGAAGCGCCAGATGCAGTAGCCCAGCAGCGCCATGACGAAGATGGTGATGGCGATGATGATCCACAGCACCAGGGTGTTGAAGTCGTGGATCGCCTCCTTCACCGGGCCGCCGGCCGGCTGCAGGCCGAGGCCCCAGGGGATCGGGGCGCCGAGGGACGAATGCGTTTCGCCCACCGTGCCGCCGGAGCTGCGATTATCCTGCGCCAGGGCCGTCCCCATCGCGCCACCCAGGGCGAGCAGGCCGGCCAGCGCCAGCCTCGATGCCCACCCGAACCCCTGACCAATCACCCGCTGCATTCCGTGTCCCGCCCGCCGCGCGCGGTGCGCGCACCGCCTGAGAAAGGTCCTGCCGTCCGGGCTTGCCGGCCGACGCGCCGCCGCGCCCTGGGGGCGCTGAGGCGACGCGGCCGGACCATAGTCGCCCAGCACCGCACCGCACAAGTGAGGGCCGGCGCGCGAAGCGCAAGTCCGGCCGGGAGAGGGCAATTCAGGGGGCGGCTTCGGCCTCGGCATCGACCTCGGCGACATGGTCCACCATGTCGGACAGCATGGAGCGGATATGCTCGTCCATCACCGCGTAGAAGACCTGGCGGCCGCGGCGGTCGGCCTGGAGCAGCCGGGCGGCGCGCAGCAGGCGCAGGTGGTGCGACACAAGGGAGGCGGAGATGCCCAGGCGCTCCGCCATCTCGCCCACCGCCGCCGGGGCATCGAGGCAGGCGAGGATGATCTTCAGCCGCGTCGGGTCGCTCATCAGGCGGAACATTTCCGCCAATTCGACAACCTGGTCGTCACCGATCCGCATTCGTGCGCGCATCTGCCCCTACCCCTGCCCCATGCCTTGACAGGAAAGCATCGCGAGCGCAACTAGACCATAATGAATAAACCACTGAAAAACAAGGAACCTTTCAACAGTTGAAGACCTGTTCAGCCATCCGCCGGGGAATGGCCGCATGCTGAGGCCGCCGCCCTCCGACCTCAGCCTGGCCGAGATGCATGCCAGCGTCCGCATCCCCCATGCCGCGGGCTGGCTGCGCCGGCTCGGCGCCTTCGTGGGGCCCGGCTACCTCATCGCCGTCGGCTACATGGACCCGGGCAACTGGGCGACGGCGCTCGCCGGCGGCTCGGCCTTCGGCTACACGCTGCTCGCGGTGGCGCTCGCCTCCTCGCTGATGGCGATGCTGCTGCAGGCGCTCTGCGCCCGGATCGGCATCGCCACGGGTCGGGACCTGGCGCAGCTTTGCCGGGACCGCTTCCCCCGGCCGGTGAACCTGGTGCTCTGGGCGCTGGCGGAGGTGGCGATCTGCGCCACCGACCTCGCCGAGCTGATCGGCACGGCGATTGCCCTCAACCTGCTCTTCGGCATCCCCCTGCTGGCCGGCGTGGTGCTGACGGCGCTCGATGCGCTGCTGATCCTCTGGCTCCAGCACCGCGGCGTGCGCTGGCTGGAGGCGCTGGTGGCGGGGCTGATGATGCTCGTCTTCGGCTGCTTCGCGGTGCAGATGGTGCTCGCCCAGCCGGACTGGGCGGCGGTCTTCGCCGGCTACGTGCCGAGCGCCTCGATCCTGACGAACGAGAACCAGCTCTACATCGCCATCGGCATCCTCGGGGCGACGGTGATGCCGCACAACCTCTACCTCCATACGGCCGTGGTGCAGTCGCGGGCCTATGGCGAGGGGGTGGAAGACCGGCGCGAGGCGATCCGCTTCGCCACCATCGACAGCTCGGTGGCGCTGACGCTGGCCCTGTTCGTCAACTCGGCGATCCTCATCACCGCGGCGGCGGTCTTTCATGCCGGCGGGCAGACCGAGGTGGCGGAGATCCAGGAGGCCTATGAGCTGCTGGCGCCGATGGTCGGCACGGCGATGGCCGCCACCCTCTTCGCCGTGGCATTGCTGGCCTGCGGGCTGAACGCGACCGTCACCGCGACGCTGGCCGGGCAGGTGGTGATGGAGGGGTTCCTCGGCTTACGGCTTTCGCCGGTGGTGCGGCGGCTGGTGACGCGGCTGATCGCCATCGTCCCGGCGGTGATCGTGACCTGGCTCTATGGCGAGAGTGGAACGGCGGAGCTGCTGGTCTTCTCCCAGGTGGTGCTCTGCCTGCAACTGCCCTTCGCCGTGGTGCCGCTGATGCTCTTCGCCGGGGACCGGGAGCGGCTCGGGGCGCAGGCGGCGCCGCGCTGGCAGGTGGTGCTGGGCTGGGCCTGCACGGTGGTGATCGTGGCGATGAATCTGAAGCTGCTCTGGGACTTCATGGCCTAGGCTCGGGCCATGCGCTGGCTCGGACTCGGCCTCCTTCTCCTTCTTGCCGCCGGGCCCGCCCAGGCGCAGGACGACGCCTGGACGGCCTGCCGCCGCGCCATCGCCACTGCCGAGCGGGGCTCGGGGCTGCCACCAGGACTGCTGCTGGCGATCGCGCTGGTCGAGACCGGGCGGGGCGATCCCCGCTCGGGCCGCTTCGAGCCCTGGCCGTGGAGCTGGAATGCCGGGGGCGAGGGCCATGCCGAGCCGACGCGGGAGGCGGCCTTGGCCGCGGTGGCGGGCCTGCTGGCGAGGGGGCAGCGCTCGGTCGATATCGGCTGCATGCAGGTGAACCTGCTCTACCATCCGGAGGCCTTTCCCGGCGTGGCGGAGGGCTTCGATCCGGCGACCAATGTGCGCTACGCAGTGCGCTTCCTGCTGGAGCTGCGGGGGCGCACGGGGAACTGGGCGGATGCCATCGCGCAATACCATTCCGGTGATCCGGAGCGCGGGGCGGGCTACCAGCGGCGGGTGGTGCTGGCGCGGCTCGGGGCGGCCTGGGCCAGGGGCGGCAGCGTCCCCCTCCCCGCCCGGAGCCTGGCCGGGCTCTGCGCGCCGGGGCGGCAGCCGGCGCTCGTCATCCGGCGGGGCGGCGGCGGGGTGCGGCCGCGGGTGAGCTGCGGCGGGCGCTGACCGGCGCCGGGCTCAGGGCGAGGCGAATTGCGCGTCGTGCAGCGAGCGGTAGGCGCCCCGGCCGGCGAGCAGCTCGGCATGGGTGCCCTGCTCGGCGATGCCCGTCTCGGTCACCACCAGGATGCGGTCGGCCCCCCGGATGGTCGCCAGGCGATGGGCGATGACGAAAGTTGTCCGTCCCTCCGCCAGCTCGGCGAGCGAGGCCTGGATGGCGCGTTCCGTCTCCGTGTCGAGGGCGCTCGTCGCCTCGTCGAGGATCAGCACGGGCGGGTTGCGCAGGAAGACGCGGGCGATGGCGAGGCGCTGCTTCTGCCCGCCGGAGAGCCGCACGCCGCGCTCGCCGACCGGGGTGTCGAGCCCCTGCGGCAGTTCGGCGACCAGCCCGTCAAGCCTCGCGCGACGCGCCGCCTCGGCGATCGCTGCATCGGTGGCGCCGAGGCTGCCATAGGCGATGTTCTCGCGGATGGTCCCGGCGAAGAGGAAGACATCCTGCTGCACGATGCCGATCTGGCCGCGCAGGCTGGCGAGCGTGATGTCGCGGATGTCGATGCCGTCGATGGTGATGCGCCCGCTCCAGGGCTCGTAGAAGCGCGGCAGCAGGGCGCAGAGCGTGGTCTTGCCGGCGCCTGAGGGCCCGACCAGCGCGACGGTGGTGCCTGGCGCGACGTCGAGGTCGATGTTGCGCAGCACCGGCCGGCCCGGCGCGTAGCCGAAACTCACCCCCTCGTAGCGGATGGCGCCGCGGAGGCCAGGGGCCGGGCGGGCGCCGGGGCGGTCGGCGATCTCGGCTGGCTGCGCCATCAGCTCCAGGTAGCTGCGGAAGCCAGCGATGCCCTTTGGATAGGTCTCGATCACCGCGTTGATCTTTTCGAGCGGCCGGTAGAAGACGCCAACCAGCAGCAGGAAGGCAACGAAGTCGCCGACCGAGAGTGCGCCACGGGTGATCAGCACCGCGCCGGCCAGCATGACGGCGAGTTGGACCAGGCGCATGCCGAGGTAGTTGAGCGTCTGGCTCGCCGCCATGATGCGGTAGGCGTCGAGCTTGGTCTGCCGGTAGCGGTCGTTGTCGGCGGCGAACAGGGCGCGCTCATGCGCTTCGTTGGCAAAGGCCTTGACCACGCGGATGCCGCCGACGGCCTCCTCGATCCGGGCGTTAAAGGCGCCGACCCGGCCGAACTGCGCCTGCCAATTCTGCGTCATCCGCCCGCCATAGCGCGCGACGACGAAGCCCACGGCGGGGACGATCAGCGCCGTCAGCAGGGCGAGCGTCGGGCTGACCCAGATCATGAGGGCGAAGGCGCCGAGGAAGGTCAGCAGCGCGATCAGCAGGTCCTCCGGACCGTGATGCGCGACCTCACCGATATCCTCGAGGTTCTTGGTGAGCTGGCCGACCAGGTGCCCGGTCTTTCCCTCGTCGAAGAAACGGTGCGAGAGGCCGAGCAGGTGGTCGAAGGCGCGGCGGCGCAGCTCCGTCTCGATGGCGATGCCGAGCACATGGCCCCAGTAGGTGACGATCGCCATCAGCGCGGCGTTCGCCGCATAGACCGAGAGAAGCGCCAGCACGGCCAGCAGGATCAGCTGCATGTCGCCGACCGGGAGCAACCGGTCGATGAAGGCGCGCACGGCGATGGGGAAGCCGAGTTCCAGCATCCCCGACAGCGCCGCGCAGCCGAAGTCGAGCGCCACCAGCCGGAGATGCGGCCGGTAGCAGGCGAGGAACTGGCGAAGCACGGGCGAGCCTCAGCCCTGGTTGGGCACGCGCACCAGGGTGAAGAGGCCGAAGGGCGGGCAGGACTCGATCTCGGCGGCCTGGCGCGGGTCGTCCAGCAGGTCGGTCAGGGCGAAGTCGGGATGCCAGCCGAGCACGCGGGAGAGCGGCGCGAGCGTCCGCTCGGCCCACCAGCGGAGGCCGCCCTCGGCGGCGAAGTGGTTGACGAAGAGCAGCTCACCGCCGGGCCGCACCACGCGGCGCATCTCGCGGAACAGGCGGCGCGCATCCGGCACCACGGTCGCGGTGAACATGGCGACGGCGATGTCGAAGCTGCCATCCTCGAAGGCCATGGATTCGGCGTCCATCTCGAGCAGGCCGGTGACGTTGCCGAGCCGTTCCTTCGCCACGCGGTCGCGGGCGCGGCGCAGCATGTCGCTCGAGAGGTCGATGCCGACGACCTGCTTGCGCCGCTCGTAGAGCGGCAGGGCGAGGCCGGTGCCGACGCCCACCTCCAGCACGCGGTCGCCCGGCAGGCGGTTGGCGGCGGCGACGGCGCGGCGGCGGCCGGCGCCGGAGACGCCGCCGAAGACCTCGTCATAGACGCCGGCCCAGCGGCGATAGGCGTCCCGTACCGCGCCGGCGTCCAACGCCGCCCGCGGATGCGGGTCGCGGTCGATCTGCTTGCGGTGGGGCTGTTCCAGCCTGGCGTGAGAAATGACCCGGCTCTCCTCGGTCGTGGCCCATGCGCTAGACCAAGCGGGGCTATGACGCAAGCCGGGGCGGGGGCCAAGGTTCCCGAAGAAACCGCTGTTGATCGGTCAGGCTGGCTTCCGGTCCGGCAGGGCGACGAGGATGCCGCCCAGGGCGATGACCAGGCCGCCGAGCAGGGTCCAGCCATCCGGCCAGTCGCCGAAGACGAGGATGCCGGAGAGGCTGGCCCAGAGCAGCTGGGTATAGGAGAGCGGCGCCAGCAGGCTGACCGGGGCGCGGGCATAGGCCAGCACCAGCAGCCCGTGGCCGAGCGCGCCGAACAGGCCGAGCAGCACCAGCAGCGGCCAGTCGAGGGCGGGTGGCCAGGTCCAGAAGAAGGGCTGGACCAGCGTCGTCACCACGCAGCCGGCGAAGCCGGTATGCAGGATGGTGGTGCGCGGGTCGTCGATCGAGGCCAGCTTGCGCGTCAGGATCTGGTAGACGGCGAACATGCAGGCGGTGCCGAGCGGCAGGACGGCGGCCCAATGCGGCGGTTCGGCGCCGGTGAGGAAGGGCGGCCGCAGCGCCACCATCACCCCGGCGAGGCCGATGGCGACGCCGGCCCAGCGGCGCGGACTCACCCGCTCGCGCAGCCAGACGGCGGCCAGCGCCACGGTCAGCAAGGGCGAGGCGAAGCCGATGGCGGTCGCATCGGCGAGCGGCAGGTAGGGCAGCGCCGAGGAGAACATCAGGTTGGCCCCGGCCAGCATCAGGCTGCGCCAAGCCTGGAGCCAGGGGGCGCGGGAGCGCCAGGGCAGCCGCCCCATGGTCAGGCGGAAGAGCAGGGCGACGGCGATGAGGCTGAAGAGGAAGCGGGCCCACATCAGCTGCGGCACGGCGTAGAAGGCGGTCAGCACCTTCAGCAGCGTGTCCATGCAGACGAAGACGGCGAGCGCCGCGACCTGCAGGAGAAGCCCGGCGAGCCAGCCGCTCATCGGCCGGCGGGTAGGATGAACATTTCGTCAGGATCGCCCTGGTGCCGCCCGCTGGCAACCCACCGGAACCCTGCCGCGGCTCTGCCGTGACAGGGATGCGAGGCGCAGGGCAGTAGGCGCCCTTACCGGCCCCCCCGCGGCAACGCGCAGCGTTGTGGTGGGGATTTACGCCGCATCCTCGCGCCGGTCGCGGGCCTTCACATAGGCGACGGCCGCATGTTCCTGGCAGTAGGGCTTGCCGGTCAGCGCATCGCCCGAGCAGAAGCGGAATTCGGGCGTGCCCGGCTCGCCGAGCGGCCAGCAGCAGGTCCGCGCCGAGACACGCTGGAACGGGCGGACGACCGCGGCGGGCTGCGCCATGGGCTGGTCCAGGCGACGGAGCGGGGCACCATCGCGCACCGGCGGCGTGGCGCGGCGGGGCTGCGCGGCGGGACGCTCGCCGCCCTCGGCCTCGCGGCGGATCGGGCTGGGGCGCGCGTCGAGGTTGAGGCGGTGGGCCTTGCCAACGACAGCATTCTTGGAGATGCCCATCCTTCGGCCGATTTCGGCGGTGGAATGGCCTTCCGCCCAGAAGGCCCGGAGTTGGTCGATAGCCTCTGCCGTCCACTCCATGTGGTTCTCCCCTGCCTTGGCCTACCAGATATTGTCGCCTACTAGATACGGTAGGATATCGCGCAAGGGCACCACAAGTTCTGGCAGATCGTCGCGCCTGTGAATCCTGGGGAAAAGCACTGTTTTCGCCTCAACCAGCGAGCGCATGCCACAGCAGGGGCAGCAGGAGGGCGCTGGCGAGGGCGTTCAACCCCATCGCCAGGCCGCTGAAGGCGCCCGCCGCGGCGCTGACCGAAAGTGCGCGGGCGGTCCCGATGCCATGCGATGCAGTCCCCATGGCGAGTCCCCTCGCCCGCATATCCTCGACTCGCGCCAGATTCAGGACCAAGGGGCCGAGCGCCGCACCGGTGATGCCGCTGGCGATGACGAGGGCGGCCGTCAGCGAGGGCAGGCCGCCGATCCGCTCGGCGATGCCCATGGCGACCGGCGTGGTGACGGAGCGCGGGGCGAGCGAGGCGACGACCTCCGGCGCAGCACCCAGGGCGAGCGCGATGGCGACGCCGACCGCCGCGGCGAAGAGGCCGCCGGTGACGACGGAGAGGGCGGCGAGCAGCGCGGAGCGGCGCACCGCCTCCCATTGCCGGTGCAGCGGTACAGCCAGCGCGACGGTGGCCGGGCCGAGGAGGAAGTGGACGAACTGCGCGCCCTCGAAATAGCTGCGGTAGTCGATGCCGCTCAGCAGCAGCCCGGCGGCCAGGATCAGCACGGCGAAGAGCACGGGATTGGCCAGCGGGTGCCGTCGGCAAAGACGTTGCAGCCGGAGCGCGCCGAGCCAGGCGAGCAGCGTGGCGGCCAGGGCGGCCAGCGGCTCCCGCGCCAGGTAGACCCAGATCTCGCCGAGTTCGCTCATCGGCCGCGCAGCAGCCTCTGCGCGAGGCGGCCGGTGAAGGCGATGGCGGCCAGCGTCCCGGCCAGGACGCTGAGGGAAAGCGGCGCCCAGTCCCGCGCCAGCACCGGCAGGTAGAGCATCACCCCGACGCCGGCCGGGACGAAGAGCAGGCCGAGATTGCCGAGCAACGCATCGGCCGTGGCGTGCAGGGCGGGCGGCGCCTCGCGGCCGCGCAGGAGCAGGCCCGTGAAGAGCAGCGCCATGCCGATCACCGGGCCGGGGACGGGAAGGTGCAGCGCGCGGGCGAGGACCTCGCCGGCGAGCTGGCATGAGAGCAACGTGGTGAGGGCGCCGATCATGCGCGGCGCCCTTCCTTCGGCAGCAGGGTCATGGCGACGGGCCTCCTTCCCACCGCCATGATCCGCCCTGGCCTATTGAAGGTCCACCGTCACCAGATCCTGGAACCAGGACTGTGCGGAGGTGAACCCGCGCACGCGACGAGACATCGCCCGCGGGTTGAGGTCGTGGACGATGTAGAGCCAGGGCGGGTTGTCCACCAACCGCTCATGCGCCTTCGCATAGGCGGCGTCGTAGGCCGCCGGGTCGCGGGCATTCTCGAGGGCGGCGAAGGCCTCCTCGAACTGAGGGTCGTTCCACTGGCCCCAGTTGAAGCCGTTCGGCGGGGCGAAGGCCTGCAGGAAGTAGCGCGCCGCGACCGCCGGGTCGGAGGAAGGCGAGGAGGGATTGACCGAGGTGGAGCCGTTCAGAATCGGCGCGTCGGGCGCCTGGCGCACCGCGGTCAGCAGCGTGTTCCACTCCGTCACCTCAAAGGAAACCTCGACGCCGCAGGCCTCCTTCAAGGCCTGCTGCATGTACTCGTTCATCGGCAGCGGCAGCATCTGGCCGGAGCCGCTGGCCGAGATCATCACCTTGAAGCGCAGCGGGTTCTGCGCAGTGAAGCCCGCCGCCGCCAGCAGCGCCCTGCCCTTCGCCGGGTCGAAGCCGTAGCGATTCTGCGGCGTGCCGAAATGTGGGTCGGATGGCTTCAGCCAGCCGACCGAGGGCTCGGCGGTGCCGTTCAGCAATTCCACCAGCCCAGCGCGGTCGACGCAGTAATTGAGGCCCTGGCGGACGCGCACGTCGCGGAAGGGGGTGGTGCTGCCGCCCATCTGGAAGAACCACGGCCAGACATGCGGATAGCTGTTGGTAACGACCTGGAAGCCGGCCCCCTTCAGGCTCGGGATGGCATCCGGCGGCGGCACCTCGACCCAGTCGACCTGGCCGGAGCGCAGCGCGGCAAGGCGGCTGTTCGCCTCCGGGATGGGCAGCAGCAGCACGCGGTCTAGCTTCGGGACGCGGGCCTGGTCCCAGTACTCGGCGTTCTTCGACAGCTCCGCCGAGACGCGGGGGGTGAAGCGGGAGAGGCGGAAGGGCCCGGTGCCGGCGGGCGGCAGCGCCGCGACCTTGGCCCAGTCGCGGCCGCCCTGCTCGAAGCTCTGCGGGCTCGTCATCAGGATGTAGACCGCCATGTAGGGGAAGTAGCTGGCGACCCGGGTGGTGGTGATCGAGACGGTGAAGTCGTCGATCTTGCGGTAGCTGGCGAGGATCGGGATGCGGGCGCGGGCGATGCCGCTGCCGGCTGCGTCGAATTGCGGGCTGTCGTTCTTCCAGAAGCGGTCGAGCGTCCAGATCACGCTGTCGGCGGTGAAGGGCGCACCGTCATGGAACTTCACCCCGCGGCGGAGGTGGAAGACCCAGGTCTTCGGGTCGGCCGGGTCCTGCTCGTAGCGCTCGGCGAGGCCGGGGCGGAGCGTCGCCGGCCGGTCGCCGCGGGAAAGGTCCCAGAGGACCAGCCCCTCGAAAGCCGGGTAGCCAAGGAAGCGAACGCCCTCGAAGCCGTTGTTCGGCGCGCCGGTGGTGGTTGGCACGTCGGCGGCGGTCATGGCGATGCGCAGCACCTTCGGCTGCTGCGCATCGCCCGGCGAGGCGCCGAGCAGGCCGGCAAGGGCGAGCGCCCCGATCAGTCCCAGCCTCTTCATGCCCAGTCTCTTCATGCCCAGTCTCGTCATCACTGGTCCCATCCCCGGATTGGTTCGGGACCGGCAATGCAAGCGGCGTGCAAGCGGGGGGGCCGGCCGCCGCCGCGGATCCTGCCTAAATCCGCGGCAGCGGACGCGTCACTGCACGTCCACCCGCGTCAAATCCTGGTACCAGGACTGGGCGGAGGTGAAACCGCGCACGCGCCGAGTCATGGCCCGCGGGTTGAGGTCGTGGACGATGTAGAGCCAGGGGGCGCCGTCCACGAGGCGCTCGTGGGCCTTCCGCAAAGCGGCGCGGATGCGCTCCGGGTCACGCTCGGTCTCCACCGCGGCGAAGGCGGCGTCGAATTCGGCGTCGCGCCAGTGCCCGGCATTGGAGCCGACCGGCGTCGCGTTGGAGGAAAGGAACCAGCGCGCCATCTGCGAGGCGTCGGAGGAGACGAGGCTGATGTTCAGCGCATCGGCGCCGAGCCATTGCGGCGCGCCGGGCTCGGCCCGCAGCCCGGCCAGCAGCGTGTTCCACTCGACCACCTGGAAAGCGACCTCGACGCCGCAATTCTCTTTCAGCGACTGCTGCATGTACTCGTTCATCGGCAGCGGCAGCATCTGGCCGGAGCCGCTGGTGGAGATGCCGACGGTGAGCTTCAGCGGCCGCTGCTGCCCGTAGCCGGCCTCGGCGAGCAGCGCCTTGCCGCGGGCGGCATCCAGCCGGTAGCGGTTCTGCGGCTGACCGAAGAGCGGGTCGTTCCCCTTGTAGAAGCCGATCGAGGGCTCGGCCGTGCCGTTCAGCAGGGTGGTCATGCCGTCGCGGTCGAAGCAGTAGTTGAGCGCCTGCCGGACGCGCACGTCGGCGGTCGGGCTGCCCGGCTTGCCGGCGGCGAAGATCCAGGGCCAGACATGCGGGTAGGAGTTCATGATGACCTGGAAACCACCTTGCCGCAGCGAGGGAATGGCATCCGGCGGCGGCACCTCGATCCAGTCGACCTGCCCAGAGCGCAGCGCGGCGAGGCGGGTATTCGCCTCCGGCATGGGCAGCAGGAGGATGCGGTCGAGCTTCGGCCGGCGCTCCGGGTTCCAGTAGGCGTCGTTGCGCGAGATTTCGGCCGACTGGCGCGGGACGAAGCGGCTGATGCGGAAGGGCCCGGTGCCGGCGGCGCCGGCGGTCGCCACCTTCGACCAGTCGCGGCCATTCGCCTCCCAGCTCTGGGGCGAGGTGAAGAGGATCCAGGTGAGGAGGTAGGGCAGGTAGGAGACGGGGCGCGAGGTTTCGAGCTCGACCGTGCCGTCGTCGATCCTGCGGTAGCCCGTCATGATGGAAACGCGGCCACGGGCGAGCGCGGCGCCGGCCGCATCGAATTGCGGGCTGTCGTTGCGGTAGAAGCGGTCGAGGTTCCAGATCACCGCATCGGCGTTGAAGGCGCTGCCATCATGGAAGCTGACGCCCTGGCGCAGGGTGAAGCGCCATTTGCGCGGATCGGCGGCATCCTGCTCCCAGGCGGTGGCGAGGCCGGGGCGGATATCGGCGGGCTTGTCGGCGCTGGTGAGGTCCCAGTCGACCAGCGGCTCGAAGACCGGGAAGCCGAGGAAGCGCATGCCCTCCGAGCCGTTGTTCGGCATGCCGGAGGTTGTCGGCACGTCGGAGGCGGTCATGGCGATGCGCAGCACCTTCTGCTGCGCGGCGGGCTGCTGCGCGGCGGCGGGAAGCGGCAGGGCGAGGGCGGCCCCCAGGGCAAGGGGGATGGCGAGGCGGGTGGCGAGGCGCATGGCGGGCTACTCCGATGGATGCCTGCCCTGGCCTTGCAAGGATCGTGCTCAGCGCGGCCGCTGCAGCAGCTCGACCATCACCCCCTCCGGGCCGCGGATGAAGGCGAGGCGGAAGGCGCCGGCCGCGAGCGGGCCGATGGCGATGTCGGCGCCGAGGCTTTCCAAGTGGGCGCAGGCGGCATCCACGTCATCAACGCCGAGGCCGATATGCTCGAGCCCGAGATGCGGGAAGCCGGGGGCGGGTTCGGCCGGGAAGTCCGGGTTGGAGGGGGCGATCAGCAGGAGCTGGCCGTCGAGGGTCACCTCGTAGCGGCCGTCGCGGCCTTCCGGGTGCGCCTCGGCGCCGAAGAGGTCGGTGAAGAAGCGGGCCATCGCCGCCGGGTCGCGGGCGCGGAGATGGATGTGGTCGTAGCGGAAGCGGGGTGTGGTCATGCGGGGAAGCATAGCGCCCCCTCGCCTTCCCCGCGCGCCGGTGCTACCCCGCGCGGCATGAACCGTCCCTCTGGTCGCGCGGCCGATGCGCTGCGCAGCGTCACCCTCGAGCCCAATGTCGCCCGTCATGCGGAGGGCTCCTGCCGCATCCGCATGGGCAATACCGAGGTGCTCTGCACCGCGAGCGTCGAGAGCCGGGTGCCGCCCTTCCTGCGCGGCACCGGCCAGGGCTGGGTGACGGCGGAATACGGCATGCTGCCGCGGGCGACCCATACCCGCTCCGACCGCGAGGCGGCGCGGGGCAAGCAGTCCGGCCGGACGCAGGAGATCCAGCGGCTGATCGGGCGCTCGCTGCGGGCGGTGACCGACCTCAAGGCGATGGGCGAGATGTCCATCACCGTCGATTGCGACGTGCTGACGGCCGATGGCGGCACCCGCTGCGCCAGCATCACCGGCGGCTGGGTCGCGCTGCATCTCGCCTTCCGCCACTGCATGAAGATGAATGTCATCGGCACCGTGCCGCTGCGCGACCAGGTGGCGGCGGTGTCCTGCGGCATCTGGCAGGGCGCGCCGGTGCTCGACCTCGACTATGACGAGGACAGCAAGGCGCAGACGGATGCCAATTTCGTCCTCACCGGCAAGGGCGGCATGGTCGAGGTGCAGGGCACGGCCGAGGGCGAGCCCTTTTCCGAGGCGGAGCTGCTGGCGCTGCTGAAGCTGGCGCGGCAGGGGACGGACGAGTTGTTCCGGCGGCAGCGGGCGGCCGTCGGCATTGGCTAGGCGTCTCGAGCGCGGGCGGCTCGTGATCGCCACCCATAACGAGGGGAAGCGGCGCGAGGTCGCCGAGTTGCTGGCGCCCTACGGCATGGATGTCGTGGCGGCCGGGGCGCTTGGGCTGCCGGTGCCGGAGGAGACCGAGGACAGCTTCCTCGGCAACGCGCGCATCAAGGCGCTGGCGGCGGCTCGGGCGACGGGGCTGCCGGCCTTGGCGGACGACAGCGGCTTCTCCGTCGCCGCGCTCGGCGGCGATCCGGGGGTGAGGACGGCGGACTGGGCCGAGTTGCCGGATGGCGGGCGGGACTATGCCATGGCGATGGCGAAGGTCGCCGCGCTGGCCGCGCGCTTCCCCGACCGCCATGCCTGGTTCTCCTGCGCCCTGGTCCTGGCCTGGCCGGATGGGCATAGCGAGGGCTTCCTCGGCGAGGCGCATGGCGCCTGGGTGCATCCGCCGCGTGGCGAGCGGGGCTTCGGCTACGACCCGATGTTCCTCCCCGAAGGCGGCAGCGAGACATTCGGCGAGATGGAGCCGGCGGCGAAGCATGCCATCAGCCACCGGGCGCGGGCCTTCGCGCTGCTGCGGGAGGCCTGCCTCACCGCTTAGGCCTACCCGGCGATCCGGATGGCTCCATGCTTCAGCGCATCGGCAGGGCGTAGACGAGGCCGCCCTGGGTCCAGAGCCGATTCGGCCCGCGCGGCAGGTCGATATTCGTCTCGGGACCGAAGGAGCGGTCGTAGAGCTCGCCGTAATTCCCCAAGGCGCGGACGACGTTGTAGGCCCAGTTGCGGTCGAGCTTCAGCGCCTCGCCGAGCTCGGGCGTGACGCCGAGCAGGCGGCGGGTGTTGGGGCTCGGGCTGGTGCGGCGCATCTCCTCGGCATTGGCCTGGGTGACGCCCTGCTCCTCGGCCTCGATCAGCGCGGTCGTGTACCAGCGCACAACGTCGAACCATTGCTGGTCGTCGCGGCGGATATAGGCGCCGTAGGGCTCCTTGCTGAAGCGCTCGGGCAGGATGGTCCAGTCGGCGGGCTTCGCCATGGTGGAGCGGACGCCGGCGAGCTGCGAGGCGTCGGTGCCGAAGCTGTCGCAGCGGCCGGCCTGGAGCGCCGCCGTCGCCTGGTCGGTGCGCTCGAAAAGCAGCGGGCGGAAAGGCGTGTTGATGCTGCGGAAGTAGTCGGCCGTGACCTGCTCGTTGGTCGTGCCCTGGACCAGGCAGATGGTGGCGTCGCGCATCTCGGCCACCTTCTGCACCGAGTTGGCGCGGACGATGAAGCCGTGGCCGTCATAGAAATAGGTGACGACATGGCGGAGGCCGAGCGTCACGTCGCGCAGCATGGTCTGGGTGCTGGTGCGGAACAGCACATCGACCTCGCCGGCGCCGAGCGCAGTGAAGCGCGTCGAGGAGGAGAGCGGGACGAAGCGGACCTTGTTGACGTCGTTGAAGATGGCGACGGCGAGGCCGCGGCAGAGGTCGACATCCATGCCCTGCCACACGCCGCGGCTGTCCGGAAGGCCGAAGCCGGCGACGCCGGTGCCGATGCCGCAGACAAGCTGGCCGCGGGCCTTGATCGCCTCCAGCGTCTGCTGGGCGCGGGCGGTGGCGGGGCCGAGGAGCGCGCAAGCGAATGCGGTCGCGGCGACGATGCCTCGTGTCAGCATGTTGGTTGGCCTGCCCTGTTTGAAGCTGACGCGATGCTCGCGGGCGCGGCTTCGCCCTGTCAACGCGAAGCAGCGGGCGATTTAGGGCGCTGAGACCGGATTTGCCTCATTTGCGGGCAGGATCCGCCCATCTTCCATCGCGACGATGCGGTCCGCGATGTCGAGGATGCGCGGATCGTGCGTCACCATCAGGATCGGCACGCCGCGGCGGCGAGCAAGGTCGCGCAGCAGGCGGACCACATCGCCACCCGATTGCCGGTCGAGCGCCGCGGTCGGTTCGTCGGCGAGGATGAGGCCGGGCTGCCCGGCGAGCGCGCGGGCGACGGCGACGCGCTGGCGCTGGCCGCCGGAGAGCTGGTCCGGCCGGCTTTCGCATTTGTCGGCGAGGCCGACGGCGGCGAGCATCTCCCCGGCGCGGGCGAGGCGGTCGCGCTCGGTGGTGGCGGGGTCGAGCTCAAGCGCCATCGCCACGTTCTGCCGGGCGGTGAGGAAGCCGAGCAGGTTGTGCTGCTGGAAGATGAAGCCGATGCGGCGCCGCAGCGCGGTGCGCTCGCGCTCCGAGGCGCCGGCGAGCTGCTGGCCGAGCACGGTGGCGCTGCCCTGCTGGAGGGCGCGGAGCGCACCGATCAGCGTCAGCAGCGTGGTCTTGCCGCTGCCGGAGGGGCCGGTCAGCAGCATCACCTCGCCGGGCGCGACGCTGAGATCGACATCGCGCAGGACGGGGCGGGCGAGGTCGCCGGTGCCGTAGGCATAGGTGACGCCGCGGAGGGCGACCGGCGGCGCTGCCATCAGAACATGTCGGCCGGGTTGGCGTCGCGGAGCTTGCGCATCGCCAGCAGGCCGGCCGCCCCGCACATGGTGAAGATCATGGCGAAGACGCTGAGCGCGCGCGAGAGGTCCATCTCGAGCGGCAGGAAGGTCCCCCTCCCCACCACGTCGTAGAGCAGCGTGGACAGCGCGAGGCCGGGGAGGAAGCCGAGCACGGCGAGGATCAGCGCCGCCGAGAGCACGGAGCGGCGGAGGAAGCCGTTGGAATAGCCGATGGCCTTCAGCGTGGCGTATTCGCGCAGGTGGCTGGCGATGTCGCTGAAAAGAATCTGGTAGACGATCACCATGCCGACGACGAGGCCCATCAGGCTGCCGAAGGCGAAGATGAAGCCGATCGGCGTCGCCGTCTCCCAGTAGTTGCGCTCATGGGCAACGAGCTCGGGCTGGCTCATCACCATGACATCGGCGGGGAGCAGGGCGCGGAGGCGGGCGACGGCGGCCTCGCGGTCGGCGCCGGGGCGGAGCTTGATGGCGACGAGGTCGACCTGGCTGGCCAGGCGCTCCTTCATGATGCGGCGGAAATTCACCTCCGACATGACGACATTGCCGTCGGCGCCGAAGGAGGGGCCGATCTCGACCAGTCCCGCGACCTCCATCTGCCGGTTGCCCACCTGCACCCGGAAGGGGCCGCGCTCCGCCAGTAGGCGGGGGACGGGGCCGAATTCGGGGCGGGAGCGGCGGTCGAAGGCCATGGTGTCGGGGCGCTTCAGCGTCTCGATCAGCGGGGCGAGGCCCGGGAAGTCCATCACCCCGGACTCCGTATCGAAGCCGACGAGCTGGACGGGGCGGCGGGTACCGTTCTCCGGGTTCCGCCAGGTGGCCTGGGCCAGGTAGACGGGGACGGCGGCCTGCACCTCGGGCAGCGCCATGGCCTGGCTGGCGCGGATGCGGGGCAGCATCTCCGGCTTGAAGCTCACCGTGGTCAGCGGGTGCATCAGGAAGATGTCGGCGCGCATGGCCGAGAGCAGGGCGGTGGCGCTGTCGAAGAGCGCGGAGCGGAAGCCAAGCTGCATGAAGACCAGCACGCAGGCGAAGAGCACGCCGGCGATGGCCGAGGCGAGGCGGGCGCGCTCCGCCCGGAGCTGGCGCCAGGCGAGGCGGAGGGGGAGCCAGAGCGCACCAAGGACGGGCGTGGCACGTGGCGGCGGCGGGGGCGCGGCCGTCGTGGTATCGCCGGTGAGTTCGGGGGCCCAGGGCAGCAGGGCGGCGTCGGCGGCCGGCGCAGCGCGGGGGACGGCATTCATGGCTGGATCGAGACCTGCACCTGCATCCCGGCGCGGCGCTCCAGCGCGGCGCGGCCCTCGGGCGAGAGGGTGAGGCGGACTTCGACCGTGCGGGCATCGACGGCGGCCACCGGGTCCGTCCCAGCCTGGGTGGTGCGGCGAACCAGCCAGCCGATCTCGCGCAGCTCCGCCGGGTAGCGCCGTGGGTCGCCGGGGACGATGACCTCGGCCGGGGCGCCCTGGCGGAGGCGGGGGACATCCGTCTCGTAGACATCGGCAACGACGTCGAGGCGGGTGAGGTCGGCCATGTCGAGCAGCCCGTCGCTGCCGACCTGGTCGCCGGGGCGGGCATAGATCTTGAGGATGGTGCCGGCGATGGGGGCCGTCACGCGGGAGAGAGTCGCATCGGCCCGGGCCTTGGCGAGGACGGCCTCGGCGGCGGCGAGCTCGGCCTCGGCGACGGCCAGATCCTCGGGACGGGGCACCAGCAGGCGTTGCAGCGTGGCCTCGGCCTCGGCGCGCTCGGCGGCGGTGCGGGCCGCGGCGAAGCGGGCACGCTCGGCAGGCGCCACGCCGCCGGCGCCCGAGGGAACCAGCGCCTCGGCCCGCTCGGCATCGCGGCGGGCGCTCGATTCGGCGAAGCGGAGGGCGTCGATCCTGGCGCGCTGGGCGGCGATCTCCTCCGGCCGGCCGGCGGCGCGGATGCGGGCCAGCTCGGCGCGGGATTGGGCCAGCTGCGCCTCGGCCTGGGCGATGGCAGCCTCCTTCTGCGCCAGGTCGCCGAACTCGGCGATGAGCTGGCTGGCCTCGACCTGGTCTCCCTCGGTGACCAACAGCCGGTCGAGGCGGGTGACGGCCATGCCGCCCGGCGGGTTGAGGCGGCGGATGCGGCTGGCGGGCTCCACCCGGCCAAGGGCGCCGACGCCGGGCGGCGCCAGGGGCGCGGCCTCGGCGGACGCGATGGGGGCGGCCTCGCGGGCGGTGAAGCGGACCCAGGCGAGGCCGGCCCCGGTCAGGGCGACCAGCAGCAGGCCGAGCAGGGCCGCGCGGCGGTTCACTGCGAGGGCGCCTCCGCCTCGAGCAGGGCCTGGAATTCCGCCTCGTCCAGCACGTCGAAGGCGAGCAGCGCGCTGTCCGGCGAATCGCCGCGCAGGCAGTTGCCGATCAGGCCGAAGAAGCTGGGCATGACGGGGTGGTACTGCGTGCCGGCGGCGGCGCCGGCCGCCAGCATGGTGAGGAAGGCGCCGGCGAGCGCGGTGGACAGCCTCATGGCAGGGCCTCCTCGATTAGGCGCGAGAGGGTGGCGTGCATGGCATCCAGCTCCTCGGGCGACGGGGTGTAGGTGCCGAAGATACGAGCGACGAACAGCCCATCCCCCACGGCCATGACGACGCCGCCGATGCCGGGGGGCAAGCCGTCCTCAGCAACCTGCCGGCGCATGCCGGCGATGACGGCACGCACGGGGTCGAGCAGGGCCGGGTCGTGATGGAAGGTGGCGAGGAAGACGGCGGCGGCGCGGTCGCAGCGCTCGTTCATCGCTTCCGGCGTCTGGCCGAAGCCCCAGGCGAGCATGGCGCGGGCGACACGGCCTGGGCCTTCCGGCTGGGCGGCGACGCCGGCGGCGAAATCCTCCGCCATGAACTCGGCCATGCGGGCGATGAGGCCGGTAAGCAGCGCCTCCTTGGAGGCGAAATGGTAGAGCAGCCCGCCCTTCGAGACGCCGGCGAGGCGGGCAACGGCCTCGAGGGTGAGGCCGGCGACGCCCTTGGCGCGGACCAGCGATTCCGCCGCATCGAAGATACGGGTGCGGGCATCGACCGGCATTGGGTGAATCGAGCCATCCATCATGGTGACAACACTATACCGGCTGGACGGTTCGTCAAGCAAACCGTCCAGCCGGTACAGTCACACCGCCGTCAGGCCGGCCAGCGGCGGTGCAGCCAGAGCCATTCGGCCGGGCGCTCGGTGATCCAGGCGGAAAGCCGGTCGTTGACCGCCGTGGTCAGTGCCAGGATCTGCGCCTGGCGGTCCTCGCCCGGCGGCACCGGCAGGGGCGGCTCCACCACCAGGCGGAAGCGGCAGGGGCCGAGACGCTCGACATGGCCGGGGATGATCGGGCAGCCGAAGCGCAAGGCCAGTTGCGCCGGCGCCGGGGCGGTCATCGCCGGCAGGCCGAGCAGCGGGACGGCGATGCCGTCGTTCAGCTTCTGGTCGGCGAGCATGCCGAGGACGCCGCCCCCCGACAGGTAGCGCAGCGCGGCGCGGGCGCCGGCAGAGCCCTTCGGGAAGAGCGGCAGCGGGTCGCCGGCCACGGCCTCGGCGCGGCAGGCGGCAATGAGGGCATCGACCTCCGCATTGTCGGCGGCGCGGTACACGCTGCCCATGCGGATGCCCATGGTGGCGAGCGCGGGGGGCAGCACCTCCCAATTGCCGATATGGCCGGAGACGAGGATGGCCGGGCCGCCGCGCTCGGCGATGGGCTCCAGGTACTCCCTCCCTTCCATCTCCCACTCGAGCGCCGGCAGATGCGCCAGCTCGGCGGCGGTACGGCCGAGATTGTCCCACATGGCGCGCACCACGCGGTCGCGCTCGGCGGCGGCGAGGCCCGGCAGGGCGCGGGTCAGGTTGCGGCGGGCGGTGCGGGTGACGGGCAGCAGCGGGCCGATGCTGCGCGCCAGCCAGCCGCCGAAGTCGGAGGCGCGGCGGGGGCCGAGCCGGCGCGAAAGGCCGAGCAGCAGCCGGGCGGCTGCGGTTTCGAGCCGATGCTGGAAGCGCGCCATGTCAGGCCGGGATCGGCACCCGCTGGGCGAGCGGGTCGAGCAGCGCCTCGATCGCTGCCGTGTCCTCCCATTCCAGGCCGATGTTCACCACCGTCACCCGGCTGCGGAAGGCGGCCGGGATGCGCACGAAGTCCTTTCGGGTGGTGACGGGGATGGCGCGCAGCCTGTCAGCTTCGGCCAGGATCTCGCGCATGTCGCCCTCGTCGAAGGGGTAGTGGTCGGCGAAGGGCGCGCGGCCGGCGACGACGGCGCCGACCTCGGCCAGGGTGGCGAAGAATTTCCGCGGGTTGCCGATGCCGCAGAAGGCATGGACCGGCTGGCCGGCGAGCATCGATGCCTCGGGCGCGGGGCGCTGGTGGGCGCGGAGGATGCGGGTGCCGGGTGGGAGCAGGCTCTCCGCACCGGCCTCGTCCTCGCCGATAATGATGGCGGCGCGGCAGCGGGCGGCGGCGGCGGCGACCGGCTCGCGCAGCGGCCCGGAGGGGATGATGCGGTTGTTGCCGAAGCCGAAATTGCCGTCGACGATAAGGAAGGAAAGGTCCTTCTCCAGCGTCGGGTTCTGCAGCCCGTCATCGAGGATGATGGCCTGGGCGCCGGCAGCAATGGCGGCACGGGCGCCAGCGGCGCGGTCGGCCGAGATCCAGGCCGGGCGGTCGGCGGCGAGCAACAGGGCCTCGTCGCCGACCGCCTGGCTGTCATGGATGGCGGGGTCGACGCGGACGGGGCCGCGCAGCTTGCCGCCATAGCCGCGGAGGAGGAAATGCACGGCGATGCCGCGATTGGCCAGGCGCTGGCCGAGATCGAGCGAAACGGTGGTCTTGCCGGCGCCGCCCGCGGTGGCGTTGCCGCAGCAGATCACCGGCACCGGGGCCTGCCAGCCGGGCTTCGCCATACGCCGCGCCGTTGCCGCGCCGTAGAGGGAGGCAATGGGGGAAAGCAGCAGCGGCAACAGGCCGGAGCCGTCGCCGCCCCAGAAATCCGGGGCGCGCATCAGGCGGTCGTCATCGCGTCACTGGGCATCGGGCGTCGATCGGTCCTCATCCCCGGCGGCTGGCAGCAGGTGCAGCAGCGCCTCGGCCACCTGGTCCGGCAAGGTGGCGGCCGGCGCGATGGCGGCGGCGGCGGCCTTTGCCAGATTTCGGCCATGATCCGGGTTGGATAGCACGGCGCGGATGGCCGCGGCCAGCGCCCCCGGCTCAGGCGGGGTGACGAGGCGGGCGCCGCCGGCGGCCAGCAACCGCGCCGCAATATCGGTGAAATTGCCGGTGTGCGGGCCGAGCAGGATGGGGCAGCCGAGCCGGGCTGGCTCCAGCGGGTTCTGCCCGCCATGCGGCACGAGGGAGCCGCCGACCAGGGCGACATGGGCCAGGCGGTAGAAAAGGCCGAGTTCGCCCAGCGTGTCGGCGATGTAAAGCGCCGTCCCCGGCCCGGGGAGGGCGCCGGCGCTGCGGCGGATGGTTGGGAGGCTGCCGGCTTCGGCGGCGATGGCTGCGCCGCGCTCGGGGTGGCGAGGGACAAGGATGGTCAGCAGGCCTGGGAATTCGGCTGCGAGCTGGCCATGGGTGGCGATCAGCATCGCCTCCTCGCCCGGATGGGTGGCGGCGCCGAGCAGAACCGGGCGGGGGCCGATGGCATCCCGCAGCGCTGCGAGGGCGGTGGGGTCGGCCGGAAGCGGAGGCGCGGCCTCCTTCAGGTTGCCGGGGGCATGGACATCGCGGGCACCGAGGGCGGCGAAGCGGGCGGCGTCGGCCCCGCTTTGCGCCAGGATGAGGGTGAAGGCCGCCATCAGCTCCCGCCCCAGCGCCGGGGCGAGGCGCCAGCGGGCGGCGGAACGGGCGGAAAGACGGCCGTTGATCAGCACCAGCGGCAGGCGGCGGATGCGGGCGGCCCGGATCAGGTTCGGCCAAAGCTCCGATTCGACAAGGCCGGCCGCGTCGGGGCGCCAGGCGTCGAGGAAGCGGGCGACCCAGGCGGGGACGTCGAGCGGGACGAAGCGATGGATCACCTGCGGGCGAAGCGCGTCGGGCAGGCGGCGTTCGAGCAAGGCGGCGCTGGTGACGGTGCCGGTGGTCAGCAGCATGGTGAGGCCCGGGGCGCGGGCGGCGAGCGCATCCAGCACGGGCAGCAGCGAAAGCGTCTCGCCGATGCTGGCGGCGTGCAGCCAAAGCAGTGGTCCGGGCGGGCGAACGGCGGCGAGGCCGCGGCGCTCCGGCAGGCGGCCAGCGATCTCCTTGCCGCGGCGCCGGCGGAGGCGCAGCCAGAGCGGCAGCAGCGGGGAGGCGAGCGTCGCGCCGCATCGCCAGGCGAGGCCGGCAAGGCTCATCCTGCGGCGACCCAGGCATCGGCAGCGTCGCAGGCCGCGGTGAGCGCGGCCTCGATCGCCGGCAGGGCGGCGAGCGGGGCGGCACGCTCCACCGGGACGGGCGGGCCCATCACCAGCACGCCGCGGGCGAAGGGCAGCGGCAGCACCATCCGGTCCCAACTGCGCAGCAGGCGGGCGCGGCTGCTGCGGGCGGCGCAGGGCAGGACCGGGATGCCGGCGAGCGCCGCAAGCTGGGCGACGCCGGGGGCGGCGCGGCGGCGCGGGCCGCGGGGACCATCCGGGGTGATGACGACCATATCCCCCTGCCCCAGCACCCGCAGCAGCTGGCGCATGCCGGTGGCGCCGCCGCGCGAGGTGGAGGCATGCACCAGCTCCAGCCGGAAGCGCCTGACGATGTCGCCGATGAAGCGGCCGTCGCGGTGGCGGGAAACCAGTACATGGGCATGGACGGCGGCGAGGCGCGGCTCCGCGGCGCGGGCTCGCAGCCAGAGCATCGGCATCATCGGCAGCCGTTCATGCCAGAAGGCGGCGAGGATGGGGCGCCCCTCGGTGCCGAGAGCGGCGGCGAGGTGAGGTTCGCCCAGCAAGGTCCAACGCGTGGTGCGGAAGACCAGGGCCAGATAAAGACCGAGCGCCTTGGCGAAGGCCGCCTGGGTGGTGGGATGCCGGATCAGGCGGCGGAACATGGCGGGCGGGGCATGGGCCCGCCGCCCTAGCATGCCCCGTGCGGAGCCGGAATAGGGAGGGCGAGGCGCGCCTTCATGGCTGCGCCAGGAACGCCAGGAAAAATCCAGATCCCCCGAAGCCGCCAGGCGGTCTTGCGGAGCGGGTTAGGCGAAGACGCTCTTCCGGCGCAGCGCCAGCACGGCGGCGGCGAGGCCGCTGGCGAGGGAGACGAGGCCGAGCACGGGCGCGGCCAGCAACAGGATGGAGGCGGCTGCAGTGCCGAGGGCGAGGCCGACGGCGGCGAGGCCACCGACGGCGGCGAGGACGGCCAGGAAGCAGAGCGGGATCATAACGGGCCTCCGGCGAAGGGGACAAGGTCTGCCATGGTTATGCCATGATTTGGTCCCAGCCGGCCACAATTACGACTGCGCCGCCACTCCTAACCGGAATGGCGGCGCGTTTGTGACGGAATGTTGAAAATTCTCAGCCGGTCTGCTGGATCGCCGAGAGCATCCAGGGACCACCCTGCACCCGCATGAAGGTCCAGACTTCCGTCGCCTCGGTGCGGCGATTCGGGTCGCCCTCGACCACCGTGCCGTCGCTGACCCGGCGGGTCACGTCGATCATCGAGAAGCGCATGGCGACCGTGGCGAACTCCCGGCTGCCCTCGCGCCAGGCCTCGGCGAGGTCGCCCTGCTCCAGCTTGACGTCGCGGGTCTCGTTGCGGAGGCCGCGGCGGTCGAGATCGGCCAGGTCGTCACCGAAGTAGCGCAGCATCTCGGGCGTGGCGACGGCGCGCATCCCGGCCTCGTCATGGCTGTTCCAGGCCGCGTTGATGCGCTGGAGGGCCGCTTCGAAGGCCTGGAAGTCGGCCGGCGTGACCTGGATGGCGGCGGAAGGCGCGCCGCCGGCGCCGCCCATCGGCCGCGGGCCGTCCATCGCCTCGCGGGCCATGCCCTGCGGCATGCCAGCCATGGCCGGCTGCGGCTGGCGGCGGCGGATGAAGCCCATCACCAGCCGGACCAGGAGGAAGATCAGCCCGATCTGCAGCAGCAGGCCGAAGATGGAGCCGATGCCGGTGAAGCCGCTGAACAGCCCATTGCCGAAGAGCAGGCCGCCGAGGCCGACTCCGATCAGGCCGCCCATCATCCCGGCCATGAAGGGCGAGCGGGAGAAGAAGCCGCCGGCCAGGTTGGGTTGGCCGATCGGCGGGCGGGTGGCCTGCTGGCCAGCGGTCGCAGCCGGGCGGCCGGCGTCCATCGAGCGCTCCATCGGCCGGGCGGTATTGGGCGCCGTGCTGGTGGCCGGCGGGGCGCTGTAGGTGCGGCTGCCGCGGCTGCCGGTCGAGGTGCCGCCACCCGGCCGCGCATCCGCGAACGCGGGGGCCAGCGCCAGGACGGCGGCGGCGAGGAAGAGGGTGGGGCGACGCATCAGGACCGAATCTCCGTGTTTCTGAATTATCGGCAATATAGGGAGGCGCATCGCCAATTGCATCATCCGCCTGCCATGGTCAGGCCCTCGACGCGGACGGTCGGGCTGTCGGTGCCGCGGCGGAATTCGAGGTCGTCCGCCGGCGTCATGTGGAGCAGCATGTCCTTCACGTTGCCGGCGATGGTGACCTCGGAGACCGGCTCGGCCAGGGCGCCGTCGCGGATCATGAAGCCGGCGGCGCCACGGCTGTAGTCGCCGGTGACGCCGTTGACGCCCATGCCGATCAGCTCGGTGACGTAGAGCCCTTCGCGGATATCGGCCATCAGCGCGGTCGGCGTCAGGCTGCCCGGGGCGAGGTAGAGGTTGGTCGGCGCCGGGCCGGGCGGGCCGCCGGTGCCGCGGCTGGCATGGCCGGTGGAGGCCATGCCGAGCTGGCGGGCGCTGCGCCAGTCGAGGATCCAGGTGGTGAGCACGCCGTCCTCGACGATGCTGCGGCGGATGCCCTGCATTCCCTCGCCGTCGAAGGGCCGGCTGCGGAAGCCGCGGCGGCGTGTCGGGTCGTCGATCACCGAAAGGCCGGCGGCCATGACCCGCTGGCCGAGCCGGTCGCGGAGGAAGCTCGTGCCGCGCGCCACGGCGGCGCCGTTGATGGCGCCGGCGAGGTGGCCGAGCAGCGAGGTCGCCACGCGCGGGTCGTAGACGACGGGCAGGCGGGCAGTCTTCGGGCGGGTCGGGTTGAGGCGGGCCACCGCCTTTTCCCCGGCACGGCGGCCGATGGCCGCGGCATCCTCGAGGTCGGCGAGGAAGACGGCGCTGGAGTAATCGTAGTCGCGCTCCATCCCCGTCCCCTGCCCGGCCAGGGCGGTGGCGGAGATGGAATGGCTGGTACGGGCATACTCGCCAGCGAAGCCGTTCGAGGCGGCGAGCGCGATGGTGTAGCGGGAGAAGCCGGCCTCGGAGCCCTCGGAGTTGGTCACGCCGGCAATGGCGAGCGCCGCATCCTCGGCGGCGGCACAACGGGCGATGAGCTCCTCGGCGCCCGGTTCCGTGGGGTCTTCCAGCTCGAGGGCGGACGCGATCAGCCCGTCCGGCGCCTCGGGCAGGCCGGCGAAGGGATCTTCCGGCACGACGCGGGCCATGGCGACGGCGCGCTCGGCAAGCGCCTGGAAGCCGCGCGGCGAGGGGTCGGTCGAGGAGACGATGGCCTGGCGCTGGCCGAGGAAGACGCGGAGGCCGAGGTCGAAGCCTTCCGCCCGTTCCAGCTGCTCGATCTTGCCGAGGCGGCGCTGGACGGAGAGCGAGGCGGAAGCGACCAGCAGCGCATCCGCGGCATCGGCGCCGGCATGGCGGGCGGCGGCGACGAGGTCCTGGAGGAGTTCGGCATGGGAGGTCATGGCCGCACCCTAGACCATGCCGGCGAGGGGCGAAGCAGGAGAATGCCCCCTCCCCTCACCTGCGCAGGCGCAAGGCCTACGCGGCGCCCCCCTGCAAGGCGGCCCAGACCCGGGGCGGCGTCAGCGGCATCTGCAGGCGGTCGGCCGCCGCCGCATGGCCGGCGCGGGCCAGCGCATCGGCGATGGCGCTGACCACGGCCGGCGTCGCGCCGATGGTGCCGAGCTCGCCGACGCCTTTCACCCCGAGCGGGTTGGTGCGGCAGGGAATCGACTGGTCGAGCTCCGTCACGTAGCCATGGGCGAGGTCGGCGCGCGGCATGGCGTAGTCCATGAAGCTCGCCGAGAGCGGCTGGCCCGTCTCCGGGTCGTAGGCGACCTGCTCGTAGAGCGCCTGGCCGATGCCTTGCAGCGCGCCGCCGACGATCTGGCCCTCGACGATCAGCGGGTTGACGACGCGGCCCGCATCATTGGCGGAGACATAGGAGAGCACCTCCACCCCGCCGGTCTCCGGGTCGACCTCCACTTCGCAGACATGGCAGCCGTTCGGCCAGGTGGGGCCGGAAACGGAGTGGCTGATGTCGACGAGGATGCGGCCCTCCGGCTGGCGCGCGGCGAGGTCGAAGAGGCCGATGCGGCGGTCGGTGCCGGCGACGCTGATGATGGCGTCGCGGTATTCGAGGTCGGTGGCGGCGGCCTCCAGCGCCTCGGCGGCGAGGTCCTTTGCCGTATCGACCGCCTTGTCGGAGGCGACCCTGATCGCCGAGCCGGCGGTGAAGAGCGAGCGCGAACCGGCGCTGCCGAAGCCGCTGCCGCGGTCCGAATCGCCGAGCACCACCTTGATCTGCTCGATCGGCACGCCGAAGACGTCGACGGCGAGCTGGGCGTAGCTGGTGGCGATGCCCTGGCCCATGGCCTGGGTCGTGGCATAGACCTCGATCTCGCCCTCACCCTTGACGGCGACGGTGACGCGCTCCTCGAAGACGTTGCCGCCGGTCCATTCGAGGAAGGTGGCGATGCCGCGCCCGCGCAGCTTGCCCTGCGTCCCGGAATCATCGAAGCGGGCGGGAAAGCCGGTCCAGTCGGCAGCCTTCAGTCCCTCGTCGAGAATCCGCGCGAAGCTGCCGCTGTCATAGGTCTGGCCCATGGCATTGGTGTAGGGCATCTGCTCCGGGCGGATCATGTTGCGGCGGCGCAG
Organism: Belnapia sp. F-4-1; assembly: GCF_000802185.1. Taxonomy (GTDB): domain Bacteria; phylum Pseudomonadota; class Alphaproteobacteria; order Acetobacterales; family Acetobacteraceae; genus Belnapia. The sequence continues at coordinate 3,110,464 of NZ_KN676113.1, read as the reverse complement.
CTCGGCCGGGTCCATGCCCATCGTCCGAGCGGCGGCATCCATCAGCCGCTCGATCAGGTAGATCGCCTCCGGCCGGCCGGCGCCGCGATAGGGCGCGGTCGGCGTCGTGTTGGTCAGCAGCGCGGTGAAGCGCAGGTCGATGGTGGTGATGTCGTAGATGCTGGTCGAGACCCAGGGGCCGATCATCAGCTGGATGGCGACGCCGGAGGCGCGCTGGTAGGCGCCCATGTCGGCGAGCGTCTTCACCCGGAGGGCCAGGATCTTGCCCTCCCCGTCGAGGGCCAGCTCGGCGCGGCTCTCGGTGTCGCGGCCATGGGTCGCGGAAAGGAAGTCCTCAAGTCGGGTCGCGGCCCATTTCACCGGGCGGCCGAGCTTGCGGGCGGCGAAGGCGACGACGCCGTCCTCCGGGTAAAGGCCGGTCTTCATCCCGAAGCCGCCGCCGACATCGCCGACGAGGACGCGCACCTGCGCGGGGTCGATGCCGAGGATCTCCTTCGCCAGCGTGTCGCGCGCGCCGGATGGCATCTGGCTGCTGAGGCGGAGGGTGATGCGGCCGTTCCCTGCATCGTAGTCGGCGAGCGCCATGCGCGGCTCCATGGAGGCCGGGGCGAGGCGCTGGTTGACGAGGTCGAGCGAGACGGTGTGCGCGGCGCGGGCGAAGGCGGCCTCGGCGGCGGCCGTGTCGCCGTAATGCGTCTCGGCGACGACATTGCCGGTGGCCGCCGGCCAGACCAGCGGCGCCCCGGGGGCGCTGGCGCGGGCAAGGCCGATGACGGCGGGCAGCTCCTCATATTCGACCTCGACGGCTTCGGCGGCGTCGCGGGCCTGGCCGGGGCTCTCGGCGATGATGGCGGCGACCGCCTCGCCGGCGAAGCGGACCGTGTCGGTCGCCAGGATCGTCCGCGGCGGGGCAGCGAGCGGGGAGCCGTCCGGCCGCTTGAAGGGCAGCGCGACGCCGAGCGGCTTCACCCCGGCCTCCTTCAGCTCGGCGCCGGTGATGACGGCCAGCACCCCCGGCATGGCGAGAGCGGCCGCCGTGTCGAGGCCGGTGATGCGGGCATGGGCATGGGGCGAACGAAGGAAAACGAGATGCGTCTGGCCGGGGAGGGAGAAATCATCGGTGAAGCGGCCGGTGCCGGAGAGCAGCGCCTCGTCCTCGATGCGCCGCACCTTCTGGCCGCTGCCGAAGCGGCCGAACCCGGCCTCCATGCCATCCGCCACCATGTTGTCGCTCCACCAAGGGGTATCGTCGGCGCCGAGCTTAGCAGGGGCGGCGGGGGGCGACAGCCCCGGCGGGGCGATGTAGCCTCGCCGGACTTTGCCGCAATGGAAGGACAGGATGCCTCGATCCGCCATCGTGCTCGGCGCCGGGATGGTCGGCGTTTCCGTCGCGCTGCATTTGCGGCGGCGCGGCTATGACGTGGTGCTGGTGGACCGGCGGGAGCCAGGCGAGGGCGCCTCCTTCGGCAATGGCGGGCTGATCCAGCGCGAGGCGGTCTTTCCGCATCCCTTCCCGCGCGAAGCGAGGGAGATCGGGCGGGTGGCCTGGAACCGCTCCATCGATGTCCGCTACCATCCGCTCGCCATGCCGGGCTTCATGGCGCCGCTGCTGCGCTACTGGTGGCATTCCGAACCCGCGCGCTACGCGGCGGCGGTCGAGGGCCATGCGGCGCTGATCCGCACCTGCCTCGACGAGCATCTGGCGCTGGCGCGCGGCACCGCGGCGATGGCGCTGCTGCGGCCGATCGGCTGGATGCGGCTCTACAGCTCCGCCCCGATGCTGGAGGCGGCGCTGGCGCAGGCGGAGCAGGCGCGGCGGGAGTACGACGTCAACTATGTCGCGCTCGACGGCGCGGCGCTGGCGGAGGCGGAGCCGCACCTGCTGGCGGCGCGGGCGGGGGCGATCCATTGGACCGACCCGCTCTCGGTCAGCGACCCGCATGCGCTGGTGCTCGCCTATGCGGGTTTCTTCCTGCAGGAGGGCGGCGCCTTCCGCATCGGCGACGCCATGACGCTGCGGCGCGCGGGGTCGGGCTGGGCGGTGCGGACGGCCGATGGCGAGGTGGAGGCCGGGGAGGTCGTCGTCGCCCTCGGCGCCGCGGCGGGCGAGGTGACGCGGCCGCTCGGTTATGCGCCGCCGCTCTTCGGCAAGCGCGGCTACCACATGCATTACGGCCTCAAGGGCAATGCCGTGCTGCACCGGCCGGTGCTGGATACCGAGAGCGGCTTCCTGCTCGCGCCGATGCGGGCCGGCATCAGGCTGACGACGGGGGCGGAATTCGCCCGGCCCGGCGCGCCGGCGACGCCGGTGCAGCTGGAGCGGGCGGAGCCGGTGGCGCGCGGGCTGCTGCCGCTCGGCGAACGGGTGGAGGGGGTGCCCTGGATGGGCGTCCGGCCCTGCACGCCGGACATGCTGCCGGTCATCGGCCGGCTGCCCGGGCAGGCGGGGGCGTGGTGCGCCTTCGGCCATGCGCATCAGGGGCTGACGCTCGGGCCGACGACGGGGCGGATGCTGGCCGAGATGATGACGGGCGAGCAGCCCTTCGTCAGCCCGGCGGCCTACCGGGCGGAGCGGTTCCTGCGCGCCGGGGGCAAGGCGGCCTGAAGACAGCGGAGAGGGGTCATGGCGCGGTCGATTCTGGTCTTCTACGGCTCCTATCGCTCGGACCGCACTGGCATCCGGCTGGCGCGCTACGTGACCGAGGGCTTCGCCGCCCGCGGGGCCGAGGCGGAGCTGATCGACGCGCAGGCCGTCGGCCTGCCGATGCTCGACCGGATGTACAAGGAGCATCCGAAGGGCGAGGCACCGGAGGCGATGGAGACGCTGGCGGGCAAGCTGCGCCGGGCCGATGGGTTCGTCTTCGTCACCGGCGAGTACAATTGGGGCGTGCAGCCGGGGCTGAAGAACCTCACCGACCATTTCCTCGAAGAGTGGTTCTGGCGGCCGGCGGCGATCGCCAGCTACTCCGCCGGGCGGCTCGGCGGGGCGCGGGCCAACCTCGTCTGGCACGGGACGCTGTCGGAGATGGGGATGCTCGTCATCTCGAGCACGCTGATGGCTGGGCCGATCACCGCAGCGCTGGATGCGGAGGGCAAGCCCACGGGCGACGGCGGGGCGGCACTGGAGCGGGCCTTCCCGCGCTTCGCCGCCGACCTCGAATGGTGGGTGGACGCGGCGCGCGGGCAGCGGGAGCGGCAGGCGCCGCCCTACTGAGCCGCCCGGCACTGTCACCGAACTGAGATAGACGCCCCTTCCCCGCCCCGCGCAACTGCGCCCCTCTGCCCAGGGGAAGCGCATCGCATGGAATATGCCCGCCGGTTCAAGCTGCTGGTCTGCGCGCCGGCCTTCGACGAGTCGGACCTGGAAGGGGCGCGGCTGCGCCAGATCCTCACCGAGGTGGAGGGCATGGGCTATGCCGTCACCCGCGCCCGGCGGGACGACGATGCGGAGTTGGTGATCCGCACCGACAGCGCCATCGGCTGCGTCATCGTGGATTGGGGCAAGAAGGGGCTGCAGGGCAAGTCGGCGCAGCTCATCCACCTGGTGCGCAAGCGCGGGCTCGACGTACCGATCATCGTGCTGGTGCGGCGGCACCGGCTGGAGGACATCCCCGTCGAGGTGCTGGACGATGTCGACGGCTTCATCTTCCTCGCCGAGGAGACGCCGGGCTTCGTCGCCAAGAACCTGGTCTCGCAGCTGCGGCAATATGCCGAAAGCCTGAAGACGCCCTTCTTCGGCGCGCTCGTCGACTATGCCGAGCAGGGCAACCAGCTCTGGACCTGCCCCGGCCACAACGGCGGCATCTTCTACAGCCGCAGCCCGATCGGGCGCATCTTCGTCGAGCACCTGGGCGAGGCGGTGTTCCGCGACGACCTCGACAACTCCGTGCTGCAGCTCGGCGACCTGTTGACGCATGAGGGGCCGGCGCTCAAGGCGCAGAAGGAGGCGGCGGCGATCTTCGGCGCCGAGCGCACCTATTTCGTGCTGAATGGCACCTCGACCTCGAACAAGGTGGTGCTCTCCGCCCTGCTGGCGCCGGGCGACCTCGTGCTGTTCGACCGCAACAACCACAAGGCGGCGCATCATGGCGCGCTCTTCCTCGGCGGCGCCGTGCCGGTCTTCGTCGAGACGGCGCGCAATCCGCATGGGCTGATCGGGCCGATGCGGCAGGAGGCGCTGGAGGAGGAGCGGCTGCGCGCCGCCATCCGCGACAACCCGCTGGTGCAGGACCCCGAGGCCTGGCGCCGGCCGCGGCCCTTCCGCGCCGCCGTCATCGAGCAATGCACCTATGACGGCACGATCTACTCGGCCGAGGCGGTGCTGGAGCGGATCGGGCACCTCTGCGACTACATCCTCTTCGACGAGGCCTGGGCGGGCTTCATGAAGTTCCACCCGCTCTTCCGTGGCCGCTACGGCATGGGGTTGCGCAACCTCGGGCCGGAGAGCCCCGGCATCTTCGTCACCCAGAGCACGCACAAGCAGCTGGCGAGCTTTTCCCAGGCCTCGCAGATCCATGTGCGGGACGCGCACCTCAAAGGGCAGCGGCGGCAGGTGCATCACCGGCGCTTCAACGAGTTCTTCCTGCTGCATGCCTCGACCAGCCCCTTCTACCCGCTCTTCGCCTCGCTCGATGTCGGGGCGCAGATGATGAAGGGGCGGCAGGGCGAAATCCTGTGGGACGACACGATCCGCCTGGGCATCGAGATCCGCAAGAAGCTGCGGCTGACCCAGCGCGAATATGCCGAGCGCGAGGCCGACCCGGCGCGGCGCTGGTTCTTCGAGCCCTTCGTGCCGAAGGTGGTGCGGCGGCCGGAGGGCGGCACCCTCCCCTGGGAGGACATGCCCACCGATGCGCTGGCCGCCGACCCGGCGCATTGGGAGCTGCGGCCGGGCGAGGACTGGCACGGCTTCGGCGAGGTCGCGCCGGGCTGGGCGATGACCGACCCGAACAAGCTCACCCTGCTGACGCCAGGCTTCCGCGACGGCGCCTATGACGCGCATGGCGTGCCGGCGCCGGTCGTCGCCGAATACCTGCGCGAGAACCAGATCGTGCCGGAGAAGAACGACCTCAACAGCCTGCTCTTCCTGCTGACGCCGGGGGTGGAGAGCAGCAAGGCGGGCACGCTGCTCTCCCACCTCGTCACCTTCAAGAAGCTGCACGACGAGAACGTGCCGCTGGAGCAGGCCATCCCCGGCTTCGTCGCCCGCCGGCCGGAGCGCTACCGCGGCGTGCGGGTGCGCGACCTTTGCGCCGGGATGCATGCCCTGTTCCGCGAGGAGAACGTCAGCGCCCTGCAGGCGGCGCAGTTCCAGGCCGAGCACTTCCCCGAGATGGCGATGACGCCGCAGGAAGCGGCGCAGATGCTGGTGCGCAACCGGGTGGACTACGTACCGCTCGACCAGGCGGAGGGGCGGATCGCGGCGACGCTCTGGCTGGTTTATCCGCCGGGCATCGCGACGGTCATCCCGGGCGAGCGGCTTGGCCAGCGGTCGCGGCCGATGATCGCCTATCTGAAGGCCTTCGAGCGGGCCGCCAACCGCTTCCCCGGCTTCGAGACTGAAGTGCAGGGCCTCTACCGCGAGCCGGACGGGCGCGGCGGCATCGCCTTCCACACCTATGTGGTGCAGGAGTAGCCGCGCTCAATTGACGCCGACCGCGCCGCCCAGCACGTCGCCGATGCCGCGATGGATGACGAGGTCGGCGATGTCGTCGAGGCCCGTCTCCTGGTTGTTGACGATGGCGAGCTGCGCGCCGATGCGCTTCGCCAGCTCGGGGAAGCCCGCGGCGGGGTAGACCACCAGCGAGGAGCCGAGGACGAGGCAGAGATCGGCGGCCAGCACCTCCTCCTGCGCACGGAGCATCGGGCCCTCTGGCATGGACTGGCCGAAGCTGATGGTCGCGGTCTTGATGAGGCCGCCGCAGCGGCGGCATTCGGGGACGTCGCCGCTGCGCTCGAAATCCTCGCGGAGTTCGTCGATCGTGTAGCGGGCGGCGCAGTCGAGGCAGGCGCCGTAGGTGGTATTGCCGTGCAGCTCGATCACCTGTGCTTCCGGCACGCCGGAGGCCTGGTGCAGCCCATCGATATTCTGGGTGATGACCGCCCGCACCTTGCCCTCGCGCACGAGGCGGGCGACGGCGCGGTGGCCGCGATTGGGCTCGGCGGCGCGGAGCCGGGCATCGGCGGCGAAGCGGCGGCGCCAGCTCTCGCGCCGCGCCTCGGCGGAGGCGAGGAAGTCCTGGAACATGATCGGCTTCATCTGCTCCCAGACGCCGCCGGGGCTGCGGAAGTCGGGGATGCCGGATTCGGTGCTGATGCCGGCGCCGGTGAAGACCACCACGCGGCGCGCGGCCTCGATCATGCGGCGGAGGTCGGCGATGTCGCGGTCGTCCATGGCTCAGCTCCTGTGAAGGACCAGGGTGAGGTTGTTCGCCGGCATGGGCTCGACAATGGGCGGGGCGAAGCCCTGCGCCGCCGCGGCCCCGGCCACCGCCTCGATGTCGCGGATTCCCCAGGCCGGGTTGCGGGCGCGGAGGTCGGCGTCGAAGGCGGCGTTGCTGGGGGCGGTATGGGCGCCGCCCCGCCGGTAGGGACCGTAGAGGATCAGCGGCCCGCCGGGTGGCAGGCTGGCGGCGGCGCCGCGCATCAGGCCGAGCGTCGCCGCCCAGGGGGCGATGTGGATCATGTTGACGCAGAGCACGGCCGCGGCGGCCGGCCAGCCGGGCTCCGCAGCATCGAGCAGGATGGCGCGGCGGATATTGGGCAGGCTGGCGCACCACGCATCGATGCCGGGCAGCGCCTCCGGGTCGCGCTCGCTCGGCTGGAAGGCGAGGCCCGGCAGGGCCGCGGCGAGGAAGGCGGCGTGCTCGCCGGTGCCGCTGGCGATCTCCAGCACCAGGCCCGTGGCGGGCAGGTGGCGGCGGAGGACATCGAGGAGCGGCTCGCGGTTGCGGAGCGTCGCTGGGGCGTGGCGGCGGGAGTCAGTCATGCGAGGCCGGGGCTGATGACGATGCGCTCCCGCACCTGTCGCCATTCCTCCGGCATGATCCCCGCCCCGGTCCGCCGCACCCGCTGCCTGGAGGTCGCCGCCACATGGGTGGCGAGGATGACGCTCGGCTTGGCGCAGCCACTCTCGGACGAGGCCTTGATCGAGACGGCCGGGTCAGGCCTGTCGAGCCGGGCATCCTCGGTCAGCGGCGCCAGCAGGAGGTTGGGGCAGTCCGGGTGGAACAGGCCCTCCGCCTTGGGCAAGCCGGCGATGCAATCGGCGACGGCCCCGCTCTGCGCGCGGATGCGCTCGTTCCGTACCCGCCGGACCTCGGCGGTGGCGAGGTCGCGGAGACAGGTGGAAAGGCCGATGCCGTGCTCGCGGGCAACGGATTCCAGCATTGTCTGCACCGATTCATTGAGCCGGGCGGAGACCAGGGCACCCATGGCGCTATCTGCTGTGACGCCGCCACTGTAGTCGCTCGACGTAATACGCTCAACGGCGCCACTGTCCTCACCGGCGGGGGTGAGGTCCTGGCGCCCGCTCTCCGCCGCCAGGAGACAGGCTGGGACGTCGTGGAAACGGCTGGCGGGGACCAGCAGCACGGTCGGCCCGACAAGGCGGCGCCGTTCGAGGGCATGCTGCGGCAGCTGATCGCCGCGCCGCTCGCGGGCCTCAGCGCCGGCCTTCCGGCCCCGGGCGAGCGGGTGCAGGACTTCCTCGCCCGCATGGCGGTGCCGGTGCTGCGGCTCATCATTACGGAAGGCAGCCGCTTCCCGGTGCTGGCGGAGACCTACTATCGCCTGGTCATCGCGCCGGGCGCCGCCGCATTCGGCCGGCCCGCGGCGGGGCGCGGCAAGCTGCGGAGCGATGCTCCGGAGCGCTTCCCCCCAGCTGCTGGCCGGGCCGGTGGTGCTGGCGACCCTGCGGAACGGGCTGTTCCACCACCGAGGCGCCGGTCGATCCGGGGGCACTCTTCCTGGCCTGGATCGAGCTTGTCTTCGGCCCGCCCCTCCCGCCGGAGGCCCGGACCGACTAGATTGGCGCGCAATGCAATATCTCAGCACCCGCGGCGAGGCCGCGCCCCGTGATTTCGAAGGCGTCCTGCTGGCGGGCCTCGCCGAGGATGGCGGGCTTTTCCTGCCCGAGGCCTGGCCGAGCCTTTCTGCCGCCGAGTGGCGGGGCCTGCGCGGCCTGTCCTATGCCGAGCTAGCGGCGCGGCTCATCCACCCCTTCGCCGGCGAATCCCTGTCCTTCGAGACGTTGCGGGGGATGACCGAGCAAGCCTATGCCGGCTTCGGCCACCCGGCCATCGCGCCGCTCGTCCAGCTCGATGCGCGCTGCTTCGCGCTGGAGCTGTTCCACGGGCCGACCCTCGCCTTCAAGGACATGGCGATGCAGCTGCTCGGGCGGCTCTTCGACCATGCGCTGGCGCGGCGGGGCGAGCGGATCACCATCGTCGGCGCCACCTCCGGCGATACCGGCTCGGCGGCGATCGAGGCCTGCCGGGACCGCAGCGCCATCGACCTCGTCATGCTCCACCCGGAGGGGCGGACCAGCGAGGTGCAGCGGCGGCAGATGACGACGGTGCTCTCGCCGAACATCGCCAACCTCGCCATCCAAGGCAGCTTCGACGACTGCCAGGACCTGGTGAAGGCAATGTTCAACGACGCGCCCTTCCGCCAGGAGATGCGCCTGGCCGCTGTCAATTCGATCAACTGGGCGCGGGTGGCGGCGCAGATTCCCTATTACGCCCATGCGGCGCTGGCGCTCGGGGCGCCGGACCGTCCGGTGGCCTTCTCCGTGCCCACGGGAAATTTCGGCAACGTCCTGGCGGCCTGGGCGGTGCGGCGGATGGGGCTGCCGGTGGAGCGGCTGATCATCGGCGCCAACCGCAACAACATCCTGGCGCGCTTCCTGGCCTCGAACGACATGTCGATGCGCCCGGTGGAGCCGAGCCTGTCGCCGAGCATGGACATCCAGGTCAGTTCCAATTTCGAGCGGCTGCTCTTCGAGCTGCTGGGCCGCGACGGGGCGGCGACGGCGGCGGTGATGGGACGCTTCCGCAGCGAAGGGCGGATGCCGGTGCCGGATGCGGCCTGGCGAGAGGCAACGGGGCTGTTCCACGGTTTCACCCTCGATGATGAGGGGACGCTCGGTGAGATCCGGCATCTCTGGCGGGCGGCGGGATACCTCGCCGACCCGCATACCGCGATCGGCACGGCGGCGGCGCGGGCACTGGGGCCGGAAGACCGGTCGATCCCGGTGGTCGTCGCGGCCACGGCGCATCCGGCGAAATTCCCCGATGCGGTGGAGGCGGCGATCGGCCTCCGCCCGCCGCTGCCGCCCCGTCTCGCGGATCTCTACGAGCGGGAGGAGCGCTACAGCGTCGCCGCCCCCGATCTTGGCGCGGTGGAGGCGCTGGTGCGCAGCCATGCGAGGCGAAACTAGCCGGCTGGCCCCATCCCTCGCCGAAGCCCGGCCACCGCCCCATATCCTTCCGATGACCTCTTCCCCCAGCACAAGGTCCCCCATGTCCGAAGCCGTCCGCGTCACCCGCCTCGCCAATGGCCTCACCGTCGTCTCCGAGGCCATGCCGCGGGTCGAGACCGTGTCCTTCGGCGCCTATGTTTCCGCCGGAACCCGCCATGAGAGCGAGGCGGAGAACGGCGTCTCCCACTTCCTCGAGCACATGGCCTTCAAGGGCACGGCGACGCGCGACGCCGCCGCCATCGCCCGCGAGATGGAGAATGTCGGCGGCCACCTGAACGCCTACACCGCCCGCGAGCAGACCGCCTATTACTGCAAGGCGCTGAAGGAGGACCTGCCGCTCGCCGCCGACATCATCGGCGACATCCTGACGCATTCGACCTTCATCCCGGACGAGCTGGAGCGCGAGCGCGGCGTCATCCTGCAGGAGATCGGCCAGGCGAACGACACGCCGGACGACATCGTTTTCGACCATTTCCAGGCGACGGCCTATCCCGGCCAGCCGATGGGCCGCCCGACCCTCGGCACCGAGGACGTCATCAAGCGGATGAAGCGCGAAGCGCTGACCGGCTACATGCAGCACCATTACGGGCCCGAGCGCATGGTGATCGCCGCCGCCGGCGCGCTCGACCACGACAAGCTGCTGGGGCTGGTGGAGCAGCACTTCCGCGACCTGCCGACCGTCGCCCCGCCGCCGCCGGAAGCCGCGCGCTACGCCGGCGGCGAGTTCCGCGAGGAGCGCGACCTCGACCAGGTGCACATCGTCCTCGGCTTCCCGTCCTGCGGCTACAAGGATCGGCTGCACTACCCCTCGCTGCTGCTGAGCACGCTGCTCGGGGGCGGGATGTCCTCGCGGCTGTTCCAGGAGATCCGCGAGAAGCGCGGCCTGGTCTACTCGATCTACTCCTTCGCCCATCCCTTCGACGACAGCGGCCTTTTCGCCGTCTATGCCGGCACCGGCGAGGCGGAGGCGGAGGAGCTGGTGCCCGTCACCCTCGAGGAGCTGCGCAAGGTGCAGACCTCCGTGACGCAGGATGAGCTGGATCGTGCCAAGGCGCAGCTCCGCGCCAGCCTGCTGATGAGCCTCGAGAGCACCGGCAGCCGCACCGAGCAGCTGGCGCGGCAGATCCAGGTGCATGGCCGCATCATCCCCGTCGAGGAGACCAAGGCGAAGATCGCCGCCGTCACCATCGAGCAGGTGCAGGAGGCGGCGCAGCAGGCCTTCCGCGGCACGCCGACCCTCGCCCTGCTCGGCCCGGCGGGAAAGGTGCCGGGCGTCGCGGAGATCGCTGCCAGCCTGCGATGACGTGCGCGCGAGCGAATATTTGAGTATTCAATCGCGTCGCATCCCCCCTACCCTCCCCTGATCGAGAGCCCCGGCCAACGGGGCATACGGTGCAGAAGCGCCGGGACGTCCAGGGGGGAGTTAGGCATGAAGCGGCGCGATTTCCATTTGCTGGCGGGCGGCAGCCTGGCCTTTGGCCTGGCAGCCCCGGCGGTCCGGGCGCAGGCGAAGAAGAGCCTGGCCTTCGTCGTCAACGTCTCGGCCGATTTCTGGACCATCGCGCGGCGCGGCATCGAGAAGGCGAACCGCGAGCATCCCGATTTCGACATGGAGATGATCATCCCGAGCCAGGCGAGCGCCGCCGAGCAGCGCCGCATCCTGGACGAGCTGCTGGCTCGCAAGGTCGCCGGCGTCGCCATCTCCGCCATCAACCCGGCGAGCCAGACCGACGTGCTGAACCGCGTTGCCGAGCAGTCCGTGCTCTTCACCACGGACAGCGACGCGCCGGCGAGCAAGCGCATGCTCTATATCGGCACGGACAACGTCGCCGCCGGGCGCCGCGCCGGCGAGCAGATGAAGCAGGCGATGCCCGAGGGCGGCCGCGCCATGCTCTTCGTCGGCACAATGGATGCCGACAATGCGCGCGAGCGGGTGCAGGGCATCCGCGAGTCGCTGCAGGGCGGCAATATCACCATCGCCGACATCCGCACCGACGAGAGCGACTTCGCCCGCGCCCGGCGCAATGCCGAGGATGCGCTGTCGCGCGAGCGCGACCTGAAGATGATGGTCGGGCTCTGGGCCTACAACACGCCGCAGATCTACCAGGCGGTGCGCGAGGCCGGGCGGCAGGGCCAGGTGAAGATCGTCGGCTTCGACGAGGATGCGCTGACGCTCCGCGGCGTCGCCGACGGCACCATCCACTCGACCGTGGTGCAGCAGCCCTACGAGTTCGGCTACCGCTCGATGAAGGGGCTGATCCGCGTCGTCAACGGCGACCGCGGCTGGATCCCCGCCAACAAGCAGGACATCGTCGAAACCAAGGTCATCGACAAGGTCAATGTTGGCGAGTTCCAGTCCTACATGCGGAGCTTGCTGCGGGGGAGCTGAGATGCTCCTGGAGCTGGAGGGGATCGGCAAGTCCTATCCCGGCGTGCGGGCGCTGGACGGCGTCTCGCTGCATCTCGAGGCCGGCGAGGTGCTCGGCCTCGTCGGCGAGAACGGCGCCGGCAAGAGCACGTTGATGAAGGTGCTGGGCGGCGTGGTGCGGCCGGATGCCGGCCGCATCCGCCTGCATGGGCGCGACTTCCCGCAACTCAGCATCGCCGAGGCGGGGGCGCAGGGCATCGCCTTCGTCCATCAGGAGCTTTCGGTCTTCGACAATCTGGACGTCGCGGCCAATGTGCTGATGGGGCGGGAGCCGGTCTGGGGCGGGCCGCTGCGGCTGGTGGACCGGCGCGCGGCGCGGGCCGAGGTGGCGCCGCTGCTGGCGCGGCTCGGCGCGGATTTCGGGCCGGAGGCGCCGGTCGCCACACTCTCCATCGCCCAGCGGCAGATGGTGGAGATCGCGCGCGCGCTGTCGATGCGGGCGCGCATCATCATCTTCGACGAGCCGACCAGCAGCCTGACGTTGTCGGAGACGGACCGGCTGCTGGCAACCATCGCGGCGCTGCGCGAAGCCGGGACAGGCATCATCTACATTAGCCACCGGCTCGGCGAGATCACCACCTGCGCCGACCGCGTCACCTGCCTGCGCGACGGGCGCGTCGTCGGCCATCTGGCGCGCGGCGAGATCAACCACGCCACGATGACGCGGCTGATGATCGGGCGCGACCTGAAATCGCTCTACACCCCACCCGCCGCAGCGCCGCGCGAGGAGGGCGGGCTGCGCATCGAGGCGCTTGTCACCGAGGCCTTCCCGGACCGCAGCATCGACCTGGCGCTGCGGCCGGGGGAGATCCTCGGCCTCGCCGGGCTGGTCGGGGCGGGGCGGACCTCGCTGGCGCGGGCGTTGTTCGGCGTGGAGCCGGCGCTCGCCGGAGGCATCAGCCTCGGCGGCCGGGAGCTGCGCATCGGCAGCCCGCGCGAGGCGATTGCCGAAGGCATCTACCTGGTGCCGGAGGACCGCAAGCGCTCCGGCCTCGTGCTCGACATGACGATCGCCGAGAACGTCTCGCTGCCCGACCTCGCCGGCCATGCCCGGGCCGGGCTGGTGAGCGGCGGGTCCGAGGTGCGAGTGGCGGAGGCGCAGCGGCAGTCGCTGCGCATCCGGGCGCCTGGCGTCGCGGTCAGGGCGGGCACGCTCTCGGGCGGCAACCAGCAAAAGGTGGTGCTCGGCAAGTGGCTGGCGATGCGGCCGCGCGCCCTCATTTTCGACGAGCCGACCCGCGGCGTCGATGTCGGCGCCAAGGGCGAGATCTACGCGCTGATGCGCGGCCTCGCCGACCGCGGCGTCGCCGTGCTGATGATCAGCAGCGACATGGAGGAGGTGATCGGCGTGAGCGACCGTGTCGCGGTGATGCATGAGGGCCGGATCGCCGGCACCCTCGCGCGCCACGAGGTGAACGAGCCGAATATCCTCCGCCTCGCCACCGGGCAGCAGCCGGAGCAGCACATGGCAACCGTGGAGGCGGAGTGATGGGGCGGAAGGAGCTTGGCCTCGCGGCCCTCATCGTCGGCATCGCGGCCATCACCGCGGGGTTGAACCCGCAATTCCTCTCGACCGTCAACTTGATGAACATGGCCAACCTCATCGGCCTGTTCGGCATCTTCTCGATCGGCCAGGGGCTGATCATCATTACCGGGGGGATCGACCTTTCGGTCGGCTCGATCTTCGCGCTGCTCGGCGTGGTCTTCCTCGACCTCACGGCGAACATGGGCATCGCCTGGCCCTTTGCCGTGCTCGTCGTGCTGGCGCTCGGCCTGCTGATGGGGCTGGTGCACGGGCTGCTGGTGACGAGGCTCGGGCTGCAGCCCTTTGTCGTGACGCTCTGTGGGCTGCTGATCTATCGTGGGGCAGCGCGGTACTATACGGGCGATTCCACCATCAGCCTCGGCTATGCGGAGGGGCTGGATGCCATCACCTGGCTGGCGGCGGGGCGCAGCTACGGTGTGCCGCACAGCTTCCTCGCGCTGATCCTCGTCGCCATCGTCGTGGGCGTGGTGCTGCATCGCTCGGTTTTCGGGCGGTACCTCTTCGCCGTCGGGCGGAACGAGGAGGCGGCACGGTACTCTGGCATCCGTACCGGAGCGGTGGTTACCGGCGCCTATGTGCTGGGCGGGCTGCTGGCGGGGATCTCGACGCTGCTGCTGGTCTTCTACACCAGCTCCGTCTCGCCTTCCTCCTTCGGCAATTTCTACGAGCTCTACGCCATCGCCGCCGCCGTGCTCGGCGGCTGTTCGCTGCGCGGCGGCGAGGGCAGCGTGCTCGGCATCGTGCTGGGGACGGTGCTGCTGCAGGTGCTGCAGAACCTGGTGAACATCCTCGGCATCCCTTCCTCGCTCAATTTCGCGGTGATGGGGGGCGTGATCCTCATCGGCGCGCTAGCCGACCGGCAGCTCGCGCGGCGCAAGTCGGCGCCAGCGCGGATGGCGGCGAAGGGGGCGGCGGTGGCGGCCGAGTAGGCTAGTAGCTCTTCGGCTGCTCCAGCACGCGCTCGGCGATGAAGGAGAGGATCATCTGCTCGGAGACAGGGGCGATGCGGCAGATCATTACCTCGCGCAGCAGGCGCTCGACCACGTATTCCCGCGCATAGCCCATGCCGCCATGGGTCAGCATGGCGCGAAGGCAGGCCTCGTAGCCGGCCCGCGCCCCGAGCAGCTTCGCCGCATTGGCCTCGGCGCCGCAGGAGCGGCCGGCGTCGTAAAGCCAGGCGGCCTTCATCGCCATCATCCAGGCGCTCTCGAGCCCGGTCCAGCATTCGGCGAGCGGGTGCTGGATCGCCTGGTTCTGGCCGATCGGCCGGCCGAAGACGCTGCGCTCCCGCGCATAGCGGCTGGCGCGGTCGAGCGCGTCGCGGCCGATGGCGATGGCTTCGGCGGCGATCAGGATGCGCTCGGGGTTCAGGCTGTCGAGGATGTAGGAGAAGCCGCGGCCCTCCTCGCCGATGCGGTCATCCTCCGGGATGAACAGGTCGTCGATGAAGACCATGTTCGAATCGACGGCGGCGCGGCCCATTTTCGGGATGCGCTGCACCTCGACGCGGGTGCGGTCGAGGTCGGTGTAGAAGAGGGTGATGCCCTGCGAGGGGCGCTTCGCCTCTTCCTTCCGCGTGGTGCGGGTCAGCAGCATGATCTTGTTGGCGACCTGGGCCGTCGAGGTCCAGATCTTGCGGCCGTTGACGCGGTAGCCGCCGGGCACCTTCTCCGCGAAGGTGGTGATGCTGGTGGTATCCAGCCCGGCATTCGGCTCGGTGACGCCGAAGCAGGCCTGGTCGGTGCCGGCGACGAGGCGGGGGATCCAGCGCGCCTTCTGCTCCGCGGTGCCGTGGACGACGATCGGGTGCGGGCCGAACATGTTGATGTGGAGTGCCGAGGCCGCGCCCATCGCCCCGCCATGGCGGGCGACGGTGTGCATCATCAGCGCCGCTTCCGTCACGCCGAGCCCGGCGCCGCCATGCTCGGGCGGCATGGTGATGCCGAGCCAGCCGCCATCGGCCATGGCGCGGTGGAACTCGCGGGGGAAGCGAGCCTCGGCCTCGCAGTCGCGCCAGTAGTCGTCGCCGAAGCGGCGGCAGACGGCGGCGACACCCTCGACGATCGCGTCCTGCTCGGGGCTGAGGCCGAAATCCATGGTGATCCTCCTGTGGTTGCCGGGAGGATCGGCCTGACCGGGCGGCAGGGCAAGCTCCCGCCCTGTTTGCTTGCCAAGGGCGGCGGTTCGGGCCAAGACCCCCTACCAGCCACTGCCCCCGGAGACAGCCATGGCCTCGGCGTTCGACCGCATCGCCGACATCATCGCGGAGACCAGCGACGTCCCGCGCGAGACGATCCGGCCGGAGAGCCATGTGATCGAGGATCTCGGCATCGACAGCCTCGACTTCCTCGACATCGTCTTCGCCATCGACAAGGAATTCGGCATCAAGGTGCCGGTCGAGACCTGGACGCAGGAGGTGAATTCGGGCGCCGCCCCGGCCTCGCAGTACTTCGTCATGGAGAACCTGACGAAGCGGATCGAGGAGCTGGTGGCGGCCAAGTCCGGCGGCTAGCGGCCGTGCAGCTCGAATATTTCCGGATGATCGACCGGGTTGTCTCGGTCGATGCCGGTGCCATCACCGCGGAGGCAGTGGTGCCGGAGGCGAGCCCGGTCTTCGAGGGGCATTTCCCCGGCCATCCGCTAGTGCCAGGCGTGCTGCTGCTGGAGACCATGGCGCAGGCCGCGGGCTACCTGCTGCTGGCACGGCTCGGCTTCGCCCGCATGGCCTTCCTCATCGGCAGCAAGGAGCTGAAGCTGCGCCGCTTCGTCCGGCCGGGAGAACGGCTCTCCGTCACCGCGCGGCTGGTGCACGAGGGCTCGGGCTATTCCGTCGCCGATGCCGCCATCACCAGCGCCGATCAGCGCATCTGCGAGGTGCGTGAGATGAAATTCAGCCTGCAGGATTTTCCCGCGCCAGAACTCGCCGGGACGATGCGGGCCCAGGCGGCGCGGATCGGGCTCGGGACATGAGCGAGGCGATCTGGATCACCGGCATCGGCCTTGCGTCCTCGCTCGGCGAGGGGGTCGAGGTGCACCGGGCGGCGCTGCGCGACCCGACGGCGCGGCCTGTGGTGGATGCGGCGAGCTTCGCCCCCTTCCCCATCCATCCGATGCCTGGCCTCGCCTTCGACGCGCAGATCCCGAAGAAGGGCGACCAGCGGCAGATGGAGCCCTGGCAGCGGCTCGGCACCTATGCGGCGGGCCTCGCGCTCGACCATGCGGAGGCCCGGGGCCTGGTTGGGGAGATGCATCTGCTCGTCGCGGCTGGCGGAGGCGAGCGGGACGTGGCGCTCGACGAGGCGATCTGCGCTGAGCTTGCCGCGCTGCCACCGGAGCAGGCCGGGCCGCTGCTCAACGAGCGGCTGGCGAACGGCCTCCGGCCGACGCTGTTCCTGGCGCAGCTCTCCAATCTGCTGGCGGGCAACATCTCCATCGTGCATGGCGTCACCGGCTCCTCGCGGACCTTCATGGGCGAGGAGGCGGCGGGTGCGGAGGCGGTGCGCATCGCGGCCGCCAGGCTCGCCGAGGGGCGGGGCGAAGTGGCGCTGGTCGGCGGGGCCTATGTGGCGGGGCGGTGGGACATGCTGCTGCTGCATGCGGCCTCGGGCGGGCTGTGGCGCGGCGACTGGGCGCTGCTGGGCGAGCGGCCGGGTGGCGGCATGGTGACGGGGAGCATCGGCGCCTTCCTGGTGCTGGAGACGGAGCGGCATGCGCGGGGGCGCGGGGCGCCGTGCCTTGCGCGGCTTATGGCGGTACGGAGCGGGGCGGCGCGGCGCCAGGGCGAGGACAGCGCGCGGGCCAGCGCGGCCGCGCTGGCCGAGGGGCTGGCGCTGCGGCCGGGCCATGCGGTGGTCTCCGGCGCGAGCGGGATGCCGGAGCCGCTGGCGGAGGAGCGGGCCTTCCTCGCCGGGCTGCCGGAGCCGGGGCCGATGCACTTCACCGCCGACCTGCTGGGGCATGGGGTGGAGGCGAGCTTTCCGGCCAGCCTGGCGCTTGGCGCGCTCGCCCTCGCCGAGGGGCTGGCGGGGCAGGCGCTGGTGACGGGATTCGGGATCTGGCGCGGCGAGGCGCTGGCCCTGCTGGAGGCGGCGTGATGCGCGACCATCTGAGCCGGCCCGTGGTGGCGGTGACGGGAATGGGGCTGGTGACGCCGCTCGGCTTCGGCGTGGCGGAGAGCTGGGCCGGGCTGCTCGCCGGCCGCTCGGGCATCCAACGCATCACCCGCTTCCCGACCGAGCACCTGAAGACGCGGATCGCCGGGCAGGTGACGCTGCCAGGGGAGGAGGCGCTGGCCTCGCCGGAGCGGGTGGAGCGGATGGCCGCGATGGCGGCGGCGGAGGCGGTGGAGCAGGCCGGGATCGGCGGACCGTTTCCCGGGCCGCTGTTTCTCGGCATGCCGCCGGTCGAGGTGGAATGGCCGCAGCGGCTGGCGCTGGCGCGGGCGGGTGCCGGTTATCCGGCGATGGTCGAGGCGGCGGCGGGGCAGCGGGGGCTGTTCGAGACCTTTCTCTTCGGCGGGATCGGGGAGCGGCTGGCTGGGCGGTTCGGGACGCGCGGCGTGCCAGTTTCCGTCACCACGGCTTGTGCGACAGGGGCCTCCGCGATCCAGCTTGGGCTGGAGGCGATTCAGCGCGGCGAGGCGGCGGCGGCGCTCTGCATCGGTGCCGAGGGCAGCGTGGCGCCGGAGCCGCTGGTGCGCTTCTCGCTCCTTTCGGCGCTGTCGACGCGGAATGACGAGCCGGAGCGCGCCTCGCGGCCCTTCGAGAAGACGCGCGAGGGCTTCGTCCTCAGCGAGGGCGCGGCGGCACTGGTGCTGGAAAGCCTGGAATCGGCGCAGGCGCGTGGGGCGGAGGTGCTGGGGCTGGTGCTCGGTGCCGGGGAGCGGGCCGATAATTTCCATCGCACGCGCAGCAATCCGGATGGCGGGGCGATCATCGGGGCGATGCGCACGGCGATTGCGGATGCGGGGCTGCAGGCGGGCGACATCTCCTATGTCAACGCGCATGGCACGGGGACGCCGGAGAACGACAAGATGGAGACGCTCGGCATGCGCGCCGTCTTCGGCGAGGCCCCTCCCCCGATCTCGTCGAACAAGTCGATGATCGGGCACACGCTCTCGGCGGCGGGGGCGATCGAGGCGGTGGCGAGCCTGCTCACCATCCGCGACGGGATGCTGCCGCCGACGATCAACCACGAGGTGCCGGACCCGGCGGTCGCGCTCGACGTGGTGCCGAATGTCGCGCGGGCGGCCAAGGTGGAGCGGGTGCTGTCGAACAGCTTCGGCTTCGGCGGGCAGAATGTGTGCCTTGTCCTTGGAGCCGCGCCGTGAAGGCGCTTCAGCTCTTTGGCGATCGTGACACGCGGCTTGTGGAGGTGGCAGAGCCGGGTGCGCCGGGGCCAGGCGAGCTGCAGCTGCGGATGCGTGCGGTGGCGCTCAACCACATCGATGTCTGGGGCTGGCGGGGGATGGCTTTCGCCAAGCGGAACCTGCCCCTGACGGTGGGGGCGGAGGCGGTGGGCGAGGTCGTCGCCATCGGCGAGGGCGTCGAAGGCTGGCGGGTCGGGCAGCTGGCGGTGCCCTATGGGGCGCAGACCTGCGGACAGTGCCGGGCCTGCCGCGAGGGGCGGGACAATCTCTGCGAGAATGTCGCCGGGGTGAAGGGATTCCACCTCGACGGCTTCGCGCAGGAGATCGCCAATCAGCAGGCGCGGCTCTGCGTGGCGGTGCCGGAGGGCATTGCCCTCGAGGATGCGGCCTGTGCGGGGATCACCTTCTCGACCGTTGAGCACATGCTCTTCGACAATGCGCGGCTGGAGCCGGGGGAGACGATCCTGGTGCAGGCAGCGGGGTCGGGGATCGGCACCGTCGCCGTCAGGATGGCGAAGGCGATGGGATGCACCGTCATCGCCACCGCCGGGTCGGATGAGAAATGCGAGCGCGTCAGGGCGCTCGGGGCGGATCATGTGGTGAACTATACCAATGACCGCTTCGAGAGCGTGGCGCGGAAGGTGACGCGGAAGCGCGGCGTCGATGTGGTCTTCGAGCATGTCGGCGCCGCGACCTGGGCGGGGTCGCTGCTCTCGCTCCGGATGGGCGGCAGGCTGGTGACCTGTGGCTCGACCTCCGGCGTGTCGGCGGAAACCAACCTGATGATGGTATTCCAGCGGCAGCTGCGCATCATCGGCAGCTTCGGCGCGGCGATGCGCAACATCGCCGATGGGCTCGGCAAGATGACGGGCGGCATCCGGCCGGTGATCGACACGACCGTACCGCTGGAGGGTTTCGCCGGGGCGTTGGCACGGCTCGAGGAGCGGCGGGTCTTCGGCAAGATCGTCGTCCTGCTCTGACCATGCGCGACGCGGCGGTCGCGGCGCTGGTGCGGGGGCTCTTCGCGCTCGTCAGGGCGCTGGGGCCGGATCGGGCCGGGGCGCTGGGCGGCGCCGTCGCCCGGCGCGTCGGGCCGCTGGTGAAGGCGCATCGCATCGCGCTCGGCAATGTGGCAGCGGCGTTTCCCGAACTCTCGGACGCGGAGCGTCGCGGGATCGTCGGCGAGGCCTGGGAGAATCTGGGGCGGACGGCGGCGGAATACGTGCATCTGGAGCGGATCTGGGATTTCGATCCGGCCAGGCCCGTGGGGCGGATCGAGGTCGCGCCGGAGGCGATCGCGCGGTTCGAGGCGCTGCGCGAGGATGGGAAGCCGGCGCTGTTCTTCGCGGCGCATCTGGCGAATTGGGAGCTGCCGGCGGTCGCGGCGGCGAAGCATGGGCTGCCTTCCGCCGTGCTTTACCGGACGCCGAACAACCGAGCCGTCGCGGCCGATATCCGCGCGTTGCGCGAGGGGATCATGGGGCGGCTGATCGCGGCGGATGTCGCGGCACCGATCCGCATGATGGAGGCGCTCGACGAGGGGCTGCATGTCGGCATGCTGATCGACCAGCGCTTCGGGCGGGGGCCGAAGGTGCCCTTTCTCGGGCGGCCCGCGGCGGCCAATCCGCTGCTGGCTCGGCTGGCGCGCCGCTTCGACTGCCCGGTGCATGGCGCGCGGGCGATCCGGTTGCCGGGGGGCCGGTTCCGGCTCGAGCTGACCGAGGCGGTGGAGCTGCCGCGGGATGCGCGCGGGCGGGTGGAGGTGGAGGCGGCGACGGCGCTGCTCAACCGGATCGTCGAAGGCTGGGTCAGGGAGCATCCGGGGCAGTGGCTGTGGATGCACCGGCGGTGGCGGTAGGGGTTGAGGATTTGAAGCGGAGCGCGGGCCAAGGCGTTGGGATTGGCGGGTTTCTGGAGTGGATTTGAGGAATTTAGGGTTTTAGGTGGCGTCCGGGAATGGATGGGCCCGGGCCGGGTCAGACTTCCTCGTCGATGCGGTTCTGTTCGATGGCCTCGAGGGGCGTGAGACCCGCGTCGAAATACTTCCGCCATAGCGCGGCATCGATGTCGAAGGTCACGACGGCTTCGATCTCGGCGATCCAGGTCTGGAAATCCAAGTGCTTGCTCCGGTCGTTCATCAAGTGGCTGCCATGGTCGCCCTGCCGGGTCGCCGATCCCGGGGCAGCATCCCCGACGGTCCGCGACGGTCGAGGCTGCATGAGCAGAGGTCGGTCAGGCCACCGCCTGCCCCCCGGCCGCCACCGCCGCCGGCAGGGAGCCGTAGGTCGAGACCCAGTCCCAGTCCCTCGCGGTCCAGGCAATCGGCGTCATGTTCGGCCCCAGGAAAACCTGCGGCCAGGTATTCTTCACGTTCACGTCCCAGCCCGGCTTCATGGCGAAGATCGAGTAGCACCAGGCCAGGATGACGATGCGGTTCTCGCTCAGGTGCCGCCTGATCTCCGCCGTCAGCTTCTCGGCCGTGTCGCAGGACCCGTCGCCCACGTCCTGCACCACGACATGGATGCCAGGCAGCGCCTGATTGCCGTTCAGCCGCTGAGCGATCCTCCGGTCGTCGTCCGGGTTGATCGCCGTGTCGGCCGGGCTGTTCGGGTTCCGGGCGAAGATTCGGCCCGTTCTCGTATCCACCTCCTGGCCGAGCTGGTCGCCATGGCGCCCCGCCAACACCGTGAAAGTTTGCTGCCCCTTGCGATACAGGTCGCAGACGATCTCCTGCCAGGACCCGTCGCCGGTGAAGGTCACCGAGGCGCAGAGGTTGCCCTTGATCATCCAGGGGCAGTCGTCGAAGGACCAGTCACCGCTGTTGAGCTTGTCCCAGACATTCTTCGGCGAGAGAGAGGTGGTGGGCTTGATGTATTTGGCCGCCATCGTCGCTTGCTTCCGGATTCACGTCTCCCGGAAACGATGCCGGTTCACATAAACCGAGGCAAGCCGAGGGCGGTGGTCAGGGCTGGTTCGCCACCGGCGCCGTGACCCAGCCCTGAAAGGGCGGCTCGCCGCAATCGCCGCACCAGAGCTCGCGGTTCAGGCCGATCAGGTGGAGGCGCGCATCGCGGCCGACCAGGGCGATCAACCGGGCGCGGCTATAGGTGTGGGACCGGCAGCCGCAGCGGAGGCAGAGCGCCTCGTCGCGCGCCAGGTCGTTGACCGTGAGGGCGAAGGCAGGGTCCATGATGGGGACAAAGGTAGAACACCCGCGGCGGTTCCGCAAGCTCGCTCTATCGATTCCGCATCGTTGCGGTCACGTCGCCGTCGCGGTGCAGCCCGGGCCGTTGCGGTTGAAGCTGGTGATGCGGCCCTCGCGGGATTCAAAGACCAGGACGCAGCCCTCGACCCCGCCGCCATAGCCGCCGAGGCCAAGGCCGAGCCCGGTGCCGACACCGACGCCGCCGCCGAAGCTGCCGAAGCCGAGGCCGATGCTCGGGAAGACGGCGGGGCGGCTGGAGGGACGGGCGAACTCGTATTGCAGCAGGCGACGGCCGTCGGCTTCGTAGGTGCGGCTGGGGACGCCGAGATTGGCGACAACATCCGCTTCCGGCCGGCCGACATAGGTGCCGATGCGGCGGTCGAATTCCGCCGTGGTGCCGGAGGAGCCGCAGGCGGCAAGCAGCAGGGGCAGCAGGAGGAGGAAGCGATGCATCGGTAGGGGCCCGTCCGCAGGTGGCGGGATTGCCGCGCGGCTACCGATAACGTTCGGCGGCCGGGCTGGATGCATCAGGCGGTGAACTGGGCGCTGCGGCCGGCATTCACATCGAGGGTGGTGCCGGAAACGTAGAGGGCGCCGGGGCCGCAAAGGAAGGCGATGGCATCGGCGACTTGATCGGGTGGCAGCACGGGGATGGGGAGCGCATGGCCGGCGGAGGCGGCGGCGCGGCGTGGGTCCGGCTGCGGGGCGTCGCCGCCGCGATGGATCATGGGCGTCTCTACCGCCGTCGGGGCGACGGCGTTGACGGTGATCTCCTCCGGGCCGAGTTCGGCGGCGAGGGACTTCATCAGCCCGGTCAGGGCCCATTTCGTCGCGGCATAGGCGCCGGAGCCGCGGGCGCCCATCCGCGCCTGGACCGAGGTGGTGATGACGATGCGGCCTCCCCTGCCCCGCCGGCGCATGCCCGGAAGCATCGCCTGGATGGTGTTGAGGGTGCCGGTGAGGTTGACGTCGAGCATCGCCTGCCAGGCCTCCGGAGCGGGCTCGGCGAGGGCGCCGTTGATGGCGATGCCGGCATTGGCGACGAGGATGTCGGGGCCGCCCAGCTCGGCGTCGAGGCGGGCGGCGGCGGCGCGGAGGGCGGCGGCGTCGCGGATATCGGCGACGAGCGGGAGGGTGCGGACCTGCTGCTCCGCGGCGAGGCGTACGGCTTCGTCGAGCTCGGCGCGGGTGGCGAGGCGGTAGCCGCGCAGGGCGGGGATGGCGTCAGGCGCCGCGATGTCGAGCAGGGCGACATCGGCGCCGAGGCGGGCGAGGGCCAGCGCGGTGGCGCGGCCGATGCCGCGGGCGGCGCCGGTGACCAGCGCCGTGCGGCCGGCGAGCGGGCGGGCGGGCTGGGCCTCGGCCGTGGCCGTGGCGAGGGCCAGGGTCGTGGCGGCGGCGGCGAAGAGCTGGCGGCGTTCGGTCATCGGCATCCTCCGGTGCGGCAACGCGGCGGGGCGCGGGATGCTTCATGGAGGGAGGCATCACGCTGCCCGGGGGCTTCGCCGACCCGCTGGCGTGGATGGCGGCGCCGGGGTGGCACACTGACGGGGCGGGACATCCGGCGGTGCTCCGGGCGGGGCGCCGCGAGGCGGGGTGTTTCCGCCGGGCCTCGGCAAGCTCCGATCGGGTGGCATCACCCGATCGGAGGTATTTGCAACCGCAACCGCCTAGGCGCGGTCTGGCGCGTTGAGCTGGCGCGGGGCGCCGAGCTGCTTCTGGCGAAGCGCGGAGAGCCGGTCCGACAGGGTGTTCGGCAGGGCGGGACGGCCGGAGGCGGCGGCCATGGCGGCGGCGATGTTCGGGTCGTCCTGTTCCGGGCGGCTCGGCTGCAGCAGCTTGGCCTTCGAGTTGGCGGCTTCGGCGGCGGCGAGGTTGCGGGCGGCGTTGTCCTGCATCGCCTTCAGCGCGACGGAAAGGCCGCTGGTGGCGCTGGAGAGGCCGGCGGCCTGGCGGGCGGCCTCGGCGCGGCGCTCGGCGACCTCGCGCTGCTGCTCAGCCCGGCCCATGTCACGCTGGGCGCGGTTCAGCGCGTCGCGGGCGCCCTTCAGCTTCTGGCCGGCCTGGGAGTAGGTGTCTTCCAGCATGTGCAGGAAGTTGGCGGCGTCGGCAGCATCCTGGCGCTCGCGGTCGATGTCGGGTGCCATCTGCTCGAGCATGCCGACCAGGGTGGCGAGGCTGCGCTCCAGCTCGGCCTTGCGGGCAGGGTCAGATTCCGCTTGCAGGCGCCCCTGCAGCTGCTCGGCCGCGGCCATGCGCTGCTGCGAGAGCTGGCCGATAGCATCGGCCTCGCGCTGCTCGCGGTCGAAGGCCTGGCGGGCTTCGGCGACCTGGCGGCCGAGCTCGTCGAGATGCTGTTCCATGCCGCGCAGCTCGGCCTCGGTGGCGGATTGCGGGTCCCAGCGGACCAGCGCCTCGACGGCGCCCTGGACGGCCTGGTCGGTCTTAACCCCGACGAGGTTGCGGATGAAGGAGATCATGCTGGCGTTTCCTTGATGAAAGCGTGGGTTGCTGGGTCAGCCGGCCATGGCGCCGGCGTTGATGAGCGCGACGGCGAGCTGGATGCCGACGACGACGCAAGCGGCGCCGGCATTGCCTGCTTCGATCATCGCGCGGAGGCCGCGGAACAACGCGGCGGTCAGCAGAAAGGCGAGAAGCTGCACCACCACCGCGACCGCGCCCCAGATCAGGATGTCGAGCGTGACCGCGCTGGTCGCCAGCGTCGCGGCGAGCGGGATGGCCAGGGCGACGAGCGCGCCCATGAAGACAATGCCGGCGGCGGCATTGCCCTCGCGCACCAGCCGCCCCTCCTGGAAGGGCGTGACGGCCATGTAGCAGGCGATGCCGATCGCCAGCAGGCCCAGGGTGGCGGCCAGCTGCAGGACGAGGATGGGCAGGCCGGAGCCGAGGGTCTCCAGGATCGAATCCAAAGCGGGGTGTCCTCCGGTGTCGTTGGGGGTCAGGCGAGGGAGAGCGAGGCGGGGCTGATGTCGATGCCGGCGCGGACCTCGACCCAGGCGCGCCCCCCCTCCTCGACCGCGGAGACGAGGATGTACTCGACCTGCGGCGCCGGGGCCGCGAGGCCGGTCTCGGCCGCGTAGAGCATGGCGTGCTGCTGCCGCTGGCGGGTGCCCTCAAGGTTCTCGATGGTCTCGGGCATGGGGCGCGGCGGCACCGGGTCGGTGCCCGGGGACCAGTGCCGGCTGTAGAGCTTGCCGTCCTGGGTCTGGAATTCGGGCCAGCCGATCATGCCCTGCTGTGGGTCGAGCCAGGCGCCCCATTCCGCCTCATCGGCCGGTGAGACCTCGTCCAGGATGGCGAAGTAACGGCATTCCCCGACCTCGCTCCGGGCATCGAGATACACCTGGAAGAAGCTGCGGCCGTCCGGCAGGTAGAGCCGGGTCAGTTCCTCGGTGCCCTCGCGGATGCGGCCCACCGCCTGCACGCTGACGCGGGCATCGCCCTGGGCGAAGGCGGGAGCCGGCACCTTGATGCTGCCGGCGCCGAGCAGGAAGGGCGTCGGGTCGCAGGTGATGGTCATGCCGAGGCGGAAGCGCGGGGCGTTGGGGGCCATGTCCGTCCTCGTCCGGGGGGCGGGAGGGGTGCCGGCCTGGGTGGTGCCGGGCGCGGAGGATGCGGCCCGGCGCCGGCGCAGGGCGAGAAAGCCGATGACACCGGCGCCGCCGAGCAGGACGAGCCAGGGGATGCCGCCGCCCGCCTCCGCCGGCGGGGCGGCGGGGGTGCGGGTATCCGTGCGCGGCGCGGTGGCAACCTCGGGCGGCACGTCGGGCGGCAGGTAGTTCGGGTCGCGCGGCTGGCCCTGGCGCTCGGACAGGCGGCGGTCGAGCTCGTCGAGCTGGCGGCGGATCTCCGGGTCGGTCTGGGCACGGCTCTCGGCCTGGGCCCGGAAATCCCGGTAGCCCGGGTCGTCCCGGTGGTTGTGGAAGAAGTCGGTGGAGCCGGCGCGGCCGAGATTGTTCAGCATGAACCAGAGAAAGACGCCATCCCACAGGCCGAAGCTGCGCTGCATGCCGGGGAAGCCCTGCGGCGACCAGCCACGATCGGTGTACCAGCCGCCATTGCGGCCGGTGCGGGTGCCGGGCATCGGGCCCATGGGAGGCGTGCGGGCGCCGCCGCGCCACCAGCCGTCATCGGTCCGGGCCGGCGGCAAGGAGGGTTGGCGCTGCGGGCGCTGGATCTCCCGCTGGGCCTCCCGTTGCGCCTGCTCCTGGGCCTGGCGCTGCTGGGCGCGCATGCGGGATAGGGCATCGCTCGAGCGCTCACGCGAATAGGACCGGTCCCAAGCGGAGCCGCTGCCGACCGAGGGGCGCCGGGGATAGGCGCCGCCTGGCAGGGTGGGGCGAGCGTATCCGCCGCTACTGGAGGGCGTCCGCGGCGCAACGCGGGAGCCGCCGAAGGAGGGCGTGCGCGCATAGCCTCCGCCTGACCGCATGGAGCCGCCCGGGCGGGAATAGCCGCCGCTCGACCGCATCTGCGCCATGGCGTCGGGGACGAGGCTGATCGCGCCTGGGCCCGTGGCCAGGAGGGCAAGGCCGAGGAACCCGGTTAGAAGGAGGCGCCCAGGCCCGTTGCTGCCGTTCATGCGCATGGGCGGGGTGTCAGCGCATGCTGGGGGGATTTGCCTGGCCGGCCGGTGGCAGGGGCGTGCGCGCCGTGGTGTCGGGGGTGGTGTTCGCGGCGCCGCCGCCGGTATCGGTGCGCGGGCGGCCATCGGTGATCTCGCCCGGCTTTGGGGCCGGGGGCGCGGCCTCCGGCGCCGGGCGGGGGATCGGGCGGGTGACGCCCTGGGCGGGGGCCGTGCCCTGCGCCGTGGCGGCGACAGGAAGGGCGAGCAGGACAGCAAGGAGGGCGAGGAGGGGCATGGCCGGACAACGCCGCGCGCGCCGGACGGGTTTCTGTGAACGCAGACCCGCTTGCGGCGTTCTGCACATTGCGGCGTTGTGCATCCAAAGCGGGTGCGGGTGGCGCCCGCAGGCGGGGCCTTGCATGACTGAACAGGATAATCCCAGGTTGAACGCGCGCCGTCGCTTCTTCGGTGCGCTCGGGCTGGCAGCCGTGGCGGCGCCGGCCGCGGCCTTCGAGGCCGATGGCGGCACTGGCGGCCTGCCGCCGCAGAAGGAAAGCGAGGCGGAGAAGCGCAAGCCGCGCTACCGCGAAACCGACCATGTGCGGGCCTTCTACCGCACCAACAGGTACTGAGTGCCATGCTGATCCGGCGGAGCGAAGGCCAGGCAGCGCGGGGGCGGCTGGCGAGCGCATATCAGGGGCTGAGCGCGGGGGGGACGGACCGGCGCGGCTTCCTGAAGCAGGCGGGGCTCGGCGGGGCGGGGCTGGCGGCGCTCGGCGCGCTGCCGCCGCGGATGACGCAGGCGGCGGAGGCACCGCGCCGCGCCGCGCCGATCCAGCGGGTGAAGAATGTCTGCACCCATTGCTCGGTCGGTTGCAGCGTCATCGCCGAGGTGCAGGACGGCGTCTGGACCGGGCAGGAGCCGGCCTACGAGTCGCCGATCAACCGCGGCACGCATTGCGCCAAGGGCGCCTCGGTGCGCGAGCTGGTGCATGGCGGACGGCGGCTGAAATACCCGATGAAGCTGGTGGGTGGGGAATGGCAACGCCTGTCCTGGGACCAGGCGCTGGACGAGATCTCGGCCAAGCTGCTGGAGATCCGCGAGCGCAGCACGCCGGAGGCGGTGTTCTGGCTGGGCTCGGCCAAGTTCACCAACGAGGCGGCCTACCTGTTCCGGAAGTTCGGCGCTTTCTGGGGCAGCAACAACACCGACCACCAGGCGCGCATCTGCCACTCCACCACGGTCGCGGGCGTGGCCAATACCTGGGGCTACGGGGCGCAGACCAACAGCTACAACGATATCCGCAACGCCAAGACCATGATCATCATGGGCGGCAACCCGGCGGAATCGCACCCGATTGCCGTCCAGCACATCCTGGCGGGGCGGGAGCTGAACCGGTCGAACTTCTTCGTCGTCGATCCGCGCTTCACCCGCACGGCGGCGCATGCGACCGACTACGTGCGCATCCGGCCGGGAACGGACATCCCCGTCATCTGGGGGATGCTCTGGCACATCTTCGAGAATGGCTGGGAGGACCTGGAGTTCATCCACCAGCGCGTCTACGGCATGGACGAGATCCGGCGCGAGGTGGCGAAATGGCACCCGCAGGAGGTGGAGCGGGTGACGGGCGTGCCCGAGGCGCAGCTGAAGCGCATGGCGCAGGTCTTTGCCACGCAGAAGCCGGCGACGCTGATCTGGTGCATGGGGGCGACGCAGAAGACGGTTGGCACGGCGAATGTGCGCGCCTTCTCGATCCTGCTGCTGGCGACGGGGAATGTCGGCAGCGCGGGCACGGGCGCCAACATCTTCCGCGGGCACACCAACGTGCAGGGGGCCACCGACATGGGCCTCGATGTCTCCACGCTGCCGGCCTATTACGGGCTCGACGAGGCAGCCTGGCGGCATTGGAGCCGGGTCTGGGAGGTCGACTACGAGTGGATGCTGTCGCGCTTCGTCGACAAGAAATTCATGGAGATGCCGGGCATCCCGAGCACGCGCTGGTTCGACAGCGTTGTCCTGCCCAAGGACCAGATTGAGCAGCCGACGAACTGCAAGGCGATGTTCGTCATGGGCCATGGCGGCAACACCGTCACGCGCATGCCGGAGGCGGTGAAGGGGCTGGAGCAGCTGGAGCTGCTGGTGGTGGCCGACCCGCACCCGACCACCTATGCGCAGATCTCGAACCGGAGAGACGGCACCTACCTGCTGCCGATCTGCACCAGCTTCGAGACGGTGGGCAGCCGCACCGCCTCCAACCGCTCGCTGCAATGGGGCGAGAAGGTCGTCGACCCGATCTTCGAAAGCCGCAACGACTATGACGTGATGTATGCGCTGGCGCGGCGCCTCGGCTTCGCCGACCAGATGTTCAAGAACATCAAGGTCAATGACGGGGTGGTGGTGGTGGAGGACATCCTCCGCGAGATCAACCGCGGCACCTGGGCGCTCGGCTATACCGGCCAGTCGCCGGAGCGGCTGCGGCACCACATGCAGAACCAGGAGCATTTCGACGTAACGACGCTGCGCGGGCGGCCCGGCACGCCGGTGGAGGGCGAGGTCTACGGATTGCCCTGGCCATGCTGGGGCACGCCGGAGATGAAGCACCCCGGCACGCATATCCTCTACGACACCTCGCTGCACGTGAAGGAAGGGGGCGGCACCTTCCGCGCCCGGTTCGGCGTGGAGCGGAACGGGGAGACGCTGCTCGCCGAGGGGAGTTGGAGCAAAGGCTCCGAGATCCAGGACGGCTACCCGGAATTCACCGTCGCCGTGCTGAAGCGGCTCGGCTGGTTCGACGAGCTGACGGCGCATGAGAAGGAGTCGATCGCGCGCGTCGGCGGGCAGAACATCGACCGCGTTTCATGGTCGACCGACCTCTCGGCGGGGATCATCCGCGTCGCCATGGAGCATGGCTGCCTGCCCTACGGCAACGGCAAGGCGCGGGCCGTTGCCTGGAACCTGCCGGACCCGGTGCCGGTGCACCGCGAGCCGATCTACACGCCGCGCCTCGACCTGATCCCGACGCCGGATCAGGCGCGGGTGATGGCGGCCGACCCGAAGGCGATCGCGCCGACGGGAACCTATCCGACCCTCCGCGACAGGCGCGGCTACCGGGTGCCGCATCTCGGCCTCAGCATCCAGATGCGCTCGCATCAGGTGGCGAAGGAGTTCCCGATCATCCTGACTTCGGGCCGGCTCGTGGAATACGAGGGCGGCGGCGAGGAGACGCGGTCGAACCCCTGGCTCGCCGAATTGCAGCAGGACATGTTCGTCGAGATCAACACGGCAGACGCGGCGGAGCGCGGCATCGGGCCGGGGCAATGGGTCTGGGTGCTGGGGCCGGAGAACAGCGCGCAGATCCGGGTGAAGGCGCTGGTGACGGAGCGGGTGGCACGCGGCGTCGCCTTCATGCCCTATCACTTCGGCGGCTGGTGGCAGGGCGAGGACCGCAGGCGGTTCTACCCGCCAGGGACCGACCCAATCGTGCTCGGGGAAAGCGCGAACACCGTCACCACCTATGGCTACGATCCGGTGACCTTCATGCAGGAGACCAAGGTGACGCTCTGCCAGATCAGGAGCGCGTAAGATGGCGCGGATGAAGTTCCTCTGCGACAGCGACCGTTGCATCGAGTGCAACGCCTGCGTCACCGCCTGCAAGAACGAGAACGAGGTGCCCTGGGGCATCAACCGTCGGCGCGTCGTCACCATCGGCGACGGCAAGCCGGGCGAGCGCTCCATCTCCATGGCCTGCATGCACTGCACCGACGCGCCCTGTGCCGCGGTCTGCCCCGTCGCCTGCTTCTACAGCACGGAGGACGGGCTGGTGCTGCACGACAAGGACCTCTGCATCGGCTGCGGCTACTGCTTCTACGCCTGCCCCTTCGGCGCGCCGCAATACCCGCGCGTCGGCAATTTCGGCGGACGCGGCAAGATGGACAAGTGCACCTACTGCGCCGGCGGGCCGCAGCAGGACAACTCGGCCGTCGAGTACATGCAGTACGGCAGCAACCGCATCGCCGAGGGCAAGCTGCCGCTCTGCGCCGAGATGTGCTCCACCAAGGCGCTGCTGGCAGGCGACGGCGAGATCATCGCCAGCATCTACAAGGAGCGGGTGCAGCAGCGCGGCTACGGCTCCGGCGCCTGGGGCTGGCGGACGGCCTACCGCGAGGAGTTGCCGGCATGATGCGGCTCGTCATGGCGCTGGCGCTGCTGCTGCCGCTCGGCGGGGCGATGGCGCAGCAGGACTCCGGGGCGACGGCGGGCGGCGCGCCCTCGGTGCAGTCGGTGGCGCCCGAGGTGGGCTCGGGACGGGGCGGGGCGAACAATGCCCAGCAACCTTCGAGCACCGCGCCGGAGACGCAGACCGGCGGGCCGCGGCCGGCGCCGATCGCGCCGCGGCCGCGCGTGGCGGTGGAGCCGATCGTGGCGCCGCCGCCCTTCACCGCGCGCAGCGACACCGACGCATCGGCGCTCGAGGCGCAGCATGCCGAGAATGGCGGCGTCATCAACGGCGCGGTCAGCATCCCGAACCAGGCTGCGGGCATCCTCATCCAGCCGGCGGGGCGGGACTGGCGCGGCTTCCGCACGCGCATCCTATCCATTGCCGGGGCGGTGATCCTGCTCGGCACCGTCTTCATCCTGGCCGGGCTCTACTTCCTGCGCGGGCCGCAGCGGATCGATGCGGGGCGGTCGGGGCGGACGCTGCACCGCTACGGGCTGTTCGAGCGAATGAACCATTGGATGGTCGCCGTCAGCTTCGTGCTGCTCGGGCTGACGGGGATCAACATCACCTTCGGGCGGACGCTGCTGCGGCCGGTGATTGGGGCGGAGGCCTTCACCACCCTGACCTGGACCGGGCAGGCGGTGCACCAGTTCCTGTCCTTCCCCTTCGTCATCGGGCTGATGGCGATGGTGCTGGTCTGGGCGCGGGACAACCTGCCGAGCCGGGTCGACATCGCCTGGATCAAGGCGGGCGGGCCGGCGGCGAAGGGGCATCCGCCGGCGGGGCGGTTCAACGCGGCGCAGAAGGCGCTCTACTGGTTCACGATCGGCGGCGGCGTCTTGGCGGCGGTCTCGGGCTACCTGCTGATGGCGCCGGGGCTGCTCGACAACGTCACCGACCAGCAATGGGCGCATGTGCTGCATGGCGGGATGGCGATGGTGATGATGGCGGCCATCCTCGGCCACATCTACATCGGCACCATCGGCACCGAGGGCGCCTTCGAGGCGATGGCGACGGGGCGCGTCGACTACAATTACGCGCGCGAGCACCACAGCCTCTGGGTCGAGGAGCGCGTGGCGGAGGCGCGGCGGCTCGCTACGGGGGCGGACTAGGCCGCCAGCCGGTGGGGCCGAGGCCGTCGCCCCCGGCGCGACGTGGAGCGCGGTCATGCGGCTTCGGCCTGCGGCAGGCGCCACGGTCCGGAGCGGCTGAGTGGCCTTACCGGCCGTCACCGTGGCTGCTCCGGCCTGGCCTTCACCTCCCCGCCAAGCCGCGGAGCATTCCGATGATGCCGGAGAAATCGACATCGCCGTTGCCGGCTTCGAGGAAGCGGCGGTAGAGCGCCAGGGCCTCGGCGCCGAGCGGGGTCACGGCACCGGCCGTTGTCGCCGCATCCTGGGCGAGGCCGAGATCCTTCGCCATCAGCGCGGTGGCGAAGCCCGGCTTGTAGTCGCGGTTGGCCGGGCTGGCCGGAACCGGGCCGGGGACGGGGCAGTAGGAGGTCAACGCCCAGGACTGGCCGGAGGACTTGCTGGCGACGTCGAACAGCGCCTGGTGGGTGAGGCCGAGCTTCTCGGCTAGGACGAAGGCCTCCGCCGTGATGATCATGTTGGCGGCGAGCATCATGTTGTTGCAGGCCTTGGCTGCCTGGCCGGCACCGGCCCCGCCGCAATGGACGATGCTGCGGCCCATGGCGGAAAGGATGGACGTGGCGGCGGCATAGGCATCGTCGGGGCCCCCGACCATGAAGGTCAGGGTTGCGCCCTCGGCGCCCATGGTGCCGCCGGAGACGGGGGCGTCGAGCATCGGCCGGCCGGCGGCGCCGGCGACCTCGCGGGCCGTGGCGACGTCGATGGTCGAGCAGTCGATCAGGATGGCGCTGGGGGCGGTGGCGGCGGCCATGGCGCCTGCCCCGAGCCAGGCGTCGCGGACATGGCGGCCGGCGGGGAGCATGGTGACGACGAAATCGGCGCCGGTGGCGGCTTCGGCGGCGCTGCCGGCGCGGGCGCCGCCGGCAGCGGCGTGGGCGGCCAGAGCCTCCGAGGATAGGTCGAAGCCGGTGACCGCGTGGCCGGCCTTCAGCAGGTTGCGGGCCATGGGGCCGCCCATATTGCCGAGACCGACGAAGCCGATGCGTGCCATTCCTTTGGCCCTCCCTCGATGTGATTCGGCGGCAGTGTGCCGTGGCGGGGCCTGGGCTTCCAGCCGTGGGCGGCGTAGTGTTGCGATATCGTACCGTATGAGGGATCCGATGGCGCGCTGGGTTCTGGCAGGCTTGTTGCTCCTGGCCGGCTGTGCCGGGGCGGAAAGCCCCTCCTCCGCCGCACGCTGCGAGGCGGCAGCGCCGGTCGTGGTGCCGCTCGGCGAGTATCGCGGGCGGCCGATCGTGCAGGTAATGGTCGATGGGCAGACGGCGCGGCTCGCCATCGATACCGGAGCCAACCGCAGCAGCCTGACGCCGGAGGCGATCGGCCGGCTCGGCCTGCGGCGGGACCGCAACCGGCGGAGCATGGTGAGCGGGACGGGCGGGCTCGTCGTCAATGACGGCGTGATCGTCGAGGCGCTGGAATTCGGCGGCAGGCGGCTGGGTCGGCCGCAGCTCGCGGTGCATGGGCTGCCGGGGATGGAGCGGGCGGAGCCGCCCATCGACGGGCTGCTGGGGGCCGATCTGCTGATGCCTTACGACGTTGAGCTCGACCTCGCGGCGCGGCGGATGCTGCTGCACCAGGTGGTGGCGGGCTGTCCGGGGGCGGAGCCGGCCTGGGCGGACCGGACGCCCCTGCCCCTCCCCATCGAGCGTCGAGGTCGGATGTTCCTGCTGGAGGTGCGGCTCAATGGGCAGCCGGTGCGGGCGCTGCTCGACAGCGGGGCGGATGGCACGGTGATGACCGAGGCGGCGGCGCGGCGGATCGGCGTTACCACCGCGATGATGGAGGCGGCGCCGCAGGGCGAGGCGCGCGGGGCGGATGGCAATGCGCGGGTGATCCGGCGGCTGCGCTTCGAGCGGGTGGAGGTGGGGCCGCAGCGCCTCGCCATGGCGGCGGTGCGGGTTTCGCCGATGAGCCTGCAGCCGGGGACCGAGATGCTGCTGGGGCTCGACTATATCCGGACGCGGCGGCTCTTCCTCTCCTACTCGTCCGGGCGCGTCTGGGTGGCGGAGCCGCCTGGCTGAACCGGGACGGGCGCGAGGCGCTTCTGCCGGAAGACAGGCAGAAGGAGGAAGCCGGATGCGCAGGATGGTTCTGGCGACGCTCGGCGTCGTGGCGATGGTGGGGGTGGCGCAGGCGCAGGATATCGGCGAGCGGCTGGGGCGGGCCTGGCAGGAATTCCAGGGAGGGCAGCAGGGGCCGGCGCAGACCGATCCGCGCTACGACCCGCGGCTGGACCGGCAGCCGGGTGGACCGGGCTATGGCGGCGATGACCGGCGCTACAGCGAGAACGACCGGATGCGGCAACTCGATGAGGCAGACCGGCGGCTGGATGCGCAGCAGCGGCAGATCGACCAGGAACGCCGGCAGATCGAGGCGGAGCGGCGGCGGCTGACGCGGTAAAGCAGCTTCAAGCCAGGCGTTGACGCCTGACGGCTCAGGAAATGCGGCCAAGCAACAGCTGCATCGCCTTCACCTCTGCATGGTGCGGGTGAAGGCGATGCAGCCGCCGCCAACTGTCAGACGGCGGGCTTGTGGCCGTTGCGCTTGCGCTCACCGTTGCGGCGGAGGAGGAATTCGCGGCCGATCTTGACGCGCGGGACGCCGTCATAGGCGACGATGTCGGCCGTGGCGTAGGTTTCGGACCAGCTGTTGGGGATGAAGCTGCCGGTGCCGACGACATCGATTGGCGCCTTCGCCTCCGCCATGACGCGGCACTTGCCGACGCCGAAGCCGGAGGAGGCGACGATGCGGACCTTGGGGAAGCCGGCCTCGTCCAATGCGTCCCGCATACGCCAGATGGCGGCCGCCGAGACGCCGGTGCCGACCAGGTGGCGCAGCTCCGTCTCCGAGCGGTAGCGGCGGATGGCGCCGGGGGCGTGGCGCTCCAGCACGGCGTAGCTCTCGGCCGGGTCGAGGCCTTCGAGGAAGCGGCCGCCATGGGTGTCGAGGCGGACGGCCATGCGGCCCTCGGCGGCAAGCTCGGGGAAGCGGCGGCAGACGGCCAGCCCGTCCGTCACCTCGCGGCCGAAATAATCGACGAGGACGGTGAGGTTCTCCTCCGGGTAGGTCTCGTGGAACATCTCGGCGGCGCGGAGGGTGCTGCCGGCATAGCCGATCAGCGCATGGGGCATGGTGCCGGAGCCGCGCGAGGCGCCGAACCAGTGGGCGGTGCTGTCCGTCGCGTTGCCGGCGAAGCCGCTTGCGCCTTCCTTCTTTGCCGCGGCGCTGCCGACGCTCGCGGCATAGGCCATCATGTCCTGCATCTCGGCGCCGGCGCAGTGGCGGGCGTCCATCGCCAGGAAGGTGACCTGCGGCAGCTCCAGGCACATCTGGTAGGCGTTGTGCGCGGCGACGCAGGGCGGGCCGAGTTTCTGGAGGTAGAGCGTCTCGAGGTCGGCGAGCTGGGTGAAGGGGCCCGTCAGGTAGAGGATGGGGTCGCCGGCGCCGACCCAGGTGCCCTCGGGGTGCATCACCTCGATGCCGAACTGCGTGCCGCGGTCGCGGGCGACGCCCTCCAGCCAATCCAGCATCAGGCGCGGGGCGCTGACGACGGGGCGGCGGAGGAAGACCGCATAGGTCACCTGGCATTCGCCGAAGCGCTGCACGATGGCCCGGGTGCGGTTGAAATAGACATCGGTGCGGCCGGCGATGGCCGCATCCGAGGCAGAGCGGGGCGGGGTTTGGTCCATCGCTATTGCGCCGCCTGGGCCGGCATCGAAGGGGCGCGGCGGGCCTTCAGCTCGGCGGCGATGAGGAAGGCGAGTTCGAGCGACTGCTCCGCATTCAGCCGCGGATCGCAGAAGGTCTGGTAGCGCAGCGCGAGGTCGGCCTCGGACAGGCGGTGGGCGCCGCCGAGGCATTCCGTCACCTCCTGGCCCGTCATCTCGACATGGACGCCGCCCGGTTGGGTGCCCTCGGCGGCATGGGCGTCGAAGAAGCGGCGGACCTCCGTCAGGATCGCATCGAAGGGCCGGGTCTTGTAGGCACCGACGCTCGTGGTGTTGCCGTGCATCGGGTCGCTCAGCCAGACGACGTTGCGGCCGGCGCGCTTCACCGCGCGCAGCAAGGGCGGGAGCTTCGACTCCACCTTGTCGGCGCCCATGCGGGAGATGAGGGTCAGGCGGCCCTTCTCGTTCGCCGGGTTCAAGATCTCGGTGAGGCGGACCAGCTCGTCCGGGTCCATGCTGGGGCCGACCTTCATGCCGATCGGGTTCTTCACGCCGCGCAGGAACTCGACATGCGCGCCGTCCGGCTGGCGGGTGCGGTCGCCGATCCAGAGGAAATGCGCCGAGCAGGCATAGCTGTCGCCGGTGGTGGAATCGACGCGGGTCAGCGCCTCCTCATAGGGCAGCAGCAGGCTTTCGTGCGAGGTGTAGAAATCGGTTTCGCGGACCTGGGGCAGGCCGTCCATGCCGCAGGCCTGCATGAAGGAGAGCGTCTCGTCGATGCGCGAAGCGAGGTCCTGGTAGCGCTCGGCGAGCGGGCTGCGGGCGACGAAGCCGAGGTTCCAGCGATGCACCTGGTGGAGGTCCGCATAGCCGCCGGTGGCGAAGGCGCGCAGCAGGTTCAGCGTGCCGGCCGACTGCATGTAGGCGAATTCCATCCGCGACGGGTCGGGGATGCGGGCCTCCGGCGTGAAGTCCGGCGCGTTGATGATGTCGCCGCGATAGGAGGGAAGCGTGACGCCGTCCTTGCTCTCCGTGTCAGAGGAGCGGGGCTTGGCGAACTGGCCGGCCATGCGGCCGAGCTTCACCACGGGCGTGCCGCCGCCGAAGGTCAGCACCACCGCCATCTGCAGCAGCACGCGGAAGGTGTCGCGGATGATGTTGGCGGTGAATTCCGAGAAGCTCTCGGCGCAGTCGCCGCCCTGGAGGACGAAGCCCTGGCCGTCGCCCGCCTGGGCCAGCGCGGTCTGGAGGCGCCGAGCCTCACCGGCGAAGACGAGCGGGGGGAAGCGGGCGAGCCGCGCCTCGACCTCGGCCAGTTTCGCCTGATCGGGGTAGTCCGGCACCTGCCGGATCGGCATGTCCCGCCAACTGCCGGGATGCCAGCCGCGCGCCACCATACTATGCGTTCTCCCTAGAAGAGGGCGACCCTAACCGAATCGCGTAGGCAGGTGAACCCGGGAGCTGGAGCGGCCTTTGCACGCGAAAGCCGCTCCCGCCACCGGCCTCGACGGGCAACTGGGTCGTCCCGGACATGTCTATTCCGCTGCCGCACGGAGGCCTGCTTCCCGCGTACGGGTGCGGAGGGTGACGAATTCCTCGGCCGCTGTCGGGTGGATGCCGATGGTGCGGTCGAAATCCTCCTTCGTCGCGCCCATCGAGACGGCGATGCCGATGCCCTGCATGATCTCCGGCGCATCCTCGCCGAGCATATGGGCGCCGAGCACCTTCCGCGTCCGCTGGCAGACGACCAGCTTCATCAAGGCCTTGCGGCCGGGGCGGCCGCTGATCGTGTGGCGCATCGGGGTGAAGCGGGCGAGGTAGATGTCGACCGGGCCCTGCACCGCCGCATCCGCCTCCGTCATGCCGACGGTGCCGATCGGGGGCGAGGTGAAGACCGCCGTGGGCACGTTGTCGTAGCTGGCATGGCGCGGGTTGTTGCCGAACAGGGTGTCGGCCAGGGCATGGCCGACGGCGGTGGCCATCGGCGTGAGGTTGAGGCGGTCGGTGACGTCGCCGATGGCGTAGATGTTGGGCGCGGTGGTACGGTGCTCGGCATCCACCTCGATGGCGCCGCGGGCAGTGCAGTCGATGCCGGCGGCGGCGATGTTCAGGCCGCGCGTGTTGGGGACGCGGCCGGTGGCGAAGAGCACGGCATCGCCCTCCAGGCCCTCCCCGCCCATCAGGCTGAGGCGCAGATGGCCGCCTTGATGGTCGAGCCGGGCGAGGCGGCTGTTGGGGTGGAGGCGGATGCCCTGGGCCTCCAGCGCCTCGGGCAGGGCCTCGCGGATATCCTGGTCGAAACCACGCAGGGGCAGGATGTCGCGGTAGACGACATCGACCTTGGCGCCGAAGGCGGCGAAGGCGCAGGCGAATTCGAGCGCGATGTAACCGGCGCCGACGACGATGAGGCGCTTCGGCACCTCCTTCAGGTCGAAGACGTCGTCGGAGAGCATGCCGAGCTCGGCGCCGGGGATGTCGGGGCGCACCGCATGGCCGCCGACGGCGACGACGATCCGTTCCGCCGTGACGCGCTTGCCGCCGACATCGAGGGTATGGGCGTCGATGAAACTCGCGCGGGCGTCGAAGCTGGTGGCGCCGACATTGGCGAGCAGCTTGCCGTAGATGCCGTTGAGGCGGGCGACCTCGGCGTCGCGCCGGGCCTTCAGGGCGGCGAGGTCGAAGGCGCCCTTCTCGATCTGCCAGCCGAAGGCGGGAGCGTCATCCGCCCATCCACTGTACTCGGCGGCATTGACCATGATCTTCTTCGGCACGCAGCCGACATTGACGCAGGTGCCGCCCCAGAAGCGCTCCTCCGCCACGGCGACGCGGGCGCCATGCGCGGCCGCGATGCGGGCGCAGCGGACGCCGGCCGAGCCGCCGCCGATGACGAAGAGGTCGAAGTCGTAAGTGCTCATGCGCGCCTTCCCGTGCCGGCTGCGTATCTGGGTGGCCGGGGCCGGCGCGTCCAGCCTGCGACGCCAGGGCCGTTGCGGCAAGCGGCGGAGCGTGTTGCGAGTGACTTGCAACCGCGCTATGCGGGGACATGACGCCGCTCCCGCTCGATGCCCTGCGCCAGGCCAGCGCCGAGGATCTCGCCGCCGCCTTTGCCGGCCCGCCCGGGGAGGCGGCCCGCTGGATCGATGCCGCGGCCCGCTATGGGATCGTCGAGGCGCAGCTGCTCTATGGGCAGATCCTGCTGGATGGGCGGGGCGTGCCGCAGGACCATGCGGCGGCGCGGGGCTGGTTCCGCGCCGCGGCGGAGGCAGGGAATGCCGCGGCGCGCAACATGCTCGGCCGCTGCCACGAGATGGGCTGGGGCGGTGCGGCGGACGAAGCGCTGGCGCTGGCCTGCTACCGGGCGGCGGCGGAGGCCGGGCATGACTGGGGGCAGTACAACCTGGCAGGGATGCTCTGGCGGGGGGCGGGGACGGCGCCGGACCGGCGGGCGGCGCTCGGGTGGTACCGGCGGGCAGCCGAGCAGGGCCATGCCAAGTCGCTGAACATCCTCGGCCGCTTCCTGGAGGAGGGCTGGGAGGCGCCGCCAGATCCGGTCGCGGCGGCGGCGCTCTACCGCCGGGCGGCGGAAGGCGGGGATTTCCGCGGCCAGTTCAACCTGGCGACGCTGCTGGCCGCGGCGGGCGAGACGGAGGCGGCGCTGGAGTGGTTCCGCCGCGCGGCGCAGGGCAGCCCGGCGCGCTTCCGCAACGGCATGGCGGAGCGGCTGGCGGGGCGGCCGGAGCCGGAGTTCCGGGCGCTGGCGAAGGAGATCGCCAGGGGCCGGTGAGAGGGGGCGCCCGGGCCGGAGCCCGGGCATGAGGTCAGGTCCCGATGCCGCCGAGGGCGAGGTACTTCACCTCAAGGTATTCCTCGATGCCAAGATTGCTGCCCTCACGGCCGAGGCCGCTCTGCTTCACGCCGCCGAAGGGCGCGACCTCGGTGCTGATCAGCCCCTCGTTGATGCCGACCATGCCGGCCTCCAGCGCCTCGGCCACGCGGAAGATGCGGCCGACGTCGCGGGCGTAGAAATAGGCGGCGAGGCCGAAGGGCGTGTCGTTGGCGAGCGCCACGGCCTCTTCCTCGGTCTTGAAGCGGAAGAGCGGTGCGACGGGGCCGAAGGTCTCCTCGGTGAAGATCATCGCCTCGTGCGGGACGTTGGCGAGGATCGTCGGCTCGAAGAAATTGCCGCCACGGGCGTGGCGCTTGCCGCCCGTCACCACCCTGGCGCCCTTCTGCAAGGCGTCGCCGATATGCTCCTCGACCTTCTTCACCGCGTCCTCGTTGATGAGCGGGCCTTGCGTCACGCCCGGCTCCATCCCGTCGCCGACCTTCAGCGCCTCGACGGCGGATTTCAGCTTCTCGGCGAAGGCGTCGTAGACGCCGTCCTGGACGAGGATGCGGTTGGCGCAGACGCAGGTCTGGCCGGTATTGCGGTACTTGCTGGCCATGGCGCCCTGGACGGCGGCGTCGAGGTCGGCGTCGTCGAAGACGATGAAGGGCGCGTTGCCGCCGAGCTCCATCGAGGTCTTCTTGATGGTCGGCGCGCATTGCTGGAGCAGGATGCGGCCGACATCGGTGGAGCCGGTGAAGGTCAGCTTGCGGACCAGCGGGTTGGAGGTCAGCTCCTTGCCGGTCTCGCCGGAAGGGCCGGTGATGACGTTGCAGACGCCGGGCGGCATGCCGGCGCGCTCGGCCAGCACGGCCAGCGCCAGGGCCGAGAAGGGCGTCTGCGAGGCGGGGCGGATGACGCCGGTGCAGCCGGCGGCCCAGCCAGGGCCGGTCTTGCGGGTGATCATCGCCGCCGGGAAGTTCCAGGGCGTGATGGCGGCGAAGACGCCGATCGGCTCCTTGGTGACGATGATCCGCCGTCCCTTGGCGTTCTGCGGGATGGTTTCGCCATAGACGCGCTTCGCCTCCTCGGCGAACCACTCGAGGAAGCTCGCGGCATAGGCGATCTCGCCCTTGCTCTCGCTGAGCGGCTTGCCCTGCTCGGCCGTCATGATGGCGGCGAGGTCGTCGGTGTTCTCGAGCATCAGGTCGAAGAGGCGGCGGAGGATGGCCGCCCGGTCCTTCGCCAGCATGGCGCGCCAGGCAGGCTGGGCGCGGTGCGCGGCCTCGATGGCGCGGCGGGTCTCGGCCGCCCCCAGGGCGGGGACATGGCCGACCACCTCGCCGGTCGAGGGGTTGCGGACGGCGATGGTCTTGCCGCTATCGGCCTGCACCCACTGGCCGTCGATGCAATTCGCCTGACGGAACAGTTCCGGGTCCTTCAGCGGCAGCTTGGCGAGGGTGTCGAGCATGGCGGGTTTCCTCCTGTGGGGCGAAGATAGGCACCCTCCCCGCCCATGTCACCGCATCCCCTGGCACCGCATCGGCCGGCATGGGCGGGAGGCCGCGCATCGCTGGCACATGACGGATGCGTGACCCCAACCGTTGGGTGACAATAGATCGCATACACGCCAAAATGACGGCATGCCCCGTCGACAGCGCAGCGACGGGCAGCATGTGTGACGGACGGAGGATGCCCGCGAAACCGGCGCGGCGTCGTCGCCAAGGGATGCCCACCGGACAGTGTCGAGCACATCACCCATCATGCCGCTGACCCCGTTCGGCCGATTGCATCACCCTTTCCCCGGCCGAGAGCCTCGTCCATGAGCCAGGCCGGCGATGCCCCCCTCGACCTGACCAGCTGCGACCGCGAGCCGATCCACCAGCTCGGCCAGGTGCAGCCCTGGGGCTTCCTGCTCTCGGCGACAACCGACGGCACGGTGCGGCACGCCTCGGCCAATGTGGCGGAGCACCTGAACCTTTCGCCGGAAGCGGTGGTCGGGCGGCGGCTGGACCAACTGCTCGACCGCAGCTCGCTGCACGATATCCGCGCACGGCTCCAGGGGCTGCAGGGGCAGCACCAGACCGACCGGCTGTTCTCCCTGCCGCTGATCGCGGGCAGGCCGCCCTATGACGTCGCCGTGCATTTCGCACCGGGCGACGCGCCGATCATGGTGATCGAGGCGGAGCCCTCGGCCGCCGAGCCGCGCTTCGACGCGGTGGGCACGGTGAAGGGCATGATGTCGCGCCTGCTGCGCGCCCGCGACCTCGCCGGCATGCATGACCGCGCGGCGCGGCAGGTGCGGGCGGTGCTCGGCTTCGACCGGGTGATGGTCTACCGCTTCGATGCGGACGGCACCGGCGAGGTTGTCGGCGAGTCGACGGCGGAGCGGCTGGACTCCTTTCGCAGCCTGCGCTTCCCCGCTTCCGACATCCCGAAGCAGGCGCGCGCCCTCTACTGCCGCAACTGGCTGCGGCTGATCGCCGATGTGGCGGCCGTGCCGGTGCCGGTGCTGCCCGCGCCGACGCCGGGCGAGAGGGTGCTCGACCTTTCCTCCTCGGCGCTGCGCAGCGTCTCGCAAGTGCATATCGAGTATCTGCGGAACATGGGCGTCACCGCCTCGCTCTCCATTTCCATCATGCGGGGGGACGAGCTCTGGGGGCTGATCGCCTGCCACCATGCGGAGCCGCTGCTGCCGAGCTTCCAGCGGCGCAGCGCTGCGGAGCTGTTCGGCCAGCTCTACTCGCTGCAGATCGAGAGCTTCGAGCGGATGCAGGCGGCGCAGCACGACGCCGAGGCGCGGGCGGCGCAGGAGCGGGTGCTCTCCGCCGTCTCCGCCGACGAGAAGATCGGCAACACGCTCCAGCGCGTCGCCGAGGAGATCCGGCTGCTGATCCCCTGCGACGGCGCCGCCATCCATACCGGGACGCATACCGAGACGATCGGCGTGACGCCGGACGAGGACGTGCTCGCCGGCATCGTCGCCATGCTGAACCGGACCGACACCTCGGGGATCTTCGCCACGCGGGAGATCGCCGTGCATTACCCGCCGGCGGCGGCGCAGGCGGAGGCGGCGGCTGGGATGCTCGCCATCCCCATCTCGCGGGCCTCGCGGGACTACCTCATCCTGTTCCGCCGCGAGATGATCCACAGCATCGCCTGGGCCGGCAACCCGGCAAAGGTGGCGGAGCGGGGCACCGACCGGCTGCATCCGCGCCGCAGCTTCGAGACCTGGCAGCAGGAGGTCCGGGGCCGCTCCGGGCCCTGGCTCGAGTCCGAGCGGCGGGTGGCGGAGGCGCTGCGCGTCACGCTGCTCGAAGTCGTGGTGCGGCTCTCGGCCGATGCCAACGACCAGCGGCGCAGCACCAGCGACCGGCAGGAGCTGCTGATCGCCGAGCTGAACCACCGCGTGCGCAACATCCTCGCGCTGATCCGCGCGCTGGTGCAGCGCAGCCGGGAATCGGCGGAGACGCTGGAAAGCTTCGTCACCGTGCTGAACGGGCGCATCCAGTCCCTCGCCCGGGCGCATGACCAGCTGACCGACGACCGCTGGGGGCCGGTGGCGCTGCGCGGGATGATCGAGAGCGAGTTCCACGCCTATCTCGGCGACCGCCAGCCGGAGCGGACGAAGCTCAACGGACCGCCGGTGCTGGTGGAGCCGCAGGCGCTGACCGTGCTCGCCCTCGTCATCCATGAGCTGGCGACCAACGCGGCGAAATACGGCGCGCTGTCGGACCGGCACGGCGCCGTCGATGTGCGCTGGGTGCTGCAGGCAGACAACACGCTGCTGCTGCAGTGGCGGGAGCGCGGCGGGCCGCCCGTCAACCCGCCCAACCGCCGCGGCTTCGGCACCACGGTGATCGAGCGCTCCATCCCCTTCGAGCTGCAGGGCCAGGCCGAGGTGCGCTACCTGCGGGACGGGCTGGAGGCGGATTTCACCATCCCCGCGCGCTTCGTCCAGATCGGCGTCGAAAGCCAGCAGACGGCGCCGGTGCTGCCGCGACGGACACAACCGCTGCGCGTCTGCGGCATCGCCATGGTGCTGGAGGACAGCACGCTGCTCGCCATGGATGCCGAGGAGATCCTGCTCGATCTCGGCTTCGACAAGGTCGAGGTGGTAGGGACGGTGCCCGCTGCCCTCGGGGTGATGAAGCGGCTCGGCCGGCAGCTCGCCTTCGCGCTGCTCGATGTCAATCTCGGCGACCAGACCAGCATGCCGGTGGCGCTGGCGCTGCACAAGGCGGGCATCCCCTTCGCCTTCGCCACCGGCTACGGCATGGGGCTCGACCTGCCGGCCGAGCTGGCCGAGGCGGCCTCGGTGGTGCCGAAGCCCTACCAGC
The DNA here is from genome assembly GCF_000802185.1 of Belnapia sp. F-4-1. GTDB lineage: Bacteria > Pseudomonadota > Alphaproteobacteria > Acetobacterales > Acetobacteraceae > Belnapia. The sequence goes on along the minus strand of NZ_KN676113.1, from coordinate 3,066,643 downwards.
GGCAGGACATCGCCGAGCTGGTGGGGCGGACGCTGGGCCGCGAGTAGCTACTCGACGGTCACGCTCTTTGCCAAGTTGCGGGGCTGGTCCACATCGGTGCCCTTCAGCACGGCGACGTGGTAGGCGAGGAGCTGGACGGGGATGGCGTAGAGGATCGGGGTCGCGAATTCGCCGATCCTCGGCAGGACGATCACCCGCTCGGCGAAGCGGCGGAGGGCCGCCTCCCCCTCCGCATCGGTGAAGGCCATGACGCGGCCGCCGCGGGCCGCGGCCTCCTGCAGGTTGCTCGCCGTCTTCTCGAACAGGGGTCCGCTCGGGCAGAGGGCGATGACCGGCACCTCGCTGTCGATGAGCGCGATCGGGCCGTGCTTCATCTCGCCGGCGGCATAGCCCTCGGCATGGATGTAGCTGATCTCCTTCAGCTTCAGCGCGCCTTCGAGGGCGATGGGGTACATCGCGCCGCGGCCGAGGAAGAGCACGTCGCGGGCCTTCGCCACCTCCACCGCCAATTCGCGGATCTGGGCGTCCTGCTCGAGGATGGCGGCGGCGTGGCTCGGCACCTCCAGCAGCGTCTGGGCGAGGCGGCCTTCGTCCAGTGTCGAAAGCTCGCGGCGGGCGCGGCCGAAGCCGATGGCGAGGCAGGCGAGCACGGCGAGCTGGGCGGTGAAGGCCTTGGTGGAGGCGACGCCGATCTCCGGCCCGGCGACGGTCAGCAGGGCGCCGTCGCTCTCGCGGGCCATGGAGGATTCGGGGACGTTCACCACCGAGAGGACGCGCTGGCCACCCTCCTTCAGCAGGCGCAGGGCGGCCATGTTGTCGGCCGTCTCGCCGGACTGGCTGACGAGGATGGCGGCCCCCGCCTCGGCCAGCGGCGGGTTGCGGTAGCGGAGCTCGCTGGCGACATCGGCATCGACGGGGAGGCGCGCAAGCTGCTCGATCCAGTAGCGGCCGACCATGCCGGCGAGGAAGGCGCTGCCGCAGGCGCTGATCGTCAGGCGGGTGATCTTCGCGGGATCGAAGGGCAGGCGCGGCAGGCGGACTTCCAGCGTCTTCGGGTCGAGGTACTGGCGGAGCGTATCGCCGAGCACGGCGGGGTGCTCGTGCAGCTCCTTCTCCATGAAGTGGCGGTAGTTGCCGCGGCCGACGGCGGCGCCGGAGACGGCGGTGACGGTGACGCGCCGCTCCACCGGGTTGTGCGCGGCGTCGAAGAAGCGTGCGCCCTCGCCATCGACGGCAACCCAGTCGCCTTCCTCGAGATAGGCGATGCGGCGGGTCAGCGGGGCGAGGGCCAGCGCGTCGGAGCCGACGAACATCTCGCCCTCGCCGAAGCCGACGGCGAGCGGCGCGCCCTGGCGCGCGGCGAGCAGCAGGCGCGGGTGGCCCGAGAAGATGGCGGCGAGGGCGAAGGCGCCGTGGACGCGACGCAGCGCGGCGGCGAAGGCGGCCTGGGGTTCGTGGCCTTGGCGCAGGAAGTCGTCGACCAGGCGGACGAAGGTCTCGGTGTCGGTCTCGGTCTCGAAGACGGCGCCCTTCGCTTCCAGCTCGGCGCGCAGCTCGGCATGGTTCTCGATGATGCCGTTATGCACGACGGAGACGCGGGCGGTGCTGTGGGGGTGGGCATTGCGCTCGGTCGGCGCGCCATGGGTGGCCCAGCGGGTATGGCCGATGCCGGTGGTGCCGGGGAGCGGGTCGCGGTCGAGGGCGCCTGCGAGGTTGCCGAGCTTCCCTTCGGCGCGGCGGCGCTCGATATGGCCGTTGACGAGCGTGGCGATCCCCGCGCTGTCATAGCCGCGGTATTCGAGGCGGCGGAGGGCTTCGAGGAGAAGCGGTGCCGCAGGGGCATTGCCGATGACGCCGACGATTCCGCACATGGCTAGCGCCCCTTCTTTCCCTTGAATCCGCGTCCTGGCTTCACCGCCTGGCGGCCGCGGGCGATGCCCATGGCGTCGTCCGGCACGTCCTCGGTGATGACGCTGCCGGCGGCGACCAGTGCGCGGTCGCCGATGCGGACGGGGGCGACGAGTGCGGTATCGCTGCCGATGAAGGCGCCGGCGCCGATCTCAGTACGGTGCTTGTTCACACCGTCATAGTTGCAGGTGATGGTGCCCGCGCCGATGTTGCTGCCCGCGCCCACCGTCGCATCGCCGAGATAGGAGAGGTGGTTGGCCTTGGCGCCGGGGCCGAGGAGCGCCGCCTTCAGCTCGACAAAATTGCCGACATGGGCGCCCTCCCCCACCTCGGTCCCGGGGCGCAGGCGGGCATAGGGGCCGATGATGGCGCCGCGCCGCACGGTGCAGGATTCGAGGTGGCTGAAGGGGCGGATCTCGGCCTCATCCTCCACCGTGACGCCGGGGCCGAAGACGACATGCGGGCCGATGGTGACGTCCTGGCCGAGGCGGGTGTCCCAGGCGAGGAAGACGGTCTCGGGGGCGGTGAGGGTCGCGCCGCCGGCCATGGCGGCGGCGCGGAGGCGGGACTGCATCCCGGCTTCCAGCAGGGCGAGCTCGGCGCGGCTGTTGGCGCCGGCGAGGTCGGCTTCGGCGGCTTCCTCGGCGAGGACGCGGTGGCCTTCGGCGACGGCGAGGGCCACGACATCGGGGAGGTAGTATTCGCCCTTGGCGTTCTCGGCGCGGATGGCGGCGAGCCAGCGGAAAAGGTCGGCGGCGGGGGCGCAGACGACGCCGGCATTGCAGAGGGGGATGGCACGCTCCGCCTCATCCGCATCGGCCCATTCGACGACGCGGAGGACGGCGCCGGCATCGTCGGTGACGACGCGGCCGTAGCGGGCGGGGTCGGCCGGGCGCATGGCAAGGAGGGCGAGGCCGGCCTCGGCGCGGCAGGCAAGGAGGCGGCGGAGGGTTTCGGTCGGGATCAGGGGGTTGTCGGCGTAGAGGACGGCGACGTCGCCGGGATAGTCGCGCAGCATGGGGGCGGCCTGGGCGGCGGCGTGGCCGGTGCCGAGGCGCTCGGCCTGGACGACCGTCGCATGGGGGCGGACGGCGGCTTCGAGGGCTGGCATGTCCGGCCCGACCACCACCACGATGCGGTCGAAGACCGGTTCGCAGGCGGCGATGAGGTGGTTGAGCATCGGCCGGCCGGCGACCGGGTGCAGCGCCTTGGGCAGCGCGCTCCGCATGCGGGTGCCGAGACCGGCGGCGAGGATGATGGCAGCGGGCATGGCATGGGGGTTAGTCGCGGAGGGTGGCCGGGGCAAGCCTCATGCGCGTCAAACTGGATTGCCGGATGTGACCGGGCGGGTAAGGGTGGGGCATGACCCCTCCCGTCGTCCTGTTCGACCTCGATGGCACGCTCGTGGACAGCGTGCCCGACATCCATGCCGCGCTCGACCGGCTGATGGTCCGGCTCGGCCGCCCGGCCTTCGCACGGGCCGAGGTGACGGAGATGATCGGCGACGGGGTGCGGGTGCTGGTGGAGCGGGCGCTGGCGGCGCGGGGCCTCGCCTTCGACCAGGCGGCGCTGGAGGGGTTCAGCGCCGACTACACGGCGCGGGCGGCGGAAGAAACGGCGCTCTTCCCAGGAATCGCCGAGGTCCTGGCGGGGCTGGAGGCGGCGGGGTGGCGGATGGCGATCTGCACTAACAAGCCGGCCAGGGCGACGGCGGCGCTGCTCGGGGCGCTTGGGATCGGCGGACGCTTCGCAGCAGTCGGGGGCGGCGACAGCTTCCCGGTGCGGAAGCCGGAGCCGGGGCACCTGCTGGCGACGCTGGAGGCGGCGGGGGGTGAGGTGTCGCACGCGGTGATGGTCGGCGACCACCGGAACGACGTGCTTGCGGCCAGGAGGGCGGGGGTGCCGTGCCTCTTCGCCGGATGGGGCTATGGAACGCCGGAAATGGCGGAGGGGGCGGCAGCGGTGATCGGCCGGCCCGAGGCGCTGCTACCGGCGCTGCTGGACCATCGTCTGGGCTGAGCCAGCCGGTTCCACGCTCACCAGCACGGCGCGGACGGTGCCGAACCAGCGGGTCGGCAGCTCGATGCGGACGGGCAGCGGGCCGCGGCCCGGAAGGGGCTGGCCGAACCAGATATCGGCGGTCTGCGGGCGGCGGGCCTCCTCCGGGTCCTGGTCGTCGAGGCGGCCGGCGATCAGCCGGCCCTCGAAGACGCATTTGAGGGCGGGGCCGCCGAAGCCGCCCTCTGCCGGCAACACGCCCTGGCCGGCGGTCTGCACCGCGTAGTCGGCGCGGCGGCGGCCGTCGAAGACCCGGGCGCCGGTGTCGCACCGGCCGGTGCGCGCCACCACGCGGGTGAGCTTGGCGAGGGCTGAGAGCGCATCGACGGTGCCGGCCTGGAGGGCGGCGGGGACGGGCTCGCGCTCGGTGTTCGGCGGCTCGATGGCCCGGAGGACGGGCATGCCGGCAGGCGTGTAGTCCATCGCCACCACGCGTGGGTCGCCGCGCCATGTGCCGTTGACGCGGTAGCGGACGGGCACCGGCTCCGTGCCGCGCCAGGCGCCCTCGGCGGAGGTCACCTGGTCGCCGCGAGCGAAGAAGCCGACCATGCCGTTCATCTGGGTGCGGGTGCGGACCAGGTAGTTCGGGCCGTCGATGTCGAGCAGGGCCTCGAGCTTCATCACGGTGAGGCCGGCGGCATGGACATCGTAGCGGGCGACGAGCGGTTCGGCCCGCGCGGCGGCGGGGAGCAGGGCAAGGCCGAGGGCGAGGGGCAGCATGCGTCCCATGCCGGAGGATATGGGCCGGCGCCCGTGCAGCTCAACCCTCCGGAAAGAGGCGGTTCGGCGGGCGGGGCAGGCCGAGATTCTCGCGCAGCGTCCGGCCCTCGTATTCGCGGCGGAAGAGGCCGCGGCGCTGCAGCTCCGGCACCACGCGGTCGACGAAGTCGTCGAGCCCGCCCGGCAGCCAGGGGAACATGATGTTGAAGCCGTCGGCGCCGCGGCCCTCCAGCCAGGCCTCCATCTCGTCGGCGATGGTCCGCGGCGTGCCAACCATGGCGAGGCCGGCATAGCCGCCGAGGCGCTGGGCGAGCTGGCGGACGGTGAGGCCCTCGCGCTCGGCGAGGGCGATGGTGCGCTCGCGGCCGCTCTTGCTGGCATTGGTGTCGGGGATGGGGGGCAGCGGGGCGTCTGGATTGAATTGGGACGCATCGGTGCCGAGGGCGATGGAGAGGGAGGCGATGGCGCTGTCGTAATGCACCAGGCTGTCGAGATGGGCGCGCTTCGCCCGCGCCTCCTCCACCGTGTCGCCGACCACAACGAAGCAGCCGGGGAGGAGCTTCAGGTGCTCTGGGTCGCGGCCGAGGGCGGGCATCCGACCCTTGATGTCGGCATAGAGGCGCTGACCGTCGGCGAGGGTGGCGACGCCCGCGAAGACGGCCTCGGCGGTCTCGGCGGCGACCTGCTTGCCGGCCTCGGAGGCGCCGGCCTGGACGATCACCGGCCAGCCCTGGACGGGGCGTGCGACGTTCAGCGGGCCGCGGACCTTGAACTCGGGGCCCACATGGTTGAGCGGCTTCACCCGGTCGGGGTCGAAGAAGATGCCGCTGTCCACGTCGCGGATCAACGCGTCGTCGGCCCAGCCGTCCCAGAGGCCGGTGACGACGTCGAAGAACTCGCGCGCCCGTTGGTAGCGCTCGCCATGGGCCATGTGCTCGTCCTGGCCGAAGTTGAGCGCCGCGTCGGGGTTGGAGGTGGTGACGAGGTTCCACCCTGCCCTGCCGCCGCTGATGTGGTCGAGCGAGGCGAATTTGCGGGCGATGTGGTAGGGCTCGTTATAGGTCGTCGAGGCGGTGGCGATGAGGCCGATATGCTCCGTCACCGCGGCCAGCGCCGGCAGCAGGGTCAGCGGGTCGAAGCTGCTGACGGTATGGCTGCGCTTCAGCGCCTCGACCGGCATGTTGAGCAGCGCCAGGTGGTCCGCCATGAAGAAGGCGTCGAACCGGCCGCGCTCCAGCGTCTGGATGAAGCGCTTGTAGTGCCCGAAGTTGAAGTTGGCGTCGGGGAAGGCGCCGGGATAGCGCCAGGCGCCGGTATGGATGCTGACCGGGCGCATGAAGGCGCCTAGCTTCAATTGCCGCTGGCTCATCGCGGAAGCCCTTCGCTGTTGCGGTGGAGGTGCGAATGGCCAAGCCTCGACGCAAGGCCGGATGGGGGCGGCTCGCCATGCTGAAACTGCTGGGCAGGTCCAACGCCTACAACGTGCGGAAGGTGCTGTGGCTGCTGGGGGAGTTGGGCCTCGGCTTCGAGCAGGAGGAATGGGGGCGCGGGCACCGCGCGACGGAGGACCCGGCCTTCCTCGTGCTCAATCCGCTCGGCACGGTGCCCGTGCTTGTGGACGGCGAGGTGGTGCTGCGGGAGTCGCATGTGATCCTGCGCTACCTCGCGGCGCGGGAGGGCGCCACGCATCTGCTGCCGGAGGCGCCCGCCGCTCGCGCCCGGGTCGAGCATTGGATGGACTGGGTCGCCTACGACATGACGCTGGCGATGAAGGGGGCCTATCTCGGGGGCGAGTTGGGGCTGGCGCCCTGGAGCGCACCCTGGGCGGTGGAGCGCGGGCGGATGGAATATGCGCAGGGGATGCGGCGGGTCGCGGCGGCGCTGGAGGCGGGCGGCCCCTACCTGGTTGGGGAGGCTTTCACGCTGGCGGACATCCCGGCGGGCTTCCTGGTGCATCGGTGGTTTGCGATGAAGGACATCGAGCGGCCGGCGATGCCGGCGCTCGACGCCTATTACGGGCGGCTTTCGGAGCGTGCGCCTTACCGGACGCATGTCAGGAACGGGCTGGCCTGACCATTTCCACCAATCAAATTAGTTAAAATTTTACATATAACTAAAAATAAAAGTTTTTCTTTGACAGGCGTGATCGGATCGGGTCAGCTTCCGGTCCGGCTAGGCTGCGGCCTGCTGCGCATCCCACCGGAGCGGAACCCGACCGATGCCCATCGCGTGCTGAAATCCGTGCCGCAATCCGATCTCGCCGCGGTCGACCCGATCTGGTCCTCGGCTTCCGTCGCGCGCAACCACGGGCTGATGGTCTTCGGCATGCTCCACGGGATGGATGCGCAGCCCCGCATGCAGCCGCAGGTGCCGGAGGGGCAGCGGCGCAGCAGCGCTGGGATCCAGCGCCAGGCCTTCGGTGACCTGCCCCATGGTCCAACCAGGCAGCGCAGGCCGCGCTGCGTGCATCGGCGGACGCCGACGGGCTTCGCCATCTTCCGAGGAGTGCGACGTGCCTGATCTCTCGCGCCGCGCGGCGTTGCTCGCTGCCCTCGCCCCGCTCGCGGCACAGGCGCAGCCGGGGAGCTTCCCGGATCATCCGGTGCGGCTCGTCGTGCCCTTCACTCCGGCGGGGCAGACCGACCTCATCTCCCGGCTGGTCGCGCAGCGGCTGGCGGAGGACTGGGGCAAGCCGGTGCTGGTCGAGAACCGCGCAGGCGGCAATGCGATGATCGGCGCCGATGCGGTGGCGAAGGCAGCGCCGGACGGGCATACGCTGCTCGCCATCACCCTCACCCATGCGGTGAATGCCTCGCTCTTCCCGCAGGCGCCGTATGACTTCACGCGCGACCTGAAGACGCTGACCTTGCTCGGCGCGCTGCCGCTGGTGGTCGTCGTGCGGGCGGAGAGCCCGTGGCGGACGCTCGGCGAGCTGGCGGCGGCGGCGCGGGGGCGGCGGCTGAACGGCGGCTCCTCCGGCACCGGCTCGCCGCCGCATCTGGGGCTCGAGATGTTCCGCCGCGCGGCGGCGGCGGCGGAGCGGCTGGAGCACGTCCCCTATCGCGGCGGGGCGCCGGCGGTGACGGACCTCGTCGCCGGCAATCTCGACATGATCGTGGGCAACCTGCCGGAGGTCATCGCGCAGGTGCAGGCGGGGCGGCTGCGGGCGCTGGCCGTGACGGATGCGGCGCGGCACCCGCTGCTGCCGGATGTGCCGACCACCGCCGAGGCGGGGCTGCCGGCACTGCGCATCACCAGCTGGACGGCGATCCAGGCGCCGGCCGGGGTTGCGGAGCCGCTGGCAGAAGCGATCGCGGCGGCGATCCGCCGGGCGCTGACCGACCCGGCGGTGGCGCGGAAGGCAGGGGAGCTTGGCTTCAGCCTGATCGGCGCCGACATGGCGGAGTCCCGGCGCTTCGTCGCGGCCGAGGTGGCGCGCTACGCGGCGGTGGTGGCAGAGGCCGGCATCAGAGCCGAGTGAGTCCCGCCGCATAAGCTCTTGCCAGCGGCGGGCGATGCCCCTATCAACCGCCTCCCAAGCGGTCCGGGTGCGTAGCTCAGCGGTAGAGCATTGCCTTCACACGGCAAGGGTCACAGGTTCAATCCCTGTCGCACCCACCATCGCCCGCCCTGGCAGCCCCCCTTTCATTTCAGATCGGTTCACGGCGCTGATGCGCCGGCATAATAACCGCGGTATCCTTGAACGTCTTGCCAGCCTGACGGGAGAGAGGGGAATGTCCATCGCACGGGTGCCGTTGCCGCATCCGATGCGGCCTGACGTCATGGCGGCGGCGCCGGCATGACGCTGTCCACCCGCATCCTCCTGGTCATCGCCATCTGCCTGCTGCCGATCGTCGCCCTCCAGGGGGCGTTCAGCTGGTCGCAATGGTCGCAGCGCAAGGCGCAGCTCGACACCGTCGCCATCCGGCAGGCGGAGCTGCTGGGCGGCACCATCTCCGGCATCGCCGAGGGGGCGCGCATCCTGCTCGGCGCCGCGGCGGAGTACCGGCAGGTGCGCATCTTCGGGGCGGACTGCAATGCACGGCTCTCGGCCCTCCGCCAGTACGCCTTCGGCTATGCCTTCATCGCGCTGGTCGACGAGACAGGGCGCGTCCGCTGCGCCTCGGACCCGGCCCTGCTCGGCCTGGCGGAGCCGCCGGCCTGGGCGGAGGAGGCGCGGGCGGCCCGCACCTTCACCGCCGGGCACTTCACCCGCCTGCCGCAGGTGCCGGGCGGCGTGCTGCCCTTCTTCCTGCCGGCCGCCGGGCCGGGTGATGCCCATCCGACGGTGCTGGTCGCCGCCCTCGACCTCGACTGGCTGGCCCGCAACCTTTCCGGGCTGAAGCGGAGCAGCGCCGCGCTGCTGACGAATGGCGTGCTCACCATCGCCGATGCGAATGGCGTGATCCTGGCGCGCGACCAGCGGCACGAGGAGTTCGTCGGCGCCCGCTTCCCGCCCGCCGCGCTGGCCTTGCTGGGGGAAACGCGGCCGGGCACGCTGCGCATCCGCAGCATCGACGGCACCAACCGGCTGGTCGGCTTCGTGCCGCCGACGGCGGCGAGCCACAACCTCGCCGCCGTGGTCGGCTTCGCCGAGGCGGAGCTGATGGCGGATGTCGAGCGGAGCCTGCTGCAAAGCGCCTTGATGGTAGCGTCCGTGGCGCTCGTCGTCTTCCTGATGACGCGGCTGGTGGCGCGGCGCTTCATCGAGGCGCCGACGCGGGCCTTGCTTGCCGTGGCGCATCGCTGGGGCCAGGGCGAGCTGGCGGCGCGGGCGCCGGAGCGCGACCGGCGCTCCGAATTCGGCAAGATCGCCGCGGCCTGGAATGCCATGGCGGCGCAGCTCCAGCGGCGCGAGGAGGAGCTGCGGCACCATGCCGATGCGCTGGAAGCGCGGGTCGAGGAGCGGACGCGGGAGCTGATGCGGACCAACGACCGGCTCAGCACCGAGATCGAGGAGCGGCGCCAGGCCGAGGCGGCGCTGCTCCAGGCGCAGAAGGTCCAGGCGGTGGGCCAGCTGGCGGGCGGCATCGCGCATGACTTCAACAACGTGCTCCAGGCGGTGCTCGGCGGCACCAGCCTGATCCGCCGGCGGGCGGAGGACCCGGCCGCCATCCGCCGCCTCACCGACATGGTGGAGGAGGCGGCGCGTCGTGGCGAGGCGGTGACGCGGCGGCTGCTCGCCTTCTCCCGGCGGGAGGAGCTGCGGGCCGTGCCGCTCGATCTCGGGCAACTGCTGGCCGATCTGCGGGACGTGCTGGCGGCGACGCTCGGCGGGCGCATCCGCGTGGTGGCGGAGGCGGCACCGGGCCTGCCCCCGGTGCTGGCCGACCGCAGCCAGTTCGAGACGGTTCTGCTCAACCTTGCCACCAATGCGCGGGACGCCATGCCGGATGGCGGCACGCTGACGCTGCGGGCCGCGGCTGCCGCCATCGGGCCGGAAAGCGGCGCCAACGGGCTGGCAGCGGGCGACTACGTCCATCTGCTGGTGGAGGATACCGGCGAGGGGATGGACCAGGCGACGCTCGCCCATGCCACCGAGCCCTTCTTCACCACCAAGCCGCTCGGCCAGGGCACCGGGCTCGGTCTCGCCATGGCGAACAGCTTCGCCCAGGGCTCGCGCGGGGCGCTGGCGATCGAGAGCGAGGCGGGGCGGGGCACGCGCGTCTCGCTCTGGCTGCCGGTGACACGGGCGGAGACGGTGGTGGAGCGGGTGGAGATGGCTGGCGCGGCCGGGGGTCCCTCCCCCGTCCAGGCTGGGCACCGGCCGCGGGTGCTGCTGGTGGATGACGAGCCGCTGGTGCGCCGGCTGCTGGCCGGCGAACTGGCCGATGCGGGCTATGAGGTGGTGGAGGCGGCGGATGGGGCGCTGGCACTCGGCCAGCTGTCGCGGGGCGAGTCCTTCCAGCTGCTCGTCACCGACCTGGCGATGCCGGGGATCGACGGCGTCAGCCTGATCAAGGAGGCGCAGGAGCGCCATCCCGGCCTCCCAGCGATCCTGGTGACGGGCTATGCCGGGGACGCGGCCAACCTGGCGGTGGGCGCGGTGGTCGGCGGGCCCTTCGCACTGATGCGGAAGCCGGTCTCCGGGGCGCGGCTGCTCGACCAGATGGCGGCGCTGCTTTCCGGGACGCGGCTGCCGGCCAGGGTGGGGTGAGGGGCCGGCCGCCCGCGCCGGACGCTATCGCAGCGAGGCGCAGCCCTGGCGGACATGGGCCATCTCCTGCGCGGTGAGGCTGGCGCCCTGCTGGAAGCGGAAGACGGCGTCGCTGCACCGCCGATCGATCGGCAGCGGCACGCGGACGGGGTGGCGCGCCGTCGCGGCGACGGCCACGGGCGGCGTCTCGGGCGGCAACGCCCCGGGCGGCGGCGGCGGCACAGGCTCGACCAGCGCGACCGGGCGGGGCTCGGCCAGTATCACCGGGCGAGGCTCGGCCAGTGCGACCGCGCGGGGCTCAGGTAGCGTCGGAGTGGCGACTTCCCGGGGGGCGGGCTCCTCCGGCGCGCGGACGGCCTCGGCGACGACGCCGAAGCCGGTGCCCGGGCTGGGCAATGCGGCAACCGGCTCCTGCGGCATCAGCAGCGCGGTGACGAAGCCGAGGCCGAAGATGCCGAGCACACCGCAGCCGACCATCCCGGCGCGCAGCACCCGCGCCGCGGGCGGCAGCATGCGGGGGCGCCAGACACGGGGGCCCGGGGCGGGCTCCGGCAGCAGTCCGTCCAGCGCCTCCCAGGTCACGCTGGCCTGCAGGATGCGGCGCAGCACGCCGACCCAACGGCCGCGATCGGCGATGGTCAGCACCTGGTCGTAGGCGAAGGCATCCTCGATCCGCGCATGCAGGCTGCCGAGTTCCTCCGGCGTGACCTCGCATTGGATGACCGGCAGGTAGCCGCGGCATTGGGCGGAGAAGTCGACGGCGTTCAGCAGGCGGCGAAGATGCGCCTCGGCCTGTGGGGTGCGCATGGGCAGCAGGTCGACCAGGGCGACGCCGATCTCGGCATGGGCGAGGACGAAGCAGCCGCCGCCGACCGTCCCGGAGGCGGCACCCCTCGCCTCGCCGGCGCGGCAACGGCCGATCAGCACCCAGTCGGGCGGCAGCGCGGCCTCGAAGGCGGGCTGGAAATCGAGCAGCTTGGGCTGCATCACCGCGGAGCCATCCGTCGCGGGCAAGGCAGCGCCTTCGGCCGGTCCATCTGGGCGCACAGCAACCTCTCAGGCATGGGCAGGGCTGCCACGAAGGCGGCCCGCGCCAAGTGTCTAGGGGCGGAGACGGTGGCACGGAAGGCGAATAAACCCTCTTCGCCAAAGCGTGTAGCAAGCCCGCGCCCCAGGGCGGGAGGCATGTCGGCAAAAGGGCCGCTGGTCAAGCATTCAAGGCGTTGCGGCTTGTCCTTCCCGGCTCACTCCATGCCGGTATCGATCGATTGATGAATATACCCCGTTCTTCCGGAAAAACACCTCTTGCCGGGCGCCGACGATCGTCGCCATGGTCTACGCCATGAGGGCAGGAACACGACACAGCGCATTGATGCACTGGCGGTGCGCGTTTCTCAACATATGCGCGATATTGGGCGCCCTTTATACCGTCGTGCGCGAAGGCTGGGACCTCAATGCTGATGGGGTGATGAGCCTGCAGGAGTTGGCGCTGATCTTCGTCCGGTTGCTGGCCTTTCCGGTGCATGTGCTGATGCAGCTGATGCCGGCCTCGCTGCTCGGGCTGTTCGGCCTGCCGCCGGATGCGCCCTGGCCTTCCTCCGCCCTGCTTGCCGTCGGGCTGAGCCTGCCGCTCTGGGGCATCTTCGTCATCGGCGGACTGATGGTGGAGGCCTGGATGGAGCTGTCGGCGGAGGGTGCCGACAAGGGACAGGGGCCGGTGCGGGGAATGCCGCGGGTCTAGGGCTTCCCCGCAAGGCCGCCTCGCGGCCTTGCGGAGTCTCCGGTTTGTCGCGCAATGCCCGGGGCCTGGGCTTGAGGCTTGGCATAGCCTTCCGCGGCAACGGCGCCGAAGGGCACCGGTCGCCGCCCTCAGCGGGGCGGCGGCGCCTCGGGCCTGTCTCCATGCGGGCCGCGGTGGTGGCGCGGGCGGAGCGGCAGCTCGTCCATGGTGATGCCGTTGTCGCCATTGGCATCCATGGCGCGGAAGCGGGCCTCGGCCAGCGGGCGGACCTCGTCGAGCGCCACCCGGCCGTCGCGGTTGGCGTCCGCGGCGCGGAACATCATCGCCACCATGCGGGCCTGCATCGGGCCCATCTCGCGCGGCGGGGGCGGCGGTGCGCCTGCGGCGGTGGGCGGCGGCATCAGCCGGGCGGAGGTCGCCTCCTCCAGCGCCAGGGCCCCGTCCTTGTTGCGGTCGGCCTCGGCGAAGCGGGCCTGGAGGAAGGACCAGCCTTCGTCCTGCGTGATGCGGCCGTCGCCATTGGCGTCAATGCGGGCGAACATGCCGGCGGGGCCGCGGGGCCCGCCCGGGGACTGGGGCGCGGGCTGGGCGAGGGCCGGCAGGGCGACGGCGGCCAGCGCGGTCCCCAGCAGTGCCGAACGGATCGTCCTCATGGGTGCTCCTTCAAGCCGTATGTGGCCCGCAGGAGCTTCGCCGCGCCCTGTAACCCGCGCATGACGGCCGCGGTGAGGAAAGGTATCATTTGCGGCCGGGCGTGCCATCTTCGCCCAGATCCCACCACATTCCGGCGAAGGCGAGCAGGCCCTCGCGCGCCGGGGCGATCAGCAGGTGCTCGTCCGGCCCGTGCTGCTTGCAGCCGTTGTAGCTGTGCGGCACCCAGACCAGCGGCACGCCGAGATGATCAACGAAGACATCGCCCGGCAGGCCGCCCGAGCTGTTGGGGATGATCTGCACCGCCTTGCCGAGGCTGCGTTCCATGCTCGACTGCGCCCAGCGGACCCAGGGGTGGTCGGGCGCGGTGCGGCTGGCGGCCATGCGGATGCCGGCATTCTCGATCCGCACCTGCTGCAGGCCATGGGCGTCGAGATGGTAGCGCAGCGCGGCCTCGAAGCCGGCGGTATCCGAATCCACGGTGTAGCGGATCTGGCAATGGGCGCGGGCGTCGGGGGCGACGGCGTTGACCGGGTTCTCCGGCCGGCCGCTGAGCATCGAGAGGACGATCAGGCTGTTCCAGCCATAGATCTTCTCGGCGGGCGTCAGGTCGGGCTCGCCCCAGCCCTCGTCGATGGTCGCCGCCCCCTCCCCGCCGCCGACCGGGCAGCCCGCCAGCACGCCGCGCACCGTGGCGGGGACGCCGTTGCGGGGCAGCCAGTCGCGCACCAGGATCTTGCCGTTGCGGTCCATGACGGTGGAGAGCGCATGGGCCAGGATGATCGCCGGGTCGGTGGTCAGCCCGCCCCAATGGCCGGAATGCACGCCGCCCTCGCGCAGCCTGACGACGAGATCGAAGTGGTAGGTGCCGCGGGTGCCGGTGGCGATGGTCGGCACGAGGGGATCGACGCGCGGGCCGTCGGAAGCGATCAGCGCATCGGCGGCCAGCGCCTCGGCATGCGCCGCGACGAATTCGCGCAGGCCCTTGCTGCCGCGCTCCTCGGCCATCTCCAGCACCAGCTTCACGTTGAAGCCGAGGCGGCCGCCGCGTTCGGCGAGCACCGCCTCCAGCGCGGCCAGGTTGAGGGCGTGCTGCCCCTTGTTGTCGGCGGTGCCGCGGCCGTACCAGCGGTCTCCCTCTTCGGTCAGGCCCCAGGGGGCAAGGCCCGGGCGCCACTGGTCCTCCAGGCCGCGGACGGTGTCGCCATGGCCGTAGAGGAGGATTGTCGGGCGCGAGGGGTCCTCGATCCGCTCGGCGGTGAGGATGGGGCCGAAGCCGGGGAGCGGGTTCGGATGGATGGTGGCGGCGAAACCCATGCGCTCCAGCCAGGGGCGGATGGCCTCGGCGAGATAGGTCTCAAGAGCCGCTTCGGCGCCGGGTTCCTGCGAGGTGGAGGGGTACTCCACCAGCCGGGCCAGCAGAGACCGGAAGCCGCCCTCGTCGAAGAAGCGGGCCGCGCGGGTCAGGGCGCCGTCACGAGAAGGCATGGCAGGTCCTCGGCAAGGATCGGGGCAGGGTCGGGGCGCAGTGTGGCTGAGTATGCAGGCTTCGGACAGATTCCTCCGTCGGGCTGACAACATGGCAGCCGCCGTGCCGATCCTGAAACATGCCGAATTTCTCGCCTAAATCGCCGAAGCGCCTAGCGACGTGCTTGCCAGAGGAGGAAGGGCGCCAGGTCCGGCAGGCGGCGGGGCTCCGTCAGCGGGCCGGTGAGGCGGAGCGCGATCTCGGGTGCCTCGGCGACGGGGCGGGTGGCGAGGCGGAGGTCGAGGGCGCTGCGGGCGAGGTCGATCGCCCCGCTTGCCGTGGCGGCGCCGCCGCCTTCGGTGGCGAGGCTGGCGCCGGCGAGGGTGATGCGCCCCTCGGTGAGGGCGGCCTTGGCGTCCAACCGCTCGAAGGCGGTGGCGCCGCCGGCGAGGGCAGCGCGGAGAGCCCCCTGGTCGGGGACTGGCGAGGCCAGGCTGGCTTGCAGCGCGGCGAGGTCCGCGCCGACCAGCACGCCGTCCTGCATGGCGAGCGCAAGGTTGCCGCCGAGCGTCGCGGTCAGCGCCGCGGCGCTGTGGCCGGTGGCATGCAAGGCGGCCTCGGCCGTCATCCGGCCGGCGCCGATGTCGAGGGGGAGGCCGAAGAGCGGCTCGCCGATCGTGGCGCCCTCGATCCTGGCCTCGAGGGCGAGGCGGGGCGGGCCCGCCAGGCCCTCCGCCAACAGGCTGCCCCGGAGCGTGCCGCCGGCGAGCCGCGCCTGCACGCCGTCGAGGCGGAGGGTGCCGGACTCCAGCTTCAGCGCGCCGGAGAAGGCTTCCAGCGGGGTCCAGCCGAGGGGTTCGAGCCGGCCGGCCTCCACCGCGAGGTCAGCGTCGAGCAGGCCGAGGCGGTCGAAGCCGAGGGGCGCGGCGCCGCGCAGCGCGGGCGTCGGCAGGGGCAGGCGTTCGGCGGCGAGGCGGCCGGTGAGGCGGGGGCGCGGCCTGGCCAGGGCCAGGGCGAGCTGGCTGCGCAGGCGGAGCGTGCCGGCGACGAGGTCCAGGCGGTCGGCGGTGAGCGTGGGTGTGGCGCCGAGCTGGCCGGCGAGGCTCGCGATCAGCGAGAAGGACCCCTCCCCCAGCCAGTCTGCCACATCCAGGCCGAGCAGCGGGGCAAGGAGGCGCGGGGCACCGGGATGGCGCAGGGTCAGCGTGCCGGCGCCACGGCGGATGCGGGTATCGAGCGTCGCCGCGGCCTCGATGCGAAGGCTGCCGACATCGCCCTCGGCCCTGAGCGCCACCGCCTCGGGCGCGCCGCCGCCGGAGAGGCGCAGCCCGATGGGCTGGGCGAGCAGCGGCGCCCAGCCGGGCGGCAGCAGCGGCGCCAGGACGGTGGCGTTGGGGCCGCTCGCTTCCAGCGTCACCTCGGAGGCGCGTGGGGCAGGCGTCAGCTGGGCGGCGCCGGAAGCGGCGAGGTCCAGATCGCCGAGGCGGAAGGCAAGGCGGCGGAGGGCGAGCCTGCCGTCCTCGATGGTGGCGTCGAGGGTGGCGCGCTCGGCGGCGAATTGGTCGAGGGTCAGGCGGTCGGCGGCGAGGCGGAGATTGAGGTCGATGCCGCCGAGATGGCCGGCCCCGGGGAACAGGCCGCCGAGGTCGAGCCGGTCGAGGGTGAGGCCGAGTCCGACCTGGGGCCGGGCGCCGCCGAGGCGGAGCGAGCCGGCGCCGGTGACGCGGGTCTCGTCCACGGTCGCCGTGATGTCGGAGAGGGTGGCCTGCCCGTTCTCCAGGGCAAGGCGGAGGCGGCCTTCGGCGGAATGGAGGCGGGCCGGGTCGGTGCCGGCGAGCGGCAGGCCGAGGGCGGTCAGCGTCTCGCGCAGCGCCCGTCCGGAGAAGCGGAGGGCGAGTTCCATGCGCGGGCCGGCGGTGGCGCCGGCGACGTCCAGCTCCATCTCGCCGGGTAGCAGGGCAGAAACGTCGGAAAGGGTAAGGCGGTCGCCTTCGAGGAAGAAGCCGCCGCGCAGCCGCCGCAGCGGGATGCCGCCGAAGCCCGTCGCCTCGGCCGAGAGGTCGATGCTGACCGGAATGGGCAAAGCGCGGGCACTGCCGCGGGTCTGGCGGAGGGCGGCAAACCAGGCATCGAGGTCGAGCCGGCCGGCGGCGAGGGCGACGTCGAGACGGGATTCGGGCGCGAGTCGGAGGGTGGCGGCGCCGCGGGCGGGCTGGCCGGCGAGGTCGATCGAAAGGTCGTCGGCGGCGAAGAGGTCGGCGGCGACGGTGAGGCGGCCAGTAGCGCGGAAGGCGCCGGGCGGGGCCGGCAGCAGTAGGGAAAGGTCGGGGCCGGCGGCATCCATCCGTCCGTCGAAACCGTCCGGGGCGAGAACCCCACGGGCGACGAGCGTCGAGCCGGCCAGGGCGAGCGAGAGGTCGAGCGGGGCGACGCCGTCGAAGCCGGCGCGGCCGAGCTGGCCGGCGAAGCGGATGGCATAGCCGCGCCAGGCGAGTGTGCCTTCCGCGCTCAGCGCCTCCGCGGCGGCGCCGGTCCGGAGCCGGGCGTTCAGCGCCTCGAACTGCAGGCCGCCGAGCTTCAGGCGGCAATCCTCGAGGCGCGCATCGAGGGCGGAGAGCCAGGTCGGCGGGCGCAGGCCCGGCAGGGCCGTGGGTGGCCAGGGCATGGCGATCTCGCCGCCGACGAGCGCGATCTCGCGCGGCTCCAGATGGCCGGCGAGGAGGGCGCCGAGATCGAGGCGGAGGCGCATGGCGCGCGCCGTGATGGTCAGCCCGTCATCGTTGGAGCCGATGGCGACGGCGGCGGCCTCGACGCGGGGCTGGGGCAGCAGCGTCAGGGTAATGCGGCCGCCGAGCGTCACCGGGCGGCCGAGCCGGGTGCTGGCGATCTCGGCGAGGCGCGCGCGGTAGGGCTCCCAGTCCAGCAGGCGGGGGCCGATCCAGAGCGCGGCGCCGAGCAGCGCCAGCAGCGGCAGCAGGATGGCCGCGAGGCGGCGCATCAGGCGGCGGGCGGACCCCAGCCGCCGCCGCCCGGCGTCTCCACCACCAACGCGTCGCCGATGGCGAGGTCGGCGCTGCCGCTGTTGCCGGGGATGGGCTCGATGCGGCCATCGGCGCGCTCGACCCATTGCCGGCCGGGGAAGCCGTCGGCGCCGCCCATCATCCCGTGCGGCGCGACGTTGCGGCGGGAGGCGACGACGATGGCCTGCATCGGGCGGAGGAAGCGGATGCGCCGCCGGGCACCATCGCCGCCGCGCCACTGGCCCGCACCGCCGGAGCCGCGGCGGATGGCGAACTCCTCCAGCCGCACGGGGTAGCGGAGTTCCAGGATCTCCGGGTCGGTCATGCGGGTGTTGGTCATATGGGTCTGCACCGGGCCCCAGCCGTCGAATCCAGGGCCGGCACCGACGCCGCCGCAGACCGTTTCATAATACTGATAGAGATCGTCACCGAAAATCACGTTGTTCATGGTGGCCTGGGCGGAGGCGCAGGCGCCCAGCGCCGCGAGCAGGGCGTTGCAGGTCATCTGGCTGACCTCCGTATTGCCGGCGACGACGGCGGCGCCTCCTCCTTCACCATGGGGCAGCGGCGAGAGGAAGGTGCCGGCGGGGACGACGATCTCCAGAGGCTTGAGGCAGCCGTCGTTCAGCGGGATCTCCTCGCCGACCAGGGCGCGGAAGCAATAGAGTACCACGGCACGGCAGACGGCGGCGGGGGCGTTGAAATTCGACGGGCGCTGCGGGCCGGTGCCGGTGAAGTCGATCACGGCGCGGCGCCGCTCGCGGTCGACGCGGACGGCGACGACGAGGGGAGTGCCATCATCGGTGGTGGTGCGGAACTCGCCGTCCTGGAGCCTCGCCAGGACGCGGCGGACGCTCTCCTCCGCATTGTCCATGACGTGGCGCATATAGGCGCGGACGGTGTCCAGGCCCTGCTCGCGGACGGCGCGGCGGAGTTCCTGCACGCCCTTCTCGTTGGCGGCGACCTGGGCCTTGATGTCGGCGACGTTCACGTCGGGGCTGCGCGCCGGGTATTTCGCCGAGGTGAGCAGGGCGCGGAATTCGGCCTCGCGGAAGCGGCCCTGCTCCACTAGGAGGAAGTCGTCGATGACGACGCCCTCTTCCTCCAGCGTGCGGGAGAGCGGCGGGGTGGAGCCGGGGGTGAGGCCGCCGATGTCGGCGTGGTGGCCACGGCTGCCGAGGAAGAAGAGGATCTCCTTGCCCGCATCGTCGAAGACGGGGGTGATGACGGTGACGTCCGGCAGGTGGGTGCCGCCGTTATAGGGGTTGTTCAGCGCCACCACGTCGCCGGGGCGGAGCGTCCTGCCGCGCTGGCGGATGACGGTGCGGACGCTTTCGCCCATGGCACCGAGATGGACAGGGACGTGGGGGGCGTTCGCCACCAGCCCGCCGGTCGCGTCGAAGATGGCGCAGGAGAAGTCCAGCCGCTCCTTGATGTTCACGCTGAGCGAGGTGTTCTGCAGGACGGCGCCGGTCTGCTCGGCGATGGACATGAAGAGGTTGTTGAACAGCTCCAGCATCACCGGGTCGGGGCGGCCGGTCGCCTCGGTATGCGTCGCCTCGCGCGGGGTGGTGCGGCGGAGGATGAGGTGGTTGAGGGGCGTCACCTCGGCGGTCCAGCCGGGCTCGACCACTGTCGTGGCATTGGCCTCGCGGATCAGCGCCGGGCCGGGCAAGCGGTCGCCGGCAAGGAGGGCTTCGCGGTCGTAGACGGGGGCGGCGTGCTCGGCGCCGGCGGCGAAGAGGGGAACGGTGTCGAGGAGCGGGGTGGCGTCACCCGGCGGGCGGGTCGGAAGCTTCGCCTCCTCGACCGATTCGCCGGCGGCCGTCACCTCGGCGATGCAGGCCTCGACGACGATCTGGCGCTCGGGCGTGGCAAAGCCGAAGCGGACTCGATGGGCGGCGGTGAAGGCTTCGACCAGCGCGGCGTGCTCGCCGAAGGGGATGGGAAGGAAGCTGTCGGTGCCGGCGTAGCGCAAATGCAGGCGGCGGGCGGCGGCGATGCGGCCGGCCTCGGCGCCCTGACGGAGGAGTTCGGCGCGGCCTTCCCCTGCGAGGCGGTCGAGGGTTTCGGCGAGGCCCGTCATCGAGTCCGGCGAGAGCGGGGCTTCGACGGCGGCCTCGCGGATCACCGTCTGGTCGGCGAGGCCCATGCCATAGGCGGAGAGCACGCCAGCGAAGGGGTGGATGAAGACGGTTTCCATCCCAAGCTCGTCGGCGACGAGGCAGGCATGCTGGCCGCCGGCCCCGCCGAAGCATTGCAGGGCGTGGCGGGTGACGTCGTGGCCCTTCTGGATGGAAACCTGCTTGATCGCGTTCGCCATGTTGGCGACGGCGACGCGGAGGAAGCCTTCCGCGACCGCGCGGGGCTCGGGCGCCTCGCCGGTGGCGGCGGCGATCTCGGCGGCCAGCGCGGTGAACTTCTCCCGCACCACATCGGCGTCGAGGGGCTGGTCGGCATCGGGGCCGAAGATCGGCGGGAAGTGGCGCGGCTGGATCTTGCCGACCATCACATTGGCATCGGTCACGGTGAGCGGGCCGCCGCGGCGGTAGCAGGCGGGGCCGGGCACGGCGCCGGCGCTCTCGGGACCGACGCGGTAGCGGGCGCCGTCGAAGGCGAGGACGGAGCCGCCGCCGGCCGCCACCGTGTTGATCGCCATCATCGGCGCGCGCATCCGCACGCCGGCGACCAGCGTCTCGAAGGCGCGCTCGAACTCGCCGGCATAAAGTGCGACATCGGTGGAGGTGCCGCCCATGTCGAAGCCGATGATGCGGTCGAGGCCCGCCATGCCGGCGGTGCGCGCGGCGCCGACGATGCCGCCGGCGGGGCCTGAGAGGATCGCGTCCTTGCCCTGGAAATGCCCGGCCTCGGTGAGGCCGCCATTCGACTGCATGAAGTAGAGGCGGACGCCGGGGAGTTCGCCGGAAACCTGTTCCACGTAGCGGCGGAGGATGGGGGAAAGGTAGGCATCGACCACGGTGGTGTCGCCGCGGGGGACGATGCGGGGCAACGGGCTGGCCTGGTGGCTGAGCGAGACCTGGGAGAAGCCGGTTTCGCGCGCGATCTCGCCGAGGCGAAGCTCGTGGGCGGGATGCGCCCAGGCATGCATCAGCACGACGGCGACGGCGCGGATGCCCTCGGCATAGGCAGCTTCGAGGGCGAGGCGGGCGGCGGCCTCGTCGAGCGGTTCCAGTTCCTCGCCCGAGACTGCGATGCGGCCGCCGATCTCGGCGACCCGCTCGTGCAGCAGGTCGGGGAGTTTCACTGCGAGGTCGAAGAGGCGGGGGCGGGCCTGGTTGCCGATGCGCAGCATGTCTGCGAAGCCGCGGTTGACCAGCAGCAGGACGCGCTCGCCCTTGCGTTCCAGCAGGGCGTTGGTGGCGACCGTCGTGCCCATCTTCACCGCCTCGATCATCCCCGGCGGCATGGCGGCATCGGCGGCAAGGCCCACCTCCCGCGCCAGGATCTGGCGGATGCCGGCGACGGCCGCGTCGCGGTATCGGCCGGGATTCTCGGAAAGCAGCTTCGCCGTGGTCAGGCGGCCGGCGGGGTCGCGGGCGACGATGTCGGTGAAGGTGCCGCCGCGATCGATCCAGAACTGCCAGCCTGCGTCCATGATCGCCTCCGTTCGCGCCGTGATGGCGCCCCCTCGCCCGACGCGCAAGGCCGCCGCCGCCTCGTTGACGATTTATCGATATTTTGTCAATGTCTCACGCATGGCCGAGCCCCGCCCCGTCGTCTCCTCCGCACACCTGGCCGCCGGCGCCTCGCCTGGCCTGTCCGAGGTCGAGTACGGGCTGATCCTCGCCGGGCATGCCTTCCAGCGCTGGATGGTGCTGTGCGCCGCGGCGGCGGGGGCGGCGGGGCTGTCGCCGGTCGAGGTGCTGATCCTGCACACGGTGCACCATCGCGGGCGAGCGAAGCGGCAGGCGGAGATCCTGCTCGCGCTTGGCATCGAGGATGCGCATATCGCCACCTATGCCATCCGCAAGCTCGATGCGGCGGGGTTGGTGGCGACGAGCCGGCAGGGCAAGGAGAAGCTGGTCTCGGCGACGCCGGCGGGGGCAGCCTTCTGCGCGCACTATGCCGAGGTCAGGGAAAGGCTGCTGGCCGGAGCGGTGCGCGACAGCGGGCCGCCGGCGGCGGCGCTTTCGGAGCTGGCGGGGCTGCTGCGCGCCCTGTCGGGCTTCTACGACCAGGCCTCGCGGGCGGCGGCGACGCTGTAGCGCGGGCGGCTTGGCCTCCCGCCCTTAGGCCGGGGTCTACTTGCGCGCCTTCAGTTCGCCGATTTCGCCCAAAAGGCGACGGGCGACGCCTGGAAAACCGGAATTGGCGCAATCACCCGTCCGATGCCTAGTGAAACTCTCGATATCGCGAGCATGATGGGTATCAAGCCGCGCCGCGTCGACAGTCTTCGAGTCGGCCCGGCCCAATATTGATTGCCATTCGTCTAGTTCTCGCCATGAAAAACTCCGACACTCACATCGCGGAGGCTGTCTGCTGCTGTCGGTATTCGGTTCGGTTCGAAGCCAGCCATGGCGGCGGGGGCGGCATCGGCTGGCGACGACTCGGGTGGCCGCCATCCCGGGCCGAAGCCTGGGGCGGACGCCAACCTTTCGCGCCCGGCAGGGGCAACCCATCTAGCGGGCGAGCGGGGCCTCTCCCCGTCCGTCTCCGGCATGGTAAGGCTGGTCTGGCAAAGGCTGGGGCGAGAGCAATGGGGTGCGGCGCTTGACCCTCTGGGGCAAGATCATCGGCGGGGTGACGGGCTTCATGACCGGCGGGCCGCTCGGCGCCGTGGTCGGGGCGGCGCTCGGCCATGCGGCGGACCAGGGCGGGCGGGCGCCGGGCAACCCCTTCGGTGCCTTGTTCGGGCGCTCCGCGGTGCGGCAGGCGGCCGACGCGGCCGCGCTGATGGGCAGCAAGGAGCAGCTCTTCGCCATCACCGTCGTCGTGCTGGCGGCCAAGCTCGCCAAATGCGACGGGCCGGTGAAGCGCGAGGAGATCGACGCCTTCAAGCGGATGTTCCGCATCCCGCCCGAGAACCTGCGCGAGGTGGCGGCCCTGTTCGACCAGGCGCGGGACAGCGCCGACCCGCCGGAGCCCTTCGCCGAGAAGCTCGGGGAAAGCTTTGCCGACAACAAGGGGATGCTGGAGGACGTGCTCGGCGCGCTGTTCCAGATCGCCCGGGCGGACGGCCCGCTGACCAAGGCGGAGCTGGCCTTCCTCCAGGGAACGCAACGCGGGTTCGGCCTGGATGCGGCGGCCTGGGAGCGGGCGCGGGACGGGCGCAGCTCCCGCGCCGCGGGCGATTCGGCGGCGGCGAGCGGGCCGGACCCCTATACCATCCTCGGCGTGGCGCGGGATGCGCCGGACGATGCCGTGCGCCAGGCCTGGCGGCGGCTGATGCGGGAGAACCATCCCGACAGCCTGGCCTCGCGCGGGGTGCCGGCGGAGTTCGTCAAGCGGGCGACGGAGAAGGTGGCCGAGATCAACGCCGCCTGGGACCGCGTGAAGCGGGAGCGGAAGCTCTGAGGATCATCGACGCGCCGAGTCCGAACCAGGACGACCGGCCGGCGGGCGTGCCGGTTGATATCCTCATGCTCCACTATACGGGGATGCGGAGCGGCCGGGCGGCGATCGAGCGGCTGCGGGACCCGGCGGCGAAGGTTTCCTCACACTACGTCGTCGAGGAGGATGGGGCGGTCTTCCGGCTGGTGGCGGAGGAGCGGCGGGCCTGGCATGCCGGCATCTCGCACTGGCGCGGGCGGCGGGGGCTGAACGACCGCAGCGTTGGCATCGAGATCGTCAATCCGGGGCACGAATTCGGCTATCGCCCCTTCCCTGCCCTGCAGATGGCGGCCGTCTGCGACCTGTGCCTGGAGATCATCGCGCGGCATCCGGTGGCGCCCTGGGACGTGGTGGGGCACAGCGACGTGGCACCGGACCGGAAGCAGGACCCCGGCGAGCTCTTCGACTGGGAGGGGCTGGCGGCAAATGGAGTCGGCCTCTGGCCTGCGGCGGAGGCGGGGCCAGCGGAGGCGGGGCCGGAGGTGTTGCTGGCGGCCATCGGCTACCGGGGCGACCTGCCGATGCCGGTGCTGCTCACCGCCTTCCAGCGGCGTTGGCGGCCGGAGCGGGTGGATGGCCTCGCCGATGCCGGCTGCCTGGCGCGCCTGGCGGCCGTCGCCGCGATGATTCCGCCGGTGCCGCCGGAAGCCGGTTGACGCGGGGCTGACCGGGGGCGCATGACGCCGCCGCGTCAGGTGGCCGGGCGGCCGCTGGCGGGGCTGCGAGGCCCCGCTGGAGGAAAGTCCGGGCTCCACGGGAATACGATGCCGGCCAACGGCCGGCGGGGGTCGAACCGCAAGGGACGGCCTTCAGGGAAAGTGCCACAGAGAAGAGACCGCCGGGCCGCCGCGAGGCCGCCCGGCAAGGGTGAAACGGTGCGGCAAGAGCGCACCGCGCCCCCGGCAACGGGGGCGGCAGGGCAAACCCCATCGGGAGCAAGGCCGAATAGGGGCGACCGGCGCGGGTGGGTTTCGGCCCGCCTGGCGCAGGGGCATTCCCGCCCCGTCGCCCGGGTTGGCCGCGTGAGGCGCACCGCGAGGTGCGTCCCAGAGGAATGGTCGCCTCGTCCCCGGTTTTCCGGGGGCGGACAGAACCCGGCTTACAGGCCACCTGGCGCATTTTCCCCACAGCTTCATCCACGGAACCGCCCACAGCAGTCCGATGCGGGGAAGGAACAAACCGGGTAAGTATAACATATTGCTTTCGATCGCAGATGATTTCTCATGCGGTAGCGATGCCGGCCGCTAAGGCCTTAGGAATCGGGCAATTTGTCGGGCGCATTTAGTGCGTCGAAACGGTATTCGTGCTTGTGGTCCCACGAAATCCCGTGCTATCCCAAGTCATCCCGACGATGGGTCCAAAGCTCGGGGGGGCGAGGGATCCAAAGCGGGATGGTCGGGCGAGCCGGCGGGGTCGGGGGGCCCCGCCGGCCCGCTAACCCCAGGGGCCGCAAGCGTCCCTGAGCGCATCCTCCCGAAGGGCAAGTCAACAGGCGGTCACTGGGGGGCGGTCGCTGGGCGATGTCCGAGTTCATAGGCACCGTAGGCGGGGGGTACGACGCGAAGAAGGGGCGCATTTCGGTGCCTTCCCTCTTCCGCAGCCAGATCGCCGGCCCGGGTGCCCTGGAGATCATCCTGCGCCGTTCGCGCCACAAGCGCTGCATCGAAGTTTGGCCCAAGGCGGATTACATGGCCGAAGTGGATGCCCGCGTCGAAGGGCTCAGCAAGCTCTCCGCGGAATACCAGTCGGTGATGCGCAAGCTGGTCGGCAAGATCCATACCCTGACCCTCGATCCGGATGGCCGCGTGGTGATGCCGAAGGAGCTCGCCGAGCATGCGGGCTTCGAGGGCGAGCTGCAGTTCAGCGGGCGCGGCGCCTATTTCGAGATCTGGAACGCCGCGGCCTTCGCCGAGGAAGAAGCGCGGCTCGATGCCGAGGACGAGGGGGGCGACGTATGAGCGGCGCGAGCCCCCTTGGCGGGCATGTCCCTGTGATGCTGGCCGAGGTGCTGGAGCAGCTCGCGCCGCGCGACGGCGCCACCTATTGCGACGGCACCTTCGGCGGCGGCGGCTATGCCGGCGCCATCCTCGATGCGGCGCGCTGCACGCTCTTCGCCATCGACCGCGACCCGGAGGCGATCGCGCGCGGCGCGGCGCTGGCGGCGCGGCATGCAGGGCGGCTGCATCTCGTCGAGGGACGGTTCGGCGAGATGCTGGCGCTGCTCGCCGCGCGCGACGTCGCGCGACTCGACGGCGTGGTGCTCGATCTCGGTGTCTCCTCCTTCCAGCTCGACGACGGCGCGCGCGGCTTCTCCTTCCGCGGCGACGGGCCGCTTGACATGCGGATGTCGAAGCAGGGGAAGTCCGCCGCGGACCTCGTCAACACGCTGGACGAGTCGGAGCTGGCCGACATGCTCTATCAATTGGGCGAGGAGCGGTATTCGCGGCGCATCGCGCGCGTCATCGTCGCGGCGCGGCGCGAGGCGCCGATCGACACCACGGCGCGGCTCGCCGCCCTGGTGCGCGGCTGCATCCCCCGCGACCCGTCCGGCATCGACGGCGCGACGCGGAGCTTCCAGGCGCTGCGCCTCGCGGTGAACGACGAGTTGGGCGAGGTCGAGCGCGGGCTCGCCGCCGCGGCGGCGCTGCTGGCGCCGGGCGGGCGGCTCGTCGTTGTCGCTTTCCACTCGCTCGAGGACCGGCTGGTGAAGCGCTTCATGGCAGATGCCGCCGGGCGCCGCGCCGGGGCCTCGCGGCATGATCCGGCTTCGCTCGCCGGCCGCGCCGCGCCGGCCGGGTTCCGCCTGCTGACGCCGCGGGCGCTGCGCCCCGGCGCGGCCGAAACCGATGCCAACCCTCGCGCCCGGTCCGCCCGGCTGCGCGCGATCGAACGCCTGCCCCTCGACCACCCCGCCGCCCGGGATGCCGCATGATCTTCCGCCCCTTCACCTCGCTTTGCCTTGTCGCCTTCCTTGGCGCCGGGATGCATGTCTACAGCACCAAGCACGAAGCCGCGGTGATGGACCGGGAGCTGCGCTCGATCGCCCGCAAGGTCGAGGAGGCGGAGGCGCGGACGCAGACCCTGCAGGCGGAGTGGGCCTGGCTGAACGAGCCGGAGCGGCTGCGCGCCGTGGCGCAGCGGCACCTGCCGGAGCTGGAGGCGATGCAGCCGGCGCAATTCGTCCGCGCCAGCGAGGCGGAGCGGCGGCTGCCGGCGGTTGCGGCCTATGACGGGCCGGTCGCGCTCTTCGCGCCGCGCGAGCCGGCGCTGCCGGCGGGGAACACGGCGCTTGCCCTGCTGCCGCGCGTGGCGGAGCCGGTGCAGGTGGCGGTGGTGGCACCGAAGCCCGTACCGCTGGCGTCGCCCCTGGCCGCATCGGTGACCGCGCCGGCGCCGGTCGTGGCCCCTGTCCCGCTGCTGGCCATGATGCCGGCGGTGCCGGAGCTCGACCTGGCCGCGCTGCCCTTGCCGCCGCCGGAGCCGGCGGCGCCGCCGCCGCTGGTGCGGCTCGCCCTGCCGGTGTCGAAGCCGGTAGAGGCGGCGCCGCCGCGGCCGGCGCTGATCGACCTTGCGCGGGCGACGCTGCCGCGGCCCGCCGAGGCGCGGCCGGTGGAGGCGCCGCGGGCTGCCGAGCCGGTGCGGCCGGCGCAGCTCGAACTGGCGCGGGCGACGCTGCCGCGGCCGGCGCCGAAGCCGGCGGCGCGGCCGCCCGAGATTGCCGCGCTGCCGCCGGTCGCCGCCCCGGCACGGGCGCCGATGGCGAGCCCGGTGACGCAGGTGGCGGCCGCGGCCGCGCCGCGGGTGGCGCCGGTGCAGCCGGCCGTCGCGCCGGCGCGGGCGGCGGCGGTGCCGGCCTACCCGGCGCTTGGCGGCGGCTCGGCGCTCGGGCTCGGTGGCGGACAGCCGTTGCTGCCGCCGCCGGTGCCCTTCGGCAGCGCCTCGGCGGCAACGTTGAACGGGGGGATGGGCCGGTGAGCGGGCCGCAGGACGAGCTGCGGCTGCCACCTTCGCCGGATCAGGCGCCGGCCGGGCGGCCCAGGGGGTCGAATATCGGGGCGAGCCTCGCCGCCTCGCCTGCGCGTGCGCTGGTGCGCATCGCGGCGCCGGAGCTGGCGAAGCGGGCGCAGATGGAGAAGACGCGCGGGCGGTTGGTCATCGCCGCCGGCGGATTCGCCGTGCTGTTCGGCGCGGTGACGCTGAAGCTCGCCTTCGCCACGCTGATCGACCCGCTGACGCCGAAGCCGCGCGCCGCGGTGCGCATGCCGACCGGCGAGTCGAGCAGCGGCCGTGCGGCGATCACCGACCGCAACGGCGAGGTGCTGGCCGTCTCGCTGCAGGTGACGGAGCTTTATGCGAATCCGCAGGAGATCAACGACCCTGCGGAGGCGGCGGAGCGGCTGCTGACCGTGCTGCCCGGACTCGACCGCGAGCGGCTCATCGCGCGCATCAGCCCGCGCATGGTGCCGGGCACGGAGCGGCCGGTGGAGTTCGCCTATATCGCCCGCAACCTGCCGCCGCGGCAGCAGCAGGCGATCAACGACCTCGGCATCGCCGGCTTCCATTTCCGCCCGGCCGAGCGGCGCTTCTACCCGCAGGGTTCCGCGGCGGCGCATGTGCTCGGGCAGGTGGATGTCGACGGGCGCGGCATCGCGGGCGTGGAGCGCAGCTTCGACGAGCGGCTCAGGACGGAGCGCGGGCCGCTCAGGCTTTCGGTCGACGTGCGGGTGCAGGTGGCGCTGCGCGAATCGGTGCAGAAGGCGATCGCCGACTACAACGGCATCGGCGGCGCGGGCGTGGTGATGGACGTCAACACCGGCGAGGTGCTGGCGATGGTCAGCCTGCCGGATTACGACGCCTCCGACCCCGGCGGTTTGCAACGGCGCGAGGGGCAGGGCCAGGCGGCTGGTCAGGCAGCGGCAGGGCAGGCAGGGGCGGGGCAGCCGCTGCTGCGCCAGGCGGTGGCGCGGCCGATGGCCGCCGCCGGCACGGCCAAGCAGGACCAGGACCCGCATTTCAACCGGGCGACGGTCGGGCTCTACGAGCCGGGCTCGACCTTCAAGCTGCTGACCGCGGCGATGGCGCTCGATGCGGGCACCGCGAATATCTGGAGCACCTACGACGCGACCCGCCCGATCCGCTACGGGCGCTTCACCATCAGCGACTACAAGGGCAAGAACCGCGTCCTCAGCCTGCCGGAGGTGATGGCCTATTCCTCCAACCTCGGCGCGGCGCATATGGCGGTCGCGGTGGGGCCAGCGCGGCACCGCGAGTTCATGGGGCGGATGGGGATGCTCCAGCGGCTCGGCGTCGAGCTGCCGGAAGTGGCGCGGCCGCTGGCCCCCACGGCGAATGGCTGGCGCGACATCAACACCATGACCGTCGCCTTCGGCCATGGCATCTCGGTCTCGCCGCTGCATGTCGTCACCGGCATCGCGGCACTGGCCAATGGCGGCATCCTGCGGCCGCCGACGGTGGTGGCGCAGCCGGCGGACACGCAGCGCGAGGGCGTGCGCGTCATCTCCGAGCGGACCTCGGAGACGATGCGGCGGCTGATGCGGCTGGTGGTGACGGATGGCTCGGGCAAGGGCGCCGACGTGCCGGGCTACTTCGTCGGCGGCAAGACGGGCACGGCGCAGAAGGTCGGGCCGCGCGGCGGCTATCTCCAGGACAAGCGCATCGCCGCCTTTGTCGGTGCCTTCCCGCTGAATGCGCCGCGCTATGCGATCTACGTGATGGTCGACGAGCCGAAGCCGAATGCGCAGAGCCATGGCTATGCGACGGCGGGCTGGGTGGCGGCGCCGGCGGCGGGGGCGGTGATCCGCCGCGTCGCGCCGATCCTCGGCCTGGTGCCGGAGACGGGCGAGCGCATCCCGCAGATCCAGCAGACGCTGGCAATTCCCATGCAGCCGGGGCGGCCGCCGCGCGCCGCGCCGCCGGTCGCCGGGGCACCCTCACCCGGGCCGCGTGGGACGCCGGCCGCGGCGCCGCCGACGGCGCCCACCACCGGCGTCGCGCCGGGACCGAGCCTTGTGCCCCCTGCCCCCGCGCTGCGCCGCACCGACGCGGAGCCGCCCTCCGGCCTGCTCCGCTTCGCGCTCGGACCGGCCTCTCCGCGCGAGGCCGGCCTTGCGCCTCGGTGATCTCCTCCGGGCGGGCGGGCTGGCGCCGGATGCCGCGGGCGATGCGGCCGGGCGGCTGATCCGCGGCGTCACCGCGGATAGCCGGGCGGTGGCGCCCGGGATGCTGTTCGTCGCGCTGCCGGGCACGCGCCAGGACGGGCGTGCCTTCGTCGCCGATGCGGTGGCGCGGGGCGCGGTGGCGGTGCTGGCGCCGGAAGGCACGCAGGCCGCCGCAGGAGTGCCGGTGATCGGCGCCGTCGATCCGCGGCGGAGCCTCGCCCTGATGGCGGCATCGCTGGCGGGGGCGCAGCCGGCCACCGTTGTCGCGGTGACCGGGACCAACGGCAAGACGAGCACGGTCGATTTCCTGCGCCAGCTCTGGGCGCTGACGGGGCAGCGGGCGGCCTCCCTCGGGACGCTCGGACTGATCGCGCCGGGCTTCCCTGGCGGGGCGAGCCTGACGACGCCCGACCCGGTGGCGCTGCATGCGCAATTCGCGGCGCTCGCCCAGGCCGGGTTCGGGCATGCGGCGATTGAGGCTTCCTCGCACGGTATCGAGCAGCGGCGGCTGGACGGGGTGCGGCTGGCCGCGGCGGGCTTCACCAACCTGACGCGAGACCATCTCGACTACCACCGGACGATGGAGGCCTATCGGGCGGCGAAGCTTCGGCTGTTCGACACGCTGCTGGACCCAGGGGCGGCGGCGATCGCCTCGACGGAGATGGAGGCGGAGACGCTCGAGGCGCTGCGGGGGATCGCGCTGCGGCGGGGGCTGGAGCTGCTGACGGTCGGCGAGGCCGGCGAGGTGGTGCGGCTGCTGGCGCATCATCCGCTGCCGGACGGGCAGGCGCTGGAGATCGAGGCCTTCGGCCAGCGGCAGGCGGTGCACCTGCCGCTGCCGGGGCGGTTCCAGGCGGACAACGTGCTGATGGCGCTGGCGCTCGGAGTCGCCACCGGGATCGAGCCGGGCCGGGCGATGACGCTGCTGCCGCGGCTGCTCGGCGTGCGCGGGCGGATGGAGCTGGCGGCGCGGCTGCCGAACGGGGCGGCGGTCTATGTCGACTACGCCCATACGCCGGATGCGTTGGAGCGGCTGCTCGGGGCGCTCAGGCCGCATGTGGCGCCGGGCGGGCGGCTGCACGTCGTCTTCGGCGCGGGCGGCGACCGCGATCCCGGCAAGCGGCCGCTGATGGGCGCGGCGGCGGCGCGGGGCGCGGACCGGGCCTGGGTGACGGATGACAATCCGCGCAGCGAGGACCCGGCGGCCATCCGCGCGGCGGTGCTGGCGGGGTGTCCGGGTGGCATCGATGCCGGGGAGCGCCATGGGGCGATCGCGCGGGCGCTCGGCGATCTCGGGCCGGGGGATGTGCTGGCGGTCGCCGGCAAGGGGCATGAAAGCGGGCAGACCATCGCGGGCGTGACGACGCCTTTCGACGATGCCGAGGTGGTGCGGGAGCTCGCGGCATGAGCCTCTGGACGGGCGATGCGCTGCGGGCGGCGACGGGAGGGAGCCTCGCGGCCGAGGTCGCGGTGGGCGGCGTCTCCATCGACAGCCGGAATGTCGGGCCGGGCGAGCTTTTCATCGCGTTGCGCGATGCGCGCGATGGGCATGAGTTCGTCGCCGATGCTCTGGCGCGCGGGGCGGCGGCGGCGATGGTTGACCGCGATCCGCCGGGCGTCGCGCCGGGGGCGCCCTTGCTGTGCGTCGGCGATACGCTGGCGGGGCTGACGGCGCTCGGCGCGGCCGGGCGGGCGCGCTGTGCCGCGCGCGTCGTCGCCGTGACGGGCAGCGTCGGCAAGACCGGGACCAAGGAGATGCTGCGGCTGCTGCTCTCCGGCGCGGGCGGGACGCATGCAGCGGTCGCTTCCTACAACAATCATTGGGGCGTGCCGCTGACACTCGCCCGCATGCCGGCGGAGAGCAGCTTCGCCGTCGTCGAGATCGGGATGAACAATCCCGGCGAGATCGCCCCCCTCACCCGTCTTGCCCGGCCGCATGTGGCGATGGTGACGAATGTGGGCGCGGCGCATATCGGGCATCTCGGCAGCCTCGAGGCGATCGCGCGGGAGAAGGGCAGCATCGCGCTCGGGCTCGAGCCGGACGGCGTCGCCGTGCTGCCGGCGGAGGATGCGATGCTGCCGGTGCTGCGCGAGGCCGTAGGCGCGGGGCATCGCGTCATGACCTTCGGGGCGGGCGGCGAGGTCGAGGTGCTGGAGGTGCGCGCCGATGCCGAGGGGAGCGACGTCGTCGCCGGCATTGCCGGGCAGCGGGTCGCCTTCCGGCTCGGCGCTCCGGGGGCGCATCTGGTGCGGAATGCGATCGGCGCGCTGGCGGCGGTGCGGGCGCTCGGCTGCGACGCGGCGGCGCTGGCTCCCCGGCTCGGCGAGTACCGGGTGATGCAGGGGCGCGGGGCGCTGGAGCGGATCGCCACCCCGGATGACGGGACGGCGACGCTGCTCGACGAGGCCTTCAACGGGCAGCCGCCCTCGGTGCGGGCGGCGCTCGCCGTGCTGCGGCTGCTGCCGGCGCGGCGGCGCGTGGCGGTGCTGGGGCAGATGGGGGAGCTTGGGGATTTCAGCGCGGCGGAGCATGCCGCGCTGGCGCCGCATGTGCGGGAGGCGGCGGATGCCGTCTTCCTTTGCGGCAGGGACATGCCGCACCTGGCCGCGGCGCTGCCGCCGGAGCTGGTGCTGGCGGTGACGGAGAATTCGGCTGAGCTGGCGCCGCTGGTCGCGGCGGCGCTGCGGGATGGGGATGCGGTGCTGGTCAAGGGAAGCAAGGCGACGCTGATGGGCAGGGTGCTCGCGGCGATCAGGGGGACTCGGGCGTGATCTTCAATCTCTTCGCGCCCTATGCGGAGGATTTTCCCCTCTTCAACCTGATCCGCTACACGACCTTCCGGGCGGGGGCGGCCTGCCTGACCGCGCTGGTGCTCTCGCTCGCCCTCGGGCCGACGGTGATCAATTGGCTGCGCGGCTTCCAGCGCGGCGGGCAGCCGATCCGCGCCGATGGGCCGGCAAGCCACCTCGTTACCAAGAAAGGCACGCCGACCATGGGGGGCGTGCTGATCCTGCTCGCCCTCGTGCTCGCCACGCTGCTCTGGGCGGATCTGCGGAACGGGCTGGTCTGGGCGGCGCTGTTCGTGACGGTCGGCTATGGCGGGCTTGGGTTCGCCGATGACTGGCTGAAGGTGACGAAGCGGAACACCAAGGGCGTCTCGGCGCGGGGCAAGCTGGTCTGGCAGGCGGGCGTCGGGCTGGCCGGGGCGATCTGGATCGTGCTGCTGCTGCCGCCGGCGGTGGCGACGGGGCTCGCCTTCCCGGTCTTCAAGGAGACGCTGCTGCCCTTTGGCTTCCTCTTCCCGTTGGTCGGAATGCTGGTGCTGATGGGAGCGTCGAATGCCGTCAACCTGACGGACGGGCTGGATGGGCTCGCCATCGTGCCGGCGATGATCGCGGCGGCGGTCTTCACGCTGATCGCCTATCTCGTCGGCAACCGGGTCTTCTCCGAGTATCTGCAACT
This sequence comes from Belnapia sp. F-4-1, assembly GCF_000802185.1. GTDB lineage: Bacteria > Pseudomonadota > Alphaproteobacteria > Acetobacterales > Acetobacteraceae > Belnapia. The sequence continues at coordinate 3,033,707 of NZ_KN676113.1, read as the reverse complement.
GCATTCGGTGCCAGGGGCCAATGAGTTGGCAGTGTTTTGCGCGGCACTGATCGGAGCGGGACTCGGCTTCCTCTGGTTCAATGCGCCGCCGGCCGCCGTCTTCATGGGAGATACGGGGTCGCTGGCGCTCGGCGGGGCGCTCGGCGCCGTTGCCGTCGCCACCAAGCATGAGATCGTGCTGGCGATTGTCGGCGGCCTGTTCGTGGTCGAGACGGTCAGCGTCATCATCCAGGTCTTCTGGTTCAAGCGGACCGGGCGGCGCGTCTTCCTGATGGCGCCGCTGCACCATCATTTCGAGAAGAAGGGCTGGGCCGAGGCCACCATCGTGATCCGCTTCTGGATCATCGCCATGGTGCTCGCGCTGGTCGGCCTGTCGACGCTGAAGATCCGCTGATGACGGCGCCCTTCACCCCTTTCGCTGGCGAACGCATCGCCCTGGTGGGGCTCGGCAAGGCCGGGCTGCCGGCGGCGCTGAGGCTCGTCGAATGGGGGGCGGAGGTTTCCTGCTGGGACGACAGGGAGGAGGGGCGCGTCGCGGCGAGCGAGGCCGGGCTCGCGGTCGAGGATCCTTCGCTCGGCGCGTTCCGCTGGGATGCGCTGCTGCTTTCGCCGGGCATCCCGCACCGGCTGCCGCGGGTGCATCCGGCGGCGGCGGCGGCGATCGCGGCCGGGCGGCCGGTGCTCTGCGACGTCGATTACCTTTATCGCGCCGTCCGCGCTGCGGGCTCGGCGGCGCGCTTCACCGGCATCACCGGGACGAACGGGAAGTCCACCACGACGGCGCTGTTGCACCACTTGCTGCGCGCGGCGGGGCGGGATGCGGAGGCGGGTGGGAATCTTGGGCCGGCGGCGCTTTCCCTCAATATCTTGGGAAGGGATGGCGTATACGCACTCGAGATGTCGTCATACATGTTGGAGCGAATTCAAAGCGTGCGCTTCAACCAAGGCATTATGCTGAACCTCTCGCCAGACCATCTCGACCGGCATGGCGGCATGGCGGGCTACCTGGATGCGAAGGCGCAGGTCTTCGCGCGGCAGGCGCGCGAGGATCTCGCGGTGCTCGGCATGGACGATGGCTGGAGCACGCAGCTGCGCGGGCGGCTGGTGGGGCGTTTCTGCCCGATCTCCGGCGAGGCGCGGCAGGCGGGCGGCCTCTGGGCCGAGGGACGGATGTTGCGCGACGATGGCGGCGCGATCCTCGACCTCGGCGAGGCCCCTGCCCTGCCCGGCAGCCACAATGCGCAGAATGCGGCGGCGGCGGCGGCCTGCGCGCTCGATCTCGGGCTGACGCGCGACGAGGTGGCGGCGGGGCTGCGCAGCTATCCGGGGCTGCCGCATCGGCAGGAGCGGGTCGGCACGTGGCGCGGCGTCGCCTTCGTCAACGACAGCAAGGGGACGAATGCGGATAGCACGGCGCGGGCGCTTGCCAGCTATGGGCGCGTCGTCTGGATCGCGGGCGGGACGGCGAAGGAGGGAGGCATCGAGAGCCTGGCCCCCTTCTTCCCGCGCATCGCGGAGGCGCTGCTAATCGGGCGGGATGCGCCGGTGCTGGCGGCGACGCTCGCCGCGCACGGCGTGAAACATCGCGTGGTGGGTACGCTGGACGTCGCTGTCGCCGAGGCAGCGGCGAGCGCCATGGCGGGCGCGGCGCCGGTCGTGCTGCTGTCGCCGGCCTGCGCGAGCTGGGACCAGTTCACCGGATTCGAGCAGCGGGGGGAGCGGTTCCGGGCGTTCGTCGCCGCGCTGGCCGAAGGGAGGGCCGCCTGATGGCCATTTCGCGCTCCGACAATTCCGTTCTTGGCCGCTGGTGGTGGACGGTCGACCGCTGGACCCTGGCGGCGCTGCTGATCCTTATCGGCTTCGGCTACGTCATGATGCTGGCGGCGAGCCCGGCGGTCGCGGAGCGCGTCATCGGCAGCGGGTCGCGCGAGCTGCTGTTTGCCAAGCAGGTGGTGTTCCTTGTCATGGCCGCGGCGCTGATGGTGATGGTCTCGCTGCTGACACCGCGGAACATCAAGCATCTGGCGATTCTCGGCTGCCTCGGGGCGCTGGCGCTGACGGCGGCGACGCTGGTGATCGGTTTCGAGACCAAGGGGGCGCGGCGCTGGCTGGCCCTGCCGCTGATGGGGACGATGCAGCCCTCCGAATTCCTCAAGCCCTGCTTCGCGGTGGTCGTCGCCTGGATGCTGGCCGAGGGCAAGGCGGCGGCGGCACGGCGTGCGGCGGCGGGCGAACGCGGGCTGGCGCTGCTGCATCCGCAGCGGCTCTGGCCCTTGGCAGCCTTCGGGCTGCTCGGCGTGGTCACCATCGTGCTGAAGTCGCAGCCGGATTTCGGCATGCTGATGGTCGTCGTCTGCATGTTCCTGGCGCAGTTCTTCGTCGCCGGGCTGAACCTCGCCTTCGTCGGCGCGCTCGGGGTGGGCGGCGTGGCGCTGGCCATCGGCGCCTACTTCACGCTGGACCACGTGCGGAGCCGCGTCGATCGCTTCCTCGACCCGTCCTCGGGCGACACCTTCCAGATCACCAAGGCGATGGAGGCCTTCGGCAATGGCGGGTTGTTCGGCCGGGGTCCTGGCGAGGGCCGCGTCAAGAACGCGCTGCCGGATGCGCATGCCGACTTCGTCTTCGCCGTCGCGGGGGAGGAATTCGGCTTCATCGTCTGCTTGGTGATCCTGGCGCTCTTCGCCTTCGTCGTCGTGCGGGGGCTGATCCGGCTTCTGGGCGAGGCGGAACTCTTCGTCATCCTGGCGGCGACGGGGCTGCTGGCGCAGTTCGGGCTGCAGGCCTTCGTCAACATGGCCTCCTCGCTGCACCTGATCCCGACCAAGGGGATGACGCTGCCTTTCGTCTCCTATGGCGGCTCCTCCGTGCTCGCCATCGCGCTGGGCATGGGAATGCTGCTGGCGCTGACGCGGAAGCGGACTTCCCGCATGGACGTGGTCGAATGAGAGGGCCCGCGGTGCATCCGATCATCATCGCGGCGGGCGGAACGGGCGGGCATCTGTTTCCCGCCGAGGCGCTGGCGGCGGAGCTGCTGGCGCGCGGCGAGCGGATCGCGCTGATGACGGATGCGCGCTCGGCCGCCTTCGAGAGCGCGGCCTTCGCCAATGCGGAGCGCTTCGTGCTGAAGGGCTCCGGCCTGTCGGGACGCGGGGCGGTGAGCGCGGCGCGCGGCGCGGTGGCGCTGGCCGCGGGCACGATGCAGGCGCGGGGGCTGGTGCGCCGGCTGGATGCCTCGGCGGTCGTCGGCTTCGGCGGCTATCCGAGCGTGCCGCCGCTGCTCGCGGCGCTCAGCATGGTTGGGCCGCGGCCGGTGACGGTGCTGCACGAGCAGAACGCCATCCTCGGCCGGGCCAACAGGCTGCTGAGCCGGCGGGCGGATGCGCTCGCCCTGTCCTATGCGGCGACCGGGCGGGTCCCTGCCGGCGCGCCGGTGCATGTGGTCGGCAACCCGGTGCGGCCGGCGCTGGCGGCGCTCGCGGGCCAGGGTTATCCGGGGACGGAAGGGGCGCTGCGGTTGCTGGTGGTCGGCGGCTCGCTCGGCGCACGCATCTTCGCCGATGTGGTGCCGGCGGCGGTGGCCGCGCTGCCGGAGGGGCTGCGCGGGCGGCTGGTCGTCGCGCAGCAATGCCGCGCGGAGGATCTCAACCGGGTGCGGGAAGCCTATGCCACGGCCGGCGTGCCGGCGGAGCTCTCGCCCTTCTTCCCCGATGTCGCGGGACGGCTGGCGACGGCGCATCTCGTCATCGCCCGCGCCGGCGCGGGGACGGTGGCGGAGCTCGCCTGTGCGGGGCGGCCCTCCATCCTCGTGCCGCTGCCGCATGCGATCGACGACCACCAGAAGGCCAATGCGCGCGCCATCGCCGAGGCGGGCGCCGCCACCGTCATGCCGCAGGGGGATTTCACCCCGGCGGCGCTCTCGGCCCAGCTTGCGTCCCAGTTCGGCGACCCGCCTGGGCTTGCCCGCGCCGCCGCCTCGGCCGCCCGCCTCGCCCAGCCGGATGCGGCGAAGCGGCTGGCCGACCTCGTCCTCTCGCTCGTCAGGGCGCGTGCCGCCCAGGAAACCCGTTGATGCGTGCGCTGCCCCTGACCATCGGTCCCATCCACTTCGTCGGCATCGGCGGCATCGGCATGTCCGGCATTGCCGAGGTCCTGCACAACCTGGGCTACCAGGTGCAGGGCAGCGACATCGCCGAGGGCTACAACACGGCACGGCTGCGTGGGGCGGGCATCCCCGTCGCCATCGGGCACGCGGCAGAGAATCTCGGCGGGGCGCAGGTCGTCGTCGTCTCGACCGCCGTGAAGAAGGACAACCCGGAGGTGCAGGCGGCGCGGGCGGCGCTCATCCCTGTCGTTCGCCGGGCGGAGATGCTGGCGGAGCTAATGCGGCTGAAATGGTCGGTCGCGGTCGGCGGGACGCATGGCAAGACAACGACGACCAGCCTCGTCGCCTGCGTGCTCGAGGCGGCGAAGATCGACCCGACCGTCATCAATGGCGGCATCGTCAATGCCTATGGCACCAACACCCGCCTCGGCGAGGGCGAGTGGATGGTGGTCGAGGCGGATGAGAGCGATGGCAGCTTCCTCCGCCTCCCTTCCGTCGTCGCCATCGTCACCAACATGGACCCAGAGCATCTGGACCATTGGGGGACGGCGGAGGCGATGAAGGACGGGTTCGCGCAATTCGTCTCGAACATCCCCTTCTACGGCTTCGCCGTGCTTTGCCTCGACCATCCCGAGGTGCAGGCGATGATCCCAAAGCTCGACCGGCGTATCGTCACCTATGGCTTCTCGCCGCAGGCCGATGTGCGGGCCGAGCGCGTCATCACCGACCGGATGGGCGCGACCTTCGAGGTCGTGGTGCAGGACCGGGCGACCAAGCGCAGCCGGACGATGAAGCCCTTCCGCCTGCCGATGCTCGGGCAGCACAATGTGCAGAATGCGCTGGCGGCGATCGCCGTCGGCGTCGAGATGGAGATCGACGAGGCGACCATCCGCAGCGCGCTGGCCGGCTTCAAGGGGGTGAAGCGGCGCTTCACCCGGGTCGGCGAGGCGGGCGGCATCACGGTCATCGACGACTACGGTCATCATCCGGTCGAGATCGCGGCGGTGCTGAAGGCGGCGCGGCAGGCGGGGGCGCGCGACGTGATCGCCGTGGTGCAGCCGCATCGTTACAGCCGCCTCGCCACGCTCTTCGAGGATTTCTCGAAATGCATGAATGATGCGGGGACGGTGATCGTCGCCGATGTCTATGCGGCGGGCGAGCAGCCGATTCCCGGCATGGACAAGGATGGGCTGGTCGAGGGGCTGCGCTCGCATGGGCACCGCAGTGTCGTGGCGCTGCCGGGGCCGGAGAGCCTGGCCGAGATGATCCATGCCATCGCCAAGCCGGGCGATTATGTCGTCTGCCTCGGGGCGGGCGACATCACCGCCTGGGCGCATGCGCTGCCGGAGCAGCTGGCCGCCTTGCAGCCGGGCTTGCGCGCGACGCCGCTGAGGCGGGCATGAGCGCGCGGACGATGCAACGCGCCATCCCGCATCTCCGCGGGCGGGTCCGGGCGGGGGTGGCGCTGGCGCCGCTCACCTGGTTCCGCGTCGGCGGGGCGGCGGAGTGGCTGGTGAGGCCGGCGGATGCGGAGGATTTGGTCACGCTGCTCGCCGGCGTTGCGCCGGGGATGCCGGTGACGGTGCTCGGGGCAGCGTCGAACCTCATCATCCGCGATGGCGGGTTGCCGGGGGTGGTGCTGCGGCTGGGCGGGGCCTTCGGCGAGGTCGTCGCCGAGGCGGATGGCGTCGTCGCAGGGGCTGCCGCGCTGGATGTCACCGTGGCGGAGCATGCGGCGGCGGCGGGGCTGAGCGGCCTCGAATTCCTTTGCGGGATTCCGGGCAGCATCGGCGGGGCCGTGGCGATGAACGCGGGCGCCTATGGGAGCGAGCTGCGCGACGTGCTCGATTGGGCTGAAGTGGCGACCAGCGCCGGCCTCGTGCGGCTGAGCGCCGGGGAGCTGCAGCTTTCCTACCGCCATGCGGTGCTGCCGGCGGGCGGCGTCGTCGTCCGCGCCCGCTTCCATGCGCGGCCGGGGGATGCGGCGCCGCGCATGGCGGAGATCCGCGCGGCGCGTGAGGCGGCGCAGCCGGTCCGGGCGCGCACGGGCGGCTCGACCTTCAAGAACCCGCCCGGCCAGAAGGCCTGGGCGCTGATCGATGCGGCAGGGTGCCGAGGCCTCATGCGCGGCGGCGCGCAGGTCTCGGAGAAGCACTGCAATTTCCTGCTCAATACCGGCACTGCCACGGCGGCGGAGCTGGAAGCGCTCGGCGAAGAGGTCCGCGCCCGGGTGCTCGACCACAGCGGCATCTCCCTCGACTGGGAGATCAAACGGCTTGGAGTTGCGGCATGACCCATGTGGTGGTCCTGCACGGGGGGATTTCGGCGGAGCGCGAGGTCAGCCTCGCCTCCGGCCAGCAATGCGTGGGGGCGCTGCGCGAGGCCGGCTTCGAGGTGACGCCGATCGATGTCGGACCCGATCTCGCCGTGACCATCGCGGCGATCCGGGCGGCAAAGCCGGATGTCGTCTTCAACGCGCTGCATGGGCGGTTCGGCGAGGACGGCTGCATCCAGGGCGTGCTGGACTGGATGGGCATCCCCTATACGCATTCCGGGCTGCGCGCCTCGGCGCTGGCGATGGACAAGGTGGCGGCGAAGGCGGTGTTCCATGCCGCCGGCCTGCCCGTGCCGGCTCATCGGCTGCTGGAGCCGGAGGAGCTGGAGGCGGATGACCCCCTGCCCCGGCCCTATGTGGTGAAGCCGGTGAACGAGGGCTCCTCGGTCGGGGTGCATATCCTCAGGAAGGGCGACAACCGCCGTGCCGAGATCGCGCAGGGCTGGCGCTTCGGCCGGACGGTGCTGGCGGAGGAGTTCATCCCCGGGCGGGAGCTGACGGTCGGCGTGCTGGGCGACAGGGCGCTCGCGGTGACCGACATCATCGCGGATGCGGGCGAGTTCTACGACTATTCGTCGAAATATGCCGAGGGCGGCTCGCGGCATGTGGTGCCGGCGGCGGTGCATCCCACGATCCGCGAGCAGGCGATGGAGGTGGCGCTCGCCGCCCATCGCGCGCTCGGCTGCCGCGGGGCGACGCGGGCGGATTTCCGCTACGACGACACGGCGGGGGAGCCGGGGCGGCTGGTGCTGCTCGAGGTGAACACCCAGCCGGGGCTGACGCCGACTTCGCTGCTGCCGGAGCAGGCTGCCCATGCCGGCATCGATTTTCCCGCGCTTTGCGCCTGGATGGTGGAGCAGGCCCGCCATGGCTCTTGATACGCCGCGCCCCCGCAACAAGGCACCGGTCCGTCGCAGCAAGGCGGAGGCCGCGCCGTCGCGCCCGAGCCGGCTGCGGCTCTGGCTGCGGCGCCGTCGCGGGCTGCTCCGTCCGGCGGGACTCGCCATCGGCATCGGCGGGCTGCTGACGGCCGCCGCGCTGGCGACGATGGCGGCCGACCCCTATGGGCGGCTGACGGCACTCTGGGACGGCGCGGCGGAGATCGCCGGGAATGCCGGGCTGACCGTGCATGAGGTGATGCTCGAGGGCAGCCGCAACACGCCGCCCGAGCTGGTGCTGGAAGCGCTCAACATCCGCCGTGGCGACCCGATCCTTGCCTTCGACCCGCAGGTGGCGAAGGAACGGCTGGAGCTGATCGCCTGGGTCGATGCCGCGCATGTGGAGCGGCACCTGAACGGCACCATCCGGGTACGGATCACCGAGCGGCAGCCCTTCGCCATCTGGCAGCGGGACGGCCGTTTCTCCGTCATCGACGAGAAGGGCGAGGTGGTCGCCAATGAGAATATCGGCGCCTTCGGCCGGCTGCCGCTGATCGTCGGCACGGGGGCCAACCGCATGGCGGCGCCGATGGTCGCGCTGCTGCGCACGGTGCCGGAGGTGCAGGACCGCACCCATGCCCTGGTGCGGGTGGCGGAGCGGCGGTGGAACCTGCGCCTGCGCAACAACGTCGACGTGCTGCTGCCGGATGGGCAGGAGGCGGCGGCGCTGGCACGGCTTGCCGAGCTGCATCAGAAGCAGGGGCTGCTCGACCGGCCGCTGGCCTCGATCGACCTGCGCCTGCCGGACAAGCTGGTGCTGCGCCTGCCTTCGCAGGCGGCGCCGGCGGCGCCGGAACCCACCGTGCAGCGCGTGAGGAGCGGCCGCGGATGAACCAGCTCGTGCGCCTTGGCCATCATGAGGGGCTGCCGGTGCAGGGGCGGCGCCGGCGCGGCGCGCGCAGCGGCATCTTCGGCGTGCTCGATATCGGCACGACCAAGATCGTCTGCGTCATCGCCCGCATCGAGAACGACGGCGAGCCGCGGGCGCTCGGCTTCGGCTGGCAGCGGGCGCGGGGGATCAAGGGCGGCAACATCGTCGACCTGGAGGAAGCCGAGCGCGCGATCCGCGCGGCGGTCGGCCAGGCGGAGGAGATGGCGGACACCCAGCTGAAGGGCGCCATCGTCAACCTTTCCTGCGGCCAGCCTGAGTCGCGGCAGCAGAACATCCAGTGGCCGATCGGCGGGCGGGCGATCACCGAGGCCGACCTACGCGCCATCATGGGCGAGGGGCGGCGGCGCAGCGCGGAGGACGGGCGCGAGACGGTGCATGCCTTCCCGCTCGGCTTCACCGTGGATGCGACGCCGGGCGCCGAAGACCCGCGCGGCATGATCTGCGAGACGGTGGCGGCGAAGCTGCACATGGTCGACGCGGCGCAGGCCTCGCTGCTCAACCTGGGTGCGACGCTGTTGCGCTGCGACCTCGTGGTCGAGGAGCTGGTCTCGGCGCCCTTCGCCGCCGGCCTCGCCACGCTGGTGGAGGACGAGAAGCAGCTCGGCGCGACCGTCATCGACATGGGCGGCGGGACGACGAGCATCTCCGTCTTCGCCGAGGGGCATCTGCTGCACACCTCCCAGATTCCGGTGGGCGGCTGGAACGTCACCAACGACCTGGCGCGCGGACTGTCCACGCCGATCGCCCATGCGGAGCGGCTGAAGACGCTGCATGGCGGCGTGCTCGGCGCGCCGGACGACGAGCGCGAATGGCTGCCGGTGCCGCAGGTGGGCGAGGAGGAGGACCAGATCGCCCGCATCCCGCGCGCGATGATCATCGGCATCATCCGGCCGCGGCTGGAGGAAACCTTCGAGCTGGTGAAGGACCGGCTGGAGGCGGCGGGGCTCAGCCAGGAAATGGGGCGGCGCGTGGTGCTGACCGGCGGCGCGAGCCAGCTCGTCGGCGTGCGCGAACTCGCCGCGCGCGTGCTGGAGCGGCAGGTGCGGCTCGGCCGGCCGCATCCGGTACGCGGCCTTCCGGAGACGGCGACGGGGCCGGCTTTCGCCGCGCCGCTCGGGCTGCTCGCCTGGGGCGCGGGCGAAGGACGTCCCTTGTTGGAACTGCTGCCCGGGCTCGAACGTCCTGCAAGCAGATTCCGCCGATTCGTCAACTGGCTGCGCGATCTCGCATGAGTGGATTGGTTAAAATTCTTTTGTGGATAACCGGGGCAAATCGCGGCGACGCGATGAAGTCCCGGTGCATGAACTGCCTCTCTCGTTTACGTTGCCGTGAGGAGATCCCCGCATGACCCTCAACCTCACCCTTCCCGTCGTCCAGCACACCGACTTCACCCCGCGCATCACCGTCATCGGCGTCGGTGGCGGCGGCACGAACGCGGTCAACAACATGATCGCCATGGGCCTCGAAGGGGTCGAGTTCGTCGTCGCCAACACGGATGCGCAGTCGCTGGTGCATTCCAAGGCGGAGAAGCGGGTGCAGCTTGGGCCGCACCTGACACAGGGGCTCGGCGCGGGCGCGAAGCCGGAGATCGGGCGCGCCGCGGCGGAGGAGGCGACGGAGGAGCTGGCGCGGCATCTCGACGGCTGCCACATGGTCTTCATCACTGCCGGCATGGGCGGCGGCACCGGCACGGGCGCGGCGCCGGTTATCGCCCGCATGGCGCGCGAGCGGGGCGTGCTGACGGTGGGCGTGGTGACGAAGCCCTTCGACTTCGAGGGGCCGAAGCGCAAGCGCGCCTCCGAGTCGGGCATCGAGGAACTGCAGAATTTCGTCGACACGCTGATCATCATCCCGAACCAGAACCTGTTCCGGATGGCGACGGAGCGCACCACCTTCGCCGAGGCCTTCAAGCTGGCGGACGAGGTGCTCTATGACGGCGTGCGCGGCGTCACCGACCTGATGATCAAGCCGGGCCTGGTGAACCTCGACTTCGCCGATATCCGCACCGTCATGGCGGAGATGGGCAAGGCGGTGATGGGCACCGGCGAGGCCGATGGCGACGACCGCGCGGTAAAGGCCGCCGAGCGCGCGATCAGCAACCCGCTGCTGGACGACGCCTCGCTGCGCGGCGCGCGCGGCGTGCTGATCAACATCACCGGCGGCTATGACATGACCCTCTTCGAGGTCGACGAGGCCGCCAACCGCATCCGCAAGGAAGTGGACGAGGATGCGCAGATCATCTTCGGCACCTCGGTCGAGGAGGACCTGAACGGGCGGCTGCGCGTTTCCGTCGTCGCCACGGGCATCGATGCGCAGGTGACGCAGGCGGCGGCGCCGGTCGCCGTGCAGGCGGCGCCGGTTGCGGCGGCCGCACCGCAGGGGGGCCTGACCATGCTGCCGGGCGGGCGCCCGGGCCGGCCGGCGATGACGGCGGCGGTGGCCGGTCCGCTGGGCGCGCCGCGGGTGATGCCGACGCGCAGCGGGGCGCTGCGGACGGCGGTGGCGGCGGCGCCCGTCGCCTCGGCGCCGGCCCCGGCCGCGCCGAACCTTCAGGTGATGATCCAGGCCGAGGAAGAGCCGGTCGCCACGGCGGCGCCCGTGACGGCGCCGGTTGCCGTGCAGCCGGTGGCCGCGGTGCAGGCGCCGGCCGTCCCGGCCCGGCCGGCAGGCGCGGGCGGCATCCGTGGCCTGTTCGGCCTCGTCACCGGCGCGGCGCAGAACGGCATGCGGCGGACGCTGACCGAGCCGACCCCGGCACCGGTCGCCCCGCGGCTCGACCAGCCGGTGGCGCAGCGCCCGGCCGAGGCGCCGCAAGGGCAGGTGGATTTCGAGATCCCGACCTTCCTGCGCCGCCAGTCGAACTGACACCAGGACATACTTCGTCGCCTGACGCGGGCCGCCCTGACCGGGGCGGCCCGTTTTGCGTCCGTGCTCATCACGGCTTGCGTGTGCAATGTGCGCCGCAAAAATCTCGCAAAATCAAAGCCTTATACCGTAATATGAAGTAATAAGCCTTGACTCGCGGAACCCCCGTTGTGGTGCCAGGTATTGGGCTGGGCAGACGCCTCAACGACATCCCGGCCGCTCCCTCCATGGGCGCCGGGTTTCCAACAGGGGTAGGCATGGACGGATACTTCCCGCTCGAGACAGGCCGCCGCCGGACGCTGAAGGCCGCCATCGGCTGCGTCGGCATCGGCCTGCACAGCGGCAAGCGCGTGAGCCTGACCCTGCGCCCGGCCGAAGCCGGGGCCGGCATCCGCTTCCGCCGCACCGACCTGGGGGTCGAGATCCCCGCCCTCTACGACCATGTGGTCGATACCCGGCTCTGCACCGCGCTCGGCCTCGCCGAGGCGCCGGAGGTGCGGGTCGGCACGGTCGAGCATGTGATGGCGGCGCTGGCCGGCTGCGGCGTCGATGACGCCATCATCGAGCTGGACGGGCCGGAGGTGCCGATTCTCGACGGGTCGGCGGCGCCCTTCGTCTTCCTCATCGATTGCACGGGCCTCGTCGCCCAGGCCGGGCTTGGCCTGCCGGAGGCGATCGAGGTGCTGCGGCCGGTGCAGGTGCAGGATGGCGAGGGTCCGGATGCGGCCTGGGCCATGCTGGAGCCAACCGGCGGCGACCGGCTGGAGGCGTCGCTCACCATCGATTTCCCGGGCACGGCGATCGGCCGACAGTCGCTCGAGGCGCGGATCTCGCCGCGCGAGTTCCGGGCGGAACTGGCCGAGGCGCGGACCTTCACCCTGGCAGAGGAGGTGGCCCGGCTGCGCGCCGCCGGCCTCGCCCAGGGCGGCAGCCTCGCCAATGCGGTGGTGGTCGACGGGCCGCTGGTGCTGAACCCGGGCGGGCTGCGCCAGGCGGACGAGTTCGTGCGGCACAAGCTGCTCGACGTGGTGGGCGACCTGGCGCTGGCTGGCGCGCCGATCCGCGGGCGGTTCAGCGGGCATCGCTCCGGCCATGCGCTGAACAACCGGCTGCTGCGGGCACTCTTCGCCGATCCGGCCAATTGGCGCGCGGTGCCCTCCTTCACCCTGCCGCAGGCGCTGCCGGCGGCCGAGTATGTGGCGACCCGGCAGCCGGCGATGGCGGTGGCCTGAGGCCGCGCCCCGGGTCCCTGTGGACCCGGGCGGCGGCGTGCTATAAGCCGGGCCCTCCCCTTCGACCGGTCCGTGATGATCCGACGCCTTTCCCCCTTGCTTTCCCTCTGGCTGGCCCTCGCGGCGCTGCCGGGCTGCTCGCTCTTCGGCGGCAATTGGGACGGCAAGCAATCGACCCTCGACAACGAGCGCCAGACCGCCGCGCGAACCAGCAACGTGCTCGACCGTTCGCCCGAGGGGTTGTACGCAGCGGGAATCGAGGCCTTGCAGGCGCGGCGCTACCAGGCGGCGGTCGATCTGTTCGACCAGGTGGAGCGGGACCATCCGCTCTCGGCCTGGGCGACCAATGCGAAGATCATGTCCGCCTATGGCGAGTACATGCGCAACCGCTACACCGAGGCCATCGGCGCGCTCGACCGCTTCATCCAGCTGCATCCGGCGCATCGCGACATCGCCTATGCCTATTACCTGCGTGCGCTCTGCTACTACGAGCAGATCGCCGAGGCGGACCGTGACCAGCGCACGACGGAACAGGCCATGGCGGCGCTGCAGGATGTGGTGAACCGCTTCCCCGACAGCGCCTATGCGCGGGATGCGCGGCTCAAGCTCGATCTCGGCCGCGACCACCTGGCAGGCAAGGAGATGAATATCGGCCGCTTCTACCAACGGCAGAAGCTCTATGGCGCCGCGATCGGGCGGTTCAGGAAGGTGGTCGAGGACTACCAGACCACCAACCACGTCCCGGAGGCGCTGCACCGGCTGACCGAGATCTACCTGACCCTCGGCCTGGTGGACGAGGCGAAGAAGACGGCGGCGGTGCTCGGCCACAACTTCCCCGGCAGCCCCTGGTACCAGGACAGCTACGCGCTGCTGGTCGATGGCGGGCGGCCCGCTCCGGGCGACCGGCCCGGCTTCGCGCGCCGGGCCTGGAACTGGATTTTCTAGCCAAGCATGCTCGCCTCCCTGGCGATCCGCGATGTGGTGCTGATCGAACGGCTCGACCTTTCCTTCGGGGTCGGGCTGACGGTGCTGACTGGCGAGACGGGTGCCGGCAAGTCGATCCTGCTCGACAGCCTTGGCCTCGCCTGTGGGCAGCGGGCGGAGGCGGGGATGGTGCGGTCCGGGCAGGCGCAATGCTCGGTCGCCGCCGGCTTCGTGCCACCCGAGGGGCATCCGGCCTATGCCATCCTTTCCGAGCAGGACATGGAGCCGGAGGAGACGCTGGTGCTCCGCCGCACCGTGCAGGCGGATGGGCGGAGCCGTGCCTTCGTCAATGGGCAGCCGGTCTCGGTCGGGTTGCTGCGCCGGCTGGCGGCGACGCTGGTGGAGGTGCAGGGGCAGCACGACCAGGTGGGGCTTGCCGATCCGGCGACGCATGCCGGGCTGCTGGATGCCTTCGGCGGGCTCGAGAGCAGGCGGACCACGGTCGGTGCGGCCTGGCGGGGCTGGCGGGAGGCGGAGCGCGGCCTCGCCTCGGCTCGCGAGGCGATCGCTGCGGCGCAGCGGGACGAGGAGTTCCTCCGCCATGCCGTGCAGGAACTCTCCGATCTCGCGCCAGTGGAGGGCGAGGAGGAAGAGCTGTCGCAGGAGCGGCAGCGCCTGCAGCAGGGCGAGCGGCGGGGCGAGAGCATCGCCAGCGCCCTGGCCGAGTTGCAGCCGAAGGACCGGCGCCGGGGCGGGCCGGCGGAGGCGCTGCGCAGTGCAGCACGCTCGCTGGAGCGGCTGCCGCCGCCCAATGAGGAAGCCCAGGCCATCGTCGCCCTGCTGGGCGCTGCGCAGGACTCGCTCGCCGAGGCGGAGACCCTGCTGCAACGGCTGATGCTGGAGGATGGGCCCGATCCGCGCCGGCTGGAAGTGCTGGAGGACCGGCTGTTCGGCCTGCGGGCGGCGGCGCGGAAGCATGGCGTGGCCGTGGTCGAGCTGCCGGGGCTTCTGGTGTCGTTGAAGGAGCGGCTCGGCGCTCTGGATGCCGGCAGCGGGCAGGTGGCGCGGCTGGAGCAGGCGGCGGGCGAGGCGCGCCGGGCTTATCTAGCGGCCGGCGAGGCGCTGTCCTCGGCACGGCGCGAGGCGGCGGGACGGCTGGAGCGGGCGCTGGCCAAGGAGCTGCCGCCCTTGAAGCTCGATCGGGCGCGCTTCTTTGTCGAGGTGGCGGCGCGGGACGAGAACAGCTGGGCGGCGGATGGGATGGACCGGGTGACCTTTCTCGTCTCGACCAATCCGGGGCAGACGCCGGGGCATCTGCAGAAGATCGCCTCGGGCGGCGAGTTGTCGCGGCTGATGCTGGCGCTGAAGGTGGTGCTGGCGCGCGGGTCGCCGGTGCCGACGCTGATATTCGACGAGGTGGATGCCGGCATCGGCGGCGCCACGGCGGCGGCCGTCGGCGAGCGGCTGGAGCGCGTGGCCGAACGGCTGCAGGTGCTGGTGGTGACGCACAGCCCGCAGGTAGCGGCGCGCGGGGCGCAGCAGCTGCGCGTCGCCAAGCAGGTGAAGGGCGAGCGGGCGACGACGGTGGTCGAGCCGCTCGACAAGCGCGAGAGGCGCGAGGAGATCGCGCGGATGCTGGCGGGCGAGCGGGTGACGGATGCGGCGCGGGCGGCGGCGGACAGCCTGCTGACGGGTGGGTTGCTGTGAGCCTGCGCAGCTTGCCGCCCGAGAAGCTGACAGAGGAGGAAGCGGCAGCCGAACTCGCCGCGCTCACGGCCGAGATCGCGGCGGCCGACATCGCCTATCACCAGAACGACGCGCCCGAGATCACCGATGCCGAATATGATGCGCTGCGGCGGCGCAACGCGGCGATCGAGGCGCGCTTTCCCGAGCTGAAGCGCAGCGACAGCCCGAGCGAAGCGGCGCCCGGCGCGGCGCCGGCGGCGGGCTTCGCCAAGGCGCGGCACGGCACGCCGATGCTGAGCCTCGACAATGTCTTCAACCCGGAGGAATTCGCCGAGTTCACGCGGACCATCCGGCGCTTCCTCGGCCTGCCGCAGGACGAGGTGCTGCGCTTCGTCGGCGAGCCGAAGATCGATGGGCTCTCGGTCAACCTGACCTATGAGAACGGCGCCTTTGTCCGCGGCGCGACGCGGGGTGACGGCACGCAGGGTGAGGACATCACCCGCAACCTCGAGACGCTGCGCGAGAGCGAGCTGCCGCGGCGGCTTGGGGAGGATGCGCCGGCGCGGATCGAGATCCGCGGCGAGGTCTTCATGGCGAAGGCCGACTTCATCGCCTTCCGCGACGAGCAGGCGCGGCTGGCGGAGGAGCGGGAGCAACGCCGCGCACGGGGCGAGAAGGTGGGGCCGGAGATTCGCATCCCGGCCAATCCGCGCAATGCGGCCGCCGGTTCGCTGCGGCAGCTCGACCCGGAGGTGACAGCGCGGCGGCCCTTGCAGTTCTTCGCCTATGCGCAGGGGGCGTCGAGCACGCCGGTGGCGGAGACGCATTCCGGGTATCTGGATGTGCTGAAGCGCTGGGGCTTCCGCGTCAACCCGCTCTCGGCGCCGCTGCCGGACGAGCATGCGGCGGCCGAGTTCCAGGCGCGCATGGGCACGGAGCGGGCCGGGCTCGACTACGATATCGACGGCGTCGTCTACAAGCTCGACCGGCTGGACTGGCAGTCGCGGCTCGGCTTCGTCGGGCGGGCGCCGCGCTGGGCGGTGGCGTGGAAATTCCCGGCGGAGCGGGCGACCACCACCCTGCTGCGGATCGAGATCCAGGTCGGGCGGACGGGGGCACTGACGCCGCGGGCGGTGATGCAGCCGGTCAATGTCGGCGGCGTCATGGTGCAGCATGCGACGCTGCACAACGAGGACGAGATCGCGCGCAAGGATGTGCGGCTCGGCGACACCGTCGTGCTGCAACGGGCAGGCGACGTGATCCCGCAAATCGTCTCCGTGGTGCTGGAGAAGCGGCCCGAGGGCGCCGAGCCCTTCGCCTTCCCCGAGCGTTGCCCGGCCTGCGGCAGCCATGCGGTGCGGGCGGCGGGCGAGGTGGTAAAGCGCTGCACCGGCGGGCTGATCTGCCCGGCGCAGACCGTCGAGCGGCTGAAGCATTTCGTCGCGCGCAACGCGATGGATATCGAGGGGCTTGGCGAGGAGAACATCCAGACGCTGCATGACGAGGGGCTGGTCAAGGGCCCGGCTGACATCTTCCGCCTCGCGCAGCATGCCGACCGGATGCGGCACTGGGAGGGCTGGGGCGCGCGCTCCAAGCGGGCGGAGGATTCGAAGAAGGTCTCGAACCTGCTTGCCGCCATCGAGGCGCGGCGGGCGCCGCCCTTCGACCGCTTCATTTTCGCGCTTGGCATCCGGCGCATCGGCGAGGCGAATGCCAAGCTGCTGGCGCGGCATTACGGCAGCCTCGTCGAATGGCGGGAGCGGATGCTGGCGGCGCGCATCGTCGGCTCCGAGGCAAGGGAGGAGCTGGGCTCGATCCAGGGCATCGGGCCGGCCATCGCGCAGGAACTGGTCGATTTCTTCGACGAGCCGCGCAACCTGGCGGCGCTCGACGATCTGGCGCAGGAGGTGACGCCGGTGCCGGTGGCGAGTGCCTCGGCCGCGGACAGCCCCTTCGCCGGCAAGACTCTGGTCTTCACCGGCACGCTTGAGACGATGACGCGGCCGGAGGCGGAGGCGCGGGCGGAGACGCTGGGCGCCAAGGTGACGAAGAGCGTCTCCGCGCGGACGGATTTCGTCGTGGTCGGGGCGGATGCGGGCAGCAAGGCGAAGAAGGCCGCGGAGCTTGGCCTTCGCGTGCTGACCGAGGCGGAGTGGCGGGACATGGCGGGGTTCGGGTAGGAACCCTTCCTTAACCCTCGCGGGGGCAAGCTGGGCGGGCAAAACGCATCGCAAGGCCATGCTCAGCGCAGCGGACCTCAGCTTCTGGGCCAGGCAGGCCTACACCCGGGCAACGCCGGCCACCGCCGGCGGCGGATCTGTGAGCGCGGCCACCACCCAACCCGCGGCTGGCGGGGGGACGCAGGACAGTGTCGAGCTGTCGGCGCAGGCGCGGCTGCTGCTCGGCCTCATCCAGGCGATGAATGGCGGGCAGGCGCGCCCCTCTGCGCCGCAGGTCTATGGGCCGCCGGGAATCAGGCTGACGGCGCCGGGATCGGGGACGCTCGGCGGGGCGGGCAGCATCGCGGCGGTATCGGGCGGCAGCCAGCCGCCGGCAGTGGCGGGCGTGCAGGTCGACCCGGCTTCGACAGGGAATGCCACCTCGACCGTCTCCATCACGCCGGCGGGCGGTGCGGTGGCGCAAGTCGCGGCACCGGCCGGGGATAACCTCATCAGCGCCCATGCCCTGGTTGCGGACCGGGCGCAGTCGGCGGCACTGCAGGTCACCACGGGCAGCGGGAAGGACCTGATCGCGGCGGATACGACGGGGCGGCTCAGCCTCGATGCCGGGGCGGGGGATGACCAGGTTTCGGCGCGCTTCGGCGACTTCAGCGATATCGACCTTGGCGATGGCGACAACATGGCGATCATCACCGGGCATTACGGCACGGTCCGCAGCGGCAAGGGCAATGACGTGATCTCGGTGCAGGGAATGGGGACGACTGTCTCGGCCGGGGCGGGCGATGACACGGTCAGCGGCGCGCAATGGGTGAATGCGGGGACGGGCCAGGACAGCGTCCATCTCGGCAATGCGGAGCTTTCGACACTGGTCTACCGGCCGGGCGACGGCTTGGATGAGGTCGTCCTGCCGCCCATCGAGAGCGGCGTGCAGCAGGGCGGCTCGCGGCCGGTGATCGGCGACGGGACTGGGTCCGTCGAGGCGCAGGCGATCGGGATCGACGACTGGGGCGGGTTCCGCATGGGGTTGCCATCCGCGGGCGAGCCGGGGCACGGCAGCGCTCATGCCGCGCTGGTGCTCCAAGGCTTCGGGACGCAGGATGTCACCGCCAGGCTGGATGGCACGGATCTCACCCTCACCCTGCCTGGCGGGCGCGACGCCATCACCATCCGCAACTACACGCCAGGGCGGGTCAGCTTCATCTTCGATGATCGGGCTTATGGCGGAGAGCTGACCGGGACGCGGACCCTGCCGGGCATCAGCTGAGCGGGCGGCAGGCCTCCTCCAGCCATGCGGAGGTGGCGGTGTCGCAGCCGGGGGCGACCAAGGCGAGGACGCGGGCGTGATAGGCGTCGATCCAGCCGCGCTCGGCCGCCGAGAGCAGGCCGGCATCGATCAGGGCGCGGGCATAGGGGGCGAGGGTCAGAGGCTCGAATTCGAGGAAGGGCTTCACCTGGTCAGGCTGCGGCTCGGCATCGCGGACAAGGAGGAGGTTCTCGATGCGGATGCCGTACTGGCCGGGCAGGTAGTAGCCGGGCTCGTCGGAAAGGATCATCCCGGCGGCGAGGGGGACGGGCTTCGCGGCGCGGCTGATGGAGGCGGGGCCTTCATGGACGGAAAGGAAGCTGCCGACGCCATGCCCCGTCCCGTGGTCGAAATCGAGCCCGGCCTGCCAGAGGGCGCGGCGGGCGATGGCGTCGATATGCGGGCCGGCGACGCCCTTCGGGAAGCGCAGCGTGGCGAGCGCCACATGCCCCTGGAGGACGCGGGTGTAGCGGGCGCGCAGCGCTTCGGGCGCCGGGCCGGGGCCGGTCCAAAGGGTACGCGTCACATCGGTGGTGCCGTCGAGGAATTGGGCGCCGCTATCGGTCAGGTAGCACTCGCCCGGGCGGATGGGGCGGTTGGTCTCGGGCGTCACGCGGTAATGGATGACGGCGCCGTTCTCGCCGGCGCCGCTGATGGCGGGGAAGCTTTCGGCCTGGAAAAGCGGCACCTCGCGGCGGAAGGCGAGCAGGCGCTCGGCGGCGCTCATCTCCGTCTCGCGGCCGGTGGGCGCGGCGGCGGCGAACCAGGCGAGGAAGCGGGCGAGCGCCACCGCATCCCGCCGGTGGGCGCTCCGGGCGCCCTCGCGCTCCACCGTGTTCTTGCAGGCGCGCGGCAGGCGGCAGGGGTCGTGGCCCGGGGCGATGGTGGCGCCGGCCTCGCGCAGGCGGGCAGCGAACCAGGCAGGCGTTGCATCCGGGTCGAGGCGGACCGTCTTCCCCGCAAGGCCCGACAGGGCGGCGGGGAGTTCGGAGCGGGGGCGGACCACCACGTCATTGCCAAGATGGCTGCGCGTCTCGGCCGGGACCTTGGCCGGGTCCATGTAGAGCTCGGCGGAGGCATCGGCGCGCAGCAGGGCGAAACCGAGGGCGAGCGGGGTGTGGTCGAGGTCGCCGCCGCGGATGTTCAGCAGCCAGGCGAGGGAGTGCGGGTCGGCCAGCACGGCGGCATCTTCGCCGGCGGCACGCAGGGACTCGGCGGCATTGGCGCGCTTCTCGGCGGCGGCGACGCCGGCATAGCGCAGCGGGTGCGGGCGGGCCTCGGCCATCGGCGGCGCGGGGCGGTCAGCCCAGACGGCGTCGAGCGGGTTGGCGACGAGCGGGACCAGGGCGACGCCGGGGCGCTCCAGCCGGGCCAGGGCGCCTTCGGCGTGGAGCCAGGGGTCGTAGCCGATGCGGCGGCCGGCGGCGTGCTCGGCGAGCCAATCGGCGGCGGGCTGCTCGGTGATGTGGCGCTGCTCCCAAAGCGTGGTGTCAGTCTGCTGGGCGGCCTGGGTGGTGTAGCGGCCATCGGTGAAGAGGGCGGCGCGGTCCATCAGCACCACGGCGAGGCCGGCGCTGCCGGTGAAGCCGGTGAGCCAGGCCAGGCGCTCGCCTGAAGGCGGGACGTATTCGCCGAGATACTCGTCGGCGCGCGGAATGAGGAAGCCGTCGACTCCGGCGCGGGCGAGTTCGGCGCGGAGAGCGGCGAGACGTTCGGCGGAATTCATCGGCAACCCTCACGAAATGGTAAAACAAAAATGCAGGGATCGTGGCAAAGCTCGGCGCCCGCCGCATGGCTCCACTGTGCTCTTCGCAGATGCAACAATCTGGTTTCGTGCCTAATTGCTGCACTGCGAAGCGAGACGGGAAAACCCGCCTCGCAAGGATTGGAACCCAAACCATGGACGCCCGCATGACCAAGGTGGAGGCAGCTCTGCTGCTCCCCCTGCCCCGCAACCCCGCCGCCGAGCAGATCGCCTCGCTGCGCGAGGCAGCCGGCCGCGCGAACCAGGCGGCCCTGCTGCACGGTCTGGCGCGGATCGCCGATGCGATCTTCGGCTGGCCGGCCCGGGCCCGGCTGCGCGCCGAGCTGGCCTCGCTCTCCGAGCGCGAGCTGAGCGATATCGGCCTGACCCGCGGCGATCTCGACCGCGTCGCTCGCGGTGAGCTGAAGCGCTAAGGCACGGGGCATCGCTACCGGCGCAGGACCAGCGTGGTCCAGGCGCCGATATCAATGCGCCGCTCCAGCCTGAGGCCCTGGCGGCGATGCGCCGCCAGCACCATCCGTGCCTGGGTGCCGAGCAGCCCGGCGAGGATGGCGGTGCCGCCCGGGGCCAGATGCGCCGCCAGCTCATGCGCCATGGCGCAGAGCGGCCGCGCAAGGATGTTGGCGAAGACCAGGTCGTAATTCCGGGCCTGCATCGCCCGGCTCTTCCAGCCATCCGCCAGGCGCGGATGCAGCAGGCGCTGTACCCCGTTCAGCGCTGCATTCTCCCGCGCGACGCGGACCGACCAGGGGTCGATATCCGTCGCCAGTACGGGGCGTTTCAGCCACAGCGCCGCGGCAAGGGCGAGGATCGCCGAGCCGGTGCCGAGATCGAGGATCCGGCGCGGGCGGCGATGCGCCATGCCCTCGAAGGCCATGAGGCAACCCTGCGTCGAGGCATGCTCGCCGCTGCCGAAGGCGAGGCCGGCATCCAGCCGCAGGACGATGCGGCCGTGCTCCCGCGGATTCGGCAGGTGGGTCGGGCGGATCAGGAAGCGGCGGCCGACCGGCGCCTCGGGGAAGCTCTCGATGGTGCGGGCGAGCCAGCCCTCGGCCTCGATCGGGCCGGCCTGGAGCGCGGGCATGTCGATGCCGGAGACCAGGGCCGCCAGGGCGAGCGCGCCTTCCAGCTCATCGTCACGCGCGCCGGCCTCGCGGACGCCTTCGAGGCGCCAAGTCTCGGCCGGCTCCTCGCGAAAATAGGCAACCGTGGCGCAGACGGTCTGCAAGGCGGCCTCGAAGGCAGGGATGGCCACCTCGGGCAAGCCTTCGATGGTGAGCACTTCCAACGGCTCGGCACGGCGGCGGGACAGCATCAGGCGCGCTCCAGGAAGCTGTCCAGCACCCGCTTGGGGTCGGATTTCTCGAAATCGACCTCGACGCGGTTGTCGTCCACCGCCGTCACCCGGCCATAGCCGAATTTCTTGTGGAAGACGCGCTCGCCGGGCTTCAGCGGCTGGGCGTGGGAGGGGCGGGCTTGGACTTCCCAGGCGCCGGCCTCGATCACCCGCGGCTTGCGGGATTGCAGCCCGCCGGCGCCGGTGAAGACGGAGGGCATCTCGGCGACGCGCTGGCGGGCCATGCTGGCGCTGCCTTCGCGCCGGATATGGGCGGCCGGCAGTTCCTCGAGGAAGCGGCTGGGGACGGAGGCGGACCAGTTGCCATAGATGCGGCGGTTGGCGGCGGCGGAGATGATGGCCTGCTTCCGAGCGCGCGTGATGCCCACATAGGCGAGGCGGCGCTCCTCCTCGAGCCCCTTCTCGCCGCCCTCCTCCATGGCGCGGGCATGGGGGAAGAGGCCCTCCTCCCAGCCGGGGAGGAAGACGGTGTCGAATTCCAGGCCCTTCGCCGCGTGCAGCGTCATCAGCGAGAGGCGGTCGCCATCCGAGTTCTCGTCGTTCTCCATCACCAGGGCGACGTGCTCGAGGAATCCGGCGAGGCTCTCGAACTCGCCGAGGGCCCGGATGAACTCCTTCAGGTTCTCGAGCCGGCCGGGGGCTTCGGGCGACTTGTCCTGCTTCCACATCTCCGTGTAGCCGCTCTCGTCGAGCAGCGTCGCGGCCACGACGACATGCCCTTCCTTCGACAGCCCTTCGCGCCAGCGGGCGAAGCCGTGCAGCAGCTCGCCGAGGGCGGCGCGGGGCTTGGCGGTGAGGTTCGGCAGCAGGCGATGGGCGGCTGCGGCGAGCGGGATGCTCTCGGCGCGGGCGATCTCGTGCATGCGGCGCATCGCCGTGTCGCCGAGGCCGCGCTTCGGCGTGTTGACGATGCGCTCGAAGGCCAGGTCGTCGGCCGGCTGGGCGAGGACGCGGAGATAGGCCATGGCGTCGCGGATCTCGGCGCGCTCGTAGAATTTGAGGCCGCCGATGACGCGGTAGGGCAGGCCGAGGGTGATCAGCCGCTCCTCGAAGGCGCGGGTCTGGAAGCCGGCGCGGACCAGGATGGCGATCTCGGCGAGCTTGTGGCCGCTGCGCTTGAAGGCCTCGATCCGCTCGCCGACCATCCGGGCTTCCTCCTCGGAATCCCAGAGCGAGACGACGCGGACCTTGTCGCCTTCGGCATCGTTGCGGCCGGCGCGCAGCGTCTTGCCGAGGCGGCCGCTGTTGTGGGCGATGAGGTGGGAGGCGGCGGCGAGGATCGGCTTGGTCGAGCGGTAGTTGCTCTCGAGGCGGACGACCTTGGCGTTCGGGAAGTCCTTCTCGAAGCGTAGGATGTTCTCGATCTCGGCGCCGCGCCAGGAATAGATCGACTGGTCGTCGTCGCCGACGCAGCAGATGTTGCGGTGCGACTGCGCCAGCAGGCGGAGCCAGTAGTACTGGACGAGGTTGGTGTCCTGGTACTCGTCGACCAGGATGTAGCGCAGGCGCCGCTGCCAGTCGGCCAGCACCTCGGGCCGGGTGCGGAAGATCTCCGTCACATGCAGCATGAGGTCGCCGAAGTCGCAGCAGTTGAGGTCGCGCAGGCGGGACTGGTAGGCGGCGTAGAGGCCGCGCGCCTTGCCCGCGGCGTAGTCCGTGTCCTCGGCCGGGGTGACGCGGTCGGGGGCGAGGCCGCGGTCCTTCCAGCGCTGGATCTGGCCCATCAGCCCCTGGGCGGGCCAGCGCTTCAGGTCGATGCCGGCGGCCTCCATCACCTGCTTGAGCAGGCGCATCTGGTCGTCGGTGTCGAGGATGGTGAAGGCGCTGGTGAGGCCGACGAACTCTGCATGGCGGCGGAGCATCCGCGCGCAGAGGGCGTGGAAGGTGCCGAGCCAGAGGCCTTCGGCCGGCTGGCCGAGGATGGCGGAAACGCGCTCGCGCATCTCGCGCGCCGCCTTGTTGGTGAAGGTGACGGCGAGGACCTGGCCGGGCCAGGCGCGGCCGGATTTCAGCAGATGGGCGAAGCGCGTGGTCAGCACGCGGGTCTTGCCGGTGCCGGCGCCGGCCAGGATCAGCACCGGGCCGTCAAGGGTCTCGACCGCCTCCCGCTGCTCGGGGTTGAGGCGGGCGAGGTAGTCGTCGCCGGGCGAAGGGGGGTGGGGACGTGGTGCGGACACCCCTCAGCTATAGAACCTTCGACGAACCTCTCCAACCGCATCGGCACCTCCTGCCTTGCCTGCCTCCTCAACTCGTCCGGGCTCCGTGACACGGTGCCGCTGGATCAGCGGGTGCGGCTGGCGCTGGCGGACCAGGCCTGGCCGGCGCTTGATGTAACTCACGCGGATTGGTTGCGATTCACGCGGTTTTAGTTTGACGGCCTTATCAACTTGAAGTTGTATACGGGGACAGGAGGGTGCTCCTCGGTTGTTGTTAGTGAGATCCCCCCATGCCCGTCATCACAGGTACCTCCAGCAAAGACACATTGAAGGGAGCAGCGGCGGCCGACACCATTACCGGCGGCACGGGCGCTGACCTGATGACCGGCGGGGCCGGGGCAGACCTGTTCGCCTTCAGGACCGGCGACGGGGCGGACATCATCAACGACTTCCAGCTCGGGGTGGACCGGCTGTCGATCGCCAGCGGCAGCTACAACCCCTGGGTGTACCAGACGACCGTCAACGGTATCCAGGGCGTCAGCGTCGTTTACAATGATTCCTGGAGCGATTCGATCTTTCTGGCCGGCCTGACCACCTCGAAGCTCGAATGGCTGACCAACCCGTCGCTGGTTCCGGCGGCGAATGTGGCGCAGACGAGCTTCAACCCCCTCTCCCTCACCGCCGGCAGCGGTCGGACAGCCTGGTCCTGAAGCTCACCCAGGATCACTGGCAGGGTAGCGCGCAGTACACCGTGAAGGTCGATGGCGTGCAGATCGGCGGCACCTTCACCGCCTCCGCGCTGCGGGGCTCGGGCCAGTACGACACGCTGACCCTGAAGGGCGACTGGACCGCCGGCACGCACAAGGTCGACGTCAACTTCCTCACCGACGGCGGCTCGGTGGCGCAGGACCGCAACCTCTACGTCGAGGGGGCGAGCTACGGTGGCGCCGACGTCTCGGATTCGAGCCTCTTTCTCGGCTCGACCGGGGTGAAGAGCTTCTCGTTCTTCGAGGCGCCGCCGCCCTCCGACACCCTCCTCCTCGCCGGCACGGCGGGCAACGACGTGCTCACCGGCAAGCTGGGCGCGGACACGATCAGCGGCGGCAGCGGCGGCGACACGATCACCGGCGGCCTCGGCAACGACAGCCTGGCCGGCGGCGCCGGCGCCGACGTCTTCGTCCTCAAGCCGGGCGACGGCGCCGACATCATTTCCGATTTCAGGCCGGGCGAGGACCGCCTCTCCATCACCACCGACGGAACCTTCTCCGTCTGGCAGGAGGCGGTGTCGGTGGGCGGCATCAGCGGCACGCTGGTGCATTACGGGCCGGGCTCGGGCGACACGGTGATGCTGGCCGGCGTCAGCGGCGCGGCGATGAACACGCTGGTCGACCCGTCCTGGACCTATGCGCCCTCCACGGGCTCCGGCGAGTTCGGCAACCTGATCTTCAACGACGATTTCAGCGGCACGCGGGTCGACTCGACCAAGTGGCCGATCAGCTATGGCGGCGCGACCTACTGGAACGGCGCCTTCCGCTGGGACAACTCGCAGGTCAGCGTCGGCAACGGGATGCTCGATATCGGCATCACCAAGATGGCCGACGGCAGCTGGGCGACGGGCGGCCTCTCCACCACGCTGAACCAATGGAACCCGGGCTTCGCCTTCACCTATGGCAAGGTGGAGATCATGGCGAAGATGAGCGCCGAGGTGACGGGGATGGGGCCGTGCTTCCTGCTCTGGCCGGCAGCAAACGGCGTCTGGCCGCCGGAGCTCGACATCCTCGAGACGCCGAAGGGCAACGGGATGGTCGCCCAGCACTGGCCCGACCCGGTGACCGGCGGCGACGTGTACGAGAGCCATATCTATGACATCGACCTGACCCAATGGCATGTCTACGGGCTGGAGTGGACGCCGGACCGGGTGTCGATGACCGTCAATGGCCAGGTGATGCACACCTACACGCAGAACGTCCCGACCATGAAGATGACGGTCGGGCTGCAGGGCCATGTCGGGGTACCGAGCGACACCTGGTATGGCGGCGCGCCGGGCGCGGATGCGCCGGCCCGCTACGACATCATGGTCGATTTCGTCCGGGTCTATGATTGGCTCGGGTGAACAAGGGGCGGGGCCGCCGCGCGGCGGCCCCTTCCGCCTACCGGTCCGGGTCGCCGCGGCCGCTCGGGTCCATGTTCGGGTCGTGGGCGATGCCGCCGCCGCTGCCCTGGCTGTAGGAGGCGGTGCCCCCTGCCCCGCCGCCGCTCGGCGCCATGGTGCCGCCGCCATGGATGTTGCCGGTGGCGCCGCCCTCCATCGGCGAGATGCCGGTGCGGTCCGGGCGGGCGATGCCGGCCTCGTCGGTTGCGGCGCTGCCCTCCTCCATGTCCTCCGGCGACTGGCCTCCGACGGCCATGGCGCGGGCCTGGCTGGCTGGCATGGTCAGCCAGACCCGGTCGCCCTCGATTATGCGGATGGCGCCGAGCGGGATGTGGTGGTGGTGCCGGCCGCTGCCGTCAGGGTCGTCCTGCTTCGTCAGCTTGATCGCGCCGCGCTCCAGCCCGTCCACCGTGCCGACATGCACGCCATCGGCGCCGACCACTTCCATATGTGGGCGAATCTCGCCAGAGCCTGACATCGCTGCCTCCTTTGCTGTCGGAGGCAGCAACGGGCGAGAGCCGGCGGGGATGCCTATTCGGCCGCCTGCTTCCAGCGGCGTGCGTAGTCGGTCAGCGCCTCGGCCGGGACCGGCTCGATCGGCGTGAAGTCGCGATGGGCGATCCAGTCCGGCCGGGTCGGGGTGCGGATGTGGTTCGAGACGGCGTTGAGCGTCAGGTAGACGATCTTGCGCGGATAGGGGGTGATGTTTGGCGCCGAGCCATGGACGAGATTGCCGTGGAACATCAGCACGCCGCCCGGCTTGCCGGTCGGGGCGACGATGCCGCCCTCCTGCACCAGCCGGGTCACCATGGCGTCATCGAGGGTCCAGAGCGGGTAGGAGGTGGTGCTGGTGTCGTGCCCGGCCTCCAGCGTGCCATGGGCCTGGCTGCGGGGGATCAGCATGAGGGGGCCGTTGATCGGCATCACCTCGTCGAGGAAGACGGCGATGTTCATGGCGCGGGGCTCGGGCATGCCGTCGTCGCGCTTCCAGGTGCCGTAATCCTGGTGCCACTGCCAGACATCGCCGGTGAAGGCGGCCTTCGCGTTGATCTTGAACTGGTGCATGTAGAGCCGTTCGCCGAAGATCTGCTCGACCGGGCCGACGAGGCGCGGATGGGCGCCGAGCAGGCGGAAGGCCTCGTTGAAGGTATGGGCGGCGAAGGCGGTGCGCGGGGCGCCCGACTTCTCGCGCCAGATCTCCGGGCGGTTCTCGGCATAGATCGCCTCCGCCTCGCGGGCGAGGACGGCGACCTCCTCCAGGCTGAAGGTCTCGGGGAGGAAAAGCCAGCCCTCCTCCTGGAATTGGCGGAGTTGTTCCGCATTCAGCGGGCCCTGGTGCTGCATCGCCGTTTCCTCCTGTGGCGTTGCCTGGAGTGTACGCCCGGTCAGGTCGCCCCCCAAAGCCTTTCGGGCGGCGGTGCTTGCCGGCAGGATGGGCCGCAACGCCAAGGGAGGTTCCGCCATGCCGCACCGCATCCCCCGCCGCCCGTTGCTGGCGGTGGCGCTCGCCCTGCCGCACCTGGCCCGCGCCGAGCCATGGCCGACCCGGCCGGTGCGGGTGGTGATCTCCTGGCCGCCGGGCGGTGGGGCGGATATCCCGATGCGGCTGGCGGCGCCCGCCATGCAGCAGGTGCTCGGCCAGCCGCTGGTGCTGGAGAACCGGGCGGGGGCGAGCGGCTCGGTCGGGGCCGGGGTGGTCGCCCAGGCGGCGCCGGATGGCTATACCACGCTGGCCGATACGGCGGCGGGGGCCGTGAACAACCTGCTGATCCCGGGCCTGCCTTATGACTTCGCTACGGCGCTGGTGCCGATCAGCCAGATGGTGAAGTCGCCGCTGATCTGCGTGGTACGCCAGGACCATCCGGCGCGGGACCTGCAAGGGCTGCTGGCGCGGTTGCGGTCGGCGCCGGGGCAGATCCCTTACGCGTCCTCCGGCACCGGGACGGCGACGCATCTGGCGCCGGCCATGCTGCTGCGGCAGGCGGGGGTGTCGGCCAACCATGTCTCCTACCGCGGCGGGGCGGCCTCCGTGGCCGGCGTCCTCGCCGGGGATGCGGAATTCGTCTTCTCCACCCTGCCCCAGGCGGCGCCGCTGGTGATCGAGGGGCGGCTGCGCGGCATTGCCGTCAGCACCAGGGAAAGGCTGGCGAACCTGCCGATGGTGCCGGCGGTGGCGGAGCAGGGTTTCCCCGGCTTCGACATCTATGACTGGCTCGGCTTCTACGCACCGCGGGGAACGCCGGAGCCAGCGGTCACCCGGCTGGCCGAGGCAGCGGCGGCCGGGATGCGCGACCCGGCGGCGGTGAAGCGGCTCGGCGAGATCGGCATGATCCCGGTCGGCAGCGGGCCGGACGAGTTCGGGGCGTTTTTCGCCGATCAGCGGCAGCGGATGGGAGAGCTGATCAAGGCCGAGGGGATCCGGGTGGAGTAGGCTCCGGC
Organism: Belnapia sp. F-4-1; assembly: GCF_000802185.1. Lineage (GTDB taxonomy): Bacteria > Pseudomonadota > Alphaproteobacteria > Acetobacterales > Acetobacteraceae > Belnapia. Next base: position 3,005,378 of record NZ_KN676113.1, on the reverse strand, counting down.
CGGGCGCCCAGGATATGGGCGATGGCATAGACCAGATCCGGCCGGTTCAGCGTGTAGAAGTGGAATTCATCGACTCCGTTCGCCTGCAGCAGGCGGACCTGCTCGGCCGCCATGATGACGGAGACCATCCGCCGCGTCTCCGGGTCGTCGTCCAGCCCTTCGAAGAGCCGGCCCATCCAGTCCGGCACGCCGGCGCCGCACATGGCGGAGAACTTCCTCATCTGGTTGAAGTTCGAGACCGGCATGATGCCGGGGACGATCGGCAGGGTGATGCCGGCCGCGGCGCAACGGTCGAGGAAGCGGAGAAAGACCTCGCTGTCGAAGAAGTACTGGGTGATTGCCCGGGTCGCCCCGGCATCGATCTTCCGCTTCAGGTTGTCGAGGTCATGATCGGAGGAGAGGGCTGTGGGATGCGTCTCCGGATAGGCGGCGACGCTGATCTCGAAGGGGGCGATGCGGGTGAGGCCGGCCACCAGGTCTGCGGCATAGGCATAGCCCTCCGGGTGCGGCTCGTAGCGCTCGGCACCGGCCGGCGCGTCGCCGCGGAGGGCGACGATGTGGCGGACCCCTGCATCCCAGTAGCCGCGCGCCACCTCGTCCACCTCGGCCCGCGAGGCACCGACGCAGGTGAGGTGGGCGGCCGGGGTCAGGCTGGTTTCCTTGACGATCCGTGCCACGGTCGCATGGGTGCGGGCCTGGGTGGTGCCGCCCGCGCCATAGGTGACGGAGACGAAGCACGGCCGCAGCGGCTCCAGCCGGCGGATGCAGGACCAGAGCTGGGCTTCCAGCGCATCGGTCTTCGGCGGGAAGAATTCGAAGGAGAGTTTGGGCGGCGGCAATTCCGCGAAGTTCGGCAGGCCACCGAAACGGGGGCCGGTCAGCCAGCGTTGCAGGGTTCCCTGCGGCGGAACTTCGGGAAGGGCATGGTCCATGGCGGACTATCTGCCCATTGCCACTCACCTCCGCAAGCGTCACGCAGGGAAACAGTTTGCAGCGTTATCGGTTACAGCAGATCAATGCTATACGTGTTCCGGAGCGGCTTCCGCCCGGCTGGGCCAGCGGGGATCACTCCGGATCGTCGTGAAAACGGGCGAATTGTCCCCCCCAGGTGATCCCACCTGTCCGAATTTTGTTTAGCGTGTTGTTTTGTCACATGATTTACGTCCCAGGCGATCATGCTTCAGCGGCGGGCCTATCGGCACGGCATGGGGATGCATGGCATCCTGCCGATGAATCCCTGGCTTCTCCGCAACCATGCCAAGACCGATGAGGGCAACCGGACCGATGCGTCAGCCAATCAGACTTCGCCCCTCCCGGGCCGCCCTCGCCGCCCCGCTCCTGGCGGCCGTGCTGCTCGCGGGCTGCGCGACGCGCCCGCCCGCCTCCGACCCCGATGCGACGGCCGAGTATCGGCAGAACAACGACCCGGCGGAGCCGACCAACCGGCGGCTCTTCGCCGTCCACCAGACGATCGACCAGTATGCGCTGCGCCCGGTGGCGGTCGGCTACCGGGCCGTGGTGCCGCAGCCGGTGCGGACGGGCGTCCGCAACGTGCTCGGCAACCTGCGGACGCCGGTGATCCTCGCCAACGACATGCTGCAGGGCGAACCCCGCCGGGCGGGCGACACGCTCGGGCGCTTCGTCATCAATTCGACGCTCGGCGTTGCCGGCATATTTGACGTCGCCGAGAGCTGGTTCGGCGTGCGGGGCCATGCCGAGGATTATGGCCAGACGCTCGCGCGCTGGGGCATCGGCGAAGGGCCGTACCTGTTCATCCCGGTGCTCGGTCCTTCCAACCCGCGCGACCTGGTGGGCTTCGGCCTCGGCATCGTCTCCGACCCGCTCAGCTGGTTCGGCCAGGGCGCGGTGGTGGATGGGCTGGTCTACGGCCGCGCCGGCGCGACCGTGGTCGATACCCGGGAGGGCCTCATCAACACCATCGACGACGTGAACCGCACCTCGCTCGACCCCTATTCCACCCTGCGCAGCGCCTATCGCCAGCGCCGTGCCGCCGAGATCAGCAATGCGGGAGAGGTTGCGCCCGCGGCGGCAACCAGCACGGGATTCGGCGTTGGCACCGGCATGGACCAGCAGCGCAGGTAAGGCCGGTCCGGGAGACAGATGACCATGCATGACCTCGACCGCCGTGCCCTTCTTGGCACGGCCCTCTTCCTCACCGTGGCGGGCTTCGCCGGGCCGGCGCAGGCCCAGGCGGATATCGGCCGCGCCTCCAACTTCATCCAGACCACCGGCCAGGAGCTGGTGGCGGCGATCAACGACCAGACCCGCGACCTGCCGGTGCGGCGGCAGCGTGTCGCCGCCGTCCTGCGTCGCGCCGTCGATGTGGAGCGCGTCGGCCGCTTCATCCTCGGCCGCTGGTGGAACCAGGCCTCGCCGCAGGAGCAGCAGGAGTACCTGAAGCTCTTCGAGGAGACGCTGATCCGCAACCTTTCCGCCCGCTTCGGCGAGTACCAGGGCGTGCGCTTCTCGCTCGGCCGGACGCAGCAGCGGACGGAGGACGACGTCCTGGTGAACACCGTCATCGAGCGGCCGAACACTGCCCCCTTCTCGCTCGACTGGCGCGTCGCCGATGTCGGAGGGCAGCCGAAGGTCGTCGACGTGATCGCCGAGGGGACCTCGCTGCGGCTGACCCAGCGGAGCGAGTATTCCAGCGTGATCCAGCGCAACAACGGATCGGTCGCGGCGCTGCTGACGGCGATGCGCGGACAGATCCAGCAGCTGGCGCAGCGGGAGCAGGGGCGCTAGGGCGGCTCCAGCCCGGGCGGCAGCGAACCGGGCTGATCCATCGCCGCCGCGCCAGCGGGAAGGAGCATGTTCCCGACCGCCGTCCGGACCGCGGCCCAGCCTTCGATCCCCTGCATGAGCGCGATCTCGCCCCGTTGCTCGTGGCGGACCGCATGCGACATCAGGCGGAGGCGTGGGTCGGCGGCCCGGCGGAGGGCTTCGTCTGCCATGGCGATTGCTCCACGGCGGTGGACGCTCATGGCGGCGACGAAGCCGGCGTCGAAAGCCTCGGCCGGGCGGCACGCAGCGCCCAGAATGTCGTCGAGGAGAGCATGCCGGGCATGGATGCGTGGTCCTCGTGACTCGCGGGCGGCAGGTCCGCACCGAACCAGCTTCGGTGCCATTGCGCCAGGATGGCGATCTCGCCGCGCTGCTCGGCCACCATCAGCCGGGCCAAGTCACGCAAGCGCGGGGCGGCGCCCCGCTCGGCGCCGAGTTCGGCGAGCCCCACGCCCTGGGCATGGTGGGCGGCCATCCGCCGAATACAGGCGGCATCGAAAGCAGTACCGGCACCCCAATGCGGTAGTTCGCGCCCCCGGCTGTCAAGCAGGGCCAACAGGGCGAGGCCCAATACACCCATACCCGCCAGCCCGACCCATAACCGGGTGAAGCGGCAGATACCGGGGCCCGGCTCGCGCCCGGCCATCCGCGCCTGGAGCCAGGGGAAGAGCGGATAAAGCGAGGCCGAGCCGAGATGGATGAGCAGGCCGATCCAATAGGCTTGGTTCAGGGTGAAGATCGGCTGCTAGAAGGGCAGCAGCGGCACCAGCACGAACCATTCGGTGGCGGAGGTGAGGACGGCCCAGGGCAGGCCGATCAGCAGGATCGGCCAGGGGCGAAGCCCGGCCGTCCACCGCCCCAGCAGGCCGAAGAAGGCGATGGCCCAGGAGCAGTCCGCCCAATGGTGGAACAGAATGCCGCCGAGCAGCGTGCCCTAGTCCGGGACCTGCTGCAGCACGCCGTCGCGCATCGGGATGGCGGCGACGATCATCCAGTCGACCGCCGCATCGCGCCCGATGCGGGCGGCGAGGAGCTGGGCAACCGCCGTCGAGAAACTGCTGGTGATGAGTCCGAGCACCATGGCCGCGCGCCAAGTAGGGCCCGGCGGCGGCAGGCTCATGCGAGGCTTTCGTAGACGATCATGCGGCGGTCGCGGTAGTCGAAGGCGTCGCACTGCGCCATGCCGATATCCGCCAGCACATGTCGGGAGGCATGGTTGTTCTCCCAAGCCACGGCGATGATGCGGGCGAGCCCGGCGCAATGTCCGAATTTCAGACCAGCCTTTGCCGCCTCGCGCGCATAGCCATGGCCGCGGCATTCCGGCCACAGGGCGAAGCGCAGCGCGATGCCGCGGCCATCCGGCCGCTCCATCAGTCCGGAGATGCCGAGGAATTCCCCGCTCTTGGTATGGAAGACGCACCAGGTGCCGTAGCCCCGCTGGGCCCAGAAGGCGATGTCATCCTCCAGCTCGGCCCGCGCCATCGCCTCCGTGCGGACGCCGTGAAGCATCAGCTCGAAGACGCGCGGGTCGCCCTTCAGCCGGACGAGGTCCGGCAGGTTCTCCTTGCCCGGTGGCGCGAGGGTCAGCCGCGCGGTGCGGACCAGCCGTGCCGGCAAGGGCACGGGATGCGCATGGCCCATGCCCTGCCCTACCGGGTCAGGGGGCGGTACTTGATTCGGTGCGGCTGGTCGGCCGCGGCGCCCAGGCGGCGTCGCTTGTCGGCCTCATAGGCCTGGAAGTTGCCCTCGAACCACTCGACATGGCTGTCGCCCTCGAAGGCGAGGATGTGGGTCGCCAGGCGGTCGAGGAACCAGCGGTCGTGGCTGATGATGACGGCGCAGCCGGCAAAGTCGGCCAGCGCCTCCTCCAGCGCGCGGAGCGTGTCGACGTCGAGGTCGTTGGTCGGCTCGTCGAGCAGCAGCACGTTGTGCGGGTTCTTCAGCATCTTGGCGAGATGCACCCGGTTGCGCTCGCCGCCCGAGAGCACGCCGACCGGCTTCTGCTGGTCGCCGCCCTTGAAGTTGAAGGCGGCGCAGTAGGCGCGGCTCGGCACCGTGCGCTTGCCCATGGTGATCTGGTCCTGGCCGCCGGAGATCTCCTGCCAGACGGTCTTCTTGTCGTCGAGGCTGTCGCGGCTTTGGTCGACATAGCCCAGTTGCACGCTCTCGCCGACAGTCATGGTCCCGGCATCGGGCTTGTCGACGCCGGTGATCATCTTGAACAGCGTGGTCTTGCCGGCGCCGTTCGGGCCGATGACGCCGACGATGCCGCCCGGCGGCAGCTTGAAGGACAGGTCGTCGATCAGCAGCCGATTGCCGAAGCCCTTGCGGATGGCGTCCGCCACGATGACGGTGTTGCCGAGGCGCGGGGCCGGCGGGATCTGGATTTCGGTTGGGTCGGGCGCCTTGTCCAGGCTCCGGGCCAGCAGCTCCTCATAGGCCTGGATGCGGGCCTTCGACTTCGCCTGCCGGGCGGAGGGGCTGCGGCCGATCCATTCCTGCTCCTCGGCGAGCTGGCGTTGGCGGGTGCTTTCCTCCTTCTCCTCCTGGGCGAGGCGCTTGCGCTTCTGGTCAAGGTAGGCGGAGTAGTTGCCCTGGTAGGGAATGCCCCGGCCGCGATCGACCTCGAGGATCCAGTTGGTGACGTTGTCGAGGAAGTAGCGGTCGTGGGTGACGATCAGCACGGCGCCGGAGTAGTCGCGCAGCGTCTTCTCGAGCCAGGAGACGCTCTCGGCGTCGAGGTGGTTGGTCGGCTCGTCGAGCAGCAGCATCTCGGGCTTCTCGAGCAGCAGGCGGCAGAGCGCCACGCGCCGCCGCTCGCCGCCCGAAAGGGTGGTCACGGGGCTCTCGGCCGGCGGGCAACGCAGCGCGTCGAGCGCGATCTCAACGGTACGGTCGATCTCCCAGCCGCCGCCGGCGTCGATCTTCTCCTGCAGGTCGGCCTGCTCGGCCAGCAGGTCGTTCATCTTGTCGTCCGACATCTCCTCGCCGAATGCGAGGGAGATCTCGTTGAAGCGGTCGAGATGGGCCTTCATCTCCTTGAAGGCGAGCATGACGTTCTCGCCGACGGTGAGGTCCGGCTCGAGATGCGGCTCCTGCGGCAGATAGCCGACGCGCACGCCCTCGGCCGCCCAGGCCTCGCCGCCATACTCCTTGTCCTGCCCCGCCATGATGCGCATCAAGGTCGACTTGCCGGCGCCGTTCGGGCCGAGCACGCCGATCTTCACGTCGGGCAGGAAGGACAGGGTGATGCCTTTGAAGACCTCGCGCCCGCCCGGATAGGACTTGGTCAGGTCTTTCATCACATAGGCGTACTGGTAGGAGGCCATGGGCATCGGTCCTGCGGGGCGTTTGGCTCTGGGTTCTAGCGAAGGGGGCCGGTGATTGAAAGCGGCGCCCGGGCATGGGACGGTCCGCGCCCCGATCAACGCGATGCCATGCGGCCGAGGGCCCCGGCCCACCGCCGGGCATCGCAACCGAGAGGATGTCACCATGCGCCTTCCCCTGATCAAGCCCGACGCGCTGACCGAGGAGCAGAAGCCGCTCTATGCCGACATGCGGGCCGGCATCGAGAAGAATTTCAAGGGTTTCGCCACCATCGACGGCGACGGTGCCCTGCTTGGCCCATGGAATCCCTGGCTGCACGAGCCGCAATTCGGCGGGCCGATCTGGGAGCTGACCAAGGCGCTTTCCTTCTCCACCAGCTTGCCGAAGCCGGTGCGGGAAATCGCCATCCTCGTCACCGGCGCGCATTTCCACTCGGCCTACGAAATCTATGCGCATGTCATCGCCGCCGAGCAACGCGGCCTCGCCGACGACACGCTGGCGACCATCGTCGCCGGCCAGCGGCCGGGCGACCTGCCGCGCGACCAGGCCATCGCCTATGACATTGCCTCCGCCTTGGTGAATGGCGGGGTGCTGCCGGCGCTGAGCTACAAGCAGGCCGTGGAGGCGTTCGGCCAGCATGGGGCGGCGGAGCTGATCTATCTGGTCGGGCTCTACTGCATGGTTTCGGTGACGCTGAACGGCTTCGACGTGCCGGTGCCGGAGACGGAGCGGCGCTGAACCGCACCATCCACGCCGCGTTGCCGGCCTGGCAGCGCGGAGGGATGGCATTGGAGCAATGGCTGCCTGGACGGCGGGAGTGGCTGTTCTCCCTCGTCACCTTCGCCGCGGCGGCCCTTGCGCTCTTCATCGCCTTCGGCACCGGGCTGGAGCGGCCCTACTGGGCGGCGACCACCGTCTATGTCACGGCGCAGCCCTCGGCCGGGGCGCTGCGGGCCAAGGGGATCTGGCGGCTCGGCGGGACCTTCGCCGGGGCCGCCTTCGCGGTGCTGGCGGTGCCGAACCTGGTCAATGCGCCGCCGCTGCTGGTGCTCGCCATGGCGCTCTGGGTGGGGGCCTGCCTCGCCGCGGCGCTGCTCGATGCGACGCCGCGCAGCTACGGCTTCATGCTGGCGGGCTATACGGCGGCCATCATCGGCTTCCCGGCGGTGGATGCGCCGGATGCGATCTTCATCACGGCGCTCCTCCGGGTGGAGGAGATCGGGCTCGGCATCGCCTGCGCCTGGGCGCTGCATGCGCTGCTGCTGCCGAACCCGGCAACGCCGCGGCTGCTGCGGCAGCTGGAGGCCTGGACGGCGGCGGTCGCGCGCCTCGCCGCCGATGCCCTGCAGGGTGCGAGCCTCACCGAGGACCGGCGGCGGCTGGCCATTGACGGGACGGCGCTCGACGCGCTGTTCCAGCAGGCGCGCTACGAGGATGGTGGTCGCGCGGCGCTGCGCTGGCTGCCGGTGCTGCGGGGCGAGGCGCGGCGGATGCCGGTGCTGGCGAGCTCGGCGGCCGACCGGGTGGCGGGACTCCGGGCGGCCGATCCGGCCGGCTTTGCGCGGGCCGAGCCGCTGCTGCGGGAGGTGACGGCGGCGATCGGGGCGCGGATCGGCGAGGCCGAACAGCGCTCGCTCGACGAACGGCTTGCCGCGGCGGAACGGGAGGCGGCGGCGGAGGGCGGCTGGCCGGGCCTGCTGCGCGAAGGGCTGCTTGCCCGGCTGCGGGAGCTGCTGGCGACCTGGGTGGCTTGCCAGGCCCATGCGGCGCGCATCGCCTCGCGGCATGCGGGGCGGGTGCCGGCGGCGCCGGCCGGACTGCCGGGCCATGCCGACCCGCTGCTGGTCGGGCTGTCGGGCCTCGCCGCGGCACTTGCCGTCATGCTCTGCTGCACCTTCTGGATCCTCGTCGGCTGGCCTGGCGGGGCGACGGCGGCGATGATGGCGGCGGTCGGGGCGAGCCTCTTCGCCCAGCTGGACGATCCCGCGCCGGCCATCCTGCGCTTCATGGAAGGTACCGCCATCGCCGTGGCGTTGGCGGGCCTGATGCTCTTCGCCGTGCTGCCGATGGTGGACGGCTTCGTGCCGCTCGTGCTCGTGCTGGGGGCGCTCTATCTGCCGGTCGGGGCACTGCTGGCGATGCCCGCCTTCCAGCCGCGGATGGCGCCCGTCGCCATCAACGGCTTCGCGCTGCTGGCCTTGCAATCGACCTACGGGGCCGAGTTCGACAGCTTCCTCGAGGGCGGCATCGCCATGATGCTCGGCTTCGGCGTGGCGCTGACGGTGACGCGGCTGGTGCGCGGGGCGGGCGTCGCCTGGCGGGTGGAGCGGCTGGTGGAGGCCGACCGGCGCGACTTGGTACGGTTGGCCGAGGGGCGGCGGCCAACCGACCTGCGTCGCATCGCGGCCGCCATGCTCGACCGGTTCGAGGCGCTCTCGGCCCGGCTCGGCGCCGCGGATGCGGCGGCGATGGGTCGGCGCGAACTGGCCGAGTTGCGCGCCGCCTTCAACCTGCTGCGGCTGCGCGCGGCGGTGCCGGCGCTGGCGGCGGCGGAGCAGCGGGCAGTGGAGGCGGCGATCGCGGCAACCGCCGGCTCGGTCCGCGGCAGCGTGCCGAAGGATGCAGCGCTGGCGCGGATCGATGCGGCGCTGCTCGCCACCCTCCATCCGGGTGATGCAGCGGCCCGGGCGGCGGCGCTGGCGCTCAGCGGGCTGCGCATGGCGCTGTTCCCGGAGGCGGCGCCGCCGGTGCTGCCGGGGCCGGTGGCGCTGGCGGCATGATCGCGGAACTCGACATCCTCGGCGTCTTCGTCCCGGCGCTGCTCGCCTGGGTGGTGCTGGCGCTGCTGCTGGCGGTGTTGGCCCGGCGCGGACTGCGATGGGCGGGCCTCTACCGGCATGTCTGGCATGCACCGCTCTTCGATGCGGCGCTCTTCCTTGTTCTGCTCGGCGGGATCGTCGCGCTGGCCCATGGGATCGGTTTATGAAGCGCCTTGCCCTGACCCTGCTCGCCGCAGCACTCGCCGGCCTCGTCGGCTGGCAGCTCTGGGACTATTACATTCTCGCGCCCTGGACGCGGGACGGGCGGGTGCGGGCGGATGTGGTCGGCGTCACGCCGGATGTCTCGGGCCTCGTCGCCGCGGTGGCGGTGCAGGACAACCAGGTGGTGGAGCGGGGGGCGCTGCTCTTCGAGATCGACCGGGCGCGCTTCGAGCTGGCGGTGCAGCAGGCGGATGCGGCGGCGCAGTCGCGTTGGGAGGCCTTGCAGCAGTCGCAGCGGGACGCCCGGCGGGTGACGCGGCTCGATCAGAGCGCGGTTTCCGTCCAGACGCAGGAGCGCGCGGTCTCGGACGCCAACCAGGCGGCGGCAGCCTATGCCCAGGCGATCGCCGAGCGGGACGTGGCGCGGCTCAACCTGGAACGGTCGCGGGTCATGGCGCCGGTCAGCGGGACGGTGACCAACCTGGAGCTGCGGCCGGGCGATTACGTCACGGCGGGCCGCGCGGTGCTGGCCCTGGTGGACCGGGACACCATCCGCATCGAGGGGTATTTCGAGGAAACCAAGCTGCCGCGCATCGCCCCCGGCGCCCCGGCGCAGGTGCGGCTGATGGGGGAGCGGGCGGATATCCGCGGCCATGTCGACAGCATCGCCGGCGGCATCGAGGACCGCGACCGGGCGGCAGGCCCCAACCTGCTGGCCAACGTCAACCCGACCTTCAGCTGGGTGCGGCTGGCGCAGCGCGTGCCGGTGCGGATCGCGATCGACAGCGTGCCGCAGGGCGTGCGGCTGTTGCCGGGACGGACGGCCACGGTGAGTATCGGCGAATGAGCGATGGGCCCGGCAGGACTCGAACCTGCAACCAAACCGTTATGAGCGGTCCGCTCTGACCATTGAGCTACAGGCCCTCGCCCGTGCAGGAATGCCGGGCGGCGCGGCGGAAGGCAAGCATCGGAGGCGAGGTCCATGAGCGATGACGAGATCCGCGACATCCTGCTGACCACGAGGCGCATCGCCGTGGTCGGCGCCTCGGCGCGTCCGGAGCGGCCGAGCTACGGCGTCGCCGGCTTCTTGGTCGGGCGCGGCTATGCGGTGACGCCGGTCAATCCCGGCCTCGCCGGCGGGGTCTTGCACGGGGCGGCGGTCGCGCCGAGCCTCGATGCGGCTGGGCCCCTCGACATGGTCGACGTCTTCCGCCGCAGCGAGGAGGCGGGGGCGGTGGTGGACGAGGCGATCCGCCTCGGCGCCCGCAGCGTGTGGTTGCAGCTCGGGGTGCGCGATGACGCGGCTGGGGAGCGGGCGCGGGCGGCCGGGCTGCGCTTCGTGCAGGATCGCTGCCCGGTGATCGAATGGCGGCGGCTTGGGCTGCCCGGGCGCATCGACGCCGCTTGAAACGGTTCGGGTGCCGGACCACTTCGCCGGCTATGGCACCGATGGCCGGACCAGCCCGGCAACAGGGCGGCGGCCGCCGGGAACGGGGCCAGGGAGACACGAGGACCATGAACGACGAGGAACGCCGGATCATCAGCCAGTTCGTGGAGCGGATCGCGGGCGCATCGCCCGCCGCGCCCGCGCCGGGGCCATGGGGCGGCAGCAGCGTGCCGGCGACCCAGTCGCGCCCCCCCCTGCCGCCGGTCGACCGTGAGGCGGATTCGCTGATCAGCGACCTCTTCTCCCGCTATCCGGAGGCGCGCTACCGCATCACCCAGACCGCCTTCGTGCAGGAGGCGGCGCTGGTTGAGGCGCAGAACCGCATCCGCCAGCTGGAATGGGAGGTGCAGAATGCCCGCACCCAGGCCCAGGCGGCGCAGCAGCCGCGCAGCGGTGGGCTGTTCGGCGGCATGTTCGGCGGGGGTGGTGCCAGCCGGCAGTCGCCGCAGATGCCGCCTCCCCCGCAGCCGGTCTATCCGCCGGGCTACAATCCCGGGATGCTGCAGCCGCAGCGCGGGGGCTCCGGCTTCCTCGGCACGGCGCTGACCACGGCGGCGGGCGTGGCCGGCGGCATGGTGGTCGGCAACATGCTGATGAACGCCTTCTCCGGCAGCCATGGGTCGGCGGCGGCGGCCACCGCGTCCGACGCGACCGGGGGCGGTGCCTTCGGGCAGGAAGCGGTGCCGGCCTCCTCCCCCTGGACCGATCCGGGCACGGCGGCGGCCGACCAGGGCTGGGGCAGCGGCGGCGGCCAGGATTATGCCTCCACCCAGGACGCGACCGGCGGCGGCTACGACACGGATACGAGCAACTACGACACCGGCGGCGGCATGGATGATGCCGGCGGCGGCTATGACGAAGAGGTCTGATTGAAGCGGCGCATGGGCTGAGGGAAGCTCCGCCCATGCGCATCCCCGATCTCGATCTCGACCTGCTCCGCTGCTTCGTCGCCGTGGCGGAGCGGGGCGGCTTCACCGCTGCGGGGGCGGCGCTCGGCCTCACCCAATCCGCCGTCAGCCTGAAGGTGAAGCGGCTGGAGGAGGTGGTGCAGCGCCGCGTGCTGGAGCGGACCAGCCGCAGCGTCGTGCTCACGCGCGATGGCGAGACGCTGCTGGCCTATGCGCGGCGCATCCTGGCATTGAACGACGAGGCGGTGCGGCGGATGGTGGCCCCGCCGGTGGCCGGGCGGCTGCGGCTCGGCGTCGCCGATCATTTCGTGCCGCGCAACCTGGCGCCGCTGCTGGCCCGCTTCGCCCGGACCTATCCCGAGGTGGCGCTGGAGGTGGAGGTCGGCCGCAGCCATGAGCTGCGGGCGGCGCAGGAGCGAGGCGCGCTCGACCTGGTGCTCGGCAAAAGGCGCGATGGCGAGACCGAGGGGCGGCCGATCTGGACCGAGGCCGTGGTCTGGGTCGCGGCGCCTGATTGGGCGGCGCCAGCCGGCCGGCCCCTGCCGCTCGCCATGCTACCGCCCGGCTGCATGTTCCGCGACCGGGCCCTGGCGGCGCTGGCGCGGGCGGGAATGGGTTTCGAGGTGGTCTATGTCTCGGCCAGCCTGCTCGGCGTGGCGGCGGCGGCACAGGCCGGCTTCGCGCTGAGCGTGCTGGGGCGGAGCGGGATGCCGCCCGGCCTGGTCGAGGTGCCGGGCCTGCCGGCGCTGGGGACGGCGGAGATGTGCGTCTTCGGCGATGCGGCGGGGCAGAACCCGCTGGCGGAGCCGCTGATGCGATTCATTCGGGAAAGCCTGGACGGGCCAGGGCTGGCAGCGGCGGCTTGAAGGGCCTGTGGCTAGGGGACCATCGCAGCCGCGTTCAGCAGGCCGACCGCGATCGCGACCGCGGCCTTCAGCGCCGCCGTCGCCATCTCTCCGCGCTCGATTGCCGCGCGCCATTCCGGCAGGAGCCAGGCGGTCGCCAGGAAGGCACCGAGCTGGGCGAGCAGGGCGACCACGGCCCAGACCACCGCATCGACCAGCCCGGCCGAATGCGATACCGCCGAGGCGATGGCCAGCGCCACGCCGATCACCGAGCCGCCAAGCGCGACGGCCGCAGGCAGGTTGCCGCGGCGGACAAGCGCCATCTCGTCATGCGGCGTCAGCCTGGTGAAGACCAGGAAGGCGGCGCCGAGCAGCGCCAGCCCGGCCAGGAAATGCGCGAGAAAGGCCGGCAGGGCGGCGAGGCTGGTCATGTGGAGCCTTCGGGCTGGAACCAGTGGGGGACGAAGCGGCTGGTGTCGCGGGTGATGGGCGTCGCATCCTCGCGGATGCCGAGGCCAGCCGGCGCGCCGGCGACGACCCAGCTGCCGAGCACGGGGTAGCGGCCGGCGAAGCAGGGCAGCTCGGCATAGCGCTGCCAGACCCGCGGCTGATCGGCGTATGGGCCGGGTGTCGCCATGCCCGGTGCGGTGATGTTGGCACCCTCGCGGCCCCAGAAGGGCTTGGCGATCTCCGGCCCGCCGCAGCGTCCGGGCTCCAGATGGGCGGGCAACAGGTTGGGATGGTCGGGGAAGAGCGCCCAGAGCAGGGCGAGGAAGGCCTTGCTGCTCGGCATCAGCCGCCAGGCTGGCTCGATCCAGCGGGTCGGGGCGCGGGGGATGTGGGCGCCGAAATCCTCGGCCAGCAGCCAGTCCCAGGGATAGAGCTTGAAGGCTGCCTCGATCGGCCGCTCCCCCGCGTCGCGGAAGCGGCGGCCGTCCCAGCCGATCTCGTCCATGGTCAGCGCCGGGGCGGCGAGGCCGGCCTGGATCGCGGTGTCGCGCAGGTAGTCGAGCGTGCCGCGGTCCTCGACGGAGTCTTTCGCGCAGGCGAAATGCACCCGGGCCGGCAGGCCGAGCCGCGGCCAGCTGGCGATCAGCGCCTCATGCAGGCCGTTGAACTGGTCGAGGGCGGGATCGATGCATTGCAGCCACTCCCATTGCACGACGGCGGCCTCGAACAGGGCGGTCGGGGTGTCGGCATTGTATTCGAGCAGCTTGGGCGGGCCGGTGCCGTCCCAGCGGAGGTCCATCCGGCCGTAGAGGCTCGGCTCGCCGCGGAGCCAGGAGCGTTTGGCGAGCGTCCAGGCGGCTTCCGACAGGCCGAGGGCACGGCCGGTATCCTCCCGCACCACATGCGCGCAGGCGAGGCGGGTGAGGCGCTCGAGCTCGGCCGTCGCCGCCTCCAGCATGTCGATCTCGGCCGCGGTGAAGGCGTAGCAGGCGCTTTCGTCCCAATAGGGCTCGCCCTCGATCTCGGCGAAGGCGAAGCCCATGCGGCGGGCGCGCTCCAACTGGTCCGGGCGCGGGGATTGCTCCAGCCGGCGCATCAGCCGCCCCCGCTGAAATGGCTGGCGGAGCTGCCGAAGCCGCCGCGGGCGCTGGCCGTGGTAGTCGAGCCGCTGCGATGCGAGGATGAGGAGGAAGACGAGGAATGACCGCCGCTCCGCGCGCTGCGGCACAGCTCCTCGGCATTGGGAAGGCCCTGGGCGCGGGCCTCGCGGCACTGCTCCGAGGTGTTATCGCACTGGCTGAAGCCGAAGGCGATGCCTCCGCCCAGCAGGACGAGGCCAATCCCGGTTGCACGCCGCATGGCGGAAGGCTAACCCGGATCGGCCGGACACTGCCAGCGCCGGCCGGAACGGCGCGGCGACACTTGATCGGGGCCTGCCCATGAGCCGCCTGCCTGAACCCGAAGCCGGCGCCGCCGGCGGCCGAGACATGCGCATCGTCGCGCTGATCGGCACCGGGCATTTCCTGTCGCATTTCTACATGCTCTGCCTGCCGCCGCTCTTCCTCGTCTGGCGGGAGGAATTCGGCGTGTCCTACGCCATGCTCGGCCTCTCGGTCGCGCTGATGAGCGCGACGACGGCCGTGCTGCAAACGCCGGTCGGCTTCTGGGTGGACCGCTGGGGGGCGAGGCCCTTCCTCATCGGCGGGACGCTGCTGATGGCGCTCTCCGTCTCCGCCATGGCCTTCGCGCCGGCCTTCTGGATGATCCTGCCGCTGGCCGTGCTGTCGGGCATCGGCAATAGTGTGATTCACCCGGCGGACTACGCCATCCTGACGGGCAGCGTGAACAAGTCCTTCATGGGGCGGGCCTTCGCGCTGCATACCTTTACCGGCAACCTTGGCTTCGCCCTCGCGCCGCCGGTCATCGCCCTGCTGCTCGGGGTGACGAATTGGCGAGGGGCGCTGCTGACCGTCGGCCTGCTCGGCGTGCCGGTGGTGGCGGCCATCCTGTTGCAGAGCGGCGTGCTGCGCGATCAGGCGAAGCCGGCCAAGGCGGAGGCGGCGCTCTCGAGCCGCGAGGTGCTGCTATCGCGGCCGATGCTGCTGTTCTTCGCCTTCTTCCTGCTGTCCTCCATGGCCGGCTCCGGCGTGCAGGCCTGGCTGGTGACGGTGCTCGGCAAGCTCTGGGGGACGCCGGTGCTGGTCGCCTCCAGCGCGCTCACCGGCTACATGGTGGGCGCGACCTGCGGCACGCTGGTCGGCGGCTGGATCGCCGACACGTCGAAGCGCAACCTGCTCGGCATGGTGACGGTGCTGACCCTCGTCGCCATGGCGCTGCTGCTCTCCCTCGGCACCGTGCCGATGCCGGAGGCGCTGCTGCCGGTGGTCGCGGTGGTGGCCGGGCTGGCACTCGGCACCTCGCGCACCCCGCGCGACGTGATGCTGAAGGACGCCTGCCCGCCGGGGCAGGTCGGCAAGGTCTTCGGCTTCGTCTCGGCCGGGCTGCCGCTAGGCTCGGCCATCACGCCGGTGCCGATGGGGATGCTGATCGACTTCGGCCATCCTGGGCTGGTGCTGCCGGTGGTCGCCGGGCTGCTCGGCCTGTCGCTGCTCTGCGCGGGGAGCGCGAAGGGGAGCGCCGCCGCGGCACGCGCCGAGGTGCTGCCGGCGGAATAGACGCGCGCCGTGATCGGCTTCGAGACCCTGCTGCGCTGGCTCGATCTCGCCGGCATCGCGGTCTTCGCCGCCTCGGGGGCGCTGGTCGCCTCGCGCAAGCAGTTGGACCTGGTGGGTTTCATGCTCATCGCCGCCGTCACCGGCTTCGGCGGCGGCACGGTGCGGGACCTGCTGATGGGCCGCACCCCGGTCTTCTGGCTGCGCGACCCGGCGCTGCTCGCGGTCGCCAGCGCCGTCGGCGTGCTGGTCTTCTTCACGGCGCACCGGATCGAGAACCGCTTCCGCGCCCTGCTCTGGGCGGATGCGGTGGGCCTCGCGCTCTACGCCGTACTCGGGGCGGAGATCGCGCTGGTCGGCGGCGTCGCTCCTTGGGCGGCGGTGCTGCTCGGCGTCGCCACGGCGACCTTCGGTGGCGTGCTGCGGGACGTGATCTGCAACGAGATCCCGCTGCTGCTGCGCAAGGAGGTCTATGCGCTGGCCGCGCTCGCCGGCGCCGCGGCCTTCGTGCTGCTGCGGATGCACGGCATATGGCGGGATACGGCGCTGCTGGCCGGCATGGCGCTCTGCTTCGCCATTCGTGCTGCCGCCATTGCCCGCGGATGGTCGCTGCCGGCCTATGTGGCGCGGCGGGATTGAACGGGCGGCGAAGCTCGGCCACTCTGCCTCCAAAAGATGGAGGGATCGCCATGTATCGCCGGAAGCTGCCCGCACTCGGGGCTGCGCTGCTCGCCGCGCCCGCGCTGGCGCAGGGCGCCTATCCGGACCGGCCGATCCGCTTCATCGTTCCCTTCCCCGCCGGCGGAGCGACCGATATCTGGTCGCGCCTGACCGCCGAGGCGATGGGCGCCGACCTTGGCCAGCCCATCGTCATCGAGAACCGCAGCGGTGCGGGCGGCATGCTCGGTGCCGAATACGTGGCGAAAGGCGCCACGGATGGCTACACGCTGCTCTTCACCATCAGCCCGCTGATCCAGTCGCCGGTTGTGTTCCGCCGCTGGCCCTACCAGCCGCTCGAGGATTTCGCGCCGATCGGCAAGATGGGCACGACGCCCCTGCCCTTCTGCATCCGGCCGGAGATCCCGGCAGCGACGCTCGCCGAATTCGTCGCCTATGCGCGCGGCAAGGATCTCTCTTTCGGCTCCTACGCCACCGGCTCATCGGGCCATGCCTTCGCCCAGCTCTTCTCCGATGTGGAGAAGCTCGGCATGACGCATGTCGCCTATCGCGGCGAGGCGCCGATGCTGACGGACATCCTCGGCGGGCGCATCCAGTGCGGCTTCCACAGCATGACGGCGGCGGGGGATTATATCCGCTCCGGCCGGCTGCGGCCGCTGGCGACGCTCGGGCGGCGGCGCATCCCATCCATGCCCGACCTGCCGAGCTTCATCGACCTCGGCTATCCGGAGGCCTTCGGCAATTCCGGCTTCATCGGCTTGTTCGCCCCGGCGCGGGTGGCGCCGCCGGTCCTGGCGCGGCTGGCGGAGAGCTTCGCCGGGGCGATGCGGAACGAGGCCGTGCTGCGCCGGCTGCTGGAGATCGACACCATCCCCGGCTACCTGCCGCCGGCCGAATTCAAGGCGGAGATGACGATGCAGCTCCGGCAATGGACGGAGCTGGCGACGTCGATGAACCTCAGCGTGGATGGTTGACATGATCCATAGGCGCACCCTGGCCGGCCTGCTGGCCCTGCCCGCCCTCGCCCATGCGCAGGGCGGCTACCCCGACCGGCCAATCCGCTTCCTCGTCCCCTTCCCGCCCGGCGGCGGCACCGATACCTGGGCGCGAATCGCGGCCGAGGGGATGCAGGCCGAGCTCGGCCAGCCCATCGTCATCGAGAACCGCGGCGGCGGCGGCGGGCTGATCGGCACCGAGGTTGCGGCCAAGGCGCCGGCGGATGGCTATACGCTGCTCTTCACCATCACCACCCATGTGCAGACTCCGGTGGTGATGCGGCGCTTCCCCTACGACCCGGTCGCGGATTTCGCGCCGATCGGGCGGCTCGGAACGACCTCGATCCTATTCTGCGTCGGGCCGAAGGTGCCGGCCGAAGTCCGGACCATGGCGCAGTTCACCGATTGGGGGCGCGGGCGCGACCTTTCCTTCGGCTCCTATGCACCGGGCAGCACCGGCCACGCCTTCGCCCTGATGCTGGCGGAGGAGGCGAAGCTCGAGATGACGCATGTCTCCTATCGCGGCGAGACGCCGATGCTGCAGGACATGCTGGGCGGCAACATCCATGGTGGCTTCCACAGCATGGCGGCGGCCGGCGAGATGATGAAGGCCGGGCGCATCCGGGCGCTGGCCGCGAGCGGTGACCGCCGCGTCCCCTCCATGCCCGATGTGCCGAACCTGAAGGAGCTGGGCTTCTCCAGCCGCTTCAGCTTCAGCGGCTTCTCCGGCCTGCTGGCGCCGGCGCGGACGCCGCAGCCGGTGCTCGACCGGCTGACCGAGGCCTTGCGGGTGACCGCCATGAAGCCCGAGACGCATCAGAGGCTGCTGGCGATCGACACCATCCCAAGCTACCAGGACCCGGCTGCCTTCCGGGCCCAGATCGCGCGCAACCTGCGGGAATGGACAGAGATCGCCGAGCGGCTGAACCTCAGTATCGAGGGCTGAGCTTCGGGACGATCCCAAGGGAGGGGGCCATGACGGTGCGGATCGGACGGCGTGGAGTGCTCGGGGGGCTGGCCGCGGCGCTGGCCGGCAATGCGGCGGCGCAAGAATCCTGGCCGGCGCGGCCGGTGCGCATCATCGTGCCCTTCCCCGCCGGGGGCACCACGGATTTGCTGGCGCGGCTCTATGCCCAGCGGCTGACCGAGACGCTCGGGCAATCCGTGGTGGTCGAGAACCGTGGCGGCGGCGGCGGCTCGATCGGGGCGGATGTGGTGGCGAAGGCCGCGCCCGATGGCCATACGCTGCTGTTCCACAACCTGACCTTCTGCACGACGACGGCGGCGCTGGAATTCGCCGGCCGCGCGCCGCACCGGATCGAGCAGGATTTCGCGCCGGTCTCGATGGGCGCCAACGTGCCGATGATGCTGCTGGTGAACCCCTCGGTGCCGGCGCGCGACCTGCGCGAGTTCGTCGCGGTGGCGAAGGAGCGGGGCAACCTGTTCTACGGCTCCACCGGGCCCGGCAGCACCATCAACCTGGTGGGCGAGGTGCTGAAGCGCGATGCCGGCATCCGCATGGACCACATCCCCTTCCGGGGCGCGGCGCCGCTGGTGCAGGACCTGTTGGCGGGACGAATTCAGTTCGGCGGCGACCAGCTGTCCTCCTCGCTGGCGAATATCCGGGCCGGGGTGCTGCGCCCGGTCGCCACCCTCGCCGCCCAGCGCGCCAGCGCATTGCCGGAGGTGCCGACGGCGCGCGAGCAGGGCTATCCGAGCATCGAGCTGCTGGGCTGGAACGGGTTCTTCGCCCCGGCAGGCACGCCGGCGCCGATCCTGGCGCGGCTGCAGCAGGAAGTCGCCGCCGCCGCGCGGCATCCGGAGGTAGCACGCCGCATCGCCGATCTGGGGGCGGAGCCGGGCGGCAATTCGGCCGAGGAATTCGGCGCCGCCGTGCGGGCCCAGCTGGCCCAGGTCCGGCCGCTCGTAGCGGAGCTGCGGATGCAGGTGGAGTAGCGGCTCAGATCGCGGGCGGCTTGCGCAGCTCCGGCTCCACCAGCCGGGTGAAGGGTACCTCGCCCGCGGCCTCGACCAGCGTCTCGCCGAGGGCGGCGCGTGGGTCGGCGGCATTGCGCATCGCCTTGTAGCCATCCTCCGCCTCCCAGCCGGCGCTCCAGGCGAGGAGGTGGATCCAGTTCACCACCCTGACCGGGTGGTTCCGCTCCAGCGCCACGCATTCCCGGTGGCAGGAATGGAAGATGGTGCAGAGCGTGTCGGCGCCCGTCTCCGCCATGGCGGCGAGCGTCGCGCGCTGCGCATCGGCCAGCGCGCCGGGGACGGCGGCGAGGGAGGAGCACATGTGGCCCGGCACGCGGCACCGGTGCTCGGCCAGATCGAGCCCGGGGATGAGGCGAAGCAGGTCCGGCACCAGCGCGTTCACCGGCACGCGGCCGTCGAAGCCGAGATGGGCATGCAGCAGCACCCGCGCCGGGACGGGGCGCGTGAGCAGAGGGCGGAGCGCATCGCGCCGGGCATGAAGCACCTCCGTCACATGCACGGTCTCGAAATTCGCGGGCGTCACCGGCGCCATGCTGTCCTGCATGTTCATGTGGCAGGACGGGCACCAGGTGACGACGGTGCCGCGGCCTGTCGCGTTGAAGGCCTCTATGGTGCGGCGGGCCATGCCCTCGTTGATGCGGGCATTGGCATCCTTCGGGCTGCCGCAGCAGGAGGCGGGGCCGCCGCGCGGCGCGGCCTCGACGCCGACGGCTTGCAGCAGGCGCGAGGTGGCGCGGATGACCTCGCCATGGCGGGTCATGTTGCAGCCATACCAGAAGATGGCTTTATGGCCGCCTACAGCCATTCGCGCCGCTCCTCCTCGGTCAGGGTGAGGCGCGCGAAGGCCTTCACCTTGGGTGAGAACTGCGTGTCCTCCTTCACCTCGATCAGCGGCGCGTCGCCGAGGGCACCCTTGGCCCGCCAGGTGGCGAGGCGGAGCATGAAGGCGGGATCGATCCTCTCGCGGCAGGCGGGGGTGCAGACGCCGCTGCGGGTGCAGGCGGCGATCCAGGCGCGGGCCTCGGGGGTGCCGGGGCCGGCGAGGAGCACGTCGCGCAGGCCGGTGGCGACGGCGACCGGCCCCGCCTCCGCGACACCCGGGGCATAGGGCGTCATCGGGCAAGCCGTGACGCAATCGCCGCAGGCGGTGCAGAGCGCGGCGAGGCGGGCGCTCTCGGAGCGGATGCGGTCGGCGAGGCTCATGCGGGGCACCTCCGGGCGAAGCCTCGCCCGGCGCGCTGCCGCCTGCAAGCTATTCCGCCGGTACGCGGACGGGCTCGGCGTCCTCCAGCGCATGGGTGCCGGGGCCGCGGGCCAGCTCGGCGCGGAGCTGGGCCGTGTCCAGCTCGCCCTCCCAGCGGCTGACGGCGACGCAGGCGACGCCGTTGCCGATCAGGTTGGTCAGCGCGCGGCACTCGCTCATGAACTTGTCGATGCCGACGAGGACGGCGAGCGCCGTGATCGGGATGTCGGGGATGACGGAGAGCGTCGCCGCCAGCGTCACGAAGCCCGCGCCGGTGACACCCGAGGCGCCTTTCGAGGTCAGCATGGCGACCAGCAGGATGGTGAGCTCCTGCCCCAGCGTCAGCGGCGTGTTCGTCGCATAGGCGAGGAACATCGTCGCCAGCGTCATGTAGATGTTGGTGCCGTCGAGGTTGAAGCTGTAGCCGAGCGGCACGGTGAGCCCCACCACATTGGGCGAGCAGCCGAGGCGCCGGAGCTTCTGCATGATCTGCGGCAGCACGCTCTCGCTGCTGGAGGTGCCGAGGACGATCAGCAGCTCCTCGCGGATATAGGCGACGAAGCGGATGATGGAGAAGCCGCAGAAGCGGGCGATGCTGCCGAGCACCAGCAGCACGAAAAGGATGGAGGTGAGGTAGAAGGTCGCCACCAGCTCCCCGAGGCGGATCAGCGAGCCGAAGCCATAGGCGCCGATGGTGAAGGCCATGGCGCCGAAGGCCCCGACGGGCGCCGCCCGCACCACGATCTTGACCACGCCGAAGAAGATGGCGCTGAGGCTGTCGACGGCATGGCTCGCGGCATCCCGCGCGCGCTCGGGCAGGGCGTTGATGGCGAAGCCGGTCAGCACGGCGAGGAAGAGCACCTGCAACAGGTCGCCGCCGGCGAAGGCGCCGATGAAGGTGTCCGGGATGATGTGCATGAAGTGGTCGGTCACGCTGTCCGACTGCGCGCGCTGGGCGTAACCCTGCACCGCCTTCGCATCGAGCTGGCTCGGGTCGATGTTGAAGCCCGAGCCGGTCTGGAAGAGTTTGGCGACGATCAGCCCGAGGGCGAGGGCGAAGGTGGAGACCACTTCGAAATAGACGAGCGCCTTGACACCGACGCGGCCGATGCGCCCGGCGTCCTTCACGCTGGCGATGCCGTGGACCACGGTGAGGAAGACGACCGGGGCGATCACCATCTTGATCAGCTTGATGAAGCCGTCGCCGAGCGGCTTCAGCGCCGCGCCGGTCTCGGGCCAGATCGCGCCGAGGGTGACGCCGATGACGATGGCGACCAGCACCTGGACATAGAGCAGGGAAAGCCAGCGCCTCGCCATCTTGCGTTTCCTTACCAGCCGTTCACCCGGTCCCAGACCGCGATCACCCGCTCGTCGCCGTCCACCACGTGGTAGCGGTCATGCGCCGCGGCGGTGAGGCAGCAATGGTTGGGCGCCACGCGGAGCCGCGTGCCGAGGGGCAACGCTGGCATCGGCGCCCCGTTGCGGACTTCGCCATGCTCCTGATAGGCGCGGGCGATGATGGCCTCGCCGAGGCTCGGCCGGCCGAGCTGGTCGAGCACCAGTCCGAAGCCGTATTCGCGCGGTGCCGCCTGGGTGCTGCGGTCCTTGGAAAGGGCCAGCGCCCCGGCATCCAGCAGCAGCGTGTTGCGCACAGCGCTGCGGCCGATGACGGAGGCGAGAACGGTGAGCGCGATGTCGCCGACCGCATGGGTGCCGAGCTGGGCCTGGAACAGGTCGCCGAACATGTAGACCCCGGCGCGGACATCGGTGACGCCGTCCATCCGCCTCGCATGCAGCGCGGTGGGCGAGGAGCCGAGCGAGACGATCGGGACGGGCAGCCCCGCCGCACGCAACCGGCCGGCAGCTGTGGTGATGCCGGCCCGCTCCGCTTCCGCCACGGCGGCCATGTCCTCGGGCGAGCGGCCGTTGTAGCTGTGGCCGGAATGGCTGAGCACGCCGGCGAGGCGCGGGCCGAGCGCGGCGCCGATCGCCTCCAGCAGCGGGTCCTCGGGCGCGATGCCGCCGCGGCCCTCGCCGACATCCACCTCGATCAGCGCCTCGACGGGGCCGGGATGGAGCGCGATGGCGCGGGCCACGTCTAGGTCGTCAGTGATGACCTTCACTGCGGCGCCGGCCTCGTTCAGCGCGGCGACGGCGTCGAGTTTCGCCGGCACGATGCCGACGGCATAGATCTGGTCGCGCCAGCCGGCCTCGGCGAAGTAGCGCGCCTCGGCGAGGGTGCTGACCGTGACCGGGCCGAAATCCGGCGAGGCGAGGCGGGCGACCTCGCGGCTCTTGGCGGTCTTGAGATGCGGGCGGAGGACGAGGCCCGGATGGCGCGCAACGGCCGCCTGCATGGCGGCGAGGTTCCGCTTCAGCAGGCCGATATCGAGAACGAGGCAGGGGGTCGGCAGGTCGTCGAGGGTCACAGCGCCACTCCCATCAACTCGGCGATCCGGGGCGTCGCCTTCAGCCCGGTACCGGTCAGCACCACCACGGTCCGCTCGGCCGGGCGGATCGTCCCCGCTTCCAGCAGCTTGGCGAAGGCCGCCGCCGCCTGGGCGCAGGTCGGCTCGACATAGATGCCGGTGCGGGCGAGGTCGAGCGTCGCGGCGGCGATGGCCTCTTCGCTCAGCATCACCGCGCCGCCCTGGGTCTGGCGCAGCACGCCGATGCATTCCGGCAGCCGCAGCGGGGCCGCGATCGCCGTGCCCTCGGCGATGGTCGGCTGCGCCGGCTCCGGGTCGAGGTCGAGGAAGGCGCGGGCGATGGGCGCGCAATTCGCCGGCTGCGCGGCGAAAATGCGCGGCAGCTGGTCGATGCTGCCGGCGCGCAGCAACTCGCTGAAGCCGATGGCGCAGCCGAGGACATTGGAGCCGGCGCCGCAGGGGATGATGACGTTGTCCGGCGCCCGGAAGCCAAGGTCCTCCCACAGCTCATAGGCGAGGGTCTTGGTGCCTTGGAGGAAGTAGGGATGCCAGTTGTGGCTGGCGTAGAAGATCCTGCTGGCCTCCCGCAGCGCGGCATCGGCGCAGTCCTGCCGGCTGCCGGGGACCAGCTCGATCTCGGCGCCGGCGGCGCGGCTTTGCACCGTCTTGGCCGGCGAGGTGCTGGCGGGGACCATGATCTTGGCCTGCATCCCGCCCGCCGCGGCATAGGCGGCGATGGCGGCGCCACCATTGCCGCTGCTGTCCTCCAGCACGGCCTGCACGCCCTCGGCGCGCAGCAGGGAAAGCATCACCGAGGCGCCGCGGTCCTTGAAGCTGCCGGTCGGCATGAACCATTCGCATTTCAGCAGCGCCGTTGCCCCGCTGATGGCGCGGGGGATGAGGGGGGTACAGCCCTCGCCCATGGTGATGGGGTCTCCTTGCAACGGCGGCAGGGCGGCGCGGTAGCGCCAGAGGCTGCGGGTGCCGGCCTCCACCTGCTCGCGGCCGATGCCCGGCAGGTCGGTGAGGAGCAGGGGTTCGCGGTTGTCGCCGCACCAGCGGGGGGCGCCGAGCGGCCAGGTGCGGCCGGTGCGCGGGTCGAGATAGGCCAGGGCTTCGGTGGGGGCTTCCATGGGCGGAGACTTGCCCTTTCGTTCGTCCGCGGCAAGGCTCGGCGGCATGGATAGCCTGCACCGCCTCGCCGCCGACCTCGTTGCCATCGACAGCCGCTCCGCGGTGTCGAACCTTGCCATCGCCGAACGGATCGAGGCGGAGTTGGGCGGGTTCGAGGTCGAGCGGCTGGATTACACCGATGCCGCGGGGGTGGCGAAGCGGGCGCTTGTCGCCCATCGCGGGCCGCCGGGGGGCCTCGCCCTCTCCGGCCATATGGATACGGTGCCGGAGACGGGCTGGACGGAGGACCCCTGGGCGCCACGGATCGAAGACGGCGTGCTGCATGGGCTCGGCAGCGTCGACATGAAGGGCGCGGTGGCGGCCTGCATTCTGGCGGCCCGGGCGGTGCCGGAGGGCGTGCCGGCGACGCTCCTCATCACCACCGACGAGGAGACGACCAAGGCCGGGGCGCGGGCGGTGGCCGGCAGTGCGCTGGCGCGGTCGCTCGGTCTCAGGGGGATCGTCGTCGCGGAGCCGACGGGCCTCGTGCCGGTGCGGGGGCATCGCTCCTCGGTCAACATCACCGCCCGGGCGCATGGGGTGCAGGCGCATTCCTCCGGCGCGGCGGGGCGCAACGCGAACTGGGCGCTGATCCCCTTCCTCGCCGAGATGCGGGCGATTCATCTGCGGCTCAGGGAGGACCCTGCCTTGCAGGATGCGACCTATGATCCGCCCTTCACCGACTTCAACCTGGTGATCGACAACCACGGCACGGCGGTGAACGTGACGGTGCCGCTGGCCACCTGCCGCATCAAGTTCCGCGCCAGCCGCAGCCTGGACCGGGAGCCGATCCTCGCCGAGATCTGCGCGGCGGCGGAGCGGGCGGGGGTGGAGCTTGCCATCGCGGCCGAGGGGTCGCCGCCGGAGCTGGCCGAGGACCATCCGCTGGTGCGGCAGGCGGTGCGGCTGGCCGGCCAGCCGGCGCGCACGGCGGCCTTCGGGACGGACGCCTCGGAACTGCAGGCTCTCGCCCCCTGCGTCGTGCTCGGGCCGGGCGCGATCGGCTCGGCGCATACGCCGCGGGAATGCGTGGAGCTGGCGGCGCTGGAGGCGGCGGTGCCGCTCTTCGCCCGGTTGCTCACCGAGGGTTCACGAGGGTCTTAACGCCTTGAAATGTAACGAACGGTGCGGCAATCCGGCGGCCGCTCCATATATCTGAACCAATGGTCCCTGCTGAAGAAGACGAGCCACGATGAGCCCCGCACGCGCCAGCCTCGCGCTGATCCTCCCGCTCTCCCTCGCCGCCTGCGCGGTGGCGCCGCCGAGCGGGCCAAGCCTCTATGCCATGCCGGCCAAGGGCAAGGATCTGGCCCAGTTCCAGAACGAGGATATCGGCTGCCGGAACTACGCCCAGGCTTCGATCGGTGGCGCCACGCCGGCCCAGGCGGCGAACCAGTCGGCCGTCGGCAGCGCCGCGGTCGGCACGGCGCTCGGCGCCGCGGCGGGGGCGCTGATCGGCTCGGCGGGCGGGGCGGCGGGAGCCGGGGCGGCGATCGGTGCCGGGGCCGGGCTGCTCACCGGCTCCGCGGTCGGCGCCAACAATGCGCAGGCCTCGTCAGGCAACCTGCAAGGGCGTTACGACACGGCCTACGCCCAATGCATGACCAGTGCCGGCAACACGATGCAGGCGCCGCAGCCGGCCATCACCGCCTATTCCGTGCCGGCCTATGGCTATGGCTATGCCGTGCCCTACGCCTACCCAGCCTATCCCTATTACTGGGGGCCGAGCGTATCCTTCGGCTTCTATGGTGGGCGTGGCTATTACGGCCGGCCCTGGGGCTGGCGGCGCTGGTAGGCGCCTATTCGAGCTGGAGGTTCAGCTCCTTCACCTTGCGGGCCCAGTAATCGCTCTCGGTGCGGACTGCAGCGGCGAAGGCGGCGCGAGGGCGGTCCGGTGCGGGCTCCAGCCCGTCATGCGCCAGGCGCTCCGCGAATTTCGGTGTGGCGGCGGCGCGGCGGGCGGCGGCTTCCATGCGGCTCATCAGCTCCGCCGGCGTGGCGGCCGGGGCGAAGACGCCGTGCCAGCCGGCGATGACCGCATTGGGCAGGCCCGCCTCCGTCAGGGTCGGCATATCCGGCAGGGCGGCGATGCGGCGCTCGCCGGTCACGGCGATGGCGCGCAGCTTGCCCTCCCGCACCATGGCCAGCGCCGGCGGGGGCGAGGAGAAATTCATCGTCACGCGCCCGGCCACCACGTCGAGCAGGGCGGGGGCGGTGCCGCGATAGGGGACGTGCTCCATCTCCACCTTCGCCGCCTCGGAGAACAGCACCCCGGCCAGGTGGTTGGCATTGCCGATGCCGCCCGAGGAATAGGTCAGCTCCCCCTTCGGCCGGCCGCGGATGAAGGCAAGCAGCTCCGGCAGGGTCTTCGCCGGCACGTCCGGATGCACCACCAGTACATACTGGTAGGAGGACACCTGCGCCACCGGTTGCAGCGCGGTGGCGAGGTCGAGGCGCTCGCCCTTCTGCAGATGCGGGTTGACGACGATGTTGGTGGAGACTGCGAAGAGCAGCGTCGTCCCGTCCGGCCTCGAGCGCGCGACGCTGACCGAGCCGACCTGGCCGGCCGCGCCGCCGCGGTTGTCGACCACCACGGTCTGGCCGATCTCCGGGGCGAAGATCTGGGCGAACTCCCGGGCGGTGATGTCGGTGCCGCCGCCGGCCGCATAGGGCACGACGACGGTGACCGCGCGCCCCGCCTGGGCACGGGCAGGGTGGACGAGGGCGGGGCGGATCAGGCCGGCAGCGCCGAGGCCGAGGAGTAGGCTCCGGCGGACAGGGAGGGTCATGGCGGGCTTCCCGGGCAGTTCGCGCATGCATGGCCTAGACCCGCCAGACGGCCGGGGCAATACCGGCCTCGTTGCATCATTGGTGCTTGATCCTTCGCCGCTTTCCGCGTTGACCTAGGGGCGCAAGCAAACACAGGGAGAAAGTTCATGGCACGGGTCGCACTGGTCACCGGCGGGCAACGCGGCATCGGCGCCGCAATCAGCGAGGGGCTGAAGGCCGCCGGCCGCACGGTGGTCGCCAGCTATGCGGGGAATGACGCGGCGGCGGCCGCCTTCACCGAGCGCACCGGCATCCCCTGCTACAAGTTCGACGTTTCGGACTTCACCTCCTGCGCCGAAGCGGTGGAAAAGATCGAGGCCGAAGTGGGGCCGGTCGACATCCTGGTGAACAATGCCGGCATCACCCGCGACGGCACGATGAAGCGCATGACCCGCGAGATGTGGGACAGCGTCATCGATACCAATCTCGGCTCCTGCTACAACATGGCGAAGCTGGTCTGGGACGGGATGTCGGCGCGGAAATTCGGGCGCATCGTCAATATCGGCTCGATCAACGGCCAGGCCGGGCAGTACGGCCAGGTAAACTACGCTGCGGCCAAGTCCGGCATCCATGGCTTCACCAAGGCCCTGGCGCAGGAGGGGGCGCGGCTCTCCATCACCGTCAACGCCATCGCGCCAGGCTATGTCGACACCGAGATGGTGCGCGCGGTGCCGGCCGATGTGCTCGAGAAGATCATCGCCCGCATCCCGCGCGGGCGGCTCGGCACGGCGGAGGACATCGCCCGCGGCGTCGTCTTCCTGACCGGGGACGATGCGGATTTCATCACCGGCTCGACGCTCTCCATCAACGGTGGCCAGCACATGTACTGAGGCGTGGCGTCCGGCGGCGGGGAACAGCATCCGCCGCCGGCCGTTCAGGGCATCTTCTGGACAAGGGGAGATGCCAGTGAGCAGCAAGCACAATATCGGTTCCGACAATCCCGGCGACGGCCGCAGCGTCGACACGCCGCGCCCGCCCGACGACCTGGAGCGCAACCCCGGCATCGGCACTTCCAAGGGCATTTTTTCCCGCACCGGCGTCGACCCGGAGGTGATCGAGGGCGAAAACACCATCGAGGGCGATGTGCTGAACGATGTCAGCCCCTCCGGCGCCGTCACGCCGAACCGTGTGGGGCGCACCAACAAGTAGCACCCCGGCCAATAGCACTCTGGTCTTCCCGCGCCCCGCACGCCATCCTCGGCGCGGGAGGATTCCGGTATGGGTTACGCAGTCCTGGCTTTCGACGGCGATGACGAGGGCGCATCCGCCCGGCGCATGGCCGTGCGGGACCGGCATCTCGATGTGGTTACGGCCTGGGCGGCGGATGGGCGGCTGGCGCTCGGCGTACCGCTCTTCACCGCCGCGGGGCGGGCCGCCGGCTCGCTGATGGTGCTGGACGTGCCGGACCGGGCGGGGCTCGATGCCTATCTTGCCGCCGAGCCCTTCAACCACGAGGGCGTGTGGCAGAAGGTGGAAACCTATCCTTTTCGCATCGCTCCCCTGCCCTACCGGCCGCTGCCGCAGCCCGGCGCGCCGATCGCCAGCGCCCCCACCCATATGGTCATCCTCGCCATGGACGGGCGGGACGCAGGGGCGGAGCAGCGGCGCCTCGCCGTGCGCGGCGCGCATATGGAGCGGGTTCGGCCGATGGCGGAGGATGGAACGCTCGCCATGGGGGGCGCCATCCTCGATGCACCGGAGGGGCGGATGATCGGCTCCATCGCCGTCATCGCCAGGGCGGACGAGGCCTCGGCCCGCGCCTGGCTGGCGGAGGATCCCTATGTCACCGGCGGCGTGTGGCAGGACATCGCCCTCCACCCGACGCGCTTCGCGCCGCTGCCCTACCGGAAGCTGCCAGGCGCGGCATGAGCCACGACCTCCGCATCTGCTTCGTCGGTGACAGCTTCACCGCCGGTGCCGGCGACGAGACGGCGCTCGGCTATGTCGGGCGCATCACCGCCGCGGCCTGGGGACGCGGCGTTGCGACGACCTCCTACAACCTCGGCATCCGCCGCGACACCAGCGCCGACATCCGCCGCCGGGCCGAGGCGGAAGTGCTGGCCCGGCTGCTCGCCGCCAGCGGCGACACCCATGCAGTGGTGTTCTGCTTCGGCGCCAATGACGTGACCTTCGAGGACGGCATGCCGCGGGTGCCGCTGGAGGCGACGCTCGACAATGCCGCGGCGATGCTTGGCTGGTCGGCGGCGCGATGGACGACGCTGATGTTGGGCCCGCCGCCGGCGCTGCACGATGCCGGGCATGATGCGCGCACCGCCGCCCTCTCGCCCGAGCTCGCGGCGGTGGCGGCGGCGGTGCAGGCGCCCTTCCTGCCGCTACATGGGCCGCTCTCGGCGAACGGCGCCTGGCGGCACGGCGCGGCGAAGGGCGACGGCATCCACCCCGACAGCGCCGGCTACGCCGCCATGGCGGCGCTGATCGAGTCCTGGGAGCCCTGGCGAAGGCTGACCGGCGGCTAGGGCGGCGCCACGGCGAGCGAATGCCTCCGGCCGGATGAAGCGATGTGATCGGAGCTGGCTCCGCCTCACCGAGAGGATATTGGACGCGGCCGAAACGGCATGCGCTTCTCCATGAGCGTAATGCGGAGATGCCTCGGCATGGTACAGGTCTGCGCGGTGGTCCTGACCTACAACCGGAAGGAGTTGCTAGGCCGCTGCCTGGCCGCGCTGGCGGCGCAGACAAGGCCCTGCGACCGCATCATCGTCCTCGACAATGCGAGCACCGACGGCACTCCGGCCATGCTGGAGACGGCCTGGCTCGGCCAGGTGGAAGCGCATGTGCTGGAGCGCAACATCGGCGCGGCGGGCGGCTTCAACCTGATGATGCGGCTCGGCTACCAGACGGGCGCCGACTATGTCTGGGTGATGGACGACGACGTGCTGCCGGAGCCGGATGCGCTCGAAGGGCTGCTGGCCGCGGCCGCGCTTCTGGCGGAGCGGCAGGTGACGCCGGCCTTCCTCAGCTCCGTGGTGCGGGCGCCGGACGGCCAGGCGATGAACGTGCCGGAGGTCGACCGGCGGCGGAACGCGCTCGCCTACGAGAACTGGCCCGACCTGCTGGAGCACCGGCTCCTGCCCGTCATCCGCACCGCGCTGGTCTCCGACCTGGTGCCGCGTGAGACGCTGGAGCGGCATGGCCTGCCGATCGCCGGGATGTTCATCTGGGGCGAGGATACCGAGTTCACGCTGCGGGTGACGCGGGACCGGCCGGGCTTCATCGTCGGCGACAGCTGCGCGCTGCATTTCCGCCGGATCGCCGGCGCGCTCGACATCCACACCGAGCGCGACCCGGTGCGGATCGCCTACCACTTCTACAGGATCCGCAACGACGTCTTCCTCAGGCGTCGCTTCGAGGGCGGGCGTGCCATGCTGCGGCTGCTGCGGCAGCAGGGGCTGCAGGCGCTCGACCTCGCCATCGGCGGGGAATTCGCCAAGGCCGGCATCATCCTGCGCGGGCTGCTCGCCGGACTCCGCTTCGACCCGGTGATCGAGGCCGCGGACAGCCCCTTCAGCGCCGTGCCGCTGCGCCGCCTGCACCGTGAGGCAGGGCAGGCAGGCGCAGGACCAGGCCGGGAACTGATGGCCGGGCCTTGATGCAGCGGTCCGGTTTCTGGCGATTTCGTAATGAACGGATAAGTGTGTCCCGCGCTGCGGAAGCCGCGGTTAGGATCGATTTCGCTTCGAAAAAGGCCATACGGCGCAGCGTGCGGACATAAGCATGAATCAAGTATCGGCGCCCTCGCCCAAGCCGCAGTTGCAGCGGCCACTCTGGATCTATGCCGGCGGCCGGGTGCGCCCCTGGGAGGAGGCGGTGCTGCACGTCACCTCCGAAGGGTGCCAGCGCGGCATGAACGTCTTCGAGGGGCTGAAGGGCTTCTGGCAACCGGACGGGCGGTTCGGCCTGCTGGCGATGCGGCGGCACTACCAGCGGCTGAAGCGCTCCGCCGCGCTGATGCACATGCCCTTCGCCATGAGCTTCGAGGCGTATGACGCCGCCTGCCACGCCATCACCGCCTGCCAGCGCGAGCCGGCGCGCAACATGTGGATTCGCGCCACCCTCTTCCTGGTCGAGGGGCACTGGGGCGTCGGCGACAGCACCGACCTGGTGCTGGCCGCCTACCATTATCCGCGAGGCGTGCCGGCGCGGATGGCGACCGGCGTCTCCACCTGGCGGCGGGCTGCGGACAACGCCGTGCCGGCGCGCATCAAGTCGAGCTTCAATTACCTCGCCGCCCGCTTCGCCAAGATCGAAGGACGCAGCCGGGGCTATCCCGAGATGGTGCTGCTGAACGAGCAGGGACGCGTGGCGGAGTTCATCGGCTCCGGCCTGGTGATGGTGCGGGACGGCACGGTGGTGGCGCCGCCGGCCAGCGAGGGCGCCTTCGAGAGCATCACCATCGACATCATCGCGGCCCTCTGCGCCGATCTCGGCATTGGCTTCGAGCGGCGGCCGATCGAGCGGACGGAGCTCATCATCGCGGATGAGATCGCCGCCGTCGGCACGCTGAACGACATCACCGTCATCGGCTCCATGGATGAGCGGCCGATGGGCCCCGCCCCGGTGCTCGACCGCATCCTGCTCCGCTACCTCGACGCCTGCGAGGGGCGGGAGCCGCATCCGGCGGTCGACCTGACCTTCGGCGACTAGAATCCGGCGAAGAGCCGGGCCGCCGCCCAGCTCACCACCGAGACGACGATCGAGCCGAGCAGCGCCGGCCAGAACCCATCGACGCGGAAGCCGGGCAGCAGCGCGGCGGTGAGGCCGAGCATCGCCGCGTTGATGACCAGCAGGAAGAGGCCGAGGGTCAGGATCGTCAGCGGCAGGGAAAGCAGCACCAGCACCGGCCGCACCACCGCATTCACCAGCCCGAAGATCAGCGCCGCCAGCAACAGGCTCGGCATGCTGCGCACCGCGATGCCGGAAACGATCTGCGTCGCGGCCCAGAGGGCGAAGGCAGTGATGACGAACTGGGCGAGGAATCCCATGGAGGCGTCTCCGCAAATGCTGTGGCGCAGCATATGGTGCCGCCGCGTTTTTGGAACCCATTCAACTTGTCGAACAATGCCACGCTTGCGGGATGCGCCGCGCTCGCGCTCTGGGCCTTCCTCGCGCCGCTCGCCCTGCTGGCACAGCCGCTGCCGCCGTTGCTGCTGACCGCGCTCGGCTTCGCCGCCGGCGGGGTGCTGGGGCTGGCCATGCTGGCGATGCGAGGGCGGCTCGGCGCGCTGCGGCAGTCGCCGCTGGCCTGGGCGCATGGGGTGGGCGGGCTGGCGGGGTACCACGCCCTCTATTTCGCCGCGCTCGCCCTGGCGCCGCCGCTCGAGGCCAACCTGTTGAACTATCTCTGGCCGCTGCTGATCGTGCTGCTGGCGGCGCCGATCCTTGGGCTGCCGCTCGGGCCGCGGCGGCTGGCCGGGGTGGCATTGGGGGCGGCGGGGGCGGCGGTGCTGCTGGCCGGCGGGGCGCGCTTCCCGGCCGAGGCGATGGCGGGCTTCGCCTGCGCCATCGGGGCGGCACTGACCTGGGCGCTCTATTCCGTCCTGTCCGGCCGGCTATCGGGCGTGCCGACCGAGGCGGTGGCGGGGTTCTGCCTGGTTTCGGCGCTGCTGGCCCTGGCGGCGCATCTCGGCTTCGAGCCGCCGGCCATGCCGGGGCCGCGGCAATGGCTGGCGGTGGCGCTGATGGGGCTCGGGCCGATGGGGGCGGCTTTCTTTCTCTGGGATATCGGGATGAAGCGGGGCGACCCGCGGCTGCTGGGCACGCTGGCCT
Organism: Belnapia sp. F-4-1; assembly: GCF_000802185.1. Taxonomy (GTDB): domain Bacteria; phylum Pseudomonadota; class Alphaproteobacteria; order Acetobacterales; family Acetobacteraceae; genus Belnapia. The sequence continues at coordinate 2,972,811 of NZ_KN676113.1, read as the reverse complement.
ATGCGACGCCGATCGCCTCCACCCTGCTGCTGATCGCACTCGGCGAGGGGACGCTCACCTGGCAGGTCGCCGCGGCGGCGGGGCTGGTCGCGGGCGGCGGAGTGCTGGCCGCCCGCGCCTGATCAGGTCCCGACCTTCAGCGTGCTGGTCAGGCCGCGCAGGCAGGCAAGGATCGAGAGCGGGGTGATCTTGCCGGTGCGGGGGTTCTCCTCGCTCGGCACGTTCTCAATGGTCATGGTCAGGCGGGCGGCGGCGGCCTCGACGCGGATGGTGTGGGTGTTGCGCGTCACCGCCGGGTCGGCCCAGATCTCGACCATGGTGCGCTCCGGGCCGATGCCGGCCAGCGCCAGCGCGGCGGCGACGTTCACATTGGCCGGGAAGCCGCGGGCGGCGTCGAAGGCATTGCCCTTGAAGACGAGGCGCGGCGCGGTCAGTCCCGCCACCTCGATGCCGTTCTCGACCAGGTAGGGCGCACCCTCGAGGCCACGGGGCGGCTTCCGCGTCTCGATGGTGACGCTGGCGACCGGCCCCTCGGCAGCGGCACGGACGGCATCCAGGCCGAGCAGCGCGCCGGTCGGGACGATGATGCGGGCGCCGGTCTCGCGGGCGCGGTCGATCAGGTGCATCCGCGGCAGCAAGGCGCCGACGCTGCTCGGGACGAAGATGCGGCCACGGGCGATGGCGGCCCCGGCGATGGCCTCGAAGACGGCGGCGGGGGCGGCCTCGACCACCACATCGGCCTCGTCGGCGAGTTCGGCGAGCGGGACCAGCGCCGGCGGGCTGCGGAAGCCGGCAACGACCTGGCGGGCCTTGCCCTGGTCCCGCGCCGCGACGGCGGTGAGGCGCAGGCCATCCACGCCCGCATCCAGCGCCCGGGCCAGATGGCCGCCGATGGCGCCGAGACCGCCGATCGCCACGCGCAAGCTGCCTGCCATGTCCATGCCCTCCCGAAATCGTTCGTCATCGCGCTGTAGCGGAAGCGCGATCGGTACGGAACCCGCGGGTGTCCCCTGCTTTAGCGCAACGACACAACCAGAAGGAGCCAGTCCGATGACATCCCCTCGCCTGCTGCCCGCCCTCGCTGCGACAGCCCTGCTGGCTGGCCTTGCCGCATGCAGCAGCGGCCCGCGCGACGGCACCGCCGGCAACCCGCCGAGCACGGCGCTGCAGCGCGCCTATGACCGGGCGACGGACAGCCCCCGCACCTCGGCCGATGGCCGCGGCAACAACCCGAGCGGCACTGCCGCCGAGCGCGCCGTGGACCGCACCGCCGGCACCGATCTCTCCGGCGCCTATCCGCGCCAGGCCGATGGCCGCCCGGGCAACCCGCCGGGCACGGCGGCGGAGCGCGCCTACGACCGCGCCACCGGCTCCAACACCTCCGGCGCCTATCCGGCCCGCCGGTAAGGCGCGCGGCGGGCGCAGCTCAGACCACGGGGCTGCGCCCGCCATCCACATTGATGGCGGTTCCGGTTACATAGCCGCCGACCTGGCTGCACAGGTAGAGCGCGAGCCCGGCGAATTCCTCCGGCTTGCCGAGACGACCGACGGGCACCGGCCTGCCCATCTCCTCCTTCCACTCCTCCCAGGTGATGTTGCGCTGGTCGGCCGCGTGGCGGCGGACCCACTGGTCGCTCTCGATGATGCCGACCAGCATCGCATTCACCAGGATGTTGTGCTTCGCCCCCTCATTCGCCTGCACCTTGGTGAGCGCCATGCCGGCGGCGCGGGAAACGGCAGTGGGCGCGCCCTCGGCGGGTGGGGCCTTGGCGCCGATATTCAGCACGTTGATGATCCGGCCCCAGCGCCGCGCCTGCATCCCCGGCCAAGCCAGCCGCGCCAGGCGAATGGCGGCGAAGAGCTTCAGGTCGAGGTCCTTCTGCCAGAGCTCGTCGGACACTTCGAGGAATGGCCCGCGCTGGCTGGTACCGGCATTGTTGACGAGGATATCGACCTGGCCGAGTGCCTGCTCCGCCGCGGCGAAGGCGGCGGCGCAGCCCTCGGCGGTCCCCACATCGGCGGCAATGGCGGCGACCTTGGACTGGGGCGCGGCGGCACGGATGGCGGCCGCGGCCTCGTCCAGCGCCGCCTGGCCGCGGGCGACGATGGCGACATGGCCGCCCGCCTCCGCGAAGGCCTTCGCCATGGCGAGCCCGAGTCCCTTGGAGCCGCCGGTGATGAGCGCGGCGCGGCCGTCGAGTGTCAATTGCATGGAGCATTCCCCTGTCCCGTCAGGACGCATCCTGCGCCGGCCGCGAGGAGGGGGAAAGGGATGGGCGACCTACGGGGCTCGAACCCGTGACATTCGGCACCACAAGCCGACGCTCTGCCAGCTGAGCTAAGGCCGCCACATCGAGCGCCGCGGCTGGCACCGCGGCGCAGGCAGGAGATAGAGCTAGCCGGCCACCGCCGTCAACTGCCGGCCGCCACGCGAGGCGAGCCAGTTGCGCATCCGCTCCAGTGCCGCGTCGATCACCGCCTCGCCCTTGCAGAAGGCGAAGCGGGCATAGTGGCCCGGTGCGTCGGCGCTGGCGTAGAAGGCGGTGACGGGGATGGCCGTCACCTTCGCCTCCTCGGTCAGCATGCGGCAGAAGGCCACATCGTCGCTGTTGAAGCCCAAGGGCCGGAAATCCGTGGTGATGAAGTAGCTGCCCTGGGTGGGCAGCACGCCGAAGCCGAGCTCGGCGAGGCCCGTCGCCAGCCGGTCCCGCCGGGCCTGGAGGCTGGCGGAGAGGCCGGCGAAATAGGCATCCTCCTTCGCCAGCCCGACGGCGACGCCCCGCTGCAGGTTAGGGGGCGTGGTGAAGGTGAGATTCTGGTGCGCCTTGGCGACGTTCGGGGCGAGCGTGCGGTCGCAGGTGATGTAGCCGACCTTCCAGCCGGTCAGGCTGAAGGTCTTGCCGGCCGAGCCGATCCGCATGCAGCGCTCCCGCATGCCCGGCAGGGTCATCAGCGGGATGTGCTTCCAGCCATCGAAGGTCAGGTGCTCATAAACCTCGTCGCAGATGGCGTAGCAGTCGTGCCGGGCGATGAGGTCGGCGAGGAAGGCGAGTTCCGCTGCGGTGAAGACCTTGCCGGTCGGGTTCATCGGCGAGTTGAGCAGGATCGCCTTGGTCTTCGGCCCGAAGGCGGCGGCCAGCTCGGCCCGCGGCAGCTCCCATTTCGGGGGAGAAAGGCGGACCAGCTTCGGGGTCGCGCCCAGCATCCGCACCACCGGCAGGTAGGTGTCGTAGAGCGGCTCGATCAGCACGCATTCGTCGCCCGGGTTGAGGACGGCCATGAGGCAGGCGGTGATCGCCTCGGTGGCGCCGGAGGTGACGATGACCTCGGCATTCGGGTCGGCCTCGATGCCGTAGAATCGCTGGTTGTGGGCGGAGACAGCCCCGCGCAGCTCCGGCACGCCGGTCAGCGGAGGGTACTGGTTGCGCCCGTCCTTCAGCGCCGCGGCGGCGGCCTCGATGACGTCCTCCGGCCCATCGTAATCGGGGAAGCCCTGGCCGAGATTGATGGCGCCGTGCTGGACGGCGAGCGCCGACATGACGGTGAAGATGGTCGTGCCGGTGGCCGAGAGCAGGTCGTTTTGCGGCTTCATCAAGCTGTTCCCTAGATGGTCCGCATATTGGGCATACCCCCCGCTTGCGGCAAGCGATGACGCTTGTTGCGGGTTGCGCACGATGCGGGTGATCCCCGCGCCTCGCGTCATCTGGCGCCGTCCGCCGGCCTTCCGAACCGGGGCCCTCCCGAAAGCACGGCCCGACATACCTTGCAGATCCTATCCCGGTCCGGGCGGGGTGCTGGCCGATCCACGCTTCCGTTCCGCTCTCCGTCGCCGACGCTTTTGCCTTTTTTATGGTCTGTTTGCTTTTAGAAAGAGCACAAGCAGGCTCGGGACCGGCGGATTCCCCAGCCGCGGCCGATTGAACCCGTGGCACGGGCCGTGCAAAACATCCCGCACGGCGACGGCGCAGCGGGTGTCCGCCGCGGGAAACGTCAGGCCGGAGAGATCCGGGGGTCGGTGTCCCGGCAGGGACCTCAACGCTGGAACGCAAAGCGGAGCCGATGAAAAAGATCGAGGCCATCATCAAGCCCTTCAAGCTCGACGAGGTGAAGGACGCGCTGCACGAGATCGGCCTGCAGGGCCTGACCGTGGTCGAGGCCAAGGGCTTCGGGCGCCAGAAGGGCCATACCGAGCTCTACCGGGGCGCCGAATATGTCGTCGACTTCCTGCCCAAGGTGAAGATCGAGGTGATCTGCACCGACGACCTGGTGGAGCGCGCCGTCGAGGCGATCTCCCAGGCCGCGCGCACCGGGCGGATCGGCGACGGCAAAATCTTCATCTCCGAGATCCAGGAGGTGATCCGCATCCGCACCGGCGAACGGGGCGACGACGCGGTCTAGCCAGGACGCCGATGCATCACGGATTCCGGATTTCGCCACGGGCCGGAATGGTGCATCAGTGCGGGCCATCAGCCGCAGCCGGGTTGCACCCGCGGCTGGCGGTGGAAAACCCGGCCAACCGGCCGGGTCGCGCGGCGGGCCCGGCCCGTGGCGCGGCAGGGGGCATCATGGGGGCGCCGCAAGGGGCCTCGGGACCAACGGTACAGGATAAAGCGCATGTCGGATAAGGCAGCCGCCGTCTCCAAGGTCATGGAGATGATCAAGGAGCACAGCGTCGAGTACGTGGACTTCCGCTTCACGGACCCGCGCGGCAAGTGGCAGCACACCGCCCAGCACGTCTCCACCATGGAGGCGGAGATGTTCGAGGACGGCATCATGTTCGACGGCTCCTCGATCGCCGGCTGGAAGGCGATCAACGAGTCCGACATGATCCTCATGCCGGACCCCGAGAATGCCTGCATGGATCCCTTCTCGGCCAAGCCGCAGCTCATCCTGTTCTGCGACATCATCGAGCCCTCGACCGGCCAGATGTACTCGCGCGACCCGCGCTCGACCGCGAAGCGCGCCGAGGCCTACCTGAAGTCGACCGGCATCGGCGACACCGCCTTCTTCGGCCCCGAGGCCGAGTTCTTCGTGTTCGACAGCGTGAAGTTCGGCACGGGCGGCAATTTCGGCCACTTCTCCCTCGAGAGCATCGAGGGCCCGGGCGCCAACATGAAGGACTACCCGGAAGGCAATATGGGCCACCGGCCCGGCGTGAAGGGCGGCTACTTCCCGGTCAACCCGGTCGACAGCGAGGTCGACCTGCGCGCCGAGATGCTCTCGACCATGATCGAGATGGGCGTCCCCGGCGAGAAGCACCACCATGAGGTGGCGCAGTCGCAGCACGAGCTCGGCACCAAGTTCGGCCCGCTGGTGCAGCAGGCGGACTTCATGCAGATCTACAAGTACTGCATCCACAACGTCGCCCACAGCTACGGCAAGACCGCGACCTTCATGCCGAAGCCGGTCTATGGCGACAACGGCTCGGGCATGCATGTCCACCAGTCGATCTGGCGGGACGGCAAGCCGCTCTTCGCCGGCAACGGCTATGCCGACCTGTCGATGGAAGCGCTCTACTACATCGGCGGCATCATCAAGCACGCCAAGGCGCTGAACGCCTTCACCAACCCGCTGACCAACAGCTACAAGCGGCTGATCCCGGGCTTCGAGGCCCCCGTGCTGCTGGCCTACTCGGCCCGCAACCGCTCCGCCTCCTGCCGCATCCCCTATGCGACGAGCCCGAAGGCGAAGCGCGTCGAGGTCCGCTTCCCGGACCCCGGCGCGAACCCCTACCTCGCCTTCTCGGCGATGCTGATGGCCGGCCTCGACGGCATCAAGAACAAGATCCACCCGGGCGACCCGATGGACAAGGACCTCTACGACCTGCCGCCGGAGGAGCTGAAGGGCATCCCGACCGTCTGCGGCTCGCTCCGCGAGGCGCTCGGCGCGCTCGAGGCCGACCACGAGTTCCTGCTGGCCGGCGACGTCTTCACCAAGGACCAGATCGAGAGCTACATCGAGCTGAAGTGGGGCGAGGTCTACCGCTTCGAGCACACCCCGCACCCGGTCGAGTTCGAGATGTACTACTCGGTCTGAGCAGGACCGACGCCGAAAGGGGGCCGCGCCGCGAGGCGCGGCCCTTTTCGATTCAGGGCCAGCCGCCCTATCCTCCCCGCAACGGGGGAATGCCATGCTAGACGAGATGCCCAAGGAAGCCACCGGCCCGCTGAAGGGGCTGCGCGTGCTCGACCTCACTGCCGTGGTGCTCGGCCCCTTCTGCACGCAGATGCTGGGCGACTGGGGTGCCGAGATCATCAAGGTCGAGCCTCCGAGCGGCGACATCGTGCGCAATTCCGGCGTCTACCGGAATCGCGGCATGGCCTCGGTCTTCCTCGGCATCAACCGCAACAAGCGCGACCTCGCCATCGACCTGAAGTCGCCCGAAGGGGCGGAGGTGCTGCGCCGCCTCATCCCGCAGATGGATGTGCTGGTGACGAATATCCGTCCCGCCGGCATGGCGCGCCTCGGCTTCGGGCCGGAGCAGTGCCGGGCGCTTAACCCGCGCCTGGTCTTTGCCGTCGCCACGGGCTTCGGGCAGGACGGGCCCTATCGTGCGCGGCCGGCCTTCGACGAGATCATCCAGGCCTCCTCCGGCTTTGCCGATATCGTCGGCGAGGACCAGGGCCAGCCGATGTTCGTCCCCTCGCTCATCGCCGACAAGGTGACGGGCATGCAACTGCTTTCCGGCGTGCTCGCCGCGCTCTACCACCGCGAGCGGACGGGCGAGGGCCAACTCGTCGAGGTGCCGATGCTGGAGACGCTGACGGCCTTCCTGAGCGTCGAGCATCTGGGCGGCCTCGGCTTCGAACCGCGTAACGGCGAGGCGGGGTACAAGCGCCTCCGCCACCGCAAGCCGGCGCCGACCAGGGACGGGCACATCACCCTGCTGCCCTATTCCACCGCCAACTGGGTCACCTTCTTCACAATCGCCGGGCGGGAGGACCTGATCGAGACGCTTTCCGTCCGCGACCCGGTGAGGCGCAACGCCAATATCGACGCGGTCTATGCGGCGATGGCCGAGATCGCGCGCGGCAAGACGACGGCGGAGTGGCTGGCGCTCTGCGAGCGGCACGACATACCGGCCACCGGCTTCACGCGCGTCGAGGACGTGCTGGAGCATCCGCACCTCAAGGCGGTCGGCATGTTCGAGGAGCACGACCACCCGAGCGAGGGGCGCATCCGCATGGCGAAGCCGCCGACGAGATTCGAGCGGACGCCGGCGAATATCCGCCGTCTCGCCCCACGCCTCGGCGAGCATACGGCGGAGGTGCTGCGGGAGCTTGGCTTCAGCGCGGAGGAGATCGAGGACATGCAGGCGCGCAAGGTGATCCGGCAGGCATGACGCCCACCCTTTCGCCCCGCATCCAGGCGACGGCGGCGCCGGCCATCCCGACCGTGCGCGGCTGGGCCGCGCGCTATGCAGGCGCGGCGGGGCCGCTGATCGACCTCACCCAGGCGGTGCCAGGCTATCCGCCGCATCCCGAGTTGCTGGCACGGCTGGCGAGCCTGGCGGGCGACCGCGCGACCTCCGGCTACGGGCCGATCGATGGCGACCTGCCGCTGCGCGAAGCGCTGGCGGAGGACATGGCAGCCTTCTACGGCGCCGATATCGCCGCGGCCGACATTGCCATCACCGCGGGCTGCAACCTCGCCTTCAGCATGACCATGGCGGTACTCGGCGGGCCGGTGGTGCTGCCGGTGCCCTGGTACTTCAACCATCGCATGGCGCTGGAGATGGCAGGCATCCCGGCGATCCCCCTGCCCTGCCGCGCGGAAGACGGCTTCGTGCCGACGCGCGAGGGGATCGAGGCGGCGCTCAAAGCCGGCGGGCGCGTGCTGGTGCTGGTGACGCCGAACAACCCGACCGGGGCGGTGTACCCGGCCACGCTGATCGCCGAGGCGGCGGCGCTCTGCCGAAGGCACGGCGCCTGGCTGGTGCTGGACGAAACCTACCGGGACTTCCTCCCCGCGGAAGCCTGCCCGCCGCACGACCTGTTCCGTGACGCCGGTTGGCGCGACGGGCTCGTGCATCTCTACAGCTTCTCCAAGGCCTATTGCGTGCCGGGCCACCGCGTCGGCGCCATCGCCTGTGGGCCGGTCTTCCGCGAAGCGCTGCTGAAGGCGCTGGATACGCAGCAGATCTGCCCGCCACGGGCGGCGCAGGCGGCGCTGGCCTGGGCGGTACCAGCGCTGCGCGACTGGCGGGCGGGCAACCGCGCCATCATGGCGGAGCGCGGCGAAGCCTTCCGGCGGGTGGCGGCGCGGCTGCCCGGCTGGCGCCTCGATGCGCTAGGCGCCTATTTCGCCTATCTCCGCCTGCCGGAGGATGGTCCGTCGGCCATGCCGGCGGCGGAGGCGCTGGCAACCGGACGCGGGCTGCTTGGCCTGCCCGGACCCTTCTTCGGCCCGGAGCAGGAGCGGCATCTGCGTCTCGCCTTCGCCAATGTCGAATTGCCGTCGATCAGCGCGATTGCTGACAGGGTAAGCAACGACGTCTCCGCAAGGGCCTGAAGTTTTCGTGCTTCCGTCGAACAGTGCCAGCGCCAGCCCGTTGATAGGCACGTCACACAGCAACGGGAGCCTATGACATGGCAACGAAGCAGGACGGTCGTCACGGGGATCATGGCCAGGGTGATGTGAAGCATCCGGAGACGGATCGTCGCCTCAAGGAGAACCGCGGCAGTGAGGGCGGCCAGAGCGGCGGCCAGCAGGCCGACCACACCGGCCAGCGCGGCCAGGTGAAGGACCCCGAGCATGACGGGCGCCTCAAGGGCAACCGTGGCGGCGAGGGCGGCCAGAGCGGCGGCCAGCACAGCGGCGGCCAGCAGGCGGACCACACCGGCCAGCGCGGCCAGGTGAAGGACCCGGAGCATGACGGGCGCCTCAAGGGCAACCGCGGCGGTGAGGGCGGCCAGAGCGGCGGCCAGCACAGCAGCGGCCAGCAGGCGGACCACACTGGCCAGCGCGGCCAGGTGAAGGACCCGGAGCATGACGGGCGCCTCAAGGAGAACCGCGACCAAGGCATCTCCAAGCACACCACGGATGGGCGCCAGGATGTCGAGCATGGCGGCCAGGGCCGGGTGAAGGACCCGGAGAATGACGGGCGGCTGAAGGAGAACCGCTGATCAGTCGGCGGTGATGCCGGCGGCCTGGACGAGTTCGCGCTGCGCCGCCACTTCGGCGCGGGTTTGCTCGGCCAGCGCCTCCGGCGTGCCGCCCATCACCTCGAGGCCCTGGCGGCGCAGTTCCGCCAGGGTCGCGGGCGCTGCCAGCGCAGCGTTCGTCAGGGCGTTGAGCCGCGCGATTATCGGCGTTGGCGTCCTCGCCGGGGCAAAGATTGCCCACCAGCCTTCCACCACCACGCCCGGCTGGCCGGCCTCCGCCATGGTCGGCACCTCGGGGAAAAGGGAATGCCGTGTCGCGCCGGTGACGGCGAGCGGCCGGATCGCACCCGACTGGATGTGCGGCAGGAAGCCGAGCGGGTGGTACACCATCGCATCCAGCGTGCCGTTCAGCAGGTCGGTCACCGCCCGTGCTCCGTCGCGATAGGGCACATGCGTCGTCGCCACGCCGCTGCGCAGTTGCAGCAGGGCCTGGGTGAGATGACCCGTCGTGCCGGTGCCCGCCGAGCCGACCGAAAGCGACCGCCGCCGCGCCAGCGCCAGGAACTCGTCAAGCGTCGCCACGCCGAGTTGCGGCCTGACGCCGAGCAGTACGGAGGTGCGCGCAAAGCTGGCGACCGACGCGAAGTCACGCAGCGGGTCGTAGGACAGGTTCGGCATGATCGCCGGGTTGGTTGCCATGGTGCCGCTGGTGCCGAAGAGCAGCGTGTGCCCGTCCGGCGCCGCCTGCGCCACCGCCGCCGTGCCGACCGTGCCGCCGGCGCCGCTGCGGTTGTCGACGACGACGGGCTGGCCCACCCCTTGGGCGATGGCAGCGCTGGCGATGCGGCCGAGGATATCGGTCGTCGTCCCGGCGGCGAAGGGCACGACCAATCGGACCGGATGGTCGGGCCAGGCCTGCGCCCGCGCGGCCGTGGCTGGCAGGGCGAGGGCGAGGGCAAGGAGATGGCGGCGCTTCATGGCATCGGGTCCTCCGAGACGCAGGCAGCGAAGCCGGGCATCGGCTGGCCGGCGCGGAGCGGGACGCACTCTGCCGGCGGCTCGGCGAGGAAGCGGGCGCCTCGATCGGCGAGCATGCCCAGCACGCGGTCGAGATGGCGCATGGCGCCGTTCGGCAGGTCGTGCAGCACCATCAGCACGGGCGCGGTCGCGGCCTCGGCCATGGCGAGGGCGGTGTCCGGCCAGCCCTCGGGGTCGGCGAAGTCGCGCGGCACGGCGTTCCACAGCACCACCGTATGGCCGCCCGTCCGGAGATACGCGGCCGCGGAGGCGTTCAGCAGATGCGGCCCGAGCGTGCCGCCGCCGCCATTCGGGCGGAACAGCCGCTCCGGTTCGCGCAGCGGGCCGAGCAGCGCATCCGTCTCCTGAATTTCATGGACGGCCTCGGCGCCGCCGCGGCGTCCGAGTGGCGCGCCATGCGTCAGCGTGTGGTTGCCGACCGGATGGCCCTCGGCCCGCGCGCGCTCGGCAAGCTTGCGCGCGGCCGGGTCACGCAGCCGCTCGCCGACGGTGAAGAACATCGCCGGGATGCGGCGGCGCGCCAGCACCTCCAGCACTGTCTCGGTCACGCCGGGCGTCGGGCCGTTGTCGAAGCTGAGGCAGATGGGTTGCATGGTCAGGCCAGTCCGAATTTGGCGATGCAGAGCGCTGCGATCAGCCAGACCGCGCCGCTCACCTCGGCCCCTCGCCCGGCCAGCAGCTTCAACGCCGCATAGCTGATGAATCCGATGCCGATGCCGGTGGCGATCGAGAAGGTGAAGGGCATCGCAAGGGCGGTGATCATGGCGGGGACGTATTCCGTCATCTCGTCCCACTCCACCGACCGCAACGCCTGGGCCATGAGGCAGGCGACGAAGACGAGCGCGGGCGCGGTAGCGAAGCCGGGGATCGCCGTCGCCAGCGGCGCGAGGAAGAGCGTCAGCAGGAAGAGCGCGGCCACCGTCACCGCCGTCAGCCCGGTGCGCCCGCCGGCCTGGATGCCGGCGGCACTCTCGATGTAGCTGACCGTCGTGCTGGTCCCGAGCGCGGCACCCAGGATCGCCCCGCCGCTGTCGGCGAAGAGCGCGCGGCCGAGATTGGGTACGGTGCCGTCCGGCCGCATCAGTCCGGCGCGGTGCGTTGTGGCGATCAGCGTGCCGGTGTTGTCGAGCAGGTCGGCCAGGAAGAAGGTGAAGACGATGCCGGCGATGCCGAGGCCGAGCGCGCCAGCGATGTCCATCTGCAGGAAGGTCGGCGCCAGCGAGGGCGGTACGCTGACGACGCCGCCGAACTCCGTCAGCCCGAAGGGCAGGCCAAGCAGCGCCGTCGCCAGGATGCCGATGACCAGCGCCCCCGGCACCCGCCGCGCCGAGAGCCCGGCGATCAGCAGGAAGCCGAGGCAGGAGAGCAGCGTCGAGGTTTCGGACAGCGGCCCGAGCGTCACCAGTGTCGCCGGATGCGCCACGACCAAGCCCATCCCCTTCAGCCCGATCAGGCCGAGGAAGAAGCCGATGCCGGCGGCGATGCCGAGCTTGAGGCCGAGCGGGATGCCGTTCACCAGCCACTCCCGGACGCGCAGCAGCGAGACGGCGAGGAAGATCAGCCCGGAAAGGAAGACGGCGCCCAGCGCCACCTGCCAGGACACGCCCATGCCGCCCACCACGGCGAAGGCGAAATAGGCGTTGAGCCCCATCCCCGGCGCGAGGGCGATCGGGAAATTCGCCAGCAGCCCCATCAGCGCCGAGCCGATGGCGGCGGCGAGGCAGGTGGCGGCGAAGGCGGCACCCGCATCCATCCCGGTGGTGGCCATGATCTGCGGATTAATGATGACGATATAGGCCATGGTGAGGAAGGTGGTGGCCCCTGCCAGCACCTCCCGCCGCGGCGTACTGCCGCGGGCAGCAATCGAAAACAGCCTATCGAGCATCCCTAGCCCTCATGTGCCTGAATCATCTCCCGCACCCGCGGGTAGATCGCCTGCGCATAGCGCCGGCCGCTGAAGACGCCGTAATGTCCGACGCCCGTTTGCAGGTGGTGCCGCCGCATCGTCACCGGCACGCTGCGGCAGAGGTCGAGCGCCGCCATGGTCTGGCCGATGCCGCAGATGTCGTCGCGCTCGCCCTCCACCGTCATGACGGCGGTGCGGCGGATCGCCTCGGGCCGCACCGGGCGGCCGCGCCAGGCGAGGCGTCCCTCAGGAAGCGCATGGTCCTGAAAGATGGCGGCGACGGTCTCGAGGAAGAATTCGGCAGGCAGGTCCATGACCGCGAAATACTCGTCGTAGAAGCGCCGATGCATGGCGGCCTTCGCCACCTCGCCATCGGCAAGGTGCCAGACCTGATGGTGATGCGCCGCCATGTGCCGCCCGAGATTCATCGCCATGAAGGCAGCGAGCTGGAGCATGCCGGGATAGACCCGCCGCCCCGCCCCGCGGTGGCGCCATGGCACGCGGTCGATCATCCTCCGCTCGAACCAGGCGATCGGCCGGGTCTTGGCCAGCCGGTTCACCTCCGTCGGGTGCTGGCGGGTGTCGATCGGGCCCGCCATCAGCGTCATCGTGCGGGGCGAGCAGGGGTTGCGGTCCTCGGCCATCAGCGCGACGGCGGCGAGCACCGCGGCCACCGGCTGGCAGACGGCGAGCACATGGCCGCCCGGCCCGACCTTCTCGATGAAGCGCATCACATGCTCGACGAACTCGTCGAGGCCGAAGCGGCCGGCCTCGGGGGGCACGTCCCGCGCGTTGTGCCAGTCGGTGATGTAGACATCGTGGTCCTGCAGCAGCACCTGCACGGTGCCGCGCAGCAGCGTCGCGAAATGGCCGGACATCGGCGCCACCACCAGCACGCGCGGCAGGCGGATGTCGATCTCCTTCCTGAAATGCAGCAGGCTGGCGAAGGGCGTGGCGGCGACGACCTCTTCCCGCACCTCGACCAGCCGGTTGCCGACGCGGACCGGGCCGATCCCGAAATCCGGGCGGCTATGGGTGACGCCGGCATGGCCGAAGGTCTCGAACGTGCCGCGCAGCACGTGCAGCGCATCGAAGGCCCGGTACCGCGCCGGCATCCGCGAGAGGATGCCGGCCCAGCCCCGCGCCTGGAGCCGCCAGGGAGTGAGCACGTCCTGCCCGGCCTGGAGCATCTGATAGATCATCGGCGGTCCCTGTCGCGCCTCGCCTGCGATGGCGCATGGTGACAGCAGAGCGTGGTTTCGCAACAGCGAACCGGCTGCTAGCCTGACACGGGCAGCGGGGGAGAGCGGGATGTCGGAAACCAGGCGTCGCAGGCCTGCCCCTCCGCAGCCCAAGGCGTCGCGTGCGGTGCTGCGCATCAGCAGCCGCAACTACTCCTCCTGGTCGCTGCGCGGCTGGCTGATCCTCCGCCTTTCCGGCCTGCCCTTCGACACCGAGCTGGTCTCGCCGGACGACCCGGCGACGCGGGCCGAGCTGCTGCTGCAATCCTCCTCGATCCTGCTGCCCTGCCTGCTGCATGACGGGGCGGAGCTGTGGGACACGCTCGCCATCGCCGAGTATCTGAACGAGCTGCGGCCGGAGGCAGGACTGTTGCCGGCGGAGCGGCTGGCCCGGGCGCGCTGCCGTTCGATCTGCGGCGAGATGCATGCAGGCTTCCATGCGCTGCGCTCCTCCCTGCCGATGAACCTCCGCGCCCATGTGCCAGGCTTCACCGTCTGGTCGGCGGCGCGGGCGGATCTCGAGCGCATCTTCTCCCTTTGGCGCGGCTGCCTGGAGCGTTGGGGCGGGCCCTGGCTGTTCGGCGACAGGCCCTGCCTCGCGGATGCGATGTATGCGCCGGTCGTGCTGCGCTGCCGCAGCTACGACGTGGCGCTGGACGAGGCCTGCGAGGGCTTCGCACACACCGTCCTCGGCTGGCCCGAGGTGCAGGAATGGATCGCCGCGGCGCGGCAGGAGCCGGAGGCGCGCATCACGGAATTGGAATTCGACGCCGAATTCTGAGGCAGTCTTGGCATCGGCTCGGCCCTGAGCGGGCCACCACAAGAGGTTCACTATCGGCAGGACCGGGTGAGGCTGGCACTCTGGCGGCATGGCTCTTCCCCGCGCATTCGCTCCTCTCCGACATTCCGTCTTCCGCATGCTCTGGCTGGCGACGCTCGCCAGCAATATCGGCGGCTGGATGCAGAACACCGGCGCCGGCTGGCTGATGACCAGCCTCTCGCCCTCACCCTTCATGGTCGGGCTGGTGCAGGCGGCGACCATGCTGCCGGTCTTCCTGCTGGCCCTGCCGGCGGGCGCCCTGGCCGACATCGTCGACCGACGCCTCTTCCTGCTCGGCGCCCAGGCCTGGGTGCTGCTGATGGCGCTGATCCTCGCCGTGCTGACGGTGACCGACGCGATCGGCCCCTGGGGCCTGCTGGCCCTTACCTTCGCCATCGGCATCGGCAGCGCGATGAACTTCCCCGCCTGGGCCGCCACCACCAACGAGCTGGTGCCGCGCGAAGACCTGGTCGGCGCCATTGCGCTGAACGGCATCGGCTTCAACCTGGCACGGGCGGTGGGGCCTGCGCTGGGCGGCTTCGCCATCGCCGCGGCCGGCCCGGAAGCGGCCTTCGCGCTGAACGCGGTCGCCTTCCTCGTGCTGATCCTGGCACTGCTGTTCTGGCGCAGGTCAGAGCCGCCGCGGCGGATGCCGAAGGAGCACCTGCTCTCCGCCATGCGGGCCGGGATGCGCTTCGTCCAGGCGAGCCCGGCGATGCAGGCGACCATCCTCCGGGCCTGCGCCTTCTTCCTCTTCACCGCGGCGGTCTGGGGGCTGCTGCCGCTCTTCGTCCGCCAGCAATTGGGGCTTGGCCCGCAGGCCTTCGGCCTGATGCTCGGGGTAATGGGCCTTTCTGCAGTAGCCGCCGGCTTCGCCCTGCCCGCGTTGCGCGGGCGGCTCGACCGCAGCGGCACGGTGTTCTGGGCCTCCATCCTCGCCGCCGTCGCCATGGCGATCCTCGCCGTCTCGCATCACTGGGCGCCGGCGGTGCTCGGGATGCTGTTCTACGGCGCGGCCTGGATCACGGCGGGGAGCACCCTCGCCGCCGCGGCGCAGCTGGCGGCGCCGGGCTGGGTGCGGGCGCGCGCCATCGCCATCTACCAGCTCAGCTTCTTCGGGGTAATGGCACTCGGTTCGGCACTGGCCGGCTGGCTCGGCGGCAGCTTCAGCGTGCCGCTCGCCCTCGGCCTGGCGGCGGCCGGCTGCGCCATCGCCGCGGTGCTGGTCAGGCCCTGGCGGATCGACAGCCTGGCGTTGAGCGAGGCGCCGCCCGCTTCCGCCGTCATGCCGCAGCCCGAGGCGCCCGCCGCCGAGCTGCGCGGCCTCCTGGGCGAGGCTTCCGGCCGGGTGATGGAGGTGGTCCGCTACCGGATCGACCCGGCGCAGCGCCGCGCCTTCCTCGCCGCCATGCAGGAGGTCCGGCGTGTCAGGCTGCGCTCAGGCGCGGGGAATTGGAGCCTCTACGAGGATGTCGCCCATCCCGAGCGCTGGGTGGAGCTCTGGATCGTCGACAGCTGGACCGAGCATCTGCGCGAGGAATCCCGCCTGACGGAGGGCGATCGCGCCGCCCTGTCCCGCGCCGCCGCCCTGCATCAGGGCGGGGATGGCGAGGCGCCGGAGGCGGCCCGCTTCCTCAACGTCCATCCATGATCAGGCGGGGTCGAGCTCGGGCGGGGCGCCCGGGTTGTCGCGCTCGCTCTTCCACATCAGCAGTATCCCACCGATGCAGGCCATCAGCGAGGCGAACTGGGTCTGACCAATGGCGGTCAGCCCCGCCGCCAACAGCAGCGCGACGGCGATCGACGGCAAGCTGTTCGTCCGCAGCACATGCATCAGCCCACCCATCGCACCGTCCCTCCGGTTGTCATGCGGCCGAGCTTGCGCCCCCAGGCGTGGCCCCGGCATGACGACGGGCTGACAGCGGGCCCATCTTCCCCCGCAATGGCCCCGCACACGGGTTTGTCACTGAAGCCCCGCGCGTCCCGGGCGGGCCTTCTGCGCTGCGGCATGGCAGCGGACGCGGCAAGGGGGGCTTCCCTCTGGCCCGGACGCTCCACATGTACCGGTGACCGAACGGAGGAGTTACCCATGGCGAAGGCCGCCAAGACCCATACCACCCGCAACGACGTGCCGAGCAATGCGAAGCAGGTCTCGATCGGCGTGCTGCAGGCTTGCCTGGTCGATACGATCGACCTCTACAATGCCACCCGGCAGGCGCATTGGAACGTGAAGGGCCCGCATTTCGGCGAGCTGCACAAGCTGTTCGAGGAATTCTACAACGCGCTCCAGGAATCGACCGATGACCTGGCCGAGCGCATCGTCCAGCTCGGCGGCACGGCCAACGGCGTGACCCAGACCCTGGCCGCCAGCACGCGCCTGCCGCCCTACCCGACCGATGTCTATGCCGGCATGGACCATGTGGTGCAGCTCGCCGACCGCTACGCCATGGTCGGCAAGGCGCTGCGCGAGGGCATCGACACCACGGACGAGGCGGGCGATGCCGACACGGCCGACCTGCTGACCGAGCAGTCCCGCGCCGCGGACAAGATGCTGTGGATGATCGAGGCGCACCTGCCGCAGGACAAGGCGCCCTGACTCAGGCGCCTCGAAAGCCACAGTGATGCGCCGGGCGGCGGGGCAACCCGCCGCCCTCATTGTATCGGGCGCCTCTGGCGGCTATCTTTGCCGCAACAGGGGAACAAGACATGAACGATCTTTTCGGCGGCCGCCGCCCCGGCGGCAAGGGCGGCATCGCCACCGCAACCGAGGCGGCCAGCTATTCCGCCAAGGATATCGAGGTGCTGGAGGGGCTGGAGCCCGTCCGCCGCCGGCCGGGCATGTATATCGGCGGCACCGACGAGAACGCCCTGCACCATCTCGCCGCCGAGATCATCGACAACGCCATGGACGAGGCGGTGGCGGGCCATGCCGACCGCATCGAGGTCACGCTGGAGCCGGGCAACTGGCTGACCGTCCGCGACAACGGGCGCGGCATCCCGACCGACCCGCACCCGAAATTCCCGAAGCTTTCGGCGCTCGAGGTGATCTTCACCACCTTGCACTCGGGCGGGAAATTCTCCGGCAAGGCCTACGAGACCTCGGGCGGCCTGCACGGCGTCGGCTCCTCGGTCGTCAATGCGCTGGCGGAGCGGCTGGAAGTGGAGGTGGCGCGCGACCGCACCCTCTTCACTCAGGCCTATGCGCGCGGCAAGCCGCTCGGCAAGCTGAAGAATGCCGGGCCGATCCACAACCGGCGCGGCACCACCATCCGCTTCAAGCCGGACCCGGAGATCTTCGGAAAGCTCGACTTCGCGGCCGCGCGGTTGTACCGGCTCTGCCGCTCCAAGGCTTATCTCTATCGCGGCGTCGAAATCCGCTGGGCCTGCGACGCCTCCCTCGCCACCGGAGAGACGCCGGCTGCGGCGACGCTGCATTTCCCGGGCGGCCTGGCCGACTTCCTCGGCTCGGCGCTCGAAGGCCGCAGCCAGGTCGTCCCCGCTCCCTATGTCGGCGAGGCGACCTTCCCGGAGGGCGCCGGGCGCTGCGAATGGGCCGTCACCTGGCTGGAGCAGGGCGACGGCTTCCTCTCCACCTATGCCAACACCATCCCGACGCCGCAGGGCGGCACGCATGAGGCCGGGCTGCGCGGCGCGCTGGTGAAGGGCCTCCGCGCCTATGGCGAGCTGAAGAAGGAGAAGCGCGCCGCCAGCGTCACCGCGGAGGACCTGTTCGGCGGTCTCGCCGGCATGCTGAGCGTCTTTGTCCGGGACCCGCAATTCCAGGGCCAGACCAAGGAGAAGCTGACCAGCCCCGAGGCCACGAAGTTGGTCGAGACGGCGCTGCGCGACCATTTCGACCATTGGCTCGCGGGCGACCCGACCACGGCCGGCAACCTCCTCACCTGGGCCATCGAACGAGCCGAGGAGCGCATCCGGCGCCGCGAGCAGAAGGACACGCCACGCAAGTCGGCGACGCGGAAGCTTCGCCTGCCCGGCAAGCTGGCGGACTGCTCGCGCGAGAGCGCCGAGGGCACCGAGCTGTTCCTGGTCGAGGGCGATTCGGCCGGCGGCTCAGCCAAGCAGGCGCGCGACCGGGAGACCCAGGCGGTGCTGCCGCTGCGCGGCAAGATCCTGAACGTCGCCTCCGCCTCGGCCGACAAGCTGCGGCAGAACCAGGAGCTGAAGGACCTGATCGAGGCGCTCGGCTGCGGCGCGGGCGAGCGGTTCGACATCGCCCGCCTGCGCTACGGCCGCATCGTCATCATGACCGATGCCGATGTGGACGGCGCCCATATCGCCGCCCTGCTGATGACATTCTTCTACAAGGAACTGCCCGAGCTGGTGCGCCAGGGCCGGCTCCACCTCGCCCAGCCACCGCTCTACCGGCTGCAGCATGGCGGCAAGTCGGTCTATGCGATGAACGACGCCGACCGCGAGCGCATCCTGAAGCGCGAGTTCAAGCCGAGCCACAAGGTCGAGGTCAGCCGCTTCAAGGGCCTCGGCGAGATGCCGCCGGCGGCGCTGAAGGAAACGACGATGGACCCGAAGCGCCGCACGCTGCTGAAGGTCGTCCTGCCGCCCGAGGAGCGCACGCGCACCGCGGAGCTGATGGAGGCGTTGATGGGCCGCAAGCCGGAGCTTCGGTTCAAATTCATCCAGGAGAATGCGGCGAAGCTCGACGAGGCGGAGGTGGACGTCTGACCAGCCTGCTTTGAGGGTGCCGCGCAACGGTCTATCCTCTCCCGCGCAGACTACCCTCCTTCCCAACGAGGATCCCCCATGCCCGCACTGGTCCGTGCCTCGCTCGGCTTCCTGGCCGCCGTGCTTGCCGTCCTGACCTTTCATCAGGGCATGTGGGGCCTGCTCCATGTGATCGGCTGGATGCCGCCGCCCTTCCCAACGAATCCGATGCCGCCCTACGGCGTGCCGCTGATCGCCAGCCTCTGCTTCTGGGGCGGCCTCTACGGCATTCCCTACGGGCTGGCGCTGCCGCGCCTGCGGCGGATGCCAGGTTGGCTGAGCGGCCTGCTGCTCGGCCTGGTGGCAGCGCTGGTCGGCTGGTTCGTCGTGGCGCCGCTGAAGGGCCAGCCGGTGGCCGCCGGCTTCAACCCGGTGCGGATGCTGATCTCGGTGCTGATCAACGGCGCCTGGGGCATCGGCGTCGGCATCATCCTGCCCATGCTGCTGCCCAGGGCGGCGCAATCGCAACTGGCGTCGTTGCGCCGGTAAGAGGCAGTATTGCCGCTCACGAAGGGGGCTGGGGAAAGCGGCATGGCCAGGCAGGGCGGGCCCATGGAACGCCACGGGCGCGTCGGCCTTGCCGGGCATCTGCTCGGGCTGGTGCTGGCGGTGCTCGTGCCGAGCCTCGCGCTCGGCGGCGCCACGGCCTGGCACTTGGCGGGCCTCTACCGCGCCGCCTCGGAGGAACGGCTCAAGGATACCGCCCGCGCGTTGTCACTGGCGGTTGATGGCGAGTTCGAGATCTTCCAGACCGCCGTGCTCGCCCTCGCCAGCTCGCCGCTGCTCCGGCTCGAGGACAGCCGCGCCTTCCGCATCTGGGCGGTGACGGCGACGACGCGGCTTGGCGGCGCCGTGGTGGTGCATGAGGCCGTGCAGGGCTACCCGCAGCGGCTGGACACCATGCGGTCCGAGGATGCGCTGCCCGATCCGGTCCCGGTGACCGCGCCGGCCACGGCCGAGCTGGTCCAGCGCGCATTGCTGACCCGCCAGGCGGCCATCGCCAACCTGATCGAAGGCCAGGCTTCGGGCCGCGCGCAGGCCGCCGCGGCGGCGCCGACGCCAGACGCCCAGGCGGTGGTGACGATGGCGGTTCCGGCCGAGCGGCTCGCCCGGCTGCTGGCCGACCAGGAGCTGAATCACGGCGCCGTCGCCGCGATTGTCGATGCACAGAACCGGATCGTCGCGCGCTCCGACGATGGCGGGGCCTCCCCCGGCGCCGCGGCCATTGCGGTGCCTCTCGGCAATGGTGCCGAGGCAAGCGGCATGTTCCGCGACACCGCCGAGGCCAGGCCGGTACTCTATGCCTTCCACCGCCTGCGCCGGGCGCCCGGCTGGAGCGTCGTCGTCGGCGAGCGGCTGGCCGATCATCGGACGAACTGGCTGCGGCCGCTGCTGATCTTTCTCGCCGGCGGCGCCGTCGCCTTCGGCCTCGGCCTCGCCCTGGCACTGTCGCTCGGGCGGCGCATCCGCAGCCCTGTCCTCGCCCTGGTGCGGCGGGCCGATAGGGTCAGGGGCGGCACGGGCGCGGAGCCGCCGCCCGCCCTGCCGCACAGCCCCGTCGCGGAATTCGAGGAGCTTCGCCTGGCCATGGAGCGGGCCGATGCCGCGCTGCGCGCGGGCGAGGCCGAATTCCGCGCCGCCTTCGAGCAGTCCGCCGTGCCGATGCAGCAGACCGATTGCGCCACCGGCTGCTTTCTTCGCGTCAACCGCGCCTTCTGCCAGTTGCTCGGCCGGCCGGCCGAGCAGCTCATCGGCCTCCCCTTCACCGAGGTCACCCATCCGGAGGACCGCGAGGTCGACCTTGCCGGTTTCTGGCGCATGGCGCGTGGCGAGGTGCCATCCTACGAGGGAGAGAAGCGCTTCCTCCGGCCAGATGGCTCGGTACGCTGGGCGCGCATCGCCTCCTCGCCGGTGCGCGATGCGCGGGGACAGCCGATCCGCACCATGGCGGTGGTGCTCGACGTGACCGCGCAGCACGAGGCGGAAGCGGCGCGGCGCAGCAGCGAGGCCTGGATGCGCCTGGCGCAGGAGGCGGGCGGCATCGGTTCCTGGGACACCAATTACGAAACCGGCACGACCCGCTGGTCGGACGAGAATTACCGGCTCTGGGGCCTGGAACCCGGCACACCGATCCAGGAGCAGTTCATCCTGTCGCTGGTTCATGCCGATGACCGGCAGGCCCTCATGCGGCAGCAGCAGATGGCGCTGGACCCGAACGGGCCGCATCCGATGGAGGTCGAATTCCGCATCCGCCGCGCCTCGGACGGTGCCGAGCGCCGGCTGCTCTCGATCGGCGAGCGGAGCCATGCCTCCGATGGGCGCCTCGTCGGCCATCGCGGCATCGTCCAGGACGTGACCGAGCGGCGCCAGGCCGAGGAGCAGCTGCGTCGCAGCGAGGAAAGGCTGCGCCTGGCGCAGGAGGCCGGCGGCATCGGCTCCTGGGAATGGGAGGTCGCAACGGGCGCCCTGTTCTGGTCGGAGAGCTGCCATCACCTGTTCGGCACCGACCCGGCGCAGCCGCTCACCGATGCCGACTGGCGCGCCCTGATGACGGAGGGGGACGGCCCGCGGGTGGAGGCGATGCTGGACGCCGCGCTCGCCGGCACCGCCACCGTCTGGGAAACGGAATTCCGAATCATCCGCCAAGGCGACCGGGCGCTGCGCTGGATCAATGGCCGCGGCAGCATCCTGCGCGACGCCGCGGATGGCAGGCCCCTGCGCGTGGTCGGCGTCGCCATGGACGTGACCGAGCGGCGGGAGGCGGAGGAAAGGCTGCGTCTTCTGGCCCGCGAGGTGGACCACCGCGCAAAGAACGCCCTCGCCGTGGTGCAGGCGGCGCTGCGCCTGACCCCCAAGGACGATGCCGTCCGCTATGCCCAGGCGGTCGAGGGGCGGGTCAACAACCTCGCCCGGGTCCACAACCTGCTCGCCGAGGCGCGCTGGTCCGGCACCCGGCTGCACCAGCTGGCCGAGGGGGAGCTGGCGCCCTTCCTTCCTGCTCGCACCGGCCGGGAGGAGCGGGCGCCGCGGGTGGTGCTGGACGGGCCTTCCGTGCTGCTCGGACCGAGCGCGGCCCAGGCGATCTCCATGGCGCTGCACGAGCTGGCGACCAATGCAACGAAGCATGGCGCGCTCTCCATGCCGGGCGGGGTGGTGCGGCTGTCCTGGGCGCTCGACCATCCGGCCGGGCTGCTGCGCATCCGCTGGTCGGAAACGGGAGGCCCGCCGATCGCCGCGCCGCCCGAGCGCCGCGGCTTCGGCAGCCGCGTGATGGAGGCGACCATCCGGGACCAGCTGGGCGGCGCGGTCGGCCGCGACTGGACCGCGGCCGGGCTCGATTGCGCGCTGGAGGTGCCGCTCGGCCGGCTGGCCTCCGATCTCGACGAAGGTGTCTCCGACCGGCCGCTCTTCGCCCACGGCCAGGTCTGATCAGCCGGGGCGCGCCGCCGGGACCTGCAACCAGAAGAGGCTGCCCGTCTGCCCGTCCGGCCGGTCGGCATGACCGACCTCGCCGCCGAGCTGCGCGGCAAGCCGGGCCGAGACCGAAAGGCCGAGGCCGAGCCCCCGCCCCGCCTGCCCGGCCGGATCCTGATGCGCGAAGTCCTGGAATAGCCGGTTGCGCAGCCCGGCCGGCACGCCGGGGCCATGGTCCAGCACCTCGGCCCGCAGCAGCCCCGTCGCGGCCTGCCAGGACAGCCGCAGCCGCACTTCGCCGCCGCGGCTGAACTTCACCGCATTCTCCAGCAGGCTGCGCAGGATCTGGCGCAGCCGCCGCTCGTCCGTCCGCAGGCGCGGCGGCAAGGCGGGAGCGGCCTCGAGCACCAGGCCGAGGCCGAGTTCAGCGGCGGCAGGGCGGACCTGGTCGAGGCAGGCCTCGCCGAGCCCGGCCGGATCGACCTCGCCCAGCTGCGGCGCCTCTGCCTCGAGCCGCGTCGCCTCCAGCAGCCGGGAGGCGATCTCGTTCAGCCGCCAGCCGGCACGGCCGATATCCTCCACCTGGTCCCGGAGCGCGAGCGGCAGGCGCGGGTCGATCAGCAGCGCCTGGGCCCAGCCGAGCACGCTGTTGAGCGGCGTCCGCAGCTCATGGCTGGCGGCGGCGAGGAACCAGCTCTTGGCCAGGCTCGCAGCCGTCGCCGCATCGCGGGCACGGATCAGCTCGCATTCATTCGCCGCAAGGCGCTCGGCCATTCGCGCCACCTGGGCGGCGAGCGCGGCCAGCTCGGGCGCCGAAAGCTGGCCGAGCCGTGGCCGGGCGGCGAGGTCGCCCTCGGCCAGCCGGTCGATGGTGCGGCGGAGGGCGGCGATCGGCCGGATCAGCAGCCATTCGCCGCCGGCCAGCCCGACCAGCAGGACCAGGACGCCGGACAAGGCGAGGACTAGGTAGGAGCTGCGGCTCTCCGCCTCGATCGGGCCGAGGATCGCCGCAGCCTCCCGCCCGATGAACACCCAGGCGCCCGAGGCCTCGACCGGGGCGAAGCCGAAGATGATGGGGCGCCCCTCGAGGCCGGAGACGAGGACATGGCCGGTCCGGTTGGCACGGGCGGCCACCACCCCCGGGCTGCCCTCATAGCTTCGGCCGATCGCCTCGGGGACCGGCGGGTGGCGCGCCACCAGCACGCCCTGGCCGTCGACGATGCCGATGCGCCGCTCATCCTCGAAGCGGGCGAGCAGGCTTTGCAGCAGCCAGTCCGAGTCGAGCGCGACCACCAGCAGCACCTCGACCGAGCCCCCCTCCCGCAGCACCGGTTCCACCGCATGGAGGCCGGTCGAACCGTGGACCCGCGAGATGGCCAGGTCGGAGAAGACGAAGCGCCGGCTCGCCAGCGCCTGGCGAAGATGCAGCTGGCTGCCGATGTTGAGGCCGGGCGCCATCGGGTTGGTGCTGCACAGCACATAGCCGTCGGTGCGGACGACGGAGAGGCTGGCCAGCCAGCCGGCGGTCGGCAACAAGCGGCGCAGCGTGTCGGCGCAGGCGGCGCCCTCGCCGCGGCGCACCTCCGGGATGGCGGACAGCGCCGTCACCATCATCCGGATCTGGGCAACCAGTGCATCGAGATCCCGCGCCCCGGCCTTGGCCTCGTCCACGGCGCGGATCTCGGCGAGGCGCAGGCGCTCGCGGGCGCGGCTTTCAAAATAGGCACTGGCCAGCACCGCCGGCACCGCCATGGCCATCAGCGCCAGGGCGAGAACCCGGGAGCGGATGCCAACCCGGGACGCCGCCTGAACCGGGGGACGCGCAGCCCCATCGGCAAGGTCGTAAGACCCCCGAAGGGGACCGGCCAGCATGGCATCTCCGGAGAGTACAAGGGAAGGAACGAACCGGCTGGTTCACGGTCCAACTACCGTAAATTCACCTTAGCGGCGAGCATTGCTTTTCATGCTGTCTCCGGAAGATCCGGCATATGCTTTGACGGCAACGGTTTAGCGGAAGGACGTTGCGATATTCTCGGGCACGGGTGGCGTGGTGCCGCCGGAGAGGGGAATGTCCATCTCCACCCGGATGCCCTCGGCCGACCAGCCCTGCCGGACCTTGCCGCCGAGTTGCGCGCGGACTGTGCCGTCGAGGACACGCGTGCCGAAGCCGCGCCGGCTCGGGCTGCCCGGCACCGGCGGCCCGCCGCTCTCGCGCCATTCGAGGCGAAGAAGGGGCGGCCCCGGCGGCTCCAGCTCCACCCGCCACTGCACCGTCACCGTCCCGCCGGAGCGACCAAGGGCGCCGTGCTTGACGGCATTGGTCGCCAACTCATGCACCGCCATGGAGAGGGCCTGGGTGGCGGCAGGCCAGAGCAGCACGGGTGGCCCATCCAGCCGGGCACGCGGAGCACCGGCGCCCTCGGCGAGGAAGGGGGCCAGCTCATCCTCCAACAGGGTGCGCAACTCGGCCCCGGTCCAGCGGCCGCGAGCCAGCAGGGTCTGCGCCCGGGCCAGCGCGGCGACGCGTCCCTCGACGGCGCGCATGTAGGAGGCCGGATCTTCCTTCGGCGTCAGGCGTAGCGCGGCCTGCACCACGGCGAGGGCATTCTTTGCCCGGTGGTCCACTTCGCGGGCCAGCAGGGTCTGCCGTTCCTCCGCCTGCTTGCGTTCCGTGATATCGAGCACCACGCCGATCGCCCGCACGGCCCGCCCGGCCGCATCCACGGTGAACTCGGTCCGCAGCATCAGCCAGCATGCGGTGTCATGCGGCCGGAGGTAGCGGAATTCGGCTTCGACGAATTGCTCACCACGGGCCAGCGCCGCCAGACCAATCTCGCGCAGCCTTTCCCGTTCGCCTGGAGCGAATCGGGCGCGGATCGTCTCGATGTCCGGCAGCGGGCCGTCCGGGAAGCCGAGCAGGCGTGGCAGCTCGGCGGAGCCCGTCACCATGCCTTGGCGAAGATCGGCATCCCAGACCGCCATCCGCCCGGCGCCGAGGGCGAGGCGCAGCCTCGCTTCACTGGCGAAGCGCTCCTCCTGCCATTGCCAGCGCTCGGTCACGTCGCGCAGCGTGCCGACCACGCGGATGGCGACGGCCTCGGCCGGCCGCTCGGCGAAAAGCGGCTCGCCCTGGATCACCACCTGGCGGACCGTGCCGTCAGGCCGGCGGATGCGGCAGGCCAGGTCCAGGTGGGTTCGCCGCGCCGGGTCGCGGGCGTTGCGGAACGCCCGAACCACCCGCCGCCGGTCGCCGGGATGCACCAGCCGCTGCGCCAGGGCGAGCGTCACCTCTGCTGAGGAATCGAGGCCGCAGATGGCCAGCACCTCGGCGGTGCAGACCAGCCGGGCGGCGGGCGAGGTCCAGTCCCAGATGCCGATCTCGGCGGCGGCGATGGCCAGGGCAAGGCGCGCCTCGCTCTCGGCCAGCGCCGCCTCCGCCGCGCGCTGCGCGGTGACGTCGGCGAGCGCCTCCAGCACCGCGACCGGCCGTCCCGAGCCGTCGCGTCGCAGCACCTTGCGGGCGGCAACGATCAGCTTCCGCCCGTCGCGTGCTACCTGATGGAGGTCTCCGGTCCATTCGCCGCCGCGCTCGAGCGCTGCCGTCACCTCTGCCACTGGCACCGGGAATTGCGTGCCGAGCAGGCGATGGGCGGAGCGGCCGAGCGCCTCCGCCGCCGTCCAGCCATAGAGGCGGGCGCAGCCTTCGGACCAGAAGGTGATGGTGCCATCCATGTCGCGCGCCATGGAATTGCCGAGGTCGAGCGTCGACAACAGGTCTCGCAGCCGCTCCTCGCTGGCCTGGAGGCTTTCGGTCGCGCGGCGGACCGCGGTGCGGTCGCGGAAGGCGATGCCAAGACCCTCGGCGATCGGGAAGAGCGTGAATTCAACCCATCGATCGGGTCGGATGGTGCCCGCCATCTCAAGCCGCACCGGGCGGCGATCTGCCATTGCCTGGCGCAGTAGGGGGCCGAGCGGTGGCTGGGCCGTGGCGGGAAAGGCGTCCCAGATCGAGCGGCCAAGCAAGCCGTCGGCAGGCTGGCCGAGATAGGCGGCGGCGGCCTCGTCGCAGGCCAGGAACCGGAAATCATGGTCCAAGGCACAGGTATTGTCGCCGAGCGCCTGGAACAGGCCCGCCGCACCGGCTGCCTTGGACGAGGCGATCAGGTCCAAAGCGGCAGGCTCCAACACAATCGGACGGGGGCGGCGTGGTGGTGCATCGAGGCTCCCTGGCGGCGATGCCATCATAGGCCCCTTCGGCTGATCGGGTGACCGGGTTTCTTGCTGGTCCGGGTGCATCCCGGTCCGGGAACAAATCCCCGCGAGCACCACTTCCGGTATACGATTTGAATCACTTTGGTGAGAGATTACCCTACAAGGCCGCTGTTCACGCTATTTCGACGAAACCGCTGAAAACCGATACAGATCGGCACTGGTTTGGAGATGCCATGTTCCGCTCCACGCTGCCTGGGTCCGGAGGGGAGAACGGGTTTCGGGCTTCGGCCTGGCTGTTCGCCTGCCTGCTGGCTGCGGCGATCGGCCTGCCGGCCGTGCTGCTCGGTGCCGGCGGGTGGCTCGCCTGGCAGGGCACGTGGCGGGAGGCTCGGAACGAGGTCGCGCGGGAAGCGGATGCCGGCGCCGACTATGCGTCCCGCCTGCTGCTCAACTACGGCATCGCCGCCAGCCGCCTCGACGACCTGTTGCAGGGGCTGGGCGATGCCGAGATCATGGCACAGGCCGAGAGCCTGCGGCCGGCGGCGCGGGCGGTGACCACCGAGCTTCCCCAGTTCGGCCATGCGGCCGTCTTCGACCGGCAGGGCACGGTGCTGCTGGCGACGAACGGCCACCCCCTGCCCCCGGGCGGGACGGGGTTCGACGACGGCTTCCTCGCCGCGATGCGGGCGTCCGGCGCACCGCCGCTGCATCTCGGCGAAGTCTTCACCAGCCCGCTGGACGGCAAGCTGATCTTCACCGTCGGCCGGCAGCGGACCCGGACCGGCAACCCACCCCCGGCCGATGGGTTCGACGGGCTGGTCAAGCTGGCGGTGGAGCCGGAGGTGGTCGCCGAAGGCCTGCGCCGGCTGCGCGCCACGCCGAATGACCTGATCAGCCTGCTGCGCAGCGATGGCCGCACCCTCGCCCGCACCGACGGCTTTTCCAGCCCGCTGCCGCCCCTGCCGACGAGGACGCCGTTCCATGCGGTCGCCGCGGCCGGGGCTGAGCGGGCGCTCATCGCCGACGACGCCATGCTGGATCGCAAGCCTGCGCTGATCGGCCTTCGCCGGCTGGATGGCTTTCCCGCCTATGCCGCCGCCATCCGGACCCGCGCCGCGATCATCGCCGCATGGCGCGAGGCGATGCTGCCGCAACTCGCCATCGCCCTGCCGGCGATGCTGGCGCTGCTTGGCCTCGCCGCGCTGGTCTGGCGTGGCCAGCGCCGGCTGATCGCCGCCCATGACCGGCTGGAGACGCGGGTCGCCGAGCGCACCGCGGCGCTCGCCGAGGTCTCGGAGGCCCTCGACCTGACGCCCTGCGTGATCACCGATCTCGATGGGCGCATCCTCCATTGGTCGGAGGGTTGCGTCCGGCTCTACGGGTACGGCCGGGAGGAAGCGGTGGGCCGGATGGTGGCGGCGCTGCTGCGCACCGAGTTCCAGGCGGGCGGCCGCGAGGGACTGCTCGCCAACCTGCTGCGGCAAGGCCAGTGGCAGGGCGAGGTGCGGCAATACCGGCGCGACGGCAGCCTGATCGTCACCAGCACGCAATGGACGCTGCGCCGTGACCCGCGGACCGGCGCGCCGCATTCGATCGTCAGCACCCGGGCCGACCTCAGCGCCCTGCACCAGGCGGAGCATGCGCTCCGCCGCAGCGAGGCGCGGCTGCAACGGGCCCAGGAGGCGAGCGGCGCGGTCGCCTTCGAACTCGCCGAGGATGGCTCGGTGCTCGCGGATGCCGCGATGCCGGGGCTGTTCGGACTCGCTCCCACTGGGCCGCTGACCCTGGCGCGCCTCGCTTCCCGCCTGCATCCGGAGGATTGCCGGCTGCTGGCCGGGACCTATCGCGGGCTTGCCCGGCATGGCGGCGCCTTCAACCTGGAATTCCGTATCCGCCAGCCGGATGGCTCGGTGCGCTGGATGCTGGCGCGCGGCGAGGCGCAGCCGCGGCAGCCCGGCCGCTTCGCCCCGCGCCTGGCCGCCGGCATCGTCCTCGACGTCACCGAGCGCCGCCATGCCGAGGCGGCGCTGGTGGCGAGCGGGGAGCGGCTGCGCCTTGCCCAGGAGGCGGCGGGCTTTGGCATCTACGACCATGACTTCCGCTCCGGGGCCGTGACCTGGGACAGCCGGATGCGTGCCTTCTGGAACGTGCCGGGGGAGGAGCCGGTCACCAGCCGCCACTTCCTCGCCGGCCTGCACCCGGACGACCGGCCGCTGCGGCGGGACGCCATACGCCGCGCCAAGGACCCCCAGGGGACCGGCACCTACCAGGCGGAGTTCCGCGTGGTCGCCGGCCCCGCGCGGGACGAGCGCTGGATCTTCACCATCGGCCAGGTGCATTTCGAGCGGGACCGCCCGGTGCGGCTGACCGGCCTCGCCCTCGACATCACCGAGCGCAAGCGCAGCGAGCAACGCAACGAGCTATTGATGCGGGAGGTCGATCACCGCGCCAAGAACGCGCTCGCCGTGGTGCAGGCGGCGCTGCGGCTGAGCCGGGCGGAGACGCCGGCGGAGCTGGTGCGGATCATCGAGGGGCGCGTCTCCGCGCTGGCCCGGGCGCAGACCATCCTCGCCCGTCGCCGCTGGGAAGGGGCGGAGTTGCATGCCCTGCTGGAGGGCGAGCTGGCCGCCTTCCTCACCGGCATCCGGCTCGACGCGCCGCGGGCCGAGCTGCATGGGCCGCCGGTGACCATCGCCGCCCATGCCGCCCAGCCGCTCAGCATGGCGGTGCACGAGCTGGCGACCAATGCGATGAAATACGGCGCCCTGTCCCGCCGCGGCGGGCTGTTGCAGGTGAGCTGGCGGCTGGACCCCTCGCAGCGGGTGCTGACCCTGCTCTGGCGCGAGCGTGGCGGGCCGGAGGAGGCGGCGAACCCGGTGCGGCGCGGCTTCGGCTCCCGCGTCATCGAGCAGACCTTGGAGATGCAGCTCGGCGGCCGGGTGACGCGGCGCTGGCTGCCGGGCGGGCTGCTTTGCGAAATCGCCATCCCGCTCGCGCGGCAGGAGGCGGCCGGGGCGCCGGCGGAGGAGAAGGCCGTGGCGGCCTAACGCCTGGCTAAGCCATCAGCCAGTCGCGCAACAGGCCGGTTACGATCTCCGGTGCCTCCATCGGCGGCAGGTGGCCACAGCCGGGGATGCGGTGCAGCCTGGCGCCGGGGATGCCGGCGGCACTCTCCTCGGCCAGCTCGGGCGGGGTCAGCAGATCGGCCTCGCCCACCGCAACCAGGGTGGGCAGGCGGATCCCGGCCAGGTCAGGGCGCGAGTCGGGCCGGGTGAGGATGGCCGCCTGCTGGCGCAGGAAGGCATCCCGCCCGACGCGCTCCGCCATTGCGATCACCGCCTGGCCGACCGGCCCCGCCAGCCGGTCCGGGTGGATGAGCTGCGGCAGCAGCCGCGGAGTGACGCCCTTGAACAACCCGCTGCGGGCGAGCGAGATCAACGCGCGGCGGCGGCGTCCCTGCTCCGGCGTGTCCGGCCGGGCCGAGGTGTCGAGCAAGGCGAGCCGCGTCACCCGCTCGGGCGCCTGGCGCAGCACTTCGAAGGCGAGGTAGCCACCCATGGAGAGCCCGGCCAGGGCGAAGCGCGGCGGCGCTGCGGCCAGCGCCCGGGCCGCCATGGCGGCGAGGCTGCCATCCTGCGCCACATCCGCCACCTGGCAGCGGGCCAGGCCCCGGAGGTCGGCGATCTGCGCCTCCCACAGCGCAGCATCGCAGAGCAGGCCGGGCAGCAGGAGGAGGTCGATGGGGTCTGGCATGTCGCACATGCCTCTACGAGGCGGGAAATGCTGCAGCAAGCCCTCCCGCGCCTTGATTTTCGGGCCTCATTGGCGCATATGCGCGGCGGACCTGGAACGGCAGCTTTGGAAAAGGGCGAGCCGGGCGTCGGTTTTCGGCCATGTGGGCCGCCATGCCGCCGCTGTCCCGGCGAAGGAACCGACCGCACTTGACCGATACCCCCGACCGGCCCGCTCCCGATGCGGCCGAGACTGTGCATAACGATCATCAGGCCGAAACCATGCCCGCAGCGGCCATGGCGGCCGAGCCCGCGCCTGCCCCGGCGCCCGAGGATTCGCCCGAATCACTGATGGCCGAGAGCGCGCCGACGGTCATCGAGTCCGTTGCCGAAGGCTCCGACCCCGCCCCTGGCACGGCCGATCTGCCGCCGCCCGCGATCGACGCCGCCGCGGAGCCCGAGGCCGAGGAGGACGCTGAGGACGAGGATGAGGACGGCGAGGAAGACGAGTCCGAGGACGAGGCGCCGCGCACCACCTTCGCCGATCTCGGCCTCTCCGAGCCGATCCTCCAAGCCGTCGCCGAGGCCGGCTACGTCTCGCCAACGCCGATCCAGGAAGCCGCCATCCCCATCGTGCTGATGGGCCGCGACGTGCTTGGCTGCGCCCAGACCGGCACCGGCAAGACCGCCGGCTTCACCTTGCCGATGCTCGACATCCTTGCCTCCGGCCGGGCCAAGGCGCGCATGCCGCGCAGCCTGATCCTGGAGCCGACGCGGGAGCTGGCGCTCCAGGTCGCCGAGAATTTCGTGAAGTACGGCAAGCACCTCAACCTGGTGCATGCCCTGCTGATCGGCGGCGAGAGCATGAACGACCAGCGCGCCGTGCTCGAAAAGGGCGTCGACGTGCTGATCGCGACGCCGGGCCGCCTGCTCGACCTGTTCGAGCGCGGCCGCATCCTGCTCGCCGACTGCAAGGTCCTCGTCATCGACGAAGCCGACCGCATGCTCGACATGGGCTTCATCCCGGATGTGGAGCGCATCGTCTCCATGCTGCCGCCGATGCGGCAGACGCTGTTCTTTTCCGCCACCATGGCGCCGGAGATCCGCAAGCTCGCGGACGCGTTCCTGCAGAACCCGAAGGAGATCAGCGTCTCCGCCCCGGCCAGCGTGGCGACGACCATCACCGCCGGCCTGCTCTGGACGCGCGAGCTCGACAAGCGCGAGGCGCTGCGCCGGCTGATCCGCCGCGAGGAGGTGCAGAACGCGCTGATCTTCTGCAACCGGAAGATCGAGGTCGATGTTCTCTACAAGTCGCTCAAGCGGCACGGCTTCTCGGTCGGCGCGCTGCATGGCGACATGGACCAGCCGAGCCGCTTCGCCACGCTGAATAAGTTCAAGGCGGGCGAGCTGCAGCTGCTGGTCTGCTCGGATGTCGCGGCGCGCGGCATCGATATCGGCGGGCTCAGCCACGTCTTCAATTTCGACGTGCCCTTCCACGCCGAGGATTACGTCCACCGCATCGGCCGCACCGGCCGGGCGGGCAAGGCAGGCGCGGCCTTCACGATCGCCACGCCCGACGATGCGCGCAACGTGGCGGCCATCGAGAGCCTGACCGGCAAGCCGATCCCGCGCATCGAGGTCGAGGGGCTTGACCCGATCAGCAACGAGGAGATTGCCGAGGCGGCCTCCCGCCCGAAGCGCGGGCGCGGCGGCAGCGCCGGGCGTGGCGGCGGGCGCGAGCGGGATCGTGGCGGCCGCGACCGGCGCCCTGCCCAGCAGGCCGATCGGCCGGAGCGTGGCGGGCGTGACCGCGACCGCGACCGCCCCGAGCGGAGCCGCGGCGAGCGCGATCGGCCCGAGCGCAACCGCGACCGGGACCGGGCCCCCGTTGCCGCCCGCGACGAGCGCCCCGCCCGTGACGAGCGCCCGGTCCGTGACGAGCGCCCGGTCCGTGAGGAGCGCCCCGCCCGTGACGAGCGCGCCCCGCGCGAGGAGCGCCGCTGGGACCGCGACGCGCCGCGCCGGCGCGACCGGGACCGCGACGATCTCGGCCCGGCCGTTGTCGGCTTCGGCGATGCCGTGCCCGCCTTCATGCTGATCCCCATCCCCCGCCCCCGCCGCGACCAGCAGCCGGAGCAGGAGGCCGAGGCGGCGTGATCCCCGGCCCGCGGGCAATGTCCCGCGGGCGCCTCGCTACCCGTTGTCCGACCGCGCCCCAGGCGCCAAATACCCGCGGCAGAAGAGCCCCAAGGAGCCAGCCATGAACGTTGTCACCCAGCCCCCCAAGCGCCTGGCCAGCTTCGCCTGGGAGGATGCGCTGCTCCTCGAGGACCAGCTGACCGAGGACGAGCGGATGATCCGCGAGTCGGCCCATCAGTTCTGCCAGGAGAAACTGTTCCCCCGCATCCTTCTGGCCAACCGGCACGAGAAGTTCGACCGGGAGATCATGAACGAGTTGGGCGAGATGGGCTTCCTCGGCGCCACGCTCGATGGCTATGGCTGCGCCGGCGTCTCCTATGTCGCCTACGGGCTGATGGCGCGCGAGGTGGAGCGGGTCGACAGCGGCTACCGCTCGGCCTTCTCCGTGCAGTCTTCCCTGGTGATGTATCCGATCCACGCCTTCGGCTCGGAGGCCCAGCGTGAGAAGTACCTGCCGAAGCTCCGCACCGGCGAATGGGTCGGCTGCTTCGGCTTGACCGAGCCGGATGCCGGCTCCGACCCCTCCTCCATGCGGACGCGGGCGAAGAAGGTCGATGGCGGCTACCTGATCTCCGGCTCCAAGACCTGGATTACCAACGCGCCGATCGCCGACCTCGCCGTGGTCTGGGCGAAGGACGACGAGGGCATCCTGCGTGGCTTCGTCCTCGAAAAGGGGATGAAGGGCCTCTCCTTCCCGAAGATCGAGGGCAAGTTCTCGCTGCGCGCCTCGACCACCGGCATGATCATGATGGACGAGGTCTTCGTCCCCGAGGAGAACCGGCTGCCGGGCGTGAAGTCCCTCGCCGGCCCCTTCTCCTGCCTCAACCGCGCGCGCTACGGCATTGCCTGGGGTGCGCTGGGTGCCGCCGAGTTCTGCTTCCACGCCGCGCGCGACTACACGCTGAACCGCACTATGTTCGGCCGGCCGCTGGCGCAGACCCAGCTGGTGCAGAAGAAGCTCGCCGACATGGAGACCGAGATCACTCTCGGTCTGCAGGCCGTGCTGCGGGTCGGCCGGCTCTTCGACGAGGGCAAGGTGGCGCCGGAGATGATCTCCCTGGTCAAGCGCAACAACTGCGGCAAGTCGCTCGACATCGCCCGCGTCGCGCGTGACATGCATGGCGGCAACGGGATCGTGGACGAGTACCACGTGATCCGCCACGTCATGAACCTCGAGACGGTGAACACCTACGAGGGCACGCATGACGTCCATGCGCTGATCCTCGGCCGGGCCATCACCGGGCTGAACGCCTTCGGGGGCTGACGTCCCACGGAGTTCAGCGTCCAGGACGTGGCCGAGCCGGGGCGTACGGTCCAGCTCGCCATCGCGCCGGCCGGGCAGCTTGCCCGGCTGATCGACCGGGAGCGGGCCGTCTGCAACGGCCTCTTCCTCGCCCTTACCGGCGAACGGCGATGCCTTGCCATGGCCTGGGTCCTGGCCGGACTGCTGATGGGCGCTTCTCCCTGACCTGGACGCGCATCGACGCCCCCCATCTGCCGCTGATCGGCGGCGAAGGCTGACCCTTTGGAATTGTTGATCGACTCGATGGGCGCGGCCGGCGACGGCGTGGCGCAGGCGGCCGGCGGCCCGGTCTTCCTGCCGCAGACCCTGCCCGGCGAGCGGGTACGGGCCCGCCTCTCGGGCAAGCGGGCCGAGGTGGAGGCCTGGCTGGAGGAGAGCCCGGCACGCGTCGCGCCGCCCTGCCGGCACTTCCCCGCCTGCGGCGGTTGCGTCTTGCAGCACTGGGCGCCGGACCCCTATGCCGAATGGAAGCGCAGCAGGCTGGTCGAAGCCCTTTCCCGCGCTGGCTTCCCCGATGCGCCGGTTGCCCCGCTGGTGACGACGCCGCGGAATTCCCGCCAGCGCGCCGATCTCGGCCTGGAGCGGCTGCCCGACGGCCGGGTGCAGATCGGCTTCCACCAGCGCGGCACCACGGCGCTGGTGCCGATGCAGGAATGCCATGTGCTGCAACCCGCGCTGGTTGCGCTGCTCGGGCCGCTGGCCGAGACGCTTCGCCATGTCGAGGGCCTGCGCCGGCTCGGCTCGGCCGTGATCAACATGCTGACCAGCGGGCCGGACATCCTGCTCCGCACTGATGCGCCGCTCTCCATGCCGGATCGCCGCCAGCTGGCCGCCTTCGCCACGGCGCAGCGCATTCCGCGCATTGCCTGGGGCGGCAAGGGCGGGCCGGCGGAAGTGGCGGCGCAGCTCGGGCCGGTGCGGCACCTGCTATCCGGGGCGGAGGTGGTGCCGGCGCCGGGTGCCTTCCTCCAGGCGAGCCCCGAGGGCGAGGCGGCCATCATCGCCGCGCTGCTGGAAGGGCTGCCGCGCAAGCTGCCGGGGCGTGCGGCCATTGCCGATCTCTATGCCGGGCTTGGCACGCTGAGCTTCCCGCTCGCGGCGCGTGCCCGGGTCACCGCCTTCGAGGCGGTGCCGGAGGCGGTCGCGGCCCTCGGCACGGCGGCGGGCAAGGCCGGGCTGCGGGTGAAGGCGGTGCGGCGCGACCTCGACCGGCAGCCGCTGGCGGGGCCGGAGCTGCGCGAGTTCGCCGCCGTGGTGCTCGACCCCCCCTATGCCGGCGCCGCCGAGCAGACGGCGCTGCTGGCCCGCGCCGGCGTGCCCTCCATCCTCTATGTTTCCTGCAATCCGGTCGCCCTGGCGCGGGATGCGAAACCGCTGAAGGCAGCCGGCTACCGCGTCACCACGGCGGTGCCGGTGGACCAATTCCTCTGGTCGCCGCACCTGGAGGCGGTGGTCGCCTTCACGCGCTGATCGAGGGGCGGAATGGCTTGATCCCAGATGGTCCCTCCCCACCAATAGGAGCGCGACATTCGCAGGAGAAAGCCATGACCGACACCACCAGCCGCCGCCTTGCGCTCGGCGGCCTCGCTGCCGGGCTGGCCGCCCCGGCGCTGCTGCGCAGCGCCGCGGCGCAGACCGCGCCGGCTGCCCCGGCCCCAGCCGCTGCCCCGGTGTCGCAGGCCCCCGGCTTCTACCGCTTCAAGGTCGGCGGCTTCACCGTCACCACGGTGCATGACGGCTTCTTCGTGCGGCCGCTGGAGGGCTTCATCCGCAACGCGCCGCTGGCCGAGGTGCAGAAGGTGCTGGCGGAGAGCTTCCTGCCGACCGACAGCTTCCGCATCCCCTTCACTGTCACCTTCCTCGACACCGGCAGCCGGTTGGTGATTTTCGACAGCGGCAACGGCGTGCTGCCCGCGACCGCGACCCAGGGGAAGATGATCCAGAACATGGCCGCGGCCGGCATCGACCCGGCCAAGGTCGATCTGGTGGTGATGAGCCATTTCCACGGCGACCATGTGAACGGGTTGCTGAACGGCGCCGGCGCCGCCGCCTTCCCCAATGCAGAAGTCGTCGTCCCCGCCGCCGAATGGGCCTGGTGGAGCGACACCGGCAACGAGACCCGCAGCCCGGAGGGCCAGCGCGGCAATTTCGCCAACAGCGCCCGTCGCTTCGCGCCCTATCAGGGCAAGATCCGCCAGGTCGAGGCCGGCGCCGAGGTCATCCCCGGCATCCGGGCAGTCGCCGCCCATGGCCATACGCCGGGCCATACCTGCTACCTGATCGCCGACGGCAATGCCCAGGCGATGTTCGTCGCCGATACCAGCAACCGACCGGAAGTGCTGGCGCGGCGCCCGGATTTCCACGCCATCTTCGACTTCGACGCGCAGATGGCCGAGGCGGCGCGGCGCAAGATTTACGACCAGGTGGCGGCCGACCGGATCCGCATCACCGGCTACCACTTCCCCTTCCCAGCGAATGGCTACCTCGCAAAGGAGGGCAGCGGCTACCGCTTCGTCCCGGCGGACTGGTCGAGCGCCGTCTGACCGAGGGCTCCCGGCGGGGCTCACCCGCCGGGACCTTGAAGCCGACTGGGTTTCGATATATCTGTTTTTCGATATGTCGAAATACTATCGGAGAACAGCGATGCGATTCCGCTTCTTCCACCGCGGCGAGCGGCACGACCCCTTCGGCCACCGCCATGCCCGCGGCGAGTTCGGTCCGCGCGGCGAGCGGCACCATGGCGAGCGGCATCGCCATGGCGGCCGGCCCGGCCGGCTGCTGGAGCATGGCGACCTCCGCATGCTGGTCCTGGCGCTGATCGCCGAGGCGCCGCGGCATGGCTATGACATCATCAAGGCCATCGAGGAGCGCGCCGGCGGTGCCTACTCGCCGAGCCCCGGCGTCGTTTACCCGACGCTGACCATGCTGGAGGAGCTTGGCCATATCGCCATCGGCCAGGCGGAGGGGCCGCGCAAGCTCTACGCCATCACCTCCGAAGGCGAGGCCTGGCTGGCGGCCAACCAGGCGGCGGCCTCGGCCATCCTTGCCCGGCTCGCCGAGCTCGGGGCGGAGGGCGGGCCCTCGCCGCAGATCATGCGGGCGATGCACAACCTGAAGCTTTCGCTGCGGCTCAGGCTCGGCCGCGGGCGGCTGGAGCCGGCCCAGGTGGCGGCCATCGCCGCGGCGATCGACGCCGCAGCCGTCGCCATCGAGCAGGTCTGACCGCCATGCAACATTCGGAAGCGCGCATCGCGCTGGACAGCCCTGGCCGCTACCTCGGCCAGCTCTGCAAGCATTTCGCCCACAAGCTACCGGTGACGCTGGAGGAGACGCGAGGCTCCATCGCCTTCCCCATGGGCATCTGCCGGCTGGAGGCGGCGGAGGGGCTGCTCGTGCTGCAGGCCGAGGCCGATGGGACCGAGGCGCTGGAGCGCCTGCAGGAGGTAGTGGCGCGGCACCTGCTGCGCTTCGCCTTCCGGGCGCCGCCCGAGATCAAATGGCTGCCACGCGAAGCGGGCTGAGCGGATATCACCCAGGCGTCGCACCGGCGACATTGCAGCGTCACGGAACGCGGGCTATCCGCTGCCCCTTATGGAAGCCGTGGCCCGCGACCCGATCGAAGCCCTTCGTCCCCGCCGCCTGCGGCGGAAGAAGCCCCTGCGGTTCAAGAGCAACCTGCCCGGCGGGCGATTGTTCGACGTCTTCGAGGACCGGCCGCTCGGCGGCCGCATCCGCGCGGTGCGGCGCATCGCCTCGGTGCTGCTCTGGACGCTGCTTGCCATTCCCATTCAGGCCGTGCTGCTCCTTGTGCCGGGGCGGCCGAAGGTGGTCTTCGCCCGGGTCTACCACGCCGTGCTCTGCCGGCTGATCGGCTTGCGGGTGCAGGTGATCGGCAAGGCGTCCGGGGAGAAGCCGGTGCTCTTCCTGGCCAACCACTGCTCCTGGCTCGATATTCTGGTGCTCGGCGGGACGCTGGAGGGCTGCTTCGTCTCCAAGGCCGAGGTCGGCACCTGGCCGCTGATCCGCACCGTGGCGCGGCTCGGCCGCACCGTCTTCGTCAGCCGCAGCCGCGGCCGCACAGGAAGCGAGGCCGAGGCGATGAAGGCGCGGCTTGCCGCCGGCGACAGCCTGATCCTCTTCCCCGAGGGCACCAGCAGCGACGGCACGCGTGTGCTGCCCTTCCGCAGCGCCTTCCTGGCGACGGCCGATGCGGCGCGGCAGGTGCAGCCGGTCTCGCTGGTCTATGACCGGCTGGGCGGGCTGCCGGCCTGCCGGCGCGACCGGCCGCTCTTCGCCTGGTATGGCGACATGTCGATCGCCAGCCATTTCTGGCGGCTGGCGCGGCGCAGCGGGGCGCGGGCGACGGTGGTGCTGCACGAGCCTTTCAGCCCCTCGGCGCTGCCCGACCGCAAGGCGATGGCGGCGGCGAGCTGGACGAC
Source organism: Belnapia sp. F-4-1 (assembly GCF_000802185.1). Classification (GTDB taxonomy): domain Bacteria; phylum Pseudomonadota; class Alphaproteobacteria; order Acetobacterales; family Acetobacteraceae; genus Belnapia. Next base: position 2,934,664 of record NZ_KN676113.1, on the reverse strand, counting down.
GGTGTCCAGCAGCGCGGCGCTGCTGCGGCAGAACCGGCCGGCCGCGCCCCTGGCGACGGTGTGACCAGAGCAAGCTTGACCGGAGCGCCCCGCAAGCCCGACGCTCGTCCCACCATGCGATTCTCGCCCTCCCCCGGGGCGATGCCCCGGCCCCTCGCCGCTTGACCGCGGCCTCCTGCCTGCGCATTTGCGCAAGCAGCCTCGGCGCCGCCGCGCCGATGGGGTGGAGTGGGCCTTTGGCATGACGGTACCGGACGCAGCGACACGGAAGCGGCTCTTCCTCCGCACCTGGGGCTGCCAGATGAATGTTTATGACAGCACCCGCATGGCGGATGTGCTGGCCCCGCTCGGCTATGCGCCGGTCGAGGCGCCGGAGGGGGCCGACATGGTCATCCTCAACACCTGCCATATCCGCGAGAAGGCGAGCGAGAAGCTGTTCTCCGAGCTCGGTCGGCTGCGCGAGATGAAGCGGGAGCGCGAGGCCGCGGGCGGGGGCATGGTGCTGGCCGTCGCCGGCTGCGTTGCGCAGGCGGAGGGCGCGGAGATCACCCGCCGCGCCCCTTGGGTCGATATCGTCCTCGGGCCGCAGACCTATCACCGCCTGCCCGAGATGGTGGCGCGGGCGAGCCGGGCGGCCGGCGCCGTCATCGAGACGGAAATGCCGGTCGAGCAGAAATTCGACCACCTGCCGGAGCAAGCGGCCAGCCAGGGCATTACCGCCTTCCTCACCGTGCAGGAAGGCTGCGACAAGTTCTGTTCCTTCTGCGTGGTGCCCTATACGCGGGGGGCCGAGTACTCCCGCCCGGTGGCGGCGGTGGTGGCGGAGGCACGACGGCTGGTGGCGGGCGGGGCGCGGGAGATCACGCTGCTCGGGCAGAACGTCAACGCCTATCACGGCGAGGGGCCGGGCGGCCGCGCCTGGGGCCTCGGGCGGCTGATCCGCGAGCTGGCCGACATCCCCGGCCTGCTCCGGCTGCGCTACACCACCAGCCATCCGCGCGACATGGACGATGACCTGATCGCCGCCCACCGCGACGTGCCGGTGCTGATGCCTTACCTGCACCTGCCGGTGCAGTCGGGCAGCGACCGGGTGCTGGCGGCGATGAACCGGGGCCACACGGCGGCCGAATTCCTTACCGTGGTCGACCGGCTGCGGGAGGCGCGGCCGGACCTCGCCCTTTCCTCCGACTTCATTGCCGGGCACCCCGGCGAGACCGCAGAGGATTTTGCCCAGACCATGGCGCTGGTGGAGCGGGTCGGCTTCGCCATGGCCTACAGCTTCAAGTACTCGCCGCGGCCGGGAACACCGGCGGCCGGCGCACCTTGCCAGGTGCCGGAAGCCGAGAAGGATGCCCGGCTCCAGGCGCTCCAGGCGCTGCTCCGGGCGCAGCAGGACGAGTTCAACCGCTCCCGCGTCGGGCTGGTCGTGCCCGTGCTGCTCACCGGGCCGGGGCGGCATCCTGGACAGGTCGCCGGGCGTTCCCCCTGGCTGCAGCCGGTGCATCTGGCAGCACCGCTCGACATCGTCGGGCGCGAGGTGCCGGTGCGCATCCTCGCCGCCCATCCGAATTCCCTTTCCGGCCTCCTGGCGGCCGGGGAGGGCGTCCCCGCAAGCCTGCCCGCAGAGGAGCCCGCCCCCGCTTGAACACCGCCCCCATCGTCTTCCGCGCCGGGGAGGTCCGCGGAGCGCGGCCCACCTCTCCTCCTCCCGCATCGCCGGAGCAGCGCAGCGTCACGCTGCAATTCGACGATAATGCCCTGCTCCCCCTTCTCTACGGGGAACATGACCGCCATCTGGCGCGCATCGAGCAGCGATTGGGGGTCAGGCTCGGCTCGCGTGGCAATCGATTGACTATTGCCGGCGGGACGGCCCGAACCGAAGTGGCGGAAGTGGCGCTGAAAGCGCTGTGGCGGCGGCTCGAGAAGGGCCAGCCGGTAGGAACGGCAGAAGTGGAAGCAGCCTTGCGCATGGCCGAAGGAGACGCCGAGGGTGATCCTCGCCTGCCCTTGCAGGACCGGCCCGAGATCCGCACCCGGAAGGGGGCGATCGCGCCCCGCACCCCGGCCCAGGCGGCCTATATCGACCTGCTGGCGCGGCAGGAGATGGTCTTCGGCATCGGCCCGGCCGGCACCGGCAAGACCTATCTCGCCGTGGCGCAGGGGGTGGCGCTGCTGCAGGCCGGGCGGGTGGACCGCATCGTGCTCAGCCGGCCGGCGGTGGAAGCGGGCGAGCGGCTGGGCTTCCTTCCCGGCGACCTGAAGGAGAAGGTGGACCCTTATCTCCGCCCGCTCTATGACGCGCTGCACGACATGCTGCCGGCGGAACAGGTGGCGCGGCGGATCACCTCCGGGGAGATCGAGATCGCGCCGCTGGCCTTCATGCGTGGCCGCACGCTGGCGCATTGCTATGCGATCCTGGACGAGGCGCAGAACACCACGCCGGCGCAGATCAAGATGTTCCTCACCCGCATGGGCGAGGGCACGCGTATGGTGATTACCGGCGACCCGACCCAGGTCGACCTGCCGGCAGGCCAGAGAAGCGGGCTGAGCGACGCGCTGTCCATCCTCGACGGGGTGGAGGGCATCGGCGTCGCCCGCTTCGACGAACGCGACGTGGTGCGGCACCCGCTGGTGGCGCGCATCGTCGCGGCTTATGGGCGGGCCGATGGGCAGGCGGGACAGCCTGGCCGGGGGCCGAAGAAGGAACGCGATGGAACCGGACAGTTGCCCTCCTGACGACGAGACCCTGGAGGACCCCCTCCAACCGGCACTCCCCGCGGTGCAGGTCGATGTGATGGTGGAGGACCCTGCCTGGCGGCGCTTCCTGCCGCGGGCCGAGGCCCTGGCGCGTCGCGCCGTCGCCGCGGCGTTGGCGGGTAGCGGGGCGGAGGGCCTCGTCACCGTGCTGCTCGCGGATGACCGGGCGCTCAAGCGGCTGAACGGCGAGCATCGCGGCAAGGACAAGCCGACCAATGTCCTGAGCTTCCCGGCCGGGGCACCGGGCCATCTCGGCGACATCGCCCTCGCCCTCGGCGTGGTGCGGCGCGAGGCGGAGGCGGGCGGCAAGGCACTGCCGGCGCATTTCGCCCATCTCGTGGCGCATGGCGCGCTGCACCTGATCGGCCATGACCATCTGGCGGCCGGCGAGGCGCGGCGGATGGAGCGGGCCGAGGCGCGGGCCATGCACCGGCTGCGGCTGCCCAACCCCTGGAGGCATGCGGCATGAGCGCCTCGAACGGGAATGGCCGCGACGGGCTGCTCTGGCGCCTGCAGGGGCTGCTCCGGCGGCGGGAGGCGGAAAGCGTCCGCGACCGCATGGAGGAGCTGATCGAGGAACAGCGCGAGCCGCACGAGCCGGGCGAGCGCGGCGCGGCGGATGCCGACGACCTCGACGCGCAGGAGCGTGCCCTGCTCGGCAACGTGCTGAAGCTGCGGGACAAGACCGCGGGCGACGTCATGCTGCCGCGCGCCGACATCATGGCAATGCCGGAGGACTACACGCTGGAGCAGGCCATCCGCCTGATCCAGCGCGACGGCCACAGCCGCTACCCGGTCTTCCGCAAGCAGCTCGACGACATCGTCGGCATGGTCCACATCAAGGACGTGTTCGCGAGCGTCGGCAACGACGCCTCCTTCGACATGAAGGCGATCCTGCGCAAGCCGCTCTTCGTGGTGCCCTCCGTCCCCGTGCTCGACCTGCTGCTGCAGATGCGCCAGGCGCGGATCCACATGGCGCTGGTCGTCGACGAGTACGGCGGCATCGACGGCCTCGTCACCATCGAGGACTTGGTCGAGACCATCGTCGGCGACATCGCCGACGAGCATGACGAGCCGGGACCGCCGCAGCTGGTAGAGAAGCCGGACGGCACCATCGAGCTGGATGCGCGGATGCCGGTCGAGGATTTCGAGGCGAAGCTCGGCCCGGTGCTGACCGATGAGGAGCGCGCCTCCGACATCGACACCATGGGCGGCCTCGTCTTCAACCTCGCCGGGCGGGTTCCGGCCAAGGGCGAGCTGGTCTCGCATTCCTCGGGCCTCGAATTCCGCGTGCTGGAGGCCGACCCGCGGCGCATCCGCCGGCTGCGGGTACGCCGGCCCGGGGCGCAGCAGAAGCAGGCGGCGGAGTAGCGGAGGGAGGCCGGGCCATGGCGTTCAAGGGCAAGCCGCCGGGCAGCGGGTCGGGCGAGATGTCCCGCACTACCCAGGCGCTGCGCCCCGCCATCGCGCTCTCCGAGGCGGAGGCGCGGCGGGCCCGGGCCCTGCGCCGCCAGGGCGAGGCGCCGCCGGTGATCGCGGACAAGCTCGGCCTGCCGCTCGAGGAGGTGGAGAAGGCCCTCCTGCAGATGCGCAACCCGCGGCCGGAGACGACGCGCGGGACGCTCAACGTGACGCTGGCCGCGCATCGCTTCGTCCTGAGCGAGCGGCAGGGCGAGGAGCCGCTGTGGCAGACCATGGACCGGCTGGTGGACGAGCTGATCCGCCGGCGGGCGGAGGCGTCGCGCCGCAGTGCCACGCGCCGCACCGGCCAGGCGGCGGATGAGTGGCTGCCTGGACTCGACGTGCCGGAGCCCCAAGGTTGAACCCGGGAACCCAGGCCGTCTACGATACGTTCCCGATGGCATGACCTCGCGCCAGGCCCGTCGGTTGCGGGCTGGGCCGTCTCGGCAGCCTCCCGCTCGGGCGACCCGCCGGCCGTATGGGAGACAGGATGACCGCCCAGCCTGACACCACCGATGGCGACCCGCCTCGCGTATCGACCGGCAGCGCCGGCCTCGACCACATTCTCGGCGGCGGCTTCGATGCCAATCGCCTCTACCTCTGCGAAGGCCGGCCCGGCACCGGCAAGACAACCCTCGCCCTGCAATTCCTGCTGGAAGGCGTAGGTCGGGGCGAGCGGGTGCTCTACATCTCCCTCTCCGAGACGGAGCGCGAGCTGCGGCTGGTCGCCAAACGGCATGGCTGGACGCTGGACGGCATCACGGTCTTCGAGCTGGTGCCGGCGGAGGCGAGCCTCGACCCGAGCCGCGAGCTGACCGTCTTCCACCCCGCCGAGATCGAGCTGAACGAGACGACGCAACTCGTGTTCGATCGGGTGCAGGCATTGAACCCGGCGCGCGTCGTCTTCGACAGCCTCTCCGAGCTGCGGCTGCTGGCGCAGAACTCGCTCCGCTACCGCCGACAGATCCTGGCGCTGAAGCATTTCTTCACCGGCCGCGACTGTACGGTGCTGATGCTGGACGACATGTCCTCCAAGGCGGATGACCTGCAGCTCCACTCCATCGCCCACGGCGTGGTCTTCCTCGAGCAGTTGGCGCTCGACTACGGCTCCGAGCGGCGGCGGCTGCGCGTGGTCAAGATGCGGGGAATGCCCTTCCGTGGCGGCTACCACGACTTCACCATCCGGCGCGGCGGGCTCGAGATCTACCCGCGGCTGGTGGCGGCGGAGCATCGTGGGGCGCCGGCGACGGGGTTGGTCGGCAGCGGCAGGCCAGGGCTCGATACCATGCTGGGCGGCGGGCTGGAGCGCGGCACCAGCATGCTGCTGCTGGGCCCGGCCGGGGTCGGCAAGTCCGCCCTGTCGCTGACCTATGCACTTGCCGCGGCGGAGCGTGGCGAGCGTGCGGTTGTCTATGCCTTCGACGAGGGCGTCTCCACCATCCTCACCCGTGCCATGGCGCTCGGCATTTCCTTGCAGCCGGCGGTCGAGGCCGGGCTGGTGCGCATCCAGCAGATCGATCCGGCGGAACTCTCGCCGGGCGAGTTCGCGCATCTCGTTCGCAGCGCCGTGGAGCAGGACGGGGCGCGGGTCATCGTCATCGACAGCCTCAACGGCTATCTGAGCGCCATGCCGGACGAGCGCTTCCTCATCCTGCAGATGCATGAGCTGCTCAGCTACCTGAACCAGACCGGCGTGCTCACCCTCCTGGTGCTGGCGCAGCATGGGCTGGTTGGCCCGATGCAGACGCCGGTCGATATCAGCTATCTCAGCGATGCGGTGGTGATGCTGCGCTATTTCGAGTTCGAGGGCGTGGTGCGCCGGGCGCTGTCCGTGGTGAAGAAGCGGAGCGGGGCGCATGAGCGCTCCATCCGCGAGTTCAGGCTCGGGCGCGGCGGCATCGTCATCGGGCCGCCGCTGCGCGAGTTCAGCGGCATTTTCACCGGCACGCCGCAGTACAGCGGCACCAGCGCCCTCCTGCTGACCGACGATGAACCAGGCCAGCTCTGACCTCGCCAGCCCGCGCGTGCTGGTCCTCGCCCCCACCGGGCGGGACGGCACGGCTTCGGCCGAGTTGCTGCGGCGGGCGGCGCTCACCACCGAGGTCTGTGCCGATCTGGGCGCGCTGCTGGCGGGGCTGGAGGCGGGGGCGGATGCGGCCTTCGTCGCCGAGGAAGCGCTGATGGGCCAGCCGATCGAGCCGCTGCTCGATTGGGTGGAGCGGCAGCCGCCCTGGTCCGACATGCCCTTCGTCATCCTCACCAGCCACCGGCAGACGCCACAGGCGGTGGCCGGGCGGGCGCGGCTGGTGGCGGCGCTGCGCAACGTTTCCCTGCTGGAGCGGCCGGTGCAGGCCATCACCCTCACCAGCAGCCTGCAGGCGGCGGTGCGGGCGCGGCGGCGGCAATACGAGGTGCGGGCGCATCTGGCCGAGCGGGAGCGGGCCGAGCGTGGGCTGGAGGCGCTGGTCGCCGAGCGGACGCAGGAGCTGGAAGCGGCGAACGAGGCTCTCCGCGCGCAGATCGCCGAACGCGAGCGGGTGGAGGAGACGCTCCGCCATGCGCAGAAGATGGAGGCGATCGGCCAGCTCACCGGCGGCGTCGCCCACGATTTCAACAATCTGCTGATGGTGATCTCGGGCGGGCTCGACATGCTCGGCCGGCAGCGGGACCAGGCGCGGCAGAAGCTGTTGATGGACGGAATGCGCCAAGCGGCCGGGCGCGGCGCGGCGCTGACCCGCCAGTTGCTCGCCTTTTCGCGGCGGCAGGCGCTGACCTCGGAGGCGGTCGATCTCGCCCGCCAGATCGGCGGCATGCGGGAGCTGCTGGACCGCAGCCTTCGCGGCGACGTGCATGTGACGCTGGACTTCGCCGAGGGGCTGTGGCCGGTGGAGGTCGATCCCGGCGAGCTGGAGCTGGTGGTGCTGAACCTCGCGGTGAATGCGCGGGACGCGATGCCGGAGGGCGGCACCATCGTCATCCGCGGCGAGAACCGGCCGGGCCTCGATATGGACGGGCTGCACGGGGATTTCGTCGCCTTCTCCGTCGTCGATACCGGGACCGGCATCCCGCCCGAGGTGCTGGAGCGGGTCTTCGAGCCCTTCTTCACGACCAAGGATATCGGCAAGGGCTCCGGCCTCGGCCTGGCGCAGGTCTATGGCTTCGCGCAGCAATCCGGCGGCACGGTGCGGATCGACACGGAGCTTGGCCGGGGGACGACGATCCTTCTGCTGCTGCCGCGCTCCCGTCGCAGCCCGGCTGTCGCGGAGCGGCACCTGCTCGACCTGCGGGTCGAGCGGCGGACCGATACGCCGCTCGCCCATGTGCTGCTGGTCGAGGACGACGACGAGGTGGCAGCGCTGGTCGGCGAGATGCTGACGACGCTCGGCTTCGAAGCGACGCGTGCGGCGAGCGCCGCGGCTGCGCTCGGCGCACTGGCGGACGGACGGCCGATCGACCTCGTCTTCTCCGACGTGATGATGCCGGGCGGCATGAACGGTGTGGATCTCGCGCGGGAGGTGAAGCGGCGGCGGCCCGGCCTGCCCGTGATGCTGACCACCGCCTATGCCGAGGCGGCGAAGCGCGACGCCGAGGCGGAGGGCATCGCGGTGCTGCCCAAGCCCTACCGGCTGGAGGAGCTGGCGGCGGCGACGCGGATGGCGCTCGGCCGGCCGTGACCAAGCCTGCCCTGCCGCGTTGCGGCGGGATGGATGATGCAGCGACCAAGGACCCCTTCGATATCGACCTCGTCTTCCACCTGCTGCGGGAGGCCGTGGCGCGGCTGCCCAAGGCGGCGATGTTCGAGTTGCGGGACCGAGGCTTCGGCTCGCCCTTCGAGCAGCTCGTCGCGGCGCTGATCTCGGCGCGGACGCGGGACGAGGTGAGCCTGCCCGTCTCCGAGCGGCTCTTCGCCGTGGCGCGGACGGCGGAGGCGATGGCCGGGCTGGATGAGGCGCGGCTGATCGGGCTGCTGCACGGCGCGACCTTCCCGGAGCCGAAGGCGCGGGACATCCTGGCGCTCTCGCGGCAGATCGCGGCGGCGGGGGCAGTGCCCGATACGCTCGAGGGGCTGATGGCGCTGCGCGGCGTCGGGCCGAAGATCGCGGCGCTGACACTCGGCGTCGGCTTCGGCAGGCCGGCGATCTCGGTCGACATCCATGTGCATCGCATCGTCAACCGCTGGGGCTATGTCGCGGCGACGACGCCGGAGCGGACGATGCAGGCGCTGGCGGCGGTTCTGCCGGAGCGCTACTGGATCGAGATCAACGAGCGGCTGGTGCCCTTCGGCAAGGCGATCTGCACCGGCGAGCGGCCGCGCTGCGGCGGCTGCCTGCTGATCCAGCAGTGCCGGCAGGTAGGCGTGGCGCCTACTCGTCCCGGCGCGGACGGGCCAGGAGCTGCGCCATCGCCTCGGCGACGGTCGCCTCGCCGGCCAGCAATGCCGTGACGGCGGCGCAGACCGGCAACTCGACGCCGGCGGCCGTGGCGCGGGCGAGGAGGGCGGGGGCGGTGGCGGCGCCTTCGGCGACGCTCGACTTGCCGGCCAGCGCCTCCGCCAGGGTGAGGCCGCGGCCGAGGGCGAGGCCGAGCGCGGTGTTGCGGCTGGATGGGCCGGTCGCCGTCAGCAACAGGTCGCCGAGGCCGGACAGGCCGGCGGCGGTCTCGGCGCGGCCGCCGAGCGCGACGACCAGGCGGGAGAGTTCGGCAAGGCCGCGGGTGATGAGGGCAGCGCGGGCATTCTCGCCGAGCCCGGCGCCGATCACCGCGCCGGCGGCGATGGCGATGACGTTCTTCGCCGCGCCGCCGACCTGCACGCCGAGCGGGTCCTCGCTACCGTAGAGGCGAAAGCCAGGGGTAGCGAGGTGGTCGGCAGCCATCGCGCGGAGGGCAGCGTCCTGGCTGGCGAGCACGGCGGCGGTCGGGAGGCCGGCGGCGACTTCATGGGCGAAATTCGGCCCCGACAGGACGGCGGCGGGGTGTCCGGGGCGGAGTGCGTCGAGGAGTTCGAAGGGAAAGAGGAGGCTGCCCTGCTCGACGCCCTTCGCGGCGAGGATAAGGGGCGGCAAGCCCTCCGGCAGGCGACCGAGCAGCGGGCGGATGTGCTGGGTCGGGACGGCAAGCAGGGCGAAGGCGGCGCCATCGAGCATGGTCTGCTCGGCGGTGACGGTGATGGCAGGCGGGAGCGGCGTGCCGGGAAGGTGGAGGCTGTTCCCGCGCGTCGCCTGCATGATGGCGGCACGGCTCGGGTCGCGCGCCCAGAGCACTACCTCATGCCCGGCGCGGGCGGCCTGCACCGCAAGCGCCGTGCCCCAGGCGCCGGCGCCGATGACGGCAATGCGGGGCATCGCTTATCCCCTTCCCTACTCCGCGGCGATGCGGGTGATGGTCCAGCCCTCGCCCGGCTCGCGGCTGCCAAGGCGGTCGAGCAGGGCCGGGAGGATGCTGGCTGCTTGCTCCTCGAAATGCCAGGGCGGGTTGGAGATGAGCAGGCCGCAGCCGTTGAGCCGCTGCGGGTCGGTCGGCTCGCGCAGCCAAAGCTCGGCGGCGATGAGGTCGCGGACGCCCGATTCCTGCAAGGCGGTGTGGAAGGCGCGGACCGGGGCACGGTGCTTGATCGGGTACCAGCAGGCCTGGACGGCAGCGCGGAAGCGATGGGCGACGAGGGCGATGCCGGCGGCCATGCGCTCGAACTCGCCCTCCTGCTCGAAGGGTGGGTCGACCAGCACGAGGCCACGCCGCTCCGGGAAGGGCGTGAGGCCACGGAGCGCTTCCCAGCCGTCACGCAGATGGACGGCGACCTGCGGGTCGCGGCGGAACCGGGCACGGAGGGTCGCGTGGTCCTCCGGGTGGAGCTCGCAGGCCAGCAGATGATCCTGCGGGCGCAGCAGCGCGCGGACCAGGGCGGGGGAGCCCGGATACTGGGCCGGGGCGCCGGCGGCACGGACCAGAGCGAGATAGTCGGCGAGCGGGCCATCCTCGATGCTGAGCAGGCGGAGGATGCCGCGCTCCGCCTCTCCGGTGCGGCCGGCCTCGGGCGCGGCGAGGTCATAGGCGCCGAGCCCGGCATGGGTGTCGAGCACGCGGAAGGGCGTCGCCTTGGCGGCGAGCGCCCGCAGCAGCGCCACCAGCAGGGCATGCTTCATGCAATCGGCGAAATTGCCGGCATGGAAGGCGTGACGGTAATTCACGCGCCGAGCGCGATGCTCGCCCCGTGCCGGGTTTCTTCCGGCCGGCAGAGGGCGGCGATGGCGGGCGCCACATCGGCCGGCTGGCGGAGGCTGGCCGGGTCCTCGCCCGGCATGGCGACGGCGCGCAGGCGGCTGGCGACGGGGCCGGGATCGACCAGGTTCACGCGCAGCGGCGTGCTCTCCACCTCGGCCGCCCAGGAGCGGGCGAGATGCGCCTGCCCGGCCTTGCCGAAGCCGTAGAGGCCCCAGTAGGCGCGCGGCGCCTCGGCCACCGAATCGGCGAGGAAGACGGCCCGGCCGGCGGGTGCCGCGCGCAGCGGCGGGTCGCAGGTGCGGATCAGGCGCCAGGTGGCGGTGAGGTTGACGGCGACGCTCGCCTGCCAGTCGGGCGGCATGATGTGGGCGACCGGCGTCAGCTTCGCCAGCAGGCCGGCGGCATGGACCAGGATATCGAGCCGGCCGAAGCGATGTACGATCGAGGGGCCGAGCATGTCGATCTTCTCGGCATCCTTGGCGAGGTCGAGCGGCAAGAGCGTCGCCTGCCCGCCCGCGGTGCGGATGGCGTCGTCCAGCTCCTCCAGCGCGCCCTGGGTGCGGGCGGTGAGCACGCAATGGGCGCCGAGCCGCGCCAGCTCCAGCGCCACCGCGGCGCCGATGCCGCGGGAGGCGCCCGTGACCAGGGCGACGGAGCCCTCCAGCGGCCTGGCCATCAGCCGACCTGCAGCAGGGAGAGTTGCCGGTCGCTGTTCGCCTGGGCGTCGCTCAGCGGGATGGCGTAGTCGCCGGTGAAGCAGGCGTCGCAATAGGCCGGCTTGGCCATGTCGCGGCCGGGCTTGCCGAGCGCGCGGTACAGCCCGTCGAGGGAAATATAGGCGAGACTGTCGACGCCGATGATCTTCGCCATCTCCTCGAGGTCGTGCGTCGCGGCGAGCAGCTTGCCGCGCTCCGGCGTGTCGATGCCGTAGTAGCAGCTATGGGTCGTCGGCGGGGAGGAGATGCGCATATGCACCTCGCTGGCGCCGGCGGCACGGACCATCTCGACGATCTTCTTGCTGGTTGTGCCGCGGACGATGCTGTCATCGACGAGGATGACGCGCTTGCCCTCCAGCATCGGGCGGTTGGCGCTGTGCTTCAGCTTCACGCCGAGGTTGCGGATCTGGTCGGTCGGCTCGATGAAGGTGCGGCCGACATAGTGGTTGCGGATGATGCCGAGCTCGAAGGGGATGCCGCTCTCGAGCGCATAGCCCATCGCCGCCGGCACGCCGCTGTCGGGCACCGGGACGACGACATCGGCGGAAACCCCGCTCTCGCGGGCCAGCTCGGCGCCGATGCGCTTGCGGGTCTCGTAGACCGGCGTGCCCTCGACCACCGAATCCGGGCGGGCGAAGTAGATATACTCGAAGATGCAGAAGCGGTCCTGCTGCTTGCCGAAGGGCTTGATGCTGTGCACGCCCTTGTCGTCGATGATGATGATCTCGCCGGCATCGATGTCGCGGACGAACTCCGCCCCGACGATGTCGAGCGCGCAGGTCTCGCTGCACAGCACCCAGGAGGTCGGCACGCCGTCGGTGCCGCCCATGCGGCCGAGGACGAGGGGCCGGACGCCGAGCGGGTCGCGCGCGCCGATCAGGGCGCCGTCATGCAACGCGACCAGGCTGTAGGCGCCCTGGACCTGGCGCAGCGCGTCGATCAGCCGGTCCACCACCGTCGAGTAGAGGCTGATGGCGATGAGGTGGATGAAGACCTCGCTGTCCGTCGTGCTCTGGAACAGGCAGCCGCGGTTGACGAGGCTGCGGCGCAGCGCCATCGCATTGGTGAGGTTGCCGTTATGCGCCACGGCGAAGCCGCCGAAGGCGAAGTCGGCATAGAGCGGCTGGACGTTGCGCAGCGCCGTCTCGCCGGTGGTGGCGTAGCGGTTGTGGCCGAGGGCGGCGCGGCCGCGGAGCGAGGCCATGATCTTCGCGTCGGAGAAGGTATCGCCAACCAGGCCGCGGCCCCTGTGGGCGTGGAAGATGCCGCCTTCGTCGAGGCTGACGATGCCGGCCGCCTCCTGCCCGCGATGCTGCAGGGCGTGCAGGCCGAGCGCCGTCAGCGCCGCCGCGTCATTGGTGTTCCAGATGCCGAAGACGCCGCATTCCTCGTGGAATTTGTCGTCGTCGGGGGCGGCGAGCCGCAGGGCCTCTTCGGTCATGGGATGGTCCTCACGTCCGGTTGCGGGCAGGCGGCCGCTCGAAGTCTTCCTGCGTCGGGATGGGGCGGGCCGGGGGAGAGGCCACGCGGGGGCGGTATTCGGCGGGGAGCTGCACGACGAGCCATTGCGCGCCGTCGATCACCAGCGGCAGGGAGCGGGCCTCCCGCACCGGTACCGGCCATCGCTCGGTCGCCGGCAGCACCATGCCGCCGAGGATATAGGCAACGACCACGAGGAAGGCACCCCGGGCGATGCCGAAAAGCATCCCGAGCGCCCGGTCCGTGCCGCCGAGGACGGAATTCTGCACGAGGCGCGCGACCTGCGCGATGATGACCTTCAACACGATCAGCACCACGAGAAAGACGCCGCCGGCGGCCAGCGCGTCGGCGAGCCAGGGCGGATCGACCGTGCCCTGAAGCAGGGGCGCGACAGAAGGGCGCAGGACGAGGGCGAGGGCGGCGGCGCCGATCCAGGCCCCCACCCCCAGCACCTCCTGCACCAGTCCGCGCAGGAAAGCGAGCACCGCCGAAACGGCCAGCACCGCCAGGACCACAGCATCGACCCAGGTCATCGTACGCGGGATATAGCGATGGGGGGTGGGGGTGTCCACGCGCGCCAGCGGTAGGGCTGGGCAGCGCAGGGCACGGGTGTGGGGAATTACCCAGCCTTCGCCGGCTCCTTCCGCACCGTCCGCCCGGCGAATGGGGCGACCAGGTCGGCGAGGTGGCCGATTTCGGTGAGGCGAAGGCCATCCGGCGCGCTCGGCGTCCGCCCGCCCCGGGCGACCCGGCGAGGCAGGACGGAGGCGGTGAAGCCGAGCTTCTGCGCCTCGCGCAGCCGCGCCTCGGCCTGCGCCACCTGCCGAACCTCGCCGGAGAGGCCGACCTCGCCGAAATAGACGGTCTCCGGATCGGTCGGCCGGTCTGTGGCGGCGGAAACCAAGGCGGCGGCAACGGCGAGGTCGGCCGCCGGCTCGGCGATGCGAAGGCCGCCAGCGATGTTCAGATAAACGTCGTTCATGCCGAGGGTGAGGCCACAGCGAGCTTCGAGCACCGCCATCAGCATGGCGAGCCGCCCGGAATCCCAGCCCACCACCTGCCGCCGCGGGCTGCCGCCGGCCGAGGGGGCGAGCAGCGCCTGCACCTCGACCAGGACGGGCCGCGTACCCTCGATTCCGGCGAAGACCGCCGAGCCGGAGACATTGCCGCGCCGTTCGGCGAGGAAGAGGGCGGAGGGGTTCGGCACCTCGACCAGGCCGCGCTCGGTCATCTCGAAGACGCCGATCTCGTCGGTGGCGCCGAAGCGGTTCTTCACCGCGCGGAGGATGCGGAACTGGTGGCCGCGATCGCCCTCGAAGTAGAGCGTGGCGTCGACCATGTGCTCCAGCACGCGCGGGCCGGCCAGCGTCCCCTCCTTGGTCACATGGCCGACGAGGATCAGGGCGAAGCCCCGGGTCTTGGCGAGGCGGATCAGCTCCGCCGCGCAGGCACGGACCTGGGCAACGGTGCCCGGGGCGGAATCAAGCGCGTCGAGCCAGAGCGTCTGGATCGAGTCGATGACGACGAGCGCGGCCTCCTGCTCCTGCTCCAGGCTGGCGACGATGTCCCGCAGCGCGGTCGCGGCGGCGAGCGCCAGCGGTGCCTTCTCGAGCCCGAGGCGGAGCGCGCGGAGCCGGACCTGCTCCACCGCCTCCTCCCCGCTGACATAGAGGGCACGGTGGCCGGATGCCGCGATGCGGGCCGCGGCCTGGAGCAGGATGGTGGACTTGCCGATGCCGGGGTCGCCGCCGACCAGCACGGCGGAAGCGGGCACGATGCCGCCGCCGAGCACACGGTCGAGTTCCGGCAGGCCGGTCGGGATGCGCGGCGGCGGGGCGGAGCTGCCCTGGAGGCCTACGAATTCGACGCGCCGCCCGCCGGCAACCTTGGCAGCCGGGCCAGGGCCGCGGGCCGCCGCCGGGGCTTCCTCCTGCAAGGTGTTCCACTCGCCGCAGGCATCGCAGCGGCCCTGCCATTTCGGGTGGACGGCACCACAAGCCTGGCAAACATAGCGGGCGCGGTCCTTGGCCAAGCGGCCTCCCTCATCGGCACGAAACAGGAACATGGTGCAGCGCCGCCCGCGGTGCAAGCCTGGACCGCGGCGCCCGGCCGGCGCAGGCTATGGCGATGAGCGCGAGCCCCCTCCCCTTCCCCATCCATGTCTGCGGCATCGAGGAGCTGGGTGGCCACTGCGCCACCGGCGTCAGCCACGTGCTCTCGATCCTCGACCCGGACCGGGCGGAACCGGAAGCCTTCGGCAGCTTCGGCGAGCATGCCCGGCTGGAGCTGCGCTTCCACGACATCATCGAGGCCCAGGCGGATCACACACTGCCGGACGGAGAGCATGTCGCGGCGATCCTCGATTTCGGCCGCGGGCTGGCGGCGGACCGGACGGCGCGGCTCCTGGTGCATTGCCATGTCGGCATCTCTCGCTCGACGGCGGCGATGAGCCTGATCCTTGCCCAGGCACGGCCCGAGCTGTCGGCGGAGGAGGTCCTGCAAGGCATCCTCTCCATCCGCGAGAAGACCTGGCCGAACCTTCGGATGCTGGAACTGGGCGATGCGATGCTCGGGCGCGGCGGGACGCTGCCGCGGGCGGCGACGGCGATCTACCGCCATCAGCTCGCCATCCGGCCGCATCTGGCGGAGGTGATGCGGAAGGCCGGGCGCGGGCGGGAGGTGGATGCGGCGGAGGCGCTGACCTGAGCGTCCAACCCCAGCGGTAGCGCCATCGGCGGTTCGCCGACAGGCAGTTCATCGCCCCGCAACGCCTTCTCGAGTCGCGCCGAATGCTGACGGCCGGCTGTTCCGGCCGTTGCCGACCGGCCACCAGGGCGCAAGCAACGACAATGGCGGCTGTGCCGCGGCCTGCGGCGGTCAGAAATCCGGGTCGGCGTAATGGTCAGGCGGGGCGAGGCCGCTGATCCGGTCGGCCAGCAGGCCGCGGAAGCAGGGGCGGGACTTCATCCGCGCATACCAGTCCCGCGCCGGCTCGCTCAGCTCCCATTTCATGTCGCCGATATAGTCGAGCGAGGAAAGCTGCGCCGCCGCTGCGAAATCGGCGAGGCTGATCTGGGAACCAGCCAGCCAAGCCCGGTTCTCCGCTAGGTCGCCGATATACTCCATGTGCATCTTCATGTTCTGGTAGCCGGCACGCATGGCGGCGGCATCCGGGTTGCCGCGGCCGAGAAGGCGCTTCAGCTGCTTCTCGTAGAGCAGGTTGCGGGTGACCTCGGTGTGGAATTTGTGGTCGAACCAGGCCACCAGCCGGCGCACTTCGGCCCGCTCGCCGAGGGTGCGGCCGAAGAGCGGCATGTCGGGATAGGCTTCGTCCAGATACTCGCAGATGGCGTAGCTGTCGGCGATGGTGAAGCCGTTCTCCTCTTGCAGCACGGGCACGGTGCAGGCGGGGTTCATCGCCAGGAAATCCGGCCGCCTTTCCCAGAAGCGCTCGATGCGCAGCTCGAAAGGAATCCGCTTCTCCGCCAGGGCCAGGCGGACCTTGCGGGAAAAAGGCGACAGCGGGATGTGATACAGGGTTCGCACGGCAGCGCCTTATGGCACCCGCGCCGCGGCAGCGAAAGGCGTTCCGCATCGGCTGGGAAGCCGGATAGATCGGCGGCACGATGTCCCCGATCAGAAGGCCCGATCGAGAGGACGGTTCAGATGACGCTCACGGTGTCGACTGGCGAACTGCCGGTGTTCCAACGCCTGAGCCGGGCCGGCGGCCAGGTCGGGCCGGAGGACATCCGCTTTGCAGGTCAGGGCGATATCGGCCTGGGGATGTGGCGGCCTTCCGCTAGGCGACGGAGGCGGTGCGGCTGCCGAATGCCGGGCTGCAAAGCCGGCTGCAACACGGCGATCAGCACCCGAGGGTGAAGCCGCACACGCACTTCGCCGCCTTCCGCGAGGGCGAAGCGAGCTACCTGGCCGACATGGCGGCTGCAAGGCCTATCGCGGACGGTGGGGGCTCACTGGCCCCATGACGGCGAGGGCCAGTCCACCAAGGCGATGCGTCCCCGATGCGGGGCGGCCTATTCGGCCGCCACCGCCGCCTCGTCCCGCATCGGCACGGGCAGGTACTTCGCATACTCCTTCGGCACGACGTGCCAGAAGCGGCCACGCTCCGTCTCCCAGTCGTTCAGCAGCCGGGCGGCGAGGCGGCTGCCCGTCTCCGCCACATGCCGGCCGATGAGCACCTGGAGATGCGCCTCCCAATGGTTGGAAGCGAGGCGAGACCAGAGCAGCGTGTCCGGGTTCACCCGCCGCTCGAAGCTCTCCTCCGGATCGTAGATGAAGGCCATGCCGCCGGTGAAGCCGGCACCGAAATTATCGCCGACCGGGCCAAGGATCACGACCGTGCCGCCGGTCATGTACTCGCAGCCATTGGCGCCGCAGCCCTCGACCACCGTCGTCGCCCCGCTGTTGCGGACGGCGAAGCGCTCGCCCGCCTGGCCCGCGGCGAAAAGCTCGCCTGCCGTCGCGCCGTAGAGGCAGGTATTGCCGATAATGGTGTTCTCGTTCCAGACGAGGCTGGAAGAGGGCGCCGGGCGGACGACGATGGCGGCGCCGGAGAGGCCTTTGCCGACATAGTCGTTGGCATCGCCCAGGACTTCCAGCTTCAGCCCGCGCACGGCGAAGGCGCCGAGCGACTGGCCGGCGGTGCCGCGTAGCCGCACCGTCAGGTGGCCAGGCTGCAGGCCGGTCATGCCGAACTTCCGCACGATCTTGCTGCTGATCTTGGTACCGATCGCGCGGTGCGTGTTCCGGATGTTGTACTGCAGCTGCATTTTCTCGCCGCGCTCGAAGAGCGAGGCGGCATCGCGGATCATGTCCGCATCCAGTGTCTCCGGCACCTCGTTGCGGCCGTCCAGGGTGCAGTAGCTCGGCAGCCCGCCGGCATCGGCCTGGACCAGCAGCGGGTTCAGGTCGAGGTCGTCGAGATCCTCGGAGCCGCGGCTGACCTGCTTCAGCAGGTCAGTCCGGCCGATGACGTCGGTCAGCTTGCGGAAGCCGAGCGAGGCGAGGATCTCACGCACCTCCTCCGCCACGAAGGAGAAGAGATTGATGACCTTCTCCGGCGAGCCGGTGAACTTCTTCCGCAGCGTCTCGTCCTGGGTGCAGACGCCGACCGGGCAGGTGTTGCTGTGGCACTGCCGCACCATGATGCAGCCCATGGCGACGAGGCTCGCGGTGCCGATGCCGAACTCCTCGGCGCCGAGCATGGCGGCGATGACGACGTCGCGCCCGGTCTTGATGCCGCCATCGGTGCGCAGCTTCACCCGGTGCCGCAGCCGGTTGAGCTGCAGCACCTGGTGCGTCTCGGACAGCCCCATCTCCCAGGGCAGGCCGGCATACTTGATGGACGAGACGGGCGAAGCCCCGGTGCCGCCGGAATGGCCGGAGACGAGGATCGCGTCCGCCTTCGCCTTGGCCACGCCCGCCGCGATGGTGCCGATGCCGGAGCGGCTGACCAGCTTCACGCAGACCGTCGCCTCGGGGTTGATCTGCTTCAGGTCGTAGATGAGCTGCGCCAGATCCTCGATCGAGTAGATGTCGTGATGCGGCGGTGGCGAGATCAGCGTGACCCCCGGCGTCGCATGGCGCAGCCGGGCGATGATACCGCTGACCTTGAAGCCGGGCAGCTGGCCACCCTCGCCGGGCTTGGCGCCCTGGGCGACCTTGATCTCGATCTCGCGGCAGTTGTTGAGGTACTCCGCCGTCACG
The DNA here is from genome assembly GCF_000802185.1 of Belnapia sp. F-4-1. Lineage (GTDB taxonomy): Bacteria > Pseudomonadota > Alphaproteobacteria > Acetobacterales > Acetobacteraceae > Belnapia. Next base: position 2,916,305 of record NZ_KN676113.1, on the reverse strand, counting down.
CCGAAGCGGCCGGAGGCGATCTGCTTGATCGCGCTGTTGGCGTTGTCGCCATTGGCGCGCGGGCGGGCGCGCTCCGGGTCCTCGCCCCCCTCGCCGCTGTCAGACTTGGCACCGATGCGGTTCATGGCGATGGAAAGCGTCTCGTGCGCCTCGGGGCTGAGAGCGCCCAGCGAGATGCCGGGAGCGACAAGGCGCTTCCGGATTTCGGTGATGCTCTCGACCTCCTCGAGCGCGATGGCGCCGCGGCCCTCGCTGCGGAAGTCGAGCAGGTCGCGCAGCGCCACGGGGGCCTGGCGCCGCACCGCATCCGAGTAGCGCTTGAACTTGGTGTAGCTGTCGGTCTCCACCGCCTCCTGCAGCGTGTGGATCAGGCCGCCGTCGAAGGCATGGTTCTCGCCGCGCAGGCGGCGCTTGTAGAGGCCGCCGACCGGCAGAGTGATGACATCCGCATCCCAGGCGCGGCGGTGCAGCGCCAGCACGCGGCGCGCGATGCCCTGGAAGCCGATGCCGGAGATGCGGCTCGGCACGCCAGGGAAGAACTCCGCGACCAAGGCGCGCGAAAGGCCGATCGCCTCGAAATTCATGCCGCCCCGGTAGCTGCTGATGACCGAGATGCCCATCTTGGACATGATCTTCAGCAGGCCCTTGTCCACCGCCTTCTTGTAATGGGCGACGCAGTCCTCGAACGAGGTGTTGCCGAAGAGGCCGCGGCGATGGCGGTCGGCAATGCTTTCCTGCGCCAGATAGGCGTTCACCGTCGTCGCGCCGGCGCCGATCAGCACGGCGAAGTAGTGGACGTCCACGCATTCCGAGCTGCGGACGTTGAGGCTGGTGAAGGTGCGGAGCGAATGCTTCACCAGATGCGTGTGGACGCCGCCGACGGCGAGGATCATCGGGATCGGTGCACGGGCCGCGGACTGGCGCTCGTCGGTCAGGATGACATGGGCGCAGCCGGAGCGGATACCCTCCTCCGCCTCGCGCCGGATGCGGTCGATCGCGCGGCGTAGGCCTGCTGCGCCCTCATCGGCGGCGTAGGTGCAGTCCACCTCGCAGGCCGTGGCGCCCATGTAGTCGCGCATGGCGGCGAATTCGGCGTTGGACAGCACGGGGCTGTCCAGCATCAGCATGTCGCACTGCGTCGGGTCCTCGTCGAGGATGTTCCCGAGATTGCCGAGGCGCGTCTTCAGCGTCATCACCCGCGTCTCGCGCAGGCTGTCGATCGGCGGGTTGGTGACCTGGCTGAAGGTCTGGCGGAAATAATGGTGCAGGCCGCGATACTGGCCGGAAAGCACGGCGACCGGCGTGTCGTCGCCCATGCTGCCGACGGCCTCGGCGCTGTCCTCGACCATCGGGTGGAGGATGGTCTCCAGCTCCTCCAGCGTGTAGCCGACGGCGAGTTGGCGACGGCGGAGCTCCTCGCCCTGGTAGGCGACGGGCTCGCCGGTGCCGGCGCGGACGATGCCGTCGATTCGCGTGGTGCGCTCGGTCCACTTGCCGAAGGGGTGGCGGGCCGAGAGTTCGTCCTTCAGCTCGGCATCGCGGTAGAAGCGGCCGGCCTCGAGGTCGACGCCGATGCACTGGCCGGGGCCGACGCGGCCCTTGGCGACGATGGCATCCTCGGAAACCTTCACCATCCCGGTCTCGGAGCCGACGATCAGCAGCCCGTCCGATGTCTGGGTGTAGCGCAGCGGGCGGAGCCCGTTGCGGTCGAGCCCGGCGATGACCCAGCGGCCATCCGTCGCGGCGATGGCGGCGGGGCCATCCCAGGGCTCCATCACCGCGTTGCAGTAGAGGAAGAACTCACGGTGCGCCTGCGGCATCGTCGCGTTGTTGGTGATGCTCTCCGGGATCAGCATCGACTTCGCCATCGGCGCGTCGCGGCCGCCGCGCACCAGCAGCTCGAAGACGTTGTCGAGCGTCGCCGTGTCGGAACCGCCGGCCTGGACGACCGGCTTGACGTCCTCGAGATAGGCATCCAGCAACGGGTGGGAGAGCCGCGTCTCGTGGCTCTTCATCCAGTTGGCATTGCCGTGCAGCGTGTTGATCTCGCCGTTATGGGCGAGCATGCGGAAGGGCTGGGCCAGCTTCCAGGTCGGGAAGGTGTTGGTGCTGTAGCGCTGGTGATAGATGGCGAAGCGCGAGACGAAGCGCGCGTCGAGCAGGTCCGGATAGAACTCCGTCAGGTGCTCGGCGAGGAACATCCCCTTGTAGATCAGCGAGCGGCAGGAGAGCGAGCACAGGTACAGCTCGGCGATCTGCGCCGCGATGGCCTGCTTCTCGATCCGCCGGCGGATGACGTAGAGGTCGCGCTCGAACTCCGCCTCGTCCCGCAGCTCCGGGTCGTAGATCAGGATCTGCTCGATCTCGGGCCGGGTGGCGTTCGCCTTCTCGCCGATACAGCCGATGTGGATCGGCACCTGGCGCCAGGAATAGATGGCGTAGCCCGCGGAAAGGATCTCCGTCTCGACGATCTGGCGGCAGCGCTCCTGCGCGCCGAGGTCGCTCTTCGGCAGGAAGGCCATGCCGACGCCGATGCGCCCCGGGCGCAGCCGGTCGCCGCCGCGCTGCACGACCTCGGCGAAGAAGTCCTGCGGGATCTCGATATGGATGCCCGCCCCGTCGCCGGTCTTGCCGTCGGCATCGACGGCGCCGCGGTGCCAGACGGCCTTAAGCGCGTCGATGCCGGCCTGGACGACCTTGCGCGAAGGCTTGCCGTCGAGCGCGGCGACGAGGCCGACGCCGCAAGCGTCGTGCTCGGTGGTGTCGACATGCGCCAGGTCACGGAGGCGGGCGGCGCTCACCTCGTAGGCGCGGGCGAATTCGGTTCCGGTCTCGCTCATCGCTCTCACTCCGCGGCGGTGGCGAGCGCGCTCGCCTTCTGCGTGACATAGGCCTCGATCTGGTCAGCGGCGTCGCGCCCGTCGCGGATCGCCCAGACGACGAGGGAGGCGCCGCGGACGATGTCGCCGCCGGCGAAGACGCCGGGCAGCGCGGTCATCATCGTGCGATGGTCGACCTTCAGCGTGCCCCAGCGGGTGACCGCCAGCGCCGGCTCGTTGAACATCGCCGGCAGGTCCTCGGCATCGAAGCCGAGCGCCTTGATGGCAAGGTCGCAGGGGATGCTGAACTCGCTCCCCGGGATGGCGGCCACCTGCTGGCGGCCGGTCGCATCCGGCAGGCCGAGATGCATCCGCGTCGCGCGCACCGCCTCGACCTTGCCGTTGCCGACGAAAGCGTCGGGGGCGGCGAGCCAGGTGAACTCCACGCCCTCCTCCTCGGCATTCTTCACCTCGCGCATGGAGCCTGGCATGTTCGCTTTGTCGCGACGGTACAGGCAGGTGACGGCCGAGGCGCCCTGGCGGATGGCGGTGCGGACGCAATCCATGGCCGTATCGCCGCCGCCGAGCACGACGACGCGCTTGCCATGGGCGTTCAGGCCGCCGGAGGCGAAGGCGGGCACGTCATCGCCCAGGTTGTCGCGGTTGGAGGCGGTCAGGTAGTCGAGCGCCGGGACGATGCCCGCGAGGTCGCTGCCCGGCACCTCGATGTCGCGCGCCTTGTAGACGCCCGTCGCGATGAAGACGGCGTCGTGCTTCGCGCGCAGCTCGTCGATGGTGATGTCGGTGCCGACCGCGACGTTCAGGTGGAAATGGATTCCGCCCGCCTCGAACAGCTTCCAGCGCCGCAGCACCACCTCCTTCTCCAGCTTGAAGTTGGGGATGCCGTAGATCATCAGCCCGCCGACGCGGTCGTAGCGGTCATAGACATGCACCTGCCAGCCGCGGCTGCGCAGCCGCTCGGCGGTGGCGAGTCCGGCGGGCCCGGCGCCGATGATGCCGATGCTGTGAGGCTTCTCCTGCCGCGGGCTCGGCGGCTTCACCCAGCCGTTTTCCCATGCGGTGTCGTTGATGTACTTCTCGACCGCACCGATGGTGACGCTCTCGAAGCCCTTCTCGATGACGCAGTTGCCTTCGCAGAGGCGATCCTGCGGGCAGATGCGGCCGCAGATCTCGGGGAAGGTGTTGGTCGCCGAGTTGACCTCATGCGCCTCCTCCAGCCGCCCTTCCGCCGTCAGCTTCAGCCAGTCGGGGATGTTCTGGTTGAGCGGGCAGTGGATGGAGCAGAAGGGCACGCCGCACTGGCTGCACCGGCTGGCCTGGGCCGAGGCGGCCTCGGCGGCGAATTCCCGGTAGATCTCGCCGAAGTCGGAACGGCGGGCGGCGATGTCGCGCTTCTCGGGCTGAGCCTGGGAGAGGCGCACGAATTGCAGCATCCGTTCGGCCATGGCGGCGTCCCCGCTTTCTGGATCAAGGGCGATGCGGGCACGCGGCGCCGCAGCCGCCTCGGCTGATGACAGGCGCAGCTTTAAGGCGCTGCGAGGTGTGACGCGAGTCTTTTTTGACCGAAAGGTCAGCTATACTGACCTAATAATGCCGACAAGCTGTCCGGCGGAAAGTTTCGCGCAAGCCTCTCCAGACAACAAGGTCCGTTTCGGACCATTTACGCGGCCGTAACCGGTCGGCGTCCGCCGCCGGGCCGGAAGCGGCTGAGGTAGCCCGGCACCACCGCCTCCACCGATTTCGCCTGGATCCCGAGATCGGCAAGGCCAGGCGCATCGGGAGCGGCGACGTTGTCCCGCCGCAGCATCAGCAGCTGATCCTCGGTCAGCGGCGGGTTCGGCAGGTAACGCCCGAGCGCCACCTGAAGCTTCACCAGCCCCTCCGGCAGATCGACCAGCGGCCGGCGATGGCCGGTGGTGTCGAGGATGAAACGCAGCAGCTCGCGGAAGCTGAGGACCCGCGGCCCGGCCAGCTCATAGGTCTTGCCGACCGCATCCTCCCGGCTGGCGGCGGCGATCACTGCATCGGCCACGTCGCCGACATAGACCGGCTGGAAGCGGGTCTTGCCGGCGACCACCGGCATCACCGGCAGCATCCGGGCGAGGCCGGCGAAGCGGTTGAAGAACTGGTCCTCCGGCCCGAAGACGATGGAGGGGCGGAGGATCGTCGCCCGCGGGAAGGCGGCGCGGACGGCCGTCTCGCCCTCGGCCTTGCTGCGGCCGTAGCGGCTTGGGCTCTGCGCATCGGCGCCGATCGCCGAGACATGGACCAGCCGTTCCACCCCGCCCGCCGCCGCCAAGCGGGCTACCCGCCCGGCGCCCTCGGCCTGCACGCGCTGGAAGTCGCCGGAGGCCCGCTCGGCCAGGATGCCGACCAGGTTGACGACCAGGTCCGCCCCGGCGATGGCCCGGGCCAGCTGGCCTTCATCGCCGAGATCGGCGGCGAGGGGCACGATCTGCCCCACCATTCCCTGGGTTTGCAGGAAGCGCGCCCGGGCCGGGTCTCGCCCGGCGATGCGCACCACCCAGCCGCGCGCCGCCAGCCGCTGCACCACGTAGCGGCCGATGAATCCGGCCCCGCCGAAAACGGTGGCGACCTGACGAATGGTGGGCTGACGCATGCGGGGCATCTCCAGGCTGACGGCGGGCGGACCATATGGCCGCGGCGATGCAACGCCAAGCGGGGCCGCAAAGCCGCTTGACGCCGGACGCTGGGCCTTCTATTTGCGCGCTCCCGGCGGCGATCCACCGCCGGCTCCGCAGCCTGTGCCCAGGTGGTGGAATTGGTAGACGCGCTGGCTTCAGGTGCCAGTGACCGCAAGGTCGTGAAGGTTCGAGTCCTTTCCTGGGCACCATTCCCCGCTTCGGGGACCGCGCATTGGGCACAACCCTCTTCTCTCCCCAGCCGGCCGGCCGCGGCAACGCTGCCGCAAGGAGCCCCGCCGTGATCCGCCTGCATCGCCATGACCTGCCCGACGGGCTCGACTTCGGCAGCATGGTCGCCATCGACACGGAGACGATGGGGCTCAACCCGCATCGCGACCGGCTTTGCCTTGTGCAGCTCTCGGCCGGCGACGGCAATGCGGAGTTGGTGCAGATCGTCCCGGAGAGCCTCGGCGGCCGCGGCGCGGATTGCCCGAACCTGAAGCGGCTGCTGGAAGACCCGGCGGTCACCAAACTGTTCCATTTTGCCCGCTTCGACTGCGCGGCGCTGCACCAGCATCTCGGGGTGACGGTGGCACCGGTCATCTGCACCAAGGTCGCCGCCAAGCTGGTCCGCACCTTCACCGACCGGCATGGGCTGAAGGATCTCTGCAAGGAATTGCTGGGGGTCGAGATCTCGAAGCAGCAGCAAAGCTCCGACTGGGGCGCGCCGGAGTTGTCGGCCGAGCAACTGGCCTATGCCGCCTCCGACGTGCTGCATCTGCATGCGCTTTGGGCCAAGCTCGAGGGGCTGCTGCGCCGCGAGGCGCGGCTGGATCTGGCGGAAGCCTGCTTCCGCTTCCTGCCGACGCGCGGCGCGCTCGATCTGCTCGGCTATGCGGAGCCGGATATTTTCGCCCACTGACGGTGCAATGATGAAGCGGTTGTCAAGCGTGACGACCCTTTTGGCACGATTCTTGTCCAGGCCGACCGCCGTCCGTTGACCGGGGCGTTCTCCGGGCCCATAGATGGGTTGTGCAGATGCGAACAGCCATTCCCTGGCCGGCCCCCCTAGGACAGCAGGCGGGCCCGTGACTCCGGACCGGCCGCCCCTGGCCCAGCCGGCGACGGGGCGCGTCTCGCTGCCGGCGGATCGCGCCATGCTGCCGCTTTCCCGCGCGCGCCGCGGCTTCAGCCAAGGGCAGATGGCGCGCCGGCGGTTCTTTGTCCGCTGGACCAAGCGGCTATTGCCCGCCCTTGCCCTGGCCCTGCTCGGCCTGGTGATGTTCTGGCCCGAGATCGAAGGCAATGAGGACCGCTCGCGCGTCAGCTTCCGCCGCATGGTGATGCCACGGGCGGAAGGGCTGCGGGTGGTCAACCCGCGCTACCAGGGCATCGACGAGCTGAACCGGCCCTTCACCGTCACCGCCCGCACCGGCCAGCAGCCGGGGGCGGAGCGGGTACTCGACCTCGAGGAGCCACGGGCCGATATGCTTCTCTCGGACGGCGCCTGGGTCTACCTGCAGGCCCATGCCGGCCGGTTCGACCGAGCCGCCAACCATCTCGACCTCAAGGGCGACGTGACGATCTACCACGACAGCGGCGTGACGATGCTCACCGAGACGGCGGCCGTGGAGACGGAGGCGGGCACCGCCAGCGGCGACGCCCCGGTGGCCGCTCAGGGCAGCTTCGGCACCATCACCTCGAACGGCTTCCGCATCCTCGAGCGTGGCGCGGTCGTCGTCTTCACCGGCAATGCCCATGCGGTGCTGGAAGGCGGCAGGCAATGAGGCGCTGGCTCCTCGCCGCCCTGCTCGCGTTGCCCCTGCACGCCATGGCCCAGGGCATCGACCTGTCCCAGGGCGGGCCGGTCGATGTCACCGCCTCGGACGGCATCGAGTGGCGCCAGGCGGAGCAGGTGGTCATCGCCCGCGGCAATGCCCGCGCCATCCGCGGCAGCGTCACCGTCTTCGCCGACCGGCTGCTGGCCCGCTACCGGCCGCAGGCGAGGCCCGGAGAGGCCCAGACGGGCGCGGTGCGCCCCGCCGCCGCGGCCGGCAGTCCGGACCAGGCACTTGGCGGCGGAGCCAACGAGATCTGGCGGCTCGAGGCGGAGGGGAATGTCCGCATCGTCACCGAAACCGATACCGCCCGCGGCGACCGCGCCGTCTATGACATCGACCAGGCCGTTCTGGTGCTGACCGGGCGGGGCGACCTTTCCCTCACCACGCCGAGCCAGCTCATCACCGCCAGGGACAGCCTGGAATACTGGTCGGCGCGGAAGATGGCCGTCGCCCGCGGCAATGCCGTCGTGGTGGACAATGCCGAGGGCGGACGGCGAATCGCCGGCGATACCCTCGTCTCCTACATGCTGGACGGACCCGGCCAGGGCAATGCCGCGCCCGCTCCCCCTCCCGTGGCGGCGAAGCCGGGCGAGCGGCCTGTGCCGGGCCAGGGCAAGGTCGATCGCGTCGAGGCCTTCGGCAATGTCGAGATCCGCACAGCGACCGATGTCGTGCGCGGCGACCGTGGCGTCTACAGCGCCCAGACCGGCATGGCCCGGCTGCTCGGCAATGTGCGGATCACCCGCACCGACAACCAGATCAACGGGCAGGAGGCGATCGTGAACCTCCGCACCAATGTGGCGCGGCTGGTTTCCGCGCCGGGCGCCCGTGTGCAAGGGCTCATCATGCCGAACCAGGATCAGGAGCGGTCCGGCCGCCAGGAGCCCGGCCGAGGCGCCTCGCCCCAACCCGCAACGCCGGAGCGCCGCGGCCGATGAACCAGACGACGCTGCCCGCCGAAGCCCGTTCGCTCCGCGCCATCGAGGGCGAAGGCGGGCTGGTTGCGACCGGGCTCGGCAAGCGCTACCGCAAGCGGCCGGTGGTGCGGAATGTCTCGATCAACCTGAAGCGCGGCGAGGCGGTCGGCCTGCTTGGGCCGAACGGCGCCGGCAAGACGACGACCTTCTACATGATCACCGGCCTCGTCCAGCCGGACGAGGGCAAGGTCGTCATGGACGGCCATGACGTGACGATGCTGCCGATGTATCGCCGCGCCCGCCTCGGCCTCGGCTACCTGCCGCAGGAGGCTTCGATCTTCCGCGGCCTCTCGGTCGAGGACAATATCCGCGCCGCGCTCGAGGTGGTGGAGCCGGTGCGCGATCGCCGCGAGCAGATGCTCGATGCGCTGCTGGCCGAGTTCGGCATCGCCCATCTTCGCCGCGCGCCGGCCCTTGCCCTGTCGGGCGGCGAGCGGCGCCGCTGCGAGATCGCCCGCGCGCTGGCAACCCACCCCGCCTATATCCTGCTCGACGAGCCGCTGGCCGGCATCGATCCGATCGCGGTCGGCGAGATCCGCGACCTGGTGAAGCACCTGAAGAACCGTGGCATCGGCGTGCTCATCACCGACCACAATGTGCGCGAGACGCTGGAGATCATCGACCGCGCCTACATCCTGCATGACGGCCAAGTGCTGATGGAGGGGCTCCCCCACGACATCGTCGCGCATGAGGGCGTGCGGCGGGTCTATCTCGGCGAAAGGTTCAGTCTGTAAGGGCATGCGGCACCTCTTCGCCTCGCCCCTTCCCGCCCCGCGGAGCGCCTGACCATGTCGCTGGCGCCGCGCCTCGATCTGCGGCAATCGCAATCGCTGGTGATGACGCCGCAGCTGCGGCAGGCCATCAAGCTGCTGCAATCCTCCAACCTCGAAGTCAGCGCCTTCGTTGAGGAGGAGCTGGAGCGCAACCCGCTGCTGGAGCGGGACGAGCGGGCACCGCCCGGACCGGATTCCGGGCACCGCGTCGATACCTCCCCCGTCGTCGCCGAGGGCGCGGACAGCCATGCCGCCGCCGTCTCCGACACGCTGCCGAGCGAGGCGGCCGGGCCGCTCGATGCCGAATGGGACAATGTCTATGACGCCGGCGGCGGCTACGAATCGCCCTACGGCCGCGGCGGCCGCGCCGATTTCGACGAGGACCTCGCCGGCATCGAGGATCTGGCGGCCGGCGCGCGCAGCCTCCGCGAGCATCTCGGCGAGCAGGTCCGCATCGCCTTCCACACCCCACGCGAGCGGCTGATCGCGGCCCAGCTCCTGGCGCTCGTCGACCCCGCCGGGCGGCTCGCGGTCGAGGATGCGCAGATCGCCGCGGTACTGGCTTGCGAGGAGGCGGAGGTCGCCGCCGTCCGCGGCCGGATGCAGCGCTTCGACCCGGTCGGCATGTTCTGCCGCAACCTCGCCGAATGCCTCGCCGTCCAGCTTGCCGAGCGCAACCGGCTCGACCCGGCCATGCAGGCGCTGCTCGACCATCTTGACCTGGTGGCGCGGCGCGATCGCGTGGCCCTGATGGCCACCTGCGGCGTCGATGCCGAGGACTTGGCGGAGATGCTGGCCGAGCTTCGCCGCCTCGACCCGAAGCCCGGCGCCAGCTTCGACGCCGCACCGGCCCCCGCCCTCGTCCCCGATGTGCTGATGCGCCGCGCGCCCGATGGCGGCTGGCTGCTGGAACTGAACCCGGAAACCTTGCCGCGGGTGCTGGTCAATCGCGGCTTCCATGCCCGCTGCCAGGTCGGTGCACGGAACAAGGAAGAGAAGGCCTTTCTCGCCGAGCGGCTGCAGAGCGCCAACTGGCTGTTGAAGAGCCTGGAGCAGCGGGCCAACACCATCCTGAAGGTCGCCAGCGAGATCGTCCGTCGGCAGGACGGCTTCTTCCGCCATGGCGTCGAGTATCTCCGCCCGCTGATCCTGCGCGACGTGGCGGAGGAAGTGCAGATGCATGAGAGCACCGTCTCCCGCGTCACCGCCAACAAGTACATCGCCACCCCCCGCGGTACCTTCGAGCTGAAATACTTCTTCACCACCGCCATCGCCGGCACCATGGGCGGCGAGAGCCACAGCGCCGAGGCGGTGCGGCACCGCATCCGCGCCATGATCGAGGCGGAGGACCCGGATGCCGTCCTCTCGGATGATGCAATCGTCGAACGGCTTAGGCAGGAAGGCGTAGACATCGCCAGGCGAACGGTGGCCAAATACCGGGAGGCGCTGCGCATCCCATCATCCGTGCAGCGCAAGCGGGAGAAGGCCGTCCCGGCCTGATCCTGCCGCGGGGCGCATCCCGCGCCCCCGGCGCTGCGGCCGGGCCGCCCTTCCGTCAGACGGAAGGAGGTTTGTCCACATGCACATCACCGTCGCAGGCAAGCAGGTCGAGACCGGGGAGGCGCTGAAGACGCATGTCCGGGAGGGGCTGGCGGTCATCGCCCGCAAGTATTTCGACCATGCGCTGGAGGCGAACGTCACCTTCCGCCGCGATGCCAAGGGCCGGATGGGGGCCTTCTTCGCTTGCGACATCAACCTGAAGGCCGGGCGCAACCTCTTCATGCGGGGCGAAGGCGAGGGCGTCGATGCCCACAAGGCCTTCGAGGTGGCGGCCGAGCATGTGGCCAAGCGGCTTCGCCGCTACCGCCGGCGGGTGAACGACCATGCCCGCAGCCTCGCCGAGGACCGGCTGGGGGAAGCGGCGACGCAGTACGTGCTGCAGGCCGAGCCGGAAGAGGCCGAGGAACCGGCCGAGCCCGCCGGCGACCACAGCCCGATCATCGCCGAGCAGCCGACCGACATCGCCCGTCTGACGGTGAGCGAGGCCGTGATGCGCCTCGACCTCACCCAGGTGCCCGTGCTGATGTTCCGCAACAGCGGCTCCGGCGCGCTGGCCGTGGTCTACCGCAGGCCGGATGGCTGCGTCGGCTGGATCGACACCCAGGCGGGGTGAGGACCCAGCGCCCCGGGCCGAAGCGCCCGGGACTTCCTTGCTTAGTGGACCCGAACGGCCGCCAGTTCGTGCTGCTCGATCGCGGCGATGGCGAGTTCGGCGGTCGGCGCAGCGCCGATCGGGGTGCCGTCGGCGGCATGAATCGACATGGCCGGCACGCCATTCACCACCACTGGGCGGATATAGGCGATCTCCTGCACGCCGAAGCGCGCCCAATCCTGCACGGAAAGGTGGCGCAGGGCGAGGGCAGCCTGGTTCGCATCATCCGAACCGTTGGAAAACTGATCGTTCTTCATTGCACTCTCTCCTTTCGGCATGGCCCCGTCCGGGCATCCATGCACTCGGCGCCCGTGCCGGGGCTCAGCCCCGGCTGGCACGCCCCTCGACAACGGGCAATGGCGCCCCGTTGACTGTTCTCGTCTCAACGCCCCGGGCGGCCGATGCGTTCGCTGCACTTCCCTGGGAAGCGCCGCTGCGGGCCCCGCTGCCGTTGATCTGGATGGTCCTGACCCTCACCTCCGGCTGCGGCCGCTGCAGATCGACATGCAACAGGCCGTTGTCCAGCCAGGCGCCCTCCACCTCGATTCCTTCGGCCAGGACGAAGGCGCGCTGGAACTGCCGGGCGGCGATGCCACGGTGGAGGAAAATCCTCCCCTCCGAATCGTCACGCTGCCGGCCGCGGATGACGAGCTGGTTGTCCTCCTGCGTGATCTGCAGGTCCTCCATCGCAAATCCCGCGACGGCCAGCGTGATCCGCAGCCGGTTCTCGGCAGTCTGCTCGATGTTGTAGGGCGGATAGCCGTCGGCATTCTTGGCGACGCGGTCGAGCATCTGCTCGAGATGGTCGAAGCCGAGGAAGAGCGGCGAGCCGAAAACCGATGGACGCGACAAAAGCGGAGCCTCCTCATCCGGAGCGGGGCAGGCGGCCGGACCCGAAGCACCCGGCCGCAACATGAATCTTGTCAGTGGCCGGGCCGGTTGCAAGGGGGGATCACGGGGGCTACATCGCCCCTCTCCCATGACCACCGAACCCGCCCTCCTGCCGATCCTGCTCGTCCCCGACCCCCGGCTGCGCGCCAAGGCCCGCCCGGTCGGCCAGGGCGATGCCGATACGGTCCGCGCCCTCGCCCCACGGATGCTCGATGCCATGTACAAGGCACCGGGCATCGGCCTCGCCGCCCCGCAGGTGGGGGAGCTGCTGCGGCTGATCGTCGTCGACCTCCAGCCGGAGGAGAAGCCGGCGCCGCTCGTGCTGGTGAACCCGGAGATCGTCGCCGCCAGCACCGAGCTCTCGACGCGGGAGGAGGGTTGCCTGTCCCTTCCCGGCCAGTATGCCGATGTCACGCGGCCGGCGCGGGTGAAGCTGCGCTACCTGGACCTGGAAGGCGCGAAGCGCGAGATCGAGGCGGAGGGGCTGCTGGCGACCTGCCTGCAGCACGAGGTCGACCACCTGAACGGCGTCCTCTTCGTCGACCACATCTCCCCGCTGAAGCGGAACATGCTGCTGCGCAAGCTGGCAAAGGATCTGAAGGCGCGGGGGCGGGAATGAGGCTCGCCTTCATGGGCAGCCCGGATTTCGCCGTGCCGGCGCTCCGGGCGCTGCATGGGGCGGGGCACGAGATCGCTGCCGTCTATTGTCAGCCACCGCGCCCGGCCGGGCGCGGGCAGAAGGAGCAGCCCTGTCCGGTGCACCGGGCGGCGCTGGAGCTCGGCCTGCTGGTGCGGACGCCGGCGCGGCTCAGGAAGGACGCGGCGGAACACGCCGCCTTCGCCGCGCTCGGACTGGAGGCGGCGGTCGTCGCCGCCTACGGGCTGATCCTGCCGCGGCCGATGCTGGAGGCGCCGCGGCGCGGCTGCCTCAACATCCATGCCTCGCTGCTGCCGCGCTGGCGCGGGGCGGCGCCGATCCAGGCGGCCATCCTCGCCGGCGATGCCGAGAGCGGCATCACCATCATGCAGATGGAGGAAGGGCTCGATACCGGCCCCATGCTGCTGAAGGGCACCATTTCGATCGGGCCGCGCACCACGACGCCCGAACTGCACGACGCGCTGTCGGCCATGGGCGCAAGGCTGGTGCTGGAGGCGCTCGACCGGTCCCCACCCGCCCTTCCCCAGCCGCCGGAGGGCGCGACCTACGCGCCGAAGCTCAGCAAGGCGGATGCGCCGCTCGACTGGACCCTGCCGGCCGCAGCGCTGGACCGCCGGGTGCGGGCGCTGAACCCCTGGCCGGGCACCGTCTTCACCCTGACCGGCGAGACGGTTCGCATACTGGCAGCGGAACCCGCCGAGGGCGCCGGCCCGCCCGGCACGGTGCTGGACGAGGCCGCGCTCATCGCCTGCGGCGAGGGCGCGCTGCGCCTGCTGCGGCTGCAACGGCCCGGGCGCGGCCCGCTGCCGGCCGGGGATTTCCTCCGTGGCTTCCCGCTGCCGCCCGGCACGGTGCTTGGGTAGTGCCGCTCTATGCGCTGACGCTGGAGTATGATGGCACGCCCTTCGTCGGCTGGCAGCGTCAGGGCAGCGGCCTCTCCATCCAGCAGGTGCTGGAGGAGGCGGGCGCCGTGCTCGACGGCGGCACCGTGCCGCTCGCCATCGCCGCAGGGCGCACCGATGCCGGCGTCCATGCCGAGGGCCAGGTGACGCAACTCGCCCTCATGCGGGAGCTGGCACCGGAGCGGCTGCGGGAGGCGCTCAATTTCCACATGAAGCCGCACCCGCTGGTGGTGGTGCGGGCCGCGCTCGCGCCGAATGGCTGGAACGCCCGCTTCTCCGCCGTGCAGCGGGGCTACCGCTACCGCATCCTCAATCGCCGCGCCCGGCCGGCGCTGGAAACTGGCCGCGTCTGGCATGTGCCGGCGCGCCTCGATGCCGCGGCGATGCATGCGGCGGCGCAGGGGCTGCTTGGCCGGCACGATTTCTCCGCCTATCGCGCCGCCGCCTGCCAGGCGAAGACGCCGGTGCGAACGCTGGAGCGACTCGACGTGATGCGCCACGGAGATGAGGTGGTGATCCTCGCCGAGGCACGCAGCTTCCTGCACCACCAGATCCGCAACCTGGCGGGGACGTTGCTGGAGGTCGGCCTCGGCAAGCGCGGGGTGGAGTGGCCACGGCGTGTGCTGGAGAGCCGGGACCGGGCCAAGGCCGGTCAGACGGCGCCATCGGAAGGTCTGACCTTCCTCTTCGTCCGCTATACGGAGGAGATCGGCTGGGTCTAGAGCAAACTCCGATCAGATGGAATCATCTGATCGGAGCGATTTGATCGCCAAAACAATGGGCTAGAGCGGGTGCCATGAGCCAGTGCGAACGGAACCGCTCTAGCCGCCGCTCAGCCGCCCGACGACCCCGCCGACCGCGAGCCCCAGCGCCAGATCGAGCACCACGAAGGCCGCCGCCATGCCGCCCGGGATGCGCAGCGCGCTCCGCGCCGCGAACCATTCGAGCCAGAGCGCATAACCGACCCCCGCCAGCCCCAGCCCATGCGCCAGCAGCGGCGGCAGGCCGAGCTCCGCCGGAACCGTCAGCGCCAGCATTACCAGGTACTGCACGACATTCGTCCAGTTCCAGGCGGCGACGAAGCGCGGCCACTCCGCCCTGCGCCCCGCCGCCTCCGCCAACGGCAGGGAGAGCAGGGCAAAGCCGACCCAGGCGCAGGCATAGCCGATCAGCTCCGCTACCAACCCGCGCAACAGGCCGAGTTCCGGCCCGCCATCCCCGGACCACGCGAGGAAGCGCAACGCGAGGAAGGCCGGCAGGCAGATCGCCGCCGCCCAGAAGCTGCGGCCGGCGCCAGCGGGGGAGCCCTCCATCAGCAGCAGCCCATCCACCCGACCACGGGCGAGCAGCAGGGCACCGCGCAGCCCGGCCTCGATCACCAGGCGATGCGGGACAGGGCCGGGCGGGTTGGTCAGCCGAGGCTCTCCTCGAGCACGGCGCGGTAGAGCGCGGCCAAGTCACGCAGCTCCTCGACCGGCACGCGTTCATCGGCCTTGTGCATGGTGCTGCCGACGCCGCCCAGCTCGGCAACCGGGCAGAAGCGGGCCAGGAAACGCGCATCGGATGTGCCGCCGCCGGTATCGAGCGCCGGCGTTCCGCCGGTGCTGCGCTCGACCGCCCGCTTCAACGCATCCACGAAGGGGCCGGGCGAGGTCAGGAAGCTTTCGCCGGAGCAGTCGATGCGCATCTCGTACCGCGCCTCCTCCGCCCGCAGCGCCGCATGCAGGCGCTCGGTGAGGCTGGCGCTCGTGTGCCGGTCGTTGAAGCGGATGTTGAGCATCGCCCGTGCCTCGCCGGGGATGACGTTGTTCGCCGCATTGCCGACATCGAAGCCGGTGACCTGCAAGGTCGTGGGCTCGAAGAATTCGCTGCCATGGTCGAGCGGCTCGGCGGTCAGGCGGTGCAGCACGCGGACCAGGCGATGGATCGGGTTGTCGGCACGCTGCGGATAGGCGCTGTGGCCCTGCGTGCCGAACAGGGTGATCCAGGCCGTCATGCTGCCACGCCGACCGACCTTGACGATGTCGCCGAGCCGCGCCCGCGAGCTCGGCTCGCCGACCAGCGCCATGTCGGGGATCTCGTCCCTGGCCGCCAGCCAGTCCAGCACGCGCACCGTGCCGTCCTTGGCGGGGCCTTCCTCGTCGCCGGTGATAAGCAGGCTGATGCTGCCCGGCGGGTTGGGGTTGGCGGCGAGATAATCGGTGAGGCCGGCAACGAAGGCGGCGATGCCGCCCTTCATGTCGCAGGCGCCGCGGCCATAGAGCAGGCCGTCACGGACGGTCGCGGCGAAAGGATCGTCGGTCCAACCCCCGGCGCCGGGCGGCACCACATCGGTATGGCCGGCATAGCAGAAATGCGGCCCCTCCGTGCCGCGGCGGGCGAAGAGGTTCTCCGTCTCGCCGAAGCGCATCCGATGGCAGGTGAAGCCGAGCGGGCGCAGCGCCGCTTCCAGCAGGGCGAGCGCGCCGGCATCGGCGGGCGTCACGCTCGGGCAGCGGATCAGCGCCTGGGCGAGCGGCAGCGGGTCGGTCGGGGCATTGCGCATGGGCAGATCAGTCGCGCAGCAGCTCGTTGATGCTGGTCTTGGCGCGCGTCTGCGCATCGACGCGCTTGACGATGACGGCGCAGTAGAGCGAAGGGCCGGGCGTGCCGTCCGGCAGCGGCTTGCCGGGCAGGCTGCCGGGAACCACGACGGAATAGGCCGGCACGCGGCCGATATGCACCTCGCCTGTCGCGCGATCGATGATCTTGGTGGAGGCGCCGAGGAAGACGCCCATGGAGAGCACCGCGCCACGCTCGACGATGACGCCTTCGGCCACCTCGGAGCGGGCGCCGATGAAGCAGTCATCCTCGATGATGACGGGGTTGGCCTGCAGCGGCTCTAGCACGCCGCCGATGCCGACGCCGCCCGAAAGGTGACAGTTCTTGCCGATCTGCGCGCAGGAGCCGACGGTCGCCCAGGTATCGACCATGGTGTTGCGGTCGACATAGGCGCCGACATTGACGAAGCTCGGCATCAGCACGACGCCCGGCGCGATATGGGCGGACTTGCGCACCACGGCGCCCGGCACCGCGCGGAAGCCGGCCTCCTTGAAGCGGTTCGGGCCCCAATCGGCGAATTTCAGCGGCACCTTGTCAAAGGCCCCGGCGGCGGTGTCCATCGGCGCCGAATCGGTGAGGCGGAAGGAGAGCAGCACGGCCTGCTTCAGCCACTGGTTCACCCGCCAGTCGCCCTGGCCATCGGGCTCGGCGACGCGAGCCTCGCCGCCATCGAGCGCCTCGAGCGCGGCCATGACCACGTCGCGCTCCTCGCCGCGCGTCGCCGAGGAGACGCTGTCGCGGCGCTCCCAGAGGGATTCGATCGGGGCCTGGAGGGCGGAAAGGGTCATCGGCGGGGTCCCTGGACGGAGGCGGCCGGACCATGCCGATGCGGGCGCGCCCGTGTCAACGGAGGGGGCGTGGGGAGTCTTCCGCAGGCGCCCACCGGACGGCCATCCCGGGTGGCGACCCGGCCGTCCGCGCCGCGTCCCGCAACACCAGGGCGGGCTTTTAACCCCGCATTCAGGGGCGGAGGAGCAAGGTAGTGCACATGGATTCCGCCGCTCCCTTGATCCTGCCCGCCGGCCTGCCCGGCGCCTTCCTGGAATCCCGCCAACGCTGGCAGGATTTCGCCAGCCTTGCCGCCGACCTGGCCTTCGAGACGGATGCGGGAGGCCGCCTCACCTTCCTTTGGCCGGAGCGGGTGCTGGGACAGGAGGCAGCGGCGCTGCTGGGCGAGCCGGCGCAGCGGCTGCTGCTCCATCCGGAGCCGGACCCTTTCGCCGCGCGGCAGCCCATGCGAGGCGTGCGGGCCTGGCTCGCCGGGGCGGAGCCAGGATGCTTCAACCTCTTGCTGGTGCCGCTCGCCGACACGGCGGGACGCTTCGCCGGGCTCCGCGGCATCGGCCGGGAGGTGACTGCCGAGTTGCGCGAGACAGAGGCGCAGGCGGCCACGCTGCGCCGCGCCAAGGCGCTGGAGACGCTGGTGCGCCGGGTGCGCCGCCAAGTGCTGGCGCCGCGCATGCTGACCTCGACGCTGGAGGCGCTGGGCCCGGCCCTTGGCTGCTCCAGCGCCGCCGTGCTCGAGATCGGCACAAACGGGCAGCTCCGGGCCCTCCACCGGCATGGCGCCGAGCCGACCCCGCTCTTCGCCGCTCTCGCCCCAATGCTGGAGACGATGGCGCCGGTCTTCGGCACCGGGCCCGCGGGCGAACCGCTGGCGCTGCTGCCGCATCCGCATTGCACGATGCCTCGCCATGCGCTGCTCGCCTGGCGCCAGGCCGGAGCGAGGCCCTTCGACAAGGATGACGAGCACCTGCTGGCGGCCGCCGCCGACCTGCTCTTCGTCGCCCTCGGCAACCAGGTCCTGCAACAGGAGCTGGAACTCCAGGCGCGGACCGATGGGCTGACCGGGCTGCTGAACCGCCGCGCCTTTCTCGATGATCTCAACCGCCGGCTCGACCGGCTGGCCATGTCGCGGGAGACGGTGGAACGCGGCGCCCTGCTCTTCCTCGACCTCGACAATTTCAAACCGCTGAATGACCGCATGGGCCATGAAGCGGGCGATTCCGCACTGGTCGCGGTGGGCCGGGTGTTGCGCGACATCGTCCGCCCGACCGATCTGGTCGCACGGCTTGGCGGCGATGAATTTGCCGCCTGGCTGGAAGGCGCCGACAGCGCGGCCGCCACCATGCGGGCGGAGGCGATCTGCCGAACAGCCCTCACCGTGCTGCCCGGGCTGGTTCCCGGGTTCACCCTGCCGCTGACCTTCAGCATCGGCATCGCCATGCGGGCGGTCGATGGCTCCGACACGCCGGACAGCCTGATCGCCCGGGCGGATACGGCCATGTATGCGACCAAGCGGCATGGCAGGAATGGCTGGCGCCTGGCGCCCGGGACGACGGAGGGGTGATGGCCAGCAAGACGAGCTTCGAGGTGGCCAAGCGCCTCGCGCGGGACGGGGCCGAGGCGGAGCGCATGGCCATCGCCGCCCTGCCCGGCACGCGGCCGGAACTGCTTTACTATCTGGCCGGCGACGGCAGCCCGGCGGTGCGCGGCGCGGTCGCCGGCAATGCTGCGGCCCCCACCCAGGCGGACCGGTTGCTGGCCAGCGATGCAGACCCGGCGGTGCGGGCCGCGCTCGGGCGGAAGCTGGCACCCCGCGCCGCCGCCCTCGCCATCGCCGAGGACCGGCTGGGGGCAATCGCATGGCATGCGCTGTGCAGCCTCGCCCAGGATACCGCGATCCACGTTCGCGCCGTCATCGCCGAGGAGTTGAAGGCGATGCCGGATGCGCCGCATGACCTTATCCTCCGCCTCGCAGCCGATGCGGCGATGGAGGTGGCGGAGCCCGTCATCCGCCTCTCGCCCATGCTGAGCGAGGAGGACCTGCTGGCGCTGATCGCCGCGCCACCCGTGCCGGATACCTTAACCGCGGTCGCCCGCCGGCCGGCGCTGAGCGAAATCCTTTCCGACGCCATCGCATCCTCAACGAATGAGGCAGCGATCGGCGCGCTGCTCGCCAACCCCTCGGCCGCCATCCGCGAGCAGACCCTGGACGGGCTGATCGTCCAGGCAGCGACGCGCATCCACTGGCAGGAAAGCCTAGTACGCCGCCCATCCTTGCCGCCCCGGGCGCAGCGGGCGCTCGCCCTTTGCGTCGCCGGCCATCTGCTGGAGGCGCTGGCCGACCGGCCCGACCTCGCGCCCGACCTGGCCCGCCGGCTGCAGGACCGCGTGGAGGCCCGGCTGCTGGAAGGGGCGGCAGACCCCCCGGCCAGCGCGCTCTTCGAAGCGGCGGCCCGGCGCGGCGACCATGCGGCGATGGCAAGACTGCTGGCGCAGGAGGCTTCCGTCACCCTCCAGGCGGTGGAGGAGGCGGTGCGGCTGCGCAGCGCCCGGGCACTGACCAGCCTTTGCTGGCAGGCGGGCTTCGGCATGCATTGCGCCGTGCTGGCACAGAGCGTGCTCGGCCAGCTTGCGCCGGGCACCGCGCTGCTGCCCGGGCCGGATGAGAAGTGGCCCCTCTCCACCGCCGAAATGCTCTGGCAGATCGAACTCCTGGCCGAGCCGGACGTCAGGGCTTGATGAGCGTCCCGGCCCCGCCATCGGTGAAGAGCTCGTGCAGCACCGCATGCGGGACGCGGCCATCGAGGATGACGGCGCCCTTTACCCCGCGCTCGATCGCATAGATGCAGGTCTCGACCTTTGGGATCATGCCGCCCGAAATCCAGCCCGCGGCGATGCCGGCCTGCACCTCGGAGACCGTCATCTCAGGGATCAGCTGGCCATCCGGGCCGAGCACGCCGCGCACGTCGGTCAGCATCAGCAGCCGTTCGGCGCCGAGCGCGCCGGCGATGGCGCCGGCCACCGTATCGGCATTGATGTTGTAGGTCTGTCCCCCCTCGCCGACGCCAACCGGGGCGACGACCGGGATGATGTCGGCGCCGATCAGCAGCCGCAGCACGCGGGTATCGACCGAGGCCGGCTCGCCAACGAAGCCGAGATCGAGCACCTGCTCGAGATGCGAGCTGGGGTCGCGCACCGTCCGCAGCAGCTTCCGCGCCGTGATCAGCCCGCCATCCTTGCCGGAGATGCCGACGGCGAGCGCGCCGGCACGGGTGATCGCCTCCGCAACCTGCTTGTTGACCGGCCCGGCGAGGACCATCTCGACCACGTCGAGCATCGCCTCGTCGGTGACGCGCAGCCCCTGGATGAAGGTGGACTGCACGTTCAGCCGCTTCAGCATGGCGTTGATCTGCGGCCCGCCGCCATGCACGACGACGGGGTTGACGCCCACCTGCTCCAGCAGGGCGATGTCGCGCCCGAAGCGGAGCGCCGTCTCCTCCTCGCCCATGGCATGGCCGCCATATTTCACGACGACGATCTGGTCGTCGTAGCGCTTGAGGAAGGGCAGCGCGCCGGCCAGAATCTTCATCGGGTCGGGGGTGTCGTCGGTCATCGGCCGGGAGTCTCCGGTGCTGGCGGCCGGGCTGTAGGGGGACGGCCGCAGCCGGTCAAGCGGCGCGGGCGAGCGAAGCCATCTCGGCCCGCAATTCCGGAATTCCCTCCCCGGTCCGGCTGCTGGTGACGAGCACCAGCGGGTGGCCGGCAGTCTCCTCGCGGGCAAGCTTCTCGGCCTCGGCGATCCTCTGCTTCAGCCACCAGGGCTTGGCGTCGTCGGCCTTGGTGAGGACGATCTGGAAGGGCACGGCTGCCTCGGTCAGGAGGCTCATCGCCGCCCGGTCGCCGGCCTTGGTCTCGATCCGCGCATCGAGCAGGAGGAGGACGCGCCGCAGGGTCGCCCGGCCACGCAGGAAGTCGAACATCAACCCCTGCCAATCGGCCTTCACGCTCTTCGAGGCCTGGGCATAGCCATAGCCCGGCATGTCGACCAGCGTGAGCTGGTCGCCGAGATTGAAGAAGTTGAGCTGCTTGGTCCGCCCCGGCGTGTGCGAGACGCGGGCCAGAGCATTCTGCCCGGTCAGGGCATTCACCAGCGAGGACTTGCCCACATTCGAACGGCCGCAGAAGGCGATCTCCGGCCCCTCGGCAGGCGGCAGCTGGTCGATCTTCTGCGAGGCGTAGAAGAAGGTGCAGGGCTTGGTGAACAGCTGTCGCCCTGCCTCGATCAGCGCGGCCCGCTCCGCCTCGGTCCGTGCCTCGCTGAGGCCGCCCGCCAGGATGGCGGCGTTGGCGGGCAGCGCGTGCTCGGCCATCAGCCCTTCTTCGCCACGGCCGGCACGGCGAGGCCCGGCTTGCCGCCCGTCCGCTTCGCCTCCAGCGCCATGATGTAGCGCTGCTGCAGGATGGAAAGCAGGTTGTTCCAGGACCAGTAGATGACGAGGCCGGCCGGGAAGCTTGCCAGCATGAAGGTGAAGATCACCGGCATCCACTGGAAGATCTTCGCCTGGATCGGGTCCGGCGGCTGCGGGTTCAGCTTCTGCTGGAAGTACATGGTGGCGCCCATGATCAGCGCCCAGGCCGGCATGTGCAGGTAGTGCGTCAGCTGCATCGGGTCGTAGGGGATGAGCCCGAACAGGTTGAACAAGTTGGTCGGATCGGGCGCCGAGAGGTCGTGAATCCAGCCGAAGAAGGGCGCGTGCCGCATCTCGATGGTGACGAAGAGCACCTTGTAGAGCGCGAAGAAGACCGGGATCTGGATGAGGATGGGCAGGCAGCCGGAGGCCGGGTTGATCTTCTCCGTCCGGTAGAGCGCCATCATCTCGGCCTGGGCCTTAGCCGGGTCCTCCTTATGCCGCTCACGGATCTCCTGCATCTTCGGGCCGAGGATTTTCATTCGGCTCATCGACTTGTAGGCCTTGTTGGCCAGCGGGAAGAAGGCCGCCTTCAGCGCCAGGGTGAAGACCAGGATGGCGACGCCGAAATTGCCGAAGATGCCGAAAAGCCAGTCGATCGCATAAAAGAACGGCTTGGTCAGGAAGTAGAACCAGCCGAAATCGACGGCCTTGTCGAAATCAGGGATGCCGAGCCGCTCGCCATAGCTGTCGAGCAGCCGCACCTCCTTGGCGCCGGCGAAAAGACGGATGCCGTTGGCGGCGCTGGCGCCGGGCGCAACGCTCTGCGGCGCGACAGGGGCGAAATCGACCTGCCAGCGATCCTCGGGCCCACGCGGCCCGGCATCGGTGGTGTGGCGGTAGGCCGCGCGGTGGCGCTGCGCAGGATCGACGGGCGAGAGGGCGGTCAGCCAGTACTTGTCGGTGAAGCCGGCCCAGCCCGCCCCGGTCTCCTGCTCGAAGGCGGCGCCGTTGCGCTTGGCCGCCTCGCTCTTGGCGTTGCCGTAGGTTTCTTCCCGCAGCCGCCCGTCGAGCACGCCGACGAAGCCCTCGTGCAGGATGTAGAAGCCCTGGGTCGGCGGCGTGCTTTCCCGGCGGATGCGCGACCAGGGCAGCACCTGCACCGGCTCGGCACCGTTGTTGCGCACGCGCTGCTCGGCGGTCAGCATGTAGTTCTCGTCGAGCGAGAGTCCGATCTCGAAGACCTGGCCCTGCCCGTTGTCCCAGCGCAGCGTCACCGGAGAGGCAGGCGCCAGCGCGCTGCCCTCCGCCGTCCAGTCCGTATCGTTGGCCGGCACGCGGGTGCGGCCATCGGCGGCCGTCCAGCCCCATTGCGCGTAGTAGGGCGCGCCACCTTCGCGCGGCGCCAGCAGGCGGACGAGCGGCGAATTCTGGTCAACCGTCTCGCGGTAGCCGCGCAGCACCAGGTCATCCAGCCGGGCGCCGCGGAGCGAGAGCGTGCCCTGCACGCGTGGCCCCTCGACCGGCAGGCGCGCGGCGGGCGCCGTCGGCACGCTGGCGGCAGGCGAGGCATCGGTTGGGGCACGGAGCGGCCCGGCCGGGCCGGGCGCCGGGGCCGGCTGCTGCGCATCGGCCGCCTGCTGCTGCTGGGCGCGCTGCGCCTCCCGCGCCGGGCGGTTGAGGGCATCGAAAGCCAGCAGGATGCCGATCGAGATGGCAATCGCCACGAAAAGGCGCTTCTGGTCCATGGAAAAGCTTCAGCCTTTCGGCAGGGTCTGGGGCGGCACCGGGTCGTAGCCGCCAGGGTGCCAGGGGTTGCAGCGGAGGATGCGCCCCGTGGCCATCCAGGCGCCGCGCAGCGCGCCATGGGTGCCGAGCGCGTCCAGCGCATAGTCGCTGCAGGAGGGGTAGAAGCGGCAATTGCAGCCGAGCACCGGCCGCAGCGTCCATTGATAGGCGAGGACGGCACCCTTCAGCGCGGTTTCGGCGGCGCTCATTCGGGCGTCACGCCGGCTTGGCGAAGGGCGCCGCGCAGGTCGGCGAGCAATTTGTCCCAGGGGCGGGCGCCGGTCCCGTCGCGGGCGATGAGCACGAGGTCCCAGCCCTGCGGCGGGGCCTCGCCCAAAGCCAAGCTTGCCAAGGTCAGCCGCGCCGCCTCCCGCAGCCGGCGCTTGGCGCGGTTGCGGATGACGGCATTGCCGATCTTCTTGGTGGCGGTGAAGCCGAGGCGCAGCGGCCCTTCGGGCTGCGGCAGGGCCTGCAACACCAGGGAAGGGCGCGCGGCCTTCCGGCCCCGGCTGGCGACCCGGAGGAATTCGCGGCGCTTGGTCAGCCGGGAAAGGCGGCCCGGCATGCGGAAATTCCCCCGTGGCCCGTCAGGCGCTGAGCTTGGCGCGGCCCTTGGAGCGGCGGTTGGCCAGCACCTTGCGGCCACCGACCGTCGCCATGCGGGCGCGGAAGCCATGCCGGCGCTTCCGGACGAGCTTGGAGGGCTGGTAGGTACGCTTCACGATCAATCTCCGACTGGGTTCGTCCGGCCATGCCCAAGGGGACTTGCCCAGAGGACTTGCGCGAACGGCCGGCGACCCTTGCGGCTGGGTCCCGGCGAAGGCGGGAACGTATAGGGAGGGGATAGGGGCGGCGTCAATCGCGGCCGGGCGCTCTGGCGCTGAGCGGCCGGCTGGCGTAACCCCCGCGCCGACACCTAACTCTGCTGAGCACGGGGATGCGCATGCCGGATTTCGACGTGGTGGTCATCGGCGCGGGCGCGGCCGGGCTGTCGGTCGCGTCCATCTCGGCCGGGCTCGGCCTCAGGGTCGCGCTGGTCGAGCGCGGACGGATGGGCGGCGACTGCCTCAACTATGGCTGCGTGCCCTCCAAGGCGCTGCTCGCCGCGGCCCATGCCGCCGCCTCGGCGCGGCAGGCGGCGCGCTTCGGCATCCGCCTGCCGCCGCCGGAAATCGACTGGGTCGGGGTGCGCGCCCATGTCCATGGCGCCATCGCCCGCATCGCGCCGAATGACAGCGCCGCCCGCTTCCGCGGCATGGGCGTCGAGGTGATCGAGGCCTCGGCGCATTTCATCGCCCCCGACGAGATCGAGGCCGGCGGGCGGCGCCTGACCTTCCGCCGCGCCGTCATCGCCGCCGGCAGCAGCGCGGTGGTGCCGGACCTGCCCGGGCTCGACGGCGTGCCCTGGCTGACCAACGAGACGCTGTTCGACCTGGAGGAGCCGCCGGGACACCTCATCATCCTCGGCGGCGGGCCGATCGGCCTCGAGATGGCGCAGGCCCATGCCCGGCTCGGCTGCCTTGTCACCGTCATCGAGGCGGGGCCGCGCATCGCCTCGCGCGAGGATCCGGAGCTGGCCGAAGGCCTCAAGGCCGCCCTGGTCCGCGACGGCGTCGAATTCCGCGAAGGGGCCAAGGTCGTCCGCCTTGAGCAGCTGGAACCGGACAGCCTTGCCGCCCAGGCCGGCGTCGTCGCGGTGCTGGAGGATGGCAGCCGCATCGCGGGGACGCATCTGCTGCTCGCCATCGGCCGGACGCCGCGGCTCGCCGGGCTCGACTTGGTGACGGCCGGGGTCGAGGCAAGCCCGCGCGGCATCGTGACCGGAGCCGATCTGCGATCCGTCTCCAACAAGCGGGTCTGGGCGGTGGGCGACATCGCCGATCCCCAGGGCATCGGCCCGCGTGCCTTCACCCATGTGGCGAGCCAGCATGCCGGCATCCTGGTCCGCTCCATGCTGTTCCGCCTGCCCTTCACCAAGGTGAGCTACGCCGCCCTGCCCCGCGTCACCTATGCCGATCCGGAGCTGGCGCAGATCGGCCTGACCGAGGCGGAAGCGCGCGAGGCAGGCCATGCCGGGCTGTCCATCCTCCGCTGGCCGGTCGCCGAGAATGACCGGGCCGCCGCCGAGGGGCTGACGGATGGCCTCGTCAAGCTGGTGGTGGACAAGGGCGGGCGGCTGCTCGGCGCCGGGGTGCTGGCGCCGCATGCGGGCGAGATGGCCGGGATGTTCGGGCTGATGATCGGCCGCCGCCTGCCGCTCTCGGCGCTGGCCGGCATGGTCCTCCCCTACCCCACCCTGGCCGAGGCCGCGAAGCGCGCCGCCGGGGATTATTATGCGCCGAAGCTTCTCGCACCCTTCACGAAACGTCTCGTCGGCTTGCTGAAACATCTTCCTTAGGCATTCATGCCGCCACCGGGGCTAAAGGAGTTCAGACGGATGGATCAGATTCTCGCGGGGCGCACCGCGCTCGTCACCGGCAGCACCAGCGGCATCGGGCTCGGCATCGCGAAGATTTATGCCGAGGCCGGGGCGAAGGTGATGCTGAACGGCTTCGGCAAGCCGGAGGAGATTGCCCGCGCGCGGGCCGAGATCGGCGCCCTGCAGGGCGGCGGCGACGCACCCTACTCGGCGGCCGACCTGTCGAAGCCCGAGGCGGTGCGGCAGATGGTCCGCGAGGCCGAGGCAGCGCTCGGCAAGATCGACATCCTCGTCAACAATGCCGGCATCCAGTTCGTCGCCCCGGTCGACGAATTCCCGGACGACAAGTTCGACGCCATCATCGCCATCAACTTCGCCTCTAATTTCCACGCCATCAAGGCGGCGCTGCCGGGGATGAAGGCGCGCAAATGGGGCCGGATCATCAACGTCGCCTCGGCGCACGGCCTCGTTGCCTCGCCGCACAAGGTCGCCTATGTCTCGGCCAAGCATGCGGTCGTCGGCATGACGAAGACCGTGGCGCTGGAAGTGGCGAAGCTGCCGATCACCTGCAACGCCATCTGCCCCGGCTTCGTCCGCACGCCGCTGGCGGAGGCGCAGGTCGGTCCGCTTGCCAAGGAGCATGGCGTCTCGGAGCAGCAGGCGCTCGAGGACTACCTGCTCGACAAGCAGCCCTCCAAGCGCTGGATCGAGGTGGATGAGGTGGCGCAGATGGCGCTCTACCTGGTTGGCCCCGGCAGCGGCGGGGTGAACGGCGCGGCGCTGTCCATCGACGGAGGCTGGCTGGCAGCCTGATGGAGGGAGAGGCACCAGGGACGGTACCGGCGCCGGCGGTGGCGAAGCCGCCGGCGCCCAAGCGGATCAACCTCGCGCTCCAGGGCGGCGGCACGCATGGCGCCTTCACCTGGGGCGTGCTGGAACGGCTGCTAGAAGACGAGAGGCTCGCGATCGACGGCGTCTCCGGCGCCTCGGCCGGGGCGATCAACGCCGCGGTGCTGGTCCAGGGCCTGGCGGATGGCGGGCGGGAGGGAGCGATCCGCGCTCTCGACCGCATGTGGCGCGACGTGGCGGCGCGGCTCGCCGTCAGCCCGCTGCGCAACACACCCTTCGAGAAGGCGCTCTGGGGCTTCGACCTGACCTATTCGGTCGCCTACCAGACCTTCGAGACGCTGACCCGCGTCTTCTCGCCCTACCAGTTCAACCCCTTCCCGATGGAGTTCAACCCGCTGCGGCAGGTGCTGGACGACAACCTGGACTGGCGGCGGCTGCGCACTGACCCGAAGGCGGTGCGCCTCTTCATCTCGGCGACCAATGTGCGGACGGGCAAGCCGCGCGTCTTCACCCGGGCGGAGATCAGCACGGACGTCGTGCTGGCCTCGGCCTGCTTGCCGAATGTCTTCCGCGCCGTCGAGATCGACGGCGAGGCCTTCTGGGACGGCGGCTATGTCGGCAACCCGGCGCTCTGGCCGCTTTACTACGAGCGGGGCGCGCCCGACATCGTGCTGGTGCAGATCAACGCCATCATGCGGGCGGAGCTGCCGACCAGCGCCACCGACATCATGAACCGGCTGAACGAGATCAACTTCAACGCCTCGCTGATGGCGGAGATGCGGGCGATCGACTTCGTGCAGCGCCTGCTCGATGCGGGGCGGCTGGAGCAGCCGCGCTACCGCCGCATCTTCCTCCACGTCATCGAGGACGAGGAGCGGATGCGGGAGTTCAAGCTCTCGACCAAGCTGAACGGCGACTGGGAATTCCTGCAGATCCTCCGCCGCTACGGGCGGGAGGCGGCGGACGGCTTCCTCGCCCGGCATTTCGACACGCTGGGCAAGGAGAGCACGCTCGACATCCAGCGCTACCTCTGAGGCTGGAGCACCGCCAGCCGCGCCGGCTGGCCGCGCCGCACCGTGACGATCGCCACCTGGCGGAAGCGCCGGCCAAGCACGGCGATGCGTCGCGGATCGCCGCCAAGCAGCAGGTGCCGCTCCTCCCAGCCCCCGGCGCCGCCTGCGCCCTCGGCCTGCGGCAGGCGATGTGCCACCTCGCGCAGCCGGGCGAGCATGCGGTCGTTCCAACCTTTCGGCATCTTCCGGCTGAACGGATTCCAGGCGGTGACGAAACCGCCTTCCCGCACCCCAAGCTGCGCGAGCAGCGCATCAACCGCGGCGCTGCGCCGGCCGATGCGGGCGCGGGCGCCATCGGCCTCGTAGGTGGTGCGGCGATAGGCGGCGATCAGGCCGGCGGTCATGCAAGCTGGAAGAGCATGGCCTTGAGGTAGGCACTCTCCGGCAGCAGCGGATGCACCGGATGATCGGGCCCCGCCCCACCCTGGAAGAGCAGCCGCCCCTCCCGCCTGGCACGCCCGATGCCCCAGATCACCGCATCGGCGAACTCGCCCGGCGCCACATGGTGGCTGCAGCTGGCGATGAAGAGGAATCCGCCCGGCGCCACCAGTCCCGCCGCCAGCCGGGCCAGCTTGCCATAGGCCCGCAGCGCCGCAGGCTGGTCCTTACGGCTCTTGGCAAAGGCCGGCGGGTCGGCGACCACCATGTCGAAGCGGGTGCCGGACTGGCCCATCCGCTCCAACGCTTCCATCGCCTCGCCCCGCTCCGCCGAGACGCGCTCCGCCAGGCCGTTCTCCGCCGCGCTCGCCATGGCGAGGTCGAGGGCATGGGCGCTGCGGTCGAGCAGCGTCACCCGCGCGGCGCCGGCCGCGGCGGCGCTGAGGCCGAAGCCGCCGGTATGGCAGAAGGCATCCAGCATCGTCCCGCCCGCGGCGAGCCGGGCGACGCGAGCCCGGTGCTCGCGCTGATCGAAGAACCAGCCGGTCTTCTGCCCGCCGAGCAGGTCGACGGCGAAGCGCAGCCCGCCCTCCTCGGCATGGACCGGCCCGGCCTCCCCGAGCAGCAGCCGCGTCTCCTGCGGCAGCCCCTCGAGCCCGCGCACCGAAGCGTCGTTGCGCGCGACGATGAGGCGCGGGCTGACCAGCCCTTGCAGGGCCTCCACCAGCGCCGGGGTCAGCGCCTCCATGCCGGCGGTATTGGCCTGGAGCGCCAGCGCATCGCCGTAGCGATCGATGACGAGGCCCGGCAGCCCATCCGCCTCGGCATGAACCAGCCGGTAGTGCGGCGCATCGAACAGCCGCTCCCGCAGCGCCAGGGCCGCACCGAGGCGGCCGCGCAGCCAGGCAGCGTCGATCATGGCCTCCGGGTCCCTGTCGAGCCGCCGGGCAGCGATCAGGCTGTGCGGGTTGAACAGCCAGGTGCCGTGGCGCTGGCCGTCATCCCCCTCCAGCCGCGCGACGGCGCCGGGCGGCAGCGCCTTGGCGGCCGGCGTCATGGTGATCTCGTTGGAGAAGGCCCAAGGGTGGCCGGTTTTCACCCGGCGGTCGCGGCCGGGCAGCAGGCGGATGAGGGGATGCGGCATGAGGCGGCGGACCATGCCGCCGCCCTGCCTGCAAGTCCATGCGGTTTGTCGCAGGGCCTCACCGGAAGGTGCCCCCCGCCGATGCTTCGCACATCACCGGCACTACCCGTCGCCGGCATTGCATTACCGGCGGCGCTTACTGCCCTTCGGAGCCGGCTGGGAGGAAATACACGGCCCACACATCCAAAAGGCCGGACCCTGCATGCCGAACAGGGAGGCAGTCATGGAAGTCTCGAATTTCGAATTGCTTCTGAAGCCCCAATCCCCCGCGGCGCCAAGCGGCTCGATGGCGGTGGACCGCGTCCTCCAGGGATACTTCCTCGAGATCACCAATCTGGAGCCCGTGCCGCTGCGATACGCGCTGGAGTTCGTCATCTTTCCGCCGCCTGTCGGCACGCCGGAACCAGGCCTTCCGCAGCCTCGCCGGCAATACGCTCTGCATCGTCGATACCGGCGGCACCGACAACCGCTTCGGCGTGCTGAACGGGTCGCTCGCTTCCAGCGTCTTCACGCCCCGCTTCCCGACGGCCAGCCCGTCCCCCTTTCCAGCCGCCGGCGATCGGTTGATCACGGTTCCCGCCGGCGGCACGGCCCTCGTCGCGGTGCTGCCGAGCGCCTTCGGCGTGATCGACCCGATCGAGCCGACGCCGCTCGTCATGACGAATTTCGAGGTACGCGGCTTCGTCCGCATCCGGCTGCCGCCGATCTTCCGCAAACCTTTCCCGTTCCTCGGCCGGCAGCTCGACCGTCCGGCCCGGACATTGCTGACGCCGCAGAACCGCGCCACCTTCCTGACCGCCACCGGCGCCATCTCGGACCAGACGCAGACCGGCCTGCCCCTCGCCAGCGGCAAGGCGCTCAACGAGATCGTCCCGGAATCCTTCATCTTCCCGCCGCTGGCGACAAGCCTCGGCAGCGAGGACAGGACCATGCTCGCTGCCGAGTATCTCCAGAACATACCGCCGGAGATCCAGGCCGACTTGCTGGCCATGCTGCTGGCGAGGCTGCCCGAGGATGCCGACCTGCCGGAATTCAACCGCGCGCTTGCGGCACTCGACATCCCGCATACGGTCGAGCGGCGCCAGAAGTCCGGGCAGGCGCGGTAGCCTGCCCTTGGCCCGGGCTGCCGAGCTCCGGCTGCCCGGGCCCGCTTCCATGCGACGGGCCGACGGAATAGCCTTGGCCATGCGCATCGCCCGAGACCTGCCGAACCTCCGCCACGCCCTCGATGGCCTGGGTCCCGTCGCCCTGGTGCCGACGATGGGGGCGCTGCATCCCGGCCACCTTTCCCTGCTGGCGGCGGCGCGGCGCGAGGTGGGCGAGGCCGGCACCCTCATCGCCTCGATCTTCGTCAACCCGCTGCAATTCGGCCCGGGCGAGGATTTCAGCCGCTATCCGCGGCAGGAGGAGGCAGACCTCGCCATGCTGCGCGAGGCCGGCTGCGACCTCGCCTGGCTGCCGGGCGTCGAGGCCATGTATCCGCCCGGCCGCGCGACAACGATTCAGGTGGATGGCCCGTCCGAGGGCTGGGAGGGCGCCGCGCGGCCCCGCCATTTCCGCGGCGTCGCCACGGTCTGCGCCAAGCTCTTCCTGCAGACCGGCGCGCGGGTCGCCGCCTTCGGCGAGAAGGATTGGCAGCAGCTCCAAGTGATCCGGCGGATGGTGCGGGACCTCGACCTGCCGGTGCGCATCCTCCCCTGCCCGACTCTGCGCGAGGCGGATGGCCTGGCCATGTCCTCCCGCAACCGCTACCTCGACCCGGAGGCGCGCGGCCGGGCGGCGGCGTTGCCGGGCGCGATGCGGGCGGCGATCGAGGCGATGGCCCGCGGCACCCCCCCTGCCGCGGCGCTGGCCACGGCGCGGGCGGGGCTGGCGGCGGCCGGCTTCGCCCTCGACTACCTCGCCCTGGTGGAGCCAGAAAGCCTGCGCGAGCTTGAGGCACCGCCCGGCCGGCTGATCGCCGCCGCCCGCCTCGGCGGCGTGCGGCTACTCGACAACATGGCGGCCTGAGCACGGCGAGGGCGGTGGGTGCCATTCACCGCCGTTGCCAGGGTGAGCGCGGCGGCCCGGCGCCCGCCGCCCATCAGCCGAGCAGCCAGCGCAGCGAGCGGCGCAGCGCCGTGGTGCCGTACCGCTCGAACCAGCGGCCATGGGCGAAGATCACCCGGTCCGGCTCCAAGGCCAGCAGCCGCTCCGCCGCACGGGTCGCGGCACGGCGGCGCCAGCGGATGACGGCGCGCAGATAGGGCGGCGGCATCCCGTCCGGCGCCAGGCTGCCGAACAGCCGGGCGACGGGCCGCAGCAGCGCCGGCAGGCGCGGCGCCTCGAGGTTCAGCACCAAGTCCGTCAGCACCAGCGTCCGGCTCGGCTCGTGGAAAAGGGCAACCTCGTGGAAGCCGAAGCCGCCCGGCACGGTGACGAGGGTGATTGCCCCGCCCCAAGCCGCGGGCGGGCTCGGGTGCAGGTCGTAGTCGAGCCGCACCCGGCTGCGCCGCACCTGGCCGCGCTGGCGCAGGCCGGGCGCCGCCCAGGTCACCGCCTCGGGGAAGGCGCGCTGCCAGGCCTCGAGGAAGGTCCAGTGCGCGATATTCGGCGCCACCAGGTGCCGCACCGGACCAAGCCCGGCGAGCGCCTCGCCGAGCGCGGGCGAGAAGCGCGTCGGCGAATGCAGCAGCAGGCTGCCATCCGGCAGCCGCAGCACCGTCATCCGCACCGGCAGCTCGGTGCCGAGCGGTCCCTCCATCAGGCTGTCGACGATATGCACGCCCTCCGCCACCGGCTTCGGCACATCGAGCGGCGGATAGCCGGGCGGCGCCTCAGTGCCGAGCAGGCGCGGGCCGCTCGCCGCCCGGTCCTCGCTGAAGGCGACCACCGCCAGCTCGGCAAGTCCGAGGCCGATGAGCAGCGCCCGCGCCTGGCCCGGCTGCCGCCGCAGGGCGAGCCCGGCGCCGAGCAGCGCCGCCCCGCCCAGGGCATCCAGCCCCAGATGCTGCCGCATGGTGAGGCGGGGCCGCAGCCCCATCTCGTAATCCGTCACCGCCGAGTAGGAGCCGTGATAGGCCGCCGCCACGCCGAGCACCCCGCGCACCGGTGGCGGCAGCGCCCGCGAGGCGGCAAGGCCGCCCAGCATCGCCGCCACGCCGTAATCGATCAGCCCATGCTGCCGGCTCGGGATCAGCATGGCGCGGTCAGTAGAACCAGTAGCCGGTTGCCTCGTAATTGGCCGTCGCCCGGGCCGCGAGTGCGTACCAGTCGATCGGCTCCTCGGCGACGGGCGCCGGGGCCGGCTCCGCCACCGGAGCTGCCGGCACCGGCGCGGCAGCGGGCGGCGTGCCGCCGAGCGGCACGTAATCCACGTCCGTCACCGTCAGCGTCGTATCGGGGCTGTTGTTGAGCACGCCGATGACGTTGTTCATCCCGCCATGGTCGTAGTCGCGCGGGACGTATTCGCGGTCGATCGCGGTCACCTGGCCATCGATCAGCCAGGTCAGCTTCCCCGGCTCCCAGACGAGCTGGTAGCTGTGGAACACGCCGCCCTTGACGCCCTCGTGGAAGTGCACGCGGATGGCGTCCTCGCCATCGTTGTTCCAGTGCAGCGTGGCGTACTGCCGCCCGCTTCCGTCGTTGGCGACCTCGGCGAGGTTGATCTCCTGTCCTGGCCAGTTGTTGTCGCCGGGCCAGAGGATGATGGCGGACCCGGGCATGTTGCCGTCGAACTTCGCAGTCACCGTGTAGGTGCCGTAGCCATGGCCCGAGGTGGTGGCCAAGGCCGGCTCCATCATCCCGGCATTGCCGGTGAGCGTCACCTGGCCGGGGACGGAATAGTCGGCGCCCCAGTTGTCCGTCAGTGCCCCGTGGCGGATGTCGAAGCTCTCATGGAAGGGCACGTCGGTCTCGATATCGGTCGTTGCCATCATCATTGTCCCGGTCTTGCCGCTGCCGTCCTGGCTGGCGGCTCCCGTCCGCAACGCGCGGCAACCGGAAGGGTGCCTGCATGGCAGGCGGAACGAGGCATGGCAGCTGGATGGCGCAGCTACATCCGCCTCAGCCAGACCTGCTCGATCGCATGGTCGCGCCCCTTGCGCAGCACGAGGCGCGCGCGGTGCCGGGTCGGCTGGATGTTCTGCTGCAGGTTCGGCAGGTTGATGCTGCGCCAGATGCCCCGCGCCACTTCCTTCGCCTCGTCGAGCGGCAGGTCGCGGTAGTGGTGGAAGTAGCTGTCGGGGTTGGGGAAGGCGATCTTCTGCAGCAGCAGGAAGCGCTCGATGTACCAGGCCTCGATCTCGCCGATGGCGGCGTCGAGATAGACCGAAAAATCGAAATAGTCCGAGGCGACGACCGGCGCACCGGCCGCGTGCTGCAGCACGTTCAGCCCCTCGAAGATGACGATGTCCGGCCGGCGCAGCACCTGCATCTCGCCGGGGATAATGTCGTATTTCAGGTGCGAGTAGACCGGCGCCGCCACCTCCGGCTCGCCCGCCTTCAGCGCATTGAGGAAGCCGAGCATGCGCTTCAGGTCGTAGCTCTCGGGGAAGCCCTTGCGCCGCATCAGCCCCCGCTCCTCCAGCACCTTGGTCGGGTGGAGGAAGCCATCGGTCGTCACCAGCTCGACGCGCGGATGGTCGGGCCAGCGGGCAAGGATGGCGCGCAGCACGCGGGCCAGCGTGCTCTTCCCCACCGCCACGCTGCCGGCGATGCCGATGACATAGGGCGGCGGTGCCGCCTGGTGGCCGAGGAAGGCATCCTGCGCCATGGCCAGCCGCCGCGCCGCCCGGACCTGGAGGTTCAGCAGGCGGGAGAGCGGCAGGTAGATCTCCTGCACGTCGGCCAGCGAGACGGTTTCGTTGAGGCCCTTCAGCGCGGTGATATCGGCCCGCGTCAGGGAAAGCGGCGTACTGGCCCGGAGCCCCGCCCAGGCAGCGCGGTCGAAGACCCGGTAGGCGGGTTCGGCAAGGGGCGGGTCCTCGGGCGGCGGCACGGCATCCATGGCAACCATCGTGTCATGTGCCGGCGAATCCGGCCAGGGCACGCACCTCGGCCGGGCTGCGGCCAGCCTCCCGCAGGGCGCGGAGGCTGGGCGCCCCATCGCGCTTGGCGAGACGCCGCCCCGCCGCGTCGGTCAGCAGCCGGTGATGGGCATAACGCGGCTCCGGCCAGCCCAGCAGCACCTGGAGCAGGCGATGCAGATGCGTCGCCGGCTTCAGGTCCAGGCCACGGGTGACGAGCGTCACGCCCTGGAGCGCGTCGTCATGGGTCACGCAGAGATGGTAGCTCGCCGGCACCTCCTTTCGTGCCAGCACCGCATCGCCGAATTGAGCCGGGTCGCAGCGCAGCCGCCCCTCCCCCGCCTCCTCGAAGGACAAGCCGGCCGGGGCGAGGGCGAGCGCCGCCGCCATGTCGAGCCGGAGGGCATAGGGTGCGCCGGCTGCGATCCGCGCTTCGCGCACCGCGGGGGCGAGGCGCCGGCAGGTTCCCGGATAGAGCGGCCCGTCCGGCCCCTGCGGCGCGGCGCCAGCGGCCGCTACCTCGCGCGCGATCCCGGCCCTCGTGCAGAAGCAGGGATAAAGCAGCCCGCGTACCGCGAGCCGGTCGAGCGCCGCCCGGTACTCCGCCATGTGCCGCGACTGCACCCGCACCTCCCCCTCCCAGTCGAGGCCGAGCCAGGCCAGGTCCTCGAGGATGGCCACGGCGAATTCCGGCCGGCAGCGCGTGCCGTCGATATCCTCGGTCCGGAGCAGGAACCGCCCGCCGGCCCGGCGCGCTGCGCTCCAGGCCGTGAGCGCGGCATGGGCATGGCCGAGATGCAGCAGGCCGGTCGGGCTCGGCGCGAAGCGGGTGATGACAGCCATGGCCCGCCGGGGTAGCGGGTCGGGCGGCAAGGGAGCAAGCGACGATGGCAGGCCTCGACGGACCTCGATTCGGCGCCCAGCCGGGCCAGGCGCGGCAGCTGGTGGTGGTGCTGCACGGCCTCGGCGCCGATGGGCAGGATCTGATCCAACTCGCTCCCGACTGGGGGGAGGCCCTGCCCGGGGCCGCCTTCATCGCCCCCGACGCCCCGCATCCCTGCGACATGGCGCCCTATGGCCGGCAATGGTTCAGCCTGCAGGACCGCACCCCCGCCGCGATGGCCGCGGGTGTGGCGCAGGCGGCGGCTGCTCTCGGCCCGTTGGTCGAGGCGGAGCTTGCCCGATTCAGCCTGCCGCCCGAGGCGCTGGCCCTTGCCGGCTTCAGCCAGGGGGCGATGATGGCGCTTCAGCTCGGCCTTCGGCGGCACCCGACGCCGGCCGCCATCCTGGCCTATTCGGGCGCGTTGCTGGCGCCCGAGTCGCTGTCGGCGGACATCCTTGGCCACCCGCCGGTGCTGCTGGTCCATGGCGAGGCGGACGACATCGTCCCCGTCGCCGCCAGCCGCATGGCCGAGGCGGCGCTGCGGGCTGCCGACGTTCCGGTCGAGGCGCTCTACCGGCCCGGCCTGCCGCATGCCATCGACCCGGCCGGGATCGAGGCCGGCGCCCGCACCCTCGCCCGGGCCTTCGGCATGACAGGGGGATGAAAGAAAGCCGCCAGCCTGTTGCGCCGCGGCAACCGGACTGGCAAGAATGCGCCTATAGATCGGCGGCGCCACAGGATATGGGGCCTTTCCGCCGTGACAGGCCCCATGGCTTGTTGGCACCGCACCGAACAGGGAGCGGCGCTTGCCTGACGGCGATGGCTATCTCACTGGGTTGATCCCTCGGGCCTCCTTCCGCAAGGCAGGACGGCTCAGATGACCCATGTGTCGAACCTCCAGACCCTGGTGCTGAATGCGGACATGCAGCCGCTCAGCTGGGGTCCTCTCTCCGTCTGGTCCTGGCAGGATGCGCTGGTCGCCGTGCTGCAGGACCGGGTGAACCGCATCGTCGACTACGAGGTCGAGGCGCATTCGGCGAGCCAGTCCTTCGCCATCCCCTCGGTCGTCGCGCTGAAGCGCTTCCACAAGCGGCGCAAGGTCGCCTTCACCCGCTACCACGTCTTCCTGCGGGACCGGTTCAGCTGCCAGTACTGCGGCGAAACCCTGCCGGCGAAGGAGCTGACCTTCGACCATGTGGTGCCGCGCAGCAAGGGCGGCGTCTCCTCCTGGACGAATGTCGTCACCTGCTGCCAGCGGGACAACCTGTTCAAGGGCAGCCGCTCGCTGCGGGAAAGCGGCCTCCGCCTGCTCTGTACGCCGATCGAGCCGACGCCGCACCAGATCGACGAGGCGGCCAAGCGCCAGGCGCCGCGCGAGAAGCTGCACCGGACCTGGCAGGACTTCCTCTACTGGGATGCGAGCCTCGAAGCCTAGCCGCGTCCCATCGCCGGCCCATGCGGGTCATGCGCGACGCGCCGCAGCCGCCAGCCAAGGCCGAGCAGCACCGCCCCGGTCGCCACCGCCTGGATGGCGACCAGCCAGATCAGCGCCAGCAGCCCCGCGCCCGGCGCCGCGATCATCCAGGCGCCGATGAAGACCGAAATCGCCCCGAACAGTCCCATCAGCACGCTGCCGAGGCGGAAGGCCATCACCAGCCGCACCACCCCGGTGACGACCGACCAGGCCGCCACGAGGAAGACCAGCCCGATCGCCGAGGCGACCGGCGCCAGCAGCAGCGCCGCCGCGGCGACGAGCGAAAGGATGCCATCGACCCAGAACCAGGCGCCATGCCGCTCCGGCGGCCCCTTCACCGCCTGATACAGCGTGCCGGCCCCATCCAGCGCCATCCAGGCCGCGAGGCAGCCGAGGATCACCGCGAGACCAAGCCCCGGCACCATGAAGGCGAGCAGGCCGAAGAGGATGGCGAAGACGCCGCGCAGCATGAACATCCACCAGCCGCGCGCCATCAGCCGCACCAGCGGGAAGCGGCCGGTGAGGGTCATCGGGCCGGGTTGGGTCGGGGTCGGGGTCAGGGCCATGGGGGCTTCCCTTGCTATCCGCGCACTGACGCGCCACGGCGGGCCGCGATCATGCACCGGCTGGTGACAAATCCGTAGGGGATGGGCGAAGCACACGCCTCCGGGTAGATGGAGGCGCAACGGGGGAGGGCAAACTCTCCCTAGCCGGCAGGAGCCCGCCCGAGAATGAGCACCACCCTTCCGCCCGAAATAGCCCCGGGAGCGCTCGACGACCAGACCGCCGCCCGCGTCGAGGCGCTGATCGAGGAGGAGGAGGGGGCGCAGAACCGCTTCTCCGGCTGGCTCGGCTGGGTCGGCACCGGCGTGGCGCTGGCGATGGCGCTTTTCCATCTCTGGGCCGCCTGGGACATCGTGCCGACGACGACGCTCCGCTTCGTCCATGTCGGCTTCGCCATGGCGCTCGGCTTCCTGCTCTTCCCCGTGGCGCGGCGCTTCCGCCACCGCTTCATGCCCTGGGACTGGGCGCTGCTCGCCGCTGGCATCTACGTTACCTACTACCTCATCGCCGGCGGCGACGACCTGCTGGACCGCTACGTCTTCCCCGAGCCGATGGACCTCGTCATCGGCTGGATCCTCGTCGTGCTGGTGCTGGAGGTGACGCGGCGCGCCACCGGCTGGGTGATGCCGGTCGTCGCCGGGCTCTTCATGCTCTACGCCTTCTTCGGCAACCTGCTGCCGCCGCCCTGGCGCCACCAGGGCTACGGGACCGACCGGCTGATCCCGCACCTCACCATCACCCTCGACGGCATCTTCGGCACGGCGGTCGATGTCTCGGCCAGCCTCATCATCCTCTTCACCATCTATGGCGCCATCCTCCAGCTCAGCGGCGCGGGCAAATTCTTCGTCGACTTCTCCTTCTCCGCGACGGGCGGCAAGGCGACCTCGGCGGGGCGGACGGTGGTGCTCTCCTCCTTCCTGCTCGGCGGGCCTTCCGGCTCCGGCGTCGCCACCACCGTGACGCTCGGCACCGTCGCCTGGCCGATGATGCGGCGCGTCGGCTACCGGCCGGACGATGCGGGCGGGCTGCTCGCCGCCGGCGGGCTCGGCGCCATCATCTCGCCGCCGGTGCTCGGTGCCGCGGCCTTCCTGATCGCCGAATACCTCAAGATCGGCTATCTCGAGGTGCTGCGCATGGCCGCCGTGCCGACCGTGCTCTACTACGCCTCGCTCCTCTTCATGGTGGAGCTCGACCAGCGCCGCATCGGCGCCAAGCACGCCGCGGCCGGCACGGAGCGCGAGGTCATCTCGGTCGAGAGCCCCTGGGCGCTGACGAAGAAGTACGGCTTCCACTTCTCCTCGTTGCTGGCGATCGTCGTCTTCATGGTGCTCGGCTACTCGCCGACGCTCTCCGTGCTCTACGCCATGGTCGTCGCCGTGCTGCTCTCCTTCCTCCGGCGGGATAGCGCGCTCTGGCCGCGCAAGCTGGTGGAGGCGCTGGCCTCCGGCGCCGTGCAATCGGTCGGCATCGCCGCGACCTGCGCCTGCGCCGGCATCATCGTCGGCGTCATCACCCTGACCGGGCTCGGGCTGAAATTCAGCGAAATCGCCATCCAGGCAGCCGGCGGCAACCTCGTCATCACGGCGCTCTACACCGCGCTGATCGTCTGGATCGTCGGCCTCGCCGTGCCGGTGACGGCCAGCTACATCATATGCGCCGTGGTCGCAGCACCCGCATTGATCAAGCTCGGCGTGCCGGACTACGCGGCGCACATGTTTGTCTTCTACTACGCCGTGCTGTCCGAGGTCTCGCCGCCGACCGCCCTTTCCCCCTTCGCCGCGGCGGCAATCACCGGCGCCGGCCCCTACCGGACGACGCTCCAGGCCTGGAAATACACCCTGCCCGCCTTCGTCCTGCCCTTCGTCTTCGTCACCGACCCGGACGGCGTCGGCCTGTTGCTCGCCTTCAAGCCGGGCATGGGCTGGGGCGATGTGGCGTTGCAGATCTTCCTCGCCGCCGCCGGCCTCGCCGCCCTCTCCGCCGCCTGCCAGGGCTTCGCGCGGCGGGCCATGGCGGGGTGGGAGCGCGTGGGCTTCGCCGTGGCGGGCCTGCTGATGATCTTCCCGGCGCTGGTCGAAGCGGCCTTCGGCAATGCGGTGCCGGCGCCGCATTGGATTGGCGTGGCGCTGGGCGCGGTGCTGCTGGCGCTGCAATGGCGCGGTGCGCCTCGGGCGGCGACCGCCTGATACGAGAGGGGCTTCGCCCCTGTTGCCCTTTCCCCACCAAAGGCCGAAAGGCCTTTGGAAACTTCGAGTTAAAGGGCGCGATAAGCGATGTCGTGGCGACAGAAGCCCTCGGGCCAGTCGGTCGCATCGACGGCCCGATAGGCTGCGTCCCGCGCCGTCCGCACCGTCTCGCCAACCGCGGTGACGCCGAGCACCCGGCCGCCATTCGCCAGAACCGCCCCGTCCGGCCCCGCCACCGTCCCGGCATGGAAGATCTGCACACCGGGCACCGCCGCCGCCCGGTCCAGCCCGCGGATCGCCGTCCCCTTGCGATAGGCCCCCGGATATCCCTCCGCCGCCATCACCACGCAGAGGCTCGGCCGCGGGTCCCACTCCAGCGCCACCTCGGCCAAGCGCCCCTCCGCCGCCGCCAGCAGCGCAACCAGCAAGTCGGAGCGCAGCCGCACCATCAGCGCCTGGCATTCCGGGTCGCCGAAGCGGACGTTGAACTCGATCAGCTTCGGCCCCGCCTCAGTCAGCATCAGCCCGGCGAAGAGCACCCCACGGAACGGCGTCCCCCGCCGCGCCATCTCGGCGAGGCTCGGCAGGACGATGCGCTCCATCACCTCCGCCTCCAGCGCGGGGGTGAAGGCGGGCGGCGGCGAATAGGCGCCCATGCCGCCCGTATTCGGCCCGGTATCGCCATCGCCGACCCGCTTGTGGTCCTGCGCGGCGCCGAGCGGCACGGCCGTCTCCCCGTCGCAGAGGGCGAAGAAGGAGACTTCCTCTCCGACCAGGCATTCCTCGATGACGACGCTCGCCCCGGCCGCGCCATGGATGCGGCTCTCCATGATGTCGGCGATGGCAGCCTCCGCTTCGGCAACGCTCGCTGCGACGACGACGCCCTTGCCGGCCGCCAGCCCATCCGCCTTGACGACGATCGGCGCCCCGCGCTCCTGCAGATGGGCCCGCGCCGCCGCCGCATCCTCGAACCGCGCCCAGGCCGCGGTCGGCACGCCGGCGGCATCCGCCACTTGCTTGGTGAAGGTCTTCGACCCCTCCAGCGCCGCCGCTGCCTGGCTAGGCCCGAAGACCTTGATCCCGGCCGCGGCCAGGGCATCCGCCAGCCCGAGCGTCAGCGGCGCCTCCGGCCCGACCACCACCAAGTCGACCACCTCGGTCCTGGCGAAGGCGACGAGTCCGGCCACGTCTTCGGTCCCGACCGGCACGCATTCCGCCACCGCCGCGATGCCGGCATTCCCCGGCGCGCAATACAGCCGCCCGAGCAAGGGTGACCGGGCGATGGCCCAGCACAGCGCATGTTCCCGCCCGCCGCCGCCGACCACCAGCACCTTCATCGCCGCACCCTCCAAACCGCGGCGGCTCTAGCATAAGCTAGGGCGATGGACACACCCGCGCCGCGCGCCAACATTCCCGAATTCGCCGTCTCCGAAATCGCCGGGGCCATCAAGCGGACGCTGGAGGAGAGCTTCGGCCGGGTCCGCGTGCGCGGCGAGATCACGGAGCTGAAGCGCTACCCTTCCGGCCATATCTATCTCTCGCTCAAGGATGAGGCGGCGAAGCTCGAATCGGTCATCTGGAAGACCTCGGTCGGCCGGCTCTCGGTGAAGCCCGAGAACGGCATCGAGGTCATCGCCACCGGGCGCATCGGCACCTATGCCGACCGCTCGAAATACCAGCTCGTCATCGACAGGCTGGAATTCGCCGGCGAGGGCGCCCTCCTCGCCCGCATCGAGATGCTGCGGAAGCGCCTGCTGGAGGAGGGGCTGTTCGACCCCGGGCGCAAGCGCCGCCTGCCCATGCTGCCGGCCACCATCGGCGCGGTGACGAGCGAGCGCGGCGCCGTCATCCAGGACATCCGCACCACCATCGCCCGGCGCTTTCCCCGCCGCATCCTGCTCTGGCCGGTGGCCGTCCAGGGCCAGGGTGCGGCCGAGCAGATCGCCGCCGCCATCCGCGGCTTCGGCCGGCTGGAAGGGGCGATGCGGCCGGACGTGATCATCGTCGCCCGCGGCGGCGGCAGCCTCGAGGACCTGATGGCCTTCAACGAGGAGATCGTCGTCCGCGCCGCGGCCGAGAGCCCGATCCCCCTCATCAGCGCCGTCGGCCACGAGACGGACACCACGCTGATCGACTTCGCCTCCGACCGTCGCGCCCCGACCCCGACGGCGGCGGCCGAGATGGCGATTCCCGCCCGCACCGACCTTCTCGCCGACCTGGCGCAGACCGAGGCCCGGCTGCTCCAGCTCGGCCGTACCCTGGTCGAGCGGGCCCGCCGCCGCCTGATGTTGGCCGAGCGCGGCCTGCCCGACCTGCCCAACATCCTCGGCGCCATGCGCCAGCGGCTGGAGGACCGGGGCGAGCGCCTCGCCCTCGCGCTCCCAGGCCTCGTCCAGCGCAAGCGCGGCGAGCTGAGCCGCCTCGCGCCACGCCTGCCGCATCCGCGCGAGGGCATCGCTGCGCGCCGAGCGATGATCGCCCTGCTCCAGGCCCGCGGCCGCGCCGCGTGGGGACGGACCGAGGCCCGCAACCGCACGGCCCCTCCCCTCGCCCGCTTCAGCGCCACGCCCGTCGAGTCGCTGTTGCGCGAGAAGCGGCTGCGGCTGGAAGGCTTGGCGGCGCGGCTGGAAGGCGGGTCCTTCCAGTCCGTCCTGTCCCGCGGCTTCGCCTTGGTGCGCGATGCCGAGGGTGCGCCGATCACCAGCGCAGACGCCATCCCGGCCGGCGGCCGTCTCGTCCTCACCTTCGCCGATGGCGAGGCGCAGGCGACGGCCGATGGCGCGAAGCCGCCCGGAAAGCGCAGGTCACGCGACAAGCCAGCGCAGGAGACCCTGCTATGATCCGTCGCCGCACCGCCCTCGCCCTCCCCGGCCTGTTGCTCGCCCGCCCAGCCTTCGCCGTGCCGGCCGAAGGGCTGGTCCAAGGTGGTCTCGTCCGCGGCCGCGTCGCGCCGGGGACGCGGCTGGCGCTGGATGGCAAGCCCATCCGCATCGGGCCGGGCGGCGAGCACGCCTTCGGCTTCGGCCGCGACCATGCGGCGGAGGCGACGCTCACCGTCACCCCGCCCGGCGGGCGGCCGGAGGCGCAACGCCTTGCCATCGCCCGGCGCGACTGGCCCGTGCAGCGCATCACCGGCCTCCCCCCGGCCCAGGTGACGCCGGACCCCGACGCCCTCCGCCGCATCACGGCCGAGCGTGAGCGGCTGGCCGCCGCCCGCACCACCGACAGCGCCCGCACCGATTTCGCTGCCGTTTTCCTACTGCCGGCGCATGGCCGCATCAGCGGCGTCTTCGGCAGCCAACGCATCCTGAACGGCGAGCCGCGCCAGCCGCATTATGGCTTCGACATCGCCGCCCCGACCGGCACCCCGATCCTGGCCATTGCCGCCGGGCAGGTGGTGCTGGCGGCGGATTTCTTCTTCTTCGGCCGGCTCACGGTCATCGACCACGGGCATGGGGTGAACAGCCTCTACGCCCATCAATCGGCCCAGCATGTGGCGGAGGGCGAGCGCGTCGGCGCCGGCCAGCAGATCGGCGCGGTCGGCGCCACCGGCCGCGCCACCGGGCCGCACCTGCATTTCGGGCTGTCCTGGTTCTCGACCTGGCTGGATGCCCAACCCGTCCTGCCGCCTGTCACCGGGTGAAACCACGGCGCGCATCGGCGGTTCAGGCCACGTGACCAACGAGGAGCGCCCCTGCATGAGCGGCACCGCAGCCTTCGCTCAATATCCCAGCCTCCAGGGCCG
This sequence comes from Belnapia sp. F-4-1, assembly GCF_000802185.1. Classification (GTDB taxonomy): domain Bacteria; phylum Pseudomonadota; class Alphaproteobacteria; order Acetobacterales; family Acetobacteraceae; genus Belnapia. The sequence continues at coordinate 2,873,261 of NZ_KN676113.1, read as the reverse complement.
GGTGGTGCTGATCACCGGCGGCGCCAGCGGCATCGGCGCCAGCATGGTCGAGCATTTCGCGACCCAGGGCGCGCGGGTCGCCTTCCTCGACTTCGACCGGGAGAACGGGGCGAAGGTCGCCGAGCGCACCGGCGCGCTCTTCCTGCCCTGCGACCTGCGCGACATCGCCGCCCTGCGCGCCGCCGTCGGCGAGATCAGGGTGAAGCTTGGCCTCGTCACCGTGCTGGTGAACAACGCCGCCCGCGACGACCGGCATGGCTGGGAGACGGTCGAGCCCGATTACTGGGACGAGCGGATGCAGACCAATCTCCGCCACCAATTCTTCTGCGCCCAGGCCGTGGCGCCGATGATGATCGAGGCCGGCGGTGGCTCCATCGTCAATCTCGGCAGCGTCTCCTGGATGAAGGCGCAGGGCGGCATGCCGGCCTACACCACCGCCAAGGCCGCCGTCCGCGGCCTGACCCGCGGCCTAGCCCGCGACCTTGGCCCGAGCAAGATCCGGGTGAACGAGGTGGTCCCCGGCTGGATCTTCACCGAGCGCCAGCTGGAGAAATGGGCAAACCCCAAGGACGAGGCCGCGAATATGGACCGGCAATGTTTGAAGGAGCGGCTCTATCCGCCGGACATCGCCCGCATGGTGCTCTGGCTCGCCGCCGATGACAGCCGGATGGTGACGGCGCAGCATCTCGTCGTGGATGGCGGCACGGTCTGACCGCGGGCCGGGGAGATGCCCCGGCCCATTCTCGCCATGCCATTCTTCACGGTACCGTGTTACCCCTCCGCCGGAGAGGGCGCGGAATGGAGGATGGCATGAATCGTCAGCACGGCAGCGTCGTGACCGCCACGATCGCCGGCCGGGAGGTCCGCTTCTTCGTCGAGGACGAGCGGGACGTCATCCAGCAGTATCACGCCATCGGCCAGTTCTACGAGGTCGAGGAACTCCGCATCATCGAGGAATTCTTTCCGAAGGGCGGCGTCTTTGTCGATATCGGCTCGAATGTCGGCAACCACTCCCTCTATGTCGGGATGTACCTTCACCCGCAGCAGGTCATCGTTTTCGAGCCGAATCCGCCGGCCATCGCCATCCTGACGCTCAACCTCGCCCTTAACGGCCTGCAACGGGTGGCGGACCTCACTTATCTCGGCATTGGCCTCGCCGATGTGCCGAGCCGTGCGCAGGCCAGGGTGCCCGAGGGCAATCTCGGCGGCACCTGGCTCGCCCCCACCCAGGACGATGGCGCTCTGGCGCTGATCCGCGGCGACGATGCCCTGGCCCGGCGCCGGGTCGATTTCCTCAAGATCGATGTCGAAGGGATGGAGATGCAGGTGCTGGCCGGGCTGCAGCAGACCATCGCCACCTGGCGCCCGGCGATTTTCATTGAGATCGAGAACCGCAATGCCGAGGCCTTTCAGGCCTGGGCCGGGCGGCAGGGCTACCGCATCGAGCGCCGCTTCCGCCGGTACGAGGTGAACGAGAACTACCTCGTCCTCCCCGCCGAGGCCTGAGCTGCCGGCCGATGACGCTCTGCTGCCTGATCCTCGCCCATGCCAAGCCCGTCGTGACCGCGCGCCTGGTCCGGCGGATGCTCGGTGCCGGCATCGCCTGCCATGTCCATGTGGATGCCAAGGCCGATCTCGCCCCCTTCCGGCAGGCCCTCCCGGCGGAGGCGCATCTGCTGCGCGACCGGGTCGAGGTCTGGTGGGCCGGATTCTCGATGATCGAGGCGGTCTGCCGTCTGGCCGAGGCGGCGCTCGCCGAGCCGGCGCATACGCATTTCCTGCACCTCTCTGGCGACACCTACCCGATCAAGCCGATGCCGCGGCTGATCGAGATGATGACCGCCGATGCCGACTGGATCGACAGCGGAGAAGTTCCCCCGGGCGACCCCATCCTCAGCCGCATCGAGTGCTGCTACCTGCCGGATTGCGCCATCGGCAACCTGAGCCAGCGCGAGTCCTATACCGACCGCCACCTCGATGCCGCCACGGTTGGCAGGCTTGATGACTTCGCCCGCGCCTTCGCCATGAAGCAGGCCGGGCGCTTCCCCTGGCGCTATGCCAAGGGTGCGAATTGGTGGCTGCTGCGGCGCGAAACGCTGCTGCGCTGCCTCGATGTCTACCGGCACCGGCCGGAGATCGTCGACTGGTTCCGCTACTCCGCCCATCCCGACGAGAGCTTCTTCAACTCCGCGGTGCTGAACCTCTTCGGCAAGCCTTCGCCGCTCGGCTGCCCGATCTTCGCCCTGTGGGACCGCCAGCCGCGTCCCTACGAGTTCCGCACGGCGGAGGACCTGCCGCTCCTGCGCACCGCCTGGCAGCCACTTGCCCGCAAATTCGCCGCCGACAGCCTGCCGCTGCTGGAGGCGATCGATACCGAACTGGGGGTGGCGCCTGCCTGAACCAGGCGCCGCCCCGCGCCCTCAGCCGCCGACCCGGACCGGCGTCAGGTCCTGGAACCAAGACCGCGCCTGCACGAAGCCCTGCACCCGCCGGTTCATGGCACGCGGATTCAGGTCATGCGCGACGAAGAGGAAGAGCACGTCGTCCACGATCTTCGCGTGCAGCTCGGCGACCAGCCGGGTCTGCGCCGCCGGGTCGAATTCGGCGAGGATCCGGCCGATCAGCGCATCGTAGTCCGGGTCGGCGAAGCCGCCCCAGTTGTTCCCCGCCGGCGGCGTCAGGTCGGAGCGCAGGAAGCGGATCATCGCGGTGAACGGGTCGATCGCGGTGAAGGAGATGTTGATCCCGGTGATGCCGCGGTTGGAGGGCGCCTTCCAGCCGTCGCGCCAGATAGTCAGCAGCGTGTTCCACTCGAACACCTCGAACTCGATCTCGATGCCGATCTCCTTCAGCATCTGCTGCACGGCCTCGTTCATCGCCATCGGCTGCATCTGGCCGGAGCCGCTGGTGGAGATGCCGATCTTCGTGCGCAGTGGGTTGCGCGGCGAGAACCCTGCCTCCGCCATCAGCTTCTTCGCCGCCGGCAGATCATGGGTCCATTTGAATTTCGGCACGCTGTTCCACGGATCGCCGAGCGGGAGCAGGCCGGCGCCCTCATCCATCAGCCCGCCGAGCATGTCCTTCATCGCCGCCCGGTCGATGGCGAGGTTGGCCGCGCGGCGCACCCGCACGTCGCGCCAGGGCGAGCCCTCGGCCGTCGCCAGCTGCCAGGTCCAGTTGTGCGGGTATTGGTTGGTCACGATGGTGAAGCCGGCCTGCCGCAGGCTCGGCACCGCATCGGCCGGCGGCGCCTCGATCCAGTCCACCTGGTTGGAGCGCAGCGCGGCGACGCGGGTATTGGGCTCGGCCAGCGGCAGCAGCACCAGCCGCTCGCATTTCGGCACCCGCTTCGCGTCCCAGTACTCGGCATTGCGGGTGAGGACGGCGCGCTCGCGGATGTTGAAGCTTTCCAGCCGCCACGGCCCGGTGCCGACCGCCTTCGCCATGTAGGCATCCCAGTTGCGCCCCGCGGCTTCCCAGGCGCCCTGCTGGACAATGCCGATCCAGCTCACGCCATAGGGCAGCGTGCTGTCGACCGTCCGGGTCTCGATGGCGATGGTCCGTTCATCCACGGCCTCCCAGGCGACGACCGTCGGCACGCGGACCCGGCCGAAGGCGGCGGCGCGCTGGTCGAAATGCGGCGCATCCGTCTTCAGCACGCGGTCGAACGAGAAGACCACATCCTGTGCGGTCAGCGGCTTGCCGTCGTGGAATTTCACTCCCTGGCGCAGGGTGAAGGTCCAGCGTTTCGGGTTGGCCGGATCGACCTTCCACTCGGTCGCAAGCCCCGGGACCAGCACCGCCGGCGCATCGGCCTTGGAGAGGTCCCAGTGCACCAGCTGGTCATAGAGCGTGACGCCCATGAAGCGGTGCCCCTCGGCGCCCTGGTCCGGCACGCCATTGGTCAGCGGCACCGCGGCCGCGGTCATGCCAACGCGGAGTGTGCCGCCGGCCGCCTGCGCCTGGGCCAGGTCGAAGGGCAGCGCGCCGGCGGCGAGCAGCGTGCCGGCACCGCGCAGCAAGCCGCGACGCCTGAGATGCATGTCCATGGTGATCCCTCGCTCCCGAAAATCCGATGCAGGCCGCCATGCAATTTCGTGACCAGAACGCGGGTGGGCGGCCGGACCTTCCGGCCTGCGGGGTCGCGTCCTAGTCTGCCGCCATGCCCGAGCACCGCCGGACGACCGCCTTCCTTCCCCGCCTTGCAATCCTGGCCGGGATTCCGCTCGCCCTGGGCGCCGGGGCGGCGGAACCCGAGGCGGAGGCCGCTCGCGGCGAGCGCCTCTACGCCACCGAATGCGCCAGCTGCCACGGCCGCGCGCTCGAAGGCCAGCCCCGCTGGTGGCAGGCGGATGCCGCGGGCCAGGTGCCGGCCCCGCCGCTCGATGGCAGCGGCCATGCCTGGCAGCATCCCGACGCGCAGCTTTACGAGTTCATCGCCCACAGCATGGTCGGCGTGGCGGGCCCCGGCTATCGCTCCGCCATGCCTGCCTTCGCAGGACGGCTGGCGGAGGAGGACATCCGCGCCGTCATCGCCTTCATCAAGAGCCGCTGGCCGGAGGGCACACGCGCGGTGCAGACGGCCCTCAACCCCGGCGGCGAAGAGGCCCTTGCCGTCCTCTTGCAGCAGGGCGGCGATTGGACCTTCCCACCGGATTGCCTTGACCCCGCGCAGCGCGCCTCCCGCGGCCCTGCCCGGTAGGACCGGACCTCAGCGCCCGGCGTCCGGCGGCAGGTCGAGCCCGACCGCCAGCACGACCTGCTCGAAATCGCTGACCAGCACCTCCACCCGCACCGACCACCGCCCCGGCAAGGCAAATTCGGGCCCTTCATGCACGAAGCGCCCGGCGCCCTCGGGCCGCAGCCGGCGGCGGAACGGCCCGATGCCCGCCTCCGCACGCTCCAGTTCGGCCCAGATCTCGAGGGGTGGCAAGGCCTCGCCCGAGGCACGGCCGAGCGTGACCACCAGCCGGTTGGATCCGGCCCGGCCCGGCAGCAGCTCGACGAGGGCGGCCAGGCCGCCTCCTTCCGTCGCCACGGCGACGTCCTCCGCGGCTGCATGGTGCATAGGCATCGCCGCATGGGGCGGCGGCGTGCGGCCCAGCGCGGCGGTGAGGCCGAGCACCGCGGCGGCCACCACCATTTCCGCCAGGATGCTGCGCGACAGGCGTCGTGCGCCATCCTCCCGCATAGTGAGGGCAGGGCTCAGCCGCTGCCGGTTCAGCCCGGCCAGCGCCAGCAACAGGAGGAAGCCGACCGCCTTCGCCAGCACCAGCTGCCCATAGTCGCTGCCGACCACCTCACCCAGCGAGCCCAGGCGCAGTGCCCCGAGCACCACCCCCGCCAGCAGCAGCGCCGCCACGCCAGGCAGGGCAAGCCGGGAGAACCGCTCGACCACCGGAGCGCAGGCCGCTCCTTGCCCGGCCAGCAAGGCGCGGAGCGGCCAGAGGCTGCCGATCCAGAAAGCGGCCACCAGCCCGTGCACGGCGAGTGCCGCCGCCGCCAGCCAGCGCGGCTCGGCGGTGGCGGCATGGCCCGCCAGGGGTAGGCCGAGCGCCACAAGCAGCGCACCTCCCGCCCCCGCCCAGCGTGCGGCCGGATGCCGCATCCAGGCCACGGCCGCCACCAGCCCGAATCCCGCCGCCGCGAGGCCGAGGCTCGCCGCTGGCGATACCGCCAGCCCGGCCCGCCAGACGGCCGGATCGAGCAGGTCATCCCACCCCACCCCCGCCAGCAACCCGCCCTGCGCCCCGAGCGAGAGCAAGGCCGCCCCGAGGCCGAGGAGCCCGGCCCAGCCCATCCCTCGCACGACGTGCCGCGGCGGCTCGGCGATCAGCAGCCGGAACAGCGCGGCGCCCGGCCCGGCCACCAGCGCCGCGTAGAAGACGAGCCGCAGCCCTTGCAGCACCCGCGCCCAGGCCGTCGCCCGGCCGTCCTCGGCCGGCGCCGTGGCCGGTGCCGCCGCGACCCCCACCCCGAAGGCCAGCGCGCCGGCGATGGGATGGCCATCCGCCGACACCACCCGCCAACCGAGCAGGTAGATGCCCTGGCCGAGCCCCGGCGGAAGCCGCGCGCTCAGCACCGGCCCCGGCCCGGGCAAGGCAGGCAGCGCCAGCGCCGCGCCATCGGGCCCAACAATCCGCAGCGAGAGCGGCGTCACCGCTTCGTCGAAGCGCAGCGTCACCTCGGCCGGTGCCTCGGCGAGGCTCGCCCCGTCCTCGGGCACCGCCGCCACCAGCGCGGCATGGGCCCGGACCGCCCCCGGCGATGCCAGCCAGGCCGCCAGCAGCAGGGCCGGCAGGCGCGCGCGCCACCCGCCCCGGCCCGGTGGCCTCACGGCTTCGGCGTCAGCCGCAGCCCATAGGCCGGCCAGCGCGGCGCCGGCTGGCCGGGCTCGGCGCGTTCGATCCAGCGGGTAGCGGCGCCCCCCTCGCATTCCTGGATGAAAGGGAACCAGAGCGATTGGCCCGCCCGGTCCGGCGTGCGGACCATCAGCAGGAACTCGTCGAACTGGTCGTCCGGCAGCGGCCCGCCACGCCAAGCGATCTCCTTCACCGTGGAGGCGGCCGCGCCATGCTCGCCACGGCCCGGCGCCGGCTCGCCCGGCAGGATGGTGAGCGCCCAGCCCGGCTTCGGCGCCGGCCGCACCGAGGTCAGGCCCTCCGGCACCGCGAGGCGGATTCCGGTGGTCGCCGCCCCGGCGCAGCCATGCGGCACGCGGATGGCGAGGCGGACATAGCTGTCGGCCGGCGCCTCGGCGCGGTCGAGGGTGACATGCGCCGCCACCGGCAGGGCGGCGAGGCCGACCAGCAGGGCAAGGCCGGCGAGTCCGTGACGCAAGGTCATGATCGCTCCCCCTCCTCAGCGCGGCATGGCGGAATGGCCCGCCATGCCGCCGGCCCCGGCGCCCTGGACGGCGAGTTCGACCGCGACGCTGCCCGCATGTTCGAAGAACAGCGTCACCGGCACGCGCTCGCCCTGGCTCAGCGGCCGGTTGAGGCCGATGAGCATCATGTGCAACCCGCCCGGTTGCAGCTGCACCGCGCCATGCGCCGGCAGGTCGATCGCCTGCACCGGACGCATGCGCATGACGTCGCCGTCGCGCACCGTGGCATGCAGCTCGACCGCCCGCGCCACCGGGCTGGAGGCGGAGACCAGCCGGTCGGCGGCCGCGCCGCGATTCTCGATCCGCATGAAGGCGCCGCCGACGCCGCCCTGCACGGCGGCCCGCGCCCAGGGCTGCTCGACGGCTATGCCGCCCGCCTCCTGCGCGGCAAGGGGAAGGGCGAGGCCGCCGGCGGCGGCGAGGGCGATGGCGAGGCGGCGCAGGGTCGGAGCGGGCATGGCGACTCTCCAGGAGCGGCGATGGATCACGGGAGCCTCCGGCGCAGCGCCGCGGCGAGGTTCTCGGCGGTGGTGCCGGGCCGGAACAGGGCCCGCACCCCGCCATCCGGGTCGAGCAGGTAGATGAAGGAGGAATGGTCCATGAGGTAGGCGTCCCCACCACCGTCCCCTGGCCGGGCCCTGGCGTAATAGACCCGGTAGGCCCGCGCCGCCTGCGCCACCTGCGCCGCGCTGCCGGTCAGGCCGATGAGTTGCGGATGGAACAGCGCGACATAGTCGGCCAGCCGCTCCGGCGTGTCGCGCTCAGGGTCGATGGTGACGAAGACCGGCCGCACCCGCGCCCCGAGCTCCGGGCCGAGCGCATCCAGCGCCGCGGCCATGGTCTGCAATTCGGTCGGACAAACATCGGGGCAGGAGGTGTAGCCGAAATAAAGCAGCGCCCAGCGGCCGCGTAGGTCACCGTCGGCCACTGCCCGCCCGGCCTGGTCGGTCAGCGAGAAGGCACCGCCAAGGGCGACGCCCTGCGGCAGGGTGGTCTCGCCCGGCACGGCGGCAGGCGGTCGGTCAGAAGGTTGCGCATGGGTGGCAGGCGCGAGGAACAGCGCCAGGGCAAGGCCCGGCGCGAACAGGTTTCGGTGCATGATGGATGATGTCCTGACAGCGAGGATCGGCAGGCCCGGAGGCCCGGCGGCGGATCGGCGTCAGGCGGTGGGCGGGGCCCTCGGCTGCTGGGGCGGGGCACGCGGTGGCGCGACCGGAAGCCCCTCACCCCCCGACGGCGGCTGCCCGGCCGGCCAGACGACCGGCAGCGCCAGGACGGGCGGGGCCGGCCCCTCGAGCGCGACGGGGCCGCAGCAGCCGGGGCAGAGCCCGTGCTTGGCCGCCGGCTGCGGCACCGGCCGCCCCTCATCGTCCAGCACGGCGGTGGTCAGCCCCTCCGCGCCGCAGATGACGACGCTGTGCCCGCCGGCGAAGCGAGCCAGCGGCCGCATCCCATGCTCGAAGACGAGCCCCCACTGCACCAGGAGCAGCAGGGCGAGCAGGCGCGCAAAGGAGGGCCGGAGCCGGATCATCCTGCGCTTCCCTAGCACGCGACCGCCGCTCCGACCAATCGCGCCTGTCCGAGGGCCGCTGGCCTGCGTTAAGCCGCCTGGGCTTCGGGAGGCGCGGATGCCAGGATTCACCAGCCAGCAGGAGGAGGAGGTCGAGGCGGCGACCGCCCTCGCCATCGATGTGGCGCCGCTGCTCGACGCCGTCATCCTCACCCATTACCGCGATGCCGATACCCTCGACCTGATGCGCCCCGGCGAGGCCGAGCTCGAGACGACCCAGGCGGTGAACCGCGCCGTGGCGTCGGAGCTCGACCTCGAAGGGGTCGAGGTCATCGTCCAGCGGGCCGACCGCGCCGCCTTCCGCCGATGGATGCAGGGCCGTGAGGACACGCCGGAGAACCGCCGGGCCTGGATCGACCGCGCGCGGCTGGTCCGAGGCGCCGCGGCGCTGCGCCTGCTCGGCCTCGATGTCGAGGAGGATGAGGCCAACGCCGAACCGCCTGCCTTCGGCTTAGCCCCTGGCCCGGCCGCCGACCGCCTGCTGGCCGCCTATTTCGAGGATGGCGACCAGTTCCGCGACCTGACGCAGGCGATCCTGGAGGCCGGGCGCCTCGATATCCTCGACCTTGCCCGCCGCAAGATCAACGAGCGCCAGGGCGAGGACGGCATGACCGAATTCGGCGGCGCCCTGCTGGCACTGGCGGAGAGCGGCACGGCCGGCCCCGCGGGCTGGGCCGCGCTGGTGGCCCTGCCCGTCGCCCTGCCCACCGGGCAGGCCCCCGACGCGACCGCCCTGGCGGAGAGCCTGCTCGCCAGCGGCTTCTTCACCGAGAGCGAGGAGGTCCGCTTCCTGCCCGGCTGGCGCTCGCCGCAGGCGCTGGCCGGGCTCGATGCCGCGGCAATGCGCCGCATGCTGCTCGACCTCGTCGAAGGGCGTGAACCCGCCGACCTGCCGCCGGGCGACACGGACGACCTAGCCCGCCATGGCTTCGGCCTGCTGCTCGGGGTGCAGTTCGACTGGAGCATCCCGACTTGGGAGCAGATTGCCGCCGCCGGCGGGCTGCCGGACGAACCCGACCCGGAGGCGGAAGCGATGCGTCGTGCCGCCCTGTTCCAGCGCTGGCGGAGCGTCGCCTTCCGCGAGCAGGGCGGATGCGTCCCGCTCGAAGTCGTGCCGCCCTCCGAGGTCGGGAGCGAGATCGCCGAGTTTCTCGCGGAGGCCGGTGATCCGCCCGAACCATGAAGTCGGTCGAGGCGACGTCGGGAGCACGCTCAATGGAAGGGTGAATGGGGACGGCTATTTATAAACCTGCTCGATGCCTTCACCGACCATCGAAGCGATACCTTGCCCCGGCAAGGAGCCTCCGCCGCCGCTTCCTGTCGTCACGGCCAGCCGCTTCGATAATGTGAACGCCGTCACGGGCGGGCGCAGCGCTTGGCGGATGCACAACGCGAAGTTGCGTGGCGTCCTTCGCTGCCGCTTCCTGGCGACGATGTTGCCCGTGCCCGGGCAGTGGCCACCGACGCCCTCCTCGGCCGAGGCGCAAGCGCCACGGTCCCAGCCGACGGCGGTTGGCATGTCTTGCCACTGTGCCGATTGCGGTGAAGGTTCCCTCCTTATTCATCACATTTGACACCAATCCGCAGCGGATCGCCGCCTGAAGGCGCCGCAATGCTGATGAACAGGCCCGTCGGCACAGTATATCGCTCGGGCTCGAACAGCCGTTACATGCCGCTGGCCTTCGGCTTGTTATGCGGAATTACACGCATCACCGGCTGCATCGGCTTGGTCTTGTCTGGGACGTACGACAGCGCCATGCCAAGATGGCGCCCCTTTAACATTCCGGCAAAACCACTGTCTGGCGTGAAACGAGATGATCCAGTGGTGCCAAGGCTCGGTGTGACTGCAGCCGTGAGGCAAGCGGGCGGGAAAGGCAGCATCACGTTAAAAATCCACAACCATACCGAGACCAACACGAATTTTACACACTTGGCCGACTCAAGAACCAATTAGTTTATATTAAGTCCCACTTGATATTTCAGACGGCAATTTTTGATGCGATTCGAGTAAAGATCGTCAAATGCAAAGAAATCACGGTATTGCTAGTATGCAAACCATCTCGGCCGAGTACCGTCCGCACCAACAGGGCGCAACAAGGCGCATTCGTTGGCCGAGGAACGGACGTTATGGCTGGTATCAGGATCCAAGCTGAGACGGGTGCGATCACGCTTGCGTCTTCGGCTGACAGCGACAGCACTCAGGTTCGAAACGCGGGCAACCGGGAAGGCACTACCGGCCTGCCGAACGGTCTCCGTCCTGGCTACACCGGCACGGGCTATCTCGACTTCGGTAACGATGCAGGCGACCGCGTCACCTACACCTTCGAAGTCGAGACTGCAGGGCAATACACGGTCAACATCCGCTACGCTTCTTCTCCGTTCAGCGGCAACCCGCGCGCCCTTGCTTTAGCCGTCAACAGCGGCACGCCCACCAGCGTCACCTTCCCCAATACCGGCGGCAGCACCGGTGAGCTTCAGGGCTTCAATGTCTGGGGAACCCTTACCCAGACCGTGACCCTCCAGGCCGGCACCAATACCCTTTCCTTCGCCATTCCTCCCGGCGCCACTTCCGGGCCCAATCTCGATATAATCGAGATCATTTCGCCCGGCACGGCGCCCGACACCGTCGCCGATGCCGACAATAACCTCGCCTTCTCCGGACCGACGGCGCCGCTGGAGAAGGCCGCCGCCGCCTCCATCGCTCTTAACGTCGCCGGCCGCGACGACGACATCTACAAGGCCGAGATCAGCTTCGACGGCGGCACCACCCGCACCACCGTTTATCCTGATGCCCAGGGCAACTTCGTCTTCAACGGCTCCGCCCTTCCCTTCGGCACCAGCACCGCCACCCTCATCGTCACCGATATCGCCGGCAACGAGGCCAGGGCCGCGACCTCCGTCACCATCGGCGGCACGATCGGCTCTCCCTCCCCACTCATCATTCAGGCCGAAGACTTCACCATAAACGACACCACCGGCACCGGCTCGGCCCTTACGCAGGCGCGGAAGCCCGGGGCTCCGGGCACCGGCTTGACGCCCCCCCTCCGCGATGTGAACCGGGATGGTCTCTGGGACGGCTTCACCGGCTCCGGCTACATGGACATGGGCGGCAATAGCGGCGATGCCGTGAGCTTCGCCGTCAATATCCCCACCGCTGGCACCTACACCCTCGCCTTCCGCTACAGCAACGGCGGCGGCGGCGACAATGCACCGCGGCCCATGACCCTCACCGCTGGCGGCCAGACCCAGACAATCGCCTTCACCGGCACCGGCGTGGATGGCTGGGACAACTGGGCAACCGCCACCGTCACCGTCCAGCTCGCCGCAGGCCGGAACACCATCTCGCTCGCCAACACCATCGCCAACGGGCCTAATATCGACAGCGTCACCATTACTGCCCCCATTGAGCAGGAGCCGGAGAACACGGCGCCGGTTCTGGTGGGCGACGGCATCGCCGATGCGGACGCGGTGGAAGGTGTTCCCTTCAGCCTCGACCTCGCCACCCGCTTCAGCGACGCCGATGGCGAGAGCCTGAGCTTCACCGCCACGGGCCTGCCCAGCTGGCTGACGCTCGGCGCGAACGGCCTGCTGACCGGCACGCCGCCGAACGATGCCGCAGGCACTCCGCTGACGATCACGGTCACCGCCACGGACGCCGCCGGCGCCGAGGTGGACGACACCTTCCAGATAACGGTCACCGAGGCCGACGAGAACGCCCCGCCGGTGCTGGCGGCCGCCATCGCCGACCAGACCGGCCAGGTGGGCGAGGCGCTGAGCTTCACCCTGCCGGCCGGCACCTTCACCGACCCGGACAACGACGCGCTGGCCTTCACCCTCACCGGCCTGCCCCAGGGCGTCACCTACGACGCCGCGACCCGCACCCTCTCCGGCACCCCGACCGCAGCCGGCACCTACCAGCTGACCGTCACCGCCACCGACACGGCCGGCGCAACCGCCACCGACACCTTCAACCTGATCATCGAACCCGAGGAGGAAGAGCCGGAGAACGCCGCGCCGGTGCAGGCTGCCGCCATCGCCGACCAGGGCGGCAAGGTAGGCGAAGCGCTGAACTTCACCCTGCCGTCCGACGCCTTCACCGACCCGGATAACGACACGCTGACGCTGACTGTCGACACCCTGCCCGACGGGCTTGATTTCGACACCGCGACCCGCACCCTTTCCGGCACCCCGACCGCGGCCGGCACCTACCAGGTGACCGTCACCGCCACCGACACGGCCGGAGCATCCGTCAGCGGCACCTTCGACCTGATCATCGCGCCTGAGGATGAAGAGCCGGAGAACACGGCGCCGGTTCTGGTGGGCGACGGCATCGCCGATGCGGACGCGGTGGAAGGTGTTCCCTTCAGCCTCGACCTCGCCACCCGCTTCAGCGACGCCGATGGCGAGAGCCTGAGCTTCACCGCCACGGGCCTGCCCAGCTGGCTGACGCTCGGCGCGAACGGCCTGCTGACCGGCACGCCGCCGAACGATGCCGCAGGCACTCCGCTGACGATCACGGTCACCGCCACGGACGCCGCCGGCGCCGAGGTGGACGACACCTTCCAGATAATGGTCACTGAGGCCGACGAGAACGCCCCGCCGGTGCTGGCGGCCGCCATCGCCGACCAGACCGGCCAGGTGGGCGAGGCGCTGAGCTTCACCCTGCCGGCCGGCACCTTCACCGACCCGGACAACGACGCGCTGGCCTTCACCCTCACCGGCCTGCCCCAGGGCGTCACCTACGACGCCGCGACCCGCACCCTCTCCGGCACCCCGATCGCGGCCGGCACCTACCAGCTGACCGTCACCGCCACCGACACGGCCGGCGCAACCGCCACCGACACCTTCGCCCTGATCATCACCCCTGAGGGGCAGGCGCCGGCAGCGCCGGTGCGGATCGAGGCGGAGGCCTTCGAGCGTCGCACCGGCTTCACCTCCGAGGCCATCACCGGCGCCTCCGGCGGCCAGGTGATCCGTCTGCCCTCGCGCCAGAATGGCGCGACCTCGACCGACCTCGCCGATGTCGGAGTGACGGCCGGCACCTATGACGTCCGCATCGCCTATCTCGACGAGAACGACAGCAACATCGGCGCCTCGCTCTATGTCGATGGCATCAAGGTCGGCGACTGGCGCTTCGACCAGGCAACGCCGGGCAATGGCGCCCAGATCGGCAACCTGCGCGAGGTGACCTTCGCCAATGTCACGGTCGGCGCCAACTCCGTGCTCGAGTTGCGGGCCACTTCGGACAACCTCGAATTCGCCCGCATCGACTATGTCAAGCTGACCCCCAAGCCCGCATCGGAGGAGCCGGAGAACGCCGCGCCGGTGGTGGCGGACGACATCGCCGACCAAACCGGCCAGGTGGGCGAGGCGCTGAGCTTCGTCCTGCCGACCGGCACCTTCACCGACCCCGATGGCGACGCGCTGGCGTTCACCCTCACCGGCCTGCCGCAGGGCGTCACCTACGACGCCGCGACCCGCACCCTCTCCGGCACCCCGACCACGGCCGGCACCTACCAGCTGACCGTCACCGCCACCGACACGGCCGGCGCAACCGCCACCGACACCTTCGCCCTGATCATCAGCGCCGAGGAGGAAGAGCCGGCGGCGCCAATCCTGATCCAAGCTGAGTCGGGTTCGATCGCGCTGGCGACGGCGGCAGACGGCCAAAGCACGCAGGTCCGGGATCCAAGCAATCGGGAAAGCAACCCCGATCTGCCGAACGGCCTCCGCCCTGGCTTCACCGGCACGGGCTACCTCGACTTCGGCAATGACGGCGGCGATCGCGTCACCTACACCGTCCAAGTCGAAACGGCAGGCGCTTATACGCTCAGCGTGCGCTACGCCTCCGCTCCGTTCAACGGTGCTGACCGCTCCCTCGCCATCTCCGTCAACAACGGCACCCCCACCACCGTCCCCTTCCCCAGTACCGGCCCTGGCACTGGACCAGTCGCCGAACAGGGCTTCAATGTCTGGGGAACCCTCACCCAGACGGTGACCCTCCAGGCCGGCGCCAACACCATCTCCTTTGCCATCCCTGCCGGCGCAACCTCCGGCCCCAACCTTGACAGCATCGAGATCGCCCCAGTCGGGACCCCGACCGACACGACCGCCGATGCCGACAACAACCTCTTCCTCTCCGGGCCGGATGAGCCGCTCAACCAGACCGGCGCCGCCTCCATCAACTTCAACGTCGCCGGCCGCGACGCCGATATCGTCAAGACCGAGGTCAGCTTCGACGGCGGCGCCACCCGCACCACCGTTCTGCCCGACGCCGACGGCGACTTCGTCTTCAACGGCTCTGCCCTTCCCGCCGGCACCAGGACCGCGACCGTCATCGTCACCGACGCCGCTGGCAACGAGGCCGAGGCCACCACCTCCGTCATCATCGGCGGCACGACCGGCACGCCCTTCCAGCTCACCATCCAGGCCGAAACCTTCGTCATCAGCGACAACACGGGCACCGGCGCAGCTCTTACCCAGAAGCGCGAGGTCGGGAACACGGGCACCGGCTTCACGGCTCCTAGCCGCGACGTGAACGGCGATGGCCTCTGGGACGGCATCACCGGCAGCGGCTACATGGACATGGGCGGCAATGCCGGCGATGCCGTGAGCTTCGGCGTCACTGCCCCCACCGCCGGCACCTACACCCTGTCTTTCCGCTACAGCAACGGCAGCAACGACAGCGCGGCGCGACCCATGACCCTCAACGTAGGCGGCCAGACCCAGACCATCGCCTTCACCAGCACCGGCGTCGATGGCTGGGACAACTGGGCGACCGCCACCGTCACCGTTCAGCTCGCCGCGGGCCAGAACACCATCTCGCTCGCCAACAATGGCACGAGCGGACCCAATATCGACAGCGTCACCATCGCCAGCGAAGGCACTACGCCTGTCGACACGCGTGACCAGCTGACCTTCGAGCCGGTCGTCAAGATCAACTTCCAGCCGGCGCCCGGGCAGACGTCGAACGGGCTGCCCGCCGGCTATGTCACGCCGGCCGGCTATCTCGCCGATACCGGAGCGGGCTTCGGCGACCGCGGCAACGGCTTCAGCTATGGCTGGGTGACGGAGGCGAGCGTCGCCGACGGCACGGCGAACGGCACCATTGCCGCGGCGCAACCCGCGAATGCGCACTGGTACAAAGGCACCGTCGCCAACGCCTCGGACCTGCAGAAGACCTACGCGCATTTCGAGTATCCCGGCGCGCCCGCTGGCACTGCGCGGGCCTGGGAGATGGCGCTGGCTAACGGCACCTATCAGGTGAAGATGTCGATCGGCGACACGGCCGGAGCTTTCGACAGCACCTATCGCGTAAACCTCGAGGGCGTGCGGACCGGCGCGGACTGGGTACCGGCCAATCCCGGCGGCAACGGCGCGCAGACCGGCGGCGGCTTCCGCTCCACCCTCGTCACCCGCATCGTGCAGGTGACGGACGGACGGCTGACCATCGACTCGATCGGCGGCACCAACACCGAGATCCAGTATCTCGAGATCGAGCGCGTGCCTGACCTCACGCCGCAGGACACGCGCACGGCCGACCTGGACTACTCCTTCTTCGTCGCCCCCGTCGCCTCCTACCTGAACGAGCAGGTCTCCATCGCCATCGGCGAGAACGGATCGCTGCCGACAGGCATCAACCCCAACTCTGCCCTGGTGGTTGGCGTCAACGTGCAGGCGCCCGACCATCGCGGGCCGAACATCGCGCATGTGGACAACGTCAAGCTTGTCGAGACACTGACGGGCCAGCAGGTCGCGGTCACAGTTCAGATCAGCGGTGGCGCGGACAGCCTCACCATCCGCCCGACGCAGCCGCTGAAGGAGAACACCAGCTACACGCTGAAGGTCGAGGACGTGCTCGACCTCGGCGGCATCGAGAATCCGACGGCACCCCTGCACCAGATGCAGGACCTGACGACAACCTTCGTCACCGGCACCGCCCCGGTGGAGACTGCCCGCGAGGTGGCCTTCACCACCCAGACGCTCCTGGACGGCTTCGCCGATGGGGCCGGTGGCTTCACTACGGTGGAGTTCGGGCCGGACGGCAAGCTCTACGTGGCGACCATCACCGGGGAGATCTATCGCTGGGCCGTCAACTCCGACGGCTCCATCAACAACGGCTCGAAGGAAAGCCTGGTCCTCGACCACTTCAGCCAGGGTGCCGCAGGGCGGCGGGGCATCATCGGCTTCACCTTCGACCCGGAGAATCCGAACACCATCTGGGTCACGGACAACTATCCGATCCCGCGGGAGAACAAGGCGTTCGACACGCCGGAATTCTCTGGCCGCATCAGCAAGATCACGCTCGGAACCAATGGCTCCTTCACGGGCGCGACGGCCCAGGCCTATGTCACCGGCCTGCCGCGTTCTGGCGGCGACCATGTGACCAACAGCCTGGAGTTCCGTGCCAACCCGAATGCGGGCGCTGCGGGCGAGCCGGCCTACCTGCTCTACCTGTCCCAGGGTTCGAACTCCGCGGCGGGCAGCCCGGATGGCGCCTGGGGCAACCGGCCCGAGCGGTTGCTGAACGCGGCCGTGCTGGAGATCGACCCACGGCGGAGCGCGCCCTCGGGCGGCTTCGACGTGCGGACGGAGCCGGTCAGCGCTCCGACGACGACCAATCCGGCCTCGAGCTTTAACGCGAACGGTACCTATCAGGGCTTCTACAACCCCTTCGCCCCGGATGCGGTGCTCAAGATCTTCGCCACCGGCATCCGCAACGCCTATGACCTGGTCTGGCACTCGAACGGCCAGCTCTACGCGCCGACCAACGGCACGGCCTCCGGCGGCAGGACGCCGGACGATCCGGCCCAGACGGGCAGCCAGATCATCAGCAACTCGCCCAAGCAATACGACTATCTCTTCACGGTTGAGGAGGGCAAGTACTATGGCCATCCCAACCCGCTGCGCGGCACCTACGTCCTCAACGGCGGCAACCCCACTGGCGGCATCGACCCGAACGAGGTGACGGACCGGAAGGACGGCAACCCGAACACCGACGGCTATGATGTCGGCGTGCTGCCGGACGAGAATTACGACCTCGATGGCACCTACAACCTTGGCTACAACCAGTCGCCGAACGGCGCGACCGAGTACAAGGGCAATGCCTTCGGCGCCAACCTGAAGGGCGCGATCCTGATCGCGCAGTTCTCGACCGGCGACAACGTCCGCGTGATCCGCGTCGGCAGCGACGGCAAGATCGTCGGCGACGACGTGCTGCGCCGGCCGGACGGCTCCATCATCGACGACTACATCGACCCGCTCGACATCATCGAGAACCCGGTCACCGGCCAGCTCTACCTGATGACGCTGAACCGCGGGACCGGCGCCAGCCAGCTCGTGCTGCTCACCCCCGCCCCGGGCGGCGTGACGCAGGACGTGACGGCCGACGAGGGCGGCAACCTGGCCATCGCCGTGGCGAATGCCAGCAACCCGGCCGCTGTCGTCTTCCAGGTGAGCGGCCTCGACACCGACATCACCGCGCTCCGTGTCCGCATCGGCACGGGCCCGCAGCAGACGGTGACGCTGGACGCGAACAACCGCTTCACACTCGACCTCAGCACGCAGAGCGGGCCGGTTGCCGTCCAGCTCGAGGTCACGGACGACGCGCAGAACCGCGCGACGACCACCGCCACCTTCACACCGGGCGGCACTCCGGGCGGCGGCACCGGCGACCTCGTCTCGCTCGCCGTGGTCCAGGCCGAGGACGTGACGCCGAATAACGGCACATCCGTCAGTGTCTCGACCGGCGGCGCGGCGCAGATCCAGATCCGCACCACGGCCAATCCGGAGAGCGGCAACGACCTCGTCGGCGGCCTTCGCCCGGGCGCCTTCGGCCTCGACGGAAATACGGTCAATACCGATGGCGTGGCCGGCGGCTACGCCGATTACGGCGCGACGATCGGCGACCTGCTGACCTTCAACGTGAACGTCCCGGAGGACCAGGTCGGCTCGGGCCTGATCCGCGTGCGGTACGGCAATGGCGGCACGGCGGACCGTCCGCTCCAGGTGCTGGTGAACGGGGCGAGCGTCGGCACCTTCGGCTTCAGCCCCCCGCCGGGCGTGACGGGGGTGGCAGCCTGGTCCACCTGGCAGGTGATCGAGATCCCGGCGAACCTCATCGCCGGCACCAACGTCATCACCTTCCGCCAGACCACCGCGGCCGGCCCGAACATCGACCAGATCGAGGTGCTCGCGCCGCAGCCGGCGGCGCCCGGCGGCCAGACCTACGCCTATTACGAGGCGGAGGCGGCTGCGCTCTCCGGCGCTGTGGTGATCACGCAGGACCGCAACCAGGAGGGCACCGGCTTCGTCGATTTCGACGGCTCCGGCGACCAGTCCATCACCTGGACGGTGAACTCCGCGGCGGCCGGCTCCTTCGAGATCGCCTTCCGCTACGCCCTCGCCACGTCCAAGGGCGACCGGCCGCTGACGCTGACGGTGAACGGCGTCAACCTCGGCCCGCTCAGCTTCCCCGGCTTCAGCAACGCCGCCGAGGATCAGTGGCAGTTCCAGACGACGATGGTGAACCTCGTCGCCGGCGCCAACACGATCCGGCTGACGGCACCGAATGCGGTCGGGCCGAACATCGACCAGCTCCGCGTGGCAACGGGCGCGAGCTCCGGCCCCTTCGCGCCGGACTATGTCGCGGTCGAGGGCGATACGCGGATCCAGCTCGAGCAGACTGCGGATGACAGCACCCGCATCCTGAACAGCCAGAATGTCGAGTTCTACTTCACGGTGGACGAGGACGGCCTCTATGCCTTCGACCTCGCCGCCAATGCCGGGGCGCTGAACGGGCAGGGGCTGAACCTCTACCTCAACGGCGCGCTGGTCGAGAACATGGCCTTCCCCACGGCGGGAGAGCAGACGGTCTTCCTCGAGCTCGACGCCGGCACGCAGTACCAGCTCCGCGTGGTCTCGAACGCGCCGGGCGCCAACGCCATCGACTATCTCGACATCCGGCCGATGGCGGCCAACCCCAATGCCGATATCGCGGTGCAGAGCCTCGACCCGGCCTATTTCGACAACAGGCTGCACTTCAGCTACCTGGAGAACCCGAACGGCAGCGCTCCGAACCGCGACTTCAAGGAAAGCGGCACGGTCCGCATCTCCAACACCGGCACCGAGGCGCTCTCGGTGCTCGGCGCCGAGATCAACGGGCCCTTCGTTCTGGCGAACCCGGCGGTCTTCAACGGGCTGACGCTCGCGGCGGGCCAGTCGATCGACGTGACCGTGCTGTTCAACCGAGCGGCCTACACGCCGCCGACGAGCAATGTGGACGCGACCTCGACCGTCTTCGAGGGCTCCATCCGACTCATCACCAATGATGCCGACAGCCCGGTTGCGACCATCGACCTCGCCGGCTTCTGGCAGTCCCGCGACGAGGGTGGGCAGGAGCCCAATGTCAACGAGGTCTGGAAGGTCTTCGGCTTCGGCAACGTCATCGAGGGGCTGACGACCTCGGGCGGCGGCGAGAACTCGACCCTCAACGACTTCGACCTCTACCGCTCGGCCGATGCGACGGAGGTGCTCTCGCCCTATTGGCGAATCGCCGATGGCGTGACGCAGGTCAAGGTCACCCATATTGCCGCCTTCCACGGCCCTAGCGGCGCCACCTTCCAGATCCACAACCCTGGCAACAAGGGCCAGAACGTCGAGCTCTGGGACCATGGGAGCACCCAGAACCAGACCATCCTGCCGCTGGTCAGCGGCACCAACTTCGCCACAGCGTTCTTCAACGCAGCCCGCATCCCGGACAGCTGGATGGGCAACGACATATTCGGCATGTCGATCGCCGGCCTCTCCACCGATCCGCGACTGAACCCGGAGGGTGGCGGCACGCCGCCGGCCGGGACGGAGAACCTGGAACGCGGCTACACCCACCGCATCTTCCAGGCCGTGGACAAGGCCGGGAACATCATCCCGAACGTCTATCTCGGGATCATGGACTACACGGGCATCAACTACGACTACAACGACAACATGGTCGTCATCGAGGGCATCGCGCCGGTCGGCTTCGGCCAGGTGCTGAGCGTGACGGGCCTCGACGATGCGGCGGCTGACCAGCGGCTGGTCTTCACCAACATCGACACGCCGGCGAATGCCAGCCAGGCCTTCCGCAACGAGGCGGTGATCACCCTCCGCAATGACGGCTTCACGGCGCTCAACATCACCGGCATCACCGTCGCCGACACATCGGCCTTCCAGATCGTCGGCACGGTGCCGACCACGATCAATCCCGGCAGCACGGCGAATGTCACCGTGCGCTTCATCGGCACGCATGCCGGCACCACGGCCGGCGCGCAGCTCTACGAGAGCACGCTCACCATCCAGTCGAACGACTCGGTGAACGGGCCGCGCGTGATCACCCTCGCTGGCCTCGCCCAGGAATTCTCCGAAAGGGACTCGGAGCCGACCGTGGCGCAGATCGTCGATGCCTTCGGCTACGGCACCGACATGGCGCAGGGCGAGCTGGCAGGCGGCGGCGTCGTGGAGACCGTCGGCGACGAGGTGCTGCTGCCCTACATGCAGCGCCTCGACACCACCAGGCCGATCGAGGTCATCCAGCTCGCCGCCTTCCTGACCCAGGGCAACGTGGCGCGCATCGGCTTCCATGGCCTGCAATCCGCGCAGGTGACGCCGCTCTTCGCCAATGACGACCAGCAGGGCCAGACGGTGCTGCCGGATGCGCTGGTGCCGGGCGCCGGGGCGGGGGCGAATGTCGCCCGCGCCACCATCAACCAGAATGGCCCCTTCGGCCTCTACATCTCGGTCGATGGGCGGCCGACCTACTCCTCCTGGTCGGATCCGAAGATCAACAATGTCGATCCGAATATCGGCCAGCTGGTCGGCGACAACCAGGGCCACCTGATCCGCTTCTTCCAGGCCCTGGATGCGAGCGGCAAGGTGATCCCCGGCACCTATATCGGCATCCAGGATTACCCGGGCGCCGGAAACTACGACTACAACGACCATATGTTCGTCATCAAGAACGTCCAGGGCTACAGCCCGGCCGGGCGGGAGGATGCGAACAGCGATGGCGTGATCGACGCGCTACAGGCGGATGCCGACAACGACGGCACGCTGAACTTCTTCGACGTGACCGCCGGAAATCCGCCGACCGGCAACCAGACACCCTTTGGTGGGACGGCGCCGTCCTTCGTCAACAATGCGCTGACGGTGGATGCCTCCAACTACGACCAGGGCGGGCAGGGGATTGCCTTCAACGACAACGCCGGCAAGGCGGGCGGCAACGCCACCTTCCGCCCGGGCGACGGGGTGGAGACCGTCGGCGCGGAGAACGACATCGGCTACGTGCTGCCGGGCGAGTGGGTCGAGTACACCATCAACGTGCCCCAGGCCGGCACCTACCGCCTGAGCCTCAACGCCAAGACGCCGCTGGCCAATGCCACGGTCGCGGTGTCGCTCGGGCAGGCGGCGCCGCTTGCCACGGTCGCGCTGCAGGATGGCGGCACGAACTTCGGCACGGCGCCCTTCCAGGCCTCGGCGCCGGTCGACCTCACCCTGCCGGCGGGGCAGCAGACGATCCGCCTGACCTTCGGCGGCACGCCGCAGGCTGACTCACCCTACCTGCTGGACCTGCGGTCGTTCACCTTCAACTACGTGCAGGCGCCGCCGGCAGGGGGGCAGCAGTCGCCCTTCGGCGGAACGGCGGTTGCGATCGGGGCGGCGCCGGTGACGATCGGGGCGGCGCAGTTCGACCTCGGCGGCCAGGGCGTGGCCTTCAACGACACCACGCCCAACCTCGACGAGGGCGGCACCGCGGGCCGCAACGAGGGCGCCGACGTGGTCGGCAACAACCAGGCCCTCGGCTGGATCAACAACGGCGAGTGGGTCGAGTACACTGTCAACGTCCAGCAGGCCGGGCGCTACGACCTGGTCATGCGGACCGCGACCCCCGACCCGGGCCGCACCATCACCGCCAGCTTCGAGCAGGGCGGCACCGTCTACCGGACCAGCAGCGCCATCGCCCTGGCCGACACCAACAGCTACACCGTCTTCGCCGACAGCCAGGCGGCGCAGCTCGACCTCAACGCCGGCGTGCAGACGATCCGCCTGACCTTCAACGGCGGGGCCTTCGACCTGCAGTCCTTCACCCTCGACCGGGCCAACACCGCACCGGTCGCGGCGCAGCCGCTCGCCGGCCAGGCGGCAACCCAGGGGCAGGCCTTTACCTACGCCCTGCCGGCCGGGACCTTCACCGACGCGGATGGCGATGCGCTGACCTACTCGGCAACCGGACTGCCGCAGGGGCTGACCATCAGCACCGCCGGCGTCATCACCGGCACCCCCGCCGCCGCCGGCACCTACACCATCGGCGTCATCGCCTCCGACGGCACCGCCAACGCAACCGCCAACCTCGCCCTCACCGTCGCACCCTCCACACCAACACCAACCAACCAGACACCCTTCGGGGGGATACCGATTGCGGTCGGCGTCTCACCGATCTCGATCGTTGCAACGCAGTTCGACCTCGGCGGCCAGGGCGTGGCCTTCAACGACACCACGCCCAACACCGACCAGGGCGGCACCGCGGGCCGCAACGAGGGTGTCGACGTGGTCGGCAACAACCAGGCCATCGGCTGGATCACGAACGGCGAGTGGGTCGAGTACACCGTCAACGTCCAGCAGGCTGGGCGCTACAACCTGGCCTTCAATGCCGCGACGCTCGACCCGGGCCGGACCATTACCGCCAGCTCCGAGCGGAATGGCACCGTCTACGAGACCAGCAACACCGTCGCCGTGGTCGATACCAACAGCTACACCGCCTTCGCCCTCACCCAGGCGGCGCAGCTCGACCTCGAGGCCGGCGTCCAGACCGTTCGGCTGACCTTCAACGGCGGGCCGCTGGATCTGCAGTCCTTCAACTTCGCCTTCGCGCCGCCGGACGGCCAGGGTCCTTTCTCCGGCACGCCTGCCGTGATCGGAGCGGCGGCGGTGGTGATCAACGCCACCCAGTTCGACGTCGGCGGCCAGGGCGTGGCCTTCAGCGACACCACGCCCAACCTCGATGAGGGTGGTACCGCAGGCCGCAACGAGGGCGTCGATGTGGTTGGCAACAACCAAGCCATCGGCTGGGTCTCGAACAACGAGTGGGTCGAGTATACCGTCAACGTGCAGCAGGCCGGGCGCTACGCCCTCAGCTTCAGCACGGCGACGCCCGATCCCGGCCGCAGCATCTCCGCCAGCTTCACCCAGAACGGCACCATCTACGAGACCAGCGGCGCGGTCGCAGTGCCGGATACCAACAGCTACACGACCTTCGCCACCGGCCAGACGGTGCAGGTCGACCTGAATGCCGGGGTGCAGACGATCCGCCTGACCTTCAATGGCGGCCCCTTCGACCTGCAATCCTTCCGGCTTGCGCAGACCGCGGCGGCGCCGGCCACGCTACGCTCCTTCGCCGCGGAGGAAGGGTTCACCTTCGATGCCTTCGCCGCGAGGCAGGCACCGGTGACGATGCTGGCGGAGCCGCAGGGCCCCGACAGCGTCCTCGAGCTGGAGGCCACGGCGGAGACGACCGCGCTGCCGGAGGCGCCAGCGACCTTGCCGATCCTGGTGCTCGACGAGGCGGAGCCGCGCGGCTTCGAGGTGACCTGATCCAATCGGCCGGCCTGGCGCGTCCAGGCCGGCCGGCACCCTTCTCATTCCCATCGCTCCGTCCCGAGGCGCCCTCAACATGGCCAGCCCGTCTCCGATGCTGCCCGCCAGCGTGTTCCGATCCTGTCGCGGCGCCTTCCTCTGCGTCGCGCTGCTGAGCGGGGTCATCAACCTGCTGACCCTTTCGGGCTCCATCTTCATGCTCGAGGTCTACGACCGGGTCCTGCCGAGCCGCTCGATCCCGACACTGGTCGGCCTCTGCCTCGTGCTGCTGCTGCTCTACGCCTTCCAGGGCGGGTTCGACATGATCCGCGGCCGCATCCTCGCGCGGGTGGGTGCCGCGCTGGACGAGGAGCTGAGCCAGCCCGTCTTCCGCTCCAACCTGCGCGCCTCGGTCACCTCGCCGAAGGCCGGCGAAGGACAGCAGGCGATGCGGGACCTCGACCAGCTCCGCGCCTTCCTCGCCGGCAGCGGCCCGGGTGCGCTGTTCGACCTGCCATGGATGCCGCTCTACCTCGCCGTCTGCTTCGGCTTCCATTTTTGGATCGGGATGGTGGCGCTGGCCGGCGCGCTGCTGCTGGTGACCTTCACCCTGCTGACCGAGCTACTGACCCGCAGCGCCACGCGCGAGGCGGTGAAGGCGGCAGGCCTTCGCAACACCATCGCCGAAGGCGCGCGGCGCAATGCCGAGGCGGTGCAGGCGCTCGGCATGGCCAGGCGGCTCGCGCGGCGCTGGGGCCTGGCGAACGGCCTCTACCTGCGGCACCAGCAGCGCACCTCGGATGTCGCCGGCGGCTTCGGCGCCGTCTCCAAGGTGCTGCGGATGCTGCTGCAATCGGCGGTGCTGGCGGTCGGCGCCTATCTGGTGATCGCGGGCGAGGTGAGCGGCGGCGTCATGATCGCCGCCTCCATCCTCACCTCGCGCGCCCTGGCGCCGGTCGAGCTGGCCATCGCCAACTGGAAGGGCTTCGCCACCGCCCGGCAGGGCGCGCGTCGCCTTTCGGCGCTGCTGCAGGCCACGACGCCGCAGGGCGATCCGATGGCCTTGCCGGCTCCGCGCAAGTCCCTGGTGGTCGAGCAGGCGAGCAGCGGCGCGCCGGGCACCCAGCGGCCGCTGATCCACGAGGTCGCCTTCCAGCTTCCCGCCGGCAGCGGCCTCGGCGTCATCGGGCCGAGCGCCTCCGGCAAGTCCTCGCTGGCCCGCATGCTGGTCGGGGTCTGGCCGGCCTGGCGGGGGAAGGTGCGGCTGGACGGGGCGGCACTGGGACATTGGCTGCCGGAGGATCTCGGCCGGCACATCGGCTACCTGCCCCAGGATGTGGAGCTGTTCGCCGGCACCGTCGCGCAGAACATTGCCCGCTTCGAGGAGGAGGCCGATCCGGGCGCGATCATCGCCGCCGCCACCGCGGCCGATGTCCATGAGATGATCCTGCGCCTGCCCGAAGGCTACGACACGCAGATCGGCGAAGCCGGTGCCGCGCTTTCGGGCGGGCAGCGCCAGCGCATCGGCCTGGCCCGCGCGCTTTACGGCGATCCCTTCCTAGTGGTGCTGGACGAGCCGAACTCCAATCTCGACACCGAGGGCGAGCAGGCCCTTACCCAGGCGATCCTCGGCGTGCGTGCGAGGGGCGGGATCGTCATCGTCATCGCCCACCGGCCGAGCGCGCTCGCCGGCGTCAACCTCGTCATGGTCCTGAACGAGGGGCGGGTGCAGGGCATCGGGCCGCGGGACGAGGTGCTGAGCAAGGTGCTGCGTCCGGTGCCGGTCGGGCCGGAAACCAGGCCCGCGGCAGCCGTCTCCCTCGTCAGGCCGGCCGTCAGTGCAGGAGCAGCATCATGATCCTCCGTCCCGTCTCAGAGGCGCGCCGCTCGATTCGTCGCCACGGCCGCGTCGCTCTCGCCTCCGGCGTCCTGCTGGTGGGCGGCCTGGGCGGCTGGTCGGTCGCCACGGAGATCTCCGGCGCGGTGGCGGCACCCGGCAGCGTCGTCGTCGAAAGCAATGCGAAGAAGGTGCAGCACCCGACCGGCGGCGTGATCGGCCAAATCCTGGCGCGGGATGGCGACCGCGTGCGGGCCGGCGATGTGGTGATCCGGCTCGACGAGACGGTGGCACGGGCGAATGTCGCCATGCTGACGAAGGGCCTCGGCGAGTTGGCGGCACGGCAGGCGCGGCTCGAGGCGGAGCGTGACGGGCGGGAGGCGATGGTCCCCCTGCCGGATGAGTTCGGCCCGGAGGCCTATGCCCAGTGGCGGAGCGAGGCGCGGCTCTTCGAGAACCGGCGCCAGTCGCGCGAGGGGCAGAAGGCGCAGCTGCGCGAGCGCATCTCCCAGCTCGACGAGCAGATCGCCGGCCTCCGCCTGCAGGGCGCGGCGAAGGCCGATGAGATCAGGCTCATCCAGGAGGAGCTCCATGCCGTCGAGCATCTCTGGCGTCAGAACCTGGTGGCCATGAACCGGGTGACGCTGCTGCGCCGCGAGGAGACGCGGCTGCGCGGGGAGCATGGGCAGATCCTTTCCGGCATGGCCCAGGCCAGGGGGCGGGTCAGCGAGACGCAGCTGCAGATCCTGCAGATCGACCAGGATCTCCGCAGCGAGACGGGGAAGGAGCTGCGCGAAGTCGAGGCCCGCATCGCCGAAATGGTCGAGCGAAAGGTCGCCGCGGAGGACCAGCTGCGCCGCATCGACATCCGGGCCCCGCAGGACGGCATCGTCTACCAGTCCGCAGTGCACACCGTCGGTGGCGTGATCGCACCGGGCGAGCAGCTGATGCTGATCATGCCCGAGGCCGACGCCCTGACCGTCGAGGTCAAGGTGGCGCCGCAGGACATCGACCAGCTCCTGCCAGGGCAGGATACCATGCTGCGCCTTTCCGCCCTCAACCAGCGGACCACGCCGGAACTGCGCGGCCAGGTCCGGCTCATCGCCGCCGATCTCATAACCGACCAGCGCTCCGGATTGCAGTACTACCCCGTGCGGATCGCCATCGCCGAGGGCGAGGAGGAACGGCTGGGCGCCGCGAGGCTGGTGCCCGGCATGCCGGTCGAGAGCTTCATCCGCACCGGTGACCGGACGGTGCTGTCCTACCTGACCAAGCCCGTCTCGGACTACTTCACCCGAGCCTTCCGGGAGGAGTGAGGAAGCGCCGCATCGACTGCGGCGAAAGAACCAAGGCCTGCGGGATCGCCAGTACCGCAGGCCGCGCCCCAGCTTGAAGGGCCGCCCGGCCTGCCGGGTTTGGTCATGGCTGCCCCCCAGCCCTGAACCCCTACACGTCCAGGTTCGCCACCTTCAGAGCGTTGTCGACGATGAACTCGCGCCGCGGCTCGACAACATCGCCCATCAGTGTCGAGAAGGCCTTCTCCGCCTCCTCCACGCTGTCGACCTTCACCCGCAGCAGGGTGCGGACGGCGGGGTCCAGCGTCGTCTTCCAGAGCTGCTCGGGGTTCATCTCGCCGAGGCCCTTGAAGCGCTGGATTGTCAGCCCCTTGCGGCCCTGCTGAAGGATCCGCTCGAAGGCCATCACCGGACCCTGCACCGTGGCGCTCGTGCTGTCGAGCTGCAGCAGCGCCTCGCCGCCGAACTCGCGGATGAGCGTCTCGCGCCGCTCGTCCAGCCAGCGCGCCTCGGCGCTGCGGAGTGCGGCCGGGTTCAGCGCATGCCGCTCGGTCACGCCGCGGACGATGCGGGAGAGGATGAGGCCATCCGCATCCGCCGTCGCCTTCCAGCCGCGCTCGTTCGGGTTGGCCATCGCGTCCAGCCGTGCCGCCAGCACCTGCGCGGCGGCGAGCGCCCGCTCCGGCTCCAAGGTCAACGCGCCGGCGACGGCGGCCTGCTCGACGATCTCGGTCGGCACCTGCGACGCGAGGCGGCGGACGCGGCTCGCCACTTGGCGCAGCTGCTCCATCTCCGCCCGCAATTCCGGCCCGGCGAGTTCCCGGCCGTCGGCAAGGCGCAGCGTGGCGCCGGCCAGCGCCTTTTCCAGCAGGTAGTCCTCGAGCGCGCGGTCGTCCTTCAGGTAGCGCTCGTCATTGCCACGCTTCGCCCGGTAGAGCGGCGGCTGGGCGATGTAGAGGTGCCCGCGCTCCAGCAGCTCCGGCATCTGCCGGAAGAAGAAGGTGAGCAGCAGGGTGCGGATATGGCTGCCGTCCACGTCGGCGTCCGTCATGATGACGATGCGGTGGTAGCGCAGCTTGTTCGGGTCGAACCCGCCCTTGGCCGGCTCGCCCGGGCCGATGCCGGTGCCGAGCGCGGTGATGAGCGTGCCGATCTCAGCGGAGGACAGCATCTTGTCCATCCGCGCCCGCTCGACATTGAGGATCTTGCCCTTGAGCGGCAAGATCGCCTGGTAGGCGCGGTTGCGCCCCTGCTTGGCCGAACCGCCCGCGCTGTCGCCCTCGACGAGGAAGAGCTCGCACTTGCTCGGGTCGCGCTCCTGGCAATCGGCCAGCTTGCCCGGCAGGGTGCTGAATTCGAGCGCGTTCTTCCGCCCCACCTTGTCGCGCGCCAGCTGCGCCGCCTTCCGCGCCGCCGCCGAGAGCACGACCTGGTCGAGGACGGCCTTTGCCTCCTTCGGGTGCGTCTCGAACCAGTGGGAGAGCGCGTCGGCGACCGCCACCTGCACCACCGGCTGGACTTCGGAGGAAACCAGCTTGTCCTTGGTCTGCGAGCTGAACTTGGGGTCCGGCACCTTCACCGAGATGACCGCGGTGAGGCCTTCCCGCATGTCGTCGCCGATAAGCTCGACCTTCTCCTTCTTGGCCAGCTCCTCGGCATACTTCATCACGACGCGGGTCAGCGCCTGGCGGAAGCCCGCCTGGTGGGTGCCGCCGTCGCGCTGCGGGATGTTGTTGGTGAAGCAGAGCGCCAGCTCGCGCGGCGAGTTGTTCCACCACATCGCCAGCTCGACGCGGATGCCCTCGCTCTCCTTGCTGATGGCGGCGATCGGCGGGCGGAACAGCGGCTCCTTGCCCTGGTCGAGCCACTCGACGAAGGCGGTAAGGCCGCCGCGGAACTGGAAGAAGATCTCCTGCGCCGGGACGTGGCGGTCGTCCTTCAGGGCGATGGCCAGGCCGGAATTGAGGAAGGCGAGCTCCCGCAGCCGCCGCTCCAGCACGGCGAAGTCGTACTCCACCTTGGTAAAGGTGCCGCTGGACGGCTTGAAGGTGACCTCGGTGCCGGTGCGCTCGGCCGAGGCTCCGATGACGCGCAGCGGCTCGGTCGTGTCGCCATGCTCGAAGCGGATGAAGTGCTCGGTCCCGTTGCGCCAGATCCGCACCTCCATCCATTCGGACAGGGCGTTGACCACCGCGGCGCCGACGCCGTGCAAGCCGCCGGAGACCTTGTAGGAGTTCTGGTTGAACTTGCCGCCGGCATGGAGGCGGGTCAGCACCACCTCGGCGGCGGAGACCCCCTCCTCCTCATGCATGTCGACCGGGATGCCGCGGCCGTCGTCGCGCACGGTGACGCTGCCGTCGCCGTTCAGCGTAACCTCGACGCGGCTGGCGTAGCCCGCCTGGGCCTCGTCCACGGCGTTGTCGATGATCTCGAACGCCATGTGGTGCAGGCCCGAGCCGTCATCGGTATCGCCGATATACATGCCCGGCCGCTTGCGAACGGCCTCGAGGCCCTTCAGGACAGTGATGGATGCGCTGTTGTAATCGGCGCCCGACGATCCGGTCGGGGTGGATTCGGCGCGCACGGCGTCATCGTTCATGCCGGCGGCAAGCTCCTCGAATCATCGCTATGGGGACGGCACTCTATATAGGGACTCCCAGCGCTCAGGGCACGGGTAAATCGCTATCCGGAACGAGTGCGCCGGGTAGCGCCCGGAACCCCTCCGCCGTGCCGCGCAGCGGGGCGAAGATGCCGGCATCCGTCCCGGTAAGGAAGGACTGCGCCGGCAAGGCCGCCAGCGCCTCGAACAGCGCCTCCCGCCGCCTGGCATCCAGATGGGCCGCCACCTCGTCCAGCAGCAGCAGCGGGGCGAAGCCACGGGCGGCGGCGATCAGCCCGGCATGGGCCAGGACCACGGCGATCAGCAGGGCCTTCTGCTCGCCGGTGGAGCAGAGCGCCGCCGGCAGCCCCTTCGGCGCATGGGTGAAGAGCAGGTCGGCCCGATGCGGCCCCTCCAGCGTCGCCCCGGCCGCCGCGTCGCGGCCGCGGCTGGCGGCCCAGCCGGCCCGCAGCCCGTCCTCGACCGCGAGCGCCGGCGCCTCGTCCAGCGCGGTGGCCGCCATGCATTGCAGATCGAGCCGCGCCGCCGGGAAGGCGCCGGTGATGCCGCCCAGCAGCGCCGCGTTCAGCCGCCCGACCAGCCCCCGCCGGGCCGCCGCGGCAGCCACGCCGTGCCGTGCCATGGCATCCTCGAGCGCCGCAAGCCAGGCCGGGTCCACGCCCCTGCCCTCCCGCCGCTCCTGCGCCAGCAGCCGGTTGCGCTGGGCCATGGCGTTCTCATAGGCGGCGACCTCGCGGGCATGGTGCGGCTCCAGCGCCCAGACCAGCCGGTCGAGGAAGCGCCGTCGGTCGCCCGCCCCATCCTGGAACAGCCGGTCCATCTGTGGCGTCAGCCAGACGAGGGCGATCCGCTCGGCCAGTTCAGCCTGGCTCCGCACCGGGGCGCCGTCGAGGCGGAAGGTCCGCCGCTCGATCGGCCCGCCCTCCGGCGTGCCGGTGCCGATGTCGAAAGGGCCGTTGCCGAGGCTGTCGAAACGGCCTGCGACGGCCCAGGGCAGCGGCCCCTGCCCCGCCTGCCGGGCGCAATCGGCCATCCGCGCCCCGCGTAGCCCACGCCCGGGGCCGAGCAGGCTGATGGCTTCCAGCAGGTTGGTCTTGCCGACCCCGTTCTCGCCCGAGACGGCAACGATCGGAGACCCGAAGGACACGGTCAGCGCCGGATAGCTGCGGAAATCCCGCAGCATCAGCCGGGTCAGCAGCAGGGCGGGCGGCGGCGCCGTCATGGCGCGCCGCCCGCGCCGGGGTCAGCCTTCCTCGTCGCGATCGCCTTCGACCTCGATCTCCTCGCCGATCGCATCGGCCTCGTCGTCGAGCTCCTCGGCGTCCTCGACCGTCTCATCGGCCTCGACATCCTCCAGCTCGACATCATCCGCCTCGGCATCCGGCACGACGGCCCGCTTCTTCAGCTTGTCGTCCACCGGCAAGCTGCCGGCGGCGCGGCGCAGGCGCGGCTGCTCCGCCGGCTGCTCGGTGCCGCATTTCGGGCAGATGGCAGGGGCGCGAGTCAGGTCATAGAATTTCGTGCCGCAGGCGACGCAGACACGCTTAAGGCCCAGTTCGGGCTTGGCCATGGGGGAAAGCCTCGTATCGGAATGCCCCCGGCACGAAGAGGTGTAGGGCGGCTGCGTGCCGGCGGCTGAAAAAGGGTCACGCGCATTGCCACGTGGGGCCGGGGCATGTCAAACGCGCGGGGCCATGTCCCATGATGCCTTTCCTCGGCCGCTCCGCGCCCAGGCGCCCGCCGCGCCCCTCTCCGGCACCCATCGCGTACCGGGTGACAAGTCGATCAGCCATCGCGCACTGATGTTCGGCGCGCTCGCCATCGGCACCACAGTGATCGAGGGGCTGCTGGAGGGCGAGGACGTGCTGCGCACCGCCGCCGCCATGCGCGCCCTCGGCGCCACGGTGGAGCAGCAGGGCCCTGGCGCCTGGCGCGTCGCCGGCCGGGGCATCGGCGGCCTCACCGAGCCGGCCGACGTGCTCGACATGGGCAATAGCGGCACCGCCGCCCGGCTGCTTTGCGGCCTGCTCGCCGGCCACCCCATATTTGCGGTGATGACCGGCGACGCCTCGCTCCGACGCCGCCCCATGCTGCGGGTGACGGAACCGCTCGCCGCAACCGGCGCCAGCTTCCGGACCCGCGCGGGCGGCCGCCTGCCGCTCGCCGTCCAGGGTGCGGCGGACCCGCTGCCGCTCGACTACCGGCTGCCCGTCGCCTCGGCCCAGGTGAAGTCTGCCTGCCTGCTCGCCGGACTCTGCGCCCGGGGCACCACCCGCGTGGTAGAGCCGGAGCCGACCCGCGACCACACCGAGAACATGCTCCGCCATTTCGGCGCGACCGTCCGGGCGGAGGACACGCCCGAGGGACGGGTGATCGAGCTGGACGGCCAGCCGGAGCTGACCGCGGCGTCCATCCTCGTCCCTGGCGACCCCTCCTCCGCCGCCTTCCT
Source organism: Belnapia sp. F-4-1 (assembly GCF_000802185.1). Classification (GTDB taxonomy): domain Bacteria; phylum Pseudomonadota; class Alphaproteobacteria; order Acetobacterales; family Acetobacteraceae; genus Belnapia. The sequence continues at coordinate 2,840,998 of NZ_KN676113.1, read as the reverse complement.
GCTGGTGGCCGCCCTGCTCGTCCCCGGCTCGCGGGTGACGATCGCCAATGTCGGGCTCAACCCGCTGCGGACGGGCCTCTTCGCCACGATGCGCGAGATGGGGGCCGAGCTGCGGGTCGAAAATTCCCGGGTCGAGGGCGGCGAGCCGGTCGGCGACCTGGTCGCTACCCATGGCCCGCTCCGCGCCGTGGAGGTGCCGCCCGAGCGCGCGCCCTCGATGATCGACGAGTACCCCATCCTCGCCGTCGCCGCCGCCGCCGCCACGGGCACCACCCGGATGCGCGGCCTCGCCGAGCTGCGGGTGAAGGAGAGCGACCGCCTCGCCGCGACGGCCACCATGCTCGCCGCCAACGGCATCGCCGCCCGGATCGAGGGCGACGACCTGCTGGTCGAGGGCACAGGCGGCGCCATTCCCGGCGGCGGCACCGTCGCCACCCATATGGACCACCGCCTGGCGATGAGCGCCCTGGTCATGGGCCTCGCCGCCCGCGCGCCCGTCGCGGTGGACGATGCCGGCTTCATCGAGACCAGCTTCCCCGGCTTTGCCGCGCTGCTGAACCGCGCCGCCGGCACCGAGGCGATCCGCCCGGCATGAGCCTCGCCATCGTCATCGCCGTCGATGGTCCAGCCGCGGCGGGCAAGGGGACGCTCGCCCGCCGCCTCGCTGCCACGCTCTGCCTTCCCTATCTCGATACGGGCCTGCTCTACCGCGCGACCGGCCGCCGCGTGCTCGACCGCGAGGCCGACCCGCACGACGCCACCATCGCCGCCGCCGAGGCCGCCGCCCTCCGCCCGGAGGATCTCCACCGTGCCGACCTGCGCGGACCCGCCGCCGACATGGCCGCCAGCACCGTCGCCGCCATCCCCGCCGTGCGCGCCGCCCTGCTCGACTGGCAGCGCGAGTTCGGCCGCCGCCACGGCGCGGTGATGGACGGGCGCGACATCGGCACCGTCGTCTTCCCCGAGGCGCCGGTGAAGCTCTTCGTCACCGCGAGCCCGGAGGAGCGCGGCCGCCGCCGCTGGCTGGAGCTGCAAGCCCGCGGCGTCGCGGCCGATGCCGCCCAGGTCGAGGCCGAGATCCGCGCCCGCGATGCGCAGGATGCCGGGCGCCCGGTCGCCCCACTGAAACCCGCCGCCGATGCCCTGTTGCTCGACACCACGCGGATGGATGCCGAGGCCGCCTTCGCCGCCGCCCTGGCGATGGTGCGCTCCCGGCTGAATTTGCTTGACCCTGGGGCGACAAAAGCCTAGCGAAATCATGTCCGCGTACCCGTAAGGGCCGCGGCGCCCGCGGTTGAGGGTCCGACATCACAGCAATGTGAGGTGGCTTGCAGCCCAAGGGCCGGGACCGGGCGGGCCGTTACGCTGCCCAAGGCACAGGGTCGAACGCGCCTTTATCCGCCCGACAGGGACGGCACGGCGCCCGATCAAGCCGTGCCCGGCGGATCGCCGGGGGCGCAGGACCACCGCCCGCCGCTTGCGGGCAGTTCGGGACAGACAGACCGCATGGCATCCGCCACCACCCTCGCGCATGACGCGGGGATCGAAGACTTTGCCGCAATGCTCGACGAGACCCTGGGCGCCGATACCGGCTTCGCCGGCTCGGTCGTCTCCGGGCGCGTCATCCGCATCGATGACGACTTCGCCGTCGTCGATGTCGGGCTGAAGAGCGAGGGGCGCGTCCCCCTCAAGGAATTCGCCCCGCAGGGGCAGAAGCCGGAAGTGCAGGCCGGCGACGTGGTCGAGCTCTTCGTCGAGCGCTACGAGGACCGCGACGGCTCCATCGTGCTGTCGCGCGAGAAGGCGCGGCGCGAGGAAGCCTGGACCAACCTGGAGAAGGCCTACCAGGCCAACCAGCGCGTCAACGGCGTGATCTTCGGGCGCGTCAAGGGCGGCTTCACCGTCGATCTCGGCGGCGCCGTGGCCTTCCTCCCTGGCTCCCAGGTCGATATCCGCCCGGTGCGCGATGTCGGGCCGCTGATGGGCAGCCCGCAGCCCTTCCAGATCCTCAAGATGGACCGCGCCCGCGGCAACATCGTGGTGTCGCGTCGTGCGGTGCTCGAGGAGACCCGTGCGGAGCAGCGCAGCGAGCTGATCCAGGGCCTGAAGGAGGGCATGATCCTCGACGGCGTGGTCAAGAACATCACTGACTACGGTGCGTTCGTGGACCTCGGCGGCGTGGACGGCCTGCTACATGTCACCGACATCGCCTGGCGCCGCATCAACCACCCGTCCGAGGCGCTGACCATCGGCCAGCCGGTGAAGGTGCAGGTCATCCGCTTCAACAGCGAGACCCAGCGCATCAGCCTCGGCATGAAGCAGCTGATGGCCGATCCGTGGGATGGCGTCGCCATCAAGTACCCGGTGAACGCCAAGTTCAGCGGCCGCGTGACCAACATCACCGACTACGGCGCCTTCGTGGAGCTGGAGCCGGGCGTCGAGGGCCTCGTGCATGTGAGCGAGATGTCCTGGACGAAGAAGAACGTCCATCCGGGCAAGATCGTCGCCACCTCGCAGGAAGTGGACGTGATGATCCTCGACGTGGACGAGCCGAAGCGCCGCATCTCGCTCGGCCTGAAGCAGGCCCAGGGCAACCCGTGGGAGCTGTTCCTCGAGGCCCATCCGCCGGGCTCCGTGGTCGAGGGCGAGATCCGCAACATCACCGAGTTCGGCCTGTTCATCGGCATCGGCCCAGAGATCGACGGCATGGTCCACATGTCCGACCTCTCCTGGGAAGAGGCCGGCGAGGCGGCGATGGCCAACTTCGAGAAGGGCACGGTCATCAAGGCCAAGGTGCTCGATGTGGATGTCGAGAAGGAGCGCATCTCCCTCGGCGTGAAGCAGCTCGAGGCCGATCCGGCCGCCGAAGTGCTCGACAAGGTCCGCAAGGGCGACGTCGTCACCTGCATCGTCACGCAGGTGCAGGCCAACGGCATCGAGGTCCGGGTCGAGGACGTCCTCACCGGCTTCATCCGCCGCGCCGAGCTGGCGCGTGACCGTGGCGACCAGCGCCCCGACAAGTTCGCCGTGGGCGAGAAGGTCGATGCCAAGGTCACCGCCGTGGACCGCGCCGCCCGCCGCCTCGCCCTGACCATCAAGGGCAAGGAGATCGAGGAGGAGCGCGAGGCGATGAAGGAGTACGGCTCCACCGACAGCGGCGCCTCGCTCGGCGACATCCTGGGCGCGGCCATCCGCCGCCGCCGCGAGATGGCCGGCGAGGAGTAATCCTCGGGCCCTTCGGGCAAACCAGACGAGGCCGGCGGGGGCACCCCTGCCGGCTTTTTTTATGCGCGCGGCGGGTGCAGTCTCGCCCCATGTCGAACCCCCTCCTCGTCGAGCGCTCCGGCGCCGTCACCCGCCTCCGCTTCAACCGGCCGGAGCGGCTGAACGCCATCGATGCCGCCATGGCCGCGGCCTTCCGCGAAGCCGTCGATGCCCTGCCGCAGGACCCCGATCTCCGATGCGTCGTGCTTTGCGGCGCCGGGCGGGCCTTCATGGCGGGCGGCGACATCTCGGCCTTTCAGGGGCCGCAGGCATTGGCCGAGATCCGCCATATCCTGCAGCCGATGCACGAGGCGGTGGCCGGGCTCGCCGCCCTCCCCGTCCCGGTGCTTGCCAGCGTGCAGGGCGCGGCGGCGGGGGGCGGCTTCTCCCTCGCCCTCGGGGCCGATCTCATCATCGCGGCGGAGGATGCGCGCTTCGCCCTCGGCTACCTGAAGCTCGGCACCGTGCCGGATTGCGGCGGGAGCTGGGTGTTGCCGCGCCTGCTCGGCCTGCGCGGGGCGATGGGGCTGGCGATGCTCGGCGAGGAGCTGGACGGGCGGGCGGCGCTCGCCGCCGGGCTGGTGAACCGGGTCGTGCCAGCCGCCGAGCTGGAGGCGGCGACGGAGACGCTGGCGCAGCAGCTCGCCAGCGGGCCGACGGCCGCCTTCGGCCGGGCCAAGGCGCTGCTCCGCGGGGCGGCAGGCCGCGACCTGCCGACCCAGCTCGCCGCCGAGGAAGCAGCCTTCCTCGCCTCGGCCGGGACGGCGGATTTCGCCGAGGGCGTCGCTGCCTTCCTCGGCCGCCGCCGCCCGGACTTCACCGGGCGGTAGCCTTACTCGACGGTGACGTTGGCCGCGGTGATGACCTTGGCCCAGCGCTCCACCTCGCCGCGAAGAAAGGTCCCGGCTTCCTCCGGGCTGCTGCCGACCGCGTCGAAACCCAGGCCGCGCAGCCGCTCGGTCGCGGCCGGATCTTTGACGATCTTCGCCACCTCGGCCGAGACGCGCTCGACGATCTCGCGCGGCGTATTGGCCGGGGCGAGCAGCAGGCACCAGGTGCTGGAGACGAAATCCGGCAGGCCGCCCTCGCTCAGGGTCGGGATGTTTGGCGCCCAGGCCGGGCGCGTGGCGCTGGCGAAGCCGATCGGGCGGACGGCGCCGCTCTCGAACTGCGCCCGCAGCGAGGAATAGCTGTCGAACATCACGCCGATATTGCCGGAGAGCAGGTCCTGCAGCGCCGGCGCCGTGCCGCGATAGGGCACATGCACCATCTGGGTACCGGTGCGGACCTGCAGGTCCTCCATGGTCAGGTGGGCCGCGGCGCCGATGCCGCTCGAGCCGTAGTTCAACGCGCCCGGCCGCGCCTTGGCATAGGCCAGCATCCCGGGCAGGTCGGTGAAGGGCAGGCGGGGATTGGCGCCGAGCACCAGCGGCGCCAGCATCATCAGCGAGACCGGGGCGAAGCTCGCCACCGGGTCGAAGGGCAGCTTGCCCTTGTAGAGCGTGGCATTGGCGGCATGGGCGCCGATCACCACGGCGAAGCTGTAGCCATCGGGCGAGCTGGCGGCGACCGCGCCGGCGCCGACGATGCTGTTGGCGCCGGGCCGGTTCTCCACCACCACGGGCTGGCCGAGCGCCTTCGACAGCGGCTCCGCCACGAAGCGGGCGGCGACGTCGGTGGTGCCGCCCGGCGTGTAGGGGACGACGATGCGGACGGGCCGGTCCGGATAGCCGGCCGCCCGGGCGCCCCGCGCGGCCAGCAGGGCGGCGCCTGCCCCGAGCGCGGCGCGCCGGGTCATTGAAGCGAAGCCACTCATCTCCTGTATTCCTCCCGGTCGTCCTGGTTCACTCGACGGCGGCCGCCGGCCGCTTGAAGCGGCGCTCGCCGACGAAGGCCATCGCCATGGTCGCCAGGATGAAGCAGACCGAGGCGGCGAAGACCAGCAGCGGCCGGCCATGGTCCATCAGCGCGCCGTAGATCATCGGCCCCACCGCGCCGCCGATGTTGAAGCCCGTCGTCACGATGCCGAAGACCCGGCCGACCGCACCGGGCGGCGCCGCGGCGCGCACCAGCATGTCGCGCGAGGGCATGATCATGCCGGAGAAGAAGCCCGCCAGCCCCATCACGCCGATCAGCACCGCCGGCCCGAGCGGCACCAGCCCGACCAGGCCGATCAGTGCCCCGGTGAGGCCGAAGCCGAGGCTCGCCACGTCGCCATGGCGCGTGGTGCGGTCGGCGATGATGCCGCCGGCCAGCACGCCGAAGGCGCTCAGCAGCAGGAAGGCGCTGAGCGCGACATTGGCCGCGGCGAAGTCGACGCCGCGGCCGTTCACCAGCGCCACTACCGAGAAGTTCTGGATGCCGCCGAGCGAGAGGGCGAGCAGGGTGAAGAAGACCGTCAGCATGATGACGGCCGGCGTCAGCACCGATTCGGCCGGCGCCTTGGCCGATTTGGCTGCGGCGGCGCGGGGCGCGGGGGCCTCGTCGCGGGCGAAGGCGAGCGGCAGGGCGGCGAGGATGGCAAGCCCTCCGGCCGCGCCGAGTGCTGCCTCGAGCCCGGCGAGGCTGGAGAGGCCGAGCATCAGCGCCGGGGCCATCGCCCCGCCGAGATAGCCGGAGAAAGTGTGGATGGAGAAGGCGCGGCCGATCCGCTCCTCGCCGATGGAGCGGCCGAGGATCTCGTAATCCGCCGGGTGGTAGACCGCGTTCGCCAGGCCGAGCAGCGCCGCCGAGACCAGCAGCACCGGGTAGGTCGGCATCGCCGCCAGCAGGACGAGGGCAAAGGCGCCGAGGCCGAGCCCCGCCACCAGCACCCGGCGCGAGCCGTAGCGGTCCACCGCATAGCCGAGCGGTGCCTGGGTGACGCCGGAGACGATGTTGTAGAGCGTCAGCGCCAGCGCCAGCTCGACGAAGGAGACGCCGAGCTTGTCGCGCAGCAGGGGGAAGAGCGGCGGCAGGACGAGCTGGTGGATGTGGCTGACCATATGCGCGCCGGAGACGAGGGTCAGCGAGCGCAGTTCTGGCCGGGTCCAGCTGGCAGCCTGCATAGCGGGCATTCCCTCGTGTGCTTGGCCCTCGAGATGGGGCGGTGAGGCAGCATCGCCAGGATCAACGGCGAGGGAAAGGCATGGCTCCGCGCATCTGCCCCCACCGCAGCGCATTGCGCCGCGGTGGCTTGGCGCGGACAGCGGATTCACGCCTCCGGGCGATGCCGCGCTTCGGCGATCCGCTCTGGACCACACCCCTCCCCCGCCGCAGGATCGGCACAATGCAGGCGGAGGAAGCCATGTCCGAGGCGCCGAGGACGATGTTCGAGAAGATCTGGGAGCGCCATCGCGTCCTGGAGCGGGAGGACGGGCAGACGCTGCTCTATGTCGACCGGCACCTGGTGCATGAAGGGGGTGCTGCGGCCTTCGCGGCGCTCAGGCGGCGGGGGCTGGCGCCGCGGGCGCCGGAGCGGATCTTCACCGTGCCGGACCATTACGCCCCGACCGACAGCCGCCGGCTCGATGACATCCGCGACCCGCGCCACCGCGAGATGATCGAGCAGCTCGCCCGCAATTCCGAGGAGCATGGCATCCGGCATTTCGGCCTTGGCGGGCCGGAGCAGGGCATCGTGCATGTGATCGGGCCGGAGCTCGGCCTCTCCCAGCCGGGGATGCTGATCGTCTGCGGCGACAGCCATACCAGCACGCATGGGGCGCTCGGGGCGCTGGCCTTCGGCATCGGCAGCAGCGAGGTGGCGCATGTGCTGGCGACGCAGACGCTGTGGCAGCGCAAGCCCAAGACCATGCGCATCACGGTGGACGGGCGGCTCGGCGAGGGTGTTTCGGCGAAGGACGTGATCCTCGCCATCATCGCCCGCATCGGCGCGGCGGGGGCGACGGGGCATGTGATCGAGTATGCCGGCAGCGCCATCGCCGGCCTCTCGATGGAGGGGCGGCTGACGCTCTGCAACATGTCGATCGAGGCGGGTGGACGGGCCGGAATGGTGGCGCCGGACGAGCTGGCCTTCGACTATCTCGCCGGGCGGGCCTATGCGCCGGAGGATTGGGAGGCGGCGCTCGCGCGCTGGCGGGCGCTGCCGAGTGATTCGGGGGCGGTGTTCGATGCGGAGGTGACGCTCGACGGCGGCGCCATCGAGCCGATGGTCACCTGGGGCAACAGCCCGGAGGAGGCGCTGCCGATCGGGGGCACGGTGCCGGGACCGGAGGCCGCCGCCGATGCCGAGCGGCGCGAGACCCTTGCGCGGACGCTCGACTATATGGGCCTCGCGCCGGGGATGGCGCTGGAGGGGTTGGCAGTCGACCGCGTCTTCATCGGCTCCTGCACCAATTCGCGGATCGAGGATCTGCGCGCCGCTGCCGCCGTGGCGCGGGGGCGGCGCGTGGCGGAGAGCGTCGAGGCCTGGGTGGTCCCCGGCAGCGAGGCGGTGAAGCGCCAAGCCGAGGCGGAGGGGCTGCACGAGGTCTTCCGCGGCGCGGGCTTCGACTGGCGGGAGCCGGGGTGTTCGATGTGCGTCGGCATGAATGGCGACATCGCCCGGCCCGGCAGCCGCGTCGCCTCCACCAGCAACCGGAATTTCATGGGGCGGCAAGGGCCGGGGGCGCGGACGCACCTCGTCAGCCCGGCGATGGCGGCCGCCGCCGCCGTTTCGGGGCATTTCACCGATGTGCGGCGGCTGCTGGCGGGGGGCGGCTGAGATGGAGGCCTTCACCCGGCTCACCTCGGCGGCGGTGCCGCTGCCGCGGCCGAATATCGACACCGACCAGATCATCCCGGCGCGCTTCCTTTCCAGACCGAGGGAGGTCAACCACGGCGACTTCCTCTTCCACGATGCGCGACGGGTGCCAGGGACGGGGGAGCGGGACCCGGAATTTCCGCTGAACCGGGAGGTGTTCGGGGCGGCGCGGATCATCCTGGCGGGGCGGAATTTCGCCTGCGGGTCGTCGCGGGAGAGCGCGGTCTGGGCGCTGTTCGATGCGGGGTTCCGCTGCGCGATCGCGCCCAGCTTCGGCGACATCTTCCGCACCAACGGGATGAAGAACGGGCTGCTGCCGGTGGTGCTGCCTGCAGAGGCGGTGGCGGCGCTGATCGGGCAAATCGAGGCGGCGCCGGGGGCCGAGGTCACGGTCGATCTGCGAACGCTGGAGGTGACCTTCCCCGATGGTTCGGTGCACGGGTTCGAGGTCGATCCCTTCGCGCGGCATTGCCTGCTGGAGGGGCTGGACGAGATCGGGCTGACGCTGTCCCTGGAAGACGAGATCGCCGCCTTCGAGCGGCGCTATGGGCGGGAGAATGCGCGGTGAGGCGAAGGACGGTTCTGGCGGCGGGTGTGGTGCTGGCGATGCCGGCCGCCGCGGCCGAAGGGTTGGCGACGCTGGAGGCGCGGCAGGGCGGGCGGCTTGGCGTGGCCATCCTCGATACCGGCAGCGGGCGGATGCTGGCGCATCGGGGGGAGGAGCGGTTCGCGCTGTGCAGCACCTTCAAGCACCTCGCTGCGGCGCGGGTGCTGGCGCGGGTCGATGCGGGCGAGGAGCGGCTCGACCGGCACGTCGCCTATGGGCGGGAGGCGCTGGTGCCCTATTCGCCGACGACGGGGCCGGGGGCGGAGGCGGGCGGCCTCGGCATGGGGACGATCTGCGAGGCGGCGGTGGTGCTCAGCGACAACACGGCCGCCAACCTGATGCTCGACAGCTTCGGTGGGCCGGCGGGGCTGACCGCCTGGCTGCGCGGGCTCGGCGACGGGGTGACGCGGCTTGATCGGCGGGAGCCGGAGCTGAATGTGGTGCCGCCCGGGGATGAGCGGGATACGACGACGCCGCTCGCCATGGCCCGGACGATGCAACGGCTGCTGCTGGGCGAGGCGCTGTCGACGGACTCGCGGGAGCGGCTGGCGGGGTGGCTGGTCGGGTGCCGGACGGGCGATGCGCGGATCAGGGCCGGGATGCCGGTGGGATGGCGGGTCGGCGACAAGACCGGGACGGGGCCGGCGCCGCTGGTGCCGACCAACGACGTCGCCATCGCCTGGCCGCCAGGGCGGGCGCCGGTGATCGTCGCCGCCTATCTCGAAGGCGCGCGGGGGAGCGACGCGGAGCGGAGCGCGGTGCTGGCGGAAGTCGGGCGGATCGCGGCGCGACTGGGTTGAGATCCTGAAGCCCCGAAGGGTCAGACCCTTGGGCAGGCTCGGTTTCGCCCGTGGAATTTAGGGTTTCAAGGTTTTAGGCGGGTTGCCGAGCCAGCCTTCAGGCACGGCTTCGCCTTCGGTGAATATTCCTATAACGCGATGGGACCGGCGAGGCAAGGATCTTGCAGGGCGGGGGTGTGCGCCGCACGATGGCGCAAGCCCAGAGGAGCCCCGCCGATGCGTCCGAACAGCCTCCACGCCGCCGACCTGGCGCATCTCGTCCATCAGCAGACCGATCTCGGGGCGCATGAGGCGGAAGGGGCCATCCTCATCGCGCGGGGGGATGGGGTGCGCGTCACCGATACCGAGGGGCGGGAGTATATCGAGGCGATGGCAGGGCTGTGGTGCGCCTCGCTCGGCTTCTCCGAGCGGCGGCTGGCGGAGGCGGCCTACAAGCAGATGCTCGCCCTGCCCTACTACCACACCTTCTTCCAGAAGGGGCATGAGCCGAGCGTCCGGCTGGCCGAGAAGCTGGCGGCCATCGCGCCGGAGGGGCTCGGCCATGTGCTCTTCCAGTGCAGCGGGTCGGAGGCCAATGACGCGGCGATCAAGCTGATCTGGTACTACAACAACATCCGCGGCAAGCCGCAGAAGAAGAAGCTGATCGGGCGGGTGCGCGGCTATCACGGGAACACGGTGGCGACGGCCTCGCTCTCCGGCCAGCCGCATATGCAGGCGGATTTCGACCTGCCGCTGGGCGAGCGGTTCCTGCATCTCTCCAATCCCAACTACTACCGCTTCGGGCAGGAGGGGGAGAGCGAGGAGCAGTTCAGCGCGCGGATGGCCGCCGAGCTGGAAGCGCTGATCGAGCGGGAGGGCGCGGAGACCATCGCCGCGCTCTTCGCCGAGCCGGTGCAGGGTGGGGGTGGGGCGATCACCCCGCCGCGGGGGTATTTCGATCTCATCCAGCCGATCCTCACGCGCCACGACATCCTGCTCGTCGCCGATGAGGTGATCTGCGGCTTCGGGCGGACGGGCAATCTCTGGGGCTCCGAAACCTATGGGATGCGGCCGGACATGCTGGTCTCGGCCAAGCAGCTGACGGCGAGCTACCAGCCGCTCTCGGCGCTGCTGATCTCGGACCCGATCCATGCCGCGCTGATGGAAGGGAGCCGGAAGCACGGCAGCTTCGGCCATGGCTTCACCTATGGCGGGCACCCTGTGGCCTGCGCGGTCGCGCTCGAGACGCTGGCGATTTACGAGGAGCGGGACATCCTCGGCCATGTCCGCGCCGTCTCGCCCGCCTTCCTCGAGGGGCTGGGGGCGCTGCGGGACCATCCGCTGGTGGGCGACGTGCGGGGCGTCGGGCTGATCGCCGGCGTCGAGCTGGTGGCGGACAAGGCGACCAAGGCCCCCTTCCCCGCTGCGGCCAAGGCGGGGCTGCTGGTGCAGGAGCGGTGCCAGGCGGCGGGGCTGATCGTGCGGGCGATCGGGGACCGCATCGCCTTCACGCCGCCGCTCATTATCACCGCCAAGGAGATCGGGGAGATGTGCGCCCGGTTCCGGGCGGGGCTGGATGCGGCCTGGGCGGAGCTGGGCGGGAAGGCACTGGCGGCGGAGTAGTTGAGGAGTTATATGACCACTGTGGTCACACAAGGGTTTGGCATGGTCGAATTGCAGCTGCGCGATGCGAAGTCCGGCTTCTCGGCGGTGGTCGAGAAGGCGGCGCAGGGCGAGCCGAGCGTCGTCACGCGACATGGGGAGAAGGTGGCGGTGGTGCTCGGCTATGCCGAGTGGCAGCGGCTGACCGGGGCGCAGCCCTCCTTCGCCGATCTGTTGCTGGCCTTTCCCGAGGGCGATGAGGTCGGACGCGATCCGGCGCCGGTGCGCGACCTGGAGCTGTGAGCGGGGGGTTCCTGCTCGACACCAATGTCGTCTCGGCCACGGCGCCCGACCGGCGGGGCGTACCGGATGCGGCGAAGCGTGCGGCGCGGGACTGGGTGCTGGACAACCAGGACCGGCTGTTCCTGCCGGTGATCGCGGTCGCCGAGATCGCGGCGGGGATCGGGGCGCGGGAGGCGTCGGGGGCGGTGCGGCATGCGGCCGATCTCGCCGCCTGGCTGCGGGCGGTGCTGGCGGCCTATCCGGAGCGGGTGCTCGGCTTTGATGCCAGGGCGGCGCTGGAGGCGCGGGCGCTGGCCCGGACGGCGCGCCTCGCAGGGATGGAGCCGGGCTTCGCCGACCTCACCCTGGCCTGCATCGCCCGCGCCCATGGGCTGGTGCTGGCGACGCGGAACATGCAGCACTTCGCGCCGATGGGGCTCGAAGTGCTCGACCCGTTTCAGCTCCGGTAGGAGCCGTTGATGTCGATGTAGCCGTGGGTCAGGTCGCAGGTCCAGACGCGGGCCTTGCCGCGGCCGAGGCCGATATCGACGGTGATCTCGACCTCGCGGCCCTTCATATGGGCGACGACGGGGGCCTCGTCATAGCCGGGGACGACGCCGCCCTCCTGCGCCATCCAGGTGCCGCCGACGGCGATGCCGAGCTTGTCGCGGTCGGCCGGCTCGCCGGACTTGCCGACGGCCATGACGATGCGGCCCCAATTGGCGTCCTCGCCGGCGATGGCGGTCTTCACCAGGGGCGAGTTGGCGATGGCCATGGCGATGCGGTGGGCCGACTTGGCGCTGACGGCGCCGGTGACGTCGATCTGGATGAGCTTCTGCGCCCCCTCCCCGTCGCGGGCGACCTGGAGGGCGAGGTCGAGCAGCACCTCGTCCAGGGCGCGGGCGAAGTCGCGCAGCATGGCGCCGCCTTCGGCCGGGATGCGGGGGTGCTTCGCCTGGCCGGTGGCGAAGAGCAGGACGGTGTCGCTGGTGGAGGTGTCGCTGTCCACCGTGATGCAATTGAACGACTTGGCGACGCCCTTCGACAGCAGCGACTGGAGGGCGGCGGCGGGGATCTTCGCGTCGGTGGCGATGAAGCTCAGCATGGTCGCCATGTCGGGGGCGATCATGCCGCTGCCCTTGGCGATGCCGGCGATGGTCACCGTGGCGTCGCCGATGGTCGCCATGCGGAGGGCGGCCTTCGGGAAGGTGTCCGTCGTCATGATGCCGCGGGCGGCGTCGGGCCAGCGGTCGGGGGAGAGGCTGGAGTGCAGGGCCGGGAGGGCGGCGGTCAGGCGGTCATGCGGCAAGGTTTCGCCGATGACGCCGGTGCTGGCGAGGAAGACCTCGCGGGGCTTGCAGCCGACCAGCTTCGAGGCGGCCTCGGCGGTGGCGGCGGTGGCCTCGCGGCCGGCGCGGCCGGTGAAGACGTTGGCGTTGCCGGCGTTCACGACCAGGGCGCGGGCCTTCCCGCCCTTGAGGGCGGCGCGGCACCAGTCGATGGGGGCGCCCGGGCAGAGGTTGCGGGTGAAGACGCCCGCGACCGTCGTGCCGGGGGCGAATTCCAGCATCGTCAGGTCGGCGCGGCCCTTGTAGCGGATGCCCGCCTCGATGACGCCGAGGGTGACGCCGGCGATCGGCGGCAGCTCCGGCATCGGTTGGGCAAGCGGGGAGACGGGCAGCGGGCCGGCCATGGTCGAGGCTCTTCTCTAATCAGCGGCGTTGCGGTTGCGGGGCGGCGGGACGGGCCGGGGCCGCGGGCGTGGCCGCCCCAGGGGGCGTTGCACCATCCAGCATGGAGGGAGCAGGCTGGTCGAGGCGCTCGATCTTCGCCGCGTCGCGGGCGCGGGCGACGACCTGCTGCACCTGCTCCTCCAGCATCTTCTGGCGGAGCTGGCTGCGGCTCTCCTCGAAGCCCGGCACCGGGGCGGAGCGGCGCCCCTCCACCTTGATGACGTGCCAGCCGAAGGGGCTGCGGACCGGGGCCTGCGTCACCTGGCCGGGCTGCAGGGCGAAGGCGGCCTCGGCGAATTCCGGGACCATGTCGCCGCGCTTGAAGAAGCCAAGATCGCCGCCGTTCTGCGCGCCCGGGTCGCGGGAACGGCGCTTCGCCACATCGGCGAAATCGGCGCCGCCGGCCAGCTCGGTGATGACCGCCTTCGCCTCGGCCTCGCTCTGGACGAGGATGTGGCGGGCCTGGAGCTCCTCCTCGCCCTGGCGGCGGCCGGCCTCCTGGTCGTAGCGGGCGCGGAGGGCGGCGTCGGTGACGGCGGGGGTCACCTCGCGGGAAAGATAGGCCTGTTGCAGCTCCTGCTCCTCGGCGCGACGGATGCGGCGCTGGATCTCTGCATCCTTGTCGAGGCCGGCCGAGCGGGCGGCGTTGGTCAGCACGCGCTCGGTGACGGCGCGGTCGACGAGCTGCCGGGCGACCTCGGGCGGGAGCATCTGCATGAGCGCCGGGCCGGGCATGGTGCGCATTTCGGGCGGCAGCACGTCCTGGGCCGTTGCCATCACGTCCGAGAGGCGGACCGGGCTGCCATCGACCCGGGCGAGGATGGGGTCTTCCGCCACCTGGGGGGTTGCCTGGGGTGCCGGTGGGGGGGCGGCCGTTTGGGCGAGCGCGGCGGCAGGAGCCAGGAGGGCAGCCAGGAGAAGGGGGCGGAAGGTCATAAAGTCGGGGGGCTCCGAAGGGCGCCGGACAATGCCGGATGCGGGATGGCCGGGCAAGCGCGGCAACGTTGACCTGGACGCGGCGCTTGCCTATCTGTTCCGCGCTCCGGGGGTGCGCCCCATGGTCGTACGAGGACGCTGCCCGAAGCCTCGGCTTCGGCCCCATCCCGGCGGCCCTTGGGGCCCATAGACTGCCGAGGCCCGCGCGGGCAGTACCGCGCAATCCCGGAGAAACCAGGTTCGCATGTTCGCCCGCATCGCCCGCGCCCTGTTCGGCACCACCAATGACCGGGCGCTGAAGCGCCTCCAGGCCCGCGTGCCGGAGGTGAACGCGCTGGAGCCTGCCTTCGCCGCCCTCTCGGACGAGGCGCTGCAAGGCAAGACCGCCGAGTTCCGCGAGCGGTTGGGCCGCGGCGAGGAGCTCGACGCGCTGATGCCCGAGGCCTTTGCCACGGTGCGGGAGGCGGCGAGGCGCGTGCTCGGCCTCCGCCATTTCGACGTGCAGCTGATCGGCGGCATGGTGCTGCACGAGGGCAAGATCGCCGAGATGAAGACCGGCGAGGGCAAGACGCTGGTCGGAACGCTGCCGGTCTATCTCAACGCGCTGACCGGCAAGGGCGTCCATGTCGTCACGGTGAACGACTACCTGGCGAAGCGCGACAGCGAGTGGATGGGGCGGCTCTATCGCTTCCTTGGGCTGTCCACCGGCGTGATCGTGCATGGTCTCAATGACGAGGAGCGGCGCGCGGCCTATGCCGCCGACGTGACCTACGGCACCAACAACGAGTTCGGCTTCGACTACCTGCGCGACAACATGAAGTACCGGCTGGAGGAGATGGTCCAGCGCGACTTCAACTACGCGATCGTCGACGAGGTGGACAGCATCCTCATTGATGAGGCGCGGACGCCGCTCATCATCAGCGGGCCGTCGGATGACAGTTCCGACCTCTACCGCCGGGTGGACGAGGTGGTGAAGCAGCTGGTCGAGAACAAGGCGACCTTCGACAAGGACGAGAAGCAGCGGACAGCGAACCTCACCGACGAAGGGTCGGAGCGTGTCGAGGAGATGCTGCGCGAGGCGGGGATGCTGGAGGAGGGCAACCTCTACGACTTTCACAACGTGACGCTGGTGCATCACGTGAACCAGTCGCTGCGCGCCCATGTGTTGTTCAGCCGCGACGTGGACTACATCGTGCGGGACGACAAGGTCGTCATCATCGACGAGTTCACCGGGCGCATGATGGAGGGGCGGCGCTACTCGGACGGTCTGCACCAGGCGCTCGAGGCGAAGGAGCACGTCACCGTCCAGCCGGAGAACCAGACGCTCGCCTCCATCACCTTCCAGAACTACTTCCGGCTCTACCCGAAGCTTTCGGGCATGACGGGCACGGCGGCGACGGAGGCCGACGAGTTCGCCGAGATCTACAAGCTCGAAGTGGTCGAGATCCCGACCAACGTGCCCGTCGCGCGCAAGGACAGCGACGACGAGGTGTATCGCTCGGCCTCCGAGAAGTACGAGGCGGTCATCAAGCTGATCGACGAGGCGCGGATGCGGGGGCAGCCCTGCCTCGTCGGCACCACGAGCATCGAGAAGTCGGAGCTGATCGACGCGCTGCTGAAGAAGCGGGGCATTCCGCACAACGTGCTCAATGCGCGCTACCACGAGCAGGAGGCGACCATCATCGCCCAGGCGGGGCGGCCGGGCTCCGTCACCATCGCCACCAACATGGCGGGGCGCGGGACGGACATCCAGCTGGGCGGCAATGCGGAGATGCTGGCGCGGCAGGAGACGGGCGCGAGCGAGGGGCCGGAGTACGAGGCGGCGCTGGCGCGGCACAAGGCCGAGGTCGAGGAGGCGCGGGCCAAGGCGAAGGCGGCCGGCGGGCTCTTCGTCATCGGCACGGAGCGGCATGAGAGCCGGCGCATCGACAACCAGCTGCGCGGCCGCTCGGGGCGGCAGGGCGACCCGGGCGCGTCGCACTTCTTCCTCTCGCTGGAGGACGACCTGATGCGCATCTTCGGCAGCGACCGCATGGGCGGGATGCTGCAGAAGCTCGGGCTGAAGGACGGCGAGGCGATCGTCCACCCCTGGATCAACAAGGCGCTCGAGAAGGCGCAGAAGAAGGTCGAGGCGCGCAACTTCGACACGCGCAAGAACCTGCTGAAATACGACGACGTGATGAACGACCAGCGGCGCGAGGTCTATGCCCAGCGCCGCGCCTTCATGCAGGCGCCGGAAGTTGCCGAGACGGTGGCCGAGATGCGGCGCGAGTGCATCGAGGCAATGGTCGCGGCTGCCATCCCGGAGAATGCCTATCCCGAGAGCTGGGACGTGGCGGATCTCGAGGCGAAGGTGCGCGACCAGCTCGGACTCGACCTGCCGGTTGTCGCCTGGGCGAAGGAGGAGGGCATCGACGAGACACAGGTCCGCGAGCGGATCGAGGCCGCGGCCGAGCAGCACTATGCCGCCAAGGCCGCGAATATCGGGCCGGACCTGATGCGCGTCGTCGAGAAGTCGCTGCTGCTGCAGATCTTCGATGCGGTGTGGAAGGAGCACCTGCTGGCGCTCGACCATCTGCGCCAGGGCATCGGGCTGCGCGCCTATGGGCAGCGCGACCCGCTGAACGAGTACAAGTCGGAGGCCTTCGCCCTCTTCAACGCCATGCTGGCCGACATGCGCGAGCGGGTGACGAGCGTGCTGATGCGGCTCGAGCTGCAGCCGAACGCGCCGCCGCCGATGCCGGAGCCGGTGCGGGTGATGGACCTGCGCCATCCGGAGC
Organism: Belnapia sp. F-4-1; assembly: GCF_000802185.1. Lineage (GTDB taxonomy): Bacteria > Pseudomonadota > Alphaproteobacteria > Acetobacterales > Acetobacteraceae > Belnapia. The sequence continues at coordinate 2,824,274 of NZ_KN676113.1, read as the reverse complement.
CGGCAATGGGCGAGATGGCGATGGCGGGTGGCGGCTTCGAGGCTGCGCCGCTGCTGGCCCCGCCGCCGGTGGCGGAGGGCGTCAACCCATCCGACCAAGCGACCTGGGACCGGACGCCGCGCAACTCGCCCTGCCCGTGCGGCAGCGGGAAAAAGTACAAGCACTGCCACGGCCGGGTCTGACCGGCCCGGCGGCACATGAATTCGCTAGCCGGTTGTTACGCGCTTGTGGGGCATGGACGGACCCAAATGGAATGTCCATGCCCGATTGCACCGCCGTCACCCCTCATGGCGCCTGAGGTTGCATACGGGCAGGCAGCGGATGCGGGACCGCGGCAGCCAGTTCGTGATCGCGCGCGGCCCGATCGGCGCCGTGCATCTGCGTTTCGCCCCCTGGCACCAAGCCTTCTGGGACATCTCGACATCACCGCGGCTCCTGCACGACATCCAAAGCGTGGTGGCGCTCTCGCGCCGCGACTGCGGCGCGGCGAAGCTGGCGCTGGGCGAGCGCCGCGAGCGAGACCGCCAGCTATGCTGAAGTGCTGCGGGCCTTCCGGGCCGGGACGGCGAAGCGCAAGCCGGGGCTGCGCGTCATCACCGGCACCATGGCGCTGGACGGCTCGGTCGAGACGCTGACCTGAGCGTTCGGGTTGCATGGGCCAGCGCGCGGCGCGGCCCGTGGCTGTCCTCCGACGACATCCGTTCGCGCTGGCTCACGGACGCCGCTCCGGCCTGATGATCCCACCCGGCCGGCGGTTGCCCTAGCGAGGCCTTGTCGGGGCCGCCGGGCGCGATGGGGCTTGGCCGAGTTCCTGCCGGCTCAGCGTGCCGTCGCGGTCGAGGTCCCGGTTGCGAAACCAGGCCTCTGAGCCGGAGCGCAGCTCGCCTGCCGTCAGCCTGCCGTCGCGGTCGGTATCCATGGCGCGGAAATCCTCGGCACGGTCCGGGCGCACGCCGGACTCCGGCAGGGTCACCACGCCGTCCCGGTTCTGGTCATGCTGCCCCAGGCGCTGGCGCAGCCATTGCCAGACCTCGTCATGCGAGACGCGCTGGTCGCGGTCGAGATCGGCATCCATCGGGTCGCCGCCGAGGAGCCCGCCCGGGCTGTCCGGCCCGCCCCAGGGCGACCGCTGCGCCAGCAGGGACGCCGGTTGCAACAAGACGATAAACCCCAGCGCGGCCAAGATACGGGCCCCCATCCTTCCCCTCCGGACATGTCCGGCGCGACCCTTACCATGCCGCGTCCCGGCAGGAGAGCCCCGCACCCCGGCCATGAGGTCAGCCGGCGGCCTTCCGATGGCCAGCCGCGGCGAGTACGTGACGAAGCGCTGCGGCCCGACGCGATAGGCCGAGACCTCGAACCAGCGACCGCGGGCGGCGCCCTGGTGCTCGGCATGGACCGGCTCCCCGGCCTCGACAACCCGCGCGAAGCTTTTCGCCCCGAAGGGCTCGATGCCAGGCACCGCCTCGCTGATGAGGCGGCCGACGAGCCGGTCGGGGGTAAGGCCGGTCAGGCGCTCCACCACGGCATTGACCTCGACGTAGCGGCAATCGGGCGGGCAGCCCCCAGCGCCTCGACGATCTCGCCGATGAAGCAGCCCTCCTGCATGCGGTCGACGAGGTCGCGCCAGCGCGCCTCGCGCCGAATGCGGGCGAGAAACAACAGCAAGCTCTCGTCCCAGGTCGACTCGCCGGTCGAGAGGACGCGCTCGATCCGCGGGCCGATATCGGGCCAGATCCCTTCCCTGACCCGGTCGGACCGGGCGCCGAGCACCCAGTCACGCTTGGTGCCGACGGTGGGCGGGTAGGCGCCGTCGCAAAGGAAGGTCAGCTCCAAGCCCCAGGCCATCCACATGGCGTAGCGCGAGCCGAGCATCGTGCGGACGGTGGTGCGGAGCGCGACGGGCCAGCGCTCCGGCGGGCCGAAGGGGCTCGCCGCCCAGTCATGCGCGCATGCGCTCTGAGCGGGAGGCCGGCGACGGATGCCGCAGCACGTCACTGGTTTGGCCGAGATGGACATGCCAAGCCAGACCTGGCTGTCGCCACGGCCTCCATTCTTCGTCATGCCAGGGCGGCAAGGCGGGGCGAGGCGCTGCAGGACATTGGCGTCCGGGACCCCGGCGGCGCTCCGCGGCTTCCCAACGGGCTGGCGGCGTGGGAGGCATGTCGGCAGCGCCCGCGATCGCCACGGACCGGCCCAGCAGCCCGTCTGCGGCGACCGGGCGCCTGGCACCGAACCCACCGGCACCGAGCGGGACGCCTGACGGATGGACAGCAAGGACAAGCGCGGCCGTGGCCGCCCGTTGCCGGCCCTGCCGCCGGCGGGCCCGGCCGGGCTCGTCCTGCACCGGGACGAGGCCGTCCTCGTCCTCGACAAGCCGGCCGGGCTGCCGGTGCATGCTGGGCCGCGCGGCGGCGCCTCGGTGGAGGACTGGCTGCCGGGCCTCGCCTTCGGGAAGCGGCGGCCGCCGCAGCCGGCGCACCGGCTGGACCAGGACACCGCCGGGTGCCTGGTGCTCGGACGGACCAGGCCGGCGCTGGCGGCGCTCGGGGGTCTTTTCGCAGCGGGACGGGCGCGCAAGACCTATTGGGCGGTGGTGCGGGGCGGGCCGGCCGGCGAGGCCGGCGAGGTCGATGCGCCACTGCTGAAGCGCAGCACGGCGCGGGACGGCTGGTGGATGGCGGTCGATCCCGCCGGGCAGCCGGCGCGGACCGCCTGGCGGGTGATGGGGCGTGGGCCAGGGCTCGCCTGGCTGGAGTTGGCGCCGCGGACCGGGCGGACGCATCAGATCAGGGTTCATTGCGCGCATCTCGGCTGCCCGATCCTGGGCGATGGGCGGTATGGCGGCGGCGAGGGCGCGATGCATCTGCTGGCGCGGGCCATCGCCCTGCCGCTGGAGCCGCCGGTGGCGGCCACGGCGCCGGTGCCGGGGCATATGCGCAGGGCGATGGAGGCCTGCGGATGGCGGGGGTGATTCTGCTGGTTCTGCTGCTGGCGGGGCCGGCGGCGGCGCAACGTGGCGGCTGCGGGCTGGGGCTCGGGCTGGAAGCGCTGCGGGGGGCGGACGGGGCGTTGCGGGCGGGGGCGGAGGCGCCATCGCTGCTCGTGGGGCGGGAGGCGGCCGGACAGGCCGCCGACCGGCTGGCGGAGGCGGCGAGGCGGCTTGGCGGCTGCGGCTGCGCACGGGCAGCCGGGGAGGCGCAGGAGGCGGCCGGGCTTGCCGAGGAGTTGCGCGGGGCCGCGGAGCTGGAGCGGATTCGCCGCGGCATGGACCGGGCGCGCTTCTCCGCCCGGCTGGCGCGGGAACGGTTGGATCGGCAGGGCTGCTCTTAAGGCAAACTCCGCACAGGTGGCATCACCTGAGCGAAGGTATTTGCTTGCCGATGCAACAGGCTAGAGCGGCCTCGGTGAGCCAGCGCGATCGGAAACCGCTCCAGGGTGAAACCCAACCATAGAAGACGACAATGGTTGGGAAGCGGACCACCGCCGCTTGACCATCCAAGTCCCTGCGGATGGGATACGGCCCGCGCGAGGAGAAGTCGGGCCATGGAACTGCCATTGAAGGGCGGCTGCCTGTGCGGAGCGGTCCGCTACGAGATCACCTGCGAGCCCACCCGCGTCTATGCGTGCCACTGCACCGACTGCCAGCGAGCGACGACCAGCGCCTTCTCGATCGGCGTCGCGGTTCCGGCGGATGCGTTTCGGCTGTCGGGCAAGGAGCTGCGGGGCGTTCCCGGGGGCGTCACTGACAGCGGGCGGGCCAAGACGCGCTGGGTCTGCCCCGATTGCGGGATTTGCATCTACGGCGGCGTGAAGCCGGGAACCGAGCCGCCCGGCTCCGCGCGCGTGGTCCGGGGCGGCACGCTTGACGATTCATCGTGGCTACGGCCGACGACACACTTCTACGTGCGGAGCAAGCAGCCCTGGGTCGTCCTGCCGGAGGACGTCACGGTGTACGAGACGGCGCCGAACCGCGGCTGATGCCGCGGGGACATGTGCCGAAGTAGCGGGCGCGTCCCGGTGCAGCCGCTTCGGATCGAGAGCAGCCCTCCTGATCGGGTTTTCACCCAGCGTCCTACCCGTGAAGTTCGTGGGTTCACCCATGGGCTTCACGGATCAGCAGGCCACTGAACGCAACAGCGAGTGGTTTGAGACGGAAACCCGAAGCATTTCGAGATCAGGACATTAGAGCAAACTCCGCTCAGGTGGCGTCACCTGAGCGGAGGTATTTGCTCGCCGATGCAACAGGCTGGAGCAGGTCCGTGAGCCGGTGCGAACGGAGACCGCTCCAGCTTGGTGTTTGGTCGGGCAAGTCATCCCTCCCGGGCGCTTCCACCCGTCCGGGGTTCGCTCTGAACGCGGCGCCCGGAGCGGCGTTTTCGTTCCGAAGGAGCCCTGCGATGCGTCACGTCCTGATTCTCGGTGTCATCCTGCTGGCCGGCCCGGTGGCGGCGCAGGACCAGCCGCGAGCACAGCCCGACCGGGTGCCGAGCCTCGGCGGGCGGGTCTTTCCCTCGGGCCAGGTGGAGCGGGAGGTGCGGCCGCAGGAGGGTGCTGCCGCCGAGCGCGACCGGCAGCAGCTACGGGAGCTGAACGAGCTGTCGCGGCAGCTGACGCCGCCGGGCACGCCGGTGCCGGCGCCGCATGTCGAGCCGCCGCGGCGCCAGAACTGAGCTATTCGAAGGATACCCAAGGGCGGGGCGGCGGAGCGGCGGCCTCGCGCCGGGCGGCGGCGACCTCGGCATCGAGGGCGGCGAGGAAGCGGGAGCGGTCGGCCTTGGTCAGCGGCGCGGGGCCGCCGGTCATCTGGCCCATGTCGCGCATTCCCTGCGAGATAGTGCGGCCGACCAGGGCGCCGCCGATGTTGTCCGTCGTCCAGGGGCGGCCCTTGAAGGAGAGGGCGCGGGCGCCCTTGGCCAGGCAGCGAGCGGCGAGCGGGATGTCGGCGGTGATGCAGACATCGCCGCGGGTGGCGCGCTCGGCGATCCAGTCGTCGGCGGCGTCGGCGCCCTCGGGGACGAGGACCATCTCCACATTCGGCAGGCCGGGCGGGCGGACGGGGCGGCTGCCGTTGGAGACGACCTTCACCGGCAGGTTCAGGCGGGTGGCGACGCGGAAGGCCTCGTCCCGCACCGGGCAGGCATCGCCGTCGATATAGAGTGTCGTCACCGCACCCGCACCTCCGCCCGTGCCGCGCTGCCGGCGGCGTCCAGCACCGTCACGCGGTAGAAGCCGGGGCCTTCGGGGACCCAGGCGGCCTCCCGCTTGGCCGGCTCGGCGGGCAGAGGGCGGCCATCGACGAGGAAGGTCAAGGGGCGGCGGCCGCCGGAGGCGCGGAGGGTGACGTGGCCCTCGCCTTCCTCGAGCACGGCGCCGGGCGGGGGGAAGGTGAGGCGGAGGCGGTCGAGCATCTCCGCTATGGGGGGCGTGGCGGCGCGGACCGGCAAGCCCTGGCGGGGGGCGGGGGGCAGGCGCTCGAAGATGCGGGCGAGGATGGGGAGCGCGGTGCGGGCGCCGGTGGCGCCGGGGAGCGGCGTGCCGTCCGGGCGGCCGACCCAGATGCCGGCGACGTGGCGGGCATCGATCCCCATCGCCCAGGCGTCGCGGCCGCCCCAGCTGGTGCCGGTCTTCCAGGCGATGCCTTGGGGGCCGCCGCCCGGGAAGGGGTTGACCAGGATGGCGGCGGCGAGGCCGGCCGAGCGGGCATCGAGCACGCGGCGGGGGGTGGGGTCGGGGCCCGGTCGCAGGCGGAGGGGGACTGCCTCGCCGCCCTGGCCGAGCGTGGCGTAGAGGCCGGCCATCTCGCGGAGGGTGATGCCGAGGCCGCCCAGGGCGAGCGGGAGGGATGGGTCGGCGCCCGGCGGCAGGCGTGGCGGGGCGCCGGCGGCCTTCAGCGCAGTCGCGAAGCGGAGGGGCCCCAATTCGCTGAGGAGGGCGACGGCGGGGAGGTTCAACGAATGGCGGAGCGCATCGGCGACGGTGACGCGGCCGGCGAAGCCGCCGTCGAAATTCTCAGGGGCGTAGCTGCCGAAGCGGCGGGGCAGGTCGGCGAGCAGGGTCTCGGGGGCGCCGATGCCGGCCTCGAAGGCCAGCGCATAGAGCATCGGCTTCAGTGCCGAGCCGGGGGAGCGGGTGGCGCGGGTGAGGTCGAGGGCGCCGGCCCTTCCCTCCGCCCCGAAGGCGCCGCCGTACAAGGCACGGATTTCATGGGCCTCGGCATCGGCGACGAGGATGGCCAGCGAGGCGCGGTCGGGCAGGCCCGAGAGGGCGGTGGCGGCGACATCCTCCACGGCGCGCTGGAGGGAAAGGTCGATGGTGGTCGGGATGCGGCGGGCGGGGTCCGTGCGGGCCAGCTCGCGCGCCAGGTGCGGGGCGAGGCGGGGCATGGGCTGGCGGGCGACGGGGACCGGGGTGGCCAGGGCGTAGTCGGTATCGGCCGGGGTGATGCCGGGGGCGCCGGCGGCGCGGGCGGTCAGCAGGGCGTTGCGGGCGAGGCGCGCGCGCTCCGGGTGGCGGTCGGGGCGGGTCGCCTCCGGGCGGCGGGGGATGGCGACGAGGAGGGCGGCCTCGGCCGGGTCGAGCTGGCGCGAGGGGCGGCCGAACCAGGCGAGCGCGCCGGCGCGGACGCCCTCGATGTTGCCGCCCATGGGGGCGAGGGTCAGCCAGATGCCGAGGATCTCGTCCTTCGAGTAGCGGGCTTCCAGCTGCAGGGCGCGGAGGATCTCGATCGCCTTGCTGTGGAGGGTGCGCGGGCGCGGCTCCAGCAGGCGGGCGGCCTGCATGGTCAGCGTCGAGCCGCCGGAGAGGATGCGGCCGGCGCGGGCCCATTGCCAGGCGGCGCGGGCGAGGGCCAGGGGATCGACGCCCGGGTGCCAGCGGAAGCGGCGGTCCTCGGCAGTGATCAGCAGCTCGGTGAGGTGGGGCGGGACATCGGCGGTGGTGGTGGCGAGGCGCCAGGTGCCGCCGGGGGCCGGGAGGGTGGAGAGGGCGCGGCCGTCGCGGGCCAGCACCTCCTGCCCCACCGCCTCAAGCCGGGAGAGGTCGGGGGGGAAGGCGCGGTCGAGCGCCCACCCTGCCCCGGCCAGCAGCGCCAGCGCGGCGAGCAGGCGGCGCATCAGTCGGCCGGCAGCACCGCAATCCGCCCGGTGTTCTGCCGGGCGAAGACCTGCGGCCGGTACATGTCCTCGACCTGGGCGCCAGGCAGCTCGAACCGGCCGGCGGTGACGGCGCGCAGGCGGACGGCGATGCGGAAGTCGGGGGCTTCCGGCGTCAGGTCCAGCGCCGCGGCGAGGCGGTCGTCGAGGGCGGGGGTGGCCGTCGTCTCGCTCAGGGTGCCGAGCCAGGGCATGCCCGCCACCTCGCCGGCCGAGAGGCGGCCAACGATCTCCCAGCCGGCGGGCAGGCCCTGCTGGAGGATGGCGCGGTGGGCCTCCCGCGTCTCGGCCCGGCCTTCCAGCAGCAGGACAAAGACGGCGTTCTGCTTCAGCGTATCCAGGTTGAGCGGCTGGCCGCTGAGGTCGAAGAAGCGGCGGGCGATGCGCATGCCCGCGCGCCCGGCCGGGGCCGGCTGGGCCGGGATGCCGGTGACGGAGAGGCTGGCCCAGACCGGCGTGTCGGAGAGGTTGCGGGCGGTGCCCGGCGCCTGGAGGGCGACGGCGAGGATCGGCGCCGGCGCCTGCGGCGCGCCGTTGACCGCGACGCGGACGGGGCGGCCGTCGCGGCCGAGGGCGGCGGCGGCGGTAACGCCCCAGGCCTGTTCCTGGGTATTGGTGGATTGCGGCGTCAGCTCCGGGCCGGGCAGCGTCGCCTGCAAAGCCGAGAGGCGGTCGGGGAGCAGGCCGCTCTCCTTCAGCAGGGTGGCGACGGCGAGCGCGTCGCGGGCGGCGGTGCCGTAGTCGTAGATCCAGGCGCGGCGGGCCGGCGTCGCTAGGGCGGCGGCGAAGGCGGCCTCGGCGCGGGGGCGGTCGCCGGCCCTGGCGAAGGCGGCGGCGAGCTGGGCCTTGGCGAGCGGCGTCGGCAGCTGGTCGAGATCCTCCAGCAGGCGGCGGGCGGCACCGAGCCGGGGCCGGCCGGCCAGCGACAGGACGTAGAGGCGGTAGGCTTGGGCGGCGCGTTCCTCCGGGTTGCTGGTGGAGACGTCCTCGGCCTGCTCGGCGATGGCCTTCAGCGCATCCTCGAGCGCGGCCTCGGGCACGGCGGCGCCGGCGGCGCGGGCGCGCAGCAGGGCCTCGGTCGCGTAGGCGCCGGTCCAGTACTGGATCTCGCCCTGGGCGGACCAGAGGCCGAAGCCGCCGTCGTAGCGCTGCTTGTTCAGCACCCATTCGACGGCGCGCTGGAGGCGGGCGGCGCGTTCCTCGCCCGCTAGCCCGTCCACCTGGCCAACGCTGAAGGCGAGGAGCTGGGAGGAGGACTGCTCGAGGCAGGCGAAGGGGTAGTTCTCCAGGAGCTTCAGCATGCCTCCGGCGTCGTAGCGCGTCGGGCCGCCGAAGCTCGCCGCAGCGCGCCAGGTGCCGGCGAGCCAGCGGTCGGCGGCAAGCGTCAGCGGGCGTTCCTGGCCGGCGGGGATCTCCTGCGCCGTGACCTCGGTGGTGACGGGGCGGGAGGAGCGGATGGTGATGCGGGATTCGCGGCTGGCGGTGAAGCCGCCGGGGCCGGCGACGGTCAGGCGGAGCACGCCCTGGCCGGCGGCAGTGGCGCGGAGCGTGCTCGTCGGCAGGGCGCGGGCGTTGGGGGCAAGGCGGGCCGAGAGCCGCTCCGGGCCGGCGAGGGCGATGGCGCCCTCGGCGGAGAGGGTCGCCGTGATCTCGCCCTCGGGCAGGTCGAGGTTGCTGAAGAGGACAGGCAGCCGCGCCTCGTCGCCGGGGGCGAGGAAGCGGGGCAGCAGCGCCTCGGCGATCACCGGGTCGCGCACCGTCAGCGGCTTGCTGGCGGCGCCGATGCGGTTGCCGGCCCAGGCGACGGCCATCAGCCGCAGCTCGCCGGCGAAGTCGGGTATGTCGAGGGTGACGGTCGCGGTGCCGTCGGGCGCCACGGCGACGGGGCCGGAGAAGAGGGCGACGGTGCGCTGCGGGATCTCGATGGCGCCGACCGAGAACTCGTCGCCGCCCTGGCGGAGCACGGCAAGCTCGCCCTCGGCGGGCGGGATGAGGCGGCCGTAGTCGTCGCGGATGTCGACGGCGAGGCGGCGGCGGCCCATGAAATGCGGCACCGGGTCCGGGCTCTCGAAGCGCGTCAGGCGGAGGATGCCTTCATCGACGGCGGCGAGGGTCAGCATGGCCCCCTCCCCCGCATTCGCCAGCCTGATCGGGATGGCGAGGCTCTGGCGGGGGGTGATGCGGTCGGGCGTGCCGATCGAGACCTCGATGCGGCGGGAGCCGGGATCGGCCTGCACCCAGGCGAGGCCGAGGGCCCTCCCCGGCTGGCCCTGGCGGGTTTCGCCGGGGCGGAAGGCCGTCACCGTGACATAGGCGCCGGCGCCCCAGGCAGCATCCACCGGAACCTCGACCTCCGTGCCGCCCTCGGCGAGCTGGATCTCGCGGATGGAGACCAGGCGGTCGGTCAGGATGGCGAGGCTGGCGGGGCCGGAGAAGGGCGGGGTGATGCGGATGCGCGCCGTCTCGCCCGGGGCGTAGGCGCGGCGGTCGGCGGCGACATCGACCTTGTCGGGCACCTCGGGCGTCTCGCCGCCGGCCCAGCCGGAGCGGAAGCGGATGGAGGTGATGGCCATGCCGCCGGGTTCCGCCACTTCCAGCCGGTAGCGGCCGAAGGGCAGGCGGCGGGCGAAGCGGGCGGGGCCGGAGGCCGCGACGGCGAGGTCGGCGCCGTCCACCGGCTCGTCGCGCCAGACCGTCTCGTAGCGGGGGGTGCCGCCGCGGGTGACGATGCGCCAGTCCGGGCGCTCGCGCACCAGGCGGGCGCGGAGGCGGGCGGCGACGGGCCTGGCGTCGGGGGCGAGGGCGACGACCTCGAAACCCGCTTCCGAGCCGGCATCGATGGCGAGGTCGGCGAAGAGCGGCTTCACGCCGATCATCCGGCCGGGGCTGCGCACCGGCAGGGTGAGCGCGGTGCGGGAGGCGCGGCCGCCGGGCTCGTCGATGGAGATGGCGAGCTCGGCCTGGAGGGGGCGGGTGGTGTCGGGCGCGCGCGGCAGGGAGAGGGCGAGGCTGCCGCTTCCCTGGTCGTCCAGCGCCTCGATGTCGAAGGGGATGAGGTCGGGGGCGAATTGCTCGTCGACCAGGCCGAAGAGGTAGTCCTTGAACTGCGGGAAGGGCGAGCGGAGGGCCTGCAGGCGCAGCTCCGCACTGCCGGTGAGGCCGGCGGCGGGGGCGCCGTAGAGGAAGCGGGCGTTGATCGGGAGGTTCAGCACCTGTCCGGGGACCAGGGGGCCGGGGGCGGGGCCGGCCTTCACCTCAAGGCGCTCGGGGACGAAGGCGTCGACGCGGAACTCGGCGCGGCCGATGGGCGGGTCGTTGGGGTCGGCCAGGACCTCGAGCGTCCAGACGCCGGCGGGGGCGCTGGTGCCGATCGGGATCGGCCAGAGGATGGCGGAGCCTGGCGTGCGGGCGGGGACGGCCTCGGCATAGACGCTGCCGTTCGGGCGGCGGAGGCGGAAGCGGGCGGGGAGGTCGAGCGGGGCGCCGCCGGCATCACGGATGAGGGCCGCGGCCTGGACCGTCTCGCCGGGGCGGTAGATGCCGCGGTCGAGCCAGGCGAAGGCGTCGATGGCGCCGGGATGCGCGGCCCCCGTCGCGCCGCGGTCGGAGAGGTCGAAGGCGGCGGCCTCGAGGTCGAGCTGGACGAGGTCGTCGCCGAGTGCGGCTTGCAAAGCCTTCGGCGCCATCGGGCCGGTGCCGCGCAGCAAGGGGGCGGCGAAGCGGACGAGGCCGTCGGGGCCCGTCTCGGCCTCGGCGAGGATGTCGTTGTTGCCGGCGAGCAGGCGGAGCTGGGCACCCGGGCGCGGCTGGCCGGCGCCGAGGCCCCTCACCTGCGCCGCGAGGCCCTGCGGGCTGCGCCAGGCGGTGATGCCGAGATCGGTCACCATGATGGGCAGGCCGGCGGCGCGGGCGCGGGTGCCGTCGGCGGGCTTCACCACCAGGGTGTAGAGGCCGGGGCCGGCGGCGCGGAGGGCCTCCGGCAGGGGGATCACCTGGCGCTGGATGCGGTTGGCCTCGAAGCGGGGCAGCTCGATCCGGCCTTCCCAGATGGTGCGGCCCCAGGTGTCGGGGATGTCCTCCGCCGTCCAGCTGTCGAGGGCGGTGCCGGGGCTCCAGTTGCGGCCGAAGGGGACGAGGTTGCGCTCGGTCACCCGCACCACGCGGAGGCTGAGCGCGGAAAGGTTCATCGTGTTGAAGCCGATGCGCGGCGCTTGGCCGCGCGGCAGCAGGAAGCCGGTGGAATCGAAGAGGATGCTGGCCGCGCGGTTGGGCATGGCGATGCGCAGCTCGGCATCGCGCGTCAGGCGCTGGCCGTCCTCGCCGGGCAGGCCGGCGCGGAGCAGGACGCGGGTGGTGGCGCCATTCGGCAAGCCGAGGATGCAGAGGCGATCGCCCTCGCGCGTCACGGCGAGGCCGGGGATGGTGGGCTCGGTCCGCACCCAGTCGCCCGGCTGCCAGTCGGTGCGGCGGGCGGGGGGGAGGGTGAAGGCGAGGCAGGCGCGGGCCGGCTCCGCCTCGGGCTCGGTGTTGATGCGGGCGACGAGCAGGCCGGCGGCGCGGCGGGCATCGGCCAGCATCTGGCGGTAGCGGGGGTCGGCCGGGGCACGTTCGAGGACGGCGGCGAGGGCCTGGAGCTGCTGGGCCGGGCGGTCAAGCCGTTGCAGGGCCTCGGCCATGACGAGGAGGGAGGGAATCTCGGGCTCGCCGGCGGCGACCTGCTGGAAGTTCATCCACGCCGCCTGGAGGGCGCGAGCGGCGTCGGGCGGCGTCTTCTGCAGGTTGGCACGGGCGAGGGCGAGCCAGTGTTCCGGCCGCGGGTCGCCGCCGGCGATGCGCTCCTCCCAGGCCTGGGCGGCGGCGGGCCAGTTGCCGGTGCGCTCGGCCGCGGCGGCGCGCTGCTCGGCGGCGGCGCGCTGCTGCGGCGTCGCCCCGGCCGGAAAGCGGCGGGTGAGGTCGCGCTGCCAGGCCTCGGCATCGGCGGAGAGGCCGGGCAGGTCGAAGCCTTGGGCGCGCAGGCCGGGTGCGAGGCAAAGCAGGCCGAACAGCAGCAGAAGCAGGCGCATGCATGATCATCCCGGTAACGCGAAGCGGCGCGCAGCATGGCACGGCCCCGCCATTGGGGGGATGAAACTGTGCATGAAGAATGGCGCCATGACGCGTTGTGGCCCTCCCCGCACCACGGCATGGTCGTTTCTAAAGCAATAATTGATCGGTAGCGCCGCATTTCGTTCCAGGACCCGTCATCCATTTTCCGGCAGGATTTCGTGGGAGCGGAGGCGATACGGCGTATATGAGACGCCGTACTGCCCTGCTGGTCGGCTGCCGGCCGCGCTCGCGGCCCAGGGAGAACCGAGACGGATGACGCGACGCCTCCTGCCGTGCCTGCAGCGTTTCGCCTTCATGGCCCTGCTGGCCCTGCTGCCGGCGGGGGTTGCCCGGGCCCAGCAGGGCGGCAGCGTTCCCGTCACGACTGACCCGGTGCAGGTCGGGCCGGTGCCGGTGGAGATCCTGGCGAACGGCATCGTCGCCTCGGAATCGGTCGTCACCATCCGCACCCGGGTCGATGGGCAGATCGAGCGGGTGCATGTGACCGAAGGGCAGATGGTGCGGCGCGGCCAGCCGCTCTTCACCCTCGACTCGCGGCTCAACCAGGCGATCCTGGCGCAGCAGGAGGCGCAGCTCGCCAGTAACCGGGCGCAGGAGGCCCGCACCCAGGCCGATGCCAGGCGCTACCAGTCGCTGCGCGGCGAAAGCTTCGCCTCGCAGCAGCGCTTCGAGCAGGCCCAGGCCGATGCGCTGGCCGCCGCCGCCACGGCCAGGGCGACCGAGGCGCTGATCCAGCAGACGCGGCTCAGCATCGAATATGCGACGATCGTCGCGGAGATGGACGGCAGGCTCGGCGCCATCCCGCTGCGCGCCGGCAATTTCGTCCGCCAGGCGGAGAACACCGCCATCACCACGCTGACCCAGGTGGACCCGATCCTGGTGCAATTCGCCATCCCCGAGCGCTGGCTGCCGGAGGTGCAGGCGGCGATGCTGCGCGAGCCGCCGCGCGTCGCGGTGCGGACGGAGGGGGATACGGCGGCGCCGGCCGAGGGCCGGCTGGTCTTCGTCGACAGCGCGGTCGATACGACGACCGGGACGATCCTGCTGAAGGCACGCTTCGACAATGCCGGGTTCCGGCTCTGGCCGGGGCAGTACGTGCAGGTGCGGATCGCACCAAGGGTCGAGCCGGATGCCATCACCGTGGCGGGGCCGGCGGTGCAGACCGGGCAGAACGGGCGCTTCGTCTTCGTCCTCGCGCCCGACAACACGGCGCGGCGGCGGGAGGTGGTGCTGGTGCGGGTGGCGGGCGAGCGTGCCGTCGTCACCGGCGAGCTGCAGCCGGGCGAGCGGGTGATCGTGGACGGGGCGCAGCGCGTCACCGAGGGCACGCGGGCGATGGAGCGCAATGCGGCACCGCAGCGCGTCTCGAGCGTCCGATAGGCGGCAGGGGCACCGGGCAGGATGAACATCTCAGAACTCTGCATCCGCCGCCCGGTGATGACCGGGCTGCTGTCGCTGGCCGCCATCATCGCCGGCATCATCGCCTATACGAGGCTGCCGGTGGCCGCTGTGCCGCGGGTCGATTTTCCGGTCATCACCATCTTCGCCAATTTTCCCGGCGCCAGCCCGGAGACGATGGCGACCAGCGTGGCGCTGCCGATCGAGCGCGAATTGTCGACCATCGCCGGCGTCGATTCGATGAGCTCGATCAACGGGCAGGACACCTCGCAGATCACCGTGCAATTCGTGCTGTCGAAGAATATCGATGCGGCGGCGCAGGATGTGCAGGCGGCCCTCACGCGCGCCCAGCGGCGGCTGCCCGTCGACATGCTGGTGCCGCCGAACTACCGCAAGGTGAACCCAGCCGACGCGCCGGTGGTGCTGCTGACCGTCTCGGGCGGCGACAAGCCGCTCTACTACCTGAACGACCTCGTCAGCACGATCGTCAGCCCGGCACTCTCCCGCGTGCCGGGCGTGGCGCAGGTGCAGACCTATGGCGAGCAGCTCTATGCCGTGCGGGTGCGGCTCGACCCGGACCGGATCGCGGCCATGGGCCTCGCCTTCGACACGATGCAGCAGGCCATCGCCCAGGCCAACTCGGCGACGCCGGTCGGGCTGATGAACGGCGAGCGGCAGCAGCTGACGCTCCGCGCCAACGACCAGCCGCAGGATGCGGCGGCCTTCGGCAACCTCGTCGTCGCCGGCCGCCCGAACTCGCCGGTGCGGCTGAACGAGATCGCCTCGGTCGCGGACGGGGTCGCCAACAACCGCATCGCCGCCTGGCGGAACGACGACCGGGCGCTGGTGCTGGCCGTGCTGCGCCAGCCGGATGCCAACACCGTCGACGTGGTGGACGGGGTGAAGGCCAGCCTGCCGGCGCTGGAGGCGGCGCTGCCGCCGGGGGCCAAGATCAACGTCATGCTGGACCGCTCGCTCTCCATTCGCGCTGCGGTGCATGACGTGCAGGAGAGCCTCGCCATCGCCATCGGGCTGGTGGTGCTGGTCTGCTTCATCTTCCTGCGCAAGCTGAGCGCGACGCTGATCCCGACCATCGCGGTGCCGATCAGCCTCTGCGTCGCCTTCGGGCTGATGTACGTGATGGGCTACGGCATCGACAACGTTACGCTGCTGGGGCTGACCATCGCCGTCGGCCTCGTGGTGGACGACGCGATCGTCGTGCTGGAAGCCATCATGCGGCATATGGAGGAGGGGATGGCGCCCATCCCGGCCGCCATCAAGGGCTCGCGGGAGATCGGTTTCACCGTGCTCTCGATCACCCTCTCGCTGGTCGCGGTCTTCCTGCCGATCCTGCTGATGGGTGGCGTGGTGGGGCGCGTCTTCAACGCCTTCGCGGCCACCGTCTCGCTCGCGGTCATCGCCTCCTGCATCGTCTCGCTGACGCTGACGCCGCTGATGGCCTCCCGCCTGCCGGCGCACAGCAAGCCGGGGCTGGTGGAGCGGGTGCTGGAACGCTTCCTGAGCGCGATCGAGCGCGGCTATGCGGCGATGCTCGACTTCGCGCTGCGCTTCCGCTTCCTCGTCTGGATCGCCTTCTTCGCCTCGCTCGGGGCGGCGGGGTACATGGCCGTGGTCATCCCGAAGGGCTTCTTCCCGATCGAGGATACCGGGCTCCTGTCGATCAATACCGAGGGGCCGCGGGGGGCGTCCTATGCGGCGATGGTGGAGATGCAGGGCCAGCTCTCGCGGCAGCTGCGGCAGAATCCGGCGGTCGCCAACGTCGTCTCCAACATCGGCGCGGCGGGCGGCTCCATCTCGATCAACCAGGGGCGGATGTTCGTCGAGCTGAAGCCGGCGGCCGAACGGCCCGGCATCGTCCAGGTCATCCAGCAGCTCCGGCGGGAAACCAGCCAGGTCCCGGGGCTGCGCGTCTTCGTCCAGCCGATCCAGAACCTCAACTTCGGCTCGCGCCAAACGCGGACGCTATACCTCTACTCGCTCCAGGGGCTGCGGCTCGAGGAACTCTATGACTGGGCGCAGCGGATGGAGCAGCAGCTGCTGAAGATCCCGCAGCTGCAGGACGTGAACACCGACCTCCAGATCGACAGCCCGGTGGTGCAGGTGAACGTGAACAGGGACCGCGCGACCTCGCTCGGCGTCTCGGTCGATGCGGTGCGGCAGGCGCTGTTCTCGGCCTTCGGCACGCGGCAAATCTCGACGCTCTATGGGCAGGCCAATGCCTATCAGGTGATCCTGGAGGCGCTGCCGGAGGACCAGCGGGACGAGACGGGCCTCGCCAAGCTTTATATCCGCTCCAACACCGGACGGCTGGTGCCGCTCTCGGCCGTGGCCAGCATCGAGCGGAAGTCGGGGCCGCTGAACGTCTCCCACCAGGGGCAGCTGCCGGCCGTCGTCATCGGCTTCAACACGCCGCCGGGGGTGGCGCTGGGCGAGGCGGTGAACGCCATCCGCGCGGCGGAGCGGGAGGTGGGGATGCCGCCCACCATCGTCACCGGCTTCAGCGGCGCGGCGCAGGTCTTCCAGGAGGCGCTGGCGGGCCAGGGCGCCTTGGTGCTGGCGGCGATCGCCATCGTCTACCTGGTGCTGGGCGTGCTCTATGAAAGCCTGATCCACCCGCTGACCATCCTCTCCGGCCTGCCGGCGGCGGCGCTCGGGGCGTTCCTGACGCTCTATGCCTTCGGGCTCGACCTCTCCGTCATCGCGGTGATCGGCGTGCTGCTGCTGATAGGCCTGGTCAAGAAGAACGCCATCATGATCGTCGATGTCGCGCTGCAACGGCAGCGGGCGGGGGCGCCGGCCTTCGCCGCAGTGCGCGAGGCCTGCCTGTTGCGGTTCCGGCCGATCCTGATGACGACGCTGGCCGCCGGCGCGGGCGCGGTGCCCATCGCGGCCGGCTGGGGCGCGGCGGCGGAGCTGCGGCAGCCGCTCGGGCTTGCGGTGGTCGGCGGCCTCGCGGTATCGCAGGTCCTCACCCTGTTCGTCACACCGGTGCTCTACCTCGGCTTCGATGGCCTGGCGCGCCGCCTGACCTTCAAGCGGCGGCAGGCACCCATCTCGGCGGCCCCCGCGGAATGAAGATCCCTGCCCTTCCCTTCACCGTCACCGACTGGTCGGCCGTGGCGGAAACCCGCCACAAGGGCGAAACGGGCGAGGCGATCTGGCGGACCTTCCAGATCGGCGACCTGCGGGTGCGGCAGGTGGAGTACACGCCGGGCTATCTCGCCGATCACTGGTGCGACCGGGGGCATGTGCTTTACGTGCTGGAGGGCGAGCTGGAGACGGAGCTGAAGGACGGGCGGCGCTTCACCCTCCGCCCGGGCATGGGCTACGAGGTTTCCGATTTCGGCGATGCGGCGCATCGCTCCTCCACCCGCACCGGGGCGAAGCTCTTCATCGTGGACTGAGCTATTCGGCGGGCGCGCGCCGAGCAGCCAGCGGGCGGTGCCCGCTGACCTCGGCGCCGGCATCCGGGGCAAGGCGAAGGAAGAAGGGGCAGGAGGCGAGGACCACCAGCGCGGCGACGACAAAGGCCGCGGCGAAATCCGGCACTTCTGCCAGATGGTGGCCGCTGAGCGACTTGCTGACCTCGAGGCTGGTCGTCGCCAGGACGACGCCGAGGGCGGGCGCCAGCTGCTGCACCGTGCCGGAGAAGCTCGTCGCCGCCGAGAGCCGGGTGGCCGGGATGTCGGCGAAGGAGATGGTGTTCAGCGCAGTGAACTGCAGGCTGCGGAACAGCCCGCCTGCCGCCAGCAGCAGGAAGATCGCCGAGAGCGGCCAGGCCGGAGTGAAGAGCGCGGCAACCGCAATGCCGGCGGCGGACAGCACCGAGGTGGCGATCAGCACGCTGCGGAAGCCGAAGCGGCGGAGAATGGGCCGGGCCAGCGGCTTCATCGCCAGCGCGCCGAGGGCCGTGGCGAAGGAGACGAGGCCGGCCGCCGAGGCGGTCTTGCCGAAGCCGACCTGGAGCAGCATCGGCACCAGGAAGGGCGTCGCCCCGGCGCCGATGCGGAACAGGCTGCCAACGATCACCCCCTGGCTGAAGCTGCGGATCCGGAGAAGGGAAAGGTCGATGGCCGGGCGCTTCGCCCGGAGGCAATGGCGGATGGCGGCCCAGCCGAACATCAGGCCAAGGACCAGCGCGGCCTCGGGGATGCCCTCCGTCACCACATGGCGGCCGATGGTCTCGAGGCCGAACATGAAGAGGGCGAGCGCAAGGCCGATCAGCAGGAGGCCCACCACGTCGGGCGGGCCGGGGTCGCCGGGGGGGACATCCTCGATCTTCCAGGCGACGAGGGCGAGGCCGAGCAGGCCGATCGGGACGTTGATGAGGAAGACCGACTGCCAGCCGAAGGCGTCGGTCAGGAAGCCACCCAGGGGCGGGCCGCTGATCGGGCCGATCATCGCGGGCATGGTCAGCCAGGTCATGGCGCTCAGCATCTCCTCCTTGCGGACCTGGCGGAGCAGGAGGAGGCGGGCGACGGGGACCATCATCGCGCCGCCGACGCCTTGGAAGACGCGGGCGGCGATCATCTCCGGCACGCCCGTCGCGCGGCCGCAGAGGATGGAGGCGACGGTGAAGACGGCGATGGCGGCCATGAAGACGCGCTTCGCCCCGAACCGGTCGGCGACCCAGCCGGAGACGGGGATGAAGACGGTCAGCGAGACGAGATAGGCGGTGATGGCGACGCCGAGGCGGGCGGGCTCCACCCCCATATCGGCGGCCATGGAGGGCAGCGCCGTCGTCACCGCGGCGCTGTCGAGGTTCTGCATGAAGAGCGCGCTGGCGACGATGGCGGCGGTGAGGCGCGGGTCGGGCTTGGTGGTCGGCGCGCTGGTCTCGCTCATCCGGGCAGGCTACGCCTCGTGCGGTCGCAGCACCACCCGGCCGCTGGCGCGGCGGCCGCTGACCTCGGCCATGGCCTCGCGGAACTGGGCGAGGGGAAAGCCAGCATGGACCTCGGGGCGGAGGGCGCCCTCGCTCCACCATTGGACGAGTTGGCCCCAGAGGGCACGGGCGCGCGGGGCGTGGAGCTGGCGGTTGTCGCCGGGGGACCAGCCGACATAGGTGCCCCAATTGAGGCCGGCGACGGCGATGTTCTTGAGCAGCAGGAGGTTGACCGGCAGCTGCGGGATGCCGCCGGCGGCGAAGCCGATGGTGACCAGCGTGCCGCCGTCGCCGAGGCAGCGGAGGCTCTCATCGAAGACCGGGCCGCCGAGGGTGTCGAGCACGGCGGCGACGCCCGTGCCGCCGGTTGCCTCGCGGACGGCGTCGCGGAAGGGCGCGGCGCTGTCGAGGACGAGGTCGGCGCCGCGGGCGAGCGGGATGCCGCGCTTCGCCCCGCCGCAGCGGGCGATGACGCGGGCGCCCAAGGCCCGGGCGACCTCCACCCCGGCGAGGCCGACGCCGGCGGCGGCGCCGTGGACCAGCACCCATTGGCCGGGGGAGAGGCGGGTGCGCCAGAGCAGGGCACTGGCCGCGGTCGGGTAGCTGATCGGCATGGCGACGGCGGGCTCCAAGGGGAGGCCGTCGGGGATGGGGACGACGTGGATGGCATCCGCCACCGCCTCCTCGGCCATGCCGCCCCAGTCAAGCACGGCGAAGACGCGGGTGCCGGGGGGAAGTGGGTCGGGCACGTCGGGGGCGCTCTCGATCACGGTGCCGGCGATCTCGGTGCCCGGGGTGAAGGGCAAGGGGGGCTTCCGCTGGTACTTGCCGGCGACGACCAGCTGCGTGGCGAAGGAGACGCCGGCGGCCTCGACGCGGATGCGGACGCCGCCGGAGCGCATCGGCGGCGGGGGGATGTCCTTCAATTCCAGGGCGTCGAATTCGCGCCAGGATTCGCAGAGGACGGCGCGCATCAGTCGAGCCTCACATTCGCTTCGCGGACCAGGCGGCCCCAGCGGTCGTATTCGCGGCGGCAGAACTCGGCGAAATGCTCCGGGCTGTCCGCCACGGGGTCGGCGCCGAGGGTCGCCAGGCGCTCACGGACCTCGGACGCCTGGACGGCGGTGGCGACGGCACCTTGCAGGCGCTGCGCGATGGCGGGCGGCAGGCGGGGCGGACCCCAGATGGCGTACCAGGTGGCGATCTCGAAGCCGGGGACGCCGGCCTCGGCGACCGTCGGCAAATCCGGGTAGGCAGCGACGCGGCTCGCGGTCGTCACCGCCAGCGGGCGGAGCAGGCCGGAGCGGACGGCGGCGGCGCTGCTCGGGATGCTGTCGAAGATCAGCTGGATGTTGCCGGCGATGAGGTCCTGCACGGCGGGCCCGGCGCCGCGATAGGGGACGTGGACCATCTCCGTCCCGGTCATCAGCTTGAACATCTCGCCAGCTAGGTGGAGCGCGGAGCCGTTGCCGGAGGAGGCGTAGGAAACCTTCCCGGGGTTCGCCCTCAGGTAGGCGATCAGTTCAGGAATGGTCTTCACCGGCAGGGCGGGGTTCACCACGGCGACCAGCGGAACCATGGCGATGTTGGTGACGGGGGTGAAGTCGGCCACCGCGTCGAAGGGCATCGACGGGTTCAGGTGCGGGATGATGAGGTGGATGGAGGCGTTCACCAGGAAGGTGGCGCCGTCCGGGGCAGCGCGGGCCACCACCTCGGAGCCGATGACGCCGGAGGCGCCGGCGCGGTTCTCGACCACCATGGGCTGGCGGAGGTCCTGCGCCAGGCGGGTGGTGATGACGCGGCCGAGAATGTCGGTCGGGCCGCCGGGCGGATAGGGGATGACGAAGCGGACGGGGCGGGCGGGCCAGTCCTCGGCCTTAGCCAAGCCTGGTGCCGTGGCGATCAGGCCGAGCGCCGTCCTCCGGGTGATCCGCATCCCCTCCCCTTCCCTCATCCGTGGTTCCAGGCAGGATAGGGGGCGAAGACGCGGGAGGAAACGCCATGCAGCCGTATCAAGGGCTCTTCGTGCTGGATGCGAGCCAGGGCATCGCCGGACCCTATTGCGCGACGCTGCTCGCGGCCTGCGGGGCGGAGGTGCTCAAGGTGGAGCCGCCGGCGGGGGACTGGTCGCGGGGCCTCTCGACGCGCGAGGGCACGCAGAGCGCCATGCATGTCACCTTCAACCGGGGCAAGCGGAGCGTGATGCTCGACCTGCAGGAGGAGCGCGGGCGCACGGCCTTCAAGGCGCTGGCGGCGCGGGCGGATGTGATGCTGGAGGCCTTCCGGCCCGGTGTCGCGCGGCGGATCGGGGTGGTGCCGGAGGCGGGGAAGGCGGATGTCGTCTTCCTTTCCATCTCGGGCTTCGGGCAGCAGGGGCCGCATTCCGAGCGGCCCTGCACGGACAGCGTGGCGCAGGCCTATTCGGGGATGGTCTCGCTCAATATCGGCATGGATGGCGTGCCGCATCGCACCGGCAACCTGATGACGGTCGACATGGTCACTGGCATCTCGGCCTTCGCCGCCGTGCAGGCGGCGCTGGCGGGGCAGGCGCGGGACCGGGTGGCGGGGGCGGCGCCGCAGCGACGGGTACTCGACGTGTCGCTGATGCAGTCGGCGGCGGCGCTGATGGCCTTCAACGTCGCCGAGCAGGGGCTGCTCGGGCGGGTGCCGCCGCTCGCCAACGTGCCCTCCGGCACCTACCAGGGGAGCGACGGGCGCTGGTTCATGGTGGCGCTGCTCCGTGAGCCGGAATTCGCCACGCTCTGCGGCATCGCCGGGCTGCCGGAGCTGGTGGGGGATGCGCGCTTCGCCAGCTTCGCGGCGCGGGCGGAGCATCGGGAGGTGTTGCTGCCGCAGTTGCGGGAGGCCTTCGCCAAGGCGCCGGCTGCGGAATGGGTGACGCGGTACCAGGGTGCGCGGATGCTCTGCGATCTGGTGAATACGCCGCTCGACTGGCTGGCGGACCCGCATGTGCAGGCAGTCGGCGCGGCGGTGCCGCTGGAGCAGCCGGGGCTCGGCACCCTGCCCTTCCCCAAGCTGCCGGGGCTCGGGGCCTGGAGCGTGCCGGCGCCGGCTTTGGGCGAGCATACGAAGGCGGTGCTGGCGGAGCTTGGGCTTTGAGCCTCACCCAGGAACTGCTGGACCGGCTGGCGGCAATCGGCGCCGATCCACCGGGCATCACCCGCGAGGCCTTCGGGGCAGGCGAGAATGCCGCCATGGAGCTGATGGTGGAGACGGCGCGGGGGCTCGGGCTCGAGTGCACGGTGGATGCGGGGGCCAATCTCTCGATGCGCTGGGCGGGGAGCAACCCGTCGGCGGCGCCGGTGATCGTCGGCTCGCATCTCGACAGCGTGGTGCATGGCGGGAATTTCGACGGGGCGGCGGGGGTGGTGGCGGGGCTCGCGGCCATCGCGGCGTTGCAGGCGGAGGGGTTCCGGCCGCGCGCCACCATCGAGGTGCTGGCGCTGCGCTGCGAGGAGGCGGTGTGGTTCGGGCTCGGGCTGATCGGCAGCCGGAGCCTGCTGGGGCGGCTGCCGGAGGGGGCGCTCGACCTGCCGCATGCGCGCGGTGGACGGAGCCTGCGGGAGTGCATCGCGGGGTGTGGAGGCGACCCGGGGGCGCTCGGGCGGCCGTTGCGGGACCCGCGGCGGATCGGGGCCTATGTCGAAGTCCATATCGAGCAGGCGCCGCAACTGGTGGAGGCGGGGCAGCCCGTGGCGCTCTGCCTCGCCAATCCGGGCAATCTGCGGCATCCGCATATCCGCATCACCGGGGAGGATGCGCATACCGGCCTGCCGCATCGCTTCCGCCACGATGCGGCGCTTGCGGGGGCGGAGCTGGCGCTGGCGCTGGAGCGGCTCTGGCTCGACGAGGAGGCGGCGCGGCGGCCGATGGCCGTCACCATCGGGCGGTTCCATACCCTCGCTGAGCGGCATGCGATGACGGTGGTGCCGGGGGCCTTCGAGATGAGCCTCGACCTCCGCGCCTATGACGCGGCGCATCTGCAATCGCTGGAGGCCAAGCTGCATGGGCTGGTCGGGGCGGTAGCGGCAAGGCGGGGCGTCGCCGTCGATCTCGGGCCAAGGAGCGTGGCGGCGCCGGGGGTGATGGATGCGGCGATCCTCGAGGAGCTGGCGGCGGCGGCGCGGCAGCGCGGGCTGCGGGCGCCGCGGCTCAACAGCCCAGGGAGCCATGACGCCAACAATTTCGCCGCGGCGGGGGTGCCGACGGGGATGCTGCTCGTCCGCAACCGCAACGGCAGCCACAACCCGGACGAGGCGATGGAGACGGATGACCTGATGGCGGCGGTCGGCCTGCTCACGCTATGGCTGGCGGGCCGCGCCGGACATTGAGGCCGCCGACTCTCAACTCCTCGCAAGCCTTCCGCAGCAAAGCGGCGGAAGCACACCAGCTATGGGCCAGCTTCGACAAGACTTCCGAAGGATGAGGGAACGCATGCAGAAGGACGCGCAGGGCCTGCCGATGACGGTGGCCTCGGCCGAGGCGGCGGCGGGCTATGACCGGACGCTGGAGGGGTTCCTGCTCTACCGGGCGGATACCTCGCAGCGGCTGAAGGCGGCGATGAAGCTCGACCCGGAGAGCCCGATGCTGGTGCTGCTGAAGGGCACCTTCGCCATGCTGGCGGCCAATTCCGCCTTCGCCCCGGCGGCGCTGGAGGCGGCGGCCAGGGCGGGCGCGCTCGCCGAGCGCGGCACGGCGCGCGAGAGGGCGCATGTGGCGGCGCTGGCGGCCTGGGCGGATGGGGACATGGCCCGCGCGCTCGCGGCCTGGACGGGGATCATGGCCGAGCATCCGCACGACCTGCTGGCGCTCCGGCTGCATCACTACAACGCCTTCTGGCGCGGGCGGGCGGACATGATGCTGGCTGCCGTCAACGGCGTGCTGCCGCATTGGGGGCCGGACCAGCCGGGCTACCACAACGTGCTCGCCTGCCAGGCCTTCGCCAACGAGGAATGCGGCAACTACCTGGTCGGCGAATCCGCGGGGCGGGCGGCGGTCGGCATCAACCCCGCCGATCTCTGGGCGACGCATGCGGTCGCGCATGTGATGGAGATGCAGGGGCGGCGCGGCGAGGGCATCGCCTGGACCTCGGGGCTGGAGCAGCATTGGGAGGGGGGGAACAACCTCACCCATCACCTCTGGTGGCACCGGGCGCTCTTCCACTACGAGCGGGGCGAGCACGACAAGGTGCTGGCGCTCTACGACCGGAACTTCCGCAACCTCGAGAGCCAGGTGACGATGGCGATGCCGGACCTCGCCATCGACATGCAGAACGCCATCTCCATGCTCTACCGGCTACGGCTGCAGGGGGTGGATGGCGGCGCGCGCTGGGCGGAGCTGGCCGACAAGGCGGAGGCGCGGATCGGCGATTGCCAGCAGGGGTTCAACCTGCCGCACTTCATGATGGCGCTGGTGGTGACGGGGCGCTTCGGCGCGGCGGAGCGGATGCTGGAGGCGGTGCGCGACTATGCGCGCAGCCACAACGGCGGGAATGCCGCGATCATCGGCCAGTATGCGCTGCCGATCTGCGAGGCGGTGCTGCGCCATGGGCGGGGCGACTTCGCCGGGGCGGTCGCGGCGATGCGGCCGGCGCTGGGCGGGATGCATGCGCTCGGCGGGAGCCACGCGCAGCAGGACGTGCTGGAGCAGTTCTTCCTCGATGCCGCGATGCAGGCGGGGCTGGAGGAGGATGCGCGGCTGCTGCTGGAGCGCGTCGCCGGGCGGCATCCGGTGCCGCCGGAGCGGCGGGCGGGGTACCGGAAGGCTGCCGCTTCGATTCTACACTGAAGGCGCGTAGGGGTTCTCCAGGACGCCGATGCCCTCGATGGTGACGGCGACCTGCATCCCCGGCCGCATCGGCAGGGCGCCGAGCGAGGTGCCGCAGGCGATGACGTCGCCGGGATGCAGCGTCATCTCGCGGGAGATGAGCGAGACGATGCGCGCCGGCGGCAGGATCATGTCGGCGAGCGGGTAGTCCTGGCGGACGCGGCCGTTGAGGGCGACGGTCACGCGGGCCGATCGCCAGTCGAAGCCGGTGGCGATGGCGGGGCCGATGGGCCCGAATGTGTCGCAGCCCTTGGCGCGGGCCCATTGCGGAAAGGAGGCGTCGGCGGTCAGCAGGTCGAGCGCCGTCACGTCATTCACCGCGGTGTAGCCGAAGATGGCGGCTTCGGCCTCCGCTTCGTCGGCCGCGGAGACGCTGCGGCCGATGACGATGCCGAGCTCGCCCTCGTAGAGCACCTTGCCGTCATAGCCGGCGGGCGGGTGGATGGCGCCGCCCGGGCCGATGACGCAGCGAGGGTTCTTCAGGAAGTAGAGCGGGAATTCGGGGATGGTGTTGCCCTGCTTCGCTGCGGCGGCATGGAAATTGTTCCACAGGCCGATGAAGGCGCCGGGCTGCACGGGCGGCAGCAGGCGCACCGCCGAGAGCGGCAGGCGCCGGCCGGTCGGGGCTGGCATGCCAAAGAACTCGCCGGCATGGACGGCGATCTCCTCGCCCTCCAAGGTGCCGAAGCCTTCCGCGCCGTCGCGCTCGTAGCGGACCCAGAGCGTCATCCCCTTGCTCCCTTAGTTGTAGGGCAGATGGAGGCCGGGCTCGTCCCACTCCATCGCCGCCAGCTTGCCGGTGGTGGAGAGGGTGATGAAGGCGGTGCGCCGGTCCGGCCCGCCGAAGCAGAGATTGGTGGGCATCGGCTCCGGCATCTTTACCACGCGGGTGATCTCGCCGCTGGGGGAGACGGTGGTGATCTCGCCGCTCACCAGCGTTGCGACGCAGATGTTGCCGGCGGCCGTCGCGGCGACGCTGTCGAGGCGGCGGTAGCCGGGGAACTGGCAGAGCACGCGGCCGCCATTGGAGGAGGGCCAGGGGTCCTTGCGCACCACGCCGGGGCCTTCGACATCCCAGGCCCAGAGGCGGCCGGTCTCGGTCTCGGCGGCGTAGAGGGTGCGGCCGTCGGGCGAGAGGGCGATGCCGTTGGCGCCACCGAAGACCGGGTAGGCGGCCTCGACGATCTTCGAGCCATCCGAGGCGGCCCAGTAGACGCCGCCATGGTCGCGGTCCCGCGCGCGGACCTTGCCGAGGTCGCTGAACCAGAAGCCGCCTTCGCCGGGGCTGCCGGCAGGCGCGAAGACGATGTCGTTCGGGCCGCTCAGCCTGTGGTCGCTGCAGCGGTCGTAGAGGGTGCGGACCTCGCCCGATTGCGGGTCGATCACCTCGATCCGGCCGCCGCTGTAGTCGGGCGACTGGCCGATGGGGCGGATGAAGCCCGGCTCCTCGTGCCAGAGGAAGCCGCCATTGTTGCAGCAGAAGATCTTGCCGTCCGGGCCGAGGGCGATGCCGTTCGGGCCGCCGCCGGGGCGGGCGACGGTGCTCTTCGCCCCGTCCGGGGCGATGCGGGTCAGGGTGCCGGCGGCGATCTCGACCAGGATGATGCTGCCATCCGGCATGGCGACCGGACCCTCCGGAAACCGCAGCCCCTCGGCCAGGATGCGCAACTCGGCCATGCTTCTCTCCCCCATCGGTCTTGCCGGGGATCATGCGCCAGAAGGCAGGGCTTGCAACCCCACCGGCCCTATTTCGGCGCCCAGAGCTCGATCGGGCCGCGCTCCTCGGGCACCTCCCCGACCTGGGTGTAGTCGCTCTCGAGCGCCTCGGTGATGATGGCCGCCGCACTCTCGCGGAGCCGCGGCCACCAGCCGCGGTCGATGACGACGAAGCGCGGGCGCGTCGCCATGATGCGCGCCACCTCGGCATCGGTGTTGATGCCGGCGATGTCGGTGAACTCGCCGGTGAGCTGGGCGGGGAAGACGAAGCGCGTCGGCAGCGCCGCATCGGTCAGCGCGTAGATGACGGGATGGTAGTTGGCGACGAAGATGGTCTCGCCGGGCTTGAGCTCGGCGCGGATCAGGCGGGTGATCTCGATCACCGGGTCAGCCTCGAACAGGCCGATGCCGCGGTCGACGCGGGCGGTGGCGTCGGCGCGCCAGGAGCCGATCATCACCACCGCGACCAGCAGGGCGAAGCCGGGGGCACGGCGGCGCGCCGGCAGCCAGCGGGCGAGGCACCAGCAGCCGAAGGTCGCCATCAGCGCGAGGGAGGGCAGCCAGAGCAGGAAGTAGTGCGGGTAGAAATAGCCCGGCGAGGCGACGCCGACGCTGGCGGCGACGAACCAGATCAGCCCGACCCGCACCAGCATCCCGGCAATGCCGCCCCGCGGCAGCCAGCGCAGCAGGGCGATGGCGGCGAGCGCGATGGGCCAGAGCAGCGTCAGGATCTCGACCAGGATGCGGTGAAAGGATTCGACCCCGCCGAGCCGTCCCTCGGCATAGCGGAGCGGGCCGAGGAAGGTGCCGTCGAGAAAATCGGCAAGCGCCCCCTGCCACCAGTAGAGCAGGCCGAAGACCAGCGTCGGCAGGGCGCAGAGCCCGGCATAGGCGGCCGCCATCGCCAGCGCCCGGCGCCAGGGCAGCAGGCGCAGCCAGAGGGCGGGGAAGACCATCAGCGCGAAGCAGAGGCAGCCCTCGACCACCATCACCGGCTTGATGGCCAGCGCCGAGCCGATCAGCAGGCCCATGGCGACCAGCCCGGGCCAGCCGGGCGCCTCCCGCAGGCGGAGCGCCCCGGCCAGGCCGCGGATGCCGAGCGCCATGGCGGCGACGGTAAGCGGGGCGAAAAGGATCTCGGTATTGGTGGCGAGCCCGCCCATCCTGAGGCTGTGGGCGATGTAGATGAAACCCGCCGCCAGGGCGATGCCGCGCGGCCCGCCCGCCGCCCGCACGGCGCCATAGAGCGCCCAAGCGGCCAGCGCCACGCAAAGGCAGCCGAGCAGGCGGATGGTGGCGATGCTTTCGCCGAAGACGGCCATGGCGGCGGCGAAGACCGCGGGCGCGCCAACCGGGTGCATGTCCCAGACCGCGACCAGCGGCCAGTGCCCGCGCAGCCATTGCTGGGCCTGGACAAGGTAGAGCCCCTCATCCGTGTCGATCACCGCGACGGTGAAGCCGAGGGCGCGCAGCAGCAGCGAAGCCAGCAGCATCGCCAGCGGGACGACGAGGATGCCGAAGACGCGGTCGATGGCGGCGAAGGGGGCCCGCAGGCGCGGAGAGAGGCTCATCGGGCGCTTCGCATATCATGGACCGGGGGGTGGGGAACCCTCCCCCCCTCAGCCGCGGCCGTAGCGGAGGAGGATGACGCCCGGGCGGCTGCCCGTGCGGCGGGGAACGAGGCTCGGCTCGGCACCGGGTTGGGCGCCGAACCAGGTGCCGTAGAGCCCCTCCAGCACCGCGCCGACCCAGCCGCCGGAGGGGTCGGCGCCCGTCGCCACCACGGGGGCGGCGCAATGGGTGACGACCAGGGCGCGGTCGTTCGGGTCGAGGGCGATCTCGGCCCAGCCCCAGTCGGCCGCCGCCAGGGCCTCGTTCACCCGGGCCTCCAGCTCGGCGAGGCCGGCGCAGGCGGGAAGCGGGGTCAGGGCGGCGAAGCGGGCGCCGACCGCGCGCAGCAGGGCGTCGCGCGAGGCGGCATCGAGATTGGCGTCCAGCGTCTCGACCAGGGCACGGAGGAAGCCGCGCCACTGCGCCGCGACCCCGCGGCGGGCGAGATAGCTGAGGGCATTCGGCTCGGCTGCCGTCATGCGGGGGCCTTCCGGGGTGGGAAACAACGCGTCCATCACTTGTCGAACCGGTAGCGGGCGAAGAACATGCCGCGCGCCTCGTTCCAGTTCGCCGTGCGGTCGTAGCGCAGCAGGGCGCCGATGCGAAGATTGGGCGTCACGGCGTAGTCGATGTCGCCGCGCACGCCGCCGATGATGCCGGAGGCGCTGCGCGCCGCCTGGCTGGCCCTGGCGGTCGGGTCCGCCCCGAGGCTCGATTCGAGCGCGGCCTGCGCCCCGGCATCGGTCGGGAAGTAGCGGGCGGCGTCCTCGCGGTAGCTCTGGTAACCGATGGTGCCGCCGAGCCGCCAGGAGAGGTCGCCGTCGCGCCCGCGCCAGTCGACCGGGATGTTGGCGGCGAAGTAGCTCTGTGGGCTGAAATAGCCGCCATTGCCGGTGGTGAAGAGGCGCTGGTTGTTGTCATAGGCGAAGTAGACGAGGTCGAGCCCGGTCGTCAGCTCGTCACCCGGCCGCCGCCAGATGGCGTAGGAGGCGCCCGCCCCGGCCTCGAAGCGGTTGTTGCTGGCGGTATTGCGGCCGGTGAAGGTGGAGTAGCCGGCCCCGGCATACAGGCCGACCGGGCCGGCGCCGTATTCCAGCTGCGCCCGGCCGCCGGTGCGGACCACGCCGCCCCAGACCTGGCCGCTCACCGGGTCCCTCAGGCCGGACCAGGAGAGCAGGCTGTCCGTCACCGAGCGGCGCTCGGCGGTCAGCCGCAACTTGAGGGTCGGGCTCAGCTCGGGGGCGAATTCGACGCCGCCGAGGAAATTCTGCTCGCGGAAGCCGATGGGCGAGGTGCCGACATCGGCGCGGAAGCTTTCCCGCGCATAGCCGAGGCCGAGCCCGACGCCCGTCGCGGTGGTGTCGCGTGCGGTGAGGCGCTGGCGGTCGGCAGGGCTGGCCGAGGGCGTGGTGCCCTGCAGGCCGGGGGCGAGGGCGTTGCTCCCATAGGCACGCAGGCCCTCGACGTTGTCGGCATTCAGCTTGCCGGAGGCGATGCTGACCGGCGTCACCGTCGCGGTGATGCGGCCGCCGGGGGCGATGGAGGCTTCGATCGGGGCCGAGACCTCCTCCAGCCGGTCGCGGCCGCTGGTGCCGGAGCGGGTGCGGTAGGCGACGGCGCCCTGGAGGCGGGCGGCGGTTTCCTCACGCACCAGGCCGAGCTCGCGCTGGATCTCGGCATCGACCGGGTCGATGGCGGGGGCGAGGGACGCGGCGGTGCCGGGCAGGCCACCGCGGCGGAAGGGATTGTCGCGTCCGGCCTGGGCCAGCAGCGGGCCGTTGCCGGCGCCCGGGTCGCCCCCTTGGGCCGCCTGGGAGCGGCGCTGGGCGGCGGCCATCTCGAGCGCGCGTAGCGCCCGGCCGTTCTGGCCGGCGGCGCGGGCAAGGCGCGCCTCCGCCAGCGAAACGCGGAGGTCGCCGGGGCTGATGGCGCGGGCCTCGACCAGGAGCGCCTCGGCCCGGCCCCAGTCGCGCGCGGCGATGGCGGCATCCATGGCGGCGAAGCGGGCCTCGAGGCTGGTGGGGTCGGCCTGAAGCACGCCCTCGGCGATGCGGCCGGCGGCCCCGGGCTGGTTGGCACCCTGGTAGAGCCGGGCGAGCGCCAGGTTGGCCGGGGCGTTGGTCGGGTCGCGGGCCAGGACGGGGGCGAGCAGATCGTAGGCGCCGGCCTGGTCGCCCTGGTCGTTCAGCCGGTCCGCGGCGCGGATGGCAAGGCCGGATTGCAGGGCCGCGGCCTGGCGGCGCTCCTCGCCGGTGAGGTTCGGCAAGCCTTCCACCGCGCGGGCGAGGGCGATGGCATCGGCCTCCGCCCCGGCGCCGAGCAGGGCGGCGGCGATGTTGAGGCGGGCTGTGGCACTCGCCCGCGGATTGGCGGCGAGCGCGGCGCGGCCGGCCTCGGCGGCCCCCACCGGGTCGTTCAGCTGGCCGAGCTTGCGGATGGCGAGCTGGGCGCCGGTGCCGCTCGGGTCGGCACGGCGGGCGATGCCGATCAGCTGGAGGCGGCCCTGCACCTGCTGGCCGGAGCGCACCAGATTGGCCGCCGCCTGCACTTCGCCGGCGATGCGCGTGCGGGCGAGCAGGCCGTTCATGTCCGCATTGCGGAGCCGGACGGGGATGCGGTTGAGGTAGTCCACCGCATCGGCCGGGCGCGCATCCTCCTCGGCGAAGAGCGAGGCGGCGTGCAGCGAGTCCGGGTTGCCGGTGGCGGCGGCGGCCTCCATCAGCTGGCGGGCTTCGGCGCCGCTGCCCTGGCGCGCGAGCAGCCTGGCGAGGTCGAGGCGGATCCAGGGGCTCGACGGGTCGGTCTGGAGCGCCTGGCGGAGCATGGCGACGGCCGCCGCCGGGTCCGGGTTGCGCTGGGCCTCGGTGCGGATGGCGTTCGCCCGGCCGGACATGGCATCGCCGCCGGCGAGCGGACCGCGAGCGTTGCGCTGCAATTCCTCCGCCTCGGCGAAGCGGCCCCCCTGCTGGAGCACCTCGTAGAGGCCGCTCGCGGCGGGGCCGAGATTGGGGCGGCGGGCGAGCGCGGCGCGGTAGCGCGCCTCGGCGCCGGCCAGGTCGCCGCGGCGCAGCGCGAGGTCGCCGAGCAGCGCATCGGCATCGGCTTTGTCGCCGGCGCCACGGCCGGTGGCGCGGCGCAGCGTCTGCTCGGCGGCGTCGAGGTTGCCGGCCTGGAGCTGGCTGCGGGCAGTGGCGAGGTCGGCGGCATAGCCGGCGCCGTCCAGGGCGCGCTGCCACTGGTCGCGCTTCTCCGGGGCGAGGCGGATGGCGCGTTCGAGCAGGCTGCGCGCCTCGCCGTAGCGGCCCTCGCGGAGCCGGACCAGGCCGAGGCCGCCGGTCGCATCGGCATCCTCCGGGTTGCGGGCGACGGCGGCCTCGAAATCGCGCTGGGCGTCGCGCAGGCGGCCGGCATTCAGCTGCTCGAATCCGCGGATGCGGGTGAGGCTCGCCTCGTCCGGTGTGCCGGCGGGCGGGTTCTGCGCCTCGGCCAGCTTGCGGGCAATGTCGGCATCGTTGGGGAAGCGCTCGAGGAAGGATTGCAGCGCCGGGACCATGTCCCGGCTCGGCCCCTGCCAGAGCAGCGCCTGGCGCCAGGCGGCGGTGGCGGTGTTCGTCACCTCCGGGTTGGCGGCGAGCTGGCGGAGGCGGCCGATGCCGTCGTTGCGGGTGGCGTCCCGGTAGGTCAGCACCTGGGCATAGGCGAGCTGCAGGCGCATGTCGCTCGGCGAGCGGGCGGCGAGGCGGGCGAGGCCGTCACAGGCCTCCGGGTAGCCCTGCTCGGTGCCGGCGAGGGTCGCGTAGTATTCCTGGGCGTAGCCGTCGGGCGGCGCGGCACCGCGGAACAGCTCGCGGTAGCGCTGCACCGCCTCGGCGGCGCGGCCGGCCCCGGCGAGGCGCCGGGCCTCCGCCAGGGCGCCGGTATCGACGGTCGCGGCGCGGACGGTGATGTCGGTCTCGCCGAGCCGCGGGTCGCCGGGGGCCACCTGGCGCAGCCGGGCGAGGTAGCTTTCGGCCGGCTGGCGGTGGCCGAGCTGGGCATGCGCCTGGGCGGCGCCGGCCAGCGCTTCCACGTTGCGCGGATCGACAACCAGCAGCCGCTCCAGCGTACGGATGACGAGTTCCGGCCGGTTCTGCAGGCGCCAGTAATTCGCCTGGTCGAGCAGGGCGGCGATGGCGCCTTCCTGCCCGCCCTGGGCGGAAGTGGCGGCGGTGGGCTGGGCCGGGGCCGGCGTGGTGACCTGTCCCTGGGCGAGCGCCGCCCCGGGCAGGGCGAGCGCGGCGGCGATGAAAGGCGCGCGGCGGAGCATCAGCTTGTCCTCGTGCGCAGGCGGCGGATCGCGCGGCGCCGAAGCACCCAGTAGAAGGGCGCGGCGACCAGCAGAATGGCGAGGGCAAGCAGGCCGAGCAGCGCCGCCGGGCTTGCCGAGAGATAGACCTGCGGCCAGAGCCAGGGCGGCAGCACGCCGGTGTTGTAGGTCCGGCCGAGGCTGTAGCCCTGGATCTTGCCGGCGGTGAGCAGGGCGAGGTCACCCTGGACACGAGGCAGCTGCTCCGGGTCCTGCAAGGCGGCGACCATGTCCTCGAGCGCGGCGGGGGTGGTGCCGGTGAGCGCCAGGACCGAGCGGCCGGGCTTTAGTGGCGATTCGAAGCCGAAGACCGCGCCGAGCCCGTCGCCCGGCGCCGCGAGTTGGGCCGAGGCGCGCTCCGCCGCCGCCCCTCGCCCGCCGCCGCCGAAGATGTGACGGAAGCCGCCCAGCATGTCCGGCAGCGCGACGGTGAGGCGGTTGCCGTCGATCTGCACCGGCGCGTCCCCCATCAGCTGCGGCAGCGCCGGCTGGCGGCCGAGCGCGCCGATGACGATGAGGTCCTTCTCCATCGCCTGGGCCAGCGCCTGCGGCCGCACCACCTGCACGCCGGTCGCCGGGTAGCCGACCAGGGCCGAGATGCGGCCGATCAGGCCGAGGAAGGCGGAAAGCTCCTGCGCGCTCGGCCGGTCCGGCAGCACCACGGCCGTCGTCGAAAGGTCGGCGAGGCGGGTGAAGGGGAAGCCGGAGCTGGCGAAGTAGGCGAGGTTCGGCAGCCGGGTGAAGCGATGGGCCGAGGAAAGGTCGATGGTGCTGTCCGGATCGATGCCGGCGCGGATGTCGCCGGGAATGGCCACGCAGTCGTCACGCGAGAGCGGGCGCATGTCGAAGCGCAATTGCAGCTCGTTCTGGCCGAAGACGATCCAGGGCGGGATGCCGAGCCGCGCCTCCGAACGGTCGCCGCCACGGCCGAACCAGCCGGCGATGGCGGAGAGCGGCCAGGCCGGCTCCGACCCGCGCAGCGGGAAGCTCTTCAGGTAGAGGTCGTTGATGGTCGCATCGACACGGGAAACGGCGACGTCGACGATCGGGCCCGGGGGGGCGCGGAACTGGATATCGGCCTGGAGCGGCTGGTTGCGCCAGGTGAAGAGATCGGGCGCGGTGCGGAAGGGGATGGAGATGGCGCCCGGCGAATAGCCGGAAACCTGAAGCTCCGTCGGGTCCACCAGTTCGCCGAGCTTCACCGGGCGGTTGCTGCGGATCCAGCGCGGCGCGTCATAGGGCTGGCGCGCGGGCACGTCCGGCAGCTGGACGATGGCCGCCTCGCCCGACAACGCCTCGCGCCCGACGGCGAGCACGGAGGCGGCGGCTACCGCCTCCGCCCCGGTCCGGCCGCCGAGCAGCAGGAGCAGGCCGAACGGGTCGTTCGGGTTGGGCAGCAGGGCGACGGTCGGGCCGTCGAAGCGCGGCAGGGGAACGCCCTGGATGACGTCGCCGCTGGTGACGATCATCACCGCATGGCCACGCGCCGGCGGTGCGGCGGAAACCGGGAAGCGGGCGGTGCGGTAGTCGGCCTGCACCGCGAACCAGGAGGAGGCGATGGCGGCCGCGCGCAGCACGTCGTTGCCCGCGGCCTCGGCCAGGACGACCGGCAGGACGAGCGGCTCGCGCAGCAGGCGCGGGTCGAAGAAAGGCTCCGGCAGCCGGGCCAGATCGCGCGTCAGCGGCAGCTTCTCGAGGGTGAGGCTGAGCGTCGAGGTGTCGGAGACGACGGCCCAGAGCAGGCCGGAGAGCGGGTCGTTGCACTCCACCGCGTAGCGGCCGGAGAAGCGGAAATTCAGCCGGTTGTTGTCGGCGAAGAAGACCGGGTTCACCGGGAATTCGAGCGGGCCGAAATTCGGCCGGTTGCGGTCCGGCTGGATGGCGCCGACGAACTGCTCGTTGAGCGCGACGGAGATCTGGCTCAGCTCGGGGATGAGCTGGGGCGAGGTGGAGCCTTGCAGCACGAGGCGGGCATCCGTCACCACCTCGTCGCCGCGGATGCCGAAGAGCACGCCCTGGAGGTCCGAAGTGCCGCGGAGCTGCATCGGCGCGCGGAGGCCGAGCTGGCGCAGCGTATAGCTGATGCGCCGCGTGCCGAGCGTCGGGTCCTGCGCGCCGGGCGCGGCGAGCGCCGGGGCGGAGGCCGGGGCCTGGCCAAAGGCGCGCGGCTGCGCTGCGGCTTCGCCGGCGGCGGCGAGGCCGAGGGAGGCGAGCAGCCACAGCGCGGCGCGGCGCGTCACGGCCCGGGCGGGCGGTGCCGGCGGCCGCTGCGGCTCGGTGATGACGGGGGCCTGCTGGCCCCGCGCCGGGCCGCGGCGGCGCAGCGAGAATTGCGAGCCGCCCCGCACCAAGCCCGTGATGCTCACCATGACCTCCCGCAGCGAGCGCAGCGGCCGGTCGGTCCGCGTGTCGTCCCAGGCCACCCAGGCATCGGCCCGGCCGAGCACGGCCCGGACGATGCGCCCCTCGTCATGCAGGTCCTGCGGGGCGAAGCGCACCTGCAGCCGCCCCTCCGTCCAGCGCAGCACCTCGGCCGGCAGCGGGATCACCTCGTTGCCGCAATGCAGCTCGAGCGTCACCACCGCGTCGTCGAGCATGCCCTCGGGCCGGTCGGCATAGATTGCCGCGCCGCCGAGCGAGAGGTCGCGCGTGTCGCCCTCGACCGCCCGGCCGTCGGGCAGCAGGATGGTTGCCGGCACGTCGGCGCTGATGCGCGCCCGCTCGCGCAGCTGGCGCCGCTCGCGCCCGACCGCGAGGCCGGTCATCACCGTGATGAAGCAGAGCGAGGCCCAGACGAGGTTCAGCATGTAGGCCTGGAATTCGAGGCTCTGCGTCGGGTTGGTCAGCAGCCCCCAGACGCCGAAGCCGAGGCCGGCGGCGAGGAAGAGGGCGAGCACGACGTTCGGCCCGACCGCGCGCATGTCGAAATAGCCATCGGCCAGCGTGCCGCCCTTGTCGGTGACGTTGAACCTGCCGCGGCGCGGGTCGAGCAGCGTCGCCAGCGTGACCGGCAGCAGGTAGACGGCGAGCACGGCTTCGTAGATCTCCGACCAGAAGGAATGGCGGACGCGGCCCTGGATGCGGCTCGCCGTTACGATGGAATGGATGATGTGCGGCCCGGCATAGGCGACGATCGCCAGCGGCGAGGCGGCGATGAGGGTATGCCCGCCGAGCAGGTAGGCGAGCGGCGCGGTGAGGAAGACGAAGCGCGGCAGCGGGAAAAGGAAGTGGAACATCGCCATGAAGTAGCAAAGCCGCTCGGACCACCCGAGGCCGCTCGCCGTCAGCGGGTTCTCGATGCGGAGGATCTGGATCATCCCCCGCCCCCAGCGCATCCGCTGGCCGATATGCAGCATCAGCCGCTCGGTCGCGAGGCCGGCCGCGAGCGGCATGCGGAGGTAGGCGGTGCGCCAGCCGAGGCGCTGCATGCGCAGCGAGGCGTGGCAGTCCTCCGTCACCGTCTCGGTCGGGACGCCGCCGATCTCCTCCAGCGCCTCGCGCCGGATGACGGCGCAGGAGCCGCAGAAGAAGGTGCCGCCCCAGAAGTCGTTGCCCTGCTGGATGAGACCGTAGAAGAGCAGGTTCTCGTTCGGCACGCGTAAGCCGGAGACGAGGTTCCGCTCGAAGGGATCGGGCGAATAGAAGTGGTGCGGCGTCTGCACCATGCAGAGGTCGCGGTCGCGCAGCAGCCAGCCGAGGGTGAGCTGGAGGAAGGCGCGCGTCGGCACGTGGTCGCAGTCGAAGATGGCGATGAACTCGCCATCGGTGATGCCCATCGCGTGGTTGATGTTGCCGGCCTTGGCGCCCTTGTTGTCGGGGCGCGTGATGTAGTTGGCGCCGACCTCGGCGGCGAAGCGGCGGAACTCCTCGCGCCGGCCGTCGTCGAGCACGTGGACGCGCAGCTTCTCGGGCGGCCAGTCGATGGCGAGTGCGGCGAAGATGGTCGGCTTCACCACCTCCAGCGGCTCGTTGTAGGTCGGGATGAAGACATCGACGACCGGCCAGGCCGCGACATCCTCCGGCAGCGGCACCGGCTTCCGCTCGAGCGGCCA
This sequence comes from Belnapia sp. F-4-1, assembly GCF_000802185.1. GTDB lineage: Bacteria > Pseudomonadota > Alphaproteobacteria > Acetobacterales > Acetobacteraceae > Belnapia. The sequence continues at coordinate 2,788,139 of NZ_KN676113.1, read as the reverse complement.
GAGCGTCTGGAAGTAGGAGAGGATGAGGGCGACGCCGGCATAGACCTCGGCCAGCACCAGGCCGGTCCCGAAGAAGGTCTGCCAGAAGCTCGCCTAGTCGAGCGTGTCGTTGAGCCGCCAGTAGAGGTAGCGCAGCGAGACGATGGAGGAGAGCGCCGCGAGGGCGAGCGTCACCACGCGGCCGCGGAAGACGTTGGCGACGAGGAAGAGCATCACCCCGCCGATGGCCAGGTAGGCCTGGTCCTCCGGCTCGAGCGGCGCGACGATCACCATCAGCGCCGCGAAGAGCCCGATGATGCTGGCGACCGCGCCGCCGATGCGGCTGCGCATGAAGGGCAGGCGGGCGAGACGCTCGCGCGTGCTGGTGCTCATGGCGCGACCGGCTCCATCGGCAAGGGCGTGGGCGGCAGGGGCAAGGGCGGCAGCAGGGCTGTGATGCCGCGGGCGATGTCCGCGATGTCGAGGGCGGCGGCGCTGCCGGGCGCCTCGGCGTGCAGCAGGCGTTGGGTGGCGAGTGCCTCGGCCACCGCCTCGTCGCGGCAAACGGCGCCGAGCAGGCGCGGGCCGAGATGGCGCGCCATCGCCCCGGCCACCGCACGGGAAAGTCGGGAGGTGGCCTCCACCTGGTTCAGCACGACGCGCACGCGCGCGGCATGCAGCGCGGCCAGCGCGCCGCTGCCGAGGAAGCGGCCGCTGTCGATCTCGGGCAGCAGGGCGGCGCTGGTCGCATCCGCCAGCAGCACGGTGACGACGAGGTCGGCGAGCGGCGCCAGCAGGTTCAGCATCTGCGAGGGGCCGGGCGGCAGATCGGCGACGAGGAGAAGGCCGGGCTCTGCCAGCATGGCCCGCACCGGGGCGAGCAGCAGTTCCGGCTCGCGCTCCAGCGCAGCGGCGAGGCGGAGGGCGGCGCGGATGTCGTTGGCCCCATGCGGCAGCAGGGCGACGCCGGATTCGGTGTCGCGCACCAGGCTGCGCCAGTCGGGGCGGAGGGGAAGCTGCATCAGGAAGCCGGCGCCGTCCCGCACCGGCAGGCCGAAATGCAGGCGGAGCGCGTTCTGCGGGTCGCAATCCATCGCCAGCACCGGCTGGCCGGCGCGATGCAACGTGCCGGCGAGGTTGGCGGCGAGCGTGGTCTTGCCGACGCCTCCCTTGGGTGCGGCGATGCAGATCAGCGGCATCCTTCCGTTCCCCTCGGGTCCTGGCTACCGTGCGCCGGACGGCCCGCCGGCGACGCGGAAGGCGGCGAAGGGCGAGGCCGGGTCGGGCATCGTGCCGCCGACGAGGCGCATCACCTCGGCAAGCGGGAGGGTGACCATGCCGGCGGGCAGCAGGCCTGCGGCATCGGCGCGGGCCAGCTCGGCCGGGAGACGCCCTGCGCCACGCCGTTCAGCAGGGCGGCGAGGGTGTCGGAAGGCGCCAACGGCTCGGCCGGGGGCGGCATTGGCCGGTAGGGACGTTCGGCGGCGGGCGGCGCCGATCGGCAGGGAATCTCGGCAGCCGGCGGCGGCGCGGCCGGACGGGTGGGCTCGGGCAGCGGGTAGCTGAGATCGACCGGGCCGGGCGAGGGCCGGCTGGCGAAATCGGCCGGCAGCGGGACGAAGCTCGGCGGCGGCACCGAGGCGTGTAGCTCGGCCGCGGGCGGGAACTGCTGGGTTTCCGCCGTCGCGGCCTCGATGGCGGCGCCGACCAGCGGGAACGAATCCAGAGAATTGTCCACGGATTGAGACGCAGCACCACGCACCGGCTCATTCCCGAAGCTCCGATAACGGAGTCCAGGAGACTTCAAGGCTGCCGCTACGCGCGCAACATCCGGGTCCCGTGCCATCTCGCAATTGTTCCCTTGCACCGGGTACAACATGCCGTGAAACGAGCGAAAACGGAATAGGATTTTAGCCGCAGTATCAAGATTGACGCAGGGTCACCGGCTTGCCATGCGCACCAGCATGCTGAGGGCTGCGGAATAGTAATCCGGCGCGTCGCTGACCGAGGGCTCGGTCCGTTGCGCCATGGGCCCGGCCGGCCGCTGCGCCCCGGCGAGGCGGGCGACCGCTGTCACCCCAGGCGAAGCCGCGTAGGGTGCGATGGCATCGGTGGTCAGGTCCGCCCAGGCCGGCATGGCCAGATGCGCGGGATCAGTCCAAAAATGACGAACACGCTCCAATGCCGGCTCGCCCCCGAGGCCTGCCCAGGATAGGTAGAGCGGCACCCGCACCGCATCGAAGGAGAAGCGTGGCGGCCAGTTCGCCGGCAGGGTCAGCCCGCCATCCGCCCGGCCGAGCACCACCCAGTCCGGCGGCAGCCCCCAGCGGCCGAAGCGGCAGGCACGCAGCAACACCAGCCCATCGGCCGCGACCCGCACCCAGGCCGGGTCCGGCACCGCCCGCGCCAGGGCCCCGAAGGCGGGGAAGACATAGTAGGAGGGGTTGATGATGGTGCCGTCGGCCAGTTCGAAGCCACGCGCGCCCGGCAACAGCACGCTGTAGGCGCCGACCCGGCGGACCAGCAGCCGCAGGATGTCCCGTGCGATCGCGGTGCCGACCAGGGTGTAGTCCGGCAGGCCCCAGCGCGCGCCGGCATCGAGCAGCGCCCATGCGATGCAGATGTCGCCATCCGTCGCATTGTTCGGATCCTCGACCGGCAGCGCCGCATCGGGCCGGAAGCGCCAGGCATGCAGGTTGTCGCCCGGCCGCCGCAACACCCGCCGCGTCCAACCGAAGATGCGCTCGAAGCCGGCCTGGTCATCCGCGGCGAGAGCGAAGAGCAGCCCCCAGCCCTGACCTTCTGAATGGGAGACGCCGCCATTGCCGGTATCGATCACCCGCCCTTCAGGCAGTAGGAAACGGGTCTGGAAGCGGAACCATTCGGTGCGGAAGGCGGCCGAGGCCTCCGCCGCGCGGGCAGGCCCGGCACCGGCAAGGGCGGCAAGGCCGGCCAGGATGCCGCGCCGGCTCGGCCCGGGGCCGATGACGGGGGCAGAGGGCTGGGATGGAATCGGCACCGGCCAGCTCTCGGACAGGGGTTATGGCGCCGGGCATATTACCGGCGGAGGCCACGCAAAGCAACCGAAGGTTGCTGAACTCTCCGCGAGTGCAACAAAAGCCGCCACATACCGGGGGCTTGCCACAGCCGCGCCCGCGGGCTCCCCTTCCGCCCCGACCTTCAGGAACGCCGTCCATGACCAAGCTTGCCACCTTCTCCGACCCGAAGGGACCGCGCCTCGGCGCCGTGCTGGAGGATGGCCGCATCCTCGACCTGGCCGCGGCCGGCAACGGGCCCGCCGACATGCTGGCGCTGATCGAGGCCGGGCCGGGGGCGCTGGCTGCCGCGCGCGCGCTGGCCGCCTCCCCTCCCCCGGCGGCGGTGCTGTCGGCCGGCAGCTACCGGCTGCTCGCGCCGATCCCCCGGCCGCGGCGCAATGTCTTCTGCGTCGGCCGCAACTACATGGACCATGTGGCCGAGGGCGACCGGACCCGCGGCATCAGCCAGTCCGAGCTGCCGAAGTACCCGCAATTCTTCACCAAGGCGCCGGAGGCGGTGATCGGGCCGGACGAGCTGGTGCCCGCCCATACCGGCGTCACCGAATGGCTCGACTACGAGGTGGAGCTGGCCTGCATCATCGGCCGCGAGGGCGTGAACATCAGCCGGGAGGATGCGCTCAGCCATGTCTTCGGCTGGAGCATCGGCAATGACGTGACGGGGCGCGAGCTGCAGCGGCGCTACGGGCAGTGGTTCAAGGGCAAGTCGCTCGACCGCTCCTGCCCGCTCGGCCCCTGGATCGTGCCGGCCGAGGAGCTGGACGCGCTCAACACCGGCATCCGCTGCTTCGTCAACGGCGAGAAGCGGCAGGACAGCCATACCTCGAAGATGATCTTCGATGTGAAGGAGATCATCCACCAGCTCTCGCTCGGCTTCACGCTGCGGCCGGGCGACGTGATCATCACCGGCACGCCGGAGGGCGTCGGCTATGCCATGCAGCCGCCGCGGACGCTGAAGCCGGGCGATGTCATCCGCTGCGAGATCGACGGCATCGGCTCGCTCACCAACACCGTGGCGGAGCATTGAGCATATCCGCGCTGCTTGGCCTCGACGGGCTGCTGCCGCAGGCGCCATGCGGGCGCGGCAAAGGACGGGTGGGCGCGGATGCTGGCCTGGTTCAAAAGCCATGGGGTGGGGTGAGGAGGGCCAGGGGCTGAAGGGCCCCTGGACCCTTCGGGTCAGGCTGCGTCGACGGCGCTCGCATCCCGGCGGCGCATCACTTCCAGAAATGCGCGGAGCGCACCCGAGGCATAGCAGTCGCGGCGGCGGGCAAAGACCGTCTCGACCCGGCCCTCGCCGCGCGGCAGCGCCTCCACCGAGAGCCGCCCGGGCTTCACCACCGGGCCGACCAAGGCCCGCGGCAGCAGAGTGATGCCAAGGCCGGCCGCGACACTGGCAAAAATCGCCTCCAGCGTGCCGAATTCCAGCAGGCGCGGCGCCGGGATGCCGCGCCGCGCCAGCACATCCTCCAGCCGCTGCCGGTAGGAGCAGCCGGCGCGCAGCACGATGATGCGGATATCCCCCTCCCCCGCCAGCAGCCGCGCCAGCGGGCGGATACCGGGGGCCGAAAGCAGCACCAGCTCCTCCTCCCAGACCGGCTCAACCTCCAGCGCCGGATGCGCCACCGGGCCGCAAAGGAAGGCGCCCTCCACCTCCTGCGCCAGCACCCGCTCCAGCAGCTCCGCCGTCGTGCCGGTGCGAAGGGTGAGGTCGACCGACGGATGGGCCGCGACGAAGTCATGCAGCGCAGGGCCGAGGCGGATCGCCGTCGTCGTTTCCAGCGCGCCGAGGCAGAGCGGCCCGCGCGGCGTCCCGTCATCCAGCACGGCGCGGCGGGCATCCTCCAGCGCGCGCAGCACCCGCCCGGCCTGGGGCAGCAGCCGCGCGCCGGCCGCCGTGAGCCGCACGCCGCGCCCGCCACGCTCGAACAGCGCCAGGCCGAGCCGCGCCTCCATCTGACGGATATGGGCGGTGACGTTGGACTGCACGGTGTTCAGCGCCAGCGCCGCCCGGCTCATGCTGCCGAGCCGCGCCACCGCCTCGAAGATCCGCAGATCAGCCGCATCCATGGCGGTGCGCTCCCTTGCCCCTGCCAGTAAGCCGCCCCTGCGCTGGGCAGGCAAGCAGCCATCTGCCGGAGCGATGGCGGCGATCGGCTATCATCGCTTGCGCCGAAGCCTCGGCGGCGGAACCCTTGGGGCACATGTCCGGAGACGACGACCATGACCTCGGCCCTCGCCCGCAGCGCGGCCTTCTGCGACCGCTTCGGCCTGCGCCTGCCGATCCTGCTCGCCCCGATGGCAGGGGCCTGCCCGCCAGCGCTCTCCATCGCCGTCGCCAATGCCGGCGGCATGGGCGCCTGCGGGGCGCTGCTGATGCCCCCTGAGGCGATCCTCGCCTGGGCGGCCGCTGTGCGGGGTGCCACCAACGGGCCCTTCAGCCTGAACCTTTGGGTTCCGGACCCGGCGCCCGTCCGCGATCCGGCGCGCGAGGCAGCGGTACGGCGTTTCCTCGGCGGCTGGGGACCGGAGGTGCCGGCGGAGGCGGGCGATGCCGCCACCCTCGACTTCGAGGCGCAATGCGAGGCGCTGCTGCAGGCGGCGCCGGCGGCCGTCTCCTCCATCATGGGGCTCTTCCCCGCCGCTTTCGTCGAGCGCCTGAAGGCGCGCGGCATCACTTGGATGGCCACCGTCTCGACCGTCGCCGAGGCCCGCGCGGCGGAGGCGGCGGGGGCCGATATCCTGGTGGCGCAGGGGGCGGAGGCCGGCGGGCATCGCGGCCGGTTCGACGCGGCGCGGGCGGAGGCGGAGATGGTGGGGCTGATGGCGCTCGTCCCGGCCGTGGTGGATGCGGTGCGCCTCCCCGTCGTGGCGACGGGCGGCATCGCCGATGCGCGGGGCGTGGCGGCGGCGCTCGCCCTCGGCGCCTCGGCGGCGCAGATCGGCACCGGCTTCCTCCGCGCGCCCGAGGCGGGAATCGCCCCGGCCTGGGCCGAGGCGCTGGGCGGGGCGGCGCCGGAGGGCACGCGGGTCAGCCGGGTCTTCAGCGGGCGGGCCGGGCGGAGCCTGGCCGCCGCCTATGTCGAGGCGGCGACGGCGCCGGATGCGCCGCCGCCCGCGCCCTACCCGGTGCAGCGCGGGCTCACCGGAGCGATGCGGGAGCAGGGAACCAGGGCGGGTGATATCGGGCGCATCCAGGCCTGGGCGGGGCAGTCGGCGGGGCTGGCGCGGGCGGAGCCGGCGGGGGAGATCGCCCGCTCGGTTTGGGAGGGGGCGCGGCGGCTGCTCGCCTGACCTATGCTCGGCGGCATGCCGACACGCCGCACCACGCTCTTCGCCCCGCTTGCGCTGGCCGCCTGCGCCTCGCCGCTGCCCGAGGCGAGAATCGCGGCCAGCACGCCCGAGGCGCATGCGTTGCTGGAGGAGAGCGCCGCGGCGCATGGGCTGGAGGCCTTCCGGCGCATCCGCGACGTCAGCGTCAGCTATGCCGGGGACTGGGCCCCCATCATCGGCCGGCTGCAGCCGGCGCTGGTTGATCGGGGCTTCCGCGGCACCTCCGAGGAGCGGCTGCTGCCGCGGGAGGGGATCGTCGCCCAGGCCCATGCGGGGCCGGCGGGGCGGAAGCAGGTGGTGCGGCGCTCCGGCGGCGGGACGACGGGCGAGGTGCGCGTCCGGTTCAACGGCGAGCCGGCGGAGGATGCGGAGCGCCGGGCCGCCGCCGCGCTGGTGGCGGATGGCTACGCGCTCTTCCTGCTCGGGCCGATGCTGCTGGCGGGTGGCTGGGGGACGCCGCGCATGGCCATCCTCGAGCGGGCCGAGGATGAGGCGGTCACGGTCGGCGGCCAGCACTGGCTTTGCGCGGTGCTGCGCGGGCGGATGATCCCCGGCCTCGGCTTCTCGGGCGCCGAGCGCATCGCTCTCTTCCTCGACCGGGAGGCGCGGCTGATGCGGCGCGTCCGCTTCGGGCTGGAAGGGATGGAGGGCACGCGCGGCGCCATCGCCGAAGTGGATGCCTGGGGGCATGTCGAGCGCCAGGGGGTGCGCTGGCCGACGCAGTTCCACGAGCGGCTGCTGCGGCCACTGCCACTCGCCGTGCATGACTGGCGGATGACCGGGCTCGACCTCGACCGCGGCCTCGCCGCGGCGGAGGTGGAGGGGCCGGCGTTCCTCGGCCGGGCGGCGGCGCCGGCGGCTGCTATTCCGCCGCCTGCCTGAGCCCCGTCGGCAGCACGGCGCGGAGCGCGGTGACGAGCGCGGCCATCATCGCATCGGTATGGAAAGGCGTGGCGCAGAGGCGAAGGCGCTCCGTCCCGCGCGGCACGGTCGGATAGTTGATCGGCGTGGCGTAGATGCCGTGCTCTTCCAGCAGGCGGCGCGCGACCTGGCGGCAGAGCTCCGCCTCGCCGACCCAGACGGGCACGATGTGGCTCGGCCCCGGGATGCGCGGCAGGCCGGCGGCATCGAGGGCGGCCTTGAGCGCGGCGGCGCGCTCGGCCAGCGCCGCGCGCCGGGCCCCGTCCCGCTTCAGCAGGCGGACGCTCTCGAGCGCGGCGGCGGCGACGGCGGGCGGCAGGGCGGTGGTGAAGATCAGCCCGCCCGCGGTGCTGCGGATGTAGTCCACCATGTCGGCATCGCCGGCGAGGTAGCCGCCGAAGACTCCGAAGCCCTTGGCCAGCGTGCCCTCGATCAGGTCGACGCGGTGCGCCACGCCGTCCCGCTCCGAGATGCCGCCGCCGGCAGCGCCGTAGAGGCCGACGGCATGGACCTCATCGAGATAGGTCATGGCGCCGTAGCGCTCGGCGAGGTCGCAGATGGCGCCGATCGGGGCGATGTCGCCATCCATGGAGTAGACGCTCTCGAAGGCTATCAGCTTCGGAGCGCCGGGGGGCGCGGCGGCGAGCTTCGCCTCGAGATCGGCGAGGTCGTTGTGCTGCCAGATCACCCGCCCGGCGCCCTTGGCGCCGCGCATGCCGGCGATCATCGAGGCGTGGTTCTTGGCGTCGGAGAAGACGATGAAGCCGGGCAGCGCCTCCAGCACCGCGGCGATGCCGGCCTGGTTGGCGATGTAGCCGCTGCCGAAGAGCAGCGCGGCGGGCTTGCCGTGCAGCGAGGCGAGCTCCGCCTCCAGCGCCACATGCAGCGGCGAGGTGCCGGAAATGTTGCGCGTGCCCCCGGCGCCTGCGCCATGCTCCTCGACCGCCCGGGCGGCGGCGGCCAGCACCTGCGGGTGCGCGCCCATGCCGAGATAGTCGTTGGAGGACCAGACGGTGACCTCCCGCACGCCCTGCGGCGCATGCCAGCGGTAGAGCGGGAAGCGCCCGGCCAGTTTCTCCAGATGGGCGAATTCCCGGTAGCGGCCCTCGCGGCGCAGTTCGGCGAGATTGGCGCGGCAATGGGCGAGGAAGGCTTGGCGCGTGTGCATCGGGTCCGGCATCGACGGTGTGATCCGCCATATGTCCGCATCGGCGGCAAATGCCAATTGATCCTGCGCAACCCTGCCATTCATGGAAAGGGCCCGGGCCGTCAGAAATCGTTCAGCAGGCGGTCGATCTCGGCCTGGGCGAGGTCGGGGCCGGCGGTCTCGGGCTCGGCGACGGTGTGCATCACCGCCTTGACCTCGACCGTCTCGACCGGGGCGGCGGTGCCGGGGATCATCCCTTCCAGCATCTGCTCGACCTGCTGGAGGTGCTGTATGGCACGGCGGATACGCTGGCCAGTGACGTCCTGGAAGGAGCAGGCCTCGAAGATGGAGCTGACCTTCTCCGAAACCAGGCGGAGCGAGGCCTCGTCTTTGCGGTCGCTGGCGAGCCAGTCCTGGATGGCCTCGGCGGCCTCCATGATGGTGTTGGCGGCCGCCTCCGTCGCCTGCACCACCGCCTCCAGCTCGACGCCGCTGTTGCGCGTGGTGGCGGCGGGGATGGCGATCAGCGTCGCGATCTGCTCGTGGATGCGGCCGAGCTGGCCGGAAAGGTTTTCCTCGGAGTAATCGACGAGTTGCACCGTGGCATGGACCTCGGCGCTCAGCTCGGCGATGCGGCGGTCGATGAAGCCGCGCAGCTCGGAGAACATGCCGCCCATCTCGGCGCGGAGCGCCAGCACCTCCCCGGCGGTTCCAGCCTGCATCGCCTCACTCTCCTGGCCCTGAGCACGGCCGGATCATGCCACCGGAAGAATGAAGACCCTGTTTATGGAAGCGCGCCGCTGCGCTACCACCGCGCCATGACGGTCCGCATCGATCTCGGCCAGACGGAAGCCGGCGCCCCCGCCCTGATGGACCTCGAGGAGCTGCTGGCCACCCGCCTGCTGGTCCAGGGCAATTCCGGCTCGGGCAAGTCCCACCTGCTGCGCCGGCTGTTGGAAGGGAGCGCCGCCTGGGTGCAGCAGGCGGTGATCGACCCGGAGGGGGATTTCGTCACGCTCGCCGACCGCTTCGGCCATCTCGTGATCGATGCGGCGGGCCATTCCGAGGCCGGCTTGCAGCTCGCGGCGGAGCGCATCCGGCAGCACCGGGTTTCCGTGATCCTCAACCTCGAGGGGTTGGACACCGAGGGGCAGATGCGGCGCGCCGCCGCCTTCCTCGGCGGGCTGTTCGATGCCGAGCGGGCACATTGGACGCCGATGCTGGTGGTGGTGGACGAGGCGCAGCTCTTCGCCCCCATGGCCGCCGGCGAGGTGGCGGACGAGGCGCGGAAGGTCTCGCTCGGCGCCATGACCAACCTGATGTGCCGCGGGCGGAAGCGGGGGCTGGCCGGGATCATCGCCACCCAGCGGCTGGCGAAGCTCGCCAAGAACGTGGCGGCCGAGGCCAGCAATTTCCTGATGGGGCGCACCTTCCTCGACATCGACATGGCGCGCGCGGCCGACCTGCTCGGGATGGAGAAGCGCCAGGCGGAGATGTTCCGCGACCTCCGGCAGGGGCATTTCGTGGCGCTCGGGCCGGCGCTTGCCCGGCGGCCGCTGCCGGTCAGGATCGGCGCGGTGGAGACGGAATCGCGCGGCGCGGCGCCGAAGCTGACGCCGCTGCCGAGCCAGCTGCCCGAGGATGCGCGGGCGCTGATCCTCCAGCCGCCGGCGCCCGAGGCGCCCCGGCCGCGCCGCGCTTCGCCACCCCCGCCGCCCGACATCCTGGCCCAGCTCGCCGCCGCCCGGCCGGCGCCGCCCCCCGCCCTGCCGCCGCCCTCGGCCGAGCAGGAGGCCGAGCGGCAAAGGCGGCTGGAGGCGGTGATGCGCCAGGTGCTGGCCGACCCCGACAGCGGCTATCGCCCGGCCGCGGTGCTCTACCAGGACTTCCTGGTGCGCTGCCGGATCGAGCAGATCGGCAGCAAGCTGCCCGACATGGCCGCCTTCCGCCGGCTGCTCGCCATCGGCAAGGCCGGGGTACCCGCCGAGATGGCCGAGGGCGAGGACTGGGCGGAGGCGGTGGCGCGGGCGGCGCCGCTGCCGGAGGACCTCCAGGGCGTCTTCCTGCTGCTGGCGCGGGCGGCGCTGGCGGCGGCGCCCTGCCCCTCGGATGCCGCCATCGCCCGGGCCTACGGCACGCGTTCGGCCAGCCGGGCAAGGCGGGCGCTGGCCTTCATCGAGGAGCGCGGGGCGATCGTCACCCGGCCGGACCTGACGGGGCGGCGCATCGTCACCATCGCCGGGCCGGGCTGGGAAACGGCACCGGGACACCCGGAGGAGGAAGCGGCGGCGTGAGTGCCGGCAGCAAAATGCCCATTGCCTTCGCCGCCGTCGCTCGGGCACATCGAAGCCGCGCGAACCTGTGAGCCGGTTGGGGGAATCGGCTGGCCTGACCCCGCCCCACCGTCAGCAGGATCCCGACCGGCCCCGATGCTGTCCGCCACGCGTTTCCAGCTGTTCGTCCTCATCGCCGCGGTATTGGTGCCGGCCACCGTCTTCGGCGTGGCCGCCTGGTGGAACCGCGGCGAGGTGCTGCGCGAGGGAACCGAGACGGTGGAGCGCACCACGGCGGTCATGCACGAGCATGTCGCCAAGGTGTTCGACACCGCCGACCTGGTGCTGGACCGGGTGCAGGACCGCATCGAGGGGATGGACGACGAGCGGATCGCCGGGCCGGAGGTCAGCGCCTTCCTCGCCGCGGTGAAGCAGCCGCTCGACCAGATCGTCTCGGTCTGGGTGGCGGATGCGCGGGGCTATGTGCTGGCAGGCAGCCAGGGCTGGGACCGCAGCACCAGCATCGGGGACCGCGACTTCTTCACCGCCCAGCGCGACGACGCCGGGGCCGGCAGCTATGTCAGCGCCGCCTTCCGCGGCCGGGCGACCACCGTCGCCTCCTTCGCGGTCAGCCGGCGGCGGCGGGGGCCGGAGGGGCGCTTCCTCGGCACCATCCATGTCTCGCTGAGCCCCGAGTACTTCACCCGTGTCTTTCGCGAGGCGGCACCGCCTTTTCGCCATGCGGCGCTGCTGATGCGGGCGGATGGCATCCGTCTCGCCCGCACCCCGGCGGGCGACGCCCCGGACCGGATGGCGCCGGGGAGCCCGCTGATGCAGGCCATCGGGCAACGGCCGGAGCGGGGGCTCGACCGCGATGCCTCGCCCGTCGACGGCAAGGACCGGATCTTCGCCTATCGCAAGGTCGGGCGCTGGCCAGCCTATGTCAGCTTCGGCGCCGATACCGAGGCGCTGCTCGGGCGGTGGCGGGTTAATCTGCGGGCCTATGGGCTGGTGGCGCTGGCGGCGGCGTTGACGTTGTTCGGCAGCGGCTGGCTGGCGCTGCGCCAGGCCCGGGCGGCGAAGGCGGCGGAGGCGGCTCTGGCCCGCGAGGCGGCGGCCCGCGCCGCGGCCGAGGCAAGGCAGGAGGCCGAGGCGCGGTTCCGCGGCGTCTTCGAGAGCCGGGCGGTCGGCATGTCGGTCTTCGACCTCGCCACCGGCGCGACGCAGCTCTGCAACGACCGGCTGCTGGAGATGACCGGCGGCAGCCGGGCCGAATTCGAGGCCGGAGGCTGGGACTGGCGGCACGTCACCCCGCCGGAGCACCTGGTCCGCGACGAGCAGGCCGTCGCCGAGGCCCGCACCCGCGGCTGGTGGAGCCCCTACGAGAAGGAATACGAACGGCCCGACGGCTCGCGCCTGCCGGTCCGCATCTCCTCCGCGCCCTTACCGGGCGAGGCGGGGCGGGTCGTCGTGCTGGTGGAGGACATCTCCGAGCAGCGCGAGGCGGAGATGCGGCGCGACCTGCTGATGCGCGAGGTCGATCACCGCGCCAAGAACGCGCTGGCCACCGCCCGCGCGGCGCTGCGGCTGACCCGGGCGCCCGACCTGCCGAGCTATGTCGAGCGGGTCGACGGGCGGATCACCGCCCTCGCCCAGGCGCTGGCGCTGCTGTCGCAGACGCAGTGGCAGGGCGTCGACCTCGCCACGCTGCTACGTGGGGAGTTGGCTCCCTTCCTCGACGGTAGCCGGGGGCAGGTGCGGCTGGAGGGTGCGACGCTCACCATCGGCGCCAATGCGGTGCAGGCGCTGGCCATGGCGGTGCATGAGCTGGCAACCAATGCGACCAAGTACGGCGCGCTGTCGCGGGCGGAGGGGCGGCTCCTGCTGCGCTGGGAGATCCTGGCCGGGCCGCCGGCGCGGCTGCGCATGATCTGGCGGGAGAGTGGTGGGCCGCCGGTCGTGGCCCCGCCGCAGGACAGCGGCTTCGGCACGCGCGTCCTGCAGGCGACGCTGGCGCGGCAGCTCGGCGGCAGCGTGGAGCAGCACTGGGAGCCAGGGGGGCTGCGCTGCGAGATCCTGCTGCCGGCCGCCCGGGTGCTGGCGGCGGCGGAGACGCCGGAGCGGGGGTTGCCCTTCAGCCCTCCGACAGGGTGAAGATCTCGCATCCCGCCTCGGTCACGCCGACGCTGTGCTCGAATTGCGCGGAAAGGCTCCGGTCCCGCGTCACGGCCGTCCAGCCGTCGCTCAGGACCTTCACCTCCGGCCGTCCCGCATTCACCATCGGCTCGACGGTCAGGAACATGCCGGGGCGCAGCCGGGCCCCCTCGCCCCGGCGGCCGTAGTTCAGGATGTTCGGCGCGTCGTGGTAGACGCGCCCCAGGCCGTGGCCGCAAAAGTCGCGGACGACGCTGAAGCGCTCCGCCTCCACATGGCGCTGGATGGCATGGCCGATATCCCCGACCGTGGCACCCGGGCGGATCGCCGCGATGCCGCGCATCATCGCCTCCCGCGCCACCTCCATGAGGCGGGCGGCGCGGTTGCCGACCTTGCCGACGCCGTACATGCGGCTGCTGTCGCCATGCCAGCCGTCGACCACCACCGCCAGGTCGATGTTGAGGATGTCGCCCTCCGCCAGCCGCCGCTCGCCGGGGATGCCGTGGCAGACGACATGGTTGAGCGAGATGCAGGTCGCATGGGCATAGCCGTTGTAGCCCAGCGAGGCGGGCCTGGCCCCGTGGTCCAGCACGAATTCATGGCAGAGGCGATCGAGCTCCGCCGTGGTGATGCCCGGCCGGACATGGGCGGCGATCATGTCGAGGGCGGCCGCGACAAGCCGCCCCGCCCGCCGCATCGGGGCGAAATCCTGCGCGGCGTGGAGCTTGATGCTGCGGCGCTGGGCGGGGTCGTCCATCGGCACTCCGTCAGGCATGGGAAAAGAAGGGCGCCCTTAGCCGATGGGCATCCCGGCATGGAGCTCGGCGATCATCCGCTCCGCGAAGGGCGGCAGCGGGCCGCCGCGCATGAGATGGGGGCGGAGGATGGCGATCGGGGCGTCGAAGATCAGGAATTTGGCCCGCGCCAGATCCTCCTCGCGGAGGGCGCCGTCGCCGCGGGTGGCGACGCAGGCGCGGAAGGCGCCGTCGAAACTCTCCTCCAGCCGCTCCAGCTCCGCCCGCAGCGGCGCCGGCGGCGGGGTGTCCTCGAACAGGGCAATGGGCTCGTGCAGGAGCAGGAAGCGGGCGCGGCGCTCGTGCTCCCGGGCCCAGGGCAGGATGGCCAGCGCCGCGTCGCGGGGACGGCCCGCCCGCAGCAACGGCGCCAGCGCGGCGGTGAAGGAGGCATAGGCGGCGTTCCAGGCCGCGCCGAGCATGGCTGCCCGTGACTCGAAGCGGTGGTAGATCGAGCCCGTGGGCGCCCCCACCCGGCGGGCGATGGCCTGCATCGTGGCCGCGGCGGGGCCGCCCTCGGCAACCAGCGCCATGGTCGCCTCGATGAAGTCGTCCTCGGAGAAGCGTGCCATCCTGACCATGGCAATTAGAATGCACGTTTTAGAATGGTCTGTCTACTTGCCGCCGCGCTATCATCCATAGCCATCAATAAACGTTTTACATTTGCATCGGTCTTGGCATGATCGCCCCACCCGGCGGGAGGCGGGGTGCGGTGTGGCTGAGGAAGTGGCTGCAAATTAGGGGCGATGACGCGCCGCCGCCTCGCGGCTTCCATGAGGGCGTCGCGCCGGTCGCCTTCGACCGGGCGCCGGCCGCCGAGACGCCGGTGCTCGAGCGGATGGAGGCACCCTTCCCCGCCCGCATCCCGGCCGAGCTGCCCTTCCCCAGCACCGGCCCGCATGGCCACCGCGCGCGGATGCGGGAGAAGCTGCTGGAGCGCGGGGCGGAGGCGCTGGCCGATTACGAGCTGTTGGAGATGTTGCTCTTCTTCGCCATGCCGAAGGGCGACACCAAGCCGCTGGCCAAGGCACTGATCAACCGCTTCGGCAGCTTCGGCGCCGTGCTCGCCGCGCCGCAGGACCAGCTGATGGCGACGCGCGGCCTCGGCCCGCACAGCGTCGCGGCGCTCAAGCTGGTGCAGGCCTCCTCCCTCCGCCTGGCGCGGGCCGAGGTAATGGACCGGCCCATCCTGAACAATTGGGAGCGGCTGATCGGCTACCTCACCGCCGTGCTGGCGGAGGAGAAGATCGAGCAGTTCCGCATCCTCTTCCTCGACACCCGCAACCGGCTGATCGCCGACGAGGCGCAGGCGCGCGGCACGGTGAACCACACGCCGGTCTATCCGCGCGAGGTGGTGAAGCGCGCGCTGGAGCTGCATGCGACGGCGCTGATCCTGGTGCACAACCACCCCTCGGGCGACCCGACGCCCTCGCGGGAGGACGTCGCCATGACGGCCGAGGTGAAGGCGGCGGTCGGCGTGCTCGGCATCGCGCTGCACGACCACCTCATCATCGGCCGCGGCCGGCACCTCAGCTTCCGCCGTGAGGGGCTGCTCTGACGGCCGCCTCGCCCGGCTCCGTCCAGCGCGGCAGGTCGATCCAGAAGCGGCTGCCCTCGCCCGATGCGGAGACGACGCCGCAGCGGCCGCCCAGCCGCTCCGCCACCCGCCGCACGATGGCGAGGCCGACGCCGGTGCCGGCGAAGGCTTCCCGCCCGTGCAGCCGCTCGAAGGGGCGGAAGATGCGCTCCTGGTGCTCCGGCGCGATGCCGATGCCGCGATCCTCGACCCAGAGGCGGACGAGGCCGCCCTCGCCTTCGGTGCAGCGGATCGTCACCTGCGGCGGCTCGCCGGGCGGGCGGAATTTCAGCGCATTGCCCACCAGGTTGCCGACCGCCTGGACCAGCACGCCGGCATGGCCGCTGACCGCCGGCATCGGCCGCAGCACCTCGACCCGTGCGTCCTTCAGCTCGGTGCGGGACTGGTCGAGCACCGCCTCCACCACCTCCTCGAGCGGCACCCGGCGCAGCGCGATGTCCTGCCGCGCCAGGCGGCTGTAGCCGAGGATGTCGTCGATCAACGCGTCCATCCTCTCGGCGGCGCCGGCGATGCGGGCGAGGTAGTCGCGCTCCTCCTCGCCGAGCCGGGGCCCTGCATCCTCCTCCAGCGCCGCGGCATAGCCGCCAATGGCCCGCGCCGGGGCGCGTAGGTCGTGGGAGATGGTGGCGGCGAAGGAGCGCAGCTCGTCATTCGCCTCCTCCAGCGTCGCCGTGCGCTCCTCCACCTGCTGCTCCAGCCGCTGGTTCTGCTCGACCAGTCGGCGCCCATCCCGCCGGCGGAGGATGCCAAGGGCGCTGAGCCCAGCCGAGGCCAGCGCCAGCGCACCGCAGCCGAGGGCAAGGAAGGTCGTCATCCGCGTGCGCTCGTCCTGCAGCGCGGTGCGCTCGCGCAGCAGGCGCCGCGCCTCGGTCTCGAAGGCGCCGAAGCCGATGCGGATGTGGTCCATCAGTTGGCGCCCGCGGTCGGTCCGCACCACGGCGAGCGCCGCCTCGGCCGCGTTCCGGCGAAGCGCGACCGTCTCCGCCAGCTCGGCGAGCTTGGCCTCGATCAGGGGACGCAGGGTCTCGAGCCGGGCCTGCTGCGCCGGCAGCATCACCATCGCGTCGAGCGAGGCGAAATCGGCCCAGATGCGGTCCACCGCCTGGCGGTAGGGGCCGAGATAGCTGTCCTCGCCGATGAGGAGGAAGCCGCGCTGGCCCGTCTCGGCGTCGAGTAGGTCGGCCACCACGGCGCGGGTGGCGTCGAGCACCACGACCGTGATCTCGGTCGAGCGGCGCGCCTCGGCCAGCCGGGCGAGGTTGAGCACCAGCAGCAGGCCGCCGAGCGCCAGGAGAAGGAAGGCTGCGGCTGCGGCGGCCCCGGCCAGGCCGCCGAGATCGCGCGTCCAGCGCCACCCCCGCCCCTGCTGCCGCGTCGCCTGAGGCATGTCACCCACCTGCCGCACAAGGCTTGGAATGGCCGGCGCCGCTTCGGGTTCCCGACGAATTCACCCCTTGTCATGCAAACGGAGCGATCCGGCGGGCCTCGGTCCTGTTGAAAACCATATGCGTATCCTGATCGCCGACGACGACCCCGATTTCCGCGGCCTGGCCAGCCGGGCCATGCGCCGCGAGTTCGACGGGAGCACCATCACCGAGATCGGCGACCGCGCCGGGCTCGACGCCGCCCTTGCCACGGCGCCGGGGCCGCAGCTGCTGATCTCCGACTTCAGCCTCAACTGGATCGACGGCTTT
Organism: Belnapia sp. F-4-1; assembly: GCF_000802185.1. Classification (GTDB taxonomy): domain Bacteria; phylum Pseudomonadota; class Alphaproteobacteria; order Acetobacterales; family Acetobacteraceae; genus Belnapia. Next base: position 2,771,191 of record NZ_KN676113.1, on the reverse strand, counting down.
GCCGTCTTCGAGGAGGTGCGCGCGGCCTGGCCGGGCTGCGTCGCCATCATGTTCACCGGGACCGGCGACGAGGAGGTGGCGGTGCGCGCCATCAAGGCCGGCTTCGACGACTATGTGGTCAAGTCGCCGCGGCAGCTGCGCCGGCTGGCGGCGGCGGCGCGGGCCGCCCTCACCCGCGCCGAGACGCGCCGCGGCCTCGAGGAGAACCGCGACCTGCTGACGCAGGAACTCTACCACCGGCTGCACAACAACCTCCAGCTCGTGGTCGGGCTGATCGCCTTCACCGCCCGCAGCATCGAGGAGCCGGTGGCGCGGCGGCGGCTCGACGACCTCGGCCGGCGGGTGCAGTCGCTGTCGCTGTTGCAGGAGCGGCTTTATCGCGGCGGGGATTTCCGCCGGGTCGATTTCGCGGCCTTCCTGCGCCAGCTGGTGGAAGATCTCGTCGCGCTCGACGGGCGCGGCATCGCCACGCATCTGGACCTCCAGCCGGTGATGCTCCCGGTTGACCTCGCCGTGCCGCTGGCGCTGATTGCCAACGAATTGCTCACCAATGCGCTGAAGCATGCCGTGGGCGGGATGAAGCCGCTGGCGGTAATCGTCCGCTTTCGTACCGAAGCGGACGGAGCGCAGGCGCTGGAAGTGGACGACAACGGTTCCGGTCCGCCTTCGCCGCAGGCCGGGACGGGGCTCGGTGCCCGGCTGGTGCAGCGGCTTGCCCAGTAGATCGGCGGCGTGGTTGATATCGAGCCCAAGGAAGGCGGCGGGAGGTCATGTCGGATCACGGTGCGGAACCCGGCCAGGCCGGGCTGAAAGTGCTGGTCGTGGAGGACGAATTCCTCATCGCTGACTACCTGGTGGCGGTGCTGGAGGATGCCGGCCACAGCGTCGCCGGCACCGCGGCGACGGCGGAGGAGGCGCTGGCGATCCTCGGCAGCGGCCGGGCGATCGACGTGGTCAGCCTGGACGTGAAGCTGCCGGGCGCCCTGACCGGCATCGATGTGGCGGAGCGCCTGCGTGCCGGCTCCGGTCCGCCCTTCCTCTTCGTCACCGGCTCCGGCGACCCCGCATTCCGCGCCCGCTGCGAGGCAGCGCGGCCGCTCGCCATCCTGCAGAAGCCGATCGACCCCGATGTCCTGCTGCGCGTGCTCGCGCGGGTGCGGCCCGGCTGAGCCGTGTAGCCGGGCCCGGCCGTGACGGGCGCCGGCCGGGTCAGCCGAAGGCCCCGACCTCGTGGGTGATGGCGGCGCCGCATTCGCGGACCAGGGCGAAGAGCTTCGCCATCGGCCGGAACAGCGTGGCGTGCTCGGCGGCGTAGCTCAGACCTTCGCGCGGCGGCGCCGGCTCGCCGAATTCCAGGCCGATGACCGGGCCTGGGGCGGCGGGGAAAACCTCTTCCAGCAGCGCCAGCGCCGGCTCGACATCGAGCTGGAGGATGCGGGCGACGAGGGCCTCCCGCGTCGCGCCGTGGCGGGGCGAGAAGTCGGGCACGTCGACGGCGAGCAGCCAGATGCGATGGATCAGCGCGAGGCGCAGCGCGTGCAGCAGCACCAGCCGGTCCGGCATCTCCGGCAGGTCGGGCCAGGCATGGCGGAGGGCCAGGTGATCGGCCTGGAGGCGGCGGAAGAGGCGGCGCACCGGCGCGTCGAGGTCGAGCCCCTCGACCGCCCCCGCGACGCCGAGCAGCGCTTCGCGCCGCCCCGGCCGCCGGGTGAAGCCGGCGCGGTCGAGCCAGGGGCCGGGGTCGAGCGTATCGACCACGGCCCGCAGCACGCCGATATCGGAGCAGGCGGCGGCACGGGCGGCCAATGCAAGGGCGCGTGCGAAGCGGGGCGAATGGGTGCGTAGCTCGGTGAAGGCATCCGGGTTGGCGGAGGCGGCGGCGCCAAGCCCGTGCAGCGTGTTCGCCATCCAGCCGAGCTGCTGGAGGATGGCGTTGTTCGGGATGGCCCGGAGTTGCGAGGGGTGGCCGATGCGGATCGGCCCGCTCATGCCATCCGCCTGCCGCACGGCGGGGCGGGAGCCGGTGCGGTCGAGCAGGCCCGGGCCGAAGGCGCCGAGGAGCGCGGCATAGCCGGGATCGGCAACCAGCGCCTGCATCTCGCGCCGGACGGTTGCGAAGAAGTCGGCGACGTAGTCGGCTTCGGCATAGACCGGGTCCGTCACCTTCGCCGCAGGGGCGAAGGTGTGGCGGGCGATGCCGGCGATGGTGGCGCGGGCCAGGGCCGGCGTGCCGAAGAAGAGGTAGCCGTCGCCGCCTTGGAAAGCCGTCTCCTCGCGCAGCCGGAGCCCGGCGCGGTCGAGCGCCATGCGCGCCTGGGGCGGCGAGAGATAGGCGAGGCGGTCGGCGAGGCTGCCGGGATGGCCGCCGCGGCCGACGCTTTCGCCATGGGTGTCGAACAGCACGACCTCGATGCCGTCGAGCTTGTGGCGGCGCAGCATTTCGACGAGGCGGAGCTTCAGCCGCTCGGCGAGGTAGCTGCCGGCGAGCTGGCCGACATAGCGGCCGCTGTCGGAATAGCCGAATTGCAGGCAGATGCGGCCATGGGCGCGCAGGTAGTCGCGGTAGTGCGGGCTGCGCAGCGCCTCCTCCAGCACGCGCTCGCCGCGGTCGAGCGCTTCCGCCGTCTCGAACAGGGGTGAGAGCTCGACGGCCATCTCGGCGCCGAAGCGGCGGGCGAGCCAGAGGGCGGCGAGGAGCGTGTAGCCGGTCTCCGTCTCGGCGATGAGGAAGCGGATGGGGGCCGAGCCGTCCACATGCTTGGCGATCTGGGCGCAGACCAGCATGAGGCGCGCGGCGCTCGCCTGCTCGGCCAGCAACGCGCCGAAATCGACCGGCAGCGGCGCGACCTCGGCCAGCGCCTCGTTGATGGCGGCGAGCAGGCCGCGGCGCTGCGCCATGTCCTCGGCCGAGGAGGCGAGGCCGAGGCGCTGGCGGACGGCGTTGTGAAGCTGGGCGGCGTTCAGCCGGACATGGGTATGGGCCAGGGCGAGGCCATGCGTGGCGAGGCCGGCGCGGGCCACGGCGAGGGCGAGGCGCGCGGCATCGTCGGGTGCCGAGGCGATGGCGGCGGGGAAGAGCGCCATCAACGGCTCGAGGGTGGTCATCGCCGCCTCGCGGCGCTCGATCAGCAGATGCGCCATGGCGCGCACCGCCTCCGGCTCGGGCCGTTCGGGGACGGCGGCGAGCTGGGCCTCGGTCGCCTCCAGCGCCTCGGCGGTGCGGGCGGCGAGCGGGGCGGCAGGATCGCCAAGCGCGGCGAATTGGGCGGCGAGGCGCTCCAGCTGGAGGCGCTTCATCGTGAGGCGGAGGCGGAGCGTGTCCCACCAGCCGATATCGGTGCGGCCGTCGGTGTCGTAGCCGACCCAGCTCGCCAGCAGGACCGGGCGGGGGACGAGGGTGGCCCATCGGTCGGGCCAGACCGATCTGGCGGCACCCAGCAGCGCCTCGGTCAGGCCGTCGATGGCGTCGCGGCCGCGGGCGATGGCGGCGCCCGCTTGGCGGAATTCCTCGGCGAGGGTCGGGGCCGGGGGCCGGTGGGGGAGGCCCTCGGGGAAGCCAGCGCCGCTTGCCGCCTCGGCCAGCGCCGCGCCGGTTTCGGGAGGCAGGGAGAAGGTCGGGTGGGCGGTGAAGACCGCGGCGAAGCGCGGCGTCTCCAGCAGCGCCCGGTACTGGGCGAAGGGCACCGGGCTGTCATCCGGGTCCGGCCGCACCAGGCGAGCCGCGAGGGCGGCGAGGTCGGGCACGGCATCGGGCAGGCCGACATAGGCGGCTAGGCGCCGGGCCCGTTCGCCCGCCGCGGCATCGGCCAGGCGCTGCACTATCCCGGCGACGAGATCGAGGTCGAGGGCGCCATCGTCCAGCCGCCGGCTGATGGCCAGGGCGATCAGCAACACCGGGTCGCCGAAGGGGTCATGCGCCGCCGCGGCCCTTGCCTCGCGCAGGCGGGCGAGGAGGTCCTGGAGGGGGTCGGGGGCGATGTCCGGCATGGCGTCATGTTGCACCTGCGAAGGCGATGATGGCCAGCCCTTCCATCCGCGCCTTGGGGCCCATGGCTTGCCGTCTGCCGGGACGCATAGGGCGTTCCAGGTCAGGATGGGCAGGGACCCCCCGCGCATCCAGACCATGGCGCCTGGCTGCCGGGCCGCCTGGAGACGGCGCGGCATATGAGCATCGCCCGCACCGGGTGATGGCGGCTATCACGGCCAATCCTCGGCCCCGCCGGGGACGAGGCACAATAGCGGCGGCTGTCTCGGCGGCCTGCGCGGTGCTCTACGTCGTCATCGTGCAGGAGCCGTTCCCGCCGCTGCCCGGTCAGCCGGCGAGGGAGGCCATGAT
>NZ_KN676113.1:2543010-2766845 GCF_000802185.1 Belnapia sp. F-4-1 | reverse complement strand
GGGGCGGCGGCCCAGCCGGTCCCCCGCCTCGGCATGGAGGAAGACGCCCCAGAGCGTGGCGCGCAGCGGCGGCGCGCCGCGGGCGGCGAGGCCCGCGACGATGCCTGCCAGCGTGTCGCCCGAGCCGGAGGTGGCGAGGCCGACATTGCCGCGGTCGCAGGACCAGGCCTCGCCCTGGGGCGAGGCGACGAAGGAGCGGCCGCCCTTCATGTCCACGACCGCGCCGAAGGCGGCGGCGGCGCGGCGGGCGGCGGCGAGCGGGTCGGCGGCGATCTCCTCGGCCTCGCAGCCAAGCAGGCCGCACATCTCGCCGAGATGCGGCGTCAGCATCAGGCGGCCGGCATGGCGGCGGAGGGCATCGCGGCAATCGGCAAGCGCCGCGAGGGCACCGGCATCGAGGATGAAGGCGGCCTCGCCCTCGGCCGTCTCCATCAGCCGATGGGTGAGCGCGGCAAGGGCCGGCGGGTCCATCATGCCGGGGCCGAACACCACCGCATCGGCGCCGCCGCAGCGGCGGGCGAGCATCGCGGCTTCGGCCGGGTCGATGCCGCCGGCATCGGTTTCGGCGAGGGGGAAGACGCGGGCCTCGGGCATCGCCATGGCGAGGTGCGGCGCCGCACTGGCGGGGGCGGCGATCTGCACCTTCCCGGCGCCGGCCCTGAGCGCGGCGATTCCGGTGAGTAGAGCGGCGCCCGGCACCTCGCGGCTGCCGGCGATGACCAGGACGCGGCCGCGGCTGTTCTTGTCGGCGCCCTGCTGGTGGTCCGGCAGCGGCATGCCGCGCAGAAGTTCCGGCGTGAGGGAGGCGGGGGCGCTCATGGGGCAGGTGCCGCCGCCGGGGCGTCGGGCTCGGCGGTGACGGGGGCGCCCTCCTCCAGCAAGGGCGCGAGGAAGTTGTAGCGGCGCAGCACGAGGCCCGAGCCGGGCTGGTGGGCGTATTCGGTGATGCTGCAATTGGCCACGTCGCCCTCGCGGTCGATGGCGAGGATCTGCTCCTCCGTCATCCGCTCGATGAGGTAGCGCAGGCAGAGCACCACGACCTGGTGGGCCACGATCATCACCCGCTCCCCGGCATGGTGCAGGCAGATGGTGTCGAGCGCGCTGCGCAGGCGGAGGATGACGTCGCACCAGCTCTCGCCGCCGGGCGGACGGTGGTAGAATTTGCCGAGGCTCTTCCGCAGCTCGGCCTGGTCCGGGTGCTCGGCGGCGATGCCGTAGCGGGTGAGCCGGTCGAGGATGCCGAACTCCTTCTCCCGCAACCGCTCGTCGAAGGTGAGGGCCTCGGGCGTGGTGCCCATCAGCTCGGCAGTCTGCCGCGCGCGGAGATAGGGGGAGGCGAGGACGATCTCGGGCCGCTCCCCAGGCGGCTGATCGGCGAACCAGCGGCCGAGGGCGCGGGCCTGCTCCTCGCCGCGGTCGCTGAGGGGCACGTCCACGTCGCGGGCAAGCGTCTCGATGCGGTGGAGGCGGGCGGCCTGGGCGGCATCGCGCGCGACATTGCCGCGGCTCTCGCCGTGGCGGACGATCCAGAGCCGCTCGGGCCAGCGCTGCTGCATGAATCTCCCCCTGCCGGTTGCGGGATGGCAACGCGGCAGGGGGCCGGGGTTTTCGGACAAAAGCGGGCGGAGACGGGTTCCGCAGCTTTCGGACAAAAGCCGCGGGGGGAGTGGGCCGGGGCTTTCGGCGGCGGCGGGCGGGTGGTGCTGCATCATCCGGGCCCTCCTCGAAGGGTCGGATGATACAGGACTTTTATCCTATTTTCAACCTGCCAGGTTGCGCAGCGCCCAGCCGGTATGGCCGACCTGCTCGTCGGTCAGCTCCGGGTACATCGGCAGGCTGAACACCTCGAGCGCCGCGCGCGCCGTCTCGGCGCAGCCGGCGGGGCCGAGGGGGATGCGGCCGAAATAAGCCGATTGCAGGTGGACCGGCACCGGGTAGTGGATGCCGGTGCCGACGCCGTCCTGGCGCAGCCGGGCTTGGATATCGGCCCGGGTCATGCCCCAGGCGCCGGCGCGGAGCACGTATTGGTGGAAGACGTGCTCCGCATCCGCCCGGCGGGCTGGCGGGGCGAAGGGGCCGCCCGCGAGCGCCGCGTCATAGGCGGCGGCGATCTGGCGGCGGCGCTCATTGCCCCAGTCGAGGGCGGTCAGCTTCACCCGGAGGATGGCGGCCTGCACCTCGTCGAGCCGGCTGTTCACGCCGACCATCGACGAGACGTAGCGCTCCTTCCAGCCATATTGCCGGATGGCGGCGATGCGGTCGGCCAGCTCGTAGTCGTCGGTCGCCAGCACGCCGCCATCGCCGAGGGCGCCGAGATTCTTGGTGGGGTAGAGCGAGAAGGCGGCAGCCCGGCCGAGCGTGCCGAGCCTGCGGCCGCCGAGGGTCGCGCCATGGGCCTGGGCGCAATCCTCGATCAGCGCGACGCCGGCGGCCTGGCAGGCGGCGAGCATCGGCTCCAGGTCGCAGGCCTGGCCGTAGAGATGGACGGCGATGACGGCGCGGATCGGCGGCAGGCCGGGTGGCGGGTCCTCGAGGACGGCGGACAGCTCCTCGGGGTCCATGGTGTAGGTATCGGGGTCGATGTCGAGGAGGAGGGGGACAGCGCCGGCCATCTCGATCGCCGCCACGGTGGCGACGGCGGTGTGGGAGACGGTGACGACGGTCGAGCCCTCGCCGATGCCCATGCCGCGCAGGATCAGCGCCAGCGCATCCGTGCCGTTGGCGCAGCCGACCGCGCGGGAGCTGCCGAGCCAAGCGGCGAATTCCTGCTCGAAGGCTTCGCCCTCGCGGCCGAGGATGTACCAGCCGGAGGCGAGGGCGCGGGCCACGGCGGCATCGATCTCGGCCTGCTGGGCGCGGTAGCCGGCACCGGGATCGGCCTGGGGGATGACGGTCATGCTCATCGGCGGTTCGTCCTTGGAGCCTCAGCTATAGTCGGCCATGCGGCTGCGATACCAGTCGAGCGAGCGCGCCAGCCCCTCGTCCAGCCCGACCAGGGGCACCCAGCCGGTGGCGGCGCGGAAGGCATGGTCATCGGCGTGGTAGCTGCCGATGTCGATGGGCGCGCGATCGGCGGGGAAGGACTTCACGGCGTAGTGACCATGCCCGCCATTCGCGGCGATCAGCCGGTCGGCCAGCTCGATCAGGCTGGCCGGGGGCGAGCCGCCGAGGTTGAAGACCCGGCCGGCGACATCCGGCTTCGGGGCGTATTCGGCCGAGAGCAGGAAGGCGCGGACCACGTCGTCGACATAGGTGAGGTCGCGGAGCTGCTCGCCGCCCCAGACCTCGAACCCCTCCCCCTTCAGCACCTGCCTGATCCAGATGCCGAGGAAGGTCTGGCGGGCGTCGCGGATGCGAAGCCGCGGACCGTAGCAATTGGTCAGGCGGAGCGAGACGACGGGGCGGTGCAGCACGCGCTGCTCCAGCAGCCAGTACTGCTCGCCGGCCCATTTGGAGACGCCGTTGGCATCCGGCGGGTTGACCGGGTGCAGCTCGTCGACCGGCAGCTGCATCGGGCGGCCGTAGAACTGGCGGGTGGAGGCGTGGACGACGGTGGCCTTGGGCGCCGCCTCGCGCATCACCTGGATCAGCCGGACCTGGGCGACGGCGTTGATGGCGATGTCGGCCACCGGGTCCTTCTGGCCGCCCATGTGGCTGGTCTGGGCGGCCATGTTGAACAGCACGTCCACGTCCTGGCAGAGCGTGTGCAGCTCCACGTCGCGGATGTCGCCGCGGACGAGGAGGACGCCGGCGCCCTCCAGATTGGCCATGTTGGCGCCGCCATCGGGGAACATGGCGTCGAGCGCCGTCACCCGCGCGCCGAGCGCGGCGAGGGCATGGCAGAGGGCGCTGCCGAGGAAGCCGGCCCCGCCGGTCACCAGCACGCGCTTGCCGCGCCAGAAAGCGGCCCGTTCGGCCTCGGTCATCGGTCCTCGATCCTTGTCCACTGCGCGCAGGTTCAACCCCGATTGCGGCGGAACCGCGCCTAATCCCCGGCGACGGCGCGGCGCGTCGCCTCCTCCCGAGGGGCATGTTCCCTGGGCGCCGCATCGGGCAGGCCGGCGCGGCTGCCGCGCATGATCTCGATGAAGCCGAAGAGCAGCAGCAGCTGGGCCAGCAGCATCTGGATGCTCGCCAGCAGGCGGATGCCGTCATCGGCCGGGATGATGTCGCCATAGCCCACGGTCGAGAGCGTCACCACGCTGAAATGCAGGGCGTCGGAGAAATCCACCCGGATCGGGCCATGGGTGCTGGTGAAGAGCGGTCCGCCGGAGAGCCCGTCGGCGATGCGGTAGAGGCATCCGAAGACCACCGTCAGCAGCGCCCATAGGCTGGAATAGGCGGCGATCGGCACGGCGAGGCGGGAGAGCCGGCGCGTCACCGCGCGGAAGATGACGGCGATGTCGACCAGCAGCCGCACCACGTCGCCGACCGAGACGGTGCTGACCGCGGCGATGGCGGCCATGGCGCCGATCAGCGCCATGCCCTGGCCGGTAGCGGGCAGGCGGTTCACCGGGAAGCCGAGGGAGACGAGGCCGACCAGGCCGGTGAGCGCCAGCCAGCGGGCAAAGCGCGGCAGATGGGCGAGGTCGGCGGCCTCCTCCTCCTCCGCCCAGGCGCTGAGGTCGCGGCGGCGCAGCCAGCAGGCGGCGACGAAGGCGGCGATGGGCAGGACGAAGGCGACGGCGCGGGCCCAGTCCGGCGCGTCGGGGAAGCCGGCGCGGCCGATTACCACATAGAGGCAGGCATACATCGCGAGGCCATTGGTGGTGCCGAGGGCGAATTGCGGCCCGTGTGGGAAGAGCCGGTAGAGCGCGCCGATCGCCAGCGCCGAAGTGCCGAGCAGCACCAGCGGGAAGGTGCCGCCGCGATCCGCCACCCCGCCTGCGACCAGCAGCATCAGCCCGAGCGACAGGCCGATGGCACCGAGGAAGGGGCGGCGCTGGCGGGCGCGGTCAGGCATCCGGCATGGCGGCGATGCCGGTGATCTCGACCCGCCAGCGGGGATCCACCAGCGGCGCCTCGACGGTCATGCGGGCGGGCTTCGCCGCCGGGTCCAGCCAGCGGTCCCAGGCGCGGTTCATCGCCGGGCGTCGCGGATATCGGCCAGCACCACGGTGATCGTCAGCAGGTTCGACTTGTCGGTGCCGGCCTCGGCCAGCAGGGCGTCGATCTGGGCGAGGATGTCGGCGGTCTGGCCCTCGGCGTCGAGCGTGGGATCATCGGCCACCTGGCCGGCCAGGTAGACCAGCGCGCCATGCACCACGGCGCCGGAGAGCCGCCCTTCTTCCGCCAAGCGTCGGATCGCCATGCCTGCCTCCCTGCCACCGAGGCATGAACCATAAGGGCGAGAGTGGGTCGATGGATACTCCCCTGCCTGGAGTGACCTGCGAGTCACAGGCAGCATCGGCCCGCAAGCGCTTGGAACGAAACGCCGTCGGCAGCGTAAGGCCTGTTGACACACCCATCGCTCCCACCCCCCAAGGGAGATTCCTCCGTGACCGAGCCCACCTCTCGTGCCGCCTCCCGCGGCACGCAGTTCCCCTCTGCGCGCCGGCTGCGTCCGGCGCTTGCCGCCCTCGCCTGCGCCCTGGCCGCGAGCATCGCCGCGCCGGCACCGGCCGAAGCGCGGCCCAACCGGCCTGGCGCGGTGCGCGCCCAGGCCAAGCCCGTTCCGGTGATGCGGGCCGCGCTGCGGCCGGCGCCGCGGCGGCAGGCCGCGGCCCCGGTGCGGGCGCGGGTCAGGACCGTGGCGATGGTGCCGCCCATCGCCGCGGCCGAGGACGGGACGCCGAGCCCCGCAGTCGCCGCGGCGCTGGCAGCGGCCACGCGCAGTACCGGCGCCGACCCGGCGCTGCTGCGGGCCATCGCCTGGCAGGAGAGCCGTTTCAGCCATCGCGCCAGCAACCGCCTCAGCTCGGCCCGCGGGCTGATGCAGTTCACCGAGGCGACTTGGCTGGAGGTGGTGCGGGATTTCGGCGCGCGGCACGGGCTGGCGCGGGAGGCAGCGAGCCTTTCGACCGATGCGCGGACCGGGGCCATCACCACCAAGCGGCCGCGCGACCTGCGCCACATTCTGGCAATGCGCTTCGATCCGCGGCTCTCGGCCGTGATGGCGGCAGAGCGGCTGGGGGCGAAGCGGGCGGCGCTGGAGGCGCTGCTTGGCCGGCCGGCTGGGACGACGGAGCTGTACCTCACCCATCTGCTCGGTCCGGCCGGGGCGCGGCGCTTCCTCGCCGAGCTGGACCGGGCGCCGGCGCGGCCGGCGGCGGAGGCCGTCGGCGCCGACAGCATCGCGGCGAACAAGGGCGTCTTCTTCGAACGCGCGACCGGGCGGGCGCTGAGCTTGGCCGAGGTGAAGGCAGGGGTCGCCCGGCTTCTTGCCTCGCAGCGTGCAATGCCAGAGACGATCACGCTCGCAGCGCGATAAATCGCTTGCTTTCCGATCCCGGTCGCGAAATTGTCAATCGCGTGTGACCGGGGGGCGGGATGGACGGCGGGAAGCAGTTGCTGGCGCTGGCGCCTGAAACGGATCGGCTGGCGTCTTCCCTCGACGACTGGGCGGGGCGGCTCCAGGTCCGGGCCGAGGCGCCGGCCCCGGCCGCTATCGAGACGGGCTGGGCGGCGAAGCTGACGGCGCATGTCCGCCAGGCTGGCGGGCTACGGGCAGTGGCGGCTTCGATACGTCCCGCGGCGGCCGAGGCGAGCCCGATCGGTGCCTTCCTTGAAGCGCTCACCCTGCTGAAGGACCAGTTGCTGCGCGAGCGGCAGCGGGCGGATGCGGCCGAGGCCGCGCTGACGGAAGCGGGCGCAAGGCTGGCGGAGCGCGAGGCGGCGCTCACCGCGGCCGAGGCGCGGCTGGCGGAGGCGGCGAAGCGTGTGGAGAAGGCGGAGAAGGAGGCTCAGTCGGCCCAGCAGGGGCTGCGGCGGCTGCGCAAGCGCGGGCTGATCGCGCGGATCCTGAACGCGGATTAGCCTGACAAATGCCGCCGGCGCAGGAGGCGGGCGGCGAGGCCATCGACCGGCCCGGCCAGCACCGAGACCGCCCAGGCCAGGCCGGCGCAGAGCACCACCGCCGGGCCGGCCGGGACATCGGCATGGAAGGAAAGCAACAGCCCGGCGAGGCTCGCCGCCATGGCGATGCCGACCGAGGCATAGGCCATGCCGCCCAGCCGGCGTGACCAGTGCCGGGCGGCGATGGCGGGGAGCATCATCAGCCCGACGGCCATCAGCGTCCCCAGCGCCTGGAACGCTGCCAGCAGGTTCAGCACGACGAGGCCGAGGAAGCCGAGATGCCAAAGGGCGCCGCGGGCGCCGACCGCCTGGGCGAAGCCCGGGTCGAAGCATTCCAGCACCAGCGGGCGCCAGGCGAGGGCCAGGGCGGCGAGCGTGACGGTCGCGGCGCCTGCCATCAGCAGCAGCGCGCCGTCGTCGACGCCGAGGACGCTGCCGAAGAGCAGGGTCGTCAGCTCCACCGCGCCGCCGCGCATCGAGACCATGGCAACGCCGGCGGCGAGCGCGACAAGGTAGAGGGCGGCGAGCGAGGCGTCCTCCCGCCCGCCGGTGGCGCGCGACAGGGCGCCGGCGCCGACCGCCACCAGCAGGCCGGCGACGAGGCCGCCGAACGCCATCGCCGGCAGCGAAAGGCCGGCGACGAGGAAGCCGGCGGCGACGCCGGGCAGGATGCCATGCGCCAGCACGTCAGCGGTGAGGCTCATCCGCCGCAGCATGAGGAAGAGGCCGAGCGGCGGCGCGGCGACCGAGAGGGCGAGGCAGCCGACCAGGGCGCGGCGGAGGAAGCCGTACTCGATGAAAGGCTGGAGGATCAGGCGGCGCAGGCCTCCGCCTGCTCGGCCCAGGCCTCGGCCATCATGCGGGCGCGGAGGCGGTTGGCGGCGGTCAGCACCTCGCCGGTCGGGCCCCAGCCGAGGCAGTCGCGGGCGAGCAGCAGGGTCTCGGGGAATTCGCGGCGGACGAGCTCGAGGTCGTGCAGCACGGCGATCACCGTGCGGCCCTCGCCGTGCCAGCGCTTCACCAGGGCCAGCAGCTCGGCGGCGGTGCGGGCGTCGAGCGCATTGAAGGGCTCGTCGAGAAGGATCACCGGCGCGTCCTGCAGCAGCAGACGGGCGAAGAGCACGCGCTGGAACTGCCCCGCGGAGAGGCTGCCGACCGGGCGGCGCTCGAAGCCCTCGAGGCCGATGGCGGCGAGCGCGGCCTCGGCCCGGGCGCGGCCGGCGCGCGGGATGGCGCGGAAGGCGCCCGTCTCGCCCCAGAGGCCGAGCAGGACGGCATCGAGGCAGGTGAGCGGAAAGCTGCGGTCGAGGCTCGATTGCTGCGGCAGCAGGGCGACCTGGCCGGCGGCGCCCTCGATGCGGCCGCAATCCGGGCGGTGCAGCCCGGCGATGGCGCGCAGCAGCGTCGTCTTGCCGGCGCCGTTGGGGCCGACCACGGCGGTCAGGCTGCCGGGGGCGAAGCGGCCGGAGAGGTGATGCACCGCCGGGCGGCGCTGGTGGCTGACCGTGAGGTCGGCGATGTCGATCCCGGCGGGGCTCATGCGGCCATCGCCCAGGCGACGGCGAGCCAAAGCCCGGTCGCGACCGCCGCCGCCAGCGCGAGGCGGGCGGCGGCGCCGGAAGACAGGTCGAGGGGGTCGGGCCAGGGCATGATGTTATGAGATAACATCACCCCTGGCGGGTTGCTACCCCCCGGCCATCAGGCTCAGGAAGCCTTGCGCTTGGAGCCGCCCTTGGCGTCGTTCGCCGCCTCGCCGCCCATGACCTGGGGCATGAGGACGGACTGGGTGAGCTCGGTCAGCTTCAGGTCGGTCTGCTTCTCCTCCTCGAGGATCTCGCCGAGGATCTGGCCGACCTTCTCCTCGCCGAGCGCCTTCGCCAGGGAGGCCGTGGTGCCGTAGGAGGCGATCTCGTAATGCTCGATCTTCTGCACCGCGGCGACGATGACGATGTCGAGGACCGGCCCCTTCTCGTACTCCTCCACCTCGTGCTGCGCCTCCTCGATCAGGCCGCGCATCGCCTCGCAGACCTTGCGGCCGGGGCGGGCGCCCATCTCCTCGAGCGCCTGCTCGACGCGCTCGACCTGGGACTGGGTCTGCTCGACATGCAGGGTCAGCGCCTCGCGCAGCTCCGGCGCGGAAACCTTGCGGACGACGCGTTGCATGTTGCGGGTGCCCTGCTTCTCGGCGCTGTAGATGTCCTTCAGCGAGGCGACCAGCATCTCACGGATTTCGTTGTCCATGTCTAACTCTCCATCTGTAGCGTCGATGCGGAAGGAAAGGCTGGCAGCGGGTGAAGTTGCCACGCGTCATGGCAACGTCTCATCCTCGCGACGCCAGGGCGACGCCACCGAGCGTGAGCGCCAGCGCCGCACCCTGACGCAGGCCCAGCGGCTCGCCGAGCAGGGCCGCGCTGCCGAGCACGCCGATGATCGGCACCAGCAGCGAGCCGATGGCGGCGGTGCCGGCGGGCAGCCGCTTCAGCGCGCGGAACCAGGCGAGATAGGCGAGGCACTGGCCGATCACCGAAGCATAGGCGAGGCAGGCCCAGCCCAGGGGACGCACCGCGGCGGGATGCGCCTGCTCGACGGCGAGCGCCACCACAGCGACGGGCAGCACGCCGAGCGCCAGCTGCCAGGCGACGAGCGGCACCGGCGCCATCGCCAGGGGGAAGCGCTTGGTCCAGATGGTGCCGGAGGCGAAGAGCAGCGCCGTCGCGAGGATCGCCAGCACGCCGGGCAGCTTTCCCGCCATCGCCCCGGCGCCGAGGTCGAGCCGGCCGGCCATCAGCAGCGTCACGCCCGAAAGGCCGAGGGCGAGGCCGGCGAGGCGGCGCCAGCCAGGGCGCTCGCCGAGGAAGGGCCAGGCGAGCATCGTCGCCCAGACCGGCATCGTATAGGCGATGATCGCCGCCTCGGAGGCATCGAGCCAGAGGATCGCCAGCGGGGCGAAGAACAGCCAGGAGGTGACGTTCAGCAGCGCCGCCACCGCCAGCCTGCCCCACTGGTCGGGGCGGGGCAGCAGGGAGTCGCGCTGCAGGAGGGCGATGGCGGAAAGCAGCAGGACGGAGCCGCCGGCGGCCAGCACCCGGAAGGTGAAGGGCGGCCAGTCCTGCATCAGCAGCTTCATGACCGGCCAGTTCATCCCCCAGGCCGTGGCCGTCACGGTGAGGTAACCGAAGCCGGCGAGGCGGGGATTCACGCCATCAGGGCCGCGATGCGCTCCAGGACGGGAGGCGGCAGCGGGCCTCGCTCCGCGGCGGCGACGGCCTGGTCGAGCTGGCCGAGCGAGGCGGTGCCGATCAGGGCGAGGCTCATCTCCGGCGGGGTGATGGCGAAGCGGATGGCGAGTTCGGCCAGCGACGCGGCATGGCCCTCCTCCACCAGCGGGCCGAGGCGGCGGGCATGGGCGAGGTCGGTCGCGTAGTCCCCGGCCGAGGCGATGGGGGCGACCTCGGGCATGGCAATGGGATGGCGACCCGCCTCGCCCGAGAGGGCGCCGGCGGCAAGGATGCGGATGCCGATCAGCCCGACGCCCTGGGATGCGGCGGCGTGGCCGAGCTGGCGGAAATCCTGCCCCGGCAGGCCGGCCGGCAGCGGAGCAAGCCAGGACGGGTTGAGGGCGTTGAAGGGGATTTGCGCCGTGTCGATCAGCCCGGCTTCCAGCAGTTGGCGGAGCGCGGGCTCGGAGCCGAGGGCGGTGATGCCGAGGAAGCGGCATTTTCCCTGGTCGCGCAGCCGGTGCAGGGCGGGGATGGCCTCGCCCAGCAGCTCCGTCAGGCTGTAGCCCTCGTCCAGGCCGATCGGGTCATGGAGCTGGAGAAGGTCGATGCTGTCGCGGCCGAGGCGGCGCAGGCTGGCCTCCAGCGAGGCGGCGATGGCGCCGGGGATGTCGCGCGGCGCGGCGGGCAGGCGGAATTTGGTGCCGACCAGCGGGCTGGCGCTGAGCGCCTTCAGGGCGCGGCCGAGATTCTCCTCGGAGGCGCCATTGCCATAGGCGGGGGCGGTATCGACATAGTTGATGCCGGCCTCGAAGGCCCGGGCAAGCGACCGTTCCTGCTCGGCCGCGCTGCCGCGGACCATCAGCCCGCCGACGGCGCCGGCGCCGTAGCCCAGCACCGAGACCTTCAGCCCGGTTCGACCCAGGACCCGCTGTTCCATCCACCGCCCCTCCTCGCTAAGGGAGGAGGATACGCCTCGCCCGGCCCTTGGAAACCCATGCTGCGTTTGACCGAATTGCGCCTGCCCCTCGGCCATGAGCCCGAGCTCCTGCGCGCCGCCATCCTCGCCCGGCTCGGCATCGCCGATGACGCGTTGCTGGACATCGCCGTCTTCCGCCGCGGGCACGATGCGCGGAAGCCGCGGGCGATCATGTGGGTCTATACGCTCGACCTCACCCTCGCCGACGAGGCGGCGGTGCTGGCGCGGCACCAGGGGGATGCGAACCTGCGGCCGGCGCCGGATACGCGCTACCGCTTCGTCGCCCGCGCGCCGGAGGCGGCGGCGCGGCCCGTCGTCATCGGCGCCGGTCCCTGCGGGCTGCTGGCGGCGCTGGTGCTGGCGCAGATGGGCTTCCGCCCCATCATCCTCGAGCGCGGCAAGCTGGTGCGGGAGCGAACGAAGGATACCTGGGGCCTCTGGCGCCGCGGCGTGCTGATCCCCGAGAGCAACGTGCAGTTCGGCGAGGGTGGCGCGGGCACCTTCTCCGACGGCAAGCTCTACAGCCAGATCAAGGACCCGCGGCATTACGGGCGGAAGGTGCTGACGGAGTTCGTCAAGGCAGGGGCGCCGGAGGAGATCCTCTACGTCTCGCGCCCGCATATCGGCACCTTCCGCCTGGTGTCGATGGTGGAAAGCATCCGCGCCGAGATCGAACGGCTGGGCGGCGAGTACCGCTTCGGCTGCAAGGTGGCCGGCCTGCAGCTTGGGGCGGGGCGGCAGGTCGAGGGCGTGGTGCTGGAGGGCGGCGAGGCGATCGCGACGAAATCCGTGGTGCTCGCCATCGGCCACAGCGCGCGCGACAGCTTCGCCATGCTGCGCGATGCCGGCGTGCATCTGGAGCAGAAGCCCTTCAGCATCGGCGTCCGGATCGAGCATCCGCAGGGAATGATCGACCGGCTGCGCTGGGGACCGAATGCGGGCAACCCGCTGCTCGGCGCGGCCGACTACAAGCTGGTGCATCACGCGAAGAACGGGCGCAGCGTCTACAGCTTCTGCATGTGCCCGGGCGGGACGGTGGTGGCGGCGACGAGCGAGCCGGGGCGCGTCGTCACCAATGGCATGAGCCAGTACTCGCGCGCCGAGCGCAACGCGAATGCCGGCATCGTCGTCGGCATCTCGCCGGCGGATTACCCGGGCGACGTGCTGGCGGGCGTCGATTTCCAGCGGCGACTGGAGAGCGCGGCCTTCCTCGCAGGCGGGGGCGACTACCGGGCGCCGGGGCAACTCGTCGGCGACTTCCTCGCCGGGCGGCCCTCGACCGCGCTCGGCGATGTGCTGCCGAGCTACAAGCCGGGCGTGACGCCCACCGACCTCTCGCTTTGCCTGCCCGACTTCGCCGTGGCGGCGATGCGGGAGGCGCTGCTCGCCTTCGACCGGCAGATGCCGGGCTTCGCGCGGCCGGATGCGGTGATGACGGGCGTCGAGACACGGACCAGCAGCCCGATCCGCATCCGCCGCGGCTGGGACTTCCAGAGCCTCAACACGCCGGGGCTGTTCCCGGCCGGGGAAGGCGCGGGCTATGCGGGCGGCATCCTCAGCGCCGGCGTCGACGGCATCCGCGTGGCGGAGGCGCTGGCGTTGCTGGCAACCGGGCAGGAGGTGCCGCGGGAGATGAGTCGCGGCGTGGAGGCGTCGGAGACGACCTATGGCTGAGGCCGCCTCCACCGTTCCGCTGGCTATTCCGCCAGCAGGCTGCCGCGGCCGACGATGATGCGGCTGACCTCGCAGATATCGACGCTGCGGATCTCCGCCTCGCGCCCGCCGCTCCAGACCACGCGGAAGTCGTAATTGCCGCCGCGTCCGGGGCGGAAGCTGGCCTTGCGGCCCGGCGTCAGCACATTCTCGCCGAGGCGGTCACGGCCCCAGTTGCTGTTGCTGGTCGGGTTGAAATACAGCTCGTCCACCTGCGCGCCCGAATTGTTCACCACCTCGATCGAGGTGTCGCAGCCTTGGGCTGAGGCCTGACCGGCGGCGAGGGCGCCCAGCAGGGCGAGGGACAGGGCGTAGCGGCGGAACATCGGCTTCTCCTGCGATGGGCGGCAGCCTGGCGACCCGTGCCACGGCCCTGCGCAGGGATAGGCCGGCCCCGGTTAAGGAACCACCAACGTCAGAAGCCCCGATGCCGGCTCGCGATGCGGCGCTGCATCACGGGTGGGCGTCGCCGCCCGGCAGGTGGTCGCGCATTTCCCGCAATTCGCCGCTTTCGACACTCGCCAGCGCATTGCGCAGCACGCCCGCGATGGAGCGGTCGTCCATCGTCCGCGCCAGCAGGCCGAGCGAGCCGCCAAGCAGGGCGGAAGCGGCCGAGATGGGGGCGATGTTCTGCTCGAGCATGTACTCGATCGCCTTGTCCACCACCGAGCCGGCGTGGCTGAGGTCGTCGGGGGCCACGCCCTGGGGATCCAATTGCATGCCGTGCGCTCCTTATTCGGTGCGGCAGATAGGGTTTCGGGGGGCCGCCGAAAACCCCTCAGTCGGCTGCCGCCTCGCCGAGGCGGATGCGGGGCTGGTCGAGGTCGGCGGCGCGCTGGGCCGCCGCCGCCGCCTCGGCCATGGCGACCGCTTCCGATTGCCGGCGCCACATCTCGGCATATAGGCCGTCGCGGGCGGTCAGCTCGCCATGGTTGCCGCGCTCCACGATGCGCCCATCCTGCAGCACGATGATCTCGTCCGCCTCCACCACCGTCGAGAGGCGGTGGGCGATGACGAGGGTGGTGCGGTTGGCGGAGATCTGGCGCAGCGCCGCCTGGATCTCCTGCTCCGTGCGCGTGTCGAGGGCGCTCGTCGCCTCGTCGAGGACGAGGATGCGCGGGTCCTTCAGGATGGTGCGCGCGATGGCGACGCGCTGCTTCTCGCCGCCCGAAAGCTTCAGGCCGCGCTCGCCGACCATGGTGCGGTAGCCCTCCGGCAGCCGCTCGACGAAGTCGTGGACCTGCGCGAGCTTCGCGGCGCGGACGATCTCTTCCTCGGTCGCATCCGGGCGGCCATAGGCGATGTTGTAGCGGATGGTGTCGTTGAACAGCACCGTGTCCTGCGGCACCACGCCGATGGCGGCGCGGAGCGTGGCCTGCGTCACGCTTTCGATCGGCTGGCCGTCGAGCAGGATGCGGCCGCCGGTCGCGTCGTAGAAGCGGAAGAGCAGGCGCGAGATGGTCGACTTGCCCGCCCCCGTCGGCCCGACGATCGCCAGCGTCCTGCCCGGCGGGACGTGGAAGGAGACGCCCTTCAGGATCACGCGGTCCGGCCGGTAGCCGAAGCGCACATCCTCGAAGGTAAGCTCGCCCGGCCCGGCGGCCAGCGGGCGCGCGTCCGGTGCATCGGCCACCTCGCGCTCCTCGCGCAGCAGGCGGAACATCGCCTCCATGTCGGTCAGCGACTGCTTCATCTCGCGGTAAACGAAGCCGAGGAAGTTGAGCGGCAGGTAGAGCTGGATGAGATAGGTGTTCACCAGCACGAAGTCGCCGACCGACATCTGGCCGGAGGCGACGCCACGGGCCGCCATCAGCATCACCAGAGTCAGCCCGACGGCGATGATCGCCGCCTGGCCGCCGTTCAGCATGTTGAGCGTGACCTCGGAGCGGGTATAGGCCCGCTCGTAGCGCGCGAGCGAGTTGTCATAGCGCCGCTCCTCATGCCCCTCGTTGTTGAAGTACTTCACCGTCTCGTAGTTGAGCAGGCTGTCGATGGCCTTGGTGTTGGCGTCCTGGTCCATCGCGTTCATCTCGCGGCGGAAGCGCAGCCGCCAGTCGGTGAACATCAGGGTGAAGGCGATATAGACGGCGATGGTGCCGAAGGTGACCGCCGCATAGGAGAAGTCGAACATCCCCCACAGGATCACCGTCACCAGCACGATCTCGAGCAGGGTCGGGACGATGCTGAACAGCATGAAGTCGAGCACGAAGGTGATGCCGCGCGAGCCACGCTCGATGACGCGGGAAAGGCCGCCGGTCTGCCGGTCCATGTGGAAGCGCATCGACAGTGCGTGCAGGTGCTGGAAGACCTCCAGCGCGATGCGGCGCGAGGCGCGCGCCTGCACCTTCACGAAGACGGCATCGCGCAGCTCGGCAAAGCCGGCGCTGGCCGCGCGCAGAAGGCCGTAACCGATCACGAGCGCGATGGGGATGGTGGCGATGCTGCCCGCCTGCGGCCCCAGCGCATCGACGGCGCGCGCATAGACGATGGGGACTAGGACGTTGGCGCCCTTCGCCACCACCAGCAGCAGCAGGGCGATCACCACCCGGGCGCGCAGGCCGGGCTCGCCCTTCGGCCAGAGCCAGGGGGCGAGGGTGAGCAGCGTCCGGAAATGGCTGCGTTCGGCGGAGGCGTCGGAGTGGCTCATGCATCCGGGACATAGGCTTGAACGGCGGCGGGGCAAACGGGCCATATGGCCGGGAGCAGGTGCCAAGGGGTAAAGCGGGGGGATGAGCCCCTTCCAGCGCCATATCGATGCCTGCAACGACCTGCCCTCCCCGGCCGGCTTCATTCCCTTCCGCATCGCGGGGGCACAGGTAGGCTGGCTCGGGCCCGAGCTGGCGCGGGCGCTGACCTTCTTCCCACGCGACTTCCATTTCGATGCCGAGGGGGTGGCGTTGGCCGCCCGGCTGCGCGGCACGCCGGCGCGGGCGGAGGCGCTGGCGGCGGTGGCGCGCTCTCTGGCCGGGCGGGGCTTCTTCACCCTGCGGGATGAGGCCTTCGACGTGCGGGCGGAGCCGGAGGGGCCGGTGCTGGCGCTGCTGGACCGGGGCGCCATCCCCGCCTTCGGGATTCGGGCGGAAGGGGTGCACCTCAACGGGTTGGTGCGGCGGGCGGATGGGTTGCAGGTCTGGGTCGGCGTGCGGTCCCGCAGCAAGCCGGTGGCGCCGGGCCAGTTCGACCATGTGGTGGCGGGCGGCATCCCGGCGGGGCTCGACCCGATGCAATGCCTGGTGAAGGAGGCGGCGGAGGAAGCCTCGATCCCCTCGGCGCTGGCCGTACGGGCGCGGAAGGTTGCTCGCCTTTCCTACGTCATGCGGCATGGCGAGGGGATGCGGCGGGACGTCCTCCATGCCTTCGACCTCGACCTGCCGGAGGAGTTCACCCCCGTGCCGGCGGATGGCGAGGTGGAGCGGTTCGAGCTCTGGCCGGTGCGGCGGCTCTACGAGGCGGTGCGGGACACGGACGAGGTGAAGTTCAACGTGAACCTGGTGCTGATCGACCTCTTCCTGCGCGAGGGGCTGATCGACCCGGCGGGCGAGGAAGGCCGGGCGCTGAGGCAGGGGCTCGAGCAGGGAGGGTGAGCCTGGCCGGGCGAGGATGATGCTGCCCGGACCAAGGTCCACCGTGATCGCAATCGGCGGCGTGGTGGCTGGTGGCGCCGGATGGACCGGCCGGAGCGCCCGTCGCGGGCACCCGGCCAAGGCAATCAGGCCCCTGCCCTACCAGGCATAGGCCGGGCGGTAGGCCACCGGCGGGGGCGGCGCGTAGTAGGCCGGCGGCGGGGCGTAATAGGCCGGCGGAGGGGCGTAGTAGACCCGCGGCGGCGGCACGTAATAGGCCGGCGGCGGGGGCGGCGGGGCGTAGTAGACCGGCGGCGGGGGGGGCGCGGCATAGGCATTCGCCGCGCCGAGCGCCAGCGCGCCGAGGGCAAGGCCGCCGACGATGCCGGCCACCGCGCCCGCACCACCCCGGTGGTGGTGGTGCGGGCCACCCCAGCCACCGCCATGGCCACCCCGGTGCCAGCCCTGGGCCTGCGCTGCGGGGGCGGCGAGAGCAGCGGTGGCGACCAGGGCCGCGGCAGCGGCGATACGAAGCTTCATCTCACAACCCTCCTTGGGTCTGTGGCTGATGAAACGGCCCGATCGTGACGGGCATATGGCAGGAAACCGGCGGAAAGCAGCCGCCGCGTCAATTGGATGCGATGCCGGCGCCGCGCAGGAAGTCGATCAGGGCGCGGTTCACCGCCTCCGGCGCCTCCTGCTGCACCCAATGGCCGATGCCCTCCAGCATCACCGCGCCGCGGAAGCCGGGCAGACGCTGCGGCAGCGCCTCGACCGCCGGCCTGGTCCAGCCGAGCACGGGGTCGGCGGTGCCGGTGATGAAGAGGCTCGGCTGGCGCAGGGTGAGGCCGGCGAAGGGCGCCATCAGCCGCCAGTTGCGCTCGATGTTGCGGTACCAGTTCAGCCCGCCGCGGAAGCCGGTTCGGCGATAGATGGCCGCCAGCTCCGCCAGCTCCGCGGCCGGCAGCCAGGGCGGCAGGGCGGGCGGCTCGGCGAGGCTGGCGAGGAAGCCGGCCTCGGGCAGGTCCGGGCGCCAGCGCTCGGCCTCGGGCGGGTTGCCGGAGAGGGACCAGAGGGTGCGGCGGAGCGTCACCTCCGCATCGCCTTCGAGATCCGCCTCGGCGATGCCCGGCTCCTGGAAATAGAGCTGGTAGAAGCGGTGCCGCCCGGCGCGGCGCAACGCCTCGGTGGGGCTCGCGGGACCGCGCGGGGAGAAGGGCACGCTGAGCCCCGCGACGGCGGGGAAGCGGTCCGGCCGCAGCAGCGCCGCGTTCCAGGCGACCGGGGCGCCCCAGTCATGGCCGACGATCGCCGCCTGGGGCAGGCCAAGCGCGTCGAGCAGCCCGACCATGTCGCCGATCAGGTGGAGGAGCGTGTAGTCCTCGACCGCCGGCGGCGCCTCGCTCCCGCCATAGCCGCGCATGTCGGGGGCGATGGCGCGGAAGCCGGCCGCCGCCAGCGCCTCCAGCTGATGCCGCCAGGAGCGCCAGGATTCGGGGAAGCCGTGGCAGAGCAGCACCGGGGGCCCCTCCCCCGCCTCCGCGACATGCAGGGTGATGCCGTTGGCGGCGATGCTGCGCTGGGTGATCGGCATGCGGCGTTTCCCGGTCTGGAGCGGCTTCCGCTCGACTGCGCTCGCGGAAGCCGCTCCAGCCTGTTGTCTGAACAGGCAAATTACCCCTTACGGGTGTTTCCACCCGTTCGGGGTTTGCTCTAGCTGGCGAAGTCGGGCGCCTCCGCGGCGAGGATGCGCTTGACGCTCTCGAGGTGCAGGCGGGCGCTTTCGCGGTCGCCCTCACGCATCTGCAGGTAGGTCTTCTGCGCCATCTCATGCGGCACCGGCTTGAGCGGGCGGCCGGTGGACATGGCGAGGCGCTGCGCCTCGCAGGCACGCTCGAGGTAGTAGAGGTCGTCCCAGGCCTCGGCGATGGTCGGGCCGAGCACCATGATGCCGTGGTTGCGCATGAAGACGATGTCGGCCTCGCCGATGCTGGCGGCGATGCGGTCGCCCTCCGCCTCGTCCAGCGCCAGGCCGGCATAGTCGTCGTCCACCACGGTGCGGCCGTAGAATTTCAGTGCGGTCTGGCCGGCCCAGAGGAGGGGCGGGCCTTCCAGCATGGCGAGCGCGGTCGCGTTCGGCATGTGGGTGTGGAAGCAGGCGCGGGCGCGCGGGACGTTCTTGTGGACGCGGGCATGGATATAGAAGGCCGTCGCCTCCGGCACGCCCTCGCCGGCGACGACATTGCCGTGGAAGTCGCAGACGAGGAGGCGGGAGGCGGTGACCTCGGCGAAGCCCCAGCCATAGGGGTTGACGAGGAACAGGTCGTCCCGACCCGGCACCATGGCGCTCAGGTGGTTACAGATGCCCTCATGCAGGCCGAGCCGAGCCGCCATGCGGAAGCAGGCGGCGAGGTCGATGCGCGCCTGCTGCACGGCGGCGGCATCGAGGTCCGAATTGCGCAGGATGGCGGCAACGGCGGGCGGGGCGAGGCTGTGGGCCATGGCTTGTCCTTCAGGCGGGCGGCATGGAGGGCGCCAGGGCCTCGTGCCCCGGTGCGTAGAGGGCGTTGCTGATCGCCGGGTTGCGGTTGACCAGCGGGCGGCGGAACAGCGGATGCGTCATGCTGCGGATCTCGTGCTCGACCTGGAAGAGGAGGCGCCCGTCCTCCGGGTCGACGATGTCGATGAAGCGGTACTGGTGCTCGCTGTCCTCGCGGCTGATGAGCCCACGCTCGGCGAGTCGCGCATGGACGCCGCCGAAATCGGCGAAGGCGAGCTGGATGTGGTGGCCGTCATACTCCGGCTGCGGCGCCTCGGTCTCGCGGTAGACGAGGTATTGCGCCGCCGCGACGAGGACGTGCAGCGCGCCGTCCCGCATCGCGGCCGGGGCGCCGATGATCCGGTCGTAGAAACGGCCGATGCCGGGCAGCGTGCCGGGCGGCACGTCGAGCTGCACATAGGGCATGCCGAGATGGGTCCGCCCGAAGCGGGCCGCGTCCGGCTCATGGACGCGCATGCGGTTGCCCCAGGGGCAGGTGACGTCGACATGCCCCTCGGCCTCGGCGAAGGCGAAGCGCGTGCCCTCCAGCCAGCGGCGGGCGCGGTGGAGCTGGTGCAGCAGCAGCTCCCGGCTCGGCGTCACCAGGCCGGTGATGCCACGTAGCACCTGTGCCTTGCCGGTCGGCAGGTGGAACTGGCTGACCCCGGCATTGGCCCACATGTTGTCGAGGCCGGTCATCAGGTAGGGGTCGCGGGTCAGGCCGAGGCCGGTGATGTAGAAGGCCGTGGCCAGCGCCTGGTCGGGCACGCGGAGGTTGACGTGCTGGAGCTCGACAGAGTTGCCGAGGCTTTCCCGGGCCCGGTCGAAGGGGCACTCGACCTTCCTCATCCCGTCCATGATCCGTTCCTCCGCTCGCGGCGTGAAGCTTCGCGCCGGCCCCGGGTCCGTGCAAGGGGTATGAGACCGGTGGGACTGCGCTAGGATGCCGCGAAACAAGGCGGAGACGGGCCATGGGAACGAGCTTCCAGCTGGGGGACCTCACCATCCATCGGGTGATCGAGGAGGAAAGCCCGCTCTTCGACCCGCTCACCTTCTTCCCGAACCTGACGCCGGAGCTGCTGGAGGAGAATCGGTCCTGGCTGGAGCCGGAGGCGATCGACCCGGCGACGGGCAAGCTCCGTCTCGCCATCCAGAGCTACGTGATCCGCACGCCGCACCATACCATCCTGGTCGACAGCTGCGTCGGCAACCACAAGCAGCGGGCCCAGCCCTTCTGGAACGGGAAGACCGACGACACCTGGGAGCGGAACCTGGCGGCCGCCGGATATTCCGTCGGCGACATCGACTACGTGATGTGCACCCATCTGCATGTCGACCATGTGGGCTGGAACACGCGCCTCGAGAACGGCCGCTGGGTGCCGACCTTCCCCAAGGCGCGCTACCTCTTCGCCGAGCGCGAGGTGGCGCATTGGGAGGCGGCGCGGAAGCAGACGCCGAACCCGGTCTTCGAGGACAGCGTGCTGCCGATCCTGGAGGCGGGGCGGGCCGATCTCGTCGCCGAGGACCACGGCGTCGGCGACCACCTGCGGCTGACGCCGACGCCGGGGCATACGCCGGGCCATGTCGCCGTCGAGCTGGGCAAGGACGAGGTGATCGCGGTGCTGACCGGCGACCTTATCCACTCGCCCCTGCAGATGCGCCATCCGGAAATCTCGATGCGGGCGGATACCGACCAGAAGCAGTCTGCGGAGACGCGGCGGCGCTTCCTCGAATGCCATTGCGATACCGGGCGCCTGGTCTGCACGGCGCATTTCCCCTCGCCCTCCACCGGGCATGTGACGCGCTGGGGCGACGGGTTCCGGTTCATGGCGACGGAGGCGTGAGACCGGGGGAATGAGGGTCGGCATCATCGGCTGCGGCGTAGCCGGCAGCGTGCTGGCCGAGATGCTGATGGAGGCGCCCGGCTTCTCCGTCGATGTCTTCGACCGCATGGCGCCGGGCGAGGAGGAGGAAGCCGGGACGGGCCTCAATTGCGGGCCGAATGCGATGAAGGCGCTGCGCCTCCATCTGCCCGCGCGGCATGCGGCGCTACAGGCGGCCTCGCTGCCCTGGACCCGCTGGACCATCGAGACGGTGGAGGGGCGACAGCTCTTCGACCTCGACCTGCACGAGGTGGCGGAGGAGCCGGGCATCCGCCTGCGCTGGTCGGAGCTCTACCGGCAGCTGCGCGAGCCCGTTGCAGGCATCACCCATCACGGGCTGGAGCTGGTGGCGGTGGAGGAGGATGCGGCCGGCCGCCTCGTTCCCGTGCTGGAGGCACCGGACGGGGCGAGGCTGCGTCCGCGGGGCTATGAGCTGCTGGTGGCCGGGGATGGGCGCTATTCCGCGCTGCGGCGGCTGATGGCGGGCGTGCCGCGGCCGGCCTTCCACGGCATCGCCATGACGCGGCTGCTAGTGCCGCAGGCGACCGACTGCCCCTTCGAGGATTACGGCCAGTGGTTCAACGGCTATGCCCGGCTGCTCGCCTACCGGCTGCCGGGCGGCGCGGCCTATATCGCCGGCGGCTTTCCGCTGGCCTCGGCAACCGCCGAGATCCCAGCGGAGGCGAAGACGGCGGCCTTCCAGCGCGCGCTCTACACGCCGGGAGACGGCCAGGCCTGCCCCGCCGTCGCCTGGATGGTGGAGCGCCTGGCGGCCGGCATCGAACAGATGCACTGGGCACGCCTGCAGGATTCGCCGCTGCTGCGGACGGCGGCCGCGGGGCGGGTGCTGTTCCTCGGCGATGCGGCCCATGCGATGGTGCCGACGCTCGGCCAGGGCGCGACCCAGGCGATCGAGGATGGCGTCATCGCGGGCGCCGTGCTGCGGCGCGGTGGCGGGGCGGAGGACGTGGCCGCCTGGCGCGACACGCGCATCGACTTCGTCCGCCGCTTCAGCCTGGAGGCGACGGACACGATGTTCCCGGGCGGCGACCCGGTGGCCGGCTCCATCGCCAAGCGGGACCCAGCATTCCTGGCCAGGCTGCGCCGGCTCTACACCGATGTGCCGAGCCCGGAGGAATTCGCACCGGTGCGCGTGTAGCGGCCGGGGCTTGCGGGAGGAACGACATGAAGATCGGCGCGGCGATGTTCTTCACCGACTATTCGATGGCCCCCGACGAGCTGGCGCGGGCGCTGGAGGAGCGCGGCTTCGAGAGCCTGTGGGCGCCCGAGCATTCGCATATCCCACTGGTTCGCCAGGTGTCGCATCCGAGCGGCGGCGAGCTGCCGAAGATGTACTACGACGTGATGGACCCCTTCGTCACGCTGACCGCGGCAGCGATGGCGACGACGACGCTGCGGCTCGGCACCGGCATCTGCCTCGTCGTGCAGCGGGACCCGATCCAGACGGCGAAATCCGTCGCCTCGCTCGACCGCATCTCGGGCGGGCGCTTCCTCTTCGGCGTCGGCAACGGCTGGAACCGGGAGGAGATCGAGAACCACGGCACCGCCTTCGCCACGCGGCACAAGCTGGCGCGGGAGCGGATCGAGGCGATGCAGGCGATCTGGACGCAGACGAAGCCCGAATACCACGGCGAGTTCGTCGACTTCGCGCCGATGATGACCTGGCCCAAGCCGGTGCAGAAGCCGCACCCGCCGATCATCGTCGGCGGCGCCTTTCCCTGGGGGGCGCGGCGGGCGATCCGCTACGGCAATGGCTGGATGCCGCACCGGGTGCGCCAGCACTATGCCGACGTGGCGGCGCTCATCCCGCATTTTCGGCAGATGGTGGAGGAGGCAGGGCGGCCGCTGGCCGACCTGCCCATCACCATCTGGGGCGCGAAGGAGGACCGCGGCGCGCTGCTGGCCGACCGCGACCTCGGGGTGGAGCGGGTGGTGGTCAGCCTCGATGCGGCGAAGCGCGACGCGATCCTGCCGGAGCTGGACCGCTGGGCGGCGCTGGCGCGTCTGGTCGGGTGACTACAGCACGGCCTCCGCGGCGACGCGCAGCGCCTCCGGCGTCGCGCCGGTGAGGACGACCGTGCCGACCTTTCCCTCCTTCGCCACCGCCTTCCAGTCCTGCAGCCGGCCGCGAATGCGGTCGGCCGGGCCGACGAGGGCGATCTCGTCCACCAGCTTGTCGGGAACGGCGGCGGCGGCCTCCGCCTTGCGGCCGTCGAGGAATGCGTCCTGGATCTTCACCGCCGCATCCGGATAGCCGAGGCGCTTGCAGTAGTCGTTGTAGAAATTCTTGCCACGCGCTCCCATGCCGCCGATGTAGAGGGCGAGTTCGGGCTTCACCGCGTCGCGGCAGGCCTGGAGGTCGTCGCCGAGGCGGATCTTGGTATAGGGGGCGATGTCGTAGCCCGCGAGGCTGCGGCCGGATTTCGTCATGCCCTCCAGCGTCGGGCCCACCACCGCATCGGCGGCTTCGGGCGACATGAAGATCGGCAGGTTGCCCTCCGCGATCTCGCCCGAAAGGCGCATGCCGCCCGGGGTGATGGAGGCGGTGTAGATCGGCAGCGAAGGGTCGCCATGGATGATGCTGCGCAGCGGCTTGCCGAGGCCGGTGGCGCCGGGCCCCTTGTAGGGGATCTGGTAGTGCTCGCCCTCGTGCTCCAGCGGCTTCTCGCGGGCCAGGATGGCGCGGATGATCTCGACATATTCCCGCGTGCGGCCGAGCGGCTTGCCGTTGGGCTGGCCGTGCC
Source organism: Belnapia sp. F-4-1 (assembly GCF_000802185.1). Taxonomy (GTDB): domain Bacteria; phylum Pseudomonadota; class Alphaproteobacteria; order Acetobacterales; family Acetobacteraceae; genus Belnapia. The sequence goes on along the minus strand of NZ_KN676113.1, from coordinate 2,743,171 downwards.
ACCCTTCCACCACCTGCGGGCCGGAGGGGCCGATGCCGCAGAGGAAGCGGTTGCCGGAGAGGGCTTGCAGCGTCATCGCCGTCATGGCCGCGCAGGTCGGCGTGCGCGCGGGCATCTGCATGATGCCGGTGCCCGCCTTGATGCGCGTGGTGCGGGCGAGGACGAAGGCGATGGGCGTCACCGCATCCGTGCCGTAGGATTCGCCGCACCAGATCGCGTCGAAGCCGAGGCGCTCCGCCTCCAGCACGAGGTCCATCTCGAGCTGCGGCCTGGCGCCGCGGATCATGCCGATGGTGATGCCGAGCTTCATCGCGGTCAGACCTTCGCCAGGACGGTGTCGCGGAAGGCGCGCATGGCGTCGAGCGCCTGCTCCGCCGTCTCGCCGGGGAAGGTGAGGTCGACGGCGCCGACGCCGGCCTCCTTCAGCGCGCGGAGGTCGGCCGCGATCTCGCCCGGCTGGCCGGAGAAGAGGCGGCGCTCGCCATCGCCGGCCTTGGCTGGCACCTCCGGCCCGAATTTCTGCACGCGGTAGGCGAGCGCCATCCCCGCCGGATCGCGGCCGGCGGCGCGGGTCAGGCCGCGCAGCTTCTCGACGGCGGCGCGGTAGCGGGCGAGGCTGTCGAGCGGGTGCGAGGGGTTGGTGCCGATCGGGTACCAGCCGTCGCCAAGCCGCGCGGCGCGGCGGAGCGCCGGCCCGCTCTCGCCGCCGACCCAGACGGGCAGCGGGTTCTGCACCGGCTTCGGCGCAAAGCCGATGTTGCCGAAGCGGACATGCTCGCCCTCGAAGCGCGGGTCCTCCTTCGTCCAGAGTTCGCGGGCGGCGAGGATGTACTCGTCCGTCACGCGGCCGCGGGCATCGAAGTCGGGCGCCTGCAGGGCCTCGAACTCCTCGCGCAGCCAGCCGGCGCCGATGCCGACGGTGAGGCGCCCGCCGGAGAGCACGTCGATGGTGGAGAGGATCTTGGCCGTCAGCATCGCCGGGCGGTGCGGGACGACCATCACCGAGGTGACGATGCGCAACCGCTCCGTCCGGGCGGCCAGGAACATCGCCTGGGTCAGCAGCTCGTGCCGCTCGCCGCGGCTGCTGGTGGGGAATTCGCCGCTGTCGGTGTAGGGGTACTTCGCCCCGATCTCGCGCGGGATCACCACATGGTCGCTGACGGTCGCGTAGTGGAAGCCGAGCGCCTCGGCGCCCTGGGCCAGGCGGGTCAGCGCCTCGGGCGTCGCCAGCGGTCCGCCGCTCGGCGCGTTGAAGCCGATCTGCATGGGTCGGTTTCCTCCCCCCGGCGTTGCGTCGTCCGGGTCTCTGCCACAGGATGCGGCGAGCCCGCGGGACGGGCAAGGGTGACGGGATGGATGCGCTTCTGAACCGGCCGCTGGCGGCGCTGATGGCGGAGGCCGCGGCCTTGCGCGATGCGGGCCATGGACGGCTGTTTTCCTACTCGCGGAAGGTCTTCATTCCGCTGACCAAGCTGTGCCGCGACGTCTGCCACTACTGCACCTTCGCCGAGAAGCCGCAGAAGGGGCGCAACCCCTACCTGACGCCGGAGGAGGTGCTGGCCATCGCCCGCGCCGGCGCGGCGGCGGGCTGCACGGAGGCGCTGTTCACGCTCGGCGACAAGCCGGAGCTGCGCTGGCCGGCGGCGCGGGAGGCGCTGGAGGCGCTCGGCTACACCAGCACCATCGACTACCTCACCGCCATGTGCGGCCTGGTGCTGAAGGAAACCGGGCTGCTGCCGCATGCCAATCCCGGGGTGATGACGCGCGACGAGATCGCGGCGCTGCGCGCGGTGACGGCGAGCCAGGGCGTGATGCTGGAAAGCACCAGCGCGCGGCTCTGCGCGCCGGGCGGCGTGCATTACGGCAGCCCGGACAAGGACCCGGCGGCGCGGCTGGAGGTGCTGCGGCTGGCCGGCGAGCTGCGCGTGCCCTTCACCACCGGCATCCTGATCGGCATCGGCGAGACGCGGGCGGAGCGGATCGAGGCGCTGCAGGCCATCGCCGGTCTGCACGCCGAGTACGGCCATATCCAGGAAGTCATCATCCAGAATTTCCGGGCAAAACCGGGCACGAAGGCGGCGGGCGCCGAGGAGCCGGACCTCGACGACTTGCTCTGGACCATCGCCGCGGCGCGCATCCTGCTCGGGCCGGCGATGAACCTCCAGGCGCCGCCCAACCTTTCGCCGGGCGTCTACCAGCAACTGGTGGCGGCGGGGCTGAACGACTGGGGCGGCGTCTCGCCGGTGACCATCGACCATGTGAACCCCGAAGCGCCCTGGCCGGAGATCGAGGCGCTGGCGGCGCGCACCGCGGAGGCCGGCAAGCTGCTGGTGCAGCGGCTGCCTGCCTATCCCGGCTATGTACGCGCGGCGGGGCAATGGATCGCGCCCGGCGTCGCGCCACGGCTGCGCCAGGCGAGCGATGCCGAGGGCTGGGCGCGGGAGGATCGCTGGTCACCGGGCGAGGTGACGCCGCCGGCGCTGCCGGCGCCGCGCCTCGCTACGGTGGATGCCGCGCTGGCGCGCGATGTCGAGCGCGCATCGGGTGGCGAAAGGCTGGAGCCGGCGGCGATCATGCGGCTGTTTGCCGCGCGCGATGCCGACTTCTCCCATGTGACGCAGGCGGCGGATGCGCTGCGCGCCGCCGTCTCGGGCGAGACGGTGCGCTACGTCGTCAACCGCAACATCAACTACACCAATATCTGCACCTATCGTTGCACCTTCTGCGCCTTCAGCAAGGGGCGGACGCATGAGGCGCTGCGCGGCCCGGCCTATGACCTCGACCATGGCGAGATCGTCCGCCGCGCCGTCGAGGCCTGGGACCGCGGCGCGACGGAGGTCTGCCTCCAGGGCGGCATCCATCCCGACTACACCGGCGAAACCTATGCGGCGATCTGCGCGGCCATCCGCGCCGTGCTGCCGGAGATGCACATCCACGCCTTCTCGCCGCTCGAGGTGACGCAGGGCGCGGCGACGCTCGGCCTCTCGCTGGCGGATTACCTCGCGCGGCTGAAATCGGCGGGGCTCGGCACGCTGCCGGGGACGGCGGCGGAGATCCTCGACGACGAGATCCGCGCCATTATCTGCCCGGACAAGGTGAACACCGCCGAATGGCTGGCCGTCGCGCGGGCGGCGCATGGGCTTGGCCTCAGGACGACGGCGACGATCATGTTCGGCCATGTCGAGGGGCCGGTGAACTGGGCGCGGCACCTGCTGGTGCTGCGCGACCTTCAGGCGGAGACGGGCGGCTTTACCGAATTCGTCCCCCTTCCCTTCGTCGCCATGGAGGCGCCGATGTTCCTCAAGGGCCAGGCACGGCGCGGCCCGACCTTCCGCGAGGCGATGGTGATGCACAGCGTCGCGCGGCTCGCGCTGCATCCGCATATCCCGAACATCCAGACGAGCTGGGTGAAGATGGGCCCGCGCGGCGCGGCGATGGCCTTGCAGGCCGGGGCGAACGACCTCGGCGGGACGCTGATGAACGAGAGCATCAGCCGCGCCGCCGGCACCCAGCACGGGCAGGAATACCCGCCCGAGGCGATGGAGGCGCTGATCCGCTCCATCGGGCGGCTGCCCGAGCAGCGGACGACACTTTATGGTCCGGTGCCGGAGGGGCGGCGGCAGGCGGCCTTCGAGGCGGCGGAGCTGGCGCCGGTGGTGCAGACGGCGCCGCGCAGGCGCGAGGTGGTCCGGGGCTGATCGCCTTTTTGCCGCTCCTGCGTTATGGGGGCGCAAAACCTCTTGCCGGAGAGACCGATGCCCGATCGTCGCCTGCTGCTGAAGGCTGCCGCCCTCAGCCTGCCCGCTCTCGCTGCCCGCGCCCAGGGCTTCCCCGAGCGGGCCCTGCGCATCGTCGTGCCCTTCGCCCCGGGCGGCGCGGTGGACCTGACGGGCCGGCTGCTGGCGGAGCAGCTGCAGCCGGTGCTCGGGCAGAATGTCGTGGTCGAGAACCGTGGCGGCGCCGGCGGCAATCTCGGCGCCGATGCCGTGGCGAAGGCGGAGAAGGACGGCTACTCGCTGCTGCTCGGCTCGGCGAACATCCTTTGCGCCAATAAATTCCTTTTCCGACGGTCGATGCCGCTCGACCCGATGCGCGACCTGGCGCCGGTGACGCGGGTGACGACGGGAACGGTGGTGCTGATCGTCAACGGGCGCAGCCCCTACAAGAGCTTCCAGGAGCTGATCGCGGCGGCGAAGAAGGACCCCGGCAAGCTCACCATGGGCTCCTCCGGCACCGGGACGGTGAGCCATCTCACTATCGAATCGGTGAAGCGCGCGGCCGGCGTCGACATCACCCATGTGCCCTATCGCGGCGGCGGGCCGGCCTTCCAGGACCTGCTGGCCGGCAATATCGACCTGATGTTCGACGTGATCCCGGCGGCGATCGCCAATATCCGCGAGGGCGCCTTCCGCCCGCTCGCCGTCGGCAGCGCCGAGCGCATCGCCTATGTGCCGGAGCTGCGCGAAGTGCCCTCGATGAAGGAGCTGCTGCCGAACGCGAATATCGACATGCAGAGCTGGTACGCCATCAACGCCCCGGCGGGGACGCCGGCAGACCGCATCGGCATCCTGCACCGGGCGCTGACGCAGGTGGTGCGGGGCGATGCCTTCCGCGGGAAGATGGAGCCGATCGGCTTCACCCCCATCGCCGACGAGACCCCGGCCGCCTATGGCGAGTACATGCGCGCGCAGGAAAAGGTGTGGCAGAAGCTCGTCGAGGAGTCCGGCGCGACGATGGAGTAAGGCGCGCTACCGCGCGGGGGGACTGAGCCCGCACTCGCGCAGGAAGGCGAGCGTCCGCGTGCCGGCAGCCTCCGGCAGGCGGGCGAAGCTGGCGAGGTCGGCGGGGTGGTCGATATCCATCCCGATGCCCGGCAGCGGCACGATCTGCGGTTCGATGCCCTGAGCGCGGGCTGCTGCGAGGTGTGGGAAGTAGCTGTCCTCGCCGAAGCGCAGCGGCACGGCGAGCGGCGGCGACATCGCCACGGCATTCGACCCCAGCTCGTCATGCGCGGGGGCGATGGTGAAGGCCGGCGCCTTGCCGTGGGCGGCGAGCACCGCCTCGATCTCGGCCGGCGTGACGGCGGGGATGTCGCCCGGCAAGGTGATGATGCCGCGCGCGCCCTCGGCGGCCAGCACTCGCGCGGCGGCGGTGACGCTGCCGGTATGGCCGTCGCGCGCGCCCTCGGTCAGCACGCGGGCACCGCTGCGCCGGGCGAGGTCGGTGGCCCAGGGGTCGAGCGTCACCAGCGCGACGCCGGCCAGGCCCCGCGCCGCCAGCAGCGCCGCCAGCACCTCGCCGATCATCACCTGCATCAGCGCCACGCGCTGCGCCGGCGCCAGCGCGGGGGAGAGGCGCCCCTTCGCGCCCTCCAGCTCCTTCACCGGAAGGATGGCCCAGGTCATGCGGCAGCCAGCACGGCGCGGGCGAGCGCCACCTTGTCCTCGAGGCTCCGCATCAGCGTCGGCGCGCGGATGACCTGCGCCGCGATGCCTGTCGCATCATCCTCCGGCTCCATGACAAAGTGGGTCAGCAGCCCGGCGTAGCGGGCGGCGACGGCGGCGGCGCTCGGCGCGATGCCGGCCTGCTCGAACATGCGCGCGGTCGGTCCCTTGACCGCCTGCCCGGCAATAATGGGCGAGACGGCGATGACCGGTGCGCCGCAGGCCGCGATGGCCTCGCGCAAGCCGGGGACGGCGAGGATCGGCTCGATGCTGATGAAGGGGTTGGAGGGGCAGATCACCACGGCGCGCGGCCGGGCGCGCAGCGCATCGATCAGCACGGGGTTGGGCCGCGCCGAGGCTGCGCCGGCGAAGTCGATCCCGCGCACCGGCGGGCGGGTCTGGTCGCGGACGAACCAGTGCTGGAAGTCGAGCCAGCCCTCGTCGCTCCGGATGCGGGTCCGCACCGGATCGTCGCTCATCGGCAGGATGCGCGGCCCGATGCCGAACCGGCGGACGATGTCGGCGGTGATGGCGGTAAGCGTCTCGCCCGCCCGCAGCCGCCGCGTGCGTTCGACATGCAAGGCGAGGTCGCGGTCGCCGAGGCGGAACCAGGTCTCGCCGCCAATGCTCGCCAGCGTCTCCATGAAGGACCAGGTCTCGTCGCGCCGGCCCCAGCCGAGCTCCTGGTTGTCGAGCCCGGCCAGCGCATAGGTCAGCGTGTCGATATCGGGCGAGATGCTGAGGCCGAGATGCTCGAAATCGTCGCCGGTGTTGGCGACGACCAGCAGCTCGTCCGGTGGCAGGACATGGCTGAGGCCGAGCGCCAGCTTGGCGCCGCCGATGCCGCCCGAGAGTGCGACGATCACCGGAACAGGTCCTCCACCTCGGGCCGCAGCAGCTCGGCGGCGGGGTTGGGCGGTGCGTCCCATTGAAGGCCGCGGACCAGCACGACGGGCTGCGCCTCGGCGCCCTGGCCCTGCAGCAGGGATGCGGCGGCGGCGATCTCGTCGGCGAAGCCGCTGATGCTGACTTGCAAGGTGCGGCCGAACAGATCCGGCCGTCCGCGCAGGTCCCAGAGCGCGGGCAGGCCGGCGGCGCCGATGGCGACGCCCACCGTGCCACGGCGCCAGGCGCGGCCGAAGCTGTCGGTGATGATGACGGGGCAGCCGAGGCGCGCGGCCAATGCGGCGGCGGTGCCGTCCGGGTCGAGGGGCAGCAGCAGCGCATGGCCCTCCTCGCCGAGATTGGATTGGTCGATGCCGGCATTCGCCATGACGAAGCCGAGCCGGTGCTGCACGATCAGCAGGTTCGGCCGTGCGCGCACCACGCGCTGGCTCTCCGAGAGCACCAGCTCGACGAAGCGCGGGTCCTTCCGCACCCGCTCGGCGAGTTCCAGCGCCTCCGCCGAGGGAGTGACGGAGGCGAGGGCCACGCTCCGCCCCTCCGCCTTGCTGACGATCTTCTGCGCCAGCACCAGCACGTCATCGCCGCGCAGCGCGAGGCCGGCGCGCACCAGCCCGGCCTCGATCAGCGCGGCGAGGTCGTCGCCCGCCTGCACCATCGGCAGGCCGGGCAGCGCCTGCAATTCCAGCCGCTGCACGGTTCAGCCGAAGCGGCGGCGGAGCAGGGGCAGCACCTGCTCCCCATAGAGTTTCAGGAAGCGCGCCTGGTCCGGCCCCGGCGCATGGAAGACGAGGTGGTTGAAGCCGAGCGCCACATACTCGCCGATGCGCTCGACATGCTCCTCGGCATCATCGGAGACGATCCAGCGGCTGGCGGCGCGCTCCAGCGGCAAGGCATCGGCCAGGCGCTCCATCTCGGCCGGGTCCTCGACCGACATCTTCTCCTCCGGCGAGAGGGCGAGCGCGGCCCAGTGGCGGGTATCCTCCAGCGCGCGCTGCTTGTCGGTGTCGAAGGAGACCTTGACCTCGATCATGCGGTCGTAACCGGGCTTCGGCGCACCGGCCGCCTCCAGCCCGGCAGCGAGATTGGGCAGCAGCGTCTCGGTATAGAGCTCCCGCTTCTTGCCGGAGGTGCAGATGAAGCCGTCGCCGCCGCGGCCGGCATATTTGGCGACGAGCGCGCCGGCGGCGGCGACGTAGATCGGCACCATCTTGTCCGGCCGGTCGTAGATCGTCGCCTTGTCGGTCTTGTAGTACTGACCTTCGAAGGTCACGCGCTCCTCCGACCAGAGCTTCCGCATCAGCTGCACCGCCTCGCGCATGCGGGCGAAGCGCTCCTTGAACTCGGGCCAGGGCGCGCCGGTGGAGGGCACCTCGTTCAGCCCCTCCCCCGTGCCGATGCCGAGGATGACGCGGCCGGGATACATCGAGCCGAGCGTGCCGAAGGCCTGCGCCACGATGGAGGGGTGGTAGCGGAAGGTCGGCGTCAGCACGGAGGTGCCCATCACCAGCCGCTGCGTCCGCGCGCCGAGCCCGCCGAGCCAGACCAGCGAGTTCGGCGCGTGGCCGTCGGTGTGCTTCCAGGGCTGGAAGTGGTCGGAGATGAAGCAGGAATCGAAGCCGCATTCCTCGGCGAGGATGCCGAATTCCAGCAGCCGTGCCGGGGCGAATTGTTCGGCCGAGGCCTTGTAGCCGAGCTTCAGCATCGGTGTGCGTCCTTCACAGATCGGCCAGCGCGGCCAGCATGGCGTCGCGTGCGGCAATGTCGCCCTTGGCATGGACGGGCTGGATGCAGAGATGCGTCGCCCCGGCCGCGAAATGCTCGGCGAGCTTCGTCTTCACCGCCGCGGCGTCGCCGGAGATCACCATGGCGTCGATGAAGCGTTCGCTGCCGCCATCCTTCAGGTCGTCCTCGGTGAAGCCGATGCGCAGCCAGTTGTTCACGTAGTTCGGCAGCCCTAGGTAATGCTCCAGCTCGGCGCGGCCCATGGCGCGGGCCTTCGCCAGGTCGGTCTCGAGGCAGACCTTCTGCTCAACGGCCAGCACCTTGCCCGGGCCGAGGATGCCGGCGGCGATGCGGGTATGCTCCGGCGTCACGTTGTAGGGCACGGCGCCATGGGTGCGTTTCGCCGCCAGCTCCAGCATCTTCGGCCCGAGGGCGGCGAGGAGGATGGGCCAGTCCTCGCCCGTCTCGGCCTGGATCCCGTCGAGGTAGCCGCGCATGGCGGGCACCGGCTTGTCGTAGCGATGGCCGCGCAGCCCCTCCACCATGGGGATATGGCTGACGCCGAGGCCGAGCACGAAGCGCCCGCCATGGAAGGCGTTCAGCGTCGCCATGCCGCGACGGGCGGTGAAGGGGTCCCGCGCATAGATGTTGGCGATGGAGCTGCCGACCGTCAGCCGCGTCGTGGAGGCGAGGAAATGGGCGGCGAGGGTGAGGGATTCGTAGACGCGCGCTTCCGGGTACCAGAGCGTGCCGTAGCCGAGCTCCTCCACCCGCCGGGCGAGGGCGGCGAGGCCCGGCCCATCCAGCCGGTCGGCGGGGTACCAGACCCCGAGGCGTCCCAAATCCATCCCATGCCCTCCGCGGCCAGCATTGCGCCGGGGCGGCGCGCTGTCCACCGGCCCTGGTCTTTGGGCCCCGGGGCGCCTAGATCAAGCCCTGACCCGACAGTGAGACAGAGACCCGCCCGTGGACGCCCTGACCCCGGCCGACCTCTCCGCCACGGCACCGAACCAGGTTTCGGCCGAGGCGGGGCGGCGGCGCACCTTCGCCATCATCGCCCACCCCGACGCCGGCAAGACGACGCTGACCGAGAAGCTGCTGCTGCGTGGCGGCGCCATCCAGCTCGCCGGCGCCGTGCGGGCCAAGGGCAATGCCCGCCGCACCCGCTCGGACTGGATGAAGATCGAGCAGGACCGCGGCATCTCCGTTGCGACCTCGGTGATGACCTTCGAGCGCGGCGGGCTGATCTTCAACCTGCTGGACACGCCGGGCCACGAGGACTTCTCCGAGGATACCTACCGGACGCTGACGGCCGTCGATGCCGCGGTGATGGTGCTGGACGCGGCCAAGGGCATCGAGGCGCAGACCCGCAAGCTCTTCGAGGTCTGCCGCCTGCGCGACATCCCGATCATAACCTTCGTCAACAAGATGGACCGCGAGGCGCGCGATCCCTTCGAGCTGATCGACGAGATCGAGAAGACGCTGGCGCTGGACGCCGCGCCGGTCGCCTGGCCGGTCGGGCGGGCGAGCGAGTTCGCCGGCACCTGGGACATGCTGGCCCGCCACTTCCTGCCCGTCGATGCAGATGATCGCTCGGCGGTCGCGCTGTCCGGGCCGGACGACCCGAAGCTGGCCGGGCTGGTCGGGGCCGAGCGGGCGGCGGCGCTGGCCGAGGAGGTCGGCCTCGCCGAGGCGGCCTGCCCGGAATTCGACCTGGAGGCCTTCCGCCAGGGCACCCTCACCCCGGTCTTCTTCGGCAGCGCGCTGCGCGACTTCGGCATCGGCCACCTGCTGGACGGCCTCGCCCGCTACGCCCCGCCGCCGCAGAGCCGCAGCGCCGATGCCCGCCCGGTCGAGCCCGGCGAGGCGGCACTGACCGGCTTCGTCTTCAAGGTCCAGGCGAACATGGACCCGAACCACCGCGACCGCGTCGCCTTCGTCCGGCTCTGCTCTGGGCGGCTGGTGAAGGGGATGCGGCTGAAGCAGGTCCGCACCGGCAAGCAGGTGCCGGTCAACGCGCCGCTCTTCTTCTTCGCCAAGGACCGGCAGGTGGCCGAGGAGGCCTGGCCCGGCGATGTCGTCGGCGTGGCCAATCACGGCACCTTGCGCATCGGCGATACGCTGACCGAGGGCGAGGCGATCAACTTCCGGGGCGTGCCGAGCTTCGCCCCCGAGATCCTGCGCCATGTCCGGCTCGAGGATCCGATGCTGGCGAAGAAGCTGAAGACGGCGCTCTCCCAGCTCGCCGAGGAGGGGGTGGTGCAGCTCTTCCGCCCGCTTGACGGGTCGAACCCCGTCGTCGGTGTGGTGGGACAGCTTCAGCTCGATGTGCTGCAGAGCCGCCTCAAGGTCGAATATGGCGTGCCGGCCGGCTTCGACGACACGATGTGGCAGATGATGCGCTGGGTCACCGGTGACGACCGCGCCGCGCTCGACCGTTTCGCCCAAACCAACCGCCGCGACGCGGGCGAGGACCATGACGGCGCGCTGGTCGCCTTCTTCGGCTCCGACTGGCGGCGGAAACGGGCCGAGGAGGAGTGGCCGATGCTGCGCTTCCACGCCGTGCGCGAGCAGCATGGGCTGGAGATGGCGAAGCGTTAAAATGGATCTCGGAAGGGAACCGGCTCGGTTGAACAGCGAGCCGGAGCAGTTGCCACCTGCGCAATCGCGCGGAACCTTGAGCGAGGGCCGCGTGTTCTCTCCCCGAAAGCCGCGCCGGGCACGCCCCGGGTAAGCCGGCGGGGCCTTGCCATCGACCGGCCCTTCGCCCCCGTCATGCGGGTGGCTGCAACGCAGGAGAGACACAGTGACGACAGCGACCGACGCTGCGCTCGCGCAGCTTTCGCTCAACGCCTATTCCAATGCCCCGGTGGCCCTTCCGGCCGGCTTCACCCCCGCGGCCACCCTCCCCGTCACCCTCGGCACCGGGCAGAGCTTCGCGGGCGGCCTCTATCAGAGCGACAACTCCGCCGCGCTGGTGACGGAGGGCGCGGTGAACGGCCAGGACAGCCTCGTCATCGCCTTCCGCGGCAGCGACGACCAGCAGGACAGCCTCAACGACCTGCAGAACATCAATGCGGATTACGCGGACTTCACCGCGCTCTTCCAGGCGGTGGACCAGGCGGCGGCGAGCGGCCGTTACGACCAGATCGTGGTGACGGGGCATAGCCTCGGCGGGTCGCTGGCGCAGCAGTACATGGCGGCGCATCCCGACCAGCCGGGCGTGACCTATGATGCCGTCACTTTCGGCTCGCCGGGCGCGATCCTGCCGGCGGGCGAGGATGCGCGCATTACCAATTTCGTTATCGCCGACGATCCGGCCGTTGCGCTCGGCGCGCACCGGGCGGAGATCGGCGCGGTGCTGCGCTCCGACCCGACGCTGGCGAATTTCGCTGCCGACAAGGCCGCGGAAGAATTTCCCGGCCTCACCGAGGCACAGGCGCTGGCGACCATCAACAGCCTCACGGTGAATTACGAGAACCGCGGCGACATCGTGCTGCTGCCGGGCAGGAGCGCCGACCTCTCGCCGCAGGCGGGCATCGCCGGCCTCGCCCAGCTCGATGCGGCGCAGCACGCGCCGGAGCTCTATGCCAGCAGCACCGCGACGGCGGCCGCCTCGCCCGAGCCGGAGCTGATCGTGCCGGAGACAGGCACGACGGACCCGCAGCTGCTGGCGCTGCGCAGCATCTACGACAGCGACGGCGGCGACCCGCAGGTCTTCCAGTCGCTGATCGATGGCTGGCGGCAGGATGTGCGGGACGAGGCGAACGACATCTTCACCGATGCGCGGGACCAGATCGCCGCGATCGGGCAGGACCTGAACCTGATCTAAGGCTGCTCCAGCAGCCGCAGGATCACCCCCAGCCAATCGGCCGTGGACTGGCCGTTGGCCGAGGGGTCGATATCCGGCTCCAGATGCCGCAGGAAGGCGGCATCGGCGAGGCTGCCGGGATGGTCGGCGAGGAAGCGGCGGATCTCGGCGGCGAGCAGCGCGCGCTCCGCCGCCGGCGTCACCCGCCGCGCCTCGGCGACGATGTCCGCATCGTCGCCGTCCAGGTCGCAATCCTGGTGGAACCAGGCCTGGATGAAGCCGGCGAGATGCGGGTAGAGCGCCGGCACGCTACCCCGCGAAGGGGTCGCGCAGCGTAATCGTGTCGTCGCGGTCCGGGCTGGTGCTGAGCAGCACCACAGGCGCCTCCACCAGCTCTTCGATGCGGCGGACATATTTCACCGCCGCCGCTGGCAGGTCGGCATAGGAGCGGGCGCCGCGGGTGGAGCTGGTCCAGCCTTCCAGCACCTCGTAGACCGGCTGTGCCGCGGCCTGCGCCCCGGCCGCGGAAGGCAGGCGCCGGTAGTGCTCGCCGCCGATCGTGTAGCCGGTGCAGATCTTCAGCTCCGTCAGCCCGTCCAGCACGTCGAGCTTGGTGAGCGCGATGCCCTGGATGCCGCCGGTCTTCACCGCCTGCCGCACCAGGCAGGCATCGAACCAGCCGCAGCGGCGCGGGCGGCCGGTCACCGTGCCGAATTCGCGGCCGCGCTCGCCGAGCCCTCGGCCAATCTCGTCCATCAGCTCGGTCGGGAAGGGCCCGCTGCCGACGCGCGTGGTGTAGGCCTTGGCGATGCCGAGCACCATGCCGATGGCATCCGGCCCGATCCCCGCCCCCGCCGCCGCATTGCCGGCGACGGTGTTGCTGCTGGTGACATAGGGGTAGGTGCCGTGGTCGACATCCAGCATCACCGCCTGCGCGCCCTCGAAAAGCACGCGCTGGCCGCTGTGCCGGGCCTCGTCCAGCCGCTCCCAGGCCGGCTCGGCGAAGGGCAGCAGCCGCGGGGCCAGGGCCAGCAGCCCGTCGAGCAGCGCCTGCTTCTCGAAGGTCTGCGCGCCGAGGCCGCGCAGCAGGCTGTTATGGTGCAGCAGCAGCTCGTCGAGCTTGGCCGAGAGCGTCGCCGGCTCCGCCAGGTCGCACAGGCGGATCGAGCGGCGGCCGACCTTGTCCTCATAGGCCGGGCCGATGCCCCGCCCGGTGGTGCCGATCTTGTCCTCGCCGCGGGCCGCCTCGCGCGCCTTGTCGAGCGCCGGGTGCAGCGGCAGGATCAGTGGCGTGTTCTCGGCGATGCGGAGGTTCTCCGGCGTTACCGACAGCCCCTGCGCGGTCACGCGGTCGATCTCGGCCAGCAGCGCATCCGGGTCCAGCACAACGCCATTGCCGATGATGCCGAGCTTGCCGCGAACCACGCCCGAGGGGAGCAGCGAGAGCTTGTAGACCTGCTCGCCGATGACGAGGGTGTGGCCGGCATTGTGGCCGCCCTGGAAGCGCACGACGATGTCGGCCCGGCTCGCCAGCCAGTCCACCACCTTGCCCTTGCCCTCGTCGCCCCACTGGGCGCCGATCACCGCGACATTGGCCATCACACGTCGTCCTTGCTGAAAGGCATGGCTTCGCCATCGCGCAGGACATGCGTGCAGCGGAGCGCGGCGGGGCTGTCGCCCGGGCCGAGCGCGGCCACGGTGGCGAAGCCCTGATCCCGCCAGGCCGCGGCGGCGGCGGGCGGGGTGCCGAGGGGGAGAAAGAGGCGCGGCCGCGGCGCCATGGGGGCGGCGGCACGCAGCACGGCGTCGGGGTAGAGGCTCATCCCCGTCGCCGGCTCGTCATTGGCCGAGACGTAGCGGCCGCCGCGGGCCAGCTCACCGGTCGCGCCCGGCCCGTAGAGGGTGAAGGCGACGCCCACATGGTAGCGGAAGCCGCGGAACTCGACCGGGTCGAGGGTGAGGCGCAGCCCCGGCTCGCGCGCCCGGATGGCGGCGATGACGGCCGCCGCATTGTCGGCGATGGCCCGTGCCGCCGGCGGCAGGTCGGCCGCGGCCAGCGCCGCCAGCGCGCCATCGGCCGGGCCGGCGGCGGCGAGCAGCACCGGCAGCGCGGCGGCCAGCGGCCCGGCCTGCTCGGCGAGCGCCGTCGCCGCGGCGGCATCCTTGCGGTCGAGGGCGCGCGCCAGGCGCTGGCTGAGCGCGGGTGGCACGCCGGCCGCCTCGAGCAGGGCCGGCGCCATGGTGGGGAGGGTGATGTCGAGGCTCACCGCCGGGACGCCGGCCCGCGCCAGCGCCTCGGCGGCGACCAGCGCCACCTCGGCATCGGCCTCCGCCGCGTCGCTGCCGATCAGCTCGATGCCGGCCTGGGGCAGCTGGCGCTCCGGCGCGAGCTGGGTGCCGCGCACGCGCAGCACCTGCCCGGCATAGCAGAGGCGGAGCGGCCGGGCCTGCAGGCCGAGCCGCGTCGCGGCGATGCGGGCGACCTGCGGCGTGGTGTCGGCGCGCAGCCCCATCATCCGCTGGCTGACCGGGTCCATCAGGCGGAAGGTCTGCTCGGCGACGGCGGCGCCGGAGCCGGCGAGCAGGCTGTCCTCGAATTCCAGCAGCGGCGGCTTCACCCGCTCATAGCCATGGCCGGCGAAGGCGGCCATCAGCGTCTCGACGAGCGCCGCCTCCCGCTCCGCCTCGGGGGGGAGCAGGTCCATCAGCCCGGCGGGCAGGAGGGCGGGGTTGGGCAGGTCGTCGGTCATGCGGGCGCGGGTGTGGCAGGGGGCCGGGGGGGATGCAAGGGGCTCACGCCCCTATTCGTCCAGGGGATAGTCGGCCAGTTCCGGCCGCATGGCCTCGACAACGAAATCGACGAAGGCCGCCGGGGCGTCGAGGTAGAATTCCCGCGGCGAATAGGCGCCGACCCGCGCCTCGACCCCCTGCCCTGCCAGCCAGGCGGCCAGCGCCTCCAGTTCCTCCCGCGGCGTCTCGCTGAGGAAGGAGACCTGGGAGCGAAGCTTGTCCGCATCCCGCCCCGGCGTGTCGCTGCGGCTGAATTGCAGGTCGATATTCGCCCCCGGCTGCCGGAGCCAGATGGCGCGCTCCGTCCGCCGCAGCACGGCGAAGCCGAGCCGCGCGGTGAAGAGCGCGACCACCGTCTCGAAATGCTCGGGGTTCAGCCGGTTGGCGACGTGGTTGAAGCGCATGGGGCGGGCTCCGCTTGGCTTTCGCCCGCAGTGGAGCGCCGAAATTCCGCGAGGTCGAGCCGTCCCCTCAGGATGCCACCTGCCCCTGCCCCATCGCGGCCTTCGCCGCCTCGAGGTCCATCCACATGATCTCCCAGTGATGGCCGTCCGGATCCTCGAAGCTGCGGCCATACATGAAGCCGTAATCCTGCAGCTTGCCCGGGTCCCTGGCGCCGCCGGCATCACCCGCCCGCTCGACCATGGCATCCACCTCGGCGCGGCTTTCGGCGGAAAGGCAGATCAGCGCGGCGCTCGAGGCATGGGCATCGGCGATCGGCTTGGCGGTGAACTGCCGGTACTTGCCATGGGTCAGCAGCATGACATGGATGGTTTCGGAGAAGACCATGCAGGCGGCGGTCTCGTCGGTGAAGCGGCGGTCCAGCGTTGCGCCGACGGCCTCGTAGAAAGCGATCGACCGCGTCAGGTCGGTGACGGGCAGGTTCACGAAGATCAGCTTCGGCATGGCGTTTTCCTCCTGGGGCTTGGCCAGCCTCGCCCGAATAGTTATATTTTGCAACCATGGAGTCAGAAAAAATAACTAACCTCGAGCCGCGCCGCTGGTACGAGGATGCCTGCGCCGCCGCCCATGCCCTCGACCTGGTCGGCGAGCGCTGGGCGCTGCTGGTGATGCGGGAGCTGATCTTCGGCCCCCGGCGCTTCGGCGAGCTGCGCGCGAGCCTGCCCGGCATCAGCGCCAATGTGCTGACCCAGCGCCTGGCCGGGCTGGAAGCCGCCGGGGTGGTGGCGCGGCGCCGCCTGCCTCCCCCGGCCTCGGCCCAGGTCTATGCGCTGACCGACTGGGGGATGGAGAGCGAGCCGATCTTCCAGGCGCTCGGCCGCTGGGCCGCGCGCTCGCCGCACCACGACCCGAGCCTGCCCTTCAGCGCCGCTTCGCTGCTGCTCTCGCTCCGCACCATGCTGGATGCGGGGCGGGCCGGGGGGCTCAGCGCGCGGATCGGCCTCCGCCTGGGGCAGGAGCGCTACCTGGCACGGCTGGACGGCGGCCGGATTGCCATCGCCGCCGGGCCAGTCGAGGGGGCCGAGCTGGTCCTCGACGGGGCGCCGGCGGCCATCGCCGCCGCGATCTATGGCGGCCAGCCGCTCGCGGCGCTGGAGGCGGCCGGTACGCTGCGGGTCGAGGGCGACCGGGCGCTGGCGGCGCGCTTCCTCACCCTCTTCCCGCTGCCGGAGAAGGCCGGGACGCAGCAGGGATAGCCTGCGTGCGGCCGGCCACCTCCGGCGGCGCCGTTCTGGTGCCGCTCGCCGCCGGGCCGGACGGCAAGAGCCGGGGCTTCCTCAAGATCATGCGCGACCGCACGGAGCCGCGGCGGGAGGAGGAAAGGCGCCTGGTGCTGCTGCGGGAGCTCGACCACACGGTCAAGAACACGCTGGCCGTGGTGCAGTCGGTGACGATCCAGAGCCGGCGCTACGCGCCGACGCCGGCCGATTTCCAGGACGCGCTGGTGGCCCGGCTGGCCGCGCTCGCCCGCTCGCACGACCTGCTGACCCGTAGCTCCTGGGAGGGTGCCTCGCTCCGCGACATCGTCCGGCAGACCCTGGCCCCCTATGCCACGAAGGTTGGGCAGGACCGGTTGTCGCTGCAGGGCCCCCCGGTGCGGCTGACGCCGACGGCGGTGGTCACCCTCAACCTCGCCTTCCATGAACTGGCGACGAATGCGGCCAAGTACGGCGCGCTCTCGGCACCCGGCGGCGGCGTCGAGGTCGGCTGGCATATCGACCGGACCACGAAGGAGAAGCCGCAGCTCGAGGTCCACTGGCGCGAACGTGGCGGGCCGCCGGTCCGGGTGCCGGCCAGTCGTGGCTTCGGCACCAGGCTCATCGAGCGCGGGTTGTCGCGCGAGTTCGATGCCGCGGTCCGGCTCGACTTCGCGCCCGCCGGGGTCGAGTGCATGATCCGCCTGCCCTTCGCCCCCCGCCTCGTCTCGCTCTGAGCCGCCCGGCGGCAAGGCGGGGTGGTGCGCCGGCCACCCCGCCCGCCGCAGGATCAGGCGCCGAAGCCGCCGTCGATGGTGTGCATCGCCCCGGTGACGAAGCCCGCCTCCGGCCCCGCCAGCCAGGCGACCATCCCCGCCACGTCCTCCGGCCGCCCGTGCCGCTTGAAGGCCATGCTGGGGTAGACCAGGTCCTTGAACGGCCCGTCCGCCGGGTTCATGTCGGTGTCGATCGGGCCGGGCTGCACGACGTTTACCGTGATCCCGCGCGGGCCGAAATCCCGCGCCAGGCCGCGCGCCATGCTTTGCATCGCCGACTTGCTCATCGCATAGGCCGATACGCCGGGGAAAGAGACCCGGTCGCCGTTGACCGAACCGATGACGATGATCCGCCCGCCCTCCGGCATGCGCCGCGCCGCCTCCACCGAAGCGTGGTAAGGCGCGGCGATGTTGATGCGGATCAGCCGGTCCACCGCGTCCGGGTCCATCTCCAGCGGGTCGCCGTAGACGACCACGCCGGCATTCACTACCAGCACGTCGAGCGGCCCGCTGTCGCGCACCCGCGCGATGACGGCGTCGCGGTCGGCGCTGTCGGTCATCACGGCCGTGGTGCCCGTCTCCGCCGCCAGTTGCTCCGCGGCCTCCTTCGACCCGGCATAGGTGAAGGTCACTGCCGCGCCATCGGCGGCGAAGCGCCGCACGATCGCCGCCCCGATCCCCCGGCTACCGCCGAGCACGAGAACGGACTTACCTTGAACACTGGCCATCAGGCCCTCCTTGAGATTTAACGTAGTGACAGCTACATAAATCACCCGGAGGCCCCGTCAAGGCATTTTGTATCAATGACTACAAATCTCCCGCGCGCCCGCGGCCGCCCCCGCCGCTTCGACCCGGAGCAGGCCGTCGCCACCGCCCAGCGCCTGTTCCATGCCCGCGGCTACGACGCCGTCAGCGTAGCCGACCTCACCGAGGCGCTTGGCATCAACCCGCCCAGCTTCTACGCCGCCTTCGGCAGCAAGGCCGGCCTCTACGCCCGCATCCTGGGCCGCTACACCGGCACCGGGGCCCTCCCCATCCCCGAGATCCTCCGCCCCGGCCGGCCGGTGCCCGAAGCCCTCGCCGCCATGCTGGAGGAGGCCGCCCGCCGCTATGCCGCCGACCCCGCCGCTGCCGGCTGCCTCGCCATCGAGGGTGCCCGCTGCAACGACCCCGAGGCGCGAGCAGCGGCCCGCGCCCTGACCGGCGCCGGTGAGGACACCATCCGCCGGTTCATCGCGGCCAGCCATCCGGAAGCGGCCGAACGCCTGACCGACTACGTCGTCACCGTGATGGCCGGCCTTTCCACCATGGCCCGCGACGGCCAGGGGCTGGACCGCCTGCTCGCCACGGCCCGCCTCGCCAGCCTTGGCCTCGCCCAGGCGGTCCATGACCGACCACCTCCCCGGGATGGCCGCGTGACGGACGCGGCGCCCTGCAACCCGGCCGGACCGAAGGAGACACCATGACCCATCCGCGCCCGCGCTACATCACCTTCGACTGCTACGGCACCCTGACCAACTTCCAGATGGGCCCGCTCGCACGCGAGCACTTCGCAGGCCGCGTGCCGGCGAAGCGCATGGATGCCTTCCTGCGCGACTTCAGCGCCTACCGGCTGGACGAGGTCCTCGGCGCCTGGAAGCCCTATGCCGAGGTGCTGGACAATGCCGTGCGCCGCACCTGCGCGAAGCACGGGATCGCCTGCCGCGAGGGCGACGGCGCCCGGTTCTCGGAAGCCGTGCCGAGCTGGGGCCCGCATCCGGACGTGGCGGAGCCGCTGAAGCGCGTGGCGAAGGAATTCCCCCTCGTCATCCTTTCCAACGCCGCCAACCACCAGATCCACCACAACGTGGCGAAGCTGGAGGCGCCCTTCTACGCCGTCTTCACGGCGGAGGGCGCGCAGGCCTACAAGCCGCGCCTGCGGGCCTTCGAATACATGCTGGGCCAGCTGGATGCGCGGCCGGAGGAGCTGCTGCACGTCTCCTCCTCCTTCCGCTACGACATGATGACGGCGCACGACATCGGCATCCGCGACAAGGCCTGGGTCAATCGCGGCCACGAGCCCCGCGGCAATGCCTTCTACGGTTTCCACGAGATCGCCGATATCGGCGGCCTGCCGGGCCTGCTCGGCCTCTGACCGCCCAAGCCCGCCCGGAGCCCGCGCCATGTCGCCACCCGTCGATCCCGTCGCCAGCGACCCGAGCCTGCCCGCCGAGGTGGATGTCGCCATCATCGGCGGCGGCATCGCGGGGGTGACGGCCGCCTATTTCCTGGCGAAGGCGGGGCAGCGCGTCGCCCTGCTGGAAAAGGGCGTCATCGCCGGCGAGCAGTCCAGCCGCAACTGGGGCTGGTGCCGGGTGCAGAACCGCGACGAGCGCGAGATTCCGGTCATGCTGCGCAGCATGGAGCTGTGGGACAGCCTGCCGCGCGAGGCCGGAATCGATGTCGGCTTCCGCCGCACCGGCCTCGTCTATGCGACGCGCAGCGAGAGCGAGCTGGAGACCTGGCGCCGCTGGGTGAAGATGGCCCGCGGCTACCAGTTCCACAGCCGCCTCCTTTCAGCCGAGGAGGTGGCTCCGATGGTCCCCGGCCCCGCAGGCGGCTGGATTGGGGGCATCCATTCGCCGCGCGACGGCCGCGCGGAGCCGCGCAAGGCGGCACCCGCCATCGCCACGGCCGCGCGGAAGCTCGGTGCCGGCATCCACCAGCGCTGCGCCGTGCGCGGCCTCGACATCGAGGGCGGCCGCATCGCCGGCGTCGTCACCGAGCATGGCCGCCTCCGCGCGCCACAGGTCCTGCTCGCGGGCGGCGCCTGGTCCTCGATGCTGCTGCGGCGCCACGGGCTCGACCTGCCGCAGTCGAGCATCCGCTCCACCGTCTTCCTCACCGAGCCGGCGCCGGAGATCACGCCGGGCGGCCTCTACACGCCCGACATCACCATCGGCCGGCGCGAGGATGGCAGCTACATCGTCGCAGCCAACAACCGGGGCCAGATCGAGATCACGCCGCAGGGCATGCGCTACGCCCGGAAATTCTGGCCGACGCTCGTCGCACGGCGGCACATGGTGAAGTTCGGCATCGGCGCCTCCTTCTTCCGCGGTCCCGAGGCCGTGGTCGGCCGCTGGCGCATGGACCGCCCGACGATCTTCGAGGCGGAGGACATGCGCATCCTCGACCCCGCACCGAAGGCCGGCGTGGCGGAGCCGGCCCTGAAGCAGCTTGCCACCTCCTACCCGGAGCTCGCGGGGGTGAAGATGGGACGCATCTGGGGCGGCTGGATCGACTCCACGCCGGATGCGGTGCCGGTGATCGCCCCGGTGGGCGTGCTCCCCGGCCTCTACCTTTCCACCGGCTACAGCGGCCATGGCTTCGGGATCGGGCCGGGGGCCGGGCAGCTCGCCGCCGACCTCATCCTGGGCCGCACCCCCGCGGTGGATCCCTCCCCCTTCCGCTACGAGCGCCTGATCGACGGCTCCCGCATCCAGAAGCCCGGGATGATGTGACGATGCGGAGGCAGGGGCCTCTCCGCCGCCCTGGCCCAGCGCGCGTGGCCGTGCTGGAGGTGGGCCGCAAGGACGCCTGTACTCGCCTGCGGGAAATCCTACGGGAGGAGCTGCCGATCCTGCCGATTTACCAGCCTGCGGCCATCGAAGGCGCCAAGGACCGGGACCGGGGCCGGGTGATGGCCCGGTATGGAAGGCAGGCATGATGGCGAGGCTTCCCATGGACCATGGCACGGTGCAGCTCCGCGCGTTGACCGCCGCCGACCTGCCGGCGGCGCAGGCACTGACCACGGCGCTGCGCTGGCCCTACCGGCTGGAGGACTGGGCCTTCGCCCTTGCCCTCGGCGAGGGCCTGGCGGCGGAGCTGGATGGCCGCCTGGCCGGCACGGCGCTCGGCTGGCGCTACGGCCTGGCGGCAGCAACCCTCGGCATGGTGGTGGTCGCCGAGGCGGCCCAAGGCCGCGGCCTCGGGCGCGCGCTGACCGAGGGCGTGCTGGCCATCCTCGGCGAGCGGAGCGTAATGCTCTGCGCCACCGTCGCCGGCTTGCCGCTCTACCGCAAGCTGGGCTTCGCCAGCCTGGGCCTCATTCGCCAGCACCAGGGCGAGGTGGCGGCGACGGCGCCCGTCCCCCTGCCGCCGGGGCAGCGGCTCCGCCCCGCCGGCCGGGAGGGCGCGCCGCTGCTCGCCGCGCTGGACCGCCGGGCGCTCGGCCTGCCGCGCGATGCGCTGATGGGCGCGCTGCTGCCCGTCGCGGAGGGCATGGTGCTGGAGCAGGATGGGGAGGCGATCGGCTTCACCCTCCTCCGCCGCTTCGGGCGTGGGCAGGTGATGGGGCCGGTGGTGGCGCCCGACCGGGCCTCGGCGCAGGCGCTGATGGCCGATGGGCTCGCCAGGCGGGCCGGGCAGTTCGTCCGCATCGATGTGCCGGAGGACAGCGGGCTCTCGCCCTGGCTGTCCTCCCTCGGCTTGGCCGAGGTGGATACCGGCCGGATGATGGTGCGCGGCATGCCGCCGCGCGGCGACGGCAGGGTGGGCAGTTTCGCGCTGGTCAGCCAGTCCCTGGGCTGAGGAAAAACCGCGGGGATGGTGCGGGCCGGCGTCGGAGACACGCGGGATGCCGGATGCGGCCTTCCTCGCTGCCCTGCCCAGCGGGACAGCCTGGTGAGTGCCGGGCGCGGCGAGCCGATGCTCGGCCTCGTCGACCGGGGGCGGGGCTACTGAGCGTCCTCCTCCGCCGCCGGCCCCGCCTCGACATAGGCCATCAGGTTCTCTAGCCGGTCCGCCTCGCTCGCCGGCTTGTCGGTGCGGATGCGGGCGATGCGGGGGAAGCGCAGGGCGACGCCCGACTTGTGCCGCCCCGAAAGCTGCGCGGCGTCGAAGATCACCTCCAGCACCAGCGCCTTCTCCACCTCCCGCACCGGGCCGAAGCGGCTGGTCGTGTGGTTCCTGATCCAACGGTCGAGCCAGCCCAGCTCCTCATCCGTGTAGCCGGAATAGGCCTTGCCGACCGGCACCAGCTCCTCCCCACCGCCCCCCACCGGGCGCCAGAGGCCGAAGGTGTAGTCGGAATAGAAGCTGCTGCGCTTGCCATGGCCACGCTGGGCGTACATCAGCACCGCGTCGATGCTGAGCGGGTCGCGCTTCCACTTCCACCACATCCCTTTCTGCCGGCCGGCGAGATAGGGGCTGTCGGCGCGCTTCAGCATCAGCCCCTCGATGGAGGCGGCCCGCGCCCCGTCCCGCACCTCGGAAAGCTGCGCGACGGAAGCAAAGGCGATCAGCGCCGAGAGGTCCATGCGCGGCGGCGCGTGGCGTTCCACCCAGGCCTCCAGCCGCTGGCGGCGCGCATCGAAGGGCAGCGGGCGCAGGTCCTCGCCGCCCTCGAAGAGCAGGTCGTAGAGCCTGACGCCGACCGGGTAGTCGCGCAGCATCTTCGGCCCGACCAGCTTGCGGTTCAGCCGCTGCTGCAGGTCGGCGAAGGGGGCGACGGCGCCGTCACGGATCACCAGCAGCTCGCCATCGAGCACGGCGTGGAAGTCCATCGCCTCGACGATCTCGGGGAAGCCGCCCGAGATGTCCTCCCCGCCCCGGCTCCAAATGCGCCGCCCACCCGGCCCTGCGGTGAGCTGGACGCGGATGCCGTCCCATTTCCACTCGGCGCGGTAGGCCGCCGGGTCGAGCGCGGCGAGGTCGCGGTCCTCCAGCGGATGGGCGAGCATCAGCGGGCGGAAGACCGGGGCGTCGCGCGGGTCGGGCCGTTCCGCATGGCCTTCGAGCCAGCGGAAGATCGGCAGGTAGGGCGGGGCGACGCCGTGCCAGATCTCCTCGATCTCCTCCACCGGCTTGCCCGACCACTCGGCCAGCGCGACGCGCGCCAGCCGCCCCGAGACGCCGACGCGCAGGCCCCCGGTGATCAGCTTGATGAGCGCCAGCCGCCCGCCGGAATCGAGCGTATCCAGCCAGCCGGCGATCAGCCCCGGCAGCTCCGCCTTCGGCGTCACCTCCAGCGCCTCCACCACCTCGGAGAGGCTGGGCGCCGGGGCATTGACGCCGGCACGCTCAGGCCAGATCAGCGCCACCGTCTCGGCCAAATCGCCGACATAGTCATGGCTGAGGGCGAGCAGCACCGGGTCCGTCCGGGCGGCGGCGAGGTCGCGGATCATCGCCGGCTTGGCGGCGGTGAAGACCAGCTCCTCGGTCAGCGCGGCCAATCCTACACCACGATCCGGGTCCGGCTGGGTGGCAAACCAGTCGCGCAGCAGGGCAAGCTTGGCATTGCGGCCCGGGGTGAAGACCAGCCGCTCCAGCAGCTCCGCGAAGGCCGGGACGCTCATGCCGCAGGGGTTCCCTCGGGCGCCTCGGCCACCGCCTCGTCCTCGTCCTCGCCGAGCCCGACGAGGTGCAGCGCCCGGCCGCGGATGCCGCGCCCCGCCAGCGCATGCACCAGCGCATCGTCCCGCCCATGCGTCACCCAGACCTCCGGCGCGCCCACCTCGTCGATGGTGCGGTTGAGGTCCGGCCAGTCGGCATGGTCGCTGATGACCATGGGCAACTCGACGCCGCGCAGCTTCGCCCGCTGGCGCACCCGCATCCAGCCGCTGGCGAGCGCCGTCACCGGTTCCGCCAGCCGCCGCGCCCAGCGGTCGGCGATGGCCGAGGGCGGGGCGAGCACGATCGCCCCGCGCAGCTCCGCCTTGTTGGCGACGGTCGCCGGACGCAGCTCGCCGAGGCGGATGTCAAGCTCCTCGTAGAGCCGGCAGAGCGGCTGCTGCGCGCCATGCAGGTGGATCGGCCGGTCCCAGCCCGCCGCACGGATCAGGGTGATCAGCCGCTGGCACTTCCCCAGCGCGTAGCAGCCGACCACATGCGTCCGCTCCGGGAAGAGGGCGAGGCTCTTCAGCAGCTTCGCCACCTCATGCGCCGGGTCCGGGTGGCGGAAGACCGGCAGGGCGAAGGTCGCTTCGGTGACGAAGACGTCGCAGGGGACGGGCTCAAAGGGCAGGCAGGTGGCATCCGCCTGCCGCTTGTAGTCGCCGGAAACGACCGCCCGGCTACCCCGCCACTCCATCACCACCTGCGCCGAGCCCAGCACATGCCCGGCCGGCACGAGGCGGATCGTCACCTCGCCCTGCTGCAGCACCTCGCCATGGCGCATCGCCTGCTGGGTGACCCCGGCCCCCTCCCCCATCCGCGCCCGCATGATGGCGAGCGTCTCCGGCGTCGCCAGCACCGCTTGATGGCCGGGGCGGGCATGGTCGGCATGGCCATGGGTGATGACGGCCCGCTCCACCGGACGCACCGGGTCGATGAAGAAGCCGCCGGGCTCGCAGAACAGCCCGTCGGGCAGGACCCGGAGCCAGGTTTCGGGATGGGGCATGACGGGAGAAGCTTGGCCATGCGCGGCCCGGCTTCAACCCATCACCTTCCCGCCAGCGATCCGTTGCAGGTGTGGACAAATAGCCTCTGGGCTGAGGACAGTCCGCCACGACAGGGGGCCGATCGGGTGGGCGGCGCAGCCGGGGCTGGGTCGTTCCGGACGTGGCCGCAACCTCGCGCCCGGCACGCCGTTCCCAGCAGCGTGCGCCGGGTCGCAGTCAGGAAACCTCTGGTCGTCTCGCGCGTCACACAGGACCGTATCTGCAACGGCCATGCGGCGTCGCGGCATCGATGAAGGGCAGAGGAATTGGATGTCGCCAGGGCAAGGGGAGGCCACGGAAGCCAGGATGGCAGCACAGGCGGAGCCGTCCCTGCTGGTGGACTATGCTCCGGTGATGCTCTGGCAGGCCGGACCTGACCGGGCGCGGACCTTCTTCAACCAGCCCTGGCTCGACTTCACCGGCCGGCCGCTGGAGGCCGAGTTGGGCTTCGGCTGGATCGGGGGCGTGCACCCGGAGGACCGCGCACGCTGCGAGCAGGTCTGCGAGCAGGGCTTTGCCAGCCGCGCCCCCTTCACCCTCGACTTCCGCCTGCGTCGGCATGACGGCGAATGGCGCTGGCTGCTCGAGACCGCGCGGCCGCTCTGCCAGGATGGCCAGTTCACCGGCTTCCTCGGCTCCTGCGTCGACATCACCGATATGCGCCAGGCGATGGAGGAGCGCCGCCGCGCCCTGGCCGAGCGCGAGCTGCTGCTCGCCGAGCTGCACCACCGGGTGAAGAACAACGCCCAGGCCACCACCTCCTTCCTCGGCCTGCAGGCCAGCCGTGCCACCAGCCCCGAGGTCGCCGCCGCCCTGCGCGGCGCCGCCACCCGGGTGATGCTGGCGACGCTGGTGCAGGACCGCATGTTCCGCATCGCCGAGAATGCCACGATCGACCTCGGCACGGAGCTGCTGGCCACCGCGCGGGCCGCGGTGGACGTGGTAGGCCGCCCCGGCATCGTGATCGAGGCCGACATGGAGCAAGACCTGCTGCTGCCCGTCTCCCAGGCGACCCCGCTGGCCCTCATCGTCAACGAGCTGGTGGTGAACGCCGCCCGCCACGCCTTCACCGACCGCCCCGCCGGCACCATCCGCGTGGCGTTGCGTCGGCCGGCGCCCGGCCTCGGCGAGTTGATGGTGGCGGATGACGGCATCGGCCTGCCGGAGGCGCAGAAGCGCAACACGCCGCAGGGCTGCCTCGGCCTGCACCTCGTGCCACGGCTGGCGCGGCAGGCGCATGCCAGCCTGCGGCTCGATGTCGATGGCGGAACCAAGGCGACGCTTCGCTTCGCCTGCGGGTAACGCCTTCCCGAGTCCGCCCGGCCCCGCCATATAGGGGGCAGATGGGAACATTGCCGGAACCGTTTGCCGCCTGGTTCGCCGGGCGAGGCTGGACGCCGCGCCCGCACCAGCTTGCCCTGCTGCGGGCGGGGCAGGCGGGCGAGTCCGCGCTGTTGGTCGCGCCGACCGGCGGCGGCAAGACCCTGGCGGGTTTCCTGCCGAGCCTCGTCGACCTCGCCCGCCATCCACGCCCCGGCCTCCACACCCTCTACATTTCGCCGCTGAAGGCGCTCGCCGTCGACATCGCCCGCAACCTGATGGCGCCGGTCGAGGAGATGGGGCTGTCCATCCGCATCGAGACGCGGACGGGCGACACCCCGCAGAACCGCCGCGCCCGGCAGCGCGCCGACCCGCCGAACATCCTGCTGACCACGCCCGAGAGCCTCGCCCTGCTGCTTTCCCAGCCCGAGGCGGGAGAGGTTTTCGCCGGGCTCGGCGCCGTCATCGTCGATGAGATCCACGCCCTTGCCGGCACCAAGCGCGGCGACCAGCTGGCCCTCGCCCTCGCCCGGCTCGGCCGGCTGGCGCCCGGGGCACGGCGCGTCGGCCTTTCGGCGACGGTCGCCCATCCGGAGCCGCTGCGCGCCTTTCTTTCCCCCAGTGGCGAGGCCGAGGGCGTGCGCCTCGTCCAGGTGCGCGGCGGCGCGCCGCCGGAGCTGTCGATCACGCTGCCCGAAGGCCGGCTGCCCTGGGGCGGCCATATGGGCCTCGCCTCCATGCCCGAGGTCTACCGGCGCATCCAGGCGGCGCGCGTCACCATCGTCTTCGTCAACACCCGTGCCCAGTCGGAGCTCTGCTTCCAGGCGCTCTGGCGGCTGAACGAGGACAACCTCTCGATCGCCCTGCACCATGGCAGCCTCACCGTCGAGCAGCGCCGCAAGGTGGAGGCGGCGATGGCCGCCGGAAAGCTGCGCGCGGTGGTGGCGACCGCCTCGCTCGACCTCGGCATCGACTGGGGCGATGTGGACCAGGTGATCCAGGTCGGCGCGCCGAAGGGCGTCGCCCGGCTGCTGCAACGCGTCGGACGCGCCAACCACCGGATGGACGAGCCCTCCCGCGCCGTGCTGGTCCCGGCCAACCGCTTCGAGGTGATCGAGTGCACCGCGGCGCTGGAAGCCGTGCGGCACGAGGAGCTGGACGGCGACGCGCCGCGCCCCGGCGGGCTCGACGTGCTGGCCCAGCACATCCTGGCCATGGCCTGCCACGCCCCCTTCCACCCCGACGACCTCTACGAGGAGGTCCGCCGCGCCGCCCCCTATGCCGCCCTCACCCGCCGCGACTTCGACGACGTGCTCGGCTTCGTCGAGAATGGCGGCTACGCGCTCCGCGTCTATGAGCGCTTCCGCAAGCTGTTCCGCGACGCCGAGGGGCTCGTGCATGTGCGCGACCAGCACGTCGCCCGCCAGCTGCGGATGAATCTCGGCACCATCGTGGAGACGCCGCTGCTGAAGGTGCGCCTGCGCGGCGGCCCGGTGCTGGGCGAGGTGGAGGAGTGGTTCATCTCCACCCTCGTCGCCGGCGACTGCTTCATCTTCGCCGGGCAGACGCTGCGCTTCGAGGTGCTGGACGGCGTCAGCGCCGTCGTCTCCCGCGGCGGCGAGGGCGAGCCGCGGGTGCCCGCCTATGCCGGCTCGCGCATGCCGCTTTCCACCTGGCTCGCGGCGAGGGTGCGGGAGATCATCAACGACCCGCGCAAGTGGCGCCTGCTGCCCGTCGCGGTGCAGGACTGGCTGAAGCTGCAGCGCCGCCAGAGCATGCTGCCTCCCAAGGACGGGCTACTCATAGAAACCTTCCCGCGCGGCGGGCGGTGGTTCCTCGTTGCCTATTGCTTCGAGGGGCGGCTGGCGCACCAGACGCTCGGCATGCTCGTCACCAAGCGGATGGAGCGCGCCGGCTTCGGCCCGCTCGGCTACCTCGCCACCGACTATGTCCTCGCCACCTGGTCCGCCTTCGAGCCGACGGAGGTGGAGCACCTCTTCGAGGAGGACATCCTCGGCGAGGAGCTGGAGGAATGGATGGCCGAGAGCTCCATGCTCCGCCGCACCTTCCGCAACATCGCCACCATCGCCGGGCTGCTCGAGAAGAACCACCCGGGGCAGGAAAAGCGCCCGCGCCAGATGACCATGAATGCCGACCTGATCTACGACGTGCTGCGCAAGCACGAGCCCGACCACATCCTGATGCGCGCGACGCGGCAGGAGGCGGCGGGCGGCCTGACGGATGTCGCCCGCATCGGCCTGCTGCTGGCCCGCGCCCGCGGCCGCATCATCCATCGCTCCCTCAATCGCGTCTCGCCGCTGGCCGTGCCGGCGCTGATCGAGGAGGGGCGCGAATGGGTCGCCGGCGGCGCCGAGGACGCGCTGCTCGCCGAGGCCGAGGCGCTGGTCGGCGAGGTGACCGGCGGCGCCGAGCTCTTCTCCGGCCTGCTCGCCGAGGTGACGGAGGGCATCGCCATCCGCCCGCGCGACGTGGACAAGCCGCGCCACCGCGAGCGCCCACGCCGCAACCGCTTCATCCGCAACGCGCCGAAGAGCCTCGGCCAGGCATGAGCGCCGCACCGATCCACCTGGGTGGCGAGCGGCTGATGCTCGACCCGGCCGGCGTGCTGCACTGGCCGGCGCGGCGCACCCTCGTCGTCGCCGACCTGCACCTGGAGAAGGGCAGCGCCTTCGCCGCCGCCGGGCGCTTCCTGCCGCCCTACGACACGCGGGAAACGCTCTCCCGCCTCGCCCTGCTGCTGCGGCGCTGGAAGCCGGCGCGGATCATCGCCCTCGGCGACAGCTTCCACGACCGCCACGGCGCCAGCCGCCTGCCGCCGGCGGAGCTGGAGGCCCTGCACCGCATGCTGGTGGGCATCGAGATGCTCTGGGTGCTCGGCAACCACGATCCGGAGCCGCCCGAAGGCCTGCCGGGCATGGCAGCGGAGGAAGTGCGCGACGGACCGCTCGTTTTCCGCCACCAGGCGCGGCCGGCCGCCTCGCGCTTCGCCATGGCTGCGGGCGGCGAGGTTTCCGGCCACTTCCACCCGAAGGCGACCATGGCGACGCGGGCCGGGGGCATCACCCGCCCCTGCTTCGTCGCGGACGGAAGGCGCCTCGTCCTGCCCGCCTTCGGCGCCTATACCGGCGGGCTCGACGCGCGGGACCCGGCCATTGCCGGCCTCTTCCCGCGCGGCGCCCGTCTCTTCCTGCTGGGGCGGGAGCGGCTGTTCAGCATGAATGCCGGCCCCGCCCCGCAGCCCGCCCTTACGGGAACAGCACCTGGCTGACGGCGTGGATGATGCCGTTGTTGGCGATAATGTCAGGCCCGACCACCAGCGCCGGCGCCTGCACGTTCAGCCCGCCCGCGCCGAAGCTGCCCGTCTGCCGCTCCGGCGCCGGGTTGCTGACCGCGATCTTGCTGCCGTCATTGGCGACCAGGATCTCGGCGCCGTTCACCGTCTTGAAGCGCCGCCCGTCCAGCAGGCCGGAGGAGGGCATGGAGCCGGAAACGATGTGGTAGGCCAGGAACTCGCGCAGCCGCAGCGGGTCGGCGCTGTTCTGATTGATGTTGCCGGAGCCCTGCGCGGCCAGCTCGGTGATGCGGGCATTGACCACGTCGAAGGCCGGATCGACGGGGGCGAAGACCGTCACGCTCGCCGTGGAGCGCAGCTGGTCGGTGATGCCGGCCTGGGTGATGAGGTCGATGAAGCGGTTGAACCGGCCATCGGCGGCCAGGGTCTCCATCACGTTGCGGGTCTGTGCCTGGCCGGGGCGGAGGCCCGTCAGGATCGTGCCGCCTGCGAAAGCGGTTGCGAGGAAATGACGGCGATGTAAGGTAAGCATGTGAATTCGACCTTTTCGGTTGATGAGGACGGCTGATTGTCGGCGAACGGGATCGCACCCGTGCGGTTGCGGAACGCGACTGCACCGCATCGGTTCGCTCTCTCGCGTTGCCGTCATGAGGTGAGGGCATGTCGCGCATCCGGCAGGGCCGCCTACATACCGTCGATGACCGACGCCTCCCCTGCCCTGCTCTGGTTCCGCCAGGATCTGCGCCTCGCCGACAACCCCGTCCTCGCCGCCGCCGGGTGGCCCCCCTTGCCGGTTTATGTTCTGGACGATGCCGCGGCCGGGCGCTGGCCCCCGGGCGGCGCCGCCCGCTGGTGGCTGCTGCACCACTCCCTCGCCGCGCTGGCCGAGGCGCTGGCGATCGTCGGCAGCGGGATGGATGCCCCGCCCTATTTCCGCGTCTTCAACCCGGCGCTCCAGAGCGAGAAATTCGACCCCGAAGGCGCCCATGTCCGCCGCTTCGTGCCGGAGCTGGCGCGGCTGCCGAAGCGCTGGCTGCACCGTCCCTGGGAGGCGCCGGAGGCGGTGCTGCACGAGGCGGGCATCGTCATCGGCCGCCACTGTCCCGCCCCCGCGGTGCTGCCGGAGGAGGGCCGCCGCCACGCCCTTGATGCCTTCGCCCACCTGCGCGTCGAGTGGGAGCTGGCGGCGTGACGGACGCTGCCCAGGCCGACCTCGCCGCCCGCGGCTTCCGGGGCCTGCGCATTGTCGGCGACGTGCATGGCGAGGCCGCTGCCTTCGAGCATGCGGTGGCGGGGGCGGAGGCGGAGCGGCTGTTCATCCTCCAGCTCGGCGACCTGACCGACCATGGCCCGGACAGCCCGGCCGTGCTGCGGCGGATGCTCGGCCTTCTCGATGCCGGGCGCGGCCGCTTCCTGCTCGGCAACCACGACCACAAGCTGCGCCGCGCGCTGATCGGCCAGCGCGTGCGGATGGCGCCGGAAGGGCTCGGACGGACGCTCTCGCAACTCGCCGAGGCACCGGATGGCGCGGCGCTGACATCCCGCGCCATCGCCGCCATCGCCGCGGCCCCGGCCTGGCTCCGACTTGGCCAGTCGCTCTTCGTCCATGCCGGCTGGCACCCGCGCATGCTGCGTGAGCCCTCGCCGCCCGATGCCGGCACCCGCAAGCCGGACCCGCTGCTCTCCCGCGCCCTCTTCGGCCAGGTGACCGGGCGGATGATGGCCGATGGCTATCCCGAGCGCCTGCATGATTGGGTGGACCGCATCCCGGTCGGCTACACGCTCTACTGCGGGCATGAGCGCCGATCGACCGACGGCCGGCCCTATATCCAGCCGGGCGCGTCCGGGGGGCGGGCCATCTTCCTCGATACCGGCGCCGGCAAGGGCGGCCACCTCTCCTGGATCGACCTAGCTTGGTGAGGCTTCGGCCAGCAGCGCCTGGAGGTCGAGCCGCCGGTTGACCATGGCGAGTTCGCCCGCCGCATCGCGCGGCCACTCCTCGGGCGCGCGGTCGCGGTAGAGCTCCACGCCATTGCCGTCCGGGTCACGGAGATAGATCGCCTCGGAGACGCCGTGATCCGCGGCGCCCTCGAGCGGCACGCCCGCCTCCATCACCCGCCGCAGCGCCACGGCGAGCGCCGCGCGGTCCGGGTAGAGCAGCGCCACGTGATAGAGACCGGTCGTTCCCGACGGTGGCCAGGCGCCGCCCGCGCTTTCCCAGGTGTTGAGGGCGATGTGGTGGTGATAGCCCCCGGCGGAAAGGAAGACGGCGCGGTCGCCCATGCGCTGCTGCACCTCAAGCCCGATCACGTCGCGCCAGAAGCCGAGCGCGCGGCCCAGATCGGCGACCTTCAGATGGACATGGCCGATCCGCATGGCGGGATGGGCGGGGCTGGCGGGCGGGGCTTCGGACATCGGATGGTCTCCTTCGCCCAAAAACAATGGCGCCGCCCTGGGGGGCGGCGCCAATCATCAGTCCCAATGGCGGCCATCGGCCGCCCATATGGTCAGACCGCGAGCCTGCGCTCGACGATCTGGTTCTTCATGCTCTTCTGCAGCTTCTCGAAGGCGCGCACCTCGATCTGGCGCACGCGCTCGCGGCTGATGTTATACTGCTGCGAAAGCTCCTCGAGCGTGGTCGGCTCGTCCTTCAGCCGCCGCTCGATCAGGATGTGGCGCTCCCGCTCGTTCAGCGTCTTCAGCGCCTCGCCCAGCAGCATGCGGCGGTTGGACAGGTCCTCGCGGTCGGAAAGCTCGCTTTCCTGCGTCTCCTGGTCGTCCACCAGCCAGTCCTGCCACTCGCCCTCGCTATCGGCGCGGACGGGCGCGTTGAGGCTGTGGTCGGGCGAGGCGAGGCGGCGATTCATCGACACCACGTCCTGCTCCGGCACCTGGAGGACGCGGGCGATCTTCTCCACCTGCTCGGATTGCAGGTCGCCATCCTCCAGCGCCGACATCTGGGCCTTCAGCCGGCGGAGGTTGAAGAACAGCTTCTTCTGCGCGGCGGTCGTGCCCATCTTCACGAGCGACCAGCTGTGCAGGATGTATTCCTGGATGGCCGCGCGAATCCACCACATGGCATAGGTGGCGAGGCGGAAGCCGCGGTCCGGGTCGAACCGCTTCACCGCCTGCATCATGCCGACATTGCCCTCGGAGATCAGCTCACCGACCGGCAGCCCGTAGCCGCGATAGCCCATGGCGATCTTGGCGACGAGGCGAAGGTGGCTGGTAACGAGCTTATGCGCGGCCCGCTCATCGCCATGCTCTTTCCACCGCTTGGCAAGATCGAGCTCCTCCTCCGGGGCGAGCATCGGAAATTTCCGAATCTCCTGGAGGTAGCGCGAAAGGTTGCCTTCGGGGGCAATGGGGATAACAGAGCTGGAAGCCATAACGGATATCTGCCTCCTGCGCTGGCGAGGCACCCCGTGACGGCGGCGCCCTGGACCAACGACGAATCTGGCAGTTGAACGTGCTCCGGGCCCACCCGACCGCGCCTGCCCCGGTCACGACGAGGCGAGCAAGGCTGCGATATGGGTCTTGGCACCCGGAGGCCGCTGCCGAGGCATTTTTTAGCGCAAGTGGTGCCGCGATGCAACAAAAATCCGACTTTCGCGCTTGGTTACTCGGCGTTACGCACCGCCATCCTTGGTCAGGATGCCCAGCAGCGCGGCGAAATCCGCGGGTGGCGGTACGCCGAACTGAAGCGCCTCCCCCGTCACCGGATGGCGGAAGCCGAGGCTCGCCGCATGCAGCGCCTGCCGCGGGAAGGCCAGCAGCGCCCCTCGTGCCGGCTCCGCCAGCAACCGCGCCGCGGCCGGGGTGCGGCGGAGATAGACCGGGTCGCCCACCAGCGGATGTCCCCGCTCCGCCAGATGCACCCGGATCTGATGCGTTCGCCCCGTCGCCAGCCGGCAGCGCAGCAAAGCACAGGCGGCGCCCCAGGCGCGTTCCGTCGCATAGCGGGTGAGCGCGTGCTTGCCGTTGCGGGTGACGACGGCCATGCGCTTCCGGTCGGTCGGGTGGCGGCCGATATCGCCCTCGATCTCGGCCGCCGGCGGCTGCGGCACCCCCCAGGCCAGCGCCAGGTACTCCCGGTCGAGGTCCCGGTTGGCGAAGGTCTCGGAAAGGGTCCGCAGCGCCCGCTCCGTCTTGGCGACGACCATGACCCCCGAGGTGTCCTTGTCCAGCCGGTGGACGATGCCCGGCCGCTTCTCGCCGCCGATTCCCTCCAGCTCCTCCCCCGCATGGGCCAGCAACGCGTTCACCAGCGTGCCGTCCTGGTTGCCCGGCGCCGGGTGGACGACGAGCCCCGCCGGCTTGTCGAGCACGATCAGGTCGCGGTCCTCAAACAGGATCGTCAGCGGGATGTCCTGCGGCAGCGGCAGCGCATCGGTCGCGGGCGGGATGGCAAGGGCATAGGTGCTGCCCGCCCGCACCGCCTCGGCGGCATCGCGCAGCGGCTTGCCGTCCCGCGTCGCGGCCCCGGCCGCGATCAGTGCCTTGACGCGGGAGCGCGAGAGCGAACCTATCGCGTCCGCCAGGAAGCGGTCGGCGCGGGTGCCGGCGGCCTCGGGCCCCGCCATGGCGGTGAAGGTCTTGGAGGGGGTCGCGGTGAGAGCGCTCAAGGTCCTGGTCGTCGTGATGGGGGTGCTGATCGTCGGCGGCACCGTGGCCCTGGTTGCGCTGCTCGTCCAGCGGGCCGGCGGCGGCGGGGCGGGCGCGGCCTGGCAGGCGGCGCTCGACCAGCCGGACGGGGCGCGCATCGCCGGCATCGCCGCCAGCGAGAGCGGCATCGGCATATGGGTCCAGCGCCCGGATGGCGACCGGGTGCTGGTGGTGGACCCGAAGCGCGGCCGGGTCAGCGGCGAGATCCGCCTCGGCCGATGAAGCCGCCCCTGCCGCAGAAGATCTGCGCTGCCTGCGGCCGGCCCTTTGCCTGGCGCCGCAAATGGGCGCGGGACTGGGAGCAGGTTCGCTTCTGCTCCGAGGCATGCCGCAGCGGCCGCTACGCGAAAGCAAAAGAAAAACACCGGAAGGGCGCTTGATCCCGGGCCCGGTCGCGGCTAGAAAGCGCGCCTCGCGGCCTTGTCCCATTCGTCTAGAGGCCTAGGACACCGCCCTCTCACGGCGGCAACAGGGGTTCGAATCCCCTATGGGACGCCAGCGAGCTTTCCCCGAGACCATCCGTGCGAATCGGCCCCGTGGGGCCCGGCTCATGGCCGGGCCACCTGCGCCGCGCCTTCCACCGGCCTCCCCCGGCGGCGCGCCAGCGCGCGCGCCACCACATAGAAGACCGGGGTGAAGACCAGGCCGAACAGCGTCACCCCCAGCATGCCGTAGAACACGGCGACGCCGAGGCTCTGGCGCATCTCCGCCCCCGCCCCCGTCGCCACCGTCAGCGGCAGCACGCCGAGGATGAAGGCGAGGCTGGTCATCAGGATCGGCCGCAGCCGGGTCCGCGCCGCGGCGACGGCGGCGTCCCAGCGGCTCATGCCCTCATCCTCGGCCGCGCGGGCGAATTCCACGATGAGGATCGCGTTCTTCGCCGCCAGCCCGACCAGCACCACCAGCCCGACCTGCACCAGCACGTTGTTGTCGAGCCCGACATGCTTCACGCCGGCCAGCGCCGCCAGCACCGACATCGGCGCGATCAGCACCACGGCCACCGGCAACAGCCAGCTCTCATACATCGCCGCCAGCACGAGGAAGACGAAGACCACGGCGAAGCCGAAGGCGATCGGCGCGGTATTGCCCGCGATCCGCTCCTGCAGGGCCAGCTCCGTCCACTCGTAGCCGAAGCCCTCCGGCAGGCTCGTCTTCAGCACCTCCTCCATGGCGGCAATCGCCTGGCCGGTGGAGACGCCCGGCAGCGCCGCCCCCTGCAATTCAGCCGCCGGATAAAGGTTGTAGCGCGGCACGCGATAGGGGCCGGAAGTCTCGCGGAAGGTGGCGAGGCTGCCGA
Source organism: Belnapia sp. F-4-1 (assembly GCF_000802185.1). Classification (GTDB taxonomy): domain Bacteria; phylum Pseudomonadota; class Alphaproteobacteria; order Acetobacterales; family Acetobacteraceae; genus Belnapia. Next base: position 2,708,051 of record NZ_KN676113.1, on the reverse strand, counting down.
GCGGCACCATCGACCCGTCGTCGCTGCGGGTGCGCAGCCGCGCGATATCCTCCACCGCCATGCGGTGCTGCATGTCGGCCTGGGCAGTGACGCGCCAGGTGCGGCCGAGCAGGTTGAAGTCGTTGACGAAGGCCGAGCCCATATAGACCGCCATCGCCTCATGCACGCGGGAGATCGGCACGCCGAGCATCTCCGCCCGCGTCCGGTCGATCTCCGCGTGGATCTGCGGCGTCGCCGTGTTGAACAGGCTGAAGGCGAAGGCGATGCCCGGCGTCCCGTTCGCCGCCATCATCACCTGCTGCGTCGCCCGCTCCAGCTCTGCCGGGCCGCGGCCAGCGCGGTCCTGAATCATCAGCTTGAAGCCGCCGCCCGTGCCGATGCCGGGCACCGGCGGCGGCGGGATGACGAGCACCTGCGCATCCTGCTCCGTCATCAGCCGGCGCTGCAGGTCGGCGAGGATGCCGTTGCCGGTCAGCCCTTCATGCGTGCGCTCCTCGAAGGGCTTCAGGCTGGCGAAGACCACGCCGGTATTCGGCGCATTGGTGAAGGTCGCGCCGTCGAAGCCGACGAAGGCGACGGCGCTCTCGACGCCCGGCGTCGCCAGGATCGCATCCGAGGCACGCCGCACCACCGCATCCGTCCGGCTGAGGCTGGCGCCCGGCGGCAGCTGGAAGGCGGCGATGAAGTAGCCGCGGTCGAGCGGCGGGATCAGCCCGGTCGGCGTGGACAGCACGGTCTGCCCGGTCAGCGCCAGCAGCCCGCCATAGACCAGCAGCAGCAGCACCGGCAGCCGCACCAGCCGCCGCGTCAGCCCGCCATAGCCGAGCGAAAGCCGGTCGAAGACCCAGTTGAAGCCGCGGAAGAACAGCCCGACCGGCAGCAGCCAGCGCGAGCGCGGCCCATGCCCGTGCGGCTTCAGCAGCAGCGCCGCCAGCGCCGGCGAGAGCGTCAGCGAGACCAGCGCCGAGAGCAGCGTCGCCACCGAGATCGTCGCCGCGAACTGCTTGTAGAAGGCGCCCGCGATGCCGGTGATGAAGGCCGTCGGCAGGAAGACCGCGACCAGCACCAGCGCGATGGCGATCAGGGCGAAGCCCACCTCGTCCATCGTCCGCCGCGCCGCCTCGAGCGGCGACATTCCCTCCGCCATGTGCCGCTCGGCATTCTCGACGACGACGATGGCGTCGTCGACGACGATGCCGATGGCGAGGATCAGGCCGAACATGGTCAGCGAGTTCAGCGTGAAGCCGAGCGCCAGCAGCACGCCGAAGGTGCCGATGATGGAGACCGGGATGGCCAGCAGCGGGATCACCGCCGCCCGCCAATTCTGCAGGAAGAGGATCACCACCAGCACCACCAGCGCCACGGCCTCGGCGAAGGTGTGGACCACCGCCTCCATGCTCTGGGCGATGAAGCGCGTCGGGTCGTAGACCACGCTGTAGCCGATGCCGGAGGGGAAGCCCGGCGCCGCCTCCTCCATCGTCGCCCGCACCGCGGCCGCCGTCTGCAGCGCGTTGCTGCCCGGCCTTTGGAAGATGACGATGGCCGTCGCCACCTGGTTGTTCAGCAGCGCGTTGATCGTGTAGTCGGCCGCGCCGATCTCCGTCCGCGCCAGGTCGCGCAGCCGCACCGGCGCGCCGCCCGCGCCCGTCGCCACCACCTGCTCGTCGAACTGCTCGGGCGAGGCGAGCCGCCCCTGCGCCTGCACGCTCACCTCGAAGGCGCCCGCCTCCGCCGCGCGCGGCGCCTGGCCGATGGCGCCCGCCGCGACCTGCGCATTGGCGCGCTGCAGGGCCTGCACCACGTCGCCCGGCGAGAGGCCGCGCGCCGCCGTACGGTCCGGGTCGAGCCAGACGCGCATCGCATAGTCCCGCGCGCCGAAGACCTGCGCATCGCCCACGCCGTCCAGCCGGGTCAGCCGGTCCTTGATGGCGAGCGTCGCATAGTTGGAGACGTAGTCCGGGCTGCGGCTGCCATCCGGCGAGATGAGGTGCACGACCATCAGCAGGTCGGGCGAGGCCTTCTTCACGGTGATGCCGAGGCGCCGCACGTCCTCCGGCAGGCGCGGCTCGGCGATGGCGACGCGGTTCTGCACCAGCACCTGCGCCTGATCGACATCGACGCCTTGGCGGAAGACGACGCTGATCGTCACCCGCCCGTCGCCGGTCGATTGCGAGGAAAGGTAGAGCATCCCGTCCACCCCGTTCACCTCCTGCTCGATCGGCCCGGCGACGGTGCCGGCGATCGTCTCGGCGGAGGCGCCGGGATAAAGCGCCGTCACCTGCACGGTGGGCGGCGCGATCTCGGGATATTCGGCGATGGGCAGCCGCAGCGCGGCCAGCGCGCCGATGAGGGTGATGGCGATCGACAGCACCGCGGCGAAGACCGGGCGGTCGATGAAGAAGCGGGCGAGGCGCACGGCACGGGGTCTTTCAGGGTGCGGTTATTGCGCGGCGGCGATCGGGCTCGGGCCGATGCGGCCCTGCTCGGTGGCGACCTTGGTGCCCGGCCGGGCACGGTGCAGCCCGCCGATGATCACCCGGTCGTCGGGTCCCAGGCCGCTGCGGACGACGCGCAGCCCATCGACGAGTGGGCCGAGCTGCACCGTGCGCGGCGCGACGGTGCCATCCGCGCCCACGGTCAGCAGCATCCGGCCGGACTGGTCGGCGGTGACGGCGGCATCCGGCACCATCAGCGCCGGCGTCTCCCCGGCCTGCAGGCGCAGGCGGGCGAAGCTGCCCGGCGTCAGGAACAGGTCCGGGTTCGGCACCACGGCACGGCCGCGGATAGTGCCGCTGCGCGCGTCGAAGGCGGTGTCGACGAAGTCGAGCCGCCCCTCATGCCCGAACTCCGCCTCGTCCAGCAGGCGGAGCTGCACGGTGGCGCTGCCCTCGCGCAGCCCGCCCCGCGCCGCCCGGGCGAAGCGGAGATACTGCGCCTCGCTGGCATCGAAGGTGGCATAGACCGGGTCGAGGGTGAGCAGCGTCGTCATCAGCGTGGTGCCCTGCTGCACCAGGTTGCCGGCATCGACGCGGCGGTCGCTGATGCGGCCCGGCCGCGGCGCGCGGATCTCGGTCCATTCCAGCTCGAGCTCCGCCTGGTGCAGCGCGGCGCGGGCGGCGGCGATGCCGGCCTGCGCCTCGCGCAGCGTGCTGCGGCGGGTGTCCATCTCGGACTCCGGCGCGAAGCGCTGCTGCACCAGCGGCGCGTAGCGCTGCACCTGCTGCTCGGCGAGGGTCAGCCGCGCCTCGTTGCGGGCCAGCTCGGCGCGGGCGGTCTCGACCGCGATCCGGAAGGGCCGCTGATCGATGGTGAAGAGCAGGTCGCCCGTCCGCACCAGCGCGCCGTCGCGGAAATGCACCTCCGCCACCTGGCCGGCAACCCGTGGGCGGATTTCGACCCGGGCCGAGGGCTCGATGCGAGCCGTGTGCTCGTCCCATTCGGTGACCTGCCGGGCGAGCGGGGTGGCGACGACGACGCTTGGTGCTGGTGGAGTGCCCTGGGCGAGGGCCGGGGCGGTGAGGCCGGTGCCGGCAATCAGGACAAGGGTAGCGGGGGCGGGAAGAGTCCGGGCCAGCCAGCCGAGCCAGGGGCTTGTACCCTTTGTCGCGACAGGGGCCTTGCGGGGATCGGGGAGCATCACTTATCTCCGGGGCCGGGTATGTTACCGACCGGTTCGTCCTATATAGTAAGTGACCGGTCGGTATCATCAAGAGCCGATTTTGCGCTGCCGCATGGTTCCGGCATCGCGAGAATGGGAGTGAACATGTCCAGCGCGACCGCCGACAGGCCGAAAGCCGCCCAGCGCATCCACAGCGCGGCCAAGGACCTGTTCCACCGCCAGGGCATCCGCGCGACCGGGATCGAGGAGGTCTGCCGCGTCGCCGAGGCGACCAAGATGAGCCTCTACCGCAGCTATCCGAGCAAGGACGCGCTGGTCGCCGCCATCCTCGAGGAGGATGCCGCGGCCTACGACGCCTGGTTCGCCGAGGCCACCGCCCTCGCCACGGCCCCGGCGGAGAAGCTGCGCGCGGTGATCGCCGCCATCGCCGACAAGCTGGAGAAACCGGATTTTTGCGGCTGCCCGCTGCTGCTGGCCCAGGCCGAGTTCCGTGACCCCGGCCACCCGACCTTCCGCCTCGTCGCCGCCTACAAGTCGCGCATCCGCGACCAGCTCGCCGGGCTGGCGCGTGAGGCCGGCGCCGCCGACCCGGTGCTGCTCGGCGACACGCTCGCCATGCTGATCGACGGCGCCTGGTGCAGCCTGCCCTATATGGGCGGCCCGCAGGCCGCCACCGTGCTGCGGCAGAGCACGGCGGCGATCATGGACGTTCTTGGCAAGCCGGCCTGATCGCGCCTGCCGGAACCGGCCCCTATCCGGCGCCCTGCCGCAGAAGGCGGTGCGAGACCTTGGGAGGCAGGCGATCATCCGCCTCCCCCCGCAAAGCTGCGAAGCTTCGGTAGGAAGCTTACTCCGCCGCCACCGCCAGCCCGCCCCGCGCCGCGATCGCCGCCCGCGTCGCCGGCAGCAGCTCGCGCCCATAGGCCGCGGCATCCTCCAGCGGGTCGAAGCCGCGGATGAGGAAGGTCGTCACCCCGAGCGCATGATAGTCGGCCAGCGTCTCGGCGATGCCCTCCGCCGTGCCGACCAGCCCCGTGGTATTCGCTCCGGCGCCGACGGCCGCCGCCACCTCCGTCCAAAGCCGCGTGTCGCGCACCCGGCCGCCCTTCGCCGCCTCCAGCAGCCGCTGCGAGCCGACGCTCTCCGGCTTCGGCCCGCCGCCGCCCACCGCATCGGCACGCAGCTCGCGGATGCGGGCGATGATGCGGTCGGCTCGCGCCCAGGCCGCCTCGTCGGTTGCCCCCAGCACCGGCCGGAAGGACATGCTGAAGCGGATCGAGGCCGGGTCCCGCCCCGCCTTCGCCACGCTTGCCCGGACTCGCCCGATCGTCTCCCGCGCCTGGTCCAGCGTCTCGCCCCAGAAGGCATAGACATCGGCGATGCGCCCGGCGATGTCGATCGCCACATCCGAGGAACCGCCGAAGAAGACCGGGATATGCGGCTTCTGCACCGGCTTCACCTCGGAGAAGCCACCCTCGAAGCGGTAGTAGGTCCCCTCGTGGCTGAAGGGCTTCTCCTCCGTCCACAGCCGCTTCAGCAGCGCGGTGTATTCCTCCGAGCGCGCGTAGCGCTGGCCGTGGTCGAGCCAGTCGCCGTCCTTCCGCTGCTCCACCGGGCTGCCGCCGCTGATGACGTGGATCGCCGCCCGCCCGCCGGTGAGCTGGTCGAAGGTGGCGAATTGCCGCGCCGCCAGCGTCGGCGCGATGAAGCCCGGCCGGTGCGCCACCATGAAGCCGATGCGCCGCGTCCCCGCCGCCGCATGGCTGGCAACGAGCAGCGCATCCGGCGAGGAGCTGCCCCAGGCGACGAGGATGCGGTCGAACCCCGCAGCCTCATGCGCCTGGGCGAAGCGCTGAATGTAGGCGGGGTCGACCACCGCCCCCTGCGGCGGGTGGATCTCGGACTGCGCCCGGTGCGAAATCATCCCGATGAATTCGAGCGGATGGGTCATCCTGGGCTCTCCCCTTCAGGCGATGTTGAGACGGCGCAGCACGCGCCCGATATCGGCATGGTCGGCAGCCACCCGGCGGCCAAGCTCCTCCGGCGCCACCGCTTCCGGCTTCACGCCGAAGCGCAGCAGCGCCGCGGCGACCTCCGGCTCCGCCAGGCTATCATTGAAGTCGCGGTTGAGGCGCGCGATCACCGGCGCCGGCGTCCCGCGCGGCGCGAAAAGCCCGTACCAGGTCTCCCCCGGCCAATTCCGGCCGATGCCGAGCTCGGCGAGGTTCGGCAGGTCGGGGAAGGCATCCCACCGGTCCGGCCCGATCGTCGCCAGCGCCCGCAGCCGCCCCTCCTGCGCATGCGGCGCCGCGATCGGGTCGATGATGAGGTGGCAGTCGCCGGAGACGACGCTCATCGCCGCCGCGGCGCTGCCCGGGAAGGGCACGTGCACCGCATCGACCCGCGCCTCGTCGGCCAGCAGCGCCCCGCGCAGGTGCCCGGCCGAGCCGATCCCCGCCGAGGCATAATTGAGGAAGCCCGGCCGCCGCCGCCCCAGATCGATCAGCTCCGCCACGGTGCGCACCGGCAGCGCTGGGTTCACCGCGATGACGCCGTAGGCGACGCCCGCCAGCGCCACCGGCGCCAAGTCCCGCAGCGGGTCGTAGCCGACATGCGACAGATGCGGCGCGATGGTGAGGTTGCCGGCCGAGGCGTTGAGCAGCACGCTCCCGTCCGGCTTCGCCTCGGCAACCATCCGGCTGCCGATGGCCCCGCCCGCGCCGGCCTTGTTCTCGACGATCACCGGCACGCCGAGCCGCGGTCCGAGCGCCCGGGTCATGGTGCGCGAAACGTTGTCGGAGGTCGCCCCCGGCGGGAAGGGGCAGACATAGCGAAGCGGCCTGTCGGGGAAGCCCTGGGCGCGGGCGGCACCGGACGAGGCCACGAAGGGCGCGGCCAGGCCGGCGCCGAGCAGAAGACGACGAGAGATCATCGAAGGATGTCCTGAAGAAGCGCGGGCGGCCGGGCGAGATTCAGCGCCGCCAGCCCGCCGAGTACGATGGAAAGGGCGAGGAGGAAGCGCAGCGCGAGGCTCGTCATGCCCGCCCCTCCCCGAGCGCCGCGCGGCCGGCGGCGAGGTGCGCCGCATCCTCGGCCGGGGCGTGCATGCGTGCGCATTGCACGTCGCGCCAGTGCCGCTCGAGCGGCAGGGCCCGGTCATGCGCGTGGTTGCCGGCGAGCAGCGTCGCCTCTTCGACGGCGCGCACGGCATTGCTGGCCAGCACCACCTTCAGCACCCCCGCCTCGGTCCCCGAGGGCGGCAGGCCGGCATCGGCGCTGGCCGCCAGCGCCCCGATGATGCGCGCATTGGCGGCGAGCAGGCCGTCGATGCGCCCGACCGCCTCCTGCACCCGCGCCAGTGTGGCGAGTGGCGCGCCGAGGCTGCCCGGCGCGCGCGCCCGGACAAAGCCGATGATCCAGTCCCGCGCCGCCCGCGCCACGCCGGCGTAGACCGCCGGCACCAGCACCGCGTTCCACAGCATCTGCACCGCATCCGGCGCCGCCCGCCCCGGCGGGGCGAGGCCGATCGCGTTCTCCTCCGGGATCTCCACCCCGTCGAAGATCACGTCATGGCTGCCCGAGGCGCGGAGCCCGAGATGGTCCCAGGTCTCGACGATGCCGACGCCCGGCGCCTCCGCTGGCACGAGGAAGCTGCCGACCAGCGGCGAAGTGTCATCGCTGCGGGCGAAGACCTCCATCCAGCGCAGCCCCGGCGCGCCCGTCGCGTAGCGCTTGTGCCCGGTGATCGCCCAGCCCTTCGCCGTCCGCCGCGCGACCGTCGCCGGCAGTCCGCCCCGCGTCGGCGAGCCGAGCTCCGGCTCCACCCTGAGCGCATTGATGAGCGCCCCCTCGGTCACGGCCTCACGCTGCACCCGTTCGCGCAGCGCCTCCGGCCAGGCCGGGCTGCGGGCGAGCGCCGCGTGCTTCAGGTATTGCATGGCGAGCACGAGCGCCGTCGCCGGGCAAGCCGCGCCGACCTGCTCCACCGCCTCGGCCGCCAGCCGTAGCCCGCCCCCGCCGCCGCCGAGCGCCGCCGGCACGGTCAGCCCGAGCAGCCCCGCCCCGCGCAGCGCGGCGATGCTGTCATGCGGGAAGCTTGCCTCCCGGTCATGCCGGGCGGCCGCCTCGGCAATCCCCGGCAGCACCGCCGGCAGCGCGGCGAGCGGGTGCGGCGCCGCCGTCATCGCTTCACAGCCTGGGGCCGCGCCCCGCTGTTGCGGCCGATGACGAGGCCGGCGACGCGCTCCGCCTCGGCCGGGCTCGGGAAGGTGGCGCCGTCGATATCCTCGACGACGGGATCGGTTGCGATGAACCGCCAGGCGGCGGCATGGGCGACGGCGACGCCGAGGAAGCGTCCCTGCACCTCGATGGGGCGTGACGTATGCATGGCTGATGTCTCCCGGCGCGTGGTCGCGCGCCGATCGGGATGGCTGGCGTGGTGGTGGAGAGGGCTGGCGCTCAGCGCCGACAGCGCATCCCGGGACAGACTCCAGCGGGGTGGCGCTTTAGCCTTTGGTGACGCGGTGCAAGCTGCATCGTTCAAAATCCGCGGGGCCGGCGCGGGATGCGGCGACCTCGCGCCGATTTAGCGATGCACGGCGGTTATTCGCAACCCCAGCAAACCACGATCCACGACGCGCGATTTCAACTCCGCGCGACGCATTCGCCAACCTACTGATTCAACTCAATCAAGCCGCACGTCCGCCGCCCGCGCCACCGCGGTGAATTTCACCAACTCGCTGCGGATATAAGTCCCGAATTCCTCCGGCCCGAGCGGCGCCGCCGTCGCGCCCAACTCGGCGATCCGCGCGGCCATCGCCTCGCCCCGCACCAGCGCCAGCACCTCCTCCGCCAGCCGGCCGACCACCGGCGCGGGCGTCCCGGCCGGCGCCACCAGCCCGGCCCAGCCCAGCATCTCGAAGCCCGGCAGCCCGGCCGCCTCCGCCACCGTCGGCACATCCGGCATCTGCAGCATCCGCGCCGGCGAGGTCACGCCGAGCGCCCGGATCCGCCCCGCCTGCACATGCGGCAGGGCGGAGGCCAGGCTGTCGAACATCAGCCCGACATTCCCGGCGATGAGGTCCGCCATGGCCGGCGCCGAGCCGCGATAGGGGATGTGGTTCAGCTGGATGCCCGCCCGCTGGCAGAACCCCTCCGCCGCCAGGTGCAGCGAGCTGCCCGGCCCGCCCGAGGCATAGTCGATCGCCCGCGGTGCCGCGCGCGCCTTGGCGACCAGCCCCGGCAGGGACGCGATCCCGGCGTTCGGGTTGACCACCACCACCAGCGGGGTGGTGAAGACCAGCGCCACCGGCGCGAAGTCCCGCTCCACGTCATAGGGCAGCCGCGCCATGACCGCCGGGTTGATGCTGAGCGGGCCGGAACTCGCCATCCCGAGCGTGTATCCATCGGGCGGCGCCTTGGCGATCATCTCCATCCCCGGCAGCCCCGCGCCGCCGCTGCGGTTGTCGACGAGGCAGGGCTGGCCGAGCCGCGGCGTCAGCTGGTCGGCCAGCAGCCGCGCCATGAGGTCCGTCGCCTGCCCCGGCGGGAAGGGCACGATCATCCGCACCGGACGCGCCGGCCATCCCGGCTGGGCGCGGGCCGGACGGGCGAGCAGGGCAAGGGCGGCGAGGGCATGACGGCGGCGCATTCCGCCATGCTCCGGCAGCGCCGGCGCGGTTGCAACCTCGCCAGCCATTCCGCCCGCGTCGCTGGCCTGGGGGCCATGGGCTGGCCATGCCAATCTCCCGTCATGCCGATTCGCCGCCGCACCGCCCTCGCCCTTCCCTTCCTCGGTCTTCTTCCGGTGGGCACCGCCCGCGCCCAGCCTGCCGCGCCGCCCCCCGTGCTCTTCCTGCACGGCAATGGCGACCACGCCGCGCTGTGGCAAACGACGCTCTGGCGCTTCGAATCCAATGGCTGGCCGCGCGAGCACCTGCGTGCGGCGAACTTTCCCGACCCGCTGGCCCGCGACGACGACGCCGTGCCGCAGCCCCTGCGCAGCGGCAGCATCGAGCAGACCGAGCGCCTGGCCGAGTTCGTCCGTGCCTTCCGCGCCGAGACCGGCGCCACCCGCATCGCGCTGGCCGGCAACAGCCGCGGCGGCAACCCGATCCGCGACTTCACCGTGCAGCAGGGCGGTGCCTCGCAGGTCTCCCACGCCATCCTCTGCGGCACGCCGAACCGCGGCGTGATGGACTGGCCCGAGCGCGCCGGCAGCGAGTTCAACAGCGGCGGCCGCTTCCTCAGCCGCCTCAATGCCGGGCCAGGCGACGTGGTGCCGGAGACGGCCTTCCTCACCCTGCGCAGCGACAGCAACGACCTCTACGCCCAGCCCCGCGCCGTCTGGTCGCCGACGCCGGACCGCCCGACCGGCACCGATGTCGACGGGCCGGAGCTGCGCGGCGCCACCAACCTCGTCCTCCCCGGCCTCGACCACCGCGAGGTCGCCTACCACGCCCGTGCCTTCGCCGAGATGGCGCGCTTCATCGCCGGCCGCGCCCCGGCGCGCATCGCCGTGCTGCCCGAGGCGCGTCCCACCCTCGACGGCATCGTCACCGGCACCCCCGGCGGTGTGCAGACCAACCGCCCGGTCGAGGGCGCCGTCGTCGAGGTCTTCCGCACCGAACCCGAGACCGGCGAGCGGATTGGCGAGGCCATCCACCGCCGCACCACCGCCGCCGACGGGCGCTGGGGGCCGGTCACGGTCGAGGCGGGCTGGACGCTGGAGGTGGTGGTCGCCGCCCCTGGCCACCCCATCACGCACTTTTACCGCTCGCCCTTCCCGCGCTCCTCGGCGGTGATGCATCTCCGCCCCGCCCGGCCACTGACCGAGGCCGACCGCGCCGCCGGCGGCGTGCTGCTCTTCACCCGCCCACGCGGCTATTTCTGCCTGCCGCGCGACGCCATCCTGCTCGACGGCCGGACGCCCGGCGACATCCCTCAGGGCGTCGCCCGCGCCGCGACATCCACCCTCCGCCTGCCCGCGAGTGAGCTTGGCCGCCCCATCCCCGCGCTCTTCAACGACGAACGGATCATCGCCCGCGCCTGGCCCGCCGCCGAGGGACGCGTCGCCGTCGCCGAGCTGACTTGGTAGCCGCATGGCTTGACATAGATAGCGACCGTCATCATAACTCTGGCCGGAGGTGGCGATGCGCGTCAGCAAGGCCCAGGCTGCGGAGAACCGGGCGAGGATCCTCGCCGAGGCGTCCCGCATCATCCGCGAGACCGGCATCGCCGGCGCCGGCGTCGATGCGCTGACGCGCGCCGCCGGCCTCACCCATGGCAGCCTCTACAGCCAGTTCGGCTCCAAGGAGCGGCTGGTGGCCGAGGCGCTGGAGACCGCCTCCGCCGCCAGCGGCGCGAAGCAGCAGCAGGAATTGGCGCCCGGCGGCGGCATCGGCTGCTTCGCCGCCCGCTATCTCTCGCCCGCCCACCGCGACCGCCCCGGCCAGGGCTGCGCCCTCGCTGCCATCGGGCCGGAGGCCGCCCGGCAGGGCGAGCCGGTGCGCGCCGCCTACACCGCCGGCCTCCGCCGCATGGCCGACCGCCTCGCCGCCGCCCTACCCGAGGGCACGCCCGACCGCGAAAAGGAAGCCCTCGCCGCCGTCTCCACCCTGGTCGGGGCGCTGATCCTCGCCCGCGCCGTGGACGACCCCGACCTCTCCGACCGGATCCTCGCCGCCGGCGCGAGGCACCTCGCCGCCCCCGACCAGGGATAAGGCCCGATGCTCTCCGCCCGCCTCGCCCCCGCGCTCGCGCGGCGCGGCATCCATTACGGCTGGGTCATGGTGGCGCTGACCTTCCTGGTCTCGCTCTCCTCGGCCGGCGCCATGGGCATCCTCGGCGCGCTGCTGCTGCCATTGCAGCGGGAGACGGGCTGGGACACCGGCGCCATCTCCGGCGCGCTGGCGCTGCGCCTGCTGCTCTTCGGGCTGATGGCGCCCTTCGCCGCCGCCCTCCTGCAACGCTACGGTCTCCGCCGCATCGTGCTGGCGGCACTCACCCTCGTGGTGCTCGGCTGCCTGCTCTCGACGCAGATGACCGCTCCCTGGCAGCTCTGGCTCTGCTGGGGCGTGCTGACCGGCCTCGGCACGGGCATGACCGCCCTCGTCCTCGGCGCGACGGTCGCCAACCGCTGGTTCGTCCAGCGCCGCGGCCTGGTGCTCGGGATGCTGACGGCGGCCAACGCCACCGGCCAGCTCGCCTTCCTGCCGCTCGCCGCCTGGCTTGCCCAGACCGAGGGCTGGCGCGCGGCCATGATGCCCGGCCTCGCCGCCTGCGCCCTCTCCGGCCTGCTGATGGGGCTGCTCGGCCGCGACCATCCGTCCGAGCTCGGCCTCAACGCCTATGGCGAGACGGCGGCCGCCATCGCCCCGCGCCCGGCCGCGCCGGCCGGCAATGCCCTGCGCAACGCCTTCGCCGCCCTTTCCGACGCTGCGGGGACCCGCACCTTCTGGATCCTTTTCGCCACCTTCCTGATCTGCGGTCTCTCCACCAACGGGCTGATCCAGACCCATTTCATCCCGCTCTGCTCCGATTTCGGCATGGCGGAGGTGGAGGCCGCCTCGGTGCTGGCCATGATGGGCGCCTTCGACTTCATCGGCACCATCCTCTCCGGCTGGCTGTCGGACCGCTACGACAACCGCAAGCTCCTGTTCTGGTACTACGGACTGCGCGGCCTTTCGCTGCTCTTCCTGCCGATGAGCAGCTTCTCGCTCTACGGCCTCTCGCTCTTTGCCGTCTTCTACGGCCTCGACTGGATCGCCACCGTCCCGCCGACGGTGAAGCTCGCCGGCCAGGCCTTCGGGCGGGAGCGGGCGCCGCTGGTCTTCGGCTGGGTCTTCACCGCGCACCAACTCGGCGCCGCCGTCGCCGCGCTCGGCGCCGGCCTCAGCCGTGATGCGCTGGCGACCTACCTGCCCGCCTTCTACCTCGCCGGCGCCGCCTGCCTCGTCGCCGCGCTCCTCGCCCTGGCGATCCGCCGCCCCCGTCCTGCCGCGGTGCCGGCGGCGGCCTAGCCCGCCGGTGGCGGCATCGCCTCCCAGCCGCCGCCGAGCGCCTTGTACACGGCGACGAGGTCGGTCGAGACCAGCGCTGCGCTCTCGGCCAGCGCCAGCTGCGTGTTGAGCCGCGTCCGCTCCGCATCCAGCACCTCGAGGAAGGTGCCGAGCCCGGCGGTGAAGCGCTGCCGCGCCAGCGCCGCCGCCGACTGCGCCGCCCGCGCCTGGCGCTGCAAGGCCGCCCGCCGTCCCTGCTCGCCGTAATAGGCGGCAAGCGCATTCTCCACCTCGTGCAGCGCGTCGAGCACCGTGCGCCGCCAGGCAGTGGCCGCCGTCTTCTGCCGGGCCTCCTCCAGCCGCACCTGCGCGCGCAGCCGCCCGCCCTCGAAGAGCGGGATCATCAGCGAGGGCCCGATCGAGAAAAACCGGCTCGCCGTCGAGAACAGGTTCACCGTGTTGCCCGATTGCAGACCGATATTCCCGTTGATGCGCAGTGTCGGGTAGAGCTGCGCCGTGGCGACGCCGATGCGCGCCGTCTGCGCCGCCAGCGCCGCCTCCGCCGCCGTGATGTCCGGCCGCCGCCGGGTGGTGTCCATCGGCACGCCGATGGCGACGGCATCCGGCACCGGCGGCTGCGGCGCCCGCGCCTCCAGCCGCACGGCGAGCATCCCCGGCTCCTGCCCCAGCAGCCGCGCCAGTCGGTTCGCCGCCTGCGTCACCTGCGCCTCGAGGCTCGGCAGCGTCGCCTCGGTGCCCGCCAGCTGCGCCTCCGCATTGGCGACGTCGACCTCCGTGGCGAAGCCCGAGCCGGCGCGGGAGCGCGTCAGCTGCAGGGTATCCCGCTGCAGCCGGACGCTCTGCCGCGCCACCTCGCGCCGCGCCTGCAGGCCGCGATACTCCAGATAGGTCCGGACCACCTCGGCCCGCAGCGAAAGCCGCACATTGTCGAGCAGCCGCTCCGCCGCCAGCAGGTCGGCCCGCGCCGCCTCCACCCCGCGCCGCGTGCGGCCGAAGAGGTCGAGCTCCCAGGCCGCGTCGAAGCCCAGCTGGTAGATGGCGAAACCCGGCCTCGGCCCGGTCGGGATCGCCGCCCCCTGCGCCGCATTCGGCTGCCCGCCGGCGCTCGGGCGGCCGCCGGCGATCGAGGCGAAAGGGCTGTTCTCGCTGAGGCGCAGCCGCGTGTCGGAGGCCTGGGCATCCACCGTCGGCCAGAAGCCGGCGAAGGCGATGCTGCGCTGCTCCCGCGTCTCGGCGATGCGCGCGGTCGCCTCCTCAAGGTCCGGGTTGGCCTCGCCCACCGCACCCACCAGCCAGGTGAGGGTCGGGTCGCGGAAGCCGTTCCACCACTGCGTATCCACCTCCGCCGCCACCGCGCGGCTGCGCGCATAGGCCGGCGCGTCGAGGCTCGCCCGCGTCCAGTCCCCCGGCGCCCGCGCGGTGGGGCGGAGGAAGTCCGGCCCCACATTGCAGCCCGCGGCCAGCAGCGCGAGCAGCGGCGCTGCCCGCCTCCATCGGTTCCGACGCATCACAGCCCGTCCTTCGTCAACCCACGCCACGCCGAGACCTCGCCGGGCGGTCAGTGTCCACTTGCCTGCGTGCCCTTCGGCAGGCTCCGCATCAGGAAGACCAGCGGCCAGAGCGTCAGCACCGCCACGCCGAGCAGCCAGAAGGCGTCGATGTAGCTGAGCGCCTGGGCCTGCGCCTGAACCTGCCCGGCCATCTGGGCGAGCGCCGCTGCCGGCGCCTCGGCCGCGCTGACGCCGGACTGCCGCAGCGCCGCCTCGGTCTGGGCCAGCCGCTCGGTCCAAAGCGGGTTGTAGTCCGAGGCGCTCTCCGTCAGCCGAGCCTGGTGGAACTGCGACCCGCGCACCACCACCGCGTTCATCACCGCGATGCCGACCGAGGCGCCGAGGTTGCGCATCAGGTTGATCAGCGCGGAGGCATCGTTGGTCTTGTCCGGCGGCAGGCCGACATAGGCCGCCGTCGTGATCGGGACAAAGAGGAAGGGCAGCGCCACCACCTGCAGGATGCGCATGGTGGACACGTCCCAGAAGGACATCCCAAGGGTGAGCCGCGTCGCGTAAAGCAGCGCGAAGCCCGACCAGACCATGGCGCAGAGGATGATCCAGCGCGGCTGCACCGGCCCCACGATCTTTCCCGCGATCGGCATGATGAACGTGGCGAGCCCGCCCACCGCCAGCGTCAGCTCCGCCGTTGTCGCGTCGTAGCCCATCAGGTCCTGCGTGAGCTGCGGCAGCAGCTGCGTCGTGCTGAACAGGCTGAAGGCGACGATGAACATGATGAGGCTGGCCGCCAGGAAGGATCGATGCCCGAACAGCCGCACGTCCACCGCCGGCCGCTGCTGCCGCCGCTCCCAGGGGATCAGCGCGACGAAGCCGAGCACACAGGCGACGGTCAGCCAGGTGACCAGCGGCGACCAGAAGCCGTCGTCGATCACCGCGCGGTCCAGCACCACCTGCAGGCTGCCGAGCGCCATGGCCGCGAGCCCGAAGCCCACCCAGTCGATGCCCCCGCCCTCGGCCCTGAATTTCCGCTGGTCCTCCTTCACCGCCTCGGGCTCCCGCACGAAGACGGAGACGAGAAAGATCGAGAGCGCGCCGACGGGCAGGTTGATCAGGAAGATCCAGTGCCAGGAATAGTTGTCGGTGATCCAGCCGCCCAGCGCCGGCCCGATGGCGGGCGCCGTCACCACCGTCAGCCCGTAGAGCGCGAAGGCCTGCCCGCGCTTCTCCGGCGGGAAGGTGTCGGCGAGGATCGACTGCTCCACCGGCGCCAGCCCGCCGCCACCGATGCCCTGGAGCGCGCGGAAGCACAGCAGCATCGGCAGGTTGGGCGAGAGCGCGCAGCCGAGCGAGGCGATGGTGAAGAGCGCGACGCATCCCATGTAGAAGCGCTTGCGCCCGAAGATCGTCGCCAGGTAGCCGGAAACCGGCAGGACGATGGCATTCGTCACGAGATAGGTGGTGAGGATCCAGGTGCTCTCGTCCTGGCTCGCCCCGACGCCGCCCGCCATGTGGCGCAGCGCGACATTGGCGATCGTCGTGTCCAGCACCTCCATGAAGGTCGCCAGCGAGACGATGGTGGCGATCAGCCAGGGCGAGCGGTCCCCCGCGGCGGAGCGGGGCAGCGCTGCACTCACTCGCCGCGCACCCGGATGCTCGGCACGACCGAGAGTCCGGGCGAGAGCGGCATGTCGCGCGCCCGGTCGTCCTCGATGCGGATCTTCACCGGCACCCGCTGCGTCACCTTCACGTAGTTGCCCGTGGCGTTCTGCGCCGGCAGGACCGAGAAGCGCGCACCGGTGCCGCGCTGGATGCTATCGACCCGCCCGCGCAGCACCGGGTCCGAATAGGCATCGACCTTGATCTCCACCGGCTGTCCGGCGCGGACCAGCAGCAGCTGCGTCTCCTTCAAGTTGGCCGTCACCCAGACATCCGGCTCGACGATGGCGAAGAGCGCCTGGCCAGCCGTCACCATGTTCCCCACCTCGACGCTCCGGTTGGTGACGCGGCCCGCCACCGGCGCGGTGATGTTGGCGTAGCTCCGCTGCAGCTCGGCTTTGTGGACGGAGGCCTCCGCCTCGCGCCGCGCCGCCGCGGCCGCCTGCCGCTGCGCCTCGGCCGACTGCACCTGGGCACGGGCCGCCGCCGCCGCCTGCCGCATCGCCTCCAGCCGGGCGCGGGCGCCGCGGCTGCCGGCCTCGGCATCGTCGCGCTGCTGCTGCGTGACCGCCCGCGGATCGACGCTGCGGAAGCGCCGGAAGGTCGTCTCGGCATTCTCGAGGTCGGCCTCGGCGACCAGGACATTCGCATCCGCCTGCCCGACCGAGGCCTGGCGCAGCGTCACATCGGCCTCCGCCTGCGCCGCCTGGGCGATGGCGCTGTTCAGCCGGGCGCGAGCCGTCTCCAGCGCCACGTCGAGGTCGCGCGGATCGATCTCGGCCAGCAGCTGCCCCGCCTCGACCCGCTGGTTGTCATCCACCAGCAGCCGCGCGACGCGCCCGCCGACCTGCGGGGCGAGCCGCGTCACATGCGCCTCGACGAAGGCGTCGTCGGTCGATTCCCATTGCCGCGCCTCCCACCAGTACCAGCCGCCGCCGCCGAGGAGCATCAGCGCGGCCAGCATCCCGCCGCCGATCAGCAGCCAGCGTGGCACCTGCCGGCCGGGCTTCTTCTGCTCGTGCTCATCCGGCTCGTCCCGCCGGCTCTGCTGCCGGTCGTCCGGGCGCTGCCGCTCCCGCTGGCCCTCGGAGCGGGTCCTGCGCTCGCGCCCGCCGCTCTCGATGTAATGCACGTCGTCCATGCGCCCGGCGCCCGCCCATCCCGCATTGCAGCGCCACAGGAGGGTCCGGGTTTCGGCGCGGCAAGGGGTCGCAGGGGCGCCCTCAGCGCCTGACGGCCAGCCCCGCCACGGTATCGGCCAGCTGCCCGAGCGCAGCGCTCATCGCCGCGACGGTCGCCGGCATCCCCTCGCCCGCAACCGGCGCCTCCACGCGCTGCACCCGCGCCGCCCGCGTCGCCCCGCCCGGCGGCCGCAGCGCGAACTGCGCGGTCAGCACCACCACCGGCCCCGGCCCCGCCTCGAAGCGCTGGACCTCCGTCTCGACGATGAGCCCCGCCTCGCCGCGCAGCGAACCCGTCTCAGTCAGCACCGTGCTGCCGGCGAGGCGCTGCATCAGGTCCTCCGCCAGCACCCGCGTCACCATGTCGCCGAAGGGCTCCGCCCAGCGTGCCCCGAGCGCCTCCAGCCGCGACTCCGCCACCGCCCGGATGATCTGCGAACGGTCCAGATAGGCCGGCACGCCGACCCGCCGCAGTTCGACCAGCCCCGGCGCCCCGGCCCGCGTTGGCCCCGGCACCGCGACCAGCCGGTACAGCTCCGGCTCGGGCGAGGCACAACCGGCGAGCGCCAGCCCGGCCAGCAGCATGCGGCGATGCATCATGGCGCCCTCCCCCCGCTGCGGCCGCGGATCAGCGCCTCCGGGTGCCGGTCGAGCAGGTCGGCGAGCTGCCGGACGGAGCGCGCCGCATCGCTCGCCTGGTCCAGCACCCGTGCGACCTGCCGGTTGATCTCGCTCTGCGCCCCATAGCCCCGCTCGATCGAGGTCATGGCGCTGGCCGCCCGCCCCACCGCCTGGTCGAGGTTCGAGGCAATCCCCGGCAGCCGCCGCAGCAGCGGCGCCAGCCCCTCATCCGCCCGGCGCAGCAACCCCTGCGCCTGGTCCAGCACGCCGGCCAGCCCCTCCACCGCCCCGCGCAGCTGCGGGCTGCCCGTCACAGCATTCACTGAGCTGAGGATGCCGTTCAGGTTCCGCCCGATCTCGTCGAAGGGGATCGCTTGCAGCTTCGCCGCGATCCCGCCGGCGCTCGCCAGCACGCTGTCCGCCCCCATGGTCGGCATGACGATCTCCTCGCCCACCAGCCGCACCTCGTCCGGCGGCGCATCGGAGAAGAAGTCGAAGGCGATCACCACCTGCCCCGTCACGTAGCTCACCGTCTGCAGCCGCCCGCGCAGCCCGCTGGCGACCATTCGCCGGGCGAATTCGATCACCTCGTCCTGCGAGCGTCCCGCCCGGCCCGAGGGATAGGCGATGCGGTCCGGCTCGATGGCGATGTGTACCGGCACGCGGAAGGTATCCGTCGCCTGGTCGTATTCGAGCGTCCGGTCGAGCACGCTGCCGATGCGCACGCCCCGCATCTCCACCGGCGTCCCCGGCGCGACCCCGCGCACGGATTCGGCGAAGTAGAGCAGGAAGACCAGCCGGTCCTTGGTGGTGGCGGAGACCGCCGCCTCGAGGTTGTCGTACAGCTCGAACCGCGCCGAATCCGGCGCCGGCGGCTCGTCGCGCAGCTCGTGCGGCGTGTCGAAGGCGACGCCGCCGGCCAGCAGCGCGCGCAGGCTCTCCAGCTCCACCTTCACCCCCGACCCGCCGAAGCCGATGCTCACGCCCGAGATGTTCCAGAAGCGCGAGCCCTCGCGCAGGTAGCCGTCGAAGGGCGCGCGGACGAAGGCCTGGACCGTGACGTTGCCGTCGAGCCCCGGCGGGTCGATGTCGAGGATCTCCCCCACCGTCACGTCGCGGAAGAAGACCGGCGAGCCGCGGTCGAGTGAGCCCACGCGCCGCGCCGTCAGGGTGAAGACCCGCCCCGGCTCGTCCGAGCGCACGCCCGGCGGGTTCTCAAGCCCGGCGAATTCGCGCCGCGACTCGCCCTCCCCGCCCGGGTCGAATTCGATATAGGCGCCGGAGACGATGGTCTCGAGGCCGGAGACATTGCCTGCCGTCAGCCGCGGCCTGACCACCCAGAAGCGCGCCGCCTCGGTCAGCCGCCCCTCCACCGTCCGCGTCATCCGCAGCCGCACCTGCACCTGCTGCAGGTCGCTGGACAGCTCGATGCCCTCGACCGTGCCGACCTGCACCGCCTTGTAGCGCACCTGGGTCTGCCCCGCCGTCAGCCCCGCCGCGTCGCGGAAGGTGACGGTGACGAGCGGCCCGCGGTCGGAATAGGTCTTCCAGCCGAGATAGCCGGCGATCAGGATCGCCGCCAGCGGCACCAGCCAGATCGGCGAGATCCTGCGCCGGCGGCGCCTGAGCTCCGCCTCGGCCGCGCCCTCCTGCGCTCCGCTCATGGCTTGCGCTCCTCCGCCGCGTCCCACATCAGCCGCGGGTCAAAGGCCTCCGCCGCGAAGATGGTCAGCACCACGACCCCGGCGAAGCAGACCGCGCCCAGCCCGGCATTGATCGAGGCGACCGAGCCGAAGCGCACCAGCGCGATGAGCACCGAGACGACGAAGACATCGATCATCGACCACCGCCCGATCGCCTCGACCACGCGGTAGAGCCGCGTCTTGCCGATGAGCCCGTGGTCGGAGCGGCGATGGATGCCGAGCAGCATGATGGCGAGGCCGATCAGCTTCAGCAGCGGCACCGCGACGCTGGCGAGGAAGACGACGAGCGCCAGCGGCCAGAACCCGGCCTCGATGAACTCCCAGGTCCCGCCGAGGATGGTATGCGGCCCGCCGCGGCCGAAGGTGACGACATCCATCACGGGATAGGCATTGGCCGGCACGTAGAGCACCACCGCGGCGAGGATGAGCGCCCAGCTCCGCGCCACGCTGTTCGGCTTGCGCATGCGCATCGGCGCGTCGCAGCGCAGGCAGCCGTCCCCGGGCCGCGCCGGCACCACCAGCCGGCAGCAATCGCAGCCGATCAGCCCGGCATTCTCGGCCGGCCGCCGCCCCGGCGCCGGCACCGCCCCGCGCTCCTCCAGCGCCTCCCACACCCGGTCGGCATCGAGCCGGGCGTTCAGCGCCACCTGGGCGAGGGCCAGCGCCGCCAGCCCATAGGCCGCCGGCCCGATCTCCACCTGCGCCAGGTCGGCGAGCCGCGTGTAGGAGACGAGCACGCCGAAGAGGAACACCTCGAGCATCGCCCATTGCGCCAGCCGCTCATGCCAGCGGAAGGGCTTGTAGAGCCAGCGCGGCGCCTCCCGCAGCCGGAGGCCGGCCAGCACCGTCAGCAGCAGCAGCAGCCGCATCAGCGGCACCGCGACGAGCGTCAGCAGCACCAGCACGGAGAGGATGCCGTAGCCGTCCTGGAGGAAGGCGAAGGCCCCCGTCTCGACACGGCTCGAGCGCAGCTGCCCGAGCAGCTGCAGCCCGAGGAAGGGCATCGTCATCGTCACCGCGTAGAGCACCAGCCCCGCCAGGCAGAGCGCCAGCGGCACCTCCAGCGAATCCGCCGCATGCCGCCGGAGCACCGTCTCGCAGCGTGGGCAGCGCGCCTCCTCGCCGCGACCAAGAGGGGCGATCCGCACCATGGCGCCGCAGCCCTCGCATTCCCGGAGGGTTCGGGTCGGCTCGGTCGCCGTCAGCACGCGGCCGGCACCGGGGCGGGAAAGGTCTCGGGTCGGGGTCGAGGGCGCATCGCAATCAGCCTGGAACAGGAGGAATCGGCAGGCGAACGGTTCGGAGCCGCAGGAGTTGCAAGCGCCGCCCTGCCTGAACCATTGGGTTACTATGCGCAACCGGATGTCGCCACCGTCACCTGCCGGCAATGGATCAGGCGAGGTCGTGCAGGTCCCGCCCGAGCGGCGGCCCGAGCCGGAAATCGGTGAAGCGCACCTCGAGCCCCGCCCGCTCCGGCGTGCAGCACATCGGCCCGACGAGATAGGAGGCGGCCTTCGGAAAGGGCGCCAGCCGCACCAGCCCCCAGCGCCGCCCATCCGCCGAGGCCTGCACCCGCACCACCCCCTCGGCCACCGTCAGCCGCAGGCGGACATCGCCGGGATCGCCGGCATAAGGCCCCGTCGCCCAGTCGGATCGCCCCACCGTCAGCACGCTCCCCAGCATCGCCTGCCCGTCGGAGAACTCGATCCCGGCCTTCAGCCAGTGCCCCTCGTCGAGCCGCAGCATGATCCCCGCCTGGTCATAGAGCGCCTGGTACCCGGCCCGCACCTGGACCTCCGCGGTGAAGTCCCCCTCGGTGGCGATGCCGAGGAAATGCCCGCTGTCCCGGGTGAAGCCGTAATGCGTTTCCCGCCAGAAATCCGTCGCCCGGCCGGTGACGACGCGCAGCCCGTCCGCCTCGAACCCCCACTCCGCCGGCTCGTTCAGCCAGTTGCCCCGTTCCAGCATGCCCCCTCCCTTGCCGCCCGTCCCGGCGCTGGGGGATAGTCGCCCGCCCGCCGAGGATCATCGCCATGGATACGCACCAGCCCGCCGCCTCCCTCGCCCATGCCGAGCGCCTCGACCGGCTGGCGGCGCTCGCGGTGCGCGTCGGCCTCAACCTCGCCCCCGGCCAGGAGCTGGTGATGACTGCCCCGGTCGAGGCCCTGCCGCTCGCCCGCCGCATCACCGAGCAGGCCTACAAGGCCGGCGCCTCCCTCGTCACCTGCCTGCTCGGCGACGACCAGATGGCCCTCGCCCGCTACCGCCACGCCCCGGACGAGGCCTTCGACACCGCCCCCGCCTGGCTGTTCGACGGCATGGCGGAGGCCTTCCGCCGCGGCGCCGCCCGCCTGGCGATCGTCGGCGACAACCCCTCCCTGCTGGCCGCCGAGGACCCCGCGAAGGTCGCCCGCGCCAACCGCGCCCGCTCCGTCGCCTACCGCCCCGCGCTCGAACTCATCACCGCGACGGCGATCAACTGGACCCTCGTCGCCAGCGCCACCCCCGCCTGGGCCACCACCGTCTTCCCCGACTTGCCGGAGGAGGCCGCCCTCACCCGCCTCTGGGACGCGATCTTCGCCGCCTCCCGCGCCGACGCCCCGGACCCGGCCGCCGCCTGGGCCGCGCATAACGACCGGCTGATGCAGAAGCGCCGCATCCTGAACGAGCGCCGCTATGCAGCACTCCGCTTCCGCGGCCCGGGCACCGACCTCAAGGTCGGCCTGGCGGACGGCCATGCCTGGATGGGCGGGCTCTCGACGGCGAAGAACGGCATCACCGGCAACCCCAACATCCCGACCGAGGAGGTCTTCACCACCCCGCACCGGGCGGTGACGGAGGGCGTGGTCGCCGCCACCAAGCCGCTTTCCTACCAGGGCACGCTGATCCAGGACATCCGCGTCCGCTTCGAGGCCGGCCGCATCACGGAAGCCCATGCCAGCACCGGCCAGCCCGTGCTCGAGCGCATGATCGGCACGGATGAAGGTGCCCGCATGCTCGGCGAGGTCGCCCTGGTGCCGAACTCCAACCCGATCTCGCAAAGCGGCCTGCTCTTCTACAACACCCTCTTCGACGAGAACGCCGCCAGCCACATCGCCCTCGGCCAGGCCTATTCGAAGTGCTTCCTCGACCAGAACCTGGACAAGGCCGCGCTCGATGCGGCCGGGGCGAATACCAGCCTTATCCATGTCGACTGGATGATCGGCTCGGCCGAGACGGATGTGGACGGCATCGACGCCGCGGGGAATGCCGAGCCGCTGATGCGCGCGGGCGAATGGGTGCGGTAGCGCCGCACCGGCCCGCACTCAATCCAAGCTGAGCCCCAGCCCCCGGATCAGCGGCCAGTAGATCGCCCGCTCCGCGGCGATCATCGCCCGGTGCTCCTCCGGCCCGCCGGTCAGTGGGTCGAGCCCGATCTCCCGCATCCGCGCCTGCACCGCCGGCTCCGCCACGCTCGCGGCGAGATCCGCCGAGAGCCGCCCGGCGATGTCATCCGGCGTCCGCCCCGGCGCCGTCAGCCCCTGCCAGGCATAGGCTTCGAACCCGGCGAGCCCATAGGCCTCCCGTGCCGTCGGCAGGGTCGGCAGCCCCTCGAGCCGCGCCGCCGAGAGCAGCGCCAAGGGCTGGACCTTGCGGGTGCGGATCACCTCCGCCCCCGCCGCCATGTCGAGCACCGCCGCTTCCACGGTGCCGTTCATCAGGTCCGTCATCGCCGGCGCCAGGCCGCGATAGGGGACGTGGTTCAGCCGGATGCCGAGGTCCCGTGCCAGCCGCTCCATCGCCAGGTGATGCGGCGAGCCGATCCCCGGCGAGGCATAGTCGATCATCCGCCCCTTGGCTGCGGCGAGGAATTCGGCCGGCGTCGCCGCCCCGCCCTGCGGCTTCGCGCACAGCACCAGGTGGAACCGCGCCATCAGCCCGAGCGGCCGGAGCCCGGTATCCGCGTCGAAGGGCAGCCGCTTGTAGAGCGCCGGGTTGAAGACCAGCGTCTCGTTCCCCGCGGTGAAGACGGTCGTCCCGTCCGGCGCTGCCTGCGCCGCTGCCTCGGCCGCGATGTTGGTCGCCGCCCCTGGCCGGTTCTCGATGACGACCGGCACGCCGAGCCGCGCCCCCATGCTCTGCCCGACCAGCCGCGCCAGCACATCCGTCCCGCCCCCCGGCGGATAGCCGACCAGCCAGCGCACCGGCCGGTCCGGAAAGGCGGCCAGCGCCTGCGAGGCCGAAGCGGCGAGGCCGGCCGCCAGCGCGGCGCGGCGGGTGATACGGGTCATGCGGCGAAGCTCCATCCCTTGCCCCTTCGTATCATGCCACCCGCACCGGCAGCGAGAGGAAGCCCCGGAACCGCGCCCGCCCGCCCCGCACCGCCTTTCCCGCCGGCCCGTAATCCGGGAAGCGCTGGAGGAAGGCGCCAATGGCGATCCTCCCCTCCAGCCGCGCGAGGGTCATGCCCGCGCACATATGCGGCCCGCCGGCGAAGGCGAGATGCCGGTTCGGCTGCCGCCCGACATCCAGCCTGTCTGGGTCCTCGAACCGCGCCGGGTCCCGGTTCGCCGCGCCGATGCAGAGGGTGAGCAGCGTCCCAGGCGCCCCCGCCCCCCCGCCGATTTCCGCCTCCGCCACGGCCCGCCGGTTGCCGAGCTGGTTGGAGCTTTCGTAGCGCAGGAATTCCTCGATCGCGGTCCCGATCAGCCCCGGCTCCGCCAGCAGCCGCGCCCGCTCCTCGGGGAAGCGCATCAGCAGCTCCAGCCCGTTGCCGATGAGGTTGGTCGTCGTCTCGTGACCGGCATTCAGCAGGAAGATGCAATTGTGCAGCAGCTCGGCCTCGGTCAGCCGCTCCCCATCCGCCTCGCCCTCGATCAGCCGCGTCAGCACGTCCGTCGAGGCATCCCCCGGCCGCGCTCGCCGCCGCGCGACGAGCCCGCGCAGGTAGCCGAGGAATTCAGTCACCGCCGCATTCCCCCGCGCGGCCGCCTCCGGCGTCACCACCGGCTCCAGCGCGCCGAGGATGGCGAGCGACCAGCCGCGGAGCGGCCCCCGCTCCTCGACCGGCACGCCGAGCAGGTTGCCGATCACCTCGATCGGGATGGCCGCCGCGAAATCCTCGATCAGATCCGCCTCGCCCCGTTCGGCGACGGCATCCAGCAGCCGCCCCACCAGCGCGTGCAGCCCCGGCTCCATCGCCGCGATCGCCCGCGGCATCAGCGCCCCCGCGATCAGCCGCCGGACGCGCGTATGCAGTGGCGGATCGTTGAAGACGAGGCTCGTCGTATGGTGCTCGTAGAGCGGCGACGCGCCGTATTTCGGTCGGAACTCCTCATGCTTGTCGGAGGAGAAGGTCCTGGTGTCGCGGTAGATCCGGTCGAGGTCCGTCCAGCGCGTCAGGAACAGCGAGCCATCCGCCAGCCGCTTCACCGGCTGGTGCTCGCGCAGCGCCCGGTAGACCGGGAAGGGATCGGCATAGAAGGCGGCATCGAGGCGCCTGAGGTCGAAGCCCTCGGCCAGGGCAGGATCGGCAGTCATCCCCGGAGCTTAGAGCCCGCTGCGGGAAGCAGGAAAACGGTTTGATGGCCAGGGGCCGCAGAAAGACGCATCTCCGCAAATGCGGCCCGCCGCACGGCGCTTCCCGAAGCTTGGGGCGAGACCGGGCAGGGAGCTTCTGCCGCAGCAGGCTGGCTTCAAACGGTTGAACCCTATGGTGCCGGAGCTCTTCGGCAGTCGGCGGTGCTGTTGGGGAACCGAACCGCTTCGCGACGCTTATGGTCTGCGGCCGGCGCACTCGGCCTTTGTTGCGGATAGTGGAGCATTGGCATGAACAATATCATCTACATCGTTGGGCTCGTAGTCGTCGTTGTCGCGGTACTGTCGTTCTTCGGGCTGCGGTAAACGCATAAAATCCAAGCGGGGCCGCAGGCACCTGTTCAACGCTTCAAGTGCGGAGTTCGGCGCAATATTACCCGATGCGACAACTCATGACTTGGAGCACTCTCGAGAATAGCCGTCGGGTAGCCGGTTGCGGTTTCAGCTGGGCCGCGCGACGGTTCCGTGTCGCTCTCAAAGACAAGCGGCGCCGCGACCCGCCGAGGCCATGTTCCACGTTGCCCTGGGAGCGCTCGCGCTCGGACGCATCACCGCTTCCGCGGCTATTTTCGACTAGGCTTTAGAAACCCGCGTCGGAATGGCGGGAAAGCGGCCAGGGCGGGACGGGCCCGAGATGTTGACGGCCCGCCACCTTCGCTCCAAATGCCCCGAGCGAGGCCACGTCCTCCCCCTTCGTGGGCTCAGGTCCGGGACGGCCCGGCGGCTTGTTCGCAGGAGGCTGTCGTGGCTTGGCTTACTCTTTTCATTGCTGGTCTTTTCGAGGTCGTCTGGGCCTCTGCCATGAAGCAGTCGGAGGGCTTCACGCGCCTCTGGCCTTCCGTCATCACCCTGGTCGGCATGCTGGTGAGCTTCGGCCTCCTCGCATGGTCCATGCGGGTGCTCCCGCTTGGCACGGCCTACACCGTGTGGACGGGGATCGGTGCGGTCGGAGCATTCGTCGTCGGAATTGCCTTCCTTGGTGAAGCGGTGAGCCTGTCCCGCCTGCTCGCGGCCGGGCTGATCGTGAGCGGCCTCCTGCTCATGAAGCTGTCCAGTCCGGCGTAGTACGCCGGGGCACGCGACGATCCGCCCAGGGGAGATGGCGGCCATCCTTCCGAAGCAGGCCCTACCGCCCCGTCGCCGGGATCGAGACCGCGAGTGGAGATTCGCCGCCGGGCGAAAGACGCTCGACAGAGAATCCATGCAACTTCAAGATTCTAGACTCCTCCGAGTCGCGGGTCTTCCATGCGGTCCCTCCGCAGCCACCAGAGCGAGCTTCTCGCCATCGTCCAGGCCATCGCCGCGGGCGAGGCCGGCGGGCTGCGCGACGTGCTCGCCGCGGTCACGCCGGGCGGCGGCAAGTCGCTGCTGCCCGTTCTCGCCGCCAATGCGCTGATCGGCGCCGGCCTCTGCGAACGCGTCTGCTGGGTGGTGCCGCGCGACAGCCTCCGCCTCCAGGCGGAGGAAGCCTTCGCCGACCCCGCCTGGCGCACCGCCCTTGGCCATGACCTTTCCGTCCGCGCCGCCGACAACAGCCCGGGCGACCCCTGCCGCGGCCTCGCCGGCTATGTCACCACCTACCAGGGCATCGCCGCCGCGCCCGACCTCCACCTCGCCGCCTTCCGCCGCCACCGCTACCTGCTCGTCGTCGACGAGGTCCACCACCTCCCGGCCCTGGCCGAGGCCGATGCCGCCGGCGGCCACGACGCGGCATCCGATGCCGCCGCCTGGTCCGCCCCGATCGAGCCGCTGCTTTCCCTCGCCTCGGTCCGCCTGCTGCTGTCCGGCACGCTGGAACGCGCCGATGGCCGCCGCATCCTCTGGCTGCCCTATCGCCGCGCCGCGGGCGGGAAGCAGGAGGTGGACCTCGCCGCGCCCGGCTGGGCCGTGGTCGGGTACAGCCGTGCTCGGGCGCTTGCCGAACGCGCCGTCCTCCCCGTCTCCTTCGGCGCCCTCGACGGCGAGGCCGCCTGGCTCGGCCCGGAGCCGGAGGGGGGCGGCGAGCGCCCGCGCCTCGGCCCGCACCGCCTCCGCGCGCCCGCCCCGCATGAGGCGACGCGCCCCGCCCTTTTCACCGCGCTCCGCACCGGCTTCGCCGAGGGGCTGCTCCGCCGCGCCTTCCTGGCGACGCGCAGCCTCCGCGCCGAGCGCCGCAGCGCCCTCGGCGCCGCGCCGGGCGAGACTCCGCGCGGCCTCGGCAAGCTGCTGGTCGTAGCACCCGACCAGCGCGAGGCGCGGCGCTACCTCGACCTGCTGCGCAACTGGGTGCCGCCGGGCCAGGCCGGCAGCACGGCGCTCGCCGTCTCCGACGAGCCCGGCGCGCAGGAGACGCTGGCCGCCTTCCGCCTCACCGCCGAGCCCTCCATCCTCGTCACCGTCGCCATGGCCTATGAGGGGCTGGACGCGCCGGAGGTCGCCGTGGTCGCGGCGCTCACCCATATCCGCTCCCGCCCCTGGCTGGAGCAGATGGTCGCCCGCGCCACCCGGGTCGATCCGCGCGCCGGCCCTTACGAGTCCCAGCGCGCCCTGGTCTTTCACCCCGACGACCCGCTCTTCGCCCGCTTCCGCTGGCGGATGGAGCGCGAGCAGGGCACGCGCGCGAAACCCGACCGCCGACCGCCCCGCCAGCCGACGCTGGCCCTGCCCGACTGGCTGGAGGACGAGCTGGCCGAGGCCCGCGAGCGCCAGGGCATCATCCCGCTCGAGAGCAATGCGCTGACCCTTCGCCTCAGCACGCTCCGCCCCGGCCCCGACCTCGCCGCCGGCCTCGCCGCCGCGCGCACCCCGGAGGAGGAGCAGGCCGACCTCCTCACCCCCTCCCGCGCCGAGCGCCAATTGCGCCACCAGCTCGGCGACCTGGTCGCAGCCCAGGCGGTGGAGGATTCCGCCGAGGGCCTGTCGGGCGCCATCCCGCGCGGCGCCAGCCTCTACCACGCCTACAATGCCGCCTTGAAACGCGTGCTCGGCAAGGGGCGCGGCGAGATGTCGGTGGAGGAGCTGGAAGCCGCCCGCGCCTGGCTCGGCCGCAACCGCCTGCGCGAGCACCTGCACCTGCTGGAGGGCGACCACCGCTTCGGCTGGGCCGCGCGCCAGCGCCGCGACTGGCGCCCGCCGGTCGGCCGCCGGGTGGCCCAGTGACCGTCTTCTTCACCGCCGACACGCATTTCGGTCATGCCGGCGCCCGCGCCCTCTACCGCCGCCCCTTCGCCTCGGTCCCCGAGATGGACACGGCGATGGCAGAACGCTGGAACGAGACAGTGTCCCCGGATGACGAGGTCTGGCATCTCGGCGACTTCGCCATCGGCCCGAAGCCCGAGGCGCTCGCCGCCCTGCTCGCCCGCCTGCATGGCCGCAAGCACCTCGTCACCGGCAACAACGACGGCCCGTCGACCCTCGCCCTGGCGGGTTGGGCCAGCATCCAGCCCTATGCCGAGCTTTCGCTCGGGGGCCACAACGTTGTCCTCTGCCACTACGCCTTCCGCACCTGGCGGAACATGAGCCGCGGCTGGCTGAACCTGCACGGCCACAGCCATGGCCGCCTCAAGCCCCTGCCGCGCCAGGCGGATGTGGGCGTCGACGCCTGGGACTTCCGCCCCGTCACCCTCGCCGGGATTTTCGAGCCCGCCCAGCGGAAGCCGGCCCGGCCGAAAGCCTGAACAGGCCCCCGAACGGGACATTTGCGACAATCAGCGCGGCATTTGTGACTTGCATCACATCGCCCCGCGATGACCCGGGCTTACCCTCCTCGCCATCAGAACAAGCGGCGGGCAACAGGCCGGTCGCGCCAATAACGGAGAAGACCCATGTCCGCCTTCCGCCGGGTGCTGATCGTCGAGGACGATGCCATGCTGCGCGCCACGCTGGCGGAACAGCTGGGCTATGGCTGCGAGTTCGTGGCCGACCAGGCGGAGTGCCTCGCCGAGGCCGAATGCCGCCTCGCCGCCGACACGCATTACGACCTCGTCCTGCTCGATGTCGGCCTACCCGACGGCGATGGCCGCGACTTCTGCGCCACCCTCCGCCGCGAGGGCCGCCGCATGCCGATCATGATGCTGACCGGCGCCGATGCGGAATCCGATGTCATCCGCGGCCTCGATGCCGGCGCCAACGACTACATCGCCAAGCCCTTCCGCATCTCCGAGCTGATGGCCCGCATGCGCGCCCAGCTCCGCGTCTTCGACAACAGCGAGGATGCGGTCTTCCCGATCGGCGCCTACATCTTCCGCCCGAGCGCGCGCCTGCTGCTGGAGCCGAAGCGCAAGCGCAAGGTCCGCCTCACCGATAAGGAGACGGCGATCCTGAAATTCCTCTACCGCGCCGGCGGCCGCCCGGTGCCGCGGCAGATCCTGCTGAGCGAGGTCTGGGGCTACAACGCCGCCGTC
This sequence comes from Belnapia sp. F-4-1, assembly GCF_000802185.1. Classification (GTDB taxonomy): domain Bacteria; phylum Pseudomonadota; class Alphaproteobacteria; order Acetobacterales; family Acetobacteraceae; genus Belnapia. The sequence goes on along the minus strand of NZ_KN676113.1, from coordinate 2,678,784 downwards.
GCCACCCACACGCTCGAGACGCATATCTACCGCCTGCGGCAGAAGATCGAGACCGACCCGGCGGACAACCGCCTCCTCGTCACCGAGAGCGGCGGCTACCGCCTGAACCCGGTCGCCACCTCCCGCATGATGGCTCGCCGCGCGGCCTGATATTCCCCACGAAACCGCTTCGCGGCATCGCGGGCCCCCGGATCTTCGCCTTGGGTCCTGAGGCCTCGCATCGCCTGCCGCGGCAAAGCCGCGTCAGGCTTCCCCGCCCCGGCCTTCAGCGCCCGAGGCGGAGCCCGGCCCGCTCGACGATGCCGGCGAATTTTTCCCGCTCCGCCTTGAGGAAAGCCCGGGTCGCCGCCGGCGTCCCCGGCCCGGCCGGATCGACGCCGGCCGCCGCCAGCCGCCCCGCCGCCACCGGGTCGGCCAGCACCGCCCCTGCCGCCGCCGCCAGCCGCGCCACCACCCCCTCCGGCAGCCCTCGCGGCCCGACCAGCACGTTCCAGGTCGTCACCTCGAAGCCTGGCAACCCGCTCTCGTCGAGCGTCGGGATGTCGGGGAAGAGCGGATGCCGCCGGAGCGAGCTCACCGCCAGCCCCCGCGACAGGCCGTCGCGCAGATGCGGCGCCACCGAGGCCAACACCTCGAGCGAATAATCGACTTCCCCCTTCGCCAGCGCCTCCATCACCGCCGAGCCGCCGCGATAGGGCACGTGCTCAGCCCGGAGCCCCCCGGCTCGAAGCTTGAGATACTCGCCGGTGAGATGCCCGATGCCGCCCGCCCCCGAGGTCGCCCAGGTCATCTGCCCCGGCTTCGCCCTGACGGCCTCCAGCAGCGACCGCACGTCGCGGAAAGGCGAGGCCGCCGGCACCACCAGCACCATCGGCCCACCGCCGATCAGCGCGATGGCGGTGAAATCCTCGACCGGATCGTAGGGCGTCTGCTCCGGCAGCGCCGCCGGATTGGTCCCGAGCGCCGAGGCGCTGGCCAGCAGCAGCGTATGGCCATCGGCCGGCCGGTGCCGCACCCAGTCCGTCCCGACCGATCCCCCCGCCCCCGCCCGGTTCTCGACCACGATCCGCGCCGCCGGCCCGAGCTGCGGCGCCATCCGCTCCGCCATGATCCGCGCCGCAATATCGGTCGAGCCGCCGGCGAGGAAAGGCACGACCAGGCTGATCGGCCGCTCCGGCCAGCCGCCCTGCGCCGCCACGGGCAGCGGAGCAAGGAACGGCGCGGCCAGCAGCCATCGGCGTCGCGGATGCATGACACGAATCCTTCCCGGCCTGTTGCCCCAAGGAGGCCCCGGAAACGCCTCGGCTGCAATTCGCGATCAACCGGGCACCCGAGCGCCATCGGCGCGTTGACCGGTGCGATTCCCGATCCTTGGAGAGCCGAGCATGCGGTCCGACTCCCAGCCCAACGCCCTTCTCGCCACCGTCGTCGCGCTCGCCGCCGGCGCCACCCTGCTCTTCGGCGCCGGCCGCCCGCCGGGCCAGCCCCAGCGCGCTCGCCGCCCCGGCGCCCCCGCTCCCGCCCCCGGCACCCCGGCCGATGACCGCGGCCGGGGTGCCGCCCACCCGGCCCAGATCCCCGCCCGCGGCTGGTGGGACATCCTGAAGCGCACCGCCTCGCAGATCTCCGAGGACCGCCTGCTGACCGAGGCCGCCGGCGTCACCTTCTACACCCTGCTCGCCCTCTTCCCGGCGATCGGCGCGCTGATCTCCATCTACGGCCTCTTCGCCGACCCGGCGACCATCGGCGAGCATCTCCGCGCCATCGCCGTCATCGTCCCCGAAGGTGGTATGCAAATCGTCGACGAGCAGGTGAAGCGCATCGTCTCCAAGGGCGGCACCAGCCTCGGCATCGGCGCGGTGATCGGCCTCGCCACCTCGCTCTGGTCCTCGAACCAGGCGATGAAGGCGATCGTCGACGCGCTGAACATCGTTTATTCCGAGAAGGAGCGCCGCGGCTTCCTCATGCGCACGGCGGTGACGCTCGCCTTCACCCTTTGCGGCATCCTCTTCATCCTGCTGGCGATGGTGGCCGTCGTCGTGCTGCCCGTGGCGCTGAGCTTCCTCGGCATAGGCGGGACCATCGGCACGCTGCTCGGCCTCGCCCGCTGGCCGGTGCTGCTGGGGGCCATCGGCCTCTTCCTCGCCTTCCTCTACCGCTACGGGCCGAGCCGCGACCGCGCGCAATGGCGCTGGGTGAGCTGGGGCAGCGCCGTCGCCGCCATCGGCTTCGTCGCCTTCTCGGTCGGCTTCTCCTACTACGTCTCGAATTTCGGCAGCTACAACGAGACCTACGGCTCGCTCGGCGCGGTGATCGGCTTCATGACCTGGGTCTGGCTCTCCTCGACCGTGGTCCTCGCCGGCGCCGAGCTGGATGCCGAGATGGAGCACCAGACCGCCCGCGACACCACCAGCGGCCCGGAGCGGCCGATGGGCGCCCGCGGCGCGAAGATGGCCGACACCGTGGCCTGACGCGCGCTGGAGCGCCCTCCGTTCGCACTGGCTCACGGACCCCGCTCCAGCTTATTGTTCTTTGCCAGCAAATACCTCCGGCCAGGTGACGCCACCTGACCGGAGCTTGCTCTACCCCGCCGTTAGCCAGCCGACGATCCGCCGCGCCACGGGGATCGCCAGCAGCGCGGCGGGAAAGGCGAAGCACCAGGCCAGCACCCAATTCGCCAGCCACAGCAGCAGGAAGTCCGGCCGCAGGCCAAGGTTGACCAGGGTCAGCAGCGCCGAGACCACGCCGGCCATGAAAAAGGTCATGACCAGCGGGAAGAGCAGCACCCCGTAGCGGGCCGGGATCACGCCGCCCGCTGCGCTGCGGCCACCGCCGGCGGCGCCGGCCCGCCCGCCATCCAGTCCAGCAGCTCGACGGTATGAACCACCGGCATCCGGTCGCCCGCCAGCTGCGTCAGGCAACCGATATTGCCCGCCGCGATCAGGTCCGCCCCCGTCCGCTCGATGTTGCCGAGCTTCCGCTCGCGGAGCTGCCCTGCGATCTCCGGCTGCAGCAGGTTGTAGGTGCCGGCGGAGCCGCAGCAGATATGCGGCTCCGCCGGCTCCCGCACGGTGAACCCCGCCCGCGCCAGCAGCTGCTTGGGCGCCGCCGTCACCCGCTGCCCGTGCTGGAGCGAGCAGGCCGCGTGATAGGCGACCGTCAGCCCCGGCGCCTCCCGGCTCGGCTGGTAACCGAACTTCACCAGCGCCTCCGAGACATCCATCGCCAGCCCGGCCACCCGCGCCGCCGTCTCGGCCTCCGGCTCTGTCCGGAACATGAAGCCGTAATCCTTCACCGTCGTCCCGCAGCCCGAGGTGTTGATGACGATGCCGTCCAGCCCCTCGCCCGCGATCTCCCGGCTCCAGGCGGCGATGTTGGCCCGCGCCAGCCGCATCGCCGGGTCATGCTGGCCCATGTGGTGATCGAGCGCCCCGCAGCAGCCCTGCTCGCGGGTGATGACCACCTCGATCCCCATCCGCGTCAGCAGCCGGATGGTCGCCTCGTTGATGGAAGGGGCGAGCACCTGCTGCGCGCAGCCCGTCAGCAGCGCCACGCGCCCTCGCCGCTCGCCCTCCGCGCGATGCACCTGCGGCGCCTGCATCGGGCTCGGCGGCGGCAGCGCGCCGGGCGCCAGCCGCAGCATCGCCCGCATCCGCTGCGCCAGCACATGCGCGCCGGGGATCAGCCCCGCCAGCGGCCGCCCGAGCCGCGCCCCGGCAAGCGCCGCCCGGAACCGCTTCGGGTAGGGGAGCACCCCGCTGAGCACCCGCCGCAGCGCCCGCTCATGCCAGGGCCGGTCATAGGTTTCCTCGATGTAGCGCCGCGCATGGTCGACCAGGTGCATGTAGTTCACGCCAGATGGGCAGGTCGTCATGCAGGACAGGCAGGAGAGGCAGCGGTCGACATGCCGCACCACCTCCTCGGTCGCGGGCTTCCCCCCCTCCAGCATGTCCTTGATGAGGTAGATGCGCCCCCGCGGGCTGTCGAGCTCGTCGCCCAGCAACAGGAAGGTCGGGCAGGTGGCGGTGCAGAAGCCGCAATGGACGCAGGTGCGGAGGATGCCGTTGCTTTCCCGCGTGTCGGGGTCCTGCAACTGCTCCGGCGAGAAATGGGTTTGCATGACACAGATATAGGCCGCCCCGTGCGCCCCCGAACAGGGCGAACGAACTCTGCCTCTGCCCCCTTATCTTTGCCCTGGCCGCCCCCGCGCCTCCGCCACCCCGTCGCGGATCAGCGCCTGCATCGCCTGCGCCAGGCAATCGTTGAGCTTGTCCGTCGCCGCCACCTTCTCGTGCCGTCCGGCCCGCTCGATATCGACGATGTCCGCCTCCGCCCAGGCCTGCATCAGGTCCCACCGCCGCAGCACCGGCACGCCATGCGCCGCCGCCGTCAGCCGCAGCGCATCCCGGTAGGCATCGACATTGGCATTGGCCCGGATGAAGCGGGAGAATTGCTGGTCCATCAGCACCGCATCCGCCCCCGCGGCGACGATCCGGCCGAGGCCCTCGTTCAGCTCCTCCACCATCTCGTCGAGGTCGAGGCCACGCACCGCCTCCGCCGTCCCCGCCTGCCAGAGCACCAGGTTGAAGGGCTCCCGCGCCAGCTCGGCGGCGATCATCGCCCCGGTCTCCGCCGTGGTCAGGCCCCGCGCCCCCCGCGTCACCATCTCGAGCCTGATCTGCGGCACCCGCGCCCGGATCAGCGCCTCCAGCCGCGCCGGCCAGGCCGCGCTTGGCCCGCTCGTCCCCGGCCCCAGCACCGAGGCGCTGCCGACGACGAGGATGCGGAGGCTCCCCCCGGTCGCCGCCCTGGCCGTCGCCGGCAGGGCGGCGTTGGCGGCCAGCAGGTCCAGCGGCGCGTCGCAGGCCATGCCGCCGGCCCGCGCAGGATGCGAGGCCAGGAGCAAGCCGAGCAGCAGCAGGACGCGGCCGGCGCCGAGGGTCATGTCACTGTCGTAGAAGACCCAACCGGCGCCCGCAAGCCGGCAGGCAACGAATTCGTTGCGTGATGTGGCGATTCACCATGCTCCCGCATCCGGTACCAGGCGCCGACGATGCCGATCGAAACGAGCGCCGCCAGCCCCGCCAGGTTGACCGCCAGCTGCATCGGCCAGCGATCGTCCATCTCCAGTGCCAGCCGGCCAAGGAAGGCGAGGAAGATGCCGGCGCAGAACACCGGCAGCCCGTGCTGGCCCATCAGCACGAAGGGCGCCGCCGCCCGGCTCCGCAGCCAATGCGCCCCCCGCGGCACTGCATGCCCAACGAGATAGGCCAGGGCGAGGACCGAGAGCAGCCGGAATGGGTGCAGCCCGGTCTTGTCGATGGTGGTCAGCAGGTCGGCCAGCGGCTGCGGCAGCGCCGCCAGCCACTGCTCGCCGTAATCCCCGAGCAGCACGATGCCGAGGCCAAGCACCAGCACCGCCGCCGCCGCCCCGATCAGCAGCGGATGGAAGGGCACCGCCGGCGCCGGCCCCCGCCGCCGCGGCGCATAGCCGAGCAGCGCCCCTGTGAAGAACAGCAGCTGCCAGGCCAGCGGGTTGAAGAACCAGCCCCCCCCGGTCCAGTTCGGCAGGTTGATGTCGAGCACCCGCACCCCGGCATAGGCTAAGCCGGAAAGCCCCAGCAGCAGCAGCGGCCGCCGCAGCAGCGGCAACACCGGCACCAGCATCAGCAGCAGCGCGATGTAGAGCGGCAGGATGTCGAGGAAGGCCGGCTGGAAGCGAAGTAACAAAGCCTGAAGCAACGCAAGATAAGGTTGTTCGCCGAATGCATCGAGGTGCATCTCGTCCAGGTAGGCCGAACTCTCCAGCGCCGCGGCGGAATAGCCGACCTGGGCGGTGAAAACGACGAAGAGGAAGATATGCGCGACGTAGAGGGTGCCGAGGCGCCGCAGCAGCGCCGCCGCCGCGAAGGCCCAGCCCCTGCGGTCCAGCACCGCCCCGTAGGCCAGCCCCGCCGCATAGCCGGCCAGCAGCACGAAGGCCTCCGTGGCGTCGCAGAGCGCGACGTTCCTGAGGGTCAGCCCGCCCAGCCAGTTGCCTGGGATGTGGTCGATCAGGATGAACCACAGGGCGATGCCCCGGAAGACATCGGCCCGGAGGTCGCGGACCGGCTTGCCCGCCACCGGTTGCATGCCCCGGATGAGCCCCCGCATCGCCACCTCCGGGCGCACACATGGCTGCCCTGCGGCCAGGGCGCAAGCCACGCCTTTTCGGGACTGGCGCGCCGCCCCCGCTTGCGGCAGCGTGGGGAGATGCGTGCCCTCCCCCCCGCCTTGCTGCTTGGCCTTGCCCTGCTGCTCACCGGCCCGGTCCCGCTCCGTGCGGAGGAGCCCTGCCCCTCCGCCCCGGCCCAGCGCCTTTCCCTCCCCGCCACCCGCGCCGCGCTCGTCCAGGGCCGGCCGGTGACGGTCATTGCCTTCGGCTCCTCTTCTACCGAGGGCTCCGGCGCCAGCGGCCAGGACCGCACCTACCCCGCCCGGCTCGAGGCCGGGCTCCACGCCGCCCTGCCCGAGGCCCGGCTCACCGTGCTGAACCGCGGCCGCGGCGGCGAGGACGTGACGGAGATGATGGCCCGGCTGGAGGCGGACGTGATCCAGGCCCGTCCCACCCTGGTCATCTGGCAGGCCGGCGCCAATGCGGTGCTGCGCGGCATGGCGCCCGAGGACTTCACCGCCCTGCTGGAGGATGGCATCGGGCGCCTCCGTGCCCGCGGCGTCGATGTCGTGCTGATGGACAGCCAGCGCGCCCCCCGCATCCTGGCCAGCCCGAATTTCGAGCGTTTCGACCGGGCGATCCGCGACACCGCCGCGCGCCTGCACGTCCCGCTTTTCTCCCGCGCCGCGCTGATGGAGGCCTGGGCGGCCGCCGGTACGCCGAGTGCCGAGATGATCGGCCCCGATGGGCTGCACCACAACGACCACGGCTATGACTGCCTGGCCCAGGCCCTCACCCATGCCATGGTGGACGCCGCCGGCCCCCGCCGCATCGCCGGCCGCTGAGGACGGGTTTCCCTTGCCCCCGGTGCCTCGCCGAAGCTATAGGAATATTGTCAAATTCTGACTGCTGCCTCGGCTTCCCCGAACCCAGGCCGGAAGCACCCTCAATCCTTCAAACCCTCAAACTCCACCCAGAAGCCGATGCGATTCAAGGCTCTGGTCCCGCCGGACCTCAACCGGTTTAAGGATTGAAGGCCGCCGGCCTCCCTCGCCCAGAGGCACCACGACCCCGTCGCGGCATGATGCGCCTCGACCTGTGCCGTCAGCGCGTTCCAGTCGGGCGCGAGCGCGCCCACCTGCCGCCGGGCCTGATCGTTGAACACCCAGTGGATGCCGCTCATCCCGCCTTCTCCTGGCGGCATCGCCTAAGCCGTCGGGCTTCCAGCATTCCCCGGCGAGGTGGCGTCGAAGGTCACGTCCTTGCCATGGACGGCATCGAGCGCCGTCGCCGCCCCGCAACCCGTTCCCTACCCGGCGTACATCCTCCCTGGGCTGAGGATGCCCTTCGGGTCCATCACCGCACGGATGCGCTCGCGGATCGCGGCCAGCACCTTGCCCTCCTCCGGCAGCACCGGCACGGCCGCGCGCAGCGGCTCCGGCGCGCGGAACAGGGTGAAGCTGCCGCCCGCCGTCCGCGCCGCCCCCATCACCCGCCGATGGGAGTCGGCCGTCGCCGGCCCTGCCAGCCAGACCAGCCCGCCGCCCCAGTCGAGCAACGCCCGCGGCAGCCCCGCCGCGGCAACCACGCCCGGCCCCGCCGTCGGCTGCACCGAGACGCGCCACACCGCATCCTCGGGCTGGGCGGCGAGCGGCTCCGCCTCGCGGATGCCGCGCCACAACTCGCGGCTTTCCACATCCTCGATCACGGCGGCATCGCCGAACCGCTCCAGCGCCTCGCGCAGTCGGCCCAGGCGATAGGCGACGGATTCGGAAAACTCCTCGATCCGTAGCAGGGCGCGCGGCGCCTCGCCCGCCAGCAGCGCCGCGCCGTTCACCCCATAGGGGCTGCCAAGTCCGGCCGAGAGCGCCCGCACCCCCGTCTCCAGGTCCGGCACGGCGATGGCCAGAGTCCCGCTGCGCTCGGCCGCCGGCAGCACCTTCAGCGTCACCTCGGTGAGGACGCCGAGCGTGCCATGCGCCCCGGTCAGCAGCTTGCAGAGGTCGAGGCCGGTGACGTTCTTCAACACCCGCCCGCCATTGTGGAAGGCCTCGCCCAGCCCGTTCACCGCGCGGATGCCCATGACATGGTCGCGCATCGCCCCGGCGGTGATGCGCCGCGGCCCGGACAGGTTGGTGGCGACGAGCCCGCCGATGCTCGGCCCCTGCCCGCCGCCGAAGATCGCAGCGAGCACCGGCGGCTCGGCGACCACCTGCTGCCCGTGCTCGGCCAGCGCCGCCTCGATCTCCGCCAGCGGCGTCCCCGCACGGGCGGAAAGAATCAGCTCCTGCGGCCGGTAGAGGGTGATGCCGCTGAGGTTGCGCAGCGAGAGCGTCCGCGCCGCCTGCACCGGCCGCAGCATCGCCCGCTTGGTGCCCCGCCCCTCGACCGCCAGCGGCTCGCCCGCCCTGGCAGCCTCGGCGACCGCCGCCGCAACCCCCGCCTCGTCGGCGGGCGCCAGGACGTCGCTCATGCCGCCTGCCGCAGCACCGGGTTGCCCTCGAGCGGAAAGACCTTGGCCGGGTTGAGCAGCCATTGCGGGTCGAAGGCCGATTTCAGCGCCCGCATCTGGTCCAGCTCGAAGGGCGTGAACTGCACCGGCATCAGGTCCCGCTTCTCGACACCGACGCCATGCTCGCCGGTGAGGCAGCCGCCGACCTCGACACAAAGCTTGAGGATGTCGGCGCCGAAGGCCTCTGCGCGGCGAAAGCTCTCGGCATCATTGGCATCGAACATGATGAGCGGGTGCAGGTTGCCGTCCCCGGCATGGAAGACGTTCGCCACCTGCAGCCCGTACTCCGCGCTCATCTCGCCGATGCGGCGCAGCACATGCGGCAGCTCGCCGGTCGGGATGGTGCCGTCCATGCAGAGATAGTCGGGCGAGATGCGGCCGACCGCGCCGAAGGCGCCCTTCCGCCCCTTCCAGATCGCCATGGATTCCTCCACGGTCTGCGCGACCTTGAGGCTGATCGGGTCGAAGCGGGAGCAGATCTCCTTCAGCTTGCCGAGCAGCATGTCCTGCTCCTCGACGCTGCCCTCGACCTCGATGATGAGCATGGCCTCGGCATCCAGCGGGTAGCCGGCATGGGCGAAGGCCTCGCAGGCATGGATGCAGGGCCGGTCCATGAACTCGAGCGCGACGGGGATGATGCCGCTGCCGATGATCGCATCGACCGCCGCACCCGCGATCTCCGTCCCCTTGAAGGCGGCGAGCATCGCCCGCTGCCCCTCCGGCGCATGGAGGATGCGCACCGTCACCTCCGTCACCACGGCGAGCTGCCCCTCGGAGCCGGTCAGCAGCCCGAGCCAGTCATAGCCCGCCGCGTCGAGGTGCCGGCCGCCGAGCTCGACGATCTCGCCCTCGACGGTGACGGCCTTGAGGCCGAGCAGGTTGTTGGCGGTGACGCCGTATTTGAGGCAATGCGCCCCGCCGGAGTTCATCCCGACATTGCCGCCGATCATGCAGGCGAGCTGCGAGGACGGGTCGGGTGCATAGAAGAAGCCGTCGGCGGCGATATGGTTGGTGATGCCGAGATTGGTGACGCCCGCCTCCACCACGGCGAGGCGGTTGGCGTAGTCGACCTCAATGATCCGGTTCATCCGCATCAGCCCGAGCACCACGGAATCCGCCAGCGGCAGCGCCCCGCCGGAGAGGCTCGTCCCCGCCCCGCGCGGCACGACGCGGACGCCGTTGCGGTGGCAGAAGCCGAGGATCGCCGCCACCTCCTCCGTCGTCCGCGGCAGCGCGACGGCCAGCGGCGGCTGGCGATAGGCCGAGAGCCCGTCCGTCTCGTAGGGCTTGACGCGGGCCGGCTCGGTGATGACGCCGTCGCCGGGCAGCAGGGCGCGAAGGCCGGCCAGGATCTCGTCGCGGCGGGCCAGGACATCGGGCTTCGGGGCGGGCAGGTCGATCATGGCGCGCAATCCTCCGTTCCGCTGAAAATGGGCAGATGGGGCGCGTGGGGCAAGCGCCGGGCTTGCTCCGGCGGGGTCGCGGCGTCACTCTCCGCCGCCTTTTCCTCCCGGAGCCTCCCTTGTCCCTGCGCCGCGTCTTCCTGCTGGCCCTCGGCCTACTCGCCATCGCCCCTGCCGCCTTCGCCCAGCTCCGCGAGGGCCGCTACGCGATCGAGGGGCAGAACCCCGACGGCACGCCCTATGAAGGCAGCTTCGAACTGCGCGAGGGGCCGAACGGCGCCTGGCTGGCCCGCTGGCTGGTGGGCAACGCCCAGATCATCGGCCTCGGCCTGATCCAGAGTGGGATGCTGGCCATCTCCTTCGTCGTGGACAACCGGCCGGGCGTCGCGATCTACGGCGTGGAGCCGGATGGCAGCCTGCGCGGCACCTGGACCACCGGCGGCGGACTGGGGACGGAGACGCTCAAGCCCCAATGACGCAGAAAAACCCGCCGCGGCGATGCCGGCGGCGGGTTCGAACCCCTGATGGACGGCCCTGAGGCCGGTGCTTAGCCCTGGCGGGCCTTCAGGCGCGGGTTCTTCTTGTTCAGCACGTAGAGGCGGCCGCGGCGGCGCACCACCACGCAGTTCTTGTCGCGCGTCTTGGCGGTCTTGAGGCTGTTGCGGATCTTCATGACGCGGACTCACTGGCAAGGCGAAGGGGTTGCGGCGGGGGCTCGCACCACCGCCGGGGAGGGCGCGGGATAAGCGAAGCCCCTGCCCGAGTCAATCGCGACCGGCCTCCGCCGCCGCCTGGCGCAGGAAGCCGTCGCGAGTCTGCGGCAGCTTGCGGCCGAGAATCTGCTCCGCCACCTGGGTCCGCAGCACCTGGGCGGTGCCGCCGGCGATGGCGAACATCCGCGCGTCGCGCACCATCCGCTCCAGCGGGTTCTCCCGGCTGTAGCCGGCGGCGCCCCAGAGCTGGAGGGCATTGTTGGTGACCTCGATGGCGGTATCGGCCGCCAGCACCTTGGCCTGGGCGGCGGCCAGCCGGTCGGGAAAGCCCGCCGGCCCGGCGCTGCGCGCGGCGCGCCAGATCAGGGCGCGGGCCGCCTCCAGCTTGATCGACATGTCGGCCAGCATCCAGCCGACGCCCTGGAACTCGGCGATCGGCCGGCCGAACTGGTGCCGCCGCCCGGCATAGTCGAGCGCCTGCCGATAGGCCCCGGCGGCGATGCCGAGGGCCACCGTCGCCGCGCCGACGCGCTGGCCGTTATAGGCATCCATCAGCCGGCCGAAGCCGCGGGCGAAGCCGCCCGGCGGGTGCAGCACCATCGCATCCGGCACCACCAGCCCCTCGAAGCGGATTTCCGCCTCCGGCATGCCCTTCAGCCCCATGGAGGGGATGCGGCGATGGATGACGAGGCCGGGCGGGTCCCGCTCCCCCTCCCGCACCACGAGGAAGCCGCCGATGCCGAGGTCCCGCCCCTCCTCGAAGGCTCGGGCGAAAATCAGGTGCAGGCGGGAAACGCCGCCGCCGGTGATCCAATGCTTCACCCCGTCGATCACCCAGCCGTCGCCGCGGCGGACGGCGCGCGTCGTCATCTCGGTCGCGGCGGAGCCGGCCTCGGGCTCGGTGATGCAGATGGCCGGCTTGTCGCCTCCGAGCACAAGCCCGGCGGCGAGGCGGCGCTGCTCCGGGCTGCCATAGGCCATGACGGCGCCAAGCGCGCCCATGTTGCTCTCGACCGCGATGCGGCCGCAAACGGCGCAGGCAGCCGACAGCTCCTCGATCACCAGCGCGGCGTCGAAATAGGAGAGGCCCGGCCCGCCCCATTCGCGCGGGATGGTCAGGCCCATCAGCCCGGCCTCCCGCATGCGGTGGACCATGGGCCAAGGGTATTGCTCGGTGCGGTCGGTGGCGGCGGCCTGGGCGGCGGCCTCCTGCGCCACTTCCCGCGCCCGGTCGCGGAGGCGTGCCTGGTCCGCGGTCAACCCGTCCATGTCGTTTGCTCCCCGGTGCTTGCCGACAGGGTTAGGCCGCCTGAAGCGCCGCCGCAATGGCAGGCGCAAGGCCACGGAACTCCGCCGCGCGCGGGCTGGTCGGGCGCCAGGCGAGAGCGAGGCTGCGGCTCGGCGGGGCGCCGCCCTCCGGCTCCAGCGGGCGGATGTCGACCGCGGCGCCGGCGAGCACGCCGCCCTCGACCGCGATCTGCGGCAGCAGGGTCACGCCGAGGCCGCCGGCGACCATCTGCACCAGGGTATGGAGCGAGGTGGCGGCGATGCCGTCCTCGGCCGGCAATACCCCGCGCGGCAGGCCGCAGGCGTCGAGCGCATGGTCGCGCAGGCAATGCCCATCCTCCAGCAGCAGCAGCCGCTCGGCGCCGAGCGCGGCGACCGGCACCCGCTCCTTCGCCGCCAGCCGATGGCCGGCGGGGACCGCGGCGAGGAAGGGGTCGTCGGCGATCGGCAGCGTCTCGGCCTCGCCGCAGGCGCAGGGAAGCGCGAGCAGCAGCAGGTCGAGCCGCCCCGATTCGAGCTGAGTGACCAGCCGATCCGTCTGGTCCTCGCGCAGCCAGAGGCGGAGGCGGGGGAAGGCCCCACGCAAGGCCGGCATCAGCCGCGGCAGCAGGAAGGGGCCGATCGTCGGGATGATGCCGAAGCGCAAGGGGCCGGAAAGCGGGTCCCGCGCCGCCGCTGCCGTCTCCGCCACCGCCTCGAGCGCCGACAGGGCGGTGCGGGCGCGGCCCACCACCTCCAGCCCGAGCGGGGTGAAGACCGGCCGCTTGGCCGAGCCGCGCTCCAGCAGATGGGCATCGAGCTGGCGCTCGAGGGCGATGATGCCGGCCGAGAGGGTCGATTGCGTCACCGCGCAGGCAGTGGCCGCGCGGCCGAAATGGCCATGGTCGGCGAGCGCCAGCAGGTAGCGGAGCTGCTGCGGGCTGGGGAGGGAGAGCATGGCGGGGAGATGGCCCGATTGATCGACCCCGTCAATCGAAACAGCGAAAACTATTCATTGGACCGATTTGCTGCATTGCGTCATAAGCGGCAGCGAGCCAAGGGCACCTGTCCCGTTGGTTCCGTTTATGACCCTGGCCATAACCTGAGGGGATATCCTGCATGCTGACCGTCGGCGACAAGTTCCCGTTCTTCGCCCTGACCGCCGTGAAGGCCGGCCCCGAGGGCCTCGCCGGCCCCGGCAAGTCCTTCACCGAGATCACCTCCCAGTCCGATGCCGGCAAGTGGAAGGTCGTCTTCTTCTGGCCGAAGGACTTCACCTTCATCTGCCCGACCGAGATCGCGGCCTTCGGCAAGCTGGCCGGCGAGTTCGCCGACCGTGACACCGTGGTCTACGGCGCCTCGACCGACAGCGAGTTCGTCCACCTGAACTGGCGCGTCTACAACGAGGACATCAAGAACCTCGAGATCCCGATGCTGGCCGATGTGAAGCGCGAGCTTTCCGAGGCGCTGGGCATCCTCCACAAGGACGAGGGCGTGGCGCTCCGCGCGACCTTCATCGTCGACCCGGACGGCACCATCCAGTGGGCCTCGGTGAACGGCCTCAATGTCGGCCGCAACCCGCAGGAAGTGCTCCGCGTGCTCGACGCCCTTCAGACCGACGAGCTCTGCCCCTGCAACTGGAACAAGGGCCAGGAGGCCCTCGACGCCCAGAAGCTGTTCGAGAAGGCCGCCTGATCTGGCCGAGGGGGGCGTCCAGCCCCCCTCACCCCCCCTCCCGCACGGGAGAGGGTCGGCCGAACGGACCGGCTGCGGTCCGCTCCGCTCACCCTCGATACAAAAGCCTCGGAAGGAGCCAAGCCATGTCGCTGGAAGCCCTGCGCAACCGCCTGCCCGACTATGCCAAGGACCAGAAGCTGAACCTCGGCAGCCTCTCGACCGAGCCGGTGCTGACCGAGCAGCAGCGCGCCGGCACCTTCGTCGTCTCCGCACTCGCCTCCCGCAACCCGGAGGTGATCCGCGACATCCTCGCCGAATTCGGCCCGAAGCTGAGCCCGGAGGCGCTGAACGCCGCCAAGGCCGCGGCCTCGATCATGGGGATGAACAACATCTACTACCGCTTCACCCACCTGGTCGTCGGCGACTACAACACCATGCCGGCCAAGCTGCGGATGAACGTCATGGCGAAGCCGGGCGTCGAGAAGGTGGATTTCGAGCTGTGGTCGCTCGCCGTCTCCGCCATCAACGGCTGCGGCATGTGCATGGAAGCGCATGAGAAGACGCTGCTGACGCATAGTGTCTCGAAGGAGGCCATCCAGGCCGCCGTCCGCATCGCCGCCGTGGTGCATGCGACGGCCGCGACCCTCGATGGCGAGGCCGCGCTGGCGGCCTGATTCATGGCGCCTTAACCCGACTGGCCCATCCTCGGACCTGAAACCGAGGATGGGGAGCGCCCTGAGTGAGTCCTGACGGCGTCGATACCATCGCCTTGGCCGCTCCACTCAAGACGGCGGATCGGGAGCTTTTTCTGACCTTCGCCCTGGCCGCAGCGGAGTTGCTGGTGGAGGTGACGCCGGAAGGCCGCATCGGCTTCGCCGCCGGCGCCTTCCAGAGCCGCCTTGGCCAGCCGCCCGAGGCCTGGATCGGCCAGCCGGTGCGGCAATTGGTGGCGCTGGCCGACCGGGCTACCTTCGATGCCCATTTCGGCCTGCTCCTCGCCAGGGATCGGATGGCGCCGACGGGCTTCCGCCTGAACGATGCCGCGGGCACGCCGGTCTCGATCGGTGGGTTGCGGCGGTCTCGGGAGGACTGCCACAGCTTCTGCATCAGCATCGCCCCCACGCCGCAATGGGCGGCGCGGCCTGTGCTGGCCGATGCGGCGGAGTTCCGCCGTAGCCTGGAGACGGACGGGGCCGCGGGCCAGTTCGGCCTGATCGAGATCACCGCGGCAAAGCCCGAGGTCGCGGCGGTGATCGACGAGCACCTGACGGGCGCCTTGCCGCCCAGCAGCCGCGCCGGCGCGCTCGGCCCCGGCCGCTATGGCGTGATCGGCCAGGGGGTGGACCCCGGCGCGGTCGGGCGGCAGCTCGAGGGCCTGTTGCAGGAAGCCGGGCACGCCGCCTCGGTCAATGCCACCAGCCTGCCGCTGGAGGCGCCGGGCCTCACGCCAATGCAGGCGACGCGGGCGCTGCGCTATGCCCTTTCCGCCTTCAACCGCGGCGGCGTGGCGGGGGTGGTGGAGGCCGGGTTCGACAAGGGGCTGAACGGCTTCGTGGCCCATGCCTATACCCGCGCCGCGGGGCTGCGTCAGGCCATTGCCGAAAGCCGCTTCCGCCTTGCCTTCCAGCCGATCGCCTCGCTCTCGACCGGGCAGACGCATCACTACGAGGCGCTGATGCGGCCGGAGCCGGGCGGCGAGGCGCCGCAGGACCCGCAGCAATTCGTGCTGCTGGCCGAGGCGCTCGGGCTGTCGGCGGAGCTGGACTGGGCGGTGCTGCGCAGCGTCTGTGCCGCCGCGCGCCTCGCCCGCAACACCCGGATCGCCGCCAACATCTCCGGCCTGTCGCTGCAGAGCCCGAGCTTCCGCGGCGCCCTGCTCGCCATGCTCGATACCGAGCCCTTGCTGACCGACCGGCTGATGCTGGAGATCACCGAGAGCGCGGAAATCGAGAACGAGACGGAGGCCGGCCGCAGCGTCGCCGCGCTCCGCACGCGCAGCCTGCCGCTCTGCATCGACGACTTCGGCGCGGGCGCCGCGACCTACCGCTATCTGCGGCTGCTGCGAGTCGATTACGTGAAGATCGACGGCGCCTATGTCCGCCACGCCAGGCGCAGCGAGAAGGACCGCGCCATCATCGCCTCCATGGTCGACCTGGCGCATGGGCTCGGCGCGCAGGTGGTTGCCGAGCATATCGAGACGGAGGAGGAGGCCGGGCTGATGCGGACGCTCGGCGTGGAACTCGGCCAGGGCTGGCTGTTCGGCCGGCCCGGGCCGTTGCCGGGGCGGGGGTAGTCCCCCTCCCCGTTCAGGCGACGCGGTGGGGCGGCTCGGTGCCCTTGAGGAGGACGGCGTCCAGGTTCTCGAGGGCGCGGTTGCCCATGGCATCCCGCACCTCGATCGTGGCGCTGCCGAGATGCGGCAGCAGGGCGACGTTCTCGAGCGTCAGGTAGCCGGGGTTCACCTTCGGCTCGCCGTCATAGACATCGAGGCCGGCGGCGCGGATATGGCCCGACCGCAGCGCGGCGATCAGCGACTCGTCATGGACGGAGACGCCGCGGCCGCTGTTCACGACGAGGCTGCCTTCCTTCATCTTGGCGATGCGCTCGGCGTTCAACCAGTGGCGGTTGGCATCGCCGCCCGGCACATGCATCGAGATGATATCGATGGCGCCGAGGAAGCTGTCCTCGTTGTCGTGGTAGATGGCGCCCTGCTCCAGCTCGGGCGGCAGCTTCTGGATGTCGCGGTAGTGGATCTCCATGCGGAAGCCGCGGGCCATCGCCGCCAGCTCCCGCCCGATCCGGCCGAAGCCGAGGATGCCGAGCCGCTTGCCCTCCAGCGTCACGCCGAGCAGCTGGGTCGGGGCCCAGCCCTTCCATTGCCCGGCGCGGACCATGCGCTCGCCCTCGCCGGCGCGGCGGGCGGCCATCAGCATCAGGGTGAATGCGGTCTCGGCGGTGGCGAAGCTCAGCACATCCGGCGTGTTCACCACGACGATGCCGCGGGCCTTGGCGGCGGCAAGGTCGATATGGTCGAAGCCGACGCTGAAGGTGGCGATGACCTTCACACTCTCGGGCAGGGCCTCGATGCATGCGGTGCCCAGCGCGTCGCCGGCGGCGCCGAAGATGCCGGCGGCGCCCACCTCCTTCGCGCGGCGGGCGATCTCGGCGCCGTCGGTGGCCCACATCTCGTCCTGCGGGTTCAGCCGGGCGTCGTAGTCGCGGGCGGCGCGGGCCTCGATGGCCTCGGGCAGCTTGCGGGTGACCAGCAGGACGGGCTTCGGCATGGGGGACGTCTCCTCGGTTGGGCCTGTCTTACCACCCGGGCGGCGTCTTGCCAGCCGGGGCGGCCAAAGGCAGGGTCGCGCCATTCGGATAAGGGAGCGGGACGGATGGATCTCGGATTGAAGGGCCGTCGCGCCCTGGTCATGGGCGGCACCAAGGGGCTCGGCCGGTCGATCGCCGATGCGCTGGCGGCCGAGGGCGCGGCGCTGGTCATCAGCGGGCGCGACCAAGGCCGGCTCGACGAAGCGGCGGCGGCGCTGAAGGCGGCCGGCGCTGCCTCGGCCAGCGGCGTCGTCGCCGATGTGGCAACCTCGGCCGATATGGACCGGCTGGCCGATTCCGCCGTCGCCGCCATGGGGGGCGTCGACATCCTGGTGCTGAACCATGGCGGGCCGCCGCCCTGCACCGCCTCGCAGATCACCGAGCCGGCGCTGCAGGAGTGGTTCCAGCATATCGTCGTCTCGCCGATCCGCATCACCAACCGGCTGCTGCCGGCGATGCGGGAGCGGGGCTGGGGCCGGGTGATCGTCGTCGGCAGCACGGGGATGCAGCACCCGATCCCGACGCTGGCGCTGTCCAACACGCTGCGCGCCTCGATCTGGGGCTGGCTGAAGACGCTCTCGGGCGAGGTGGCGCCGGATGGGGTGACGATGAACGTCCTCGCCCCCGGCACCATCCAGACCGACCGGGTGACCCAGACCAGCACGGCACGGGCGAAGCAGAAGAACATCAGCCTGGAGGAGGCGCTGGCCGAGGCCGCCGCCGAGATCCCGGCCGGACGGCTCGGCCTGCCTGCCGATTACGGGCCGATGGGCGCCTTCCTCGCCAGCGAGCGCGGCGCCTACATTACCGGCAGCATGATCCGGGTGGATGGCGGCCGCGTGCGGGGCATGGTCTGAGCCGAGACGAAGTGGCGCGGGACTTGCACTCCGCGCCACGGCAAGGAGTGATTGGATGCTGCCGAACCTGACCCCGGATGTGGACCTCGCCGACAGGCTCTTCGCCGAATTGCGGGCGCGGAGCTTCGACGGGGTCGGCGTCACCCGGGATGCCTATGGGCCGGGCGAGCGGATGGCCCATGCGCTGGTCAAGGAAGCGGCAGAGGCGATCGGATTGGAGAGCAAGGCCGATCCGGTCGGCAACCTCTACCTCACCTTGCCGGGGGCCGACCGGGGGGCGAAGCAGGTCATCCTCGGCAGCCATCTCGACAGCGTGCCGCAGGGCGGCAATTTTGACGGCGCCGCGGGGGTGCTGGCCGGGCTCGCCGCCGTCGCAGGGATGAAGCGGGCGGGCTTCACCCCGGCGCGCGACATCACCGTCATGGTGACCCGGGCCGAGGAGGCTGGGGCCTGGTTCCCGACCAGCTATCCCGGCAGCCGCGGCGCGCTCGGGATGCTGGCGCCCGAGGAGCTGGCCGTGAAGCGGATGGACAACGGCCGGGCGCTTGCCGACCACATGCGGGAGGAGGGCTTCGACCCCGGCTTCGTCGAACGCGGCGGGCGGGTGCTGGGGCCGGACAACGTCGCCGCCTATCTCGAGGTCCATATCGAGCAGGGGCCGGTGCTGGATGCCGAGGAGGTCCCGGTCGGCATCGTCACCGGCATCCCCGGCAGCCGCCGGCTGCGGGCAGCCCGCGTGCTCGGCGAGTACAACCATTCGGGCGGCACGCCGCGGAAGTACCGCCGCGATGCCGCCATCGCGCTCGCCGAACTGGCGGTCTCCCTCGACGAGGCCTGGTGCCGCCTGGATGCGGAGGGGCGTCCCATGGTCTGCACCTTCTGCACCCTGGCGACCACGGCCGAGGCGGGCTTCACCAAGATCGCCGGCGAGGCGCGCTTCATGCTCGACGTGCGCAGCGTCGACTTGCGCAACTGCGACCGGCTCTTCGAGGTGCTGCACAACAAGGTGGCGGAGATCGAGGCGCGGCGCGGCGTGCGCTTCGAGCTCGGCGCCGAGGGCGGCAGCAAGCCGGCGCTGATGGATGCCGGCGTGCAGGAGGGGCTGCGGCGCGCGGCAGGCGCCCTCGGCATCCCGGCCAAGGTGATGGCCTCGGGTGGCGGGCATGATGCGGGGGCCTTCGCCAATGCCGGCATCCCGGCGGGGATGCTCTTCGTCCGCAACCAGAACGGCAGTCACAATCCGCATGAGGCCATGCGGATGGAGGATTTCGAGAAGGCGTGTGCGGTCGCGCAGCGCTTCGCAGCGGAGTATGGAGCTTGAGTGCAAAGCTGGCCGTCGACATTGGCGGCACCTTTACCGACCTCGCCGTCGAAACCGAGGAGGGCCGCTGGACTGCCAAGGTGCTGACCACCCCTTCGGCGCCGGAGCGCGGCGTGTTGGAGGGCGTGCGGGTCGTGCTGGAGAAGGCGGCGCTGAACCCGGCCGACATCGCCCTCGTCATCCACGGCACGACGCTCGCCACCAATGCCGTCATCGAGCGCAAGGGCGCGAAGACGGCGCTGCTGACGACGGAGGGCTTCCGCGACGTCCTCGCGCTGGGCAATGAAAGCCGCTACGACCAGTACGACCTGAACATCGAGCTGCCGCAGCCGCTGGTACCGCGCCGCTGGCGCCTGCCCGTCACGGAGCGGCTGGACAATACCGGCAAGGTCCTCGCGCCGCTCGATGCAGCCGCCGTCGAGCGGCATGTCGCCTTCATGCGGGAGGAGGGGATCGAGGCGCTGGCCATCGGCTTCCTCCATGCCTTCGTCAATCCAGCGCATGAGCAGCAGGCGGCCGGGATCGTCCAGCGGCTCTGGCCGGAGCTGCGGATCTCGCTCTCCTCCGAGGTCTCGCCCGAGATGCGGGAGTGGGAGCGCTTCTCCACCACCGTCGCCAATGCCTATGTGCAGCCGCTGATGGCGAGCTACCTGAAGCGGCTGGAGGTCGGGCTGCGCGAGGCGGGGCTCGCCTGCCCGCTCTTCATGATGCTCTCGGGCGGCGGGCTCACCTCGCTCGAGACGGCGGCGCGCTTCCCGATCCGGCTGGTGGAGAGCGGTCCGGCGGGCGGCGCCATCTTTTCCGCCCATGTGGCCCGGCAGCGCGGGCTGACCGAGGTGTTGTCCTTCGACATGGGCGGTACCACGGCCAAGGTCTGCCTGATCGACAGCTACCAACCCCAGGCCAGCCGCACCTTCGAGGTGGCGCGGGTCGGCCGGTTCAAGAAGGGCTCCGGCCTGCCGCTGCGCATCCCGGTGATCGAGATGGTGGAGATCGGCGCGGGCGGCGGCTCGATCGCGGCCGTCGACAGCATGGGGCGCATCACCGTCGGGCCGGAGAGCGCGGGCGCCGATCCAGGCCCGGCCTGCTACGGCCGCGGCGGCGGCAAGCCCGCGGTGACGGATGCCAACCTCACCCTCGGCCGCTACGACCCGCTGCTCTTCGCCGGCGGCAACCTCCGCCTGCACCCGGAGCCAGCGCGGGATGCGCTGGCGGCGGCGGTCGGCGGGCGGCTCGGGTTGTCGGCCGAGATGGCAGCGCTCGGCGTGATCGAGATGGTCGATGAGAACATGTCGAACGCGGCCCGCGTCCATGCGATCGAGAGCGGCAAGGGCTTCGGCGGGCGGACCATCATCGCCTTCGGCGGCGGCGGGCCGGTGCATGGCTATCGCGTGGCCGAGAAGATCGGGGTGAAGCGGCTGCTGGTGCCGAGCGGCGCGGGCGTCGGCAGCGCCATCGGCTTCCTGCGCGCGCCGGTCGCCTATGAGGTGGTGAAGAGCCTCTACCAGCGTTTTGCGAGTTTCGACGTGGTGGCGGTGAATGCGCTGCTCGCCGGCATGTCGGCCGAGGCGGCGCGGGTGGTGGCGGAGGGCAGCTTCGGCGCGCCGACCACCGAGGGACGCATCGCCTATATGCGCTATGTCGGGCAGGGGCATGAGATCGCCGTGACGCTGCCGGCGCGCGACCTGACCGCCGATGACGTGCCGGCGATCCGCGCCCTCTACGACGAGGAATATTCCCGCTTCTACGACCGCCCGGTGCCTGGCAGCGATGTCGAGATCATGAGCTTCGCCGTCACCGTGGCGACGCTGGTGGACGAGGTGGCGCCGGCCGCCGAGGTCGAGGATGCGCCCGCCCCCTCCCCCATTCGCCATCAGGCGGTGCGGGACACGGCGACGGGCGAGGTGGCGGATTGGGCGGTCTACGACCGCGAGACCATGGCGCCGGGCGCGACCCTGCGCGGCCCCTGCATCGTGGCGGAGGCGGAGACCAGCACGCTGGTCGGGCCCGGCTGGACCTGCCGGATGGATGGACTTGGCTATCTCGACCTGGTGCAGGAGGCGTGACCGTGAAAGAGACCGGGGCACTTGCGACGATCCAGCGCCAAATCCAGTGGAATCGCCTCATCGCGGTGGTCGAGGAACAGGCGCAGACCATGATCCGCACCGCCTTCAGCACCACGGTGCGCGAGGCGGGCGACCTGTCGGCCGGCATCTTCGACCTGCAGGGTCGCATGCTGGCCCAGGCGGTGACGGGCACGCCGGGCCATGTGAACTCGATGATGGAGTCGGTCGGGCATTTCCTGGCGAAGTTCCCCGCCGAGACCATGCAGCCGGGCGACCACTACATCACCAACGACCCCTGGCTCGGCACCGGGCATCTGCATGACCTCACCGTGGTCACGCCGGCCTTCCGCAATGGCAAGATCGTCGGGCTCTTCGCCAACACCGCGCATATCATCGATATCGGCGGGCTCGGCATGGGGCCGGAGGGGCGGAGCGTCTTCGAGGAGGGGCTCTACATCCCGATCGTGAAGTGCTTCGACCGGGGGCGACCGAACGAGACCTTCTTCGACTTCCTGCGCGCCGGCAGCCGCACGCCGGTGGAGCTGGAGGGCGATGTCTACTCCCTCTGCGCCTGCAACGATGCCGGCGCCAAGCGGCTCGTCGAGATGATGGACGAGTTCGGCATGGAGAGCATCGATCCGCTCGCCGAGTACATCTTCGAGAGTTCGCTGCATGCGACGCTGGAGGAGATCAGGAAGCTCCCGCGCGGCACCTATGGCGGGCAGATCAGGTCGGACGGCTATGAGTTCGAGGTCACGCTGCAGGCGGCGATGACGATCGGGGAGGACCGGATCACCGTCGACTATGCCGGAACTTCCGGCCTCTCGACGCGCGGGATTAACGTGCCGCCGGCCTATTGCCGGGCCTATTCTTGCTTCGGAATCAAATGCGTGGTCGCGCCCGAGATCCCGAACAACTGGGCCTCGCTCAGCCCTTTCCACATGGTGATCCCGGAAGGCTGCATCCTCAATGCGCCGCGGCCCTATCCGGTCTCGGTTCGCCATGTCGTCGGTCAATTGCTGCCGGACCTGATGATGGGCTGCCTGCACCAGGCGGTGCCGGACCGGGTGAATGCGGAGGGCTCCTCGGCTCTATGGAATCCGCCCTTGCGCGGCGGCAGCCAGGTCTCCGGCCAGAATGCCGAGACCGAGGATTTCGAGATCATCACCTTCAACTCCGGCGGCACCGGCGCACGGCCGACCAAGGACGGGCTGGACGGCATCGCCTTCCCCTCCGGCGTCCGGACCATGCCGGTGGAGGCGACGGAGAACGTCGCGCCGGTGATCTTCTGGCGGAAGGAGCTGCGGCCCGATTCCGCCGGCGCCGGCCGCACTCGCGGCGGCTTCGGCCAGGTGATGGAGATCGGCGCCAAGGGCGATGCAGAATTCGCCGTCAACGCCATCTTCGACCGCGTCGCCAACCCGCCGAAGGGGCGCGAGGGCGGTGGCGAGGGCGCGGGCGGCTGGGTCGGTCTGAACGATGCCAACGGCACGCCGCTCAGGACCAAGGGGTTCCAGGTGATCCCCAAGGGGCGGCGGCTGCTGCTGAAGCTGCCGGGCGGCGGCGGCATGGGCGACCCCAAGGCGCGCGACCCAGAGCTGGTGAAGCGCGACGTGGCGGATGGGCTCATCACCCGCCAGGCGGCGCGGGAGATCTACGGCGTCGAGGTCTGACGCCGCAGCCCCGGATCAGGTCCGCACGAGGGGGCAGCCGCCCTCGCTGAGGGGGCGGAAGGCCTCCTCGGCGCCGACGCTGCCGATCAGCCGGTAGTAGTCCCAGGCGCCCCGGCTCTCGCCGGGCGCCTTAACCTCGAAGAGATGGGCCGGGTGGATCTTCCGCCCGTCCTCCCGCAGCTTGCCAGGGCCGAAGCAGTCGTCGTCGGTCGGCATCGCCTTCATGCGCTGCACCACCTCGAGGCCGCTCGCCTTGGCCCGCTCGACGCCCAGGTCACCCACCGCCTTCAGGTAGTGCAGCACACCGGAATAGGTGCCGGCATGTTCCTGGTTCGGGTAGTTGTTGGGCGTCTTCTGCTTCACCCGCTCGAGGAAGGCGCGGGTGCGGTCGTTCAGGTCCCAGTAGTAGGTCTCGCAGACCGTCAGCCCCTGCGCCGTCTCGAGGCCCATGGCGTGGATGTCGGTGATGAACATCGGCGTCCCGACCAGCCGGGCGCGCCGCGTCACGCCGAACTCACGCGCCTGCTTGATGCAGCTGATCATGTCGGCGCCCGCCATCAGCAGCCCCACCACCTTGGCGCGGCTCGCCTGGGCTTGCACCAGGAAGGAGGAAAAGTCCGAGGTGCCCGGGAAGGGGAAGCGCGCCGCGCCCAACACCTTGCCTCCGGCGGCGCCGATGAAGCGCGTCAGGTCCCGCTCCATCTGGTGGCCGAAGGCGTAGTCGGCGGTGACGAAGTACCAGCTGTCGCCGCCGCTCTTCACCGTCGCCTGGCCGACCGAATTTGCCAGCATCCAGGTATCGGCCGTCCAGTGGACGGTGTTGGCGGAGCAGCGCTCGCCGGTGATGACGGCGCTCAGCGCGCCGCTGTTCATCTGGACCTTGTTCTTCTCCTGCACCAGCCCGGCAAGCGCCAGCGCGATGGCGGAGTGGTTGACCTCGCAGATCATGTCCACGCCGCGCTGGTCGATCCATTGCCGGGCGATGGCCATGGCGACGTCGGGCTTGTTCTGGTGGTCGCCCTGCAGGATCTCGACCTGGATGCCACGGGCGGCGAGGCCGGAATCCTCGACCGCCTGCTGCGTGCAAGCGACGGAGGTGGGGCCGGAGGTGTCGCGGTAGGAGCCGGAGAAATCGGCCAGCACGCCAATGCGGATGGGCTGGGCGGCGCCCTGGGCCCGTACCCCGCCGGCCGTGGCCAGCGTGGTGCCGAGGCCGGCCAGCAGCCGCCGGCGGTCGAGTTCGATCATGATCCGTCCCTCTCCTTTGCCGGGAAGACTGCCGCGCGGGGCGGAGCATGGCAATTCGGGCCCGGCACGCCTTCCCCCCGGCCCGGCGGAGGGGTAACCCTGGGGAACCGAACCCGACCCGGGAGACCCGCTCCGATGGCCCTGCGCTGCGACCTCATCATCCGCGACGCCACCCTCTTCGACGGCACCGGCGGGCCGCGCCGGGTGGGCGATGTCGGCGTCACCGGGGAGCGGATCGTGGCGGTCGGCGATCTCGGCGGCGCCAGCGCCGACCGCGAGGTGATCGCCACCGGCCGCGCGGTCGCGCCGGGCTTCATCGACGCGCATACGCATGACGACCGCGCCGTGCTCTGCGGGCCCTCCTGCCTACACTGCAAGTCGAGCCAGGGCGTCACCACCGTGGTCGTCGGCAATTGCGGCGTCTCGCTCGCACCGCTGCGGATCACGGGGGACCGGCCGCCGCCGCCGCTCGACCTGGTGGGCGACAGCGGCTTCGCCTTCGACAGCTTCGGCGAGTATGCCCAGGCGCTCAAGAAGACCCCGGCGGCGGTGAACACCTATGCCCTCGTCGGCCACCAGACTCTGCGCTACCGCGTCATGGGCGAGGACCTCTACCGGCCGGCGCGGGACGCCGAGATAGCAAAGATGCGGCAGATGGTTGCCGAGGCACTGGCCGAGGGCGCCTCCGGCTTCTCCACCGGCCTCTGGTACAAGCCCAACATGCACGCGACGACGGAGGAGGTGATCGCCGTCGCCGAGCCGCTGCGCGCCGCGGGCGGCATGTACTTCACCCATATGCGCGACGAGGCGGACCGCGTCTGCGCCTCCATCGAGGAGACGCTGAAGATCGGCAAGAAGGTCGGCGTGCCGGTCTGGATCAGCCACCACAAATGCTCGATGCCGGAGAATTACGGCCGCAGCGTGCAGACGCTGGCGCTGCTGGAAGCCAGCGCCTCGCTGCAGGAAGTTGCCTACGACATGTACCCCTATCCGGCCGGCTCCACCGTGCTGATGCCGGACCGGCTGCGGGAGGATGTGCGGGTGATCATCACCTGGTCGGTGCCGCATCCGGAATTCGCCGGCAAGGACCTCGCTGAAGTGGCCCGCAACTGGAACATGGACCAGCGCGCCGCGGCGGAGAAGCTGAGCCCGGCCGGCGCCATCACCTTCCAGATGGATGAGGAGGATGTCCGCCGGATCATGGCGCACCCGATGTCGGTCATCGGCTCGGACGGCATCCCGCATGACGAGCATCCGCATCCCCGTCTCTGGGGCACCTTCCCGCGCGTGCTCGGCTTCTACTCGCGCCAGCTCGGCCTGCTCGACATGGAGACGGCGATCCACAAGATGACCGGCCGCACCGCCTCGCTCTTCGGCATGGTGGACCGCGGCGTGCTGAAGCCCGGGGCCTATGCGGACCTCGTGCTGTTCGACCCGCACCGGGTCATCGACCGTGCGACCTTCGAGAATCCGAAGCAGGAATCGGAGGGGATCGAGGAGGTCTGGACCAATGGCGTGCCGACCTTCCGTGCCGGCCAGGGCCTCACCGGCGAGACGCCGGGCCGGCTGATCCGCCGCCACCGCGCGTGACCGAGGCGGAGGCGGCGGCCGGCAAGCTCCCCGTGCAGCGGGGCACGCTGCTGCGGGCGGCGCTGCTCGGGGGGGGCCTCCTCGCCATGGTCGCGGCGGCCGCCTGGCTCGGCGGGCGGAAGGAGGCGACGTCCCCGCTCGAGCGCTTCCAGCGGCTCGGTCCGGCCGGGGCGGCGGCGGCGCTCAAGGCGGAGCTGGTGCGGGACTTCCCGGCCGGTACGCCGGTGACGCCGCTGATCCAGCGGCTGCAAGGGCTCGGGCTCAACTGCACGCAGCGGGTGGGATGGGACTGCGTCCTCGCCTTCCGCACGGAAGGGCAGCGGAGCGCGCTGCTGCGCGCCACGGTCGCAGTGGCCGGCGAGCGCATCCTCCATATCGAGACAGCGGCGGAAAGCCGCAGCTAGAGGGGCAGGACATGGCCACGGCCGCGGACCGGATCGTTGAATTCCTCGCCACGCAGGGCATCGACCGCGCCTTCTGCGTGCCCGGCGAGAGCTACATCGCCCTGCTCGATGCGCTGCACGGCTCGGCGATCGACCTCGTCACCTGCCGGAGCGAGGGCGGGGCGGGCTTCATGGCGGTGGCTGATGCGAAGCTCACCGGGCGGCCGGGGGTGGTGCTGGTCTCGCGCGGCCCCGGCGCCTGCAACGCCGCCATCGCCGTCCATACGGCGGAGCAGGATGCGGTGCCGCTGATCCTGCTGATCGGCCAGGTGGAGCGGCGGGACCTGAGGCGCAACGCCTTCCAGGAGATCGACTACGCCAACATGTTCCGCGGCGTCGCCAAATGGGTCGGCGAGGCGACGGATGCTGAGCAGGTGCCGGAGCTGATCGCCCGCGCCCATGCGATGGCCATGGGCGGCGTGCCGGGCCCGGTGGTGCTCGCCCTGCCGGAGGACCTGCTGGCGATGGACTGCGCCGCGCCGCCAATGCCCGCGACGCTGCCGGGGGCCGTGGCGCCCTCCCCCGCCGATGCGGCGCGGCTGGCGGCGCTGCTGCGCGGGGCGGAGCGGCCGATCCTGCTGGCCGGCCACGGATTCGAGGCCGAGGGCGGGCGCGAGGCGCTACGCACCTTCGCCGAGGCCTGGCAACTGCCGGTCGCCGTCTCCTTCCGGCGGCAGGACCTCTTCCCCAACCGGCATCCGCTCTATGCGGGCGATCTCGGCCTGCGCAACCCGGATGCGCAACGGGCGGCCTTCGCCGAGGCCGACCTCGTGCTGGCGCTCGGGACGCGGCTGACCGACATCACCACCCAGGGCTGGAGCTGGCCGGCACCGGGGCAGCGGCTGGTGCATATCTGCGCCGATCCGCGCTTCCTTGGCTGGCTTTTCCCGGCGGAGATGGCACTCGCCGCCGATGCGCGGGCGACCATCGCGGCGCTCGCGGCCGAGGTGCCGGGCGCACCGGCCGGGCGCGGCGCCTGGGCGGCGCGGCTGCACGACCTGCACCTCTCCGACTGCCAGGTGACGCCGCGCGCCTGGCCGGACGGCGTCGCCTTCGCTGAGGTGGCGAAGCTGATCGAGCGGATGGCACCGGCCGATGCCATCGTCGCCCTCGATGCCGGCACCTTCGGGGCCCCCTTCTACCGCAAGACAGGCTGGACGCCGCCGCAGCGGCTGCTGGCCCCCGTCTCCGGCGCCATGGGCTTCGGCGTGCCGGCCGCCGTCGCCGCCGCGCTGCGCCACCCGGAGCGGCGGGTGATCGGCCTCGTCGGCGATGGCGGGGCGCTGATGACGGGGGGCGAGTTCGCCGTCGCCGTGGCCCGCGGGGCGCCGATGACGCTGATCCTTTCCGACAACGGCAGCTACGCCAGCATCCGCATCCACCAGGAGCGGGCGCATCCCGGGCGGGTTTCCGGCACTGGCCTGGTCAACCCGGATTTCGCCGCCTGGTGCGCGGCCTTCCGGGTGCCGGTGACGGTGGTGGAGGGCCAGGGGGACCTGCCGGCGCTGGAGGCGGCGCTGCGGGTGCCGGGACCATCGGCGGTGATGGTGCGGACCTCGCTGGAGGCGGTGCTGCCCCGTCGGTAGCCGCGTCCATCCGCTGCCAGTCGCCGGCGGCCTCGCGGGCGGCGACCTCCTCGGCCAGCAGGGCGAGCACCAGCGCCGTGGCGCGGGAAGGCGCGCGGTCGGTCGGCAGGGCGAGGACCACCTGCCGGCGCGGCACCGGCCGGACCAGCGGGGCGG
Source organism: Belnapia sp. F-4-1 (assembly GCF_000802185.1). Taxonomy (GTDB): domain Bacteria; phylum Pseudomonadota; class Alphaproteobacteria; order Acetobacterales; family Acetobacteraceae; genus Belnapia. The sequence continues at coordinate 2,650,795 of NZ_KN676113.1, read as the reverse complement.
AGCAGAGGCGGCCGGCCGCCTCTTCCTCGCGGATGGCCGAGCGGGGCAGCACCGCCTCGCCGATGCCGCTCACCACCAGCTCCTTCAGCACACCGAAGCTGTCGGCTTCGAAAGCGACGTTGAGGGCGATACGGGCGCGGCCGGCGGCGGCCTCGACGATGCGGCGGAGGCCGTGCTGGCGGCTCGGCATCACCAGCCGGCGGCCCGCGAGCGCGGCGAAGGGCACGGGCTCCGGCCCGATGCCGCTGCCGGCGGCGCCGACCAGCACCATCTCCTCGATCAGCAGCGGCGTGACGCGGAGGTGCAGCGCCGGTGCCGGGCCATAGAGCAGGGTCGCATCGGTGACGCCGCGCTGAACCCATTCGACCAGATGGCCGGTATAGCCCTCGACGATGCGGAGCGAGAGCGCGGGATGCTCGAGCGCCACCCGCCGCGCCAGCGGCCCGGCGAGGACGGTGGCGATGGTCGGCATCATCCCCAGCGCCACCTGCCCGGCGACGGCGCCCGCGAGGCTGCGGACCTCGTCGATGGCGCGCTCCAGCTGGCGCACCGGGCCGTCGATGCGCTCGAGCAGCGCCATGCCCGCCTCGGTGAGCTGCATCCCCCGTCCGTGACGGGCGAAGAGAGGCAGGCCGATCTCCGCCTCCAGCAGGCGGATCTGGCGGGAAAGCGCCGGCTGGGCCAGGTGCAGCCGGTCCGCGGCGCGGCTGAGCGAACCGGAATCGGCGACCTCGCGGAAGGTGCGGAGCTGCTTTAGGTCCATCCTCGCAGCCTATAACGCGCCGTTATGGCTGCCATCGCTGATTTCGAATTCCGTGAACCCTCCCCGAGGCCCAGATTGGCGATGATTGCCGGAGCCCGGACCGCGCTCAGAGCGACTTCCGCTCGACCGCGTTCGCGGACGCCGTTCTGGCTTTTTGTTTTGAGCGAGCAAACCTCCTCCAGGTGATTCCACCTGTTCGGGGTTTGCTCTAATCCCGAAGCTCGGAGGAACACGCCATGGATCAATCGCTGCCGATCGCCGACCCGCATGCCGAGATCCGCGAGGAAGTGGCGAAGCTCTGCGCCCGCTTCCCCGGCGAGTACTGGCGCCAGGTGGACCGTGACCGCGCCTATCCGACCGAATTCGTGAAGGCGCTGACCGAGGCTGGCTATCTCGGCGCGCTGATCCCCGAGGAATATGGCGGGGCCGGCCTGCCGCTGTCCGCCGCCGCGGCGATCCTCGAGGAGATCCACCGCTCCGGCGGCAATGCCGGCGCCTGCCACGCCCAGATGTACATCATGGGCACCATCCTGAAGCATGGCAGCCCGGAGCAGAAGCAGCGCTACCTGCCAGGCATCGCCTCCGGCGAGCTGCGGCTGCAGGCCTTCGGCGTGACCGAGCCGACGAGCGGGACGGACACCACCGCGCTCCGTACCTTCGCCAAGCGGGAAGGCGACAAGTACATCGTCAACGGCCAGAAGATCTGGACCAGCCGCGCCGAGCATTCCGACCTGATGCTGCTGCTGGCCCGCACCACGCCGCGGGGCGAGGTGGCGAAGAAGACCGATGGGCTGTCCACCTTCATCGTCGACATGAAGGCCGCGCTCGGCAACGGCCTCACCATCCGCCCGATCCGCACCATGATGAACCACAACACCACCGAGGTCTTCTTCGACAACATGGTGGTGCCGGCGGAGAACCTGGTCGGCATCGAAGGCAAGGGCTTCCGCTACATCCTCGACGGGATGAATGCCGAGCGGCTGCTGATCTCCTCCGAGAGCATCGGCGATGCCAAGTGGTTCATCCACAAGGCCGTCGAGTACAGCAAGGAGCGGGTGCTGTTCGGCCGGCCGATCGGGCAGAACCAGGGCGTCCAGTTCCCGATTGCCAAGGCCTACGCCCAGATGCGCGCGGCCGAGGCGCTGCTGCGCCAGGGCCTCGCCAAATTCGAGCGCGGCGAGCCCTGCGGCGAGGAGGCCAACATGGGCAAGATGCTCGCCGCCGATGCCGCCTGGGCGGCGGGCGAGGCCTGCATCCAGACCCATGGCGGCTTCGGCTTCGCCGAGGAATACGATGTCGAGCGGAAGTACCGCGAGGCGCGGCTCTACCAGGTGGCGCCGATCAGCACGAACCTCGTGCTGAGCTATGTCGGCGAGCACGTCCTCGGCATGCCGCGGAGCTACTGAGGATGGGCAGCCAGCCGCTGAAGGGCCTGCTCGTCGTCTCGATGGAGCAGGCCGTCGCCGCGCCCTATTGCGCCTCCCGCCTCGCCGATGCAGGGGCGAGGGTGATCAAGATCGAGCGGCCGGAGGGCGACTTCGCCCGGGCCTATGACGCGGCGGCCCAGGGCCTTTCCACCTATTTCGTCTGGCTGAACCGGGGGAAGGAGAGCCTCTGCCTCGACATCAAGGCGCCGGACGACAAGGCGCTGCTGGAGCGGCTGGTGGCGAGGGCCGACGTCTTCATCCAGAACCTGGCGCCCGGTGCCATGGCGCGGGCCGGCTTCGGCTCGGCGGCGCTGCGCGAGCGGCATCCGCGGCTCATCACCGTCGACATCTCCGGCTACGGGGAAGAGGGCGAATACGCGAAGATGAAGGCCTATGACCTGCTGGTGCAGGCCGAATCGGGCCTTGCCAGCATCACCGGCCGGGCCGAGGGGCCGGGGCGCGTCGGCGTCTCGGCCTGCGACATCGCCTGCGGGATGCATGCCCATGCAGCGGTGCTGGAGGCGCTGATCGAGCGCGGCATCACCGGTCGGGGCAAGGGCATCGCCGTCAGCCTTTTCGACGGCATGGCGGACTGGATGACGGTGCCGCTGCTGCAATACGAGGGGACGGGGCGGAACCCGCCGCGGATCGGCCTCGCCCATCCCTCGATCTGCCCCTATGGCGCCTTCGAGACGGCGGGCGGGGTACCGGTGCTCATCTCCATCCAGAACGAGCGGGAATGGGCCAATTTCTGCACCCATTTCCTGGAGGAGCCGGAACTGCCCCAGCGCGAGGGCTTCCGCAGCAACAACGAGCGGGTGGCGCACCGGCCAATGGTGGATGCCTATATCGCCCGGACCTTCGCCACGCTCGACCGCGCCGCCTGCGCGGAGAAGCTGCAGCGGGCCAACATCGCCTTCGGCTTCGTCAACGACTGCGAGGGTCTCAGGACCCATCCGGCCTTCCGCCGGATCACGGTGGAGACCGAGGCGGGGCCGATCGGCATCGGCGCCCCCCCGGCCCGGCTGTCGGACGGGGCGCGGAGCCTCGGCCCGGTACCCTCGCTCGGCCAGCACAGCGCGGCCATCCGGTCGGAATTCGCCGCATGAGGAGCCATGCGGCCATTGCGATGCTGCACTGCAAAAAAGCGCTTGCATCGGGGCCGCGCCGGACCTAGATTGTGCATCGCAGCAACACGGCGTTGCCGGGTTGTTGTCTTTCTTGGACGTTTCCTCCCTAAACTCGGCGGTGGCGCAAGCCACCGCCCTTTTTTTGTCCGCGGCCCGACAGGGTCAGCCGAGGAAGCGCCAATCCGTCGCGGCGAGGCCGGCGATCAGACGGGTAATATCGGCCTGGAGCGCCGCCATGCGCGGCAGGCGCTCGATCCGCGCCTCATCCATGTAGAGCGGCCGGGCTACCTCGATCTGCAGGGCATGCACGCCCTCCCGCGGTCGGCCGTAATGCCGGGTGACATAGCCGCCGGCATAGGGGTCGTTCCGCCGCACCCGGTAGCCCATCCCGGCCAGCGCCTCCTCCACCAGCCGGGTCGCGCGCGGGGCGCAGGCGGTGCCATGGGCATCGCCAAGGACGAAATCGGGCGGGTTCGCCGCCTGGGCCGGGTGCGTCGGCATGGAATGGCAGTCGATCAGCAGGCAGGTGCCGAACTCGGCCCGCGTTTCGGCGATCAGCGCTGCCAGCGCCGCGTGGTAGGGCTGCCAGTAGCGGCGGATACGGTCCTCCGCCTCGCAGAAGGAAAGCTGGCGGCGATAGACCGCCTCTCCCGTTGCCACCACGCGGGCGATGGTGCCGAGGCCGGCGCCGACGCGCGGCGAGGCGGTATTCACCCAAGGGGGCAGCGGGCCGTCGAACATGCCCGGGTCGAGCTCCCAGGGCTCGCGGTTCACGTCGCAGAAGACGCGGGGAAAGGTCGCGGCCAACAGGGGCATGCCCTCGGCCGGGGCGGCGCCGAAAAGCTCGTCGACGAAGCCGTCTTCCGACTTGCGGAGCGCCACCGGGTCGAGCCGTGCGGCGGCGACAAAATCCGCCGGATAGGCCCGGCCGGAATGCGGCGAGGCGAAGATGACCGGGACGCGATGCGTGGCGGGGCGGATCAGGCCGTAGGGCTGCGGCTCATCCTGGAGCGGCGGCCCGGCATCCGGGGTCAGGGGAAGGTCCATCGGGCCCGATCAAGCCATAGCTGCGGAGAAGTGTCATCATCGGCCGCAGGATGGCTTGCCGTGACGGCAACGCCACGCTAGATAGCCGCACCGCAGGCATGGGCGCATAGCTCAGCGGTAGAGCACTACCTTGACACGGTAGGGGTCACAGGTTCAATCCCTGTTGCGCCCACCATGCCTTTTCCCTTTTGTAGATCAATAGGTTGGATGGGGCGGCGCCGCAGCACCGCCCCGCCCCGTCATGGCTTCTCGTTGGAGAAGACGACCGTGCCGCTGGCGCTGAACATGCCGCCGACGCCATGGCAGACGGAGATCTTCGCATTCGGCACCTGGGCCGGCGCCGTGCCGCGCATCTGCCGGATGCTCTCCTGCAGGGCGAACATGCCGTACATGCCGGTATGGGTGTAGGACAGGCCGCCGCCATTGGTGTTGAGCGGCAGCTTGCCCCCCGGCCGGGTGTTGCCCTCGCGGATGAAGCCCGCCGCCTCGCCCGGCTTGCAGAAGCCGAGGTCCTCGAGCCCGTAGAGCGGCAGATGGGCGAAGGCGTCGTAGATCATCATGTGATCCACGGCCGAGCGGTCGATGCCGGCTGCCTCGATCGCCGTCGGCCCAGCCACCCGGAAGGCGGAGGAGGAGGTGAAGTCCTTCATCTGCGAGACCATGTTGGTCTCGACCGATTCGCCGGTGCCGAGGATGTAGACCGGCTTGGTCGGGAAGTCCTTCGCCCGGTCCGCGCTGGTCAGGATCAGCGCGCCGCCGCCATCCGTCACCAGGCAGCACTGCAAGATGCGGAAGGGATAGGCGATCATCCGGCTGTTCAGCACGTCATCGACCGTGATCGGGTCGCGGAACATGGCGCGCGGGTTCTTGCCGGCCCATTCCCGCTGCACCACGGCGACCATCGCCAGGTCCTCGTGGCTGACGCCGCGCTCCTTCATGTAGCGCAGCACGGGGATGGGGAAGAGCGTCGGCGGGCCAAAGGGGCCGTAGGGCACCTCGAACTGGCCGTTCAGGCTCTCCGGCTCCGGCGGGCGGGGCGTGGCGTTGATGCGGGACTTGCCGCTCTCGCCATGGGTGATGAGGATGGTCTTGGCATAGCCGGCATGGATGGCCGCGGCCGCATGCCGCACATGCAGCATGAAGGAACAGCCCCCGACCCCGGTGCCGTCCACCCATTTCGGCGTGATGCCGAGGTAGTGCGCGATCTGCTGCGGCATCATCGGGCCGACGCAGGCGACGCCGTCGATGTCCGAGGGCTTCAGCCCCGTCTCCTCCATCGCGTTCAGCGCGGCGTCGGCATGCAGCATGATCTGCGACATGCCCGGCACGGCGCCGATCTTGGTCGATTCGGCCGCGCCGACGACGGCGATTTCTCCCGGACGGATCATCACTTGCTCTCCTTCGCGGGGCGGAAGAGGGGCAGCGTGACCTCCTCGTCGAGCGGGGTGAAGGCGACCTCCATCGGCATGTCGAGCTGGAGCGCCTCCGGCGTCTGCTCGCAATCCACGATGTTGGTCATCAGCCGCGGTCCTTCCTCGAGTTCCACCACCGCGATCGCGTAGGGCGGGGTGAAGCCGGGGACGGGGCGGTGGTGGATGACGTAGCTGTGGAGCTTGGCGCGGCCCGAGGCCTCGAAGACCTCGACATTGCGCGTGCCCGTATAGGGGCTGAAGGGCCGCGGCGGGAAATAAGCGCGGCCGGTGTCGCCGCAGCGCTGCAGCAGGAGCTTGCCCTGCTTGCAGCCATCCCAGAAATGCTGGGTTTCCGGTGTTGGTTTCGGCTTCGGCCGACCCGGTGCGAGCATGCGCCATTCCTCCCTTTCGATGGTGGCGCGGCACCCTGCCACGCTACAGGGCGGTCGCCCAGGCCTCCGGGATCAGGGCATGGCCCGTCCCATGCCGGACGAGGTGCAGCAGGCCCGGGAAGTGCATATGCATCCCCGCCGCCGCCAGACCCTCGGCCGCCACCATGTCGAAGACGCGGCGCCGCGTCGCCTCGGCCTGCACGGGGTCCACATCGAAGGCCATGGTGACCTCCGGCCGCGGCACCTGGATCTCGGGCACATGGATGATGTCGCCCCAGATCAGCAGGCTCTCGCCGCCCGAGGCCAGCAGGTAGCCGCTATGCCCCGGGGTGTGGCCGGGGAAGGGCATGGCGGTGACGCCGGGGAAGACCTCGCCGCCGTTGAACAGCTTCAGCCGGTCCCGGTAGGGGGCCGACTGGTCGCGGCAGGCCTGGAAGTTGCGCTCGCGGCTGGCCTCGTCCGCCCGCGCCATGGCCGCGTCGTCGTGCCAGAAGCGGTGCTCCGCCTCGTGCATCGCCAGCTCCGCCCGGGGGAAGAGCGGCAGCCCGTTCGCCGAGAGCCCGTTCGAATGGTCGGGATGCATATGGGTGAGGAAGACCGTGTCGATCTCGCCCGGATCCACCCCCGCCGCAGCCAGGTTGCGGAACAGCTTGCCCGCGCTCGCCGCCATCGCCGTGCCGCACCCGGTATCGACCAGCGCCGTCCGCCCGCCGGAGCGGATGAGGAAGGTGTTCACCGCCGTCCGCCGTGGCACCGGGCGGAAGGCCTCGCGCAGCATCCGCGCGGCCTCCTCCGGCGCGATATTCTGGATGACGGCCATGGAGCCATCCAGATGCCCGTCGCCGATGGCGGTGAGGGTGATGTCGCCGACCCGGCGGTGATAGATGGCCGGGACCTGCTCGCTCGGTTGCATGGCCTGCGTTCCTCCTTTGACTTGAGGCGCAGGCTATCGCCGCTGCCGGGCCGGCGCTATGCTCGGCGGATCCCCTCCAGGAACTCGCCGGCGCGGGCGCGGAGCGTGCCGGCATGGCCGCCCAGCCCATCCGCCGCGCCGAGCAGGCTGGCCGAGGCTTCGCCCGTCTCCTGCGCCGCGCGCTGCACGTCCTGGATGCGCCGGGCCACGGCCGCCGTGCCGGACGCCACCTGGCCGGCGCTGCGGGCAATTTCCTGCGTCGCGCTGCCCTGTTCCTCCACAGCCGCCGCGATCGCCGCCGTCACCTCGTTGATGCGCTCGATGGTGCCGCCAATGGAGCGCAGCGCCGTGACCGCCTTCTCCGTCGCCGCCTGGATGCCGCCGACCTGGCTGGCGATCTCTTCCGTCGCCTTCGCCGTCTGGCCGGCAAGCTGCTTCACCTCGCTTGCCACCACGGCGAAGCCCTTGCCGGCCTCGCCCGCCCGCGCCGCCTCGATAGTGGCGTTCAGCGCCAGCAGGTTGGTTTGGCCGGCGATGTCGCCGATCAGCCGCACCACATCGCCGATGCGCTGCGCCGCCTGGGCAAGGCCCTGCACCGTTTCGTCCGTCGCCCGAGCCTCGGCCGCGGCGTCGCGCGCGACGGCGGCGCCATCGGCCACCTGGCGGCTGATCTCGGCGACGCTCGCCGCCAGCTCCTCCGCGCTGGCGGCCACGGATTGCACGTCGGCACCGGCCTGCTGCCCGGCCTCGGCCACCGCATCCGCCTCCCGCCCGCTGGTTTCGGAAGCGCCGGTGAGCGCCTGGGCTGCCTCCTGCATCTGCGCCGCCGCAGCCGAGACCGCCTCGACCACGCCGCCGATCTCAGCCTCGAACCGGTCGGCGAGCCTTGCCTGCGCCGTCACCAGCGACCACACCAGCATGGTATTGACGTACTGGCCCTCGGCATCGCGGATCGCGCTGACGCTGAGATCGAGCACCTCATCGCCCAGCTGGATGCGCGCCTTGTGCGGCAGGCGGCTCGGGTCGCTGAGGACGGCACGCTGGTGCTGCGGGTTGCGGTGCAGGATGTCGATGCTTTGGCCGGGCATCTCCTCCACCGGGCAGGGCAACCACTTGCCGATGCGGCCGAACAGCACATGGGTCGCCGGGTTCATGTAGCCCATGCGGAAGTCGTCCCGCGGGTCGGCGGTCATCACCGCGATCGGCAGCTGTTCCAGCATCTGCTGCTGGGCGAAGGCGCGCTGCACCGTGCCGCGCAGCCCCTCCAGCGCATTGGCAATGCCGCCGATCTCGTCGTGCCGCCCACGGTCCGGCACCTCGACCGCCGCATCGCCCGCGGCGATGGCGCGCACCGCCCCGGCCAGCCGCCGCAGCGGGGCACCGATGACCCGTGCGCTGGCCCAGCCGGAGAGGGCGAGCAGCAGCGCCACCGCCGAGCCGATCCAGAGCGCGTTGCGCTCCACCCGGACCGATGCCGCCACGCTGGCATCGCTCAGCTTCGCGGCTTCCGCGGCGAGTTGGCGCTCGGCGGCGGCCATGTGCGACTCCAGCGCGTCGCGGATGGGGTTGCCGCGCTGGGTGCGGAGGGCGGCGATGGATTCCGCCAGCCGCACCACCTCGACCGAGGACCGGCTGGCCGCCTGCGCCAGTTCCGCCAGGCGCGCCAGAGGCACGCGGGCATTGCCTTCGGGCACGAGGGCGGCAAGCGCCCGCTGATGCACCCCGAGCTGGGCCGCAGCCCGGCGGACGCGCCGGGCCTGGGTCTCGTCCTCGGTCGCCAGGAAGCGCTGGATGCCGAGACGGACCTCGTTCACTGCCCCATGCAGGGTACCGAGGCGCTGGCGGGCTTCCTCCCGCAGTTCGGCGGGAACGTCGAAATCGACCATCGAGGCGGCGGCCTCGTAGGCCTGGTCGTAATCCGCGCTGGCGCGGGCCAGGGGGCCGTCGCGCTCGGCGATCATCTGCTGCCGCTGCGCGGCCTGCTCGGCCGCGATTGCCCGATACTCCCCGAGCGCCGAGACCGCTTCCGCCAGCCTGTCCCGGGCGGCAGCGGAGGCGCTGGCGGCATCCAGCTCCTGCCGGGCAAGCCGCGCCTGCTCCTCCACCTGGGCGAGTTCCGCGGCGAGGCTGTCCGGCCTCTGGGCGGTCATCAGGCCCCGGGCGGCGGTGCCGATGCGGGCGACATGCACCGCCGCCTGCTGCGCCGACCGGGCCGCGGCGATGGCGGCGCGTTCCGCCACCCCTTGCTCATGGGCGAGGCCAAGATCCCGGCGCATCAGCCCGACCATGCCGACCAGCAGCAGGACGGCGAGGATCGCGCTGGCGGCGAATTTGCGGCCGACCGAAAGGTCACGGAACAGGCGCATCAGGGTATCTCCTTATGCGCGGAGCATGCTCCCCAAGGTTTAAGAAGCGACAAACGCCCCACTCGACAGGCCCGCCGCCCGGCGGCACCTTCCGCCCTCGCCGCGACGAAGGATGCGCCCCCGATGCTGTTCGATTTCGAGACGCTCGCCCCGCAGGACTGCTACAAGCTGATCGTCTCCTCCGTGGTGCCCCGGCCGATCGCCTGGGTCGTCACCCAGGATGCGGCCGGGGTGACCAATGCGGCGCCCTACTCCTTCTTCAACGCCTTCTCCTCCAACCCCGTGGTGGTCGGCATCGGCTGCGGGCCGAAGGCGCCGGGTGCGCTGAAGGACACCTGCGCCAACATCAAGGCGACCGGCGAATTCGTCGTCTGCCTCGTGCCGGAGCAGGCGGTGCACGAGATGAACGCGACGGCGGTGGACTTCCCGGCCGGGGTGGATGAGATCGCCGAGGCGGGCCTCACCCGCATCGCCTCCGCCAAGGTGAAGCCGCCGCGCATCGCCGAAAGCCCGGTGGCGCTGGAATGCGTCACCTACCAGCTGGTCCCGGCCGGGGAGCACACCATCGTGCTCGGCCGCGTCGTCGCCGTGCACATCCAGGACGACTGCGTGCTCGACCCGGCGAAGTTCTACGTCGACACGCCGAAGCTGAACCTGCTCGGCCGGATGCATGGCCGCGGCTGGTACGCCCGCACCACGGACCGGATCGAGGTGCCGCGCCTCACCGTCGCCGAATGGGAGGCGAAGAAGGCCGCCGAGTAGGCGCCGATGGGCCGCGCTCCGCTCTGGGCGCTGCTCGCCCTGCCGCTCGCTGCCCTGGTTGCCGCGCCGCTGCTGGCCGTGCTGGCCGCGGCGGCGGGGCCGCTGGGCGCGGCCTCGCGGTATATCGCCGGCACCACCCTGCCGGAGATGCTGGGCAACTCCGCCCTGCTGGCGCTCGGCGTCGCGGCGATCACCGCCCTGGCCGGGACGGTCACGGCCTGGCTCGTCACCGCCTGCCGCTTCCCCGGGCGCCGGGTGCTGGACGTGGCGCTGCTGCTGCCGATGGCGATGCCCGCCTATGTCTGCGGCTATGCCTATACCTGGCTGCTCGATGTTGCCGGGCCGGTGCAGACGGCGTTCCGCGACGCGACCGGGCTGCGCTGGGGGCAGTACTGGTTCCCCGAGATCCGCAGCCTGTCCGGCGCGGCGCTGATGCTCGGGCTGGTGCTCTACCCCTATGTCTATCTGCTCTGCCGCAGCGCCTTCGCGCAGCAGAGCCTCGGGCTGGTCGAGGCGGCGCGGACGCTCGGCCAGTCGCTGACAGGCTGCTTCTTCCGCCTTGCCCTGCCCATGGCGCGGCCGGCCATCGCCGGGGGCGTGGCGCTGGCGCTGATGGAGACGCTGGCGGATTTCGGCACGGTGCAGCATTTCGGCATCCGCACCTTCACCACAGGCGTCTACGAGGCCTGGTTCAGCCTGGGCGACCGGGGCGCGGCCAGCCAGCTCGCTGCCTGCCTGATGGGGCTGGCGGCCATGCTGCTGGTCTTCGAGCGGCTAAGCCGCGGCGGCCGGCGCTTCCACGCGACGACGGCACGCGAGGCGCCGTTGCGGCCGGTGCCGCTGCGGGGCTGGCGGGCGGCTGCGGCCTGCCTCGCCTGTGCCTTGCCGGTGGCGCTCGGCTTCCTGGTGCCGGCGGGAACGCTGCTGGCGCTGCTGCTGCAGGTCGGCGACCCGCTGGCGCCCGAACGCTTCCTGCCCTTCGCCCGCAACAGCGTGACGCTGGCAGGCCTCGCGGGGCTGCTGGCCGTCCTGCTGGCGGCGCTGCTCGGCTGGGCGGCCCGGCTGCATCCGCGGCCGGCGCAGCGGGCGGCGCTCCGCGTCGCGGGGCTCGGCTATGCGCTGCCAGGCTCGGTGATCGCGGTCGGCACGCTGGTGCCGCTCGGCCTGTTCGACAATGCGCTCGATGGCTGGATGCGGGCGCACTTCGGCCTCTCGACCGGGCTGCTGCTCTCGGGCGGCATCGCGGCGCTGGTCTTCGCCTATCTGGTGCGCTTCCTGGCCGTCGCGCTCTCGGCGGTGGAGGCCGGGCTGGCGCGGCTGCGGCCGAGCCTCCGCGAGGCGGCGCGCAGCCTTGGCGCCGGGCCGGCCGCCTCGGTGCTGCGGGTGGAATTGCCGCTCGCCCGCGGCAGCCTGCTCACCGCGGGCCTCCTCGTCTTCGTCGATACGATGAAGGAGTTGCCGGCGACGCTCATCATCCGCCCCTTCGACTTCGACACGCTGGCCGTCCGTGTCCACAACCTCGCCGCCGATGAGCGGCTGGCGGAAGCCAGCACCTCGGCCCTGCTGATCGTTGCGGCGGGGCTGCTGCCGGTCCTGGCACTTACCAGGGCCTCGCGCCCTCGCTGAGGGACGTTGCGGTCCTCGCTGGCGAGAAATGTTGACGTAGCAGTCGCCAGCATGGTTTCCATCCTCAACCGAAGCGCTCCGGCAGCGGCTGGCCATCAATAAATCTAAAATTCCCCGCCGCCTTGCGCCCGATTACACGTTGAAGTTGTACCTAGCTCCTGGACTCGCGCATGTCGCGATGCGCGGTTGTCTTGTCACGATCGGTGGTTCGACCCAGATGCCTAACCTGGCTGCATTCTTCGATACCGACTCGCTGGCACCACACGGCGTCTGCCTGCTGTGGCGGCCGGAGCTGCTCTGGTTGCACATCGTCTCGGATACGCTGATCGGCCTCGCCTACTGGTCCATCCCGGTGGTGCTCCTGGTTATCGCGCTGCGCCGGCGGGACCTTGTCTTCCCCTGGGCCTTCGAGCTGTTCGCGCTCTTCATCCTGGCCTGCGGGGCGACGCATTTCCTGTCGATCTGGACCCTCTGGTACCCGGATTACGGCCTCCAGGGTGCGATGAAGGCGGTGACGGCGGCGGTTTCGGTGGCCACGGCCATTGCGCTCTGGCCGCTGCTGCCGCGGGTGCTGGCCCTGCCCTCCGCCAGGGAACTGGCCGATGCCAATGCGGCCCTGTCGCGCGAGATCGCCGAGCGGCGCGAGGCCGAGAGCCGGGCGCGGCAGAGCGAGGCACGGCTCGGCGGCTTCTTCGAGCACATGTCGGATGCGCTTTTCGTGGTCCGGATGGAGCGGGGCGGCTTCGTCTTCGAGACGGTGAACCCGAGCTTCTGCCGCCTCTTCGATCGGGCGCGCGAGGCCGTGGAGGGCAGCGGCCCGGCGGCACTGCTCGAGGCCGCGCCGGCCGCCGAGCTGGACCAGGCCTTCCAGGCCTGCCTCGCCAGCGGCACGCCGCGCGACTGGGAGAGCGCCGTGGCCGGCCCCGAGGGCATGCGGCACTGGCATACCGTGCTGGCCCCGTTGCCGGTGCTCGACGGCCAGCCGCGCCGCCTGCTCGGCAGCCTGCGCGACGTGACCGAGCTGCGCCGGCTCCAGGCCGACCTGGTGGAAGCGGCGCGGCGGGCCACCATCGGCGCCATGTGCGCCGGCGTCGCGCATGAGATGAGCCAGCCGGTCAACATCATCAGCCTCTGGGCCGATCGCGCCCGCACGGCGCTCGAGTCCGCCACCCTGCCGCGGCGGGCGATCGAGGTGATCCTCGGCCAGACCCGCCGCCTCGGCACCCTGCTGGAGCGCATGCGGGAGCTGGCCCGCGACGCTCCGGGCGCGGCCGAGACCTTCGACGCCGCCGACGCCGCCGCCGCCGCGGTGGAGGTCGCCCGCCGCTCCTGGGCGCTCGACCGCATCGAGATCACGATCGATGCGCCGGAGCCGGCCCCGGTGCTCGGCCGCCCGTCGCAATTCGAGCAGGCGCTGCTGCACCTGCTGGAGAACGCGCGCGATGCGGTGCTGCGCCGCCGGCGGCAGGAGCCGGATGCGGCGGCGCAGATCCATGTCACCCTGCGCAGCGGGCCGCAGCAGGGGCAGCTCACGCTCGCGGTGCAGGATACCGGCGGCGGGGTCCCGGCCGCGCTTGGCCCGCGCATCCTGGAGCCCTTCGTCACCAGCAAGGATCCGGGCGAGGGCACCGGGCTCGGCCTGCCCATCGCGGCCGGCATCCTGCGCGGCATGGGTGGCCGTCTCGGCTGGCTCAACCGCGGGGCGGGGGCGGTGTTCCAGGTCGCCCTGCCGCTGGCCCAGGACCGGCCTGCATGAGCCCTGCGCCGCTCCGCGTGCTGATGGCCGAGGACGAGCAGCTCGCCGCCGAGGTGCTCGAGGAAGGGCTGCTCGATGCCGGCTTCGAGGTGCTGGCCGCACCGGACGGCGAGGCGGCGCTGGAGATCGCCCTTACCGGCACGCGCTTCGACGTGCTGCTGACCGACCTCCGCATGCCGCGGCTCGACGGGCGGGAGCTGATCGCCCGGCTGCGCGCCGGGCGGCCCGAGCTGCCGGTGGTGGTGATGACCGGCTACCCGCCTAATGGCGGCAAGACCGATTTGCACGACGGTTCCGCCCCGCTCGAATTGCTGACCAAGCCGATCGAGCTGAAGCGGCTGGTGGATGCCATCCGTCAGGTTGCGAAGCGCGACTGACCTTTCGTTTTCGTTGCAATGGCTTGCCTGGCGGGCCCTGCGGCCAATCTCCCTGCGGCAGCAGCAGGGGAGATCGGCGTGGCGGGATCGAAGGGGACGCGGCCGGGCAGGGCCCTGGCGCTGGCGCTGCTTGCCCTGCTGCCGGGCTGCGGCGCGCTGGCGCCGCGGCCGGCCGGGATCGACCAGCGCTTGGCCGCCCTGCCGCGGGATGGGCTCGGCCTGGCGGGCCCCGTCACCATTCGCTGGAACGAGCACCTCGTGCCCTGGATCGAGGCCGGGTCGGATGGCGACCTCGCCTATGCGCTGGGCCTGGTGCACGGCCATCTGCGCGGCGGGCAGATCGCCCTGCTGCGGATGGTGGCGCGCGGACGGCTGTCGGAAATGGCGGGGCCGCTGGCACGGGACTACGACCACGCGATCCGCATCCTCGGCTTTGACCGCGCGGCGCCGGAGATCGAGCGGCGCTGGCCCCCAGAGACACGGGCCTTCATGACGGCCTTCCTCGCCGGCTTGAACAAGGCCGCGCTGGAGGGGCCGCGGCCACCGGAATTTGGCCTGCTCGGGCTGCGGCGCGAGGCTTTCACCACCACCGACCTGCTGGCGATCGGCCGGCTGGCGGGGACGGATGTGAACTGGTTCTCCTACTTCTCCCTGCTGGCCGAGCGGGGGAAGCCGGGCTTCGCGGCGGCCTGGCGGCGGACGCTGGAGGCGGGGGCCAACCTCACCCCGCCCTCGCCGCGCGAGGCCAACCTGCCGGGGCTGCTGGCCGGCCTTTCCCGCGCGGGCAGCAATGCGGTGGCGGTTGCGCCCTCGCACAGCGCCTCGGGTGCGGCGATGCTGGCCTCGGACCCGCATCTCGGCCTGTCGCTGCCCAATCTCTGGCTGCTGGTCGGGATGCGCTCGCCCTCCTTCCATGCGGTGGGGATGATGGTGCCGGGGGTGCCGATCATCGGCCTCGGCCGCAACCCGGACTTGGCCTGGGGCGGGACCAATCTGCGCGCCGCCTCTTCCGACCTGTTCGACGTCTCGCGTCTGCCGCCGGAAGCCTTTGCCGAAAGCGAGACGACGATCCGCCAGCGCTTCTGGTTCGGCACGACGCGGCGGGTGCGGCTGTCGCCGCTCGGGCCGGTGCTGACCGATGCGCGCGTGGTGCCGGGCCAGCCGGGCGAGACGCTCGCGCTGCGCTGGGCGGGACAGGAGCCGGCGGATGAGATCACCAGCCTGCTGCGCGCCGCCCGCGCCCGGAGCGGCGCCGAGTTCCGCGCGAGCTTCGACAGCTTCGCCGTCTCGCCGCAGAACTTCCTTTATGCCGACAGGGCCGGGACCATCGGGCGGTTGACGGCGGCCATCCTGCCGGCACGGCGCGGCTTCCCCGCCGATGGCCCGGTGCTCGAC
Organism: Belnapia sp. F-4-1; assembly: GCF_000802185.1. Taxonomy (GTDB): domain Bacteria; phylum Pseudomonadota; class Alphaproteobacteria; order Acetobacterales; family Acetobacteraceae; genus Belnapia. The sequence goes on along the minus strand of NZ_KN676113.1, from coordinate 2,635,429 downwards.
GGGACCGATCCGGCGACCACCGGCCCCTGGACGCACCTGCTGCATGCCGGGGACCTGCCGGCGCTCGAGAACCCGCCGGAGGGCGTGCTTGCCTCGGCCAACGAGAATCCGAGCCTTTGGGCGAAGGACCCGCCGCCGCTCGGCTATTTCTTCAGCGACGGCGACCGCGTGGCCCGGCTGAGGGCGCTGCTGCTGGCCCGCCCGAAGCTGCGGCCGGAGGACCTCGCCGCCTTGCAGCGCGACACCCTGGCACCGAAGGCCGCGGTGCTGGCGGCCGGACTGATGGCGCGGTTCGATGCGCTGCCGGGCGGGGCACCGGACTTCCTCGGCCCGTTGCGCGGCTGGGATGGCGACTATGCCGCTGGCAGCCGCGCCGCGCTGGTCTTCGAGCTGCTGCTCGCCCGGCTGCTGCCCGGCCTGCTGCCGGAGGGCAGCAACGGGCGCGGGCCGGAGACGGGGTGGAATTTCGTCACTACCTTCCTGCTGCGCGACCTCGACGCCCTGCCGGAGCCGCGCCGCACCGCGCTGCTGCGCCAGGCGGCGGCGGAGGCGGCGCCGCTCGCCGCGCGGTGGCGGGTCTGGGGCGATGTCCACCAGCTCCGCGCGGCGCATTGGCTGGTGAACCTGCCGGTGCTCGGCCGCAGCTTCGTGCTGGGGGAGATGCCGGTCGGCGGCTCGCGCGAAACGCCGATGAAGACCGGGCATGGCTTGGTCAACGGCCCGCACGAGGTGAGCTTCGGCTCCATGGCGCGCTATGTTTCGGACCTCGTCGACCTCGACTCCAATTGGTTCACCCTGTTCGGCGGGCAGGATGGCTGGCTCGGCAGCGCCGCCTTCGCCGACCAGATCCCGCTCTGGCGCGAGGGGCGCAGCATCCGCCTGCCGCTGCGGCCGGAGACGGTCGCCGCCGAATTCCCACGCGTGACGGTGCTGCGGCCGTGAAGGTGCCCTTCGATGGGACGCCGCTGCTGCGGGCGACCTCGGCGCTGCGCATTGCGCGGGTGCAGCGGATGGACCCGGTCGCCATTCAGGAACGCCTGCTCGCGCGCCTGCTGCGCCGGGCGGCGGGGACGCGGTTCGGCCGGGCGCATGGCTTCGCCGGTATCCGCGGCGTGGCGGAATACCAGGCGCGGGTGCCGCTCCGCCGCTACGAGGAGTTCTGGCGCGACTGGTGGCAGGCCGCCTATCCGGTGCTGGTCGACGTCACCTGGCCGGGGCGGGTGCCCTATTTCGCGCTGTCCTCCGGCACCACCTCGGGGACGACGAAATACATCCCCGTCACCGCGCCGATGATGCGCGGCAACCGGCGGGCGGCGCTCGACGTGCTGGCCTGGCACCTGCACCATCACCCGCGGAGCGCGATCTTCGGCGGGCCGTCCTTCATGCTCGGCGGCTCGACGGCGCTGGAACGGGTGGCCGCCGACGTGCGGCAGGGCGACCTTTCCGGCATCGCCGCGGCGGAGGTGCCGGCCTTGCTGCGCGGCTGGAGCTTCCCGCCGGCGGAGATCGCGCTGCTCCCCGACTGGGACCGCAAGCTGGCGGCGCTGGCCGAGGCGACGCCGGCGGCGGCGATCCGCGTCCTGTCCGGCACGCCGAGCTGGCTGCTGGTGCTGCTGCAGCGCCTCGCGGAGCGGCACGGAACCCCGCCGCTGCCGGGGCTGGAGCTGCTGGTCCATGGCGGCGTCGCCTGGGCGCCCTATCGCGACCGGCTGCGGCCCTTCCTCCCCACTGGCTGCGCGACGCGGGAGGTCTATCCGGCGAGCGAAGGTTTCGTTGCACTGGCTGACCGCGGCGACGGCGAGGGCATGCGGCTCACCCTCGATGCTGGTGTGTTCTGGGAATTCGTCCCCTTGGAGGAGTTGGATGCGCCGAGCCCGACGCGGCATTGGGTGGCGACCGTCGAGACGGGCATCGACTATGCCGTCGTCGTCACCTCCTGCGCCGGGCTCTGGTCCTATGTGCTCGGAGACACGGTGCGCTTCGTCGAGCGCGCGCCGCCGAGGCTGCTGGTCACCGGGCGGACCTCCTACAGCCTCTCGGCCTTCGGCGAGCATCTGAGCGGCGAGGAGATCGAGGCCGCGGTGCTCGGTGCCGCCCGGGCGCTTGGCATCACGGTGGCCGACTACACGGTGGGGCCGGTCTTCCTCGGTGCTCAGGGTACGCATCGCTGGCTGGTGGAGCCGGAGGCGGCGGCCGCGCCTGAGCTGGCGGGGAGGCTCGCCGGCGCGGTGGATGCGGCGCTGATCGCGGCGAACGAGGACTATGCCGCGCATCGCCAGGGCGGGCAGATGACGGCGCCGGAGGTGGTGGTGCTGCCGCCCGGCGCCTTCGCCGGCTGGATGCGGGCGCAGGGGAAGCTCGGCGGGCAGCACAAGGTGCCGAGGGTGCTGGCGGACCCGGAGCGGTTCGCCGCGGCCGAGGCAGGATTGCGCAGGGGCTAGAGCAAACTCCGATCGGATGGAATCATCCGATCGGAGTAATTTGCTCGCCAAAACAATAGGCTAGAGCGGGTTCCGTAAGCCAGTGCGAACGGAAACCGCTCTAGCAGCTTGTCGGATTCCCATCTGGCCTGAAATGGGCGAATCTGGCGGGCATGACAGGGTTCATTCCGTTCAGCCGCGAGCAGGCCTTTCTGCTGCCGCCGGATGCCAAGGACTGGTTGCCGGCGGACGACGTGGCGCACTTCGTAGTGGCGGCGGTGGACCGGGTGCCGCTCGGCGCCTTTGCGGTGCGGCCGATCCCGGGCGGCAAGGCGCAGTATCACCCGCGCCTGCTGCTGGCGCTGCTGATCTACTGCTATGCGAACGGCATCTTCTCCTCGCGGCGGATCGAGCGGGCGACCCACCGCGACATTGGGGTGCGCTACGTGGCGGCGAACCTGCACCCCGACCACGACACCATTGCCGCCTTCCGCCGGGCCAACCGCGCTGCCTTCGAGGCGGCCTTCCTGCAGGTGCTGCTGCTGGCGCGCGAGAGCGGCCTGCTGCGGCTCGGGACGGTTTCGATCGACGGCACCAAGCTCGACGCCAACGCCTCCAAGATCCGCTCGGTGCGGTATGACCGCGCCAAGGCGCTGCGCGTCAGGCTCGCTGCCGACATCACCGACCTGACCAACCGCGCCGAGGCGGCCGACGCTGAGGCCCAGCCCGACCCGCAGGCGCTGCCCGCTGAGATCGCCAGGCGCGAGGCGCTCAAGGCCAAGCTCGATGCCGCCTGCGCCCGGCTGGAGGCCGAGGCCCGTGCCGAAGCCGAGGCCGCCCGACCCGAGTATGACGCCAAGCGCGCCGCCTACGAGGCCAAGACGGGCCGGCGGGGCCGCCCGCCCAAGCCGCCCAAGGACGATCCGCCGCCCGAGCGGCAGTCCAACCTCACCGACCCCGACAGCGCGCTGATGCGCCGCTCCGACGCCCATGAGTACCGCCAGGCCTACAACGCCCAGGCTGTGGTCTGCGCCGAGGGCTCGCAGCTGATCCTCGCCACCGGCGTCGTCGCCACCTCGGCCGATGCGCCGAGCTTTGCCGCAACCATCCTCGGCATGGAGGGCGGCATCGGCCTGCCACAGACCGTCCTCGCCGACACCGGCTTCGCCTCAGGCGAGGCAGTTGCCGCCCTCGAGGCGCACGGGATCGAGCCGCTGGTCGCCATCGGCCGGACCCAGCCGCACCGCGCCTACGACTTCCGGCCGCCACCCCAGCCCAGGACGCCACGCCGCATCACCGAGCCCTGGCGCCTCGCCATGGTGGCCAAGCTCGAAACCCCTAATGCCAAAGCCCGCTACGCCCGTCGCAAGCAGACCGTCGAGCCCGTCTTCGGCACCATCAAGTCAGCCCTCGGCTTCACCCGCTTCCACCTCCGCGGCCTCGCCAAGGTCACCAGCGAGTGGACCCTCGTCGCCCTCGCCTACAACTGCCGCAGGCTCCACAACCTGCGGCTCGCAGCCTGATCGCGCCTCAACCCTCGGCCTGACACCAAGTGCAAATCCGACAGGCTGCTAGGGCAGCTCCCCCGCCCTGCCCTTCCGCGTCAGCAACTCGAGCAGCAGCGCATCGCGCTGGCGGATCAGCTCCGCCTGGTCGCGCCCGGCAAGTTCGGCCGTGACGCCCTCGGCCACCCGCGCGCCGAGCGCCAGATCGACCGAGACCCGGCCGAGATCGCGCCACATCCCCTCCGTTGCCTGCCAGAGCGGCTTCTCGAACAGCGCGCCGATGCCGCCCGGCCCACCGGAGAGATGCAGGCTGAGGAACGGCCCGAGCAGCGCCCAGCGCAGCCCCGGGCCATGCGCGATGGCGGCGTCGATATCCGCCACGCTGGCGACGCCGGCCTGCACGAGGTGGAAGGCCTCCTGCCACAGCGCCGCCTGCAAGCGGTTGGCGACATGGCCGCGCACCTCCCGCCGCAGATGGATCGGATGCTTGCCCAGCGCTCGGTAGAAGCCAAGCGCCCGATCCACCACCGCGGCCGAGGTTGCGGTGCCGCCGGCAACCTCGACCAGCGGGATCAGGTGCGGCGGGTTGAAGGGATGGCCGAGCACCACCCGCTCCGGATGGCGCGGGCAGGCGTCCTGGAATTCGCTGACGGTGATGGTGGAAGCGCTGGTGGCGAGGATGGCGGCGGGCGGCGCCGCGGCATCGAGGGCGGCGAAGAGAGCCCGCTTCACGTCGAGCCGCTCCGGCCCGTTCTCCTGCACGAAATCGGCCGCCTCCACCGCCCTGTCCGGCGTGGCGCAGAAGCGCAGCCGCCCGGGCGAGGCGCCGGGGGCGAGGCCCATCGCCTCCATGGCGGGCCATTGCGCGGCGATGGCCGCACGGAGCGCCGCCTCGGCGCCGGGTGCCGGATCGCTGGCGGTGACGTCGAGGCCGCGGGCGAGGAAGCAGGTGGCCCAGCTCGCCCCGATCACGCCGGTGCCGATGACGGCGACGCGCCGGACGTGCGCCTCGCTCACGCCGGGGGTCCTGCCACCTTGGCGCCGCGCTTCGCGGTGAACTCCTCGAGCCGCGCCGCCGCCTCCGGCCCGGTCTGGGCGAGGGCGGCCATCATGCTCTCGACGAAGAGCCCGTCCTCCTCGCTCATGTCCTGGATGCGGGGCAGGGCCTGGAGCACGCCGAGCACGGTGAGCGGCGCCATCTCGACGACCCTGGCGGCGAGCTCCGCCGCCTTCGCCGGCGCCTCGCCTGCCCCGACGAGGTACTGCGCGAGGCCGAAGCGCTCCGCCTCGGCGGCCGAGAGCACCCGCCCGGTCAGCATCATGTCCATCATCCGCGCCGCGCCGAGCAGGCGGGCGACATGCACCGAGGCGCCGCCGCCGACATAGATGCCACGGCTGCCCTCCGGCAGGGCGAAGAAGGCGGTACCATCGGCGACGCGCAAGTGGCAGGCGGCGGCGAGCTCCAATCCGCCGCCAACCGTGGCCCCGTGCAGCGCGGAGATGGCCGGTATCGGCCCGCGGCGGATCAGCGAGAAGGCGGCATGCCAGGCGCGGGAATGGTGGAACACCTCCGGCGCCTCGCGCGCCCGGTGCTCGGCGAGGTCGAGCCCGGCGCAGAAGCAGGGACCATGGCCGAAGAGCACCATCGCCCGCGCCTCGCCCTGGGCGCGACGGACCGCGGCCTCGATGGCCCGGAGCAGCGCGTCGTTGATGGCATTGCGCTTCTGCGGGCGGTTCAGCCCGATCCAGGCGGTGCGGTCGCGGAGTTCATAGGTGATGTCGGTCATGCGGCCCCGCCTCCCGCCGCGGGCTTGCAGTGATTATTAAGCTGCATAATAATCCCCTCAAGAGGGGAAAGCGTCTCAGCGATGCAGGAGCTTCCGCAGCAGCGTCACGAATTGGCTGCGCTCGGCCGGGGTGAGGCCGGCGGCGAATTGCGCATCCGTCTCCCGATGAGTGCGGTCCATCTCGCGCCAGGCGCGGCTGCCAGCCGCGGTCGGATGCAGCAGGCTGGCCCGCAGCTCCGCCTGGTCGGCCTCGCGCCGCACCAGCCCGGCCGCCACCAGCCCGTTCACCAGCACCGCGACATTGGAGGGCTTCACCCGCAGTTCCTCGGCGATGGCGCCCGGGCGGATGCCGGGATTGGCGACGATCAGCGCGAAGACCGAGAAGCCCGCCGGCGTCACCCCGAGCTCGGCGAAATTGCGGTGGAATTCGTCGAAGGCCCGGAGCTGGGCGAGGCGGACGAGGAAGGCCGGGCTTTCCGCCAGGGGCGAGGCGATTGCATTCTCCCGAGGCGGGGCGACCTCGGGCTCGGGGGCGGGCTTCGGCATGATTCCGGTCTATCGTGGACGCCCCGCCGCCGGAAGCCCGGCGGGTTGGAGGAGGCATGATGCGCACACAGGTGGGGATCGTCGGCGCCGGGCCCGCAGGGCTGCTGCTCGCGCTCATGCTGGAGCGGCAGGGCATCGCCTCGGTCATCATCGAGTCGCGCGACCGGGCAGCGATCGAGGCGACGATCCGCGCCGGCATCCTCGAGCAGTCGACCGTGGACCTGATGGCGGAGCTCGGCGTCGCCGACCGGCTGCGGCGGGAGGGCGTGGTGCATCACGGCACCATCCTGCGCTTCGGCGGGCAGAATCACCGGATCGACTTCGAGGGGCTCACCGGCCGCGTCGCCACGCTCTACCCGCAGCACGAGGTGCTGAAGGACCTGATCGCCGCCCGCCTCGCCCAGGGCGGCAAGATCCTGTTCAGCGCCAAGGTCACGGAGGTGGCCGATGTCACGACCGACCGGCCGGTGCTGCGCTTCACCGATGCCGAAGGGCAGGCGCGCGAGTTGCAGTGCGACATGGTGGTGGGGGCGGACGGCTCCTATGGCGCCTGCCGGCCGGCCATCCCCGCGGACCGGCGGCGCGACTATCTCCGAATCTATCCCTTCGGCTGGTTCGGCATCCTCTGCGAGGCGCCGCCCTCCTCCGAGGAGCTGGTCTATGCGCGGCACGAGCGCGGCTTCGCCCTCATCAGCAGCCGCACGCCGGAGGTGCAGCGCATGTACTTCCAGTGCGACCCGAACGACAGCGTCGAGAACTGGTCGGAGGACCGGATCTGGGCGGAGCTGCAGGCGCGTGTGGCGGGGGAGGATGGCTTCCGGCTGAAGGAGGGCCGCATCTTCCAGAAGAACATCGTGCCGATGCGCAGCTTCGTCTGCGAGCCGATGCAATATGGCCGGCTCTTCCTCGCCGGCGACGCGGCGCATGCGGTGCCGCCCACGGGCGCGAAGGGGCTCAACCTCGCCGCCAGCGATGTCTGGCACCTCGACCGCGCGCTCGGCGCCCACTTCGCCGGCGAGGGCATGGCGAAGCTGGAGGCCTATACCGCAACGGCGCTGCGGCGGGTCTGGCGGGCGCAGCATTTCTCCTGGTGGATGACCTCCATGCTGCACCGCTTCGAGGGCGCCAGCGAATTCGACGAGCGGCGGCAGCTGGCGGAGCTGGAGCTCGTCACCGGCTCCCACGCCGCGGCGACGGCGCTGGCCGAGACCTATGTCGGCATGCCCTTTGCCTGAACCGCCGGGGTGACAGGCCGCGGCCGATGCGGCATAGCGGCGGCATGGCCCGGCGCCCGCCCCTGCTGACGGCGATGCTGGCCCTGCTGCTGATGCTGCAGTGGGGCCAGGCCTTCGCGCATTGCCTGGCGGCGCTCGGGGCAGCCGGGGGGATCGAGATCTGCACCGCGGAGGGCATCCGCGTCCTGCACCTCGATGCCGACGGGCAGCCGGCCGATCCGCCCCAGGCGATGCATGACAGCTGCCCGGTCTGCCCCGGCGGCGTGGCCCCGGCCTCGCCCGGGCCGCAGTTGCCGGCGCTGCGCATCGCCTATGCGCCGGCGCCCTATGCCAACCGGGAGGGCATGCCGCCCACCCCGGCCCGCGCCCCGCCGCAGCAGCCGAGAGCCCCGCCCGCCGCCTGACGCCAGCACGCCCGCCGTCGCTTTCGTCAGGAGTCTCCCATCATGCATCCGCTTTCGCGCGCCACGCGGCGCGCCTTGCTGCTTGCCGGCATCGCCGGCCCGGCCTTCGGCCAGACCACCCTCCCCGACCTCGTCGTCACCGGCCAGGCGCCGGGCTCCCTCACTGCCCCCTCCGTCGCCGAGCAGCGGGAGGCGCTGGAGCAGACGCCTGCCGCCGTGCGCTTCGTGGACGGAAAGGACTTCGCCAACCGCTATGCCTTCACCCTGCGCGACATGCTGGCGGATACGCCCGGCGTCCTCGTCCAAAGCCGCTACGGGCAGGAGCTGCGGCTCTCCATCCGCGGCTCCGGCATCGCGCGGGGATTCCACCTGCGCGGCGTCGAGGTGCTGCAGGACGGCGTGCCGGTCAACTTCGCCGATGGCAGCGGCGACTTCTACCAGATCGACCCGAGCGCGGTGCGCTCGGCGGCGGTCTATCCCGGCGGCAACGCGCTGGCCTTCGGCAGCTCGACCCTCGGCGGCGCGATCAATTTCGTCACGCCCACCGCGCGCACGGCGGTGGAGGCGAACAGCCTGCGCGTCGAGGGCGGGACCTACGGCACCTGGCGGCTCTCCGGCCAAACCTCGGCGGTCTTCGGCGACTGGGACGCGCTGGCGGCGGGCAGCATCGCCCATTCCGACGGGTGGCGGCAGCACAGCCGCAGCCAGTACGAGCAGTTCAACGCCAATCTCGGCTACCGCATCAATGACCGGGTGGAGACGCGCTTCTACGCCGGCGCCTATATCGTCCGGCAGCAGCTGCCCGGCTCCCTCACCCTTGCCGATGCGCTGAACCGGCCGCAGGTCGCCAGCCCCGCGGCCATCAGCGGCAACCAGGCGCGCAATGTCTGGGCCGAGCGCTTCGCCAACCGCACCAGCATCCGCCTCGATGCCGGGCAGGTGGATGTCGACAGCTGGATCACCCACAAGCAGCTCTACCACCCGATCTTCCAGGTGATCGACCAGGACGGGCTGACCTGGGGCATCGCTCCGCGCTGGACGCAGCGCTACGAGCTGGCCGGGCTGCGGGGCGAGCTGGTGCTCGGCGGGCGCTACTTCGCCGGCACCAACGATGCGCTGCAATACGTCAACATCCGCGGCTCGCGCGGGACGCTGACGGCGAACGGCGTGCAGCGGGCGCAGAACTACGAGGCCTTCGCCGAGAACCGCCTCTGGGTGCTGCCAACCGTTGCCCTCGTCACCGGCGCCAAGATACTGCGCAACGAGCGGGACTACGAGAACCGGCTGACCGGCCAGCGCTTCGGCCGCGTCTATGAGGGGCTGAACCCGAGGATCGGGGTGCTCTGGCAGCCGCGGCCGGCAGTGCAGGTCTTCGCCAACCTCACACGCAGCCAGGACGTGCCGGACTTCTCCGACCAGCTTCAGACGGTGAACAACCGGCCCTTCTGGGTGCCGCTGCAGGCACAGCGCGCCTGGACGGTGGAGCTTGGCACCCGCGGCCGCTACAAGGGCTATGGCTGGGACCTGACGCTGTTCCGCTCCAACATCCGCGGCCAGCTGCTGCAATTCACCGTCGATCCGAGCATCCCGACGAGCACCTTCAATGCCGGCAACACGGTGAACCAGGGCGTCGAATTCGCCGCCTATGCGAACCTCGCCCGCGGCGTGGCGATGACGGGCGACCGGGTGACGCTGCGCCAGGTCTGGACCTGGAACGACTTCCGCTTCCGCGGCGACCGGCAATATGGCGACAACCGCATCGCCGGCCTGCCGCCGCATGTGCTGCGGACGACATTGACCTACGCGGCGCCGGAGGAGCGCGGCTTCGTTTCCCCGGTGCTCGACTGGGTGCCGCAGGGTGCCTGGGCGGACTATGCCAACACGCTGCGGGCGAACCAATACTTCCGGATCGGGCTCGAGGCGGGGCTGCGGGTCGCGCCCAACCTTTCGCTCTTCCTCGACGCGCGGAACCTCACCAACAAGCGCTATGTCAGCGACCTCGGCACCCTCCAGAACGCCAGCGCCGCGGGAACGAACACCGCCGTCTTCTATCCGGGCGAAGGGCGGAGCCTCTACCTGGGCGCGCGGATGAGCTTCTAGCCCGTCAGTCCAGCACCAGCTCCCGGTATCCGCCGGCGGCCACCTCGTCGCACCAGGCGCGGTAGGCCGGGGCGCTGCCGGCATAGCGGGCGATGGTGCGGGTCTGCTTGCCCTCGACGTTGCGGTTGACGCCCGTCATCCAGGAATCGACCTGGAAGGTGAGCAGCCCCTCGGCACAGGATATCACGTGGTCGGTCCAGGCCTGCGCCGCTTCCGGCCGGGCCTCGGCCCGGGTCAGCCCGTGCTCCTGCATGTGGCGCAGCAGGGCGCTGACCCACTCGACATTGTACTCGATGCTGCGCGGGATGTTGCCGAGCGCGGTATGCGGGCCGAGCAGCATCAGCATGTTGGGGAAGCTTTCCACCATCATGCCCATGAAGGTCCGCGCCCCGCCGGCCCAGGCCTCCTTCAGCCGGCGCCCGTCCTGGCCGCGGATGTCGATGCGGTCAAAGGCGCCGGTGAGTGCATCGAAGCCGGTGGCGTAGACGATGATGTCGAACTCGTACTCCGCCGCGCTGGTCCTGATGCCCGTCGGCGTGACCCGCTCGATGGGCGTCGCCGTGCTGTCGACCAGGGTGACGTTGTCCTGGTTGTAGACCTCGTAGTACTGCGTCTCCAGCGGCAGGCGGCGGGTGCCGAAGCCGTGGTTCTTCGGGATCAGCATTTCCGCCACCTTCGGGTCCTTCACCCGCTGGCGGATCTTGCGCGCCACGAAGTCCGAGATCTCGCGGTTGGCCGCCGGGTCGGTCAGCATGTCGCGGAAATTGCCGACCCAGATGCCGAAGCCGGGCGAGGCGTAGAGCTCCTCGTAGAAGGCCTCGCGTTCCTCGGGCGTGACCTCGAAGGTGCCGCGCGGGTCGGCGGTGTGGAGGAAGCAGGAGAAGGTCTCCTGGCAGCGGCGGAAGATCTCCGGGTAGCTCTCCTTGATGCGCCGCTGCTCCTCCTCGGTGATCGGCCGGTTGTGCAGCGGCGCGCACCAGTTGGGCGTCCGCTGGAAGATGGTGAGCTGCGCCGCGGTCTTTGCCACCTCCTGGATGGTCTGCACGCCCGTCGCGCCCGTGCCGATCACCGCCACCCGCTTGCCAGCGAAATCAACCGGCTCCTTCGGCCAGCGCGCCGTGTGCCAGGACTGGCCCTGGAAGCTGTCGATGCCCTCGATCCGCGGCAGGGTCGGCGTCGAGAGCACGCCGATGGCGGTGATGAGGAAGCGCGAGCGGTGCCGGCTGCCGTCCTCCAGCGTGATGGTCCAGCCGCGCGCCGCATCGTCGTAGAATGCGCTGGCGACGCGGGCCTCGAACTGAATGTCGCGGCGCAGGTCGTATTTGTCGGCGACGCGGTTCAGGTAGCGCAGCGTCTCCGGTTGCGGGGCGAAATGCTCCGACCAGTTCCACTCCTGTAGCAATTCCTCGTCGAAGGAATAGCCGTAGGAGTAGCTCTCGGAATCGAAGCGGGCGCCGGGATAGCGGTTCCAGTACCAGGTGCCGCCGACGCCCGTCCCGGCCTCGAAGACCTTCGCTCGCAGGCCGAGCCGGCGCAGGCGGATGAGCTGGTACATGCCCGACATGCCGGCGCCGATGACGATGGCGTCGTAGTCGAAGCCGGCGGAGGTCGCTGGTGCCGGGCCTGCCTCAGTGAGCGTCGTGTCGGACATCGTTTCCTCCTGATGAAGCATTCCGCAAGTCGTTCAGCTAAGGAAGACAGCCCCCAGCACCCCGCCGCCTGCCAGCACCCAGAGCGGGCTGTAATTGGTCCGCCAGACGAAGAGGGTGGAGATGGCGACGACGATGAGCGGCATCACCCCATGGCTGTGCGAGGCCTCCGCCATGGTGATGCCGGCGGCGAGGATCAGCCCGATCGCCACCGGCACCAGCCCGCCCTGGGCCGGCTTCAGCCAGGCGGCGCCGCGCAGCCGGTGCATCAGCCCGGCCACGTACCAGGCGAGGATGGCCGCCGGCACCAGCATGCCGAAGGTCGCCGCCGCCATGCCGCCGGCGCCGGCGATGCGCCAGCCCATCACGCTGGCGACGAGGATGTTCGGCCCCGGCGCGGCCTGGGCCAGGGCGTAGAGCTGGGAGAAGGTCGCGTCGTCCAGCCAGCCATGCAGCTCGACGAGTTGGCGATGCATCTCGGGCAGCACGGCATTGGCGCCGCCGATCGCCACCAGGGAGAGGATCGAGAAGGTGAGGAGGATCTGGAGGATCACCGCGCCGTCCCCCCGATCAGCCCCGCCCGCCAGAGCGAGAAGGCGATGGAGATGGGCCCGAGCACCAGCACGATCACCGGCAGCGGCAGGCCGAGCCAGGCGGCGCCGAGGGTCGCCAGCAGCAGGATGGCGACGGCCTCCGCCCGCAGCTTCAGCTTGCCGGCCATCTTGAAGGCGGTGCCGATCACCATCCCCGCCGCCCCGGCCGCGATGCCTGCCATCACCGGCGCGACCGCCGGCAGCTGGCCGTAGCGGTCGTAGAACAGGCAAAGCAGCACCAGGATGACGAAGGGCGCGCAATAAAGGCCCGCCGTCGCCAGCAGCGCGCCGGAAAGGCCATGGAAGCGCCGCCCGATCATCACCGCCGCATTGCCGACATTGGGGCCGGGCAGCACCTGGCCGAGGCCCAGCACCTCGGCGTACTCGCGCTCGGTGAGCCAGTGCCGCTCCTCGACGATGACGCGGCGCGCCCAGGCCGCCACCCCGCCGAAGCCGAACAGGCCGATCTTCAGATAGCCGGCGAAGAGCTCGGCGGGGCCGGGGATGACGGTGGCGGGCGGCGGGGCTTCGGGCAAGACGGCTCTCCGGGACGTCCTGCCATGCTCGCGCCGAAGCGCCCGGAGGTCCAGGCGGCGGCCTACCTCGCCTTCACCGGCCGCCGGCCATGGCTGTCCTGCGGCACGCCGCGCTGGAGCGACATGTGGCTGTGGACGCCGACCCAACGCCCATCCGGTTGCCGCGCCAGCACGATGGTCGCCCGGCCGGGCCGCGGGAAGGGCGTGCCGTCCGGGTGGAAGCCGGTGCTGTCCCAGGGGGTGACCGCGACCGCCATCGCCCCGTCCGGCGAGGCCAGCACCAGCGTACTGCCGAGGTCGAAGGCAAAGCCCTCGGTCCGCGGCCAGACATTGTCCCACTGGGTGTCGGTCCAGGCCTGGCGGCTGCGCACCAGCTCCTGATAGGTGCCGAAGATGACGATGTTGTCGTGCCAGAAGGGGTAGGCGGAGGCGTAGTCCACCTCCCGCACGCAGGCGGCGAAGCGCCCCAGCCAGTCCTTCACCGCCTCGGTGGTGGCGGCATCGGCTTCCGGCAGGGGCAGGGTGTCCATCAGATCTTCTCGCTCACCTTGATCGCCACCTTGCAGCCGGCCTTGATGGCGGCGCTCAGCAGCCGGTAGGCGGGAGCCTGCTCCGCCTCGTGCTCCAGGCCGATATCGCGGTGCTCCAGCTCCTCGGCCCGGAACTGCACGATATGGGCGCGGAGCGGCCCTTCGTCCTCGCCGAGCGCCGCCTCCTGCGCCTGGTAATGCTCGTCGATCGCCTCCTCCACCGCAACGGTGCAGGCCATGGCGGCGCGGTGGCCGAGCATGGCGGTCGCCGCGCCGAGGGCAAAGCCGGCGACGTGCCAGACCGGCAGCAACGCCGTCGGACGCACCCGGCGCTCGCCGATCAGGCGGGAGAAGGTGTCGAGATGCACCTGCTCCTGCTCCTGCATGTGGCGGATCAGCCCTTCCCATTTCGTGCCGCGCAGCACGGCGAGTTGGCCCTGGTAGATGCGCTTGGCGCCGTATTCCCCGGCATGGTCCACGCGGATGGTCTCCTCCACCATCCGCCGGTCGGTCTTCATCGTCATCGGCGTACTCCTCTCCGCATCCAGATGGCGGCCAGGGCCGAAAGGCCAAGCGCATAGAGCAGGTTCATCCCGGCCATGGAGATCGGCAGGCCAGGGATCAGGTAGGTCGGCGCGTCGCAGGGCTTGGACGGGGCCGCGGCCAGCGAGCGCATGAGGTCGTCGACGCTTGCCCCGCCGGCGGAGCGCGGCATCTGGCAGCCGGCCAGGGGCGAGGGCCACCAGCCCTGCTCCACCCCGACATGGAAGGCGGCGATGGCGCCCGAGGCGAGCACCGCCAGGATCGCCAGCAGGGCCAGCGGCCGCCGCGCCCGGGGCAGCAGTGCGGCGGCCAGGGCCAGCGCTGCCGCCACCCAGTAGGGCACGCGCTGCCAAGTGCAGAGCTCGCAGGGGGCGATGCCCCAGATATCCTCGCTGGCGCGGGCGAAGAGCGGCGCCGCGGCGGCTGCCAGGGCAAGGGCGAGCGTGGCGATCATGCCGCCTGTGTGGCGCCGCCTGGCCTCCGGCGCAACTGGACCGCGCGGCCAAGGGCGCATAGGGTCCGCGCCGGATCGGGGGAGGCAGGGCGATGCTGAGGCTCTGGGGCCGCACCAGCTCGAGCAACGTGATGAAGCTGCTCTGGCTCTGCGAGGAGCTTCGCCTTCCCTATGAGCGAATCGAGGCCGGCGGCGCCTTCGGCCGCACCGACGAGCCCGGCTACCTTGCCATGAACCCCAACGGCACGGTGCCCACCATCGAGGAGCCGGACGGCTTCTCCCTCTGGGAGAGCAATTCGATCCTCCGCTACCTGGTTGCCACCCATGCGCCGGGAAGCCCGCTCCACCCCGCCGAACCGCGCGCCCGTGCCGATGTCGAGCGCTGGATGGACTGGCAGCTCGCCAGCCTGAACCCGCCCATGGTGACGATCTTCTTCACCTATGTCCGCACGCCCGAGGCCGAGCGCAACCACGCCGCCACCGCCCGCGCGCGCGATGCGGCCGAGCGGCTCTGGGCGATGGTGGACCGGCAACTCGAGGGCCGGGACTACGTGGCCGGTGGCTTCTCCCTGGCCGACATCGCGCTCGGCCCCTATCTGCACCGCTGGTTCGCCCTGCCGGTCGCGCGGGCGCCGATGCCCCGCCTCGAAGCCTGGTACGCCCGCCTGCGCGAGCGCCACCCCGGTTTCGCCACCCATGTTGCCGTCGAGATGCGCTGAACCATGGATCATTCGCCGATCACCGTCTGGGGCCGGGCCACTTCGGTCAATGTGATGAAGGTGCTCTGGCTGCTCGACGAGCTGGCCATCCCCTTCCACCGCATCGATGCCGGAGGGGAGTTCGGCCGCACGCGGGATGCCGAGTATGCGGCGATGAACCCGAACGCCACGGTGCCGACCCTCGTCATGCCGCATGGCTACACGCTCTGGGAAAGCCACGCGATCCTCCGCTACCTCTGCCGCACCCAGCCGGGCGGCAATGCCTTCTATGCGGAGGCGCCCGAGGCGCGGGCCGATGCCGAGCGCTGGATGGACTGGACGCTCGCCTCGATGAACGAGCCGATGCGGGTGATCTTCTGGACCTGGGTGCGGACGCCGGCGGAACGGCGCGACCTCGCCGCGGCGGAGGCGGCGCAGGCGGCGGCGGCGCGGCTCTGGCGCATCGCCGACGCGGCGCTGGAGGGGCGGAACTACATCGCCGGCGGCTTTGGCCTGGGCGACATCGCCCTTGGCGGCTTCCTCCATCGCTGGTTCCAGCTGCCGATCGAGCGGCCCGACCTGCCGCGGCTGCGCGGCTGGTACGAGAGGCTGCGGGAGCGGACGCCCTACCGCACCCATGTCGCGGTGCCGCTGAGCTAGAGCAAACCCCGAACGGGTGAAAACACCCAAAGGGCAATCTGCTCGTTCGAGCAACAGGCTGGAGCGGTTTCCGCAAGCGCAGCCGAGCGGAAACCGCTCTAGCCCTCCAGCGCCGCCAGGAAGGACTGGCTCCAGGCCTTGGCGCTCGCCTCCCAGACGGCGGGGCGGTTGGCCTGCCAGCGCGCCACCCGTTCCTCCCGCGGCATGGCGAGCGCCGCGTCCAGGCTCTCGGCGATCTCGTCCGGGTCGAGCGGATTGACCAGCAGCGCGCCCGGCATGGAGGGCGAGGCGCCGGCAAAGCGGGACAGCACCAGCACGCCGGGATCGGCCGGATCCTGCGCCGCCACGTATTCCTTGGCGACGAGGTTCATCCCGTCGCGCAGCGGCGTCACGAGCCCGACCCGGGCAAGGCGCATGAAACCTGCCAGCACAGGCCGCTGCACCGGCCGCGTCATGTATCGCAACGGCACCCAGTCGGGCTCGGCATACTGCCCGTTGATGCGCCCGGCCCATTCGTCGAGCTCGCGCCGGAGGCTGCGGTATTGCGCCACGTCGCCGCGCGACACGGGCGTCACCTGGAGATAGGTCGCCCGGCCGCGATTGGCGGTGAAGCGGGCCAGCAGCTGGGCATAGCCGGCGAAGCGCTGCGGCAGGCCCTTGGTGTAGTCCAGCCGGTCCACGCCCATGACGAGGGCACGGCCGACGAGGCTCTGCTCGAAGCGGCGGGTCTCGGCACGGGACAGGGCCCGCTCGGCGAGGCGAAGGAAGGCCTCGGCGTCGATGCCGACGGGAAAGGCCGCGACCCGGCGGGCGGCCTCGCCCTGCCCCACTGCCTCCAGCGCGCCGCGCAGGTTGGCGGCGTCGTCCTCGGTCTGCACGCCGATCACGTCATAGGCGGCGAGGTCGGCCAGCAGCTCCTCCGCGCGCGGAAGGGCACAGAACAGGCCGAAGGGCGGAAACGGCACGTGCAGGAAGAAGCCCTGCCGCTGGGTGCAGCCGAGCCGCCGCAACTCCCGCCCGAAGGGGAAAAGGTGGAAGTCGTGCGTCCACACCAGGTCGTCCGGGCGCAGCAGCGGCGCGAGGGCGGCGGCGAAGGCGGCATTGACCGCGCGGTATCCGGCATAATCCTCCCGCAGGAAGCGAGCCAGGCCGAGCCGGTAGTGCAGCGTCGGCCAGAGCACGGCATTGGCGAAGCCGGTGTAGTAGCGGGAATAGTCCCCACGCCCGAGGTCGAGCGTCGCATAGGTGAGCTTGCCCTGCACCAGCTCGTTCGGCCGTGCCGCCGTGGCTTCGGCGGTCTGGCCGGACCAGCCGAACCACATTGCCTCGCGCTGGGCAACGGCGTCCTGCAAGGCCACCGCGAGGCCGCCGGCCGTGGCGCCGCGGTCCTTGGGATTGGGCACGCGGTTGGCGACGATGACGAGGCGTTGTCTCATCGTCCGGACGCGGCCTCGGCGAGCCATTCGCGCAGCACCTGCGGGGTGCCGAACATGTCATCGAGCCGCCAGCCCTGGCCGCCATAGCTGCGGGCGGCCTCCATCCCTTCCTCGTCGGTCACGTCATCGCCGATGAAGACGGGGGTGCGGCCGGTGAAGGGCGCGCGGGTCATCAGCGCATGCACCGCCGTTGCCTTGGAAGCGCCGTGCGGCCGGAGTTCCCAGGCCATGCGGGCCTCGAGCAGGTCGAAGGCCTGGGGGTTCTGCGCAACGAAGCCGGCAAGCAGCTCGCGCGCCGCCTCCCCCATGCCCGGCGCCAAGCGGTAATGGATGACGAAGCCATGCGCCTTGTCTTCCACCAGCGCGCCAGGGTGCTGGGCGACCAGCGTACCGGCCGCGGCCCGCCACTCCGGCGGAACATCAGCGAAATCCGGCAGGAGGGGCGGGGCGAAGGGATCCGGGCGAAGCGAGGCGCCATGGTCCCCCGCCTTGGGTATCGGCACCGGCAGGAAATGGTCGAGCGCGGCGAGCGCCCGGCCGCTGACCACGGCCAGGGCGCCGCCCAGCCTCTCGGTCAGCCGGTGCAGCAGGGGCGGCAGTTGCTCCGGCACGACCACCGCGTCGGGACGCGGGGCGATCTCCACCAGCGTTCCGTCGAAATCGAGGAAAAGCGCCGCATCCGCGATCGGCCCCAGGCCTGGAACCCGGGGCGGCGGCGGCAGGGTGATGAGATCAGGCATGCGGCCGGAACAAGCAGAGATCGCCGCCGCGGTTGCGTCACGGCTGCGTGAGACCGGCCTGTCAAGCCACGGGCCGGTGGCCTTCCAGCTGCCAGAGGGCAAGCGCCGGCGGAAGCACGCCGACGAGCAACCAGTGGACCAGCGCGCCCTGACGGGTCAGCCAGCCGCCATCCCAGAGGACGACGCAGATGAGTTGCAGCGCCAGCATCCACAGGACGGCGATGGCGAGCGCGAAGGTTTCGATGCGCCATTCGCCACGGGATTTGTCGCGCATGCAATGCCGCCCTTCCGCAAGGAACGGCCCCTTGGAGGCCGATACACACGGCATACACGATATCGCGATATGAATCTCCCGAAAAAGTGATCTTCTCCCTTGGCTGCCTGTCGGCTCGGAGCACGGACGGCGCATCGAGCCAATTAACCCTCGACGCGCTGATCGTTGCGCCAAGCAAGCACCCAAGAAGTGGGCGGCCTGGAGTCGGCTCAAAAACCTCCGGATCGGCTCATCAGCGGCAGCACCAAGCAGACTTCTTGCGGTCTTGCTGCGTCGCGGAACCCCTCAGGCTGAGGACGGCAAAATACCATGACCCGCGACCATCTCGTCGCGGGTCATGCTTCAAGCCATTGGTATGGCTCAAGGCCCTTTGCCATCCAGGACTCCGGCGACTGCGCCCGGGCCGCCAAGCCCGAATGATTTCCAGAGCAGTTAGCCGGCCCAGCGCGGCTTCCGCTTCGCCTTGAAAGCGGCGATGCCTTCCTGCGCCTCCTCGCTGGACGCGGTCCGGGCGAAGGCGGCCGCCCCCGCCTCGGCATAGGCCTCCGGCGCGATGGGCCCGAGGGCGGCCAGCAGCCCCTTGGTCTCGGCCAGCGCCCCCGGCGCACCCTCGAGCACCGCGGCGATGGTCGCCTCCAGCTGCGCCGCGAGCCCCGCCGCATCGGGCAGCACCTGGTGCACCACGCCGATCCGCCCGGCCTCCGCCGCGTCGATCACCGTCGCTTCCAGCACCAGGCGCGTCGCCGCCGGCCGCCCCATGCGCCGCACCAGCCAGGGCAGGATCTGCGCCGGCACCAGGCCACGCCGTACCTCGGGCGCGGCGAAGCGGGCATTGCCGGCGGCCAGGGCGATATCCGCCGCGCAGGCGAAGCCGAGCCCGCCGGCATGGCAGGAACCCTCGATCGCCGCGATCACCACCTGGGGCAGCGCCGCGATATCGGCAAAGCGGGCGCCGGTGCGGCGGTTGCGGGCCTGCTGCCGGGCCAGCTTCTGCTCCGGCGCCTCGTCGGAGGCCACCTCGGTCAGGTCGAGGCCGGCGCAGAAATGCCCGCCGGCGCCGGCGATCACCAGCACCCGCGCGCTGCGGTCGGTGGCGAGTTCGGCCAGCAGCCGGTCCCAGGCCTCGCCCATGGCCATGCTGAGGGCGTTGCGGCGTTCCGGCCGGTTCATGGTGGCACGGACCACCGGGCCCTCGCGGGTCACCAGCAGCGGGGTTTCCTCGGCCATTCCGTTCACTCCGGCAGGAAATCAGCGACCGAGAAGTAACGCTCGCCGGTGTCGTAGTTGAAGCCGAGCACCCGCGCCCCGGAGGGCAGTTCCGGCAGCTTCTGCGCGATGGCGGCGAGCGTCGCGCCGGAGGAGATGCCGACCAGCAGCCCCTCCTCGCGCGCCGAGCGCCGGGCATACTCCTTGGCGTCGTCGGCCTGGACCTTGACGACGCCGTCGAGCAGCCCGGTTTCCAGATTCGCCGGGATGAAGCCGGCGCCGATGCCCTGGATCGGGTGCGGCGAGGGCTCGCCGCCCGAGATCACCGGCGAGGCCGCGGGCTCCACCGCGAAGACCTTCAGGCCCGGCCACTGCGCCTTCAGCACCCGCGCGCAGCCGGTGATGTGCCCGCCAGTGCCGACGCCGGTGATGAGCGCATCGATTCCCTCCGGGAAGTCCTGCAGGATTTCCTGCGCGGTGGTGCGGGCATGGACCTCCGGGTTGGCCGGATTCTCGAATTGCTGCGCCAGCCAGGCGCCGGGCGTCGCGGCGACGATCTCCTGCGCCCGGGCGATGGCGGCCTTCATCCCGCCCGCCCGCGGCGTCAGGTCGAAGCTCGCGCCATAGGCCAGCATCAGCCGCCGCCGCTCGACCGACATGCTTTCCGGCATGACGAGGATCAGCCGGTAGCCCTTCACCGCCGCCACCATGGCGAGGCCGATGCCGGTATTGCCCGAGGTCGGCTCGACGATCGTGCCGCCCGGCTTCAGCACGCCGGACGCCTCGGCCGCTTCCACCATGGACAGCGCGATGCGGTCCTTGATCGAGCCGCCCGGATTCGACCGCTCCGACTTGATCCAGACCTCCGCTCCGGCGAAGAGCCGGTTGAGGCGGATATGCGGCGTGCCGCCGATGGTGGCGAGGACGTTCTGGACCTTCATCGGGGCTCCTCCCGGTTGCGCCGGGGAAGATGGTGGCACGCCGGGCGCTAGTCCAGCGGGACGCATCTTGCACCGGCAAGGCCGAGGGCCGACCTTGCCGGGACCAGCAGGAGAATACCCATGGACCAGCCCCGCCCCTCGCGGATCGACGTGGTCTCCGACGCCATCTGCCCCTGGTGCTGGATCGGCAAGCGCAACCTCGAAGGCGCGCTGGCCCTCCTGGCAGACGAGGGCGAGCGGTTCGAGGTGCATTGGCGCGCCTTCCAGCTCAACCCGGACATGCCAGCGGAGGGTGTCGACCGCGCCAGCTACCGCGCCGCCAAATTCGGCAGCGAGGCGCGTGGGCGGGAGCTGGATGCGCAGGTCGCCACGGCCGGTCGTGCCGCCGGACTCGAATTCCGCCACGACCTGATGCAGCGGACGCCGAACACCATCGCCGCGCACCGCCTGATCCATTGGGCCGGGGAGCGCAGCCTCGCCCTGCAATCGGCCGTGAAGGAGGCGATCTTCCGCGCCTATTTCCAGGAAGGCCGGGATATCGGCCAGCCCGAGGTGCTCGCCGCGCTGGCCGGCGAGGCGGGGCTCGATGCCGAAGCGGCCGCGGCCTTCCTCGCCAGCAGCGAAGGGGCCGAGGAAATCCGCGCCGAGGATGCCGGCTTTCGCCAGATGGGCCTCTCCGGCGTGCCGACCTTCGCGCTCGACGGGCATGTGCTGTTCAGCGGGGCGATGCCGGCCGAGCGGATCGCGGAGGCGATCCGACGGGGCCTTGCCATCCTTCGCCAGCAGGCGGCCTAGCTCAGTAGGTCGCCCGGCCACCCGACACGTCGAACACCGCCCCGGTCGAGAAGCTGCAATCCTCGGTCGCCAGCCAGCAGGCAAGCGCCGCGATCTCCTCGACATCGACGAAGCGGTTCGCCGGGATCTTGCTGAGCATGTAGCCGATCTGCGCCTCGGTCATCTGCTTGAAGATGTCGGTCTTCGCCGCCGCCGGCGTCACGCAATTCACCCGGATGCCGGTGGTCGCCAGCTCCTTGCCGAGCGACTTGGTCAGGCCGATCACCCCCGCCTTCGCCGCCGAGTAGGCCGCGGCATTCGGGTTGCCCTCCTTGCCGGCGACCGAGGCGATGTTGACGATGCGGCCGTAGTTGCGCGCCCGCATCCCCGGCACCACCGCCCGGCAGCAGAGGAAGACGCCCGTCAGGTCGATCTCGATCACCTGCCGCCAGGCATCGACCGGATAGCTCTCGACCGGCGCATTCGGCCCGGTGATCCCGGCATTGGCGACGAGGATGTCGAGCGGCCCGAGCGCCGCCTCGGTCGCCTGGAGCGCGGCCTCGATCGTCGCGAGGTCGGTCACGTCCACCCGCGCCGCGACGCCGCCGAGGCGTGCCGCCTGCCGTTCCGCCTCGGCCAGGTCGACATCCCAGAGCGCGACGCGGCCACCGCTTGCCGCCATGCGCTCGGCGATGGCGAGCCCGATGCCGCGCGCCCCGCCGGTGATGGCGGCGACACGCCCCTGAAGATCAAGCTGGTTCATGCAACCCTCCCTCAAGATGCCCAGGCTAAACCGGGGCTCCCGGCATGGCGATGCTGGCCTCCGCGCCGATCCGGGCTAGGTTGCCCGCTTTCGCGCAGGGAGCAGCAGGCATGGCCTTCGTCGTGGCAGTGGCGCAGCAGAAGGGGGGCGCCGGGAAGTCGACCGTCGCGGCCAACCTGGCGGCGGCGCTGGCGGGCGAGGGCCACCGCGTCACCCTGCTGGATACGGACCCGCAGCAATCCCTCGCCCGCTGGCACCAGGAGCGGCAGAAGCAGGGCGCCCGCGCCCGGTCGCTGAGCTTCGACAGCCCCTCCGGCTGGCGCGTCCCGGGTGCGCTGGACCGGCTGCGGCGCGACCAGGACTTCGTCATCGTCGACACCCCGCCCCATGCCGAGACCGAGACGAAGCAGGTGATCCGCGCCGCCGACCTCATCCTGATGCCGATGCAACCCTCGCCCGCCGATTTCTGGGCCAGCGAGGCGACGGTGAAGCTGGCGGTCGAGGCGCATCGCCGTGTCACCGCCGTGCTCAACCGCGTGCCCGCGCAGGGCCGGCTGCGGGAGAGCATCCGGGCGGCGCTCGCCGAGCGCGGCGTGCCGGTACTGGGGAGCAGCCTCGGCAACAGGGTTGAATTCGTCACCGCCTTCCTCGATGGGCTCGCGGTGACCGAGTCCGCGCCGAAGAGCCCCGCCGCAGCCGAACTGCGGGCGCTCGCGGCTGCCATCGCCGCCATGTCCAAGGAATGATCGATGCTGGGTAGCCTGTTCTACGCCCTCCACGTGCTCGGGGCGGTGCTCTGGGTCGGGGGGATGGTCTTCGCCATCCTCGTCCTCCGCCCGGCGCTCGCGGTGCTGGAGCCGCCGCAGCGCCTCGCCCTGCACGAGGCGGTGCTGAAGCGATTCTTCCTCATCGTCTGGCATGCCATGCCGATCCTGCTGCTGACCGGCTACCTGCTGCTCTTCGGCTGGTATGGCGGCTTCCGCGGCGCGGGGTGGCACATCCATGTCATGCATCTCACCGCGCTGCTGATGGTCGGGGTCTTCCTCACCATCGTCACCGGGCCCTGGCGGGAATTCCGCACGGCCCGCGCCCGGGGCGATGCGGCCGGCGCCGCCGTGCAGGCCGACCGCATCCGCCAGCTCATCGTCATGAATCTCGTCCTCGGCCTGCTGACCACGGGCGTCGCCGCCTGGGGGCGGTTCGGCGGATGAGCGACCCGCAGCGAGACAGCCGGCCCGCCATCGAGATCAGCGAGGACGACTATCCGGAGATGGAGGCCGTCGCCGCCATCCAGCGCGGCCTCCATGCCTACAACCAGGAGATGGGCGGCCCCTATGACCGGGAGCCGGTGACCGTCCTCGCCCGCGACCCGGCCGGCGAGGTCCGCGGCGGGCTGCTCGGCCTCACCTACTGGAACTGGCTCTTCATCGATTGGCTGTGGATGGCACCGGAGCAGCGCGGCCAAGGGCTCGGCGGGCAGTTGCTGGAGCGGGCGGAGGCCATCGCCCGCGCCCGCGGCTGTACCCATGCCTATACGGATACCTTCAGCTTCCAGGCCCCGGCCTTCTGGACCCGGCACGGCTATGCCGAATTCGGCCGGCTCGAAGGCATGCCGCCCGGCCATGCCCGCATCTGGTTCCAGAAGACGCTGTGACCCTCGCCCTGGAAACCGCGGCGCGGCCCGCCCTCGCCGACCGGAAGGCGGTCGGCCGTGGCCTCGCCGCGCATAACCGCGCGGCCTATGGCCGGCTGCGCGGGGTGGAGCACTGGGTCCTGGCGCGCGATGCGGCCGGCGCGGTTCAGGGCGGAGCCCGATGCGACATCGCCTGGGGCTGGCTTTATGTCGACTGGCTCTGGGTTGCCGAGGCCCTCCGCGGCCAGGGCTGGGGCAGCCGCCTGCTCGCCGCGGCCGAGGTGCTGGCGCAGGAGAACGGCTGCATCGGCACCCATCTCAACACCTGGTCCTTCCAGGCGCCGGACTTCTACCGCAAGCAGGGCTATGTCGAGGTCGGGCAGGTGATCGACATGCCGCCAGGCGCCATCCGCTACTGGTTCGCCAAGCGTCTCGAACCCGTCTGAGGCGGCGTTTTCCCGCTGACAGACGCAACCGCGGCGTTAGAAGAAGGGGCTTGGCGGTCAGCATTCCGGCAAGCTTGCTCCGGTATGGTGGCGCGCTTCGCGGTTGATAGGGGGTCCCGGTGTTGGGCGAGCAGCAAGACCTGGCCGGGGCGCCGCCCACGGCGGAGATGGCGTTGCTGCGGTCCATCGCCCTGGGGCTGGCCGAGGCAGGGACACCTCTTCCCGCTCCGCTCGCCGGCAGCCTCGGGACCTGGTTGCAGGGTGGCTGGCTGGCCGATGAGGAGCAGGACCGCGATTTCACCCAGGGTTATCTCGCCGGGCTGGAAGCCGCTGCGCGGCAATGCGAGGCCGCGGCGGAACGCTGCCTGGCCGAACGCCGCGGGCGCTGGAACCCGCTGCGCCGGCGCGGCCTCCGCCAGCTGGCGACGCGGCTGCGGGTCATGGCCGGGAGCCTCCGCCTGATGGCGCGCGGCATCCGGCCCCAGGGCGGCTGAACAGGACGGATACGATGCTCGAACGGGTCCTGAGGCCGGCCAAGCGGCAGATCGAGGCGGAGCGCGACGACTACCGCGCCGAATACGAACGGCTTTCGGCCCTGATCGGCCGGGCTGAATACGAGCGCGTGCTGCTCCAGCGCCATGCCGATGCGGCGATCGCCGAGGCAGCCGAGCTCCGCGCCGAATGGGACGCCCATGCCGCCGCCCGCAGCGCCGCCGAAGCCAAGGCCGTGCAGGCGCTGGCCGATGCCACGGCGATGCGTGCGGGATGGGACGAACATCTCGCCGCCCGCCAGGCGGCGGAGGCTCGCATCGCGGCCGCCGAGGCCCGGGCGCAGGCGGCGGAGGCCGAGGCGGCAGGGCTGCGCGCCGCCTGGAACGAGCACCTCGCCGCCCGCCAGGCCGCCGAGGCGGACATCGCCGGCCTCCGCGCCGGATGGGCCGCGCATCTCGCTGCCCGCCAGGCGGCCGAGGAGGCACGCAAGACCGCCGAGTCCCGCTTCAACGAATTGCGCGCCGCCGCCCTCCGCGTCCGCGACGAACGCGATGCGCTGCTGAAGGCCCGGCAGGCGACCGAGGCGGAGGCCGCCAGCCTCCGCACCGAGCGCGACGCCGCCTGTCAGGCGGAAGCCGCCGCCGCGGCCCGCGCCGCCGAGGCGACGAGCCTTGCCGAGCAGAACCGCACCGCCCGCGAGTCGGCCGAGGCGGAGGCCATCAGCCTCCGCTCCGAGCGCGACGCCGCCCGCCGGGCGGAAGCTGCTGCCGAAGCAAGGGCCGGCAAGGCCGTGGCCGAAGCCAGCACCGCCGCCGAGACCCTCGCCCGGCTCGAGGCCGAGCAGGCCAGCCTCACCATCGCCCGCAACGAAGCCGAGAACGCCCGCAACCACGCGCAGGAGGCGGTGATGCTGCTGCAGATCCAGCTTCTGCGCCTGCGCGCCGAAACCGGCCGCCTCGCCCCGCCCGAGCCGGATGCGGAGGAGCAGGAGGAATTCGAGTTCGACGAGTCCTGGTACCTGCAGCGGTATCCGGATGTGCAGGCTGCGGTGAAGGCGGAGCAGTTGTCCTCGGGCCGCGAGCACTACCGCCGCCATGGCCGCGCCGAGGGCCGCCAGCCGGTGCCGGTGCCGGCGCTCACCGCCTGAGGCCGAGGGCCACCTCTCGCCGCCAGATATAGAGGCCGCTGCCGACCAGCACGGCGATGCCGGCGACGTCCCAGCCATCCGGCAGCTCGCCCCAGAGCAGCACGCCCATCAGCGTCGTCCAGAGGATGGCGGAGTATTCGAAGGGGGCGAGCAGCGTCGCCTCGCCCCGCCTGTAGGCCTCCGTCATCATCACCTGGGCGATGGCGGAGAGCAGGCCGGTGCCGGCCAGCATCGCCCATTGCAGCGGGGTGGGCGGCACCCAGACGGGCAGCGCGAGGGCGCCCGAGACCAGCGTTGCGCCGAGGGCGAACCAGAGCACGATCGTCGCATTGCTTTCGCCGGCATGGCCCATGCGGCGGATGGTGATCATCGAGAGCGCCCAGCAGACCGCGCCCGCCAGCACGGCGAGCGTCCCCGGCAGGTGCCCCTGCCCCGCCCCACCGCCCGTTCCGCCCATGGGCAGCGCCATCAGCAGCACGCCGCCGAAGCCGACCAGCACCGCCAGCCCCCGCCGCGGCCCCACCCGCTCACCGAGCAGGGGGATGGAGAGCAACGTCAGGAAGAGCGGCATGGTGAAGCCGAGCGCGGTGACGGTCGCCAGCGGCAGCACCGTGTAGCCGTAGAAGGCGCCCGCCATGCCGACCAGGCCGGTCAGCATCCGCACCCCGTGCAGCACCGGGTTCCGGGTGCGGAGCGCGGCGATGCCGCCCGCCTGCCAGAGCAGCGGCAGCAGGGCCGGGATGGCGAAGAGGTTGCGGCAGAGCACCACCTGCGCCAGCGGCAGTTCGCCGCGCAGCCCCTTCACCAGCGCGGCGGCCAACGAGAAGACGGCGGCCGCGCCCAGCACGCCGAGCACGGCACGCCGGCGTCGCGCGGCGAGGTCCGAGGCGGGCTCGGCAGGGAGGGTTTCGGTCTGGGTGTCCATGGACGGCGTTTCCCGCCAAGGCTAGGGTCGCCGGCGCATGAAAGCCAGATCACCCAAGGCGCCGCCCATCCCGGCGCATCCCGGTCTCGATGTGCTGGCGGATGAGGTCGTCTGGGACGGCCGCTTCCCGCTGCAGCGCGTGCGCTTCAGCTACCAGCGCTTCGACGGGGCGCGCTCGGCCGAGCTGACCTGGGAGTTGTGGCGCCGCGGCCGTGGCGTCGCCGTGCTGCCCTACGACCCGGCGGCGGATGCGGTGGCGCTGATCGAGCAGTTCCGCCTGCCTGCGCTCGCCGCCGGCTTCCCCGGCATCATGACCGAATGCGCCGCCGGCCTGCTGGAGCAGGGCGAGGATCCGGAAGCGGCGGCACGGCGCGAGCTGGAGGAGGAAACCGGCCTCCGCGCCGGGCCGATGGAGTTCATCAGCCGCACCATGTTGATGCAGGGCGGCTGCGACGAGACGATGTTCCTCTATGCCGCCCGCGTCACCCTGCCCGAGGCCGCCGAAGCCGGCACCCATGGCCTGGTGAACGAGGGCGAGGATATCCGGGTGCTGATCCTGCCGGCGGAGGAAGCCTTCGTCCTGCTGGACGGGCACCGCATCGAGAATGCGACGGCCGGGCTCTGCCTCTGGTGGCTGCGCCACCACCGCGCCCGGCTGCGACAGGAATGGGTTTGATGCCGACCGAACTGCTCTACCGCGACGACGCCTATCTCACCGAAGCGGCGGCCACCGTGCTCGCCGCCGGGCCCGAGGGGGTGGTGCTGGACCGTACCCCCTTCTACGCCCAGGCCGGCGGCCAGCCCGGCGATGCCGGATGGCTCCGCTGGGAGGGCGGCGAGATGCCGGTGATCAAGGCGGTGAAGGGGCCGGAGGACAGCGTTCTCCACCTCCCCGCCGAGGGCGCGGCGCTGCCGCCGGTCGGCGCCGCCGTCACGGCCGTGCTCGACTGGGGCCCGCGCCACCGGCACATGCGGATGCACACCGCGCTGCATCTGCTGTGCAGCCTGATCCCCGGCGCCGGCGTCACCGGCGGGCAGATCGGCGCCGACCGCTCCCGCCTCGATTTCGACCTCGCCGCGCCGCCCACCAAGGAGTCGCTGACCGAGGCGCTGAACGCGCTGGTCGCCGCCGACCACCCCGTCGGCGAGCGCTGGATCAGCGAGGCGGAGCTGGAGGCCAACCCCTCCCTCGTCCGCACCCTCTCGGTGCAGCCGCCGCGCGGCGCCGGGCGCATCCGTCTGGTGCGGATCGGGCCGGAGGCGGCGCCGGTCGACCTGCAGCCTTGCGGGGGGACGCATGTGCGCCGCACCGGCGAGATCGGCCGGCTCGAGGTGACGAAGCTCGAGAACAAGGGCAAGCAGAACAGGCGGGTCTATCTCGTGCTCGCCGGGGAGTAGGCAGTCGATGGAGAACCTGGTTTCCACGGAATGGCTGGCGGCCGAACTCGGCAAGCCGGACCTGATGATCTTCGATACCACGAAATACCTGCCCAACGAGCCGCATGACGGCCGCGCGAAATACGCCGAGGCGCATGTCCCGGGCGCCGACTACTTCGACATCGACCTCATCGCCGACCCGGACGCCTCGCTGCCGCACATGATCCCGAGCCCGGCGCGGTTCGAGAAGCTGATGGGGCTGCTCGGCGTCTCCAACAGCGCGCGCCTTGTCTTCTACGACCAGAAGGGGCTGGCCTCGGCGGCGCGCGGCTGGTGGCTGATGCGACTCTTCGGCCACACCCAGGCGGCCGTGCTGGATGGCGGATTGCCGAAATGGCTGAAGGAAGGCCGCCCGGCCGAAGCCGGCCCGCCGCCGCCGCGCGATTCCGTGGATTTCGTCGCCGATTTCCAGGCCGAACTGGTGCGCGGCATCGGCGACGTGAAGCGCATCGTGCGCCAGGGCGGCGGCGGGGCGCTGATCCTCGATGCCCGTGCCAAGGGCCGGTTCGACGGCACGGCGCCGGAGCCGCGGCCCGGCCTGCCCTCCGGCCACATGCCGGGTGCGGCGAACGTGCCCTTCAACGAGTTGCTGCGGCCGGACCAGACCATGCTGGAGCCAGCGGCGCTGCGCGCCCGCTTCACCGCGGCCGGCGTCACCATGGAGCGGCCGGTCGTCACCTCCTGCGGCACGGGCGTCACTGCCTGCATCCTCTCGCTCGGCCTGGTGCAGGCCGGCTTCCCCGAGCCCGCCGTCTATGACGGCTCCTGGACCGAATGGGCCGGGCGGCCCGAAACCCCGAAGGTGCACGCCTGATGCCGGACGATTCCATCCCCTCGACGAAGACGCAGGGCTTCGCCACCCGTCTCAGCCATGCCGGCCGGGCGGGGACGCATGTGCATGGCTTCGTGAACCCGCCGGTGCATCGCGGCTCCACCGTGCTCTTTCCCAACTGCGAGGCGCGGCGCGAAGGCGCGAAGCACCGCTTCGAACAATACATGACCTACGGGACGCAGGGCGGCCCGACGCACTACGCCTTCGAGGATGTCATCGCCGAGATCGAGGGCGGCACGCGCTGCCTGGTCGTCGGCACCGGCCTCGCCGCCGTCGCGGTGCCGCTGCTCGCCTATCTCAAGGCGGGCGACCACTGCCTGATGCCGGACAGCGCCTATGGCCCGGCCCGCAACATCTGCGAGGGGCTGCTCAAGGGCTGGGGCATCGAGACGACCTATTACGACCCGACCGTCGATGAGGCCGCCGCCGCCGCGCTGATTCGCCCGAACACCCGCGTCTTCTACACCGAGAGCCCCGGCAGCCACACCTTCGAGGTGCAGGACATCCCGGCCATCGCCCGCGCTGCCCATGCGCGCGGGGTGAAGGTGCTGATGGACAACACCTGGGGCATCCACCACTTCATGCCCTTCCAGCATGGCGTCGACGTCTCGATCCAGGCGCTGACCAAATATGTCGGCGGCCATTCCGATGTGCTGCTCGGCAGCGTCACGGTGAACAGCGAGGCCGACTGGCAGGCCGTGCGCACCACCGGCTCGCTGCTCGGCCAATATGCCTCGCCGGACGATGTCTGGCTGGCACTGCGCGGCGTCCGCACCATGGCCGTGAGGCTCAAGCGCCAGGAGGCGAGCGGGCTCGAGGTCGCCCGCTGGCTGGAGGGGCGGCCGGAGGTGATGCAGGTGATGCACCCTGCCCTGCCGAGCCATCCGCAGCATGCGATCTGGAAGCGCGACTTCACCGGCGCCTGCTCGCTCTTCGGCGTCGTCTTCCAGCCGCGCTATGCGATGGAGGATGTGATGCGCGTCATCGACAGCCTCGCCCTCTTCGGCATCGGCGCGAGCTGGGGGGGCTTCGAGAGCCTCGCCATCCCGACCACGGGCTTCATCACCCGCAGCGCCGGCACGGGCGAGTTCGGCGGGCCGATGGCGCGGCTGCATATCGGTCTCGAGGAGCCGGCGGACCTCATCGCCGATCTGGAGCAGGCGCTCGCCACCCTACCCCGCTGAGGCGAGCGCCGCCTTCAGCCACTCCCGCAGCCGGCGGATGGCCGGCTGCGCGGCGGCCTCCGGCCGGGTGACGAACCAATAGGATTGCCCATTGCCGCCGAAGCGCCGCGGATGGGCGAGGCAGAGCGTGCCGGCGGCGATGCGGTCCTGCACCGCCACCTCCGGCGCGAAGCCGATTCCGAAGCCGCCCTCCGCCATGCGCAGCGCCGCCTCCATGGAATCGGAGACGATCTGCTGGCGCGGTCCCTCCGGCAGGCCGAGGCGCGCCAGCACCCGCGGCCAGAACTCCGCCAGCGGCTTGATGCCGAGCAATGGCCCCTCGGCGATCTCCGCCGGCGTCAGCGCCGTCCTTCCGGCCATCCGCCCCGGCGAGGCGAGCAGCACGGCCGTGGTCGAGGCCAGCCGCTCCGAGGCCAGATGCGCCGGCGGCCGCCGCCCCATGCGGATGGCGACGTCGCAGGCGCCGCTCTCGAGGTCGGCCGCGCGGCTGGAAAGCTCCACCCGCAGCTCGATCCCCTCGCGCCGCAGCGCGTCCATCGCCGGCAGCAGCCAGCGCGCGGCGAAGACCGGCGCGCCGGAGACGGCGAGCGGACCGCGCGGCGCCCGGGCCGCGGCATAGGCGGCGGCGATGGCGCCGAACCCATCGGCAAGGGAGGCAGCCAGGCTCGCCCCGGCCGGGGTCAGCGCCACGCCGCGATGCAGGCGGCGGAAAAGCGGCACACCCAGCGTCGCTTCCAGTCCGCGCACGTGATGGCTGACGGCCGAGGGCGTCAGCCCGATCTCCGCGGCCCCGGACTGGAAGCTGCCATGCCGCGCCGCCGCCTCGAAGGCGCGCAGCGCGGCGAGCGGCAGCCCACCGAAACCCGCATGGCTCGCATGATTCCAGCTCATCCCAGAAGGGAGACTATTCGTTGGACGGGCGTCGCGCCAAGGCGTCTGCTGACATCTCAGAATTCCAGGGGACGAACCGGATCATGGCTGACCTTCGCGGGCTGAGGCCCGTCGCGCCCATCCTCATCGGCGCCTCGGTCATGCTGAGCCTCGCCATGGGACTGCGGCAGAGCCTTGGCCTCTTCATGCAGCCGGCGGTGCAGGATATCGGCATCGCCGTCTCGCAGTTCACTCTGGCCGTCGCGGTGCAGAACCTGGCCTGGGGCTTCCTGCAACCCTTCGCCGGGGCGATCGCCGGGCGCTACGGCTTCCGCCCTGTGCTGATGGTGGGCGTGCTCGCCTATCTCGCCGGGCTGGCGCTGCTGGGGGTGGCGCATTCGGCGATCGAGGTGACGCTCGGCGCCGGCGTGCTGATCGGCCTGGCGCTGGCCTGCACCGCCTCGGGCATGGCGCTCTCCGTTGCCTCTCGTCCCGTCTCGCCGGCCTTGCGCAGCACGGTGCTCGGCATCGTCTCGGCGGCCGGCTCGCTCGGGGCGCTGATCGCGGCACCCATCGGGCAGATCCTCTCGGCCGGCTATGGCTGGCGCATCGGCGTCGCCGGCTTCTTCCTGCTGGGCCTCGCCATGCTGCCCGCGGCCTGGGCGGCGGGGCGCGTCGATGCGGTGAAGCTGCCGCCGGCGCGGGACGATGCGACGACGGCCGGCGCCGCCTTCGGCCTTGCCATGCGGCACGGGCCCTTCCTCGTCATGTCGGGGGCCTATTTCATCTGCGGGCTGCAGCTCGTCTTCCTGACGACCCACCTGCCCTCCTACCTGCAGATCTGCGGCATGGACCCGATGCTGGCGGCCGAGGCGCTGGCGGCGATCGGCGGCTTCAACGTGCTTGGCAGCCTGTTCTTCGGCTGGGCCGGCGGGCGCTGGTCGAAGCCGGCGCTGCTGGGCGGCATCTACCTGATGCGCTCGCTGGTGCTCGCCTGGTACTTCGCCGTGCCGCCGACGCCGGGGAGCACGCTGGTCTTCGCCTCCCTCATGGGCTTCCTCTGGCTCGGCGTGGCGCCGCTCGTCGGCGGGATGACGGCGGAGATGTTCGGGCTGCGCTGGCAGGCCATGGTGCAGGGCCTCGCCTTCACCAGCCATCAGGTCGGCAGCTTCCTCGGCGCCTTCGGCGGCGGGCTGATCTTCGACCGGCTCGGCTCCTATGACCTGGCCTGGAAGCTTGGGGTTGGCATGGGGCTGGTCGCCGGCACGATCCAGATGCTGGCCGCCCTGCCGCGGCGGCCCGGCGCGGCGAGGCCAGCCGCCGCCTGATACGAGAAAGGGGCCCCCGCCTTCCGGCCGGGACCCCCTTCAACCCGTCAGGCCGCTTGGCGCGAGAACCTTACTCCTTCAGGCTGACCGCCTGCCGCCCGCGCTGGCCGTCGCGCACATCGAGCGCGACCTTCTCGCCCTGCTGCACATCGGCCTTGCCGGCGCGCTGCAGCACGGAGGAATGCAGGAACACATCCTGCCCGCCATCATCCGGGGTGACGAAGCCGAAGCCGCGCACCTGGTCGAACCACTTGACGGTGCCGTTCACCGCATAGGTCGGCCCGCCCGCATCGCGGTCGCCGAAATCGCGCCGCGGGGGACGGTCGCCGAAGGCCGCGCGTGGGGCGCCGAAGCCGCCGCCTGCACCGAAGTCGCGCCGCGGGGGACGGTCGCCGAAGCCGCCACCGCCGAAATCGCGCCGTGGGGGACGGTCGCCGAAGCCGCCGCCGCCGAAGTCACGCCGCGGGGGACGGTCGCCGAAGCCGCCTTCCCGGAAGGGGCGCCGCGCCGCGCCAGACGCTGCCGCCCCGCCGCCCTCGCCGAGCCGACGCTCGGTAATGCGCGTGACGAGCCGTCGACCCTGTCGATCCGTGCCGATCTCGCAGACCAGCGTATCGCCGGTTTCAGGTGGCTCGATCCCGGCCTCGGTCAGGGCGGAGGCATGGAAGAACACGTCCTGTCCGTCGGGGCCAAGCACGAAGCCGAACCCCTTGCGGGCGTTGTACCATTTCACCTGGGCTTCGACGGGCCCGGCGCCGCCCTGAATGTCGCTGTCGGAAGGCACTTGCTGATTGATCCGTATCTAGGTCGAACGGCCCAACGAGGATGCAGGACCGCTACTTGGAAGGATGACATTGACGCTGCGACAAAGCGAGCACGAAATCATCCGAATCGGCGCGGGTCATAGGGCGCCAGATCGATCTCCGCCGGTTGCCCCGTCAGCATCTGCGCCACCAGCCGGGCGCTGCGCGGCGCCGAGACGAGGCCGACATGCCCGTGGCCGAAGGCATGGACGACATCCGCCGTCGCGCGGGAGGGGCCAAGGCAGGGCAGCCCGTCCGGCATGCTCGGGCGGTGGCCCATCCAGAATTTCACCCGCTCCGCCGGCAGGTCGCGCGGCAGGGCGGGGAAGCTGCGCAGCAGGTGGTCGCGGAGGATCTCGGCGCGCTTCCAGTTGGGCGCGGCCTCGATGCCGGCGATCTCCACCTGGCCGGCGCAGCGCAGGCCGCGCGCCGTCATGGTGACGGACATCTTGCCGTCGGAGGGCATCAGCGGCGTGCGCGGCCCGGTCTCGGCACCCTCGATCATCGCGTGATAGCCGCGCTCGGTCTCGAGCGGCACGGCATCCCCGACGGCGGCGGCAAGCGGCCGCGAATGGGCGCCGGCGGCGATGACGGCGCGGTCGGCCGCGACCTCACCCGCGTCGGTCCGTACCGCGCGCAGGCGGCCTGCATCGAGGCGAAAGCCTGTTGCGCGGGCCGTGATGCGCTGCGCGCCCTCTGCCTCGGCGAGCGCCACCAGCGCCGCGACATAGGCGCCCGGATCGCGGCAATGCCCGCCCTCCTCCACCAGCGCGGCGAAGCCGTAGCGTCGGTCGAGCTCCGGCTCGCGCTGGCGCAGCTCCTCGGCGGAAAGTTCGATCCACTCGACGCCGACCTGGCGACGGATGCGCCAGGCCATTGCCTCCGCCTCGTATTCGGCGCGGGAGGGGTAGATATACATCAGCCCCCGCCGCTCGATGAGGTGGCCGACGCCCGCGGCCTCGGCCAGCGCCGCATGCAGCGCAGGCGACCCCCGCAGCAGTGCCCGCAGCGCCTGGGCCGTCTGCAGCACCCGCGCCTCGGTCCAGCCGGAGGCAAGGTAGCGGAGCAGCCAGGGCATCACCCTTGGGAAATACCCCCAGCGGATGGCCAGCGGCCCGAGCGGGTCCGCGAGGAAGCCCGGCACCTTCCGCCACAGCCCCGGCACGGCGGGAGGAATGACCGACATCGGGCTGAGCCAGCAGCCATTGCCGTAGCTGGCCGATTGCTCCCCACCCGGCGGGCCCGGCTCAATGATCGTCACCTGATGCCCGGCCCGCAGCAGCTCCAGCGCCGTGCAGGCGCCGAGGATGCCGCCGCCGATGACGGCGCTCCGGGTCATCGCTGCACCCGGCCGGGATCGCCCCCGGCCAGCAGCGAGACATGGGCGGAAACCACCCGCCAGCCCTGCTCCGGCAGCCGGGCCATGATCTTCGTCTCCCGCCCGACCAGGCCGCTATCGGTGCGCTCGTACTCCAGATGGGTGCAGGCGACGTCCGGCCCGAAGCTGGTGATATGGACCCGGCGGACCGCCCGCGGCGCATAGCGCGCGACGCTGGCGCGGAAGGCGCGGATCGCCTCGATCCCGTAGAGGATCTCCGTGATGCCGAAGCGCACCGTGCGCGGGTCGGCCCAGAAGCAGGCATCCAGCGTGGCGGCGTCGTTGCCGGCGATGGCCGCCTCGTAGCGGTCGAAAAGGGCACGGGCTTCGGCGATCACCGCCGGGTCGTCGATCTGCATGTGGCAAGGATGCAGCGCTCGCGCTTGCCACGCAAAGATTACACGCAGTTCATGTGCAGTGGCTCACGGAATACTGAATACTGTCGGGATCACGCTTTCGTGGGACCCGCTATGTTGGACGCCCTGCCCGCCCGCCCCGCCTCTCCTGCCGCGCTCGGCCTCCACAGCCTGGCCGAACAGGGCTTCCTGTTCGCCACCGGCATCGAGAACAGCGCCCCCACCATCGAGGGTGGCCGTATCCGTCGCGACCAGATGGCCGAATGCGGCCATTACGACCGCTGGCGCGAGGACCTCGCCCTGGTGAAGGAGATCGGCTGCGGCGTGCTGCGCTACGGCCCGCAGCTCCACACCTCCCTCCGCGGCCCCGGGCTGCATGACTTTGCCTTCGCCGACGAGTCCTTCGCCGAGGTCCGCCGCCTCGGCATCCTGCCGGTGGTCGATCTCTGCCATTTCGGTGTGCCCGACTGGATCGGCGACTTCCAGAACCCGGATTTCCCGGAGCTCTTCGCCGCCTATGCCGAGGCCTTCGCCCGCCGCTTTCCCTGGGTGCAGCTCTACACCCCGGTGAACGAGATGTTCATCACCGCCGTCTTCTCCGCGAAGTATGGCTGGTGGAACGAGCAGCGGACCGATGACCGCAGCTATGTCACCGCCATCAAGAACATCGTCCGCGCCAACGTCATGGCGATGCAGGCGATCGTGCGGGTGCGGCCGGATGCGATCTTCATCCAGTCCGAATCGACCGAGCAGTTCCATGCCGAATGCCCGGATTCGCTGGTCCATGCCGACCACCGCAATGCCGAGCGCTTCCTGACGCTCGACCTCAACTACGGCCACCGCGTCTGCTCCTCGATGTACGAGTACCTGATGGACAACGGCATGACGCGGGAGGAGTACCACTTCTTCCAGCGCTCGGCCCCGGCGCTGAAGCGCCACTGCATCATGGGCAATGACTGGTACGCGACCAACGAGCACATCATCGGCTCCAGCGGCCACAGCCGCTGGGCTGGCGAGGTCTTCGGCTACGACACCGTGACGCGCGACTACCATAGCCGCTACGGCCTGCCGATCATGCATACCGAGACCAACATGGACGAGGGCCCGCGCGGCGACGAGGCCGAGCGGTGGCTGTGGAAGCAGTGGTCGGGCCTGATGCGCCTCCGCCGCGACGGCGTGCCCATCCTCGGATTCACCTGGTACTCGCTGACCGACCAGATCGACTGGACCCATGCGCTGCGCGAGCGCCGCGGCGACGTGAACCCGCGCGGCCTCTACGACCTGGACCGCAAGATCCGCCCGGTGGGGCGTGCCTATCAGCGGCTGATCGAGGGCTGGCGGCCGGTGCTGGCGCAGCAGGGCCATTGCCTCAGGCTGCCGGTGACGGCGGCCTGATCCGGATGGGGCCGCGGCCGGGTCAGTCCGGCCGCAGCCCCATGCGCTGAACCACCTGGGTCCATTTCCTTACCTCGGCCGCGACATAGTCGCCGAAGGCCTCGGGCGGCCCGCTCTGCGGCTGGATGCCCTGCCGGGCTAGCGCCCCGCCAACATCCGGCCGCGCCATCGCCTCCCGCATCGCCGCGTTCAGCCGGGCGATGACCGGGGCCGGGGTACCGGCGGGGGCGAGAACGCCGCCCCAGCTCACCGTCTCGAAGCCCGGCACCGTCTCGGCGATCGCCTGCAAATCGGACGCTTCAGGCACCCGCTGGAGGGAGGTGACGGCGATGCCTCGCACCCGTCCGGATTGCACATGCGGCAGCAGCACCGGCACCGTGTCGAAATTCACCGGGATGACGCCGGCGATGAGGTCGGCCGTCGAGGGCGCGCTGCCGCGATAGGGCAGATGGGTGAGCTCGATGCCGGTCAGGCTCTTCAGCAGCTCCATCGCCATGTGGCCTGCCGAGCCGACGCCGGCCGAGCCGTAGCTGAGCGCGCCCGCCCGCTCCCGCGCATAGGCCAGGAATTCCGGGAAGCTCCGCACCGGCACCGCCGGGTTGACCGCCATGATCTGCGGCACGACGGAGACCGCCATGACGGGCGCGAAGTCGCCGATCGGGTCGAAGGGGGTGCGGCTGCCGTAGAGGGCGGGGCCCATGCCGTTCGGCCCGGCATTGCCCATCAGCAAGGTGTAGCCATCCGGCGGGCTGCGGGCGACAAGTTCCGCGGCGATGAAGCCGTTGGCGCCCGGCCGGTTCTCCACCACCAGGGTCTGGCCCAGCGAGGCGGTGAGATGCGGCGCCATGAGCCGGGCGATGATGTCGCTCGCGCCACCCGGCGGATAGGGAATGACCATGCGGATAGGCCGCTGCGGCCATTCCCCTTGCGCGAGCGCCGGGCTGGCGAGCGCCAACCCACCGAGGACGAGGCCGCGGCGGGTGGCGCTCACCGGCGTCAGCCCGCCGCGTCGATGGCGCGCTTGGCCATGACCGTCACAAGGTGGGCGCGGTACTCGGCGCTGCCGTGGATGTCGCCGTTCAGCCCATCGGCCGGCTGCTTCACCCCGGCCACGGCGTCCGGCGACCAATTGGCCGTCAGCGCCTTCTCCATATCCGCCTGGCGGAAGACGCCCGGGCCGGCGCCGTTGATGGCGACGCGCACCGCGCCGCCGGTCTTGGCGACGAAGGCGCCGGCCATCACGTAGCGGCTGGCCGGGTTGCGCATCTTGGCATAGCCGGCCTTCTCAGGGATCGGGAACTCGATCGCCACCAGCAGCTCACCCGGCTCCAGCGCCGTGGTGAACATGCCTTGGAAGAAGTCATCCGCCGCGATGCGCCGCTTGTCGGTGACGACCGTGGCGTTCAGCCCGAGCACCGCCGAAGGATAGTCCGCCGCCGGGTCGTTGTTGGCGACGCTGCCGCCGATGGTGCCGCGGTTGCGCACCTGGGTGTCGCCGATGGTGGAGGCCATCTGGGCGAGGGCCGGGATCGCCGCCTTCACCTCGGGGCTGGTCGCCACCTCGAAATGCTTGGCGAGCGCGCCGATGACGAGCTTGTCGCCCTCGCGCTTGATGCCCTTCAGCTCCGCGATGCCGGAAAGGTCGACAACGGAGGTCGGCTTGTTCAACCGGTGCTTCAGCGCCGGCAGCAGGGTCTGGCCGCCCGAGATCGGCCGCGCATCCGGGTCGGCCGAGAGCAGCTTCACCGCATCCGCCAGCGAGCCGGGCTTGTGGTACTCGAAGTCATACATCGCTCGATCCCCTGATCATTCCGCGGCCATGGCCGGCCGGCTTGCGTTGATGATGCCCCAGATCTTCGCGGCCGTCGCCGGCATCTCGATATGCCGGACGCCGTATTCCTTCAACGCATCGACGACGGCATTGATCACCGCCGGCGGCGAGCCGATCGCCCCCACCTCGCCGCAGCCCTTCACCCCGAGGGGGTTATGGGTGCACAGCGTGGTGTGCGTTGCGACGCTCACCATCGGCAGGTCGTTCGCCCGCGGCATCTGGTAGTCCATGAAGCTCGCCGAGACGAGCTGCCCTTCGCTGTCATAGACGCAGGATTCGAGCAGCGCCTGGCCGATGCCCTGGCAGACCCCGCCCTGCACCTGGCCCTCGACGATCATTGGGTTGATGACGCGCCCCACATCGTCGACGGCGGTGAAGTTGACCACGGTGGTGATGCCCGTCTCCGGCTCGATCTCCACCTCGCAGATATGGCAGCCGCCGGGATAGGTGAAGTTCTTCGGGTCGTAGAAGGCGGTCTCGTCGAGGCCGGGCTCCAGCTCCTCGATCGGGTAGTTGTGTGGCACATAGGCGGTCAGCGCGATTTCGGCCCAGGACTTGGTCTTGTCCGTCCCCGCCACCCGGAAGGTGCCGCGGTCGAACTCCACGTCCTCGACCGAGGCCTCCATCAGATGGGCCGCGATCCGCTTGGCCTTGGCGACGATCTTGTCCATCGCCTTCACCATGGCCGAGCCGCCGACCGCGAGGCTGCGGCTGCCATAGGTGCCCATGCCGAAGGGAATCTTGGCGGTGTCGCCATGCACCACATCGACCTGCGCCAGCGGCACGCCGAGGCGGTCGGTGACGAGCTGGGCGAAGGTCGTCTCATGGCCCTGGCCGTGGCTGTGAGTGCCCGTCAGCACGGTGACGCTGCCCGTCGGATGCACCCGGATGGTGCCGACCTCGTAGAGGCCGGCCCGCGCGCCGAGCGAGCCCACCACGGCCGAGGGCGCGATGCCGCAGGCCTCGACATAGGTGGAGATGCCGATGCCGCGCAGCCTGCCGCGCGCCTTGGCCTCTGCCCGCCTGGCCTCGAAGCCGGCCCAGCCGGCCGCCTCCAGCGCCTGGTTCAGCGTGGCCTGGTAGTCGCCGCTGTCGTATTGCAGGGCCACCGGGGTCTGATAGGGGAAGGCATCGGCGGGGATGAAATTGCGCCGGCGGATCTCGACCCGGTCCATGCCCGTCTCGGCCGCCGCCACGTCGACCAGGCGCTCGAGCAGGAAGGTCGCCTCCGGCCGCCCGGCACCGCGATAGGCATCGACGGGCACGGTGTTGGTGAAGACTGCCTTCACTTCGGCATAGACCGATGGCGTCGCATACACCCCGGCCAGCAACGTGGCGTAGAGATAGGTCGGCACGCTTGTTGCGAATGTGGACAGGTAGGCGCCCATATTCGCCAGGGTCTGCACGTGCAGCGCCAGGAATTTGCCGTTGGCATCGAGCGCCAGCCGCGCCTTGGTCACGTGGTCGCGGCCATGCGCGTCGGTGATGAAGCTCTCGGTGCGCTCGGC
Organism: Belnapia sp. F-4-1; assembly: GCF_000802185.1. Lineage (GTDB taxonomy): Bacteria > Pseudomonadota > Alphaproteobacteria > Acetobacterales > Acetobacteraceae > Belnapia. The sequence goes on along the minus strand of NZ_KN676113.1, from coordinate 2,596,070 downwards.
CGTCCACTTCACCGGGCGCTTCACGCGTCCCGCGGCCCAGGTGACGATCGCCTCCTCGGCATAGTGGAAGATCTTGGAACCGAAGCCGCCCCCCACATCGGGCGCCACCACGCGCAGCTTGTGCTCCGGCAAATGGAGGACGAAGGCGCCCATCAGCAGCCGAATTACATGCGGGTTCTGGCTGGTGGTGTAGAGGGTGTAGTCCTCGGTCGTCGGGTCGTAGTCGCCGATGGCGGCGCGCGGCTCCATCGCATTCGGCACCAGCCGGTTGTTCACCAGCTCGAACTCGACGACCTTCGCCGCCTTGGCGAAACCCGCCTCGTTGATCGCCTTGTCGCCGATATGCCAGTCGTAGCAGACATTGCCGGCGACATCGTCGTGCACCTGCGCGGCGCCCGGGGCGAGCGCCGCTTCCAGGGTGGCGACGGCGGGCAATACCTCGTACTCGACTGCGATGGCCTCGGCGGCGTCCTTGGCCTGCGCCCGCGTCTCGGCGATCACCGCCGCGACGGCATCGCCGACGAAGCGCACCTTGCCGACCGCCAGCACGGGGTGCATCGGCTCCGCCATCGGCGAGCCGTCCTTGTTGTGGATCTGCCAGCCGCAGGGGATGCCCCCAAGGTCGGGCATGTCCGCCCCGGTGAAGACCGCCACCACCCCCGGCATCGCCGCGGCGGCCACGGTGTCGATGGAGGCGATGCGCGCATGAGCATGCGGGCTGCGCAGGATGGCCGCATAGGTCTGGCCGGGCCGGTTGATGTCATCGGTGTACTGGCCGCGGCCGGAAAGGAAGCGCAGGTCCTCCTTGCGCTTGACGCTGGCGCCGATGCCTTCGAACGGGGTCACGACATTCATCTGCAACGCCTCCCTGGGTGCTGCTCGCCCCACCTTTGCGGCGGGATCCTTTTATGGGGCGCGCGGGTGGTGCCGCGCGCCCGGGGGCGACCGCTATTCGGCCGCCGGCGCCAGGGCCTGGGCCCGGCCGTGCATCACTTCCTGCGCTGCGGCGATCGCCTTGACGATGTTGTGGTAGCCCGTGCAGCGGCAGAGGTTGCCCTCGAGCCCCTCGCGGATCTCCTTCTCGGACATCCCGTCGGGATGCTTCTCCACCAGGTCGATGGCCGACATCACCATGCCCGGCGTGCAGAAGCCGCATTGCAGCGCGTGGTACTCGCGGAAGGCCTCCTGCATCGGGTGCAGCGTGCCATCCGGCTTGGCGAGCCCCTCGATGGTCGTCACCTGGCTGCCATTGGCCTGAAGGGCCAGGATGGTGCAGGCCTTCACGCTCTCGCCATCCACATGGACAACGCAGGCGCCGCACTGGCTGGTGTCGCAGCCGACATGCGTGCCGGTCAGGCGCAGTTTCTCCCGCAGCAGCTCCACCAGGAGCGTGCGGCCCTCGACATCGACCGTGCTGGTCTTGCCGTTCACGGTCAGCGTTACTTGCGGCATGCCGCGCCTCCCCCGATCCATTGGAAATCCGACGCCCCTGCGCAACGAGGGGCATCCGTGGGTGGAAAGGTCGCCTCGCACCCGGCTTCCGTCAAGGACCAGAGCGGGCGATCAGCCACGTCCTGCTGTTTCGGGTGCCGGAATCAGGCGTTTCCGCCCCCGCGTGGCCAGCAACAGCCCCCCGAGCAACAGAGTGCCGACCGGCCAGAGCACCCAAAGCGTGCCGATGGCCATCGCCCCGAACAGCCCGGCCCCCATCGCCACCTCGGGGTCCGGCCCGGCCAAGTAGGGCGTGACGGCCGCGCAGGTGCCGAGGCTGCCAACCAGCATCAGCAGCTGGAAGCCCCAGAAGCACCATCTCACCACCCGGCCGAAGCGGCTCCGCCGCTCCCGCACCTCCAGCAAGACCGGCTCCGCCATGGTCAGACCGCGAGCAGCGCCTGCCCCTTGGCCACCGCCAGCGGGTTCCGGTCCGCCGAGAGGTCGTGCAGGTGGCAGGCCGCAAGGTGCCCCGCCTCCAGCGCGGTCGGCACCGGGCGCAGCGGCGGCTCCTCGACCCGGCAGCGGTCGAAGGCATAGGGGCAGCGGGTGTGGAAGCGGCAGCCCTTGGGCGGGTTGATCGGGCTCGGCACGTCACCCTTGAGGATGATCCGCTCGCGCGCCTTGCCCGGCATCGGGACCGGCACGGCGGAAAGCAGCGCCTCCGTATAGGGGTGCTTCGGTGCAGCGAAGAGGCTGCGCTTCGGCGCCACCTCGGCGATCTTGCCGAGATACATCACCGCCACCCGGTGCGTCATGTGCTCAACGATCGCCAGGTCGTGGCTGATGAAGAGCAGGGCGAGGCCAAGCCGCTCCTGCAGCTCCTGCAGCAGGTTGACGATCTGCGCCTTCACCGAGACGTCTAGCGCCGAGACCGCCTCGTCGCAGATGATGAGGTCCGGCTCGGCCGCCAAGGCGCGCGCGATGCCGATGCGCTGCCGCTGCCCGCCGCTGAACTCGTGCGGCCAGCGGTTCACCGCGTCGCGCGGCAGCCGCACCGTGTCCATCAGCTTGCCGACCTTCTCCTCCAGCTCGGCACCGCTCCGCGCCAAGCCGAAATTATGGATCGGCTCGGCCAGGATGTCGCGCACCTTCATGCGCGGGTTGAGCGAGGAGAAGGGGTCCTGGAAGACCACCTGCATGCGCCGCCGCAGCGGCCGCAGCGCGCTCGACGACATGTCGTCGATGCGCGTGCCGTCCAGCACCACCTGCCCGGCAGTGATGCCGAAGAGCTTGAGGATCGCCTTGCCGACGGTCGACTTGCCGCAGCCGCTCTCGCCGACGAGGGAGAGCGTCTCGCCCTTGTTGATATGGAAGGAGACGCCGTCCACCGCATAGACATGGCCGGTGACGCCGCCCAAGAAGCCGCCCTTGATCGGGAAATGCTTCTTCAGGTCCTGAACATCGAGCAGCGGGGAGCTCATGCGGCGATCGCCCCTTCCTTGAGTGCGTAGTGGCAGGCGGCGACGTGGCGCGGCGCCTTCTCCTCCAGCGCCGGCGCGACCTTGACGCAGAGATCGGTCGCATGCGGGCAGCGCGAGGCGAAGACGCAGCCGGGAATCTTCTGCTTGAGGCTCGGCACCAGGCCGGGAATCTCGGCCAGCCGCGTCTCCGTCCCCGTCAGCGAGGAGCCGAGCTTCGGCATGGAGCCGAGCAACCCCTGCGTATAGGGATGGCGTGGCGAGTTGAAGAGCTCGACGACCGGCGCCTCCTCCACCTTCTTGCCGGCATACATCACCACCACCCGCTCAGCGACCTCGGCCACCACGCCGAGGTCATGGGTGATGAGCACGATGGCGGCACCGACGCTGTGCTTCAGCCCGCGCATCAGCTCGAGGATCTGCGCCTGGATCGTCACGTCGAGCGCCGTGGTCGGCTCGTCGGCGATCAGCAGCTTCGGGTTGCAGGCCAGCGCGATGGCGATCATCACCCGCTGCCGCATGCCGCCCGAGAGCTGGTGCGGATACTCGCGCACGCGCCGCCCCGGCTCCGGGATGCCGACCAGCTTCAGCATCTCGACGGCCTTGGCCTCGGCATCGCGCGCCGAAAGCCCCTGATGCAGGCGCAGCGTCTCGCCGATCTGCCGGCCGATATTCAGCACCGGGTTCAGCGAGGTCATCGGCTCCTGGAAGATCATGCTGATCTCGTTGCCGCGGATGTCGCGCATCTCGCGGTCGGAGAGCTTCAGCAGGTCCCGCCCCTGGAAGCGGATGGAGCCGGCGATCTTGCCTGGCGGCTCCGGGATGAGGCGGAGGATCGACATCGAGGTGACGGACTTGCCGCATCCCGATTCGCCGACGATCGCCACCGTCTCCCCCGCATTGACGTGGAAGCTGACGCCGTCCACCGCGCGGTTGATGCCATCCGGCGTGCGGAAATGTGTCTGCAGGTTCTCGACGACGAGAAGCGGCTCGGCCATGGCCTAGACCCTCTTTGCCATGCGCGGATCGAGCGCATCGCGCAAGCCGTCGCCGAGCAGGTTGATCGCGAGCACCGTGATCGACAGGAACACCGCGGGGAAGAAGACGATATAGGGCTTCACCTGCCAGAGGGCGCGGCCCTCGGCCATGATGTTGCCCCAGGAGGGGATGATCGGTGGCGTGCCCGCGCCGATGAAGGAGAGGATCGCCTCCGTGATCATCGCCGCGCCGCAGACATAGGTCGCCTGCACGGTGATTGGCGCGAGCGTATTGGGCAGGATGTGGCGCAGGATGATGCGCGGCGTCCGGCTGCCGGCGGCGACGGCGGCATCCACATAGGGCTGCTCGCGGAGCGAGAGCACCACGCCGCGCACCAGGCGGGAGACGCGCGGGATCTCGGCGATGGTGATGGCGAGGATGACGTTCTGCACGCTGCCGCGCGTCAGGGCCATCAGCGCGATGGCGAGCAGGATGGAGGGGATCGACATCATCCCGTCCATGATCCGCATGATGATGCTGTCCGCCCAGCGCACATAGCCGGAGACGAGGCCGATCGTGAGGCCGATCACCGAGGCGAAGAAGGCGACCGAGAAGCCGACGATCAGCGAGATCCGGGCGCCGTAGAGCACGCGGGAGTAGACGTCGCGCCCCAGCATGTCGGTGCCGAACCAGTACATGGCCGAGGGCTCGCGCGTGCGCCGCGCCGGCGCCAGGGCGGTCGGGTCGACCGTCCAGAGCAACGGCGCGAAGACGGCGATGCTGACCATCAGCAGCAGCAGGAAGGCGCCGATCGCCATGGTCGGGTTGCGACGGATGAAGCCGATGAGGCCCCGCTTCGGCTTCACCGGCGGCAGGACGTCGCCCATCGGCGGAGCCGCGGCGACCTCCTGCGGCGGGGCGGAGGAGAGGACGGCGGAGGACATCAGTAACGGATCCTCGGATCGAAGAGGGTATAGGCCAGGTCGATCAGCAGGTTGACCAGCACGTAGACGAAGCTGAACAGCAGCACGACGCCCTGAATCACCGGATAGTCGCGGCGCAGGATGGCATCCACCGTCAGCCGGCCGAGGCCCGGGATGGCGAAGACGCTCTCCGTCACCACCGCGCCGCCGATCAGCAGGGCGATGCCGATGCCGATGACGGTGACGATCGGCACCGCGGCGTTCTTCAGTGCGTGCAGGAAGAGGATGTTGCGCTGCCCGGCGCCCTTGGCCCGCGCCGTGCGGATGTAGTCCTGCTGCAACACCTCGAGCATGGTCGCCCGGGTGATGCGGGCGATCAGCGCGATATAGACCCCGCCCAGCGCGATGGACGGCAGGATCAGGTTCTCCAGCCAGGGGAAGAAGCCCTCGCGGAAGGCGGTGTAGCCCTGCACCGGCAGCCAGTCGAGCTCAAGCGCGAAGATATAGGCGAGCACGTAGCCGACGACGAAGACCGGCACCGAGAAGCCGAGCACGGCGAAGCCCATCACCGCGCGGTCGATCCAGCTGCCCTGCTTCCAGGCGGCGATGACGCCCATCGGCACCGCGATGGAGACGGCGAGGCAGAGGGTAAGGACCATCAGCGAGACCGTGGGCTCGATGCGCTGCTGGATCATCGTCGTCACCGGCAGGTTGGTGAAGATCGAGACGCCCATGTCACCGTTGAGGATGTTCCACACCCACTCCCCGAAGCGGATCAGGAAGGGCCGGTCGAGGCCGAGCGAGGCGCGGATGCGCTCCACATCCTGCGGCGTCGCCTGGTCGCCGGCGATGACGGCAGCCGGGTCGCCGGGCGCGATGTAGAGCAGGCTGAAGACGAAGAGCGCAACGATGGCCATCACCGGAATGGTGGCCAGGACGCGCCGGACTGCATAGGCGAACATGGCGCCTCCTTACGCTTGGGAGAGTTCCGCGCAACCGGTTTGCGGCTGCGCGAAGCTTCCGATCTTATCCATCACAGTCAAGTCTTCGAGACACCCCAGAAGAAGGGCAGCGGCCCCTTCGCGATGCCCGAGACATTCGCCCGCCAGGCCTGATAGCCGAGGAAGAAGCCGGTCGGCGCGTAAACGACGTTGTCGAGCGCCGCCTTGTTCAGCCGGTTGATGACGGCCTTCTCCGCCGCGAGGTCAGGCGCTTCGAACCAGTTCGCCACCTCGGTCTCGACGGCGGGAATGTTCGGCCAGCCGAACCAGGCGCCGTCGCCGCTGGCGCGGATGGCATTGTAGACGGCCGGGTTGATGCAGTCCGCGCCAGCATGCCAGCTGTGGAACATGCTCCAGCCGCCCTGCCCCACCGGGTTCTTCATGGCGCGGCGCTGGCCCGTGGTGCCCCAGTCGGTCGCCACGAAATCGACGTTGAAGCCGATGCGCTTCAGCAGGTCGGCGGTGACGTCGCCCTGCGCCTTGGTGATCGGCTGGTCCTGCGCAACGACGCAGGTGACAGGCGTGCCGTTGTAGCCGCTCTCGGCCAGCAGCCGCTTCGCCGCGTCGAGGTTGCGCGGCCCCTTGAGGATCTCCCCGCCCTCCTCGCTGTAGAGCGGCGTGCCGGGGGTGAAGTAGCCGGGCAACGGCTTCCACAGCTTGTCGTCGTCGCCGACCAGCGCCCGCATGTAGTCTTCCTGGCTCAGCGCCGCCAACACCGCGCGCCGCGCCTTCACGTTGTTGAAGGGCGTCGTCGTGTGGTTCATGCGGAAGGTGCCGATATTGCCGAGCGGGTCGGCGATGTCGACGCGGATGTTGCGGTTGCGGCGAAGCTGCGGCACCAGGTCGGTGATCGGATTTTCCCACCAATCGACCTCGCCGTTCTGCAGGGCGGCGGCGGCCGTCGCCGGGTCCGGCATCACGAGCCACTCGATCCGGTCGACGCCCATCCGCTTGCCGCCGGCGAGCCAGGAGCTCGACTCCTCCCGCGGCACGTAGTCGGCAAATCTTTCGAAGACGGCCCGCGCACCGGGATTCCACTCGTCGCGCTTGAAGCGCATCGGGCCGCTGCCGATGAACTCGCTGACCTGCTGGAAGGGGTCGGTCTTCGCCAGCCGTTCCGGCATCATGAAGCACATCGGCGTGCTGTTCTTGCCGAGCGCCATCAGCAGCTTGGGATAGGGCTTCTTCAGCACCCAGCGGAAGTTCCGGTCGTCGACGGCGACCAGCTCGTTCTGCAGGGCCTTGACCATCAGCCCCATCGGGTCGCGGGCCGACCAGCGGGTGAGGCTCGCCACCACGTCCTTCGCCAGGACCGCCGTGCCGTCATGGAATTTGAGGCCGGGGCGCAGGCGGAACTCCCAGGTCAGCCCGTCGGCCGAGACCTGCTCGGCCTCCACCATCTGCCGCTTCGGCGTCAGTGTCTCGTCGAAGCCGTAGAGCGTGTCCCAGACCATGGCCGCGGCGTTGCGGACCACATACTGGGTGCCCCAGATCGGGTCGAAATTGGCGAGGTTCGCCTGTGGCACGAAGCGCAGCGTGCGCGCCGCGGCCCCTTGCGACAGGGCCGGGCCGGCCAAGCCGGCAGAGGCGCCCACCAGGCCGGCAGCGGCCGTCCCCTTCAGGAAACTCCTGCGATCCATCCTTTGTCGTCCCTCAGCTCCCAGCCGTGCGGTCCGTTCCCGCCCGGTTATCCATCAGCCTGCCTCAGCCTTGGGCATTGCGCCAGCGTACTTACGCAGCGACAAGGGCCTTGGCTGCGGTCCGGCCAGAACCGCAGCCTGCTCACTTGCACGGCCCGTGCCACTAGCCCCGGCGAACGTTCCAGAACAGCGGCGGCCCGCCGGTGACGATGTTGGTCAGGCTCCGGCGGAAGGCCTGGGGCGGCCGCAGCAGGCCGAGCGGGATGAAGGGCGCCTCCTCCCACACCAGCGCCTGCAATTCTTCGGCGATCTTCCGTTCCGCCGCTTGGTCCGGCGCATCGAACCAGGCCTCGCGCAGCGCCTCCCGCCGCGGGCTGGTGGACCAGCCGATCCAGCCCTGGGCGCCATTGCCGCGGATCGGCTGGTGGCTGCCGGGGACGGAAACGTCCAGCCCCTCCCAGGTGGTGCAGAAGATGTTCCAGCCGCCTTGGGCCGGCGCCTCGCGCTTGGCCCGGCGCTGCACCAGCGTGCCCCAGTCCATGCTTTGGAGATCGACCTTCATTCCCACCCGCCGCAGCGCATCCGCCGCCACCTCGGACAGGGCGTTGATGGTCGGGAAGTCGGTCGGCGAGAGGATGACGACCGGCTCGCCCCGGTAGCCGGCCGCGGCCAGCGCCCGCTTCGCCGCCTCCAGGTCGCGTGGGCCGGCCAACGCCTCCATCCCGACGCTGTTGGCCAGCGGTGTGCCCGGGGTGAAGGCCCCCGCCGGCACCTGCCACAGCGCCCTGTCCTCGCCGAGCGCCGCCTGCATGAAGGCCGTCTGCTCGATCGCCGGCAGCAGCGCCCGCCGGACCTCCGCCCTGTCGAAGGGCGGATGGAGGTGGTTGAAGCGGATCATCGCCAGCGCACCGGCGGTGTTCACCACTTCGATGGCGATGTCGCGGTTGCCGCGCAGCACCGGCAGCAGGTCGGCGAGCGGCGTCTCCCACCAATCCACCTCATTGTTCTGCAGGGCGGCGGCGGCGGTCGCCGGGTCCGGCATCACATGCCACTCGACCCGGTCGAAATGCACCACCTTGCCGCCGGCGAGGAAATCCGCCGGCTCATCCCGGGGCACATAGCCGGAGAAGCGCTCATAGGCCGCCATGCTGCCCGGCACCCATTGCGAGCGGCGGAAACGGAAGGGTCCGCTGCCCACATACTCCGTGATCTGGGTGAAGGGGTTGGTCTGCGCGATCCGCTCGGGCATGATGGCGCAGATATTGGCCGAGGGCTTGCCGAGCGCCCAGGCCAGCCCCGGCCAGGGCTTCTTCAGCACGATCTCGAAGCGGTCATCGGCCTTGACCCGCACCTCCTCGAGCAGCAGGGCGAGGTGCTGGCCGAGCACGTCGCGCTTCGACCAGCGGGCGATGGAGGCGATGCAGTCCCGGGCCAGCACCGGCTGCCCGTCATGGAAGCGGAGGTCGGCCCGCAGGGTGACGGCATGGGTCAGCCCGTCCGCCGAGACCTCGTGCCCCGCCGCCATCTGCGGCTTCGGCTGGAAATCGCGCCCCAGCCCGAAGAGCGTGTCATAGACCATCAACCCGTGATTCCGGGCGAGGGTCGTCGTGGTCCAGACCGGATCGATATTGGCTAGGTTGCCCTGCGGCACGAAGCGGAGGGTCCGGGCATTGCCCTGGGCCAGCGCCAGGCGCGGCGCCGCCAGGGCGAGGCCCGTGCCCTGCAGCAGGGTGCGACGATGCATGCGGCGTTTCTCCCGGTCCGGCCCGGCAGTGCTTGCCTCAGCCCCGCCCCCCGCGCAACGGGGTTACGCCTTGGACATGTTCCAGAAGACCGTCGCCGGGGTCCTGAAGGCCCCGGTGATGTTCCGCCGCCAGGCCGAGGGCTGCCAGTAGAAGCCGAGCGGGATATAGGCCATCACCTCCATGGCCCGCCGGTTCAGCGCCTCGGCCACGCGCCGCCCCTCGGCCGGATCCGGCGCATCGACCCAGGCCTGGCGCAGCCGCTCGATCTCGGCATCCTCGGGCCAGCCGAACCAGGCCTGCGGCCCGTTGGCGCGCAGGAAGAGGTGATAGACCGGCAAGGTCAGCGACTGCCCGGAGGAGGTGGTGTGGATGATGCTCCACCCGCCCCGCTCCACCGGCTCCTTGCTTGTCCGCCGCTGCACCAGCGTGCCCCAATCGGTCGAGACCAGTTCGAGGTTCATCCCGAGCCGCCGCAGGATGTCGGCGGTGACGAGGGAGAGCGCGTTGATCTGCGGATAGTCGCCGGGCGCTACCAGCACCACCTTCTCGCCCTTGTAGCCCGCCTCGGCCAGCGCCGCCTTCGCGCGCTCGATGCTGTGCGTCTTCAGCACCTCGCTGCCCACCTCATTGGCGAGCGGCGTGCCGCAGGTGAAGACGCCCTCGCAGGCCTCCCACCCGCCCGGCTCGTTGCCGGCAACGGCGCTCAGATAGTCGCGCTGATTCACCGCCATGGCGACCGCGCGGCGGATGGCAGGATTGTCGAAAGGCGGCTGGAGGCAGTTGAAGCGGCAGATGCCGTAGAAGCCATCCAGCAGGCGCTGTTCCACCACCACCTGCCGGTTCCGCTTCAGCAGCGGGAGCAGGTCGTGCAGCGGGTATTCCCAATAGTCCTGCTCGCCCGTGGTCATGGCGGAGGCCGCCGTCGCCGGGTCGCTGATGACTGTCCACTCCACCCGGTCGAGCCGCGGCACCCGCCCGCCGGCCAGCCCGTCCACCGGCTCCGGCCGGGCCTCGTAGCCGTCGAACTTGGCCCAGACAGCGCGTTGGCCCGGGTTCCACTCGTCGGGGAGGAAGCGGAAGGGCCCGCTGCCGACCGCCTCCCGCACCTGCTGGAAGGCGTCGGTCGCGGCGATCCGCTCCGGCATGACGAAGCAGGGAAATTGCGTCTGCCCGAGCGCCATGGTCAGCAGCGGCACCGGCTTCCGCAGGCGGAAGCGGAAGCGCCGGTCGTCCATCACCTCCACTGCAGCGACGCTCGGCTGCAGCACCTGCATGAAGGGGTCGCGCCGCGCCCAGCGATTGATGCTGGCGACGCAGTCCTTCGCCAGCACCCGCTCGCCATCGTGGAATTTCAGGCCGGTCCGCAGGGTGAAGGTGACGGTCAGCCCATCCGGCTCCGTCACCCAGCCCTCCACCATCTGCGGCCGGATCTCGCCCTTGGCATCCTGCGCGAGCAACTGGTCGTAGACCAGGAAGCCATGGTTGCGGGTGACGACGGCCGTGGTCCAGACCGGGTCGAGGCTGGTGAGGTTGGCCTGCGGGATCACCCGCAGCACCTTCGCCGTCCCTTGCGCCAGCACCGGCGCGGGAAGCGCCGCCAGCGCGGCACCTTGCAACAGGCTGCGACGATGCATCGGCTAGCTCCGCTTCAGGTTCCAGAACAGCGCAAAGCCCGGCACACGGCCCGAAAGGTTGCGCCGGAGCGAGGTCATCGAGAGATAGGCCCCGACCGGAATGTAGGGCACCTCGTCGAGCGCCGTCAGCTGAATCTCCCGTGCCAGCCTCTGCTGCGCCTCGATGTCCGGCGCGTCGAACCAGGCATCCCGCAGCTCCTCCAGCCGCGGGATGGTCGGCCAGCCGAACCAGGCCGCCGCGCCATTGCCCCGCAGCGGGAAATTGCCCGCCGGGTCGGCGAATTCGAAGGACGAGAATGCGGTGAGGAAGGTGCTCCACCCGCCCTTCTCCACCGGCTCCCGGCTGGCACGGCGCTGGATGACGCTGCCCCAGTCGGTCAGCACGAAGTCGAGGTTCACCTCCAGCTTGCGGAACATGTCCACCGCGACCTGCGTCAGGGCCGCCGGCGCCAGGATGTCGGTCGGGCCGATGAGGCGGATCGGCTGGTTGGCATAGCCCGCCTCCTTTAGAAGCGCCTTCGACCGGTCGATGCTGCGCGGGCCGAGCAGCGCCCCCATCCCCGCGTCATTGGCCAGCGGCGTGCCGGGCGTGAAGATGCCCATGCTGGAGAAGCCCGCCGGGTCCGGCCCGACGATCGCCGTCATGTAGTCCGTCTGGTCCACCGCCGGCAGCAGCGCCTGGCGGATCTTCCTGTCGTTGAAGGGCGGATGCAGGTGGTTGAAGCGGAGGATCGCCGGGTTCGGCAGGATGTCGATCGGCTCCACCACGATCTGCCGGTTGCGGCGGAAGAGCTGCTGGATCTCGGGCGGCGGCTGCTCGTACCAGTCGATCTCGCCGGCCTGCAACGCCGCCGCCGCCGTCGCCGCATCGGTGATGATGTGCCACTCGATCCGGTCGAAATGCGCGACCTTGGGCCCCGCCGTGAGGCTCACCGCGCCGGAGGAAACCGGCTGGTAGTCCGGGTTGCGCTCATAGGCGACGAAGCTGCCGGAATTGTACTCGCGCGGCAGGAAGCGGAAGGGCCCGCTCCCCACTGTCTCCCGGATCTGCTGGAACGGATCGGTCCGGGCGATCCGCTCCGGCATGATGAAGGCCGCCGGGTTGGACGGGTTGGCGAGCGAGGCGAGCAGCCGCGGGAAGGCGCGCTTCAGCCGGAAGCGCAGCCGCCGGTCGTCGAGCGCGACCAGCTCATCGACCAGCGGCTCGATCTTCTGCCCATTGGGATTGCGCTTCATCCAGCGCCGGAGGCTAGCGACGCAATCCGTGGCGCGCACCGGCTCGCCGTCATGGAAGCGAAGGCCGTCGCGGAGGGTGAAGGTCCAGACGCGCCCCTCATCCTCCACCGTGTGCCCCGCTGCCATCTGCGGCTGCGGCTGGAAGCGCGCATCCATGCCGTAGAGCACGTCGTAGACGAGCCAGGCATGGTTGCGGGTGACGTTCGCCGTGGTCCAGATCGGGTCGAGGCTGGTGAGGTTGGCCTGGGGGACGAATTTCAGCACCCGCGCATTGGCGGGCTGGGCCAGTGCGGCGGTGGGCAGGGCGGCGGCCGGCAGCGCGGCGGCACCCGCCAACAGGCTACGGCGATGCATGGTCAGGCCTTCCTCGCATTCCAGAACAGCGGCGGACCTTTCAGGACATCGACGAGGCTCCGCCGGTAGGCCGTCATCGGATAGCACTGGCCGAGCGGCAGGGTCGGCACCTCCTCGAAGGCGATCGCCTGCTGCTCCCGCGCCGCCTGCTGCTGCACGGCGAGGTCTGGCGCGTCGAACCATTCCGCGCGCTTCGCCTCCAGCCGCTCGGAGCTCGCCCAGCCGAACCAGCCATTGGTGCCGTTGCCGCGGAGCGGCTGGTTGACGCCCGGATTGATCGTGTCGAAGCCGCCCCAATAGGTGAAGAAGATGCTCCACCCGCCCCTCGACGGCGGCTCGCGGCTGTTGCGCCGCTGCACGACCGTGCCCCAGTCGGACGCGACGAAATCGACGTTCAGCCCGACCTGCTTGAAGAGATCGGCGCCGACCATGCACAGCGCGTTGATGATCGGGAAATCGGTGGCGCCGAGCAGCACCACCGGCTCGCCCTTGTAGCCGCTCTCGGCCACCTCCCGCTTCACCTTCTCCAGGTCGCGCGGACTGGTCAGGGCGGCGAGGCCGGCATCGCTGGCGAAGGGCGTGCCCTCCGGGAAGAAGCCCACCTTGTCCCGCCAGGCGCCCCGCTCGCTGCCGAAGGCCGCGGTCATGAAATCCGCCTGGTTGATCGCGCCGAGCAGGGCGCGGCGCAGCTTCGGGTTGTTGAAGGGCGGGTGCAGGTGGTTGAAGCGGCCGAATGCCAGCTGCCCGGCCGGATCCGGCAGATCGACCGTGATCTCGCGGTTGCGGCGGAGCGGCGGCACCAGGTCGTTCGGCGGGTTCTCCCACCAATCGACCTCCCCCGATTGCAGCGCGGCCGCCGCCGTCGCACTGTCCGGCGTCACCCGCCACTCGACGCGGTCGAAGAAGGCGCGCTTCGGACCGGCGGTCCAGGAAGGCGTGCCCTCGCGCGGCACGTAGCCCTCGAACCGCTCATAAACGAAGCGGCTGCCCTGCACACGCTCATCTGCCTTGAAGCGAAAGGGCCCGCTGCCGACGAACTCGGTGATGGGCCGGAAGGCGTCAGTATTGGCCAGCCGCTCCGGCATCATGAAGGGCGTCGGCGAGCCGATCTTGCCGAGCGCGTCCGGCAGCAGGGCGAAGGGTTTCTTTAACCGGAAGACCATCGTGCGGTCATCCGTCGCCACCAGCTCATCGGTCCGCGCGGCCAGCTCCTGCCCGAGCGGGTCGCGCCGCTGCCAGCGCTTGATCGAGGCCACGCAATCCCGCGCCCGCACTGCCTCGCCATCGTGGAATTTGAGGCCGGGGCGCAGTGTCAGCGTCCAGCGCCTGCCGTCATCCTCGACCCGGTGCCCCTCGACCATCTGCGGCTGCGGCTTGAGCTCGGCATCCAGCCCGTAGAGCGTGTCCCAGATCAGGAAGGCATGGTTGCGGGTGACGTAGGCGGTCGTGGTGATCGGGTCGAGGGTGCCGATATCCGACTGGGGGATGAAGCGCAGCACCCGGCTGTTGGCCGGCTGGGCGATCGCAAAGCGGGAAAGGGGCGCTGCCGCGGCAGCGCCCAGCAGGGTGCGTCGATTCATCGTGGTCTCCCCGGAAGCCGGTCGAGCCGGCCGTTCCGGGGAGTGAAGCGCGGATCGCCGCCGATCCGCAAGCGGGTGGGATCAGGCTTTCTGGGCGTTCCAGAACAGCGGCATCCCCCCGAGCACGCCCGTCAGCCCACGGCGATAGGACCAGGGCTGGAAATACTGGCCGAGCGGCAGATAGGGCGCCTCGCGCAGCCCCTCCTCCTGGATCTCGGCGGCCAACTTCTGCTGCGCGGCGAGGTCCGGCGCATCGAGCCAGGCGGTGCGCAGCTCTTCGAGCTTCGGCATGGTGGGCCAACCGAACCAGGCACTGGTCCCGTTGCCGCGCAGGCCGAGATGCGTCGCCGGCGAGAAGAAGTCGAGCCCGGTGAAGAAGGTGAAGAAGACGCTCCAGCCCCCCTTCTCCGCCGGCTCGCGGCTGGCGCGGCGCTGCACGACGCTGCCCCAATCGGTCGAGACGTAATCGACATTCATCCCCGACTTCACCAGCATGTCGCGCCCCACCTGGGCAAGGGCGTTGAGCGAGGGGAAGTCGGAGGCGGCGATCACCACGATCTTCTCGCCCTTGTAGCCGGCGGCGGCGAGGTCGCGCTTCACCTTGTCGTAGTCGCGCGGACCCTTCAGCGCGTCGAGGCCGACGGTGCTGGCCATCGGCGTCCCCGGCGGGAAGCAGCCGACGCCGTCCCGCCAGTTGGACGGGTCGGTGCCGATGACGGCGCTCATGTAGTCGGACTGCTCGACGCCGCCGAGCAGGGCGCGGCGGATCGCAGGGTTGTTGAAGGGCGGGTGCAGGGAGTTGAAGCGCAGCAGCGCCATCAGCCCGGTCGGGTCGTAATTCTCGACGACCAGGTTGCGGTTGCGGCGGAGCAACGGCAGCAGGTCGGCTGTCGGTTGCTCCCACCAATCCGCCTCGTTGTTGCCGAGCGCGGCCGCGGCGGTCGAGGCATCGGGGACCACGCGCCATTCGACACGGTCGAAATTGACGCGCTTCGGCCCCGAGGTCCAGGCCGGCGTGCCGGCCTCGCGCGGGACGTAATTCGGGTTGCGCTCATAGACCAGCAGGCTGCCTGGCACCCGCTCGTCGGCTTTGAAGCGGAAGGGCCCGGAGCCGATATTCTCCTTGATCGGCGTGTTGGCGTCCTGCGAGGCGATACGCTCCGGCATCATGAAGGGCACCGGCGTCGAGGGCTTGGCCAGCGCGTCGAGGAGCAAGGCAAAGGGCCGCTTGAGGCGGAAGGTGAGGTTGCGGTCGTCATCAGCGACCAGCTCGTCGGTCGCTGCCATCAACGCCTGGCCGAGCGCGTCGCGTTGGGCCCAGCGCTTGATCGAGGCGACGCAGTCCCTCGCCCGCACCGGCTCCCCGTCATGGAAGGCAAGGCCCTGGCGCAGCGTGATGGTCACCCGCCGCCCGCCATCCTCCACCTTGTGCCCCTCAGCCATCTGCGGCTGCGGCTTGAAATCGGCATCCAGGCCATAGAGCGTGTCATAGATCAGGAAGGCGTGGTGCCGCGTGACATAGGCGGTGGTGACGATGGGGTCGACCACCGCCACGTCGGACTGGGGGATGAAGCGCAGCACCCGGCTGCCCGCCGGCTGCGCCAGGGCGGGCACCGGCAGGCGCATAGCGGCGCCGGCCAGCGCGGCGCCGGCCAGCGCGGCGCCGGCCAGCAGATTGCGACGATGCATGGGCTCTTTCTCCCGGAAACGAAACGGCCGGGACAGTAGCGGTTTTCCCGTCCCCGTGAAGCACCCTATTGGGGAACGGCATCCGCAGGGTGAAGCGCGTGTCCGCCGGGGTGGAAGTGACCTCAACGATGCTGCCTTGCGGCTCGGCGATCTGCTGGGCGATGCAGAGGCCGAGCCGTACACCGGCTGGTCCGCTGCGCCATGGGGCAGTGCGTTGCCGAGCAGGCTGGAGACGAGGTGCGTCATGTGCCTGGAGGCACAGGGGACTGGCGCATCGAGGGGGCGGGTAATCTCGCCAATCCGATCCGGTCAGTCGCCTTACAACCTGTGCGTGATTTATTTCAAAAATCATTACATCTCGACGTGCTCTCGCTCGAACAACAGCCCGCCGTCGATGGCGGTGAGCGGGTTGCGCAAGTCATGCTCAAGCACCACGATGAACTGCTCGTGCAGAGCCGCCACGCGGTGCGCGTCGAGCAGCGTCGCCCGCTCCAGCGCTGTGAGATGCTGCCCGATGAAGTCGGCGAACATCTCGAACAACCTAACGATCTCGCGCACCTCCAGCCGGTGCGGCTCCGAGTTGATGGTGAAGGGCATACCGAAGACGCTGCCGTCGGCGCCGCCAATCGACACGGGAACGTAACCGCGGAAGCCGCAGCTCGCTGGCGTGTGATGGGAACAACAGACCGGATGGGCGATGACGACGCGCGTCGTCGCCACGCGCACCCGATGGCAAAGCGTCGACTCGATGGGAACCTCGCCGCCGGGGCGAGGTCGAAGACGATCTCGTCACGGACGGCGCAGGCGATCCACCGGTCCGTTGCCGCGCGACGCTTGCGAAACGCATGTCGCTCAACCGCCAGACGATGTCGAGAACGGCGGGACGACCAGGATGCTGCCGATTGCGGCCACATCCGCGGCAAGGTCCTCGATCATTGTGCCTGCGAGCTTTTCATTGCTGTGTGATAAAAGATTTCCGGATCGAACTGGACTATTGGCGTGTGGATTTCCGTGGCGCCTGCGCCGTGGAACGTGACAGCGGAAGCGGCGGTTTCGCGCCCTGGGTGAGCGGTTGTCACCGCGCCGTGGTTTGTCGCAGCAGGCGAGGACGCGTATTCCTTGCTGCATACAGGATGCTTTGAATGAATTCTTCCCTCACCGGTCCCGATCTTGCCGCTGCCTCCTTCGCCACCCGCAACGGTGGCGGCATGCTGGGCGAGCTGTTGCGCTTCGGCACGGTCGGCGTGGCCGGCTTTATCGTCGATGCGGGTGTGTTGACGGCCGGCATCGCGCTCGGCACCGGTCCTTGGCTGGGGCGTGTGCTTTCCTATCTTGCCGCCGCCACCACAACTTTTGCGTTAAACCGGGCATGGACCTTTCGCGCATCTCGGCGGGAAGGCGGGCTTGGTCGGCAATGGTTGCTCTTTCTGCTCGTGAATGTGCTCGGCTTCCTGTGCAACTACGGAACCTACGCGGCGCTGGTCGCCGGAGTTCCGCTGGTCGCGGCCCATCCCGTGATTGGTGTCGCGGCTGGCTCGCTCGCCGGTCTTGCCGCCAACTTTCTCATGTCCCGGCGCTTCGTTTTCGGTGCCGCCGGGGCCGACCCCCGTTCCTCCAGAGCGTGAAGGCCAGCGGGAGCCATGCCCATCGCAATCGAGAGCCTCAACCCCAGCCCTGGGCGGTCAGCATGCAGGACGTGATGCCCCCCGAGCACCGCACCGGCGACAGCCGGCTGCTGACCGCAGTGGCGGAGGCCGGCTGGGTCGGCCTCCGCGGCGGTGCGCGCCGCGAGCGCTGGGCGATCGGTTCGCCGTTGCCGCCGGCACTGCTGGCATTGGCCGTGGCGATGCTGGACGCGCTGTGCCTCGCCGCCACCGGCCTCGCCGTGCAGGCGCTGCCGCTGGAGCCGGCCGAGGGGCCGGCGCTGCGGCTGATCGGCTTCGTCGCGCTGCTGGTGCCCTGCCTGATCGCCGCGGCCGGCGGCTACGGCCATGCCGCGCTCTTCGGCGGCAAGCGGGCCGGGCTCGGCGCCCTCGCCGGACTGGTCCTCGGGATCGGCGGCATGGGTTTGGCGGCGCAGGCGCTCGGCGCCCGCGGCAATTTCGCGCCTGGCCTGGCGCTGCTCTGGCTCGTCATTGCCATGCCGCCGGTGCTCGCCGCGCGGATGGCGGCCGCCGTCGCCCTTCGCGCCGCGGCGGAGCGCACCCGGCAACGCGCCGTGGTGGTCGGTGACGGGCCCCAGGCCGCGCGCCTGGTCGCCGCCCTTGGCGGCCGGCCGGACCGCAGCCTGGAGCTGGTCGGCCTGGTCGATGACCGTCGCACCCACCAGGTCGGCGGGCTGCGCAACGGCCTGCCCTATCTCGGCTCGCTCGAGGCGCTGAACGCCATGATCCGCCGCGGCGAGGTGGATCAGGTGATCCTCGCCCTCCCCTGGGCGGCGGAATCCCGGCTGCAGAACCTGCTGCGGCATTTCGGCGACTACCCGGTCGATGTCCGCCTCGCTCCGGACCTCATGGCTTATCGCAGCCTCGGCACCGCGCCGGAGGGCGAGCGGCTGCGCCTGCTCCGCCTGGCCGACCGGCCGATCAGCGGCTGGGGCGCCGTGGTCAAAATGGTGGAGGACTACGTACTGGCCGCGCTGGCGCTGGCCGTTGCCGCCGTGCCGATGGCGCTCATCGCCCTCGCGGTGCGGCTCGACAGCCCAGGCCCGGTGCTGTTTCGCCAGCGCCGCACCGGCTTCAACAACCAGCCCTTCTACGTGCTGAAGTTCCGCACGATGTACCACGAGGCGGCGGACTATACCGTCGCCCGCCAGGTCTCGCTCGGCGACAAGCGGGTCACGCGGGTGGGTGCCATCCTGCGCCGCACCTCGCTCGACGAGTTGCCGCAGCTCTTCAACATCCTCCGCGGCGACATGTCCTTTATCGGCCCCCGGCCGCATGCGCCGGGCACCCGCGCCGGCGGGAGGCCCTTCGAGGAGGTCGCCGCCCGCTATGCCGCGCGGCACCGGGTGAAGCCAGGCCTCACCGGCCTCGCTCAGGTCCGCGGCTGGCGGGGCCCGACCGAGACGGAGGAGAAGCTGCTCCGCCGGGTCGAGAGCGACCTCGAATATATCGAGACCTGGTCGCCCTGGCTCGATTTCACCATCCTGGTTCGGACGCTGCTGGCCGTCGCACGGATGCGCAACGCCTTTTGAGCGGCGGGGGTCATTCCCCCGCCACATTCCCCGTCCAGAATGGTCGCGGAGCCCCTCGGGAGCCCAGGACGGAAGCCCTCAGCATGTCGGAGAGCGCCTTGCCCGATACCCATATGACGCCCGGCGCGCAGCTGCTGCCGCTCGCGCGCAACGCCCCCCGCATCGCCGTCCTCATCCCCTGCTACAATGAGGAGGTGGCGATCCCCCGCGTGGTCGCCGCCTTCCGCGCCGCCCTGCCCGACGCGACCATCTACGTCTACGACAACAACTCGAAGGACGGCACCGTCGCCGCCGCCCGCGCCGCCGGGGCGGTCGTCCGCAACGAGTCGCTGCAGGGCAAGGGCCATGTCGTGCGGCGAATGTTCGCCGATATCGAGGCCGACGCCTATGTGCTGGTCGATGGCGACGACACTTACGACGCCGCCGCCGCGCCGGAGATGCTGCGCCTGCTCCTTGCCGACCGCCTCGACATGGTGACCGGCGTGCGCCGCACGCCCGAAGCGATCGCAGCCGCCGCCTATCGCCGCGGCCACCAGCTCGGCAATGCCGTGCTGACGGGCATGGTGCGCTGGGTCTTCGGCGACCGCATCTCCGACATGCTTTCCGGCTATCGCGTCTTCTCGCGCCGCTTCGTCAAGAGCTTCCCGGCGCTCGCCGCCGGCTTCGAGACGGAGACGGAGTTCACCGTCCATGCCCTGGAACTGAAACTGCCCGTCGGCGAGGTGCCAAGCGCCTACAAGGAGCGCCCCGCCGGCTCCACCAGCAAGCTCAACACCTACCGGGACGGCTTCCGCATCCTACGGACCATCATCCATCTGGTGCAGCGGGAGCGGCCGCTGATGTTCTTCTCGGTCGCCGGCGGCATCCTCCTGTTCCTCGCCCTGGTGCTGGCGGTGCCGCTGCTGCAGACCTTCCTCGCCACCGGCCTCGTCCCCCGGCTGCCGACGGCGGTGCTGGCGACCGGCCTCGTCCTGCTCTCCTTTCTTTCCTTTGTCTGCGGCCTCATCCTCGACACGGTGACGCGCGGCCGGCAGGAGGCGAAGCGCATCGCCTACCTCGCCCTGCCCGCGCCGGATTTCGAGGAGCACCCATGAGCCTCGGCCCCTATCCGGCCCCCGAGCATGTCGCCGGTGCCCGCGGGCCGGCGGGCGAGGTGGATGCCGACGTCATCATCCTGGCAATGGACCGGGCCGAGGAGACGGTGGCCGCCATCGCCTCCGCCCGCGCTCAGGCCGGGCTCTCCAAGCATGTCTGGATCGCCGATCAGGGCAGCCGGCCGGAGAACCTCGCCCGCCTCGCCGCCGCCGTCGAGGGCGCGCCGGATGCGACGCTGGTGCGGCTCGACCGCAACTGGGGCGTTGCCGGCGGGCGCAACCGGGCGACGGCGCTCGGCCGCGGCCGGATGGTCTTCGCCCTCGACAACGACGCCGAATTCGCCGACGCCGACACCCTCGCCCGCGCCCTCCGCGCCCTGGATGCAGAGCCGGACATCGCCACCATCGCCTGCCGCATCCTCGTCTTCGACACCGGCGCGGAGGATCTCTCCTCCTGGGGCTACCCGGCCGGGCTGCTGCCGCGCGCGGCGGAAAGCTTCGACGTCGCCACCTTTGTCGGCGCCGGCCATGCCATCCGCCGGCGGGATTTCGAGCGCACCGGCGGCTATGACGACGCACTCTTCTTCTGCTGGGAGGAGTTCGACTTCGCCCTCCGCGCCATCAATGCCGGCCAGCGCATCCGCTACCGCGGCGACATCGCCGTGCGCCACAAGGTGAGCGGTGAGCACCGGTTCGCCTGGTCCGGTACCCGCTGGTTCCACTTCGTCCGCAACCGCCTCTATATCGGGCTGAAATACGGCCTCGCCCCGGCCTCGCTGCTGCCGCGCTTCCTTGCCTACCAAGTGAAGGGCGCCCGCAACGGCGTGCTTGCCCAGGGTCTGAAGGCGGGTCCCGCGGCGCTCGGCCTCTGGCGCCGCTTCCGCCCCGCACCGGGAATGGAGGCGCTTTACCGGCTGACGCCCGCGGCGCGCGACTACCTCGCCCGCAACGATGCCGCCCATCGCGGGGGCCTCGGCCGGCGGGTGCGGGCTGAGGTGCTGGCGGCCCTGCCCAGTGCCAAGGCCAGTTGAGGCCGGGCACCGTCGCCCCCACCTGAGACCAATGCCCGAGGACAAGAGCGACGAATTGCGCGGCGAGATCATCGCCCTGGAAACGGCCCTGGCCGCGGCCTTCGGCGAGATCGCCGTGCTGCGCGCCACCATGCAGGGCGGCGGCGCCGAGATCGCCCTCGCCTCCATGGAGGAAATGGCGAAGCAGCTCGAAGCCTCCGTCCTGCGCGGCGTCGTCGGCGCTGAGGAGGCCGGCCGCCCCCAGGCCGCCGCCGGCTTCGAGCGCCGGATGGAGCTGATCGTGCACGCGCTCCGCAACGCCATCGCCTTCCGGGCCGGGTAGGCGAAATGGCGCGGTTGCTTTGGAGCCTCGGCACGCTGCTCGTGCTGGTCGGCGTGCTGGCGCATCTCTTCGGCTGGGATGCGCTGCTCTGGATTCCGGAGGCGGTGTTGGATGCGCTGCGGGCGGACCCAAGGACCTATGGGGTGATCCTGGCCGGGGCGGTGCTGATGCTGGTGGCGAGGATCATCAGCCGGAGAGGGTAGCAGCCCCTTAGCGGGGCCGCTTCGCTTCCCGCCGCAGCAGGGCGATGATCGCCGGGCTGTCCACCAGATAGCGCCGGGCGAGGCGCTTCGGGTCCTGCATCAGCCGCCAGGCCCATTCCATCCCGGCCCGCTGCACCGCGAGCGGCGCCCGCCGTTCCTCGCCGGTGAGGAAGAGCAGGCTCGCCCCGATGCAGAGGCCCACCCCCCGCCCCTTCCCGCGCTCCGCCACAGCCTGCGCCACCCGCTCCTGCCGTGGCGAGCCGACGGCGAGGAAGCTGTAGCGCGCCGGGTGGTCCTCGATGAAGCGGACCGCCGCCTCGAACTGTGCCGGGTCGCGGTCGAACCCCATCGGCGGGTTGTGGTGGGCGATCCGCCGGAGCCCCGTCCGTGCCGCCAGCCGTTCGAGCGCCGCCGGCGCCAGGCCGAGCACCGTCACCGGCTCGTCCGCCGGCAGCGCGTCCATCAAGGCGGCGGTGAGGTCGCTGCCCGGCACCACCGCCGGCGCCGCCAGCCCCATCACGCCGGCGAGCCGCGCCACCACCCGGCTGTCGAGCAGGCGCAGCATCGCCGCGTCATACAGCGGCCGCAGCGCCGGATCGCGCGCCACCCGCACCAGATGGTCGGCATTCGGCGTCACGACATAGCCGAAGGGCGCCTCCGCCGGCCGCTCCGCCAGCAGGGCCAGCACGCCCTGCAAGGGAAGGTCGGCGAAATCCAGCTCGAGCAGGCGCCGGAGCGGAGCCTCAGATCGCAAAGCGGAGCCGGACCTGCAGCAGGTTGCGGTCGAACTCGCGGAAGCCGCCTGTTGCCTCGAGCCGCCGGCGATAGCCGTAGCTCGCCACCACCGAGGCGTTGCGGTTCAGCAGGTAGCGCGCGGTCAGGGTGAGGACCATGTCGCTCGCCGTCTGGTTCGGGCTCTCATACTCGCGCCGGTCGTAGAGCACGTCGCCCTGGAGCAGCACGTTGCGCAGGTATTCATGATCGAGGGTCAGGCCGGCCTGGGTGCGCTGGAAGCTCACCGAATCCTGGCGGATGGACTCCTCGATGGTGCGGGTGAGCCGGAAGCGGACAGTGGTCAACTGGGTCGGGGCATAGGTGAGGCCAGCCTCGACCGCCGGACCCTCCAACGGCCTGATCGGCCCCTCGTATTCGCGGTGCCGCCAGCCGAGGCCGATGCGGGCCTGCCAGACGCCGTCGAAGTCATAGTCGAAGCCGGCCAGCGCCTCCCAGGTGAAGCTGTTCCGGTTTCGCGGGTTGTCGAAGATGTTTTGCGGGTTGAAGGCCGGGTTCTGGAAACCCGAGCCGGAGGAGGTGTACTGGATGTCCTGCACCCGGACGACGGCGGTGATGTTGCGGCCCGGGGCAAGGGCATAGCTGGCCCCGAGCGCGCCGATCACCGTGTTGAAGCTGTTCCGCGAGGTGTTGAAGCCGTTCTGCGGCACGTTGAAGCCGTCCTGCAACAACGGCGTCGGGGTGGTGCCGATGACCCGCTCCTCGAAGTCGAACGTCCTGTAGACGCCCTGGGCGATCAGCCCGAGCCGGTTGAACCGCGTGTTGCCGGTCACCGAGACCTCATCCGACTCGTAGGCGACAGGCTGGACGATGCCGGCGGCCTGGACGTCGAAGCTATAGACGTCGAGATGCGAGCGGTAATGACGGTACTGACCCAGCAGGGCCGTATCGGCCGAAAAGTCATAACGCCCGAAGCCGCCTATGTCCCAGTCGTTCCAGTCGAGCTGGCTCTGGCTGAAATACTGCCTGTTGGTGGAGTTGGCGGAGACGCCGACCGCATGGTTCGTCCAGGTACTGCGGAGGTTCACGTTTCCCCGCTCCTCAGCGAAGCCGTCGGAAACGACGTTCCTTCTCCGGCCGAAGAGATTGCTGTCCCAGCCAGGCCCGGCCTCGATCCCGCCATTCAGGAGGAAGCCGCCGAGGCGGACGCCAAGCGGATCGTAATCCGGCCGCTGCCGGTTCACCACGGTGATGCCACGCTGGACCTCGGGCGAGTCACCCAATTGGGCCTGCGCCTCGCCCAGCGGCAGGGCAGCCACGAGCAAACCCAGAACCCCCCAGCTTCGAAAGCTTTTCACCACCATTTCCCCGTCATTATGAGCCCCCGGCCTCCCTAGCACGGGTTGCTGGAGGAGTGTGCATGCAACAATCACATCCCGTCATGCAGACGAGGCAATCCGTCACTTCCGGGTCAGGTGTGGCACAACCGCCGCGGAGGACCAGGGCGGAGATCGATACGGAACAGCATCTCTTCCGCCTGTTACCGTACGGAAATTTCTCGGGTTTAGGGTTGCATTTCACGGAAACCGGAGTGCGTATTCAATCCGCGCCGCCCAGGCGCCCCTGTCCCCCAGCCCCCCTACTTCGGGACAACAGCGTGCAAGCCATGCGGGATGATAGCGCTGATTCGCCCGTCTGGGCGTATCATCGCATTCCCATGGCCGGCCCAGGATGGAGCCCAGTATGGCCAATGTCGAAACCCTCAGGCCAAACCCCGCGCCGGCCCCCTTTCCGGCCGTGACGGTCCCCGCCGACCCTCAGGCCTTCCGCACGGAAGACCGTCTGACCGGCCTCCTCGCCTTCGCGATCGCCACAGAGCGGCGGGAAGACGCCAGCCCCGAAGCCGTCGCGCGTTGCCAGCGGGAGGCCGAGGCCGCGCTCTGCGACCACGCGCTGCGCTATCTGCACAACAACATCGAGCGCATCCGCCAGGAGGCCGTGGCCGAGCAGATCGGCCGCCTCCGCCACCCGCCCGGCTTCCTTCGCCTGGTCGCCGCCAACCTGGTGGCGCTCATTATCATCGGCGCCGCCGGCGCCTGGCTCGCGCTGCATCCCGAAACCCTGGCCGGCATCGCCGGCCGCCTGGCAGGCTGACGCATGTCCCACACCCGCACCCTTCTCCCCGGGGCCGATGCGGCGGCGGATACCCCGCTGCGCCGGGCGCTCCGGGCCTGCCGGACCCAGTTCATCCTCGTCGGTGTCTTCAGCGGCGTCGTGAACCTGCTGCAGCTCACCACCTCGGTCTACATGATGCAGGTCTTCGACCGCGTCCTGTCGAGCCGGGCGCTGGACACCCTGCTCTACCTCTCGCTGATCGCCATCCTGGCGACGGCGGTGCTCGCTATCCTCGAGGGGGTGCGCGGCAAGGTGATGCAGCGCATCGGCAGCTGGGTGGAGCACCGGGTGGCACCGGAGGGTTTCGTCCGCGCGCTCGAGAGCACGCTGCGCGGCCGGCCCTACCGGATGGAGGCCTTGCGGGACCTCGCGGTCTGCCGCGGCTATCTCGGCTCGCCGGGCGCGCTCTCGCTCTATGACGTGCCCTGGGTGCCGATCTATATCGGCGTCATCTTCCTCCTCCACCCGGTGATGGGCTTCATCGCCCTCGGCGGCGCGGTGGTGCTGTTCGGCCTGACGCTCGCCAGCGAAGTCTCCACTTCCGCCCTGTTGAAGGAGGCGAACACCGCCGGCATGGCCTCGCAGCGCCGGGCGGATGCCATCTCGCGCAATGCCGAGGTGATCGACAGCATGGGGATGCTGCCCTCGGTCATCGGACGCTGGCGGGAGTCGGTCGCGGCGATGACGGTGCCGCAGCAGCGCGCCGCCGACCGCGCCTCCTTCCTCGTCGCCATGACGAAGTTCTGCCGCCTCACGGTGCAGATCGGCATCCTCGGCGCCGGCGCCTACCTGGTGCTGCAGCAGGAGCTGACCTCGGGCGCCTCCATCGCCGGCTCGATCATCATGGGCCGGGCGCTGGCGCCGGTGGAGCAGATGATCGGCGGCTGGAAGCAGCTGGTTTCCGCCCGGCAGAGCTTCCGCCGGCTGCAGAGCTTCCTCGCCATGCCGCGGCTGCGCCCGCCGGGGCTGCCGCTGCCGGAGCCGGTCGGCAAGGTTTCGGTCGAGCGCGTCTCCTATGCCTTCCCGGGCCAGGGCGTCGCCATGATCAAGGGCGTGAATTTCAGCCTCAGCCCGGGCGAGAGCCTGGCCGTGATCGGCCCCTCGGCGGCCGGCAAGACGACGCTGATCCGCATGCTGATCGGCACGCTGCCGCCCTCGGCCGGCACCGTCCGGCTCGACGGCGCCGATGTCTACCAATGGATGCGCGAGGATTTCGGCCGCCATGTCGGCTACCTGCCGCAGGATGTCGAGCTGTTCGACGGCACCGTCTTCCGCAACATCGCCCGCATGGCCGAGGCCGAGCCGGAGGCCGTGTACGAGGCGGCGAAGCTCGCCGGCTGCCATGACATGATCCTCCGCCTGCCGAACGGCTACGAGACCGAGATCGGCGACAGCGGCCAGTACCTGTCGGGCGGCCAGCGGCAGCTGATCGGCCTGGCGCGGGCCATGTTCGGCCGGCCGAAGCTGGTCGTGCTCGACGAGCCGAACAGCAACCTCGACGGCGACAGCGAGGCGGCGCTCACCCAGGCGCTGGAGCGGCTGAAGGCGCAGGACACCACCGTTATCCTCGTCTCGCACCGCCCGACCCTCGTCCAGGGCGTCGACAAGGTGCTGCTGCTGAAGGACGGCGCGATGGAGATGTTCGGTCCGCGCGCCGAGGTGCTGAAGCGCCTGATGACGCCGCCGCGCCCTGCCGAGGTCCAGAACGCCCCCGTTGCCCGCCTTGAAGGGAGCGCCGCCCGATGAGCGTCACCACCCAGGACTCCAAGCTGCCGGCGCTGACCGGCAGCCGCGCGCTGGCACCGATCCGCACCGACCTCGGCGGCACGCTGCCGCCCTTCCCCTTCGACCCGCTGCTCGACGCCCCGGCGCCGCGCACCCGCGGGACGATGATCTTCGGCATGATCGTCTTCATGTTCTTCGTCGTGGGCGGCGCGGCCTGGGCGGTCATGGCCCCGCTGGCCGAGGCCTCCATCGCCGCCGGCGTCGTCAAGGTCGAGGGCACGCGGCGGACCATCCAGCATCTTGAGGGCGGCATCGTCCGCGATATCCTGGTGCGCGACGGCGACAAGGTGGAGAAGGGCCAGGTGCTCGCCCGCCTCGACGACATCCAAGCGGATGCCACGCTGGAAACGCAGCGCGCCCAGCGCTGGGCGCTGATGGCGCAGGAAGCGCGGCTGCGCGCCGAGATCGCCCGGGCGCGGGAGGTCACCTTCCCGGCCGAGCTGCTGAACGCCAGCAATGCCCGCGCGCTCGACAGCGTCACCGGCCAGCGCGCCCTGTTCGAAGCGCGGATGGCAAGCCTCGTTAGCCAGGTGCAGGTCTTCCAGGCCCGCATCGACCAGCAGCAGGCGGTAATCGCCGGCGCCCGCGGCCAGCTCGCCTCCACCCGCCGCCAGCTCGCGCTGATCAAGCAGGAGGAGGAGATGACGCGCACCCTGGTCAACCAGGGCCTGCAGCGGCTGCCGCAGCTGCTCGCGCTCCAGCGCAGCTTCGCCGGGCTGGAGGGCAGCATCGAGGACCTGAACGGCCAGATCGACCGCGCCAATGCGGCGATCGCCGAGGCGCAGAAGCAGATCAGCCAGGCCACCGACCAGCGGATGCAGGAGAACGGCCAGGAGCTGCGCGATGTCCGCGGCAGGCTCGCCGAGGCCGAGGAGAAGCTGCGCGCCGCCTCCGACGTCATGACGCGGCGGGATATCACCGCGCCGGAGGACGGCACCGTCGTCAACCTGCGCCTCTTCACCGTCGGCGCCGTCGTCAAGCCGGGCGAGTCGGTGATGGACCTGGTGCCGCAGCACGACCGGCTGATCGCCGAGGTCAACGTCCAGCCGAACGACATCGACGTGGTCTATCCGGGCTTGCATGCCGAGGTGCGGCTGCCCGCCTTCAAGCAGCGGCTGGTGCCCTATCTGCACGGAGAGGTGACCTGGATCGCCGCGGACGTGACCACCAACGAGCAGACAAGGCAGCAATACTACCCGGCACGTATTTTGATCGACCAGGCGCAGCTGACCTCGCTGCCCAACGTCTTCCTCACCCCCGGGATGCCGGTGGAAGCCCATATCAAGATCGGCGAGCGGACCTTCTTCCGCTATATCACCCAGCCGATCCGGGACAGCTTCCACCGCGCCTTCCGCGAACAATAGGACGCCCCATGAGCGACACCCGCGTGACCATCTTCGCCGACGGCATCCTCGACGCCAGCGTGACCTACGGCGTCGCCCGGCTGACGCTGGCGCAGACCGGGGCCGAAGGGAAGCCGACGCCCTGCGGCCAGCTGGTGGTGCCGCTGGTGCAGCTCCCCTCGCTCGTCACCAGCCTCTCCGGGCTGCTGAAGCAGGTGGAAACGAGAATGAAGGAGCAGCAGGCGGCCAGCGCACCCGAGAATGCCGCCCCGGCCGCCTTCCGCTTCGGTTGACGTCGTGACGACCCGCCGGGGCCTCCTGGCCCTGCCGCTGGCCGGCGCCTTCGCGGCGCCGGCAACCGCCCAGGAGCAGCCGCCGATGCGGCGGCGGCTCGCCACGCTCAAGCTCGGCGCCAATCTCGAGCGCTGGTACACCATCACCAAGGACAACCAGCCGCGCCGGCTCGGCGTCGGCTGGTGGCGCGGCTTCCGTGCGGCCGGCTTCGACCATGTGCGCATCTTCCTGCCGGAGGTCGCGCAGACCGGCTCCAGCATGGACATCCCCGCCCTCTACCTGAACGCGGTGAAGGACGCCGTGGAGGCAGGGCTGCCGGTCTTCCTCGGCGTGGCGGATTTCTTCTACCAGAAGAAGCCCTGGGCCGACCGCGACTGGGAGGGGATGCGGGCACGGGCGCAGTTCTTCGCCGAAAGGACCGACCCCTCCATGGTCGCGCTGGCACCGTTGAACGAGCCGATCTTCGAAGACACGGCGAGCTGGCTGCCGGTGCGCGACCGGCTGCTCGCCGACCTGCGCCGCGCGGCGCCGCGCCATACGCTGATGTGGGGCGGGCGGGACTGGCACAGCGCCCCCTCGTTGGTCGAATGCTCCCCGCCCGCCGACCCAAACACCATCGCCGAGGCCCATGACTACCAGGGCACGCAGTCGCCCGGCCGATTCCAGGCGGTCGCCGCCTGGCGGGACCGCAACCGCATCCCCGTCATCGTCAGCGAGCTGGGCGGCGCCGTCGGCCATGAGACCAACCGCTCCGCCTGGGCCGCCGACCTGGCGCAGGTGCTGCCGGAGTTGAAGCGGCTCCGCCTGCCAGTGACGCTATGGTCCTACAGCCATGGCCGGTACTGGCGGCTGCAGAACGGCGACGAGCCGATGCCGAAGCCGGACCTCATCCCACCCGGGATGCTGTCGGCGCGCTGACCGCCGCGGCCCGCCCCGCGGCGCGGCGGCGGAGGAGCCAGCGATTGGCCGGCACCTCCACGAAGCGCCAGGCGAGCCAGCCGGCGACGAGGCTCGCCAGGAAGCCGGCGATCATCAGCCCGGCCCGGCCAGCGAGGCCGGGATCCACCCGGCGCAGCACCAGGACGAGCCCGGCCTCGATGAAGACCCAGCAGAGATAGACGCCGAAGGAGGCCTCGCCGAGGCGGAGCAGCAGGTCGGGCCGGGCGGGCGCGGCCGCGGGCACCGGGCGGCGCAGCAGCGGGATCAGCGCGGCGAGGCCGAGCACGGTCAACGCGTCCCATTCCAGCCAGAGGCCGAGCGGCAGCGCCAGCAGCACGGGCCAGAGGGCGGCGCGCGGCAGCAGTCCCTCGGTCGTCAACCGGCCGATGGCGAGGCCGGTGGCGAATTCCAGGGCAAAGCGCAGCAGGCCGAGATGCAGCGTGTAGTTCAGCCCGAGGCTCGGGTCTTCCGCGCCGAGGGCGGCGATGCCGGCGAAGCCGAGCAGCGGCACGGCGGGCAGCGCCGCGCGCGGCAGGCGGATGAGTGCGGCGAGGACGAAGGGGAAGGCAAGGTAGCCGGCCCATTCCACCGAGAGCGCCCAGGAAGGGTAGTTCCAGGCATGGCGGGCCGTCGTCTCCCATGCATTCAGCAGGAAGAGCTGCAGCACGAATTCGCGCAGGCCGAAGCGCTCCGGCTCGCGGATGGTGAGGCCGGCGGCCATGGCCAGGCCGACCAGCAGCGCCAGCGCCAACAGCGCCAGCGCGTGCAGCGGCCAGATCTTGGCGAAGCGGCGGCGGAGGAAATCCGCGATTCCGGCCCGGCCCCAGGGCGGCCGGGCGCCATAGCCGAGCCAAAGGGCGAAGCCGGAGAGCAGGAAGAAGCCGTCCACGCCGAGATAGCCATGCTGCAGCAGCGGCGCCAGCGCCGGCAGGCCAAGGCTGACGCGCAGCGGCAGGTCGAGGTGGTAGAGGATCACCCAGCCGATCAGGAAGAAGCGCAGCCGCGTCAGCGCGGCGTCGCGGGGTGCGGCCTGGTGGATGGGGCCCTGCATCGGTCCTCGCCTCGTGGTTCGAAGGGCGCATCGCTGCCACAACCGGTGGCCCCGGCGCATCCCCCGAGGCGGTCACGCTTTCGGGTGGCGCACCGGGTTGACGGAAGGCTGATTGGTGCGCGCCGGGGCTGCGTGACAGAACCGTTCGCATGCCGAGCCTTACCTCTCCCCTCGCCCAGGTCCTCATCGCGCTCTTCGGGGCGACGCTGATGCTGCTCTTCGCGCTGCTGGCGCCGGGGCCCTTGCTGCTGCTGCTGCCGGCGATGGTGGCGTTGCTGCTCGGGCTCGCGGTCTACCAGTTCCCGCTGGCGATCGTGGCGGGGCTGGTGGCGATCTACGGGCTCGGCATCGACATCCAGCTCGATGCCGGCATGCTGGCGGGCGTGGGCGGCAATGCCGCGGCTGCGCTCGGCTCGGCGGTGGTGAAGGTGGTGCCCTTCGCCCTCGCCGCCGTGCTGCTGCTGCGCTACGGGCCGAGCAGCGCGATCAACTGGCCCTTCCTCGCCTATACGGCCATCGCCGCGATCAGCATCGTCGTGCTGCCGATGGGGCGGATCGGGTCGACGGGCGACATGATCCGCAGCTTCATCGGCTCCACCGCGCCCTTCGTGCTCGGCTTCTGCCTGGCGCCGAAGAGGATCTGGACCTGGATCATCCGCGGGGCGACCGTCGTGCCGCTGATCAGCGCCTTCGGCAGCCTCTTCACCCATCTGGCGGGGCTCTACCCGGCGATCGACCAGCTGGGCCGCTTCCAGGGGATGCACAGCGCGCCCTTCCTCGCGGGCTTCTGCGAAGCGGCGATCTTCGCCGCCACCCTCGAATACATGCGGGGCTTCCGGCCGATCTGGCTGATCATCGCCGGGCTCGACCTCGCGGTGCTGCTGGCCACCCAGGCGCGGATGCCGCTGGCGACGGTGGTGATCTTCCTCGGCATCGTCTTCTTCTTCTCGAACCGCCACATCTTCCCGCTGCGGCGGAAGGTGGACCTGGTGATGGGCGGCGGCGTGCCGGGGCTGCTGCTGCTGAGCCCGGTGATCGCCTTCGCCATGCAGCGCTTCATCAGCCAGGGCACCGACACCTCGGGCCGCGACCTGATGTGGCCCTACTACCTCGACGCCATCGTGGAGCGGCCGCTCTTCGGCTATGGGCTCGGGGCGGGCAAGCTGCTGGTCGATCCGGACGACCCGCTGATGAAGCTGCTCGGCACCACGGCGGCGCATAACGAGTACCTGCGGCTCTCGATCGATGGCGGGATCATCGGCTGCGCGGCGATCTTCCTCTCGATCGCCGCCTGGATGTGGTGGGGGTCGCGCAGCCTCGGCGCGCGCGAGCGGCTGGTGCTGCGGGCGGCGCTGCTCGGCTTCCTGCTGCACAGCGGCTTCGACAACACGCTGATTGCCAGCACCTCGGTCATGCTGTTCTGCGTCATCGGCGCGATCCTGGCCCGCGGGCGGGTGGAGGCGCAGGCGGCCCGGCATGGGCGGCGCCACTCTTCCTCCGGCTCCTCCTCGGCCGGGGCCTATGCCTGGCGGCCGGCGCGGACGGGCTGAGGCGGTGCCGGACCAGGGGGTGGCTGCAGCACCGGCGACGGTGCGGCGGGAGCGGCGGCTTGATCTCGACAGGGCACGAGGCATCGCCATCCTGCTCGTCGTCTTCGGGCATATCGTGGCGCGGGACGTGCCGCCGGGCGTCGAGTGGTACGAGCCGGTGCGCTACCTGCTCTACCGCTTCCACATGCCGTTCTTCCTTTATCTGAGCGGGACGGTGGTGGTGCTCTCCGGCCTGCTGGGAAAGCCGCCAGGGCGGGTGGCGCAGCAGCGGGCCGTCCGGCTGCTGGTGCCCTTCTTCGCCATCGGCCTGGCGATCCTGGTGGCGAAGCTCGTCGCCGTGCAGCTGGTGCCGGTGGACAACCCGCCGGAAGGGCTGGCGGGGGGCCTGCGCGACCTGTTCTGGACGACGGCGCGCAGCCCGGCGACCTCGGTCTGGTACCTGCTGGTGCTCTTCCTCTGCACGCTGGTGGCGATGGGGTTGCGGCGGCTTGGGGTCGGGGCGACGGGGCTCGTGCTGCTGGGTGTGGCGCTGCAGTTCGTCGATGTGCCGGCCGTCGCCTATCTCGACCGCTTCGCCTCGCATTTCCTGTTCTTCGCGGCCGGGCTCTGGGTGGCGGAGCGGGAAGCGGCGCTGCTGCCGGCCTTCGACCGGTGGCAGGCGTTGTGGTGGTTGGCCTTCGCCGGCGGGCTGGCGCTGGCGGCGCTCGGCTGGGTGGATGAGCGGTGGTCGATGGTGCTCTGCGGGTTGCTCTGCATCCCGGCGCTGCACGGGGCAGTGCGGCTGGCGCCGATCTCGCGCTGGCAGTGGCCGCTGGTGCTCGGCGGCTTCTCCATGGCGATCTACCTGTTCAACACGCTGGCGATCGGCGGCACCAAGGCGGTGCTGATGAAGCTTGGCTTCGGCTGGACCGAGGCGTGGTTCCCGCTGCATGCCGTCGCCGCCATGACGGCCGGCGTCGCCCTGCCGGTGCTGCTGAAGGTGCTGGTGCTGCGGCGGGTGCCGGCGGTGGACCGGCTGACGGACTGATCTTTCCCCAAGGGCACCGCTGCCGGCTGGGTTTGCGCCCGGGGAAAGCCGCGGCTCGAAGCCTTCAATCCCTCAAATCCCGGCAACGCCAAGGCCTTGAAAAGGCCTGCTTTCCAGGCCGGAATTGAGGAATTTAGGGGTTGATCCCGCCGAGCCGTGGCGTTGCCTCGGCCAGCGGCATGCCGGTGCTCAGGATTGGGCTTCCGCCTCGTGGATCGTGAGGCGCAGCCGGGCCATCGCGCTCCTGACACCTTCAGAACCCTGCGTTTTCTCGGCCACCGCGAGGATGCGCGTCAGCTGGTTGAGATACTCCGCCGAGTGAATTCCCTGGTGGATATGGGAGCCGTCGAGATTCACGGCCGATGAAGTGCCCGGAAGCCAGACTCCGTTCTCGGCACTGTCGATTCCGATATCGGCTCTCTCCAGGATCCCTCTGGCGGTGGTGGCCCCCTGGATGCGCTGGGGCACGATGTGATGGGCGTGATAGCCATGACCGGGCGGATAGACCCCGGCGGCGCGCAGTGCCGCGCCGAGTATCGCGCTGCCCCTGGGTGCCGAAATCCGGACATTGATGTCGTCGCGTATCGTCAGGCCTTCGGTATCGTCGTCCGGCCTTGCGCCGGCATTTCGGCCGGCCTGCGCCTCGGCGAAGATCTCGAGTATGTCCTGCCTGCGTATGTAATCAGGGCTTTTCGGCGCTTGAGCCATGTCCTGTCCGCCTCTGCTTCGAGCTGCCGGGGCAGCCGCATCGGAGAGACGCCCGACAACCTGCACCCGTGTGCAACCGGCCATGGAACGGGCCGGAGGCCTTCGGACGTCGCTCGCCACAGCGGTCGTATCTAGTTCAATCTGGCGGGTGATTGTCCAGACACATCCGGTACCGGCCGGATGGGCGGGCATGCCGGTGTTGCCCGCCCGTCCGGTGGATTGGGCATGGCTCAAGAATGGGCGGATAATCCTATACCGCCCGGCCCACCGAAGTCCAGCGGAAAGGTCAGCCGCGGTCGCCGAAGCCCTTGGGGTGGGCCGAGTGCCAGGCCCAGGCCGTACGGACGATGTCGTCGAGGGCGCCGAAGCGGGGGCTCCAGCCCGTCTCCTCGCGTAGCCGGGCGGAGGAGGCGACGAGCACCGCCGGGTCGCCGGGGCGGCGGGGGCCGAGACTATGGGGGACGGGGCGGCCGCTGATGCGCTCGACCGAGTCCATCACCTGCTTCACCGAGTAGCCTGTGCCGTTGCCGATGTTGAAGCGGCAGCTGCCGCGATCAAGCCGCGTCAGGGCGCGGAGATGGGCATCGGCCAGGTCCGTCACATGGACGTAGTCGCGGATGCAGGTGCCGTCCGGCGTCGGGTAGTCGGTGCCGAAGACCGTCAGCGGCGGGCGGGTGCCCATGGCGGCGCCGATGGCCAGCGGGATCAGGTGGGATTCGGGGTCGTGGTCCTCGCCGATGGTGCCCGAGGGGTCGGCGCCGGCGGCGTTGAAGTAGCGCAGCGAGGCGGAGCGCAGGCCATGGACCTTGTCGGCCCAGTCGAGGCCGCGCTCGACCATCAGCTTGCTTTCGCCATAGGCGGAGACGGGGGCGACCTCGGCCTCCTCGTCGATCGGGATCCGCTTGGGGAAACCGAAGAGGGCGGCGGTGGAGGAAAGCACGAAGCGGAGGCAGCCGGCCTTCACCGCCGCATCCGCCACGATCAGGCTGTTGGACAGGTTGTCGATGCAGTAGCGCAGCGGGTCCCGCATCGACTCGCCGACCAGGGAAAGGGCGGCGAAGTGGAGGACGGCGTCGAATGTCCAGCCAGCGAAGACATCCGCCACTTGGCGGCGGTCGGCGAGGTCGATGGAGACAAGCTTGACCGAGGGCGGCACCGCGGCGCGGTGGCCCTGGCGGAGGTC
The DNA here is from genome assembly GCF_000802185.1 of Belnapia sp. F-4-1. Classification (GTDB taxonomy): domain Bacteria; phylum Pseudomonadota; class Alphaproteobacteria; order Acetobacterales; family Acetobacteraceae; genus Belnapia. The sequence goes on along the minus strand of NZ_KN676113.1, from coordinate 2,561,745 downwards.
GTCGATGACGACGACCTCATCCCCACGGTCCACCAGCGCCTTGACCACATGGCTGCCGACATAGCCGGCGCCGCCCGTCACCAGATACCGACCACCCATCGAGGGCTTACTCCCGGAAGTAACCGCCATAGCGCGGGTGGTAGACCTCGGCATCCGCATAGCCGGAGCGGCCATGCACCTTGGCATCCACCTGCGTCAGCGCGGCGCCGATGACCCTGGCATGCGCTTCCTCGAGCAGGCCGAGGGAGTTGCGCACGACCGAGCGCGGCGTGTCGCGCCACTTTACGCAGAGCAATGTGGCATCGGCGAGGCGGGCCACGACGCGGGCATCGGCCATGGCGAGCGCCGGGGGCGCGTCCAGGATGATGAGGTCGTAGTCGCGCCGCACCCGGTCGAGCAGGCCGGCCATCGCCTCGGACATGAAGAGGCCGAGGGAATGGATCTCGGCCGCGCCGGCCGGGATGTAGTCGAGGCTGGAGAGGTGGTCGCGGCGGATGATCCGCTCCAGCAGGGCCTGGCCGAGCAGCAGGTCGGTCACGCCCGGCGCGCCCTCGCAGCGGAAGACCCGGCCGAGCGCCGGCTGGCGCACGTCGCAGTCGATCAGCAGCACGCGCTCGCCGTTCATCGCCGCCGAGCGGGCCAGCGCCACCGAGGTGGTGGTCTTGCCCTCGCCCGGCCGGGCGGCGGTGATGACCACGACCCGCGGCGGCTCCGAGCCCAGCCAGAGGGCGGCGCGCAGCGTGCGCATGCTCTCCGAGAAGGGGCTGAGCGGCTTGCGGACGACGTAGTCCTCCACCTTGTGGCGGCCGAGCAGGCCGCGCTTCAGCATCGGCACCAGCGCCAGGCAGGGCAGGCCGAGGGCCGAGCGGACCTCGTCGCCGGAGCGGATGGTGCTGTCGGCCTGTTCGAGGAACCAGATCACCAGCAGGCCGAAGAGGATGCCGAGGATCGTGGCGGCCGCGACGAAGAGCGGGATCTTCGGGAAGCTCGGCCGGCCGGGGACGGTGGCGGGCGAGAGGACGCGGGCGTCCGGCTTCTCGATCGCGGTCTGCGAGACGGTCTGCTGCGAGCGCTCGAGCACGGCGCGCAGCAGGCTGCGGGCGGCGTCGGCGTCGCGCTCCAGCGCGGCGACCTGGATCTCGGCGCCGGAGCTCTGGTTCAGCAGGCCTTCCTGCGTCTTCAGCGCATCCTCGAGGCTGGAAACGCGGGCACGGGCGGCACGGGCCTCCGCATCCAGCGCCTGGACCACGCGGCCGGTCTCGCCGGAGACGTTCCGCTCGGCTTCCGCAAGGCGGGAGCGGGCAGCGCGCACGTCCGGATGGTTGGAGCCAAGCGTCGCCTGCAGGCGCTCCACCTCGCGCCGCGCATCGTCCCGCGCGGCGCGGGAGCCGGTGAGGTTGGAGGCGCCGAGCGCGGTGAGGTCGGCGCCGCCGCCGCGCCGGGCGGCCGAAAGGCGGGCCTCGGCGGTGGCGAGCTGGTTGCGGGCGTCGATCAGGTCGGCGTTGATCTTGCTGACCTGCTCGGTGCCGAGGCCGGCGCTCACGCCGCGCGTCAGGCCGGAGCGGCTGCGCAGGTCGGCGATGCGGCTCTCGGTGGTCTGGAGCTCGCGGCGAAGCTGGGCGACGCGGCCGTCGAGCCAGTCATTCGCGCGGCGCACCGCGTTGAACTTCGACTCGAGCTGGTCGGAGATGTAGAGGTCCGCCGCCATGTTGGCGATGTCGGTCGAGAGCTGCGCCTCCTCGGTTGTGGCGGCGATGGTCAGCACACGCGAGTTGCGGACGACCGTGACGAGGATCTTGTCGCGCAGCCGCTCGGCTGCGGAGATCTCGGCGCGCTCAGCGCTCGGCCTCGGCACCGGCGCCTCGGGGGCGATCAGGTCGGCGAGGTCGGGCGAGAGCGTGGCGATGCGGCGCGCGATGCCGTCCTGGATGCGGTAAAGCAGCTCTTCCGGGCGCTTCGCCTCGCTCACCCACCAGGCGAACTCCTCGCGGTTCGTGAGGTCGAACTGCCGCACGATGCGGCGGGCGACGGAGAGGCTGCGGATGACGTCAACCTGGCTGGCGAGCACTGCATCCGTCGTCGTCTCGTCGCGCAGGATGCTCTGCAGTTCGGTCGCCTGGTAGTCGGTCGGCTCGAACATCACCGTGGACGTCGCGGTATACCGCGGCGTCAGCTCCTTCGCGGCGATGAAGGCGGCGATCGGAAACAGCAGGGCGCAGAGGAAGAGCACGAAGCGCCGGCGCCGGAGCGCCGCGAGCAACGCCGTGACCGTAAGGCCTTCCGGCTCGATCGGCGTGGCGACGGGCGCCGGCGTACGGAGCTGCGGCTTCCGCTCATTCGAGGGAGGCCGCGATTCTACCGGTCTGTCGAGCATAGGGGGTGTGTCTTCCCTTCGCGGCAATGGCTGCGGAGGCTTGGGCAATACGCGTTGGCGGAGAGGGGGGTCAATCAACGGGCGAGCGAACAAGGCCGCCTGGCGCAAACATCAGCGTGATGAACCATTAACGCAAGGAAACGCGAATGTGCCAATCGCGCGATGTCTGGCAGAGACAAGTCGCCTGATGCGGGTGTTGCCGCATGACGGCCATGTTCGCATGCGTCCCTGCCCGGGTCGATGACAAACCCGGGTCACGAAAGGAAAGCCAGACGATGCATTCTCGCCGCGTGTTCTCCCTGATGCTGCTTGGCGCCGTGGCGGCCTGCGCCTCGCCGGGCGCGAATCTGCCGCTGTTGCCGGACACGCCCCTCTCGGCCTACCGCATCGGGCCGGAAGACCAGCTGCGCGTCACCGTTTTCAACGACCCGCGCCTCACCGGCGATTTCCGCGTCGGCGACACGGGGACGATCGCGCTGCCGCTGATCGGCACGGTGCGCGCCGCAGGCCTGACCACCGCCGAGATCGAGCGCGCGGTCGAGAAGGAGATGCGGGACAAGAACCTGTTCCGCGACCCTTCGGCGGCGGTGCAGGTGATCACCTACCGCCCGGTCTTCGTGCTCGGGATGGTCGAGAAGGGCGGGCAGTTCCCGTACCAGCCGGGGATGACGGTGCTGACGGCGGTCGCCGTGGCGGGCGGGTTCAACTACCGCGCCATCCAGGACTACGTCTCCGTCACCCGCATCGGGCCGGACGGCAAGGCGATGGAGTACCGCGCAAGGCGGGACAGCCTGGTGCAGCCGGGCGACACCGTGACCGTCTTCGAGCGGCGCTTCTGATCTTCCGCACGAGGCACGCGGGGTCCTAGGCTCCGGCAAGCGTCCCGCGGCGGGGCTGCGGGACGCATCCTTGCGGTATGCTGCCGCGGGGTGCGGGGTCGGGACGATGCGGAGCTGGCGTTGGGGGTTGGTGATGCTGCTGGCGGCGCTTACGCCGGCGGCAGCGGAGAGGATCGATCAGCCGGCGCCCTGGGCGGCGGCGAAGGTGCCGGCGCCGGGGCCGGCGCGGATCATCGGCGGCACGGGCCTCGGCTGCATCGCCGGGGCGATGGCGCTGCCGGTGGAGGGGCCGGGATGGCAGGCCGTGCGGGTTTCGCGCAACCGGCATTGGGGACATCCAGCCCTGGTCCGCTTCGTCGAGCGTTTGGCGGCGGAGGCCCAGGGTCAAGGTTTTCCGGCGCTCTGGATCGGCGATATGGGGCAGCCGCGGGGCGGGCCCCTGCCCTATGGGCATGCAAGCCATCAGACGGGACTCGATGTCGATGTCTGGCTGGAGCTCTCGCCGAAGCCCGCGGTGCCGGCGGCGGCGCGGGAGGATATCAGTGTACCCTCGCTGGTTCTGCCGGATGAGAGCGGGGTCGACCTCCGCGTCTGGCGGCCGCGGCATGCGGCGCTGATCCGGCTGGCGGCGGAGCAGCCGGGAGTGGACCGGGTGCTGGTCAACCATGCGATCAAGCGGGAGCTGTGCCGGAGCGACGCGGGGGCGGCCTGGCTGCATCGCGTGCGGCCCTGGCGGGGGCATGACAGCCATATGCATGTGCGGCTGCGCTGCCCTGCCGGGCAGGCGGAGTGCCGCGAGCAGGCGGCGCCGCCGGCGGGCGATGGCTGCGACGCGTCGCTCGCCTGGTGGCTGACGCCGGAGGCCAGGCGGCCTGCGCCGCGGCCGCCGGGGCCGGCGCCGCAGATGCCGGCCGCCTGCGCGGGGGTGCTTGGCACCCCCTGAGCCTTACCAGCGGCGGATGGGACCGCAGTCGAGATGAACGAAGCCGTCGCGGCGGTAGAGGCCGACGCCGCCGAGCTGCATCTCGGCGGCGAGCCTCGCCATGCCGAGGCTTTCTCGGCCGACCAGGCGGACATCGGCGGCCATCCCCGACATGTGCAGGCTGGCGCGGGAAACGCGGCGGGATTCGCGGGCGCGGGCGGCATTGGTCTCCGGCGCGCGGTAGCCGCTGATGACCTGGTAGCCCTCGGTCGCCTCCATCTGCCGGGCGACGGCGGCGAGGACGTCGAAGAGGCGCGGGTCCATCGGCGTCGCCTCCTCCATGGAGGGGTCGCGGAGGAGCCAGTCGAGCTGTTGCAGGGCCTCGCGGTCGTAGCGGCCGTCGCGCCAGTAGGCGCCCTCGAAGCTCTCGCCGGTCTGCACGCGCTGGATGGCGAGGCTGCGGGGCGCGCCGCCGAGGACCTGGGCCGGGGAAACGGCGATCCCGGTGCAGGCGAGGCCGAGGCCGAGGGCGCCGCGGAAGAGGCCGCGGCGGGTGCAGCAGGAGCAGTCCATCAGCGGATGCCGGCGTTGGCGACCCGGCTGCGCCCGGCATCGAGTGCGCGGGCATAGGCTTCGTCCAGCCCGTAGATGTCGGGGCGGAGACGGACCTGGCCGCCCTCCACCCGCGCCGTGGTGTAGTGCAGACGGACGGGGATGCTGCGTGGCAGGGCGAGGCCGGTGGTGACGCGGCTGGCGAGCACGCGGTCGGCGCGGGCACGATCCCAGCCGGGGGCGCCTTGCAGCACCGCGTCCAGCAGCTCCATCGGCTTCTCCAGGCGGATGCAGCCTGAGGAGAAGGCCCGGTCGGGGCGGCGGAACAGGTGCCGATCGGGCGTGTCGTGCATGTAGATGTCCTCGGTATTCGGCATGATGAATTTGATGCGGCCGAGGGCGTTGATATCGCCGGCGTCCTGCCGGATGACATAAGGAAAACGTTGCGGATTGATCGTTGTCCAATTGATGGTGGTCGGGTCGACCTCCACCCGCTGGCCGTCGACATAGCTGTAGACGCGGAAGCCCTTCTCCATCATCGCGCGCGGGTCGCGGCGGAAGCGGGGCAGCAGGTCCTCGCGGGCGTTGCGCTCGGGCACGCCCCATTGCGGATTGAACTGCACGGCATTGAGCCGGACCTGGAGCATCGGCGTGGCGCGGGCGGGCTTGCCGACGATGACCGCCATCTCAAGGAGGGTCCGGTTGCCTTCCGACAGGGTGAACCACTGGAAGGGGATGTTGACCTCGATATGGCGCTCGGCTGGGGGCGGCGCGGCGGCGCGGCGCATGTCGAGGGCGACGCGGAGCTGGCGGACCGTCGCTTCGGCCGGGCGGTTGAGGGCGGCGAAGCTGAGGCGGCCGATGCGGCCATCGGCCTCCAGCCCCTCGCCGGCCTGGAAGCGGCGGACGGCGGCGACCAGCGGCTCGTCATAGGTGTCGCCGGCGCCGGGATTGGCGGCGAGCAGCGGGTCGGTCATCGCCAGGCGGGCGCGGAGCGCGGGGACGCGGAGCGGGTCGGTCGCGCCGGGCTCCAGCGCGTCCGTGCCGGGGGTGGGCGGCACCGGGGGGAAGCCGCCGGCAGCGACGCGGGCGCGGGCGGCGGCGAGCGCGCGCCTCAGCGCGGCGGCCTCCGGTGCGAGGAGGGCGGCGCGGTCGATCAGCGTGGCGGGGTCGGGCGAGGCCTGGAGTTGCGTCAGCCAGGGGCTGAGCGGCAGGGCGGCCGTGTCGCGCCGGAGGTCGGGGCGGTTGGGCAGGTCATGGACGCGGCCGTGCAGCAGGTCCGTCAGGACGGCGATGGAGGCGCGGAGCAGGCTGGCTTGCCAGGCGGCGGGGTCGCGCTCGGCCTCGGCATCGGCGGGGATGGCATAGGCGCGGGGGTCGAGCCCGTCCTCCTCCAGCCGGCGGAGGCGGTCGGCCAGGCGGAGCAGGGCTGGGCTGGGCGCAGCCTGGGCGACGACCATGGGCCCGGCCGGACGGGTGGCGAGGCCCGGGGTGGAGAAGATCGGGGCCGCGAGGGTCAGGCCGCCAAGGCAGGCCAGGAGGAGGATTGCGCGCACGCCGCCTAGTTACACATGCGCGCGGCAGCCCGCCAAGGCTTCCGCGCGCCGCGAGGTCGGTCCAGCCGAAGGGTCGCTCAACCGTGACGTGAGGACCTCACCCGAAGCCGGCCAGCACCGCCTTGCCGATGCTCCGCCCGCTCTCGACCAGTGTGTGCAGGGCGCGGAGGCTGGCGGCGTCGATGCGGCCGCCGTGATGGGTCATCGTCGTCCGCAGCGTGCCGGCATCGACCAGGCGGGAGACTTCCGCCAGCAGGCGGTGCTGCTCGGCCATGTCGGGCGTGCCGAAGAGGGAGCGGGTGAACATCAGCTCCCAGTGCAGGGAGACGCTCTTCCGCTTGAAGGGGACGATGTCGAGGCTCTGCGGGTCGTCGATGATGGCGACGTGGCCCTGGGGGGCGATGGCACGCTCGATGGCGGGCCAATGGCGGTCGGTCGCGATCAGGCTGGCGATATGGGTGACGGCGGGAAGGCCGATGGCGGCAAGGCCTTCGTCGAGCGGCTGGCGGTGGTCGATGACGTGGTGGGCGCCCATCGTGCGGCACCATTCGGTGGTCTCCGGGCGGGAGGCGGTGGCGATCACCGTCAGGCGGGTGAGCCGGCGGGCAATCTGCGTCAGGATGGAGCCGACGCCGCCGGCGCCGTTGACGATGAGGAGGCTCTGGCCTTCGCCGCCATCGCGGGGGATACCGAGGCGGTCGAAGAGCAGCTCCCAGGCGGTGATCGCCGTGAGCGGCAGGGCGGCCGCTTCGGCAAAGCCGAGGCTGCGTGGCTTGGGGCCCACGATGCGCTCGTCGACGAGCTGGTGGGTGGCGTTGCTGCCGGGGCGGTCGATGGCGCCGGCATAAAAGACCTGGTCGCCGGGGCGGAAGAGCGTCACCTCGGCGCCGACCGCCTCGACGGTGCCGGCGGCGTCGAAGCCGAGGATGCGGGCCCCGCCGGGGGGCGGGGCGGCGGCGGCGCGCTGCTTCACATCGACCGGGTTCACCGAGATGGCCTCGACGGCGACCAAGAGGTCGCGCGGGCCGGGGGTGGGTTTCGGCAGGTCGAGCTCGACCAGGGAGTTAGGGGCGGTGATGGGGGATGGGGTGCGGTAGCCGATGGCGAACATCGCCGGGTCTCCTCGATGGGGTGGCGGGAGGATGGGGCGTGGTGCCGCGGGGCGCGATACGGCATAATTCGGCACATAGTACCCGCTTGGATACCATCCCCGATGAAGCTGAAACGCTATGACTGCGCCCCCGGATGCCCGGTGGAGGCGGCGCTCGACCTGATCGACGGCAAGTGGAAGGGGGTGATCCTCTACCACCTGCTCGACGGCACGCTGCGCTTCAACGCGCTGCGGCGGAAGCTGGGCGGAGTGACGCAGCGGATGCTGGTGAAGCAGCTGCGGGAGCTGGAGGAAGCGGGGCTGGTGCTGCGGACCGTCTATGCCGAGGTGCCGCCACGGGTGGAGTACAGCCTCACCGCCGAGGGGCGCAGCCTGGAGCCGGTGCTGCTGGCGCTGATGCGCTGGGGCGAGGCCTGGATGGCGGCGCGGCAGATGCCGCAGGCGGCGGAGTAGGGGCGCGAGCCCCCTCCCCTGCCGGCAAGCTGCTGGCCGAAGCGGGCCGGGCGGCGTAGCCTGCGCCCCGGACCCGCAGAGAGAGTTCCCCCGATGTCGATGCCAACCCCCGTGGTCCGCCACACGCCCAATCAGAGTCGGCGCGTGCTGCTGCTGACCGGCGCCTCGCGCGGCATCGGCCATGCCACCGTCAAGGTCTTCTCGGCCGCCGGGTGGCGCGTCGTCACCGTCTCGCGCCAGCCCTTCCCCGAGGAATGCCCGTGGGAGATGGGGCCGGAGGACCACATCCAGGCCGATCTCTCGGATGCGGGCGACACGGTGCGGGCGATCGAGGAAATCCGCGAGCGGCTGATCCCCGATGGCGGGCGGCTGGACGCGCTGGTCAACAATGCCGGCATCTCGCCGAAGGGGGCGGACGGGGCGCGGCTTGGCACGATGGATACGGCGATCGACGACTGGAAATGGGTGTTCCAGGTGAATTTCTTTTCCTCGATCATGCTGGCGCGCGGGCTGGTGGAGGAGTTGCAGAAGACCAAGGGAGCGGTGGTGAACGTCACCTCCATCGCCGGGAGCAAGGTGCATCCCTTCGCCGGGGCAGCCTATGCGACCTCGAAGGCGGCGCTGATGTCGCTGACGCGCGAGATGGCGCACGACTTCGGGCCGCTCGGCATCCGGGTGAACGCGATCTCGCCGGGGGAGATCGACACCTCGATCCTGTCGCCGGGGACGGAGAAGATCGTCGAGGAGCAGATTCCGATGCGGCGCCTGGGCAAGCCGGCCGAGGTGGCGAAGGCGATCTACTTCCTGTGCTCGGATGCGTCGTCCTACGTCAACGGCGCCGAGATCCACATCAATGGCGGGCAGCACGTCTAGGAACCCCCAACGACGCCGCTGCCCGGCGCCGTGGGGGCCCTTCAGGGTCAGGCGTGCTTCACTACCTCGCCGCCTTTCATGATGAGCGGCATGTGGCGGCCCTGGGCGGTCAGCAGGCTGAGGTCCTGGAGCGGGTTGCCATCCACCGCGATGAGGTCGGCGCGGGCGCCGGGGGCGATGCAGCCGATCTCGCCTTCCATGCAAAGCAGCTTCGCGGCGATGTGGGTGGCGGAGGCGATGACCGACTGGGCCGGGAGGACGCGGCCGCGGATGACGAACTCCTCCGACTGGTGGCGGTGCATCGGGCCGAGCAGGTCCGTGCCATAGGCCATGGGCAGGCCGGCCTCGTGCATGATGGAGATGGATTCCATGCCGGAGAGGCGGACATCGTCGATCTTGCCGAGGGATTCGGTGCCGATGCCGAGCGCCTCCCCTTCCTCCGAGAGCTTGTCGTAGGTGACGAGGGTCGGGACGGCGATGGCGCCGCGCGAGGCGGCGAAGCGGGCGGTTTCGGCCTGGATGAGGTTGCAGTGCTCGAGCGAGCGGACGCCGCATTCGACGGCGCGGCGGATCGCCGCATCCGTGTAGAGATGGGCGGAGACGTAGGTGCCGGCGTTCTCCGCTTCCTCGACGACGGCCAGCAGCTCCTCGCGGGAGAAGCCGAGGAAGTGGATCGGGTCGGTCGGCGAGGCGACGCCGCCATTGGCCATGATCTTGATGAAGCGGGCGCCGGCCTTGATCTCCTCGCGGGCGGCCTGGCGGATGGCGGGGACGCCGTCGCAGAGCCGGCCGAGGGAGCCGAGACGGCGCTCGTAATGCGGCGGCGCGGCGTCGTAGCGGCCGCGGAAGTCGCAATGGCCGCCGGTCTGGCTCAGCGCCTTGCCGGCGATGACGAGGCGGGGCGCAAGCACCGTGCCCTCCTCGATGGCGGCGACCTGGCCGTGGTCGGCGCCGCCGACATCGCGGAGCGTGGTGAAGCCGCGCATCAGCATCTCGCCCATCAGGCGGATGGAGCGGGCCATGACCAGGCTGTCCGGCATGGTGGCGCAGCGGGCGAGGCTGGCATCGACGGCGACGACATGGACATGGGCGTCGATCAGGCCGGGCATCAGCACGCGGCCAGCGAGGTCGATGGTCTCGGCGCCGGCGGGGGCGCGGGCGGTTGTGGAGACCTCGCGGATGCGGCCGCCCTCGATCACCACGCCCTGGGGGTCGGTCGGCTCGGGGGCGGTGCCGTCGACGATGCGGGCCTGGGCGAGGAAGAGGCTGGGCATGGGGGCGTCCTGTCTGCGTCGGTTGGCGGCGACAGAAGGCCGGGGGAGTGGAAGATTCAAGCGGGTTTTTCGGTGTGCCGGGCGGCTGGATTTCGCGCGGCGGGCGGCTAAGGTCGGCGGACGGGAGAGGGGGGTTCGACATGGCGACCATGGCGCTGGCGACGCTGGTGCATCCGACCGGGTCGCATCCCGCCTCCTGGCTGCATCCTTCGGCGCATCCCGGGGCATCGATGGACATCGGCTATTACCGCGACATGGCGCAGCTGGCCGAGCGGGGGATGTTCGACCTCTTCTTCATCGCCGACACGCCGGCGGCTCGGACCAGCCAGCTCGAGGCCTATGCGCGCTTCCCGCTGTTCATGAACGTGTTCGAGCCGTTGACCCTGCTCTCGGCGCTGGCGGGGGCGACGACCTATATCGGCCTCGGCGGAACGGCGAGCACGAGTTTCTTCGAGCCGTACAACGTTGCCAGGCAATTCGCCTCGCTCGACCATATCAGCGGCGGGCGGGCGGCCTGGAATGTCGTCACCTCGGCGAACGACTTCGCGGCGCGGAATTTCGGCCTGGACAAGCTGCCGCCGCATGGGGACCGCTATGAGCGGGCGCGCGAGTTCGTCGATGTTGTCAGGAAGCTTTGGGATACGTGGGAGGACGGGGCCTTCCTGCGCGACCGGGAGAGCGGGTTGTTCTTCGACCCGGCGAAGCAGCATCCGGTGGCGCATGAGGGACGGCATTTCCGGGTGAACGGGGCGCTCAACATCGAGCGGGTGCCGCAGGGGCAGCCGGTGATCATCCAGGCGGGGGCCTCGGATACCGGGCGGGAATTCGCGGCGGAGACGGCGGAGCTGGTCTTCTCCTCCGACAGCACGCTGGAATCGGGGCAGCGCTTCTATGCCGACCTCAAGGGGCGGATGGCGCGGTACGGGCGGCCGCCGGAGGCGCTGAAGGTGCTGGCCGGGCTGCCGGCCATCGTCGCCGACAGCGAGCAGGAAGCGGAGGACATGTACCAGACGCTCCAGGCGCTCATCCATCCGGATGTGGGGCGGATGCGGCTGGGGATGGATCTGGAGGCGGACCTCTCGGGGCTGCCGCTGGACGAGCCGATACCCGCCGACCGCATTCCCAAATCGGCCAATCTGCACAAGGCGTATTTCGAGCATATCCTCGGGATGATCCGCGAGGGGCTCACGCTGCGGCAGCTCTACATGCGCTACGAGCGGGGCAACAAGACCATCCGCGGGACGCCGAAGCAGGTGGCGGACCATATGGAGGCGTGGTTCACCGGCGGGGCGGCGGACGGCTTCATGCTGACCTTCGGCCTGTTGCCGCTCGGCATGGCGGATTTCATCGAGAAGGTGGTGCCGGAGCTGCAGCGGCGTGGGCTGGTGAAGCGGGAATGGCGCGGGCGGACGCTCCGGGAGAATGTCGGGCTGGAGCGGCCGGCCTGGCGCCGGACCTAGCGCTTAACCTTCGGCTAGGGCCTGCATGTCCTCCAGCGCCTCGGCGAATTCCTGCATGAAGCCCTCGACGACGCTGCGGCAGGATTGCACGCCCTCCACCAGCCCGACGCCCTGGCCGACGAAGTAGCTGACCAGGGCGCGCGCCGCCGCGTTGCCGCCCTCAGCGGCCTGGGTGATGCGGGCCATGGCGGGCTCGCTGACGAGGCCCTGGAGCGGCATCGGCAGCGTCCCCGGGCTGCCGGGGTCCTCCCAGGCCTCGGTCCAGGCGGAGCGGAGCTGGCGGGCCGGCTTGCCGGTGCGGCCACGGGAGCGGACGGTGTCGCGCGAGCGGGCGGCGACCATCTTCTCGCGGAAGACGGGGGAGGTCTCGGCCTCGGCGGTCGCCAGCCAAACGGAGCCGGTCCAGACGCCGGCGGCGCCCATCGCCATGCAGCCGGCCATCTGGCGGCCGGTCATGATGCCGCCCGCCGCCAGCACGGGCGTGCCGCGCGCCGCGCGCAGCACTTCCGGCACGAGGACCATGGTGGAGACCTCGCCGCAATGGCCGCCGGCCTCGCCGCCCTGCGCGACCAGGATATCGACGCCGGCCTCGACCTGGCGCTCGGCATGCTCGCGGGCGCCGACGAGCGCGGCGCAGGGGATGCCGGCGGCGCGGGCGCGCTCCAGCATGGAGGCGGGCGGGACGCCGAGGGCATTGGCGATCAGCCGGATCGGGTGGCGGAAGGCGACCTCCATCAGCCGCTCGCCGCTTTCGTGCTGGTAGGGGGCCGGGCGGTCCGGGGCGCCGCGGTGGCAGTCGCCGACGGGGCCGTCCGGGTCGATGCCGTGGCGGCGCAGCAGATCCTGGACGAAGGCGCGGTGCTGCGGGGGGATCTGCGCCAGCAGCCCCGCGCTGCCGGTCTCGCCCTCGGTGCGGATGGCGAGGTTCTCGGGGATCAGCAGGTCGACGCCATAGGGACGGCCATCGACCTGCGCGTCGATCCAGCGGAGCGCCGTCTCCAGCTCCTCCGGCGTCATGCTCGCGGCGCCGAAGACGCCGAAGCCGCCGGCCTTGCTCACCGCCGCCACCACGTCGCGGCAATGGCTGAAGGCAAGCAGCGGGAAGCCGATGCCGAGCATGCGGCAGAGGCGGGTGTTCATGGTGGTTGTCCTCCCTGTTCGCCCCGGGCGGCTTGGGCCGCTCTTGGGGTGGCGGTTACTTGACGAGGCGCCACTGTACCAGCGTGTAGGGCGGCGTCGCCTCGTCATGGGGCTCGAAGACGGCCTCGACCTCGGCGCCGATCGTCACCTCCTGCATCGGGTCGCCGAGCAGGTTGCCGACCATGCGGATGCCATCGGCCTCCGGCAGCTCGACCAGGACGATGAGGTAGGGACCGTGGCCGTTCAGCGCCGGGTGCACCGGGTGGTGCGGGCGCTGCCAGCTGTAGATGCGGCCGCGCGGCGCCACCTCCGCCCAGCCGAGGTCGAAGGAGTGGCAGCGGTGGCAGATCCACTCCGGGCCCCACTGGTGCTTGCCGCAGCCGTTGCACTTCTGCACGACGAGGCGGTTGGCGCGGGTGCCTTCCCAATAGGGTTGGGCGATGGGCTCTTGGGCGGGGGCGGGCAGGCCTTCGGGGAGGTAGCGGGTGCTCACAGGGTGTCCTCCGTGCCGACGACCAGGCTGCTGACCGGCGTCACCATCGGCCCGCCGAGCACGGCGACGACCTTGGCGTCCTTCACCTGGTTGATCGCGGTGCCGCGCAACTGGCGCACCGCCTCGTTCACCATCTCGAGCCCGTGCATGTAGCATTCGGCGAGGTTGCCGCCCGAGGTGTTCATCGGCATCCGCCCTCCCCCGACCAGCAGGTTGTCGAGCACCAGCTGCTCGTTCGCCGTCTTCGGGTCGACGAAGCCGTGCTCGACGAGGCTCAGCAGCACGCCGCCGGTGAAGTTCTCGTAGGCCTGGACGACGTCGCAATCCCCTGGGCCGAGCTTGGCCATCTCCCACATGTTGCGCGCCACTGTCTTGAAATGGGCGGAGGCGTAGTCGGGCGCGTTGTGCACCGGGGCGGCGCTGCGGTGGTGGCCGCCCTGGGCGGCGCCGAGCAGGTAGACCGGCTTGTGGCGCAGGCCGCGGGCGCGGTCGGCGGGGACGACGAGCACGGCGCCGGCGCCGTCATTCTCCTGGCAGCAGTCGAACAAGCGGTGGAAGGGCTCGATGATCCAGCGCGAGGCGTCGTACTTCTCCTCGCTCAGCGGCCGGCCGCGCATCACCGCGTTCGGGTTGCTCTGGGCGTGGTGGTAGGAGGCCATGGCGATGGCCCGCAGCGCCTCGTGCCGAATGCCGTGCTCGGTCATGAAGCGGGTGATCTTCATGGCGAAGCGCTGGGCGGGGGACATCAGCCCGTAGGGGGCAAGGAAGGCGTCGTCGCCGCCGATGGCCGCCGACTGGTTGCCGCGGCCGTAGCGGGCGAACTGGCCCTGAGCCAGCGAGCGGAAGGCGATGACGCAGTTCGCCATGCCGGAATGCACCGCCGCCCCGGCATTGGCGACCGCCGCCGCGACACCGCCGCCGCCGCCGCCCCAATGCATGTTGGAGAAGCGCAGCTCCCGGATGCCGAGGGCGGCGGCGAGGCGCGGGCCGTCCGAGCGGTCGCCGCCATAGGAGGCGAAGCCGTCCACGTCCCGCGGGTCGACGCCGGCGTCGCGGCAGGCATTGACGATGGCCTGCAGCGCCAGCTTGAACTCGGCGTCCGGCGACTGGCCGTGCTTGTAGTAGGTCGTCTCGCCGATCCCGGCGATCGCGACCTTGCCGCGCAATGTGCGCTCGCTCATGCCGGCATCCCTCCCTCGATTGTTCGCTTGCTTATGGTAAGCATGGCTATCTTGTGCATGCCGGAACGGCGTGGACAAGCCCGCATTGGGGAGGCTGAGATGACCGAGTTCGACCCGGCCCGGCACCGGATGGTGGCGGAGCAGCGCTGGTTCGAGGACTTCGCCATCGGCGAGCGCTTCGTCCTGCCGAGCCGGACGATGACGGAGGCGATCTTCCTCGCCTTCCAGGCGGCGAGCGGCGACAACCATCCGGTCCACTACGACGCCGAGTACTGCCGGGCGCGCGGCATGCCGCATATGCTGGCGCACGGGTTGCAGACGCTGATCCAGACGGCGCCGGGGGCGGGGCTCTTCCCCTTCCTGGTCGAGGAGTCGTTGGTCGGCTTCCTGGAGCAGTCGAGCCGCTTCCTGAAGCCGGTCTTCGCCGGCGATACGCTCTACCCGGCGCTCGCGGTGGCGGAGCTGGCGCCGCGGCGGACGACCGGTGTCGTCGGATTGGCGAGCACGGTGCACAACCAGCGGCGGGAGCTGGTGCTGGAGGGGGCGATGCGCTTCGTCATCCGCAAGCGGGGCGCGGTAGCAGGCCCCGGTTGATCATCGCCCAGCGGATATGGGCGAGCACGGCGGCCAGCGCCTCCGGCAGCGGGCGGGCGTCAAGCAGCGCCTCCAGCGGCAGGGGCGGCAGGCGGTCGCCGAGGTCGAAGAGTTGGTCGCAGAGGGATGCCTTCTCCTCCTCCGGCAGGGCCGAAAGGGTCACGCCGCGCATGGCGTCGCAGAGCAGCGGGTGGAGCTTGCGCTCGCGGCTGGAAGGGACGGCGGGCAGCGGGGCGAGGTGCGGGGCGCCGATCAGGGCGAGGAAGCCGGGCAGGACCGAGCCGCCATGCGGGGCGCAGACCGCCTCGTAGTCGTGGAAGGCGCAGGCCCTGGGGCCGAAGGCCTGGCGCCAGACCTGGGTACGGCGCTCGAAATCCGCCGAGAGCAGGTTGTCGGCATCGCCGAGGAAATGCGTGAGGGGACGTGCCTCGCCGCCCATCTGCACCTCGTGGCGCCAGCGCGAAAGCAGGAAGGCCAGCGGCTCGCGCACCAAGCCGATCACCCTTGGCGCATAGGGGCGGAGGAAGGCGGCCAACTCGGCGAGCGGCTCCGGGTTGAAGTCGAGGCGGCAGAATTCCTCGCTGCTCAGCAGGATGGTGCGGCCTGCGGCCTGGGCGGCGTCCAGTTGCGGGCGGTAGTGGGCCTCGACCTCCGCGCGGGTATAGGGGCGGTCCTGCCAGGGGTAGTCGCGGCCCTCGAAGCCCCAGGCGAGGTCCGGGTGGCCGAGCCAGCCGCTTAGCCCGGCGGGGATGTCGATGCCGACCTCGGCGAGGTGCGGGGCGATGTGGGGCAGCGCCTCCTGGATCGCGGTGGAGCCGGTCTTGTGGTAGCCGATATGCAGCAGGACGGTCATGGCGCGGCGAGCCGGGCCAGGACGACGTCGGCGAGCGCCTCCGCCGTGGTTCCGGGGGTGCTGCGCAGCACGAGGTCGGGCGCCTCCGGCGGCTCGTAGGCGCTGCCGATCCCGGTGAAATTGGGAATCTCGCCGGCGAGGGCCTTGGCGTAGAGGCCCTTGGGGTCGCGCTGGATGCAGTCCGCGAGCGGCGCATCGACGAAGACCTCGAGGAAGCCGCCGGGCGGCAGCATCTCGCGCACCATCCGCCGGTCGGCGCGGAAGGGCGAGATGAAGGCGCAGATGGCGATCAGCCCGGCCTCGGCGAGGAGCTTCGCCGCCTCGCCGGCGCGGCGGATGTTCTCCACCCGGTCGGCTTCGGTGAAGCCGAGGTCGCGGTTGAGGCCGTGGCGGAGGTTGTCGCCGTCGAGCAGCATGGTGGCGCGGCCTTCGGCGTGCAGGCGCTGCTCCACGAGGCGGGCGATGGTGGACTTGCCAGAGCCGGAGAGGCCGGTGAACCAGAGGACGCGGGGCGACTGGCCGAGCAACGCGGCGCGGGCGGCGGGCGTCACCAGCCCGGCCTGGCGGTGGATGTTGCTGGCGCGGCGGAGGGCGTGGCGGATCATGCCGGCGCCGACCGTGCGGTTGCTGGCGCGGTCGACCAGGATGAGGCCGCCGGTCGGGCGGCATTCGGCGTAGGGGTCGAAGGCAAGCGGCTGCAAGGTGGAGAGGTTGGCGAGGACGACCTCGTTCATCGCCGCGCTGTCGGCCGGCTCCGTGGTGCCGGTCGCGATGTCGAGGCGGTGGCGGATGCGGGTGACGGTGCAGGGCGTCCAGGCGGTGCCGGCGCGCAGCAGGTATTCGCGGCCGGGGAGCAGCGGCTCGGCGTCGAACCAGACGAGGTCGGCGGCGAATTGGGCCGAGACGGTCGGCCGCCGGTCGGGCGAGGCGAGCAGGTCGCCGCGGGTGGCGTCGATCTCCTCGGCGAGGAGAAGGGTGACGGCCTCGCCGGCCTCGGCTTGCTCGCGCTCGCCATCCGGGCCGAGGATGCGGGCGATGCGGCTGGTGGCGCCGGTGGCGGCGACGGTGACGGCATCGCCGCGGCGCCAGGTGCCGGCGGCGACGGTGCCGCAGAGGCCGCGGAACTCGGGCGAGGCGCGGTTGACCCATTGCACCGGCAGGCGGGGCGGCGCGGCGAGCTCCGGGCGTTGGAGGGGCAGGTCCTCGAGCAGGGTCAGCAGCGGCGGGCCGTCATGCCAGGGCATGGCGGCGGAGGCGGTGGTGACGTTGTCGCCGTCGCGGGCCGAGATCGGCACCGCGGTCGCGGAGCGGAAGCCGAGGCCGGTGGCGAGGCCAGCGAACTCGGCGGCGATGCGGCGGAAGGTGGCTTCGTCGAAGCCGACGAGGTCCATCTTGTTGACGGCGAGCACGAGGTCGCGGATGCCGAGCAGGGCGCAGATCGTCGCGTGGCGGCGGGTCTGCAGCAGCAGGCCCTTCCGGGCATCTGCGAGCAGCACGGCGGCGTCGCAGCCGCTGGCGCCGGTCGCCATGTTGCGGGTGTACTGCTCGTGGCCCGGCGTGTCGGCGACAAGGAAGCTGCGGCGGGCGGTGGCGAAGCTTCGGTAGGCGACGTCGATGGTGATGCCCTGGGCGCGCTCGGCCTCCAGCCCATCGACCAGCAGGGCGAGGTCGGGCGCGGTGCCGGTGGTGCCGAAGCGGCGGCTGTCGCGGGCGAGGGCGGCCCGCGTGTCGTCCATCACCTGGCCGGTTTCCCAGAGCAGGCGGCCGATGAGGCTCGACTTGCCGTCATCGACGGAGCCGCAGGCAAGGAAGCGGAGCGTCTCGCGCGTGCTGGGCGTGGCGGCGTCGAAGGCCATCAGAAATACCCCTCGCGCTTCTTGCGCTCCATCGAGGCCTCCTCGTCACCGTCGATCAGGCGGCCCTGGCGCTCGCTGGTGCTGGCGGCGCGCATCTCGGCGATGATGGCGGGGAGCGTCGTCGCGGTGCTCTCGACGGCGCCGGAGAGCGGGTAGCAGCCGAGGGTGCGGAAGCGGACGGAGCGCCATTCCGGCTGCTCGCCGGGGGCGAGGGGCAGGCGGGCGTCATCCACCATGATCCAGGTGCCGGCGCGGCGGACCACGGGGCGGGGGGCCGCGAAGTAGAGCGGGACGACGGGGATGCGCTCGGCCTCGATGTAGTCCCAGACGTCCAGCTCGGTCCAGTTGGAGAGGGGGAAGACGCGCATGCTCTCGCCTTCGGCGAGGCGGGTGTTGAACAGGCTCCACAGCTCCGGGCGCTGGTCGCGCGGGTCCCAGGCATGGCCGGGGCCGCGATGGGAGAAGATGCGTTCCTTGGCGCGGCTGCGCTCCTCGTCGCGGCGGGCGCCGCCGAGGGCGGCGTCGAAGCCGTGGGCGTCGAGCGCCTGGCGCAGCGCCTCGGTCTTCATCACTCGGGTGTGGAGGGCGGAGCCGCCCGCGATGGGGTCGATGCCGCGGCGGACACCCTCCGCGTTGGTGTGGACGATGAGGTCGAGGCCGTGCTCGCGTGCGGTATGGTCGCGGAAGGCGATCATCTCGCGGAACTTCCAGCCGGTGTCGACATGCAGCAGCGGCATCGGCAGGCGCGCGGGGGCGCAGGCCTTCTGCGCCAGGTGCAGGAGGACGCTGCTGTCCTTGCCGATGGAGTAGAGCAGCACCGGGCGGCGGAAGGCGGCGAAGCACTCGCGGATGATGCCGATCGCCTCGGATTCGAGGCGGCGGAGGTGGGCGGTGAGGCCGGCCGTGGCAAGTTGCGTCGGCATGGATTGTTATCCGCGAGGGAGACTCGGGTCAGAGCGGTTTCTGCACCAGGCCGAAGCCGCAGCCATCCTTGTAGGTCAGGCGGTTCGGGCTGCCGGCGGCGCCGGGCCCGGCTTCGCCGACGAAATTGTTCAGCAGGATCATGTTGCGTCCGGCGCCCCATTCGCGCGCGGCGCGCAGCACGCCGCCCTCGCCGCTGCGGTCGAATTCCTGCGCGAAGGCGCTGGTGTCGTGCAGGCTCAGCAGGCCGCCGGGCGCCAGCCGGTCGTACCAGAGGTCGAGC
>NZ_KN676113.1:2372817-2543000 GCF_000802185.1 Belnapia sp. F-4-1 | reverse complement strand
GGGGGGGGGGGGGGGGGGGGGGGAGCCACTCCGCGGCGGCGGCCGCGGCCGCCGGGTCGCTGCTGTCGCCGACATGCAGCCGCACCACCTCGCCGAGCCCGGCGCGGTCGATCCAGGCCTGGGTATAGGCGGTGACGCCGGCATCGATGTCGATGCTGAACAGCGCCCGCTGCCGGCCCATGCGGCGCAGGGCGAAGCCGAGCATCAGCGTCGAGTAGCCGACATAGTGGCCGAGCTGGACGACGGCGCCGAGGCCGTTGCCGGCGACGATGCCGTTCAGCAGGGGGAGGCCGGGGACGGAGATCTCGCCGGGGCTTGGGAATTTCGCCTCGGTGTCGGCGAACCAGGCCTGCATCAGTGCCCATTCCGGCTCGGAAAGGGCGCCGAAGACGGGCGGGACGTAGTCGCTGTCCTGCAAGTGGTACCACCAGTACCGGTTGTGGCTCCGCTGGCGAAATTCGAGGGTACGCATCGTCATGTCCTGTCACTCTGCGCCGGGTGGCCGGCAGCCGTTATCCCTGCGCCCGCAGCCACCCGAGCACCCGCGCCTCGGACGGCTCGGCGATCATCTCGAAGGCTTCGCCGACGCGGCTGAAATGCGGGTTGAAGGTCAGGTCCTCGGTGAGCGCCGAACCCCAGCGGCGCTGCATCGTGGCGAGGGCCTGGCCCCAGGCGGCGTCGCGCATCGCCTCGTCGAAGGCGGTGCGCAGGCTGCGGCTTTCCTGGTGGACGGCCTCGACATCGCCGAGGAACAGCACTTCGTGGCCGGCGGCGCGGAGCTTCAGGCAGAAATCGATGTCGTTGAACCAGACCGGCAGACCGGCAGCGTCGAAGCCGCCGCAGTCGCGGAAGGCGGAAGCGCGGCAGGCCAAGGCCGCGCCGGTGACGGCGGCGGCGCGGCGGCGGGTGACCCAGCGGCGCAGCGGGCCCGGCGCGTCGCGCTCGGCGCCGCGGCCCTCATGCTCGGTGCGTCCGTTCAGGCCGAGCACCACGCCGGCATGTTGCACGCGGCCATCCGGGTAGAGCAGGCGCATGCCGGCGGCGCCGACCTGCTGGTCGGCGAAGGCCTCGGCCAGGGCCAGGTCCCAGCCGGGGGTGAGCAGTTCCACGTCGTCGTTGAGGAAAAGCAGCAGTTCCTCCCCGGCCGTCTCGGCGGCGAGGTTGTTGAAGGCGGACCAGTTGAAGCCCCCTGGGCGCCGCAGCAGCGTGGCGCCGGCGCGGGCGGTGGCCGGGCCGGGCGCCGCCTCGGGCCGGTTGTCGACGACCGTCCAACGCAACAGGCCGGGCCGTGCGGCCTGGGCCGTAGCGGCGTCGAGGCAGCGCTCCAAGAGCGGGCCGGCCTCGCACGTCGGAACGATGACGCGGATGGCGAGCGGCGCGGCCGCACCACGCGGGTCAGGCGCCGGCGGGACCGGCGGGCGGCGGCGCTCGGCCAACATCCGCGGCAGGTGGATTACCCGGCCCGCGGCGGCGGCGGCGGCCAGCAGCGCCTCGGCGGTGGCAACCCCGGCGAGCAGGCCGCGGCGGATGGCGAAAAGGCTGGGGCGGTACCCGGCGGCGGCCAGGGCGCGCGGGTCGTAGCCGGGCAGCAGGATCGGCTGCGGCGGCGCGCCGGGCGCCTCGCGCAGCACCTCGTCGCAGATCAGCGCCGTGGCGTCGGGGCCGAGCTGCGCCGCGGCATGGGCGAACCAGGCGAGCGCCGTGTCACAAAGGGCGGCCGCGCCGGTAGCCACCAGCACCCAGTCGGCCACATCGCCCTCCGGCAGCCAGCGCGCCGGCGGCGCCGCGGGGTCGAGAAGGACGGGGCGGAGATGCCGCTCGGCCAGGGCGGCGAGCGCCGGGTCGGCGGTGACCAGGCCGAGGCGGCGCAGCACGCCGGGGGCGGCAGCAATCGCATGGGCGAGGCTTCCGACCAGCGCCGCCGCCTCGGCCGGCGCCGCCTCGCCCGGCAGCACCAGCAGGTCGAGCCGCGCCCGCCCGGCACCCGCCGGCAGGCGCGGCCGATAGCGGGCGGCGTAGAGGTCGAAGCGGTGCAGCGGCACGGCGGCGAGGCTCTCGATGGCCGGCAGCCGGGCCTCCAGCAGGGCGAGGCTGCGGCGCAGCTCCCCCACCGCGGCCAGGGTGTCGTAGAGCAGCGAGCGGCCGGCAGCCTGCGCCTCAACGATGCGCCAGCCCTGGCCGAGTGCGGCGAGTTCCGTCGCCGCATCGCCGGAGAGGGCGTCGCGGGCGAGCGCGTTCTGGTAGGCGGCGGCGGCCGCCTCGCGCCGGCCGAGCCGCTTCAGCAGGTGGCCGAGCTGCAGCCAGCCATCGGCACAGTCCGGCGCGATGGCCAGCGCGGCGCGATAGGCGGCTTCGGCCTGGAGCGGCTGGCCAGCCTCCTTCAGCATGTTCCCGAGCTGGATGCGGATGCCGGCATCTTCCGGCCCGGCGGCGAGGGCCGCGGCGTAGAGGCCGGCGGCCTCCGCCCAGCGGCCGGCGTCGCGGGCCTCGTCCGCCAGGCGCAGGATCGCGCCAGGCGAGGCGGCCGAGGCCCCGGCTGCCAGCTCCGTCCCGCGGGGCGGCAGGGCCATGCCTTCTGCGCCGTCCGGCATGGTCAACCTCCCTCGCCGGCAGGGCCGGGCCGCATGGCGGCCTGCTCGGCCTGCCAGCGGAGAAAGGCGCGCACGCCGGGACGGTCCTCCTCCACGGCGACCACCGGCGGCTCGGCATAGGGCGGCGGGCAGGGCCAGTCGGGGCAGGCCGGTAGGCCGCGCACCAGGTCCAGCACATGGTTGGCGGCGGCCTCGACCTCCCACTCCAGGCTGCGCTCGGCGGCATCCTCCCTGCAGGCAGCGGAGCGCCGCGCCCAGCCCGCCGGGTCGTCCAAGAGCCCCTGCATCGCCCGGGCCAGCGAATACTCGCCGTCGAAGGCCAGCACTGCGGTGCCGGCGCGATGGTCCAGCAGGTTGTTGTAGCGGTAGAGGTCGACCGGCACGCAGCCCGCCGCCATCATCTCGAAGGGGATGCGCGACGGGTTGGAAGCGCTGATGCAGAGCCCGACCTTGCAGCGGGCATAGAGCTCGGCGAGCCGGCCGAGATCGAGCACCAGCCCGAGATTGACCACCGGGAAGTCGAGGGTGATCGGCAGGTCCGAGCCGTAGACGTAGATAGTGACGTCCGGCCGCGCCCGCTTGAGCAGCCGCAGCGCGTGGATGCCGTGCTGCGGCGTGCGGCGCGGCTTGTCCGGCTGGTAGAGGAAGCAGACCGCCTCCTCCCGCGCGATCTCCGGGCGCGGGCGGTAGAGCGCGGTGTCGCAGCCGAGGCCGGCCGGCACGGCATCCGTCGCGTATTGCCGGCGCAGCAGGTGGGTCAGCCAGTGGCCGATGGTGATGTGGCGGAGGCCGTAGGTGTAGCTCGCCTCGTTCCAGAGATAGGCGTCGCTCACCGGGTTGAAGAGCGCCTCCAGGTCCTGCACGAGATAGGCGCGGTGGCGGGCTTCCGGCAGTTCGGCGACGAAGCGGGCGGAATGGGCGATGGTCGCCAGCGCCAGGTCGGAGGCGATGTGGCGGTGCCACTGGGTGTGGATCACCGCACTGGTGCCGGCGAGGTAGTGCTCGGCGACCTCGACCCCCTCCCCCACCCCTTCGAGGAAGACATCGAGCCGCCAGCCGAGCGCGCCGAGCGGCCGCGCCAGGTTGAACAGGGTGCGGTGGCCGCCGGAGCCGCGGATCGGCGCCGGGGCATAGACACCGATCCGGTCGCCGGGGCCTCGCAGCAGTGCGGGGCCATGGACCAGGGTGAAGGCGGTGGGCAGGGCGGCGCGCCGGGCGGGGCCGATGCCGTCCAGCCAGGCGTGGACCTCGCGGGTGCGGAGCGCCGCCGCCGGCCAGCGCAGCCCGGTGGTGGCGGCGCGGGCGGCCTCCAGCAAACTGCCGCGCGCCTTGCCCTCCAGCCGGGCCGGCAGCGGCCCGCCGCCGACCTTGTCGCTCCGGCCGGTGCCGAAGGTTTCGTCATGCTCCAGCGCGGCGAAGGCGTCGGCGACGGCGACGGGCGGGCGGTCGGCGAGGCTCTGCGCCATGCGGCGGACGAGCGGCAGCAGGTCGGCGGCGACCAAGCCGTGCAGCCGGATGTAATCGGCCAGCGGCGCCACCGCCTGGAGCATGCCGCGCTGCATGGCGGCGACCGGGCCGCGGATCACCGCCTCCTCGCCCGGGATCGGGGCGCGGCGGGCGATGATCCGGCCATCTTCCTCCGCATAGTCGCGGACCGAGCCGCCGGGTGCGTTGAACAGCATCTCGAGGCCCGCCACCTCGTCCAGGGCGAAGCCCTGGCCCGGCAGGTTCTCGTTGCCCAGCCAGCCATGCTTGCGGCTGCGCGGCGGCTGCGGGTTGAGGAAGCCGAAGAGGCCGAGATACCAGCCGACGGTCGGCGCGCCGGAAACCAGGGCGATGTTGTCCTGGATGGTGCCGCGCCAGCCGATATCGACGCAGTGGCGCGGCGTGGCGCCGGCGGTGAAGCCGCGCTCGGCGAGATAGGCGCGGAGCAGGGTGCGCTGCCCGCCGAGCCGCTCGCCGGCGGCAGCGCGAAGCTCGGCATCCTCGAGGATGCGCAGCACCGCGGGGCTCTTCCAGGGGTAGCGGACCGGGCGGCCGGCGGCGAAGCCGTGCCGCTCCGCGACCCGGCGCATCAGCGCGGCATCGAGGTTGAGCGAGGCGGCGAGGCCGGCCATCGACTGGGTGCCGTAGAGGCTCCAGAGCCGCATCAGCGCCTCGGCCGAAAGCTCGGGCAGCGAGGGGCCGAAGGTCGCCAGCCGGCTGACCTCCAGCAGGCCGCTTTCGGGCAGGGCGAGGTTGAAGGGATCGGCGGCGCGGATCGCCTCGTGGACCTCGCGCAGGAAGGCGCCCTCGCGGGTGAAGAACCAGAGCGTCTCGGCACCGGCGGCGAGCGCGCCCTCGGCGGCGTTCAGGCAGAAGCCGAAGGCGAAGAGGGAGAGGCGGATGCCGGCGGCGGTGTCGGCATCCGGCGCGGCCCGCGCCAGGTCCTCCAGCAGCCCGAGGATGCGGCGGTGGTGGGGGCCGGCATCGCCGCCGCGCAGCGCCTCGAAGGCCTCGCCGAACCAGGACTTGCGCGCCTCCTCGGCGGGCGAGACGTAGCGGAGGGAGCGCAGCCCGTGGCGGCGCGGCATCTCGACATCGGCTTCGAGGTTGTCGCCGACATGCAGGACCTCCTGCGCCGGCAGCCCGGCCTCGGCGAGGATGCGGGGGAAGAGCTGGCCGCCGCGCTTGGTCTCGAAGCTGTCGCAGGAGACGTGGCGGGACAGGAAGCCGTCATCCATGCCATGCGCGGCCAGCAGCCGGTCCATGAAGCCGTCCGGCATGTAGAAGTCGGAAGCGTAGCCGGCCCGGCCGGCGGCGGCGCGAAGCAGTTCGCGGGCGATGGCGTCGGGGCGAGTGGCGCGGCGCTCGGCGGCGAATTCGTGGTCGAGCAGGGCCTGGCGCAGCGTGGCCAGGGCGGCTGGCGGGGTACTCGGCACCAGGGCGCGCCACAGCCAGACATCGGCCGCCTCGGGGAAGCGGAATTCATGTCCGGCATGGGCGACGGCGGCCTCGGCCTCAAGCCGCAGCGTCAGCAGCGTGGCCGGCGTCGCCTCCTGGTCGCGCAGGAAGGCCTGGCCGCGCAGCTTCAGCAGGCGGGCGGATTGCAGCTTGATCTCGTCGGGGTGGCAGTCGCGCCGCAGCAACGTGTCCCAGATGTCGAACGAGACACGGCCGGCGCTGGCGATCGCCGCCAGCAGCGGGGCCGGGGCGGACATCGGGCGGCGCTGCGGCAGGCGATCGGCGGGGCCGGCCTCGGCACCGTAATCCTCGAGGTCGATGACCGCGCGGATCGGCGCCGGCGGGGCAGCGGCCGAGGCAGCGCTCGCCGCGGCCTCGCGCGCGGCGGCGAGGTCGCGGTCGCCGATCAGGCCGGCGCCGTCCGTCAGCAGGTGGCGGTAGAGGGCGAGCGGTTCGGCCGGCGCCTCCGGATACTCGGCCGCGCAGGCGGCGAGGTCGATGCCGGGATGCGGCGCCGCGCCGGCGGCGGCGCCTCGGGTGAGGAAATGGACCAGCGGATTGAGGCCGGGGGCGGCGGCCTCGGGATGGCGGGCGGCGTACCAGGAGACATCGAACAGGCGGTTGGGCGAGAGGCCATGCGCCCAGCCGGCCTCGACGAAATGGGTCAGCGGGTTGACCCGCGCGGCGCGCAGCTCCGGCGCCTGGCCGAGGTAGAAGTCCGGGTCGAAGGCCGGGTGCGGCGGGAGGCCCGTGGCGAAGCCCTCGCTCAGGTAGTGGCGGAACAGCCCGGTCGCCGGAATGCCGGGAGCCTGGGCGGCATACCAGGCGGGATCGAAGAGCGGGTGCGGGCTGGCGCCGGCGGCGGCGCCGGCCAGCACGTAGTGGCCGAGCGGCGTCGCCGCCTTCTCCTGCCAGCCGGGGTTGGCGGCGGTGTAGTGGGCGACGTCGAAGAGCGGATGCGGCGGCTGGAGCGGCGCTTCGCGCAGCTGCCAGGCGACCACGCCGGCCGGGTCCCCGGCCGCCTCGGGGTGGCGCTCGGCGAACCACTGCGCGTCGAACAGGCCGGGAGCTTCGATCCGCTCCACCTCGGCGGCGCGGTGATCCTGCTTGCCGAAGCCGGTGGCGAGCGTGGAGAAGGCGTCCAGCGCCGGGCTGGAGCGGAGGGAGACGTTCATCGGGCCGCCCCGTGGAAAGGCCGGCATGGGTGGCCGCCGGTCGACGGCGGCGCAACCGGGGCGTCCTGAATCCCGCGTTGCTGCGGCATCTTTCCGTCCTGGCGACGATCCGTCACGCTCGTTATCATTACAAAATGATAGCACATGGTTTATGGAATGCCAGGGCTTTGGCAAGGCATGCGCAGCATCGGCGCCAAACGTTACTTGGGCGTCACGCCAACGACCCGGTTGCAGCGCGGCGGGGAACGGGCGAATGAGCCTCGATAGGATGGAGGGAGGCCTTCCGGCCGCCTGCCGGAAAACGCCGCCGCGGCCGTCGCGAGCCATGCCCCGGGCGTGGCCGCCCGGAGTGGACGCCCGAACCTTTGGGCGGGGACCGCCGATCGAGGCGCGTTGAGGCGCACCGGGCGCCGATCCGGGACATGGAACAGCCGGAACTGGCGCGCTGGCGCCGACGCCCACCAAGCGCCAGGCGGCGCCGGCGCGCCGCGGGGCCCGGGAGCACCCGCGCGGCCATGCTGATGAGATCGGGCGGGCCGCCCAGACCGATCGGCTGCGCCCCGTCACAGGTTGCCGCTGATGCCAGGGGCGGGCTCGTCCGGCCATCTCATGACCTCCCGCTTTCCCCTGGAGCCGCCTCCGGTGTAGGGAGACGGCAGATGCCAGACACACAGACCGCCGACCCGCGCGCAGCCGACCGTGCCGCCGAGATCGAGGCGCTGGCGGCCGAACTGCGCGAGCGCCGCCGCCGCCAGGGCCTTTCGCTGGAGGCATTGAGCGCGAAGTCCGGCGTCAGCCGCTCCATGATCTCCAAGGTGGAGCGGGGCGAGGCGGTCCCCTCCACCGTCGTGCTGTCCCGCCTGGCCGAGGCATTGGGCACGACCTTCGCGGCACTGATGATGCCCGCCAGCGCCGAGGCCGAGGTGCTGGTCATTCCCCGCGCACGCCAGCCGGTGCTGCGGGACGAGGAAACCGGTTTCACGCGCCGCGTGCTCTCCCCCGTGCTGCCGGGCCGGGGGCTGGATGTGGTGCACAACACCCTGCCGCCAGGCGCGGCGACAGGCGCCTTCACCCCGCACCGCAGCGGCGTGGAGGAATATGTCTGGGTGCTGCGCGGCCGGCTGCTGGCGCAGCTGGGCGAGGCGGAAGTGCCGCTGGAGGCCGGCGACAGCCTGTTCTTCGGCGCCACTATCCCCCATGGCTTCAGCAACCCAGGCACGGAACCATGCGAGTACCTGCTGGTCATCGACAGCTCCTCGCGTCGATGAGGCTTCCCTTGTGATGGAAATATCTCCACCATAAAAGAGGAACAACGAACAGCAGGCAAGGGCAGCGTGCATGAACAGCCTCCCCCCCAAGGCCCCGCCCACCCATTGGGAAGCCTTCGACCACCCCGCCGCCCGCATCGCCAGGGATGTCGCCGGCGGCGCGGGCGGCTGGCGCGGGGAGCTGCTGCACATCCACATCGCCGAGGCCGCCAGCTTCGAAATGGAGGAACTGCCCGAAGCGACCTGCGTCGCCGGGCGCGGGATCGAGGGCGACCGCTACTTCCTCGGCACCGGCACCTACTCGCCCAAGCCCGACGTGCGGGAGGTGACGCTGATCGAGCAGGAGGCGCTGGACGCGCTGGCTCGCAACGATCCGCCGCTGCAGGGCGGCCCCATCGTGCTGGCGCCCGAGCAGCATCGCCGCAACCTGACGGTGCGCGGCGTGCCGCTGAACCACCTGGTGGGCCGGCGCTTCCAGGTGGGCGAGGTGATCCTGCGCGGCGGCCGGCTGAACTTTCCCTGCAAATACCTCGAAGAGCTGCTGGGGATGCCGGTCTACCTGCCCCTCTACAACCGCTCCGGCCTCAACTGCGGCATCGAGCGCGGCGGCATCATCCGGCCCGGCGACGCCATCATCCCGCTCGACTGACATGACGGCGCGCATCATCCAGAAGCTGCGCGTCGCAGCCGTGCAGGCCTCGACGCCGGAGGTCATGCTCTACACGCTGGAACACCCGCGGAAGCCGCTGCTGCCGGCCTGGGAAGCGGGCGCCCATGTCGACCTGCGCCTGCCCGATGGCCGCCTGCGCCAGTATTCCCTCTGCGGCGAGCCGGGCGTGCAGCAGCGCTGGCAGCTGGCGGTGAAGCGCGAGGAAGGCGGCCGCGGCGGCAGCGCCTGGCTACATGGCGCGCTGGCCATGGGCAGCGATGTGCTGGTTTCTTCGCCCCGCAACAACTTCCCCCTGGTCGCGGGCGCTCGCCGCCATGTGCTGGTGGCCGGCGGCATTGGAGTCACCCCGCTGCTGGCCATGGCGCGCAGCCTGGCTGCCGAGGGTGCGGACTTCACTCTGCATTTCTGTGCCCGCAGCGCCGAGCTGGCACCGCTTCTGCCGGAGTTGCGCGCGGCCTGCCGTGAGCAGCTCGTGACCTGGTTCGCCGAGGAGGGCCGTCGCTTCGACCCGGCGCTGATCGGCGGGCCGGAGGCGGGCACCCACCTCTATGCCTGCGGCCCGCACCGGCTGACCGAGGCGGTGCGCGCGGCGGCCAGGGCGCTCGGCTGGGCCGAGGCCAACCAGCACTACGAGGTGTTCCAGCCGACGCTGGACGAAAACTTCAAGCCCGAGCCCTTCGAGTTGCGCATCGCCTCGACCGGCCAGGTGCTGCTGGTGCCCGCTGACCGCTCGGCGCTCGAGGTGCTGCGGGAGGCCGGCTTCGCCCTGGCCTCCTCCTGCGAGCTGGGCGTCTGCGGCAGCTGCGTCTGCGGCTACCGCGACGGCGTCGTGATCCACCGCGACAACGTGCTGCCCGTGGCCGCACGCCAGGACCGGATGACGCCCTGCATTTCCCGTGCAAGGGTGTCGGTGACGCTCGATTTGTAGGCGGAACGCCGGACTTCCGGGCTGCGGCGCCTGGACGCCGCGCAATTCAGCTGCTGTTGCGCAGCAATCGCCGGGTTAGCCAGCGGCACGGGATGTGCATCTCCTTTGATGGAAGTTCCTCCAATGCGGTGGAACCGACTTCCGAGAAGGACATCCCATGCGTCGCCGCGACATGCTCTCCGCAGGAGCCGGTTCCGCCCTGGCCGCCGCCCCTCTCGCCGCGCCGGCCCTGGCGCAGACTGCGCCGGCCATCCGCTGGCGCATGACCTCCTCCTTCACCCGCACCTTGGATATCACCTATGGCACCGGCGAATTCTTCTGCCGCCATGTCGCCGCACTGACCGACGGGCAGTTCCAGATCCAGCAATTCCCGGCCGGGGAGCTGGTGGGCGGCTTCCAGGCGCTCGATGCCGTGCAGCAAGGCTCGGTCGAGGCGGCTTACACTGGCCTGCTCTTCAACATCGGCAAGGATCCGACCTTCGCCCTGGCCGCTGCCGTACCCTTCATGATGAACCCGCGGCAGCAGCATGCGTGGTGCTACCACGGCGGCGGCAACACGATGATCAACGAGTTTCTGAAGGGCTACAACATGGTCGCCCTGCCGTGCGGCCAGACCGGCAACCAGTGGGGCGGCTGGTTCCGGGAACCGATCCGCGACGTGGCGCAGCTGAACGGGCTGAAGATGCGCGTGGCCGGCCTGGCCGGCACGGTGATGCAGCGCGCCGGCGTGGTACCGCAGCAGATTCCGCCCGGCGACATCTACCCGGCGCTGGAGCGGGGCGTGATCGACGCCGTGGAGTACATCGGGCCGTACGACGACGAGAAGCTTGGCCTGTACCGGGTGGCGAAGAACTACTGCTACCCCGGCTGGGGCGAGGGCGGCACCGTCTTCCATGCGGTCTTCAATGCGCAGAAATGGGCGGAGCTGCCGGCGCGATACAAGTCCGCGGTGGCTGTCGCGGCGCAGGCTGCCACGCTGAACATGATGGCGGAGTACGATGCCAAGAATCCGGAGGCGCTGCGACGCCTGGTTGCCAGCGGGGTGACGCTGCGCGCCTTCCCGAACGAGGTGCTGGATGTGCTGTATCGCGCGGCGACGGAGCTCTATGCGGAGATCTCGGTGCGCAACGCCACGTTCAAGGCGATGTACGAGAGCCAGGCGGCGTTCCGCGACCTGAACTACCAGTACCATCAGGTTGCCGATTTCCAGTTCGACGCCATGATGCTGAGGCTGCGCCGGCGGAACTGAAAGCCCGTCAGGGATGCCAGGGCGGAGCAGGAGTGCGCCCAGGCTGACGTCGAGTGGCGCTCGTAGTCGCGGACGAAACGGCGCCAGTCGCCCGAATCCGCAAGAATGGTCCGCCGGTAATGTAGTCCGTCGGCTGTTTTGGGAGCGGATGTTTCAGCGGCAGGCTGCGGGCTACGCCACTCTCATTGTTGTGTATACAATGTCACATAACCATGCCGGACGGGGTGCCCGGCTTATCCTAGCTGCAACCGGACCGGAACAACACGGGGGCTGGAATGGTGAAGTCGGTGGCGCAGGTCAAAGGGACGTCCGTATGGTCCTTCCGGCACCTCGGAACGACGGCGGACCCGTTAACCGACCCGCGCTCGGTTTCGTCCGGAGCGGAGGTGGTTGCCTATGACCCGCTGCGCGACCAGACGCTCGTCCTCGGCAACAGCGGCGTCGATATCCTTGACGCCGATGATGGCGGCTGGCTGGGCGGCCTGACCGCCACCGCGCTCGAATCGATCCCGGGCGACACGCTCGATCCAGGTGAGATCGGCGGCGGCAACAGCGTGGCGGTGAAGGGCAACTTGGTCGCGGTCGCCTTCAATGGCGCGGTTCCCGGCAGCAATGGCTGGGTCGGCCTCTACACGTTCGATGCGGCGGGCAGCGTGACCTCCGTCCGTGCCATCGAGAGTGGCGCCGTGCCCGATATGGTGACCTTCACACCCAACGGCCGCCATCTGCTCGTTGCGATAGAGGGCGAGCCGACTGCCGACTACGCCAGCGACCCGGCCGGCGGCGTGCAGGTGATCGACACGGCCACCGGCCAGAGCAGCTTCGCCGGCTTCGGCGCCTTCGACACCGCAGCGCTGCGCGATGCCGGCGTGCGCATCACCGGGCCGGCCGGGACGCTTGCCACGACCGACCTGGAGCCGGAGTACATCGCGCTGTCGGCGGATGGCCGGAAAGCCTATGTCACGCTGCAGGAGAACAATGCCGTCGGCGTGCTGGACCTGGCGGCAAAGGGCGGCCCGGTCTTCACCGATGTCTTCGCGCTGGGCGCCAAGGACTTCTCGCGCAAGGATGCCGGTCTCGACGCCTCGGACCGTGACGACAGCGTCGGCAACATCAAGCCGTGGCCGATCCATGGTCTCTACATGCCCGACGGCATCGCCACCTTCGACCGCAACGGCAAGACCTACCTCGTCACGGCGAACGAGGGCGACGCCCGGGAATACGGCGACTACACCGACACGGCCCGGATCGGCGCGCTCGAGCTTGACCCCGAGGCATTCCCCGACGCGGACGCGCTGCAACAGAACGCCAATCTCGGCCGGCTCGACGTGCTGACGACCGAGGGCGATGTCGACGGCGACGGCGACTATGACGCACTCTACACGCTAGGCGGGCGGAGCTTCAGCATCTGGGAGGTCCAGAAGAACGGCCTGAAGCTGACCTTCGACTCCGGCGACCTGATCGAGCGCACATTGCTGCAGGCCGCCCCGTCGCTGCTCGACGATTCGCGGTCCGACAACAAGGGCCCGGAGCCGGAGCACGTGGCGGTCGCCACGCTGGATGGTGAGGTGTATGCCTTTGTCGGCCTGGAGCGCTCGAACGCGATCATGGCCTTCCAAGTGGATGGCCCGCGCAAGGCGAGCTTCGCAGGTTTGATCGCAACGCCGGGCGATGTCGGCCCGGAGGTCTTCACCGTTGTCGATGAGCCCGGCCAGGGAAATGCGACACTCTACGTGGCCAACGAGGTTTCCGGTACGTCACGCGCCTATGCGCTGAGCTTTTGCGAAGACGATACCTTGCAGTGCGCAGGCCCGCGGACTTCGGATCTCGACCTGTTCTGACGAGGAACGCGTCGCGGCGGCCGGCGAACCGCCGTGCCGTCGCATTCTGGTCCACGTCCCCTCCCCTATCATGGCCAGTCGGACCGGCGTCACGATCACGGATTCAGCCCGGCCTGCGCTGTCAGGGCCCGCTCAAGAGGAACAGGACCAAGCGTCGCCAGGCTGACCTTGTCGTGGGACACGGCTTCCCTGCCCATGGAAGTAGTCCGCTGGCAAGGCAGTCCGGCGGCTACGGAGGAGGCTGGGCTGAGGCCGCAAGAACCCATATGCCGGTGGAGATCATCGCCAAGCTGCGGCAGGTCTGGCTTCTCATGGGCGGGAGCAGGATGGCCTGAAGGCGGCTCAGGAGACCGGAACGCGAAAGCGCGCGACTGCGGAGGCAATGCCGGAGGTGGTGCCCGAGAAGGCTATCCCTAAAGCTCCGTCCGGGCCTCTCGATGAGGTTGGCGAGCACGGCCAACGAGTCAGCAGCATTGCATTCGATTGAACGCCATTTCATTGACGGACCTTAACGTCACAGATACGTGCCGGATCGTCGCTGCCGCTCCGCTTATTCGTTCCCATGCGCCATCCGGCGCCACAAAATTTACGGTATCGGGACGACAAGCCAATGGCCGCCAATTATACGTTGCAGATCCTGCATGCATCGGATTTCGAGGCGGGGCTTGCCGCCCCTGATCGGGCCCCGCAATTCGCGGCAATCGTCGACAAGCTCGAGGATTCGGCACCGAACAGCATCACGCTGTCTTCCGGCGATAATTTCATTCCCTCGCCCTTTCTCAACGCCGAGGGCGATGCGAGCCTCGCCGAGCCGCTGCGAGACGCCTATGCCGCTTTGCTCGGCGTCCCCGTCGAGCAGCTTCCCAGCCTCACCCAGGACCTCGGCCGCGTCGACATGGCAGTGCTGAGCGCCATCGGCGTACAGGCCAGCGTCTTCGGCAACCATGAATTCGATCTTGGCACGACGGTGCTGGCGAATGCCATCGACGTCGCCGCCGACGAGGACGGCATCACCGCGCTTGGCCCGCTTTTTCCCTACCTGTCCGCCAATCTTGACTTCTCCGGTGATGCCGCGCTCGGCCGCCTCTACACGGCCGACCTGCGCGATGCAGCCGGCTATGCGGCCACCGCCGCGGACATCGCAGCACCCGAAGCAGCGGCGGATGCACCGCGCATCGCCCCCTGGACGACGATCGAGGAGAATGGCGAGACGATCGGCGTCCTGGGCGTCACGACCCAGATCCTCGCCTCCATCTCCTCCGTCGGCGGCGTCCAGGTGCTGGATCCGAATGGCGACGGCGCCTTGGACAACACGGACGAGCTGGCATCGATACTCCAGCCCTATGTCGATCAGATGACGGCGCAGGGGATCGACAAGGTGGTGCTTCTCAGCCACCTGCAGCAGTACCAGCTCGAGCTCGAGCTCGCCACCAAGCTTTCGGATGTGGATGTCGTGGTCGCCGGCGGCAGCCATGCGCTCTTCGCCGATGACGGCACGCCGCTCCGCTCCGGTGATGCGCCGGCCGAGGGTTACCCGGTGATCCAGACCGGCGCCGACGGCAACCCCGTGGCCGTGGTCAATACCTCGAGCGAGTACAGCTATGTCGGCCGCCTCGTGGTGGGCTTCGATGAGAACGGGGTCGTCCTCCCCGCCGAGACGGACACCGCCGAGAGCCGTCCCTATGCGACGACCGACGAGACCGTCACCGAGCTTTGGGGCAATGAGGATCCTTATGCCGAGGGCAGCCGTGGCGCCATCGTGCGCGGCCTTACGGATGCGGTCGACCAGGTCATCGACGCCAAGGATGGAGAGGTCTTCGGCTTCACCGACGTCTACCTGGAAGGCCGCCGCACCGCCGTGCGCGCGCAGGAGACCAATCTCGGTGACCTGACGGGCGATGCCAATCTCGCCGCGGCGCGCGAAGTGGACCCGGCCACCGTCATCAGCATCAAGAATGGCGGCGGCATCCGGGCCGAGATCGGGACCTACGGAACCGGCGCCACGCCCGAGCCGCTGCCGCCGCAGGCCAATCCCGATGCGGATAAGCCGGAGGGGGGCATCAGCCAACTCGATATCGAGAATGCGCTGCGCTTCAACAACGGGCTCTCGCTGGTGACGCTCACTGCGGAGGGGCTGAAGGCGGTGCTTGAAAGCGCCGTCGCCGGCGTTGCGCCTGGCACCACCCCGGGATCCTTCCCGCAAGTCGCCGGCATCGAGTTCTCCTTCGACCCGACCCTGCCCGCGGGCGAGCGCGTGCAAAGCCTTGCCTTGGTGAATGAAGCGGGGGCACCGACCGAGGTGCTGGTGCGCGACGGCGAGGTTGCGGTCGATCCTGCACGCGAGTTCCGGGTTGTGACGCTCAACTTCCTGGCCGAGGGCGGCGACGGCTATGCCTTCGACGAATTCGTCACGGATCGGGTGGATCTTTATCAAGGCGATGACAGCTCCTTCGCTGCCGAGGGACGGGAGCAGCAGGCGCTCGCTGACTTCCTTGCCGCCGAGCATGGCACGCCGGAGACGGCCTTCGACGTGGCGGAGGTGCCGGCTGAGCAGGATGAGCGTGTGCAGAACCTTTCCGTCCGTGGCGACACCGTCCTTGAAGGCGCGACCGGTGGCGGCGGTGAAGAACCGGTTGATTGGAACGCGCTCGCCGCACAGGTTCTCGCCAACTTCGAGGCAACCGGCTTCTGGTACCTCGATGGCGTGGGCCTCGGCGCAATCGATCCCGCCGAGCCGCAGGACTGGAATGCCCTCGCGGCCCAGGTGACCGCGAATTATGAGGCAACGGGCGTCTGGTACCTCTGAGCCGGAGGCTGGCGGGAACGCCCGGCCATTGCGTCCGGGCGTGACACGCAGACCTTGATCCGCAGGAACACCAGGTAGGCCTGCGGGCTTTGCAGGCCTGCTTGCCGCGGGCCTGGGCCGGTTGGAGTTGCAGCGCCTCGAATCCGTCCGGCGGCAATGCCGGGCAGCATTGGAGCGTGGCCGATAAGCTCCGCATGCGATGCGCTCGGCGTGCAGGTGGCCGGAGCAGCGGCGCAGAAGGCCATCTACCGCCTGGTGTTTCAGTGGTGGCGGCAGGCCCGGGATGGCCTGTCGGTGGACGGCTGCGCTGGAACAGATGTGCGGCCATCCCGTGCTGGCGCATGAGGTCCGCGACCCGGTGCCGCCCGGCCCGGATAGCTTCGGCACGCGATGCGGCATCCACCCCTTGCAATGTCTTGAACTCGTCCCGGAAATCTACCAGGCGTACCCGCCGAATGCGGGAGACCCACATGCCGGGGGATGATCCGCTTCATCCCCCGGTGCCGTCCTTTACGCCGACCTGGTCGACCCACCTCGAGGCGCAGCGGCTCAGGTCGCTGCTTCTCCATCCACGAGCGCCTTCTTCGTGGCCATGCCGGCGGCCGCGAGTTCCCTGGCAGCCTCAGGGGCCATGGGTCTGCCCAACAGGTAGCCCTGGACCTGCTCGCAACGCATGGCGCGGAGTTCGTCGAGTTGCCCTTCCGTTTCGACACCCTCGGCGAGCACCGACATCCGGAGACTTCGCCCGAGAGTGAGGACGGAGGCAACAATGGCCTTGGATTCAACATCCCGCGACAGATTCTGGATGAAAGAGCGGTCGATCTTGATGCGGTCGAAGGGAAAGCGGCGCAAGTAGGTCAGGCTGGAATGGCCCGTTCCGAAATCGTCGAGCGCCAGGCGGACGCCCATCTCTCGCAGGCCATTCATGTTGCGAAGGACTATGTCGGAATTCCCCAGCATCAGCCCTTCCGTGACCTCAATTTCGAGACGGCTCGCCGATAAACCTGTCCTGTGGAGTACATCGGCAACCTGCGTGCAGAGATCCGGCTGTAGGAATTGCGGCGGGGACATGTTGACCGCGACGAACTGTCCGCCTTCCCATGCTGCAGCTTCGGCACAAGCCGCTTCCAGCACCCATGCCCCGATCGGCAGGATGAGGCCACTTTGCTCCGCGGCAGGAATGAATAGGGTGGGGGGATACGACGCCACGGTCGGGGTGGTGCCAGCGGATAAGCGCCTCGAAGCCGGTGACCTCGCTGGTGTCGGTGCGTCGCACGGGCTGGAAGACGAGACGGAACTGCCTTTCCGCAACCGCCACCCGGAGGTCGCTCTCGAGGTTTTTCTGTTCCTCGACGCCGCGTGCCATCGCTACGTCGTAGATGGCATAGGTCCCCCGGCCAGAGCACTTCGCCTCGTACATCGCCGTATCGGCGGCCGCCATCATGGCAGTTCCGCTTGCTCCGTGCTCCGGGTGCATGGCGATGCCGACGCTGGCGCCGATGGAGAATGCCCTGCCCGCGACCTCGAACGGCTCCGACAGGAGCGCGACGATGCGGCGAGCCACCGCGCCCGCAGCCGCCGGTGTCGCGTTCGGCAACATCACAGTGAACTCGTCGCCACCCAGCCGGGCGATGGTGTCCCCGGGCCGCACGACCTCGCGCAGCCGGGCGGCAACGTCCACAAGAAGCTTGTCCCCGGCATCATGCCCATACAAGTCGTTCACCAGCTTGAAGCGGTCGAGGTCAACGAACAGGAGGGCGTAAGCGCCACGGCCGGTGGCTGCGGTAAGACGCTCGTTGATGAGCGCACGGTTGGGCAGGCCGGTCAGCGTATCGTGCAGGGCGAGATGCCGCGCCCTTTCCTCGGCCGCCTTGCGATCCGTCACGTCGGTGTACGTCCTGACGCA
This sequence comes from Belnapia sp. F-4-1, assembly GCF_000802185.1. Taxonomy (GTDB): domain Bacteria; phylum Pseudomonadota; class Alphaproteobacteria; order Acetobacterales; family Acetobacteraceae; genus Belnapia. The sequence continues at coordinate 2,525,623 of NZ_KN676113.1, read as the reverse complement.
ACCGCCACCATCCGGCAGGGGATTGGTCCTCACCTCGAGGACCGTGCCGTCGCTCCGGACCCGCTCGTAGACATGCGTCCTGGTCAGGTTGGCCCACTCGCCCCGGATATAGTCGACGACGTCCTCCTCCGAGGCGAACCTGTCGCCGAACTCGCCTGCGCGGTACTGCGCCAGGGTGACGTCCACCAAGTTCGGCATCCCTTCCAGTGTCTCGCGCGGCACCCCGAGGAGGCGGGCGGTCTGCCCGTTGGCGACGAGAACCCGGCCTTCGTCGTCCAGCAGCAGGATGCCCTGGCTCACATTCTGCATCGCGTCCGACAGCGCCTTGCGGGACGCGACCAGAATCCTTTGGGACATCTCCAGCCGCTGCCGCCGCTGGGCAAGGGCGATGCCCCCTGCGATGGCCAGCAGGCTCACCGCCGCGGCGCCCCCGGCGGCCGACCTGCGGCTGTGCGACAAGCTGCTGGATGGACGTTCCTCCTGAAGCGAGACGGCCACTATGAGACCCAGGTCGTGCAGCCGCCGGACCGCGGTGACGGATCGGTCGGATGCCGATGGCGTGAGCGTTGCCTGCGTGGCAAGGGCCACCGCCTCGGCGAGCGCAGGCGCGCCCCTTGTAGCCCAGGCAGGCGCGGGGTTCGGGGCCAGGGCACGCATCTCGCCATCCCTGCCGATGAGGGCGAAGGTGGCATTCGCCTCGCCTATCTCGGCCCTCACTTCGGTCAGGAAAGCCGGGCTTACCGAGGCCACGACCACCCCCCCGAACCCGCCGCTGCGGTCAACAAGCCGGCGGGAAAACTGGATCGACGTCTTTCCCGAAACCCGCCCGATGATGGGTCGGCTGATGAAGAGCTCGTCGCGCTCGGGGGTGTCGGCATGGAAGCGGAAATGCTCGCGGTCGCTGAGGTCCAGCCTCGACGGAGTCGCCGTCAGGTTGCTGCTCACCAGCCGGCCGTCGGGCCCAAGGAGCGCGATCTGGAAGACCGGCGCACCCCGTTCCACGGCGTCGCTCCAGATGCGGACGTCCATGTTGGGCATCCCATCCGCTTCGGAGGCGCGAAACAGGAGGAGCGTGTTGTCGATGACCTTGATCCGCCCCGTCACGTTCTCCTCGAACAGGCGGGCGAGCGTCTCCGCCCGCACGACGGTTTCCTCGACCTCCGCCGCATGCTGGTGAACGACAAACACCCATGCTCCAAGCCAGGCCACGACGATGATCGAGGCCACGGCCAGGAGCTCGGCCTTCAGTCTCCGGCGGGCGGCGGCAGTGATGCGTCCAAGCCATCCAAGCATTCTCGTCACTCGCTCCGCGGTCGGCTTCAGCCGAGGACCGGGGCGTCTGGTTCGAGAGACGCCTGGAACTCGGGTTCCGGGCTTCCTCCGGATCGCGCGAGAGGGCGCGCTAGGTTCCTGGTAGTAGCTTCGCTTGGTCTACAAAGCGTTAAATCCGCGCCCCGATTCGCCAAATCGGGGAGGCATGGCGGAGCCCTGCCTCATCCAAAACCGCGCGTCGGACCGATCGGGAAGGTCAAGCGCCGCCGCCAGTTGGCGTGCGTCATGCCGCAAGGGAGCGGCGGAAGCACGAAGGCTTGTTGTCGGGTCCGGCCGACCATGTCGTCCACGCCGCAGGGGCGGTACGGTCGCAGGTGGTTGGTCTGCCAGGTGCGCTGCACCGCGCTCGGGCCGATGCCGGTCGTCCCGGCCATCCCGCGAGGCCGTGTCGGGCCTCCATCTGGCGACCCAAGGTTTTGCGTCGGCACAGGGAGCAGGTCAGCAACTATTGGTTGAAAGCTAGTTCTTTGAATTGGCATGGTTTTGTCGTTATGGATTCACAATATTATTGTTGGTTGCTCAGCGCTAATGGAAACTTTACTCACCGCAACCGTGAGCGCGGACAAGATCCTGAGTGGGGGTGGTCGCGGTGGTGCTGACAGAGCTGCGAGGCCGTCCTGGCCCCCCGCCAAGTGATGCGCACATTCAAACCCTCGGTTCAGCGAAGCGCGCCCCTACCCTCCGCCGCCGGGTTCTCGTTTTCGCCCTCGGGGCTGCCCTTCCCTTGCTCGCCCTGGCGGGCGGTGCCGTCTGGCAGCAGAATCGCGCCGAGCGGCTGCGGGTGGAGGAAGGCCTCGTCGCCCGCGCCTATGCGATGGCCCTGCTGCTCGACCGCGAGTTCGCGGGGGCCGAGCGCCTCCTCCATGCCCTGTCCCGCTCGCCTGCGCTTGCCCGTGGCGACCTGCCGACCTTCTGGTCCGAGATGCGCTCGGCCGCGACGGCCTTTGGGGCCCAGGCCGTAAACCTTGTCGGACCGGACGGCCGCATGCGGCTGAGCACGAGCTGGGCGCCGGACGAGCGGCGGCTGCCCATGTCGACCGGACCGGCCGTCGAGGCACTCGCCACCTGGCGCACCGTGGTCGGCAACCTGTTCGTCAGCCCGAGCGTAGGGAAATGGTCCGTCGCCGTCGCGGTCCCCTTCCTGGTTCCCGATCCCGCAGGAACCGAACCGGTCAGGTATGTCCTCGGTTTGGTCATGCCGCGTGAGCGCCTGCTTTCGACCCTGACCGAACAGCGCCTGCCGCCCGGCTCGGTGGCCTCCGCCCTCGACCGGGAACTCACGACCGTGGCGCGGACCTCGCGCGACCGGGAGGCGCTGGCGACCAAGCCATCCGCCGAGGTGCAAGCAGCCCTCGGGGCGGAGGCCGGGATGATCGGGGCCTACACCGCGCTCGAGGGCGAGCGGGTGCGCGCGGCCTACGCTCTGGCGCCGCAATCCGGCTTCCGGGTCAAGGTGACCGTGCCGGAGGCGGCGTTCGAAGCCTCGCTGCGGCAGGCCCTGCTGCCGACGCTCCTGATCGGGGCGGGGCTGCTCTCGGTGACCCTCGTCTTCAGCGTCCTCTTCGCCAACCGCCTCGCGGGGTCGCTGCGACGGCTCGGCGACCCGGGGCTGGCAGGCGCACCCGCCGGGGCCGCCGTCCGCGAGATCGATGAGCTGGGGGCGCTGCTGGCGCGGCGGGCCGAGGCGCGCGAGGCCGCTGCCGCCGAGGCGCGCGCGCTGTTCGAGACGAGCCCCGTGGGCGTGGTCCGCTCGGACGCGGGCGGGCGGGTCACCGCCGCCAACGCCGCCTTCCTGCGCATCGTCGGCATGACGGGCGAGGATCTGGCGGCGGGCCGCATCCGCTGGGACGACCTGACGCCGCCCGAGTGGATCGGCCGTGACGAGGCCGCGATCGCCGAGGCAGCCCGGAACGGCGCCTGTGCGCCCTACCAGAAGGAGTATGTCCGGCCCGACGGCACCCGGGTACCGGTCCTGATGTTCTTCGCCTTCCACGACCGCGCGGTCGGCGCGACCTCGGCCTTCGTAGTCGACCTCTCGGGCTGGGAGGCCACCGAGGCCGCGCTTGCCCATGCGCATGAGCGGATGCACCTCGCCATGGGGGCGGCGCGGATCTTCTCCTGGGACTGGAACGTCGTCACCGGCGCCGTGCAGTGGTCGGGCGGCCTGGAGGCGGCGCTCGGCATGTCCGAGGCATCCTTCGGCGGCACCGTCGACGACTTCCGCGCCCTGGTGCATGAGGACGACCTGCCGCGGGTCGAAGCGGCGCTCCGCCGCGCCCTGGCCGACGAGGCCCCTTACGATATCGAGTTCCGCATGCGCCGGGCCGATGGTGGCGAGCGCTGGGTGGTGACACGCGGCACGGTGCTGCGGGACGGCACCGGCAGGCCGACCCGGATGATCGGCATCGACTTCGACATCACCGACCGCAAGCGTGCCGAATTGGCTCTCGCCGAGAGCCAGGCTGCGCTCCGCCGCGTCACCGAGGCAGGCCGGGTCGCCACCTACGAGGTGAAGAACCCGGGCACGGGCGGCGAGGCGGAGGTTTCGCCCGGCTTCCGCGAGCTCTACGGCCTGCCACCCGATGCGCGTTGCGATTTCGCCGCCGTGCTGGCCCGCGTGCATCCCGAGGACCGCGACGTCTTCCTGGCCGAACACCGGCGGCTCGCCGCTCAGGGCGGCCGGTTCGACACCGAGTTCCGCGTGGTCCTGCCAGGCGGCGACGTCCGCTGGATCCAGACCATGGGCGAAGCCGAACCGGGGCCGGACGGCATGCCCGCACGGCTTTGCGGCGTGGCATTCGACGTCACCAAGAGCAAGGCCGCCGAGGCGGCCCTGGTGCGCGTCAATGCGGAGCTCGAGGTCCGCGTCACCGAGCGCACCCGTGCGCTGAGCGAGGCTGCCGAGGAGCTTCGGGCGGAGATCCGGCGCCGCGAGGAAACCCAGACGGCGCTCGTCCAGGCGCAGAAGCTCGAGGCCCTGGGCCAGCTCACGGGCAGCGTGGCCCACGACTTCAACAACGTCCTCGCCGCGGTCATGGGCAGCCTGCGGCTGATTGCGCGGCGTGCGGGCGGCAACCAGCAGATCCTGAACCTGGCGCGGGGCGGGGAGCAGGCGGCGGAGCGGGCTGCGGCCCTGGTCCGGCAACTCTCGGCCTTCGCCCGCCGCGAGGACGTGGTTCCTGTCGTCGTCAGGCCCGTTCGCGTGCTGGAGGAGATCGACGAGATGCTCCGGCGCTCCGTGGGCAGCGGCATCGCCTTGTCCCTGGGCGCCGACCCGGATGCCTGGCCCATCCTGACCGACCCGCACCGCCTCGAGATCGCGCTGCTGAACCTCGTCGTCAACGCGCGCGACGCGATGGAAGGCGCCGGCAGCCTCGTGGTCGCCGCGCGCAACGCTGCCGCGTCGCCCGACAGGGACCATCCGGAAGGACTGGACCCGAATCAGGACTATGTCGTCGCTTCCGTCCGGGACAGCGGTCCCGGCATGGCGCCCGAGGTGCTGGCTCGGGCATCGGAGCCCTTCTTCACAACCAAGCCGCGCGGCCAGGGCACCGGGCTCGGCCTCGCCATGGTGCATGAGTTCGCTCGGCAGTCGGGCGGGGTGCTCCGTCTGCTCAGTGCGCCGGGCGAGGGCACCACGGCCGAGATCTGGCTGCCGCGCGCGGCAGCGTCGGCCGCAGTCCCGGCCGTCGCGGCGGAGGCCGATCCGAGCCCGGCGCTGCACGGCCCGGCGACCGTCCTCGTCGTGGATGACGACGATCATGTCCGGCTGGTCATGACGACCCAGCTGCGCGATCTCGGCTACGAGGTGATCGAGGCCAACAGCCTTGCCTCGGCCATGGCGCAGGCATCCGCCACGGCGCAGCTCGATCTCGTCGTGACGGACATCACCATGCCGGGCGGCCGCGGACCGGACCTCGCCCTTCGCCTGCGCTCCGTCTGGCCCGGCGTCCCCATCCTGTTCGTCAGCGGCTACCGCGATGCCGCCGCGCTGGTGAGCGAGGTGGTTCTCGCCAAACCCTTCACGCAGGCCGAGTTGTCCCGGCGGGTGCTGGCCGCCCTCGGCCGCCTGCCGAGCACGCCGCATGAGACCATGCTCATGCGCCTGAGCAGGCCGGAGCTGCGGGGGATCTACCTGGCATGGTGCGCACTTCGCAGCATGGCGGGCGGCGACGGCCTGCCCAGTCCGGAGGCGCTGGACCTCGCCGGGCATGCCGGGGCCGAGCACGCCTTCACGGTGGCGCTGGAGGAAGTGGAGCAGGGCGAGCCGCGCCTGCGCTTCGTCAGCGTCGGTGCCGCGCTGGCGCAGCGGCTGGGCCGGCCGCTGGAGGGCGAGCAGGTCGGGGGAGATCTGGAGACGGATGAGGCGTTCAGCGGCCTTGACGACGCCTATCGGCGCTGCACCCGCCTCGGAGCACCCAGCCATGACTGCGCCCGCCAGGGCTGGGGGGGGGGGGGGGAGCCCCTCTGCTTCGAGCGGCTGGTGCTGCCGCTTGCCGCCGACGGCGGCTGCCGGCCAACCCACCTCGTCGGTCTTGCCTTCTTTTTTCATCCGGCTTGAGAAAGCATCCGGTTCCGCCATGAGCCGGTCTCGGCGCGCGGTCTTCTCATGGCAGGTGGCGACCATGCGCCATTCTTTCAGCCCTGCCCAAGGGTTCTCGACCAGGCGATGGTTGGCATAGACAGAGTCCAGGCAAGCGGCCCCCGGATCGGTGCGGCGAGGCGGGATCGCAGGCTAGGCAGTCCATGTGCTGGCCGATGACGACTTCATTGCGCCCTGTGGGCCGATGGCATCCGGCAATCGAAAATCGTTTTCATTGGCCGCACCCTGAATCGCCCTGCGCTGCGACGGGGCTTCGAGGCAAGCTCGGCCGGCTGAGTGCGTGGTCATGGCCCGGTTCCTTCCGACGCGGGCCGAGCGACGGCCGCTTGCCAGGCGGCGCCTTGCTCGGCATTTGCCCCATAGGTCCCGTTCGGCATCGCCCCATGGCTGTCTGTCGAGCACACGTCGCCAAGGACCCTCACCGCAGGCTCTTGCGCTCCATCCATTTTGGAATGTTATAACCTAACTTACGCCAACGCCGATCAATAACCGTTGGTTGCTGAAGGCCGGGGCCCACATGATGATGTCTAGCCGTTCGATGCTCCTAGCGACGGTCGCAGTCCTTGCTTCCATCGGGACCTGGCCGAATGCCTCGGCGCAGGAGTTGGGCCCGGCCTGGCAAGATGCCTCGCCGTCGATCTCGCTTCCGCCCGTTTCAGTGACGGCAAGCCCCATCACCACGGACCAGCTTGGCAGCTTCGTACCCGTGACGACGCTGGAGCGGGAGCAGATCGTCGCCAGTCCGGCCCGCAACCTTGGTGATGTCCTGTTTACCGAGCCGGGGATCACCTCCAGCACCTTCGCCCCCGGCGCCAGCCGGCCCATCATCCGTGGCCTGGAAGGCGTCCGCGTCCGGCTCCAGGAAAACGGCTTCCTTTCGGGCGACGTCTCCGCCCTGGGCGAGGATCACGTCGTGCCGCTGGACCCGCTCGCGGCGGAGCGGGTCGAAGTGGTCCGCGGTCCGGCTGCGCTGCGCTGGGGCTCGCAGGCCATCGGCGGCGTGGTGAACGTCATCAACAACCGCATTCCCACCGCTCTTCCGGACAGGGCTGTGCAAGGTCGCATCTCGGGCGGCTGGAACAGCGGGTCCCGCGGCTGGGATGGGGTGGGCACCACCGATGTGCGCGTGGGGAACTGGGTCGCGCATTTCGACATGTTCGGCCGCTACGATAGCGACTACCGCATCCCCGGCGGCAGGCGGCAGGAGAACAGCGGCGTGCGGACGGACGGCAAGTCGGCCGGCTTGAGCTACATCTTCAGCCAGGGTTTCGTCGGCACCTCGGTGTCCCATTTCCGCAGCCTGTACGAGATCCCCGGTGGCGAGGAGGCCCAGGCCCGTACGGCCCTGCGGGCGGAGCAGGTTCGCTGGTCCACCCGCGCCGAGTACCGTCCGGGCAGCGGTCCTGTCCAGCGGATCAGCGGCTGGCTCGGCTTCTCCAAGTACCGCCACGAGGAGATCGGTGCAGAGGAAGCGGATGAGCTTGGTGGGGAGGGGCTCGGTGCGGGCCAGTTAGCAGGCGCACGAGTGGTTCATGGCGGGTTCCGCAACAGCAGCTGGGATGGCCGCATCGAACTGCAACATGTCCCGATCAACACGGGCCTTGGCCCGCTCAGCGGCAGCTTCGGCGTCTCCGTCGAGCAGGAGCGCATCCGCACCACCGGCGAGTTCCTGGAGTTTCTGCCGCCGAGCCGCACGGACCGCTACGCTGGCTACCTTTTCGAGGAGCTGACCCTGACACCGCGTCTGCGGCTGCAGGCCGCCGGGCGGGTCGAGTTCAACCGGGTCGTCGGGGCGACCGGTGATTTCCCGCAGGGCAACCTTCCCCTCGATCCTGATGCGGAGCTGGCCACCACGGGGCAGCGCCGCACATATACGCCGTTCAGCGTCAGCCTCGGCGCGCTCTACGACCTGCCTTGGGCGATGCAGGCGCGTGTGACCGGGCAGCACGTACAGCGTGCGCCGAGCGCCGCCGAACTCTTTTCCCGCGGCGCACACGACGCCTCCGGCACCTTCGACATCGGCAATCCCAACCTGCGGAAGGAGCGAGCCACCTCGGTGGAGCTGGGACTGTCCCGCACGACCGGATCGACCCGTTTCGACACCAGCGCCTTCTACTCCAGCTTCGACGGTTTCATCTATCGCACGCTCACCGGCAACAGCTGCGGCGAAGAGTTCAGCTCCTGCGCGGAGGGGAATAACGGAGACTTCCTGCAGACCGCCTACGGCCAGCGGAATGCCCGCTTCCATGGCCTGGAAGCGAAGGCCGAGCAGGACCTCTTCCAGCTTTGGGACGGCACCCTGGGCGTCTCCGGCCGCTACGATTTCGTGCGCGCTCGGTTCGAGGGCGGCGGCAACCTGCCGCGCATCCCGCCGCACCGGCTGGGAGGTGGCGTGTTCTGGCGCGACGGCAGGATCCAGAGCAGCATCGACTACCTTCATGCCTTCAATCAGAACCGCCTGGGAGAGAACGAGACGCCGACGAAGGGCTACGATCTGCTGAACGCGCGCATCGGCTATACGGCGCGGCTGGACGACGTCCGTAGTGCGAACCTTTCGATCATCGGGACCAATTTGCTGGACTCCGATATCCGCAACGTCGCTTCCTTCAAGAAGGACGAGGTGCTCTTGCCCGGCCGCACCGTGCGCTTCCTCGTGACGGTGACATTCTGACCGCTGGATGACTTCGGCTTGGCCCCGAACGGGAGTCCATGGGCCATGAGGGAGTTGGCCCATGGTCCGGCGCGCCCGGCCGGGCGCGGCAAGGTCGCTTCCGGCGCAGGCGGCCATCCTGATCGACATGCGCCAGGCGCCAAGCCCGCTTCATCCCGCGCGTGCGCGCAATCCACCCTCGATCAACGATGCGAAGACGCCGGCAGCTTCGGCCTCGCCGACGTTGCCGCGCACCAGCGCGGCCGAAAGCGCCTCGCCCGCGCCGACCAGGCCGATGCAGCGGTGCTCCAGCTCGGCAGCCGGCAGGGTGCTGTGAGGCTGCAGGACCGATACGAACATCCGGACGGAGTTGTCGAGTAGCTCCTGGAAGACCTTGGCTTTCTCCTCGCTGCCCGCCAACGCGGCGCCCACCGCGTGGAACTCGTCGGTCTTGTCGGCCGCACAATGGATGTAGGCGGCCGCCAGGGCTGTGACGCACTCCTTGAGGCTCCGCTTACCGATGGCCATCGCGTCCCGAAACGCATTCACCCGCTCGACATCGATCCATCGGTAGAGCTCGATCAGCAGGCCCGACCGGGTGCCGAAATGGTCGTAGGCCACGGGTTTGGAGATACCGGCGCGAGCGGCCAAGTGCCCCAGCGTCAGCCGGTCCGCACCCTCCTCCCTGACGATCAGCAGCGCCGTGTCGAGCAGCTGACGCCGCCGCTGGTCCTTCGAGAGCCTGCGCGGCGTCTCGTGCCCGTCTCCCTCTCGCGGATCCTTTTTCACTTCACCGGCCGCCTTGCGGAACCTACCAACGGTAGCCAAGTTCGATTCTCTACTAAAGGTAGGTTAATAGCCCGAAACAAGGAGGCTAGTATTACGGACGGCCCCTGCCGGAAAGCTTTCCTGGCGCGGACGTGCTAAGCGTGCAGGAGTTGAATTTCTACGCCAGCCATTTCGAGCGCACCGGCTTCACGCCGGCCATCAACTGGTACCGCAACCTGTCGAGGAACTGGCAGGCGGGGCTTGGCGCCGACCAGACCGTCCGTGTGCCGTCCATGATGGTGTCGGCTGCCCATGCCGTGGTTCCGTCCGAGTATGGCGAACGGCATGGATGCCCACGTGCCAGACCTCGAGAAGCACATTGTCGCCGATTGCTGGAATTGGACACCGGAAGAAAAGCCGGACAAGCTGAATCGGCTGGCCATTTCCTGGCTCACGAGGCGCTTCCCCCCAGGTAGTCTTGCCAATCTCCTGCGCTATGGGGCGGACACTTGGAATATGCTTGACTGATATTTGCTCATGAAACTGTTGTGGCCCGTGTTCCTTCGCCACAGCAGAAGCTGCCCTCTCGGCACTTCTGCAACCGACCAGACGCGCGAAGGAATCTCTACAACCTATGCGGGTAACTCAATCGTAAGATCCCAGGCACGTGATCTCACGCATCCCGAATGCGGGAGCAGTGTTCACCCTGCGGTGGCGGAATCCAGGAGCGAAGGAACTACGGCGATGGCGGTGTTGTTGGTCGAAGACGATGCCATGGTGCGTCTTACCCTCGCCGATTTTTTCGAGGATGCCGGAATCGACTTCCTTGAGGTCGGCAATGCCGAGGATGCCCTGGCCATCATCGACGACACCTCGCAGCGCATCGATGTCCTGGTCACCGACCTCGACCTGGGGGCCGGCGACAACGGCCTGGCTCTGGCCATCAAGGCTCGGCAAAGGCGGCCAGAACTGCGGATAGTATACGAAACAGGCAGCCGAGAGATGCTGGCCGACCGGGCCTTCTCCTCGTGGGAGAAGGTCTTCTACAAGCCTTTCGATCCCGTAGCCCTGGCGGCTGCGGTTTCGGCCCTGGACAGCGCATGCTGCCCAGGGCGTAGTCATCAGCGACCGGCAATCTCGAACACGGTGGCATCCAGCTTGTAGCCGCCATTCTCGGTCACCAGCAGGCGTGGCTGGCTGGGATCGGCCTCGAGCTTCTGGCGCAGCCGGTAGACATGCGTCTCAAGCGTATGGGTGGAGACGGCGTTGCTGTAGTTCCAGACCTCATTCAGCAGCACCTGGCGCGATACCGCCTTGCCGCCGGCGCGGTAAAGGAACTTCAGGATCGCGCATTCCTTGTCGGTCAGGCGGATCTTGCGGTTGCGGGCCGCCTCCTGCAGCAGGCGCAGGCTGGGGCGGAAGACATAGGGGCCGATCAGGAAGTTCGCATCCTCGGAGTTGTCGAATACCCGGAGCTGAGCGCGCACACGGGCCAGGAGCTCCGGCATGCGGAAGGGCTTCGCCAGGTAGTCGTTCGCCCCGGCATCGAGGCCCCGGATCACATCCTGCTCGGCATCGGCGCCGGTGACCATGATCACCGGCATTCGCCGCCCGTCGCGGCGCAACTTGGCGCAGAACTCCCGGCCATCCGCATCCGGCAGCCCGACATCGAGCAGGATGGCGTCGTAGCGGGCGCCTGCGCTGGCCAGCTTGGCCTCAGCCTCGGCTGCGCTCTCCGCCTCATCGGCGCTGAACTCGCCGCCGGACAGGATCTGCTCGGCCAGGGTGGCACGCAGCGCGGCATCATCCTCGACGATGAGGATTTGGCGAAGGGCGGACATCGTGGTCTCCAAGGGGACAGAGGCAGGCCTCATGGCGGGCCTGGAATATCGTCTACAGGTTGATGCCCCGGCACTCAAATCACTCAAATGCGAGTTTTGTCTCAAAAATACCGCGGATGATTGAATGTGCTACCGACGGGTGCCCTTTCCGGCCCTGGCGCGCGACCCGGCAGGTGATGTGCCCGGCTCCTTGGCGGTGAGTGCGGTGATCCAGCAGGTGGGCAAGCCTCCCGAGGCATGGGTCAGGCCTCGGGATCCCTGGCCTTCTCCCGGTGGCCTGCTTTCAGGATGGCCTGGATTCGCAACGTCAGCGTGTCGAGCTCGAATGGTTTGCTGATCACCTGTACGCCCGGCGGCAGGGCCGTGCCCGCATAGCCGCTGATGAACAGCACCGGCAGCCCGGGCACCTGCTCGCGCGCCGCCTCGGCCACCTGCCGCCCGTTCATGCCATTCGGCAGGCCGACATCGGTGATCAGCAGATCCGGACGGGCGGATGCCAGGATTCGCAATGCCCCGGGTCCATCCGCGGCCTCCAGCACGACGTAACCCAGCTCGCGTAGCCGGTCCGCCACCGGACCACGACCCGCGACCTCGTCGTCGACCAGCAGCACCGTCCGGCGCGGGCCGCCCTCATCCCGGACTGGCGCTGCCTTCGGCGTCTCGGGTGACTGCACATGTCCATGGAGCGGCAGCAGCAGGCGCACCGTCGTACCCTGCCCGGACGCGCTCCTGATCGAGACCAGCCCGCCCGACTGCCGAACGAAGCCGTAGATCTGGCTCAGCCCCAGTCCCGTGCCCTGGCCCTGCGGCTTTGTGGTGAAGAACGGCTCGAATGCGTGTCGCAGCACCTCGGGCGACATGCCCGTCCCAGTGTCGGTGACCGAGATGGCGACGTAACGGCCAGGTGCCGCCTCGCCATCCGGTATATCGGCCGCTGCGAGCTGTACGTCCTCCGTGCCGACCACCAGCCGTCCGCCATCGGGCATGGCATCCCGCGCATTGATGCAGAGGTTCAGCAACGCGTTCTCCAGCTCGCTCGAGTCGCACAGCACGCTGTCGATTCCATCGCGCAGCCTCAGCTCAACCCCGATGCCCGGCCCCATCGTGTGGCGGATCAGGTCCGCCAGGCCCGCGACCAACCCGTTCGCACCCACCGGCCTCGGGTCGAGCCGCTGTCGCCGGGCAAAGGCCAGCAAGCGTCGTGTCAGCCCCGCTGCCCGGCCCGCCGCGTCACGTGCGGCATCGAGATAGCGCAGTGCCTCTTCGGTCTTCTTCTGGGCCATGCGTCGGCGGGCCATGTCCAGCCCACCTGAGACGCCCTGGAGCATGTTGTTGAAGTCATGCGCCAAGCCACCGGTGAGCTGGCCCACCGCCTCCATCTTCTGCGCCTGTCGCAACGCCTCCTCGGCCGCCATGAGCTCGCCCGTGCGCTCGGTCACCAGCGCCTCCAGCTCGTCATGGCTGCGGGTCAGGACTGCGCGGGCACGTGCCTGTTCCTCGATGTCCGCCGAGGTGCCAAGCCACTCCACGATGCGCCCGCCAGCGTCGCGCACCGGTGCCGCATGAGTGTGATGCCAGAGCCAGGCACCGTCCGAGGCTCGTTTGAGGCGGAACTCCACATCGAAGCGGCCGCGAGTTTTTGCTCCCTCCCAGGCACTCATCGTGGCTTCCTGGTCCTCGGGATGGACGGCATCGAGCCAGCCGAGCGCCTGGCTCTGCGCCTGGCTCTGCCCGGTGAAGCCCTGCCACTGCGGGCTGGACCAGGTCCACATCCCCTTGTCCTGCGACCGCCAGACGAGTTCCGGGATGCCGGCTATCAGGGTCTGCAGGCGGGCTTCGCTCTCGCGCAGGGCATCGAGGGTCAAGCGGTGGTCATGGATGTCGGTGGCGGCACCGAACCACTGGACGACGCGCCCGTTCGCGTCGCGCAAGGGTAGCTGGCGAACCAGGAACCAGCGGTACACGCCGTCGTGCCGGCGGATGCGGTGCTGTAGCTCGAGCGGCTGCTTCGTCTCAAGCGCATCGGCAAATAGTTGCGCAGTAGTATCGTGGTCGTCCGGATGAACGACCGCGAGCCAGCCACTGCTCTGGCTCTCCCTATCGCTCTGACCCGTATAGTCCAGCCACCCCTGGTGCAGCGTCACCTCCTGGCCGCTTGCGTCGACATGCCACAGCAGCGCGGGCACCAGGGTCGGCAGGGCCCGGAACCCCTCCTCGGCCGTCTTCAGTTTGCGAACCTTGTCCAGGCGGTCGATCACCGGCCCAAGGATCGTGGCATAGGTGCGGAGGAACTCCGTATCCTCCTCGCCGAAGCTGCGTGGCTCGGTGGCATCCACCTGGAGCAGGCCGTAGGCCTTCCCGCCCGGCAAAAGGATTGGGACGTTCACCAGGGCGACCACGCCCGCATCCTTCAGGAAGGTTGGCACCTCGAACCGGTTCTCCCGCCGGACATCCTGGGTGACAACGGGCTCGCCGAGCTTGATCGAGAAGGTTTCCGAGGAGTGTTCCCCGAGCGGCAGGCGGAGCTTGCCAACGATATCGGGCTTCCAGCCGACGCCAGCCCGTACCAGGAGCGTCTGTCCCTCCGGCTCGATCTCCAGGATCTTCGCGCGTGTCGCGCCGAGCGCCTGGCTGACGAGGAAGCACGCTTCCGTCAGCACCTCATCCAGCTTGTCGCTCCGCAGCGCGAGGTTGCCGAAGTCGGCCAGCACCCGCTGGCGCCTGACCATCTGCTCAAGGTCAAGCATGCTGCTGTCCGGTCGGCAGCCTTCCGGTCAACTCGCTGGAGCAGCGGCACAGCAGCTTTTCGACATCCCGTCTGAGTCGGCCTTCCGGATCCAGATGCCGGTAGAGGGTCTGGCGGGTGATGCCAAGCTCGGCGCAGAGCGCGCCCACCGCGATGCCTCGCCGGCTCATGCCTTCCTGGGCAAGGCGCAGCTTGGCGGGCGTCATCTTGCAAGGCCGCCCGCCGGGGTGGCCATGGGCACGTGCCGCGGCGAGCCCCGCCGCTCCGCGTGCGGAGGCCAGCCTGCGCCCGAACTCGACCAAGGCCGCGAAGACGCCGGGCATCGCCTGATCGTTCGAGGCCGTGGTGTCGATTGGCCTGCCCGCGCCGGCCAGGACACGTAGCCCGACCCTGCGCTCAGCCAGGTCATCCACGCGCCGGACCAATTGCCGCGGGCCTTCCAGACAGGCCGCCAGACCAGGCCAATCGTCGTGCTTGCCCAAGGCATGATCCTCGCGCAGCCGAGCAGGAGTTACCCCAGCGGCGAACAAGGCATCACCCTGGCAAGCAAGCACTTGCTGGCTGTCCGCCATACCAGGGCGCAGGTAGCCGATCAGCATGAGCCATGGCGCTCCGCAAGCGGCCGAAGCTTGACACCGGCGATGCGCCGATGCCGGAAGCGGCCGATCCGTCACACAACCCCACATGGAAGTGACAGGCAGCAAGCGGACCGTTGCACAGTTACGTGATGGTTGGAGGGACAGTCTCGCCACCATACCGACGCCCGGGACGGCAGGCCTGGGCGGGCCGGACTTCGCGGCCAGCGGCGACCCGCAGCGCAGCGCGCAGGTCCTCGGCGGGTGCCTTCAAGCAGCCAACCCCCTGGCCAGCGCCGTAGCTGCTGACAAACCGCCGCTCAGCGGCGGCGGGTCGTTCGGCATCCTCAGGCGGCAAGGCCAGGCAGGGCGCGGCCAAGGCCCATTCGTCATGGGTAACATCAGGCGGGCAAGGCTTGCGGGGCATTCATGCCCCGCAGCTTGATCGTCACCCTGCCAATGGTCCAGGACGGCCTCTAGCTGGGCGCCGCCCCGGCGTCGTGGACACGGTTCATGAGGACCATGCCTCCTCCCAGGTGCCCGAGGTGCTGGCCTTGGAGTATTCCGTCGCGCGGTTCTCGAAGAAGTTCGTGTGCTCGACCGCGTTCAGCATCTCGTCGAGCCAGGGCAGCGGGTTCTTCTCGACGTGGTAGAGCGGCTGCAGGCCGAGCTGCTGCAGGCGGCGGTCGGCGATGAAGCGGATATAGGTCTTGGTTTCCGCTGCGTTCAGCCCCTCGACGCCGCCCAGCTCGAAGGCGAGGTCGATGAAGGCGTCCTCATGGTCCACGATAGTGGCGCAGATGAGGTAGAGGTCGCGCCGGAATTCCTCGGTCCAGATTTCCGGGTTCTCCTGCACAAAGGTGCGGAAGAGGCGGATGACGGAAAGGCAGTGCAGCGTCTCGTCGCGCACCGACCAGGAGACGATCTGGCCCATGCCCTTCATCTTCCCGAAGCGCGGGAAGTTCATCAGGATGGCGAAGGAGGCGAAAAGCTGCAGCCCCTCGGTGAAGGCGCCGAAGGCGGCCAGCGTCTTGGCGATCTCGCTCTTGTTGTCGACCGTGAAGCCCTGCATGTAGTCGAACTTGTCCTTCATCTCCTTGTACTTGAGGAAGGCGCTGTACTCGAGCTCCGGCATGCCGACCGTGTCCAGGAGGTGGCTGTAGGCGGCGATGTGGATGGTCTCGATGTTCGAGAAGGCGCTGAGCATCATCAGCACTTCGGTCGGTTTGAAGACCTGGCTGTAGTGCTTCATGTAGCAGTTGTTCACCTCGACATCCGCCTGGGTGAAGAAGCGGAAGATCTGGGTGAGCAGGTTGCGCTCGCCGGTGGTGAGGTTGCGCTGCCAGTCCTTCACGTCGTCGGCGAGCGGCACCTCCTCCGGCAGCCAGTGGACGCGCTGCTGCGTCAGCCAGGCGTCATAGGCCCAGGGGTAGCGGAAGGGCTTGTAGACCGGGTTGGAGGTGAGGAGATCGAAGCGCACGGGGTGCTCGTCGGGGGCGTGGATGCCATCGGGCATGGTCGTGTCCTTGCGGCTGGCGGGCACTCCGTCGAGTCCCCGGTGGAGTCAGGATGGGCGGAGTCCCCGCGTGCCACAAGAAGGCCAGCGATGTCGCGGGGTTCCTCAACCTACCAGATTTTGTGCGTGTTGCTTCCCAGGCACACAATTTATGGGACAACGGCGAGGTTTGTGGCCTCGGACGCCAGGGGCCGCAAATGAGTCAGCGGCAGGCTGATGTGGCAGACCAGCCCCTCGGCCTCCCATGCCTGCATCACCTGGCCATGGAGCTGGTCCTCGATGCTCGCCCGGATGACGCGGCTGCCGAAGCCGCTCCGCTCCGGCAGCCGCGCGAGCGGCGGGCCGCCACGCTCCTCCCAGCGCAGCCGCAGCAGGCCAGCCGCCTGGTCCGGCTGCCAGGACAGGCTGAGCCGGCCGCCCGGGAGCGACAGCGCGCCGTATTTGGCGGCGTTGGTGGCGAGCTCGTGCAGCACCAGGGAGAGCGGCTGGGTCGCCGCGGCGGTCAGCTCGACCGCCGGGCCAGCCAGTGTGCAGGCCGGGCCCTGCACGGCGCCGGCGGGCAGGAAGGCGGCGAGGCTGCGCTCGGCCAGCGTCCGCAGCGCGGTGCCGGACCAGCCGGTTTCGGCCAGCAGCCCCTGCACCCGGGCGAGCGCCGTGACGCGGCCCTCGACCGCCGCGGCGAAGGCGGCCGCATCCTGCTTCGGGGCCAGCCGCACGGCGGCCTGCACCACGGCCAGGGCGTTCTTGGCGCGATGGTCGACCTCGCGCATCAGCAGCCATTGCCGCGCCTCCGCCGCCTTGCGCTCGGTCACGTCGCGGGCGACGCCGGCGATGCGTAGCGGGAGGCCGCTTGCCACGTCGCGCTCCACCACGGCGCCGTAGGATTCCATCCAGATCCAGGCGCCCTCGCGGTTCCGGGCCCGGTACTCGACCCGGTAGTGCTCGCTCGCGCCGGTCGCCACCGCCTCCACCGCTGTCCCGACGCGGCTGCTATCCTCGGGATGAACCACATCGGCCAAGTAGCGCTCCAGGGAAAAGCCGTCGAGTGGCAGGCCAAGGCGGGCAGGCAGGACATGGCCGGTCCGCGTCGCGGTCCGGTCCCGCAGGTCGATCTCGAAGCTGCCGAGCCCGGCCGCCTCCAGGGCCAGGCGCAGCCGGGCATCGCCGCGGCGCAGGGCAGCCTCGGCCCGCAGGCCGGCCATCCGCAAAGCCTCGAATTCGGCCACCGCCGCTTTGGGCTGGGGGAGCGGGCGGTCCTCCGGCGGCAAGCCGGCGGCGATTCGCTCGGCATGGCGCACCAAGGCGTGGACGGGGCGCAGCACGCGGCGCGACAGGCCAACCGCCAGGAGGAGGCCGAAGCAGAGCGCCAGCAGGCCGCCGCCCAGCAGGGCCACCATCGGGCTAAACCAGGCCTCCAGGAAGGTGGTTTCGGGCTCGTTCACCCAGAGCGTCCAGCCCGGCGCGGTGGCGAGTTGGTGATAAGCGGTGCGGATGGGCTTGCCGTCGATCAGCCGCCGGCCCGTCAGCAGGCCGGTGACCTGCCGCGGCTCCTGGTCGCCGCGTGGGGGCCGTTGCTGCCCGATCAGGCGCTCGTGGTCCTCCGAATGGGCGACCAGGACGCCGCGCCGGTCGGTGATGGCGATGGCGCCGTGGCCCGAAAGCACCTGGCCACGCAGCAGCCGCGCCAGGTGCTCCGGCAGGATCGGCATGCCGACGACATGCTGCACCTCCCCATCGCGCAGGGCGGGGACGAAGACGAAGGCGCTGAGGCGCCCCGAATTGCGGCCGGTGGCCAGGTCGCTCACGGTGGGCTGCCCGGTCTCGAGGACCCGTGCGATCGCCACCCCGCCCCCGCCCGGGCCGATGCCGCCGCCAGAGCCGGGCACCGGGCCGCCCGGTGGGACGAGGGTGTGGATGACCGGGCGCAGCGAGCGGTCCAGCACCGTCACCCAGCCGCCGAAGGCCGTGCCGACATTGCGCGCGAGGCTGTCGAAGGCGGCGAGGTCGCCGGCCCGGTCGAGATAGGAGGAGGCAGCGAGTACCTGCAGTGCGGCGCGGCGGGCGGCGATCTCGCTGTCGATGACCGAGGCGAGGGCGCGGGCGCTGTCGATCAGCCGGGCCTCGGCGGCACTGCGGTAGCTGCGCAGCGCAGTCCAGCAGGCGGCGCCGCCGAAGCCGAGGGCCGGGAGCAGCACCGCCAGGACCAGCCCGACGAGGTGCAGGCGCAACCCTCGAAGGCGGCCGCCCGGCGGGGCGGAGAATACGGCGGCCGACGCGGGAGCGGGCACACCCATGGCGGCGCTCTGGTCCATGAGTCCGGTATGTTCCTGAGCCGCGCCGGCGGATCACTGGAATGTTGCGATGGCTTTATATGAACTGAAATACTAAGCGTGTCATTAACGAAACGTCTGCCCGCCATGCGGAGAATGCGCCATGAGGCGCATTCCCGGGCAGGCCAGACCTTCAGGCGACGGGGCTGGTCACTGGCAGGCCAGGCACTCCTCGTAATCCGTGGTCGAGATTTGGGCGCTGCGGGCCACCAGCGGCAGCACCGCATCGGCCGCGGTCGGCACATGAGCCGCCATGATGTCGTCCTGGCCAACGATCTTCTCGCTGATCGTGTCGGCGCGCTGGATGGACAGGCTGCGGCAGTAGTAGAGCGACTTCACCCCGCGCTTCCAGGCCATGACGTGAATCTGGTGCAGGTCGCGCTTGTGGACGTTGGCGGGGAGGAAAAGGTTCACCGACTGGCTCTGGCAGATGAAGGGCGAGCGGTCGGCGGCGTGCTCCACCACCCAGCGCTGGTCGAGCTCGAATGCGGTCTTGAAGGTGGCGCGCTCCGGCTCGGTCAGGAAGTCGAGATGCTGCACGCTGCCCTTGCGGACGGTGATGCTCGTCCAGGTCTCGTCGTCGTCGCGGCCGTGCTTCGCCAGCACCTTCTTGAGGTACGGGTTGCGGACGATGTAGCTGCCCGAAAGCGTCTTGTGGTTGTAGACGTTCGCCGCCACCGGCTCGATCCCCGGCGAGGCGCCGCCGCAGATGATGGAGATCGAGGCCGTGGGCGCGATCGCCATCTTGTTCGAGAAGCGCTCCATGAAGCCGTATTCGGCGGCATCCGGGCAGGCGCCGCGCTCCTCGGCCAGGACGCGGCTGGCGACATCGGCCTGCTCGCGGATATGCTTGAACATCCGCTTGTTCCAGACCTTCGCCACCACGCTCTCGAAAGGCACGTTTTGCGCCTGGAGGAAGCTGTGGAAGCCCATCACGCCGAGGCCGACGGAGCGCTCGCGCATCGCCGAGTACTTCGCCTTCGCCATGCTGTCGGGCGCGGTGTCGATGAAATTCTGCAGGACGTTGTCGAGGAAGCGCATCACGTCCGGGATGAACTGCTTGTCGTCCTTCCACTCGAACCAGGTCTCGAGGTTGAGGGAGGAGAGGCAGCAGACGGCGGTGCGGTCGCGGCCATGCTGGTCGCGGCCCGTGGGCAGGGTGATCTCGGAGCAGAGGTTGGAGGTCTTGACCTCGAGCCCGGCCAGCTTGTGGTGCGCCGGCATCGCCTTGTTCACATGGTCGGAGAAGACGAGGTAGGGCTCGCCGGTCTCGATGCGGGCGGTGAGGATGCGGATCCAGAGGGCGCGGGCGGAGATCTTCCGCATGATCGCGCCGTCCTTCGGGCTGCAGAGCGGCCATTCCTCGTCGGCCTCGACGGCGCGCATGAAGGCGTCCGAGATCAGCAGGCCGTGGTGGAGGTTCAGCGCCTTGCGGTTCGGGTCGCCGCCGGTGGGGCGGCGGATCTCGATGAACTCCTCGACCTCGGGGTGGCTGATGGGGAGGTAGACGGCGGCCGAGCCGCGGCGGAGCGACCCCTGGGAGATGGCGAGCGTCAGGCTGTCCATGACGCGGATGAAGGGGACGACGCCGGAGGTCTTGCCGTTGCGGCCGACCTTCTCGCCGATGCCGCGCAGGTTGCCCCAGTAGCTGCCGATGCCGCCGCCCTTGGCGGCCAGCCAGACATTCTCGTTCCAGAGGCCGACGATGCCGTCGAGGCTGTCATCCGCCTCGTTCAGGAAGCAGGAGATGGGCAGGCCGCGCGTGGTGCCACCGTTGGACAGCACGGGGGTCGCCGGCATGAACCAGAGCTTCGAGATGTAGTCGTAGATGCGCTGGCTGTGCGCCGCGTCGTCGCCATAGGCCGAGGCGACGCGCGCGAAGAGGTCCTGGTAGCTTTCGCCGGGCAGCAGGTAGCGGTCATCCAGCGTCGCCTTGCCGAAATCCGTCAGCCGCGCGTCGCGGCTGCGATCGACCTGAACCTGGTGATGGCCTGCAAGCTGAACCGTATCGAACACCGCGCTATCCCCTTCCAGTCCCCGGTGGGGGAGAATGCATCCAGCAGCGACGCGACACAAGATATTGTCGTCTGCACCCCCTCATAACACCAGATGGGGTATTTGGTTCCGGCGGGGCGCAAAGGCGGGCCGAGCGCCGATGTTCATATTCCGTTCATGGATAAGCGGTCATTGCGGGTGAGTCCGTCAAGCCTCATCGCCATCCATCCCCATGATCCCCGCTATCCACAGCCCCATCGCAACGCAGGC
Organism: Belnapia sp. F-4-1; assembly: GCF_000802185.1. Taxonomy (GTDB): domain Bacteria; phylum Pseudomonadota; class Alphaproteobacteria; order Acetobacterales; family Acetobacteraceae; genus Belnapia. The sequence continues at coordinate 2,504,997 of NZ_KN676113.1, read as the reverse complement.
GTGACGGATTGCCGGGCGGGACGGGGTTTTGCATGCTCCCCGGAGACGATGCGAAGGGAGGATCGGCCATGGTCTGGCGTCGGCATCTCGCGGGACTCGGCCTGGCGCTGCTGCCGGGGCTGGCGGCGGCGCAGGGCGGCGAGGTCAGCCTGTTCAAGGTGGTCGGGCCACGGGACGAGGTAACGATCGGCCTCACCGAGGCGGAGCTGGCGCGGCTCGGCGGCGGGCCGGCGGTTGAGCGACTCGCCCGCGCGCTGGTGGCTGAGGGGCAGGTCACCGCCTGGCGCTACGCTGTCGGGCGGGCACCGGACGGGGCAACGCGATTCGCCGCCACCGGACGGGTGGCGATCCTCAGGAGCGAGAGCCTGCGAATCGAGCCCTATGCGGCCGCGCTGCCGGTGGCGCCGCCGCCTGCGGAATAGGAAGCGTGCCGCGGCGCCCGACGAGGCGCCGCGCATTCGCAGATCCTTCATGACGGCGGCATGACGGCGGCCGGGCGCCACGGTGGCGCTGTCGGCAGATGCGCGCGAGCACGGCGCGGGAAGTGGTTGTGCTCCCGGCCCGGGGAGGCTCGGCACCGCGAGGTCCATCGAGGCCGCGCCGGGAGGACATGCGCAAGCGCACCCGCAACGAGCAACCCGGCCCGAAGATGCGTGAATGCAACCATCGGCCCTTCGCGGCGCTGCATGCCCGGAGCGGGCGGGCGCTGACCCTGGTAGCCCGACCCTCAAAGCCCGCGCGAGGGCCGGCGGCCGCCATGGCAAGGCCGGCTAACGGCCCGCAGGATTTCACGTTGCCAGTGCAGGATTCCACCATGGCCGGTTGGCCCGCATCGCCCAACGCCTTCCTCGCCCATGCACCGAGCGATGACGCCGCTGGCCCCCTGCGCCTGGGCTGCCGCCGCGCCGTCGGCAAGGCCGCACCGCGGGGCGTGCCCCGGGCATCCGACACCCATGCATGACCAGCCCGGCCCCGATCCGGAGGAACTCCGCCGGGAACGGGCGGCGCTGCAACGGGAGGTCGAGCGGCTCCGGCAGGAGCTCGAGGAGGCCAGGCGGGCGCCGGCCGGCCCGGCGGCGGAGCTGGGCGCCCTGCTCGACCAACGCATCGCGGAGGACCAGGCCCGGCTAATTGCCTCCCGGGCAGCCGCGACCCTTCGCGGGCAGGCCGATGCGAGCCCGGCCGCCGGCTGGCACGAGGCGGAGCTGCGAACGGTCATCGAGGGCGCGATCGATTGCGCCATCGTCGTCACCGGCCGTGACGGGCATGTCCTGTCCTGGAATCCCGGCGCAGGCGCCCTGCTCGGCTGGGGCGAGGCGGCGGCGCTGGCGGGGATGCCGCTGGACGCCGCCCTGGGCCCCAGCGATGAGGCAGCGGCCAGCGCGCTCGCGGCAGATGCCGCGACGGTGCTGGGCGGCGGCCGGGTGTCGCGCGAGGGCTGGGTGCGGCGGCGGGGCAATGGCCGGGCCTGGGTTGCGATCGAGGCGATGCCGCTGCGCGCGCCCGGCGAGGCCATGCCGGTGGGCGCGGTCTGGATGCTGCACGACCGCAGCGCGGCCCGCCTGGCCGAGGCGGCGCTGCGGGAGGAGGAGGCGAAGTACCGCATCCTCTTCGAGGCGATGGACGAGGGGGTAATGATCTTCGAGCGGCTGCCGCAGCGCCCCGACGGGCTGCGCGACTGGCGCTACGTGGCGATGAACCCAGCTTCGAAGGCGATGTTCCGCACCGGCGACCTCACCGGGCGGTCGGTGCGCGACCACTTCCCCGACGAGGACGAGGGTTGGTACGACATCTTCGACCGCGCGCTCGACACCGGCGAGGTGGCGCGCTTCGAGCGCGAGGCACGCTCGCAGGGCAGGATCCTGCAGATGTACGTCGCCCGGGTGCAGGACCGGGCACGCGGCCGGATCATGGTGGTGATGCAGGACGTCACGACCCACCGCCGCGCCGAGGCGGCGTTGCGCGAGAGCGAGGAACGGTTCCGCAGCTTCGCCGAGAACTCTGCCGACGTGCTGTGGATCGTGGGCGAGCAGGGGGCAAGGCTGGAATACCTTTCGCCGGCCTTCGAGCGCATCTTCGGCGAGTCGCGCGACCACCTGCTGGCCGATCTCGGCCGCTGGCGCGACCTGGTGCACCCGGGGGACCACGCGGCGGCCTTCGCGGCGATGCCACGCGCCCTCGCAGGCGAAACGGTGATCGCGCAGTACCGCGTGGTGCGGCCGGCAGATGGCCGGGTCGTCCACCTGCGCGACACCGGCTTCCCGATCCGCGATGCCTCGGGCCGGGTCGCGCGCGTCGCCGGCATCGTGCAGGACGTCTCCGACATGGTCGCGGCCAGCGGTGCGCTGGAGACGGAGAAGGAGCGATTCCGCCGGCTGGCCGAGGGCATCCCGCAGCTCGTCTGGCGCTCGGCGGATGGCGGGGACTGGAGCTGGGCCAGCCCGCAATGGATCGCCTTCACCGGCCTCACGGATGCGATGAGCCGCGGGCCCGGCTGGCTGGGAGCGGTCCACCCCGACGACCGGGCGGCGGTGCGGGCGGCTTGGAGCCGCGCCGCCGCGATGGGCGTCGTCGATGCCGAATGCCGCCTGCGCCGCGCCGTGGACGGCACCTGGCGCTGGTTCCAGATGCGCGGGGCGCGCGGCCCGGCCGCCGGCGCGGGCGGCGCCGCGGAATGGCTCGGCGCCTGCGCCGACATCGACGACACCATCCGTGCGCGAGAGGCGCTGACCCGCGGTGCGGAGGAGCTGGAGGCGCGGGTGGCCGAGCGGACCGGGGCGCTGATGGCCGCCGAGGAGAGCCTGCGCCAGGCGCAGAAGATGGAGGCCATCGGCCAGCTTACCGGCGGCATCGCGCATGACTTCAACAACATGCTGCAGGGCGTGACCGGGGCGCTCGAAATGGCGCGGCGGCGGATGGACGACGGCCGCACCGCCGATGCCGCGCGCTACATGCTGGCGGCGCGCGACGCGGCCGGGCGCGCGGCCAGCCTTACCCGCCGGCTGCTCGCCTTCGCGCGGCGCCAGCGGCTCGACCCGAAGCCGCTGAAGCCGGAGGCGCTGGCCGCGGGGATGGCTGACATGCTGCGGCGGATGGTCGGGCCCGCGATCGCGCTCGACCTGCGGCTCGAGGACGGCGCCGGCGCCGTGCTGTGCGACCCGAACGAGCTGGAGAGCGCCATCCTCAACCTCTGCATCAATGCGCGCGACGCGATGCCGGAGGGTGGGAGCCTGACGATCGCCAGCCGCGGCGCCCGGCTCGGGGCGGCGGCATTACGGCCTGACGAGGCGGCGCTGCCGGGCGACTTCATCGAGATCGCGGTGCGGGACACCGGCACGGGCATGGGGCCCGAGGTCATGGATCGGGTGCTGGAGCCGTTCTTCACCACCAAGCCGCAAGGCCAGGGCACCGGCCTCGGCCTGAGCCAGGTCTTCGGCTTCGTGCGGCAGTCCGGTGGCGTGCTGCGCATCGCCAGCACGGTGGGGCGCGGGACGACGGTGCGCTTGCTGTTGCCGCGGCACGGCGGAGGGGATGCGGCCGTCGCCGACGAGGCCGCCGGGGCGGAGCAAACGGAGCTGGTCGCCGCCGGGGCGACGGTGCTGATGGTGGACGACGAGACAACGGTGCGGATGCCGGCGGCCGAGCGCCTGCGCGACCTCGGCTACCACGTGGTCGAGGCGCCTGACGGCCCGGCGGCGCTGCGGCTGCTGGATGAGGGGCTGCGCCCCGACCTCCTGGTGACGGATGTCGGCCTGCCGGGCCGGATGGACGGACGCAGCGTGGCCGAGGCGGCGCAAGAGCGGCTGCCGGGCCTGCCGGTGCTGTTCATCACCGGCTTCGCGCGGGTGGCGCTGCCGGACGACGCGGCGGTGATCCCGAAGCCCTTCGACCTGGAGGTGTTGGCGCGCGCGATCACGGCGGCGCTGCCGCGCGAGGGGTGACGGCGGCGCGGGCGGGGCCGCTCAGGCCCGGGCGCGCATCGCCCGCGGCATGGCCGGGACCTCGTCCTCGAATTGCAGGGCGCCGCTCAGGAAGGCGGTCATCCGCTCGATCTCGGCCTTCAGCTCCCGCGCGGCCTCCTCGCCGGCGCCACGGCGCAGGGCGGCGAGGATCGGCCCGTGCCGGTGCGCGGCCTCCGGCGGACTGCCCATTACGATCCAGCGGGCCTCCCAGAAGAGTGGGCCGCGTCGCAGCCAGAGAGCCTCGATCATGCCGAGCAGCATCGGCGCCCCCGCCTGCCGGTAAAGGCCGAAGAGGAATTCGCGGTCCTTCTGCAGGCAGAGCTCGGGCCGGCCGGCGGCGCGCGCGGCATCCTGCTCGGCCACCACCGCCGCCAGTGCGTCGAGCGTGCCCGAATCCACCCGGCTTGCGGCCAGGCGGATGGCCAGCGGCTCCAGCTCGGCGCGGATCGCGCTGACCTCCTGGAAGGCGGCGCGGGTCAGGCGGGGGACCAGAACGGTGCCCGAGGGCAGTGCGTCGAGCGCCTGTTCGGTGGCGAGGCGGCGCAGCGCGGTCCGGGCGGGCATCGGGCTGGTGCCGAGCGCCTCGGCGACGCGGCGGATCGACAGCTTCTCGCCCGGGGCGAAGACGCCCTCGACCAGGGCCTGGCGCAGCCGGCGATAGGCCTGCTCTTCGAGTGGCAGGTCATCGGCGGCGATACCGGGAATGGAAAGAGTGATTGTCATGGGTGGAGCTTTGTGATCACATTTTTTCGGCAAATGATATGCCGAAATGGGGCCATGGCCCCGGGGTATTGTCCATGCAGCCCATACCGGAGTGCCCGCTCATGCCCAACCGGTCGCCGCCCGCCCGCCCTGCCCCCGAGGCCACGCCATGAGCGCCGCCCTGGATGCCCGCCGGAACAGCCTCGACCTGCCGGGCGCGGTGGAGGCGGCGCGGGCGGCCTATGCGGCGAAGCGGCCGCTCAGCGCGGCGCTGCACGAGCAGGCGCTCGAGGTGCTGGGGGGCGGTAATACCCGCAGCGTCATCGCCTATGGCCCCTTTCCGGCGGCGATGACGCGGGGCGAGGATTGCCGGCTCTGGGATTTAGACGGCCACGAGTATCTCGACCTTTGCGGCGAATACACCGCCGGGCTGTTCGGCCATTCCGAGCCGCGCATCCATGCCGTGCTGCACGACGTGCTGCGGCGGGGCATCAACTTCGCCGCGGTCGGGCCGGGCGAGGAGCGGCTGGCGCGGCTGCTCTGCGGCCGCTTCCCCTCGCTGGAGCGGGTGCGCTTCACCAACAGCGGCACCGAGGCGAACCTGATGGCGCTGACCGCGGCGCGGGCCCTCACCGGCCGGCCGAAGGTCATGGCCTTCCGCGGCGGCTACCATGGCGGTGTGCTGACCTTCCCCTTCGCCGGCAGCAGCCCGGCGGCGCTGCCGCTACCCTTCGTGATGGCGGACTACAACGACACTGCCGGCGCCACCGCCACGGCACGGGAACACGGCGCGGAGCTCGCGGCAATCATCGTCGAGCCGATGCTGGGTTCCGGCGGCTGCATCCCGGCGGAGCCGGCCTTCCTCGCCGCGCTCCGGGCGGTGGCGGACGAGACCGGCGCGCTGCTGATCTTCGACGAGGTGATGACCAGCCGCCACGCCGGCGGCGGGATGCAGGCGCGGCTCGGCATCACGCCGGACATGACGACGCTCGGCAAGTACATCGCCGGCGGCATGTCCTTCGGCGCCTTCGGCGGGCGGGCCGACATCATGGCGCAGTTCGGCGGCAAGCTCGCCCATGCCGGGACCTTCAACAACAACGTGCTGTCGATGAATGCCGGCGCCGTCGCGATGGGCGAGATCTTCACCGCCGAGGCGGCCGAGGCGCTCTACCGGCGCGGCGAGGCGCTGCGTGCGCGGCTGAACGGGCTGGCGGAGGCGGCCGGGGTGCCGCTCGGCTTCACCGGCATCGGCTCCATGCTGACCGTGCATTTCCGTCGCCCGATGCCGGGGCGGCCCTATGCCTCGACCCCAGGCGAGGAGCAGCTGCGCGAGCTGTTCTTCTTCGACATGCTGGAAGCCGGCATCTACCTCGCCCGGCGCGGCATGGTGGCGCTGAGCCTGCCGGTGGGCGAGGCGGAGCTGGACCGCTTTGCCGCCGCCGTCGCCGGCTTCGTCGAGCATCGGGCGGAGCAGCTTCGCGCCGGCGGGGTTGCCGGCTGATGCGCGCTGCGATCCTCACGCTGCTCGCGGCGGCGCTGCTTGGCCTCGCCGCGCCGGCGAGCGCCGGCCCAACGCTGGACGCGGTGCGGCAGAACGGCGCCGTGCGCTGCGGCGTGCCGTCCGGCGTCGCCGGCATGGCACGGCCGGATTCCCAAGGCCGCTGGGTCGGGCTGCATGCCGATATCTGCCGCGCGATCGCCGCGGCGGCGCTGGGCGATGCGGAGAAGGTTCGCTTCGTGCCGCTCACGGCGCAGAGCCGCTTCACCGCGGTGCAGAGCGGCGAGGCGGACGTGCTCGTCTATCTCACCGCGCTGACGCTCTCGCGCGATGCGACGCTCGGCCTCAGCATCGTGGCGCCGCCTTATTTCTACACCGGCCAGGGCTTCCTGGTGCGCCGCAGCCTCAAAATCAGCCGCGCGGTGGAGCTGGATGGCGCCACGGTCTGCGCCACGCAGGGCAGCGTCGTCGAGCGGAACCTGAACGACTTCGCCCAGCGCTCCAACATCCGGCTGACGACCATCGCCTTCGACACCCAGCCGAACGTCATCGCCGCCTTCTTCGCCGGGCGATGCGACGCCATCAGCAACGACATGATCAGCCTCAGCGCCAACCGCCTCGCCGCGCCCGACCCGGATGCCGTGATGCTGCTGCCGGAGCTGATCGCCAAGGAGCCGCACGGCGCCATGGTGCGCAACGGCGATGGCGAGTGGGCGCTGCTGGTGCGCTGGACCATCTCCGCCCTGATCCAGGCGGAGGAGTTCGGCCTGACGCGCGAGACCGTCGTCGCGGCGCGCGCCAGCACGACGGACCCGCAGGTCCGCCGCTTCCTCGGGCTCAGCGAGAATGTCGGCGCCGGGCTCGGGCTGCGCGACGACTGGGCCTTCCAGGTCGTCCGGCAGGTGGGCGACTACGGCTCGCTCTATGAGCGCCATGTCGGCGCGCAGGGGCTCGGGCTGGACCGCGGGCTGAACCGCCTCTGGACCCAGGGCGGGATGATGATGAGCTGGCTCTGGTAGGAGGCAGGCGTCAGCGCGGTTGCTGCTGCGCCGGACGGCGCGGCCGTGGGCGGGGCGCGGCAGGAGCCGGCGACGCCGCCTCGCCCGCCCGCGGCATGGCCGGGGCGGCGTTGCGGCCGAGGCGGCGGCGGGCCTGCTCGTCCCAGCCGCGGACATCGGACCAGAAGTCGCCCGGCTCCACCGTGAGCGGCGGCTGGCTGCTCGGCGGCTGGCCGGGCCGGGGCTGCGGCTGGGCCGCGGCCGGCAGGGCGAGGCCGAGCGCCAGCACGAGACCGGTCCAGAACTGCTTCATCACCCTCCCCTTCCCTGGCTCGGCCCCTACTTCGCCAGGGCGAGGCGCCGGCGCAAGGGGGGTCAGCCGGCCGGGCGGGCCCCGCACCAGTCGGCGATGAAGGCGGCGATGGCGAGCGTCGTCTGCTTCAGGTGGTCGAGGCTGGTCCGCTCGTCGAAGGCATGGGCCCCCTCCCCCTTCGGCCCGTAGCAGAGCCCGGGGATGCCGAAATAGAGGCCGTAGAAGCGGGTGTCGTTCACTGCCGTGGTGATGCGCGCCGGCATCTCCTCACCGAAGACCTGGGCATGGGCGCGGGCCAACACCGCCTCCGCCTCGCTGCCCGGCTCCAGTACGTAGCCGTCGGCGAGGAAGCCGTGCCACTCGACCGCCGGCGGGTTGTTGGCGAGGAAGTTGTCGCCGCGCGCCGCCTCCGCGACGCAACGCTCGACGCCGCGCTGGATCTCGGCGACATCGGCGCCGGGCAAGAGGCCGATGCGGCAATCGACCTCGCACCAGGCAGGGGTGCTGCTCGCCCAGTCGCCGCCGCGGATGATGCCGGGGTTGAATTTCAGTGGGCTCTCGATGCCGTTGTACCATTCGTGGTGGCGGGCCGCCTCGTTCAGCGTGGCGGTGTGGGACTGCAACGCCTGGATCAGGTGATAGGCGGAGAGGATGGCGTTGCTGCCGCTCTGCGCCACCGCGACATGCACCGGGATGCCACGCACCTTGATGCGAAACCAGAGCGTGCCGGTATGGGCGCGGGTGATGGTGCCGCCCGTGGGCTCCGGCACCAGCGCGGCCTCGGCGCGGTAGCCGCGGAGCAGCGTCGAGAGGGCGCCGTTGCCAGTGCTCTCCTCCTCGGTGACGGTCTGGAGGTGGACATCGGCGGCGGGCTCGAGGCCGGCGGCCTTCAGGGCGTCCATGGCGAAGACCATGGCGGCGACGCCGGACTTCATGTCATGCGCGCCGCGGCCGTACATCCAGCCGTCCTTGATGGTGGCGCTGTAGGGCGGGTAGGTCCACATCTCGACGGGGCCCTCGGGCACCACGTCGATATGGCCCTGGAGGATCAGGCTGCGGCCGGTCGGCTTCTCCGCCCGATGAGTGGCGACGACCTGGACGGAACGGGCGGGGTCGGCCTCCACCATCGGGCTGGCCTTGGGGTGGCTGGCGAGCGGGACATCGGCGAGGGTGAAGCGATCCACCGCATAGCCGCGGGCGGCGAGCTGGCGGGCCATCCAGTCCTGCAGCGGCGCCTCGTTGCCGCGGGTGGAGGGGAAGCGGACGAGATCGGCAAGGAAGGCGGTCTCGCGCTCGAAATTCGCATCCACCGCGGCGGCGAGGCGGGCGAGCAGGGCGGCATCGGGCATGCGAAGCGTCTCCGTGGCGATGCCGCAGCATGCGCCGGGCCGCGCGCCCGCGCTACTGCACGGGGCGGGCGTATTGCGCGGTGGTATGGTTCACCGGGCTCGGCTCGTAGGTGACCTTGTCGCGCCGCCCGGCCCAGGTATTGCGGAGGAAGATGATCGGCAACACGCCCTTGTCCTCCAGCAAGGCCTGCGCGGCCTGCTGGGTGAGGATCTCGCGCCGCTCGGGGTCCATCGTGGTCAGCGCCTCGGCCAGCGGCGCGTCCATGGCGGGATTGGAATAGCGCTGGCGGTTGAAGGGGCCGTGGCCAAGCTCCGGGTTCCGCGTCATCGCCACCTGGCGCATCGGGTTGATGGTCAGGTAGCTGCTGAAATAGGTCATGAAGAGCGAGAATTCGCGGTTGGTGGCGCGGGTGAAGAGCGTCGCCGGCGGCAGCGTCTCCACCGAGGTCTCGATGCCGATGCGGGTGAAGGACTGCGCGAGGGCCTGCAGCAGCCCGTCATCGCCGGGGAAGAAGCCGTTCGGGCCGTGGATGGTCAGGCGGAAGCCTTGGGGATAGCCAGCCTCGGCCAGAAGGGCGCGGGCGCGGGCCGGCTCATGCGGCAGGGGCGGCAGGTTGGGCAGGCGGTGCGCGGCGATGGGCGCGGCGAACTGATCCGCTGCGCGGGCCTGGCCGTGGTAGAGCCGCTCCGCGATCGCCTCGCGCGGGATGGCGAGGGAGAGCGCCTCGCGCACCCGGCGGTCGGCGAGCGGGTTGCGCGGCAGGGGGCGGCCCTGGCGGTCGAAGGCGAAGGGCGTCGTCTCCCGCATCGCATCCGGGGCGAGGTAGACGAAAGTCACGCTGTCCACGCTGAAGAGGGCGAAGCGCGGGTCCCGCTCCAGCCGCGGCATGTCCTGCATGGGGACGTAGTCGATCAGGTCCGCCTCGCCGGTCAGCAGCGCCGCCATGCGGGAGCCGCCCTGCGGGATGTAGCGGAAGGTCACGCGGTCCCAGGGCTCGGCCGGGCCCCAGTACTCGGCGTTGCGCGTCACCTCCAGCCGCTCGTTGGGGAGCCAGGCGGCGTAGCGGTAGGGGCCGGTGCCGATGGCCAGCCGCCCGGAGTTGAAGTCGGGAGTGGACGGGTTCGGGCCATGGACCTTGCGCGAGAGGATGAACGGCGCCGCCATGTCGATGGGCATCAGCGGGTTCGGCTCGCGGGTGCGGAGGATGACGGTCTGCGGGTCCTTGATCTCGACCGCGCTGATGGTCCGCACGGCGGGGGTGAAGAGGGCCGGGCTGTTCGGCACGGTGGGGATGCGGGCAAAGGTATAGGCGATGTCCTCCGCCTCGAAGGGCGTGCCGTCATGGAAGCGGACGCCAGCGCGGAGCTTCACCTCCCAGGTCAGCGGATCGATCAGGCGCATGCTCTCGGCGAGCCGCGGCTGCGGGCGGGCCTGGGTGTCGAGCTCGAAGAGCGGCTCGAAGATCTGCCGCAGCACCATGTTGTTGTTGGTGGTGTTGTGGTAGTGCGGGTCGAGCGCGCTGGGCGGCGTCTGCGCCGCGATCACCAGGTTGCGCTGCGCCGCCGCGGGCGTGACGAGGCAGAGCGTCAGCGCCGCCGCCATGATGCCATGGTGCATGGAAGCCTCCCGTCGGGCCGGTCTGTCGCCGGCATCGGTAGGAAGCGTCCGACGCGGGCCGGGTCCGCGTCAAGCGGCCTCGCGCGGCCTCAACGAATGGGCGGGGCGTATTGCAGCCCGCCCTGGTTCCAGAGCCCGTTGATGCCGCGCGGGATGCCGAGCGGGGTGATGTTACGCTCCCAGGTCTCGCCGAGATTGCCGACCTGGCGGATGATCTTCACCGCCCAGTCGTTGTCGATGCCCATCGCCCGTCCGAAATCGCCCGTGCGGCCGAGCAGGCGCTGGATGTCGGGGTTCGGGCTGTTCATAAAGCTGTCGATGTTCTCGCCGGTGATGCCGTGCTCCTCCGCCGTCACCATGGCGAAGTGGGACCAACGGACGATATCGAAGAAGCGCCAGTCGCCCTTGCGCACCACGGCGCCGAGCGGCTCCTTCGAGATGATCTCGGGCAGCAACACGAAGTCGTCGCGGTTGCCCTGGCCGGCGCGGAAGGAGGCCAGTGACGAGGCGTCGTTGGTGTAGGCGTCGCAGCGGCCGCTGACGAAGGCGGCGCGGATCTCCTCCACCTGCTCGATGATCACCGGGGTGAAGCGCAGCCTGTGGCTGCGGAACCAGTCGGCGAGGTTGAGCTCCGTCGTCGTGCCGGGCTGGACGCAGATGGTGGCGCCGTCGAGCTGGCGGGCGGAGGTGACGCCGGAGGACTTCCGCACCATGAAGCCCTGGCCGTCGTAGAAATTGATGCTGGCGAAGGCGAGGCCGAGCTGCGCCTCGCGTCCCAGGCTCCAGGTGGTATTGCGGACGAGGAGGTCGACCTCGCCCGATTGCAGGGCGGTGAAGCGGACCTGCGTGGTGGTCGGGACGAAGCGGACCTTGTTGGCGTCGCCCAAGATGGCGGCGGCGACGGCGCGGCAGGCATCGACGTCGAGGCCGCGGAAGGTGCCGCGGGCATCCGGCACCGCGAAGCCGATGGCATTGACCGAGACGCCGCAGACGAGCTGGCCGCGGGCTCTGATGGCCGCCAGGGTATCGGCGGCGGGCTGGGCTTCCGCCCGGGCCAGGACGGCAAGTCCGAGGCAGAGACCGAGAAGCAGCGTGCGCGTCATGCCCATCCTCCGTTGCGGCGGAGGAAGCTTCGCCGGGGCCGGCGGGCGGGCGCAAGCATTTCCCTGGCGCCGCAGTTTGCCCTAACCTCGGCCGGAACGGGGCCGAAGCCCCCGACCGAGGGAACCTTTGCCATGAGCATCGCCATCCGTCCCGCCAATCCGGCCCGCCCCGATTTTGTCGGCGAGGTCTCGGGGATCGACCTGCGCCAGCCGATCGGCGCCGCCGAGGCCGCGGCGATCGATGAGGGGATGGACCGCTATGCCGTGCTCGTCTTCCGCGACCAGCCGATCGACGACCAGCAGCAGATCGCCTTCAGCCGGCATTTCGGCGAGCTGGAGCTGGCGACGGGCGACATCGTCCAGGGCGCGGCGCGGCGGCTGTCGATGGAGATCAACGACATCTCCAACCTGGAGCAGGACGGCAAGGTCATGGCGCGGGACGACCGCAAGCGGCTGTTCAGCCTCGGCAACATGCTCTGGCACAGCGACAGCAGCTTCAAGCCGACGCCGGCCAAGTATTCGCTGCTCTCGGCACGGGTGATCCCGGGCGGCGGCGGCAACACGGAATTCGCCGACATGCGCGCCGCCTGGGATGCGCTCGACGATGAGATGAAGGCCATGGTGCGGGACCTCGTCTGCGAGCACAGCCAGATCTATTCGCGCGGCGTGCTCGGCTTCACCGACTTCACGGCGGAGGAGCTGGAGAAGTGGCGGCCGGTGCCGCAGCGGCTGGTGCGGCGGCACCCGAGGACGAGGCGGCTCTCGCTCTTCCTCTCGGCCCATGCCGGGGCGATCCAGGGCTGGCCGGTTCCGGAGGCACGGGCCCTGCTGCGCGACCTCAACGAGCATGCGACGGGGCGGGAGTTCGTCCACGCCCATGTCTGGCGGCCACATGACCTGGTGATGTGGGACAACCGAGCGACGATGCACCGGGCGCGGCGGTATGATTCGACCAAGGTGCGGGACCTGCATCGCACCACCGTCGCCGACGTGGCGCCGACCCTCGAACAGGCGGCCTGATCTTTCTGCGGGGCTCCCCGCGGAAGGCGGTGGGGCCGGACGGACTTTCCACAGACCGGGCCACGAGGGCGGCCCGGTACCGTTTCGGACACCCGGCTGCGCTCGCAGGCTCCCCGAAATCTCCCACATCTCAAGGATCTGCGAGGCCGGCTTGCAGACACTGGATTAAGGCGGTGCGCACGGGTCCGCGATCGTTCCGGACGCAAAGCTCCGGGCTTTGGCCCCCAGATTTATCCACAGGTCCCGGGATAAGGGTGTGGATGAGGATGTGGACGGGTTGCGCCGGCGGCAGCCCGGCCTTGTCCTTCCGTCGATCCGCGCCACGGCATGGACCGGGCCGCAGTCGAAGCCTACGAGCCTTTACAGCCCGTGCGTGACCCGCCGGGAATTGCCTCGGCGGAGGTTGCGCAGCCGCGCCAGGGCCCAGAGCGGGAAGAGCCGCGCGTAGCCGTGGTAGCGGAGGTAGAAGACGCGCGGGAAGCCCGTGCCGGTATAGTCCTCCTCCGGCCAGGCGCCGTCCGGCCCCTGGTTGCGCAGCAGCCAGAGCGCGCCGCGATCGACCGCAGGATCCTCCACTACCCCGGCGGCCATCAGCGCCAGCAGCGCCCAGGCGGTCTGGCTGGCGCTGCTCGGCCCCATGCGGCGGTCCGGGTCGGCGCGCGTGCCGCCGCGGCGGGGGTAGGTCAGTCCGTCCTCGCCCCAGCCGCCATCAGGGTTCTGAACGGATTTCAGCCAGGTGACGGCCTTGCGCATGGCCGGATGCGCAGGCGGCAGGCCGGCGGCGTTCAGCGCCGTCACCGCCGACCAGGTGCCGTAGACGTAGTTGACGCCCCAGCGGCCGTACCAGGCGCCGTCCGGCTCCTGCTCGCCGAGCAGGTAGTCGATGGAGCGGCGCATCACCGGGCTGTCCGGCGCATGGCCAAGCTGGGCGAGCATGGCGAGGCAGCGGCCGGAAACGTCGGCGGTCGGCGGGTCGAGCAGCGCGCCGTGGTCGGCGAAGGGGATGCTGTTGAGGTACTGGTGGGTGTTGTCGGCGTCGAAGGCGCCCCAGCCGCCGCCCTTCGACTGCATGCCCACCACCCATTCGGTGGCGCGGGCGATGGCGGCGTCGGTGCGGTCTTCCGGCAGGGCACTGGTCTGCTTGCGGGCGCGGTCGAGGGCGAGGACGACGGCGGCGGTGTCGTCCACATCCGGGTAGTGCGGGTTGGCATACTGGAAGGCCCAGCCGCCGGGCGGCACGCCGGGGCGGGCCTCGGCCCAGTCGCCCTCCACATCCGTCACCTGCCGGTCGAGCAGCCATTCGAGGCCGCGCCCGGCGGCCGCCTCGGCCTCATCGCCGCCGACCTCGAGCAGCGCGTGGGAAACGAGGGCGGTGTCCCAGATGGGGGAGAGGCAGGGCTGGACATAGGTTTCGTCCCGCTCCGGCCGGTCCATCACCAGCTTCTCGACTGCGGCCCAGGCGGTGACCATGCGCGGATCGTCCTCGGCCACGCCGAGGCAATGGTACATCCAGATGGCATTGGCCATCGCGGGGTAGATGGCGCCGAGCCCGTCCTCGCCGTTCAGCCGCTCGGTAACGAAGGCCTCGGCGCGGGCCTCGGCGCGGGCGCGGAGCGTCTCGGGGATCAGGCCATGGGCGCGCTGCAGGACAGCGTCCATCTGGCGGAACAGGGTGCGCCAGGGCTCGGCCGCATGGGCGCCGCCGGGCCATTGCCTCACCAGGGAGGGCGGGGTGCGGAACAGCTCCGTCACCGAGACGCCGAGCGGGGCCAGCGGCTGCGGCCTGTGGGCCATCACCACGGTCAGCGGCACCAGCACGGTGCGGGCCCAGTAGCTGATCTTCGACAGATGGAAGGGGAACCAGCGGGGCAGCAGCACGATCTCGGGCGGCATCACCGGCACCGCCTGCCAGGGCACCTGGCCGAAGAGCGCGAGCGTCGCCCGGGTGAAGACGTTGCTCTGCTCCGCCCCGCCGGCGGCGAGGATGGCGGCACGGGCCCGCTCCATATGCGGGGCATCCGCCGGGTCGCCGATCAGGCGGAGGGCGAAATAAGCCTTCACCGAGCAGGAGATGTCGATCGGCCCGCCGTGGAAAAGCGGCCAGCCGCCGGCGCAATTGGCATCCTGCTGCGCCTGGAGGCGACGGAGGTAGCGGCCGATCCGCGCCTCGCGCGCCGGGTCGCGCCGGCTGAAGAACCGGCAGAGCATCAGGTACTCGGCGGGGATGGTGGCGTCGGCCTCCAGCTCGAAGACCCAATGCCCATCGGCCTGCTGACGGCCGAGGAGATGCGCCGCGGCGCTGTCGATTGCGGCGTCGAGAGGTCCCGGCACCAGCGGGCCACTCGGTCCGGCCAGCGCCAGGTCCGACCGCAGCGCCGCCGCGGCGAGATCCTGAATCGTGGACAAGGCAACAATCCTCTCGAGGCCGGACGTGACGCCAGCCGATCAACCACTGCGAATACGGCGTCTTTCCGCGCTTGCGAAGGGGCAGTTGGCAAGGTGGAAACGGATTAATCAGACCCTGTGGCACGATCCGCCCGCGGACCGGCCTCTCCTTTCCACATTCCCCCACGGCCACGCCATTCGGCGAAGGCCGAGTCCAGGGTGAACGCCATATAGGTTGCGGCGATCCCCGGCAACGCGATGCCCTGCAGGGGAGCCAGACCGAATCGGCGCAACGTGGGGGCGAAGGCGAGCGCCATGGCCGCCCAGGCGGCGAGGCCGAGCCAGCGGACGACGCCCTCGGCGAAGAGCGCCAACAATGGCGGGGCGAGGAAGACGAGGGCGAGCGCGGCGGTCATCCCCACCAGCGCCATGAGGTTGTAGCCAAGCTGCGCATAGGCCGTGCGCGCCACCATGCGGCGGATGGCGCCCGCCCCCTCATAGGGGCGGAGGCTCTCGACCCGCTCGGTGAGGCCGGTCCAGATCGGGCCGACGCCCTTCATCCGCCGCGCCAAGGCGCAGTCGTCGATGATGGCGCCGCGGATCGGGGCGAGGCCGCCGGCGCGCTCGAAGGCAGCGCGGTCGAGCAGGACGCAGCCGCCGGCCGCCGCCGCCGTCCGCGCCCGCGGGTCGTTCGACCAGCGGAAGGGGTAGAGCATCTGGAAGAAGAAGATGAAGGCCGGGATCAGCCAGCGCTCGGCGGCGCTGGCGCAGCGCAGCCGGGCCATCAGCGAGACCAGGACGAGGCCCCCGGCCTCGGCCCGCTGCACCAGGCGGCGGAGGCTGTCCGGCGCGTGGCGGATATCGGCATCGGTGAAGAGCAGCCGGCCGGGTGGCTCGCGCAGCGCCTCGGCGAGGCCCTGCTCCAGCGCCCAGAGCTTGCCGGTCCAGCCGGGCGGGCGGGCACGGCCCCGGATCACGGTGAGCCTGGGGTCGCCGGCGGCGGCGGCGCGGGCCGCCTCGCCGGTGCCGTCCGTGCTGCGGTCATCGACCACCACCAGGCGGAAGGGGCCGGGATAGTCCTGGGCGAGCAGGCCGCGCACCGTCTCGCCGATCGTCTCAACCTCGTCCCGCGCCGGGATGACGGCGGCGACGTCCGGCCAGCGCGGCGGCTCGGGCAGGCGGGCG
The DNA here is from genome assembly GCF_000802185.1 of Belnapia sp. F-4-1. Classification (GTDB taxonomy): domain Bacteria; phylum Pseudomonadota; class Alphaproteobacteria; order Acetobacterales; family Acetobacteraceae; genus Belnapia. The sequence goes on along the minus strand of NZ_KN676113.1, from coordinate 2,488,864 downwards.
GCGTCGCGGTCGTCGTCGCGCGCCAGCCAGAAGAAGCCGCGGCCGAGCAGCAGCACGGCCCAGGCGAGGCAGGAGGCCAGCGCCAGCCCCAAGGCCAACCAGGTCACCGGTTGAGCATCCCCTGCTCGCGGAACCAGGCGATGGCCTCGGCCACCGCCTCCTGCCAGGGCCGGGCATGGTGGCCGAGCACGCGCTCCGCCTTGGCGGCGCTGAAATACATCGGGCGCGCGGCCATGCGGAGGCCATCGAGGGTCAGCATCGGCTCCCGCCCCGTCAGCCGGGCCAAGCCCTCGGAGGCGACGGCCGCCGGCCAGAGCGGCGCACGCGGCAGCCGCACCGGGCGGCGTCGGCCGAAGATCGCCGAGATGCGGGTCAGCAGCTCGCCGAGCGGCACGTCCTGGCCGCCGAGGATATGGCGCTCGCCTACCTCGCCCCGGGTGAGCGCGGCGACGCAGCCGGCGGCCACGTCATCGACATGGACGAGGTTGAGGCCGGTATCGACGAAGGCCGGCATCCGCCCCCGCGCCGCCTCGAGGATGATGCGGCCGGTCGGCGTCGGGCGGCGGTCGCGGGGGCCGATGGGCGTCGAGGGGTTGACGATGACGGCGGGCAGGCCGGCCTCGGCGACCAGCCGCTCGACCAGCCGCTCCGCCTCGGTCTTGCTGCGCTTGTAGGGGCCGATGGCCTCCCCGGGCGAGGCGGCATCCGTCTCGGTGGCCGGCTGGCCGTCGCGGCGGGGCTTCAGCGTGGCGACGGAGGAAACATGGACGACGCGGCGGCAGCCCTCGGCCAGCGCTGCGCGCATCACCGCCTCGGTCCCAGCGACGTTCACCGCCCACATGCGCTCCGGGTCGGGGACGAAGATGCGGTAGTCGGCGGCGCAATGGATGGCGGCGTCGCAGCTGCGCATAGCCTCGGCGATGGAGGCCGCATCGGTGAGGTCGCCGGGGATGAACTCCACCGGCAACCCGCCGAGCACGGCGCGGGGCGTTTCCGGCCGAACCAGGGCGCGGACGCGGTGGCCGGCGCCATGCAGGGCCAGGGCGATGGCCGAGCCGAGGAAGCCCGTTGCCCCGGTCAGCATCACGGTCCCGGTCATGGCCGGCGGCGGCTGGTGCCGGGCGGGGGAAGCCCGGGCCTCATCGGCAAAGCGGCGGCGAACCTGGCATTTCGGACCGTTTGTGTCGGCAATGTCCCATTCCGTGTTACGGCGCAGGGCGCATGGATAGGTAATCGGGGACCGTTAGGCCAGTACCCTTCGGCGCCGCCCCCTGCCCTGCCGCGGGGCTTGCTTCGCCGAAGCCGAGGGGCTGCAGCTCGATCGCCGGCCCCGCAGGCCTGGCAGGCGGAGGATCGCTATTCCCGTTCGATCCCGGCGCGGCGCACGACATCCTGCCATCGGGCCCGTTCCGCGGCGAGCAGGCGGTCCATCGCCTCGGGCGGGCCACCCACCGGCTCCGCGCCCCAGCTCGCCAGCCTCTCGCGCACCTCCGGCAGCAGAAGGATGCGGTCGATCTCCTCCGCCAGTCGCCTGCGGACCGTCATCGGCGTGCCCGCGGGGGCGGCGTAGCCAAGCCAGGCTGCAGCCTCGTAGCCAGGGATGCCGGCTTCCTGCAGCGTCGGCACCTCGGGCAGCAGGGCGAAGCGCCGGGCGCCGCCCACCGCCAACGGGCGCAGCGTGCCGGCGCGGAAATCCTCGAGGAAGGAGGGCGCCTGCTCGATCACCAGCTGGATCCGCCCCGCCAGCAGGTCGGTCCGCGCCGGGGCGCCGCCCCGGTACTGCACCATCTCCATCGGCACGCCGCCGGCGAGCGCGCGGAACATCTCGACGGTGAGGCGGGAGGCCATGCCGGAGGTGGCGAAATTGATCGCGCCGGGCCGGGCGCGGGCCAGCGCCAGGAACTCCGGCACGGAAGAGACGCCGAGCGAGGCGGGGACGATCATCACATAGGGGATCGTCGCCACCATGGAGACGCCGCAGAGGTCGCGCTCCGGGTCGTAGGGCAGCGTCTTGTAGACATAGGGGTTCACCGCCATCGGTCCCGGGCTGGCGGCGAGCAGCGTGTAGCCATCGGCCGGCGCCTTGGCCACAGCATCGGCGCCGAGGATGCCGAAGGCGCCCGCGCGGTTCTCGACCGCCACCTGCTGCCCGAGCGGGGTGGCCAGCCGCTCCGCGACCAGCCGGGCGATGAGGTCGGTGGCGCCGCCGGGCGCGAAGGGCACGACGACGCGGAGCGGCCGCGCCGGCCAGGCCTCGGCACGCGCGATGGCCGGCAGGGCGAGGGCGGCGAGGAGGGTGCGGCGGCGCGGCATCAGGCGAGCTCGGAGAAGAAGCGGTTGGCGGGGCGCGGCAGGCCGAGATTGTCCCGGAGCGTCCGGCCCTCATAAGCCGTGCGGAACAGGCCGCGGCGTTGCAGCTCCGGCACCACGAGCCGGATGAAGCGCTCGAGCCCCGTTGGCACCACCGGGGCGGCGATCATGAAGCCGTCGCAGGCCTCCGTCCGGTACCACTCTTCCATCAGGTCGGCGATCTGCCGGGCGCTGCCCTTGAACAGGTTACCCGCCATCTGCGGCAGGATGCGCTTGTAGGTCTGCCGCACCGTCAGCCCTTCCGCGCGGGCCACGCCGAGGATCGCCTTGCCGATGCCGGTCGGCCCGACATGCTCCGCCTCGAGATCGGGCATCGGTTCGTCGAGCGCGTAGCCCGCCATGCGGTGGCCGATCATCTTGGAGAGGTAGTCGAGGCCGACCGCGGGGGAGACGAGATCCTCCAGCGCCTGGAACAGTGCATCGGCCTCGGCTTCCGTCTCGCCGACGAAGATGGTGACGCCGCTCAGGACCTTCAGGCTTTCCGGCCTGCGGCCGTAGCGCGGCAGGCGCGCCTTGAGGTCGGCATAGAGCATGCGGGCGCGCTCGATCGTCCCCTCGATGGCGAAGACGCAATCGGCGGTGCGGGCCGAGAGCTCCTTGCCCATCTCCGATTGCCCGGCCGAGAAGATCACTGGATGGCCCTGCACCAGGCGCGGCGCGTTCAGCGGCCCGGCGACCGAGAAATGCTCGCCCTTGTGGTTCAGCGCATGGACCCGCGCCGGATCGAGGAAGCGCCCGCTGGCCTTGTCCTGCGGGAAGGCATCGTCGGCCCAGGAGTCCCACAAGCCCTTGACGATGTCGGCGAATTCGCCGGCACGGGCGTAGCGATCCTCGCGTGGCGCATGCGCCTCCTTGCTGAAGTTCAGCGCATCGCCCGGGTTCGAGGTGGTGACGAGGTTCCAGCCCGCACGCCCGCCGCTGATATGGTCGAGCGAGGCGAAGCGCCGCGCCACCGCATAGGGCTCGTCATAGGTCGTCGTGGTGGTGGCGACGAGGCCGATATGCCGCGTCACCATGGCCAGCGCCGAGAGCAGCGTCACCGGCTCGAACACCGCCGGCCGGTCGGAGGGGCTGGTGGCGGCGAAGAGGTCTGGCTTGTCGAGGTTCCGCACGCCGTTGCCATCGGCGAGAAAGAGCAGATCGAACAGTCCGGCCTCGGCGATGCGGGCCAGGCGCACGGCATTCTCAAGGTTGCTGGCCGGACGGTCCCAGGCATCCGGATGGCGCCATTCGCCGACATGGGACCCTTGGGCATTCGCATTGGCGGCGAGGATCATGGGAATGGCGGCGGCTCCCCGGCAGGCTGGTGGCTGGGGCGGAGTGCAGCCGGTCCCGCCGGGCTTGGCAAGCGCCGGACGCCGCTCCGGCGGCAGGGGGGCCGGCCCGGCCAGTGCTTGACGCCGAAGTCCCGGTAGGATTACCCGAGCTTCGCACATCGAACGAATGTTCGCATTCCGATCAACGGTGAGGCAACGACTCCTAGGCGCCGGCGAGCCGCCTCGGACGCAAAGGACGCAGCGCGGTGCCGGAAGACGTCTCTCGGGCTCAGGCCGGGACGGAGCCGCCGAAGGCTTCGTACAACCCCAAAAACCAGGTTCAGCCTGTGGCCAGGACCTTCGGCCGAAACCTGCCCGCGCTGACCGTCGCCGAGGTCGCGGACCGCGCCGGGCTCGACCGCGGCATCGCCTTCCGCCTGATTGCCACCTTGGCCATGCCGCGGGCGCGGGACCTGGCGGCGGAGCCGAGCGATGGGGCGCGCCTGCCGCCGGGCGCCATCGGGGTGCCCGCGGCATGACGATGACTGATGCACCCGGCCCCCGGCTCCGCCTGCTTGCCGACGACCTCACCGGGGCGCTGGACACCGCTGCCGAGCTCACCGCGCTCTGCGGGCTGGTGGAGGTTCTCTGGGACGGCATGACTGAGGCGGCCTCGCCCCCCGGCAGCGTCGCGCTGGACTCCGGCACCCGGGAGGCCACGCGCGATGCCGCCATCGCACGGGTCGGCTCCCTGGCCCCGGCGCTGGCCGGTGCGGGCATCGCCTACAAGAAGGTGGACAGCCTGCTGCGCGGCCATGTCGCCGCCGAACTCGCCGCCTGCCTCCGGCTGGGCGCCTGGCGCCACTGCGTCCTCGCCCCCGCCTTCCCGGCGCAGGGCCGCATCACCCGCGGCGGGCGCCTGATGGTGGGACAGCCGGAGGGCGGCTGGTCGCCGGCCGGGGAGCGAAGCCTGCCGGACATGCTGGCGGCAGAGGGGCTGCCGGCCAAGACGGGACGCACCGATGCGCCGCTGCCGCCCGGCATCGCCGTGTTCGATGCCGTGACCGAGGAGGATCTCGCGCGCCTCGCCACGCTGGGCCGCGCGGCGCAGGGGCCGGTGCTGTGGTGCGGCAGCGGCGGGCTGGCCCGCGCGCTGGCCGGCGAGGCCAAGGTGCGGCCCTCGACCCTGCTCGAAGCCCCGGTGCTCGGGCTGTTCGGCTCCGACCAGGCGGTGACGGCGCGGCAGCTGGCGGCCAGTGGCCCGAGCTGGCTCCGGATCGCGGAGGGGGGCAGCGCCGGCGCAGCGGACATCGCGCGGCGGATGGCGGCGACCGGCGTGGCGCTGGCAAGCCTCGACCTCCCGCCCGGGCTGGCCCGCGACGATGCCGCGCGCCGCATCGAGGCCGCCTTCGTCGCCCTGGCGCACTGCCTGCCGCGCCCCGGCACCCTTATCGCCGCCGGCGGCGAAACCTTGCGGGCGCTCTGCCGCGGCCTCGGGGCGCGGTCGCTGCGGACGGCGGGGCTGATCGCGCCGGGCATCCCGCGCTCGGTCATGCAGGGCGGCGCCTGGGACGGCGTCGCGGTCGTCTCCAAATCCGGCGCCTTCGGCACAGACGCACTCTGGCGCGACCTTCTCGGCCATAACGGCCTGCCCATCGGGAGCATCCACCAATGACGCCACGGCACCTTGCGATCACCATGGGCGATCCCGCCGGGATCGGGCCCGAGATCATCGTCAAGGCCTGCGAGGCGCTGCGTGGGCGCATCGAGGCCGGCGAGCTGCGGCTGCTCGTGATCGGCAGCGGCAGGGCGCTGGAACGCGCCCGCGCCGCGCTGTCGCCCGGGCTCGCCATCCCCGAGGTCTCTGCCGAACAGGACGACTGGCCGGCCCTGTGCTTCCTGCAGGCCGGCCCGGAGGGTGCGCCGATTGAGCCCGGGGTGCTCTCGGCCGATGGCGGCCGCTTCGCCTATCTCGCGGTCGAGCAGGGCGTGCGGCTGGCGCAATCCGGCCGAGCCGGCGCCATCGTCACCGCGCCGCTGAACAAGGAGGCGCTGAACAAGGCCGGCTACCACTATGCCGGCCACACCGAGATGCTGGCATCGCTGACCGGGGTGAAGGGCTCGGTGATGCTGCTGGCGCACGGCAACATGCGGGTCAGCCACGTGACCACCCATGTGGCGCTGCAGGACGTGCCGAAGCGGCTGACGCCCGAGCGCCTGCGCCTGGTGCTGGACCTGACACAGGAGGCCCTGCTCGGCCTGGGCATCCGGGAGCCGCGCATCGCCGTCGCCGCCCTCAACCCGCATGCCGGCGAGGGCGGGCTGTTCGGCCGGGAGGACATCGAGGTTTCCGAGCCCACCATCGCCCAGGCGGTTCGGGACGGATTGGTGGTATCCGGCCCGGTGCCGGGCGATACCGTCTTCGTTAAGCTGCGGGCCGGCCAGTACGACGCGGTGGTGGCGATGTATCACGACCAGGGGCACATTCCGGTCAAGCTGCTCGGCTTCAACGTCGATCCTGCGACCGGTAAATGGGACGCGTTGTCGGGCGTCAACATCACCCTCGGCCTGCCCATCATCCGCACCTCGGTCGACCACGGCACCGCCTTCGACATCGCCGGACGCGGCATCGCCAGCGAGCGCAGCCTGATCGAGGCCATCGAATATGCCGAACGGCTTGCCGCCCACCGCGCCAAGGCCTGACCGCCAGGGACATCGCCAGGGCTGGCCCGCCATACCTCATCGATGGCACGGGAGCCGACTATCGGCCGGGTTCCCGGTTCCGTAAGCTGGTGCGAGAGATGCCAAGCAGAGCATCCCTTCGTCCAAGAAACGGAATCGCATCGATGAACAGGCTCGACGGCAAGGTTGCGTTGGTTTCGGGCGCGGCGCGCGGCATCGGCGGCGAGGCCGCCCGGCTGATGGCGAAGGCGGGCGCGGCAGTGGTGGTCGCCGACATCCTCGACGAGGCCGGGCGGGCGACCGTCGAGGCCATCCGCGGCGAGGGCGGCCAGGCGGAGTACGCCCATCTCGACGTGACGCGCGAGGAGGACTGGCGGGCTGCCATCGGACTTGCCACCACGCGGTTCGGCAAGCTCGACATCCTGGTGAACAACGCCGGCGTCTTCATCGGCAAGTCGATCGAGGACGTGACCCTCGCGGAATGGGACCGGCTTGTCGCCGTCAACATGACCGGCGTCTTCCTCGGTACCCGACTTGCCGTGCCGGCGCTGCGGGAGGCGGCGGCCTCCTCCGAGCATGGCAGCGCCATCGTCAACCTCGCCTCCATCGCCGGCATCGTCGGCTCGCAGTTCGACCCGCTCTATTCGATGACGAAGGGCGGGGTGACGCTGTTCACCAAGTCGGCCGCGCTGGAGTTCGGGCGCAAGGGCTACCGGATCCGCGTCAACTCCATCCATCCCGGCGTGATCGAGACGGATATGGGCGAGCAGACCTTTGTCGCCCGCGCGCAGCGGACCGGCAGCAACGACACCGCCCCGGCGCGGAAGGTCGCAATGGATTCGGTCCCGTGGGGCCGTCTCGGCATGGCCTCGGACATCGCCAAGGGCATCGTGTTCCTTGCCTCCGACGACGCCGGCTACATGAACGGCGCCGGCCTCGTGGTCGATGGCGGCGTGACTGCGGCCTGAGCCGAACTCCCGCTCGAACCGAGACTCCAAGGAGCATCAACCCCATGCCTGACATGACGCCCGCTCCGGCCGCCCGGAGCTTCGACGCGCTCATCATCGGCGCCGGCTTCTCCGGCCTGTACCAGTTGCTGTGCCTCAGGGACCGGCTGGGCCTGAACGTCCAGGTGCTGGAGGCGGGCGATGGCGTGGGCGGCACCTGGTACTGGAACCGCTATCCGGGGGCGCGCTGCGATTCCGAAAGCCATTCCTACAACTACACCTTCTCGAAGGAGCTGTTCGAGGAGTGGGAATGGTCGGAGCGCTATCCGGAACAGCCGGAGATCATGCGCTACCTGAACCATGTCGCCGACCGCTTCGACCTGAAGCGCGACATCCGCTTCGGCACCCGCGTCGTGGGCGCGCGCCATGACGAGGCGGCCAATCTCTGGACGGTGACGACGGAGGCGGGCGAGACGCTGACGGCGCAGTTCCTCATCACCGCCGTGGGCTGCCTTTCGACGGCGAATGTGCCGGCGATCCCCGGGCTCGGCGATTTCGCGGGACGCTGGTACCACACCGGGCAGTGGCCGCATGAGGGCGTCGATTTCAGCGGGAAGCGCGTCGGCCTGGTCGGCACCGGCTCCACCGGCATCCAGGCGACGCCGGTCATCGCCGAGGCGGCGGCGCATCTCACGGTGTTCCAGCGCACGCCGAATTACAGCGTGCCGGCGCACAACGCGCCGCTGACGCCGGACTTCAAGCAGTGGGTGAAGGGCAACCATGCCGAGCTGCGGCGCATCATGCAGAGCACGCCGAACGGCCACCCCTTCGTCATCGAGGACCGTTCGGTCTGGGACGTGAGCGCCGAGCAGCGCCAGGCGATCTACGAGGCGGCCTGGGCGAAGGGCGGCCTCCAATTCCGCGCTGCCTTCCGCGACCTGCTGATCGACAAGGAGGCGAACGACACCGCGGCGGCCTTCCTGAAGGACAAGATCCGCGAGATCGTGCAGGCCCCGGCGACGGCGGAATTGCTGGCCGACATCGACCATCCCTATGCCGCCAAGCGTCCGCCGATCGACAGCCACTACTTCGCCACCTTCAACCGCCCCAATGTCGCGCTGGTCGATCTGCGGCGGGCGCCGATCGAGCGCATCATGCCCGCCGGCATCCGCACCGCGGCGGCGGAGTATCCGCTCGACATCATCGTCTTCGCCACAGGCTTCGATGCCATGACCGGCCCCTTGCTGCGGATGAACATCGAGGGACGGGACGGGCGGAGCCTGGCCGAGGCCTGGGAGGCCGGGCCGCGCAACTATCTGGGCCTGCAGGTGGCGGGCTTCCCGAACCTCTTCACCGTCACCGGGCCGGGCAGCCCCTCCGTGCTATGCAACATGCCGGTCGCCATCGAGCAGCATGTCGAATGGATCACAGACTGCATCGCCCGGCTGCGCGCCGAGGGCCTGGCGCGGATCGAGCCGACGGAGGCCGCGATGGATGGCTGGGTCGCGCAGGTCAACGAGGCCGCGCAGGCGACCCTGCTGCCGCAGGCGCGTCATTCCTGGTATCTTGGGGCCAATGTGCCGGGCAAGCCGCGCGTCTTCATGCCCTATGCCGGCGGCATGGCGCGCTACCGCGCCATCTGCGACGAGGTCGCCGCCGCCGGCTACCCTGGGTTCATGCGAAGCGCGTGAACGGCACCGTCAGGTCCGAACCAGCGGGCAACCGCCTTCCGCAAGGGGGCGGAAGGCCTGCTCGGCCGGCACGGTCTCCAGCACCTTGAAGACGTCGGCGGGGTTGCGGCTCTCCTCCGGCGTCTTCACCTGGAACAGGTGAACCGGGACGATCATCTGCCCGTCCTGGCGGATCATGCCCTGGCCGAAGGCATCGTCATCGGTCGGCATCGCCTTCATCCGCTCGACCGTCCGCTGGCCCGACCGCTTGGCCTCGGCCACGCCCATCTCCTTCACCGTCTTGAGGTAATGGACGGTTGCCGCATAGGCACCGGCATGCAGGGAGTTCGGCAATACGGTCGGCCGCTCGAAGCGTGGCTTGACGCGGTTGTAGAAGGCGCGGGTGCGGTCGTTCAGGTCCCAGTAGAAGCTTTCGGTCAGCACCAGGCCCTGGGCGAGCGGCAGGCCCATGCCGGCGACATCCGTGATGAAGGCACCCAGGCCGGCGACCTTGTTGCCGCGTCGCGTCAGGCCGAACTCCTGCGTCTGCTTCATGCAGTTGATGAGGTCCACCCCGGAATGCGCCAGCGCGATGACCTTGGCCCGGCTCGACTGGGCCTGCAGCAGGAAGGAGGCGAAGTCGGTGGTTCCGGGGAATGGGTGCCGCACGCTGCCGACGACCTTGCCGCCGGCAGCCCGGACGAACTGGGATGCATCCTCCTGCAAGGCGTGGCCGAAGGCATAATCCGCCGTGACGAAGAACCAGCTGTCGCCGCCCGCCTTCGTCAGCGCCGTGGCGGTGGCATGCCCCATGGCCCAGGTGTCGAGCGGGCCGTGCACGAGGTTGGGGGAGCATTGGGCGCCGGTCAGCACGGAGGACAGGGCGCCCGTGTTCAGATGGACCTTGTCCTTTTCACGCGCAACGGTATTGGCGGCCAGCGCCACGGCGGTGTTGCCGACCTGGACGAGGGCGTCGACCCCGGCCCGGTCGATCCATTCCCGGACGATAGCACTTGCGATATCCGGCCGGTTCTGATGATCCGCACGCACGATCTCAACGCGGATGCCGGGGTTCTGCGCGGTGAACTCCGCCACCGCCTGTTGCACGCATGCGGTGCCTGTGGGCCCTTCGACATCCTTGTAGGGCCCGGACATGTCGGTCAGCGCGCCCAGCCGGATGAGGTTGTCTGCTGGCTGCGCCCTGGCAAGCCTGGGTGCGGAGAGCAGGGCAAGAGATGAAGCGCCGAATAGGGCACGCCGGCCGATGGTCATGAGTCCTCCCGTGGTGCCGCCGACGATTCGGGGCCGCGATGCGCGGCGCCCGTCGCCATGCCGGCTTGGGGAAATCCTGTACACGACGGAGCCGCGAAGCGTAACCGCCCCGCACCCCGGGTCCGACGCCGCCGTAGCGGACCGTGGGACTGCGGGCCGGCGATCACAAAGGCATCAGCCGCGCCTGCATGCGCAAGGCCCATCCCGGATGGCCTCCACCGAACCCGGGGCCTTATGATGCCTGCAACGGGCTCGCCCTGGCTGGCGCGGCACCGCGGGGGAATCCGACATCATGCAGCGTTCCGAACACCGCATCCTTACGACGCATACCGGCAGCCTGCCGCGGCCGCCCGGCCTGACGCAGCTCTATGCGCGCCGGGCCCGTGGCGAGGCCGTGGACCCGGCGGCGATCGACGCAGCCGGGCGGGAGGCGCTGGGACGCATCATCCCGGCCCAGATCGAGGCCGGGCTCGACGTCATCAACAACGGCGAGCAGCAGCGGGACAGCTTCGCGCTCTATCTCCGCCATCGGCTCACCGGCATCGGCGGCGAGAGCATCCGCACCACCTTCGCCGATATCGACGCCTATCCGGAGTTCAAGGCCGAGTTCACCCGCCAGGCCGGCACCAAGGAGGCAGTGAGCAACACCGCCCTGCTGCCCGCCGCCATCGGCCCCGTTGCCTATGCCGATACCGGGGTGATCGAGGCAGAGTGCGACGACTTCGCGGCCGCGCTCGCGCCGGCGACCGGGCGCTATGCCGAGGCCTTCCTGACCGCGCCCTCGCCTGGAATCATCGCCTCCATCGTGCAGAACCGACACTACGACACAGAGGAGGCCTATCTGGCGGCGCTGGCCGAAGCGCTGGCGGTCGAGTACCGCGCCGTCGTCGCGCGCGGCTGGGTGCTGCAGCTCGACTGCCCCGACCTAGCGCTGGAGCGGCACTGCTCCTACCGCGACCGTCCGCTGACGGATTTCCTCGGCTTCGTCGAGCGGGTGGTGACGGCGATCAACCGCGCGCTGGCGGGCATCCCGCGCGACCGGGTGCGGCTGCATGTCTGCTGGGGCAACTACGAGGCGCCGCACGACCGGGACGTGCCGCTCGAGGACATCCTGCCGATCCTGCTGCGCGCCGATGTCGGCGCCCTGGTGCTGCCCTTCGCCAATCCGCGCCATGCGCATGAGGTCCGCTGCCTGGAGCGCATGCCGCTGGCGGCGGACCAGCTGATGGTCGCCGGGGTGATCGACACGCTGACCAATTTCGTCGAGCACCCGGAAGTGGTGGCCGAGCGGATCGAGCGCGTGGCGCGGGCGGTGGGCGACCCGCGCCGGGTGCTGGTCGGCACGGATTGCGGCTTCGACACCTCGGCCGGCCGCGGGCGCGTGGCGCCGGACGTGGTCTGGGCAAAGCTCCGCAGCCTGGCCGAAGGCGCGCGCCTCGCCTCCGCGCGGCTGTTCCCCTCGGCTGGCTGAGGAGGTCGCGCATGTGTTGGATCTGCGAGGTCCGGCGCGAATTCGCCGGGCTGCCGGCGGAGCCGGTGCCACCGCCAGCGGGAGAGTCCGCCTCCCCTCCCCCCGCCGCTCCGGTCAGCCCTTCGCCAGGCCCACATCCCGCAGCGCCTGGCCCATCGCCGCGTCCGACCGGTCCATGAAGGCGGCGAAGCCCGCGGCATCGGCGAAGCTCGTCCCGAAGCCGCGGGTCGTCATGAAGGCCTGGAACTCCTCCGAGCGGTAGACGCGGTCGAGCGCGGCGCCCAGGATCTGCCTGACCTCGGCCGGCAGGCCCGGAGGGCCGGCGATGCCCCGCCAGAGCCCTGCCGCGTAGTCGATGCCGAGCGCCTCCTTCAGCGTCGGCACCTCGGGGAAGGCTGCGTTGCGCTCGGCCGCCATGACCACGAGGGGCCGGACGCGCCGGGCATCGATCATGCTCCGGCTCTCCGGCAGCGAGCAGGCCGCGAGGTCAACGCCGCCAGCCGCGAGTTCCTGCATGCCCAGCGCGGCGCCCTCGACGGGAACCCAAAGCACGTGCTCGGCACCGAGGCCCATGGCACGCAGCCAGCCGACGAGTGCCAGGTGCCAGCTGCCGCCGCGGCCGGAGCCGCTGCCCTTGAACCGGCGCGGCGGCGCCGTGCGCAAGGCATCGGCCAGGGCGCGGATATCCGCATGGGGCGAGGCGGCGTTGACCATCACCGCCGCCGGATCCTGGTTCAGCAGCGCGATCGGCGTGTAGCTGCGCGGGGTGATCTCGGTCAGGCCGACCCAGTGCATCATGGCGATCTCGAGCGTCAGCATGCCGATGGTGTGGCCATCGGGCGCCGCGCCGGCGATGGCGGCATGGCCGACGACGCCCTGGCCGCCGGTGCGGTTCACCACGACGATGGGTTGGCCGAGATCGCGCTCGAGCAGGACGGCGACCATGCGTGCGACGGCATCCGTGCCGCCGCCGGCTGCCCAGGGCACCAGGAGCTGAATGGGACGGGACGGGTAACGCCCCTGGGCACCGGCCCCCAGCGGGCGCAGCGCTAGGGCCAGGGCGGGTGCCGCCAGCAGGTTGCGGCGATGGGTCACAAGCGGCCCGGCTTGCGGCTTCCTGAATGTCGCAGGCCCGCACGGCCGGCAATTGCGTATCGGCATCCGTCCTTCCTCCCAGACCGCCTGGCAGGGCATCGCGGCAGGGCGCAGATGCCTCGGCGACTTCCTTCTTGTCTCAGGAAAGTCAGCGCCGTGGTGGAGGCCGTGTCAAAGGAAACAGGAAGGCCCATCGGGCGGTGAGCGGAAAAGGGAGCAGCGGCTTCGGCGCCGCCCATCTGGCGTCATCCGCGAGGCAAGGCGGCGTAGTTGGGGGCTGGATTCCTGGCGCTTGCCATCCACGGAAAGCTCAAGCCAGGGGCCGCGGCCGGCCTGGTTAGTCAGCACGTCGCTGCCATGCGCATCGAGAACCCCAGCCAGCACCCAGGCCGATCCCTACAGAACTGCGACCGTGGAGGACGGCGGTGGTGCGACGCAGTCGTTCCCCCGAGCATTGAAGCCCACTACGCGACCACTATGGAGTTCGAAAGTGACATCGCAGGACCGGCTTTCGATCCAGGGTGCGAAGCCGCCACCGAGATACCGGCCATACCGTCCGTAGAAGCCAGGCGAACCCGGATAGGTGACGAGGCGCCGCTCTTCATACTGCAGAAAACGCCGCCCCCCTGCCTCATAGGTGCGGGCCGGAACGCCAAGGGTGGCGACCAGGTCAGCCTCGGAACGACCAATCAGGGCGGACTGGCGGGCGTCGAAACCTGCGCGGGTCGCGCAGGCTGCAAGGGCAAGGGCGGCCAAGGCCGCGGTCAGTATTTGACGCATGGTAACAGAGATATGGTGAGCGTCGCACCGCTCGGGAAGGGCCGGCGTAGCGTCACGTCTCGGCCCATCGGCGAAGCAGGTTAGCGTAGGTCTTGGCAAGCAGGCGGAAGGTTTCGTCATTGCCTCGGTCGGCGAACACGGCACGGCGTGCCGTGTCGAGGTCGAACAGCATCTCGCGCGACGCCACATCGCGCACGAGGCTTTGCGCCCAGGTTACAGCGACCAGCCGCTCACCCCTGGTAACAGGTGCCACGCGGTGAAGGGTAGTCGCCGGATAGGCCAGCGCGCACCCAGCATCGAGCTTATAAGCGGCCTCACCCCCGATGCCATCGATCACCAGTTCGCCGCCCTCGTAGGATTCCGGATCGGAGAGGAAGATGGTGACGGAGACGTCGGCGCGCGTCGGCCCGGTCGGGTCGGTGAAGCCCATCAGCGCGTCGTCGGTATGCGTTCCATAGGCACCTTCGCCCGGATAGCGCGCAAACAGGATGGGCCGCAACCGTCGCGGCAGAACTGCGGTGCGGAATACCGGGTTGGTCAATAGTTCTGTGGATATGATGGCTGCGGCTTCCCGCGTTGCAGGGTCCGCCTCCGCGGCCTGCTGGTTCGCCTTTACCTCCCGCGCGTGCCAGCCAGCGGTGCGCCGCCCGTCCTCGAAACGGGCCTCGGCGAGCCGCGTACGGACGCGCGCCAGCGTTCCGGCATCCAGCACGCCAGCAATCGGCAGGATCATGGTGAGCGGCTCCTCACGGCAGATCGGCCAGCACCAGCATCAACCGTGCCGTGCCCGCGGACAGCAAGCCTGGCTCGACCTGCGCGGTCGGCCGATCAACGCCTGTGTAGGCCGATGCCAGCGTCTCGAGCCCCGACCGCATCGCCGCAGCCTGAGCTTGGTGGCCGGCGCGCTCCAGTTCGGGCGCGACGCGCTCGGCGCGAGCTCGAGCCGCGAGGTAAAGGCCAAAGCCATCAAGGTAGGGCTCGTCCTCCGAAGAGCGCAGGGCGGCCGTGTACTGAAGGGCTGCGCGGTCCGCCATCTCGCCAACGACCCGGGCCCTGACGCCGAGTGTCGCGCCAGTGCCCGGCGCCCTGGCCTCCGCCGCAGCGAGTGCCGCGATGACGCGGTCCACGGCATCTGCGATTCGGCCAACCGGTGCCTTGTCGAGCGCCAGCGTCGAGGCCTCCTCCATCGCTTCCCGGAAGGGCGGCACGCCGCGCGCCTCGAACACCGGTTCCAGTTCGGCGTAAATCTCGCTGATCGGGTGCGCAAAGAGTTCAGCTGCGGCGGCTGCCTTGCCAGCGTCATAGGCGCGACGGCCGGCAAGGTAGTGAGCCGCGACCACGTCAAGAGCGAGGAGGAAGGCAATCGGGTCGCCCGCAGCCCGCGCCGCGTCCACCCCGCCCTCGCCCCCCTCTCCTCCCTCACCACCCTCGCCGCCTCCCCCTGCCTGTGGCGAGGTTGGAACCGGCGCGGCTTGCACCAGGGTGTCGGATGCGCCGATGGTTACAAAGGCGCCGAGGCCGAGCCAGAGCTTGGTGCGGCGAGTGACGGCGTGCAGCCTGGCACGCGATACGTCGCTTGTGCTGTCGGTCATACGGGGTTCCTATCGCAATCGGGCGTGAAAGGGCTTGGCGCAGCTCGGAAAGTGCGGGCGACCGGGGCAAGTGCGGCGCAAGCGGAACCTGCCGTGCAATCCTCCACGATCCAACCGGCGCGCCGAGGATGCCTCAGTGGCAATCACCATGAAAGAAAGGTTCCAGCGGGTGGCGGCCGGCACCTTCCTCCCGATATCGTGGAGGTGCTGACACCGGACTCGAACCGATAGCGGCCTCAGCTGAAGCCAAGCCTGGCTCGGCCGAGTCCGGCGAAGCTGGCTGCCAGGCTCAGCCCCGCTTCCGGCACCACCGCTGGAGAAAGCCCGGTCACCACCAGCACCGCCCCGGCCGGAAGCCCGCCCGAATGCCGAGCCGCATCCACGGCCAGCGCCAGCGCTGCCTGCAGGTCCACCGCCGTACCGCGCGGCCGCCGCCTTGCTGCAGCCAGGGTGACGGCAACGCTGCTTGCAGGAAGGGGGCCGCCCCGGCCGGCGGCGACATGGCCGAGGCCGCCTAGATCGGCCGCCAGCAGGCCCAAGCTCGCCGGTGGGTCACGAAAGCGGCTGCCCGTCACGTCGATGGCCGGATGAACCGTGGCGAAGGCCGGAAACCCCTGGCCATTCTCGGGCAACGCTTCGGCCAGGACCGCAACCAATGCCGCGGTGACCTGCGCGTGTTGCAACGCGGCCAGGGGCAGGCTGGCTCCGTCGGGCAGCAGCCGTCCCTCCAGCATTGGTCCGGCGAGCCGCACTCCATCCAGCCCCAAGGCCAAGCGGATTCCGCAAGTGGCGAGGCCGAGCTCTTCCAGCATCAGGGCCGCCAGCTCATCACCCTCCGCGACGCTGCCCGGCACGAAGTTGCCCGGCAGCGCAGCCAGCGGGTTGCCGGTTTCGAAAGCCTCAGCCAAGCAGGCTGCCGCCTGTCGCCGCGTCGCCTCCCGCATGCGCCTACTGCGCCGGTGGCAACGCGATCTCGTCCTCTGCAAATCCTCCCGGCGGTGGCGCTTCCATGTTGATCGTCGGTGCATCGCTGGCACCGCCATAGAGCCGTTCCGGCAGCCAGGTCACCAGCCCGGGGAAGACATAAACCAGGATCATGCAGGTCACCACGATGTAGATGAACGGCATGCAGCCGGCGAAGATCTGTTCCAGCCGAACATGCTTGGGCGCCACGCCCTTCAGGTAGAACGCCGCCATGGCGACGGGCGGCGAGAGGAAGCTGGTTTGCAGATTCAGCGCGATCATCACCCCGAAGAACAACGGGTCCACGCCGAAATCGTCGAGCAGCGGTAGGAAGATCGGCACGAAGATGACGATGATCTCGGTCCACTCCAGCGGCCAGCCGAGGATGAAGATCAGCAGCTGCGCCAGAACCATGAAGGTGAACTGGTTCAGCGGCAGCGACTTGAAGAACTCCTCCACCAGCGCCTGGCCGCCGAGATATCCGAAGACCGACGAGAATATCGCCGAGCCGACGAAGAGCCAGCACACCATGGCGGAGGTGCGGGCGGTGAGGAACACACTTTCCCTGAGCTTGCCCCAGGTGAAGCTGCGATAGATCACGGCCAGTACGATGGCGCCGAGCGACCCCATCGCCGCCGCCTCCGAAGGCGTGGCGAGGCCCAGCAGGATGCAGCCCAGCACCAGGGCGATCAGCAGCGCAAGCGGCAGGAAGGAACTCATCAGCGACCGCAGGATGGTCGTGAACGGCACTGCCACTTCCTCGGGCGGCAGCCGCGGCGCAACCTCGGGCTTCACGATGGCGATGCCCACCGCATACAGGACATAGAGGCCGGCCAGCATCACGCCTGGGATGAAGGCCGCGGCATAGAGCTGCACGACCGAGACGCCCGCGGTGGCGCCGAACAGGATCAGCATGATCGAGGGCGGGATCAGGATGCCGAGGCAGCCGCCAGCCGCGATGACGCCGGTTGCCAGCTTCACGTCATAGCCCGCGCGCAGCATCGGCGGCAGCGCGAGCAACCCCATCAAGGTCACCACCGCGCCGACGATGCCGGTCGCCGTGGCGAAGAGCGCGCAGGTCGCCAGCGTCGCCACCGCCAGGCTGCCGGGGATGTTGCCCGAGGCCATTTGCAGGCTGCGGAACAGCCGGTCGAGGATGTTCGCCCGCTCGATGATGTAACCCATGAAGACGAAGAGCGGCACGCTGATCAGCACGTCATTCGCCATGATGGCGTAGGTGCGCTGCACGAGCAGGTCGAAGATGCGTTCCTGCATCCCGAGATAGCCGAAGAACAGGCCCATCGCCATCAGGGTGAATGCGATGGGAAAACCGAGCATGATGAAGAACAGGAAGAGGAAAAGCTGGGTGAGGCCCAGCACGCCATCGCTCATGGGGGTTATCGTCCCGTGTGTTCGTCGGCGGCGCGTTCGCCGGGGATCCGTCCGCTCGCGGCCATCTCGCGCGCCAGGAGCTCGGGGTCCTTCTCGGCGGCGGCGGCCAGGATCTGCTGTTCCAACTCTTCCACATCCGAGAGGCGCTGCGGCCAGGCGCCGCTGCGGATGCATTGGATGCAGCGCACCACCTCCACCAGCCCCTGCAGCAGCAGCAGCACACCGACTACCGGGATCAGCAGCTTGAAGGGCCAGATCACGGGACCGGTCGGGGAGAACATGCTGCGCTCGTTCTGCCGGAAGCTGTCGGCGAAGAAGTGCCAGCCGGAGATCATGAAGGCGAAGATCGCCGGGAAGAAGAACAGTACGAACAGGACCAGGTCGAACCAGGCCTGGGTCCGCGGGGCGAAGTTGCGGTACAGGAAATCACCACGCACATGCCCGTTGCGCGACAGCGCATAGGCGCCCGCCATCATGAACAGCGTGCCGTAGAGCATGTAGGATACGTCGTAGCCCCAACTGGTCGGGGCGCGGAAGACGTAGCGGACGAAGACTTCGTAGACCACGACGCCGGTCAGCACGAGGATTGCCCAGGCGAAGGTCTGGCCGACGAAGGTGCTGAGCCGGTCGATGCCGAGCAGCAGGCGCTGCATGCGCGTCCCCCCATTTCGAACGGAACCCGCCGCCCGGCATTGCCGGACGGCGGGGTTGGCCTGGCGCAGCTCAGCCCTGGCGGGCGAAGAAGTGATTGTAGGAGATCACCGGGCTGGCTTCGTAGCGCAGGAAGAAATTACCGACCCGCCGGCACCAGTCACGCTGGCTGTCGCATATCTTCTTGAACAGCGGACCATTGACCGGGGAGGAGTTATCGGCCTCCAGCCTGGCGATGACCCGGTCCCAGGCCTGCAGCTGCGCATCCAGCACCGGGCGCGGCGTCGGCCGGACACTCACCCCCTGCTGCTGGGCCATGGCCTGGAGGTCGCGCGAGAAGCGGTCCTGCAGCTTCCAGCTCATCTCGGCCGAGGCGGATTCGGCGCCATGCCGGATCACCGCCTTCAGCTCGTCCGGCAGGCTGTCGTACCGGGTCTTGTTGAACAGGATCTCGAAGCTCTCCACCCGCTGGTGGTAGCTCTGGATCATGTAGGTCTTGGCGACGTCAGGAAAGCCGAGGACCCGGTCGGAGGAAGGATTGCTGAACTCCGCCCCGTCGATCACCCCACGCTCCAGCGCCGGCACGATCTCCCCGCCTGGCAGGGAGACGACAGCGGCGCCCATCTCGTTCATGAGATCGGCGGCCAAGCCAACGGTGCGGTATTTCAGGCCGCGGATCTGGTCCGCCCGCTCGATCGGAGTCTTGAACCAGCCGAGCGGCTGGGTCGGGATCGGGCCGGACAAGAAGCCGACCGTATTCACCTTCAGCACGTCCTGGGTGAGTTCGCGGTACAGCGCCTCTCCCCCACCTTGGTAGAACCAGCCGAGCATCTGGTTGGCATCGCCGAACCAGGGCGGCGCGGTGCCGAACAGGCTGAAGGCCTTGTTCTTGCCGAACCAGTAGGCGCAAACGCCATGCCCGCCATCGAGCGTTCCGGCCGAGACCGCATCCAGCAACTGGAAGGCGCCGACCACCGCGCCGGCCGCCAACAACTCCAACCGCAGCCGGCCGCCAGCCATGGCGTTGACGCGGTTCACGTAATCCTGGGCAAACTCGTGAAAGATGTCGCGCTGCGGCCAAGTAGATTGGAAGCGCAGCGTCACGGTCTGGGCGCGGCTGACATTCGGCGCAGCCAGTACGGCCGTCCCAACGGTGCCGATCGCGGCGACCTTCAACAGGCCACGACGCCCAGGAACCAATGTCTCGGTATCGGACATGTTTTCTCCCTGCGGAAAGGCGTCGGGCTTGAAGTGCCCAATCGCCATTGCCTTACCGTTTTAGATAACGCGGCGCCAACCCGACCGCAATGCCATCTTGGGCTACTTGACCAGCCGATCCGATGCAGCGCCAGCCCATGGTTGTGCATCCTGGAATTTTCTCCCGACCGTCACGAATCCGCGACCAATCTCCATTGGACGGAACATGCGGCCCATGAGGGCATCGTTAACTCCAAAAGCCGTGACGGGTAGCGGCGTAACGCCTTCAGGGCACGAGGACGCGGTAGGCAGTTCGTTCGAGAAGCGCCGCCTGAATCTCGAGGACCGCTCAGGTGATCGACAGCGCCGAGTTCCTGCCCGGCGGGCGCCACTTCAGGGCTGCAGCAACATGCGTGACATCGGCGGCTACAGTGCGCAGAGCAGGCGGCGCATTCGCGTGGGCCAGGTATTTCGTGCGCCTTCGCTGGGCGCGTTCACGGATGCGGATCTACCCCGCTTCGTGGCGCTTGGTCTTCGTACCGTACTGGATCTGCGTGGCGTGACCGAGAGCGCCAAGACCCCCTCTCGCCTGCCCTCGTTCGCGCCGGAGGTGGTGAGGCTGCCGATCGAGCGGTCGACTTGTCTCGGCGGGACATCCTGGCGACCGGTCGCGCGACTGGCGAGGACGTCCTGACGCTGCTCGGCCGCGCCTATACGGCCCATGCGTCAGAGAAGCTGCCGATCTACCACCGATTGCTGGCGCTCATCGCCGATCCGATGCGACAGCCGCTCGTCTTCCACTGCTCGGCGGGCAAAGACTGCACCGGTTTCGGCACGGCGCTGTTGCTGCTGGCGCTCGGCGTCGCCTGCAATGATATCATTGAGGACTACCTCGACACCAATCGCATCTGGTGCCGCAAGCACGCCGCCGGAACTCGCCGAGGGGCCCCGTGTGACAGAGGCCCGATCAGCCAGTCACGTCTTTCGCCTGCAGGATGGACGTCGTGAAGACATGGGCAGCGTTCACGCGCCAGCGCGGATCATCCCGCAGTCTTGCCATGAAGCTGCCATGTCCGGCTTGGCTACGGCCGACCAGGCAGCCCGCACCGATGCCGCCAACACGCTCACGCGGCGCGTCATGGCCGCCATGCTGGTCAATGAGGAAGATGCCGCGCTCCATTGGATCACCATTGCGCTGGAAGTCCCTGTCGGCATTCCGTGTCACCAGCACGGGTAGGACCTGAACAAGCGCCTCCTGCTCCAGCGCCGTTCCGATTGCCGTTCGGCCCACAACCCATACGCGATGCTGCCCCGCGGCAAGGCGAGGCGCACCTTCGGGCTCAGCGGGCGTTTCCACTGCTAGGCGGCCCGAGGCGGTCGTCGCGCACCAAGCGCCTACGATTTTCGGGCACCCTCCAGACCCAATGCGCAGCAGCAGCCGCAAATCATCGAAGGCGTCATGCCGGCGGGGCACTTCGCATCCCTGCTCGTCCATGCCCTCGACATAAACAATATTGACGCACTCGGGATGACGGCAAATCCAGTGGTTGCACCGGATCAAAGCTGCGGCGATCCGCCCGGCCAGGCTGTTACCGGGCTTCAGTGGCAGCGCGGGAGCCTGCTGACGCAGCGCGGCGGCGACGGGTGGCGTCAACTCGTTGTTGAAAGGCAGGCAAACCGCAGAGCAGAAGGCGCCGAGCGCCCATTGCGTGACGGGATCGAAGAGGCCATTCGCAGGCGGGTCGAGCAATCCATGATGTGCGAGCCGTGTCTGAAGCTCTGCTACCAGACCGGGCCGGCGGACCAGGCGCGCAGCCTCTAGTGTCTCCGAACCTTGTGCAAAGGCACCCAACTGCTCCATTCACGCTCCAACTTCCGGCATCTTTCAACGCCGGTGAGGCCTTGATGTTCCGAGCAAACAAGCCGGGCGGCTCTGCGTTGCAGCGCTGGACCGGATGGGGACAGGACTGGCTGGTCCGGCGTTTCTCTTCTTGCTGAAGGAAGCATCCCGATGCTGCGTCGCTTCGTGCTCGCTCTGCCCACTCTGATACCTGGGTTGGCTGCATCCCAGCCGGCCGTCCCCGGCACCACCGCCCGCCCGCTGCGGGTTGGCGTCACTCAGGGTGTCCATGCCCAAACCTTCGAGGTCGTCCAGCGGGCACTAGCACAAGACGGCTTCATCACCCGCGCCATTGAGTTCGGCGACTTCATCCAGCCGAACGCTGCGTTAGCGGCCGGAGACCTCGACGCCAATGCCTACCAGCACTTGCCCTTCCTTGAGGCGCAGCGGGCCCAGCGAGGCTATGATTTCGTTCCCGTCGGCAAGACCGTTTTGACGCTGATGGGCGTCTTCTCCCGTAAACATCGCAGCATGGATGCGCTGCCGGCCGGCGGCCGCATCGCTATCCCGAACGACCCGACCAACGGCGGCCGCGCGCTGCTGCTGCTGGCAGAAGGTGGCGCTTTCCGGCTTCGTCTAGGCGCCGACCATCGGGCGACGGTGGCCGATATCGCCGATAACCCGAAGCGGCTGCGCATCATCGAATTGGAAGCAGCGGCTATCGTCCGCTCACTTGAGGATGTGGATGCCGCCGCCATCACTGGAAACTTCGCCGTCCCCGCCGGGCTAAACCCGTTACGCGACGCTCTGGTGCGGGAGACGGCGCTGAGCGTTTACACCGTCCTCGTTGTGGTCCGCCGCGCCGACGCAGAGCAGCCCTGGGCCCGCCGCTTGGCGGACGGCTACCGCGCTCCGACGGTGCGTGAATTCGTCGAACAGGCCTTTGGCGGCGCGGTCATTCCCGGATCGTGATGGTATCTGGGCCGTCTCCCCTCATCCGCATGAAATTTAGCATCTGCAGATGGATGTTCTCGCGCGGTGGAGCGATTCTTAGCACTGAAGGCTCGCCATTCGAGCATGCCGGAGTCCTGCGCCCAGGCCGGGTCGGTCGGGTCCTTGAGGTAGGCTGCAGTGGTCAGTGAACGACGACCCGCATCCCTGCAACTGCACTCCAGCAGGACATGCCAGTCATAGCCCGAATCCCGCTGCGAAGTCGTGCAGCCCCGCTCGGCGATACATCCTAGATGCACATCGCATTGTGTCAGGGTGGTCTTCGCGGCCTCGCCTGGCGCCGCATTCGGGCGTCACGGCACGGTGCAGCATTTGCCAGGCTTCCAACGCAGCTTGCTGCCGTGCTCCTGCTCCAGCCACTCGTCCTGGCCGCAGAGCTCCGGCCCCGTGTTGCCCGCCAGCAGATGCCCCGGCTCGCTACCCATTTCCGGTGGCGGTACCACCAACGCCTCGGCCTAGCTGCTCAGGGTAGAGTGGTCTGGCACCGACGGATCGAGGCCAAGCAGTCGCAGATGTAAGCGATCAGCCCCTTCGTCTGACGTAACGCCAGCCGGAACACTGTCTATAGCGTCAGGGCTGTGGCTTTCGCCAAGGCTGAATATGAGGACTGCCCACTTGGCCACTATGCGGCCCGGCGCTTAAGGCTTCGGCCACCTCGGGCGTGAACCAACTCGTCAGGCTGCCGCGAGCTCGCAGGCCGGCATCGTATTCAGCTCGTTGAGGACCGGGTGCTTCCGCTTCGGGATGTGATGCCGCCGGATGGCGTTCACTTCGGACAGCACGAGAGATGAACCCTGCCTAGTCGAAGGGACGCGCCCCACCAAAACCGATCCAAAGCCACCAGGGCAGGCGACCGGTGCAACAAGATCGTTGGGCGATGGAGGGTTCAGTCGAGACAGGTAAGCCAGGTGCTTTATCGGGACACACAAGGACCAGAACGCCTTCGCGCCGCCGGCGTTACGGTTGGCCGGCCATAAAGGCCATGAGGAAGTAAAACGATGTCCGAATGCCCGCCCCCCGTGATACCTCGCCGGCAGACGGTCAGGGTTGGACTGGGCTTGGCACTGGGAGCTATGGCTCCTGCCGTCCATTCTGCCCAGGCACAGAAAACTTCCGTTGGGCGGCCCATTCGGCTCGTCGTCCCCTACCCGGCTGGTGGCGCCGTGGATTTGGTAGGACGCCTGTTCTCGGAGCGCATGGAGCCGATTCTCGGCCAACAGGTGGTGGTGGACAACCGCTCCGGCGGAGCCGGCATTGTCGGAGCTGATTATGTCGCCAAGGCTCGCGCGGACGGCACGACCCTCGGCGTGATCGGCATGACCACACTTTGTGCCTACAAGACGCTCTACAGCCACCTGCCCTTCGATCCTGAGGCCGACTTTTCTCCGGTCAGTCAGCTGAGCGCGGGCACTGTTGTATGTGCCGTCAACAAGCAAGCCGCCACACGGCATGGCTGGACCGATTTCCGCCACATGGTCACTTGGGCACGCAACAATCCGGAGGGATTGCGCTTCGGTACCGCGGGTGTGGGAAGCACTGCGCACCTGACCATGGCGGCGGTGCAGAAGGCTACCGCTGTACGAGGATTGCACGTCACCTATCGTGGGGCCGCCCCTGCGGTTGCCGACCTGCAGGCTGGCGTCATTGATATGATGTTCGAGCTGACGCCGGCCCTGATGCCGCTCATCTCCCAGGGTGAGGTGACAGCGCTGGCCGTTGGGAGCGCACGCCGGATCGCGTTGCTTCCCTCCGTCCCCGCCATGTCGGAATTCGAAGACCTTGGATTGGGAACGCTCGACATTGGCGCCTGGGAGGCGCTGATGGCTCCTGCCGGAACAGCCCCGGAGATGATCAAGCAGCTGCATGCCGCGGCCCTGCGAGCGGGCAGTGATTCCAAGCTAGGGGAAAGGATGCGAGAGGTTGGCTTCATCGCCGAACCGTCTGTCACGCCACAGGCGCTCGTCGATAAGATCGAACGTGAGACGCCGATCTGGCGGCAGCTCGTGGAAGCCTCAGGCGCGAAGCTTGACTGACGGACGGCATCTTTGCGGCGTATCAGCCGGGATGGGCTGTTGAACGATCCGAAGCCCGGTACGCCGCGCAGAATTGGCGATGACTCGATCGTCGATACCACTCGCCGGACGCTAGAAGTGCCACCGGTTGGGGCCACGCTCTGGTCGTGCTGGCGCCCGCCTTACGCTGACTGACGTGTCCTGGGTCGACCAGGTCGAGCGCCGCTTCGTCCTCCCGACCAAGCGCCAGCTCCGCCGCGACGTCCATCGCCCCAAGAGCATCTAACAGAACCACTGCTGGACGAAGCGCCAAGCGATGGTGGCGGAGGCGAGGGTGAGGAAGGCGGCGTGGATGTCGGCACGCCGCTCGTAGCGGATCGCCAGCCGTCGGAACTGGCTGAACCGGGCCAGGGCGCGCTCCACGACCCACCGGTGCCATCCCAACCTGGCAGCTCCCGATGCCGCGCCGTGCGATCCGGGGCTGGATGCCGCGGAGGGTCAGGGCCCTGCGGCAGCGCGGTGATCGTAGGCCTTATCGGCATGCAACTTGCCGGGTCGCCGACGGGGCCTGCTCCAGGACGGAGGCACGACATCGACCACCTCCTCCAGCGTCACGCTGTCATGCGCGTTCGCGCCTGTCAGGCGGACCGCGAGCGGGATGCCGTTGGCATCGGTAAGGACATGGCGCTTCGACCCCGGCTTGCCCCGGTCGGTCGGGTTTGGCCCCGTTTGCGTGCCCCCCTTTTTGCCGCAACCGACGCGCTGTCGAGGGCGGCGCGCCGAAAGTCGATGGCGTTACGCCGCCCCAGGCGGTCGAGGACTGCACGCTGGAGGCGGCCCCATACGCCAGCCTCCCGCCAGTCGCTCAGTCGGCGCCAGCACGTCATGCCAGACCCGCAGCCCATCTCCTGGGGCAGCATCTCCCACGGGATCCCCGAATGCAGCACAAAGAGGATGCCGGTAAGGACCGCACGGTCGGGCAGCGAGGACGGCCGCCCTTCGGTTTCGGCGGCTCAGGCGGCAACAGCGGCTCCACCACCACCCAAAGCGCATCGGGGACAAGGGGCCTGCTCATGCCACCCAGCACGCGCCATACCCGGCTTCGTTAGGTGCTCTAAATCGGGACATGGCGAGGTGGCGGCGGACAGTCCCGGGTGCATCAAGCAGTCCTTCAAGATGCACCGTCATGGCGGACAAGGATCCCGCCTACCCCTTTGCCATTCAGCAGACGAAGGCGGATGGCAACCTGTAGAGACGCTCGCGGCCATGCCAGATCAGGTTTCTCAAAAACACCGCGGAACAAGGCCACCGGCACGTAATACAGTTGGCCCGGGACCTGGCTTCGGTAGCTTCCAGGCGGCGTGATAGACACTGGCAGGCTACGAGATGATGGTGGGTAAAAAGACAGTTTTGGAAGATCGTCGGACGCGACGTGCGGGACAAACCTTTTTTGTTGCAAGTTGTCCCAGATTGCTGCTTGAGCGCCTGCCATCCAGGCCGTTTGCGGTTCGCCACGAATTTCGCAAGACTACCGCAATTTGCAACCGCACTCCGCCGTAATGTAAAAATCGGCGAGGCGCCCCAAGCTGTAAGGCGCCTCTGTGATGCATTTGAGCGGAGGTCATCGAAGCCTTGCATGTCTGCCCGATTCACCGCAGCGACCGCTTCATGGACTGCCTCGTCCGCGGGCTTGAGGTGGTGTCCGAATGGTGCCTGATGCCGAGGAAGAGACTCGTCAATCGGCACCGAGAGCGGCACGACAACGCCAGAATGCCTGCGACGGCGGTGCATGGTCCCAAGTCGATGGCACCGATCGCAACACCCAACATGATGTGGGGTTTGGCTGGAAAGTCTCCTTTCATCTACTTGCGCATGCTGAACATCAGGGCTGCCGGAGGCATCTTCGACGCAAACGGCAGCTTCCAGAGCCACGCGGGCGACACCTATCCAAAGGTGGATGTTTATCACTGCCCTACAGCGACGGCCGGTTCGATCTCTCCCGCCTGTCGCGTACGGTCGTGCACGTCCCCTACCCAGTGCGTACCAAGTGGGAATGTTGCAGCGTCCCCGCTCACGGCGGTCGCCCATGCTTCACCCTACCCAATGTGGCGGTCTGCTGCCTGTCTCATGACCGGAGGAAGACCCTTCAGCCATCACGGCGCTCCGAGGGCGAAGCCATACGATCGCCCGCAGAAATCGACCTTACGACGGTGCTGGACATACGCTCCGCAGAGAAACCTCGAGCGGCTTGCGGTCCGGCATACGTGGTAGGGTTCCCAAGGCTTGTCGCGGAGTACGGCGTCGCGCGGCGTCCAGCGGGCAACGCTACCTTTCTCTCGCCAAAGGGACAGCGTGTTGGACAAATCCCTTGCCGCCACTCCGTATCGAAGCCGTGGAGCCGAGAAGTCCCCGCGAATACTGCTTGGATACGGTCAGGTGGCGGAGCTTGGGCTAGGTCAAGGTCCATTTAACATGGCTGCCATCGGCATCGCCCAACGACAGGATGGTCCGCAGCTTGCCTTCCGGACTGTCCAAATCGCATGATGATAGGCTTTTTTGTAAAGGCGTAAAAATGGGTGAGTTGTTTGAGCAGGTCGTGCCCGAGATCTCTCTGGAGTGGACTGGTGAACGGCTGACCGGAGGGGCGGGTGCGCAAGTTGAGATCGAGCACCTTCATCGTTACCTGCTCGCGCGCCAGCTCGCCCGTGGCTTGGATGTCCTCGACGTCGCCTCCGGCGAAGGCTACGGCAGCGCGTTCATTGCCCAGACCGCGCGGTCGGTTGTCGGCGTAGAACTCGATCCTGCCTCTGTTGCCCATGCCGCGCGGTCGTACCGTGCTCCAAACCTCCGCTTCGTCGAAGGAGATGCCCGCGTCCTACCGGTACAAGATGCGAGCGTAGACCTCGTCGTCTCGTTCGAAACGATTGAGCATTTTTACGAGCACGAGCGTTTCCTGTCCGAGATCCGCCGCGTTCTTCGACCGGGGGGACAGCTGCTTATCAGCTCGCCCGAGCGAGACGTATACTCTCCCGCTGGCACACCGCCGAATCCCTTCCACATCCATGAGCTGACACGGCAGGAATTCGCCACGCTTCTCGGTCGGCACTTTCGCCACATCCAAATTCAAGGACAGAGAACTGTAGTCGGCTCGGCCCTTATCTCCGAGGGTCAGGGAACGAACGGTCATCTCACCTTTGAGCGGCGCGGGACACGTTTCGAAGCGAACGACGGACTACCGCGTCCTGTATACCTTGTCGCGCTTGCGTCAGACGTCTCCGAGCACGACCTCCCGAATAGCCTGTTTGTCGAAACCAGCGCGATCGAGGTCTTGCTGACCGAAATACCGGCGCTACGCGAATTGAGCAAGCAGCGATCAGCGGCCCTTGATGAAGCCGCCGTATACGTGCGGAAACTGGAAGCGGAAATCGCCGAACGCGACCGTGCTGCGGCGGAGACGGCGCTCGCGGCTCAGCGAACTCAGCGCGAGCTGAACGAGCAGTTGTCAGCGGCCTTCGGTAAAGCCGACGCATACGCGCGGAAATTGGAGGTGGAAATCGCCGGGCGCGCGGCAGCGGCAGCGGCAGCAGCGACAGCAGCGGCGACGGCGGCGGCGGCGCTGGCGGCAGAACGAACTGCAGCGCGGAAGTCTCGTGAGACTGCTGAAACGGGACGACTTCGAGCGGAGCAGGGGCTCGTAGCGGCGCTTTCCGAAACCCAAAGGCTGAAAGAACTCATCGATGTACTTGCTGCCGAAAGCGAGGCGCGAAGAGTGGCTTTGGTAGCCGGAGCGCGCTGGGCTCGCGAGATGGAAGTTATAGCCTCACGCGTCCCGGAGCTGGAGGCGCAGCTCCAGACCATGGCTTCTCGTGTTCCAGGGCTCGAGGCGCAGCTCCAGACAGTTCTTTTCTCAGGAACCTGGCGCGCCACGCAACCGATCCGCAAGGCGCTCGAGCACAGCCCCGGAGTGCGCCGCGTCGCACGCCGCGCGGTAAAGGCCGTTTGGTGGACAGTCACGCTGCAGCTTCCAAGCCGTTTGGCCTCGCGGCGTGCAGCGGCCGCCTCGCTTGCCACACTTCACTCTCCTGTTCCTCCTGCGGACGAAGCCAGACCGCTCCAATTAGAAACTCATGGCACAGCAGTTTCGGACCACCAGCCGACCGACGCGGTGTCGCCAGAGCCGCTGGAATCCTCTCAGCCCGTGCCCACTCCCAACGCTGCGCCTGAGGCCAAGGCGGTGCTGGGCGGCTTCGCGGCCGAGGAGCTGCGCGAGTTCCTCGCCAGCGGCGAAAAGCTTCGCTTCGAGCACTTCAACGAACCTGAGGTGTCGGTCCTCATTGCCGTTTGGAACAAGGCGTACTTTACCCTCCGCTGCCTTCGAGCGCTGCTCGCCGCGCAAGAGCGACTTGAAGTGATCGTCGTCGATAACGACTCGACGGACGAGACAGCCGCCCTACTTGCTCAGGTAGAGGGCATCCAGGTCATCAGAAACAAGGTGAACGAAGGATTTCTGCTGGCGACGAATCGTGCCGCTGCCGCTGCGCGAGGGCGCGACCTCCTGCTCCTCAACAGCGACGCTTTCGTCAGGCCTGACGCGATCAGCGCCGCTGTTGCAACCCTACGCTCCGCCCCCGACATTGGTGCCGTAGGCGGCCGCCTCGTGCTTCCGGACGGGAAGCTTCAGGAGGCTGGCTCCATCATTTGGTCGGATGGCAGCACGCAAGGATATGCCCGCGACGCGGTGCCCGAAGCAGGCGAGGCGATGTTCCAACGTGACGTGGATTACTGCTCCGGCGCCTTCCTGCTCACGCCGCGCGCTACCTGGGAGCGGCTTGGTGGCTTCGACCAGATCTACGCGCCCGCTTACTACGAGGAGGTAGACTACTGCCTACGGCTACGCGAGATAGGCCTTCGCACCGTCTTCGAGCCGGACGCGGTCGTAGACCACTTCGAGTTCGGCAGCGAAGGTAAGCGAGGTGACGCCGTCGCACTCTCGATGCGGAACCGCAGGACGTTCCGCCATCGGCACGCGACTCGCCTCCTGACTCATCATTTCCCGCCCGCGCCGGGCAACGTCCTCATCGGGCGTCATGCTACCCCGGCACGCGCCCGCCGCCGTCTCCTTGTGATGGATGATTTCGTCCCGCTGAACTCGCTTGGCTCAGGCTTCCCGCGCCTCCGGGAGATTCTTGCCGCCATCGCTGCAGCGGGTTGGTCGGTGACTTTCTATCCAACGAACCAGGCAGAGGTGGACTGGGCCGCAACACGCCGCGAGATCCCGCGGGAGATTGAGATCGTCGTCAATGGCGGCAGCCCGGGATTGGCTTCCTTCCTCGCAGCGCGCGCGGGCTATTTCGACGCGGTTCTCGTCAGCCGCCCTCACAATATGGCCACCTTGAAGCAGACCGGCGGGGCAGACATTCTTGCGCAAAGCGGCACACGCGTGATCTATGACGCGGAAGCATTGTTCTCGTTGCGGGAGATTGAGCAGGCGAGGGTCCTGGGCACGCCCCTGTCACGGGAGGAAGCCGACGGGCTGATCCGCTCCGAACTAGCACTCTGCGCAGGGTCGGACGCCGTGGTGTGCGTTTCCGAGGAGGAGGCGAAGGTCTTCCGTGAACACTTGCCGGAAACCGCGCCAGTGCCGATTTGCGTCCTCAGCCATCCGACAACGGCCCGGGTCGGGGCGCCGGGCTTCGACGCACGTCATGGTTTTCTTTTCGTAGGACGCCTGCTGGAGAAAACAGCCCCGAACTGGGACGGCCTCTTGTGGTTCATTCGGGAGTGTTGGCCGGCGGTCCGCGAAGCGTTGCCTGGGGTCACTCTTACCGTCGCAGGCCGCGTTCATCAGGAACACGAGGAACTCCTCCAGCCAGGGGTTCGCCTCGTCGGCTCCGTCGATAACCTTGGGCCTTTGTATGATGCTGCCCGCATTTTCGTCGCACCAATCCGCTTTGCTGCGGGCGTCCCGATAAAGATCTTGGAAGCCACAGCGGCCGGCTTGCCCTGCGCAGGCACGCGTTTGATGGCGCGCCAGATGACCTTCGACGCGGGCGTTGAAATGGTGGCTGAGGACAATCCTGAAGCACTCGCTCGCGAGGTCGTTGCCCTGTACGGAGATGCAGCGGCATGGACGAGCATGCGAGACGCGGCGGGGGTGCGTATAAGTCGTGAACACGGCGCCGACCACTTTCGGCAGGCGCTCCGGCGTGTACTCGACGAGCCGGCGGACGCTTTTGCGAAGGCCGCCTGCATACGGGTCGAAGAAACATCTGCCGATCAAACCCACGAACCCCAAAACGATGCCCGGCGCATCGCGCGGGTCGCCGAGGTCTGGGGCGGTGCCCTTCCCCAACCGAAGCGAAGCAGTAGTCGCGCTTCCCACTCTCCTATCCGCTAGTGAAGGCAGCGATGAACAGGAGGGGGCGACGGGGGATCCGGAACACGACGGTTACTGGATCCTGCGTAGCATCATCCCTGCGGCGAACCGAGCATTGCCTGTTCCGCGAACCGTATCGCTCTGCTGCGGCGTAGGGGCTGTGGAGCGGGATCTGGTCCGGAGAAGGTTGGATTGCGCGGCGGCGAGCGTGACTGGCACTTGATGTTCTGTGCCTTCGATGAGCGGCCGCGCTAGTTTATCTCGCTGAGCCTACGCATGTGTTCCGCGTCGGTGCTGCTGTCAGTGACGGTGCTTGATCGAGCTTGGTGACCGCACCGTCATGGCAGCGCGGAAGGCCAGCGCGAGCATGGCGTGGGTGACGTGCCAGCCTGTTGCATGGGTCGATAAGCGGAGCGCATCGAGTCCGCCTTCAGCATGCGGTTCGGCACATTGGCGACGATGGCCACTTCGGTGATCCGGTGGTCCTCGGTCCGTAATGCAGGCCGTTTCCAATGACGTACTTCCATCTCGAGATGTCGCCCCCAACGAAAGCGCGTAAGTTGCACCCCGATGACCTCCGTCAGCCCATGCGGTCGTGCCCGGCATTATACCGCAGGTGCGCATCGTGCTCCGTGGCTTCGGCCATCGCGTGGCATCGCAGGCTTGGAGCCATCCGACTTCCGAACACGCATAATGATATGTTATAACATTGCGCAATCCCTGTGTGGCTGCTAAGGGGCAGCATCACCGTTCGGATTGTCTTATGTTCCGCCTCAACCTCCCGGCCGTTACCCTCGTTTTGGCCGCGGGCTTTGCTTCGCAGTCAGTAGCTCAGGCTGCGGCGGAAGAGCAAGCCGCAAGCGAGGCAGTCGCACTTCCAGAGCTGGCCGTCACCGCGGCTGGTGAGCGTGGTGACGGTCCGGTCGACGGCTATCGTGCCACCAGGTCGAACAGTGCAACCCGGACCGACACGCCGATCCGTGAAATCCCGCAGTCCATCAGCGTGGTGCCGCGAGCGGTACTCGACGACACAGCGGCTGTCCGCGTGGATGCGGCGCTCGATTATGCCGGCGGCATCGCACGCGGCAACAACTTCGGCGGCCAATCACTCTACGAGTACAATGTCCGAGGCTTCGCCACGGGCGAGTATTACCGCAACGGTTTTCCGGTGAACCGTGGCTACCAGGGCTCGCCCGATACGGCGGCGGTCGAGCGGCTGGAGGTGCTGCGCGGCCCGGCTTCGCTGCTGTACGGCCGCGGCGACCCGGGCGGCACGCTGAACATCGTCACCAAGCAGCCCATGGCCGAGAACTCGGCCGTCTTCGGCGGCCTGTTCGGCAGCCACGGGTTTTGGCGGGGAACCGTCGACGCGGCGGGGGCCCTGCGCGCCGACGGCTCCGCCAGCTACCGCCTGAACGGCGCCGTCGAGGGCGGCGGCAGCTTCCGCCGCCATGTCGAAAGCAACCGCCAGTATATCGCCCCGGCCCTCACCTGGCAGACCTCGCCCGACACGACCTTCACCCTTGAAGGCGAATTCCTGCACAACGACCGAACCTTCGACCGCGGGGTAGTAGCCTACGGCAACCGGCCCGGCGTGATTCCGCGCGACCGCTTCCTGGGGGAGCCGGGGGTCGGCACCAACCGCAACAACAGCGGCCTCGGCCAGCTCCGCTTTGACCACCGCATCAACAACGACTGGAGCCTGCGCGGCGGGGTGCAGTATTTCGGCGGCACCCTGGACGGCCGCGCGGTGGAGCCGAGCAGCCTCCTCGCTGATGGCCGTACGCTGCGCCGGGAGCTGCGGCAGCGCGAATTCGCCTGGAACGACCTCGACATCCAGCTGAACCTCGTCGGCCAGTTCACGACGGGGCCGCTGGGTCACACGCTGCTCGCCGGCCTCGAATACGAGCGCTACCACAACCGCGAGATCCTGAACCGCTCCAATCCCGGCGCCTCGCCCTTTACCATCGACATCCTCAGCCCTGTCTACGGTCAGCGGCTTCCAGCGCTGACACGCCGTTCCAACACGCTCGAGAACAGCAACACCTACGCGGCCTATCTGCAGGACCAGGTCTCCCTCACCGGCCGCTTGAAGCTGGTAGCGGGCATCCGGGTCGAGCATTTCGACCAGGATTTCACCCAGCGCAGCGCCGGCGCCGCCTCGCCGCAGACGCAGACCGCCGCCACGCCGCGGGTCGGCCTGATCTATGAGCTCACCGGCAACGTCTCGGCCTATGCCAGCTATGCGCAGTCCTTCCGGCCCAATCGCGGCGGGGACATCAATGGCCGCTCTTTCTCACCGGAGAAAGGCGAGGCGTATGAGGTGGGCGCCAAATTCGACCTGTTCGACGACCGGTTGAGCGCCACCGCGGCCCTGTTCCACATCACCAAGGAGAACGTGCTGACGGCCAACCCGGCCGACACCTCCTACAGCATCGCGGCGGGCGAGGTTCGCAGCCGGGGCTTCGACCTGACCCTGGCGGGCAACCCGCTGCCGGGATGGCGCATGATCGGCGGCTACGCCTATATCGACGCCGAGGTGACCCGCGACGCCGCGCTGCGCCCCGGCACCCGGCTGCTGAACGTGCCGCGGCACAGCGCAAGCCTGCTCAATGTCTATGAGTTCCAGGAAGGCCGGCTGCAAGGGCTAGGCCTCGGCGGTGGTGTCAACCTCGTCGGGAGCCGTGCCGGCGACACGGTCGGCTCCGCCTTCCGCCTGCCCGCCTATGCCACCGTGGACCTGCTTGCCTATTACAGGATCGGCGACCGCGTGCGGCTGAACCTCAACGTGAACAACCTCTTCGACAGGACTTATTACGACCGCTCCTACAGCAGCGTCTGGGTTTCGCCCGGCGCGCCGCTGACCGTGCTTGGCGGTGTGACGATCCGCCTTTAGAGCCTCCCGCATGTTTCGCCGTTCGCTCGGTATCTTGGGCACTGCAGCCCTCCTCGCGCGCCCTGCCCTCGGCCATGCTCCCACGGCCGCGCGCCGGCCGGGCGAGCGCGTGCTGCGGGTGGTCGCCCCCTTCGAGTTCGCCGGGCCCGACCCGGCACGCTCCGGCCACGTCTTCGCCCGCATGGGCGTCGGAGAGATGCTTCTGGGTGCCGATCCGGAAGGCCGCCCGGTGCCGATGCTGGCGGAATGCTGGAGCACCTCGCCGGACGGCCTGCTGCACCGCTTCGTGCTGCGACCCGGCGTGCGCTTCCATGACGGCAGCCCGTTGACGGCCGAGGCAGCGGCGGCAAGCCTCCGCCACGCCCATGCTGCCGCCTCGCCGCTCTCCCGCGTGCCGGTCGCTGCCATCGAGGCCACGAGCGATGCGGTGCTGATCCGCCTGAGCCGCCCCTTCGCGCCGCTGCCGGCCGTCCTGGCGAACTATGCCAGCATGATCCTCGCCCCTGCAGCCTATGACGAAGCAGGCAGGGTCCGTGCGGTGATCGGTACCGGCCCCTTCCGCGTCGAACGCTTCTCGCCTCCGTTGCAGCTCGATGTCGAGCGCTTCGAGGGATGGTGGGGTCCTCGCCCGGCCATCGGGCGCGCCTCCTACCTCGTCGTGTCCCAGGGCGAGGCGCGGGCCACGATGGCGGAAAGCGGGCATGCGGACCTGACCATGGCATTGCAGCCCGTGACCGTGGCGCGGCTCCGCCGCAGCCCGCGGCTCGAGGTCCTCACGGTTCCCGTGCCGCGCACCCGCATCCTGAAGCTCAACGCGGCATCGCTCTACTTCGCGGACCAACGGGTGCGCCATGCCTTGAGCCTGGCGGTCGATCGCCAGGGCATTGCCACGGCCCTGCTGCGGAACCCCGCGATGGCAGCGGACCAGCTCTTCCCGCCGACATTGCAGGGCTGGCACCTCCCCGCGCCGCCACCGCGGCGCGACCTGGGGATGGCGCGGACCCTGTTGGCCGAAGCGGGTTGGCGCCCGGGCCCGGACGGCATCCTGGTGGATGCAGAGCGCCGCCGCTTTGCCTGCCGCTGCACCACCTACATCAACTGGCCCGAACTGCCGCCGATCGCTACCGCGCTCCAGGCGCAGTTCCGCGAGATCGGCATCGACATGTCGGTGGTCATCGGCAACTCCTCCGACATCCCGCGCGGCCACCGCGACGGCACCCTGGAGATGGCCTTGATGGCGCGCAACTACGCGCTGGTCCCGGACCCGCTCGTTACCCTCCTGCAGGACTTCCGGCCCGGCGGGGGCGATTGGGGCGCCATGGGCTGGTCCGACGCGGCCCTCGACGCCGCGCTGCACGCGCTCTCCGCGCCGGAGGGGGACCCGGCCGCGGCGCGCCAGCGGGCAGCCGGGATCCTGCGCGAGGCCTTGCCGGTCATCCCAATTGCTTGGTCGGAACTGGGCGTCGCCATCAGCCGCGACCTGGCCGGCGTCACGGTGGACCCGTACGAGACCAGCTACCGCCTGCACGACATAGCCTGGGCACGCTGACATGGGCCGGCGCTTCCTGGACCGCTTCCTGCGGCCTGTCCTCATGCGGCTCGTCCAGCCGCTGCTCGTCGCCCTGATCGTCGGCGCGCTCGGCTTCGCGCTGATGGCCGTGCTGCCGGGCGACCAAGCCTTTCGCCTCGCCGCTGCGCGCTACGGCCCGGATATGGGCGATGCGGCCGCAGCCGCGCTGGTGCGGCAGGAGCTGGGGCTGGACCGGCCCTGGGCTGTGCAGTTCCTGGACTGGGTTGGCCGCCTGGTGCGGCTCGATCTCGGCCATTCCCTCGTCACCGGCGAGCCGGTGCTGCAGGAACTGACCATGCAGCTCGGCTACACGCTGGCGCTGGCGGGCGTCGCGCTGCCGCTCTCGGCCCTGCTCGGGCTTCCCTTGGGGCTCCTGGCCGGGCTGCAGCCGGGAGGCCCAGTGGACCGGATCATGCTCGGGCTCTCCGTCCTCCTCCGGGCCGTGCCTGCATACGCTCTCGGCCTGTGCCTGGTGACGGTGTTCTCCATCCATTTCGGCTGGCTTCCACCCGCGGGCTTCGAGGGGTGGCGCGAGTTCGTCCTGCCTGCCCTGACCTTGGCGCTCGGCTTGGCAGCGCTGTCAGCGCGGGTGGCGAGGGATTCGGTCGCGGTCGTGGCGGCGTCCCCCTTCATGGCCTTCGCGCGGTGGAAGGGCCTTCCGGAGCGGGCCGTGGTGCTGCGGCATGGCCTGCGCAACGCGGCCATTCCCGTCATAGCCCTGCTCGGCCTCCAGCTCGTCGGCCTTGTCGAGGGGCTCGTCATCGTGGAAAGCCTCTTCTCCTGGCCCGGGATCGGGCATGCGCTGGTGCACGCCATCTTTGCGCGCGACGTGCCGGTGGTGCAGGGCACGGCGCTGGCACTCGGGCTGATCTTCGTCCTGGTGAATGCCCTCGTGGACCTTGCCTGCGCCCTGATCGACCCGCGCCGCGCCAGGGCGGAAACATGAGAACCCTCGCGCCTGGCCGCAGGCTCGGACTGCTGCTGATCGTGTCGCTGCTGGGCTTCGGCCTGTTGGGGCCCTGGCTCGCCGGCACCGACCCGGCACACCAGATCCTGGCGCACTCCCTCGCTCCGCCGGGTGCGGACTACTGGCTTGGCGCCGACCATCTGGGCCGGTCCATGCTGGCGCGGCTGGCTCATGCCACCCGGCTCTCGCTCATGCTCGCGGCGGTCACGGTCGCCAGCGCGGCCATCCCCGGCACGTTGCTCGGCATCCTCGCTGCCTGGCGCGGCGGCTGGGTGGAAGGCGGCCTGGTGCTGGTCGCCGATGCGGTGCTGGCGCTGCCGGGCCTGCTGCTGGTCCTGCTGCTCGCCGCCTTCGCGCCGGGCGAGTTCCTGCCGCTCTATCTCGGCCTCGCCCTCGCAGGCTGGGTGGAATACTTCCGGGTCGCGCGGGCCATGGCGAGCGGCCTGCTGGCGCGACCACATGTGGAGGCGGCACGCCTGCTCGGCTTCGGGCCGGGCTATGTGCTGTGGCGCCTGCTGTTGCCGGGCCTCCTGCCGACCTTGGGCGTGCTCGCCGCCTTCGGGTTGGGGAGCGCCGTGCTTGCGATCTCGACCCTCTCCTTCATCGGGCTCGGCATCCATCCGCCCACGGCCGAGCTCGGCAGCATGACGACCGAGCTCCTGCCCTATGCCTATGAGGCGCCGCTGACGGTGCTGATGCCGGCGGCCCTGGTTTTCATGGCCGTGCTGGGCTGCCACCTGCTGGCCGGACGGGGACGCGCGTGAACGCCGTGCTGACCTTCGTGGGGCTTCAGGTGACGTCGGCGGACGGGACGGCGCTGGTGCGCGGCGTGGATGCAGAAGCGCGGCCCGGACAGCCGCTGACGTTGCTGGGCGAAACCGGCTCGGGCAAGTCACTGGTTCTCGCGGCCGCCATGGGAAGCCTGGCACCCGGCCTGCGTGCCAGGGGGCGTGTGATGCTGGACAGGACCGAGATGCTGTCCGCCACCCATTCGGCCCGGCGGGCGCTCTGGGGCCGTCGCCTGGCGACGCTGCCGCAGGAGCCCTGGCTCGCCCTGGACCCGACCATGCGCGCCCTGGGCCAGGTGGCAGAGGTCTACCGGCTGGTGCGCGGAATGCCCGCTGCCGCCTCCGAGCTGGAGGCGCGGGCGCGATTGGCGGAGCTGGGGCTCGGTGCCTCCGCCGCGCACTATCCCTTCCAGCTGTCCGGCGGCATGGCGCAGCGTCTCGCCCTCGCTATCCTGCGCGCCTCCGAGACGCCGGTTCTCCTTGCCGACGAGCCGACCAAGGGGCTCGATGCCGACCGGCGGGACGAGGCGGGAGCGCGGCTGCGGGCCGAGGCGGACCGTGGCCACACGGTGGTCTGCGTGACGCATGACGTGGCCATCGCCCGCGCCCTGGGTGGCGAGGTGGCGGTGATGCTGGAGGGCCGGGTGGTGGAGCGGGGCCCGGCGGAGACGGTGCTGCAGCATCCGTCCCACGGCTACACGCGGCGCCTGCTGGAGGCGGAACCGGCGCGGTGGCCTGCCCTGCCGCCACGGCCTGCGCCCCGTCGAGAGGTAGCAGTCGCGGCCGAAGGGGTGCGCCGCAGCTTCGGCCGCCGCCTCGTGCTGCGGGGGATCGATCTCTGCGTGCTGCGCGGTGAAATCGTGGCCGTCACCGGCCCGAGCGGCTGCGGCAAGACCACGCTCGGAGACGTGCTGCTCGGACTGCTGCGGCCGGATGCCGGAGTCGTCCGGCGCCTTTCCGGCGTAGCGCCCTGGCGCTTCGGCAAGCTGTACCAGGATCCCCCCAGCGCCTTCGCGCCGCACCAGACCATGCGGCAGGCGTTGCGCGACGTGGCGCGACGCCATGGCCTGTCCTGGGCCGCCATCGCAGCATTGCTCGAACGGCTGCGTCTCGGCCCGCTCCTGCTGGACCGCAGGCCGGAGGCGCTGTCGGGCGGCGAGCTGCAACGCTTCGCCCTTGCCCGTGTCCTCGCGCTCGATCCCGTTTTCCTCTTCGCCGACGAGCCGACATCGCGCCTCGACCCCATCACCCAGGGTGAGGTCTCGACTCTCCTCGGCGAGCTGGCTGCGGAGCGTGGCCTGGCTGTGCTCCTGGTGACGCATGATGCGGCACTGGCCGCGAAGCTGGCCGACAGGGTTGTGCAACTGAGGCCCTGCGGCGCCGAGTGCTGAACGGGCGGCCGATGGTGTTCCTGATGGGCAGGCCACAGCCATGCTGCATCGCGCCGAAGGGACCGCAAGCCCGAGAGCCAGCGGATATTGCGGCTACCGCACCGTGCGAGCTGGATGAGGCGGCAGCGGCCGACGAGACACCGGTTGCGGTCTGGCTGAAGGTGGTGGCCGCCTCCCACGCGCGACAGCCTGATCCGCAACAAGCGCTTGCGAAATAGCACGACCGGTCGTATCGTATGGCATGAAGTCGCAAGCGACCCGCGTCTCGCTGCTCCACCACGGCCTTCGCGCACTGAGCGTCGATGGCCTGTCGGGCGTGACCCTCGGCCGGTTGGCTGAGGCATCCAGCCTGTCCAAGAGTGGCCTCTTCGCTCATTTCCGCTCCAAGGAGCAGCTCGAGTTGGCGTTGCTCGACGAGGCGGCGCGCCTGGCGCACGCGCATGTCGTCGAGCCTGCGATGAAGGCCCCGGAAGGCCTGCCCCGGCTTTGCGGGCTGGTGGAACGGTGGATCGGCTGGCCCTCGCGCGCCGGCCTTCCCGGCGGCTGTCCCATCGCCTCCGCTTTGTTCGAGCTGGACGACGGCGAGGGACGGGTGCGCGAGCACATCGCCGCACTGGAGAAGGAATGGCGAGAGCTTCTCCACTCCCTCACCGCATCCGCCGTCGCACTGGGGCACCTGAAGGTGGAGACAGATATCGAGCAGTTCGTATGGGAACTCTGCGGCATCTATCTCAGCCATCATGCCTCGGCCCGCTTCCTGCGTGACCCCGCCGCCGGGGCACGGGCGCGGCACGCCTTCGATGCCTTGCTTCACCGCGCCGGCGCAGCGCGGCCGAGCTAGCCGGACCGGAATTCCCCCTTTGCCGCTCGCGCACGGATCACGAGCCGGCATGCAGGCCAACCCATGACAATCGGTGATCGGCGCATGAACCCCAGCGAAGCGATCAGGGCGGCGGAGTTGAGACAGCTTCGACGTCTGCGCCTGGCAGCGCTGGCAGAGGGGATGACGCTGGTCGTCCTCGTGCTCGTTGCCATGCCGGCAAAGCATCTGTTGGGTCTACCTGCGGTGACGAAGGCCATAGGGCCGATACACGGCCTGGCTTTCGTGGCCTATGCGTGGATGCTTCTCGCAACCGTGTCGGGCGGCTCCTGGCGCCGGGGCGAGATCCTGCGCCTGACGATCGCCGCCTTCGTGCCGTTCGGCACCTTCCTCAGCGCCGGTCTGCTGCGACGGAAGGAAGCAGCGCTGGTGGCGGCCGGGCAGAGCGGGTCGTGATGGACCAGCCCTGGCTGAAGGCTTTGCATGTCGCGGCAGTGCTTCTCTTTGCCGGCGGGCTCCTGGCGCAATCGCTCGCGGTCGCCGCAGCACTGCGGAACGACATCAGCCCCGGCGTCCTTGCCCGGCTGCGTCAGTGGGACCAGCGAGTCACCGTTCCGGCCCTGCTAACGGCATGGGCCTTCGGCATCGCCACGGCGCTGGACAATGGCTGGTTCGGAGCAGGTTGGCTATCCGCCAAGCTGCTGCTTGTCGTGGCGCTCACCGGCCTGCATGGCTTGCAGGCTGGCGCGCTCCGCCGCCTGGCGTTCCAGGCGGGGCGGCCGCCGCGCGGCCTCGGCCGGGCTCCGGCGGCGGTGGCGCTGGCACTCGCCGCAATCGCGGTGCTGGCCGTCGCCAAACCCTTCTGAGGACAGCAACGAACAGCGACGCTCGCTCTCCGACGGGGGCGTCCGCGGCACAACCGCGCAGCATCGTCCATTGCCTCTCCAGAAGAAGCCACAGCATCTGACCGAAGCGGGCATTCACAAACAATAGTGATGGACGCACGAAGTTTTGCAGGGAACCCTGGCGCCACCCGTCAGCGCCCAGAGGTTTCCCATGCTGCCAAATGCCGTAACGGTTGAAGCCGATATCGTCGTGGTCGGCGCCGGGAGTGCCGGCTGCGCGCTGGCCGCCCGCCTCTCCGCCGATCCGGGCCTGCGCGTCCTCGTGCTGGAGGCCGGGCGGCGCGACCGGCTCGGCATCACCCGCCTGCCGGCAGCGCTGCTGCGGACCATCGGCAACCCCCGCTATGACTGGGCCTATCAGTCGGAGCCCGACCCGACCCGCGGCGGCCAGTCGGAACTCTGGCCGCGCGGCAAGACGCTTGGCGGCAGCTCCGCCATCAACGGCATGATCTATGTCCGCGGCGCCGCTGCCGATTACGACGCCTGGGAGGCGATGGGTTGCGCCGGCTGGGGCTGGCGCAACGTGCTGCCCGCCTTCCGCCGGCTGGAAACGGCCGACGCGCCGGATGCCACGCATCGCGGCGGGGACGGCCCGCAGCGCGTCTCGGCCTTGCGCTGGCGGCACCGGCTGGCGGCGGACTTCATCGAGAGCGGCGTCGCCTGCGGCATCCCCCGCTCCGCCGACCTGAACGGCCCGCAGCATGAGGGCATCGGCTGGAACCAGGGCTCGATCCACGAAGGACGGCGGCATTCCGCCTACGACGCCTTCCTCGCCCCGGTGCTTGGCCGGCCGAACCTCACCGTGCTGGACGACGTGCTGGTGGAGCGCCTCCGCTTCGACGGACGGCGGGCGACAGGCCTCGCGGCGCGGCGCGGTGGCGCGGCGCTCGAGGTGATCGCGCGGCGCGGCGTGGTACTGACGGCGGGCGCCATCAACACGCCGCAGCTGCTGATGCTCTCCGGCATCGGCGCGGCGGAGGAGTTGCGGCGCCTTGGCATCGCCCCAGTGCTCGACCACCCGGAGGTGGGGCGGAACCTGATGGAGCATCCCGGCCTCTACGTGCAGGCCGAGATGGCGGCGCCCACCGCCAACCGCGAGACCACGCCGCTGCGCGCCGCCTATCACCTCGCCCGCTGGCTGGTGCGGCATGACGGGCCGGTCAGCGTGCCGACGGCGCAGGCCCTCGCCTTCTTCCGCTCGACGCCGGAGGCGGCGGAGCCGGACCTGCAATTCCACATCTTCCCCTATGGCTCGACCATCGGCCGTGGCGGCAAGCGGCTAATTCCGCGCCGCAACCTCGCCA
This sequence comes from Belnapia sp. F-4-1, assembly GCF_000802185.1. Lineage (GTDB taxonomy): Bacteria > Pseudomonadota > Alphaproteobacteria > Acetobacterales > Acetobacteraceae > Belnapia. The sequence goes on along the minus strand of NZ_KN676113.1, from coordinate 2,447,646 downwards.
CCATCCTGATGAACGCCAATTTCCCCCGCTCGCGCGGCTGGCTGGAGTTGCGCTCGCCCGACCCGGCGGCGCCCATTGCCATCCATCCCCGGCTGCTGGAGCACAAGGATGACGTGGCGGCGCTGCTGCACGGGCTCGACTGGGTGCGGCGCATGGCGGGCACCGGCCCCTTCGGCGCCGGCTTGCGCAGCCTGATCGGCGTGCCGCCGGCGGCGGCAGGGCGGGAGGCGGACCTCGCCTATCTGCGGGAGGCGACGCGGCCCTTCTACCACCCGGCCGGCACCTGCCGGATGGGGCGGGATGCCGGGGCGGTGGTCTCGCCCGACCTCGCCGTGCAGGGCATGGAAGGGCTCTGGGTCGCCGATGTCTCCATTTTCCCACGCCACATCGCCGGCAACACCAATGCGACGGCGCTGATGATCGGCGAGCGCGGGGCCGAGCTTATCGCCTCGGCGTTGCGGCCGGGCGCGGCGCGGCCGGTCGAGGCGGTGCTGGAAGTCGCCTAACAGGCCCCCAGCCGGTAGATATCGGCGCGGCGGTTGGCGAGGGCCGGAAGCTCGGCCCGCAGCGCCTCCTGCCGTGCCAAGTCGAGCGTCGCGGCGACGACGCCGACCCCCTCGGGACGGCAGGCCAGCACCTGTCCCCAGGGGTCGACGATCATGCTGTGGCCGAAGCAGGCCCGGCCGGCGATGGATTCGCCGACCTGCGCGGCGGCGATGACGAAGCATTGGTTCTCCACCGCGCGGGCGCGCAGCAGCAGCTCCCAATGCGCCTGGCCGGTGTGCTGGGTAAAGGCGGCCGGCACCAGCAGCAGCCGTGCGCCCGCCAGCATGTGCAGCCGGTAGAGCTCCGGGAATCGGATGTCGTAGCAGACCGAGAGCCCGGCCCGGAGGCCCTCGATCTCCGCCGTCACCACCTGGTCGCCACCACCGACAGTGGCCGATTCCCGGTAGTTGGGCTGCCCGGCGAGGCCGATATCGAAGAGGTGCAGCTTGTCGTAGCGGGCGGCGATCCGCCCCTCGCGGTCGAAGAGCAGGCTGGCATTGTGGCAGCGCCCATCCGCGGCGCGGGCATGGAGCGAACCGGCCAGCACCCAGAGGCCAAGCCTCCGCGCCCGTGCCCCGATTGCTTCGGACAACGGCCCGGGAATGGGCTCGGCGGCGGCGAGCGCGCCCTCATCCGTGCCGAGATAGTCGAAATACTCCGGCAGCACGGCAAGGTCAGCACCTCCGGCCGCGGCCTCGTCCAGCAGGCCAAGCGCCGTGGCCAGGTTGGCTGCCTTGTCGCCGCGCGAGTTCATTTGGCATGCCGCGACACGCATTGAGTAATCCTTCCCAAACTGCCGCCATGACGACTGATTTCGTCAATAATTCCGCCATGAACAAGGTATCGAACCCATAGGTACGCTTCTGTACAAAATGTCCAACCCAGCGGTTTTTATTTAATATATTGCTGCAGCGCGAAGAACCCTCATCGCCAACGCCGCGTTGCCCCCGCCACTGCCACTTGGCTTCTACTCTTCGACAAGCAGGGCAGCAACGCCAGCGCATGGGCCAACCCGGGACACGGCCTGGGGCGCCCCAAGGAAGCACCAATGATTTCGAGACATCCCCGCCTGCTCACGCCCGGGCCGTTGGCCCTCGCGCCGGAGGTGAAAGCCTCCATGCAGAATGATCTCGGCTCCCGCGACCTCGCCTTCCGGCAAGTGACCCGCGATACCCGCCAATGGATTCAGGAACTGGCGCATGCTGGGCTGGACTACTCCACCATCCTGATGCAGGGCAGCGGCACTTTCGTTATCGAGGCGGCGCTGACCACCTTCCTCAAGGACAACGACAAGGTCCTGGTCTGTGCCAACGGCGTCTATGGCGAGACCGCGGCGAAGATCCTCCGCCGCCACCGGCTCGGCCATGTGGTGCTCACCCGCCCCGTCACCGAGCCGGTCTCGGTGGAGGAGGTCGCCAGGCGGCTGGCGGCCGATCCCCAGATCACGCACCTCTACGTCGTCCATTGCGAGACCACCTCCGGCATCCTGAACCCGCTGCCGGACCTCCTGGCGCTGGCGCGCAGCCGCGGCATCACCAGCATCGTCGATTCCATGAGCGCCTTCGGGGCGATCGAGATCGATGCCGCGCGGCATCCCTTCGACATCCTCATCTCCTCCGGCAACAAGTGCCTGGAAGCGCCGCCGGGCATCGCCTTCGCCATTGTCCGCCGCGCCCTGCTGACGCCGGAACTGACGGTGGCACGGACCTACACCCTCGACCTCTACGACCAGTGGCGCGGCTTCGAGGAGAATGGCGAGTGGCGCTCGACGCCGCCGACCCATGTGGCCCAGGCCCTGCGCGCCGCGTTGGTGGCGCTGCGGCAGGAGACGGTGGCTGGCCGCCATGCGCGCTACGCCGCCATCCGCGACCGGCTGATCGCGGGCATGCGGCCGCTCGGCTTCGCGCCGATCCTGCGTCCGGAGCTGCAGACACCGATTTGCGTCGCCTTCCGCAGCGACACGCTGGTGCCGGATGCGCTCGCCTTCGCCGACTACTACCAGCATCTCCGCAACGCCCGGCTGCTGATCTATGCCCGCTTCCATGAGGCGAGCCGCAGCTTCCGTATCGGCTGCATCGGCCAGATCGAACCCGGCTGGGTCGATGAGCTGGTGGAAGCGACGCGCGCTTTCGCCCTTGCCCGGCGCCAGCGCGGCGGCGGCGCAGGTCTTGCCCGGCGCGCGGCCGCGGGCCCGGAGCAGCGGCCATGAGGGCGGCCTCGCGCCCGGTCGCCGTGGCATCGCCGGCCGCCAACGGCGCCCCGGCCGAGGATGGCTTCCACCGCCTCCTCGCTGCCGAGGGTACCGACACCGTGCTGGTCTGCATGGTGGACATGCAGGGGCGGCTCGTCGGCAAGCGGCTGACGGCGCGCCAGGCGCGGGCGGAGGCGGGCGAGGCCATGCATGCCTGCGACTACCTGCTCGGCGTCGATGCCGAGATGGTGCCGATCCCCGGCCTCCGCGCCAGCGGCTGGGAGCGCGGCTTCGGCGATTTCTCCATCCGTCCTGACCCGGCCACCGCGCGGCTGCTGCCCTGGCAGCCGGGCACGCTGCTGGTGCTCGGCGACACGGTGGACCACGAGGGCCACCTGGTGCCGCATGCGCCGCGCAGCATGCTGCGCCGGCAGCTGGAGCGTCTGGCCGCCGCGGGCTTCGCCGCCAGCATGGCCTCCGAGCTCGAATTCACCGTCTTCCAAGGCGACTGGCAGCAGCTGCGCGCCGGCGGCTATCGCGGCCTGACGCCGGACGGCTTCTATTCGGAGGACTACCAGGTCTTCCAGGGCACCGGACGGGAGCCGCTGATGCGGGCCATCCGCAACGGCATGGAAGCCGCCGGCATCCCGATCGAATCCTCGAAGGGCGAGGGCGGGCCGGGCCAGGCGGAGATCACCCTGCTGCACGCCCCGGCGCTGGAGAGCGCCGACCGGCACGTGATCTACAAGACCGGGGTGAAGGAGATCGCCCAGGCCGCCGGCAAGACGGCGAGCTTCATGGCCAAGTGGCACGAGGCGCAGCCGGGCAGCAGCGGGCATATCCACGTCTCGCTCTGGACCGCGGACGGCGCGCCGGCCTCGGCCGGGCCGGAGGGCCTTTCGGCTGAATTCGGGCATTTCCTCGCCGGGCAGATCGCCCTGCTGCGGGAGATGACGCTATTCCTCGCGCCGGTGGTGAATTCCTACAAGCGCTTCCAGCCCGGCTCCTTCGCGCCGACCAAGGCCGTCTGGAGCCGCGACAACCGCACCGCCGCCTTCCGCGTGCTGGGCCATGGCAAGAGCCTGCGCGCCGAATGCCGCGTGCCGGGCGCCGATGTGAACCCCTACCTCGCCTATGCCGCGCTGATCGCGGCGGGGCTGCACGGGCTGGAGCAGCGCCTGCCGCTCGATCCGCCGGCCGAGGGCAACGCCTATCTCGCCGAGGGACTGCCGGAGATTCCGACCACGCTGCGCGAGGCGATGGCGGCCCTCGACCGCTCCGCCGTGCTGCGCGCCGCCTTCGGCGATGCGGTGATCGACCACTATGTCCGTGCCGCCGCCTGGGAACAGTCGGAACACGACCGCCGCGTCTCCGACTGGGAAATCGCCCGCTATCTCGAGCGGGCCTGAAGGGTCATCGATGGCAGACGACCAGACGAGCACGCCAGTCCCCGGCACGCTGGTGCGGCGCAGCCGATCCGGCAGCATGTTCTCCGGCCAGCCGGTGCGTAAGCCAGGCTGGCGGCGCGGGCTGCCCGTCCGCCTCCGTCCTGGGCTCGAGGCGGGACTCGTATTGCCCGGCAGCAGCGATCGGTCCCCGAAGACGATGCGGGTGGCGGCGTGACCGAGGCCGCCTGGGTCGCAGCGGCGGAAGCCGCGGCGGATGTGGCGGGCGCCGTCATCCGCCCCTTCTTCCGCGCCGGCCAGGGGCTGGACGCGGCGCTGAAGCAAGATCGCAGCCCCGTCACCATCGCCGACCGCACCGCCGAGCAGGCGATGCGCGCCGTGCTCGCCGAGCGCTGCCCGGATCACGGCATCCTCGGCGAGGAATTCGGCCTGCAACGGCCGGAGGCGAGGCTGCGCTGGGTATTGGACCCGATCGACGGCACCCGCGCCTTCATCACTGGCCGTCCGGTCTTCGGCACCCTTGTCGCGCTGCTGGACGGCGACCGCCCGATCCTCGGCATCATCGACCAGCCCATCACCGGCGAGCGCTGGGTCGGCGTCACGGGGCGGGCGACGCGCTTCTGCGGCCCCTTCGGCGGCCGGCCGGGGTGCCGGCCGTGCCCGGAACTCGGCCGGGCGGAGCTGTCCTGCACCAGCCCGGAGATGGTTGCTGGGGCGGAGGCACCGGGCTGGCAAAGGCTGGCCTCGCAGGTGCGGCGCGTCTCCTGGGGCGGCGATTGCTACGCCTACGGGCTGCTGGCGCTCGGGCAGATCGACGTCATCGCCGAGGGCGACATGAAGGTCTGGGACTGGGCCGCGCTGGTGCCGGTGATCGAGGGAGCCGGCGGCCGCATCACCGACTGGAGCGGCCAGCCCCTGCACCCGGGCGGTCCGGGCCAGGCCCTGGCGGTGGGCGACGCGGCCCTGCTGCCGCAGGCGGTTTCGCTTCTGGCGGCATAGCCCCGCCGGACACCGCCTCGGGATGGTCGAGCAAGCCGCTGGTGGCGGAATCCTCGACCAGCGAGCCGTCGCCATGCAGCAGGACCACGGGCGGGTTGCCGATGCCGCTCTCGGTGCAGCGCAAGGTCACGCCATCCGCCTCCACGAAGCGCTCCGGGAGCGGTGCAGAGTCGCGCCGCTCATGCGGCTGCCGCTCCGTGGCCGGGGCGCCGGGCCCCACCTCCGGGAACCGCATGCCTGCAGGACCAGGGCTGAGGCCGTGGCAAGGGCCACGGCGATACTGGCCCTCCTCGGTCTGGATCGGGGCCGCACCGGTCTTGGGGCGCCAGCCCGAGCGGCATCAGTGTGACGCCGGAACTCGGCGAGGCACTCGATTGCCGCTGAACAAGCCTGGTCACAGGAGATCGCACCATCAGGTCCTAGGGTTGCATACCGAGGCCTGTCCGCCCTGCCGGCGTCGATCGTACAGGCGGCTTTGGCAAAGATTGGCATGCACCCTGCCCCTCCCTAAGGTCCTGTGCATGCCTCCATCTGCAACCATGAACGTATCGATCACCCCGGAACTCGCCGCCTTTGTCCAGGGGCGGGTTGCCACGGGTCGCTACCGCAGCGCCAGCGAGGTGGTCCGCGCTGCCCTGCGGCGGCTCGTCGAGACGGAACGCGAACGGGATTTGCCGCCCGTTCCGCAAGCCAAGGCGTCGCGCCGGGGACGGGCCGGTGGACGTTGAAACCTGGCCCGGCTTCCCCGCCGTGCAAGGCGAGATGGCCGATCGCCTCCGCGCCCATGAATGGGGGGCGACGCCGCTCGGGCCGATCGAATGCTGGCCGCAGAGCCTGCGCACGGCGGTCGACCTGATGCTCGCCGCACGCCACCCGGTCTATATCGCCTGGGGCCCGGAACTCACCTCGCTCTTCAACGACGGCTACATCCCCATTCTGGGCAACAAGCATCCGGCAGCGCTCGGCAAGCCCTGTGCAGAGCTCTTCGCGGAGGTCTGGCACGAGTTCCAACCGTTGGTTACGGCGACGATGGCCGGCGAGGCGCAACACTTCGTCGACAGGCCTGTCGCCCTGGCGGGCCGGCCAGGCCTGCCCATGAGCTGGTTCACCTTCTCCTGGACGCCGCTGCGCGACGAGGCCGGCAGGATCGCAGGCATCTACTGCTCAGCGACCGACACCACCGAGAAGGTCCTCGTCGAGCAAGCGCTCCGGGCCCGCAGCGAGCGGGACCTACGCCGCAGCCAGACCGAGCGCGAGCGCCAGCGCCGCCTCTACGAGGCCATCCTGACGAACACTCCCGACCTGGCCTACGTCTTCGACCTCGACCACCGCTTCATCTACGCCAACGAGGGGTTGCTGCGGATGTGGGGCCGGACCTGGGATGAGGCGATCGGCAAGACCTGTCATGAATTGGGCTACCCGGACTGGCATGCGGCGATGCACGACCGCGAGATCGAGCAGGTCATCGCGACCAGGCAGCCGATCCGCGGCGAGGTGCCGTTCGCGGGGACCTTCGGACGCCGGATCTACGACTACATCTTCGTGCCGGTCATCGATGCCGATGGTCGGGTCGAGGCGGTCGCGGGGACGACGCGTGATGTCACGGAAAGCCGGCAGGCGGAGGAGGCATTGCGCGAAAGCGAGGCGCGCTTCCGGGTGATGGCCGATGCAGTCCCCCAGATCGTCTGGATCACCGACGCGGAGGGGCGGACGGAGTTCTTCAATCGCCAATGGTCGGACTACACCGGCGTTCGCTACGAGCCGACGACGGCAGCCGGGGTCGCGGCCAACTTCGTCCATCCCGATGATGCGGAGGTGACGATGACGCGGTTCGAGGAAGCACGCCGGACCGGTGGCAGCTTCCTCGTCGAGCACCGCATCCGCTCGAAAGACGGCGAGTACCGCTGGTTCCTGGTCCGCGGCGAGCCGCATCGCGACTCCAGCAGCGGCGAGATCGTCCGCTGGTTCGGCGCTTCGGTCGACATCCACGACCGCAGGGAGGCCGAGGCGGCACTGCGCGAGAGCGAGGCGCGCTGGCGCGGGCTGTTCGGGCGAATGCAGGAAGGCGTCGAGGTGGACGAGCTGGTCTACGACGCCGATGGACGGGCCGTTGACGTCCGCTATCTCGAGGTCAACCCGGCCTGGGAGCGCCAGACCGGCCTGCCGCGGGAAACCGTGGTCGGCCGCCGCATGGGCGAGATCTTCCCGGCGGAGGAGGTAGCCTTCTGGACCGAAGCATTCGCACGGGTCGCCGAGACGGGCAAGGCGGCGGATATCGAGCGCTACGTCGCCCCGCTTGGACGCTGGTACGAGGTGATCGCCTATCCGTTCGAGCCGGGCCGGACCGCCGCGCTGGTGCTCGACGTGACAGTGCGCAAGGCGGAGGAGGAGCGGCGGGCACTGCTCATGCGCGAGGTGGACCACCGCGCCAAGAACGCGCTGGCCGTGGTGGGGGCCGCGCTGCGGCTGACGCGGGCGCCCGATGTGCCGACCTTCCAGCGGATTGCATTGGGGCGCATCTCGGCGCTGGCGAGGGCGCAGACATTGCTGGCGCAGGATCGCTGGCGTGGGGCCGACCTGCGCACGCTGGTCGAGGGGGAACTGGCGCCCTTCGTGGGCGAGGTCGGCCCCCGTGTGGAGGTGAACGGCGCGTCGGTGGTCCTGCCGCCCGGGGCGGCACAGCCGGTAGCGATGGCGCTGCACGAGCTGGCGACGAACGCGGTGAAGTACGGAGCGCTCTCGGTGGCCACGGGCCGTGTCTCGGTCTCGTGGCGCTTTGACGACGAGGCGCTTGGCAGGTTGCGGCTGCGCTGGGCCGAAGCCAGTGGGCCTCCCGTCGACGGGCCGCCGCTGCGCCGCGGCTTCGGGTCGCGCGTGATCGAAGACACGATCCGCCGCCAGCTCGGCGGCGAGGCGTCGCTGACCTGGGACGCGGGCGGCGTGGCCTGCGAGATCACCGTACCGCTCTGGAATGCCGGTGACGGCGGGGCAGCGGCGCAGTACGGCGACGGCGCCGAGCGGGAAAGCGCCGCAGGCCATGCCGGCGATAGCCTTGCCCGGGCCGAGCAGCATGTCCGGGACGCCGAGCAGGGCGTCGCTCGCCAGCGCCTCATCGTTGAGGGAATAAGCGAGCACCGCCATCCCCGCGCCCTGGCGGAGGCGAGGCGGGTTCTTGCGGCACTTCAGCAGACGCTGCAACTGGCGCTGCACCACCTCCGCCGGGAGCGGCAGATGCGTGGACTGGATCCATGGGACGGATCGCACGGGCACTAGGGCGAGGCTTTGCACAATGCTCGCAGACACCCGGCCGCATCGGAGAAGCGGCCGGATGCCTACCTGGACCGCGCCATGCATCTTACGAGCGGGAATGTCGTTCCTGTTCCGGCCGGACAAGCCTGGCGGCGCGGAGGTGCCTCAGTAACGCCCGGTAAGTCTAGCACCTGCGACATCTTGATCCCGAGGGACTTTCCCATGCCCGACAGCTTCTCGGCCACCCATGCCGGGCATGCGGCCGACCCCCTTGCCCTGCTCCGGGCCTATCTGCCGGATATCGCCGCCGCTGCGGCGTTGGAGGATCATGATGGCGCTTTCCCGGCCGAGGCGATCGTGTCGCTGCACAAGGCGCGGTTGCTTGCGGCGCCGCTGCGCCTGGCCCTTGGCGGGCTGGGCTGGGGTTCCGAGCCGGAAGGCGCAGCGCAGCTCGCCGTCGCGCTCCGCCTCATAGGTCGTGCCAGCCTGCCGCTCGGCCGCCTCTATGAAGGGCATGTGAATGCGTTGCGCCTCGTGCAGCGCTACGGGACGCCCGGCCAAGCCCGTGCGGCAGCGCAGGAGGCGATGGGTGGATTGCTTTTTGCGGTGTGGAATACCGAGATTCCTGGCGAGCCATTGTCGGTCGGCCCGGACGGTAGGCTCATGGGCCGCAAGATCCTGTGTTCCGGCGCCGGGCAGGCCGCACGGGCCTTGGTGACGGCCCGCGACGCGGCCACGCCGGAGGCACCGCCGCGCATGCTGCTGGTGCCCCTTGCGCCAGGCGAGCGTGCCGACCTTTCCGGCTGGACAGCGCAGGGCATGCGCGCCTCGGCAACCGGCGCGGTGGATTTGACCGGCATCGAGGTCGGCCCCGGCCTGCAGGTCGGCAGGCCTGGCGACTATGGCCGGCAGCCGGACTTCTCCGCTGGTGCATGGCGTTTCGCGGCAGTGCATTGCGGCGGGCTTGAGGCGGTGTTGGGCGCCATGCGCGACCATCTGCGCCGCACCGGGCGCGGCGCCGATCCGCACCAGGCAGCACGGCTCGGCCAAGCGGCGGTCGCTGCGGGGTCGGCCCGGCTCTGGGTCGAGGCTGCGGCCTTGCGCGCGGAAGCACCGGATGCCGGCATGGAGGCGGTCGCCTTCGTCAACCTGGCCCGGCTTGCGGTGGAACGAGCGGCGCTGGACGTGATGGAACTCGCGCAGCGCTCGGTCGGACTGGCTGCCTTCCTGCGGCCGAACCCCCTGGAGCGCCTTTGCCGCGATCTCGCCACCTACCTGCGGCAGCCGGCGCCCGACCGCGCCCTGACCGAGGCGGCCGCCCATCTCCTGGCAGCAGGGGTTGAGCCTGGCGACGCTTGGGACATCCCGGCGGTGCGACCATGAGCGCGGCCTCGCCCAGGCGGGCCGGGGAATGGCTGCGAGCCGCCGAGCGGAACCTGCCCCTGGTCGCAGAGCTGGATCCGCTGCTGGGGCCCGCCGGCGGCGTACTGGTCCTGGCACCCCATCCCGATGACGAAAGTCTGGGTTGCGGTGGCCTGCTGGCCGCCTGTGCCGCCGATAGGCGCCCTGCGCGTGTGGTCGTGGTCAGCGATGGTGCGGGCTCGCATCCCCGGTCACAGGCCTATCCTCCGGCCCGCCTCTCCGCGTTGCGGCAGGGGGAGGCACGGGCAGCGGTCGCGGCGCTCGGCCTCGACCCATTGCGCGACATCGCCTTCCTCGGCCTGCCGGACACGGCGGTACCATCAGCCGGGCCAGCCTTCGAAGCGGCGGTCGCGGCCCTGCTTCGCCTGGCGGACCCGGCACCGGGCGCCGTCCTTGTCACCTGGCGGCACGATCCACACTGCGACCACGCCGCCAGCTTCGCCATGGCGGCGGCTTTGGTTCGTGCGCTCCCGGCCGGCACGCGGCTCTACGCCTATCCGGTATGGGGTCTCGCCTTTGCCCACCCCCTCCCCGGCTTTCCGCTGCCGCCGGAACCCCTGATCTCCGAGCCGCCACGTGGGATCAGGCTCGACATTACGCGCCACCTGCCGGCCAAGCGGCGCGCCGTGGCCGCTCACGTTTCGCAGGTCTCGCCGCTGGTCACGGACGATCCGCAAGGCTTCCGCCTGCCGCCGGAAGCGCTGGCCCTTGCCTTCCGCCCAACCGAACTCTTCCTCGAGGTGGATTTCGCATGAACCGTGCCGTCCGCTCCCTGCCGCCCGCCTATTTCGAAGCGCTCTATGCACGCGACGCCGACCCGTGGCGCTTCGCCGACAGCACCTACGAGCGGGCGAAGTACGACGCGACCTTGGCTGCCCTGCTGCGGCCGCGCTACGGCCGGGTCTTCGAGGTAGGGTGCTCCATCGGCGTGCTGACGCGTGACCTCGCGGCGCGCTGCGATGCGCTGCTGGCCGTGGATGCCGCCGAGACGGCGCTGTCCGCTGCCCAGGCACGCTGCACCGAATTGCCGCAGGTTACCTTCCAACGCATGCAGGTGCCGCAGGACTGGCCGGAGCAAGCGGCACCCTTCGACCTCATCCTGCTGTCCGAGGTGGTCTACTACCTCGATGAGGCGGATGTGGTGCGGCTGGCTGCCCGCGTCGGCGCCTCGCTCGCCCCAGGAGGCGAGGTACTTCTTGTGCACTGGACCGGGGAAACCGACTATCCGCTCTCGGGTGATGCGGCGGTCGGGCACTTCATCCGGGCGGCGGCACCATTCGCGCAGGCGGCAGGGCAAGAGCGGACCGAGTGCTACCGCCTGGATCTGCTTCGCGTCGGCCTGGAAGACGGCTCGGGCTGAGTACGGCCCGGGCGCCGCGCAGCGCCGGAAGGATGGCCTCTGCCCGGCGGGTCTCGGCCGCAAGCTCGCCGCCTCGCACCAGATGCCGGCGCCGCAAGAGCCTGGTTCTGGCCTGGAGCTGTTCCCATGCCTGCCAGAACTGCGGCAGGCGCACGATGTCCGACAGGCTCGTGGGTGTCAGGCCCAAGGCCAGCGCCAATCGTATGGGGTCGCCAGGCCTGGGTCGGCCGGCCCGCAGGCGGCGCAACGCGCGGCGGCAGCGCAGCCGCAATAGAGCAAGGAGTGCCGGCTCCAGTTGCGCATCGAGCGGTGCGGCATCGGCTTCGGCCAGGCGCCGTCGCAGCGTATCCGCCATGCCGCCCGCAGCGCGGCCCTGCAAGCGGCAGGAGACGATGACCCGCGCCGCGGGGCAGTGCCGCACCCGCATCTCGGCGCGGATCAGTGCCTCGAACAGGGCGCGATCCTCACCCATCGGCACCACCGGCAGACCACCCACGCGGTGATAGGCATCGAGGGTTAACGCAATGGAGGCACCCGAATGCGCGGCATGCCGCGGCCAGGGGTCGTCAGGGTCAGGGTCGACCAGCGCGGCCATCTCGTCCAGCAATGTGGCATAATGCGCCTCACGCGCCTCACGCACCCGGAGCATTGCGGGCAGGCATGCGGCCTCTGCCGGATCAGGCTCGATGGCACCGGCCACGGCATCGGCCCCCGCCGCCAGCGCGGCGAGGTTGGCGACCAGCCAAGTCGGGTCTGCCCGCCCATCGGCATCGGTGCTGAGAAGTGCGGCGCCGCTCGCAGTCGCCCCCCCGAGCAACTCGGCCGCCCTGTCCATCGCCGTGCGCCGGGCGCCTCCGGCATGAGCGAGGGCGGGCGGCAGCGTGACCTCCTCGACCACAAGCTGGAAGGGCAGCGTCGCCGCAAGCGAGCGGGCGACCTGCGCGGTCTCGTCGCTGGAGTTGTTGACGAGCACCAGGACGGCCACCGCCTCAAGCTCGAGCGGACAGCCACCAAGGTCGCGCTGCATCGCCAATGCCCTGAGGCAGGTAGGCAGGCGCTCAGCCTCGTTCCTGGCGGGAATGGCAATAGCGGCATGGGGGACGGGGTTGCGGCAACGGCTGGAAGCCATGGCCGCCCCGTAGGGGGCGGATCGGGAGGGCAGCATCGGTACGCCGCTAGAACGCCCTGCAGCCTTCGCCGTTCACGTTGCCGCTGCGGTTGCGCATCAACTCTTTGTCGGCCAGACGTGGCCCGCGATGCCAGGCCATGGTCTGCCGCATGCGGGCATGCCCGGCCTCAGCGCCCGAGCGCCCGGCGCAGCGCCGGCTTATCCATCTTCGAGCGGCCCGGCAGGTTCCGGCGCCGCGCTTCCTCTATCAGCGCCGCCTTGCTCGGCTCCTTGTCGCCACCATGGCGATGGCGCGCCGTCTTTCGCGCCACATCGGCAGGCTGTGCCGAGTGCTGATGCCCCGCCTTCATGTCGCGGTGCTTCTTCTCGGAGGTGCGACGGTATTCCGCCGGGACGAGATGCTGGCGCGCCTCCTTCGGCAGATAGCGCTCGCCGGTATCGCGGCTGCGCTTGCCTGAGCCGGTACCCCAATCCTCCTCGGTCCACTTGTGCAGGTTGTTGTCGGCACGCTGGGGGCCCTCGTAGCCGCCGCCGCGCCGCTTGTATTCCTGTACCGCCATCTGAGCCTTGCGGGCGGACCACTGGCCAGGCTCACCGCCCTCGTCGCTTTCGGTGACATCCTGCTTGACCCGGTCCCACAGTCCGGGGTCAGTCCGCTTCGCCGTGCCGCCCATGGGACCTCTGCTGCCTCTCGCTCCGGGCAAGTGGGTCGAGGTGGGGCGCTGTCCAGACGGCGGGCATCATCGAAAGGTCACCTCGGGCCCATGCGCCACGGGTATGTGATAAGCGCCCGTGCCGGCCAACTGCGCCGACGGTCGGCTGGCGCCGCTGTGTTGGCTCGAAGGTTCCGGATGCCCGTTGCTTCATGGTCTGCGGCCGGCTGGCCGCGAATTCGGCCCCGGTCCGCGCGCCTGGAACGATGGGGTGCAGCGGGGCCCACGCCTTGAGCGGATCAAGGCAGGAGCCCCCAGCCTGCGGAAGCGGCCAAGCGAACCCCACTGGCGGCGCCAGTGGGGTTCGGTCCTCAGCAGTCCACCACGCCGCCGCTAGCCAATCGGGCTGAAATCAACCTCCGACACCGGGAGTTCGAGGAGAGCCTCGCGGTGCTCCGGGAGTTCGGAGATGTCCAGCAGAACCGCACCGCGATCGCCACCGTTGCCCGTCAGGACGCCGCTCCAGTAGGCGAGCTGGGTCGCGTCGGGGGCGGCGTCCAGCGTGTTCTCCAACACGCTCGACACGAATTCGCTGTTGTCCATGCCGCTCCACAGGCCGGCGAGGCGGTCGGCAAGGCCGTCCAGGCCATCGCCTTCGAGTTGCGCCACCAGGTTCCGGACCGTGTTCACCGCCGGGATGCTGCCGAAGGCGCTGTCGAACAGGCTGGTGACGGCGAAGCGATCCGCGCCGCCATCCTGCTGATCGAGCGGCAGCGACAGGCCCATCGCCTCGGCAACATGCTGGCCGATGGCCGAGTTCTCCTGCACGCCCGTGAACAGCTCGGCGCCAGGACCGACGGCGAAGATCGGCACATCCAGCGCCGTGTGGCCGGTCGTCGTGAACTCGACGCCGCCCTTGGCGCTCAGCAGCTCCGCAAGGGCGAGAGGGATATCCTCGTTGCCTTGCAATTCGGCGATCTCGTCGTCGCTCAGCGTCAGGCCGGTGTACTGCTCGACGGTGCCGCGGATGGAGGTGGCGCTGGCGGCATCGAATTGCTCGGCCATTTCCTCCGCGGTTGCCGTGAAGTCGCGGAACACAGCGGGCGACGCATCAGCGGTCGGCTGCACCGACATGCCGCCCGTGTCATGGTCGGCAACCATGACAACCAGCGTGTCCGGGTTCGCCTTCTGGAACTCCAGCACCTTCTGCATGCTCGCCTCGAAGGACGACAAGGCATGCATGGCTGTTGCGGCGTCGTTGCCGTGCCCGAAGGTGTCGGTATTCTCTTCCTCCAGAAACAGCACGAAGCCGTCCTTGTCCTTGGAGAGGGTGTCGAGCGCCACCTCGGTCATCTGGGCCAGGCTCGGCTCCTCGGCGGGGCGCTCGCCGATGGCGTCCAGGTAGTCCTCGTTGTTGAACAGGCCAAGGACGCGTTCGCCGTCGAAATTGGCCAGTTCCTGCGCATTGGAGACGTAGGCCATGCCCTGCTGCTCGGCGAGGCCGAACAGGTCGGTGCCGTCAGGCTGCGTGCCATCCTCGCTCTCGGTGGTGAACTGGTTGCGGCCCGCGCCCAGCACGACGTCCAACTGGTTGTCGCCGATGTATTGCTGGGCGATGTCGGCCTGATTGCCGCGCAGCGCGTTGCTGGCGCCGAAGGCTGCGGGAGAGGCGTCGGTGACGGCGGCGGTGGAGACGATGCCCGTCGCCTTGCCGGCCTCGGACGCCAGATCGGTCACCGAGGTGAGTTCGTTGCCGAAGAAGTCGACGCCGACCGAGCCGTTGCGGGTTTTGACTCCGGTGGCATAGGCATTGGCGCCAGCGGCCGAGTCCGTGATCGGGTTGTTGAAGGAGTCGGTCTGCACCATGCCCTTCAGCAGGGGCTCCCAGACCGGGGCGTCAGGGCCTTCCTTGAAGTAGCGGTAATTCGTCAGATAGGCGGTGGAAGCTCCGTCGGGGAGCATGAAAATGACGTTCTTCGCCGTGTCAGGCGTCGGAAGCTCAGCAGCCATAATAGGTTCTCCCCGAAGGCAGCAGCTTTTGCTGCCGGCCGGCAGGTTAACCGGGCGCCATTCTAGAGTAAGGGATAGTATATGATGCTTTGTTGAAGCTTTATATTTCGTTTCGGCCTGGCGAAATGTTTGTAAGTTTACCCGTTCATTTCACGCTACCGGCGCGACATCAGCTTGCGATTTAAGCGTGATAAATTTTGGCTGGGGATTGCTTTGAAGAATCGCTGCAGGTTGCGTCCGACCGGGGCGTTCCCGCGGCCCCTCGCAGTCGCATCCTACAGTGTGGCGTAAGGGCGACGCCTTTTGGCAGGCTGACGGCTGGGCTATCGCTCGCGGCACCGATGGCCTTCAGCGCCCTGTAGCGCGAGCGCCGCGCCGCTCACTCGTCGAGCCTTTCCATAAGCGTCGGAGGTGACCGGCTTCACGCCGCGCAGGCGCAGCCGATCTTTAGGCGATGCAGTGATGCGGCGATTGGTACACGACCTCGCACTTGGAAATGGACGCCGACATCCCGGTCGCAGACGTCACCAGCGCCGCCGGTCTTCGATCACGGAAAGGTATTCACCGGCGCTCAGCCCAGGCCAGACCCTCAGCCACGGAAAACGAGACGGTCGAAACCAGCCTTTGCTTGGCGTAGGCCGCCTCGCCGGCACCGCCTGCGCGATCCTCCGTATGCACGGCTTCCATGACATAGCGCCCAGCCCAGGGCGTGGCGATCGTGACCCGGCCCTCCGCGTTGGTGTGCAGCCGGCGCTCCCAGCGCGGAGGGGCCACCACGGTCACCTCGGCACGGGGCAACGGCTGGCCCCGCAGCAACAGGGTGAAGCTGTTGGCGCCCGGCGCCACGGGCACCAGCTCCAACTCCATGACGCCGCGCACCTCGGCTCGCCCTTCGCGCGCCAGCATGATGGGCCGGGTGCGCTGCTCCGGCGTACGGCCGTATGGGGCCAGGCCATCCTCCACCAGCCGCACGTCGCCGCTCCCGGGGGGCAGGCTGGCCTGGACGTGGTCGGCCTCGCGGCGAAGGGGCAGCGGCTTCGATAGGTCGTCCGTGAAGATGCGTGGGCTCGCAATGCGGTCGAGCAGCCCGCCGCTACGCTCCCGCGTATCCTCGACCGGCTCGCCGAAATAGGCCCGAACCGTATCCCCCTCTCGCTCGAGCCAGACCTGATGCGCCGCGACGGGAAGCGGTGCGGCCAGCAGCGTGGCCACCAGCATCATGATGCGTGTCTTGATCATGTCGTCTTTCCTTCGGGTCAGGACGCAAGCAGCAGGCCAAGCATCGGCAGGACCAAGGCGAGCCCGGCGGCCAGCCGCGGCATATAGGCCAGCAGGAGGGTCAGCAGCAGGGCGGCGGCGGTCAGCATCCCGCACCACAGCACGCTCCCGCCTCCCCAGCCGGCGAGGGCGAGGCAGGGCAGCGGGGAAGCCAGCAGCAGCAGCCAGCCGACGAGGCGTAGCACCAGCTGCAGCCCGGGCGGGATTTGCCGCCGGCCGAGCACCTGCTCGTGGTGTCGCTCCATGGCCAGACAGAGCGCGGTGAAGCCGGCATAGGGCAAGGCGAGGCCAAGCATCATCACTCGGCCGCTTCCGCCGTGGCGAGCGGCGCGGTGGCACGGCGCCTCGTGCCCGGCCGCGTTCGCTCGTGCTGCGCCACCAACAGGGCGACCGCGCCGAGCGCCGCGCCGAGCGCCAGCAGCCCAAGGTCGAAGCCAGCGCGGATCCAGTCGCCCTCGGCCAGGGTCACGCCGAGATGGCGGCGGGTGATGACGAAGTTGAGCACCGGCAACAGCGCGAAAAGGAGGGCGCCAAGGCCGAGCTGCTCCACCCAGGCCCGCCGGCCGCTCCGCAGCAGCGGGTGCAGCAAGCAGAGGCCCCAGGCGGCGAAGAACAGGTGGATCTCCCACTCCGCCCGACCCTCCATCTGCGCCGGGAGCAGCCGGTTGGCCCAGAAGAAGGTGGCCATGGCGACCGGCAGCCCGGCGATGGCCGCGATGTTGAGGTGCTCGACCAGCCGCGTGCCGAAGCCGACCCGGCCGCGCTTCTCTGCCTGCTGCCGGGTCCGCACCGCCCAGAGGACGCAGCCCGTGGCCACCATCACGCTGCCGGCGAGGCCCGAAAGCAGGAACAGCCCGCGCAGCAGCGGCCCGGCGAAGCGGCCGACATGCAGCCCGTACATCACGCCGCGCGTCTCCGCCGCCGGCAGCGCCGCCTCGCCGGTGGCCGAGATCAGGACGCCGGTCGTGCCATCGAAGAGCAGGGATTGCGGGTTGAAGGAGATCCGCTCGGAGTCCTGGCGTACCAGCTGAATGGTCGCCCGCGCATCACCCGGGTTCTGCACGGTGATGCGGCCGACGCTGCCGCCCTCCCAGCGCCGCGCGGCCTCCTCCACCAGCGGCCCGATCTCGACCAGCGGCGCCGGTCGGCCGGCCGGCCGCGTCACCGGAGCATTGCCGAAGATGTCGGCGTTCATCGCCGCACGGTCGCCCTTGTAGGCGAGTTGCGCGCCCCAGGGCATCGTCAGGAACATCAACGTGACGAGGCCTGTGTAGGTGATCATCAGGTGATAGGGCAAAGCAAGGACGGCGGCGACGGCATGGCCGTCCAGCCAGGACCGCTGCCCCTTGCCAGGGCGGAAGGTGAAGAAGTCGGCGAAGATGCGGCGATGGGTGATGATGCCGCTGATGATCGCCACCAGCATGAACATCGCGCAGGCACTGACGATCCAGCGCGCCACGATCGGTGACATGTAGTGCAGGTCGAAATGGAAACGGTAGAAGAACTCGCCGCCGCGGGTCGCCCGCGCGGTCAGCACCTCGCCGGTCACGGGATGCAGGGCAGCATCGCGGGAGCCGCGGCGGTTCGGTGCCTGCGGGTCGCGCCAGAACACCCGTGCCACCGGGTCCCGCGCCGTCGGCATGCCGATCGTCCAGCTTTGCGAGCTGGGAGCGAGGCGCGCCATCGCCTCCATCAGCCGGGGCGCGATGTCGGGTCCGGGCCGCGTCACCTCGAGCTCCGGCCGCATCCAGAGCGAGATCTCCGGCCGGAGATAGGCGGCCGTTCCGGTCAGGAAGACGGCGAAGAGTACCCAGCCGACCAGCAGGCCGGACCAGGTGTGCAGCCAGGCCATGCTCTGGCGGAAGCCGGGCTTCATGCGGCACCCCCAAATTGCAACAGCCAGAGCAGCCCACCGAGCAACGCCGCCGGCAGCGCCAGCCCGGCCCAGGCCCGCCAGACGCTGCGGACGGCGAAGACATAGACGACGGCGCCGGCCTGCACGGCGAAGGCCAGCATGGCGCCGGTCATCACCGCCTCCGCCCGCGGCAGTGCGAGGCCGAGCGCGCAACAGGCGGCAACCAGCGAGGCGAGCAGGTAGCCGCCGAGGATTGCGGCGACGCTGCGTGACAGAATGCCGGTCCAGGGCGGCAGGCGCATCAGAAGCGGTGCCTCACCGTGGCGATGACGCTGCGGCGGAAGCCGTACCAGCACCAGGCATAGGTGTTGCAGGTCGAGACGTAGTCGGTGTCGAAGAGGTTGGTGATGTTCACCTGCAGGCTGGTATTGCCGAGGGTGGGGGCGATCTTGCCGAGGTCATAGCGCCCGACCAAATCGACCAGCGTGTAGTCCGGCACCTTCAGCGTGTTCGCCGTGTCGCCCCAGCTTGCCCCGACATAGCGGACGCCGGCGCCGAGGCCAGCGCCTTCCAGGCGGTGGCCGGGCTGGAAGGTGTAGTTGGCCCAGACCGAGGCCAGGATGTCCGGCACGCCGACTGGTGTCGTGCCCTTCTCCGCCCGCGTCGCGGTTCGGTTGCCGGCGATGCCGCGGTTCTCGACCACGGTGGTGTTGCTCTGCGTCACCTCGGCATCGAGGTAGGTAAAGGCGCCAGTGATGTCGAGGCCGCTCGCCAGGCTGGCCTTGGCCTCGAGTTCCACGCCGCGCGAGCGGACCTCGCCGGTCTGGACCGAGTAGCGGCTGTCGTTTGGGTCCGTCGTCAGCACGTTCTGCCGCGTCAGGTCGAAGGCGGCGACGGAGACCAGCGCATTGGTGCCGGGCGGCTGGTAGCGCAGGCCGACCTCGTATTGCCGGCCGGTGGTGGGGTCGAAGGGCCGGGCGCCGCGGGCCGGCGCGAAGCTGCCGGATTGCGGCTCGAAGCTCTCGGCATAGGAGAAGTAGGGCGCGAAGCCGCTGTCGAAGAGGTAGACGATGCCGGCGCGGCCGGTGAAGGCGCCGACATCCTGGGTGCTGCGCGTCGCCGAGCGGCTGGCGAAGGTCTCGGTCACCGTGTCGCTGTCGTAGCTGTCGTAGCGGCCGCCGAGCTGGATGGCGACGCGCCCGACGCGGATCTGGTCCTGCGCGTAGACGCCGAGGCTGTTCTGGTCCTGCACCGCCCGCGTCTGGTAGCTGAGTGGGCGAATGGCGACGCCATCATAGATCGGATTGAACAGGTCGTAGGAGGGTGCGACCTGCTCGAAGCCACTGAAGGTCCGACTGCGCACGTTGTAGTAATCGAGGCCCGTCAGCAGCGTATGCGCCACAGGGCCGGTCGCGAAGCGCGACTCCAGATGCGTGTCGAGGGTTATGGTGTCGAAGGACACGTTGGAGCCCGTCGTCGAACGCTGGACTGTGCGGAGATCCGGCAGAATGTTGGCGGTGAAGCCGCCATAGAGCTGGCGGTAGTAGCCGTCCGAATGCGCGTAGCGGAAATTCTGCCGCAGCGTGAAGGTGTCGTTGAAGCGGTGCTCGGCCAAGTAGCCGATCTGGTACTGGGTGCGGTTCAGCCGGTCGAAATTCGGGTTGCCGTCCCACCGCCCGGTCGGGATGCGGCCATTCGGGTTCGGCAGGACCGACCCATAGGCCGGCACCGAGCCGTAGGAGCCGCCCTGCGGGTCGCGCTGGTAGAGGCCGAGCAGGGTGATGGTGGTGTCGCTGGTCGGCTTCAGGGTGAGGGAGGGCGCGATGAAGTAGCGTTCCTCCTCCACCCGGTCGATCTGCGTGTCGGACCGGGTGTAGGAGCCGGTGACCCGCCCGAGAACGGTGCGGTTCTCGTTCAGCGCGCCGCTCAGGTCCAGCCCGCCGCGGAAGGTGCCGTAGCTGCCGCCCTGCAGCAGCAACTCGCGATAAGGGGTGTCGGTCGGGCGCTTGCTGACGAAATTCACCAGCCCGCCCGGGCTCGACTGGCCATAGAGCACCGAGGGCGGCCCGCGCAGCACGTCCACCCGCTCCATCCGGTAGATATCGACGCTGGGGTTGGCGTCGCGTCCGCCGAAGAGGCGCATGCCGTCGAGGAATTGGGGCACGGTGAAGCCGCGGATGAAATACTGGTCGAGCCGCAGCGCCACGGCGCCGCGCGTATCGGTGGCGACGCCTGGAGTGTAGCGGAGAACGCCATTGGCATTCTGTGCCGCCTGCGCCTCGATCTGGTCGCGCGTGACGGTTGAGATGGACTGGGGCGTCTCCAGCACCGGCGTGTCGGTCTTGGTCGCGGTGCTGCTGACGGGCGCGAGGTAACCCTGAACCGGCCCATGCCCCCGGTTCCGGTCGGCGGCGATATTGAGTTCCGGTATCGCAACGAGCTCGCCGGAGGGAGCGGGCGCCGCGGTTTGCGCCCAGGCCGGTTGCGACACGGCCAGCGCGAAAACAAGGGCCGTCCCAACCCCTAGCCTACCAGTGACGGGCGCTGTTGCATCCGGCATCGAAAATCTGGTCCCCAGCTTCAGGCTGGGCGGATTAGCAAACTGTCACGCTTTATGCAAATGATAATCAATCTCATCAAGCCACGGATCTTGGCAGGACGCAGGCGGCACGGCTCCTGGCCCAGTTCGCCAACGGCCGGCGAAACCTCGCGGCATCCTCCAGGCCGACGCATGTCCGGGGATCAAGGCCCTCCATGAAGGCGGCCAATAGAGACCATTACTGAAGCTTCTGTGCCGGCACGCCCGATGCGCTGCGGCGGATGGCATGGCGGGGTTAGGGCTCGACAACCCGACCCTACGGAGGGCCAGCACGATGGCCGCCACCATTACTGTGGCGGCGTCCTGCACCACGTCCGGGGGCAGGGCCCGAACGCCGAGCATCCTCCGCTGCCTGCAAGGATGACCGCGCTCCCCCGGGGACGGACGGGTGCCGGCCATCGCTGTGCTTCTCGGCACCCGGTGGATGTGAACGGTTCAGCGATAGGGTATGGCGTACATCAGCCCGCCGCCACTCCAAAGCCCGTTCAGGCCGCGCTGCAGCTTGAGCGGGCTTTGGGCCCCGACATTGCGTTCGAAGATCTCGCCGTAATTGCCGACCGCTCTGATGGCGTTCAGCATCCAGCGATTGTCGAGTCCCAGGCGAGAGCCGAATTCGCCACTGGTGCCGAGCAGCCGCTGCGCCACCGGATTTGGCCCCCTGGCCTGCTCCTCGACATTGGCCGCAGTCACGCCCTGTTCCTCAGCCTCGACCAAACCGTAATGTACCCAGGCGACGATGTTGGACCACTGGTCATCGCCGTTGCGGGTGAAGGGCCCGAGCGGCTCCTTCGAGATGGTCTCGGACACTACCATGTAGTCGGCCGGGTTGGGCGCGACGCTGACGGCGGCGGCGAGCGCCGAGGCATCCTGCGTCATCGCATCGCAGCGGCCGGCGAAGAAGGCAGCGTACATCGTATCCGGCCGTTCGAAGACCACAGGCTGGAAGCGGATGCCGCGCGCCCGCGCCGTATCCCCGAGCGTCACCTCATGCGTCGTACCCTGGGCAACGCAGACGGTCGCGCCATTAAGATCAGTGACTTTGGCGACGCCGGCATCGCGCCGCACAGCAAATCCTTGGCCATCGTAGAAATTCACCGGCCCGATA
Source organism: Belnapia sp. F-4-1 (assembly GCF_000802185.1). Lineage (GTDB taxonomy): Bacteria > Pseudomonadota > Alphaproteobacteria > Acetobacterales > Acetobacteraceae > Belnapia. Next base: position 2,425,844 of record NZ_KN676113.1, on the reverse strand, counting down.
TGCAGGCCGATCGAGGCATCGCGCAGAAAGGTTTGGGTGGAGTTACGCAGCAGCACGTCGATCTCGCCCGACTGCAAGGCGGTGAAGCGGTTCTGCGCCGTCAGCGGCACGAAGCGCACCTTGGCCGCATCGCCGAGCACGGCGGCAGAGATGGCGCGGCAATAATCCACGTCGAGGCCGCGGTAGTTGCCCTGGCTGTCCGGCGCCGAGAAGCCGGCGAAGCCGGTCGAGACGCCGCAGGAGAGAATGCCGCGTTGCCTTACCGTGTCGAGCGTCGCGGCCTCGGCGGCCAGGGCAAGGGCATGCATGCCAGCCAGGAAGGCGGCAACCAGGAGCAAGCGCTTCGTCACTGGGTAATCCTTCAGGTTCGGGGCTTCAACGCGGCAAGCCGATGATGGCAGCAACTCACGCTCGCCAGCCGCTTCACGCCCGGGTCGGTCTCCGCCGGCGTGACTACGCAGGACGACGCCAGTAACACAGGGGCGCCGCGCTGCCCATCCACCGTCCGCCCGCTGGCCAGCGGCGAGGCCGCGGATGTCGCCCGACACGGCGATCGTTGCTGACAGGTTTGCCCAAAGCGACGGCCTTGGCCGGCAGCCCATTCTCGGAGTTCAGCCGCACCTCGAGCGCAGTGGCACAGGTCGCGGCAAAGGCAATGCAGATATGCCTGTGCCGGAAGCTGGAGCCGCACCCGTTCGCTTCGACGATGCGGCCGGACACCAGCACGGCGCCGCTCGGCGGGTGGCCGTGGGCCCTTGGCGATGGCCGCCTTGGCTCCATGGCGGCCAGCGGTCTGCGAGCGGCATTCATCAGCGATGCGGCCGCCGCGAAAGATGGTCCAACCGTCGGCAGCGCTCCGTCCACGCCGCGCGAGACTGACGCCGGGAGCGGCAGGAGTGCTCGAAAAGCGGCATCGCGGCCTTGCCGCGATGCCTGGGCAGATCATCCGGCCATCGGCGGATCGAAGGCGCGGATGGGCGGCAGGTTGCCGTTGAACCGCTCCACCTCCACCACCGTCAGCTGCCCCGTGCAGCCCTGGGCGAGGGCCGAAGTCCCGGCATCCCGCGTCAGCACGTTCGGGTTGCCGTGCACGCAGAGCGGCCGGTCGTCTTCCGGGTTCTCGGGATCATACCAGGCGCCGGTGGCCAGCTGGATGACGCCGGGGCGGATATCGGCTGTCAGCCGCACCGCGGCCAGGCAGGCACCGCGGCCATTGAACAGGCGGATGATGTCGCCATCCGCGATGCCGCGCTCCACCGCGTCCGCCGGATGCATGGAGGCGACCTCACGGCCGCGGTGCTTGGCTGCAACGCTATGCGCGCCGAAATCGAGCTGGCTGTGCAGCCGCGTCGCAGGCTGGTTGGCGATGAGGTGGAGCCGGGTAGCGTCACCCGGCACCTCCTCGGGAGGAAGCCAGGCGGGATGGCCGGGACAGCTCGCCTCGCCATAGGCGGCGATCGTCTCGGAGGAAATCTCGATCCGGCCGCTGGGCGTTGGCAACGGGTTGGCCTCCGGGTTTTCGCGGAAGGCGCGCCAGGGGCCGCCATCGTCCGGCGCCTGCGGCAGGCGCAGGCTCCCGGCGGCCCAAAAGGCATCGAAGTCCGGCGCTGGCAGGCCGGCTTCCTGCAGCGCCTGCTGCGTGCGCGCATAGAGGTGGCGCAGCCAGTCGCGGCTGCTGCGGCCTTCGGTGAAGGCGTCCTCCACGCCGAGACGCCTGCTGAGGGCGGCGAAGATGTCGTAGTCGTCCCGTGCCTCGCCATGGGGGTCCGCGATGCGATGCATGGCCACCATCAGGGGGTCATGCGAGCTGTAGCCGATATCCTCCCGCTCCAGGGTCATCGTCGCGGGCAGGACGATGTCGGCGTGACGCGCCGTGGCAGTCCAGGCCAGTTCATGCACCACCAGCGTGTCGAGGCGCGCAAAGGCTTCCCGAAGCCGGTTGAGGTCCTGGTGGTGGTGGAAGGGGTTGCCGCCGGCCCAGTAGACCAGCCGGATATCGGGATAGGTCCGCGTTTGGCCCTTGTAGCGGTAGGCCGCGCCGGGGTTCAGCAGCATGTCGGCGATGCGCGCCACCGGGATGAAGTCCCCGTGCCGGTTGCGCCCTTGGGGCAGCGTCGGGCCGGGCACCGCGTTGGCGCGCCGGCCGTAATAGCCGATGGCACCCAGCGCATAGCCGTAGCCACCGCCCGGCAGGCCGATCTGCCCCAGGGCGGCGGCCAGCACGGCGCCCATCCAGACGGGCTGTTCGCCATGCTCCGCCCGTTGCAACGCGTGGGCCACGGTCACCAGCACGCGCCGGCCGTGCAGACGGCGTGCCAGGCTGCGGATCGCTTCCGCCGATACGCCGGTGACGGGCGCTGCCCAATCGGCGTCCTTCGGCTGGCCATCGGCCTCGCCGAGGAGGTAGCGCTCGAAGACCGGCCAGCCGACGGTGTAGCGGTCGAGGAAGGCCTGGTCGTGCAGTCCCTCGGCGACCAGAGTGTGCACCAGCGCGAGCATCAGGGCGGTGTCGGTGCCGGGGATATTGGCGACCCACTCGGCGCCGGCTTCCTCGGGCAGGTCGCTCCGCAGCGGCCCGACGAGGATGAAGTTGCAGCCACGCTCGCGGGCCGCCTGCATGGCGCCGCGTTCGACATGCTCACTGATCCCGCCGCCGGCGACCATGGCATTCTTCAGCGCCATCCCGCCGAAGGCCAGCACCACGTCGCTATGTGCGGCGACCTGATCCCAGGTCACGTTGTGCTTCGTGAGTTCCTCGTAGTTTCCCATGATGTAGGGGATGACGACCGAGGCGGCGCCGGAGCTGTAGCTATTGACCGAGGCGACGTATCCACCGAATGCGCAGTTCAGGAAGCGATGGATCTGGCTCTGTGCATGATGGAAGCGTCCGGCGCTCGACCAGCCGTAGGAGCCGCCGAAGACCCCGGCCGGCCCATGGCTGTCCCGGATGCGGTGAAGCTCCCCGCCCAGCAGGTCCAGCACCGCGTCCCAGGCCATCGGGATGAACTCGTCCCGGCCGCGACGGCGATCCGGGCCTGGGCCACGCTCGAGCCAGCCGCGGCGTACCATGGGTTGCGCGATGCGGGCAGGATGCCGGAGCGCGGAGGGGAAGTTCCGGATGATGTCGTTCGGGTCGGGATCGCCCGGATGCGGGCGGACCAGGAGTTCGCCATCGCGCATCGCCGCCGTGAAGACGCCCCAATGCGAGCTGTGAGGACGGAATTCGGTCGTCGCCTCAACCTTGGCGCTCATGCTGTCCCTCCGGACGTTTCAAGGTGGGTGCGCTGGCCGGTTGCCACAGCGCGCCTCTGATCCGGTTATACGTGTTTCACCAGGCCATGACACCGCCATCGGCATCCAAGATCGTACCCGTGGCCCAGCCCCCACGGTGGAAGGAGGTCACCATGGCCCCGGTGCTGGCCGCCGGGGGCGACAGGTCAAATGCCTGCGGCATATCTTCCGCGAAGCCGAGCCGACAACCCGGTCGGATCTTACAGACCCGGTGGGTGCACCAGGCCGAGTGCGAAGAACGCCGGCCGCAAGGACGGAAGCATAGCCAGCCCCGCGCGGAACGAGTCGGCAACGCGCCGGCGTATGGCCTATCGCATCCGCCGGAAGTACCTCGACCCTGCAAGGGCAGCCGTTGGGCGCATGCGCTCAACCACGCGAGAGAGATTTCGACTGGATCTTCGATCTGACGAACACGCGCCAGACCCGGCATTCCGTTGCCGCCATGGCTCGCATACCGGCGCCCGATATACGACGGACACGTCCACCAGAGCCACGTTGCTTGATTTTCGGGAGACCGACTGGAGCAGCGGTGGGAACTGGGAGCGAACACTCTCTGAACTAGCAGCCTGCGGGCGGGTCGTTAGGCACTCCGATGGCGGTTGAGCGGCCACTGCGGCCTCTGCGTGGGGATGAAGCGGATTGCCGCCTGCAAACCGGCCGGTTCGAAGTGCAGCTCGACGCTGCTGCCGGGTCCGAGGTCCATTGCCAGGCCGCGCTCCAATAGTCGGGTGCCGAAGCCCCGCCGGTCCGGCGGCCCTACCACCGGCGGACCGTCCGCTTCTGCCCAGTGGATCGTCATAGCTCCGTCCGCTCCGACCTCGCATCGGGTCTCGACATGCCCCTCGGAAACGGAGAGCGCACCGTACTTGGTCGCATTGGTGGCGAGTTCGTGGAAGGCGAGTACCAGCGCCTGCGCCTGTCGTGGCGATACCATCACGCCGAGGCAACCGCCCGAGATGTTGAGCTGGATGGCCCGGCCCGTCCCCAGCCACGGCACCAGCGCAACCCGAGCGGTGTCCTCAATGCCGGCCGGCTCCCACCCGCCAGCCGCCAGCATGTCGTGCGCCCTCGCCAAGGTCCGCAGCCGCGCTCCGAAGTGCCGGGCGAAGCGCCGAGGATCACCACCGACTCCCTTCAGCGTCTGCGCGGCAAGTCCCTGCACGGTGGCAAGAATGTTCTTTACGCGGTGGTTCAGCTCGGCCAGTAGCAGGTCCCGATGCCGCTCGCTCTCCTCCAGTTCAGCGTTAGCTCGGCGAAGCTCCGTGTTCAGCGCCTCGGAACTCGCGAGATCAGTGCGCGCGTCGGCGAGCTCGTGCGTTCGCACATCAGCCTTCTTTGCAGCACGGCTCTCAGCGGCGGCAAGCTCGGTCCGCAGGCGTTCGTTCTCCGCTTCCAGCTCTGCCTCGCGCCGGCTTGATCTCGCCGTCATGCCTGCTCTAGGCCCTGGGGGGTGACGTTGGCACGGAACCTCATCCTGGCCCGCTATGAAGGTGCGTTCCCCCAACAGCCGGCACAGACGGGGTGATGCTCTGTGCCGTCGAGCCAGCGCATATGCCAGTGCGACTGGCCCTGTCCGGGATGCGCTCAGTCCAAAGCGGTCCGGTCAACGCGTCTTCCCTCGTCATCAATAACAGGCGCACCATTTTCTTTGCGGAAGGCGCTCTCTTGTGGAGCGGGCAGGATGTTCAAGACCGTCTCCGATGGCCGGCACAGCCGCACGCCAAGGGGACTGACCACGATCGGGCGGTTCATCAGAACGGGGTGCCGCAGCATCAGGTCGATCAGCGCGTCGTCAGCCCACTTGGCGTCATCGAGACCGAACTTCTCGTATGAGGGCACTTCCTGGCGCAGCAGGTCGCGCACGGGGATGTCCATGCGCCGGAGCAAGCCTACGAGCGTCTCACGCGAGGGCGGCGCCTTCAGGTACTCGATAGTCTCCGGCTCCTCGCCACTGTTGCGAATGAGCGCCAGGACATCGCGTGACGTGGCGCATTTCGGGTCATGGTATATTGTGATCGTCACGACGTTCCCCCGATCCGGACTGCATCAGGGCAAGGACCCTGGCCCCACCGCGCGTCATCATCGCGGCCGGTTTCACGTCGCGCTACTCCCATCGGCCACGCGGGTCTGCCTCGGAGCTGTCGGTGCGTCTGGCAGGGCGGTGCGGGCCTCGCCCAGCACTGGGCGGCCGTCGGAACCGGCCAGCGTGGAGGGCCGCCGAGGCTGCGCTTCGGCTGAGCAAGCCTGGCCCGCCGCGACACCATCAAGCCCTTTATTGGGCAGCGCCTCCTCGGCCTCCTTGAACGTCACCATGCGGCCGGCCTCCTCGTCCCACAGCAGGTGGTCGGGCGCCGAGAATGCCTCACGCAGCGTGACCACCCGCGCAGTAGCGAAGGCGGGATGCGCGTCGTGGCAGGCCTCCAGCAGGTAATTCGGAATGCGCGGCGCGAGGTGGTGCACGTGATGGAAGCCGAGACTCGCCGTCAACCACCGCAAAACCGCTGGCAGTTGCAGGTAGGAGCTCCCGGCGAGTGATGCGGCCACCCGATCCCAGGCCGAGTGGCGAGCCCAATGCACCCCGTCAAAGCGGTGCTGCACCGAGAAGAGCCAGACGCCGGCGATGCTGGCCGGCACCATCACCGCGAGGACGCCGGCTGTCACCGGCCAGATGCCGAGCAGCGCCGAGAAGCCGCCGTAAAAGGCGAGCAACGAAAGGTTCGTCAGGTGCACGCTGCGGTGCTCCCGGCTCCAGCCGGCCGGTGCGTCATACGGAACGCGGTAGAGCACGAGGAACACCAGAGGCGGGAATACCAGAAGCATGAGCAGCGGATGACGCAGGATGCGGTAGGCACGGCGGCGTCCGCGACCCATGGCCCGGTACTCGGCAACAGTCTCACAGGTCGAGTAGATGTCGGTGCCGCGGTCGCGGCGGTCGAGGTCATTCCAGACCGCGTGGTGCCCGGCGTGCTGCCGCCGCCAGTGCCCGTAGGGCGTGAAAGTGAACAGCGAGCAGAGCCGTCCAACAAGGTCGTTGGCACGCTGAGTGCGGAACAGCGAGCCGTGCCCGCAATCATGTTGCAGAGCGAAGACGCGCACCGTCAACCCTGCCGCCGGCAGGCCTAGCGCCAGCACCCACCACCAGCCCAAGGCGAGGCCGGCCTGCATCGCCGCGAGCAGCGCTAACAAGGGCAAGAAGGTGGTGGCGAGTTGCCACGCAGCGGTGCGCGGTACCGCTGTCTGGAAGCGCTGGGTGATCGCTCTCAGCTCTCGCATGCCAGAAGCGGGAGGCATGGCCTTTTGTGCGTTGCCCGCCTGGGTGATGGTGCTGGTCATCTGGGACATGGGGTCGGCGACTCTCGATCAGAACAGACACGGCGATTGCGCCGGGCCGGCGCCAAGGGGCGCCACAAGCGAAGGGTGTTGGAGAAGGAGCGGCACCTGCTGGCACCGCTTCCCTCCTATCCGGTCGCAGCCGACCGCGGCGATCAGCGACGCGGCGCGGAGTCCAGGCGACCCGATGATGATGCCGGCGCCGTGGCGTTGCCCTCGGCATCGGTCGCACGGGTGTCGTCCACCTCGACCTCGGTGTGCCGGAGCTTATCGTGCACCGTCTCGACCCGCTCCTCCACGTCCTTCCGCACGACTACCTCCTCGGTGACGCGGGCGTCCTTGGCGATGATCGCTTCCTCGCCGGTTTCGGTCGCCTCGATCACGCGTTCGGCGAACAGTGCCTCATCGGCCGCGGTCGGGGCGCGGTCCATCGGCCGACGCTCGATCTCGACATGCTCCTTGCGCAGGGACACCGATTCCTCGACCGGCGTCTCGACCACGTAGCTGCGCACACGCACCCGGCCGCCGCCGACCGCCCGTTTGTCGATACGCAGGCTTTCCTCGACTAGCTCGATCTTCTCGTCGCCGCTTGGAGAGCGGGATCCCACGAGCGCCGCGGCGGGCGCCGTAGCGGGCACTTGCTGCGGTGCAGCCACCGCAGCGGTAACCACAGTATCGTCAGCGAGGGCCGCCGCGCCGGCGGCCTGCTGGCTGCTCAACCCCTCCGTGCGCCAGGACTGCTGGCGATCATCGAGGTCGACCGCCCCGTGCTCCTCCAGGATGTCCATGGCCTGCTCGGCGCTGCGCTGCTCTACCCGCACGGTCATCAGGAAGCCGCCGCGGCTGACTGCCTCGACATAGGTCCTGCGGTCCTGTTCGGGCTCGAACAGGTTCTTCAGGGAGGCGAGAAAGCCGCCCCTCTCCGCCGCGTCCGGGTCCTGGCCCGCCTCCTGGGCGGTCACCGCGATGTCGGACTGGGCGAGGCCGGCTTCCGTCACCAGCCGCTCGGCCGCGGTGTCGGCATCGCCGCGCCTGTCGTAGAGGGCGGTCAGGGTCGTCTGGGTCATGTTGGGTCTCCGGTACCGCCCTCGGGACGGATTTGAGCTTCGAGGCTGCTTGCAGGGGCAGCGGTAGACAGGCGTTCCACGCTCGCCATCTGGCGGCGCAGAGGGATGGTTTCCTCGACCGTCCTGGTCGTGGCGATGCAGCGGATCCGGAGCTTCTCCTTGAAGACGAGACGGCGCCCCACCATCAGGATTCCCTCCAGCATGGGCACGACGAGGACCGCGCCGTCTTCCTCGTCCTGCGCAGCCGGTGCAGTAGCGACCTCGTGACCGAGGGCGACGCGCTTAACCTCCAAGCGCTCGCCGCGCAGCGTCTCCCGCACCAGCGCGTCCTCGGTGGCGGTCGAAAGATGGACGCGGACACGCCCGATCTCGACCAAGCGCCGCGCGATGGTCAGGTGCTCCTCGACCAACGGGACCACCACCTCGGCATCAGCCTTCACGTCACCCACCACGCTGGGACATCCCCGGTTCCGGCACGGAGCGCGCGACCCAGCCCGAGCCCGGATGGGCTGCTGGTCGGGCATCTACCTCTCAAGGTGGTGGCTGGCCGATGCCGCGGGCAGGCGGCAAAGGCGGTTAGTGCCTATGCGGAAATGCAGCGCCCCGCCCTCGGGCCGGGCAGCGTTGGGTCGCTGAGCGGTTTATCCCTGAAAGGCACACCCATGCCATTCGATATAACCAGCGCGGTCCGAGTCGCAGCTATCCTGCCCGAAGGCGGGCCGGCCCTGCCATCCCGCATCTCCTGGGGCGCCGTCATCGGTGGCAGCCTCATCGCCGCGGTGATCGCGGCGGTGCTCGGCGCCCGCCGCGGCACCCGCGACCGGACTGCCCTGCTGACGCCCGGCCTAGTCCGGCACCCGGCCTGACTCCTGTGCGGCTGTCGCCCCCTTCGCGGGACCATGGCCGATGCAGCCTGCACGTCCCCGAACCGAAGCGAAGAGAGTGACCGATGGACCCCAATAACCAAGACGCAGCCCTGGTCGCGCGCCTGACGCCCCGGCTGCGCACCTTGCACGAGACGAATGGCGGCGACTGGGCGGGCACCTTCCGAGATGCCCTGACCCTGATGCGGGAGACTCACAGGGTCGAGCCGCATGACGGCGCCGGCGCCGGTTATCCCGACACCCCTGACATTCCGCGCGAGGACGACTGAGGCGGCGGCCGAACCCGGCAGCGCTTCCGCTCGTTGCTTTCATGTCCTGCCGATGCCCGGCAGGAAGGGAGGCGTGGGCGAGCCGTTGCTGGACTGGGATGACCTCCGCTTCTTCCTGGCCATCGTCCGGACCGGCAGCCTCTCGGCTGCCGCCCGGGAACTGCGCGTCACCCAGTCGACCGTCGGCCGCCGCCTCGCTTCGCTCGAGCGCGGCCTTAGCGCCCGGCTGCTCCACCGCACGCCGGATGGCTATGTCCCGACGCTGGCGGGCGAGGCGATGCTCGGCCAGGCGGAACGCGTCGAGGCGGAAGCGCTCGCGGTGGAACGGACGGTTGGCGGCCGCGATGCCCTGCTGGTGGGGGTAGTGCGCGTCACGACGGTGGAGACGCTCGCCAGCCACGTCCTAGCGCCCGCCTTCTGCGCGCTGCAGCTCGGCAATCCGGAGATCGGCATCGAGCTGCTGGCCAATGTGCGGCACATGAGCCTCGCCATGCGGGAGGCGGATGTTGCTGTGCGTCTCACGCGCTTCGAGCAGCATGACCTCGTCGCGCGGCGGGTCGGCACTATGGCGCACGGCCTCTACGCCAGCCCTGCCTATCTGGAGCGCCATGGCCCACCGGATTTTGCGGCCGGCTGCCCGGGCCATCGGCTGGTGACCGGACTGGACGGGGCGGAGGTGCCGCAGCTTGCCCACTGGCTCGCCGAGCTCGCCCCCCGCGCGACCTCGGTATTGCGAACCGACAGTCCAGAGGCACAGTTGCAAGCCACGTTGTGCGGTCAGGGCATGGCGTGCCTGCCCCGATTGCGGGGGGATGCATTGCCGGATGGGCTGCAACACCTACGGCCGCCGGTGGCGCAAGCCGCGGTCGAGATCTGGCTCGCCGTGCACAAGGACAACCGCAGGATCCCGCGGATCCGGTTGGTGCTGGACGCAGTGGCCGCAGCCATCCGCGATCGGGCCGGCCAGCTGGACCCGCCGGAACGCCAGCAAACCAGGCAGCCCCGCGCTTAGCGTCCTTGTGCTTCGGCCAGACCAACCTTCAGCTCGGTCCCATCGTGCAGAGTATTGGCGACCGGCGACCGCAAGGTTGCCCGCGTCACCAGCGCCGCCAGTGCCTCCCGCGGGGCATCTGCCTCGATATGAACTGCGACGCGCACTGCCTCGAGACCGAGCGGCGCTGGTTGCACCATGTCCATCGGAGCGGCGGCGATGTCCGCCTCCAGATCGAGCGCGAGGCTCGAGAGCGCGATGCCCCGGGCGATCGCACCGGCCCGAATACCGATAGTGAGATCGGAGCCGAGCGCGGCCAGCAGAACCTCCAGCGGCTCCGGCGCCGGGTCAGGATCGGCAATGCCGCTCGGCTCATCCACGATCAGGACCGGCAGATCGCGGATCTGCGTGAACTGGCGGAAGCGGCTGCCCGCCACGGTCCGGGATCGGAGAGTGCGCAGCGCGTTCATGCCGGCATGCCGCGGGATCTTGGGGTCAGGATGCGCAGTACCGGTCTCCTCGCGCCTGCCGGCCGCTCTGATGAGGCCAGGGCCGACATGTAGCCGCCATATGGCGCGCTCATGGGTCTATGGCAGCCGTGCAAAGCCGCCGAGCGGGTGTGCGCGGATGCGCAAGGGCCGCTACAATGCGAGCGCCTCCGCCTCCCAGCCGCCGCGGACGAAGTCGCTGACCTCGAAAGCGCCGTCATCGGCCCAGAGCACGCTCAGCACCTTCACGCCGGCATGCCACACATCAAGCCCGTAGGGCAGGTCCGGCTCGGTGTGCTGCCGCTGCAGGGCACGGCGGTATCCGGGAGACGAGGCCTCTCCCGGCATGGGGTCGTTGAATGGGGTCCAGTGCTCGATGACCCAGGCGTCGGCCCTGAGCGTAACCCGTCGTACCGAATCGCGTTGAACTTCGAGGGCACCACGCTTTCGGACCAGTGGGATGAGATGGTCGCGGATCGCCAGCGCCGAACCATTACCGGAGGAGACCAGCCGAAGCGCCATGCGATCCTCCTCCGGGCGTAGCGCCGACATCAACGCGGCAGAGGATAGGTCGCTTCCTCGGCGAAGAAAGCGGCGTTCACAACCGATCGACGCATGTCTAGAACAGGCGCCAGCCTGATCCCACGCGAGTTGTGATAGGGGAATGGCATCCCTCGTCGCCATATAGAGTACGTAGACCAGTAGAAAGCCCGGGGTGCGGTTTCGACGCTGCATTCTCGGCTGGAGAGTTGCCGCGGTGCCCGGGGCGGGCCACTCCCCAAGCCGACCTTTCGGCGAGCGATGCCGACCTCGGCGCAGGAGCGCAATCATGCCCACCCGCACGCATACCAGTAGCCTCGTGTTCCGGCGTCCTTTCTCCATCAAGAGCGCCGGGGCCGTACAGCCGGCCGGCACCTACACCGTCGAGACTGAGGAAGAACTGGTCGAGGGCCTCTCCTTCCCGGCCTACCGGCGCGTCTTGACTACGATCACGCGCCAAGCCAACGGCGCCGGAGCGCTCGTCCAGGTGCTTGCCGTCGATCCAGGCGAACTGGAAAAGGCGCAGGCGGCAGACCGCCTCTGAGCCAGAGTTGCAGTTGCCCATACGGGATGGCGACGGACCACCGCCCAGGCTTTTCCCGTCGCACGGGAGGCGCGGATTATGACCGAACCGGCCACCACGCCGATCGCACTGCATCCATAGCGCGACGGTAGGCGCCTGTTGTTCGAGATCGTGGAGAACGGATGCGGCGTCATCTGTGCCATCTCGCTAATGGTTCCGGGCGATCTGAGCGAGCGTTGGTGCTACAAGCCGGCCGATCAGTTCAAGTCCTTCGCCCGGATACGCCGGCAAATCGAGGCTATCGCGCTGATCAAGATCAGAATAACGCTCATGATTGGCCCAACCTGCTGACCACCTGGTCCGACGACGCCAATGACATTTTTTCGAAGTCAGTATGATCCGCTCTGATATGTGCGCAGGAGGATGACTCCGAGGACGGGTGCGCTGGCAACTCACAGTCGGGCAGCACGTCTGCTTGGACTGGCACGGCCGCGAGACCGCCAGCCAAGAGGTCGTTTGTGAAGGAGCCGGATCGACATGGCGGGCCGGATTGCGAAGCTACTGGGCATAATCCGCTATCGGCGGCGCTGGCGCATCCTCGCCGCCGCAGCCGTGACTGCCGCCGACAAGGCGACCACGGAGCTCGATCACCATGTGCGGGACCGTGGCCGCCGGCGCGGCGCCGGCCAGCGGCCCCCGCCCGAGCGGCCATCCGCACCGCACATCCCTTCCTCAGCGGATAGGTGAGACCGACTACCCGCGCAAGGATGGTGGAGCCGTTCATGCGAGACCGGCGCCGCTACGGGGAGCAGCACCGTGACCATAATCGTTTCCGTGAAGATCAACGACGGCGTCGTCATGGCGGCCGACAGCGCCGGCACCATGAGCAGCGGGCAGATTTACGCCCACGCCAACAAGATTACAAACCTTTGCGAGGGCCTTCCGATCGGGGCAATGTCCACTGGGGCAGGCGGAATCGGCAACGAGTCTGTCGAGACCTTGCTCAAGGATTTGCGGCGGCGCTTCGCCGGGCGCGACCCGGGGCATCCTGACTGGCGCCTCGACCCCGAGCGCTACACGATGGAGCAGCTAGCTGGGCGGCTGCGCGCCTTTCTCTTCGAAGAGAAGGCTGCATCCTGCCCGGAGCCAACCAACCTTCAACTCCGGCTCTGCGGCTACTCTGCCGGCCGGCCGCTTGCTGAGGTTTGGGAGGTCAGTATGACCGGACAGGCTTGCCCACCGCCACGGCAGATCATGGACGAGACCAGCTTCGGCGTGATGTGGGATGGCCAGTACGAGGTGCTCAACCGACTCATCCTTGGCCTCGGCTTCGATGTTGGGGATGCGCTGGTGAAGCACGGCATGCCGGCAGAGAAGGCCGGCAGGCTGCAGGAGGAACTGGTCCGGGAGCTTTATGCGACGCTCTCCGTCCCCGCCATGCCGATCCAGGACGCGATCGACTTGGCGCGCTTCTTGGTCGAGACCACGATCGGCTTCGTCCGCTTCGCCGTCTTTCTGCCGAAAAGCGTCGGCGGCACGGTCGAGATCGCCGCCATCACCAAGCACGAGGGCTTCCGCTGGGTGCAGCGGAAGAGCTTCTACCCGCACGGCCTTCGCCAAGAAGGCTGAGGCTTGGCAGCAGCGTAGGCTTGGCGCCGCTGTTCATGAGGAAGGACCGCGCGAGCAACATGCATTCCGACCGAACACGCCTCTGCAGCATTCACGCGCATTGTGGTCGGGTGCCATGTGCGAGCGTGCAGTCAATCGGCGGCGCATCTACATCGCCGGCTGTCGCCCGGCAGGGCCGACGCGGCCATCGCGGAACAGACCTATCCTGAGTTCCACGCGGCGGTCGAAGGTTTGCCAAGGTAAGTAGCTTCCCAAGGTGCCGGCCCGGACGCCGCACGGTTGGAATATCTGGTTTTTGGTTGAAACAGTACCCCGCAGCCCATGGCATATATGCCAACCTCGTTTGGTTCGGCATGCTCTCCATGCTCATGATCAAGCGCCGAGCCTGGTATCCGTCTCCCGCGAAGTTCGATCCGTCCTGCAACCTCGCGAGGCGGCACCTCTTCTCGTGAACGGAACACTGCCATGGCTACCGGCACCGTGAAGTGGTTCAACGCAGCCAAGGGCTAGGGCTTTATTCAGCCCGATGTTGGCTCGCAGGACGTCTTCCTCCACATCTCCGATATCCAGCGCCCAAGCATTTAGGAGCCATGTGAAGGTGACAAGTTCGGGTTTGATCTGCAACGTGGTCAGCAGGGTAAGTGTCTGTCCGCGAACATCTTGAATCCGTTGAGCCACCTGTGATTCGCTTGGGTTGGGGCAGTTGGCGGAGGCGTTGCAGATGTGGACGGCGGAGAACCGGTCTCGGTACGATCGGCGCGGGTTACGCTACCCCAGTGACATGACGGATGCGGAGTGGGCACTGATCGCCGGTCTGATCCCGCCGGCGGAGCGCGGTGGCAACGCGCGGACGGTGGGCCTGCGAGAGGTGGTCAACGGTCTGCTCTACGTGCTTGGCACGGGCTGCCAGTGGCGGGCGATCCCGAAGGACCTGCCGCCGCGCAGCACGCTGTATGGCTACCTCATGCGCTGGGGCTGGGACGGCACGCTCGGGCGGATCCACCACGCGCTCCATGTGCAGTGCCGCGAGCAGGCCGGGCGCGAGGCCAGTCCGACGGCGGCGATCATCGACAGCCAGAGTGTAAAGGCCGCGGAAAAGGGGGGCCTTCGATCGATCCGCACGGCTATGATGGCGGCAAGAAGCGCCACATCCTGGTCGACACGCTTGGCCTGATGCCGCACGCGGTGGCGCATAGCGCTGGCCTTCAGGACCGCGATGGCGGCGTGCTGGTCATGGCATGGCAACGCCCTTCGGGATGTTCCCGTTCCTGCGCAAGCTCTACGCCGATGCCGGCTATCAGGGGCCGAAGTTCCAGGCCGCACTGAAGCGCGTGCTGCGCCAGGTGCAGCTTCAGATCGTCAGGTGCTCCGATACGGCGCAGGGCTTCGAGGTGCTGCCCCGGCGATGGGTCGCCGAACGCACCATCGCATGGCTCAACCGATGCCGCCGTCTCGCCAAGGACTGGGAGAACCTCAGTTGCACCGCACTCGCCTTCCTCCGCCTAGCATCCATTCGCATAATGATGCGAATGCTCTGCCAAACATGAGAATGTTCAAGGACAGACACTAAGGGCAACGTAGACACGCCAGCTCAAGTCTAGCTGCAAGCAGTACGCCCGCATAACTTCGGCGTCGCATCAAGATACATGGCAGCGTTTCGCCATATCAATCGTGTTTCCGCTGCCATACGCACCGCCTCACACCGGCCACAACTCCGCCAACTCATAGATGCTGGTGGACTGCTCCGGCTCGATCTCCACCGCCCGACCGCCATGATGAACGCCACAGCAGCATCGATCTTCTGCTTCGGCCGCGCCTTGTCGGATAGAGGTTGCCCCTGCGATCCGGCTTACCGACAAGGTTGTCGATGCACCACCCCAGCAGCGGGCTGCCGTCATGCTCCAGGCGGCCCGAGCGCATGGCAGCATCAAGCTCGATGACGCCGGCGAGAAGTTGGCCGTTGTCGAGCGGAACTCCACCATCTCGATCTCCTGCGGCCGTAGCCGTTGCGTCCGCTGCCAAGCTGGCAGCGGACGCTCAGGAGCCAAAAGCGGCGGCCGATTTGCAGAAAGCTGACGTTGGGTCAAGGTCCTGCAACGGGATGATGCAGCACTTCAGAGTAGCCCACTCTGGTCACGCTTCAGTTTCCGTGTTGAGAAGGCTCCACAGCTTCAGTGGTGTCGCTGGCATATCCACGTGAAGGATGCCGCACTCTGCGACAGCATCCACAACGGCATTCATGACAGAGGGTAGCGCGCCAGCACACCCCGCCTCACCGCATCCTTTGGCGCCCAAGGCATTGGTACGAGCGGGAACCGGGTGACTGGTAAAGCCGAACGACGGCGCATGCTCCGCGCGCGGCAAGCAGTAATCCATGTAGGATCCGCTGAGCGGCTGCCCCTCCTCGTTATAGGCCGTCAGCTCCGTCAGAGCCTGGCCTATACCCTGCATAATGCCGCCATGCGCCTGACCGGTCACCAGCATCGGGTTCACTAGCACTCCGAAATCATTGGCGGTGACATAACTCACTACTGTCGCCTCCCCCGTATCGGGATCGACCTCAACCTCAGCGACGTGGCAGCCGTTGGGAAAAGCAGAATCCTCGTATTGGTCAGTGTGCGACACATCGAGCGTGCGCGGCAATCTGTCTGGCAGTTGTGTCATCCCACGCAGTTGCGCCGCGAGTTCCAGGATGCCGATCCCCCGGTCCGTGCCCACAATGTTGAACCTTCCCGAGGAGAACTCGATATCGGCGGCTGAGGCTTCCAATACATGAGCCGCAGCCGCCCTTCCTTTCTCGATTACCAGTGCGCTGGCCGACGAGAGCGCAGTGCCAGTCGCCATGATGGAGCGGGAACCACCCGTGCCGCCGCCTGCGATTAGCAAGTCACTGTCACCCTGGCTCAAACGGATGCACTCAAAGGGAATGCCGAGCCGGTCCACCAGCACCTGCGCAAAGGGCGAGGCATGCCCCTGACCATAGTCTAGCGTGCCCGTTAGGATGGTCACGCCACCATCCTCGTCGAACCGAATGCCCCCCATCTCCTTAGAGGGCGGCGCCGTTACCTCGAGATACTGCCCGATCCCGATGCCGCGTAACTTGCCACGCGTGCGGCTTTCGGTCCGCCGGGCGGCGAAATTATCCCAATCGGCAGCGGCTAGCGCTTTGTCCAGAACGGCAGGAAAGTCGCCACTGTCATAAAGCATCCCCGATGGCGCTTTGTATGGAATCTGGTCTGGGCGGATCTGGTTGCGGCGGCGTAGCTCTACCCTGTCGATGCCCATCTCCCGCGCAGCAGTCTCGACCAATCGCTCCATGTAGTAGTTACCTTCGGGTCGTCCCGCGCCACGATAGGCGCCGACCGGCGTGGTATTGGTAAAGACGCAGCGCGTCGACACCTCCACGAGCGGCGTGCGGTAGACCCCGACCACGTTCTTCACGGTGTTGCCTGTAGAAGGCAGCGTGGTCGCATTACTCAAATACGCACCGAGGTTTCCAAAACCCGTCATCCGGACAGCGAGGAAGTGCCCTTGGGCATCCAGCGCCAGCTCCGCCACCATGTCATGGTCGCGTCCATGGCTGTCGGACAGAAAGCTTTCAGTGCGCCCATCCGTCCACTTCACTGGCCGGCCCAGCTGCTTTGCCGCATGCAGAAGCGCAGGATATTCGGGATAGACGCTGGCTTTCATCCCAAATGAGCCACCGACATTTCCCGTCAACACGTGCATTGCCGCAGGCTCTACCCCCATCACCTTGGACAGATTGCCACGCATGCCGAAGACACCCTGGCTGCCCAGTCGCAGGACATATCTCCCACTTTCATAGGTCGCCAGCGCCGAGCGCGGCTCCATCGGCGAGACGACTACGCGGCTGTTCCGGATGTGCAGTCGGGTGACATGTGCAGCCCGCTCGAAAGCGCCAGCCACGGCATCGGCATCGCCGTAGTGGAAGTCCACAACTTGGTTGCCTGGGACATCCTCGTAGAGCAACGGCGCATCAGGGGCGACGGCGGCTTGCGCCTCGGTCACAGCAGGCAGCGGCTCGATGTCCAACACCACAGCCTCCGCTGCGTCGCGTGCCTGCTTCGCAGTCTCTGCCACAACGATGGCTACCGGGTCGCCAACGAAGCGTACCTTGTCGGTCGTCATCACCGGCTGCTTCGGCAGACGGGCGGGGCTGCCGTCGCGGTTCTTCTGTCCCACCGACACCGGCATAGGACCGAGCCCGGCTGCCTCCAGATCGCGGCCTGTATAAATAGCCAACACGCCGGGCATGGTGGCAGCCTCGGTCGTGTCGATCCCGTTCAATATCCCATGCCCATAAGGACTCCGAACCATCACTCCATAGGCTTGCCCAGGCAGGGACAGATCATCCGTGTAGCGTCCCTCTCCCCGCAGCAATACCGGGTCCTCCTTGCGGGAGACGGGCTGGCCGATGCCAAATTTAAGCAGCGATGAATGGAGGGGGGCGTTCATTCAGGCGTCCTCACAAAGCAGGAAATCGCCAGGGCATCCCCCAGCCTCCCTACATAGTTGGTCGGAGGTGCCGCCTCTGCAAAGCCCCTGGCCGCGCAGCATGCCTCCTTAAGTGCACACAACCGGCCTTTGGCCTTACACAGCCATCGACCAACGAGGGCCATATTTTATTCGGAATCGAACCGACTTGACCGCGGCACTTGGACCAAAGTCTTCAAACATCGCGTCACACCTGCCACAACTCCGCCCGCTCGAAGATGCTGGTGAACTGCTTCGGCTCCGTCATCGAGCGTCCAACCGACATAATGAGCGCCACGGCAGCGTCGATCTGCTGCTCCGGCCGGGCTTTGGTTGGGCGGAGGTTACCCCGGCGATCAGGCTTGCCAAGCACATTGCCGATGCACCACTCGAGCACCGGGTTGCTGGCATGCTGGAGCCGGCCAGAGCGCATCGCAGCGTCAAGCTCGATGATCGCCGGCGAAAAGTTCGCGGTGGTCGAGCGGAACTCCACCATCTCGACGTCCTGCGCCCGAAGCCGCTGCGCCAGCTGCGTCGATTGCCAAGGGTCGTAGCCGACGCTCACGATGCGAAAGCGGCGGCTGAACTCCAGGATGTCGTCCTCGATGGCCTGGAAGTCGGTCTCGTTACCAGGCGTCAGTACGAGGTGCTCGGCTGCGGCCCAGCCCGGGTATGCCGCATTCCGTGCCTCCAGCACTGCCTCCTCGTTCAGGTAGCAGCGGGCAAAGGCGGCATAGGTCGTCTTGCCCGTCTCGCGGCAGGTCTGCGGGAAGACCAGCGCCAAGGCCGCCAGGTCGGTGCGGCTGGCGAGATCCAGGCCGAGATGGCACTCCTGTCCCTCGAAGTCCTCCAGTCGGAGGTCGGGGCTGCGGCACCGCAGCGGCTGGCCGGCCTCCGGCCCCTTGATGTTCGGCATCTGGCCAGCGAACAGCAACGCCGCCTCGACTAAATCGGGGCGAAAGGCCCAGGGCCCCCGCCCTGCCTCGGCGGCTATCCTGTCACGCAGGAAGCGCGCACAGGCGAGGCCAGCCAGCCGCCCCACCGGGATGGCGCCAACCCCCACCACCGCCTCGGCATAGGCGACGGCCTCAGCGACACCCTGCGGGGCAGCTACGGCCTGGTCAGCCTGCGCTCTTGCCGCCATGGATCGCCTTCAGCTGGCTCTAGGGGGATTGGTCCTCGGCCGGCTCCTGGGCGCCAGCCGCCAACCTAGGCCGGGCTGCCGGTGAGAAGCCTACCGAACAGTGCACTGGGCGGAGAAACTCGAGCGGGGGCTACCTGGGCAGCCTGCTGCGACTGCCTCTGCTGGCGCCCGACGTGGCCGAGCTGATCCTAAATGGTCCGGTGGCAGATCGCGTCGCGCTTCTCGCGCTGCTGCAGCCGGTGCCTCTGGTTCGAGCACATCAGCAAGAAGACCTGATGTCTGGTAAACCGGTCCAGCGCGCCAAACTCGAGGTCGCCTGCCAAGCCCAAGATTGAGATTCAGCGTCCAGTCCTACCGCTTCGAGAGCCAGCGCTTGGCAATGCGGCAGGCGACCGTGAATGCGGGGTTGAAGACATTGCCGACATCGTAGCGGACGACCTGTCCCATCAGGTGGCTGGCGGCGCGGGCGCCCAAGCCGAAGTCCTCGCCGAGCCAGCGCGACATCTCTGTCGTGGCGTGCTGCAGCGCTTGGTCAAGCGGCCTGGCATTGCCGACAGTGAAAATGTCGTCGGCCGTCTCACCGCGCGGCCAGGTGATCGTCCGCTTCAGGACGCTGAAGGTCACCTCCATCTCGAAGGATGTCTCGATCCCAGTGCCCGTGATCTCCCCGTCACCTTGGCAGGCATGGCCATCGCCGAGATAGAAGAGCGCGCCCGGCACCGACACGGGAAACCAGGCTGTCGTGCCGGGTGCGAACAGGCGGTAGTCCATGTTGCCGCCATTCTGCGCGCTGGTCGCGGTGGACAGCGCCTGCCCACCCGCCGGCGCGACCCCGAAGCAGCCGATCATAGGCTGGATCGGCGGCGCGAAATCCTCTAGCCCCGACACTGTGTCCTGCAACCGCACCGTCCCGGCCACGCGGTCGATGGTCCAGACGGCGCGCTGCTGCGATGGCCGGTCAGGGATCGCCGCCGGATCCAGCACGGTCAGAGCGAGCGGCGAGTAGGTCCATCCGGTCGCACGGCTCGGGGTCAGCCGATCGATCCGTACGGCGAGCGTGTCCCCGGGCTCGGCCCCCTCCACGAAGAATGGACCGGTCATCGGGTTCGGCCGGCTGGCGACGGCCACCTCCCGCGCATCAAATCCGGACGCATCAATCGTGTCGGTGACCACCGTGTCGCCATCCGCGACACGTAGGCAGGGTTCGGCTACGCCGATTGCGTTGAAGTATTGTGTGGGATGGAAGCGGTGCATGGCCATGGGGCTCTCCGGGACATTTCGCTGGCATGGGCCGACCGGTCCGCGCCAAGGCTGATCCAGGCACGCTAGGAATGGGCTCGCGCCGCGGTCAAGGCGCGACGCGTGTCAGGGCTCTGGCGCTGACATCCGCTTCTGTGTGGAGGAGCTGGCCAGCTTCGTCCGAGACCTCTCCCCAGCGTGTCTGGTGCGGGGCGTGAGGCAGCATGAGCGCGGCGACCAGCGTCACGGTCCAAGTGCCGCTTGCCCTTCGGCGACGGTCGGGGCGGAAGACGGTGTTGACGCCAGTGCAGGAGGGTGTGCCGGCTATGGCCACGCGTGCTCATCCGACACTGGTGAGGGCGTTGACCCGGGCGTTCCGATACCAGTGGCGGCTAGACGAAGAACGCTATGCCTCATCGGCGAGGTGGCAGCAGCCGAGCGGATTACGCGCGGCTATCTCGGGTAGATCCTGCAACTGACGCTGCTCGCACCAGACATCGTCGAAGTAATAAAGCTTGGGGGCACTGAGGCAGGCAAGTTTTGCGTGCCTCGCCCCCAGCGGAATGAACCGCTGTTCGTTCGGGTCGCTGCCGCGGAACGCAGCGATGCGGTGATCTCCCGTCGACCGATAGAGTGCATCGTCCAACTCGCGCCGGCCCGCCGGCCGTTTTCCCGGGCGTGGACAACGCGCTCTGCGCTCCGGAACCGGGGCAGAGTTCCGCCGTTGCGGCCGGCAGAGGGCGCTCCAACAGCACTTCCGGGGAGGAAAGAGCAATGGCGGGGCAGAGCGGGCATCCCTTGCTCGGCGGAGGCCAGATCACCCGGCGGGACAAGATCGTCACAGCCGAGGAAGCGGTCCGGCTCGTCCGCGACGGCGCGACCATAGCCACCGGCGGCTTCGTCGGCATCGGCTTCGCCGAAGCCATTGCGGAACAACTAGAACGGCGCTTTCTCGAAGGAGGCCGGCCACGCGACCTGACGTTGGTCTACGCCGCCGGCCAGGGCGACGGAAAGGACCGCGGACTCAATCATCTCGGCCATGAGGGGCTGGTGCAGCGGGTGATCGGCGGGCACTGGGGGCTTTGCCCGAAGCTCCAGCGCCTCGCGCTCGAGAACAAGATCGAGGCCTATAACCTGCCCCAGGGGGTAATCTCTCACCTCTTCCGCGACATCGCTGCCGGCAAACCCGGCACCGTCACGCGCGTGGGCCTCGACACCTTCGTGGACCCGCGTCACGGCGGCGGCAAGATCAACGCCCGCACCACCGAGGACCTGATCGAGCCCATCACGCTGCGCGGCGAGGAATACCTCTTCTACCGCGCCCTGCCGATTGACGTGGCCATTCTGCGCGGTACCACCGCGGACCCGGACGGCAACGTCACCATGGAGCGTGAGGCGCTTGTCCTCGAGGCGCTGGCCATCGCCACGGCGGCGCGCAACTCTGGCGGCGTGGTGATCGTGCAGGTGGAGCGCCTAGCCGAAGCAGGCAGCCTCGACTCCCGCCTAGTGCGGATCCCCGGCGCCCTAGTGGACTGCGTCGTGGTGGCCTCGCAGGAAAACCACTGGCAGACCTTCGCCACGCCCTACAACCCGGCCTTTAGCGGCGAAACGCGGGTGCCCATGCGCTCCCTGCCGCCGATGGGGATGGGGGCGCGCAAGATCATCGCCCGCCGCGCCGCCTTCGAGCTGCGGCCCAACAGCGTCGTCAACCTCGGCATCGGAATGCCCGAGGGCGTGGCCAGCGTCGCCAACGAAGAGCGGATGCTGGAGTACCTGACGCTGACCACCGAGCCCGGCACGATCGGCGGGCTGCCGGCCGGCGGGCTCGACTTCGGCGCCGCGAGCAACATCCAGGCCCTGGTGGACCAGCCCGCACAGTTCGACTTCTACGACGGCGGCGGTCTCGACGCGGCCTTCCTCGGCATGGCGCAAGTCGACAGCGAGGGGAACGTCAACGTCAGTAAGTTCGGGTCTCGGCTGGCGGGTGCGGGCGGCTTCATCAACATCAGCCAAAATGCCAAGAGGGTGGTCTTCCTCGGCACATTTGCGGCGCGCGGTGACCCGAAGTTTGTGGAGCAGGTCGAGCACCGCACCTTCAGCGGCCACTTGGCGTCGCGGCGTGGTCAGCCCGTCCTCTACGTCACAGACCGTTGCGTCTTCCGTTTGGGCCCGGAGGGGCTGGAGCTCGTCGAAGTCGCCCCTGGCCTGGACGTCGAACGCGACATCCTGGCCGAGATGGCCTTCCGGCCGCTGGTCCCGAAAGATCCGGCCCCGATGGACTCTCGCATCTTCGCCGAAGGCCCGATGGGCTACCGCGAGGAATGGCTGAGCCTGCCGCTGGAGGCGCGCCTGACCTACGACCCGGCCGAGGCGGTGTTCTTCATCAACTTCGAGGGCTTCGGCATTCGACGACAGGAGGACATAGACTGCGTCCGACGGGCAGTGGAGGAGCGTTTGGCGCCACTGGGCCGCAAGGTGCCGGCTATCGTGAACTACGACCACTTCACCATCGCGCCCGAGCTGCTGGATGCCTACACCGACATGGTGGGTGGCTTGATGCGGCAGTTCTATTCCGGCGTCACTCGCTACACCACGAGCGCCTTCCTGCACCTGAAGCTCGGCGACGCGCTGCGCCGGCGCGACGTGGCGCCGCACATCTACGAGGCGCGCGAGGAGGCGGAAGGTCATCTGCGCGACCTCGAGCGCGACGGGGGATGCCGACCATGAAACGAACCTCGAAAACGGTGGCGGAGCTCCTCGGCCCACGCCGCGGCACCGTGCTCTCCATCCCCGCCGACGCCACCGTGCACGCAGCGCTCGAACGTTTAGCCAAGCACGACGTGGGCGTGCTGATCGTGCTGGACGACGGCAAGCCGATCGGGATCTTCTCCGAGCGCGACCTCGCGCGGAAAGTGGAGCTGCGCGGCCGGACGGCGAAGGGCACCATGGTGCGGGACGTCATGACCCCGCAGGTGATCTACGTCACGTCGGAGCACACGCTCGACCAGTGCATGGTCCTCATGAGGGCGGATCGCGTCCGCCATCTGGTTGTGGTGGAGGACGGGAGGGTCGCGGGCATGGTGTCGGCCCGCGACATCCTGGTGGACGCGGCCGCAGAGGCCGAGAAGCACATCCGGGGTCTCGAGGCCGACCGACTGGTTATGACGACCAACACCGGCGCCTATTGATCTTGCGGGAGGCTCAGCCTCCGGCGGCCTCGCCGCTCAGAAGCGACATCGCTGCCGGAGATCTTCTCCGGTGGTCTAACCCGACCAGCACTGGAGTGGCGGTATGGACTTCCTGATCGCGGTGGCCGCGCTGGCCTTCCTGATGTTCATCGCCTACCGCGGCTTCAGCGTGATCCTGTTCGCGCCGGTGGCGGCGATGGGCGCCGTGCTGCTCACCGACCCTTCGGCCGTGCCGCCTGTTTTCACCGGCGTCTTCATGGACAAGCTGGTCGGCTTCGTGAAGCTCTACTTCCCCGTATTCCTGCTCGGTGCCGTGTTCGGCAAGGTGATCGAGCTGTCGGGCTTCTCCAAGTCCATCGTCCGGGCGGTGATCGGGCTGGTCGGACGGCAGCGCGCCATGCTGGCCATCGTGCTGGTCTGCGCGGTGCTTACCTACGGTGGTGTGTCGCTGTTCGTTGTAGTATTCGCCGCCTACCCCTTCGCGGCGGAAATGTTCAGGCAGAGCGGCATCCCGAAGCGGCTGATCCCCGGCACCATTGCCCTCGGCGCCTTCACCTTCACCATGGACTCGCTGCCGGGCACCCCGCAAATTCAGAACATCATTCCCACCACCTTTTTCCGCACCGACACCTGGGCCGCGCCCGTTCTCGGCACGATCGGGTCGGCGTTTATCCTGGCCGTCGGCCTCACCTACTTGGAATGGCGCCGCCGGAGCGCCGCCGCGGCGGGCGAGGGCTACGGCGAGGGTCACACGAACGAGCCTGAGCCGGCTGACGAGGAGGCGCTGCCGCACCCTGCCATCGCCATCCTACCCCTGGTCGCGGTGGGCGTGCTGAACAAGCTTTTCACCTCCCTGATCGCCGCCCAGTATGGCGCGCGGCACGAGGTCGCGCTGGCTGGCATGGCGCAGCCATTGGTGACGCAGGTGCCCTCGGTCGCCGCGATCTGGGCGGTGCTGGGCGCGCTGCTCATCGGCATCCTCACCGTGCTCGCCTTCGCCTACGGGCGGGTGGCGCGGCGCTTCGCCGAGGGCTCCAAGGCGGCTGTAGGCGGCGCGCTGCTCGCCTCCATGAACACCGCCGCGGAGTACGGCTTCGGCGCGGTGATCGCGGCGCTGCCGGGCTTTCTGGTGATCCGCGAGGCGCTGCGAGCAGTCCCGAATCCGCTTGT
The DNA here is from genome assembly GCF_000802185.1 of Belnapia sp. F-4-1. Taxonomy (GTDB): domain Bacteria; phylum Pseudomonadota; class Alphaproteobacteria; order Acetobacterales; family Acetobacteraceae; genus Belnapia. Next base: position 2,401,597 of record NZ_KN676113.1, on the reverse strand, counting down.
CAACGAGGCGGTCAGCGTCACGGTCCTCGCGGGCATTACCGGCTCCGCCTCGGGGGGCATGAGCATCGCGCTCGCTGCGATGGCGGACCAGTTTATCGCTGGGGCGGAGACCGCCGGCATTCCACTGGAGGTGCTGCACCGCGTGGCCTCCATGGCGAGCGGGGGCATGGACACGCTGCCGCACAATGGCGCGGTGATCACGCTGCTCGCCGTCACCGGGCTTACCCACCGGCAGTCTTACGGCGACATCTTCGCCATCACCCTGACAAAGACCGCGGCGGTCTTCGTCGTCATCGCCGTCTACTACCTCACCGGCATCACCTGAGCCGCGGGGCGTGGCGCCCTCCGCGAAGCCCACGCTGCCGGCTTTCGGACACGTGAACGTCTGGGGCATTCCAGGGTGCCCCAGACGTTTCCCTCGCCACACTTTGGATCCTCGCTGTGGGACCCGCGGTGCCTGCAGGCCACGCTCTACGCGCTGCGCGGCCGCGGCGTTGGCGCCGATCTGGTCCGACACGTCGCTCCGCCCAGATGGAAGCACTCACCCTTGCGGGCGACCACGTCTGGGCCGCAGAGACGCAGCCTGCCGCTGGTGTCCTCAGGCCGGACAAATCCGACTGAGCCACTCAGCGTCTCGGACCATCGACCCAGCCGCATCTGGGCACTTCTCGTCATCAACGGGGTCGATCGGAGACGATGCGTTGGAGGACTTCTGGGCCGGATGAGCCTCGTACTTGATGCGACCAGCTTAGCCTGGTGGGCATCAGCGCGTCGCTTCCACATGCTTGCTGGTGCAGCCCTTCAGCATCTAACTTCCGCCACATCCAGCCAAGGTTGCACTCGGCGATTGGATCTCCAGCCGGTTGCTTAACTTACTCTGGCTTGGCCGCCGGCAGCAGGGAAAGTGCAACTTGATGAAGTCGAGCGGGCCACTCTCGCTGTTGAACAGCTCCGGTCGGTTCCGTCCCTTTACTCCCTTGAACGCCACATCGAGCCAGAAATTGGTGACCAGAAAGGCCATGCTAGGTTCAAGTGACCTGCACCCGGATCGGCGTTGGGTTGTAGCCGTTGCAGGGATTGTTCACCTGCGGACAGTTGGAGATCACGGCGAGCGCATCCACCTCTGCCCGCAGTGCTACCTCGCAACCTGCCGGCGAGACGCCATGCGCAATCGCGGCGCTGCCGGTAGTGTCTACTGGCACACGCATGAAGAAATTCACGTTAGGCACAACGTCCCGTCGTCCCAGGCCGTACCGAGCCAGGGCGTGTAGAAAGTTCTCGCGGCAGCCTGGACAGTCTTCCACCCTATAAAACATGCGGTTGGACGGCCCACTGCAACAGCCGCCAATCGTGTCGTGGCCGCCGAACTGATCCTCAACGATGGTGAAGATCGGGCGTGCGATGTCGGAGTAGAGAACGTGCCCGGTCGTCAGGAAAATCGTGCCCGCTGCTTTCATCGTGTTGGAGGCGTGGTACCGCTCCTCTGGTTCCGCTGCATTGTAGCAGAGGAAGTCGACAGCCTGATGTCCATGCAAATCGGTGATACGTAGAGTGCGACCACGGGACACGATGCCGGACCATGGTGCGCCGGCAGCGACTATCTCGCTTAGCATCGGTTACGCTCCCTCCGGTCCATAACGTTGGCGACCGATTTCAAACTCCAAGCGGTTTTAGTCACCCCTTACGATCGTCCGGCCCAGCCTTACCGTTCGAGTCTTCCTCCACTTGCGCCGCTGCGGCTTCCGTCGCTGCGCGTTCGTCGCCGCCGTAGCCTGCCTTGGGCACCGCATCGCCCGCTTCGCCTGCCGTGCCCGCCTTGTTGGAGGTCGGAGCTCCTTGGCCCTTTTCTTCCTTGGTCCAGCCGGGCTCCCCGATTCTCTTCTGCTTATTGTTCGACATCTTCGGCTCGCTAGGGTCCGTTATGGACCATTGGCTGGGTAACGATCAGGCTGCGGGGCATAACTGCCCGCAGGCCATACCCGTCTGATGTCTCCGATGATGAATGGGCTTTGGTTGCGCCCTACCTAACGGTCGTGCCCCTGGGCGTGGTGTAGGAGGGCGCCGCTGTAAGGGTGGCGGCCATCGTGATGGTCCTGGCTAGGGTTGGGTTGCTGAGACCGACAACTCCTGGACCAGCAACGATGACCGACGAGACGATGGCCCTTCAGGTCCTCTTGGAGAAGTCCGCCGACGCGTCCTTCCTGCTCGAGATGATCGGCTTCGCCGCCGAGCGACTGATGGAACTGGAGGTGGACGAGTTGACCGGCGCCGCCCATGGCGAGCGCAGCCCCGACCGGCTGGTGCAGCGCAACGGCTACCGGGACCGTGACTGGCAGACCCGGGCGGGGACGGTGGAACTGCGGATCCCCCGTCTCCGGCGCGGCTCCTACTTTCCGGCCTTCCTCGAGCCCCGGCGGACCGCCGAGAAGGCGCTCACGGCGGTGATCCAGGAAGCCTATGTCCAGGGCATCTCACACGCTCCGTGGACGACCTGGTGCGAGCCATGGGGATGGAGGGCGTCTCCAAGGGTCAGGTTTCGCGGCTCTGCACTGAGATTGACGAGCGGGTCCGCGGCTTCCTCGCCCGCCCCATCGAGGGCGACTGGCCCTACCTCTGGCTGGACACCACCTACGTGAAGGTCCGCGAGGCCGGGCGGATCGTGCCGGTCGCGGTCACCATTGCGGTCGGCGTCAATGCTGATGGCCGCCGCGAGGTTCCTCGGCATGGCGGTCGGCAGCTCGGAGGCAGAGCCTTTCTGGCTCGACTTCCTCCGCACCCTGGCCCGCCGCGGCCTGCGTGGTGTGAAGCTGGTCGTCTCCGACGCCCACGAGGGTCTGAAGGCAGCGGTAACGAAGGTGCTGCGGGCGACGTGGCAGCGATGCCGCGTCCACTTCGCCCGCAATGCCCTGGCCCATGCTGATAAGGCTCAGCGCCGCATCGTCTCGGCCTGGATTGGAACGGCTTATGCCGAGGCCGATGCCGAAGGCGCCAGGCGGCAGTGGCGCACCGTCGCCGACCAACTCCGCCCCAAGGTCCCCAAGCTCGCCGCGCTGATGGACAGCGCCGAGGAGGACGTGCTCGCCTACATGAGCTTTCCCACCGCGCACCGCGCCAAGCTGCACTCGACAAACTCCATCGAGCGCCTCAACGGCGAGATCAAGCGCAGGACGGATGTCGTCGGCATATTCCCGAACGAGGCGGCCGTCGTCAGGCTTGTCGGTGCCCTCCTCCTCGAACAGTCCGACGAGTGGGCCACCCAGCGCTCGCGCTACATGACCCTGGAGACCGTCGCCGCCCTCAGCGATACTGGCCAGGTCAGGCTCTCAGCCGTGCCAGCCTGACCAGGCGGCCCAACCCGCCAGGAGCCATCGCTCCTACACCATGCGTTGGGACACGACCGCCGAATGCCTACTTCGCTGCCTTCCCTCGAACCGGGGCCCCACTTTTGTGGGGCGCTTGCGAGCGAGGGCGCCGTGCTCGTTTTGTCGGAGCCGACGCGGGCTCTTCAGCGGGCGTCGCCTCGGCACCATTCTCGCGATGGCCACGTTCGGGCGCTGCCTGGTCCGAGGAGTGCTGCGTCGCTTCTCCCGCAGCGCGGAGCACCAGAGTGCCACCGTGTGCCAGTGCGTCGAAGTACTCACCAACAAAGCGCCGCTGCAGCTCTACTGCCGGGCCCGGCTCTGCGCGATCCAATAGCGCTTCGGCAAAGAGCTTGTTGGTCGCCATCACGCCATTGAAAAGCCGCGACGCAGCCTGCTGCGCCTCCCGCACCTGCGCACCGGCTGTGCCGGAACTAGGCGCGGAGGTCATCAGCTGGCGCATATTGGCTGCGGCTTCCTCCACCAGGCCGGCGAGGTCATGCTTGGTCTTATCCATGTTCCACTCTCCGTGTCTAACCGTGGCGCCAGACGTTGTCGTCAAAACATGAGGACAGGCTGGGCCCTCCCGGGCTGAGCGTGCAACGCCGGCGCACCGGGTGGTCGAGGGCAACATGACAACGGCTGGGGCATCCGTGGCGCCCCAGCCGCTCCCTTTTAGGCTCCGGATCCTTGCGAATCCCGCGCCTGTGTTACTCCGCTGCGGTCTGGACCGGCCGCTGGGCCTGGTCAGCCTGGCGGATCTTCTCCTCAAGCGGACGCAGCGTCTCGTCGGCGGTGCGACGCGTTGCACGAACCAGCGTGGCGCTGTTGCGCAGCAGGGTGTCCGTGTACTCGCGCATGAAGCGCTGCTGCAGCTCCATGATCGGTGCCGGGTTGGCGAGGCGGAACAGCTCCTGCGCCGCGCGCAGGTTGGTCTGAACGACGCCCTCGACCAAGCCCGCCATTCCCTGCTGCAGGTCGCGCAGCCCGCCTTCGGCGGCGTTGGGCAGCGCCATCAACTGGCGCACGTTCTCAGTCGTACCCCGGGCTGCCTCGGCCACCTTGCGGCTGACCTCCTCGAAGCGCTGCGCCGCGTCTTGGGCGATCTGGCGCTGGGCGTCGGCCATCGCCTGCGTGCTCCGGCGCGCTGTGTCGTTAGCAAGTTCGGCACCGCGACGGGCAGACTCAGCTCCAGCGTCGGTGCCGTGCCGCGCCACGTCAGCGCCGACCTCAGCATTCTGACGCAGAGCCTCACCCGTGGCGTGGCCGCCTTGCTGGACGGCGTCGGCGACGCGGCGAATTGCCGCATCATTGACGGCGGCTGCGCGTGCATCCTGAGGCTTATTGATGTCGACCATGTGAGTTCTCCACCCAATATATTCGCGGAACATTCAAGAATGCTGCACCGCACAATCGGGTTGTGGGCTAGTAGACGTCTGGACGCAAGAGACAATTTAGAGTCAAGAACGTTGAAACTATTTCAGGGCGCGGCGTCTTATTACGCCAAGCGCTCAGAATTCCTCTCGCGTCGCTGTGTAATTTGGGTTTGGAATGAACTCACAAACTGTCTAGTCCGTAAATGGAGCGGTATTCGTTCCACCTATTTGACTGCCCTGCTGATCGTCGGTGTGCCGCCAACATCGTCATCGATGCCAGTGGTTTCGATGGTTTATCCCGGCCGTCCCGCACCGACGGGCCCTGATGGGCTCGTTGCGGCCAAACATCATAGGAACACAGCATTGAAGCTCGTAGCAGTAGCTAGGACCCTTCTCGAGAGCCGCACGGCGCTTGCCTGCGGAGCGGCTGTCACTGCCCTCGGCGCACTTGCCCTGGTGAACCGCGCCGCCGCGCGCCGGGCGGAGTGCGAACATCCACCCCAGGGTACGTTCCTCAATGTGGACAGCATTCGGCTGCACTATACCGACCGGGGCGTCGGGCAACCGATCGTCCTCATCCACGGCAACGTGGTCTCTGGCGACGACTACGACACCAGCGGCGTCGCCGAGGGCCTGCTTGAAACCAACCGGGTGATCATCTTCGACCGTCCAGGTTTCGGCCACAGCGAGCGGCCACGCGGCCGTGTCTGGACGGCGACGCAGCAGGCGGAGCTGCTCCACAAGGCGCTCAAACAGCTGGGGATCGAGCGCCCAGTTGTGGTGGGCCACTCCTGGGGTGCCATTGTAGCGCTTTCGCTGGCGGTGCGGCACCAAGCCGATGCGGCAGGCCTTGTGCTGCTCTCAGGCTACTACTTCTGGACCCTGCGCCCGGACGTGTTGCTGGTCACGGCGGGGGCGATTCCGGTGGTCGGGGACATCCTGCGCTACACTATTTCACCATGGCTGGGGCGCCTCCTGATGCCCTTGCAGAAGCGCGCCATGTTCTCGCCGGCGTCGGTCACCAAGCGGTTCCAGCGTGAATACTCGGACGCGATGGCGCTGCGGCCGTCCCAGATCCGTGCTACCTCGGTCGACGGCACGCTGATGATCCCGGGCGCGCTGGGCTTGCGCCGGCACTACGCCGACCTCCGGATGCCTGTGCTCATCCTGGCGGGGAGCGGTGACAAGGTCGTCTGGAAACGCAATGCGGAGCGCCTGCACGCCGCCATCCCGGGCAGCACGCTGCGGATCATTGAGGGAGCGGGGCACATGGTTCACCATTCCGACCCAGGGCAAGTCGTCGAAGCTATCCAGTGGATCGCCGGGACGGCCGCCAAGCTGCCCGTGGCGGCGCTCCACGAGTCAGCCGTATCATCCCGAGCGGTTTCTGAAGCTTCAGCCCAAGCAGTGTAGCAACGCCGCCCTCCGGGTTGGAGGCGGAGAGCCCCAGGGCGACTGGCGCCGAGGCAAATGCCGGGGAATGTGGCCCCGTCGCCCTACTTCTCTAGCACGTAGGTGCCCGGCGCATCGGCGATCGGCGGATGTGCGGCGCTGCCCATTGCTGGTGGTTTGTCTCTCTCGCCTGAGCGCGCCGCGAGCCAAGCCGACCAGTCTGTCCACCAACTGCCGTCGTGCTTCGTGGCCGCCTCCCGCCACTCCTCTGGCGTTGCCGCTTGCGCCTCGTTGGTCCAGTAGGCGCCCTTGGCGCCCGGCGGGTTGATGATGCCCGCAATGTGGCCAGAGGAAGCGAGCACGTAGCGCACCTTGCCGCCGAACAGCTGCGTGATGCGCCAAGCCGCGTCCCAGGGAACGATGTGGTCCTTTTCGGCACCAACCGCATAAGCATCCAGTTCGATGCGCCCAAGGTCGATGGGCTCGCCCTTCAGCTCGATCTTACCTGGCACGACGAGGTTGTTCTCCTTGTAGGTATTCCGCAGGTACCAGGCATGTGCGGCGCGGCACATGCGGGTGCCGTCGCTGTTCCAATAAAGCAGGTCGAAGGCCGGCGGCTTCTCGCCCATGAGGTAGTTGTTCACCACGTTCGCCCAGATTAGGTCGTTGGAACGCAGCAGATTGAACATGTTGGACATCTCTCGGCTGTCCAGGTAGCCACGCTCCATCATCTGCTGCTCAACCAAGTCTATGGCCGGCTCATCCATGAAGACTGCGGTGTCGCCCACGCGTGTAAAATCCTGTAGCGAGACCATGAAGGTCGCTGCGTTGAAGCGCTTGTCACCCTTCCGAGCCAGCCAAGCGAGAGTCAGGGCGAGCAGCGTGCCACCGATGCAGTAGCCCATCACGTTGATGGACTTGGCGCCGGTGATCTCGCGCACGACATCGCTCGCCTCCAGCGGGCCGAGGTCCATGTAGTCCTCGAAGCTGATCTCCTCCATGGAGGCGTCGGGATTCTTCCATGACACCATGAACACGGTGAAGCCTTGGGAGACGAGGTGCCGCACCATGCTGTTCCTTGGCTGCATGTCCAGGATGTAGAACTTGTTGATCCAGGGCGGCATGACCAGCAGCGGTGTCCGGTGCGCTGTCTCGGTCGTCGGCTCATACTGGATTAGTTCAAGCAGGCGGTTGCGATGAACCACCTTGCCCGGCGACAGGGCCAAGTTGCGCCCAGGCGCAAAAGCGGTGGCGTCCACCATACTGAGGCGCCCTTCCCTCAGGTCAGCCAGCAGGTTGCGCGCGCCGTTGGCGAGGCTGGCGCCGCCGGTCTCCATCGCGCGGCGCAGCGCCGCCGGGTTCGAAGCGAGCAGCAGCGTCGGGCTCATCGCGTCCACAAACTGCCGGAGATGGAAGTCCAGCCGCCGGCGCTCCGCCTCGTCCATGCTCTCCGCCTGCTCGGCGCCTTGTTTCAGCAGCCAGTTGGAGGCAAGCAAGTAGGCCTCCTTCAACGTACGATATGCCGGGTTGGTATGCCACTCCGGGGCAGCGAACCTTTTGTCACCGCCGGCGGCAAGAGCGCCGCTGCCTGCCGCCTCCCCACCCCACCAGCGCTGACCCGCCTCGTTCCAGGCTTCCACAGCCGAGCGCACCAGATTGGCATTTAGCTCCATGGCCGCTACGGCCACGCCGGGCTGTTTCAAGGAGCGCATCCATAGCGTCCGGAGCGCCCTGACGACCTCCGCCCAATCAACGGGCACGACATCGCGCAGCGGGTTGGCGTTCCACATCTGGTCGACGGACCGTAGGAAGGGATCCTTAGTCAGTATATCGCCGAGCTGCCCCACTCCGCCGGTAATCGCGTTGCCACCGAACTGGTCGGTCATCATCTGCCACCAGGGCTTGGCGTGACCGGTCCGGTCCCAACCCGCCGATTTCGACATCGCCTCCACCCAAGAAACCCAAACGCCGAGCATCGTGTCGGGGCTGGGTGGAGACCCTTTACTGCCCTCGCCCAAATGCTCGTGTGCGCCATTCTCGCCGGTGTTGTGGCCTGCCATGGTATTTTCTCCTATGGCGCTCTCGTCCGCGCCGTTGCAGCGCTCAAGCCGACTTCGTGGCCCGCCATCCTCGGCGCTTCCAATCCGACTGATGGCTCAACCGTCACGTCCTTAGAGACATGCAAACGTCTCAGGGCTGGCCGGGTTGGAGATCGTGAGCAGATGTGCCGCTATAGTCACGCGGGTGCGGAGGGAAAAGCTCCAGCGCCGCCGACTGCGCCCAACCATCGCGTTGAGGTTATTCTCCGCCGGGCAGTAAGATGCCGCGCAATCTCTGCCGCTTCCGACAACGTCGGGGAGGGACGGCGAGCTTGAACCGCCTTGGACATGTTTACGCCATCCACAGCTCCGCCCACTCATAGATGCTGGTGAACTGCTCCGGCTCCGTCATCGAGCGTCCAACCGCCATGATGAGCGCCACGGCTACGTCGATCTTCTGCTCCGGCCGCGCCTTGGTCGGGTAGAGGTTGTCACGTCGGTCGGGCTTGCCGACGACGTTGCCGAGGCACCACTCGGGCACCGGGTTGCCGTCATGCCGGAGCGGCCGGAACGCGTGGCGGCGTCAAGCTCGATGATCGCCGGCGAGAAGTTGGCGGAGATCGATCGGAACTCCACCATCTCGATCTCCTACGCCCGTAGCCTTTGCGCCAGCCCCAACGGTCGTAACCAATACTCAAGTCGAACGCGGGGGCTGAGCTCCAAGAAGTCGCACCCTATGGTCTGAAACCGGAATCCTCTGGACGCACCCACTCCTATGTCCCTGCCCCGCTGCGCGGATGCTGCTATTACGAACCAGCTAAGGGTTTGCTCCGATAGCGGCGGCAGGCACGGCATGGCCGCTGGCGACTGTCGCGTCCGCAATGGTGCTGACTGCAACTCCAACGACACCCCAACCACTTCCGTCAGGACGACGAGCAAGCATCGGAGCTCCGCTCGCGCCGCGGGTGGCAGCACAGTCATGGGCGAGCAGAACGTGCCCCGAAGGCCTTCGCGTGAGGGATCCAAGACGGCACCCGGTATCAGCAGACAGCGTTTCAGGCCGATCTTGCTGGTATCCTCCCAACATCACCGGCGATCCCGGCTGCGGCGTACCACGCAGCAAGGGCAATATATGCCCCGGCGCGCCGATCGGCCGCTCGAGGGTTAGCAGCGCCCAGTCCGCACCGGCTGGTCCCATAGCTGCCACTCCGGGGGTGAAGCCCGGCCCGACCGTATAGGAGACAACTCGCGCATGCCCCGTGTACTGACCAAGATTGTAGCCGAGCAGGAAATGGACCGAACGCGCTTGGACAAACTGGCCCGAGCGCGATGCCACCAGACAGTGCGCGGCGGTAAGTACCGTGCGCGAATCGACCAACGTGCCAGTGCAGCGCCCACCGACCTCCGTTTGCACGCGCCCGAGCGAGCGCCATGGTTCGGCGGTAGGGTCGACCCGTTGCCGCGGGTCGGTGGCCCCAATGCCAGGAAGCAAATTGCCTCGTGGCGCTCTGCGCAACTCGTCCTGACCGCTTTGCGCCGAGGCAGTCCCGGCGGCGACTGCTAATGCAGCGAAAAGTAGTGCTGCTGCCGGGGCAGTGGTAGGTGCGATGCAGCGAGTTCCGCGGTGAAAACAGCTGCGATATGGCCGTGGCTCGGCGCGGGGCACGCTCAAACGCATCAGGTGTCTCCGCACACCGGCAAGCGGATGAAAGACGATAGTCATCGATTCCTCCGAATTGGCGACTGTGCGGTACTCAAGAGCGGATGAAGTTTGTCGCGCTCCAACTCTAGGCGAAGCTGCTGCGAGTTCCGGGTACGAACTGACGGCGCAGCAACACCGCAGAGTGATTTAGAATATTTAGGATGGCGAAATAAGATCCTCGTGATCTAAGACGATGGTGATGCCGGTGCAGGAGGGCGTGCCAGCCGTCGGCACTCGGGCTGATCCGACGCTGGTGAAAGCTCTAGCTCGGGCGTTCCGGTACCAGCGGCTGCTGGACGAAGGACGGTACGCCTCAATTAGTGAGATGGCAGCGGCGGAACGGATTGAGCGTGGTTACCTCGGTACGCTGCTAGCGCCAGCGATCGTGGAGGCGATCTTGGACGGGCGGCGTTATGAAATGCTGACACTGCCACGGTTGATGGACCCATTTCCCTTTGAGCGATCCGACCAGCGTGCGGCCATAGCCGCGTCAGATGTCATGCCTAAGGGGCCAGAAGAAGTCTGCCGCTGAGAAACGCAAATAGCTCGGCATCATCACATCCATACATGCCGGTGAGGTTCGCCATTGCCGACACCGGCAACCCGGTAACCATCCGAACAGTTATCAGCTCGGGAAGCGAACGGAGCAGCTGTCGTGGGCGGCGATCATGCGCGGCTAGGTACGAGACCCAGTGTCGCCGTGGGCGCGTTCCAACCATGCCAAGGACCCTTGGTGTCCAGCTTGCCTTGGCTGCCCGCATTCGCTCTTCTTGCCATGTTGTCGACAGCCGGGTGCGGCGCCCGCGTTGCACCACCGCAGGTCAACCCGGCTGAGCTTGAGGCGGCACGGCTGGCCGTTGCGGAGGGCAGCCCACCAGCTAGCGGGATGCAATCGGCCGAGCAGGCAACAGTGGTCCTCACCGCTGTCTCGCAGCGCCTTGCTGCGGCCGCGCAGCCGCTCTGCACGACTTACCTTGGGCAGCCCTGCAGCTTCCGTATCTATTTGGATCAATCCGCGACGCCGCGGGCGGCATTGACCGGACAAGGAGAGGTAACAATCACGCTCGGCATGATGTCGCTGCTTGGATCGGAGGCCGAGGTGGCGGCCGTAGTGGGACATGAGTTTGGCCACCACGTTGCCGGCCACGTCGGCAAGCGACGTGTCCGGAGTTTCGCCGCCGGCACTGTCGCCGGGACATTACTGGGGGCGGTGGTGCCCTTTGGCGGAATCGCCGGTTGGGCACTCGGCCAGGGCGCGGCCCAGATCGGTTCAAGCACGACGCAGCTCGCGTTCTCCAAGGACGAGGAACGCGAGGCCGATTACCTCAGCGGCTATCTTGTCGCCCGCGCCAGGTACGACCTCGACCGCGCCGGTCTCGTCTGGGTGAGGCTGTCTCGTGGTGGACCGAACGAAACCGCTAGTTGGCTCGACAGCCACCCTGCGGGGCCGGAGCGACTGGCAGCTTGGCGGAAGACGATCAGCGAGGTGCGCGCATCTTCCGACCTCGTGCCACGGCGACCAGGGCGGTAGCCGCTCCGCCTGCCGCGAGACGGTACTCTGAGCCGAATAGCTGCGCATCGCTGGGCGCTCGTGGAGCAGATGGTGGTCGGGCCCGCCGGCGCTGACATCCGGCTCCGGAAGGAGGGACCGGCCGGCCTCGTCCGAGATCTCACCATCGTCGCGCCCGAGGCACCGATGGCGGCGGCACAATCCCAGGCGACCAGCATCAGGAGCGGGTGCCGCTGGCCATTCGCCGCGAGCCGGGGCAAAAGACGGTCGTGACGCCGGCGCAGGAAAGTGCGCCGACTGTGGTCACACGAGCTGATCCGGCGCTGGTGAAGGCGCTGGACAGGGCGTTCTGGTACCAGCGGCGGCTGGACGAGGGGCGGTACGCCTCGATTAGCAAGATAGCGGCGGCGGAGCGGATCGAGCGCGGATCCGGCAAGGTCGTGGCGGTACCGCGGTGCGCCGCCGAGGACGGCTTGTCCTGGGGAGGGGCGGATGAAGGATCTTGGGGTGCTACGCCGGCTGATGTTGGGCGTTTGTGCCTTTCGGTTCTGCCGCAAACCTGCAGGAAAGTGACCGTGGTTCCTTCAGCCCGTGCTGAATGGGATTTCCACGTAAGCTCCGACGTGACCGTCTCGCCGCGCTGCCTTCGAATTCGCACCGTACATTTTCCTCGACGTCACGGCTTGGATTGGGCGGCATGCCCGAGGGCGGTTGTGTGCCGCAACCAAGCGGCCAAACACTGATCGCCGAGAACATAATCAGGAGTTGATTTTCGACGTAAATATTCACGGCTTCTCGAGGGGCAGGCAGAAGCGGTATACAGCCCTCACGGGAACGCGAGAATCGTTTGATGTTGGTAGAAACCGGCGTGTTCGGCGGCGAGCTGCTACCCGATAATTCTGTTTCGGAAGTTTTCGCAGCCAGAGTCGTCATCCCCGACACAGCCTTCGCAGGCCTCGGCATTGGTCGCCACGAGCGTCCGCGTTGCCTGCCCGCCTGCTTCCGCTGGTGCTTCAACCACCTCGGCACCGGCGGTACCCGATGGAGCGTGATGCTGCGCGACGAGGAACACGCCGAGCTCTACTTCGCCCGGGTCCCGGACGCCTTTGCCTTCGTCGCCCGGTGGTCCGTGGAAGCGGCCCCCGCCGGGCAACCGGCACCTGTCGTCTGAGCGGGACGCCCACTGGCAAATTCGGTCTACCACGAGAACAGCGCATAGTTGCCGCAGGAGCATGCCATGACGATCCAGTCGCAACAGCTTGCAGACGAGAGCTTCCGGACTCACGACATCGCCGGCCACGTCGATAGCCTTTACCGGGACGGCATCACCGGCTTGCAGGGCGCCTTCTCCCGCGACTGGGCAGAGCGGATGCGTGAGGACATGATGACTGCGTTCTGGGCTGCGATCCAGCGCCCCGGCGGTGCCGTCGGGCGCGGCCCTCGACGCTGGTATGTCGAGATCCACCCGCAGGACCTGCACGGCTTCGTCGACCTCGTAACGCACCCATGGGTCGTGGGTCTGTGCGAGGCGGTGCTTGGCCCGAAGTACCAGATCGTCGAGGTCGGCTTCGACGTCCCCGTCCAGGGCGCCCGCAACCAGCCCTGGCACCGCGACTTCCCCTCGCCACCCGAAACCTGGGGCGACCAGCGCCGCCTCACGTCGCTTGCTTTCAACCTTACTGGTGTTGATGTAACCCCAGACATGGGTCCCTTCGAGGTCGCGCCCGGCACACAGTGGTTGGACGGGCGCGGGTGGAAGCACGAGATGTTCCCGCCAGCGGAAATCTGGCCGCGGTTCGCTGACAAAGGCGTGCGCAAGTACCCGCGGATGGGTGACATCTCCTGCCGCTCGGCGGTGACGATCCACCGCGGCACGGCACACCCTTCGCCGATCGCCCGCCCGGTGTTGGTACTCGGCGTCGATGCCCCCGGCGCCGGCCATGCCGCCCTGCATGACATGATGGTCACGCCAGACTACCACGACGCCCTGCCGCAGTCCGTGCGTGACCACCTCATCTGCCGGGTCGCCGAAAAACTCGTTCCCGTCGTCCAGAAGCACGACATTGAGGGCCTCGTGATGGGCGTTGAGTGACGTCCCATACGGCGCCGACGAGCGAGGCGTGGTGACGCCGCACGATAGCCTCGGTGCGCAGCGCGAGGCGGTCGAGCCTAGTTGAACTCCAGCCCGCTTTGGTCTTGACTGACCGTAAGGGGTGGGACCGCATTTACGTCCGTTTTAGCCTGATGGGCGGAGGTAAATGCGTTCGCTCTGCACTCCTGCTTGATGACATGGTTTGGCCGGAAGCAGACTGACTGCATTTGGACGGCTCCTGGGCGATGCCGACCTCATAAACCGCCAAGCATTTTAGCCTCTGCCGACCTAAAGCTGCCCTTGGCGCGTTCTGCGCGACGCTCACGCGCCTTCGGATCCAAGGATTACTGCTGATATGCCAAGCCCGACACCGATCGCGCTAGCACCCAAGCCGGACAGCCTCAGCACCTCCCTCAAGCGTACCATTCAGGCTCTGAAGAAGCGACGCCGCGACGAAGCTGCCGCCGCGACCCAAGAGGAGCAGATCGCCGAAGCCATCACCCGCTTCACCGGCAGCTTGATCTTCGTCTACATCCATCTCGTTCAGCCGCGTTCCGCCTACGTTGAAGACGTCCTTGGTCAATAGCGCCGCCCGAACAGCCGCCGCCACCACGAGGGGCCGGGTTCATCCTCGACCCAGGCGTAACCAGCCTTCTTGTCCCATCGACGTGGCGCCTCCTCCGGGGAACCCGATACTCTGCCTGCTCTGGGTTGCGGGATGCGGGGCATGTCCTGATCGCGTTCGAAGCGGTACTGATCTTCTGGTCGCCCTACGGAGTAGCGGTCCAGCCTAGCCATGGACTGGGCTGCCGCCGTCGCCGCCTGTGCCGCTGATACCGCCTCTTGGATAGTAGTCAGCAACTCTCGGTGTAGATGTTCGATGCGCTCTCTTTCCGCAGTCTCGGCAGTTTCTGCGCGTTGGATCGCGTCTCGTGCTGCCTGCTCTGCGACAGCGGCTCGGGTCTCGGCAGCATGTCGTGCTTCCGCTTCAGCCTCCCGAGCCTGCTGATCCACCTCGGATCGCTGTTCTGCCTCTTGAGCCCGCCTCTCGGCTTCCTCCGCACGCTGGCGCAATTCACCAGTAAGCCGTTCCAGGGCAGCGAGAACGGTATCGATTGCGGGCGTGGGCGGGTTGCTCATGGGGATATCCAGCCCTGGTTCGCTCGGGAGCGGCCCCGGGCATTCAGCCGCAACCCAAAGACCGGCTGCGGACCCGGACGTGCCCTAAGCGGACTTCCCCCACAAAGGTTCGCGCATTCAGCCTCCGCCTCTACCGGAGCGGAGGAGCATGGCGCACCCCACCTCCCATGCTTCCTCGGCGCTTGAGTAGGACTGCGTGGCTATCTTCCGCGCATAAAGACGGCCGTCCTCGTAGATCGCCCAGATCCAGGGCTTGGGCGGCCTGCCCTGGCGGTGAACTTTGACATACAGCGTGCCCTTGGCGCCGTCTGCCAAGGGTGGCTCCATCTTCAGTTTACTGGCCGGCGACACCTAGCGTTCCCTTTGTCGGTTGCTGGATTATAAATAAACCGTAACAGACACATCAACGCAAAATCAGGGGAGTACGCACGCGCCTTGGGCATGGTGATCAAGCAATCCATATAAGCCACGACGAAGCGAGGACGCCGCGTGACCTCGGACGCAGCAGCGCCGCACGCTGGCTTGGCAAGAACTCGGCGGTGGTCGGGACACATCCGGCGACTGAACTATGGGCCGTAGATGCCGGCAGGCTCCGGCCTGGGTGAGGCCGGGCCCGCGCTGCGGTCAGATTGCCGGCGACCCACCCAGAGTTGGCCGTTGCTCCTCGGACGCGGTTGATGCCTTGGAGCTCCCGGCCACCCCGAGGATGGTAGTGACGACCTCATCGATGGCGACGTGGTGGACCATGTGCCCGGCGCCCGGAATGACTCGCAAGGTGCTGCCAGGGATCACCGCGCGCAGGCGTTCGGCAAGGTGGTAGCTGACGATCTTGTCGCCGTCGCCCGCCAGGATGGCGACCGGCATCGCCAGCTCGCCGTAATGGGCCTGCAGGCTCGCCGCGCTCGGCACCATGAGGGCGCCATCGACGCAAGTCGCCCGGATCTGCCACGGCCGCAGCGCCATGGCGTTGGAATACTCGGCCTTGAAGCGCGCCGTGACCGGCGCAGGGGCGAACATGGCGAGCTTGGTAAGCGGCATGGTGAGCCAGCCGAAGACGGGCGAGATGGTGTAGCGCAGGATGTCGCCCAGCACCGGGGTCGCCCCCGGCGCCACCATTAGCGCGTCCAGCCGGAAGGTCGGGAAGTAGTAGCCCGAGAGCAGCACGAGCCCGGCAGTATCGGCCGGGTGCCGGATGGCGAGCGCAAGGGCCACCAACGTCCCCCAGGAATGGCCGACGACGACCGGCCGCTCCACCCGCAACTGCTTCAGGGCATTGTGCAGCAGCTCGGCCTGCTCAAAGGCCGCCCAGGGGCGCCAGCGCGGTCGTTCGCTGTAGCCGTAGCCGGGTCGGTCGAAGATGATGACGCGGCAAGTCCCGTGCAGGCGCTCGGCGACGCCGCTGGTGTTGTAGTCGTCCCCGGTCACGGCGTTGCCATGCACCAGGACGACGGGCCGCCCGCTACCGCGGTCGCTGTAGTGCAGCCGCACGCCGTCCACCTCGAGGAAGGCGCCCTTGGGCGGGTTGCGCCGCTCCGCCCATCGCGCGGCGGCGTAGTTCAGTGCCGCCAGGACGGCGAGAATGATGGCAACGGCGAGCAGGACGCCCTGCCAGGTCCAGGGGTCCTGCATGTTTCCGAAGAGGTTCATGTCCTTGTCTCACCTGCTGGAGGCCGAATGGGCCACCTCCACAGCCGCGCACGGCTTGCGCGCAGCATAACGGAACGGGACGCTGCCACTGAAGGGTTGCCGTCCGGCGGCCGGGCACGGGAGGCGCACCGCGTGACTGACCGGCGCCTGCCAGGCGGCTGCAGCAACAGCCTCCACGGCGTTGGCCACCACACCAGCGGCGCCGTGATGCACCATGTGGCCTTGCCCCGGGACGACCCGCAGCGTGGTACCTGGCAGCTCGCGGTGCAGCCGGACGGAGTGCAGCCCGGGATCCACGATGCGGTCCTCGGCGCCTGCCACGATCGCCACTGGTAGCCGCAACTCACCGTAGCGGTGCTCGAACCCCGCGGCCGACGGCATAAGCAAGCCGCTGTCCTCCGCGCTGGCCCGGATGTGCCCGGGGCCGAGGGTCAGCCAAACCGGAAATCCCGCGGCGAAGCGCGGCGGCACCGGCGCCGGGTCGAATGCCTTGGCGATCAGGCCGGGCGAGAGCAGCGCGCTGAGCACGGGCGCGACCGTGTAGCGCATCGCATCCCCCAGCACCGGGACCGCGGGAAGCGCCGCGAGGGCGGCGGCCGGGCGGGGAACCGGGTAGTAGTAGCCGGACACCAGCACGAGACCCGACACCGCGGCGGGGTGGTCAAGCGCCAGGGCGAGCGCGACGAGGGTACCCCAGGAGTGCCCGACCACGACCGGCCGCTCAACTCCGAGCCGCGCGAGCGCCGCCGCGAGCACCTCTGCCTGGGCCTCCGGCGTCCATTCCCGATCGCGCGGCCGCTCGCTACGGCAGTAGCCGGGCCGGTCGAACGCCAGAACCCGATGGGGCCCGGCGGTGAGGTCGAGCAAGCCGCTGGTGGCGAAGTCCTCGATCATGGACCCGTCACCGTGCAGCAGCACAACGGGCGGGTCCCCCGACTCTCGCTCGACAAAGCGCAGCTTGACGCCGTTCGCCTCCACGAAGTGCTGGGGGAGCAGCGCTGAACCCCGCTGCCCATGCAGCTGCACCTCGGCGCCTGCCGCAGTGGGGCGCACCTCCGGGGCGGTGCATGCCTGCAGGGTCAAGACGGCCAAGGCCGTGGCAAGGACCACGCCGATCCCGGCCAGTCCCGGCGTGGATCGAGGACGCATCCGACATGGTGTGCCAACCCGAGTGACATCGGCGGCGATCAGGGCGTCACCTGGAGCGTACTCGGGGCCGAGGCTCCCGCGGCCTGGGTTGGGCCATAGGATGTGAGCTCCTCAATGGTTAAGTAGGACAACCGGTCGCATCCATCGCAGTTCCGGGCATCGCACTTGGTGACCAAGTGCGCGCCCCAGAGTTCTGCCACCGGAGGTGCCGATGTCGGATGGCTGGCTGGGCACGTCCGCTTTCGGGAACGCCGCTATGGTAAGCTGATGACCGATATGGGCGCACAGCCGTCAGACCATAGAAGCGGCGGCATACGGCCGCTTCGCTCAACCAAAGCTCCGGATCGTTCGGAACCGGACCGGACCGCTCCCGTTTCGGCTTCGCATATTTATAGATGGATCAGGATCGATGTTGAGCGCCCATCGCAGCCGTCTAGAGCTACTTGCTCGCCTCGGGTACGCGGCCCGGGGTGTTGTGAATCTGCTGATCGGTCTTCTGGCTGTGCTCGCGACGTTTGGACGGGGCGGCGGGGCAACGGGGTCAAAAGGCGCGCTGCAGACGCTCCTTCTTCAACCCATGGGCAGTCTTCTTCTTGCGGTTGTGGGACTTGGATTGTTCGGCTTTGCCCTCTGGCGCGTCTTTCAGTCGCTCTTGGACGCCGACGGGCTCGGCCGTGCTCCGCGCGCCATAATCGTCCGCCTCGGGCAGATGGTGTCCGCCTTCGTCTATACTGGGCTCGGCGTGTTCGCAGTGAGCCTTCTTTTTGGTTTTGCGACCAGTGGCGGTGAGGAGCAGTCGGCACGCGACTGGACGCGATGGTTGCTCGCACAACCCTTCGGCCGGTGGCTCGTCGGCGCCGTCGGCCTAGCGATCGTTGGCGCAGGTCTCGGCATGGCATACAAGGCATGGTCTGCCTCCTTCGCGCGGCACCTCGCCTGCAACGGAGCTACGGCGACCTGGGTGATGCCCCTTGGCCGGCTGGGCTACGCTGCCCGCGGCATCGTGTTTCTGATCATCGGCGGCTTCCTCATGCTCGCCGCATACCATACCAATCCTAGCACGACGCATGGCCTTGGTGGCGCACTGTTGGCCTTGCAGGAGCAGCCTTTCGGCCGACTGCTTTTCGGACTGGTGGCGTTTGGCCTCGTGGCCTTTGGAACTTTCGAATTTGCTGAGGCGCGGTACCGGCGTATCGACATGTCCGACGGGCGCAGCATACTCGACGCGGCGAGGGCCCGCATGGCGTGAGGCGCCGCTGAAGCGAGGAGACAAGCAGCAGGTGCCTCGCTGGCAACCAGCCCAGGCGCCGCGACTTCCCTCGCCTCCCAAGGCTTGGGCCGACCGGCGCCGCCTCACCTCGCTTGCTTTCAACCTTAGCAGTATCGACGTAACCCCGGACATGGGCATGATCGGCAGGGCTAAATCGGAATCAGTGACCTGAGCTCCTCGGTTCGTCGGTGATAGGGCCTTGCTTGGGGATGGTCAGGAGCGTCCTTGGCCCGCATCATGTCGCAGCAGAGCCAACGTCCCTGGGAGAGGAAAAGTCCCCAATGCTCCGCCGCCATGCGCTTACACTCGGTGCCGCGGTCGCGGCCCGTCCCCTTGCTGCACAGACGCAGCAGGACGGGGCCGAAGCCTGGCCCAGCCGCCCCGTCACCATCCTTGTTCCTTTTGTCGCCGGTGGCCCGTCGGACGTCGTCGCTCGCGTCATCGCCCAGTACAGCGGCCAGTCGCTTAGCCAGCCGGTCGTGGTCGAGAACCGGGCTGGCGCGAACGGCGAGGTCGCGTCACGCCTGCTTGCCCGGGCGCAGGCGGACGGACACACCCTGCTCGTAGGATCGATTGGCGTCTTCGCCATCAACGCCGCACTGCGCCCAAACCTCGGCTACGGCCCGCTGGCCTTCACCCCCATCACGCTGGCGGTCACCACGCCGAATGTGCTGGTGGTGAACCCGGACAAGGTGCCCGCGACCGACTTGCGCGGCGTCATCGACTGGCTGCGGCGCAATCGTGGCCGTACCAGCTACTCAACCAGCGGCGTCGGGTCCTCGGACCAAATGACCATGGAGCTTTTCAAGCAGCTCACAGAGACCGAACCGACTCACGTGCCTTATGCAGGCGGAGCGGCGGCAGCCACTGACCTGATTGCCGGCAACGTGGAGCTAAGCTTCCAGAACCTCGGCACGGTGGCCGGCCACATCCAGGGCGGACGGCTGCGCCCAATTGTGGTCACCAGCGCCGAGCGCCACCCGGTGCTGCCCGATGTGCCCACCGCCAGCGAGGCAGGGTTGAAAGAATTCGTGGTTACCTCCTGGCAGGCCCTCATGGCTCCTCCGGGCATGCCGGCGCCGCTGGTCAGGCGCGTGCACGCAGCCGCGACGGAGGCGCTGCGCCACCCCGAGGGACGGCAGCGACTCGAGCAGATCGGTTTCACGGTGGTGGCGGGCTCGCCCGAGGCGTACGCCGCCTTCCAGCGCGAGGAGGTGGAGCGCTGGCGCGGCGTAGTGCGGACCGCGGGCATCAAGGCGGAGTGACCGGCCGCAAGGATGGTGCGCCACGCACTGCCTGGTGGTCAGTTTGCCCGACCTGGGTGCTTTCCGAACTGCAGCGCAAATAAATGCTGCTGCCACCGGAGCTCAGTCGCCAAGGGCGCATGGACGGGGCGGCGGCCACTCCCGTTCGGCTCCAGCTCGAACAGGCCATTGGCGCAGTAGCGGTCATCGTCCCACCCGGGATGGCCAAGAATGGGATAGAGGCAGACGCCCTCGACCGGAACGCCTCGCCGAACGGCCTCACGCACCTCGCCGCCGACGTGGCGCAGCCAAGGCGCACGGAGGTCGTCCTCAATGCTGGTCTCGGCCAGGAAGAGTGGGCAGCCATAGCGCGTGTGGACGGCCGCCAGGAGCGCATGCAGCGGGCGGGTGCGCGGGTCGAAAGGTGACAGCGGCTCGCCCTCGCATAGCCAACGTCCCTGAGGCAGCCATTCCCCCGCGCAACTCCACTGATTGTTCCAGTAGTAGTTGACGCCCACCGCGTCGAACGTCTCGGGTCCGCCACCAAGTGCAGGCTCCACCCGCCCAGCAAGCATGTCCCAGGCTTGGAACTGCGCCCTGTTGTACCAAGCGTCAGCGAGCTCTGTATCCTCGCTCCGTTGCGGCACGACATGGATGATCGGCTCAATCGCGAGAATCCGAGCCCCTGGCGTCGCTTCGCGCACAGCCCGTGCCGCGGCCGCCGCGGCCCGCACGAGCTGGCGCTTAAGCTCGAGGCCACGTCCGCGCGCGGCGGGGTTCATCCTTGCCATGTCACCGCCGGCCCAGGCCAGGAAGGAGATCTCGTTCACCGGGCAGATTACGGGCGGGCTGCCGGTTTCCTGGAGATGCAAGCGGGCGAAGGCCGCGGCATAATGAGCTAAGCGGTCCACGAAACTGACTGAAAATACGTCTAGCCCGTCCGGCCAGCCATAATGGCACAAGTCCCAGGACACCTGCACGCCCGCGGCTTCTGCCGCGCGGAGTAGCGGCAGCACGGGTGACCAGTCGTACCATCCCGGCGTGCCGCCCTCCACGAGGTGCCAGCGCACGCCGTCGCGGGCGGCCGTGATGCCGTGTTCGGTCAGCTGGAGGTAGTCAGAAGCCGCCAGCTGGTCGTGCCGCGTGGCCGCGATCAGGTCTAGCCGCCGCCCGTCGGCACGACGCTGCGTTGAGCACTCAAAGCCACCGAGGAAGAAACTCCGGAACAGCCCCGGTCGGAATGGCGCGCGCAGCTCTGGTGCCGCAGCGGCACCAGGCGTCTCTCCGAACATCGCTGCCCCCGCCTTGATGGCCACCCCGGCCAGCAGCTGACGGCGGGCAACAAGAGTCAACGGTGGGTGGGGGTGTCTATCGACATCGGCCTCCTCGGAGAGCTTCGGATTGCTGGCTGCTGCATTATGGCGGCAGCCTCTACATGTTTCCACTCTGGCGGCGCCACTCGGCAAACACGGTGCGAAAAGCCGGGCGAGAAACCCATCCAGGTCCGCCAAGGTGCCCATCCCGTTCCCGAAGCCTCGCCGTTAGAACGGGCGCACGCCCCAGGGATAAGGCATGCTGCCTTTCATCAATCCGGTGATGGATTTTCGGTAGGCAGTGCGGATGAAGAACTGCCCGAGAGGGATGGTCGCCACGTCGTCCTGCGCCAGCTTGTTGATCTCACTGCCCAGTGACTTCTGGCGCTCCGCGTCGGGCGCATCCATCCAGGCCTGGACCAACTCCTGCATGCGGGGGTTCTCGTACCAGCCGAACCATCCGGACCGGCCTGGTCCTTTCACCAGAGAAGACACCGCCGGATTCAAGTACGCCAGGGACGAGCCGTAGGTGTGGAAGATGCTCCAACCACCCTGCTCGACTGGCTCTTGGCGTACACGGCGCTGAACGACTGTGCCCCAGTCGCTCTCGGCAAGGTCGACGTTCATGCCCAACCGGCGCAGCACGTCAGCCGTGACCTGGCCGTGGGGACCGATCAACGGAAAGTCCGTTGGGTTGATAATGGTCACCTTATCGCCGCGATAGCCGGAGGCAGCGAGCGCGGCCTTGGCCCGATCCAGGCTGCGCGGCGGACTGGTGAGTTCTGAAAGATCTTCCGCTCCGAGCGGCGTGCCGCAGGGGAACAGGCTCCGGCACTCGCGCCAGACCGACTGATCATCACCGAGGATCGCACGCATGTAGTCGGCCTGGTTGACGGCGAGCGCCACGGCCTGCCGCGTTTTCAGATTGTTGAACGGTCCCTGTAGGTGATTAAGCCGCATGAGGCTCATGAATCCGGCAGGATTGAGCACTTCGAGCGTGATACTGCGGCTGCGGGCGAGCGTAGGGATGAGATCCGAAAGCGGCTGCTCTACCCAGTCGACCTCGCCGCTCTGGAGCGCGGCCGCGGCGGTCGCAGGGTCGGGCAGGATGTGCCACTCGATGCGCGGGAAATGCGCGACCTTGCCGCCCGAAGCCCAGTCAGACGGCTCCTGCCGCGGTACGTAGCCCTCGAACTTTGTATAGGTTACGCGACTTCCCGAGACGAACTCATCTTTCAGGAAGCGGTACGGACCGGACCCAACAACCTCGCTGACTTGAACGTTTGCATCAGTCGCGGCCAAGCGCTCGGGTATGATGAAGGCCACGTTGGCGTCGGGCTTGGCGAGAGCGTCAAGCAAAAGCGGGAACGGTCTGGTCAGCCGGATTTCCAGCGTGCGATCATCGGCGGCGCGCCAGGCTTCTACAGCTGGCGCCAAGAGCTGGCCGAACGGGTCGCGCTTTGACCAACGTGCTAGGCTCGCGGCACAATCCTGGGCGCGCACGGGCTCCCCGTCGTGGAAGCGGAGCCCTTCCCGCAGCCGGATGCGCCACACACGACCATTATCGGAAACCGTGTGACCCTCTGCCATCTGCGGTCGAGGCCTGAGTTGTCCATCTACGGCGTAGAGCGTGTCATAGACATGGTACCCGTGCATTTGGGTCACGATCGCACTCGTCCAGATCGGATCGAGCGCGGTGAGGTTCGCCTGCGGCACGAAACGCAGCGTGGCAGCTTTTGCCGGTTGCGCGACGGAGGGCGAAGCGAGCATGGCACCACCCAGCGCGGCAATGCCCCGGATCAGCGTCCGGCGTTCCATAGCGCCCATTTCTTCCTCCCTGAGCAGTCGCCGAGGCTAGGAGGGGCTCCATTGAACGGTCAATCGGACATAGCTGCCACTGCGGGCGGCCGTCTATTCCAAGTAGACTCGTTGCGGTCGCCGTGTATCGAGTTACTAATTTTGCTCGGTTTTTTCCGAGTTAGTATTGGTTGCCCTTCCACAGACTCACGAAACTGTAATTCTGAACGCCCAGATTGCAGGCCCAGTCCCGGGTTCACCTGTGTAGCCTGATTTTTGTTCAGGAAAGCGACGTCGGCTGGAATGCTGCGAGTTCTAACGTGCGTGACAGTTGAGCATGACCACCGGCTGGTCGTTCTTGCCGTCGTGGTCTGCGCCGTCGCCTGCCTGGCGGCCCTCAACATGTTGTCACGGCGCGAGGCAACCTTGGGGTGGCCACGAACTGCTTGGCTAGCGGGAGCCGGAGCTGTTTTCGGATGCGGTGTTTGGGCCACTCATTTCGTCAGCATGCTGGCTTTTCAACCCAGGCTGCCCAGTAGCTACGAGGTCACGACCACACTGCTGTCAGCCGCCGTGGCCTCCCTCGGCGCCTGGGCTGCTTTCGCAGCTGCCGACGCCCTGCAACAACGCCAAGGTCAACTCGCAGGAATGATGGCAGGCGGGATGCTGCTCGGCGGGTCAATCGCCGCCATGCATTTCATCGGCATGGCAGCGATGCACCTCCCGGGCACAATCCTCATTGATCCCGATTTGGCCGTCACGGCGGTGGCCATCGCACCGCCACTCGCTGCGCTCGGCCTTGGGCTCGGCGCCTGGGGCGCCCGCCTGCCTCGCCGTCTCGGCGGCGCCGCACTTCTTTCGCTTACCGTCCTTGGCATGCACTACACGGCCATGGCAGCAGTCGAGATCATCCCCGCTCCAGGCGACACAAGCGTTCCAGAGCCCGGACTAGCGCATGGTGTCCTGATCGCGGGGCTGCCAAGCAACGGCAGTCTTATCCATACAGGAACGCTCGCCATTGCGGTTGTCGGGGCCAGCGCCGTGATCCTCGCGTTGAGCCTATCGGGCGCGCTCGTCGACCAAATTCTGACCACGCGTGCGGCGAGAGAGGCGACGCGACTGCGCCAACTCGCTGGGGCCGCGCTAGAGGGTATTGTGATCCACCGCGACGGGATCATCCTGGACGCCAATGCGGCCTTCTGCCGCATGGTTGGGCTTGCCCATGGACAGGTGGTCGGTCGCGACGCGGTCGGCCTCGTGGACGCGGCCGACACGGAGTTGGTACGCCAACGTCTTCGTTACGGGGCGACCGAGATGGCGGAGATCCGCTTACGCGCGGCCGACGGTGCAGTTCTACCGGTCGAGGTACTGACCCGACCGATCGAGCATGATGGTCGCCCAGCCACCGTAACGGCCCTGCGCGACATTTCTGAACGGAAGCGCGCCGAGGAGCGCATCGATTTCCTCGCCCACCACGACCATCTGACTGGCCTGCCCAATCGCGTCCTCCTGGACGAGCGGCTGCGGCAGGCGCTGGAAGCCGCCGTTGCGACGGACGGCTCGTACGCTGTCCACTGCATGGACCTTGACCGCTTCAAATCGATCAATGACGTCTTCGGACACCCAGCTGGCGACCGGCTGCTCGTCTTCGCGGCAGAGCGGCTCCGCGCGGCTGTGCGTGCGTCGGACACGCTGGCGCGCACCGGCGGAGACGAGTTCGTGGTCGTGCAACCCGGTGCCGGGCGCGCCGAGGCCGCCTCGCTCGCGCGCCGGCTCGTCTCGGTCCTCTCGCAAGGCATCCAGCTCGAAGGTCGAAGCGTCTCTGTCGGGACCAGTGTCGGCGTGGCCCTGTACCCTGCGGATGGCACGACTGGGGAAAGGCTGCTGCGCCACGCGGATACGGCACTCTACCGCGCAAAGCGCGAGGGGCGCGGTACCTTCCGCTTCTTCGAGGAAGCCACAGACGGGCGGATGCAGGAGCGCCATGCGCTGGAGCACGACCTTGGCGAGGCGCTCGCGCTCGGACAGCTCGACCTGCACTACCAACCGATCATGGATTGCCCGACGGGCCGCCTCGTTGGCTTCGAGGCCCTCGCCCGGTGGCACCACCCCGTACGCGGTCCTGTCTCTCCCGCCGAGTTCGTGCCTGTCGCGGAGGAGTGCGGCCTCATTCTGCCGCTTGGCCGCTGGGCGCTAGAGACCGCCTGCGCAGAGGCCGCCACATGGCCGTCCGAAGCCTGCATTGCGGTTAACCTCTCTCCTGCGCAGTTCCGCCAGCCCGGGCTGCCGCAGCTCGTCGCCGATGTGCTGCGCAGTACCGGCCTTCCCGCGGACCGACTCGAACTCGAAGTGACAGAGGGATTGCTGGTGGATGACACTGACCGTGCCCTCGCCGCGCTCGCCGCCATCAAGCGCCTGGGTGTCCGCCTGGCGCTTGACGACTTCGGCACGGGCTACGCCAGCCTGAGCTATCTGCGCCGCTTCCCCTTCGATCGAATCAAGATCGACCGCTCCTTCGTGAAGGGACTGGGCTGCGACGCCGACGCGACCGCCATTGTGACGGCGGTCCTGGCTCTAGCGCGCAGCCTTCAGCTCGGCGTCACGGCGGAGGGCGTCGAGACGGAGAGGCACCTGGCGTTGCTACGTGCCGAGGGATGCCAACGCGCCCAAGGCTTCCTCCTCGGCCGCCCGGTGCCGGCCACGCGCATTCGGGAACTTCTCACCGTGGCACCGCATGGCGCCGCACCGCCGAGAGCTGGTGCTGCACCTACTGGGCGAGCAGACGTAGGGCTTGGTGCCTTGGAGAGCGTTAGCGACGCCCATTGGGTGAGCAATCGCTCCGCTGAATCCTGATCAGCCAAGCTGCACCAGGATCAAGGAAAAACAACGCTCTAGCAGCCTGTCGGATTTGCACTTGGTGTCAGGCCGAGGGTTGAGGCGCGATCAGGCTGCGAGCCGCAGGTTGTGGAGCCTGCGGCAGTTGTAGGCGAGGGCGACGAGGGTCCACTCGCTGGTGACCTTGGCGAGGCCGCGGAGGTGGAAGCGGGTGAAGCCGAGGGCTGACTTGATGGTGCCGAAGACGGGCTCGACGGTCTGCTTGCGACGGGCGTAGCGGGCTTTGGCATTAGGGGTTTCGAGCTTGGCCACCATGGCGAGGCGCCAGGGCTCGGTGATGCGGCGTGGCGTCCTGGGCTGGGGTGGCGGCCGGAAGTCGTAGGCGCGGTGCGGCTGGGTCCGGCCGATGGCGACCAGCGGCTCGATCCCGTGCGCCTCGAGGGCGGCAACTGCCTCGCCTGAGGCGAAGCCGGTGTCGGCGAGGACGGTCTGTGGCAGGCCGAGCCGTAAGCGTCAGCCGTCAGCGGCCTTGAGATGACGGGGCGTGCCTGCCGAGATGGTGGGCATGACGGACGCAGCTGAAGTGGCGGAACCGCTCGGAGCGGGTTCTTACGACGGTCGGAATGGCACGATGCGAGCGCGCCCGGAGCGGGGCGTTCGGGTCGAGGTCCACTCGGTGCGGCGGCGAGAGTGGCCGGACGAGGACAAGCTGCGAGTAGTGCGCGAGAGCCTGCAGCCGGGTGCGGTGGTGCAGGCGGTGGCGGACCGGAACGGGGTGAGCACGGGGCAGATCTATACCTGGCGCAAGGAGATACTAGCGGCGGCGGTGTCGGGGTTCATGCCGGTGGCGGTGGTGCCGGAGGCGCCGCGTGTGGAAGGACCGAGGCCGGCGCGGGAGGGTGTGGTTGAGGCGCCTGGCGTGATTGAGATTGGCTTTGCCTCCGGTGTGACGGTGCGTGCCAGCGGCCGGGTGGACATGGTGGTACTGCGGGGCGTGCTGGCCGAACTGGGTGGCCGGTGATGTTTGGCCCGCCGCCTGGCACGCGCGTCTACTTGGCTTGCGGCGCGACGGATATGCGGAAGGGCTTCGATGGTTTGGCAGCCCAGGTGCAGACGGTGCTGGCGCAGGATCCGTACAGCGGCGCGGTATTTTGCTTTCGTGGGCGCCGCGGTGACCTGCTGAAGATTTTGGTTTGGGACGGCCAAGGCCTGGTTCTCGTGGCCAAGAGGTTAGAGAAAGGTCGCTTCGTGTGGCCGCAGGCGACGAGCGGTGTTGTTTCACTCACGCCAGCCATGCTCTCGATGCTTTTGGAGGGGATTGACTGGCGCATGCCGGCCTGGACGGCTCGGCCCGAGGTTGTGGGGTAACGCTCCTCTTATTTGCGGCGACGCGCTGCGGTCAGCGACGCTGTACGCGTGACCTCCGACCTCGACACCGCGGCATTCCCGGACGATGTGGAGACGCTGCGCGCCCTGCTGGCGCAGCGCGATACGCTCCTTGCCGAGCGCGACGCTGCCCTGGCTGAACGTGACGCCGAGCTGCGCAATGCAGGCTTTGAGATCGAGAAGCTGAAGGTCCAGCTGGCGGCATTGCGGCACGATCGTTATGGCCGGTCCTCCGAGAAGCTGGCGGCCGAGGCCGACCAGCTTGAGATGCTGATCGGCGACCTCGAGGAGAACCAGGCTGAGCGCGAGGCTGCGGCGGAGAAGGAGCGCCAAACCAAAGGCAGGTCCGGCAATCAGCGCAAGCCTGCCACGCGCCGGCCACTGCCCGAGCACCTGCCGCGCGAAATAGTAGTGCACGAGCCCGTCCTGGCCTGCCGCTGCGGCTGCACCGATCCCGCCCGCCTGACGCGGCTCGGCGAGAGTATCACGGAGGTGCTGGAGAAGCTTCCGGCCAGGCTGAAGGTGATCCGGCATATCCGGCCGCGCTATGCCTGCCGGGCCTGCGAGGCCATGCTGCAGGCACCTGCGCCAGCCCTGCCCATTGAACGGGGCCGGCCCGGGCCCGGCTTGGTGGCCCATGTGCTGGTCTCGAAGTATCTCGACGGCCTGCCCCTCTACCGTCTCTCAGGCATCCTGGCGCGCGAGGGGGTGGAGGTCGAGCGCCAAACCTTGGCCGACTGGGTGGGCCACGGCGCCTGGTGGCTGCGGCCGCTGGCCGAGGCGATCGGCACCTATGCTCTGGCGCAGGGCGTGATCTGGACCGATGACACCACCATTCGCGTCCTCGCCCCGGGGCGCGGCCGAACCCGCATCGGTCGGTTTTGGGTCTATGCCTTTGACCCCAGACCCTGGGGCGGCACTGGCCCGCCGGCGGCGATCTACTACTACTCGCCGGACCGCAAGGGCGAGCGGCCCCGCGAACACCTGGCCGGCTATCAGGGCTGGCTACATGCCGATGCGTACGCCGGCTACGACGCGCTGACCGGGGCCAAGGGCGGCAGGCCGCCGCAGATCACGCATGTCGCCTGCATGGCCCATGCGCGGCGCGAGCTGTTCAAGGTCTACGAGAGCACCAGGTCACCGATCGCCGAGGAGGCCTTGCGTCGGATCGGCGAGCTCTACGCCATCGAGGCGGCGCTCAACGGCCAGTCGCCCGAGCAGCGCCGCGCGGCGCGCCAGATACAATGCAAGCCGCTGCTGGATACCCTACATGCCTGGATGCTGGAGCAGCGGCGCCGGCTGTCGGGCAAGTCAACGATCGGCAAGGCGCTGCAGTATGCGCTGAACCGTTGGGATGCGCTGTCGCGCTATGTCGAAGATGGCAAGCTCTCGATCGATAACAACCTCGCCGAGCGGCAGCTGAGAGGCATTGCCGTGACGCGGAAAAACTATCTATTCGTCGGTAGCGACGCAGGTGGGCAACGCGCCGCGATTATCTACACCATCGCCGAAACCGCAAAGCTGAACGG
>NZ_KN676113.1:1570818-2372807 GCF_000802185.1 Belnapia sp. F-4-1 | reverse complement strand
AAGCCGGTGTCGGCGAGGACGGTCTGTGGCAGGCCGATGCCGCCCTCCATGCCGAGGATGGTTGCGGCAAAGCTCGGCGCATCGGCCGAGGTGGCGACGACGCCGGTGGCGAGGATCAGCTGCGAGCCCTCGGCGCAGACCACAGCCTGGGCGTTGTAGGCCTGGCGGTACTCATGGGCGTCGGAGCGGCGCATCAGCGCGCTGTCGGGGTCGGTGAGGTTGGACTGCCGCTCGGGCGGCGGATCGTCCTTGGGCGGCTTGGGCGGGCGGCCCCGCCGGCCCGTCTTGGCCTCGTAGGCGGCGCGCTTGGCGTCATACTCGGGTCGGGCGGCCTCGGCTTCGGCACGGGCCTCGGCCTCCAGCCGGGCGCAGGCGGCATCGAGCTTGGCCTTGAGCGCCTCGCGCCTGGCGATCTCAGCGGGCAGCGCCTGCGGGTCGGGCTGGGCCTCAGCGTCGGCCGCCTCGGCGCGGTTGGTCAGGTCGGTGATGTCGGCAGCGAGCCTGACGCGCAGCGCCTTGGCGCGGTCATACCGCACCGAGCGGATCTTGGAGGCGTTGGCGTCGAGCTTGGTGCCGTCGATCGAAACCGTCCCGAGCCGCAGCAGGCCGCTCTCGCGCGCCAGCAGCAGCACCTGCAGGAAGGCCGCCTCGAAGGCAGCGCGGTTGGCCCGGCGGAAGGCGGCAATGGTGTCGTGGTCGGGGTGCAGGTTCGCCGCCACGTAGCGCACCCCAATGTCGCGGTGGGTCGCCCGCTCGATCCGCCGCGAGGAGAAGATGCCGTTCGCATAGCAGTAGATCAGCAGCGCCAGCAGCAGGCGCGGGTGATACTGCGCCTTGCCGCCCGGGATCGGCCGCACCGCAAAGGCGCCGAGCGGCACCCGGTCCACCGCCGCCACTACGAAGTGCGCCACGTCGTCCGCCGGCAACCAGTCCTTGGCATCCGGCGGCAGCAGAAAGGCCTGCTCGCGGCTGAACGGAATGAACCCTGTCATGCCCGCCAGATTCGCCCATTTCAGGCCAGATGGGAATCCGACAAGCTGCTAGACCTTGTTGGCAAAATCGACCAACGCTCAAGGTTTGGAGACTCTCCGGCGTTTCGAAGAGAAAATCCGTCCTCGTTCCGGATCAGCACCATCAAGGTAGCGGCTGAAACCGGTCGGAAACCTGCGCCTCAGCAGGGTGTCCTGGTCAGGAGAGACAGGTTGTGAGGGGACCGACTGGAGCCAGTAAACGATTCGAACCATCGACCCCAACCGTCTCAGAGCAGCATTCACCATCGAAGGAAGCGATTAGAGGCCACAGGGCTTATTGCTCCTGAGCGGGGGGAGCTTCATCCGTGCAACCATAGTTGACCCAGACGCATACCCTTAAGTTTCGGTAGTCACCCCACGCTGCCAAGCCACGCCCGCCTCATCCATGAGCAGACGTCCTGCCGCCTCGCTGTCTGCCCAGTCGGCCCGCAACCGGCCCTGAAACACAACGCGCTGAATTCCTGCCTGGACCAGCGAGGCAGCACACGCTGCGCATGGCGGGTGGGTAATGTAGGCCGTGCATCCAGCGAGCGACACACCCGAGCGTGCGGCCGTGGCGACCGCATTGGCCTCGGCGTGCACGGAGAGGAGCAGCTTCGTCGGACGATCGGCAAGGCGCTCTGGCAGGTCGGTCACCCCGCGCGGGAAGCCATTGTAGCCGGTCACCCGGATCCGGCGGTCGTCGTCAACCACGACACAGCCGACCTTGGTTGTGCGGTGCTTTGACCAGTCGGCGATGTGCATCGCCAGTGCCAGGAACCGAGTGTCCCAACGGGGGGAGATGTGTGCATCACTCATGGGACGGGCAGATGGCACGAATTGCTTATCGACGCGAGATCAACAGGTTCGAGGAACCGACTGCTGAGCAGTGCGGAGCAGTACCGAGTTCATGTAATCTGCACTCGGATTGGCGTTGGATTATAGCCATTACAAGGATTGTTCACTTGTGGACAGTTGGAGATCACGGCGAGCGCATCCATCTCCGCTCGCAGTGCTACCTCACAACCTGCCGGCGAGATGCCGTGCGCAATCGCGGCGCTGCCGTTAGCGTCGACCGGTACACGCATAAAGAAATTCACGTTTGGCACAATGTCCTGCCGCCCCAGGCCGTGCCGGGCCAGGGCTTGCAGAAAGTTCTCACGGCAGCCCGGGCAGTCCTCGACCCCGTAGAGCATGCGGTTGGATGGCCCACTGCAGCAGCCGCCAATCGTATCGTGGCCGCCGAACTGATCCTCGATGATGGTGAAGATTGGGCGTGCGATGTCGGAGTAGAGCACGTGTCCGGTCGTCAGGAAAATCGTGCCCGCTGCCTTCATCGTGTTAGGGGCGTGATACCGCTCTTCCGGCTCCGCTGCATTGTAGCAGAGGAAGTCGACAGCCTGACGCCCGCACAGATCGGTAATGCGCAGAATGCGACCACGAGGCACGATGCCGCACCAGGGTGCGCCGGCGGGGACTATCTCGCTTAGCATCGGTTACGCTCCCGCCGGCCCATAAGGTTGACGACCAACTTCAAACTTGATGCAGTTTAGTCATCCTTCACAACCGTTCGGTCTGCCCCACCCTTTGAGTCTTCCTCCACTCGCGCCGCTGCGGCTTCCGTCGCGGCGCGTTCGTCGCCGCCGTAGCCCGCCTTGGGCACCGCATCGCCCGCCGCGCCCGCGTTGCTGGAGGTCGGAGCTCCTTGGCCCTTTTCCTCCTTGGTCCAGCCGGGCTCCCCGGTTCCCTTCTGCTTATCGTTCGGCATCTTCGGCTCCTTGGATAAAAGAGCGAAAGATTGGACGGTGGTGGCAGTTCCGATGTGGCGTGCGGTCGGTCACACAGCGGGAGCAGTAACCGTAGCTCCATTCGCGATACTATTGAGGTGCTCGGATCGGATCAGCTGCGCGGCTATGGTCCGGGCGACCTCCTGCAAACAGGGTCCGAACCGCTCCTAACGGGGCTCCAGGAAATGCAAGAGCTTGGGGGCAGAGAAGCTGGTTTGGTTCGCAGCTTCGACCGGTAGGCGATGGACACGCTGAAAGACGGGTCGGCACCCGGCCAAAATGTCCAGCATTCCCAACGCGATAAAGCTTGAGGGTTAAATTGCCCTACCCTCAAGCTCCGGAGAGTCTCCAGCATTTCGGAGAGAAAACTCGGCTCCGTTCCGCAGCCAAACCATCAAGGTTGCCGCAGAAACCCAGGCCAAACCTGCGCCTCAGCGCGGTGGTCTAGTTGGGAGAGACAGGTTGTATGGAAGCCGACTGGAGCAGCGGTGGGAACTGGGGAACGAAATTCTCTGGCGGCATGCTGCCATAGCCTGCTCGACCGACCTTGCGGTTCGTGATCATCGGCCGGCGCCGCTCTCGAAATTCCAGCCACCGACCAACTAGCAGGGTCGGGAACAACTATCGATCTAAGGTGTTTACCGGCTGATCCGCCGGATCGCTAAAGCTTTGACTGAGGGAGTGCGCCATATGGCAACCGGTGCCGTGAAGTGGTTCAACGCCACCAAAGGATTTGGCTTCATCCAACCGGACGATGGTGGGAAGGACGTGTTCGTCCATATCAGCGCGGTGCAAGCTGCGGGATTGCAAGGCCTCAATGATGGCCAGAAGGTCAGCTATGAGGTAGTGCGCGAACGCGGCAAAGAAGCCGCGGCCAACCTGAAGCTCGCCTGAGGCGATCGCGCCTCGGCCATTCGCTGGGGCTGCGGAGTTGCAGGCCAAGCAATGCGAGGCCCCCGGCGTCGCCCGATCGACTTCGCAGACCCGCGCGATGGAAAGGCTCTGAGCCCGTACAATCGGCGAGACTCGTCATCCTCGCGGGCGCGCGATGCGCTTCAAGGCCGCGATCTGACGGAAGACCTCCTGGCGCGGTTGGGCGGGGCTGCCGACCACCGTTGCGCCTGGCGGCACGTCCGCCATCACGCCCGATTGCGCGCCCACCCGAGCCCCCTGCCCGATATGCAAGTGCCCGGCGACGCCCGCCTGTCCGCCGATCTGCACGAAGTCGCCAAGTGCTACCGAGCCCGCAATGCCAACCTGCGCCACGATCACGCAGCAACGGCCGAGATGAACGTTGTGCCCGATCTGAACGAGGTTATCGAGGCGCGACCCGGCCCCGATCACCGTATCCTTGGTTGAGCCACGGTCGACGGTGGTATTGGCACCAATCTCCACGTCATCGCCCACGACCACCCGTCCAAGATGCGGGACGGAGAGGATCCCGGACGCTGTGGCAGCGAAGCTGAATCCTTCCTGTCCAATGCGCACGCCGGGGTAGATATAGACCCGTGCCCCCAGCAGGGCATGGCTGAGGCTGGCATGCGCGCCGATCCGGCAATCGGGACCGATCACCACGCCGGAGGCGATAGTGACGTGAGGACCGATGCGGCAGCGGCCGCCAATCTCCGCCCCGGCCTCGACCAGAGCAAAGGGACCTACCTCGGCCGAGGGATCGACCTGTGCGCCTTCAGCAACAAAGGCGGTGGGATGCACGCCTGGGTGCATGGGCGATGCTGGATAAAACAGGGCAGCGGCGCGCGCCCACCCCGCATAGGGTTCGGGTGTGACGATCGGCACAGTCCCAGCAGGCACCCGAGCCACCATGTCGGGATGCACGATCACCGCACCCGCTGTAGTGCGCTCGAGCGCCGACGCGTAGCGCCGGTTGTCGAGGAAGCTCACCTCTGTCGGTCCCGCTGTTTGGAGCGGAGCCACACCGGTCAGCAGGAGTTCGGCTGCGGCTGCCGTGCCGCCGGCCTCCTCGGCCACCGCGGCCAGCGAGTACGGCCCCATCCGCACAAAGAAGCGGGTATCACCGATTGTCATCCCGGCCATTTCTCCCCTCGTTGGTCATGGGCGTAACCTGCTTCGCGCCCTCTTGCCACCAGGCGATGCAGCCGAAATGGCCCTCGCCATTCGGTAAGGGCATGGCGCAGTTTAAAACGATCAATGGCCAAGCCACTATGCTCCGGCGCAAAGCTCCATACCCTGGAAATGCCGACTACCCGTTCAGGCGCCGTGCCATCTAAGGGCTTACTATCCGGCGCAGCATCAACGTCCTGGGCACCCACGGCGCGGCATCGTCGATGTCGAGGAGGACGGCACCAGGAACGGTGACGATCTCGTCCACTGGATCAAGCCGTTGCGTGCGGAGGGTATAGGCGGTTCAGACGCGCGCGCTTTGAGCGAGTAGGAGACCAACCAGCGCTCCTTCGCCTGGGGCAGCAGCATCTGCACCTTGCAGGTGTCGCATGCCCACATGCAGTCATAGCGATGTCCCCAGCCTCCAGCATGAGCACCTGTGGCTTACGAGTCTGCGCAAACTGCCATGAGTGGCCCTGCGCCGTGAGCCCAACCACCAGTTCCGGTTTTACTCGGGCGAGCTAGCCTGATTCCTGCGGCGGATGGCCGCGCCCAGAATGTCGCCGAGCGAGGCGCCGCTGTCTGAGCTGCCGTACTCAACGACCGCCTGACGATCTTCCTCTATCTCTTTGCCCTTGATGGTCAGAGCCAGGCGACGGGCGGCACGGTCCACCATTGTGATCCGAGCGTCCACCTTTTGCCCTACCGAGAATCGATCCGCTCGCTGCTCCTCCCGGTCACGCGCCAGCTCGGCGCGGCGGATGAAGCCGGTGAGGACATCCTCGACCCGGACCTCGATGCCGTTGGCCTGCACCTGCGTGACGATGCAGGTGACGACATCGCCCTTGCGGACCTTGTCGAGCACTTCCGCGGCCGGGTCGGCCTCGAGCTGCTTCACGCCGAGCGAGATACGCTCCTTCTCGACATCCACATCGAGCACCTTGGCCTTGATGACCGTGCCCTTGTCGAACTTGGCCATCGCCGCCTCGCCGGCCTCTTCCCAGGAGAGGTCGGACATGTGGACCATGCCGTCGATCTCCGGACCGATGCCGATGAACAGGCCGAACTCGGTGATGTTGCGGATCTCGCCCTCGACCACGGAGCCCGGCGGATGGGCCTCGAGGAACAGCTCCCACGGGTTGCCCTGGGCCTGCTTCAGGCCGAGCGAGATACGACGCTTCGGCTCGTCCGCGTCGAGGATCATCACGTCCACTTCCTGCGAAGTGGCGACGATCTTGCCCGGATGGACATTCTTCTTCGTCCAGGACATCTCGCTGACGTGCACGAGGCCCTCGACGCCCGGCTCCAGCTCCACGAAGGCGCCGTAGTCGGTGATGTTGGTCACGCGGCCGCTGAACTTGGCGTTCACCGGGTACTTGATGGCGACGCCATCCCACGGATCGGCCATCAGCTGCTTCATGCCGAGGCTGATGCGCTGGGTCTCGCTGTTGAAGCGGATGACCTGCACCTTCACCGGCTGGCCGATAGTCAGCGCCTCGGACGGGTGGTTGATCCGGCGCCAGGCGATGTCGGTGACGTGCAGCAGGCCGTCCACGCCGCCGAGGTCGACGAACGCACCGTAGTCGGTGATGTTCTTGACCACGCCGTCGAGGACCATTCCTTCGCTTAGCGACTTAATGAGCTCGCCGCGCTGCTCGGCGCGTGACTCCTCGAGGACGGCGCGGCGGCTGACCACGATGTTGCCGCGGGCGCGGTCCATCTTGAGGATCTGGAAGGGCTGTGGGCTGCCCATCAGCGGCCCGACGTCGCGCACGGGGCGGATATCGACCTGCGAGCCGGGTAGGAAGGCCACGGCGCCGCCGAGATCGACGGTGAAGCCACCCTTGACGCGCCCGAAGATCACGCCGTCGACGCGTTGGTTGGCTTCGTAAGCCCTCTCCAAAACCACCCACGCCTCTTCGCGCCGCGCCTTCTCACGGCTCAGCATGATCGAGCCGTCCCGATCCTCATAGCGCTCGACGAAAATGTCGATCCGATCGCCTGCATGGATTTCGGCCGTGCCACCCGCCGGTGCGAATTCCTTGAGAGGAATGCGACCCTCACTCTTCAGCCCGACATCAACAACAGCAACATCCCCCTCAATACGGAGAACGAGCCCGCTGATGACCGACCCTGCGAAGGAGGTGTCCGCCCCCAGGTAGACATCGAGTAAGGTTGCGAAGTCGTCATTCCCGGTTTGGGCCGCGGTGGCAGTGTGGGAGGCAGTCATTGGGTGAGACTTCCGAAGGTCTCGGCGAGAAGCACGCCGGCCATGAAATGCGCATCGCGGGTGGGTCCCGCAGTACGACTCGGATGCTGTGCAGCTGGGTCAGCCGCCACATCCTGTTACAATGTGAGGTGGGGTTTCGATCTGCTTTAGATGAGTCTGGCTCCGGGCTTGGCCCACTAGCATTGAGGCCAGCATCGATCCGGGCACTTGAACAGAAGAAGGTCCTACGCGCATAGCGTTTCCGGGTCAAACAGAAAGCGCGCGAAAGCAGGATCTATCAATGAGTTTTAGGCCGGTACAGATGCTAGATGGTCGTTGATCCTACCGACGGCTGCCGCCTTCTCTGTTCCTTCCACCGCCGCAATCTCGCAAGCCAGCCGGTCGAGTGCTGCCTCATAGATCACGCGTTCGGAGAAGCTTTGCTGGCCTGTGATTGCATTACGTCGAAGATCTCGGATGACCTCAGCGACCACGCGTGGGTCGCCGCTGTTGATCTTTGCCTGATACTCTTGTGCCCGCCGCGTCCAAATCAGCTTGGTGGACCGCGCACGCCCGCGCAGCGTAGCCATTGCCTCGTCTATGAGCGCTTGGGAGGCAATACGACGAAGGCCGATGCTGCGGACCTTGTTCGACGGCACGCGGAGCGTTAGCCGTGCCTCATCAAAAACGACGTGGACGAATTCCAGGCTGAACCCAGAGACCTCCTCGACCGCGATGCAGGTGACGCACCCGACACCATGCGCCGGATGCATGACCTGGTCACCAGCGCACAACACCTCGCCAGCAATCTCCGCCGTCCACTCGCGGGGCAGACCTCCCTGGAAACGCTCGTTAACCATTGCTGCGGTCCTCATCTAAAGCAGTTCCCATTGCCTGGCCCAAACAGCAACAAATATGCTGTACGAGGACCCCCGCCCGGTACAGCGCAATCAGAGCACTGCCGCAATCAGCAGCAACTGGAGGGTGACACAGGAACGTATTGCACGTTGCTGGCGGCCCGTCACGGAACCCTGCTCCTGCGTGAAACACGGCCCCAGCTGTTTCCAATCCGATACCAGCAGGCGGCCCGCCGTGCTGGTGTCTGGCGATCAGGTTCTCCGCGCCGCAGCCGCCCTTAAATTGCAGTCCGCCGAGACATATAGCGCGGAGCAGTTGCGCCACAGCGCCAAGGTGAGAAATTGCTCGCTCATCGAGCCGGGTTGGGCCTCTTCAACGACATACAGGACTTCAGTGAACAGGATCAGTGGAAGGCGCTGATCCTCTACGGCCTGAATCAAGCCACGTACAAAATTGCCCTCGGCAGGACCCTGCTGAGCCTATCCGAACGGGGTTACACCACGGTTCCCTGGGAGGTCCTCTCGCACGAATTCCTGCAACAATATCTACAGCGGTTGGCAGCAGGCGACCCCATGCCGCAACAGTCCAACCCAGCGCGGCGCACCAAAATGGAGCGCATCGTCGCCGACATGCAGGTAGGCAAGTTGTCGCTCGACCAAGCGGTAAGGGGAGACCGGCCTCACGGCGTTCGATAATGTCATTTATCGTTTTCACAACCTTGGCGGCGACGCGACGTTCTCGGGAACCTTCTATCGGTTCGATTTCAACCGCACGCTTGAACTGACTGATGCGCTACACGCGGTCGCGGCCTCCAGCCGCACCGAGTTGGAGGAGGAGCTGGACGCGCGCTGGTCACTGCTCGAGGGCGCCTTCACCATACGTCATGAGAACTACGACTTGGCCAATGACCTGCGGCTCATCTACCTGTCCCAGGGCTATAAGCGCAGGGGCCTAACCTCCAACATCCCATTTCTGCAGGGCTACCAGGGCAACGCCTGCTTCTACTGTGGCGAGCCAATGGCGCAGGGCGACATCCATGTGGACCACGTCCTACCGCGTCAAGTAATGCAGCACGATGAGATCTGGAACCTCGTCCTCGCCCACGGTCTCTGTAATGGCCTGAAGCAGGACCGCCTCATCGGTCCGCATTACATGCGGAAGCTGATTGCGAGGAACGAGAACATCATGGGCAGCAATCATCCCTGGAAGGCCCGCATCGCCTCGGCGCTGGGCGGCAGTGCTCGTGCCCGCGGCGCCGCCCTCATGAAGCACTACGACCAGGTGAAGCTGATCCTCGGTACCGATTACTGGGGCTGCTCGTCCTCCTACGATCCGGAGATCGATCCCTTCTTCCGGCGTTTGGTCACGGTGCTGAACAACGGAAGGCCAAGATGAAGCGGGGGGGGCGTGTCTAAAGGCCGCATTGCTTGCCTAGCACGCCCAACGAGACAGCCGGAGGTGCAGGCAATACCTGATCCAAGCGCCGATACAATCGGCTACTACGACCGCAACGCCGCACACTTCGCAGCTGACACCGCAGATCTCGACATGTCAGCGCTGTACGATCGGTTCCTTCGGCACCTGCCGCCCGGCGGGCGGATCCTGGACGCGGGCTGTGGTGTCGGGCGCGATGCGCTTGCCTTTGTGGAGCGCGGATACGCGGTGGTGGCCTTCGACGCGTCGGTCCAGATGGTGCGACTGGCGCGAGAGCGCCTCGGCAATCGGGCGGAGGTCCGGCACATGCGCTTCGAAGACGTCGCTTGGCTGGCCGAGTTTGACGGAATCTGGGCCTGCGCATCGCTGCTGCATGTCCCGGCCGTGAAATTCCCCGGTGTCGCCGCATGCCTTGCGTCGGCGCTCCGGCCGCGCGGTGCGTGGTACATGTCGTTCAAACTGGGCCGAGGTGAGCGGGGCGCCGGTGGGCGGAACTTCACAGACCATACTGCGGAGACGCTCCAAGCCGCGCTCGTAGGTTTGCCGGTCGAGCTGTTGGAAAGCTGGACGTCGGACGATGTGCGTCCTGATCGGGTCGAGAAGCGATGGGCCGATGCCATAGTGCAGCGGCGATGACAGCCGCTTTGCTTGGTTCCGAGGTCTTCAGCTGGAACGACCCATAGGTCTGGCAGCTGCGAACTGCCGCTCACGCGTGCCATCATCCGGACCGTATTGTCGGGTCCGGGTTGCAGATCTCTGCCGCCAGAACCTCCCGTTGCGTCACCTGCTGGATGAGCGACCGTATGGCAACGTCGGTCTCTCGCAGGAGCATGTTGAACCTGGTCAGGCACCGCGCGTCTGATCGGTCGGGGGACTGGTCGATGAAATATCTTAGTACATTGGTGATCTGCGTGCTGCTCGGGTGCTTGGGGGTATCGCTGGCCGAGGCTGCAGAAGAGCGCCCACGTAGTGTTTCGGTGCACGCTGGGGCTAGATCTCCCACGCAGAGCCAGTCGATGCAGCGGAATGGCCGCCAGGCCCAGAACTCATCCGGTCGTCACCACCGCAGGTCTCGGGCACGGATAACACCCGGCCGGGAGATCATTGATCATTCCGGACGGCCTCAGCGTGGGCGAGCGTCCTATTATGGGCGGGAGTTCAACGGCCGGAAGATGGCCAATGGTCAAAGGTTCAATCCGAACTCGAACATTGCTGCGAGCCGGCGCTTGCCGCTCGGCACTGTCGCCCGAGTTAAGAACCTGCGGAACCAGCAGCAGACAACGGTCAGGATCGAGGATCGGGGTCCCTACGTCCCGGGCAGGATTATCGATGTTGCTCCAAAGGCGGCTGATGACCTGCGTATGCGGGAGGACGGTGTTGCGCCGGTCATGGTGGAGCCAGTCGCGGTGCCACAACCTGACGGGAGTGTGCGATCCGGGGCCGTCAGGTCACCTCATCAGGGGCGGCGGCACTAGGCCGGACCTCTGGTGTTAGCCTTTTTTGGCTTTTCGCTTCGCCTTTTTCAGCCCGGCGAAGGCGGCCTCCTTGAGGGCAGGGCTGGCTTTGAACTTAACGGTCGCGCCCGCCTTGACCGCAACCTTCTCACCCGTGCGCGGGTTCAGGGCGGTGCGCTTCGGGGTTTCACGGGCAACGAAGGCACCAAAGTCCGGCAGAGTGAAGCGCCCAGTTCCGACAATCTCGGTCTTGATCGCCGCGATGAGGTCTGCCGCCAACTGGTTGGCTGCCACCGCCGGCATTTCGGTTGACTGGACGATGACGTCAGTGAGGAACTTCTTAGACATGAACGCGAATCCTTGCGAAGCAGAGCCCTTTAGGCGAATGGATCGAGCTTGTCACGAGAATCTGCGCGCCGTCTGGGAGCCTCTGACAGACACCTGGGGAGCGGCTCCAAGCAAACGCAATATGGTTAGCCTGGCCTCAAGGGCGGCGCACACCAAGGACAGACACGCAGCAATCGGACATCGGTAGCTGATCACATTACTCGCTTCACTCGGTTAGCCTTTAGAGCGAATGGTCGGTCACGCGCCGTGATAACTGTGGGCGCACCGCCCCGACCGGCTTCTCGGCGGGGCTCTGGGCGGTAGCACCCGGCTGATCGGGTGCCGAACCCTGAAACCCTTTGATGGCCCTCTCCGACACTGCCCGCAGCATCCTCTCCAAGGCCACCCAGCACCCGCTTCGCGTCGCCGCGCCGCCAGATAAGCTGCCCGTCGCCGCCTGCCGGTCGGTGCTGAACAGCCTGCTCAAGCAGGGCTACGTTGAGCAGTGCGCGGCGCCTGACGACCTCACCGGCCCGCACTGGCAGCAGCAGGATGGCATCCAGCTCATGCCGCGCATCACTGAGGCGGGCCTGGCAGCCATCGGCACCGCGCCGAATGCTATCGCGACGCGGCCCAACACCGATGCTGCCCATTACAACGTGTCCCAGGAGGCTGATAGCGCACCACTGGCGGCGCCTACGGCTCTGGAGCCCCTGGAACTGCCTGCCAGCGCCGAGGCGCCCGCCCTGCACCCTAATCTGCGCGATGCCGCCCGCCGTGTCTTGGCAGCTTGGGACGACGGAGCTAGCGAGCGTACGGATTTGCCGGCAGCCATCGCCGCACTCCGCACCATCCTGGAGAAACCCACCCCGACATCCCATACCGTCGGCCCGCGCAAGCCGCGCGAGGGCACCAAACAGCAGCAGGAGCTCGCTATGCTGCGCCGGCCGGAAGGCGCGACGGTCGCCCAGATCGCCGAGGCCCAGGGGGTGGCAGGCCCACACGGTGCGGGCTTCCGTGCTGACCTGAAGCATCGCCAAAGAATCGTTACCAGACCCTCTGCGCGAAGGATCTGTTGGTACGAGCAAGTCACCCAACCATGCCACTACTCAGTTGGAGAGCAGATCGCCGGCTTTGTGCTGACGGAACGGTTGACTAGCATGGTGACGAACCAAAGCACGACACCTATGGCAAGTAGGATACCGGCCACGCGATATTGCACGGGATCGCGCCCTGTCCAGGGACCAGCAAGAAACGCACATGACGCTGCACCTAACACTGGCAAAAATGTCGGCGTCGTGAAATGCTTTCCATCGACCGCATCCCGGCGAAGTACTAGCACGGCGACATTGACCACCGTAAAAACGCAGAGCAGAAGCAGTGCTGTAGTTCCACCGAGCGCCGGCACCTCACCGACGAAAATAATAAGGCCGAAGCTAAGACACGTCGTAAACGCAATGGCAATGTAAGGGGTGCGCCGCGTTGGGTGCACCTTACCAAGCACCGAAGGCAGCACATGCTCACGGCTCATGCCGTAAATCAAACGACTTGCCATTAGCATATTGATCAGTGCGCTATTTGCCACCGCGAACATCGTAATAATGCCGAAGATCCAGAGTGGAAAGCTCGGCGCGCCTGCCGCAACCACCTGGAGGAGTGGCGTCTCGCCTTCACCAAGCCGCTCAGGGGAAACCAGGGTGATTGCCGAGACTGACACAAGCACATAAATCAGCGCCGTGATAGTA
The DNA here is from genome assembly GCF_000802185.1 of Belnapia sp. F-4-1. Taxonomy (GTDB): domain Bacteria; phylum Pseudomonadota; class Alphaproteobacteria; order Acetobacterales; family Acetobacteraceae; genus Belnapia. The sequence continues at coordinate 2,359,901 of NZ_KN676113.1, read as the reverse complement.
AGGCCGGTAAGCAGTACCTTTGGAAAATGACGAACGGGATCCTTACACTCTTCGGCCATGTTGACTGCGTCTTCAAAGCCAACCATAGCAAAAAAAGCGAGTGTAGTGCCTGCCACAACCGGCCAAAACATCCCGGTGTCGCCACTTTTAGACTGCACGACACGTGCCACATCGCCTTGGCCGGACCCGATCGCCCAAAAGCCGATCACAATGATGATGAGCAGACCACTAAGCTCCACGCAGGTGAGAACAACATTTGCTTTGACGCTCTCACCAACACCGCGAAAATTGACGACCGCTACAAGGGCCATGAAGCCTAGCCCAAGCAGTGTAATGCCGGCACCGCTCGAGAGACTTAGGCCGAAGACGTTTGACATATTGGCAGCGAAAGCGCGCGAAGCTGTTGAGGCTGAAGTGATGCCAGAGCACATCACCGCAAAAGCGACGATAAACGTGACGAAATGAATGCCAAAAGCCTTGTGGGTGTATAGAGCGGCGCCTGCCGCCTTGGGATATTTGGTAACCAGCTCGAGGTAGCTGAACGCAGTAATCAGCGCGACGACAAATGCGGCAAGGAAGGGAAGCCAGACGATACCACCGACCTGCCGCGCCACCTGGCCTGTCAGGGCATATATGCCGGTGCCAAGAATATCCCCTACGATAAAGAGCAGGAGTAGCCATGGCCCTATGACCCTGTGGAGGCTCGGCTCCGAGGCAGTTGGAGATTGGGTGTCTGTGGTCACGGCGGTGCCCGTCATCGACTTTCCTTTTTGACTGACCGCTGGTGAGCAGTATCACTGGACGCAGTGTCCTACTTGCGCTGCCATCCAGCAACAAGATTACCCCCAGGCGACCGATAGGACGACTGATTGGCCCGTTTGGCCAACGATGCCGGATTGGCAAACGCATTGTTGGCTGAGCCAGCGCTTCTCTGCTTCCCTCCGCGCTGACGTTGAGCGAAGTGTGGCACGCGCGCAGAGGGTGATCGCCAGCGCGTTGCCCCGACCACCCTTGAGGCGGGGCCTTGGGCAGTAGCACCCGGCTGACCAGGAGCCCGCCATGATGCCTACCCCAACGCAAGCTGCGATCCTCGCTGCCGCGCTACAGCACCCGCAGCACCTCGTGACCCCGCCGGCCCGGCTCGCACCGGCGCCGCGCGACGCCATCCGCCGGAGCCTCCTCGCCAAAGGCTTTATCGAGCCGGCAGCGATGAAGGCGCCGGATGAGAACATGACCTGGAAGGTGAACAGCGTCTCGGCACACTACCGCTTGGCCAAAGCGGGGCTGCGCGCTGCTGTCGGGACCGTCCACGGGGGCACCTCGGCAGAAGCCCTTACGACGGCCCCAGACACGCTTAAGGCGCAAAAGACCGCTCTGCCCGCCCAGGAGCCGCTCGCTGCACCCACTGAGGCCTCTCCAGCGCTCCCGACCCGGCAGGGGCTACGCGCCGCAGCGGAGGCCGTGCTGGCCGCCTGGAACAATGCGGAGGCCCGAGAGGTGCACCTTCCCGATGCGGTCGCCGCGTTGCGGGCCGCCCTCGCCGGCAAGCTCACCCGGACGGCGCGCGATCCTGCCCAACCTCGCAAGCCGCGTGAGAGCACCAAGCAGCAGCAGGTGCTCGTCATGCTGCGCCGGCCGGAAGGCGCCACCGTTACCCAGATCGCCGAAGCCACCGGATGGCAAGCCCACACGGTTCGCGGCTTCTTCGCCGGGCTAAAGAAGCGTCAGGGCCTCGCGGTCGAAGCAGCCAAGCGGGTCCGACAGGTTGGCCCCGGCAAGGAGGGCGCCAAGGGCAGCTACACCGTCTACCGCATCCGGAGGCAGGCTGATGCGGCCGACGCTGCACGGCGCTGCTAAGCTCGCAACTGGGCTATATCGGGTCTCGACCCCGAACGGGGCCAGAGCGGGCTCGCGCTGGAAGCACAGCAGGTGAGCGCCCGAGCATTATCGCCGCTAGCTTTCGCAATCCTCCACCGCGGCCAGTGAGAGACGTAGAATCCTCATAGATGGCGGGCTACGCTTTCTGCTGGAGGGAATGAATTCATGAACAAACTACTTTTTGCAACGTTGATGCTATTTAGCCTGCCGGCGCTTGCAGCCGACCCGCTGCCCCTTGTGCCGCCGGACAGCGTCGGCCTTTCACCCGAACGGCTGGCCCGCATTGGCACCACGATTGAGACAGAAGTGCGCGAAGGGCGAATGCCAGGCGCCGTTGTCGCCATCGCTCGCCGTGGCAAGCTAGCCTACTATGAGGCCTTCGGGTTTCAGGATGGTAACCGTACGCGAACGATGCCGCGGGATGCCATCTTCCCAATCGCCAGCATGACCAAGGTGTTGACCGGGGCCACGCTGATGTCGGTGCTGGAGGAAGGCCGCCTCTCGCTGAACGACCCTGTCAGCCGGTTCTTCCCAGCTCTGGGCAGCATGAGAGTGGCCGCTGACGGCAATCCCGAAAAGACTGTGCCCGCCGAGCGCCCGATCCGGTTGATCGATCTCGCCCGTCATACATCGGGAATCGTGTACGGCAACCGCGGCAACACCGCGGCCCATCAGCTTTGGCAACGCACCCTGGGCGGCTACGCGCGGATGAGCGGCTCGGACTTCATTGCCGCCATGGCGAAGCTCCCGCTATTGCACCAACCCGGTACGTATTGGGAGTACGGCCTCTCCATCGACGTGCTGGGCCTCGTGATCGAGGAGCGCACCGACAAGTCGCTCGGCGAAGCAATGGCCGACCGTATTCTAAGGCCGCTCGGGATGCAGGACACAGGCTTTGTAGTGCCCGAAGGCCAGCGCAGCCGGTACGCTACGCCGCTGCCAACAGACCCGCTGACCGGCCAACCGCAGGAGATGCGGGTCGGCCTTGTCGCGTCAGGCTTTGAGGGCGGCGGCGGTCAGGCCGTCTCGACAGCAGCTGACTATATTCGTTTCGCACAGATGCTGCTGAACGGCGGCACCCTCGAGGGCAGGAGGGTGCTTTCGCGCAAGAGCGTTGAGGAGATGACGCGCGATCACCTTCATTCGGAGATCGCCAACCGTGTACCAACAACCGAGCCTCACCTGACAAACTTCGGCTTTGGGGTCACCGTGGCAGTGCGGCGTGAGGGCGGTTCGGATGTGCTCGGTAGCCCTGGGATGTTCACCTGGAATGGCGCTTATGGCACTGCCATGTGGGTCGATCCAAAGGAAGATCTTGCCGTGGTATTTATGGCGAGCACGCCTGGGCTGATACGGCAGCACTACCGCCGCGTGCTCAACGCGCTTGTCTATGGCGCCATCGCAGATTGAGGCTTTCGGACCGCGACTTACAGGCCGAGTAGCTAATACGTGGTCTTGCTGTGATGCTGCATTGAATGTTCACGTTGAGCGGCGAGCTGAGCATTAGACGTAGCGAGGGCGGTGGCCGGCCCACCGCCCTCTTCAGTACCCCATCACCTTGTCGACTTCCTGCAGAAGGCCGCCGCCAGCTTCGAAGCTTGTGATATTCGCCACAATCTCAGAGGCGAGTTGGCGGACCGTCGGCCGCCGGGCGACATGCGGCATTATGGTCACTTTCGGATGCAGCCATAACGGACTGTCGGGCGGCAGTGGTTCGGGATACAGCGCATCGAGCGCGGCATGGCTGAGTTGCCCAGAATCCAGTGCGGCAACCAGGTCGGCATCGACGACATGTCTGCCACGCCCAAGGTTGATGACCATCGCCCCCTGCGGCATCTGCGAGAAAGTGCTTGCGCAGAGTATACCCTCGGTCTCACGAGTCAGTGGCAGAAGGCAGACCGCGATATCGGTCTGTCGCAGGAAAACTTCCAACTGGCCCCGACCGTGGGAAATTGGGACTTCGGCGTCCGGCTTAGGGCTGCGCACCCAGGCCGAGACCGGAAAGCCAAGCGATTTCAGCACTAGCGCCGGCGCTCGTGCCATCAGCCCGAGGCCCAGAAAACCAATGCGACGCGCGTCGGGCCGCTTGATGGGTTGGCGCAGCCATTCGCGCCTGGCTTGCGCTTGCTCATAGAGGGGCATCTCGCGGTGCAGACGCAGCACATGCATGAGCACGTACTCTGTCATCATCGGGTCACCGCCTGCCGGCTCGATCTTTCCAAGCGGCACATTGGGCATTCTCGGTTGGTCGACAAAGGCTTCGACACCGGCGGAGCGGCTAAACATCGCCTTGAGATTCGGCAGCGGCGGGATCGCGTCGAGGTCTGGGTGCATGAAGGTCAAATAAGTGATCTCTGACGTGTCCCCGACATCTGGGAAGATGCGGACCTCCATGTCAGGCAGCAGCTCAGCGAGCGTTTCGCGCCAGCTTTGCGCGCTGCCGACCTCACCGATGTCCAGCCCATAGATCAACAGCGCCATGACGGTTTCTCCTCGTCGCGTCCGCAGTAGAGCGCGTTACCATTATCGTTGACCAGGGCTGGGGCAACCGCAGCAGTCCTCCCGACCTCCGCCAACACCGATGCGCCGCCAAATCTAAGGAACGTAGATCAACCCTTTGCCGCGATTGCAATGAGCTCTTCAAGGTCGAGATCACGCTCTAGGTCGTGAAGCGTTTCGTCGTCGATCTGCCGCGCCCGGTGAAGGCGGACGAGCTCGGCACGTCCGGCCGCAACGGCGGCAAGGATGACATCGTAGTGGGCAGCGATACTTTGGTCACGTTCCTCTGGGCTTCCAAGAAACTCCGCTGAGAGAGTCGCCCGCCGCCGATAGCTGTCGAGCAGGCGCGGGTGGAGAAGCGAACCGTCTGACGCGTAGGCCATACGCTCGACCTCGACGAACTGCGCCTTGAGCATGGCAACCTCTGCAGCAAAGAGATCGAGCGGCGGCTTACTGCGTTCGTCTTCCTGAAGCCCAGCTATGCGTATCACAAGACCAAGCGTCATGCCTTGAAGGATCACTGTCACTAGGATGACGGCAAACGCCGCTACCAGCATCAGGTCGCGTCCTGGCATGGTTTCGGGCAGGGATAATGCCACCGCAAGCGTCACCACGCCGCGCATCCCCGCCCAACTCATCACGCATGCGGCCCGCGAACCCAGGGGCTCCACCCCACGCCAACCTGCTCGATTTAGAAGTCCTAGGATAGCGTCCGAGCCAAAGATCCAAGCGAAGCGGGCGAGCGTGACGGCGGCAATGATTGCCGCGACCGACCACGCCATGTCCTCTATGACGACACTGATCCCGCCGACACGGTCGATCACTCCACGCAGCGATAGGCCAATCAGGACGAACACGGCCGCCTCGAGCAGGGAAATCATCACCTGCCAGAACGAGAGGGCACGGATACGGACGCTCGCTGTCAGAATGACGTGCTGGTACCAGCCACAAACCAGACCCGCCGTCACGGTTGCAATGACGCCCGAAGCATGCAGCTTCTCGCCAGCGAGATAACTTGCCCAGCACACCAGCACAGAGGCAGCAATCATCAGCTGGTCGTCACCGAGGCGGCGGAGCAGCAGAACCCAGGCCGCTCCGATGACGCCACCGACTACGATTCCGCCGCCTACAAGGACAGCAAAACTGCCTACCGCCTCGCCGAGACTGAAGGCTCCGGTGACAGCGGCCGCCACCGCAAATCGAAACAGCACGATCCCTGTCGCATCATTGAGGAGGCTTTCGCCTTCCAAAAGAGTACCAAGCCGACGCGGCAGCTTCACGCGTTGCAGGACTGCTCTGGCTGAAACGGCGTCAGGCGGCGAGACGATAGCGCCCAAGGCGACGCATGCTGCCCAAGGGAGATCTGGCAGGACCAGCTTCGTAACCACTGCAACGACCGCCGCTGTGAACAGCACCGCGCCGACCGCGAGCGAAGTTATACCGCCGAGATGGCGGCGGAACGGGGCCAGTGCCGTAAACCAAGCGCCATCCATTAGGAGCGGCGGAAGGAAGATGACCAGCACCAGTTCCGGATCAAGTTCTACGGTTGGGAGACCAGGAACGAAGGCAAGCGCGCCGCCACCCAGGAGAAGAGCAACCGCTGGCGGCAGCCTCAAGCGGAGAGCTACGTACTGTAAGACGAGGACCGCCAGGAACATGCCGACGATCAGTTCGAATAGCTCTACCGAGTGCATGTTTTCCCAAACCGTATGAGCGACGGAGTCAATGATTAGTGCGAGAGCAAGCCTCCTTTATTCACTATCGATCGGAGGCCATTGTTTGGTGGTGAACAGCGCAGGCGGGTTACTACGAAACACCGCCTGCCTCGCCACGGTGATGTCCGTAAGCCTGACTGTGCCACTCAGCCGGCAGTAGCCGCGGCTCAAAATTCACCCGCGTGGTCTGACGACTTCCTACCCATCTCCGTCGAATGTGCTGCACAAGCGAGACGAGCTGCAACGGCGGCTTAGAGTCCGTCCGGGATCATGTGGTTTTCTGACATAGCCTTCGGAGCATGCGACGGACGGAAGCCCAGCGCAGGAAGGCAAGCGCGCGACGGTTCAGGCACTCCCAATCCTTGGCCAATCGTCGGCAGCGATTGAGCCAGGCGATGGAGCGCTCGACAATCCACCGCTTCGGCAGCACGACGAACTTGCGCAACTCGGACCGCTTGACGATCTCGAGGTTGATCTGGCGACAAGTCGTGCGCAGTCCGGCCTGGAAGTTGGCGCCCTGGTACCCGCCGTCGGCGTAGAGCTTCAGCAGGAAGGGGTAGAGGCCGAACAGCGAGCCCATCAGCAGCACGCCACCATCGCGGTCCTGGATGTCGGCGGCGTGGATGATGGCCTGCATCAGCAGACCTTGGGTGTCGACCAGGACGTGCCGCTTCTTGCCTTTGATCTTCTTGCCCGCGTCGTAGCCCGAGGGGTCGATGCAGCGCCCCCTTTTTCCGCACTCTTCACGCTCTGGCTATCGATGATTGCCGCCGTCGGGCTGGCCTCGCGTCCAGCCTGCTCCCGGCACAGCACGTAGAGCGCGTAGTGGATGCGGTCGAGCGTCCGGTCCTCATCCCAGCGCCGGAGGTAGTCGTTCACCGTGCTCCGCGGCGGCAGGTCTTTCGGCAGCGCCGCCCATTGGCAGCCGGTGCTCAGGATGTACATCACCCCATTCAGCACCGCGCGCACGTCGATCGTCCGCTTGTTGCCGCCGCCCTTCGCACCCGGGATCAAAGGGCTGATCATCGACCACTCCTCGTCGGTCAGATCACTCGGGTAGCGGAGCTTGCTGCGGTCGTATTTCGGCCGGTTCTCGGGTGTCCACATGCACGCTCTTCTTCCGGCCATCGCCGTTAAGAGCCAATCACAACCGATTCAGATCATTCAATCTGTTCCCGGATGGACACTTAGCCGGCAGCCTCCACGTCTACCTCGATGACAAAGCGCGGGTCGGCAAGGCCGGCGACGAGCAGCAGGGTGGAAGCGGGCTCCATTTCGCCGAGGAAGGTCTCTCGATGCGCCCGCCACGCTGGGATGCCGGCGCGATCGGTAAGGTAGATCGTGACCTTGACGATGTCCGCTGCTGTTAGCCCCTCGGAGGTCAAAGCGGCTTGAATGTTCCGGACCACCTGCGCGGCCTGCTCGCCCGCGTCCTCCGAGACGGATCCGTCCGGCCGCACTCCGACTTGTCCTGAAAGCACGACGCGCCGTGACCCCGGCGCAACGCCGACCACGTGCGAGTACCGCCCGAGCGGCGCATGCAGCTCCTTTGGGTTAAACCGGCTGATCCTAGGCATCTGCCTCGTCCTTCCATCCGCTTCGGCAGCTTACTTTAGCCGGCGCCCCGCCTCCAACCCGGACTTGGATTGAGACCGGCCGAGCAGCACCACGATGGAGGAGAGCGCCCTAGGGTACCGAACCCCAGATCTCGTTCACTAGTGGGTCAGCTGCCTCGAGATGGGCTATTCTGGGCACTTCCCGGATGGCCACATGAGATGGCCATCTGATTGTCCTACCGTTCGAAGTGGAGCGGTGCTGCGTTTGCTTACTGCACACCTGCAAAGCCTTGCCAATCTCCTGGCCAGGCATCTTCGTGGGCACAGTTCAGATGAACCAGCCATCCGTCTCGAGGGCCTCAGTGGAGTTGGGGCGCCCGAAGTCCTCCGTCACGAAGATGGCCGCTCGTCCGTTATAGTTACCTTGCGTCAAACCGATCCCGATTTCGGTGTAGTTCGCATTCAGGATATTGGCCTTGTGGCCTGGACTGTTCATAAGGTTGTTGTGCAGCTGCTGCACGTCGGCTTCGTCCAACGTCGCCGCTCCGGACCCGCTGATGTAGGCGATGTTCTCGCCCCAGGCTGTTGCGCCGTAACCAGCTGCCTTGATGCGGTCACCGACGGTGCTGCCATTGGCCCCGGTGTGCGAGAATACATCCGCGGTCAGCATCCAATCGCTATGCGCGCCCGCCGCCTTGACCAGCTCGGCGTCGAAGGCGAGCGGTTTCACCCCCACCTCAGCCCGCGACGCGTTCACGAGCTGCAGGAAGTATGCCTCCATCGATATCACACCGGACTTGTCTGGGGTTGACGTTGGAGCGGTGCTGACTTCGGTGAAACTGAATGCCGCGGTTCCGGCGCTCATCAGGTCCAGATCGGCACCGCTGACCGCTTTCCCGTTGTAGGTTGCGCCCTCGACATAGAGATTGCGGTCGGCGGTCGCGGTTCCGCCCCATGCGTCATTGAAAAATTTCACTTCCACCCGGTGGGCACCCGCGGCCCAATCACCCCTGAGGGTGAGGGTATCAGCAGCGCCAACTGAATGCAGGGCCGAGGCGGTGAAGGTGCCACCGATCTGACGGCCATCAATGCTGACCGTGTACTGGGCGTCGCCCTGGTAGTGATCCTGGGCGATCCTCAGGACAAGAGTGTCAGAGCCCGTGCCCGCGCTCAGGGACACTGGCAGCTTCGTCGTAGGCGCCGGGGTGGTCGGGGTTGGCGCTTGGGTGATCTCGTCCGGTTCAGCGGCCTCGGTCGAGTTCGGACGACCGAAGTTCTCTGTGACCATCACCGCTGGACGGCCATTGTAGTCACCCTGGACCAGGCCGATCCCGACTTCGGTGAAGTTGGCGCTCAGGATGTTGGCTTTGTGCCCCGGGCTGTTCATGAGGTTCGTGTGCAGCTGTTGCACGTCGGCCTCGTCTAGAGTGGCCGCTCCTGACCCACCAATATAGGCGATATTCTCGCCCCAGGTTGACGCCCCGTAGCCGGCGGCGTTGATGCGGTCCCCTGGCGAACTCCCGTTGACGCCTGTGTGGGAGAACACGTCCTGCGCGATCATCCATTCGCTGTGGGTTCCGGAGGCACTGACCAACTCGCCATCGAAGGCGAGTGGTTTGACCCCCGCCTGCACGCGCGACTGATTTACAAGTTGCAGGAAGTATGCCTCGAAGGCAGTTGGGATCACGGTGTCCGGCATGGGCTCGCCCCTAGGATGTTTTAGTGCACACTCTCTCAGCGAGAGTTTTGATAATGTTAAGCGACCATAAGTTTATATAGCCGCGCAACTCAAGCGCTAATTTTCCGCAACGATCTTCCTTGTCATGAGCTGAGACGTCGCTAGGTAAGCCCGCATCGTCGTTGGATTGTTCTTACCGGTCGCCGTGGCTTGCCCAATTCGATCCCCGAGAGACACCGTCAGGAATGTCGCGTCTTGAGACAAGTGACCCATTAGGTTCATCGCCTCACGCCGGCCACAACTCCGCCCGCTCAAAGATGCTGGTGAACTGCTCCGGCTCAGTCATCGAGCGTCCGACCGCCATGATAAGCGCGACGGCGGCGTCGATCTTCTGCTCCGGTCGCGCCTTGGTCGGGTAGAGGTTGCCCCGCCGATCCGGCTTGCCGACCACGTTGCCGATGCACCACTCCAGCACCGGATTGCCGTCATGCTGGACGCGGCCGGAGCGCATAGCGGCATCGAGCTCGATGATCGCCGGCGAGAAGTTCGCCGTAGTCGAGCGGAACTCCACCATCTCGATGTCCTGCGCCCGAAGCCGCTGCGCCAACTGCGTCGATTGCCATGGATCATAACCGACACTGACGATCCGGAAGCGACGGCTGAACTCCAGGATGTCGTCCTCGATCGCCTGGAAGTCGGTCTCGTTGCCGGGCGTCAGCACGAGGTGCTCGGTCGCTGTCCAGCCCGGGTACGAGGCATTCCGCGCCTCCAGCACAGCCTCCTCGTTCAGGTAGTAGCGGGCGAAGGCGGCGTAGGTCGTCTTCCCCGTCTCGCGGCAGGCCTGCGGGAAGACCAGGGCCAGTGCCGCCAGGTCGGTGCGGCTGGCGAAGTCGAGGCCGAGATGGCACTCCTGCCCTCGAAGTCCTCAAGCCGCAACTTCGGGCTGCGGCATGCATCGTCGGGGAAAGGCTGCTTTTCGTCAGAGAAGCGCGTTAGCTGTCTGGGCTAATGGCGAATAGCGTCCCGGGCTGTGGCAGCAAGGGATGCAAGATTGCTGTCGATTGCCTGAAAAAGCCCCCATGACTCGAAGTAGCCACTCGGGAAGCCTGGAGAACCCGCTTCGAGGTCCTCCTGCCGCGCATGGATGTAATCGGTCCAACGGCGCGTAGCCGGCCTGCGATGATGAAAGTCGTGACAAGGCGCATCACCGACCAGTACGAAAATCCGAGCAAAGAGGTGAACAGTAAGCATCTTAGACCACCAAATTGCCCAGCTAAGCACGCTTGCAACGGTCGAGGCGCTCATCTCTGGGGGCGAGACGCCGGGGAACACGCCGGTTGTCGCGTGGCAGACAAATGCTCGGTCGCGCGTGGAGATCAGGTCTGCTTCTGGGAAGCGGTGTTCACATAGGATCCGGAGGACCGTCGCAGCCTGCAGCAGGATGGTAACGGGCAGGACCAGCGCGACTGACAACTCGAACAATGTACCTGTTGCAGCTGCAACGAGTAAGAGGGAACCCCAAGTGATACGCCCAACGAGGTCGTGTGCCTTGTCCCCAGTAAATAGGCTGGCCCGAACACGACGAAGGAGGAACCGCGAGTGAAAGACGGGCGAGACGAGGTTCGTGCCAATACGTCTCCATGCCTCTCGCTTCGGCATGCCTGGCTCTAACCCACACAGGCCGAGCACAAAGTCGGCAAACTCATCCTCTTCAGTGAGCAGCTTTTTCGGGCTGTGGTGCAGCATGTGCTCACGCTGGTAATCATCAAATCTTTTGAAGAGAAGCAGCGCTGAGATAAGCCTTCCAACTCGGCGATTGCGCTCACGCGTACGAAAAACTGTGCCATGGGAACAGTGATGAAAAATGATCACCTGAAAAATCCCAAGGCCGCAGCTTGTGGCAAGGAGGCCAAGAGGTAGCAGAAGCCATACCCAATAAGGAGGCTCGACAAGTAGCAGTGGGCACAAGCTTAAGCCGCAACCCACTAGCATCCAAGCCAACGCACTCACGACAAAACTGCTAGCTGAGCGAGGTGACGCGGTCTCACCGGGCGCTGGTCTCGCCGTGAGCCAAGTCAGGAACGGCTGGACAACAGCCGGAAGCCGTTCTGACATTTGTGCCCTTGGGTCCGTTTGATGTTTTATCGAAACACGAGGTTGGTCAGCAACTGTCGATGGACCAACGAACGTCATAAGGTATGCTCTCCCTGGCTTACGGCACGGCATCGCACCGTATTCAAACCAAGAAGTAGCAAGAGAGTTCTGTTTCGTATACAATTTGGCGAAAGCTACCGTTGGCGCTTACACCTGGGTACGCGCACGCGGCCCTTCACAGCCTTAGCAGGCTTGTCCAAAGATTTGAGCCTCTCAACGTGGGCTGAGCGATGTATGTCGCCCTGAAGCGGCTAGCTACAACCTCGGGCATGGTCACTGGCCCGAAGTACCGATCACCACACATGTCCGATGGTGAGCAGATGATTGTGCCGTCTTGCCACTCGCGGCAGTCAGCCTTCTCAGGCCAGTCATCCCCTCGCCAAAGCAGTGGGCGCAATCCTGTTGCATCCTCCACCCAATGCCATCCACTGCATTCAGGCTTATCTGGAACTCCATTCCATTTAACGGTCATTGCCCGCCTCCATCAAGCGCACGACAAAAAAGCATAACACTGCTGAAGGTCTGTCCTTAGCTTTTATCAAAGCAACATTCTGGCAACATGGAGTTTTCCAGCGCCCCAAAACGCTGCTCTTAAGCAAGCCATTCGCAAACAAGTAAAAGAAATTTGTCTCTAATGCGTGTAAATCTTATTTAAGATATTGCTTTACTGCTGAACGAGAGGTCCTGCTAATCACTACGTCTATAACTCCGTTTGCTACTCCCATATTGCCTCACGCCTGCCACAACTCCGCCCGCTCAAAGATGCTGGTGAACTGCTCCGGCTCAGTCATCGACCGACCAACCGCCATGATCAGCGCCACGGCTGCGTCGATCTTCTGCTCCGGGCGCGCTTTGGTCGGGTAGAGGTTGCCTCGCCGGTCCGCCTTGCCGACGACATTCCCGATACACCACTCCAGCACCGGGTTGCCGTCATGCTGGAGGCGGCCCGAGCGCATGGCAGCGTCAAGCTCGATAATCGCCGGCGAGAAGTTCGCGGTTGTCGAGCGGAACTCGACCATCTCGATGTCCTGCGCCCGGAGCCGCTGCGCCAGCTGCGTCGATTGCCAAGGGTCATAGCCAACGCTCACGATACGAAAGCGGCGTCTGAGCTCCAGGATGTCGTCCTCGATGGCCTGGAAGTCGGTCTCGTTGCCGGGTGTCAGCACGAGGTGCTCGGCTGCGGCCCAGCCGGGGTAGGCGGCATTGCGGGCCTCGAGCACAGCCTCCTCGTTCAGGTAGCAGCGGGCGAAGGCGGCATAGGTCGTCTTGCCGATCTCCCGGCAGGTCTGGGGAAAGACCAGGGCGAGCGCCGCCAAGTCGGTGCGGCTGGCAAGGTCGAGGCCGAGGTGGCACTCCTGCCCCTCAAACTCCTCCAGGCGCAGGTCGGGGTTGCGGCAGGTCTGCCAAGCGCGCATCGAGAACAGCGCCTCATCGGCCCCGGACCAGATGTTCAGGTGTCGAGTCCGGGCGGCGGTCTCCTGCGCTAGGTTGTTCCGCGCCTGCTTCATAATGGCGCGGATGGCGTCCGGCTGCACCGCTTGGCCCCAGCTCGGGTTCGCCTTGATCCAGGTCGCCTCGTCCCAGGGGTCATCCTCCGGGTCGGCGGCATAGATCAGCGTGAACAGCCGCTCATCCTCCTGGGCGCCCTCCAGCACCCGGACGCCGTAGTCCCAGAGCTGCTTGCCGATGCCCGTGGTGTTGCCGGTCGCCGTGCTGATGGACAGCAACAGCGGATGCCGCCGCTTGCCCATGGCGGTCAGCAGCACGTCATAGACCTCGGACGTCTTGTGCGAGGCGATTTCATCGCAGACCGCCACCTGGACATTGAGGCCGTCCAGCGCCTTGGCGTCCGAGGAGACGGGGGCGAACTTGGACGCGGTCGCCTCCTGGTATAGCGCATTGGCGCCGACACCGACCCCGAAGGCCTGGCGAAAAGCCCCTGTTCTCCTCGCCATCTGCTGGGCGGCATCGAACAGGATCCGGGCCTGATCCCGCGTCACCGCCGCAGCATAGCCCTCAGCACCCCCCTCACCCTCGACGAAGGTCAGGTACAGCGCGATCGGCGCGGCGAGCGTCGTCTTGCCGTTGCCGCGGGGGACGAACACCACCGCCTGGCGGAACCGGCGCGTGGTGGTGCCTCGCTCGACGAAGCCGAAGAGGTTGGCGAAGACCAGCTTCTGCCACGCCATGAGCCGCAACGGCTGGCCGGCCTCTGGGCCCTTGATGTTCGGCATCTGCCCGGCGAACAGCAGCGCTGCCTCGACCAAATCAGGGCGAAAGGCCCAGGGCCCCTGCCCTGCCTCGGCCGCGGCCTTGTCACGCAAGAAGCGCGCACAGGCGAGCACTGCCAGCCGCCCGGCCGGGATGGCGCCACCCACCACCGCCTCGGCATAGGCGACCGCCTCAGCGACGCCCTGCGGGGCAGCTACGGCATGGTTAGCCAGCGTCCTTGCCGCCATGGATCACCTTCAGCTGGCTCCAGGGGGACTGCTCCTCGGCCGGCTCCTGAGCACCAGCTGCCAGGCGGGGTCGAGCCGCGGGCGAGAAGCCGAGCTCCGAGGCGGCTTTGATCATCAGCGCCGCTGCGCGGTTCATGATGCCGATGTAGGGCGACTGCACCGGCGTGCCGTCCCGGGTCTTCGTCAGCAGCGGCAGGCTGGTGTTCTGGTCGAGCTGCGCCTGCATCGTGGCCGCGGTGCGGTAGCGCGCCTCAGCCTCGACCCAGATCGCCAGCAGCCCGCGGTCGATCTGCTTCAGCAGGCCACGCGGCGCGTGCTCGAGGGCGTAGCGCCAGCCGGCCTGCTGCGCCTCGGTCATCCAGGCTGGCGGCTCGGGCAGCAGGTCGCCGGTGGCCTCGGGCTCGCCGGCGCGGCTCTTCCCGTGGCGGGTGGCGTTCAGGGTGCCGCGGAGCTTGTGCAACTCGGTCGGGACGGGCTTGCGGCCGCGCATCTCAGGCCGCCTCAGCGGTGGGGAACGGCAGGCCATCGCCCTCTCGAACAGCCTGCTGGCCGGTGAACGCCTGCCACCGCAGCACGGCCACGTCGACGTAGGCCGGCGAGAGCTCGATGGCGTGGCATGACCGGCCCGTCATCTCGGCGGCGATCAGGGTGGTGCCCGAGCCGCTGAAGGGCTCGTAAACCGCCTGGCCGGGGCTGGAGTTGTTCTCGATCGGCCGGCGCATGCACTCGACCGGCTTCTGGGTGCCGTGCACCGTCTCGGCATCCTGACCGCGGCTGGCGATCTGCCAGAGGGTCGTCTGCTTGCGGTCGCCCGCCCAGTGGCCGCCAGCAGCCTTGCGGACAGCGTACCAGCAGGGTTCGTGCTGCCAATGGTAATGACCGCGGCCGAGAACCAGCCGATCCTTGGCCCACACGATCTGGGCGCGGATCTCGAAGCCACAGGCGGTGAGGCTCTCGGCCACGGCACCGGCGTGGAGGGCGCCATGCCAGACATAGGCCACCTCGCCCGGAAACAGCGCCCAGGCGTCGCGCCAGTCGGCTCGGTCGTCATTGGCCACTGCTCCTGTCCGACGGGTGGTGCTGAGGCCGGCACGGTTGCGCCAGGCGGGGTCGTACTCGACGCCATAGGGCGGGTCGGTGACCATCAGATGCGGCTGGACGCCGCCCAGAGCGGCTGCGACGGCCTCCGGGGTAGTGCTGTCACCACACGCCAGCCGATGCCGCCCGAGCAGCCATACGTCGCCAGGGCGCGTCACCGGCTCGGCAGGCGTCTCTGGCACGGCGTCGGGGTCGGTGAGGCCGGCGGTGCCCTCGACCAGCAGCGAGGTGAGCTCGTTGTCGCCGAAGCCGATCAGGGACAGGTCGGCGCCCATGCCCTGAAGGTCGGCAAGCTCGGCCCGCAGCAGCGCCTCGTCCCAGCCGGCATTCAGGGCCAACTTGTTGTCGGCTAGCACGTAGGCGCGCTTCTGAGCGTCGCTCCAGCCGCGGGCGACCACGACCGGCACCTCAGGGAGGCCGAGCTGCCGCGCGGCGAGGATGCGGCCGTGGCCGGCGATGATGCTGCCCTCCTCGTCGACCAGCACCGGTGTCGTCCAGCCCCACTCGCGGATGCTGGCGGCGATCTGGGCTACCTGCGCGTCGCTGTGGGTGCGGGCGTTCCGGGCGTAGGGGATGAGACTGCCGACAGAGCGGCGCTCGACGGCGTTAGCGGGCCAGGTCTGGGCGATATGGCTCATAACGGCCCCGGTCGGTAATTTCGCAAGCAAAGAAATTCAGCGGGGGCTCGGTCACGGCGCCGAAGGGCGTCGACTTTGACACCCCCTCCCCCATCGCGCTCAGCGCAGTCATGGTCGCGCATCCACCCCGTCGCGCTGCGACTCTCGTCGGTGACAGGGGCGGCAGATCGGCTTGAGCCAGCGTCGGTCGAGCCGCAGCGGGTCGTGGATGCCGTGGAACCCGCGCATATGGTGCACCTCTGTCGCTGCCGTGACACGACCGGCGTCCTGGCACATCCGACACAGTGGCTCCTCAGCCAGCACCTGCAGACGTAGCCGCCGCCAATCTTCGCCGTACCCGCGTGCCGTGCTGCTGGCGTTGCCCTCGCGCCGAAAGCCAGAAGCCGATGGCTTCCAAGCTTCAGAGCGGTGCAGCGGTGAACGGAGAGGCATGGCGGCGTCCTCGGGACGAAGCGCCGCAGTGCAGGCAGCGCACGCCAACTATGCCTGCCACGACTGCAAGGAACAATAACCTTCCCTTTCGCTCTACTACGAAAGCTCCCGCACTTCACAGAAAGCCTGAGCGAGCACGAAAAGCTGACCCGCGTGGGATGTGTCGGTTATCGTTGCTGGTGACGGGTAGTGACGGGTTCTCCCTATTTAACCGTATATGTACGCGCACAGGGGTCGACCAAACATGCAACGCAATTACTGCAACACGCATATACGGAGATATAGGGACAACCCGTCACCACCCGTCACCAGCGGGTCTGCGTCACCAGACGCCGGTGTCGGACGGCAAGAGCTTCAGGCCCTTGAACACAGCGCCGGTGTTCGTCCGCTTCTTGACCGCATGGCGCTCGAGAGCCTCACTGAACCGCTTTTCAGTCCCAGGCTCCTCGTTCCGGGATGAGCACCATTCCTTCCAGTCGGAGAACAGCACGCGGGTCCCGGTTTCGGCCTTCGGATCAAGCAGGCAGCGTGTGTTTACCCACTCTGCAAGAGTATCCTCGTCTTCGAAATAGCTGTCGGTCGCCGACCTGATCACTGGAGGTGGATTCAAGCCTTGCTGCTGCCAGTCCAAGCAGCCGCGAATTGCCCAGGCAAGGATACCAGGGAGCTCCGCCCGCAGGGTCTCCGCAAGCGAGGGATCTGGGACGGCTGGGACGTAGGTAAGCGGGACCAAGTGCAACCGCCGACGCATGGCTGCGTCCGGGTTCCGGAGTGCTGGCCGGTGATTGCCCGCAATCCAGAGTTTGAACTGTGGCGTGAATTCGAAGGGGTCGCCGTGCATAACACGGGCGGTGATGCGATCCCCACCGGTGAGCGCCTTCAAGCGCGCCTCCGCCCAAGGCCGGTCCTGCGCGGTTTCGGTCACGAGAACGAGGCGTGCGCCGCGCAGCGCAGCCAGGTGCGTTGGATGCTGCTCGCCACTCCCCACAGTGAACACGTCAGCCATCGCCACTTTCGCATAATCCCCAAGCATGGCAGCTATGGTGCTCAGCAGAACGCTCTTGCCATTCTTGCCCGGACCGAAGAGAAAAACGAAGGCATGCTCGTCGGTCACCCCAGTCAGAGTGTAGCCAATAAATCTTTGTAGGTAGCGAATCACAGCCTTATCGCGTCGGGTGATCTGAAGAAGGAAGCGGTGCCACCGTGGACACCGCCCTCCTGGTCCGACCGAAGTCACCTTGGTGACTAGGTCATCCCGGCGGTGCGGACGCAGCTCTCCCGTGCGCAGGTTGACTACGCCGCTAGGCGTGTTGAGTGCCCAAGGATCGGCATCGAAGTCGCCAGTCTTTCGTGCATGTCTCGGATCTGAGCGCGCAAGACGTTCGACTGCCGCGATCGTATTTGCGCTGACGAGCCGCTTGGCAACCGCTGCTCCGCTTTTGCCGCCGGCCTTCGCGGTGCCAGCGACGCCGCGGCACAGCTCACGCGCTCGGCTGAAGATGTGCAGGGTCTCGTCTGCCATCCAGCGACTTCCATCCCAGAACAACCAGCGGTTCCAACCAGCCACATAGAGCGCCTGCCCGTTCAGCAGCACACTGAGCGCCAAGGCCACGCTGTCGTCTGAGAACTCCGGTGATAGGTTCGCTTCACCACCCTCATCGCCGGCGGGTAGAAGGAAGGCGTCGCAGGTCAGGTCGTCGATTGTGAGCCATCCAGCGTCCAGCATTTGCCGCACGAAGATCAGTCGGTCCACGCCATCGCAGTGGGCATGTCGGCAATGATAGACGAAGCCGCGACTAGTGCTGTCGCTTGCGTTCTTGACGAACGTGGCATCATCGGTCCCAGCTTGGCTGTGGGCGTGCTCGTTCACACAGCGGAGATGATGCTTTCCCTCGACCACCTTGCCGGTGAAGACAACTGGAGAGCGTGCTTGCAGCGCATCGACGATCTGGAAGCGTGGTCCCAGCTCCGACGCCCACGCCGCCAGGTCGTGGACCTGACCCGTTCGCGGGTCGACGTATTGGAACTCGTCTGGAGGCAGCCCCATCGAGCTCCGCTTGGAGCGCCCCTGTTGCCTGCCCCTGCTCGGCCCAGCCTTGGGCAGAGCGAAGAGATCGCACTCGGTGCCGTCCAGGATCGCAGTCTCGGGCAGTGGACCATCAGCTGGACGGCGCGGCATGAAGAACGCTCGAGACGTGTCCGTGCAGGCTTGGTCGATCTGGAGGCCGAGTGAAGCGGCTAGCGCTTCGACCTGTTCTTTCCAGACTTCGTTGGCTTCCTGCTGGTTCCGGTAGTTGGCCGCCTCCCAGGGGCGGAGCAGCGGTATGACTACTCGGAATTTTGGACAGGGCTGGTGTTCGAAAACGATGTATTCGGCATCCTCCTGGACCAGAGTCGCACCTGCGGCGATGCGGGGTAGGTAACCCTTCTCGACCATGAGAAAGTCGGCTGGAGCCGTCGTAGGGTCGGCAGCTGCGGCTCGGAACTTCTCCCAGTTGCTCCGTCGGATTCGAGTGCGGGTCGTCATGTGCGAGTGGGTCGAGGTGATGATCGCCGCATAGCCTTTCGCGGCTATCGCTGCGGCGATCTCCCTCCGAGTTGTCCCGTCATCGATATCGAGGAAGACCAGCTCGATCCGCCTCGCATCTGCGTTGCTCCGCCGAATGCCGGAGAACACGGCTGGGACGATGCAGCTGCCCTCCTTGGGACCGATTTGGTGGTCGCTGAGGAGGCCGCCGAGTTCCAGCCACGAGTAGCTTCGGACGTCGGCCCAAGGTGTCGTCTGGTTGAAGATGCCGAAGGTGCAGGTGTAATTCTGGTCAGACCCAGCGGGCGCCTCGCGCTGTGTTTGAGCGTTCGCGGTCATGATGACACTCCTTCACGCTTGGCCCGCTCTCGGCGCCAATGCTCCCGCAAGGCGCGGCCGGTGTTTTCCAGCGCCACTTCAGGGCTTGGGGTTGGGGTCTCTGAGGACGTCGGGTAATCCAACTGCTCTCGCCAGCGGCGCCGGAAGGATGGGTTCCGCCGCGGATCGCTCATGGCGGCGGCCGATGCGGCGTCCTTCATGCGGACCTCCGCTGCGCTGCCTCATAGGCTTCGATATCCTCGACCCTATAGGTGACGATCGCGCCCAGCTTTAGATACGGGGGCCCTTGGCGAAGCGACCGCCACCGCTCCAGTGTGCGCGGACTGATGCGCCAGCGACGCGCCAAGTCGAGCTGCGTCATGTGGCGTAAGGTGAGGGGAATAGATGACGCTGGTTCAGCAGCGCGCTGTGTAGTGAGCTTGTCCATGAGGTCGCCTCATCGAGAAACGGCGCGGGATGCGCCGGGCGACCTCGTTCTTATGTGGGCTGATGCGTGCCGGCGAAATGTTTTTGAATTATTTTAATTTAGCCCGGCCGGGGTAGATATTCCAGCAATCACAATGCCTTAGCAGGCCCAGAACTTGTCATTTCCGTGGTTTTTTGCGGTAGGGACCCCGTGGTCCCTGCCGGTTCCAAGACTCCGGCGTTTTCGCCTTCCGGAGTTTGAAGAAGCTTTGCTTATGGATAGGACCAGAGAAGAATGCCCGGGCGTCCGCATAGCAGTCTTCCCGGCTCGGAGGCGGCTCGCCGGGAGGCAAGCCGGCGACGCGAATGTCAAGCCACTTAACGCATAGCTCCGGGGTATAAGTCGGCTTCAACGGTTTTCGGGCAGTGCTGTCGTCCGGAGCCGCGTTCTGGTCACCATTAGCCGTGTTCGTTGTGGTTCGAGGCGACCTAACATCGGCAGTGTTCGCGCCGTCGACCGCCTCGACTCTGGCTCCCAAAAGCACCTCGACCTTCGGGTCTGATGGCACGCTCGTTTCGTAGAGGACTAGCTGAACTTCGTTGCGGAGAAAGCTGAACGTTATCTCTGTCCGAGGATTCTCGTGACGATTCTTGTATGCCCACAGCGCCGTCTCCAACTGCGCAAATGGCACCGCTACCTTTTTGGCGTGCACGCCCTCCGACTGAGGATAGCCGGTAAGCTGCAGATCGAGTCGCTTGCAGAGAAATCGAAGCACGTCCTCGGTCAGAAACTCCTCACGATGGGACGCGAATCGGTAACGCCCGTGCCTGCCGGCACGGGACTCCGCCTCGGCTTCGGGGCTTCGTTCCCGATATATTCGCGCCAGACGTGGCGAAAAGACTTCAGCTGCCTGGAGAAGGGTCCAACCGCCCGGCGGCGGCCCAGGGAGTGGGGAAGTGTTGCGAGCTTCCGCCTGAGGGGATGCGAGGCTCATATGGCAGTCACTTTCGATCCGGTATTAAGACTTAGGGTTCCGTTCAGTCCGACTCCGGCATGCCTACCGAGGCGGTCTTCCAGGTTAGGTGTTGAACACCCGCACTCGCTACGATGCACTCCGCTGCGTTTATAAAACGGCGCCATTGCCCCTATATGTCGCTGTTTTCCCTATACTTTCCGCCCATCCAGTATCAGCTTGGCAGGCGAACCATGATCTCCACGCCCCAAGCTCCCCAGCTCCCGCCCCACCTCCGCGAGGTCTGCTCCATCCTCGGAGTCGGCTTGTTGCGGATCCGGCGGCTCGCCGCCGAGGATTTCGGCCGCGATGCCGCACAGCCCAGTGACCAGGGAGAGAGTTCGCTACACTTCCGAGCTGACTAGAGCGTGCATGCAAACCGGAATAACCGGAGACCCGCATGCCCCGCATAGCCACCCAGCAGCCCCCACAGGCGCCGGCGCCGACCGTCACCACCATCCCGCCGGCGGATGTTCTGGGCCGCCTAGCCGCCCTGCAGGCCGCGCCGATCGCCCACTTGAAGCAGCAATGGCGCGAGCTGTTCGGTAAGGAGCCCTCACCCTTCAACCGCGCCTACATTCAGAGCCGGCTCGCCTACCGCATCCAGGAGCTCGCCTATGGCGGCCTGAAGCCCGAGACGCGGGCCCGGCTGGAGGCGCTCGGCGAGCAGCTTGACGGCGGCAACGTTGTCCTCCGCCGCATCCGGGCCGACAGTCGGCCGCTGCCCGGGACACGGCTGATCCGCGAGTACGACGGCATCCAGCACGTGGTCACGGTCCGCGGCGACGATTTCGAATACGAGGGACGACCCTACCGGTCCCTTTCCGCGATCGCCCGGCACATCACCGGCACCCGCTGGAACGGCTGGACCTTCTTCGGGCTAAAAGGGAGGCCCGGCGTATGAGCCGCCGCAAGCTGCCGGCTGACAGCGTCATGCCGGCCTCGGTCAAAAAGCTCCGCTGTGCCGTCTACACGCGCAAGAGCACCGACGAGGGGCTCGACAAGGAGTTCAACACCCTCGACGCCCAGCGCGACGCCTGCGAGGCCTACGTCGCCTCCCAGCGCGCTGAAGGCTGGCTGCTGGTTCATGACCGCTACGACGACGGCGGCTTCTCCGGCGGCACGCTGGAACGCCCGGCGCTCAGGCGGCTGCTGGCCGACATCGAGCAGGGCCGGGTGGACGTGATCGTCGTCTACAAGATCGACCGGCTGAGCCGATCGCTGATGGATTTCGCCAAGCTGGTCGAGACCATGGAGGCACACGACGTTACCTTCGTCTCGGTCACCCAGAGTTTCAACACCACAACCAGCATGGGCCGACTGACGCTCAACGTCCTGCTCTCCTTCGCCCAGTTTGAGCGCGAGGTGATCGGCGAGCGGATCCGAGACAAGTTCGCGGCCTCCCGCGCGCGGGGGATGTGGATGGGGGGCAAGGTGCCGCTCGGCTATGACGTGCGGGATCGGAAGCTGGTGCCCAATGAGGCTGAAGCGGTGCGGGTGCGGCGGGTATTCGAGATTTTCGTCGAGACGGGCTCCGGCACGGAGACTGCCAAGCGGCTCCAGGCGGAAAGTGTGACCAGCAGGTCGGGCCGGCCGCTTGATAAGGGCGATGTCTACAAGCTGCTCAACCTCAGGACCTACGTCGGCGAGGTCACTCATAAGGGGCAGGTTTACCCCGGTGAGCATGATGCGATCGTGCCGCGGCCCCTGTGGGAAAAGGCCCACGCCACGCTGCAGGTCAGCCCAAGGGCCCGAGCCGCTCAGAACCGGCAGCATGCGCCGGCGCTGCTGAAGGGGTTGATCTTCGGCATCGATGGCCGGGCGCTGTCGCCGACGCATTGCCGGAAGAATGATCGACTGTACCGCTACTACGTGGCGCAGCGGGTGCTGAAGGGCGACACGATCGAGGACGACGGCATCGTGCGCCGGGTGTCCGCCGCCGAGATCGAGACTGCGGTGATCAATCAGGTCCGGGCGCTGCTGCGGCAGCCCGAGATCGTCGTCGGCACTTGGCTGGCGGCGAAGGCCGAAGCGCCCAACCTGACCGAGATGGAGGTGCGGGACGCGTTGGAACGGCTGGATCCGCTCTGGGAGCAGTTGTTCCCGGCTGAGCAGGCGCGCATCGTGCGGGCGCTGGTGGAGCGGATCGTGGTGGGGCCGGGCGGCGCGGACATTCGGCTGCGGGTCGAAGGGTTGTCCAGCTTGGTCCGGGATCTTGGCGCGTTTGCGCCTGATGCGGAGCGTGTGGCGGCATGAGTGCGGCGACCAGCATCACGGTCCGAGTGCCGCTCTCAATCCGGCGCCGGCCGGGGCGGAAGACGGTGGTGATGCCAGTACAGGAAGGCGTGCCGGCAGTGGCCACACGCGCTGATCCGGCGCTGGTGAAGGCGCTGGCCAGAGCGTTCCGGTACCAGCGGCTGCTGGACGAGGGGCGATATGCCTCGATCAGCGAGATGGCGGCGGCAGAGCGAATCGAACGTGGCTTTCTCGGGACGCTGCTGCGGCTCACGCTGCTGGCGCCGGAGATCGTGGAGGCGATCCTAGACGGGTGGCAGGCGGAGGGGATGACGCTGCCGGGGCTGATGGAGCCCTTATCAGTGGCATGGGATAAGCAGCATACGGCCCTGGTACGGCAGTAGAGCTCGGAGCGTCTGCTTGACCCTATGCAGCCCAACCCGCACCCTCAGGGGCAAAACCGGGAGGAAATAATCACTATGATATCCCGCCGCATGCTCGGCGCGACTGGCGCCCTTCTCGTTACCTCGACACACCTTCGGGCCCAAGGCAGCTGGCCAGGAGAGCGTCCCATCGAGGTCATCGTGCCCTATCCGCCAGGAGGCGGGGTAGATATCATGGCGCGTGTCACCCTGCCCTTCGTGGCGCAGCACCTGCCGGGGGCGCGTTTCGTTGTCGCCAACCGTGCCGGCGCCGGCGGACAGGTGGGCTTTGAAGCTTTGTTTAACGCGGCGCCAGACGGCTACGTCTTGGGCGCACTGCCGGCGCCGACCATCAGCACCTTCCCGCTCGAACGCCAAGTTCGCTATCGGCCGCTTGACTTCAGCTTTCTTGCGAATGTCGTCGACGATCCGGGCACCATCTACGTCGCCACCAACTCGCCGATCCAAACGCTTCAGGACTTGGTTCAGGCAGCCAAGGTCAGGCCGGGGCAGATCAACTATGGCACCACGGGCGTCGGCTCCGACGATCACCTGCTCATGCTCACTTTGGAAGGGCTGGCGGGGCTACAGCCCATGAACCATGCACCGTTTGCCGGCTCGGCGCCACTCCTGGCCCAGGTGCTTGGTAACCATATTGAGCTTGGCGTCGGCAATATGGCAGAGATCCTGTCGGCCATGCGTGAGGGCCGAGTGCGTGCGCTCGGCCAAGCCGCAGAGCACCGTTGGGAAGCCGCCCCAGACGTTCCAACTTTCCGCGAGCGCGGCTACGACATCGTTGCCGGGTCTGCCCGAGGCATCGCCGGACCGCCGGGCCTGCCGCCTGACATCCGCGCGCGCCTGGAGCGGGCCTTCACAGCAGCCTTCGCCGATCCAGCTTTTACACGGGAGGCCGAGCGAGCCTCTCTGCCTCTGCGACCACTGGTTGGCACCGCCTATCGCGACATGGCGGCGCAGGTCGAAACCTCAGTCCGTGCAATCTGGAAAGTTCGACCCTGGAGCGGTCGAGGCGGCAGCGTGCTGGCGGCTCAGGTCAGAAAAGCTCCGCCATTGACATGAATGGTTTGGCCGGTGACGTAGCCGGCCTCGCGACCCACCAGCATCCGGACGATGGCGGCTACTTCCTCTACCGATCCCTTGCGCCCTAGCGGCACCCCGCCCTCGACCAGCGTAGCGGGCATCGCGCCAGCCGAAGCACCACGCAGGGTGTCGATCGGGCCCGGCGCTACGCAGTTGCATCGGATATTGTGTGGCGCCAACTCAACCGCCAGCGCGCGCATCAGCCCTTCCAAACCAGCCTTCGAGGCTGAGACGTGGGCGCGGTGCGGCGTGCCGATATGGGTCGAGATGCCGGACAAACCGACCAGAGCGCCGCCACCGCGCCGGATCATTTGCGGCACGACGGCCTGCGCCAAGATGAAGGCGCCATCGAGCGCGACCGCCATGATTTCCCGCCATTCTTGGAGCGTCATGGTTAGAAAAGGAGTCTGGCGCCTTAGTCCAGCATTGGCGACGGCGATGTCTATGCCGCCGAACGTCGCTGCTACCTCCTCCGCCATCTGCGCCACTGCATGCGGGTTGGCGACATCAGCGATATAGGAAAGCGCTTTACC
The DNA here is from genome assembly GCF_000802185.1 of Belnapia sp. F-4-1. Taxonomy (GTDB): domain Bacteria; phylum Pseudomonadota; class Alphaproteobacteria; order Acetobacterales; family Acetobacteraceae; genus Belnapia. The sequence goes on along the minus strand of NZ_KN676113.1, from coordinate 2,335,222 downwards.
GCTCTTGGCGGTGATCTCATCCACCACCGCTTCTACCGCCATCCGATCGGTCCGTCCGTTGACCACAACCGTAGCCCCGTCGCCCGCCAGGCGCAGCGCGATCGCGCGCCCAATATTCCGACCCGCTCCGGTCACTAGCGCGACCTTACCCTCCAGGCTTCCCGTCATCTCCGCACTCCCCCTGCCAAGCTCAGCCGCACCAGGTGAATGACTCGCATTGTGCCGCGCAGACTACTGTGACCTCCGGCGAGTCCAGGCAGAAATGGCAATGGCTCCTTCGCAAACCGGAGACGCGCCAGCTCCCCGCTGCCTGATCCTACCGCACGAGTTTACTCGTGGCATCGGAACCCCAAGGCGGCAACACTGCGCGGCAATGGCCCGAGCCGTGGCCCTGGAGGAGAATGACATGAAGATTGTCGACGCGCAGGTGCATCTCTGGTCAAGCGGTACGCCGAGCGGCCACCACCGCAAAGTGCCGTCCTTCACCGCGGAGGAACTGCTGGGCGAGATGGACGTGGCTGGTGTGGACGCCGCCGTGATCCATCCACCGGTCAGCTGGGACCCAAATTCGAACGACCAGGCCATCGACGCGGCCCGGCGCTATCCGAACCGGTTTGCCATTCTTGGCCAGGTACCCTTAGACCAGCCGTTGGAGGGCCAGGAACGCCTCAAGCACTGGCGCGGGCTGCCAGGGATGCTGGGCTTGCGCTATCCGTTGGTGCTTCCTGAGCAGAGCACCTTCCATGTCGACGGCACGATGGACTGGCTTTGGCCTACGGCGGAGCGCGCTGGGCTACCCATGGCGACAATGGCTGGCCGGTTCCTGCCCGAGTTCCGGCGCATCGCCGAGCGCCATCCGAACCTGCGGCTGATTATTGACCATCTCGGCCTGGTCCGGTCAGAGCAGGATGACGCTGCGTTTGCGAATCTCGATGCCCTGCTAGCCCTTGCGAAGTTCCCCAATGTCGCAATCAAGGCGACCGGCGCACCTGGCTACTCGACCCAACCCTATCCATTCCGAAACATCCACGATGGACTCTGGCGGATTTACGACGCCTTTGGGCCACACCGCTTCTTCTGGGGAACCGACATCACCCGCATGCCATGCACCTATCGGCAATGCGTGACGATGTTTACGGAGGAACTGCCCTGGTTGTCGGACGACGACCTCAAACTGGTTATGGGCCGCGCCATCTGCAGTTGGATCGGCTGGGACCTATCGCATGACTAACGCCGACGTTGAGCAAGGATGCAAAGAGCCGCTAACGACTAAATATTGCCGCCGGCACTGCCGCTGGCTCGTTCCCGAAAGGGCGACCAGTTGTATCGCTATTATGTGGCGCAGCGCGTGCTGAAAGGCGACGCGGCAGTCGAGGACGACGGCACCGTCCGCCGGATATCCGCTGCTGAGATCGAGGCAGCGGTGGTGAACCAGGTCCGGACCCTGCTGCGACAGCCTGAGATCGTCGCTGGCAAGTGGCTGGCGGCGAGGGCCGAAGCACCGGACCTGACGGAGATGCAGGTCCGGGACGCGTTGGAGCGGCTGGAACCGCTCTGGGATGAGCTGTTCCCGGCCGAGCAGGTGCGCATCGTGCGGGCGCTGGTGGAGCGGGTCGTCGTCGGGCCGGGCGGTGCTGACATTCGGCTGCGGGTTGAGGGGCTTTCTGGGCTCGTTCGGGATCTCGGCGGGTTTCCGGTCGGTGCAGAGATTGTGGCGGCATGAGAGTGGAAACCAGCATCACGGTCCAGGTGCAGCTCGCCATCCGGCGTTGGCCGGAGCGGAAGACAGTGGTGACGCCGGCGCAGGAGGGTATTCCCGCTGTGGCCACGCGTGCGGATCCGGCGTTAGTGACGGCACTGGCTCGGGCGTCCTGGTACCAGCGCCTGTTCGACCAAGGGCGTTACGCTTCAGTCAGCCAAGCGCTCCGCCGACATCAACCTTGGTCGGAATACGGCGACCAGCGGCTATCCGGGCCCGACCGGAGTGCCGCCCCACCTTAAAGCGCTGCGAAGGCGAGGGTTAGCGCAGGCCCGGCAGGCCGTGATGGTTCCTGCCGTTAGCGCGTAGCGGCACTCAAGCCGCCCGCACACCTTGTAGGAAGCTGCGGATCTCGACAGTCATGCCCTCCGCTTGGCGCGAGACATCGGTGGCGGCGGTGAGCACATCGGCCGCCCCTTGGCCGGTCTGAGCGGTGTCGCGGCCAACCTCGCTGATGCGGGTCGTCACCTCGGTGGTGCCGGCGGCCGCTTGCTGGACGTTGCGAGCGATCTCCTGAGTTGCAGCACCTTGCTGCTGGACAGCGGCAGCAATGGCGGCAGCAATGCTGCTCACGGAGTCGATCGTTCCAGCGATACCGCCGATGGCGCTGACGGTGCTCTGGGTGGCTGCCTGGATCTGATCGACTTGGGCGGCGATCTCCTGCGTCGCCTGAGCGGTCTGGTTCGCCAGGATCTTTACCTCAGAAGCCACCACCGCAAAGCCCTTGCCGGCCTCGCCAGCACGGGCTGCCTCAATGGTGGCATTCAAAGCGAGCAGATTGGTCTGGCCGGCGATATCGCTGATCAACTTGACCACCTCGCCGATCCGCTGAGCGGCCTCGGCTAAGGTTCGAACGGTCGCGTCGGTGCGCTTGGTTTCGGCGACGGCCCGGTTGGTCATCTCGGCGGACTGCGAGACCTGGCGGGTAATCTCGGAGACCGAGGCGGATAGTTCCTCGGCAGCGGCAGCGACGGTCTGCACATTGGCATTAGCCTCGCCCGCGGCATTGGCCACGGCATTGGCGCGGGAGGCGGTGCGGTCGGCCGCCTCGGTCATGCCCTCGGCCGTCGTGCCCAGCTTGGTGGCCGCGGACGCCAAGGTCTGGATCATCTCGCCGGCGCGGTTCTCGAAACCGTTGGTCAGGGCGAGCAGGCGCGCGGCATGCTCGGCCTTGGCCGCTTGCTCTACGGCCTGGGCAGCGGACTGGGCATCAGCCGCCTGCAGCCCGTCGCGGCAGATGCTGATGGCGCGCGCCATGCTGCCTAATTCGTCCTGGCGATCTTTTGCAATGACCACCCCGTCATAGCGGCGTTCTGCCAGAGCTGTCAGGGACTCCGACAACTGCTGCAGCAGGTTGCGGATGGTCCGCAATACGGCGCGGTTCAGCACCGCAACCAACGCTAAGATGGCAAGGGCGGCGCCAGCAAAGGTCAGCAAGCTCGCCCGAGCGGCCACGAACCGGGCTTGGGCTTCGGCGGTCAAGCTGCGGCTGGATTCGGTAACCAACTCGTCGACGAAGCGAATGCGCACAGCATTTTCGCTGTTCCAACGCTGCAGTAAGCCCGGCTCCGGCTTGCGCCCTTCGGCAATCGCCAGGATCTCCTGTCGCATACGCTCTAGGCTCTGGGTTTCTGGACCGGTGCGATAGGCCTGCCATTTCTCAGCGATGGCGGGGGGTGCAATATTGCGCACTTGGTCGCCGAAGCTGCGCAACTCGTCGGAACCTTCCAGAAAGCTGGCAAGGGCAGCAACCGACAGGGTGCCGTCGCGCAGCGCCTGGCCGCCTACCGAATTCTCGCCCGAAACGCCTTTGGAAACCAGCAAAACCGCCTGAAAGGCGAAGGCTCGCTGCTTAATTACCGGGTCCTCGGTCAGCGCCGCCAACCGGGCGACAAGTTCATAGCCGCGCGCGAGAATGGGCCGGATTAGACGGACCGAATCGGCGACGACAACGCTGCGCGCTTCGGACTTGTCGCGGAATGCGCCGAGTCCCTCAATGTGTTTCAGCATGAAATCAATGGCTTCCCGAGCGACCGGGTCGGCCAGCGGCGCCGCCGCGACTGCCCCGCGGAAGTCCTGCAGGTTGCGATCGGTTACTGCCCGCTCGGCCAGCATGCGGGTCCGATCCTCAGCCGCGCCACTGCTGGCATAGGCCCGCGAGGCACGCCCTTCGCCTGCCAGCATATAGGCGAAGCGCGCTCCGGCGCTGACGAGTTGCTCCAGTTCGACCACTCGACCTGCGGCCCGCCAGGCCGACAGGCTGTTGGCCGCCAGGATGCCACTGAAGGCCAGAGCCGCGACCAATGGCACCATGGCAACCAGCAACAGAAGCCGCGACAGGCTCATATTTCGCATCATGGTCTTCCAAGTTGGAATACGGGTGAAACCAAAGCGGTTTGCCCGCAATCCTACCTGCGTACTATTTCGGAATTATCACTGACCGTGCCACAATGAGGTGCAGCAAAGTTGCCGGGCTGATCGGCGCGTCTGACTCGCGCACGATGAGCGTCAGTCCCGCTGTGCTGAGCCGAGTCCTCACCGAAGCAAGAGCATTTTTCGTTTTGTGGCGCGCTGAGTACTGGACAGGTCAATCGGTTTAGAATTCGGCAGCATCAATCGGCGATACGGCCAGCATGAGCATCGAATCTGGCTGCTTAGAGCGTTTACAGGCCGCACTCGCCGGGCGACGTACCCTGCCCTACTGCGACGTTCTGATTGTAGCCTGCTTCGATGCGGGCATTTTCCTGGCGCAGGCGAACATGGATCTGCCAGAGTGGCTGAGAACAACGCCAACTTGGGCTCACGCGGCTGTGTCCGTGGGGCGTTCAGCGACCCACCGCACCCTTGAGGCGGGTCTGCCTATTTAGAGCGAGCCGGCAAGGCCGCTGGCGGCACCCAAGCCTATGGGGTTCACCCATCTGCTTCGATCACTGGATCTGCTGCAATGCCGGCCGCGCCGTCCCATGTATGCGTAGCACTTCATCCCACTCGTGCTCCGGCGTCGATGGTTGATTGCGATACAGCGACCGTCAGCAATCAAAATCGCGGAATGCGGCACACGAGGACTACGGCGTCATCGCCGAGAACGTCCGCAATCTCCACCATCTTGATACTCGCTCCGGAGCAAGCCTGGGCACTATGGCCGACCAGCAGCTCGGCTTGGGTGCCACACAACCCCTCGCGCTTGACCCACGCGATCAGTCCTGCTTTGTCGTGCGGTACGGCACAGTAATTTTCTCTGACCGATGAATCTTCTGGTGCGCCATACGAGCGTAAGATTTTTCACGTGCGTCAAGAAGCTGCCAAGCTTGCTGCCGCAGAACGATGGCGACACTACAGGTATCGCCCTTATGCGCCTCTCCTCACTAGCCGAAGAACTCGCGGCCCGATCTGGTTCGGCCTGCGGGCTGCACTTCGAAGCGCTCGCGGCGTTGGCTCGTGGTGAGGATGTGATCCTGCTAACCATCGGTGATCCAGACCTCCACACTATGTCTCCCGTGGTCGAGGCTGCCGTGTCTGCACTGCGCCAAGGTGACACCCATTACACGGAATTTGCTGGGCGCCCCGACCTGAGGCGCGCGATTGCTGAGTTACATCAGGCAAGGACAGGCATTCCTACCCAGGCCTCCCAGGTCATCGTGGGAAGTGGTGCACAGAACGCCATTTTCTCGTCTTGCTTGGCGCTGTTCTCGGCAGGGGACGAAGTGCTGGTTCCTCAGCCGGCCTATCTCACCTACGCAGCAACCGTGCGAGCGTCCGGCGCACAACCAATCTCCACCGCCGCGGCTCCCGACAGCCTGCGGTTCAACATAGATGCTATGAGAGCCGCTGCGACCGAACGCACACGTGGCGTTCTCCTTGCCAACCCCTGCAATCCGACTGGCTCCGTGTTGCGGGCTGACGAGATACGGGAACTCGCGAGGCTGGCCAAAGATTTTGATCTCTGGGTGATCTCGGATGAGGTGTACAGTTCCCTCACCTACGACGCCGAGCACTTCTGTATCGCTGCAACGCCAGATATGGCTGAGCGCACGGTGACGGTTGGCAGCCTCTCAAAGTCCCACGCCATGACCGGATGGCGCATGGGTTGGGCGATCGCTCCGCATGACGCCGCCTTGGCTATGACGAGTCTTGCTTCCTGCATGCATCACGGACTTCCAGGCTTCGTCCAAGCTGGAGCTCTAGCGGCACTCGAACGCTACAACGAATGCGCAACTGCCATGTGCGCAACCTTCCGATCTCGACGCGACGTAGCGCTTGGCATCCTATCGCAAGCCAAAGGTCTTCTCTGCAGGAAGCCTGAGGCAGGCATGTTCGTGCTCGTGGATGTGTCAGGCACCGGCATGAACTCGTCCGAATTCGCCCGCCGTCTTTATCACGACGCCGGAGTAGCGGTTCTCGACGGAGCCGTCTTTGGTAATTGCGTCGCAGGCCATGTCCGCCTTTCGCTTGGCGCGACCGAGGGAAGCCTTATGGCTGGTTGCGAAAGGCTCACCGCCTTCGCCAACAGTCTCGTTGTGGCAGTTGCCGCCTAACGGGTCAGCAGTTTGTTGTCTCGGCGGCAGCCGTCGTAAATTCATTTTCGCGCAAGATCCGTTCGCGGTGGCTCACCTGCACGACGCACAGCTGCTGCAGGCAGAGACCTCTGATCAGAGTTGGACACGGATGGTGGTCAGGGCTCGGGAAGGAATAAGAGCTCGGGGGGCGGGGACGCAGCTGTCGTCCACAGCTTCGACCGGCCAGGCGGTCGCCAAGCTGGATTAGGCGCTGAGGCTCTGCTCGAAGATCGTGTGTTTTCAGAGCGGTAAAGCTTGAGGGTTAAATCGCCCTACCCTCAATGTCCGGAGACTCTCTGGCACTTCGGAGAGAAAACCCGCCTCCGTTCCGCCACTGCACCGTCAAGGTTGTCGCAGAAACCCAGGCCAAACCTGCGCTTCAGCGCACTGGTCTGGTCGGGAGAGACAGGTTGTATGGAAGCCGACTGGAGCCAGTAAGCGATTCGGATCATCGGCCCCAACCGCATCTACGCAGTTCTCATCATCGACGGATTCGATCAAAACGCAGCGTTGAAGGCTCTTGGGCGGGACGACCCTCTTACCCGCCACGACCACGCCAAGCTGCTGTGGGTAGTCCCGCTGACTTCCCGTCACGTCCTCAGTGGCGCCGCGCCTCGACACCCAGCTCCCGCCACATCCAGCCGAAGTCATACTCACCGATCGGGTCTCCGGTCGGCCGCTTCGCCGAGTGATTCTCCAGTGTCTTGAGCCAAGCCACGACTTTTTCCCGCCCCTTCGGCGTCTTCGCCGCCGCGCGAGGCGACTTGCCGCCGAGAGAAGGAATTGGCTGGTCGAGAATGTGCCGGTAGTGGTCCTCCAAGCTTTGGTGGATCAGCGCGCGCTCCTCTTCTGGCGACAGACCGCTCGGCTTCGGGGGCGGCCGCTTCGTTTCCAGCATCTGCTCGAGGTCGGTCCGCTCAGTGAGAGGGGAGCCGACCAATTCGGCCAACACAGGCTCAAGCAGCGCCCGGCCGCGCGCTGCCCGGGCCGTGGAGTTCACCTCTAGTGACAGGCGACGACCCTTCAGTGCCAGCGTGCCGAGCACCAGCGAGCCGTCCTCCATGGTGCTGAAAAAGGTTTGGGCCTTTCCTCGGCGCGGTACGGGCTGCGGCTTCGTCCCGGGCTCATCCAACCAGTTCCAGAAACCCGGGTCTTCCTGCCGGAAGGCAGGGACGGCGGCCAGAGCCTGGCGGACCTGCTCGGGCTTGACCTTCGGCAGCAAGGGAAAGTGCAGCGTAATGAAGTCGAGCGGGTCGCCCTCGCTGTTCAGCAGTTCCGGCCGGTTCTGGCCCCGCGCTGCCTTGATGCCGGCATCAAGCCAGAAATTCGTGACCATGAAAGCGGCGCCGGCAAGCAGCAGGTCCGGGGTCATCATGTCGGCTAGCGTCTTGGAGTCCGTCTTGATGCCGAACTCCTGCGCGATCGCCGCCACGTCGCGGGGCGCCTGCGTTCGGGTCTTCCGGAGCGAGGCGAGCAGCGCCTCGCTGGTGTCATGGTCGAAAAGCATCAGCGTGCCGCTGATGACGGCGCCCTCCGACATGGGGATCACTCGTGTGGCGATGCGGTCCCATTGCCGCAGCCCCTGGGAACCCAGCTTCTCCGAGACGCGCACCGGCTCGCCGCCCCGAACTAGGTCGCGCAGCAGCATCGATTCGCCCGGCACGAGCCCGCTCACCTCATAGACGCTGATCGTCGCTCGGCGCAGGCCCGCGATGTACTCCCGTACGGAGACGCCCTCCTTCCAGCCACGCCGACGGAGGTAGTCGTCCGCAAGGTTACGATTGCCGGGGAGATCGGTGGCGACCAGGTCCTCGAATGCGGCGCCCCAGACCACCGTGGCAGCGTCTTCGCCGAGGACGTCTGCGATCTCCTCCACATCGATCCCGGCCGCCTCACAGACCTTCGCGCTATGGCGGTCGATGAACTCGGCCAGGATGCCACGCCACTCGTCCCGCTTGGCCCAGGCAATCAATCCGGCGATGTCGTGCGGCTTGGACAAGGTGACCGCCTCCGATCGGGGTGGAGGTGGATGGTCTATCGGCGCTACGCGAGGGGCAAGAGCTTGAGGGGGAGCGAGCGTGATTCGGCGCCCAGCTTCGTCCGGCAGGCGGTAGCAACGCTGAAGAAGGCGCTGACGCTCTGCCCGAAGATCCTCCATTTTCAACGCAGTAAACCTTGGTGGCAAAATCGCCCTACCCTCAAGGTCCAGAGACTCTCCGACACCGCGGGGAGAAAACCCGGCTCCGTTCCACATTCAGACCATCAAGGTCGATGCGGAAACCCAGGCCAAACCTGCGCCTCAGCGCGATGGTCTGGTTGGGAGAGACAGGTTGTGTGGAAGCCGACTGGAGCGGGCGAAGGGATTCGAACCCTCGACCCCAACCTTGGCAAGGTTGTGCTCTACCCCTGAGCTACGCCCGCACCGTCCGGCGAGGCGCCCATGTACCACAGTTTCCCGGTCGCGCAACCCCCCTCTCGCCAGGGCTGGACGCGCCTGCCGGCACGGGTCACGCTTCCGGCCAAAAGGGGGAGGAAGGCGGCATGACCAGGAGCGGCAAGGCCTTTGGCAGCTTCGCCGAAGCGGTGGCGGACATCCCGGATGGTGCAACCGTCGCCTTCGGCGGCTTCGCCGGGCCGGGGACACCCTATAACCTCACCCACGCCCTGCTGAAGCAGGGAGCGAAGCGCCTCACCTGCATCGCCAACACCACCGGCGGGGCGCATCAGCCACGGATGCCCGATATCGGCATGCTGGTGGAGAATGGCCAGGTGGCGAAGGTGGTCTGCGCCTTCACCGCCGCCACCCGCCCAACCGACCAGCTGCCCTTCACCCCCTATTACGAGCGCGGCGAGGTGGCGGCGGAGCTGGTGCCGCAGGGCACGCTGGCCGAGCGGCTACGCGCGGCCGGCGCCGGCATCCCCGCCTTCTACACCCCGACCGCGGTCGGCACGGAGCTGGCCGAGGGACGAGAGACGCGGGTGATCAACGACCGCGAATACCTCCTGGAATACGCACTCCCCTGCGACTACGCGCTGATCCGCGCCTGGCGGGCCGATGCGGCGGGCAACTTGCAATTCCGCCTATCGCAGCGGAATTTCTGTCCGCTGATGGCAATGGCGGCAAGGACGACGATCGTCGAAGTGGAAGAGCCCATCCTCCCCGCCGGCGCCCTCGACCCGGACCAGATCCACACCCCCGGCATCTTCGTCCATCGCCTGATCCCGATCCCACCGGCGCCCGAGGGGCTCTGGACGGCCCGCCGGCAGGAGCGCACGTCATGAGCGCCACGACGAGCAAAGGCTGGGACCGCCAGCAGATGGCCGACCGCTTGGCGCGCGAGTTCCAGGATGGCTGGATCGTCAATCTCGGCGTCGGCATCCCGACGCTCTGCTCCAACACCGATATCGGCGACCGCGACATCACCTACCATGCCGAGAACGGGGTCATCGGCTACGGTCCGGTGCTGCCGCCGGGGCAGGAGGACCTGCACCTCGTCAATGCCGGCGGGCAGAACGTCTCGCTCAACCCGGGCGCGGCCATCGTCCACCATGCCGACAGCTTCGGCATCATCCGCTCCGGCCGGATCGACGTCACGGTGATGGGCGCCTACGAGGTCGCCGCCAATGGCGACTTCGCCAATTGGAAGATCGGCGGCGCCAAGGGCGGCGGCATCGGCGGCGCGATGGACCTCGCCGCCTGTGCGAAGCGCGTCTTCATCATCCTTGAGCACACGACGCGAAAAGGCGAGCCGCGGCTGCTGCGCGCCTGCACCTTGCCGGTGACGGCGCGCGGCGTCGTTACCCTGGTCGCCACCAATCTCGGGCTGTTCGCGCCTTGGGGCGAGGGCTTCGCGGTGCGCGAGCTGGCGCCGGGCGTCAGCTTCGAGGCGGCGCAGCAGGCGACGGGGGCGCCGCTGCTGCCCGCCTGAGGCCCGCCGTCAGGTCGGCCGCAACGCCGGGCACTCGCTCTCGGCGGCTGGGCGGTAGGCCTGGTCGCCGGGGATGGTCTTCACCACCTCGAGCAGATCCCACTCGCCGCGCGACTCCGCCGGGCGCTTGGCACGCATCAGCAGCATGTCGCGGATGACGCGGCCATCCTCGCGGATGCGCCCGCCCCGCGTCATGAAGTCCTCGATCGGCATCTCGCGCATCTTCGCCATGACGGCCGGCGCGGCATTGGTGCCCGCGGCCTTCACCGCCTTCAGGTAATGCGTCACCGCGCCCCACATGCTGGCCTGGAACATGGTCGGCGGCCGGCCATGCAGGCGGGCGAAGCGTGCCGAGAAGGCGCGCGACGCCTCGTCCCGGTCCCAGTAATAGGCCTCGGTGAAGACCAGCCCCTGCGCCGTCTCCAGGCCGATCGCCTTGACGTTGGTCAGCAGGCAGAGCAGCGCCGCGGGCTGGATGCCGCGCCGGATCAGGCCGAACTCGCCCATCTGCTTCACGGCGTTGATGAGGTCAGTCCCGGCCACCGCAAGGCCCAGCACATTGGCGCCCGACTGCGCGGCGCGCAGCAGGTGGGTGGAGAAATCCGTCTCGTTGAGCGGCGCCCGCGTGGTGCCGACCACCTCGCCGCCAAGCGCCCGCACCGCCTCGATGCCGTTGGCCTCCAGCGAATGGCCGAAGGCATAGTCGGAGGTGATGAAGTACCAGCGCCGCCTGCCCTCGCCGATCATGGCGGAGACGGTGCCGCGGGCGAGCGCGTAGTTGTCATAGGTCCAGTGCAGCCCGTTCGGCGAGCAGGCGCGGCCCGTCAGCTCCGTCGTGCCGGCGGCAACGGAGATGTTGATGCGGCCCTTCTCCCGCGTCAGCTGCTGCACGGCCAGCGCCACAGCGGAGTTGCCGATGCCGAAAATCGCATCCACCCGCTCCTGGTCGTACCAGCGCCGCGCGATGCCCATGCCGATATCCGGGCGGTTCTGCAGGTCGCCGAAGACCAGCTCGACCGGAGCGCCAAGCACCTGGCCACCGAAGTCCTCGATCGCCATGCGCGCGGCGACGACGTCGCCCATGCCCTGCTGGTCGGCGAAGGGGCCGGACATGTCGTCCAGTACGCCGATCCTGACCGCATTGTCGGAAGCCTGAGCGAGGGCGCGGCCGGCGGGCCAGATGGCTGCGGCCGCCAGCAGCGCCGCCCGTCGCGGCATGGTCGTCCCGTTCTTGTTCATCCTGGATGTTCCTCCGCTTGATGGGGCTGTCATCGCGCTATTCCCGCGGCCGCCCCAAGCATGCAGACTGTCCCACAGCCGGAGGAACGCCGCCATGAGCCTGCATATCGACTACTACGCCTCGCTGAATTCGCCCTGGACGCATCTCGGCGCGGCGCGGATCGAGGCGCTGGCGGCTCAGCATGGGGCGAGCCTCCGCATCTGGCCGGTCGATTTCGGCACCATCTTCGCCGGCTCCGGCGGCCTGCCGCTGCCGAAGCGCAGCCCGCAGCGCCAGGCCTACCGGTTGCAGGAGCTGGCGCGCTGGCGCGAGGCGCTCGGCATCCCCATCCAGATCCAGCCGAAGCATTTCCCGGCCAAGGAGCTGCCCGCCGCCGCCTGCGTCATCGCGGTCCGCGAGACGATGGGCGATGCACTCGCCATCCGCCTCGGCCACCGCATCCTGAAGGCCTGCTGGGAGGATGAGCTGGACCCGGGCGACGAGGCGACGCTCGCCCGGCTGATCGATGAGTGCGGCCTCGATGGGAAGGCCGTGCTCGAACTCGGCAAGGAGCCGCGCTGGGCCGAGATGCGCGCCGCCGACAGCGAGCGGGCGCTGGCCCGCGGCGTCTTCGGTGCGCCCACCTATGTCATCGGCGATGACATCTTCTGGGGCCAGGACCGGCTGGAATTCGTCGCCCGCCGGCTGGCGCGCGGCTGATGCCCGAGGGCGAGGCGGGCCGCTCCGTCCGGCGGCGGGAGGACCGGCGCTTCCTCACCGGTGAGGGGCGCTATGTGGGCGACATTCCCGTGCCAGGGGCGCTCCATGGCGTCGCCCTGCGCTCGCCGCATGCGCATGCGCGCATCCTCGGCCTCGATGCTACGGCGGCACGGGCCATGCCGGGTGTCCGGCTGGTGCTGACCCATGCGGACCTGCTGGCCGAGGACATTGGCCCCCTGCCATGCCCGGCCGTGGTGGCGACCGTCGCGCCGATCATCGTCCCTCCCCGCCATGCCCTGGCCGGCGAGGCCGTGCGGCATGTGGGCGAGGCCGTCGCCTTCGTCATCGCCCAAACCGCCGCCCAGGCGCGAGACGCGGCCGAAGCCATCGCCGTCGAGTACGAGCCACTACCGGCGGTGGTGGAGAGCCGCGCGGCGCTCGCCCCCGGCGCGCCGCGGATCTGGCCCGAGGCGCCGGGCAACGAGGCCTTCCGCTTCGAGCGCGGCGAAAAGGCGGCCGTGGATGCCGCCTTCGCCGCGGCCGCGCATGTGGTGGAGCTCGACCTCGTCAACAACCGCGTCCATGCCGCGCCGATCGAACCGCGCGGCGCCGTCGCCCGCTGGGAGGGCGGACGCTTCGACCTGATGCTGAGCGGCCAGGGCGTGCACGGCATTCGCCGCCAGCTCGCCCGCGACGTCTTCCGCCTGCCGGAGGAGGATTTCCGCCTGCATTGCCCCGATGTCGGCGGCGGCTTCGGGCTGAAGAACTTCCTCTTTCCTGAATATGTCTGCCTGCTGCTGGCGGCGCGGCGCCTTGGCCGGCCGGTTGCCTGGACAGCCGACTACACGGAGGAATTTCAGGCCGCCGTCCATGCGCGGGACCTGCGCGGCCAGGCCCGGCTGGCGCTCGATGCCGAGGGGCGGTTCCTCGCCCTGCATGCTGACCTCGCCGCCGATATGGGCGCCTACTGCTCCTCCCACGGCCCGGCCTGCCCGACCAACTCGGTCTCGACGGCGATCGGCGGCGTCTACGCCATCCCCGCCATCCGGCTGGAGGTGACGGGCGCCTTCACCAACAGCGCGCCGGTCGATGCCTATCGCGGCGCCGGCAAGCCGGAAGCCAACTACCTGACCGAGCGGCTGGTCGAGGCTGCGGCGCGGCAGCTCGGCCTCGATCCGGTCGAGCTGCGCCGGCGTAACCTCGTCACCCGCTTCCCCCATCGCAGCGCGCTCGGAATGCTGATGGATACCGGCCGCTTCGCCGACAACCTCCGGGAGCTGGAGGCGCTGGCCGACCGCCCCGGCTTCGCCGCCCGCCGGGCCGAAAGCGAGACGCGCGGCAGGCTGCGCGGCCAGGGCATCGCCTGCTTCCTCGAAACCTCGCGCGGCGCTCCCCAGGAATGGGCCGCGGTGCGCTTCGCCCAGAACGGGATGGTGGAGCTCTGCCTCGGCACCCAGTCCAACGGCCAGGGGCACGAGACGAGCTTCCCGCAATTCGCGGCCGACCATCTCGGCCTGCCGCCGGAACGTTTCCGCCTGGTGCAGGCCGATACCGCCGCCGTGCCCTTCGGCAACGGCCATGGCGGCGCCCGCTCGCTGCATGTCGGCGGCACCGCGCTGGTGATGGCGATGGATGCGGTTCTGCAGAAAGCCCGGCCCATCGCCGCCCATCTGCTCCAGGCGGCGCCCGAGGCGCTGGACTATGAGGGTGGCCGCTTCTGCGTGCGGGGGACGGAGCGGAGCGTGGCGCTCGAGGCCGTTGCCGAGGCGGCGCGGGACCCGGCCAACCTGCCCGAGGGCACGCCGCCCGGGCTGGATGCCGAGGCGATGAACCTCTCGGAGCTCGTTACCTTCCCCTCCGGCGCCCATTGCGCCGAAGTGGAAGTCGATCCGGAGACCGGGCAGGTCGCGCTGCTGCGCTATCAGGCCGTCGACGACTACGGCCGCCTCATCAATCCGTTGCTGACGGCGGGGCAGGTGCAGGGCGGCCTCGCCCAGGGCATCGGCCAGGCGCTGCTGGAGGAGGTGGCCTATGAGCCGGGCTCCGGCCAGCTTCTCTCCGCCTCCTTCATGGACTACTGCATCCCCCGCGCGGAGGACCTGCCGCCGCTCGAGGCCGCCTTCGGCGAATTGCCGACGCAATCGAACCCGCTCGGGGTGAAGGGTTCCGGCCAAGCGGGCGCGATCGGCGCGCCGCAGACGGTGGTGGCGGCGGTGCTGGATGCGCTGGCGCCGCTCGGCATCACCCATCTCGACATGCCGCTGACGGCGGAGCGGGTGTGGCGGGCGATGCGCGCCGCTACTCCGCGGTAATGCCGGTCACCTGCAATACCTCGGCCCAGCGCGCATGCGCAGCCTCGAGATTGGCCTGGGTTGCTGCCGGTGGCGCCCAGGCCGGCTCCAGCCCAAGGTCGCCAAGCCGGTTGGCGACTTCGGGCCGCCCCATGGCGCGTCGTAGCCCGTCGGCCAGGGTCGCCATCACCGGCACCGGCGTCCGCGCCGGGGCCAGCAGGGGCACCACCCCGTCCCAGGCGAAGGTTGCAGGATAACCAAGTTCGAGGAAGGTCGGCGTTTCCGGCAGTTGCGGCAGCCGCTTCGGGCCGAGCACCGCCAGCACCCGCAGCTTGCCCGCCTGGACATGCTCGCGGGTGGAATTATGGCTGACCAAGCCGCATTGAACCCGGCCGGCCAGCATGTCGAGGATCAACGGGTTCTCGCCGCGATAGGCCACATGGGTCATCCCCAGCCCCGCCGCGTCCGAGATGATCTGGCTGAAGACATGGCTGCCCGAGCCGGTGCCATAGGAGCCGTAGCTGAAGGACCGGCTGCGGGCCGCCTCGATGAATTCGGCCAGGCTCCGTGCCCCGATCGAGGCCTGAACGGCGAAGATCGCCGCCGCCCTCCCCACCTGCCCGACCGGGGTGAAGTCACCCAGCGGGTCATAGGGAAAACGGCGGAACACCATCGGTCCCTGCATATAGGTCAGGATGGTGAAAAGCAGGGTCGTGCCGTCCGGTGAGGATTTCGCCACATAGTCGGCGCCGATCATGGCCGAGGCGCCGGAGCGGTTCTCCGTCACGACCGAGCGGCCGAGCGCCTCGCTGAAGGCCGGCGCCACCGTGCGCATCCAGGCATCGGTCGCACCGCCGGGCTGGAAGGGCAACACCATGCGGATGGGCCGGTCCGGCAGCGCCTCCTGTCCCTGCGACTAGGCCCGTGTATGAACCGCGCCGGCCGCGAGGCCGTACAGCAAGCCGCGTCGTTGCATCCCGTCCATCCTCCCCGCGGTCCCGTGTGCCCGAGATCCGCGAGGAAGCTTCGGAGTTTTCGTCCCCTCCAGCAATGCCGATGGCGTGGTGCGGTCAGATGACGAAGTTCAGCGGCTCCACCACCGGTCGCTTCACGCCGGCGGCGGCGGCGCGCTTGATGAGGTCGGCGACGGTCAGCTTGGTGAGGTGGTCGCGGCAGAGCCCCTCCAGCTCGTTCCAGAGCGGGGCGACCACGGCGGCTTGGAGCCGGCCCTGCGGCGCTTCCGGGGCTCCATCCTCGTCGAGGGCGGTGGAGACGATCTCGGCCAGGCGCAGGTCGCGCGGCGGGCGGCCGAGGCGGTAGCCGCCCTTCGGCCCACGGATGCTGTCGAGCAGGCCGGCCCGGGAAAGGGATTGCAGCACGGGCTCGATACCCCGCCGGGCCTGGCCCAGCCGCTCGGCAATGTCGGCGGCGCTCACCGCCTCGCTGCGCCCGGCATGGAAGGCGACATCCAGCATGATGGCGATGGCCGTCATCGCCCTTTCCCGCCGTAGCAGCATCCAGCCAGCCCTCCCCGGGGATTCAACGCCCTGGGACCGTGATATGCCGATGCGATGCACGGGGCAAGGCCCGGACCGCGTAACGCGGTCCGGGATGTTTCACGCTTAGTCGCGCGTCAGTGTCGCGGCCTCGGGGCCCTTCTTGCCCTGGACGACCTTCATCACCACCGCCTGGCCCTCGGCCAGCGGGGTGAGCCCACTGCGCTCCAGCGCCGTGGCATGGACGAAGACATCGCGCCCGCCACCCTCGGGGGAGACGAAGCCGAAGCCCTTCTCCGGGCTGTACCACTTGACGGTGCCGCGCATCTCCTGCGCGTCACCCTGCGGCATGAAGCCGCCGCCACCGCCGGGAGCGCGGGGCGGACGGGGGCCGCCGAAGCCGCCACCGGCGCCACCGGCGCCATAGCCGCCACCCCCGCCGCCATAGCCACCGGCCATGCCGCCGCTGCGCGGCGCCTGGGCCTCGCCGGGGCTGGTGATCTCGATCACCTCGGTCACCTGCTGGCCCTTTTGGCCCGGGCCGACGCGGACGCGGAGCCCGGCTCCCGGGTTGACCGCATCGCTGCCGGCGCGCTGCAGCACCGAGACGTGCAGGAAGGCATCGCCCGAGCCATCGCCCAGCTCGACGAAGCCGAAGCCCTTCTCGGGGTTGAACCACTTCACCGTGGCCTTCAGCTCCGGCCCGGAGGCGAAGACGGAAGGCGTGCGGGCCATGGGCGGACCGCCGCTGGAGAAGCTGGGCGGCGGCGGGGCCCAACCGCCCGGGAAGTCGGGTGTGTCGTCGTCGAAGCCGCGCTTGCGGGGCTTACGGGGGCGCCAGCTCTCGTTCTTGGCCATATCGGAAACTCTTCGGTGCTCCTGCAGCCATGCCCCTTCCTTGGTGCACGGCCCGCCGCCCCGATCCATGAGGAACCGAGGTCTGGCGATTGCCAAAACTCGCGGTACAGCGAGCCGCGGTCAAGGGGCAGTTCGGCGCAAGTGCGATGACAGGGCCATAAATCGACGCAAGCTACCTTCTCGGCGTGCTGAACTGGTAGGGCGCGGCCGTCGTCACCAGCGGATCGAGCGCCAGCCGGTGCTCCAGCGGCGGAAAGGCGCGGCTGCGGCAATCCAGCCGGTCGCACAGCCGGCAGGACAGGCCGATGCCGACCATCGCCTTCTCCAGGTCGAGCCCATCGCCATAGACCACCTCCGGCGCGCGGGAGAGGTCGCAGCCCATGGCGACCACCTGCACCGCCGCCGGTTCGCCCCACCGCGTCGGGGCGCCCTGCACGGTGCGCGCGAAGCAGAGGAAGGTGCCGCCATCCGGCAGTTGCGCCAGCTGCACCCGCACCTGGCCCGGCGTGGCGAAGGCGTGGTGGACGATCCATTTCGGGCAGCTGCCACCGAAGCGAGCGAAGGGGAAGCCGGCGGCGCTGAAGCGCTTGTCCACATTCCCCGCCGGATCGACGCGGAGGAAGAAGAAGGGCACGCCCCGAGCCCCCTCGCGCTGCAAGGTGGTGAGCCGGTGGCAGGCCTGCTCGAAGGAGGTGCCGAAGCGCGCCGCCAGCGCCTCCACGTCATGCCGCAGGCCGCGGGCGGCGGTGCCGAAGGCCGCATAGGGCATCAGCAGGGCGCCGGCGGCATAGTTCAGCAGGCCGATGCGGATGAGGGCCGTCGCCTCCGGGCTCGATGGCTCGAAGCCGCCGAGCGCGGCCTGCACCGCCTCGCCCGCCTCGAGCAGCATGAGCTGGAAGGCGAGGTGGAAGCCGCGGCTCTCGCGCGGCAGGAATTCCGACAGGTCAAGTCGCCGCCCCTGCGGATCGTAGCGGCGCAGCGCGCCAGGCAGCGGGCCGACGACGACGGTCAGCCCATGCCGCTCGCGCAGCCGCTGCGCGACGGCATGGTTCATCTCCGAGGGCAGCGTCGTGCGCATCTCGGCGGCGATCGCCTCCGCCGCCGCCTCCAGCACGGGGAAGTGGTTGGCGCGGTCATGGAAGAAGTCGCGCGCCTCCTCCGTTGGCAGCAGCAGGCGGCGCCCGGTCGGCAGGGCGATGCCGCCGCTGTCCTCGCGGGCCACCCGCCAGGCGCGGTAGAGCGCCAGCATCGCCCGCCCGGCATGCGGCGCGCTGCCGGCGATGGTGGCGACCTCTTCCTCCGGCACCTCGTCGAGCCCGAGCAGCGGGTCCGACAGCACCTCGCGCAGCCCGGTCTCCAGCGCCTTCTCGCGGATGCCGGAGAGCGCGGCGATATCGACCTGCAAGGCTTCGGTCAGCTTGATGAGCAGGCTGGCGGTGACGGCGCGCTGGTCGTGCTCGATCAGGTTCAGGTAGCTGGCCGAGATGCCGAGGCGCGCAGCCAGGGCCTGCTGCGCCAAGCCCTTTTCCTGTCGCAGGCGGCGGATGGTGCGACCGATCAGCGGACGTGTCACGCTTCACACCTTTTACAAGTTTCGCCACATCCCTGTGAGAATATCGACAGGTTTGCAGCCTCCAATGCGATCTAGTTGCTGAACTTCAGCCCGGCAATGTGAATTATTCACTCGTCCAACGAGACGTGATGGACTGGAGACACGAATGCGCCAGATACCTGCCCCCTCCTTCGCGCCCGATGGCAGCCTTGGGGGCGAGCGGCCCGACCCCGGCCGCTTCGAAGGCATCCGCCGCGACTACACGTCGGCCGATGTCGCCCGCCTCGCCGGCAGCTTCCGCATCCAGCACACGCTGGCCGACAGGGGCGCCCGGCGCCTCTGGCAGCTGCTGAAGACCGAGCCCTATGTGAACACCCTTGGCGCCCTCACCGGCATGCAGGCCTTGCAACAGGTGAAGGCGGGGCTGAAGGCCATCTACCTCTCCGGCTGGCAGGTGGCGGCGGACGCCAACACCGCCGGCACCATGTACCCGGACCAGTCACTCTACCCGGTCGACAGCGTCCCCAACGTCATCCGCCGCATCAACAACGCGCTGCGCCGCGCCGACCAGATCGCGGTGCAGGAGGGCAAGGGGGACGATACTCACTACATGGCGCCGATCGTGGCGGATGCGGAGGCCGGCTTCGGCGGTGCGCTCAACGCCTATGAGCTGATGCGCGCAATGATCGATGCCGGCGCCGCCGGCGTGCATTTCGAGGACCAGCTGGCCTCCGAGAAGAAATGCGGCCATCTCGGCGGCAAGGTACTGGTGCCGATCCAGCAGCACATCCGCACGCTGAACGCCGCCCGCCTCGCCGCCGATGTCGAGGGCGTTCCTACCGTCCTCCTTTGCCGCACCGATGCCGAGAGTGCGCAGCTGCTGACCGCTGATATCGACGAGCGCGACCGCCCCTTCATCACCGACGAGCGGACGCCGGAAGGCTTCTTCCGCATCAAGCCGGGGATGGGCAAGCAGTACGCCATCGCCCGCAGCCTCGCCTACGCGCCTTACGCCGACCTGCTCTGGTGGGAGACCTCCGACCCCGACCTCCAGGATGCGCGCGACTTCGCCGAGGTTATCCAGCGCGAGTTCCCCGGCAAGATGCTCGCCTACAACTGCTCGCCCAGCTTCAACTGGCAGCGGAAGATGGGCATCGAGGCGGCGACGGCGTTCCAGCGCGAGCTGGGCGCCATGGGCTACAAATTCCAGTTCGTCACACTGGCCGGCTTCCACAGCCTGAACCTTTCCATGTTCAAGCTGGCGCGCGGCTACAAGGACCGCGGCATGGGCGCCTATTCGGAGCTCCAGCAGGCGGAGTTCGCTGCCGAGGCGGAGGGCTTCACCGCCATCCGGCACCAGCGCGAGGTGGGCGTCGGCTATTTCGACGCGGTGGCCACGGCGGCGGGCGGCGGGCAGTCGAGCACCACGGCGCTCGCCACCAGCACGGAGGCCGCCCAATTCCACGATCACGCGCTGGCGCACGAGCCCGCCCCGGCGAAGTAGGCACCCGGCCCCGCGCCGCGGTGCGGGGCCACCTCCCCCAACCCAGAGGAAAGCGTCCCATGTCCAACGACGATTACGACGACGGCCTGGTCCAGTCCCATGGCGGGGTGGCCGAGCCGATGCCCTGGCGCGAGGAAGCCCCGGCCGAGCCGGAGCCCCGCCGAATTGCCTTGGCCGATGACTGCTACGATGACGGCCTCGTCCACGAGCATGGCTGGGCCTGCTCCGAGCGCGGCCGTCAGGCGCACGTCTAATCGACGAGGCTCGCCGCCAGGTTCACCGCCGCCGCCAGGATGACGGCGTTGAACAGGAAGGAGACCAGCGCGTGGATCAGCGTCAGCTGCCGGATCAGCCGGGCGCTGACCGCGACGTCGGATGTCTGGAAGGTCATGCCGATGGTGAAGGCGAAATAGAGGAAGTCGGTGAAGTTCGGCTCCTCCTCGCCCTCGGGCCCCTTCGGGAAGTCGAGGCCGCGCCCGCCCATCTGCCAGTACTCATGCGCATAGCGCACCGCGAAGAGATGGTGCACGAAGCCCCAGGAGAGGGCGATGGTCAGCAGGGCCGGGCCGATCTCCTCCGGCCCCGGCTTTCCCTCGGCCGAAGCCAGGTACCAGAAGACCGCGACGAGCGAGGCGATGGCCGAGGCCAGGCTGGCGCAGAGCACCGCCGTCTCCCCCTCGTCCAGCTCCTCGGCCCGGCGGCGGATCATCTCCGGCGTCGCCCGCTGCATCAGGGTGAAGGTCGGGATGCCATCGGCGAGGACCGCGACGCACCAGCCGGCCAGCACCGCGCCCGGCACCTGCAGGCCGAGCAGCCAGCCCAAGCCGCCGGCCAGCAGGCCGAGTGCGGCCGCGGCCCTGAGGATCGGCCGGTTGCGCAACCAGGGCAGCATCACGCCGCCGCCTGGAGCGCCCGGGCGAAGACCGCCGCATCGACATTGCCGCCGCTGAGGACGATGCCGCAGCACCGGCCACGTGCATCCAGCTTGCCGGCCAGGAGCGCTGCCAGCGCCACCGCCCCGCCCGGCTCGACGACGATCTTCAGGTGATCGAAGGCGAAGCGCATGGCGCGGAACACCTCGGCCGGCGTCACCACCAGACCGCCGGCGAGCAGCCGCCGGTTGACGGCGAAGGTCAGCGCCCCAGGCCTGGGCGCCAGCAGCGCGTCGCAGAGCCCGTCGCCCTGCCCGTCATTCGCCAGCCGCTCTCCGGCGGCAAGGCTGCGGCGCGTATCGTCCCAGCCCTCCGGCTCCACCGCCCAGACCTCGGCGACGGGCGCCAGCGCCTCCATCGCCAGGGCGCAGCCGGCCACCAGCCCGCCGCCGCCGGTGCAGACGGCAAGGGCATCGAGCGCGAGGTCCGCCGCCCGCGCATCCTCTACCAGCTCCACCGCCAGCGTGCCCTGGCCGGCGATGACATGCGGGTGGTCGAAGGGAGGGATGAAGGTGGCGCCACGCTCCGCCACAAGCTGGGCAGCGAGCGCCTCGCGGTCCACGTCATGCCGGTCGAAGAGCTGGATCTCGGCGCCCCAGCGCCGCGTCGCCTCACGCTTGATGACGGCACCGTCCGCCGGCATCGCTATGACGGCAGGCATGCCGAGCAGCTGCGCCGCGCAGGCCGTCGCCTGGGCATGGTTGCCCGAGGAATAGGTGACGACGCCGCCGCACCGCGCCTCGGGCGGCAGCTGGAGGGCAGCGTTCAACGCGCCACGGAGCTTGAAGCTGCCGGTCCGTTGCAACGGCTCCGGCTTAACCAGGATGGTGCCGCCGGTCAGCTCGTCGAGCAGCGGGTGGCGCAGCATCGGGGTACGAAGGGCGAGGCCACGCAACCGGCCGGCGGCAGCCTCGATATCGGCGAAGTTCGGGAGATCCTGCATGCCGCCATGCTCGCCCCCGGGCGAGATGGCGGCAAGCCGGGGTCAGATATCCGGGCTTTGCGCGCCCGGCCGCTGGTCGCCCGGCGCCTGCTCGGCGATCTTCCCGCCATTGGTCTCGAGCGCCCGGGTCGCCTTTTCTACCTGATCGTCCTCGATGAGCAGCGAGACGAGGATACCCTCGCCCCCGCCCTGGCCCCGATCGAAGCCGTGGTGCGATTCGCTGCGCCGGTCCTGCGTGCCGGCGGTGGCATTGTCCGCCCCGGCGGCCTGCACCTGGATTCGGTCACGCGGGTAGTCGAATTGCTGCACAAGGGTCTCAACGGCGCGCTCGGCCTCCGCGCGCGAATCGAACAGGCCAGTGATGGTACGCATCGGGACGGTCCTTATATCACGGATTGTCGTCCAAACGGCCGGCTGCGCCCCACGTTCCCGCCACATCCATTACCCCCCCGTTGTCAGCGGGGCAGGGCTGCGCCACAGTCATGCCCGGGGCCGGGACAGGTCCGCGACAGGGATGGTGCGGGATAACCCCTCGCCCGCAGGGGAAGGACGACAAGAATGACAGGCAAGGGAATGACCCGGCGCGGGGCACTGCGCTCGGGTGCCGGCGTGATCGCGGCGGGGGCTCTGGGCGCCCCGATGGTTCATGCCCAGGGCACGGGCGGCAGCCTCCGCGTCGCCTTCTGGGACCATTGGGTCCCGACCGGGAACGACGCCATGCGCGCCCTAGTCAAGGAATGGAGCGAGAAGAACCGGGTCGAGGTGACGCTAGACTTCATCAACACCACGGGCAACCAACTCCAGCTCGCCGGCGCCGCCCAGGCGCAGTCGAAGAGCGGCCACGATATCATCTCGCTCGCCCCCTGGGATGTCGGCACCTACGCCTCCGTGTTGGAGCCGGTGGATGACGTCATCAACCGGCTGATCGCCAAATACGGGCCGATCAACCCGGTGGCCGAGTACCTGGCGAAGCGCGAAGGCGCCTGGCGCGGCGTGCCGGCGACCTCGGGCACCCAGAACAAGCCGGCCTGCGTCCGCTTCGACCTGATGCAGGAGCATGCCGGCCTCGATGTCCGCGCCATGTGGCCGGCCAACGGCCAGGCAGGCCCGGGCGCCGACCAGTGGACCTGGGATACCTTCCTCACCGCCGCCGAGAAATGCGCCAAGGCCGGCTACCCCTTCGGCCTGCCGCTCGGCGCCTTCTCCGACGCGGTGGACTGGGTGGGCGCGCTCTTTGCCAGCTACGGCGCTTCGATGATGGACGAGAAGGGCAAGCCCACCGTCCGCAACAACCCGAAGCTGCGCACCGCCATCGAATATGCCGTCAGGCTCTCGAAGGCGCTGCCGAACGACGTCTGGGCCTGGGACGATGCCTCCAACAACCGGGCGCTGATCTCCGGCCGGTCGGCGCTCGTCTTCAACCCGCCCTCCGCTTGGGCGGTGGCCAAGCGCGACCAGCCGCAGGTTGCCGAGAAGTGCTGGACCATCCCGATGCCGGCCGGGCCGGAGGGGCGCTTCCTCGCCTACCTCCCCTGGACCTCCGGCATCTGGAACTTCGGCCGCAACAAGCAGACGGCGAAGGCGCTGCTGGAATTCCTCGGCGAGCGCTCCTCGGCCGAAGCGCTGACCAGCAAGACCAGCGGCTACGACATCCCGCCCTTCGAGAGCATGACCGACTTCAAGATCTGGGAAACCGAGGGCCCGCCGGTCGGCACGGTCTACAACTACCCGCTGAAGCCGCACCACAAGGCGAAGCCCTCCATCGCCTTCGCCCCGGCGCCCGGCGAGTTCGCCGCGCAGATGTACGTGCAGGCGCTGAACACCAAGGTCATCGCCCGCGTCGCCCAGGGCGGCGATTCGGTGGACCAGGCGCTCGGCTGGCTGGAGCGTGAGTTGTCGACGATCGTCCGCGGCGGCTGACGATCACGGGCGGGCGGCCGGTGCCGCCCGCCTGCTTTACTGTTTTCAGGGAGAACGGATCATGGCCGCGGACGGCACTCTTGTCGCCGGCGCACCGGCAGCGGCCGGGAGCGGGCGCGCCAACACCATGCAGCGCTTCGCCAGACAGCGATCGACCATCGCCTTCCTGATGGCGCTGCCGCTGATCGCGCTCATCGGCGGGCTGGTGGTCTATCCGGCCGGCTACGCCATGTGGCTCTCGACGCTCAACCGCCGGATGACGGCCAATATCGGCCTCGGCAATTTCGAGATCCTGCTCGAGAGCGACACCTTCTGGATGGTGATCATGCAGTCCTGCATCTTCGCCGTCGGGGCGGTGATCGCAAAGGCGCTGATCGGATTCTGGCTGGCGCACATGCTGCACCACATCCCGGCCAAGGGGCAGCGGAAGTGGCGCGGCATGCTGCTCATCCCCTGGGTCATACCGCCGGCGCTGTCCACGCTCGGCTGGTGGTGGATGTTCGACCCGAGCTACTCCTCCATCAACTGGCTGCTGAACATCTTCGCCGTGCCTGCCGTGCCCTGGCTGGGCGAGCCCTGGTGGGCGCGCTTCTCGGTCATCCTGGTGAATGTCTGGTACGGCTCGCCCTTCTTCATGATCATGTACCTGGCGGCGCTGAAGTCGGTGCCCGACCAGCTCTACGAGGCGGCCGCCATCGACGGCGCCACGGGCTGGCAGGGGCTGCGCTACGTGACGCTGCCGATGATGCAGAACATCATCTCCATCACCGTGCTGTTCAGCCTGATCGTCACCTTCGCCAACTACGACATCGTCCGAGTGCTGACCAATGGCGGGCCGCGCGACCTGACGCAGGTCTTCGCCTCCTACGCATTCCAGGTCGGCATCCTCTCCGGCAACCTGCCGCGCGGCGCGGCCGTGAGCCTCTTCATGTTCCCGGTGCTCGCGGTCTTCGCCTACTTCATCCTCCGCGGCATCAACCGCCGCAACAAGGAGCAGATGTGATGTCCGCCAGCACCGCGAACACCATCGCCTCCTACACGGGGAAGAAGCTCGGCAGCCTCCGGTCGGAGCGCCGCTGGGCGCTCTGGACGGCCTATGCCTCGCTGATCGTGGCGACGATCATCTTCCTCGCCCCGCCCTTCTACATGCTGGTCACCAGCCTGAAGAGCAGCTCCGAGATCTCGAACCTTTCGGGCAATCCCTGGCTCGTCCGGGCGCCGACGCTCGAGAACTACAAGGAGCTGATCGCCAACCCGCTGTTCCGCGGCTTCTTCGTCAACAGCGTGATCATCACCCTCTGCGTCGTCGCCATCTCGATGGTGATCTCGGTGCTGGCGGCCTTCTCGCTGGCACGGATGAAGTTCTGGGGCAGCCAGGCCTTGGCGACCGGCGTCTTCCTCACCTACCTCGTGCCGGACACGCTGCTCTTCATCCCGCTCTACCAGATCGTCGGCAGCCTCGGCCTGCTGAACTCGATCTGGGGGCTGATCCTGATCTACCCGACGCTGACGGTGCCCTTCTGCACCTGGATCATGATCGGCTACTTCGCCTCCATCCCGAAGGAGCTGGACGAGGCGGCGCTGATCGACGGCGCGGGCTGGATGCAGATGCTGACCAAGATCTTCATCCCCGTGGCGCTGCCCGGCATCATCGCGGCGACGATCTTCGCCTTCACCGTCTCCTGGGCGGCCTTCGTCTACCCGACGGCCTTCGTCACCACGCCGGAACACATGCCGCTCACCATCGGCGTCGTGTCGCAGCTCATCCGGGGCGATACCTTCGCCTGGGGCCAGATCATGGCGGGCGCGCTGATGGCGGCGCTGCCGCCGGTGGTCGTCTACGCCTTCCTCATGGATTACTACATCGCCGGCCTCACCGCCGGTGCGACGAAGGGATAAGCCGCGCCATGGCACAGGTGCATCTGCGCAAGGTCGTCAAGGAATACGAGGGTGGCGTCCAGGCGGTGAAGGGGATCGACCTCGACATCGCCGACCATGAGTTCGTGGTACTGGTCGGCCCCTCCGGCTGCGGCAAGTCGACGACGCTGCGGATGATCGCGGGGCTCGAGGAGATCTCGGGCGGCGAGATCGATATCGGCGGTACGGTGGTCAACGACGTGCCCCCGCGCGACCGGGACATCGCCATGGTGTTCCAGAACTACGCGCTCTACCCGCACATGACCGTCTACGACAACATGGCCTTCGGCCTCACCTTGCGGAAATTCGACAAGGGCGAGATCAAGCGCCGGGTCGAGAATGCGGCGAAGATCCTCGACATCGGCATGCTGCTGGACCGCAAGCCGAAGGCGCTCTCCGGCGGCCAGCGGCAGCGCGTCGCCATGGGCCGCGCCATCGTGCGGGACCCGAAGGTGTTCCTCTTCGACGAGCCGCTGTCGAACCTCGACGCCAAGCTGCGCGTGCAGATGCGGACCGAGATCAAGAAGGTCCACCAGACCGTCCGCACCACCACCGTCTATGTCACCCACGACCAGGTCGAGGCGATGACGCTCGCCGACCGGGTGGTGGTAATGAACCACGGCAAGATCGAACAGGTCGGCCCGCCGCAGGAGCTCTACCACCACCCGAAGACGCGCTTCGTCGCCGGCTTCATCGGCAGTCCGTCGATGAATTTTATTCCCGCCCGGCTGGAGGAGACCAGTGGTGGCCTCGTCGTCCGCATGACGGACCGGGCCGTGCTGCCGGTGCCGGCTTCCCGCACCGCGCGCTACGCACCTCATGTCGGGCGCGACCTGCTCTTTGGCATCCGCCCGGAGCACCTGACCGAGCCGCACCCGAACGAGCACCGGCCGAACATCGCCCATTTCGAGGCTGCGCCCGAGGTGGTCGAGCCGATGGGGATGGAGACGCTGCTGCATTTCTGGGTCGAGGGCCATGAAATCTGCGCCCGCTTCGACCCGGCGGTGGAGGTGGCGCCGGGCAGGCCTGCCGCCATGGCGGTCGACATGGACCAGATGCACATGATCGACCCGAAGACGGACCTGGTGCTGTAGCCGGGACGAGGCGGAGGGATTAGGATCGGACCATGGCAGACTACCAACCGGTGCTGATCGGCGCCCGCCCCCTCGCTGACCTCGTCGGCAATATCTTCCGCGCCAATGGCTGCGATGCGGCCGAGGCCGAGCGCATCGCCGAGCACCTGCTCGGCGCCAACCTCGCCGGGCATGACAGCCATGGCGTGGCCCGCGTGCCGCGCTATGTCGAGTGGCAGCAGGCTGGCTATGTCGTCGCCGGGCAGCAGGCGGAAGTCGTCACCGATGGCGGCGCCTTCGCTCTGCTCGACGGGCATTACGGCTTCGGCCAGACGGTCGCGCCGCAGGCGACGGCCATGGGCATCGAGCGGGCGCAGCAGCACGGCACCGCCATCATCGCGCTGCGCAATGCCGGGCATGTCGGGCGGATCGGCGCCTATGCGGAACAGGCGCTGGCCGCCGGGCTGATCTCCATCCATTTCGTCAACGTGGCGGGCAGCGTGCTCGTCGCCCCCTTCGGCGGTACGGAGCGGCGCTTCTCGACCGCGCCCTTTTCGGTCGGCGTCCCGACGGACCCGCCGGTGGTGCTCGACTTCGCCACCTCGCATGTCGCCGAGGGCAAGGTCCTCGTCGCCTCCAATGGCGGCAAGCCGTTGCCGCCGGATGCGCTGATCGAGCCGGACGGCACCCTTTCGGGCGACCCGCACACGCTCTATGGCGACTATCCTCCGGTCGGGCCGCGCAACCCGGCGGGCGGGCTCGGCGCCATCCGCGCCTTCGGCGAGCACAAGGGCTCCGGTCTTGCCTTCATGTGCGAGCTGCTGGCCGGCGCCTTCACCGGCGGCGGCTGCTCCGGCCCGATCGATGCGCGCGGGCGCATCGCCAACGGCATGCTCTCGATCTACATCTCGCCCCGGCATTTCGGCACCGAGGCTGCTTTCAAGCAGGCGGCCGAGGAGTACGTCACCTGGGTGAAGTCCTGCCGGCCGTCGAGGCCCGGCGGCGAGGTACTGGCGCCCGGGGAGACCGAGGCGCGGCTGAAGGCGGAGCGTCTGGCCAACGGTGTGCCGTTGCAGCCGGATACCTGGGCCGGCATCGTCGACTGCGCCCGCAAGCTCGGCGTGACCGTCCCGAATTGAGCGACGACACGCTGACCGCCGCCGCGCGCTATGGCCGCTATGCGGCCATTCGCCGGCGCATTCTGACGGACGCCTCGAAGCGCATCCCGCTGGCGAGCCTGGCGCAGCAGGCGCGCGCCCTCTCGCTCTGGGACGGCAAGCAGGTGGTGCCGGCGGATCCGATGCAGCTCGCCGTGGTCTTCGACCTTGCTGTGCTGGAGCCGCTCGGCGACCACACGCGCGCCATCGAGCGCCAGGCTCGCGCCGAGGAGGCGCCGCCCGGCAGCGAGGAGCACCGCCTGCTGGAGGCGCTGATGGCGGCCTCCTTCGGCCTCTGGCGCATCCTCGGCCCCAATCCGGAGGGCGGCGTCCGCGCCGAGAGTTTCCCGGATGGAGAGCCGCTCGTGATCTGGGATCGCTTCCTCGACCGCGACCGGGCGCCGGGGGCGCTGGTCGGCGCCCGGATCGCCCGGCCGGACGAGGACCTGCCGATGACCTGCGGCGCCGTCGTCTCGCTCGACAGCCGGGCGGTGGAACGGCTGCTGCTGGGGACGCCGCCACAGCGCGGGCCGGTCATTCCCACCCTCCCCCTGCCCGATGACGGGCCGGCGCTGGAGCAGCTGGTGGCGGAGCCGGCGGCGCGGCTGCGGCTCGCGGCGCTGGCCGGCAGCCCGGGCTTCGCGGCCGCGGTCTATCGCACGGCGATCGATCTTGGACTGATGGGGCGGATCAACGGTCGCACGCCGCCGGGCGGCTGAGGCCAGGACCAATCGGGGAGGAACAACGATAATGCGCCGCCTGCTGCTTGCCCTGCCGCTTCTGCTGGCTGCCCTGCCGGCCTGGGCCTTTCCCGACCGGCCGATCACGCTCGCCACCGGCTACGCGCCGGGCGGCTCCACCGATATCGCGGCGCGGCTGCTGGCGGAGCGGTTGGCCGCCAATCTCGGGCCAGAGGCGCGGGTGGTGGTGGAGAACCGGCCGGGCGCCGCGGGCATCGTCGCTAGCGACTGGTTACGGCGGCAGGCGCCGGATGGGCACACCATCATGCTGGTCGAAAGCTCCTCCCACGCCATCGCCCCGGCGGCGCTGGTGGGGGGCACGCGCTACGATCCGGTGGCGGACTTTTCGCATCTCGGCGTGATCGGCACCGCGCCGCTGCTGATGATCGTCAACAAGGACTTCCCCGCCACCACCGCGCCGGAAGTGCTTGCTCGGCTGCGCGCAGCCCCGCCTGAAAGCATCACCTATGCCACCTCGGGCGTCGGCACGATCGTGCACCTGGCACCCGAGATGCTGGCGCTCGACCTCAAGACGCGTTTCGTCCACATCCCCTATCGCAGCGGCGGGCAGATGCTGACGGCGATCTTCCAGGGCGAAGGGCAGTTCGGCATTGCCGTTCTTGCCTCCGCCGCGCAGCAGGTACGGGATGGAATGGTGCGGGGCATCGCGGTAACGGGGAACCGGCGCTTTCCCTTCTTCCCCGACCTGCCGACGCTCGCCGAGGCCGGCGTGCCGGGCTACGACATCGCCACCTGGAACATCCTCCTCGGCCCACCCGGCATGCCGGCCACGGTGCAGGCCGCGCTGAACCGTGCGCTGGTCGCCTCCCTCGCCGAGCCGGCGCTGCAGCAGCGGCTGCTGACGGCGGGTGTCGATGCCTGGACAGCACCGAATGGTCCGGCGGAGGCGCGGGAGTTCCTGGTGCACGAGGTCGCCAAGTTCCGCACCGTCGTCGAACGGACCGGGGTGAGGCTGGAGCCTTAGGTCCGCTCCTGGTCCGAGGCGGTGCGGGGCGGGCCGATGAGGCGGCGGATCGCGGCCAGCATCTCGGGCGAGTCCCAGGGCTGGTCGCCTTCCACTCGCGCGCGTTCGCGGCCCTCGCGGTCCACCAGCACCGTGGTCGGCAGGCCGCGGGCGCCGAGGGCGCGGCTGGCGGCGCCGCGCGGGTCGAGCCAGAGGCCGAGCTGGCGGATGCCCTTGTCCCGGTAGAAGGGCTCGACCAGCGCCTTGCCGCCACGGTCGGAGGAGAGAGCGAGGATCACGATGCCCTCCGCCGCGAGCGCCGCCTGGGCGCGGTCGAGCGCCGGCATCTCGGCGACGCAGGGCGGGCACCAGGTGGCCCAAAGGTTGATCAGCAACCCGCGGCCGGTGAAGTCGGCGACGGTGTGCGGCTTGCCATCGGCATCGGTGAAGCTGAACTCGGGCAGCGGTTTCGGCGCGGATTCGGCCAGTTTCGCGGCGAGGGCTTTGCGCCCGAGGGCGGCGCCCGCTAGGGTCCCGGCCGCCGCCAGGGCGATCGTCCGGCGGGTCGCACGCAGTCCGGAAAGCGCAGCCATCGTGTCCAGTAACTCCCAATGGGGCGGCCGCTTCGCCGCCGGTCCCTCCGCCATCATGCAGGCGATCAACGCCTCGATCGGCTTCGACCGCAAGATGTGGCGCCAGGACATCCGGGGCAGCCTCGCCCATGCCGCCATGCTCGCCCATGTGGGGATCATCACGGCCGAGGACGAGAGGGCGATCCGCGAGGGGCTGGAGGCCATCGCGGCACGGATCGAGACCGGGGAGTTCCCCTGGGACGAGGCCCTCGAAGACATCCACATGAATATCGAGGCGCGGTTGACCGAGGCCATCGGCGAGGCCGGCAAGCGCCTGCATACCGGCCGCAGCCGGAACGACCAAGTGGCGCTCGATGTCCGGCTCTGGGTGCGGGATGCGATCGACGGGCTGACCGGACAGATCGAGGACGTGATGCGGGCGCTGGCCGAGCAGGCGGAGGCGCATGCGGCCACCGTGATGCCGGGCTTCACCCATCTCCAGCCCGCCCAGCCGACGACCTTCGGCCACCACATGCTGGCCTACGTCGAGATGCTCTCCCGCGACCGCGGCCGCTTGGCCGATTGCCGTCGGCGCCTCAACGAGAGCCCGCTCGGCGCCGCGGCCCTCTGCGGCACCGGCTTCCCCATTGACCGGCAGATGACGGCACAGGCGCTCGGCTTCGACGGGCCAATGCGGAACAGCCTGGATGCCGTCGCCAGCCGGGACTTCGCTGCCGAATTCCTCTTCGCCTGCGCGATGTGCGCGACGCATCTCAGCCGCCTCGCGGAGGAGGTGGTGATCTGGACCAGCCCCTATTTCGGCTTCGTCAAGCTGTCGGACGCCTTCACCACCGGCTCCTCCATCATGCCGCAGAAGCGCAATCCGGATGCGGCGGAGCTCGTCCGCGGCAAGACCGGGCGGGTGATGGGAGCCCTCACCGGCATGCTGACCGTGCTGAAGGGCCTGCCGATGACCTATGGCAAGGACATGCAGGAGGACAAGGAGGGCATCTTCGATGCCGCCGAGACCATGACGCTCTGCCTCGCCGCCACGGCCGGAATGGTGCGCGACATGAAGCCGGATGCGGCGCGGCTGCGCGAGGCCGCCGGCGCGGGCTTCTCCACCGCGACCGACCTCGCCGACTGGCTGGTGCGCGAGTTGCGGATGCCCTTCCGCGATGCACATCATGTCACCGGACGGCTCGTTGCCAGGGCGGAGGCGAAGGGGACCGACCTTGCCGGGCTCAGCCTCGATGAGATGCGGGCGGTGGAGCCGCGCATAACGGAGGGCGTCTTCGGCGTGCTGACGGTGGAGGCCTCGGTCGCCTCGCGCGCCTGCTTCGGCGGCACGGCGCCGGAGAATGTGCGGCGCATGGCAACCGAGTGGCGGGAGCGGCTGGCGTGATCCGGCTGCTGCTCGCCTTGCTGTCCTTGATGCCGCTCGTCGGCTGTGGGCGGGCCGGGCCGCCGCGGGCGCCGGGACCGAGGGACCAAATCATCTATCCGCGGGCCTATCCAAAGCCGGACCCGCTGCCGTTGCCGCCGGGCGCCCAGCCGTTGGACAATGCATCCCAGACGCAAAGGCCACGGTAGGGCGGATCGCCACGGCTTGAGGTTGGAAGACGCTTGAAAACTTCAGGCGGCTAACTGCCAAGTTCCTGAATTGCTTTGAAGCTGCTGCTAGCTTTAAAAAATTCAGGAATTATGTGGCGCGTAGGATGGCCTACGAGCGCAGTTCATCCTGGGCCATTATTTCTGCGCTCTAGCAGCCTGTCGGATTTGCACTTGGTGTCAGGCCGAGGGTTGAGGCGCGATCAGGCTGCGAGCCGCAGGTTGTGGAGCCTGCGGCAGTTGTAGGCGAGGGCGACGAGGGTCCACTCGCTGGTGACCTTGGCGAGGCCGCGGAGGTGGAAGCGGGTGAAGCCGAGGGCTGACTTGATGGTGCCGAAGACGGGCTCGACGGTCTGCTTGCGACGGGCGTAGCGGGCTTTGGCATTAGGGGTTTCGAGCTTGGCCACCATGGCGAGGCGCCAGGGCTCGGTGATGCGGCGTGGCGTCCTGGGCTGGGGTGGCGGCCGGAAGTCGTAGGCGCGGTGCGGCTGGGTCCGGCCGATGGCGACCAGCGGCTCGATCCCGTGCGCCTCGAGGGCGGCAACTGCCTCGCCTGAGGCGAAGCCGGTGTCGGCGAGGACGGTCTGTGGCAGGCCGATGCCGCCCTCCATGCCGAGGATGGTTGCGGCAAAGCTCGGCGCATCGGCCGAGGTGGCGACGACGCCGGTGGCGAGGATCAGCTGCGAGCCCTCGGCGCAGACCACAGCCTGGGCGTTGTAGGCCTGGCGGTACTCATGGGCGTCGGAGCGGCGCATCAGCGCGCTGTCGGGGTCGGTGAGGTTGGACTGCCGCTCGGGCGGCGGATCGTCCTTGGGCGGCTTGGGCGGGCGGCCCCGCCGGCCCGTCTTGGCCTCGTAGGCGGCGCGCTTGGCGTCATACTCGGGTCGGGCGGCCTCGGCTTCGGCACGGGCCTCGGCCTCCAGCCGGGCGCAGGCGGCATCGAGCTTGGCCTTGAGCGCCTCGCGCCTGGCGATCTCAGCGGGCAGCGCCTGCGGGTCGGGCTGGGCCTCAGCGTCGGCCGCCTCGGCGCGGTTGGTCAGGTCGGTGATGTCGGCAGCGAGCCTGACGCGCAGCGCCTTGGCGCGGTCATACCGCACCGAGCGGATCTTGGAGGCGTTGGCGTCGAGCTTGGTGCCGTCGATCGAAACCGTCCCGAGCCGCAGCAGGCCGCTCTCGCGCGCCAGCAGCAGCACCTGCAGGAAGGCCGCCTCGAAGGCAGCGCGGTTGGCCCGGCGGAAGGCGGCAATGGTGTCGTGGTCGGGGTGCAGGTTCGCCGCCACGTAGCGCACCCCAATGTCGCGGTGGGTCGCCCGCTCGATCCGCCGCGAGGAGAAGATGCCGTTCGCATAGCAGTAGATCAGCAGCGCCAGCAGCAGGCGCGGGTGATACTGCGCCTTGCCGCCCGGGATCGGCCGCACCGCAAAGGCGCCGAGCGGCACCCGGTCCACCGCCGCCACTACGAAGTGCGCCACGTCGTCCGCCGGCAACCAGTCCTTGGCATCCGGCGGCAGCAGAAAGGCCTGCTCGCGGCTGAACGGAATGAACCCTGTCATGCCCGCCAGATTCGCCCATTTCAGGCCAGATGGGAATCCGACAAGCTGCTAGGACACCTCGAATAACTGTCTGACTGGCTGCTGGGGCCGATGGGGCGGACGGGTCTGTCCGCTTTGGAGCCTCTGCTCGGCCTTCCAGCAGAGGCTGCGCGCCTCTTCCGGGGCCAGGATCGATCAGGCGGGCACAACTCGCCCCTTTATCAACGTCAAGCGGCGCATGTTTAGGCCAGGTTCACCAGCATGATCCGCGCTGTGGCGCGCGCCAGGCCGATGCACCGCACGACACGGCCCATGCGCCGCTTCTCGCAACTGCGGTCGGCACACGGCAGCGCCGCCTCCAGCTCCGCGGGAAACGCCTCGAAGTCCATCACGGCGCGCAGCCGTTCCGGCGGATCGCCGGAGGCCGATAACCAGCGCGGCCGCCCCTCCGCGTCGAAGGACCCGGGCTGTCCCGCCATCCGCCGCTCCCGTCCCGCCGTCACCAGCGGCAGCGAATCAGCCCGCAGTCGTCAGCGCCAGGGTTTTCCGAAGTGTCCTCTTGCCTAACGTTAATCCCCGCCGTCTAATGACGAACAAGGCTTGCCAAAGAGCAATGCCGCAAGGGGAGACGGTGTGGTGATCTTGCCATCCGGCCAGGCCAGGGCTGCATGCTAGTCTATCTTCTACGCAGGATAGGTTTAGCGGTCATCACCTGTGTTTTCATCTCCATCCTGACCTTTATCATTATCCGATTGCCACCAGGCGATTTCGTGGATGCCTATATTGCCAGCCTGGCAGCTAGCGGCAGCACGGTTTCGCTCGAGCAGGCGGACGCAATGCGCCGCGACTATGGCCTCGATCAACCCTTGCCAATGCAATATCTGCGTTGGGTCGGGCGCGTGCTGGAAGGTGACTTTGGCGTCTCCATGGTGTGGCGCCGGCCGGTGGCCGAGGTCATCGGTGATCGTCTCTGGCTGACCATGCTGGTGTCACTTGCGGCGCTTTTCCTTACCTGGGCAATCGCACTACCAATCGGCATTTACTCCGCCGTCCGGCAGTACTCCATCGCCGACTACATCTTCACGACGCTTGGCTTCATCGGCCTTGCGGTGCCGAATTTCTTGCTCGCGCTGATCCTGATGTATGTCGGCTTCCGGTACCTGGGCCTCAATGTCGGCGGCCTCTTCTCGACGGAATACGTGCAGGCGTCCTGGAGCTGGGGCCGCGCCTGGGACCTGGCGAAGCATCTTCCGCTGCCAGCCGCGGTGCTGGCGCTGGCCGGCACCGCGCAACTCATCCGCATCATGCGCGCCAACCTGCTGGACGAGCTGCGGAAGCCCTATGTCGTCACCGCCCGCGCTAAAGGATTGTCAGAGGCACGCGCAATCCTGAAATACCCGGTGCGCGCAGCGCTGAATCCCTTCGCAAGCTCGATCGCCTACCTGTTCCCCTACCTGGTCTCCGGCAGCATCATCGTTTCCCTCGTGCTGGGGCTGCCGACGGTTGGGCCGCTGCTGCTTCAGGCGCTGGTCGCGCAGGACATGTTCCTCGCCGGCGCCATCGTGTTGCTGCTCGGCATCATGACGGTGATCGGCACGCTGATTTCTGATCTGCTGCTCACCTGGATCGACCCGCGCATCCGACTGGGAGGCAGGTGATGAGCACAACGGTCATCGAGCCCGCCAGCAGTTCCGGCAGCAGCCCGCCTGTCGGTGATCCCGGCAATGCTGCGGCAGAGGCGCGCTTCGCGCAGGCGACGCAGCTCCAGCTCACTTGGTGGCGCTTCCGGCGGCACAAGCTGGCTCTGGTCAGCCTGATCATCGTCGTGCTGTTCTACCTCGTGGCGGCCTTTGCCGACTTCCTTGCGGTCAGCGACCCCCACGCGACCGATGCGCGCCGCAGCTTCATTCCGCCGCAGGGCATCCACCTGTTCGACGAGGGCGGCTTCAACCCGCATGTCTATGGCCTGAAAGGCGTCCGGGATCCGCGAACCTTCAAGCTGGCCTACACGCCTGACCCCGCCCGGAAGCTGCCCGTCCGGCTCTTCGCCCGCGGCTACACCTACCATCTCTTCGGGCTGTTCGAGACGGATATCCACTTGCTGGGCCTCGAAGGTGGCGGCCGCAGCGATGGCATCTTCCTGCTTGGCACGGATCAGCTCGGCCGCGATCTCTATTCCCGCATGATGGTCGCGACCCGCATCTCGTTGCTGATCGGCCTAGCCGGGGTAACGGTCAGCCTGTTTCTGGGCGTTATCCTGGGCGGCATCTCCGGCCTCTACGGCGGCTGGGTGGACACATTGATCCAGCGGCTGATCGAGGTGCTGCGGTCCATCCCCACCATACCGCTCTGGATGGGCCTGGCGGCAGCGCTGCCGAACACCTGGTCGGTGACCCAGGTCTACCTCGCCATCACCATCATCATCTCCCTGATCGGCTGGACCGAGCTGGCGCGGGTGGTCCGCGGCCGCTTCCTGGCACTGCGGGAGGAGGACTTCGTCGTGGCGGCGGAGCTGGCCGGGGCCAGCCAGATGCGCATCATCCTGCGACACATGCTGCCCTCCTTCGCCAGCCATGTGATCGCCGCGGTGAGCCTTGCCCTGCCCGCGATGATCGTCAGCGAGACCTCGCTCAGCTTCCTCGGCCTTGGCCTGCGCCCGCCAGCGATCAGCTGGGGGATCCTGTTGCAGGACGCGCAGAACATCCAGGTGCTTGCCGGTGCGCCCTGGCTCCTCTCGGCCGCGGTGCCCGTGACGGTCGTGATCCTGGCCTTCAACTTCCTCGGCGACGGGCTACGCGATGCGGCGGACCCCTATGGCTGAACCGAGCGCCCTCTCGATCCGCGATCTTGCCGTCCAGTTCCGGAATGAGCAGGGCGTCATCCGCGCCCTGGACGGCGTCAGCTTCGACTTGCGGGCCGGCCAGACGCTTGGCATCGTCGGCGAGAGCGGCTGCGGCAAGAGCGTCACCGCGCGTTCCATCCTGCGGCTGATCGACAGGCCAGGGCGGATCACCGGTGGGCAGATCCTGCTGGACCCGGCGGGACCGCAGGCGATCGACCTGACGGCGCTCGATCCCGACTCCCGGCAAATGCAGCAGGTGCGCGGCGGCCGAATTGGGCTGATCTTCCAGGAGCCCATGACGGCGCTCAGCGTCCACTACACTGTCGGCAACCAGATCATTGAGGCGATCCGCCAGCACCGCGACCTCTCGAAGGCCGATGCCAAGGCGCAGGCGATCGCTTTGCTCGGGGAAGTCGGCATCCCGCATCCGCAGCGGCGGATCGACGCATATCCCTTTGAGCTCAGCGGCGGGCTAAGACAACGGGTCGGCATCGCCATGGCGCTTGCCGGAAACCCGGACATCGTCATCGCCGACGAACCCACTACGGCGCTCGACGTCACGACCCAGGCCCAGATCCTCGGCCTGCTCCAGCGGCTGCAGCGGGAGAAGGGGATCGCCCTCATGCTGATCACCCATGACATGGGCGTCATTGCGGAGATGGCCGACGAGGTGGCGGTGATGTATTTGGGCCGCATTGTGGAGACGGCCCCGGTCGAACGCCTCTTCGCTGCGCCGCGCCACCCATATACCCGGGCGTTGCTGCGTGCCGTGCCGAGCATCCTGGCAACGCCGCGTCAGCGCCTGTCCACCATCGGCGGCGCCGTGCCGCATCCGGGCCTGCGCCCGACTGGCTGTAGCTTCCATCCACGCTGCACGGAGATGCTGGGCGAGCGTTGCCGGCGCGAGATTCCTGCATCGGTGCCGCTCGGTGTCAGCGGCGGCGCGAGCTGCTTCCTTCCGGGGGCTTCCGAATGAACGTGCTCGAGGTCTCCGACCTGAAGAAGCATTTCCCAATCCGCGCCGGGCTGCTGCAGCGCGAGGTGGGGCGGGTGCGGGCGGTGGACGGCGTCAGCTTCCATATCGCCGAGGGTGAGACTCTGGCGCTGGTCGGGGAGAGCGGCTGCGGCAAGACGACGGTCTCTCGCTGCATCTTGCGAGCGCAGAGCGTCACCTCGGGCGCCATTCGCTTCCGGCCCGAGGATGGTCGGGAGGTGGATCTCGCCACCCTGCCGAAGCGCGAGCTGCGGCCGCTGCGCCGGCACCTCCAGATGATCTTCCAAGACCCCTACGCCTCGCTCAACCCGCGCATGATGGTTGGCGACATTATCGCCGAGCCGCTGAAGGTGAACGGAGTGCCTGCCGCCGAGCGCCAGGCCCGCGTGCTGGAGCTGCTGGAGCTGGTGCAGCTTCCTGCCAGTGCGCGCACCCGCTTCCCGCATGCCTTCAGCGGCGGCCAGCGGCAGCGCATCGGCATCGCGCGTGCGCTCGCGCTGCACCCAAGGCTGGTTGTGGCGGACGAGCCGGTTTCGGCGCTCGATGTCTCGGTGCAGGCGCAGATCATCAACCTGCTGCTTGATCTGCAGGACCGGCTGAGCCTGTCCATGCTGTTCGTCGCGCATGACCTGGGTGTAGTGAGGCATATCAGTGACCGCGTGGCGGTGATGTATGTGGGCCGCATGGTCGAGGTGGCGCCGACCGATGCGCTGTACCGGAGCCCCCGGCACCCCTACACCGAAGCCCTGCTGGCCGCCGTGCCGGCACCGGATCCTGCACGACGCGGCCGCCGCATCCCTGTGACCGGCGAGGTCGCGGATCCGGCCCGGCCGCCGCCCGGCTGCGCCTTCCACCCGCGCTGCCCCTATGCCGTGGAGCGTTGCAGGACGGAACAGCCGAACCTCGGCGAGGTCGAGCCCGGCCGCTGGGTGAGCTGCCATCGCGCAAAGGAATTGAGCCTCGCGGGCGTAGCCTAGAACAATAATTAGGGGAGTAGGCCATGCATCGGAGGGAATTTGGTATCACCCTGCTGGCGGGACTCGCCGGCACAGCCGCCCTGGCGCAACCGGCGGGCATTGAGCAGTCGGGACTGGTCGGCAAGCTTGAAGGCCCAGCACTCGTCACCGATCCGGCGCGGATGCCGAAGCAGTTCAAAGAGGCGCCCATGCTCACCGAGCAGGTACGTGCCAGGGTACTGCCGCCGGTGGAACAGCGCCTGCCGCAGGACGTGATGGTGGTGCAGCCGCTGCGCAACATCGGCACCT
This sequence comes from Belnapia sp. F-4-1, assembly GCF_000802185.1. Lineage (GTDB taxonomy): Bacteria > Pseudomonadota > Alphaproteobacteria > Acetobacterales > Acetobacteraceae > Belnapia. The sequence continues at coordinate 2,296,876 of NZ_KN676113.1, read as the reverse complement.
ATGGCGGCACCTGGCGCCGCGGCTTCATCGGTCCTGGCGACAGCGAAAACGGCAACCGGCTGATGTCAGCCGACAAGCCATTGTTCTTCGACGAAACGGGCACCAAGGTGCTGCCCTGTCTGGCCCGCGATCACGAGGTGAGCGAGGATGGCAAGCGCATCATCCTGCATCTCCGCCGCGGGCTGCGCTGGTCGGACGGCACGCCTTGCACCGCGGATGACTGGATCTTCTGGTTCGAGGACCTCTACAGCAACAAGGATCTGGTACCTGCCCCGGCGCCGGAACTGGCGGCGAATGGCAAGCCTGGGCGCATGGTGAAAGTCGATGATGCGACCATCGCCTTTGAATTCGAGGAGCCCTATTTCCTCTTCCCGGCCCTGATGGCCGGGGACACCCTTGTCGGCGGCGGACAAACGCGGCTGCAGTCCAATGGCCAGACCTATGCGCTCTACGCGCCGGCGCATTACCTGAAGCAGTTCCTGCCGAAGTACAGCTCGGCCGAGGCGCTGAATACGCAGGCCCGCGCCGCAGGCTTCGGCAATTGGGTCCAGCTTTTCCAGTACAAGTCGGACTGGCGCCTGAACAAGGAGCTGCCGACGCTCGCGGCTTGGCGGATGGTGCAGCCGATCAACACCAGCCTATGGGTGTTGGAGCGCAACCCATTCTACTACGCCGTTGACACTGCAGGACAACAGCTACCCTATCTCGACCGCATCCAGATGACGCTGGCGGAGAATCCAGAGGTGGTGAACCTGCGCGCCATCGCTGGCGACTACGACTACCAGGAGCGTTTCATCGACCTGGGCAAACTGCCGGTGATCATCGAGAACCAGCAGCGAAGCCGTTACAAGGTGCATCTGGACCTCGGCTTCAATGGTGCCGATTCAGTGCTGTTTCCGAACCCCAATTTCACCGACGACAAGGAGATCGCGCACTGGCTGGGCCAGGCGCAGTTCCGCCGCGCCCTCGCCCTCGGCATCGACCGCGAGCAACTCAACGAAGCCTTCTGGCTGGGACTCGGCACACCCGGATCGGTGATCCCGGCCGATGTGCTGCCGGAAAGCCCAGGCGAGGAGTGGCGCCAGCGCTGGTCCACGCATGATCCTGCGCAGGCGAACAAGATGCTCGACGGGCTGGGCCTCAACCGAAAGGACCGTGAGGGCTATCGCCTCCGCCGGGACAACGGCCAGCGCCTGCGGCTGGAGATTACCGTGGCGCAGACGCTCTCGCCGACTTGGCCGCAACAGGCTGAGATGATCGTGCAGCATTGGCGGCAAATCGGCATCGCCGGTGATGTGAAGGTGCAGGAGCGTAGCCTGGCCCTGACCCGAGCCCGCAACGACCAGACCCAGATCCTGCTCTGGACCAACAACGGCACAGAAAGCCTCTACCTGTATCCGCGCTACTGCCTGCCGGTGGACCCGACGGCCGGAGTGATGGGGAATGGCTATGCCTTGTGGTTCGCCTCCAACGGCGAGCGCGGCATCCGGCCCGCCGAGCCCGAGATGCTGAAAGCCTTCGACCTGATGCGGAAGGCGACCGGGCAGCGGGAGGAGGAGCGGAATCGCACGGCGCAGGAGATCTGGAAGCTTGCGGTGGAGCAGCAATGGGGTATCGGACTGGTCGGTCTGTCCCCCGCCTTCATGGGCGTGCGAGTGGTCAGCGAGCGGCTTGAGAATGTGCCCGGCCGGACGGGTATCTCGCAGCACATCCGCACCCCTTGGGGGGCGCATCCGGAGCAATGGTACTTCAAGTAAGGCGGTCACGGCTCACAACTTGCCATTACCGATTTGGGCCGGCTGGCAGCGCAAGGGTGGGGTTGCCGGTCGCACGTACCAGCGACATCCTCGCTCCCATCGGGGCCTTCGGCACGGCGCCGAACGTTTTCTGGTGTGCCGCGAGCCAACCTTGGCGCGACTTGGAGGCGGGGTCGCAGCCGCGCGCCGAACCCGGCGCCCTCGCGCTTACAGCACCACCGGCGTGGGCGGCACCGGGCATTCTGGCAGGGAGACAGTGTGCCGGGCGCTGGACATCTTCCTAACCTATGTGACCGATCGTGGTACGGCGCCGCTGATGCAGGATGGGATCGGCGGCCGTGTGCCGCTCCTGGCCCACGGGATGGCAGGCGCGGTCGGCTCTTACCAGACCGGACAAATTCGGCCGCTTGCCATGCTTGGGCCGAAGTGCGCTCTGGAACTGTCCGAGGTGCCGACCATGGCGGAGCTTGGCCACCCTGTGCCAGATAGCAACTTGTGGTTCGGCATCATGGCAACAGCCGGAACATCAGTTGCCCTTGTGACGCGACTGGCGCGGCACCTCGAAGCACTCGCCCGTTCGCCACTCAGACGGCGGTATCGAACTTTAATGGACAGCAAGAGTTCACCACGCGAGGCGCTCTGGCCCACCAATGGCCGCTTGCTCGGCACCTCCACTCCAACCGAGTGCAGGAGCTACCTCGCCAACTCCAGGCTATGCGCCCGAGTGAAATGGAAAAATCTAAATCTTGCCTCTTCAGCTGTGCCGCTTGCCGAACTCCGGCACGTTGCTGGACGAGGCTGCCAGCATCTGTGACTTCGTGACCTTCAGCGCCTCGGCGGCGGTCGCGTTCTCGTTGATCTTCGCCATCACCGCCTCCCGTGCTCGGTCGAAATACTCGCGGTTGCTGGCTACGAACTCGCGTGACTTGCGCAGCCCGGTGAGATAGCCGTTGATTTCCGGCACCACATAGCGCGCCACCATGTCCCAGCTGCGGAAGGTGTTCTCCGGGTTGGCCCAATCATGGACAAAGCCAACCACGGTGCCAAAACCGCCGCTGATGGCCAGCACCTCCTTGATGCGGGCAATGAGGTCATCTGGTGTCCCGATTGTCGCTACCGCGCCTTGGCCGAAAGCAGATTTGTCTACTGCCTCATCCGGGTCGGTGAATGGCTTGGCACCTGGACGCTGCAGAGTACCCGCGATGTATTCGTTGTGATGCCGCAGCAGCCCATCACGGGCCTCAGCACGTGCCCGCTCGCGTGTCTCGGCGATGTGCCAGCTTAGCAGCACGCGCCAGTTGTTCCGGCTCACCACAGTTTGATGCTTAACTGCGGCAGCCTCGGCGAAACCCCATTGCGTCGGCAGTGCGTTCAGCCCCTCGTTCGAGAGCGAGCCGATCGAGATAATGCCGATGCCATGCTTGCCCGCAAGCGTCATGCCCGATGGGCTAATCTGGGAAGCGACCGCGAACGGCATCTCTTCCTGCAACGGCAGAAGCTGCAGTGCGGCATCGTTCAGATTAAACCACTCGCTACGATGGGTAACGCGTTCGCCCTGGAACAGCCGGCGGATGATGCCAATCGCTTCGTCCTGCCGGTCGCGGAGCAGCATCGGGTCGATGCCGAGCGTGTGAGCATCCGAAGCAAGAGCGCCGGGGCCGGAGCCGAAGATCGCTCGGCCGCCGGTCATATGGTCGAGCTGCACCATTCGCTGCGCCACATGAAATGGATGGTGGTACGGCAGCGACACCACACCGGTCGCCAGCTTGATGCGCTTCGTACGCTCGCCTGCGGCAGCCAGGAACATCTCGGGCGATGCAATCATCTCCCATCCGCTGGAATGGTGTTCGCCACACCAGAATTCGTCGTAGCCAAGTCGATCCAAATGTTCCACTAGATCAAGGTCGCGGCGGAACTGCAGCATGGGATGCTCGCCGATCGGGTGATGGGGAGCGAGGAAGGCACCGAAACCAAGCCGGGGCATGCGGACGTCTCCTGAATGCGGATGCCGGCGGCACACATCTGGCCACCAAGCCGTCATGGCGGATGCGCGTGCGGCAGGTACGGCCCGTCTACGCGACACATCTTGGCATTTTATGGGAACGATAGGCGGCATACCTGGCCGTCGGCAAGATGTGCAGATTCATTTGGAAGCTATGCCGCCATCTAGCTGTTCGGCTGCAGCAGTTGCCGTAACACGCTGCCATCGGCCAGCCGGTCGAATCCGGCATTGATTTCAGCCAAAGGCAAGCTGCCCGATTTGAGCCGTTCCACCGGAAGCTTGCCGCGCTTGTAGAGACCGAGAAAGCGCGGGATGTCCCGCTCTGGCACGCAGCTGCCCATATAGCTGCCGAGAATGCTCTTCTCGTCCGACACCAGCCCGGCGTGCATATAAGAGAAATTCGATCCCTGGGCCGGCAGCCCGGCACTGACGACGCTGCCGCCTCGGGCGGTGACCGCATAGGCGAGTTCCATCGCACGGATGTTGCCGGCAGTCTCAATGACCGTTTCGACGCCGCCATCAGTCACTGCCTTGATCCGTTCGACGCAATCCGCATCGGTGGCAAGGAAGGTGTCGGTCGCGCCCCAGTGTCGGGCGAGACCGAGCTTCTCGGCGCTGGTATCGATGGCGATGATACGCTCCGCACCACCGGCGACCGCCGCGAACAACGCATTCATGCCGACGCCGCCGAGGCCCACCACCGCGATCGTATCGCCGGCCTGCATACCCGCCGTGTTTAGCACGGCACCGGCGCCAGTCATCACCGCACAGCCAAAGATCGCCGCGTCGTCCAGCGGAATCGCCGGGTCAACCTTCACCATCGCCCGCCGAGCCACAACCGCGTACTGGGCAAACAGTGACAGCCCGCTGCCATGGTTGATCGCCTCTCCATTGAGGCGCCGGATGCGCTTCGCCCCGGACATCAGCGTGCCGGCCGCCCGCGCTGCCGAACCGCTTGGGCAGATATTCGGACGGCCGCGGATGCAGAACCGGCATGCCCCACATGACGAGACGAAAACGGTGACGACATGATCTCCCGGCTTGAGATCGGTGATGCCCTCGCCGCATTCACGCACAATTCCCGCACCTTCATGCCCGATTACGACCGGCAGCGGCCTGGGGCGGATGCCTTCGATCGCTGATAGGTCGGAATGGCAGAGGCCGGCAGCGGCGATCTCGATCAGCACCTCGCCCGGACCTGGACCCTCCAATTCCACATCCTCGATCACCAGCGGCGTGCTGCTTGCATAGGGACGCGGCAACCCCTGCTGATACATGATGGCGGCCTGCATGCGCATGTCGAAGCGTCCTGTTCGATAGGGCTGTTGGCAGTATTGCGAGGCTATTGGCCTCGCTCACGAATGAAGCGGCTGGGCCAGCCTCGTGACAATGACATCAGAGGCTAACACCTCTTCAAGATACCGCTCTACGCCTGTGCGCTCCAGCGTAGCCGGCACCTGCCACAGAAGCAGCGGCTTCAGCCAGGAAGCCCGGTCGCGACGTGGCAGCACCAGCAGCCGCAGGCAGAGAGCATGTAAGCCTTTGGGAGATGATCTCCGCGCAGAGCGAATTCTGCTCTAGCACTTCCGCACAGACCTGAACCCTGCCTCGGCAAGGTCCATTGCCCAGAACTTTCATGCTCACGGTCAGCATAGGATTTCCTCCCGCGAGCCCGGATGCAACCGGGCCGGGCCAAACCCCACAGGGTTGCATGCTCCCTTGCCGGTCGGGATGGTGCAGCTTGTTGCCATGGGCACCCTTGGGCGTCCTCACCCTTTAGCCGCTCGCCACGGGCCGTGGTGGCCATCCGGCTGACGAAGGTGGGCACGATGATCAACAGCCGGCTGGTAGCCCTGAACTCGCGGCGGATGGGGGCGCGGTGCTTGTCATCTCGATCGAACGGTCGAGATTGGCATTGGCATGCCCAGGCAAAGCGATGGTGCACGGAGGTTAGGGGCGCCGGCAGCATGACCCCAGTAGCCACTTGAGCCAGGTCGGCGGCACGAGTGGAAACCGGCGTCGCCAGCCGGTTATGCGGTTGAGCACCTCGACAGCCACGGCGGCTTCGCTTTGCTGGGTAGGCAAGAGGCGTGCGCATAGCTTGGGGGCGATGATCGCCTTGTATCTGTCGACCGCGGCCTCGGCAGATTGCGCCGTCTGTATCTCGTCGCCCTCTGCCAGGTCCCCGTCCCCTCTTTGCGATGAGCCGGATGCCGGTGCTGTCGATCGGCAGAGGCATCGGGCCGCATGGGATGACCTTGGACTACCACCCGGCAAACTTGCGGCCGCGACGGCTGAGCCTTGTGCGATCGGGCACCCGCAGTTCCTGCCCAAGCAGCCGGAGCACGCTCGTGGTGAAGCCTTCCACTTGGCGCAAGGCGATCTGCAAGGCGAGCTACAGCATCAGCTCGATCGCCATGTCCGAGTATCGGGCCTAGCCACCGGCGTGATCCGCCGCGGCGCCTGCCACCCGTTCAGGACAGCCGCATCGAACCAGAGCGTCAGGTCGCCACGCCGCGTCAAGCCGGCTCATAGGCTGGCCAGTTATGGACCCGGTATCGGCTTTGCGTATGTGGTGGCGGCGAGCGACGTTGTGCTTTAATAACATGCCGAAGCGCGTAACGGCTCAACCACGGCCGGGATACTATTCGGATCCAGCGGCTCGTCGCACCGACGCTCGCAGGTTGACAATTCTAGATTAGAATGCTATTAGAACATCACTATCAAAAAATGCACATTCTGAAAAGTCAAGGTTGAATAACTTCCGCTCAAAAAAATCATAAGCCAGCAAGCCGATAGCAGGACCAAAAATACAGCAGTAAGTTGTGTTGCTTCCCGTATTCCCAAAAATTTCAGATTCATCATGCTTCAGTTGGTTCTGGTAATCGGATTTGATTTTTTGCAAGAATTCCCTGGCTTTTCGCTAACTCGGTTTTTCTTTAGTTTATATACTTGAAATAAAATTAGTGAACTAACTTTTTTTAAGACGAAAAATCGTAAGATAATATTATGCGGATAGATTATGTTGAGAATGAAAAATATCCTCTGGGAGCGTATCTGAGTACGCTGGTTTTCGAGTTAGTCGCTTTGGAATCTATCAAAGTGCGGGGCAATAATCAGCGCTGCCGGCTGCAGCTTGGCCCCTGCATGTCATGGATCAGGGCAGCACAACCGGCTTCCAGCCGGCTTTTGCCAATCAGCTTCCAAACCAGGACCGATGTCCACCCCGCAACCTTGTCAAGCAAGATGGACTGGTCATGACCAGCATGAGCCGCGATCCGGCCCCGCGATGCCGGACGGGAGAGGCTAAGAACGTGATAAGGAGTTCGCTGTGAGCCTCAGCACGCCCGCCGCCTTCGGCGACACCGCTCGGAGCCCAGGCACCCGTGCTTTTCCATGGACGAAAGCGGGCCTCGTTCTGGTGATGGCGGCGGTCCTGCTCATTGCCGCGGCGTTGAACCGCAGCACGGAGTACGACGAGAACTATTCCGTGTTCATCACGGGCGGAACCGCCAGGCCGGACTGGCCGAGCGTCGTGTTCACGCCGGAGAGCCAGGCGGGCCTCTTCACCCATCGGGCCGACGCCGCCACGGCCAATCAGCTGATGCGCACGACCGATGTCCATCCGCCGCTGTACTTCATCGCCCTCAGCCTTTGGCGGGCGGTGGTGGGCAACGATCTGGTCGCGCTTCGCGCCTTCAGCGTGATCCTGGCGCTCGGTGCCGTGCTGGTCTGGATGCGGGTGGCCTGGCTGGCTGGCCTGCCTCCCATCATCCTCGGGCTGGTGCTAGCCCTGTCCTACGGCTTCGAGATCATGGCGCATGTAGTGAGAGGCTACGTTCTCGCTCAACTGCTCATGGGTTTGACCGTATGGTGCGCGCTGGCAGCCCAGCGCCCTGGTTCGGGTAGGCCGCTGCTGCTGGCTTGCTTAGCCGGGCTGGCGGGTGGCCTTGCCACCTGCACCCACTATTTTTCCGCCTTCCCGGTGGTGGCCACCCTGGGATGGATGGTGCTGGCGACACCCGGTTGGGGGATGCGCCTCCGTCTGGGCGCGACCGCCGCAGTCCCAAGCCTTCTGCTCGTCGGCGTCGCCGCAGAATTCTGGCTGGCCCAGCGGGCCGTCTCGCTCGGGCAGTCGGTCGCCCAATTCCCCGTGCTCCCGTTCCCGGCGGCGTTGTCGCGGCTAGCGCAATACAATGCCGCCGGCCTGCTGGGTGGATTGCCTCTCTATGTGCCAGCCGGCCTCGCGCGGATCCTGGTCGGCGGCACGCTGGTGCTTCTGCTGGCCGGTCTCGCATTGGCCATCCTGTTGCAGTGGCGCCATCTTGGCCGCCCCCGCTGGCTTTGGCTGCTCGGCGCACTTGTTCCCTCGCTGGCCCTGTTGCCGATGGGAGCATTGTTCGGCGCCATGCCGATCGAGCTTCGCTATCTCGTCCTGGCTGCCCCCTTCGTCGCCGCCCTGGTGACCGCAGCCTTCCAGGCATGGTCACGTAAAGCTCCGCAACTCAGTCTCCTTGCGCTGGGCCTGTTGTTGACCATCCAGGCGACGAGCAGCCTCGGCCTGATCCTGCATCCGGCAACGCAGCAGCCCTTCCGCAGCGCCGCCACGGCCCTAGCAGCCGCCATCAGCCCCACGACCTTGGTGGTCCTGCCCTTCGGCCAGGACGGCGTCGGTATCGTTGGCAGCATGCTACGCGAATTACCCTTCAATCAACCCATACTCCTTCTGCGGAGCACGGATGCCAGCGAGGTCGTGCGCCGAATCCCGCCACAGGTCTGTCAGCTCGTGCTGCTCAACTTCGGCGACCGCGATGCCGCCAGCGCGATCCAGTACCAAGCCGCCCGAAAAGCACTGGATGCGGGGTCGGGCTGGACCAGCGGCGCACTCCTTTGGCAGGAGCAGCGAGGCGGCTCCGCCACGCTCTACACCTCACATGCCGCAGGATGCTGATGCGACATGGTTTATTTAGGGGACTCATTCAGATCAACTCGGTGACGGCGGCGATGGGGACAAGCGGCAGAACAGGCGCTCATCCGGTTTCGAAGCCAGTCGACGTGCCGGCCGATCGGATAATGAGGGCGGATTGCGGCGGACGGAATGTAGGTCACAGCTGTAAAGCTTCATCGCCAGTGGCGTCTCAGCATTCTCCGCGCATGACGAAGTATGATCAAACAACCGCCGGCTCAACGGCTTAGACCATCCAACGAGCGATTGCAGCTACCGCCGCGTCGGAATGAGGTTGGCCTAAAGCTGGACGCCCATAGGCATGCCGCCAATAGCCGTCATTGGTGAGGTGACTACGGGCGCGTCTAGCGCAGAGCTCGGCGTGTTGTAGACTGCATCGCCCGTCGGGCCCTTCGCCAGCGGCTGACCCGATTCATCTGGCGTCCAGAACGGCGCCACGCCGGGCGAGGCAGACGCGATGACGGCATCCACGAGCGGCGCGAGCGCCGCATGCCGTGCGCGGATCTCCTCGCGCTGGATTGTCGCGTTTCGGGAAATTGCCTTCATAGGCCTTGCAGCCCATCTGGGTCGGCATGTCCCGCGTCTCGAGCAAGTCCTTGATGCCGAGCGGCATGCCATCGATGAGGGGCAGTTGCCGCCCGGCCTTCCAGCGCGCCGTGCTGGCATCGGCCGCCTCGCGTGCGCCGGTTTCGTTCATTACGACCCAAGCCTGCACCACAGGCTCCCGCTGAGCAATGGTCTCCAGGCAACGCTCCAAATAAGCGCGCGGCGTGTCCGTGCCGCCTGCAAAGGCTGGCGTGGCGTCGTGCCAGGTCAGCGCACGAAAATCCTTCGGCGAGTAGTTCTGCATATCGAAGCATCCTCCCGTTGGCCACAACGAACGGCGCGCTGGCCCCGGCGGGCCCTCTTGCATGTCCTGCCCTGGTGACGGAGCATCCCCGCGAAACCTCGAATGGGAAGCGGCCATGGCGGCGAATCCTGACGCGGAGTTGGATGAGATCGACGCCGCCGCACAGCGGCACCTCGCCCGGCATGAATCCGTCAGCGATCCGAAATGGCCAGGCGAGGCACGAGTAGCGGTGAATTTCACCGCCGATTTCGATGCCATGCTGCTGCGCCGGCTGATGAATGAGCCGTCCATGCAGCTTGCCAAGGGCGAGTTTGGCGGGCGGGTCGGCATCTGGCGGTTGATCGAGTTGTTCGACAGCCATGACGTTCAGGCTACGATATTCACGCCGGGTCGCATCTGTGAGCTCTACCCGCGAGCCGTCGCCGCGGCAGCGAAGAGCGGCCATGAGGTCACCGACCATATGTGGGAGCACCGCGTTCCCAAGGAGCCGGAGCTGGAACGCGACCATCTCACCCGCTCCACCGAAGCCCTGGAAAAGCTGACCGGGAAGCGCGGCGTCGGGACGCGCAGCGGCCATAGCCATGGCTTGCTACGGGAGCTTGGCTATATCTATCGCTCCAACGGATCGGCCAGCCACCGACCGCATTACCTGCGCGACCCCGACGGCAGCAATGTCCTGATCAACTTGCCGTTCCACTATTCCATCGACGACGCGATGTTTTACTCCTTTGCATGGATGGGTACGCCAGTCGCCGCGCAACGCATCAGCGACCCTGAGCGCGTGATGGAGTTTTGGTGGGAGGCCTTCCTACAGCAGCATGCCCAGGGGGGCGGCTACCTCAACATCTGCTTGCATCCCTTCGTCTCGGGCCGGGCGCAGCGCATCCTGATGCTTGATCGGCTGATCCGGCGGATGAAGGAGAAGGGCGAGGTCTGGTTCCCTAGTTGCGAGGCAGTGGCGCGGCACTGCATCGCGGTGCAGCCGCCCGCTGGCGGCTGGAACTGAGGGGAACGCCATGCCCTGGAAAGACCGCTACACAATCTCGAACGAGCGCAGCATCGAGGATGCCGACCTTCGCTGGCCCGAGGAAAGGCGCTGCGCCGTGAGCATCACGGTGGATCTCAGCCTCGCGTCCGGCGGCGACGGCATCCGCGCAGCGGAGCTGTCGACTCCGGTCGCGCGCTTCGCCATCGAGGAAGGGCTCGACAACCTGCTTGGCGTGTTGCGCCGGCATAAACTGCGCGCCACTTTCGCAACGCCTGCGGTCATGGTGAAAGTCTATGGCCAAAAGTTGAAGGACATCCTTGCCGAAGGTCATGAAATTGCCGCCGAGGCCTTACGCCACGAGGATGTTTCCGGACTTTCGCGCGAGGAAGAGAAAGCCCGGCTCGACCGCACCACGACCATCCTCGCCGATGCCATCGGCAGGCCGCCGGCTGGATGGTTCATGCTGTCGCGCCAGATGGACAACTTCGCCGGCGGCACCATCAGCCCAAACACGATCGACCTGCTGATCGAAGCGGGCTACCGCTATTACGGCAACGGCCAAGCCGATGACGTGCCGCATTGGTGGGTAGCGGATTTCGCCAGCCGGCGCGCGCTGCCCGCAATGCCCTACTACTACCATTTCGACGACCAGTATTTCTGCATGTTCCCGACCAAAGGCACTGGCCTCGAAAGTCCCGACATGCTGCTGCGCAACTGGCGCACGGAATTCGAGGCGCAGCACGGGCGAGGTCGCCACTTCCACATGACGCTGCATCCGCAGCATATGGGCTGGCTGCATCGACTGAAGATGCTGGAGGATTTCCTGGACTGGATGGGCGGCCATGCGGCGCTGTGGAACCCGACGGCCGAGGCATGCATCGCGCATTGGACGTCGACCTATCCAGCGGAGACCCATCTCGACCTGGAGCCGAGCATCTGGACGGATTACCCGGGTAGCCTTAGCTAGAAGTCAGACTCAACTCCGGCGATCCCCACAAAAATCTGCCATCGACCGGCAGACCAACGCCGGTGACGTCGGATGCGGCGTCCGAGCAGAAGAAGTCAATCACCGCCGCCACCTCATGCGCCTTCCCAAAACGCCCGGTCGAGACGTCGCGCAGCATGCCTGCCTTGTACTCGGCCAAGAGCGCCATCCCGCACTCCGCAAAACCGGAGAACGCCCAGTTCAAGCCCCAGGCTCAGGCACCAACAGGACCTAAGATCCCCCTCATGTGAATTTCTCTCAGCCATAACTGAAATCTTCTGGTTTGACCGCTTGGCCCATCTGCTCCGACCGTGAGCCCCGGCGTGAGGGCGATGGGCCCCCGCCTCATCGCGGGAGGCCCCCTATGTCCGAGAGCAACGCTCCTGGCACCGACATCCCCGTCGTCGATCTCGGCCCCTACTTCGCCGGCGAAGAGGGCGCGCTCAAGCGGATCGCCGCCCAGCTCCGCGAGAACTGCGAGACAGTCGGCTTTCTCTACATCAGCAATCACGGCGTTCCGCAGGAACTGATCGACCGCACTTTCGCCGCCGCCGCCGCCTTCCACGCCCAGCCGCTTGAGAAGAAGATGGAGCTGAAGGTGGACAACGCGATGCAGGGCTACTTGCCGATGCGCGGCAGCACCACGCGCACCTCCACCATCAACGCCAACAACAAGCCCAACGAGAACGAGGCTTTCTTCGTGAAGGGGGAGGGCCAGCCGGGTGTGACCAACCGCTGGCCGGACGTGCCTGGCTTCAAGGAAACAACGCAGGCCTACTACGCGGCGCTGGAGGCGCTGGCGCAGCGCATGCTGCCGCTCTACGCCTGCGCACTGGACCTGCCGGCGGAATATTTCGACACGAAGTGCGACCATCCCTTCAGCTCCCTCCGCCTCAGCCACTACCCACCGGTAAAGGAGTACGCAGAGAACCAGTTCGGCATCGCGCCGCACACTGACTCCACCTTCATCACCCTGCTCGCCCAGAACAAGGTGCCGGGGCTGCAGATCCGCCGGCGGGACGGCGTATGGATCGACGCGCCGGTGATCGAAGGGACCTTCATCGTCAATACCGGGGACACGCTACACCGCTGGACGAACGGGCGGTTTCTCTCCACGCCGCATCGCGCCTTCAACATCTCCGACCAACCGCGCTACGCGATCCCCTACTTCTTCCATCCTAACGCCGAGACGTTGGTAGAATGCCTGTCCACCTGCCGGGTGGAGGGCGAGGAGCCGCTCTTTCCCCCCATGACGATGGGGGATTACATGGCTTGGTTTCGCCGCAAGAACTATGATCATCTCCGCAAGGCGGAGCCGGCCGCAGCCGCCGAATAGGGTGATCGCTCACACGCGCGAACTGCTCTGCACATACCAGGCCAGGGCATCCATCCTGGCCGGATGAAGCCCTGGACGCGGTCGAGACGAGGTGGGCGCAGCGGTGCGTCTAGGAGCGCTGCACACGGCAGACAAAGGAAGAACGCGTTCAATGGAAAGGCTCGCCATGAATCTGCGCTGGATGGCCCGTGTACTCGCCCTTGCACTGCTTGCCCTGTCAGCCGCGCTCCACAACGCGCAAGCCGAGGAGCGCACCCTGCGTGTCTCCTTGAACACCGAACTGCAGGTGCTAGACCCGATCGTCACCACGATCAACGCGACTCGCGTCTTCTCCTACCTTGTTTATGACATGCTCTTCGCCATAGACGAGCAGGGGAATTACAAGCCCCAGATGGTCGACCGCTACGAGGTGAGCGACGACCGCCTGACCTACACCTTCCATCTGCGCGACGGGCTGGAATGGAGCGACGGCAAGCCTGTGACGGCCGAGGACGCCGTGGCCTCGATCCGCCGTTGGGCCCAGCGTGAGGCGCTGGGCGTGCAGATCATGCGCGTGGCGGAAGGGCTGCGGGTCGTGGACCCGCGGAGCTTTGAGCTGAAGCTGCGCGAACCCTATGCCTATGTGATCGAGGCGTTGGGCAAGCCCGGCAACGTCATCCCAGTAATGATGCCCGCGCGGCTTGCCAACCTGCCTGCGAACGCCGCCGTGCCGGAGGTCGTCGGCTCCGGCCCCTTCCTGTTTGACCGCAACAGCTGGCGGCCAGGCGAGCGCGCCACCTTCCGCCGCAATCCCCGCTACCGCCCGCGCGCCGAGCCGGCTTCTGGTCTTGCTGGCGGCAAGGTCGTGCATTTCGACCGCGTGGACCTTATCAGCATGCCGGACCAGGCGACGCGCGTCGCAGCCCTTCAAGCGGGCGAGGTGGACTATCTTGAGATCATCCCGGCGGACTTCATCGGACCGATGCGGCGGAACCGCAACATCACCATCGCCAACCCACGCGGCGCGGGGCAGATCATGTCGATTATCAGCCTCAACCACGCGCAGCCACCCTTCGACAATCCCAAGGTCCGCCGCGCCGCGCAGCTAGCGGTGAACCAGGCCGACATAATGGCGAGCCTCGGCCTGCCGGAGGATCTCTACCTCCGCGAGTGTCACGCGCTCTACATGTGCAACACGGCGGGCGAGTCGAGTGCGGGGACAGAGATCTTCCGCAACGCCGGCGCTGAGCGGGCCCGCGTCCTGCTGCGCGAGGCCGGCTACAAGAACGAGCCCGTGGTCTTCCTGCACTCCGAGAGCTCGGCCCTGCTTAACTCGATGGGCCTCGTCATGGTCGATCAGATGCGCAAGGCCGGCTTCAACGTGCAGCTGGCGACTTCGGATTATGCGACGGTGGCGCAGCGCCGGCTGAACCGCGGGCCGACGACCAACGGCGGCTGGAGCATGGTCAACATCATCTGGAATGGCATCGACCTGGTGAACCCCCTCGCCAATCCGGGCGTCGCCTATAACTGCGCCGAGCACTACTCGGGCTGGTACTGCGATCCGCGCCAGACGGATCTCCTCCGCCGGGCCGCTACGGCGCGGAGCGAGGAGGAGCGCGCGCGCCTTGCCGGGGAGCTGCAGACTGCCTTCCATGACAACGCGAACTACATCCTTGGCGGGCAGTTCTCGGCACCCGCGGCATACCGCTCCGACCTTCGGGGCGTAATCGAATTCCCGATCCCGGTTTTTTGGAGCATGTCCCGGCGCTGAGGCGCTGCGCTGGGGTTCAGTGCTCGCGCTGCGCCTCGGCAACCAGCCAGTCGCGCAGCAGCGCGCTCGCCCGACTTCGCTCCGGCGCGGGCGTGGCATAGAGGAGCCAGTCCGGCTCATCCGTCAGCGCCAGATCGAACAACATGATCAGGCGCCCAGCGCGGAGATCCTCCGCGATCAGGTTGGCGAAGAACAGCATCACGCCCATACCGGAGATGGTCGCGATATAGGCCAGGTTCATGTCCTCGAACTTGATGCCCTGGCTCGGGTCGATACCCGGCACCTTCGCAAGCCGCAGCCAGCGTCGCCAGTCCCCCTTGCGCTTGCGCGAGTGGATCATGCTGAGCGGATCAAGCTGCGCGGGATGCGTGATCGGGGCGCGGCCGGCGAGGTAGCGGGGACTGCACACCGGCACCAGCCGCCCGTCGAATAGCCGCGTCGGCTCGGTCTTCGCCAAGGGCGCCGGGCCATGGGTGACCGCCACGTCGAAGCGCCGGGGCTCCAGCGAAGGGGGTGGGCCGATCTCGGAGCTGAGCTCCAGGGTGATCGACGGGTGGCGCTCGATGAAGCGCGGCAGGCGCGGCACCAGCCAGCGCATCGCAAGGTTCGTTGAGGCATAGACGCGAACACTCGCCGGATCGTTCGCGGAGAAGAGCACACGCGTGTCGTCCTCGATCCGGCGGAACGCCTCCCCAATCGAGCGCAGATAGGCCTTGCCCTGAGGCGTCAGCACCACCTCGCGGTGCTGACGGTCGAACAGGCGCGCACCGAGGAATTCTTCCAGGTGGCGGATCTGGTGGCTGATCGCGCCGGGGGTCACCCCGAGTTCTTCGGCAGCGGCGGTGAAGCTCTGGCGACGCCCGGCGGCCTCGAAGGCGCGGAGGCTACGGAGTGGGGGCAGGCGTGTGACGATCGGCGCGATCCTGCTGGGACGGGGTGCTGGGAGACTAGCAGAAGCCGCATCGAATTCAGAAGCCGCGCGCCGCCCCACATCCGTAAGAAGGTGCATGATCTCGGCGTCACCGAAGCCGAGAGCTGATGAGGCTCCTATTGTGGTCAAGTGGCCGCTGGAGCTGTGAGGTGACACGGCGAAAATGGGCCGGCTCTGGTGTTAATTTCTCGGCGGATTCCTCATGCTGAATATGGAGATTGGCTATGAAACGGCGATTTCTCGTGGAGAAACTTGTGGCGGTGTTGAAGCAGCCCGACTTGGGCCTGCCGATGGCCGGGTCGTGTCCCGTATGGTGATGTAGGAGCGGCCGGGGCTCCTGGGTGGCGTTGAGCCGCGGTCAGGCCACCACGGCGGACAGACTGGCAGTTGGAGCATCGTTGATGAGGACCAACGTCAAGGCTTATGTAGCGGTGCTGGACGGTTCACCCGCCGTTCTGTTCCAGTAGGCTAACAGCCCGTTCAGCCGATGCTCGGCAAAGCGGCGGCGCCACTCGCCCACCGTGTTCGCGTCCGCGTCGACCCCGGCGCAGATTGCCTTGTTCTCCGGCCCCGCCGCCGCTGCCAGCACGATCCGGGCCCGCCGTACCATTGCCCGGCCCGTCTTGTGAGCCCGCGCCAGCGACTCCAGCTCGCACCGCTCAGCCGCGCTCAACGCAATCGACACCGCAGGCTTGCCCACCGCCGCTTCCTGCGATCAGCTATGTGATCGTAGGAACTTCGCGGTCAGGACACTTGGCGGGGTGCCGGCGCGGCGCGGCATCTCCTCCCTGCCCCGCTCGCCACGCTCCTGGCCGCTGGGGCGGCGGCGCAGGGGGCCACCCGCCCGGCCATCCAGCCCAATCGCTGGCAGGAGGACTGGTCGGCTCTGCCGATTCTGCCTTGCGGACGGAACCTCTCGGCGGGCTGAAATACATTCAGCTCTCGCGCCTCGAGCCGCAGCGCTACTCCTATATCACCACACGAGACGTGACCGCCTGGGCTGGCGCTGGCGGATCCGGTAGACTGAGGCCGGCGGCACATTGGCAAGGGTGCCGCCGACGCGCATCGCCTTCAGGCCAAGACGATCCAGCAGCGTGCGCGGGATGGGGCAGGTCGGTCCGTAAGTGAACTGGTAGAAGGCGCCGCCCGGTCGCATCTTTGCAAAGGAGCCTTCCAGGATGCCCATCACCTTGCGGATCGGCGTCGAAAGGACGGGTAGGCCGCTGACGACAGCGCCGGCCGGACGGCCGCCGAAAAGTTGCACCGCATGGAGGCGGGAAGCGTCCATCCAGATGGTGTGAGCGCGGGGATAGCGGAGCTGCAGCGACGACGCGAACTCCGAGCCGAACTCGATGAGGGCGAGGTCATCCTCCCGGACGCCACGCCGGATGAGTGCACGGGTGAAGGAGCCGGTCCCCGGACCGAGCTCGATAACGGGGCCGGTGTCAGCGGAAATTTCGGCCGTAATGGCCTGAGCCAGAGCCCGACCGGAGGGCACAATGGCGGCGACACGCAAGGGATCGCCAAGCCAGGCGCGGAAGAAATCGTAGGTGTCACTGATGGTGGCAAAGCTCATGATGCTTGGTCTTTCAGGAATGGATGGAGGTTTGGCCCGGTGCCGTGTTGCGTAGGCGCCGCCAAGCGAGGACTGCGAGCGCCTCAACGGCGATCAGGCCTGTCAGGAGCTTGAGAGCGAGGGTGGAGGCGTTGACCTCGGGCGTGGCTTGGGCAGCCAGGAAGCCGAGTCCGATGAAGAGAGTGTTCCAGACAGCGATCCCCGCGGCGCTGGCGAGGAGGAAGATCCGCGGCTTGGTCCGCAGCAGCCCGGCAACAGCGGGTGTCAGCAGCCGAGCCGTCGGCACGAGTTGCAAGCCGAAAGCGATCGGCGCCTGGTGCTGGCGGCAGGCGTCCACCCAACGGGCAAAGCGGTTGGGCGGAAAGCCGAGGAGACGGGCGGACCCGTGGAGGAACCGGTGCGAGCGGGCCTCGCCGAGCGTGGTGACCAGAGCGTAGCAGGCCAGGCAGGCGGCCGTGCTGCCGGACGTGACCGCGAGGATGGCGAGCGGTGCCGGCCAAAGGCTATCCGAGGCGCCGATCCCGATCGCGACGAGCAGCCCGTAGGATGGCAGCACCGGGACGACCCGCTCCATCGCGCCAATTGCAAACAGACCCGCGATGCCGACCGGCGCGGCCCATTCGATGAAGCTTCCGAGTGGATCCATGATCAGGCCGGCCGGAAGCAGTTAGAGGGACAGCCGCCGTCATGACGCGGGACCTTCGCTCCGGTCGCCCGAGCGCCATGCTTACCGGCGGTTGCCTGACAATCGCTGGAGGGAAGACGGGCGAGGCGTGCGGCGCACCACTCCGGCCAGAGCGCGGGCATGTCGCCCCGGATGTGAGGTCCCGGAGCAAGCGGGGTGGACAAGCTAGGTTCGTAAGACCGGATTGGATCAGCGTATGGGGAAGCGTGCGACACGGCAGGGCTCCGGATTTGTTGGAGCGACCCTAGGAGCGTCATGCATCCCGATGATGAGCGTTCTTTTGCCGAGCCGATACCTTGTGTCCAAGCGGAAACAAACGGCTCGAATTACAGTCATAATCCCGCGGGCTCGAGGTGATAGGGAGGGCCATGACGCCGATGCCGCATATCCTGATTGTGGATGACGACGAGGACATCCTGACGCTCCTCACCCAGTTCCTTCAGAACCATGGCTGCAGGGTTTCGGTCGCGCGGGACGGAACGGAGATGTTCACCATTCTGGAGGAGCGAGCCGTGGATGTGGTCGTCCTTGACGTGATGCTGCCGGATGAGAGCGGTTTCGACCTTTGCCGCCGGCTGCGCACGAGCTCTTCCGTGCCGGTGATCATGCTCACGGCGGTAAGCGACCATATGGAACGGGTCATCGGCCTGGAGATCGGAGCTGACGACTACATCACAAAGCCCTTCAATGCCCGCGAGCTTCTGGCCCGGACCAAGGCCGTGCTTCGTCGCGGTGACGGCAGTGCCGTTTCCAGACCCAAGGAGACGCGGCCCATGCTGTCCTTCGGGCGATGGCGTCTCGATATCGCCCGGCGGGAGCTGCGATCGGAAGACAACACCCTCGTGCCGTTATCGAGCGGCGAGTTCGATCTCCTCCTTGCCTTCGCCGAACACCCGCAGCGCGTGCTGACGCGGGACATGCTGATGGACCTCGCGCGTGGCGAGAGCCATGCAGCCTTCGACCGCAGCATCGACGTGCAGGTCAGCCGCCTCCGGCGGAAGCTCGAAGATTCACCCAGGAGCCCGGAGTTGATCCGAACTGTCCGCAACGGCGGCTACATCCTGACGGCTGCGGTGTCCCGGTCATGAGCCCGCGACGCTGGATGCACGACACCATTGCGAACCGGTTCGGCCTCACCATTCTGCTGGCCATTCTTGCAACGCTTTTGATGAACGGGATCTTCGTCGGCGTGTCAGGAGTGTGGGGCCGGCCGTCCTTCGAAAAGAGCGGAATGCTCGATGCAGCGGCAGCGACGGTGCGGATCATCGAGGCACAGCCGCCGGAGATCCGGGAGACCCTTGCAGCCTCGGCGGGTACGCCCGCCTATGATGTCGCCTGGTACGCGGCCTCCCCGGTGGAACCGAGCGAGCGCCTTCAAACGACCTACAAGACTGGCAGCGCAGCTTTCAGAAGGGTACTCGACGATCCGGCCAGGACCGTCCTCTTCTTCCGCGACGACATGCCAGAGGTGAAATCATCACCTCGCGTAGACGAGCTCCTGCGCGATGGGAGCCGGTATTTCATGAGCGTGCGGCTGAGTGACGGCACTTGGCTGACCTTTGCCGCCGCTGAACGAAGTTGGGGCATTTCCATGCCCTACCGCTGGATTCTGATCGGACTCTTCGCCGTGCTGTCGTGCATCGTTCTCGCGACAACTGCAGCCTGCACCATGGCATCGCCAGTCGAGAGGCTCGCGGCGGGCGTGCGGCGGTTCGGTGCGGACCCGCGGGCGCCGGCCATTCCCTTGCAAGGTCCGAAGGAACTGCGCGAGACGATCAGCGCCTTCAACGCCATGCAGGCGCAGATCCGCCGCTTCGTCGAGGACCGCACCACAATGCTGGCTGCCATATCGCACGACCTGCGCACGCCGCTGACCCGGATGCGGCTTCGGGCCGAGCTGATGGGAGATTCCCTGCAGCAGCGGAAGTTGTTCCAGGACGTGGACGAGATGCAGAGCATGGTGGAGTCCGCGCTGGCCTTCTTCCGCGACGACGCAGGACACGAGCATGCGACAAGCTTCGATCTGGCGGAGCTGCTGAAAACCATCGCGGACGACTACGGCGACCAGGGCGTCGAGATTGCTTATGTCGGACCGGATCACGCGAGATGGACCGGGCGTCCTCACGCGCTGCGCCGAGTCTTCGTGAACCTGGTGGAAAATGCCATCAGGCACGCTACGTGTCCGAGCGTTGCTCTTCGCATGACAGAGCAGGGTGCAGAGGTGACAGTCTGCGATCGTGGACCCGGCATCGATGATGACAAGCTGGAGCAGGTTTTCCTGCCCTTCCGTCGCCTCAGCAAGGCCCGTCAGCCAAGCACCGGAGGCATGGGGCTGGGCCTCACCTCGGCACGCAGCATCGTACGCGCCCATGGTGGGGACCTCACGCTGCAGAACCATGCCGACGGCGGGTTGCAGGCTCTGGTCGTGCTTCCTCCAGCAGCGGCATGAACCGGCCTTCCGGGACCACCAGCGAGCGCCGCACGCGTAGCGGTTTGCCCGGTCCTTGAGCCACCCGCGCGCCCCCCTCAACAGGCAAGAATGAGGAAAGATGGACGATGCTCAGAAAGTGGACCAGCCGAGATATTCCGTCTCAGCACAGCCGCACGGCTGTTGTGACCGGCACCGGCGGTCTCGGTTTCGAAACTGCGTTGGCGTTCGCACGCGCTGGGGGCGACGTGATCATCGCCGGGCGTAACCCTGCCCGGGGTGCCGAGGCCGTGGAACGAATCAAGGAGAGTGTGCCAAGCGCCACGGTGGCCTTTGAGGCCCTTGATCTGGGAGACCTCGCCTCGGTCGTCGCCTGCGGCGATCGGCTCAATGCCGGACGGAGGAGTATCGACGTCCTGATCAACAATGCGGGCGTGATGACGCCGCCGCGCCGTGAGGCTACGGCTGATGGCTTCGAGCTGCAGATGGGCACCAACTACCTCGGCCACTTTGCTCTGACAGCCTATCTTCTGCCGCTACTTGGACGCGGCAAGGACCCGCGGGTCGTGACGCTCTCCAGCATCGCTGCCCGCTCAGGTGCCATCGATTTCGATGACCTGCAGTCCGAGCGCGGCTACAGACCCATGCGAGCCTACAGTCAGTCCAAGCTCGCCTGCCTGATGTTCGCCTTCGAACTCCAGCGCCGCAGCGACGCCGCTGGCTGGGGCGTCACAAGCATCGCCACGCATCCCGGCATCTCGCGAACCGCCCTTCTGCACAACGCACCGGGCCGGTTCAGCGTCCAGGGCCTGGCGCGCTCGCTGCTGTGGTTCCTGTTTCAGCCGGCTGCGCAAGGGGCGCTAACCACGTTGTTTGCGGCAACGTCGCCCAACGCGCAGAAGGCCGGTTACTATGGCCCGGATAGGATGAGCGAGACACGCGGCTATCCAGCGGACGCGAAGCCTCCGCCGCGGTCGCTGGATTTGAAAGCCGCAAGCCGGCTCTGGGAGGAGTCCAGCACGCTGACAGGCGTGAACTTCGGCCAATGCGGAATTCCGCCAACCGCCACGCGCCTGTTCTCGACGGGAGCCAATGGCGGGATCTGACGCTGGAACCCGCGTTTTAGTCTCGCATACACAACAGGTTGCTTCGTGGCGCGCACTTTCAACGAACAGGCTGCACGGTTCGATGGTGCAGGCACGCTGAGGACGACCTTGTTCCGGGGTTACGCAATGCCCACGTATTCTGGATACCCCATGTTAAGTATGAACTTCAGCAGGTCCCAGTGATCACCACCTCGCCTGCCTGCCGCTTTATGGTTCGGAAGCGTAGGCCATCACCGACGCTCCGCTTCAATAGTGCAATGCCTAATTCCACCAGAGCGTGCCAATCGTACCCCCGACGCCCGCTGCCAGCCAATGCGGCCGCGCTTGGCGATGAACCGCTGATGGCGGTCTCTCGGTATCGGGCCGGTCTCTGCGGCTGCGCACGGCACCGTGCTTGCGCGCGACGGCACGACTACAGCCCCCTTGAGATGGCGCGCCGCGGCTTCGGCGTAGACGTTCTTCCGATCGTAGGCGCCATCTTCAATGAAAGACGCCACGGGACTAACGACCGGGTTGAGCAGAGGGCCGTCGTCGGGGTCCTTACCGGTGCGCAACTCAACCGTCCTGGCTGCGGCCGCCTCCAGCGTGCACCACAGGGTCAAGCTGCCATGGGCGCGTAGGCTCGCATTGTCCTCGGTCCAGTTCGTCACGCGGCTTCGCTGCTTCGGGATGTGGCGGCGCCGAGCGACGTTTGCCTGGAACGGTGTCCCGGGTGCCTTCGCAGGGTGGATGGGAGGCGCTTCGACCTCACTCCACTCGACGCCAACCAGCGGGCGACAGTCGTAACAAGGTCTCGGAAGCAAGCAGTGCCTTGCGACAATTCTTCAACAAGGCATTGTCAGTCGTTAATTAACCAGATGAGAGGATAGAGATTTGAAGGCCATTATCTTATGTGCCGGCCAAGGTCGACGCTTGCTCCCGCTGACAGAACGGGTTCCGAAATGCCTTCTTCCGGTCGCCGGACGTTCCATCCTGGAGTGGCAGATCCGTGGGCTAGCTGCCGTTGGCATCAAGGACATCACGCTTGTCACGGGATTTGAGGCCGAGGCTGTAGAGCATTTGGTTCACAGCATCACCCCGGCTCACACCACGGTCCGCACGGTCTTCAACCCTTTCTTCGGTGTGGCTGAGAATATCGGCAGCTGCTTTCTCGTTCGTGATCTGCTGCAGACCGCTGAAACCGTTCTGCTGAACGGTGACACGCTGTTCGAGACCTCGGTGCTACGGCATTTGCTCGCAGCACCGGAGCATCCAATCACAGTCACAATCGACCGCAAGCCCACCTACGATGCCGACGATATGAAGGTCTCACTGGATGGAACGCGGCTGACGGCTATCGGTAAGACGCTGCCGGTTGGCAGCATCCATGGCGAATCAATCGGCATGCTGAAGTTTCGCCAGGATGGAGGAGAAATGTTCGCGGCTGGGCTTGAAGCGGCGCTGCGGCAGCCGGACGGGCTCGGCCGTTGGTACCTGTCGGTCATCCACGCCTTGGCACAGACTGGCGTCGTGCAGGCGAGATCGATCGAAGGTCATGCCTGGGGCGAGATCGACTATGCAGAGGATCTTGCTTCCGCCGAACTGCTAGTGCGTGCCTGGAGCGACCCCGCGGTTGCCGCCATCGCGGGGGGAAATTGAATGAGTCTCTCGCTGCTTCCGACCTTGAACGTCTGCCCTCAGCGGCTCGGCAACTTTGCGACCTTGCCAGAGGCTCTGGATTACGCCGCAGGGGGCATCACCGGGTTTAATTTCCACGACGGCCGTGGCGTGGTCACGCAGGTTCTGCCCTATCGGCTGCTGCGCCAGAACGCTCTCGCTATAGCGCGCCGCCTGTTGCACGCTGGACTTCGGCGCGGCGATCGGGTTGCGATCGTTGCCGAAACCCATCCTGATGTGATTACGGCGTTCTTCGGCTGCCAATACGCAGGCTTGGTCCCAGCGCTGGTGCCGTTGCCCGCGGCATTCGGTGGCCGCGAGGTTTATGTCGAGCACATCCGTCGCTTGGTCCTTGCCTGCCATGCATCGGCTCTCTTCGTACCGGAAACCATGAGGGACTGGCTGGCGCCCCTCGCGCAAGAGGCCGGGCTGAAGGCCTTCGGCAGCATCGCCGCGCTGCCGGACGGTCCTGACGACGGCCGGGTCTTGAGGTCCATACAGGCAGACGAGACTGCCTATCTGCAATTCTCCTCCGGCAGCACCCGTTTCCCCGCAGGCATCGCGGTCACTCAGCGGGCGCTGATGGCCAATATCGGGGCGATTCTGCGGCATGGCCTGCGCGTGGTGCCGGAAGACCGCGCGGTCTCCTGGCTGCCGCTCTATCACGACATGGGGCTGGTGGGCTTCATGCTGGCGCCGCTTGCCGGCCAGGTAACGGTCGATTTCCTTTCCTCCCATGAATTCGCGCGACGGCCGCATGTCTGGCTGCGCTTGTTGTCCGCCAATCGCGGCACGCTCTCCTACAGCCCAAGCTTCGGCTACGAACTTTGCGTCCGCCGGGCGCGGCTCGGCATGGCGAAGGGCCCGCCGCTTGACCTCTCCGCCTGGCGCGTCGCTGGTATCGGTGGCGACATGATCCGCGCCCCCGTGCTCGCCCGCTTTGCGGAAAGCTTCGCCGCCGAAGGCTTCCGCGCGAAGGCCTTCGTGCCGAGCTATGGCATGGCGGAGGCGACATTGGCGGTCAGCTTCGCACCGCTCGAGACCGGTGTCGCCACCGATACCGTGGATCTCGACCAGCTCGAGCGCGAGGGCATCGCCAAGCCGGCCACAACCGGCAGCCAGCGCACGCGCGCCTTCGCCCTATGTGGGCTGCCAGTGCCGGGGACGGAGGTGGAGATACGGCAGGCCGGCGGCTTCCCCTGGCCCGAGCGATCGCTGCCTGAGCGCGAGGTGGGGCGGATACTGGTCCGCGGGCCAGGACTGATGAGTGACTATGATCGGCAGCCGGAGGAAAGCGCAGCCGCCCTCACATCCGATGGTTGGCTTGACACGGGCGACCTCGGCTATCTCCTGAACGGCCAGCTGGTAATTACCGGGCGCGCCAAGGATCTGATCATCGTGAACGGCCGAAATGTCTGGCCGCAGGACCTGGAATGGTCGGTCGAGCAAGCCGTGGCCTCTGTCCGCACCGGCGACGCCGCTGCATTCGCCGTTGAAGAAGACGGAATGGAGCAGGTCGTGATGCTGATCGAAGCACGTGGCTTGTCCGACACCGACGCGCGCGCGAAGCTGGTGGCCGATGCCGCAGGCACGCTACGCGCGCGGCATGGGCTGGAGGCTCGCATCGTTCTGGCCCCTCCCGGCAGCCTGCCGCACACCTCCTCAGGCAAGCTCAGTCGCGTGGCGGCGCGCGCACGCTATCTGGCAGGTGCTTTCACCACGCCCGCACCCGTCCTGGAGCCGGCTGCTCAATGACGGAAGCTCCGCTGGTTGCGGTCACCGGCGCGACCGGATTCCTGGGGCGCCATGTGCTCGACACACTGACGGACAAAGGCTGGCGGCTACGCGTCCTGGTCCGGGGCGGTGCCGCGCCACTTCCGCCGGCCCGATCCGTGGAGTTGGTGCGCGGCGACCTTGCGGATGGGGAAGCGCTGCAGCGTCTGGTTCGGGGGGCGACGGCGGTCGTGCATCTTGCCGGCCTCACCAAAGCCAGGCGGCGGGCGGATTTCCTTGAGGTGAACCGCGATGGCAGCGCCCGGCTGGCCGCCGCAACCTCCGCGTCCGCACCTGGGGCGCGCCTGGTACTGATCTCCTCCCTTGCGGCGCGAGAGCCGCATCTGTCGGCCTATGCCGAAAGCAAGCAGGCCGGCGAGGCGGCGGCGATTGCCGCCCTTGGCGAGAAGGCCAGCTGGGTGGTGCTGCGGCCCGGTGTCATCTACGGACCCGGCGACCGCGAAGGCCTTGCGCTCCGTCGACTGGTCTCTGCCCCGATCATACCGGTACCCCGCGCTCCGGAGCCGCACATCAGCTTCGTCCATGCGCAGGACGTCGCCACGGCCATCGCCGGCGTTTGCCTTGCCGGGCCTTCGAGGGCGGTCTTCGAGGTCGCGGACGAGCATGTAGGCGGATACGGCTGGCGCGAGATCCTGTGCCGGCTCTGCGCAATGCTGCAGCGTGAGCCACGTTTCGTGCCGGTGCCCGATGCGATGTTGCTGGCGAGCGGAGCAGCGGCCGATGCCTGGTCGTCGATAACCGGGCGACCCAGCCTGTTCGGGCGCGACAAGGCGCGCGAACTCCTGCACCGGAACTGGGGGTCGAGTGCCGAGCGGCAGTTGCCCAGCCTGGTTTGGGCGCCCCGCATTTCGCTGCAGGCGGGTCTACGCGATATGCTGGGCTGGTGGGCGAGCCTCGGCCTGGTCAAGGCCGCGGCTCCCGCATGAAAGCCGGTGCCAGCTGTTCAGGCGCTACCGGCGAGTTGCCTCATACCGAAACCCGCAGGTCCCACGCGTCCTCCCCAGCACCATCAGGTCCGGCACGTCCGATGCGGTCAGGTGGTCGCCCTGGATCCGCCCGACGGCGGAGCGGGCCGCTCCAACCGAGCGCAGTGCCATCTCTCCATCCGGAGAAACCGTGCCGGCAAGCATCGGCTTCGAGGCCGCCAGGCCTCGGTGCCGTGACGAGCGCATCTCGACCAAGCCGCCCTCGACCCGGAACCAGACCTTTTGCGACCTGCCGGAACAGGTGGAATCCGCGCCGCCCGGCACCCGCTGCCCCTCATACCAGATTACGGAAGGCGCAGACGTGGCGGAAGCAGCCTCGCCGCCCCCTGCCCGGTCCGGCATCCTTTGGTGGGATACCAGCCCCGCCTCTGCGCAACTGGCCAGGAAGCCCAGAACCACCAGGCCGAGCCTGCTGAGCGAGGGCAGCCGCACCAGCTTCCGCCCGCCGCAAACGAGGTCTGGAGTAACATTCGATCGTGCCTGTTGACACGGACGCAACGGGCGCATCGCTTTTCGCAATCCTTGTTTTTGCAAATCTCGCCATGCCGGATGCAGGGAGCACTCATCATCACCGGCTTCCATATGTGTCCGGTCGCGCCGTAACGGGAGGCGAAAGACAGGTACGGGCCTGCCGCGTGGCATTGTTGCCATACCGGTCGTCCCGCCCTGCGCTGGCCGCAAGTCCCTCATGTCCTCCTCCAGAAGACGTTGGGGTTACACCTCAATGACCCATCTAATACATTCGATCGGGAAACCGAGGTGTGCCAGGGAGACCGAGGTATGTCGGATGAGCAACTAGTGCTGCGCGAGATCACGGGCGCGTTGGAGGAGCTGGGCAAGCGGACGGTACCCATAACCTTGGAGACAAGTCTCCTGCATGACTTGAGCCTCGATTCAGTCACTGCCCTCGACTTCATCATGCAGCTTGAGACGCGACTGGACACCATTATCCCGATGGATGGTATGGCGGAGATCGAGACCATCGGCGATCTTGTCGGCGTGCTGACCCGTAGCACCAGCAAGGCCGCCTGACCGATGCTGGCCAGATTCCGCGCCCTGCGCTCCGACCTTGCGACGGTCACCGCCGCTGGGCGGGATCCCTTCGGCGTCGCCTTCGATGCCATCTTGTCGGCGACGGAGGCAATCCTCGACGGGAAGCGCGTCCTGCTGCTGGGCACCAATAACTATCTCGGCCTGACCTTCGATCAGGACTGCATCGACAGCGCGGTCGCGGCGACCATGGCGCAGGGCACCGGCACCACCGGCTCGCGCATCGCCAACGGCACCTATGGCGGCCACGCGGCGCTGGAGCAGCGGCTGGCACGCTTTCTCGGCCGACGGCATGCAATGGTCTTCACCACCGGCTACCAGGCCAATCTCGGCACGCTTTCCGCGCTGGCCGGGCGCGGCGACCACCTGCTGCTGGATGCCGACAGCCATGCGAGCATCTATGATGGCGCGAAGCTCGGCAATGCGCAGGTCACCAGGTTCCGTCACAATGACCCGGACGACCTTCGGCGCCGCCTGCGCCTGCTCGCCGACCAGCCGGGCGAGAAGCTGATCGTCCTCGAAGGTATCTACAGCATGCTCGGCGACACCGCGCCGCTGCGCGAGATGGTCGAGGTGAAGCGCGAGGCCGGTGCGTGGCTGCTGGTGGATGAGGCGCATTCCCTTGGCGTGCTCGGCGCCCATGGCCGCGGCCTCGCCGAGGCGGAAGGCGTGGAGGCAGACATCGATTTCGTCGTCGGCACCTTCAGCAAGAGCCTGGGCGCGATCGGCGGCTTCTGCGCCTTCGACCTCGACGATTTCGGCGCGCTGCGGGTTGCGGCCCGGGCCTACATGTTCACCGCCTCCCTGCCGCCTTCGATCGTCGCCTCGGTATCCCAGGCCATTGAGGCGATGGAAGCCCAGCCGCAGCTGCGCAATATCCTGCGGCGGAACGGCCAGCGTCTGCACGCAGGGCTGGCCGCCGCCGGCTTCGCGCTTGGCGCCATGCCGAGCCCGATCGTGTCCCTGCCGATGCCGGATCGGGAGACGGCGATCCGCTTCTGGAACCAGCTGCTGGACGCGGGCGTCTATACGAACCTGGCGCTCGGGCCGGCAACCCCGGGTGGCAAGCCGCTGTTGCGCATGAGCGTCAGCGCCGCCCTGACCCCGGACCAGATCGACACCGCCATCGCCGCATTCACCCAGACCGGGCAGCGGCTGGGGCTGATCGCTGCTGGGATGGCGGCGGCGGAGTAGCTAGGCGGGAGGCTGTCCGGCATCTGTCAGCGCACCGCCCCGTCCCGCCGTAGCCGCCACAGCAGGATCGGCGCCGCCAGCACGGGATGGCGGCGCTGCCAGCCGGTCAGCTCGATCGTAACCCCTGCATGGCGGGCAATCTTGCTCGTCAAGTAGTCCGGGCCGCCGTCGAAGGTGAATGCGGCCTTGACCAGGCGCATCACGTTCAGCGTCTTGCCGCAAGCACGCCGAACCGCCCAGGAAAATGCGAAATCTCCGACTTGGCCGGGCCGCAGCCGTCCTTCGGCATCCGCGGCGGTGGCCAGGCCGAGCCGCGTCAGGGCCAGGATCAGGGCCGGGCCGTACCAGCCGGGTGAGGCAGCCAGCAGCCGCTCCGATCGGTTGCCGCGCTCGACGCGGAGTTCGGCGCCGTAGGTACGAGCCAGGAGGCCGCGCCAATACTCCACCGGCGTCGCGGCCGGTGGACCGAGCCGCACCGCCCAGAGCCCGGCTGTCGTCAGGGCCTGCGCCACGGCCTGTTCCACCCTGTGCCGCGCAGCGGCATCGCGCGCATGGATCAGGGTTGATGGCTGGCAGAAGCGGGCCCAGATCGTCGTGTCCAGTGATGCCGGCCGCAGCCGCCGCTCGAACTGGCGAAGCGTCAACACCGCCACCTTGGCACGGATCGGGCCGGCGAGGCCGTCGCTGCGCCAATGCAGGACCGTCGGCGGCAGCAGGGCATTGAACAGCGCCGGCAGCCAACGACGATGGAATGCCCGGTGGCCGCTGGTCAGCACGTAAAGGTCGAGCAGCCCGGTCGGATCGTCGTCGAGCCGGCAGGCGCCGTAGAACAGCACCGCCTCCACCCCGACGCGATGCCGGGCCAGGATATCCTCGGCAAGCTGCCGGGCGGCCAGCATGGCGGCACCCGGTTCGGCAGGTGCCGCAAGTTCGGCGGCGACCAGCGCCTCGAGCCTGGCGGGGCCTGCGGGCGTCACGGCGTCACGAAGGCGACCCGGCCCGGGGCGGAGAGCACCAGCCCCTCCGGTCCTGGCTCGAACACCTCCCCATCCAGCACGAAGGGCACGCCGAGCCGGATGGCGAGCCGGCTCGCATTGCCGCTGCGATAGCCGGCCGCCGGCATCCAGGACCGCGGTCGCCCCTGGACGCTGGCCCAGAGTGCTGCCGCAAGCCGCTGCGGCGGCGCCGCGACATCGAGCCACCTCACTGGCCCCGGGCCTTCTCCCCAGAAGGGCCATAGCCCCAGCATCAGCTGGTCGAGCGGCGTCGCCAGAACCAGGAAGCGATGCCCTTCCCGCGGCAACAGATCATCCGGCGCCAGTTCCATGGGGGCGCCGGTCCGCAGCGAAGCGTCGCGCCCCCACACACTCCGCAATGCCACGCCGGCCAGGGCCAAGAGCACCGTCAGCCGGTCATGAATATCGCGCCGGTGCAACGCCCGGTCCGCCAGCAGCTTCGCCTCGGTGAAGGCGCCGGCACCGAACAGCAGGCCGTTCAATGGCGGGGCGTCGTGCAGCCCAGGCCGGGCGACCTCCAGCACCGGCAGCAGCCGGCGGCGCAGCGTGCCGCGCCCGGCCGCCTGCAGCAGCCGCGCCAGCGCCGCCTCCCCCGGGCCGGCGCTGCCCAGCACCTGGGCGGCCAAGTTGGTCTTCCCCGTCGCCAGCAGGGCGACGTCGGGCGGATGGTCGCCGAAAGCAGCCGGCAGCGCGGTGAGGACCTCACGCAACGTGCCGTCCCCGCCCTGCACGGCCAGCAGGTCCACCCCCTGCGCCGCGAAGCCGGCCAGGGCGGTGCGGAGTTCCGCCGGGGTGGTGGGCGCAGCCCGCGGCAGCCCAGTTGCCTGGGCACCGAGCCCGCCCCGCCCCTTGCGCAGCATCCGGCTCAGCGGATTGCTGATGATGCCGATGCGCCGGGCGCTGCCGGCCCCGCTCATTGCTCGAGCCAGGAGCGCAGCGGCGCCCGGCGTCGTGCCAAGCCCGCCTGCACCGTCACCACCACCTGCTCGATGCAGCCGAAGACGGTCCAGGCGGCCACCGCCAGCATGCCGATGTCCGGCCGCCCGATCAGCGTGCCCAGGGTGAGCAGCACCAGGTTCGGGTTGCGACGCGCGATCACCAGCCGGAAGAGGCTGTCGAAACGCCGCCAGACATGGATCTCCATGCCGAACAGGGCGAGGAACAGCCCCTCCTGCAGCCGCTGGAGCACGTAGCCACCGAAGACAATCACCGCCACCGTGACGGGTTGCGCGAGCGGCATGCCCGCCGCCTGCAACCCCAGAATCCAGGCCAGCCACCAGAAGGGTGGATGGATCAGGTCGATCGCATGGTCGAAGACATTGCCGAAGGGCGTCGAGGTCAGCGTCACCCGCGCCAGCTTGCCGTCCACGGTGTCGAGAAAGGTCATCACCCAGGCCGCCAGCAACCCGGCCAGGAAGGCCCCTTCGGCGAAGAGCCAGAGCGCGAGGAAGACCAGCACGAGGCTGACCAGCGTCACTTGGTTCGGGGTGATGCCCAGCGCGGCGCAGGCGCGCACCACGTGGAAGGCCGGGCGGGGCCAGACATGCTTGGTGATGGCATCGGTAACGCCCTTGTAGGAGCCGCCGAACATCTCCCATTCCACGGCCCTGCGGGTCTCGAGGCCGAGGCGCAGCAGGTAGGGATTGCCCCGCTTGCGCAGCGCACGGTTGTAGCTGTCCGTCAGCGCGGCAGGCGCCACGGGACGCAACCCGGCAAAGGCAGCATCCCCGGGCGCGCGTCCGGCCTCCAGCGCCTCGGCGACCGGGCCCGCGGCGGTCCCCGCCGGCAGATGCGCAGCGACCGGGCGGCCATCCTCCGGCCGGCAGAGCAGCACGCCAGGGCTGCGTGCCAGGCCAACGACCAGGGCGGCATCGTAGACATGATCGGCCCGCAGCAGGAGAAGCCCGCCATGCGTCGGCGTCCCGTCCCAGGCGGCGATGTCGCCGACTCCCGCCCGGGCCAGCGCGCGGCCGAGCAGGGCGGAGCCGGGCATGCTCCAGACCGGCACGGGCGATTCGCCCAGCAGCCGGGCCGCTGGCGTCGATGCGCCAGCCGGGCGAGACTTGGGCGATCCATGTCCTTCACCCTTGCGCACCTGTCCGATCTTCACCTGCCTGTTCCCCCTGGGGCCTTGCATCCGCTTGGGCAACTCGCGGGCAAGCGTTTGCTGGCCTATCTCGCCCTTCGGCGCAAGCGCCGGCGGCGCCTGCCCGCCGATGCCCTGCTGGCCGATATCGCAGCCGCCGAACCGGACCACCTGGTGGTCACGGGCGATTTGACCAACCTTGCCCTGCCCGGCGAATTCGCCTCGTCACGAGCCTGGCTGGAGCGGCTGGGCCCGCCTGATCGAGTGACAATCATTCCGGGCAATCATGATGCGACCGTTGCCGTGCCATGGGAGTCCGGGATCGGGAGCTGGCAGCCATGGATGGCGGATGACATGGCTGAACCAAACGCGGCGCCCTTCCCGTTCCTGCATCGGCGCGGGCCCATGGCCCTGATCGGGCTCTCCTCGGCAGTTCCGACCATGCCCGGCTCGGCCGAGGGACGACTGGGCACGGCACAGCTCGCCCGGCTTCCGGCGCTGCTCGACGCGACCGGGCGTGAGAGGCTGTTCCGGGCGGTGCTGGTGCATCATCCGCCCGTGCCCGGGCCGGGCGGATGGCGCAAGGCGCTGCGCGACCGTGCCGCCTTGTGCGTCCTCCTGGCCCGCCATGGCGCGGAGCTGGTGCTGCATGGGCATCATCATGTTCCGTTGCAGGCCACGCTGCCCGGAGCGGTGCGTCCCGTCCCTGTCCTCGGCGCACCGCAGGCGCTGGCGGCGGGACAGCACTGGCCCGGATGGCTGCTGCACCGAATCACGCGCACCGGAAACGGGTGGCGACGCCAGACGACCCTGCGCCTGCAGGACCCGGCGACCGCCGAGTTCCGCAGCCTGGCAATGGATTGAACCCCCGCCCGCCGACTTGTCGAGCTTCAGTAACGCAGCCGGATCGTCATCTGCAATCCGCCTGCCGGCACCGCGAAGCGCACAGCCTCAAAGCTTGGCACGCCGGCCAGTGTCGGAGCGTCGTTGGAGAAGCCATAGCCCTCGGCGGGCATCCCGATCAGCGTGCGGTTGAAGTCGTGGTCGTTGTTCTCGTCATGATAGACGGCGATGGCATAAACGCCGGCTTCGGAAAGGACGAAGCAGGCCTCTGCCGCCGGGCCTTGCAGCAGGATGCGCTGGCGCGCCAAGCGACCGCCGCGCGCCAGGAAATCCTCTGGCCGCGGGCCATAGACCGTGATGGTGATGTTGCCCGCCACCTTGCGTGCCCCGGTGACCGTGACCCGCAGCTGCGGCCCGGCCGGCGCCTCCGCTGCGGCACAGGCGGTCGCGCGGGCCCCGGCCGCGAGCGCGGCACCTCCGGGCAGGGCCGCGGCCAGCAGCCAGGCGGCCAGCCATGCGCCCGTCGCCGAACGGTCGGGCCGCCTCCGGAACTGGCGACCCCGCAGACGGGCACCTATAGTCCAGCCGGGACGGTTCAAGGCTGCGTCGCAGCCAGGGACCGCACGGCCTTCCCTTGAACCGCTCGTGCGAGATTTCGGATGCCAGCTGCCACGCTTGCCAAGTTCGGTTATCCCGCAACGTTGATCGGCGAGACCGAGCATTGGCTCGTGTTGCTGCGGCCGCAGCAGGTCACGCTCGGCTCGCTGGTGCTGGTCTGTCGCCAACCGGTCACCCGCTTCGGCGATGCCAGCCCTGCAGCCTTTGCCGGAATGCACGACGCCATCCATCGTATCGAGACTATCCTGCGTGAATTTGTTCGGTACGAGAAGATCAACTATCTCATGTTGATGATGGTCGACCCGGACGTCCATTTCCACGTCATCCCGCGCTACGCCGGCGAGCGCGTGCATCTCGGTCGCAGCTTTCCCGATGCCGGCTGGCCGGGACCGCCGGCGCTCGGCCAGGCTGTGGAACCAGAGGCTGCAGTGCGAGACGACATGCTGGCTCGCCTCCGCTCCGGCTGGGAGGCGGCCGGGGCGTGACTGAGGGGCGCACCACCGCATTCGGGTGGCGGCCGTCAAGGGCAGGCATCGGACGAGGGCCACCGTCGAGGAGCGGGGTGGTGGACCGCTACATGCTGCGCCAGCTGGCCAGGCCGCTGGCCGCCACCCTGCTGCTGGTGCTGCCGGCGCTGCTGATGGAGCGGCTGCTGCGGTTGTTCGACTTCCTGGCCGGTACCGGCGGATCGGCCTCCTCGGTCATCCGCCTGTTGCTCTACCTGGTGCCGCATTATCTCGGCCTGGCCTTTCCGGCAGCCCTGTTCCTGGCGGTCTATGTGGTCCTCGCGCGGTTGAGCCAGGACCACGAGTTCGACGGGCTGCAGGCCGCGGGCTTCTCGCTGACCCGCCTCAGCCGGCCCTTCCTCGCGGTCGGGCTGGGCTGCGGCCTGCTCGCCCTCGGGCTCTACGGCTATGTCCAGCCCCTCAGCCGCTACGCCTATCGCGCAGCCTTCCATGCCCTGACCAATGCGGGCTGGAACGCCACCCTGGTGCCCGGGGAATTCCTGCAGATCGGTCGTCGGCTGACGGTCCATGTCGACCGGCGGGACCCGGAGGACGGGACGCTGCACGGCATTTTCCTGCAGCAGCGGGACGAGGATGGGCGCGAAGTGCTGACCACTGCCGCGACCGGCCGGCTGACGCTCAGCGACGACGGGACAGAGCTGCTGCTCGAAATGAACGAAGGCCAGCAGATCACGCTCCTGCCCGACGGCCAGGCGTCGACGCTGCGCTTCGCCGGGTCGGACCTGTCACGGCCTTTCACGCAGCGCCTGCCTCTCTTCCGCCTGCGCGGCACCGATGAGCGGGAGATGACCATCGCGGAGCTTTGGGCTGGGCGGCAGTCTCCGGACCCGCCGCTGAGCCGCACGCGGCTCGATGGTGAGCTGCACGGAAGGCTGGTGCGCTCGGCTTCGATGCTCGTCCTGCCGCTGCTGGCAATGCCCTTGGGCCTGGCGGCGAAGCGGTCGCGGCGCTCGGTCGGCATCCTGGTCGGGACGGTGATCCTGATGGTCTACCAGCAGGTGCTGCAACTCATCGAATCGCTCGGCGATGTCGGCCGGATCGACCCGCGCCTGGGGCTTTGGGCCGCTCTTCTCCTCCTCGCCAGCTTCGCCATCCTGGTGTTCCGTCACAGCGATCGCCATCCGGAGGAAGGTGCCTTCGACGGCATGATCGCCTGGCTCGACCGGGCGGTGGCGACCATCGCCGGCCGGCTGCGATGGCGCCGGGGACCGGCCTTATGATCCTGCCGCGCTACCTGAGCAGGATCTTCCTGGGCTTGACGGCCGCGGTGCTTCTGGGGCTGGTTGCGCTGCTGCAACTGCTGGACCTGCTCGACAAGGCGAGCGAGCTGCTCCAGCGCGGCGGCCTGACGGATGTCGGCCGCTATGCCTTGCTGCGCCTGCCGACCATGCTTGGGCAGCTCGTCTCGCTGGCGGTGCTGGTCGGGGCGATCCTGACCTTCCGGCGCCTGGCCGGAACGCTGGAGATCACGGCATTGCGGACCCTGGGGCTCGGCGCCTGGCGCATCTTGGGGGCCGTGTTGCCGGCTTGCGTGCTGGCGGTTGCGCTGCAGGCGGCGCTGCTGCTCGCCATCGCGCCGCGGACCGAGCGAACACTGGCCGATTGGTGGGACGGCAGGGGCGCGGCGGAGGGCCAGCCCATGGCGCTGGCGCAGCGGCTTTGGCTGCGCAACGGCACCGAGATCGTGTCGGTGGAGTCGGCTTCTCTGGACGGCCGGTCGCTCGCGGGCATCCTGCTCGTCCGCCGCGATGCGGAAGGGCAGGCGCTCGAGCGCATCGATGCGCGCCGCGCGATCCATGGGCCGGAGGGCTGGCGGCTGCTGCAACTGCGCCTGGTCCGGCCGGGCGAAAGCCGGCCGCAGGTCCTGGCGGAGCTGGCCTGGGCTGAGGGGCCCTCGCCGGAGGCGATACGCGATCTCGCGCGCCCGACCGCGGCGCAACCGCTCGACCGGCTGCTGGCGGGGCAAAGGGGCGAGGGCGCCGTGACGCGCGGGCCTGCCTTCTATGCGACACGACTGCAGGCCGTCGCGGCAACCATGATTGCACCCTTCGTCATGGTGCTGCTTGCCGCGCCCTCGGCCTTCGGCCTGCCGCGGCAGGCGGACGGCTACCGGCGTGGCGGAATTGGACTGGCCCTCGGGCTCGGCTATCTCGTCGTCAATGGCCTGCTCAACGCGATGGGCGAGGCCGGCGGGCTCGAGCCCCATCTGGCCGCCTGGACCGCGCCGCTGGCCTTTGCCCTCGTAGGCCTGCTGCGGCTGTGGCACGAGGAGGTCTGATCGGCGTGGCGATGGAGGGGGAGGGACGATGCATGGTCGCTGGTGAGGCGGGCGGTGCCCCGGTTTCGGGCGGATGAGGTTGCGGAAGCCGCTGCGCGCCCGTGCCACGCATCGGGGCCATGGCGAGGCCGTGGGGTTTTCCTGGGTCGCGTCCCTGAGCACCGGTGCCCCTTACGATCCTTCGCGCGGGTCGGGCGATGCGCCGTGGCATCGGAAAGATCGAGCCTTCTTGGGACTGGCATGAGCGGTTCCACCGTCGAGGTCGTCCCGGTTTCCGGCCGCGCGGATCTGGAGCGCTTCATCCGCCTGCCGCATGCGCTGTCGCGCACCGATCCCGCCTGGGTGCCGCCCCTGCTCATGGAGCGCCGGGCGGCGCTGTCGGCGAAGCACAATCCCTGGTTCCGCCATGGCGAGGCCGCCTTCTGGATCGCCCGGCGCGACGGCCGGGATCTCGGGCGCATCAGCGCGCAGGATGACCGGCTGGTGCGCGATCCCGACGGCACCCGTCCCGCGCATTTCGGCCTGCTGGCGGCGGCGGATGACCACGAGGTCTTCGCGGCGCTGCTGGCCACGGCGGAGAGCTGGGGCAAATCACGTGGGCTCAACCGCCTGCGGGGACCCTTCAGCCTGTCCATCAACGACCAGACCGGCCTGCTGGTCTCGGGCTTCGAGACGCCGCCGATGCTGATGATGCCGCACGACCCGCCCTATGCCGGGCCGCGGCTGGAGGCGCTCGGCTATCGCAAGGCCCGCGACATGTTGGCCTATCTTTCCGACCTTTCGCTGCCGATGCCGGACGCGGCGGCCCGGATCGTGGCACGGCCGCTGCCGGATGGCGTCGTGCTGCGGCCGTTGCGCCGGCGTGCCCTGCGGGAGGAGATCGCCACGATGCTGGGCATCTTCAACGATGCTTGGTCCGGCAACTGGGGCTTCGTGCCCTTCACCGCCGAGGAAGTGGCGCACCTGGCCGCGGAGTTGCGTCCGCTGCTGAACGAGCGGCTGGTCTGGTTCGCCGAGCTGGCCGGCAGGCCGGTCGCCTTCGCCGTCTGCCTGCCCAACCTGAACGAGGCGATCCGCGACCTGTCCGGTCGGCTGCTGCCCTTCGGCTGGGCGCGCCTGCTCTGGCGGCTGAAGGTGGCAGGCGTGGCGACGGCCCGGGTGCCGCTTATGGGTGTCAGGCGCGATATCGGCGCGGGGCTTCTCGGCCGCGTGCTGCCGCTCTTCCTGGTGGAGGCGCTGCGGCGGGAGGCGCTGGCCTTGGGTATCCGCCAGATCGAGATGTCCTGGGTGCTGGAGGACAACCTGCCGATGCGGCATCTGGCGGAGACGCTCGGCGCCAAGTCCTACAAGACGTACCGCGTCTATGAGAAAGACCTGGCGAAGTGAATCCACCCGGTGTCAGGGCTGGCGTGACCGCGTTGGTGCTGGCGGGCCAGCGCGGCGGGACGGATCCGCTGGCAGCCGCCAGGGGCGTGTCGCACAAGGCGCTGTTGCCAGTGGCAGGCGTGCCGATGCTGCTGCGGGTCGTCGCGGCGCTACGGGCGGCCCCGGCCATCGGCCGCATCGTGGTGTCAATCGAGCGGCCGGAGACGACGCTTGCCGCGCTGGACGGTCTCTCGGGTGTCATCCTGCGCCCGGCCGAGGCCAGTCCGGCGCGCAGTGCCGCGGCCATGCTGGAGGAATTCGGCACCCCCCTGCTGGTCACCACCGCCGACCATGCCCTGTTGAGTGCGGCGATGGTGACGCATCTGCTGAACGCCGCGCCGCCGGAGGCCGCCGCCCTTGCCGCCCTTGCCCGGCGCGAAACCGTCCTGCTGGAATTCCCGGAAACGCAGCGCAGCTGGTTGCGGCTCCGCGACGGTGCCTTCAGCGGCTGCAACCTGTTCCTTCTGGCGCGTCCTGAAGCGGCACGGGTGGTTGGCTTCTGGCGGGAGCTGGAACAGCATCGGAAGCGGCCGCTGACCATGGCGTGGACGCTGGGCCTGCTGCCGCTGCTGCGCTATGCGTTTGGAATGATGACGTTGCAGGGCGTGGCCTGGGCGCTCGAACGGCGCTGCGCCGTGCGGCTCGGCTTCGTCGAATTGCCCTTCGGTGCCGCCGCGGTGGATGTGGACAAGCCTTCGGACCTTGTCCTGGTGGAGGCGGCGCTGCGCCCCGTTGGCCGGAGCCCTGGATGAGCCGACGATGGGCGGTGCCACTCGGCGGCCAGAATGCCCAGGCGGACAGCGCGTTCCGCCATGCGCTGGAAAACGCCGTCTGGCTGTTCGGCGGCAAGGGTGCGGGTGCGCTGCTGAGCTTGGTCTATCTGGCGATCGTGGCGCAGACGCTCGGCGTGGCGACCTTCGGCGTTTTCGCCCTGATCCTGGCCTTCGGCCAGGTGATCGGAACCGTCGTCGGCTTCCAGTCCTGGCAGACGGTCATCCGCTATGGTGCCCGCCACCTGGCCGATGGCAAGGTCGGCCCTCTTCGCTTCGTGCTTGGTTTCACGACGGCCCTCGACCTCTGCGCTGGCGCTTTCGCCACGGTCCTGGCTAGCCTGGGCGCCCTGGCGGCCGGACGCACGCTGGGATGGTCAGATCAGGAAACGCAGTTGGCGGCCTGGTTCGGCCTGTCCCTGCTGTTCGGGCAGCGCGGGACGCCGACCGGAATCCTGCGGCTCTTCGCGCGCTTCGACCTGGCCGCCTGGAGCGAGTTCACCCTGCCCGTCACGCGGCTGCTTGGCACCTGCGCGGCCTGGGCAGCCGACGGTAGCCTGGCCGGTTACCTGATCGCCTGGGGCGTGGCGGAGCTGGCGACGACCGTGGTGATGTGGGCGACAGCCGCTTCGCAACTGCGTGCCCAAGGCGTTCCGGCCGGCCTGCCCCGGATACGGGGAGTGGCCGACGAAAACCCGGGGATCCTGCGCTTCGCGGTGCTGACCAACCTCACGTCCTCCATCGGCCCCATCTGGCAGCAGGTTCCGATCCTGGCGGTCGGCTGGATCGTCGGGCCCGCCAGCGCCGGTGGCTATCGCATTGCCATGCAACTCGGGACGGCGCTGACCAAGCCGGTCACCTCCCTCGCTCGGGCGCTCTATCCGGAGATGGCGAAGCTGACCGCGACGAGGGATGCCGCCGCGGTCCGGCTTGTCCTGGTCCGCGCCGCGCTGCTGACGACAGCCATCGGCCTCCTGGCGATCCTCCTTGTCGCCGTGGCGGGCGAGTTGCTCCTGTCGCTGATCGGTGGACCGGACTATGTCTTCGTTTACCCGATTTTCCTGGTGCTCACGATCGCGTCCGCCGTGAACCTGTCCGGTTTCGGGCTTGAGCCGGCGCTGGTCGCTTTGGGACGACCCGACAAGGCCCTGGTCGCCCGCAGCCTGGCAAGCATCTGCTACCTTGTCTTCCTCGGCGTCCTCCTGACCATGATGGGGCCGATCGGCGCGGCGTGGGCGACGCTGGCGGCGAACGCCTGCTCGGTGATGCTGTTGCACACCTCTTTCCGAAGGCTGGAGGCCCGGCTGGCATGAGCGCGCCGGATGCCGGCATGGCACCGCTGAAGGTCTGCTTCTTCCTCAATGCGCAGACCCACATGCTGATGCATACCGTGCCGATCGCAATCAGCCTCTCGCATGACCGGCGGTTCGAGACCCATGTGATGGCGGCGACCGCCGCCCATATCGAGCACGCGCGCGCCATGGCCTTGAAGGGTGGCGCGGGCCCGATCGGGTTCGAGCAGGTAGGCGGCAGATGGCTGGAGCGTGCGGCCCGCTTCACAGGCGCCTCCATTCCCCCGAAGCTGTTGAG
The DNA here is from genome assembly GCF_000802185.1 of Belnapia sp. F-4-1. Taxonomy (GTDB): domain Bacteria; phylum Pseudomonadota; class Alphaproteobacteria; order Acetobacterales; family Acetobacteraceae; genus Belnapia. The sequence continues at coordinate 2,257,680 of NZ_KN676113.1, read as the reverse complement.
CCTGGCCGTGGCCAGCCGGCGCCTGATGAGCTTCGACGCCGTCGTCCTGCCGGAACGGACCTCCTTGCTGCTGCGCCGAATGGGCTGCAGCCATCTTCGCTTCGTGCACACCACGCATGGAGCCGGGGACCGGGCCATCGGCTTCGATCCGCGTATCCGCCAATTCGACTTCGTGCTGCTGGCCGGCGAGAAGCAGCGCCGGCGCATGCTGGCCAAGGGGCTCATCCGCGAGGGCCGCTATGCGGTGGTCGGCTATCCCAAATTCGATGCTGTCGCGCTGTGCCGTCCGAAGGTGCCGACGCTGTTTCGCGACGAACGGCCCGTGGTACTCTACAACCCGCATTCCAGCCGGGCGCTCTCCTCCTGGGAAAGGATGGGCGAGGCGATCTTGCGGCAGGCCGCTGCCGAGCCGCGCTACAACCTCATCGTCGCGCCCCATATCAAGCTGTTCGACCGGCACGTCGACCGCCTTCGCGCCGAGCGACTGCTCGCCCCCTATAGATCCTGCGCCAACATCCATATCGATCTCGGCAGCAGCCGCTGCATCGACATGACCTACACCACCATGGCCGACATCTACCTGGGAGATGTCAGCAGCCAGGTCTACGAGTTCATCGCCAGGCCACGGCCCTGCCTCTTCCTCAATGCGCATGGCGTGGCCTGGCAGAGCGACGAGAACTACGCCCATTGGCGCTACGGCAGGGTTCACGACAGCGCGGACCGGATCCTGGATGCCCTGGATTCCGCGCGCGATGACCACGGCACCTATCTGGCGGCGCAGCAAAAGGGTCTTCAGGATACGTTCGACATGGGCCAGGAGCCACCTTCGGCACGGGCGGCACAGGCCATGGCGAAGTTCCTGCTGCGCCCGGCCGCCAAGGCGTCGGGTGGGTTCCATGCCTGACGCGCCCGGCCGTCTCTGGCTGGTCACCAGGGTTTACGCACCCGACGAAGGCGGGGTGCAGACCTATGCCGAAGAGGTGGCGCGCGCCTATGTCGCGCTTGGTTGGCAGGTAACGCTGTTTGCGAAATCCTCGGTCGGTCCCCGGCGTGAGACGAACGGTAAGCTCAGGCTGATCGACGTGGGGCCGGGTTCCAAGCTGCAGGTTCTTGTACGCCTTCACCGCGCCATGGCGGCAGCCTGGCGGGATGGCGAGCGTCCGGAAGCGATCCATGCCTGCACCTGGCGCGCGGCCATTCCGGCGCTGTTCTTCCGCCGGCGGCTGATTGTCACCGTCCATGGCCGGGAGATCGGCCGTCCGCGCGGCTTGGCCTTCCGGCTCATGCGCCTAGTGCTCGCCAGATCGGAACGCGTTGTCGCTGTCAGCGAGACGACACGCGACTTGCTCCTCCGGCGCCTCCCGCAGTTTGGGGCCCGTTGCATCGTTGCATGGAACGGTGTTTCCACCACGGCGATCCCTGCGTCGGGCGCTTCGCCCACCGGCCAAGGCGAGCCGCGCATCCTGACCCTTTGCCGGCTGGTGCCGCGCAAGAACGTCGCCACGGCGGTCAGGGCCGCTGCAGCATGCCACGATCGGGGCCTTCGCTACCACTATCGCATTGCCGGTCGCGGTCCCCAGTCGGCCGAGATCCAGCACGCCATCGATGCAAGCGCTGCCGGTAGCCGGATCGCGCTCCTGGGCTATGTCGACGACAGGCAGCGCGAGGTTGAGTTCCGGCAGGCGGATATCTTCCTTCATCCGCAGCTCGCGCTGGAAGCCGGGGATGAGATCGAGGGTTTCGGCATCAGCGTCGCCGATGCCATGGCGCATGGCCTTGTCTGCATCGTCGGAGCCGAAGGTGGGCCCGCCGAGCTGATTCAGCACGGCGTGACAGGCTTCGTCGTCGATGCAAGGTCCGAGGCTGCGATCACGGCGCTGCTCGAGCGGCTGATACTTGATCCCAAGCTACGCAGTCGCATAGGGGAAGCCGCGCGCCGCTGGGTTAAGGAGCACCTTTCCTGGCACCACCATTGTCGCCTTTGCCTTGATTGTCGGTCGGTATCGCGGGCTGGACACAGGTTATAGGAACGGCACGCATGGTCTTATAGTGGTCAAGTGGCGTTTGGCAGACGGCATTGGGGCGACGGCAGAGGCATCCGCAAATCTCGCGTGCCACGAAGCGCTTGAGGCAGCGGATGATCTCCTGCTTGCTCTTCCCCACGGCGTGGCGCTGGACGTGGGGACAGCGCTGACGGGCCACATCGCTGACGAGCGGCTGGAAAATGACAACGCCCGGTCGAGCGAGCGATGTCCGCAGCCTGGCCGCGCATGTAGTCCACGAGTTCGAGACGCCCCTGGCCGCGACCCACGGCGCCACCGAACTTCTAGCCGAGCACGGCAACATCATGTCGGAAGAGGAGCACACCGGCTTCGCCGAGGCGATCGAGGATGGGGCCATGCGGCTGGACCGCTTGGTTCGTGGCGTGCTCGACCTGGCGCGGGCAGATGTAACCATGGCCGGTGAGCGGACATCGCTACATCCGGCAGACGAGGCGGCGAGATCCGTGCAGGTTGCGGCAACGGTGTTCGACAACTTAATAAGCAATGAGCTGGCCCAGGCAGCCTCGTCACGGTCGGCGGTTGGCAAGGAATGCCAAGAGACCGTAGCCGATGAAAGGCTCGGCTTCTTGCCGGTGAATGCGGCGCGGGCCTTCGATCCATTCCTGACGACGGCACGGAGCGTGGCGGGAGCGGGCTTGGCCTCGTCCGCATTGACAACCGCTAATCCGGCGCGGTGTCTAGGCCCTCACCATCAGCTAAGATCTGCTGTTCCTCGACCTGCAACGCCGCCTCTTCGGCTGCCGCCAACCCGAAGCGCTGCGCCACGTCCGGTGCGTAGCGGAGCAGATCCAGGCGCAGGCGAATCAGCGCCAGGTCCTTGACCTTGGCTTCCAGCATCACATCAAAGTCGAGCCCTTCCGCGACGCGCATGAAGGTGGCAAATTCGAATGGGTTACAGAAGTCCGCATGTCCCGTGTTCACCGGTGGTACCAAAACTGTCTTGACCTTCCGCGTCCCCTTCTCCTTCCGCTTCAGCTCCCGCATCTCGGTGCGCGGCGACGAGAAGTGAACCTTGGGACGCTGACCGTCAGGCCAGGTTCGGAGTACTCGTTCGAGGGCATCGCGCATATCGAGCCGGTCCGGATTGAGGCACCAAAAGTGTTGATGGTCGAAGATCAGACGGACACCGGTCTGCTCGTGAATCCACAATATGTCCGATGCGGAGAACCGCAGGTCATCGTGCTCCAACACAAGCCGACGCTTCACATGCGCCGATAATTTGTTGTTCCATGTTTCCGCCCAACGGGCATTGGCCGTGGCGCGATCTCCGTAAGTTCCACCCACATGGATGACCATGACGGCTTCAGGCCCAAGCTCCATGCGGTCGAGCATCTCCGCCTGGGAGTTCAAGTCCGAGATGCTCTTGTCCACCAACGTCGGGTCGGGACTGTTCAGCACCACAAACTGCGAGGGATGGAAGCTCAGCCGAATGCCGAGCGATTTGGCCTTAGCGCCAAAGGCCCGCAGCTCGGCATCGCTATCGCGCACCATGGAATGGAACTGAGGCATGTCGGGATGCGTGGCATAGGGTGCCAAGTCGGAGGACAGCCGGTACATGCGGATGTCATGGCGGTCGAGGTAGTCCAAGGCTTTGTCCATGTACTCCAGAGACACCTTCAGGTGCGGGCTCTGTTGCCAGCGCCGGGTGTCGTTGCTCTTGATGTCCGGCGCCCCCATCAGCTTTACCGGAACACCCAGGCGGAGAGGTGCGGAGTTTGACCCAGCGGCATTCTGTAGTGAATTCCGATGGCGCGGGCTCATTCGGGCACCTGCTCATCCGCACCAAAGCCAAGACTGGCTACGAACTGGTTCCAAGCCGCGGGTTGCAATGCTCCGCCTGAAGCTTGGGCATGGCCATTTCCGTAGTTGATGGGATCGGCTCCTTCCGGCTTATGATCGCGAAAAAACTCGATAAGATCAGTGCCCTGACCAGTACGTGCAGCGAAATGCACCCAACCCGGGCGATACCCAGTGTTGGCTGCAATGACGATTTTGTCTTTGAGACGCCCCTTCCACTGCTGCGCGATGAGCGGATGAATCTGGCAGGCGGTGTGCAAGCGAATCAAAGCTATGTTGTTGCGGATGTGCGGAGCCGCACGGCGGCCTTCGGCCAGAGCGTCCTGCACCTCGGCCTTGGCCGCTTGCAGCAGCGCGGTTTCCGGGAAGTGGCCGGACAGCACGGCTTTGGGTCCATCTGCCTTGAGCAATAGAGCCAGCGCCGGGCCAGCGTCCCCACCGCTGGCCCGCCGTGGGGCATTCAGGAGGGAAACAGCGTTGCGGAGCGCAGTGATGCCCCAGCGCTCGCGCGCGGCAGCAAGCTCAGGAAAGCCGGACGCTTCTTCCATGTCGCCAATGATGCCGATAGCAGCGAGCCAAAGGAGATCGTCAACCTTCGTCATGGCGCCAGCACACCACCAAGCCAAGAGGGAGGTGGTAGGCGTTGGATGCAAGCCGTGACCGCTGACGAGAAGCGCCTCTTCCGGAGCTCCAGTGGGCACGTGGTGGTCGATGAGCACCGTAGCCATGCCAGGAAGCGGTGGCTCGGCACGGGTGCCCAAGTCAGCAACGATCAAGCCACCGATGTCCTGCGCGCGCAACTCAGACGCCATCTCTGGCGACCAAGCATTCTCCCCTCGACCAAGCAGCCTGACCTGGACTTGCCGGTCGCTACGCTGGAATGCGCGAGCCAAGATGGCTGCCGACGAAAGCCCATCCGCATCGTGATGACTGAGAACCAAAATCGGCTTTGCAGGGACGAAGGCCTCGAGGGCCTTACGAAATTCTCCGCGGCGTGCGGCTACCCAAGCTTCGGTAGGTTGATCATTCTCGAAGCTCTCATTGGACATAGTCCAACCACTCCCAACAATGCACGGTCGCAATATGCTGCTACGCCGTAGACAAGAATGGCTTCGGCCTTCGTGAGTTTCAGACGAGGGCGCCAGCAAGGATTACGAGGCGCGGCCGCCTATCCGCAACATGTGTCATATGAGAGGCTTGGCAGGATGCGGGCGTCTGGGCAGCTGTAAGCAGTGGCTGACGGCACCGTTACCGCACGCCACATGGTACAATATGTTCAGGTTCGGGTGGCTCCGCTGGAAATTCGAATACGGCCAGATAGATCGACCTCCCCTCGACCCAGTGCCAAGCCACTTCCCGGTAGCCTACAGCCGCGAGTTCACAGGACAGCAGGGCGCGGGGGGTGCCATGCGACAGCACAGGACCGTCCACATCCAGTATCGCCACCCGCCCGCCGGGCCGCATCGCCGGGACTAGGTTGGCAAGGAGGCCATAGGGCTGCGCGACCTCATGATACATATGGACCAGCAGGGCGAGGTCGACCGAACGCGGCGCCAGGCGCGGGTCATGCGGCGCGCCGAGAACGAGGGACACATTGCCGAGCCGCTCCCGCGAGACGCGTCGCCCGAGGCGATCGAGGGTACGACGCTCGATGTCCTCCGCGATCACCCGGCCCTCGGGACCAACCTGGTGCGCCAGCCGACTGACATAGTAGCCGGCACCGGCACCGATATCGGCCACCGTCACGCCAGGACGGATGCCGAGCAGATCGATAACCCGGCTAGCCTCCCCAGCCCGCTCACGGCTGTCCTCGCTCGCCCATTGGTCGGAGACAATACCGGCCACCGGACGTTGCGGCTTCGGAAACCGCTCGGCGGCGAAGCCGGACGGTCCCGAAGCCGACATCATCGCCTCGGGTGCGGCGGCGGAGCAAGCCGAGATGGCGAGCGCCATTGCGATGCACGCCAGCGCAGCCAAGACCGGCATCCAGATGACGCGCCCAACGCAACTAGCTCTCATTACCTTCACCCTTGCGCCCGATCACGGCCCAGAGGGGATCCCTGCCCCATTGTTCCGGTGGCACCAACTCGAGCGCCTCTACGCTCGGGAAGCCGGCACGCTGCAGATAGAGCGACACCAACCCGCACTGGTCCTCACCATCAAGGCCCTGCCAAATGGCCACCGCCTTGGTAGGAAAACAGCGATTGGAGAAGGTGATCGCCACGACGCCTCCTGGCCGCAGCACGCGCGCCACTTCGCGCAACACCTCGACTGGCCGTTGGAGGTACTGGATCGAGACGCAAATGCCGACCGCGTTCACGCTCGCGTCTCCGAGCGGCAGCCTGACATCCTTGTTCAAGTCCTGAACGAACCAACGGTCAAGCCGCTGGTTTGCGGCCAGCTCTGCCGCATTCATGCCGTGCCCGATGACTTCGGCGTAGGCAACCTTCTCCGGCAGGTGACTGACCCAACTTGACATCAAATCGAGCACCGTGCCGCCGGCCGGGAAGAGCGCGCGGTACAGTTCGGTCACGGCTGCGATGGCACTGTCGTCGATATGAGTGACGAAGCGAGGTTCGGCGTAGAAAATCGTGTCCGCCGAGGAATCAGCTTTGGCAAAGGCGCGTGGCGGCAGCTCGGGCAAACCGTCCTCGGTCATGACGGCCGAACTCCTCTGAGTGGCACCTCCCGGAAATAGGATAGCTCCTGGTGTTGCCAACCCGACAAGGAACAACTCGCTTAAGCAAATCGACCTCGCCAACCCGGGCATTCACCACTGCGGCAGAAGGCTTGGTCCAGCGCTGCCTAGCAACGAAGCCGAGCGTATTGCTGCGCGATCCGCCGCTGTACCCGCGCGGTCAGTCTCACCCTATCGAGCCTTGTTCAACGTCTGATGCCGGCTACGATGTTCGGATCAGGCTCACCACCTTGCTTCGCGCCGATGCGGTGCAGGCGGCTAAGGACGGCAGCCGGAACATTCATCCCGCTGGTTCCAGCAACATCCGAGCTCGGCAAACCATGTGCATTCGCAAACCCTGAAGCATACGCCTCCGGCGTCAGCGGCCCGGCCAGTCCTGTTCGCCCAAGTCCCAGAACAGGCCGGCCGCGATCGCCAGCCCTTCCCGCATCAGCGGCAGCAGCGCGTGCTCGTTCGGCGCGTGCTGGGAGCATCCGCTGTAGGAATGCGGGATGTAGATGGTCGGCAGGCCGAGGGTGACGGCGAAGCTGTCATTCGGTAGGGAGCCACCGGCATTGGGGATGACCATCGGGTCCTTCGCCGTACTGCGGCGGACCGACTCCGCGACCAGCAACGGCCAGGGCCCTTCCGGGTCCATCCGCGTCGCCGCCCATTCGGCGCCGCCCTTAACCTCCTCGACGCTCACATCGTCGAAACCCTGCTCCGCCAGGTGGCGGCGGATGGCGGGGATGAAGCTCTCCACCGGCCGGTCCACGGTGTAGCGGATCTGGCAGCGGGCGAAGGCCTCGGGCGGCACGGCGTTGACCGGCGCGGCGGGGTGGCCGGTGCTGAAGGCCAGGACCTCGAAGGTGTTCCAGCTGAAGACCTTCTCGGCGGAGGACAGGCCCGGCTCACCCCACCACTCGTCGATCCTCGGGCCGGTCGGTCCGCCGTCCACCCGGCACTTGGCCAGCGCTCGGCGGATGCTGTCCGGGATGCGCTCCGGCACGAGGTCGCGCACCAGCACGCGGCCGTTGCGGTCGATGATGCTGGCCAGGGCATGGGCCAGCCGCACGCCGGGATTGGCCAGCAGCCCGCCCCAATTGCCGGAATGGTGCCCGCCCTCGCGGTAGCGCACGCGGAGATCCAGGCTGATGGCGCCGCGGGTGCCGAGCGTCAGGGTCGGCACCTCCGGCACCAGGCGCGGCCCGTCGGAGGCGATCAGCACATCGGCTGCCAGCTCCTCCCGATGGGCGCGGCAGAAGGCGTCGATGCCGGGCGAGCCGACCTCCTCGCTCATCTCCAGCAGCACCGCGACGTTGAAGCCGAGGCGGCCACGGATGCGGCGCACGGCGTCCAGCGCGGCGAGGTTGGCGGTGAACTGGCCCTTGTTGTCCACGATGCCGCGGCCGTAGAGCCGCTCGCCGCGCTGGGTCAGCACCCAGGGGGAGAGGCCCGCCTCCCAGCCAGCATCCAGCCCCAGCACGGTGTCGCCATGCCCGTAGGTCAGCAGCGTCGGCAGGGCCGGGTCCTCGATCCGCCGGCCGATCAGGAAGGGGCCGCCGCGCGGGTCGGGGTTGGGGTGGATGGAGCAGGTGAAGCCCATGCGCTCCAGGTCGGGGGCGATCTCGCGCTCCAGATAGGCGTGGAGATGCGGGCCGCTCTCCGGGTCCTGGCTGGCGGTGGGGAAGGCCACGCGGCGGGCCAGGCAATCCAGCAGCGTGCCGTCGTCCAGCAGGCCCGTGGCGGCGGCGATGGCGGCGTCTCGCGTCATGCGTCTTCCTCCTCGCGGCGCAGCACCAGCGCGCCGTTCGCCTCCATCTCCACCGACCAGCCGGGCGGCACAAGGGTGGTGGCGTCGAGCTGGGTGACGATGGCGGGGCCGGCGAGGCGGTCGCCGGCGCCCATCGTCCCGCGGTCGTAGAGCGCTGCGTCCCGGCTGCCGCCGGCGAAATGCACGCGGTGGTGGCCGATGGGCGCGGCACCCACCCCGGGCGGGCAGGGGGCGGTGATGGTGCCGGCCAGGGCGCCGGTCGCCTCGAGCCGCAGGGTGACCATTTCCACCGCGGTGCCGGGCAGCTCGAAGCCGTAGAGGGCGCGGTGGGCGGCGCCGAACGCGGCCGGGGCGTTCGCGGCGCCGGACCAGGGCACCGCCAGCTCGGAGCCCTGCCCGGCATAACGCATCAGCACCACGCGGCGGGTGCGGCGCGCGGCGGGGGGCACCGCCTCCTCGGCGAACCAGGCTGTCGCCTCGGCCTCGAGCGCGGCGAAGGCGGCCTCCACGGCGGCGTCGCCCGCCTCCCCGGCATGGAGGCTGCGGCTGAACTCGGCCTTCAGGTCGGCGGCCAGCAGTCCCTGGGCGCAGAGCACGCCCGGCGAAGGCGGCACCAGCACGGTGCGGATGCCGAGCAGGTCGGCCAGGGCGCAGCCATGCAGCGGCCCGGCCCCGCCGAAGGGCACCAGGGCGAAGTCGCGCGGATCGTGCCCGCGCTCGACCGAGACCACGCGCACGGCGCCCACCATGTTGCTGTCGGCGATGGCGAGGATGCCGCGCGCGGCCTCGTGCAGGCCCATGCCCAGCGGCTCCGCCACGCAGCGGCGCACGGCCGCCTCCGCCGCCTCGACGTCGAGCGCCATGCGGCCACCGAGCAGGCGGGGCGGCAGGTGGCCGAGCACGACATGGGCGTCCGTCACTGTCGCCTGGGTGCCGCCGCGGCCGTAGCAGGCGGGGCCGGGCATGGCGCCCGCGCTCTCCGGCCCGACCGCGAGCGCCCCCGCGGCCGTCACGCGGGCGAGCGAGCCGCCGCCGGCGCCGATCGTCACCATGTCCACCATGGGCAGGGGCAGCGGCCAGTCGCCCACGCGGCCGCGCTGGGTGAGGGCGACTTCGCCGCCCTTCATCAGGCAGATATCCGCGGAGGTGCCGCCAATATCGACGGTGATGATGTCGGGGAAGCCTGCCGCCTCCGCCATGGCGCGCGCGCCGACCACGCCGGCGGCCGGGCCGGAGAGTGCGGTGACGGCCGGCGCCCGGCGGATGGCCGCGGCGCCGGCGACGCCGCCGTTGGACTTCATCAGCAGCAAGGGGGCGTCGATGGCGGCTGCGGCCAGCCGCCGCTCCAGCCGGCCGACATAGGTGGAGACGGCGGGCATCACCTGGGCGTTCAGGATGGTGGCGAGGCTGCGCTCGTACTCCCGGACCACCGGTAGCACCTCGGAGGAGGCGGTGACGGCCAGATCCGGCAGGGCCTCGCGCAGTGCCGCGGCCACCCGGCGCTCATGCGCGGGGTTGGTGAAGGCGTGCAGCAGGCAGACGGCGACGGCCTGCACACCCATCGCGCGGCAGGCCGCCACGGCATCTGCGAGGCTCGCCTCATCGAGCGGGGTGAGGACGGAGCCGTCGGCGGCGATGCGCTCCACCACCTCCACCACGCGCTCCGGCGGCACGGGGCGGGCGGGCTTGACCCAGGTGTAGAGGTTGGCGGCGCGCGGGATGTCCTGCCGTCCGATCTCCAGCACATGGCGGAAGCCGGCGGTGGTGACGAGGGCGGTGCAGGCCCCCTTCCCTTCCAGGATCAGGTTGGTCGCCACCGTGGTGCCGTGCAGCACCCGCCCAATGCCCTCGGCCGGGCGCCCGGCCGCCTCCAGCGCCAGGGCCACGCCGGTGAGGAAGGCCTCCGACGGGTCGGCGGGCGTGCTCGGGGTCTTCGCCGTCCAGGCCCGGCCGGTGTCGGCGTCTTGCAGGGTGATGTCGGTGAAGGTGCCGCCGATATCGACGGCGACCAACAGGTCGCGGGCGGGCATCTCAATCGAGGACATCGGCGTAGCTCCCGCGGTGGAAGGCCATGGCGGCGGGGCGGTCGGCGCGCAGCGCGGCAGTGGCGGGCGCATCGATCGCGCCGTCGTGGATGACGACGCCGTAGTGAAGGCGCGCCGCCTCCGGGCTGACCATTCCGCCCAGCACGTCGGCGAGGACGGCGGCCTCGGGCCGGTCATGCGGATGGCCGCGCCCTCCCCCACCGCCGGTCTCGATGCGCAGCACGTCGCCGCGCCGGAAGCGGTTGCCGTCGGAGAGCGGGCGGAGGGTGCGCTCGCCGGGCGCGCCGGGGTTCAGCACGACCCGGCCCGGGCCGCCGGAAAGGCCGCCATCGGCGCCCCAGGGCGGGTTCTCCACACCGTCGATGCGGACGGAGAGCACCGCCTCCTCCGCCATCACCTCGTATTCGCGCACCACGCCGCAGCCGCCGCGCCAGCGCCCCGGCCCGCCGCTGTCGCGGTTCAGGCCGTAATGGCGCATCCGAACGGGGTATTCGAGTTCGAGGAATTCGAGGGGGAAATTCTCCTGCGCGACGAAGTAGACGGCGTCGATCCCATCCGCGTCGTGGCGCGCGCCGTAGCCGACGCCGATGCCGTCGCTCAGCAGGAAGGGCGCGCCCGCCGCCATGCCGCGCAGCAGGATGATGACATAGGCCGCATGCGCCGCCGGTGCCCGGCCGCCCGCTACCGAGACCAGCCCGTTCAGCGCCGCCAGCACGCGCATCATCGTCAGCCCACGCATGCCGAGCGGCGCGGGGAAGCGCGGCTGCAGCAGCGAGCCCTCCCGCAGCCGCACCTCGTCGATGGCGCGCGGGCAGCCGGCATTCACCACCTGGGTCGGGTCGCCGCCGAGGAAGAGGAGGCCGAGCGCCATGCCCGGCACGTCGCGGTTCATCAGGAAGTTCACCGGCCCCGGCGACTGGTCGTCGGTCGCCGTGGCGTCGATGATGAAGCGGTCCTCCGGCGTGCGGGTCAGGGAGAGGCGGATGCGGAAGGGGCCGTTGCCGTGGCCGTCGCTGTCGATGCGGTCGGTGAAGCTGTGGGTGCCAACGGCGAAGGTCTCGCGCAGCCGGGCGCGCACCGTCGCCTCGGTGCGGGCGAGGAGCTGGGCCAGCGCATCGGCCAGCCGGTCGGGGCCGAAGCGCGCGGCCACCTCCCGCATCCGGGCCACGCCGAGCTCGACGCTGGCCATCAGCGCCCGCGCATCGCCCTGGACGAGGCCCGGGTAGCGGGAGTTGCGGTAGAAGATCTGCAAGGCGGCCTCGTTCACCTCGCCGTCGCGGATCAGCCGCATCGGCGGGATGATGATGCCCTCCTGGAAGATGTCGGTGGCGTCGGGGCTGATGGAGCCGGCGCGCAGCCCGCCGATATCGGCGAAATGCGCCCAGCCCATCACGAAGGCGACGCGCCGGCCCTCGAGGAAGACCGGCGCCAAGAAGACCTGGTCGTTGGAGTGGCTGACCGCGCCGCCGCTCTCGTAGCAGTCGTTGTACCAGTAGAGGTCGCCCTCGCGCATCGTCCCGACGGGAAAGCGCCGGAAGACGGGGCCGGTGATGTCGCCGAAGACCGGCACGTTGGAGCCGACGGCCATGACGCCCTCCGCGTCGAAGAGCGCGGTGTAGAAGTCCTTCTTCTCGCGGATGAAGGCGGACATGGCGGTGCGCTCCACCAGCGCCTCCATCTCCGCCTGGGCGGCGCGGATGGCGCCGCGCACGATCTCGAGGGTCACGGCGTCGCAGCGCGCGGGCGGGGCGTAGTCCATGGTGTGTCCTCGCTGATTGGTCAGGCGGGCTGCATCGCGGGGTCGTCGGCGCCGGCGATCTCGCGCCAGCGCAGGCAGGCATTCTCGCCGCGGCCGTCCTGTTCCAGCGCCGGGTCCACCTCGCGGCAGCGCGGCTGGGCATGGGGGCAGCGGGGCGAGAAGGCGCAGCCCGGCGGCAGGCGTGCGGCGCTGGGCGGCTCGCCCGGCGGCACGGGCGCGCGTGGCCGGGTCTCCGACGCGAGGCTCGGCGAGGCCGCGAGCAGCGCGCGGGTATAGGGATGGCGCGGCTGGGCGAAGACCTCGGTCGCCGAGGCCAGCTCCACCACCCGGCCGAGATACATGATCGCCACCCGGTCGCAGAAGCGCCGCACGACGGAGAGGTCGTGGGAGATGAAGACGTAGGTCAGGCCGTAGCGCCGCCGCAGCTCCGCGAGCAGGTTCAGCACCATGGCCTGGACGGACATGTCGAGGCCGGAGGTGGGCTCGTCGAGGATCACCACACGCGGCCGCAGCGCCAGGATGCGGGCCAAGGCCACGCGCCTGAGTTGGCCGCCGGAGAATTCATGCGGGTAGCGGGGCCGCGCGCTGGCATCCAGGCCGACCGCGGCCAGCACCTCGTCGATCCGGGCGCGGCGCTCGGCCGCGTCGCGCAGGCCCTGCACGACGAGCGCCTCCTCCAGCGTGCGGCCGATGCTCCACCAGGGGTCGAGCGATGCGGCGGCATCCTGGTGGACATAGTGGACGGCGTTGCGCGCGCGCCGGGCGGCGCGCGGGTCGAGCCCGCTCACCACCGTGCCGTCCAGGCGGATCTCGCCGCGGCTCTCGCGTTGCAGGCCGAGGATGGTCCGGCCTAGCGTCGTCTTGCCGCAGCCGGACTCGCCGACCACGCCGAGGATCTCGCCCTCCGCCAGGTCGAGGCTGACGCCGCGCACGGCCTGCACCGGCGGGACGGAGGGACGCAGCCAGCGCCTGCGGCCGCCGAGGCTCACCGCCACGTCGCGCAGCGCGAGGATCGGCGTCACGGCACGGCCTCCACGGGCACGGGATCGTAGAGGATGCAGTCCACCGCCCGCCCCGGCGCGGCGGCGCGCGGATGCGACGTGCGGGCGGGGCAAGCCTGCCGTGCCTCCGGGCAGCGCGGCGCGAATCGGCAGCCGGGCGGGGCGCGCAGCGGCAAGGGCACCGCGCCCGGGATGCCGGTGAAGCCCTCGGAGCGGTCGGGATGGCAGGCCAGCAGCGCGCGGGTGTAGGGATGCATCGGACTGTTCAGCACCGCGCGCGCCGGGCCCGTCTCCACGGATTGCCCGGCATAGATGACGCAGAGATCGTCGCAGAGCTCGGCCACCACGCCGAGATCGTGGGTGACGAAGAGCATGGAGACGCCCGTCTCCTCGACCAGCTCGCGCAGCAGCAGCAGGATCTGCTGCTGCGTCGTGACATCGAGCGCCGTGGTTGGCTCGTCCGCCACCACCAGGCGCGGCGCGCAGGCCAGGGCGGCGGCGATCAGCAGGCGCTGCCGCTGGCCGCCGGAGAATTGGTGGGGATAACGATCGAGCGCCGCTTCGGCATCCGGCAGTTGCACGCGGCGCAGCAGGCGCACCAGCTCCGCGCGGTGGTCCTGCCGCGTGCCGGGGCGATGCCGGCGCATCGTCTCCAGCAGCTGCGCGCCGACGGTGAAGACCGGGTTGAGCGCGAGATAGGGGTCCTGCGGGATGAAGCTGATGCGGCTGCCGCGGACCTGCCGGTTCAGCTCGGCCTCGGAGAAGGCGAGCAGGTCCTCGCCCTCGAACATCACCCGCCCGCCGCCGATCTGCGCGCCGCGCGGCAGGATGCCGAGGATGGCGCGGATCAGCGTAGACTTGCCGCAGCCGGATTCGCCGACGACGCCAAGGATGCGCCCTGTCTCCAGCCGGAAGGCGACGTGGTCGAGGATGCGCGCCAGCCCCTCGTCGCCACGGATGGCGACGCGCAAGGCCTGCACCTCCAGCACCGGAGCCGCCATCAGCGGGACCGCCGCAGGCGCGGGTCGACGAGGTCGCGCAGCCCGTCGCCCAGCAGGTTGAAGCCGAGCACGGCGACCAGGATGGCGAGGCCGGGGAAGGTGGCGAACCACCAGGCATTGGGCAGGTAGCCGCGGCTCTGCGCCACGGCCAGGCCCCAGTCCGGGTCGGGCGGCGTGGCGCCCATGCCGAGGAAGCCGAGCACGGCGGCGACGAGGATGGTGAAGCCGAGGCCGATGGTGGCGCGCACGATGATGGGCGAGAGGATGTTGGGCAGGATGTGCAGGAAGAGGATGCGCGGCGTCGAGGCGCCGATGCCCTGCAAGGCGTCGACGAAGAGCGCGTTGCGCAGCCGCTGCGTCTCGGTATGGACGATGCGGGTGAAGAAGGGCCAGTAGGTCAGCGCCAGCGCCAGCATCGCGCTCTCGACCGAGGGGCCCATCAGCTGCGCCAGGGCCAGGGCGAGGATCAGCTGCGGCAGGGCGAGGAAGACATCCGTCACCCGCATGATCGCCTCGGAGAGGATGCCCCGCCCGTAGCCCGCGACCAGGCCGAGCGGCACGCCGATCGCCATGGCCGCGCCGACCACCGCCAGCGACACCTTCAATGCCCCGCGCGCGCCGAGGATGACGCGCGAGAAGATGTCGCGCCCGAGATTGTCGGTGCCGAAGGGGAAGGCGGCGCTGGGCGGCCGCAGCCGGCGCAGCAGGTGGGAGGCCGAGGCATCCTCCGGATAGGGCGCGATCCAGGGGCCGAAGATCGCCAGCAGAACGACGCCGAGCACGATCACGGCGCCGAGGACGGCGGGGATGTCGCGCAGGAACTTGCGGAGGACGAGCATCAGGCGCGGTCCCGCAGCCGCGGGTCGATCAGGGCGTGCGCCACATCGGTCAGGATGTTGACCACCGCATAAATCAGGCCGACCAGCAGCGTGACGGCTAGCATCACCTTGGAGTCGGCCGTCAGGATGGCCTGCACGGTGTAGCTGCCGATGCCGGGCCAGTCGTAGATCGACTCGACCACCACCGCCCCCGCGATCAGCCCGCCGAAGAGCAGCCCGATCTGCGTGACGGTGGCCGCCACGGAATTGCGCAGCACGTAGATCCAGACCAGCCGCCGCGGCGCATAGCCCGAGGCGCGCTCGTAGAAGACGAAGTCCTTCTGCAAGGTGTCGAGAACGCCGGCACGGGTGAAACGCGTGATCGTCGCCAGCCCGCCGAGGGAGAGGGTGACGGCCGGCAGCACCAGATGCCGCAACGCGTCCGCGAGAAGGTCGAAGCGGCCGGCGAGGAGGCTGTCGAGCAGCAGGAAGCCGGTCGGGCCCGGGGGTGGCGTCAGCCCGGCGCTGAGCTGCCCGCGGAGCGGCAGCCAGCCGAGCTGCATGGCGAAGACGATCTGCAGCATGATCGCCAGCCAGAAGGCTGCGACGGCGACCCCGGCCACAGAGACCACGCGCAGCACGAAATCCGGCCAGCGATTGTGGTTCACCGCGGCCAGCACGCCGAGCGGCACGCCGAGGCCGACCGAGATCAGCAGCGCCGCCATGGTCAGCTCCAGCGTCGCTGGCAGGCGCTGCGCGATATCCTCCGCCACCGGCCGGCTGGAGAACTGGCTCTGCCCGAAATCCAGCCGCGCCACGCCTTCGAGGTAGCGCAGGAACTGCACATGGATGGGCTGGTCCAGCCCGTAGCTGCGGCGGATCGCCTCGATCTGCGCCGGGGTCGCGTTGTCGCCGGCGAGCGCCACGGCTGGGTCGGCCGGGACCATGCGGATCAGCAGGAAGCAGACCACGAGCAGGCCGAGCAGCGAGGGCAGCACCAGCAGCGCCCGCCGCAGGATGAAACCCGCCATGTCAGCCCTTCAGCTGGAGCCAGCGCAGCTCCGATCCGCCGCCGGCGGGGCAGAAGCGATAGCCGGAAAGGCGGTTGGAGACGCCGCGCAGCTCCACCGTGTTGTAGACCCAGATGTCGGCGCAATCCGCCATGACGCGGCGCGTCGCCTCCTCGTAGAGCGGCGCCCGCTCCTCCTGCTTCACCAACCCGCGGGCGCGGCCGAGCAACGCGTCCACCTCCGGGTTCTTGTACCAGGATGAGGCTTTCCACGTGCCGTGGAACTGGCTGTCATACATCTGGCCAACCCAGTTCTCGGGATCGACGAAATAGGTGCTGACCCAGTGGATCCACATGTCCGGCGAGGTCTCGGCCGAGCCGGTGGAGGTGACGATGTTGGCCCAGGTATCGGCCACGATGCGCAGGTTCACGCCGATCGACTGCAAGTCGCTCTGGAAGAGCTGCGCCGCCTGGTTGGTCTGCTCGAGCTGCGACTGGATGTGGATGCGGACCGGCTGGCGGATGTTGACGCCCTCGGCCTGCGCGGCGCGGAGGAAATTGCGCGCCTTGCCCAGGTCGTAATCAAAGCCCGCCGCATCCTTCGGCACACCCCAGAGCGGGTTGGGCATGGGGCCGGCATTGCGGTCGGCATAGCCCTTGAGGATTTCCTTGATGAAACCGTCATAGTTGAAGGCATGCGCCATCGCCTTGCGGAAGTTCAGGTTGTTGAACGGCGCCCGCGCATTGTTCATGCGGATCACGAAGGTCCGCAACGAGGAGTGGCGTTCCACCCGCGCCACGCGGCTCGACTGGATCTGCTCCACCTGGTCCGTCGGCAGGTAGCTGTCGGTCCAGTCGATCGATCCGTTCATCAGGCCGAGCACGCCGGTGGATGTTTCCCGCGCCGTACGCATCGCCACGCGGGCGACGGGCGAGGGGTTGTCGGACCAGCCTTTGAAGTGGCCCTCGAAACGCTGCATGTCGAGCCGCTCGTTCGGCGTCAGCGTGCCCGGCACGAAGGAATAGGCACCGGAGCCCGCCTCGTTGCCGGCCAGCCACGCGGCGCCGTTGTCCCCGCCCTTCTCGTTGGCCTGCACCAGCTTGGCGTTGACGATGGCGACGATCGGGATGGCCGCGAGGAAAGGGCCATAGGGCCGGTCCAGCCGGAAGCGCACGGTGAGCGGGTCTGGCGCCGTGATGTTGTCGCGCTTCAGGATGGGCAGGAAGGCGCTGGCCGGTGCCTTGCCGAGCGCCAGCACGCGGCGGAAGCTGTAGACCACGTCGGCCGAGGTCAGCGGGCTGCCGTCATGGAAGGTGACGCCGGAGCGCAGCTTGAACTCCCAGTCCAGCCCGTCCTCCGAGGCGGTGTGGCCCGTCGCCAGCCAAGGCTCCAAAATGGGCGGGTTGTTTTGGTAGCGGTAGAGCCCGTCATAGGTATTGAGGGCGTAGCCCATCATCGGCACGTCGAAGACCTGATGCGGGTCGAGGTTCTGGGGCTGCCCGTCCGAGCGCACCATCAACCCCGGGGTCGCCGCTTGGACGGGGAGCGAGGCGCCGGCCAGAGTGGCCAGAGGCAGCACCATGCAGCCCCGTCTGGTCAGATTCAGCACCATTCGCCTCCCACCATGTCGCGGTCGGATCGAGCCCGTCGCTCCCACCGGAGCTTGCCCTCGTCCCGCGGCGTCCGGCAAATTCCAAGCAAAGCCCGGGCCAGCCGGACCGCGCATTGGCCCGGGCGGTGGCATGCGTTTCGCTAACCTTCCGGCTGGCGCATCATGCGCAGGGTCGCAGCGCATGTCGGAAGGGGGGCCATATGGGCCAGCAGCGCCAGATGCATCTCGGGGTATTCGTCCTAGGCACCGGCAACCATGTGGCTGGCTGGCGCAGGCCCGGTGCTGCGGACAGCTTCCAAAGCCTATCCGTCATCCAGCAGATCGCCCGCACCGCAGAGCGCGGGTTGTTCGATCTGCTGTTCCTGGGCGACGGCCTGAGCGCCGACCCCAATGCCCATCCATCCTTCACGGCACGGTTCGAGCCGATCACCATGCTCGCGGCCCTGGCCGCGACCACCACCCATATCGGGCTCGGCGCGACCGCCTCCACGACCTATGCCGATCCCTACACCGTGGCGCGGTGGTTCGCCTCCCTCGATCATCTCAGCGGCGGGCGCGCCGCCTGGAATGCGGTCACCACCTCCGGCGACAAGGCCGCGACGAATTTCGGGCGCCAGCACCCGCCGCATGCCCAGCGCTACGAAGTTGCCGAGGAGTTCATCGATGTCGTCCGCGGGTTGTGGGATTGCTGGGAGGACGACGCCATCCTCGCCGACCGCGCCACCGGCCAGTACATCGACCCGGCGAAGGTCCATAAACTGCACCACAAGGGCCGGTTCTTCGAGGTCGAGGGGCCGCTCAACATCGGCCGCTGCCCGCAGGGGCAACCGGTGATCCTGCAGGCCGGCGCCTCGGAGCCGGGGCAGGAGATGGCGGCGCGCAGCGCCGATGTCGTCTTCTCCGTCGTGCAGGACCTGCAGGAGGCGCGCGCCGCCTATGCTGCCCTGAAGGAGAGGCTTCCGCGCCATGGCCGCCGGCCAGAGGAGGTGGCGGTGCTGCCCGGCGTCATGCCCGTGCTCGGCCGAACGCAGGATGAAGCCTTGGAGACACTGGATCACCTGCAGAGCTTCGTGACCTCCACCAACTCGATGGCCATGCTCTCCAATCGTCTTGGCCAGGACATGTCGGCTTATCCGATGGACGGTCCAGTGCCAGACTTGCCTCTGCCCGACACCTCCCACGGCTTTGCACGCACCATGCTGGCCAAGGCGCGACGGGAAGGCATGACCCTTCGGGACCTGTACAACCTCACCGCCGCGGCGCGCGGCCATTGGGTAATTTGCGGAACCGCAGCCAGCATCGCTGACACGCTGGAGGAATGGTTCCTGAGCGGCGCCGCAGACGGCTTCAACATCCTGCCTCCCTTCTTTCCTGCCGGCTTTGACGATTTCGTCGACGGTGTCGTGCCCGAGCTACAGCGCCGTGGGGTATACCGCCGAGCCTATCGTGGGCGCACGCTGCGGGATCATCTGGGATTATCCCGCCCTCCACGGCGGTTCTGGACGACGTCCTGAACTCAGGAAGCTCCGAAGCGGAAGATGCTTGCCGGCTCATCGGTGAAGAGCCGCGGCCGGCGCAACCGACCGGCCATCTGTTCCACATAGGGAGCGGCGGCGCACAGCAGTTCGAACTGCCGTTCATTCAGGCGGAGGCCGGCACGGCGGGCGACAACCGCTATCCGATCGCGCTCGGCCGGGCCGATCTCGGCCGGGGTCGGGTCCGGCACCGTAGGCAGGGGCGGCGGCATGGCGCCGGGGGTGAGGGCAGGACGGCGCGCGCGCCAGGACGTCGCCTGCTCATAGGCATGGCCGATGCGCAGCACGGTGGCGTCGTCGAAGGGCCGGCCGACCACCTGCATGGACAGCGGCAGCCCCTCCGGCATGAAGCCGATGCACTGCGCCAGGGCCGGGCCGCCGCTGACGTTGAACGGGGTGGTCAGCGAGCCCTTCTGCCAGAAATGGATGGTGCGCCAGCTCTCGAATCGTGGGGCGGGCCCGGGGCCGGCCGTCACCAGCGCATCGTAGCGACGGTAGAGCGGCGCAAACTCCGCCAGCATGACGCGGCGCTCGCGCTGCGCCTGGATGGTGTCCTCGGCGCGGATCAGGATGGCGGCAAGCGAGCGGCCGAGGAAGTCCTCGCCGAACTTGCCCGGCCGCTCGCGCAAGCCCTGCTCATGCACGGCGTAGAGTTCGGCCTCGGCCGTCAGCACCTTCACGGCATAGTAGTCGGCGGCAGGGCGGATGGTGACATCCTCCAGCATGGCGCCGAGGCCGCGCAGCACCTGGAGCGCCGCTTCCATCGCCTCCCGGACGACGGCGGGGACGGGCACGTCGCACTCGTAAAGGTCGCGGAGGACGCCGATGCGGAGGCCGCGGATATCGCCGGCCAACGCCGCCTGGTAGTCGGGCACGGGGCGATCGGCGCTGGCGGGGTCGAGCGGGTCATGGCCAGCGAGCACGCCGAGCATCAGCGCGCAATCCTCGACGGTCCAGGCCATGGGGCCGGCATGGTCGTAGCTGAAGGAGTTGGTCCAGACGCCGCGGCGGCTGAGCAGCCCATAGGTCGGCTTGAGGCCGGCGATGCCGCAGAGCGCCGCCGGGTTGCGGATGGAGCCGCCGGTATCCGAGCCCATCGCCCCGAGGGCGAGCCCGGCCGCGACGGCGGCTCCGGAGCCGGAGGAGGAGCCGCCGGTGACATGTGCCGTATTCCAAGGATTGCGCGCAGGCGGCCAAGGCAGGTCGAAGCTCGGCCCGCCATGAGCGAATTCATGCGTCGCCAGCTTGCCGAGCAGCACGCTGCCGGCGTCCTGGAGCCGGGCGACGGTATGCGCGTCCTCGGCCGGGACATGGTCGATCGCAGTGCGGGAATGGCCGGTTGTCGGGATGCCGGCGGTCGAGAAGATGTCCTTCAGCGCGATGGGAATGCCGTGCATGGGGCCGCGACGGCGGCCGGCGGCGATCTCCGCCTCCGCCGCGCGGGCCTGGCGCAGGGCGAGGTCGGGGGTTGTGCGGATATAGGCGTGGAGTTGCGAGTCAAGGGCCTCGATCCGGGCCAGCATCGCCCGGGTCAGCTCGACCGGGGAGAGGTCGCGCGCGGCGATGCGGCGCGCGGCCTCGGCAATGGTCAGCGGGAGCATCGCGCTCACTCCAGGACGGTGCTGTTGGCCGGCTCGGCGCCGAAGGGCAGGTCGCGCGGCAGGGTGGCGATCATGGCATCGAGATGCGGCATGGCCTCGGCGAGCTGGGCAGCCTGCGCCGCATCGGGGGCGATGCTGGCCCGCGCGGCGAGCGCCGCGATGACGGCGGCCCAGTCGGGCTCGGGACGGGGGGCGGCCTGGCTCACCGGATGCTCCGGCGGCGCCTCGGCCGGGATGGCGGGGCGGCGGGCCCGCCAAGGCGTCGCTGCCTCGTAGGCCTGGCCGATCCGCAGCAGCAGCGCCTCGGCGAAGGGCCGCGTGGCGAATTGCAGCGAGAGTGGCAGCCCGCCCGGCCCGAAGCCGCAGCAGAGGGCGAGGCAGGGCAGCTGCGCCACGTTCCAGGGGTTGGTGAGCGGCGGGGCGGCGAAATTGGCCTCGGCCCGCATCTCCGCCATGACCGGCGCCTCGCCCCAGGTGGTGGCGGTGAGCAGGGCATCGACCTCGCCGAGCACAGCCCGCATCTCCGCGGCAAGGATACGCTGGAAGCGCTGGGCCTGGACGTAGTCCGGGCCGGTGACGAGGGCGCCGGGCAGGATGCGGTAGCGGAAGACCTCGCCGTAATCCCCCGGGCGGCTGCGCAGCCAGTCGGCATGGATGGCGAAGCTCTCGGCGGCGCCGATGACGCGCATGGTGGCCTGGTAGGCGGCGAGGGGGTGAAGCGTCACCTCCCGCACCTCGGCGCCGAGCCCATGCAGCACTTCCACCGCCGCATCCATGGCGGCGATGGTGGGGTCGCTGGCGCGACGGTCGGCCTCGTACCAGTGGCGAACGAGGCCGATCCGCATTCCCTTGATGCCGGCATGGAGTTCGGCGCGGTAATCCGACACCGGGACATTGGCGCTGGCCGGGTCGCGCGGGTCATGCCCGGCGATGGCTTGCAGCAGGATGGCGCAGTCCTCCACCGTCCAGGCCAGCGGCCCGGCATTGTCGAGGGTGTAGGAGAGCGGCAGCACGCCGCGCTTGCTGACGCGGCCAAAGCTCGGCTTGCGTCCGGCGGTGCCGCAGAAGGCGGCGGGCAGGCGGATGGAGCCGCCGGTATCGGAGCCCATGGCGCCGGGAACGAGGCCGGCAGCGACGGCCACGCCGGAGCCGGAGGAGGAGCCGCCAGGGAAGCGCGTCAGGTCCCAGGGGTTGCGGGCGGGCGGAAAAGGCAGGTCCCAGGATGGGCCGCCCGTGGCGAATTCATGCGTCGCCAGCTTGCCGAGCGGGACGGCGCCGGCCGCCTTCAGCCGTGCCGTCGCCTCCGCATCCTCGGCGGCGACGTTGTCGAGGCAGCGGGCCGAATGCCCGGTGGTCGGCAGGCCGGCGCTGTCAAAGATGTCCTTCAGCGCGAAGGGAATGCCGTGCAGCGGGCCGCGCGGGCCGCCCACCATGATTTCCGCCTCGGCTTGGCGCGCGGCGGCGAGCGCCGCCTCCGGCGTGACGCGGACAAAGCTCCGCAGCACGCCGTCCTGCGCGGCGATGCGCGCCAGATAGGCCTCGGTCAGCTCCACGGGCGAGAGGTCGCGCGCGGCGATGCCCCGGGCGGCCTCGGCAATGGTGAGGAAGCAGAGGTCCTCGCTCACGCATAAGCCTCCGGCGGTCGGCGCGTGTGCCATTCCGTCGCCTGCTCGAAAGCATGGCCGATGCGCAGCACCTCGGCCTCGGCGAAGGCGCGGCCGGCGATCTGCAGGGAGAGCGGCAGCCCGTTCGCCGCGATGCCGGCCGGCAGGCAGAGCGCCGGGTGGCCGGTGACGTTGAAAGCCGCGGTGATCGGCTGGGCGCGGCGCCAGGGGCCGTCATCCGATTCAGCGGCAAGAGGCGCGGCGCCATGGGCCGGGGCTGAAAGGATTGCATCCACCTCGCCGAACAGCGCGTCCACCTCCCGCGTCAGGGCGTGGCGCAAGCGCTGGGCCTGGACGTAGTGCGGGCCGGTGACGAAGGCGCCGAGCATGATGCGCTCCCGCGTGGTGCGGCCATAGGCCTCGGGGCGGGTGCGGAGATCCTGCTGGTGGATGGCGAAGCTTTCGGCATGGATGATGGTCCAGGCCGCGGCCTCGAAGCGGCGGAGCGGCGGCAGCGCCACCTCGACCACCTCGGCGCCGAGGCCGCGCAGCACCTCGACCGCCGCATCGGTCGCCGCCTGCATCTCGGCGTCGATGCCGCCCTCGATGCCATAGGCCCGGGCATAGCCGAGGCGCAGGCCGCGCACGCCGTCGCGGAGATGGGTGAGGTAGTCGCCGACCGGGACATCGGCGGAACCCGGATCGGCCGGGTCGTGGCCCGCGAGCACCTGCAGGGCGAGCGCGCAATCCTCGACGGTGCGGGTCAGCGGCCCGGTATGGTCCATGCCGAAGGAAAGCGGCACGACGCCGCGGCGGCTGAGCCGGCCATAGGTCGGCTTCAGCCCGACGCAGCCGGAGAAGGCGGCCGGCAGGCGGATGGAGCCGCCGGTATCGGACCCCATGGCCAGCGCCATCATCCCCGAGGCGACGCCGGCGCCGGAGCCGGAGGAGGAGCCGCCAGCGAAATGGGCGGGGTTCCACGGGTTCTTGGCGCGCGGGAAAGGCAGGTCATCGTCACGCACGCCGCCGCGGGCGAATTCATGCGTCGCCACCTTGCCGAGCAGCACCATGCCGGCGGCTTCCAGCCTTGCTGCGGCATCGCTGTCCTCGACCGGCGCGTTGCGGCCGACCAGCACGCGGGAATGCGCCGTCGTCGGCAGCCCGGCGACGTCGTAGATGTCCTTCAGCGCATAGGGGATGCCGTGCAGCGGGCCGCGGCGGCGGCCGGCCTTGATCTCAGCCTCCGCCTGCGCCGCGGCGGCGCGGGCGCGGTCGGCCGTCAGGGTGATGAAGACGTCGAGCGCCGGGTCGATCGCGGCGATGCGGGCCAGGGCCTGCTCGCAGAGCGCGACCGGCGAGAGGGTGCCGGCGGCGATGGCGGTGGAGGCCTCGGCGAGGCTCGGGACGGGCGGCGGCGTCATCGGCGCGGGCTCGCGGCCAGGCGCGGCGCGGCGGCGGGCTCCTCGGCATAGGGCATCGGCTCGTCGAGGATGGCGACGAGGGCGCGGTAGGAGCGATAGGCGTCGAGCATGATGGCGGTGCGGTCCTCCGGCACCGTGATGCCGGCGACGCGCAGCGCCGACTGGAAGTCGAGCTCCAGATCCTCGGGCATGATGGCTCTCCCTTACTGCAGGCTGATGGAGGTAAGGTCCTGCGACCAGTTGCGCGCCTGGACGAAGTTCTTCACCCGGCGGCTCATGGCACGCGGATTGAGGTCATGCGCGACGAAGAGGAACAGCGCCTCGTCCACCACCCGGGTGTGGATTCGGGCGACGATCCTGTCCTGCTCCGCCGGATCCATGGTGGCGAAGGCGGCCTGGAACAGCGGCTCCAGCACCGGGTTGTTGAGGTTGCCCCAGTTGCCGCCCAGGGGCGCCGCCATGTCGGCCTTCATCACGCGCATGAAGCCAGTGAAGGGATCGCCCGCGCCGTAGGAGACGTTGATCGCGGTGATGCCGCGCTGCGCCGCCTTCGCCGCGCCCTCGCGCCGGATGACGAGGAGGGCGTTCCACTCCAGCACCTTGTAATCGACCTCGATGCCGACATCCTTGAGGTTCTGTTGCAGCACCTCGTTCATTGCCAGCGGCTGCATCTGGCCCGAGCCGCCGGCCGAGATGGCGACCTTGGTCCGCAGCGGGTTGCGCGGCCCGTAGCCGGCCTCGGCAAGCAGGGCGCGCGCCTTGTCGGGCGCGTATTCGAGCCGGAAGGCGGGCGTGCCGTACCAGGGGCTGTCCGGCGTGACGATGCCGGCGCCTTCCAGCATGGTGCCGCCGAGCATCGCCTTCATCCCCGCCCGGTCGATGGCGAGGTTGGCCGCGCGGCGGATGCGCAGGTCGCGCCAGGGCGAGCCCTCCAGCATGGAGAAGTGCCAGGTCCAGTTGTGTGGATACTCGTTCACCACCGTCTGGAAGCCGGCGGCGCGGAGCGAGGCCATGGCATCCGGCGGCGGCGCCTCGATGAAGTCCACCTGCCCGCTGCGCAGCGCCGCGACGCGGGTGTTGGCGTCCGGCAGCGGCAACAGCACCAGGCGTTCGCAGCGCGGGATGCGCGACGCCTCCCAATGATCCGCATTGCGGACCAGCACGGCGCGCTCGCGAATGGCGAAGCTCTCGAGCTTCCAGGGGCCCGTGCCGACGGCGCGGTTCAGGAAGGCGTCCCAGGACTTCCCCGCCGCCTCCCAGGCACCCTTGTGGGTGACGCCGATATAGCCGACGCCATAGGGCACGGTGCTGTCGGGGTAGATGGTCTCGAGCCAGAAGCGGTCCGGCCCTTCCACGCCCCAATCGGCGATGGTCGGCAGCCGGAGCTGCACCTGCGCATTGGCGCGCGGGTCGAACCAGGGCGCGTCGCGGCGGAAGGCGCGATCGAAGCTGAAGGCGACGTCCTCCGCCGTCAGGATCTTGCCGTCATGGAAGCGCACGCCCGGGCGGATCTCGAACCACCAGCGCTTCGGGTTCGCCGGATCGGCCTGCCATGCTGTGGCCAGGCCGGGCTTCAGCGGTGTCGGCCGATCGCCGCGCGAAAGATCCCACTCGACCAGGAAATTGTAGAGCGTGATGCCCATGAAGCGCTGGCCTTCGCCGCCCTGATCGGGACAACCGTTCGACAGCGGGATCGCGGCCAGCGTCATGCCGACGCGAAGCGTGCCGCCAGGGGACTGGGCAAGTGCCGGATCCCAGGTGGGCAGGGTGAGCGCAGCCCCAAGCAGGGTGCGGCGCGTGAGCGTGGTGTTGCGCATGCCGAGGCCTCCATCAGGCCGTGCGGCGTGTTTTCTCCCGAGTGCGGGGATCGTGACAGCGGCCTTGCCGTGGCGTCAACCCGAGGAGGGATGATGTTGCAGCCAGGCAAGAGTCGCCGGATTCATTCCGCGGTAGCCGCAGAAACCACGTTTGGCATTGCCAACTTGTTGGACGGGAGCGCAGCGCCTCAGCTTAGCGTCTGACCGAAAACATGTTGAGCGACGTCGATGGTATCTCCTTCTTGGCAAGGCTTTCAAACTGGCCCGGGTAAAAGCGGCGGCTGGCACCTCGAAATAAGCCTTCAGGTTCGACGATACGATCCCGGATGAACATCTAAGGAGATAGGCAATTGCACTCCGTAGCGCCTCTCATCCAGCAACCGCTGTCTGCCAGCCGTAGATCATGCCAGTTCAGCGGCCGTGCTGAGTGAGTGACCAAATGCAGGGCACGTTTCACCAGGAGATCTGTGCGCGGGTAGCGCTCGAGGCACTGTATGGCTGGGTACATGAGTCTCGAAGCTGTGGATCGCCTTGCCATGTCCTGGCCAATCCGGCGACGCATAAGGTTCTCCTCGGCGAGCGCTTTGGGCACCCTACCCTGACCATCAGGGCCAATTTCAGCAGTTGGCAAGCGATTTAACTACTGCTGCAGCGTTTCCTTTACGCGTTAAAGATTGACACAAACTTGCCTTATGGTTGAGTAAGCTGATGCTTACCAGAAGAAGCAGTAGTGTGTTGCTCAAGCCCGGCATCGATGCGTTGATTGACAGCCAGGTCGCGTCAGGTCGGTTCCGCAGCGCTAGCGAGGTGGCCCGCGTCGCCCTTCGGCTCTCAGAGGACGAGCGCAAACGGCAGGAAGGCATGCGGAACCGTAAGCGGGACTGCCGCACCTATGCTGGTGAGTGATAAGAGCGTGCCGGTTACCGACGCACCAGACTTCCTCCTTGGCGGCGGCGATATGGGCGCACGCATGCGCGCCCACGACTGGTCGGCCTCGCCGCTCGGGCCGTTGGAGAAATGGCCGCAGCCACTCAAGACGTTGGTGGCCGTGATGCTTACGTCGAACCAGCCGATGTTCATCGCCTGGGGCAGCAGGCGCACCATGCTCTACAACGACGGCTATGCAGAGATCCTGGCGCTGAAGCATCCCGAGGCACTCGGGCAGCCCTTCGACCAGGTGTGGTCCGAGATCTGGCACAGCCTCGAGCCGATCATGACCCGCTGCTACCTCGGCGAGCCGATCCAGATGGACGACATCGCCCTGGTCATGGACCGGCACGGCTACCCGGAGGAGACGCACTTCGCCTTTTCCTACACACCGGTCCGAGACGAGGCAGGCCGGGTCGCCGGCGTGTTCTGCCCCTGCATGGAAATCACGGCCAGGGTCATGGCGGACCGCCGGCAAATCTTCCGGCTCAAGCTTGAGGAAGGCCTGCGCGACTTATCCGAACCAAAGGCGGTCATGGCGGCTGCGGCCAAGGCCCTCGGACGCTACCTGGACGTCGCGCAGGTCGGTTACGCGGAAATCGACGCCGACGGATATGCCATCACCGGGGGGGAGTTCCACGACGGGCGCATTCCGGGCTTCCCTGCCGGGCGGTATCACCTGGAGAACTACGGTCCGACCATGGCGGCCGACATGGCGGCTGGTCAGGCCGTTATCGTGTGTGATGTTCGGGAAGACGCACGGACCTCGTCCTGGGATGTGCTTGCCGCCTACGCCGCAATCTCCCTCCGCGCTTTTGTTGTGATCCCGCTCGCGAAGGATGGACGGCTTACGGCCTACCTTTACCTGGCCCACCCGGAGCCCAGGCGATGGTCTGCTGACGACCTGGCAGTGACGCGCGAGGTAGCCGAACGAACCTGGGCCGCCGTCGGGCGTGCACGCGCTGAAGCCGCGCTGCGGGAGAGCGAGGCGCGGTTCCGGCTGATGGCCAACGCTGTGCCGCAGATCCTCTGGATTATCGATGACAAGGGACGCAATGAGTTCTTCAACGAACAGTGGTTCAACTACACTGGTGGTGCCCGCCAGCCAACGACCGCGTCCGAAGTTGCAGAGGGCTTCGTCCACCCGGACGACCGGGACAGCACGATGGCTGCGTTCGACGAGGCACAGCAGACTGGTCAGACCTTCCTCGTCGAGCACCGCATTCGCTCGAAGGACGGCACCTATCGCTGGTTCCTGGTTCGCGGTGAACCCGTCCGCGATCCGTGCACCGGCGCAATCACCCAGTGGTTCGGGGCCTCCGTCGACATCCACGACCGCAAGCAGGCCGAGGAGGCCAATGCCCGCCTCGCTACCATCGTCGCCTCGACCACGGACGCGATCATCGCATTTGCCGCCGAGGACGGGCACATCCTGGCCTGGAACAGGGGCGCCGAGGAGCTGTTCGGCTACGCGGAAGCAGAGGCGCTCGGCGGGCCAGTGGGCCTGCTGGTCCCACCGGACCTGTCCAAGGGGGACGCAACCGGAGTGTTCCGCCGCGCCATGGACGGGGTGCGCGTCCACGAGCACGAGACCGTGCGCGTGACAAAGTCGGGCGAGCGCATTCCGGTCGCCGTCACTGCGTCACGGATGCTCGCACCAGACGGACGCGTCATCGGCGTTGCGGGGATCTTCCGCGACCTGCGGGAGCGGAAGGCGATCGAGGAGCGCCAGGCTTTGCTGGCGCGGGAAGTGGACCACCGCTCCAAAAACGCACTCGCT
Source organism: Belnapia sp. F-4-1 (assembly GCF_000802185.1). Classification (GTDB taxonomy): domain Bacteria; phylum Pseudomonadota; class Alphaproteobacteria; order Acetobacterales; family Acetobacteraceae; genus Belnapia. Next base: position 2,229,438 of record NZ_KN676113.1, on the reverse strand, counting down.
GTGGTGCAAGCGATGCTGCGGCTGACGCGGGCTAACGACGTGCCCACCTTCGCGCGGGCGGTGGAGGGCCGCGTTGCGGCGCTGGCCCGGACGCAGACATTGCTGGCCGAGGCGCGTTGGGATGGCGCCGCCTTGTATGCAATGCTGCGGGGCGAACTCGCACCCTTCCTGGCGGGCCAATGTGCGGACCTGGACGGCCCGCCGGTGGTGCTGCCGCCCGGCACGGCGCAGCCCCTGGCGATGGCGGTGCACGAGCTGGCGACAAACGCAGCCAAGCACGGCGCCTTGTCCATTCCCGATGGACGTGTCTCGGTATCCTGGCGCGTCGAGGACGGCACGCTGCGACTGTGCTGGGCAGAGGCGGGCGGGCCGCCGCTCGCTGGACCGCCGTCGCGGCGCGGCTTCGGCTCTCGGGTGCTGGAAAGCACGGTACGCGGGCAACTCGGCGGCGCCCTGTCGCTCACCTGGGCACGGACTGGGCTCGTTTGCCAGATTGAGGTGCCGTTCCAGCGCAGTCCGGCTGGGATGGCAGCGGCGGGCACTGACGCGGTGGGCGGGGACCAGCAAGACGCATAGACCTGGTCCGCGGCAAAGGGCCTCCGCGCCATTCAAAGTCGGCCAGCCCTTTGCTGCGCGTCGCTTTCGGCATGCCGAAGATCGGACGAATTGACGACCAAGGGCACAGCCTGGAGGTGTCCTTTCCTGCGGACGCCCCCGGACCGGCCGAGGCGATCCGCCGGGGGCTTCGTTGACCTGCACCGCGCCACACACGGCCACGCGCGGGAGGCGCCGGTGCGCCTCGTCTCGCTGCGCGCCGTGCTGCGGCTGTGGAGCAAGCCGCTGGCCCTCCAGCCCGTCGCGGCCCCGGGCGCCCGCCCGCACGGCGCGCGAGGCGGTGCTGGAGGCCGTGGCGCAGGCCGTCTCGGTGGTGCCGCGCGGCGCGCTCGCGCCATGATCGCTCCGGATTCGAACTAATTTGTTTCCTCGAACGCAACCCGCGCCGCCTCCCTGCCGTTCCTTCGCACAGGAGGACACGGCATGCGCATCCACCACCTCGATTGCGGCCCGGCCCGCCCCCTGGGCGGCGCCCTCATGGACGGGATCAGCCCGGGCGCCATCGGCCGGCTGAGCTGCCATTGCCTCGCCATCGAGACCGACCGGCACGGGCTGGTGCTGGTCGATACCGGCCTCGGCCTGCGTGACATGGCGCGGCCCTGGCTGCGGCTGCCCGCCGTGAACGCCGCGCTGCTGCGCTTCCGCCTCGACCCGGACCGCACCATGCTGCGCCACCTGCGCCGCCTCGGCCATTCGCCGCATGACGTGCGCCATATCGTCATGACGCATCTCGACTTCGACCATGCCGGCGGGCTGATCGACTTCCCCAATGCCGCCGTGCATGTCATGGCGCCGGAAGCCAAGGCCGCCCGCGCCCGCCGCAGCTGGCTCGACCGGATCCGCTACCGCCCGGCGCAATGGGGCGACACCGCCCGCTGGCGCCTCTACTCCGACCGTACAACGGAGCGCTGGTTCGGCTTCGATGCGGTGGCCGAGCTGGAGGGCCTGCCGCCCGAGATCCTGATGGTGCCGTTGCCCGGCCACAGCGCGGGCCATGCCGGCGTGGCCATCGAGGGCCCGCGCGGCTGGATGCTGCATGCGGGCGATGCCTATTTCAGCCGCCGCGAGGTGCATGAGCGCCTGCCCGGCTGCCCCGCCGGCACCGCCGCCTATGAACGCTTCATGGCCTGGGACTCGCGCCTCGCCCGCGCCAACCAAGCCCGGCTGCGTGGTCTTCTCGTCGAACCGGACGCCTCGCTTGCGGTGTTCTGCACGCATGATCCGGTGGAGTACGTCGCCATGGCCGTCTGGCAGGGCAATGCCCCCGCCGAGCCGCGGCGGGTGGCGAGCGCGGCCTGACCGGGTTAGCCTCCCGAGACAACAACGAGGGAGGACGCGCATGGCCCGCCATGTCGTCGCCGCGGTGGGCGAGATTCCGCCGGGCGGCCGCAAGCTGGTGGAGGTGCGCGGGCGGCGCATCGCGCTCTTCCATGTGGCGGGCGAGTATTTCGCCCTCACCGACCGCTGCCCGCATGAGGGGGGCAGCCTCTGTGCCGGACGGCTGACGGGGCTCGTGCGCTCGTCCGAGCCGGGGCGGTACGAGTATTCGCGGCCGCAGGAGATGCTCGCCTGCTCCTGGCATGGCTGGGAGTTCGACATCCGCACCGGCCAGAGCTATTGCGACCCGGAGAGCATCCGCGCCCGCACCTATGCCGTCAGCGTCGAGCCGGGCGAGGCGCTGGCGAAAGGTCCCTTCGTCGCCGAGACCTTCCCCGTCTCGGTCGACGGACAATACATCCTGGTGGAGGTCTGAACGCCCATGGCCGAATGGCACCGCGTCGCCGAGGAAGGCGACCTGGCCGAGAACATGCCGCTGCCGGTGCGCATCGGCGATACCTGCATCGCCGTGGTGCGGCTGGAGGACGGCATCTTCGCGGTCAACGACATCTGCACGCATGAATATGCGCTGTTGTCGGACGGCTATTGCGAGGACGGCAAGCTGGAATGCCCGCTGCACCAGGCCTGCTTCGACATCCGCACCGGCGCCGCGCTGAACGAGCCGGCGGAGGTGCCGGTCGCCACCTACAAGGTGAAGCTCGAGGGCGGCGGCGTCTTCGTGGAATTGTGAAGCCGGGCCCGAACTGATGCCGTGGAGCCGCGCAGAACCGCACGGCCGCTGAGCATCACCTTGCGGATCGGTGCCGCCGGGGTCCGCAGCCGCTCGAAGAGCAGCGCCATCGCCTGGCGGCCGATCGCCTCGAGCGGCTGCTCGATCACCGTGACGCCGGGTTCGACCAGCCCGGTCCAGGGCTCGTTGTCGAAGCCGGCGAGCGCCAGGTCCGTGGGGATTCGAAGGCCGGCGCCACGGGCCGCGCGCAGCAGGCCCATCAGCAGGAGCGAATTGCTGGCGATCATCGCCTCCGGCTGCCCCTCCTGGCAAAGCGCGGCGAAGCCGGTCTCCGCCGCCTCCGCCTGCGGCAGGACGAAGCGCAGCGCCGGTGCCAGCCCGTGCCGGGCCATGGCCGCGCGGTAGCCCTCGGCCCGCTCCACCCCGGTGCCGCTGGTCTGGCCGAACAGCCCGGCGATGCGGCGGTAGCCCTGCGCCACCAGGTGGTCGACCAGCGCGGCGCTCGCCCCCGCATTGTCCAGCAGGACGGAATCGAAGAGGCCGGGCGGGCCGGGGCGGTCGATCAGCACCACCGGCATGGCGGGCGGCGCTTCCGCCAGCCCCTCGGCGGTGATGCGGGTGGGGGCGAGGATCAGGCCGGCCACCCGCTCCTCCTGCATCAGGGCAAGGTAGGCGGCCTCGCGCGCCGGGTCCTCGTCGGTGTTGCAGAGCAGGACGCGGAGGCCGGCCTCATAGGCGGCAGCCTCCACGGCGCGGGCGACGCCGGTGAAGAAGGGGTTGCCGATATCGGCGAGGACCAGCCCGATCGTCCCGCTCTCCTGCGAGCGGAGGCGGCGGGCGGCGAGGTTGGGGCGGTAGCCTGTGGCGCGCACCGCCTCCAGCACCTGGGCTCGGAGCGCCTCGCTCACCGGCCCCTTGCCCAGGGCGCGCGAAACCGTGGCGGGCGAGACGCCGGCGGCGCGGGCGACATCCTTGATGCTGGTGGTCATGCGCTGCAATCGGTTTCAACAAAGTCGCTGCAGCTTGCCCTCCAGACATCGGAGCCGCAACCTGGAACCGCGTAAAAGCCGCCGATTTTCTTTGACAAGCCGACTGAGAACGATTTCATTCATGTCCAACGACGCAAGGCAGGAACGTCCCCCATGGCCACAGCCGCGCCTCCCATGTCGATCAGCCGTGACCTGGTGCGCCTCGACGCACGGCCGGCGGGCAAGGCCGCTGCCATCGCCGAGGCCGCCCAGCTTCTCGCCGGCGCCGGTTGCGTCGAGCCCAGCTATGCCGAAAGCATGGCGCAGCGCGAGGGGACGGCGAACACCTTTCTCGGCCATGGCGTTGCCATCCCGCACGGCATGGGGGCGGACCGCGGCCTGGTGCGGCGGAACGGCCTGGCCATCCTGCAGGTGCGGGAGGGCGTCGAGTGGAATCCCGGCCAGGTGGCGTACCTCGTCATCGGCATCGCCGCCGCCTCGGACGAGCACATCGCCATCCTCCGGCGTCTGACGCGGCTGCTGAACGAGCCGGCGCGGCTCCAGGCCCTGTTCGCCACGGATGACGCGGAGGCGATCATCGCCGCCCTTTCCGCCGAGCCGGGTGCCGCCGCGCCGGGAGCGCCGGCCGCCGACCTCGCCGAGCGCTGGGACTGGGTGGTGGACTACCCGGCCGGCCTGCATGCCCGCCCGGCGACGCGCTGGGTCGAGGCGGCCCGTGGCGCGGGCGGCCGCGTGCAGGTGAGGCATGGCGAGCAGGCAGCCGATGCCACGGCGCTGGTCGGGCTGCTGCAACTGGGGCTGAAGGCTGGGGACAGCGTCACCGTCTCGGCCGGGACGCCGGCGGCGCTGGCGCGGATGCGGGCGGCCATCACCGGGCTCAGCGCGCAGGAGAAGGCCGATGCGGCGCAGGCGGCGCGGCGCGCCGCGGCGCCGGCGCGTGGCTGGGAACCGGCCGGGTCGCCCATCTCGCTCGCCGGCATCGGCGCCAGCCCGGGGCTTGCCATCGGCCGCATCCATGTCCTCGCCGACGCCGAGGCCGCCATCCCGGATACGCCGCTGCCGCTCGCCGAGGGCGGGGCACGGCTGGAGGAGGCGATCTGCGCGACGCGCGCCCGGCTCAAGGCGCTGGAGGACGACACGGCCCGCCGCCTCGGCCCCGGCGAGGCCGCCATCTTCCGCGCCCATGCCGGGCTGCTGGAGGACCCGGACCTCATCACCACCACCTGCCAGCTGATGGTGGAGGGTCATGGCCTTGCCTGGTCCTGGCACCAGGCGGTGGAGCGGGTGGCGGCTGGCCTCGCCGCCCTCGGCAACCCGGTGCTGCCCGGGCGGGCGGCCGACCTGCGCGATGTCGGGCGGCGGGTGCTCGGGCAGATCGACCCGGCACTCGCCGGTGGCTCGCTGCACGACCTGCCGGAAGGGCCGGTGATCCTGGTCGCCGAGGACCTTGCCCCCTCCGATACGGCGGGGCTCGACCCCAGCCGCGTGATCGGGCTGGCGACGGCAACCGGCGGGCCGACCTCGCATACCGCGATCCTCGCCCGCACCCTCGGCCTGCCGGCGCTGGTCGCGGGCGGGCCCGGCCTGCTGGAGCTTGAGCCGGGGACGGAGGCGGTGCTGGACGGCGCCACCGGCCGGCTGCACCTCTCGCCCGGCGAAGCCGACCTCGCCTCCGCCCGCGCCTTCCTCGCCGCCCAGCAGGAGCAGCGGGTGCGCGAGGCCGCGCAACGGGCGGAGCCGGCGGCGACGCGGGACGGCCACCGCATCGAGGTCGCGGCCAACATCAACCTGCCCGACCAGGCCGCCTTCGCCCTCGCCCAGGGAGCCGAGGGGGTGGGGCTGATGCGCACCGAATTCCTCTTTCTCGAACGCGGCGACACGCCGGGGGAGGAGGACCAGTACGCCACCTACCGTGCCATGCTGGAGGCCTTGGGCGGCCGGCGCCTCATCGTCCGTGCCCTCGATATCGGCGGCGACAAGCAGGTGCCGCATCTCCGCCTGCCGGTGGAGGCCAACCCCTTCCTCGGCGTCCGCGGCGCGCGGCTGCTGCTGCGCCGGCCGGACCTGATGGAGCCGCAGCTCCGTGCCCTCTACCGTGCCGCCGCCGCGGGCGGGCCGCTTTCCATCATGTTCCCGATGGTGACCTCGGTGCCGGAGGTGGTGGCGCTGCGCGCGGCCTGCGAGCGCATCCGGGCCGAGGTCGAGGCGCCGGAGGTACCTGTCGGCATCATGGTCGAGGTGCCGGCGGCCGCGGTGCAGGCCGATGCGCTGGCCCGGCATGTCGACTTCTTCTCGGTCGGGACGAATGACCTCACCCAGTACGTGCTGGCGATCGACCGGCAGAACCCGGAACTGGCGGCGGAGGCGGACAGTCTCCACCCGGCGGTGCTGCGGTTGATCGCGCAGACGGTGGAGGCGGCGGCACGGCATGGGCGCTGGGTCGGCGTCTGCGGCGGGCTGGCGGGCGAGGCTTTCGGCGCGGCGCTGCTCACGGGGCTTGGCGTCGCGGAACTCTCGATGACGCCGCGCGACATCCCAGGGGTGAAGGCGGTGCTGCGCGGCGCCACCCTGCCGGCGCTGCGGGCGCTGGCCGCGCGCGCCATCGCCTGCGGCACGGCAGCGGAGGTGCGGGAATTGGAAGCGGAACTCGATGCGATGGCGCGGCCGGCGCCGCAGGCGGCCGCCTGATGGCCGTACCCTTCGTCACCCTCGCGCTGAACCCGGCGATCGACCAGACGGTCGAGCTGGAGGCGCTCCGGCCCGGCGCGGTCAACCTGGCGCGCGGCGCCACGCGGCACCCGGCGGGCAAGGGGGTTAATGTCGCGGCCTGCCTCGCCGACTGGGGCGTGCCCGTCACGGCGACGGGGCTGCTGGGGGCGGCGAATGACGCGCCCTACCGCGCCCTCTTCGCCGAGCGGGGCATCAAGGATTGCTGCGTGCGCATCCCGGGCGAGACGCGGACCAACGTCAAGCTGCTGGACCGGGCGACGGGGGCGACGACCGACATCAACCTCCCCGGCACGGAGCCCGAGCCGGCGGCGCTGGAGGAGGCGCTGGCGGCGCTGCATGTGGCGGTCGGCAAGGGGACGGTCGCGGTGCTGGCGGGCAGCCTGCCGCCGGGGCTGGTGCCCGAGACCTATGCCGACCTCGTCGGGCTGCTGACCGAGCAGGGGGCGCGGGTGGTGGTCGATGCCAGCGGGCCGGCGCTCGCCGCCGTGCTGGATGCGCCGGTGCTGCCGCATGCCATCAAGCCGAACCGGCATGAGCTGGAAGGCTGGGCCGGGCGCAAGCTGGCGGACCGGACGGCGCTGCTGGAGGCGGCGCGCGGGCTGGTGGCGCGCGGGGTGCGGCTGGCGGTGGTCTCGCTCGGGGCGGAGGGCGCGCTCTTCGTCACCGCGGGCGAGGCGCTGATGGTCCGGGCGCCGGCCCTTCGCATCGCTGCAAGCAGCGTCGGCGCGGGCGATGCGATGGTGGCCGGCATCGCCACCGGCCTTGCCGATGGGCTGGGGCTGGCAGCGCTGGCCTGCCGGGCCACCGGCTTCGCCGCGGCGAAATTGCAGCAGCCGGGGGCGCAATTGCCCGGAAGGGCGGCGGTGGAGGCGATCACCGCCACGCTCGCCGCCGAGCCGGTGGCGTAGGGGACGGAGAGGAAGCCATGTCCGGGACGATCGCGGTGGTGGAGGCGGGGGACAGCCCCGTCCAGGCCATGCTGGCCGCCGAGGCGCTGCGCCAAGTGGCGCGCAAGGTCGGGCGGAACCTCACCGTCGAGGTGCGGACGGAGCGCGGCATTATCTCCCCCCTTCCCGCCTTTCCCGAGGCCGACGGGCTGCTGCTGGTCGGCGAAGCGGCGGCGCCTGAAGGTTTGTCCGGCCTGCAGGCCATCCGCGCCGGCATCACCGAGGTGCTGGCCGACCCGGCCGCGGTGCTGGCGCGGCTCGAGGGCGGCACGGCGCCGGCCGGGGCGAAGGGCCAGAAGATCGCCGCCATCACCTCCTGCCCGACCGGCATCGCCCATACCTTCATGGCGGCCGAGGGGCTGGAAGGGGCGGCCAAGGCCCTCGGCCATGCGATCCGCGTCGAAACCCAGGGCTCGGTGGGTGCGCAGAACGCGCTGACGCCGGCTGAGATCGCGGAGGCCGACCTGGTTCTGATCGCGGCCGACACGCAGGTGGACCTTTCCCGCTTCGGCGGCAAGCGGGTCTTCCTCAGCGGGACCAAGGCAGCGATCAATGATGGGCCGGCGCTGGTCCGCCGCGCCTTCGCCGAGGCCGAGGTCCGGGGAGAGGCCAATGCGCAACAGGCGTCGGCGGCAAGCAGGACGTCGCTCAGCGGGCCCTACAAGCACCTGATGACGGGCGTTTCCTTCATGCTGCCCTTCACCGTGGCGGGCGGCCTGCTGATCGCGCTCGCCTTCGCGCTGGGCGGCATCTATGCCTTCGACGAGGCGCACCGGGATACGCTGGCGGGCGCGCTGTTCCAGATCGGCGGCAAGGCGGCCCTTGCCCTGATGGTGCCGGCGCTCGGGGGCTACATCGCCTATTCCATCGCCGACCGGCCGGGGATCGCGCCCGGGATGATCGGCGGGATGATCGCGGGGCAGCTCAACGCCGGTTTCCTCGGCGGGATCGTGGCAGGGTTCGTCGCAGGTTATTCGGTCGCCTGGCTCAACCGGGCGCTGTGGCTGCCGCGGACGCTGGAGGGGCTGAAGCCGGTGCTCATCCTTCCGGTGCTTGGGGCGCTGATCACGGGCCTGGCGCTGATCTATGTGGCCGGCGGGCCGGTGGCGGCGGCGCTCGCCTGGCTGACCGAGTTCCTCCGCGGGATGCAGGGGAGTCAGGCGGTCGTGCTCGGCCTCGTCATCGGCGGGATGATGGCTTTCGACATGGGCGGTCCCGTGAACAAGGCAGCCTATGCCTTCTCGACCGGGCTGCTGGCGAGCCAGGTCTACAGCCCGATGGCGGCCGCCATGGTCGCCGGGATGGTGCCGCCGCTCGGGCTGGCGCTGGCAGCCCTGCTGTTCCGCAACCGCTTCACCCCGGAAGAGCGGGAGGCGGCGCCGGCGGCCGGGGTGCTGGGCCTCGCCTTCATCTCCGAGGGTGCCATCCCCTTCGCAGCGAAGGACCCGCTCAGGGTGATCCCGGCGCTGGTCGCGGGCTCGGCGGTGGCAGGGGCGATCTCCATGGCCGTTGGGGCGGAGCTCAAGGTGCCGCATGGCGGCGTCTTCGTGCTGCCGATCCCGAATGCGGTCTCGCATCTCGGCGGCTATGTGGCCGCGCTGCTGGCCGGAACGGTGGTGACGGCGCTGGCGCTGCGGCTGGTCAAGCGGCCGGCCGTGGTGGCCGCCTAGCGCGAGGGAGTGGTACCTGAGGCCGGACTTGAACCGGCGACCCCGGCATTATGAGTGCCGTGCTCTAACCAGCTGAGCTACCCAGGCGCGGCGGGGGATATGACGAGTTTCGGGCCGGGATGCAAGCCCGATGGCGCCCCGATCAAGAGGAGTCTATAGCCCCATCATGCTGGACCGAGCGGCCATTGCCGAAACCACCTATCTTTTTGATGCCCGTGTTCCGCGTCGTCGTGCGACGGCGCTGGGGGACATTGCGACGGGGGTTCGGCGGTGGCGTTTGTCGATGGCGCTGGCCTCGCTCGACATCCGCAACCGCTACCGCGGCTCGGTGCTGGGGCCGTTCTGGCTGACGCTGTCGAACGCCTTCATGGTGGTGGGGCTCGGGCTGCTCTACTCCTCGCTGTTCAAGATGAGCCTGGCGGACTACCTGCCCTTCATTGCCGTCAGCCTGATCACCTGGAACACCATCAGCACCATCGTCACCGATGCCTGCACCAGCCTGACCAGCGCCGAGGGCATCATCCGGCAGCTGCCGCTGCCCTATACCGTCCACATCCTCCGCTGCGTCTGGCGCAACGCCGTCATCGCCGCCCACAGCCTGCCCATCATCCTCGCCGTCTTCCTCTTCACTGGCGTTTGGCCGGGCTGGGAGGCGCTCTGGGCGCTGCCGGGGCTCGTGCTGCTCGGCGTCAACGCCTGCGCGCTCGCCCTCTTCCTCGGCATGCTGTGTGCCCGCTTCCGCGACATCCCCCCGATCGTCGGCAGCGTCATGCAGCTCGCCTTCTTCCTGTCGCCGGTGCTGTGGAAGCCCGAGCTGCTCGGGCCCGGCAAGGCGGACTGGCTGGTGCTCAACCCCTTCTACGTCGTGATGGAGACGGTGCGCGGGCCGCTGGTCGAGGGCGGCGCCTCGCCCGGCGTCTGGGCCGCGGCCTGCCTCTTCACCGCCGCCATGGCCGCGCTCGCGCTCGGCTTCTTTATCCGCTTCCGCGGCCGCATCGCCTTCTGGGTCTGAGCATGCCCCACATCCATGCCGAGGCGGTGACCATCGAGTTCCCGCTCTACCACCTGGGTGCGCGCTCGCTGAAGAAGCGCATCCTCGCCAACTCGCCGCTCCGGCTGCGCCAGGACGAGGCCAGCCGCGTCGTGGTCTCGGCGCTGCGCGAGCTGAGCTTCCGCATCGGCCCCGGCGAGCGGGTGGCGCTCATCGGCCACAACGGCGCCGGCAAGACCACCCTGCTCAGGACGCTGGCCGGGGTCTACGAGCCGGTCGGCGGCCGGCTCGAGGTGGCGGGCAGCATCGGCGCGCTGATCGACCCGGCGGCGGGGATGGACCCGCATGCGACGGGGCGGGAGAACATCGTGCTCCGCGGCCTGTTCCGCGGCCTGGGCGAGGCGGAAAGCACGGCCCTGGCCGAGGAGGTCGGCGCCTTCTCGGGCCTCGCCGAGTTTCTCGACGTGCCGGTGCGCACCTACTCGGCCGGGATGTCGGTCCGGCTGTCCTTCGCCATGGCCACCGTGATGGACCCCGAGGTGCTGCTGATGGACGAGTGGTTCCTCGCCGGCGACGCCGACTTCATGCAGCGCGCGCGGGCCAAGCTCGAGGACCTCATCACCAAGGCCGAGATCCTGGTCCTCGCCTCCCACGACATGAACATCGTCCGCGAGTGGTGCACCCGCGTCATCCGCCTCGACGCAGGACGCATCGCCCAGGACGGAACCGTCACCGACCTCCTCGGACCAACGTAACGCGTGCGGCGGGCGCTCTTCCTCGACCGGGACGGCATCGTCAACATCGACCATGGCTATGTGCACCGGCCGGACCAGGTGGCGTTCGTCCCCGGCATCTTCGTGCTCTGCCGGCAGGCGGCGGCGCGGGGGCTGCTGCTGGTGGTTGTCACCAACCAGTCGGGCATCGGGCGGGGGCTCTACACCGAGGACGACTTCCACGCGCTGATGCGCTGGATGGGCGAGCGCTTCGCCCATGAGGGCGTGCCGCTCCACGCCGTGGAATACTGCCCCGACCATCCGCAGCACGGCATCGGTCGCTACAGGCGCGAGACGCCTCGGCGGAAGCCGGGGCCGGGCATGCTGCTGGACGCGGCGACGGCGCATGGCATCGCGCTCGGCGCCTCGCTCATGCTGGGCGACAAGGCGAGCGACATGCAGGCGGCGCTCGCCGCCGGCATCGGGACGCGCATCCTGGCGAGCGAGGATGCCGCCGAGGTGGCGAAGGTGCCGGCCGGCACGCTGGTGCTGCCCTCGGTTGCCGCCGTCGCCGCCTGGTTCGCCGGCACGGCCTGACCGGCGATGCCGGCGCCCCCGGAACCCGGGGCGGCCGTCGCCCCTTTCGTGCCACGGCCGTAGCGGCCGCACGAACGAGGGTTCCCGATGACGGATCAAGGAGACGAGACATTGTTCCCCGCCCGGCACCAGGCGGACCACCGGCAATTGCAGCAGCTCGTCACCGCACTGACCGAAGGCGTCATCCTCATCGAACCGGACCAGACCATCGCCTGGGCCAACCCGCGCAGCCTCGAGATGCACGGCATCAACCGCATCGAGGATCTCGGCCGCACGGTCTCGGAGTACCGGACGCGCTTCGAGCTGCGCTACCGGAACCAGCACCGCCTGCCTGAAGGGGCCTATCCGATGGAGCGCATCCTGTCCGGCGAGGCCTTCGACGAGGTGGTCGTGCAGGTCGCGCCGGCGGGCAGCGCGGAGCCGCTCCGGACGCACCGCATCCGCAGCCTGGCCCTTACCGATGCCGATGGCCGTCCCGACTGCCTCGCGCTCATCCTCAGCGACGAGACGGAGCGGTACGATGCCGAGGAACGCTTCGAGCGTACCTTTGGCGCGAACCCCGCGCCGGCAACGATCCTGCGCCTCGCCGACCTCCGCTATGTGAAGGTGAATGCCGGCTTCCTCGAACTCACCGGCTACACCCGCGAGGACGTCATCGGCCGCCCGCTCTACGAGCTCGACGTGCTCGACGGCGCGGACCGGCGCGAACTCGCGGTCGAGCGGCTGCGCGAGGGCCGGACGGTCCCGCAGATGGAGGCCTCGCTGCGCCTCGCCGATGGCAGCGCCAAGCTCGTCATCGTCGCTGGCCAGCCGATCGACGTGGGCGATGCGGCCTGCATGCTCTTCACCTTCGCCGATCTCGAGCCGCGGCGACGGGCGGAGACGCTGCTGCGCCAGAGCGAGGAGCGCTTCGCCAAGGCGTTCCGCCTCGCGCCTGTGCCCATGGCGATCACCGAGGCCGAGGATGACGGGTTGCGTTTCGTGCTGGTCAACGACGCCTTCCGGCAGGCCTTCGGCCATGCCGAGGCCGAGATGCTCGGCCGCGTCGCGGCGGAGCTGCGCCTATGGGAAGACCAGTCGGCACAGCAGGAATTCGAGCGCCTGCTCGCCGAAACCGGCACGGTCCAGGCCTTCGCCGCACGGCTCCGTCCGCGGGAGGGCGAGGCGATGGATTGCCTGGTCTCGGCCGAAACCGTCGGCATCCAGGACCGGCCGCATGCCCTGCTGGCCTTCCTCGACATCACCGAGCAGCGGCGCACCGAGGCGGATGTCGTCGCCGCCCTCGAAGCGGTCATGCAGGACACGTCTTGGTTCCACTACACCATGCTGCAGGCCCTTGCGCGCCTGCGCCAGTCGGGCCGTCCCGGCACGAAGTCCGGTGGCGACATCGCCGACATCTCTGGGCGCCGCCGCGAGGTGCTCGGGCTGGTCTGCGAAGGGCTCGACAACCACGCCATCGCCCGGCGCCTTGGCCTGTCCCTGGCCACCGTGCGCAACCACGTCAATGCGCTCTATGCCCGAACCGATGTGCATAGCCGGGCCGCCCTCGTCGTCTGGGCGCGGGAGCAGGGGGTTACCGGAGCCACGCCCCAACCCGGCCGCGGAAAACAGCCGAAATAGTGCAGATGCCCTAATCGATTGATGCATCTGCTTCCGTTGTCGCTGCGCTTCGGCACCCAAAATCGTGCGGTGCCAAACGGAACCTCGCCGGTTCGATCAGGTTATGGACCGGCCCCGGGCAGAATAGCCGCCTCGGGTCAAGGTGCCGTCTGGGCACGAACAACAGGGAGGGTTCACATGGACAAGGATCGTATTGCCGGCACCGCGAAGCAGGTGAAGGGCTCGGTGAAGGAAGCGATCGGCAAGGTCACCGGCGACGCTGCCACCCAGGCCGAGGGTGTCGCCGAGAAGGTCGAGGGCAAGGTGCAGAGCGGCGCCGGCAAGGCGAAGGACACCGTCCGCGACGTCACGCGGTAGGGCCCGCGGGGCGGCGCTGGAGCCCGCGGCGCGGTTGCCGCCGCCTCCCCGCCGCCCGACCGCTCGGGCAGGCGCAGTTTCGATCGGAGTTCCCTGCATGTCATTCAGCAGTTCCGGCCAGGCGGCCGGACCGCGTGGTCTTGCGCGCCCCGTTGCCGCGGAGGGAGGGACGCTCCTCCCTCGCCGCGTTTCCTGGGGTGCCGTGCTCGCCGGCGTCGTCGTCGCGCTCGCCATCGGGTTGACGCTCAACCTCCTCGGCCTCGGGATCGGCGCCACGACCATCGACGCTACTGCGCGCTCGACGCCCGATGCATCCAGCCTCGGCATCGGCGCGGCGGTCTGGATCCTGGTCGCCAACCTGATGGCGCTCGGCATCGGCGGCTATGTCGCGGCACGCCTCTCCGGCACCGCCGACGTCACGGACGGAACCTTGCACGGAATGGCGGTGTGGGGCGCCTGCGCGCTGCTCTCCGTCGCCCTGCTGGGCAATGCCGCTGTCGGCCTGGCCTCCTCCGCGGCGCGCGGGGCTTCCGGCCTCGCCGGCGGGCTGGCCAGCGGCGTCGGCTCGGCGGCCTCGGCCGCAGGGCGCGAGGTGTCTGACCGGACCGATACCGGCGTCCTGCAATCGGCGGCTCAGTCTGTCCTGCGGCGGGCCCAGGATGCGCTGAACACCGGCGGCGACCCGGCGCAGCTGACCTCCGACCAGCGCAAGGCCGAGATGGGCCGGCTCGTCACCCGCCGCGTCACCGGGGGCCAGCTTGCCCCGGCGGACCGCGAGCGACTGACCCGGCTCGCCGCGGCGGAGTTCGGCATCAGCCAGCAGGAGGCTGAGACGCGCGTCCAGCAGGTCGAGCAGCAGGCGACCGAGGCGCTGAAGGAAGCCGAGGAAGATGCCCGGAAGGCCGCCGATGCCTCGGCCCGCGGGGCATCGCTCGCTGCCTTCACCGGCTTCCTCGCCCTGCTGCTGGGGGCGGCGGCGGCCGTGGCCGGCGCACGGCGGGGCACGCGGCCGGCGCTGGCCGCCTGATCCATCCATCATTCCATCCCAACACGAAGGATTCGAACCATGAACAGCGACAATCTCGAAGGCGCCGCCCGCGGCGTGGTCGGCAAGGCCCAGGAAGCGTTCGGTGAGGTCACCGGCAGCGGCAGCCAGCGCGCCGAGGGCATCGCCCGCCAGGTGGCCGGGCAGGCGCAGGAGGTCTACGGCGATATGCGCAAGGGCGCCGAAGCCGCGGCGAGTCAGGTCGGGCATGTGGTGAAGGAGCAGCCGGCGATCGCGCTGCTCGTCGCCGGCGTCATCGGCTACGCGCTCGGCGTGCTGACCGCCGGCTCCCTCGGCGGCCATGGTCGGCGGCACTGGTGGTGAGGCAATGGGGGAGGCGAGGCTTCGCCTCCCCCGACTTCGAGGGCGCCATCCTGATCTGTCGTCGGCGGAGTAGCGGAAGGGCCCGCGCGCGGCGAGGATGGGCACCCGCAGTCCCGCCGCAGCCGGTCGAACGGGACAAAGGTCTCCGGCGCCGCTGCTGAGGCCTGCGGCGGGCCGTTTCCTGCCGGACGAGCCAAGGGCGGCCCATCATCGGGTCGTTCGGCTTCTGCAATTCATCGTGAGCGACCCACGGTGCTGGATGCAACGTCCGGCATGCCAAGCCGCCGAGACGCAGCCGAAACGGCAGTGCGGGGGCCGACGGGAACTCCCAGAGGCCGGCCGGAGGCGCCGCGGGGTCCGGCAGGGCATCGCTTGGCCCTCGGCTGCGATTCGTGCGAGACGGCGCCGTCCTGGCATCCGGACCGAGTCCGACCAGGACCCACCCTTCCCTCCCGCCGGACCAGCCCTTCTGCCATGTCCTTCGAGCCCTATCGGCTGACCGCGCTCACCGAGCAGCCGCCCGGACTGCGCCGCGCCATCCATGGCTACAGCACCGCCGGCACCTGGAGTCGCCTGGCGCGGCGGGTGCTCGAGGTAGGGCTGGAGGTGGGCCGCAGCCTGCCTCGGGATGCCTGGCGCCGGATGAACCCCGGCCCGTCGCCCCTGCTGCGGCTGGAGCCGGGCGAGGATGCCCGGCCCGGGGCACGTAGCGTCGCACTCTATGTTCATTACGCCGCCTCCGGCCGCATCTCGGAGATGGTGCGGCGGCAGGTGGCGGCTCTGGCGGCTGAGGGCTTCGCCGTCGTGTTCATCACCATGGCGGCGGCGGTGCCGGAGGAAGACTGGCAGGCGATGCGCGTCCATGCGGCGCTGCTGGCGCAGCGGCGGAATTTCGGCCTCGACTTCGGCGCCTGGCGGGACCTGGCGCCGGAGGCGGCGCGGCGCTGGCCGGAGGCTGCGGAACTCATGCTCGCCAATGACAGCGTACTCGGCCCCATCCGCCCGATGCGGCCGGTGATTGAGGCGCTGCGCGGTGGCGGGGAGGGGCTCTTCGGCATGACGGAGAGCATCCAGGGCGGGCCGCATCTGCAAAGCTACCTGCTGCTCGCGCGCGGCGCGGCGGCGGTGGGCGACCTGCATCGCTTCCTGGCCGCGATGCGGATCAGCCATTCCAAATGGCTCGTCGTGCAGCGGGGCGAGCTGCGCTTCGCCCGCTGGATGCGCGGGCGCGGGCACCGGGTCGCGGCGCTGTTCGGCTATGGACGACTGGCCGGGGCGGTGCTGGCGGACCCCGTGGAGCGGGCGCTGCTCGCCGCCTCGCACCCTCTGCTGCGGGGGCTCGAGGCGATGGCGCCGGAGGCGCGGGCGGCCCTGCTGGCGGAGCAGCCGCTCAACCCGACGCATCACCTCTGGGCGGCGCTGGTCCGCCGCCTCGGCTTCCCCTTCCTGAAGACGGAGTTGGTGCGGCGCAACCCGGGCCGGCTGCCGGGGGTGGAGGAATGGGCGGACCTGGTACCGGCGGAGGCGCCTTGCACACCCGTGGTGATCCGCGACCATCTGCGCGGGCTGGTATCCTGAGAGGCGAGAACCGGTTTCGTTACTTACCTGTTGCGATTTACTGGACATTGCTCGGTAATCAGAGCAAGTTGAAGGCACGCCACACGCGAAGGTTGTGGACCCCCTGGCCCACGAGCCGCCTTCCCGTCATGCTTCCGGAGCCCCATGCTCGATTGCCTCGCCGCGCCCGATGAGAATGCTTTGCCGTTGCACTGCACCGGCCCGGCCGGTCTCGGCCTGCTGCTGGAACGGCTGCCGGCAACGGCAGGCGACTTCCTCCGGGCCATCGGCTTCGCCGGGCGGCCGCAGGAATTGGCACTGCTGCCGGGCGAGGGAGGGCTGGCCGGCGCGGTCCTGGGCCTCGGCGAGGGCGCGGTAACACCCTGGTCCTTCGCCGCCCTGGCGCAGGCCCTGCCCGCCGGCAGCGCTTGGCGGCTCGCCGAGCCGGCGCCGCATGGCGAGGCGGCGGCGCTTGGCTGGTGCCTCGGGGCCTATCGCTTCACCCGGTTCAAGGCGCCGAAGCAGGCTCCGGCACGGCTGGTGCCGCCACCGGGCAGCGAGATGGCCATCGCCACGGCCGAGGCGACCTACCGGGTCCGGAACCTCATCAACATGCCCGCCAACCTGCTCGGCCCGGCCGAGCTGGCGGCGGAGGTGCAGTCTCTGGCCGAGGCGCATGGCGCCACCTGCCGCGTCATCGAAGGCGAGGCGCTGGCGGATGGCTTTCCGGCCCTGGCCACGGTGGGCCTTGGCAGCCCGCGGACGCCGCGGGTCGCCATGCTGGAATGGGGCGAGCCCGGAGCGCCGCTGGTCGCGCTCTGCGGCAAGGGCGTCTGCTTCGACACCGGCGGGCTCGACCTCAAGCCGCCCTCCGGCATGCTGCGGATGAAGAAGGACATGGGCGGCGCCGCGACCGTGCTCGGCCTCGCCGAATTGGTGATGCGGCAGCGCCTGCCGGTGCGGCTGCTGGTGCTGGTCGGCGCCGTCGAGAATGCCGTCTCCGGCCAGGCCTTCCGTCCGATGGACGTGCTCCGCACCCGGGCCGGCCTCAACGTCGAGATCGGCAATACCGATGCCGAGGGGCGACTCGTGCTCTGCGACCTGCTGGCCTATGCGGCGGAGCGGGAGCCGGCGCTGGTGATCGACTGCGCGACGCTGACCGGCGCCGCGCGGGTTGCATTGGGGCCGGATTTACCCGCGCTTTTCACCCCCGACGATGCGCTCGCGGAAACGCTACTGGCCGCGGGGCGGGCGACCCATGATCCAGTATGGCGCTTGCCTTTGCATGACGTTTACGATTCCTGGCTGGATAGTACGGTAGCGGACATGAACAACGTCTCGTCTCGACCGATGGCTGGGGCGATCGTTGCTGCATTGTTTCTGCGGCGTTTCGTGCCCAAAGGCGTCCGCTGGGCGCATCTCGACCTTTACGCCTGGAACGACGCCAACCGTCCTGGACGGCCAGAGGGCGGGGAAGCGCAGGCTTTGCGAGCCCTGGCGCAGGGTTTCGCCGATCTGTTCGGGGCGGCAAGAGGGCCGGCCCGGTAACGAAAACGAGATGGTGCGGAAACTTTTCAGGTCTAGCCGCTCTGATACATGAGCGGGAAAGCGTTATCCAAGACTGCAGTGACTGCGTTGTCGATGCCGGCCGGCAGGCCAGAGCCTGGGCGCCGGATTGTTCAAAGGCCCATAATGGGCGAGGGGATTGGAGCTATGGCGGTACAGAGCAACCCCGACCAGCTGGTCGGCATTCTGCGTGACACGGTAGTCGCCCTCGTCCGGCGCGATGGACCCGACCTTTCGGCGCGCCAGCTCGGCGTGTTTCTCACGGTCTACTTGACCGATGGCCCGCATACGGTGCGCGGGCTGGCAGCCGAGCTGAACGTTTCCAAGCCGGCGATTACCCGGGCGCTCGACCGGCTCGGCGAGCTCGATCTCGCGCGCCGCAAGGTGGACCCAATGGACCGCCGCAGCGTCATCGTGCAGCGCACGCTGAAGGGTACCGCCTTCCTGCGCGACATGCGCCAGATCATGTCCGAGGCCGAGACCACGACGCATGAGATGCCGGCGGTCGCCAACGAGCCCGCCAATGCCGACACGGCCCGCGAGAACCGCAAGGCCGGCTGAGCCGCGCCCATTCGGGGCACCCGCAAAACTGCACGGCGGTTTTGCGGGGAGGTGTCAGTAGCCGGCGGCGAGGTCGACCAGGTTCAGGGGTGCGAGTCCCGCCCGCGCCCGGTGGATGTTCTCCACGACCTGAGGCGCCGCGCTGCGAGGGATGGTGATGCTGGCGGCGTGGGGCGTCAGCACGACCTTGGGATGCGTCCAGAAGGGATGCTCCGGTGGCAGCGGCTCCGGCTCGAAAACATCGAGCGCGGCTCCGGCGAGGCGGCCGCTATCGAGCGCGGCCAGCACATCTGCCGCGACCATATGGCCGCCGCGGGCGGAGTTCAGCAGATAGGCGCCTGCGGGCAGCAGGGCGAGCCGCGCCGCGTCGAGCAGGCCGCGCGTCTCCGGCGTCAGCGGCAACAGGCAGACCAGGATGTCGCTGCGGCCGAGGATGGCGGCGAGGCCGTCATCGCCATGGAAGCTTTCCACGCCCGGCAGGGATTTCGGCCGGCGCGACCAGCCCATCACCGGGAAGCCAAGCGCCAGCAGCGCCCGGGCCGCGTCGCCGCCAAGCGCGCCGAGGCCGAGGATGCCGATGCGTCGCCGCGCGGTGTCCGGCGCCGGCAACTCATGCCAGAGCCTGGCGGATTGCTGGGCACGATACTCCGGGTCCTGGCGGTGGAAGCGCAGCACGTTGAGCAGCACCCATTCGGTCATGCCCTGGGTCAGCCGCTCATCGACGAGGCGCGCCACCGGAACGCCGGGCGGCGGGCCCGGCGGGCGTAGCAGGTGGTCCACCCCGGCGCCCATGGAGACCAGCAGCCGGAGGTTCGGGTAGCGACGCAGCTCTCCCAGGTCATGCGCCGTCCAGCAGACCGCGGCCTCAATGTCCGAGGGATCGCCGGCCTCAGGGAAAAGACGGATCTCGAGGCTTGGGTCCACCTCCAGCAGGGCATCGCGCCAGTCCTCCATGGTGGAGGCCTTGGTCGAGAGCAGCACGGCCATCCTATTTCCCCTTCGGCTCGAGTATCTGCAGCCCCTCGGGCAAGGCGCGCACCCAGTCCCGCCAGTTCTGCCGGGAGGTCGCCGCTCGCTCGTCGCCATCCGCCAGGCGGGCGTAGAGGCTGAGGACGCCTTGCGACCACCAGAAATCGAATTGCTTCTCGTCGGAGAGGACGAGGGCGGCGGTGCGGTCGAAAACGCCGTCCTTCACCCTCGGCAGCTGCTTCGCCAGCCACCACCAGCAGCCGGCCGCCAGCACCACCGCGCCGAGATAGAAATGCACCAGCACGGTGCTGCCAAAGGACAGCGCGAGGATAGCGGCCGCCGGCGCCACGTTCTCCATGGTGCGGTAGACCGGGCTGCCCGGCGAATTCATCCGGCGGATATGCACGCCGAGCTTCACCTGCCCCGCCGCCATCAGGGTGCGCAGCCGCTCCAATTCCGTCATGCCCCTGCCTCGGTCCGCAACCCGGTCGTGCCGGAGGCGCGCAAATCGGTCGTGCCGGAGGCGCGCGGGTCGGCCGTGCCGGAGGCGCGCAGATCGAATGCCGCCGCCATCAGCGCGCGGGTATAGGGCTCGCGTGGCGCGGTGGCGAGTTGTTCCGCTTCACCCTCCTCCACCACGCGTCCGTCCTTCAGCACAAGGATGCGGTGGGCCAGCGCGCGGACCACGCGAAGGTCGTGGCTGATGAAGAGATAGGCCAGCCGGTGCCGGGCCTGGAGCGCCCGCAGGAGCTCCACTACCTGGGCCTGGACGGTGACGTCGAGCGCGCTGGTCGGCTCGTCCAGCACCAGCAGGCGCGGCTTCAGGACAAGCGCGCGGGCGATGGCGATGCGCTGGCGCTGGCCGCCGCTGAACTCGTGCGGGTAGCGGCCCGCCATGGCGGGATCGAGGCCGACCTCCTCCAGCGCGACGGCGACGGCTGCGTCGCGCGCGGCGCGGGGCAGGCCGGGCTCATGCACCTCCAGCCCCTCGCCGATGATCTCGCCGGCGGAGAGGCGGGGCGAGAGCGAGCCGTAGGGGTCCTGAAAGACGATCTGCATCCGCCGGCGCAGCGGGCGGAGGGCGCGGCGGGAGAGCGGCTGGACGTCCTGGCCCTCGAAGCGGATGGCGCCCTCGCTGCCCTCCAGCCGCAGCAGGGCGAGGCCGAGTGTGGTCTTGCCGCTGCCGCTCTCGCCGACGAGGCCGAGGGTTTCGCCTTCCCGCACCGCCAGCGAGACGCCATCGACGGCCTTCACCGCGCCGACCTGGCGGCGGAGCAACCCGCGGCGGATGGGGAAGTGGACGCGCACGGCCTCCGCCTCCATCACCAGCGGGGCAGCGCCGGCGATCGGGGCCGGGCGGCCGTGGGGCTGGGTGGCGAGCAGCATCCGCGTGTAGGGATGTTGCGGGGCGTCGAAGAGGGCGGCGGCGGTGTTCTGCTCCACGGCCTCGCCGTCGCGCATGACGACGACGCGGTCGGCGTGGCGGCGAACGATGGCGAGGTCATGGGTGATGAGCAGCATCGCCATGCCGAGCCGGGACTTGAGGTCGGCCAGGAGTTCGAGGATCTGGGCCTGGATGGTGACGTCGAGGGCGGTGGTGGGCTCGTCGGCGATCAGCAGCTTCGGGTCGTTGGCCAGCGCGGCGGCGATCATCACCCGCTGGCGCTGGCCGCCGGAGAGCTGGTGGGGATAGGCGCCCATCCGCTCCTCGGCGCGGGGCAGGCCGGCCCGGCGCAGCAGCTCCAGCACGCGGGCGCGGAGCGCGGCGCCGGTGAGCGGCCGGTGGAGCGTCACCGCCTCGCCCACCTGGCGGCCGATGCCGTGTAGCGGGTTGAGCGAGGTCATCGGCTCCTGGAAGACCATGCCCGCGACGCCGCCGCGCAGGCGCTGCAGGGCGCGGTCGTCGGCGGCGAGGACATCGGTGCCGTCGAGGATGACGCGGCCGGAGAGGATGCGGGCAGCGGGCGGCAGCAGGCGGAGCGTGGAGAGGGCGGAGAGCGACTTGCCGCTGCCGCTCTCGCCGACCAGCGCCAGGGTCTCGCCGGGATGGAGGGCGAAGGAGAGGTTGCGCACCACCGGGCGCGGGCCGAAGGCGATGGTCAGGTCCTCGACCTGGAGCAGCGGCGCCGTCATCGGCCGCCGCCCGGAAGCTTGCGCGGGTCGAGCGCGTCGCGCACCGCCTCGCCGACGAAGATCAGCAGGGTCAGCACGCCGCCGAGGACGATGAAGCCGGTGAAGGCGAGCCAGGGCGCCTGGAGGTTGTTCTTGCCCTGGCTCAGCAACTCGCCGAGCGAGGGCGACCCGGGCGGCAGGCCGAAGCCGAGGAAGTCGAGCGAGGCGAGGATGGTGACGCTGCCCGAAAGGGTGAAGGGCAGGAAGGTGAGCGTCGCCACCATCGCGTTCGGCAGGATGTGGCGGGCCATGAGGCGGGTGTCGGAGACGCCGAGGGCGCGGGCGGCGCGGACATAGTCGAGGTTGCGGCCGCGGAGGAATTCGGCGCGTACCACGCCGGTCAGCGCCATCCAGGAGAAGGCGAGGAGGAAGGCAAGCAGGATCCAGAAGCTCGGCTGGATGATGCTGGCGAGGATGATCAGCAGGAAGAGCTGCGGCATGCCCGACCAGATCTCGATGAAGCGCTGGAAGAGCAGGTCGGTGAGGCCGCCGTAGAAGCCCTGCACCGCGCCGGCGGCGATGCCGATGGCCGAGCCGAGGATGGTCAGCGTGAAGCCGAACAGCACCGAGATGCGGAAGCCGTAGATGACGCGCGCCAGAACGTCGCGCGCCTGGTCGTCGGTGCCGAGCCAGTTGCGGGCGGAGGGCGGCGAGGGCGCCGGGCGGCCGAGGTCGCGCACCACCGTCGCGTAGGAATAGGGGATGGCGGGCCAGAGCATCCAGCCGCCGCGGCGGGCGATGTCCTCGACCAGGGCCGAGTCGTGCCAATCGGCCTCGGTGGGGAGCCCGTCGGGGAGGATGTCGCTCTCGGCATAGTCGGCGAGGACGGGGACGAACCAGCGGCCATCAACCTGCGCGACCAGCGGCCGGTCGTTGGCGATGAATTCGGCGAAGAGGGTGACGAGGAAGAGCGCGGCGAAGATCCAGAGGGACCACCAGCCGCGCCGGTTCGCGCGGAAATTCGCCAGCCGTCGCGCATTCAGCGGGCTCATCGGCTGGTCGGGCGCCTGTCCAGGATCATCCCCCCTGCTTAAGCATGGGGGGACGCCCTGGGACAAGCGGGGCGGAGGCTACTTGCCCCGGCCTGTCTTGGCCTGCAGCTCGTCGATGCGGCGCGAGGCGTCGGCCTTGGTCAGCTCCGGATCGAATTCCTCGCCGGCTTCCTCGCTGAGGGTCTTGAGGTAGCTGGCCTGGGCGCCGGTCATCTTCTCGTCGCCGGTGGTCCAGTCATCCGGGTCCTTGATGGTGTTCGAGCCGGGCTCGGCGTCGGTCTTCGGGTTCTCGGTCATGGAAAGCTCCTTGATCGTGTTCCCTTAACGTTCATGACCGCTTGGCGTTGCAGCCTGGAATGCGAGGATACGAAAGCCCATGTTGCAGTGCAGCGAAACCCGGGCCGTACCGATACGCTAGGGTCGCATGAGACGCGGGCCATTCCGCACCACCGCCCGAAAGGATCAGCCTTTGAACCAGATGCGCAGCCGCCTGTCCGACTTGGTTCGCCAGTCGCAGGCCAGGATGAGCGCCGCGGCCGGCGCCGCGACGGATGAAGGCGACCTCGTCGAACTGGCCGGCTTCGGGCCCGATCCGGGGTCGGTCCGCATGCTGGCCTATCTGCCGGAGGGCCTGCCGCAGGGCGCGCCGCTGGTGGTCGCGCTGCATGGCTGCACCCAGACGGCGGCGGGCTATGCCGTAGGCACCGGCTGGACGGCGCTCGCCGAGGCCGGGGGCTTCGCCCTGCTGCTGCCGGAGCAGCGGCAGGCGAACAACGCCAATCGCTGCTTCAACTGGTTCGAGGCGGGCGATGCCACGCGCGGCCAGGGCGAGGTCGCCTCCATCCATTCCGCCATCCAGCACATGGTGGCGACGCGGGGGATCGACCCGAAACGGGTCTTCGTCACCGGGCTCTCGGCCGGCGGGGCGATGGCGGCCAACCTGCTCGCCACCTATCCGGAGGATTTCGCCGCCGGCGCCATCATCGCCGGCCTGCCTTACGGCGCGGCGACCAGCATGCCGGAGGCCTTCGAGGCGATGGCCAGCGGCAGGCCGCGCGCGGCGGCGGACTGGGCGGCCCTGGTGCGGGCGGCCTCGCCGCATCGGGGGCCCTGGCCGCGCGTCTCCATCTGGCAGGGCGATGCAGATACGACTGTGCGGCCGGTGAATGGCGAGCAGCTGGCGCGGCAATGGGCGGCGCTGCATGGCACCACCGGGGCGCCGGTCGAGTCCGGCAACGGGGCGCACCGGGCGCTGGCTTGGCAGGATGCCGGGGGGCGGGTGGTGCTGGAGCACCATATCATTGCCGGCATGGCGCATGGCGTGCCACTGGATAGCAGCGGCATCGGCCAGGCGGGGCCCTTCTTCCTCCAGGCCGGGATCGGCTCCACCGCCGCCATCGCCGAGTTCTTTGGCTTGCCGGTGACGCAGCCGGTGGAGCGGCCGAAGGGCCAGGCGCGTTCGGCCAATGGGTCCACGCCCCGCACGGTCATCGACCAAGAGGGGAACCGGGCGGAGCAGCCGGCGGCGGAGGAGGATTTCAGCCTGGGCGGGATCAAGCTTACCTCGATCGACCCGAATGGGGTGATCCGCAAGGCGCTGACGGCGGCCGGGTTGATGAAGGGCTGACATCGCCGGGGGGCGACCCCATGCTCCTCCTCGCATAAGGGGAGACAGGGCATGGAAGAGCGCAGCCTGGGGCGGTCCGGCATCAAGGTGCCGCCGCTGATGTTCGGCGGCAATGTCTTCGGCTGGACCATCGACACGGCCCAGTCGCACCGCATCCTCGACCGGCTGGTGGATGCCGGGCTTTATGCCATCGACACGGCGGACGTGTACTCCGCCTGGGCGCCGGGCCATCAGGGCGGCGAGAGCGAGACCATCATCGGCGAGTGGCTGAAGGCGAGCGGCAAGCGCAGCCAGGTCGTCATCGCCACCAAGGTCGGGATGAAGATGGGCTCTGGCGACCAGGGCCTGTCGCGCGACTGGATCGTGAAGGAGGTAGAGGCGAGCCTCCGCCGGCTGCAGACCGATGTCATCGATCTCTACCAGGCGCACAAGGATGACGAGACGGTGCCGCTGGAGGAGACGCTCGGCGCCTTCGCCGACCTCATCAAGGCGGGCAAGGTGCGGGCGATCGGCGCCTCCAACTACAGCGCGCCGCGGCTGAAGGAGGCGCTGGAGGTGAGCGCCAAGAACGGCCTGCCGCGCTACGAGACCTTGCAGCCGCTCTACAACCTGATGGACCGCAAGGTCTTCGAAGAGGCGCTGGAGCCGCTCTGCCGGGCGGAGGGCATCGGCGTCATCAACTATTATGCGCTGGCCTCGGGCTTCCTCAGCGGCAAGTACCGGTCGGAGGCGGATTTCGGCAAGAGCAAGCGCGGCGGCAACATGGGCAAGTACCTGACGCCGCGCGGGCTGAAGGTGCTGGCGGCGCTCGATGCCGTGGCCGGCGAGGTGGCGGCGACGCCGGCGCAGGTGGCCATCGCCTGGCTGCTGGCGAAGCCCACGGTGACGGCGCCGATCGCCAGCGCCACCAGCTTCGACCAGCTGGAGGATCTGCTGGGGGCGACGGCGCTCGGGCTCAGCCCGGCGCAGGTGGCGGCGCTGGACGAGGCAAGCGCGGAGTAGAACTCAGCCCTTCCCCGTCATCTTCGCAAAGACGGCACGGTCCCGGTTCTCCTGCATCAGCATGCGGAAGCCGGGGATCGTGTCGAGGCCGAGGCCGAGCGGAATGCCGGTCTCCTCGTCCGCAGTGACCTTCGCGTAGCTCTCCCCGGTGAATTTCTCCCATTTTCCGGCGGGCTTCTTCACCTCGATATGCACGACGGTCGCCTTCATCACCATCCGCACGATGGCTTCCTTCGGCGAGGAGGGCTTGGTGAGGCTGGGATTGCCGGCGATCATCACCCAGCCATTGGACATGGCCCAGGCGATCAACTCATCCTTCGTCATGGCGAGACTCCTTTTGCGCCTGCTGCGATAGGCCGAATTCGTACATTGCGCGTTGGGACTTCACGGAACACGGAAGATCGAGGCTCGTTGCCCGCTTCGGCACGAACCCCTGCCGGTGCCACCGGTTCGGTCAGGACAACCCGGCCTGGAGGTCCACATGTTCTATACCGACGGCAAGCTGCAATACCCGGTTCGCGTCGAGCGCCCCAACCCGGTCTTTGCCCGCGCCCTGCAACAGGCGATCGGCGGCGTCGAGGGCGAGATCCGCGTGATGATGCAGTATCTTTTCCAGGGCTGGGGCAGCCGCGGCCCGCAGAAGTACCGCGACATGCTGATCAACACCGGCACCGAGGAGATCGGCCACATCGAGATGCTCTCGACCGCCGTGGCGCTGAACCTCGAGGGCGCGCCACTCTCCTTCCAGGAGGAGGTCGCGGCCGATCCGGTGGCGGGCGCGGTGCTGTCGGGCATCAACATGCGCCACATCCTCTCGACCGGCCTCGCGGCGACGCCCGAAAACAGCAACGGCGTGCCGTTCAACGCGAGCCATGTCTATGCCAGCGGCAACATCGCCGCCGACATGTACGCCAACGTTGCCGCCGAGGCGACCGGGCGCGTGCTGGCCACGCGGCTCTACAACATGACCGAGGACGCGGGGATGAAGGACATGCTCTCCTTCCTCATCGCCCGCGACACCATGCACCAGCAGCAATGGCTGGCGGTGATCGAGGAGCTGGGCGGATCGACGGCGAACCTCCCGGTGCCGAACAGCTTCCCGCAGGAGCAGGAGGCGACGCAGTTCTCCTACGCCTATTTCGGCCATCGCATCGACGGGCAGGTGCCGGCCGGGCGCTGGACCGAGGGCACCTCGATCGACGGCAAGGGGCAGTTCAGCCCGATGAAGTCGGAGCCGCTCGGCGGGGTACCGAGCCTGGCGCCGCCGCGCCCCGACAGCGGCGCGCAGTCCGACCAGATCAGCGCCTCGCCGCTCGCGGCCAACGACCCGCTGGCCGGCGGCACGCCGAGCGTCGCCTGACTGTCACGGATCCGGGGTGGGCAGAGCCTTCCCCGGATCTTTTCTGTCCTGCTACAGCGGGACATGACCTTCCCCTCCTTCTCCGATGCGCTCCGCGTCTGGCTGCGCATCGGCTTCCTTTCCTTCGGCGGACCCGCCGGCCAGATCGCCCTGATGCACCGCGAGGTGGTCGAGCAGCGGCGCTGGGTGTCCGACGCACGCTTCCTGCATGCGCTGAATTTCTGCACGCTGCTGCCGGGGCCGGAGGCGCAGCAGCTCGCCACCTATCTCGGCTGGCTGATGCATGGCGTGCGTGGCGGCGTCGCGGCGGGGCTGCTCTTCATCCTGCCCGGCGCGGCGGTGATGCTGGTGCTCTCGGCCATCTACGCCGCCTTCGGCGAGGTGCCGCTGGTGGCGGCGCTGTTCTTCGGCCTGAAATGCGCCGTGCTGGTGCTGGTGGTGGAGGCGCTGCTGCGCGTCGCCCGGCGGGCGCTGAAGGGTACGGTGCCCTGGCTGCTGGCCGGGGCGGCCTTCCTTGCGCTCTTCCTCTTCGGCCTGCCGTTTCCGGTGGTGGTGCTGGCCGCGGCCCTGGCGGGGCTGGCGATGCCGGATGCCTTCGCCGGTGGCGGGCACGGCCGGGCGCAGGACGGTCCCCCTGCCCTGCTCGACGCGCTGATCGCGGCGGAGCCAGGGCGCATCCCGCGCATGGCGGGCGCGGCGCGGCGGGCGGGGCTGGTGGCGCTGGCGCTCTGGCTCTGGCCGGTCGTGCTGCTGATGCAGTCGGGCGGCCTCCTTGGCGACCTTGCCTGGTTCTTTTCGAAGATGGCCGTCGTCACCTTTGGCGGCGCTTATGCGGTGCTCGCCTATGTCGCGCAGGAAGCGGTGGAGGGCTATCGCTGGCTCTCGGCCGACCAGATGCTGGCCGGGCTGGGGCTTGCCGAGACGACGCCGGGGCCGCTGATCCTCGTGCTGCAATTCGTCGGCTACATGGCGGGCGGAACGCTCGGGTCGCTGGTGGTGCTGTGGGTGACGTTCCTGCCATGCTTCGCCTGGATCTTCCTCGGCGCCCCCTATGTGGAGCGGCTGCACGACATGCCGCGGCTGCGCGGGGCACTGGCCGGGGTGACGGCGGCGGCGGTCGGCGTCATCGCCAACCTGGCGCTGTGGTTCGGGCTGCGGGTGCTGTTCCGCGTCATCCGCGAGGTCCCGCTCGGGCCGATGCGGCTGGAGGTGCCGGTCGTCAGCAGCCTCGACTCGCTGGCGCTGCTGCTGGCGGCGCTGGCGGGGGTGGCGCTGTTCCGGATGAAGCTCGGCGTGGTGCGGACGCTGGGGCTGACGGCGCTCGCGGGGCTGGTGCTGAAGCCGGCGGCGGACTGGCTGCTGGCGGGGTTTGGTTGACCGGATCGCCCTTCGGCAACCCGATCACACCGCCTCGCCGGCGACCCAGCCGCTGCTCCAGGCCCATTGGAAATTATAGCCGCCGAGCCAGCCGGTGACGTCCACCGCCTCGCCGATGACGAAGAGGCCGGGGACGGACTTGGCCTCCATCGTGCGGGAGGACAGCGCGGCGGTATCGACGCCGCCGAGCGTCACCTCGGCCTTGGCATAGCCCTCCGTACCGGCGGGCCGCAGCTCCCACCGCTTCAGCATTCCGGCAAGCGCATCGAGCGTCCGATCCGGCAGCTCCGCCATGGGCTTCGCCGGCAGATGCGTCTCGGCCATGGCGGCGGCGAGGCGCGCGGGCAGCAGCTCGCCAAGCACCGTCTTCGGCTCGGCCCTGGGCCGGGCGCGCTTGCGCTCGCGCAGCAGGGTCGCGGCGTCGAGCTGCGGCAGCAGGTCGAGGGCGATGGCTTCGCCCTCCCGCCAGAAGGAGGAGATCTGCAGGATCGCCGGGCCCGAGAGGCCGCGATGCGTGAACAGCATCGCCTCCGGGAAGGCGCGCTTGCCGCAGCGGGCGATGGAAGGCAGGGCGAGGCCGGAGAGCGGGCGCATCAGCGCCAGCGCCTCGCCCTCGAAGGTCAGCGGCACCAGGCCGGGCCGCGGCGCAACAAGGGGCAAGCCGAAGCGGCGGGCGATGTCATGGGCAAGGCCGGTCGCGCCCATCTTCGGGATGGAAAGGCCGCCCGCCGCCAGCACCAGGGCCGGCGCCGAAACATCGCCACGCTCGGTGGCGACGCGGAAGCCGTCTGCCTTCTCCACGCCGGTGACGCGCTGGCCGAGCCGCAGCTCCACGCCGGCCGCGGCGCATTCCGCCAGCAGCATCGCTACCACCGCCCGCGCCGAGCCGTCGCAGAAGAGCTGCCCGAGCGTCTTCTCGTGGAAGGCGATGCCGTGCCGCCGCACCAGCGCGATGAAGTCGTGCTGGGTGTAGCGCGCGAGCGCCGAGCGGGCGAAATGCGGGTTGGTGGAGAGGAAGCGGTCCGGCGCGCAATGGAGGTTGGTGAAGTTGCAGCGCCCGCCGCCGGAAATGAGGATCTTCCGCCCGGCCTCCGGCGCGTGGTCGAGCACCAGGACCCGCCGGCCGCGCCGCCCGGCGCTGACGGCCGCCATCAGCCCGGCGGCGCCGGCGCCGAGGATGATGGCGTCGTAGGGCATCAGGCGAGGATGAAGGCTTGGTGGACCGCGAACCGCACCGCACCGCCGCCGGCGACGTGGCTCCGGTCGCCGAGCGCCGTCCGGCGGCCGGGCAGGCCGGCGACGGCGGCCCGCAGGTGGCGGTAATGCATGGTGAGCCCTCCTGCGGCAGAACGGCCACCAGCATAGCCGCGCCGCGTCACGTCCGAAATCGCCCTCCGTACCGTCGGACCCGGAGCGGCCTCCGGCTTTGTCCTAGTCGCGTCCGGCAAGTGCCAGCGCCACCCGGCGGAAGCCCACCCATTGCTGGCGAAGCCAGCCGCCGGTCGCCATCGCCTCGTCCATGCCGGGCGCTCCGGTGCGGGGAAAGGCACCCCGGTTCCAGTCGGCGGTGCCGAAGATCCAGTCCCAAACCGGCAGCAGCACGGCGAAATTCTTGCCTGTCGCCCCGGCCGATAGCTCGCCATGGTGCAGCCGGTGGAAGCGGGGCGAGACGATCAGCCGCTCCCCCAGCCGGCCATAGCTGAGGCGGACATTGGCGTGGCTCATGCTCTCGGCAAGGCGCAGCACCAGCAGGATGAGGGGGAACTGCCCCGGCGGCACGCCGATCAGCAACGCGATGCCGCCGAACCAGAGCGCCGCCAGCACATCGTCGAGGATGTGGTTGCGGTCGTCGGTCCAGAAGGTCATCTGCCGCTGGGCGTGGTGGATGGCGTGCAGCGCCCACCACCAGCGGAAGCCGTGCTGCGCGCGGTGGCGCCAGTACTCGCCGAAATCCAGCACCACGACATAGACGAGGAAGGCGAGCAGCGGCGAGGCGCGGAGCGGGGGGAACAGCTCCTCCAGCGTCGGCGGCAGCAGCCCCGCCTCGGTCAGCCAGCCCTCCCAGCGGGATTGCAGCGAGGCCAGCAGCACGAAGGCGACCAGCGGCAGCACGCCGAGCCGGGCGAGAAAGGTATAGACCATGTCGGTGCGGACGGCGCGGCGGTCGGCCACCGGCTCGACCGGCCGCCAGGCCTCGAGCGGCCGGCAGACCAGATAGACCACGGCGATGGTCAGCAGCCCGTAGAGGCCGAAATCCAGCCAGTCATAGGCATCCTCCGCCCAGTCCATCAGGCCGAGGGCGTAGAAGGCGGGCTGCACGAGCGTCTCGAAGAGCCAGCCGGTGACGGCGGCCCAGGCGGTGTTGAAAGCATCCATGGTTTCAGGCCTTGCCTTGCGGCGGCAGGGTGGCGAAGCACAGGCCGCGCGCCTGGAGGCCGGCGATCACCTCCTCCAGCACATGGGCGAAGGGGTCCTGGCGGCTGCGGATGCCCCAGTGCAGCACCACCACCTCGCCGTCGCGGGTGGACTCGATGGCGCGGCGGGCCAGCGTCGCATTGGGATGGGCGGCGCTGTCCAGGTCGTCGCCCCAGAAGCCACGCGCGGTCCAGCCCTGGTGGCGGAGGCCGCAGGCGGCGGCAAGCGCAACGGCATTCGGCGTCGTCCGCCCGCCGGGCGCGCGCCAGAGCGGCAGGATGCGGGCCTCGGGCGCCATCTGGCGCAGGCGGGCGATGGGGCGTTCCAGCTCGGCGCAAAGGGCGCGCTGATCGAGCACCTCGCTCCCCGGGCCGGTGCGGTTGGCGTAGCGGACCTGGCCCGGCGCCGGGTCGCCGCGGAAGTACCAGTGGCGCCAGGTGTGGCTGGCGAAGGCGTGGCCCTCGGCCGCGCGGGCGCGCCAGAAGGGTGCCCAGCTATCGTCCAGGGTGCGGTCGCCACGGAAGGTCGGCTCGTCGGCGAGGAAGAGCGTGGCGCGGACGTCGCGGCGGCGGAGGATGGCGGCGATCTCCTCCGCCTCGCGGCTCCAGCCGGTGTCGATGGTGAGGTAGACGGTGCCGCGGCAGGCCGGTTGCTGGGCGGCCGCGGCAAATGGCAGCCCGCCGAGGCCGCCGAGCAGCGCGCGCCGCCTCACCGGCGCAGCCATTGCCGCCACCAGGATGCGGCCTCGGCAGGCGCGGCGGGCGGCGGCGTGACGGCGGCGGGGACGGGGGACGGCGCGACCGGCGTCGCGCTCACCGGCTGGACCGCGCCTTCGGCCTGGAGATCCTCCGGCTCGCTCGCGGCGGTGGCGGGGCGGGGGGCGGGCAGGCCGGCGCTCGGCACGGGGGCCATCGGCTCGCGCCGCGGCTGGACGAAGATGCCGTGCGGCGAGCGGCCGACGGGGATGGTCTCGGCTTGGCCCGTCGCCGTGTCCACCACCGCGACCTTGGCGATCCAGCGCAGCGTCACCCACATCCTGCCCTCGGGGTCGAAGGCAATGCAGTCCGGCCCGCCGGGGATGTCCCAGCGCGCCTTCGGCTCCAGCGTCTGCGGGTCGAGCACGGTGATGCGGCTGTCGACGCGGCTGGTGACGTAGAGCGCACGGCCATCGGGCGCGGGGAAGATGGTATGGGCGCCGCGGCCGATGAAGACGGTGCGCTCAAGCTTCGCCTCGACCGGATTGACGACGGCCACGTAGTCGGAACCCATGATGCCGACCAGCAGCCGACCGTTGTTCCAGATGACGCCCGCCGGCTGCGAGCCGACCTCGACGGACCAGGCGGGCTTCCGCTCGGCGAGGTCGATGGCCATCAGCCGCCGCGCGCCCTGGAGGGTGACATAGGCGAATTTGCTGTCGGGCGAGAAGGCGAGGTGGCTCGGCTTGTCCGGCACCTTGAGCCGGGCGAGCAGGGTGCGGCTGCCGGCCTCGTAGATGTCGACCTGGTCGCGGCGCAGGCTGGTGACCACCAGGTACCGCCCGTCCGGGCTGTGCTCCATGTGGTAGGGGTTGCTGAAACGCTCGCGCCGGGTCACCTCGGCCGTGGCGGGATCGAGGAAGAGCAGCTCGTTGCCGCCCGAATCGCCGATCATCAGTTCACGCCGGTCGGGGGTGAGGATGAGGTGATGCACCTCCCGCAGCACGGGGATGCGCCGCACCTCTTCCCGGCTGATGCTGTCCACCACGCTGATGGAGGCATCGGCCGAGTTGAGGACATAGATCAGGTTGGCCTGGGCGAGGCCCGGCAGGGCAAGGGCCAGGGCGAGAGCCATGGGCCAGAGCGGCCGCGGCCGGGGCCCGCACGGCCGGGCCCGCTCTGGCCTGTTGTCTGGTCGCATTTTCCGGGTTGTCCGGCGCTTCGCGCCGGACTTGAAAATGCTCGGGAGCCGCATTCTGGGTGCCTTAGGACTGGGTCGCCCAGGAATTCAGCGCGGCTCGGTAAATGGCAAGTTGATAGTCGTTCAACCCCCGGCCGAAACGGGTTCGAAGCGCAGCGAGACGCCGTTCATGCAGTAGCGGAGGCCGGTCGGCGCCGGCCCGTCCGGGAAGACATGGCCGAGATGGCCGCCGCACTTCGCGCAATGCACCTCCGTCCGGGTCATGAAGAAGCTGCGGTCGGTGGTGGTGCCGACATTGCCCTCGATCGGGGCGAAGAAGCTCGGCCAGCCGGTGCCGCTCTCGAATTTGGTGCCGGATTCGAAGAGCGGCGTGCCGCAGCCGGCGCAGGCGAAGGTGCCGGGGCGCTTCTCCGCATTCAGCGGGCTGGTGCCGGGGCGCTCCGTGCCGTGCTCGCGCAGCACGCGATAGGCCTCGGGCGAGAGGCTGGCGCGCCATTCGGCGGCGCTTTTCTGCACCGGGTAGTCGGCCTCGGGGGCGGGTTCCTTGCGGAAGAGGGACATGGCTCGTTCTCCTTACGCCGCCGGGCGCTTCAGCCGGTCGGCATAGACCTTGCGGAATTTGGCGACCTTCGGCGCGATGACGACGCGGCAGTAGCCGCTCCAGGGGGTGCGAGCGAAATAGTCCTGATGCTCCGCTTCGCCGGGCCAGAACCGGTCGAGCGGCTGCACCTCGGTCACCAGCGGGGCGTCCCAGATGTTGCTCGCGCCGATTTCCGCCATCACCTCGGCGGCGACCTTCGCCTGCTCCGGCGAATGGGTCAGGATGACGGAGCGGTATTGCGGCCCCACATCGGCGCCCTGCCGGTCCTTGGTGGTCGGGTCATGGATGGTGAAGAAGACCCGCAGCAGATCGGCATAGGAGACCTGGGCTGGGTCGAAAGTGACCTGCACCACCTCGGCATGGCCGGTCTTCTTGCCGCAGACCTCCTCATAGGACGGGTTCTCGGTGTGGCCACCGGCATAACCGGAGACGACCCGCGAGACGCCGCGCAGGTCGCGGTAGACCGCGTCGAGGCACCAGAAGCATCCGCCGCCCAGGGTCGCAGTTTCGGTTGCCAGTTCCGTGCCGCTCATCGCGCGCCTCCTTATCTCAGCTTGCGCCCGATATAGGGAGCCGGGGGCCGGGATGCAGCGGGGCGCCGGCCTGCCCTGGCTTGGTCGCAATTCGCCAATATGTCCCCGGCAGACTGCGTGCCTTCCAACCGGGGTAGACCATGACCGCCGCCACCGATGCCTGCGACTGGAGCATCGTCCTGTTCACCCGGGGCGAGGCCGCGCGCCTGGCCCGCTGCCTCGCCGCCATCCGCCGGGCCGCCGAGGGCCGCGACGCGCGGGTGACCGTGCTGCTGCGCGGCAGCGAGCGGGAGGCGGCGGCGCTGGCCGGACGGCTGGGCGGCGCGGCGCCGGGCCTCCGCCTCTATGCCCTGCCGCAGGGCGACCGGGCGAATGCCTGGAACCAGTATGTCCATGCGCTGCGGCCGCAGGCGTCGATGCATGTCTTCCTCGAGGACCATGCCGAAATCGGGCCGGAGGCGCTGCAATCCCTGGCTGCCGCGCTCGCGGTGGAGCCGAGGGCCGAGGCGGCGACCGCCCTCCCCTCGGAAGGCCGGGATGCGGCGGCGCGGCGGACCCGACTGCGACGCGGCGGCCAATTGCATGGCACGCTGCACGCACTGCGCGGCCGCTGGGTCGAGGCGCTGGCGGCCGAGGGGATGCGGCTGCCGGTCGGGCTGGAGCGCATCCACCCTGTCCTCGCCCGCCGGCTCGGCGACCGCATCACCGTGGCCGAGGAGGCGAGCTGGCAGCCCCTGCCGCAGCGCCTCGGCGAAGGCTGGCGCCGCCGGCTGCGCGCCGCGCGGGCGCGGATCGAGGAGGCCGCCCTGGCCGGGCGGGAAACCTTGCCTGAATTCGCGCAGCCCCTGCTGCGCGACTGGCTGGCGCGGCAGGCAGGACCGGGCGAAGGGTTCTTCGACTGGCTCGCCCGGCGACGGCTGGCGCTGGAGGCCATCCCCTCGCCCGAGGCGCTGCGGCCGCGCCCGGTCCTGGTATGAGCGCCGTCACCATGCGGGCCCGATGACGGCCGCGGATAATTTCGAGATCTTTCTCGCCACCGCGCCGGGGCTGGAGCCGGTGCTCTGTGCCGAGGTGCAGGGCAAGGGGTTCCGCCAGCCGAGGCCGGTGCCGGGCGGCGTCGTCCTCCGCGGCGGCTGGCCGGAGGTCTGGCGGGCCAATCTCTGGATCCGCGGCGCCGGGCGGGTGCTAGCGCGGCTCGACGCCTTCCCCGTGACGCATCTCGCCCAGCTCGATGCCCGCGCCCGCCGCGTCGCCTGGGGCAGCGTGCTGCGGCCGGACGTGCCCTTCCGGGTGGAGGCCTCCTGCGCCGGGTCGCGCATCTACCACAGCGGCGCCGCGGCCGAGCGGATCGCCACCGCCATCCGCGAGACGCTCGGCGCCCCGGAGGCAGCGGAGGGCGGGGTGCTGGTGCGGGCGCGGATCGAGCGCGACATCTGCACCCTGAGCGTCGACACCTCCGGCGAGCCGCTGCACAAGCGTGGCTACAAGGAGGCGGTCAACCCGGCGCCGATGCGGGAAACGATGGCCTCGCTCTTCCTCCGGCAATGCGGCTTCGACGGCACCGAGCCGTTGCTCGACCCGATGTGTGGCTCCGGCACCTTCGTCATCGAGGGGGCGGAGATCGCGGCAAGGCTCAACCCTGGCCGCGCCCGGCACTTCGCCTTCGAGCAACTCGCCACCTTCGATGCGGAGGCCTGGGCGCGCATGCGGGCGGTGCGGAGCGAGCGGGCGCCCGCCGCCCATTGCCACGGCAGCGACCGCGATGCCGGCGCCGTCGCCATGAGCCAGGCGAATGCCGCCCGCGCCGGCGTCACCGGCATCGCCGATTTCCGTCAGGCGACGATCAGCGAGATCGCTCCGCCCGAGGGCAAACCGGGGCTCGTGGTGATCAACCCCCCCTATGGCAGCCGCATCGGCGAGCGGCAGGCGCTGCTCCCGCTCTACCGCGCGATGGGGCAGGTGCTGCGGAGCCGCTTCGCCGGCTGGCGCGTCGGGCTGGTTGCCAGCGAGCCGAGGCTCGCCCATGCCACCGGCCTGCCCTTCCTTCCGCCCGGCTCGCCGGTGCCGCATGGCGGGCTGCGGGTCACGCTCTACCGCACCGCGCCGCTGCCCTGAGCGCGCGCGCCGTGCTTTCATGCGCGCGCAACGGGCAGGGCCAGGGCATGGCAGCAGGGGAGATCATCGCCGCGGCGCGGGCGCTGGACGCGCTCGGCTTCATGCCGAGCAAGTCGGGCAACCTCTCGGTCCGCACGGCGCGCGGCTGCCTCATCACCCCGGCGGGCCTGCCCTATGCGGAGACGGCACCGGTGGACCTGGTCGAAGTCGCCCTCGACGGCCGCATCCTCGCCGGCCATCGCCGTCCCTCCTCCGAATGGCGGCTGCATGCGGCGATCTATGCGGCGCGGCCGGAGGCGGGGGCGGTGGTGCATACCCACAGCCCCTTCGCCACCGCCCTCTCCTGCGCGCGGCAACCCATCCCGCCCTTCCACTACATGATCGCCCTCGGCGGCGGCGCCGATATCCGCTGCTCGGCCTATGCCACCTTCGGCACGGCGGCACTGGCCGAGGCCTGCGTCGCGGCGCTGGAGGGCAGGCGGGCCGCGCTGCTGGCCAATCACGGCGCCGTCGCGCTCGGGCGGACGCTCGCCGGCGCACGGACGCTGGCGATGGAGGTGGAGAACCTGGCGCGGCAATACCTCGCCCTCCGCGCCGCCGGCCTGCCGCCCGCGCTGCTGACCGAGGCCGAGTTGGGCGAGGTCTTCGCGCAGTTCGGCGACTACGGGCGGCTCACCTGACGTTCAGCCCGCGCACTGGGCAGTCTCGACGCCGCGCCGCTCCAGTGCCCGGCCACCGGCATGGACCACGCGGATATCGGGCGTGCGGCCTCGCCGGAGGGCGGGCTGACCGGTATGCACCCCCGGCGACGGCAGGCGGTCGCCGAGCCCATCCGCAGTACGACGGACAGGTTCTGGTGCAATTTCGCAACAAGCGCCGGCTGCGGCGCCCGTGCCACGGGGCGATACCGCCGCGCGGCAATCTGTTCTAGCCTCGGCGCCGATGCAGTTCCCCGGTCCCCCGTCCCGGCTCGCCCTCCTGGCCGCCGCGCTTCTCTCCGCCTGTGCCGCCAGCGGCCCGCGCAGCGGCTCCGGCCCGTCCGGCCAGCCCGATTTCGGCGCCTACCTCACCGGCCGCTTCGCCGCCGCCGAGACCGATACCAAGACCGCCGCCGACCGCCTGCTCGAGGCGCTGAAGGCCGACCCGGACCAACCGGAGGTGCTGAACCGCGCCTTCCTCGCCGCCCTGCTCGACGGCCGCTCGGACGCCAACCGCCTCGCCCGCCGCCTGCCGGACAATCCGGCCGCCAACCTGCTGCTTGCCGGCGGCGATGTGCAGGGCGGCCGCTGGGACCGGGCGGAGCAGCGCCTGCGCACCCTCAACCGCAGCGGGCCCGTACAGGTGCTCCAGCCGGTGATGCTGGCCTGGGTGCAGTTCGGCCGTGGCCAGGTGGAGCAGGCGCAGGCGACCCTCCGCCCGCTGGTCGAGTCCAACCGGCTGCGCGCGCTGAACGCGCTGCACGCCGCCCTCATCGCCGATCTCGCCGGCAAGCCGCGCGAGGCGGAACGGCTGGCCCGCCTCGCCGTCGCCGACCAGCCGCAGCCGCCCTGGCGCCTCGCCGTGCTCGCCGCCGGGGTGCTGAGCCGCGCCGGCCGCGCCGACGAGGCGAACCGGCTGATGGACGAGGTGATGGCGAGCGGCGAGGATGCGGCCCTCGCCGCTGCCCCGGCCAACCGGCGGCTGGCGCTGGCCGCCCGCGGCGTCGCCTCGCCGGCGGATGGCATTGCCGAGGCCTATACCGCACTTGCCAGCGCCCTGCGCGGCCAGGGCTCCAACGACTTCGCGCTGATCCTGGCGCAGCTCGCCCTCCGGCTGCGGCCCGGCTTCGCCCCGGCGCTGGTGCTGGTTTCCGACACGCTGGCCGACCAGAACCACCCGGAGGCAGCGCTCGCGGCGCTTGGCCAGGTCGCCGGCGACGATCCGCTGGCGCCGGTGATCGCGCTTCGCCGCGCCTCCCTGCTCGACAAGATGACCCGGACGGAGGAGGCGGTGGCGCTGCTCCGCGGCCTCGCCGGGGCCAATCCGGCCCTGCCGCAGCCCCCGGCCCGGCTTGGTGACCTGCTGCGGCGGCACGAGCGCTTCGCCGAGGCAGCCGAGGCCTATGACCAGGCGTTGCGCCGCAGCGGGCCGGTCGATGCGGCGGACTGGCCGCTCTTCTACGCCCGCGGCATCGCCCGCGAGCGTTCCGGCCAGGCGGCGGCGGCCGAGGCCGATCTGCTCCGCGCGCTCGAGCTCTCGCCCAATCAGCCCTATGTGCTGAATTATCTCGGCTACAGCTGGGCCGAGCAGGGGAAGAATCTCGACCGCGCCAAGGCCATGCTGCTGCAGGCGACGGAGCTGCGCCCGCAGGACGGCAACATCGCCGACAGCCTCGGCTGGGTGCTGTTCCGTCTCGGCAACCTGCCGGAGGCGGTGACTTGGCTGGAGAAGTCGGTCGAGCTGGAGCCGCGCAGCAGCGTCATCAACGACCATCTGGGCGATGCCTACTGGGCCTCGGGCCGGCAGCGGGAGGCGCAGTTCCAGTGGCGCCGGGCGCTCGCCCTCGACCCCGAGACGGCCGAGGTGCCGAAGATCCAGCAGAAGCTGCGCGAGGGCCTGCCCGGCTACCCCGCCTCCACCGCGCAGCGTTGATGCCCGCCGAATCCGCGCCCGCGAAGGTCAACCTCCACCTGCACGTCACCGGCCGGCGGGCGGATGGCTACCACCTGCTCGACAGCCTCGCCGTCTTCGGCCCGGCGGCGGATGAGGTGGCGGCCGCGCCGGCCGAGGGGCTGTCGCTCGCCCTCGATGGCCCCTTCGGCGCGGGGCTGGCAGCGGAGGCGGACAACCTCGTGCTGCGCGCGGCCCGGGCGCTGGCGGAGACCGCCGGCCTCTCCCCCGGCGCGGCGCTGCGGCTCACGAAGCGGCTGCCCATCGCCTCCGGCATCGGTGGCGGCTCGGCCGATGCGGCGGCGGCGCTGCGGCTGCTCGACCGGCTCTGGGGTCTCGGCCTCGGCGAAGCGCGGCTGGCGGAGATCGGCGCGCGGCTCGGGGCGGATGTGCCGGTCTGCCTCGCCTCCCGCCCGATGCGGATGCAGGGCGTGGGGGAGCTGCTCTCCCCGGCCCCTGCCCTGCCGCCCTGCGGGCTGCTGCTGGTCAATCCCGGCCTCGCCCTGGCAACGCCGGCGGTGTTCCGGGCGCGGGAAGGCGGCTTCACCCCGCCCGCCACCCTGCCTGCCGCCTGGGACGATGCGGCGGCCATGGCGCGCGACCTGGCGGCGCTGCGCAACGACCTGGAGGCGCCGGCGATTCGTCTCTGCCCGCCCATCGCGGAGGTCCTGGCCGCGCTCCGCGCCCTGCCCGGCTGCTTGCTGGCACGGATGAGCGGCAGCGGCGCGACCTGCTTCGGCCTTTTCGCCACGCCGGCCGCGGCGGAGGCGGCGGCGCCCACCCTGCCGGGCGGCTGGTGGCGCGCGGCGGGGCCGTTGCATCGCGCCGCATAAGGCACGCTTGGGGCTTTACGCGACGAAGCCCCGGCCCTATCCAGTGCGCCGCCGCTGGGGCGTAGCCAAGCGGTAAGGCAGCGGTTTTTGGTACCGCCATTCCCAGGTTCGAATCCTGGCGCCCCAACCATCCCTCGCCGGTCGAGCCCTGCAGGCCGGCGCGCAGCGGATCGGCCCGGTCAGCTTTCCGCCCCGCTCGGTGCCGCCTGCCGCCGCACCTCCTCGACCACGCTCGCGGTGTCCCAGCCATCGTCGGTGGCGAGGCGGCCGCGGGCTTGGTCGCGCTCCAGCACGCCGACCAGTTGCTCGGAGGCTTCGCGCACCGCCACGCGGTAGCGCCCGTCGTCGTCGCGCAGCGCCCCCAGCCGGTGCAGCGTGCGCAGGTCGTGCCGGCGGAACAGCCGTCCGGCCCGCTCCGCCTCATAGGCCGGCAGGCCGAGCCGGCGCAGCGCCTCGATGCCCAGCTCGAGCGCGGAGCTGAAGGTTTCGCGCACCATTGCATGGGCGCCGGCCTCGATCACCGCATAGGCATGGCTGCGGTCGGCGGCGCGGGCAAGGATCTGCGCCTGGGGAAAGTGCCGCCGCACCGTGCCGATGATGGAGAGCGTCGTCTCCGGCGCATCGGTCGCCACCACCACCAGCGCCGCCTCCGCCGCGCCCGCCGCCTGCAACAGGTCGAGCCGCGAGGCATCGCCGTAGAAGACGCGGAAGCCAAAGCGCCGCAGCGCCTCGATCGTCTCCATGTCGTGGTCGAGCACGGTGACGGGATGGCCCTGCGCCATCAGCAACCGCCCGACGATTTGCCCGAAGCGCCCGAAGCCGGCGATGACGACGCTGCCCTGCGGCTCGATCGCATCCGGCTCCGGCGCAAGGTCGGTATCGGCCAGCCGGTCGGCGAGGCGGCCATAGGCCATCATCAGCAGCGGCGTCACCGTCATGGAGAGCGCGACGACCGAAACCAGCAGGCTCGCCTCCGCCGCCGGAAGCACGCCGTTCTGCGTGGCGAAGGCGAGCAGCACGAAGGCGAACTCGCCGCCCTGGGAGAGCACCAGCGCGGTCAGCAGCACCTCCGTCCGCGGCCGCCGCGAGGCCAGCCCCAGCCCGGCCAGCACCGCCGCCTTCACCAGCACCAGCAGCACGACCAGCCCGGCGACCGTCAGCGGCGCCGCCGCGACCTGAGCGAAGTCGATCCCCGCTCCGACCGACAGGAAGAAGAGGCCGAGCAGCAGTCCTTTGAAGGGCTCGATATCGCCCTCCAGCTCGTGCCGGAACTCGCTGTCGGCCAGCACCACGCCGCCGAGGAAGGCGCCGAGCGCGGGCGAGAGGCCGACGGATTCCATCAGCAGCGCGATGCCGACGACGAGCAGCAGCGCCGAGGCGGTGAAGATCTCGCGCAGCCGCGTCTCGGCGATGAGGCGGAAGACCGGCCGCGTCAGCAGCCGCCCGCCCAGCACCACCGCGGCGACGGCACCGAGCACGGCCAACGCCTGGCTCCAGGGCGGCAGCGTCGCAATCCAGCCATCATCGTGATGCGCCGCCCCGCCGGTCGCCGCCGTGAAGGCGAGCAGCGGCAGCACGGTGAGGATCGGGATGACCGAGACATCCTGGAAGAGCAGCACGGCGAAGGTCGTCTCGCCGCCGCCGGTCTTCAGCAAGCCGCGCTCAGCGAGGATCTGCAGGGCGATGGCGGTCGAGGACATGGCCAGGATGAGGCCCGCCGCCAGCGCCATCCGCCAGTCGTAGCCGAAGGCGAGGCCGATGGCGCCTACCGCCAGCGCGGTCAGCCCGACCTGCAGCCCGCCCGCCCCGAGCACCGGCCCGCGCATCGCCCACAGCCGCGCCGGGCGCAGTTCCAGCCCGACGAGGAAGAGCATCATTACCACGCCGAATTCGGCGAAATGCATCACCTCGCCCGCATCGCCCGCGAGGTGCAGGCCGAAGGGCCCGATCGCCACCCCCGCCAGCAGGTAGCCGAGCACCGAGCCGAGGCCGAGCCGCTTGGCGATCGGCACCGTGGCCACCGCGGCGAGCAGGTAGACGAAGGCCTGCCCCAGGAAACTCTCGCCCATCGTTCAGGCCTCCACCGCGTCGCGCAGGTTCCGTAGCAGCGCGGCATACTCCGCCGCGTGCCGCTCCAGCGCCGGTTGTTCCAGCAGATACGTGCCATGCAGGATGAAGGGCGGCAGCCAGCGCATCCGGCAGAGCCGCGCCGTCGCCTCAAAGGGGCGGAGGAATTCCTCGAGGGAATGACGGTTCATCCCCTCCGGCCCATAGGCCGTCTCGGCACCGCCCGCGGTGACGGCCGAGAGCATCGCCTTGCCGGCCAGCGCCGTGCCCTCACGCCCGAAGGCGAAGCCGTGTTCCAGCACCAGGTCCTGCCATTCCTTCAGGATGGCGGGCGAGGAGTACCAGTAGACCGGATGCTGGAAGACGATGACGTCGTGCTCGAGCAGCAGCGCCTGCTCCGCCTCCACGTCGATCAGGAAGTCGGGATAGGCCTCGTAGAGATCATGCAGCCGGACGCCCTCCACCTGCCGGGCGGCGGCGGTGAGCGCGGCATTGGCGCGGGACCGCCGGCGCACGGGATGGGCAAGCAGCACGAGGATGCGCTGGGGCATGAGGGGTCCTGTCCTGGGGAGGGACAAACTCGGTTCTGTCCCTCCCCCCGGTCAAGCCACCCGTTCGGCGAGGAAGCCCCTCAACGCACCGTGGTCACGGCGCGGCGGTTCTGCGCCCAGGCCTGCTGGTCGGAGCCGAGGGCTGCCGGCCGGTCCTTGCCGAAGCTGATCGTCGTGATCCGCGTCCCGGCGACGCCCTGCGAGACCAGCACGTCACGCGCCGCATTCGCCCGCCGCTGGCCGAGGGCGAGGTTGTACTCGCGGGTGCCGCGCTCATCCGCATGGCCTTCAACCATGACGGTCACCTGGCGGTACTGCTGCAGCCAGGCCGCCTGGCGCTCCAGCACCGGGCGCTGGTCGGCGCCCACGGTCGAGCTGTCGGTCACGAAGTAGACGCGGTCGCCGACATTCGCGGCCAGATCCTCCTGGCTGCCGGGCCGCGCATTCGCGCCGCCGCGCCCGCCCCCTGGCCCGCCGAGCCCGCCCTGATTGGCCGCGCCGAGGCTAGAGCCTCCGCCCTGCCCGGTCGCCGCGGCGTTCTGGTCCGAATCGGAGGAGCAGCCAGCGAGCAGCGCCATGGCGGCCAAGGCAGCGAAAGTCCTGATGAGCATGCGATCCTGATCCCTGAAACCGGCCGGATATGGCAGCAGGTCCTGACTGGTTTATGAGTGTCGCCCCGGCCGGGTCCCCGCGACACCGGGCCGGTCATAGGGCCATGGAGGGATGATGGCGACCACCGGCCTGATGGTGCTTCACGTTATGCTCGCGGCGCTGGTGACCATGCACGTCCTGCTCCGCAAGCGCGACGTCGGCACCTCGATCGGCTGGATCGGCCTGACCTGGCTTTCGCCCTTCCTCGGCGCCGGGCTCTACTGGCTCCTCGGCATCAACCGCGTCGCCAACCGCGCCCGGGCGCTGCGGCGCCCCCCCGGCCGGCACCTCGCCGATGCGGACGAGCCCTTCCCGTGCCGGCTGCCGCCGGGTTTCATCGCCCTCGACCGCACTGCGCGCCGCCTCTCCGGGCACGCCGCCCTGCCGGGCAACCGGATCACGCCCTTGCAGAATGGCGATGCCGCCTATCCGCGCATGCTGGAGGCCATCGAGGCGGCCGGGCACTCCGTCCTGCTCTCCAGCTACATCCTGCGCGACGACGCGGCCGGCCGACCGATCCTCGACGCGCTGATCCGCGCGCATGGGCGCGGCGTCGCGGTCCGCGTGCTGGTGGATGGCATCGGCGGCGGCTATTTCCTTTCGCCCGCCTGGCGCCGGCTGCGGCGGCATGGCGTGCCCGCGGCGCGCTTCATGCACACCTCCCTGCCCTGGCGCATGCCCTTCCTCAACCTGCGATCGCACAAAAAGGTCCTCATCCTCGACGGGCGCTTCGCCTTCACGGGCGGGCTGAACATCGGCCGCGAGAACCTGCTCGCCAGCCATCCCGCCCACCCGGTGCGCGACATCCATTTCGCCATCGAGGGGCCGGTGACGGCGCAGCTCGTCGAGGCCTTCGCCCGCGACTGGCACTGGGCGGCTGGCGACGGCGACCCGTTGCCGCCGCCCGCCGCCGCGCCGCCGCCTGCGGGCGAGGTGACAGCCCGAATCGTCACCTCCGGCCCGGACCAGGACCTCGAGAAGATCGAGACGCTCACCCTCCAGGCCATCGCCTGCGCGCAGCACTCGATTCTGGTGCTGACGCCCTACTTCCTGCCCGACAGCCGGGTGATCACCGCTCTCGGCCTGGCCGCCCTGCGCGGCGTCGCGGTCGACATCGTCGTGCCGCAGCGGAGCGATCACCCCTTCGTCGACTGGGGCATGCGGGCGCATATCGAACCGATCCTCAGGGCCGGTTGCCACATCTGGTACAACCCGCCGCCCTTCGACCATTCGAAGCTGATGGTGGTCGACGAGGGCTGGAGCTTGATCGGCAGCTCCAACTGGGACACGCGCAGCTTCCGCCTGAATTTCGAGCTGGATGTCGAGATCTACGACACCGCCATGGCCGCCGCCCTGGCCGATGTGGTCCGGCACCGGCGCGGCCGGCGGCTGCTGGCCGCGGAACTGGCCCAGCGGTCCCTGCCCGTGCGGCTGCGCGACGCGGCGATGCGCCTGGCGCTGCCCTATATCTGATCGGCCTATCTGATCAGCGGCGCTCGGGCCCGACCCGGCAGGGTGAGGAAGCCGGCGCCCTGGCATAGCTGCACACGACATAGCCCGGCAGGTCGAGGCCGTCCTCGATGCGGGCGAAGCCGGTATCCTCGCCGGGCCGCAGAAGCCCGGTTTCCTGCGAGAGCAACTTCGACCGGTCGGTGGCGAAAAGCACCTTCACCGGGAAGTCGCAGCGGTTGGTGAAGCGCACCGCCCGCTGCTTCGGCTCGCCCTCGCCGCCGCGCCGCAGGTCGCGGGCCGCGCAGGCCGGCGTGACCAGCGGCGCCACTGGCTCCGGCGCGGGGGCAGCCTCGGGAACGGGGTCCGCCACGAGCGGCTCCGTGGCCGCCTGCGGCGCCTCCGGCTCCGGCTGCCGGACCGCGGCCAGCGCCTCGGCCAGGATGGGCCGTCGCTCGTCGCACTCCTCGCCGCGCCGCGCCAGCTCCCGCCGCATCTGGCCGCCGCTGACCGGGTTGTCGCGCCAGGTGCAGAGCTGCGCCGTCGGCACCTGCTGCATGCGTTCGCCGCCGATCCGGTCGAGGGCTGCGCAGGCGCCGAGCGGCAGGGCGAGCCCCAGCAGGACAGCGGCATGGGACCGGCGCAAAGGCATGGGAGGCGGGTTTCCTGAACGGGATGGGGGCGTGCCATCCAAGCGCCGCAGCGGCGCAACGGTTCAGCCAGGCAGGAGGTCGATGCGGCGGCGCACCGCGCGGCCAAAGGAGGTTTGGGGGGTTGCCGCGCAACGCGGCTTTCGGCACAGCCTTCTCCTGCCCAAAACAACAGTTCCCCGAATGCCCGAGACTCCCGAATCCCTGCTGGCGCGCCTTGCCGCGCTCGGCATCGAGACCACCACCACCGCGCATGCCCCGGTTTTCACCGTGGCGGAAAGCCAGGCCCTGCGCCGCAGCCTGCCGCAGGGCGAGGCAGGCGGCCACAGCAAGAACCTGTTCCTACGCCCCGCGAAGTTCGGCCCCGGCCCGCATCTGCTGGCGGTGCTGGAGG
The DNA here is from genome assembly GCF_000802185.1 of Belnapia sp. F-4-1. Lineage (GTDB taxonomy): Bacteria > Pseudomonadota > Alphaproteobacteria > Acetobacterales > Acetobacteraceae > Belnapia. Next base: position 2,184,785 of record NZ_KN676113.1, on the reverse strand, counting down.
AGGATCGCAAGGTCTCGGTCAATGCCCTCGCCCGCGCCGTCGGCGCCGGCCGGGTGGAAATGGCGCCCGCCGAGGATCTCCGCCGCCTGCTCGGCGTCGAGCCCGGCTCCGTCACCCCCTTCGGCATGGTGAACGCGCCGCCCGGCACCGTGCGGGTCCTGCTCGACGCAGGGTTGCTGCGGGATCACGAGGTCGTCCACTTCCACCCGCTGGTGAACGGCATGACCACCGCCATCCGTCCGGCCGACCTGCTGCGCTTCCTTGAGCATCTCGGCCACCGGCCGGAGCTGGTGGAGCTGCCGTCCGCCGGATGAAATATTGAAACGGCCCCCGGACGCCCACCATCTGCGCCCTGCCCATTGCCCTTACGCCATACCGGCGCATCTATGACCGCATATGAGGAACCCTGACATGGACGTCATCTTCGACCCGAACCGCCAGGCCCCCCCCGCCGGGGCCCCGGCCGGCGGCGCCGACCTGATCGTGGAGGGCGACCAGAAGACCTTCATGCAGGATGTGGTCGAGGCCAGCCGCCAAGTCCCCGTCCTCGTCGATTTCTGGGCGACCTGGTGCGGCCCGTGCAAGACGCTGACGCCGGCGATCGAGAAGGTGGTGCGCGCCGCCGGCGGACGGGTGAAGCTGGTCAAGATCGACATCGACAAGAACCGGGCGCTCGTCCAGCAGCTGACGCAGCTCGGCCTGCCGCTGCAAAGCGTGCCGACCGTCGCCGCCTTCTGGCAGGGCCAGATCGCCGACCTGTTCCAGGGCGCGCTGCCCGAGGGCGAGATCAAGCGCTTCGTCGAGGGGCTGCTGAAGCTCGCCGGCGGGCAGATGCCCTCCGCCGACCTGCTCGCCGAGGCCAAGGCCGCCGCCGAGGAGGGTGATCACCAGACCGCCCTCCAGATCTACGGCGCCCTGGTGCAGGAGGAGCCGGAGAACCCGGAGGCCTTCGCCGGCGTCGCCCGCAGCCTGATGGAACTCGGCCAGGAAGAGCAGGCGCTCCAGGTCCTCGACAACCTCCCGCCCAAGATCGCCGACCACGCTGCCATCGCCTCGGTCCGCAGCACGCTGGAACTGGCCGCCGAGGGCCGCCTCGCCCGCGAGAAGACCTCCGAGTTCGAGGCGCGCCTCGCCGCCGACCCGAACGACCATGAGGCGCGGATCGAGCTCGCCGTCGCCCTCAACGCCGCCGGGGACCGGGCCGGCGCCGCCGAGGCGCTGCTCGAGGCCTTCCGCCGCGATCCCGCCTGGAACGAGGAGGCGGCACGCAAGCAGCTGCTGAAATTCTTCGAGGCCTGGGGCTTCTCCGACCCGGCGACGGTGGCAGGGCGGCGCAAGCTGTCCTCGCTGCTGTTCCGCTAGCGCCGCCACGGTGGCAGCCCCCCGCGCCGAGCCACTTGCGCTGCCGGCCGAGATCGCGGTCTTCCCGCTGTCCGGGGCCTTGCTGCTGCCCGAGGGGCGGCTGCCGCTGAACATCTTCGAGCCGCGCTACCTGGCGATGACGGAGGACAGCCTGGCTGCCGGCCGGATGTTCGGCATGGTCCAGCCGGACCCGGCCGCGCCGCGGGGCGAGACAGGCCCCGGGCTCTACCGCATCGGCTGCCTCGGGCGGCTGACCTCCTTCGCCGAGACGGAAGACGGGCGCTTCCTCATCACCCTGACCGGCGTGACCCGCTTCCGCATCGCCGAGGAGCTGGCGTTGCGCCGCGGCTACCGCCGGGTGCGGGCCGATTACGCCGCCTTCCACGCCGACCTCGCCCCCGCCGCGCCGACCGCGCTCGACCGTGCGGCGCTGCTCGCGGCGCTGCGCCCCTTTTTCAAGGTGCGCGGGATCGACGCGAATTGGGAGGCGGTGGAGCAGACCGCCGATGGCGAGCTGGTGACGACGCTCGCCATGATCTGCCCCTTCGAGGTGCCGGAAAAGCAGGCCCTGCTGGAGGCGGCGACGCCGGCCGAGCGCGCCGCCATGCTGATCGCCTTGCTCCAGATGGGCGCCCATGGCACCCCATCCGGCGACGCGCCGCCCCGCGGGCGGCTGAGCTAGAGGACCACGCCATGAGCCACGCCACCACCGACGCCCCGCCCCCCGAGGTGGACCCCGCCCTGCTGGAGATCCTGGTCTGTCCGCTGACCAAGGGCCCGCTGCGCTACGACCGCGCCGCCGGCGAACTGATCAGCGACCAGGCCCGGCTCGCCTATCCGATCCGCGACGGCATCCCGATCATGCTGCCGGACGAGGCCCGCCGCCTCGACGATTGAGCGGCCCATGCCGACCCCGACCGAGATCCGCCTGATCCGGGCCGAGCGCCTGCTGGAGGTTGCCTTCGACGATGGCAGCCGCTTCCGCCTGCCAGCCGAGTACCTGCGCGTCGAGAGCCCCTCGGCCGAGGTGCAGGGGCATGGGCCGGGGCAGAAGGTGCTGGTCGCCGGGCGGCGCGAGGTCGGCATGCTGCGGCTGGAGCCGGTCGGCCACTACGCCATCCGCATCGCCTTCGACGACCTGCATGACAGCGGGATCTACAGCTGGGACTACCTGCACCGGCTGGGGGTGGAGCAGGCGGAGCGCTGGGCCGCCTATGAGGCGGCGCTGGCGGAGAAGGGGCTGAGCCGCGACCCGCCGCCGCGGCGGAAAGGCTAGCCTACCCCGCCTTCATCAAGCCCTGTCCCGCCAGAAGCCCCGTCACCCCCGGGCCGAGCCCCATCGCCTGCCGGGCGAAGGCCCGCTTCAGCCCCGGCATCCGATCGACCGCCGCGATGCCAAGGCGCCGCGCGATCCGGACCGGCGCGAAGTCGTTGCCGAAGAGCCGCTCCAGCGCGTGCATGCCCGTGAGCATCAGCAGCGTGTCAGGCCGCCGCCGCGCCTGATAACGCGCCAGAACCTGCGCTGCGCCGGGATCGGCCCCGGCATTCCAGGCGGCGATCACCTCCTCGGCCAGTGCCGCCACGTCGCGGAAGCCGAGGTTGAGCCCCTGCCCCGCGATCGGATGCACCCCATGCGCCGCATCGCCGATGAGGGCGAGGCGCGTATCCGTCCAGCGATCCACCAAGAGGGCCGAGAGCGGGTAGGACCAGCGCCGCCCGATCGGCTTCACCGCACCCAGATGCGGCCCGAGCCGGCGCCCCAGCTCCCGCCCGAAACCCGCGTCGTCGAGCGCCAGCATCCGCCGGGCAATCGGCGTCCGGTCGGCCCAGACAAAGGCGGAGGCATGGGGGTAGGCGGCCGTGCCGAAGCGGTCCGGCCCCGCCAGCGGCAGCTGCGCGAAGGGCCCGTTCGGCAGGAATTGCTCGAGCGCCACACCCTCATGCGGCAGCTCATGGGCGAAGGCGCCGACCATGCCGATCTGGTGGTAGTCGAGTGTCGTCGCGCGGATGCCGGCCTGGCGGCGGAGCGGACTGTTGCGCCCCTCGGCGGCGACCACCAGCCGCGCCTGCAGCACCTCCCCGGTCGAGAGGCGCACTGTCGCACCATCGGCCCGCCGCTCCACCTCGGCCGTCGCCGGGGCGAAGACACGGAGACTGGGCATCTCCGGCATCGCCGCGTTCAGCGCCATCCGCAGGCTTCGCGCCTCGACCATGTAGCCGAAGGGCTCCTCCGAGACCTCGGCCGCCTCGAACATCAGCGAGAGCGGCGAGGCCGGCTCGCCCGGACGCCCGTCGGCGACGCGGATGCGGCGGATGCCGCAGGGCTCGGCCGGCAGCCGCTCCCATACCCCCGAGGCCGCCAGCAGCCGCTTCGAGGTAAGGGCGATGGCATAGGCCCGCCCGTCGAAATCCGGCAGCGCCATGGGCGGCAGCGGCGCGCTGTCCACCACGGCTACGGGCAAGCCGGCGGCGGCCAGCGTCGCGGCGAGGGTGGCGCCGACCGGCCCGGCGCCGATCACGCAGACGGCCAACTCGGTGTTCGATGTCATGACTGGCTCATCCCATGGCTGCGACCTGGGGTCCACCTGCCCAAGCCCTGCCCGCTCCGCCCAAAAAATAGGCAGGCTTGCAAACAATCGCGACGCTTTCCCCGGCCGGTCCTGGCCCCGGCCCATGGCACGGATTTTGTAATCGAAGCCCAGCCGGGACCATCAGGAGGATACTGGGCAGATGAAGCTGGTGATGGCGTTCATCAAGCCCTTCAAGCTGGACGAGGTGCGCGAAGCGCTCACCCCGCTCGGAGTGCAGGGGCTGACGGTGACCGAAGTGAAGGGCTTCGGCCGCCAGAAGGGGCAGACGGAAATCTACCGCGGTGCCGAGTACCAGGTCAGTTTCCTGCCGAAGATCAAGATCGAGGTCGTCGTGCCGGACGAGCTGGTGGAGGCGGTGATGGAAGCCGTCGCCAAGGCCGCCCGCACCGACAAGATCGGCGACGGCAAGATCTTCGTGCTCGACGTAGAGCGGGCGCTGCGCATCCGCACCGGCGAGACCGACACCTCGGCGCTCTGACGCTGCGTGAAGCTCAATAGGGATACAGGGGAACACATGATGAGGATGCCCGCACGCGCGCTGGCGCCGCTGGCTGCCGCGCTGCTCGCCGCGACGCCGGCCCTGGCGCAGGACGGCCCGAAGATCGACACCGGCGACACCGCCTGGATGCTCACCAGCACCGCCCTCGTGCTGATGATGACCATCCCCGGCCTCGCCCTCTTCTATGCCGGCATGGTCCGCAAGAAGAACGTGCTTGCCACCATGATGCAGAGCTTCACCATCGCCGCGCTGACGACGGTGGTCTGGATGGTCGCCGGCTACAGCCTGGCCTTCGGCGAGGGTGGCCCCTGGATCGGCGACCTTTCCAAGCTGTTCCTCTCCGGCCTCGCCGAGAACTGGGACAAGCCCTTCACCCTCGGCAGCGGCGACGGCGCGGTGGCCTTCACCATCCCCGAGACGGTCTTCCTGATGTTCCAGATGACCTTCGCCATCATCACGCCCGCGCTCATCACCGGCGCCTTCGCCGACCGGATGAAGTTCAGCGCCATGGTGCTGTTCACCATCCTCTGGTCGCTGCTGGTCTATGCGCCGGTCGCCCACTGGGTCTGGCATCCGAATGGCTGGATCTTCGCCCTCGGCGCGCTCGACTTCGCCGGCGGCACGGTGGTCCACATCAATGCGGGCGTGGCCGGCCTGGTCGCCGCCCTCGTGCTCGGCAAGCGCCTCGGCCTCGGGCATGACAACATGGCGCCCTACAACCTGGCGCTCGCCGTCATCGGCGCCGGCATGCTCTGGGTGGGCTGGTTCGGCTTCAACGCGGGCTCGGCCGCTGGTGCAGGCGCGCGCGCGGGCATGGCGATGCTGGTGACGCAGATCGCGGCCGGCGTCGCGGCGCTCGCCTGGGTCTTCGCCGAATGGGCGACCAAGGGCAAGCCGAGCGTTCTCGGCGCCATCTCCGGCGCAGTCGCGGGCCTCGTCGCCATCACGCCGGCCAGCGGCTTCGTGCTGCCGGTGCCGGCGCTGATCATCGGCGTGGTCGCCGGCCTCGGCGGCTTCTGGGGTGCGACCGGCCTCAAGCATCTCTGCGGCTATGACGACAGCCTCGATGCCTTCGGCGTGCATGGCGTCTGCGGCATCATCGGCAGCCTGCTGACCGGCGTCTTCGCCTATGGCGCCCTCTCGGCGACCACGGCGGTGCCGGCCGGCTTCGGCGGCTCCTTCGAGCAGTTCATCATCCAGGCCGAGGCGACCGGCGCGGTCATCGCCTACACCGCGATCGCCAGCTTCATCCTGCTGAAGGTCACCGACGTGATCGTCGGCCTCCGCGTCGCGGAGGAGGAGGAGCGCGAGGGCCTCGACGTCACCCAGCACGGCGAGCGCATCGCCTGAGACAGCGGCCGGCGGGGGCTTGGTCGCCCCCTCCGGCCCTTTTTTTGCCCGCTCACGTTACGACATCAAAACCTGGGGGTTACCGAAGCATGAGAACCAAGTCCGGCCTCCTCGCCGCGCTCCGCCACGCCTGGGTCGCCGCCGCCGCCCTGCTGCTGCCGGCCATGCCCGCCGCGGCGCAGACCGCCATCCCGTCCCTCGGCCTCACCGTCACGCTGACGCCGGTGATCGCGAACGACTACCTGTTCCGCGGCATCAGCCAGACGCGCAACAACTGGGCCTTCCAGGGCACGGTCGATGTCCAGCACGACAGCGGCTTCTATATCGGCGCCTTCCTCACCAACGCGAAATTCGTCGCCAGCCCCTGGAACGACACGCGGCAGGAACTCGACCTGCTGGCCGGCTACCGCTTCGAGCTGGGAGGCGTCGCACTCGATGTCGGCTACATCGCCTATCTCTATCCGGGCCAGGACAAGGCGCCGGGCACGCAGCTGAACGAGTACCACGAGGTCGCCCTCAAGGCCTCCTACACCATCGACATCGTCAAGCTGATGGGCGCCTTCAACTACTCGCCGAACTTCTTCGGCCGCTCGGGCGACGGCTTCTACGTCGAGGGCGGCGCGGACGTGACGCTGCCTTACGGCTTCACCGCTTCGGGCCGCCTCGGCCACCAGTGGATCCAGCGCAACCCGCTCTTCGGCACGCCGGACTACCTCTGGTACTCGATTGGCGTGTCGCGCGAGATCTATGCCGGCGTGACCGCCTCGGTCGCCTGGTACGGCACGGATATCAGCAAGCGCGACTGCATCCCCGTCGCCGACCGGGCGAGCGGCGGCCAGCGCGCCTGCGACGGCCGCGTGCTCTTCACCTTGAGCAAGGTCTTCTGATCCGAGCCCTCTCGCGGAGCTGACAAGGGCGCCGGCCGCAAGGTCGGCGCCCCTTTTCATGGATTCCGTGGCCGGGCAAGGATTTGCGCGCTATCCTTGGGGCCTGTTCTGAAAACCGGACCCCGCGACCTATGCCCGCGCCCCGCATCTCCGCCGCCGACCGCCCCGCCCCTTCCGCCCGCCTCCGCCGCTTCGCCTCGCCGGCGGTGAAGGCGGCGATGCGCCGACGCCTCTTCGAGCTGCTGGCCCTAGTCGCCGCCCTGACGGGGCTCGGCCTGTTGGTGGCGCTGGCCAGCTACGACCCGGCCGACCCCTCGCTCTCGACCGCCACCGCGCGGGCTCCGACCAACCTCGCCGGCCCGGCGGGCGCCACGCTGTCGGACCTGCTGATGCAGGGCTTCGGCTGGGCCGGGGCGCTGCCGGGCCTCGCCCTGCTCGGCTGGGCCTGGCGGCTCGGCAGCCATCGCGGCCTCGGCCTTTTCCCGGCGCGGCTTGCGGCCCTGCTCGCCGCCATGCCGCTGCTCGCGGCGCTGCTGACCCTGGCGCCCCTCCCCGCCGGCATCCCGGTCGAGGCCGGGGCCGGCGGCGCAGCCGGCCTCGTGGTCCATGGCGCCGTTGCCCACCAGGCAGCAGCCCTGTTCGGGCCCTTCGGCACGGTGATCGGCGATGTCGCGCTTGTCGCCCTGGCGCTCGCCCTCTCCGCCGCCGCCCTTGGCCTTTCGCCGAGCGAATGGGTCGGCCTCGGGCGGGCCGCGCGGACGGGCGCGGGTGGCGTTGCCCGATTCGGCGCGGCCGGCCTCTCGCGCGCAGGCGGCGCCGGGGCGCGGCAGGCGTGGGGCTTGCTCGGCCGCATCGGCGGCGGCATCGCCAGCCTCTTTCGCTTTCGCCGACGCCGCCCGGCCGGCCCGCCGCCGGATGATTTGGCGAGCGTGCTCCGAGCCGCCGATGCCGCGGCCGAGGCGCCGCGCGTCCCTCGCGCGCCCCGCCGCGAGCCGCGCCTGGCCGAGGACCGCGCCGAGCCCATGGCCGGCCCGCCTCCCGTCGTCAGCAAGCCGCCCAAGGTTGCCGCCCCGCCCATGCCGCAGAAGCGCAGCGAGACGGTGCGCCAGCCCCAGCTCGACCTGCAGGACAGCCCCTGGCAGCTGCCGCCGCTCTCCCTGCTGCAGGAGCCGCCCGCCAAGCGCACCGGCCGCCCCTCGGAGGAAGCCCTGCAGGCCAATGCCCGGCTGCTGGAGCAGGTGCTGGAGGATTACGGCGTGCGCGGACGCATCGCCGCCATCAATCCCGGCCCGGTCGTGACCCTCTACGAGCTGGAGCCAGCGCCAGGCACCAAGTCCGCCCGCGTCATCGGCCTCGCCGACGACATCGCCCGCAACATGCATGTCACGGCCGTGCGCATCGCCACCGTCCCCGGCCGCAACGTCATCGGCATCGAGCTGCCGAACGCCAAGCGCGAGACGGTCTATTTCAGCGAGTCGATGGCCGCCGAGGAATGGGTGCGCCACCCTGGCCGCCTGCCGCTGGCCCTCGGCAAGGATATCGGCGGCAACCCGGTGATCGCCGACCTCGCCCGCATGCCGCACCTGCTGATCGCCGGCACCACCGGCTCGGGCAAGTCGGTCGCGATCAACACGATGATCCTGTCGCTGCTCTGGCGCTTCAGCCCGGAGGAGTGCCGCTTCATCATGATCGACCCGAAGATGCTGGAATTGTCGGTCTATGACCGCATCCCGCACCTGCTGGCGCCGGTGGTGACGGAGCCGCCCAAGGCGATCGGCGCGCTGAAGTGGACGGTGCGCGAGATGGAGAAGCGCTACCGCGCCATGTCCCAGCTCGGCGTCCGCAATATCGGCGGCTACAACGAGAAGGTCGTCGAGGCCCGCCGGCGCGGCGAGGTGCTGACCCGCAAGGTGCAGACCGGCTTCGACCCGGAAACCGGCAAGCCCGTCTTCGAGGAACAGCCGCTCGCCCTCTCGCCCCTGCCGATGATCGTCGTCGTCATCGACGAGATGGCCGACCTGATGATCGTCGCCGGCAAGGAGATCGAGGCTGCGGTGCAGCGCCTCGCGCAGATGGCCCGCGCCGCCGGCATCCATGTCATCATGGCGACGCAGCGGCCCTCGGTGGATGTCATCACCGGCACCATCAAGGCGAACTTCCCGACCCGCATCTCCTTCCAAGTGACCAGCAAGATCGACAGCCGCACCATCCTCGGCGAGCAGGGCGCGGAGCAGCTGCTCGGCCAGGGCGACATGCTCCACATGGCGGGCGGCGGCCGCGTCGCCCGCGTCCACGGCCCCTTCGTTTCCGATACCGAGGTCGAGAAGGTGGTGGAATTCCTGCGCGAGCAGGGCGAGCCTGCCTATGTCGAGGAAGTGACCGAGAGCGACGAGGAGCTCGACGGCGGCGAGGGCCTGTCGTTATCCGGCATCGCCGCAGGCAGCGACAGCGAGAAGGGCCTGTTCGACCAGGCTGTCGCACTCGTGAGCCGCGAGGGGAAGGCCAGCACGTCGTTCATTCAGCGGCACCTCAACATCGGCTACAACCGCGCCGCCAAGCTCATCGAACAGATGGAAAAAGAGGGCGTCGTCGGTCCCGCCAATCACGTTGGCAAGCGGGAGGTGCTGACACGCCGTACCGAGGAGGATTGATGCGTAGCTTCCCGATTGCGGCGGTGGTCGCCACTCTCGCCGTGGCTCCGGCCATGGCGCAGGAGCGCCCGCCGCTGATGCCGACCCGCGATGTCAGCGTCACCTACCGAGTCGCCGGCGGCCAGGCCGGGCAGGAGATGCGCATGGCCTGGCGCGTCGCCGACCAGAAGCTCCGCGTCGACATGCCGGGCGGCATGGGCTGGTCGGTGATGGACCAGCGCGCGAAGACCATGTTCGTCGTCATGGAGCAGCAGCGCATGATCATGCAGATGCCGCTCAACAACGGCCCGGGCGGCGTCAGCATCCCGACCCAGCCGCCGGAGACGGCGAAATTCACCCGCGGCGGCACGGCGACCGTCGCCGGGCAGAGCTGCACCCTCTGGCGCTACGAGAACCAGGGCGCCACCGGCGAGTCCTGCATGACCACCGACGGCGTCATGCTCCGCAGCACCGGCACGGTCAACGGCCAGACGGCGTCCATGGAAGCCACCGAGGTCAACTACGGCCCGCAGGATGCCGCCCGCTTCACCGCGCCCTCCGGCTATCAGCAGATGCAGATGCCGACTGGCGCCCCCGGCGGCCAGCCCACCCGCTGACCCGGCGGGCCCGCGTCAGGGAAAGGACGCGGGCCCCTCCCCCAGCCCGGGCGCGGCGAGGCGCAGCACCCGACAGGCCGACCACGCCGCGCCCGCGAAGCCCTCCGCCGCCTCCAGGCTGGAGAAGCGCAGCCCGGCGACGCCGCCCCCGCCCGCCGCCTCGGCACCGAGAAAGAGCAGCTCCGCCCGCCCCCGCAGCAGCAGGGGCCGCACCCGGTCGAGCCAGGCGGCCTGGCCGCCCGGCGCCCACTCGCAGAGCACCAGGGCCGCCATGGCGGCTCAGCCGTTGCGGTAGGTGTAGCTGTAGCCGTTGAGCGCCGGCGCGCCGCCAAGATGCGCGTAGAGCACCTTCGATCCGGCCGGGAAGAAGCCCCGCTTCACCAGGTCCATCATCCCCTGCATCGACTTCCCCTCATAGACCGGGTCGGTGATCATCGCCTCGGTCCGGGCGGCGAAGCGGATCGCCTCGTTGGTCTCGGCGCTGGGGACGCCATAGGCCGGATAAGCGTAATCGTTGAGGATGACGATCTCCTCCTCGCGCACCGGCCGGCCGAGCTCCACCAGCTCCGCGGTGCTGTCGACGATCTGGCGCACCTGCGCCCGCGTCGCCTCCGGCGTGCCCGAGGCATCGATGCCAATGACCCTCTCCCCCCGCCCATCCGCCGCGAAGCCGACGATCATGCCCGCCTGGGTGGAGCCGGTGACGACGCAGACGATGATGTAGTCGAAGCGGAAGCCGAGCTCCGCCTCCTGCGCCCGGACCTCCTCGGCGAAGCCGACATAGCCGAGCCCGCCATACTTGTGGACCGAGGCGCCGGCCGGGATGCCGTAGGGCTTGCCGCCGGCATCCTTCACCGATTGGATCGCCTCCTCCCAGCTGCGGCGGATGCCGATGTCGAAGCCGTCCTCCACGATGCGGCTGTCGGCGCCCATCAGCCGGGTCAGCAGGATGTTGCCGACGCGGTCATAGACCGCATCCTCGTGCGGCACCCAGCTCTCCTGCACGACGACGCATTTCATGCCGAGCTTGGCCGCCGTCGCCGCCACCATGCGCGTGTGGTTGGACTGCACGCCGCCGATCGAGACCAGCGTGTCGGCATTGGAGGCGATGGCGTCGGGGACGATGTATTCCAGCTTGCGCAGCTTGTTGCCGCCCATGGCGAGGCCGGAATTGCAGTCGTCGCGCTTGGCCCAGATTTCGACCCCGCCGCCCAGCGCCTGCGTCATGCGCGGCAGGAACTCGATCGGGGTAGGACCGAAGGTCAGCTTGTACTTCTCGAACTTGTCCAGGCGCAGCATCGCACTTTCCTCGTCCTTGCCGGAGCGGGATGCTTAGCAGGGCCGGCATGAACGGGGTGTTCTAACTCGGCCTGCGAATGGCATGCTTCCGCCGCACACAGCCCTCCTGTTGAACGGATCGGACAGCAATGGCCAACAGGATGAAAGCTTCTTCCAGCAGCCCCGAGCTCGACCGGATCGACCGCCGCATCCTCCAGCAGCTCCAGCGCGACGGAAGGATGACCAATGCCGACCTCGCGCAATCCGTCCATGTCAGCGCCGCGACCTGCTACCGCCGCACCCAGCGCCTGTTCGAGGAGGGCTACATCCGCGGCGTTCGCGCCGAGATCGCGCCGGCCCGCGTCGGCCGCGGGGCGCTGGTGATGGTCGGCGTGGTGCTCGACCGCTCCACGCCCGACAGCTTCGCCGCCTTCGAGGCCGCGATCCGCAAGCTGCCCGTGGTGCTCGACTGCCACCTGGTCGCCGGCGACTTCGACTACTTCCTGAAGATCCGGGTGCGCGACATGGCCGATTTCAACAAGCTGCATGGCGAGCAGCTGATCGCCCTGCCCGGCGTCCGGCAAACGCGGACCTTCTTCGTCATGAAGGAAGTGGTGGACAACGGCCCCCTGTCCTTCTGACCAGCCGCAGCCAGCCGAGCAGCAGCCGGGCGCGGCGATGCTCGGCGGCCAGCGCCCCGGGCCGCAGCGGGGCGTGGGCGAGGCGCGGGCTCGCCGCCTCCACCGCCGCCCAGGCCGCGCCGAAATGCCGCGGCCGCAGGCAGGCCGCGAGCGTCCCGGCGGGCAGGCCGAGCCGCGCGGCGAGGCGCCGCAGCGCCGCATCCTCCGGCCGCACCGTGCCGATCCCATCCTCCCAGAGCTGCCGCAGCGCGGCGCGCGCCTGCACCCGCCGGCGGAAGGCTCCCAGCCGCTCCAGCCGCGGCGGCGGCGGCGCGCCGGCGACCATGGCGCCGGGCATCAGCCGGACCTTTGCATCCCGCCGCCGCAGCCCGGCCAGCAGGGCGAGCGGCCCATCCGCCTCAACCCCGTCCAGCAGCCTCGCCCGCAGCGAAAGGTTGCCGGTGACCTCGGCGTCGAGTCCCAACCAGCCCGGCCCCTCCCCGGGGTCGAGCCGTGCCGCGATCTCGGCCAGCAGCATGGCGTGGTTTCGCTCCGCCGGCCCAGGCCCGATGGGCCGAAGCCGTCCCGCCACCGCTTCCGCCCCGGCCGAAAGACCGGCGGCATGGGCCGCGAGCCAGCCCGGCTGCGGCAGCGCCGCCGCGTCGGCCAGCAGGACCGCGCCCTCCGGCCCAACCCACGCTGCCGCATGGCCCAGCCCTTGGCGCCACAGGCCGCCCTCCGCCTGGCGCAGCGCGAAGGCGGGCGCGTCCGGCACCTCCCCTCGCGTCAGGGGCCGGTCGCACGGCAGCAGCATGACGCCGACGCCGCCGTCCGCCGGCCGCATCCCTTCCGCCAGCCGCTGCGCGTCGAGCAGCCGCAGCCAGGCCGGCATGGCAGCGGCCGTACCGGTCAGCAGGATGGCAAGCCGCGGCCGGGCAAGGCATGGGCGGGCCGGGGCATGCAGGGTGTCGAACATAGTGGGGACCGAAGCGCCAGAACCCCGGCATTGTGGCCTGCCGGCGCTCGACCCGGACATCACGCTATCGATACGGACTGTCACGGTCCGGTGGGGCTTTTCCCGCCGGCGTATCCGGTCCACATGCCGGGGATGGATCGCCGCACCCTGCTCGCCCTGCCCCTGGCCTTGTCGTCCGCTTGGGCCGCCGCCCCGGCCTGGGCCCAGTCCCCGGGCCTCACCGACCGCGACCGCGCGGATGTCGCCCGCGTCGAGGCCTGGCTCGGCGCGCTGCGGACGATGAAGGCGCGCTTCCTGCAGATCGCGCAGAACGGCGCCGCCGCCGAGGGCACCGCCTGGATCCAGCGTCCCGGTCGCATGCGCTTCGAGTACGACCCGCCCGAGCCGCTGCTGCTGGTCGCCAGCTATGGTCAGTTCTTCTACTTCGATCGCCAGCTCAAGCAGGCGACGACGCTGCCGCTCTCCTCGACGCCGCTCGGCATCCTGCTGCGCGACGAGGTGCGCCTCTCGGGCGATGTCACGGTCGGGCGCGTCGAACGCGGTGGCGGGCTGCTGCGCGTCACCGTCTTCCGCACCGGCCGCGCCGCCGAGGGCCGCATCACGCTCGTCTTCAACGACAACCCGGTGGAGCTGCGGCAATGGGCCGTGGTGGATGCCCAGGCCCAGGAGACGCGGGTGACGCTCTCCCAGGCGGAGTACGGCGGCCGCTTCCCGGCCATCCTCTTCGACTTCAACGATCCGCGCTTCCGCGATGAACTCGGCATCCCGCAATGACGAATTTGAGTCCATTCGCGCAATCGTCGTCTTGATCCGGACGCATTCGCGCGCGATTTTGCAGGGGTGATGAAACCCCTCATCGGAATCTCCTGTTGCGTGAAGGCGTTCGGCATCTTCGCCACGCCCAACCACGCCGCCTCCGACAGCTATGTCCGCGTGACGCTCGGCCCCGTCGGTGGCATCCCTGTCCTGCTCCCCGCCGCCGGCGAGGCCCTGGTGCCGGAGATCCTGCCTCGGCTCGACGGGCTGATCCTCACGGGCAGCCGCTCCAATGTTTGCCCCGACTTCTACGAGGGTCCGCCCCATGCCGAGGGCACGCCGGAAGACATCGCCCGCGACTCGACGACCCTGCCGCTGATCCGCGCCGCCATCGCCGCCGGCCTGCCGGTGCTCGCCATCTGCCGCGGCTTCCAGGAGCTGAACGTCGCGCTCGGCGGCAGCCTCGACCAGCGCATCCAGGACCTGCCCGGCCGCATCGACCATTCGACGCCGTCGGACCAGAAATACGGCCGCATCCGCACGGCCAAGGCCCATAACGTCCGCCTTACGCCGGGCAGCCTGCTCGCCGAGGTGTGCGGCGGCACCGAGATTCCGGTGAACTCCCTGCACAACCAGGGCATCGACCGCCTCGCCCCGCGCCTGGTCGCCGAGGGCTGGGCGCCGGATGGCACTGTCGAGGCCGTCCGCGTCCGCGATGCCATCGGCTTCGCTTATGGCGTCCAATGGCACCCTGAATACGATTGGGAGACGGATGCGGTCAGCTACGGTCTTCTCGAAAAGTTTGGCATGGCGGCGGAAGCCTGGGCGGCCCGGCGGCGTTGGCCTCAGGCTGCGGAGTAGAGCGCTATCACGCCTGCGTGATACCAGCCCCGCGGGACAGTCGCATGGCTGGCTCGCGTAAACGCCTTTTGCGTATGGCTCCGTCTTTCGCTAATCTCTCCAGGCTGGCTGCCTAAAAAGGCCAGCGGTGAAGTCCGGTTTTCCCCTACCGGCTCGCCCGACCATTCCGATCGGAACTAGCGTACCGGCGCCCGGACACCCCCCTGTCCGGGCGCCATTTTTATTGCCTTTATCAACTTACAGGCGATTTCTTTCCGGGTCCATGAGGATCGTCACGCAAGCGGCGGCTTCCTGGGCCCGGCCTGCGCTGCTATGCCGCCGGGGAAGGATTGTCGATCCGAGGAGGCTTCCAGGGCATGTCCGACTACGTCATCACGCCGCCGGTGGTGGCCGCCGTCCCGATCCGGGGCAGCAGCCAGATGTTCCCGGTCCGCCGCATCTTTTGCGTCGGCCGCAATTACGCCGAGCACGCCATCGAGATGGGCAGCGACCCGACCCGCGAGCCGCCCTTCTACTTCGCCAAGCCGGCCGATGCCCTGGTGGTGAACGAGGCCGACATGCCCTACCCGCCGATGACGAAGCAGCTGCACCACGAGATGGAGCTGGTGGTCGCCATCGGCTCCGCCGGCGCCGATATCGGCGTCGAGGACGCGCTGAAGCATGTCTGGGGCTATTGCGCGGGCCTCGACATGACCCGCCGCGACCTCCAGAACGAGGCGAAGAAGACCGGCCGCCCCTGGGACATGGGCAAGGGCTTCGACAACTCCGCCCCAATGGGCGCGCTGGTGCCGGCCAAGGGCGTCGATGTCTCCCGCGGCAAGATCGAGCTGAAGGTGAACGGCAAGGTTACCCAGACCTCCGACCTGTCGAAGCTGATCTGGTCGGTGCCGGAGGTGATCTCGAACCTCTCCCACCTCGTGCGCCTCGCCCCTGGCGACCTCATCATGACCGGCACGCCGGAAGGCGTAGCCGCCGTGCAGCGGGGCGACCTGCTGGAGGGCTTCGTCGAGGGCGTCGGCGAGGTGCGGACGCGCATCGTCTAGTATTCCCCACGAAGCCGCTGGGCGGCTCCATGGGGGCCCCGGCCGGCGTTTCCTCCAGGGCGTTCCGGCACGCCTTCCGCAGTAAAGCTGCGGAAGGTCACCAGGCAGGGGCCGCGCTATTGTGGCCCCCGCCCCGCCCGTCTATCCCTCGGCGATGCCGAACGCAGCATCGGGCCGGACCCTCCGCATCGCCACCTGGAACATCAATTCCGTCCGACTGCGGCGCCCGTTGCTGGCCGGGCTGATTGCGGCGCTCGACCCGGATGTGCTCTGCCTCCAGGAGACCAAGTGCCCGGACGAGTTCTTCCCGCTGGAGGAGTTGCGGGCGGTCGGCTTCCCGCACATCGCCCATCGCGGAATGAAGGGCTACAACGGCGTCGCCGTGCTGTCCCGCATCCCCTTCGAGGTCCGTGCCGACGACCCGGACTGGTGCGCGAAGGGCGATTGCCGGCATCTCGGCGTCGCCCTCGATGTCCCGGGCGGCCCGGTCGAGCTGCATGATTTCTACGTCCCCGCCGGCGGCGACACGCCCGACCGCGGGGCCAACCCGAAATTCGCCCACAAGCTCGACTTCGTCGCCGAGGCCACGGCCTGGACCCGGGCACGCGGCCCCGCCAGCCGCAGCGTCCTCGTCGGCGACCTCAACATCGCCCCGCTCGAGCATGACGTCTGGAGCCACAAGCAGATGCTCGGCGTCGTCTCCCACACGCCCGTCGAGGTCGAGGCGCTGACCGGCTGGCAGCAGGCCGGCGATTGGCATGATGCCCTCCGCCACTTCGTCCCGCCGGAGCAGAAGCTCTACACGTGGTGGTCCTACAGGGCGCGCGACTGGGAGGCGTCCGACCGCGGCCGCCGGCTCGACCATGTCTGGGTCAGCCAGGACCTGGCCGGCTCGCTCACCCGCCATCAGGTGCTGAAGCCCGCCCGCGGCTGGACCCAGGCGAGCGACCATGTGCCGGTGATGGTCGAACTCGCGCTCTGACATGGCGCTGATCCTCGCCCTCGACGCCGCGCTGGCCGGCTGCTCCGCCGCCCTGGTCGAAGGCGACCAGGTGCTCGCGGCCCGCGCCGCCCAGGGCGACCGCGGCCATGCCGCCCTGCTTCCGCCCATGGTCGAGGCGGTGCTGCGCGAGGCGGGGGTTGCCGCGACGGCGCTCGATGCCGTCGCGGCCGTGGTCGGGCCGGGGGGGTTCACCGGCATCCGGGCCGCCCTCGCGCTGGCCGAGGGGCTGGCGCTCGGGGCCGGGCGGCCGGCCATCGGCGTCACCACGGGCGAGGCGCTGGCGGCGGCCCTGCCGCTTGGGCCTCGTGCCATCTGGGCGGTGATCGACAACCGGCGCGGCCGGGTGATGCTGGAGCGCTTCCCGCCCGGTAGCCTGCGGACCGAGGGGGTACCTGAGGTGGTCGCCGAGGCGGAGTTGCCCCGCCCTGGCGGGCCGGTGGCGGTGGTGGGCGATGCCGCGCCAACCGTTGCTGCCCGCCTCGCCGCGCGCGGCGCCGATGCGTTGCTGGGCGAGGCGCGTTTGCCCTCCGCCGTTGCGGCGGCGCGGGTCGCGGCCCTTCGCCTGGATGGCGCCTTGCCGCCGCTTGCCGCCCGGCCGCTCTATGTCGAGCCCCCCGCCGTGCGGCGGCCGGGGTGAGCCCGGCCCGGCCGGAGGATGCGCCGGCGCTGGCCGCGCTGCATGCCCTGGCCTTCCCCCCCGCCGAGGCCTGGGGGCCGGATGCGATGCGGCTGATGCTGGAGATGCCCGGCGCCTTCGGCCTTTGGTACCCGGCGGAGGGGCTGGTGCTCGCCCGCGCCGCCGCTGGCGAAGCGGAGATCCTGACCCTCGCCGTCGCCCCCGCTGCCCGCTGCCGCGGCCTCGGCGCCGCCCTGCTCGGCGCTGCCCTGCAGGGGGCGGTCCTCCGCGGTGCCGCCGAGATGTTCCTCGAAGTCGCTGCGGGCAATGAAGCGGCGCTTGCCCTCTATGCCGCCGCTGGCTTCGCCGGGGTCGGCCGCCGCCGCCGTTACTATGCGAATGGCGAGGATGCGCTGGTGCTGCGCCGCAGCCTCAGCCCTTCCTGAGCAGCAGCAGCACCGTCCCGTCGCCGGTTTCTGCCTCGGCCAGCACCGCATGGCCCTGCTCCGAGGCGGTTTTCGGGATGTTGCGGCGCGGTTCCTCGCCACGCAGCCGCACCAGCAGGGTTTCGCCCGATGCCATCCTGTCCAGCGCCAACCGCGTGCGAACGAAGGTCATCGGGCAAGTCTCCGCTGTGATGTCGATCTGACGGTCACCAGTCAGTTCTTTCGCGCTTACAAAACTCAAGGTTTCTTGCCCTTCAATCATCCGAAACGGATTGCGAAACGGCCTCGACAGGTACTATAGGGCGGAGACTTCAAACAGGAAGACGTGCCAGATGGCTGAAGATTCCCCCTCGACCGAACTGCTTGGACTGACCGCCGAAATCGTTGCGGCGCATGTATCCAACAATCCGGTCGCCTTGGCTGATCTGCCGAACCTGATTCAGGAAGTATACAAGACGCTGGCTTCGGTCGGTCAGCCGATGGTGAAGCCGCAACCCGATCGTCCGCAGCCGGCCGTTCCCGTGAAGAAGTCGATCACCCCCGAATACCTGATCTGCCTCGAGGACGGTAAGAAGCTCAAGATGCTGAAGCGGCATCTGCAGACCTCCTACAATCTCACGCCGGAGCAATACCGGGAGCGTTGGGGGCTCGGTTCGGATTATCCGATGGTGGCGCCGAATTACGCCAAGCATCGCTCCTCACTCGCCAAGAAGATCGGCCTCGGCACCAAGCCGCGCGGCCGTCCGCCACGGGCCGGCCGACGCGAGGCCACCCCCGCCACAGCCGCCAAGACGGCCTAAGGCCCCGGGAGAAGGAGTGGCCTGGAAGTAGCCTGGACGTAGCCTCCGGGGCTCGCGGGCCAGGGGGAGCACCAAGGGCTGCCTCCGCCATGGTCGCGGACGCGGCATCGGTCTATGGTCGCCCTTCCGATCCCAGCGACCCCAGAGGAAGGGCAACTCGCCAGCCGCATGGATACGCCCGCTTCCGCCGACCGTGAGGGCATCTCCCGCATCGAGAGGATGTGCATCGAGCGCGGCCTCAAGATGACCGGGCAGCGCCGGCTCATCGCCCGCGTGCTCTCGGAGAGCGAGGACCACCCCGATGTCGAGGAGCTGTACCGCCGCGCCGTGGCGCAGGACAGCCGCATCTCCATCGCCACCGTCTACCGCACCGTCCGCCTGCTGGAGGAGAAGGGCATCCTCGAGCGGCGCGATTTCGGCGGCGGCCGCGCCCGCTACGACCAGGCGGATCGCGGCCAGCACTACCACCTGATCGATGTCGATACCGGCAAGGTGATCGAATTCGCCGACCCCCGGCACCTCGAGATCGTCCAGGAGATCGCCGCGCGGCTAGGCTTCGCGTTGGTGGACCACCGGCTGGAGCTGTTCGGCCGGCGCTTCCCCGAGGATCAGGCGCCTGCCGGCCGCCCGGCCAAGCCGCGGGACGAGGTATGAGGGCCGAACCCCTCGCGGCGGCGCCCGCGCCGCCCGCCGGTACCGGCTTCGGCGAGCTGCGCGCCGGCAACCTCGGCGTCCGCATCGCCGAGACGGCGGAGGAGGTGGATGCCGCCCAGGCGCTGCGCTTCCGCGTCTTCTACGAGGAGATGGGCGCCCATCCCGATGCCGAGACGCTGGCCACCGCCCGTGACCGCGACGCATTCGACGCCGTCGCCGACCATCTGCTGGTTATCGACCACGACCTCGGCGAGGGCCCGGCCTCGGTCGTCGGCACCTACCGGCTGATCCGGCGCGAGGCGGCGCGGGCCGTGGGCGGTTTCTACTCGGCGGCGGAGTACGACATCGCCCCGCTGGTCGCCCTGCCCGGTCCGATCCTCGAACTCGGCCGGTCCTGCGTCGGTGCCAACCATCGCACGCGGGGTACGCTGCAACTGCTGTGGCGCGGCATCGCGGCCTATGTCTTCCGCCACCGGATCGACGTGATGTTCGGCTGCGCCAGCCTGCCGGGGACGGATCTCGATGCCCTGGCCCCGGCGCTGACCTATCTCCATTCCCATCATCTGGCGCCGCCGGCGCTCCGCCCCCGGGCGCTTCCCGAGCGCTACGTGCCGATGGACCGGCTGCCCCCGTCCGGGCTCGATACCCGCGCGGTGCAGAACGACCTGCCGCCGCTCATCAAGGGCTATCTCCGCCTCGGCGGCTTCGTCGGCGACGGCGCGGTGCTCGACCCGCAGTTCAACACCACCGATGTCTGCATCGTAGTGAAGACCGAGCTCATCACCGACAAGTACTCGAAGCATTACGAGCGGAAGCTCGGCCCCGGCGTGTTCGAGTAAGGGGACGGGCGCAACCCCGCCCCACCCGCTCAGCCGCTCCGGTAGTGCCGCTTCGCCCGGCGCTCCGCCTCGCGCGCCGCGGCCTCGGGCGTCGCCTGTCCGGAAGCGACGGAGGCGCACATCTGGATCAGCACGTAATCCGCCGCGACGGCGCCGGAAGCGAGGCTGATCGGGCCGCGATAGCCGCTCCAGAAAGGCATGTTCATCGTGTCGGCGAAGACGGCGAGCTTCGGGTCGGAGGTCCAGACCGCGCTCTGCTTGTAGGCGTTCAGCGGATGCGCCCAGTAGCCGAGGCAGCCGAGCAGCCACGGGTCGTACTGCTCAGCCTCCATCATGAAGGCGAGGAAGGTCTTGGCGGCGTTCGGGTAGCGCGTGTGCCGGAAGATCATCGCGTTCATCACCGTCGCCGAGTGCGGCGGCGCGCTGGCGAGGCCGCGCGGCATCAGCGCATGGTTCATGTCCTCGGCGATGGGGCGCGTGTTCGGGTCGTTCTTGACGGCGAAGTAGAGCGAGACGCCGTTGGCCGTCAGCCAGATTTCCTGCGCCGAGAAGGCCCGGTTGTTGGAGGTGTCGGACCAGGAGAGCGTGCCGTTGACGAAGGTCGGGTAGAGCTCCTTCAGGTAGGTCAGCGCATTGACGGTCTCGCGGCTGTTGATGGCGATCTTGCCGTCCTCATCGACCAGCATGGCGCCATGCGACCAGAGCAGCCAGTTGGCGAAGCCGTTGCCGTCGCCGACCGCGTTGCCGAGGGCGAAGCCCGCCGGCTTGCCGGCCTGGCGCAGCGCCTGGCAGAGCTTGAGGAAGCCCGCATGGTCCTGCGGGACGGCGTCGAACCCGGCCTGCTTCAGCGCGGAGATGCGGTAATTGGCCGGGCCGATATTCCCGCCGATCGGCAGGCCGAGCCACGTCTGGGAGCGGTCCTTCTTGCCGTATTTCTCGGCGAGGAACATCCAGCCGCCATAGCGCTGGCCGAGATACTCGGCGATGTCGGAGACCTCGATGACCTTGTCCTGGTAGATATGCGGGTCGTCGGCCCAGCCGATGACGATGTCCGGCCCGCTGCCGGTATTGGCGACGACCGCGGTCTGCGGGCGGATATCCTCCCAGCCGACGAAGTCGATGCGGACGGGGATATTGTAGCGGTCCTGGAAGGCCTGGGCGTTGCGGCGGAAGATCACCTCGTCCGGCTCGACGAAGCGCGAGGGGCGGATGATGCGGAGGCTCGCCCCCTGCTCCGGCGGCAGGCGCGGCGGCGTGACGTCGCGGCGAGGGATGGCGGATTGACCGAGTGCCGGGCCGGCGAGCGCGGCGGCGCCGAGGGCAAGCGTCGCCCTGCGGGTCAGGTTGTGCATGCTTTGTTCCTCCCAAGCGAAGCCTTGGCCGCGGCGACGCCCGGGGCGCCGCCCGGCACGGGGAGGATGCGTCATGCCGGGAGCGGAAAGCGAGGAAAAGCGGCGGCGATGCTCAGGCGGGGTTGTCGACGAAGCCGCGATAGACGGCGAGCACGGTGTCGTCGACCAGCAGGCCGCGGTCGAGGAAGCGGTGCAGGATCTTGGCATCGACCTTGCGGCCGCTCGACTTCATCTGCGCGGCGAGGTCGTGGATGCTGAGGCCGTGCCGGGCGACATAGGCCTGCAGGTCGGATTTCACCTGCTCGCGCTCGGTGGGGGTCATGGCTTGGTTCCTCCCGTGTGGGAGGAGTGAACGCCTGCGGCTGAGGCCGTGTCCAGGGCGCTTACCGGCGCAGCTCCATCTGGATCGGGCCCTCGCGCTCGCCATTGGCGAACTGGTCGACCATCGCATTGCCGCTATGACCGAGATTGCCGGCCGGGCCGGTCCAGACGATGCGGCCCTTGTGGATCATCGCGGCCGTCTCGCCGATGCGCCGCGCGCTGGCCATGTCGTGGGTGATGGAGACCGCCGTCGCGCCGAGGCGCTTCACGCAGTCGACGATCAGCCCGTCGATGACGGCGCCCATGATCGGGTCGAGCCCCGTGGTCGGCTCGTCGAAGAAGATGATGTCCGGCTGCGCGGCGATGGCCCGCGCCAGCGCCACGCGCTTCTGCATGCCGCCCGAGAGCTCCGCCGGCGAGAGGTCGCCGACCGTCTCGGCCAGCCCCACCTGGGCCAGAACCTCCACCGCCCGGTCGCGCGCCTTGGCGCGGGTGATGCGGTTCTGCGCCAGCAGCTTGAAGCAGACGTTTTCCCAGACCGGCAGGCTGTCGAAGAGCGCGCCGTTCTGGAACAGCATGCCGATGCGGTCGCCAAGCGCCTCGCGCTCCCGCCGCGGCAGCCGCAGCACGTCGACGCCGTCGATCTCGATCACGCCCTCGTCCGGCGTGATCAGCCCGAGGATGCATTTGATGGTCACCGACTTGCCGGAGCCGGAGCCGCCGAGGATGACGACCCCCTGCCCCGCCGCCACGTCGAGATCGACGCCGTCCAGCACGCGCTTCGGCCCGAAGGCCTTCCTCACGCCGCGCATGCGGATTTTCGGAGTGCTGGTCAGGGCGGACCGGTTCAGGCCCGCGGTGCCCGGCCCCGCCTGCGCCATGCGGTCATCGGATCCGTTGCTCATTGCGCGAAGAAGATCTCGGTCAGCACGTAGTCCAGCGCCAGAATGAGGATGGAGGAGGCAACCACCGCCGCCGTCGTCGCCCCGCCCACGCCCTGCGCGCCGCCCTTGCTGCGGTAGCCGCACCAGGTCCCCATCAGCGCGATGATGAAGCCGAAGGCGGCCGCCTTGACGAGCCCCGAGATCACGTCCCCGGTCTGGAGGAAGTCGAAGGTCGATTTCAGGTAGGCGGCCGAGACGAAGCCGAGCTTCAGCGTGCCGATCAGCCAGCCGCCCATCACCCCAAGCACGTCGGCGACGAGCACCAGCAACGGCAGTGCCAGCGTCGCCGCCAGCAGCCGCGGCGCCACCAGGTATTTCATCGGATTGGTCGAGAGCGTGGTCAGCGCGTCGATCTGGTCGGTGACGCGCATGGTGCCGATCTCGGCGGCGAAGCTGGCGCCGATGCGCCCGGCGACCATCAGCGCCGCCAGCACCGGCCCGAGTTCGCGCACCAGCGAGATGACGACGACGCTGGCGATGGCGCTCTGCGCGTTGAAGCGGGCGAAGCCGGTATAGCTTTGCAGGGCGAGGACCATGCCGGTGAAGACCGCGGTCAGCGCCACGACCGGCAGCGAGAACCAGGCAACCTCGAGGAAGGCCCGCCAGAACAACCGCCCGTAGAAGGGCGGCCGCACCAGATGGCTCACCCCTTCGAGTGCGAAGAGGGCGACATCGCCGACCGCCCGGCAAGCGCCGAGCGTCGCGCGGCCAATGGCCGCCAGCGGATCGAGCAGGATAGCCGCCATCAGGCGCCGGTATAGTCACGGCGGTAGCGGGCGCCGAGCGAGGTCAGGATCTCGTAGCCGATGGTGCCGGCCGCCGCCGCCAGGTCATCTGGCGTCTGGCCAGGGCCGATCAGCCCGATCCGGTCGCCCGGCGCAGGCAGCGGCACATCCGTCACATCGAAGGTAATCAGATCCATGGACACCCGGCCAACCAGGGGCACGGACCGGCC
Organism: Belnapia sp. F-4-1; assembly: GCF_000802185.1. Lineage (GTDB taxonomy): Bacteria > Pseudomonadota > Alphaproteobacteria > Acetobacterales > Acetobacteraceae > Belnapia. The sequence continues at coordinate 2,161,385 of NZ_KN676113.1, read as the reverse complement.
GGCAAGGATGCCGGTGGCCCGCCCTGAGAGGGCGCGAAGGTAGCCATCCGCATAGCCGGCGGCAACCGTGGCAATCCGCGAGGGGCGCGACGCCACCCAGCTCGCCCCATAACCCACCGCCGCCCCGGCCGGAATCTCCCGCACCTGCAGGATCGGCGCCTCCAGCCTGGCGGCCTGCCGCATCGGGTTGGGCCGCCCCGGGGTCGGGTTGATGCCGTAGAGGGCGCAGCCCGGCCGGCCGAGGTCGCTGGCGAAATCCGGCCCGAGGAAGAGCCCGGAGGAGTTGGCGAAGCTCCGCGGCACCGCCGGCAGCCGCGCGCAGGCTGCCCCGAAGCGCCGGGCCTGCTCCGCGTTCAGCCGATGCGCCGGCGCATCGGCGCAGGCCAGATGCGTCATCACATACAGGAGGTCGAGGCCGGCCAGCAGCCCGTGATCCTCCGCCACCCGCTCCAGCTCCCCGGCATCGAGGCCGAGCCGCGCCATCCCCGTATCGACATGCAGAAGGGCGGGCAGCGCCCGCCCGGCCTGCCGCGCGGCCGCCGTCCAGGCCGCGACATCCGGCAGCCCGTTCAGCACCGGCACCAGCCCCTCGGCGCCCGCGATCCCGGGCGGGAAGCCGTTCAGCACGGCGACCATCGGCCCCGGCCCGACCGCCTCCCGCACCGCCACGCCCTCGGACAGGTGGGCGACGAAGAAATGCCGGCACCCGGCGGCGAGCAGCGCGCGGGCCACCGGCACGGCGCCGAGGCCGTAGCCATCCGCCTTCACCGCCGCGCCGACAGCCCCTGGCGCCGCCGCGGCAAGCTGCCGCCAATTCGCCGCCACTGCGCCGAGGTCGATGACGAGGACGCCCTCAGTGCCCGTCATGGCCGATATGCGCCTGGTCCAGGTCGCCGAAGCGGGTGAACTCCGCCTCGAAGAAGAGCGGAATGGTACCGGTCGGGCCGTGGCGCTGCTTGGCGATGATGAGGTCGGCGCGGTTGTGGACGCGCTCCATCTCCTGCTGCCACTTCGCGGTGGCCTCGCCGAAGTCGTCCGCCTTCTCGAAGCCGACATCCTTCGGCTGGCGCTGCTGCAGGTAGTATTCGTCGCGGTAGACGAACATGACCATGTCGGCGTCCTGCTCGATCGAGCCGGATTCGCGGAGGTCGGAGAGCTGCGGCCGCTTGTCCTCGCGCTGCTCGACGGCGCGGGAAAGCTGGGACAGCGCCATCACCGGGACGGACAACTCCTTGGCGATGGCCTTGAGCCCTTGAGTGATCATGGAGATCTCCAGCACCCGGCTCTCGGGCCGCGTGCCCGCCGCGGGGCGCATCAGCTGGAGGTAGTCGACGACGATGAACTCGAGCCCCCGCGTCCGCTTCAGCCGGCGGCAGCGGGTGCGGAGCGCCGAGATGGTGATGGCCGGCGTGTCGTCGATGACCAGCGGCAGGGTGGCCAGCTCGCGGCTCACCTCGACGAAGCGGTCGAAGTCGCGCTGGGAGATGTCGCCGCGGCGGATCTTGTCGCCCGAGATGCGCGAGGCCTCCGACAGCAGGCGAGTCGCCAGCTGATCGGCGCTCATTTCCAGCGAGAAGATGGCGACGGTGCCGCGCGGCTGGACGTCGGGGCCCTTCTCCCGTGCTTCCCGCACCAGGGCCTGGGCGGCGCCGAAGGCGACCTTGGTGGCGAGCGCCGTCTTGCCCATGCCCGGCCGCCCGGCGAGGATCAGCAAATCCGAGCCATGCAGACCGCCGGTCTTCGAGTCGAGGTCGCGCAGGCCGGAGGACAGGCCGGAGACGCCGCCGGGCGTCGAGAAGGCCCGCTCGGCGGCCAGCACCGCGTCCGTCAGCGCCCGCTCGAAGGTGACGAATCCGCCCTCGGAGCCGCCATCCTTGGCAAGGTCGAAGAGGCGCTGCTCGGCCGCCTCGAGCTGCGCCTTGGCATCGAGCTCCGCCTCGGCGCCATAGGCGCGGTTCACCACTTCCTCGCCCACATCCACCAGCTGGCGGCGCAGCCAGGCGTCGTGGATCATCCGGCCGTATTCGCCGGCGTTGATGATCCCGATCATGGCCGAAAGGAGCTGGGCGAGGTAGGCCGGGCCGCCGACCTCGTCGAGCAGGCCGGAATGCTCGAATTCCGGCCTGAGGGTCACGACATCGGCGAGCTGGCCCGCCTCGATCCGCCGCTGGATGGCGCGGAAGATGCGGCCATGGACCGCATCGGCGAAATGCTCCGGAGCGAGGAATTCGGAAACCCGTTCATAGGCCTTGTTGTTGGCCAGCAGGGCGCCGAGCAGCGCTTGTTCCGCCTGGAGGTTGGAGGGCGGCAGCCTCTGCGAGAGGCCCAGCATGCCGCCATCGAGGCCGGCGAATGGGGCGGACGGGTCCATGGTGTTCATGACGCCAGTCTAGCCCAGTCAGCCGCCTGTGGATCATGGGGATGGCTGTGGATAACGGGGGCAACCTCGGCGATTGCCCCCAGCGTGGCTTCCCGGTTGCCTGCTCAGCCGATCCAGGTGTCGGTGTAGCTGACCTCGTAGACCGTGAGCGAGGTGTTGGGGTTGTTGTTCAGCATGCCGAAGACGGCATCCACGCCACCATGCTCGAAGTCCTTGCCGACATTCTTGGTGATGGTGCCATAGGTATGGCCATCGACCTTGAAGACGAGCTTGTTCGGCGTCCAGTCGAGCGAGTACTTGTGCGGCTTGCTCTCGTCGAGGCCGTCATAGGTCACGGTGCGGTAGCCGTCGCCGCCGGTGGCGGTCTTGTGGTGCGCGGTGCCGTAGGCCCGGCCGTTGTGGATCTCGGCGAGGTCCATCTCGGTGCCCGGCCACTTGTCGTTGCCCGGCCAGAGCATGACGGCGGAGCCCGCCTGGTTGCCCTTCAGCGCCGCGACGACCTCGTAATGCCCGTAGCCGTTGCCGGCGCTCGCGCCCGTCGGCCACTGCATTATGCCCGCATTGCCGGTGAGCGTGACCTGTCCGGCAACGCTGGTATCGATCTTGCCCCAGGCATGATTGAGCTTGCCGACGCCATTGGAAAAGGTTTCGTAAAAGTTAGCCAAAACTCCGACCCTCCGTCACTTCAATGAGACAATTCAAACGAGTCCGTGAACACGAAAAGGTGTTACGGCGTATTTCACTGGAAGGTCAACCAAAACAATGCTGCTGACACGGCAAGTCATTGTTGATCGGGATCATTGTGCAACCCGTGCTCATTCGCAACGGCAGGACGGGGCTTCCCCGTCTGGTCTTGCCTGGATCAGGCGGAAACCCGCCCTCCGGCCGCTGCGCGCTCGCCATCGACCATGTAGTCCCGCGTCAGCGGTACAGTCCCCCACGCTCGGCGAGAGCTGTAGCTGCCAGTTCATGTAGTCCGAGCGGCGGAAGGCCAGCTCCGCCCCGCCAAGTAGAACTCGAACATCCAGTAGAAGCGCTCGTCATGGGGCGAAAGGATCGCGTCCCGACTCGCCGCGAAGCGCCGCCGCCAATGCCGGATCGTCTCGGCATAGTGCAGCCGCAGGATTTCGATATCCGTCATCCAAAGGCCGGAGCGCTCGACCGCCGGCAGCACGGGGGAATAGCCGCCGGGGAAGATGTACTTCGCCAGCCAGGGGTTGGTCGCCCCGGCCCGCTCGACCGTCCGATGGCATGGACCAGCGCCACCCCGTCCGGCTTCAGCACCTGCTTCACGCTGCGGAAGAATCCGTGGAAATGATCGATCCCCACATGCTCGAACATGCCGACGAAGACCACCCGGTCGACCGGTCGGCCAAGGAATCCCGGCAGCCTCCGGTAGTCCAGAAGCTCGAACCGCACCCGGTCCGCCAACCCAGCCTCTTGGGCCCGCTGCCACGCGACGCCGAGTTGCTCCTCGCTCAGCGTGATGCTGGTGACGCGCGCCCCCAATCCCGCGCCAGCGTCAGCGCCCACGGTGAGGGTGCCGCTCTCGATGACGTGGTCGAGGATGGTGTGCACCAGCATGGAATGCCGCACTCCGTCGTAAGCCGGACCACTGGGCAGTCTGTCCCCCGCCCGCGATCGCCGTCCAACGGCGGCGGCGGTTCAGCCCGGCCGCCGCCGCAGCACGGCGCGCAGCCGCATCGCCACGGGCAGGGCGATGGCGCAGAGGCCGGCCATGGCCCAGAATCCGCCGCCTCCGAAGGTGGCGTAGAGCGGCCCGCACAGGTAGGTGAGCACTCCCATCGCCAGCCCGGTGCCGAGCGAGGCATGCAGCGTCTGCGCCGTCGCCGCCTGCCCGGGCGGCAGGCCGCCCAGCACCCGCATGGCGCCGAGATGCATCGCCCCGAAGGTCAGCGCATGCAGCAGCTGCACCGCAACCAGCGCCGGCAGCCAGCTCGTGTACGCCGTTACGCTCCAGCGCAGCACCCCAGCGGAGGCCGCCAGCAAGGCCATCCCGCCGGGCCCCAGCCGCTCCACCAGCCGCCTCCCCCAGAGGAAGAGCAGCACCTCCACCACCACACCTTCGCCCCAGAGCAGGCCGATGATGCCGGAGGAAAGCCCCGCCGCCTGCCAGTGCAGCGTGGCGAAGCCGTAGTAGAGTGCGTGGCTTCCCTGGATCAGCGCCGAGAGCGGCAGCAGCCAGCGGAAGGCCGGGTCGCGGAAGGGCGCCGCGAAGCCGCTGCGCCCGGCGCCTGCCGCCTCCAGCCGCGGCAGCCCCCGCGCCGCCAGCGTCGTCAGCAGGTAGCAGAGCGAGGCGATCCAGATCACCGCCTCTGCCCCCACCGCCTGCACGGCGAAGCCCGCTAGCACCGCCGCCGCGATGTAGCTGGCCGACCCCGCCGACCTGGCCCGCCCATAGTCGAAGCCCATCCGCCGCGCCGCCCCGAGGCAGAGCGCATCCGAGAGCGGCACCACCGGCGCGCTCACCAGCGCATGCAGCATGGCGACGGCGACGAGGGCCCCGAAGCCCGGCGCCCAGGCGAAGCCCGTGACCATGCAGGCGGCGAGCCCCGCCGCCAGGACGAGGATGCTCTGCGCATCGCCGAGGCCGTCCGCCCCCCGCCCCACCGCCGGTGCCGCCAGCAGCCGCACGGCCGAGGCCAGCGCCAGCACGGCGGCGATCTGCCCGGGCGTCAGCCCATGCCCGGCCAGCACCGCGGGCAGGAAGGGCTGCAACGCACCCACGGTTGCGAATTGCGCGGCATAGAGCAGCGCGAACCGCAGCGGTGCGCTCATGGGAGGCGGTGAATCGGCAGGGAAGACAGCACGGTGCGGAGTAGCCCGGCCTTGCATGAGGTTGCAATCCGCCGCCATCCGGCCCATGCATTGCGCCGCATGTCGGATACCCATCCCCCAATGTTCGAAGCCAGGGTCCGTGCGGTGCTTGGCCCGACCAACACCGGCAAGACGCATCTGGCGATCACCCGCCTGCTGGCGCACAGCAGCGGCATCATCGGCTTCCCGCTGCGCCTGCTGGCGCGCGAGAATTATGACCGCATGGTCGCCGCCAAGGGGGAGCGATACGTCGCGCTCATCACCGGCGAGGAGAAGATCGTCCCGCCCGAGGCGAAATGGTTCGCCTGCACGGTGGAGGCGATGCCGCTCGACCGCCGTGTGGAGTTCCTCGCCGTCGACGAGATCCAGCTCTGCGCCGACCCGGACCGCGGGCATGTCTTCACCGACCGGCTGCTGAACGCCCGCGGCATGGTCGAGACCATGTTCCTCGGCGCCGAAACCATCCGCCCGCTGCTCCAGCGGCTGATTCCGCAGGCCGAGATCGAGACGCGCCCGCGCCTTTCCCAGCTCACCCATGCCGGCCCGCAGAAGCTGACCCGCCTGCCGCCGCGCAGCGCCGTCGTCGCCTTCTCCGCCGGCGAGGTTTATGCAATCGCGGAGGCCATCCGCCGCCGCCGCGGCGGCTGCGCCGTGGTCATGGGCCGGCTCTCGCCCCGCACCCGCAACGCCCAGGTGGCGCTCTACCAGAACCGTGAGGTCGATTTCCTGGTGGCGACGGATGCCATCGGCATGGGCCTCAACATGGATGTGGACCATGTGGCCTTCGCTTCCCTGCAGAAATTCGACGGCCACAAGCCGCGCCAGCTCACCGCGCAGGAGGCCGCGCAGATTGCGGGCCGCGCCGGCCGCGGCATGCGCGACGGCACCTTCGGCGTGACCGGCGACTGCCCGCCCCTGCCGGACGAGATCGTCCACAAGATCGAGACCCATAATTTCGAGCCGCTGCAGACGCTGGCCTGGCGCAACAGCGACCTCGACTTCACCAGCATCGATGCCCTGCTCGACAGCCTCGCCGCCCCGGCGCCGCAGCCCGGCCTCGCCAAGGGCAACGACGCGACGGACCACATCACCCTCTCCATGCTGGCGCGGGAGGACGAGGTGCGGGCGCTGGCCACCAGCCGCGCCCGGGTGCGGCTGCTCTGGGAAGCCTGCCAGATCCCCGACTTCCGCAAGCTTTCCGACGACAGCCACGCGGCGCTGTGCAGCCGCGTCTTCCGCCACCTGGCCGAGGACGGCGTGCTGCCCGACGAGTGGGCGCTCGGCCAGATCGCCCAGTGCAGCAGCATCGAGGGCGACCTCGACACGCTGATGGCCCGCCTCGCCAGCATCCGCGTCTGGTCCTATGTCGCCGCCCGCGCCGACTGGCTGAAGGATGCCGCGACCATCCAGGCCGAGGCGCGCAAGGCGGAGGATGCCGTTTCCGACGCGCTGCACGAGCGCCTCACCGCCCGCTTCGTCGACCGCCGCGCCGCCCATCTGATCCGCCGCCTCGACGACACCGAGGAGGAGCTGCTCTCCGCCGTCACCCGCAGCGGCGAAGTGGTGGTCGAGGGCCATCCGGTCGGCAAGGTCGAGGGCTTCCTCTTCCACCCCGAGGCCGAGGCGGAGACGGAGGAGCAGCGCAAGCTCATCCTCCGCGCCGCCCGCCGCGCCCTGAAGGAGGAGATGCCGCGCCGCGTCGCCGCCCTCGAAGTGGCGAAGGACGACGCCTTCGCCCTCACGCCGGCCCACCGCATCACCTGGAACAACGGCGCCGGCATCGCCGAGGTCGCCCGCCTCCGCCCCGGCTCAGAGCCTTCGAAGCCGCTGGTCGAGCCGCTGCCGAGCGAGTTCCTCGACGGCGCCCAGCGCGAGCGCGTCCGCGCCCGCCTCGCCAAATTCGTGGAAGGCCTGGTCGCCAAGGAGCTCGGCATCCTGGCGACGATCGAGACCAAGGCCGAGGCGGAGGGCGCGCTGCGCGGCCCGGCCTTCCTGCTGCGCGAGCAGCTGGGCCTCGCCCTCGGCGGCACCGAGGGGAACATCAATCCGGACCTGCGGCAGAAGCTGAAGGCGATCGGCGTCCGCGCCGGCCGCTTCGCCCTCTTCGTGCCGGAGGCGCTGAAGCCGCGCGCCATGGCGCTGCGCGCCCAGCTCTGGGCCATGTCGCGCAACATCGACACGCCGGGCCTGCCGGCGCCGGGCCTCGTCGCCTTGCAGAAGCCGGAGCCGGGGATGGCGACGCCACCGCTCTGGGCCGACTGGCCGCAGGGCTTCGCGGCGACCATCGGCTGGATCGAGGCGGGGCCGGTGCTGCTTCGCCTCGACGTGGCCGAGCGCATCGCCGCCGAGCTCGGCTACCTGACGCGCCGCGCCCCTACCCCGCCGCCGCCCGACCTCGCCAGCCGGCTCGGGGTGAAGGCGGATACGCTCGGCGTGACGCTGACCGCGCTCGGCTTCCGCCTGATGGAGCCGCAGGCGCTGGAGGAGGGGCAGTACGGCCCGCCGACGCCGCTCCGCATCGCCCAGCCGCGGCCGCAGCACCATGCCCGCGGCGGCGACCGCCGGCCCCAGCCCCAGGGCCAGCCCCATCATCAGGGCCAACGCGACCGCCGCCCGCCGCAACAGGCCCGGCCGCAGCCGTCCGCCCTGCCGGAGGGGATGTTCGGCCCGCCGGTGCCGGCCGAGCTGCTGCGCGGCCCGCGGCCGCAGCATCACGGCAAGCCGCATCACCACCAGGGTCGGCCGCCGCATCAGGGCAAGGGCCCGCCGCAGCATCGCGGGCCACGGCCCGAGGGCAGGCCCGAGGGGCGACCAGAGGGACGGTCCGAGGGCAGGCCCGAGGGGCGGCCGCAATACCGTCAGGAAGGGCGCGGCGAGGGCCGGCCCGACCAGCAGCGCGACCAGCAGCGGCCGCGTCACGACGGCCCGCCGCGTGGCCCGCGCCCATCGCAGCCGCCGCGCAAGCCCGAGCCGCGGATCAACCCCGACTCGCCCTTCGCCATCCTGGCGCAGCTCAAGCTGCGTTAGGCCGTGGCGGAGGCTGAGGACCAGGACTGGCAGCGGCTCGACAAATGGCTCTGGTGCGCGCGGGTGGCGAAGTCCCGCGCCGCCTGCGCCCGCATCGTCGAGACCGGGGGCGTCCGGGTGAACCGCCAGCCGACTGACAAGCCGCATTACAAGCTCCGCCCGGGCGACGTGCTGACCTTCGCCCTCGGCAGCGCCGAGCGCGGCGTGGTGCGGATCTGGCGCGTGCTGGCGCTGGGCGACCGGCGCGGGCCGGCGAGCGAGGCGCGGCTGCTCTTCGAAGACATGTCAGGCGACTCTTCGGCCTGACGGCTTGCCAGCCGGGCCGTGCCGGTCCATGTCTCCGCCTCGCCGCATGGACTGCGCCAGGGCGTGCTCCGCGATCACTGGATCGCCGAGCAAACCCCGGCTTAATGTTGTGTCGCATGATTCACGCCTCCGGCCGTTCCAGCCTCTGGCGATCATGCTCTTGGGGACCGATCCGCCGTGACTTATGTCGTCATCGAAAATTGCATCAAGTGCAAGTTCATGGACTGCGTGGAGGTTTGCCCGGTCGACTGCTTCTATGTCGGCGAGAACATGCTGGTCATCCATCCTGATGAGTGCATCGACTGCGGCGTCTGCGAGCCGGAGTGCCCGGCCGAGGCCATCGTCCCCGACAGCGACGACCGCGCCGCCCCCTATGCCGAGCTGAACCGCAGCTATGCCGCGGAGTGGCCGAACATCACCCGCAAGGGCGAGCCGCCGGCCGATGCCGACGAGTGGAAGGACAAGCCCGGCAAGCGGGAGCTGTTCAGCGCCAATCCCGGCAAGCCCTGAGGGCTGGCGCGTCTCACGATTGCGACGGCGCTCTCTGGCTGGACACCTGGGTGACATCCCAGGGAAATAATGCTATGCTTTCGGGATGATGGCGAAACCGTCCCGGTTCGTCCGAGCCTCGCAGGTGCCCAGGATGGCCCTGTCCGCAGCGCTTCGGCCCGGCCGATGAATCGGGCGGTCCGTAGCCGATGACAAGTCCTTGCGATAGCCCCATCTGTGCGCCCTTCTCCGGCGCCGCGAGGCGTCGCCGGTGACGCAGGAGAGTTACCCGGAATGAAGCAACCCGCCCGCGCCAAGCCATCGGCCCCGAAGGCCGAGACGGGCCGTCCCTCGGGCTCCGCGGCGCGTCAGGACGAGACGAAGCCCGCCCGCGCGGTCGCCGCCTCGGTGGCCAAGTCGCCCGCCAAGCATGCCTCCGACAAGCCCGCCCCCGGCAAGCCCGAAACCGAGGCCCCGCAGGGCACGGCCGAGGCCCAGGCCGCCGCCCCGTTGCCCCCGCCCCTGCCGACCTATTCGAGCGGGGCGCCGCCCAGCGGCCCGGTGCCGATGCGCCGCGACACCCACCCCTCCATCCCACCCCGGCAGCCCTCGAAGCCCGTGGAATTCAAGGCCGGCGACCATGTCGTCTACCCGACCCACGGGGTCGGCACCGTCCAGGGCATCGAGGCGATGTCGGCCGCCGGGCTGACGCTCCAGGTCATCGTCGTCACCTTCGACGAGAACCGGATGACGCTGCGCGTGCCGGTCAACAAGGCTGCCTCCTCCGGCCTCCGCAAGCTGGCCGCGCCGGACTCGATGCAGGAGGCGCTGGACACGCTCAAGGGCCGCGCGCGCATCAAGCGCACCATGTGGTCCCGCCGCGCCCAGGAATACGAGGCGAAGATCAATAGCGGCGATCCGGTGGCCATCGCCGAGGTGGTGCGCGATCTGCACCGCAACGCCGGCCAGCCGGACCAGTCCTTCTCGGAGCGGCAGATCTACGAGCAGGCGATGGACCGCTTGGCCGCCGAGCTGGCCGCCATCGACCGCACCGACAAGGCGGCGGCGACGACCAAACTGCTGGACCATCTGAAGGCCGGCTGATGCGCATCCTCTGCCTCGGCGCCGGCGCCCTCGGCGGCTATTTCGGTGGCCGCCTGGCCCAGGCCGGGGCGGATGTCACCTTCCTCGTCCGCCCCGCCCGCCAGGCGCGGCTGGCGGCGGAGGGCCTCGTCATCGAGAGCCCCTTCGGCAATGCCCGCCTGCCCGTCCGCACGGTGACATCGGCCGAGCCCGCCTTCGACCTCGTCCTGCTCACCTGCAAGGCCTATGACCTCGATGCCGCCATCGAGGCCATTCGCCCCGCCATGGGCCCGGCGACGGCGGTGCTGCCCGTGCTCAACGGCCTTTCCCACATCGCCCGCCTGCAACGGGAATTCGGCGAAGGCCGGGTCCTCGGCGGCCTCGCCAAGATCCAGGCGACGCTGACCCCGGGCGGCGTGGTGAAGCAGCTCAGCGACTGGCGCTGGCTCACCTTCGGCGAGCTGGACGGCAGCGCCTCCGAGCGGACGCGGGCGCTGGCCGCGCTCGCCGCGCCGGCCGAGGGGATGGTCGCCGAGGCAGTGCCCGACATCATGGCGCGCATGTGGGAAAAGCTGGTCCATCTCGGGACCACCGCGCTCGGCACCGTGCTAATGCGCGCCAATACCGGCGAGATCGCCCGCGCGCCGGGCGGCGCGGCGCTGATGCATCGCGTGCTGGAGCGCAATGCGGCCATCGCTGAGGCCAATGGCTTCCCCGTGCGGCCGGGCTTCATCGACGACTTCCGCCGCCTCTTCGCCGATCCGACCGGGGCCTATGCGGCCTCCATGCTGCGCGACCTCGAAGCCGGCGGGCGGATCGAGGCGGACCACATCCTCGGCTTCCTGCTGGAGGCGGCGCAGGCGGCCGGCATTCCGCACGAGCTGCACGAGGCGGCCTACATCCACGCCAAGGCCTTCGAGCAGCGCCGCGACGCCGGCCGTCTACCGGCGCGCCAGGCGTAGCCCCAGCGCCAGGATCGCCACCGCCGCAACCGCCAGGGCCGGCGCCACGCCGGCCCCTGCCATCGCCAGCCCCATCACCACCGGCCCCAGCGACTGTCCGGCGAAGAAGTGGAAGGCGTGCAGCGCGACCGCCGAGCCCCGCGCCTCCGGCGCCAGCTCCGTCACCCGCGTCTGGATGCTGTTGTGGATCATGTAGAAGCCCGTCCCCAGCGCCAGCCCCGCGGCGATGAAGGCCGCCACCGCCGGCGCCAGGGCGAAGCCGACCAGCGCCAGCGCCGCCAGCCCCGCCCCCAGCATCACCATCCGCCTTTGGCCGAGCCGCACCAGCAGCGGCCTCGCCACCATCGCATAGACGACGCCGCCCAGGCCGAAGGCGGCGACGGTCATCCCTGCTTCGGCCGTCGCCCCGAGCGAGCCGCCGAGCCCCCGCCCCTCCAGCATCGGCGCGAAATAGGGGAAGGTGCCGAAGACCAGCACCCCCTCGATCGCCACCGCGGCGTAGAGTAGCCGCGCCTGCGGCAGCGCCAGGATTCCCCTGTACCGCCGGATCGCCCGCGCCGCGTCGAAGCGCGCCCGCGGCTCCGGCACCCGGCTGAGCGGGATGGTCAGCATCACCAACGCCGCCGCCGCCGCCAGCCCGGCGCAGAGCAGCATCACCCCGCGCCAGCCGATCACCTCGCCCAGCGCGCCGGCCACAGCCCCGCCGGCGATCTGCCCGACGATCGAGAAGACCAGCAGCCGGCTCAGCGCCACCTGCCGCCCCTCGATCGGCACCGCATCGCCGACCGCGGCGAGCGTCAACGGCATGATCCCGCCCGCCGCCGCCCCGGCCAGAGCGCGCAGCGCCAGCAGCACGCCGAGGCTCGGCGCCAGCGGCGCCAGCAGGCAGAACAGGGTCAGGCAGCAGAGCCCCACCTGGATGATCCGCCGCTTCCCCACCGCATCCCCGACCGGGCCCAGGATCGGCTGGATCAGCGCGAAGGGCAGCGCATAGGCCGAGGCGAGCAGCGCCGCCTCCCGCACCGGCGCCCCGAACTCGCTGGCAAGCGTCGTGACGAAGGGGTCGAGCACCCGCCCGCCGAAGGCCCCGGCGAAGCAGGAAATGCCGAGCAGCAGGATCAGCCGCCGCACATCGGTTCTGGGCTCGGCGGCGGGCGGGATCTGATCGAAGGCCATTCGCCCAAGTGTGCGCTGCACCGCAGCATCGGGCAACAGCTTGTCAGGCGGTGAGGCGCGCCGCCACCCGCTGCACCAGCGCCTCGCGCTCCGCCCGCATCCCTGCCCCGCGGGTCCGCGCCGCTTCCAGCACCGAGGCTGGCGCCGTCTCCGGCCGCCCGGCGTTGAACGGCGGTGCCGGCGCATATTCGATCTGCAGCTGGATCGCCTGCGCCGCCTCCGGCCCGGCGATCTCGGCGGCGATGGTCAGCGCGAAGTCCACCCCCGCCGTCACGCCGCCGCCGGTGACGAGGTTGCCGTCCTGCACCACCCGCGCCTCCACCGGCACGGCGCCGAAGGCGGCAAGGAAGTCATGGCTTGCCCAATGCGTCGTCGCCCGGCGGCCGCGCAGCAGCCCCGCCGCCCCCAGCACCAACGCCCCGGTGCAGACCGAGGTGAGGTAGCGGAGTCCCGGCGCCTGTGCCCGCAGGAAGCCGAGCACCGCATCGTCCTCCATCAGCCCCGCCACCCCCGGTCCGCCGGGGACGCAGAGGATGTCGAGCTGCGGGCACTCCGCCATGGCGGTATCCGCCATCATCGTCAGCCCGGTATCGGCGCGGACCGGCCCCGCCTCCTTCCAGATCAGCCGGACCTCGGCGCCCGGCAGCCGGCTCATCACCTCGTAGGGCCCTGTGAAGTCGAGCTGCGTGAGCTTCGGGAACAACAGGAAGCCGATGGAAAGCGATGCGGTCATGGCTGATCCTCCCACCCGCATCCTGCCATGCTCCCGCTTCGGGAAAAGCCCTTCCTGCCGGGGCGCCTCGGGGTCACCGTCCCAGCTCCCGCAGATCGGCCGCATGGTCCACATCGCGCAGCCGGCGCAGCAGGGCCACCCGGTGGCGGGGGAAGTTGGCCAGCGTATCCGCCAGCGCATGCTCGGTGGACCAGCGCACCCGGGCGAAGGGATGCTCCGGCCGCCGCGGCCCGAAGCCGACCAGCCAGTAGCCGCCATCCTCCGAGGGGCCGAAGACGGCATGCGCCCGCCCCAGCGCCCGGAAGGCGGCGGCGATATCGGCCGGGCCGATCGCCGGAATGTCGCTGCCGATCAGCACCGCCCGCCGGTGCCGCCCGAGCGCGCGGGCCATCCGCTCCCCGAGATCGCCGCCGCCCTGGCGTTGCAGCGCCACCCCCGCCCGCCAGCGTGCCCGGTCCGGCGTCGCCGCCAGCAGGAAGCGCCAGCGCCGGTCATGCCCGAGCCGCCGGACCAGCCGCGCCACCTGGCCACGGTGGAAGCGAAGCGCCGCCAGGTCGCCCGCCTCCCGCGCCAGCCGCCGCTTCACGGTGCCGAGCCGCGGCGCGCGGGCGAACAGGATCAGCGCATCGCCCTTCATCCGTAGAGCCTTCGGATCGCCCCCGGCGGCACGCCGAGGAACCAGAGAGAGAGGCAGAGCAGGTTGCGGGCCGAGCGGCGCCGCCACCCCTCCCGCCGCCAGCGCGCCGCCGAGGTCAGCGCCTCGGCCGCCATCGGCGCCAGCCGCCGCCGCCCGAGCCGCCGCACCAGGTCCACATCCTCCATCAGCGGGATCGGCCGGAAGCCGCCGACCTGCCCGTAGAGCGCCCGGTGGATCAGCAGCCCCTGGTCGCCATAGGGCAGGGCGAGCACCCGGCAACGCCAGGCGACCCCCCGCTCCAGCCGCCGCGCCTCGGGCGAGGGATCGTCGAGGGCGAAGCGGAAGTAATGCGCCCGCGCCGGGTCCTGCATCGCCGCCCCCACCGCCTCGCTCCAGCCGGGGCCGGGCCTGGTATCGGCGTGGAGGAAGAGCATCCACGCCCCGGTGGCTGCCGCCGCCCCGGCCGCGAGCTGCCCTCCCCGCCCGCGCGGCGCGGCGATCACCCGAGCTCCGGCCGCCCGTGCAATCGCGGCCGTCCCGTCTGTGCTGCCGCCATCCACCACCACCGCCGGCAGCCCGGCGCAGGCCGACAGCACCGCGCCGAGGCTGGCCGCCGCGTTCAGTGCCGGGATGATGACGGTCAGGCTTTGTTCCAAGAGCACTTTAACCAAGCGTTCCCACGATGTTCTTGACAGTTCCCTTTGGGCTTGGCAGTTTTCTGCAGAACAGAGAAGGAACGGTCGCCATGCCGGACGGATCGTCTGTTTCCGCCCTCCTGCCGGGCGCGCGCAAGGGCCGCGGCGCCCTCTCCAACCCGCCCGTCCGCTTCGAGAGCACGGCGCGGGAGGCCTTCGACGATGGCTGGGACAGCCTGGCCGACCTCGCGGAGCTGCCGCCGCTGCCGACCACGCTGCTGCGCGAGCGGTCGCGGAGTGCGCTGACCTACAACGACAGCCCCGATATCGGCTTCGACCGTTCCATCAACAGCTACCGCGGCTGCGAGCATGGCTGCGTCTACTGCTATGTCCGGCCGAGCCACGCCCATATCGGCTACTCCCCCGGCCTCGACTTCGAAACGCGGCTGCTCTTCAAGCCCGATCTGCCGGCGCTGCTCGAGAAGGAGCTGCGCCGCCCCGGCTATGTCCCGAAGCCGGTCGCGCTCGGCGCCAACACCGACCCCTACCAGCCGGTCGAGCGGACCCTGCTGCTGACCCGCCAGGTGCTGGAGGTGCTGGAGCGCTTTTCCCACCCCGTCACCATCGTCACCAAGTCGGCCGGCGTGCTGCGCGACCTCGACATCCTCGGGCGCATGGCGCAGCGCAACCTCGTCCATGTCTGCCTTTCGGTGACGACGCTCGACCCGGCCCTCGCCCGGCGGATGGAGCCGCGCGCCGCCGCGCCGTTGCGGCGCCTTCAGGCCATCCAGGCCCTGGCCCAGGCGGGCATCCCGGCCGGCGTGCTGGCCGCGCCGATGATCCCCGGCCTCAACGATGCGGAGCTGGAGCGCATTTTGTCCGAAAGCTGCAAGGCCGGCGCCACCCGCGCGGGCTATGTGCTGCTGCGCCTGCCGCTCGAGATCCGGGCGATGTTCGAGGATTGGGTGCGCAGCCACTTCCCCGACCGTGCCGCCCGCATCCTCGCCCTGATCCGCGAGACGCGGGCGGGGGCGATGTACGACAGCCGCTTCGGCACCCGTCAGACCGGCACCGGCCCCTATGCCGACATGCTGGCAAACCGCTTTCACCTGGCAGCGCGCAAGCTCGGCTTCGGCAATAGCCGCGTCGTCTCCCAGGCCCTGGACTGCAGCCAGTTCGCCCCGCCGCCGGAGACCCCCGCTCCGGCGCGGCAGTTGGAGCTGCTGTAGAGGGTGGCCGGGCCAGCTTCCCCCGGCCCGGCCACCCGCCCCCTACTCGTCGGCCGTGAAGAATTTCTGCCCGGCGGCGAAGACATTCGGCCTGAGGAAGATGCCGAGGATCAGCGCCCCCTCCGGCCCCGCCCAGGCGACATGGGTGTTGCCCTGTGGCCGCCAGACGAACTGGCCCGGCAGGCACTCGCCTTCCTCGTCGATGAAGCGGCCTTCGAGCACATAGGTCTGCTCGATCGCCGTGTGCTCGTGCAGCGGCACCTCGGCGCCCGGCTCGAGCTTCAGCAGCAGCGTGCACATGCCCGACGGGTCGCTGTAGAGCGTCTTGGAGCGGATGCCGGGGAAGGCGCTCTCCTCCCAGGGCATGCTGGCCGGGTCGAGGAAAACCGAGGGCGGCGAGGGCTCGGGCGCGAGCAGGCGTTGGCGCATGGGGACGCTCCCTTGTCGGCTGGTGGAAAGCCTATGCTCCCGGGTGGCCCTTCGCTAGCATCCGTGCGTCTGGGGAAGGAACGGACGGATGCGCTCTCGTAGGGGATTCATGGGCTGCGCCCTGTGCGCGGCGGTCGGGCTGGTGGCGACCAGGGCCGAGGCACAGACCGGTGGCGTCAGCCGCAAGATGCTCGGCACCATCGACTATCCGGGCGACGGCAAGGTCTCCATCCTCATGACGATCGAGATCGCGCCGGATGCCGTCATCGCCCGGCATACCCATCCGGGCGTCGAATCCTCGGTCGTCATGGAGGGCGAGGTGATGCTCGAGATCGAGGGCCAGCCGGCCCGCACCTACAAGGTGGGCGAGGGCTTCCAGGTGCCGCCCGGCGTGCCGCATGGCGGCAGGAACGGTCCGGCAGCTTCGAAGATCGCCGCCACCTTCATCGTCGAGAAGGACAAGCCCCTCGCCTTCCCGGCCTGATTTCACGCTGGAGGCGGCGGCGTGCGGCCGCGTCGCCGGCATCGACGAGGCCGGGCGCGGCCCGCTGGCCGGGCCGGTGCTGGCCGCCGCCGTGGTCTTCCCGCGCGGCGTGCCGCCGGCGCTGGCCGCGCTGCTCGACGACAGCAAGCGCCTCACCGCCGCCGCGCGCACGGCCGCCTTCGCGGCGCTGCGTGAGGCCGCGGCGCGCGGCGAGGCGGAGTGCGCCATCGGCGCCGCCTCCGCCGCCGAGATCGGCCGGCTGAACATCCTGCGCGCCACGCATCTGGCCATGGCCCGCGCGGTGGGCCGGCTCGCCGCCGCGCCCGACCTCGCCCTGGTTGACGGCAACCAGGCACCGCCGCTGCCCTGCCCGGTGCGTTGCGTCATCGGTGGCGACGGGCTCAGCGTCTCCATCGCCGCCGCCTCCATCCTCGCCAAGGTGGTGCGCGACCGTGCCATGGCCCGGCTCGACCCGCGCTGGCCGGCCTATGGCTTCGCCCGCCATGCCGGCTACCCGACGGAGCGCCATCGCGCCGCCCTCGCAGAGCATGGGCCCTCGCCGCATCACCGCCGGGGATTCGCGCCCGTCGACCAGGCGGCGCTTCGCTTCGGTTGACCCGGGGAGTCCGCCCGGCGATTGTGGTCGCTCGCCGATTCGGTGCGGGAAGGGTTGTGGGCCCAGTCTTGGGGGAGGCTATCTTGGGGACCGGGCTCGATCTTGCCCTCGACCAGATCCTGGTCGGGGATTGCATCGAACAGATGCAGATGCTGCCGCCAGCTTCAGTGCACGCGATTTTTGCCGATCCGCCCTACAACCTTCAGTTGAGAGGCGACCTGCGCCGGCCCGATGACAGCCTGGTCGATGGCGTCGATGACGAGTGGGACCGCTTCGCCGACCTCGCCACCTACGATGCCTTCACCCGCGCCTGGCTCAAGGAGGCGCGGCGCGTGCTGCGGAAGGATGGCACGATCTGGGTGATCGGCAGCTACCACAACATCTTCCGCCTCGGCGTCGCGCTGCAGGATCTCGGCTTCTGGGTGCTGAACGACGTCATCTGGCGCAAGGCGAACCCGATGCCCAACTTTCGCGGCCGGCGCTTCACCAATGCGCATGAGACGCTGATCTGGGCGGCGCGCGGCGAGGAAAGCCGATACCGCTTCAACTATGCCTCCATGAAGTCGCTCAACGAGGATGTGCAGATGCGGAGCGACTGGTTCATCCCGCTCTGCACCGGGCAGGAGCGGCTGCGGGACGAGAAGGGCGCCAAGCTCCACCCGACGCAGAAGCCGGAGGCGCTGCTGCACCGGGTCATCCTTTCCTGCACCAATCCGGGCGAGGTGATCCTCGACCCATTCCTCGGCACCGGGACAACGGCCGCCGTCGCCCGCCGCCTCGGCCGGCACTATGTCGGCATCGAGCGCGACGCCGGCTATGCCGCCGCCGCCCGCGCCCGGATCGGGGCCGTCGAGCCCCTGTCGGAAACCGCCGCCCTGACCATGGCCGGCAAGCGCGAGCAGCCGCGCATCCCCTTCGGCACGCTGGTGGAGCGCGGCCTGGTGCCGGCCGGCTCGCTGCTGGTGGACAGGACGCGGCGCTGGCAGGCGACGGTGACGGCGGACGGCGCCATCCGCTGCGGCCGGGCGCATGGCTCCATCCATCAGGTGGGGGCGGCGGTGCAGGAGGCGCCGAGCTGCAACGGCTGGGCCTTCTGGCATCTGGAGATGCCGGGCGGGCGGCTCCGGCTGCTCGACGAGATCAGGGCCGAGGTGCTCGGCCGGCAGGGCTGAGCCCCGCCGTCCTTCAGGCCGCCCGTACCGAGGCCAGGAAGCCGTCCACCGTCCGCCGCAGCTCCGCCGCCTGGCGGGTCAGGCCGCCCGAGGCCTGCCGCAGTTCCGCCGTCGCGCTGCCGGCGCGGTCCGCCCCGTCCAGCACGCCAAGCGTCTGGCGGCTGACCTCCTCGGTCCCGGCCGCCGCCTCGGCGACCGCGCGGCCGATCTCCTGCGTGGCCGCCGCCTGCTGCTCGGCCGCCGCCGCCACCTGACCGGCGATGCCGTTCAGCGCGTCGATGGTGCCGGCGATGCCGCGGATCGCCTCGACCGCCCGCGCGGTCTCCGCCTGCATGGCGGCGATCTGCGGGCCGATCGCCTCGGTTGCCTTCGCGGTCTGGGCCGCCAGCGCCTTCACCTCCCCGGCGACGACGGCGAAGCCCTTGCCGGCCTCCCCGGCCCGCGCCGCCTCGATCGTGGCGTTCAGCGCCAGCAGGTTGGTTTGCCCGGCGATGGAGCCGATCAGCCCCACCACCTCGCCGATCCGCTGCGCCGTGTCCGAAAGACCCGTCACCGCGGCATCGGTCGCCGCCGCATCTGCCGCGGCCCGCCCCGCTGCCCGGGCGTTGTCCGCCACCTGGCGCGCCACCTCGGCGATGCTGGCCGACAACTCCTCGGCCGAGGCAGCCACGGTCTGCACATTCGCCGCCGCGCTGCCGGCCGCGCCCGACATCGCCGCGGCCTGGCCGCGGGAGGTATCCGCCGCCGCGGCCAGGGCATCGGCCGTCGCCTCCAGCGGTGCCGCCGCGGCGCTGAAGCGCTCCAGCCCGACCGCCATCTCCGTCTCGAAGCGCCGCAGCGCGGCCTCGAGCTGCTCCGCCCGGGCAGCCTTCGCCGCCTGCTCGGCCGCCATCGCGGCGGCCAGCCGCGCCGCCTCGACCGCGCCGATGCGCAGCACCTCCACGGCCGTCGCCATGGCGCCGATCTCGTCACGCCGCGCCCGGTGGGGCACCGGCGTCTCGCAGGCGCCCGCGGCCAGGTGCTGCACCGTGCCGGTCAGGGCGACAACCGGCGCCACCACCTGCCGGGCCAGCAGCCAGGACAACCCGCCCAGCAGGGCCAGGAAGCCGAACAGCCCGGCCAGCGTCGTCAGGAACCAGGCCGTGGCCCTCTCGGCCGTCGCGGTCGCGCGCGCCACCGCTTCCTCCAGCGCCGCGTCGCGCACCAGCAGCAGGGTTTGCATGGAAGGGGTGGCGAAGGCGGTGAACTCCGCCTGCGTCATCGGATAGGTGCCGCCGGCCCGCCCTGCGGCGATCAGCGCCTGCATCTTCGCCGCCGCCTCCTCGAAATAAAGGCGCTGGACCGAGGCCGCGGCATTGGCCAGGCGCGACGGGCTGCCCGCCACGGCGATCATCTCCCGTATCGAGCGCCAGCTCGCCTCCAGCAGGGCGGAGGCGACCGCGATGGACTCCAGCTCGGCCTGGGTCAGGGCGCGTCCGGCGGTCATGGCGATGCTGATCGGCACCACACGGCGGCTGGCGGCGTCGCGCAGGTCCCAGCTGCTGCGGGCGATGCGCAGCAAGGCATCGAGCTCCGGCGCCGTCGCCGCGACGGCGCGGTGCGCGGCATCCATCGCCGCCCCGGCCCTGGCGATCATCGCGCTCATCTCCCGGCCCGGCCGGGCCTGGATCTCGGCGGAGCGCTGCGCCGCGGGACGCTGGATCTCGACCATCACGTCCCGGCGCAGGGCGGCGAGCTGAGCCGTGATCTCCTCGATCGGCGCCGCCTGCGCGAGCAGCCCGGGGTCCTGGCTGCCGCGCAGGGCCGCCTGAGCCCTGGACAGGGCCGCATCGGTTTCACGCTGGAGGGCTCCCAGCCGGGCGATCATGGCGGCGTCGGCGGCCTCCGCGCCGCTGACGCGGATGACGTAGTTGCCCCGCTCGATCACCAGCCGCTCGATCAGCCGCAGCGACGCCTCGGCCGCGGCAGCCTGGCCGACCGAGGCCCGCGCCGCCCCTCCCTGCTTCCACTCGCCGTAGGCGATGTTGCCGCCGACCGCGATGCCGACCAGGGCAATGACCGCCATGGCGCCGCCGAACAGGGTTCTGATTCGCATCACCGACGTCTCCGGAGTTCCCGCCGCAGCTTGCGCAGTCGACCGTGCAGAAAGCATGAATCCGCCGGGCCGCTTGACCGGCCCGGCCGGCGGCGGGAAGAGACGGGCATGAGCCAGACCGCCGCATCCGCCGCCATCGCCGCCATCCTTGCCGATTCGCGCTTCCAGGCCGCCGTCGCGGTGATGGAGCGGGAGCATGACCGCACCGTCGAGGACATCATCCGCCTGACCGAGATTCCCGCGCCGCCCTTCAAGGAGGAGCGGCGGGCCGCCGCCTATCTCGGGATGCTCCACGAGCATGGGCTGGAGGAGGTGGAGCAGGATGCGGTCGGCAACGTCATGGGCCGCAGGCGGGGCACGGGCAACGGCACCACCGTGGTCGTCGCCGCGCATCTCGACACCGTCTTCCCCGAAGGGACGGATGTGCGGGTGAGGCGCGAGGGGACGAAGCTCTTCGCCCCCGGCGTCGGCGACGACACGCGGAGCCTCGCCGTCAACCTCGCCTTCCTCCGCGCCATGGATGCGGCGGGGATCAGGACCCGGGCGGACATCCTCTTCCTTGGCGACGTCGGGGAGGAAGGGCTCGGCGACCTGCGGGGCGTCCGGCATTTCTTCACCGAAGGGCGGCACCGCGACCGGGTCGGCGCCTTTTTCACCGTCGACAGCCCTGAGGTCGACCGCATCGTGACGGGGGGCATCGGCAGCAAGCGCTACCGCATCGCCTTCCGCGGCCCCGGCGGGCACAGCTTCGCCGCTTTCGGGCTGGTGAACCCGGCCTACGCGATGGCGCGGGCCTCGCTGACGCTGGCGGACCTCACCGCGCCGCATGATCCGCAGACGACGCATTGCGTCAGCGTGCTCGGTGGCGGCACCTCGGTGAACGCCATCCCGAACGAGGTGTGGATGGAGGTCGATCTACGCTCGCAATCCGCTCCCGAGCTGGCGCGGCTGGAGCAGGAGTTCCTCGCCGGAGTCGAAGAGGCCGTCGCGGCGGAGAACGCGGCGCGCTCGACGCGGGAGGGGCCCGTCGTGGCGGAGGTGACGCCGATCGGCGACAGGCCGGCCGGGCATACCGCGCCGGGGGCGGAGATCGTGCAGCTTGCCGTCGCCGCCGTCGCCGCGCATGGCTATGCGCCGCGGCAGGAGTACTCCTCGACGGATGCGAACATCCCGATGAGCCTCGGCATCCCGGCGGTGAAGATCGGCTCCGGGGGGCGCGGCGGGCGGGCGCATTCGCTGGAGGAGTGGATCGACGTGGAGCCGGGCGAAAGCCTGCGCGGCATGTCGGCGAGCCTGGCGGCGATCCTGGCGGTGGCGGGGATGGAGCCGGGCTGAAGGGCCGTCAGCCGGCGAGGGCCAGCAAGCGGCGCATGACCGTCGGCAAGGCGGCTTCCGCGTCTTTCAGGTCGCGGGCCTCCATGCCTTCCGGCGGGTCGAGGCGGGGGATGGTGGCGGCGTAGAGCTGCATCTCCAGCTCGAAATGGGTGAAGCCGTGGCGCGCGATGCCGGGCAGGCGGCGCCAGGCGAGGCCGGGGATGGGGGCATGGGGCAGTGCCTCGGCCTCGGTCCAGGCTTCGTCGCGCCAGGGCGTGCCGGGGAGTTCCAGCATGCCGCCGAGCAGGCCGCGCGGCGGGCGGCGGCGGAGCAGGAGGCGGCCGGCGGCATCGGCCAGGAGGAAATGCACGCCGTGGCGGAGCTGGCGGGCGCGTTTCGGCGCCTTGCGGGGGAGGTCGGCCTGGATGCCGCGCTGCTGGGCCAGGCACTCGCCGCGCCACGGGCACAACGCACAAGCCGGGGCCTTCGGCGTGCAGATGGTGGCGCCGAGGTCGAAGAGGGCCTGGGCGAAGTCGCCAGGACGGGCGCGCGCGGCCTCGTCGGCCATGAAGCCCTGGGCGGCGGCCGAGAGGCGGGGCTTGGCGGCGGGGAGCGGCGTCTCCTCGGCCAGCAGGCGGGCGACCACGCGTTCCACATTGCCATCGGCCGGCACCACAGGCTCGTCGAAGGCGATGGCGGCGACGGCGGCGGCAGTATAGGCGCCGATGCCGGGCAGGTCGCGCAGCGCCTCGGCGGTGCGGGGGAAGCCGCTCATCGCTGAGACGGCCCTGGCGCAGGCATGCAGGTTGCGGGCGCGGGCGTAGTAGCCGAGGCCCGCCCACTCCTCCATTACCGCGGCCTCGGGCGCGGCGGCCAGGGCCTCGATGCTGGGGAAGCGGGCTAGGAATCGTTCGAATCGGGGGCCGACGGCGGCCACCGTCGTCTGTTGCAGCATGACCTCGGAGAGCCAGACGCGGTAGGGATCGGGACGGCCGCCATCGCTGCGGCGGAAGGGCAGGGTCCGGCGGTGGCGGTCGTACCAGGCGAGCAGCGCGGAGGCGGGGGGCAAGGGCATATGGCCAAGGATAGCGAAGATCGGCGATTCGTCTGGGGGCCGCGGCCGCTCGGGACGCTCATTCCGCACCTGACCCGTCCGGTCTTCCGCAAGAAGAGCCCGGCTGGTGCCCTGCTGATGGCGGACTGGGCGGAGATCGTCGGGCCGAGCCTCGCCGCCGTCACCAGCCCGAAGCGGGTGACGGCGGGGACGCTGACCATCGGCTGCGTCGGGCCGGTGGCGATGGAGCTCAGCCACCTGGCGCCGCAGCTCATCGAGCGGATCAATGCCCAGCTCGGCAAGCCCGTCGTGGAGCGGCTGCGCTTCGTCCAGCAGGCGGCCAGCGCGGCGCCGGCGCGGCCCCGGCCTAAGCCGGAGGCGCCGCTGCCGGAGCGGGTGGAGGCGGGGCTCGGTAACCTTCCGGCAGGGGAATTGCGCGAGGCGCTGGCAAAGCTCGCCCGGGGCGTCTATCGGAACCGAGGATGACACTGCCTGGAGGCCGCATGCCCCTCTCCCGCCGCCTGATGCTGGCGATGCCGGCCCTTGCCGCCGCGCCTGCCCTCGCCCAGCCCGCCGATCCGCGGCTGGCCGATCGCGGTGTCGGCCGGACGGATGCGCCGGTGACGGTGACCGAGTTCTACTCGCTTACCTGCTCCCATTGCGCTGCCTTCCACCGCAACACTTTCCCCGAGGTGAAGCGCGACCTGATCGAGACCGGCACGCTGCGGCTGGTCTGGGTGGATTTCCCGCTCGACCAGCTGGCGCTGGCCGGCGCCTGCGTCGCCCGCAGCCTGCCGCCGGAGCGCTACGAGGGCTTCATCGGCGCGTTGCTCGCCAACCAGGACCGCTGGGCCTTCACCCGCGGCGATCCGCGCGAGGAGCTGGCGAAGATGGCCGCGCTCGCCGGGATGAGCCGCGGCAAGTATGACGAGGTGCTGGCGGATGACGGGCTGAAGCGCGCCATCCTGACGCAGCGGCAGCAGGCCGAGCAGCAGTACAACGTCTCGGCGACGCCAAGCTTCTCCTTCCGAGGCCGCAAGACGGTCAACCAGTCGGGTGACATGAGCTTCGACCGGTTCAAGACGCTGGTCGAGGAAGCGAGGCGCGGTTGAGCGAGGCGACGCCCGAGGAGACCCAGGCCCCGGAGGAGCCGCGGCGCGACGCGCCGCGGGCGACGCTTGCGCGGCTGCGCATCGCCGGCTTCAAGAGCTTCGCCGAGGCGACGCTGGTCGAGGTGCTGCCTGGGCTGACGGGCATCGTCGGGCCGAATGGCTGCGGCAAGTCCAACGTCGTGGAAGCCTTGCGGTGGGCCATGGGCGAAACTTCCGCCCGCTCCATGCGCGGCGGCGAGATGGAGGATGTGATCTTCGCCGGCACGGCGACCCGGCCGGGGCGGAACCTGGCCGAGGTGTCGCTGTATCTGGAGGAGGCGGCGGGCCTCGCCCCGCCACCCAATGCCGACGCGCCGGACCTTGAGATCATCCGCCGCATCGCGCGCGGCGACGGCTCCTCCTTCCGCATCAACGGGCGCGAGGTGCGGGCGCGCGACGTGCAGACCATGTTCGCCGATATCGGCTCGGGCGCGCGGGCCTCAGCCATGGTGAGCCAGGGGCGCGTCTCCGCCATGATCGGCGCCAAGCCGGAGGAGCGGCGGCAGGTGCTGGAGGAGGCGGCCGGCATCAGCGGCCTCCGCGCCCGGCGGCACGAGGCGGAGCTGAAGCTGCGCCAGGCGGAGACGAACCTGGGCCGGGCGGAGGACCTGCTCGGCCAGCTGGAGACGCAGCGGCAGTCCTTGCAGCGCCAGGCGCGGCAGGCCAACCGCTACCGCAACATCTCGGGGCTCGTGCGGGGGGCGGAGGCGGAGTGGCTCGCCCTGCTGCGGGCGCGGGCGCAGGCGGCGCTGGCGCTGGCCTCGGCGGAATTCGCCCGCGCCTCGGCGGCGACCAAGGCGGCCGAGGCCGAGGCCGAGGCGGCGGCGATCCGCAGCTTTGCGGCGGAGCGGGGCATCCCGGCGCCGCGCGAGGCGGAAGCCACGGCGCGCACCGCGCTGGAGCGGCGGCGCGTCGAGGCCGAGGGGCTGGATGCCGAGGAACGCCGGGCGCGCGAGGCGCTGGCGGCGGCCGAGGCGCGCTTCGCGCAGATCACCCGCGACCTTGCCCATGCCGAGGCGGTGGAGGGCGATGCGCTGGCGGCCGAGAGGCGGCTGGCGCGCGAGGATGCGGCGCTGGCCGAGGCCGAGGCGAGCCTGCCCGCCCGGCTGGAAGCGGCGGCCGCGGCGCTTGCCGAGGCGACGGAGGCGGCACGGGCCGCCGAGCGCGCGGCCAATGCGGCGACGGAGGATGCCGCCGCCATCGCCGCCCGCGTCAACTCGGCCGGGATGGAACTCGCGGCCAGCACGGAGCGGGCGCGGCGGCTCGGCGTGCAGCGGGATGCGCTGGCGGCGGAGCATCGCGCTGCCCTGGCCGCCTGCATCCCACCGGAGCGGCTGGCGGCGGCTGAGGCGGAGGCTGGCGAGGCTGCCGGCCGGCTGGAGGCGGCGCGCACCACTCTCGCAGAGGCGGAGGCGGCCCGCGCGGCGGCGCAGGATGCCCATGCGGTGGCCCGGCGCGAGACGGTGGCGGCCGAGGCGGAAGCCGCCCGCGCCCGCACGGCGCTTGCCGAGGCGGAGCAGCGGGCGGGGCGCATCGTCGCCCAGCATGCCCGGCTCTCGGCCGATCATGGCGCGGCGCTCGCCCAGCGCATCGCCCCCGGGCGGCTGGCCGAGGGCGAGGCTGCCATCGCCGCCGCCGAGGCCGCGCTGAGCGAGGCCCGGACACGGCTGGATGCGGCCGAGGCGGCCCGCGTCGCCGCGCAGGAGGCCCATGCCACGTCCCGGCGCCGCATGGCGGAGGCGCGCAGCGGCCGCGACCGGGCGCAGGCCGAACAGGCCTCGGCGGCGCAGCGCGCGGCTCAGGCGCGGGCCCAGCATGGCCGGCTGCTGGCCGAGCGGGATGCCGCCCGCGCCGCCGCCGTCCCGCCCGAGACGCTGGCCGCGGCACAATCGGCGGCGGCTGAGGCCGAGGCGGCGCTGGCCGCCGCCTTGGCCGCGGTCGGCGAGGCCGAGGCGGGGCGCGCCGCAGCCGCCGGCCAGCAGGCCGAGGCCCGCAGCGGCGCCGCGGCAGCCGAGGCGGATCGCGCCCGCGCCGCGGCCGAGGTCGAGGCACTGAGCGAGACGCTGGCTGCCGGCGAGACCGGGGGCAGCGGAGCGCCGCCCGTGCTCGATGCCATCACCGTTCCGTCGGGGCTGGAAGCGGCGCTTGGCGCCGCGCTCGGCGAGGCGCTGGACAGCCCGGCCGATCCGCAGGCGGCGCGGCACTGGCGAGCCCTGCCGCCGCTCGGCGCCGCGCCCTCCCTGCCGGCGGGGCTCACCCCGCTCTCGACCCTGGTCGAGGCGCCAGCGGTCCTGGCGCGGGCGCTGTCGCAGATCGGCCTGCTGCCCGAGGGAGCGGATGGCTCCACGGTGCAGGCCGGCCTTGCCCCCGGCCAGGCCATGGTGGCGCGGAATGGCGCGGCCTGGCGCTGGGACGGCCATACGGCGCGGGCCGATGCGCCGAACCCCGGCGCGGTGCGGCTGCAACAGCGGAACCGCCTCGCCGCCGCCAGGGCGCGGCTGGCGGAGGCGACGGAGGCAGCGGCGGCGGCGGCCGGGGCGAGAGCAGAAGCGGAGGCCGCGGAGGCGACCGCCGCCCGGGCCGAGGCCGGGGCGCGCGAGGCCCGGCGGCTGGCCGAGGCGCGTCTTGCGACGGCCAGGGCGGAGGCCAGCCGGCTCGCCGCCGCTGCGGCCGAGGCGGAGAGCCGGCTCGGCGCGCTGGAACCGCAGCTCGCCCGCCTCGCCGAGGCGCTGGCCGAGGCGGAGACGGCGGCGGCAACGGCGGCTGATGCGCTCGCCGCCCTGCCGGCCCCGGAACAGGCGGCGGCGGAAGTCCAGGCTGCGGCGCGGGCCGAGGGCGAGGCCGGCGCCGCCGAGGCTGCGGCACGGCGCCAGCGGGCCGAAGCGGAGACGGGGTTGCAGCGCGCACGCAGTGGCTCGGCGCAGCTGGCCGCCGCAGCGACGCAGGCGGAGAGCCGCATCGGCGCGCTGGCGCCGCAGCTCGAACGCCTCGGGGCGGAGCGGGCGGAGGCCGAGGCGGCGCTGGCCGCACTGCGCGAGGCGCAGGCCGGGCTACCCGATCTCGATGGGCTGCGGCGCGCGGCGGAGGCGGCGCGGCAGGGCGAGGCGGCGGCGGTCGCGGCCGAGGCGGCGGCGCGCGAGGCGCGCGGAAAGGCCGAGGCGGCAGTGCAATCGGCGCGGGATGAGGCGGCCCGCCTGGCCGCCGCCGCTGCCCAGGCCGAGAGCCAGGCCACCGCCCTTGCCCCGCAGCTGGAGCGCATCGCCGCGGATGCCGGCGAGGCGGAGGCGGTGCTGGACCGGGCGCGGGCAGCGCAGGCGGCGCTGCCGGACCTCGCCGGCATCCGCCAGGGCGTGGATACGGCGCGCGGTGCGCTGTCGGCGGCACGCGGCGAGGAAGGCGCGGCGCTCGAGGCCCAGGCCGGGCTGCGGGCGGAGCGAGAGCGGTTGGCGACGCGCCGGGCCGCCATCGCCGCCGAGGCCGCCGACTGGGCCGGGCGGCGGGCCGATGCCGCTGGCCGGCTGGAGGAGTTGCGGCAGCGCACCGCCGAGGCGCGGGCGGCGCGGGACGATCTCGCCGAATTGCCGGAAGCCGCGGCGGCACGGCGGCGCCAAGCCGGCGCCGTGCTGGCAGAGGCCGAGGCGGCGCATGCCACGGCCGCCGCCGCCTTCGCCGCGGCCGAGGCGGAGCGGCAGGCGGCCGGCGAGGCGCGGCGCGGCGCCGACGCCGCCTTCGCCGCCGCCCGCGAGGCCCAGCTCCGCGCCGAGGGCGCCGCCAGCCAGGCCGAGGCCGCGGCGGCGGCGGTCGAGGAGCGCGTCGCCGAACGCTTGGGCGAGGGTGCCGGACTGCCGGTGCCGGAGGAGCTCTCCGATGCTGCCGAGGACCGCGCCCGGCGCAAGCTGGAGCGCCTGGCACGCGAGCGGGAGGAGATGGGCCCGGTCAACCTCCGCGCCGATGTGGAGATGGAGGAGATCGAGGCGCGCATCGCCACCATCACCCGCGAGCGGGAGGAAATCGGCACCGCCATCGCCAAGCTGCGCGGCTCCATCGGCGCGCTGAACCGCGAGGGGCGGGAGCGGCTGCGGACGATCTTCGACCGGGTGAACACCGAGTTCCAGAGCCTGTTCGGCCGCCTCTTCGGCGGCGGGCGGGCGCATCTGGCGCTGGTCGGCTCAGAGGATGCGCTGGAGGCGGGGCTCGAGATCTATGCGGAGCCGCCGGGGAAGAAGCTCTCGGCCCTGTCCCTGCTGAGCGGCGGGGAGCAGGCGCTGACCGCGCTCTCGCTCATCTTCGCCGTCTTCCGCTGCCAGCCCGCGCCCGTCTGCGTACTGGACGAGGTGGATGCGCCGCTCGACGATGCCAATGTCGAGCGGCTCTGCGACCTCCTGGAGGCGATGGCGGCCGAGAGCGGCACGCGCTTCCTCATCGTCACCCACCATCCGCTGACCATGGCGCGGATGCACCGGCTCTATGGTGTGACGATGCAGGAACGCGGGGTGAGCCGGCTGCTCAGCGTCGATCTCGGCCGGGCGGTGGAGATGGTCGAGGGGCAGCAGGCGGCGGAATAGGCCGTCAGCCCCGGCCCCCGGCCGCCGCGGCCGGGAAGCGCAGCTCGACATGGGTGCCGGCGCCGCCAGGTCCCGGGCCGCGGTTGAAGCTGCCGCGAAGCTGCGCCGCCATGCCGCGCAGCAGACGCGTCCCGAGGCCCGTGCCGAGCGGCCGGGCGCGGTTGCCGTTCGTCTGTTCCTCCGGCGAGGTGCCGGTGCCGTCATCCTCGATGGTGAGATGGAATTCGCCGTCGATCCAGCTGAAGCGCACCTGCACGCGGCCGGGGCGGTCGTCGGGGAAGGCGTATTTCAGGGCGTTGGTGACGCATTCGTTCAGCACCAGCCCGACCAGGATCGCGCGCTCCGAATCGAGCGGGTGGGGCTCCGCCTCGGCGGTGAGGACGATGGGGCGCAGGCCTTCGGTCGCATGGGTGCGGGCCAACTCCATCGCCAGCCCCTCGACGAAGGCGCGGCTGTCGACCACGGTCGGGTCGTCCTCGTGAATCGCCTCCTGCGCCAGCAGGGTATGGACGCGGGCGAGCGCCCGGGCATGCTCGGCCGCCTCGCGCAGCCCATCCTGGGCGGCGGAGGAAGGGGCGGCACGGGCGCGCAGCAGCAGCAGGGCGACCAGGGATTGCAGGTCGTTCCGGCTTCGGTGGCGGAATTCCTGCAGCAGCAGCCGGCGCTGGGAGTCGGTGCGGGCCAGCGCTGCGTGGGCGTCCCGCAACCGCAGCAGCGTTGTCTGGAAGCCGCCGATCACCAGGCTGATGAAGCCGCTGATGATGACGAAGAGACTGAGCCCCCAGAACTGGCGAGGGTCGCCCACCTGAAAGCTCTCCAGTGGCGGCAGGTAGGCCCAGCAGAGCCAGAGCGACGAGAGCAGCGTGGCCAGGAGCCCGGCCGCGGCGCCGAACAGCGTGGCGCTGACCACCACGCCGAGGATCGGCATCAGGAAGACATTCGTGGTGGGCAGCAGCGCATCCATTGCCTGCCGGGCGGCGAAGCCCAAGGCGACGGTAACGGCGGTCAGCAGGAAGCGCAGCCAGGCCGGCAGGGATTGCGCCCGGCCGCTGGTACCCATGAAAGCCGAAAAAGAGATCATTGCGTCAGCAACGGTCTCAGGCACTGGGAGACGCCTCACCACGCGGTTTCGTGAAGCCCGAGCGGCGCTGGCCGCTCCGCGGCTTGACCTCGAGCGCCTGCGGGCGCGTTGTGGCCGCATGCCCTTCCGCTTCTTCGAGCGTCTGGTCGACCCGGTCGCGCCCCCCGGCTCACCCGCCGCGCGGATCCTCGGCACCACGGTGCCCGAGGGGCCGCCGCCCCGCAGCCTCACCGGCTTCTACTGGCATTTCATCGGCCAGGCGCGGGCCCTCTTCGCTGCCCTGTTCCTGGCCGGGCTGCTGGTGGCGCTGATGGATGCGGCGATCCCGGCGATCATCGGCCGGCTGGTGGCGCTGCTGACCAGCCATGCGCCGGACCGGCTCTGGGCGGAGGCCTGGCCCACGCTGCTTGGCATGGCGGCGCTGGTGCTCGTCGGGCGGCCCTGTGCGGTGCTGTTGCAGAATCTCATCACCCAGCAGGGCATCAACGGCAATTTCACCTCGCTGGTGCGCTGGCAGAGCCATTGGGGGGTGGTGCGCCAGGGGTTGCCCTTCTTCCAGGAGGATTTCTCGGGCCGCATCTCCAACCGGGTGATGCAGGCGGGGCCGGCGCTGCGCGAGAGCGTGGTGCAGGTGGTGAATGCCGTCTGGTACATCCTGGTCTATGGCACGGCGGCGCTCGGCCTGCTCGGCGATGCGGACTGGCGGCTGGCCCTGCCGATCGCGGTCTGGTTCTGCGCCTATGCCGCGCTGCTGCGCTTTCTGGTGCCCAGGATGCGAGACCGGTCGCGCGAGGCGAGCGCGCAGCGCAGCCAGCTCACCGGCCGGATCGTTGACAGCTATACGAATATCCAGACGGTGAAGCTCTTCGCCCGGGCGGAGCAGGAGGATGCCTTCGTCCGCGAGGGGCTGCTCGGGCTGAACGCGGCCTTCCAGCGGCAGATGCGGCTCGTGACCCTGAACGGCTTCCTGCTCGGGACGCTGAACGCCTGCATGCTGACGGCGACGGCGGCGACGGGCATCTGGCTCTGGAGCCACGGGCAGATCGGCCTCGCCGCGGTGGCGACGGCGCTGCCGATGGCCTGGCAGATCGCCAATATCTCCGGCTGGGTGGCCTTCAACGTCACCGCCATCTTCGAGAACCTGGGCGTGGTGCAGGAGGCGATGAACTCCATCGCGGTCCCCCCCACCGCGCCGGACCCGCCGGGCGCGGTGCCGCTGCGGGTGCCACGCGGCGAGATCCGCTTCGAGGGGGTGCATTTCGCCTATGGACGGGAGGTCGGGGTGATCCAGGGCCTAGACCTCGCCATCAAGCCCGGGGAAAGGGTGGGGCTGGTTGGGCATTCGGGGGCGGGGAAGTCGACCCTCGTGAACCTCATGCTCGGCTTCTTCCGCCCCGAAAGCGGGCGCATCCTGATCGACGGGCAGGACATTGCGGCGGTTACGCAAGAAAGCCTGCGCGCTGCCATCGGCGTCGTCACCCAGGACACCGCCCTGCTGCACCGCTCCATCCGGGAAAACATCCGCTACGGCCGGCCGGAGGCTGGGATGGCGGAGGTCGAGGCCGCCGCCGCCCGAGCCGCGGCGGCCGGCTTCATCGAGGGGCTGCAGGATTGGCGGGGGCGGGCCGGCTACGATGCCCATGTGGGCGAACGGGGGGTGAAGCTTTCCGGCGGGCAGCGGCAGCGCATCGCCATCGCGCGCGTGCTGCTGAAGGATGCGCCGATCCTGGTGCTGGACGAGGCGACGAGCGCCCTCGACTCCGAGGTGGAGGCGGCGATCCAGGACCAGCTGGCCGAGCTGATGGCGGGGAAGACGGTGATCGCCATCGCCCATCGTCTGTCCACCATCGCCCGGATGGACCGGCTGGTGGTGCTGGAGCACGGGCGGATCGCCGAGGAGGGGACGCATGAGGCGCTGCTGCGGCGCGGCGGGGTCTATGCCCGGCTGTGGCGGCAGCAGAGCGGGGCCTTCGAGGCGGTATGATCCGCATGGACGACACATGAATCGGCTGAAAAACGCCCGCCGCTGCCGATAGCGGCGCGCGGTGGATTGACACTCCGCGGGGGGGGCCTTACGAGCCCGGTGCCTTCCGCCGGGGTCCGACGGAGGAGCGAGGGTTGAACGAGCGCGACGACTTCGAGCGGCGACTTCGGGAGGCACGGACCCGCCAGGGTCTCGACAAGCCGACCGAGGATGCCAAGGGGGGTCTTCCGCCCGGTCCGATGGGGATCGGGTTCCGCGTCGGCGTCGAACTGGTCTCGGCCCTGGTGGTCGGGGTCGGGATCGGCCTGCTGCTGGACCGATGGCTCGGGACGAAGCCCTGGCTTTTCCTGCTGTTCTTCGTGGCGGGCGCCGCTGCCGGAATCATGAACATCTACAGGCTGTTCAACCCGCGCAGTGGCCGGAAGATCTGACGCGACGGGAGAGGCAGCAGTGGCCGCTGAAGGCAAAGCTATCGACGCGCTGAGCCAGTTCGAGCTGGTGCCCTTCATGGGCGCCCTCGGCGAGTCCGTGCGCTTCAGCCAGTCCAACGCGCATATGCTGCTGGCCTTCGGCCTCATCACGGCGCTGATGATGTGGGGCACGGCGAAGCGCTCCATCGTCCCCGGCCGGCTCCAGGCGCTGGCCGAGAGCGGCTACGAGTTCGTCCATGGCATCGTGACCGGGCAGGTGGGCGACCAGGGCAAGCGCTACTTTCCCTTTGTCTTCTCGATCTTCATGTTCGTCCTGTTCGGCAACATGATCGGCCTGCTGCCCTACGCCTTCACCTTCACCAGCCATATCGCGGTGACCTTCGCCCTCGCCGCGCTGGTCTTCGTGGTGGTGACGGTGGTGGCGCTGGCCATCCACGGCACGCATTTCTTCAGCTACTTCTTCCCGGAGGGGGCGCCCAAGGCGCTCGCCCCGCTGATCATCCCGATCGAGATCATCTCCTATCTCTCGCGGCCGATCAGCCTCTCCGTCCGTCTCTTCGCCAACATGGTCGCCGGCCACGTCATGCTGAAGGTGTTCGCCACCTTCGTCGTGATGATCGGCTCGGCGGCCGGCGTGCTGGGCCTCATCGGCGCGGTGCTGCCCATGGCGATGAACGTCGCCCTGGTCGGGTTCGAGATCCTGGTCGCATTCCTGCAGGCCTATGTCTTCGCCATCCTGACCAGCATCTACCTGCACGACGCGGTGCACCTGCACTAAGCCCCGCCGTCGTTCGGACCCTCCAACCACACCACCCCTGAAGGGACACTCACATGGAAGTCGCTGCCGCCAAGGCCCTCGGGGCCGGTATCGCCGTTATCGCGCTGTTCGGCGTCGGTCTCGGGATCGGCAACATCTTCTCCTCGCTGATCACCAGCGTGGCCCGCAACCCGGCCGCCCGCGACGCCGTCTTCCCGATCGGCATCCTGGGCTTCGCCCTGACGGAAGCGGTGGCGCTCTTCGCCCTGCTGATCGCCTTCCTCATCCTCTTCACCTGAGCATCGCTGAGAGGGGTGGCCGCCGGCCGCCCTTCTTCCGGCATGCAAGGGAGACGAGCATGAAGAAGACCATCCGGATCGCGACCCTGCTCTCGCTCGCCACCCTGCCCGCCATGGCGCAGGTGGCGTCCGAGCATCCGGGCGCGACCAGCAGCGCCGGCATGCCGCAGCTCGACTTCGGCAATCCCTGGACGATCGCCCAGGTCGTCTGGATGCTGATCATCTTCGGCGCCCTCTACTACGTGATGGCGCGCTATGCGCTGCCGCAGGTGGAGAGCGTGCTGGAGGCGCGGCGGGCGCGGATCGAGGGCGACCTCGAGAGCGCGCAGGCGGCGAAGCAGCGGGCCGATGCGGCAATGGCCGAGCATCAGGCCGCGACCGCCAAGGCACGGGCCGAGGCTCAGGCTGCAGTCGGCGCCGCCACGCAGAAGGCGCAGGCCGAGGCCGCGGCACGGGCCGAGGCGCTCAACGCCAAGCTTGCCTCGCAGATCGAGGCGGCCGAGCGGCAGATCGCTTCGGCGCGGGACAATGCCATGGGCGCGCTGCGCCAGGTGGCGACGGATACCGCGGATGCGCTGGTCACCCGGCTCATCGGCCGGAGCGACAGCGCCGCGGTCGCCGCGGCGGTCGAGCGTGAACTCGCGGCGCGGGGGCGGGCCTGATGGAGCATCACTACGAACACTTCTGGCTCGACCCGAAATTCTGGGTCGCGGTTTCCTTCGTCATCTTCTTCCTGCTCGTCGGGCGGATGGCCTGGGCGCGCATCACCGGGATGCTGGATGCGAAGGCGGACCGCGTGCGGGCCGAACTCGCCGAAGCTTCCCGCCTGCGGGTCGAGGCGGAGGCGCTGCTGAAGCAGGCTGAGGCCGACCGCGCCTCGGCGCTGAAGGAGGCGCAGGACCTGCTGGCCCGCGCCCAGGCCGAGGCGCAACGCGTCGGCGAGGCGTCGGCGGCGGAGGCCGAGGCCTCCGCCAAGCGGCGCGAGCGGATGGCGCTCGACCGCATCGCCGCGGCGGAAGCCGGGGCGGTGGCCGAGGTGCGCGGCGCGGCGACGGATATTGCCGTGGCGGCGGCGCGCAACGTCATCGCCGAGCGGATCGACGCCAAGGCGGATGCGGCGCTGATCGACGACGCGGTCGCGGGGCTGCCGGCGCGGCTGCGCGCCTGACGCTGCGTCACCTCCTGTGATTGTTGCGGACGGAGGCCGAAAGGCCTCCGTTCTGCTTTTCGGGCACCGCGCTCCGGGCTAGGCTCCCGCCGTCGATCTCGCTGGGAGACCAAGCAACAATGCGTCGTTTCGCCCTGGCTGCCGCCCTGCTCTGCGGCACCGCCCTCTGCGCCCAGGCCCAGACCTTCCGCTGGGCCAATGACGGCGACGTCAACTCGATGGACCCCTACACCAGGCAGGAAACCTTCCTGCTGTCCTTCGGCTCCAATTTCTACGAGCCGCTGGTGCGGCGGAACCAGCAGATGCAGCCCGAGCCGGCGCTGGCCGAGCGCTGGGAGCAGCCTTCGCCGACCGTCTGGCGCTTCCACCTCCGCCAGGGCGTGAAGTTCAGCGACGGCACGCCCTTC
This sequence comes from Belnapia sp. F-4-1, assembly GCF_000802185.1. Classification (GTDB taxonomy): domain Bacteria; phylum Pseudomonadota; class Alphaproteobacteria; order Acetobacterales; family Acetobacteraceae; genus Belnapia. Next base: position 2,126,883 of record NZ_KN676113.1, on the reverse strand, counting down.
ACCGCCGACGACGTGGTCTTCAGCGCCCAGCGCGCCCGTGCCCCCGGCTCCAACGTCCAGTCCGTGCTGGCCTCGGTGAAGGAGATCCGCAAGGTCGACGACCACACGGTGGAGTTCGAGACGCACCAGCCGAACCCCATTCTGATCCAGGAGATCACCAACTGGGGCATGTTCTCCCGCGCCTGGTCCGAGAAGAACAACGCAACGCGCCCGGCCGACCTCACCTCGCGCGAGGAGAATTTCGCCACCCGCAACGCCATGGGCACCGGCCCCTTCCTGCTGGTGAGCCGCGAGCCCGACCGCCGCACCGTGCTGCAGCCCAACCCGAACTGGTGGGACAAGCCGGTCCACAACCTCCAGCGCGTCGAGCTGAACATCATCGCCAACGACGCGACGCGTGTCGCGGCGCTGCTCTCGAACGAGGTGGACTTCCTCTACACCGTGCCGCCACAGGACGTGACGCGCATCTCCAACACCCAGGGCGTGCGCATCATCCAGGGGCCGGAGCTGCGCACCGTCTTTCTGGGCCTGGACCAGATGCGGCCGCAGCTGCTGAAGTCCGACGTGCAGGGCAAGAACCCCTTCCAGGATGTGCGGGTACGCCGCGCCATGCTGCTGGCGATCGACATGAACGCCATCCAGCGCACCGTCATGCGCGGCCAGTCGCGGCCCTCGAACCTGCTCTACGGGCCGGGCGTGAACGGCTTCGTCGAGGCGGATGACGTGCGACCGGCGGTCAATGTCAACGAGGCGAAGCGGCTGCTGACCGAGGCCGGCTATCCGAACGGCTTCGGCGTGACGCTGGACTGCCCGAACGACCGCTACGTCAATGACGAGGCGATCTGCACCGCCGCCGTCTCCATGCTCGCCCGCATCGGCATCCGGGTGACGTTGAACGCCCAGACCCGCGCCCGCTTCTTCGCCGAGGTGAACGCGCCGCGCTACAACACCAGCTTCTACATGCTGGGCTGGACGCCCACGACCTCGGATGCGCACAACTCGCTCTACAGCTTGGCGGGCTCGCGCAACGGCACGCGCGGCGTGTTCAACAACGGCGGCTACTCCAATGCCCAGTTCGACACGCTGGTCGATCAAATCGCGGTGGAGACGGACCCGGCCAAGCGCCAGGCAATGATCAGCCAGGCGAGCAAGATCCTGCAGGACGACGTCGCCTATATCCCGCTGCACCAGCAGCAGATCGTCTGGGCGGCGCGGCAGGGCGTCGAGGTGCCGCAGACGGCGGACAACTACATCCAGCTCCGCTTCGTGCGGATGCCGGCGCGATAAGGCGAAGCCAGGGCCCGGGGAGCTTTCTCCCCGGGCATCCTCCTTCAGCTGCGCTCGGCGATGGCGAGGAAATTGGCGCTGCTGTCCTCCGCCACGCGGAACCAGCCCTGCACGTCGCGGCGGAAGCGGTCCCAATGCGCGTGCACGCGCTTGAAGCGCGGGTTGCGGTCGCCGATCTCGGCATAAGTGTCCTGCGTCGCCTTGTGGCAGGCGGCCAGCACCTCGCGCGGGTAGGCGCGGAGCTGGGTGCCGCCGGCGATGAGCCGACGCAGCGCCTGCATGTTCAGCATGTCGTAGCGCGACAGGCTCCAGACGGTGGTCTCGCCCGTCACCACCTCGAGCACCTGCTGGTACTGCTTCGGCAGCGCCTCCCAGGCGCGGGTGTTGACCATCAGCTCGCTCTGCGAGCAGGCCTCCCACCAGCCGGGGTAGTAGTAGTAGGGCGCGACGCGGGCTAGGCCGAGTTTCTCGTCGTCATGCGGGCCGACCCATTCGGCGCCATCCACCACGCCGCGCTCGAGGGCCGGATAGATATCCGCCGCGCCGAGCTGCTGCGCGACGACGCCGAGCTTGGTCAGCACCGTCCCGGCGATGCCGGCAATGCGGAATTTCAGGCCGTTGAGGTCCTGCACGGTGCGGATTTCCTTGCGCAGCCAGCCGCCCATCTGAGCGCCGGTGTTGCTGCAGGGAAGGGCCACGACGCCCTGGTCGCGGTAGACCTCCTGCATGATCTCGGCGCCGCCGCCGTGATGGATCCAGGCGAGGTGCTGGCGGGCATTCAGGCCGAAGGGCATCACCGTGCCGAAGCCGAGCGTCGGGTCCTTGCCGATATAGTAGTAGGCGGCGGTGTAGCCGCATTCCACCGTGCCGCCGCCGACGGCATCCATCACCTGCAAGGCCGGCACCAGCTCGCCAGGGGCGAAGGGACGGATCTGGAAGGCGCCGCCGGTCAGCTCGGCGACGCGGCGGGAGATCATCTCCTGCACGCCCCAGAGCACATCCGTCGATTTCGGGAAGCTCCCGGCCGAGCGCCACAGCACCTGCGGCTGGGCGGAGGCAAGGTTCGGGGCTGCGAGCACCGGCGCGGCGGCGCCCGCGGCCAGAAGGCCACGGCGATTCATGGTGGAGGTTTCCCTAGCGGTTCTTGCCGGCCGCTTTCGAAAGGGCGGCCTACGGCAAGTCTAGCCAGGGAAAGCGGGACCGGCGACGGCCAATTTGGCGAAGGCGGCGTCCCGGCCGGGCAGGCTCGCCCGGCCGGAGCCTGCTTCAGCGTTGCGCGGTCGCGGCGGCGAGGAAGTTGCCGAGCGAGTCCTCGGCGACGCGCAGCCACTGGGTCTGCTCCAGCCGGAAGGCATCCCACTTCTCGTGGATGCGCTTGAACCGCGGGTTCGTCGCGCCGATCTCGGCGTAGAGCTCCTGGCTCGCCTTGTAGCAGGCGGTCAGCACCTCGCGCGGGAAGCCGCGGAGCTGCGTACCGGAGGCGATGAGGCGGCGGAGCGCCGCCGGGTTCAGCACGTCGTAGCGCGCCGACATCCAGTGCCAGCCCTCGGTGCAGGCGGCGTTCAGCACGGCCTTGTACTGCGCCGGCAGCTCGTCATAGGCGCGAGCATTGACCATCATGTCGATGGAGGGCGAGTACTCCCACCAGCCGGGGTAATAGTAGTACTGCGCGACGCGGTTGAAGCCGAGCTTCTCGTCGTCATAGGGCGCAACCCATTCGGCGCCGTCGATCACGCCGCGCTCGAGCGCCGGGTAGATGTCCGGCCCGCCGATCTGCTGCGTGACCACGCCGAGCTTGCCAAGCACGTTGCCGCCATAGCCGGCGATGCGGAATTTCAGGCCCTTGAGGTCCTCGACCGACTTGATCTCCTTCCTGAACCAGCCGCCCATCTGCGCCGCGGTGTTGCCGGCCGGGATGCCGACGACGCCCTGGTCGCGATAGACCTCGGCATAAAGCTCGCGCCCGCCGCCATGGGTCAGCCAGGACCAATGCTGGCGCGTGGAGAGGCCGAAGGGGATGCAGGTGACCAGCGCCAGCGACGGGTCCTTGCCGAGGTAGTAGTAGCCGCTCGTGTAGCCGCACTCGACATTGCCGTTGCCGACCGCGTCGAGCACCTGCAGCGCGGGCACCAGCTCGCCGGGGCCGAAGACCTGGATCTGGAAGGCGCCGTCCGTCATCTCCGAGACGCGTCGCGCGATGAATTCCTGCGTACCGTAGAGCGTGTCGAGGGATTTGGGGAAGCTGCCCGGGCAGCGCCAGCGGATGCGCGGCTGGGCGGAGGCGAGGTTCGGCGTGGCCAGCACAGCGGCGCCGGCCGTGCCGGCGGCACCCGTCGCAATGAAGCGGCGGCGATTCATGCAGGAAGACTCCCTTGGTTCGATTTCCTGGCGCCAGATTGCGCGGATTGCGTCCGCAGCGCAACGACCGGGTGGCTTCCGCGCGGCGTGCCGGGATGCCAGTCTGCGCGCCTGACTGGAGGGACGCATGGGCGACAGGATCGGGTTCATCGGGCTTGGTCGGATGGGGCGGGGCATGGCCTCCAGCATCCGCCGCAAGCAGCACCCGCTGACGGTGCACGACATCGCGCCGGGGCCGGTGGCGGCGCTGGAGGAGCTGGGCGCCGCCTCGGCCGGCAGCGCGGCCGCCGTGGCGCAGGCGAGCGACGTGGTGCTGACCATGCTGCCGGGGCCGCGCGAGGTTCAGGCCTCGATCCTCGGGGCGGATGGCATCCTCGCCAACATCAAGCCAGGCGGGCTGGTGATGGACATGTCGACAGTCGATCCGGAGACGACGGATGCACTGGCCGCGGCCTGCGCGGCGCGCGGCATCGGCTTCGTCGACGCGCCGGTCGGGCGCCTGGCCTGGCATGCGGACCGGGGCGAATCGCTCTTCATGGTGGGCGCGAGCGATGCCGACTTTGAGCGCGTCAAGCCGCTGCTGGAGGCGATGGGCAGCACCATCCACCATTGCGGCGGGCCCGGCGCGGGCACGCGGACCAAGCTGGTGAACAACTACCTCGCCATCATCCTTTGCCAGCTGAATGCGGAAGCGCTGTCGCTCTCGGCCGCCTTCGGCCTCGACCTCGAGAAGACGCTCGAGGTGCTGCACGGGACGACGGCGACGAATGGCCAGCTCAAGGTGAACTGGCCGAACAAGGCGCTGGCGGGCGACACGGAGCCGGGCTTCGCCATCGACCTGGCGCACAAGGACCTGTCGCTGATCGTGCAGGCGGCGAATGCGGCGAAGGTGACGCTGCCGGTCGCCGCCATCGCGCGTGAGGCCTTCAGCAGCGCCCGTGGCCGCGGCTGGGGGCAGAAGGACTTCTCGGCGATGCTCGACGCGCAGTGCGAGCTGGCGGGGATCAAGCCGCCAAGGTTGAAGGCCGGCTCGTGAGGTGAGGCCGGAGGTGGAGGACCGGCGAGGAATTCTGCGTCCTGGGCAGGAGGGCGGCGCAGCCTATGCTGGTTGCATTGGCAAGCCGTCCGACGCACCCGGGGCGGAAAAGACCCGTCGGGCCGACCCGACCGGCCCTACCTCACAAGCCTAATCATCCCGCCCGCCCGGTGTGCTGTCGGTGACGCCAGGCGGGTCGGGGTAGAGGTCGGAGGGCACCTTCGCCTTCGGGTTGGTCGTGGTGCCGCCCTGCTGGACCTTCTCGGCCGTCGTCTTGGAGGCCGGGTCGGCGGAGTTCATCGTCTCCGAGGCGCCGGTCGGGGTCTTGTCCGTCATCAGCCGAAATCCTTGCAGGTGAGGCGGTCGCCCGGCGCCAGCAGGCCGGGCATGCCGGCGAGCAGCGCCGTGCGCGCGGCGGCATCGCCGAGCAGCGAGGCGCGGAGGAAGGCGGTGGCGAGGCCGGCGGTGCGGGCATGATAGGTTGGGTCGGCCCAGCGCGGGCCGGCGGCGCGCTCATCGGCGAAGGCGGCGTGGGTGGCACCCGCCAGTACCGCCAGCGCCCCGGGCGGGCCGCTGATGGAATGAAAGGGCAGCTCCCGGTCCTCGGCCGTGGCGCCGTCGATGAAGCCGGAATCGAGCGTGCCCGTGACGTGCAGCATCGGCCGGGCGATGCGGCCGAAGGCGTAGCGGGGCGACAGGCCGCGCGGCGGGATGGGCGAGAGGGCGATGCCGGCCTTCAGCCGCGCATCCGGCAGGGCAAGGCCGTGGTCGCCGCCGGGCAGGCGCTGGCCCAGCAGGTGCTGCACCAGCCAGGCGCCGTAGGAATGGCCGGCGACGGCGAGGCGGGAGGCATCCACCCGCTCCCGCAGGCCGGGGCGGCGGGTCAGCTCGCCCAAGGCGAAGATGCCGTCCTGCAAGCGGGCGAAGGCCTGGCCGGCATCGAGCGCGGCGGCGGCCATGGTGGCGGAGATGTCGGCCCTGCCCTGCCAGATGCCCGCATCGGTGCCGGGGTGCTGGATGTGGAGGACGAGGAAGCCGGCCTCGGCCAGCGCCTGGCCGAGATAGGCGAGACCCTCGCGCGAGCCGCCGAGGCCGTGGGAGACCAACACCGCGGGCGCCGGCGCCTCGGCATCGGGCAGGCGGATCAGCACCGGCAGGCGGCGGTTGCGGGCCGGGTCGGTCCAGTCCTCGCGGATCATGGGCATGGGCGCGGCGGCCAAGGGGCCGGGGATCGTGGCGAGGCCCGCGAGGGCGAGGAGGCGGCGGCGCTGCATCGGGTCCGGATCGGGTTCACCCGGCCGGAACGCCGCGTGCCGCGGGTGGTTCAGGCGCCGGTGCGGCCGGCCTCGCGCAGGGCGAGCAGGAGGCTGCCGACATGGTTGGCGTTGCCGATCAGCCCCTCGGCCAGGCCGGCGAGAACGGTGGCAAGGGGCAGCAATTCCACGGCGATCTCCTCGCCATGGTCGAGTCGCTGGGCGGCGGTGGGGACGGCACCCTCGGCGAGGACGACATGGACGCGGTTGCCGGCATGGGCCGGGTCGTTGCGCAGGCTGGCGACCAGACGGAAGGATGGGGCGTCGTAGCCCGTCTCCTCTGTGAATTCGCGGCGGGCGGCTTCGGCCGGGTCGGCCTCCTCCGCCTCGACCATGCCGCCTGGGAGTTCCAGCGCGATGGCGCCGAGGCCGGGGCGGAACTGGCGCACCAGCACCAGCCGGCTATCCGGCGTCAGCGCCACCACGTTTACCCAGTCCGCCCAGTCGAGCATGTACCAGGGGTCGAGGACCGCGCCGTCCCCGGTCTCCCAGGATTCGGCGCGGAGATGGACCCAGCGGTCGCGGTGGACGGTGCGGTTGCCCGTCCGCCGCCAGGACCGCACCATCACTCGGCGGCCTGGAGGTGCATCCGCTCCGCATAGGCTTCGAGCGGGGCGCAGGTGCAGACCAGGTTGCGGTCGCCATGGACGTTGTCCACGCGCTTCACCGGCGGCCAGTACTTGTGGGCGCGGACGAAGTGCAGCGGGAAGGCCGCCTCCTCCCGGCTGTAGGGATGCGTCCACTCCTCCGCCATGACCTCGGCGGCGGTGTGGGGGGCGTTCTTCAAGGGGTTGTCGGCGCGGTCGCTGCGGCCCTGCTCCACCGCGCGGATCTCGGCGCGGATGGCGATCATGGCGTCGCAGAAGCGGTCCAGCTCCTCCTTCGGCTCGCTCTCGGTGGGCTCCACCATCAGCGTGCCGGAGACGGGCCAGGACATGGTCGGCGCGTGGTAGCCGTAGTCCTGCAGGCGCTTGGCGATGTCCTCGACGAGGACGCCGCCGCCCTGCTGGAAGCCGCGGCAGTCGAGGATGCATTCATGCGCCACCATGCCGCGCAGGCCGCGGTAGAGCACGGGGAAGTGCCCCTCCAGCCGGCGGGCGATGTAGTTGGCGGAGAGGATGGCGACCTGCGTTGCCCGCGTCAGCCCCTCGGCGCCCATCATGCGGATATAGGCGTAGGAGATGGGCAGGATGGCGGCGCTGCCGAAGGGCGCCGAGGAGACGGGGCCGTAGCCCGTCGCCGGGCCGGCGCCGCGATGGAAGGGGTGGTTCGGCAGGTGCGGCGCTAGGTGGGCGGCGACGCCGATCGGGCCGACGCCCGGACCGCCGCCGCCATGCGGGATGCAGAAAGTCTTGTGCAGGTTCAGGTGGCAGACATCGGCGCCGATGGCGGCCGGCGAGGTCAGGCCGACCTGGGCGTTCATGTTGGCGCCGTCCATGTAGACCTGCCCGCCATGGCGGTGGATCAGGGCGCAGATTTCGCGGATCTGCTCCTCGAAGACGCCATGCGTGCTGGGGTAGGTGACCATCAGCGCGGCGAGCCTGTCGGCATGCTGCGCGGCCTTGGCCTCCAGATCCTTCAGGTCCACGTTGCCGTCGCGGTCGCAGCCGACGACGACGACCTTCATCCCTGCCATCACCGCCGAGGCCGGGTTGGTGCCGTGGGCGCTGGAGGGGATCAGGCAGACATCGCGCTGCGCATTGCCCTGGGCCCGGTGCCAGGCACGGATGGCGAGCAGGCCGGCATATTCGCCCTGGCTGCCGGCATTCGGCTGGAGCGAGACGGCAGCGAAGCCGGTGACGGCGCAGAGCCAGGACTCCAGCCGCTTGATCATGGCGAAGTAGCCCTCGGCCTGATCCTCGGGCGCGAAGGGATGGATGTTGGCGAAGCCCGGAAAGGTGACCGGGATCATCTCCGCCGTCGCGTTCAGCTTCATCGTGCAGGAGCCGAGCGGGATCATGCTGCGGTTCAGCGCGACGTCCTTGTCCTCGAGCCGCTTGAGGTAGCGCAGCATCGCATGCTCGGAGTGGTGGCTCCGGAAGACCTCGGCGGTGAGGTAGGGGCTGCGGCGGGCGAGGGCCTCCGGCAGGCTGGCCTCGGGGCTGAGGGCGTCGAGCGCGCCGCCGCCGAGCAGCTCGGCCAGCGCGGCGAGTTCGTCCCGCGTCACCGTCTCGTCCAGGGCGATGGAGACGCAGCCGGCATCGACACGCCAGAGGTTGAAGCCGCGCTCGCGTGCGCCCTGCATCAGTGCGTCAGCGCGGTCGCCCGCCTCGATGGCGATGGTGTCGAAGAAGGCGCCGTGGCGCAGGGTGAGGCCACCGCGGCGGGCGGCATCGGCCAGCAGCCGGGCCTGGAGGTTCACGCGGCGAGCGATGCGGGCCAGCCCCTCCGGCCCGTGCCAGACGGCGTACATGCCGGCAATGACAGCGAGCAGCACCTGGGCGGTGCAGATGTTGGAGGTCGCCTTCTCGCGGCGGATATGCTGCTCGCGGGTCTGCAGGGCGAGGCGCATGGCCGGGTTACCGGCGGCATCGACCGAGACGCCGACGAGGCGGCCGGGCAGCAGGCGCTTCAGCGGATCCTTCACCGCCATGTAGGCGGCATGCGGACCGCCATAGCCGAGCGGGACGCCGAAGCGCTGGGTGCTGCCGATGACAACATCGGCGCCCATCTCGCCGGGCGGCGTCAGCAGGCAGAGCGAGAGCGGATCGGCGGCGACGATGGCGAGGCCGCCCGCCGCCTGGACCGCGGCGATCTCGGGGGCGAGGTCACGCACCTCGCCGGTGGTGCCGGGGTACTGCAGCAGCAGGGCGAAGGGCTTTTCCGCAGCGGCCGCCTCGGCGATGTCGGCGGGCGGCGCGACGACCAGCTTGATGCCGACCGGCTCGGCGCGGGTGCGGATGACGGCCAGCGTCTGCGGATGCAGGTCGGCGGCGACCAGCAGCGTGGCCGACTTGCCCTTGTGCGCGGCATGGGCGAGCGCCACCGCCTCGGCGGCCGCCGTGCCCTCGTCGAGGAGGGAGGCGTTGGCGACGGGCAGGCCGGTGAGGTCGGCGACCATCGTCTGGAAATTGACCAGCGCCTCCAGCCGGCCCTGGGCGATCTCCGCCTGGTAGGGCGTGTAGGCGGTGTACCAGCCGGGGTTCTCCAGCACGTTGCGGAGGATCACCGGCGGGGTGTGGGTGCCGTGGTAGCCGAGGCCGATCAGCGACTTCACCCGGCTATTGCGCTCGGAGAGGGCGCGCAGCTCGGCGATGGCCTCGGCCTCGGTCGCCGGGGGCGGCAGGGCCGAGAGGTCGGCGCCGGCGATGGCGGCGGGGACGGTGCGGGCGGCCATCTCCTCGAGGCTGGCGGCGCCGACGACGCCCAGCATCTCGGTGATGTCGTCCGGCCCCGGGCCGATATGGCGTCGGGCGAATTCGGTGCCTTCCTCGAGGGCCGCCAGCTCGGCGAGAGCGCTCATGCCTGGCTGTCCACGAAGGCGGCGTAGGCCGACTCATCCATCAGCGCGGCGACGGCGCCGGCATCGGCCGGCTCGATCTTGAAGAACCAGCCCTCGCCGGTCGGCTCGCGGTTGATGAGGCCGGGGTCGTCGGTCAGCGCCGAGTTCACTTCGACGATGCGGCCGGCGATCGGGGCATAGACGTCGGAGGCGGCCTTCACGCTCTCGACGACGGCGATCGCCTCGCCGGCCGCGACCTCGCGCCCGACCTCGGGCAGGTCGACGAAGACCACGTCGCCGAGGGCGTTCTGGGCATGGTCGGTGATGCCGATGGTGGCGGCGTCGCCGTCGGCCCGCACCCACTCATGGTCCTGGGTGTATTTCAGCTCTGGCATGGGTCGGTGTCCTCAGCGGGCGTAGCGGTGGGGAACGAAGGGCATGGGCGCGATGCGGGCCGCGAGGGGCTTGCTGCGCACGATCAACTCGATGGGGGTGCCGTCCGTCGCATGGGAGCGGGCGACGTAGCCCATGGCCATCGGCCCGCCGAGCGAGGGGCCGAAGCCGCCGGAGGTGATGCTGCCGATGGTCTCGCCGCCGGGGGCATGGATCATCGTCTCGCCACGGGCGGGCTGGCGGCCCTCAGGACGAAGGCCGACGCGGACACGCGCCGTGCCGTTGGCCAGTTCCTCCCGCACGCGCTCGGCGCCGGGGAAGTCCCAGGCCATGCGGCGGCGCTTGCCGATGGACCAGGTGAGCGCGGCCTCGACCGGGCTGGTCGCCTCGTCGATGTCGGTGCCGTAGAGGCAGAGCCCGGCCTCCAGCCGCAGCGAATCGCGGGCGCCGAGGCCGGCGGGCTGCACGCCGGGCAGGGCGAGCAGGATCCTGGCCAAGCGCTCGGCCTCCCCGGCGGGGGCGCTGATCTCCCAGCCATCCTCGCCGGTATAGCCGCTGCGGCTGGCGATGACGGGGATGCCCTCGATCTCCGTCTCGGCCACGCCCATGAAGGAAAGGGCGATAAGCGCGGGAGCGAGCGGGCCGATGGCCGCGGCGGCGCCCGGCCCCTGGAGGGCGAGCAGGGCGCGGTCCGGCAGGCGGCGGAGGGTGACGCCCGCAGGCAGCACCGATTCGATCAGGGCGAAGTCGTCATGCTTGCGGCTGGCATTGACGACGAGCAGGAGCCGGTCGCCACGATTCGCCACCATGAAGTCGTCGAAGATGCCGCCCTCGGGCGTCATCAGCAGGCCGTAGCGCTGGCGGCCGGGCTTCAACGCCTGGATATCGGCGGGCGTTACCCGCTCCAGCGCCGCAGCCGCGCCCTCGCCGAGCAATTCCGCCTGGCCCATATGAGAGACGTCGAAGAGGCCGGCGGCGCTGCGGACATGCAGGTGCTCCGCCATGATCCCGGCCGGGTATTGCACCGGCATGGCATAGCCGGCGAAGGCAACCATACGCCCCCCCAGGGCGCGGTGCAGGCCGGCGAGCGGCGTCTCGAGCAGCGATTCGGTCTCAGCCACGGGTCCCCCGGCCGCATCTGCGGCGTGAGTTGAAGTCCGTGGCCCCCCTCTGTCCGGGAACCTGAGAGATTCGGCGACGGCCTTGGGCCGGGCCTTACTCCTTCGGTGCCGGTGCCTTGCGGCACCAGGCTTTCCAGAGGTCCCTTCTCCGCGCGGCCCTTCTGCCTGAGCGTTTCCGGGGGCCGGTTGCGCCTTCGGCGGGGGCGCCCGGTTGGCCGGGCCTCCCCTCTCTCCCGCGCGGCATCTGCGGGTGCGCCTGTCTAGCCCGGCCGGGGCCGGCGGCGCAATGCCGCGCTGCCGGTCAGCGTGGCCCGCGACGGCGGTTCAGCGCCAGGTCCTGCTCGGTGAGTTGGAAGGAGACGAGGATGCGGTAGTCCCCCGCCTGCCGACTCGCCCCGACCGGCAAGCTGATGGAAACCGGCGCGCTGTCGACCGTGCTGCGCGTCTCGTTGCGGCCGAAGGCCACCCGGTCGGTGAAATTCTGGCGGCTGAGGATGGTGTCGGTCTGCCGGTCGAGCACCGCGACGAACCAGGGCAGGTCGACGCTTCGTCCCTCGGAGGCCGGCCCGCGCTCCACGCTGAAGCCGGCGGTCATCTGCACCTGGATGCTCCGCTCGCCCCGCCCGGCCTTGCAGGTGCCGTTGATGCTCACCAGCCTGGCATCGAAATCGAGGCCGGTGAGGTCCTGCGCCGCGCCCGGGCGGTAGCGGGTGAGGTCAGCCCCCTCTCCCAGCAGGCCAGGGCTGGGGCAGGCGATCGGCAATTGGGTGCCGGTGCCGGCGCCACACCCGGCCAGAAGCAGCGCCAACAGGACAACTCTCCACCGCATCACCATATCCCCCTTGAGCCCGGACGGCGGGCCGCTAGTGTGCGCCCCGCCCACTGTGCCCGCCGGCCCTTCGGCACGGCAAATAGCGCCAGCGAGCGAGAGGCACCATGGACCTGCACCCCCACGCGCCCGAGCGCAACCTGCCCCGGCTGAATGTCCTTCTTGCCGGCCCCCGCGGCTTCTGCGCCGGCGTGGACCGCGCGATCAAGATCGTGGAGGAGGCGATTCGCCGCTACGGCGCCCCCGTCTATGTCCGGCACGAGATCGTCCACAACCGCTTCGTGGTCGAGAGCCTGGAGCGGCAGGGCGCCATCTTCGTCGAGGAGCTGGACGAGGTGCCGGACGATGCGCCGGTCGTCTTCTCCGCCCATGGCGTACCAAAAGCGGTCCCGGCCGAGGCCAGCCGCCGCAAGCTCTTCTTCCTGGACGCGACCTGCCCGCTGGTCAGCAAGGTCCATCGCGAGGCGGAGCAGCATTTCAGCCGCGGCCGGCACATCCTGCTGATCGGCCATGCCGGGCATCCGGAGGTGGTCGGCACCATGGGCCAGCTGCCCGAGGGCACCGTCACCCTGATCGAGGATGCCGAGCGGGCCCGCACCACCCCAGTGCCGGGGGACCGGCCGCTCGCCTTCATCACCCAGACCACGCTCTCGGTCGACGACACCACCGACATCGTGGCGGCGCTGCGCGAGCGCTTCCCCGGCATCCACGCGCCGGCGAAGGAGGACATCTGCTACGCCACCACCAACCGCCAGGCGGCGGTGAAGGCGATCGCCGACCGGGCGGAGCTGATGGTGGTGGTGGGGGCGCCCAACTCCTCCAACTCGTTGCGCCTCGTCGAGGTCGCGGAACGCGCCGGCTGTCCGAAGGCGGTGATGGTACAGCGCGGGCGGGACCTCGACCTGTCGCTGGCCGGGGGGCTCCGCACCATCGGCATCACCGCCGGCGCCAGCGCGCCGGAGGTGCTGGTGGAGGAGGTGCTGGCCCGGCTGCGCGAGCGGTTCGAGCTTGCCATCGAGGAGGTGGTGGTGGCGGAGGAGACCATCACCTTCAAGCTGCCCAGCGCGCTGCAGACCGAGGGCGCGCGCTGACGCGACCATGGCCGTCTACACCGAAGTCACCGACGAGGCGCTGCGGGCCTTCCTCGCCGCCTACCCGCTCGGCGGGCTGCTCGCCTTCCGCGGCATCGCCGAGGGGGTGGAGAATTCCAACTACGCGCTGAAGACCGAGGCGGGCGACTTCATCCTCACCCTCTACGAGAAGCGCGTCGATCCGGCGGAGCTGCCCTGGTTCCTCGGGCTGATGGAGCACCTCGCGGCGCACGGGCTGCGCTGCCCGCAGCCGGTGCAGGCGCGCGACGGGGTGGCGCTGCGCCAGCTCGCCGGGCGGCCGGCGGCGATCTGCACCTTCCTGCCCGGCGTCTGGCCGCGGCGCGTCCGCCCCGAACATGGGGCGCCGCTCGGCGAGGCGCTGGCGCGGCTGCACGCAGCGGGTGCCGACTTCACCGCCAGACGACCGAACGGGCTCGGCCCGGTGAGCTGGGGACCGCTGCTCGATCGCTGCCGGTCGGGGGGCGATGCGGTGCAGCCGGGCCTGATCGCCGAGCTGGACAGGCGGCTGGCGGCGATCCTCGCTGCTTGGCCGACGCCGGGGCTGTTGCCGGTCGGACAGATCCACGCCGACCTGTTCCCGGACAATGTCTTCTTCCTGCCAGGCGCGGACGGGAAGCCCGAGGTGTCCGGGCTGATCGACTTCTACTTCGCCTGCACCGACCTGCTCGCCTACGACATCGCCGTCTGCCTCAATGCCTGGTGCTTCGATGCCGACGGCGCCTACAACGTGACGCGGGCGCATGCGGTGCTCGCCGCCTACCAGCGCATCCGCCCGCTCGCCGCGGAGGAGCGGGCGGCGCTGCCCGTGCTCTGCCGCGGCGCGGCAATTCGCTTTTTGCTCACGCGCCTCTACGACTGGACGGCGACGCCGGCCGGCGCGCTGGTGACGCGGAAGGACCCGCTGGAATACCTGGCGAAGCTCCGCTTCTTCGCCGCTGCCGAAGGACCAGGCGCCCTTGGCCTCTGACGAGACGCAGCCGCCGGTCGAGATCTGGACCGATGGCGGATGCAAGCCCAATCCCGGCCCTGGCGGCTGGGCGGCCATCCTCCGCTATGGCGAAACGGAGCGGGAATTCTCCGGCGGCGATCCGGCGACAACCAACAACCGCATGGAGCTGATGGCGGCGATCAGCGCGCTCGAGGCGCTGAAGCGCCCCTGCCGCGTGGTGGTGCACACCGACAGCGAGTATGTCCGCAATGGCATCAGCCGTTGGATCAACGGCTGGGTGCGGAACAACTGGCGCAACTCAGCCAAGGAACCGGTCGCCAACATGGCGCTGTGGCAGCGGCTGCTGGCGGCAGCCAAGCCGCACCAGGTGGAATGGCGCTGGGTGCGCGGCCATGCCGGCGACCCGATGAACGAGCGGGCGGACCGGCTGGCGACGGAGGCGCGGTTGCGGCTGGGCTGAGGCGCAACCCCCGGCACCGTCAGGCGGCCTGGGGAATGCGCGCGATGACCTTGATCTCGAAGTCGAAGCCCGCGAGCCAGGTCACCCCGACCGCGGTCCAATTCGGATAGGGCGGCGCGCCGATGGCCTTGTCGCGGACGGCCATCACCGTCTCGAACTGCGCCTCTGGGTCGGTGTGGAAGGTGGTCACGTCCACCACATCGTCGAAGCTGCAGCCCGCCGCCTTCAATACGGCGTCGAGCCGCTGAAAGGCCAGTTCGACCTGCTTTGCAAAGTCCGGCTCGGCCGAGCCGTCCTCGCGGCTGCCGACCTGGCCGGAGACGAAAAGCAGGTCGCCCGACCGGATCGCCGCGGAGTAGCGGTGCTTCTCGTAAAGCGCTTCCCGTCCGGGCGGGAAGATCGCGTCGCGCTTGGCCATGGCTGGACTCCTCTTGTTGGCGCCGGGATTCCTTCCCCAGCGGCGAGGCGAGGTTCATATACGCCTCGTATGCGAAGACTTGGCCGCATACGCCACGTATGTCAACCAACATACGTGGCGTACATGAAAATTCGGAGGGGCCGATGGCGGTGGGACAGCGCACGCGGATGATGGAGGAGACCCGAGCCAAGCTCATCCGGGCCGCGCGGTCGGCCTTCGCGGAACAGGGCTACGCGGCGGCATCGATGGACGAGCTGACCGCTGCGGCCGGGCTGACACGGGGCGCGCTCTACCACAATTTCGGCGACAAGAAGGGCCTGCTGCGCGCCGTGATCGCACAGCTCGACGCGGAGATGGTGGCGAAGGCGCGCGCCGCGCGCGACCGGGCGGAAACCCCCTGGCTTGGCTTCCTGGAAGAGGGAGTGGCCTATATCGAGCTGGCGCTGGAGCCCGAGATCCAGCGGATCATGCTGCTGGACGGCCCGGCGGTGCTCGGTGACCCCTCGCAGTGGCCGGGCCAGAATGCCTGCCTCCAGGAGACCACCATGACGATCGAGGCGCTGATCGCATCCGGCACGGTGCGGCCCATGGATGCCGAGGCCGCGGCCCGGCTGGTCAACGGGGCCGCGCTCAATGCTGCGCTCTGGGTCGCCGCCTCGGACGACCCGCCCGCTGTCCTCGCCAAGGCCGTCGAAGCCTTCCGCTGCCTCGCCTCGGGCTTGCTGAAATCCAGGGAATGAGCGCGTTCGGCCGTCCACTTTCGGGAAGGGCGGCTCGAGCGGCCGGATGAAGCCGCCGGTCGCATCCATTGGTTGAAGGGACGGCGCTTTTTTCGGGATGGCTTGCCGGGAGACTGAGGACGCAACACCGCGAAGGTCAAGCGTCAGCTTATCCCCAAGACCGTGGAGAAGGCTGGGGATAAGCCTCGGGACAGCTTGCATGGCTGGTGGTGCCGACACGCCAGCGAACGGCGTTCTCGGGCCGTTCGACTCGGCCGTCATGCAGGCCGCGAAGCGGGCGCCGTGGCATCTCGGCCACATCGCCGCTGCCGGAGGGCTGCGACTGTTCGGCAAAAGACTGGTAAACCGCACCAACTAGAAGGAGAGGCGGCTTCCGACGGAGCCTGCCGACGAGGAGTGTCCGCCGTTGCAGCTCATGGTCCCGCAAGGCCGGCCCACTGTTCTTCCCCCGGTGCCGCTGGAGGTGCTGCGGCAGCAGGTCGGGTTCGTGCCGGAGCGGCCGGGCTTCAGCCATATGATGCGGCTCACGGCGCTGGGGCTCGGGCTGACGCTGATCCCCTTCCTCGGCTGGGCGACCATGACGAGGATGGAGCAGGCGGTGCCGGCGGCGGGCCAGCTCGTCCCGGAGGGCCGGCGGAAGACGGTGAACCTGATGGAGCCCGGCATCCTGCGCCGGATCATGGTGCAGGAGGGGAGCGTCGTGCAGGCCGGGCAGCCGCTGCTCCAGCTCGACGTCACCCAGGCCGAGGCGGATGCCATTCGCGCCCGCGCCGCCTATTGGAGCGGACGGGCCCGCGCTGCCCGGCTCGCCGCCGAGCAGGCCGGGGAGCGGCGGCTTGCCTTCCCGCCCGAGGTGGCGACGGAGGGCCGGGCGGACCCTGCCATCGCCGTTTTCCTCCAGGCCGAGCAGGCGCTGTTCGCCGCCCGCTGGGCCGCCTTCGACGGCCAGGCGGCGATGCAGGAACGCGCGATCTCCCAGTTGCGCGAACGGGTGGCCGGCGCCCGGGCGCAACGCGAGGGCGCGCAGCGCCAGATGCTCGCCGTGCGGGAGCAGATCGCCGGCTACAACCGGCTGGTGACCGAGGGCTTCGCCTCGCGCTTCCTCATCCTGAACCTGCAGCAGCAGGAGGCGAGCTTCGTCGCCGCCTTCAGCCAGGCGGAGGCGCGGGAGGCGCAGCTGCGCGAGGGCATCCTCCAAGCGCAGCGGCAGCTGGAAGGCATCCGCCTGCAGCGCCTTGCGGAGATCGCCACCGACATCCAGACCACCGAGGCAGCCATCGCCGCCGCACAGCAGCAGCTCCGCGCTGCGGAGGACGTGCTCGCCCGGCGCGAAGTCCTCGCCCCCGAGGCCGGCCGGGTGACCAACATCCAGGCCTTCACCCCCGGCGCCACCATCCTGCCGGGGCAGCCGGTCCTCGACCTCGTCCCCCTCCGCGACCGGCTGGTGATCGAGGGCCGGGTCCAGCAGGAGGGAAACGAGCGGGTCGCCATCGGCCAAGCGGTGAACATCCGGCTCACGCCCTACAAGATGCGCAGCGTGCCGATGGTGCATGGCCATGTCAGCAACGTCGGCGCCGATGCGATGGTCCCGGCCGGCGGCGGCACCCCTTATTTTCCGGTGCGCGTCGAGTTCGACCCCCGCACCATGGAGCTGGCGCCGGAAGTGCAGCTGGTCCCCGGCATGCCGGCGGAGCTCTACATCATCGGCACGCCGCGGACGCCGATCAGCATGGCGCTGGCGCCGCTCCGCAGCTTCCTCCGGCGGTCCTTCCGCGACTGAGCTTACCCTGCCGGCGGCACGCGGAAGTCGGCCATGCGGGTGAAATCGTCCGTATCCGCGATGCGGCCGCGCGCCTCGGCCCAGATCCGGGCGGCAGCGGCGCTGAGCGGCAAGGAACAGCCGGCCTCCTCGGCAAGGGCGATGGCGAGGCCGACATCCTTCCGCATCAGCCCGGCCGAGAAGCCGCTGTCGAAGCTGCCCGGCAGGACCCAGCGCGGGACCATCGCCTCGCTCACCGCGCTGCGGCCGGTCGCGGCATTCACAACGGGCAACACCGCCTCGGCCGGCAGCCCGGCAGCCTCGGCAAGGCGAAGCGCCTCCCCCGTCGTCACCAGATGCGCGGCGACCAGCATGTTGTTGACGAGCTTGGCGATGTTCCCGGCGCCGGAGGGGCCGACATGCACCACCGTGCCGGACATGGCGGCGAGGACGGGGCGGGCGAGGTCCAGATCCGCCTCGCTGCCACCGATCATCATGGTGAGCGTGCCCGCCACCGCGCCGGAGGGGCCGCCGCTCACCGGCGCGTCGAGCAGGCCATGCCCGGCCTCGGCCAGGCGGGCGGCCAGGCGGCGGGAGGTGCCGGGGTCCGAGGTGGAGGTGTCGATCACCACCACCTTGCGGTCGCGCCGCTCCAGCAGCCCGCCGGCGGCGGTGACGACCGCCTCCACGTCACGCGCATAGGGCAGGGAGAAGACCAGCGCATCGGCCGCGCCCAGCAGCCCGGCGAGGCCGGCCCGGAAGCGGATGCCGGCCGCCTCGGCCGCGCCCTGCCGGGCCGGGTTGATGTCATGCCCCTCCACGGCGAATCCGGCGCGGGCGAGGCTGGACGCCATGCCAAGGCCCATATTGCCGAGGCCGACCACGCCGACGGTGCGGATCTCCATGTCGATTATCCTATGGCTGAAGGCGGCCGGCGGGCAGGCCTCGCGCACCGCCCCTCATGCGCGATGCGCTCGGCGACCATGGGCGCATCCTCCCGGCGAAATCTTATGCCGGAGTCTTGGCAACCCTCATGCCGGCTGGCAACCGGGTTTCAGGAGCAGTTCTGCTCCCGCACCCGCTCCACCGGCAGGGTCACCTGCGCCGTGGTCCCCTGCCCCGGCGCACTCTGGAGGGAAAGATTCCCGCCATGCGCCTCCGCCAGCCCCTTGGCGATCGGCAGGCCGAGGCCGATGCCGCCGGCCTTGCGCGCCACGCTGCCATCGAGCTGCTGGAAGGGCTCCAGCGCGCGGGGAATATCCTCGGGCCGCATGCCGATGCCATGGTCCCGCACGGTGAAGACGGCGCTGCCCGCGTCCCCCCGGGTGACCGAAAGCTCCACCGCGCTTCCGGCCGGGGTGAATTTCAGCGCATTGCCGAGCAGGTTCTGCAGCACCTGCCGGAACCGCAGCGGATCGACAAAGACCGCGACGGGCTCCTCCGCGGGCAGGATCTCCACCGCCACGTCCCGCGTCCGCGCCAGCCCGGCGACCAGGCTCGCCGTTTCCGCCAGCACCGCCTGGGCCGGCACCCATTGCGGCGAGAGCCGCGGCAGCGCCTGCTCCAGGCTAGAATAGTCGAGGATGCCGTCGATCAGCGCGAGCAGGTGCTTGCCGCCATCCTGGATGTGGCTCGCGTAACGCTCGACATTCGACTGCGTCAGGCTGTAGCGCGAGCCGGGGAGCATCATCTCGGAGAAGCCGATGATGGCGGTCAGCGGCGTCCGCAGCTCATGGGTAAGGGTGGCGAGGAAGCGGGCGCGCGCCTCGCTCGCCCGTTCGGCCGCGGCCTTGGCGGCCCGTAATTCCGTTTCCGCGCGCTTGCGCAGCAGCACGTCGATATAGACCGAGAGCGCGCCCTCGATCAGCTCCTGGTCGCCCGGCTCGTAGGGCCGGCTGACATTGCTTTCGGAGCGGTTGCCGAGGATCAGCGCATGGCCGGTCGAGCGGTCATAGGCCCAGAGGACATAGGGCAGGCCGAGGATGCTGGTCAGCGCATAGGCCTGCGGCTCCAGCACGCTGCGGGCGGTGGTGAAGAAGAAGCCGGGCGGCATCGCCAGGCGGACGGTCGGCGTGGCGATCGGGCCGATGGCATGGACGACGCGGAAGCTTCCCTCGTCCACCGGGTCCTGCAGCAGCAAGGCGGCGCCGTCGCAGAGCGCGTTCTCGACGATCACCTCGAGCAGCGAGGCGCCGATCTCCTCCGCCGTCATGTGCATGTCGGCCAAGCGGTAGGCCTCGCGGATCAGCTTCGCCACGGTGCGGCTGCGCCGCGCCTCGCGGAAGGCCTGGCTCTGCTCCTCCTGCAGGCGCAGCAGGCGGGCGCCGAGGTCGTTGCATTCGCGCCGGTAGTAGGCCAGCTCGCGTTCAATCTGGCCGAGCGAGGCGAGCGGTGCGCTGGTAGCCATCAGGAACGCCTCCGCAGGACCGCCAGGACGCCGGTCCAGTCGAGCGGGCGGCTCGGGTGGTTGGCGAAGGGGGCGATCTCCACGCCCGAGTAGAAGCCGAGGAACGGCACCCTGGGATCGAGCCCGTGCCGGATGACCTCCGCCTCCTCGATCGACGCGCCGCTGCGGGCGCTGGCCCGGCCGGCGCAGTCGATATAAAGGGCGAGCAGGCTGTCCGGCCCGACCAGGCGCCGGTTGGCATCGGCCACGCCGTGCTCCACGGAATCGAGCATCAGCCGGTTGTCGCGGCTCATGATCTGCACCCGGTCGCCTTCGGCGAAATCCGGCTCGAACAGCGTCACCGAGCCGGTCGCCGGGTTGGCACGAAGGATAAGGCGGTTGACATAGGCATTCTCGTCATGCGGGGCGAAGGGGTCGCCCTGTTTCTGGCCGAGCGTCGCCACCAAGGAGAGCTCCTGCCCGCGCGAGCCGCCGAGCGGCAGGCCGAGCATCGCCTCGATCACCTGGAGCGCCGGCCTGCCGTCGAGCTCATAAACCTCGGCGCCCTGGATGCGGGTGATCTCCATGAAGGCGCTGACCGGGCGGCAGCCATGCATGATGACCGTTTCGGCCGCGATGGCGGGCGGGAAGACCAGGGCGATCGCGGCATGCTTGGCAATGCCGGCGCCGTCGAAGACCCAGCCGTCGGAAAGGTTCATGTCGGTCAGCAGGCCGCCACCGAACAGGCAGACGGGCTTGTTCCGCGCGCCGAGATGGAACCCCTCCACGATGCGGCTGGCATGGTGCAGCCGCGGCGGGGAGCCGCTGGCGACGCTGTCGAACAGCAGCAGCACCGCGGCGCCGTCCGTCGCCAGGGCGGCGACGGCCTGGCCCAGCTCCTCGCCGGCGGCGCGCGCGTCGGCGAGAAGGCTGCGCGTCACCACCGCCTGCGGCACCAGCGCCGGGTCCTCCAGGGCGATCAGGCCGATCTCGAAGCCGCCATAGCCGAAGCCATCGCGCCCGATCACCCCGGCGGCGGAGCCGCCATAGACCGGCACCGGGCCGAATTCGTCGCGCAGAGCCGCTTGCACCGCCTGCGGCTCGTGGCGCCCGCCGCAGAAGGCCAGCATCATGGCCGGCCGCGTGGCCCCCATGGCGGCAACGCATTGGCGGATGGCGATACGCGGGTCGGCATGCCGACCATAGCCCAGGCGAATCGTGCCGGAGGCTTGCGCAGGCGTCGCCGCATGGGCATCAAACATGCGGCGACGCCTCACTCAGTCCGTGATGGATCGGCATCGCGAGACACTCCCAGCCACGATCAGGAGAGCGGTTGTAGCGAGGGACGCTGCCGCCCCGTCAGATTGCATTGCCCCTTAAGGCATACATCATCAGTAGAGATTGTTCACAATTTCGTCGCCGCTTCTCTCGACCACCTCACGACCTCGTCAACGTTACGGCCGGGCGGTCGTCCTGCTGCCGCTGGTCGAGAGCATAAAGGACGGCAGCAACCAAATCGTCTGGATTGAAGGGCTTAAGGAAGACCCGTTCCGTCGGCGGCGGTGGCCGGACGCGAAGACGCTCGGGGCTTCCCGTGACATAGAAGATGGCGAGGCCCGGCACCTGCTGCCGCGCCTCGGCGGCGAGGGTCAGGCCGTCCTCCCCCGGACCGAGGTTGATGTCGGTCACCAGCACCACGATGCCCTCCGCCGGATTCATCAGGATGGTACGGGCCGATGGCGTGCTTTCGGCTTCGCGCAACTCGCATCCGGCAGCCTCAAGGAAATCCGCGAGGGTGGAGCGGACAATCGCATCGTCCTCGACCAGCAACACAGTCATGGGACGTTTCCCGAGTGGTGCGAACGTAGCCATGAGGTGAGCAAAGCGGATCACAGGCCCGGAGGTCGAGAGACAAGGGCGGCTCCCACAGACAGTTTACCCGTATAGGTTGTACCTTCGGCAGGAGCACAACCTGGCCCATCCTTACCTGACGGCAGTATGCGCCGGATTGGATCGTCAGCCGCCCTGGCCCGGCGGCAGCAGCGCCTGACGCAGGGCCAGGTCCAGCGCGTCGAGCTCGAAGGGCTTCCGCAGCGTCGGCCAGGCGGTGCTGTAATGCGTCGCATAGCCCGTGACGAAGATCACCTTCAGCGACGGCCGCAGCACCAGGGCCCGCTCGGCCAGTGCCGGGCCGTCCAGCCCCGGCATCCGCACATCGGTCACCAGCACCTCGATCTCCGGGTGCCGCTCGATCTCGCGCAGGGCCGGCTCGCCATCGGGCGCCTCGTAGACGGTGAGGCCGAGCGAGGCGCAATGCTCGACCAGGATCTCGAGGATCATCGGCTCGTCATCGACGACGAGAACACGGCGGCCGGCGAGGGAGGGCCCGCCGGGCGGCCGGGCGGGCTGGATGTCCGGCCTCTCGCCCGCGCCGGGATGCGACAGGCCGTCCCCGCCCGTCACCGGGCCGGCATTGGAGGTGAAGAGGCGAAGGGCTCTGCGGGCAGCCATGCTCATACCCTAGGGAGAGACGGGGCCAAGGACCAAGGTGGAACGGCGCTCATGCAACGCGCTCACCGGACGGCAGGACTTCGGCACTGGCGAAGGTGGCGCGCGGCAGCCAGAGCGTCACCTGCGTCCCTTCGCCGGGACGGCTGGCGAGCTGCGCCGTGCCCCCCGATTGCCGGGCGAAGCCGTAGACCTGGGACAGGCCGAGGCCGGAGCCCTGGCCGACCGGCTTGGTGGTGAAGAACGGCTCGAAGGCGCGGGCGAGCACCTCCTCGCCCATCCCCGCGCCGCTATCGGTCAGGGTGAGGGCGACATAGTCCCCCGGCAGCAACCCGCTGCGGAGCCGCTCCGGCAGCTCGGCCATCGGCACATTGGCGGCGGCGATGGCAAGCCGGCCGCCCCCCGGCATGGCGTCGCGTGCGTTGATGGCGATGTTCAGCAGCGCCACCCCCAGCTCCGACTGGTCCGCGAGCACGGGCCAGAGCCCCTCCTGCAGCCGCGTCTCGACATGCACCTGCCCACCGAGCGTGCGGGCCAGCATGTTCTCGGCGATATCCGGCAGCAGCTCGGCCAGCGCCACCGGCTCCGGCTTCAGCGCCTGCTCGCGGGCGAAGGCCAGCAGGCGTCCGGTGATGTCGGCGCCGCGCCGCACCGCCCCGGCGGCACCGCGCGCCAGGCGCAGCAGCGTCTCATCCGTCGTGCGCCGCATGAGGAGCTGGAGATTGCCGGAGACGACCATCAACAGGTTGTTGAAGTCATGTGCCACGCCGCCGGTGAGCTGGCCCATCGCCTCCAGCCGCTGCGCCCGGCGCAGGACCTGCTCCGCCTGCACCCGGGCGGTCACGTCCTGCAGGGTGGCGATGGCAAGCCTTTCCTGCCCGGCCCCATCCGGCATCGGGGCGAGGCTCAGTTCGAGATGCAGGGTCGTGCCATCCGGGCAGCGATGGGCGATGGGCATGCGCTCCACCGCCTCGCCACGCCGGAGGGTGGTGGCGAGCGCGTCGCCGGTCCGGCCCAGCGCCTCGAGCATCGCCGCATCCAGCCGGAGGCCGAGGATGCGCTCCGCTTCCGGATTGGCGAGGATGATGCGTCCCGAGCCGATCCCGGTGACCAGGACGCCCACGGGCATGCGGTCGAGCACGCCCCGCAGGCGCTCCTCGCTATGGCGCAGCGCCTCGGCCTCGCGCAGTGCCAGCGCCTCGATGCGGCGATCGACCATGGCGGCGATCAGCGCCAGGGTCAGAAGCAGCAGGGTGCAGGTGGCGATGCCGATGGCGAGCGCCTCGGCCGGAATCTCGGCCGGCCGGGCGGGCGGGCCGGGCTCCGGCAGGAAGCTGACGGCCGCCATGCCGGTGTAGTGCATCCCGGCGATCGCCAGGCCGAGGGCCAGGGCGCCGAGCGCCCGGGCGGGCGTGGAACGCTCGTCGAGGGCCAGCACCAGGGCCAGCGCCGAGGCGCCGATGGCCACCGCCGCGGAGGCCGTCACCAGCAGCGGGTCGTAGGTCGGCATCGCCGCCAGGCGCATCGCCTCCATGCCGACATAATGCATGAGGCAGATGCCGAGCCCCATGGCCAGGGCGGCGGCGGCGATGCGTCCGCGCCCCGGCACCTCGCTCCGCCCGGCCGCCAGCGCGAAGCCGAGCCCGGTCGCACCGATCGCCAGCACCAGCGAGAGGACGGTCAGCCGCACCTCGTAGCGGACCGGGGTGCCGAGGTCGTAGGCCAGCATGGCGACGAAATGCATCGACCAGATGGACCCACCGGTCGCCGCCGCCGCCCCGGCCAGCCACCAGAGCCGGATGGCGCCGGCATTCGCCCGCACGCGGTGGAACAGGTCGAGCGCGGTCCAGGACCCGAGCACGGCGATGAGGACCGAGAGTGCGACGAGGACGGGCTCATGCGCGCTGTGCAGGTGATGCATCGGCAGGGGCCAAGCCTTTCGGTTGAAGCGCCTCTCTGTCCTTTCATCACAAGCCAAGGCATGGACGCAACCCGCCCCCCCTCATTCCTGCGCCAGCAGCCTGGCGCGCAGCCGCCTCACGGCAGCGTCGGCGACGCTCCGCACCCGAACCGCGGACATGGATCGGCAGCCGGCGCTTCCCCGAATTCGGCCGGCGTCCCTTGCGGCCGGCTGATGGACCGCAGGTTGATGCCCTCCTCGAGGGGCTTCGCGCCCGGTGGAGGAAGAGGCTGCGCCTGCGGGCCGGGCGGCAGGGGTGCCGGCGCGGCTGGCGGCGGGCGGGCTAACGCCGGTGCCGGCGGCTGCCGGGGCAGCCTGGCATGACGGGGCCGTTTCACCCCCAGCGCAGCGGCAGCGCGGCCTCGCGGCGGACGATCCGTCGCGGCGTGACCCGCCACAGGCGCTCGGCGCCCTCGAAGGCATCGAGCTCGGGCCCCTCCGGCAGCAGCCCCGCAGCGCCGGTGAGTTGCAGCAGGGTGCCGGTCGCGCCATCGACGAAGAGCAGCCCGGCCCGCCGTGTCATCAGGATGTTGCCGAGGGTGTTGAAGAACATGTTGCCGGCATAGTCGGGGATGGTGAGCGCCCCATCGGCCTCCACCCGGATGAAGCCCCGAGGGCCGCCGCGATGCGAGACATCGACCTGCCGCTCCGGCCCGGCCTCCCCCACATAGCTGGCGACGAAGGCGGTATCGGCGCGCCGGATCATCGCCAGGGCGGCAGAGTCGAGGCCTGGCAGGGCCGTGGCTCCCTCCGGAGCCGGCTCGGCCGGGTCGCGGGCGAAGCCGACGCCGTGGGGGGTGATGTAGCGCGGGCAGTTGCCGAAGCTCTGCTCGACCGTGACGGCGAAGCCCTCCTCACCGGGCGTGCGGCGGATATGCCCGTTCAGCCGGTTGCGCCGCCGCGTCGGCAACTCGATGCCGAGCAGGCCGACGGCATCACCCGCCTCCATGCCCCGCCCGGCCGGATCGGCGGCGTCGCGCCCGGCGGCGACGCGCAGCGTCCCGGCATCCGGCACGGACAGGAAGCCGGGGTGGCCGGCGAGGATGGTGGCCCAGGGGTCGCCCTCGGGGTCGACCGCGCCGAGGATCAGGAAGGGAAGCTGTGGGTAGAACAGCTGGTGCTGCTCGATCAGGTGGTCACGCAGGACATGCTGGCCGACCACGGCCATGCGCTCCGCCATCCCGAGCGAGGATTGCAGGGCGACTTCTCCGGCATGCCACGGTGTAAGCCGGTCGCGGGCTGGCTGGGAGGTCATGGTGAGGGGTTCCGGTGCGGGCGGCGCAGGCATTGCGCCCCGCCTCGTCCCGGAAGTTATTGGCACCCGCCGATGCACTGAAGCCGTTTGCTGAGGAAGGCACTGTTCCACTGCAGGGAATAATGTCTGGCCCCGATGGACCAGCTTGCCCAGCGCCGCCTCGGGGGCGAGGACGGAGACGCTGCAACAGGCAGTGGCATAGCCAGCGGCCCCGCCAAGGCAGCCGGAGGCGCTGGATGCCCATTTGAGAATGCGGGATTGTGGTGCCTTGGGCTGAGGCACAGCCCAGATGGGCGGGTGTGGACGAGGGAGCACCGTGCGCGGCGCCGCCGCTGAGGGCGAAGCTGTTCAGCTTGGCTCCGCGTCCTGAAAAATCCCCAGCATAGATTTCAAACGAAACATCAAATACGAATTTAGAAGCTGATATGTATCACACATCTTTCAGACAGAATTAGCCTGACGCAGCGTCAAGCAATATGAGAGAGAAAAATTCGAATGAATACGTCAGCGAATATGCTGCCAACAATCCCTGGCGCTGGCAGTGAATGGGTGCAGGTCACGCCCGGTGAGCGATTCAGGATCCGTACCTCCGCCATAGAGACAGAAGGCATCTACACAATGCTTGAGGTAATCGCCGATCCTCGCAACGGTGTGCCCATGCATATTCATGCCAACGAGGAGGAACATTTTGTGGTTCTCGAAGGCAGCGTTCATCTCACTACTGGTGACCAGGGGTCAGACCTGGCAGCAGGCGATGCGGCGACAGTCAGAAGGGGAACTCCGCACGCGTGGTGCAATCTGTCGGATGGCATCGTCCGGATGCTGATTATTTTCTCGCCCGGGCACCTTGAGAAGGTATTCAGACTTATCGGCTCATTGAAAGACGACGATTTTGCAGCCATTGCAGAGTCAAACGAAAATGCTGGCTCCATGATTGTTGGCCCTCCACCTTTCGATAACATTTACTCTGTGTTGTCGCCCAGGCCGAAATATTAGAGACTGTTTGAAAACGGCTTTGCCCACGAACTTGGCTCGGTCGCAGCCCGCGTCGGTGAACAGGTGTTCCAGAGCGGGTTCCGTCCGCACCGGCTCGCGGAACCCGCTCTAGCCCGTTGTTTTGGCCAACAAATTACTCCGATCGGATGATTCCGCCTGTTCGGAGTTTGCTCTAACCACGGCCACCCATTCCGAACGGCCGCCAAGATCGTGCGCGCGCCTGCGCTGTCCGGGACGTCGGCCGTGGCTAGATTCAGCAATAGCGGCTGCCCATAGGTGTTCACGACGACGCGGCGCTTGTGCCCGAGGATCCACTCACTCCCGTCACGGCCCCGAACCTCGACGAAGGACCGGCACGCCGCCTGCTGTCCGGCAATAAGGGCGACATCGTGGGCGGTCCCGAAGGAGACGTCGGACGAAGCGTCGGAACCACCAAGGGATCATCTGCCACGGCTCGAGGCGGATCGACAGCGTGCGCCAGCCGCCCCCGGGCGCGCGAGGGTGCAGATGACGTTCTGCACCCCTGGGGGTCACCAAGGGCTTGCGGCCTCGACGGCTCGACCTATGCCCGCTCCGTCCGCGGCGCGCTGGACGGCTTGCCTTGGCCGGAAACATCGGCTCACCCGCGGCAAAAGGCGGAGCCGAAGGTCGGATTGGCTTCCTTCCGCAATGGATCGACGGGGGCGCCGCCGGCCGCGCTTGATCCGGCGCGGGGATGTCGGCAGATGGGTGCCATGCTGTCGCGCCGCCCCCTCATCGCCGCCCTGCTCGTCTCCGGCGGCACCCTCGCGCCAGCGCAGGCATGGGCCACCGCCGCCTGGCGCATCGCCACGGAATATCCGGCGAGCGCCATGCCGGGCGAGGGCATCGCGCATTTCGCCGAGGCCGCCGGCCGGCTCGCCAACGGGGCGCTGACGGTGGAGCCGCGCTTCAATGCGCCGGACGGGTTGCGTTCCGCCGCCATGCCGCGCGCCGTGGCCGAGGGCAGACTGGAGGCGGCGGATGCCTTCACCGGGGCCCTGACCGGCGAGGCACCCATCTTTGAGCTGTCCGCCTTGCCCTTCCTCACCGCCTCGGCGGCGCAGACCGGGCGCCTACTACGCGCCGCCCGGCCGGCCTATGAGCGCGCGCTCGGCGCCAGCGGCTTGGTGCTGCTCTACGCCACGCCCTGGCCGCCGAGTGGCCTCTGGTCGCGCCAGCCGCTTCCGGGACCCGAGGCGCTGCGGGGCCTGCGCATTCGCACCTATGACGCCGCCAGCACCGCCGTCCTGCGCGGCGCCGGGGCCGATGCGGTGCAGATCTCCTTCGCCGATGCGCTGCCACGGCTGCGGGCGGGCGCGCTGGATGCGGTGCTCTCCTCCGGCGATGGCGGCGCCGGAGCCAGGTTGTGGGAGGTCCTGCCGCATTTCACCGTGCTCGACTACGCCTCGCCGCTCAGCCTCGCCTTCTGCCAGGCCGCGGCCCTGGCCGCCCTGCCGGCCCCGGTGCGGGAGGCGGTCGTCGAGGCAGGCCGGCTGACCGAGGCGCGGCAGTTCGAGGCCATGACGACGCGCGGGGCCGAGAACGCGGCGCGGATGCAGGCGAATGGCGTCGCCATTGCCCGGACGTCAGGCCTTCGGGTGGCCCTCGCCGAGGCCGCCGCGCCCGTCATCGCCGGGTGGTCGGCGCGCATGGGGCCGGAGGGCGAGGCCATCCTCGCCGCCTATCGCCGCGGCGAGGATGGCCGGTAACCACTCCGGCAGGTCGGCGCATTGCTGTTTCATTTTTCGTCCTGCTTTGCCATCCTGTGTCCTTGGTCGAATGCCACGGGACGCCGGCTGATGCTTTTGGCAACAGGCCGCCTTGATGCGGGGAGATCCGGATGACAACCCAATGGGACGGGATTCCCTCGCAGCCCGAGCGCAGCAGCTGGCACTGGGTCGAGGACGCCTCCGGCCTCCGGCCACTGCTCTGGCGCGGTGATGACTGGCCCGACGCCTTGGACCGGCGGGAATGGGAGGACGGCGTCGTGGTCTGCGCGCCGGAGGACATGCGGGAGGCGATCTATTTCGGGCCGGTGGCGATGCCTCCCGCCGTGGCCCGCCGCTTTGCCTCCACACGCCTGGCGCTCGCCGCGGCGCAACCACCCCATTTCTGGGAAGCATGGCGCGGCGTGTCCTGACAAGCCTGCCTCGCGCCAGCAATGGCGGCGACGCTGAATGTTGCGGCGCGTCACGTCAAGTGAAGCGTAACAGTTGCTGAAGCATGTGGCTTGAAGCGCGCTATAGCTCTCCGGTGGTTTCGGAGTGCTCGAGATGACCTTTGTCAGGCCTAGTGTTTCTGCGGATCAGCTTCTCGCCTCGAAGACGGATGACATCAATCCAAGGGCTGCCATGGCCGCCCGAATTCACCCCCTGGCGCAACCCTTCCTGACTTGGCTGACGGCGCGGCCAGCCCCGGGCGAAGCCGCGGTGGAGCGGCCGGGCGAAGCCTTCGTCGCCATCGCCCTGCTCTGGACCTTCGGCGGCGTCGCCCTGTCCGCCGCGCCCTTCCTGCTCGCCGCGGCGCCGCTCGCCCTCTGGCTGCTGCTGCCGGCCGGGCTGCTGGCGACGAGTTGCGGCCTCGGCCTGTTCCAGGTGGTGATCTTCCACCATTGCTCGCACGGCACCGTCTTCCGCAGCCGGGCCCGCAACCGCCAGGCCGGCCGCCTCGTCTCGGCGCTCCTGCTGTTCAAGCGCTTCGACGACTACCAGCATGAGCACATGCTGCACCACAGCCCGAAGAAGCTGCTGACCGAGGAGGATGAGTTCGCCGACTTCGTCCTCGGCCTCTGCGGGCTGGAGCCGGGCCTGCCGAAGCGGGAGCTTTGGCGGCGGGTCTGCGTCAGCCTGGTCTCGCCGGCCTTCCATGCGCGCTTCCTGCAGCGGCGGATCGGGGCCAGCCTCTTCACCGGCGATGCGGCGCATGACCGGGTCGGGCGCATCGCCTGGACGGGCGCGTTCCTTGGCGCCGCGGCGGGCGGCGTGCTGCCGGCCTTCCTCGTCGCCTGGGTGCTGCCGGTGACGGTGCTGCTGCAGGCCGCGACCGTGTTGCGCATCCTCTGCGAGCACCGCTTCCCGGAGCCGGAGCTCATCGCCATGCGCAACCGCGAATTCGTCTGCCATGCGACGGCGGGCGTCTTCCCCGGACGGGAGCCGCCGACTGCGAATGCGACTACCCTGCAAGGCCTGGCGCTGTGGGCCGGGTGGTGGCTGGAGATGCTGACCGTGCATCTGTTCGTCCGGCTCTTCGTGCTGGTCGGCGATGCGCCCTGCCACGACTTCCACCATCGCCGCCCGGCGACGCGGCGCTGGACCGACTACATCCATGCGCGCCAGCAGGATCTGGATGCCGGCTCGCCCGGCTTTCCGTCCGGCTATATCGAGAATTGGGGGCTGATCAGCGCCATCGACGCCAACCTGGCCAGCCTGGCGGCGACCCGGCCGGAGACGATCGGCCGGGCGCCCTGACCGCCTGCAGACGATGCGCGGGGGCGGGCCGGCCCGCCCCCCCTGCCGTCAGGCGCGGGCTGGCCCTCGCCCCTGCATCAGCAGGGCGGCCAGCGCCAGCGCGGCACCGAAGGCAGACACCGCGCCCCAGCCGCCGAGCCGCCAAGCCGCCATCGCCCCGCCCGAGCCGGCCGCGCCGCCGAGGAACATCCCCGTCATAAAGACGGTGTTGACGCGGCTGCGCGCCTCCGCCGCCAGCGCATAGATGACGTGCTGGTTGGAGACGAGCGCGCTCTGCACCCCGAAGTCGAGCAGGACGACGCCGACCACCAGCCCGGCGAGGCTCGCCCAGAGGCCGAACACCGCCCAGGCCAGCAGGGCGAGCGCGGCCCCGAGGCCGATCACCAGCTCCGGCCCGCGCCGGTCGGCCAGGCGGCCGGCCAGCGGCGCCGCCGCGATCCCCACCGCGCCGACGATGCCGAAGAGGCCCGCCACCTCGGCCCCGAGCCCGAAGGGCGGCCCCTCCAGCCGCAGGGCGAGGATGGTCCAGAAGGCGGAAAAGGCGCCGAACAGCGCCGCCTGCATCCGCGTCGCCCGCCGCAGCGCCGGCTGGCCGCGCCAGAGATGCAGCAACGAGCGGATCGCCTCGCCATAGCCCATCGCGGCTGCCACGGGCCGGCGCGGCAGCCGCGCCGCCATCACCGCCGCGGCGCCGAGCGCCATCGGCACCGCCAGCCAGAACATCGCCCGCCAGCCGGCATGGGCGGCGACGAAGCCGCCGAGGGTCCGGCTCAGCAGGATGCCGGCCAGCACCCCGCCGGTGACGATGCCGACGGTCGCCCCCCGCTGCTCCGGTCGGGCGAGATGGGCGGCGAAAGGCACGATCTGCTGCGCCACCGTCGCCGCCATGCCGACGAGGAAGGAGGCAGCCACCAGCACCATGGCGCTCGGCGACAGCGCCGCCAGGGCCAGGGCGACGGCGAGCACCACGAATTGCACGACGATCAGCCGCCGCTGGTCCAGCAGGTCGCCGAGCGGCAGCAGCAGGAAGAGGCTCGCCGCATAGCCAAGCTGGGTGGCGGTCGGGATCAGCGCGGTCGCATGGGTGCCGGCGAAATCCTGCTCGATGATCCCGAGCATGGGCTGGTTGTAGTAGATGTTCGCCACTGCGATGCCGGCGGCGGCGGCCATGGCGAAGGTCGGGGCGGCGCCGGGCGGGGCCGGATGGCCGTGCGCATCCTCCCGGCCGGGGGCGGCCTGCAGGGGGGCATCGAGCATGGGGTCGGGTCCTTGGGCGGGCCGGTTCGGGAAGGGAAAGCTGAGGGGGCCCGTCGTCTTCCCTGCGCATATAGGACGGGCGCGGCCGGTTGCGGCAGCCCGGCCCCGCACCCGGAACGGCCCCACCGCTCGCTTCGCGAAACAGATACGCCACATGCCTAGCCGGATGGGCTATCGAGACGACCCGTCCTTGCGCCGAAGCCCGGGACACAGCGTCGTGCGTGGCGCTGTTCCGCCACATTCCACGCTCGGTACCGGCCTATTATTCGCGGCCGAACGAGAAAGATCCCCGTCAATGCCCCTCGCACGCGATCCCTTTGCCGGCCCGGGGGAGATGGCGGAGCGCATGCGGCACACCGACTGGGCCGCCACATCGGTCGGCCCGGTCGAGCGCTGGCCGCAGGGCCTCCGCGCCACCGTCCGCACGCTGCTCGGCTCGCGCTACCCCATGGTGCTGCTCTGGGGCGAGGACGACCTGATCCAGATCTACAACGACGCCTATACCGGCCTCATCGGCGCCAAGCACCCCTACGCCCTCGGCCGCTCCATCAAGGAGACCCAGGCGGAATCCTGGGACATCATCGGCCCCATGATCCGCGAGGTGATGGCGACGGGCACGCCCAACTGGGTCCCGGCCCAATGCCTTGCCGTCAACCGCGCGGGCTATGACGAGGAGGCCTATTTCTCCCTGTCCTACAGCGCGGTCGAGGACGACGAGGGCCGCATCCGCGGCATGCTCTGCGTCTGCAGCGAGGTCACGGCGCAGATTCTGGTCGAGCGGCGGCTGAAGCTCCAGCGCGACATTGCCGCCCGCGTGGGCGAGGCGCGCGACGCCGGGGCGATCTGCCGGGAGATCGGCGAGGCCATCGCCGGCTGCCCCTCCGACATCCCCTTCGCCCTGCTCTACCTGCGCGAGGCGAGGGGCTTCCGCCTCGCCGCCGCGGCGGGGCTGCCGCCGGGGCATTCCGGCACGGCGGAGGCAGCCTGGCCGCTCGGCCGCGCCGCCGCAGGCGAGGCCGTCCTCCTCGAGGATGCCGCCGCCCGCATCGGCCCGTTGATTGGCGGGCCCTTCGGCCAGCCGGTGCGGGCCGCCCTCGCCTTGCCGCTGGCCGGCAGCGGCGGCGCGGAGGCGCTCGGCGTGCTGGTCTGCGGCATCAACCCGGCCCGGGCGCTGGATGAGGGCTATCGCGGCTTCCACGACCTGCTGGCCGGGCAGGTCGCCGCCATCATCCGCAACGCGCAGGCCTATGCGGATGAGCGCCGCCGCGCCCAGGCGCTGGCCGAGCTGGACCGGGCGAAGACGCGCTTCTTCGCCAATGTCTCGCACGAGTTCCGCACGCCGCTGACCCTGATGCTCGGGCCGGTGGAGGACCTGCTCGCCCGTCCCGGCCTCGGGCCGGAGCTGCGGGAGGAACTGGCCATGGTTCGCCGCAATGCGTTGCGGCTGCTGCGCCTGGTCAACTCCCTGCTCGACTTCGCCCGCGTCGAGGCCGGCCGCGCCGAGGCCTGCTTCGTGCCGGTGGAGCTCGGCCAGGCCACCGCCGACCTCGCCGGCGCCTTCCGCTCCGCCATCGAGCGGGCCGGGCTACGGCTCGAGGTCGATTGCCCGCCGCTCGCCCAGCCGGCCCATGTCGACCCCGACCTCTGGGAGAAGGTCGTCCTCAACCTGTTCTCCAACGCTCTCAAGCACACCTTCGAGGGACGGATCGCGGTGCGCCTGCGCCAGGAAGGCACGGCGATCCGCCTCACCGTGGCGGATACCGGCATCGGCATCCCGGCGGACCAGCGCGACCGCGTCTTCGAGCGCTTCCACCGGGTGGAGGGTGCCCGCAGCCGGACGCATGAGGGCTCCGGCATCGGCCTCTCCCTGGTGCGGGAGCTGGTCGGGCTGCATGGCGGCCAGGTTTCGGTGGACAGCGAGCCGGGGCGAGGCGCCACCTTCACCGTCGAGATTCCGGCCGGGCATGCGCATCTGCCGCCGGAGCGCATCGGCGCCGCGCCGCGCCTGCCCTCCACCGCCCTCGGCGCCGAGCCTTTCGTCGCCGAGGCCATGCGCTGGTTCGCGGATGCGCCGCCGGCCGACCCCAAGGTGGTGCCGATGCCGCCGCGGCGGGAGGCGCCGGCCCGTCGCGCGCGCCTGATGCTGGCCGACGACAATGCGGACATGCGCGCCTATGTCGCCCGGCTGCTCGCGCCGGAGCATGAGGTGGTCGCCGTGCCGGATGGCGCGGCGGCGCTGGCCGCGCTGCGCGCCGCCCCGGCCGAGCTGCTGCTGACCGATGTGATGATGCCGGGCATGGACGGCCTCGCCCTGCTGCGGGCGGTGCGGGCGGACCCGGCGCTGCGCACCCTGCCGGTGGTCGTGCTTTCCGCCCGTGCCGGCGAGGAGGCAAGTAGCGAGGGGTTGGAGGCCGGCGCCGACGACTACCTCGCCAAGCCCTTCTCCGCCCGCGAGCTGCGCGCCCGCATCCGCACCCATCTGGACCTCGCCCGGCTGCGGCGCGAGGCGGAGGAGCAGGCGCACCAGGCGCGCAAGATGGAGGCGGTCGGCCAGCTCACCGGCGGCGTGGCGCATGACTTCAACAACCTGCTCGCCGCCATCCTCGGCTCGCTCGACCTGGCGGAGCGGCGTGTGGACGATGAGCGGGTGCTGCGGCTGCTGCGCAACGCCATGCAGGCTGCCCGTCGCGGCGCCGGGCTGACGGCGCAGCTCCTTGCCTTCGCCCGGCGGCAGCGGCTGGAGGCGCGGCCGACCGACCTAAACGGGGTGCTGTCCGGCATGGGCGACCTGCTGCACCGCACGCTCGGCGGCCGCATCGGCGTCTCGCTCCACCTCGCCAAGGAGCTGTGGCCCGCCATGGCGGATGCCGGGCAGCTGGAACTCGCCGTGCTCAACCTCGCCATCAACGCCCGCGACGCCATGCCGGAGGGCGGCGAGCTGTCGATCGAGACGCGCAACGTGCCGGGCGCGGCGGGCCGCGGCGACCGGGTTTCGGTCGAAGTGCGGGATACCGGCACGGGCATGCCGCCCGAGGTGCTGAAGCGGGTCTTCGAGCCCTTCTTCACCACCAAGGGTATCGGCAAGGGCACCGGGCTCGGCCTCGCCCAGGTGCATGGGACGATCGGCCAGCTCGGCGGCGAGGTCGCGGTCGAGAGCCGGGTCGGCGAGGGCACGCTGGTGCGGCTGGTGCTGCCGCGGGCGCACGGCCGCCCCGCGCTGGAGCCGGCGCCCGATCCGGGTGCCGGGGAGGAGGGAACCGGGTCCGGCGGCCGGACGGTGCTGCTGGTGGATGACGACCCGCAGGTGCGCACCTCCATCGCCGCCATGCTGCGCGAACTCGGCCATCACGTCGTCGATGCGGAAAGCGGCCGGGAGGCGCTGCACCTGCTGCGCGGCGATGCGCGCTTCGACCTTCTGCTGAGCGACCATGCCATGCCAGGGATGGCCGGCGGCGAGCTGGCATTGCGGGCGCGCGCCCTGCATCCCGGCCTGCGCGTGCTGATCATGACCGGCTATGCGGGGACGGATGCGCGGCCGGCCGACGAAGGCATACTGCTGCGCAAGCCCTTCGACCTGGCCGAGTTGCGCGCCGCCCTTCGCCTCGCCCTGGAGGGCCAGGCACCGCGCGGCGGCGCCCTGCCCCGGCAGGCGGGCTAAAAACCAGGGAGCGCGGTCACCGGATCGCGGTGCTTGGTCTAGCCTGTTGCCTGGTCGCGTGATTGGCGCCTTCGGTCGTGCCAACCTCCGGCGATCACGCTCTAGCTTTCCTTGTAGCGGTAGCCGATGCCGTAGAGCGTCTCGATCTGGGCAAAGTCGTCGTCGGCCTGGCGGAACTTCTTCCGTACCCGCTTCACATGGCTGTCGATGGTGCGGTCGTCGACATAGATGTTCTCGCCATAGGCGGCGTCGATCAGCTGGTCACGGTTCTTCACCATGCCGGGGCGCAGCGCCAGGGCCTTCACCAGCAGGAATTCGGTGACGGTGAGCTGGATGTCGGTGCCCTTCCAGTGGCAGGTGTGCTTGGTCTCGTCGAGCACCAGGTCGCCGCGGACGATGACGCCGCCGGCCGGCGTGCCGCTGCCCTCCGCCCGGCTCGCCTCGTTGCGGCGGAGCAGGGCGCGGATGCGCTCCAGCAGCAGGCGCTGGCTGAAGGGCTTGGTGATGTAGTCGTCCGCGCCGAGGCGGAGCCCCATCAGCTCGTCCACCTCCTCGTCCTTGGAGGTGAGGAAGACCACCGGCATGGCGCTGCGCTGGCGGAGGCGCTGGAGCAGTTCCATCCCGTCCATGCGCGGCATCTTGATGTCGAGCACCGCGAGGTCCGCCGGACGGGCGAGCAGGCCCTGCAGGGCGCTCTCCCCATCCGTATAGGTGCGCACGGTGAAGCCCTCCTGCTCCAGGGTCATGGAGACGGAGGTGAGGATGTTGCGGTCGTCGTCCACCAGGGCGATCGTGGCTGGCATGGTCGGGTCTCCGCCGGCTCGTCCGTAGGGTCAGACGCTCCATATAGGGTGGCATTGTGGCACAACCCGGACGGGATCGCGTGATGGGGACGGAAAACCTGGGCTTCGAGGCCCGCTGCCTGCTTCGCGCCGCCGCGGCGGCCACCCTGGCGACGGCGGCCGAGGGCCAGCCTTTCGCCAGCCTGGTGACACCGGGGACGGCGCCGGACGGGGCGCCGCTGCTGCTGCTCTCCTCCCTCTCCGAGCATACCCGCCAGCTCCGGGCGGAACCGCGCTGCGCCCTGCTGGTCAGCGGCACGCCGGAGAGCGCGAACCCGCAGACCGCGCCGCGGGTGACGCTGACCGGCCTCGCAGAGCCGGTGCCGGAGCCAGAAGTGCCCGCGCTCAAGGCCCGCTGGCTGGCGAAGCACCCCTATGCGGCGATGTATGCCGATTTCGGCGACTTCGCCCTTTGGCGCATCCGGCCGGGCGGGGCGCTGCTGGTCGGCGGCTTCGCCCGCGCCCATCGCATCCGCCTGGCCGACCTGATGCCTGCGCCCGGGGCGGTGGCGGCGATCGAGGCCGCGGCGGCGGACATCATCGTCCATGTGAATGCCGACCACGCCGATGCCATCGCGGCCATCGCCACTGGCCTGCTTGGAGGCGCGCCCGGCGAGTGGCGCATGGCTGCGGTCGATGTGGACGGCGCCGACCTTGCCGCCGGCGAGGAGGTCCGCCGCCTCGCCTTCGGCGCCCCGGTGGCCGATCCGGGTGGCGTGCGGGCAGAACTGGTGCGCGCGGCGCGCGAGGGCCGCTCGCGCACAGGTTAGGAAAACTGGCGCCAATGTGCGGCGGATCGCGTTGACCGGACCTGTCATCGCGCCTTAATTTAAGCAAAGACACGGCGGATAGAGGCCCCATGGCGGTGCCTCGTCCCGAAGGGGCCCGGCTGCCCCTCGCCAGTAACGAACCGGAGAAGACACTGCATGTCAGCGCCCGAGACCGCCCTTGCCGGGACCGGTGTGGCCAGCGCCGCCACTGTCCATGCCAACCTCACCGCCGCCGGCCTCTACGCGCATGCGCTGCGGCGGGGCGAGGGCCGGCTTTCCGCCGAGGGCGCCTTCATGGCGGTGACCGGCGTGCATACCGGCCGCTCCGTGCAGGACAAGTTCGTCGTCGACGACCCGGAAGTCCATGACCAGATCTGGTGGGGCAAGATCAACCAGCCGATGGCGCCGGAGAAGTTCCAGGGCCTCGCCGCCAAGGTCCGCACCTGGCTCGGCGCCCGGCCGGAGCTCTTCACCGAAGACCTCTATGCCGGCGCCGACCCGGCGCACCGCATCAAGGTGCGGCTGGTGACGACCAATGCCTGGCACGCGCTTTTCGCCCGCAACATGTTCATCCGCCCGGAGCGGGCGGAGCTGGAGGGCTTCACGCCCGACTTCACCATCCTGCACGCGCCAGAATACGAGGCGAATCCGGCTGAGGATGGCTGCCGCACGAGCACTTGCATCGCCCTCTCCTTCGCGGCGAAGACCATCCTGATCGCCGGCACCTCCTATGCCGGCGAGATCAAGAAATCGATCTTCACCGTGATGAACTGGCTGCTGCCCGAGAAGGGCGTGCTGCCGATGCACTGCAGCGCCAATCTCGGCAAGGGCGGTGACACGGCGCTGTTCTTCGGCCTCTCCGGCACTGGCAAGACGACGCTCTCCTCCGATCCGGAGCGCAGCCTGATCGGCGATGACGAGCATGGCTGGTCCGATAGCGGCGTCTTCAACTTCGAGGGCGGCTGCTACGCCAAGGTCATCCGCCTCTCGCGCGAGGCGGAGCCGCAGATTTGGGACGCCTCGCACCGCTTCGGCGCCGTGCTCGAGAACGTGGTCGGCGACGACCGCGGCAACCTCGACCTGAACGACGGCTCGCTCACCGAGAATACCCGCTCCTGCTACCCGCTCGACTTCATCCCGAACACGGTGAAGGGCGGCAAGGCCGGGCTGCCGAAGAACGTCGTCATGCTGACGGCGGATGCCTTCGGCGTGCTGCCGCCGATCTCGAAGCTCTCGGCGGCGCAGGCGATGTACCACTTCCTTTCCGGCTATACGGCGCGCGTTGCCGGCACGGAGAAGGGCCTCGGCAAGGAGCCGCAGGCGACCTTCTCCACCTGCTTCGGCGCGCCCTTCCTGCCGCGGCACCCGGAGGTTTACGGCAAGCTGCTCGAGGACCTCATCAAGCGGCATGGCGCGGATTGCTGGCTGGTCAACACCGGCTGGTCGGGCGGCGCCTACGGCACCGGCAAGCGCATGTCGATCCAGCACACGCGGGCGCTGCTGCGCGCGGCGCTCGACGGCTCGCTGGCGCAGGTCGAATACGTCACCGACCCGTTCTTCGGCCTGCAGATCCCGAAGTCGGTCCCCGGCATCCCCGCCGAGGTGCTGAACCCGCGGGAGGCCTGGGCCGACAAGGCGGCCTATGACCGCACGGCGAAGGAGCTCGTCTCCCGCTTCGAGGCGAATTTCGAGACCTTCTCGGGCGGCGTCAGCGAGGCGGTGCTCGCCGCCGCCATCCGCGCGGCGGCCTGACGCAACGGGCGCCGCAGCAGGGGCTGCGGCGCCCACATTCTCCTGACCAGATCGCGTCTTGCCGCGCCGCCATCGCCGACGGTTAAACCGTCCGGCCGATGAGGAGCGCGAGCCCATTGCCCCAGCCAGGACACGCAACCGCCGCAAGTCGCGCCGACCGGATGCCGGCCTGGCTGCAGGTGATCTTGGCGGCGCTCTTCGGCCTGGCCCATGGCACGGTGCTGCTGCGCCTCGGCCTGGCAACGGCGGGCGACGCCTTCTGGCAGCGGCCGCCCGGCGACCTGGCGATGGCCACGATCGGCGCCGAGGCGTTGCTGCGCGACGTTTGGCGCTTCCCGCTCTCGGCGACCGCGCTGCTCTCGGCCGGCGAACCCTTGCCCATCGTCTACACCGACAGCATGCCCTGGCTGGTGGTGGTGCTGAAGGCACTCGGCCTCTCCGCGGACACGGTCGCGCCGATGGGCCTCTGCATCCTGCTCGGCTTCGTGCTGCAGCCGGTCGCGGCGCTGGCCCTGCTGCGGGCCGCAGGCATCCGGCGCTGGGAAGTGCTGCTGGCGGGCATCGCCTTCGCCTCATTCCTGCCGGCCTGGATCCTGCGCCTGCACATGCACCACCTGGCGCTGGCCTCGCACTGGACCTTGCTGGTGGCCCTGGCGCTGGCCGTGCAGGCGGTGCGGCGTGGGGTCTCCGTGGCGGTCATTGCCGGCTTCGCGGCGCTCGGCTTCCTGGTGATCGGGCTGCATGCCTATCTCTGGGCCATGGTGGCGGCACTCGCGCTCGGCGGCCTCCTCGCCGATGCCGCGCGGCGGCCTGCCCTCGGCTCCCTCCTGCGCGGCGGACTCGGCTTCGGCGCCTTCCTGGCGAGTTCCGTGCTCGCGGCCTGGCTGCTCGGCTACCGGACGGAGAACGGGGCGCCGACCGGCTTCGGCTACTTCTCGATGAACCTGCTGAGCCCGGTCGTGCCGCAGCTCTCCGGCCTGTTCGGCACATGGCCGGCGGGGCCGGTGGCGAATGGCATCCTCGATGCCACGGGCGGCCAGTATGAGGGCTTCAACTATCTTGGCCTCGGCATCCTGCTGCTGCTGGCCGCCGCGGCGCTGCACCTGGCGCGCCATCGGATGCAGGCGCCGCCCGGCCTTGGGCGTGCGGCCCTGCCGCTCGGCCTGGTGCTGCTCGGCTGCCTGCTCTTCGCGCTGAGCACCCGCGTCTTCGTCGGTGGTACCGCGCTGCCCGCCATCCCCCTGCCCCGCGGCCTGGATAATCTGGTGAGCCAGCTCCGGGCCTCCGGGCGCTTCTTCTGGCCGCTGGCCTATCTGCTGCCGGTGCTGGCGCTGGCGGCACTCGCGCGGGCCCGGCACCGGCAGGCGGTGGGCGCGATGCTGGCGGGCCTTGTCGTCCTGCAGGCGGCCGATTTGGCGCAGCTGGACCGGATGCTGCGAACGACCTTCCACGCGCCGATGCCGGCGGCTTTCGACCCGGCGCCGCTGCGGCATCCCGCGCTGAAAGGCCGCACCGCGACGCTGCATCCGCCGCTGGCCTGCACGCGCCCGGGCGCCTGGCCCCTCGACTTCTCGCAATTCGCCATGGCAGCGATGCGGGCCGGGATGCGCGTCGAGGGCGGGCCGATCACGCGGCTGACCGGCGGACGGAGCTGCGAGGCCGCCCGTCGGGACGCGCTGGCGGGGCTGCGGGACCGCGACGGGCTGCATGTCTTCCTTGCCGGCCAATGGCCGGAGGCCCTGCTGCTGCGCGCGGCCGCTGAGGCCTCCTGCCGTGGCTTCGAGATGGGGCTGGCCTGCGGAGACCCTGCCCTCATCGCCGGCTTCATCCAGCCCCCGCCGGCCCCTCCCCCGCCCTTGCAGCCGGGGGTGGAGCGGTCCTTCGCCGCGGGCGAGGACGGCATCCGGCTACTCGGCACGGGCTGGTCGATGCCGGAGCGCTGGGGCGTCCGCTTTACCGCCAACGAGGCCGAGCTGGTCCTGCCCATGCCCGCGGATCGTGAAGAGACGGCGAGCCTGACCCTGCAGCTGCGCGGGCCGGCGGCGCCAGGCCGGACGGTGATCGTCGCGGCGGGCAAACGCGAGCTTGCCCGGAAGGCGGTCACCGCGAGCGAGGGCATCACCGTCGCCGTGCCGCCGGAAGCCGTGGAGGACGGCCTCCTCACCCTGCGCCTCGTGGTGCCGCAGGCAGATGGCGGCGCGATCGATGACCACCAGCGCGGCCTGGGCCTGGAAGCCATCAGGCTGGAGCCGCACTGAGGCGCCCCGGCGTCACGCCCAAGCTTGTGGACGGCGCCCGGCGATCCGGCGCAGAGTCGCCGCCCCGGCGCCAGGGGCCGGGCAATCACAACGCGTTGCAGGGAGAGTCGTCGATGCCGGATGGCGGAATGGGGCCAGGACGCTGGCCACCCAAGGGCCAGCCCTCCTCCACCAATGTGCTGGGCGGGCCGCTGCTGCCCTGCTCGGTCGCGCCGCTGACCGGCTTCTACCGCGACGGCTGCTGCAACACCGGCGTCGAGGATCGCGGCCTGCACACCGTCTGCGTCGAGGTGACGGCGGCCTTCCTCGCCTTCTCCCGGACCTGCGGCAACGACCTCTCGACGCCGGTGCCGCAATACGGCTTCCCCGGGCTGAAGCCGGGCGACCGCTGGTGCCTTTGCGCCGCGCGCTGGGAACAGGCGCGGCAAGCGGGCGTCGCGCCGCGCGTGCTGCTGGAGGCGACGCATGTGGCGACGCTCGAACTCTGCGCGCTGGAGGACCTGAAGGCGCACGCCGTATCGGACTGACCTACAGCCCGAGATAGACCTGCCGCACCAGGTCGTTGTCGTGCAGCGCCGCGGCGCTCTCGCCTTCGAATGCGATATGGCCGTGGACGATGACGTAGCCGCGGTCGGCGATGCGGACGGCCTGATGGAAATTCTGCTCCGCCATCAGCACGGTGAGGCCGAGCCGCGCCTTCATCTCGGAGATCATCTCCATGGTCCGCGCCACCAGGATCGGCGCGAGGCCGACCGAAGGCTCGTCCACCAGCAGGATGCGCGGCGCCGACATCAGCGCCCGCCCGAGCGCCACCATCTGCTGCTCGCCCCCGCTCATGCTGCCGACGAGCTGCGCGCGGCGCTCAGCCAGGCGGGGAAAAAGCTCGTAGCAGAGGGCGAGGTTCTCCCCCATCGCCGCCCGCGCCGTCGCCCGGTAGGCGCCGAGGCGGAGGTTCTGCTCGACGGTGAGCCGGGGGAAGAGCCGCCGCCCCTCCGGCACCAGCACGATGCCGAGTTCCACCACCTGCTCGGGCGAGAGGCCGACGAGCTCCGTTTGCCGCCCCTCGATGCTGGCGCGGATGCGGCCCGCCGTCGCGCGGATCTGGCCCATGATGCTGCGCATCAGGGTCGTCTTGCCGTTGCCGTTGGTGCCGAGCAGCACCACCGTCTGCCCCGCCGGCACGCTGAGCGAGACGCCCTGCAGCACCCGCACCGCGCCGTAGCCGGCATCGAGGCCGGCGATCTCGAGGCTATTGCCGGCCAAGATAGGCGTCCTCCACCTCCTGCAGGGCCAGCACCTCGCGCGGTGTGCCATCGGCGATCTTGCGGCCGGCGACGAAGACGACCAGCCGCTCGGCGAAGGCCGTCACCGCCCGCATGATGTGCTCGATCATGATGATCGCCGTACCCGCCGCGTTCAGCCGGAACAGCAGGGCGAGGATCTGGTCGACCTCGGCATTGGAAAGCCCGGCCATCGCCTCGTCGGCGATCAGCAGCTTGGGCTCGAGCGCGATGGCGCGCGCCAGCTCCAGCCGGCGCAACTCCACCTGGGTCAGCTCGCGCGGCAGGCAATCCGCCTTGCCGGCCATCTCGACCTGCTCCAGGCACTGCATCGCCCGCGCGGTCGCCGAGCCCGCCTGCCCGGCGAAGAGCACCGGCACCCGCACGTTCTCCAGCACGGAGAGGCTGCCGAAGGGCTGCGGCAGCTGGAAGGTGCGCGCCAGGCCGAGCCGCGCCCGGCGATGCGGCTTCAGCCCGTCGAGCGCCTGGCCGCCGAGGCTCACCCGCCCGTCATGGGCAGCGAAGTCGCCCGAGATGCAGTTGACGAAGGTGGACTTGCCGGAGCCGTTCGGCCCGATCAGCCCCAGCCGCTCGCCCGCGCGCAATTCGAGATCAACCGCATGCAACGCGGTGAAGCCGCCGAAGCGCTTGCCGACGCCCTCGGCCCTGAGCAAGGCCTCGCTCATCGCCGCCGCCGGAACCAGCCGAGGATGCCGCGCGGCGCCACCGCGACGAAGATCACCAGCATCCAGCCGACGATGAAGAGGTTGAGCGCCGAGGAGATCGTCACCGTGGCCGCCTGCTGCAGGGAGCCGAGCAGCACCGCTCCGATCACCGGCCCGGCCCAGGTGCCTGC
Source organism: Belnapia sp. F-4-1 (assembly GCF_000802185.1). GTDB lineage: Bacteria > Pseudomonadota > Alphaproteobacteria > Acetobacterales > Acetobacteraceae > Belnapia. The sequence goes on along the minus strand of NZ_KN676113.1, from coordinate 2,084,400 downwards.
CCCGCCGATCAGCGGCATGGCGATGGCGTTGACCGCATAAGCCAGGCTGAAGGCGCCCTCTGGGTTGAGGTAGCCGCTGTAATAGGGCAGCGGCGCGCCGGCGACCGCCATCAGCGCGCCGCAGAGCGCCGTGGCGATCAGCTTGAGCCGCAGGGTCGGCACGCCCACCGCCTCCGCCGCGCGCTCGTTGTCGCGGATGGCCTGGAGGCCGCGCCCGAGCCGCGTCACCTCCACCGTGCGGGCGATGCCGACCGCCAGCACCGCCAGCACCAGCATGACAAGGAAGAGGTACTCGCCGTAGCTGGTGAAGGGCGCCACCTCCCTCGGCCGGACGATATAGGCGCCGCGCGAGCCGCCGACATAGTCCCAGTTCACCACCAGGGTTTGCAGCACCACAGCGAGGCAGAGCGTGGCGATGGAGAAGTAGACGCCGCGCAGCCGCAGCGTTAGGTAGCCCGTCCCCAACCCGAGCAGCGCCCCAACCGTGGCCGCCGCCGCAATGCCCGGCAGCAGGTCGAGCCCCGTCGCCTTGCGCAGCGCGATCGCCGTATAGGCGCCTGCCGCCATGAAGCCGGCCGCGCCGAAATTCACGTAGCCCGCATAGCCGCCGAGGATGTTCCAGGCCGTCGCCAGCACGACATATTGCAGGATGAAGTAGCCGGCGAAGTAGCCGTAGTCGTTGCCGATCGCCCGAAGCGCGACGAAGAGCAGGACAGCGACGCCGACCGCGCCGAGCCAGAAGGGCAGGTGCCGCCGCCCGCTCGCGGCCATCGCCGGAGCCGGGGCGAGGGGCAGCGAGGCGCCGCTCATGCCAGCTTCCCGAACAGGCCCTGCGGGCGCACCGCCAGCACCAGCAGCAGCCAGCCGAAGGCAACCGCCGGGGACCAAGACGGGCCATAGAAGCTCGCCGTCACGTTCTCGACCACGCCGAAGAGGAAGGCGGCAAGGATGCAGCCCGGCAAGCTCCCCATCCCGCCCATGATGCAGACGGCAAAGACGCGGCCGATGAAGACCTGGCCGGAGGAGGGCTCCACCGGCTGCACGACGACCAGCGCCCCGCCGGCGATGGCCGCCAGCCCGACCGAGAGGCCAAAGGCCAGCCGCTTGATCCGCACCGGGTCCACCGCCATCAGGCGGAGCGCCTCGGCATCCTGGGCGACGGCGGAGATGGCGAGGCCGGTGAAGCTGCGGCGTAGGAACAGCCACAGCGCCCCGATCGCCGCCATCGCCAGCAGCGCCGGCGCCAGCATGCGCAGCGGGATGTCGATCTCGCCGATGCGCCAGGTGATGAAGGCATAGGGCGGGTCGAGGAAGCGCTGCTCCGGCCCGAAACCCATCACCAGCCCGACCTCGATGATGAACATCACGCCGAAGAAGAAGGCGAGACCCTGCAACGCCTCGTCGCCGCGCCGCTCGAAGAAGTGGTGGTAGAAGGTGTAGATGGCGACGCCCAGAAAATAGAAGGGCACCGCCAGCAGCAGGGCGGCCAGCAGCGGGTCGAGCCCGAGCGCGGTGCCGATCAGCACGACGAGGAAGCCGCCCGCCACCATCAGCGCCGGATGCGCGATGTTGACGATGTCGAGCATGCCGAAGGACACGGCGAGCCCCGCCGCTGCCGCGGCATAGAGCCCGCCCAGCAGCAGGCCGGAGACGATGCCGTTCAGCAGCAGGACGAGGTCGCCGTCCATGGCGGCGTCAGGCCGGGACGCCGTAGGGGATGCGGAGCTCGCCGGACTTCAGGTTCTCCGGGAAGAGGATGACCTTGGCGCCGGGCTTCTTGTACTTCTCGAGGTCGCCGTCGCGGATGCCCTGGAACTGCACCAGCAGGTTGCGCGGTTCCGCCCATTCGCCGTGGATGCCGAAGCGGATGTCGCCGACGACGGTGTTGAAGGTGCTGGCGTGCATGTCCTTGGCCAGTGCCGCCTGGTCCAGCTTGCCGACGCGGTTCAGCGCCTGCTCCACCACCTGCATCTGCGCATAGGCATAGGGCTGCAGGTAATTGCCGAGCACGTCCACCTGCTCCTGCACGGCGCGCGCCCGGTATTTCTCCTGGAAGGCTCGGATGCCGGGAAAGTCCATCGTCGGCTCCGGCGAGTAGATGTCCCAGGTCACCAGGTTGTTCAGGATGGGGCCGAGCTGCGCCTGCACCGCCGCGATCTGCGGCCCGATCATGCCGCCGCCGAACATCTGCGCGGTGATCCGCAACTCGCTGGCCGCGCGCAGGATGCCGTTGGAATCCGGCGGGTAGGAGCCGATGAAGATCAGGTCCGGCCGCGCCGACTGGATGGAGCGCAGGGTCGGCGTGAAGTCGACCGTCGTCGGCGGGTAGGAGCGGTCATACACGATGCGCAGCCCGCGCTGCTTCGACAGGTAGCGCGCGCTCTCGGCCGCCTTCTGGGCGAATTCGTTGTCCACGGCGAGGATGGCGATGCTTCGCGGCGGCGTCGGCAGCCTGGCGGCGACGTCGAGGAAGCCCTTGGCGTAATTGGCGCGGATGTCGTCGCCCGTGACGTTCATGTTGAAGTAGCGGTCGTACTTAAACGCCTCGTTCACCCCGGCCCCGAGCAGCGTGACGTAGCACATGTTGCGCTGCATCACGACGGGCATGGAGGGCGCGATCATCACCGTCGCATAGGAGGAGGTGACCATGTCGACCCGGTCGACATCGAGCAGCTTCGTGTAGAGGCCAGGGACATTCGCCGGGCTGCTCTGGTCGTCGTAATAGACCAGCTCGACGGGGCGGCCGAGGATGCCGCCGCGGGCATTCACATCCTCCTGCCAGATCCTGTGCGCGAGGAGGGAGGAGCGGCCGTTCGGCGCCAGCCCGCCCGAGAGCGACATGGAATAGCCGATGCGGAGCGGGTTGGAGCCCTGGGCGAAGGAGAGGCCCGGCGCCGCCGCCAGCACGGTCGCCCCGGCCGCAAGCCGGCCGAGCGCCCGCCTCGTCATCCTGGTCATTGTTGTTGTCCTCCCCGAAACCCCTGCCGCGGCTATTCCGCCGCTGGCATCAGCCTTGATGGATCAGAGCCTACCCTCCCGCCGCCATCCCCGGCGCCGAGGCGCGAGAGGCGGAAATCATATTGCACGGCCGGCAGGTCCGCCCGCGGCGCGCCGGGCAGGCCCATCGCCTCCCGCACCACCAGCGAGCGGGAGACGCCGAAGACGGTGTCGCTGTCGATATTGGGGTCGTCGCCGAAATAGAGCGCCGTCACCAGCTCACGGTGCCCCGGCGCGGCGACGAGGATGTGGATATGCGCCGGCCGCATCCCATGCCGGTTCTGCTGATGGACAAACTTGCCGACCGGCCCGTCCATCGGGATGCTGTAGCCGATCGGCTTGACCGTGCGCATGTGGAAGCGCCCCTCGGCATCGGCGCGGAAGCGGCCGCGCATGTCCATCACCGTGGCGTCGCCCGCCTGCAGGTCGTAGAGCCCCGCGGCATTGGTCTGCCAGATGTCGATCTCGGCGCCCGGCAGCGGCCGGCCCTCGCTATCCGTCACCTGGCCGAAGATGACGATCTCCGTCCCCCCCGTGTCGTGCACGGCGATGCTCTCGCCGAGCGCAAATTCCGGCGCCTGCTCGCGGAAGAAGGGACCGAGCAGGCTAGTTTCCGTCCCCGCCGCCTCGCGTCCCTCGGCATCGTGCATGAGGTTGACGAGGCGGGAGAGGCCAAGCACGTCGGAGAGCAGGATGTACTCCTGCCGGTAGGGCGTGCAGGCTTGGCCGACCGCGGTGAGGAAGGCGATGCCGGCCAGCCATTCGTCGGGCTTGAGGTTCACCTCCTGCGCGAAGGCGTGGAGGTGGCGGGTCGCCGCCGCCATGATCTCCCGCAGCCGAGGGTCGGGCGTCGCCGCCATCTGCGCCAGCGCCTCGCGGGTGACGCTCTCGCTGTCGAGATCGGCCATGGCGCCCTCCTCCCTCCTGACTGGCGGCGAGGATGCTCGTTCCGCCCCGCGGCGGTCAATCCTTGAGGTCAGTCCCTTTGCGGCGGGTCGCAGGCCCGCGTCGCCATGTCGCCGGGGATGGAGAGTTCGAGGATCTCCACGTCGTCGGAGGTGGCGATCTCGTTGTGCTTCATGCCGCCGGGAATGAGGATGGCATCGCCCAGTTCGGCGCGGGTGCGGGTGCCGTCCTCGAATTCCAGTTCCACCCAGCCCTTCAGGATGTAGATGAACTGCGCCTCGCACTCATGGGTGTGCCAGCCGGTCGGCTCGGTCATGCCGGTGATGGCCTCCATCACCTGGGCGCGGAGCTTGCCCCCCGTCGCCGCCTGCACGCCGAGGTCGCGGTAGCGGAAGAATTTGCGCCGCCCTTTCACGAAGGGCTGCTCCTCCTTCTTCGCCACGGTGAGCCTGATCTCTGGGCGTGAGGCGCCCGCGACGGTGCCGTCCATGGACTTTTTCCTCCGGTATTGGAGGAAGGCTACACCCGGCTGGGTCATCGGCAAGCATGATATTCCGCCATAACCGTGTACGGCGCCGTACCATGTGAAGACCTTACCCCACCGACAGGAACTTCGTCTTCCCACACCGCGATTGGGAAGGATCGACCGGGAGCATGGTGGCATGGCGAAATTACGGACGGAACGACGGAGCGGCCGCGCATGACGGTGGCGCTTTGGGGGGGCCTTGAGTGCAGCGTCCTCCGCTCCGCATGCGGCTGGCGCGACCAGATCCGGGAAACCGGGCACCACGACCGCATCGCCGATCTGGAGGCCATCGCCGGCCTTGGCATCCGCCAGCTGCGCTACACCGTCTCCTGGGAGCGGGTGTCGCCGGACAGCCCGCTGGATTGCGACTGGGCCTGGCACGACGAGCGACTGGCCGAGCTGCGCCGGCTCGGCATCGCACCCATCATCGGCATCGTCCATCACGGCAGCGGGCCGGCCCGCACCGGGCTCGACGATCCGCGCTTCCCCGTCCTCCTGGCAGAATTCGCCGGCCGCGTCGCACGCCGCTACCCTTGGGTCGCCGACTGGACGCCGGTCAACGAACCGCTGACCACGGCGCGCTTCTCCGGCCTCTACGGCCACTGGTCCCCCTTCGGCACCGGCGAAGCAAGCTTCCTCCGCATCCTGGCGAATGAATGCCATGGGGTGCTGCTGGCGATGCGGGCGATCCGCGCCGCCATCCCCGGCGCGCGGCTCGTCCAGACCGAGGATATCGGCCACACCTTCTCCACGCCGCTGCTCGCCTACCAGGCGCGCTACGAGAATGCCCGGCGCTGGCTGAGCCTCGACCTGCTCTGTGGCCGCATCGGACGCGACCATTTCTGGCACGGCAGGCTGCTGGCCGCCGGCGTGCCGGAGGCGCTGCTGGAGGACCTCGCGGCCGGCATCCCGGCGCCGATGCTGCTCGGCCTCAACTACTACATCACCAGCGAGCGCTTCCTGGACCAGCGGCTCGGCCTCTACCCGCCCGGGACGCATGGCGGCAACGGCCGCCACCGCTATGCCGATACCGAGGCCGTGCGGGTGCCGATGCCGCCCGGCAGCACCGGTTGGCTGCCGCGGTTGCGCGAGGCCTGGCAGCGCTATCCGGGCCTGCCGCTTGCCGTCACCGAGGTGCATATCGGCTGTACGGAGGATGAGCAGCTCCGCTGGCTCGCCGGATGCTGGGCGGCGGTGGCGACGCTCCGGGCCGAGGGTGCTCCCTTCGAGGCCGTAACGCCCTGGGCGCTGTTCGGTGCCGTCGATTGGTGCAGCCTGCTGGCCCGCCGCGAGGGGCGGTACGAGGCAGGCGCCTTCGACGCCCGCGCGCCCGGCGGCCCGCGCCCGACCCTGCTGGCCGAGGGCATCGCCGCCCTCGCCCGTCATGGCCGCATCGACCATCCCCTGCTGGACGCGCCCGGTTGGTGGGCGCTGGAGGAACGCGTGCATCCCGAACTGCGGCAGGCCGGGTGAAACCCACCCGGGCGCTCGATCTCCTCAACATCCTGCTCTCCGATGTCCGTTACGGGCTCGGCGCCTACCTTGGCGTCTACCTGCTGACCGAGCACCATTGGGATGCGGCGGAGATCGGCCTTGCCCTCTCGATCGGCGGCTTCGCCGGGCTGCTGGCGCAGACGCCGATCGGCCTCCTGGTCGATGCCATGAGGGCGAAGCGCGCCCTGCTCGCCGGCGCCGTGCTGGTGGTGACGGCCTGCTGCCTCGCCATCCCGCTGGCGCCGCACTTCTGGCCCGTCACCCTGGCGGGCCTCGTCGGCGGCCTGGCCGGCGCCTCCATCGCCCCGACGCTGGCCGCCATTTCGCTCGGCATCGTCGGGCCCGGCGCCTTCGCCCGTCGCGCCTGCCGCAACGAGGCGCTGTTCCATGCCGGCAACGGCGCCGTGAACCTGCTGATCCTGGCGATGGCGCCGCTTTTCGGCACGCCCGTGCTGTTCTGGGTGATGGCCGGGACGGGCCTCGCCAGCGCCGCGGCGGCGCTCGCCGTCCCCGCCCGCTCCATCGACCACGCCGTGGCCCGCGGCCTGCTGCCAGGGAGCGCGGGCGCCGCGCCGCGGCAAGGCTGGCGGGTGCTGGCGGGCAGCCGGCCGCTGCTCGCCTTCGCCCTCACCGGCGCGCTCTTTCACCTGGCGAACGGCTCCATGCTGGCGCTGGTGGCGCAGAAGCTCGCCTTGCAGAACATCGGCTGGGGCGTGGCCCTGACCGCCATCTGCGCCATCGCCGCGCAGACGGTGATGGTGCCGACCGCCGCCCTGGCCGGCGCGCGCGCCGAGGCCTGGGGCAGACGGCCGCTGCTCCTCGTCGCCTTCCTGGCACTCGCGTTGCGCGGCGTGCTCTACACCGCCTCGGACCATCCGGCCTGGCTGATCGGCGTGCAGTTGCTGGACGGCGTCGGCGCCGGACTGATCGGCGCGCTCTTCCCCGTCGTCATCGCGGACCTGACGCGCGGCACCGGGCATTTCGCCGCGGCGCAGGGCGCGGTCGGCACCGTCCATGGCCTCGGCGGGGTGGTGAGCGGGGCGCTCTCCGGCCTGGTCGTGGTGCATTACGGCTATGATGCCGCCTTCCTGGCGCTGGCTGCGACCGCGGGGCTCAGCGCGGCGTTGTTCTGGCTCACCATGCCGGAAACCCGGCCGCTGCCCTTCGAGAAGGACCTTGCCCATGACCATTCCGCTGCTTGAGACGGCGCTGACCCGCATGCCGGCGCTCGGCTTCGGGACCTGGCCGATGCGCGGCCCGGAATGTCAGGCAGCCGTGGAATCCGCCCTCGGCCTCGGCTACCGCCATGTCGATACCGCCGAGATGTACGGCAACGAGGAGGCGGTGGGCGCGGCACTGGCCGCTTCCGGCCTGCCGCGCGAGCAGCTCTACCTCACCACCAAGGTCTGGAACGACAAGCCAAAGGGCGCCGAGATCCGCCGTGCCGCGGAGGCCAGCCTGGAGCGTCTGCGCCAGCCCTATGTCGACCTGCTGCTGATCCATTGGCCGAGCCCGCAGCTCGATCTGCCCGATGCGCTCGCCACTCTCGCCCGGATGCGGGAGGAAGGGCTGGCGCGCGCGGTGGGCGTGGCGAACTTCCCCCCCGGTCTGCTGCGCCGGGCGGTGGAGCTGGGCATCGCCCCGCTCGCCTGCCTCCAGGTCGAGCACCACGTCTATCTCGACCAGTCCCGCCTGCTCGCCTATTGCCGCGAGCAGGGGATGGTGCTCACCAGCTACACCCCGGTCGCCAAGGGCGAGGTGCTGAAGGACGAGGCGGTCGCCCGCATCGCCCGCAAGCATGGCGCGACGCCCGGACAGGTGGCTCTGGCCTGGCTGCTCGGGATGGAGGGCGTGGCGGCCATTCCCAAGGCGGCCTCGCCGGAGCGGCAGCGGGAGAACATGGAGGCGGTGATGCTCCGCCTCGATGCCGAGGACCAGGCGGCGCTGGCCGCGCTGCCGAAGGACCGGCGCATGGTTGATCCCGGCATCGCTCCGGACTGGAACTCCTGAGCGGCCACCTCGCGCAAGATGCCGTGCAGTTGATCGACGAAACGGCGCCTGTTCCTTCCAGCCACCAGAAGCGTATAGTCGCCATGCCGAAAAGGGAGGACCGTGAGGAGGCCGCAACCTGGCCCTGCCGCTGAAAGGGCGCCCTCCCGCAACAGTCCGGCCCGACCGGCTTCGCCCCTGACCGGGCTGAGCTTTTCCCGCTCGGCAAGGATCTCTCTATTGTTAGCGACTGCGCCGGAAACGGCTCCCCGCAACCGGCTGCTCGCCGCCCTGCCCGCCGAGGATCTCGCGCGGCTTCGCCCGAAGCTGAAGCTGGTCGAGCTCGAGCTCCGCCAGAACCTGGCGGTGTCCGAACAGCGCATCGAGCATGTGTACTTCTTTGAAACCGGCTGGGCTTCCGTGCTGGCCCCACTCGATGACGGCGACAGCGCCGAGGTCGGCCTTGCCGGAGTCGAGGGCATGGCCAGCTGGCCGGTGTCGCTCGGCGACGACATCGCTGAATTCGAGGTGATGGTGCAATGCGCCGGCACCGCCTGGCGCCTCACCACTGCCGATTTCCGCGATGCGTTGGAGGCCAGCGCGGCGCTGCGCGACCTGATGTTGCGCTTCCTGCTGACGCAGCACAGCCAGATCGCCTGGACCGCGGCCTGCAACGGGCGGCACAATATCGAGCAGCGTCTCGCCCGCTGGCTGCTGATGGCGCACGATCGCAGCGAGGGCGAGACCTTCCCGATCACCCACGAATTCCTGTCGATGATGCTCGGCGTCCGCCGCGCTGGCGTCACCGTCGCCGCCGGCAGCCTGCAGCGGGCCGGGATGATCCGCTATGGCGGCGGGCGGATGACCATCACCGACCGCCCCGGCCTCGAGGCGTCCTGCTGCGAGTGCTACAGCTCGGCCCGGCGCGCGCAGGAGCGGCTTTTCCGCCCGCAGGCAGGCGCGACTGGCGCTGACCGGCAAGGCTCGTCCAGCCCGCCGTGAAACGCCCGGCGACCCCGACGATGCGGCCGGACATCAAGCCGGACCATGATCCGTGATCCTGGGTCAGGGACGGGAGCGGTTTCCGTTCGCACTGGCTCACGGACGCCGCTCCGGCCTGTTTGTCTGATCGAGCCAGGTTGCCCCGCTCAGGTAGCTGCACCCGACCAGAGCTTGCTAGCGGGCGGGGCGCGCCTCCACCTCATGCAGCAGCAGGCCGGGGGCGAGCACCGCCGCCGCCGCCGGCTGGCGCAGGCGCTCAAGCACCTCCTGCATGCCGCGCTCCCCTGCCGCCCAGCGGTCGGCAAGGGTGGCGCGGGAGAAGTCGAAAGCCTTGCCCGCCCCCGCCTCGTCCTCGGCCGCATGGTAGTTGAGCAGGACCACCGTCGCCTCGGCATGGGCCAGCAACGCGGCCAGTTCGGCCTCGCGCTCCCGCTCCGGCGGCAACTCGGCGGCGAGGCGTCCGATCAGCGCCCGCATGCGGTACTCGCGGATGCGACTCTCCAACGCCTGCCGCGTCTGGTTGCCGAAGGCGAGGTCCCCCGCCCGCGCCACCGCCGCGCTGAGCGAGGCAGGCCGCCGCCCCGACCGGGCGAAGAGCTCCACGACCAGGCACTGCAGCGGTCCCGTCCCCGGCGCGTCCAGCACGATGTCGATCGGCGCGTTGGTTGAGATGCCGCCATCCGCCAGCAGCCGCCCCTCGACCTCGACAGGGGTGAAGAGCGGCAGCAGGGCGGAGGAGGCGGCCAGATGCTCCGGCCCGATCCGCGCGCCCGCAGCGGTGTCGAAGGCCACGCGCTCGCCCGTCTCCACATCCGTCGCGGTGATGGTGAGGCGCATCTCGCCGCGGTTCAGGCGATCGAAGTCGATGAATTCCGGCAGGAGCCGCATCAGCGGCCCAAGCTCGTAGAGCGAGGCGGCCGGACCGAGTTCCGGCAGCAGCCGCGGGCGGAACAGCGCCGGATTGCCGAGCAGCAGCGTCTGCATCGCGCTCAGCTGGTTGTAGCCGCGGCGCCAGGGCCCGGCCTCCGGCGGCGGGCCGAAGATCGCGGCGGCAAGCGGCATCGGCTCCGTCGCCGCCCGCTCCCAAAAGCGGCGCAACGCGGCAACGCGCTGCCCCGGCGCGTTGCCGGCGATGATCGCCGCATTCAGCGCCCCGGCCGAGGCACCGAGCACCCAGGGCGGCGCCCCGCCCTCCGCCGCCTCGTAGGCGGCATAGGCCCCGGCCTCGAATGCGCCGAGGGCGACGCCCCCCGAGAGGACCAGGGCGCGCCGCGGGTCCGCAGGCGCCGGGGCGGCCTCGGCCGACAGGTTCGGATGGTGCATGTCCATGGCGGCTTACCGCGAGGGGGCGAAAGCAGGGGCGGTCGCACGGCCTGTGCCGCTGGAGGCGCCGGTGATGACGATCATACGAGGCTCGGGCATGGGAAATCCTGCGCCAGTCATGTTGCAGTGCAATATGATCGTGGAAACGAGTCGCCTCGGGCGGAGTTCCTTGCGCCCTCACCCCATGCTGGGCCGCAACCGCATGCTGTGGACCATGTAGGGAAGCAGCAGCGGCGGCGGGTCGCCACAGGCCTCCAGCAGGCGCAGATAGGTTTCGTCCGGCAGGTGCTCGAGCGTGACCACCAGTGCCTCCGCCTCGATGTCGCCCAGCTCGCCGGCGGCTTGGATCAACGGGTTCCGCTCCAGGGCCTGCATGCAATGGCCGAGCATCGTCTGCTCCGCCGCGCTGTCATGGCCGCGCACCGCCAGCAGGTAGCGCAGCCGCATCCCGGCGCCCTCGGGCGGATCGGCCTTGGAGGCGGTGCGCAGCGGCGAGGTGTCGCCCGGCGTCTCCTCCGGCTGGATGCGCCAGAGGATGAGGGCGATGCCATGGCCCGGATTGGTCCGCGCCTGGGTGAGGGTCATCGCCTCGACCGCCATCCCGTGCAGAGCGCCGTCGCGTTCCAGGCTGGAGCGGAGATGGCTGGTGAGGGCGGCGCTGGCGGCTGCGATGGGCATGGCGGACTCCGACGCTGTGCCGTCGCCAACGGCCGGGACGAAGCCGGGGTTTCCGGCGCCGCCAGCGGCGTGCAGCGGACCTTCGCCTTTCCGGCCGGCAACCGGCAAGCCGCAGCGGCGTGGGACCTTGTCCGCCTGACCGGCCTCGCCCGGGGCCGCGACCAGCATCCACGAAAGTGGTATGGAGCCGGCTCATGCTGCAGCCCCTGACCGGGTTGCGGTAACCCGAGGCAGAGCGGAGCCCCATGATGGGTGGACAGGATACACAAGGCGCCATCCCGGCGACGCTGATCCCCGGCGACGGCATCGGGCCGGAGATCACCAGGGCCGTGGTCGCCATCCTGGAGGCACTCGGCGCGCCCTTCGCCTGGGACGTGCAGCAGGGCGGCCTCGCCGGCATCGAGGCGCATGGCGACCCGCTGCCCGGCGTCACGCTCGATTCCATCCGCCGTACCCGCCTTGCCCTGAAGGGCCCGCTGACCACGCCGGTGGGGGGAGGCTTCCGCTCGGTCAATGTCCGCCTGCGCGAGGAATTCGGCCTCTACGCCAACCTCCGCCCGGCTAAGAGCATGGTGCCCGGCGGCCGCTACGAGGATATCGACCTCGTCATCGTCCGCGAGAACATCGAGGGGCTCTACGTCGCCTTCGAGCACTACATCCCGATCGAGGGCGACCCGCATGCGGTCGCCATCTCCTCCGGCGTGAACACCCGTGCCGGCTCGCGCCGCATCCTGGAATACGCCTTCGACTACGCGGTGAAGCACGGGCGGAAGAAGGTGACGGTCGTCCACAAGGCGAATGTGCTGAAAGCGCTGACCGGCATCTTCCTCGAAACCGCGAAGGAGGTGGCGCCGCGCTACGCCGGGAAGGTCGAGTGGGACGACCGCATCGTCGATGCCTGCGCCATGCAGCTGGTGCTCGACCCCTGGCGCTTCGACGTCATCGTCACCACCAACCTTTTCGGCGACATCCTCTCCGATCAGGCGGCGGGGCTGATCGGCGGGCTCGGCATGGCGCCGGGGGCCAATATCGGCGCCGATGCGGCGATCTTCGAGGCGGTACACGGCTCGGCCCCCGATATCGCCGGCAAGGGCATCGCCAACCCGCTGGCGATGCTGCTCGCCGCCGGGCTCATGCTGGAGCATGTCGGCCGCCAGCCCCTCGCCGCCCGGCTGCGCGCGGCGGTGGACCGCACCCTCAACGGCGACGGCATCCGTACCCGCGACCTCGGCGGCAGCGCCTCCACCATGGACTTCGCCGAGGCGGTCATCCGCCGCCTGCCGGAGGCCTGACCGGCACCGGCGCGCCGTACTCGGCATTCGCCTCGCCGAGCGCCGGCGCGCCGCGCTCCACCGGCGGCCTCACCCGGTCGAAGGAGACCGGCAGGCCGATCCCCCGCGGGGCCTCCGGCGCCGCCACCACCATGCCCAGCGCCTCGGTCTGCGGATGCGCCGCGACCGCCGCGAGGTCGTGGATCGGCGAGCAGGGCACGCCCGCCGCCTCCAGCGCCGCCGCCCAGTCCTCGCTTCCGCGCGCCAGCATCGCCGCCTCCAGCAGCGGCAGCAGGATCTCGCGGTGCGCGATGCGGTCCTTGTTGGTGCGGAAGCGCGGGTCGGCGCCCCATTCCGGGTGACCGAGCACGGCGGCGAATTTGGCGAAGAGGCGGTCATTCGCCGCGGCGACGACGATCTCGCCATCGGCCGTGTCGAAGGCCTGGAAGACGATCAGCTTCGGGTTGCCGCTGCGGTGCCGCGGCGGCTGCCGCCCGGTCTCGAAGAAGCCGGCGAAATGCTGCCCCATCCAGCCGAGCCCGGTCTCGAAGAGCGAGGTATCGACCGTCGCCCCCTCCCCCGTCAGGTGCCGCCGCTGCAGGGCGGCGAGGCAGCCGAGCGCCGCCCAGACCCCGGTGCCGAGGTCGAGCACCTGCATCCCGACCCGCGCCGGCTGTGCCTCCGCGCTGCCGTTCACGCTGAACATGCCGGCGAAGGCCTGCACGATCGGTTCGTAGCCAGGCTTCAGCGCCAGCGGCCCGGCGGCGCCGAAGGCATGGAGCGAGCAGTAGATCAGGCGGGGATTCAGCGCCCGCACCGCCTCCGCCCCGAGTCCCATCGCTTCCAGCGAGCCGGGACGCATGTTCTGGATGAAGATGTCGGCCCCTTTGAGGAAGCCGCGCAGCCATTCAACGGCCGCCCTGTCCTTCAGGTCGAGCGCGATGCTGCGCTTGTTGCGGTTGACCGCATGGAAGGTGGTCGCCGTCCCGGCATGGAAGGGCGGCCCCCAGCCGCGTGCATCGTCGCCCTCCGGCCGCTCGATCTTCACCACCCGGGCGCCGAGCAGGCCGAGGATCTCGCTCGCATAGGGGCCGGCCAGGTTCTGCCCGAGCTCGACCACCGTCACCCCTTGCAAGGGCAGCATGACAGCGCATTCCTTCCGCCGACGTTTCGCGCGAAAGTCTGGGCGCCGCCGCCGCCCAGGGTCAAGCGGGGAGGGTTCAGGCCGGCTGGAAGTCGAATTCCCCGTTCTGCGACTGCCACTGTTGCACGGTCAGCACCTGCGCGCCGCTCTCGCTCTCGTGCGGCCCATGGATCTGCCCGGCCGGATGGGTGAGGAAGCCCCCCGGCCCCAGCCGCTGCCCGCCGTCGATCAGCTCGCCGCTGAGCACGTAGTGCATCTCCGAGCCCTTGGTATGCGAATGCGCCGGGATGAAGCCGCCCGGCGGGATGTGGACGATGCTCGTCACCACGCCCCGCTCCGCATCCTCGTTCAGCACCTGGATGCGGAACTCGCCCCGTGCCCCTGGAATGACGAAGGGCGCCGCTGCCACCTTCTCCGCCGCCTGCCTGATCCCGTCCGCCATGCCTGTCGCTCCCGGCTTGTCGGCGGGCCAACGCCTGCCCGCCATGCCGGGTTGCCGCCCTGCTCCCGATCTGTTGACCCGCCGATCGTCGCCTAGCAGGTCCCCTGACTGACGCGATGCAGCATTGTGCATGCGGTTTCCTTCAACCCTGGCGCGTCAAACGGCATTGGTGACACGCGGATCAATCGGCCTGCGCGCGTTGCCGCCCCTGTTGCTGGCCCTGGCGGCGCTTGCCCTGTGGCTGGCGGATGGGAGGGACCGCGCCCGGATCGCCCTGCCCGTCCTGCTGCTGCTCGCCTTGGGCCTCGTCCTCGCCGCCATCCTGGCCCGCTGCCTGGCCGAGCGCGACCGCGCCCGCGCCGGAGAGGCGGCGAGCGAGCGCCGCTTCCGCGCCCTCTCACGGGCCGGCGCCCTGGTGCTCTGGCACGGCGATGCAGAGGGCGCGATCATCGAGGCCGAGGGCTGGACCGAGCTCACCGGCCAGGAGTCCGCGGCCCTGCGCGGTGCCGGCTGGCTGGAGATGGTGCACCCCGCCGACCGCGAGCCGACCATCGCCGCCTGGGCCGCGGCCCGCGCCGCCCAGGCGCCGGTTGACATCGAATACCGCGTCCGAACCATGATGGGCGCCTGGCACTGGGTCCGCGCCCGCGCCGTGCCAACCGGGCGGGAATGGGTCGGGCTGCTCGAGGATGTGCACGAGCACCGGCAGGCCAGCCTCGACCTCGCCGAGCGGCAGGAGAAGCTCCGCCTCGCCCTCGAGGCCGCCCGGCTGGTGAGCTGGGAATACGATGTCCACGCCGATCGCGGCCGCCGCATCAGCCGCCTCGACGACTCGGTGGACGCCCCCGCCCAGCAGGGCTTCACCCTCGCCGACTGGGCCGCCGCGGCGCATCCCGAGGACCGCCCCACGGTCCTCGCCCGGCTGCAGGCCACCATTGCCGGCGAGGCGGCGGATTTCGCCGCCGAATTCCGCGTCCGCCGCCGCCCGCCGGCCGAGGGCTGGGCCTGGATGGCCTCCCAGGGCGCGGTGACCGAGCGGGACCCGGCGACCGGCCGGGCGCTGCGCCTTTCCGGCATCTCGCGCGACGTCAGCGAGCGGCGCGAGGCGGAGCAGCGCCGCCTGCTGCTGATGCGGGAGGTGGACCACCGCGCCAAGAACGTCCTTGCCGTGGTGCAGTCCGTCCTGCGCCTGACCCGGCGCGACCGGCCGGAATCCTACATGGCGACGGTGGAGGCCCGCGTCGCCGCCCTCGCCCGCGCCCATACGCTGCTGGCCGAGAAGGGCTGGGTCGGCGCCGACCTCCGCCTCATCGCCGAGCGCGAGCTCAGCGGCTGCCCGCCAGGGGCGGTGCGGATGGAGGGGCCGCCGCTCGCCATCGGGGCCGGCGCGGTGCAGCCGCTCGCCATGGTGCTGCACGAGCTGGCGACCAATGCGGTGAAGCATGGCGCCGCGTCGGTTCCGGCGGGGCGGATCACCCTCGCCTGGCGGCTGGAGGAGGACGAGCTTCGCCTCGACTGGACCGAGCGCGGCGGCCCGCAGGTGGAGGCTCCCTCCGGCCGCGGCTTCGGCACGCGCATGCTGGACGCGGTGCTGCGCGGCCAGCTCGGCGGGACGCTGGCGCTGGATTGGGCGCCGGCGGGGCTCGAATGCCACATCGCCCTGCCCGCCGCCCGCGTGGTGGCACTGGCCGACCCGAACCAGCCCCAGTCGGCCGCCTAGCCGCCCCTCTGCCAAGCCTGCCTTGCGACCGCCGGCTTCCGCCTATGCCGTGAGCTGGTCGAGCGGCCAGCGTGGCCGCGGCGCATGGCCGAGCGGGTCGGCCAGGCCGCGCCGCAGCCGCTCGACCCCGGCCCAGGCGACCATCACCGCATTGTCGGTGCAGAGCCGGATGGGCGGCGCCACCAGCGCCAGCCCCCGCTCCCCCGCCACCCGGCCGAGCGCCGTGCGGATCGCCGCATTGGCCGCGACGCCGCCGGCGACCACCAGCGCCGTCGCCGCGGGCAGCATGTCGAGCGCATGCCGCGCCCGGTCGGCCAGCACCGCCGCCACCGCCGCCTGGAAGCCGGCGGCGAGGTCGGCGCGGTCCCGCTCCGGCAGCGCGCCCGGCGGGTGCTTCGCCACGGCATGCGCCACCGCCGTCTTCAGCCCGCTGAAGGAGAAGTCGCAGCCCGCCCGCCCCAGCAGCGGCCGCGGCAGGGCGAAGCGGGCCGGATCGCCGCCCGCCGCCAGGCGCTCCAGCGCCGGCCCGCCCGGCCAGGGCAGGCCGAGCAGCTTGGCCGACTTGTCGAAGGCCTCGCCCACCGCATCGTCGAGGGTGGTGCCGAGCCGCCGGTACCGCCCCACCCCTTCCACGGCGACGCATTGGCAATGCCCGCCCGAAAGCAGCAGCAGCAGGTAGGGGAAGCGCGCCCCGCCCTCGACCAACCCCGGCAGGGTCGCGGTCAGCGCATGCGCCTCCAGGTGGTTCACCGCGACGAAGGGCAGGCCATGGGCGATCGCCAGCCCCTTGCCGAGGCTCGCCCCCACGATCAGCCCACCGATCAGCCCCGGCCCGGAGGTCGCGGCGATGCCGGCGAGGTCGCCGAAGCCGAGCCCCGCCTCCGCCACCACCCGGGCGGCGAGGCCCGGCAGGTGCTCCAGATGGGCCCGCGCCGCGATCTCCGGCACCACGCCGCCAAAGGCCGCATGCTCCTCCAACTGGCTCAGCACCGCCTCGGCGAGGATCGTCCCATCCGCCCGCAGCACCGCCGCCGCCGTCTCGTCGCAGCTCGATTCCAGGCCCAGCACCGTGGCCGAGGCATCCATCCGCACTTTCCCCTTCTCCGCGGCCGCTCTATGACGCCGCGATGCCGCTCGACGATACCCTCGCCCAGGTTCCGCGCCACGGCCGCGCCCTGCCGCTCCGCGTCGGCACGCGCGGCTCGCCGCTGGCGCTGTGGCAGACCCGGCACTTCCTGTCGATCATCACCCGCGTCTGCCCGGTGCTGCGCGCGGCCGGGGCCTTCGAGGAGCGGATCATCGCCACCTCCGGCGACCGCATCCAGGACCGCCCGCTGGCGGATATCGGCGGCAAGGGCCTCTTCGCCAAGGAGATCCACGAGGCACTGCTCGACCGGCGCGTCGATTTCGCCGTCCACAGCCTGAAGGACCTGGAAACGCAGCTGCCCACCGGCATCAGCCTGGCCTGCACCCTGGCGCGGGAGGATGCGCGGGATGCCATCGTGCTCGGCCCCGGCTGCACCCCGCCGGACCCGGCCGACCCCTATGGCTGCCTGCCGGCCGGGGCGGTCATCGGCACTGCCTCCGTCCGCCGCCAGTCGCAGATCCTGCATGCCCGGCCCGACCTTCGCTGCGAGACCATCCGCGGCAACATCCAGACCCGGCTCGGCCGGGTGCGGGCGGGCGACTTCACCGCTTCCTTCCTGGCGCTCGCAGGGCTGAAGCGCATGGGTCTCGAGCGCGAGGCCGGCGTCGTCCTCGATGCCGAGGCGATGGTCCCGGCCGCTGGCCAGGGCATCGTCGGCATCACCTGCCGCAGCGCGGATGCCGAGTTGCTGGAGCTGCTCTCCGCCATCGAGGACCGTGCCGCGGCGGCGGTCAGCCGGGCCGAGCGGGCGCTGCTCGGGGCGCTGGATGGCTCCTGCCGCACCCCGATCGGCGGCCATGCCCGACTGCTGCCGACCGGGGCGCTGCATCTCACCGGCCTCGTGGCGCGGCCGGATGGCAGCTTCCTGCTGAAGCGCTCCGTCACCGGCCCGGCGTCGGATGCAGCCCGGCTCGGCGCCGCGCTCGGGGCGGAGCTGAGGGCCGACAGTCCGGCCGACCTCTTTGCCTGAGGCCGTCCTCGTCACCCGGCCGGAGCCGGGGGCGGAGGAGACGGGCCGCCACCTGGCCGCCCTGGGCTGGGAGCCGGTGCTGGCGCCCGCCCTGCACCTCGCCCCACGGCCGCTGGCGCCCCCTGCCGGCGTGCAGGCCCTGCTGCTGACCAGCCGCGCCGCAGCGCGGGCGGTGCGGCCCGGCGCGCTGCCGCCCAGCCTGCCGGTGCTGGCCGTCGGCGAGGCGACGGCGGCCGAGGCGCGGCATAGCGGCTTCGTGAAAGCCGAGGCCGCGGCCGGCGATGCGGCGGCGCTGGCGCAACTGGCGGCTGCACGGCTGAACCCCGAGGCGGGGCCGCTGCTGCTCGCGGTCGGCGAGGGCTATGGGCTGGAGGTGGCGCTGGCGCTCAGGCAGCGCGGCTTCCGGGTGCAACGCCGGGTTGCCTATGCCGCTGCCCCGGCGCCGACCCTGCCCGACCGGGCCAGGAAAGCCCTGACCGATGGACGGGTCGTTGCTGCGCTGTTCTTCTCGCCGCGTTCGGCTCATTGTGCCATCTCCCTGTTCCATGAGGCCGGGCTGGCCGAAACCGCCGCGTCGGTCATGGCGTTGGCGTTGAGCCCCAGGGTCGCGGCGGCGCTGCAAGCAGCACCCACCCCCCTGGCGTGGCGCGCCGTGCAGGTCGCCGACCGGCCCGACCAGGACTCGCTTCTGCAACTGCTCGGACCCAGGTTAGCGAAACGATGAGCAAAGCCCCCGACCCGAAGCCGAAGGCCTCGCGCGCCGCCACGCCCAACCGGCCGCCGAGCGAAGCCCCCACCACCCCGCTGGGCGCCGCCCCGATGGCGCGGGCGGAGGCGGTTCCGGCCGCCGGCATCACGCCACCCGCTGCCGCGCCTGCCTCCGCTGCGGCACCTGCCGCTGCTCCGGCACCCGCGGCCCCGACGGCGCGTCCGGAGCCGGTTCCGGCCGCTGCCGGCATCACGCCGCCGCCGCAGCAGGCTCCGGCTTCCCCGCCGGCACCAGCTCCGAAGCCAGCGATGGCTTCGCCGCCGCCACCTCCCCCCCCTCTCCCGCCGCGGAATTCACCATTGAACCAGCCTGGACCGCAGCCCTTCCTCGGCAAGCGCATCGACCCGGCCGCGATCGTCATCGGCATCGGCGGCGTGGTGCTGGTGATGGCCCTCTGGTGGCTGCTGACGACGCCGCGCTCCTCGCAGGAGGCGAGCGTCGATCCCGCCCGCGTGGCGCAGATCGAGCAGCGGGTGACCGCGCTCGACGGGCTGCGTGGCGAGGTCGGCGCGCTGAACGGGCGCATCCAGCAGGTCCAGCCGCTCGAGGCACGCATCAAGAGCCTCGAGGAACGGCCGGTGGCGACCGACACCCGGCCGATCGAGACCCGCCTTGCCGCGCTCGGTGAACAGGTGGCGGCGAATGAGCGCAACGCCGGCCAAGCCAATGAGCGCGACACCGCGGTGGAGCGCCGGGTGCAGGCGCTGGAGGCGCGGCCCGCCGTCGATCCCGCCGGCCTCGCCCAGCGCGACACGGTGGAGCAGCTGTCGGGACGCGTCGAGCGGCTGACCGAGCGTGTCGAGCAGCAGGCCGGCAGCCTCGATGACCGGCTGCAGGACCAGGCCCGCGCCGCCGAGGGGCGCCTCGCCGCGCAGGACAAGGCGGTGCAGGACCGGCTCGGCGCGCTGGAAGGCACTCTCAACCAGCGCATCGCGGCGCTGGAGGGCACGCTCGGCCAGCGCATGGCCGCGCTGGAGCAGGCGCAGCAGCGGCTGGCGGCGATCGAGGGGCGCACCGCCCGCCTCGCCGCCATCGACGGGCTGCGCGGCGCGCTGACGGCCGGGCAACCGCTCGGCGCGGCACTCGGCCGCATCGACCAGCCGCCGCAGGCGCTCGCCCGCTTCGCCCAGTCGGCGCCGCCAACCGAGGCCTCGCTGCGCCTTTCCTTCGAGGATGCGGCCAAGGCGGCGCGCGCCGCCTCCGACGCCGCGCAGGGGCCGGACGGCAGCCGCGGCGGCGTGGTGGACAGCGCCCTTTCCCGCCTCGGCGGGCTGGTGACGGTCCGCCGCGGCGACCAGGTGGTCTGGGGCGATGCGGCGGAAGCCGAGATCGAGCGCGCCCGGCGCGCGCTGGAGGCCGGGGATATCGAGATGAGCCTGCAGCATATCGACAAGCTGCCGCCGCAGGCGCGGCAGGCCATGCAGGGCTGGGCCGACCAGGCCCGGGCGCTGATCGCGGCCCGCGCCGCGCTCCGCCAGCTGGCGGCGGGCTGAGCCGATGGCGCGCGCGATTTGGGTGCTGCTGCTCCTCGG
The DNA here is from genome assembly GCF_000802185.1 of Belnapia sp. F-4-1. Classification (GTDB taxonomy): domain Bacteria; phylum Pseudomonadota; class Alphaproteobacteria; order Acetobacterales; family Acetobacteraceae; genus Belnapia. The sequence continues at coordinate 2,064,490 of NZ_KN676113.1, read as the reverse complement.
CATCGGCACCGCCGCCGCCATGTGGCTCGCGGAACTCGGCGGCACCGTCGAGATCAAGGTGGGGGATTCCTGGATCGGCACCAGCTTCCCCATTGCCCTGCTGATTCTCTGCCTCGCCTTCCTCGTGCTGCACGGCATCCTCAGCCTGATCGGCGCCATTCGCCGCTGGCCGGGGCGGGCGCGCAACAAGCGTGCCTGGCGCCACCGCCATGACGGCGACGCGGCGCTGACGCGGGCGCTGGTCGCGCTTTCGGCCGGCACCGCCGAGGCGGCGCGGCTCGAGGTGCGGAAGGCCCGCAAGCTCCTCGGCGACACGCCGCAAACCCTGCTGCTGGCCGCCGAGGCGGAGCGCCTCTCGGGCCATGACGAGGCGGCCGCCGCTGTGTTCCGCCAGCTTGCGGAGCGGGACGATGCGCGCTTCATCGGCCTGCGCGGGTTGCTGCGGCAGGCGATGGCGCGGGGCGACTGGAGTGCTGCCCTCGCCCTGGCCAAGGAGGCCGAGGCGGTGCAGCCGGGCGCCTCCTGGCTGCGGGAGGAGCGGGCGCAGCTCGCCCTGCAGACGCGCAACTGGCGCGAGGCGCTGAGCCTGGCGCCGGCGGATGCGCCGCGCGCGCCGCTCGCCCTGGCCGCGGCCGGGCAGGAGCCGGATGGGGCCAAGGCGGCGGAGTTGGAGCGGCAGGCCTTCCAGGCCGATGCCGCCTTCGCCCCGGCGGCCATCGCCCATGCCAGGCGGCTGCGCGGCGAGGGCAGCCCGCGCCGCGCCAAGGGCGTGCTGGAGGAGGCCTGGGCGGCGACGCCGCACCCGGACCTCGCCGAACCCTACTTGGCCGACGACACCGACCCGCTGGCGCGGGTGAAGGCGGTGGAGATGCTCATCCGCCGCAACCCGACCGTGGCCGAAAGCCGGCTGCTGCTGGCGCGCGTCTCGCTGGCGGCCGGGCTCACCGGCCGGGCGCGGGGTGCGCTGGAGGCGGTGGTGAAGTCGGGTGAGGCCGACCGGCGGGCCTATCTGCTGCTGGCGGAGCTGGAGGAGGCGGAGCATGGCGAGACCGCCGAATCCCGCGCTGCCCAGGCCCGCTGGCTGCGCGAGGCCGCTGGCGCCCGTCCGGAGCCGCGCTGGCGCTGCGGGCATTGCGGCACGGAGCATCGCCGCTGGGCGCCGGTCTGCGAGGCGTGCGACACCGCCGGGCGTATCGCCTGGACGGCGGAGCCGGCGGTGGAGCGGCATGCGGCGCCGGCCGGTGCGCGGGCCATCAGCGGGCCTTTGCAAGCCGTGACCGGCTGACCTGCGCGAAGGGTGTTGCCGTGACGGGCGGGCGCGGGTATTGAGCGCCCGTCTGCGTTGCCGACATAGCTCAGCGGTAGAGCAACTGATTCGTAATCAGTAGGTCCCCAGTTCAATCCTGGGTGTCGGCACCAGACTTTTCAAACACTTAGGCATTTGCGTTTACCTGCAGCGAAACTCTCGCTTTTTTCTGCGGACCCATAGCGGACCCGCTGCGTGGTATTTCGCGCCGCTTGGTCCAATGGCCTGGAAAGTGACCTGATGATCCGTGTGAAAAGTCGGAGAGCAGTGAAACACCACGGGGGCTAAATCACTCCTTGTGCTTATGCCGAGATAGCAAGGCCGCCGCCCGCTGGAGCCACCGCAACGGGATCATTGCATCGGGGATGAGATCAGCTGCGACCCTCGGATAGCTTTCCGGATTTCGCCAGGACGGTCAGCGGCAACTCGATCCTGCTGCGCAAGCCAGCCTCATGAAAGTCTGCCTTGAAGGTTCCGCCGAGATCATGGCGCAACTGCCGCTCGATGAGTTCGGAACCGAAACCTCGCCGTTCTGGCGGCATATGCACTTTGGGCCCGCCCGTTTCCAGCCAGCGCACCACCAGGCGTGCCGCGGTGCCAAAGCCTTCCGTCGACCACTCGATGGTCACCTGGCCAGTCTCGGTCGACAGAGCGCCATACTTGGCGGCGTTGGTCGCCATCTCGTGCAGGATCATGCCCACCGATAAGGCCGCCTTAGGCGTCAGCCACGCCGGAGGACCCTGCATCACTAGGCGGCCGGGGCCGACCGCATAGGGCAGTAACTCCTTCTCGATCAGGTCCTGCAGCGGTACGTCGGTCCAGCCCCCCAGCGAAACCAACTCATGCGCCCGAGCCAGCGCCCGGATCCGGCCAGTGAAGGCTACCCCGAAGTCCTTCAGGTTGGTGGCCCGCCGCAAGGTATGCGTGGCGACAGCAGAGACCACCTGCAGCATGTTGCGCACCCGGTGGTTCAGCTCGTCCACCAGCGTCCCCAGCAGTTCTCCCTCGACCACCTGGGTGATGTCAAAGAAGGTCACCACCACGCCGTCCACTGTACTATCCGCAGTCGTGTAGGGCAGCATCCGCATCAAGTAGTGCGCGGCGCCGCCCCGCGCCGTAACGCGCCGTTCCACGGGCACGCGCTCATTGAGCACGCGGCGTGTCTCACGTCCAAAATCCACGCCGTCGATATAGCTGGTAAAGCTGCTGAGGGGGCGGCCGCGGTCGGAGTGGACCAGGTCGAAGATCCCGGTGACCGCCGGCGTGAAGTTGCGAATCACCAGATGCCGGTCGAGGAACACGGTCGCCACCTGCGTGCTGTCGAACAGGTTCCGCAGGTCGGTATTGGCCAGGTCGAGCTGCTCGATCTTGTTGGACAGTTCAAGATTGGTGGTACGCAGCTCCTCGTTGACCGATTGCAGCTCCTCCTTTGAGGTTTCCAGCTCCTCGTTGATGGATTGCAGCTCCTCGTTGACCGAGACCATTTCCTCGTTGGCGGATTTCAGCTCCTCGGTCGCTGTTTCGTATTCCTCGGCCATCGACTGCAGGCGGTCGCGCGCGTCACGCAGGTCGTGCTCCAGCAGCTCGATGATCTGGTCCCGCGGCGTATCCGTGGTGGCGGCAGGGGCGATGTCCGGCCGCGGCACCGGTGGCTGCACGTCGGCGAACACAACCATGAACAAAGGGTCGTGCCCGTCACGCGTCGGCAGCGGCGCCACGGTGAGCGCGACCATCTGCCGTTGGCCGCTGAACTCCACCTCCACGCTTGACCGGGTCGCCGGGCGCCGCTGGTCGATCGCCTGCCGCAATGCCGAGCGCAGGTCCAGGCGCAAACCGCGCCGGGCCATTGCCAGCAGCTGCCGGCTCGGGATCCCCGCCGACGGCTCCAGGTACTTCCCAAGGTTGGCCGTCTGGTAGACGATGTCGCCTGTGGCATTCACCAGCAGATGCGGCGGCGCGAAGTGCTCGGCCGCAAAGGCGTGCGCCATCTGGTGCAGTTCGGTGGCACCGCCTATCTGCGGCCGGCTCAGCGTTGGCATGGAAGGCCAACTCCGCCGGGTGCCTTGAGCCAGCGATTGGGCACGAACGGGCAGGCCCGGCGCCAAGCTATCGCGGCGCTGAAAGATCCGGTGCGCCTTGTCGTCCGGCTTGAACAAGTCGTCATGGCGGGTTGTGGTCTCCGACACGCCGAGGAACAGGTAGCCGTTGGGCCGCAGCGCATAGTGGAACAGTGGGATCACCTGCTCCTGCAACTGGCCGCCCATGTAGATCAGCAGATTGCGGCAGGACACCATGTCGATACGCGAGAACGGCGCGTCGCGGATGACGCTGTGCGAGGAGAACACGCAAAGGTCCCGGGTTTCCCGCGAAACCGCGTAGGTGGCGCCATCTGTGACGAAGAAGCGGGCCAGCCGCTCCGGCGAGACGTTGTCCATCATCGAGGCCGGGTAGCGGCCGCCGCGCGCCACAGACAGCGCGGCCTCATCGATATCGGTGGCGAAGATCTGGATGCGCGGGCTATCCGGCCGGCCAGCGATCTGCTCATGGGCCAGGATGGCGAGCGAATAGGCTTCCTCGCCGGTGGCGCAGCCCGGCACCCAGATGCGCACGGTGTCGTCCGCTCCGCGGCCTTTGAAGATGGCAGGAAAGACCCGCTGCGCCAGGGCAGCAAACGCGTCCGTATCGCGGAAGAAGCCGGTGACGCTGATGAGGAGGTCGCGGAACAGGTTTGCCGCCTCGTCCTCGTCCTGCCGCAGCAGGGCGACATAGGCGTCCATATCTGGCATCGAGCGGACTTGCATGCGGCGCTGCACGCGGCGGAAGAAGGTCTTGGCCTTGTAGCCCGCGAAGTCGTGGCCGACCCGGGTCCGCAGGATGCCGCTGATCTCGTCCTGCCTGGCCGCGGCCTGGTTGGCGCCGCCGGCCCTTCGGTCGTCCTCGGCTGCCACGTCCAGCCCGTCCGGGTGCCGGGCCAGCTCCGCCAATCGACCAGGGATCTGGCCGGAGGGCAGCACCAGGTCGACGACACCCACCGCGACAGCACTGTTCGGCATGCTGGGATAGCGGGGTACCGTCCCGTCGCTGCCCTGGGCGATGGTGAGCCCCCCGGCTTCCTTGATGGCCTTGAGCCCCAGCGTGCCGTCGCTGCCGCTGCCGGACAGCACGACGCCGATGGCGGCTTCGCCTTGGTCCTCGGCCAGGGAGGCAAAGAACAGGTCGATCGGCTGGCGCTCGCGCTGATTCTCCGGCAGCTGGCGCCTCAATACGAGCCGGCCGCCGCAAAGGGTGATCAGAGCGTCGTTCGGCAGCACATAGGCATGGCCAGGCTGAACCACCTCACCATCCCTCGCCGGCACCACAGGCATGCTAGTGCAGTCCCGCAGGATCTCGGGAAGCGCGCTGTCGTGGCTGGCGCCGACATGGGTAACGACAACAAAGGCCATCTCAGGGGCTGGGTCTGGCATGGCGCGGAACAGCACCTGCAAGGCTTCGACCCCGCCGGCCGAGGCGCCGATACCCACGACCGGGAAGCCACGTCTCTGGTCGTTCATAACGCCAGCTGGGAACGATGCCCTCGTACCTGGAACTGGCGATCAGCCAGACCACGGATCCTGCCGCTGCAGGTGGTGGCGCGGCACAGCGTCAGCATTGCCGGCGCTTGGGAAACTGTACCCCTCCAAATGAGCAACGAAATGTCCGGCATGTGGCAAGCCTCCGTCGGTGCGCCCGGTATGCCTCTGGTTGGTCGAACAGTGGCAGACGGAACGGAAGAACGTTAGCGCCAAACCCATCGTTCCACGTTGGCCGGAGTGAATGCCAGCCGCCCGAATGATGCGATCAGCTTTCGCAATATCGCATACGGCCTTTTCTGACGGAGTGCGTAGCGGGCGCGGCAAGATCTAAAAGATTAAAGATGCAGATTTCATTGCAGCCAGTGGTTCGCGAAACAGTGCCTCTACCGACAAAACGGGAACGGCAGCGCGAGCCGACTGGCCTCACTGCCGAAGCCGATCAACGCCATCGTGATAGTCATCCCCATCAGCCGAGCGAGCAGCGCAGTGTCTCACGTGTCCAGCTGCACCGCCCGTCCTGCATTCCGCTCATAGTCGCGGGGCAGGCTGGGACCCTGGGGCAGGATGCCTGCCATTAGCTGATGGCGGTGAAAGACTTGCCTGAAATTTATCCAACCGCAGTGGGAAATGGCGGCTGCCGCAACGTTTCTATCGCGGATGCAATCAATTCAGCCGAGCGTTGCGCCTCCTCCGAGGCGGATTGCCAACGGGACGCCACACCAGCTTGATCGTGCTGTATTGCAGCGCGCTCCAGCGACTGGAATAAAGTCTGGCGATCCCGCTGCGTTCGAAAGGCAACTCCCAACGCCAATTCCAGAGCTTCGGTTTGGTGTGCAATCAGAGTCTTGAGGCCATAGGCATGGCCAATCTGGCAGCGAAACCGGGGCGAGCTTTCACCGCCGACTGTGTTCAGCACTCCGCCACATTCAGGACATCCCAGCACGCTCGGTTTTCCAACCGTTGCCATCTCCTTGCCCATGGCGGCAATCTCCTGACAGGATATCTGGACCTCAAGCACGAGTTCGGCTGGAATGGGAACCGTTGGCCCGGCGGTACTCCATGCTAGTTGCTGCAGCAGCGCCGGTAGGTCGGCCGCCGGAGAACAGTATTCCGCATCAGCCCGCTCCTGCGCGTTGCGGGGCATGTCGGGCCATTCAGCATCCGCCGGATCCTGAACCACAGTGATGCCGCCACAGCGGCGTATTGCGACAAGCCCCTCCGCCCCGTCATCCAGCATGCCGCTCAACACAATGCCGACGACTTGAGAGCCGCAGGCAACAGCTGCCGAGCGAAACAACGAATCTACCGCAGGCCGGGTCCGGTTCTCCCGTGGACCGCGGCGCAACATGACCCGCGTCCCGCCGTCGGCAAGGATGAGGTGTTGATCAGGGGGCGCGACATAGATCCGGCCGGGATGAACTTGCTCGCCATCAACCGCATGATGTGCCTTCAGCGGGCCAGCGCGGCTTAATATGTCCGGAAGATTGCTATGCCCAGCTGGGGCGACATGCAAGACGACGAAAAGAGCGGCAGGCAAGTCACGAGGTAGACCACCACATACCGTCTTCAACGCGGCCACACCGCCTGCCGAGGCACCCATGACGATAATGTTGTGGTTCACCGGGAAAGCCTTTCGTTACGGATGCCCAAGCCGATGTGGATCATGTTCCATTGTGATCGCCTTGGAACCCATCTCCGATAAAGCTTCTGCCGGTAGACGGTTCATGCTGCTGTTTCGACGGTCTGGCCGACGTTTCGATCCTCGAACTGCACGGAGCTGCAATAGTCCAAGGCGAAATGTAAGCTACAACGCCTGCCAGGAAGCTCCTGCGGCGTGGCGAATGGTCAGATTTAGAGGGGGGCAGCAGGAACTGGCCCCGGCACCCCCACTCCCACTAGCAGTCGCATCGCTTTTGGGTCGAGGCGGTGCCACTGGTCAGCCCGGAGCGGGCGAGGCCTACACCGGTAACCCGGCAAAGCGTCGAGCTGCACCAGTACCCAGCGGGCCACCTTCAGCGTCACCGCTGTCTCCGCCCGCCGCAGCTCCGCCCGGCTGGACCGCCGGCCATGCTTCAGGGCGTTCACGTTCCCGGGCTGGCCACCCCGCCGCCGGAGCGTTCGTCCGTCGAGTTGTGCCAGGCCACCCCCGCTTTGCTCTAGCGCACGCGCTGCAGAGCCTCCGACCTGGTCGCCGGTGGGTGACAGCCCTTCGTCCTCCCTACCCGCCTGCATGACAGTCTTCGGGAGGCTTTTCGGCATCCAGGGCAGCCACCAGACGGCCCGTCCAGGCAAGCGCTTCGGCGGCCTCGAGGAGGCGTTCCCGGTCTGCGCCCTCGAAGTGACCAGCGCGGGCGCGACAGACCTCTGCGAGGCGGGGGAGGTCGCCACCCATCCCAGCAACTGCGAGCGCATCCGCGATGGCCGCTGGTGTTGGTGCCTGTGTTGGTGTCGCCATGGCATTACCTCGTGCTGCGGCGCCTAGAGAACACCTGCGCGCTAGCGTCGCCATAGTTCCCGCGCCCGGCTTCACCAAGCGCGCAGCATCTGGCGAGCCGTGGCGACGACGCTTTTGCTGCGCTCGGCCGCCCAAACCAGAGTGGTCGGGGAGCGCCCCTGAAGACTTGCGCCAGCGATGGATCAACACGCCAACCAGCGCCCTCCCAAACGATGCCGTTCGGCACCTCGTCGATCGCCGCGTCGTCGTTGACCGAACGTTCTGCTCACCACAGCGCTAATCCCTGCCTTGCTGTTGCCTGTGGCGGATCAGGTCCGCACCTCCACAACGGCCGTCGCGGGCACCCCATCCGGCGGATGGCAGGTCCAGCAGCACCAACCCAGCCTCTCAACGTCGCGCCACCACCGCCCGCCCCTCTGGGTGAACCTGCCGCAGGCCGTACACCAAGCCCCTGGTGGCGGCCCGGATGGCTCGGACCAGGAGGGCGGGCAGCCCAGGATGGAGGTGTCCATCTCCTGCTCCGGCGGCAGCGGGGGCAGCAGCCCGGCTTCAGCCAGCGAAGCGACGATATGCGGTGCCACTTTGGTCCAGCGGCCATCTGGGCGGCCCAGCACGAGCCAGCCGTCAGGGTCGCGCTCGCGGTGCGCGCCCTCCGCCAGTGCCTGGGCAACAGACCCAGCGATTGAGCGGAGCAACTGGCCCGGGCGGGGCAGGACGGAGGTGTCGGGCGGGCCACCGCTCCCCGGCGCAGCCCATAGCTCGATGGTGCCTCCCGCCGAGCCCTCTGACACAGCGGACACAACGGACAGAACTCCTCCCCGGGCAGTCGCAGCCTGGGTTTTGGCCGTTGTGTCGATTGTGTCTGGGGAGGCGGCTCGGAATAGGTCGCCCCATCGGCTCATGAGAGCATGGTCCAGAGCACTGGATTGACCGGGTAGCTGACGCGTGGCCGCCCTGGCGCACCGCTCCCGCCAGGCAACAGCAGCCACCCGGCATCCACCAGCGCGCGGGCAGCGTCATGGATGGCCTTTGCCTCGTTAAGTCCAGGCAGCCGCACATCGCGTTGCAGTGCGCGGACATGAACCTCCTTCGAGCGGGTCTTGGCAATCCACCGGGCGAGGGTGGCGGCGCCCCGATCACCGGGCGAAGCCGCAGCATCGCCATAGACCCGCTCCGCCATAGGCAGGATGTACTCGGCGACCAGCGTCGCTGCGGCGAGGAAGGCGCGGCGTGTGATCACCGTGGGTGGCGCCCGCACCCCCGTCTCCCCGGCCCACCACAAATATTCAAGAACCAGAGACAGGCGCAGCGCCAGCCCGCGAGCCTTACCGAAGGCGCTGTTCAGCAGCCCGCCCGCATCCTGCTGCCTCTCGAACATCTCGCGGCCGAAGTCACGCAGCGCGGGGAGCGCGTCATCCGCCAACTGCACCACAACCGGTTCCGGGTGCCCGTCGCTGGTCAGCCCCATCTCCAGCGGCCGAAGTCGCTCGAACGCGTCGATGGCCCACTGCATGTTCGGCGCTTTGCTCGGCAGGTCGAACGGCACTGGGTCGGGCCAGAACCACACATGCCGCGCGAGCAACCCGTCGTCGGCCTCCCCCATGATCTCGGCAAGGCGCGATGGCTGTGTTCCGCCCCACCACGCCACCGCCAGGTGACGGACGTTGATCGGGACCGGTAGCTTCACGCGGTCGACCCGGTACGAGCGCCCGCCGTAGCTCTCCAGCCAGAAGGCCCGGGCCGCCTCAGAGTACCGGTTCATCCCCTTCAGGTGCCCGGCCAACTCGTCGCGGACCATGAGCAGGCCTTTGGGCGATCCGTTGCTCAGGCGCAGGGCAACCTGCTCATGCGTCACGTCATGCATGACGAGCTGTGGCGCCATTGGCTCTACGAGATCACTGTCTGGGGCTGGCGGCAGTGGTGGTGCGGCCCCCTTGCTCTTGTCATTCAGGGCATCTCGCACAGCCTGTGCCCATTGCTCCTTGCGGGCCTTCTCAATCTCGGACGCGGCCTGCCACTCCCGCAGGCGATTAGGGAAGTCGCCGGCCATCCTCTCCTCGATGGCCGGCAAGACACCAGAAATCACGGCGTCGGCCCCGGGCGACTTGCTCCCGCCGCTGTCGCCGACAGACACGCACCATAGGTGCGGCGGCTCCTCCCATCCGGAATAAGCCTGTGCCCACCGGGCGTTGCCGATGACCGCGGATACGGCGGCAAGCAGCGGCGCCGCAACATAATCGACCGGTGCTGCAGCGGCCTCGGCAGCATCAACCATCCAGCCCTGCCATGGCCCGAAGACATCGAGCGGGAGAGCCGGCGGCGGACGCCGATGCAGGCGCAGCACCCGGAGGTCGGGCGTTTCCGGCGGAGCCTCCTCCCCGGGTTCGTCTGCAAGGCTACGCTGCGGCAGCGGCTCGCCCCGTGGCGGCGCCTGCCGTGGTTGGCGCTGGCCATCGGCGAAGCCGCGGCGGACCTTGACCTCCAACTCGCGCTGCGACCATGGCTCCCGGCCGGGCGCGGATGGCACGCTGCGCGCTGCGGCGAGGAGTTCAGCCAGCGCCGGTTCTTCCTCCAGCTCACCACCGGCCACCAGGCTGCCGATCTTCAGCCCGGCGGAGTTGATGGTGTGCTCTTGCTCCCCGAACGGGGCTCGGCGGATAGCCTCGCATTCGCCAGCCAGTGCCTGCACGCCGTAGGGCGTGCCATGGGTGGAGTCGGTTTTGCTCCTCTCCCGCCGTGGCGCAGGCTCCACCGCCTGCGACTTAGGCCGCAGGCACGCCTCGACCAGCCATCCCGGCATTTCCGCCGGCTCAGCATCATCCTCCACCGTGTAGCCTGGCGTCGGCGGATAGATGACGTATCCGCCCTCGCCCCGCACATCGACGCCCGGCGCAACACGGGCTTTTTGGTCGTTTCGGATTTCTACACCCGGCGGCAGCCGGAAGAGGAGATGCAGGCCGCCGTTCTGCGTCCGGTGCGTCCGGGTCCGCGGCAGGCGGTGCCGGTGCGCGGCATACCACTCCATCCCGGGCTTCCCGTGTTTTACGTCCACGTCGATGACGTTGAAGCCGGAAGCCCGTCCGGTCGGGACACCGATGGCGGCGGCGCCCGACCTGCTAAACAGGTGGCGGATGGTGTCCGGGTCGCGGGTCGCGTCCTTGAAGCCGTTGGCGGTGACAGGCACCCGATCCAGGCGGCAGGGGAAGCAGGGCAGGCCCAGCGCGGTGGCCTCATCCGCCAGAGACAGGCCCGGCAGGGGCAAGGGGCGCGGATGGTGACCCGCCTCCATACCGGCACTCATGCCACACCGCCCGGGGCAGAGGTCTGGTTGTCTCGGTCGATGCGCGCCTTGCAGGCCAGAGCATCCGCGAGGGTGACGAAACCCAAGGCGATGGCGCCGCCCTGGGCGAGCACTCCTCGTGCAATCACCTGGCCGTCTCGGTGCGGCCAAGTCGCCCCGCGGTCGTGGGGGAGGATGGCCGCTAGCTCACCGCGGCGGACCAGGCTCGCCGGTACAGCCTCGACCGGCGGCTTGGCGAGGATCAGCATAAATTTGTATTCGGCCGGCTCAGGCCGGATGTGCAGCTGCGCCGCAGCGCCGGCGTGGAAGGAAGACGCAGACATAGCAAGGTCCTTGCAAATGGAGACCGCGCCTGCGAACACTCAGTTTGTCGGCTTGGTGTTCGTTGGGGCAGCGGCGTTGAGAGACGAAGCGGCCCCGCCAACCCGCGGAGCCAGACCGAGCGGGTCGGCAGCTGTTCACCCGCTGTCCGCTGTTTCCTTCGCCATCTCAGCAGCTCGATGCGCGTGGCTGCGCGCCGCCGTCCAGGCGGCGAGCGCGGCGTCTGTGTAGGCGATGCGCCGCCGCCCGAGGCGGACGTATTCTGGACCGCCACCTTCTTCGCGCCAGCGCTTCAGCGTACGTGCGCTGATTCCGTAGTGCTCGGCGACTTCTTTCTCTGAATAGATTGGGCTCATAGAATCCTCGACAGCGGCTTGTCCGCGACGGGGATTCAATTGGACTACAAAGGCACCTCGTGCAGCGAAAAAGGTACTTCGCTTAGTGAATATGTGTTCCGTGTTTAGGCGTTCACTGTGCGCCGGACTTGGGATTCATGAGCTGGACGAGAGCCGTTAGCGGGTCGGGAACATCAGCTGCCTTCCGATGTCCATCAGCAGATTTTTTGTAGCGGTCGACCGCACGCAGGACGGCCGCCGTCGTGGCACGGAGCCGATCAGGGTGCACATCTTCGGGCTCCAGGACCTTCGCCGCTCGCCGCGCCAATGTGTGAGGCGTTGCCTGCTCACCATCCGCTTTCGCCTTCTCCTCCTCATTCAGATAGTGGACGACGGCCCTGTCATCGGCATCGGATGGCGCTTTGATGCTGCGATCACGTGTTCGGCGCAGAATGTCCTCAAGAGCATCCCGCGCCAGAGCCGTTCCGTGATTTGCTTCCGTGAAGCGGTAGACGCTTTCCTGGTGAGCGGCCAATTGCTCTGGAGACCAGATCAACGAGCCCGGCCCGTACTCTCCTGGAAGGTCGGCGGTACGATCAGTCTTTGGTTTTCTCATGCGACGCAGAGTGCCATGAGGGACAACACTTCGTCCCGTGATTACGGCACCTTGGGTAAAGGTCGCCATCCGGCTAACCGTCTGTAGGACTTGAAAATTTGCCTTATGGATTCTGAAAATTTACTGGCGGCACCTTCCTCAGACGGAAGCGGAGTGAGTTTCGGGGGGGGCAATAGGATCGACTGAGCAAAGCTCGATGTTCTCGGTCTAGGGTCCCATTTGCTCCAAAGGGGGGTGCCGGAGGGGTGGGCTATGTTGGGGCGCTGTTCCACTTTGCCCTTGCAGCGCCGGCAGCCGTTCCTTTGGCGGTGCTACCCTGCTCGCGCAGCGCCCTTACGAGTTTGCCTCGAACCACATCTCATCTCGACTTCCGTTCTGCCCGACTTGGCACCTCACCGCGAGCGGCCGAAATCCGGCATTTTCCTCCCTGCGAAGCTCCCTCTCACCACGTTGCTTGCCGCCGACTGGTCGTGCTCGCCGCACACCGCCACATGCTGCGCCCAAGCCTCCAGCGCCGCCTTGCGCTCGGCCAAAAACTCACCCCGCTGGTAGATCGCGGCCACGCCCTGAATGCTGCCGCCAACGTGATTCAGCAACCGGTCAGCCACATGTGGCGGGAACCCGGCGCCGGCCAGCCAGGTGACGGCTGTCCGTCGGAAGTCATGAAAGCGCCAGCCCGGCACCGGTCCAGTCGCCTGCTCGGCCAGGTCCTTCGCCATAGCAGCCTCCAGCGCCAGCTTCGCCTTGCTGAACCCGGTGGGAGCCGTCGTACCGGTGGTGCTGAACACCAAGTCCTGGCCGGCGATGCGGGGCAGGCCCGCTAGGATCGCGCGCGCCGGCTCGGCCAGGTGCACCACATGCGCCTTGCCGTTCTTTGCCCGGGCCCCAGGCAGGGTCCATGTCGATCGGTCGACGGAGAGTTCGGACCACCGGAGCGCGGCCACCTCTTCTCGGCGCTGCGCCGTCAGAAACAGCACCTTCACTAGCGGACCGAACGGATGGCCCAACGTCCCGGCCGCGCGCCATACGGCACCGATCTCGGCATCGGTCAACACCCGATCCCGCGTGGGATTGCCGCCTTGGATCACCGGCAGTCCGGCAAAGGGGTTGAGCGACAGGCGCCGCCGCTTCACCGCCCAACCGTAGCAGGCTCGGCCATAGGCCATGGTACGGCTTGCCATGGATGCCCTACCGGCGCCCGCCAGCGCATCCAGCACAGCGATCACTGCCACGTGGGTGAGGGCAGCCGCCGGCCGGTCCAGATGTGTGCGGAAGGCCACCCGGAGCGCCCGCTCGGCCTCGGCGCTATAGCGTGCCCGCTTGCCGGCCAGGTGTAGCCGCGCCCAGTCCGTAATGAGCGCGTCCAAGGTGAAGCGGGCTTCCTCCTTCGCTGCTGCTAATGCGGCCCGGCGGGCCTCATCAGCCGCTCTTGCCGCAGCTCGTTCAATTGCCGGATTGATCCCCTGCGCCACCCGCCCCAGCCGAGCACGTGCTGCCGCGCGGGCTTGCTCAACCGTGATGCTGCCCCAAGCGCCTAGGCGCTCCCGCACCTTTCGGCCGGTGGGGGTGTCGGTCCACTGGACGATGAAGCTCTTGCTACCGGCGGCCGTGGCGCGGACCCCTAAGCCTCGACACTCGGTATCGAAGGCCAGCCGGTCTTTCGCTGTGCCCTCAGGCTGGAGGCCGGCAATGAATCTATCCGTCAGCTTCGGCATGAACCCGCTCACCCCGCTCTTGCGGACCCCGTGCGGACCCAGCGGAAGGTCCGCAGTAGGTCCGCATGGCATCTTGTGGTGATATCGTATTCACCCAACGCGTTGTAATGCAACCCTTTAGGGTTCCTATGGCACCTTAATGCTTGATAGTAGCGAGATGATTTCGCTGATTCGTAATCAGTAGGTCCCCAGTTCAATCCTGGGTGTCGGCACCAGATTTTACCACGCTCGGTTATGCAGCGATGGGCGTGGCGGCTTCGCCAGCCTCCAGGGCGTGCAAGGCGGATTGGCCGGCTTTCCAGGCATCTTCCGCATAGGCGAAGCCGGTGTTGGCGCGCAGCACGAGGGTTTCCGAGTCCGAGCGGTAGATGGCCCAGCCCCAGCGGCGCGGAGCGCGGCCCTGGACCTCGACCTTCACGTAGCCATGGAAACGTTTGTGGCGCTCGGCCTGCATAGCGATCTCCTGCGGTGTTCCGAATGAGGCGCTGTTGGCGTTCGTCGCACTCGCAACCTCAGGGTGATTACGCTGCAGCGCGGCATAAGGCTATGCGCGAGCTGGTCACTTCGGTGTCAGATCGATGCATGTTGGTCACGCGTAACGGCGTGTTTCGTTAAGAACCGAGTGACGGAGACAGTGAATATCATCAACCTGAGATTGTAACCCTCCGGAATGAGCACGCCATGCCGTTGTTCGGCCTGATCCCCCTCCCAGTCGCGGCAGAAGCCGCGGAATGGTCGGCGAGCACCTATCGCGGTCCCTGCTATGTCATGGCGTCGGATGAACGCAGGGCGCGGCTTTATGCCGCGAGCTATTTCGCCCGGCCGGACGCGGCGCGGCTGGACTCCGGGCTGCGGATGGAGTCGCCCTGGGTGCGGCCACGGATGGTCGCGTTGCAGCTCGCCTTCCGGCAGGTCAACCGCTCCGCGCCGGAAGGCACGGTCGTCGTGCCGCAGGCACGCGACGCGATCGTCCTCCGGCAGGCACGCAAGGCAATCGTCCTGCCGCAGGCACGCGGAACGACGGTCCTGCCGCAGGCAAGCAGGCCAGCTGTCCCGCCACAGCATTGCGAGGCGAAAGTGGTGTCGTTGGCCGAATGGCGGGCGCTGCGGGATTAGCTCCCGGCCGCCAGGGCGGCGTGGGCGCGCAGCAGGGCGCCGCACATCGCCAGCGGCAGGGTGCGGGCCCATTGGCGGTGCAGCAGGCCATCATCGGCCCGACGGCAGGCCATGTAGACCCGCTCGCCGGAGCGGATGGGCGGGAGCCAGGCGTAGCGCGCGGGCAGCAGCTCCCAGGCAAGCTCGGCGCAGCGCGTGTAGGGCATCACGTCGCCCTCGAGCACGAGGGCCAGGTGCAGGCTGAGATCGGCGCCGGCGCCGCCGCGCTCAACTTGGCCGAGGCGGTCCGCGAGATGCAGCAATTCCTCGCCGCGTGTCACGTCCTGCCTGGCATGGGCTCAGCCCTGCGTCTTGCGGCCGGGACGGTTGTGCGTCGTCTCGTCGCCGCTGCCGGCGATGGCGCACTGCTCGCCGTCCTTGCCCACGCTGGCTGAAGAGTCGCAGGGGCCGGGGGCGGTGCCACCGGCATTGCTTGTGCCGCCCTCGCCGGATTGCTTCCCGGCCGCATGGCGGTTGTCCTGCTTGGCGGTGGTCGCAGCGTCATCCCCGTAATGGGGCAAGATGAACCGGGATCGACAGGGGAAGGTTCCTGCCGGCGGCTTAGCGGCCTGCCGGCGAAGTCCCTGGTGGAGCCAGGCGGAATCGAACCGCCGACCTCTTGAATGCCATTCAAGCGCTCTCCCAACTGAGCTATGGCCCCCCAGGAAGGAGGCGCCGTATAGCGGTGCCCGGCGGGGTACGCAAGCCCCTCCGCGCCTCTTTCCTGCGATCATCGACACGACTAGGTTGCGCCTCGATATCCGCCGCAGGCAGGGAGCTGGCGCCCATGGGGAAGGTCTATAGCGACGCGAAGGAGGCCCTGGCCGGGACGCTGCGCGACGGCATGATGATCATGTCGGGCGGGTTCGGGCTGTGCGGCATTCCCTCGCTGCTGATCGAGGCGATCCGCGAGAGCGGCGTGAAGGATCTGACCATCGTCTCGAACAATGCCGGCATCGACGATGCGGGGCTCGGCCTGCTGCTCCAGACGCGGCAGGTGCGGAAGATGATCAGCAGCTATGTCGGCGAGAACAAGACCTTCGCCGAGCAGTACCTGGCCGGGCAGCTCGAGATCGAGTTCAACCCGCAGGGCACGCTGGCCGAGCGCATCCGGGCCGGCGGCGCGGGCATCCCCGCCTTCTACACCAAGACGGGCGTGGGCACGAAAGTCGCCGAGGGCAAGCCGACGGCGGAGTTCGACGGCGAGACCTATGTGATGGAGCGCGGGCTCGTCGCCGACCTCTCTATCATCCATGCCTGGAAGGGCGATACCGAGGGCAACCTCGTCTATCGGAAGACGGCGCGGAACTTCAATCCGATGATGGCGACTGCGGCGCGGATGACGGTCGCGCAGGTGGAGCGCATCGTGGAGGCGGGCGACATCGACCCGGACCACATCGTGACGCCGGGCATCTTCGTGAAGCGGATGATCGAGTGCCCGGCCGGTTTCGAGAAGCGGATCGAGCAGCGCACCACGCGCAAGCGCGTATTGGCCTGAGGGAGAGCGACGATGCCCTGGACGCGTGACCAGATGGCCGCCCGCGCGGCGGCGGAGCTCGAGGACGGGTTCTACGTCAATCTCGGCATCGGCATCCCGACGCTGGTGGCGAACCACGTGCCGTCCGGCATGAGCGTGCAGCTGCAGAGCGAGAACGGGATGCTGGGGCTCGGACCCTTCCCTTATGAGGGGGACGAGGACGCCGACCTCATCAATGCCGGCAAGCAGACCATCACCGAGCTGCGGACGAGCAGCTATTTCTCCTCGGCCGACAGCTTCGCCATGATCCGCGGCGGGCACATCGACCTGTCGATCCTCGGCGCCTTGCAGGTGGCGGCGAATGGCGACCTCGCCAACTGGATGATCCCCGGCAAGATGGTGAAGGGGATGGGCGGGGCGATGGACCTGGTCGCCGGGGTGAAGAAGGTGGTGGTGCTGATGGAGCACACCGCGGGCGGCAAGCCGAAGCTGCTCCGCGAATGCTCCCTGCCGCTGACGGGCGCGCGGGTGGTCGATATGGTCATCACCGAGCTTGGGGTGTTCGAGATCGCCCGGAAGGGCGAGACCGAGGTGAAGCTGGTCGAGCTGGCGCCGGAGGTGACGCTCGAGGAGATCACGGCGAAGACCGAGGCGGCATTCACCGTGGCGCTGCGCAACGGCTGAGGCGGGTCTTCAATTCCGGGGACGCCGGTGGCGGGCCAAGTTCTTGAAGGAGCTTGGTTCGCTGGCAGCGATTTTAGAATTGAGGAATTGAGGGCGTTCCAGCATTCGCGGCCGGTGCGGAATGAAGTTCCTGACCGCAACCCAGGATAACGACTCCTTGTTCAGGGAATTCGTGACTGGGCATGGATCAAGGTGTCCAATCCTCGACCGGAGGGTGAAGCCCCCCGGCGAGAGGAAACACCAGAATGTCGTTCATTCCCGGCTCGCGCGCCGATGACACCTTGCGCGGCACAGACGGCACCGACCTGATCCTCGGCCGTCACGGCGATGATTTCCTCCTGGGTCGGGAGGGGAGCGATATCCTGTTCGGCGGGGCCGGGCATGACTTCATTGCCGGCGACAACTATCCGCCGCCGATGGAGCCCTATGATCCGTCGAATTACGGCCCGTCGCAGGGCAGCACGCCGGGGCCGGGCAACAACCTCATCTTCGGCGGCGCAGGGAATGACACGGTCGTGGCCGGCTATGGGGCCGACACGGTCTTCGGCGGGGCGGGCGACGACTCGATCCTCGGCTTTGGCAGCATTCCGGTCCATGATTTCGAGCTGGTGGATGATGGCCGGAACCTGCTGTCCGGTGGCGCGGGCAACGACTTCATCCGAGGCGGCGCTAACGACGATACCCTGGAGGGCGGCGCCGGACGGGACACGCTGCAAGGGAGCACCGGGGTCGATACGCTGGTCGGCGGCGCGGGGCACGACATCTTCCTGTTCGGCTACCTAGCCAATTATGGCGGCCTCCGGGATACCGCGGTCGGGCCGGGGGAGCGGGACGTCATTAGCGACTTCCGGCACGGGCAGGATCTGATCGACATCTCGGGGTACCACAATCATCACCCGCCGCCTTCGGGCCAGCCGGCGGGGCTGTTCCTCGGCATGGGCGACTTCGTGGCGAGCCATGCCATGCAGGCGCGCTACGAGTTCCAGGACGGAAATACAGTGATCCAGATCTCGGCGCCGAATGGCTTCCGCACGGACAATGATCCGCCGGAGAAGCCGACGGAGCATTACGTGGAGATCGAGCTGACCGGCATCCACCATCTGACGGCCAGCGACTTCATCCTGCCCGACAGCATCGGACCGTTCTAAGGAAAGGATATATTCCTATATCCCCGACCGGGACGTTTCGCAAGCAAAAACTCAGGCCGGGGTCCGGGGGGACGCCTGTCCCCCCGTGGGGGTTCCAGGGGCCTAGGCCCCCAGCCTTACGCCGCCTTCCGGGTGAGCGCCGGATAGTCGATGTAGCCATGCTCGTCGCCGCCGTAGAAGGTTTCCTTCTGCGGCTGGTTGAGCGGCGCGCCGGTGCGGAGGCGCTCGACGAGGTCCGGGTTGGCGATGAAGGGGCGGCCGAAGGCGATGGCATCCGCCCTTCCCTCGGCGAGCGCCGCCTGGGCCAGCGGCAGGTCGTAGCCGTTGTTGGCCATGTAAGCGCCGCGGAAGGCACGGCGGAGGGCGCTGAAGTCGAAGCCCTGAGCGTCGCGGGAGCCGCCGGTCGCGCCCTCGACCACATGGAGGTAGGCGAGGTTGAAGGGCGCGAGGGCCGCGACGGCATGGTCGAACAGCGCCTGCGGGTTGCTGTCGCGGATGTCGTTGGCCGGCGAGATCGGGGAGAGGCGCAAGCCGACGCGCTCGCCGCCCCAGACGGAGGTGACGGCCTCGGTCACTTCGAGCAGGAGGCGGGTGCGGTTCTCGATGCTGCCGCCGTAGCGGTCGGTGCGCTGGTTGGTGCCGTCGCGGAGGAACTGGTCGATCAGGTAGCCATTGGCGCCGTGGATCTCGACGCCGTCGAAGCCGGCCTCCTGCGCGTTGCGGGCGGCGCGGCGGTAGTCCTCGACGATGCCGGGGATCTCGTCGGTCTCCAGCGCGCGGGGGGTGACGAAGGGGGCGAAGCCGCTCTCGGTGAAGGCCTGGCCTTCCGCCTTGATCGCCGAGGGGGCGACGGGAAGGGCGCCATCCGGCTGCAGGCTCGGGTGGGAGATGCGGCCGACATGCCAGAGCTGGAGAACGATGCGGCCGCCTTCGCGGTGGACGGCGTCCGTCACCTGGCGCCAGCCGGCGATCTGCTGCTCGGTGATGATGCCGGGGGTGAAAGCGTAGCCCTGGCCCTGCTGCGAGATCTGCGTCGCCTCGGCGATGATGAGGCCGGCGGTGGCGCGCTGGGCGTAGTAGGTGGCGTTCATCGGGCCGGGGATGCCGGCGCTGCCGGTGCGGCTGCGGGTGAGCGGCGCCATGACGACGCGGTTGGGCAGGTCGATGGCGCCGAGGCGCACGGGCTGGAAGAGGTCGGTCATCGGGCGGGCACACTCATGTTGCGTTGCAGCGAGAGTTGGGCCGGCCCGGTGAATGATCCAATGCGTCGTGTCGATACCGTCCATTCACGGGTTGGATAGGGCGGCTTCCGCTGGCGGCGGGGCTTCGCGCGGCGGCAGGCGGCGGAGCAGCCAGAGCATGATGCTCATGGCCGGCAAGGCGGCCAGCGTCGTCATCAGGAAGAAGCCGGGCCAGGCGAGCCAGGCGGCGAGGAAGCCGGAGGCGCCGCCGAGGGTGCGGGTGGCGAAGGCCGCCAGCGAGGAGAGCAGCGCGTATTGCGTGGCGCTGAAGGCCCGGTTGGTGAGGCTCGAGAGATAGGCGAGGAAGGCGGCGTCGGCCATGCCGTCGGTGAAGTTCTCGATGCCGACCTGGGCCCAGAGCAGCGGCAGGTCGTGGCCCGACAACGCGAGCGCGACATACATCAGGTTGGAGAGCATCTGGCCGAAGCCGGTCAGCACCAGGGCGCGGGCGATGCCGAGCCGGCGGATCAGCCAGCCACCGGCCAGCGCGCCGGCGAGGATGGCCAGCAGGCCGAAGACGTTGTTGATTGCCGCCAGCTCCAGCCGGGTGAAGCCGAGCTGGGCGTAGAAGGGCTGGGTCATCACGCCGGCCAGCGCCTCGCCGAGCTTGAAGAGCACGACGAAGAGCAGGATCGCCAGCCAGTGCCGGCGCTGCATGAAGTCGATGAAGGGGTCGATGATGGCGGCGCGGAGGCGCCCGCCGGGGGAGGACGCCGCCGGGCGGGGCGGGGCGGCGGGCTCGGGGCCAGCGAGGACGGCAAGCAGGCCGATGCCGATGAGCGCGGCGCAGAGGCCGTAGCCGAGGGCCCAGCCGCCCAGCTCCGTCACGGCCAGCGCCCCGGCGCCGCTCGCCAGCAGCGCGCCGCGATAGCCCCAGACATAGAGGGCGAGGCCGTAGCCCTGCTCGTTCTCCTCCAGCAGGTCGATGCGGTAGGCATCGACCACGACATCCTGGCTGGCGGAGAGGAAGGCGACGAGGGCGGCGAGGGCGAAGGTGGCGGCGTAGCCGGTGGGGCCCGGCGTCGTCAGGCCGAGAGCGACGATGGAGAGGATCAGCGCCGGCTGGATGCAGGCGAGCCAGCCGCGGCGGCGGCCGAGGGCGCGGAAGAAGGGAGGCGCGATCTGGTCCAGCGCGGGGGCCCAGAGGAATTTCAGCGTGTAGGCCAGGCCCAGCGAGGCGGTGAGGCCGATCAGCTCGACCGAGAGGCCCTGCTCCGACAGCCAGCGGCGGAGCGTGGCGGCGGTCAGCGGCAGGGGGATGCCGGAGGCGAAGCCGAGGGCGAGCAGCACGAGGTATCGGCGGTCGCGCCACCAGGCGGAGGGAGCGGGATGCGGCATGCATCCCGGCTAGCAGAAGCGCGGGCGGCTCGCCATGGCGGCGCAAGGCCGTGTCAAGGGACCGGAAAGGAAGCGTGCCGGCCGCCCGGTGGCTGGCGGCCAGCAGGCTTCCGAACACTTCTCAAGGCCGGCTGCCCCCTCCCGTGGCGAAGCCGCGAAGCGGTTCAGCGAGGCGTTCTCAGGAGCGGCCGCCGCCGCTACCGCCGCCACCGCCGCCCTGGCCACGAGGCGAGCCGAGGCGGTCCTGGCGGTCCAGCTCCTGCGCGGCGAAGGCGGTGGCAGCGGCGACGCGCGGCAGGCGGGGGAGGTTCGACAGGCGCTGGAGGGTGGCGGCGCCGCCGGCGGGGAAGGCGGGGTTGGAGAGGATGCGCTCGGCGCCTGCCTGGTCGCCGGCATTGATGGCGCGGGAGGCGGCGTAGAGCGACTGCACGACCGGCTGGGCCTGAGCATTTGGCGCGATGCCGATGGCGGGGCGAAGCTCCTGCAGACCGTCGTTGAAGAGCGGGCCGATGGGGCCGTTGAAGCCGCGCCAGCGCGGGCCATAGGGCAGCTCGGTCGCCAGGTATTCATAGTTGGCGACGGCGCGGGCCGCGGCGGCGGGGTTGCCGGCGAGGCTCGACGGATTGCCGAAGGCATAGGCGCTGCCGATGATCGCCGCGCGGGCCGGGTCGCCGGCGCCCTGGACGGAATCGGGGGGCAGGGTGGCATAGCCCTGGGGCGGCTGGTCGGGGGTCACGCAGCCGGCGAGGAGGGCGAGCGTCGCCAGGAGGGGGAGGGTCGGGCGGGGCATTGGCGGATCCTCTTTTGGTCCTTGAGCGCGGGGCGGGCTGGCGGGTTGCCTTCCGTGGCATTGGCGTGAAGATGTGGCGCAAACAACGAGATGGGAGGGGCGGCATGAGCAGCACAGTGGCGGAGACGCCGGCCGCGCGGCTGCGTCGGCGCTTCCCAAGCTTCAGCGACTTGCAGCGGCGGGCGCGCTCGCGGATCGCGCGCTTCGCCTATGATTTCGTTGCGGGAGGCGTGGGCGACGGGGCGCCGAATGTCGCGCATAACCGGGCGGGGATGGATGCGGTGCGGATCGTGCCGCGCTATGCGCTGGATGTTTCGGCGGTGTCGGTGCGGACGGAGCTGTTCGGGCGGGTCTACAACGCGCCGGTGGGCGTCGCGCCGATGGGCAATGTCGGCATGGTGTGGCCGCGGGCGGATGCGATCCTCGCGGCAGCGGCGCAGCGGGCGGGCATCCCGTACGTGTCCTCGACCGTCGCCAATGTGGCGATGGAGGAGCTGGCGCGGATCGCGCCCGATGTGTTCTGGTTCCAGCTCTACGGCTTGCCGGGGGAGAAGCATGCGCTGTCCTTCGACCTGATCCGGCGGGCGGAGGCGGTGGGGGCGCATGCGCTGGTCATCACCCTCGACGTGCCGGCGCGGCAGAAGCGGGTGCATGACGTGCGCAACGGGCTGGTGATGCCGTTCCGCTACCGGCCGCGGACGGTGTTCGACATCGCGCGGGCGCCGGCCTGGGCGGTGGCCTCGCTCAGGGCGGGGCTGCCGAGCTTCCCCAACATGCGGCCCTATGCCGGCGAGGGGGCGGGGCTCGCGGAGATGGCGGGCTTCGTGCAGCGGAACATGGTGACGGGCGTGACCTGGGAGGACATCGCGCGCTTCCGCGATGCCTGGCCGCGGGCGCTGGTGCTGAAGGGGTTGCAGCATCCGGAGGACGCGGAGCGGGCGGTGCAGCTCGGCGTCGACGGGATCTGGGTGTCGAACCATGGGGGGCGGCAATTCGACGCGGCGCCGGCCTCGATCGACACGGTGCCGGCGATCGCGGCGCAGGTGGCCGGACGGGCGAAGGTGCTGTTCGACGGGTCGATCCGCTCGGGGCTCGACGTGCTGCGGGCGGTGGCCGTCGGGGCGGATATGTGCTTCGCGGGACGGGCCTTCCTTTATGCCGTCGCGGCGCTCGGCGAGGCGGGGGGCGACCATGCGGCGGCAGGTTTCGCCGAGGAGATCCGGGGGACCTTCGCGCAGGCGGGGGTGCTGAGCGTCGCCGATGCGCCGCGGGCGACGGTGCTGCATCCGGGCGCGGTGCGGTTCGAGCCGCCGAGGAATGCACCGGGCTAGGAACTCCCCGGATTGGCGCTCGACGCCTGTCGGGCAAGGCCGATCGGGTCGGTCCAACGGCTCCGGGGGGCGTTCAATCCTGGCGGAGGATGCGCAGCGGGGGCCGGGATTGCGGCATGATCCTCCGGTGAGGAGGCCGCCCGCATGGATGCCGACCGGGAATTCCGGGGCTCCGTCCCCGCGCTGTATGACCGCTACCTTGGGCCGATGATCTTCGCGCCTTATGCGGAGGACATGGCGGTCAGGCTGGCGGGGGTGGCAGAGGGGCAGGTGCTGGAGACGGCGGCGGGGACCGGCGTCGCCACGCGAGCGCTGGATGCGGCGCTGCCGCCGGGCGTCGGCATCGTGGCGACGGATCTCAATCAGCCGATGCTGGATCATGCGGCGGGGCGGCTGGCCTCGGCGCGGGTGCAGTGGCGGCAGGCGGATGCGCAGGCGCTGCCCTTCCCCGACGGGATGTTCGATGCGGTGGTCTGCCAGTTCGGGGTGATGTTCTTCCCGGACAAGGCGCGGGCCTTCGCCGAGGCGCATCGGGTACTAAAGCCGGGCGGGCGCCTGCTGTTCAGCGTCTGGGACCGGATCGAAGCGAATGACTTCGCCGATGCGGTGGTGAAGGCCGTGGCGGGGCTGTTCCCGGATGATCCGCCGATGTTCCTGGTGCGGACGCCGCATGGGCATCACGAACTGGCGCCGCTCTGCGCGCTGCTGCGGGAGGTTGGGTTCGGGGCGGTCGAAGAGGAGGCCGTCGAGCGGGAGAGCCGGGCGGCAGAGGCGCGGGCTGTTGCCATCGGCTTCTGCCAGGGGACGCCGATGCGGGGCGAGATCGAGGCGCGGGGCGACGGGGCGCTGACGGCGGCGACGGAGGCTGCGGCCAAGGCCGTCGCGGCAAGGTTCGGCGAGGGGGTGGTCGTCGGGCGGATCAGGGCGAAGGTGGTGACGGCGGTGCGGTAGGGCGGCTTCCGTGCCTCAGGGCCTGGCCGCGGGTGCCGGCCAGCCATGCGAGTTCTCGGAACCCGGGCGGTTCTTCAGCCACCAGGACCAGTCTTGCGGCAGTAGCGAGAACGGGTCCGCATGCGTCAGCTCGCGCGCGGCCCAGACCGGCCAGTGGGGGTTGGCGAGCGCCGGGCGGCCGAGGAAGACGAGGTCGATCAGCTCCTCGCGGATCACGCGGTCGGCGATGGCGGGCGTGCCGAGGTTCCAGCTGACCGCGACCGGGATGCCGCATTCGCGGCGGACGCGGTTGCCCCGCTCCACCATGAAGGCAGCCTGCGAGAAAGGCGGCTCGCGCAGGTCGTCGGTGTTCATCCCGAGGCTGAGGTCGGCGAGGTCGAGGCCGTGCCGCTTCAGCTCGCCGACCGCCCAGACCGCGTCGTCGAACTGCACGCCATCGGGATGGAAGTCGTCGGAGCCGAGGCGCATGGTCAGCGGCAGGCGCTCCGGCCAGACGGCGCGCACGGCATCGAGCGCCTCGCGGTGGAAGCGCAGGCGGTTCTCCAGGCTGCCGCCATAGGCGTCGGTCCGCTGGTTGGCGAGCGGGGAGAAGAAGCTGGCGCCGAGATAGCCATGGGCGAAATGCATCTCCAGCCACTCGAAGCCGGCGGCGAGCGCCCGCCGCGCGGCATCGGCATAGGCGCGGTGCAGGGCGTGGATCTCGGGGATGCTCAGCGCCTGCACCGGGTAGGTGTAGCGGCCGCCATAGGTGATGGCGGAGGGTCCGCGCACCTGCCAGCCATCCGGGTGGTCGGGGGCGATCTGCCGCTTGCCCTCCCAGGGCTTCTGCTCGCTGCCCTTACGCCCGGTATGGCCGAGCTGGATGGCGGGGACGGCGCCCATCTCCTTCACCAGGGCGCAGACGCGGGCCAGGCCCTCGACCTGGGCATCGTCCCAGATGCCGGCGCAGCAGGTGCCGGTGCGGCCGTCGGGGGTGATGGCGATCTGCTCGGGGAAGACCAGGCCGAAGCCGCCGGCGGCGCGCGAGCCGAGCAGCATCAGGTGGTAGTCGCCCATTCTGCTGTCCACCGACCGGTACATCGTCATGGGCGACATGGCGATGCGGTTGCGGAGGGTGACGCCCTTGAGGGTGTAGGGGCTGAACAGGTCGGGCATGGGACCTTGCTGAGGATGGACCGGGACGGCCGGGATAGTGGCGGATCGGGCCGCCGCTGGCGAGCGGCCTGACGGCGCCCGGAACGGGAGCCGCCCGGGCGGTGCGCCTCAGGCGGCGGTGCCGATGCGGTTCAGCTCGGCCATCGTCTCGTCCGGGAGGTGAAGCTCGGCCGCGGCGAGGTTCTCCCGCAGATGGGCGACCGAGGAGGTGCCGGGGATCAGCAGGATGTTGGGCGAGCGGCGCAGCAGCCAGGCGAGCGCCACCTGCATCGGCGTGGCTCCCAGCCGCTCCGCCACGCCGGAGAGCGTCGAGGACTGCAGCGGGCTGAAGCCGCCAAGCGGGAAGAAGGGCACGTAGGGGATGCCGTCGCGGGCGAGGGCGTCGATCAGGGCGTCGTCGCCGCGATAGGCCAGGTTGTACTGGTTCTGCACGCAGGCGATGGCGCAGAGGCGGCGGCCTTCAGCGACCTGGGCCGCGGTGACGTTGCTGAGGCCGATATGGCGGACGAGGCCGCGGCGCTGCAGCTCGGTGAGCGCAGTGAGCGGGGCCTCGATGGAGCCTTCGGCGGGGCCGTGGACGTCGAACATGATGCGGAGGTTGACGACCTCCAGCGCGTCGAGGCCGAGGTTGCGGAGGTTGTCGTGGACGGCCTGGGTCAGCGCCTCGGCGGAGAAGGCGGGGAGCCAGGCGCCTTTCTCGTCGCGCCTGGCGCCGATCTTGGTGACGAGGGTGAGGTTGGCGGGATAGGGCGAGAGGGCCTCGCGGATCAACTGGTTGGTGACGTGGGGGCCGTAGAAGTCGCTGGTGTCGATGTGGTCCACGCCGGCGGTGACGGCGGCGCGGAGCACGGCGAGCGCCGCGTCCCGGTCGCGGGGCGGGCCGAAGACGCCGGGGCCGGCGAGCTGCATGGCGCCGTAGCCGAGGCGCTTCACCGGGCGGCTGCCGAGCTGGAAGGTGCCGGCTTGGTCGATGTTGGTCATGGGGGTTCTCCTGGGTGCCGGCCAGAGTTAGGGCCTGCCGCACTGCGCGAGAACGGGCCACGATCCGCACGACCTGTGCGGAATATCGGACAATGGCGGCGGATCTCGGTGAGCTTCAGGCTTTCCTTGCGGTGGCGCGGGCGGGGGGATTCCGCGAGGCGGGGCGGGTGGCGGGGGCCAGCGCCTCCGGCCTCAGCGAGGCGGTGCGGCGGTTGGAGACGCGGCTCGGTGTGCGGTTGCTGCACCGGACGACGCGGAGCGTGCGGCCGACCGAGGCGGGCGAGCGGCTGCTGGAGCGGCTGGGGCCGGCGCTCGGCGAGGTGGAGGCCGCGATGGACGTGGTCAACGGCTTCCGCGACCGGCCGGCGGGGACGCTCAGGCTCAACGTGCCGGTCAGTGCGGCGCGGCTGGTGCTGCCGGCGATCGTGCCGGGATTCCTCGCGGCCTATCCCGAGATCCGGCTGGAAGTCACGGCCGAGGAAAGCTTCGTCGATGTGCTGGCCGCCGGCTGCGATGCGGGCATCCGCTACGACGAGCGGCTGGAGGCGGACATGATCGCGGTGCCGATCGGGCCGCGGGTGCAGCGCTTCGCAACGGCGGCGGCACCGGACTATCTCGACCGGCGTGGACGGCCGGAGCATCCGCGCGAGTTGCTGGGGCATGCCTGCCTGCGCGGGCGCTTCCCGAGCGGGAACATGCCGCCCTGGGAGTTCGAGCGGGAGGGCGAGACGGTGCGGGTCGATCCCACGGGGCCGCTGGTCGTCAATGTCGGCGGGGCGGTGGATCTGTCGGTAGAGGCGGCGGTCGGCGGCGCGGGGATCGTCGCGCTGTTCGAGGACTGGCTGCGGCCGTATCTCGACAGCGGGGCGCTGGAGGCGGTGCTGGAGCCGTGGTGGCCGTCCTTCCCGGGGCCCTTCCTCTACTATTCGGGGCGGCGGCTGGTGCCGGCGCCGCTGCGGGCCTTCATCGACTTCATCAGGCGCCATCCCGCAGCAGGCCGGCGATGATGCGGTCGAGCGCGTCGAGGGTGTTGCAGACGGCGGCGACGCGGCAATGCGGGGCGTAGCGGGGCATGTCGGAATCGCCGGTGCCCCAGATCGGGCGGGGCTCCGGGTTCAGCCAGACGATCTGCTTCGCCCGGTTGGCCATGGCGGCGAGGAGGTCCGCGCGCGGGTCGGTGCGGTTGCCGCGACCGTCGCCGAGGATGATGACCGTGGTGCGGCTGTCGAGCAGGGCCATATGCCCTTCGGCGAAGTCGGCGAGGGCTTGGCCGTAATTGGATGAGCCGAAGCCGGCGCGGTCGAGCACGGCGGGGATGGCGCGCTCGATGGGTTGGCTTTCCAGCAGGTCGGAGACGGGGACGAGCGTGCCGGAGAAGGCGAAGGCGTGCAGGCCGGCGAGGGCCTCGTTCAGCGAGTAGAGGAAGAGCAGCAGGAATTGCGCCATGGCGGCGACGGAACCGCTGACGTCGCAGAGGACGACGAGCTTCGGCTTGTCGATCACTTCCTCCTTCCAGACGGGGAGAAAGGGCAGGCCGTCCCAGCCCATGTTGCGGCGGATGGTGCGGCGGGCATCGAGGAGACCACGGCGCCGGCGCTTGCGGCGGCGGCCGTATTGCGTGGCGAGGCGGCGGGCCATGGCGCGGACGAGCTTGCGCATGCGGTCATGGTCGCGCCGGTCGATGGCGGCGAGGCGGGTACGGGTGAGCGTCCGGTTGCGGTACTCCTCGGCCTGGCCGCGGGCGTAGAGGGCGAGGTTCTGCTGGACCAATTCACGAACCTGCTCGCGCAGGCGGTCACGGCCCTCGCGCAGGCGGCCGGCCATCGCGGGCGGGGCAGAGGCGATCTCGCGGTCGAGGGCGGCGAGGCCCATGCGCTCCAGGATGCGGCGGGTGTAGAGGTTCACCTGGGTGAAGATGGTGATGTTGGCGACCTCGATCTCCGACGCGGCGCCCTCGGCGGCAGCGGCGAGGCCGGACTGGTCGCCGGCGAGCAGCATCTGCGCCAGCGGGCTGTCGGCCGTGGCGGGCGCAGTTTCCTCCGGTTGCTCGGGGGTGAAGGCCGGGCGGGAGAAGAAGAGGTCGAAGCAGTCGGCGAAAAGGCGCTTCTCTTCCGCAGACTTCGCCAGGACGAGGGAGAGCGTGTCGCGCAGCGTGGCGCGGTCGGCATAGCCGACCTGCTCCACGGCGCGGGCGGCATCGATGCTCTCGGCCGGCGAGATGCGGAGGCCGGCGCTGCGGGCGGCGCGCAGGAAGTCGAGCAGCGGGCCCTGCATCAGCGGATCGGGACGGCGTCGCGCCGGGCGGAGGCCAGCAGCTCGGCGAGGCGCGGTTCGGCGGCCTCGATATCGGCCTCGAATTTCAGCAGGACATTCAGCGTGTCCCGCACCAGCGCCACGTCCAGCTCACGGACATGCAGCAGGAGCAAGGTGCGGGCCCAGTCGATGGTCTCGCTGACCGAGGGGAGCTTGCGCAGGTCGAGCGTGCGGAGCTGCTGGACGAAGGCGACGAGTTGGCGGCGCAGCTCGTCCTCGAGGCCGGGGAGGCGGGCGGCGAGGATGCGCGCCTCCAGCCGGGCATCGGGCAGGCCGATATGGAGGTGGAGGCAGCGGCGCTTCAGCGCGTCGCCGAGGTCGCGCTGGCTGTTGGAGGTGAGCAGTACCAGCGGCGGCACATCGGCGCGGACGGTGCCGATCTCGGGGATGGAGACCTGGTAGTCGGAGAGGAGTTCGAGCAGGAAGGCCTCGAATTCCTGATCGGCCTTGTCGACCTCGTCGATGAGGAGAACGGCACCGCCGGGCTCGCGGAGGGCGCGCAGCAGGGGGCGGGGCTCGAGGAACTGCTCGGAAAAGAAGAGGTCGCCGAAGCCGTGCAGGCGGGCGAGCGCGGCGTCGAGGCCGGGCTCCTCACCGAGGGCGGCGCCGAGGCGGTCCTTCAGGATCTGGGTGTAGAGCAGCTGCTTGCCGTATTTCCACTCGTAGAGGGCCTTCGATTCGTCGAGGCCCTCGTAGCACTGCATGCGGATCAGCCCGATGCCGAGCCAGCGCGACAGCGCCTTCGCCAGCTCCGTCTTGCCGACGCCGGCGGGGCCTTCGACGAGGATCGGCTTCTGCAGGTGATGCGCCAGCCAGGCCGCGGTCGCGATGGGGCGGCTGGCGATGTAGCCGGCCGAGGCGAGGCCGGCCTCGGTCGCCTCGATGGAGTGGAGCCGGTCGTACCAATCGGGTGTCATGGTTGGGGCGTTTCTCCGTTCGGCTTGATGATGCCTTGCCGCGACGTGAGCGCCAAATCGGCGGGCGCGGTCTGGACCTCGGGGATGGGCCGGGTAGAGTGGTTGCGGAGTCTGAGCGTCCAAGGGGGGAAAGAACCCGTGCAATTATCCGACCGGGTGACCGGGGGGGTCCTGGTGGTCCTCGGGGGCCTCGCGGCCTGGAGCGGCTCGCGCCTGCCGGCGGTGCCGGGACAGGATGTCGGGCCGGCCGCCTTCCCGCTGCTGATCGGCTCCGGCCTCGTGATCTGCGGAGCGCTGATCGCCCTCGGCATTGGCCGCAGCTTCGAGGCTCCGGAAGAAGAGGTGTCGGCGACGGGCTCGCGCCTCAGCGGGCTGCGCGTGCTGATCCCCCCTGCCCTGCTGCTGTTCTACATGCTGGCCTCGGAGCCGCTCGGCTTCCTGCTGACGGGGGCGATCATCGTCTTCGCCGTTGCGGTGGCGCTCGGGGCGCGGATGCGGCTGGCCGTGCCGCTGGCGGTGGTGGCGCCGGCGCTCGTGCATCTCGCCTTCTACAAGCTGTTGCGGGTGCCCCTGCCCGACGGCGTGCTGCCGGCACCGTGGTAGGCGTATCATGAACGAAGTCATCGAAGCCTTCCGCCTGGTCGCGGCGCCGGATGTCATCATCGCCATCGTCGCCTCGGCGATCTATGGGCTGGTGGTCGGGTCGCTGCCGGGGCTGTCGGCCACCATGGCGACGGCGCTGCTGGTGCCCGTCACCTTCTGGCTGAGCCCGATCGCGGCCATCGCCACGATCATCACGGCGTCTGCCATGGCGATCTTCTCGGGCGACATCCCGGGCTGCCTGCTGCGCATCCCGGGCACGCCGGCCTCGGCCGCCTATACCGATGAAGCCTATGCGATGACGCGCAAAGGCCAGCCGGAGGTGGCGCTCGGCGCCGGGCTCTGGTTCTCGGCCATCGGCGGCATTGTCGGCACCCTCTCGCTGGTGCTGATGGCGCCGCTGCTGGCCGAGATGGCGCTGTCCTTCTCGACCTTCGAGTATTTCTGGCTCGCCTTCCTCGGCTTGATGTGCGCGACGCTGGTGGCGCGCTCCTCGCCGATCAAGGCGATCGCCTCCATGCTGCTCGGGCTGTTGATCGCCTGCATCGGGATGGAGAATCCGGCCGGCACGCCGCGCTTCACCTTCGGGCTGACGGACCTGCTGGGGGGGATCGAGCCGATCCCGGCGCTGGTCGGCGTCTTCGCCGTCAGCGAGGTGATGCGGGCGATGGCGACGCCTGAGCCGCCGAAGATGCCGGACCGGAAATTCGGCTCCATCCTCGCTGGGCAGTGGAAGCTGACCAAGAAGTACCAATGGCCGATGTGGCGGGGGAATATCGTCGGCGTCATCATCGGCGTGCTGCCGGGGGCCGGGGCCGACATGGCCGCCTGGGTCAGCTATGCGATGTCGAAGAAGTTCTCGAAGGAGCCCGAGAAGTTCGGGACGGGGCACCCGGAGGGGCTGGTCGAGGCGGGGGCCTCGAACAACGCCTCGCTCGCCTCGGGCTGGGTGCCGTCGCTGCTCTTCGGCATCCCGGGCGACACCATCACGGCCATCGCCATCGGCGTGCTCTACATGAAGGGGCTGAACCCGGGGCCGACGCTCTTCACCGAGAATGCGCGCAGCATGTATGCGCTCTACCTCATCTTCATCATCGCCAACATCATCATGATCCCCTTGGGCATCGTCATGATCCGCATCGCCTCCAAGGTGCTGCGGGCGCCGCGGGCCTCGATCATGCCGGTGATCCTGCTGCTTTGCGCCGTCGGCGCCTATGCGACGGGGAACAACCTGTTCTCGGTGCTGCTGGTCGGCGTCTTCGGCATCCTCGGCTTCGTCATGGAGCGGAACGGCTATCCGGTCGCGGCGCTGGTGCTGGGCATCGTCATGGGGACAATGGTGGAGCAGAATTTCATCACCTCGCTCATCAAGTCGGATGGCGACGTGATGCCCTTTTTCGAGCGGCCGGTTTCCGCCGTGCTGGCGGCGATGACCATCGGCGCGCTGCTTTGGCCGCTCGGGGTGTGGATCTGGAACCGGACCGGCGGGCGGCGCTTGCCGGCATAGGGTGCGATATAGTAACGATAATCAACAAGTCAGCCGGAGGACATGTCATGGTTTCGATCGATCGCCGTGGGTTGCTGGGGGCGGGCGCCGCCCTCATCGCCGCCCCCCTCGCCTCCCCTGCCCTCGCCCAGCCGCGCTGGCCGGCGCGGCCGGTGCAGATGCTCTGCCCTTGGGCCGCGGGCGGCGGGACGGACGCGGTGCTGCGCATCGCCGCCACCCTGCTGGAGCGGGAGCTGGGCCAGCCCTTCAACGTGGTGAACCGCACCGGCGGCTCCGGCGTGGTGGGGCATACCGCCATCGCCCAGGCCTCGCCGGACGGCTACACGCTCGGCATCATCACCTCCGAGATCTGCATGCTGCACTGGCAGGGGCTGACGGAGGTTACCTACAAGAACTTCACCCCGCTCGGGCAGCTGAACAACGACCCGCCGGGCATCCAGGTGAATGCCAGCTCGGCCTATCAGAACGTCCAGCAGCTGGCGGATGCGATCAAGGCAAGCCCGGCGGGCAAGTTCAAGGCGAGCGGCACGGGCCAGGGCGGCATCTGGCACCTGGCGCTGGCGAGCTGGCTCGGCGCGATGGGGCTGAAGGCGGATCATGTACGCTGGGTGCCCTCCAACGGCGCGGCGCCGGCGATGCAGGACCTGGCGGCGGGCGGGCTCGACTTCACCACCTGCTCCGTCCCCGAGGCGCGGGCGATGCTGGATGCCGGGCGGGCGCGGAGTCTCGCGGTGATGGCGCCGGAGCGGCTCTCGGCCTTCGCCAATATCCCGACGCTGAAGGAGACGATGAACATCGACATCACCGCCGGCGCGATGCGCATCATCGCCGGGCCGGCGAACCTGCCGGCCGAGGTGAAGGCGGCGATCGAGCCGGCGCTGAAGAAGGTGTTCGACTCCAAGGAGTACCAGGAGTTCATGAACGCGCGCGGCTTCGGCCTGGTCTATGCCGACGGCGCGGGCGCGGGGCAGGCGCTGGCGGCGGCGGACAAGGCGCTCGGCGATGCGATGAAGGCGGCGGGGCTGGCGAAGGTCTGAAGTCCCGCAGGACCGGCCACGATCCGCGTTCCTGAGAGCGCGGGGCGCGGTCCAGGTCGTGTTCGGTCGGGCAGATACTCCGATCAGGTGATTCCACCTGGTCGGAGCTTGCTTTGGTCCTTCCTCACCCAGCAGCCGCGCCAGCAGGTCGATCCGCTCCTGCTGGCGGGCGAGCAGCACCTCGATCTCGCGGGTGCAGAGCGGGTCCAGCTTCTCGTGCGGAGCCACCGTCTCGATCCAGGCCTTCAGGTTCGCCTCGCAGTCATTGGCGGTTCTGGCTCATCATGATGATCGGGGCTGGAGGGCGGCGATCATCGGGAGCAGCAGGTTCCGGAAGATGTAGCGACAGGCGCCGAAGGGCAGCGCCCAGGCCAGCAGGAACAGGCCGAAGCCGAGGATGAAGGCCCAGGAGCCGCCGAGTTCGGCGACCTTGTCGGCCAGGCGCTCGGCGGGGCTGAGGTCCTGGGGCCTGCGGCCGAACCGGTAATGGGCTGCGGTCCGGTGGCTCGGTCATGAGGCACCCCGCGGATACGCCGAAGATGGCTTGCCCGATGCCGGGGGAGAGGCCACCTTGCCCCGAAAGGGAATGGCGAGGGGGCAGGCGTGGCCGGGTTCAGGAGCACCGAGAATTACATCGCCTCGCGCGACCTGGAGGTGGCGGTCAACGCCGCCGTCGCCTTGCAGCGGCCGCTGCTGGTGAAGGGCGAGCCGGGCACCGGCAAGACGGTGCTGGCGCATGAGGTGGCGAAGGCGCTCGGCCTGCCGCTGATCGAGTGGCACATCAAGTCCACCACCAAGGCGCAGCAGGGGCTCTACGAGTACGACGCCGTCTCGCGGCTGCGCGACGGGCAGCTCGGCGACGAGCGGGTGCACGACATCTCGAACTACATCGTGCGGGGCAAGCTGTGGGAGGCCTTCGCCGCCGACCGGCAGCACGTCCTGCTGATCGACGAGATCGACAAGGCCGACATCGAATTCCCAAACGACCTGCTGCTCGAGCTCGATCGGATGCAGTTCTTCGTCTACGAGACGAAGGAGACGGTGGTGGCGCGCCACCGCCCGGTCGTCATCATCACCTCGAACAACGAGAAGGAGCTGCCGGATGCCTTCCTCCGGCGCTGCTTCTTCCACTACATCCGCTTCCCCGACCGGGAGACGATGGACCGCATCGTCCAGGCGCATTTTCCCGACATCAAGCAGGAGCTGGCGCGTGAGGCGCTGAACGTCTTCTTCCAGATCCGCGGCGTCAACGAGCTGAAGAAGAAGCCGGCGACCTCCGAGCTGCTCGACTGGCTGAAGCTGCTGATGATCGAGGACCTGCCGCCGGAGGTGCTGCGCTCCTCCGACCCGAAGGTGGCGATCCCGCCGCTGCACGGGGCGCTGCTGAAGAACGAGCAGGACGTGCATCTGTTCGAGCGGCTGGCCTTCCTCTCGCGGCAGCGGCAGAGGTAGCGGGCGGTGCTCGCGCATTTCATCCTGGCGCTGCGCAATGCCGGCATCCCGGCGAGCATCACCGAGTATCTCGCCCTGCTGCGCGGGATGAAGGAAGGGGTCGCCGACTACAATGTCGACGACTTCTACCATCTCAGCCGTGCGGCGCTGGTCAAGGACGAGCGGCATCTCGATCGCTTCGACCGGGTCTTCGGCGAGGTGTTCAAGGGGCTGGAGGCGCCGGAGGGCGAGGGGTTCGACACGCTGGTGCGGCAGCTGCCGGAGGAATGGCTCCGCAAGATGGCGGAGAAGCTGCTGACCGAGGAGGAGAAGGCGGCGATCCAGGCCGCGGGCGGGTTCGACAAGCTGATGGAGATGCTGCGGCAGCGCCTCGCCGAGCAGAAGGGCCGGCACCAGGGCGGCAGCAAATGGATCGGCACGGGCGGGACCTCGCCCTTCGGCGCGCATGGGTACAACCCGGAGGGCGTGCGCATCGGGCAGGAGGAGAGCCGGCACCGGCGGGCGGTGAAGGTGTGGGACAAGCGGGAATTCCGCGACCTCGACGATTCGGTCGAGATCGGCACGCGGAACATCAAGCTGGCGCTGCGGCGGCTGCGGCGCTTCGCCCGGCAGGGGGCGGCGACGGAGCTCGACCTGCCGGACACCATCCGCTCCACCGCGAACAATGCCGGGTCGCTCGACCTGAAGTTGGTGCCGGAGCGGCACAATACGGTGAAGGTGCTGCTCTTCCTCGACATCGGCGGGTCGATGGATGACTGGGTCAAGCTGTCGGAGGAGCTGTTCTCAGCCGCACGGGCGGAGTTCAAGCATCTCGAGCATTTCTACTTCCACAACTGCCCCTATGAGCGGCTATGGACCAACAACCGGCGGCGGCGGGAAAGCGAGGTCTCGACCCTCGAGGTGCTGCGGAAATACGGGCCGGACTACAATGCCGTCTTCGTCGGGGATGCGAGCATGAGCCCCTATGAAATCGTCCAGCCCGGGGGCAGCGTCGAGCACTGGAACGAGGAGCCGGGGAGCGCCTGGATGGCGCGGCTGACCAGGCATTTCCGCCGCAGCGCCTGGCTGAACCCGATGCCGCAGGCGGGCTGGGGACGGACGCATTCCATCGGCTTGGTGCGGCAGCTGATGGAAGATCGGATGTTCCCGCTGACCCTCGGCGGGATCGAGGCGATGACGCGGGAACTCAGCCGCTAGGCTGAGTTCCCGGCCCGGTTACGGCAGCGGCTGCGGGTTGGCCGACAGGCTGCGGAGATAGGCGATGATGTCCGCCCGGTCTTCCGGCTTCGAGACGCCGGCGAAGGCCATGCGGGTGCCGGGGGCGTAAGTCGTCGGCTTGAAGAGCCAGCGGTTCAGCTCCTCGTAATTCCATGGGCCCTGATGGGCCTTCAGCGCGGCCGAGTAGTTGAAGCTCTGGAGATGGCCGTGCGGCTTGCCGACCACGTCATAAAGGTTGGGGCCGACGCCGTTGCGGCCACCCTCGGTGAAGGTGTGGCAGACGGCGCAGAGGCGGCGGCTGATGGCTGCGCCGTTGTCCGCGTTGGCGTTGGCCAGCAGCGGGGCGATCGGCGGCAGTTCGGCCGAGGCGGCGGCCGGAGCAGCGGCGGGGGCGCCGCCCGGAGCCGGGGCCGCGGCGGGCGCCGCAGCAGCCGCAGCGGCGGGCGCGGCCGCCGGGGCAGCGGCCTCACCGGCGGGCGGCAGCGGCTTCGGGCTCGGCGAGAGGCTGCGCAGATAGGCGACCACATTGGCGCGCTGCTGGGTGTTGCTCAGGCCGGCGAAGGCCATGCGGGTGCCCGGCGCATAGGAGGCCGGCTTGTAGAGCCAGTGGTTCAGCTCCTCGTAGTCCCAGGGGCCCTGCTTGCCCTTGAGCGCCGCCGAGTAATTGAAGCCTTCGACATGCCCATGCGGCGCGCCGACGACGTTGTAGAGGTTCGGGCCGATGCCGCTCCGGCCGCCCTGGTCGAAGCTGTGGCAGGCGCCGCAATTGCGCTGGGCGATCTGCTGGCCGGCGGCGACGTCGGCGCTGGCGAGGAGGCCGGAGATCGGCTCGGCCTGCGGGGCGGCGGCCGGAGCGGCGCTCGGGGCGCCGCCGGTCGGGTCGCCGATGCGAATGGCGCTTTCATGCGGCTTTTCGCCATGCACCAGCAGCTTGCCCACCTGGCCGGCCACCATGAAGGTGATCCCGGCCGTCAGCACGGCGGCAAAGGCCTTGTTCAGCTCGAGCGAATTCATAGGCGGTGACGTCCTCGGAGCGGCGGCGGCCGGTGGGCCGCGCGAAACAGGCGCGGGGCGCAAGGGCCAGGATGCATATAGCCGAAGCGGTGGTGCCCGCAACCCGTCCCGGCCTCCAAACATGCCAAAGGCCGGCCTCCCCCGCGCAGGGAAGGGCCGGCCCCTGGCTGGCGGGCGCGCTACTGCCGGACTGGCGGTGGCGCGTCGATATTGGTGATGCGGGTCAGTTCCGGGTAGTCCCGCAGCATCGAGACGCCGTTCAGGGGCTTGTTCACGCCTTGGTGGCAGGTGGTGCAGTTGACCTTCAGCGGGTCCTCATGCGCACCGAGGCGGGCGCGCTGCGGGCCGCCGGGCGGGCCGTTCGGGTTGGCCGCCCAGAGCGGCTGCAGGGGATCGATGAAGTTGTGGTTGATGTCCCGCACCATGCGGATGCCGTGCCAGGCATTGGTCCGCTGGGGGGCGCTCTGGTCCCAGGCGGAGAAGGCGCGGCTGTTGTGGCAGGTGGTGCAGTTCACCCCGAGCGCCTGGGAGAAGTGCATCATCAGCCCGTAGGTGAACTCGGCATCCTTGATGCCCTGGCTGTTGCCGGCGGGCAGCGGGTCCGGCGTCTGGACGCGGATGTTGACCGCCTGATCGAGGTAGCGGCTGAAGGGGTCGTAGGGGAGCGAGCTGTCGCCCACCACCGGCGAGGCCAAGTTCTGCCCGTTGGAGGAGGCGGAGAAGCCCTCGCCGCGCATCGGGCCGGTATTCTCGGACCAGACGTTCAGCGGAACCGGGTTGCCGCGGTGGCAGGTGTAGCAGGTGACGCCGGTCTCCAGCACATGCGGCTTCCACTCCGCGTTGATGCGGGCGACCATCTGCAACATGCGGCGGGCGACGACCTTCGTGTAGACTTCGTCGGAGGCCATGTTCGCCGGGTTGTGGCAGTAGTTGCAGCCCTGCTGCGGGGAAACCCAGGCCGTCATCGCCGCCATGGTGCGGGCGAATTCGGCGACGCCCAGCTCGCCCAGCACCTGCACATTCCGGTAGGCCTGACCGGCGCGGGGACCGACCGAGGGCACGCGCGGGATCATCGGCGGAAGCTGGTTGGCCGCGGCCAGCGCCGGTTGCAGCCGCGGATTGGCGATGTTGCCAAGGGCGACGCCGCGGAAGCCGGTCTGCACCGTCTCCACCGGCGGGCGCTCGAAGGTGAGGAGGATGACCGCGAGGCCGAGCAGCCCCGCGAGCACCGCGCCGAGTTTGAGGGAGAAGCTCATTGTGCGGCTCCCGGAGCGAGGAGTGGGTCGGGCATGGCGCGGAAGACCTCGGGATAGGCCGGCGCGATGCCGTGCTTGACGCCCCAGAGGTACCAGTTGTCGACCACCGTGCCGGTCAGCAGGATGCCGATGCCGCCCGTCAGCGGGCAGAGCACGGCGAACCACCAGAGCCAGCGGTGGACGCTCTCGAAGGTGGCGTTGAAGCCCATGGTCCAGCGCCAGAAGATGGCGCAGCGCTCATGCGCCGTGCCGCGGTCGATCACCTGCTCCACCTCGCGCTCCGCGCCGAAGCGGCCGGCCGCCAGGATGGTCGCCCCGTGCATGGCGAAGAGCAGGGTCGAGCCGTAGAGGAAGACGATCGAGAGCATGTGGAAGGGGTTGTAGAAGAGGTTGCCGTAGCGGAGCGAGAAGGCCGCCGTCCAGTCCAGGTGCGGGAAGATGCCGAAGGGCACCGCCTCGGACCAGGAGCCCATCAGCAGCGGCCGGAAGAAGCCGAGCACCAGGTAGAGCCAGATGGCGGCGGCGAAGGCCCAGGGAACGTGGGTGCCGAGGCCGAGCTGCCGGGCGCGGCGATAGGTGCGGGCCCACCAGAGCAGGATGGAGACGGTGAGGAACAGGCCGGCGAGCAGCCACCAGCCACCCTCCGCCAGCGGCGGAATCTGCAGTCCATAGGCAGGCGAGGGCGGCTCCAGCGCCAGCCAGGGGAGCTGGCGGATGAACTGGACGGGATCCCAGTTCACCGAGGCCAGCATGTTGAGGCCGATGATCTCGAAGGCGGCGAAGCCGAAAATGAGCGAGATGATGCCGAGCCAGCCGAGATAGACCGGGCCGATCTGCGCATCGCCGAGCCAGCCGAGGATATAGGCGAAATTCGGTTTGCCGTCGCGCGGGCTGCTGCCGCGGGCGAGCGGCACGCCGACATAGGCGGGGCCCCTCACCTGCACGCGGGTGAAGATGTTCTGGTATTCCGCCATGGGGATGGTCCTCCTCCTTGCTCGTGCATCAGCTCCAGATCGGCAGGTTGAGCCACCAGCCCCACCATTGCGGCCAGCCATGGGTCCAGAAGGGACCGGAGATGACGATGCAGACCGCGCTCCAGAACCCGGCGGACAGCGCGAGGAAGAGACCGACGCGGTGGATGCCGAGCGTGCCGATGGAGTAGCCGATGGTGTCGCGGAAGAAGGTGTTCTCGTGCTCGGCGGTCTTCACGTCCTCGCCCGGGGCGGGGTTGATGGCCGAGAGCACCAGCGCGCCGTGCAGCGACAGGGCGAGCGTCGTGGTGAAGAAGAAGGTCACCGCGAGCATGTGCGCCGGGTTGTAGTGGAAGTGCAGGTACTGGTAGCCGGTGTTCGACACCCAATCGAGATGGCTGAGGATGCCGTAGGGGAAGCCATGCCCCCAGGCGCCCATCAACACCGGGCGGATCACCACCAGGGTGAAGTAGGCGAAGACGGCCATGCCGTAGGCGACGGGAATGTGGTAGCCCATGCCGAGCTTGCGCGCGATCTCCGCCTGGCGCAGCGCCCAGGAGACGAAGGCGCCGAGGGCGCAGACGGTGACGATCTGCCAGATCCCGCCATCCTTCAGCGGCGCGAGGCCGAGGCCGTATTTCAGATCGGGCGGGGCGATGTTGATCGTCCACGGGTTCCAGGTGCCACCGATGGCGGCGCCGTAGAAGATCATTAGCGTGCCGACGAGGGTGCAGAAGATCGTCGTGACGCCGAAGAAGCCGACATAGAAGGGCCCGACCCAGAAGTCGAAGAGGTCGCCCCCGATCAAGGTGCCCCCGCGGACGCGGTATTTCCTTTCAAAGCTGAGCATCGCCATGGTGGATACCCCGGATGGGGAGGCGGTCCCTGCGGGCAGCCTCGTTGCGGCAAGGGCGGCGGGCGAGGGCGTGCCCCGTCCGTCGCCTGAGCGGCCGTGCTATACGACCGAACTGATGGTGTCGGTGATCATCGCCTGCGGGCGCGGACCCTCGATCCAGTTGAAGCGGTTCGTGCTGAGCAGGATGAAGTGGATCACCAGCGCGAGCACGAGCAGGAAGGTGAAGAGCCCGACCAGCGCGCGACGCGGATCGAACAGCAGCCAGATACGCCACATGAGTTCTGCCCTCCCCTCAGGTGACGTAGCTGGCGAGCGACGCCGCGCCGTCGATCATCGACTGCGTGTAGCCGCGTGGCCCAGGAAGCCAGGGGCGCCATTGCCAAACCAGGAAATGCGCGACGATGGCGATGACGGTGAAGATGATGAAGGACGTGACGAAGATTCCGTGGAATTCCTTCGCCTCGCTCTCCGTCAGCCCCGTCAGCGAGCCATCTCGCAGATCGGTACCGGCCATCTCGATGTCCTCTTCGATGGCGGCCTTGCGGCCGTTACCGCGCAACTCCCGCGCGGCAGGGATCGACGCGGCCGGATGAGCCACGCGCGACGGGGCGCGGCGCGGTGGGGCCGCGCGGCGAAGGAAGGGGGACCGGTCATGCGGCCTGGCCCTCGGCGAGGGCGCGCAGCAGCGCGGCGACGCGGCTGGCGGTGACGGAGGATTCGGCGGCCTCGCGGGCTTCGCGCTCGGCGCGGTCGCGGAGCCGCTTGGCGGCCGAGATGCGGAGCAGGAAGGGCTCGGTCTCGAGATGCGCCTCGAGCAGCGACTGCGCCTCGGGCTCCCAGCGCTCGGCGGGGCGGGCGGGGGTGGCGGCGACGCGGTCGAGATCCGTCCCCAACGGGAGGATGTGGAAGAGCGCGTCGAACAGCGCGTTGCAGTATTCCTGGATGAGGTAGGTGGCGCCGGCATAGCCCATGAAGGGCGTGCCGGTGGCGCGGCGGATGATCGCGCCAGGGAAGCTCGCCGGGATGTAGGTGCTGCGGGCCTTCGCTTCCGCCGCATACATCCGCTCGTTATAGGAGCCGAAGAGGACGAGGTGCGGCGTCTTGTGGACCGCCGCGCGGATGGCGGCGTTGTCGGTCTTCAGCCCCGGCTGGCGGGCGAAGGAGAAGGCGCAGGGCACGCCCAGCTCCTCCTCGAAGAAGCGGCGGAGACCGCGCACATAGGTCTCGGTCGCCACCACGGCGAAGCTGGCGGTGGCGAAGAAGTCCTGGGTGACGCTGCGCCAGAGGTCCCAGATCGGCTTGATCGTCGTGTGCTTCTCGCGCTCGATGAAGGGCTCCGGGTCGAGGCCGGTCAGCTCGCCGAGCTTGCGGAGGAAGTTCGTCGTGGCGAAGAGGCCGATGGGGGCCATCAGGTAGGGCCGCTCCAGCGTCTCGCAGAGCTTGCGGCCGAACTCGCGGTAGAGGCAGATGTTGATGTCGGCATCCGGCAGGCGGGCGATGTCGTCCACATGGCTGCCGAGCGGGAAGACGAGGTTGATCTCGCAGCCGATGCCTTCGACCAGGCGCCGGATCTCGGCGAGGTCGGAGGGCATGTTAAAGGTGCCGTAGATCGGGCCGATGAGGTTGACACGGGGCGGGCTGCCCTCGGCGCGTTTGCGGGGGCGGACCTTCTTGGCGCCGAACTCCGTCCAGAGCCAGTTGATGGCGCGGTCGGCGGCCTGCCACTGATCCTCGTCGATGGTGCGCGGGATGAAGCGGCGGAGGTTGCTGCCCTCGGGCGTGACGCCGCCGCCGATCATCTCGGCGATGCTGCCGGTGACGACGACGGCGGGAAGCTCGACATCGCCTGATTCGGCGGCGCGCTTCATCGGGCCCTCGGTGCCGGTCTGGGAGAGGGCTTCCTCGTCGAGGCCGGTGACCACCACGGGCAGCTCGTGCGGCGGCAGCGCATCTGTGTAGTGGAGGACGGCGGTGACGGGCAGGTTCTCGCAGCCGACCGGGCCGTCGATCACCGTGCGCAGCCCGCGCACAGCGCTGAAGGCATAGACGGCGCCCCAGTAGCCGCCGGCGCGGTCGTGGTCGAGGACGAGCATCGCGCTAGCTCCCCACCGCTTCGTCGGCCTTGAGCTTGGCGGCGCGCAGCTTGCGCTGGCGGTCGCGGAAGCCGGCGGGCTCCTCCGGCCGGCCGCGGAAGCCGTAGCCGGCGCGGTCGGGCGTGCCGACGCCCTCGAAGAAGGAAACCATGCGGGAGAAGCGCTCGCGGCCCCGCGTCTGCGCGGCGACGATGGCGGCCATGGAGGCGGCGCCGGCGGGGCCGAACAAGGGCCGGGCGGAGACCATGTTGGTGAAGTAGAGGGCGGGGATCGCCATCTCCTTCGCCTTCTGCACGAGCGGCGTGGTGCCGAGGGCGAGGTCGGGCTTCACCTCGGTCATCGCGGCCATGTCCTGCTCGAGGCTGGCGCGGTACTGGACGTGGCTGCCGCGGGCGGCGAGCCAGGCGCGGTCGGCCTCGGACCATTCGGTGCGCGGGCAGGCGGTGCCGACATAGGGCACCTCGGCGCCGGCCTCGGCCAGCAGGCGGGCGACGAGGAGTTCGGAGCCTTCGTAGCCGGAGACGGTGATGCGGGCGCGGATGGGCGCGGCGGCCAGCGCCGCCTGGATGGCCGGCAGGGCGCGGGACTTAGCCAGGTCGATGCGGGACTGCGGCAGGCCAGCGGCGCGGCCGATGCCCTGCAGCCAGGCCTCGGTGCCCTCGACGCCGACGGGGCCGGAGCCGACGACGGGGCGGCCGGCGGCGGCGAATTCGCGGATGCTCGCGGTGTAGAAGGGGTGGGTGGCGGCGGCGACCTCGCAGTCGAGGGCGGCGTAGAGGTCGCGCCATTCTCGGGCGGGCGTCTGCGGGGCGACGGCGAGGCCCATCGGGGCCAGGAGCGCGGCGACGCCCATGGGGTCGGCGGGGAAGAGCTCGCCGATCAGCGCGACGGTCGGCTCGCCCTCGACCAGGGCGGCGGGGCGGGCGACGGGGCCGGCCTCCGCCTCGTGGCGAGCGTAGCGGAGCATGGCGCCGGCGAGCACGTCCTTCGCCTCGGCATGGGTCGGGACGCCGAAGCCGGGCACGTCGATGCCGATGACGCGGACGCCGTCGATCTGCTTCGGCAGCAGGTCGAGCGGAACGCCCGAGGCGGTCGGGACGCAGAGGTTGATGACGATGATGGCGTCCAGCTCGTCGGGCTTCGCGGTGGCGTGGACGGCCTCGCGGATGTCCTCGAAGAGCTTGCCGGTGACCAGCGTCTCGGAATTGAAGGGCACGTAGCCGACGCTGCGGCGGGCGCCGTAGAAATGGCTGGTGAAGGTGAGGCCGTAGACGCAGCAGGCCGAGCCCGAAAGGATGGTCGCCACGCGGCGCATGCGGAGCCCGACGCGGAGCGAGCCGAAGGCGGGGCACATGCTCTGCGGCTGGTCATGCGGGCCGCGCGGGTAGTCGGCCATCAGCCGGTCGAGCGCCTCCGACTTGCCGGCGGCGCGGGCGGCGGCCTGCATCGTCTCGCGGCCGCCATGGCAGGATGCGCCCTCGGCCATGCTCAGCTGCCCTCGTAGACGACTTCGAGGGAAGGCTTCTCGACCAGGGCCGAGCCGCACATGTCCTCCATCGTCGCCGGGTCGAGCACCACGCCGCGGCCGACCGCATCGCCCTTGAAGAGGCCGAGCAGGTTCTCGTGCGAGAGCGGGCTGGGACGGACCGGCGGCGCCGTCGCCACCTGTTCGGCCAGCGTCTCGAAAACCGAGGCCCAGGGGCTGCCGGGCATGCCGACGATCTCGTAATTCGCCGACTTGCGGCGGATGTCGTCATCGGCGGGGATGGCCGAGAGGACGGGGATGCCGACGGCCTCGGCGAAGGCCTGCGCCTCGCCGGTGCCGTCATCCTTGTTGATGACCAGGCCCGCGACGCCGACATTGCCGCCGAGGCGGCGGAAGTAGTCCACCGCCGAGCAGACGTTGTTGGCGACGTAAAGGCTCTGCAGGTCGTTGGAGCCGACGACGATGACCTTCTGGCACATGTCGCGGGCGATCGGCAGGCCGAAGCCGCCGCAGACCACGTCGCCGAGGAAGTCGAGCAGGACGTAGTCGAAATCCCACTGGTGGAAGCCGAGCTTCTCCAGGAGCTCGAAGCCGTGGATGATGCCGCGCCCGCCGCAGCCGCGGCCGACCTCGGGGCCGCCGAGCTCCATCGCATAGACGCCGTCGCGCTTGAAGCAGACATCGCCGATCTGCACGGCCTCGCCGGCGAGCTTCTTCTTCGAAGAGGTCTCGATGATGGTGGGGCAGGCGCGGCCGCCGAAGAGCAGGCTGGTGGTGTCGCTCTTCGGGTCGCAGCCGATGAGCAGGACGCGCTTGCCCTGCTGCGCCATCATGTAGCTGAGATTGGCGAGGGTAAAGGACTTGCCGATGCCACCCTTGCCGTAGATGGCGATGATCTGCGTTTCGCGCTTCACCGGGCCGGTGTGCGGGGCATCCGGTTCCTGCGCGGCCTCGGCGCGGAGGGCGTCCTGCATGCTGGCCTGCGGCGTGGCGGAGCTGGGATTGCCGACGGATGCGTTCATGAACACTCGCTCCAATCCAGGA
Organism: Belnapia sp. F-4-1; assembly: GCF_000802185.1. GTDB lineage: Bacteria > Pseudomonadota > Alphaproteobacteria > Acetobacterales > Acetobacteraceae > Belnapia. Next base: position 2,020,854 of record NZ_KN676113.1, on the reverse strand, counting down.
CCATCTTGAGGCAGGACGCATCGGTGAAGGCAGTGCGGTAGGCGGAGGCGGCGTGCGGCGCGGGCTCGCGGTGGGTGATGAGGCCGTCGAGGGAAAGACGGCCCTCGGCGATCAGCGACGTCACCGCGGCGAGGTCGGGGGCGCGCCATTCGGCGGCGATGCGGAGGCGGGCCTCGCGCATGAAGGCGGGCGGGAAGGCGAAGGAGAGCGGCGCGGCGTAGAAGCCGGCCAGCACGATCTCGCCGCCCGGGGCGAGGCGGGCGATCAGCGTGTCGAGCAGGGCGCTGTCGCCGCTGGCATCGACGATGCTGCGGTAGTCGCGGCGCGGGTCCTCGGCGGGGTCGCGGACGGGGTAGCCCTCGGCGCCGGCGTGGCGGGCAGGGTTGCTCTCCCAGACGGTGGGAGGCGGTGCGCCGGCGGCGAGGCAGAGGCGGGCCAGCAGGCGTCCGAGGACGCCGTGGCCGATGATCAGCTCGGGCTGCGTGCCGCCCGCCGTCGCGTGGTGGGCGGTGGCGGCGAGGGCCAGCAGCACCGCATTCTCACGAAGGGCCTCGGCGACGGGGACGGTCTTCTCGCCGGCTACGACGAGGCGGCGGGCGGCGCCGCCGAAGAGGCCGCGCACCGGGCCGAAGCAGCGGGCGCCGGGGACGAAGACGCGCTGGCCGGGGGTGCGGCCCGACAAGGAACCGGTCTCCGCGATGCGGCCAACGGATTCGTAGCCGGGGACCAGCGGGTAGCCCATGCCGGGGAAGCTTGGCATCCGCCCGCTCCAGAGCAGGCGCTCCGTGCCGGTGCTGATGCCGCTCCATTCGACATCGACGACGACATCCTCCGCGCCGGGCGGGGTGAGGTCGAGGCGGCGGAGCATCAGCTGCTCCGGCTCCTGCAGCAGGACTGCCATGGTGTCCATCGTCAGCCCTCCCTCTTCTGATTGATGTCAGCTTAAACTGACACCGGTGACTGTCAAGTATTAACGACAGCTTCGGCTGTCATCACCCGAACGAGCAGCGGCGTGCGGGTCGGGCGCAAGCGGGGCGTAGTGAAGCCGGCCTGCTGCAGAAGCCTGGCCAGCTCGACTGGCGTGCGGGCGCGGCCGGTGCCCATGGCGAGGAGGTAGAAGCCGAAATAGGCCTCGCCGATCGGCTCGGCGCCGGGGGTCGCGGCCATGGGCTCGGCGAGCAGCAGCGTGCCGCCGGGGGGCAGGACGGCGTGGGCGGCTCGGAGGATGGCCAAGGCGCGGGCGTCGTCATGGTCGTGGATGACGCGGACGAGGCTGATGATATCGGCGCCCTGCGGCAGCGCGTCGGTGGTGACGTCGCCGCCGTGCAGGCTCGCGCGGTCGGACATGCCGGCGGTGGCAAAGCGGGGGCCGGCGCGCTCGGCGACGGCAGGAAGGTCGAAGAGCATCAGGCGCAGATGCGGGTGGCGCGTGCCGGCGGCGCGGAGGAAGGAGCCGTCGCCTCCCCCCACATCCAGCAGGCAGCGGTGGCGGCGGAGCGGATAGGCCGCCAGCACCTCCCCCGCGATGATGGGCTGGGAGGCGGCCATCAGGTCGGTATAGGCGGCGACCTGCTCGGGGCGGAGGGCGGCGGGCGTCGCCGTCCCGGCATAGGGCCAGTAGCCGGAGAGGTGGTTGCCGCCGCGCGGGCGACGCAGCAGGGCGACTGGGTCGGCGAGGTCGCCATAGACGAGGGCGTGGTGCTCGACCATCGCAGTGACGCCCGGGTTGTCGACCATGGCGGCGCCGAGCGGGCCGAGGCCCCAGCGGCCTTCGCTGCGCCGTGCCAACAGGCCGAGCGAGGCGGCGGCGGCGAAGAGCCGGGCGGCGGATTCGGGCGGCAGGGCGAGGCGGGCGGCGAGGCGGGATTCCTCCTCGGGGCCGTCGCATAGGATGTCGAACAGGCGGAGGCGGACGCAGGCGAGCAGCACCTGCGAATAGACGAAGCCGGCGCAGAGATCGAAGAGCGCGCGGACGCGGCGGCGGGCGACGGGGCGCGTCAGCGGGAAGCGTGTCGCCAGGCTGCGGAAGCGGGGGCTGGCGAGGATGCGGTCATAAGTGTCGCGCGCGCGGTCCAGCAGGCCGGCGGGGCGGGCCATGGCGCTGGACATGCGGGCTATGCGGCCCGCACCGCGAGGCTGCGCGGCAGCAGGCGCTGCGTCTCTAGCAGGATGACGGCGCGAAGGCCCTCGGCGCCCGGGCAGGGCGGGATGGCGGCGGCGGCATCGGCGGCGAGGGATTCGAGGCGGGCGATGGCGTCGGGGAGGCCGAGTTGCAGGACGGCGCTCGGGCGGTGGTGGGCGGCGTCCTGGCCGGTGGGCTTGCCGAGTTCCTCTTCGTCGGAGACGGCATCGCGGATGTCGTCGGCGACCTGGTAGGCCTCGCCGAGGCGGTCGCCGAGAAGGCGCCATGCGTCCGGGTCGGCGCCCGCGGCGGCGGCGCCCGCGGCGGTGGCGGCGGCGAAGAGGGAGCCGGTCTTCTGCCGCTGGTATTCGGTGAGGTCGCAGCGGGGCTCGCTTTCCCAGCCCTGGCCGGCGACGATGCCCGTCGGCATGCCGACGGAATCGCCGATGGTGAGCATGAGGGGGCCGAGGCGTTGCGGCGCGGCGGCAGCGGCGCGGGCCATCAGCTGGAAGGCGAGGACGATGAGGGCGTCGCCGGCCAGCACCGCCAGAGGTTCGTCGAAGGCGCGGTGCAGGCTCGGCTTGCCGCGGCGGGTGGCGGCGTCGTCGAAGCAGGGCAGGTCGTCATGCACGAGGGAGGCGCAGTGCAGGAGCTCGATGGCGGCGCCGGCGGATTCCGCGAGGCCGGGCTGGTCGTCGCCGACCGCGCCGGCGACGGCGAGGACGAGGCGCGGGCGGAGGCGGGCGCCGCGGGGGAAGACGGCGTAGCGCATGGCTTCGGCAAGGCGCGGCGGGCTGCCGGGGCCTTCGGCGAGGGCGATGGCGGCATTAAGGGCTCGTTCGATCCGCGTCACGGCGTCCATGGCGACCTCCCCTGCCTTGACTGTAAGGCTTGATTGTCAGTCGAAAGTGTCATCTTTAATGGACAATGGCGTCAACGACTAATCCAGCTGATGCGCGAGTGGTGGTGATCGGAGCCGGGATCGCCGGGCTGGCGGCGGCCGTCGTGCTGGCGGCGCGGGGGCTCGACGTCACCGTGCTCGAGCGGGGGGCGGCACCAGGCGGGAAGATGCGGGAGGTCGCCGTGGGCGATGCGCGCATCGATGGCGGGCCGACGGTCTTCACCATGCGTTGGGTCTTCGAGGAGCTCTTCGCCGAGGCGGGGGTCTCGCTCGATGAGCATGTGGGGCTGCGGCCGGTCTCGGTGCTGGCGCGGCATGCCTGGGGCGAGCGGGAGAGGCTCGACCTGTTCGCCGATATCGGGGCATCGGCCGATGCGATCGGGCGGTTCGCGGGGGCGGCGGAGGCGCGCGGGTACCGCGACTTCTGCGAGCGGGCGCGGAAGATCTACCGGACGCTGGAGGGGCCGTTCATCCGCGCGGCGCGGCCGACGCCCCTGTCGCTGGCGGCGGGGGCGGGGCTGCGCGGGCTCACCGACATGTGGGGCGTCTCGCCCTTCGCCACGCTCTGGAAGGAGCTGGGGAAGCATTTCCGCGATGCGCGGCTGCGGCAGCTCTTCGGGCGGTATGCGACCTATTGCGGCTCATCGCCCTTCCAGGCGCCGGCCACATTGATGCTCGTCGCGCATGTGGAGCAGGCGGGAGTATGGCTGGTCGATGGCGGGATGCATCGGCTGGCGCTGGCGCTCGCGGGGCTGGCGGAGGCCAAGGGGGCGCGGTTCCGCTACGGCGCCGAGGTGCGGGAAATCGAGGCGCAGGGCGGGCGGGTGTCGGGCGTCGTGCTGCGGAGCGGCGAGCGGATCGGGGCGGAGGCGGTCATCGCCAATGCCGATCTGGGGGCGCTGGCGGGCGGGTTGTTCGGGGCGGCGGCGCAGGGCGCGGTCGAGAGGCCGGCGGCGGAGCGGAGCCTGTCAGCAATGACCTGGTGCATGGAGGCCAGAGCTTCGGGTTTTCCGCTGGCGCGGCACACGGTGTTCTTCTCGCGCGACTACGAGGCGGAGTTCCGCGACATCTTCGGGCGCGGGCAGCTGCCTTCGGCGCCCACCGTCTATGTCTGCGCGCAGGACCGCGACGATGCGGGGGCCGGGCCCGACGGGCCGGAGCGGCTGCTCGTGCTGACCAACGCGCCGGCGCTCGGCGACCGGCGCGCCTTCACCGCCGAGGAGACCGCATCATGCGAGAGGAACAGCTTCGACCTGCTGCGGCGCTGCGGGTTGCAGGTGGACAGAGGCGCGACGGTACTGACCACGCCGCTGGGCTTCGAGCGGCTCTTCCCGGCGACGGGCGGGGCGCTGTACGGCCGGGCGCTGCATGGCTGGGCGAGCAGCTTCGGCCGGCCGGGGGCGGTGACGAAGCTGCCGGGCCTCTACCTGGCGGGGGGGAGCGTGCATCCGGGGCCGGGCGTGCCGATGGCGGCGATGTCGGGGCGGCTGGCGGCGGCGCAGCTGCTTGGGCACCTGGATTCGACCGCGCGGTCGCGCCGGACGGCTATGCCTGGTGGTATGTCGATGCGCTGAGCGATGACGGCCGGCATGGGCTGACGATCATCGCCTTCCTCGGCAGCGTCTTCTCGCCCTACTACGCCATGGCGCGGCGGCAGGGGGTGGCGGACCCGCTGCATCATTCGGGGCTGAACGTGGCGCTCTACGGCCAGCCGCGGCGCTGGGCGATGACGGAGCGCGGGCGGGATTCCGTGCAACGCAGTGCGACGACGCTGCGGCTCGGCCCAAGCGCGCTCGATTGGGACGGCGAGGTGCTGACCATCCGCATCGAGGAGGTGACGGCGCCGATCCCCTCGCGGCTGCGGGGCGTGGTGCGCATCCGGCCGGCGGGGATCAACCGGCGGCGCTTCCTGCTGGATGCGGCGGGGCGGCATCGCTGGCAGCCGATCGCGGCGGTGGGGCGGGCGGAGGTGGAGTTCGAGAAGCCGGGGCTCGCCTGGTCGGGGGCGGCGTATTTCGACACCAATGACGGAGATGCGCCGCTGGAGCGCGACTTCGTCGAGTGGGACTGGTGCCGGGCGCCGCTCAGCGAGGGGGCGGCAATCCTCTACAATGCCGAGCGGCGGGACGGGACGCGGCAGTCGCTGGCCCTGCGGGTGGATGCGGCGGCGCAGGTGCGCGAGATGGCGGTGCCCTCCCCTGCCCTGCTGCCGCGCACGCGCTGGGGAATAAGGCGGCCGACGGGCGTGGATGCGGGGCATCAGCCGCGCGTCGTGCAGGTGCTGGAGGATGCGCCCTTCTACGCGCGCTCCGTCGTCGAGACGCATCTCTGCGGGGAGCGGGCGACGGCGGTGCATGAGAGCCTGATGCTCGACCGGTTCGCGGCGGTGCCGATCCAGATGATGCTGCCCTTCAAGATCCCGCGCCGCTGGATCTAGTCCTTCCGCTTGTCGCGCCGCAGGCGGATCAGCTCCCAGACCGCGAGGCCGAGGACGAGAAAGAGGATCAGCGCCCATTCGAACTGGGCCAGGGCTTCCATCATCGGCCAGATGCCTCACAGCGGTGTGAAGCGTCGATCAGCGGCATGGTAGTCATATATCACCCGTCGCTTGACGTTCGGCCCCGGTCCGGGGTCGGGCCCTTGAGATAGGGAGGATATTCCATGGCCAAAGCCTGGACGACCGACGCCTCTGCGACCCGTACCGGGCCCGCCATCCGCACGATCGGCACCGCCGACCTGCGCGAGGCGCTGCGGGAAGGGCTCGACGATTTTCTGGCGACGCCAACGCAGCTCGCCTTCCTCTGCGTGCTCTATCCCGTGGTCGGGCTGGTGGCGGCGCGGGCGATGGCGGGCGGTGAGCTGCTGCCGCTGCTCTTCCCGCTGATCGCGGGGCTCTCGCTGGTGGGGCCGGTGGCGGCCGTCGGACTTTACGAGATCAGCCGACGGCGGGAGGCAGGGCAGCCGGCGAGTTGGCTCAATGCCTTCGACGTGCTGCGCAGCCCCTCCTTCTTCTCCATCGCGGCGATGGGGGTGCTGGTGATGGCGATCTTCGTCGCCTGGCTCTTCGCGGCGCGGATGATCTTCGAGGCGACGGTGGGGCCGGTGCCGGGCTCCATCGGCGAGCTGGCGCGGATCGCCTTCAACACGCCGGAGGGGCATCGGCTGATCCTCATCGGCAACCTGGTCGGCTTCGTGCTGGCGGTCGCGGTGCTGATGCTGACGGTGGTGTCGGTGCCGATGCTGCTCGACCGGAATGTGAGCGTTGGGACGGCGATCCAGACCTCGATCCGCGCCTGCCTCGCCAACCCGGTGACGATGGCGATCTGGGGCCTGCTCGTCGTCGCGCTGCTGCTGCTGGGGAGCCTGCCGGCCTTCATCGGCCTCGCGGTGGTGATGCCGCTGCTCGGGCATGCGACCTGGCATCTCTACCGGCGCGTCGTCGCCTGAGCTGCGCTAGCCTTCCCCCGTAGGTGGGGGAAGGCGATGGGCTGGCTGTTCGAGGATGGGTTGGTGGCGCCGCTGCTGCTCGGCTTCGTGCTGGCGGAGGCGGCGTTGCTGCTTCTGCTGCACAGGCGGAGCAGGCGGGGCTTGCCGCCGGGCGATATCCTCGCGCTGCTGGCGCCGGGGGCCTGCCTGATGCTGGCGCTCTGGGCGGCGATGGCGGGCGCCTGGTGGGGGTGGATCGGGCTCGCGCTCAGCGCCGCGCTGGTGGCGCATCTGGTCGATCTGCGGCGGCGGTGGTCAGGCCGGTAGGCGGTGGCGGGCCTTGGTGCCGAGCCAGTGGCCGTAGGCGGCGAGCAGGGCGAGGAAGCCGATGAGGTCGAGCGGGCCGAAGATCCCGGCGCCGCTCGTCAGCCAGAAGGCGAAGGCGACCTGGCTGCCGGCGATGACGAGGCCGAGATTGACCAGCGGCGGCATGATGCCGCCCATCATCTCCAGGGATGGATGCAGGGCGGGCGGGGCCTCGCCGCGGGCGGCTGCGTCCTGCGCACGGCGGCGGCGGCCGAGGGCGGACCAGACGAGCCAGGCGGCGCCGGCGAGCATGAGGATGCCGGGCAGGTTGCGCATGGGAGCCTCCTATCCGTTGCGGCGCAGCTCCTGCTGCTGCAGCCGGGTGAAGAGACCGACGAGCCAGGCCACGCGCTCGTCGAAGGAGCGGGCGGGCGAGCGGTAGCGCGGGCGCGGCGGCGGGGCGGCGGCGACGGCCTCGACGAGATACCGCGTCGCCTCCAGCGGCGGGGCGCCGACGGCCGGGCGCGGCATCAGCAGGGCGCCGAGGCTGCGGGCGAGCAGCACGGCCTTGCGCCGGCCGGGGACGGTGGCGCGGCGCGTCACGCTGTCGAGGCCGGCGCGCTCCACCGCGCGGCCGATCTCGGCATAGATGAAGCGGGCGGCGCCGATGCCGGGGCGGCAGGTGAGCGGCAGGCTGGCGATGCCGCCCTCGGAGCGGCGATAGAGCGCGTCGGCGGCGGCGAGCAGGCGCCCCACCACCGCGCCGAGGCGCGCATCGAAGGCGGGGGCGGCGAGCCAGGCCTCCGGGTCGAGGCCGGCCTCGCGCATCCAGGCGCGCGGCAAATAGAGGCGGCCGTTGCGGGCATCCTCGCCGACATCGCGGGCGATGTTGGTGAGCTGCATGGCGACGCCGAGGTCGCAGGCGCGGGCTACCACCTCGGGCCGGCGCTCCTCCATCAGCAGGGCCATCATGGCGCCGACCGAGCCGGCGACGCGGGCCGCATAGGCTTCGAGCTCGGCCAACGTCTCGTAGTGCCGGCCGGACTGGTCCCAGGCGAAGCCGTCGAGCAGGGCGGCGGGCAGGGCGCGGGGGATGGCGTAGCGGGCGGCGACGGCGGCGAGCGCGCGGTCGGCGGGGTGCGGGTGCGGGCGGCCGGCATAGGCGGCGTCGAGGCGGGCGTGGAGGGATGCGAGGGCGGCGGGGCCGCCGCCCTCGTCGATCGCGTCGTCGGCGATGCGGCAGAAGGCGTAGAGTGCGGCGGCGGGTTCGTGGATGCGGGCGGGAAGGAGCTTCGAGGCCGCATGGAAGCTCTTCGACCCGCCACGCAGCAAGGCGCGGCAGGCGGCGAGGTCGGTCGCCGAAAGGACAGGCTTACGCCAGGGCAGAGGCATGCGGCACCACGCTGTCGAGGACCTTGGCGGAGGAGATGACGCCGGGGATGCCGGCGCCGGGATGCGTCCCCGCACCGACGAGGTAGAGGCGCTCCACCTCCTCCGAGCGGTTGTGCGGGCGGAACCAGGCGCTCTGCGTCAGCACCGGCTCCAGGCCGAAGGCGGCGCCGTGGACGGCCAGCAGGTCGTCGCGGAAGTGCTGCGGCGTGGCGAGGCGGGAGGTGACGACCTCCTGCTCGAAGCCGGGCAGCAGCGTCTCGTGCAGGCGGCGGGCGATCATCTGCCGATAGGGCTCGGCCTGCTGCGCCCAGTCCAGGCCACTGCCGAGATGCGGGACCGGCGACAGGACGTAGAAGGCGTCGCAGCCGGGCGGCGCCATCGACGGGTCGGTCGCGGTCGGGCGGTGGAGGTAGAGACTGCAATCTTCCGCCAGGTGCTTGCGGGTGAAGATGTCCCGCAGCAGGCCGCGGTAGCGCGGGCCGAGCAGGATCGTGTGGTGGCCGACGGAGTCGTAGCGGCGGCGGGTGCCGAAATACCAGACGAAAAGGCTCATCGAGTAGCGCGCGCGGGCGAGCTTCGCATCGGTCCAGCGGCGGCGCGGCAGGTTGGGCAGCAGCTTGCCATAGGTCCAGGCGGCGTCGGCGTTGGAGACGACCACGTCCGCTGTGATGGTCTCGCCATCGGCGAGCTGCACGCCCGTCGCGCGGCGGCCGGCGAGGGTGATGCGGGCGACCTCGGCCTCGCAGCGGAGGCGGCCCCCCTGCCCTTCGATCAGTCGCACGAGGCCCTGGATCAGGCTGCCGGTGCCGCCCATCGCCCAGTGCACGCCCCAGCGCTGCTCGAGATGCGAGATCAGGGCGTAGATGCCGCTGGCGGCGAAGGGATTCCCGCCGATCAGCAGCGGGTGAAAGCTGAAGACGGTGCGCAGGCGCTCGTCGCGGAAATGCGCCGCCGCCGTGCGGTAGACGCTGCGCCAGGCCTGGAGGCGGGCGAGGCCGGGGGCGACCTTCGCCATGTCGGTCCAGTGGCCGAAGGGCGTGTGGCCGAGCTGCTCGAAGCCGATGCGGCAGGTCTCGGCGCTGAGCGCCATGAAGCGCTCGTAGCCGGCGAGGTCGCCGGGGTTGAAGGCGGCGATCTGGGCGCGCATCGCGGCTTGGTCGCCGGAATAGGTGAAGGTGGCGCCGTCGTCGAAGCGGATGCGGTAGAAGGGATCGAGCGCGCGGAGGTCGATGTCGTCGGCCATGCGGCGACCGCAGAGCGCCCATAACTCTTCCAGCAGGAAGGGCGCGGTGACGATGGTCGGGCCGGCATCGAAGGTGAAGCCGCACTCTCGGTGGACGCGCGCGCGGCCACCCGGCTCGGCCAGGCGTTCAAGCACCGTGACGCGGTAGCCGCGGGCGCCGAGGCGGATGGCGGCGGCGAGGCCGCCGAAGCCGGAGCCGATCACCACCGCATGCGGGCGCGCGGCCTGCGGGAGCAGGGCCGGAAGGGCAGGCGGCGCGGCGGGTGTAAAGTCGGGCATTGCATGCGAGTGTAAACCTAGCTTGACGGAAACCACCAGCGCGGAGAGCAGGGCTTGCGACGAATTGCGGGGGTGGTCGTGGCGCTGCTGGCGCTGGCGGCGATCGGGCTCGGCGGCTGGCCGCTGCATGCGGCGCGCGAGGGGGTGGCGGAGACGCCGCTGGCGGTGGGGGAGATTCCGGCGCGGGTGTTCCGGCCGGCTTCCGGTGCGCTGGGGCCGGTTGTCGTGCTGGCGCATGGCTTTGCCGGGTCGCAGCAGATGATGCAGGCCTTCGCCGTGACGCTGGCGAGGGGCGGGTATGTGGCGGTGACTTTCGACTTCCCCGGGCATGGGCGGAACCCGGTGCCGCTGGCGGGCGGGCTGAGCGACGACCGGGCGGCGGCGGGGGCGCTGCTGGCGACGCTCGGGCGGGTGGTGGAGGCGGCACGGGGGCTGGGCGATGGCAGGCTGGCGCTGCTCGGGCATTCGATGGCGGCGGATATCGTGGTGCGCTTCGCCTTCGAGCGGGATGACGTGGCGGCGACCGTCGCGGTCTCGGGCTTCGGGCCGGAGGTGACGGCGGAGCGGCCGCGCAACCTGCTGCTGTTGGTCGGGGCTTGGGAGCCGGAATTCCTGCGGGATGCGGCGCGGCGGCTGGCCGGGGCGGGGGCGGAGCGCGTCACCACCGGTCGCTTCGAGGATGGGACGGCGCGGCGCTACGCCTTCGCCGCGGGGGTGGAGCATATCGGCATCCTCTACGGGCGGGATGCGCTGGCGGAAGCGCGCGCCTGGTTCGATGGCGTGTTCGGGCAAGCGGGGAGCGGGTTCCTCGATATCCGCGGAGGGGCGCTGGCCTTGCTGTTCGGCGGGCTGCTGGCGCTGGGCTGGCCGCTGTCGATGCTGCTGCCGCGGGCGGTGGCCAGGGCTGAGGGCGGGGGGATGGGGTGGCGGCGCTTCTGGCCGGTCGTGCTGGTGCCGGCGGTGCTGACGCCGCTGCTGCTGCGTCTGGTGCCGGGGCGGTTCCTACCGCTGCTGCTCGGCGACTATATCGCGCTGCATTGCGCGGTCTATGGGCTGCTGACGGGGCTGCTGCTGTGGTGGCGGGGCGTGGGGTGGAGCGGGGCGCGGCCGGGGCGGGTCGCGCTCGGGGCCGTGGGCGTCGCGGCCTATGCGATGCTCGGCTTCGGGGTGGCGATCGACCTGCTGCTGGCGAGCTTCCTGCCGGTGGGGATGCGGGCCTGGCTGGTGCCGGTGATGCTGTGTGGGACGCTGCCCTGGTTCCTCGCCGATGAATGGGCGGTGCGGGGGCCGCATGCGGCGCGGTTCGCGGCGCCGGCGACGAAGCTCGCCTTCCTCGTCTCGCTGCTCCTCGCCGTGGCGCTGGACCCGCGGCGGCTGTTCTTCCTCGTCATCATCGTGCCCGTGATGCTGCTCTTCCTCGCCGTCTATGGGCTGGTGGGGCGGTGGAGCTGGCGGGCGACGGGGACGCCGCTGCCGGCGGCGATCGGGCATGCGCTGGCCCTGGCCTGGGCGCTGGCGGCTACCTTCCCGCTGGTGGAGTGAGGAAGGTCGTGCGCTTCGTCATCACATGGCGGAACTGCCGGATGGCCAGGGCGACGGCCACCGCCACGACGGGGATGGCGATGCCGGTGACGAGGTCCACGTCGAGAGGCAGGCCGCTGGCCTTCAGCCCCTTCGCCACATAGGCCACCAGGCCGACGATGTAGTAGGTGATGGCGGCGACGGAGAGGCCCTCGACCGTCTCCTGCAATCGCAACTGGAGCTGGGCGCGGCGGTCCATGTTGGCGAGGACCACCTGGTTCTGCTGCTCGCGCGTCAGGTCCACGCGCGTGGAGAGAAGCTGGGTGGCGCGGGCGACGCGGCGGGAGAGCGCGTCCTGCCGGGCGGCCATGGCGCGGCAGGTGTTCATCGCGGGGGCGAGGCGGCGCTCCATGAATTCCTGGAGGGTCTGCATCCCCTCCATCCGGCCCTCGCGGAGCTCGGCGATGCGGCGCTGGACGAGGTCGTCATAGGCCTCCGCCGCGCTGAAGCGATAGAGGGTGCGGGCCTCGCGGCTCTCGGTCTCGGCGGCGAGGCGCGTCAGGCTCTCCAGCAGCTCCGGCTCGTCGGCGCTGCGGGCGGTGACAAGGGCTTCGGTGATCTCGGCCAGCTTGCGTTCGCTGGCGGTGATGGGGGCGCCGAGGTCGCGGGCCAGCGGCAGGGCGAGGAGCGCCAGCATGCGGTAGGTGTCGATCTCCAGCAGGCGCTGGATGAGGCGGCCGGCCTGGCGTGGGGTGGTGCGGATATCCTCGACCAGGATGCGGCTGAAGCCGCCATGGATGCGGAAATCGGTGAAGACGCGGGCGGCGCCGCCGCTCATCGTGCCGCCGATCAGGCTGTTGCCGGCGAAGAGGCGGGCGGCGAGCGTGTCGGGATCCGCCTCGCCGGCGGGGAGCAGGGCGAGGTGGGTCGCGACGAGCAGCTCGCCGGGCAGCGCCTGCACCCAGTCGGGCGGGAGGGCGGCGAGGGCGGGGCTGGCGAAGGGGTCGGCCGCATCGGCGCCGGGGGCGATCACCATGATGCGGCTGAACTCGGTGTGGCGCTCCCATTTCAGCCGGAAGGGGCCGAAATCGGCGCTGAAATGACTGGCGCCGGGCAGCGGCGGCGGGATGGCGGAGCGGCGGGCGAGGTCGCAGACCGCCTCCCAGGAGGCGTCGCGGCGGGCCGGGTCGGTCAGCAGGGCGAGGTAGGAGAGGCGAAGCGGCGGGGCCAGGGCCTCGGGCGGGCGGGCATGGACCTCGTCGTTCAGCTCGAGGCGCTGGGGGTGCGAGGGCGGGAGGATCATGCCTCGGCGAGGGAGGCGAGGCCCAGTTCCTCGGCCAGGCTGGTGATGAGGGCTGCGATGCGCTCCGGCTGCTCCTCATGCGCAAGGTGGCCGAGGGTGGGGAGCGGGATGACGCGGAGGCCGGGGAGCATCGCCTTGAGGCGGCGGGCATCGGCTGGGGGGATGGTGCGGTCGGCGCCGCCGACCAGCAGGACCAGCGGCGGCTTCAGGCGGCGGAGGTCGCGCAGCAGGGGGTGCAGGTCCCAATTCGCCATCATGCCGAGGGCGGCGGCCACATGGGCGGGGCGGCGGACCAGCCGGGCGTAGAGCTCGACGCCGCGCGCGTCGAGCGTGGAGCCGGTGTCGCGCAGCAGGCGCTCGACGACGCTGCGCTCGGCGGCGCGACGGGCGAAGAACCAGGGCACGGCGGGCACCCCGGCCAGCAGCCGGGCGATGGGGGAGAAGACTTGGCCGGCGAAGCCCTCGAAGGGCAGCAGCGCGGCGTTGAGGCCGATGACGGCGCGCGGGGCGATGCCGGCGTCGAGCGTCATGCGGGCGAGGATGGCGGCGCCGGCGGAATGGCCGATGGCGAGGCCGGGGGAGAGGCCGAGGGTGCGGGTCAGCTCGGTCAGGGCGCGGGCCATCAGCGGCAGGGAGAGGCGGGCGCCGGCGGGCGTGTCGGTGAAGCCGTGGCCGGGGAGGTCGGGGGCGACGACGGTGAAGCGGCGGGCCAGCAGGGGCAGCAGGCCGCGCCAGGAATGGGTCGCGGCGCCGGTGCCATGGGCGAGGAGCAGCACGGGCCCCTCCCCCGCCATCTGGACATGCCAGCGGAGGCCGGCGGCCTTGACGAAGCGGCTGGCGGCGCGGTTCGGCCAGTCGCGACCGTCGGTTGCCCAGTCCGGGCGATTGGCGGTCATCCTTGCCTAACCGCCCGGGAGATGGCGGCGGCGTCGGCATAGGGGAGCGGGATGTAGCGACCGCCCAGGGCGGCGGCGAGGCTGCGGCCGGCCTCCTGCGGGCGGGGCGAGGTGTCGACCAGCAGGGCGGCGATGCGGGCGGCGCGGAGGGCGCGGGCGGCCTCCAGTGCCTCGGCCATGGCGCGCTCGCGGCCGGGCCGGCCGTCGCGGGCGATGTTGGCGCGGCCATCGGTCAGCAGGACCAGCAGCGGAGTCTGGCCGCGGCGCTGGATGGCATCCGCGAGGGCCAGGGCCTGGTCCAAGGCAGACGCGATGGGGGTGCCGCCGCCGCCGGGCAGGGCGGCGAGGCTGCGGCGGGCGCGGACCAGGGAGTGGGTCGGCGGCAGGAGGAGTTCGGCGCCGGTGCCGCGGAAGGCGAGGAGCGCGACGCGGTCGCGGCGGATGTAGCATTCGGCGAGCAGGAGTTCGACGGCGCCCTTCGCCTCGGCCAGGCGGTGCAGGGCGGCGGAGCCGGAGGCATCGACGAGGAAGAGCGTCGCCGTCTCCGAGCGCTGCTGGAAGCGGCGGATGCGGATGTCCTCGCGGGCGATGCGGAGGCGGGGACTGCCGCCGCCCCGGAGGCGCTGCCAGGGGGCGGCGGCGCGGAGGGTATCGACCAGAGCGAGGCGGGCGCCGCCGCGCAGCTCGCCGGGGCGGCTGCCGATGGGGCGGCCGCGCAGGGGCGAGGCGCGGCGCGTGCCGGAGGTGCCGGGGGTGCGGGTGCGGGCGGGGGCGAGGCGGAGCCCATCCAGCAGGCCGGCGGGGATGGCGGCCTCGGCGGCGGCGAGGAGGATCTCGCCCATCTGCTCGGGGCTGGGTTGGGGCGGCTGGTCCTCGGCCGTCTCGGGCGGCGGGGGTGGCGCCTCCTGCTCGGGGGCGGCGGGGGCCTGGGTGGCACGGGGGCCGAGGACGAGGCGGGCGGCCAGCGCCGCGTCCTCCTCGGCCACCGCCTCGCGGCCGGCCAGGGCGGCAGCGGCGCGGGCGAGGCGCAGCGCCAGCAGGGGCGGGCGGAGGCTGTCGATGCCGAGGGCGGCGGCGGTGGCACAGAGGGCCTCCAGCACGTCCGGGCCGGCGGCGATCCGGGGGAGCAGGGCGCGGGCGGCGATGATCTGGCCGGCGGTGGGGGCGAGCGCCGTGGTGGCGGAGGGCGGGATCGGGGCGAGGTCGAGGCGGAGGGCCAGGCGATCCAGCAGCGAGGCGGGCGGGGATTCATCGGGCCCGATCCCCTCGTCGAGGGCGATGAGGGCGAGGCGGGCGGGGGCGCGGAGGGTGAGCCCATCGCGCTCGGCGGCGACCTCGCCGGTGTCCAGCGCGGCGACGAGGCGGGCGGCGGTGCCGGGGGCGAGTCGCTCGGCCATCGCCAGGAGAAGGAGGCCGCCATCGGCCTCGGCGAGGAGGCCGCGCTCGGCGACGAGGCGGCCGGATTGCAGGGTGGCGGCGAGGTCGAGGCCGCCGAGCAGGCGGGAATCGGCGATGCCGAGGGGTAGGCGGCGCCAGGGCGTCGCCGGCGGCAGGAGGCCGCGCAGCAGGGCGAGCCAGGCCTCGCGCACCGGGCCGGGCGGGGCGCGAAGGGTGGCGCCGCCGAGCCCGGCCGGGTCGATGGCCAGGAGGGCGGCGGCCCGCGCGGCATCGACCCAGGGCTCGGCGGTTGGGGTCACGGGACGAAGACCTCGGCGATGGCGCGTTCGACCCTCGTCGTGGAGACGGCCTCGTCCAGCGGGTTGCGGCGGAGGCGGTGGCGGAGCGCGGGCGGGGCGACGCGGCGGAGGGCGGCGTCGTCCACCTCGGCCTCGCCCTCGAAAGCGGCGAGCGCCCGGGCGGCGCGGATGAGGGTCAATTCGCCGCGGAGGCCGTCGGTGCCGAGGGCGAGGCAGAGGCGGGCGGCGCGTTCCAGCGCAGCATCGGGGAGCGCGATGTCGGGCAAGCGGGTGCGGGCGGCGAGGATGCGGCGGCGCAGCTCGGCTTCGGCGCCGGACCAGTGGGCGGTGAAGCCGGACGGGTCGCGCTCGAAGGCGTCGCGGCGGCGGATGACCTCGATGCGGCTGGGGAGGTCGCGCGGGGTCGTCACCTCCACCGAAAGGCCGAAGCGGTCGAGGAGCTGGGGGCGAAGCTCGCCTTCCTCCGGGTTGCCGCTGCCGACCAGGACGAAGCGGGCGGGGTGGCGAATGGACAGGCCCTCGCGCTCCACGACGTTCTCGCCGGAGGCGGCGACGTCGAGCAGGAGGTCGACCAGGTGGTCCTCAAGCAGGTTCACCTCGTCGATGTAGAGGAAGCCGCGATGCGCGCGGGCGAGGAGGCCGGGCTCGAAGCTCTTCACCCCCTCGGCCAGGGCGCGCTGGATGTCGAGGGCGCCGAGCACGCGGTCTTCCGTCGCGCCGAGCGGCAGGTCCACGACCGGGACGGGCGCCATGGCGGTGCGCAGCGGGCGGCGGGTGCGGCACTCGGCGCAGAGCGCGGCCTCGTCGGCCGGGTCGCAGCGATAGGGGCAGCCCTCGATGACGGGGATCTCGGGCAGCAGGGCGGCGAGCGCGCGGATGGCGGTGGACTTGCCGGTGCCGCGGTCGCCGAAGACGAGCACGCCGCCGATGCCGGGGTCGATGGCGGCGATGAGGATCGCCAGCTTCATCTCCTCCTGCCCGACGATGGCGGAGAAGGGGAAGGCGCGCCGCCCGGTCACGGCCGCCGCTCTCCGGCCGGCGCGGCGAGCGGGCCGCGCCGGAACTGCTTCAGCCCTTCGCGGCCCAGACGGCGCACCAGCCCTCGGGCTTGATCTCGCCGTTGACGATGGCGCAGGCGTTCGGCGGCTGGAAATGCAGGCAGCCGTCGCACCGTTGGCCGTCCTTTGGCTGGACCTGGTACATCACCATCTCGGGTGCGAGCTTGTCCTGCGCCCGCGCGGTGGCGATGGCGACCGGCGCCAGGGCCGCGAGGCCGGCGACCTGAAGGCCGGTCTTCTGCAGGAATTCGCGGCGCGCCTGCGGCTTTCTCGTCCTGTCCATGTCTCGCTTGTCCTCCTCCTGTGGGCCGGCAACCGAAGCTTGGGTCCGGATTCAGGTTTGCCAAGCGCAGCAATGAGGGAATTCGTTCCATGAGAATGATTCTCAAGCAGCACGCTGCAGGCTGAACTGCGACCAGATCTCGGACAATGCTGTAACGAGGCGGTCGATATCCGCCGCGCTGTGCAACGGACCGGGGGTGAATCGCAGCCGTTCCGTGCCGCGCGGAACCGTCGGGTAGTTGATCGGCTGGACGTAGATTCCGTAGTGGTCCAGCAGGAGGTCGCTGATCTGCTTGCAGACCACCGGGTCGCGCACCATCACTGGGACGATGTGGCTCGGGTTCTCCATGTGCGGCACGCCGGCGGCGTCGAGCTTGGCGCGGAGTTGCGAGGCGTTCGCATGCAGCAGGTCGCGCTCGACGCTGCTCTCCTTGAGATGGCGGATGCTGGCGATGACGCCGGCCGCGACCGCGGGCGGCACGGAGGTGGTGAAGATGAAGCCCGAGGCATAGGAGCGGACGAAGTCGCACATGGCCGCTGAGCCCGCGATGTAGCCGCCGACGACGCCGAAGGCCTTGGCGAGCGTGCCCTCGATCACCGTCAGGCGATGGGCGACGCCGTCGCGCTCGGTGATGCCGCCGCCGCGGCGGCCGTAGAGGCCAACGGCATGGACCTCGTCGATATAGGTCATGGCGCCGTACTCTTCGGCGATGTCGCAGAGCTCGGCGATGGGGGCGATGTCGCCGTCCATTGAATAAACACTCTCGAAGGCAACGAGCTTCGGCGTCTCCGGGTCGAGTTCGGCCAGGATGCGGCGGAGGTCGGCCGGGTCGTTATGGGCGAAGACGCGGCGCTCGGCGCGGCTGTGGCGGATGCCCTCGATCATCGAGGCGTGGTTCAGCTCGTCGGAAACGATGACGCAGCCGGGCATGCGCGAGGCGAGCGTCGAGAGCGTCGCCCAGTTCGACATGTAGCCGCTGTTGAAGAGCAGCGCCGCCTCCGTGCCGTGGAGGTCGGCGAGTTCCTGCTCGAGCATGACATGGTAGTGGTTGGTGCCGGCGATGTTGCGCGTGCCGCCGGCGCCGGCGCCGCACTTGTCGAGCGCCTCGTGCATGGCGGCGAGCACCTTCGGGTGCTGGCCCATGCCGAGATAGTCGTTGGAGCACCAGACGGTGACCTGCTGGTTGCCGCGCGCGCGGTGATGCGTCGCATAGGGGAAGGCGCCGGCCTGGCGCTCAAGATCGGCGAAGACGCGGTAGCGGCCCTCGCGGTGGAGGGCGCCGATCTGCTTCCTGAAGAACGCCTCGTAGTTCATCGTCCCCTCCTTTTGTGCATCAGGCGGCGGGCCGCAGCGCGCGGAGATGCTGCGGCACCGCCGGCGCCTCGGCCGGTGCGGTCGAGCGGCGTGACTTCATGCTCCAGTTCCACAGCGCCTCGGCCGGGATCGGCAGCACCAGGAACCAGTGTTCGAGGATGGCAAGTGCGGTCAGCACGCCGAGGAAGGTGAAGCCGGCGGCCTGGAAGTCGCTGGCCGTGCCGGCGAGGGCGTGGTGGAAGAACCAGGCGCAGAGCAGCGTGCCGGCCGTCACCGAGAGCGGGAAGAGCAGGTTCATCGGCTTGCGCGCGAAGAAGCTGCCGAGATAGGCGAGGTGCGGCGGCAGGAATTGCTCGTTGAGGTTCCGGACGCCGAGGAAGACGTTCAGCTTGGCGCTCTGCCGCATGCCCCAGAGCAGCAGAAAGGTCCAGGCGCCGATCTGGTTCGGCCCGCCCCAGGTCAGCGCGAGGACGGCGACGGCGCCGAGCAGGATCGCCAGCTCATGGTGGAGGATGGTCAGCACGGCGAGGCGGAAGCGCGGCCAGCCGGTGCAGCCTTCCGGGCAGGGCGCGCGGCGCGGGCCGGTGGCGAAGCCCATCAGGAAGGCCATCTCCTGCCAGGCCCAGGCGAGCAGGCCGCAGGAGAAGGCGCAATAAGCGCCGATGGGCGAGGCGTCCGCGCTGCTGGCAGCGAGGCCCCAGAGGGCGGCGCCGAGCATCGCCGTCGCGCCCAGCATGCTGCGCCGATAGGTCCGCGCCGGCAGCCCGTCCAGCCAGATGATCGCCCCGGTGCTGAACCACCAGACGAACAGCGCATAGAGGGCGGGCAGACCGTAATCGGCCATGGCGCGCTACCAGGCAGGCGCCATGCGGATCTGCGCCGGCAGCGCCGCATGCTTGCCCGGGAGGAGGTAGAGGCGGGCGAAGGTGGCGGCCGCCGCGGCGCCGAGGCCGGCGCGCTGCAGCCTGCCGACGATGCCGCCGCGCGCCTTGGCCGCCGTCATCTTCTGCGTGATGCGGAAGAGGCGGTCGAAGCCGCGGCGCATGGCCGGGTTGTCGGTATCGAGCGTCACCGGGAAGACCTGCTTGCAGATTTCGGTGCAGGTGTCGAAGACCCGATAGTCGTAGTCGGAGGGGGTCATGCCGAGGGCCTTGTGGAACTCCGGCCGGGCATGGTCGCGCACATACATCGTCGCATAGACGGCGAGCTGGAAGAACTTCACCCAGAGCTTGTTGCGGCCTTCGAGCAGCTTGGGGTTGGCGCGCATCAGCAGGGCGAAGGCCTCGCCGTGGCGGAACTCGTCGTTGCACCACTTCTCGAACCACAGGAAGATCGGGTGGAAGCGCAGCTCCGGGTGCCGCTCGAACTGGCGGAAGATGGTGATGTAGCGGGCGTAGCCGATCTTCTCCGACAGGTAGGTGGCGTAGAAGATGAACTTGGGCTGGAAGTAGTGGTACTTCTTCGCCTTGGTGAGGAAGCCGAGATCGACGCCGATGCCGATGTCCTTCAGCGCGTCGTTGATGAAGCCGGCATGGCGCGCCTCGTCGCGGCTCATCACGCCGAAGAGGTCGCGCATGTCGGGGTTCTTCACCCGCTTGCGGATCTCGGCATAGAGGACGCAGCCGGAGAATTCGGCGGTGACGGAGCTGACCAGGAATTCGACCAGCTCCTTCTGCAAGGGCTCCGGCAGGGCGTCGAGCCTGAACTCGTCGAAGGCCTCGGTGCGGACGAAATGGCCCTTGTTGGGGTCGGCGTGGAACTCGGCCATCAGCGCGTCCCACTCGGCGCGCAGGCTGCCGACATCGATGCGGTCCATGGCGTCGAAATCGGTGGTGTAGAAGCGCGGGCTGAGCACGGTGTCGGTCGTCGCCTCGCGGGTGACGGCGTTGACCGGCCGGCGGGCGGCGGGGGTTACGGCGTTCATGGCGCTTCCTTGGGCTCGAAGCCGCAATGGTAGAGTTCCGTCAACTCCAGGATGGCGGAGGCCTCGGTCCAGGCGCGCTCCAGCCAGCCGGCGCGGATGACGGTCGCGCGCGCCTCGAAGCGCATCGTCTCGCCATGCGCGATGTGGCCGGGCAGGTCGTGCACGAGGACGCGGTCGCCGGGACGGAGCCGCACGCCTTCCGGGATGGCATGGGCGTGCAGGCTGTCGAAGCTTCGTTCGATGTCGACGGTGCAGGGCACCTCGAAGCGGCGGCCGCCGGTGAGGCGGGAGATGAGGCCGAGGCTCATGGCGCAGCCCTCCCCGCGGTCAGCAGGCGGGCAAAGGCGTCCATGTTCGTCGGGCCGAAGGCTTCGAGGCCGATGCTGGCGCCGGTCGCCGGGTCCTCCAGCGTCAGCCTGCCATCGGGCCAGGCAGCGAGGCGGAAGGGCGCGCGGCCGGCAACCTCCTCGCGGCGGCGGTCGCGCACCAGGGCGCGCAGCGCGCCGCGGACGAAGCCGTTGGTGCCGGGCTCCAGCACGGCGATGTCGTGGGCGGCTTCCGCGTCGCGGACGAGGATGGCGCCGTCGGCGCGGTCCTCGAAGCCGAGGCTGCGGGCGAGCACCGGCGTCTCGTTCCGCGGCGCGGTGGTGCCGGCGCCGGCCATGCGTCCGAGGCCGGTGGCGGCGAGGACCGTGAGGATGAGCACGCCGGCGCCGATCAGCGGCCCGCGCGGCACCGGCATGTCGTGGGAATGGCTGCGCATCTTCCCTCTCCTCAGGCCGCGGCCGTCTGCGGGCCGGTTGTGGCCCCGGCGGGGGCGGCGGAGGCGACCGGACGGACCGGCATCGCCGCCGCTGCGGCCAGGGCCCGCGACAGGATCTGCGCCACCGCTTCCGCATCCGGGATCGCGCGCAGCGCAGGCTCGGGGCGAGCGTAGCGCCACGGACGGACATGCGGCCAGAAGAAGATGTAGGAAATGCGTTGGCGCGGCGCGATCGTCAGCGTCAGGTCGCCGCTGCCGTCGGCATGGCGGCGCAGCGCCGCGGCCTCGATGGCGGCGAAGGGAATGTTCACCGTCATCGACAGCGCGATGCCGATCCGGAAGACGATGCGCTTGCTGGTGATGGTGTAGGCGCTGGTGCGCGCCACCAGCACGGCGAGCAGCAGGACCAGCGCCAGCGCCACCAGGGCGAAGGGCAGGAACCAGGCGGCATCGCGCAGCGCGACCGGCAGGCTCGCGCCATCCATCAGCGAGGCGGTGCAGCGGGCACCGAGCAGCAGCGCGAAATAGAGGGCGAGGCCGCGGCAATGCAGACCGCGCCGGGCGTAGGCGCGCCAGTCGGGCGCACCCTGCCAGAGGATCGCCTCATCGGCCGGGGGGCGCTCGGGCAGGCCCCAGACCGGCTCCAGCTCATGTTCCTGCATGGCGGCCTCCTTCAGATGAGCGGACCGAGGCGTTGCGGCGTGGCATACATGTGGCCGCCGGCGAAGTAGCCGCTGATGCGATCCTCCTCGCGCAGCGTGATCGTGTCGGCATCCTTCAGCATCGGCGCCTCGATGAACTGGTTCGCCAGGACGGAGACGACCTTGACGATGCGGCGCTTCGCATCCACGCGGGCGAGCGCCATGGGGAAGACGACGCGGCGGGCGCCGGAGGATCCCTCGGCATCGGCCTCCAGATAGCGCACCACGGTCTCGGAGCGGTCCACCCAGCAATCCATCACCGTGCCGGCGATGCGGCCATCGGCGGTGACGACCTGGTAGCCGCGCGGGTCCGGGTCCTGCGCGGCGAGGTAATAGCCCGAGGCGGCCCGCAGCGGGACGATCTTCGGCAGCTGCTCGTCGAAGGTCACGTCCGGCACTTCGGCACGGAGGGCATAGGACGCGGGGCCGACGCCGTCCTGCATCGGGTCGCCGAGGGGCTGCATCGGCGCGCCGGGCCAGGGAGCGGTCGGGATCAGAATCCCATCGAGGTTCCGCTCCTGCGGGCGCGGGATCCGGTGGCCCTCATGCGCGAGCTTCAGGGCTTTCGGGGCCGGGATCGGCGGGAAGCCCTGCACCCGGACATGGGGCGACCGCTCGTTCTCCAGCGGGTAGCCTTCGCGCTTGTCCTCCCGACGGAGGTAGAAGATGAGGCCGGCGAAGAAGAGCCAGAAGGCGTAGAGCGCGACCTGCGCGACATCGATATAGCTGGTGATGGCACCGGTTTGCATGACGGCGTTCCTCCGCTAGCTCGGGGACCCGGCGAGGCCGAGCCTGGATGTGGGCCGCGGCCGGACGACGCTGACGAGCGGGCCGATCGCCGCGATGGTGGCGAAGAGCAGGACGATCTCGAGCAAATAGACCGCGCCGTAGCCGGTGGCGGCGACGGTGAGCGTCGTGCCGAGGCCGCCGCGCATGGCGAAGTCGGAGACGATGTCGCGCAGCACGCCGCCGATGGCGACGGCGCCGCCGGCGCAGCTCGCCTGCACCGCACCCCAGGCGCCGAGGGCGAGGCCGGCCTGGCCGCTGCGGGCGAGGTCCATGCAGGCCGTCAGCGTGCCGACGGTGAAGAGGCCGCTGCCGAGGCCGATGACGACGGTGCCGAGGCCGAAGGCCACCGGGCTGTCGAGCGGGGCGGCGAAGATGACTGCGGCGAATCCCATGGCGCCGACGAGCGCGCCGAAGCCGGCGATGCGGTGCGGGTCGACGCCCCGGCCGAGGCCGCGGGCGGCGATGGCGAAGCCGGCGATGCCGCCGCCGGCGAAGAGCGCGGTCAGCGTCGTCGTCGCGGCGACGGAGAGGCCGAGGATCTGGCCTCCATACGGCTCCAGCAAGATGTCCTGCATGCTGAAGGCGGCGGAGCCGAGGCCGATGGCGGCGAGGCGGCGCGTCCAGCGGCCCTCGCCGCGTAGGCGGCGCCAGGAGTCTAGGAAGCCGGGCTGGGGGCGGCTCGCGCGGGTGCGTCCCGGGTCGCGCGGCTCCTGCTTCCAGAGGGCGATGCAGTTCAGCACCATGGTGAGCAGCGCCGCGCCCTGGATCACCTGGATCAGCCGGATCTGGCTGAAATGCTGCAGCAGCGCACCGAAGCCGAGGGCGCTCACCATCATGCCGAGAAGCAGCATCAGCGAGAGCAGCGCGACGACGCGCGGCTGGGATTCGGGTGGGGCGAGGTCGGTGGCGAGCGCGAGGCCGACTGTCTGCGTGGTGTGCAGACCGGCGCCGACGAGGAGGAAGGCCATCGCCGCGCCGACATGGGCGACGATGGGCGGGGCATTGCTGTCGCCCGACAGCAGGATCAGCGCGAAGGGCATGATGGCGAGGCCGCCGAATTGCAGCAACGTGCCCATCCAGATGTAGGGAACGCGGCGCCAGCCCAGGGCCGAGCGGTGGTTGTCGGAGCGGTGGCCGACGAGGGCGCGGAAGGGGGCGAAGAGCAGCGGCAGCGACACCATCGTCGCCACCAGCCAGGCGGAGACGCCGAGCTCGACGATCATCACCCGGTTCAGCGTGCCAATCAGCAGCACGGAGCCCATGCCGACCGAGACCTGGAAGAGCGAGAGGCGCAGCAGGCGGCCGAGGGGCAGTTCGGCTGAAGCGGCATCGGCGAAGGGGAGGAATTCGGGGCCGATCCTGGTCCAGGCCCGGGCGATGCGGCTCATCTGCGGCACACCTCCAGGGCCTGGGAGATGTAGAAGCCGGCGGCGATGCGCCGGCTGCGGCCGGGCTGCCAGCCGGGGAGGCCGGCGGCGACGAGGCGCGCGAGGCGGCGCTCCGCGACCGGCTCGATGGCGGGCGAACGGTCGCCGCGTGGGAAGAACTGGCCGACGGCGTGCATCGCCGCCAGCAGCGGGGTGCGCGGGGCGAAGGTGATGAGCATGGAGTGACGCGTGCGGGCGGCGAGGCCGGCGAGCACCGCCACGACATCCGGCGCCTTGTAGTGGATCAGGCTGTCCATGGCGACGACGTGGTCGAACTTGCCGAGAGCCGGATCCTGCATGTCGCCGGTGAGGAAATCGACATGGCCGGGGCCGGTACGGCCCGAGGCGCGCTCGGCGGCGAGCGCGACCAGGGTGGGCGAAAGGTCGATGGCGGTGACATGGGCGCCGCGGCGGGCGGCTTCCACCGCCAGCGCGCCGGTGCCGCAGCCGGCATCCAGCAGGCGGCGGCCGGTGAGGTCATCCGGCAAGTAGGAGAGCAGCGTGTTGCGCATCGCCTCGCGGCCGGCGCGGACCGTTGCACGGACGCGGCCGACCGGGGCGGTCGAAGTGAGGCGCGTCCAGGCCTCGACGGCGGTGCGGTCGAAATAGGTCTCAAGCTCGCTGCGGCGGGCGGTGTAAGTGCTGCTCGGCATCAGTCGAATCCCAGCAGGTCGAAGATGTCACGGTCCTTCATGGGCGAAGCGCTGAGCGCCTCCGTCCCCGCCCAAAGACTGGCGGCGAGGCGGAGGTACTCCTCCTGCACCGCGACCAGCTCCGGCGTCGGGTCCATCTCGAAGAGCGTGGACTTCTTCAGGCGGGAGCGGCGGATGACGTCGAGGTCCGGCAGGTGGGCGAGCGTCCGCATGCCGGTCGCGGCGTTGAACTTGTCCACTTGGTCGGTGGCGGCGCTGCGGTTGACGATGACGCCGCCGAGCCGGACGTCGTAATTCTTCGACTTGGCCTTGATGGCGGCGACGATGCGGTTCATCGCGAAGATACTGTCGAAGTCGTTGGCGGCGACGATGATGCCGCGGTCCGCGTGCTGGAGGGGCGCCGCGAAGCCGCCGCAGACCACGTCGCCGAGCACGTCGAAGATCACCACGTCCGTATCTTCCAGCAGGCGGTGCTCCTTCAGCAGCTTCACCGTCTGGCCGACGACATAGCCGCCGCAGCCGGTGCCGGCGGGCGGGCCGCCGGCCTCGACGCACATGACGCCGTTGTAGCCCTCGAAGACGAAATCCTCGGGGCGCAGCTCCTCGGAGTGGAAGTCGACGGTCTCGAGCACGTCGATCACCGTCGGGATCAGGCTCTTGGTCAGGGTGAAGGTGCTGTCGTGCTTCGGGTCGCAGCCGATCTGGAGGACGCGCTTGCCGAGCTTCGAGAAGGCGACGGAGAGGTTGGAGCTGGTGGTGCTCTTGCCGATGCCGCCCTTGCCGTAGACGGAGAAGACCTTGGCGCTGCCGATGGTCATGTTCGGGTCCAGGTGGACCTGCAGGCTGCCCTCACCGTCCATGCGCGGGGGCTCGGGGCGTCGGTGGAGGGCGGCATGCGGCGTCTCGATTCTCATGCGGCCATCTCCACGGTGATGCCTTCGAGCCGGTCCTCCAGCTCCTCGCCGGCATGGCGCAGCGCGTCGAGTACGCCCTGGTCGGGCGACCAGTAGCGGCGCTCATGCGCTTCCAGCAGGCGGTTGGCGATCTTGGCCGAGGCGGTCGGGTTCAGCGCGGCCAGGCGTTCGCGCATGGCGGCGTCAAGCACGAAGGTCTCGGTAAGCTGCTGGTAGACCCAGGGGTCGACCTCGCCGGTCGTCGCCGACCAACCAAGGGTATTCGTCACCTGCGCCTCGATCTGGCGGACGCCCTCATAGCCATGGGAGAGCAGCGCCTCGTACCATTTCGGGTTGAGGGCGCGGGTGCGGGTCTCGAGCGCGACCTGCTCGGAGAGGGTGCGGACGGCGCCGTCGCCGCGCGTCTGGTCGCCGATATAGATCGAGGCGCTGGTGCCGCGGGCGCGCTTCACCGCGCGGCTGATGCCGCCGAGCGTGTCGAAGTAGTGGTCCACGGTGGTGACGCCGAGCTCGACGGAATCGAGGTTCTGGTAGGTGACCTCGACGCTCGCCAGGACATGGGCGAGGACGGCGGCGTGGCGGACGGGCTTGCCGTTGACGCCATAGGCGAAGCCCTTGCGGCGCTCATAGGCGTCTGCGAGCTCGTCCTCCTCGGTCCAGGCGCCGTTGCCGATGAGGTGGTTGACGTTCGCGCCATAGGCACCGTCGGCATTGCCGAAGACGCGGAGCGCGGCTTCTGCCATCGATCCGCCATGCGCGGCCTGGAAGGCCAGGGCGTGCTTGCGGATGAAGTTGCGTGCGGGGGCTTCGTCGGCCTCAGCGGCGAGGAGGGCGGCCTCGGCGAGCAGGCGGGTTTGCAAGGGCAGCAGGTCGCGGAAGATGCCGGAGAGGGTGACGACGACATCGATGCGCGGGCGGCCGAGCGTCTCTAATGACAGGAGCTGGGCGCCGCAGAGGCGGCCGTAGCTGTCGAAGCGTGGGGCGGCGCCCATCAGCCAGAGGGCCTGGGCGATGGGGCCGCCTTCGGTCTTCAGGTTGTCGGTGCCCCAGAGGACGAGGGCGACGGTCTCGGGCAGCGCGTTGCCATCCGCCGCGTGGCGGGCGAGCAGGCGGTCGGCCTGGCGGGCGCCGTCCTGCACAGCGAAGGCGCTCGGGATGCGGAAGGGGTCGAAGCCGTGCAGGTTGCGGCCGGTGGGCAGGACTTCCGTCGTACGGAGCAGGTCGCCGCCGGGGGCGGGGTGGAGGTAGCCGGCATCGAGCGCGTGCAGGAGGGCGGGGATCTCGTGGTCCTCGGCGAGCAGGGCGTCGAGATGGGCGCGGCGCTCGGGCTCCGTCACCCCGGCGGCGTCGAGCATGGCGGCGCGGTCCTCGGGTTTCGGTGGCTCGCCGATGATGTGCAGGCCGTAGGGGATCAGCGTCTCTTCC
Organism: Belnapia sp. F-4-1; assembly: GCF_000802185.1. GTDB lineage: Bacteria > Pseudomonadota > Alphaproteobacteria > Acetobacterales > Acetobacteraceae > Belnapia. Next base: position 1,994,517 of record NZ_KN676113.1, on the reverse strand, counting down.
AGCGCCTGAAGCTCGCGGGCCAGAGCGAGGATGGTGGTGTCGGCATCCTCCCAGGCGGAGTCGGCGGCGGCGAGATCGACGGCGACGGCCTGGGCCTGGATCAGCTTCGCCAGCGCGGCCTGCTGGTCGGGGTCGCTGCCGGGCTCGAGGGCGCGCCAGCGGTCGATGGAGGATTTGAGGTCCAGCAGGCCGCGATAAAGGCCAGCATGGGCGACGGGCGGGCTGAGATAGCTGATCAGCGCGGCGCCGGCGCGGCGCTTGGCGATGGTGCCCTCGGAGGGGTTGTTGCTGGCGTAGAAGTAGAAGTTCGGCAGGTCGCCGATCAGCCGGTCGGGCCAGCATTCGCCCGACATGCCGGCCTGCTTGCCCGGCATGAATTCCAGCGCGCCGTGGGTGCCGAAATGCAGCACGGCATGGGCGGCGAAATCCTCGCGGATCCAGCGGTAGAAGGCGCAGAAGGCATGGGTCGGGGCGAAGCCGTGCTCGAAGAGCAGGCGCATCGGGTCGCCCTCGTAGCCGAAGGCGGGCTGGATGCCGATGAAGACATTGCCGAGCCGGAGGCCGAGCACGTAGATGCCGGCGCCGTCGGTCTGCAGCCTGCCCGGGGCGGGGCCCCATTGCGCCTCGATCTCGGGGAGGAAGGTCTCGCGGCGGAGGATGTCGTCGGTTGGGATGCGCAGCGCGACATTGGCATCCGTGCCGTGGCGGACGCGGTTGCCGTCGAGGATCATGCGGCGGAGATCGTCGGCCGTCGCCGGGACGTCGAGGGTGTAGCCGGCGTCGCGCAGGCCGCACAGCGTGTGGTGGAGCGAGGTGAAGACGCCAAGATAGGCCGCCGTGCCGGTCGCGCCACTGTTCGGCGGGAAGTTGAACAAGATGATGGCGAGCTTGCGGGCCGCGCGCTCGGCCCGGCGCAACTCGACGAGCCTGGCGATGCGGGCGGCGAGCATGACGGCGCGCTCGGGATGGGCGGCCATCTCATGCGCGGTGTCGCCATCCGTCGTGCCGGTGCGGCCGCCGAAGGTCATCGGCCAGATGCCGCCGTCCAGCTCGGGCAGGGCGACCATCATCGTCGCCTCGACCGGCAGCAGGCCGCGGGCATCGGCCTGCCATTGCTCCATCGTCTGGAATTCGAGCGGGTGCGCGGCTATGTAGGGGAGGTCGAGCTGCGCGAGGATGGCTTCGGCGGCGCGGGCATCGTTGTAGGCGGGGCCACCGACCAACGAGAATCCGGTGAGGGAGACGAGCGCGTCGATGCAGGCGGCGCCGTCCCTTAGGAAGTAGCGCTCGATGGCCGGGCGGGAGTCGAGGCCGCTGGCGAAGGCGGGGATGACGCGGAGGCCGCGCGCCTCCAGTGCCGCGATGACGCCGTCGTAGTGGGCGGCGTTGTTGGCGAGGACGTAGGAACGGAGGATCAGCAGGCCGACGGTGCCGGCGGTGCCGGCGGCGGGCAGGTCCTCGGCGCGCTCGGTGATGCGGGCGGCGGCGCGGGGGTGGTAGAGGCCGACCTCCGGGTATTCGATCGGCGGGGCGGCGGGTTGCAGGCTGCCGGGGGCCTGCTGGCGCGGGCCGGCGGCGTAGCGGCCGACCAGCAGGCGGATCATGTTCGCCAGGTTCTCCTCGGACCCGGCGAGCCAGTATTGCAGGGCGAGGAAATAGGCCCGCACGTCCTGCGCCGTGCCGGGGACGAAGCGCAGCAGCCGCGGCAGCTGGCGCAGCATCTTCATCTGATCCTTGCCGCTGCTCGGCGCACCGGGCTTGCGGTTGCCGCGGAGGCGCTTCAGCAGGCCCATCACGCCCGTCGCCTCGGCATCCATGCGGAAGCGGCCGATGCGGGTGAGGCGCATCACCTCGCCGGCGGAGAGCAGGCCGAGCATGGCGTCGCAATGCTCGCGCCGGGCAGCCAGCGCGGGGAGGACGGCGCGGATATGGTCCTCGAGGAAGAGCATCGAGGCGATGACGATGTCGCCGCGGGCAATGTCGGCATGGCAGGCAGCGAGCGCCACCTCGTCAGAGCCCCATTGGTCGGCGGCGTGGACCGCCAGCGTCAGGCCCGGCAGCTCGCGCCGCAGCGCCGTCACCGCATGCATCACCGCGCCGGACAGGTGGCTGTCCATCGTGACGATGATCACCCGCAGGGGGATGGCGCTAACGGCTGAAATGGGCTTTGGCATCGTAGAGCGCCTCGAGGGTGATGGTGCCGATGCTGCGTTCGGTGGCGTAGCGCTCCGTGTTCCTGCGGGCCTTGCCGCGGACGAAGAAGGGGATCTTGCCGAGTTCGCGCTCGGCCTCGGCGGTCCAGGTCAGGGTCGCCGGGAGGGTGGGAGTGGCGGCGGCAGTGGCGCCGAGATGCGATGGGGCGGCCTCCGCCTGGAACTCGAAATCCTCGCGGAACATGCCGAGCAAGTGTTCCTCGAGGCCCATCATCAGCGGGTGGACCCAGGTGTCGAACAGGACGTTGGCGCCCTCGAAGCCCATCTGCGGCGAATAGCGCGCCGGGTAGTCCTGCACATGGACGGGGGCGGAGATGACGGCGCAGGGAATGCCGAGGCGCTTCGCGGTGTGGCGCTCCATCTGGGTGCCGAGGATGAGCTCGGGCTGGGCGGCCTGGATGGCGGCCTCGACGGCGAGGTAGTCTTCGGAGATCGTCGCCTCGATGCCGTGGGCCTTGGCGGCATCGCGCAGCTCGCGGGCCTGCTCGCGGGCGTAGCTGCCGAGGCCGACCAGGGTGAAGCCGAGTTCCTCGGTCGCCACGCGGGCGGCGGCCAGCGCATGGGTCGCGTCGCCGAAGACGAAGACGCGCTTGCCGGTGAGGTAGTTCGAATCGACGGAGCGCGAGTACCAAGCGGAGCGCGAGGATTCGGCGGCAAGGACCGGGGCGGGGTCGATGCCCGCCAGCGCCGCGACTTCGGCGATGAATTCGCGCGTGGCATTGAGCCCGATGGGGATGGTCTTCGTCGCCGGCTGCGCATGGGCGCGGGCGAGCCAGGCGGCGGCGGGGGCGGCGGTCTCGGGGTAGAGGACGACGTTGAAATCGGCCTCGCCGAGGCGGGTGAGGTCGGCCGGCGTCGCGCCGAGCGGGGCGGTGACGTTGACCGCGATGCCCATGCGCTCCAGCAGGCCGGTGATCTCGCGCAGGTCGTCGCGGTGGCGGAAGCCGAGGGCGGTGGGGCCGAGGATGTTGCAGCTCGGCGCGCGGCCCGCCGGGCGCGGCGCGGGCGGGGCGCAGAGGCCGCGGACCAGGCGGTAGAAGGTCTCGGCGGCGCCCCAGTTCTCCTTCTTCTGGTAGCTCGGCAGTTCCAGCGGGATGACGGGGATCGGCAGGTCCAGCGCGCGGGCGAGGCCGCCCGGGTCGTCCTGGATCAGCTCCGCGGTGCAGGAGGCGCCGACGATCATCGCCTGGGGCTGGAAGCGGCGGAAGGCGTCGCGGGCGGCGGACTTGAACAGCTCGGCCGTGTCGCCGCCGAGGTCGCGCGCCTGGAAGGTGGTGTAGGTGACGGGCGGGCGGGCACCGCGCCGCTCGATCATGGTGAAGAGCAGGTCGGCATAGGTATCGCCCTGCGGCGCGTGCAGCACGTAGTGCAGGCCCTGCATCGCCGTGGCGACGCGCATCGCGCCGATATGCGGGGGGCCTTCATAGGTCCAGATGGCGAGCTGCATGGCGCTACACCATCAACCGCGTGCGGCGGTCGAGCGGGCGGGCGAAGAGCCCGGCGAGGTCGCCCGCCTGGTCGTAGCCCTGGATCGGGGTGAAGACCAGCTCGATCGACCATTTGGTCGTGAAGCCCTCCGCCTCCAGCGGATTGGCGAGGCCGAGGCCGCAGACGACGAGGTCGGGCCGCGCGGCGCGGCAGCGGTCGAGCTGGCAGTCGACATCGCGGCCTTCGCTCAGCATGGCGCCGGCGGGGAGCAGGGCGAGTTCCTCGGCGAGATGCGCGCGGTGGAGGTAGGGCGTGCCGATCTCGACCGGCCGCATGTCCAGCTCGCGGGCGAGGAAGCGGGCGAGCGGGATCTCGAGCTGGCTGTCGGGGAAGAAGCTGATGCGGCGGCCGGCGAGCAGGGCGCGGTGGCGGGCGATGGCGGTGCGGGCACGCTGCTCGCCGGCCGCCGTCACCTCGCGGAAGCGGGCGGCGGGGACGCCCCAGGCCTCGGCGGCGGCGCGGAGCCAAGCGGTGGTGCCCTCGGCGCCGAGCGGAAAGGGCGCGGCGAGGCGGCGGGCGCCGCGGTCTTCCAGCAGCCGCGCCGTCTCGGCGAGGAAGGGCTGGGCGAGGAGGAAGCGCGTGCCGCGGCCGATGCCGGGCAGGTCGGCGGCGCGGCGGGGCGGCAGGAAGGCGACGGGGCCGATGTCGAGCGCCTCGAACTGGCGGCGCATCTGGTCCTCGACGACCTCGGCCAGAGCGCCGACGACGAGGAGGCCGGGCGCCGGGTCGGCGCGCATCTCGGGGACGAGGGCGGCGAGGCAGGCATCCTCGCCCTGGGTGAAGGTCGTCTCGATGCCGCTGCCGGAGTAGTTCAGCACGCGGACGCCAGGGGCATGGGTGGCGTTGAGCCGCTGCGCGGCGCGCGAGAGGTCGAGCTTGATGACCTCCGACGGGCAGGAGCCGACGAGGAAGAGCAGGCGGATGTCGGGGCGCCGGGCGAGGAGCTGGGCGACGACGCGGTCGAGCTCCTCATTCGCATCCGTCATGCCGGCGAGGTCGCGCTCCTCCATGATGGCGGTGGCGAAGCGCGGCTCGGCGAAGATCATGACGCCAGCGGCGGACTGCATGAGATGGGCGCAGGTGCGGGAGCCGACGACGAGGAAGAAGGCGTCCTGGATCTTGCGATGCAGCCAGATGATGCCGGTGAGGCCGCAGAAGACCTCGCGCTGGCCGCGCTCCCGCAGCACCGGCGCATCCGTGCAACCTGGCGCCGGGGCGCGGGCGAGCGCGGCGGCGCTCACTTGGAATAGCCCAGTGCGGCGGTCCAGGCGGCTTCGTCGCGGCGGGCGGTGCGCAGCTTCAGCAGGAATTGCGCGGCGTTGATGACGTAGGAGGCATAGGCCGCGAGCGCCAGCAACATCAGGTCGTGCGTGTCGCCGATGCCGGCGGCGAGCGCCACGAGATAGGCCGTGTGCAGCGCCAGGACGAGCATGCTGAACACGTCCTCCCAGAAGAAGGCGCGGGCGAAGAGGTAGCGGCCGAAGACGACCTTCTCCCAGATCGAGCCGGTGACCATGATGGCGTAGAGCACCGCGGTCTTCGCCAGGATGGAGAGGGTTGCGGCCTGGTATCCTTCGCCCGTCGCCAGGTAGTTCAGCACGAGGCCGAGGCTGACAAGGAAGACCCCGAACTGCACGGGGGCGAGGACGCCCTGCACCATGGTCCAACCGGTGGCGTCGCGGCGGCGGCGCTCCTCGGGGGTGTAGAGGGGCGGGCGGCGGGTGCGGGCGGCTTGGCGGCCGGACACCGTGCCCCAAGGGCAGGCATCGATGGAATCGATCACGCGAGTCACGACGCCGATTGTAAACATTGCTTGACAACCCCCTACGCGAGAAGGTCCGCTGAAGAACCGGTTCCCAGTGATGCCGAAGCTGCGTTGGATTTGATGTCAGCCAGCGCCGCCCATCTGCATCGCTATCGACCGATTGTCCTCCCGTTGCGTGACGCTCAGTACGGGAAGGCTAGGGCTGGCGGCTTCCGAGTGTCAAGCTTGATTGACGTAAAGACAGATTGACATTCGGTTGGGGCGAGGCCGATAACTTCCGGCGGGAGACAAGCAGATGGCCGCCATGGGACAAACCGTTGGCTCGACGTCTTGCCGGAACCTGGCCAAGGCTCTGGCGGACGCCGGCGCGACGCCGGATCCGCTTTCCCCTCTCGCCGAACCGCCGCGTCCGGGCCATTCTCCCCGCTTCGGCGACGCGCTGGCGGCTGAGGTGATCCCGCGCCTCCGCCTTGCCCACGCCGTCCCGTCGAGGAGTCTCGCCTTGACCGACCCGGCTCGGATCGATGCGCTCGGTGCCATGCTGCTGCGGCATGACGGCACCTCCGCCACGGCCTATGTCATGGCGCTGCACCGCACGGGCATGGCGGTCGAGGACATCTATCTCGGCCTGCTGGCGCCAACCGCCCAGCTGCTCGGCCAGTTCTGGGCCGACGACGTCTGCGATTTCGCCACTGTGACCCTCGGCCTCGGGCAGCTGCGCCGCATCCGGGAAAGCCTCGCCCCGCATCTGGTGGAGGGTGCGCCACCGCCGCGCCCAGGCGGACCGAGCGTGCTGCTGTCCTCGGTGCCCGGCGAGCAGCATGCCTTCGGCCTCGAGATGGTGGCGGATTTCTTCCGCCGCGCCGGGTGGCAGACGCACTGCATGCCGGTCCGCTCGATCGGCGACCTCACCGGCCTGCTGCGGCGCACGCATATCGAGGTGCTCGGCCTGACGCTCGGCGCGAGGCAGCGGATGGACCTGCTGGCGGCGACCATCCGTCGCGCGCGGCAGGCCTCGCGCTACCGCGGCCTGGCGGTGATGGTGGGTGGCCCGGCCTTCATCGACCACCCCGGCCACGCGGCGCTGGTCGGGGCGGATGCCACGGCGGCGGATGCTAGGGAAGCGCCGGTCCAGGCAGCACGGCTGCTGCGCTTGTTGGCAGAGCGTGCCTGAGGCAAGGTCCGGCGAAAAATTCCAGGGAGGAATCGTCCCCATATCCAATGCAAGGAATCCGTCGCCCGTGAAGGCGTTCAAGGCTCCGAAGACATCGCTGGGCAATCTCGATGCGGAAGCCGCCGCAATCCTGATTACCGCAGCAGCGGATATCGCCCTCATCATCGATGAGCGCGGCGTCATCCGTGACGTGGCTTTCAACAGTGAGGACCTCGCCGCCGAGATGGAGAGCGAGGCGGGCTGGCTCGACCGGCCCTGGCTCGACACCGTGGCCGAGGACAGCCGGCCGAAGGTGGAGGCCATGCTGCGCGACGTGGCCGACCGGACCCTGCCGCGCTGGCGGCACATCAACCAGGGGGCGGGCGGGGGTGGTTCCGTGCCGATCCTCTTCTCCACGGTGCGGGTCGGCGAGGGTGGCCGCGTCGTCGCCTTCGGGCGGGACCTCAGGCCGCTTTCGCTGCTGCAGCAGAGGCTGGTGGAGGCACAGCAGTCGATCGACCGCGACTATGCCCGGCTGCGCCATGCCGAGACGCGGTACCGGATGCTGTTCCAGCTCTGGACCGAGCCGGTGCTGATCCTCGATGCGGCGACGCTCACCGTGCTGGAGGCCAACCGCGCGGCGGACCAGCTGCTCGGGCGCGGCGGCAAGCGTGGCGCGGCGCTGGTCTTCCTCGACCTCTTCGGCGAGGCGGCGCGGGACCGGATCCAGATGACGCTGGGCGGGATGCGGGCGACCGGACGCGCGGAGGACGTGCAGGCGGTGCTGCAGCAGGATGGGCGGGAGGTTCTGGTTTCCGCCACCCCCTTCCGGCAGGAGAATGCCAGCCTGGTCCTGGTGCGGCTGACCTATCCGCAGGGTGAGTCGGGGGCGGTGGTGCTGCCGCGCGCCAAGTCGAAGATGCTGCGGCTGGTGGAGAGCGTGCCGGACGCCTTCGTCGTCACCGAACAGGACGGGCGCATCGTCACCGCCAATGCCGCCTTCGTCGAGATGGCGCAGCTCGGGGCGGAGGAGCAGGCGGTGGGGCAGCCGCTGGAGCGATGGCTCGGCCAGCCCGGCGTCGAGATCGAGGTGCTGACGGCCAATCTTCGCCAGCGCGGGCCCGTGCGGCTCTTCGCCACCACGCTGCGGGGCGAGTATGGCGCGACCTTCGATGTAGAGATCTCCGCCGTCTCGGTGACGAACGGCACCGGGCCCTGCTTCGGCTTCGCCATCCGCGACATCGGCACGCGCGTCATCACGCCGGCGCGGGCGGCGGCGCGGACGCCGAGATCCGTCGAACAGCTGACAGAGCTGATCGGGCAGGTGCCGCTGAAGGACCTGGTGCGCGAGGCGACCGACGTGATCGAGCGGCTCTGCATCGAGGCGGCGCTGGAGCTGACGGGCGACAATCGCGCCTCGGCCGCCGAGATGCTGGGGCTCAGCCGGCAGAGCCTTTATGTGAAGCTCCGGCGCTACGGGCTTGGTGACCTGCCCGCCGAGAATGACGGAATGGGATGACCGCATGAGCGACCGCGCCCTCCGCCTCGACCCCGCCGCCTGCCTTGAGCTGCTGAAGCCGATCACTTGGTTCGCGCCGATGTGGGCCTTCTCCTGCGGGGTGGTGTCCTCGGGCGCGGGGGGCGCGGGGCGGTGGCATGTGATCGCGGCGGGGCTGCTGCTGACCGGGCCGTTGGTCTGCGGCACGAGCCAGGCGGTCAACGACTGGTTCGACCGGCATGTGGATGCGATCAACGAGCCGGGGCGGCCGATCCCCTCCGGGCGCATCCCGGGGCGGTGGGGACTCTGTATCGCCATCCTTTGGACGCTGGTCTCGCTCGCCGTGGCGACGGTGCTCGGCCCCTGGGGCTTCGCGGCGACGGTGCTCGGCCTGGTGCTGGCCTGGGCCTACAGCGCGCCGCCGCTGCGGCTGAAGGCGAATGGCTGGTGGGGCAATGCCGCCTGCGGCGCCTGCTACGAGGGCCTGCCCTGGATCACCGGGGCAGCGGTGCTGGGGGCGGCGGCGCCGGATGGGCGGGTGCTCGCCATCGCCGCGCTCTACAGCATCGGCGCGCATGGGATCATGACGCTGAACGACTTCAAGTCGGTCGAGGGCGATGCGCGCATGGGCATCGGCTCCCTCCCCGTGAAGCTCGGCGTGGAGCGGGCGGCGCAGCTGGCCTGCGTGGTGATGGCGGCGCCGCAGGTCGTCGTCGTGGCGCTGCTGGTAAGCTGGGGCAGTGCCTGGCAGGCGGGCGCCATCGGCCTGCTGCTGGCGGCGCAGCTCTGGCTGATGCAGCGGCTGCTGGCCGACCCGCGCGGCCGGGCGCCCTGGTACAACGGCACGGGTACGACGCTCTATGTGCTCGGGATGCTTTTCGCCGCCTTTGCCTTGCGGCCCGTGCTGCCATGATCGGCTGGCTCGGCATCCTGCGCCTCGGGCTGGTCCAGACGGCGCTGGGGGCGATCGTCGTGTTGACGACCTCGGCCATCAACCGGGTGATGGTGGTGGAGCTGGGGCTGCCGGCGACCATCCCCGGCCTGCTGGTGGCGCTGCATTACGCGATGCAGCTGATGCGGCCGGCGATGGGCTACGGCTCGGACACCGGCGGGCGGCGGACGCCCTGGATCATCGGCGGGGTCGGCGTGCTGGGGCTGGGCGGCATCGGCGCGGCGCTGGCGACGGGGCTGATGGCGGAGTGGCGGGTGGCGGGGCTGGCGCTGGCGGCGCTGTCCTTCGTGACGATCGGGCTCGGCGTGGGCGCGGCGGGGACTTCGCTGCTGGCGCTGCTGGCCACACGGGTGGCGCCGGCCCGGCGGGCGCCGGCGGCGACCATCGTCTGGCTGATGATGATCTTCGGCTTCATCGTGACAACCGCGTTGGCCGGGCGGTTCCTCGACCCCTTCTCGCCGGCGCGGCTGCTGGCGGTGGCGGCGGCAGTCTCGGGCATGGCCATGCTGGTGACGGTGCTGGCGGTCTGGGGAATGGAGCCGGCGGGGCTGCGCGCGGCGCCGGAGCGCGCGCCGCGGGGCGGGTTCCGGACGGCCCTTGCAGAAATCTGGGGGGAGCGGCAGGCGCGGCAATTCACCGTCTTCGTCTTCATCTCGATGCTGGCCTATAGCGCGCAGGACCTAATCCTCGAGCCGTTCGGGGGTGTCGTGTTCGGCCTCTCGCTCGGGCAGACGACGCAGCTGGCCTCGCTGCAGCATGGCGGGGTTTTCGGTGGGATGGTGCTGGTGGCGCTGTTCGGCGGGCGCCTCGGCTCGCTGAAGGGATGGACGGTGGCCGGATGCGCCGCCTCGGCGGTGGCGCTGTTCGGGCTTACCGGAGCTGCCGCGGTCGGTCCGGGCTGGCCGCTTGGCCTGTCCTACGTGGCGCTCGGGGCGGCGAACGGCGCCTTCGCGGCGGCGGCGATCGCCACGATGATGCAGCTGGCCGGCCAGGGCCGCGGCGGGCGCGAGGGAACGCGCATGGGCCTCTGGGGCGCGGCGCAGGCCATCGCCTTCGGGCTCGGCGGGTTGGCGGGGGCCGGGGCGAGCGACCTAGCGCGCAGCCTCATCGGCTCGGCATCGATGGCCTATGGCACCGTGTTCTGCGCCGAAGGGGCGCTGTTCCTCGTATCGGGCGTGCTGGCGGCAAGGATCGGCCGGGCCACGGCCCCAGGGCTTCGCCTGGACGGCATCGCCGCCTCGCGCAACGGGTAAGGGAGGACCCAACCATGGCCAACGAGCCGGGATGCTTCGATGTCGTCGTGGTCGGCGGCGGACCCTCCGGGGCGACGGCGGCGGATGACCTGGCGCGGGCCGGGCGGCGCGTGCTGCTGCTCGACAAGGCCGGGCGGATCAAGCCCTGCGGCGGCGCCATCCCACCCCGGCTGGTACGCGACTTCGACATCCCGGAGCGCATCATCGTGGCACGGGTCAACGCGGCACGGATGATCGCACCCTCCGCGCGCGAAGTGGACATGCCGATCGATGGCGGCTTCGTCGGCATGGTGGACCGGGAGCATTTCGACGAGTTCTTACGGGTGCGCGCGGCGGAGAACGGGGCGGAGCGGGCGACGGGCAGCTTCGAGCGGATCGAGCGTGAGGCGGACGGCATGGCGGCCGTCGTCTACGCCGCGAAGGACGGCGCCGAGACGCGCGTCAGGACGCGGCTGGTGATCGGCGCCGACGGGGCGAAGAGCAAGGTGGCGAAGCAGGAGGTGCCGGCGGCGGCGAAGCTGCCCTGCGTCTTCGCCTATCATGAGATCGTCGCCTCGCCAGCCGATGGCACGGGGAAGTTCGACGCGAAGCGCTGCGACGTCTTCTACCAGGGGCGGCATTCGCCGGATTTCTATTCCTGGATCTTCCCGCATGGGGAGACGACGAGCATCGGCACCGGCTCCGCCCATAAGGGCTTCTCGCTGCGCGGCTCGGTCGGCGCGCTGCGCGAGGCGACGGGGCTGGCGGGGCAGCCGACGATCCGCCGCGAGGGGGCGCCGATCCCGATGAAGCCTGCGCGGCGCTGGGACAATGGACGCGACGTGGTATTGGCCGGCGATGCGGCGGGCGTCGTGGCGCCGGCCTCGGGCGAGGGCATCTACTATGCCATGCTCGGTGGGCGGCTGGCGGCGGAGGCGGCGGGGGCCTGCCTCGCCACGGGCGATGCGCGGGCTCTGCGCCTCGCACGCAAGCGCTTCATGAAGGCGCATGGCCGCGTCTTCTGGATCCTCGGGATCATGCAGTACTTCTGGTATTCCTCCGACAAGCGGCGGGAGAAATTCGTCGCCATCTGCGAGGACAAGGACGTCCAGCGGCTGACCTGGGAATCCTACATGAACAAGGAGCTGGTGCGGCGCGATCCGATGGCGCATGTGCGCATCTTCTTCAAGGATCTCGCGCATCTCTTCGGCTTCGCCCGCGCCTGAGCAGGAGTGCCCACGATGACCCGTCTGCGCTCCCTCGACATCCCGACCGCGCCGCGCCACGGTGCGGGGCAGAGCCTGCCGCTGAAGGTCGGCACGCGGGGCTCGCCGCTCGCCTTATGGCAAACGCGGCATTTCCTCTCGATCGTCAGCGGCTTCTGCCCGGTGCTGCGCAATGCGAAGGCTTTCGAGGAACATGTCATCAGCACCGAGGGCGACCGGGTGCAGGACCGCCGGCTCGCCGATATCGGCGGCAAGGGGCTCTTCGCCAAGGAAATCCATGAGGCGCTGCTGGATGGGCAGGTGGATTTCGCCGTCCACAGCCTGAAGGATTTGGAGACGGAGCTGCCGCCGGGCATCGTGCTCGCCTGCCTGCTACAGCGGGAAGATCCGCGGGATGCGATCATCCTCGGGCCCGTCTGCGGGGCGCCGGACCAGCGCGATCCGCTGGCCTGCATCCCGCACGGGGCACTGATCGGCACGGCCTCGGTGCGGCGGCAGTCGCAGATCCTGGCGCTGCGGCCGGACCTGCGCTGCGCCATCATCCGCGGCAACGTGCAGACGCGGCTGGGGCGGGTACGGAACGGGGACTTCGCCGCCTCCTTCCTGGCGCTAGCCGGGCTGAAGCGGATGGGGCTGGAGCGGGAGGCGGGCGTGGTGCTGGAGGCCGATGCGGTGGTGCCGGCCGCCGGGCAGGGCATCGTCGGCGTCACCGTCAGGGCGCGGGATGTGGAACTGCATGAGCTGCTCGCCGCTATCGAGGACCGGGAGGCGCGGATCGTCGCCACCGCCGAGCGGGCGCTGCTCGGCGCGCTCGACGGCTCCTGCCGGACGCCGATCGGGGCCTATGCGCAGCTTGGGGCGGATGGGGTGGTGCGGCTGACGGGGCTCATCGCCCGGCCGGATGGCAGCTACCTGCTGCGCGACCGCATCGAGGGGCCGGCGATGGAGGCGGAGCGGCTCGGACGCACGCTCGGCGAGCGGCTGCGGCGGGAGGCGCCGGCAGATATTCTTGCCTGACAACGGGTTGACGGATCGGCTCCGCATCAGGAGGCTGCGCTCCCCGAATGAAGGAGCCCACGCGTGCTGAGACGCTTCCTGCTGGCCGCCCCGTTGTTGGTCCTCGCCCTCGCTGCCCCGGCGCAGGAGGCGGACCATCCGCAGAGCCGGCCGCTGGTCGTCGGCTCGGATTTCGGCGTGGCGCCCTGGATGGTGCGCGGGGCGAACGGGCCGGAGGGCTTCGGCGTCGACCTGATGACCGAGATCGCCAAGCGGCTCGGGCGGCCGGGGGTCGAGATCGTCGATGTGAACTTCTCGGGGCTGTTCGCGGCGCTCTTCGCCAAGCGGTTCGAGTTCACGGCCAACCCGCTGAACATCACCGAGGAGCGGGCGCAGCGGATGCTCTACACCGAGCCCTTCTTCGCCACAGGCAACGGCTTCATCACCCGGCGCAGCGAGACGCTGGCGGGGCTGGAGGCGCTGAAGGGCAAGGCGATCGCGGTCAACCGCGGGACGATCAGCGATACCTGGGCGACGGCGAATGCCGAGAAATACGGCTTCGAGGTGCAGCGCTACGACACCTTCCCCGACAGCGTGCAGGCGGTGCTGACGCGCCGCGCCTTCGCCGCTATCAACGAGATCCCGACGACGGTCTATGCCGCCAGCCAGAACCGGCAGATCACCGTCGCCTTCAAGGACTACACGGGGCGGAATTTCGGCATCGCCTTCCGGCCGGAAAGCCGCGAGTACCGCAACCGGGTGGAGGAAGTGCTGGAATGCATGAAGCAGGACGGCTTCCTCGCGCGGCTGCATGAGAAGTGGTACGGCGCGCCGCCGGATGCGGGCTCCTCGATGACGCAGGTCTTCCCGGGCTATGGGCCGCCGGGGCTGCCGGGCTTCGAGGATACGGCGCACACGCCGCGCTGCCAGTAATCGCCGCATGGAGCGGCTGGCGGAGTACTACCTCAATCTCGATATCCTGCGCAGCTACGGACCGGAGATCGCCGCCGGCCTTTGGGTGACGCTGTCGGCGGCCATCGCCACGGTGGTGCTCGGCATCGGGCTGGGTCTCGCCATGGCCGTCGTGCTGGCGGCGCGGGTGCCGGTGCTGCGGCAGCTCCTCGTGATGTGGATCGAGTTGTTCCGCACGCTGCCGCAGCTGGCCGTCATCATCGTGCTGTATTTCGGACTGCCCTATGCGGGCATCACGCTCTCGCCCTTCTGGGCGACGGTCGGGGCGCTGGGGGCGGTGCTCTCGGCCTTCGCCGCCGAGATCTTCCGCAGTGCGATCCAGGCCCTACCGCGCGGGCAATGGGATGCGGCCTATGCGATGGGGTTCCGGTTCCGCGGGACCTTCTTCCTCGTCATCCTGCCGCAGGCGGTCAGGCTGGCGATCCCGCTGCTGACCAACCGGGCGATTGCCATCACCAAGGGGACGGCGCTTGGCACCGCCGTGTCGCTCTCCGAGGTGCTGGGGAGGGCGCAGAGCGCGATGGCGATTGCGGCCAATCCTTCGCCGCTGACCCTCGCCGCGGCGCTCTACCTGGTGCTGTTCCTGCCGCTGGTGGTGGCGACACGCTGGCTCGAGGCACGGCGGGTGGTGCCGCGATGATGCTGCAGGACCTGATCGACAATTTCGCCGACTGGGACAGCCTTGTCCGCGTCTGGCCGCTGCTGGCGCAGGGGCTGTGGGTGACGGCGAAGCTGGCGCTCGTCGCCCTGCCGCTCGGCATGCTGGCGGGGCTGCTGGTCGGGCTCGGCTGCGCGTTGGGCGGCCGCGCGGTGCGGGTCGGGCTGCTCTGCTGGATCGACCTGTTCCGCGCCTTCCCGGTGCTGGTGCTGCTGGTGCTGATCTATTACGGCCTGCCCTTTCTTGGCCTGACGCTGCCGGCCTTCGCCGCGGTGGTGCTGGCGCTGGTGTTGAACAATTCCGGCTATTACGGCGAGATCTTCCGGGCCGGCCTCGCCAGCATCCCGCATGGCCAGCGGGAAGCGGCGGCGGCGCTCGGCCTCTCGCCGTTGCGCGCGATGCTGCTGGTCGTGCTGCCGCAGGCGCTGCGGGCGGTGATCGCGCCGCTCGCCTCGAACAGCCTGGAGCTGGTGAAGGCGACCTCCATCGCCGCCATGGTCGCGCTGCCGGAGCTGCTGCGGAGCGCGCGGGTGGCGCAGGAGCAGACCTACAATCCGACGCCGCTGATGGCGGCTGCGGTGCTGTACTTCGTGCTGCTCTGGCCCTTCGCCCATGCGGTGGCGCGGCTGGAGCGGCGGATGCTCGTGGCAAGCGGAGGCGGGCGATGAGGCTCAAGGATCGCGTGGTGCTCGTCACCGGCGGGGCGTCGGGGATCGGGCGGGCGATCGCGGCACGCTTCGTCGCGGAGGGCGCCATCGTCGTCATCGCCGATGTGACGACCGTGGTGCGGGAGGGCGGGCAGCCGACGCATGAATGGCTCGGCATCGAGCACATCGCCACCGATGTCTCGGTGGAAGCAGCCTGCGAGGCGGCGGTGGCGCAGGTCGTGGCGCGGCACGGGCGGCTCGACGTGCTGGTGAACGATGCGGCCATCACCCTCGGCAAGCCGCTGCTGGACTGCACGCAGGAGGAGTGGGACCGGGTGCTGGCGGTGAACCTCACCGGCTGCTTCCTGATGAGCCGCGCGGCGGTGCGGGCGATGCTGGCGCAGCCGCCGCGCGGCGAGGTGCGCGGGCGGATCGTCAACATCTCTTCGCAGCATGGGATGGTCGCCTCGCCGGGCGACATCGCCTACGGGACCTCGAAGGCGGGGGTTGCCTATCTCACGCGGCAGGTGGCGGTGGATTATGCGGCGCAGGGCATCGTCTGCAATGCGGTGGCGCCGGGGAAGATCCTCACCGGCAAGACGGGGCGGGCCGTCGACCCGGCGATGATCGCCTATTCCCATGCGCGCACGCCCTGGCCGCGGCTCGGCCGGCCGGAGGATGTGGCGGGGGCGGCGCTGTTCCTCGCCTCGGACGACGCGATGTATGTCACCGGGGAGAACCTGATGGTCGATGGCGGGTGGATGGCCTACTGAGCCGCCCCTGGCTCCGATGGCGGCCGCGGCATGATCCGTATACGCATTAAATACGCTTAATCGCAAACTTGTAGGTTGTGTCAGGCGCCTGGTGTTTCAAAAATGGGTCTCGGAACGGAGATCAAGATGGCAGCCCTGCTTCACCTCTTTACTTTCGGTATCGCTACCTATTTCGCCCTCATTCTCGTCTTCCTGGTCTACTGCCTTGTCAGGGACAAGAACCGGCAGCACGGGCGGGATGCCTATGCGGGCAGGGGCCGGGCCAGCGCCGGCAGGGCAAGGGTCGTCCGCCGCCGGCCGGTCAGCAATGGGGAATGGGCGGCGGGTTTCTGAGGAAGGCCGGCAGCGACCTCAGGCCAGGGCCTGAGACCGGTACCAGTCCAGCAGCTGCACCCCGTTCCAGTGCAGCACGCCGCTGTGCTTCGCCACATGGTCGTAGAAGCGTTCGAGGTATTTGATCCGGTGCGGCTGGCCGGAGATGTAAGGGTGGATGGCGATGGACATGATCTTCGCCCGCTCTGCCCCCTCCTCGTAGAGCCGGTCGAACTGGTCGATGGCGCGCTTCAGCAGGTAGTCGCTCTCATGGTGCTGGACGAGCATCATCGGAATGTCGTTCAGCTCCACCGTGTAGGGCAAGGTGACAAGCGGGCCGCGCTCCGTGCGGATGGTGGTGGGCTCGTCGTCATAGACCCAGTCGCCGATGTACTGCACGCCAGCCTCGGCCAGCAGCTCCGGCGTTTCCAGCGTCTGGGTGAGGCCTGGGCCTAGCCAGCCGACGGGGCGGGTGCCGGTGAAGTGCTCCAGCGCATCCATCGAGCGATGGATCATGGCGCGCTGATCGGGCTCCTTGTGGATCGGCCCCTGTTCCCAGGAATGGCCCATGAACTCCCACCCGGCCTCCAACGCCTGGCGGGCGACGCGCTCGTAATCCTCGCAGACGCGGGCGTTGATCGAGAGCGTGGGCGCGATGCCGAGGCGCTCATAAAGCTTGAAGAAGCGCCAGACGCCGACGCGCATGCCGTATTCGTGCCAGGACCAGTTCGGCACGTCCGGCAGCAGCACCTGGCCGGTCGGGGCCGGCAGCACCTGGCGGGCCATGGGCTTGCCGATGTCCCAGGCCTCGAGGTTGACGATGGTCCAGACGGCGACGCGCGCCTCGCCGGGCAGGCGGAGCGGAGGCCGGTCGACGATGGCGGAGTAGGCGGCTCGGTCGCGTGGCTGCATGGGCATCCTGGATCCTCCGCACGCCCCAGGAGACGCGATGGCCGGTGGGGCAGCTCCCGGATCGCGGCAGCTTGGCAGCCCCGGGCGGGCGCGCCAAGCTCACCACCTCGGGAGTGACGACCATGGCCCTGCGCTGCGACCTCATCATCCGCGACGCCATGCTGATCGACGGCACCGGCGGGCCGGCGCGGCGGGGTGATCTCGGCGTCAGCGGCGACCGGATCGCGGCCATCGGCGACCTTTCCGCGGCCGTTGCCGACCGCGAGGTGATGGCGGCAGGCCGGGCGGTGGCGCCGGGCTTCATCGACGCGCACACGCATGACGACCAGGCGGTGCTGTGCGGGCCGCGCTGCATGGCCTGCAAGACCTCGCAGGGGGTGACCACGGTGGTGGTCGGCAATTGCGGCATCAGCCTCTCGCCGGTGCCGATGGCGGAGCGGCCGCCGGCGCCGCTCGACCAGGTCTGCGCGCCGGAGTGGTGGATCTTTGATAGTTTCGGCGCCTATGCGGAGCGGCTGCGGCGGGAGCCGGCCGCGGTCAACACGCTCGCGCTGATCGGGCACATGTCGCTCCGCCTCGGGGCGATGGGGCGGGACCTCGACCGGCCGGCGACGGACCGCGAGGCGGAGGCGATGCGCCGCAAGCTTGCCGAGGCGCTGGCGGAGGGAGCGGCGGGGCTCTCGACCGGGCTGTTCTATGCCCCCAGCCGGCACGCCCCGACCGCTGAGGTCATCGCCGTCGCCGAGGCATTGCGGGTGCATGGCGGACTCTATGTCACCCATATGCGGAACGAGGCGGAGGGGGTGCTGGACAGCATCGAGGAGACGCTCTCAATCGGCGCCGCGGCCGGGGTGCCGGTGGTCATCAGCCACCACAAATGCGCCATGCCGGAAAATCACGGCCGGTCGCGGGAGACGCTGGCCGCGATCGAGGCTGGGGCGCGGCGGCAGGCGGTGGCCTTCGATGTCTACCCATATGCCGCTTCCTCCACCTCGCTCGCCGCGCGCAAGCCGCGGGCGGACGTGCCGGTGCGGATCGCCGCCTCCCTGCCCCATCCGGAGATGGCGGGGCGGATGCTGGACGAGGTGGCGGCCGAATGGGGCGTCCCGCTGGAGGCGGCCGCGGCACGCCTCTTGCCGGCCAGCGGCATCTTCCACACCATGGCGGAGGAGGACGTGCAGCGGATCATGGCCCACCCGATGGCGATGATCGGCAGCGATGGCGGGCCGCTGGCGAAGCACCCGCACCCCCGGCTCTGGGGCACCTTCCCCCGGGTGCTCGGGCATTACGGGCGCGATCTCGGCCTCTTCCCGGTGGAGGCGGCCATCCACAAGATGACCGGCCGGCCGGCCGCGGTCTTCGGCCTCGAGGGGCGCGGGGTGCTGGCGCCGGGGCCTTCGCCGACCTGGTGCTGTTCGACCCGGCGACCATCGCCGACCGCGCGACCTTCGCCGAGCCGCGGCAGCCGGCGGCGGGCATCGCCGAGGTCTGGGTCAACGGGCAGACGGCCCATACGGAGGCGGGCGGGGCGACGGAGGCCCGGTCCGGGCGCCTCCTGCGGCGAGTCGCGGCGTGATCCCTGCCGGGTGCGACAGACGCGACAATTCTTCCGCGACGATGGGACCGCCATGAGACGCATAAGGCGTCCAATGACGTCCATGCCCGACCATGCCCCGACGCAGGATCTGATGGACCCCGCCGAGGCCTCGCTGCTGCTGCCTGCCCTGCTGCGCCGGATGAAGGCCGGCATCGGCGTGTTCGAGCCGGACCTGACGCTGCGCATTGCCAACCCGGCCCTCGCCACGGTGCTGGGGCTGACCCTGCGGCCCTTCCGCGGCCAGGCGCTGGCCTCGTTGCTCGGCGCCTCGATCGGACCGGCGCGGGCCCCCTTCGAGGCCCCGGCCGGCGGTTCCGCCCGTTGGGCCACGCCGGATGAGCGGCATCTCGAGGTCGAGGTGGAGGTGCTGGCCGACGGCAGCCGGTTCGCCCTGTTCCGCGACGTGACCCGGCAGCACGAGGCGGAGGAAAGCCTCGCCACGGCGCGCAGCCGCAGCGAGCTGCTGCTGCGCTACGTCACCGACTGCGTCGTGCTGCTGGACCCTGACGGGGTGATCCTCGAGAATACCGACCGCTCCGGCCGGCTGCTCGACCTGCCGCCGGAGCTGGTGCAGCCGGGCTGCACCCATCAGGACGTGCTGCGCTACATGTACCAGCGCGGCGACTACAGCTTCGAGGAAGCGGAGGACGCCTTCGTCGCGCGGCGGCGGGCCGAGATCCTGGCCGCCGGCGACCTCACCTTCACCGCGCTGATGCCGAACGGGGTCTGGGCGGAATACAATTTCTGGCCGCGGCGGGACGGCCATCTGCTCATCATCATCCGCGACGTGACCGCGCTGAAGGAGGCGCAGGCGACGCTGGAGGCGGAGCGGGCGCAGGCACGGCGGCTGCTGGCCAGCCTCGGCGATGCGGTGATGCTGTTCGATGCGGACGGTACCCTGCTCGAAACCAACGGGCATGAGGATGCGGTGCTCGGCCTGCCGCCGGAATTCGGCCGGCCCGGGGCGCGCTTCCAGGATGCGCTGCGCTACATGGTCCGGCGCGGCGATTTCGGCCGGGACCGGCCGGAGGACGCCGAGGTCGCCATGCATTGGCTGGCCCTCACCTCGCCCGGCCACAAGCGGCTGGCGCAGCGCTTCGCCAATGGCCGCTGGATCGAGCTGCACTACCATCCGCAGCCGGACGGCAAGCTCTGCATCGTCGCCCGCGACATCACCGAGATGCGCGAGAGCGCCCTGGCGCTGGAGGCCGAGCGGGCGACGCTGCGCACCGTCATCGACAATCTGGCCGATGGCGTGATGCTGTATGACAAGGACTACCGCTGGCGCATCGCCAACCGGCAGCTCATGGATTTCCTCCGCCTGCCGCCTGAGATCGCGCATCCGGGCGCGAGCGGGCGGGACATCCTCCGCTTCCAGGCCCTGCGCGGCGATTTCGGGCCGCCGCCCGAGGACCCGGCGGAGCTCGAGGCGCTGGTGGAGGAGCGCGCCCAGACCATGCTGCAGCCGGGCGGCAACCGCTATGTCCGCAAGACCGCCGGCGGCTACTGGATCGAGTTCAACATGCTGCCCCTGCCGGATGGCGGGCTGCTCACCTGCTTCCGCGACATCACCCGCCTCAAAGACCAGGAGGAGGCGCTGGAGGCGGAGCGCGCCCTGCTCCGCCGCGTGCTGGACGGGCTGCAGGACGCGGTGATCCTGCTCGACCCCGATGGCGCCATCGTCGAGACCAATGGCAAGGCCCCTTCCCTGTTCGGCCTGCCGGAGGAGCTGATGCAGCGCGGCTCCTCGCATCAGGCAGTGCAGCGCTGGCGCTACCGCCACGGCGAATTCGGCTTCGACCGGCCGGAGGACGAGGTGGTGGAGGAGCGCTGGGCGACGGTGAAGGCCAGCATCGGGCCGATGCCGCTGCGCCTGATGCCGAACGGCAAATGGGTGGAGAACCAGTTCCGCACCCTCCCCAACGGCCAGATCCTCGCCACCTGCCGGGACATGACGGCCTTGAAGCTCAACGAACAGGCGGCGTTGGCCGCCAAGGGCGAAGCCGAGGCGGCGCGCGACGCGGCCGAAACGGCGGCGCGGGCCAAGGCGACCTTCCTCGCCGCCATGAGCCACGAGATCCGCACGCCGATGAACGGCGTGCTCGGGATGATGGAGATCCTGGAACGCTCCGGCCTCTCGGCCGACCAGGGCCGGGCGCTGGCGGTGATGCGGGAGAGCGCGCAGTCGCTGCTGCGCATCATCGACGACATCCTGGATTTCTCGAAGATCGATGCCGGGCGGCTGGAGGTGGAGGCGCTGCCCTTCAGCCTGCGCAGCCTGGTGGACGGCATGGTGGAGACGCTGGTGCCGCAGGCCCGCGCCAAGGGCCTTGCCATCTTCACCGACCCGGCGGGGCCGGGGCCGGACTGGGTGACGGGTGACCCGACGCGGGTGCGGCAGATCCTCTTCAACCTGCTCGGCAACGCGCTGAAATTCACCGAGCGCGGCTTTGTCCGGGTGATGGCGGATACGCGGCCGGAGCCGGACGGGCGGGTGCAGGTGGTGCTGGCGGTGGAGGACAGCGGCATCGGCATGGATGCGGCGGCGCAGCTCCGCCTGTTCCAGCCCTTCGCCCAGGCCGACAGCTCCACCACGCGGCGCTTCGGCGGGACGGGGCTCGGCCTTTCCATCGTCCGCCGGCTGGCGCAGCTGATGGGCGGGGACGTGACGGTGGAGAGCACGCCGGGCCGCGGCAGCCGCTTCACGGTGACGCTGCTGCTCGCCCCGGCGGCGGCGGGGGAGACGGCGGAGGCGGCGGTGGCGGCCGGTCCCGTGGCAGCACCGCAGACGCTCGAGGGGCTGCCGCGGCTGCTGCTGGCGGACGACCATCCGGTGAACCGGGAGGTGCTGCTGCGCCAGCTGGAGGTGCTCGGCCTCACCGCCGACGTGGCGGAGGACGGGGCGGCGGCGTTGAAGCTCTGGCAGGCGCGGCGGCACGGCATCCTGCTGCTCGACCTGCACATGCCGGAGCTCGACGGCTTCGGCCTCGCCCGGCGCATCCGCGAGGAGGAGGCGGCGGGAGGGCTGCCGCGCACCGGCCTCGTCGCGGTGACGGCGGATGCGCTGAAGGGCGAGGATGCGCGCTGCTATGCGGCGGGGATGGACGGCTTCCTTTCCAAGCCCGTCTCGCTCGATGCGCTGGCCCGCACCCTCGGCCGCTGGCTGCCGGAGCTGGCCCCCGAGGCGGCGACGGCGGCGGATACGGTGAGCGGCGCGCTGTTCGACCCGGAGGCGCTGCGCGGGCTGTTCGGGGCGGATGCGGCGCGGCTGTCGGGCATCCTCGACAGCTTCGCCGCCAATGCGCAGCAGGAGGTGGCGACGCTGGCCGCGGCGGCGCCGGACCGGCTGGCGGGCACGGCGCACCGATTGAAGGGCGCCTCGCACATGGTCGGGGCGCGGCTGCTGGCGGAGCAGGCGGCGCGCGTCGAGAGCCTGGCACGCGAGGGCGAGCTGACGGCGGCGCGGCAGGCGGCGGCAGGGATGGAGGCGCTGCTGGCGCAGACTCTGAAGGCGGCGCGGGCCGGATTGTAGCGCCGGCGGCGCGGCATGGTATGCAGGGCGATGCTCCCTGCCCTTCCCTTGGCCGCCGCCTGACATGCCCGATTTCGGCAATGGGGTGCAGAGCTTCGTCCTCGCCTTCTCGGCGCTCTTCTCCATCGTGAACCCGATCGGCGCGGCGCTGGTCTTCAGCGAGGTGACGGCCGACCGCACCCATGCGGAGCGGGTGCTGCTGGCCAAGCGCATCGGCCTCTATGCCGCGATGACGATGCTGGGGGCGCTCTGGCTCGGCGCCTATGTGCTGGAATTCTTCGGCGTCTCGCTGGCGGCGCTGCGCATCGCCGGCGGGCTGGTGGTGGCGGTGCGGGCCTGGAGCCTGCTGATGGCGCCCGAGGCGATCGAGGCGCGCAAGCAGGAGCAGGCAGGCGAGGCGACCGGCGCGGCGGACGATGCCTTCTTCCCGCTGACCATGCCCTTCACCACGGGGCCAGGCACCATCTCGGTGGCCGTGGCACTTGGCGCCAACCGGCCGCCGGGCGGGGTGGGGGCGATCCTGCCCTTCTTCGCCGGGGTCTCGGCGGCGGCCGTCGCCGTCGCGGTGACGGTGTGGCTGGCCTACTCCTCGGCGGACCGGCTGACCGGGCTGCTCGGCGAGGCGCGGGCGCGGGTGGTCTCGCGGCTCGCGGCCTTCCTGATGCTCTGCGTCGGCACGCAGATCACCCTCGGCGGCGTCACCGACGTGCTGCGGCCGCTGCTGGCGGGACGCTGAAGCTTAGTCCCGCGGCGGGACGAACATGTAGCCGACGCCGCGGACGCTGCGGATCGCCTCCGGCTTGGCCGGGTCGGCCTCCAGCTTGCGGCGGAGGCGGAGGATGCGGTTGTCGATCGCCCGGTCGAAGGCGTCCGCCTCGCGGTGGGAGCTGGATTCGAGCAGCCAGTCTCGTGTGAGCGGCCGGTTGGGATGGCTGACGAAGAGCTTCAGCAGGTCGAACTCGCTGGCGGTCAGCGCATCCTCGCTGCCGTCGGGGCGGACCAGCAGGCGGCGTTCCAGGTCCAGCATGCAGGTGCCGACGCGGACCTCCGACACCTTGGCCGGCGGCGGGGCGGCGGCACCGGCGGTGCGGCGCAGCAGGGCGCGGACGCGGGCGAGCAGCTCGCGCGGCTCGAAGGGCTTGGTGACATAGTCGTCGGCGCCGGATTCGAGGCCGACGACGCGGTCGACCATGTCGCCCGCCGAGGTCAGCATCAGGATGCCGATGCGCGCCGAGCGGCCGCGCAGCCAGCGGGCCAGGGCGAAGCCATCCTCCGCCTCGCCGAGCTGGACGTCGAGGATGGCGAGGTCGGGCATGGATTGCTCGGCCATGCGCTTCAGCTCGGCGCCGGAGGAGACGGGCACCGGGCGCAGGGCATGCTGGGCCAAGTAGTCGGTGACCAGCTGGCGCTGGAAACCGTCATCCTCCACCAGCACGATGCGGGGTGCCGCCATGCGTTTCCCTCTTGGAAATCGGCGGCGGAGTGTAACCGAGGCAGGCTGCTCGGCAAGGGCCATGGGAATGACGCAAAATTTTCATCCAGGCGTCATTCTGCTTTTTCGAGGTGCGCTTAGCTCATCGGCCATGACCAGAAGGGACAGGGACATCATGCCGCCGCTCGACGAGCCCGACTTCATCGAGATCGAGGATATCGGCAGCAACCCGGAACTGCGCGAGACCCTGGCCGAGATCGCCGGGCGGCGGCTCTCGCGCCGTGGGGTGCTGGCCGGGGCGACGGCCGCCGCGGCGCTGGCCGCCGCTGGGCCGGCCCTGGCCGAGGCGGCGGGGCCGTCGAGCCTCGGCTTCGGCGAGTTGTCCCACCGGATGAGCCAGCGCGACGCGGTGGCCGCAGGCTATGAGACCCAGACCGTGATCCGCTGGGGCGACCCGGTGCTGGCCGATGCGCCCCCCTTCGACCCGGCGGCGCAGACCGCGGCGGCGCAGGCGCAGCAATTCGGCTACAACAACGACTATCTCGACTTCTTCCCGCTGCCGCGTGGCTCGGCGGCGAGCGACCACGGGCTGCTGGTGGTCAACCACGAATACACCAACACCAACCTGATGTTCGCCGGGCTCGGCGCCGGGCGGGCCGCGGCGCAGAAGGCGAGCGCCGAGCAGGCAGCGGTGGAGCGGGCGGCGCATGGCCTCTCCGTCGTCGAGATCCGCCGGCAGGACGGGCGCTGGGCGCCGGTGCGCGACGGGCGGCTGAACCGGCGCATCACGGCGGAAACGCCGATGCGGATCAGCGGCCCGGCCGCGGGACATGAGCGGTTGAAGACGGGCGCCGACCCGACCGGCACGCGGGTGCTGGGCACGCTCAACAACTGCTCGGGCGGCAACACGCCTTGGGGGACAGTCCTGACGGCGGAGGAGAATTTCAACGTCTATTTCGGCGGCGCGGCGGCGACGACGGGGGCGCAGCGGGACCATTACAAGCGCTACGGCATCATTGCCGAGGCCAACTATGCGTGGCCGCGCTACGAGCCGCGCTTCGACCTCGATCGTGAGCCGAACGAGCCGAACCGCTTCGGCTGGGTGGTGGAGTTCGATCCCTACGACCCGAACTCGGTGCCGGTGAAGCGGACGGCGCTCGGGCATTTCAAGCACGAGGCCTGCAACCACGCGATCAGCGCGGACGGGCGCGTCGTGGTCTACATGGGCGATGACGAGCGCTACGAGTACATCTACAAATTCGTCACCGCCCGGCCCTTCGTCGCGGGCGACGCGGCGGCCAACCGCGACCTGCTGGACGAGGGGACGCTCCATGTCGCCCGCTTCCAGGATGACGGCACGCTGGCCTGGCTGCCGCTGGTGCATGGCGAGGGGCCGCTGACGGCGGCGAACGGCTTCCACTCCCAGGCCGATGTGCTGATCGAGACGCGGCGCGCGGCCGATCTGCTGGGTGCGACGCCCATGGACCGGCCGGAGGACGTCGAGGCGAACCCGGCGACGGGCCGGGTCTATGCCATGCTGACCAACAACGGCTCCCGCACGGCGCAGCGGCTGAACGCGGCCAATCCACGGCCAGCCAACGATCATGGGCATGTGGTGGAGATCATCCCGCCCGGTGCCGGGACGGGGCGCGTCGACCATGCCGCGACGACCGGCCGGTGGGAGATCTTCCTGCTTGCCGGCAAGCCGGGCCTCGATGCGGGGGCGCGCTACCACCGGGCGACGAGCGACCAGGGCTGGCTCTCCTGCCCCGACAATTGCGCCTTCGACAAGCATGGGCGGATGTGGATCGCAACCGATGGCGCGCCGGCAGCGGCGGGCATCGCGGACGGGCTCTATGCCGCGGATACGGGCGGCTACGGGCGGGCGCTGCCGCGGCTCTTCTACCAGGCGCCGACCGGGGCGGAGGTCTGTGGGCCGTGCTTCACGCCGGACGGGGAGACGATCTTCCTCGCCATCCAGCATCCTGGCGAGGACCCGGGCAGCAACTACGACCGGCCGAGCACGCGCTGGCCGGACTTCCAGGAGGGCATGCCGCCGCGGCCTTCGGTGATCGCCATCACCCGGCGGGGCGGGGGCGAGATCGGGAGCTAGCAGCTTGTCGGATTCCCATCTGGCCTGAAATGGGCGAATCTGGCGGGCATGACAGGGTTCATTCCGTTCAGCCGCGAGCAGGCCTTTCTGCTGCCGCCGGATGCCAAGGACTGGTTGCCGGCGGACGACGTGGCGCACTTCGTAGTGGCGGCGGTGGACCGGGTGCCGCTCGGCGCCTTTGCGGTGCGGCCGATCCCGGGCGGCAAGGCGCAGTATCACCCGCGCCTGCTGCTGGCGCTGCTGATCTACTGCTATGCGAACGGCATCTTCTCCTCGCGGCGGATCGAGCGGGCGACCCACCGCGACATTGGGGTGCGCTACGTGGCGGCGAACCTGCACCCCGACCACGACACCATTGCCGCCTTCCGCCGGGCCAACCGCGCTGCCTTCGAGGCGGCCTTCCTGCAGGTGCTGCTGCTGGCGCGCGAGAGCGGCCTGCTGCGGCTCGGGACGGTTTCGATCGACGGCACCAAGCTCGACGCCAACGCCTCCAAGATCCGCTCGGTGCGGTATGACCGCGCCAAGGCGCTGCGCGTCAGGCTCGCTGCCGACATCACCGACCTGACCAACCGCGCCGAGGCGGCCGACGCTGAGGCCCAGCCCGACCCGCAGGCGCTGCCCGCTGAGATCGCCAGGCGCGAGGCGCTCAAGGCCAAGCTCGATGCCGCCTGCGCCCGGCTGGAGGCCGAGGCCCGTGCCGAAGCCGAGGCCGCCCGACCCGAGTATGACGCCAAGCGCGCCGCCTACGAGGCCAAGACGGGCCGGCGGGGCCGCCCGCCCAAGCCGCCCAAGGACGATCCGCCGCCCGAGCGGCAGTCCAACCTCACCGACCCCGACAGCGCGCTGATGCGCCGCTCCGACGCCCATGAGTACCGCCAGGCCTACAACGCCCAGGCTGTGGTCTGCGCCGAGGGCTCGCAGCTGATCCTCGCCACCGGCGTCGTCGCCACCTCGGCCGATGCGCCGAGCTTTGCCGCAACCATCCTCGGCATGGAGGGCGGCATCGGCCTGCCACAGACCGTCCTCGCCGACACCGGCTTCGCCTCAGGCGAGGCAGTTGCCGCCCTCGAGGCGCACGGGATCGAGCCGCTGGTCGCCATCGGCCGGACCCAGCCGCACCGCGCCTACGACTTCCGGCCGCCACCCCAGCCCAGGACGCCACGCCGCATCACCGAGCCCTGGCGCCTCGCCATGGTGGCCAAGCTCGAAACCCCTAATGCCAAAGCCCGCTACGCCCGTCGCAAGCAGACCGTCGAGCCCGTCTTCGGCACCATCAAGTCAGCCCTCGGCTTCACCCGCTTCCACCTCCGCGGCCTCGCCAAGGTCACCAGCGAGTGGACCCTCGTCGCCCTCGCCTACAACTGCCGCAGGCTCCACAACCTGCGGCTCGCAGCCTGATCGCGCCTCAACCCTCGGCCTGACACCAAGTGCAAATCCGACAGGCTGCTAGAGCGTTTCCGTTCGCGCCGGCTCACGGGCCCCGCTCTAGCTTGTTG
Source organism: Belnapia sp. F-4-1 (assembly GCF_000802185.1). GTDB lineage: Bacteria > Pseudomonadota > Alphaproteobacteria > Acetobacterales > Acetobacteraceae > Belnapia. Next base: position 1,967,550 of record NZ_KN676113.1, on the reverse strand, counting down.
TTTTTACGAGCAAATTACTCCGATCAGATGATTCCATCTGATCGGAGTCTGCTTTAGGGCTCCCGCTGCCATTCCGGGCCGTCGAGGCGGCGGTCGACCTGGTGCTTCGCCTCCTCGATGAGGATGGCGAGGCCGGCGGGCACCGTGTTGCGCAACACCGCGCGCGGCTGGCCGCCGGGCGGGTGAATGGAGACGATCCAGCCCTGTGGCGCGGCGCCGCGGGCCACCAGGCGATGGGCGCGGTAGAGGCTGGAGCGGGGCGAGGTGCGGCGGTCCATGCGGCATCCGTGATCCGACCTTGCCCAGGCTCATCCGTTCGGCAGGGCCGGTCAAGCGGGCTGACACATATTTTTCATCGAAACGGAACACCACTGTCACCAGGCGCGACTAGAGCCGGCCCCGCAATCAAGGCGAAGGGGCAGGCGTGGCAGGCATCACCATCAGCGGCGTGGTCAGGCAATTCGGCGCCACGCCGGTGCTGCGGGGCGTGTCGCTCACGGTGGAGCCTGGGGAGTTCGTGGCGCTGGTCGGGCCATCGGGCTGCGGCAAGACGACGCTGATGCGCATCATCGCCGGGATCGAGACGGCGGATGCTGGCGAGATCGTGATCGGTGACAGGCCGGTGACGCGGCTCCGGCCGGCCGAGCGCGACATCGCCATGGTGTTCCAGTCCTATGCGCTCTACCCGCATCTCACGGTGCGGGAGAACATCGCCGTGCCGCTGGCGATGCGGCGGCTCTCGGCGCCGGAGCGGATGCCGCTGCTCGGGCGGCTGCTGCCGGGGGCGCGGGCGAAGCGGGCGGCGATCGACGAGGAGGTGGTGCGGGCGGCAGCGCCGCTCGGGCTGGAGGCCCTGCTGGACCGGCGGCCGGGGCAGCTCTCCGGCGGGCAGCGGCAGCGGGTGGCGCTGGCGCGGGCGGTGGTCCGCCGGCCCGCGGCCTTTCTGATGGACGAGCCGCTCTCCAATCTCGACGCGGCGCTGCGCGTGCAGACGCGGCGCGAGATCGTCGACATCCATCGCGCGGCGGGCGTGGCCACGCTCTACGTCACGCACGACCAGGCCGAGGCGCTCACCATGGCCGACAAGGTCGCCGTCATGATGGGGGGCGAGCTGTTGCAGGTGGCTTCGCCCGAGGCGATCTATGCCGACCCGGCCGATCTGCGCGTCGCGGGCTTCATCGGCTCGCCGCGCATCAACACGCTGGCGGCGGAGGCGGATGCGGCGGGGCGCGTCACCGTCGCCGGCCTGCCGGCCGGCCTCCGGACCGAGGCGCGAGGGGCGCTGACGCTGGCGCTGCGGCCGGAGGCGCTGCGGCCGGCGCCAGCGGGCCTGCCGGCGGTACCCGAGCATCTGGAATTCCTCGGCGACGGGCTGCTGCTGCATGCGCGCCACGCACCGGACGGGACACCGCTGATCGCGCGGCTGGCGCCGGAGGCGCGGGAGGGCTTGCAACCGGGGGCGGCGCTCAAGCTTGGCTTCGCACCGGGCCGAGCCCTGCTGTTCGGGGCAGATGGCCGGCGGGTGGCGTCGCGGGCGGATGCCGCGCTGGTGCCGGCATGAGGCGCCTCGCCGGGGAGGCGGTGGCCGGGGCGCTGATGACGCTACCGGCAGGCATCGCCTATCTGCTGCTGCTCCTGTTGCCGACGCTGGCGACGGTGCTGCTGGCCTTCACCGATTACGAGTTGGGGGCGACGGCGCTGGGCTGGATCGGGCTCGATAATTTCCGCGAGATGCTGGCGGACCGGGGCTTCGGTGTCTCGGTGCGGAATACGCTGGTCTATGTCGGGCTGGTGACGCCAATCTCTATCCTCGGCGGGCTGGGGCTCGCGCTGCTGGTGGAAGCAGGAGCGAAGGGACGGGCTTTCTTCCGGGCGGTGTTCTTTCTGCCTGTCGTTTCGCTCACCGTGGCCATGGCGGCGGCCTGGCAGTACTTGCTGCACCCGACCATCGGGCCGGTGAATGCGGCGCTCAGGGCGATGGGGCTCGGGACACCCTTCTGGCTGTCGTCCTCCGATACCGTGCTGTTGAGCCTCGCCGCCATCGGCGTCTGGGAGAGCATCGGCTTCAACATGGTGCTGTTCATGGCGGGGCTCACTGCCATTCCGCGCGAGCTCTATGCCGCGGCGGAGGTGGATGGGGCGCGGGGCGGGTTTGACCGCTTCCGGCTGGTGACATGGCCGCTGCTCGGGCCGACGACTCTCTTCGTGCTGACAATCAGCATGATCCGCTCGCTGCGCGTCTTCGACACGGTGGCGGTGCTGACGCAGGGCGGGCCGAACAAGGCTTCCGAGGTATTGCTGTTCACCATGTACCAGCAGGGCTTCACCTACCTGCGGCTCGGCTACTCGGCCGCCATCACCCTCGTCTTCCTCGCCGTGGTGCTGGCGCTGATGTGGGTGCAGACGCAGGTGCTGGACAAGCGGGTGCATTACGCATGAGGGCGCGGATCGCGGTGCTGGCGCTGCTCGGCGTGCTGGTGCTGATGCCCTATCTCTGGATGGTGGCGGCGAGCGTGAAGCCGGTGAGCGAGATCTTCCGCGCCTCGCTCTCGATCTGGCCGGAGCAGTTCGCGGCCGCCGAGAATTACGGCAAGGTGCTGGCCCGGGTGCCGGTGCTGCACTACCTCTGGAACGGCGTCGTCGTCTGCGGCGGCATCCTCCTCTTCCAGCTGCTCTTCGCGGTGCCGGCGGGCTATGCGCTGGCCAAGCTCCGTTTCCCCGGACGGGGAATCGCCTTCGGCGCGGTGATGCTGGGGCTGCTGGTGCCGCCGCATGTGCCGGCGCTGCCGCTTTATGTCGCGGCGAGCGGGATGGGGCTGCTCGACAGCTATACGGCGCTGATCGCGCCCTTCACCATCTCGGCCTTCGCCATTTTCCTGTTCCGCCAGTTCTTCAGCGCGCTGCCGGATGACCTGCTGCATGCGGCGCGGTTGGATGGCATGGGGGAGTGGTCGATCGTCTGGCGCGTGGTGCTGCCCAATGCCTGGCCGGCGGCGACGGCCTTCGCCATCTTCTCCGTCGTCAGCCACTGGAACGACCTGTTCTGGCCGCTGATCGTCGTGCAGGGGCACGAGCATGCGACGCCGGCGCTCGGCGTCCTCTACTTCCGCTCCGAGGAGGCGGGAGACGATTTCGGCGCGATGATGGCGGCGGCGGTGCTGATGACGCTGCCGCTCGTGCTCGCCTTCCTGCTGGCGCAACGCCGCTTCGTGGAAGGCATCGCCACCACCGGACTCAAAGGCTGACGAGGAGAGACAATCATGGCCACCCTCACCCGCCGCGCGGCGCTCGCGCTCGGCACCGCAGCGCTCGCCGCGCCGCGCCTCGGCCGCGCCCAGGCGCCGGTCTCCATCACCGTGCATTACGCGCAGCCCTTCATCTACAAGGAAAGCTACGACGCGATCGCGGCGGCCTTCGCCAAGCGCGAGCCGAACATCCAGGTCGAGTTCGTCACCACGCCGAACTACGAGGAGGGCATGCAGCTCATCCTGCGGCAGCAGGCGGCGGGGCGGATGCCGGATCTCACCTACCAGGGCTTCAACCGGCTGCGGCTCTTCGCCGAGCGCGGCATCGCCCAGGACCTGATGCCGCTGTTGCAAGCCGAGGGCGACCCGGCCTCGCTCGGTTATGCGCCGAACCTGCTGGCGCTCGGGCATTTCGGTGGGTTTCAGGCGGGGCTGGCCTTCGCCGCCTCCAACCCCGTCTGCTTCTACAATGCGGATCTGGTGCGGCGCGCCGGCGGCGACCCGGACCGGATGCCGACGGACTGGGACGGACATATCGCCCTCGCCCGCCGCATCGAGGCGCTCGGCGACGGGACGGAGGGGATGTTCTATCGCTGGATGGGCGATGACTGGATGTTCTCCGCCCTGCTCTTCGGCCATGGCGGGCGGATGCTGACGGAGGATGAGCGCGATATCGGCTTCGCCGGGCGCGAGGGGCTGGAGAGCCTCAGGCTGATCGATCGCATGGTGAAGGAGGGCGGCATGCCCAACCTCACCACCGATGCGGCGCAGCAGGCCTTCGCCGCCGGCAAGCTCGGCATGATGTACTGGACAACGGCGGTGCTGCGCGGGGCGATCCAGCAGGTCGGTCGCAATTTCGAGCTGCGCACCGGGCCGATGCCGGTCATCGATGCGGAGAAGGGGCGGCTGCCGACCGGCGGCGCGGCGGGGATGCTGACGGCGAAGGACCCGGCGAAGCGCGAGGCGGCGTGGAAATTTCTCCGCTTCTCCACGAGCCCCGAGGGGACGGCGCTGATGGCGCGGAACACAGGCTACATCCCGATGAACCAGATCGCCATCGACGACCCGCGCTGGCTCGGCGAGTTCTACCGCGACAACCCGCTCTACACGACGGCGGTGAAGCAGGTGCCGATCTCGATCCCGTGGTATGCCTTCCCCGGTGCCAACAGCGTGCGGGTGACGCAGGTGATCGTCGACAACACGGCGCGCATCGTGGAACAACGGGCGACGCCGGAGCAGGTGCTGCCCGAGATGGCGGCCGAGGTGCGCCGGCTGCTGCCACGGCGGGGAACCTGATGTTCACCATCCTGCAGATCTCGGACGCGCATCTCTCGCCGCGGAACGGGCTGTTCCGCACGAACCTGGCGCGGCTGCGGGACTGGGCGGAGGCAGAGAGGCCCGACCTGCTGATCGCCAGCGGCGACCTGTCGCTGGATGGGGCGGACCGGGACGAGGACCTGGCGCTCGCGGTGGAAACGCTGCGAGGCTTCGGGGTGCCGCTGCTCGCCATCCCGGGCAACCATGATGTCGGCAGCCATGCCCGCACCATGCCGGCGCAGCCGGTGGATGCGGCGCGGCTCGACCGGTTCCGGCGCGTGGTGGGGCCGGACTGGTGGATGCGGGACGTGCCGGGCTGGCGGATCATCGGCCTCGATACCGAGATCATGGGCACCGGCCTCGAGGCGGAGGCGGCGCAGGCCGGCTTCATTGCCGAGGCGGCGGCGACGGAGCGGCGGGTCGCCCTCTTCCTGCACAAGCCGGTCTTTATCACCGAGCCCGAGGACCCGACCTTCGACTACTGGTCGGTGCCGCCGCATGCGCGGGCGGCGCTGGCGCCGGTGCTGGAGCATCCCGGGCTGCGGCTGGTGGCCTCTGGGCATCTGCACCTGCACCACGGCTTCCAGCGCGGGGCGGTGCGCTATGCCTGGGCGCCGCCGGCCTCCTTCGTCGTCGACCTGCCGCAGGACGGTTTGCCGGGCGAGCGGTGCACCGGGGCGCTGCTGCACCGGCTGCTGGAGGACGAGGTGGAGACCAACCTCGTCTTGCCCGAAGGGATGGAGCTGCCCTGGCTCTCGGCGATCCGGGCGGAAACCTATCCGGGCTGACGGATGCAGGCGGCGACGAAGGGCATGAAGTGGGTGACGGGGGGCGTCTCCAGCCCCTTGACCTTGGCCTGCTCGTCGAAGCGGCGGAGCTGGACGGCCGCCTCGGCTTCCGGGATGGCGCGGAAGGCGGCCACCTCCTCGGCCGACATCGGGCCGCCCTGCAGCTCCAGGCTGCGAATGGAGTCCGGGGCGAGCTTGCCGAAATAGTCGCTCTCCGTCGCACAGAGGTAGCGCTTGGCGGCGACGTGGAGGCGGACGGGCTCCGTCACCTCCGGCCCGAACCAGCGGGTGAGGAAGGCGTGGCCCACCGCCTCATGCTCGTCGTCGACGCCCGCCTCGGCGGGATTCTCGCCGAGGTCGTGGACCAGGTGGCCGATGTCGTGCATCAGCGCGGCGGCGATCAGCGCGGGCGGGCAGCCCTGCCGCTCCGCCAGCCAAGCCGATTGCAGCGCGTGCTGGCGCTGGTTGATCTCGGCGAGGCCGTACTGACCGTCGGCCTTGAGCGTGAGCAGGTCCTCGATCCGGGCGAGGCGGGGGTCGGTCATGCGGGTACCCTGCGGTCTGCGGTCGGGGCCGGAGATTATGGCCGACCCGCCCATGCCGTACACGGGCGGAGCGGCTTCCAGGCTGATGTTTCATCGCATCGTCGCAATCGCCCGGCCGGGACCGGCACGGTTGACACCATCGGCGCGGGGATTACCGTCCGTCGGTCCATCACACGCAAGGAGGCCAGGCCATGGCCCTGACGCTCGAGCAATTCGCCGCCGATTGCCACGACGCCCTGAAGTCCCATCCCGGCACCGAGGGACGGGTCGCGGTCTGCGAGCTGGTGCAGAAGGCCTTGCAGGACCGCGAATTCGTTGCCTCGATCCTGCCCGAGGGCACGCCGGAGCGGAAGGTGATCTACGAGGACCCGGAGCTCGGCTTTGCCATCCTCGCCCATGCCTATGTCGGGGCGAAGAACAGCACGCCGCATGACCATGGCCCCGCCTGGGCGATCTATGGCCAGGCCGAGGGCGAGACGATCATGACCGACTACGAGTGCCTCGCCCGCCCGACCGAGACCACGCCCGGCAAGGCGAAGCCGGTACGCGACTACCGGCTGCAGCCGGGCGATGCCTATCTCTACGAGCCGGGCGAGCTGCATTCCCCCCGCCGCGACGGCCCGACCCGCCTGCTGCGGATCGAGGGCGTCAACATGGACCGGGTGAAGCGCCTGCCCTATGTGGCGGTGACCGAAGAGGCGGCCTGACCGCCCCGTTGCAACATCCTGGCCCCGCGCCACCTCCCCCGCTAGGCTGATCGGCGAAAGCGGGAGAGGGCGGAATGGCCAGGCTCAATATCAACGGGCGCGTCGTCGAGATCGCGGTCGAGGACGACACGCCCCTCCTCTGGGCGATCCGCGAGCAGGTCGGGCTGACCGGCACCAAATACGGCTGCGGCGTCGCGCAATGCGGCGCCTGCACCGTGCATGTGGACGGTGTCGCCACCCGCTCCTGCTCCATGCCCGTCTCGGCCTTCGACGAGAACCAGAAGATCGTCACCATCGAAGGGCTCTCGCCCGATGGCAGCCACCCGCTGCAGAAGGCCTGGGTGGCGCTCGACGTGCCGCAATGCGGCTACTGCCAGTCGGGGATGATCATGGCCGCCGCCGCGCTGCTGGCCGCCAACCCGAAGCCGAGCGATGCCGATATCCGTGGCGAGATTACCAATATCTGCCGCTGCGGCACCTATAACCGCGTCCAGGCCGCCATCAAGCAGGCAGCCGGCGGCAACCAGGCCAATGGCTGAGGAGGCGGGGATGAACCGGATCGCATCGCTGCCGCGCCGCGGCTTCCTCCAGGTCTCGGCCGCGCTCGGCGCCTTCACCCTCGGCATCCGCGTGCCCGAGGCCGCGGCCCAGGGGGCTGCGCCCGCCGCCACGCCCGAGGTCAATGCCTGGGTGGTGGTGAAGCCGGACGACAGCATCATCATCCGCATCGCCCGCTCGGAGATGGGCCAAGGCACGCTCACCGGCCTCGCCCAGCTCGTCGCCGAGGAGCTGAATGCCGACTGGTCGAAGGTCAGCACTGAATACCCGACCCCGGGGCAGAACCTGGCGCGCAACCGCGCCTGGGGGAACATGTCCACGGGCGGCAGCCGCGGCATCCGTGAGAGCCACGAGTATGTACGGAAGGGCGGTGCCGCGGCACGGATGATGCTGGTCGAGGCCGCGGCCCAGGGCTGGGGCGTGCCCGCCGGCGAATGCCGCGCGGCGAACAGCACCATCACCCACCAGCCCTCCGGCCGGACCACCACCTATGGCAAGGTGGCCGAGGCGGCGGCGAAGCTGACGCCGCCGACCGATGTGCCGCTGCGCGACCCGAAGGACTGGACCATCGCCGGCCGGTCGCTGCCGCGGCTGGACACGGTCGAGAAGACCAATGGCAAGCAGGTCTATGGCGCCGACCTGACGCTGCCGGGGATGCTGAACGCCGCCATCCGCGACTGCCCGGTCTTCGGTGGCAAGGTGGCGAGCTTCGATGCGGCCAAGGTTGCCAGCATGCCGGGGGTGAAGAAGGTTGTCCCGGTGGGCGAGACCGCCGTCGCGGTCGTCGCCGATACCTGGTGGCGGGCGAAGACGGCGCTCGACGCCCTGCCCATCACCTGGGACAACGGGCCGAATGCGCAGGTGTCTTCCGCCAGCATCGCCGAGGTGCTGAAGGCGGGGCTGGAGGCGCCGGAGGCCGCCATCGGCAACCGCGCGGGTGATGCCAAGGCGGCCATCGCCGGGGCGGCGAAGCGGGTGGAGGCCACCTACGGCTACCCCTTCCAGAACCATGCGACGATGGAGCCGATGAACGCCACGGCGCTCTGGACGCCGGAGCGCTGCGAGGTCTGGACGCCGACGCAGAATGGCGAGGCGGCGCTGGCCGCGGCCTCGGAAGCGGCAGGCCTGCCGCCGGCGAAGTGCGAGGTGTACAAGATCCATCTCGGCGGCGGCTTCGGCCGGCGTGGCGCGGTGCATGACTGGGTGCGCCAGGCGGTCGACATCGCGAAGCAGATGCCGGGCACGCCGGTGAAGCTGCTCTGGTCGCGCGAGGAGGACATGCTCCACGGGCGCTACCACCCGATCACCCAGTGCAAGCTGACCGGGGCGCTGGATGCGCAGGGCAACTTGACGGGCCTCGCCATGCGCATCTCCGGCCAGTCGATCGTTGCCGGCATCTTCCCGCAGAATATCCGTGACGGGCGGGACCCGGTGGTGTTCCAGGGGCTCAGCCCAGGCGGCGAGGAAGGGGCCTTCGGCTACGCCATCCCCAACATCCTGATCGACCATGCGATGCGCAACCCGCATGTGCCGCCGGGTTTCTGGCGCGGGGTGAACCTCAACCAGAATGCCGTCTATGTGGAATGCTTCATGGACGAGCTGGCGCATGCGGCGGGCAAGGACCCGCTGGAGTTCCGCCGGGCGCTGCTCCGGGGGAGCCCGAAGCACCTCGCCGTGCTGAACGCGGTGGCGGAGCGCGGCGGCTGGGGCCAGCCAGCGCCGGAGGGACGGGCCCGCGGCCTCGCCCAGATCATGGGCTTCGGCAGCTATGTCGCGGCCTGCGCCGAGGTCTCGGTCAGCCCGGCCGGCGAGCTGACGATCCACAAGATCACCGCCGCCACCGATCCCGGCCACGCGGTGAACCCGCAGCAGATCGCGGCGCAGGTGGAGGGCTCCTTCGTCTATGGGTTGAGCGCGGCGCTCCATGGCGAATGCACCGTCGCCGAAGGGCGGATCGAGCAGGAGAATTTCGACACCTACCCGGTCATGCGCATGATGGAGATGCCGGCGGTAGAGGCGATCCTGATGCCCTCCGGCGGCTTCTGGGGCGGTGTCGGGGAGCCGACCATCGCCGTCGCGGCGCCGGCGGTGCTGAATGCGATCTTCGCCGCCACCGGCAAGCGGGTGCGGCAGCTGCCGCTGAAGCATGCGGATCTGCGTCGCGCTTAGCGTGATGGTGGCGCTGCCGGCCGTGGCGGCGCCGCCGCCTGGCGCCTCCTCCTGCGCCGGCTGCCATGGCGGGGGCGGGATGCCCGTGCTGGCCGGGCAGCCGGCGGAGGCGATCGCCGGGGCGATGCTGGCCTACAAGGCGGGCCAGGGATCGCCCACGGTGATGGACCGCATCGCCCGCGGCTTCACCGAGGCGGAGATCCGGGCCATCGCCGCCTGGGTCGCGGTGTCGCGGTGAGGCGACGGGCGCTGCTCGGCGCTGCGCTGCTGGCCGCACCCGCCCTGGCGCAGGCGGCGCCGCAGGTGGTCGTCATCGGCGGCGGCTTCGGCGGCGCGGCGGCGGCGCGGGCGCTGCACCGGCTGGGCGTCGCGGTGACGCTGGTGGAGCGGGACGCCACCTACCTCGCCTGCCCCTTCAGCAACGCGGTCATCGCCGGGCTCCGGGAGATGGAGGCGCAGCGCTTCGGCTATGACGGGCTGCGGCGGGAGGGGGTCGCCGTGGTGCATCAGGCGGCGCGGACGGTCGAGGACCGCCGGGTGGTGCTGGCGGATGGCGGCGCCCTCCCCTTCGACCGGCTGGTGATGGCGCCGGGGATCGCGCTGCACCCGGATGCCATCCCCGGCCTCGACACCGAGGCGATGCCGCATGCCTGGCGGGCCGGGCCGCAGACCCTGCTGCTGCGGCGGCAACTCGAGGCAATGGAGGATGGCGGGCTGGTGGTGCTCTCCGTCCCGGCTAACCCCTACCGATGCCCGCCCGGCCCCTATGAGCGGGCGAGCCTCATCGCGCATTACCTGAAAACGCGAAAGCCGCGATCGAAGCTCATCCTGCTCGACGCCAAGGATGCCTTCTCCAAGCAGCGGCTGTTCGAGGAGGCCTGGGCAGCGCTCTATCCCGACCTGCTGGAATGGGTGCCGCTCTCCTCGGGCGGCAAGGTGGTGGAGGTGGATGCGGCGGCGCGGGTGGTGCGGACCGAGTTCGGCGAGCACCAGGCGGCAGTGGCCAATATCATCCCGCCGCAATCGGCCGGGCGGATCGCCCAGGCGGCGGGGCTCACCGACCGCAGCGGCTGGTGCCCGGTCGATCCCGTCAGCTTCGAGTCCCGGCAGCGGCCGGGCATCCACCTGATCGGCGATGCGATCATCGCCGGGGCCATGCCGAAATCCGCCTTTGCCGCCCATGCCCAGGCGCGGGTCTGCGCCGAGGCGGTGGCAGCGCTGCTGCGGGGCGAGGCCCCTGCCCCACCGAAGCTCATCAACACCTGCTACAGCCTGGTGGAGCCGGGCTACGGCATCTCCATCGCGGGCGTCTACCAGCCGAAGGACGGGCTGCTGGCGGATGTGCCGGGAGCGGGCGGCGTGAGCCCGCTTGGGGCGCCGGCCAAGGTGCGGGCGGCGGAGGCGGGGTATGCGGAGGACTGGTTCCGCACCGTCACGGCGGATGCCTTCGGCTAGGGCGGCACTCCTGGTCCTGCTGCTGGCGGGCGGGGCGCGGGCGGAGGAAGGGCTGCCCTCCCTCACGGGCGAGCCGGGCGATGCGGCGCGGGGGCGGGCCATCGTTACCAGCCGGCAGCGGGGGCTGTGCCTGCTCTGCCATGCCGGCCCTTTCCCCGAGGAGCGGTTCCAGGGCGACCTGGCGCCGAGCCTGGCCGGGGTCGGCGCCCGGCTGACGGAGGGGCAGTTGCGGCTGCGGCTCGTCGATGGGCGAAGGTTGAACCCGGAGACCATCATGCCCTCCTACTACCGCACCGAGGGGCTGGTCCGGGTCGGGCCGGCCTGGCAGGGGCGGCCGATCCTGGCCGCCGGGGAGATCGAGGATGTCGTCGCCTTCCTTGTCACGCTCAGGGATTGAACGCCGCGCGCTGGGCGCCGGGCTGCTCGCCGTCGTGCTGGCCCGGCCGGCGCGGGCGGATCGGCCGGGGTTGCGCGAGGCGGTGCTCGGCTTCACCGGTGGGGCAGAGCCGGCGGAGGCCGGCGTCACGCTCGACATCCCGCCACTGGTGGAGAACGGCAATACCGTGCCGGTCACCATCGCCGTCGAGAGCCCGATGACGGACGCCGAGCATGTCCTCCGCATCGCCCTCTTCAACGAGCGCAACCCGCAGCCGCATGTCGTCACCGCCCGGCTCGGGCCGCGGGCCGGGCGGGCACGGCTTTCGACGCGGATGCGGCTCGCCACCTCGCAGCGGCTGGTGGCGGTGGCGGAGATGAGCGATGGCAGCTTCCGCGCGGCGAATGCGGACGTGATCGTGACGCTCGCCGCCTGCGTGGAGGGCTGAGGCGATGGCCCGCGTCCTCATCAACCTGCCCCGCACCGCCCGGCGCGGCGAGGTGATCGAGATCCGCACGTTGATCCAGCACGTGATGGAGACCGGCTACCGGCCCCGTGCGGATGGCAGCGTCGCGCCGCGCGACATCATCACCCACTTCGCCTGCCTCTATAACAACGAGGAGGTTTTCGCGGCGGAGCTGGCACCGGCCATCGCGGCCAACCCCTTCCTCAGCTTCAGCCTAGTGGCGGCCGAGAGCGGCATCCTCGCCTTCACCTGGACGGGCGACAACGGCTTCGAGCAGACCGAGACGCGCAGCCTGACGGTGACATGAGGCGGCTCGCGCTCGCCCTGCTGCTGCTCGGCGCCACGGCGGAGGCGCGCGAGTCCAGCTTCGCGCTGATGTCGCCGGAGACGCAGGCGATGCAGCGGGAGGACAGCGCCAACCCTGGCATGCTCTGGGTGGAGGAGGGCCGGGCGCTCTGGGACAGCGCGGGCTGCGCCGGCTGCCATGGCGATGTGGCCGGGATGCGGGGCGTTGCCGCGCGCTATCCGGCCTTCGATGCGGCGCCGATCGACCTCGCGGGGCGGATCGCGCAATGCCAGGAGGCACGGCAGCATCGCACGCCCTTCCCTCGCGAATCCGAGGAGGCGCTGGCGCTCGCGGCGGTCATCGGCCTGCAATCGCGCGGGATCCCGGTCAACCCGCCGGACGATCCGCGCCTGGCACCGGCGCTGGCCCGCGGCGAGGCGCTGTACCGCGAGCGGCGCGGGCAGCTCGACCTCTCCTGCGCGCAATGCCATGACGCCAATGCCGGGCGGCACCTGGCCGGCAGCCCGATCCCGGAGGCGCATCCGACCGGCTATCCGCTCTACCGGCTGGAATGGCAGGGCATGGGCTCGCTGCAACGGCGGCTGCGGAACTGCATGACAGGGGTGCGGTCAGAGCCCTATGCCTATGGCGCGCCGGAATACGTCGCCATCGAGTTGTTCCTGATGCGCCGCGCGGCCGGCATGGCTGTGGAGACGCCGGCCGTGCGGCCTTGAGCCGGGGCGCCCCCCCCTGCAACCGCCATGCGCCGCGAGGCTCAGCGCTTCTCGACGTTCCAGAACACCATGACGGGCGAGGGCAGCATGCCCACGATATTGGCCCGGCGGGCATAAGGCATGTCGGCCTGGCCGAGCGGGCGGTAGGGCTGCACCTCGGCGAGGCGCGTCTGGAGCGCCTCGGCCAGGCGCTTGCGCTCCGCCTCGTCGGCCGCCTCGATGAAGGCCAGACGCAGCCGCTCTGCCTCCTCGTCGCAGGGCCAGCCGGCCCAGTTGCGGCCGTCGCAGGCCATGCCGGTGCCGATATTCGTCAGCGGATGGAACATCGTCGCGCCCGAGGCGCCGGTGGCGAAGATGTTCCAGCCGCCCTGGGCGGGCGGGTCCTTGCGCGGCTGGCGGGTGATGACCGTGCCCCAGTCGTTGTACTGCAGGTCGATGTTCATCCCCGCCTGGCGCATGCCGGCGGCGGCGACCTCCGCCATGCGGCCGATCCAGGGGATGTCGTTGGTGGTGATGAAGACCAGCCGCTCGCCGCGGTAGCCGGCCTCGGCGAGGAGCGAGCGGGCGCGCTCCAGGTTCGGCCGAGCGTAGGGCGCCGACCCGGCCTCCGACCCATAGGCGGTGCCGCAGACGAAGAAGGCCTCGCAACGCCGCCACCAGCGCTGGTCGCCGAAGCCGGCGGCCATGGCTTCCGCCTGGTCGACGATATAGGCCAGGGCCAGCCGTGCGCGCGGGTCGTTGAAGGGCGGGAAGAGGCTGTTCGGCCGCAGCATGCCCTGGGTGCCGAGGGCATTCAGCCGGTCCACCACCGTGCCCCGCTGGCGGGAAACGACGGGGACGAGATCGGTCGCCACCTGCTCCCAGATGTCGATCTCGCCCGATTGCAGCGCGGCGGCGACGGTCGAGGCGTCGGGGATGTTGCGCCACTCCACCCGGTCCACCTTCACCACGCGGCCGCCGGCGAGGCCATCGGCCGGCTCGCTGCGCGGGCGGTAGTCGGGGTTGCGCGCATAGACGACGCGCTGCCCGGCCATCCAGTCCTCGCGGACGAAGCGGAAGGGGCCGGAGCCGATAGTGGTCGCGATCGGGCGGCCGGGATCGGTCGCGGCATCCTCCTCGCGCATGATGGCCGGGATGGCACCGACGGCGGAGCCGAGCGCATAGGTCATCAGCCCGAAAGGACGCTTGAGGACGAGGGCGAAGCTGCGCTCGTCGGTGATGTCGAGGCTGGCCAGCGCGTCGCCGAGGCGGGAGCCGACGATGTCGCGCGCCATCCAGCGGCGGAGCGAGGCAGCGACGTCGCGCGTCGTCACCGCCCTGCCGTCATGGAAGCGGAGGCCTTCGCGCAGGGTGAAGCGCCAGGTGAGCCCATCCCCGCTGACCGACCAGCGCTCCACCATCTGCGGCCGGGGCTGCAGGCCGGAATCCCAGGCGAAGAGGGTCTCGTAGATCATCAGCCCGTGCAGCCGGGTGATGCTGACGGAGACAGCGACGGGGTCGAGCGTCTTCAGGTCGGCATGCGGCACGACGCGCAGCACGGATTGCGCGGTGGCGGGCAGCGCCAGCCCGGCGCCGAGCAGCGCGGCCAGGATGGTGGAGCGGAGCGTCATCGGTGGCCTTCCTTCATGCCCGCCGGTAATCGAGCACCCGGCAGCGGTTGGTGACGAGGCGGGCGCGGTCGCCCTGGACATGCAGGCAGGGGCGCTGCGCCCAGGGCCCGTCGGCTCGGCGGAACAATGCGCGCCCGCCGCCGAGCGGCAGCAGCGGCATGGCGGCGCGCAACGGGCCGGCGCCCATGGTGAGCGTCCTGCCGCCGGTGCCGATGGCGAAAGCGCTGCCGTGCTCCTCGTTGCGCCACTCGCCCTGCCAGGCAGGGTCGCAGACGGCGTCCTGCACGGGAAGGAAGCGGCGGGCGACGTGGTTCACCTCGCCGGCGATCGCCGCGCCTTCCTGGCGGAGGCGCATCCACATATAGGGGCTGCACGAGACGGCCCAGCCATCCTCGCCTGCGACGAGGTTCTCCCGCGCACCGAGGTAGGTGACGGCGCTGCCCTCCACCTCGATCCAGAAGGGACCGCCATCCGCGGCGGCGTAGAGGCCCGGACGGAGGGTGCCGGGCGGGACCGGTGGCGCCAACCCGAGGCGGAGGCCGGCCGCCATCACCGCCAGCGCTAGGGCGAGGCTGTCCACGTCCTCCCGGTTGGTCAGGACGATGACGCCGGCCCCCAGCTCGCGGCTGAACAGGACCTGGTTCTTGAAGCCGGGCAGCGAGCCGCCATGGCCGAGCAAGACATGCGGGCCGAGCGGCGTGCGGCCAAGGCCGAGGCCATAGGCGGTCTCGCGCCCGTCGACGAGGCGGCGCGGCGCGGCGAGCGCATCGAGCACGCCGGCGAGCGGGCCGCGCCCCGCCATGAGGGCCGCGAGCCAGGCGGCGAGGTCGGGGGCCGGGCCGGCGAGGCCGCCCGAGGCGGAGAGATGCGGGCCGTAGCGCCCCTCATGCCAGCGCCCGGCGCCGTCGCGCCAGTAGCCGCGGGCGAGGCCGGGCACCGGGTCGGTCCAGTCCTCGGGGAACTGCGTCGCCGCCATGCCGAGCGGCGCGAAGAACGCCTCGCGCCAGGCCGTGCCGACATCGCCGGCCCTGCCCTCGAGCAGGTGCTGCATGAGGCGGTAGCCGGTGTTGGTGTAGCTGATCTCCGTCCCCTGCGGGTAGTTCAGCGCCGGCAGCCTTGCCGCCAGGCCGAAGAGCATGTCCCGCGACATGGCGGCCGAGGGCGGCACATGGCATTGCCAGGCGGCCTCCATGGCATCCGGCAGGCCGGAGGTCATGCCGAGCGCATGGCCGACCGTCACCGCGCCCACGGCCGGCGAGAGGCCGGGCAGGTGGTCGCCGAGCTTGGCCCCCAGCCCCGGCCCGGCGCGCAGGGCCAGGGCGGCGAGCACCTGCTTGGTGATGGAGGCCCAGCGGAAGGCGGTGTCCGGCGCGATCCTGAGGCCCTGGCCCAGGTCGGCGAGGCCGCCACAGGCGGCATGGGTCGGACCATCGCGGCCGAAGAGGTGGATCGCCCCGCCCGGCCCTGCCTCGGCCGTCCAGGCGGCGGCCTGGGCTTCGGCATGGGCGGCGGCGGCGCTGCGGTCGAAGCGGGGCATGCGGCACGGTGGCGCAACGGCGGCGAAAAGGAAAGCCGCCGGCCAAGCCCTTGTCCTCGCGCGGCAAACGGGGCATCTGGCCCGCTCCGGCCACCTCCAGCCCCGTCAGGACCAGGACCATGCGTGTGAAGGATGTCAAGAAGGTCGTTCTGGCCTATTCCGGCGGCCTCGATACCAGCGTCATCCTGAAGTGGCTCCAGACCACCTATCGCTGCGAGGTGGTGACCTTCACCGCCGATCTCGGCCAGGGGGAGGAGCTGGGCCCGGCGCGGGACAAGGCCCTGCTGCTCGGGATCAAGCCGGAGAACATCTTCATCCGCGACCTGCGCGAGGAATTCGTGCGGGACTTCGTCTTCCCGATGTTCCGCATGAACGCTCTCTATGAAGGCCAGTACCTGCTCGGCACCTCGATCGCCCGGCCGCTGATTGCGCAGGAGCAGATCCGCATCGCCGAGGAGGTCGGCGCCGATGCCGTCGCGCATGGCGCCACCGGCAAGGGCAACGACCAGGTGCGCTTCGAGATCGGCTACTACGCGCTGAAGCCCGACGTGAAGGTCATCGCCCCCTGGCGCGAGTGGGAGCTGACGAGCCGGACGAAGCTGCTGGAATTCGCCGAGGCCAACCAGATCCCCATCGCCAAGGACAAGCGCGGCGAGGCGCCCTTCTCGGTCGATGCCAACCTGCTGCACAGCTCCTCCGAAGGAAAGATCCTCGAGGAGCCCTGGGATGCGCCGGACGAAATGGTCTGGCAGCGCACCATCAGCCCTATGGAGGCGCCCGACAGCCCGACCGAGATCGTGGTCGAGTTCGAGCGCGGCGACGCGGTCGGCATCAACGGGAAGCGTATGTCGCCCGCGACGCTGCTGACCGAGCTGAACGCGCTCGGCCGCGCGAACGGCATCGGCCGGCTCGACCTGGTCGAGAACCGCTTCGTTGGGATGAAGTCGCGCGGCTGCTACGAGACGCCGGGCGGCACCATCCTGTGGCAGGCCCACCGGGCGATGGAGAGCATCACCCTCGACCGCGAGGCGACGCACCTCAAGGATAGCCTGATGCCCCGCTATGCCGAGATCATCTATAACGGCTTCTGGTTCAGCCCGGAGCGGCGGATGATCCAGGCCATGGCGGATGAGAGCCAGCACAGCGTCACCGGCGAGGTGCGGATGAAGCTCTACAAGGGCAACGTCATCGTCACCGGCCGGCGCTCGCCGCATAGCCTCTACTCGATGAAACACGTCACCTTCGAGGAGGACCAGGGCGCCTACGACCAGTTCGACGCGCAGGGCTTCATCAAGCTGAACGCGCTGCGGCTCCGCCTCGGCGCCATGGCCGGGCGCCGCGGCGGCGCGCTGTAGCCATGCGGTGGCCGCGGCGCGATCGGCTCCGGGTCGTGCTGCGGAGGCTCTACCGGGCGGAGGTGCCGGAGGCCCGGCGCTTCCGCTATGCCCTGCTCGGCCTCGACCTGCTCAGCATCGGCTGGATCGTCACGGCTTCCTTTCTGCCGCTCAGCACGCCGGTGCTGGCGGTGGATGTCGGGCTTGGCCTCGTTCTGCTGGCCGAGTTCGCTGCGCGGATCGGCGCCAGCGCCCGGCCCTGGCGAGCCATGGTGCAACCGCTGGAACTGGCCGACCTGCTCGGCATCCTTTCCCTGCTGCTCGCGCCGTTGCTGCACGGCGCGCTGGGGTTCCTTCGGGTGCTGCGGACGCTGCGGCTGCTGCATTCGGTCCGGCTGATCGCCTCGCTCCGCAGCGACCTGCCCTTCTTCCGCCAGAACGAGGAAGCGGCGCTGGCGGCGGCGCAGCTCGGCGTCTTCATCTTCGTCATGACCGGCGTGGTCTTCGAGACGCAGCACCGCGGCAACCCGCACATCACCAACTATTCGGATGCGCTCTACTTCACCGTCACCGCCCTGACGACGACGGGCTTCGGCGACATCACCCTGCAGGGGCCGGTCGGGCGGCTGCTCTCGGTGGTGATCATGCTGGCGGGCGTCACCCTGTTCCTCCGGCTGGCGCAGACGCTGTTCCGGCCGAACAAGGTGCGCTTCTCCTGCCCGGATTGCGGCCTGCAGCGGCATGAGCCGGATGCGGTCCACTGCAAGGCCTGCGGCATCCTGCTCAACATTCCGGACGAGGGCGGGGGCTGACCACTCGGCCCGTCCGCACCGGAGCGGGCGGTGGTGAAGCAGATCGTCGCGCAGGCTGGCATCCGGGTGGAGTAGCGGCTCAGGCCGCCTTCACCGCGGCGAGGAAGCGCCCGAGCTCCTCCCGCATCGCCGCCGCCTGCCGCGAGAGGTCGCCCGAGGCGCTCAGCACGCTTCCCGCCACCTCGCGATTCTCCCCGGCGAGACCGGCGATCGCGCCCATACCCTCCGTCACCTATCCGCCATGGCCTGGATCATCCGCCGCTCCGGGCTGAACCAGAAGCCGTTATAGACGATCTCGGCATAGCGGGGCATCAGGCTATCCTTGAGGTGCGTCGCCTCGCGGTCGAGGGTGATGCTCTCCATCGCCCGGTGGGCCTGCCACAGGATGGTGCCGCCCGGCGTCTCGTAGCAGCCGCGCGACTTCATCCCAACGAAGCGGTTCTCGACCAGGTCGAGCCGGCCGATGCCGACCGCGTCGCCGCATGCGGGCGACGGTCAGGCAGCCTGCAGGCCGGAGACGGAAAGCCGCGCCTGGGGCAGCGCACGCGGATACTTCTCGGCGAGGAAGGCGATGAGCTGCTCGCGCATCAAGCAGCGCAGGTCGAACATTGCGCCGGAATTGGCGGCGCTCATCAGCACGCGGATCTCGATGCTGCGCTCCTTCAGGTCGGTCACCTGCACGGCGAAGACGCGCCGGTCCCAGAGCGGGCTCGCCTCGACGATGCGCTGCGCCTCGGCGCGCAGCGCGGCGACGGGCACGGTGTAGTCCACATGGACGAAGACGGTGTCGAGCAGCTGCGCGCTGGTCTTGGTCCAGTTGCGGATCGGCCGCTCGGTGAAGTAGCCGATGGGGACGACGAGGGAACGTTGGTCCCAGGTGGCGATGGTCACGTAGGTGGCGGTGATCTCCGCCACATGGCCCCATTCGCCCTCGACCAGCACGGCATCGCCGAGGCGGATCGGCTGGGTCAGCGCGATCTGGATGCCGGCGATGAGGTTGGAGACGGCCGGCCGCGCCGCGAGGCCCGCAACGATGCCGGCGACGCCGGCCGAGGCGAAGAGGCTGAGGCCGACGGCGCGGACGGCAGGGATCGCGGTCAGCACCAGGCCGGCGGTCAGGGTGATGCCGGCCGAGACGGCAAGGCGGCGGAAGACGATCAGCTGGGTGCGGCGGCGGCGCTGCAGCCAGTCGGCATTCTCGCCCAACTCGCCCTCGAGATAGGCGTCGAAGGCGGCGGCGACCTTGCGGGTCAACGCCCAGCCGATCGCCACCACCAGGCCGAGGGTGGCGGCGCGGCTGGCGGCCTGCTCGGCGGCGGTCGGCAGGTCGACGGCGGGGAGCGCCGCCAAGACCGCCAGCAGGGCGATGGCGGCCCGCACGGCGCCGCGGCCATCGGCCAGAATGCGACGCAGGAGGCGGGCATGACTGCCGGCCAGCACGCGGTCCAGCAGCGCATGGACGAGGCGGAGCGCCGCCAGCGCCAGCGCGGGGGCCAGGACGAAAGGGACCAGGAGGGAGAGCCAGAGCGGCAGTTCCCGCCCTCCAGCCAGGAGATTGCTCAGCATGGGCGCGTCTTCCATCGGGCAGCCGGCGCCCCAACGCGGCAGCGGCGGAACCGTGGCGCCCGGGCCGCGCTGGATACTCGATACGGAGGAGATGCGAGATGCCGGAAGAGAAGAAGGGAACGGGCGAGAAGCCGTGGAGCGAGGAGGAGATGTCCCGCGGGGCGGCGAAGCCGGAGGAGATCGAGGAGGCGGGCGGCTCGCCCGGGGGCCGGCCGAACGACGATCGGGCCAGGACCGAGAGCGCCGCCGCCGAGACGGCGGACGACAAGCAGCGCTGATCCGCGCCTCCTGCATTGGACGCGGTGGGGTGGGTGCGGGCATGCTCGCCTCATGTACAACCCCGCCGCCTTCCGGGAGGACCGCCCGGAGATCCTGCATGGCCTGATCCGCGAGGCGCGGCTGGCGCTGCTCGTCTCGAACGGCGAGGAGGGCGTGCCTGACATCACGCATCTGCCGCTGACGCTGGATGCCGAGCGAGGCGAGCTGATCGGCCACTTGGCGCGGGCCAACCCGCATGTGGCGGCGCTGCGCGCGGCGGGGCGGGCCATCGCCGTCTTCCGTGGGGCGGAGGCCTATGTCTCGCCCAATTGGTATCCGTCCAAGGCCGAGCATCACCGGGTGGTGCCGACCTGGAATTACGAGGCGGTCCATGCCGAGGGGACGGCCGAGATCATCGAGGATGCGGCGCGGCTGCACGGCATCGTCAGCCGGCTGACCGAGGAGAAGGAGGCGGCCCAGCCACGCCCGTGGTCGGTCGGCGAGGCGCCGGAGGCCTTCGTCGCCGGCCAGCTGAAGGGGATCGTCGGCTTCGTGCTGCGGATCGAGCGGCTGACCGGCAAGCGGAAGCTCAGCCAGAACCGCGCCGCTCCCGACCGGGACGGCGCGATGGCGGGCCTGGCCGCCAGCGCTGACCCGCGCGACCGCGCCACCGCCGCGGCGATGCGGCGCATGGCCGAAGGGGGCTGACCCTCGCCGCCTCCGGCCCTAGCCTTGCACTCGATGCATCGGGGGAGGCAGGCCATGCCGCGCGGTATCCTGGCCATGATCGGGATGGTGATGATGATGGCTGGCCTGGCGCCGCCGCTGGCCGCGCAACCGGCGCCGCGGCGCGACGAATTCTTCTGGCTCGGCGCGATCAACAAGGCCAGCACCGTCATCAATTCGGAGGAAGGGCTGCTGGACCCGGCGCTCGCGCCGCGGATCGCCGCCGGGCTCGATGCCGTGCTCCAGGCCGGCAACCGGCCGGGCGGGCAGCGCCCCAACCTCGTCATCACCTTCGAGCCGTTGCTGATCGAGGCCGCGGGCGTCGAGGCCACGCTGCTGCATGCCGGACGGTCGAGCCAGGACATGCTGGCGACGGTCCGCGCCGCCATGTTGCGCGACGGGCTGCTGCGCCTGGCCGGGCAGCTTCGCCGCACCACGGATTCGATGCTGCGCGTCGCGGAGCGGCACGCCGCCACCGTGGTGCCCAACTACACCAACGGCGTCGCCGCCCAGCCCAACAGCTATGGCCATTACCTGCTCGGCCATGTCGCCGGACTCGACCGCGACGCGCAGCGGCTGCGCGAGGCCTATGCCCGGCTCGACCTCTCCCCCATGGGCACGACGGTGCTGAACGGCACGAGCTGGCCGCTGAACCGCGACCGGATGGCACGCTACCTCGGCTTCCCGGACAAGGTGGACAACGCCTATGACGCGGCGCAGATCGCCGCCACCGACCTGCCGGTCGAGATCGGCGCCATCGCCACCGGCATCGCGCTCCATGCCGGCGCCTACATCGCCGATGTGATGACGCAGTATGCCCAGCCGCGCCCCTGGATCCTGCTCGAGGAAGGCGGCGGCAACACCTATGTCTCGAGCGCCATGCCGCAGAAGCGCAATCCGGGCCTGCTGAACGATGCGCGGCGGCAGGCCTCGACGGTGGTGACGCTCGGCATGGGCCGCGCCTTGCAGGCGCACAACATCCCGCCCGGGATGAACGACCCCAAGGTCACCGCCGACAACATGGCGCTGATCGCCGCCACGGTGAGCCTGCTGGAGCGCTGGGACCGCATCCTGCATGCCCTGGTCCTCAACCCGGAGCGGGCGCTGGAGGAGCTGAACAGCGACTGGACCGCCTCGCAGGAGGTGGCGGATGTGCTGATGCGGCGATACCGCCTGCCCTTCCGCGTCGGCCACCACTTCGCCTCCGAGGTGGTGGACCATGCCAAGGCGCATGACATCCGCCCGGCCGACTTCCCCTATGCGGAGGCGCGGCGGATCTATGCGGAAACGCTGCGCGGGATGCGCCTGCCGGAGGGCGAGCTACCGATGAGCGAGGCCGAATTCCACGCCGCACTCGACCCGGCGGCCATCATCCGCAACCGGGCGACGAGCGGCGGGCCGCAGCCGGCGGAGATGGCGCGGATGCTGCGCGCCGCCGGCGACAGGCTGACGGCGCAGGAGGGCTGGATCGCCGAGCGCCAGGCCCGGGTCGATGCCGCCCTCGCCGCGCTGGACGGCGATTTCGGCAGGATCCTCGCCCGGGGCCGGTAGCGCCGCTCAGGCCAGCGTCGCGCCCTGCTTCTTCCAGAAGGCCTCGGCCGCCGGGTGCCAGGGCACGCCGGCCGCCGCCGTCTTCTGCCGCTCGAGCGTGAAGCCCCGCCCCTCGGCATGGACCTGGGCGAGTTCCGCCCGGCCGTTCCAGGTGCTCTCCAGGATCTTCGTCACCTGCTCGTCCGGCATGGTGTCGAGCACGGCGAGGATGTTCGCCACCGACATCTGCTGGTTGTCCGCGGTCTGGCCGGGATAGGTGCCGGACGGGATCACCTCCGGGAAGTAGACCGGGCCGTGCTTGGCGGTGACCTTCGGCACCAGGTCGGCATGGTCGATCAGCCGCAGGGTGACGCCGGGCGAGGCGGCGAGGTCGGTCACCGCGCTGGTCGGCACGCCGGAGACGAAGAAATAGGCGTCGATCTTGCCGTCCTTCACCGCATTGGTGCTCTCGGCCGGCGACAGGCGCTCGCGGGCGCGGAAGTCCTTGTCGCGGTCGAGGCCGGCGGCCTCGATGAGGCGGAAGGCCATCACCTCGGTCGCCGAGCCGGGGGCGCCGGTGGAGATGCGCTTGCCCTTCATGTCGGCGAGGCTCTGGATGCCGGTGGCGGTTGTCGTCACCACCTGCATGCGGTTGGTGTAGATCACGGCGATGGCGCGGACCTTGACCGGGCGGCCGCGGAAGCGGTCCTGCCCGTTCACCGCATCCACGCTGGCATCGACCTGGGAGAAGATGAGGCCGACGCGGCCGGCGCCAAGCAGCTGGTTGTTGGCGACGGAGCCGCCGGTGACCTCGACGGTCGCGCTCATCCCCGGGATGGTGCGGGAGAGGATGTTCGCCAGCCCGCCGCCGAGCGGGTAGTAGACGCCGCCCGTGGTGCCGGTGGCGATGGCGAGCTGGGTGTCGGCGGCGCGGGCCAGGTGCGGGGCGGCGAGCAGGGCGGCGGCGCCGAAAGCGGCGCGGCGGGTGAGCAGGGTCATGACGTTGCTCCCGGAATGGATGATTGATTGCAGGATCAATAAGGCCGGGCGCCGTTCCGGGGAAGCCCCCACCGGTGGCAGGCTGGCTGCCCCGGCACCGGTGCGGCGTTGCGGATTACCGCCGCAGCCGCCGGACCATCGCCTCCGGCAGCACCCGCTTGATGCGCCGCCTGATGCCGGCGCGGGTCCGGTGCAGCAGGCGGACCGCCCGGTCGCCGAGGCTCACCGGATTGACGGGAAAGCGCAGCAGCCCCGGCTCTAGCAGGCGGATGACGTCGTGCTGCAACCGGCCATCCGACCGGTCCGCCTCGGGCGGCGTGATCAGGGCCGACAGGATGCGGCTGCAATTCGCCGCGGGGAGCGAGCGGCCAGGCAGCATGTCCAGCCCGTGCTCGACCGCGGAGAGCCAGCCGCCGGCGCGCTGGTCGAGGTAGAAGGAGTCGACCAGGTCGAGGCCATCGTCATGGCGGCGGCGCCAGTCCAGCCAGGCATCGAGCGCCGCCACGGTCGGCGGATGCGGCGCCACGGCCTCGAACCGGGACCAGAGCGACATGCCGGTCGCATTGCCGAAATCGAGGCCGGTGAAGCGCGAGGCGTAGAAGCGGCGACCGAATTCGAAGCATCCGCCACGGACCAGCAGGTCGTCGGCGCCGAGGAAGCGGTACTGGTTCTGCGGGATCAGATGCGCATCGTCGGCGTCGCTGTAGCTTTCGAGCCCATGCTCGCGCCAGAGGCGCAGCGGCGCCTCGTCGAAGGCCTCGGGGCCGATGACATGGTGCCGGACGCCGAGGTGGCGGCTGATGCGGCCGGCGATCTCGATATCCGCCGGCTTCACGCCGTCGAAGCTCTGCGTCACGCATTCGAAGCGCGTGCCGGCGGCGAGCAGGCTGGCGAGGAGGGTGCGGGAATCGAGCCCCGCGGTCAGGGCCAGGTAGGTGGTGCCGGTGCCGTCCTTGAGCGTGCCGGCGAGCGTCGTCAGATCCGCGGCCATGCCGTCCCGGGCGGCCGTGACCGAGGCGGCTGGACGGATCGGGCGGTCCACGCGCTCCGCCGTCGCGGTGGGGATGGCGAGGCGCTGGTCCCGCATCAGCCGGGCGATGCCCGCGACCGCAGTGGCAGGAGGCGGGGTCCAGTTCAGCCCCGCCCAGGCGATCTCGCGGGGGGTGACGCCGCCGCCGCCGAGCTGGGCGGCAAGGCTCGGGCTCGAGGTGACGAGCGGCCCGTCAGACGTCTCGCCGTAATGGATGGGCAGTAGCGCGCTCGGATCCGGATAAAGATAGGGCCATTCGATCCGGGCGAAGCGCCCTGCCAGGTCGTCCGGTCCCGCCTCGAGCGCCAGGGCGACCGCAGAGCCGAGCAGCATCAAGCCCCGGCCACCCTGCTCCAGGACCTGCACGGGCAGGTCCCGCTGGTAGGACAGGTGGAATTCATTGGAGATGGCCGTCGAGGTCCAATCCTCGTCCGGCAGGAAGGGCTGCCTGGAGATGACGAATTGGCGGCGATGGGCGCGCGGCCCCGCATCCGAGATCAGCACCCGGCCTGTTCCCCCCTGCTTTTCGGCCGGGGAACCCTGGAGCCCGCGGCTGCCGCCGTTCCAATCCGGCGGGCTGCGCAGGCTTTAGATGAAAAATAACTTAACTAAATTACACGAATTGCGGCGCCATCGCCGCTCCCGCAGGCCAACCAGCATCGCCAGGCAGGGGTGCGGACGACGACGGAGGCCAGGCTTGTTGCGCGGGATCAATGCGGCACGGCGCTCGGCGGCGCAGGCTATGGGCATCGGCGAAGGAGAACCCCGATGACCACCCTGACCGCCCGCGACCTGATGAGCGTCGATGTCGTCACCGTGCCGCCGGAGACGCCGGTGGCCGCCATCGCCCGGCTGCTGGGCGAGCGGGGCATCTCGGCCGTGCCGGTGCTGGACGGCGCCGGCACCCTGCGCGGCATCGTGACCGAGGCCGACCTGATCCGCCGCCTGGCCGGCACCGAGGACCGCCCGGCCGGCTGGCTGCGTCAGCTCTTGGCCAATCCGATCCATGAGGCGGAGCGCTATGCCCGCACCCATGGGCTGACCGCCGCGGATGTGATGACGGAGCGCCTGGTGACCGTCACGCCCGGCACGACCGCCGCGCATGTGGCGCATCTGCTGGAGGAGCTCGGCATCCGCCGCGTGCTGGTGGTGGAGGACGGGCGGCTGCGTGGCATCGTCAGCCGGGCGGACCTGCTGCGGGCGCTGGTGGCGCCGCCGGAGCCGGCGCACGGGCTCTCGGACGGGCGCATCCGCACGGCGGTACTGGCGGCGATGCGCAAGCAGCCCTGGGCGGACAGCTTCGGCACCATGGTCGAGGTGGAGGGCGGCACCGTCACCTTCCACGGCTTCGTCCGCAACGAGGCGGTGCGGCGGGCGCTACGGGTGCTGGCGGAGAACGTGCACGGCGTCATCCGGGTGGTGGACAACATGCAGACGATGCCGGCCTATCTCTCTGTCGCCGCATAGGGCCTGACGCCGGCGAGGATGACGGCGCCGAGGGCGAGGAACGCCACCACGGTCGCCATCCCCGCCCGCTGGCTGCCGGTCGCCGCGGTGACGGCCGCGAGCGCCGCGGGGCCGAGGAAGCCGGTGACGCGCCCGCTGAGGGCGAAGAGGCCGAAATGCGCCGCCACCTCCTCCGGCGGCGCGAGGCGGGCCATCAGCGTCCGGCTGGCTGCCTGGGCCGGGCCGATGAAGAGGCCGAGGGTGAGCGCCAGCGCCCAGAATGCCGGCTTGCCCTCCACCACCAGCAGCCCGGCCGAGAGCAGCACCAGCGCGCCGAGCGCCACCATCACCGTGCGCTTCGAGCCCATGCGGTCCTCGATGAGGCCGAAGCCGGCGGCGCCGAGCCCGGCCGTCAGGTTCAGCGCGATGCCGAAGACCAGGATCTCCTCGAAGCCCATGCCGAAGACGCCGGCGGCGTAGATGGCACCGAAGGCGAAGAGGGTGTTCAGCCCATCGGTGTAGAACAGCCGGGCGACGAGGAAGCGGGCCATCACCGGATTGCGCGGCAGGCCGCGCAGCAGGCGTGCGATCTCCGCCATGCCGCCGCGGGCTGCCGCCCGCCATCCGGGCTTCGGCCCATGGTGGCCGGGCAGCAGGGCGAGGACGGGCCAGGCGAAGGCGGCAACCCAGGCGGCGGTCAGCAGCGCCGTCGCCCGCACCGGCTCGGCGCTGGCCGCATCGAGGCCGAGGAGGGGCGGCTTCGGCTGCACCAGCACGAAAAGCGCGATGACGAGGCAGGCAAGGCCGCCGGCATAGCCAAGGCCCCAGGCGAGGCCGGAGAGGCGGCCGATCTGCGCCGGCGCCGCCACCTCCGGCAGGAGGGAGTTGTAGAAGACGTTGCCGAGTTCGAAGGCCACGGTGGCGAGGCCGACGCAGACGAGCGCCCAGAGCGCATCCTCCGGCCGCGGCTCGGCGAACCAGATGCCGGCCGTCGCCACCACCATCACCCCGGTGCAAAGGCCGAGCATCAGCCGCCGCCTGCCGCCCGCATCGGCGACGGCGCCGAGGGCGGGCGAGAGCAGGGCGATGGCGAGGCCCGCCACGGTTTGCATCCAGCCCCATTGCGCCTGGCCGGTCGCCGGGTCCGGGGCGATGCCCTTGGTAAAGTAGGCGGCGATGACGAAGGTGGAGACGACGGTGGGGAAGGCGCTGTTCGCCCAGTCGTAGAGGGCCCAGGCCCAGGCCTGCCGCGTCATGCCGCGCGCCGGGCGAGGTCGAGCCAGGGCGCCTCCTGCCAGCTCCGGCAGGCGAGGCCGGAGGTGGAGGGCAGCACCATCACCGGCGGCCCCCCCTCCCACCAGCCGAAGCGCGGGGCGCGGAGGCCGAGCCAGCAGGCGGCCGCCGCCTTGCCGTTGAAGGCGAGCAGGCGCGGCGCTGCGGCAGCGAGGCGGGCGCGGAGGCCGGGCAGGTCGTAGCCGTCGCGCGGCAGTGAGGCATCGGGGCCGAAAGCGGTCTTGCAGAGATCGGTGAGGCCGATGCCGAGATCGAGCAGCAGGGGGTATTCCTCCGGCCGGAAGCGCCGCGGCGTCAGGCCGGAGCGGTGCAGGATGTCCCAGAATTTGTTGCCAGGCCCGGCGTAGTAAGCGCCGCGCGCGGCGGAGACGGTGCCCGCCGCGCTGCCGCAGATCACCAGGCGGAGGCCGGGGCGGAGCAGGTCCGGCAGAATGGGACTCACGCCACCGCCGCCAGCACCCGCACCGCGACGCCGATCGCCGCCAGGTCGCCGGCCATCGCCGCCTCGCGGGCGAGCGCGAGCGGCGGCTCGGCCCGCGGCGCGGCGCCGCCGAGGCGCGCGGCGGCAAGCCTCGCCTGGACGGCGCCGAGATCGGCCAGCAGCGCCGCCCGGGCACGCGGACCGAAGGCGCCGGGCGCAGGCGCGGCCTGGGCCGCTTGGCGCAGCGCCTCGATCCCGTAATCGGCGCCGATGGCGGACCAGGCGGCGGCGGCCTCCTCGGGCGCGGCACCGGTGGCGCCGGCCAGTTGCAGGATGACCGGCGCGGCGGCCAGCCGCCCGGCGGCGGAGGCCAGCGCCACGGCGGCCTCCGGCAGCCCGGCCTCGCGCCAGGCGGCGGCCTCGGGGCCGGGCTCGGCGCCGGCGACCAGGGCCTCGACGCCGGGGCGCAGCGCGGCCAGCGCCAGCTCCAGCGGCCGGGGCGCATCGAGCAGGGCGAGCGCGGCCTCCTCCTGCAAGCGGCGCAGCGCCAGCAGCAGGTCGAGCCGGGCGGGGGCCGGGGCGGCGCAGGCATCGGCCGCATCGGCAGCGCCGGGCAGGGCGAAGACCTCGCCGGCCAGCCAGGCGGCGCGGGCGACCGTCACCGGGTCGGCCGCCGCCGCCAGCCGGCCGAGGGCGGCGCAGCCGAGGCGGTTCGCCACCTCATTGGCGATGGCGGTCGCCACCAGTTCCCGCCGCAGCCGGTGGCGGGCGATCATCCCCGGGAAGCGCGCCTGCAAGGGATGCGGGAAATAGGCGAGCAGCAACGGGGCGAAGACCGGGTCGTCCGGCAGGTCGCTCTCCTCGATCGCCTCGGTGAGCCACAGCTTGGCGAGCGGCAGCAGTGCGGCGATGGCGGGGCGGGTGAGCGCTTCGCCGGCAGCGATGCGGCTCGTCATGGTGGCGGCATCGGGCAGGCCGGCGACGCTGCGGTCAAGCACGCCCGCCGCCTCCAGCCGCTGCATCAGCGCGGCCTGGGCCGGCAGCGCGTCCACCCCGGCGCGCTCCTCGAGCGAGACGGCGAGGGCCTGCTGCGCATTGTCGCGCAGCACCAGCTCCGCCACCTCGTCCGTCATCCCGGCGAGCAGCGCGTCGCGCTGGGTGCGGGTCAGCGCGCCGGAGGATTCCGCATCGGCGAGCAGGATCTTGATGTTCACCTCGTGGTCGCTGGTAGAGACGCCGGCGGAGTTGTCGAGCGCGTCGGTATTGATGCGTCCGCCCGCGCGGGCGATCTCGACGCGTCCGGCCTGCGTTACGGCGAGGTTGGCGCCCTCGCCCACCACGCGGGCGCGGACCTCGTGGCCGTTGACGCGCAGCGCGTCATTGGCGCGGTCGCCGGCCTCGGCCTGGCTCTCGCTGCCCGCCTTCACATAGGTCCCGATGCCGCCGAAATAGAGCAGGTCCACCGGCGCGCGGAGGATGGCCTGCATCAGCGCCGCCGGCTCGATCCGCTCGACATCGAGGCCAAGCAGCGCGCGCACCTGCGGCGAGAGCGGGATGGTCTTCAGGTTGCGCGGGAAGACGCCGCCACCTGCGGAAATCTTCGTCGTGTCGTAATCCGTCCAGGAGGAGCGCGGTAGGGCGAAGAGGCGCTGGCGCTCGGCGAGGGAGGCGGCCGGGTCGGGCTCCGGGTCGAGGAAGATGTGGCGGTGGTCGAAGGCCGCCACCAGCTTCGTGTGGGGCGAGATCAGCAGCCCGTTGCCGAAGACGTCGCCCGACATGTCGCCGACGCCGGCGCAGGTGAAGTCCTCCGAGAAGATGTCGTGGCCGAGCTCGGCGAAATGCCGCGCCACCATCACCCAGGCGCCGCGCGCGGTGATGCCCATGCCCTTGTGGTCGTAGCCGGCCGAGCCGCCGCTGGCGAAGGCATCGCCCAGCCAGAAGCCGTATTCGGCGGAAAGGCCGTTGGCGATGTCGGAGAAGCTCGCCGTGCCCTTGTCGGCGGCGACGACCATGTAGGGGTCGTCGCCGTCGCGCCGGACGACGCGTGGGGGCGGCACCACGCCATCCGGCGAAAGGTTGTCGGTGATGTCGAGCAACCCGCGGACCAGCAGCCGGTAGCAGGCGACGCCCTCGGCCTGAAAGGCCTCGCGCTCCGTGGGGATGTTCTTGAGGACGAAGCCGCCCTTTGCCCCGGTCGGCACGATGACGACGTTCTTCACGCGCTGCGCCTTCATCAGCCCGAGGATCTCGGTGCGGAAATCCTCCCGCCGGTCGGACCAGCGGATGCCGCCCCGCGCCACCGGCCCGGCGCGGAGATGCACGCCTTCCATCCGCGGCGAATGGACGAAGACCTCGCGCCAGGGCCGCGGCGCCGGCATCTCGCCTGCCGCGGCGCTGTCGATCTTCAGCGAGAGGTAGTCCTTGCTCTGGAAGTAATTGGTCCGGAGCACCGCGCCGAGCACTTGGTGCAGGCGGGAGAGGATGCGGTCCTCGTCCGGATTCTCCACGGTGTCGAGCAGGGCGCGCCAAGCGGCATCCAGCGCCGGCTCCGCGCCGCGCGGCCGGTCCGGATCGAATCGGGCGTGGAAGAGGTCGAGCAGCAGCCGCGCGGCGGCGGGATGGGCGGCGAGCGTCGCCTCCACGCTGCCCTGGGCGAAGGCAAAGCCGACCTGCTTCAGCCAGCGATAGAGCGCGCGCAGCAGCCAGCACTCGCGCCAGCCGAGCCCGGCGCGCAGCACGAGGCGGTTGAAGCCATCCGCCTCCGCGCGGCCGTCGAGCAGGGCGGCCAGCGCCTCCAGCAGGGCGGGGAAGCGCGCCGGCTCGGCGGCGGCGCCGGGCTCCAGGGTGAAGACGTGCAGCACCACCTCGCCGCCGCCCGTAGGGCTGAGGCGGTGCGGCACTTCCTCGATGGCGCGGAGGTCGAGGCTCTCGAAGAGCGGCAGCGCATCGGCCAGCGGCAGCGCGCGGCCCGGATTGGCAAGGCGCAGCACGAGGCCGGCGGCGCCGGGCGGCCGGGCCAGCGCGGCAGCGGGGCGGCCCTCGGCGAGCGCCCGCTCGGCGAGCGCGAGGTCGGCCGCGCCCTCGGCGCCGGTCGCCGTTTCGCGGTAGCCGGGCGGGAAGGCCTCCTGCCAGCGGGCCAGCAGCGCCGCGGCGGCGGCCTCGCCCCGTTCGGCGGCAAGCGCCTCGGTGAGCCGGTCGGCGAAGCCGCGCGCCGCCTGGGCGACGGCCGCTTCCAGCGCCGCCTCGTCGAGCTCGGCCGGATGCGCCGGGTCGGTGCCGATGATGTAGTGGATGCGCGCCAGCGGCGAATCGCCGAGCGCGATGTACCAGGCGCTCAGCCGGCCGCCGCAGGCCCGCGCCAGCATGGCGCCCACGCGCTCGCGCAGCCGGGTGTCGAAGGTGTCGCGCGGCAGCCAGGCGATGGCCGAGACGAAGCGGCCGAAGGGGTCGCGCCGCAGCACCAGCGCCGGGCGCGGGCGGATCTGCAGGTCGAGCGCGCGGCGGGCGGCGGCGAGGATCTGCGCCTCCGGCGCCTGGAACAGCTCGTCGCGCGGCCAGGTGTCGAGGATGTTGCGCAGCGCGCGGCCGTCATGCGCCTCCGGGTCGTAGCCGGCGGCGGCGAGGATGCGGTCCACCTTCTCCGCCAGCAGCGGGATGCTGCGCGGGTTGCGGTTGTAGGCCGAGGCGGCGAAGAGGCCGAGGAAGAGGCGGAGGCCAATCACCTGCCCGTCGGTGCCGAGCGTGTCGGTGACGATGACATCGGCATGCTGCGGGCGGTGGACGGTGCTCCGCATGTTAGCCTTGGCGATGGTGACGGCGGCGCTGTCGGTCAGCGCGGCGCGGAGCGCGGGCGGCAGGGCGCCCTCGCCGCGCAGCACGTCGAAGACGGGCAGCGCCGGGTCGCGCAGCAGGCCGAGATTCTCGGCCTCCACCGGGCGCAGCGCGCCCTCGGGCGTCAGGTCGAGGCGGCGATGGCCGAGCAGGACGTAATTGTCCTCGCCCAGCCAGCGGAGGAAGCCGATGGCGCCCGGCTCGGCGCGGGGCGCCACCTCCGCCGCCGCCTGGCGCAGCAGGGCGACCATGGCGGGGAAATCCTCCACGGCGCGGCGGGTGTCGGCCATCGCCCCGGTCAGCGCGGCCTCGAGCCCGCCCCAGTCGTCGGGCGCTACGGCGGGCTGGCCCGGCAGCAGCGCGGTGGGCGCGGCGCCGAGGGTGATGCGCATCATGCTCTCGGGGGCACCCTCGCCGCCGAGGGAGAGCAGACACCCGGCCGCGTCGCGCCGCACCGGCACCACGGGGTGGAGGAGCTGGCGCACCACGCGCCCCTGCCGGGCGAGCGCACCGAGGGCGCTGTCCACCAGGAAGGGCATGTCGTCGGTGACAATCTCCGCCACCGCATGCGGCCCCTGCCCGGCGGCGGGCGGGATGAGGCGGATGCGGGCGGCCCCCGGCGGCCGGTCCTGCGCCAGGGCGAAGAGGCTGGCGGCGGCGGCGGCCACGGCCTCCGGCGCGGCCAGCTCGGCCGTTGGCACCTCGGCATGGAGGGCGCGGAGCAGGTGGGCCGCCTCCGCGGGCAGGGCGGGGGCCTGGCGCCGCAGCGCCTCCTCCGCCAGGCGGAACAGTTCAAGCCGGGCCGGCTCGGTCATCCGTCGTATCCCCCCGTGGTTCGGCCGCCCTTCTCTTCGCGGCTTCCGCCGCCTGCGGCAAGCCTCACGGAACGGTCCCGCTTCGGCACGCTATCTGCTACACCGCAGGCATCATGACCATGACCCTTGCCGAGCTGCTCGCCCCGGTCACGCCCGAGCGGTTCTTCGCCGAATATTACGACCGCAAGCCGCTGCATGTGCAGGGCGGGGCGGCGAAATTTGCCCATGTCCTGTCCTGGCGGCAGATCAACCGGCTGCTGGACATGACCCATGTCTGGTCGGGCCATTCGCTCCAGCTCGTCATGGACGGCACGCCGGTGCCGCCCGAGCAGTATTGCGGCCGCGCCACCAGCCGGGACAATGCCCAGGTGATGCAGCCCGAGGCGCCCAAGGTGCGGGACTGGGTGCAGCGCGGTGCCAGCATCGTCATGAACGACGTGGACAGCCTGACCCCCGGCCTCGCCGCCGTCTCCGCCGCGCTGGAGGGTGCCGGGCTCGGCAAGGCGCAGGCGAATGTCTACATCTCCTGGCAGAGCCACAAGGCTTTCCCCGCGCATTTCGACACGCATGAGGTCTGGGCGGTGCAGGTCGAGGGCGAGAAGACCTGGAACCTGTGGGAGGGCCGCGCCGAATGGCCGATCGCCCACCCGGTCTTCCGTGCCATGCCCCAGGCGCAGCACGAGCAGCAGAAGGGCCGGCTGCGGGAGAAGGTTCTGCTCCGTCCGGGTGACCTGCTCTACCTGCCGCGCGGCTGGTACCACGACGCGCTGGCCGAGGCGCCGGCCTCCGTCCATATCGCCTATGGCGTGCATGCGCCGCTCGGGATGGACCTGCTCAACATCCTGGTCGAGCGGGCGCTCTACGACCCCGAATTCCGCAAGCCCCTGCCACGGCAGGACGGTTCTGCCGCGGCCAAATTCGCCCTCACCAGCCGGGCCGGCGCGCTCGGACAGCGCCTGGCCGAGCTTTGCCGGGAGCCGAAGGTGATGGAGGTGCTCGAGCGCTTCGTCGCGGACTACCGCTTCCATCGCGGCGGGAACGACCTGCTGGCTGCCCGCGGCATCGCCCCGGCCAGCGAGCCTCCGGGCATCGAGGCGGAGGCGCCCGCCTTCCGCGTGCTGGCCCCGGGGGCGAAGCCGGTGCGGCGCGGGGCGGACTGGGTGCTGAAGACCGCCGGCGGCGTGCTGCCGCTCGCCGGTGCCGAGGTGGAGGCGGCCGGCTGGCTGCTCGCCCGGCCGGACGTGGCGGAGGCCGAGCTGCGCGCCGCCCATCCCGGCGTCGATGCGGCGGCGTTGCTGGCGCGGCTGCGGGATGCGGGGCTGCTGGCGGCCGCATGATGCTTCCGCTGATCGCCGCTGCCCTGCTGCTGCCCGGCCTCGTCCTGTCCAAGGCGGCCTTGGCGCAGCCCCGCCCCTTCTCCTGCATCGGCGCCGAGCAGCTGGAGGACGACGCCTTCGCCATCCCCTTCGCCCGTGGCGCCGCCCAGCCGCGGGAGGATGCGCGCACCAACCTGGCCGCCGCCGCCGAACGGGCAAAGCGCGAGCCGGAGCGGATGCTTTGCGTGCTCGGCCATGCCGCGCCGCAGGAAGGCGGCGCACAGGCCGGAGTGCAGCTCGCCGCCAAGCGCGCCGGGGCGGTGGCCGAGGCGCTGGCGAAGCTCGGGGTGGAGCGCGACCGCATCCGTGCCGAAGCGCGCCGGGCCGCCTTCGCCCGCGGCGCCGTGCCGGAGGAGCGAAGCGTGACGGTGGTGCTGCTGCCCGCCGCGCCCTAACCCCGCTCCTGCCAGAGCGCCCAGGGCTCCGCCGCCTCCCATTCCCGCGCCAGGGCGCAGAGCAGCCCGTCTGCGCCGGGCGGCCCGACGAGCTGGAAGCCGATCGGCAGGCCGGTGGCGGAGGGGCGGCCCGGCAGGGCGAGGCCCGGCAGCCCGGCCAGGTTGGCGAAATTGGTGAAGACCGCATGGCCGCGCGGCCCGACCGCCTGGCCGTCGATGACGGGCGGCGCGACCTCCTCGGCCGGCCAGGGCAGGGCGGCGGCGGCCGGCGTCAGGATCAGGTCATAGGCGGTGAAGAATCCCGCCATCCGGCGGCGGAGAGCCGCGATGCCGTCGAGCGCAGCGAAGAGCGCGGTGGCGGGCAGCGCCCGGCCGGCCGCGGCCATCTCCCGCAGCATGGGCGCGCTCGCCTCGCCGCCGCGCGAAGCCAGCAGCCAGGCGAGGCCGGCCTGGCCGATGGGGTTGAACAGCGCGGCCAGCAGCTCCGTCTCGAAGGGCGGCGTGCCCTCCTCGACATGGTGGCCGAGCGCCGCCAGCCGGGCCGCCGCGGCCGCCGTGCTGGCAGCGATCTCGGGATCGACCGGGTTGGCGCCGAAGCGCGGGACGAAAAGGATGCGCTGCCGCCCCGGCGTCGCGGGCACGGCGAAGGGCGGCGCAGCACGGCTCAGCGGGTCCCGCGCATCGGGCGGGGCGAGCAGCGCGAGCAGAGCGATCAGGTCCGCGCTGGTGCGGGCGATGGGGCCGACCTGCTCGAGGTCGAGCAGGATGGCGGGCAGGCCGTCGCAGCGCGGCACCCGCCCCGGCGTCGGCTTCAGCCCGACCAGCCCGGCATGCGAGGCCGGGCGGCGGATCGAGCCGCCGCCATCCGTGCCGAGCGCCAGCGGGCCGAGCCCGGCCGCGACCGCCGCCGCCGCCCCGCCGGAGGAGCCGCCCGGCGTCAGCGCCGTGTTCCAGGGGTTGCGGGTCGGGCCGAAGACCGGGTTGCTGGTGTAGCCCTGGAGGGTGAATTCCGGGACGTTGGTCTTGCCGAGCGGCACCAGCCCGGCGGCACGCAGCCGGGCGACCGGCAGTTCGTCCCGCTCCGGCACCTGGCCGGCGAAGAGCGGGCTGCCCCAGGCGCAGGGCAGGCCGGCCATGGCGATGTTGTCCTTCACCGTGAAGGGCACGCCATCGAGCGGCGAGAGCGGCAGGCCGGCACGCCAGCGGGCGGTGCTCGCCGCGGCGGCGGCGCGGGCGCCGGCCTCGTCGAGGGCGATGATGGCGTTGAGGCGCGGGTTCAGCCGCTCGATGCGCGCCAGCACCACCTCCAGCGCCTCGGCAGGCGACAACCGCCCTTGCGCGAAGCGGCCGGCCAGCGCGGTGGCGGAGAGCCGCGCGGGGTCGTCGCTCATCCCATCATCCCGCGCAGGCGCGCGAGGCCGGCCGATGCCTCCTCGGCCATGCGGGCGATGATGGCGCCGGCCGGCTCCACCCCCTCGATCAGCCCGACGCATTGCCCGGCCCAAACATAGCTGTCCGCCAGGTCGCCGCCATCGGTGCCGCGGGCATTGGCGGCGCCGGCAATCATGGCGATCAACTCCTCCTTCGGGGCGCCGGCAGCCTCGGCGGCGACGATCGCCTCGGCATGCGGGCTGCGCAGCACGCGGCCGGGCATGCCGAGCGTCCGCTTGATGAGCATGGTGTCGCCCGGCGCCGCAGCCGCCAGGGCATTCTTGTAATTGTCATGGGCGATGGCCTCGGCGCTGGCGACGAAGCGGGTGCCCATCTCCACCCCCTCCGCGCCGAGGGCGAGCGCGGCCAGCAGCCCGGCGCCGGTGGCGATGCCGCCCGAGGCGAGCACCGGGATCTTCACCGCCGCCACGGTGCGCGGGACCATCACCATGGTCGTCTCGTCGGAGCGGCCGATATGGCCGCCGCCCTCATAGCCCACGGTCGCCACCATGTCGGCGCCGGCGGCCTCGGCCTTTCGCGCCAGCTCGGGCCCCGCGGTCAGCACCAGGGTCTTCGCCCCCACCTGCTCGCAGCGGCGGATGAAGGGGGCCGGGTTTCCGGCGGTCAGCGCGATGATCCGCACCCCCTCCTCCAGCGCCGCCTCGAGGCCCGGGGTGATGTCGTTGCGGCCGATCGGAAAGTTCACCGCGAAGGGCTTGTCCGTCAGGCTGCGGCAGCGGCGGATCTCGGCCCTGAGCGCCTCCGGCCCGTCGAGCCCGGCGGTGCTGATCTGCCCGAGCCCGCCTGCGTTGGAGACGGCGGCGGCGAGGTCCGCGAAGGCCACGCGCGCCAGCCCGCCCTGGACGACCGGGTAGCGGATGCCGAGCAGGCGGGTGACGCGGGTTTCGATGGCGTGCGACATGGCATCCTTGGGGCTGAGGAAATTGGGATCATGCTGACGCATCTGGGCGGGATCGACCATGCCGTGGTGCTGGTGCGGAACCTGGACGCCGCGGCGGCCGGCTTCGCCCGGCTCGGCTTCACCCTGGCGCCGCGGGGGACGCATTCGCCGGAGATGGGCACCGGCAACCACTGCATCATGCTGCGGACCGACTATGTGGAGCTGCTCGGCGTACTGGCGCCGACCGAGCGCAACACCCGCTGGCGCGAGGTGCTGGCGGAGCGCGAGGGCATCTCCGCCATCGCGCTGCGCGCCCAGGATGCCGAAGCGGGCGCCGCCGAGCTGGCAGCGCGCGGCACTACCACCCTGCCGGTGCAGCGCTTCGGCCGGCCTGTCACCATGACGGATGGCGGGGCGGCGCAGGCGCGCTTCCGCACCTTCCATGTGGCCGAGGCCCCGGCGCCCGGCCTCAACCTCTTCGCCTGCGAGCACCTGACGCCGGAGGCCACCTGGATCCCCGGGCTGATGGAGCACCCGAACACCGCCGAGGCGCTGGCCGGGATCGAGGTGCTGGCGGCCGACCCCCTCGCTGCGGCCGAGGCGATGGGCCGGGTGCTGGACCGCGCGCCGGAGACGGAGGCGGACGGGGCAATGCGGGTGGAAACCGGGGCGGCGCCACTGGTCTTCCTCACCGGGCTGCATCTCGCCGGGCGCTATCCCGGCCTCGACCTCAGCGGCCTGCCGGCGGAAGGGCCGGTGACGCTGGCGGTGCGGGTCGCCAACCCCTCCGCCGCCGTGCGCTGCGCCGCCGGAACGGGGGCGATGGAGGGGCGGTTCGGCCTGGCCGTGCCGCCCAGCGCGGCACATGGGCTGATCCTCGCCTTCCGGTGAGGCAGGCACGGGCGATCCTGCTTGCTCAACCGGTAGGCGGCTATCATTATCGGTATATCAGGCGCCCGCCAGACGGCGCCCCAGCCAAGGATCACAGGGACGATGTCCGAAGCCGCGACCCTCGAAAGGCCCTCCCCCCAGCAGGCGGAGCATGTCGATGTGCTGATCGTCGGCGCCGGCATCTCAGGCGTCGGCGGCGCCTATCACCTGAAGACGCAATGCCCGGGCACCAGCTTCGCCGTGCTGGAAGCGGCCGAGACCTTCGGCGGCACCTGGTGGACGCACAAGTATCCCGGCATCCGCTCCGACAGCGACCTCCATACCTTCGGCTACCGCTTCAAGCCCTGGACCGGCACGCCCATCGCCACCGCGGACGAGATCCGCAAGTACATGGGCGAGGTGATCGAGGAGAACGGCCTCGACCGCCACATCCGCTACAACCACCGCATCCATTCCGCCCGCTGGTCGAGCGCCGATAACCTCTGGACCATCGAGGCGACGCGGGGCGACACCGGCGAGGCGGTCCGGATCACCGCCGGCTTCCTCTGGATGTGCCAGGGCTACTACCGACACAACGACGGCTACATGCCGGACTGGGCAGGCAAGGAGCGCTTCCGCGGCCAGCTCGTCCATTCCGAGAACTGGCCGGAAGACCTCGACTATGCCGGCAAGCGCGTCGTCGTCATCGG
Source organism: Belnapia sp. F-4-1 (assembly GCF_000802185.1). Lineage (GTDB taxonomy): Bacteria > Pseudomonadota > Alphaproteobacteria > Acetobacterales > Acetobacteraceae > Belnapia. The sequence goes on along the minus strand of NZ_KN676113.1, from coordinate 1,930,013 downwards.
CTCCGGCGCCTCGGCGGCGACCATCGTGCCGGCCATGGCGGGCAAAGCCGCCCATGTGACGATGCTGCAGCGCACGCCCACCTATTTCCGCACCGGGCGCAACGCCATCGAGCTGGCGGAGGAGCTGCGCAAGCTGCAGGTGGACGAGACCTGGATCCACGAGATCGTCCGCCGCAAGATCCTCTTGGAGCAGACGGTCTTCACCGAGCGCTGCTTCAACGAGCCGGAGAAGGTGAAGGCGGAGATGCTGGCCAATCTGCGCTCCATCCTCGGGCCGGACTATGACCTGGATACGCATTTCACCCCGAACTACCGGCCCTGGCGGCAGCGCATCGCCTTCGTGCCCGATGCCGACCTGTTCCAGGCGGTGGCGCGCGGCGATGCCTCGGTCGTCACCGACGAGATCGAGCATTTCGACGAGGCGGGCATCCAGCTGAAGTCCGGCCAACACCTGGAGGCGGACATCATCGTCGCCGCCACCGGCTTCCACCTGAACGTGCTGGGCGACATCGCCTTCGAGATCGACGGCAAGCCGCTCGCCTTCCACGAGACTGTCACCTATCGCGGGATGATGTTCACCGGCGTCCCCAACATGGCCTGGGTCTTCGGCTATTTCCGCGCGAGCTGGACGCTGCGGGCCGACCTCGTCGGCGACTTCGTGTGCCGGCTGCTGAAATACATGGAGGCGAAGGGGGCAAAGCGCGTCGAGGTGGCGCTGCGGCCCGAGGACCGCGACATGCCCATCCTCCCCTGGATCGACCCGGAGAACTTCAACCCGGGCTACCTGATGCGCGGGATGCACCTGCTGCCGAAGCGGGGCGACAAGCCGGAATGGCAGCACACCCAGGACTACTGGTCGGAGAAGGACGCCTTCGCCGCCATCGACCTGAACGACGCCGCCTTCGTCTACCGCTAAGACCATGGCGCTTCTCGACCGGGCGAAGGCCTTGCTTCAGCGGCCCGAGCAGGAATGGCGGGCGATCGCGGCCGAGCCTGCGGATACGCGGAGCCTCTTCACCGGCTATGCCGTGCCGCTCTCGGCCTTGCCGGCGGTGGCGGGCTTCATCGGCTCGGCGATCTTCGCCGGCTACCTGGGCAGCGTGCTCGGGGCGCCGGTGGGCGTGTTCCAGCTGCTGATCAATGCCGTGCTCGGCTATCTGCTGGGGCTGTTCGGCCTGTGGCTGTGGGGCAAGGTGGTGCAGGCGCTCTCGCCGCGCTTCGGCGGAACGGGGGACGAGACTTCCGCGATGAAGCTCGCCGTGCATACCCCGACGGCGGCCTGGATCGCCGGCATCTTCGCCATCATCCCGCCGCTGGCGATCCTTGCCATCCTCGGCCTCTACAGCCTCTACACCTTTTACAAGGGCGCACCGATCGTGCTGCGGGTGCCGCAGGACCGGGTGATGGGCTTCACCCTGGCCGCGGTGGTGGTCGGGATAGCGGTGAATATCCTGGTGGTAATGGTGGCCGGGCTGGCGATCAGCCTGTAACGGGGCCACCGACAGACCAGAGCGAGCCACTGGTCAGCCAGGCATAGAAATCGGCGGGCGGGGTCATGCGCGGCTGGACCAGCGGGGCCGGCTCGGCGGCCCGCCCGCGCTCCTCGGTGCGGATGGCCTCGAGCCGGGCGCGGATGGCGGCGAAATCCTCGGCAATGGGCGTGGTCACGTCGCAGGCGTCCTCGGTCCGAATCAGGAAGGTTCCGGCATCATGCCACCGGAGCCTTCCCGAATCATGGACGAAGACGAGGTTTACGCCGCCTCGCTATCGGCCCGGCGGGCGTGCTTCTTGCGCTCATGCGGGTCGAGGTAGCGCTTGCGGAGGCGGATGGCGCCCGGCGTCACTTCCACCAGCTCATCGTCCTCGATATAGGCAATGGCCTGCTCGAGGCTCATCCGCCGTGGCGGGATCAGCAGCAGCGCCTCATCCTTGCCGGCGGCGCGGATGTTGGTGAGCTTCTTCTCCTTGATCGGGTTCACGTCCAGGTCGTTGTCCCGGCTGTGCTCGCCGAGGATCATGCCGACATAGACCTTGACGCCCGGATCGACGAAGAGCGTGCCGCGCTCCTGCAGGTAGAACAGCGCGTACTGGATCGCCTCGCCGTCGGAGTTGGAGATCAGCGAGCCGTTGCGCCGGCCCTCGATCGGCCCCGCCCAGGGGAAGTAGCCGAGGAACAGGCGGTTCATCATGCCCGTGCCGCGCGTGTCGGTCATGAACTCGCCGTGGTAGCCGATGAGGCCGCGCGAGGGGATGTGGAAGGTCAGCCGGACCTTGCCGCCGCCCGAGGGCCGCATGTCCTGCATCTGGCCCTTGCGCTGCGACATCTTCTCGACGACGACGCCGGAATAGGCCTCGTCCACGTCGATCAGCGCCTCCTCGAAGGGCTCCTCGCGCTCGCCCGTCTCCGGGTTGTCGCGGGTGAGGACGCGGGGGCGGCCGATGGTCAGCTCGAAGCCCTCGCGGCGCATCTGCTCGATCAGCACGCCGAGCTGGAGTTCGCCGCGGCCGGCCACCTCGAAAGCGTCCACCTCCTCGCTGACCTTCACGCGGATGGCGACGTTGCCCTCGGTCTCCTTGAAGAGCCGGTCGCGGATCTGCCGCGACGTCACCTTCTTGCCCTCGCGGCCGCCGAGCGGGCCGTCATTGATGCGGAAGGTCATGGCCAGCGTCGGCGGATCGACCGGGATGGCGGGCAACGGCTCCGTCACCTCGGGGGAGGCGATGGTGTCGGGGATCGTCGCATCCGAGAGGCCGGCGATGGCGATGATGTCGCCCGCCTGGACCTCCTCGACCGGCACGCGGTCGAGGCCGGAGAAGGTCATCAGCTTGGTCAGCCGGCCGCTCTCGACCACGGTGCCGTCCTGGCGCAGCACGCGGACGGGCATGTTGACCCGCGCCGTGCCCTGCTCGACGCGGCCGGTCAGGATGCGGCCGAGGAAATTGTCGCTCTCGAGGATCGAGGCGTTCATGGCGAAAGGCTTCTCGAGATCGACCTTCGGCGCCGGGACATGGCTCAGGATCAGGTCGAACATCGGCGAGAGGTCCTTGCGGGCCCCTTCCAGCTCGAGATCGGCCCAGCCCTGGCGGCCGGAGGCGAACAGCGTGTGGAAGTCGAGCTGCTCGTCGGTCGCGCCGAGGGCGGCGAAGAGGTCGAAAACCTCGTTGTGCACCTCGTCCGGGCGGGCGTCCTGGCGGTCGACCTTGTTGATGACGACGATCGGACGGAGGCCGCGGGCCAGCGCCTTGGTCAGCACGAACTTGGTCTGCGGCAGCGGCCCTTCGGCGGCGTCGCAGAGGACGATCGCGCCATCGACCATGGAGAGGATGCGCTCCACCTCGCCGCCGAAATCGGCGTGGCCGGGGGTGTCGACGATGTTGATCTTCACGCCTTTCCACTCGACGGCGGTGGACTTGGCGAGGATGGTGATGCCGCGCTCGCGCTCCAGGTCGTTGCGGTCGAGCGCGCGCTCGGCGACGGCCTGGTTGGCACGGAAGGCGCCGGCCTGCTTCAGCAGGTTGTCCACCAGGGTCGTCTTGCCATGGTCGACATGCGCGATGATCGCGACGTTACGGATTTCCATTGCGGGGCCTTAATTCCGGTGCCGTCGCAACGCAAAGCGAAGCCCGGCCTCGGCAGCCGGGTACGGCTGGGGGTCGGGCAGAGCAGGCTGGCGGCTTGTTGCAGCGCACACATAGGGCTTTGCCGCGCAAAAAGCGAGGGCTGAGTGTGGAAAAGGCGGGCGGAAGGGGAATCAGGCCCCTTCCGCCCGCGCTTCGTTCCTAGCGGCCGCTGCCCTGGGTGGGGGCGGACTGATTTGTCGCGCCGCTGGCATTGCCACTGCTCGGGGTGCCCGTCGTCACGGCGCCGCCACTGCTGCTCCGGCCGCTGCCCGTCACCTGCGGCGTCGGCGTGGTGCCGGGCGTCGGCGCGGCGCCGACACCGCCGGCGCCATGGTTGGTCGTGCCATGGCTGGTGGCCGGGTTGCCGTCACGCCGGTTCTGCATGTCCCGCGGGGCGTTCATTCCGGTGCCCTGCACGCGGATGATGCCGTCGGCCCGGCTCATCGAGTTGCCGGCCGCGCCGCCACCCTGCATCATCCCGCGGCCATAGGTGCCCTGCCCGGACATGCCGCGGGCCGTCATGTTCTCGTCCTGCATGGGCTGGCCGGGCATGCCTTGGCCCGACATGCCCTGGCCCGACATGCCCTGGCTTCCCATCGGCCTCATGGAGGCGTCGGCACCGCTGCCCATGCTGCTGCCATCGCGGCGGAGGATGGCGATGGCCTGCTGCATCTGGGCCTGCGCGCCGGCGCGGTCACGGCTCTGGATGGAGCTGCGGGCGGAGGCCAGGCTGTCGAGCGCCGGGCTGCGCATCGGCTGGCCGGCTCGGTCGGCCGGGATGCTGCGGGTCAGCAACCGGGTCTCGCTCTGCTCCAGCAGGTCCATGGCCTGGGCGGTGCGGCCGCGGCGGAGCGCCTCGCTCGCCTCCTCGACCAGGCCGGCGGCATCCTGCCGGTTTTCCTCGCGCATCGCCCGGCGCTCGGCGCGGCGCTCCGACTGCATGCCGTGGTGGCGGTGGTGCGGCATGCCGGCCTCGGACGAGGAATGGGCGCCATGTGGCGCCATGGTCGCCGGGCCGGTCTGCGCCAGGGCCGGCATCGCAAGCAGCGCCAGGCCGAAGGTCGTCGTGAGCAGCTTGGTTTTCAGGTGCATTGGGGGGCGTCTCCGTTGGCCACCGGCCGGGTCGGGGACGCGGCTGGGGCGAGAGGGCCCGCGGCGCTGGCCCCGCCGAGGCGGGGCCGCCACCGGGCCGTGCTCAGCCCAACACTGTGGAGACCGGGCGGTTCCCCGGAACGGTCGCAACCAGGGCTTTCAAGTCGGCCTGCGGCCTTGCACCGAAATGCGAAACCACCTCCGCCGCAGCGACGGAGCCCCAGCGGCCGCATTCCGGCAGCGGCAGCCCGCGCGTGAAGGCGGCGAGGAAGCCGGCGGCATAGGCATCGCCGGCGCCGGTGGTATCGACGACGCTGGCCGGCGCGGCGGCAACCTCATGCCGCTCGCCCCCGGCGAGGATCAGGCTGCCGCGCTCGCTTCGGGTCAGCGCGGCCAGCGCCACCTCTCCTGCCGCCTGCGCCGCGGCGGCTTCGAAATCGGCCTGATAGAGGGCGGTGATTTCCGCCTCGTTGGCGAAGAGGATGTCGACCTCCTCGCGCACCAGCTTGCGGAAGGCCTCGCGGTGCCGCTCGACGCAGAAGGCGTCCGAAAGGCTGAGCGCCACCTGCCGGCCCGCAGCATGGGCGGCGCGGGCGGCAGCACGGAAGGCTTCCTGCGCCGCCGGCGGGTCGAAGAGATAGCCTTCGAGATAGGTGACCTTGGCCCGCGCGACCTCGGCCGGGTCGACATCGGCCGGCGAGAAGGCGACGCAGGCGCCGAGGAAGGTGTTCATCGTCCGCTGCGCATCCGGCGTGACGAGGATGAGGCAGCGCGCCGTCGGCGCCCCGCCCCGCAGCGGCGCGGTCGGGAAATGCACGCCGGCCGCGCGGATGTCATGGGCGAAGACCTGGCCCAGCGCATCCTCGGCCACCTTGCCGAGATAACCGACCCGCGCCCCGAGCGCCGCGGCGACGGCGCAGGTATTGCCGGCCGAGCCGCCGGAACTCTCCACCCCCGGCCCCATCCGGCCATAGAGCCCCTCGGCCTCCTCCGCCCCGATCAGCCGCATCGCACCCTTGTCGAGCCCCTCGGCGGCGAGGAAGGCGTCATCCGCGCGGGCGAGCACATCGACGATCGCGTTGCCGATGCCGAGAATGTCGAGGGTGGGCTCGCTCATGGGACCTCATCGGGGGCGTTGGGGCCGGGGCATTGTGCCAGGGGCCGGGCCGGGATAGCCCCCGCCCATAGCCCCCGCCCCTGGCCGCCGCAACCGTGGAGAGGATTCCAGCCGCATGATCGCCGCCTGCCTGCTTGCCCTTCGCCAGCTTGGCGACCCGGCCTTCCTGGGCCCGCTCGCCAAGAGCTTCGGCGCGGCGCTGCTCGCCTTCCTCGGCCTCGCCGCGCTGTCCGCCTGGGCAGTTGCAGGGGTCGCGGGCGGCAGCGGGTGGCTGGCCGGCATCGCCGGGGCGCTGGGCGGGCTGCTGGTGCTGGTGCTGGCCGTTTGGCTCTTCGTGCCGGTGATGCTGGCGCTCTCCGGCCTCTTCCTCGACCCGGTGGCGGCGGCGGTGGAGCGGCGCTTCTACCCGCAGCTGCCGCCCGCGCAGGGCGCCGGGCTGATGGCGCAGATTCGGTTCAACCTCGTCTTCGCCCTGAAGACGGGGGTGGTGACGCTCGCCGCCCTGCCGCTGCTCGCCTTCGCCCCGCCCTTCGGCGCGGTGGCGCTCTGGCTGGTCTCGACCGTCGCGCTTGGCCACGGGCTGTTCGAGGGCGTGGCACAGCGGCACATGCCGGTGGAGGCGGCGCGGGCCGAGCGGCGCCGGCGCGAGATGCCGGTGCTGCTGATCGGCGCGCTGCTGGCGGGGCTCTCGTTGCTCCCGGGGCTCAACCTGCTGGTTCCGGTTCTCGGCACGGCGGCGATGACGCACCTGCTGCACCGCGAACGAAATCGAACCGCATAAGTAACGTGCCACAAATTCCACCGACGCCCTGCAACACGCCGTTGTGTTGGCACAATGCCCCATGTTAGCCGGTGACTGTCGGGCCGGCCGTATGGGGAATACGCGCGGCCCGTCGATGCGCCGTCGTGGCGCAGCGCCGTGGATCTTTGGGGGACAGCATGGCCATCTTCGGCCGCAAACGCGAAGACGGGCCGGCGACGCCGGCCATCGACCCTGGAACGGGCCAAGGGTCGGCCGAGGCTCCGAACCCGGCATCTGGGACCGAAGGGACCGGCACGACCTCCGCCGCACGCGACGCCGACTTCGCTGTGCCGCCCTTCCGCTCAACACTTAAGGACACGCCCATGATGTCGATGGCCCCGAAGCCGAATGCCGCCCCCGCCACGCCGTCCCTGGCGCCCCGTCCGGCGGCGCCGGGTGCGGCCGCGCCCCTCGGCGTGCCCGCCCGCCCGCCGGCCCGGCCCGAGACGGCGGAGCGCCGCACCCTCGTGGTCGGCCGCGGGATCAGCCTGCAGGGCACGGTCAGCGATGCCGAGCGGCTGGTGGTCGAGGGCACCGTCGAGTCCGAGATGATCCAGGCCGCCGAGCTCTTCGTCGCGCCGACCGGCGTGTTCCGCGGCGAGGTGCAGGTCGAGGATGCCGAGATCGCCGGCCTGTTCGACGGCACCATCTCCGCCCGCGGCTCGCTCACCATCCGCGGCACCGGCAAGGTCACCGGCACCGCCCGCTACCGCAAGCTCTCGGTGGAGGAAGGCGGCCAGGTTTCCGGCCGCATGGAGATGATCACGGAGGGCAGCGCCGCTCCGGCGCCCCGCGTGATGGCCACCCCCGTCGAGGCCTGATGCCACCCGCGCCGCCGGGGCCCTTCCCCGGCGGCGTGCCGCCCGCTTCGGAGCCCGCGCCGCCATGGCGCCCCGCCCCCCTTTCCTGCTGCCGGTCCTCGGCCTGCTCGGCGCCTGCGCCGCGCCGGAGGAGCGGGCCGATGCGCTCCGCCGGGCCTTCGAGACCAGCCGGGCCAGCCTCGCCCCATCTTCCCCTGCCTTGGCCGCCTCCTCGACCGCGATTCCGGTTGCCATGGCGGCCATGCCGATGACGGCGGAGCCCGCCGCGGCGCGGCCGGTCGTCGCCACGCAATTCCTCGGCCTCGGGCCGGAGGTGCTGCGGCGCTGGCTCGGCGAACCCAGCTTCCGCCGCCACGAGGGTACGGCCGAGATCTGGCTCTATGCCGGCCCGGCCTGCGCGCTCGACCTCATCCTCTACCCCGAGGGCGGGAGGCTGCGCGTCTCCCATGCCGCGGCGCGGGCCAGCGGGGCGGAGCCGCGCACCGAGGCCCATTGCCTGCGCGAGCTGGCAGGCAGCCCGCGCCCCGCCGATCGCGGCGCCTGACGCTTGCTGCTTTATCTCGACGTCTTCGTGCCGCCCTTCGGGCTGCTGCTGCTCGGCGCGGTGCTGAAGCGCCGGCTGCTGCCGCAGGACGCCATCTGGGCCGGGATCGAGCGGCTGGTCTTCTGGGCGCTGATGCCGGCGCTGCTGGTCTCGGCCATCGCCTCGGTCGATATCCTCGCCCTGCCGCTCGGGCGGATGGGGCTCGCCATCTGGCTCAGCCTGCTCACGGGCGGTGCGCTCAGCCTGGCGCTCGCTGCCGCCTTCCGGGCCGACCACCCGGCCACCACCTCGGTCTTCCAGGGCGGCATCCGCTTCAACAACTTGATGGGCTTCGCCGTCATCGGCGGCATCTTCGGCGCGGGCGGCACGGCGCTCGGCGCGGTGGCGACGGGGCTGATCGTGCCCTTCGTGCAGACGCTGACGACCATCGTCTTCGCCCTCGGCCCGGGCACGGGCGGCAGGCTCTCGCCGCGGCGCGTGCTGCGGCAGCTGCTGCTCAACCCGCTGCTGCTCGCCTGCCTCGCCGGCTTCGCCGTCGCGCTGGCGGGCGGGCTGCCGCCCGGGGTGAAGCCGCTGCTGCAATCCCTCGGCCAGGCCTCGGTGGCGCTCGGCCTGCTCTGCGTCGGCGCGGCGCTCTCGCCCGGCGCGCTCGGCGGGCGGCTGCCGCTGCAATTGGCGACCAGCGCGATCAAGCTGCTGCTGATGCCAGCCCTGACCTTCGCCCTCGGCCGCTGGTTCGGGCTGGAGCCGCTGCCGCTCGCCGCCGCCGTCACCTTCATGGCGCTGCCGACGGCGACGACCAGCTACGTCATGGCTCGCGCCATGGGCGGCGACGCCCCGCTGATGGCGGCCATCACCAGCCTCGAGCACATGCTCGCCGTGGCGACGCTGCCCTGCTGGATCCTGCTGCTGCAATCCCTGCTGGCCGCTGCGGCACCGTGACGAAGCCGGCCGAATTCCGCTACATGCGATGGGGCAATTGAGGGTTCGGGTGATGCTGGGACGACGCACTCTAATGGCTGGGCTGGGCGCCGCGGGCCTCGCCGCCACGGCGCGGGCGCAGGGCTTTCCCGAGCGTCCGCTGCGCTGGATCGTCGGCTACCCGCCGGGCGGGGCGAGCGACGTCTTCGCGCGGCTGATCGGCGCGCATATCGGCACCCGGCTCGGGCAGAACCTCGTGGTCGAGAACCGCCCGGGCGGCGGCGCCGTGGTCGCCAGCGAGGCCGCGTCGCGCAGCGCACCGGACGGCTACACGCTGCTGCATGTCGACAACGGCATCTTGGTCTACAACCCGGCGCTCTATTCGCGCCTGCCCTACGACCCGGACAGGGATCTCCAGGGCGTCGGCTTCATCGGCCGCTTCCCGCTCTTCCTCGTCGTGCGGCCGGACAACCCGGTGAGGGACTTCGCCGATTTCGTCGCGCAGTCGAAGGTGCGGGCGCCGAATTACGGCACGCCCGCCGTTGCCTCGCCGCATCACCTGGCGATGGAGATGGTGAAGCGCCGCACCGGCATCGAGGCGACGCACGTCCCCTATCGCGGCGGGCCGGCGGCGATGCAGGACCTGCTCGCCGGCAATGTCGAGAGTGTCGTCATCGATTGCGCGAGCGGCATCCCCTTCATCGCCACAGGCAGGGTGAAGACCCTCTGTGTCTTCTCCGAGGCGCGGTCGCCGCGGGCGCCGGACGTGCCGACGCTGCGCGAGCTCGGCCATGCGAATGCCATCGCCTATGGCTGGCAGGGCATGAGCGTGCCGGCGGCGACGCCGGCGCCGGTCGTGGCGAAGCTCGCCGATGCGTTGAAGGCCGGCGTCGGCGCCGATGACGTGCAGGCGCGCTACCGCGACCTCGGCATCGAGAGCGCACCCTGGTCGCCGCAGGAATTCACCGATTTCGTCCGGCGCGAAAATGCGGAGTGGCGGCCGCTCATCCGCGAGCTCGGCATCCGGCTCGACGGCTGAGGCGGCGCCTCGCTTGAACCCCCTGCGCGCCCTAGCCCGCTGGCGGCGGCGGCACCGCACCCTGCCGTTGCTCGGCGACACCAGGCTGCGCGGGGAGCGGGAGGCGGGGCTGCTGCGCTGGAGCGTGAAGGTGCTCGGCGCCGAGATGGCGCAGCGCCACTATGCCGCCGGCCTCGCCGGGCCGGCGGCGCCGGTGCCGGCCGGGCCGGTGCATCTCGGCCTCGCCAGCCGCACCTGCCGGCAGGCCGATATCGAGCATGACTGGCTGCGGCACTGGGCGCGCATCCTCGGCACGCCACCGGTCTATCACCGCAAGCTCTGGGAGGATGCCTTTGTCCTCCAGGCCGCCTGGGAGGCGGGGATGCTCTCGCCCGGCCGCCGCGCCCTCGGCTTCGCGGTGGGGCGGGAGGCGCTGCCGGCGATCCTCGCCGCGCATGGGGTGGAGGTGGTGGCGACCGACCTCGATGCCGGCGACGCCCGCGCGCGCGACTGGATCGAGACCGGGCAGCATGGCCAGGCGGTGGAGGCGCTCTACCGGCCGAAGGTGCTGGCGCGGGCGGAATTCGACCGGCTGGTCAGCTTCCGCCCGGCCGACATGGCGCGGCTGCCGGAGAGCCTGCAGCAGCGCGGCTTCGACCTGGTCTGGTCGGTCTGCGCCATGGAGCATCTGGGCAGCCTGGAGCGCGGGCTCGACTTCGTCATGGCGGCAATGCGCTGCCTGAAGCCGGGCGGCCTCGCCCTGCACACCACGGAATTCAACCTGGACGGCGCCGGCGGGACGGTGGGGCGGGGCAGCACCGTGCTCTACCAGCGACGGCACCTGGAGTGGCTGGCGGCGCGGCTGGCGGCGGAAGGCCACCGCATGCTGCCGCTCGACGACAATCAGGGCCCGGGGATGCTCGACCGCTTCATCGACCTCGCACCGCTGCTGGAGTCGGAGGGGCCGCCGCTCGGCCCGCTCTTCCCGCCGCATCTGCGGCTGTCGGTGCAGGGCTATCCGGTGACCTCGGCGGGCATCCTTGTCGTCTCAGGCGGGGCGTAGCCAGACCGCCGTATCGTGGAAGGCGACGCCGCCGGCGGGCGCCACCGGCTCCGCCCCCACCAGCGCGTTGATGCCGATGCCCTCGGGAAAGTCGGTGCTTGGCGAGATGCCCTCCACCGCCAGCACGCCGGGCAGCACGCCGTCGAAGCGCATCGCGCTCAGTGTCAGCGCGCCGCGCGCATTGCCGATCCGCACCCGGGCGCCGTTGGCGATCCCGAGCCGGTCCGCATCCTCCGGGTGCAGGCGGAGCCGGGGCGCACCTTCCCGCGCGCGGGAGCCGGGCGTCTCGGTGAAGCTGGTGTTGAGGAAGCTCCGCGCCGGCGGGGTGATGAGGCGAAAGGGCGTCGCCGCGCTTGCATGATCGAGCCGGTCCCAATGGCTCGGCAGCGCCGGCATCCCCTCGGCATGGGGGCCGAGCGCCGCCCAGTCGGGGCGGAAGCGGAAGCGCCCGTCCGGCTGGGGGAAGCCGGCGAAGGCCTCGCCGGCCGGGATGGCATTGGCGATGGGCAGGAAGCCCACCGCCTTCGCCGTCTCCCAGCCCGGCAGGCCGGAGGCGCGGAGCGTCGCATCCAGCATCGCCTCTTCCGCCATGCCGAAGCCGGGATGCTCGGCGCCGAGCCGCGCCGCGAGGCCGCAGACCACGTCATGGTTGCTGCGCGCCTCGCCGACCGGGTCGATCACCCGCGGCCCGATGGTCAGCGCGTCATGGCCGAGGCCGAGATAAAGGTCGCTATGCTCAAGGAAGGTCGTCGCCGGCAGCACCACATCGGCATGGGCGGCGGTCGGCGTCAGGAACTGCTCGTGCACGGCAAGGAACAGATCCTCCCGCGCCAGGCCGCGGCGCACGGCATGGCTGTCAGGGGCCACCTCGGCGCTGTTGGCGTTCTGGATCAGCATGGCTGCAACCGGCGGGCCGCCCGCCAGCGCCTCGCCGTTCAGCACCGCGCCGATGCGCGACTGGTCGAGCACGCGCACCTTGGGGTCGACCCGGTCGCTCGCCCAGGCGAGGCGCGTATCCAGCCCCCAGCCTTCCAGCGCGTAGAAGAAGGCGCCGCCGCCCTCCGCGGCCCAGGCGCCGGTGAGTGCAGCGAGGCAGGAAACGGCATGCATCGTCGCCGCGCCGTTGCGGTGGCGCGTGAAGCCGACGCCGGCGCGAAGGAACATCCGCCGCGTGCCGGCATAGAGCGCGCCTAACGCGCGGATCGTGGCCGCCGGCACGCCGGTCACGCCCTCGGCCCAGTCGGGCGTGTGGCCGCGGAGATGCGCCTCGACCCCCGCATCCCAATCCGTATGGGCGGCGAGGAAGCCACGATCCGCCGCGCCGCCTTCGAGCGCGATCGCCATCAGCGCGAGGGCCAGCGCCGCATCCGTCCCCGGCCGCAGGACGACGCCGATATCGGCCGCCTCCACGCTCGGCGAGCGGTAGGCATCGACCACGACGAGCTTCGCCCCGCGCCGCTTCCGCGCCCGCTGGATATGGGTCATCAGATTGACCTGGGTGGAGACGGGGTTGCCGCCCCACATCAGGATGAGATCTGCCTCCGCCACCCGGCGCGGATCGGCGCCGCGGGCCGCGCCATGGCCGGCGCGCCAGCCCATCTCGGCCGGGGTGACGCAGATGGTGGATTTCTGTCGGGAATAGCCCATCACATGCCGCAGCCGGTCGAGCCCCCAGCGGCCGAGCACGCCCATCGTCCCGCCGCTATGGTAGGGCCAGACCGCCTCCGGCCCGTGCCGCGCCGCCGCCGCGCGGAAGGCCTCGGCGATGCGGTCCAGCGCCTCGTCCCAGCCGATCGGGGCGAAGCGGCCCTCGCCCTTGGCACCCATCCGCAGCAAGGGGCGGGTCAGCCGATCGGGGTGATGGACCCGCTCGGCATAGCGGGCGACCTTGGCGCAGCAGGTGCACGCCGTGTAGTCATAGGCTGCGGAGCCTCGCACCCGGCCGATGCGCTCCGGCGAGATGCGCTCCACCTCCAGCACGCAGGCGCTCGGGCAGTCATGCGGGCAGGCGGTGCGGATCACGGAGAGGCTGCCATCCATCCTTGCGGTCCTTCGTCGCGCGGCAATCCTGCCGGCCCGGCGAACCCGGCGCCAGCACGGAGGTTGTTGCCGGCATGAGCACGACCGAATCCACCCTCCCCGTCCCCGCTGGCCTCCGCAACGACGAGCAGGCGGCGCTCGCCGAGGCGGTTGCGATCCTCGAAGGCACCTCCCTGCCCGTCCGCCTGGCCTCGCTGGTCGGTGGCTCGGTGGACGCCCTGAAGCGCCGCCTGCCGGCGGCCGCGCAGCGCATGCTGGACGGCGCCGTCCGCCGCGCGCTCGAAGGCGCCTTGCAGGCCGCCATGCGCAGCGACCCGGCGCGCAACCCGACGCCGCTCTCCGGCGCCTGGCTGCATCGCGGGCTGCTGGCCGCCTCCGGCGCGGCGGGCGGAGCCTTCGGCCTCGGCGGGACGCTGATGGAGTTGCCGGTCTCCACCACCCTGCTACTTCGCCGCATCGCCGCCATCGCCGCCGAGCAGGGCGAGGACCTGTCGGACCCGATGGTGCAGGCGGAATGCTTGAAGGTCTTCGCCCTCGGCGGGCGCGACCCACAGGCGGAGGAAGCGGAGAGCGGCTACTTCGCCCTGCGGATCGCCTTGGCCGAGACTCTGAAGGGTGCCGTCGGCCGCGGCTTCGGCGCGTTGCTGCCGGGCTTCCTCGGCGCCGTCGCGGCGCGCTTCGGCGCACCGGTCGCGGTGAAGCTTTCCGCCCAGGCGGCGCCGGTGATCGGCGCGGCCGGCGGGGCGGCGGTGAACATCGCCTTCCTCGAGCATTTCTCCGGCATCGCCATGGCACATTTCACCATCCGCCGGCTCGAGCGCGAGCATGGGCCGGCGCTGGTGCGGGCGGGGTACGAGGCGATCCGAAGGGAGGCTTAGCCCTTATCGGCGAACTCAGCTTCCTCGAAGACCTCGCGGGCGACGCGGAAGGCCTCGCCTGCCGCCGGGACGCCGGCATAGATGCAGAGCTGGAGGAAGACCTCCTGGATCTCCGCCCGCGTCACGCCATTGGTCAGCGCGCCGCGGAGATGGATCTTCAGCTCGTTCGGCTTGCCGAGGGCGGCCAGCATGGCGAGGTTGACGAGGCTGCGGTCGCGCCGCGGCAGGCCCGGCCGGCCCCAGACCTCGCCCCAGCAATAGCGCAGCGCCAGCTCCTGGAAGGGCCGGTCGAACTCCGTCGCCCCCGCCAGCGCCGCCGCCGAGCGGGCCTCACCGATCACCTCGCCCCTGATGCGCTTGCCCGTCTCGAGCAGATCATCCGCCATCGTCATCCCTCCATGCCTTCGCCGGGCCTCGGCCCATGCTAATCGCCTCCGCACGGAACGAGGAGGACGGGATGCAGCAGGCGGAGCCGAGGGTGGTGTCGGGGCAGGTGGTCGCGCTCAGGCTCTTCGACCTGGCCTATGAGATCGACCTCCGGCGGGCCGAGGCGCTCTGGGCCAGCCGCGCGCAGAGCAGCGGCGTGCGCAGCCGCCTGGTCGGCACCTCGCCCAAGGCGGTGTCCTTCGGCGTGCCGCCGCTGGCGCTCGATCTCGGGCCGGTGGAGGTGGTCATCGACGGCCGGCCGGTCACCGCGGCGGCGGGCGTCCGGCTCTATGATTTCGGCATCGCCGCGCTGGCGCTGCGGCTGCCGGCCGCCGATCTCGGCTGGGCCGCCTTCACCGCCTTGGTGAACGGGACGGACCGCGCCGTCGGCCCCGCCGTGGAGGCACCGGTCTGGGAGGGGCTGCTCGGCCGGTTGCGCGGCTTGCTGGCCGAGGCGCTCGACCGCCCGACCGCGGCGCCGCTGCAGGAGGACTACCTGCTCGCCATCGTCGATGCCTTCGACCGGCCGATGACGGCCGAGACGCTGGTGCAGACGCTCGACCTCGTCCCGCTGCTCTCCGGCGAGGAGCGCCCGCTCTCCGAAGGCGCGCGGCGGGACCTGCTGCGCCAGCGCTTCTCCTACCACCCGGACGACCTGGGTGGTGCTGACCTGGGACCGGGCGTTCATCCACGAGCCGCAGCGCGAAACCGACGTCGCCGACGTGCTGGAGATGGCGAATGCCCAGCTGCTCGAGCTGCGCGGCTATGACGAGATGCTGGATGACGAGCTGCCGCGCATGCGCGGGATGGTGGAGGCGGCACGGCGCAGGGCGAACTTGCTCGCCTCCCGCCGCTATGCGCGCCTCGCCCGCGGGCTGCACGCGCTGGTCGCCGAGGTGACGGAGCTGACCGAGCGCGTCGACAATGCCTTGCAGGTGACGGAGGACGTCTATCTCGCCCGCGTCTATGCCGCGGCGATGGAGCAGTTCCGCGTGCCCAATGTCGGCGCCGCGGTGGACCGCAAGCTGGCGATCATCCGCGACACCTACACCGCGCTCCATGGCGAGGCGGCGAGCGGCCGGGCGGAACTGCTGGAAACCGCGATCCTGCTGCTGATCGCGGTGGAGATCGTGCTGTCGCTGGTGCGGTACTGAATGCTATGGGTGCGCCAGCATGTGCTTTAAATAGGTGCCATAGCCGCTCTTCGAGAGCGGCTCGGCGATCTTCAGCAGCTGCGCATCGTCGATGAAGGCCTTGCGCCAGGCGATCTCCTCCGGCGAGGCGACCTTCTGGCCGGTCCGCTTCTCGATGGCGCGGACGAACTCGCCGGCCTCCAGCATGCTGTCATGCGTGCCGGTATCGAGCCACGCATAGCCCCGCCCGAGCCGGGCGACGCGGAGGCTGCCCTCCTCGAGATAGACGCGGTTGAGGTCGGTGATCTCCAGCTCGCCCCGCGCCGACGGCGTCAGCGCGCGCGCGATCGCCGGCGCCCGCCCGTCGTAGAAATAGAGCCCCGTCACCGCCCAGTCCGACTTCGGCGCCGCCGGCTTCTCCTCGATCGACAGCGCCCGGCCCTCGGCATCGAACTCCACGACGCCGTAGCGCTCCGGATCCGCCACGCGGTAGGCGAAGACCGCCGCGCCATGCGCCGCCTGGGCCTCGGCCATCCGCAGGTCGAGCTCATGCCCGTGGAAGATGTTGTCGCCGAGCACCAGCGCCGAAGGCTCGCCGGCGAGGAATTCCTCCGCCAGCACCAGCGCCATGGCGATGCCGTTCGGCTTCTCCTGCACTTGGTAGGTCAGGCGGATGCCCCACTGGCTGCCATCGCCCAGCAGCCGCTCGAACAGCGGCATGTCGTGCGGCGTCGAGATCACCATGATCTCCCGGATCCCGGCCAGCATCAGCACCGAGAGCGGGTAGTAGACCATCGGCTTGTCATAGACCGGCAGCAGCTGCTTCGAGACCGCCAGCGTCGCCGGATAGAGCCGGGTGCCGCTGCCGCCGGCCAGCACGATGCCCTTCATGGGGTGTTCTCCTTCAGCAGCGCATCCAGGCAGCGCGCCAAGCCTTGCCGCCAATCGGCGGCCTGGACGCCGAGGCGCTCGGCTGCCCGGCTGCAGTCGAGGCGCGAATTGGCCGGGCGCACCGCCCGGGTCGGGTAGTCGGCCGTGGTGATGGCGGTGAGCGTTGGTGCCTTCTGCCCACGCTCGGCGGCGCCGGCGAAGATCGCCTCGGCGAAGCCGTGCCAGGTGGTGTAGGGCTGCCCGGTCAGGTGGAAGACGCCGAAGCATGGCTCGCCCGCCGGCGCCGTCGCCAGCCGCGGCAGCAGCGCGATGGCGGCATCGGCGAGATCGTCGGCGAAGGTCGGCGCGCCGTGCTGGTCGGCGACGACGCGCAGCTCCGGCCGCTCCCGCCCGAAGCGCAGCATCGTCTTGACGAAGTTGTTGCCATGCGCCGAGCAGACCCAGGCGGTGCGGAAGGTCACGCTGCGCGGCTGTGCGAGGTGCAGCAGCAGCTCCCCGGCCAGCTTCGAGGCGCCGTAGGCCCCGACGGGGGCCGGCGCATCCGCCTCGGTGTAGGGGCTGTCCTTCACGCCGTCGAAGACATAATCGGTCGAGAAGTGGATCACCGGCACGCCGGCCCGCGCCGCCGCCTCGCCGAGCAGCCGTGGTCCCGTCGCATTCACCGCGAAGGCGAGCGCCCGGTCGTCCTCGGCGCGATCCACTGCGGTATAAGCCGCGGCGTTGATCACCGCCTCCGGCCGGTGCTGCGCGAAGGCGGCCGCGATCTGCGCCGCGTCCGTCATGTCGAATTCCGGCGGCTCCAGGCCGACCGCCTCATGGCCGGCGGCCGGCAGCCGCGCCAGCAGTTCGGTCGAGACCTGGCCGGTACGGCCGATGACGAGGACGCGCATCAGCCCACCTTCTCGGCCATGAGGCCGAGCCGCTCGCCGCTGTACTTCTTGTCGCGCAGCGGCCGCCACCACCACTCATTGGCGAGGTACCAGTCGATGGTCGCCGCGATGCCCGTCTCGAAGCTCTGCTGCTGCCGCCAGCCGAGCTCGCGCTCGATCTTGCCGCAGTCGATGGCGTAGCGCTGGTCATGCCCGGGCCGGTCGGTGACGAAGCGGATCAGCCCGCGCCGCGGCGCCGCGCCGGGCCGGCGCTGGTCGAGCAGGTCGCAGATGGTCTGCACCACCTCGAGGTTGCGCCGCTCCGCCCGCCCGCCGATGCAGTAGGTTTCGCCGATCCGGCCCTGCTCGACGACGGCGACCAGGGCGCGGGCATGATCCTCGACATGCAGCCAGTCGCGGATGTTGCTGCCGTCGCCATAGACCGGCAGCGGCTTGCCATCGAGCGCGTTGAGGATGATGAGCGGGATCAGCTTCTCGGGGAAATGGTAGGGGCCGTAGTTGTTCGAGCAGTTCGTCACCAGCACCGGCAGCCCATAGGTCTCGTGCCAGGCGCGGACGAGGTGGTCGGACGCCGCCTTGCTTGCCGAGTAGGGCGAGCGCGGATCATAGGCCGTGGTCTCGCTGAAGGCCCCGCTCGGCCCGAGCGAGCCGAAGACCTCGTCGGTCGAGATGTGGTGGAAGCGGAAGCGTGCCCGCGCCTCGCCTTCCAGCCCGGCATGGTAGCCGCGCGCCGCCTCCAGCATGGAGAAGGTGCCGTTGATGTTGGTCCCGATGAAGTCCGCCGCGCCGGTGATCGAGCGGTCGACATGGCTCTCGGCCGCCAGATGCATCACCGCATCGGGCCGGAACGCCGCCATCGCCACGCGCATCCGCGCCGTATCGCAGATGTCGGCCTCGAGGAACTCGAAGCCATTGCGCCCTTCGCAGTCGCGGATGGAGCGCCGGTCGCCGGCATAGGTCAGCTTGTCGACGACGAGCACGGTCGCGCCGCGCTCCATCACCAGGAGCCGGGTGACGGCCGAGCCGATGAAGCCGGCCCCGCCGGTGACCAGGATGCGCATGCTCAAATCCCCTATGCGAAGGCCGCCGGGATGTCGCGCAGCCGCGGCGCGCGGCGGTCCTTGTCGGAGAGCTGCACCGCCTCCGGCCCGAAGGGCCATGGCAGGGCGAGGTCCGGGTCGTTCCAGGCGATGCCGCGATCGCAATCCGGGGCGTAGTAGTCGGTGACCTTGTAGGCGACCTCCGTCTCCGGCACGAGCGTGCAGAAGCCATGCGCGAAGCCGACCGGGACGTAGAGCTGATGGCCGTTCTCGGCCGTCAGTTCGGCCGCGACATGCTGCCCGTAGGTCGGCGAGCCGCGCCGGATGTCGACGGCGATGTCGAGGATCGCGCCGCGCAGCACCCGCACCAGCTTGGCCTGGCCATGGGGCGCCAGCTGGAAATGCAGCCCGCGCACCGTCCCTGCCTGCTCCGAGCGGGAATGGTTGTCCTGCACGAAGACATCTGCAATGCCGATCGCCGCGAAGTCCCGCGCGCTGTAGCTTTCGACGAAGAAGCCACGATGGTCGCCGAAGCGGCGGGAGGCGACCAACACTGGTCCCTCGACCGCAAACCGCGTCGCCACCTGGTTGCCGCTGCTCCGCGGGCCATCGGACGAGGAAGATACTGACACGGCCGTCGCCTCCACGGAGTATTACGCTTCAAGGCCGCCCGTTTATCATGGTGCTAGGGGATTGCAATTTTTAGTGCTCACCCGAGACCCAGCGCCCGTGCCCCCTGATAGGTCGCCAGGGCCGCCAGATAGGCCAGCGCCAGCATGTATCCAAAGCTGAACCACATCCAGCGCTGACCGCCCGTCTCGCGCCGGATCACGCTCAGCGTCGCCACGCATTGCGGCGCGAAGACATACCAGGCGAAGAAGGCGAGCGCCGTCGCCAGGCTCCATCGCCCGGCCAGCGCCTGGCCGAGCTGGGCCGTATCCTCCTCCGCGTCCTGCACGGCATAGACGGTGCCGAGCGACGCCACCGCCACCTCCCGCGCCGCCATGCCGGGGATGAGCGCCACGCCGATCTGCCAGTTGAAGCCGATCGGCCGCAGCAGCGGCTCCACCGCCTGGCCGATCGAGTAGGCGAAGCTGTACTCGATGGCCGGCTGAGTTGCCCCCTCCGGCGGGCGGGGGACGGAGGAAAGGAACCAGATGACCACCATCATCGACAGGATGATGGTGCCCGCCCGGCGTAGGAAGGCCTTCGCCCGCTGCCAGAGGCCAAGCCCAAGGTTGCGCAGGCGCGGCAGCTTGTAGTCGGGCAGTTCCAGCATGAAGGGCTCGGTCGGCTGGCCGCGCCAGAGCAG
Source organism: Belnapia sp. F-4-1 (assembly GCF_000802185.1). GTDB lineage: Bacteria > Pseudomonadota > Alphaproteobacteria > Acetobacterales > Acetobacteraceae > Belnapia. The sequence continues at coordinate 1,910,404 of NZ_KN676113.1, read as the reverse complement.
CCGCTTGAAGACGAAGGACATCCCGAGCGCGCTCAGGATGCCCGCCGCATAGAGGCCGAACATCACCAGCCCCTGCAGCCCGACCCAGGACCAGGCGCCCTCCCCCACCGGCCGGTCGGGGACGAAGGCGCCGATGATGAGCGTATAGACCGGGATGCGCGCCGAGCAGGTCATCAGCGGTGCAACGAGGATGGTCGCCAGCCGGTCCCGCCGGCTGTCGATCACCCGTGTCGACATGATACCCGGGATGGCGCAGGCGAAGGAGGACAGCAGCGGGATGAAGGCCCGGCCATGCAGCCCGGCGCCGCCCATGATGCGGTCCATCAGGAAGGCGGCGCGGGCCATGTAGCCGAAATCCTCCAGCAGGAGGATGAAGAGGAAGAGCACCAGGATCTGCGGCAGGAAGACCAGCACGCTGCCGACGCCGGCGATCAGCCCGTCCTGCAGGAAGCTGCGCAGCAGCCCGGCCGCGCCCTCTTCCGGCAGCAGCGCACCGACCGCCGCGCCGAGCGCCTGGAAGCCGCCATCGATCAGGTCCATCGCCGGCTGTGCCCAGGCGAAGACGGCCTGGAACATCAGGAACAGCACCGCGAGCAGGATGACGAGGCCGGCGACGGGATGCAGCAGCACCGCATCCAGCCGCCGCGTCACCGCATCGCGCCGGTCCGGTACCCGGACCACGGCGGCGAGGATGCGGTCCGCCTCGCGCTGCAAGGCGCGGAGCCCGGCGGCGTCGGGCGCCGACCAGGCGGCCTCGGCCTCGGCCGCCGGCGCCTGCGCGTCGATTGCCGCCAGCAGCGCTTCCGTCCCGCCCCGCCGCACCGCGACGGTGGTGACGACCGGCAGGCCGAGCAGCGCCGAGAGCCGCTCGACATCCACCTCGATGCCGCGGTGGCGGGCGATGTCGAACATGTTGAGCGCCACCAGCAGCGGCCGCCCGGCCTGCTTCAGTTCCAGGATCAGGCGCAGGCCGAGGCGCAGGTTCGTCGCATCCGCGACGCAGACCAGCAGGTCCGGCGGCGCCACCCCCGCCTGCTGGCCGAGCACCACGTCGCGCGTCACCACCTCGTCCGGGCTGCGGGCGCGGAGGGAATAGGTGCCGGGCAGGTCGAGCAACCGCACCCGCCGCCCGCCGGGGCTGAGAAAGCTACCCTCCTTCCGCTCGACGGTGACGCCGGGGTAGTTCGCCACCCGCTGGCGGCTGCCGGTGAGCGTGTTGAACAGCGCGGTCTTGCCGCAATTCGGGTTGCCGACCAGGGCGATCCGCAGATCGCGCAGGCCGGTCGACATCTCGTTCATGGGGGCTTTGTCCTGCTAGATCGGCTCCACCAGCACCGCCGCAGCCTCTCGCCGGCGCAGCGCGATGGTGGCGGAATCGACCCGGATGGCGATGGGGTCCCGCCCGAACAGGCCCTGATGCAGAAGCTCCACCTCCGCCCCCTCGACGAAGCCGAGTTCCAGCAGCCGGCGCTCCAGCTCCTCGGCCGGCAATCCGCCGGAGGCGAAGGCGCGCAGGCCCCGGATCCGCCCGCGGAAGCCCTGCGGGGCGGCGCCTAGATCGAGCACGGCGAATGGCTCAGCCAGGACGGTATCGGCGATGAAGGACATGGGGGACCCGTGACTGAGGCCCCCTTGTAGATGCGAACGCGTAGCGCTTGCAACTCGTGGCCAGGCGATGGGCGGTCACCCGATCTGCACCAGCCGCCCGCCATCCACCGGCAGGGCGACGCCGGTGATGAAGCCTGCCTCGTCGCTGGCAAGGAAGAGCGCGGCATTGGCCACGTCCCAGGCTGTGCCCATGCGGCGGCGCAGCGGCACCTTGGCGTCACGCTCCGCTGCCACCTCGGCCCGGGTCTTGCCGGTATGGCGGACGCGGGTATCGACCGCCATCGGCGTGTCCATCAGCCCGGGCAGGATGGTGTTGCAGCGGATGCCATGGCCGGCATTCTGGATCGCCACCTGCTCAGTGAAGGCGAGCATCGCCGCCTTGGTCGCCTTGTAGGCGACATAGGGGTAGCTCTCGACCGCGGCGGCCGAGGAGATGGAGAGGATCACCCCGCCCCCCTGCGCCCGCATGATCGGCAGGGCGTGCTTCACCGCCATGACGAAGCCGCGCAGGTTGATCGCCGTGACGCGGTCGAAGGCCTCCTCGGTGATCTCAGTCGGCGGCGCATCGCCTCCGGCGAGCGAGACACCGACATTGTAGTGCAAGATGTCGAGCCGCCCGAAGCGCCGCACCGCCTCCTCCAGCGCGGCGGCGAGCGTCGCCTCCTGCGTCACCTCCACGGGGAGGGCGAAGGCGCCGTTGCCGGCCAGCCGCGCCGTCTCCTCGGCCGAGGCGAGGTCGCGGTCGGCGCAGGCCACCCGGGCACCCTCCTGGGCGAAGCGGATGGCGGTCGCGCGGCCATTGCCGGTGCCCTCGCCGGGCCCCTGCCCCGCGCCGATGATGATGGCGGTCTTGTCCTCGAGGCGCATGGTGTTCCTTCCCCCTTGGCCGTCCGCGCATGCTGCGCCGATGCGGGCCGAGGGGGTAGGGGGTGCCGCCAGGCCTCAGCCGCGGATCGCGGCGCGGAAGCCGGGCTTGTCCAGCAGGGTGTCCACCGCCTCGCTCATGCTGCGCAGCGCCACCCGCCTCAGGTCGTCCACGGAAGCGAAGACGCCGGTGCTCAGCGACAGGATGCTGCCATCGACATTGTAGGCTTTGGTCCGGTCGGACCAGAGCTCCCGCCCGGTCGCCCGCTCCGTGACCCGTATGCCGAAATCGGCCGTGGCTTCGCGGCGGGCATACTGGTTGGCATCAAATTGGTAGATCGTGATGGCCAGCGCATAGCGCCCTGTCCCCGTGCCCGCCTGCAGGCCGCGCGCCGCCAAGGCATCGGAGAAGGCGCCGGCCACCACCTGGTCGACAGGCCGGTCGGCCTCCAGCGTCTTCACCGGATTGCCGTAGCCACCGCGGATGGTGCCGATCCAGCGCGGATCGTCGCTGCCGGCGCGGCGCTGGTTCGTCACCGGCTGGATCACCGTCACCAGCGGGCGGGCGGGCGCAGTGCTGACCGGCACCGTCGGCGCATAGGCCATCGGCGATTGGGTCGTGCCGCAGGCAGCGAGAAGCCCGAGCAGCAGCAGGCTCGCGAGCCGCACCCTAGATCTCCCGCGGCGGCCGCGGCCGGCGGGGCGGGCGGGGCCCAGTGCCGAACTGCTCCTGCTGCGGCGGCCCGCGGCGCTCGCGCGGCGGCGGCGGTGGGGCGGCCAGCTCGGCCTGCAGCTCGCGGATCTTGCCGGCGATGGAGGTCTTCAACTCAGGCGAGGTGTGCGGCTTCAGCGTCCTGTAGGTCTCCTTCAGCTCGGCCAGCAGCCGCACCTTCTCCTCGCGCGTCCGCTTCAGCGGGCGGTTGTCGGAGAATTGGCCTTCGAAGGAACGCATGTGACTCTCCCGTTAGGGGGTTGGGCGCAAGGGACGCGCCAGGGGGTTCCGGCTTTCGCCGGCCCCGATCCTAGCAGATTGTATCGAAGCGAAGCGTGGGAATCAGGGGGCCGGTTGCGCCGGCCCCCAGGCTGTTCCCGTCAGAGGTCCAGCATCAGCCGGCGCGGATCCTCGACGCCTTCCTTCACGCGGACGAGGAAGCTCACCGCCTCCTTCCCGTCGACGATCCGGTGGTCGTAGGACAGGGCCAGGTACATCATCGGCCGCACCTCGACCTTGCCGCCGACGACCATCGGCCGCTCCTGGATCTTGTGCATGCCGAGGATGCCGGACTGCGGCGGGTTGAGGATCGGCGTCGACATCAAGCTGCCATAGATGCCGCCATTGGTGATGGTGAAGCTGCCGCCCGCCATCTCCTCCAGCTTGAGCTGCCCGTCGCGGACGCGCTTGCCGAAATCGCCGATGCTCTTCTCGATCCCGGCGAAGCTCATCTGGTCGGCATTGCGCAGCACCGGCACGACCAGCCCGTTCGGGCCGCCGACCGCGATGCCCATATGGACGAAGTTCTTGTAGACGACGGTGTCGCCCTCGATCTCGGCGTTGACCGCCGGGTATTCCTTCAGCGCCGCGACGCAGGCCTTCACGAAGAAGGACATGAAGCCAAGCTTCACCCCGTGCCGCTTCTCGAAGGCGTCGCGGTACTCGGCGCGCAGCGCCATGGCCGCGCCCATATCCACCTCGTTGAAGGTGGTGAGCATGGCGGCGGCGTTCTGCGCCTCCTTCAGCCGGCGCGCGATGGTGATGCGCAGCCGGGTCATCTTCACCCGCTCCTCGCCCTCCTCCAGCGGCCGGGCGGCCTTGGCGGCGGCTGGGGCCGCGGCCGGCGCGGCGGCGGGGCGGGAGAGGAAGTCGAGCACGTCACCCTTGCTGATGCGGCCGTCCTTCGCCGTGCCGGTGCCGATCTGCTCGGCGCTGACCCGGTTCTCGGTCATCAGCTTGGCGGCGGCGGGCAGCGGCGCATGGGCGTTCGGGTTGCCCGGCACCGCGACGGGGCCCTGCGGCACCCGGGGCTCCTCCACCTTCGGCTGCGCCGCCGCCGCCGGGGCGGGCGCGGGCTGGGCCGGGGCCGGGCTCGGCGCAGCGGCGGGCTTCGGCGCCGCCGCGGCGCCGGCCGCACCGATCACGCCGAGCACCGCGCCGGGCTCGACCTCGGCCCCCTCGTCGGCGGCGATGGATTCGATGACGCCGGCGGAGGGCGCATTCACCTCCACCGTTACCTTGTCGGTTTCCAGCTCCACCAGCGGCTCGTCCACCGCAACCTGCTCGCCGGCCTTCTTCAGCCAGCGCGCCACGGTGGCGGTGCTCACGCTCTCGCCGAGGGTGGGTACCAGGATATCCGTCGCCATCTGTCTCTCGCCTTCCGTCTAGAGCGTGATCGTTGATCGCGCTCTATTTGTTCCCCGGTCGCGTGATTCTCGCCTTGTGCCGTCCCGGCCTCCGGCGATCACGCTCCGGCCGCCGACCTCAGAGCCCGAGCGCGGCCCGCACCAGGGCTTCCTGCTGCTGCTGATGCACCTTGGCGAGGCCGGTGGCCGGGCTCGCCGCTTCGTCGCGGCCCACGTATTCGGGCCGCTTCGCCTTGATGTCGAGTTCCTTCAGCACGCGCTCGAGCCGCCGGTCGATATAGGTCCAGGCGCCCATGTTCTCGGGCTCCTCCTGGCACCACACCACCTCGGCATTCTTGTAGGGCGCCAGCGCCTGGCTGAGGCTCGCCTTCGGGAAGGGATGCAGCTGCTCCACGCGGATGATCGCCACATCCTGCACGCCCTTGTCGCGCCGCTCCTGCAGCAGGTCGTAATAGACCTTGCCGGAGCAGAGCACGACCCGCTTCACCGCCTCCTCCGGCGCGATCGCGTCGATCTCGGGGATGACATACTTGAAGGTGCTGCCCGGGCCGAACTCAGCCAGGCTGCTGACCGCCAGCTTGTGCCGCAGCAGCGACTTCGGCGTCATCAGCACCAGCGGCTTGCGGTAGTTGGCCTTCAACTGGCGGCGGAGCGCGTGGAAGTAGTTGGCCGGCGTCGTCAGGTTGCAGACCCGCATGTTCCGCTCGGCGCAGAGCTGCAGGTAGCGCTCCAGCCGGGCGGAGCTGTGCTCGGGCCCCTGCCCCTCATAAGCATGCGGCAGCAGCATCACGAGGCCCGACATGCGCAGCCACTTGGTCTCCGCCGAGGCGATGAACTGGTCGATGATGACCTGCGCGCCATTGGCGAAGTCGCCAAACTGCGCCTCCCACAGCACCAGGGTATGCGGATCCGCCAGCGAGTAGCCGTAGTCGTAGCCAAGCACGCCGAACTCGCTCAGCAGGCTGTTGAAGGCCTCGAAGCGCGGCTGGCCGCTGCGGATGTTGTTCAGCGGCACGTATTCGGCCTGGGTCTTCTGGTCGACCAACACCGCGTGGCGATGGCTGAAGGTGCCGCGCTGCACATCCTCGCCCGAGAGGCGGACGCGATGCCCATCCAGCAGCAGGGTGCCGAAGCCCAGCGCCTCGCCGGTCGCCCAGTCGATGCCCTCGCCGCTCTCGATCGCCTGCTTCTTGGCCTCGAGCTGGCGGGCGATCTTCGGGTTGACGGCGAAGTCCTCCGGCACCCGGCCGAGCGCCGCGCCGACTTCGCGCAGCGTCTCCAGCGGCACCGCCGTCGGGTGGAGCTGCTCCACCGCATCCTCGGTGCCGGCCGCCTTCAGCCCGGACCAGTGGCCTTCCAGCCAGTCGGCCTTGTTCGGCTTGAAGCTTTGCGCCGCCTCATGCGCCTCCTCCAGCCGTTGGTTGAAGGCGTCCCACATCGCCTTCGATTCGCCGGCCGGGACGCTGCCCTCGGCCGCGAGCCGCTCGGCATAGAGGGTGCGGGTGGTCCGCATCTCCTTGATGCGGCCGTACATGATCGGCTGGGTGAAGGCCGGCTCGTCGCTCTCGTTGTGGCCGTGGCGGCGGTAGCAGACGATGTCCACCACGACGTCCGTCGAGAATTCCTGGCGGAACTCGGCCGCGAGGCGGGAGACGAAGACCACCGCCTCCGGGTTGTCGCCGTTGACGTGCCAGATCGGCGCCTGCACCGCCTTGGCGATGTCGGTGCAGTAGAGGCCGGAATAGGCATGCACCGGCACGGTGGTGAAGCCGATCTGGTTGTTGGTCACCAGATGGATGGTGCCGCCGGTGCGGTAGCCGATGAGCTGGCTCATCGCCATGGTCTCATAGACCAGGCCCTGGCCGGCGAAGGCGGCATCGCCATGCAGCAGGATGCCCATGACCGAATGCCGGCCCTTGACGTCGCCCGCCATGTCCTGCCGCGCCCGCACCTTGCCGACCACGACCGGATCGACCGCCTCGAGATGCGAGGGGTTGGGCTGCAGGGACAGATGGACCTTGCGCCCGCCGACCTCGATATCCGTGCTGGTGCCGAGATGGTACTTCACGTCGCCCGAGCCCTGGACGTCGTCCGGGTTGGCTCCGACGCCCTTGAACTCGGAGAAGACCTGGGTGAAGGGCTTCTTCACCACGTTGACCAGCACGTTCAGCCGGCCGCGATGCGCCATGCCGATGGCGATCTCGCCCACGCCGGCCGCCGCCGCCGTCTCGATCACCGCCTGGATCGCCGGGATGGTGCTCTCGCCGCCTTCCAGGCCGAAGCGCTTGGTCGAGACGTACTTACGGGCGCAGAAGGCCTCGAAGCCCTCGGCCTCGGTCAGGTCCTCGAGGATGGCCTGCTTTGCCTTGCCGTCGAAGGCGGTGGTCCAGGGGGCGCCTTCCATGCGCTGCTGGATCCAGGCCTTCTGGCCGGGGTCCTGGATATGCATGAACTCGACGCCGATCGGCCCGCAATAGGTGGCCTGGCAGACCGCCATGATCTGCCGCGGCGTCGCCGTATCCAGGCCGAGCACGCCGTTGATGAAGACCGGCCGGTCCATATCGGCTTCGGTGAAGCCCCAGAAGGTCGGGTCCAGCTCCTGGTGCGGCCGCGGCTTGGCGAGGCCGAGCGGGTCGAGCTGGGCATGCAGATGGCCGCGCACCCGGTAGCTGCGGATCAGCATCAGCGCGCGGATGGAGTCGAGCTGGGCGCGGCGAATGGTCTCGGCATCCGGGGCGGCGGCCGGCGCGGCACCCTTGCCGCCCTTGGCACCGCCCTTGGCGGCGGGCGCGGGCTCCGGCTCCGGCGCGAAGCCGCCACGGCCGCGCGGCGCCCAGGAGGCACCGACCGCATCGGTCAGCACCGCCTTGGCATCGTCGTCGAGAACGGCGAAGAGCTCAGCGAAGGAAGGATCGACGCTGTCGGGCTTCTCCACCCAGCGGGCGTAGAGATCGGCGAGGAAGGCGGCGTTGGCGCCCGTCATCGCTGTCGCGAGGATATCCACTCCGGCCATATGTCTCTCCGTGCCGGCCAAGAGGGGCCAGCGGTCTCTATCGGCACATGCAATGATCGCCGCGCCCCGGAAGGAGCCACGGCGATGGGTAACATAGGGGCTCGGCGCCCGATTTGGCAGCCCCGCAAGGCTGCCCCGTGTGGAACGCCTAGCCTTTCAGGGCCTTCACCATGGTTGAGCCGAGTGCCGCCGGGCTGTCCGCCACATGGATGCCGGCCGCGCGCATCGCCTCGATCTTGGCCTCGGCGGTGTCCTTGCCGCCCGAGATCACGGCGCCGGCATGGCCCATGCGGCGGCCGGGCGGGGCCGTGGCGCCGGCGATGAAGCCGACCACCGGCTTGCCGCCCCGGTTCTCCCGCGCCAGGAACTCCGCCGCCTCGATCTCCGACTGGCCACCGATCTCGCCGATCATGACGATCGACTTGGTCTCGTCATCGGCCAGGAACATCTCCAGCACCTCGACGAAATCGGTGCCCTTCACCGGGTCGCCGCCGATGCCGACGCAGGTGGACTGGCCGAGCCCGGCGGCCGAGGTCTGCGCCACCGCCTCATAGGTCAGCGTCCCCGAACGGGAGACGATGCCGACCGAGCCGCGCCGGTGGATGTGCCCCGGCATGATGCCGATCTTGCAGGCATCCGGGGTGATGACGCCCGGGCAGTTCGGCCCGATCAGCCGCGACTTCGAGCCGGAAAGCGCCCGCTTCACCCGCACCATGTCGAGGACGGGGATGCCCTCGGTGATGCAGATGACCAGCGGCAGCTCGGCATCGATCGCCTCGAGGATCGCGTCCGCCGCGAAGGGCGGCGGCACGTAGATGACGCTGGCAGTCGCCCCGGTGGCCGCCACGCAATCCGCCACCGTGTCGAAGACCGGCAGGCCGATATGGGTGGTGCCACCCTTGCCCGGCGTCACGCCGCCGACATACTTGCTGCCGTAGGCGATGCCCTGCTCGGCATGGAAGGTGCCCTGGGCTCCGGTGAAGCCCTGGGTCATGACCTTGGTGTTCTCGTCGATCAGGATCGCCATGGCTCAGGCTCCCTTGACCGCGGCGACAACCTTCTGCGCCGCGTCCGCCAGGTTGTCGGCGGGGATGATGGCGAGGCCGCTCTCAGCCAGGATCTTCTTGCCGAGCTCGACATTCGTGCCCTCGAGCCGCACCACCAGCGGCACGGAGAGCGACAGGTTCTTCGAGGCCTCGACGATGCCGGTTGCGATCATGTCGCACTTGGCGATGCCGCCGAAGATATTGACCAGGATCGCCTTCACGTTGGAATCCGAGGTGATGATCCGGAACGCCTCGGTCACCCGCGCCGCATTCGCCGTGCCGCCGACATCGAGGAAGTTCGCCGGCGAGGAGCCGTAGAGCTTGATGATGTCCATGGTCGCCATGGCGAGGCCGGCGCCGTTCACCATGCAGCCGATCTCACCGTCGAGCGCGACATAGTTCAGGTCGTTCTTGACCGCGTCCAGCTCCTTCGGGTCCATCTCCGAGTCGTCGCGGAGGGCCTCGAGGTCCTTGTGGCGGAACAGGGCGTTGTCGTCGAAGGAGACCTTGGCATCGAGCGCCACGATCTCGCCCGCGCCGGTGACGACCAGCGGGTTGATCTCGACGATGGCGCAGTCGAGCTCCTGCACGGCGCCGTAGAGCGCGGTGACGAATTTGGTGAAGCTCGCCACCTGCTTGCCGGTCAGGCCGAGGCCGAAGGCGAGCTTGCGGCAATGGAAGCCGGAAAGGCCGGAGGCCGGGTCGATCGCCGCCTTCAGGATCTTCTCGGGGTGGTGCTCGGCCACCTCCTCGATCTCCATCCCGCCCTCGGTCGAGGCCATGACGGTGAGGCGGGAGGTGGCGCGGTCCACCAGCAGGCCGAGATAGAGCTCGCGCTTGATGTCGCAGCCGTCCTCGACATAGACGCGGGAGACGGTCTTGCCCGCCTCGCCGGTCTGCTTGGTGACCAGCGTCTTGCCGATCATCGCCTCGGCCGCCGCGCGGACATCCTCGACCGACTTGACGACGCGGACGCCGCCCTTGCCGTTCGGGTCTTCCTTGAAGCGCCCGGCGCCGCGGCCGCCGGCATGGATCTGCGACTTCACCACATAGACGGGGCCGGGCAGCTTCTTCGCTGCCTCGGCCGCTTCCTCCGGCGTCCAGGCCACATGGCCCTGGAGCACCGTGACGCCATAGCGCCCCAGCAGCTCCTTCGCCTGGTATTCATGGATGTTCATGCGGTCATCCCCTGCAAGCGAATGGACGCCAGAGTGGCGATCAGACGCCGAGCTTCTTGAAGTCCTCGATCAGCTTCTTCACCGCGTCGCAGGACTTGTCGAAGGCGGCCTTCTCCTCCGGCGTGAACTGCACCTCAACGATGCGCTCCGCGCCGCCGGCGCCGATGACCACCGGCACGCCGACATAGAAGTCGCTGAGGCCGTACTCGCCGTTCAGCATCACCGCGCAGGGCAGCACCCGCTTCTTGTCGAGCAGGTAGGCCTCGGCCATGGCGATGGCGGAGGCGGCCGGGGCGTAGAAGGCCGAGCCCTTCTCCAGCAGCTTCACGATCTCGCCGCCGCCATTGGCGGTGCGGTTGACGATGGCGTCGATCTTCTCCTGCGTCGTCCAGCCCATCTTGATGAGGTCGGGGACGGGGATGCCGGCAACGGTGGAGTAGCGGGTCAGCGGCACCATGGTGTCGCCATGGCCGCCCAGCACGAAGGCCGTCACGTCCTCGACCGAGACGTTGAACTCCTGGGCGAGGAACAGGCGGAAGCGGCTGCTGTCCAGCACGCCGGCCATGCCGACCACCTTGTTCGCCGGCAGGCCCGACTTCTGCTGCAGCGCCCAGACCATGACGTCGAGCGGGTTGGTGATGCAGATGACGAAGGCGTCGGGCGCGTAGGTCTTGATGCCCTCGGCCACCTGGCCCATGACGCCGGCATTCTTGGTCAGCAGGTCGTCGCGGCTCATGCCCGGCATGCGCGGGAAGCCGGCGGTGACGATCACCACGTCGGCCCCGGCGATGGCGGCGTAGTCGCCCGTCCCGGCCATGTTGCTGTCGAACCCGTCCACCGGGCCGGACTGCATGATGTCGAGCGCCTTGCCGGCCGCGACCCCCGGGAAGACGTCGAACAGCACGACGTCGCCCAGTTCCTTCAGGCCGATCAGGTGGGCGAGGGTGCCGCCGATATTGCCGGCGCCGATCAGCGCGATCTTCTTGCGGGCCATGACGTGTCCTTGAGGAACGGGGGGCGGAAGGCGCCCGGACGGCCGGGACCGTTCAGGCGAAAACAGCGCGCTTCCTACTCCCGACCGCATCGACCGGCAAGGCAGGGGTCCGGCCGCCCCCGCTCAGATCGGCATGCAGCGGACGATATCGTCATGCCCGGTGGCGAGCACCGCCATGGTGCCGTCCGGGCAGGCATTGGCCTGGATGCCGGCAGCCGGCGGCAGGCCCTGGGCCCAGCTCATCCGCGGGGCCCGGCAGCCGCCATGCTTGGCGCTGCAGGCCGCGGCCGAGGCCGCCCGCTGGTCCCGCCCGGCGCTGCCCCGGCCCCGCATCGGCACCGAGCGATGCACCGCCGACTGAGGCCGCCCCAACTGGGACCGTCCCGCCTGCTGCGGCTTCGTCACCGTCGCCTGCGCCTGCTGCCGTCCCCCTCCACTCTTCTGCGCCGCCTCCGCCGGAACCGCGATGAGGCCGAGGCCGAGGAGAAGCAGGGAGAACAGGCGCATTTAGAATCCTCTCAAATCCGTGAATATTACCTCATATTACGTCAGGTGCGGCAGGGCGAGATAGTCCTGGCTTTGCATTTCCGTGAGCCGGCTCGCCGTCCGCTCGAACATGGCTGCGTTCTCGCCCTGTTCGTAAAGCGAATCGGGCGGCGCCTCGGCCGAGGCCACCAGCTTGCAGCGATGCTCGTAGAGCGCATCCACCAATGTGATGAAGCGCCGCGCCCGGTCGAAATTCTCCGGCCCGAGGCGCGGAATGCCGTCCAGCACCAGCGTGTGGAAATGGGTGGCGACGGCGAGGTAGTCGGCCGGTCCCAACGGCTTGCCGCACAACTCGTCGAAATCCGCCCGGGCCACGCCACGCGCCGCTTCCGGCAGTTCCACTACCCGGCCGAGCACGGTCAGGCGGGCCGGCGCCCCCTGCGCCTCCCCGGTCAGCTCGAGGAACGCCCGGTCCAGCGCCCGCTCCGCCCTTCCATCCACCGGGCTGTGCCAGCTCGGCAGGCCGCGGATGCGCTCCCGCCGGTAATCCTGCTGCGCCTCGAGATGCAGCACGTTCAACCGCTTCTTGATGAGGGCGATGAAGGGCAGGAAGGCGTCGCGGCCGGGCCGGCCCTTGAACAGGTCGTCCGGCGCCGTGTTGCTGGTCGCCACCACCACCACGCCGCGGGCGAAGAGCGCCTCGAACAGCCGGCCGAGGATCATCGCATCGGCGATGTCGTGCACCTGGAACTCGTCGAAGCAGAGCAGGGCCGCGTCGACGCTGATGGCGTTGGCCAGCGGCGGGATCGGGTCCGCCTCGCCCGGATTGCGCCGCTTCCAGGCATGGATCGTCTGGTGGCAGTCCTGCATGAACTGGTGGAAGTGGATGCGCCGCTTGCGGATAACATCGGCGCAGTCGAAGAACAGGTCCATCAGCATGGACTTGCCCCGTCCCACCTCGCCGACGAGGTAGAGGCCCTGCGGCGTTCCTTCCGGCGCCTCGGGCACCGGCTTGCGCCGCATGAAGCGGGCGAGGAAGCCGGCCTCCGGCGGTGCCTCCGGGTGCGGGTCATAGCCGCGCAGGCGATGCCAGAGTTCCTGCAGGGTCTCGGCGGCGAGGGCCTGGGCGGTATCCGGCTTCAGCAGCCCGGCCGTGACGCGGGCACGGTAGGCCGGCAGCGGGCCTTCATCGGTGCGGGGGGTAACGGGCGCATGCATCGCGCCCCGGCGGATAGCCCGGACGGGGCGCCGCGGCAACTGGCCGGCCCCGAAGCTTCCTCGCGGCACGCCGCGGCCAGCGCTTGCCTTGCCTGTCGATGAGTCCGTCGGGCCGGCGGGCGCGACGCCGGCCCGGTTGCGAGCGAGCCGGCCGGTGCCTTGGTCTGAAAAGAAAAAGGGGGAAGGAGAAAGCCAGTTCGGTAAAGGTTGGGTAGGACGAGGCGGAGGCGCCTTGGCGATGGTCGCTCCGAAAGTCCTGGCCGCAGGATCGGGCTGCTGCTCCCCGACGGCTCCTTAGGTGACGGGGGGCGGCCTCGGACAGGGCGAGGTCTTGGACAGCAGAAGCCGGAGCGGTATGGCCCTTGGCGTGCCGGATTCAGGCGATCAAGCGTGCCAAGCCCCCTTCTCCGGCGCCCAAAAGCCCAGCCCCTATCTTCACGAATTCGTGATTGACTGGACTGGAAGTCGTCGCGCCGAGGCCCTGCGGATCAAAGGAGGCAGCCACCTCCCCGAAGAACCCGGCATCGCGCCGCGGCGGACAGACTGGCCGCGCAGCCTGCCCTGCCCGGCGGCAAGATCCGCGACCGGAGGGTCGCGGAAGGCCTGGACGGCCGCCATGGTGCTGGCGACCATGCGCGCGCAACTCAGGGGGAAAGGCCAGCATGACAGCCAGCAAGGACGACATCTTCGCCGGACTGCGCCGGATCGACACGCCGACCATCACCAACGTGGTGGCGACCTATCCGAAGAACCCGCTTTGTCTCGGGCTGTACAACCCATGGACCGAGAACTGGTACACCGATAGCTCGATCCGCTGCATCTATCCGGACATGGGGCCGGTCATCGGCCACGCCGTCACCTGCGTCTACGGCCTGCCCGACCCCAATTACGGCGGCCGGCTCAGCTTCATGGACGTGATCGACGCGCTCGATGCCATGCCGAAGCCGACCATCCTGGTCATCCAGCAGAAATGGCCGCCGGAGCTGATGAGCAAGGCGGGGCTCGCGGGAGAGATCATGGTGACCTCCATGATGTCGGTCGGCTGCATCGGCCTGCTCTCAAACGGGCCGTCGCGCGATGTCGACGCTATCCGCAAGCTCGACTTCCAGTTGCTGCTCGGCGGCGTCACGGCCGGGCATGGCGAGATGGCGGTGCAGGCGGTGAACGTGCCGGTCTCGGTCGGCGGCATGGATGTGGCGCCGGGCGAGCTGATCCACATGGACGAGAACGGCGCGGTGAAATTCCCCGTCGAGCGCGCCGCCCAGGTGCTGCAGAACGCCGAAACGATGTTGGCCGGCGAGGCCGAGCATCTGGCACGGCTGCGCGCCGCGAAGACCGCGGCCGAGGTGCGGGCGGCCGGCGGCGCCTATTCTGCCAAGCCGAAGGCCTGACGCGATGCGACGGGGCGGGCCCATCATGCTCCGCCCCGGATCGGCCGGAAGGTCGGTGCCCGGAATTCGGCGGGGTGCCGTCATTGGGCAGGCCATGCACTAGGAAGCTGCGGATCGCGGCAGGCGCCGACCGCCGCCGATGCGCTAGGCCGGCCTCAGGCGCTCAGGCCGCATCCGAGGCAGGGGCGGAAAGGCAAGGGCGATCGCCACGGCCCCGAAGCCTATCGCCAGGGAGCTGAGGTGCATCCCCGCATAGCTGCCGAAACGGTCGAAGATCCACCCACCGACCGCGGGTCCCGCTGCCATGCCAAGGCAGGACACCATGGTGGCCGCGCCGAACACCGTGCCGAGGACACGGGGGCCGAAGTAGTCACGCGCGAGCACCGCGTAGAGCGGCATCACCCCGCCATAGGCGAGGCCGAACACCGCGGCGACGGCGTAGAACTCGCCGAGGCTGCTGGTTGGGAGAAAGGCGCCGATCGCCAGCGCCTGCAGCAGCAAGCCCCCGATCAGCACAGGCTTGGCCCCATGCCGATCGGCGAGCACGCCCAGAAGTAGACGCCCGCCAAGCCCGGCCAAACCCTGCAGGCCGTAGACGCTGACGGCGGCTGCGGCGGACAAGCCGCAGACCATCGCATAGCTTACGACGTGGAAGATCGGCCCGGCATGTGCCAGGCAGCAGGCAAAGAAGGTCGCCGCGAGCACCACGAACTGCCGGGAGCCCAGCGCCTGCCGGGCGGTGAAGTCCTGGCCTGTCGCGGCGGCGTCCGCGCCTGGGTGCAGGGCCGTGACCGGCGGGCGGCGCAGCAGCAGCGCGGCCGGCAGCAGGACCGTCCAGGCGATGATCCCCATCAGGAGTTGCGAGCTGCGCCAATGATGGTTGGAAAGCAGCCATTGGGCGAAGGGCGCGACCGTCACGGGTGCCGTCCCGAGGCCGGCGGACACGAGGGAGACCGCGAGCGCCCGCTGGCGGTCGAACCACGCGCTGGCCGTCGCCATCATGGGCGCGAAGAAGGCGCCGACCGCCGTGCCGAGGAACAGGCCATAGGCGAGTTGGAACGTCAGCAGGCTCGTCGCGCGGCTTGCCAGCACCAGCCCCGCGCCCAGCAGCAGCCCGCCCGCGATGCCGACAATCCGCGGCCCATAGCGGTCGCTGACCCAGCCCCAGCCAAAGCCGCCGAAGCCCATGGCCAGGAAGGCGATCGTCATCGATGCGGAAATGCCGGCGCGCGACCAGCCAGTGTCGGTGGCAACGGGACCGAGGAAGACGGCGAGGGAGAACAGCGACCCCATGCCGACGCAGCCCATCAAGGCCCCGACGGCGACGATGACCCAGCCATAGTGTCGTTCCATTGGCGTTTCTCCCCGCGCGGTCCCTGCCGGCCCGGGTCCCGCTGCGGTTCGCATCGTCCCAGATTGGCGCCGCGAAGCAAACTCCCGTCCCGCAAGCGAACCGTCGCCGACGAAGAACTGGGTGATGTGCAGACGGCGCCGTGGTTCCCGGGCTCGCATGCCTGACCGCCTCATGCGGCGCCACCACAGCTGGTTGGTTGGCCGAGGCCGCCCGCCTCGTCGAACGTCACGTTGCGAGGACGACCGCGCTTCCCACATCATGCTATGGCGAGTTGCCAAAGGAGGAAGGCTCATGCCCATGTCCCCTCGTACCGCTCAAGTCGTAGTTCTCCTCCTCGGCCTCGGAGTTGCCGTTCCGGCCGATGCCCAGGCGCCGACCCCGACGCAGGTGATCGAAGCCTTCGAAGGTGTGCAGGGCCCGATCCGGACGCATCGCCCGAGCCACCCCAAGGGTACCTGCGCCTCAGGTTTCTTCGAGGGTACCGCCGAGGGGGCGCGGCTGTCGGTTTCGCCGACCTTCGGCGGGCAACGCATTCCGACGATCATCCGCTTCGCCGTCGGCGGTGGTCCCGCCGCCGCCGATACCAGCCGCAGCACCCGCGGCCTCTCGATCCGCTTCCAGGTGCCCGGCGGCACCTCCTGGGACATGGCGAACATCTCCGTCCCCATCTTCGGAGCGCCCACGCCCGAGGCACTGGTCGAGGGGCTTCGCGTGCGCAGGCCGGACCCGGCAACCGGGCGGCCGGACCAGGCTGCGGTCGACGCCTTCATCGCCGCGAACCCGAAGACCACGCTGCAGGGAAGGTGGCTCGCCGCCAATGCTCCGCCGGCGAGCTGGGCGACGACGCCCTATTGGGGGGTCAACACCTTCCGCTTCCGCGGCGCCGATGGCGAGGTCCGCCCGGCACGCTGGGTGTTCGAGCCCGTGGCCGGGACGCAGCGCCTCAGCGAGGAGCAGATGCGCAGCCTGCCGGCCGACTTCCTGGCCGATGAGCTGCGGGGCCGGGTCGCGCAGGCGCCTGCCACCTTCGACATGGTGCTGATCTTCCCGCAGGCTGGCGACGACCTGAACGACCCGACCACCGCATGGCCCGACGACCGGCCACGCGCGACCGTGGGCCGGCTGACAGTCACCGAGGTCGCAGCCGGGCCGGGCGGCGCCTGCGACCGGATCAGCTTCCTGGCGCTGGCCAATCCACCCGGCGTCGAGTTCAGCGACGACCCGACGCTGCGTGCCCGGCCGGCGCCTTACGCGGTGTCGCTGTCGAAGCGGACACGGCCGCAGTAACGCCAGGCCGGGAATCGGCAGCCTCGATTCGCCTTGTCAGGGCGGCGGCCCCGCCGGAACAGTCCCCGTCGGCGTCCACGCCTGGGCTTCGGCAAGGGATCCGGACGCCGGCTCGCCGAGCCTCCGGTTCCCGGGCCCCTCAGTCGATCGACAGGTTCAGCCGGGTGACCATCCGCTGCTCGTACCCGGCGCGTTCGCGGGCGAATGCGGTGTAGTCGGCGGGGCCGAGATACTCATTCGGCATGTCGTTGCTCGCCATGAACTCCTGAACCCGCGGATGAGACTGCGTTTTCCGGAAGGCCTGGTGCAGCGCCTCGGTCACCTCAGGGTCCATGCCCTTCGGCCCGGCGACGCCGTAGGGCGAGGTCACCACCATGCCGTAGCCAAGCTCCAGCAGCGTCGGCGCCTGGAGGAAGCTGCGCAGCCTCTCCTTCGTCCAGACAGCCAGCAGCCGCAACTGCCCCGTCTCGACGACCGGGGCCCAGGAGTTGGAGTTGGCGATGCAGTCCAGTTGCCGGGCCAGCACGGCGGTGATGTTCTCCGAGGTGCCGCGGTAGGGCACATGCGTCATCTGCACGCCTTCCTTCTCGCACAGCTCCTCCATGGCCAGGTGGTTGGAGGTTGCGATGCCGGAGGTGCCGTAGGTGAGCTCGCCCGGGCGCCGGCGTGCTTCGGCGAACATGTCGGCCAGCGTGTTCCAGCCCGACGCCGGATGCACCACATGGCCGAAGACGAACCCCGTTTGCTGCATGATATAGGTGAAGTCGTTCACCGGGTCCCAGGTCGGCCGCTTCGTCAGGAAGGGATGCCGGATGACCGAGAGATGGTGGTGGGCGATGGTGTAGCCGTCGGGCCGTGCCTGGGTGAGCAGGAACTGAGCGGCCAGCGTGCCCCGGGCGCCCGGCCGGTTCTCGATGATCAGCGTCTGGCCGGTATCCTGCTGGAACAGCTCGGCCTGCAGGCGGATGAAGGCGTCGAGCGTGCCTCCGGGTGCCCAGGGGATCAGGAACCGCACCGGCCGATTGGGGAAGCGCCCTTGGCCGATGGCCGGACAGGCGAGCACCGTCGTGGCCAGCGCGGCACCCAGCGCCGAGCGACGGCCGATGGAGACCGTGTTCATTGATGTTATCCTCCCAGCATGGCCGCCTTCCGGTTGCCCGGACTTTGGCGGGCGCCATGTTTGCGCAAGATGGGTCCCGGAACCATACCCCAGCCGCTTTGCGACCCTGCGGTCCCCGGCGTCCGGAAGGCGCCGTCAGGTACCGGCACGCGGTCCCGCTGCCCTCGGCATTCTCCGGTTGGCGGAGCATCGGACTATCGGGGCCCGTCGCCGTCCAGCGCCTGTCATTGGGGGTGGTCCCGATGTCCCGGGCCCATCCTACCGCCGCAGCATGGACGCGCCCCCCTGCTTGAAGGCGTCGCTGCCACTTTCGACGAGTAATCGCAGCACACGGCCGCCGCTCACGCGCCCGGCCGAAGCTCCGAGGGAGGCGCCGGCGGCACCGTCCGCCGTACCAAGCTGCGCACCGGCTCCCAGAAGTATCCGAGCGGAGTCCGGCTTTCTCCGATCAGGAAGCCCTCAACCGGCATGCCGGCCATGAGCGAACGCTGCGGCACGAGGTCGAGCGCGCCAGGATCGAGCGCGACCCGGACAAGATAGTAAGTCCGGTCGGCAGCGTCGTTTTGCAGATCGGGCGAGACGGTCATCACTTGGCCCGGCAGCATCGGCGGGTTCTGCTGCCGGAGCGCGGTCAGCCGCAGCCTTGCCCGCTGCCCGACCGTCACTTGGTCGATATCCGTCGGCAGGAGCCGCAACTCGGCCACCAGCCTGTCCTCAGCCGGCACGAGATCGAGGACAGGCTCGCCCGCGCTGATGCTCGCTCCGGGCGTTAAGGCCCGGATATGGGTGACCCGCCCGGCCTCCGGCGCCAGCACCTCGCGCCGCGCCAGCACGTCCTCCGCCGTGCGGAGCTGCTGCCGAGCCGTGGCGATGTCCGCCTCGGTCGCCCGGATGTCGGTGGCGATGTCGGAGAGCCGTTGCAGCCGGATGCTGGTCAGCTGTCGCTCCCCCTGGGCGATGCCCTCGCGGAGTTGCGCCTCCTGTGCCTCCGCCTAGCCGATGATGGCGACGAACCCCGCCTCCTGTTGTTGCAGATTCAGCACCAGGAAGCGCGAGGCATAGCCCTGGCTCAGCAGGCGGTTGTAGCCTTCGATCTGCTCCTTGACCGAGGCCGCCTGCCGCGCACTTCCTGATTAGGCGCAACGGTCGACTCGATTGCCGGCACCATGAAATGTAGACGCAGTTCACGCAAAAGTTTATTTATCGACTTGCGGGGACGGCAGTTCGGCTCACGTACAACTCGCCCGGTTTCCCGCGGGCGTTCAATCCAGAACGGTTTCTCTCAGTCCCGGCCACCCAGGACGCGCTCCGCCTCGGCCAGGACGAGGAAGACGTGGTAGAGGGCGCTCGCTGGAACCAATCCTGGCATCGGCCGGCCGCCTTCATCGACACGGTCCAGCCAACCCGCCTCGACAGGCCGGCGCAGGAAGTAACGGTCCAACGCCGCCAGTGCCCGGCGCGCCTGTTCTGCCGCTCCGGCGGAGCCGAATTCCGCCTCCGACAGCCAGGCCTTGGCGAGTTCCGTCTGCAGCCAGGTTCGCCGCGTGCCGCGATGCACATCGCCGCCGCGCAGGACCTCGTCGACCAGCAGCCCCGTCTCCGGCTCCACCCAGCGCATCGCAGTGGCCAGCAAGTCGCCCGCGACCGGACTGTGCGGCAGGCCGGCCAGCGCCTGGTGCCGGCGTAGCAGCCAGGCCCATTCGGCATGGTGGCCCGGCTCCAGGATGCGCCCGTCGAGGCCCGGCGCCGGCGCCCAGTCATCGGTGAAATACTCGCCGAGGCTTCCCGTCGCCGCATCGTAGAACCGCGTTTCGAACAGCGCCCGGTGCCGCGCCGCCCGCTCCGCCGCACCTGGGAAGCCGGCTTCCATCAGTGCCAGCATCGCCTCGTACCAATGCATCTGCGGGTTCTGCCGCCGCGGCAGGCTGGGTGGGACACCCTCCAGAAGGCTGCCATCCGCCGCCGTCATCCGTGCATCGACGAAGCCGAGCACAGCCTCCAGCACGTCCCGGATCCTGGTCTCCCCCGTTGCCCGCAGCAGCCAGGCGCAGGCGAGCACGAGGAAGGCATGGTCATAGGCGTCGCGCAGCGGACTGACGACCTGCCCCTCCGGCGTGACGCTGTGGGCGAAGCCGCCCTGCCCATCGGGTGCGTGAGCGATCCCGACCAGGCGGTCGAAGGTCCGGAGCGCCAGCCCTGCCCCGGCGGGATACCAGCCGATGACGGCCGCATGCGCATAGACATAGATTTGCCGTGCCTGCACCCGCACCCGCCGGACGGCGCCGGCATCGGGCCGGCCATCGGGAAACAGCCGCTCCTGGAACAGCCCGGCCGCCGCGTCGTATCCCTCGGTGGCCCAGTAGGGCAGCACGGTGCCCTTCATCCACCGGGCCAGATCCCGCTCCACGCTCACGCTGGGCTATCCGGCATCGGGGGTGGCCGCTCCTGCATCCGGGTCGAAGCACCATGGCCAAAGCCGCCGGCATCGGCAACGTTTCTGCGGCTTGCCCTCGCCCTGGACTCGTCCGACACAGCTCCGTCACGCAGCGAAAGAGATGAGGCCGCCATGAAATTCCTGGTCACCGGCACCGCCGGCTTCATCGGCTTCCACCTCGCCCACCGCCTGCTGGCCGAAGGCCATGCCGTCACCGGCATCGACGCCATGGTCCCCTATTACGACCTGCGGCTGAAGGAGGCCCGCCATGCCCGGCTCGCCCAATCCGCCGGCTTCAGGCCGCTGATCCTCGACCTCGCCGACGCCGCCCGCCTCGCCACGGTGATGCGGGAGGAGGCGCCCGAGGTCGTCATCCACCTCGCCGCCCAGGCCGGCGTGCGCTACGCGATGGAGCACCCGGAAAGCTACATCCACAACAACGTCGTCGCCTCCTATGCCCTGGCCGAGGCCTGCCGCCACCACCCGGTGCAGCACCTGCTGGTCGCCTCCACCAGCTCCGCCTACGGCGCCAATACGTCCATGCCCTTCCGCGAGACGGATGCGGTGGCGACCCCGCTCAACATCTACGCCGCCACCAAGCTGGCCACCGAGAACATTGCCCACAGCTATGCCCATCTCTGGCAGCAGCCGACGACGGCTTTCCGCTTCTTCACCGTCTACGGTCCCTGGGGCCGGCCGGACATGGCGCTGTTCAAATTCACCGACGCCATCCTCCGCGGCCGCCCGATCGACGTCTACAACCACGGCCTGATGGAGCGGGACTTCACCTATGTGGACGACCTGGTCGAGGCCATCATCCGCCTCGTCCCTTGCCGGCCGGAAATCGGCAAGCCGGCCGGCCCCGGCGACTCGCTGAGCCCCGTCGCCCCCTACCGCCTGGTGAACATCGGCAACGCCAACCCGGTGCGGCTGCTGGAATTCATCGCCGCCATCGAGCAGGCGACCGGCCGCGCCGCCGAGCGCAACATGATGGACATGCAGCCCGGCGAGGTGCTGAAGACCTGGGCCGATTCCAGCCTGCTCCAGGCGCTGACCGGCTACCACCCGACCACCGACGTTCCCACCGGCGTCACCCGCTTCGTCGCGTGGTTCCGCGAGTATTACGGGGTCTGACCCCCGCCACGAGCCGTTACAATCTGCCCCGGCGTCGCGCCAATCCGGCCCCGATCCCGCCTTGACCGGAGCCCCATCATGCCTTCGTGGACCCATCCACAGGAGGACATGATGCGTCGCTTTTTCGCTGCAGCCGCTCTCGGCCTCGGGCTGCTGTCCGCCGGCGCCGCGCTGGACGGCGCGAGTGCGGCCCCCTTCCATCGTGAAGGCCCGGGCGTCACCACAGTGCATGGCGACCACTGGCGGCACTATGCGCCCCCGCCACGCCACCACCACTGGCACCGCTATGGCCCGCCGCCGCGCCATTATGGCTGGCAGCACCATGGCTGGCACCACGGTCGCCACCACCACGACCGGACCTACGGCTGGCGCTGACCTCCCCGGCGGAGCACTCTCCGCCGAATGGAAGCGCTTTTCATCCTGTTCGGCGCCGGCCTGCTCGCCGGCGCCATGAATGCCGCGGCCGGCGGCGGCTCCTTCGTCAGCATTCCGGCGATGGTCTTCGTCGGCCTGCCCTCGGTCGCCGCCAATGCCTCCAGCACCGTCGCCCTGCTGCCGGGGACGATCGCCAGCGCCTGGGCCTGGCGGCGCGACTTCCGCCCCTTCGACGGCATCCCGCTCCGCACCATGATTCTCATCAGCCTGATCGGCGGGCTGGTCGGCGCCCTGCTGCTGCTGGTCACGCCGCAGCATGCCTTCGACGTGCTGCTGCCCTGGCTGCTGCTGATCGGCACGCTCGCCTTCGCCTTCGGCCGCCCGCTCGGCGCCGCGCTGCGGAGGCGGGTGCGCATCGGCCCCGGCGCGGTGACCGGTGCGCAGGTGCCGCTCTCTGTCTATGCCGGCTATTTCGGCGGCGGCGTCGGCATCATGATGATGGCGGTCTGGAGCCTGCTCGACGATGCCGACATCCGCTCGATGAGCGCGGCGCGGACCATGCTGGTCAGCGCCGCCAATGCCGTCGCCGTGCTCTGCTTCGCCCTCGCCGGCCCGGTCCACTGGCCGGAGACGGCGGTGATGCTGGTCGCCGCCGTCATCGGCGGGTATCTCGGCGCGGGCCTCGCCCGCCGCGTGCCCGCCCCCTGGCTGCGTGGCTTCGTCATCGCCTTCAGCCTGGCGATGACGGCCGTCTTCTTCCGCCGCGCCTATGGCTGACCAAGCAGTTCCTCGATGGCGATCGGGAAGCGCCGCACCCGCACCCCCGTCGCATGCCAGACGGCATTGGCCACCGCCCCCGCCGAGCCGGTGACGCCGATCTCGCCGACGCCCTTGATGCCGAGCGCATTCACATGCGGATCGACCTCATCGACCAGGATGGCCTCGAGCGAGGGCACGTCGGCATTCACCGGCACATGGTACTCGCCGAGATTGGCATTCATCACCCGCCCGGTGCGCCGGTCCACCGCCGCCGCCTCGTGCAGGGCGAAGGAGACGCCCCAGATCATCCCGCCGTAATACTGGCTCCGCACCAGGCGCGGATTGATGATCCGCCCGGCGGCGAAGGCGCCGACCAGCCGCGTCGCGCGGATCTGCCCGAGCTCCGGGTCGACCTTCACCTCGGCGAAGACCGCGCCATGCGCGTGCATCGCGTAGTGCTCCTGCGCCGCCTGATCCGCCGCCCCGGTGCCGCGCCCCTCGATCTCGTCGAGGCCGGCGTGGGCGAGGATCTCGGCATAGGTCTCGCCCCGGCTCTCGTCGTCGCGCCGCACCAGCCGCCCCTCGCGCGCCACCACCCCGGCATTCCCTGCGCCGTAGAGCGGTGAGCGCTGGTCCGCCATCGCCAGCTCCGCCAGCCGGGCGACCACATCGGCGCCCGCGCCATGGATCGCCATGCCCGCCGTCGCGGTATGGGAGGAGCCGCCCGCGATGCCCGCATCCGGCAAACCCGAATGACCGGCGCGGAACTCCACCCGGTCGATCGGCAGCCCGAGGCTGTCGGCCGCGATCTGGGCGAAGGCTGTCCAGGCCCCCTGCCCCATGTCATGGGCGCCAGTCTCGACCAGCCCGCTGCCGTCCCGCCGCAGCACTGCCCGCGCCTGGCCATGGAACATCAGCGCCGGGAAGGTCGCGGTGCCGACACCCCAGCCGACCAGCAGCCCGTCCGCGTCGTGCATCTGCCGCGGCGCCAGCGGCCGGCCGGCCCAGCCGAAGCGCTCGGCGCCCTGCGCATAGCATTCGCGCAGCGCCTTGGAGGAGAAGGGCTTGCCGCTCGCCGGCTCCACCTCGGCATAGTTCCTGAGGCGGAATTCCAGCGGGTCCATGCCGCAGGCCGCCGCCATCTCGTCGATCGCGCCCTCCAGGGCGATGCTGCCGCTCGCCTCGCCCGGCGCCCGCATGAACATCGGCGTGCCGGTATCCAGCCGCACCGCATCGCTGGTCGTGGCGATGGCCGGGCTGGCATAGAGCGTGTGCGAGACAGTGCCCGCGGGCTCGAAGAAGTCGTCGAACCGGCTGCTCGTCGTGCGGACATGGTGATGCAGCGCGGTCAGCGCTCCCTCGCCATCCACGCCGAGCCGCAGCGTCTGCCGCGTCGGCGCGCGATGCCCGACCGGGCCGTACATCTGGTCGCGCTTCAGCACCAGCTTCACCGGCCGCCCGACCATCCGCGCGGCGAGGATGCCAAGCACCTGCGGCCCCGAGACCGCCCCCTTGGAGCCGAAGCCGCCGCCGAGGAAGGGGCTGCGGATCTCGATATTCTCCGGTGGGATGCCGAACAGCCCGGCGACCCGGTCCACCGCCAGGGCGAGGCCCTGGCTCGGCGTGTCGATGGAAAGCCGGTCGCCCTCCCAGGCCGCGACCACGGCATGCGGCTCCATCGCATTGTGGTACTGCGCCGGCGTCTCGTAGACCGCCTCGAGCCGCCGTGCCGCCGCGGCGAGCCCCGCCTCCACATCGCCATGCCGCATCTCGGCCGGATAGCCGACGCCGACCGCCGGCGGGACGAAGACCTCGCCATCATCGAGCCCGGTGCTCGCCGGCTCCGCCGCATAACGCGGGGCAAGCAGCGCCGCGCCCTCGGTCGCCGCCTCCAGCGTCTCGGCGATCACCACCGCGACCGGCTGGCCGACATAGCGCACCTGGTCGTTCTGCAGCAGATCGAGCCGGAAGGCGAAGGGCCCTGCCTTGTCGTCCGGGTCCTGCGCCAGCGCCGGGCGGTTCTCCGGCGTCATCACCGCGACCACGCCGGGATGCGCCCGCGCCGCCTCGAGATCGAGGCCAGTGACGCGGCCGCGCGCGATGCTGCTCACCGCCAGCGCCGCATGCAGCATCCCCGGCGGATGGTGGTCGGCGGCATAGCGCGCCCCGCCGGTGACCTTCAGCAGCCCGTCCCGCCGGGTGAGCGGCTGGCCGATGCTGGAACCGTGGCGGCCATGCGCCGCGGAGGATGCGAGCTCAGCCATAGAGGGAAACTCCCGGATGGGGGGCATGGGGGGAGGCCGGCAGAGCCGGCAGCCGCTCCGGCGTGCCGGCCGCGGCGAGGGTGAGCGCGCGCACCAGGATGCGCCGCGCCAGCTCGATCTTGAAGGCGTTGTCGCCGGAGGGCCGCGCCTCCGCCAGCGCCGCCTCCGCCGCCCGGCGGAAGGCCTCGGCACCCGGCCGCGCGCCGCGCAGCGCCGCCTCGGCCTCCGGCACCCGCCAGGGCTTCGCCGCGACGCCGCCGAGCGCCAGCCGCGCCTCGGCAATGGCGCCATCCTCCAGCCGCAGCCCCGCCGCGGCCGAGACGACGGCGAAGGCATAGGAGGTGCGCTCGCGCAGCTTCACATAGCGCGCATGTCCGGCGAAGCCCGCCGCCTCGCCCGGCAGCCGCACCGCGACGATCAGCTCGCCCGGCGCCAGCACGCTCTCCCGCTCCGGCGTGGTGCCGGGCAGGCGATGGAATTCCTCGAGCAGCACCTCGCGCTGCCCCGCCTGCCCCTCGATCTCCACCACCGCGCCCAAGGCGACGAGCGGCACGCAGAAATCCGACGGGTGCGTGGCGATGCACTGCTCGCTCCAGCCGAGCACCGCATGCAGCCGGTTCTCGCCCTCGCGCGCATCGCAGCCAGCGCCGGGCTCGCGCTTGTTGCAGGCGCTGGCGGGGTCGTAGAAATAGGCGCAGCGCGTCCGCTGCAGCAGGTTGCCGCCGACCGTCGCCGCATTGCGCAGCTGCGCCGAAGCACCCGACAGCAGCGCCTCCGCCACCGCCGGGAAGCGCCGGGCGAAGCCGGGGTCATAGGCGAGGTCCGAATTGCGCACCCGCGCGCCGATCCGCACGCCGCCATGCGGCAGCGCCTCGATGGCGTCGAGCCCCGGCACCCGCGCCAGGTCGACCAGCCGCGCCGGGCGCATCACGCCGCCCTTCATCAGGTCGAGCAGATTGGTCCCGGCGGCGAGATAGGCGCTGCCCGGCACCGCCGCGGCCGCCACCGCCTCCGCCACCGTCGCGGGGCGGACATAGTCGAAGCGGTTCATGCCGCCTTCTCCTCTGCATCGGCGGCAAGGCGCCGCTGCGCCTCCAGCACTGCCTCAGTGATGCCCTTGTAGGCGCCGCAGCGGCAGAGATTGCCGCTCATCGCCTCGCGTACCCGCTCGGGGTCGTCGCCTGCCTGCGCCTCGCGGATCAGCCCGACCGCGCTCATGATCTGCCCCGGCGTGCAGTAGCCGCACTGGAAGGCGTCATGCTCGATGAAGGCGGCCTGCACCGGATGTGGCACCTCGCCCTCGGCCAGCCCCTCGATGGTCAGCACCTCAGCCCCGTCGAGGCTCACGGCCAGCGCCAGGCAGGAATTCACCCGCCGCCCATCGACGAGCACGGTGCAGGCGCCGCACTGGCCACGGTCGCAGCCCTTCTTGGTCCCGGTGAGGTCGAGCCGCTCGCGCAGCAGGTCGAGCAGCGTGACCCGTGGGTCGTCCAATGCGATGGTCCGGGGTACCGCATTGACGGTAAGGGTGATGGACAGGCTCATGCGGATCTCCGATGAGGGCCACGGCGTTCCCACTCCGCCGGCACGGCGGGGGGGGTCCTGCGGCCAGGAGAGATCAGCCGCTCCCTGGCCTCATGCGGAGCGATATACGGAGGCACCCTCCGCTTACAAGAGGCAGGATATCAACCAAGCGCGATGACCGAGGAGCGGAGCCAGACACCACGGAAGCCCCGCGCGGACGCCACCCGCAACCGCGACCGCCTGCTGGCCGCGGCCCGCACCGTCTTCAACCAGGGCGGCCCGGCGGCGAGCCTCGAAGCCGTCGCCCGCGAGGCCGGCCTCGGCATCGGCACGCTCTACCGCCACTTCCCGACGCGGGAGGCGCTCTACGAGGCGGTCTACCGCCGCGAG
The DNA here is from genome assembly GCF_000802185.1 of Belnapia sp. F-4-1. Lineage (GTDB taxonomy): Bacteria > Pseudomonadota > Alphaproteobacteria > Acetobacterales > Acetobacteraceae > Belnapia. The sequence goes on along the minus strand of NZ_KN676113.1, from coordinate 1,883,607 downwards.
GTGGACCAGCTGGTGGAAGTCGCCGCCCGGCTCTCGGCCGAGCTGCCCCCCACCGAGGCGCTGCGCCGCTGGCTGGCCGCCAATGTCGAGTTCATCGCCACCAAGAAGGGCATGGCCGCCGCCCTCGCCATGGTGTCGCACAAATCCTCGGAGCCGATCGCCTCCGCGCTCGACCGCCTCCGCGCGGCGCTCGGCGGCCTGCTGCGCCGCGCGACGGAGGCCGGCGAGCTGCGCGGCGACCTCGACCCGGAGGAGCTGCTGCTGGCCCTGGTCGGCATCTGCTACGCGCAGGAAGGCCCGGACTGGCGCGCCAAGGTGCTGCGCGTGCTCGACGTGCTCATCGCCGGCCTCAGGCGCTGACCGCCATCCGCGCCGCCAGCAGCACCGCATTCCGCATCGCCCCCGGATGGGCGATGCCGCGCCCGGCGATGTCATAGGCCGTGCCATGCGCCGCCGTGCAGATCGGGAAGGGGAAGCCGCCCAGCAGCGTCACCCCCGCCTCGAAGCCGATCAGCTTCATCGCGATCTGCCCCTGGTCGTGGTACATCGTCAGCACCGCGTCGAAATCGCCCCGCCGCGCCCGGACGAAGACGGTATCCGCCGGGTAGGGCCCGTCGCAGCCGATCTGCTCTGCCTTGCCCGCCTCGACGGCCGGCCCGATCACGTCGATCTCCTCCCGCCCGAAATTGCCGCCATCCCCCGCATGCGGATTGAGCGCCGCGACGGCGATCCGCGGCCGCGTCACGCCGGAGGCGCGGAGCGCCGCATCCGTCAGCCGAAGGTTCTCGAGGATCGCCTCGCGGCTCAGCAGCCCCGCCACCTCCTTCAGCGGCACATGCGAGGTGACGCGCGCATTCCACAACCCTTCGAGGATGTTGAACTCCTTCGCCACCCCCCGGAAGCCGATCGCCTCCGCGGTGAAGCCGATCTCGTCCTCGTAGTCCGGCGTCACCAGCCGCATCGCCGCCTTGTTGAAGGGGGTGAAGCAGACCGCATCCGCCTCCCCCGCCGCCGCCATGGCCAGCGCCCGGCGAAAATTCGCCGTCGCAAACCGCCCACCCGCCTCCGAGACCTGGGCGAGCGGCACCGAAGCCGGATCGCAATGCCCGAGATCGAGCAGCAGCGGCCGCTCGCCCGGCCGCCCGTCGCCCGTGTCGATGTCGAGTCCGACGCCCGCTACCTGCGCCCCCTCGGCCAGCACCCGCGCATCGCCGATCACGGTGATCGCCGCCGCCGCGCGCAGCTCCGCATCGGCCAGGATCCGGGCGGTGAGCTCGGGCGAGATGCCGGCCGCATCCCCCATGGCGAGCGCGACATGCGGCCTCGTCTGGCTCATTCCCCATCCCTTCCCTACCCGATGCGGTAGACCCGCCGCGCATTGTCGCAGAACATCGCCCGCTGCTCGGGCTCCGGCCGGTCCGCGACGGCGGATTTGAAGCCGGAGTAGATCTCATCGAAGCTGGCGCAGAGGCTGTCCACCGGGAAATTGCTGGCGAACATCACTCGCTCCGGCCCGAACAGCGCCACCGTCTCGCGGATGATCCACTCCGTCCGCCCCGCCGCCCAGGCCTGCCCCCGCACCCCGAGCCCCGAGACCTTGACGACGACATTGGCGCACTCGGCCAGCCGCACCATCGCCTCCCGCCACCCCGCCAGCCCCCCGGCGCTGCGGTCCGCCGGCAGCCCGGTGTGGTTGAGGATGATGAGCGTCTCCGGGAAATCGCCGGCCAGCCGCACCGCCTCGTGCAGCGTCCACCACGGCGTCTGCAGGTCGAAATGCAGCCCATGCCGCGCCAGCAGCGCATAGCCCCGCCGCCAGCCTGCATCCGACATCAGCGTCTGCCCAGGCTCGCCCGGCGCCTTCGGCCCGCCCGGCTTGTGCCGCACGCTCCGCACCAGCGCGGAGGCCGCATGCCCCGCCAGCACCTCCGCCACGTCGCCCCGGTCGAGCCAGGCCTGCCCGACCACCGCATCCGGCAGCCCGTGCCGCTCGCGCAGCAGCGCCGCATACCGCACCTCGCCGAGCGGGTCCGCCGGGTCCCACTCCGTCTCGACATAGACGCTGCCGACCAGCTTGTGCCCGGCCGCATCCGTCCGGTACTCGTCGGGCAGGTAGGGCCGGCGGATCGCCCGGTAGTCGCCATAGCGGAAGGGGATCACCCCTGCCTCGGTCAGCCAGGGATGGTGGTTGATCCGCGGGTTCCAGAAGTGGTGGTGCGCATCCACCACCGGCCCGGCATAGATCGCGCCGCTCATGCCGCCTCCGACCGTATTCCCCCCGGCGCCCAGCCCAGCGCCGGCGCCACCTGCCCCGCCACCAGCTCCAGCGAGCGCAGGATGTGGGGATGCGGCGGGTCGACCGAATGCACCTGCACCGCCAGCTCCGTCGCCCGATCGATCACGCCATCGGCCTGCAAGGAGGCGACCACCTCCGCCACCGTGCCGAGATGCACGTCGAAGGTGGCGACCATCTCCTCCACCGTTTCCCGCCCCGTCGCGCGGCCCTGCGCCGCCGCACGGTCGCGGAACCGCCCGAGCCCCTGCTCCGCCAGCCGCCACGCCTCCTCCCGCCGGTCGGCAGCGAAGACCGAGCGCGAGGCGAGGATGCGCGGCGCGCAGCCCGCCGGCAGCGCCGCCAGATAGGCATCGACCATCGGATTCTGGATGTCGGCGAGGGTCATCCCCTCCGCCCCCTCCGGCCGCGGCTGGGTGCGCGAAAGCATCAGCCCATCCCCCGCCGCCCCGGCCCGCCTTGCCCCCTCGACGGTGAAGGTCGCCTGCCAGATCCGCCCGGCGAGCCCCGGCGCCGGCGGATAGAGCCGGTCCCCGCCCGGCAGCGCCCCGCCCTCCCAGGCCGTTCGCAGCAGCGCCGCATTGTTGTTGAAGATCGCCCCGCGCTCCGCCGGATCGAGCCCGAAGGCCCGGAAGGCCGCCGGGTTGCCCCCCGGCCCGATGCCCATTTCCAGCCGCCCGCCCGAAACCAGGTCGAGCACCGCCGCATCCTCTGCCACTCGGATCGGCAGCTCCAGCGGCAGCGTCACGATCCCCGTCCCCAGCCGGATGCGCTGCGTCCGCGCCGCCACCTGCGCCAGGAAGACGAAGGGCGCCGGCAACCCGCCCTCATGCTCATGGAAATGATGCTGCGCCACCCAGGCGGAATCGAAGCCGCAGCGCTCGGCATGGAGGATCTGCTCGGTCGCCAGCCGGTAGCGCTCCGCCGGCCCGACCTCGTCGAGCACCCGGGTGAAGAAGCCGAGGCGCTTCCGTACCGTCATCCCTCACCCTCCCCATCGCGCGCCGCGCCGCCGAGATAGGCATCGCGGATGCGCGGATCGCGCAGCAACTCCCCGGCCGGCCCCTGCAGGGCGATCCGCCCGGTCTGCAACACATACCCGTAATGGGCGATGCCGAGCGCCAGGCTCGCATTCTGCTCTACCATGAACACCGTCACGCCCTCGCGGTTGATCGCCTGGATCAGCTCCAGCACCCGGTCGACGAAGAGCGGCGAGAGCCCCATGGTCGGCTCGTCCATGCAGATCAGCTTCGGCCGGCCCATCAGGGCGCGGGCCATGGCGAGCATCTGCTGCTCGCCGCCCGACATCGTCCCCGCCCGCTGCCCCAGCCTTTCCCTGAGCCGGGGGAAAAGCCCCAGCACCCGCTCCTCATCGGTGGCGATGGCAGCCCGGTCGCTGCGGGCATAAGCACCCATCAGCAGGTTCTCCCGCACCGTCATCGCCGGGAAGAGCCGCCGCGCCTCCGGCACCGAGCCGATCCCCCGCCGGATCACCTGCGGCGTCGGCAGGCCGGTGATATCAGCCCCGTCGAACCAGACCCGGCCCGAGCCCGGCCGCTGCAGGCCGAGGATGGTCTTCATCGTCGTCGACTTGCCGCTGGCATTGCCGCCGAGCAGGCAGACGATCTGCCCCGCCTCGACATCGAGATTCAGGTCGAAATGCACCTGCACCGGCCCGTAGAAGGAGTTGACGCCCTCCAGCCGCAGCAGCGCGCTCATGGCACGGGCTCCCGCGCCGCGCCGGCTTCGCGGTGGCCGAGATAGGCCTCGATCACCGCCGGGTCGTGCCGCACCGCCTGCGGCAGCCCCTCGGCGATGCGCCGTCCGTTGTCCATGACGATCACCCGGTCGGAGAGCCGCATCACCATCTCGAGCTTGTGCTCGATCAGCAGGATGGTGAGGCCGCTGCGCTTCAGCCCGGCGACGACCTCCTGCATCTCCGCCGTCTCCGTCTCGTTCATCCCCGCCGTCGGCTCGTCGAGCAGCAGCAGCCGCGGATGCAGCGCCAGCGCTCGCCCGATCTCGACGCGGCGCCGGTTGGCATAGGAGAGGCTGAAGGCCGGATGATCGAGCCGCGGGGTCAGCCGCTCGCCGAAGAGCGAGATGATGCGGATGGCATCCTCCCGCAAGGCCGCTTCTTCGGCCCGCACCCCGCCCGGCCGGATGGCAGCCAGCGCCAGCTCCAGCAGCGGCCCCAGCACCGGCACCGCAGGCCGCACCGCCCGCAGCCGCGCATGCGCGCCGACCAGGACGTTGTCGAGCACGCTGAGATTGCCGAAGACCCGCCCATGCTGGAAGGTTCGCGCCAGGCCGAGCCCGGCCAGCCGCTCCGGCGCCGCCCCCGTCACATCCTGGCCGAACAGCCGCACGCTCCCCGTATCCGGCCGGTCGAGCCCGCTGACGAGGTTGAACAGCGTCGTCTTCCCCGCGCCGTTCGGCCCGATGATGCTGAGCAGCTCGCCCTCCCGCAGGTCGAGCGCCGCATCCTCCACCGCCGTGACGCCGCCGAAGCGCTTCCGCAACCCGCGGACCTCGAGCACCGGCGCCATCACACCGTCCCCATCAGGCCCTGCGGGCGGAAGCGGATCAGCAGCAGCAGCACGATGCCGTAGATGAGGATCCGGTACTCGGCGAGGAAGCGGAAGGCCTCCGGCAGCGCGATCAGCAGCGTCGCCCCCAGCACCGCCCCCGCCACATTCCCGAGCCCGCCCAGGATCACCATGGTCAGCGCCAGGATGGAGATGCTCGCGCCGAAGGTCTCGTGGTTGATGTAGGAATAGACATGCGCGGTGATGGCGCCGCTGATCCCCGCCGCGAAGCCGCCGAAGCCGAAGGCCAGCGCCTTGTAGCGGTCGCCGCTGACGCCATAGGAGCGCGCCGCCACCGGGTCGTCGCGGATCGCCCGCCAGGTCCGCCCGAGATGCGAGCGCAGCAGCCGCAGCTGCAGCAGCGCCAGCAGCACCAGCACCGCGAGGCAGAGCCAGTACGTCCCCTCCACCGAGCCGAGGTCGAACCCGAAGACCTCGAGCGGCGGAATCCCCCCCAGCCCGATCGCTCCCCGCGTCAGCCCCGTCCAGTTGAGGATGACGAGTGACACGATCTCGCCGATGCCAAGCGTCGCGATGGAGACGTAGTGTCCGGTCAGCCGGAAGGCCGGAAAGACCAGCAGCGTGCCGAGCGCAGCCGTCACCAGCCCAGCCGCCGGAATCGAGAGCGCCACTGGCCAGCCCGCATCCATCGCCAGCAGGCCGGAGGCATAGCCGCCGATCGCCAGCAGCGCCGCATGGCCGAGCGAGACCTGCCCCACGGTGCCCGCCACCAAGGTCAGGCTCAGTGCCAGCATCGCATACATCAGCGAATTGGCGCCGATCTGCAGCAGGTAGGGCTGCCCGAGCAGCGGCAGCAGCGCCGCCGCCACGACCAGCGCGGCCACCGCCCAGCGCGGCACCACCACCGGCCGCGACCGCGCGATGAAGGTGCCCGTCATCGGCTCCGGCGGCAGCGCCCGCCGCGCGGCGAAGAGCCCGTTCGGCCGCCAGACCAGCATGGCGATCAGCAGCACGAAGGCGAAGAGGTTGCGGTAGGAGGTGCCGAAAAGCGCGATGCCGTAACTTTCCGTCAGCCCGAGGATCAGCGAGCCGGCGATCGCCCCCGGCACGTTGCCCAGGCCCCCGATGATGAGGGCGACAATGCCCTTCAACGTCGCCTCAAAGCTCATCGCCGTGCTGATCTGGTTGTAGTACATGCCGACCAGCACGCCGCTGACGCCACTCAGCGCCGAGGCGATGGCGAAGACCGCCATGTTCACCCGGTTGACGTCGACGCCCATCTGCTGCGCCGCATCCGAATCCTGCGCCGTCGCCCGGACGGCCCAGCCGAGCTTGGTGAAGCGCAGGAAGCCATAGAGCACTACGGCGGAGGTCAGCCCGATGCCGGCGATCAGCAGGTCGAGCGCCCCTATGGTGCCGCCACCAACCGCCACCCGCCATTCCGGCACCTGCATCGGCACCGCCCGCGGATCGGGCGTGAAGACCAGCTGCACCACCTGGTCGAGCACCAGCGCGATGCCGATGGTCGCCAGCAGCGGCGCGATGCGCGAGCTGCCATGCAGCGGCCGCAGCCCGATCCGCTCGATCCCCACCCCCACCAGCGCCGAGACCGCGACCACGCAGAGCAAGGTCACCGGCAGCGGCGTATCCAGGTAGGTGATCGCTGCCCAGCCCACATAAGCCCCGACCACATAGACCGAGCCATGGGCGAAATTGACAAGGTTGGCGACGCCGTAGATCAGCGCCAGCCCGACGGCGAGCAGCGCGTAGATGTTGCCGATGACGAAGCCGTTGACCGTGTAGTCGAACCAGGCGCCGCCCATCACGACCACAGCGTGAAGCGGCCATCCTTCACCACCAGCCGCTTGTAGCGCGCACCTTCCACCCGGCGGGTATTGGGGTCGAACTGCATGCTGCCGAAGACCACGCTCGGCACGCCCCGCACCTTGGCCAGCCCCTCGCGCACCGCTGCCCGCGTCGCGCCGAACTGGTTCACCAGCGTGGAGGCGAGGATCATCGTGTCATAGGCGGTGGCGTTGAAGGTGTCCGGCTCGCGGTTGTACTTCGCGCGGAAGGCGGCGACGAAGCGCTGCACCTCTGCCCGCGGCTCATCGGGAAAGAAGGTGGTGATGACATGCACGCCGTTCACCGCATCGCCACCCAGCTCCAGCAGCTTCGGCGAATAGACCGAGCTGACGGCGACGATCGCCTGCGGCAGGCCGAGCGTCCGGATCTGACGCACGATCGTCGCCGCATCGGCATAGTAGGCCAGCAGCACGATGCAGTCCGGGTTGCTGTCGCGGATGCGCACCAGCGTCGAACGGAAGTCGCGCTCGCCCGGCAGGAAGCCCTCGGCGGCCGCCACCTCCGCCCCCTTCTCCTTCGCCGCCGCGGCGAAGAGGTTCTTGCTGGTCACGCCCCAGTCGGTGTTGAGGTGGATCACCCCCAGCCGCCGCTTGCCGAGGCCCGCGATGGCGAAATCCGCCAGCTGCGGCTGCTCCTCCGCCTGGCTGATGGAATTGCTCCACATGTAGTCGCCGCCCTTGGTGAAGTCCGGGTGCGAGTTGGTGAAGCCGAACTGCACCAGCTTGGCGCGCTGGTAGATCGGCGAGGCGGCCATCGAGGCCGGCGAGGAGAAGTCGCCGAGCTCCATGACGATACGCTGGTCGTTGACGAATTTCTGCGCGATGGCCACCGACTGCCGCGGATCGCTCTGGCTGTCCTCGAACACGTACTGGATCTGCCGCTGCGCGGCCGGGTTGACCTCGGCCAGCGCCAGATCGAAGGCATCCTTCCACTGCGCGCCATACTGCGCATTCGGCCCGGTCAACGGCCCACTGACGCCGACATGGATGGTCTCGGCCGCGGCGGCCCGCCGCGTGGCGGCAGCCCCGGCCACCAGCCCGGCCAGAAGGGAACGACGGCGCAGCGGGGTCATGGGGCTCTCCTGCCAGATTATGCCTTGCCGGCATCCGAGCATGAATTACCGCACTGCACCATAGGCTTGCGCGGCCCGGCCTCGCCCCGCAGCGGCACCCGCAACGCCATCGCGCCGGCCGCCAGCAAGGCCGCCGCCGCCAGCAGCGAGGGCAGGCCGAAGCTTCCCGTCCGGTCGTGCAGCAGCCCAGCCAGCACCGGCCCGACGATCTGGCCGATGCCGAAGGCTGCCGTCAGCGCCGCGAAGGTCCGCCGCGGGTCGCCCGCCGACAGCGCCCGCCCGCCGGCCAGCCCCAGCGCGGTCAGTCCCATGAAGGTCCCGCCCAGCAGTGCTGCCGCGACCAGCGCCCCCGCCGCCCCCGGCCAAAGCACGCTCGCCGCCACCCCGGCCGCTTCGACCACGCAGGCCGCGGCGAAGCTGCGCGCCAGGCCGAAGCGCCGCCCGCCCCATCCCCACAGCGCCACCGAAGGCACCGCCGCCAGTCCCACGACCAGCCAGACGAAGGGCTCCACCGCCCGCAGCGCCGCCTCAGCCCGAACAATGGCGACAAGGAAGGTCGCGGTGACGACATAGCCGAAGCCGAACAGCCCGTAGGCCACGGCCCACCAGGCCAGCCACCTGCCATCGCCGGCTGGCTGCGCGGCAACCGGCCTCGCTGCCCGCTCCTGCCCCGGCACCAGCCAGGCCACGGCGCCTGCCGCCGCCAGCGAGACGAGCCCGGAGGCGCTCCACAACTCGCGCCAACCCAGGCCCGGCAGGGCGACCAGCCCGGCCGAGACGGCGATTCCCGCCCCCACACCCGCGAAATGCAGCGCGGCCAAGCCTCCGCGTCCTGCCGCCGCCAGCCGGTCCAGCACCAGGGCCGAGGCGAAGACCAGCACGAAGGCGCTCGCCGCGCCGCCGATCCCCCGGAGCAACAGGAAGGCCGGCAGGCCCGAGGCCACCCCCATCGTCCCCGTCGTCGCCGCCCCGAGCGCCAGCGCCCCGAGCAGCCAAGCTCGGCGGGACCCCGGCAGCCGTGCCGCAGCCAGCAGCGCCCCGGCGAGATAGCCGCAGAAATTGGCCGAGGCGATCAGTCCCGCTTGGCCGCCCGTCAGCCCCAACCCCTCGGCCATGGCCGGCAGGAGGGGCGTATAAACGAAGCGGCCGATGCCGATCGCCGAAGCCAGCGCCAGCATCCCGCCGAGCGCCAGCGGCCGCCCCGCCACCCGATCCCGCATTGCAAGCATGCCACTCTCCGGAACCGACCGATCCGCGTCAGGCTGCGCCGGTTGCGGCATCCGGGAAAACGATTTGTCCTGATCCTTGCTATCGTTGCCGGAGATGGCTCAGGCTCGGAAGTTCAGCAAGGACGGGCCAAGCCCATCCTCGCTCGCCCATAGCTCAGGCGAGCACCGCCGCCCCCAGCGCCACCGCGCCCACAACCGTCGCTGCCGCCCCGGCCCAGCGCCGCTGCAGCGACGCCTCGCCCAGGCTCCGCGCCACCCGCATCGCCAGCAGCCCGATCGCGGCCTGCACCGCCAGCAGCGTCAGCAGATAGGCGATGACCGGCGCCGGCCCGGAGCCGGCAACGGCCTCGGCATAGGCATGGCCATGGAACAGCCCCGCCGCTCCGAAGCCGAGCGCCAGCCAGCCCGGTGCCGCCTGCGGCAGCCGCGCCGGCGCCGCCAGCAGCGCCACCCCCGCGCCGATCACCGAGAGCGCCACCGCCGCCTCCACCGGCCCAAGCCCGAAGCCGCCCAGATGCAGCACCGTCCCCACCAGTCCGGCGCCGAGGAAGGCGGCCAGTGCCGCAATCCCGGCCCGCCGCCCGACCGCCGCGGCCAGCACCCCCGCCGCCAGCAGGAAGGCAAGGTGGTCGAGCCCGATCACCGGATGCGCCACGCCGGAGACGAAGCCCTGCCAGGCCGTCGTCGCCGCGGCGCCGCCCATCGAATGGTGCGCCAGCGCCGGCACGGGCATGGCCGCCGCGAGGACGACGAGGGCGATGGGGCTGAGCTTCGGCATGGTCACTCCCGGAAAGGTCAATTCGTCCCGCAGCTTCATCCGCCCTGGCCCGCACCGCAACCGTCGAGCGCCCGCCCCAGCCTCTCCCACCCCGCCTCATCCCCGGGCAGGCCGAAGCGCAGCAGCCCTGGCCGCTCCGTGAAGCGCCGCACCAGCACTCCCTGCCGCCCCAGCCTTTCGAACGCCCCCTCCAGGCCCCGCACCAGCCGGAACAGCGCCGTCCCCCCCACCGCCTCCAACCCATGCCGCTCAAGCAGCGCATCCAGCCGTGCTGCCTCCGCTGCCAGCCGGGCCCGCATCGCCTCCGCCCAGGCCGCATCGCCGAGCGCCGCCATCCCCGCCGCGATCGCCGGGCCGGACACCGCCCAAGGTCCGAGCCTTGCCCGCAGCCGCTTCACGACCTTCGGCTCGGCTAGGGCGAAGCCCAGCCTCACCCCCGCCAGCCCATGGAATTTCCCGAAGGACCGCAGCACGACGAGACCCTCTCGCCCAACCTCCGCGGCCAGCGAAGCCCCTGGCGGCATCACCTCCATGAACGCCTCGTCCACCACCAGCAGCCCCGCCCGCAGCCCGAGCAGCGCCCGCCGCTCCACCAGCCGCCCATCGGGATTGTTCGGGTTGACGAGCACCGCGAGCCCCGTCCCCTCCAACGCCTCCGCGGCCCCGACCTCGCCGACCGCATGCCCCGCCAGCTCGGCCGCCCGCCGGTGCTCCGCATAGGTCGGCCCCAGGATCCGCGCCTCGCACGGCGGCACCAGCCCGGCGACCAGCGGCAGCAGGATCTGCGTCCCCGGCGCCGCCACCACATGCTCTGCCGAGGCCGCGCCATACCGCTCAGCCGCCAGCGCCTCGAGCCGGGCGAGCGCCGCCGGCTCCGGCAGCCGCGCGAAGACCTCGGCCCCGAGCGGCGGCACCGGGTAGCCATGGGGGTTGATCCCGGTCGACAGGTCGAGGAAAGGGGCGGGCGCCTCCGGGAACAGCCGGCGCGCCGCCTCCAGATCGCCGCCATGGGCCACGCCCGGGATACCGTCCATCATGGCCCTCGCCACCGCCGCCTGCGCCCTGCTGATCGAGGCCGCCTTCGGATACCCGGAGCGCCTGCTGCGGTCCATCGGCCACCCCGTCATCTGGCTCGGCCGCCTGATCACAGCACTCGACCGCCGCCTGAACCGCGAGGCCTGGTCCCCCGCCCGCCGCCGCGCCGCCGGCCTCGCCGCGCTGCTGATCCTGCTCGCTGCCAGCCTTGCCCCCGCCTGGCTGATCGAGGCCGCGCTGCACCGCCTCCCCCTCGGTTGGCTCGCCGTGGCCCTCCTCGCCAGCAGCCTTCTCGCCCAGCGCAGCCTGCACGAGCACGTCGCCCGCGTCGCCACCGCCCTGGAGCAGAAAGGCTTGGCCGCCGGCCGCATCGCCGTCTCCCATATCGTCGGCCGCGACCCGGAGTCGCTGGACGAAGCCGGCATCTGCCGCGCCGCCATCGAGAGCCTCGCCGAGAATTTCTCCGATGGCATCGTCGCCCCGGCCCTCTGGCTCGCCCTCGCCGGCCTGCCCGGCGCCGCCGCCTACAAGGCGGTCAACACCGCCGACAGCATGATCGGCCACCGCACCCCGCGGCACGAGGCCTTCGGCTGGGCCGCCGCCCGGTTCGACGACCTGGTGAACCTCCCCGCCTCCCGCCTTTCCGCCCTGCTGCTGGTTCTCGCCGCCTGCCTGCTGCCCGGCGCCAGCCCCGCCGCCGCCCTCCGCGCCCTCCGCCGCGACGCCCACCGCCACCGCTCGCCCAATGCCGGCTGGCCGGAGGCGGCGATGGCCGGCGCCCTCGGCCTCGCCCTCGCCGGCCCACGCCGCTACAGCGGCGTCCTGGTCGAGGACGCGCTGATGGGCGACGGCCGTCGCGACGCCACCGCCGCCGATATCCGCCGGGCGCTCCGCCTCTACCGCCTCGCCGATGCCCTGCTCATCGCCCTCGCCGCCATCCTCGCCCTCACCGGGCCAGGCTGAGCAGCCGGTCGATGTCGAGATGCGCCTCGAGATGCCGCGCCAGCGTATCCAGCGCCGCCTCCACCCCCGCCTCATAGGCAATCGCCGGCGCCCCGGCCGCGAAGCGCGCCATCCAGGCCGCCCGCTGCGCCTCCGCGGTGAAGAGCCCATGCACATAGGTCCCGGTCACCTGCCCATCCGCCGAGACCGCCCCCTCCGCCGCGCCATCCGCCAGATGCGCGAAGGGCCGTGCCCGCCCCGGTCCCTCGGTGCTGCCGAGATGCATCTCATAGCCGGCGAGCGCCGCGCCATCCGCACTCACCCCCTCCACCGGCACCAGCCGCTTGTCGCCCCCGAGCACCGTCTCGACCTCCAGCAGCCCGAGCCCCGCGACACGCCCCGCCGCCCCCTCCACCCCCGCCGGGTCGGCCAGGCTCCGCCCCAGCATCTGATACCCACCGCACAGCCCGAGCACCTGCCCGCCCCGCCGCAGATGCGCCGCGATGTCGATGTCGAACCCCGCCGCCCGCAGCGCCGCCAGGTCGGCGATGGTGGCCTTCGACCCCGGCAGGATGACGAGCTGCGCATCCCCCGGCAGCGCCTCGCCGGGCCGGACGCGCACCACCTCCACCGCCGGCTCGCCGACGAGCGGGTCGAGATCGTCGAAGTTGGCGATATGCGGCAGCACCGGCACGGCGATGCGCAACCGCGCCCCCGGCCGCCGTGGCAGCGCATGGTCGAGCGCCAGCGCATCCTCCGCCGGCAGCCGCGCCGCCTCCGGCAGGAAGGGCACCAGGCCGAGCGGCGCCCACCCCGTCCGCGCCGCGATCAGCGCCATGCCATCCGCGAAGAGCGACGGATCGCCGCGGAATCGATTGACGACGAAGCCCACGACCATCGCCGCATCCGCCGGATCGATCACTACCTTGGTCCCGACCAGGCTGGCGATCACCCCACCCCGGTCGATATCCCCGACGACCACGACCGGCACATCCGCCGCCCGCGCGAAGCCCATATTGGCGATGTCATTGGCCCGCAGGTTGACCTCGGAGGCGCTGCCCGCCCCCTCCACCAGCACGATGTCGGCCTCGCCCCTGAGCCGCGCAAAACTCTCCAGCACCGCCGGCAGCAGCGCCGCCTTCCGCCGCTGATACTCGGCCGCCCCCGCCGCACCGGCCACCCGCCCCTGCAGCACGATCTGCGCGCCCACCTGGCTCTGCGGCTTCAGCAGCACCGGGTTCATATGCACGCTCGGCGCCACGCGCGCCGCCCGCGCCTGCAAGGCCTGCGCCCGCCCGATCTCGCCGCCATCGAGCGTGACGGCGGCATTGTTCGACATGTTCTGCGGCTTGAACGGCCGCACGCGCATCCCGCGCTCCGTCAGCGCCCGCGCCAGCCCAGCGACGAGCAGCGACTTGCCGACATCCGAGCCCGTGCCCTGCAGCATGATCGCGCGCATCGCGGCTAGAACTCGATGCCCCGCTGCGCCTTCACCCCCGCCGCGAAGTGGTGCTTCACCGCCCCCATCTCGGTGACGAGGTCTGCCGCCGCGGTCAGCTCCGGCTTCGCATTCCGCCCGGTGACGACGACATGCAGCGATGGCCGCCGCCCGACCAATTCCGCCACCACCCCATCCAGCGGCAGGTAGCCGTAGCGCAACGCGATGTTCAGCTCATCCAGCACCAGCAGGTCGAAGCCCGGCTCCGCCAGCATCGCCCGCGCCATCCCCCAGGCCCGCTCCGCCGCGGCGATGTCGCGCGCCAGGTCCTGCGTCTCCCAGGTGAAGCCCTCGCCCATGCTGTGCCAGGCGACGCGCTCGCCGAAGCTCTCCAGCGCCGCCCGCTCCCCGCTGTCCCAGGCGCCTTTGATGAACTGCACCACGCCGACCCGCCCGCCGCGCCCTAGCATCCGCAGCGCGAGCCCAAATGCCGCCGTCGACTTGCCCTTGCCCGGCCCGGTATGGACGATCAGCAGCCCCTTCTCGGCGATCGGCTTGCTCGCCACCTCGGCATCCTGCACCGCCTTCCGCCGCGCCATCTTCGCGCGATGCCGCACCGCCTCCTCCGGGTCGATCCCGCTCACGCTGCACCTCCCTTGATCGCCACCGGAATGCCCGCCACCACCAGCACCACCCGGTCCGCCAGCGTCGCCATGCGTTGGTTCAGCCGCCCCTGCGCATCGCGGAAGCGCCGCCCGAGCGGCGTCTCCGGCACGATGCCCCAGCCCACCTCGTTCGAGACCAGCACCACCGGCCCGGCCCTCCGCGCCAGCGCCGCCGCCAGAAGCTCCCCCTCCGCCTCCAGGTCGCGCTCCGCCAGCAGCAGGTTGCTGAGCCAGAGCGTCAGGCAATCGACCAGCACCGGCCGCCCCGCCGGCACCCCGCCCAGCACCTCCGGCAGGTCGTGGGGCGCGTCCCGCGTCTCCCCCCCCGCCGGCCGCCGCGCCCGGTGCTCGGCGATGCGCGCCGCCATCTCGTCATCGAAGGCCTCGGCGGTGGCGACATAGGTCCAGGGCGACGGCCAGGACTCGACCAGCGCCTCGGCCTGCCGGCTCTTGCCGGAGCGCGCGCCGCCGAGCACCAGCACCAGCGGGAAGGGGGCATCGGACATGCCCGTCGGTGTGGCAGCACCCGCCCATCCGCACAACAACCGACGCCGATGGTTGACAGCCGCCCCGCCGCCCGGGCCTAGTCCCCTTCGATCGAAGGTTCCAGCCGAGAGGCGGGATGAAAAGGGAATACGGAAGGGCCCCGCCCAGGCCGTAGCTGCCCCCGCAACTGTGAGCGGCGAGTCCGCGCCACCATGTCACTGGCCGCCAGTCCTTCGGGACCCGGCCGGGAAGACGGCGCCGGACAGCGACCCGCGAGCCAGGAGACCTGCCTTCGCTCGAGACGACGTGCCGGGCGGGGTGCCCTGGCGCGGCTGCCGCACCGGCGAACGGACACGCCCCCCTTGGCGCGCCCGCTGCTGCACCCCGCATGCCCGGCACCCGCCGGGTGGGGACGCCTGCCCAATGCCGCCCGTCACCGTCTTCGTCTGCACCACCTGCCGCCGCAGCGGCGACGCCGAGGACGCCCCCCGCGCCGGCGCCACCCTCGCCGCCAAAGCTGAACCCCTGGCCGGCCCCGACCTCGCGGTGCGCCCCGTCGAATGCCTCGGCAACTGCTCCCGCGGCCCAACCGCCGCCATCGCCGTGCCCGGCGGCTGGACCTATGTCTTCGGCAACCTCGACCCCGCCGAGGCCGCCCCCGCCTTGCAGGAGGGCGCCCGCCTCCTCGCCGCCGCCGAGGGCCAGGTGATGCCCTGGCGCGGCCGCCCCGAGCCCCTGAAGCGCGGCCTCATTGCCCGCATCCCGCCCCTGGAGTTCCCGGCATGACCGCCCGCATCCCCTGCACCATCGTCACCGGCTTCCTCGGCGCCGGGAAGACGACGCTGATCCGCCACCTGCTGGAGAATGCCGGCGGTCGCCGCCTCGCCGTCATCGTCAACGAGTTCGGCGATGTCGGCATCGATGCCGAGATCCTGCGCGGCTGCGGCATCCCCGCCTGCGACGAGGCCGACATCGTCGAGCTGGCCAATGGCTGTCTCTGCTGCACCGTCGCCGACGACTTCGTCCCCGCCGTCGACGCGCTGCTCGCCCGCACCCCGCCGCCCGACCACATCCTGATCGAGACCAGCGGTCTCGCCTTGCCGAAGCCGCTGGTCCAGGCCTTCCACTGGCCCGCCATCCGCAACCGGGTGACGGTCGATGGCGTCGTCGCCGTGGTCGATGGCGCGGCGCTCGCCGAAGGCCGCGTCGCCGCCGACCTCGCCGCGCTCGCCGCCCAGCGCGCCGCCGACCAGGCGCTCGACCATGACGACCCGGTGGAGGAGGTCTTCGACGACCAGCTCGCCTGCGCCGACCTCGTCGTGGTGACGAAATCCGACCTGCTCGACGAGCCCGGCCTCGCCCGCGCCCGCGCCGCCGTGGAGCGCGCCCTCCCCCGCGCCGTCGGCATCGTGACGAGCGCCGCCGGCCGCATCGACCCGGCGGTGCTGCTCGGCCTCGGCCTCGCCACGGAGGACGACATCGCCAACCGTCCGACCCGGCACGATGCCGAGGAAGGCCACGACCACGACGATTTCGACAGCATCGTCCTCGACCTGCCCGAACTCGCCGCCCCCGCCGACCTCGCCGCCCGCATCGCCACGGTCTGCGCCCGCCCAGACGTGCTGCGCGCCAAGGGCTTCGCCGCCATCGCCGGCAAGCCGATGCGCCTGCTGGTCCAGGCCGTCGGCCCCCGCGTCAGCCACCATTTCGACCGCGCCTGGGGCGAGGCCGAATCGCGTCAGGGCCGCCTCGTCGTCATCGGGCTTAAGGGTTTCGACCATTCCGCCGCCGCCGAGGCCCTGGCCGGCTGAGCCGATGCACATCCTCAACACCACCACCGCCGGGCTGGAGGAGCTGGCGGAGCCGGTCGATCTCCGCCAGCCCCCGGCGCCGATGGCGGTGCTGAGCTTCAGCGACAGCGACCTCGCCGGCCTCGCCGCCGCCTGGGAGGCGGAACGCGCCGTCCTCCCCGCCCTCCGCCTCGCCCCGCTCCGCCAGCTGCGCCACCCGATGTCGGTCGATCTCTGGCTCGACCGCACCGCCTCCGGCGCGCGGGTGATCCTGCTCCGCCTGCTCGGCGGCCTCGACTGGTGGCGCTACGGCGCCGAGCAACTGGCGGAACTCTGCCGCGCCCGCCGCATCGCCCTCGCCGTCCTCCCCGGCGAGGACCGCGACGACCCGCGCCTCCCCGCCCTCTCCACCCTGCCCGCCGCCGAATGCGACGCCCTTCTCGGCTATTTCCGCGAGGGCGGGCCGGACAACATGCGCGCCCTGCTGCGCCGCCTCGCCTCCCATGCCGGCACGCCGCTCCCCGCCCCGCCGCCGCAGCCGATGCCCCGCGCCGCCGGCTGGCTCCCCGCCGAGGGCACGGTCTCCATCACCCGCCTCGCCGCCAGCCTGCCGCCCGGCCGCCCGGTGGTGCCGATCCTCTTCTATCGCTCCGTCCTGCTCGCCGCCGACGCCGCCCCCATCGCCGCCCTCGCCGAAGCCCTCTCCGCCCGCGGCCTCGCCCCAGCCCCGATTTTCCTCGCCAGCCTGAAGGAGCCCGCCTCCCGCGAGGTGCTCCGCGCCGCCCTCGCCACCCTCAGGCCCGACCTCATCCTCACCACCACCGCCTTCGCCGAGGCGGAGGACCCGATCCTCCCCACCCCCGGCGTCCCCGTGCTGCAAGCGGTGATGGCGACGACCGCGCGCGCAGCCTGGCAGGCGAGCCCGCGCGGCCTCGGCGCCGCCGACCTCGCCATGCATGTCGTCCTGCCCGAACTCGACGGCCGCATCCTCGCCGGCGCCATCGCCTTCAAGGCACCGGCCGAGGACCCGAGCTTCCCCCGCCAGGCCAACCGCCCCGAGCCCGACCGCATCGCGGCGCTGGCCGACCGCGCCGCCGCCCTCATCCGCCTCCGCCGCACCCCGCCCGCCGACCGCCGCCTTGCCCTTCTCCTGCCCGACTACCCTGGCGCCGGCGGCCGCACCGGCTATGCGGTCGGCCTCGACGTGCCCGCCAGCCTGCTCGCTCTCTGCGAGAACCTGCGCACCGCCGGCTACACCCTCGCCCCGCCCCCCGCCGATGCCCGCAGCCTCCTCGCCGCCCTCGACGCGACAGTCCCCGGCCTCACCCTCGCCGCCTACCGCGCCCTCCTGCCGCCCGCGCTGACGGCCGCCATCGACGCCGCCTGGGGCCCGCCCGAGGCCGATCCCGATTGCCGCGACGGCGCCTTCCACCACCGCGCTCTCCGCCTCGGTGCCGTCACCATCGCCGTCGCCCCCGACCGCGGCCGCACCGCCGAGCGCCGCGCCGAGTACCACGACCCGGCCCTGCCGCCCCGCCACGCCCTGCTCGCCTTCGGCCTTTGGCTGCGCCACGCGCTCGACATCCACGCCCTCGTCCACATGGGCGCCCACGGCACGCTCGAATGGCTGCCCGGCAAGGCCGTCGCCCTCTCGCAAAACTGCTTCCCGGAGGCAGTGCTCGGCCCGCTCCCCGTCCTCTACCCCTTCCTCGTCTCCAACCCCGGCGAGGCCGCCCAGGCGAAGCGCCGCATCGCCGCCGTCACCCTCGGCCACCTGCCGCCCCGCCTCGCCGGCCCCGGCCTCACCGGCCCCGCCCGCGCGCTCGAGGCCCTGCTCGACGAATTCGCCGCCGCCGACGGCCTCGACCGCCGCCGCCGCGACCGCCTCGCTCGCCTCATCCACCAAGCCGCGGCGGAGGCCGCCCCCGGCGCCCTCCCACCCCTCGGCGACCAGCCCGATGAAGCCCTCCGCCGCCTCGACGCCTGGCTCTGCGACCTGAAGGAGCTGGCGATCAAGGACGGCCTCCACGTCTTCGGCCGCGCCGACCCTGCCGACCCGCCCGAGCGCGCCGCCAGCGCCGCCGCCGAGCGCGCGGCCCTGCTCGCCGCCCTCGACGGCCGCCACATCCCGGCCGGCCCCGGCGGCGCCCCCGCCCGCGGCCGCACCGATGTCCTGCCCACCGGCCGCAACCTCCACGCCGCCGACCCCCGCACCCTGCCGACGCCGACCGCCATGGAACTCGGCCGCCTCGCCGCCGCCGAGGTGCTGAGCCTCTACCAGCAGGAGCAGGGCGAGATGCCCCGCAGCCTGGTCCTCGACCTCTGGGGCAGCGCGACCCTCCGCACCGGCGGCGAGGAGATCGCCCAGGGCCTCGCCCTGATGGGCTGCCGCCCGAGCTGGGACGCCGCCACCGGCCGCGTCACCGGCATCGAGGTCCTGCCCCCCGCCAGCATGGGCCGGCCGCGCGTCGACGTGACCTGGCGCGTCTCCGGCCTGTTCCGCGACCTCTTCCCCGCCCAGATCGCGCTCATCGACGCCGCCACCCGCGCCGTCGCCGCCCGTGACGAAAGCCCGGCCGAGAACCCCTTGGCCGCCGCCCACCGCGCCGAGGCACCGCTCGCCCGCATCTTCGGCAGCGCCCCCGGCGCCTATGGCGCAGGCCCCGAGGACGCCCTCGCCTCCGGCGCCTGGACCGCCCGCGAGGAACTCGGCCGCGCCTATCTCGCCGCCGCCTCCCACGCCTATGGCGGCCCCGGCGGCGAAGCAACGCCCGCCCCCGGAGCCTTCGCCACCCGCCTGGCCGAGGCCGCCGCCCTGGTCCATACCGGCGACGACCCCGGCCGCGACCTGCTGGAGGGTGGCGCCGACGCCGCGCATATCGGCGGCTTCGCCTCCGCCGCCGCCCTGCTCGGCACCAGCCCCGCCCTCATCACCCTCGACACCACCGACCCCGCCCGCCCCCGCGCCCGCCCGCTCGCCACGGCTCTCGCCCGCCTCGTCCAGGGCCGCGCCATCGACCCGCGCTTCATCGCCGGCCAGATGCGCCACGGCCCGCGCGGCGCCGCCGAACTGGCCGAAACGGTGGACCGCCTCGTCGCCTTCGCCGAGACCACCGACGCCGTCCCCGGCACCCTGCTCGACCTCGTCCACGACGCCTATCTCGGCGACCCGGTCGTCCGCGCCTTCCTCCTCCACGAGAACCCCGCCGCCGCCCGCGCCATCGCGCTGCGCTTCAGCGATGCCCGCCGCCGCGGCCTCTGGCACCCCCGCCGCAACGACGTGGAGCTTGGCCTATGACGCCCCGCGGCGCCTGCCCCAGCCTCGCCACGCCGATGCCGACCGGCGACGGGTTGCTCGCCCGCATCCCCGCCGGCCCCATGCCCCCCGCCCGCTGGATTGCCCTCGCTGAAACCGCCGCCACCTTCGGCAACGGCCACATCGAGATCACCGCCCGCGGCAATCTCCAGGTCCGCGGCCTGACGCCCGCGACGGTCGCCCCTTTCACAATGGCGATCGGCGAGGGCTGGCCCACCGACCCGCTCATCACCCGCTCCCCACTCGCCGGCCTCGACCCGACCGAGCAGGCCGACCCCCGCCCCTTGGCCGCAGCCATCCGCGCCGCCGCACCGCCCCTGCCGCCGAAATTCGCCATCGCCGTCGATGGCGGCGGCGCCCTGCATCTCGACGCCCTCCCCGCTGACCTCCGCCTGACCGCGACCACCACCGGCTGGGTCCTGCAGGACGGCGACGCCCTCCTCCCCCCGCTGCCCGAGGCCGAAGCCCTCGCCACCCTCGTCGCCCGCCTCGCCGACCCGACCCGTCGCAGCCGCCTGCCCCCGAGGCCGCGCCCGCCCGCCGAGCCGCTCGGCCTCCACCATCTCCGCCACGGCCTCGCCCTCGGCATCGCCGGCGCCTTCGAGGCCCCCCGCCTCGCCGCCTATGCCGAAGCCGCCGCCACTGCCGGCGCCACCGCCCTGACCGGCGCCCCCGGCCGCGCCCTGCTCGCCCTCGGCCCGCTGGACCCGGCCCCCCTGCGCGCCGCCGCCCACCGCCTCGGCCTCATCACCGCGCCGGACGACCCCCGCCGCCGCATCGCCGCCTGCGCCGGCCGCCCCGCCTGCGCCTCGGCCACCATCGCCACCCGCCCCCTCGCCGAAGCCCTCGCCCCGCACCTCCCGCCCGGCCTCACGCTGCACCTCTCCGGCTGCCCCAAGGGCTGCGCCCATCCCGGCCGCGCCGCGCTCACCCTGGTCGGCATCGAGGGCCGCATCGGCCTCGTGCCCGGCGGCACGGCGCGTGATAGGCCAGCCCGCATGCTCGATGCCGAGGCCATCCCCGACCTGATTGCCAGCCTGCAGGATGCCACCGCGCCATGATCGACTACCTCCGCGACGGCGCAGCCATCTACCGCCGCTCCTTCGCCATCATCCGCGAGGAGGCAGACCTCGCTGGCTTCTCCCCCGACGAGGCGGAGGTCGCCATCCGCATGATCCACGCCTGCGGCATGGTCGAGGCCGCCCGCCACATCGCCTTCGCCCCCGGCCTCGTCGAATCGGCTCGCACCGCGCTCGCCGCCGGCGCCCCCATCCTCTGCGACGCGCAGATGGTCGCCCATGGCATCACCCGCGCCCGCCTCCCCGCCGCGAACGAGGTGATCTGCACCCTCCAGGACCCCCGCACCCCCGCCCTTGCCACGGCACAGGCCACCACCCGCTCGGCGGCGGCGATGTCGCTCTGGGGCGAGCGCCTGGGCGGCGCGCTGGTCGCCATCGGCAACGCGCCCACCGCCCTCTTCCACCTGCTCGAGATGCTGGACGCCGGCGCCCCCCGCCCCGCCGCGATCATCGGCATGCCCGTCGGCTTCGTCGGCGCGGCGGAATCGAAGCAGGCGCTGGAGGAAAGCCGCCTCGGCATCCCCTGGGCCGTCGTCCGCGGACGCCTGGGCGGCAGCGCGATGACGGCCGCCGCGGTCAACGCCCTCGCCAGGCCCGGGCTATGACCATGCCTATGAGCGGCCGCCTCTACGGCCTCGGCACCGGCCCCGGCGACCCGGAGCTGCTGACGCTGAAGGCCGCGCGCATCCTCGAGTCCGTCGACGTCGTCGCGCATTTCGCCAAGCGCGGCGCCCCCGGCAATGCCCGCCGCACCGTCGCCGCCCGCCTGCGCGCGGAGGCGGTCGAGCTGCCCCTGCTCTACCCCGTCACCACCGAGCTGCCGCGCCACTCCGCCGGCTACCGTGCGCAGATCGAGGAATTCTACGCAGCCTCCGCCGCCGCCGTCGCCGCGCATCTCGAGGCCGGCCGCAGCGTCGCCGTGCTGAGCGAGGGCGACCCGCTCTTCTACGGCTCCTACATGCACCTGCATGTCCGCCTCGCCCCGCACTACCCGACCGAGGTGGTACCCGGCGTCACCGGCATGTCCGCCTGCTGGTCCATGGCCGGCACGCCCGTGGCGCAGGGTGACGACGTGCTGATGGTCCTGCCCGGCATGCTGGACGATGCCGAGCTGCGCCGCCGCCTCGCCACCGCCGAGGCCGTCGTCATAATGAAGGTCGGCCGCAACCTCCCCCGCATCCGCGCGGCGCTGGCCGCGACGGGTCGCCTCGACGGCGCCATCTATGTCGAGCGCGGCAGCATGGACGCCGCCGCCGTCCTCCCGCTCGCCGCCCGCGACAACGCCCCCGCCCCCTATTTCTCTATCATCCTCGTCCCCGGCTGGGCGGGCGCGTGAGCCGGCTCGACGTCATCGGCCTCGGCCCCGGCGGCGCCGGCCTGCGCACGCCCGAAGCCGAGGCCGCCCTCGCCTCGGCCGCGATGCTCTTCGGCTACGGTCCTTATCTCGACCGCGTCCCGCATCGCCCCGGCCAGTCCCGCCACCCCTCCGACAACCGCGTCGAACTCGCCCGCGCGCAGGCCGCGCTAACGGTCGCCGCGGAGGGTGCCACCGTCGCCATGGTCACCGGCGGCGATCCCGGAGTCTTCGCCATGGCCGCCGCCGTCTGCGAGGCGATCGAATCCGGCCCGCCCGCCTGGCGCGGCATCGACCTCGCCATCCACCCTGGCATCACCGCCATGCTGGCGCTGGCCGCCCGCACCGGCGCCCCGCTTGGCGGCGATTTCTGTGCACTTTCCCTCTCCGACAACCTGAAGCCCTGGCCGCTGATCGAGCGCCGCCTCGCCGCCGCCGCCGGCGCCGGCTTCGCCCTCGCCCTCTACAACCCGGTCAGCCGCGCCCGTCCCTGGCAACTCGGCGCGGCGCTGGCCCTGCTGCGCGAGCAGCTGCCAGTTGCGACGCCCGTCATTTTCGGCCGCGCCGTCGCCCGGCCCGACGAGGCCATCCGCATCACGACGCTGGCCGAGGCCGACCCGCTCTGGGCCGACATGGCGACCTGCCTCCTGGTCGGCACCGCCGAAACCCGCCTCGTCCCGCGCGACAGCCGCCCACCCCTCGTCTACACCCCGCGCCGCGCCGCCCAATGACCGATCCACGCGCACGCCTCCGCCACCGAGCCGACGGAAGGCACTTCCGGCAGCACCGGCCGCGCCAGCATCACCACGCGGATCCCAAGCTCCCGCGCCGCCGCGATCTTCCCGTAGGTCGCCGCGCCGCCGCTGTTCTTGCAGACGATGCGCTCAATGCGGTGCGTCTCCAGCATCGCCCGCTCCTCGGCTACGTCGAACGGCCCGCGCCCCAGCAGATAGGCCGCGCGCGGCACCCCAAGCTTCGGCTCGATCGGATCGACGCTGCGGATCAGGTAGTCGTGCTGCGGCGCTGCGACGAAGCCCGCCACCTCCTGCCGCCCGAGCGCGAGGAAGACGCGCCGCGACGCCTTGCCCAGCGCCGCGACGGCGGCCGTCCCATCGGGCACCTCCATCCAATCATCCCTTTCGACGCGCCGCCAGGCCGGCCGCCGCAGCGCAAGCAGCGCAACGCCCGCGATCGCCGCAGCCTCCGCCGCATGCGCCGAGATGGTCGCCGCGTAAGGATGCGTCGCATCGACCAGCAACCCGACCCCCTCGCTGCGCAGATGCTCGACGAGCCCCGCCACCCCGCCGAAGCCCCCCACCCGCACCGGCACCGGCTGCCGCACGGGCACCGCCGTCCGCCCGGCCAGCGACAAGGTCACGTCGAACCCCGCCAGCGCCCCGGCCAGCTCCCGCGCCTCGGTCGTCCCGCCCAGGATGAGGATGCGTCGCGTCATGGCTGAGCCATCCCGCGGATCGCCCTGGCTGTCCATCATCGGCCTCGGCGAGGAGGGCATCGCCGGCCTCTCCCCCGCCGCCGCCGAGCGTCTTTCGGCAGCGAGGCTCGTCTTCGGCGGCACCCGCCACCTCGCCCTCGCCCGCCCCCTGCTCCGCGGCAAGGCCCATCCCTGGCCGAGCCCCTTCAGCATCGCGCCCGTATTGGCCGCCCGCGGCCAGCCGGTCGCCGTCCTCGCCTCCGGCGACCCGATGCTGCACGGCGTCGGCGCCACCCTGCTCCGCGCCGTCCCGCCGGCGGAGGCGCTGGTCCTCCCCGCCCCCTCCGCCTTCAGCCTCGCCGCCGCCCACCTCGGCTGGCCTCTGGCCGAGGCGACCACCCTCTCCCTCCACGCCCGCCCGCAGGAGGCACTGCGCCCCCACCTCCACCCCGGCGCCCGCCTCCTGGTGCTGACCTCCGACGCCACCTCCCCCGCCGCCATCGCCGCGCTGCTGACGGCTGACGGCTTCGGCGAGAGCCTGGTGACGGTCCTTGAAGCCCTCGGCGGCCCGCAGGAGCGCATCCGCCGGACGACCGCAGAGGGCTTCGCCCTCCCCGACATTCACCCCCTCAACTTGCTCGCCCTGGAGATCGCCGCCGGCCCATCGTCGCGCCCGATCTCCCGTACCCCCGGCCTGCCCGACGCCGCCTTCGAGCATGACGGCCAGATCACCAAGCGCGAGATCCGCGCCGTTACCCTCTCGGCGCTGGCTCCGCTGCGCGGCGAACTGCTCTGGGACATCGGTGCCGGTGCCGGCTCCATCGCCATCGAGTGGATGCTGGCCGACCCCTCGCTCTGCGCCATCGCCCTCGAGCCGCGCCCCGACCGCGCCGCCCGCATCCGCCGCAACGCCCTCGCCCTCGGCGTCCCCGCCCTGCGGATCGTCGAAGGCACAGCGCCCACCGCCCTCGCCGATCTGCCCCCACCGGATGCCATCTTCCTCGGCGGCGGCGCCACCGATCCCGGCGTGATGGAGGCGGTCCTCGCCGCCCTCCCTTCGGGCGGCCGCCTCGTCGCCAATGCCATCACCCTGGAGACCGAGGCCCTGCTCCTAACCCGCCATGCCGCACTCGGCGGCGAGCTGCTGCGCCTTGCCGTCAGCCGCGCCGCGCCGGTCGGCGGGATGACCGGCTGGCGCCCCGCCATGCCCGTCACCCAATGGTCCTGGCGGAAGCCATGAGCCTCATCGCCGGCTTCGGCTGCCGCCGCGGCGCCCCCGCCGATTCCGTCGCCGCCGCCCTCGCCGCCGCGCTGGACGCCGCCGGCCGCACCCCCGCCGCACTGACCGCGCTTGCCACCAGCACCGCCAAATCCGCCGAACCCGGCCTCCAGACGATCGCGGCCCGGCTCGCCCTCCCCCTCACCCCGCTGCCGGATGCGGCGCTGATGGCCGCCGCCCCCGCCTGCCTCACTGCCTCTTCCCGCGTCCAAGCCCTGACCGGCCTCCCCTGCCTCGCCGAAGCCGCCGCCCTCGCCGCCGCCGGCCCCGGCGCCCGCCTGCTCGGCCCGCGCCAGTCGGCCGGGGGCCTCGCCACCTGCGCCCTGGCCACCACGGAGCCCGCCCCATGACCGTGCATTTCATCGGCGCCGGCCCCGGCGCCGCCGACCTCATCACCCTCCGCGCGCGGGACCTCATCGCCGCCTGCCCGGTCTGCCTCTATGCCGGCTCCGTCGTCGCCCCCGCCGTGCTCGCGCACTGCCCGCCCGGCGCCCGGCTGGTCGACACCGCCCCGCTCTCCCTCGACGCCATCGAGGCCGAATGCCTCGCCGCCCACGCAGCCGGCCAGGACGTCGCCCGCCTGCATTCCGGCGACCTCTCGATCTACTCCGCGCTCGCCGAGCAGAAGCGCCGCCTGGAGCACCACGGCATCCCCGTGACGATGACGCCCGGCGTCCCCGCCTTCGCCGCCGCCGCCGCCGCCCTCGGCTGCGAACTCACGGTGCCGGAAATCGCGCAAAGTCTGGTGCTGACCCGCATGCCCGGCCGCGCCTCCGCCATGCCCTCGGGCGAGACGCTCGCCGCCTTCGGCGCCACCGGCGCGACGCTCGCCATCCACCTCGCCGTGACCCAGCTCCCCCGCATCGTCAAGGAACTGACGCCCCTCTACGGCGCCACCTGCCCCGCCGCCGTTGTGGTCCGCGCCACCTGGCCGGATGAGCGGATCATCCGCGGCACCCTCGCCGACATCGCCCCCCGCACGGCGGAGGCGGGCATCGACCGCATGGCCCTCATCCTCATCGGCCCGGCGCTGGCCACCCACGCCACCGAAAGCGCCCTCTACTCCGAGGGCTATCAGCGCCGCTTCCGCGGGCTGGAGGGTGCATGACCGCTCGGGGCGAAATCCGCGCGGCCCATCAGCCGCCCCTCCCGGTCGAAGACCACAACCTCCAGCGCAATGCCAGGATCATCGAGCACCCCCGCCGCCACCCGCCAGGCTCCGGCCGCGATCGCCTCGCCAAGCCCCGGCACGAGGGAAAAAGCCTCCGCTACCGTATTCGCCCCCCGCACCCGCTCGCCGAGCGCTGCATCGCCGACCAGCGCCGCCAGCGCCTCCATATCCGCCGCTCCGCGCTTCGAGTGCAGGTCGAGCATCCCCTGCGCCAGCTTGGTCATCTTGGCGACGCCGCCCGCGACGGTGACCCGCTCCACCGGATGCCGCCGCAGGTACTTCAGCATCCCACCGACGAAATCCCCCATCTCGATCAGCGCGACATCGGGCAGCCCATGCAGCCCCCGCACCGCCGCCTCCGAGGCCGCCCCCGTCGCCCCCGCCACATGGCCGAGGCCGCTCGCCCTTGCGACATCGATGCCGCGATGGATGCTGTCGATCCAGGCCGCGCAGGAATAGGGCACCACAATCCCCGTCGTGCCGAGGATCGAGAGCCCGCCGACGATCCCAAGCCGCCCGTTCAGCGTCCGCTCCGCCAGCACCTCCCCACCGGGGATGGAAATCTCCACCTCCGCATCCGCCCCCGCCGGCGCCACCTCCTCGAGCGCCTCCCGCATCATCCGCCGCGGCACCGGGTTGATGGCCGGCTCCCCCGGCGGGAGCGGCAGCCCCGGCCTTGTCACGGTGCCCACCCCTGGGCCCGCCCGGAAGCGCAGCCCGCTCCCCGCGGGCAACGGCCGCACCGTCGCCAGCACCAGCGCGCCATGCGTCACGTCGGGGTCGTCCCCCGCATCCTTGACGACCCCCGCCACCGCCCCGCCCGCGACGAATTCCCCCCGCGCCAGGGCGAAGGCCGGCCGTTGCCCGCCCGGCAGGGTGATCGTCACCGGATCAGGGAAGCTGCCGGTGCGCAGCGCGACGAAAGCCGCCTTCGCCGCCGCCGTCGCGCAGGCGCCGGTCGTCCAGCCACGGCGAAGGGGGGCGGGCGCATCCATTCCCCCCGACCTAGGGCCGATCCCGCCCCCTGTCACCGGCCCCACCCATGACCGCCCCCGGCCTGCTCATCGCCGCCCCCCGCTCCGGTGCCGGCAAGACCACGGTGACGCTCGCCCTGCTGGCCGCGCTGCGCGCCCGCGGCCTCGCCATCCGCGCCGCGAAGGCCGGGCCGGACTATATCGACACGGCCTTCCACGCCGCCGCCACCGGCCGCCCCGGCCTCAACCTCGACAGCTGGGCCATGCCGCCCCCGCTGCTCGCCGCGCTGGCCGCCGAGGCCGCCACCGGCGCCGACCTGCTCCTGGTCGAAGGCGCCATGGGCCTGTTCGACGGCATCGCCGGCCCGCCCGGCCGCACAGGCGCCGCCGCCGACCTCTGCGCCCGCCTCGGCCTCCCCGTGCTGCTGGTGCTCGACGTCACCGGCCAGGCCCAATCCGCCGCCGCCCTCCTCCGCGGCTTCGCCTCGCATGACCCCGCCACCCGCATCGCCGGCGTGGTGCTGAACCGCACCGGCAGCGACCGCCACCGCCGCATGGTGGAAGCCGCAATTGCTCCCCTCGGCATCCCCGTCCTCGGCGCCATCCCCCGCGCCGCGCCGCCTGCCCTGCCGGAGCGCCATCTCGGCCTCGTCCAGGCCGAGGAACACCCGGCCCTCGCCGAGACCCTCGCCGCACTCGCCGCACTCGCCGAACGCCACCTCGACCTCGACGCCCTCCAGGCCCTCGCCCGCCCTATCCCCCCTGCTTCGGCCACCACGCCGCGCCTCGCCCCACCCGGCCAGCGCATCGCCCTCGCCCGTGACGAAGCCTTCTCCTTCCTCTACGCCCATATCCTCGCCGCCTGGCGCGCCGCCGGGGCCGAGCTGCACCCCTTCTCCCCCCTCGCCGACGAGCCCCCGCCCGACCACTGCGACACCTGCTGGCTCCCCGGCGGCTACCCCGAGCTGCACGCCCCCCGCCTCGCCGCCGCCGGGCGCTTCCTCGCCGGCCTCCGCCGCTTCGCCGCCACCCGCCCGGTCCATGGCGAGTGCGGCGGCTACATGGTCCTCGGCCAGGGCATCGAGGATGCCGAGGGTACCCGCCAGGCCATGGCCGGCCTGCTCGGCCATGCCAGCAGCTTCGCCCGCCGCCGCCTGCATCTCGGCTACCGCGAGGCCCGCCTCCTCGCCGACGGCAGCCTCTGGCGCGGCCATGAATTCCACTACGCCACCGTCCTCGACCCCACCGCCGACCCGCCCTTCGCGGAACTCCGCAACGCCGAGGGCGACCCGCTCGGCCCCGCGGGCGGCCGCCGCGGCCGGGTGAGCGGCAGCTTCTTCCACCTCATCGCCCCCGCGGAGCCCACCGCATGACCGCCGACGCCGCCCAGCAGCGCCTCGATTCCCTCGCCAAGCCCCAGGGCAGCCTCGGCCGCCTGGAACGTCTTGCCCGCCGCCTCGCCGAAACCCAGGGCACCATCACGCCCGCAACCCGCCCCCGCCGCCTCGTCGTCTTCGCCGGCGACCACGGCGTGGTGGCCGAAGGCGTCGGCCTCTGGCCCGCCGAGGTGACGGCCGCGATGATGCGGCTGATGCTTGACGGCCGCTCCACCTGCGCCGCCCTCGCCCGCGCCTCCGGCACCGAATTCCTGCTGATCGACGCCGGCTCCAAGGCCCCCGCCTTCCCGCCCCAGCCCGGCTACCAGGACCGGCGCATCGCGGAGGGCACCGCCAACCTCGCCCGCGAACCCGCCATGACCCTCGCCGGGTTCGACGCCGCCTGGACCCTCGGCACCCACGCCGCCGAGGAGGCCGCTGCCGAGGGCATCCGCGTCCTCGCCATCGGCGAGATGGGCATCGGCAACACCACCGCCGCCGCCTGCCTCGCCGCCCTGCTGACCGGCGCCGAACCCGCCACGATGGTCGGCCCCGGCGCCGGCGCCACGCCGGAGAGCCTCGCCCGCAAGCACGCCGCCGTCGCCGCCGCCCTCGCCCGCGCCCATGCGGAACCAGACCCACGCCGCGCCATCGCCGGCCTCGCCGGCTACGAGATCGCCGCCATGGCCGGCTGCATCGCCGCCGCCTCGCACCTCGGCATGACCCTGGTCCTCGACGGCTTCATCACCGCCGCCGCCGCCCTCGTCGCCCGCGCCCTGGAGCCCGATGCGCTCCGCACCGCCATCGCCGCCCATCGCGGCGAGGAGCCCGGCCACGCCCCGGCGCTGGCCGCCCTCGGCCTCGAGCCCTTCCTCGACTGGCAGCTCCGCCTCGGCGAGGGCAGCGGCGCCCTCCTGCTGCTCCCCCTGCTCGACGCCGCCGCCGCCCTGCTGCGCGATGTGGCGACGCTCGCCGAGGTCACCGGCGGATGACCTCCGGCTGGCCGCGCGCCGCCGCCACCGCCCTGCAATTCCTGACGCGCCTGCCCATCCCCGGCGGCGCCAGCGCCGACCCCGCGCATTTCGAGGCCGATCTCGCCCGCGCCCTCACGCTCTTTCCGCTGATGGGCGCGCTGATCGGCGCCCTTGCCGCCGCTGCACTCTGGCTCGCGTCCCAGCTCTGGCCCCTGCCGCTGGCCATCCTCCTCGCCCTGGCGTTGGAAGCCCGCCTCACCGGCGCCCTGCATGAGGACGCCGTCGCCGATTTCTGTGACGGCTTCGGCGGCGGCCGCACGCCGGAGGACGTGCTCCGCATCATGAAGGACAGCCGCATCGGCGCCTTCGGCCTGCTCGGCCTCGCCTTCGCCCTGGCGCTCCGTACCGGCGGCCTGATCGCCCTCCCCGACGCCCCTACTGCCGTTGTCGCGCTGATCGTCTCCGGCTGGGCCGCTCGGCTGCTGATGTTGGCGGCGATGCTCGCCATCCCGCCCATGCCCGGCCGCGCCGGCCTCGGCGGCAGCGTCGCCCCGCAGGCGAAGCCACGCAGCCTCGCCCTCGCCCTGCTGCTCAGCCTGCCCGTGCCCCTGCTCGGCCTTTGGTGGGATGCCCGGGCGACGCTGCTCGCCCTGTTCGCCGCCGCCCTGTTCCTCGCCTGGTTCCGCCGCTTGGTGTTGCGGCATCTCGGCGGCAGCACCGGCGACTGCTTCGGCTTCGCCGGCTATGCCGGGCTGGTGCTGACCGGCCTCGCCTTCGCCGCCGGCCGCTGAGCCGATGCGCCTGCTCCTCCTTCGCCACACGAAGGTCGCCGCCTCCTGGCGCGCCCGCTGCTACGGCCAGAGCGAAGCCCCGCTCGGCGCCGAGGGCCGCGCCACTGCCCACCGCCTCGCTGCCCTCATCCCCGCCGCCGACGCCCTCCACGCCTCCCCATCCCGGCGCGCTGGCCTGCTCGCCGGCCTCATCGCCTGCCGCCACGCCCTCCCCATCCAGTGGGACCGCCGCCTGCTGGAACGCGACTTCGGCACCTGGGAAGGCCAGCCCTGGGACGCCATCTGGCAAGCCGAAGGCAGCGCCATGGACGGCATGATCGACGCGCCGGACCATTTCCGCCCCGGCGGCGGCGAGACGACGGATGAATTGGCCGCCCGCGCCTTCGCCTGGCTCGCCACCCTGCCGAGCGGCGCCTCGGTCATCGCCATCTCGCATGGCGGCCCCATTGCCGCCCTCGCCGGCCGCCTGCTCGGCCTCCCGGTGCGCGACTGGTTCGCCTGGCTACCCAAAGAAGGCAGCGGCCTCCTGATCGAGCGCCCCGCCGCCGGCCCGGCCCGCGTCACCCGCTGGCGAGCAAGCCCAGCTCCCGCCCCTTGATCTGCAAGGCCAGCACCTTCGAGAAGATGCGGCACTGCGCCAGCCCGCCCGCATGGAACCAAAGCCCCGGCTGCCCGGTCGGCCGCCACATGCCGTGCAGCTCGCCCTCCTCGTCATAGCCCCAGACGCGCCCGATCCGCGCGCCCACCGCCTCGCCGAGGATGCGCCGCGCCGATTCCGCCTGCCCCTCGTAGCCCGTCGCCAGCACGATCAGGTCGGCCGGCTTCACGCTGCCGTCGCGCAGCACCGCGCCCTCGGGCCCGAAGCGCTCGATATCGTCGAACTGCATCAGCCCGACGCGCCCCTCGACGATCATCTGCGAGCAGCCTGCATCGAAGTAATACCCGCCGCCGCGGCTCTGATACATGATCTGCCAGCCGCTCCCGTCCTCGCCCCATTGCAGGCGGAAGCCGCGCCGCTCCAGCCCTTCCAACATCTCGCGGTCGGCTTCCCGGTTGCGCTCCGTCATCAGCTGGTGCGCCCGCTTGTAGACGGGGAAGGGGAAGGATGTCGCCAGCAGGTCGCGGTCCTCGAAGGAGATGTCCTCGTCGTAGAGCGCATAGGGCGCCTGCGCCTCCTTCAGGCTGACGACGAGGGTCGGCCGCCGCTGCACCAGCGTCACCTCCGCCGCGCCCGAGACGGCGAGGTCCTGCGCCACGTCATGCCCCGAGGTCCCGGTGCCCAGCACCAGCGCCCGCTTGCCGCGCCAGTCGAGCCCGCTGCCATGCCGCCCGGAATGCGTCACCGTGCCGCGGAAGTCGCTGAGCCCCGGCAGGTCCGGCATCTTGGGCGTCGTGCTCGTGCCATTGGCGAAGACGATGTGCCGCGGCCGCATCCGCCGCTCCGTCCCGTCCGCCTTGCGCAGCAGCACGTCCCAGCACTGCGCCGCCTCGTCCCAATCACCCGAGACCAGCTCCGTCCCGGTCCAGACGTTGAGCTCCATCGCCTCGGCATAGAGCTCGAACCAGTTGGCCAGCATGTCCTTCGGGATGAAGACCGGCCAGCTCTTGGGGAAGGGCATGTAGGGCAGGTGATTGACCCGCGTCTCATTGTGCAGCGTCAGCGCGTGGTAGCGCCGCCGCCAACTGTCGCCGATGCGTCCCTCCCGCTCCACCACCAGCGTATCGACGCCGAGCAGCGTGAGCCGCGCGGCGACGGAAAGCCCCGCCTGCGCCGCCCCCACCACCAGCACCGCCGGGTCGCGGTCGGCATAGGCCCGCGCGCGATTGCGCCGGTCGAGCCAGTTCTCCCCGCCGAAATTCCGCCGCCAGTCGACATCCTGCCAGCGCTTGCCATCGGCCGGGTCCTCATGCCCGCGGATCTCGTCGAGCGCCGTCATCAGCGTCCAGGCCCGCGGCCCGCCCGCCTCCTGCACCAGCCGGACGACGCCGTTGCACGGCCCCACCACGGTCTCGAAGCTGAAGATCGCCTCGACCGCCTCGGTGCCGGCCCGCCGCACCACCCGCGGCGGCGTCCGCCCTTCGGCCAGCCTCACATCGCGCGGCGCCATGGCCGCGAGGCAGGGTTGCAGCCGCCCGGCAATCGCCTCCGCCCCCGAGACGGTATGCAGCTCCCAGGTGAAGGCGAGTAGGTCCCGCCAATGGCATTCCGTGGCGAAGAGCGCCGCGATCCGCGCCGCCTCGCCCGCCTCCAGTGCCGCGGCAAACTCATCGAGCCAGGTTGCGGCCGTCGCCTCGGCCGACCGGCCGGTCAGGATGCCATCCATGGGCTGCGCTCCTCCAGCCAGCCTTCGTCCCAGGCCGGCATCGCTTTCCAGGCGATGCTAGACCGGAGACAAGCCCGGCCGGAAGCCGCGATCAGCCCGCGCGCTGCGCCTCGCCCGCCGGGGCCTGGTGACGCACCCGGTTCGTCACCATCCGCTCATGCAGCTCGCGGATGGCGGTGGAGCCGGTCTTCTCGAAGGCGAAGGGTACCAGCGCATGGGCGAAGCAGGCGAGCGAGGCCGTCAGCATCCGCCAGCCGAAGCTCCCTGCCGTTGCCATATGCTCGAGATAGGTCTCGTTGACCGAAGCCGGGTGTTGGGTAAAGGACCAGCGGGCCATGGCAGCCTCCTCTCGAAACCGGGAGATCATCCCCCACGAAACCCGGAAGCAGGTTGCAAATTCCCTCTTTGCAGCGGAGGTTTCGACAACACCATTCCAAGTCCCGCGGATATCGAGGCATGGCATTCCAGTTGGACCGGATCGACCGCAGCATCCTTGCCGTCTTGCAGGAGGATGCCACCCTCCCCGTTGCCGAACTCGCCGAGCGCGCCGGCCTCTCCCCTTCGCCCTGCTGGCGCCGCATCCGCCGCCTGGAGGAGGCAGGGATCATCCGCCGCCGCGTCGCCCTGCTGGATGCCGAGAAGCTCCGCGTTGGCGTCACCGTCTTCGTCAGCATCCGCACCAGCCAGCACAACGCCGCCTGGGCCGAGCGCTTCTGCCGCCTGGTCTCGGCCATCCCGGAGGTGGTGGAATTCCACCGCATGAGCGGCACGGTGGACTACCTGCTGCGCGTCGTCGTTCCCGACATCGCCGCCTACGATGCCATCTACAAGCAGCTCATCGGGATCGGTGACCTGCTCGACGTCAGCTCCGGCTTCTCCATGGAGCGGATCAAGTACACCACAGCCCTGCCGACCCACTACGCGCCGTAGGCACGGTCACCATACCGCCTGGACGCCGGTGGCTGGCCCCGCCACGGCGTTCCAGCTCTCGGCGCAGGTGGAGCCGCAGCGCCGCGCCCAGCCCGGCAGCACGGCGGTGCCGAAGAGCGGCCGGATGCCCGCGGGGTCCTCCCGCACCGGCACCAGCCGCGCCCGCTCGCCATGGCGGCAGGGCGCCTGCCCGGTGTTGCAGGCCTCGCCCTGCTCCCGATCCTCCTCCGCCGCGCTCCACATCGTCGCCTCCAGCCCGGCGATGCCCTCGCGCACCGCCTCCCGCAGCCCGGCCGGCAGCGCCTGCCAGCCCGGCCGGTGCGCGGTGAGGAAGGACATCGCCCAACCCAGGGGCAGGGTGGAGACATGGGTGGTGACGCGGTGCAGCCCGATCGCATGGCCCGGCAGCCCGCCGGTGATGGCGCAATCCACCAACCCCTCGCGCACCGCCCCGACGATGCGGTCGAAGGCCATCACCACCGGCTGCGCCCCGACCGCCAGCACCAGGTCCGCCTGGTTGACCGAGGCCACGCGCACCCGTAGCCCCGCCAGCCCCCGCAGCCCGGCGAAAGGCTTGTTGCAGAAGACGACCTGCGGCGGCCGGATGAAGACCGCGAGCAGCTCGGTCGCATAGTGCTCGGCGAGAATTGCCTGGAAGCGTGGCCGCCAGATCTCGACCATCCGCCGCAGCGCCGCCGTGTCCTCGGCCAGCAGCGGCAAGTCCGCCACCGCCAGCTCCGGTTCGTCGAAGGCGACCGCATTCGCCTCCACCGTGCCGAACAGCACCGCGCCACTCCGCATGACGTTCAGCATCTGGTCCAAAGACACCCCGGCCTGGGTCGAGGCCTGCAGCGTCGCCACCATCCGACCACCGGTCAGGGCGGGCAGCCGGCGCGTCCAAAATGGCTGCTCGATGCGGTCGAACTGGCTGGTCCCGGCGAAGCCGCCGATCACCCGGACACGAAGCGGCGAGGCCTGCTCGGTGGCGAAGCCGGGGGCGATGCCCAACCAGAAGACCAGGGCCAGCGCGAGGATACGACGGAAGACCGGACTCATGCCGCACCCGCCTTCCTGCGACAGCGGAGCCGGATCATAAACCCGGCTGAACCCGCTGCGTCCACGCAATTGATTCGGAAGGGAAAAGTGGCGCGCCCGAAGAGATTCGAACTCCTGACCCCCAGATTCGTAGTCTGGTGCTCTATCCAGCTGAGCTACGGGCGCGCAGCCGCCGAAGCGGCGAGGCAGGCGAAATAGCGGAGGCCGCGCCGCGGCGCAACCCCCTATCCGCCCTTTACAGGGACAGCTTCTCCAACTCCCGCACCACCGCCTCGCCCATGACGCTGGTGCCGACCCGCGCCATGCCAGGCTGCATGATGTCGGCGGTGCGCAGGCCGCCGGCCAGCACCTTCTCGACGGCGGATTCGACCAGCGCCGCATCCTCCTCCATGCCGAAGGACCAGCGCAGCAGCATGGCGAAGGAGAGGATCTGCGCGCATGGATTGGCCACGCCCCGCCCCGCGATATCCGGCGCCGAGCCATGGATCGGCTCGTAGAGCGCGTAGCGCTTGCCGCTGGTCGGATCGACGGCGCCCAACGTGGCGGAAGGCAGCATCCCGAGCGAGCCCGTCAGCGCCGCCGCCAGGTCGCTGAGGATGTCGCCGAACAGGTTGTCGCCGAGGATGACGTCGAACTGCTTCGGGCGCGAGCAGAGCTGCATCGCGCAGTTGTCGGCATACATGTTCTCGAGCTGCACGTCCGGGTACTCGGCCTTGTGCACCTCGCCGACCACGGCCCGCCAGAGCCGGCCGGACTGCATGACATTCGCCTTCTCGACGCTTGTCACCTTGTTGCGGCGCTTCCGCGCCAGGTCGAAGGCGACGCGCGCCACGCGGGCGATCTCGTCCTCGAAATAGACCTGCGTGTCGAAGCCCCGGCGGCGGCCGTCCGGCGCCTTCTCCACGCCGCGCGGCTCGCCGAAATAGACGCCGCCCACCGTCTCGCGCACCACCATGATGTCGACGCCGCGCACCACATCGGCCTTCAGCGAGGAGGCCTCGGCCAGCGGGTCCATCACCAGCGCCGGGCGCAGGTTGGCGAACAGCCCCAGATCCTTGCGGAGCCGCAGGATGCCAAGCTCCGGCCGCTGGTCGAAGGGCAGGCTGTCCCATTTCGGCCCGCCAACGCTGCCGAACAGCACCGCATCCGCCGACCGTGCCTTGGCCACCGTCTCGTCCGGGCAGGGCGTGCCGAGCGCGTCGATCGCGGCGCCGCCGACCAGCCCCTCCTCGATGCGGAAGGTCACGCTCCGCCGCCGCTCCAGCCAGTCGATGACGCGGGTGACCTCGTGCATCACCTCGGGGCCGATGCCGTCACCCGGCAGCACCAGCAGCGTCTTGTTCGCAGCCATCGACCTATCCTTGCGTTATGCGCCGTAGAGCCAGGGCTGCGCTGCCCGCTGCTTCGCCTCGAAGCCGTCGATCGCCGGGGCGTGTTGCATGGTCTGGCCGATATCGTCGAGCCCGTTCAGCAGCAGGTGCCGCCGCAGCGGGTCGATCTGGAAGGGGATTTCCTCGCCGCTCGGCCGCACCACCACCTGCCGCTCGAGATCGACGGTGATGCGGGCGTTCTCGCCCATCTTCGCGTCTTCCATCAGCTGCGCGCAGACTTCGCGCGGCAGCTTCACCGGCAGCACGCCGTTCTTGAAGCTGTTGTTGTGGAAGATGTCGGCGAAGTCGGGCGCGATGACGCAGCGGATGCCGAAGTCGAGCAGCGCCCAGGGCGCATGCTCGCGCGACGAGCCGCAGCCGAAATTCTCGAAGGCGATGAGGATCTCGGCCTTCCGATACGGCTCCTGGTTGAGGACGAAATCCGGGTTCTCCGACCCGTCCTCCCTGAAGCGGAAGTTCGCAAACAGGTTCTTGCCGAAGCCCGTGCGGCTGATCGACTTGAGGAACCGCGCCGGGATGATCTGGTCGGTATCCACATTGGCCTTCGGCATCGGCGCCGCGATGCCGGTCAGGGTCGTGAAGGCTTCCATCAATGGGCGTCCTTCGGCTGATAATCCCGCACATCCGCCAGATGCCCGGCAATCGCGCTCGCCGCCGCCGTCGCCGGCGAGACGAGGTGCGTCCGCCCACCCGGCCCCTGCCGCCCCTCGAAATTCCGGTTCGAGGTGGAGGCCGAGCGCTGGCCTGGCGTCAGCTTGTCCGGGTTCATGCCGAGGCACATCGAGCACCCCGCCTCACGCCACTCGAAGCCGGCCTCCTGGAGGATGCGATCCAGCCCCTCCGCCTCCGCCTGCTTCTTCACCAGGCCCGAGCCCGGCACCACCAGCGCCCGCACCCCGTCGGCGACCTTGCGGCCACGCGCGATGCTGGCGGCGACGCGGATGTCCTCGATCCGGCTGTTGGTGCAGGAGCCGATGAAGACGACGTCGAGCGGCAGGTCCTGCAGCTTCTGCCCCGGCGTCAGCCCCATATACTGCATCTTGCGGCGGAACTGCTCGCGCCGCGCCTCGTCCTCGACGGCCTCCGGGTCAGGCACGATGGCCGTGATCGGCAGCACATCCTCCGGGCTCGTCCCCCAGGTGACCTGCGGCGCGATCTCATGCGCGGCGAGCGTCACGACGCGGTCGAAATGCGCCCCTGCATCGGTCGGCAACGTCTTCCACCACTCGATCGCCCGCGCCAGCGCCTCGCCCTTCGGCCCGTTCGGCGTGCGGGCGATGTAGTCGAAGGTGGTCTGGTCCGGCGCCACCATGCCGGCCCGCGCCCCGCCCTCGATCGACATGTTGCAGAGCGTCATCCGCCCCGCCATGTCGAGCCCGCGGATCGCATCGCCTGCATATTCGATCACATGGCCCGTGCCGCCCGCCGTGCCGATCTTGCCGATGATGGCCAGCGTCACGTCCTTCGCCGAGCAGCCGACCGCGAGGTTGCCCTCGACGAGGACCTGCATGTTCTTCGCCGGCTTCTGCAACAAGGTCTGCGTCGCCAGCACATGCTCCACCTCGGAGGTGCCGATGCCGAAGGCCAGCGCCCCCATCGCGCCATGCGTCGAGGTGTGGCTGTCGCCGCAGACGATGGTCATGCCCGGCAGCGAGCGGCCCAGCTCCGGCCCGATCACATGCACGATGCCCTGGCGCGTATCGAGCAGCGGGATGAAGGGGACGCCGAATTCCGCGACGTTCTTCTCCAGCGTCTCGACCTGCAGCCGGCTCTCGGGATCGACGATCCCGGTGTAGCGGCTGGCATCGGTGGCGATGTTGTGGTCGATGACGGCGAGCGTCGCATCGGGCCGGCGCACCTTGCGGCCGGCGGCGCGAAGCCCGTCGAAAGCCTGGGGCGTCGTCACCTCATGGGTGAGGTGGAGGTCGATGTAGAGAAGCGCGGTGCCGTCGGGCAGGGTCTCGACGACATGGGCGTCCCAGATCTTGTCGAACAGCGTGCGCGGTTTCTGCGCTGACATGACGTTCCCCAAACTCTCTGATGGGCGCCCCGGGCCGCCTGGGCCCGGGGACGCCGCTGGTTCAGCCTTGCGCCTCGGCCGTCGTGCGGACCTCGCGCTTCTCCTCGATGCGGGCGGCCTTGCCGGTCCGGCCACGCAGGTAATAGAGCTTCGCCCGGCGCACCTTGCCGCGGCGCACCACCGCGATCTCCGTCACGGAGGGGGAGTAGAGCGGGAAGACGCGCTCCACGCCCTCGCCATAGGAGAGCTTGCGGACGGTGAAGTTGCTGTTCACGCCCTTGTTGCTGCGGGCGATGACCACGCCCTCATAGGCCTGGGAGCGCACGCGCTCGCCCTCGACCACCCGCACCATGACGCGCACGGTGTCGCCCGGGCCGAATTCCGGCACGCCGCGAAGGCCGGAGAGACGGGCAAGCTGGTCCGCCTCGAATTGCTGAAGCAGGTTCATGATGCGTTGTCCTTTACATTCGATAACTAGGCGGCGCTGGCCTGGCCGTCCAGCGCGATAGGGTTGTCGGAGCCATGCCGGGCCCACAGGTCAGGGCGGCGGGTCCGTGTCAGCATCTCGGCCTGCTCCCGCCTCCAGCGCGCCACCTCGGCATGGTTGCCGGAAAGCAGCACGGGCGGCACGGAGAGGCCGTTCCAATTCGTCGGCCGCGTATAGTGCGGATATTCCAACAGGCCCGAGGAAAAGCTCTCCTCCTCCCCGCTCGCCGCCGCGCCCATCACACCGGGCAGCAGCCGCACGCAGGCATCGAGCAGGACGAGCGCCGCCGGCTCGCCGCCGGAGAGCACGTAGTCCCCGATCGAGACCTCGAGCATCCCCCGCGCCTCGATGACGCGCTGGTCGATGCCCTCGAACCGCCCGCAGAGCAGCACGACCCCCGGCCCCTCGGCGAAGCCGCGGACCATCGCCTGGTCCAGCGGCACCCCCCGCGGCGTCAGCGCGACCACCGGCCGCCCTGGCCCCGAGGCAAGCGCTGCTTCACAGGCCGCATCCACCACGTCGGGCCGCAGCACCATCCCCGCCCCGCCGCCGCAGGGCGTGTCGTCCACGCTGCGGTGCCGGTCGGTGGCGAAGCCGCGGATGTCGATGGCATCCAGCCCCCAGCGCCCCTCGCGCAGCGCGCGGCCGGCGAGCGAATGCCCGAGCGGCCCCGGAAACATCTCGGGGAAGAGGGTGAGGACGGAGGCCTGCCAGCTCATGCGGCATCCTCCGCCGTCGGCGGCACGACAACCTCATCCGGCAGCACGACGACGACGCGCCCGCCCGCCAGATCGACCACCGGCACCGCCGCCCGCGTGAAGGGCACCAACCGCTCGGGCGGACCCTCCAGCACGAGGAAGGCCCCCGCGCCATGGTCCTCCACGGCACGAATTGCCCCGAGGCCCTCCCCCGCCTCCGTCTCGGCCCGAAGGCCGATCAGGTCGGCGAGGTAGTATTCCTCCTCGTCCGGCGGCGGCAGCCTGTCGCGCTCGGCATAGAGCAGGGTCCCGGTCAGCCGCGCTGCCGCATCCCGGTCGGCGATGCCCTCGACCCGCGCCAGCCCCTCGGCCAGCAGCGTGATGCCGAAGTGCCGCACCCCCGCCTCATCCGTCAGCGGCCCGTACCCGGCAATCGCGGCAGGGTCGGCGGTGAAGCTGCGCAGCTTCACCAGGCCGCGCACACCGTGCGGCCTGCCGATCTCCCCCACCAGGATGCGCGTACCAGCCACCGGTCAGCTCCCTTGACTCAGCCCACCGCGGCGGCGCGCTCCTGCGCCTTCTTCTTCGGCGCGGACTGCTTCGGCTGCTCGTTGAACACCGGCATCGGCGCCAGGTCGGCCTTGCCGAGGAACTTCGCCACGCGGTCGGTGGCGACGGCACCCTCGCCGAGCCAATGCTTGATCCGCTCGTCCTCGAGGCGGATGCGGTCGGCATGGTCGGAGGGCAGCATCGGGTTGTAGCTGCCCACCTTCTCGATGAAGCGGCCGTCGCGCGGGCTGCGGCTGTCGGCCACGACGATGTGGTAGTAGGGGCGCTTCTTGGCGCCGGCGCGGGCGAGGCGAATCTTGAGACCCATGGTCCTGGTTCTACTCCTTGAGTGGTATCAGAAAGGCTTCCGGCCGCCGGGGAGGTTCATCCCCTTGGGGAGCAGGGCGCCGAGGCCACCCCGCATCAGCCCCTTCTGGCCGAGCTTGTTCATCCGCTTCATCATCGCGGACATCTCGTCGAACTGCTTGAGCAGGCGGTTGACCTCCTGCACCGTGGCGCCGCTGCCGGCGGCGATGCGCCGCTTGCGCGAGGCCTTGATGATGTCGGGCGCCCGCCGCTCCTTCGGCGTCATGCTGCCGATGATCGCCGCCTGACGCTTGAGGATGGTCTGGTCGAGATTGGCCCCCTCGATCTGCTGCTTCATCTTGCCGATGCCCGGCAGCATGCCGAGGATGCCGGAGAGCGAGCCCATCTTGCCGATCTGCTTCAGCTGATTGGCGTAGTCTTCCAGGTTGAACTGGCCCTTCTGCATCCGGGCCGCCATCTTCTCGGCTTCCGCCTGGTCGATGGTCTCCGCCGCCCGCTCGACCAGCGAGACGATGTCGCCCATGCCGAGGATGCGCCCGGCGATGCGGTCCGGGTGGAAGTCCTCCAGCGCATCGAGCTTCTCGCCCGCGCCCAGCAGCTTGATCGGCGCGCCCGTCACCGCCCGCATCGACAGCGCCGCGCCGCCGCGCGCATCGCCGTCGATCCGCGTCATGACGATGCCGCTGACGCCCACCTTGTCCTGAAAAGCCCGCGCGGTGTTGACAGCATCCTGGCCCGTCATCGCATCGACGACGAGCAGCGTCTCGTGCGGCCGCGTCGCCGCCTTGACCTGCGCGACCTCGTCCATCAACGCCTCGTCGATGGCGAGGCGCCCGGCGGTATCCAGCACCACCACATCGAACAGCTCGCGCCGCCCGAGATCCATGGCGCGCGCCGCGATCTGCAGGGGCGTCTC
Source organism: Belnapia sp. F-4-1 (assembly GCF_000802185.1). Taxonomy (GTDB): domain Bacteria; phylum Pseudomonadota; class Alphaproteobacteria; order Acetobacterales; family Acetobacteraceae; genus Belnapia. Next base: position 1,843,020 of record NZ_KN676113.1, on the reverse strand, counting down.
CCCCGCCACGATCGGCAGGCTCGCAACACCGACCTGCTTCGCCAGCGTCTCCAGCTGCAGCTGCGCCGCCGGCCGGTGGACGTCGAGCGAGGCGAGCAGCACCTTCTTCTTCTCGCGGTTCTTCAGCCGCAGCGCGATCTTGCCCGAAGTCGTGGTCTTGCCCGAGCCCTGCAAGCCGACCATCAGGATCGGCACCGGCGACGGCGCATTGAGGTCGAGCCCCCGCGCCCCGCTATCGCCCTCGCCGCCCCCCAGCGCCTCGACCAGCGCGTCGTTGACGATCTTGATGACCTGCTGCGCCGGCGAGACACTCCGCAGCACCTCGACGCCGACCGCCCGCTCCCGCACCTTGGCCGTGAGGTCCTTGACCACCGGCAGCGCGACATCGGCCTCCAGCAACGCCACGCGCACCTCGCGCAGCGCTTCGTTCACGTCGGCCTCGGTCAGCGCGCCGCGGCGGCGCAACCGGTCGAAGACCCCGTTCAGCTTGCCGGACAATGCCTCGAACATGGTCACCCTTTACATCCGGCCCGCCCAAAACAGAACGCGCCGCTGCGCGAGCCTTCGCGGAGCGGCGGAGCCCCCTGCCCGGCAGGGGACCGTCTGGTTCGGGGCGACCCGAGGGCGGGAGCCGTAAGGCCTCGCACCCTCTCAGTCAAGCCTCGGGTTACTTCGGCGCCAGCACCATGATCATCTGGCGGTTCTCGAGGCGCGGCATCTGCTCGACCTTGATGGTCTCGCCAAGTTCAACCCGGATCCGCTCCAATACCTTGATGCCGAGATCCTGGTGCGCCATCTCGCGGCCACGGAAACGCAGCGTGACCTTGACCTTGTCGCCCTCGCCGATGAAGCTCTTCATCTGGCGCATCTTGACCTCGTAGTCATGGTCGTCGATGTTCGGACGGACCTTGACTTCCTTGATCTCGACGACTTTCTGCCGCTTGCGGGCTTCGTTCGCCTTCTTCTGCTGCTCGTACTTGAACTTGCCGTAGTCGGTGATCTTGCACACCGGCGGCACGGCATTGGGGCTGATCTCGAGCAGATCGAGCCCGGCATCATAGGCCCGCAGCAGCGCATCGCGCGCGGACATGACGCCGATCATCTCGCCTTCCTGGTCGATGAGCCGCACCTGGGGGACGCGAATATCCTCGTTGACGCGCGGGCCGTCGCGCGTCGGCGGCTGATTCGAAACGGGGCCTCTGGCTATGGTCGTCTCCTGTCGCAGTGAAAGGGGTAGAGCGTTACTTTATGGGGCTTGCCTCACGCCGCTGCAACCATCGGCGCGGCCTCTGCACGATCCGGCGGCAAGGCTTCGGCCGAGAGGAGGCGAACCGCCTCCTCCAGCGGCAGCGCCTGCTGCTCGCGCCCCGGCAGGCGGCGCAGCACGAGCGTCCGCTCCTCTGCCTCCCGCCGCCCGACCACGGCCAGCACCGGCACCCGCTGCTCGATATGGTCGACCACCTTGCGGTTGATCTTCTCGTTGCGCAGATCGAGTTCGACGCGGATGCCGGCCTTCGCCAGCGCCGCCGCCGCCTCCCGCGCATAGCCGTCGGCGTCCGAGACGATGGTCGTCACCACCACCTGCACCGGCGCCAGCCAGAGCGGGAAGCGCCCGGCATGCTGCTCGATCAGGATGCCGATGAACCGCTCGAAGCTACCGAGGATGGCCCGGTGCAGCATCACCGGCCGCTTGCGCGACCCGTCCTCGGCGACATACTCCGCCCCGAGCCGCTCCGGCAGGACGAAATCCACCTGCAAGGTGCCGCACTGCCAATCCCGCCCGATGGCGTCCCGCAGCACGAATTCCAGCTTCGGCCCATAGAAGGCCCCTTCGCCCGGGTTGAGGGTGTACTCGACGCCTGCCGTCCGGCAGGCCTCGCGCAACGCCCCTTCCGCCTGGTCCCACACCGCGTCCGTCCCGGCCCGTGTCGCCGGCCGGTCGCTGAACTTCACCCGGAATTCCTCGAAGCCGAGATCCCGGTAGATCGAGGAGAGAAGGGCTACGAATTCCACCGTCTCGGCCGCGATCTGCTCCTCGGTGCAGAAGATATGCGCATCGTCCTGGGTGAAGGCGCGCACCCGCATGATTCCATGCAGCGCCCCGCTCGGCTCGTAGCGGTGGCAGGCGCCGAACTCAGCCATCCGCAAGGGCAGCTCCCGGTAGCTGCGCAGTCCCTGGTTGAAGATCTGCACATGGCACGGGCAGTTCATCGGCTTAAGCGCGAGAACACGATCCTTCTCGTCCTCGTCCTCGACCCGCGCGATGAACATCGCCTCGCGGAACTTCTCCCAGTGCCCGGAAGCCTCCCACAGCTTCCGGTCGAGCAGCTGCGGCGTCCGCACCTCCTGATAGGCCGTCGCATCCAGCCGGCGCCGCATGTAGTCCTCAAGCGTCCGGTAGAGCTTCCACCCCTTCGGATGCCAGAAAATGCTTCCCGTCGCCTCCTCCTGAAGGTGGAACAGGTGCATCTCGCGGCCGATCTTGCGGTGGTCGCGCTTCTCCGCCTCCTCCAGCTGATGGAGATAGGCGTCCAGCTCCTTCTGGTCGCGCCAGGCGGTGCCGTAGATGCGGCTCAGCATGGCGTTGCGGTGGTCGCCCCGCCAATAGGCCCCGGCCACCTTCATCAGCTTGAAGGCCGTGCCGACATCCCCCGTGCCCCGCATGTGCGGCCCGCGGCAAAGGTCGATCCAGTCGCCCTGGGAATAGAGGCTGATCTCCTCCGTCTCCGGCAGGTCGCGGATCAGCTGCGCCTTGTACTTCTCGCCCCGCGCCTCGAAGAAGCCGATCGCCTCCTCCCTCGGCATGACGGACCGCACGAAGGCCGCGTTGCGCGCCACGATCTCCCGCATCTTCGCCTCGATGGCGCCGAAATCCTCGGGCGTGAAAGGCTCGTTGCGGGCGAAGTCGTAGTAGAAGCCGTTCTCGATCGACGGCCCGATCGTCACCTGCGTGCCCGGGTAGAGCGCCTGCACGGCCTCGGCCAGCACATGCGCCGCGTCGTGCCGGATCATCTCCAGCGCCTCCGGGTCGCGCCGCGTGATGAAGCGCACCGCCGCATCCCGCTCGATCGGCATGGCGAGGTCGCGCGTCACGCCGTCGACCTGCATCGCCAGCGCCGCCTTGGCGAGCCCCGGCCCGATCGCCGCCGCGACGGTAGTGCCCGTCACCGGCCCATCGAAGGCGCGGACGGAACCGTCGGGCAGGGTAATCGCAGGCATGGCTCTGGCTTTGTCCTCGAGGAAAGGGGCGGGACCATGGGCAGCCTCGCCCGCCCGCGTCAAGCGCCGTGCTTGCGGGACCGGCTGCCGCCCCCAATTGTTTCGCCCAGGGTCAGTGAAGTCAGGTCAATGGAGGGGAGGAGCTCGTGACGGAACCTCGCCGGGCGGCGCTCTATCTTGATTTCGACAATGTCTTCGCCGGGCTCGTCGCCATCGACGAATGGGCAGCCTGGAATTTCGCCTCCCACCCCACCCGCTGGCTCGCCTGGCTCGCCGACGGCGCTCCCGGCGGCCCCCGCCGCCTGCTGGTCCGCCGCTGCTACCTGAACCCGGCCGGCTGGACCGAGCCGGAGCCGAATGGCGAGCTGGCCGGCTGGCTCGGCCAGCCCCGCCTCTACTACAGCCGCTTCCGCGCCGACTTCGTCCGCGCCGGCTTCACCGTGGTCGATTGCCCCCGCCTTGCCCGGCTGAAGAACGCCGCCGACATCGTCATGGCGCTCGACATCCATGAGGCGCTGGGCCACCCGACGCGCTTCGAGGAAATGCTGATCCTTTCCGGCGACAGCGACTTCACCCCGCTGCTGCACCGGCTGCGCGAGCATGACCGCCGCATCATGGTGATCGCCCCGGACAGTGCCGCCGCCGCCCTCCGCGCCGCCGCGGACCAAGTGATCCCCTTGGGCGAATTCGCCGACATCACCATCCCCGCCGAAGCCGACCCGCCCGGCCCCTCCAACGATCCCAATAGCGATCCCACTGGCGACCCGATGGAGCCCACCGCCCAGCGCGCCGCCATCCTCGCCACGTTGCGCCGCCTGGTCGCGGCCGCCGAGGCGCCGCTGCACCTGCCCGCGCTCGGCAAGCGCATCCATCTGGAGCTCGGCGGCTGGGTCCGCCGCAGCCGCTTCGGCGGCGCCGGCACCCTCGCCCGGCTGATCGAGGGCGCCGAGGACTTGGTGCTGGAATCCGGCCCCGGCGGCGGCTGGCTCTACGACCCGCGCCGCCACGCCCCGCCCTCGCTCCAGCAGCCCGACCTCGCCCCCCTGTCCGACGCGCCGCGCGCGCCCGAGGAACCCTAGCCCGGAACCCTGGCTCCTGGGGGCGTTGAACGAGGCATTACCGGCAGAGGCGCGCCGCGCGACGCGCCGAGGAACCCCCCATGCCCGTCCAGATCCCCTTCGATACGAGCTACGCCCGGCTTCCCGAGCGCTTCTTCGTCCGCATGGCCCCCCAGCCGGTCAGCGCCCCGCGCCTGGTGAAGCTGAACCTGCCGCTCTGCGCGGATCTCGGCCTCGACCCGGCGGCGCTCGCCAGCCCCGAAGGCGTCGAGATCCTCGCCGGCAACCGCGTCGCCGAGGGCGCCGCCTTCATCGCCGAGGCCTATGCCGGGCACCAATTCGGCCATTTCAACCCGCAACTCGGCGATGGCCGCGCCATCCTGCTCGGCGAGGTGGCCGGCCGCGACGGCGCCCGCCGCGACCTGCAATTGAAGGGCTCCGGCCGCACGCCCTTCTCCCGCGGCGGCGACGGCCGCGCCGCCCTCGGCCCGGTCCTGCGCGAATACATCATCAGCGAGGCGATGTTCGCCCTCGGCATCCCGACCACCCGGTCCCTCGCCGCGGTGCTGACCGGCGATCAGGTCTTCCGCGAGACGGCGCTACCCGGCGCGGTGCTCACCCGCGTCGCCGCCAGCCATATCCGCGTCGGCACCTTCCAGTTCTTCGCCGCCCGCGGCGATGCCGAGGCCGTCCGCCTCCTCGCCGACCACGTCATCGCCCGCCACTATCCGGACGCCGCCGCCGCCGAGGCGCCCTATCGCGCCCTGCTCGAAGGGGTCATCGCCCGCCAGGCGCAGCTGGTCGCGCAATGGATGCTGGTCGGCTTCATCCATGGCGTGATGAACACCGACAACACCACCGTCTCCGGGGAGACGATCGACTACGGCCCCTGCGCCTTCATGGACCACTACGATCCATCAACGGTATTCAGTTCCATCGACCATGCCGGCCGCTACGCCTACGGCAACCAGCCGCGCATCCTGCAATGGAACCTGGCCCGCCTGGCCGAAGCCCTTCTCCCCCTCCTCGCCGAGGACGAGCAGAAGGCCGTCGACCTCGCCCAGGAATCGCTCACCGGCTTCGTCGCCCAATTCCAGGCCGCCTGGCTCGATGGGATGCGCCGCAAGCTCGGCCTCGCCACGGCGCGCGAGGAGGATGCCGCCCTCGTCGCCGCCCTGCTGGGTGCGATGCAGGAGGCCGGCGCCGACTTCACCCAGACCTTCCGCCTGCTCTGCGAGGCCGCCGCCGACCCCGCCGCCGATGCCGACCTCGCAGCCCTCTTCGCCACCACCGGCGGCTACGCCCCCTGGGCTGCCCAATGGCGCGCCCGCCTCGCCTTGGAAAGCCTCGCCCCTGGCGCTCGCGCCGCCGCCATGCGCGCCGTCAATCCGGCCTTCATCCCGCGCAACCACATGGTGGAGGCCGCCCTCGCCGCCGCCACCAAGCGCGAGGATTTCGCCCCCTTCGAGGAGTTGCTGTCCGTTCTCGCCCGTCCCTTCGAGGATCAGCCCCACCACGCCCGCTACGCCGCCCCGCCCGAGCCGGAACAGCGCGTGCTGCAGACCTTCTGCGGCACCTGAGCACCCGCTCCGGCGGTTACGCCTCAGCTGAGGTGGTAGTCCGGCAGCACCGGGTGATCCGGCAGAACCTCATACGACGGCACGGGCTCGGCCGTCAGCCCACCCACGATTTCCGAAGCCGGCAGGATGTGATGCGTTTCAGTGTCCAACATCATCTCATCCGGACCGCTTCCTGAACCTTTGAAGCTGAAGCTGTCCGACCCCGTCAGCACCGTGTGGTCGTACGTCTCGGGCTCAGCCGTCCTCACCTCCTCATGGTTTTCCGTGGAACCGGCCTTGTCCAGCTGATCCACGCCCGGCGCCGCGACAGGCTTGCCCAGAGGCTCCTGAGCCGCCTCCTGCGTCACGCCTATCGCCTTTGGCGTATCTGCCGCCCCATCCTGACCGGCCACCGGTAGCGGTTCAGTCGCCGGCTTGACGACTGGCATTGCCGGGCCGGCTTCCTCTGGCACGGTCCCGACCGGGCCCTTCGGCGCTCCATGCTCCACCACCGGCGGTACGCCGGCGACCGGGCCAGCCGCCGGCACCACGGGAACGGCAGCCTCCGGCGCCTCGGGCTTCACCACCGGCCCAACCACCGGCACGTTGTCCAACACGGCCTCGACCGGACCCTTCGGCGCTCCATGCTCCACCACCGGCGGCACGCCAGCGACCGGGCCAGCCGCCGGCACCACAGGATCGACAGCCTCGGGCGCCTCGGGCTTCACCACCGGCCCAACCACCGGCACGTCGTCCAACACGGCCTCGACCGGGCCCTTCGGCGTCCCATGTTCCGCCACCGGCGGCACGCCGACGACCGGGCCAGCCGCCGGCACCACAGGATCGACAGCCTCCGGCGCCTCGGGCTTCACCACCGGCCCAACCACTGGCACGTCGTCCAACACGGCCTCGACCGGACCCTTCGGCGCTCCGTGCTCCACCATCGGCGGCACGCCGACGACCGGACCTGCCGCCGGCACCACAGGATCGGCAGCCTCCGGCGCCTCGGGCTTCACCACCGGCCCAACCACCGGCACGTCGTCCAACACGGCCTCGACCGGACCCTTCGGCGCTCCATGCTCCACCATCGGCGGCACGCCAGCGACCGGGCCATCCGCCGGCACCACCGGATCGACAGCTCCCGGCTTCACCACCGGCCCAACCACCGGCACGTTGTCCAACACGGCCTCGACCGGACCCTTCGGCGCTCCATGCTCCACCACCGGCGGTACGCCGGCGACCGGACCAGCCGCCGGCACCACCGGATCGACAGCTCCCGGCTTCACCACCGGCCCGACCACCGGCACGTCGTCCAACACGGCCTCGACCGGGCCCTTCGGCGCTCCATGCTCCACCACCGGCGGCACGCCGGCGACCGGACCAGCCGCCGGCACCACCGGATCGACAGCCTCCGGCGCCTCGGGCTTCACCACCGGCCCAACCACCGGCACGTTGTCCAACACGGCCTCGACCGGACCCTTCGGCGCTCCATGCTCCACCACCGGCGGCACGCCGGCGACCGGACCAGCCGCCGGCACCACCGGATCGACAGCCTCGGGCGCCTCGGGCTTCACCACCGGCCCAACCACCGGCACGTTGTCCAACACGGCCTCGACCGGACCCTTCGGTGCTCCATGCTCCACCACCGGCGGCACGCCGGCGACCGGGCCAGCCGCCGGCACCACAGGATCGACAGCCTCGGGCGCCTCGGGCTTCACCACCGGCCCAACCACCGGCACGTCGTCCAACACGGCCTCGACCGGGCCCTTCGGTGCTCCATGCTCCACCATCGGCGGCACGCCGGCGACCGGGCCAGCCGCCGGCACCACAGGATCGACAGCCTCGGGCGCCTCGGGCTTCACCACCGGCCCAACCACCGGCACGTCGTCCAACACGGCCTCGACCGGGCCCTTCGGTGCTCCATGCTCCACCATCGGCGGCACGCCGGCGACCGGGCCAGCCGCCGGCACCACAGGATCGACAGCCTCGGGCGCCTCGGGCTTCACCACCGGCCCAACCACCGGCACGTCGTCCAACACGGCCTCGACCGGGCCCTTCGGCGTCCCATGCTCCACCACCGGCGGCACGCCGGCGACCGGACCAGCCGCCGGCACCACCGGATCGACAGCCTCGGGCTTCACCACCGGCCCAACCACCGGCACGGCCTCGACCGGGCCCTTCGGCGCCTCATGCTCCACCACCGGCGGCACGCCGGCGACCGGACCAGCCGCCGGCACCACAGGATCGACAGCTCCCGACACCTCAGGCTTCACCACCGGCACGTTGTCCAACACGGCCTCGACCGGGCCCTTCGGCGTCCCATGCTCCACCACCGGCGGTACGCCGGCGACCGGGCCAGCCGCCGGCACCACAGGATCGACAGCCTCCGGCGCCTCGGGCTTCACCACCGGCCCAACCACCGGCACGTCGTCCAACACGGCCTCGACCGGGCCCTTCGGCGCTCCATGCTCCACCACCGGCGGCACGCCGGCGACCGGACCAGCCGCCGGCACCTCAGGATCGACAACTCCCGGCTTCACCACCGGCACGTTGTCCAACACGGCCTCGACCGGGCCCTTCGGCGCTCCGTGCTCCACCACCGGCGGCACGCCGGCGACCGGGCCAGCCGCCGGCACCACCGGATCGACAGCTCCCGACACCTCAGGCTTCACCACCGGCCCGACCGCCGCCGGCACCGCCACCGTTGGCGCAACCAGGCCGGGCACCTTCAAGGCGCTCTCCGCCGCCGCCGAGGCCGCATGACCCACCGCATCCGCCACCGTGACGACCACCGCCGCCACTCCAGCCGGAGCCGCATGTCCCGTCACGGCATCTGGCCGCGCAGATGCCACGGTACCCGCCGCCGTATCGGCCCTCTGCACCGTCTCCACGACGCTGCCGGCATGGTAGGCCTTGACCTCGACCACCGCAGCCTTCGACAGCACCGGCAGCGGCGCCGTCTTCAGCAACTCGAACCCGGCGATGTCCAACACCGGCCCCGCCACCGCCACATCCACCTTCGTCGCCGAGGCGAGGGCCGGTGAGGGCGCCGCCCAGGCCACCACGCCGTCATCCGCATCGGCGACGGGCTGGCTCGCCTGCGCCGCCGCAGCCTGGCCGACCACCACCGCCCGCACCGGCGCCACATGCATCGTGTCGCCCGGCGGCGCCTGGGGCTGCGCCGCCTCTTCCCCTTGCGCCACCGCCTTGGCGCCTTCCGCGGTCTTCGCCGCCTTGCCCGCCTCGGCCACGGCCTTCGCCTGCGAGGCCGTCAGCAGCGCGGCATCCACCCCGCCGACGACACGCGCCTCCGCCGCCTGCATCAGGCCGAGCCCCATCGCCGTCTCGGCCAGCAGCCCGGCCTTGCCGATCACCGCTCCGGCGAAGCCCGCCTCGCGCACCGCCCAGGCATCGGCCTCGGCGCGCAGGATGTTGGAGGGAATGATGGTCGTCCCCCGCGCCATGGGCCGATCCACCGTCGCCACGGCGATCCGCCCGCCATGGGCGGCAATGCCGAAGTCGCTCCCGCCCTGCTCCAAGGCGCTGCCGGCCTCAGCCCCGGCCATGACGGTGCCGCCCGCCCCGCCGGACCCGCCGCTCCGCCCCGCGGCCTGGTCCGGCGCCGTGCCCGGCAAGGCCTCCGCCACGGGCATCCCGGCCTGCGGGCCCAGATTGTTCAACACCGCCGCCAGCATCGCCGCGGTGAGGCCAAGCCCCGCCATCTCCGGCGAAACCACCCGCTCCTTCAGCCGCGCCCGCGCCCAGCGCTGCGCGCTCTCCTGCAATTCCTTCTGGCTGAGCGGCGCCGGCGGCGGGCGGCTCGGCCGGGCAATCTCACCCGGCTCAAGGAAGGAAGCATCGGCCTGCGCCCGGCCACGGCGAAACATGCTCGCCCGCTGCCACTGGTCGATGCCCATGCGTAATCTCCCGGGTTGCGCGATTGGAGCAAACCAAAGGAAATCGTATACGACACCGCCCCGTGATCCCGGCCATCACGCTCCGGCTACCGGTACGGGCCCGGTCACCTGCCCTCGACATCCACCGGCGATCAGCGGCAGGCCGCCAGCGTCAGATGCGCCGCCGGGTCCTGCCGCACCCCATCCGCCAGCAATTCGAAATGCAGGTGCGTCCCATAGGTGATGCCGGTCCGCCCGACCCGCCCCAGCCGCTCGCCCTGCGCCACGCTGCGCTTGCCCGAGGCCAGCGCCGGCACCACCGCGCCGAGATGGGCATAGCGCGTCATCCACCCGCCCGGATGAACCAGGTCGACCTCCAGCCCCGCCGCCCCGCGCCGCCGGATCGCCGCCACCTGCCCGGCCGCAGCCGCCATCGCCCAGGCCCCCGCCGGCGCCGGCAGGTCGATCCCGCCATGCATCCGGGAGGCCCGCGGCCCCGCCCCCTCCCGTGCCCCGAAGGGCGAGGAGATGCAGGCCGGGCTCACCGGCGCGGCCAGCCGCGGCGGCTCCCCCGCCGCCCCGAGCATCAGGGCGCCGAGGCCGAGCAGCGCCGGCCTCACCTGCCTGGCGCCGCCACCTCGCCCGGAAGCCCCATCCAGCCGGGGATGCGCGGCCGCAGCGCCGCCTCGCCGCAACGAAGCGCACGTCCGTCGAGCGCATCCAGCCGCAGTTGCGCGATCCCCCGCGCCCCGCGCCCGGAGCGCATCTCGCCGACCTCGGCCCCGCCGGCCACCACCGGCGTCCCCGGCTCCGGCAGCGGCCCGTCCACCTCCACCGGCACCAGCCGCCGCTTCAGCAACCCGCGGTACCGGGTCCGCGCCGTCAGCTCCTGGCCCATGTAGCAGCCCTTGCTCCAGGAGATGCCGTGCAGCGCATCGAACCCGGCCTCCAGCAGCACCGTCTGCTCGGCGGCGAGGTCGCGGCTTCCCTCCGGCAGGCCGAGCGCCAGCCGGTGCGCGTCCCAGTCCTCGGCGGAGGCATCCGCCGCCGGCGCCTCGCGGGAAACCAGCCGCCACCCCGCCGCCTCCAGACGCGGATCGGGCCCCGCCCCCGCCGGCATCACGGCCTCGCCCCAGCCGACGGCCACCGCCATCTCCGCCGAGAGGTCCCGCAACACCCCCTTGGACCGCAGCCGGAACCGCCCGAGCCGCTGCGCCAGCATCCCTGCCTGCGCCCGCTCGCAGTCGAGCAGCAGCCGCCCGTCCTCGGCATGGATGAAGAAATCCGCCAGCCACTTGCCCTGTGGCGTCAGCAGCGCGGCGAAGACCGCCCGGCCTGGCCCGGCCTCCGCCACATCGTTGGAGACCAGCCCCTGGAGGAAGGCCACCCGGTCCTCCCCCGCCACTTCCACAACGCCCCTCTCGGGCAGGATCGCGATCGGCATGCAACGGAGTTGGCCCCCCGCCCCCTCCGCGACAAGCCCGGAGAGAGCATGGTAAGCCGCTGCCGTGCGCATCCTCTTCATCACCGCGACCCGCATCGGCGACGCCGTCCTCTCCACCGGGCTGCTTGACCACCTGATCCGCCAGCATCCGCAGGCGCGGTTCGTCGTCGCCTGCGGCCCGGCGGCCGAGGGCGTCTTCGCCCGCATGCCGGGCCGTGCCTGGACCATCGTGCTGACCAAGCGGCGCTTGCGCCTGCACTGGCTGGAGCTCTGGCGCGAGGTCGGCACCCAGCGCTGGGACCTCGTGGTCGACCTGCGCGGTTCCGCCTTCGCCTTCCTGCTCCGGACGAAGCGCCGCTTCGTCATGCGCGGCGGTCGCCAGCCCGGCCCCCGCATCGCCCATCTCGGCGCGCTGATGGGGCTCGACCCGCCGCCGCTGCCGGTCGCCTGGTTCAGCGCCGCCGATCGCGCCCGCGCCGCCGCCCTGCTGCCGGGCGAGGGGCCCTGGATCGCCCTCGGCCCCACCGCCAATTGGGACCGCAAGGTCTGGCCCGCCGAGCGCTTCGTTGCCCTGTTCGAGGCGCTGACCGCCCCCGGCCAGCCCCTCGCCGGCGCCCGCGCCGCCATCCTCGGCGGCCCCGGGGCGCAGGAGGCGGCGATGGCCGCCCCGGTGCTGGCCGCCCTCGGCGACCGCGCCGTCGATCTCGTCGGTCATATCGCGCTCCCCGAGGCCGCCGCCGTCCTGGCCCGCGCCGCCCTCTTCGTCGGCAACGACAGCGGGCTGATGCACCTCTCGGCCGCGACCGGCACCCCGACCCTCGGCCTCTTCGGCCCTTCCCGCGTCGCGGAATACGCCCCCGCCGGCCGCCGCACCGCGACGGCCATCGCGCCCTCCAGCCCCGCCCTCGACAGCATGGCCCGCCTTACCCTGGAGCAGGCCCTCGCCGCCGCCAAAACCCTCCTCGCCGAGCCGCAGCCTGCATGAGGCTCTCCGCCCTCGTCGTCGCCCGCAACGAGGCCGCCCGCCTCCCCGCCTGCCTCGCCAGCCTCGCCCCCGCCGACGAGCTGGTCGTCGTCCTCGACCGCAGTACCGATGCCAGCGCCGAGGTCGCCCGCGCCCACGGCGCCCGCCTCGTCGAGGGCGAATGGGCCCTGGAAGGCGACCGCCGCAACGCCGGCATCGCCGCCTGCACCGGCGACTGGATCCTCGAGGTCGATGCCGACGAGCGCGTCCCCCCCGAGCTTTGGCCTGCTCTGCGGGCGACGATCGCCGCCTCCCCCCACGCCTTCCACCGCGTGCGGATCGACAATTACGTGGGCGACCGGCTGATCCTGCACGGCTGGGGCGGCAGCTTCGGCACCACGCTGAAGCCCATCCTCTTCCGCCGCGGCACCAAGCGCTGGCGGGCTCAGCGCGTCCATCCCGGCCTCGACTGGACCGGGACAGAGGGCGAGCGCATCACCTCGGCCGGCATCCGCCACGAGGTGGACCGCGACATCTCCGACATGCTCCGCCGCCTCGACCGCTATTCCTCGGCGAAGGCGGCCGACCTCCTGGCCGCCGGCGATATCGGTTCGCTGCCCGACAACATCCGCCGCTGCCTTTCCCGCATCCTCAAATGCTACGTGGCGCGCAAGGGCTACAAGGAGGGCGGCTGGGGCCTGCTGATCGCGCTCTGCGCCGGCCTCTTCCCCCTGCTCGCCCATCTGAAGGCCCGGCTGGAGCCCGAGCGGCACCGCGGATGAGGATCGCCCTCGCCACCGAGGGTCCCCGCCTCGGCCCCGATGCCCTCGCCGGGCGCCCGCTCGGCGGCGCCGAAACCGCCTTCGCCCTGCTCGCCGCCGCCTTCCTCGCCCGCGGCCACAGCCTCGACCTCCGCGCCGGCACCGAGCCGCCCGAGAGCCGCGACGGCCTCCGCTGGTCGCCCCTCGCCCCCGGCGGCCCGCCCACCGACTTGGTGATCGCCACCCGCCTGCCCCGCCTCTTCCGCGCCTTGCCCCGCGGCCGCCGCGTGCTCTGGCTGCACAACCCGGGCAACTACCTGCGCAAGCCCCGCCACCTGCTGCCCCTGCTCGCCGCCCGGCCGGGCCTCGTCACCCTCGGCCCCTCGCACAGCGCGAGCCTCCCCCGGCTCCTGCCGTTCCGCCCGGTCGAGATCCCTCTCGCCCTCGCCCCGCCCTTCAGCGAGGGCGCCGCGCCGCGCCCGCCGCCGCCGCCCGTCGCCGTCTTCACCTCCAACCCGCTGCGCGGCCTCGACTGGTTGCTCGACCTTTGGACGGCCCAAATCCGCCCCGCCGTGCCGGGGGCGGAGTTGCACCTCTATGGCGGCGCTGCCACCTATGGCGGCGATGCCCGCCTCGCCGCCCGCGCCGCCCCGGTGCTCGCCCGCGCCGCCGCCCTTGCGGGGGATGGCGTCCGCCTCCTGGCGCCCCTCCCCCGCCCCGCCCTCGCCGCGCGCCTCAAGGAGGCGCGGGTGATGCTCTATCGCGGCGATCCCGGCGAAACCTTCTGCCTCGCCCTGGCCGAGGCGCAGGCCATCGGCCTCCCCGCCGTGGTGACGCCCCTCGGCGCCGTCGCCGAGCGCATCGCCGAGGGCGAGACCGGCCACATCGCCGCCAGCGACGCGGATGTCGCTGCCGCCGCCATCCGCCTCCTCGCCGACGACGCGGCCTGGACGCACCTTCACCGTGGCGCCCTCGCCCGCGGCCCCGGCCCCTCCTGGTCCGACATCGCCGCACGCTTCGAGGCGCTGGCATGAGGCGGCCCAATGATCGGAGCGCCGGATGGCGTGGAGGGCTGAATCGGCCCGCGCGGCTCGCCAGAGCCGCCCCGCCATGAGGATCGCGCATGTCATCGCCGGCGCACCCATGGGCGGCGCCGAGGCCTTCTACGAGCGCCTGACCCTCGCCCAGCACCGCGCCGGCGAGACGGTGCTGGCCGTCATCCGCACCGATGCCGCCCGCGCCGCCCGCCTCGCCGCCGGTGGCCTCGCCCCCGTGCAGCTTCCCTTCGGCGGCCCCTTCGACTTCCGCACCGGCCCTGCCTTGCGCGATGCCCTGGCCCGCTTCCGGCCGGATATCGTCATCTCCTGGGCCAACCGCGCCAGCCGCTTCGCCGGGGCGCTGCGCCGCCGTGGCGCCTCCTGGCCGCTGGTCGGTCGCCTCGGCGGCTATTACGACCTCAAATACTACCGGCACTGCGACGCCCTGATCGGCAATACCGAGGACATCCACCGCCACTGCATCGCCGGCGGCTGGCCCGCCGCCCGCGCCCATGTCGTGCCGAATTTTGCCGCCGACCTCGCCGGCGCCCTGCCTGCCGCGCTCCCCGCCCCGCCCGGCAGCCGCCGCCTCCTCGCCCTCGGCCGCCTGCACGCGAACAAGGGCTTCGACATCCTGCTCCGCGCCCTCGCCGAACTCCCTGAGGCCCATCTGTCGCTTGCCGGCGAAGGCCCTGAGCGCCCCGCCCTCGAGGCCCTTGCCGGCAGCCTCGACCTCGGCCCGCGCCTCGCCTTCCTCGGCTGGCGCCAGGACACCGGGGCCCTGCTCGCCGCCGCCGAGGCGCTGATCTGCCCCTCCCGACACGAGCCGCTCGGCAATGTCGTGCTCGAGGCCTGGTCCGCCGCCCGCCCCATCGTCGCCGCCGCGGCGGAGGGTCCCGCCGCCCTCATCCGCCCCGGCCAGACCGGCCTTCTTGTCCCGAAAGAGGATCCCGCCGCGCTCGCCGCCGCCATCCGCGGCCTGCTTGCCGACCCGGTCGCCGCCGCCGCCCTCGCCGAGGCAGGCCGGGCCGAGTACGCTGCCCACCACGCCGAGGCCCCGGTCCTGGCCCGCTGGCGCGCCTTCCTCACCGCCCTCGTCCCGCAGGAGATGGCCTGATGTGCGGCCTCGCCGGCCTCGCCCTCCGCCTGGGCCAGACGCCCTCCGGCGCCACCCTCGACGCGCTGACCCGGGCGCTGGCCCATCGCGGCCCGGACGGGCACGGCCACCATGTCTCGGGCAACGTCGCCCTTGCCCACACCCGGCTCTCGATCATCGACCTGGTGACCGGCGACCAGCCCCTCTTCGCCGGCGCCGCCGCCCTCGTCGCCAATGGCGAGGTCTACAATTACCGGGAGCTGCGCGAGCAGAACGCGCTGCACTGCTCGACCGGCAGCGACTGCGAGCCGCCGCTCCACCTTTTCCGCCGCGACGGCATCGCCTTCGCCGACCGGCTGCGCGGCATGTATGCCATCGCGCTGCATGACCGGGGCACCAAGCGGCTCGTCCTCTCGCGCGACCCCTTCGGCATCAAGCCCCTCTACCTGGCCGAGGTCGCGGGCGGCCTCGCCTTCGCCTCGGAGCCCCAGGCCCTCATCGCCGCCGGCCTCGTCGAGCCTCGCATCCGCCCCGAGGCCCGCGCCGAGCTGCTGCAGATCCAGTTCACCACCGGCGCCGAGACCATCTTCGAGGGCATCCGCCGCATCCTCCCCGGCGAGACGGTGGTGATCGCCGACGGCGCGGTGACCGAGCGCCACCGCCGCCATGCCCTCCCCGAAGGCGGCCCCGAGGAGATCACGGCCGACGCGGCGCTCACCCGCCTTGACGCCGCGCTGGAGGAGAGCGTGCTGCTCCACCAGCGGAGCGACGTGCCCTATGGCATGTTCCTCTCCGGCGGCATCGACAGCAGCGCCGTCCTCGCCCTCATGGCCCGGCTCAACGACCGCCCGGTGCTGGCCTTCACCGCCGGCTTCGACGTGCCCGGCGCGGCGGACGAGCGCGCCGCCGCCGCGCATCTCGCCCAGGCCGCAGGCGCCCGCCATGTGACCGTCTCCGTCACCGAGGCCGAGGTCTGGCGCCACCTGCCGGAGATCGCCGGCGCCATGGACGACCCGGCCGCCGACTACGCCATCATCCCCACTTGGTTCCTCGCCCGCCGCGCCCGGCAGGAGGTGAAGGTCGTCCTTTCCGGCGAGGGCGGCGACGAGATCTTCGGGGGTTACGGCCGCTACCGGGCCGCGATGCGCCCCTGGTGGCTGGGCGGCAAGGCGCCCCGTTCGAGAGGGAGCTTCGACCGCCTCGACGTGCTGCGCGAGGCGCCGACCGGCTGGCGCGACGGCACCGGTGCCGCCGAGGCCGCCGCCGCCAGCCCCGGCCGCACCCGCCTCCAGGCCGCCCAGGCCCTCGACATCGCCGACTGGCTGCCGAACGACCTGCTCATCAAGCTCGACCGCTGCCTCATGGCCCATGGCGTCGAAGGCCGCACGCCGCTCCTCGACCCCGGCATCGCCGCCAGCGCCTTCCGCCTCCCCGACTCACTGAAGGTCCAGCGGGGCAGCGGCAAATGGCTGCTGCGCGAATGGCTCGCCCGTCACTTCCCCGCCGCCGAGCCCTACAAGCCGAAGCAGGGCTTCACCGTCCCCATCGGCGCCTGGATCGAAGGGGTGGGCGACCGCCTCGGTCCCCTCGTCGCCGCCCAGCCGGGCGTCGCCGAGATCGCCCGGCCGGACCGCGTCGCCGCCCTGTTCCGCCATGCCGGCAGCGAGAAGCACCGCGGCTTCGCCGCCTGGCACCTGCTCTTCTATGCGCTGTGGCACCGCCGCCATGTCGAGCGGCGCGATGTCCGGGGCGATGTCTTCGAGGTCCTGAGCGGGCGCTAGGGCAAACCCCCTACCAGATGGAATCATCCAATCGGAGTAGCCCGCCCGACCGATCGACAGCCCCGGGCGGCCGCCGCGAGCACGGTCGGACGGATGCCGCGCCAGGCTCCGTGAATGCCTGGGTTCGGCCGGACAGCCGCGGCCATGCGACGCACCGGCGCCGTCACGGCTCGCGCCTGAACCCCCTGTTTACCTTGCCGCGGATATCCTTCGTCGAAGCCGAAGGGACCGCACGTGCTCAGCAATATCAGGATCGGCCTCCGGATCCACATCACCACCGTCGTCGCGGTGCTTGGGCTGTTTGCGATTGCCGGCCTGCAGGTGCTGGACCACGTCCGCGACCTCGAGCGTGACCGGGTGGCGACGCTGCGCGGCATCGCGCAGGCCGCAACCTCCATCGCCGTGGCATACCAGGCAGAGGAAGCGGCCGGGCGGCTGGACCGTGAATCGGCGCAAGGGGCGGCGCTCGCCGCCATCAAGGCGCTCCGCTACGGGTCCGACGACTATGTCTGGGTCAACGACCTCACGCCGAGGATGGTCATGCATCCTTTCCGGCCCGACCTCGACGGCAAGGACCTGTCGGGGGTCAAGGACCCGAGCGGCCTCGCCCTGTTCCTGGCCTTCACCGACAAGGTTCGCCAGGATGGCTCCGGGATGGTCGGGTATCTCTGGCCGAGGCCGGGTGCGTCGGAGCCCGTCGAGAAGCTGTCCTTCGTCCAGGGCTTCGCGCCGTGGGGATGGGTGCTCGGCACGGGCGTCTATGTCGATGACCTCCGGGCCGAGCAGCGCCGGATCCTGATGCAGGCGGCCAGCGAGGTGGTGCCCGTCGCGTTTCTCGTGGCGCTTCTCGCCTGGCTGGCCGCCCGGGGCATCGTCAGGCCCCTGGCGGCGATTACCTCGGTGACCGAGCGCCTGGCCTCGGGCCAGATCGACATCGCCGTGCCCGGGGGCGACCGCCGCGACGAGGTCGGCGTCCTGGCCCGCGCAGTGGAGACCTTCCGCGTGCAGGGCGTGGAGAAGCGCCGCCTCGAGGCTGCGGCGGCGGCGGAGCGCGCGGCGAAGGACCGCCGCCAGTTGGCGGTGGAACATCACATCCATGAGTTCGGCATTACCCTCTCGGGCGTGATGCAGAGCCTGGCCCGCTCCGCCGAGGCCATGCGCGCGACGGCGCAGGGCGTGGCGGACGCCGCCTTGCAGGCCGATGACGGCGCCCGGTCGACAGCCGCCGGCGCCGAGCAGTCCTCGGCCGACCTGCAGGCCGTCGCGGCAGCGACCGAGGAGCTCTCCGCGGCCGGCGGCGAGATCACCCGCCAGGTCACCCAGATCACCGCCGTCACCGCCGATGCGTCGGAGCAGGCGCAGCACGCCTCGGCGCGGGTGTCGGGCCTTGCCGATTCCGCATCGCGCATCGGGGACGTCGTCCGGCTGATCACCGAGATCGCCCATCATACCAACCTGCTCGCGCTGAACGCGACCATCGAAGCCGCCCGGGCCGGCGACGCGGGCAAGGGCTTCGCGGTGGTCGCCGGCGAGGTCAAGGCGCTCGCCGGCCAGACCGCGCGGGCAACCTCGGAGATCGGCCAGCAGGTAGCGGCCATCACCGCTGGCACGATGGAGGCGGTGGCCGCCGTCCAGGCGGTCGCCGGAGCGATCGTCCGTGTCGAGGAAACCGCCACCGCGATTGTCGCCGCCATCGAGGAACAGGGCGCGGCAACCCGCGAGAGCGCGGCGAGCCTGGACAACGTCTCATCCTCCACCCAGGCCGCGGTGTGCGCGATGCGCGGCGTCTCGGGCGCGGTCCGGGCCGCCAAGGATGCCGGCGCGGACGCCCTGTCGGCCGCCGAAGGCATCGCCCAGGTGTCGGACGTGCTCCACCGCGAGGTGGACCAGTTCCTGGTGGCGATCCGCGCGGTCGGCGATGACCGGCGCCGCTACGAGCGGGTATCCGGCGGCGGCATCCATGCCAAGGTCGCCGCCTCGGGCGGCCGTGAAGCGGCGGCCGAGGTGCTGGACATCTCGGAAGGCGGGATGTCGCTCAAGCTGGAATGGCCGCTCGAGACGGGCACCCTGATCGACGTCGAGTGGCCGGGAGTCCCGGGCATCCTGCCCGGCCAGGTGACACATGCTTCCGGCGGCAGGATAGGGGTCTGCTTCCAGCTGGACGCCGCCGTCCTCGACCGCGCCCGCCGGATTCTGGACCGGTTGGCAAGGGCGGAGGCGGCATAAGGCGGGTCAGACGGGCGGCGCAGGCGGTGGGGATGCCCCTCCGCCCCCGCGCTGTGCCCTTCTTCAACAACCCCCGGGGGCGGGACGCCGGCGATGCAGGCCCACCCGAGGCGCAATGCGCCACGGAGGAGACGCCCATCGGCTTCGCCCGCACGGCTGTGGAGTAGCCCCGCTCAGGCCGCCAGCGCCGCGATGCGCTGCTCCGCCGCGTCCATCGCCGCCGCCCGCTGCTCGGCGCCCACGGCCAGCCCCTCGGCCACCACCACCTCCGGCTCGGTGATGCCGATGAAGCCGAGCGCCGCCCGCAGGTAGCTCTCGCCATGCTCGAAGGCCGCCGCCGGCGCCCCCGCCCCGTAGACCCCGCCCCGGGCCACCGCGAGAATCACCCGCTTGCCGCCCACGAGCCCCACCGGCCGCCCATCCGCATAGCGGAAGGTCTGCCCGGCGACGAGGATGCGGTCGATCCAGGCCTTCAGCTGGCTGGAGATTGAGAAATTGTAGAAGGCGACGCCGATCACCACGGTGTCCGCCTCCAGGAATTCCTGCAACACCTCGCCACCCAGCGCCAGGTCCGCCGCCACCTCCGGCGCATGCTCCGCGGCCGGGCTCCGCGCCGCCGCCAGCGTCGCGCCGGAGAGATGCGGCACCGGCGCCGCACCGAGGTCCCGATGGACGATCCGCTCGCCCGGCCGCGCCGCCCGCAGCCGCGCGACAATGCCGGCCGAGAGCTTGCGGCTGACCGAATGGTCGCCAAGGATGCTGGAATCGATGTGCAGGATGGTCATGGCCTTGCTGCCCCTGGTGGTATTCATTTGTGACCAAGGCTATATGCGTCACCATCCGAAACCCGCCAAGGAGGCACAATTTTGGAACCCGGCCACAGCGAGGGAACCACCCGGACGGCGCATCTGCCTGGCGATTGTCAGGCGGTCAGCTCCCTCCTCGCCCGCATCGGCGACAAGTGGACGGTCCTCGTCGTGATGATGCTGGCCGACGGTCCCCGCCGTTTCAGCGAGCTGAAGCGTGCCATCGGCGGGGTCTCCCAGCGCATGCTGACCCTCACCCTGCGCGGGCTGGAGCGGGACGGGCTGGTCACCCGCACGATCACCCCCACCATTCCACCCCGGGTGGATTACGAGCTCACAGGGCTCGGCCAGTCCCTCCGCCGTCCCGTCGAGGCGCTCGGCGCCTGGGTCTTCGAGCACCTGCCGGAGATCCATCGCGCCCGCGCCGCCTTCGACAGCCGGGCGGAGGAGAATCGCTAACCATTTGAACAATATCGAGGAGCGACACCGATGACCGATGCCCCTGGCTACACCCCGCCCCAGGTCTGGACCTGGGACAAGGAGAGCGGCGGCCGCTTCGCCAACATCAACCGCCCCATCGCCGGCCCCACGCACGAGAAGGAGCTGCCGGTCGGCCGCCACCCGCTCCAGCTCTACTCGCTCGGCACGCCGAACGGCGTGAAGGTGACGATCATGCTGGAGGAGCTGCTGGCCCTCGGCCATGCGGGTGCCGAATACGACGCCTGGCTCATCAGGATCGGCGAAGGCGACCAGTTCGGCAGCGGCTTCGTCGCGGTGAACCCGAACTCCAAGATCCCTGCCCTGCTCGACCGCAGCGGCCCGGAGCCGGTCCGCGTCTTCGAATCGGGCGCCATCCTCACCTATCTCGCCGAGAAATTCGGCGCCTTCCTGCCGACCGAGCCCGCGAAGCGCGCCGAGTGCCTATCCTGGCTGTTCTGGCAGATGGGTTCGGCGCCCTATCTCGGCGGCGGCTTCGGCCATTTCTACGCCTATGCGCCGAGCAAGATGGAATACCCGATCAACCGCTTCGCCATGGAGACCAAGCGCCAGCTCGACGTGCTGGACCGCCGCCTGGCCGAGAGCGAGTACCTGGGCGGCGCGGACTACACCATCGCCGACATCGCGGTGTTCCCCTGGTATGGCGGGCTGGTGAAGGGCTGGCTCTATGGCGCGGCGGAGTTCCTCGCCGTCCACGAGTACAAGCACGTCAACCGCTGGGCCGACCAGCTCCTCGCTCGCCCCGCGGTGAAGCGCGGCCGCATGGTGAACCGCGTCCAGGGCGAGCCCTCCAGCCAGCTCCACGAGCGGCACGAGGCCAGCGACTTCGAGACGAAGACGCAGGACAAGATCGGCACCCAGGGGTAAGCGGCGCGGGGGCGGGCCCGGCCCGCCCCATCCGCATCCTTGTCATCCGATGCGACTTCGTATAGGAATACTTCCCTGAAAGCGCTTAGGCCGCGCCCATCCCGGCCCCTCCCCTAAAACCATCAATTCCTCAAATCCACCTGCATTTCCCAATCAGGACAATACCTTACCCACCTCTCCACCTCAATTCTTGAGGCGCCTCGCCGCAATTGAGGGCCGCCTCTTCCCCGCTCCGGCACATCGCGGGATAACCCCCCTCCGACTGCCGCAAGGAGCCACGCCGATGCCCGCCTTCGACCTCGTGCTGCGCGGCGGCACCTGCGTCCTACCCTGGGGCGAGGAGGCGACCGATGTAGGCGTCCGCGCCGGCCGCATCGCCGCCCTCGGCGACCTCCGCACCGCCGAAGCGGCCGAGACCATCGACTGCACCGGCCTGCACATCCTCCCCGGCCTGATCGACGCCCATGTCCATTTGCGGGACCCGGGCGACCCGGCGGTGGAGACGCTGGAGAGCGGCACCCGCGCTGCGTTGCTCGGCGGCCTCACCGCCGTCTTCGACATGCCGAACACCGCCCCCTCCATCACGGACAAGGAGCGGCTGGACTGGAAGCGCGGCTATCTCGAAGGCCGCGCCTGGGTCGATGTCGGCCTTTATGTCGGCGCCTCCAAGAAGAACATCGCCGAGCTGGCCTCGCTCGAAATCCAGCCCAATGTCTGCGCCGTGAAGGTCTTCGCCGGCAGCAGCACCGGCGACCTGCTGGTCGAGGACGATGCTTCGCTGGAAGCCGTGATGCGCAGCGGCCGGCGGCGGATCTGCTACCATTCGGAGGACGAGTACCGGCTGCAGGAGCGCAAGCCGCTCTTCACCAGCGGCATGCCCCACCGCAACCACATGGTCTGGCGCGACGTGGATTGCGCCCTCATCGGCACGCAGCGGCTGATGACGCTGGCCCGCAAGACCGGCCGCCCCGCCCATATCCTCCACGTCTCGACCGCCGAGGAGCTGGAGCTGCTGCGCGATTACCGCGACGTCTCCACGGTCGAGGTCCTGCTCAACCACCTGACGCAGACCGACGAGGCCTATGACCGCCTCGGCGGCTATGCGGTGATGAACCCGCCCATCCGCGACGAGCGTCACATGCGCGCCGCCTGGGCCGCCGTCGCCGACGGCACGGTCGATGTCGTCGGCTCCGACCACGCGCCGCACAGCCGCGCCGCCAAGGAGCGCCCCTGGCCCGACGGCGCGGCGGGGCTGACGGGCGTGCAGACCATCGTCCCGCTGATGCTCGACCATGTCAGCGCCGGCCGCCTCAGCCTTTCGCGCCTCGTCGACCTGATGTGCGCCGGCCCCGCGCGCGTCTATGGCGCGACCGGCAAGGGGCGGCTGGCCGCCGGCTACGACGCCGACTTCACCCTCGTCGACATGAAGCGCCAGCGTACCATCGAGGAAAGCTGGATCGTCTCGCCCTGCGGCTGGACGCCCTTCGCCGGCCATCGCTGCACCGGCTGGCCCGTCATGGCGATCCTTCGCGGCGCCGTCGCCATGCGCGAGGACGAGGTGGTCGGCAACCCGCGCGGCACCGGCGTCCGCTTCGCCGAGGCGCGCGACTAGAACAAACTCCGATCAGATGGAATCATCTGATCGGAGTAATTTGCTGGCCAAAACAACAGGCTAGAGCGGGTTCCGTGAGCCGGTGCGAACGAAACCGCTTTAGCCCGCGATCGCCCCGGGTGTTTCCGCTCGGGGCGTGAATCGCCGGCTCATCGGAGCAACGCCTACCAGAGCGAGAATTCGGTGCCGAAATCGGTGGTCGTGAGCCCCTGGCAGCGCGCCGCCTCGGCGCACTCGGCCCGGATGCGCCCGTCCGGCCCGAGCGCGAGGAGGAGCGGCACGGCCGGCTCGGACAGCTTCGTGTAGGCCAGATCCACCTGGAATCGCAGCGAATCGTAGCGGTCCCGCTCGACATAGAAGATCAGGTCGCGCGACACCGCCTCGCCCGGCTGCAATTCGGAGGGTTCGGCCGGCAGCGCGGTGGCACCCGCGAACAGCACGCCCTGCCGCAGCACCATCTCCTGCCGCTCCGCCCGGCCGTAGCGCGCGGCGGTGACCTCGCTCCGCCCTGCCAGGCTTTCGGGCGATGGCCCCGCCTCGGGTTCGGCGAAGCGCATCCCGGTGCCGATGACGTTGTAGGTGAGGCCGAGCACCCGCACCCCCGCCTCGCCCACATTGGTCCGCGTGACCGTGGAGCGGATGGCCAGCCGCCCATCCCGCTCCCCTGCCTTCTCGAGCGTGGTGGTGACGGAAAGGCTGGGTGGCGCCAGCCCCGGCTTGATCCGCGCCTCGTAGATGAAGGTATAGACGCCCCAGGCCCCGGCTCCGAGGATGGCCAGCGTCTGCACCACCGTGCTCAGCTTGTCGAGGCTGAAGCGGCTGGTGTCCTGCGGTGTCCCGGTGGCTTGGCTCATGGCGCAACAACCTCCGGCCAGGGTGCCGGTTGCGTCACCACAGGCCCGGCCAGCGCTTGGTCCTGTTGGATTCCTGCGCCGCGCTGAGGGTCGCCGGCCCATCCGCCACGCCGCGCCGCCCCGGCAGCGGCGCCGTCCAGCAATCGACCCGGCCGAGGCTGCGCGTGCAGTAGGGCGGCGGCGCGGGCGGCGCCTCCACTGGCTTGCAGTAGTCCCGCCCGCGGTCGAGCCGCACCACCGAGCAATCCCGCCCCGTCGCCGCGGACACCACCGCATCCACGGGCGACCGCCCGATGATCGCGACCGAGCCCGCGGTCACCGCCGCGCCCACGGTCAGCGGCTCGCAGCCCGCCAGCAGGATCAGGAGAAGGGGCAGCATCGATCGCATCGCCCGGCAGCCTGCGCGCGCCGGGCTTAACGCACCGCCAACGGGCTGCTATGCAGCGCCCCTTCTCCCGAGGAAGGACCGCGTGGCCGACATCTTCGACGAGGTGGAGGAAGACCTCCGCGCCGAGCGCATGAAGCGGCTGATGGCCCGCTATGGCGGGCTGCTGGCCGGGCTGATGCTGCTCGCGGTCGCCTGCGTCGGCGGATGGCAGGGCTGGCGCTGGTGGCAGGCCCACCAGGCCGCCCAGACCGCCGAGGTCTACATGGCCGCCAACAAATCCGCCGCCGAGCCCGGCGCCGACGGCCGCGCCGCGGCCGACCGCTTCGCCGCCCTGGCCGCCGAGGCGCCGCCCGGCTACCGCAGCCTCGCCCGCCTCCGCGCCGCGGCGCTGCGGGCCGAGGCCGGCGACCGCGCGGGTGCGCTTGCCCTCTGGGAGGAGGTCGCGCGTGACGGCTCGATCGATCCGCTTTACCGGGACCTCGGCACGGTGATGTGGGGGCTGCACTCCCTCGATGCCGGCGACCCGGCTGCGATCGAGGGCCGCCTGGCCCCCCTCGCCGAGGGTCCCTGGCGTGCCTCGGTGCAGGAGATCCGGGCCCTGGCCGCGATGAAGCGCGGCGCGACGGAGGAGGCGAAGCAATTGCTCACCGGCCTGACCACGGCCCCGGCCACGCCTCAGGGCGTGCGCGACCGGGCTGGCAAGCTGCTCGCGGAGATTGGCGGCTGATGCGGACCAACCTCACCCGCCGCGTGGTCCTGCTGGGCGGCGCGGGCCTGCTGGCCGGCTGCGAGTCGATCACCGACACCTTCGACGGCATCTTCGGCGAACGGAAGGTGCCGCTGCGCGGCGAGCGCCGCCCGGTGCTGGCCGTCGAGCGCCCGCTGAACATCGAGGAGGGCGCCCAGGCCCCCGTCACCCTGCCGCCCCCGGCGCTGAATGCCGACTGGCCCCAGGCCGGCGGCACGATCAGCCATGCGGCGGGCCACCCCGCCCTCGGCCTCCGCCTCGGCGAGGCCTGGCGGACCGGCATCGGCACCGGCACCGCCTATCGCCGCCGGCTGCTGGCGCCGCCCATCGTCGCCGGCGGCGCGGTCTATGCGGCGGATGCGCTGGGGACGGTGACGGCGCTGACGGCGCTCGACGGCCGCCGCCGCTGGTCCTTCGACACCCGGCCCGAGAAGGACCGGGACGGGGCGCTCGGCACCGCCCTCGCCTTCGACAACGGCACGCTCTATCTCGCCACCGGCATGGCCGAGGCGATGGCGCTCGACCCGGCCGACGGCAAGCCGCGCTGGCGTGTCGACCTGCCCGCCCCGGCGCGCGGGGCGCTGACCGTCGCCAACGGCCGGGCCTATGTGACGACCACCGAGAACCACCTGCTCGCCCTCTCGGTCGAAGATGGCAAGACGCTCTGGACCTATCGCGGCCAGCCGACCGTCACCATGGCGCTCGGCCTGCCGGCCGCGGCGGTGGAAGGCGAGATGATCGTCGCCGGCTTCGGGTCCGGCGAGCTGGCGGCAATCCGTGCCAGCGACGGCCGCGCGCAATGGAGCGAGACGCTGAGCTCCGCCTCCGGCGGCGGCCTGGCCGACATCGCCGCCATCACCGCCCTGCCGGTGATCGACCGCGGCCGGGTCTTCGCCAGCGGCCTCGGCGGCATCACCATCGCCCTTGACCTCCGCTCCGGCCGACGGCTGTGGGAGCGGGACGTGGCGGCGGCCGAGACGCCCTGGGTGGCCGGTGACTGGGTCTTCCTGCTGACGACCGGGGCCGAGATCGCCTGCCTCGGCCGGGACGACGGCCGGGTACGCTGGATCGCCAGCCTGCAGCGCTTCAAGGACGAGAAG
This sequence comes from Belnapia sp. F-4-1, assembly GCF_000802185.1. Classification (GTDB taxonomy): domain Bacteria; phylum Pseudomonadota; class Alphaproteobacteria; order Acetobacterales; family Acetobacteraceae; genus Belnapia. The sequence goes on along the minus strand of NZ_KN676113.1, from coordinate 1,817,106 downwards.
CGGCGGCGGGACCCCATCCAATGGGCCGCCCCGGTGCTCGCGGGCGGCCGCCTGCTGGTCGCCGGCAGCAATGCCCAGCTGGTGGAGGTCGACCCGTCCAACGGCGAGATCGCCGGCCGCGTCCGCCTGCCGGACGGCGTCATGCTGCCGCCTGCCGTCGCCGGCGGCGTCATGTACGTGCTGACGGAAGATGCGGTGGTGGCGGCGCTCCAGGGCGCCTGAGGCGGGACATCGGCCGGCGGATGCGCTAGGGAGCGCCATGCTCCCCACCATCGTCATCCTCGGCCGCCCGAATGTCGGCAAGTCCAGCCTCTTCAACCGGCTGGTCGGCCGGAAGATCGCCATCGTGGACGATACCCCCGGCGTCACCCGCGACCGCAAGGAGGCCGAGGCCCGCATCGCCGGCCGCGATGTCCGCCTGCTGGACACCGCCGGCCTCGAGGAGGCGGCGCCCGAGACCATCCAGGGCCGCATGCGCGCCAGCTCCGAGGCGGCGCTGCGCGAGGCGGACCTCGCCCTCTTCGTCATGGACGCGCGGACCGGCCTCACCCCCGCCGACCGCGCCTTCGCCACCTGGCTGCGCCGCCAGTCGGTGCCGGTCATCCTGGTGGCGAACAAGACCGAGGGGCGTTTCGGCGGCCAGGCCGCCTTCGAGGCCTATGAATTGGGCCTCGGCGACCCGGTGGCGATCTCGGCCGAGCATGGCGACGGCATGGGCGAGCTGCACGACGCCATCCGCGAGCACCTCCCCGCCGAGGCGGAGGAGCAGGAGGACCCGGACCGGCCGCTGCGCCTCGCCATCATCGGCCGCCCCAATGCGGGGAAATCGACCCTGCTGAACGCCCTGCTCGGCCAGGAGCGGATGATCACCGGGCCGGAACCCGGGCTCACGCGGGATTCCGTCGCGGTCGAGTGGCGCGACGAGACCGGCGCCCTGGTCCGCCTCGTCGACACCGCCGGCTTGCGGAAGAAGGCCCGCATCGAGCAGGCGCTCGAGAAGATGTCGGCCGCCGCCTCCATCGCCGCGCTGAAGGAATGCGAGGTCGCCATCCTGGTCGTCGATGCCCTGCTCGGGATGGAGGAGCAGGAGTTGCGCCTCGCCCGCCTGGCGGAGCGCGAGGGCCGCGCCGTCGTCATCGCCCTGAACAAGTGGGATGCGGTGGAGGACCGCGCCGCCGCCCGCCGCCGCATCGAGGACGTGCTGACGGCGAGCCTCGCCCAGATGCGCGGCATCACCGTGGTGCCGCTCTCGGCCCAGACCGGCCGCGGCGTCGAGAAGCTGATGCCGGCGGTGCGCGAGACCTATGCCCACTGGAACCGCCGCATCCCGACCGGCGAGCTGAACCGCTGGTTCGAGGCCATGCTCACGCGCCACCCGCCGCCGCTCTCCGAGGGGCGCCGCATCAAGCTGCGCTACGCCACCATGCCGAAGGCCCGGCCGCCGACCGTGGTGGTCTTCGGCACCCGCGCCGAGCAGTTGCCGGAGGACTACCGCCGCTACTTGGTGAACGGCTTCCGCGAGGCCTTCGCCATGCCTGGCGTGCCGATCCGGCTACAGCTTCGCGGCACGACCAACCCGTATGCGGAAAGCGATACGTAGCCGCTTGCCCACGGCGGGCTGCGTGATTATGGTCCGCCGCCCTGAGGACAGGTGGCCGAGCGGTCGAAGGCGCGCGCCTGGAAAGTGCGTATACGTCAAAAGCGTATCGTGGGTTCGAATCCCACCCTGTCCGCCAGTTCCCCGCCCGTCACCACGCCCGGTGCCCCGAGCGCCGGCCCGTACAGGCCCGGCTCAGAAGAGCGGCGGGCCACCCGGGACAAGGTAGGGCCAATTCGCATCCTTGTCCGATATGGCCGTGATGGGCAACGGCCACTCTATGCCGAGCACCGGGTCGTCGTAGCGGAGGCCCCCTTCGGCCTGCGGCGCATAAGCGGCCGAAACCAGGTAGGACACTTCCGAATCATCGGTGAGCGTCTGGAAGGAATGCGCGAAGCCGGGCGGCACGTAGAGCTGCTTGCGGTTCTCCGCCGTCAGCTCGAAGGCCTCGTGCCGGAGGTAGCTGGGCGAGCCCGAGCGCAGGTCGACGATCACGTCGAGGATGGCGCCGCGGATGCAGCGCACCAGCTTGGCCTCGGTATGCGGCGCCCGCTGGAAATGCATCCCCCGCAGGGTGCCGGCCTTGGCCGATGTGGACATGTTCTGCTGCACGAAGTCCTGCGCCATGCCATGCGCCGCGAATTCCTCGCGGCACATGGTGCGCGCGAAGATCCCGCGCTCGTCGCCCCGCGGCTCAATGTCGATCAGCCAGGCATCCTGCAGCGTCGTCTTGTGGAAGATCATGAGGCGATTCCAACTTCCATCTTCGGCGCACGAACCGGAAAGCGCGCCTCCTGTTCCGCATAAAGCTTGTCCACGACACGGCCCGGCGGGATCTCCACATCGGCGAAGGTTAGGACGCTGTCCTTCGCCACCCGCCGGGTGATGCGGCAGCCCAGCGCGATGCCGAGCGGCAGCAGGCGGTCCTGCGCAATGATCTCGCTGTTCTCGGCCACGCCATAGGCATGGTAGCCGCCGAACTCGGTGATCACGTCGCCCGGCGAAAGGTCGATCTTCGCCACCGCGATGACGCCGACCTCCGGCCCACCCCGCGGCGCGAGTACGGCATCGCCGAACAGCGCCGCTCGCGCGACCGAGGTCGGCACCTCGAAATGGCAAAGGTGATACGGCGTGTAGAAGCAGAAATACGGGCCCGTGCCGAGCTTGTAGAGATTCAGGAAATGCTGCTGGCGCGGGTCGTCATGGGTGCCGAGGACGAAGACGCCGGGCCCTGGCCGGGCGCCGACGACATAGTCCACGATCCCCGGGCCACCGGCCGAGAGGTGCTCGGCGAAGGAAGCGACGGTCTCCTCGAGGGGAACCAGCGGCGCATAGGGGTCACCGCCCGAGAAGTCCGGGCCGATCATGCCGCGGCGTGCCACCTTGAAGCCGGTGCCGTTCGCCACGATCGCCTGCTCGTAGGAGATCTTGGTGCCATCCGCGAAGGAGGCCACCATTGCCGCCTTCTGCCCCCAGCGCTCGGCGAAGGGCTTCTGCGTGGTGGGGTTCCGGTAGGGGTCGTGCAGGCCCTTGATGTTGCCGCAGAGCACCGGCGTCACGCCGAGACCGCGCACGAAGCGGTAGAGATTCATCTGCACGCCCGGCTGGTCGCCGTCGGAGAAGCTGTAGACCACGCCGGCCGCATCGGCGCGCTGCTTGAGGATGGGCCCAACCGTCCCATCGAGTTCGGCATTCATCTGCACGACATGCTTGCCGGCGGTGATGGCCGCCAGGACGACCTCCGCCGCGTAGTCGATCGAGCCGGTGACTTCGACCACCACGTCGATGCCGTCGGCGCCGGCCAGGCCTACCGCATCTTCCGTCACCACGGGCTGACCGCGGGCGATGGCGGCATTGATGGCGGAGCGGCCGTTGCAGACGGTGGGCTCGATCCCCAGCACGGTGAAGGCTTCGATCGCCTTGTCGATATGCCGGTTGGCGACCGCCGCGACCCGCATGCCGGGTGTCGCGGTCACGATCTGGCGGATGATGGCGGCGCCCTGGAAGCCGGCTCCGACGATCCCGACCTGGATTGGCCGGCCCTCGGACTCGCGACGGGCAAGCGCGGTATCAACGATGATCACCTGTCTTCCTTTTCAATCATCGGCTTCGCCAGAGGCCCGTTGTTACCGGAACTTTCATGCTGTACCCGGCCCTCACCGGCCTTTGACAGCCCGTGCATCGGCTGGCGGCACGACACGCGCCGCGCCAGGACGAGCGCGCCCCGGGCCACAGTGTCCCTGCTCGGAAATGTCACGCCTTACCTCATCCTGATGCGTGCATGGACTGTACCAGGGCACTACTTCCCGGGGCCGGCATCATCCCTGACCGCCATGTTGTAGAATTGAGCAGACCGTTCCTGGAGTTCAGGAGGCGTTTCACGGTCTGCCTTGTTGCGCGCTGCTGCTGCTGCAGCGGCATCTACCTTCCCTAAATCCCTGATTAACGATAGCTCATGGAAACTTAGCGCCAACCAACAATGCCGTTATCAATTCCGTCCATTACAACTGGTTACGGCAGACGGAGATTTCGGAACGCATGTCCTGGCACGGCTCCTCCGCCAGCGTTGACCCGCTGATCCTTACCCTCGCCCTCGATCCCGCCACCCAGGCTCGGTTCGACCGGGAGCGCCGGGCGCATTTCCCGCCCGAGCGCAACCACCTCGCCGCGCATCTCACGCTCTTCCACCACCTCCCCGGCGAGGCGATCGACGAGATCGCGGCCCACCTCGCCGAAACCAGCCGTGACCAGCCGGCCCTCGACCTCACCGTGGAGGATGTCTGGATGATGGGCCGCGGCGTCGCCTACCGGCTGCGCGCCCCCGGGCTGACCACGCTGCGTGCCGGCCTCGCCGCCGGCTGGCGGGACTGGCTGACGCCGCAGGACCGGCAGCCGCTCCGCCCGCATGTCACCATCCAGAACAAGGTGACGGCCGAGGCGGCGCGCGCGCTGCATGCCAGCCTGCGTACGGCCTTCACCCCCTTCACCGCACGCGGGACCGGCTTGCTGCTGTGGCATTACCGCGGCGGGCCATGGGAGTCGGCCGGCGCCTTCCCTTTCGCCTGAGCCGCGGTTGGCGCCGATGCGCTTCGGTTAAAATTCCGCTCACGATTCCGTGAAAGGACGGCGTTACCCGCCGCCTCCCGCACGGATTCCAACCTTGTCCCGCCTCGATCCCTTCCGCCTCCTCACCCTGCATTCCGCCCTGTTCGGCCTGGCCGCGGCAATGGCCGGAGGCTTCGTCGGTGCCTACCTGATCAAGCTCGGCCTCGGCCTGCCGGTGGCGCTGGCAACCTATGCGGGCCTTCTTACGGTCCGCTGCGGCATCCGGCTGCTCGCGGTCGAAGTGGTCCGGCGGGTCGGCATCGCCGGCGGCATGAAGGTCGGCGCGGCCCTCGGCGCGCTGGGCTTCCTCCCGCTCCTGCTGGCCGACCGCAGCACGGGGTGGCTCCTCGCCTGGGTCGTCGCGGTCTCGATGGCCGAGGCGCTCTACTGGCCCGCCTACCACACCGCCACGGCGGCCACCGCGGCCGGGGAGGGCTCGCTCGGCCGCCAGCTCGGCGAGCGGATGACGGTCGGCGCGCTGGTGGCGGTGGCCGGCCCCCTGGTAGGCGGCCTGTTGCTGGCCTCCTTCGGCGAGGCCGCCGATTTCGGCATCGCCGCCTTCTGCTCCCTGCTCTCCATCCTGCCGCTTGCCCGCATCGGCCGCATCGAGGGCGGGCCGATGCCGAGCCTGCGCGAGGCGCTGCGCGGCACCGACCGGGTTGGCGTGGCGACCTTCGCGGCGGATGGCTGGATCTCCTCCGGCCTCACCTTCGTTTGGCCGATGCTGCTCTTTTCCTCGATGGGGGCGAATTACGAGGCCTTCGGCGCCGCCAACGCCATCGCGGGCCTCGCCGGCGCGGCGGTCAGCCTGTTCTGCGGTCACGCGATCGACCGGGGGCAGCGCGACCGCTGCCTCCTGCTCGTCTGCACCGCGCTGGCGGGAAGCTTCGCGCTCCGCGCCACCTCGGCCTGGTGGCCGCTCGGCGCCGTCATGGCCAATGCCACCGGCGCGGCGATCATGGGCTTCTACGGACCCGTAGTGATGAGCGCGGTCTATGCGCGGGCGAAGCGCTCGGGGGCGATTTACCGCTTCCAGATCAACCTCGAGGCCGGCTGGGACTGCGGCGCGGTCGCCGGGCTGCTGGTCGCCGCGCTGGTGGCCTGGGCCGCCCCCGCCGCATCGCTCGCGGTGCTGCCGGCGGCCCTCGGCATCATCCCGCTTTATTGGGCCGTGCGGGGCCCACGCCGCGTGGCGCCGGCACCTGGCCCGGCCCTCATCGCCGCGGCCTGACCGCCGTCACGCCTTCGCCCGCAGCCGCTGCGCATAGACGTTGATCACCAGCGCCAGCAGCAGGATCAGCCCACGGATCAGGATCTTCAGGAAGCTGTCGATCCTGACGTGGTCGAGCCCGTTGTTCAGCACGCCGAGCACCAGCAGCCCGACCACGGTATTGCCGATGCCCCCCTGCCCGCCGAACAGGCTGGTGCCGCCGACGACGACGGCCGAGATGGCGTCCAGCAGGTAGTTGTCGAACTCGTCCTGCTGCGCGCTGCCGAAATGCGCGACGCCCAGCATCCCGGCGATGCCCGAGCAGACGGCCGAAATGATGAGCACCGCCGCCAGCACCAGCTTGACGTTGACGCCGGAATACTCCGCCGCCTCGCGGTTGCCGCCGACCATGTAGACGTAGCGCCCGAAGCGCGTGTAGCTCAGCACCACATGGCCGAGCACCAGCACCAGCACCGCCACCACCACGATCCAGGGCACTGGGCCGATGGAGCCCGAGCCCAGCAGCTCGATCGGCGCGGGGACGTTGTAAGCGATCTGCCCGCGTACCAGCATGGCGCAGATGCCGGCGCCGATCTGCAGCATCGCCAGCGTCATGATGAAGGAGGGGATGCCGATCACCGTCACCCCGAAGGCCGTCACCGCGCCAAGCGCCACGCTGCCGAGCAGCGCCAGCGCGATGGCCGCCGCCCCCGGCAGCGGGATATTGGCGATATTCACGCTCTGGTCCTGCAGTGTGAAGAAGGCGACCATGATGCCGACGGCATTAGCCACGCTCGCCACACTGAGGTCGATCTCGGCGCAGAGGATGACGAAGGTCAGCCCGACGGCGATGATCGCCGTCACCGAGACCTGCCGCGCGATGTTCGCCACGTTGTCGAGCGTGGCGAAGGAGGGGCTGGCGATACTGAACAGCGCCACCAGCACCAGCAGCGTGGCGAAGGGCGCGATGTTGCGGAGCTGCCCCTGGAGCCATCGCAGGCCGCCGCCGCTGCGGGGAAGGACGGCGCTGTCGCTCGTGCTCATCGACGATCTTTCCTATGCTGCGGCGAGCAGGCGGTCCTTGCTGACCGTGCCGCCGGCGAATTCCTCGCGGACCTCGCCGCGCTTCATGACGAGGATACGATCGGCGAGCGAGAGCACCGTCTCCGGCTCGGTCGAGACGACGAGCACGGCGATGCCCTGTTCGCGCAGGCCGCGGACAATCCGCACCACCTCCTCCTTGGCGCCGACATCCATCCCCCGCGTCGGCTCGCTGAGGACGAGGACGCGCGGCAGATGCGTCAGCCACTTGGCCAGCGCCACCTTCTGCTGGTTGCCGCCCGAGAGCGTGCCGAGCCGCCGGTGGACCGAGGGCGGGCGGATGCCGAGCGCCTCCACATGCCGCTGCGCAATCTCCCGCTCCACCGCCGGCTTAACCCAGAGGCGCGAGATGCGGTCGAGGATGCTGATGGAGACGTTCCGGTAAACCGGCTCCTGGGCGAAGAGCATGCTGCGGCGGCTTTCCGGCACGAAGGCGATGCCCGCCCGCCGCGCCGCCGCGGTGTTGCGGAGCGCCAGCGGCCGCCCGTCGAGCGAGAGCCGCCCGCCCGACAGCGCCGTCCGCCCGAACAGCGCCCGCGCCAGGTCGAGCTGGCCCGCCCCCATCGAGCCGTAGATGCCGAGCACCTCGCCCGCCCGCGCCTCCAGCGAGACCTCGCGGAAGCCGGGGCCGGAGGCCGCCTCGCAGGCCAGCACCACTGGGGCGCCGGGCCGGCTGTCGAGCCGGATTTCCCCGGTATAGCCCGCCTCCAGCTCCTCATGCCCGGCGCCGATCATGCGGGTGATGATCCAGCCCTTGTCGATGGCCGCGACCGGCGCCGTCTCGATCAGCCTGCCGTTGCGGAAGCAGGTGATGCGGTCGCAGATCGCCAGCACATCCTCAAGGAAGTGCGAGATGAAGACGATACTCCGCCCACTGTCCCGCACCCGGCGCAGCAGGCCGAACAGCACCTCCACCTCCGGCGGCGAGAGAGCGGAGGTCGGCTCGTCGAGGATGACGATGCGGGCGCCGGAGGAAAGCACGCGGGCGATTTCGACCAGTTGCTGAAGGCCGAGTGGCAGGCTGCCGATCGGCACCCGCGGATCGACCGCGATGCCGAGCTCGGCGAGCAGCGCTCGCGCCCGCCGCATCATCCCCGGCCAGTCCACCAGGCCGAGCCGGTTCACCGGCTGCACGCCGAGCATGACATTCTCGGCGACGGAAAGCTCCGGCACCACGCTCAGCTCCTGATGCACCATGCCGATCCCGGCATCTCGCGCTGAGCGGGCGGAGCGGTGCCGCGCCGGCTGCCCGGCGATGCGCATCTCCCCCTCGAAGCCGGTGTGCACACCGGCGATGATCTTCATCAGCGTGCTCTTGCCGGCGCCGTTCTCGCCAACCAGGCCATGGATCTCGCCCGCCTCCAGCGTGAAGTCCACGCCGGAGAGGGCGGTGACGCCGCCGAAGGACTTGCTGATGCCCCGGAGCTCGAGCAGGGGCGCGCTGCGGTCCGTCATCAGATCAGGAACTGGCTCTCCATCCAAGCCATGCCGGGGGCGTTGGCCTTGGTGACGACCGGCCCGTCGGTGATGACGTGCTTCGGGATCTGCCCCGCGCCGGTGCCCGTCTTCTGGCCTGCGACCACCGCGGCGACGCCGGCGACGACCGCCCCGCCATGGATGCGGCAGGAGGGGTTGCGCACCGTCGCATGCATCCGCCCGTCGGAGACGGCGGCCAGCGCTGGCGGCATCGCGTCGCAGCCGCCGATCAGGATGTTGGTGCGGCCGCGCGCCTTCATCACGTTGTGGGCGGCCAGCGCCATGTCGTCGTTGTGGAAATAGGCGGCATCGATCTTCGGGTGCTTGGTCAGCAGCGTGTCCCAAAGGCGCGAGACCTTGGTGACGTCCCAGTCGCCCGGCGTCGTGTCCACCACCTCGATGCCGGGGTTCTTCTTCACCACGGAATCGAAGCCGCGCGCACGGCCCTGCGCCCCGGTATGGCCGAGCGCGCCCTGGGTCATCGTCACGATGCCCTTGCCGCCGATCGCATCCACCAGCGCCTGGGTGACGGAGGCGCCCATGAACTCGTTGTCGGGGGCGAGGAAGCTGTGGACATTGATGCTGTCGAGCGGCGCGATCAGCGTGTCCATGTCGATCACCGGGATGCCGGCATCGATCATCCGCTTCACCGGCTGGGCCAGCGTGCCGATGCCGAAGGCCTGGATGGCGACGAAGTCCCACTTCTGGCTCGCCATGTTCTCGATGGCGCTGCGCTGCTTGGTGGCGTTCAGCTCGCCGTCGAACCAGGTGACCTCGACGTTGAACAGCCGGCCCCACCACTCGGCCGCCTGCTTGCCCTGGGCGCACCAGGTGGCCTGCAGGCCGGCATTGGAGAAGGCGGCCTTCAGCGGCCGTTCGGAGCGCCTGGTTTCGCGCGACATGTCCTGGGCGAGGGCCGGGCTGATGCCGAAGCCGCCGATCAAGCCGGCAAGCAAGGCTCCGCCCCCTTGCAGCATGCCGCGCCGGTCACCGGGCAGGTCGAATGCCATCACGTCTCTCCCCAAGCCGCGGCCCTTCACGGGGCCGTTCATGCCGCGGGATGATCGGTGGCAGCCCGTTGCAGCGTCAAGCTGACCGCATCCTGCACACGCGCGGTTGATGATACCCCGCCTCGCGCCCTTATCATCGCAGCGCAACATGCCGTGCGTGGACCCGGCCTGGCCGCGCCGCTAAGCCCTCGGGCCATGGCTCTCCCTGCATCTCGGCCGGACGCCGGCATCCTGTCCGCCCCGGCCGCCGAGGAAGGCGATGCGCCGCGCCTCGGCCGCGCGCTGCGGCGCACCGCGGCGATGCTCGTCGCCTTCCTGCTCGCCTGCGCCGCGCTGCTCTGGTTCGCCCGCGACAGCGACATGATGGCGGCCGCCGCGATGTTGTCCCCGGGCGTGATCCTCGCCTGCCTCGCCTTGTCCCTCGCCAATTACGTCCTGCGCGGCCTGCGCTGGGTGCTGCTCGGCCGGGCCTTCGGCGCCACCGCGCCGCCCGTGCGGCAGATGCTCTACTTCTTCGCCGGCTTCGCCCTCACCGTGACACCGGGCAAGCTGGGCGAGGTGGTGCGGCTCTGGCTGCTGCGGCGCCATCATGGCGTGCCCTATGCCCGCAGCATGCCGCTGCTCGCCGGCGACCGGGTGATGGACATGGTAGCGATCTGCCTGCTGGCGCTGGCCGGGGCCGCGCTGACCAGCCACTACCTGCTGGTAACGGCGGTGCTTGCCGCGGCCTGCGTCGCGCTGCTCGCGGCGCTGACCCATGCGCCGCTGCTGCTGCACCTGATCGACTGGGCGGAGCGCCGCCTCCGCCGCGCGCCCGGCCTGTTCGCCAAGGCGCGGGAGGTCTGCGCCACGCTGCCCGCCATCGGCCGCCCCGGCGTGCTGCTGCCGGCGCTGGGGCTGAGTTGCCTCGGCTGGCTCGCCGAATGCCTGGTGCTGATGCTGGTGGTGCATGCGCTGGGCACGCCCATCGGCCTCGGCGAGGGGATGCTGGTCTTCTGCCTCGCCGCCGTGGCGGGGGCGGTCTCGCTGCTGCCGGGCGGGCTCGGCGCGGCGGATATCGGCCTGCTCGGCTTGCTGCGCCTGGTCGGGGTGCCGGAGCCGGCCGCCATCGTCGCCACCATCCTCGTGCGGCTGGCGACGCTCTGGTTCGCCGTGCTGCTTGGCCTGGCCGCCCTGCCCTTCGCGCTGCGGCGGCGGTAGCTAGCTGTCGATCAGGGCGTGGATGCGGCGCCCCAGCTCCGTCAGCGAGAAGGGCTTGGTCAGCAACTCCATCCCCGGCTGCAGCGGAGCCTGATCGCCCAGCGTGTTGTGCGCGTAGCCCGTGACGAAAAGCACCTTCAGCCCCGGCCGCAGCTCCCGCGCCGCATCCGCCAGCTGCCGGCCGTTCATCCCCGGCAGGCCGACATCGGTGACGAGCAGGTCGATCCGCGCGCCGGAGCGGATGGCCTCGAGCCCGGCCGGCCCGTCCGCCGTCTCCAGCGTGGCATAACCGAGATCCTTCAGCGTCTCGATGATGAGCAGGCGCACCGAGGGCTCGTCTTCCACCACCAGCACCGTCTCGCCGCGGCCGGATCGTGGCGCCCGGCCGTCGCGCTCCTCCGCCTCGGCCCGGTCCGGCGTGCCGCGGTGCCGCGGCAGGGTGAGCCGGAAGACGGTGCCCTGCCCCGCCGCGCTCTCCACCCGCACATGCCCGCCGGACTGCTTGACGAAGCCGTAGAGCATGGAAAGCCCAAGCCCGGTCCCCTGGCCGATCGGCTTGGTGGTGAAGAAGGGCTCGAAGGCGCGCTCCAGCACCTCGGGCGGCATGCCCGTGCCGGTGTCGCCGACGTTGATCGTCACGTATTCCCCGGGCAGCAACTCGCCCCCGATCGCCCGCGCGGCCGCCTGGTCCAGCACGGAGGTTTCGGTGCCGATGGTGAGGCGCCCGCCCTCCGGCATGGCATCCCGCGCATTGATCGCCAGGTTGAGGATCGCGTTCTCCAGCTGGTTCGGGTCGCAGCGCGTCGGCCAGAGCCCCTCGGCCAGCCGCAATTCCAGGACGATGGCGGGGCCCAGCGTCCGCCGCAGCAGCTCCTCCATTCCCGCGATCAGGCGATTGGCCTCGACCGGACGTGGGTCGAGCGGCTGGCGGCGGGCGAAGGCGAGCAGCCGCTGGGTCAGCGCCGCGGCCCGCTGCGCCGAAGTGACCGCCACGCTGGTGTAGCGCTCGAGCCCCTCCACCTGCCCGGCCTCCACCCGGCGTTCCAGTATCGCCAGCGCGCCGATGATGCCGGTCAGCAGGTTGTTGAAATCATGCGCGATGCCGCCGGTGAGCTGTCCGACCGCCTCCATCTTCTGCGCCTGGCGGAGCTGCTCCTCCAGCGCCTGGGTCCGGGTGATGTCGCGCGCATTGCCGAGGACGAGCCGCCCGCCGCCCTCCGCCTCGCCCATCGGCACCAGGATGACATCGGCGACCCGCCGCTCGCCCTCCACCTCGTAGACGGTCTCGTAGGTCATGCGCCGCTGCTCCTCGGCGCAGCGGCGGTAACGCTGGGCGATGGTCTCGGCGATGGCGGGGGGCAGCACCGTCTCGACCGGCCAGCCGATGGTATCGGCGGCCTTCATCCCGGTGAAGCGTTCCGCCGCCGGGTTGATGGCTTCGAAACAGGCCACGCCCTCGGGCGAGACCTTGATGAGGAAGACGAGGTCGGGCGAGCTCTCGAAATAGGTGCGGAAGCGCACCTCGCTGGCGGCGAGCTGCGCCGTGCGCTCGGCCACGCGCCGCTCCAGCGTCTCGTTCAGCCGGCGCAATTCCGCCTCGGCATGCTTGGCCGCGGAGATGTCGACGCTGCACCCGGTATAGCCGAGGAAGCGGCCATGGTCGTCGAGCCGGACGACGCCCTCGCAGCGCAGCCAGCGCACCGCGCCATGGCGGTCGATGACGCGCAGCTCCCGTCGGTAGGGGCGCCGCGCCGCGAAGGCCTCGCGGAACGCGGCCTCGTGCCCCGGAAGGTCTTCCGGCCACACCACCTCGCGCCAGCCCTCGCCGAGCATCTCGGCGGCGGGCCGGCCGAAGAGGTAGTCGTGATGCATGTTGGCGAAGACCTGCCGTCCCTGCTCATCCGTCATCCAGATGAGGGCCGGCGCGCTGTCGGCCATGTGGCGGAAGCGCGCCTCGCTCTCGCGCAGCGAGGATTCGACCTCGGCCCGCTCGATGGCCGATGCGGCGAATTGCGCGAGCTGCACGACGATCGCCTCGTCCGCCTCGTCGAACTCGCCCCCGATCTTGTCGGAAAGCTGGATGAGGCCGAGGTTGCGCCCGTCATTGCCGAGCAGCGGCGCCGCCAGCCAGCCGTGCATCGGCGGATGCTCGAGGGACTTCGCGCCGAAGCCGCGCCAGCGCGGATGCGCCTCCAGCTCCGCCTGGGTCATCCGCACCGGGCGGTTCTCCTCGCACACCCAGGCATAGATGCCGGAACCGTCCGGGCCCGTCGCATAATCCTGCCAGGTTGCGTATTTCGCCGAGAGTGAGACGGCGCTGATCGACTGCGACCAGTCCCTCCCCCGGGTCAGGCTGCATACCGACTGATGGGCGCCGACGATGTTCCGCGCCGCGTCGGTGATCGCCTGGAGCGTGGCCTGCAGGCCGGGCGCGCGCATCACCCGGCCGGCGGCCTCCGCCAGGGCCTTCATCTGGGCCTGGATGCGCACGGCTTCGCCGGATGTGGTCCGCGGGCTGTCCTCAACCGCCATGCCGGCGCTATCCCTCCACTCGCTGTTCTGACGCCGCCATGGGCGTGGCGCTTCATACTCCAGTCGCGGCAGGGGAGGCGAGGCGGGTGGTGGCGGAACGGGGCTTTGCGCCGCTGCCGGCCAGCGGCATCCTTCCGCCTCGCCAGCGCGGAGGACCCGAAGGATGAGACCGCACATCGCATGCCTGCGGCGGCTGGTGCCTGCCCTGGCTGTTCTCTCCCTCGCCGGCTGCGCCACCGCGCCGCCCGCCTCCGACCCGGAGGCCCTGGCCGAGTACCGCGCCGCCAACGACCCGCTGGAGCCGGCAAACCGCCGCGTCTACGAGGCGAACGAGTGGCTGGACCGCAGGCTGGCCCGTCCCGTTGCGGTCGAGTACCGAACCCGCATCCCCCGCCCGGTGCGGACCGGCATCCGCAACCTGCTGAACAACCTGCGCAGCCCGATCGTGCTGGCCAACGACATGATGCAGGGCCAGTCCCGCCGGGCGGGCGACACGCTCGGCCGCTTCGTGCTAAACAGCACGGTGGGCGTGGCCGGCATCTTCGACGTGGCGGAGGCCTGGTTCGGCGTGCCGCGCCACTCCGAGGATTTTGGCCAGACGCTGGCCACCTGGGGCGTCGGCGAGGGACCTTATCTCGTCCTGCCCGTGCTCGGCCCAAGCAATCCGCGCGACCTGGCCGGCTCCGGCGTCGATGGCGCGGCAAGCGCCGCCACCTTCCTCGGCACGGGCGCCGCGGTGGATGCGTTCCGCTACTCCCGCGCCGGCCTCAGCCTGGTCGATACGCGGGAGGCGCTGATCGACCCGATCGATGAGATGCGGCGCAGCTCGCTCGACCCCTATGCCACCTATCGCAGCGCCTACCGGCAGCGCCGCCAGGCGGATATCGACAACCGCCTCGGGCCGCCCGTGACGAGCAGCACCGGCGCGGTCCTGCCGACGCCGGCGGAGCGCAACTAGAGCGGTTTCCGTTCGCGCTGGCTCATGGAGCCCGCTCTAGCCTATTGTTTTTACGAGCAAGTTACTCCGATCAGTTGAATCAACCGATCGGAGTTTGCTCCAGGCGGGGAGCGCGGCCACCGGATCGCGGCCCGCCGCCCCGGCTAGACCGGGTCGTTGCCCCGCGTCTCCGTCATCCCGCGCGCCTCGCTGGCGGGGATGGAAAGGTGCACGACGTTCTCCTCGACCCGGGCGATGGCGCCGAAGGGCAGGTAGCGGTGCTGCCCGCCAGAGGCCGGGTCCTGCTTGGTCAGCTTCAGCCGGGTCGAATCGAGGGAATCGACGGTGCCGACATGCTGCCCGTCCGAGCCGACGACCTCCATGTGTTCGGCGATCTTGCTCATATCGATCATGGCGTCCTCCTGTGGGGCCGCCTCATGCGACCTTGGAGGAGAAACGGCCGGGGCCCGGGAAGGATGCAGCCTGTCGGTCTCATTTCTAAATCAAACATAAAGATATCCTTATGTCTCGTCGCAAACCCCTGGCCAGCGCTGCGTGCCCATGCTAAGCGCCCCGCCGAACCGCCTGTTTCAGGGAATGCGCAGATGGCCGACAGCATCGTGAAGGATCTCAGCCTGGCCGATTGGGGCCGGAAGGAGATCGCCATGGCCGAGGACGAGATGCCCGGCCTGATGGCGGTCCGGCGCGAATATGGCTCCTCGGAGCCGCTGAAGGGCGCCCGCATCGCCGGCTGCCTGCACATGACCATCCAGACCGCCGTGCTCATCGAGACGCTGAAGGCCCTCGGCGCCGATGTCCGCTGGTCCTCCTGCAACATCTTCTCGACCCAGGACCACGCCGCGGCCGCCATCGCCGCCGCTGGCACCCCGGTCTTCGCGGTGAAGGGCGAGACCCTGCCGGAATACTGGTCCTACGTGCAGAAGACACTGGAGTGGGCCGATGGCGGCGAGCCGAACATGCTGCTCGACGACGGCGGCGACATGACCCTCCTCGTCCATTACGGCCTGCGCGCCGAGCAGGGCGATGTCGCCTTCCTCGACAAGGCGACCAATGAGGAGGAGGAGGTCTTCTTCGCCCTTATCAAGGACTGCCTGACGACGAAGCCGGGCTGGTTCGCCAAGCTCGCCGCCAGCATCCGGGGTGTCTCCGAGGAGACGACGACGGGCGTGCACCGCCTCTACATCATGGCGAAGGAAGGGAAGCTGCTCTTCCCCGCCATCAACGTGAACGACAGCGTCACCAAGTCGAAATTCGACAACCTCTACGGTTGCCGTGAATCGCTGGTGGACGGCATCCGCCGCGGCACGGACGTGATGATGTCCGGCAAGGTGGCGATGGTCGCGGGCTTCGGCGATGTCGGCAAGGGCTCGGCCGCCTCGCTGCGCAATGCCGGCTGCCGCGTCATGGTTTCCGAAGCGGACCCGATCTGCGCCCTGCAGGCCGCGATGGAGGGCTACGAGGTGGTGACGATGGAGGATGCCGCGCCGCGCGCCGACATCTTCGTCACCGCCACGGGCAATGTGGACGTCATCACCATCGACCACATGCGGGCGATGAAGCACCGCGCCATCGTCTGCAACATCGGCCATTTCGACAGCGAGATCCAGGTCGCCGCGCTGAAGAACCTGAAGTGGCAGAACGTGAAGCCGCAGGTCGATGAGGTCGAGTTCCCCGACGGCAAGCGCATCATCCTGCTCTCCGAGGGGCGGCTGGTGAATCTCGGCAACGCCACCGGCCATCCGAGCTTCGTCATGTCGGCCAGCTTCACCAACCAGACGCTGGCGCAGATCGAGCTCTGGGCGAACCCGGGCAAGTACGAGAAGCGGGTCTACGTCCTGCCGAAGCACCTCGACGAGAAGGTGGCCGCGCTGCATCTCGAGAAGGTCGGCGCCAAGCTGACCAAGCTCTCGGCGCAGCAGGCTGCCTATATCGGCGTGCCGGAGCAGGGCCCCTTCAAGGCCGAGCAGTACCGCTACTGAGGCTTGCCAAGCGCGGCGGCGGGGCCATCTCCGCCGCCGCATGATCCTCTCCGCACTCGCATCGCTCAGCCTCGCCCTGCTGCTCGGCGGCATGGCGTTCTTCGTCGCGGTGGTGGCGCCGCTGGTCTTCACCAAGCTGCCGCCCGAATGGGCTGGGCGCTTCATCCGCCAGCTTTTCCCCGTCTACTATCTCTGGCTGATCGCCACCGCGGGCATTGCTGCCCTCGCCCTCGCCCCGGGCCGCCCGAAGGATGCGCTGGCCATGGCATTGGTCGCGGCGCTGACGATCTGGCTCCGCCAGGGGCTGATGCCCCGCATCAACCGGCTGTCGGATGCCGCCCAGGCCGGGGACGCAGCGGCCAAGCCCCGCTTCGACCGCGCCCATCGCCTCTCGGTGCTGCTCAACTTCGCCCAGCTGGTCCTGGCAGTCGCGGTGCTGCTGCGAGGTGCTGGCACATTGTCCTGATCAGCGGCAAAATTTGCAGGAATAAAAAATTATCTAACTTTTTGAACGCGACGTTGTGATAGAGATAACGACAACGCGAGTGGAACCAATCGCGCAGGACGGGAAATTTAATCAGCATATTGCAACATGGACACGATGTTATGGCCGTCTTCCGCCTCCAGCCTCGCTTGGTAGCCCTCGATCACCCCGCCTGGGCCATCAGCTGGCATAGCATGCCGTGTTATATTGTAGCCGAAACCATTGATCAGGCTCGGAAATTCGCAAACTGTGCCTTCATCGTTCCGCTTCGCTCTGCCGCCGAGGCGGGCCAGGACCTGTCGCCGCCCTGGACTAACCCGGAGTTGGTCGAAGCCTGGCGCCTGCCGCATGTTGCGGAGTTCGGCCTGCTCGGAACCGCGAGCGTTGGTCGGCTGCCACAACCTGCACGGGCGGAACCCGCCGCAGCCTAGACCTCATTGGACGCGGCCGGAGCATGATCGCCGGCGACAGCGCCCGTTCCACGCAGGAAGGCAACGCCAGGACCGACCGCATCGGCAAGCCGGCGGGCATATCCAGGGCGAAAAGACCTGGGCTTCGCCTGGCCAGCCTCACGCCAGCCGGATCGCCGCCACCGCCGCCACCGCCGCGGCCAGGGCTGGCACTACCAGCGCGTCCTGCCCCATCCGCGCTTCCAGCCAGGCGCCGGTCGTGGCGCCGACCACCAGCGCCGCCCAGGCCGCGAGTTGCACAACCCAGGCCCCATGCCGCCCCGACCCCGCCAGCGCCGCCACCAGCGCGTCGGCAAAGCGCGTGAGCGAACCGGTGACGAAGGTGATGCCGCCTACCCCCGGCAGGGCCAGGTTCAGCGCCCCCATCGCCGGGACCACCGCGAAGGCCATCGGCGGCAACCCCGCCCCGCTCACCGAGGGCAGCCGCCATCCGCATCCGATCAGCGCCGCCACCACGGCCAGCACCACCGCTGCCCGCCACTGCCCGGCCAGCCGCGCCAGCCCGGCCCCCACCACCGCGCCGAGGGCGAAGAGCGCCACCACCACCCCCAGCTCCGCCGCCCGGTCCGGCTGCCGCTCCGCCACCGCCACGCCGAGCATCGTGCTCGTCCCGCTCATGAAGCTGACGAAAAGCTCCTGCAGCCGCAGCCAGCCGATCGCATCCACGCAGCCGCCGATCGCCACCAGCGGCACCGCCAGCCAGGACCGCCGCAACCCGCCCGCATCCGCCATGCCGTCCGTTTCCTTCGTTAGGGTATTGCCTCCGGGGCCCGTTCGGGCTTTTCCATGCGCCACATCGCATGGGCCGAACGCAATGTTCGGTCCCCTCCGGGAGGAACCGA
The DNA here is from genome assembly GCF_000802185.1 of Belnapia sp. F-4-1. Classification (GTDB taxonomy): domain Bacteria; phylum Pseudomonadota; class Alphaproteobacteria; order Acetobacterales; family Acetobacteraceae; genus Belnapia. The sequence continues at coordinate 1,799,142 of NZ_KN676113.1, read as the reverse complement.
CACCGATGAACCGCCGCCTGATCCTGGGCGCAGCCCTGGTCACACCCGCCCTGGCCGCGCCGGCCATGGCCCAGTCCGCGCCCGAGGTGAACTGGCGCGTCTCCTCCGCCTTTCCGCGCAACCTCGACGTCCTCTTCGGCACCGGCGAGACCATCGCCAAGCGCGTCGGCCAGCTCACCGACAACCGCTTCCGCATCCGCTTCTTCCCCGCCGGCGAGGTCGTGCCCGGCCCGCAGGTGCTCGACGCGGTGCAGTCCGGCTCGCTCGAGGGCGGCCACGCCCCGCTCTACTACTTCGCCGGCAAGGACCCGGCGCTGAGCTTCTTCACCGGCGTGCCCTTCGGCCTGAACGCCCGGCAGAACATGGCCTGGCTCCAGTATGGCGGCGGCCAGGCGCTCTGCGACGAGATGCTGGCCGACTTCAACTGCGTCGGCTTCCCCGCCGGCGACACCGGCGCGCAGATGGGCGGCTGGTTCCGCAACGAGGTGAAGAGCCTCGCCGAACTGAAGGGGCTGAAGTTCCGCACCCCCGGCCTCAACGGCCAGCTCTTCGCCCGGCTCGGCGCCGTGCCGCAGGCGATCGCCCCGGCCGACATCTACCCCTCGCTCGAGCGCGGCGCGCTGGACGCGGTGGAGTTCGTCGGCCCGCATGACGACGAGAAGCTCGGCTTCGTCCGCGTCGCCCGCTACTACTACTATCCGGGCTTCTGGGAAGCCGGCGCGCACCTGCATCTGATCATCAACAAGGATGCAATTGCGAAGCTGCCCGACAGCTACAAGGCCGCGCTGGAAGTCGCCTGCGGCGAGGCCAATGCCAACATGCTCGCCCAGTACGACCACCTGAACCCGCAGGCGCTGCGCCGCCTGGTCGCCGCCGGTGCCCAGCTCCGCCCCTGGCCGCGTGAAATCCTGCAGGCCGCCTGGACCGAGGCGAACGCGATGTATGATGAGCTCTCCGGCCGGAGCGAGCGTTTCAAGAAGATCTGGACCGCCTACCGCGCCTATCGGCAGGAGGAATACCAGTGGTTCCGCATCGCCGAGAGCAGCTTCGACAACTTCGCCTTCCCGGCGGCGGCGCAGCGCTGAACGATTGAGGAAGGAGGCTTTGCCCCCTTCCTCACGCCCCGGCCATGATGGTGCGATAGGCCATCTGGTCGGCCTGCATGCGGCGGAAGACCGCATACTTGGCCTCATGGTAGCGCCACGTGGCCGGGTCGGGCCGGATCACTTCGCCTGCCCGGCTCATTGCCGCCATCGCCGCCGGCAAGCCGGGATGCAGCCCGGCCGCGACGGCCCCTAGCATCGCCGCGCCGAGCAGCACCGCCTCCGGCTCCTCCGGCAACACGATGCGGCAACCGGTGGCATCGGCATGCTCGCGGAGGAAGACCGGGTTCTTCGTCCCGCCGCCGCTGGCGAGCAGCGTATCGATCGCATAGCCCTCGCCATCCAGCGCATCGACGATATGCCGCGTGCCAAGCGCGATGCCCTGGATGGTGGCGAGGTAGAGCCGCGCCAGGTCATCCGCCCCCGCCGCGAGGCCGAGCCCCGAGACCATCCCCCGCATCCCTGCATCCGCCAGCGGCGAGCGGTTGCCGTGGAAATCCGGCAGCAGATGCAGTCCCTCGGTCAGCAGCGCGGGGAAGGCGAGCGGGGCGGCGAGTGCGGCGACGCGCGCATTGAGGCACGCATAGACCGTCTCGCCCGCCTGCCGCGCCTCCTCCGCCAGCGCGGGATAGGCGGCGTGGGTGGTGATGACGTGGTCGATCAGCGCGCCCGTCGCCGATTGCCCGCCCTCGTTCAGCCAAAGGCCAGGCTGCATCGCCGAGTAGTAGGGCCCCCAGACCCCCGGCACGAAGCGCGGCTCCGCCGAGACGGCCATGTGGCAACTCGACGTGCCGCCGATCAGCGCCAAGCGATGGCGCAGCGCCTCCGCATCCGGCGCCCTGCCGTCGAGCGCCGCGCCGATCGTCCCGAGGCCGCCGGCATGGGCGTCGATCGCCGAGGCACCAACGGCGATGCCGGGCGGCAGGCCAAGCTCCGCTGCCGCCTCCGCCCGCAGCCCGCCGGAGATGGGATGGCCGACGGGCAGGATCTCCGTGCCGATGCGGCGGAAACCGTCATCGGCCAGTTCGCCGAGGCCAATGGCCCGGAAGAAGCCCTCGTCCCACCGCCCCTCCTGCCCGAGATAGGTCCATTTGCAGACGGTGGAGCAGAGCGACCGCGCGCTGCTGCCCGTCGCCCGCCAGGTGAGGAAATCCGGTAGGTCCAGGAACAGCGCCGCCCTCTCCCAGGCCGCCGGCAGGTGCCGCTTCAGCCAGAGCAGCTTCGGCACCTGCATCTCCAGCGAGATGCGCCCGCCGACATAGCGCAGCACGTCATGCCCGCCGGCATTGATGGCCTCCGCCTCGGCCGCGGCGCGGTGGTCCATCCAGACGATGATGTCCTGCTCCGCCTCGCTGTCCGGGCTGACGGAGACGGGCGCCCCCGCCGCATCCAGCACGACCAGCGAGCAGGTGGCATCGAAGCCGATGCCCCGCACCCGCGCCGGATCGAGCCCCGCCATCGCCCCCCGCACGGCGGCACACACGGCGGCCCAGATATCCGCCGACGATTGCTGCGCGAACTCCGCCCGCGGCTTCCATAGGCGGATCGCCTGGCTCGCCTGCCCGAGCATCCCGCCCTTGGCGGTGAAGGCCCCCGCCCGCGCGCTGCCCGTCCCCACATCCACGCCGATGACGATGTCCTGCATGCCGGCCTCGCCTGCTGGTCTGGGGGTCAATCTGCCTCATCCACCGTGACCCCGGCGCGGCGCAGCGGCACGGCGGCCTCGGGGTCGGCGAGCGGGCTGGTCACAATGCGGTCAAAGGCGGTGGCAGCGGCGAAATGCGCTGGCGTCAGCCGCCCCAGCTTGCTCGCATCCACCACCAGGATGGATTGCGCGGCGGCGGCCATGGCAGCCTGCTTCACCGGCACCTCGTTGAAATTGGTGCAGGTGACGCCCGCCTCCGCATCCACCCCGCCGGCCGAGAGGAAGGCCTTGTTGATGCGGATGCGTCGGAGGCTGGCCAGCGCCTCGTCTGAGGCGAAGGTCGCGGAGGCCGGGTGGAACAGCCCGCCAAGCAGGATGAGCTGCGTCCGCGGCCGCCGGCTGAGCAGCGTGGCGATGTTGAGCGCATAGCAGAGGACGGTGAGGAAGATGCCCGGCCGCAGCGCCTCCACCAGATGCGGCATGGTGGTGCCGCAATCGATGAAGAGGGTGTCGCCCTCGTCCACCAGCGCCGCCGCATGCCGCGCCGCCTGGCGCTTGGCGGCGAGATGGCTGCCCTCTTCCCGCTCCAGCGCATATCCCGCACCGGTCCCGAGCGGCACCACATGCCCGCCGAGCAGGCTGATGCCGAGGCCCGGCCGCGCCAGGTCCCGCCGCAGGGTCATGGAGGACACGCCGAGCGCCGCCGCCGCCGCCTCCAGCCGCACCGGGCCGTCCGCCGCCACCATCGCCTGCAACCGCCCGAGCCGGGCGCCGTGCCGCGCGCTGCCCGTCATGGCCGCTCCCAGGTTGGTGTGCTTGACGCCCGGATCATCGATGTTAGAACAATAACACGCGTTAAAATTTTAACAATACCGAGGACGTCCCGCCGCATGACCCAGGCCCCGATCGCGTTGGCGTCGCTGATCGACCACACCTTGCTGAAGCCGGAAACGAGCGAGGCGGAGTTGCGCCGCTACTGCGCCGAGGCCCGCGAGCACGGCTTCGCCTCGGTCTGCGTGAACCCCGTCCACGTCCCGCTGGTCGCCGGCCTGCTGCGCGGCAGCGCGGTCCGCACCTGCTCCGTCGTCGCCTTCCCCCTCGGCGCGACGACGCCCGCCGACAAGGCCGCCGAGACGGCCAACGCCGTCCGCAACGGCGCCGACGAGATCGACATGGTCATCGCCATCGGCGCCCTCCGCGAAGGCCGGGCGGATGCGGTGCGCGAGGACATCGCCGCCGTCCGCGCCGCCTGCCCCGGCCGCGTGCTGAAGGTCATCATCGAGACCTGCCTGCTCGACGACGCGCAGAAGCGCCTCGCCTGCCGCCTGGCCGCCGAAGCGGGCGCCGATTTCGTCAAGACCTCGACCGGCTTCTCCACCGGCGGCGCGACCGCCGCCGACGTGGCGCTGATGCGCGAGGTGGTCGGCGATGCGTTGGGAGTGAAGGCCTCCGGCGGAATCCGGACCCGCGCGACCGCCGAGGCGATGATCGCCGCCGGCGCCACGCGGATCGGGGCGAGCTCCGGCGTCGCGCTGGTCACCGGCGCGCCGGCCGGCAGCGGCTATTAAAACCCGGGTACAGGGAGAGACACCAATGAACGGAATCAACAGGCGGAGCCTCGGCGCCCTCGCGGCGGGCGGGCTGATGGCGGCAACCCTCGGCCGCCCGGCCTGGGCGCAGGGCTCGGCGGTGGACGCCAGCAAGGTCTCGCGCGACATCAGCGCCCGCGCGACGAAGAAGTACAGCATCGCCACCGTGGTGAAGGTGGACGGCATCGCCTGGTTCGACCGCATGCGCGCCGGCGTGAAGCAGTTCGGCGCCGACCAGGGCCACGACACCTGGATGGTCGGCCCGAGCGCCGCCGATGCCGCGGCCCAGGTCCAGCTCGTCGAGGGGCTGATCGCCCAGGGCGTCGACGCCATCTGCATCGTCCCCTTCTCGGTCGAGGCGGTGGAGCCGGTGCTGCGGAAGGCGCGGCGCCAGGGCATCACCGTCATCTCGCACGAGGCCTCGGGGCTCGAGAACATCGACTACGACATCGAGGCTTTCGACAACCACGCCTATGGCGCCAAGCTGATGGAGGTGCTGGCGCGCGACATGGGCGGCGAGGGCAAGTATGTCGCCACCGTCGGCAGCCTCACCTCGCAGTCGCAGATGGAATGGATCGACGGCGCCGTCGCCTACCAGAAGCAGCACTTCCCGAAGATGCAGGAGGCGACGCGCCGCATCGAGACCTATGACGACGCGACCACCGACTACAACAAGCTGAAGGAAGTCCTGACGGCCTACCCGGACCTGAAGGGCATCCTCGGCGCGCCGATGCCGACCTCGGCGGGCGCCGGCCGGCTGATCGCCGAGCGCAAGCTGGCGGGCAAGCTGTTCTTCTCCGGCACCGGCCTCGTCTCCGTCGCCGGGCAGTACCTGCGCAACGGCGACATCAACTACATCCAGTTCTGGGACCCGGCGGCCGCCGGCTATGCCATGAACATCCTCGCCGTCATGGCGCTGGCGAAGAAGCCGGTGAAGGCCGGGCTCGACCTCGGCCTCGCCGGCTACAACAGCCTCCAGGCGCCGGACCCGAAGCGGCCGAACATCCTCGTCGGCCAGGGCTGGGTCGGCGTGACCAAGGACAACATGGCCCAGTACAACTTCTAACCGAATGTCCGCCCCGCTCATCGAATTGCGCCATGTCGGCAAGAGCTTCGCCGCCGTGCGCGCCCTCGAGGACGTGTCGCTCTCGATCGGGCGGGGCGAGATCCATTGCCTGGCCGGGGAGAACGGCTCCGGCAAGTCGACGCTCATCAAGGTCATCTCGGGCGTCTGGCAGCCCGACCAGGGCGAGCTGCTGATCGACGGGCAGCGGATCGAGGGCATGACGCCCCGCGCCGCCATCGCCCATGGCGTACAGGTGATCTACCAGGACTTCTCCCTGTTCGGGAATCTCTCGGTCGCGGAAAACCTGGCGCTCAGCAGCGAATTGCAGGAGGGCCGCAAGCTCGTCTCCTGGCGCCGCGTGCGCGAGATCGCCCGCCGCGCCATCGACCGCCTCGGCGTCGACCTCCCGCTGGACGCGCTGGTCGAGACCCTGCCCACCTCCGGCAAGCAGCTCGTCGCCATCGCCCGCGCCCTGATGTCGGACCCCCGCCTGCTCATCATGGACGAGCCGACCACGGCGCTGACGGGCCGCGAGGTCGCGGCGCTGTTCCGCGTGGTGCGCGACATCCAGTCGCGGGGCATCGCCGTGCTCTTCGTCAGCCACAAGATGCGCGAGATGCTGGAGATCAGCGAGCGCCTCACCGTCATCCGCAGCGGCCGCGTCGTCGCCGCCGGCCCCATCGCCGAATTCGACGAGGCCGCCATCACCCGGGCGATGACCGGCCAGGAGATCGCCGCCGAAGGCTATCGCTGGGAGCCCACCCCCAACGCCGCCCCGTTGCTGGAGGTCGAGAACCTCACCATCCCCGGCCAGCTTGAGGATGTTTCCCTCCACATCCTCCCCGGCGAGATCGTCGGCGTCTCCGGCCTGCTCGGCTCCGGTCGCACGGAACTCGCCCTCGCCCTCTTCGGCATGCAGCCCGGCTATACGGGCCGCATCCGCATCGCCGGGCGTGAGGTGCGGCTCGACAGCGTGCAGCGCGCCATCGACCACGGCATCGCCTACGTCCCGGAGGACCGCCTGACCGAAGGCCTCTTCCTCGCCCAAACCATCGACCGCAACATGCTGGCCACCTCGCTCGGCCGCCTGAGCCGCGCCGGCATCATCCAGCCCGGCCGTGCCGCCCGCGACGCGGCGGGGATGATCCGCGAGATGGCCATCGCCACCCCGACCGGCGACCGCCCCGTCACCCAGCTCTCGGGCGGCAACCAGCAGCGCGTGGTGATCGGCCGCTGGCTGCTCAACGACCCGCGCCTGCTGATCCTGAACGGCCCCACGGTCGGCGTCGATGTCGGCTCCAAATCCGGCATCCACCGCAAGATCCGCGAACTCGCCCGCGCCCGCGGCCTGGGAGTGCTGATGATCTCCGACGACCTCCCCGAGCTGGTCGAGAACTGCAACCGCATCCTGGTGCTGCACCGCGGCCGCCTCGTCTCCGACACGCCCGTCGAGGCGACGAGCGAGACCGCTCTCGGCGAGCAGCTGGCGGCCCTGGCATGAGCGGCATCGCCCAGGCCTTCCGCCGCCACCCGGAGCTGATGGTCGCCGCCGTCCTCGTCGTGACGGTCGTCACCATCGGCCTCGTCAACCCGCTCTTCTGGCAGCCCTCCAACCTCTTCAGCCTGCTGCGCGCCAGCGTCATCACCGGCATCCTCGGCCTCGCCGTGCTGCTGGTGATGCTGTCGGGCGGCATCGACGTCTCCTTCCCCGCCTTCGCCATCGCCGCCATGTATCTGACGGTGAAGGCGATGATCGCCTGGGGGTTCGACAGCATCCTCCCGGCCTTCGCCATGGCGACCGGCATCGGCCTCCTGCTCGGCCTCGTCAACGCCGTCTTCGTCCACTACCTGCGGATGATCCCGCTGATCGTGACGCTCGGCACCGGCACGGCGGTGCGCGGCTTCATCCTCGGCGTGGTCGGCACCAGCCAGATCAACATCGACCAGATGCCGCCGAAGCTGATCGACTTCGCCCGCACCCAGCTCTTCAGCGTCACCCAGGCGGATGGCAGCCAGGCCGGCCTCTCCGCCATGGTGCTGGTCTACGCCGTCATCGCCCTGCTGATCCACCTGCTGCTCCGCCACACCATGCTCGGCCGCGGCATCTACGCCCTCGGTGGCGGCGAGGAGGCGGCACGGCGCGTCGGCTTCAACATCCGCCAGACCACCTTCCTGATCTACGGCCTTGCCGGCGCCATCGCCGGCTTCGCCGGGCTGCTGCACGGCGCGATGATCTGGACCGCCAACCCCCGCGACATGGTGGGCCTCGAGCTCGACGTGATCGCCGCCGTGGTGCTCGGCGGCGCCAGCATCTTCGGCGGGCGCGGCTCGGTCATCGGCACCATCCTCGGCGGGCTGACGCTGGTGGTCATCACCAACAGCCTCATCATCCTCGGCATCGACACAACCTGGCAGCGCGTGGTGGTCGGGCTGATCGTCATCGCGGCGACGGCGGCGACCGCCTGGCGCGACCGCAAGCGCATCGCCTGAGCGGGAGGACGACTTATGACCGCCATCGCCCAGCGCCTCCGCCGCCTCGACACCAACCTGCTGCAACTCGCCCTGCTGACGCTGCTGATCTTCGCCGGAATGGCGGCGCTGAACCCGGAGCGCTTCCTCCGCCCCTATGTCTTCGAATCGATCACCTTCGTCGCGCCGGAACTCGGCCTGCTGGCGATCGCCATGATGGTGGCGATGCTGACGGGGGGCATCGACCTCTCGGTCATCGGCATCGCCAACCTCTCCTGCATCCTCGCGGGGCTCTTCTTCCACGCCGTCGGCGCCCCGCGCGGCCCGGAGCTCGCCAATCTCGGCTGGCCGCTGGTCGCCGCCGGCATCGCCCTCGCCCTCGGCACCGGCCTGCTGGCAGGCGCAGTGAACGGCCTCCTCATCACCCGGCTGCGCGTCACGCCGATCCTCGCCACCATCGGCACCGGCCAGGTCTTCACCGGCATCTGCCTGGTGCTGACCGGCGGCCCGGCGGTGGTCGGCTTCCCGAAGCTCTGGGGGCTGATCGGCAACGGCACCGCCTTCGGCATCGCCGTGCCGCTGATCGTCTTCCTCGTGGTGGCGGCGCTGGTCTGGTTCATGCTGGCGCGCACCGCCTTCGGCATCAACCTCGCGCTGATCGGCACCAATGCCCGCGCCGCCGCCTTCGCCGGGCTGCGCACGGGGCGGACGGTCTTCCTCTCCTACGTGCTGACCGGCGGGCTGGCGAGCATCGCCGGCATCCTGCTCTCCGGCCGGACCAATGCGGCGAAGTCCGACTACGGCGTCTCCTACCTGCTCCAGGCCGTGCTGATCGCCGTGCTCGCTGGCACCAACCCGGCCGGCGGCCGCGCCAGCGTGCCGGGCATCGTGCTGGCGCTGGCGGCGCTGATGCTGCTCTCCTCCGGCTTGCAGATCATGCGCTTCAGCAATTTCCTGGTGGATCTGATCTGGGGCGGCTTCCTGCTGCTCTCCATCGCGCTCGCCGCCTGGCGCAACCGGACCCGCTGACATGACCGCGACCATCCCCCTGCACGAGCCCCTGGCCGGCGAGGCGGAACGCCGCATCCTCACCGCCGGCGAATTCTCGGCGAGCCTGTTCCGCTTCCACACCGGCATCGCGGCGCTCCGCCTGCGCAACGCGCGGGGCGAGGTGGTGGTGCTGCCCTGGATGGGCGGCATGATCTGGTCCGCCCGCTTCGACGGCGTGCAACTCGCGATGCAGAGCGGCTTCGACGCCCCGCGCCCGGCGCGCACCATCGCCGAGACCTATGGCTGCTTAGCCTTCCACAGCGGCCTCCTGCGCAACGGCGTCCCCGGCCCCGAGGACGACCACGCCCCGCACGGCGAATTCCCCTGCGCCCCCATGGACCGCGCCTGGCTCGAACTCGGCGAGGAGGAAGGCGAACCCGTCCTCCGCGTCGTCAGCCTCCGTGACCACGTGATGGGCTTCGGCCCGCACTACCTCGCCCAGCCCTCGGTCACGCTCCGCCCCGGCGCGACGCTGTTCGAGATCGGCCTCGCCGTGCGCAACCTCTCCGGCAAGCCGATGGAGCTGATGTACATGGCGCACATCAACTTCGCCTTCACCCCCGGCGGCCGCTGCGTGCAGCCTGCCCCGTTCACGCCAGAGCGCACGGCGGTGCGCCGCGCCGTCCCCGCCCATGTGACGCCCAACCCCGCCTACCTCGCCCTGATCGAGTCCCTCGCTGCCGACCCCTCCCGCATGGCGACGCTCGCCGAGCCCGCGCTCTACGACCCGGAGCAGGTCTTCTACCTGCACGGCCTCGGCACCGACGCCCGCGGCGAGACGCATCTGATGCTGGCCCGGCCGGAGGGCGACGGCTTCGGCATGTCCTACGCGCCCGCCGCCTTCCCCCAGACCGTCCGCTGGATTCTGAACGACCCCGACCAGAAGGTCGCCGCCTTCGCCCTCCCCTCCACCTGCCAGCCCGAGGGCTACGCGGCCGAGAAGCGCAAGGGCCATGTCCGCCTGCTGGCCCCAGGCGAGGAAGCGCGCTTCGCCGTCCGCACCGGCTATCTCGACCGCGCCGCGACGGCGCGGATGGACAGCCTCATCGCATCCCTTTCGCAGGACCCACGGCCATGAACACCCGCATCGGCGTGGTCGGCAGCAACATGGTCGACTTGGTGACCTACACGGCGCGGATGCCGGCAGCCGGCGAGACGCTGGAAGCGCAGTCCTTCGCCATGGGCCATGGCGGCAAGGGCGCCAACCAAGCCGTCGCCGCGGCCAAGCTCGGTGCCGATGTGCTGCTGGTCAGCCGCGTCGGCGACGACCTCTTCGGCGGCAACACCATCCGCAATTTCGAGGCCCTCGGCATCGACACCCGCCATGTCCGCGCCGTGCCAGGCACGCCGAGCGGCGTCGCGCCGATCTTCGTCGATCCCTCGGGCGAGAACCGCATCCTCATCGTCAAGGGCGCCAACGACCACCTGCTCCCCGCCGATGTCGATGCCGCCGCCGAGGACCTCCGCCGCTGCGGCCTGATCCTGCTCCAGCTCGAGATTCCACTGGAGACGATCTACCACACCATCGACTGGGCCGCGCGCGAGGGCATCGAGGTGCTGCTCAACCCCGCCCCCGCGACGCCCGGCCTCGCCCTCGATCGCATCCTCCCCGCCACTTTCCTTGTCCCCAACCAGACCGAGCTCGCCATCCTCACCGGCCAGCCGACCGGCGCCCGCGCCGAGGCCGAGGCCGCCGCGCGTGGCCTCGTCGAGCGCGGGCTGAAGGCGGTGATCGTCACCCTCGGCGGCGACGGCGCGCTGCTGGTCCGCCGCGAGGGCACGGTGCATGTGCCCGCCACGCCGGTGACGCCGCTCGACACCACCGGCGCCGGCGACGCCTTCATCGGCGCCTTCGCCCAGGCCTATGCCACCAGCCGCGACATCGAGGCGGCGATGCGCCAGGGCGCCCGCTACGCCGCCGATTCCATCACCCGCCCCGGCACGCAGAAAGCCTTCGCCGATGCCGCCGGCTTCGCCGAATTCTGCCGGGGGCTGGAGGCCTAAGCCGCATCCAGCCAAGCCAGCAACGCCTCGCGGTACACGGGCAGGCTTTTGTACCGCCCCATTTCCTCCGGCAGCGCTCGCACCGCTCCGGCCAGCCGCTTGGCGACGCCCGGCAGCGCCGCCACCCGCGTCAGCGGATAGCTATGGACGCGGATGGTGAAAAGCACTGCCCCACTCTCCGGCAGCCGCCGGAAGGTCTGCCGCTCCGTCCGCAGGTGCAGCCGCTCCCCGGCATTTTCCGCAGTGAAGCTCGGGTCCCGCTCGCCCCGGTGCTTGCCTTCGAGCTGGAACAGCGCCGGGCTGTCCACCACCGACCAGTTAACGCGCATGGCAACGCGTCCCGGCTTGATCTGTTCCATGAACCGATCCACCGGCGCCCCCAGCCGCTCGCCATAAAAGGGCACGGCGGCATGCACCGCCATCAGCGGCCGGCCGACCTTCTCGGTGATGCGCCAGCGCGTCGGCGCGCAGAGCAGCCCCGCCTCCAGCACCGGCCCGCCCTCTGCGGGACGGATGATGCAGAGATCCTCCTGCACCAGCCGCGCCGCCAGCTCCAGCGGGTCGAGCCCCGGAGCCTTGAGGTCCCAGTCCTCCCCGGTCAGCTGGTTCCGCAGCCGGTGGCCGTCACGCTGGAACCAGTCCGGGAAGCGCGCCGGCAGATGCGCGGCGAGCAGCGCCAGCACCTCAGCCCGTGCTTCTTCGGAGCCGGCACAGGCGGCAAAGACATCCGCCCGCCGCGTCGCCAGCAACTCGCGCCGCTCCGCCATCTCGGCCGGGTAGCGCTCGTCGATCTCGATCCACTCGGCCTCTGAGCAGGCGACCAGCCCCATCGCCATGCGGAAGGGCCCGTCCTCGAAGGGCAGGTAGATCACTTCCCTCGGCAGTTCCGCTCCCTCCATGCCTCAACCTCCGGCGAGCACGCACCCGCCCCAACTATCGCGCTCCCTCCGCCCCCGGTATAGCCGCCGCAACCTGCCCGGAGCGCCACCCGCCCATGGACCTTGCCGCGATCCTCTCCGCCCTCGCCATGGGCGTGCTGGAGGGGCTGACTGAATTCCTGCCCATCTCCTCCACCGGCCACCTGATCCTGCTCGGCTCGCTGATCGGCTTCGAGGGCCCGCCCGGCAAGGTCTTCGAGGTCGGCATCCAGCTCGGCGCCATCTGCGCGGTGATCTGGATCTACCGCGACCTGCTGCTGCGCCTCGTCTCGGGCTTCTGGCGCCCGGGGCGTGAGCGCTACTATGCGGTCAACCTGATCCTTGCCTTCGTCCCCGCCGCCATCATCGGCGCGACGCTGCACAAGACGATCACCGAGAGCCTGTTCAACCCGTGGGTCGTCTCCGTTGCGCTGATCGTCGGCGGCATCGCCATCATCCTGATCGAGCGTGCCCGGCCCACGCCCAGCATCCATTCCGTGCCGGAGATCGGTCCCGTTTCCGCCCTGCTGGTGGGCTTCGGCCAGGCGCTGGCGATGATCCCCGGCACCTCCCGATCGGGGGCCACCATCATCACCGCGCTGCTGCTGGGCGTCGACCGCAAGGTGGCGGCGGAGTTCAGCTTCGTCCTCGCCATCCCGACCATGCTGGCGGCCAGCGCCTACAGCCTGCTGAAAGTCCGCCACGAGATCTCGGCCGATGGACTCGGCCAAGTCGGCATCGGCTTCGTGACGGCCTTCGTCGTGGCGCTGCTGACGGTGCGCTGGGTGCTCGCCGTCATCGGCCGCATCGGCTTCACGCCCTTCGGCTGGTACCGCATTGCCATCGGCACGCTGATGCTTGCCTGGCTGGCGCTACACTAGCGGCCGCTGCCCGAGGCAGGTTGCGCCGGCGCCGAGGCGCCGGTGCCGCCTGCCGCCTGCATCACCTGCTGCCGCAGCCCGGCGATGATCTGCACCGCCTTTTCCGCCGCCTGCATGCTGCCCTCGCCGCCCCCACGCTGCGCGGTGACGATGCTGGAGAGCGCTTCCCGCAGCTCGCGGTCGGCGTTCCGGTAGGCCTCGTTCCCGGCGAAGCTCGTCGGCACGCGCTGCACGCTGTCCTGCGCCGACCGCATCACCTGCATCAGCTCGATCCGGGACCCTGAGATGGCGCCGCCCTGGTGCTGGGCCGGCGCCCGGGACGCCGCCTGCTCCGCCTGCCGCAGCTTGGTCTCGGCATCCTCGAGGACGCGCGCATAGGAGGGAAGGTCCGGCGCCGCCGCCGCTCCGGGCGCCGCGGTCTGGCCCGCGGGCTGCGCCCAGGCGCCGGGCGCCGTCCCGGCCAGCATCGCCGCCACCAGCAAGATCCTCATCCGCATGCCTGCCTCCTCGCTCTTGCCGGGGCGAACGCGAGGCGCGGCGACGGGGTTGCCCCGGCACGCAAGTCCACCCGGACTTCCGGCCCCGGCGGTGACGGAGCGCCGTCCCGGCCCTACTCAGCCCGCACATTCGCGGCCCGCACCGCCTCGCCCCAGGCTTGCCGGTCGCGCGCGATGGTCCGGGAGAAGGAGGCGGCATCCTCGAAATGCGGGGTGAGGCCATTGTCGAGCAGGCGCCGGCGCAGTGCCGGATCCTCGAGGGCCTGGCGGATCGCCTCGGCCCATTTGCCGATCGCCGCCTCCGGCATGCCGCGCGGCCCGCAGATGCCGAACCAACCCGCGACCTCCAGCCCGGGCACCAGCTGCGGCAGGCGGGGCGCATCCGGGAAGTCGGGCCATCCCTCGGCATCGGCCAGGGCCAGCAGCCGCAGCTCGTCGCCCTGGATCTGGCGGATGACATCGCCCAGGTTGGTGATCAGCAGGTCGGTCCGGCCGGCGATCACATCGAGCGCGGCCGGCGCCGCGCCACGGTAGGACACGTGTAGCAGGTCGACCCCCGCCATGCGCTTCAGCCGTTCGGCCGAAAGGTGCTGGGCCGTGCCGATGCCGGCACTGCCATAGGTCAGCGCCCCCGGCCTGGCTCGCGCCGCCGCCAGGACATCCGCCATGCTGCGATACGGGCTTCGTGCGCCAACCACCACGGCATAGCTCGAGCGGGCGACATTGGCGACCGGCACGAGGTCCCGCGCGACATCGACCGGGAGGTGCATGCCGGGGATTTCCGGGCTGATGGTCATGTTGCCCATCGGGCATTGCAGCACGGCCGAGCCGTCGGCCGGGCCACGCGCCACCGTCTCCGCAGCGATGAAGCCATTGGCGCCGGTCCGGTTCTCGACCACCACCGGCTGGCCCAGCCTGGCTGACACATTCTCCGCGACAAGGCGGGCCACGATGTCGGAGGTTCCTCCCGGGGCATAGCCTGCGACGATGCGAAGGGGCCGGTCGGCGGGTTGCGCCATGGCCGGTCCGGCCAGCAGGGCGGCGCCCAGCAGCGCCGTCCCGATGAATGCCTTCATTGCTTATTCCTCCCCATGGCCGCGGCGACCGCAGCAACCGACTGACCCTCGGCCGGGGCCTCCAGGGTGCCTGGGGCGGCCTCGCCAATACAGCCGGCCAACCCAGCTCCGGAGGACGACCGCCCCGGCAACGGCAGCTAGGCGAGCACGCTTCCCGGCTCGCAATTCCCGCCGCAGACCAGGACGCCGACGCGTGCTCCCGCCGGCGCCACCCAGGCCCCGCTGAGCAGCGCGGCCAGCGCCGTCGCCCCGCCCGGCTCCGCCACCACCCGTGCCGCCTCCCACAGCAGGCGCTGCGCCTGGCGAATCGCGCCATCCGGCACCAGCACCGCCGCCACTGCTGCACGCTGCGCCAGCGGGAACATCAGCGCCCCCACCTGCCTCGCGCCGAGGCTGTCCGCCGCCACCCCGCCAACCGGCGCCGGCACCGGCCGTCCCTCGCGCAGCGCCGTCGCCAGCGTCGGGCATCCCTCCGGCTCCACGCTGACCAGCCGCGTCCCGCCGGTGCCGTACCAGCCGGCCATGCCGCCGATCAGCCCGCCGCCGCCGGTGGCGACCAGCACATGGCTGAGCCCCGGCGCATCCTCCTCGAATTCCAGGGCGACGGTCCCCTGGCCCTCCAGCACCTCCCGCTGGTCATAGGCATGGACGAGCAGCGCGCCCGTCGCCGCCGCGCCGGCCTCGCTCGCCTGGCGGGCCGCGTGATAGTCCGCGCCGCCGACCACGAGGCGGGCGCCATAGGATTCGATCAGCGCCCGCTTCGCCGCCCCGGTGATCTCGGGGACGAAAATCTCCGCCGGAACGCCGAGCGCCCGTGCCGCATAGGCTACGGCCGCCCCATGGTTGCCGCCCGAGGCCGCCACCACCCCCGCCGCCGGCACTCCGGCCGAGATCAGCGCGTTGAAGGCTCCGCGTGGCTTGAAGCTGCCGCTCGCCTGCTGCAGCTCCAGCTTCAGAATCACGTCATGCGGCAGGCCGAGGTCAGGCCCGGCCAGCCGCAGCACAGGCGTCCGGCGCAGGTATGGCGCGATGCGCCGCGCCGCCGCACGGATCGCGTCCCGGTCGATGGAAGGAGTCTCGTTCATGATGCGTTATCGGTGGCACGACCCGCTCTACGGTGCAACCGATGGTGCCCTTGGAACGATCTCGGCTTTCTGCCAATGTGGACGTTATGTTGGGTGGCGGCCATGATGCTGCTCCATGCCAGTTCCGTCGCCCGGGGAGAGGATGCCGTCCTCTTCCTCGGTCCATCGGGGTCAGGGAAGTCCGATCTGGTGCTGCGCCTGATGCAATCGGGATGGTCCCTGGTCGCCGATGACCAGGTCGCGCTCCGGGCGGAGGCGGGCGAGCTGCGTCCGGACGCCCCCGCGCCCCTCGCCGGGCTGCTGGAAGTGCGTGGCCTCGGCCTGTTCGGCCCCTTCCCCCGCGCCGCTGCCCCGGTGCTCCGCCTGGTGGCTCGGCTGCTGCCGCGTGCCGGGGTCACCCGCCTGCCGGAGCCGGAAGCCTGGTCGGCCGAGGGCGTGACCCTGCCCGCCATCCGCCTCCATGCCTTCGACGCCTCGGCTCCGGCCAAGCTAGCGCTGGCGCTGGATGCCGCCCTTGGCCGCATTGCCCAGCCGGCCGGCGCCTTCGCCAAGGGCATGAAATGATGGCCGCGCGCCCGGTTGTCCTCGTCACGGGACTGTCGGGCGCGGGCCGCGCTTCCATCCTCCGGCATTTGGAAGACCTCGGCTTCGAGACGGTGGACAACCCGCCCCTCGACCTGCTGGAGGAGCTGGTGGGCGACGGCGACCAGCCGCTGGCGGCCGGCGTCGACACCAGGAGCCGCGGCTTCGACCCGGAGGGGGTGCTCCGCACCCTCTCCCGCCTCCGCCTGCGCCCGGACATCGCCGTCACCCTGGTCTATGCCACGGCTGAGGATGCCGTGCTGCTCCGCCGCTACAGCGAAACCCGGCGGCGCCACCCGCTGGCCCCTGGCGGCTCGCTCGGCAGCCGCGTCGCCGACGGCATCGCCCGCGAGCAGGCGCTGATGGCCCCGTTGCGCGATGCCGCCGACATGGTGGTCGATACCTCGGACCTGCCCCTGCCCTCGCTGCGCCAGACGATCGAGCGCCGCTTCCGTCGCGAGGGTGCGCCCGGCCTGCTCATTCACGTCCAGTCTTTCGCCTTCCCCCGCGGCCTGCCGCGCGAGGCGGACCTCGTCTTCGACGTGCGCTTCCTGCGCAATCCGCATTACGTGCCGGCGCTGAAGCCGCAGACCGGGCGGGACGCCGCCGTCGCCGCCTATGTCGAGGCGGACCCGGACTTCGCCGGCTTCTGGAGCCGGCTCGTTGGCTTTGTCGATCCGCTCTTGCCGCGCTACGTGGCTGAGGGCAAGAAGTACCTCACGGTCGCGCTGGGCTGCACCGGGGGCCGGCATCGCTCGGTCCTTGTCGCGGAGCGCCTGGCTGACCATCTCCGCATACTGGGCTGGCGCGCGGACGTGACGCATCGAGAACTCGATGAGGCAGCACGTAATCCCGCCGCATCTGAAGCCCGCTTAGGGGGTCGGGAGGCCCTTTTACCGTCCCCATGATCGGATTGGTCCTGGTTACCCATGGCCGGCTGGCCGACGAGCTCCGCCTCGCCATGGAACATGTGGTCGGGCCGCAGCGTGCGGTCGCGACCGTCTGCATCGGCCCCGACGACGACATGGAGCGCCGCCGGCAGGATATCCGCGAGAGCATCGCGGCGGTGGAGCAGGGCGACGGCGTGGTGGTGCTGACCGACATCATGGGCGGCACCCCCTGCAACCTCGCTGTCTCGCTCGCCGATCACAGCCATGTCGAGGTCATCGCCGGGGTGAACCTTCCCCTGCTGGTGAAGCTCGCCAAGATCCGCTCGTCGGAACCCCTGGCCGAGGCGGTGGACCATGCCGCCGCCGCAGGCCGCAAATACATCGCCGCCGCCGGCGACATCCCGAACGGGATCGCGCGGGTCAATGGCAGCGCCAACGGGAATGGTGGAAACAAGCCATGAGCCAGACCAGCAGCGAAGCCGCCACCCACAGCGCGTCCGGTGGCGAGGACTTGGTGCTGCGCCAATGTCTCACCATCCGCAACAGCCGCGGCCTGCATGCCCGCGCCGCGGCGAAGCTGGTGACGCTCGCCGAGCGCTACTCCGCCTGCCTCAGCGTCTCGCGTGATGGGCAGAAGGTGCCTGCCTGCTCGATCATGGGGCTGATGATGCTCGGTGCCGGCCGGGGCAGCCAGGTGACCATCGAGGCTGAAGGCTGGGACGCGCGGGAGGCGCTGGACGCCGTCGCCGGCCTGGTCGAAGCCGGCTTCCATGAAGACTGAGCGGGGCGAGCGGTCGGAGGCGAAGCCGGCCGACATCCTCCGCAAGCCCGGCCCCCGCCGCGGCCGCGAGCACGCCATCCGCGGCATCCCGGTCTCCCCGGGCATCGCCATCGGCACCGTCTACGACACCACCGAGGTGCCGACCGAGGCACCGCGCCGCGCCATCACGCCCGACCAGGCCGAGGCCGAGAAGGCCCGCCTGGCGGAAGCCGTCAGCCTCTCCCGCAAGCAGCTGGGCAAGCTGAAGACGCGCCTCTCGGTCCTGCCCGAGGAAGCGCAGGAGGAGCTGGCGCCGCTGCTCGACGCCTATGTGCTGATGCTCGGCAACTCCCGCCTGCTGCGCGGCGCCCGCAAGCGGATCGAGACCGAGCTGCTGGCCGCCGAAACCGCCGTGCAGGACGAGGCGGAGTCGATCGCCGCCCTGATCCTCGCCGCCCGCGATGATGACAAGCCCGGCCTCCAGCGCCGGGCCGGCGAGGTGCGCGAGATTGCCCGCCGCCTGACGCGCAACCTGACCGCGACCCCCTTCCGCAGCCTGAAGGGCGTGCCCGAGGGCGCCATCCTCATCGCCGAGGAACTGACCCCGGCCGATGCCGCGCTGCTGGACCCGACCCGCATCGCCGGCGTGGCAACGGATGAGGGCGGCGCCGACGGACATACCGCCATCATGCTGCGCGCGCTCGGCATTCCCGCCATCCTCGGCGCGACCGGCCTCAGCGAGAGTGCCGAGCGCGGCGACATGGCCGTGCTCGACGGTGCCGCCGGCACCATTGTCCTTCGTCCTGGCGACAAGGCGACGGAGAAGGGCCGCGCCGCGCTGGCCGCCTTCGCCAAGGAACGGTCGAAGCTGGCGAAGCTCCGCCGCCTCCCCGCCATCACCACCGATGGCGAGCATGTGGAGCTCCAGGCCAATCTCGAGATTCCCGCCGAGCTGCCGCTGATCGCCCAGGCCGGCGCCCAAGGCATCGGCCTGCTGCGCACCGAATTCCTCTTCATGAACCGCGAGGACCTCCCCGACGAGGAGGCCCAGCTCGCCGCCTATACCGTGGTGGTGGATGCGATGGGCGGCGACCCGGTCACCATCCGCGTGCTCGACTGGGGCGGTGAGAAGGACATGCAGGCGCTCAGCGAGGGCGTGGCGCCGACCCATTCCGGGCCGAACCCGGCGCTCGGCCTGCGCGGCCTTCGCCTGTTGCTGAAGCGGCCGGAGCTGCTGGAAGCGCAATTCGCCGCCATCCTCCGCGTCGCCGAGCGCGGCAAGATCCGCATCCTGCTGCCGATGGTCACCAACCCCTCCGAGGTGCAGGCCGCGCGCGAGATCTACGAGCGCGTCGCCCGCCGCCTCCGCCGCAAGGGCGTCGCGCTGCCCGACAAGCTGCCCGAACTCGGCGTGATGATCGAGACGCCGGGCGCGGCGCTTGCCGCCGACGCCATCGCGCTCGAGGCGGATTTCTTCGCCATCGGCACCAACGACCTCGCCATGTATACCCTGGCGGTGGACCGCGCCGAGGCCGAGGTCAGCCACCTCTACGACAGCCTGCACCCGGCGGTGCTGCGCCTCATGCAATTCGCGACGGAGGCGGCGCTCCGCCTTCGCATGCCCGTCTCCGTCTGCGGCGAGATGGCCGGCAACCCGCGGCTGGTGCCGTTGCTGCTGGGCCTCGGCATCCGCTGCCTGTCGATGAACGCCAGCGCGATCCCCCGTGTGAAGCAGGCGATCCGCGCCCTCGACATCGCCGATTGCGCCCGCTTCGCCCGGCGGGTGATGGAACAGTCCGACCCCGCCCGCATCCACGAGCTGGTGCTGAATTTCGGGGCGGGGCCAGACAAGGGATAGGGGATGCTGCCCTGTTGCGTAAGTTCCGCAACAGGGCAGGTTCCTTTCGGCAAGGCGAAGCCCACGGTTCATGGCCGGGTCGTTCTTCGCCGCCGTATGCACGGACACCGCCTTCAATCCGGCATTGTGGCTCCTGCGCGGCTCTTCGTCCAAGGAGAGGCTCCGGCTTCTTCCGGAGCCAAAGCCGACGGCCCGCTTGCGCCTCCTGTCCTCTTGTCACCAAGCGAACCGAAGGCCACCCGTGATCGCCTGCGCCGTGGTGTCGTCGCGGAGCTGGGCACCGTAGTTGGCATAGGCGACCAGGCCGTTCGGCAGTTCGAGGTCCGTGCCGACAACGGCACCGTCACGGCCATTCCTGGCACTGGCCGGCCCCATGGTCGAAACGCCGCTCGATCCGCGCGCCGGCCATGCTGCGCAGGCTCGGCGTCTCGTCGCTGCGGACCGCGGAACACGCCGAGGCCACGCTCCGTCGTCACATCCGCACGGCTGACGCCGCGCTGCCCTTCAAGCTCCGAGAATGCTCAAACACGACAGGAGAGGGGATGGTGCCCAGGGGCGGAATCGAACCACCGACACTGCGATTTTCAGTCGCATGCTCTACCAACTGAGCTACCTGGGCCCAAGCAGCCCCCGCATCGGGGGCGTGGCAGAGGGCCGGGGATTTAGCGGAAGCCCGGGCGCCTGTCCACCCGTTCAGCGGCCCTCCGTGTCATCTTCCTGTCGTTCGAGATCCTCGCCCGGGATGACGTAGTCGCCAGCCAACCAGCGGCCGAGATCGACCTGCCGGCAGCGGGCCGAGCAGAAGGGCCGATGCGGCGCGGGCGGCTCCACCGGCTTGCCGCAAACGGCGCAGCGGGGTGCGGGCGGCTTATCCGCCATGGGGGGCTTCCTCGATGGTCCAGTGTGACCAGGGACGTGCCGGGTCGGGCCGGAGTTGCAGGGACTGTCCGATCGCCTCGGACGCTTCGCCGAGAGCGCCGGGGAGCGCCTCCAGGGCTGCCAGCACGGCCGGGGCGGCGGCGAGGGCCAGGCGCCGGCCCGGGCGGGAGGCGGCCTCGCGCACAGCCTGGCGCAAGGCGGCGAGGCCGGGCGTGAGCGGCCCGGCCAGCACCTCATGCAGCGGCGGGTGGATGCGCTGGCGAAGGATCTCGAACAGGCCGAGCGGGCCGAGGCCGAGTAGCCGAGCCAGCCGGTCGGGCGCCAGGGCATGAGCCAGGGGCTCGGTGAGGGCAGCGCGGCGTTTCGCCGTCATCCCGGCGAGGTCGAGCAGGATGGGGCCTGCAAGCTGGCGGAGGCGAATCTGCCGGGCAGCCTCGGCCACGGCCGCCTCGTTGACGCGGCGCTGCGCCTCCGGGTCCCGCGCACCGGCGGCGCTGCCGGCATCGACATCGAGGGCGGTCAGCGCTGGCGTCGGGTGGATGAGGATGCGGCCACCGCCGGACAGCGGCACCTCGGGACCGGCAAGTCCGTCGAACTCCGCCTCCAGCGCCTCGTCGAAAACCGGGCGGGGGGAGTAGGTGGCGCGGAGGCGGGCGGCGAGGGTGGCGCCATCGGTCACGAGCTCGGCGGCGGGATGGGCGCGGGCGAGGCGCAGCGCGGCGTCCGGGCCGCGGGCCAGGAGCAGGGGCGCGTTGCCCACTGGGGCGGCAGCGGCACGGGCTTGCTCGGCCGGGGTGAGGCGGGCGGTGACGCGGGCGCCCTTGCCGCCCTGCGGCGCACGGGTGACGCGAACGGGCAGCACCAGCCCCTCCTGTACCGAGCGGGCGATGGGCTGGCGGGTGGCGCTGGCCTCGGATTCGGGGAGGAAGCCGGTTTCGCCGCCGGCCAGCACCAGAAAGGCGCCGGCCATGGCGGGGGCCAGGGCGGTGACGCGGGCACGGTGCAGGTCGCCGACGCCATCCGGCCGGGCGGGCCGCTCAATCCAGGCCTCTTCCAACCGGTCACCGCGCAGCAGCGCCACCCGGACCTCGCCAGGGGAAACCGAGGCCAGAATCCTCACGGGCTCAGCCAGCCGACACCTCGCAGCAGTTGCGCCGTCTCGAACAGCGGCAAGCCGACGACGTTGGAGTGGGAGCCGGCAAGGAACCGCACGAAAACCTCGGCCCGGCCCTGGATGGCGTAGCCGCCCGCCTTGCCGCGCCATTCCTCGCCGGCGACGTAATCCTCGATCTGCGCCTCGGTCAGGCGCTGGAAGGCGAGGATGGTGTCGACCAGCCGGGTGCGCAGCCTGCCGTCCGGCGTGCGGAGGGCGACGCCCGTGTAGACGTGGTGCCGGCGGCCGGAAAGCAGGGCGAGGAAGCGGCGCGCCTCGGCGGCATCCGCCGGCTTGCCGAGGATGCGGCGGCCGACGCCGACCACGGTATCAGCGGCCAGCACCAGCGCCCCAGGCGCGAGCGCGCCTGCAGCCTCGGCCTTGGCGGCGGAGAGGCGAGCAGCGAGCAGACGCGGCAGCTCCGCCTTCAGCGGGTTTTCGTCGATATCGGTCGGCGCCACGCGGTCCGGGGTGATGCCGATGCGGGCCAGCAGTTCGAGCCGCCGCGGGCTGGCGGAGGCCAGCACCAGGGGCGGTTTGCCTGTGCTCAAGGGCTCTTACTTGAAGCGGAAGGTGATGCGGCCCTTGGTCAGGTCATAGGGCGTCATCTCGACATTCACCCGGTCCCCGGCGAGGACGCGGATGCGGTTCTTGCGCATCTTCCCGCTGGTATGGGCCAGGACCATGTGCTCGTTGTCGAGCTTCACCCGGAACATCGCATTCGGCAGCAGCTCCTGTACGGTGCCGCTGAACTCGATCATGTCCTCTTTTGACATCAGGAACCTTCATGCTGAAACGGCGTGCCGGGGCCGCGCCCTGTCCGGATCGGACGGCGTCAGGCCCTTGGGCACGCGCTGGGGGGGTTGACTTCGATAACCTATTTTCTTCCGGGCAAGATGATGGTCGGCAGGGGCCGGGTCAACCCAGGCGACGCGCAACGCTGAGCCCATGGGCCTGCAGCCCTTCCGCCTCGGCCAGCGCCACCGCGGCGGGGCCGATGGCTACGAGCCCTGCCTGGCTCGCCTCCACCCAGGTGGTGCGCTTCAGGAAGTCGAAGACCGAGAGGCCGGAGGCGAAGCGCGCCGTCCGCCCTGTCGGCAGGACATGGTTGGGGCCGGCCACGTAGTCGCCGAGCGCCTCCGGGCACCAGCGGCCGAGGAAGGCGGCGCCGGCATGACGGATGCCGGCGAACCAGCCGCGCGGGTCAGGCAGCATCACCTGAAGGTGCTCGGGCGCGAGGCGGTTGGTGACAGCCTGCGCCTCCGACCAGTTGCGCACCAGGATGGTGGCGCCATGCCGCCGCCAGCTCTCGCCGGCGATGGCGCCGCGGGGCAGCGTCTCAAGTTCGGCTTCGACCGCCGCGGCGACCGCCTCAACGAAGTCCGCGTCGTCGGTGATGAGGATGGCCTGCGCGCTCTCGTCATGCTCGGCCTGGGCCAGCAGGTCGATGGCGACCAGGCGCGGGTCGTTCGAGGCGTCGGCGGCTACCACCACCTCGGAGGGGCCGGCGATGGAATCGATGCCAACCCGGCCGAAGACCTGCCGCTTGGCTGCCGCGACATAGGCATTGCCCGGCCCGACGATGCGGTCGACAGGCGTGATGGAGGCGGTGCCATGGGCCAGCGCCGCGACGGCCTGGGCGCCGCCGATGCGGTAGATCTCGCTGACGCCCGCCCGCCGCGCCGCGGCCAGCACCAGCGGGTTGAGCTGCCCGCCCGGCGTTGGCACCACCATGGCGATGCGGGGCACGCCGGCGACGCGCGCCGGCAGCGCATTCATCAGCACGGAGGACGGGTAGGCCGCCTTGCCGCCCGGGACGTAGAGGCCGACCGCATCGAGCGGCGTCCAGCGCATGCCGAGAGTGAGGCCGGCGGGGTCCGGCAATTCGAGGTCCGCCGGGCGCTGGGCGGCGTGGAAACGCTCGATCCGCTCGGCGGCGAGGTCGAGGGCGGCGAGCAGCGCCGCCGGGATGCCGGCGGTCGCCGCCTCGATCTCCTCGGCGGTGACGCGCAGCGCCCCGGCATCGATCGGCGCCCAGCCATCGAAGCGGGTGGTCAGCCGCAGCAGGGCGGCATCGCCCCCGGCCCGGACCTCGGCGATGATGCCGGCGACGGCGTCGTCGACCTGCGCCGTGGTTTCCCGGGCCATGTCGAGCAGGGCGGCGAAGCCGGACTCGAAGTCCGGCGCGCTGGTGTCGAGCCGCAGCATCAGGCGAGCGCCGCGCGGAAGCGGGCGATCCAGGCGCCGATCCGCTCCGGCATGGTCTTCAGCGCCGTGCGGTTGACGATGAGGCGGGAGGTGACGTGGGCGATCACCTCCGTCTCGACCAACCCGTTCGCCTTCAGCGTGCTGCCGGTCTGCACCAGGTCGACGATGACGCGGGCGAGGCCAAGCGAGGGGGCAAGCTCCATCGCGCCGTTCAGGTGGACGACCTCGGCCTGGATGCCGCGAGCGGCATAGTGGCGCCCCGCGACATTCGGGTACTTGCTGGCCACCGCGATGCGCGACCAGCGGCTCGGGTCGTCCTGCCCGGCGGTCACGGCGGGCTCGGCCACGCTGATGCGGCAGCGGCCGATGCCGAGGTCGAGCGGGGCGTAGATCTCGGGGTAGTCGAATTCCATCAGCACGTCGGCGCCACAGATGCCGATCTGCGCCGCGCCATGGGCCACGAAGGTGGCGACGTCGAAGGGGCGGACGCGCACCACGTCGAGGCTCGGGTCGCTGGTCTCGAAGCGCAGGCGCCGGCTGTCCTCGTCCGTGTAGTCCGCCGCAGGCTGGATGCCGGCGCGGGCCAGCACCGGGCCGAGCTCCGCGAGGATGCGGCCCTTCGGCACGGCGAGGATGATGGAGGCGGCGCCGGCGGCCGTGGCGCTATTGGAGTCGGGGATCGGAAGGTCCATGCAGCTCAGCCCGGAAGCCGTTCTATATCGGCCCCGACGGCGGCGAGTTTCTGTTCCACCCGCTCATAGCCGCGGTCGAGGTGATAGACGCGGTTGACGATGGTCTCCCCCTCCGCCGCCAGCCCGGCGAGGATGAGGGAGACGGAGGCACGCAGGTCGGTTGCCATCACCGGCGCGCCGGAGAGCTTCGGCACGCCGCGGACGATGGCCGAGGCGCCGTGCGCGTTGATGCGGGCGCCCATGCGGTTCAGCTCCGGCACGTGCATGAAGCGGTTCTCGAAGATCGTCTCGGTGATCATCGAGGCGCCCTCGGCGACGGCCATCAGCGCCATGAACTGCGCCTGCATGTCGGTGGCGAAGCCGGGGAAGGGCTCCGTCATCACGTCGACCCCGTGCAGCCCGTTGAGGCGGGAGATGCGGAGCGCATCGCCCTCCGGCTCCACCGCGACGCCGGCCTCGCGCAGCGTGCGGGCGACCGAGCCGAGATGCTCGGCCCGCGCGCCCTCGAGCAGGACCGAGCCGCCGGTGATGGCCGCGGCGCAGGCATAGGTGCCGGCCTCGATCCGGTCGGGGACGATGTCATGCACGGCGCCGCCGAGGCTGCGGCGGCCCACCACATGCAGCCGGTCGGTGCCGATGCCCTCGATCTCGGCGCCCATGGCGACCAGGCAGCGGGCGAGGTCCTCGATCTCCGGCTCGCGCGCGGCGTTGACCAGCTCCGTCTCGCCATCGGCGAGGCAGGCGGCCATCAGCAGGTTCTCGGTGGCGCCGACCGAGACGACGGGGAAGATGATGCGGGCGCCCTTGAGGCCATGCGGCGCCTCCGCCTCGATATAGCCGGCGTCGAGGGTGATGGTGGCCCCCATCGCCTCCAGCCCCTTGAGGTGCAGGTCCACCGGCCGGGTGCCGATGGAGCAGCCGCCGGGCAGCGAAACGCGGGCCTTGCCATGGCGGGCGACGATCGGGCCGAGGACGAGCACCGAGGCACGCATCTTCCGCACCAGGTCGTAGGGCGCTTCGAGGCTAGCGGCCTCCCCGGCGATGCGCAGCGTCCGCGCCTCGCGGTCATGCTCCACCGTCAGGCCGTGCTGGATCAGCAGGGCACGCATGGTCGCGATGTCGGCCAGGTCGGGCGCGTTGCGCAGCACCAGCGGGCCGCTGGCGAGCAGGCCGGCGGCCATCAGCGGCAGGGTGGCGTTCTTGGCGCCGCTGATCGGGATGCTGCCCTGGAGCGGCTGGCCGCCGCGGATGCGGATGCGGTCCATGATCGCGGCTATTCCTTACGATATCGGCAAAGGGAGGCCGATTTGGTGCCCGGATTTGCCTGCCAGCTTCTTACGGCCGGCCGCCGGGCGGGGCCGACGATGCGTGGGATCCTCGAGCCTCACCCCTGTGCCGGGCCGTCCGGAGAACGGTCGGGGCGGGATACAGGGAGTTTTCCAGGGATGCAATCAGGCATCGCCGGGCAGCACCATGCCTAGCCCGGGCTTCGTTCGAAGGCCCAGCGCAGGGTGCGGGCGATGCCAAGCGTGCCGGCACGGACCAGCGGGCGGGCGCCGAATGGGCTCTCCATCCCGTGCATCCGTTGCGCCCAACCCGGCAGGAGGTCGATGCCGGCCTGCATGGTGAGGGCCTGCAAGGGCTCGGCCGCCAGGCTCGGCGCCTTCTGATTGAACAGGATCCGGGCGACCTCCGCGGTGCGCGCGTCGTAGCGCAACTGCGGCCGCATCGCCTGGAGCAGGCGCCCCGCCTCGGCCCGGCTGCGCGGGACGGGGTCGGCACCGAGCGCCCTGGCGACCTGCGCCATCTCGGCGAAGTAGCGGTCCTGGTCGGCGCCGGCCATGCGCGGCTCGACATAACGGATCCAGCCGGCGAGGAAGCTGGTTGCCTCGGTCACGTGCACCCAGGCCAGCAGGTTCGGATCACTGGCGGCATAGGGCCGGCCATCGGGCAGGACTCCCCGCACCTGCTCGTGAATCCTGCGGATGCGGGCGAGCACCGCCTCGGCCTCGGCACGCCCGCCATAGGTGGTGAGGGCGATGAAGCGCGCGGTGCGGCGCAGGCGGCCAAGCATGTCGGTGCGGAAATTCGAATGGTCCCAGACGCCCGCCAGCACGGCAGGGTGGAGCATCTGCAGCATGAGGCCGGCGATGCCGCCGACCATCATCGAGGTCACGTCGCCATGAACCCGCCAGGCGACGGCCCGAGGGCCGAAAAGCCCGTCGGGCCGCGGCACGACGGGCTTTTCGCCGCGGGCGCGGTCGTTGAAGATGGCGGCGACCTCGGCGGCGATCCGCTGCCTGATCGGACGGGCGAAAGCCTGCGGCAGCGAGACGAGCGAAGAACTGACGGAACCGGCTGGCATCGGGAATTTCACATAAGGACCCTGCTGTTATGGGGGGCATGCCAGCTTTGGGAAGGCGTGGCGGCCCCCGCGCGGCCGTGCCAGGGTGCCGCCGCACACCGATCGAGGGCCGATGCCGAGACAGCAGACCACCCCGGCAGGGGCCACCCGCCAGGGGAACCGCGCGACCTTGTCCGAGGGGCCGGTGGCGCGGAGCCTGGCCGTCGCCACCGCCCCGCTCGCCATGGCACTGGTCGTCATGTTCGGCATCCAACTGGCCGAGGCCTGGCTGACCGGCCTGCTTGGCCCGCATGCGCTGGCGGCGCTGGGCTTCGTCCTCCCCGTGGCGATGACGGTGATGAGCTTCGGCATCGGCCTCGGCGCCGGGGCGACGGCGGTGGTGGCTCGGGCGCTCGGGGCGGGGGAGGAAGCCGGGCGGCTCTCGCTGCACGCGCTGCTGCTGGCAGCCGCCGTGGCCTTCGGCCTCGCCCTGCCCTGCTGGTTCGGGGCGGAGGCCCTGCTCCGCTGGCTCGGGGCGGAGGGAGAGACGCGGCTCCTGGCGCTGGCCTACCTGCGAAGCTGGCTGCTCGGGGCGGTGCCGCTGCTGACGGGAATGGTCGCGCTCGGCATCGTCCGGGCGGCGGGCGACATGCGCTTCGGCGGTTCCGCCCTGGCGGGGGCGGGCATCCTCGGCTTCCTGCTCGACTGGCCGCTGGCCTTCGGCGTGCCGGGGGTGGTGCCGGGTCTCGGCCTGCCGGGGCTGGCGGTGGCGGCCGACCTTTCCTGGCTGGCGATGCTCCTGGTCTCCTTGCAGCGGCTGCGCCGGTTCGGCCTGCTCGGCACGGGCGGGGCCGTGATGGACGGCTTCCTTGCCTCCACGCGGCGGGTGCTGCGGGTTGGGCTGCCGGCGGCCGGGACGAATGCGATCATCCCGGTCGCCAACGGCCTCTTCACCGCCATGCTGGCGGTGCAGGGAAGCGCGGCGGTGGCAGGGTTCGGCCTCGGCTCCCGGGTCGAGAGCATGGCGATGACGGCGCTCTTCGCCCTCTCGGCCGTGGTCAATCCCTTCGCCGCGCAGAATGCCGGGGCGGGGCGGCTCGACCGGTTGCAGACGGGGATGCGGGCCTCCATGAGCTTTTGCCTGGCCTATGGGCTGGCGGTCGCGCTGCCGCTGGTGGTCGCGGCACCCTGGGTGGCGGCGGCCTTCACGGCCGACCCGGCGGTGGCGGCGTCGACCACGCTCTATCTGCGCATCCTGCCCTGGGGATATGGGGCGATCGGCGCCATCGCGGTGGCCTGCGCCGCCTTCAACGGGCTGGAACGGCCGATGTCCGCGGTGGCCATCTCGCTGGTGCGGACCTTCGTGCTCGGCGTGCCGCTGGCCTGGATCGGCGGGCGTCTCGGCGGGGAAGCAGGGACCTTCGCCGGCTTGCTGATCGGCAATCTCGGCGCCGGCCTGCTGGCCGCGGCCTGGCTGCTGCGGAAGGTGGCGCATGAGCCGGCGCGGCAGCCCCTGCCCGCCACGCCCTGACCAGTCCCGGGAAGTTGGCAAGCGGGCAGCGGAACGGCGCAGACCGCGCCACCGGGCCATGCTTTGATGGCCGTCGTCCGGGCGAGAAGAACCGAGGAGACGAGCCATGCCGAACGCCGCGCCAGCGCCTGAGGGAAGCCCCGCCGCCACGCAACGCCCGCCCTTCGACACGGCGCGGCTCGACCGGCTGCTGGCCGAGGCGGACGTCGATGCGGTGGTCACCACCTCGCGCCAGGCCTCGCACTACATGCTGGGCGGCTACAGCTTCCCCTTCTTCGACCACCGCGACGCCATCGGCCTCAGCCGCTACCTGCCGGTGATGGTCTATGTGCCGGGCAAGCCGGAGCTCACTGCCTACATCGCCCACCGGCTGGAGAAGCACGAGAAGCAGCTCGGCCGGTTCTGGGCGCCGGTGGTGGAGACCGTCTCCGGCACCTCCACCGATGCGGTCGGCCATGCAGTGCGGCACCTCCAGCGGATCGGCATCCCGCTGCGGCGGATCGGAGTGGAGCCGGCCTTCCTGCCCTCCGACGCCGCTGCCGTGCTGCGCGACGGGCTGCCCAATGCAGCGCTGGTCGACGTGGCGCAGCCGCTCGAACGGCTGCGGGCACGGAAGAGCCCGGCGGAGCTCGCCCTCCTGCGCGAGGCCTCGGAGCGCGTGGTGGCCTCCATGCTCGCCACCTTCGCCGCCTGCGAGCCGGGCGTCACCAAGGCGGAGCTGGTGGAGCGGCTCCGCCAGGAGGAGGTGCGCCGCGGCCTCACCTTCGAGTACTGCCTGATCACCGCCGGCACCGGGCTGAACCGCGCCGCATCCGACCAGCGGATCGCGCCGGGCGACATCATCTCGCTCGATTCCGGCGGGCGCTACCGCGGCTATATCGGCGATCTCTGCCGCATGGGCGTGGTCGGCGAGCCGGATGCGGAGCTGGCCGGGCTGCTGGCCGAGGTCGAGGCCATCCAGCAGGCCGCGCGCCGGCAGGTGCGGGCCGGGGTGCCCGGCGGCGAGGTTCAGGCCGCAGGCGAGCGGGCGGCGGCGGCCTCGCCGCATGCGGAGCACATCGAATTCCTCGCCCATGGCATGGGGCTGGTGCAGCACGAGGCGCCCTGGCTGACCGCGACCGGCCCCATCCCCTACCAGGCGCATGACGCGGAGCAGCCGCTGGAGGCCGACATGGTGCTCTCGGTCGAGACGACGCTGCTGCATCCCCGCCGCGGCTTCATCAAGCTCGAGGACACGGTCGCCGTCACCGCCAGCGGCTACGAGGCGATGGGTGATGCCGGGCGCGGCTGGAACCGGACCGGGGGCTGAGGCCCGGCCTCAGCGTCCCGGCAGCCGGCCGGTCGGCGCATCGGGCGTGACCAGGCCGCCGCCATCGAAGGCGCGGTCCGCCGGATCGGCCGGCATCAGCGCGAGTTGCGGCCCGCCGGCATAGGCGTCTCCCCGCAGCCCGCCGCCCGCATAGGCCCGGTCGGCCTCGGCGACCGCGCCGCTGCCGTAGGTCGGCATGCCGAGCCGCGGCGCGATGCCCGCGACGTAGCGCATCGTCTCGTCCGGCAGGATCCGCGCGCCGATGAGGAAATCGGCAACCCGCTCCGGCCCGGCATTGTAGGCGGCGAGAAAGGCCGGCGCGCCGAAGCGGTCATGCATCTCGCGCAGATAGGCCGCGCCGGCGAGGATGTTGTCGCGCGGCGCATAGGGGTCGGGGCCGAGACCGTAGCGTGGCCGCAGGATGTCGTAGGTGCGCGGCATCACCTGCATCAGCCCCATTGCCCCGACCGGCGAGGTGATCGGCAGCCCGTCCGCGCCGGTCAGCCGCCCGCCGCTCTCCTGGCGCATCACCTCGCGGATCCAGCGCTCCGGCAGGCCGAAGCGCGCCGCCGCCTCGCGGATATAGGGGCCCCAGGGGTCGCCCGGCGTGCCGGGGACGGCATAGGCCGGCGCCGCCACGGCGCGGTAGCCCCGCGCCTCGGCCCGGGAGGCGGCGATGTTGTAGCCGTAGTCGCCATTGCCATCGTAGCCGCGCCTGCCGTCCCAAACCGAAGCCTGCCGCCCGCCCGCGCAGCCGCCGAGCGCCAGCAGCAGGAGAAGCAACGCCGCCTGCCTGCCCATGCCTCCATCCTTCCCCCCTGGCGCGGACAGGATAGCCGCAAAACCGATGCAGGAGGGAGACGATAATGCGCCCGCAGAGGACCGCCCTTACCCGGGCGCCAAGGGCGAGCGCGCATAATCCGCCAGCAGCGCCGCCGGGTCGCGGTAGAGGGCGATGCAGCCGGCCTCCCTCAGCACCGCCTTGGGAAAGCCGCCGCAGAGCAGGCCGACGCAGCGCAGTCCGGCCTTGCCGGCCGCCTCGGCATCATAGGGCGAGTCGCCGACCACGATCGCCGCCGCGGCCGGCAGCGGCTTCAGCTGGTCGAGCGCGGCGTCGAAGATGTCTGGGTGGGGCTTGGAGTGCTCGGCATCGTCGGCGCTGGTGGCGCCGTCGATCAGGTCGGCGATCCCGGCGATCTCCTTGTAGCGCTCCAGTTCCTCCCCCTTCGCGGAGCTGGCGAGCAGGATGCGCTGGCCCTCCGCGCGCAGCCGCTCGAACAGCGGGCGCACGCCGGGAAAGGCCCGCGCCTGGCCGATGTAATCCTGCATGAAGAGCTTGCTGCGGGCCTCGGCGATCGCCTCGCCCTCGCGCTCGACCACCTCCGGCGGCAGGAAGAACGGCATGAGCTGGTCGCTGCCCTTGCCGATCTGGCCGCGGATCTCGGCCTCCGGCACCGCATGGCCGAAGCGACGGAAGACCTCGGCCCAGGAGGCGGCGTGGAAGTCGTTGGTGTCGACGAGCGTGCCGTCCACGTCGAAGATCACGGCCTTGGTCATGGAGGTGCGTCCCGTCCTGCTGCGGGGCAACCCGGTGGCGAGGCCGCAAGTTCCCCGCTCAGGTGCGGGGCAAGGTCACCCCCCGCTGGCCCTGGTACTTGCCCTGGCGGTCGCGGTAGGAGGTTTCGCAGACCTCGTCGGATTCCAGGAACAAAACCTGGGCGACGCCCTCATTGGCGTAGATCTTGGCCGGGAGATTCGTCGTGTTCGAGAATTCCAGCGTCACCTGCCCTTCCCATTCCGGCTCGAAGGGCGTGACGTTCACGATGATGCCGCAGCGGGCATAGGTCGATTTCGAGAGGCAGATCGTCAGCACGTTCCGCGGGATGCGGAAATACTCGACGGTCGCGGCGAGCGCGAAGGAGTTGGGCGGGATGATGCATTCATCGCCCTCGAAATCGACGAAGCTACGCGGATCGAAGTGCTTGGGATCGACCATCGCCGAATAGACATTGGTGAAGATCTTGAAGTGGCGCGAGCAACGGATGTCGTAGCCGTAGGAGGACAGGCCGTAGGAGATCACCCGGCGTCCCTCGACCTCGCGCACCTGGCCCGGCTCGAAGGGCTCGATCATCCCGTGGTCTTCGGCCATCCGGCGGATCCAGCGGTCGTTCTTGATGCTCATGCCGAGAGGTTCCACGCAGAGGTGCCGCGACGGCGGCCTGAAGGCCCTCCCTCTAGCGGAATGCGCCGGATCGGCGAAGGGCTCAGTCGGCCTCGTCCTCCGCGGCCGGCGGAGGGGCCGGCGCCTCCTCCCGGCCGCGGGCCTGGGCCTTGCGGCGGCGGAGATTGGCACGGAGGGCGGTGGCGAGCCGGGCCTCGCGCTCGGCGCGGGCCCGGTCGGCCGGGGTCTGGGGCGGGTCGGGCGGGGCATCGGCCATGGCGGGCGGAGGGTGTCCGCCACTCGCCATGGCGGTCAAGCCTCAGGCGACGGTCAGCTTGACGTCGACGTTGTTGCGGGTGGCGTTCGAGTAAGGGCAGACCTGGTGCGCCTTCTGCACCAGCGCCTCCGCCTCCGCGCGCGGCAGACCGGGGAGGGCAATGGTCAGGCCGATCTCAAGGCCGAAGCCGCCCTCGGAGCGGGGGCCGATCCCCACCTGGGCTGTGACGCTCGCATCGGCCGGCACCTTGGGGCCGCCCTGGGAGGCCACGAACTTCATCGCACCGAGGAAGCAGGCCGAGTAGCCCGCGGCAAAGAGCTGCTCGGGGTTGTTGCCCGGGCCGCCGGCGCCGCCAAGCTCCTTCGGCGTGGCGAGGCGGACATCGAGGCTGCCATCGGCCGTGGCGGCATGGCCGTCGCGGCCGCCGGTGGCGGTGGCTTGGGTGCGGTAGAGGACGTTGACGGACATCTGCGGCTCCTGTGGTCTTGGAACGGGACAAAATTTGCACGCGATTTGTTTGTGTGCGACCCGCAAACCTGCATGGCCGCCATGCAATTTATGGGTGCGCGATCCCTTGGTGCGCGATCTATTGTGCCGGGTGGAGAACCCGATGCCGGAAACCCGTCCCACCCTGAAGGATTTTGCCTGCTTCGCCGTCCATTCGGCCGGGCATGCGCTGAGCCGCGCCTACAAGCCGCTGCTGGAGCCGCTGGGCCTGACCTACCCGCAATACCTGGTCATGGTGGCGCTGTGGGAGGAAGACGGGGTGACGCTCGGCGCCCTGGGCGAGCGCCTCTTTCTTGATTCCAGTACGCTGACCCCGCTGCTGAAGCGGCTGGAGGCACAGGGCCTGCTGCACCGGCAGCGGGACCCGGCGAATGAGCGGCAGTTGCGCATCACGCTCACCGGGCAGGGCCGCGCGCTGCGCGAGCGGGCGGCAGACGTCCCAGCCTGCATGCAGGCCGCGACCGGGATGACCGAAGCGGAACTCGGCCGCCTCCGTGACGAGGTCAGCCGCTTGCGCAACGCGCTGCTGCGCGGCTGAGGCGCCCGACCGGGCCTTCGCCGCCCCCCGCGGGACCTCCCGCCGTAGCGCCGCCGGCCGGCCGAACAGGTGGGTCACCGCCGGGAAGACCACCGAGATGAAGACAGGGCTGGAGAGCGAGGCGGACCGCATTCTGTGAAGGTTCGGCATCCCCGACAGCCCGACCTCGGTCGGGATGGTGAGGTAGAAGCCCAGGCCGAGGAAGAAGACGAAGAGCAGGTGACGGGCTTCCAGATTGCCCGAGGGTTTCGCAGCAGCCGGGAGTGCCGGCTTACTCCGCAGACGCCCGCGCGCGTAGCGGCTTACCGACGCGTCATCCGGCTACAGCAGGCCGAGGGCGCGAAGCTCGGCGCGCAGGCGCTCCGGCATGGCCTCGGCCCCCTCGCCCTCGATGCCGGCGACGACATCCGCCGGGGTGGCCTCCGGCTCCAGGTAGCGCCATCCCTGGAAAGGCTTCACCGGCCGGGCGGCGACGGCGACCAGTTCCGGATCAAGCACCAGGCCGGCGCAGCGGGAGCCGTCGTCCCATTCCTCCTCGAGGATGTCGATGATGCGCTGGCGCACCTGCACGAAGCCAGCGATCACCCAGTAGATCGAGCCACCGGCGAGGATCTCCGCGGCGCGCTTCGGCATCATCCGGGTCTGGTGGCGGAGCGGCGGCTCGGCCACCGCCCGCCGGGCCTGGATGGCCCGGAGCTGCCCCACATCCTTGGGGCCGACCGAGAGCTTGATGAGATGCAGCACGCCCCCGGTGTACCGCGCCGGGGGCGGGCCGCAATGGAGGTTACCGGCTCGTATCGAGAGCCGCGGTGCGCGCCGGGGCGCTGGTCTGGCGGATCTGCGGTTCCGTACAGCCGGCGACGACGGGGCGCCAGTCCATCGTCCGGCACTGGCGGCCGGCGCGGCAATAGCCGACGATCTGGCGGCTGGCATTCACCAGCGTGCCCACGGAGCAGGGATGAGCGACGAGCGTCGGGTGGATGTTCAGCTCCTCCCAGGTGAGGGCAGGGCTGGACATGGACGCTTGGCGGACCGTGGCCAAATCCGCCTCGGCTTGGCGGTCGGCCTCGGACATGGCGCAGCCGGCGAGGACAAGCGCCGGCAACAGGAGCAGGAGACGCATCCCTTCCTCTTTCATCGAGCATCGGTGGATCGGGCCGCTCCCTGGGCAACCTGGGAGCTCGCAATCGATGATGTAGCGAAAGAGGCCGCCCGAATCCCGAAACTATTTCGTGTCGTAACGGGAGCGTGCATACCCTGACGGGACAAACGAATATTGAAGCGGATACTCTACTTCAAGTTGAAAGTTGCTGGCCGACGATATTCTCCAGCACGCCGACCCTTTCCACCTCCACCTCGATCCGGTCGCCGGGCGCCAGCCAGCGTGGTGGGGTGCGGGTGGCGCCACTGCCCTCGGGCGAGCCTGTGGCGACAACGTCGCCGGGCAGCAACGGCGTCACCGCCGAGAGATAGGCAATGATGGCGGGCACGCTGAAGAACATGCGGTCGAGGCTGGTGCGCTGCACCTCCTCGCCGTTCAGCCGCGTCACCAACGTCAGCGCGGCAGGGTCGCCCACCTCGTCGGCCGTCACCATCCAGGGGCCGAAGCCGCCGGAGCGCACGAAATTCTTGCCGGCCCAGACGCTGTGCTTCTGGAAGTCCCGCACCGAGCCATCGTTCAGGCAAGCATAGCCCGCGATGTGGGAAAGAGCCTCGCCAGGCGGAATATTGGCGCCGCCACGGCCGATGACGAAGGCCAGCTCCCCCTCGTAGTCGAATTGGCGCGAGGCGGTCGGCGCCTGCAACGACGCCTTGTGCGGCACCAGCGTCTCGGCCGGCTTCTGGAAGATGGCGGGGAATTCCGGGCCGCTGACCACGCCGCCGGTCGGGTGGATCTTCGGGTAGTTGGCGCCGACGCAGAAGATGCGGCGGGCCTCGGGGATCGGCTCGCGCCAGGCGATGTCGGCGAGTGCATGGCGCGGGCCGGGCGTGGCGAGGGCCGCTTGCGCTTCCGCCAGCGCATCCGCTTCGATCAGCGCCAGGAGGCTCGGGAAGCGCCTCCCAAGCCGCGCGGTGAGGTCGATCACCATCTCCCCTTCCACCGCGCCATACCGCGCCTCGCCGTCGATCGCGAAGCTGATGAGCTTCATCCACCGCCCCTCCCCTGGCCCATGGCGCATCATCGGCGGGGGCCAGCGGGGCCGCAAGCGGGGCTTCGGCACGGCTGCGATCAGGTCGTTGCGGGCCTACCGGGCTTGGGGCAAGCTCCCTGCCATGGGCCCGCAGAGGCCGGCAGGAGGAATACAAAATGCGTCCAGGGAAGTCGCGCGCGTGACGCCGACCGACATCAGCAATCCCGACTATTTCCATAAGGTCGTCGATTGCCAATGGGCCTGCCCGGCCCATACGCCCGTGCCCGAATACATCCGGCTGATTGCCGCCGGGCGCTATTCCGACGCCTACATGGTCAACTGGCACTCCAACGTCTTCCCCGGCGTGCTCGGCCGCACCTGCGACCGCCCCTGCGAGCCGGCCTGCCGGCGCGGGCGCGTCGAGGAGGAGCCGGTCGCCATCTGCCGCCTCAAGCGCGTCGCCGCCGACAACAAGGAGGATGTGCTGGGGCGGATGCCGCCCATCCCCGCTGTCGGCAACGGCCGCCGCCTCGCCTGCATCGGCGCCGGGCCGGCGAGCCTGACCGTCGCGCGCGACCTCGCCCCGCTCGGCTACGAGGTGCACATCTATGACGAACAGGCGAAGGGCGGCGGCTTCATCCGCAGCCAGATCCCGCGCTTCCGCCTGCCGGAGAGCGTGATCGACGAGGAGGTCGGCTACATCACCGGCCGCGGCGGCGTCGTCACCCACTATAACGAGCGGGTCGGCAGCCTGCGGGCGCTGCTCGCCGAGGGCTACAATGCCGTCTTCGTCGGCGCCGGGGCGCCGCGTGGGCGGGACCTCGACGTGCCGGGCCGGCGCGAGGCTGCGGCCAACATCCATATCGGCATCGACTGGCTCTCCTCCGTCTCCTTCGGGCATGTCGAGAAGGTCGGCCGGCGCGTGATCGTGCTCGGCGGCGGCAACACGGCCATGGATTGCTGCCGCTCCGCCCGGCGCCTCGGCGGCGAGGAGGTGACGGTCGTCGTCCGCTCCGGCTTCGAGGAGATGAAGGCGAGCCCCTGGGAGAAGGAGGATGCGCTGAAGGAGGGCATCCCCATCCGCAACTTCCTGGTGCCGAAGCAGGTGCTGCACGAGGACGGCCGCCTCACCGGCATGGTCTTTGAGGCGGTGAAGGCGGAGCGCGACGCCCGCGGCCGCCGCCAGCTCGTCCCCTCCGGCGAGCCTGACGTGACCATCGAGGCGGACGACGTGCTGGTCGCCATCGGCCAGGAGAATGCCTTCCCCTGGATCGAGCCCGATCTCGGCATCGCCTTCGACCGCTGGGGGCTGCCGCAGCTCAATGAGGAGACCCTGCAGTCGACGCTGCCGCAGGTCTTCTTCGGCGGCGACGCGGCCTTCGGGCCGAAGAACATCATCTGGGCGGTGGCGCATGGCCATCAGGCCGCCGTCTCCATCGACCTCTTCTGCCGCGGCGAGGACGTGGCGCTGCGGCCGCCACCAGATGTGGCGATGTCCAGCCAGAAGATGGGCATCCACGAGTGGAGCTACGACAGCGCGGTCTCGCTCGACCTGCGCTTCAAGGTGCCGCATGCCGAGAACGAGGTGGCGCTGCGCGACATCAAGACCGAGGTGGAACTGGGCTACGACCGGGAGCTGGCCTTCAAGGAGGCGCAGCGCTGCCTGAACTGCGACGTGCAGACCGTCTTCAGCGCCAAGCTCTGCATCGAGTGCGATGCCTGCGTCGATATCTGCCCGGTGGACTGCATCACCTTCACCGCCGATGGCGAGGAGATGGAGCTGCGCGACCGGCTGAAGATGCCGGCGCACAACCTGGAGCAGGCGATCTATGTCGCGGACGGGCTGAAGACCGGGCGCGTCATGGCGAAGGACGAGGATGTCTGCCTGCATTGCGGCATGTGCGCCGAGCGCTGCCCGACCGGCGCCTGGGACATGCAAAAATTCCTTCTCGAGAGCGCAAAGCCCAAGGCCGAAAGGGTGCACGCATGCGCAGCCCGGTGACCGCGACGAACGACTTCGTCGTCAAATTCGCCAATGTGAACGGCTCGGGCTCGGCAAGCGCCAACCAGCTCTTTGCCAAGGCGATCCTGCGCATGGGCATCCCCATCGCCTCGCGCAACATCTTTCCGAGCAACATCCAGGGCCTGCCGACCTGGTTCGAGGTGCGCGTCTCCGGCGAGGGGCATCTTGGCCGGCGCGGCGGCGTCGACCTCATGGTGGCGATGAACCCGCAGACCTGGGAGCGCGACGTCGCCGAGATCGACCCGGGCGGCTACCTCTTCTACGACAGCACGCGGCCGGTGCCGCAGAGCCGTTTCCGCGAGGATATCCATGTCATCGGCGTGCCGCTGACCGAGATGTGCAACGCGGCCTATACCGATGCGCGGCAGCGGCAGCTCTTCAAGAACATCATGTATGTCGGGGCGCTCTCCGCCCTGCTGCAGATCGACCCGGCGGTGGTGGAGACGCTGCTCTCCGAGCAGTACAAGGGCAAGGAGAAGCTGGCCAAGCCGAACCGCGATGCCTTCCAGATGGGCCGCGACTGGGCCTTAGCGAACCTCGCCTGCCCCATCGGCCTGACGCTGGAGCGCGCCGACAGGGTCGGCAACCGCATCTATGTCGACGGCAACAGTGCGGCCGGGCTCGGCGCGGTCTATGGCGGCGCGACGGTCTGCGCCTGGTACCCGATAACGCCCTCGACCTCATTGGCCGAAGGGTACGAGCGCTACGCCAAGAAATTCCGTACCGACCCGGACGGGCGCAAGCGCTACGCCATCGTCCAGGCGGAGGATGAGCTGGCCTCCATCGGCGTCGTCATCGGTGCCGCCTGGAACGGGGCGCGGGCCTTCACCGCGACCTCGGGCCCGGGCATCTCGCTGATGCAGGAATTCGTCGGCCTCTCCTACTTCGCCGAGATCCCCTCCGTGATCTTCGACGTGCAGCGGGCCGGCCCCAGCACGGGCATGCCGACCCGCACCCAGCAATCCGATGTGCTGGCGGCGGCCTATGCCAGCCATGGCGACACCAAGCACATCGTCCTCTTCCCCGAGGACCCGCATGAGTGCTTCGCCTTCGGCGCCGATGCCTTCGACCTTGCCGACCGGCTGCAGCAGCCGGTCTTCGTGCTGCTCGACCTCGATATCGGCATGAACGACTGGCTCTGCGAGCCCTTCGCCTGGGACGACAACCGGCGGATGGACCGCGGCAAGGTGATGACGGCGGAGGAGCTGGAGGCCGGGCGCGTCTTCGGCCGCTACCTCGACTCCGATGGGGATGGCATCCCCTACCGTACCTATCCGGGGACGCACCCCAGCAAGGGCGCCTTTTTCACCCGCGGCACCTCGCGCGACCGCTTCGCCAAATACACCGAGGTCGGCGCCGCCTATGTCGACAACATGCAGCGCCTGCTGCAGAAATTCGAGACAGCGAAGGGCATCGTCCCGCGCCCCGTGCTGCGCCAGGCGAAGGAGCCGACCCGCACCGGCGTGATCTACTACGGCAGCTCTTCCGCCGCCATGAAGGAGGCGCTGGCGGCGCTGGAGGCGGAGGGCATCCATGTCGATGCGCTGCGCATCCGCGCCTTCCCCTTCTACCAGGATGTGGAGGCGTTCGTCGCCGCCCACGACCAGGTCTTCGTCGTCGAGCAGAACCGCGACGCCCAGCTGCGGACCCTGCTGATGAACGAGTGCAGCATCGCCCCCCAGCAGCTCATCCCTGTGCTGCACTATGACGGGACGCCGATCACCGCGCGCTTCATCCGCGCCGCCATCGGCGACAAGGTGCTGGCCCAGATCCTTCCCTTCGCCGGAGCAGCCGCGGAATGAGCTTCCTCCCCAAACCCAGGCTGCACCACCCGAAGCTGCCGACCAACGCGCTCGGCTACACCAGGCGCGACTACGAGGGGGCGATCAGCACCCTCTGCGCCGGCTGTGGGCATGACAGCATCAGCGCCGCCATCATCCAGGCCTGCTTCGAACTCGATATCGAGCCGCACCGCGTGGCCAAGATGTCCGGCATCGGCTGCTCGTCCAAGACGCCGGACTACTTCCTCGGCGCCTCGCACGGCTTCAACTCGGTCCATGGCCGGATGCCAAGCGTGCTGACCGGCGCCAACCTCGCCAACCGGGAGCTGCTCTATCTCGGCGTCTCGGGCGATGGCGACAGCGCCTCGATCGGCTTCGGCCAGTTCGCCCACAGCATCCGCCGCGGCGTGAACATGGCCTATATCGTCGAGAACAACGGCGTCTACGGCCTCACCAAGGGGCAGTTCTCGGCGACCTCGGACAAGGGGTCGAAGGCGAAAAAGGGCACGGTCAACACCGACGAGGCGATCGACCTCATCGGCATCGCCCTCCAGCTCGGTGCCACCTACGTCGCCCGTAGCTTCTCGGGCGACAAGGACCAGCTCGTGCCCCTCATCAAGGGCGCGATGCGGCATGACGGGCCGGCCTTCATCGACTGCATCAGCCCCTGCGTCGCCTTCAACAACCATGAGGGTTCCACCAAGAGCTACGACTTCGTCCGCGAGCACAACGAGGCGATGAACCGGCTCGACGTCATCACCGGCCGCGCGCCGATCACCGCCGACTACGCGCCGGGCGAGGTGCGCGAGGTGGAGCAGCATGACGGCTCCATCCTCCGCCTGCGGAAGCTGCATGCGGAGTACGACCCGACCGACCGCGTCGCCGCGATGCACCACCTGCACGAGCGGAAGGCGGCGGGCGAGATCGTCACCGGCCTGCTCTTCATCGACCCCGATCCGCGGGACCTGCATGCCAATCTCGGCACGGTGGCGCGGCCGCTCAACCGGCTGGGCGATGCGGCGCTGGTGCCGGGGGCGGCCGCGTTGGAAGCCATCAACGCCGGCTTGCGGTAGGCGCCTCCCGTCAGCGGCGGGTGGCGCAGCCCGTCCTGACGAAGGCTTCCTCGGCGGCGGTTAGCCGCTCGCCCTGCTGGAACCGGAACAGGGCGCGGCTGCAATTCGGGTCGATGCGCGGCCTTGGCGCAGCAGCCTGGCGCAGCGGCGGCGGGGGCGGCGGCGCCGGAGGCGGCGTGGCCAAGGCGATTTCCTCGACCACCGGCTCCGGTGGCGGCGGCTTGGCCGCCGGCATCGGTGGCGGCTCCACGGGGCGCAACACCGGCAGTTCCACCCGCTCGATCGGCGGCAGGCTCTGCGCTGCCGGGGGTTCGGGCGCGGGCGGCGCCGATGGCGGCGGCAGGGCGGCCAGGACCGGCTGAGGCTCGGACGCAGGCGCAGGCGCCGCGGCCACCGGCTGCGGGCTGGGCGGCGTCGGCGCCGGGGCGGCCGGCAGCAATGCGATTCCGATGGCCAGGCAGCAGGCCAGGACCACGCCACCGCCGATCCAGCGCGTCCGGCGCCGGCGCGGTGCCGGGCCGGGCTCATCCTCCTCGGCCACATCCGGTGCGGAAGGTGGCGGCGTCGTAATGCGCGGCCGGCCAGGCACCTCCCAGGCCGGATCCCTGGCGAGTGCAGCCTGCACCGCGCCGATCCAGCCCTCAGGGCCCCCGAGGCCGAGCGGCGGCAGCGCATCGAATCCCTCAGCCACCACTTTCGGCAAGGTGCGCAGCATCAAGGGGTCCACCCGGCCATGCCAGACCGGCAGCGTGCCCGGGCATCGCTCGGGGAAGTTCGCCGCCTCCAACGCCCGGCGCAGCCTAGCCTCGGCATTCGGTGTCGCATTGGGGATGAGGTCGATCAGCGCCAGCCCCACGGCGGGATGGGCGAGAGCCATGCACCCCATCCCCACCCCGGCCGGCCCGCCAAGGCCAAGGCGGCAGCGCCCCACCGCCCGCCATCCGGGGGGCAGCGCGGCCAACAACCGCTGTTCCGGCCCGGCCCGGGAAGCCAAAGGATCCACCTGCGCCACCTGGTCCACGATCGTTCCTTTCCACCCAATCAGGAAACGACGAGAGTTGGGATCGGTTGCGCAGGCGGCGAGGGAACTGTTCCGCCTGTTGCAGATTGGTCGCTATAGATCCGCACGCCAGACCCAAAGTCCGGCCACCATCCCGGCCAGGATGGCAGGCAGCAGGGCAGCGAGCGGCCCGGCGCCCAGGTCGTAGGCCAGCGCCCCCCACAGCAGCGCCACGCCGACCCCGACCGCGATGCCGCCGACCAGCGACGCGCGGGATGTCTTGATTTGTCCGCCATCCAGCGGCGAGAGCGCGGCCATCGCCCTATTCCGCCGCCATCAACCGCGGCTTGCCGGCCCGCGGGTCATCGGTGCCATGCCGCACCCGCTTCAGGTCCGGCCGCCGATGCGTCGCGTCATAGCCGTTCACCAAGTGGCCGAGCAGCCCGCGCCGCAGGTCGCTGGTGCCGAAGAACCAGTCGGCGATCGGGTAGGTCAGGTTGAAATTCCGCTCCATCATGATGGCCGTGTCGTGGTGCGCGGCATGATGGCGGCGGATGGTGTTGATGAAGGGGATATGCCGGACGATCCGGTCGTCCTTCACATGGCAGCAGAAGTGGAAGAGCTCGTAATTGAGGTAGAGCGCCGTGTTGGTGATCAGCAGCAGCCAGCCCGCATCCGGAACGCCAAGCGCCCGCAGCAGGAAGCAGGGCACCAGCGACAGGGCGAGGAAGGTGATGAGCGCATAGGGCGGAAAGAAGACGATGCGGAAGTCGCGCGCATCGTCGATGGTGTATTCCGTCTCGGTGAAGAACTGGTGATGCGCCAGCGTGTGCCGCTTGTAGATGCCCATGAAGCCGGGCACCGGCCGGTGCATCACGTATTTGTGGATCCACCACTCGAAGAGGTTGGCGCCGAGAAAGGCCGCGGGCACCACCAGCCACTCGTACCAGGCCGGCGCCTCGACCTGCCGCGCCGCATACCAGATGGCCGCACCGCCGATCGCATAGATCAGCGCGACATGCGCCCAGCCATGATAGAGCCGCCCGATCTTTGCCCGGAAATCGGCGCGAAAGGCCTGCTGCCGTCGGGAAAGCCGCTCGCGCC
The DNA here is from genome assembly GCF_000802185.1 of Belnapia sp. F-4-1. GTDB lineage: Bacteria > Pseudomonadota > Alphaproteobacteria > Acetobacterales > Acetobacteraceae > Belnapia. Next base: position 1,756,958 of record NZ_KN676113.1, on the reverse strand, counting down.
GCAAGGCCGCGCCCGATGCGCCGTCCACCATGCCGTTCCTCCGCCCATTACTGATATATCAGCATGTGGCGGAGACGGCGGTCAAGGCAAGCCGGTCAAGGCTCGGGGCCGACCGTCGCCCGGGTGAAGCTCTCGATATAGTCGATCAGCGCATCGGAGGCTGCCGCCGCCTCCTCCGCCAGGCCGTCGGCGATGTTGCGGGCAAGGCGCGCATGCGCCGCCGCAGCCTCCGGCAGCCCCGCGCTTCGCCGCCAATGGATGAACCAGAAGCGCCGCGACAGCCCATGCATCAGCGCCATGGCAGCCGCGGCGAACTCGTTGTGCGCGGCATCCGGCAACAGCAGGTTCAGCTCGCGGTCGAGGCGGAGGAAGCCGGTCTCGTCCCGGGTTGCCGCCGCCGCCTCCATCGCATCGGCGATGGCGCGCAGCCGGTCACGCTGCGCGGCATCGGCACGGCGGGCCGAGGCGCGGGCGGTGAGCCGCTCGATCTCCCGCCGGACCTCCAGCAGCCGCAGCTGCTCGCGGATATCGACCGGCGCGACGACGATCCCCCGCCGGGGCAGGATGCGCACCAGGCGCTCCCGCGCCAGGCGCTGCAGGGCTTCTCGCACCGGCGTCCGCCCGAAGCCGGATTTGGCGGAGAGCTGCGCCTCGCTCACCACCTCGCCCGGTTGGAGCGCAAGTGTGACGATCGCCTCCTCGATGGCGCGGTAGGCCTGTTCGGTCATGGTCGCCGCGGCATCGGCGGCGCTGCTGCGCCTGCGGCGAAGCGAGGGGGCACGGCGGGGTGGCGTATGGTCGGGCATGGATCAGCTTCTACGCGATATGGCCGGGGGCAGAACATGCCCGGTTGACAGGAAACCGCTGCCCGGCGACACTGAATGCAAGAGATATATCAAGCCACATATCAGCGGCAGTCCACTGCCCGTCGAATGCGCCATTGATATATCCGCCCTGCGAAAAGCCGGGTTTAGGGAGGGTGGTCCAGCGGGTCGAGCGTGCGGTTGGCGGCGATGCTGCCAGTCGTGCGCTCCCTTGCCCATTGCATAGCGCCGAACTCATAGGCGCGACAGTGCCGCATCGATATCCTCGGAGGTCAGCAGCCAGGCATTGTCGAGCCCGGCCACCACCTCGCGCATGAAAGCCTCCGTCAGCGCCTGGGCGCGCTGCGGGTCGCCCAGGTGGTCCGCCAGCAGGGCAAGCGCCAGCTGGCGCGGCCCGTCGCCCTCATAGGTCCATTCGAACCCCATCGGGGAGAAGCGGCGCAGGTCGAAGCGCGGATCGAGCGGCGCACCGTCGACCGTCACCTCCGCGCCGGCCAGGCCGCGGCCGCCCTCGTAAACCTTCATCCAGTGCGGCTCCCCCCGCTGGCGCGGGCGGATGCTACGCCATGGCGGGCTGATATGTCATCCGCTGCACCGCACCAATCCATCGACGGCGAGGCAGCCCCAGTCGCCACAGATCAGCGGATTGACCTCCGCCTCCTGGATGCGCGGCCCCGCCTCCGCCACCAGCACGGAGAAGGCGGAGACGGCGCGGGCAATGGCGCCGATATCGGCGCGCGGGCTGCCGCGGAAGCCATCGAGCAGCGGGAAGCCCTTCAGGCTCCGCAGCATCTCCTCCGCCCGTTCGGGGCTGACCGGAGCGAGGTCGAGAGCCACGTCGCGCCAGAGCTCGGCCTGCACCCCGCCGGTGCCGACCAGGACGAGCGGGCCGAATTGCCCGTCCCGCCGGGCGCCGAGGATCAGCTCCATCCCGGGGCGGGACATGCGCTGGATCAGCACGCCGTCGAGCCGGGCCTCGGGCGCGTGTTGCCCGGCCGAAGCCATGATGGCAGCGAAACCCGCCTCCACCGCCGCCCGGTCGGCGAGGTTCAGCTTCACCCCTCCCACCTCGGTCTTGTGCGCGATGTCCGGGCTGTCGAGCTTCAGCACCACGGGGAAGCCGAGCCCGGCCGCCGCTTCAGCGGCCTCGGCCGCCGTTGCGGCGCGGCGCTCCTCCACCACCGGCACGCCGACCTTGGCGAACAGCGTCTTGGCTTCCGCCTCCATCAGCACCGCCTCGCCGGCAGGCAGCCCGGCCAGCGCCGCCTCCAGCCCCGCCGGCCGCGCCGCCGGCGCCATCGGCTGCCGTCCGTGATACTCCAGCCAGAGCCGAACGGCATTCATCAGCCTACGCATGGAGCGGAAAAGGATCAGCTCCGGCACCGAATCCGCGGCGACGGCGCCCGGCCCCTCGAGTTGCTCCGGAATCCAGGCGATCAGCAGCGGCTTGCCGAATTTGCGCGCATAGGGGCGGAGCTGCTCCATCCGCACCTGGGTCGAGGCATGGTGCGAATAAACCACCGGCATCACCGCGCAGCCGTATTGCGGGTCGGTCAGCATGGCCTCCATGCAGGCATCGTAGCTGGCCGGGTTGGAGGCGACCTGGGCGGTGAGGTCGCAGGGATTGCGGGGAGCACCGAAATCCGGGATGGCGGCGCGCAGCACGGCCTCGGTCTGCGGCATGGGCTGCGGCATGGCGAGGCCGAGCGCCTCCGCATGGTCGGCCGCCATGATGCCGGCGCCGCCCGAGGGGGTGATGATGGCAACGCCCGGCGCCGTCGGCGGCGGTGCCTTGGCGAACATCCCGGCCGTTTCCAGCAGCGCGTCGAAATCCTCCACCTCGACCATGCCGGCACGGCGGAAGGCGGCCGACCAGGCGGCGGCGCTGCCCGCCAGCGAGCCGGTATGCGACACGGCCGCCGCCGCCCCCGCCTCGCCGCGTCCGAGCTTCAGCACGACGATGGGCTTGCCCGCCTGCCGCGCCGCCTCGCCGAGCAGCGCCAACCGCCGCCCGTCGCGCAGGCCCTCGACCGCCAGCGCCACCGCGCGGCATTCCGGCATGGAGAGCTGGTAGGCAGCGAGGTCGCAGACATCGAGGTCCGTCGCATTCCCCGCCGTCGTCATATGGCAGACGGAGAAACCGCGCTCGGCCGCCTGCATCAGCGCATAGCCGAGCGCACCCGATTGGCTGGTGATGGCGACGCCGCCCGGCGGCGCCGTCAGCCGCGCATATTCCGGCATGAAGGTGACGCCGGCCCTCAGCACGTGGTCGACGATGCCGAGGCAGTTGACGCCGACCAGCGGCAGGCCCGCAGCGCGGCAGCGTTCGCGCAGCGCCTCCTCCTCCGCGACGCGGTCGGCAAGCCCGGTTTCGCCATAACCCGATGCGAAGGCGATGATGCCGCCCGCACCCTTCTCGATGCAGGCCTCCACCGCCGGCATGATGCCGGTGCGCGGCAGGGCGAGCAGCACGCAATCCGGTGCCTGCGGCAGGTCGGCGATGCTGCCGACGCAGGGGAAGCCGTGCAGCTCCTGCCCGGCATATTTCGGGTTCACTGCCCAGACCGGCCCATCGAAGCCGCGCATGTTGCCGATGCTGCGAGCGCCGAACCCGATCGGGTCGGCCGAGACGCCGACCACGGCGACGCTGCGGGGGGACAGCAGGCGGCGCAGGCTGGCGGGATCGCGCAAGGGTTCCGGCCCGGCCCGGCCATCCGTGACGTGGTGCTGCAAACGCTCCTCCCGCTGCTGTCCCGCCCTTCGCGGCGGTTCCTTGGACAGGCGTCAGCCTAGCCCCGGCCCTGCCCCGGTCAACCCTGGGGCAAGGGCTTCAGCGGCTCCGGCACACCCGGCGGCAGCGGCACCTGGGCGACGTTGAGGATCATCGCCACCGCCACGTAGTAGCCGCTGACGCCCAGCAGGTCGACGACGCCTTGCTCGCCGAAATGCTCCCGCGCCGCGGCATAGGTGGCATCCGAGACCTGATGGGTCGTGTGCAGCTCGGTGCAGAAGTCGTAGACGATGGACTGCTTGGCATCCATGCCCTCCGGCCGGCGCCCCTCGGCGATGGCCTCGGCGATGGCGGGCGGCAGCCCGGCCTTCATCGCCAGCAGATGGTGCGCATACCACTCGAACTGCGCCGACCAGGTGCGCGCCGTGACCAGGATCGCCAGCTCGTTCAGCGCCGTCGGGATGGAGCTGTTGAAGCGCAGATACTCGCCGACCTTCTGGAAGCGGTCGGCCAGGTCCGGGCTCCGCAGCAGGGCCGGAAAGGGCCCGCGCAGCCCGCCGCGCGGCCCGCCGGCGATGCCGCCCGCGCCCCGCCGCTGCGCCTCGGTCAGCCGCTCCTCCGGGATCGGCGGCAGCCGGCCGCTGCGGCCGTCATCGGGTGGGATTGCCGAATCGGAAGCCATTACCCTGTTTCCTCCGCTCATGGATCGGGCAGGGATCATCGCCCTCTCCCCGCAGGACGGCAACTTCCCCTATGCCGCAGCCGCGGGCATGGCTAGCTTCGGGGCAACAGGGAAACACGGGCTGGAGGACTTCTTGGCCTATGCATTGCAGCAGCTGATCAACGGGATCAGCCTGGGGATGATCTACGGCCTGATCGCCGTGGGCTACACCATGGTCTACGGCATCATCGGCATGATCAATTTCGCGCATGGCGACGTGTTCATGATCGGCGCCTTCCTGTCGCTGATCGCGGTGCTGCTGCTCTCCATGGGCGGGGTCATGGGTGGGCCCGCCGGCATCATCCTGGTGCTGCTCCTTTCCGTCGTCATCACCGGCATCTATGGCTGGGCGATCGAGCGCATCGCCTACCGGCCCTTGCGCGGCAGCTTCCGCCTGGCGCCGCTGATCTCGGCCATCGGCCTCTCCATCGTGCTGCAGAATTTCGTCCAGGTCAGCCAGGGCGCACGGGTGAAGCCGATGGAGACGCTGGTGCCCGGCGGCGTCGAGGTGATGCGCGAGGAAGGCTTCGTCGTCCAGTTCGCCTATACGCAGATGATGATCATCGGCGTGACGCTCGCCGTGCTCGCCGTCTTCACCATCCTGGTGACGCGGACGCCGCTCGGCCGCGCCATGCGGGCCTGCGAGCAGGACCGCAAGATGGCCTCGCTGCTCGGCATCGACACCGACAAGACCATCAGCCTCACCTTCGTCATCGGCGCCGCGCTCGCCTCCGTCGCCGGCACGATGTACCTGCTGCGCTACGGCGTGATCGATTTCTACATCGGCTTCCTCGCCGGGGTGAAAGCCTTCACCGCAGCGGTGCTAGGCGGCATCGGCTCGCTGCCCGGGGCGGTGCTCGGCGGGCTGCTGATCGGGCTGATCGAGACCTTCTGGTCGGCCTATTTCAGCGTGCAGTACAAGGATGTCGCCGCCTTCTCCATCCTCGTGCTGACGCTGATCTTCCTGCCCACCGGGCTGCTCGGCCGGCAGGAGGTGGAGAAGGTATGAGGCTGCAGCTGGCTCTGAAGGATGCCTCGATCGGGGCCGTCGTCGCCGCCCTGCTCTTCATCCCGCTCGTGGCGCTCCGCACCGATGTCGGCAGCGCCGGCGCGCTGGTGCTGCGCTACCGCTGGGCCGATGCGGCGATCCTCATCGGCCTCGTCTTCCTCGGCCGGCTGGCGCTGGTGCTCTGGACCGGGCGCACGGGCCTGCGCCCCAGCACCTCCGCCGGGCCATGGACGCAGCGGCTGCAACAGGCGGGGCGGCTGGCGGCGCCGGCCTTCCTCGCCTTCGCGCTGGTGCTGCCGGCGATCCCGGGCATCGACCGCTATTGGCTCGACCTCGGCATCCTGGTGCTGACCTATGTGATGCTCGGCTGGGGGCTCAACATCGTCGTCGGCCTCGCGGGGCTGCTCGACCTCGGCTATGTCGCCTTCTATGCCGTCGGGGCCTACTCCTATGCGCTGCTGGCGCAGTATTTCGGCCTTTCCTTCTGGGTCTGCCTGCCGCTGGCCGGCATCCTCGCCGCCTTCTGGGGTGTGCTGCTCGGCTTCCCGGTGCTGCGGCTGCGGGGCGACTACCTCGCCATCGTGACACTCGCCTTCGGCGAGATCATCCGCGTCGTCCTGCTCAACTGGGTCAGCCTGACCGGCGGGCCGAACGGCATCAGCGGCATCCCCCGCCCCTCCTTCTTCGGCCTGCCCTTCAGCATGGCGGGCGGCGAGGGCACCTTCGCCGGCTTCTTCGGGCTGGAGCCTTCCTCCACCCACCGCGTCATCTTCCTCTACTACCTGATCCTGGCGCTCGCCCTGCTGACCAATTGGGTGACGATCCGGCTGCGCCGCCAGCCGCTCGGCCGCGCCTGGGAAGCGCTGCGCGAGGACGAGATCGCCTGCCGTGCCCTCGGGATCAACGTCACCGTCACCAAGCTGACGGCCTTCGCGCTCGGTGCGATGTTCGGCGGCTTCGCCGGCGCCTTCTTCGCCACGCGCCAGGCCTTCATCAGCCCGGAGAGCTTCACCTTCATCGAGAGCGCCATCATCCTGGCGATCGTCGTGCTCGGCGGGCTGGGCAGCCAGATCGGCGTCGCCGTCGCGGCGCTCGTGCTGATCGGCGGGACGGAGATCTTCCGCGACCTGCAGGAGTGGCGGATGCTCGTCTTCGGCGGCGCCATGGTCGTCATCATGGTCCTGCGGCCACGCGGGCTGGTGGGGACGCGCACCCCCTCCATCGCGCTCGGCAAGCGACGGGCGATCGACGGCAAACTGGTCGGGGAGGGGCACGGATGAGCCACCCCATCCTCGAGGTGCAAGGCCTCACCATGCGCTTCGGCGGCCTCACCGCCGTCTCGGGCGTCTCCTTCGCGGCGGGGAGCGGGGAAATCACCGCGCTGATCGGACCGAACGGCGCGGGCAAGACGACGCTCTTCAACTGCGTCACCGGCTTCTACCGGCCGAGCGAGGGCATCATCCGCCTGCACAAGCGGGGCGAGCCGCCGACCGAGCTGCAACGCCTGGCCGGCCACCGCATCGCCCGCGCCGGCGTCGCCCGCACCTTCCAGAACATCCGCCTCTTCCCCGGCATGACGGCGCTGGAGAACCTGCTGATCGCCCAGCACAACCGGCTGATGGCCTCCACTGGCTGGGGCATCGGCGCGGTGCTCGGCCTTTCCGGCTATCCCAAGGCCGAGCGCCAGGCGGTGGAGCTGGCGAAGCGCTGGCTCACCGCCACCAACCTGATGGATCGCGCGGACGACCCGGCCGGCGCCCTGCCCTACGGCCAGCAGCGCCGGCTGGAGATCGCGCGGGCCATGTGCACCGGGCCCGCCCTGCTTTGCCTCGACGAGCCGGCCGCCGGCCTCAACCCGCGCGAATCCGACGAGCTGGCGCGGCTGCTGCTCGACATCCGGGCGGAGCGCACCTCCATCCTCCTCATCGAGCACGACATGGGCGTCGTCATGCGCATCAGCGACCGCGTCGTGGTGCTCGACCATGGCGTGCTGATCGCCGACGGCACGCCGGCCGAGGTGCGCGGCAACGCCAAGGTCATCGCCGCCTATCTCGGCGAGGATGAGGAGGAGGCGGCCTCCGCATGACCACCCCGCTTCTCGAAGTCGATTGCGTCTCCGCCGGCTACGGCGCGGTGCAGGCGCTCTCCGATGTCTCGCTGCAGGTCATGCCGGGCGAGATCGTGACGCTGATCGGCGCCAACGGCGCCGGCAAGTCAACGCTGCTGATGACCATCTGCGGCTCGCCCAGGCCGCGCGCCGGACGCATCATCCTCGGCGGCGAGGACATCACCGGCGAAGCGACGCACCTCACCATGCGCCGCGGCGTCGCCCAGTCGCCCGAGGGCCGGCGCATCTTCCCGCGCATGTCGGTGCAGGAGAACCTGCTGATGGGCGCCCAGGCGCTGGTCAAGGGCGACCCGACGCCGCAGCTGGAGCAGGTCTTCGCCCTCTTCCCGCGCCTCAAGGAACGCCTGGGCCAGCGCGGCGGTACGCTCTCGGGCGGCGAGCAGCAGATGCTCGCCATCGGCCGCGCGCTGATGTCGAAGCCGCGGCTGCTGCTGCTCGACGAGCCCTCGCTCGGCCTGGCGCCGCTGGTCGTGCGGCAGATCTTCGGCGCCATCCGCCAGCTCAACGAGAGCACGGGGCTGACCGTGCTGCTGGTCGAGCAGAACGCCAACCAGGCGCTCCGCCTCGCGCATCGCGGCTACGTCCTGGTCAACGGGCGCATCACCATGGAAGGCGTGGGGCATGAACTGCTGGCCCGGCCGGAGATCCGCGACGCCTATCTCGGCGGGGGCCACGGCTAGAGCATTGGAGCGGCCAGGTTCATTCGCCTAACATCGCAACCAAGCTGCCCTGACGGCAGCGGCATCAGCAGGGAAAGCAGACAATGCTCAATCGCAGGGGACTGATCGCCGGCACTGCCGGCATTGCGCTCGCCAGCCCGGCCCTGATCCGCCCGGCCTTCGCCCAGGGCGGCCCGATCCGCCTGGCCTGCGCCGGGCCGATGACCGGCTCCAACGCCGCTGCCGGCGAGCAGATGAAGACCGGCGCCCAGCAGGTCGTCGCCGACATGAACGCCAAGGGCGGCGTGCTCGGCCGCCAGCTCGCCCTCGAGATCGCCGACGATGCCTGCGACCCGCGCCAGGCGGTCTCCGTGGCCAACCAGCTCGCCGGCCGCAAGGTGGCGATGGTCGCCGGGCATTACTGCTCGGGCAGCTCCATCCCCGCCAGCAAGGTTTATGCGGAGGAGGGCGTGCTGCAGATCAGCCCGGCCAGCACCAATCCGAAATTCACCGATGACGGCGCCTGGAACACCTTCCGCGTCTGCGGCCGCGACGACCAGCAGGGCCAGATCGCCGGCGCCTACATCGCCCGCACCTACCCGGGCAAGAAGGTGGCGATCCTCCATGATAATCAGGCCTACGGGAAGGGCCTGGCCGACGAGACCAAGAAGGCGCTCAACGCCGGCGGCATCCAGGAGACCGTCTACACCGCCTACAACCCGGGCGAGCGCGACTACAACGCCCTCGTCTCACGGCTCAAGAGCTCGGGCGTCGAGGTGATCTATGTCGGCGGCTACTACACCGAGGCCGGCCTGATCCTGCGCCAGGCCAAGGAGCAGGGGATGAACGTGACGCTGATCGGCGGCGACGCCCTCGTCACCAAGGATTTCTGGCAGATCACCGGCGCGGCCGGTGAAGGCGCGCTGATGACCTTCAGCAGCGATCCGCGCCGGCGCGCCAGTGCCGCCCAGGTGGTGCAGACCTTCAAGGCGAAGAACATCGATCCCGAGGGCTACGTCCTCTACACCTACGCCGCCGTGCAGATCTGGGCCGCCGCCGTCGCCAAGGTCAACAGCGTCGATGCCAGGAAGGTGGCGGAGGCGATGAAGGCAAGCGGCCCCTGGCAGACCGTCCTCGGCGACATCGCCTTCGACAGGAAGGGCGATGTCACCGTTCCCGATTACGTCTTCTACGTCTGGCGGAATGGCGACTACGTGCAGATGTAGTGCTTGAAATGGGCCCCCTCGCGGGCCCATCTTGGCTTCAGTCGTCAACAACCGAAAGGAGGTGATCCAGTGTCTCATTGCCATACGCCGCGTGCCCTGCCTGCGGCCTGGATCATCGTCACCGCCACTGCGGAGATGGCTTCCTGAGCCCTGCCTAGGCCGGCAACGGCTGCAGCAATGGAAAGGCCCGGGTGGGAAACCGCCCGGGCCTTTCGCATGCCTGCGGGCCAGTTCGGTTTCGGTTAAGCAGCATCCAATATCACGGAGACGCGAGGTAAGCCTTTCGTTCTGGATGTCGGCGAAGTCCGCAGCCGCAACCATGAACCGAATTCGATACCGTCGTTGAGCTGGAGTTCCGTCGAATGGCCTTTTCCCGCTGGTTCGGTCCCGGTTGGCGACACGGTCTGGCGGTGGGGGCCTTGTGCGCCCTGGTCGGTCTGGTCGGCTCCGCGCTGCTGCTGCGGATCGAACGGCACCGGCTGGTTGAGGAGGATGGCAGGCGCCTTGCCGATTTCGCTGGGGTGATGGCGCAGCGCCTCGATTCCGGCCTTGCCGACTGGGCGCGTGATGTCGGCATGCTCGCCCATTTCGAGGTCTTCGAGCGCCAGCCGCCGGAACCCGCCATGGCCCGCCGCCTGCTCGAGGATCTGAGGGCCCGGTCCCCCACCTTTTCCTGGATCGGCTTCACCGGCGCCGATGGCCGCGTCATCGCCGCGACCGGCGCCCTGCTGGAAGGTGCCGACGTCTCAGCCCGCCCCTGGTTCCGCCCCGGCCTCGCCGGCCTGCATCTCGGCGACGTCCACCCGGCGGTGATGCTGGCGAAGCTCCTGCCGGAGGACCAGGGCGGCGGCGCGGATGCTTATTTCGTCGATGCCGCGGCGCCGGTGCATGCGGCGGATGGTACCCTCATTGGCGTTGTCTCCGGCCACCTCACCTGGCGCTGGGCCGAGGCGGTGCAGCGCGAGATGGCAGCGCTTGCCCCCTGGCAACCTGCCCCCATCCTCCGCGTGCTCGGTGCCGACGGACTGGTGCTGCTCGGCCCCGAGACCGAGCGCGGCAAGCCCTGGCTGGCCGAGCGCCCCACCGGCGGCTGGCGCGAGGCAAGCCCGCCCGACCGGGTGCCCGCCATCCTCGGCTATGGCCGGGCGGAGAGCGTGCCGGGCCGCCCCAATCTAGGCTGGGTGGTCGTGGCGCAGCGCGACCGCGCGGCGGTGCTCGCTCCGCTCTGGTCCTTCGGCTTCTGGCTCGGCATCGGCACGCTCGGCATCGCTTCCCTCAGCGGCGCCCTGGCCGGGCTTTATGCCGGGCGGATGGGCTCCGTCGTCCAGCGCGTGCTCGGCGGCAGCGGCGACGTGGCCCGGCAGCTCGAACAGCTCCGCGACCAGGCCTGGCGGGACCCGCTGACGGGCTTGCTCAACCGCGCCGGCTTCGCCGCCTGGCAGAAGGCGACGCCGTCCATCAACCAGGGCTGTGCCGTCGTCGCCCTCGACCTCGACGGCTTCAAGCCGGTCAACGACACCCACGGCCATGCCGCCGGCGACGCCATGCTCCGCGGCATCGGCGCCTGGTGCCTGAAGAACCTGCGCACCGAGGATGCGGCGGTGCGCCTCGGCGGCGACGAGTTCCTGTTCTGCCTCGTCGGCGCGCCCGACAAGGTCGAGGTGGCGGCGCGCGAGGTCGGCCTTCGGCTGAACTGCATGCTGCGCGAGGGCGTGCCGACCGAGACCGGGCGTCTCCGCCTCGGCTGCAGCCTGGGCGTCGCGCTGATGCCGCGCGACGCGACGGCGATGGATCAGGCCATCGCCAAGGCCGATGCGGCGCTCTACGAGGCGAAGCGGCACAAGGTGCCGGTGCCGGTGCCGGTGCCGGTCGCCGCCGCTGCGGAATAGACCTCAGCGCCGGGCCAGCACCGCCACCACCTGGGCGCGCAGCCACTCCTCCGCCGGGTCATGGTCGAGCGCGGTGCGCCAGGCCATGCGCATCACCGAATCCGGCGAATCGATGGGCAGCGGGTCTGCCGCCAGGCCGCCGCCGGCCTCGGGCGCCATCAGCGCCTCGACCAGCGCGTCGGAGACGGTGCAGAGGAGCTCCGTCCCCAGCAGCACCTGCCGGAGCAGGCCGAATTCCGGCACGCCGAGCACCACCCGCCGGCTCCGCCCCAGCCGCTCCAGCGTCGCATCGGCGAAGCCGATGAGGTCGCCGCGCGGCGTCACCAGCACATGCGGCCGCGTGCAATAGGCCTCCAGGTCGACCGGCGCCGTTTTCGCGCAGCGCAGCACCTGGAAGCTGCCGCGCCGCAGCACTCGCTGCTTCGCCAGCGCCGGCAGGTCATCCCCCATGAAGCCGAGGGCCAGGCCGATCTCCCCGCTCTCCAGCATCCCCGGGATGGTGCGGTAATTGGCCGCCCGGATCACCAGCCGGCAGTGCGGCGCCTGCTGCCAGATGCGCGCCAGCAGCGGCTTCGCCGCCATCCCTACGTCATCGGTCCAGCCGATGCGGAAGACGCGCTCATCCGTCGCTGGATCGAAGGGCACCGCCCCCGCCAGCGTCGCCGCGATCGCCTGGAGCGAGGGCGTGAGGGCAGCAAGCAGCGCCTCGGCCCGTGCCGTCGGCTCCAGCTGCTTGCCGTTGCGCACCAGGAGCTCGTCGCGGAAGACCGTGCGCAGCCGCGCCAGCGCCGCCGAGGTGGCCGGCTGGGACAGGAACAGCGCCTCTCCCGCCCGGGTCACGCTGCGCTCCCGCATCAGCGCGATGAAGACCGGCAGCAGGTTGAGGTCGAGCCGGCGGAGTTCCGTCTCCTCGGGCCTCGGCGGCATCGCCCGCTAGTCCGCGGCCTTGCCCACCGGGTGGTAGTCCCGGCCGAAATAGATCAGCCCGTGCTCGTGGTGGCTGCCGCTGCGGATGCCGGCAACCTCGGCAAAGACCACGCAATGCGTGCCCTTTTCCACGATCTCGGCGACCTGGCAGTCGAACGAGACGACGGCCCCCTGCAGCACCGGTGCCCCAGTGGCGAGGCTCGCCCAGGTGCCGGCGTCGAACCGCTCCTCCATCGTGCACTTGGTGACGCCGGCGAAAACCATCGCCACCTCCTTCTGGCCGGCGGCGACGACGTTGACGCAGACATTGCCGTTGGCCTTCAACATCGGTGCGGCCGTGGCATTGCGGTTCATGCAGACAAGCAAGGTCGGCGGCTCATCGGTCACGCTGCAGACAGCACTGGCGGTGAAGCCGCCGCGCCCGGCGGGCCCCCCGGTGGTAATCACATTCACTGCAGCGCCTAGCCGGGCCATGGCGTCGCGGAATTCCTGCTTAGTCACGGACATCAGAGCCTGCCTTGCTGAAGGCCCCGATTAAAGCACGCACGGTGCCGCAGGAAACCGGGCTACGGACAGGTTGGGCGGCGCGGGTCGAGCTGCATCACCCAACAGGCCGCATCGGTCGAGTGCGCAGCGAGGCGGGAGACGGAGGTGGAAAGAGGCGGCAGCTCCGCTTCGGCTGGCGAGAAGGAGGCGACCAGGGACAATCCGTCGATCCCGTCCATGGCTGTGCCAGTCTGCAGCGAGGCCAGCCGCGGCGCCAGGACGAGGCTAAGGCCCAGCACCAGCAGCAGCACCGGCTTCCGCCGCCCCCCCCCGGCGTTCGGCGCCGGGGACGGTACTGGGGACACCACCGGCGCAGGTGCGCGACGGTCGTAATCCTGCCAGACGCTCTCCCACTCGTCATCAGCCATCCGAGGCTGGATGCTCGCAGCCATACTGCCTGCTCCCTGAGACGCAATCTTAGGTTGTGAAGGTGATTTTAACCACTTCCATGAACGTGGTGTCACCTTCCGGGATGCGCGCCTAACGGTTTCTTTACAAGAGCGGACAGAGGTGTCGAGACATCCTCCAGGGAGCGCCCCTCCGCGGCGAAGCCGAGCCGCCACTCCGTCGCCGCCGCCACCAGCATCAGCGCCGCCGCGATCAGGTAGCCCCAAAGGATGTCGCCCCGCTCCCCGCTTGAGATCAGCCAGCCGAACAGCGTCGGACCGACCACGCCGCCGACCGCGGTGCCGATGGCGTAGAACAGCGCGATGGCCATGGCCCGCATCTCCAGCGGGAAGCTTTCGCCCACTGTCAGGTAAGCGGCCGAGGCGGCGGCGGAAGCGAAGAAGAAGATCAGCGTCCAGGCCGCCGTCTGCTCCCAGGCTGAAAGCCAGCCTTGCGCGAAGGCGAAGCCCGTCGCCGCCATGAGCAACCCGGCGAGGCCATAGGTCGCGGTGATCATCTGGCGACGACCGATGGTGTCGAAGAACCGTCCGAGCACCAGCGGGCCAGCGAGGTTGCCGAGGGCGAAGGGCAACATGAACCAGCCGACGTGATGGGCCGGGATCGCGTAGAACTTCGTCAGCACCAGGGCATAGGTGAAGAACACCGCATTGTAGCAGAAGGCTTGGCACGACATCAGCGTCAGGCCGAGGATCGCCCGGTCGCGGTGGGTCCGGAACATGGTGTGCCAGATCTCGGCGAGGCTGGCGGCGCCGCGGCGGTTGAGCACCGTCGGGCCATAGGTGGTGGGCGGCAGCGGGCCCTTCTCGGCCGCCACATCCCGCTCGATGGCCGAGACGATCTGCTCCCCTTCCTCCGGCTTGCCATGCAGCATCAGCCAGCGGGGGCTTTCCGGTAGGTGGCGGCGGAGCAGCAGCACCACCACCGACAGGGCGCCGCCGACGATGAAGGCGGCGCGCCAGCCGATCTCGGGGTCGATGATGGCAGGGTCGAGCACCACCAGGGACGTGATGGCGCCGATCGCGGCGCCGCCCCAGAAGGTGCCGTTGACGAAGAGGTCGACGCGACCGCGCAAACGGGCGGGGATGAGTTCCTGGATGGCGGAGTTGACCGCGGCGTACTCACCGCCGATCCCGGCCCCGGTCAGCATCCGGCAGAGCGCGAAGGTCCAGAAATCCCAGGCGAAGCCGGTGGCGATGCTGGCCAGCATGTAGACGATGAGGGTGATGAAGAACAGGCGGCGGCGCCCGATCCTGTCCGCCAGCCAGCCGAAGCCGAGCGCCCCGACCACCGCCCCCACCAGATAGGCCGAGGCGGTCAGCCCGATCTGCGTCTCGGTGAGCGCCAGGCTCGGGCTCTGGTGGATGGCGCCGGCCAGGCTGCCGACCAGCGTCACCTCCAGCCCGTCGAGGATCCAGGTGATGCCAAGGGCGATGACGACGCGCCAATGGAAGCCGCTCCAAGGCAGGCGATCCAGCCGTGCCGGAACGTCGGTGCTGAACTGGCCGGAATCGGGGGTGTCGCGCATGCCGCCTGGGTCTCCTCGGGCGGGGCAACGCACGGCGCGGTGTTTCGCTGCCTCATCGGCAGGGGCGGAAGCGTATCTCCTCCGCCTGCGCCTCGACCCGGCTGCCGGTATCGTCCACATCCGTGCCGATCACGATCTCTTGCAAGGGCGGCGGCTCGCCTCCGAAGGCGGCGCGCCAGTCGGCCGCCAGGTCCACCCGTTCCTCGAACCAGCGGCCCGGCGGGGTCGCGGCCGGGCGCAGCACCCGCACCATGCCGAGCCCGGCCATATGGGGGCTGGGGAAGGCGGCCGGCTCCCGCCCCGTCCCGCCCCAGACATAGAGCAGCACGCTGCGCGGCAAGGGGTGGCTGCCCGCCGCCAGCCTGGGCGAAGGCATGCTGGCTGCGCTGCCAGAAGGTGACGCGCGCTGGCCAGCCGGCGAATCCAACGGCGATGGCAAGCGCCCGGTCGTCGCCGCTGGCGCGGGTGAGGTCGGTCGGCGGTGGCCCGGCATCGACGCGCCACCGCCAGGAGAGGCATTCAGCCCCGCCCTGCACGCGGCGCCAGACGAAGCTGCCCTCGCCCCTGCCCTCCACCGCCACGCCGCCTCCGGGCAGCGGGCGGAAGCGCGCCGGGGTCACGCCATGCCATTCGGCATGGCGCCAGCCGGCGGCCTCCAGGGCATTGGGCGGCGTGGCCGGCCCGGCCCCCGCCACCAATGTCATCGCCAGGGGCATGGCAAGCCTGCGCATCTGGGCTTAGATGCCGCCGGAACCGTTTGAGACAAGGAGCAGGCCATGCCCGAGATCGAAATCACCGCAGCCGATGGCAGCGGGCGCTTCGGCGCCTACCTGGCGATGCCAAAGGCCAGCCCGGCCGGCGTCGTGGTGATGATCCAGGAGATCTTCGGCGTGAACGACGCCATGCGGCAGCTCTCCGATTGGGTCGCCGATATGGGCTTCATCGCCATCAGCCCCGACCTGTTCTGGCGCCAGGAGCCGGGCGTCACGCTCGACCCGGATGCCGGCCAGGCGCAATGGGACCGTGCCTTCGCCCTGATGAACGGCATGGACCAGGACAAGGCGGTGGAGGACCTGAAGGCCACCGTCGCGCATGCCCGCACCCTACCTGGCAGCAACGGCAAGGTGGCGACGATGGGCTTCTGCCTCGGCGGGCGGCTGGCCTACATGATGGCGGCGCGCTCGGATGCGGATGCCAATATCAGCTACTACGGCGTCGGCCTCGAAGGCCTGCTCGGCGAGGCCGGCGGCATCAAGGCGCCGCTGATCCTGCACATCGCCGAGAAGGACAAGTTCGTCCCGCCCGAGGCGCAGACGAAGATCCTGGCCGGGCTCTCGGGCCACAGCCAGGTCGCGGTGCATGTCTATCCGGGCGTCGACCACGCCTTCGCCCGCATGGGCGGTCATTCCTGGGACGCGCGGGCGGCCACCATCGCCAATGGCCGCAGCGCGGAGCTGCTGGCCAAGACGATTGGTTGAAGCTCAGCCATTCGCCTTCAGATAGGCGATCAGGTCATTGAGCTGCTGCTCGTTGCGCAAGCCGGGATAGGACATCGACCCGGCCGGCACCACCGCCTTCGGGTTGGCGAGATAGGCGCGGAGCGTGTCCTCATCCCAGGTGAGGCCGCCCCCCGCCCTCTCCCGCATGCTGGCCGAGTAGCGGAAGCCCTCGATGCTGCCGGCCTTGCGCCCTACCGCGCCATGCAGGTTGGGACCGACGCCGTTGCGGCCGCCCTGCTCGATCGTGTGGCAGGCGCGGCACTGGTTGAACACGCGCTGCCCCGCCGCCGCATCCTGTGCCGCGGCAGGCAGGATGGGGGCAAGCATCAGCGCGGCAAGCAGGGCGAAGCGAAGCATCGGGCTGTCCTTTCGATCAAGGATGGGTCGGAGGGCCAAGCGCGGCTCAGCCCCAGGGGTTGCGGCGCGGCGCGGTGCCCCATCGGTTCGCAGCCGGTTGCGGCCAGGCGGGCGCCGGCGGCGCCATCGCCAGCAGCCGGCGGATGCGCTCCTCGGTCGGCGGATGGGTGGTGAAGAGGCTGTCCATCCGCATCCCCGAGAGCGGGTTGATGATGAACATATGCGCGCTGGCCGGATGCGCCTCGGCGGTGTGGTTCACCAGCCCCTGCTTGTAGTGCTCGAGCTTCTGCAACCCGCTCGCCAGCTGGCGCGGGTCGCCGCAGATCTCGGCGCCCAGCCGGTCCGCCTCGTATTCGCGCGAGCGGCTGATCGCCATCTGCACCAGCATCGCGGCGATCGGGCCAACGATCACCAGCAGCAATGCGCCGATCGGGCCGAAGGGGTTGCGCCGCCCGTCCTCCGACCTTCCACCGAAGAGGAAGCCGAATTGCGCCAGCATGCCGATGGCGCCGGCGAGCGTCGCCGTCAGCGTCATCAGCAGCGTGTCGCGGTGCTTGATGTGCGCCAGCTCATGCGCGACGACGCCGGCCACCTCCTGCTCCGACATCAGGTTGAGCAGGCCGGTATTCACCGCGACGGCGGCATTCTCCGGATTGCGGCCGGTGGCGAAGGCGTTCGGCTGGTCCTCGTGGATGACGTAGAGCGCGGGCATCGGCAGCCCCGCCCGCTGCGCCAGCCCCTCCACCATCTGGTAAAGCCGCGGCGCGCTCTCCGGCGCGATGGGCTCGGCATTGTGCATGGAGAGCACCACGCGGTCGCTGTTCCACCAGGACCAGAGATTGGTGGCGCATGCGACAAGGAAGGCGATGACCATGCCCTGCCGCCCGCCGAGCAGGTAGCCGATGGCCAGGAACAGCGCCGTCAGCCCCGCCAGCAGGATCGCGGTGCGCAGATATCCGCCCATCGAGTGCCACCCCTCCTCTCCATCGCACGTTGGCATGCACACGGCAGGACACCAGATGAGGCTGGAGCCTGTCACGCGACAAGAAGGAGATGCCGATGTCCGACCCGACGCCGCTGCCCCCGAGCGACCCGCCCGCTCCGGTGCCGCCGAACCCCACGACGCCGCCCGGCCCCGAGATCCCGCCCCCGCCCGTCACCGACCCGACCGGCCCCGACATGCCGATCCCCGGCGACCCCACTATGCCGCCCGCCGGCGACCCGCCGCCCGAGCAGCCGCTGCGCATGAAGGAGGTCGGAGGCCCGTCCGGTCCGGAGCCGACGCGCTATGGCGACTGGGAGCGGAAGGGCCGCGTCAGCGACTTCTGATCCCGATTCGGTCCCTGACCGGAGCGGGAACGGGCTTGTGGATGTCCAAACCGACGAACCACAAGCCCTTGTGCCGAAAGACTTTCCCGCCGATCCGAGTCGCCCGTCAGCGATTCGTTCGCGCGACTCGAACCAGGGTCTTGATTCCAGGGCATCTAATTTTCGCGCCCTGGATTCAAGATTCACCAGTTGTTCCAGTGCCTAGCCGACGCGGTTCGCCACCAGCTCCTGCACCACGCCTGGGTCGGCGAGCGTCGAGGTGTCGCCGAGCGCTCCGGTCTCGTTCGCCGCGATCTTGCGGAGGATGCGCCGCATGATCTTCCCCGACCGCGTCTTCGGCAGGCCCGGCGCCCATTGGATGGCATCCGGCGAGGCGATCGGCCCGATCTCCTTCCGCACCCAGGCCACCAGCTCCTTCCGCAGCGCCTCAGAGGGCTCCTCGCCCGTCTTCAGCGTCACGTAGCAGTAGATGCCCTGGCCCTTCAGGTCGTGCGGCATGCCGACGACCGCCGCCTCGGCGACCTTCGGATGGGCGACCAGCGCGCTCTCGATCTCCGCCGTGCCCATGCGGTGGCCGGAGACGTTGATCACGTCATCGACGCGCCCGGTGATCCACCAGTAGCCGTCGGCATCCCGCCGCGCGCCGTCGCCGGTGAAGTACATGCCGGGGAAGGTGGAGAAATAGGTCTGGATGAAGCGCTCATGGTCGCCATAGACCGTGCGCGCCTGCCCCGGCCAGCTGTCGAGGATGACGAGGTTGCCCTCCGTCGCGCCCTCCAACAGCTTGCCCTCGCCATCCACCAGCGCCGGCTGCACGCCGGGCAGCGGCAGCGTCGCCGAACCCGGCTTCTGCGCCACCGCCCCCGGCAGCGGGGAGATCAGGATGCCGCCCGTCTCCGTCTGCCACCAGGTATCGACGACCGGGCAACGCTCCTCGCCGACGACGCGGTAGTACCAGAGCCAGGCCTCCGGGTTGATCGGCTCGCCGACGGAGCCCAGGACGCGGAGCGACTTGCGGCTGGTCTTCTTGACCGGCGCCTCGCCGTCGCGCATCAGGGCGCGGATGGCGGTCGGCGCGGTGTAGAAGATATTGACCTGATGCTTGTCCACCACCTCCCAGAAGCGGGAAACGGAGGGGTAGTTCGGCACGCCCTCGAACATCAGCGTCGTCGCACCGTTCGCCAGCGGGCCGTAGACGATATAGGTGTGCCCCGTCACCCAGCCGACATCGGCGGTGCACCAGTAGATCTCGCCCGGCTTGTAGTCGAAGACCAGCTCATGCGTGTAGCTGGCCCAGACGAGGTAGCCGCCCGTCGTGTGCAGCACGCCCTTCGGCTTGCCTGTGGAGCCGCTGGTGTAGAGGATGAAGAGCGGGTCCTCCGCCCCCATCGGCTCCGGCGCGCATTCGGCCGGCTGCTTCGCGGTGATCTCCTCGTACCAGTGGTCGCGCCCTTCCTGCATGGGCACGGCGGCGCCGGTGTTCCTTACCACGACGACCGAGCCGATGCTCGGGCAGGTCGCCAGCGCCTCGTCGGCATTGGTCTTCAGCGCGACGTTGCGCCCGCCGCGCCGCCCCTCATCCGCGGTGATGAGCACCGTGCACTCGCTGTCCTGGATGCGCGAGGCTAGGCTGTCCGGCGAGAAGCCGCCGAAGACGATGGAATGGACGGCGCCGACCCGCGCGCAGGCCAGCATGGCGACCGCCGCCTCGACGATCATCGGCAGGTAGATGCAGACCCGGTCGCCCTTCTTCACCCCCAGCTCGCGCAGCGCATTGCCGAGGCGGCAGACCCGCGCGTGCAAATCCTTGTAGGTGACCTTGGCATCGCTGTTGGGGTCGTCGCCTTCCCAAATGATCGCCACCTGGTCGCCGCGGCTCGCCAAGTGCCGGTCGAGGCAGGAGACGGAGGCGTTCAGCACCCCGTCCTCGAACCAGCGGATCGAGACATCGCCGGTGAAGCTGGTATTCTTGATGCGGGTCGGGGGCTTGATCCAGGCGACGCGGCCCGCCTCTCTGGCCCAGAAGCCGCCCGGGTCGGCGGCGGCCGTCCCGGTCATGGCGGCATGCTGCTCGCGCGTCACATGAGCGGCGGCGGCGACCGCCGGCTTCACCGCGATCAGTTGTTCATCGGACATGTTGGCGTCTCCCCTCGGGCGGGTCTTATGGGGCTAGTTTGGCCACGCCGCCTTGAGCCGCGTCAATCGGGCAAGCGGCGCCTTGGCGACTGCATTTCGTTTCTGGCGCGGTCGGGCGTCGCCGGCCGAAATTGCACCTGGGATGGCACGCCACAGGGCAAGCCGGAGCCAGCGCAGACGGGGCGAAGGGGGTTCGGTCCGGATGCCGCGGGTTCTGCCGAAGGGCCGCTACTCTCCGGCATCCGCCGGCACCACCAGCATCCCCTCCTCCACCCGGCATGGCACCATCTCCAGCTCCTGGCCGATGCAGGGGCCGCTGATGCAGACCCCATCCTCGATGCGGAAGCGGGCGCCATGGACGGCGCAGACGATGTGCGCCTTGCGGGTATCGAGGAAGCGGTTCGGCAGCGGCTCCAGCGGCAGGCCGATATGCGGGCAGGAGTTGACGTAGACCCGGACCTCGCCGCCCTTGCGGACGGCGAAGAGGCCGGTGAAGCGGCCGGGCAGCGCGGGGAAGCCGCGCGCTGCCCCCTCCTCGATCTCCTCGGCCGCGCAGAGCACCCGCTCGCCGGGGCCGATCACCGGGAAAGGCCCAGCCGGTCATGCCAGTCGGCGATGCTTTCCTCCGGGTAGCGCTCATGCCGGCGGTCCTTGGGGCCCGCCTCCACCGCCACCCAGGGGGCCTTGAACTCCAGCATGATATGCGTGCTCTCCGGCGGCTCGGGCAGCGGCGTATCGATGGCCGAGGCGAAGGGGTGGATCAGCTCCGGCCAGCGCGCGTCGTAGAGCCAGAGCGCAGTGCCGCAGACCCCGCAGAAATGCCGCTCGGCCGGGCTGCGATGCGCGCGGGCATCCTCCGGCTCCTTCAGCCGGGCATGGTAGACGGTGACATGCTGCCGCCCCTGGACCCGCAGCGAGGCATTGTCGCCGCCCAGGTTGATGGCATAGCCACCCCCGCCCTGGGTCTTGCGGCAGATCGAGCAGTAGCAGCGCTGATAGGGATAGGGATGCGGGCTCTCCAGCTGGAACCGCACCGCGCCGCACTGGCAGGACCCTTCGAGATGCATTCCCTCACCCCTTCTCCACGCCGCCCATGCGGCAGAGGATGGCCCAATGCGGGCCGGAGACCGGCATCACGGAAAGGCGCGACTGCCGCACCAGCGCAAGCTCCGCCAGCTCGGGCGCGGCCTTGATGGCGGCGAGCGTCACCGGCTTCGGCACCGGCTCCGCCGCCTTCATGTCGACGCAGACCCAGCGCCCGGTCTCGTCGGTCGGGTCGGGATAGGCCTCGCGGACCACCTCGACGATGCCGACGATCTCCTTGCCGATATTGGAGTGGTAAAAGAAGGCCCGGTCGCCGATGCGCATGGCGCGGAGGTTGTTGGCCGCGAGCGCGTTGCGCACACCGGTCCAGGGCTCCACGCCATGCGCCACCTGCTGGTCCCAGGAGAAAGCATCCGGCTCGCTCTTCACCAGCCAATGGGCCATGGACCTAGCCGACCGGCATGGTCTGCGCCAGCGGGGGCAGCGCCACGGCCTTGGCATACCAGGCTTCCAGCTTCGGGTGGCCCGGCCGCCAGGGCTCGTGCGGGAAGCGGAAGTCGAGATAGCCAAGCGCGCAGCCGATGGTGATCTCGCCGATCGTCGTCAGCTGGCCAAGTGAGTCGGCCTCGGCCTCCAGCACGTCGAGGGCCCGGGCCACCTTGCCCTGTTGCAACGCGATGTACTCCTGCCGCCCCTGGTCCTGCGGCAGGGCGATCTCGCGCCGGCGCGGCTGGCTCGCATCCATGATGCCGTCGCCGAGCGCCTGCTGCCGCAGCGCCACCCAGCGCGCCGGCCCGGCCTCGGGGAAGAGCTTCGGCGCATCGCCGATGCTGTCGAGGTATTCGCAGATGACCGGGCTGTCGTAGAGCGCCATCCCTTCCCCGGTGACGAGCGCGGGCACCTTGGAGAGCGGGTTCGCTGGCCAGAGGGCCGGGTCCGTGGTCGGGACCTTCCAGCGCTCGATGCTGCTGTCCAGTCCTCGGGCAATGGCGCAGGCCACGACCTTGCGGACATAGGGGCTGGCGGGCGAATAGGCGAGCTTCATGGCGATTCCCTCGGTGCAGGGCGAAATCTTCCAGAGCCGGGGGCGCCCCGCAAGCGTCCCCTCCATGCAAGGTTATGCCTGACAAACGGCGCGGATCGCGCTATCTCCCGGCGAATCGAAAGGAGTGCAGTGCGTGTCGAAGAAGTTCCTGACCGACGTCATCGTCAAGTCGACCGAGATGCCGACCATCGCGGCCAACGCCCTGGCGAGCGACATCATCGCCGCCATCAAGGGGGAGATTGTCGAGACCGGCCGGTTCACCATCCCCGATTTCGGCGCCTTCATCGTGCGCGAGACGGCGAAGCGCACCGCGCTCAACCCTCGCACCGGCGAGAAGGTGGCGGTGAAGGCGGGTGCGACCGTCCGCTTCAAGGCCAGCCCCTCGCTGAAGGATGCGGCGCTGGCCGGCATGAAAAAGGCGAAGCGCAAGGCCGCCAAGGCCTGAGGTCACGCCCCTTGCCTCGGCGCGAGGGGGCGCGCCTTATCCTCCCGCCGTCACAGGGAGGATAAGGCCGTGATCCGCTTCCACTACAACCTCGCTCCGAACCCGACCAAGGTCGCCCTCTGCCTCGAGGAGATGGGCCTGGCCTATGAGCCGATGCCGGTCGATACCCGCAAGGGTGAGCAGCACAGCCCCGAATTCCTGAAGATCAACCCGAACGCCAAGGTCCCCGCCATCGTCGATGGCGACCAGGTGGTGTTCGACAGCAACGCCATCCTGCTCTACCTGGCCGAGAAGACCGGGCAGTTCCTGCCGCCCGCCGGCGGGCGCGGCCCGATGCTCTCCTGGCTGATGTTCGTCGCCACCGGTATCGGCCCCTATTCCGGCCAGGCCGTCCACTTCACCCGCTTCGCGCCGGAGCCGAAGGAGTATGCGGTCAACCGCTATGTCTTCGAGGCGAGGCGCCATTGGGGCATCCTCGATGCCCGCCTCGCCGACCGCCGCTTCATGCTCGGCGACGACTATGGCATCGTCGACATGGCCGTCTGGGGCTGGTCGCGCCTGGTGCCCTTCGTCCTCGGCGACGACGCCTTCGCCACCCTGCCGAACGTGAAGCGCCACCTGGACGAGATCAACGCCCGCCCCGCCGCCGCCCGCGCCCTGGCGCTGAAGGAGCGGCATGCCTTCAAGGCGGAGATGGACGAGGCCGCGAAGCTGGCGATGTTCCCGCACCTGGCGCAGAAGACCGCCTAAGCCGGGATGACATCCGCCGCGGCGAGGCTCGCCGCGGCGGCCCCGCGCAGCACCACGGCATCGCCCGGCTCGTCGAGGAGGATGCTGACGCCGCCTGGCCCATCGCGCATCGCCGCCTGCACCGCCTCGAAGCTGCCGAAGCCGCTGAGCTGCAGCCGGTCGATCCCTGGCACGAAGTCGCCGATCAGGTCGCGGCCGCTGCCGGGGCCAAGCCTGAACACACCCGCCCCCGCCTCACCGAACAGCACGTCGTGGGCCCCGCCCCGTCCAGCGTGTCATCCCCGGCGCCGCTCCTGAGCCAGGTCGCCCCAACGTTGCCGACGAGAATGTCCGCCCCCGCCCCACCTCCGGGAATGGCGACCAGCATCACGTCCCGCCCGCCGCCCGGCGCCTCCATCACGCGATCCGCAGCGGTGTCGACCACATAGGTGTCGTCGCCCGCCCCGCCGACGAGCACATCGGCGTCGGCGCCGCCCTCGAGCGAGTCATTGCCATCGCCGCCGTCAAGGCTGTCATTCCCGTCAGCGCCCTGCAGCGCATCCTTGCCGGCATCGCCGCGGATGGTGTTATCCCCGCCGGCGCCGATCAGCAGGTTCTCGCCCTCGTTCCCGGTGACGGTGTTGGCCAGCGCATTGCCGATGCCGATGCTGTTGCCCGTCTTCGGCAGCAGCGTCAGCCGCTCCACCTCGCCGGGCAGGGCGAAGCTGGCCGAAGCGCGCACCTCGTCGATGCCCTCGCCCGCGTGCTCGGCCGCCTGGTCTGCGACGTCGTCGACGTAGTAGACATCGTTGCCGGCGCCGCCCTGCATCGCGTCCGGGTTGGCGCCGCCATGCAGCGTATCGCCCTCGGCACCGCCCTCGAGCGTATCCGCCCCCGCCCCGCCGAGCAGGCTGTCGCCCCCCGCATCGGCGAAGAGGAAATCGCGGCCGCCGCCGCCTTCAGCACATCGCCATCGACGCCGCCCAGCAGGCTGTCATCTCCGGCCTCGCCCAGCAGGTGGTCGTGCCCCGCCTCGCCGAAGAGCGTATCGTCGCCGAGCCCGCCAAGGATCACGTCATCCTCCACGCCGCCATGGGCGGCGTCGCTGCCGTCGCCGCCATCGAGCCTGTTCCTGCCGGCCTCGCCCAGCAGGACGTTGTCCCCCGCCTGGCCGAAGACCAGGTCGTCGCCCGTCCCGGCCTCGATCGAATCCCGCCCCTCGCCGCCGAGAGCGGTGCCGTTTCCCTCGCGGCTGCGGATGGCGTCGTCGCCGGCATGGCCGCTGGCGAGGTTGCCGTGGAAGGAGGTGGTGACGGTGTCGTGCCCGGCGAGCACCAGCGCCGCCACGCCCGCCTCGTCCCGGGCTCGGATCAGCCCGCCGAGCGCCGCGCTGGAGACGGCGATGTGGTCGATGAACAGGAAGGCGTCGCTCATCCCCGCCTGCACGCGCAGGATCCGGTGATGGTGCCGCCAGTCGGGACCGCGCCGTCGAAGGTCAGGCCCGTGCCCTTGAACTGGAGCGAAACCTTCACCTCCGCCGGCCCGCCGGGAAAGGGGTACGGGTTCGGCACCATGTTGGTGGCGACGAACTGCGTGGGACGTCCTGTGCATAGGTCGGATCGGGAAGGATGACGAACTGAGTCATAGGTCGTCAGCCTAGACGAATTCGCGCCCCGGTGGAACGGCGGCTGCGGGAACCCCGGCAGCAGGGGCGACGTTCCGCGCCCATGCGCTCACAGTTTCTCGCCCTTCTTTTCCTTGCCCTCGCCGGCTGCGGCGAGGAGGCGAGCCTGCCGGTCGGCGCAGGCACGGGCCCTGATCCGCAATTGCCCGCACCGCGGTCGAGCTGGATCCCGACCGTCAACATCGCCCCCGCCCGCGGCTGGCCCGAGGGCGCCGCGCCGACGCCGGCCGAGGGCCTGCGCGTCCAGCCCTTCGCCGCCGGGCTCGACCATCCGCGCTGGCTCTACCTCCTGCCGAACGGCGACGTGCTGGTCGCCGAAACCAATGCCCCGCCCAAGCCGGAGGATAGCGGCGGCATCCGCGGCTGGGTCATGCGCCAGGTGATGGCGCGCGCCGGCGCCGGGGTGCCGAGCGCCAACCGCATCACCCTGCTGCGCGATGCCGATGGCGACGGCGTGGCGGAGACGCGCACGGCCTTCCTGGAGGGGCTGACCTCGCCCTTCGGCATGGCGCTGGTGGGCGAGGATCTTTTCGTCGCCAATGCCGATGCGGTGGTGCGCTTTCCCTACCGCACGGGCGAGACGCGCATCGCCACGCCGGGCGAGGTGCTGGCCCCGCTCCCCGGCGGGCCGATCAATCACCATTGGACCAAGAACATCGTCGCCAGCGCCGATGGCACGAAGCTCTATGCCAGCATCGGCTCCAACAGCAACGTCGCCGAGCGCGGCCTGGAGGCGGAGACGGACCGCGCCGCCATCCTCGAGATCGACATCCGCACCGGCAGGCGCCGCGTCTTCGCCTCCGGCCTTCGCAACCCGGTCGGCATGGCCTGGGAGCCGGAGACGGGGCGCCTCTGGACCGCGGTCAACGAGCGGGACGAGATCGGCAGCGACCTGGTGCCGGACTACATGACCTCGGTGCAGGAGGGCGGCTTCTATGGCTGGCCCTACAGCTATTACGGCCAGCATGTGGATGCGCGGGTGCAGCCGCCGCGGCCGGACCTCGTGGCCCGCGCCATCGTGCCGGACTACGCCCTCGGGCCGCACACCGCCTCGCTCGGCCTCGCCTTCGCCACCGGTAGCCGCCTGCCGCCGCCCTTTCGCGAAGGCGCCTTCATCGGCCAGCACGGCTCCTGGAACCGCCGGCCGCCGAGCGGCTACAAGGTGGTCTTCGTGCCCTTCGCGGGCGGCAAGCCGAACGGGCCGCCGGTCGACGTGCTGACCGGCTTCCTCGACGCCGAGGGGCATGCGCTCGGCCGCCCGGTCGGCGTCGCCATCGACCGCCAGGGCCGGCTGCTGGTGGCCGATGACGTCGGCAACCGCATCTGGCGGGTCAGCGCCGCCCGGTAGCCCCGCGGATCAATCCTCCAGCCCTTCGAAGGTCAGTTGCGGCGCTTCCGCCGCCGGGCGCGACCGGGCGATGACCCGGGCGACCGGCAGGCGGATGCGGCATCGCATCCCGCCCGGCGGCCAGTCCCGCTCCACCGCGCCGCCCAGCTGCCCGGCGAGCGTCGCCTCGATCACCCGCGTGCCGAAGCCGCGCCGCGCCGGGGTGCCGGCCGGGGCGGGCCCGCCCTCCTCCGCCCAGTCGATGGTCAGCCAACCACCCTCCTCGCCCCAGCCCAGCCGCACCCGGCCGGCAGCGGTGGAGAGCGCGCCGTATTTCATCGCATTCGTCGCCAGCTCGTGCACCGCCATGGCGATGGGCTGCGCCGCCACCGGCGCCAGCGTCACCGGCGGGCCCTCCAGCTGCATCTGCTCCGGTCCCGCGAGGAAAGGCGCCAGCTCGCCCTGCAGCAGGACGCGCAGCTCGGCCCCGGTCCAGCCGCCCTCGGCCAGCAGCGTATGCGCCCGCGTCAGCGCGGCGACACGGCCCTCGACGCTGCGGGCGAAGGCCTCCGGATCCTCCCGCGCCGTCAGCCGCAGCGCCGCCTGCACCACGGCGAGGGCATTCTTCGCCCGATGGTCCAGCTCCCGCGTCAGCAGCGCCTGGCGCTCCTCGGCGCGGACCCGGTCGGTGATGTCGAGATTGACGCCGATCAGCCGCACCGGCCGCCCCGCCGCATCGCGGAACACCCGGCCGAGGGCCAGGATGCTGCGGGTGCTGCCGTCGCCCGCATGGCGGATGCGGAACTCCCGGCGGAAGCCGCCATCCGGCGCGCTGGACGGCGCGATCGCGTGCAGCCGGTCCTCGGCCAGGATGCGCGCCTCGAAGGCTTCGCGGCCCGGTGGCCCGGCCGCCGGGTCGAAGCCGGTCAGCCGGTACTGCTCGGCGGACCAGATGGCCTCGCCCGTCACCAGGTCCCGCTCCCAAAGGCCGATTCCTGCCGCCCCCTGCGCCAGGTGCAGCCGCTCCTCGCTCGCCCGCCGCGCCGCCTCGGCCTGCTTCAACGCGGTGACGTCGACATGCGCGCCGATCATGCGCAGCGCACGGCCTGCGGCATCGCGCTCGATCTCGGCGCGGGCGGCGATCCAGCGTAACGTGCCGTCCGGGGCGTGGATGCGGTATTCCTGCGCGTAGTCGGTGATGCCGGTCCCATCGGCCACGGCTTCGAGGAAGCGCCGCTCCGCCCGCTCCCGGTCTTCGGGATGCAGCCGTGCCACCCAATCCGCGTGGCGCTCGATCCGCGCCTCGCCGGGCAGTCCCTGGAGGGTCATGTACTCGCCGGAGCGGAGGTTGACGTCGGAGCGCAGGTCGATCTCGAAGCCGCCGACCCGGCCGATGCGCTGTGCCCGGCGCAGCTGCGCCTCGCTTGTTGCCAGCGCGGCCGAGCCGGCCTTCAGCTGCGCGTCGAGCTGGCGCATCCGCCGCGCCATGACCATCGCCGTGCCGACGAGGCCGAAGCTTGCCAGCAGCATGGCCGCACAGTACCAGCCGACGCCCCGGGTTGCGCCATCGGCCGACCAGTAAGGCATGGTCGCCACGGCGGACAGGATGACGGCGAACAGCAGCGGCAGGCACCAGATGAGGTCGGTCGGCTGCGCCGGCCTGCGCGCCGCCGGGGCGGGGTCAGGCGGCATCGGCCGGCGCGCCGTGCTGCTGGGCCTTCCGCTCGTCGGCTGCGCCGCGCTGCCGCCGCCCGATCCGGGCCCGCACATCGCCGGCATCGCCGTCGTCGAGCGTGACTGGCACACCGACATCGCCCTGCCGGTCGGCCCGACGCCGCTGCACCCGGCCCTGGCAACACTGGCGGCGGACTTTCCGGGCATGACGACGATGGTCTTCGGCTTCGGCGACCGGCGCTGGCTGCTCGACCGGGACCGCTCGCCGCTCGCGCTGCTGCGGGCCCTGCTGCCGGGGCCCGGGGCCATCCTCCTCACCGCCCTCGCCACCCCACCGGAAGTGGCCTTCGGACCCGAGCATGTCGTCCGCCTCCCCCTCACCGCAGGACAGATGAATCGCTTGCAGGAATACTTGGCAGGCAGTCTCGACCAGGGCTGGAGACGACTGCCCGGTGGCCGGTGGCAGGCCCTGGCGGAGGGCCCCTACCCCGGCAGCGTCTTCCTGGCGTCACCGATCATCTATTCGGTCGGCTATACCTGCAACACCTGGACCATCGATGCCCTGGCCGCGGCAGGCCTGCCGGTCGATCCCACCGGCGTGGCCTTCGCCGGGCAGGCCATGGCCTGGGCCCGCCAGGCGGCCGAGATGCCAGGGGCGGGCTCCGGTCGGATGGCATCGCACGGGCGGAGTAATGTGCCCCAGCCGGACGACGGGCTAAGGCGAGGTCCCTAGGCCGGTGCGAACGGAAGCCGCCCTAGTAGCGGCTGGGCACGACCACCGCGCCGGCCGGCGGCGGGTTCGGGTTGCTGCTGCTGAAGCTGAGGCAGCCGGCAAGGCTGACGGCGGCTAGGATCAACAGGACGGCTTGGCGCATCGGGTCCTCCTTCGGCCATGAAGCGGCGTCCCTACGCAGCGCGGCCGATTCGGTTCCGCCTGCCGTGCGTTACGGCCGGGAAAAAAGTTCGTGCGACGAATCGGGAGGGACAGGTGGCACGCTGGTATGTCAGGGTAGCTGCAATGCTCTGACAGGGATGCTGCCATGCGCTATTGGGTCCTGGCCTTTCTGCTGGCCGCCGCCTTGCCGGGTTGCGCCGAGAACAGCTTCGGCACCCCGCAATGGCGCGACAATGCCGAAGCGCCGGCTTGGCGCCGCCCAGGCTCGACCCTGCCGCCGCTCCAGCACATCCCCGCCCCGGCCTACAGCGCCAGGGCTTGATCCGAGGCGGCTGACTATGACGGGGTCAGCCGCAGCGCCCCGTCCAGCCGGATCGTCTCGCCGTTCAGCAGCGGGTTGGCGACGATGGCGAGAACCAGCGCCGCCACCTCCTCCGGCCGGCCCAGCCGGTTGGGGAAGAGTGGCAGGCGGCCCAGCGCCTCCCGCGCCTCCTCCGGCATGCCCGCCAGCATCGGCGTCTCGATCAGCCCCGGCGCGATGGTCATTACCCGAATGCCGAAGCGCGCCAGCTCCCGCGCCGCCGGCAGGGTGAGGCCGACGACACCCGCCTTGCTCGCCGCATAGGCGCACTGGCCGATCTGCCCTTCATAGGCGGCGATCGAGGCGGTGTTGACGATGAGGCCGCGCTCCCCCGTCGGCAGCGGCTCCAGCGAGGCCATCCGCGCCGAGGCCAGGCGCAGCAGGTTGAAGGTGCCGGTGAGGTTCACCCGCACCACCTGCTCGAACAGGCCGAGCGGATGCGGCCCCTGCCGCCCGGACACGCGCGCCGCCGGGGCGATGCCCGCGCAGCTCACGGCAAGGCGCAGCGGCCCGAGTGCCGCAGCGGCCTCCACCGCCGCCCCCACCGCCGCCTCGTCGGCGACGTCGCCGGCCGCGGCCACCCCGCCGATGCGGGCGGCGACCGCCTCCGCCGCCTCCTGCTTCAGGTCCATCACCACGACGCGGGCACCGGCCGCGGCCAGCGCCTCGGCCGTCGCCGCGCCGAGGCCGGAGCCGCCGCCGGTCACCACGGCCGCAATCCCCTTCACATCCATCGCTCGTCCCCCCGTAGGTCAGCGGCGCGCGAGCGGCCTCGCCCGCCAGCCGGGCGCCAGCACCCGATAGCCATCCGCGGTGAGGATCGCATCCCGCGCCGGGTCATGCGAGGCCTCGGCCAGCGCCAGGCTCTCCGCATCGCGGAGGATGTAGAGCGTGCCGGGCTCATAGGCGCCGGAGCGGAGGATCTCCGCCATCCTGGCCCGCAGCGCCGCGGCCCGGCCCTCGTCCACCCGGGCCATGTAGACGGAATCCGTCGGCAATCCCGCCTGCGCGGCGAAGCGGGCGATGGACTCCCAGCCCTCGCCCATATTGGTGGCCGGCACCGCCCGCACCTGCGCATAGGTGCCCGCCGCCTCGGCCCAGAAGGGGTCGAAGAGCCGCTGCGGGACCCCTGCCGGCGCCCCGGTGGCGAAGGAATGCCGCCGCTCCAGGCCCGGCTGCAGATCCACCCATTGCAGCGCCAGCAGGCCGAGCAGCAGCCAGCCCGTGCGCCGGCCGCCCCAGGCCCGCGTCACCAGGGCGATGGCGCCGAGCATCAGCGCATAGGAGAGCGGCCAGACCATCCGCTCCGCATTGCGCAGCATGCCGGCGACCGCCATCGCCCGGTCCGGCAGGGCGAAGAGCACCCCTCCTCTGCCTCCCACCGTCACATGGGGGGTGATGGCGAAGGCGAGCAGCGCGAGCAGCGCCGCTGCCAGCGGCCATAGCCGGCGCGGCAGGCCCACCGGCCGGCGCAGCAGCGCCGCCAGCCCCGCCAGCAGCAGCAGCAGCCCACCGAGGCCGAGATAGCTGCTCCCCGCTTCCCAATGGCCAGGATCGGGCAGGTCGGGCAGCAGGCCGGACCAGAGCCCGCCATCGGCATAGGCAAGGAGGTCGAAATTCCAGGTGCCGTAGCCACCGGCTCCGCTTCCCGGCCCGGTATCGTAGCCGCCGCGCAGCAGGAAGAAGCCGCCCGTCCAGAGCGCCCCCGCCACCGCCAGCGGCACGCCCACCGCCTCGGCGACCAGCACCCGGCCGCGCGCCAGCCAAGCCCGCCGCAGCCAATCCGCCGCCCAGAGCGGCATCGCCATGGCGAGCAGGTAGGAGTGGATCAGCGCCGTCACCGCCAGCAGCACCGCCCAGCGCAGGGCGTGCCACGCCCCCTGCCCTCGCCCCAGCGCCAGCAGCAGCGCCGCGAGCAGCAGCCATTGCCCGGCGAGTGGCGTATGCCCCGCCATCCGGTTGATCAGCATCGGCTGCAGGGCCAGCAGCCCCGCGCCGCAGACCCGCGCCAGCATGTTCCGCGTGGCAAGCCCGACCAGCCGCCAGCCGAGCAGCCCTTGCAGGATCCCGCAGGCCAGCAGCCAGGGACCGACATATTGCGGCACCTCCACCACCCCCCGCAGCGCCTTCAGCACCAGGGCGAGCAGCGGGATGGCATCGGCGAAGTAGATCGCCGTGCCGAGCTCCATCCCGTAATCCGGATTGGCACCCGGCGGCAGCAGCCAGGGCGCCGCGCGGAAGTAGCTCCAGCCGAGCCAGAGCTGCACCGGGTCCGGCCCCAGCGGCCCGGCCAGCAGCCAACCCTGGTTGTGCGGATTGAGCGGGCCGAGGCCGAAAACCGCCAGCATCACCGCCGCCCCCGCCAGCGCGGCGAGCGACGCCCCGAGCCAAGCCTTACCCGCCGTCATCCACCCTCCTTTTCGTGACAGGACGAAACGCCGCCGGAGCGCCATGGATGCTCTGGGCGGATGGAATGAACCGGCCCGTTTTGACCTGGCTGATCCCCGGGGCCGCCCAACCGTTGTCATGCGGCTGGACTATTGTACAGGACGGAGGCGATGCGGGTTCTGCTGATCGAGGATGATGCGCTGTTGCGTATGGTACTTTCCGACCGGTTGGCCGAGGACGGTATCGACGTGCAGGGCCTCGCCAATGCCGAGGACGCGCTGATCCTGCTGGGGGCCGGCCAGGTGCCGGATGTACTGGTGACCGATATCCGCCTCGGCGGCGGGCTGAGCGGCTTCGACCTGGCCGACGTGGCGCGGGCCAGGCACCCGGAAGTCGGCGTCATCCTGATCAGCGGCGCGCCATCGGAGGAGATGCGCGACCGGATGCAGCGGCGGGAGATCTTCCTGGCGAAACCCTTCCAGCCGGAGGCGCTGGCCGCCGCGATCCGTCAGGCGGCGGCCAAGGAATAGCCGGGACTTGGCGGGCGGCAGCGCGGGGGGCTAGCCTCCCCGGCCACACGGCCCGCCAAGGAACGAGAACAATGTCCCTCAACGCCCTGGACGGCCCCCGCATCCGCCATCTCAGCAATGCGGGCGAGCCCTATGAGACCATCCGCCTCGACCGGTTGACGCCCGTGATCGGCGCCGAGATCGAGGGCGTCGATCTTGGCCAGCCCATCGCCGCGCGGCAGATGGAGGAGATCAAGCGGGCGCTTGCGGAACACCTCGTCATCTTCTTCCGCGACCAGCGGATGACGCAGGAGCAGCACCTCGATTTCGGCCGGCAATTCGGCCCGCTCCATCTCCACCCCGCCGCGCCGCACGAGCCGGGTCACCCGGAGCTGATGGTCATCAAGGCCGATGCCAATTCCGTCCGCGCCAATGGCGAGGGCTGGCATTCCGACGTTTCCTGCGACGAGGAGCCGCCGCTGGGCTCCATCCTCTACATCAAGGAATGCCCGCCCAATGGCGGCGACACGCTCTTCGCCAGCATGTATGCCGCCTATGACGCGTTGTCGGACCGGATGAAGGCCTATCTCGAGGGCCTCACCGCCCTGCATGACGGCGAGCCGGTCTACCGCGGCATGTTCGCCAAGGACGGCGTGGCCGACAAGGCCAGCTACCCGCGGGCGGAGCACCCGGTCATCCGCACCCATCCGGTGACGGGGAAGAAGGCGCTCTACGTGAACCGCGGCTTCACCGCCCGCATCCTCGGCATCCCGCGCGACGAGAGCGAGGGCATCCTGCGCTATCTCTACGAGCACATGGAGAACCCGCTCTTCCAATGCCGCTTCCGCTGGCAGCCCAACTCCGTCGCCTTCTGGGACAACCGCTGCGCCCAGCACCGGGCGATGTGGGACTACTGGCCGCATCGCCGCTACGGCAACCGCGTCACGGTGAAGGGCGAGCGTCCTGTCTGATTCTCCCCACCGCACCGCTGCGCGGCGTTGCGGGGACCCCGATTTCGCTCAATTTCGAAGGCCTCGCACAGCCTTCCGCGGCAAAGCCGCGGGAGGACACCCTGGCAGAGGCCGATTTCGATAGGTGCCGCCGACGATGCGCCTCGCCGACCGCCGCATCCTGCTGATCGTCTCGGGCAGCATCAGCGCCTACAAGGTGCTGGAGCTGACGCGGCTGCTGCGCAAGGCGGGCGCCGCCGTCACCGGCGTGTTGACGGCAGGCGGCGCACGCTTCGTCACCAAGGAGGCGCTGGCCGGCATCACCGGGCAGCGCGTGCATGACGACCTTTGGGCGGCGGAGGCGGAGATCGGCCATATCCGCCTCGCCCGCTGGCCCGACCTCGTCGTCGTCGCCCCCGCCTCGGCCAACATGCTGGCGACGATGGCGCAGGGCCTGGCCGACGACCTGGCGGGCACCATCCTGCTGGCGACCCGCGCCCCAGTGCTGGTGGCACCGGCCATGAACACGGCGATGTGGGAGCATCCGGCGACCCGCGCCAACATGGCGGCGCTGACGGGCCGTGGCGTCCGCGTCGTCGGCCCCGGCGTGGGCGCCATGGCCGAGCCCGAGAGCGGCCCCGGCCGCCTCGCCGAGCCGGCCGAGATCCACGCCGCCATCGAGGCGATCTTCGCCCCGGAGGCCGGGCCGCTCGCCGGCCGCTACGCCCTCGTCACCTCCGGCCCGACGCATGAGCCGATCGACCCGGTCCGCTACATCGCCAACCGCAGCAGCGGCAAGCAGGGCCATGCGATCGCGGCGGCACTGGCCAGGCTCGGCGCCCGTGTCACCCTCGTCGCCGGGCCGGTGACGCTGCCCGACCCGCCCGGCGTCACGACGGTGCATGTGGAGACCGCCCGCGAGATGCTCGCCGCCTGCGAGGCCGCCTTGCCCGCCGATGTCGCCGTCATGGCCGCCGCCGTCGCCGACTGGCGCGTGGCGCGGGAGGCGACGCAGAAGCTGAAAAAGGAACCCGGGGCCGAGGCCCCTTCCCTCAGCATGGCGCTGAATCCCGACATCTTGGCCACCATCTCCCGCCATGCCCGGCGGCCCGGCCTCGTCATCGGCTTCGCCGCCGAGACCGAGCATGTGGTGGAGCACGCCATCGCCAAGCGCGCGCGGAAGGGCTGCGATTGGATTCTCGCCAACGACGTCTCTGGCGAGGTGATGGGCGGCGATGCCAACCGCATCCACCTCGTCACCGATTCTGGCGTCGAGGACTGGCCGGAGATGGCGAAGGTGGAGGTGGCCGCGCGCCTGGCGACCCGGATCGCTGCCGCGTCCGGCTGATTTTCGTCTCGCAGCCGTCTCGGAATGTCACAGATGCGGCTCAGGAAAGGAACGCGAAACACATTTCTGTGATTGTGGCTTCAGCGATGGACCCGTTTCCTTACGATAGGTGAACCCCATCGCCCCTCGCTGAACACAAGCCCGCCGGATCATCGGTCATGTTCCAGACCTTGTTCACCCGCCTCCGTCATTGGCTCACCTACCGGCCGGAGCGGCGATACATGCGGGGGCGGGCGTAGGCGGGACCTCCCTACTCGTCCAGCATGTCGCGCAGCCAAGCCTCGCCTTCCTGCGAAAGGTTGTGCCAGGCCGCATCCGCCGGGACGCGGGTGATGGTCAGCACGACATCCGGCGCATCCTCCTTCTTCAGCGCCCGCAGCAGGTGGTCGCGGAGATAGGCGGGGGAGACGCCGGTGGCGACCAGCACCGCCCGCGGCGTGATCGGCCAGTGCTCCGGCGCGATCTCGAAGATCGCCTCGAAGAACACCTTCTCGGCCGAGGCTGGGGCGGCGCCGAGGTCATGCAGGACGAGGCAGAGCGACATTGATGGAGGGTCCTTCCTCAGGCCGGGTGGAGATGCGTAACAGCGACCCCGGATGTGGCGGTGACCGCTTCCGCTACCAAGGTCCGATGACACTGCGACGGATCCGCTTCCAGGCATAGCAGGCAGACCGTTTCGCGCCGCGCTTGCTCCGTGAGCGCTCCCAGCGCCGCCTGCGCCTCCACGCCTGCCAGATGCGCGCCGAAGATCCGCCGCATCTCCCCCGGTCGCCCGGCGCGCACCGCCGCCCGCCCTTCGGCCGGGGTGCCGAGCGCCTTCACATGCCGGTAGCCGATGCCGGCCTCGGCCAGCGCCGCGGAGAGCGCCGTCTTGGCGAAGCCCGGCTTCCGGCTGTTCGCCAGCGCCCGCACATCGACCAGGGTGGTGACGCCGGCGCCGCGCAGCGCCTCGATCAGCCGCGTCGGCACCGTCTCCTCATAGCCGATGGTGAAGAGCCTCACCGGCCGATCGCGGCATGGGCGGCGAGGCAGGCCATGTCGAGCAGCTGGGTCACGCTCGCATCCATCGGCACGATCTGCACCGGGCGCGACATGCCCATCAGCAGGGGGCCGATGGTCGTGGCGCTGGTCAGGCGGGGAACGGCCTTGGTGAGGATGTGCGCGGCGTGCAGCCCCGGCATCACCAGCACATTGGCCGGCCCCGTCAGGCGGCAGAAGGGATAGAGATGCGCCCGCAGCACCGGGTCCAACGCCACGTCGGCGGCCATCTCGCCGTCATACTCGAAGTCGACCTTCCGCTCGTCGAGCAGCCGCACCGCCTCGCGGAGGCTCCCCGGGATATGGCCCTTGGGGTCGCCGAAGGTCGAGAAGGAAAGGAAGGCGACGCGCGGCTCATGCCCGAGCCGCCGCGCGGCGGCCGCCGACTGCACCGCGATCTCGGCCAGCGTCGCCGCATCCGGCCGCTCGTTGATCGCGGTGTCGGCGACGAAGACCGTGCCCGAGACGCGCGCCAGCATCAGCGTCAGGCCGAAGGTCACTTCCCCCGGCGCCGGGTCGATGGCGGCCGAGATGCCCTCCAGCGCCACCGCATAGCTGCGCGTCACGCCGGTCACCACCGCATCCGCATCCCCCAGCGCCAGCATGCAGCCGGCGAAGACGTTGCGGTCCTGGTTGACGAGGCGCTGACAGTCACGGAACAGGAAGCCCTCGCGCTGCCGCCGCGCATAGAGGAACTCGGCGTAGCGCCGGTTGCTGTCGGAGTTCCGCGCGTTGCGGATGGTGATGCCCGGCGGCAGCTGCACGCCGAGCGTCCGCAGCACATTGGCGATGCGGTCCTCCCGCCCCACCAGCACCGGCGTGCCGTAGCCGGCATTGTGGAAGGCGAGCGCGGCGCGCACCACCTTCTCCTCCTCGCCCTCGGCGAAGACGACGGTGCGCGGATTGGCGCGCACCTGCTCGGTGATGAGCTCCATCGCATTCGCCGTCGCATCGAGCCGCCCGGCCAGCGCGCGGGCATAGCGCGTGAGGTCGGTGATCGGCTTCCGCGCCACGCCGCTCTCCATCGCCGCGCGGGCGACGGCGACCGGCACGCGCGAGATCAGCCGCGGGTCGAAGGCATTGGGGATGATGTAGTCCGCCCCGAAGCGCAGCGACTTGCCGGGGCCGCCGCCTGCGGTGTTCACCTCCTCCGGCACGTCCTCCCGCGCCAGCATCGCCAGCGCCCGCGCGGCCGCGACCTTCATCGCGTCGTTGATGGTGCTCGCCCGCACATCCAGCGCGCCGCGGAAGATGAAGGGGAAGCCGAGGACGTTGTTCACCTGGTTCGGGTAGTCGCTGCGGCCCGTGGCGATGATGCAGTCCGGCCGCACCGCCTTCGCCTCCTCCGGCGTGATCTCCGGGTCGGGGTTCGCCATGGCGAAGACGATCGGCTTGTCCGCCATGCTGCGCAGCATCTCGGGCGTCACCGCGCCCTTGACCGACAGGCCAAAGAAGCAGTCGGCGCCGTCCATCGCCTGGGCCAGCGTCCGCGCCTGGGTCTCGACCGCATGGGCCGACTTCCACTGGTTCATCCCCTCGGTGCGGCCGCGATAGACCACGCCCTTGGTGTCGCAGAGGATGACGTTGCGCGGCGTGACGCCCATCGCCTTCATCAGCTCGGCGCAGGCGATCGCCGCCGCGCCGGCGCCGTTGATGACGATGGTGATGTCGCGCAGCTCCCGCCCCGTCAGGTGGACGGCATTCAGCAGGCCGGCGGCGGCGACGATGGCGGTGCCGTGCTGGTCGTCGTGGAAGACGGGGATGTCCATCACCTCGCGCAGCCGCTGCTCGATGACGAAGCACTCGGGCGCCTTGATGTCCTCGAGGTTGATCCCGCCGAAGGAGGGGCCGAGATGCTTCACGGCATCGACGAAGGCAT
This sequence comes from Belnapia sp. F-4-1, assembly GCF_000802185.1. Taxonomy (GTDB): domain Bacteria; phylum Pseudomonadota; class Alphaproteobacteria; order Acetobacterales; family Acetobacteraceae; genus Belnapia. The sequence continues at coordinate 1,719,728 of NZ_KN676113.1, read as the reverse complement.
CCACATCCTCGGTGTCGACGCAGAGGTCGATGCCGTCCACATCGGCGAAGCGCTTGAAGAGCGCGACCTTGCCCTCCATCACCGGCTTCGAGGCCAGCGCGCCGAGATTGCCGAGGCCGAGCACGGCCGTGCCGTTGGAGACGACGGCGACGAAATTGCCCTTCGAGGTGTAGTCATAAGCCAGCGCCGGGTCACGGTGGATGTGCAGGCAAGGCTCCGCCACGCCCGGGCTGTAGGCCAGGCTGAGGTCGCGCGCCGTGATCAGCGGCTTGGTCAGGCGAATCTCCAGCTTGCCAGGCCGCCCCTCGGCATGCAGCGCCAGCGCCTCCTCCGGCGTCACCCGCGCGGTGCGCACATCCGCCAGCGAAATGGGAGGCAGGCTGCCCTTGTGCCCATCATCCATGGCCGTTCTCCCTTGAACCCGTTGCGGCGGCGCATCCGCCTGCCCCCTGTGAGGATCCAGTCTTGCAGCCACGGCCGGCTTCGTGAAGTCCGCGGGTTTGCGGCTGCGAAGAGGCCGGCGCCGGTCTAGACAGGGGGGATGGACAGCCTGCCGGACCCATCCCCCCGCCCGCCGACCGCCGAGGGCGCCTCGCCTGCCATGGCGCAATGGTTCGCCGCCAAGGCGGACCACCCGGATGCCCTGCTCTTCTTCCGCATGGGCGACTTCTTCGAGCTGTTCTTCGCCGATGCCGAAGCGGCGTCGGAAGCACTCGACATCGCACTGACCTATCGCGGCGAGCACCAGGGCCAGAAGATCCCGATGTGCGGCGTGCCCGCCCATAGCCATGAGAGCTACCTGGCCCGGCTGATCCGCCGCGGCTTCCGCGTCGCCATCTGCGAGCAGATGGAAACCCCGGAGGAGGCCAAGCGCCGCAAGGCTCCGGCGGTGCGGCGCGAGGTGGTGCGACTCGTCACCCCCGGCACGGTGACCGAGGAGACGCTGCTGGAGGCCGCCCGCCCCGCCTGGCTGCTTGCCCTCGCCCCAGGCGAAGAGAAGCTCGGCGCCGCCTGGCTCGACCTCTCAACCGGCGCCTTCGAGACCGAGACGCTGGCGCCGGCCGACCTGCACGCCCTGCTGGCCCGGCTGGAGCCCTCCGAGGTCCTGGCCCCGGCCGCCCTCGCCCTCCCCGGCGCGGTGGAGACGCCGGTGCCGCGCGACGCCGCCCGCCGCGTCGCCGAGGCCTATGGGGTCGGCACGCTGGACGGGTTCGGCGAGTACCACCCAGCCGAGATCGCCGCCGCCGCCATGGCGCTCGACTACCTGAAGGCGACGCAGAAGGGCGCAAACAGCGAGGCGCTGGCGCATCTCTCCCGCCCCGTGCCGCGCGGCAACCAGGGCGCGCTGCAGATGGATGCGGCCACGCGCCGCAGCCTCGAGATCCTCCGTTCCGAGCGCGGCAGCGCGCGGGATTGCCTGCTCGGCGCCGTCGACCGCTGCGTGACGGCGGCCGGCAGCCGGCTGCTCGCCGCGCGCCTCGCCTGCCCGCTGGCCGAGGCCGGGCCGATCCGCGCGCGGCACGACGCCGTCGCCGCCCTGCTCGCCGCGCCCGCGCTGCGCGGCGCCATCCGCACGGCGCTGAAGGGCGCCCCGGACATGGCCCGCGCGCTGGCCCGCCTCTCCCTCGACCGCTTCGCCCCGCGCGACCTGGCGGCGATCCGCGATGGCCTGACGCGCGCCACCACCATCGCCGAGGCGCTGGCGGGCGCCGAGGTCCCTGCCCTGCTCGCCCGCTCCGCCGCCGCGCTGCGGCCTGAACCCGACCCGGCGCCGGAACTCGCCCGGGCGCTCGCCGAGAGCCTGCCGGCGCGGCTCGACGATGCCGGCATCGTCGCTCCCGGCTATGACGGGCAGCTCGATGCGCTGCGCCGGCTGCGCGACGATGCGCGCGGCGCCATCGCCGCCCTGCAGCTCGACCTCTGCCAGGCCTGGGGCGTCGCCGCGCTGAAGATCCGCCACCACCAGCAATTCGGCTACCTCGCCGAGTTGCCCGCCGCCGCCGGGGAGAAGCTGCTGCGCGACCCGCCGCCCAAGGCCAGCGGCGACTTCGCGCCGATCCATCGGCAGACCATGGCGAATGGCGTGCGCTTCACCTGCGCGGCGCTGGCCGGGCTCGACCGTCGCCTGTCGGAAGCGGCGGACGAGGCTTCGCGGCGCGAGCGGCTCATCACCCGTCATCTCCGCGCCTTGTGCCTCAAATCCGCCGCCGGCCTCACCCGCGCCGCCGAGGCGCTGGCCGAGATCGACATCCAGGCCGCCAGCGCCGAACTCGCCGCCGATGGCGGCTGGTGCCGGCCGGAGGTCACCGAGCGGCCGGACTTCGCCATCGCCGGCGGGCGGCACCCCGTCGTCGCCGCGGCGCTGGCGCGCAGCCGCAGCGGCGCCTTCGTCCCCAATGACTGCGACCTATCGGCCGGCGGCCGCATCTGCCTGCTGACCGGGCCGAACATGGCGGGCAAGTCCACCTTCCTCAGGCAGAACGCACTCTTCGTCGTGCTCGCCCAGGCCGGGCTCTTCATCCCGGCCGAGAGCGCGCGGATCGGGCTGACGGACCGGCTCTTCTCCCGCGTCGGCGCCTCGGACGACCTGGCCGGCGGGCGCTCCACCTTCATGGTGGAAATGGCGGAGACGGCGGTGATCCTGAACCTCGCCGGGCCGCGCTCCCTCGTCGTGCTCGACGAGGTCGGGCGCGGCACGGCGACCTGGGACGGGCTCGCCATCGCCTGGGCGGTGCTGGAGGCGCTGCACGACCGCACCCGCTGCCGCACCATCTTCGCCACCCACTTCCACGAGCTGACGGCGCTGGCCGGCAAGCTGCCGGAGTTGCAACTGGCGACGATGCGCGTGCGCGAATGGCGGGGCGAGGTTGTCTTCCTGCATAGCGTCGCACCCGGCACGGCGGAGCGAAGCTGGGGCCTGCACGTGGCGAAGCTCGCCGGCGTGCCGCGCGCCGTGCTCGCCCGCGCCGGCCAGGTGCTGGCCTCGCTGGAGGAGCGCGCGCGCGGCCTCGATCCGCTGGCCGAGGAGATGCCGCTCTTCGCCCGCCCCGCCGGCCCTGCACCGGACCATCCGGTGCTGGCGGCGCTCGCCGCCCTCGACCTGGACAGCCTCTCGCCGCGCGAGGCGCAGGAGATGGTTTATCATCTCAGAAGCCTCATGGATGGCGCTGTCAACCGCGCGTAAGTCGCGTTAGGCTGAGGGGAATGACCGAAGCGGCGACTTTCCCGGCCCGGGGGCCCTCCCCCCGGCCCTCTACCCAGGCCGATGCGCCCGGGGTTCTTCCGGACCTGATCGCCGAGCTGGTGTCGGGGCCCCTGCGGCGCGAGCAGGCCCTCGACCTGTTGCGCAGCCATCTCGGCCGCATCCAGGGCCGGGTACAGAACGCCTTCGAAAGCCATGAGCTCGACGGCCTGCCCGCCGCGCGCTGGCTGGCCGCCCTCGTCGACGGGCTGATGAGCGCCATCCACGCCTATGCGCTCGCCATGGTTCCGTCGCGCAACGCGGCGGAGGAGGCGGAGCCGCCCTTCGCCCTCGTCGCCACTGGCGGCTACGGGCGCGGCGTGCTGGCGCCCTTCTCCGACATCGACCTGCTCTTCCTCACCGATGTGCAGGCGGGGTCCCGGGCGCAGCGGGTGGTGGAGTTCATCCTCTACTTGCTCTGGGATCTCGGGCTGAAGGTCGGCCATGCGACGCGCAGCATCCGCGACTGCATGGAGGAGGCGGGGCGCGACGCGACCGTGCTCACCGCCCTCGTTGATGCCCGCTTCCTCGTCGGCGAGCGGCCGGTCTTCGAGCGCTTCGGCATCGTCTTCGACGCCGCGCGGAAGGAGCGCGGCCTCAGCCCCTTCCTCGCCGCCAAGCGGCAGGAGCGGGCCGGGCGCCATGCCCGCTACGGCGACAGCCCCTTCCTGGTCGAGCCGCACGTCAAGGAAGGGCGCGGCGGGTTGCGGGACCTGCAAACCCTGTACTGGCTGGCCCGCTATGCCTTCGGCACCCAGCGCATGCCGGAGCTGGTCGGCGAGAACAGCCCGGGCGGCGGCCTCATCACCGAGCACGAGGCGCGCGCCATCCGCCGGGCTTGGAATTTCCTCTGGACCGTCCGCTTCCACCTCCACTACGTCGCCGGGCGGGCGGAGGAGCGGCTGACCTTCGACTTCCAGCCGGTGGTCGGCGCGCGCATGGGCTACACGCCGCGCGGCCGGCAGAACGGCGTCGAGCGCTTCATGAAGCACCTGTTCCTGACGGTCAGGGACGTGCTGCGGCTGACGCGGGTGCTGGAGCCGGCGATCGAGCGCGCAGTGCTCGGGGCCCCTGCCCTCCGCCGCCAGGGCGATGCGTCGCTGGCCGAGGCCGGCCTCGCGCTGGCCGACGGCAAGCTGGTGGCGGCGCCGCCCAACCGCGACTTCTCGCGCGAGCCGGTGCTGATGCTCCGCATCGTCAAGGCGGCACGCGACCGGAAGCTGGAGATCCATCCGCTCGCCATCCGCGCATTGATCCGCAACGCGCACCACGCCGCCGTGCTGCGCGGCCAGGCGGAGGCGAATACCCTCTTCCTCGACATCCTCACCGGCCGCGATGCCGCGCTCTGGCTGCGGCTGATGAACGAGACGGGGTTCCTCTCGCGCTTCATCCCCGACTGGGCCCGCATCGTCGGGCTGATGCAGTTCGACACCTACCACGTCTTCACCGTCGACGAGCACACGATCGAGGCGATCGGCGTGCTGCAGCAGATCGAGCGCGGCGAGCTGGCGGAGGTGGCGCCCGTCGCCTCGGAGCTGATCGGGCAGCTGCAATCGCGGCGCGCGCTGTATGCCGCCTGCATGCTGCACGACATCGCCAAGGGTCGCGGCGGCGACCATTCCGAGCTAGGTGCGCGGATCGCCACGGAGATCTGCCCGAAGCTCGGCCTGACGCCGGAGGAGACGGAGACGGTCTCCTGGCTCGTGCTGCACCACCTGCTGGTCAGCCAGACCGCCTTCAAGCGCGACATCGAGGACCCGAAGACCATCCTCGACATTGCCGATCTCGTGCAGTCGCCGGAGCGGCTGCGCCTGCTGCTGGTGCTGACGGTCTGCGACATGCGCGCGGTCGGGCCCAAGGTCTGGAACGGCTGGAAGGCGACGCTGCTGCGCGAGGTCTACTGGCGCGTCGCGGAGGTGCTGGCCGGCGGCCTCTCCGTGCCGGAGCGCGACGTGCGCGTAGCCCGCGCGCGGGATGCGGCGGGTGCCATGCTGGAAGCCTGGCCGGCGGCGGAGCGGGAGCGATTCCTGTCGCTCGGCTATCCCGGCTACTGGCTTTCCTTCGACGCCGAAACCCATGCCCGCCATGCCGCGCTGATCCGCGAGGCGGAGGCGGTGCAGGCGCCGCTCACCGTGCGGACGCGGGTGATGGAGGCCCGCGCCGTGACGGAGGTCACGGTCTATGCGGCCGACCATCCGGGGCTGTTCAGCCGCATCGCGGGTGCGCTGGCCGTCGCCGGCGCCAGCATCGTCGATGCGCGCATCCACACGCTGACCAACGGCATGGCGCTCGACACCTTCTGGGTACAGGACGCGATGGGCGGGGCGTTCGATGCGCCGCACCGCCTCGCGCGGCTTTCCGTGCTGATCGAGCAGGCGCTGTCGGGGCGGCTCAGGCTGCGCGACGAGATCCGCAAGGTCCGGCGGGAGCCGGCGCGGCTGCGGGCCGTCACCGTGCCGCCGCGGGTGGTCTTCGACAACCATGCGAGCAACACCCACACCGTCATCGAGGTGAACGGGCGCGACCGGCCGGGCCTGCTGCATGACGTGACGGCGGCGATCAGCGACCAGGGGCTGCAGATCGCCTCGGCCCATATCACGACCTATGGCGTGCGGGCGGTCGATGTCTTCTACGTGAAGGATGTCTTCGGCCTGAAGGTGGAGAACGAGCGGAAGCTCGCCCCGTTGCGCCGGGCGGTGGAGGCGGCGCTGACGCCGCCGGGGAGCGAGGGCGGCGGCATGGTCGCCGTCAACCCGCGGGCGGCCGCCGACCCCGCATGATCCCGCGGGCGGCTGCTGCGTTGGCTCTTCCGAACCCAGGAAGAAGAGAGACGCCCATGCCGCCGGAACCCGATCGCCGCAGCAATATCGAGCCGCAAGAGAACCTGACCAGCAGCCATGGCCCGCAGGCGCCGCAGCGGGACAAGACCCATCAGTACAAGCCCTCGCCGGGCGAGAACAACAACCGCACCGATGCGAAGGCGCCGGGCGGGCCGGTGAACATCGGCGTCAAGGGCGGGGTGCCGGACGACAACGGCCCCGAGGGCGCCGGGCAGGAGGAAGACCGCGCGACCGGGCTCGGCAAGAAGGACAGCACGGCGGGGCTCGCCCAGGAGTAGTCAGGCGGAGGCGATGCCGCTTTCCTCGTGGCGTCGCTTCTCCACCTCTTCGCCATAGCGGCGGAGGAGGTGGGCTTCGGTCAGCAGGCCGATGACGCGGCGGCCGGGCCCGTCCACTACCGCCATCGCCTCCGCCTCGGCCGCCTCGAAGGCGGACATGGCGATGCGGGCGTTCATGCTCGGCAGCAGCACGCGGTCGGTCAGGTGCAGCAGACTCTCGAGGCTGGCCTCGGGCGAGGCGGCATGGGCCTCCGGCACCGAGACGATACCCGCGTAGCGGCCGCCCTCGCCCAGCACCACCGCCCGGCTCACCGCTCCGAGGGGGAAGCGCCCGCGGAAGGCGGCGAGTTCCATGGTCAGCGGCGCCGTTTGCACCTCGCGCCGCATCAGGCTGCCAACGGTGAGGTCGTTCACCCAGCCGATGTCGTGGGCGCTGCGGATCGTCTCGCCGCGCAGGTGGAAGCGCCAGGTGGCGAAGGAATAGCCGAAAAGCCGCCGCACGATCAGGCCGGAGACGGCGACCGCGGCCAGCACCGGGCCGGTGACGGCGAGGCTGCCGGTGGTTTCCAGCGCCAGGAAGGTCATCGCCAGCGGCGCGCCGATGACGGCGGCGCCGAAGGCGCTCATCCCGACGATGGTGAGGATCAGCGGGTCCGGGCCGGGCGGCGAAACCATCGCCAGCACGGCGGCGATGAGCTTGCCGCCCAGCGCGCCGATCAGCAGCGAGGCGAAGAACAGCCCGCCGCGGAAGCCGCTGCCGAGCGAGATGATGGAGGCCATGGCCTTCACCACCAGCAGGGCGAGGACGGGCCAGGCCGGCGCTTCGGTCATGAAGGCCATGTGCAGCGCGCCATGGCCGGCGGAGAGGGCAATGGGCGAGATCAGCGCCAGCCCGCCGACGGCGAGGCCGCCTGCCATCAGCCGCAGCGTCGGCGGGGGAATGAAGCGGGTGAGCAGGCCCTCGGTGAGGCCGACGCCGCGCATCAGCGCGATGCCGCCGAGGCCGGAAAGGGCGCCGACCAGCAGGGCGAGCGGGTAGTAGACGGGATCGACGACGCTCGGCGCCGCCGTCTCCACCACATAGGTGCCGGCCTCGAGGGCGCGGGCGACGAGGACGGCGGTGACGGCGCAAGCGACGACCGGGAAGAGGGCGGCGATGCTGTAGGTGCCGATGACGAGTTCGAAGGCGTAGAAGGCGCCGGTCAGCGGGGCGTTGAAGGCGGCGCCGATGGCGCCCGCGGTGCCGGCGCCGACCAGGATGCGCAGGTCGCCGCGGCGCAGCGAGAAGGCGCGGCCGAGGCGGGAGGCGAGGCCGCCGCCCATCTGCGTGTAGCCCGCCTCCAGCCCGACCGAGGCGCCGACGCCGTTGGAAAGCACGGTCTGCGAGCCGACCACCACGCCATCCGTCAGCGAGAGGCGACCGCCTCGGAGCGCATTGGCCTCGATCGGATCGACGGGCGCGCGGGGGCGCCAGCGGCGGATGACGCGGTTCAGCCCGGCCAGCGCCAGGCCGCCGAGGCAGGGCACCAGCAGGAGCTGCCAGGTGGACAGGCGCGTGGCGGCGGAAAGGCGGAGATGCGGCTCGAGCCCGTAGAGCAGGCGTTGCAGGCCATGGGCGGCGGCGCCCATCCCCCAGGCGACGAGGCCGACGCCGATGCCGATCAGCACGGCGAGGCCGACGACCGCGACTTCGCTGCCGCGAACCCAGCCGCGGGCTCGCGTCGCCAGTTGGGTCCAGCGGCGCAGCAGCAGCACGCGGCGGGGAAGGGCGAGCGTGGTCATGCGCAATGGTCATTGCCGCAATGAGGAGCGGCTGGCGAGGGGGGTTGTGCCGAAGGACGGCTTCAATGTCTCAAGATTCGAGGATGGACGCGGGGATGGTGTTGTCGCGGCTGGAGTTTCGTCAGTAATTTCAGGTTTTCCAGGGCCTGTCCGGCGGGGAGGATAGGCGGCGGCCGGGAAGCGGTCCTCAGGGGCTGGTCCTTGGCCCATGTCTGCTTCGCGGCCATGCCGGTCCCACTGATGGGGTTGGGCGGAAAGGAGCAGTCGCTGCTCCTCGGATCGCCACAGGGAAGGCGTGAAGGATTCGCTCTCCGGGATGCTCGACATGCCGGGGGTGCAGGGGAGGGGCTGGCCGTCAGGACCGCCTCAGCCGCCCCGGTTCTATTATCTCCCATTCAGGCAAGGCCGCCTCGAAGCGTCTTAACCTCGACTTCAGTTCGATGCGGGACAATCACGACTGCTGCCCCGAGTTGCCGTGCGCGCCAGCGCGCTTCTCGCCGACCGCAGCATTTGTACCGAAGCCAGCTCAACCCGAGCAGCCTGACATCGTATCGGAAGCGAAGATGGTATTCGTTCATCGTCTGAGTGTGCGGACCAAGCTGTTCGCAGTCTTCGGCCTCATGTTCGTGCTGATTGCCGGGATCAGCGGCTTCAGCGCCCTGCAACTCCGCGCCATGAGCCGCGACGCCCTCGCCATCGAGGAAACATGGTTGCCAGCCACTCGCGTCGTGGCCGAGATCAAGATGGCATTCAGTCGGGAGCGGACCAGGGCCGCACGGGCGCTCGGCACCGAGGACCCGAAGGAGCGCGCGACCGCCATCCGCGACGCTGCAGAAGTAGCGGTGCAGGTCCAGGCTGCCACGGCGGGCTATGATCGCCTCGCCACATCCGACGAGGCTCGGGCACTGACCAGGCGCTTCCGCGAACAGTACCGGATCTACTCGGAGAAAGTGCAGGAGATCCTCAAGGCACCCTTTGGCGACCAGGCTGCAGTGAGCACCTTCAACAACGCTTCGGCGCGCGAGTGGCGGACCGTCCTGGCCATCCTGGACGAGCTGAGCACCCTGGTCGAGCGTGGCACGGTCGAGGCCACCACGCGCTCGCGGCAGACCTACACCAACGCTCTCCGGCTCGGCCTCGCCGCCCTCGTGGTTGCTGCCATTCTGACATTTGCCTCCGCCATGTGGTTCAACCGGAGCGTGGTAGCACGGGTTGTGCGGCTGTCAGGGGTCATGCGCCAGCTGGCGCGGCACGATTATGCGTTCGACCTGCCCTGCAGGGTCCGGGCGGACGAGATTGGCGAGCTGGCCCGTGCCATGGACGAGTGCCGCAGCGGACTGCAGGCAGCCGATGCACTGGCGGCCGAGCAGGCACGCGAGCAGGCCGCCAAGGCCGAGCGCGGGGCACGCCTGGACCGGCTCACGCAGGACTTCGAAGTCCAGGCGGGGGAGTTGGCCGGAGCTTTGGCCGCAGCCGCGACCGAGCTGCAGGCAACCGCCCAGTCGATGTCACGTGGTGCCGGGCAGGCAAGCGAGCAGGCCAGCGCGGCCGTGGCCGCCGCCGAGCAGGCCGGCGCCGATGTTGACGCCGTGGCCGCAGCGGCCGAGGAACTCGCGGCATCGGTCGCCGAGGTCAGCCGCCAGGTCGTGCAGTCGTCGAAGGTCACGGCTCAGGCCGCGGCCGACGCTCGCCGCACCGACGAGACCGTCCGCGCCCTGGCCGAGGGCGCCCAGCGGATCGGCGATGTGGTGCGGCTGATCGGCGACATCGCGGGGCAGACCAACCTGCTGGCGCTGAATGCCACGATCGAGGCGGCACGGGCCGGCGAGGCGGGCAAGGGCTTTGCCGTCGTGGCCTCCGAGGTCAAGACCCTCGCCGCACAGACGGCCAGGGCGACGGAGGATATCGGCGCCCAGATCGCCGCCATCCAAGCCGCCACCGAGGACGCTGTTGCCGCCATCCAGGGCATTGCGGGCACGGTCGGTGAGGCCAGCCAGATCGCCGGCGCGATCGCGGCCGCAGTGGAGGAGCAGGGGGCCGCCACGCGCGAGATCGCCCGCAGCGCGCAACGGGCCGCGAGCGGCACCCAGGAGGTGAACCGCAACATAGGTGGCGTCGACCTGGCCAACAGGGAGGTCGGGAGCGGCGCTGGGGATGTGCTCGAGGCGGCCGGCGAACTGTCTCGCCAGTCTGAACGCCTTGGCGCCGAGGTCAGCACCTTCCTCACGGGGGTCAAGGCCGCCTGACGTGGCCATCCGGAAACCGTGTGGGGCGGCAGTGCCACCCCACACGGTCCAAGCGCAGTTGATTTCTTTCCTATGCTCTCATTCTGTAGCAGGATCAAGCAATTCCCGCCCCCGCGCCGTCGCCACTACCTGCACGCCACCCTCCGCGTCGCGGGTGAGGGCGACGAAGCCGCCATCCACCGCATCCTCCCAGACCGTCAGCCGGGGGCACGAGGTACGCCAGGCTTCCAGCACCTCGCGGTAGGGGCGGGGCGCCGCGGCGACGGAGGCGACGAGGTCGCGGATCAGCGGGGTGATGACGTCCTGCATGGGGATCACTCCGGAAGGGCGAGGAGATAGCTGCCGTAGAGGATGTGGCTGGCGGAGACGCCGGTCAGCAGTATCATCAATATCGCAACGATCCCATAAGCGAGGCTCTGGCCGGGTTGCGCGGGTCGGGGCGAGGCGAGGGCATCAGCTTCACCACGAAGGGGCGGTGCCGAGGGCGAGCGGCTGTCGGGCACCCAACCAATCAGGCTCCAAAGCAGGCCGCGCCAGAATTTGAAGGCCATCCGCGTGACGGCATGGGAGGGCCATGGCGTCGGGGAGAGGGAGCTTCGCCGCGGCGGCGGAGGAGTTGCACGTCTGCCCGGCCGCCATCAGCCGCATGGCGAAGCTGCTGGAGGTGCGGCTCGGCGTGGCGCTGTTCGAGCGGCGGGCCAACCGGCTGAGCCTCTCGGCGGCGGGGCGCGGTACCGGGCGGGGCTGTTGGACGGGCTCGCGAACCTCACCGAGGAGGTGGCGGCGATGGGACCGCGTTTTGATTTCTACGGGTATGCCTTGCAGGCGGCGGCGGGGATCCGGCCCTATATCGACGATGATCTCGCAGCCAGGCGGGGAGGGTTCCTAGTGCATCAACCCTTCCGCGCGGGGAGACGGCTTTCGACGCCTTCGCGCGATGGATCATGGGGGCCGCGCAAGCCTCGCCCCCGGCATGAATCCAGGCTACAGGGCGCGCCATGCTCAAAGGCGTCCTCACCGTTGGCGGCTGGACCATGGCCAGCCGCGTCCTCGGCTTCGCGCGGGACATGTTCATCGCGGCCCGGCTCGGCGCCGGGCCGATAGCGGATTGCTTCTTCGTCGCGCTGAAGCTGCCCAACCTGTTCCGGCGACTGTTTGGCGAGGGAGCGTTCAACGCGGCTTTCGTGCCGGCCTTCGCCGGGACGCTGGCGGTGCAGGGGCCGCGCGTCGCGCAGCAGCTGGCGGAGCGGATGGCGGCGCTGATGACGCTCTGGCTCTCGCTGCTGGTCGTCATCGGCATGATCGCCATGCCGCAGCTGATGCAGGTGCTGGCACCGGGCTTCTCGGACGATCCGGCGAAGTTCCAGCTCGCCATCGAGCTGACGCGGATCACCTTTCCCTACCTGCTGCTGATTTGCCTCACCGCGCTGGTCTCGGGCGTGCTGAACGGGCTCGACCGCTTCGCGGCGGCGGCGGCGGCGCCGATCTTCTTCAACCTGCTTTCCATGGCCTCGCTGCTGGTGCTCACGCCCTATGTGGCGACGCCGGCGCATGCGCTGGCCTGGGGCGTCACCGTCTCCGGTGCGGTGCAGCTCGCGCTCGTGCTCTGGGCCTGCGCGCGGGCGGGGATGGCGCTGCACTTCCTCCGGCTGCCGAGCCTGGCGCCGGAGGTCCGGCAGGTGCTGCGGCGGATGATCCCGGGGATCATCGGGGCGGGGGTGACGCAGCTCAACCTCGCCGTCGATGTCATCATCGCCAGCTTCCTGCCGGCGGGCGCGGTTTCCTACCTCTACTATGCCGACCGGGTGGGGCAGCTGCCGCTTGGTGTGATCGGCGCGGCGGTGGGGACGGCGATGCTGCCGCTGCTCTCGCGGCAGGTGCGGTCGGGCGAGAGCCTGTCGGCCCATCGCACCATGAACCGGGCGGCGGAGCTGTCGCTGCTGCTCTGCCTGCCGGCGGCCGTCGGGCAGGCTGTGGCGGCGGGGCCGATCGTCATCGTGCTGTTCCAGCGCGGCGTCTTCGGCTTGGCCGAGGCGGAGGCGACGGCGGCGGCGCTCGCGGCCTATGCCATCGGCCTGCCGGCCTATGTGCTGGTGAAGATCTTCGCGCCGGGCTTCTTCGCCCGCGGGGATACAGCGTCGCCGGTGAAGGTGGGGTTCGCGGCCGTCGCGCTGAATCTGGCGCTGAACCTGGTGCTGACGCAGTGGCTCAGCCATGTCGGGGTGGCGCTGGCGACGGCGCTGTCGGCCTGGTTCAACGCCGCGGCGCTGGGCGGGCTGCTGTGGCGGCGGGGGCATTTCCTGCCCGACAGGCGCCTGCGGCAAAGGGTGCCGCGGCTGCTGGCGGCCTCGGGGGTGATGGGGGCGGTGCTTTGGGGGATGGAGTGGCTGCTCTTCCCAGCCGGGCCAGGCTTCCGCTTCGCGGCGCTGGCGGTGCTGATCCTTTCCGGCTGCGTCGCCTATTTCGGGGCGGCGCACCTGCTGCGGGCGGTCAATCTCGGCGAGGTCAGGGGCATGCTGCTGCGGCGGCGGCGGAAGACGTAGGACGACCTCGCCAGGCTACCTGGCGAAACGGTGCAGCAAGGCGGGCAGCGCCAGCAGCACCGCGGCCAGGACGGCGATCAGCGAGATCGCCAGCAGCACGCCCATGCTGGCGGTGCCGGGATGGGAGGAGAAGGCCAGCGTACCGAAGGCGCAGCCCGTTGTCAGGGCGCTGAACAGCACCGCCCGCGTCACCGCCGTGGGCAGCAGGCTGCGTACCCCTGCCCGCCAGGCGACGATGAAGTAGATGTCGAAGGCGACGCCGATGCCGAAGAGCAGCGGCAGGGCAATGATGTTGGCGAGGTTCAGCGCCGGGCCGAGAGTGGCGCAGATCGCCAGCGTGACGAGCCCGGCGAGCACCAGCGGCGCGAGCGCCAGCAGGGCGAGGCGCAGGCTGCGGAGCGCCAGCAGCAGCAGCAAGCAGGTCCAGGCAAGGCCGATGGCGCCAGCCTGGAGAAAGGCCTCGCGGATCGTCGCTGAGGAGGCCTGGATGGAGATCGCCATGCCGCTCGCGCCGGGCGCCACCGCCTCCACTGCATCGGCGAAGCGGTGGAGGGCGGCGTTGTCGTCGGAAAGGTCGCGCGGCCAGACCTCGATGCGCGCCTGGCCGTCGGCGGCGACCCAGCCGCGGCGCAGTTCGGGGGGGATGCTCTCCAGCGTCACCGGGCCGGCCTGGAGCACCTCGGCGAGTTGCGCGAGGGTCGCGGTGAGGCCGGGCAGCAGGGCCGTGGCGAGGCGGGCGCGGCCCTCGGGCAGGCCGGCGGCGAGGCGGTTGAGCGCGGTGGCGAACAGCCGGGCATCGGCCGCGGCAGGGCCGTTGCCCTGGGCGGCTTTCGAGAGGCCTGCGCCCAGGTCGCGCAGCGCCGCGGCGGTGGCGGCATCGTCCGGCGGCGGCTGCACTTCGGGCGGGGCGAGGGTCAGGGCGAGCAGGTCGGCGGCATCCTGGATCAGGGCGAGCTTCGCCGGCTGGTCCTCGGGGACGAAGCTGGCCAGCGTCATCACCCGGGCGACCTCGGGCAGCGCCTCCAGCCGGGCGGCGAGGGGTTGCGCGGCCTCCAGCGAAGGGGTGAGGACGTTCAGCGTATTGGGCGTCGTCTCGGCCGAGTGCATCAGGTCGCGGAAGGTGGCCACCGCTTCGGATTGGGGGTCGCGCAGGTTCAGCGGGTTGAAGTCGAAGCTCAGCACCGGGAGGGTCGCGGCGGCGGCGAGGGCCAGCGCGGCGAGCAGGGCGACCACCCGGCGATGCGCCAGCGCGCGCTCCAGCGGGGCGAGGGCCGCCCAGCCGATCTCCCCCGGCTCGCCGGGCGGGGCAAGCAGGCGGAGCAGGGCGGGCAGCAGCGTGAGCGAAAGGACGGCGGCGACCAGCATGCCGACGCCGGCGATGGCGCCAAGCTCCGAGACGCCGCGGTAGTCGGTCGGCAGGAAGGCGAGGAAGCCGCCGGCGATGGCGAGCGCCGCCAGCAGGATGCCGGGGCCGGCGGCGGCGCCGGCGGCGGCGAGGGCGGGGGCCAGCCCGCCCGCCTCATGCCGCTGCTCGCGGAAGCGGACGGCATACTGGATGCCGAAATCGACGCCGAGGCCGATGAAGAGCACGGCGAAAGCGATGGACAGCGGGTTGAAGGGGCCGATCGCCAGGGCGCCGAAGGCGGCCGTCGCCAGCAGGCCGAGCAGCAGCGTTGCCAGCACGGGCAGGATCAGCCGCCAGGAGCGCAGCGCGAGCCAGAGCAGCAGGGCGACCAGGGCGAGGGAGAGCAGGGTGTTGCGGACGGCGCCCTCGGCGACGGAGGCGAATTCCTCATCGCCCATGGGGATTTCGCCGGTCATGCGGAAGCGCGTGCCGGGAATGTCGAGGCGGCTCGCGGCCTCGCGGATCGCCTCGGCCGCCGTCGCGCCGGGGCTGAGGGCGGAGAAGTCGAGTCGCGGGCGGACCAGGACGAAGCGGCGGAGCGCCTGCGGGTCCGGCGGGCGGCCGGTGAAGAGGGTGCCCCAGTCGGGCGGCGCGGTGCGGCCGGCGGCGGCGGCCTCGGCGGCCGGGGCGAGGGCGGCGAGGGGGGCGGCGAGATCCGCCAGCGTCGCCTCGCCGCGCTCGATCCCCTGGAGGATGAGGCCGAGGGCGGTGGCGAGGCCGCGCAGGCTCGGGTCGGCGGCGAGCGTCCCGAGCAGGGGCTGGGCGGCGATGATGCGCTCGGTGGTCTGCCGCACCTCCTCGGTGTCGAGGAAGAGCAGGCCGTTGCGGCGGAAGAAGGGGAGGGCGTCCGGCCGCTCGACGGAAAGGAAAAGGTCCTCGCGGCGGGCCAGGGCCTCGGCCAGGGCGGCGGCGGCGCGGTCGGCGGCATCGCCCGTTTCGCCATCGACCACGACGGCGACGACCTGCTCGCGCTGGGGGAAGGCGGTGGCGATGCGCTCCTCGGTCAGCCGCCAGGGAAGGTCGGCGGGGAAGAGCGCATCCGTATCGGTGTTCATCGAGAAGCGGCTGCCGACCGCGAAGGCGCTCAGCAGGGCGAGGGCCAGGGCCAGCAGCACCACGCGCCAGGGCCTGAGCGCCGCGGCCCCGGCCAGGGCCGCGCCGATCCGCGGGAGCAACACGGCGTCAGGCCTCGCGGTAGAGCAGGAGGAGGAGGCCGATGCCGATCAGGCAGGCCGGCCACAGCCAGCGGCCGACCCGCGCCAGCTCCGGCGGGCCGCGCAGCTCGGTCCAGCGGGCGCAGCCGGCGACGACGGCGAGCAGGGCCAGCGGCAGGTGCGACAGCTCGATGAGCTGCGCCTCCTTGATGTTGGAGATGGCATGGGTGTGCGCCAGCAGCAGCACGCCGCCGGCCAGCATCGCCAGCGGGAAGACGAAGCGCACCCGGCCGCGCAGCAGGCCGAGGCGAACCGACCATTCCGAGACGGCGAAGGCGACGACCAGCAGGGAGGCCAGCTTGTGCTGCACCACCTCCGGGTCGCGCAGGCTGTCCAGCAGGCCGATATCGCCGAGCGGCCAGGCCTCCGGGTCGGAGCGGATCAGCAGAAAGGCGGCGAGGCCGAGGAAGACCAGCGGCCAGTGCCGGGCGAGGGGGACGCGGCCCGTCGCATCCAGCAGGGCGGCGAGGCCGACCAGCAGGACCATGATGCCGGCCCAGTGGTGGTTGTACTCGCTCCAGGCGATGTCGGTGGCGTTGCGCGGGGGCAGCAGGCCCTCGCCCGGGGTGAAGGCCTGCGGGCGCTGGGCGGCCTGGCGCTGCTGCGCCTCGGCGTCGAGCTGGGCCTGGAGGGCGGGGATCGCCAGGTCGGCATGGTCCGGGCTGCTGAGGCGGGGCCATTCCGGCGTGAAGCGCTCGGTGATCTCGGCCCAGGTGACGCGGTCGTCGGGCAGGTCCATGGCCGGCGGCACGGAGGTGAGGGAGGCGGCGACGGCGAGCACGGCGATGCCGATCGCCATCTCCGCCTCGATGAAGCGGCGGAGGCGGAGCGTGCCGCCGGGCGAGGACGGGATGCGGTGGAGCAGGCGGTAGTTCATCGCCCCGAGCATCAGCAGCATCGCCAGCATGATGAGCTTGGAGGCGGCCATGGAGCCATAGGCGGTGCCGTAGACGGCCTCCGCCGAGCCGATGAAGCCGAACCAGAAGCCCGCACTCCCGAGCAGGATCAGCCCGACGCCGCCGGCGGCGAGGAGGGAGTAGCGCTGGCCGACCATCCGCGCCGAGGGGGGCGTCAGCCGGAGGGCGGCGAGGAGGCAGGGCAGGCCGCCGAGCCAGAAGGCGGCGCCGGCTTGATGGAGCGCGGTGGCGGCGAGGAGCATCGCCCGGCCGTCGCTGCGGGCGATGGCGTGGCTGCCGAAGGTGACGGCGAGCAGCACCAGCGCGGCGACGCCGAGCAGCGCGGCGCGGCGGCCGCGGCCAGGGGCCTCGCGCGGCAGGGCGAGGGCGAGGAGCACCAGCATCGCCAGCAGGTCGAGCCCGGTCAGCACCACGAAATCGGCGCCGAGCAGGGCGCGGGCGCCGATGTCGAGCGTCGCCTCCAGCGCGCCGAAGCTCAGCAGGCCGAGCAGGAAGGTGGAGACGAGTGAGGCGATGCCGGAGGCCAGGACGGTGCGGCGGGCGATGGCGTGCAGCCGGGTGGCGTCGCCGGGCGGCATCAGCCGGCCGAGCGGCGCGGCGAGCAGCACCCAGAAGAGCACCGAGCCAAGCAGGACGGTCCGCGCCACCAGCTCCATCGCATGGAGGATGACGCTGGCGAAGCCGTAGAGGTCGAGGAATTGCTCCACTTACGGGGCCTTCAGCGTGAAGGGGATGTCCCCGCGGGTGATATGCCCGTCGATCGCCAGCACCTGCCAGCGCAGCCGCCACTCGCCGGGGGCGATCGTGGCCGGGAGGGACGCGGCGAGCACCACCGGGTCGCTCTCCTCGGCGATGGGGAGGGGGATCTGGGCATTGTCGGCGCCGATCAGCAGCAGGCGGCTGCGGGCATGGTCGAGCCGGCTGTTGAAGCGGATCGTCACCTGGCGCGGGGCGGCGGCGAGGGCTGCGCCGGCCGCGGGCTCCGAGGTGACGACGATGGCATGGGCGGAGGCCGGCCCCGCCCCCAGCAGGGCGAGGGGGAGGGCGAGGCTGGACAGGAGCGCCGCCAGCAGGGCGCGGCGGGCCAGGGACGCAAGCTGTGACATGGCACTCTCCGGCCAGGGAGGAATCGGCGCTGTCATGCCGTGCGCTACTCCCCGGTTGCAACGCGGCGGCAAAGTGCAGCAAAACATGGGCAGCGCAAGATGCCGCGAGGTGGAACGATCGCCGCAGGCCCCAGGGGACAGCAGGGGATGCTGCCGGCAGCGATCAGGCTAGGGGGCGTTGCTGATGCGGATTGTTCTGGCGCAGCCGAGGGGTTTCTGCGCCGGTGTCGTGCGGGCGGTGGATATCGTCGAGCGGGCACTCGAGAAATATGGCGCTCCCGTCTATGTGCGGCACGAGATCGTCCACAACCGCCGGGTCGTCGAGACGCTGGAGGCCAAGGGCGCCCGCTTCGTCGAGGCACTGGAGGAGGTGCCGCCGGGGGCGGTGACCGTCTTCAGCGCCCATGGCGTCTCCCGCGCGGTCGAGCAGGAGGCGGAGGCGCGGGGGTTGCCGGTGCTGGACGCCACCTGCCCCCTCGTCTCCAAGGTCCATAGCGAGGGGCAGCGCTACATCGCACAGGGGCGGGTGCTCGTCCTCATCGGCCATGCCGGGCACCCAGAGGTGGAAGGAACCCTGGGGCAGATCCCCGGCGAGGTTCATCTGGTCGCGACGGCAGCGGAGGTGGCGGCCCTGCCGATCGCCGCGGACCGGCCGGTGGCCTTCGTCACCCAGACCACGCTCTCGGTCGATGATACGCGCGGAATCATCGAGGCGCTGAAAGCCCGCTTCACGGACCTCGTCGGTCCTGATACGCGGGACATCTGCTACGCCACCCAGAACCGGCAGACGGCGGTGCGCGAGCTGGCGCGGCGGGTGGACGTGTTGCTGGTTGTAGGAGCCGCCAACAGTTCCAACTCTAACCGCCTCCGGGAGATCGGGTCGGAGCAGGGGGTGCCCTGCTACCTGATCCCGGATGCCGGGGCGCTGCGGCCGGACTGGCTGCGCGGCGCCGAGGTTGTTGGTATCACGGCCGGGGCCTCCGCCCCGGAAAGCCTGGTGGAGGAGGTGATCGCGACGCTCGGGCGGCTTGGCCCGGTCGAGGTCTCCGCACTGCCCGGCATCGTCGAGGATGTATCGTTCAAGCTGCCGGCGGCCCTGGTCGAGCCAGAGGCCAGCGCGGCAAGCTGAGGAGCAGGTTCGCTATGGGTATCCCGCTGCGGCAGCAGATGAAGGTCGGCGCCTATGTGCTCAAGCAGCACATGCTGGGGCGCAAGCGCTATCCGCTCGTGCTCATGCTGGAGCCACTGTTCAAGTGCAACCTGGCCTGCTCGGGCTGCGGCAAGATCGACTATCCGGACCCGATCCTGAACAAGCGCCTCTCGGTCGAGGAATGCCTACAGGCCGTCGACGAGACGGGCGTGCCGGTGGTGGCCATCGCCGGGGGCGAGCCGCTGCTGCACAAGGAGATGCCGCAGATCGTCGAGGGGATCCTCGCCCGCGGCAAGGTCGTCATCCTCTGCACCAACGCGCTGCTGCTCGAGAAGCGGATCGAGCAGTACAAGCCGCACCCGAACTTCACCTGGGACATCCACCTCGACGGCGACAAGGACCAGCATGACTGGGCGGTCAGCCAGAAGGGCGTTTATGACCGGGCCGTGGCCGCGCTGAAGGATGCGAAGGCGCGCGGCTTCCGCGTCGCCATCAACGCGACGCTGTTCAACAATGCCGAGCCGGAGCGGATGGCCCGCTTCTTCGACGACGTCACGGCCATGGGCGTCGACGCCATCATGGTCTCGCCGGGCTATGCCTATGAGCGGGCGCCGGACCAGCAGCACTTCCTCAACCGGCGGAAGACGAAGGAGCTGTTCCGCGGCATCTTCGCCCGCGGCAAGGGGAAGGGGTGGAAGATGGGCAACAGCCCGCTCTTCCTCGACTTCCTGGCCGGCAACCAGACCTACAACTGCACGCCCTGGGGCAACCCGACGCGGAACATCTTCGGCTGGCAGCGGCCCTGCTACCTGCTGGGCGAGGGCTATGCGAAGAGCTTCAAGGAGCTCATGGAGACCACCGACTGGGACAAGTACGGGGTCGGCAATTACGAGAAATGCGCCGACTGCATGGTGCATTCCGGCTTCGAGGCCTCGGCGGTGATCGACTCGATCAAGCATCCGGTGAAGGCGATGGCGCGGCAGATGCGCGGGCCGAAGACCGAGGGCGAGATGGCCCCCGAGATCGACCTGACGCACCAGCGGAAGGCGGATTTCGTCTTCTCCCGGCATGTCGAGCAGACCATGGCCGAGATGAAGCATGAGCCGAAGCAGAAGCCCGTCCGCGGGGCGAAGCATGGCGGCACGCCGGCCGTCGCCGCCGAATAGGCGGCGATGGGTTGCATCTGGGGCTAAAGCCGACCACGTTAGTCCGGAATTAAGCCGAACTGGCAGGATCCGACCGATGTTCATCGAGACCGAAGGTACCCCCAACCCCGCCACCCTGAAATTCCTCCCCGGGCGGGAGGTGATGGGCGACCGGGGAACGGCCGATTTCGCGTCCGCCGATGTGGCGGCGCGCAGCCCGCTGGCCAGCCGCATCTTCGCCCTTGGCGGCGTGGCGCGGGTGTTCCTCGGCGGGGATTTCGTCACCGTCACCCAGACCGACGACGCCGATTGGGCGCAGCTGCGGCCGCAGGTGCTCGGCGCCATCATGGACCACTTCATGGCCGGGCTGCCGGTGCTCGACAGCGACGGCGATGCGGAGGCCGAGGAATACGACGAGGCCGACGCCGAGATCGTCGACCAGATCAAGGAACTGCTCGACACCCGCGTGCGGCCGGCGGTGGCGGGGGATGGCGGCGACATCGTCTTCCGCGGCTTTCGGGATGGCGTGGTGCGGCTGCATCTCCAGGGAGCCTGCTCGGGCTGCCCCTCCTCGCGTGCCACGCTGAAGCATGGCGTGGAGAA
The DNA here is from genome assembly GCF_000802185.1 of Belnapia sp. F-4-1. Taxonomy (GTDB): domain Bacteria; phylum Pseudomonadota; class Alphaproteobacteria; order Acetobacterales; family Acetobacteraceae; genus Belnapia. The sequence goes on along the minus strand of NZ_KN676113.1, from coordinate 1,699,258 downwards.
TATGCTTCGGCATTATGTGCCGGAAGTCGTGGCGGTGGAGCAAGTGGAGGCCTGAGCCTCATCACCATCGGTGATGGTGGTGATGGGCCCGGCGGGATTGGCGCCGGGCCGTGGCGGGGCGATACCGGTTGGCATAGCGAAGCCTTCAGGAGCTTGCCATGGCTGACCAGACTATCGACGCCGCCGCGCTCGACACCCTCTTCCGCACCGCCCGCACCCACTACAAGTGGCAGGACCGGCCCGTGCCGGACACCAAGCTGGCCGAGCTCTACGACCTGCTCAAATTCGGCCCGACCAGCGCCAACTCCTCGCCGGCGCGCTTCGTCTTCATCCGCACCGCCGAGGGCAAGGAGAAGCTGCGGCCGGCGCTGTCCGAGGGCAATCTCGAGAAGACGATGACGGCGCCGGTCATCGCCATCGTGGCGCATGACACGCGCTTCTACGACGAGCTGCCGAAGCTCTTCCCGCATGCCGATGCGTGGTCCTGGTTCGCCGGCAACGACGCACTGGCCGAGGTCACGGCCTTCCGCAACGGCTCGCTGCAGGGGGCGTACCTGATCCTGGCCGCGCGGGCGATCGGCCTCGATGCCGGGCCGATGAGCGGTTTCGACAATGCCAGGGTGGACGAGGCCTTCTTTGCCGGGACGAGCTGGAAGTCGAACTTCCTCGTCAACCTGGGCTATGGCGACGAGAGCGGCCTGTTCCCCCGCAGCCCGCGCCTGTCCTTCGACGAGGCTGCCCGGTTCGAGTGAAGGCCGGCTATCCGGCGGCGGGGGAGCCTGCCGCCGGGTCGAGGCGGTAGCCGCCGCCTTCGGTCAGCAGGAGCCGGGCATTGGTCGGGTCCGGCTCGATCTTCTGGCGGAGGCGGTAGATATGCGTCTCCAGCGTGTGGGTCGTCACCGCGCTGTTGTAGCCCCAGACCTCGTTCAGCAGGATCTGCCGCCCCACCGGCTTGCCGCCCGCCCGGTAGAGGTATTTCAGGATCGCGCTCTCCTTCTCGGTGAGGCGGATCTTGCGGTTGCGGGCCTGCTCCATCAGCAGCTTCGCCGAGGGGCGGAAGGTGTAGGGGCCGACCAGGAAGACGGCGTCCTCGGAGTTGTCGAAGACGCGGAGCTGGGCGCGCAGCCGCGCCAGCAACTCGTTCAGCCGGAAGGGCTTGGCGATGTAGTCGTTGGCGCCGGCATCCAGTCCGCGCACCACATCGGCCTCGGCATCGGCGCCGGTCAGCATGATGACGGGGATCTTCAGCCCCTGGCGGCGCAGGCGGGTGCAAAGCTCGCGGCCATCGCCGTCGGGCAGGCCGATATCCAGCAGCACGGCGTCGAAGCGGTTCGCGGCGGAGGCGAGCATCTCCTCGGCCTCGCCGGCCGTGGCGGCCTCGGCGGGATCGAATTCGCCGTCGAGCGAAAGCTGCTCCGCCAGCGTGGCCCGAAGGGCGGCGTCGTCATCCACGATCAGCAACGGGCGGGGGCCAGCCATGCCATCTCCCAAGGAAGGATTCTTTTCAAACTAGATTAAGCCTAGTCGATGGCGAAGCTGTGGCGCAGTTGTCAAGCCATTGCACGCCAGAGAGCGGGTCGAGCGTGACCTGCAATCAATATTTCGCTCCGCCTCTCGGCCTTATGCCGTCTCGTTGCCACATTCATCAGGCGCCATCGGCTTGAACGGATCCAGATTGACGACCATGCCCTTTCCCCTTGTTTCTGACCCGCTCGGCACCGGGCCATCTGGCGTGCCTGCCTCCGCCCACACGTTGCGGACGGTGCATCGCGCCGCCGCGGAGCTGCGACGGGGTACGCCCGTGCTGCTGCGCGCCGGCGAGCAGGCGCTGGTGATGGCCGCGGCGGAAACGGTCGGGGCGGCAGGGCTCGCCGAGTTGGTGGCGCTCGCCAAGGGGCCGGCGGTGCTGCTGCTGGCGCCGAACCGGGCGGCGGAGATCGCCCCGACGCCAGCGCTGCGGCCGGTGCAGGGGGTGGAGGAGGCGGCGATCGCCCTTCGCGCCCCGCCGGGGCTGCTGGACCCGGCATTGCTACGCAGCCTGGCGGACCCGACCGCCGACCGCCTGCCGGAGGGCACTCGGACGGAGCGGGTGCCGGCGCCGCCGGCCTCCGATGCGGCGCTGGCGCTGGCGAAGCTCGGGCGGTTGCTGCCGGCGGTGGTGGCGGCACCGGCGGGTGCCGCGCGCGGCGAACTGCTGGCGGTGGAGGCGGCGGATGTGCTCGCCTATCCGCTGGAGGCTGCGACCTCCCTGCGGCGGGTGGCCGAGGCCGCGGTGCCGCTCGAGGACGCGCCGGATGCGCGGATCATCGCATTCCGCGCGGCGGATGGCGGGATCGAGCACCTCGCCATCCTGATCGGCCGCCCGGAGGAGCAGGCGGTGCCGCTGGTGCGGCTGCATTCGGAATGCTTCACCGGCGACCTGCTCGGCTCGCTCCGCTGCGATTGCGGGCCGCAGCTGCGCGGCGCCATCCGGCGGATGGGCGAGGCGGGGGCGGGGGTGCTGCTCTACCTGGCGCAGGAGGGAAGGGGGATCGGGCTGGTCAACAAGCTCCGCGCATATCGCCTGCAGGACGGCGGGCTGGACACGCTTGATGCCAACCAAGCGCTCGGCTACGGCGCGGATGAGCGTAATTTCATGGTGGCGGCGACCATGCTGCGGCAGCTCGGCATCGAGCGGGTGCGGCTGCTGACCAACAATCCGGAGAAGCTGGCCTCGCTCGCCGCCTGCGGCATCGTGGTGGAGGGGCGGGAGGCGCATGCCTTCGCCCCGAATGGGGTGAATGACGGCTATCTGGAAACCAAGGCCCGCCGCTTCGGGCATCTGCTGGCGTGACGACAGCCGTCATCGGCCCCGGGGGAGTGCTGCGGCTGGAGGCCGGCGCCTGGCGCTGCGCGCTCGGCAAGGGCGGCATCCGGCGGGACAAGCGCGAGGGGGATGGGGCGACGCCGGCCGGGCTGCTGCCGCTGCGGCGCGTGCTCTACCGGGCGGACCGGGTGGCAGCGCCGCGCTGCCGCGTTTCGGTGGAGCCGATCGCGCCCACCGATGGCTGGTGCGACGACCCCGCCCATGCCGACTACAACCGGCAGGTCCGGCTGCCGCATTCGGCGCGGCACGAGGTGCTGTGGCGGGAGGATGCGCTCTACGACATCGTCGGCGTGCTCGGCTGGAACGACGCGCCGGTGCAGCGGGGGCGGGGAAGCGCCATCTTCCTTCATCTCGCCCGGCCGGACTTGGCGCCGACGGAGGGATGCATCGCGCTTCCGGAGCCGGCCTTGCGGGCGGTGCTGGGGGCGGGGCTGAGCGCCATCCAGGTCATGGAGGAATGATGACGGCCTGGACATCTTTGCGCTGACCCTGGCACTGTCGCTGCAAAAGCAGCGGGGAAGGAGCCAAGAGTCATGGCAGGGACGTTCAGCACGGCGATGGCGCGGCCGGTGCCGGTGGTGGCGGGGCTGATGGCGCTCGGAGCGGTGCTCGCCTTTCTGGAAATGGGCACCCCGGCCGCCCTCGCCTTCATGGCGGCCGGGTTGGTGGTGATGTTCGCCTATGGGAAGAACGACCATCCGCAATAACGCCTATGGCCGGGCCGACCGGCCATCCGCTGCGGAAGCTAGCCCCTCGCGCCGAAGATGGCGCTGCCGACCCGTACATGGGTGGCGCCGCAGGCGATCGCCGCCTCGAAATCGGCGCTCATCCCCATGCTGAGCATGGGCAGGGCGTAGCGGGCGGCGAGGTCCGCCAGATGGAGGAAGTGCGGCCGAGGGTCCTCCGCCGCCGGCGGGATGCACATCAGGCCGCGCACCGGCAGATCCCATTCCTCGCGACAGGCGCGGAGGAAGGCTTCGGCTTCGGCGCGGGGGACGCCGGCTTTTTGCGGCTCGTCGCCGGTATTCACCTGGACCAGCAGGTCGGGGCGGCGGCCTTCCTTCGCCATGGCCTCGGCGATGGCGATGGCGAGCTTCGGGCGGTCCAGGCTTTCGATGACATCGGCGAGGCGGACGGCGTCGCGGACCTTGTTGGTCTGCAGGCCGCCGATGATGTGCAGGCGAAGCGCTGGCCAGTCCGGGCGGAGGGCGGGGAATTTGCCCGCGGCCTCCTGCACGCGGTTCTCGCCGAAGACCGCCTGCCCGGCGGCGAGCGCGGCGGCGACGGCTTCGGCCGGGTTGGTCTTGGAGACGGCGACGAGCGTCACCGCGCCGGCCGGGCGGTTGGCGCGGGCGGTGGCCTCGGCGATCCTGGCCTGGATGCGGGCGAGGTTTGCGGCGATGTCGGTCATGCGATGGAGAAGCTAGGGGCAGCGGCGCGGCGGCTCAAGCCATGGGCGGGGCCGCGGCTGGTGCTGGTGAGCGACCCGGTGCGGCTGCCCGACCCGCGGGCGCTGGCGGCGCGGCTGCCGCCGGGGGCGGCGGTGCTGGCTCGGGGGCTGGCGCCGGAGGTAGCCGGGGGGCTCGCTGCCATCGCCCGGCGGGGGCGGCTGCGGCTGCTGGTGGGCGGGGATGGGCGGCTGGCGCTCAGGCTCGGGGCAGGGCTGCATCTGCCGGACCGGGATGGGGTGGCGGGCGTGCTGCCCTTCCTGCGGGCGCGGCGGGGGCGGCGCCTGCTGCTGACGGCGGCGGTGCATGGGCGGCGGGGGCTGGCCCGCGCGAGGCGCCTGGCTGTGGACGCGGTGGTGGTCTCGCCGGTCTTCCCGACCCGAAGCCACCCGGGGATGCGGGGACTCGGGCCGATGCGCTGGGCAGGGCTGGCGCGGCGGGCGGGGCGGCCGGCCATCGCGCTCGGCGGGGTCGGGCCGCGGAATGCCGGGCGGGTGCCGCGCTGGGCGGTGGGCCTGGCGGCCATCGATGGTTTCCAGGCTTTGTGACGAAAATCGTACAACTTCCTGTGGCGGCGGGGCCACAGTGTCTCAGCGAAGTCGCGGTAACGCTGTGTCGCCGGTTGCCGCCCTTTATTGCGCTGGACCATAGTCCGGTGCGGACCCGGTCATGTCCGTCAACCGGCATTGGTCGGGTTTGGGTATGGCACCTGCCAAAAGCGGCGCAAGCCGCGGGGGGGCGGGTGGGTCAGACAGGGAACAGCCGGCCAGCCCGGCGACTGAGGAGGTTTAGAATGCGCAAGATACTGCTGGGCACGACCGCGGTGGTCGGCGCGGCGCTCCTGGCACCGGCTGTTGCCGAGGCACAGGAAGCCCCGACCGTCCGCATCGGCGGTTTCTTCCGGGCTTACTACGGCAACACGCAGCAGAGCGGGCGGAACAGCACCGTGCCGTCCGGCCTGGCCAATAACACGTCCCCCGCGGACGGGAATCTGCGGCAAGCGATTGTTGCCGGGACCCCGACGACGGAGACGAATGTCGGCACCAACCCCGGTCACGTCGGCCGCCTGTCGAAGAACGACTTCAGCACCGATGCCGAGGTCCATGTTTTCGTCAACGGCAAGACGGCCAACGGCCTGTCCTACGGTGCGGTGATCGAGATCGCCTTCAACCAGCAGGAAGGCCGCAACATCGTCCAGCAGCGTGCCAGCACCGGCAAGACAACGGCGAGCATCGACGAGATGTACGCCTTCGTCGCCTCGCCGATGTGGGGCCAGATCCGCTTCGGTGACGAGGATGGCCCGGTCGGCGGCCTGATGAACTCCGGCGTCATCACCAACTTCGGCACCGGCGGCATCTACGGCGACCGCGAGTCCTTCGTGTCCCGCCAGGCCAATGTGCGCACGACCACCTCCCCGGGCTCGCTCGGCGACAACACCAAGATCATCTACCTGTCGCCGCAGTTCTTCGGCTTCGACTTCGGCGCCTCCTTCGCCTTCAACTACAACGAGGGCGAGGACACGGGCTGCCCCAGCAACCAGTCCAGCGGCTGGTGCGACAGCTCCTACGCCTTCACCGGCGCCGCCAGCTTCGGCGTCGCCGCGGCCGGCCCGAACATGTCGGTTCGCCGCAACGAGTACCAGGGTGCGCTGCGCTGGCGCGGCAGCCTGGCCGGCGTCGGCCTGTCCGTCACCGGCGGCTATGTCGGCTCGGGCGCGGCGAAGGAGCTCAGCCCGCTCAACGTGCAGCGCTCGGTCTTCCAGCCGCTCGGCGTCTGGCAGGTGGGTGCGCAGGCTTCGGCCTACGGCCTGACGGTCGGTGCGCAGTATGAGCACGGCGCCTCGAACTTCTTCTGGGGCAATCTGCTCAAGGGCGACCGGCCCATGGATCAGTTCTTCGCCGGCGCCAGCTACACGGTCGGGCCGTTCACCATCGGCGGCAACTACCTGATCCAGACCGTGGAAGGCGCGAGCCGCACCACCTTCGGCTACAACGCGGCCGGCGTGCTGACGGCGACCCCGAACGCAGGCGGTGCGGCCCTGATGCGCCGCCTCGGCTACGGCATCGGCGCCAACTACCGTCTCGCTCCGGGCCTCGACATCGTTGCCGAGTACAGCAGCTACACGGTGGCGGAGCGCGGCCGCGACCTCGACCCATCCAACCCGGGCGTGCAGGACCGCAACACCGCGAAGGTGTTCATCCTGGGCACCCGTCTGGCTTTCTGATCCTTCGGGACCGGGACAGAAGGGGGCGGCAGGGTAACCTGCCGCCCCTTTTTGTTTCTCGACGCACTTGATGCTTGATTGTCCGGGCGGCGCATCTAGTGTGCGCGCATCATGAAACCTGCCCTTCTTGCTTTCGTTGCCGCCCTTTCCCTGCTTGCCGCTTGCGGCGGCGACAACCAGCGTCTGGTGGGGAATGACGAGTATGGCGATTGGCGCCAAGGCCGGGCGAGGAACCGGCCGCAGGGGGCGAGCGCCGGCATCGTCGTCTTCGGCGTGGACAAGGACCGCGAGGCGCGCGAGGCAGCGGCCAATGGCGGTGGCAGCGGGCTTAGCGTGAACGCCTATCTGTGGCGGGCAACGCTGGACACCCTCTCCTTCATGCCGCTGGCCTCGGCCGATCCCTTCGGCGGCACGATCATCACCGATTGGTATTCGCCGCCGTCTGCGAATGGCGAACGGTTCCGGGCGCAGGCCTATGTGCTCGGGCGGCAGCTTCGCTCGGACGGCGTGCGGGTGCAGGTGTTCCGGCAAACGCTCGACCATGGGCAGTGGGTGGATAGCCCGGTCTCGGCCTCGACCAATTCCGACCTCGAGGACAAGGTTCTGGCGCGGGCGCGGGAACTGCGGAGCCAGTCGGCCTCGCGGTAAGCGGACGCCGCCTCAGGCGGGCGTTGCCCCCTCGCGCCACTTGCCCAGCTCCTGCGCCGCCGTGCGGACGGCCGTCAGGATGTTCTGGTAGCCCGTGCAGCGGCAAAGGTTGGAGGAAAGGACGTGGCGCAGCCGTGCCTCGTCCACCGGCCCTGGCTGTTCGAGCATCCAGGTGGCGAGCATCAGGAAGCCGGGTGTGCAGAAGCCGCACTGCAGGCCATGATTCTCCCAGAAGGCGCGCTGGAGCGGGTTGAGGCTGCCGTCCGGGGCAGCGAGACCCTCGACGGTGCGAATGGCGTGGCCATCGGCCTGGATGGCGAAATGCAGGCAGGCGCGCACAGCCTCGCCATCGAGCAGCACGGTGCAGGCGCCGCAGACGCCGTGCTCGCAGCCGAGATGGGTGCCGGTCAGGCCGCAGTCGTCGCGGAGCGCGTCGGCGAGCGTCCGGCGGGGCTCGACGGCCACCTCGTGCGGCAGGCCGTTCACGGTGAGGCGGATCGGCGTCTTGCTCATCGGGCGTTCCGGATCAGGGCACGGATGCGGGCGGGGGTCGCGGGGAGTTCGGCAATATCGACGCCGAAGGGCGAGAGCGCGTCGCTGATGGCGTTGGCGATGGCGGCCGGGGCGCCGATGGCGCCGCCTTCGCCGAGGCCCTTGGCGCCGGTCAGCGTTTCCGGGCTTTCCGTCTCCAGGTGGATGATCTCGATCGGCGGGATCTCGGCGGCGCTTGGGGGCAGGTAGTCGGCGAGGCTGCCGGTGAGCGGGTTGCCATCCGCGGCGTAGAGCACTTCCTCCAGCAGAGCGTTGGCGATGCCCTGGGCGACGCCACCATGCACCTGTCCATCGGCGATCAGCGGGTTCAGCAGCCGGCCGGCATCCTCGACAACGAGGAAGCGGTGGACGCGGACATGGCCGGTCTCGGCATCCACCTCGACTTCCGCGATATGGCAGGCGTTTGAGAAGGTGCCACCCGGGTCGTATTGCGCGGTCTCGGCGAGGTTGAAGCCGTCGAGGTCGGAGAGCTGCTCGGAGCGCTGGTGGACGCGGCGGGCGACCTCCGTGAGGGGAATGGAGGCCTCGCCGGCCCAGGCGGCGCCGTCGCGGAGGGCGATGGCCTCCGGCTCGGCCTGGAGCAGGCGGGCGGCGGCGCGGCGGAGGCGGGCGGCGAGCTTGTCGGCGGCGAGTTGGGTGGCGCCGCCGGCGATGACGGCGCCGCGGCTGGCGAAGCTCCCCCAGCCATAGGGCGTGCGGTCCGTATCGCCGTGGATGACGCGAATCTGCGACGGTTCGAGGCCGAGGCGGTCGGCGGCAAGCTGGGCGAGGGTGGTCCGCAGGCCCTGGCCATGCGGCGAGGCGCCGATGCGGACCTCCACCTCCCCGGCCGGGGTCATGGCGATGTCGACCACCTCGTAGCCGGGGACGATGCCCATGCCGCGGGCGGCGAAGGCCGGGGTGCCGTAGCCGGTGCGCTCGTTAAAGACGGCGAGGCCGAGGCCGAGATAGCGGCCCTCGCGCCGGGCGGCTTCCTGCCGGGCGCGGAAGGCCGGGAGGTCGGCAGCGGCCACGGCACGGTCCAGCGCCTCGACATAGGAGGCCTGGTCGAGGGTGAGGCCGGTCGGCGTCACATGCGGGAAATCGGTGACGAGGTTGCGGCGGCGGAGCGCGACCGGGTCCATGCCGAGCGCGGCGGCGGCGCGGTCCATCAGCCGCTCCAGCCCGAAGGTGACGACGGGGCGGGAGACGCCGCGATAGGGCGCGGCGGGGCAGGTGTTGGTCGCCAGTGCCCGGGCGCGGGCGGCGTAGGTTGGGAGGCGGTAGGGGCCGGGGTATTCGGCCAGCGCCATCAGCGGCTCCACGCCGCAGGTGGTCGGGTAGCAGGAGAAGGCGCCAGTATTGGCGAGGATGTCGGCCTCCAGCCCCAGCAGGGTGCCATCGGCGGCGAAGGCGGCGCGCAGGTGGTGGCGCTGCTCGCGGCTATGGGCGGAAGCGATCAGGTTCTCGTTGCGGTCCTCGACCCAGCAGAAGCTGCCGCGATGGCGCCGGGCGAGCCAGACCAGCAGCGGGTATTCGGGGAAAAGGGCCATCTTCTGGCCGAAGCCTCCCCCCACATCGGGGGCAACCACTTGCAGGTCGGCCTCCGCCATGCCGAGCAGGGTGGCGATGCCGGTGCGGAGCATGTGCGGCATCTGGCAGGAGGCGGTGAGGCGGATGCGGCCGGTGGCGCGGTCATAGGCGGCGAGGCCGGCGCGCGCCTCCATCGGCGTCGCATTCTGGCGGCCGGAGCGGAGGGTGAGCTCGACGATGCAGTCGGCGCGGGCGAAGGCGGCCTCGCAGCCGGGGTGGCGGATCACGCCATCGACCACGAGATTGCCGGGGGCCTCGGGGTGGAGGGTGAGGGCGCCGGGCCGAAGGGCGTCGTCGATGGTGACGACGGGGTCCTCGGGCTCGATCTCCAGCAAGACGGCCTCGGCGATGTCCTCGGCCTCTTCGGGCGTGGCGGCGACCACGGCGGCCATGGGCTGGCCGACGAAGTGGACGCGCTCGCGCGGCAGGACGGGCTGGCTGATGGCGCGGTAGTTGAAGCGGAAGAGTTCGGGACGGATGGGGCCGACGCCCTCGAGGTCGGCGCCGGTCACCAGCAGGGCGCCGTGGGGGAGATCGGGGGCCGAGATCGAGAGGATGCGGCCGGCGGCGTAGGGGCTGCGGAGGAAGCGCACGGCGCGGGCACCGGCGGCGAGGTCGGCGGTGAAAGCGCCCTCGCCGCGGAGCAGGGCTGGGTCTTCGGTGCGGGGGAGGCGGCGGCCGGTCCAGTTCATGCGGCAAGCGACCCTTCCAGGGCACGGCGGGTCATGGCGCGGACCAGGTCGCGCCGGTAGTCGGCGGGGACCTGGGCATCCTCGGTCGGCTCGAAGCCCTCGGCGGCGAGGGCGGCGGCGGCGCGGAGGCGGTCGGGGGTGGGCGGGGCGCCCAGGAGGGAGGCAGCGGCCTCCCGGGCCAGGACCGGCGTGCCGGCGACGCCGCCGAGGGCGATGCGGGCCTCGGCGACATGGCCAGCAACATCGAGCCGAAGGGCGGTTACCGCCATGGCCAGGGCGAAGTCGCCGGCGCGGCGGTTGAACTCGGCAAAGCCGCAGCGCCAGTCGGGGCCGAGGATCGGGAGGCTGGCTTCGGCCAGCAGCTCATCGGGGCCGAGGGCGGTGGTGAAGACCGCCTGGAACCAGTCGGCGGCGGGGACCAGGCGCTCGCCGCCCTCGCGCAGCACCCGCATCTCGGCGCCCAGGGCAAGGGCGATGCAGCACCACTCCGAGGCCGGGTCGGCATGGGCGAGGCTGCCGCAGAAGGTGCCGCGGGTGCGGATCGGCGCATGGGCGATGTGCTCGGCCGCGCGGGCGAGGAGCGCGCCGGTCGGGCCAGGCACCACTGGGCGCTCGAAGCGGGCGTGGCGAGCCAGCGCGCCGATGCGGAGGCGGTTGGCCTCGGCGCGGCAGGTATCCAGCTCGGCGATGCGGTTGATGTCGATGAGGCTGGCCGGCCTCGCCAGCCGGAAGGCCATGGTCGGCACCAGGCTTTGGCCGCCGGCGAGGATCTTCCCCTCCTCCCCGTGCCGGGCCAGCAGGGCCAGGGCCTCCGCCTGGCTCCGCGGCGCGTGGTAGTCGAAGGGGGGACACTTCATGCGGGTGAAGGTAGGGGCGGAGGTTCCGCTGGCGCAAGATCGCCCTCAGCCGCCGCCGCAGGGGGTACGGCGGAGGCCACGCGGGGCGGCGGCCTCTGGGGCGTCCACCAGGGTCAGCAGGCAGGCGCCATAGAGGGTCGTGAAGCGCCAGTCGGTGCTGCCGCCATGGCCGCGGATGGGGGCGGGCTGCGGGCCGGAAGGCCAGAGGGCGAGGACGGGCGCGCGGCGGGTGCGGGAGGCGTCGTCGAGCAACTTGGCGCGGGCCTCGGGGTCCGGGTCGAAGTCGTCGCCATCGAAGACGGCGACGGCGAGGCGGGGGCCGCCTGCGGGCAGCCCGGCCAGCAGGCGGCGGAAATCCTCGAGGCCGGAGACGAGGTTGTTGGCGCGGCTCGCCTCGCCATGGGCGGCGGGGGCGGTGGCGATCACCGCATCCACCCAGTCCGGCCGGGCGCTCGCAGCCATGACGGACTGCCAGCCGCCGCGCGACTGGCCACCGAGCAGGATATGGCGGTATCCGGCGGCGCGCACGGCCTGCAACCCGTCCACCAGGCGGGGGAGGCTGGTGTAGAGGGCATCCTCCGCCGGGTTGCGGTCGAAGCGGAGCACGTCCCAGCCGGCATCGTTCAGGATGGAGACGAAGCCGGGCGTGGGCGTGCTGCGGTTGTCGCGCTCGGGGCCGCCATAGCCATGCGACCAGATGACGACGCCGCGGGCCGCCTGGGGGCCGCGGCGGAGCAGCATCGGCGCCCAGCGGAAGGGGCCAAGGCCGCCCTGGACCAGCGGCAGAGCGGGGCCGCTGGCGAGGCCGGCATCGCGGGCGAGGATGCGGCATTCGGCCTGGACCGGGCCGAGCGTGCGGCGGCAATTCTCAAGCGCCGCGGCTTCGGCAAGATCCGGACGCGCTGCGTTGCCGGCATAGCCCCAGGCGGAGCGGCCGGAGGCTTCGCGCGCCACGGCGAAGGCCGCATGGCCGATCAGGCCGCGATAGACCAGGGTGAAGCTGCTGGCGAGCCCGAGCGAAGGCCCCGGCGTGCCGAGCGCGGCGACGGAGAAGATGCTGCGGTATTGCTCCTCGAGCGGCTCGGCGCGCAGCGCAGGCGCGAGGCCAAGCATCAGGATCAGCAGCAGGCGGAAGCGCATCAGTGGTCCATGCGAAGGGGAGCGCCATCGTGTGCCGGCCGTGTCGCAGAGGCAACGGCACGAAGTGGAGCGCGCCCTTCCCTTGGCGGAAATATTCCCTCGGGGGGAGATACTTCCCTAACGGCTATAGCAAGCCTATTCCCTTTGTCCGATGAGCATCCGGTCCCCGATGAGCGACGCCAGCACCACCACGCCCCCCACCGATACCCGCTACGACTTCGCCGCAGCAGAGCCGCGCTGGCAGGAGGAGTGGAACCGGCGGCAATGCTTCGCCGTGCCGGACGTGCCGGACGGCAACAGGGCGAAGTACTACGTCCTTGAGATGTTCCCCTACCCCAGCGGCAAGATCCATATGGGGCACGTGCGGAACTACACCCTGGGCGACGTGGTGGCGCGCTACAAGCGGGCGCGCGGGCACCAGGTGATGCACCCCATGGGGTGGGATGCCTTCGGCCTGCCAGCGGAGAATGCGGCGCGCGAGCGGGGCATTCATCCGGGCAAGTGGACCTACGACAACATCGCCAACATGCGCGCCGAGCTGAAACGCATGGGGCTGTCGCTCGACTGGTCGCGGGAATTCGCCACATGCGATGTTGAATACTACGGGCAGCAGCAGGCGGTGTTCCTCGACTTCTGGAAGGCCGGGCTGGTCGAGCGGAAGGAGAGCTGGGTCAATTGGGACCCGGTGGACGGGACCGTACTCGCCAACGAGCAGGTGATCGACGGGCGCGGCTGGCGCAGCGGCGCGCTGGTCGAGAAGAAGCAGCTCAGCCAATGGTTCTTCCGCATCACGAAGTTCGCGCCTGAGCTGCTGGAGGCCTTGCAGGGGCTGGAGCGCTGGCCCGACCGCGTGAAGACCATGCAGGCCAACTGGATCGGCCGCAGCGAGGGGGCGCGGGTACGCTTCCGGCTGGCCGAGCCGCAGGCGGGCATCGACGAGGTGGAAGTCTTCACGACGCGGCCGGATACGCTGTTCGGCATGAGCTTCCTCGCAGTCGCTGCCGAGCATCCATTGGCCGCCGCGGCGGCGGCGCGGGATCCGGCGGCGGCGGAGTTCGTCGCCGAGTGCCGACGGATGGGGACAAGCGAGGCGGCCATCGAGCAGGCGGAGAAGCGAGGCTTCGATACCGGCTTCCGCGTGGCGCATCCTTTCCTTGAAGGCGTCAGCTTTCCGGTCTGGATCGCCAATTTCGTGCTGATGGAATACGGCACGGGGGCGATCTTCGGCTGCCCCGGGCACGACGAGCGGGACTTCGAATTCGCCGGCAAGTACGGGCTGGAGATCAGGCCTGTCGTGCTGCCGGCGGGAGCCGACGCCGCCAGCTTCGTGCTCGGCGATGCGGCCTATACGGGGGACGGGACGATCTTCAACTCCGGCTTCCTCGACGGGCTCGACGTACCGGCGGCAAAGCGGCGGGCGATCGAGGCGCTGGAGGTCAAGGGGCAGGGGACGGGCGTCGTCAACTGGCGGCTGCGCGACTGGGGCGTGTCGCGGCAACGCTACTGGGGCTGCCCGATCCCCGTGATCCACTGCGAGGCCTGCGGCGTGGTGCCGGTGCCGAAATCCGACCTGCCGGTGAAGCTGCCGGACGATGTCGATTTCTCGCGTCCTGGGAATCCGCTCGACCATCACCCGAGTTGGAAGCATGTCGATTGCCCGCAATGCGGCAAGGCAGCGCGCAGGGAGACGGATACCTTCGACACCTTCGTCGACAGCAGCTGGTACTTCGCGCGCTTCTGCTCGCCGCGGGCGGAAGTGCCGGTGGTGCGGAATGCGGTCGATGGCTGGCTGCCGGTGGACCAGTATATCGGCGGCATCGAGCACGCGATCCTGCACTTGCTCTACAGCCGCTTCTTCACGCGAGGGATGCGGGAGACGGGGCATCTCGAGGTGAACGAGCCTTTCGCCGGGCTCTTCACCCAGGGCATGGTCACGCATGAGAGCTACAAGTCGGCCGACGGGCGCTGGCTCTATCCGGAGGAGGTGGAGTTCTCCCTGGACGCGAACGGCACGCGCACCGCGCGGGTGAAGGACGGCAACGCGCCGGTCGTCATCGGGCGCGTCGAGGCGATGTCGAAGTCGAAGCGCAACACCGTCGATCCGGGCGCCATCATCGGCCGCTACGGGGCGGACACGGCGCGCTGGTTCATCCTCAGCGACAACCCGCCGGAGCGGGACATGGAGTGGACCGAGAGCGGCGTGGCGGGGGCCTATCGCTTCACGCAGCGGGTCTACCGGCTGGTCGCTGGGGCGCTGGGCGACCTGCCGCCGGCAGGGGCTTCCGTGGAAGGTGCCGAGGGCGCGGCGCGAAAGCTGCGGCAGGCGACGCACCGGACCATCGCCGCCATCACCGAGGCGCTGGAAGGCTTCGCCTTCAACGTCGCGGTGGCGCGCATCCATGAGTTCGCCAACGCGGTGAGCGATGCCGGGACGGTACCAGGCGCGGTGCGGCGGGAGGCGCTGGAGGCGCTGGTGCGGCTCTCCGGGCCGATGATGCCGCATCTGGCGGAGGAGCTCTGGTCGATGCTGCGGCCGGGCGAGGACGCCATGGTCGCCGACCTGCCCTGGCTGGAGGCGGACCCGACGCTGCTGAAGGCGGAGACGCTGACGTTGGCCGTGCAGGTCCTCGGCAAGTTGCGGGCGACGATCGAGGTTCCCGCCGATGCCGATGAGGCTATGATCTTCTCCCTGGCCGAGGCGGAGGAGAATGTGCAGCGTTCCATCGCCGGCCGCCCCATCCGGAAGCGCATCCATGTCCCGGGACGTGTCGTCAATTTCGTGGTCTAGGCGTGGCCTGCTCGGAGGGCTGTTCGGCCTCTCGGCCTGCGGCTTCCGCCCGCTCTACGGACCGATCACGGCCGCGGACGGCAGCGAGGCAGATCTCGAGGCGGAGCTGGCTGCGGTACGGATCGGGCCGCTCTACGAGCGCACGGGGCAGTTGCTGCGGCGCAGCCTGCAACGGCGGATGGAGGAGAGCGTGCCGGGGACGCCGGCGCGGTATCTGCTCAACGTCAGCTTCGATCTCGGCGCTGAAGTGTTGGGTTACCGGCAGGATGGCACGCCGACCCGCATCCGCTTCACCGTGACGGGCAGCTGGAACCTCAACACCCTGGCCGTGCCGTCGCAGCGACTCGCGGCATCGGGCATCCCCTACCGGACGCTCGATTCCTTCAACATCCCGGACCTGCAATTCTTTTCGGCCGATACCTCGCGCGACGCTGCGCTGGTGCGGCTGATGGACGACCTTTCCGACGAGGTTGCACGCCAGGTAGCGATGGCGCTGCGCCGGCAGAAGGAGCAGCAGGCAACGGGCTGATGGCGAAGCTCGACGCAAGGCGGGTTCCGGCCTTCCTCGCCGACCCTGGCGGGTGCCGGGTGGTGTTGCTGCATGGCGACGACCCAGGCCTGATCCGGGAGCGTGCCGAAATCCTGGTGCGGCGCGTCACCGAGGGCGATGCGCTGCGGTTGGTGGAGTTGGGGCGGGAGGCGTTGCGAAGCCCCGGCCAACTCGCCACGGAAGCCGCCAGCTCGCCACTGACGGGGGGGCGATGCCTCGTTCGTGTTCGTGACATCGGCGATGGCGCAGCGCCAGTGGCGGCGGCCAAGGCGGCGCTGGGTGGGCCGGGGCCAGGGCTCGTCGTGCTGGAGGCGCCGGAGCTGCGAACCAGCAGCGCGCTCTACAAGGCTGTCGAGGCTTCGCCACAGGGCGCGGTGGTCGCATGCTACCGGGAACGGGGGGCGGAGCTGGCCGGGTCGATCGGGCAGATCCTGCAGGAGCTTGGCGTCTCGGCAGAGCCGGCGGCCATCGAATGGATGGCGCAGCGGCTGGGCGAAGACCGGATGCTGCTGCGCCGCGAGTTGGAGAAGCTGGCGCTCTTTGTCGGAGCTGGTGGGCGGGTAACGCCGGAGGATGTACTGGCCTGCGTCGCCGAGGGCTCGGCGCTCGATCTGGAAGAGGCACTGATGGCGGCGATGACCGGGGAGACGGCGGTGGCCGACCGGGCGCTGGCCACGGCCTTCGCCGAGGGGGCGAATGCGGTGCAGGTGGTACGGGCGGCGCTCAGACATGTGCAGCGGCTGCATCTAGCCTCGCTTGCCGTAGCGGGAGGGGCGGCGGCCTCGGCGGCAGTGGATGGGCTGCGGCCACCGGTGTTCTTTCGGCACAAGCCGGCCTTCGAGCGGGCGCTGCGGTTGTGGCGGCCGGAGGCGCTGGAGGCGGCAGGGGTGGCACTGCTCGAGGCCGAGAGGCGAACGAAGACGACGGGGATGCCGAGCGAGGTGGTTGCTCGGAATGCTGTGACCGGGCTGGCGAGGCAGGCGGCGGCAAGGCGTTGAGGCCGGCGTTGCCCCCCTAAGCTCCTCCCGCCAAAGGCCGCAGGGCCTTCGGGAACCATGAGTTAGCCTTGGAGTAGGCGGATCAGGCCGTCCAACTGGTCGAGGTCGCGGTAGGCGATGGTCACCTGGCCGCCGCGGCCGGTGCTGCGGATGGCGATGCGGAGGCCGAGGCGCTCCGACAGCTCACGTTCCAGGGCAGCGACCTCGGGTTCGGCGCGGGCGGGACGCTCGGCGGGGTCACGAGGCTTGGCCGCCGCAAGCGCTTCGGCCTGACGGACGTTGAGGCCGCGGTCGACGATCTGCAGGGCGAGGCCGATGGGGTCGGGAGCGGTCAGCAAGGCGCGGGCATGGCCCGCCGTAAGGGCACCATCACGCAGCAGCTCCCGTACCCGGTCGGGCAAGGCCAGCAGGCGGAGGGTGTTGGCGACATGGCTGCGGCTCTTGCCAACGGCCTGGCCGAGCTTGTCCTGGGTAAGGCCGAATTCCTCGAGCAAGCGGCGGTAGCCCTCGGCTTCCTCGAGGGCGTTGAGATCCTGACGCTGGAGGTTTTCCACCAAGCCGGCAGCCATGGCCTCGCGGTCGCCGAGGTCGCGGATGACGACAGGGACTTCATGCAGGGGAACGAGTTGGGCGGCACGCCAACGGCGCTCGCCACCGATGATCTGGTAATGGCCAGCTTGGCCGGGCTTCTCGCGGACCAGGATCGGCTGGAGGACGCCGTGCTCCCGCATGCTTTCCGCCAGTTCTTGCAGGGCGGCAGGCTCCATGGGGCCGCGCGGCTGGAAGGGGCCGGGCTCCAGCACCGCGATGGGAAGGGTGCGAAGGGCTTCGCCGACGGCAGGGGCTGGGTTGGGAGCATCGCCGAGCAAGGCGGAAAGGCCGCGACCGAGGCGGGGGGACTTCATGCAGCGGAGCCCTCGCGTCGACGAAATTCGGCGGCAAGAGAGGCGTAGGCCTGAGCGCCGGGCGAACGGGCATCATAGAGGCTTACCGGAAGACCGTGCGAGGGCGCCTCGCTGATCCGGACATTCCGTGGGATCACGGTTTCAAACACCTTGTCCTTGAAGAAGCCGCGGACATCCTGAGCCACAAGCTCCGAAAGGTTGTTGCGGCGGTCATACATGGTCAACACGATGCCATCGAGGGCAAGGGCAGGGTTCAAGGCACGGCGCACCCGCTCGATGGTCTTCGTGATCTGGCTGACGCCTTCGAGTGCGAAGAACTCCGTCTGCAGGGGCACCAGGACGCCATGGGCGGCAACCAGGGCATTCAGCGTCAACAGCCCGAGGGACGGAGGGCAATCGAAGAAGACGTAGTCGAAGCCACGGGTGAGTTCAGGAGCGGTGGTGAGGATGTGACGGAGGCGGCGTTCCCGGTCGTCGAAGCCAACCAACTCGACCTCCGCGCCGGCTAGGTCGCCATCGGCGGGGATAAGGGAGAGGTTGGGGACGGGGGTGGGGCGCAGCACCTCGGCGAGCGGCTTATCTTCGATCATCAGCGCATAGGTGCCTGCGCCGCGGGCGCTGCGGTCTATGCCGAGTCCGGTAGAGGCATTCCCCTGTGGGTCCAGGTCGATCAGCAGCACGCGGCTTTGGGCGGCCAGCGCGGTGGCTAGGTTGATGGCGGTTGTGGTTTTGCCGACGCCACCTTTCTGGTTGGCAAAGGCGATGACGCGCGGTGTGGCGCGGTCAGGCTTGGGCGCTGACAGGGCGGATCTCACTGAGCCGGAGGATGGTGGAATCGGGGTCGGTGCGGCTTGGAAACCGCTCGGTGCGCATAGTCCAGTCCGCGGCGGCGGCCGTCAATTCCTCCGTGGCAGTCCGGCCTTTGGGGAAGAGGGCGATGCCGTGCGGGGCGAGGATGCGATAGGCATAGCCGCAGAGGATCGGAAGTGGGGCGAGAGCGCGGGCGGTGAGGATGGCGGCAGGGAGCAACGGGGCGGCTTCGATGCGAGCGGGGTGGATTGTCACCCGGGACAGGCCGAGGAGGCGAGCGGCTTCTTGTAGAAAGGCGCATTTGCGGCGGTCGGCTTCGACGAGGTGGGTTTCACGGCCGCTCAGCAGGGCGAGGACAAGACCGGGGAAGCCGGCGCCGGAACCGAGATCGACCAGAGGGCCAGACGCTTCGGGAAGAAGCGAGGCAAGCTGGGCGGAATCCAGTATGTGACGGACCCAGAGCGTCTCGGCATCGGCTCTAGCGACGAGGTTGATGCGCGTGTTCCAACGAAGGAGCAGGGCGAGGTAGTCCCGCAACAGCGCTTCCGTTTCACGTGGAACAGTCGGGAGGCCCTGTTTCACGTGAAACGTACCTCCCGCCCGGCGGAGATGGACAGCAAGCGCTGCAAGGGCCGCAGGCGTGATGCCGGGGATACGGCCGGCGCTGCCCAACGTGGCTGGGCGGGAGGCAGCGAGGCGCTGACGCATCTCGGCTGAAAGGCCAGGGATGTCGGTGAAGTTCAAAGCTGAAGGGATGGGAAGCTTCTCCTCCCGCTCCAAAATGCGGAGCTCCGCGGATTGGCGCTCCAGATAAGGAGCGTACAGTGCCTGAGCATCCAACTCGGCGCGGATCTTGGGGGACAGATCGCGGAGCCAAGAGAAGACGCGCTCGGCTGCTTCGGCGGAGACGGCAGGAAGGGCCAGGACTTCCAGAGCGGAGCGCCAGCGGCCATCTTGGTTCACGGTGATGCCGGAGGCGGCGTATTGGGCAGGAGTACGGCCGTCCTGGCAGGCCCGGGCCAAGGTCTCCGCCACATCGGATTTGAAGCGGGTGTGAAGGGCGGCGCGCTCTGGCCCAACGCAGCCCCAGGCGAGACCGCGATCAGTAAGGCGGAGGCCGGCATTGTCAGCGCGAAGGGCCAAGCGGTACTCGGAGCGGGCCGTCAGCATACGGTAGGGCTCGGTCACGCCTTGCAGCACGAGGTCGTCGATCATGACGCCGGTATAGGCCTCGCCACGGGTGAGAGTACGGTCGGGTGTACTACCGGTAGCGCGGCAGGCGGCGTTGAGGCCGGCCATCAGGCCCTGGGCGGCAGCTTCCTCATAGCCGGTGGTGCCGTTGATCTGACCAGCAAGGAAGAGGCCGGGGGTGGCACGCAACTCCAGCGTCGGCAGAAGAGAGCGCGGGTCGACGAAATCGTATTCGATGGCATAGCCGGGGCGGAGGATGCGGGCCTGCTCCAGGCCGGGCATGGTGGCGATTAGCGCGGCCTGGACATCTTCCGGCAGGCTGGTCGAGATGCCGTTGGGGTAGACGGTGTCGTCGTCCAACCCCTCCGGTTCGAGGAAGATCTGGTGGCGCTGTCGCTCGGCAAAGCGGACCACCTTGTCCTCGATGGAAGGACAGTAGCGCGGGCCGGTGCCGGCAATGCGGCCGCCATAGACGGCGCTGCGGTGCAGGTTGGCGCGGATCAGCGCATGAGTTTCGGGCGTCGTCGCGGTGATGGCGCAGGCGAGCTGGCGGTTGGTGATGCGCTTGGTCAGCCAGGAGAGGGGTTCGGGCGGGTCGTCGCCAGGCTGAGCTTCCAGCGCTGCCCAATCGATGGTCCGGCCGTCAAGCCGCGGTGGCGTGCCGGTCTTCAGTCGGGCTAGGGGCAGGCCGAGGCGGTGGAGGCTGTTCGCCAGGCCGATCGAGGGAGCTTCGCCGGTGCGGCCCGCGGGGATGCGGCGCTCACCAATATGAATCTCGCCGCGGAGGAAGGTGCCGGTGGTGATGACCACGGCCGCGGCGCCGATGCGGCGGCTGGCGGCCGTCAGCACGCCCATGACGCGGCCAGTGGGATCGAGGACGAGATCCTCAGCCGCTTCGGCCAGGAAGTCGAGGTTGGGGGTGGCGCGCAGCAGGGCCTGCATCGCCTGGCGGTATAAGCGGCGGTCGGCCTGGGCGCGGGGGCCACGGACGGCGGGGCCCTTGCTGCGGTTGAGTAGCTTGAAATGGATGCCAGCGGCGTCGGCGGCACGGGCCATGAGGCCGTCGAGGGCGTCGATCTCGCGAACCAGGTGCCCCTTTCCAATGCCCCCGATGGCCGGGTTGCAGGACATCTCGCCGATGGTCTCGAGCTTGTGGGTCAGCAGCAGGGTACGGGCGCCGCAGCGGGCGGCTGCCGCCGCGGCCTCGCAGCCGGCATGGCCGCCTCCGATCACCACCACATCGCATGTCATGTCGAACATGCGGGGCGTATAGCCCAGAATTCAGCTGGGGCCGAAGCCCAAGGCGCGGCGCCAGAGGTTCTCGGTGAATCGGGCGTCTTCCAACAGGTCGGCAGGGGCGAGGCCGCTGCGGTTCAGTACCTCGCGGATGCTGGCGAGGGTGGGATCGTCAAGCACCAAGTGAACGCCGGTGGTGATGGTGTAGCCCTGGACGCGGCCGAGCCGGGTGGCGACGAGGCTGCCGGGCTCGGCTGCTTCGGCAAGGCCTTCGTCGAGGGCCCAGACCTGGCCGCCGAGCAGCATGTCCTCCAGCAGTAGGCCGCCATCGGGGTGGGTGTCCTCGACGCGGAAGACCGAAAGCCAGGCATGGCTGAGGGCGTTGAGGACCAGCGCGGCCTCTGTGTTCAGGCGGGCATGCTGGCGGGCGATGCGGTCAATGGCGCGGCTTCGGCCGGGCGGGGCCGCATAGATGGCGAGGTCGATGGCATAGGCCAATTCTTCCTCGCCGATCTGCGCCAGTTCCCGGTCGAGTTGCAGGCCGAGGCGGCGGGCCTGTTCGGCCAACTTGGCGGGGGGGAGGGCGCGTGCGGCCAGTTCCAGGAAGCGCTGACGGGCAGCGGCGTGGCGGGTCCAAGCAGCGCGGAGATCGTCGTCCATCTTACTTTCCGATGCAGAACTCACTGAAGACAACGTCAAGCACGGCCTCGACGCCCACCCGGCCGGTGATGCGGCCGACGGCGCGGAGGGCGGCACGCAGGGCTTCGGCGCGGAGTTCGGGAAGAGGGGCCGAGGGCAGGGTGTCGAGCCAGGCAAGGGCGTCCTGCAAGGCGGCACGATGGCGAGGGCGGGTCAGCAGGGTCTCGCCAGTGGTGCCGGCTCGGGCCAGGGCTTCGGCCTCGAGGCGGGCGCGGAGGGTATCAAGGCCCGCACCGGTATGAGCGGAGACGGGAAGGCCGTCGAGACCGGAGGACGTGGAGGCGAGGTCCGATTTGCTGAGAACGAGGAGCGCATCGGGGCGCCGCCAGGCGAGGGTTTCAGCATCCGGCGCCTGGTCGGCAGCGAAAAGGAGAAGGAGGAGGTCCGCCTCCTCGGCGCAGCGGCGGGCGCGCCGGATACCCTCGGCCTCGATCTCGTCGGCGGCGTCGCGGAGGCCTGCCGTGTCAGCCAGGGTGACGGGGATGCCGGCGAGGTCGAGCCGGGCTTCCACCACGTCACGCGTCGTGCCGGCACGGGCGGAGACGATGGCCGCCTCCCGGCCGACCAGGGCATTCAGCAGGGAGGATTTGCCGGCATTGGGGGCGCCGAGGATGGCGATGTGCAGCCCCTCACGCAGCCGCTCGCCGCGGCCGCCATCAGCGAGATGGGCGGCGATCTCGCTCCGCAGCGCCATCGCGGCGGTGGCGACGGCATCGTCGAGATCAGGCGGAAGATCCTCCTCCTCGAATTCGATGAAGGCTTCCTGGCGCGCGAGCAGAGCGGTCAGGCGCGCCGTCCAGCCCGCATAAAGCGTGGCGAGGGCGCCGCCGGCCTGCCGCAAGGCCTGGCGGCGCTGGCCGGCGGTCTCGGCGGTGATGAGGTCGGCGATGCCTTCGGCGGCGGTCAGGTCGAGCCTGCCGTTGAGGAAGGCGCGGCGGGTGAACTCGCCAGGCTCGGCGGGGCGGGCGCCCAGCGCGACCAAGGCCTCGGCGACGCCGGCGAGGACGGCGGGGCCGCCATGGAGGTGCAGCTCGGCGCTGTCCTCGCCAGTGTAGCTGCCGGGGCCGGGGAACCAGAGGACCAGCGCCTCGTCCAGCAACTCGCCGCCATGGCGCAAGCGCCGGAGGGAAGCATGGCGGGGTGGCGGCAGGCGGCCGGCCAGCGCCCCCACCGTGGCGCCGGTGCCGCGCCCAGAAAGGCGTAGCACCGCCACGGCAGCCCGGCCGGCGCCGGAGGCCAGGGCGAAGATCACATCCTCATGCATAGGTCATGCTTTGGGCGGCGGGATGTCCCTGTCCGTGAGCATCAGGCGCGGAACTCGGCCGCCGGCCTGGAGATGGGCCGTGAGGATCTCGTCGATGTCCTCCCGGGTCTGCGGCTGGTACCAGATGCCTTCGGGATAAATGACCATAGCGGGGCCGAATTCGCAGCGGTCGAGGCAGCCGGCCTGATTGACGCGAACGCCCTCCAGGCCGAGTTCCTTGGTGCGGGCCTTCATGTAGTCGCGCAGCGCCTCGCTGCCGCGGGCGGC
This sequence comes from Belnapia sp. F-4-1, assembly GCF_000802185.1. GTDB lineage: Bacteria > Pseudomonadota > Alphaproteobacteria > Acetobacterales > Acetobacteraceae > Belnapia. Next base: position 1,676,551 of record NZ_KN676113.1, on the reverse strand, counting down.
ACAGGAGCCACGGCGATGCCCCTCCGGCCGGCGGTTGCAGCAGACGAAGACATGGGCGCGGAAATAGGGAGGCGGATCGGTAAGTTCAGCCATGGGCGGGAGGCTTCCTGACAGTCTTCCCCCATGTAGCGATGGCACCCCCCTGCGGCCAGGGCCGCGCTTGACGACGTCCCGGCCGCGGTGTGGCATGCTCTCCATCATGCCGCACCTGACCCTGCATACGCCCCTCGGCGAGATCACCGTCTTCGAGGAGGGCGGCGCCATCCTGGCCCTCGACTGGGGCCGGGCCTATGGCATCGACAACCCGGCCCCGACGCCGGTGCTGCGCGAGGCGGCGGCGCAGCTGCACGACTACTTCGACGGCAAGCGGGTTCGGTTCGACCTGCCGCTGGCGCCACAGGGCAGCACCTTCCGCCAGAGCGTCTGGGCGGCGCTTTGCCGCATCCCACCGGGCCAGACGCGGAGTTACATCGACATCGCGCGGGAGATCGGTTGCGGCTCGCCACGGGCCATCGGCCAGGCGAATGGCGCGAACCCCATCCCGATCATCATCCCCTGCCATCGCGTCGTCGCGGCCGGCGGCGGAATTGGCGGCTATTCGGGGGAAGGTGGGATCGCGACCAAGCGCTTCCTCCTGGCCCTTGAAGCGCGCGGGGTTTCGCGCGAGGAAGCGGCAACACTTCCGCTGTTCCGCACTTCCCCCCAAAGGCCGACGGCGCCGCAAGGAACCCAGCCATGAACCATGCCATCCGCGTCCATGACCACGGCGGTCCCGAAAAGCTGATCTGGGAAGAGGTGCCCCTGCCCGACCCGAAACCGGGCGAGGTGCTGGTGCGCCACCGTGCGGTGGGGCTGAACTATATCGACGTCTATTTCCGTACGGGCCTCTACAAGGCGCCTTCCATGCCGGTGACAGTCGGCATGGAGGGTGCTGGCGTGGTCGAGGCGGTGGGCGATGGCGTGACCGAGCTGAAGATCGGCGACCGCGTGGCCTATGCCGGTGCGCTCGGCGCCTATGCGGAGGCGCGCTGCGCCCCGGCCGACCGCTTGGTGAAGATCCCCGATGGGATCGACTTCACCCAGGCCGCGGCGATGATGCTGCAGGGCATGACCGCGCAGTTCCTCATCAAGCGTACCTATGCGGTGAAGGCGGGTGACACCATCCTGGTGCATGCCGCAGCCGGCGGCGTCGGCAGCATTCTCGTGCAGTGGGCAAAGCATCTCGGCGCCACGGTGATCGGCGTGGTTTCGACGCCGGAGAAGGCGCAGCTCATCACCTCGCTCGGCGCCGACCATGCGCTGCTGACCAGCGAAAACATCCCTGCGCGGGTCCGGGAGATCACCGGCGGTGCGATGCTGCCCGTGGTCTACGACAGCGTCGGCAAGGATACCTTTACCACCTCGCTCGACTGCCTTCGCCCCTTCGGGCTGATGATCAGCTATGGCAATGCCTCGGGCCCGGTCACGACCGACCTTGGCGTGCTGGCGGCCAAGGGCTCGCTCTACGTCACGCGGCCGACGCTCAACACCTACACCGCCAAGCGCGATGACCTGGTGGCGACGGCGAACGACCTGTTCGAGGTGGTGAAGTCGGGCGGCGTGAAGATCGCCATCAACCAGACCTTCGCCCTGAAGGATGCGGCCGAGGCGCACCGTGCCCTTGAGAGCCGGAAGACGACCGGCAGCACGGTCTTCACGGTCTAGCCTTTCCCAGCGGAGCACGTTTCTGCCGAAATGATTTCGGCAGGAATTTTTCCGGCCCATGGACAAGCTTCAGCAGCTCTCGGTCTTCCGGCGCGTGGTGGAAACCGGGAACATCACCCGCGCCGCCCGCGACCTGGCGATGAGCCAGCCGAGCGTCTCCCGCATCATCGGCGAACTGGAAGGGCGGCTTGGCGTGCCTCTGCTGCTGCGCTCGCCGCGCGGCCTCTCGGCGACCGAGGCGGGGCAGGCCTTCCATGCCGAGGCCGTTCGCATCCTCGAGCAGCTCGACGAGGCGGAGGCGACGGTGCGCGGCGCCCAGGCCTCGCTTGCCGGGCTGGTGCGCATCGCTTGCGTGGCGACCTTCTTCAACCAGGTCGTGCTGCCCTGGCTGCAGGACTTCCTGCTCGCCCATCCCGGCATCCAGATCGATGCGCGACTGGATCCGCGACCGGTTGACCTGATCGGCGAGGGCATCGACCTCGCCGTCCGCTTCGGTCCGATCCGCGAGCAGTCGTTGATCGTGCGCCGGCTCGGGCGGATCGACTTCTCGCTCTTCGCCTCGCCGGCCTACCTGCAGCGGGCCGGAATGCCGGAGACGCCGGAGGCGCTGGCGGAGCATGAGTTCTGCCGCCTGACCATAGGGCGGGCCAACAGCCTGCTGACCCTCGACGGGCCGGACGGGCGGACGGTGACGCTCGAGACCCATGGGCATTTCAGCGCGGATAGCGTCGACAGCACCCATGCGGCGGCCCGTGCCGGGCTCGGCATCGCCCTGTTGGCCCCCTGGGGAGTGATGGAAGAAGTGGAAGCGGGGATGCTCGTTCCCGTGCTGCCGGGCTGGCGAGCGGAGCCGCGCGATGTCCATGCCGTCTGGCCAGGCAGCCGCGGCCTGCCCCGGCGGGTACGGGCGGTGGTCGACATCCTGGTGGAGAAGGCAAGGGCCGAGCCGCGGCTCAGGGCACGGTGACGGGTTTGGTCCGGTAGCGGTAGCGATAGGCCTCCGTCAGCCCGACGCGGCGTTGCAGGGCGAGGGAAGCGGCGTTGGTGCTCGCCACCTGCGCCCAAAGGCGGGTGGCACCAAGGCCGGCCGCCCAATGGGCGGCGGCGCGGACCAACCGGTCGCCCAGGCCGCGGCGGCGGAACTCAGGGCGCGTCGCCAGGTCGAAGATGCCGCAATACGGTCCATCCGCCACGGCAAAGAGGCAGGCGGCCTCCACCCCCCCCTCCCGCAGCACGAACCAGCCACCGGGGGCGGCCAGCAACTCCGGTAACTGCAGCTTCTCGGCGCGACGTGCTTCGGTCTGGTATTCGGCCGTCGCCACCACCGCCATCCAGCCCGGCTCGGGGCCGTCGAAGCGACGGACGGCGGCGTCGGCTCCGTGGGGAGGAAGGGGGCCGGCATGGACGATGGTTTCGTCGCCCTCGGCATAGCCGCACGCCGCGAGCAGCGGCTCGAGCCCGGGCGGGTCGAGCGGCGTCAGGCGGAAGCGGCAGGCCAGGCCGTGGCGGGCATAGAGCGCCTCGATCCGGGCGATGCGGCTGGCGAGCGCCGGATCGGGCGCCGGGTCGAGCGAGCTCGCCGCATTGGCGCGGCCGGTACCGCCGAGAAAAAGCTTCGCCACGAAATTCCCGTCGAAGGCTTGGCGCGGCGCCGGCAGGGCCGTGAGGCAGGCGCGTTCCAGCGCTGTGGTCTCGTCCCCCATCAGCCGGCGGTCAGGTTGAGCCGCCGGATCAGCGCCTCTTCCCGCGCGACGGTCTCGCGCAGGCTGACGGCGTAGCCGGCGCTGTCGCGGTACTCGTCCGGCATGTCGTAGCGGGCGAGGATGGCGCGGAACTCCTCCGATTTCTGCGCGGCAGCAAAGGCATCGTGCAGGATGCGCGTCACCGCCGGGTCCAGGCCGGCCGGGGCCACGATGCCGAAGGGCGTGGTCACCGCCATGTCGTAGCCGAGTTCCTTCAGCGTCGGCGCCGTGGGCCAGCGGGTAAGGCGTTCCGCCGTCCAGACATTGAGGATCGTCGCCTGCCCGCCATCGGCGAGCGCGCCGAGGCCGGAGCCGCCGGCCATGACGTCGATATGCCCGCCGAGCAGCGCCTGGGAGCCATCGGCATCGCCGCGGAAGGGAGCGTGGATCACCTCCACCCCCTCCTTCGCCGCCAGCTCCGCCATGGTGACATGCGGAGAGCCGTTGGCGCCGGTGGAACCGAAGGCAAGCTGGCCGGGGCGGCGGCGGGCCTCGGCGATGAAGTCGGCCCAGCCATTGGGGAAGCGGCCGGCCTTGGCGACGACCACATAGGAATAGCCGGTGACGCTGAGGATGGGTGTGAAGTCGCGCAGCGTGTCATAGGGCAGCTTCTGCAGGAGCTGCACGCGGATGGCGGAAGCGGGAAGCTGGGTGAGGAGGTAGCCATCCGGCCTGGCGCGGGCAACGGCGGCGGCGCCAAGGGTATTCGCCGCGCCCGGCTTGTTGTCGATGACGATCGGCTGCGGCAGATGGCGGGAGGCGCCTTCCGCCAGGGCACGCAGCACGACATCGGTGGTGCCGCCGGGCGGGAAAGGAATGATCAGCGAGACCGGGCGGTTGGGGAAGGCCGGCTGGGCCCTCGCCAGTACGGGGGTGGCGAGCAGGCCACCGAGCAGGGTGCGACGGGGCAGGGCCAAGAGAGCCTGGTGGGACATTCGGAACTCCCGGGACAAAAGGGGGCGCACCATGACGCCTCACGCATTCCTGCGCCAGACCACGATCCAGGGCCAGCCGATCGCGCTGTCGCCTAAAACATTGTTCTTCCGTGGGATTTCGCGCCTTCGGCCCTTTCGGTGCTCAACGATCATGCTTCGGACGCCGGGCAGCTATCGGCACTGTCATCGACTGGAGACTCACAATCGGCCGCCGGACGTGCCATGTTCTGACCACGGGACGCCGGTTGAGCAGTCCCGGGCCGCTCCCCCCCTCCATGCGGCCCGGGATCAGACCCCCCCAAGCCGGCCGGCGTCCCGAATACTTCCCCCTCAGGCTTCCTCCGCTAGGCGCGTCACCGCGTGGCGATAGGTCTCGTCAAAGAGTACGTCGAGGGCCGGGTTGACGCCCTTGGCGCCGGCGGCGACGCGGCCGGCCCAGCCCACATATTCGAGGCGACGGGCATGATCCCAGCCGATGGGCGGGCTGCTCCGCATGGTGCGAAGATTGGCGATCTTGTCGGCCAGCTTCACCTGCTTCGCCGCCTCCGAGGCGCCGGCGGCGTGACGGATCTGCAGACCCTTGCGAACCTCCTTCGGCAGCGACTTGTCGTCCGAGACCTCAGCGACGATACCGGCGACCTCGGCGCCGAAGGCAGCGTCGAGATCGGCAAGCGTGGTCGGGACGGGGTCGGCATCGCTGTCCTCGACGGTGTCGTGCAGCAGGCCGGCGACGATGGCGGCGGGCGGGGCGCCGGCGGCGGCAAGGATCTCCGCCACCTCCAGCACATGGTTCACATAGGGCTCGGCGGCGGCGCCCTTTCGGCGGTGCGTGGCATGGACGCGGGCGGCGAAGCTGGCGGCGCGGAGAATGGTGGCGAGGGCGGGCTCCGCTGGGGCCTGCCCGGCGAGGGACACTATCGGGGCGACGGTCATGGCATCCGGGTTCGGCACAGTTTAGGTTCCATCAGGCGGCTCACTCATTTCATGCCGCCCCGGGAAGGGCTGAAGTATGTCAGGAAGTATTGCCGCATTGCGCGCCTCGTTGTTCGGCGTCGTTGATTATGTCTGCGGCGGGCATGGCGCACGCTGGCCAACGGACGGGACCTTTACCGTGCCGGCTGGGGTGACCATCCTGTTCTACGTGCCCGACGGCGTTTCACTGCCCAATACCATTGGCCAGAAGGTGGACCAGGTGCTGGCCGGCGGCACCGCGCCGACGCCGACCGAGACCGTCACCGCGGGCTCGCCGTGCCGGAACTATCGGCTGTTCAGCAGCAAGGCCGGCGGCTACCTCAACCTGGCGATGTCCTCGACGGCGAACGACCGCTACATCACCACGACGGACAAGGATGTGGGCATCCATCTGGAGGACATCGTGAAGATGGTGATCGCGAAGTCCCCAAATGCCCGCATCCATTGGAGCGCCTGCCGCTCGCTCGAAAGCGGCACCGACGTCTTCTCCTGGAGCAAGCCGACCTATAGCGGCGCCTTGGGGGTCCTGGCCACGAAGAGGCCCTGACCGATCCGGCTCGGAAGCCGGATCGAGGCGTTCAACGCGTCGCGCCGGACAGGCGCGCAGGGAAATGACTCGATGCTATGAACACCGGTCAGGTGTTCATAGCATCGAAGAAGTCCTGGTTGGTCTTGCTGTACTTCAGCTTGTCCAACAGGAACTCCATCGAGTCCTGGGTGCCCATCGGGTTCAGGATGCGGCGCAGGACCCACATCTTGGCGAGCGTGGCGCGATCCACCAGCAACTCCTCCTTGCGGGTGCCGGACTTGGTGATGTCGATCGCCGGGAAGGTGCGCTTGTCGGAGAGCTTGCGGTCGAGGACGAGCTCGGAGTTGCCCGTGCCCTTGAACTCCTCGAAGATCACCTCGTCCATGCGCGAGCCGGTGTCGATCAGCGCCGTGGCGATGATTGTCAGCGATCCGCCTTCCTCGATGTTGCGCGCCGCGCCGAAGAAGCGCTTCGGCCGCTGCAGGGCGTTGGCGTCCACGCCGCCGGTCAGCACCTTGCCGCTCGACGGCACGACGCTGTTGTAGGCGCGGCCGAGGCGGGTGATGCTATCCAGCAGGATCACCACGTCGCGCTTGTGCTCGACCAGGCGCTTGGCCTTCTCGAGCACCATCTCCGTCACCTGGACGTGGCGCGTCGCCGGCTCGTCGAAGGTGGAGGCGACGACCTCGCCGCGCACGGTGCGGGCCATGTCGGTGACTTCCTCCGGCCGCTCGTCAATGAGCAGAACCATGAGGAAGACCTCGGGGTGGTTGGCAGTGATCGACTTGGCGATGTTCTGCAGCATCACCGTCTTGCCGGTGCGCGGCGGCGCAACGACGAGCGCGCGCTGGCCCATGCCGATCGGCGCGATCAGGTCGATGACGCGGTGGGTGTAGTCCTTGGACGGGCCCTTGGCGACCGCCTCCGCGTCCGGGTTCTCCATCTTGAGGCGGCGGTTGGGGTAGAGCGGCGTCAGGTTGTCGAAATTGATCCGGTGGCGGAGCGCCTCCGGCGGCTCGAAATTGATGGCGTTGACCTTGAGGAGGGCGAAGTAGCGCTCGCCGTCCTTCGGCGCGCGGATCTGGCCCTCGACCGTGTCGCCCGTGCGGAGGCCGAAGCGGCGCACCTGGGCGGGCGAGATGTAGATGTCGTCCGGCCCGGGGAGGAAGTTCGCCTGCGGGCTGCGGAGGAAGCCGAAGCCGTCGGGCAGGATCTCGAGCGTGCCTTCGCCGAAGATTGCCTGGTCGTTCTCGGCGAGCTGCTTGAGGATGGCGAACATCATGTCCTGCTTGCGCAGGGACGAGGCGTTCTCGACCTGAAGCTCCTCGGCGAAGGAGAGGAGTTCGGCGGGGCTCTTGGCCTTGAGTTCGGAAAGATGCATGGCGCGGTGCGTCCGGATGCGAGGGGACAGGACGGTCCCAATGAGGCCGGGGATCGCGGCGCGTGGCGCGCCATAAGTCCGGCCCTTCCGCCTGTGCCATGAACACGGACCCTGGATAGGGGCCGGGGCCAGTGGCCGGCGATGTCCCAAGGAAGGAAGGAGGGAGAGAGGCAGCGGGCGCGTGAACGAGCCTTATGCCCCGAGGAAGCGGAGCGGACCCTAAAGGACCGAATCGCTGGCCGTCAACGATTGAGATGGGGTATTTCCCCCTCAAGGTCAAGTCTCGCAGGGGGCGGGCGGGCTGGTAAGCTTCCGCCATGGCCGTCCTCAAGATCGCCCGCATGGGCCACCCCGTCCTGCTCGAGCCTTGCCGGCCGGTCGCCGACCCCGGCGCGCCCGAGATCCGTCGCTTGGTGCGGGACATGTTCGACACCATGGAAGATGCGCCGGGGGCCGGGCTCGCGGCGCCGCAGGTGCATGTGCCGCTTCGGCTTTTCGTCTTCCGGGTGCAGCCGCATCGCTCGACTGGGGCGGAGGGGGATGCGGTGGCCGGCAACACCGTCGTCATCAACCCGGTGATCGAGCCGGTGGGCGAGGAGCGGCAGATGCGGTGGGAGGGGTGCCTCTCCATCCCCGGCCTGCGGGCCGCGGTGCCGCGCTTCGCCCGCATCCGCTATTCGGGCGTCGATTGCGACGGCCGGCCGGTCTCGGCCGAGGTGACGGGCTTCCATGCCGGCGTCGTCCAGCACGAGTACGACCACCTGGACGGCATCCTCTACCCGATGCGCATGGCGGATTTCCGGCCGATGGGCTTCACCGAGGAGATCGGCCGGACAGAGGAGCTGGCGGCGCGGATGGCGGAGATCCGCGCGGAGTGGGCGGGGTTCGCCGGCTAGAACGGCTTCACGATGACCATGATGATGATGATCGCCATCAGCACCGCCGGCACCTCGTTCACCACGCGCCAGTAGCGTTCGGTCTTCGGCCGCTCGTCGGCGGCGAAGCGGCGGCGGGCGGCGGAGAGGTGGCCGTGGACGCCGCTCATCAGCAGCACCGAGAGCAGCTTGGTGTGCCACCAGCCGGCCCGCCAGTCGATGACGCCGGGCGTCAGCACCAGGGTGATCCCCAGCAGCCAGACGGCGATCATCGCCGGGTTCATGATGCCGCGCATCAGGCGGCGCTCCATGGTCTGGAACAAGTCGCTCTGCGCGCCGCCGACCGGCACTTGGCTGTGGTAGACGAAGAGCCGCGGCAGGTAGAGCAGCCCGGCCATCCAGGCGATGACCGCGATCAGGTGCAGCGCCTTGGTCCAGGGATAAAGCGGCGCAAGGGCGTCGATGGTCACGAGATCAGGTATCCTGCCCGGCGCAGCTCTCGACCGGACGGGTGAAGGCGACCCAGTTGTCGCCTTGCTGCAGGCAGCCATTCACCCAGTCGCCCTGGAAGACGCGGCCCTGCACGCTGAGCCGCCCTGGGCCCTGCGGGTGGCCGGCACGAAGCGTCCCCTCGAATTCGATGCCAAGGCGGGGCAGGGCAAGGCGGCCCTCCACCAGCCGGTCGTCGCGGAAGACGCCCTCCTCCTCGCTCACCACCCGGCCGCCCTCGGTGATGGTGAGCTTGCCGCGGCCCTCGTTCTTCCCGCGGAGGATGTCGCCCTGGTAGTCCATGCGGCGGGTCTCGCCGCGGCTCTGCCAAGTGACGATGGCGCGGCCAGGGCCCTCGGCGGGGCCTTCGGGGCAGGCGCCGTTCCAGTCGGCGACGATGTCGCTCGCGCCGGGCTCGATGCCGCCGGCCCAGAGCCAGCAGCCGCTCCTTGGGTCGGCCACCCAGCCGGCGCGGCCGCCGGGGATCATCCGCTCCGCCTCGGGCGGCTCGCCGGCGGCCATCAGCAGCAGCGCCGCCGCGGCGGCCAGTATTCCGCGTCCGATCATGGGCTACTCCTCGATTCCCAGCAGGGCCGGCAGCTCCGCCATGCTGGCGAAGGGCCGGGCGCCGACCGCGGCCAGCACGGCCGCTTCCGTGTCCCGCGTGAAGCCCAACACGCGGCAGCCCGCGGCGATCCCGGCGCGGGCGCCGAGCAGGCTGTCTTCCACCACGATGCAGTCGGCCGGGGCGGCACCGCAGGCGGCGGCGGCGGCGCGGTAGATGTCGGGCGCGGGCTTCGGCCGGGGCACGTCCTCGAAGGTGAAGACGCGCGCGCCGAAATACCGGGCGAGGTCGAGCCGGGCGAGCTTCGCCCGCAGCTCGCCGCGGGTGGAGTTGGAGGCGACGGCGAGCGGCAGCCCGGCGGCCGCAGCGGCGGCGACGGCAGCCGGGGCGCCGGGGATGGCCTCCACCTCTTCGGTCAGGGCGGCCATGATGCGGCGGGTCAGCGCCTCGCCCCAATCCCCCGGCAGCGCGCCGCAGCGGGCCTCGATGACGGGCAGCATCTCCGGCAGGGCCATGCCGAGAAAGGTCTCGCGCGCCTGCTCGGCGGAAAGGCGCCAGCCCTGGGCGCTGATCGCCTCGGCGACCAGGCGGTTCACCAGCCCCTCGCTGTCCGCCAGCACGCCGTCGCAGTCGAAGAGGACGGCGGCGGGGCGCATCAGGCGAGCTCCGGGGCGCGGGTGCGGGCCCTGGCATGCGGGCAGTCGCCGAAGGGCTTCGGGCATTGCCGGCCGCCGGCGAAGCTGCACAGCGGGCGCTCATCGGCCTCGGCACGGCGGACCAGGTCGCGCAGCGCCCGGATGAAGGCTGGGTCGCTGTTCTGGGCCGGGACGCGGTAATAGCCGGGAACGCCGAGGCGCTCCGCTTCCTCACGGTACTCCACGTCGAGCTCCACCAGCGTCTCCGAATGCTCGGAAACGAAGGCGATGGGGCAGATCAGCACCGCCACCTTGTCATGCGCCGCGCGCTCCAGCTCCAGCTCGGTGCTTGGGCCGATCCATTTCTGCGGGGTGACGCGGGACTGGTAGCAGATGGAGTGGTCCAGCCCCTCGATCCCCAGGCGCTCGACCACGGCGGCGACGCTCCGCTCCACCTGCCACTGATAGGGGTCGCCGCGCTTGACGATGCTTTCCGGCAATCCGTGGGCGGAGAACAGGATGCGCAGCGGAACCCCCGGCGCCAGGGCGGCGCGGGCGGAGTCGTAAGCCGTGCGGACGGCGGCCGCCGTCGCCGCGGCGAAGGCCGGGTCGGAATGGTAGCAGCAGAGTGTCTTGGTCGGCACGGCGAGCCCGGCGCGGGCAGCAGCCTCGTCCCAGGCGGTGACGCTGCTGCCGGTCGTCGTCGTCGAGTATTGCGGGTAGAGGGGCAGCAGCAGCACCCGGTCCGGGCCCCAGCCGCGCACGGCGCGGGCGGTGGCGTCGCTCATCGGGTGCCAATAGCGCATGGCGATGAAGCAGCGATACTCCGCCCCGCCGGCCGCATTCAGCTCCGCCTGGAGGTCGTGGGCCTGCGCCTCGGTCAGCTCCAGCAGGGGCGACCGGCCGCCGAGGATGGCGTAGTTCTCGGACGCCGCCGGGGTGCGCCGCTTGGCGATGAAGCGGCCGAGCCAGGGGCGAATGAAGCCGGGCACCCGCAGGATGGCCGGGTCGGTGAAGAGGTTCTCGAGGAACGGGCGTACGCTGTCCGGCGCGTCCGGCCCCCCGAGATTGAACAGCACCACCGCCACCCGCTGCATCGGAACTCCCCGAGCCATGATCCAGGCCCGCAGATTTGGCCGCTTCGCCAGCGGGTCAAGCTGCGGGTTAGAGCAAAGCGGGGGCGGGGGGAATTACCCCGGCGGGCAATTCGAGGCATTGAGGAGGGCGCTGCCCTCCTCAAGCTCCTCCTGCCAAGGGCCGGAGGGCCCTTGGAACCCCTGAGTCAGCCGGTGCGGACCAGGCGGACCAAGGCCGAGACGTTATCGGGAGACGTCACCTTCTCGATGCCGTGGCCGAGGTTGAAGATGAAGGGGCGGCCGCGCATGGCACCCAGGATGGAACGGGCCTCCGTCTCCAGGGCCATGCCGCCGGTGACGAGGGAAAGCGGGTCGAGGTTGCCCTGGAGGCACATCGAGGGCGGCACCGCCGAGGCGGCCCAGCGCAGGTCCATCGAGGTGTCGATGCCGAGGCACTGAACCCCGGTGCGCTGCGCGTATTCCGCCAGCATCGGCCCGGCAAGGCGGGGGAAGCCGATCAGCGGGATGGTCGGGTGGCGCTTGCGGATGGCACGGACCAGGCTCGCCGTCGGCTCGATCACCCAGCGGCGGAACTGGCTCGGCGCCAGCAGCCCGGCCCAGCTGTCGAACAGCATCAGCACCTCCGCCCCGGCATCGGCCTGGGCGCACAGATAGTCGGCGCTGGCATCGATCAGGATGCGGATGAGCCGGCCGAACAGCGCCGGGTCGCCATAGGCCATGCCGCGGGCGGCGGCGAAGTCGCGGCTGCCATGGCCCTCCACCATGTAGCAGGCGACGGTGAAGGGGCTGCCGGCGAAGCCGATCAGCGTCGTCCGCGGCGCCTCCTCGGCCAGCCCGGCGCGGACCAGGCGCACCGTCTCGATGATCGGCGCGGCATTGGCGGCGCAGACGGTCGGATCGAGTCGGTTGATCGCCGCGGCGTCGCGCACCGGCTCCAGCACCGGCCCCTCGCCCTCGGCGAAGCGGAGCGACTGGCCCATCGCCCAGGGCACCATGAGGATGTCGGAGAAGAGGATGGCCCCGTCCATGCCGTAGCGGCGGATCGGCTGGAGCGTGACCTCGGCCGCCATCGCCGGCGCGGTGCAGAGGGCGATGAAGTCGCCGGCCTGGGCGCGGATCTCCCGGTACTCGGGCAGGTAGCGGCCGGCCTGGCGCATCAGCCACATCGGCGGCGGCCAGACCGCCTCGCCGGCCAGGGCGCGGAGCAGGGGCTTCTGACTCGGACTTTCGCTCACACCTGGCATCTCTTCCTCCCTGGAGCCCTACCCTTCGCAAGAAAACAAGAGTCTTGAAAGGATGAGGTAGTGATAGGGCCTGTGGATGCTGTGGAGGCAATTACTCCGGATTCCATCCACAGGCCTGTCCACGATCGACTGAGTCGGCGACTCGCTGACTCCGTTGGGTGAATCCTCCGCCGTCCCGGAGTCGGCCGACTCAGGCGGGATTCCCCTCCCGCCTGTGCGGGACATACTGAGTCGTCCCCTCCATCCACCGCGGGCGGCGTTTGCCTCGGAGTTTTCCACTTCGTCCCCAGCGGCCTGCGCTATTCTCCCGGGATGCCCCACAGAACAGTCAACCTGCACCTGGTCTCCGACAGCACGGGCGAAACGCTCAATTCGATCGCCCGGGCGACCCTGGCGCGGTTCGAGGACCACCACGTGGTGCATCATCGCTGGAGCCTCATCCGCTCCCGCCTGCAGCTCGACCGGGTGCTGGAGGGGCTCGACCACGAGCCGGGGCCGGTGCTCTTCACCCTGGTGGACAAGAGCCTGCGGCTGGCGCTGGAGGAGGCCTGCATGCGCCTCGGCGTGCCCTGCCTCTCGGTGCTCGACCAAGTGGTGGACCTGCTGCAGGGGCAGCTCGGGGCGCGGGCCAGGGAGAAGCGGGCGGCGCAGCATGTGATGGATGCCGACTACTTCCGCCGGATCGACGCCATGCATTACGTGCTGGCGCATGACGACGGGCAGGGGGCAGCAGGCATCCACGAGGCGGATGTCTGCCTCGTCGGCGTCTCGCGCAGCAGCAAGACGCCGACCTGCTTCTACCTGGCGAACCGTGGGATCAAGGCGGCCAACGTCCCGATCGTGCCCAATTCGGAACTGCCGCCGGAGCTGGCGGATTCGCCCTGCCCGGTGGTGGGGCTGACCATCGAGACAAAGGCGCTGATCGAGATCCGCCGGCACCGGCTGCGGCTCATCGGCGCCGACGGCGTGCGGCAGGACACCAACGACTATATCGATCATGACAGCGTGAAGGCCGAGATCCTCGCTGCCAGGCGGCTCTGCAACCAGCATGGCTGGCCGGTGATCGACGTGACGCGGCGGAGCATCGAGGAAACGGCGGCGACCGTTCTTCAGCTCATGGACGCCTGGCATGCCCGCCGAGGGGCAGCGGGGGGCCATGCGCCGGCCGATCCGGCGGCGGTGGTGCTCGGCGGAGGCGCGGCATGATCCAGCGGGAGGCACCGGCCCTCATCCTCGCCACCGCCTCGGCGGCCCGGCGGGCGGTGCTGGCGGCGGCGGGGCTGCGCTTCACGGCCGAGGCGGCGGCGGTGGACGAGGCGGCGATCAAGGAAAGCGCCCGCGCCGAGGGCATCCCACCCGGCGAGGCGGCGATGCTGCTGGCCGAGGCCAAGGCGCAGCGCATCGCCCGGCGGCATCCGGAGGCGCTGGTGATCGGCGCCGACCAGCTGCTGGTCTGCGACGGGCGCTGGTTCGACAAGCCGCCGGACATGGCGGCGGCGCGGGCGCAGCTGCTGGCGCTGCGCGGCCGGCCGCATGAGCTGATGACGGCGATGGTCTGCTGGCGCGGCGGCCAGCGGGTCTGGCAACACCTTGCGAGGCCCCGGCTGACGATGCGCGACTTTTCCGAGGAATTCCTCGGTGCCTATCTCGCGGCGGAAGGGGAGGCGGTGCTTGGCTCGGTCGGGGCCTATCGGCTGGAGGGGATCGGGGTGCAGCTGTTCGATGCGGTGGAGGGGGAGCACAGCGCCATCCTCGGCCTGCCGCTGCTGCCGCTGCTCGGCTTCCTCCGGCAGCATGGCGTGCTGATCAGGTAAGGGTTCCCAGCAATCGTATATTGACGACAAGGTGAATAAACACGATCTTGTGAGCATCCTGGGCGCCATCCCGCGTCCGGCTGCTTGCGGGATCGCGCGATGGCAGATCGTCAGGATGGGCGTCTTACGGAGGCCGGGCCGGTGGCCGACTCCGCCCTCGCCGAGCGCCCGACTGGGCTGCGCAGCCATGACGAGCTGATGGAGGAGAATGGCGGGCTGGTGCCATGGTGCGGGCCGGCGACGCTGGCCCTGGCGAGTGGGCTGCCCTACCGGGCGGCGGGCACGCTGCTGCGGGGGGTCGCGCCGGACTGGTACCCTGGCACCGGGCCGGTGGTGACGGCCTATTGGCGGGACATCCTCGGGGCGCTGGAGCAGCTGGGCGTGGCGCATGCGCCGGTGGAGCTGCCGGAGCGGCGGCCGAGCCTGCTCGGGCTGGTGCGCGGGGGGCTGGCGCCGGGGTGGTATCTGCTGCGGGTGACGGACCACTTCCTGCTGCTGAACAACCAGGGCTTCGGCCTGGCCGCGGTGCATGACAACCGGCTGACCGCGGCCGTGCTGACCGCCAAGACGCATGGCCGCCGCCGCGTCACGCATGCCGCGCAGCTGGTCTCTGGCCCCCGCCTGCGCTTCTGACGCCTACTTGTGGCGGGGTCCGGGGCCAAGCTTTGGCCCCGGCGGGGGCATGGGGGGGGGGGGGGGGCGCCCCCCCCATCCAGCGTTTGAAGCAAGGCCCTGATGGTGTCCGGCGACAGCTTGCGGATATCCCGCGCCAGCCGGTTGGCCAGCGCCGTCGCCTCCGGGCTCAGCCCCGCCGTATCCAGCACCACCCGCGGATGGGAAAGGCGAGCGAGACGCGCCATCTCCTCCGCATCGTCCCAGATCAGCCCGAAGAACTCGTTCACCTGATGGATGAGTCCCGGCGAGGGCCGGCCGCGATGGCCATGCTCCAGCGCCGAAAGGTAGGCGGGGGAGACGTGCAGCGCCTGGGCGAGAGCGGCCTGGCTGACGCCATGGGCCTCGCGGAGGGCGCGGAGGCGCTGGCCGAAGGGGGTCACCGGCGCCTGCGAAGCAGCAGGTGGACGGCGCCGGGATTGCTGGCATGCGGGTGGGCGGCGCCGAGGAGGAGGGGCCGCATCTCGGCCGCGTTCAGCCAGAAGGGCAGCTCGCGGCGGAGCACGCCGCCTTCGGCGCTCGATCCTTTGCCGGTGACGATGGCGACGCAGCGGAGGCCGTCGGCCTGAGCCTCCTGGAGAAAGCGGCGGACGGCGGCATGCGCGTCCTGGGCGCGGCGGCCATGCAGGTCGAGGGTGCGCTCCGGCTTGGTGCGTCCGCGGCGGAGCTCGCGCCATCGCTTGCCGTCGAGGCCAGGGGGCGGAGTGCCGACCTGAAGCTCCGGGGCAGGGCGCAAGACGGCGGGCCGCGGCGGCGGAACGGCAAGGGGAGCGGCAGGCGCGGGGCCCGGCAGCGTCGGCTCCGGCGGCGGCGGTGGCAGGGCCTTGCCGGGCATGGGCGCCACATGGGCATGGGCCGTATAGGCCTGCCAGAGACGGCGATCGAGCTCGGTCAGGCCCCGGCGCCGCCGGGCGGGCGGGCTCAATCCCCCGGGGCGGCGGGACCGCCCGGGACGGCGACCGGCGGCGGGGCCGTGGCCTCGCCCATCGGCAGGGCGGCGGGGTCGTCGTCGATCAGGATAACGTGGAGGCGCCGCGGGCCATGGGCGCCGAGCTCCAGCGTCTGCTCGATATCGGCACTGCGCGAGGGGCCGGTAACGAACATGATGTTGCGCGGCATGAATCCCCCGCTTCGCTCGTCATGGCTCTCGGCGCGGAGGCGGTCCCAGGCCTCCTCATAGGCGCCGACGATGCGGCTGGCGCGGAGCACCACCATCTCGGTCTCGGCGAGGAGGTTGAGGGTTGTCGGGCGCTCCGGCGCGGAGGGGAGCATCAGCGTCCCCGTCTCGGCGATGCCGGCATAGCCGTGCTGCAGGCTGACCTGATCGGTGGCCTCCGCGCGGCGCTGCTCCACCTCCAGCAGCGGGCGGCTGGACCAGGGGATCGCCTGCAGCTCCGGGTGCGGCGCCATGGGAAAGCGGGGCGACAGGTTCTGCGCCGCCAGGTAGTCGGCGATGGCGGCAGGCACGGCCTCGGCGTTCGGGACGCGCTCGACGGTGCCGAATTCCTTCTCCACGTTGCGGATGAAGAGGGCGACCTGGTCCGGCCGCGGCAGGCGCGAGCGGGCGGGGATGAGGTGGCGGGGATGCGTCGCCAGCCGCCCGCCCAGCATGGCCTGCTGGTCGGCCGGCAGCGGCCCGCGCTTCAGGCCGCGGCGGATGGCGCCGAGGATGGCCTCCTTGGTCATCGGCGGCGCTGCTCCTTCGCATAGCGGGCCATGAAGGTGCCGCCCTCGGGCACGGGGAGGTCCCGCCCGGCCGTCCAGCCGCCCGCCAGCGGCAAGGAGCGGAAGGCGCCCTTGCCGCGGCCGAGCAGGCTGAGGGCGGCGTTCGCCGCGCGGGTGGCGGCCCGGTAAAGCGTTGGGCGGCGGGCGAACCAGGCCCAGAGGGCAAGGTTGCTGCGCTGGGTGGCGGGCGTCAGGTGGCGCTCGAATTCCCGCTCGCGCCAGTGGCGCATCATCTTCGGCAGCGGGATCTTCACCGGGCAAACGCTCTCGCACTTGCCGCAGAATGTGGAGGCGTTGGGCAGCATCCCGGTCTTCTCGATGCCGACGAGCGAGGGGGTGAGGACGGAGCCCATCGGCCCGGGATAGACCCAGCCATAGGCATGGCCGCCGATCGCGCCATAGACCGGGCAGTGGTTCATGCAGGCGGCGCAGCGGATGCAGCGCAGCATCTCCTGGAACTCGGTGCCGAGCATGTTGGAGCGGCCGTTGTCGATCAGGACGACGTGGTACTCCTCCGGCCCGTCCAGGTCGGCCGGGCGGCGGGCGCCGGTGGAAAAGGTGGTGTAGACCGAGAAGTCCTGGCCGGTGGCGGAGCGGGCGAGCAGGCGGAGCAGGCTGGTGGCGTCCTCCAGCGTCGGGACGACCTTCTCGATGCTGGCGAGCGCGATATGGACCCGCGGCAGGGTCTGGGTCAGGTCGCCATTGCCCTCGTTGGTGACGATGACGCTGCTGCCGGTCTCGGCGACGAGGAAATTGGCCCCCGTGATGCCGACATCGGCCTGGAGGAATTTCTCCCGCAGCTTGGTGCGGGCCTCGGCCAGGATGTCGCGCCGCTCGGCGAAGACGCGGTCGCGCGGCAGGTCGGTGTGCAGGCGGCGGAAATCGGCCTCCCAGTCCTCGCGGTTCAGGTGGAAGGCGGGGGCGATGATGTGGCTCGGATGCTCCTGGCGGAGCTGGAGGATGTACTCGCCGAGATCGGTCTCGACCGGGCGGATGCCGTGCGCTTCCAGGTGGGCGTTGATCCCGAGCTCCTCGGAGATCATCGACTTGCCCTTGGTGACGGTGCGGGCATTGGCGCGGCGGCAGATCTCCAGCACGGTGGCGCGGGCGTCGTCGGCGGTCGAGCACCAGTGGACCTGGCCGCCGGCGGCCTTCACCTTGGCCTCATAGGCCTCGAGGTAGAAGTCGAGGTTCGCCAGCGTATGGTTCTTGATGTTCCGGCCGATGTCCCGGAGCTGCTCGAATTCCGGCAGGTTGGCGACGGCCTGGGCGCGGCGCTGGAGGAAGGCGCCCTTCGCCGTGCCGAGCGCCTTCTGCAAACCGGGGTCTGCGAGCGCGGTCCGGGCATTCTCCTTGAAGGCGGGCGAGGTGATGGCGACCACGGGCAAGCTCCTGCTGGTCGCCAGATATAGAGCCTGACGCGGCGGAGGTCAGGGGGGGTCGCCGTCCAGTACGTCGGCGAGCCAGCCGGCCAGCAGCTCCGGCCGGTCGAAATCGCCGATGAACCAGCGGCGGCGGCCATTGGCGGCGGTGAGGGCGAGGCTCGGCGTCGCCAGCAGCCCGGCCTCCAGCGCCCGGGCCGGGTCGCGCAGCACGTCGATCAGCTCGATGCGGAAGGTGCCCTCGGGCCGGCCGGTGGCGGCGATGGCGGCGGTGAGGTTGCGCAAAGCTGCCGCAGAGCGCGGGGCGCCGCCGGCGACGAAGAGGGCGACGGCGGCCGAGCTCATGCTGCCGACCCTCCCTCCGATCCCCCCTCCGCCGGCGCATCGGCGGAACGGCTGGTGGCGATGCGGAGGAGGCGGTCGGCCCGGGCCGCGCGGCGCGCGGCCTCGGCCGTCTCCAGCAGGGCGAGCTCGGCCCGCGCCGCCTCGGATTGCAGGCCGGACTGGCGCTGGCGTATCTCGGCCTCGGTGAGCTGGGCCTGGAGCTCGCGCAGGTGGCGCTGGTGGTCGAGGCTGGCGAGGGCCTCGAGGCGGCGCTCCTCCGCCTCCCGCTCCATCCGGGCGGTGCCGAGCAGCACCGTGCCGCCGGCGGTGTAGACATCCGCCAGGGTGCAGCCCTCGGCGGTCATGATGAGTTCGCGCGTCTGGTTGGAATGAGCGCTGCCGCGCGCCTTGACGATGGAGAGGGTGCGGTTGCGCTCGCCACCCCGCTCGGCATAGCCGAGGGCGATCCAGGCATCGGCGATGGTGGAGACGGCGCTGAGCGTGCTGGTGGACGGATCGTCCCCCACCTCGACCAGGGAGGTGAGCAGGGCGGTCATGCCGCGGGCGCGGGCTTCCTCCACCAGGCGGCGGATGGCGGACTGGCCGAGATCGGCGACGCCGCCGCGCATCAGCGAGGAGACGGGGTCGACCACCAGGGCGGTGGCGTCCTGCGTCTCGACCGCGGCGAGGATCTCGGAAAGCAGCTGCTCCGGCCCGTCGCGGCCGGGCTGGAGGCCGATCAGGTGGAGGGCACCGCTGGCGCGGTGGGCGGCGAGGTCGATGCCGACCGAGCGCATGTTGCGGATGGCCTGCTCCGGCCCCTCGTCGAAGAAGATGTGCACGGCGCGGCCGCCGGCGGCGCAGACGGAGGCGGTGAAGAGCGCCGCGAGGGTTGACTTGCCGGTGCCGGGCGGGCCGGAGAGCAGCGCCGTGCTGCCCCGCAGGTAGCCGCCGCCGAGCAGCACGTCGAACCGCGCCATGCCGGAGCCGACCCGCTCCCGCGAGGCAGGCGATGGGTCGCCGCCCGGCCACATTAGTGGCTCTAGCCCGTGGCGGGAGACGAACAGCGGATGGGCGCTGCTGCTGTGGCCGCTGCCGCGGGACTTGGTGATGCGGAGCGCGCGGAGGGTGCCGCCGCTCTCCTCCCGCTGCTCCAGCGCCACCACGAGGGAGACGGCGAATTCCAGCGGGCCGAGCGCATCGACCGGGCCACCATGGCGCTCCGCCTTGGCGGTGATGATGGCGCTGAGACCCTCCTCCTCCAGCCAGCGGCCGATGCGGGTGAGTTCCGCGCTGCGCCGGGCTGGGCTGGCGAGCCAGCCGAGCACGGTGTCCAGCCCGTCGAACACCACCAGCTCCGCCCCGGTCTGCCGTGCCTTGGCGGAAAGGGTGGCGAGCATGCCGCGCAGGTCGAAATCCCCGGCGAAGACCATGTCCGGGTCCGGCCGCAGGTCGAGCGCGTGGAACTGCCGTCCGGCCAACGCCGCAAGGTCCCAGGTGAAGCCGGAGGCGTTGCGGATGATGTCGGACGGCGGCTCCTCCAGCGCGGCGAAGACGACGCCGGCGCCGGAGAGCCGCGCCCGGGTGGCGGCGATCTGGCAGGAGAGCAGCGTCTTGCCGGCGCCGGCCTGGCCGAGCAGCACGGTCAGCCGCCGGGTCGGAATGCCGCCCTGGGTCAGCCGGTCGAACCAGGCGATGCCGGTCGGGAGGCGGGGCATCGGGCCGCCGCTCATGCCGCCGCCACCGGCAGGACCGCGTGCTTCTCCAGCAGCCAGATGAGATCCTCCTTGGCGAGCGGCAGGCTGAACAGGTAGCCCTGCGCCACCGGGCAGCCGAGCACCATCAGACGCTGCCGCTCCGCCTCCGTCTCCACGCCTTCACAGGTGGCGGTGATGCCGAGGGCGCGGGCGACGCCGAGCACGCCGGTGACGATGGCGGACTGCACCGGGTCCGCATGCAGGTTGCGGACGAAGCTGCGGTCGAGCTTCACCTCGGTGAAGGGCAGGCTGCGGAGCTGGTCGAGCGAGGCGAAGCCGGTGCCGAAATCATCCATGGCGAGGCCGATGCCCATCTCGCGCAGCGCCTGGGAGCAGGCGAGGGTGCGCGCGCTGCCATCGGCGAGCACCGTCTCGGTCAGCTCGATCGAGATCCATCCCGGCTCCGCCCCGGTCTCGGCCAGGATGCGGCGGAACAGGCCAGGGACGTCGTCGCGGTGGAACTGCACCGGCGAGACGTTGACGGCGACCTGCACGGCATGGCCGCCGCGATGTAGCGCCGCGGCGGTGCGGGCGGCCTCGGCCAGGGCCCAGGCGCCGATCTCGACGATGAGCCCGCTCTGCTCGGCGACGGGAAGGAAGCGGTCGGGCGATTGCAGGCCGAAGATCGGATTGTTCCAGCGCAGCAGCGCTTCGACGGCGAGGATGCGGCCGGTGGCGAGCTCCACCTTCGGCTGGTAGTGCAGCACGAATTCCCGGTTGGCGAGGGCGCTGCGAAGGTCGGCGGTCATGCGCAGGCGTCGGCGGGCCTCGCGCTCCACCGCAGGGTCGAAGGCGCGGCGCTCGCCACGGCCGGCGGCCTTGGCGGCATAGAGCGCGGCCTCCGCCTCGATCAGCAGCGGCTCGCCCTGGGAAGCGGTCCAGACACCCTTGGCCCAGCCGAGGGTGATGGTGAGCGCGACGGTGGCGCCGGGCAGGATGAAGGGCTGGCGCAGCATGCCGTGCAGCGCAGCGACCATCGCCTCGGCCGCCTCGGGGCGTCGCAGCGCGGCGGCGAATTGCCCGGCGCCGAGCCGGCTGCCGGCGATCAGGCCGGGCACCGCCTCCAGCCGTCGCCCCAGCTCGAGCAGCAGCAGGTCGCCGGCGGAGCGGCCATAGGTCGCGTTGACGTCGCGCAGCTGATCGACGTCGCAGCAGAGCATCAGCAACGGCTCGTCCGCCCCCAGCAGGGCCAGCCGGTCGAGCAGGCCGCGGCGGGTCAGCAGGCCGGTGACCTCGTCAAAGGTGGCGGCGCGGGCGAGCCGCTCGTTGACGTCACGGAATTCGGTCACGTCCCGCGTGGTACCGAGATAGTGGGTGACGCGGCCCTCGGCGTCGCGCAGCGGGCGCAGGCGCACCTCGCTCCAGAAGGGGGTGCCGTCGCGGCGGAAATTGCGCAGGACGACGGTGCTGTCGCGCCCCTCGGCGATGGCGCTGGCCATTTCCCGGACCGCGGGCTGGGTGCGCTCGGTGCCTTGCAGGAAGCGGCAGTTGCGGCCGAGCAGCTCTTCCCGCCGGTAACCGCTGATGCGCTCGAAGGCGCTGTTGACGTAGACTAGCGGGTGGTCCTGCAAGGCGAGGTCGGCGATGGCGATGCCGTCCGAGAAGCCTTCCAGCGTCCGCTCGTTCAGGGCGAGCCTGAGGCCGGTGGCGTCGGTGCGGCCGATGGTTCGTTCGAAGAAGCGATTCCGAGGTGACCGCCGCTGGCGACCTGTCGGAACATCGCGCCGGGGTGATACGAAAGGTGGCCGTGGCCCGGCGAATCATGCGCGATAGCCGGCGCCGGGAAGAAGCATGATGTCTGGTCCGAACTTTATTGCAGCGGATCACCGGAAGCTGCTCGCGCAGAACATGCACGGATAAGACAGTATGCAACCTCTCGTTTGTGGCGTCAACGAGTGCCTACCCGGCCCGTGGCCGGCCACCCCCCGGCGGCACCTCGCCGCTTGACCCCCGGCCGCTTCTTCGCCATGCGGTGAACAGGCCTTTACCTCCAACCGGACCGGTGAACCGTGCTCGCTCTCCGCGTCATCCCCTGCCTCGACGTGAAGGACGGCCGCGTCGTCAAGGGCGTCAATTTCGTCGCACTCCGCGATGCCGGCGACCCGGTGGAGCAGGCGCGCACCTATGACCGCGAGGGCGCCGACGAGGTCACCTTCCTCGACATCGCGGCGAGCCACGAGAACCGCGACACCATCCTCGACGTCGTCTCGCGCACCGCGGCGCAGGTCTTCATCCCGCTGACCGTGGGCGGCGGCGTGCGCTCGGTCGAGGACATCCGCCGGCTGCTGCTGGCCGGCGCCGACAAGGCGAGCATCAACAGCGCCGCCGTCGCCGAGCCCGAGCTCGTCTCGCGCGCGGCGGAGGCCTTCGGCAGCCAGGCGATCGTCGTCGCCGTCGATGCGCGCAAGGTGGGCGAGGGCCGGTGGGAGGTCTTCACCCATGGCGGGCGCAAGCCGACCGGCATCGAGGTCGTCGGCTGGGCACGGCGCATGGCGGAGGCCGGCGCGGGCGAGATCCTGCTGACCAGCATGGACCGCGACGGCACCAAGTCCGGCTTCGACCTCGAGCTGCTGCGGGCGGTGCGCGCCGCGGTGCCGGTGCCGATCGTCGCCTCGGGCGGCGTGGGCACGATGGAGCATTTCGTCGAGGGGGCGCGGGTCGGGGCGACCGGCCTGCTCGCCGCCAGCGTCTTCCATTACGGCGAATTCCGTATCGCCGATGCCAAGGCGGCGCTGGCCCGGGCCGGCCTGCCGGTCCGCCCCCTGCCCGAGACGGAGGCCGCCTGACGCATGGCGAAGGACACCAAGAGGAAGCCGGCCGCGAAGGCCGGGAAGAAGCGTGCGGCGGCGGTGCCGGTGCCGGAGGGCGTGCCGGCCGTGCCGGCGAAGCCGAAGAAGGCGGTGCGCCGGGTGGAGGCCCGTCACCTCACCCCGCTGGAAGGGCCACGGGACGGCGATGCCGCGGTGCTCGACCGGCTCTGGGACACGGTGGAGAGCCGGCGCTTGGCGGGCGATGCCGCGACCTCGCATTCCGCCCGGCTGATGGCCCGCGGCACGGCGAAGGTGGCGCAGAAGCTCGGCGAGGAGGCGGTGGAATGCGTCATCGAGGCGACGCTCGGCCACCGCACCGAGACGGTGCTGGAATCCGCCGACCTGCTCTACCATCTCGTCGTCGTCTGGGTGGATGCCGGCATCCGCCCGGAGGAGGTCTGGGCGGAGCTCCGGCGGCGCGAAGGCATCAGCGGCATCGCCGAGAAGGCAGCGCGGCCCAAGAGCATCGTCCGCGCCGCGCGCACCACCAAGCTCGCCTGACAGGTTGGAGGATCGCCATGTCCGTCTCCGGCAAGCCGCCCTATGACCCTGGCAACATCTTCGCCCGCATCCTGCGCGGGGAGATTCCCTGCAAGAAGGTCAGCGAGGACGAGCATGCGCTCGCCTTCCACGACATCGCCCCGCAGGCGCCGGTGCATGTGCTGGTGATCCCGAAGGGCCCTTACGTCAGCGCCGCCGACTTCCATGCCGAGGCTCCGGCCGAGGCCATCACCGGCTTCTGGCGCGCGGTCGGGCGGATAGCGCGGGAACTCGGGCTGGAGGAGCATGGTTATCGGCTTCTCTCCAACATGGGCGAGTATGCCGGCCAGGAGGTCGGGCATTTCCACGTCCATCTCTTCGGCGGCCGCCGCCTCGGCCGGATGGTGCCGCAGCCGCGGGAGTAGTGCATGGCCTTGAGCCCTGAGGATGAGGCACGCGCCGCCCTCGCCGCCGCCGGGCAGTTGCCGGATGCCGAGATCGAGCTGGCCGCCGTCGCGCTGCAATTCGCGCGGATCGATGCGCCGGAGGCGGATTGGCGCGCGGCCTCCGCCCTGCTGTCGGAGCTGGCGCAGGCGGCCGTCGCCGCCGCCGCGGCCGACCCCGCGGCCGATGCGGGCGATGCGGAGCGGCGCCGCGCCGTGCTGGCCGAAGTGATCCATGGCCGCTTCGGCTTCGGGGGCGATACCGAGGATTACGAGAACCTCGACAACGCCAACCTCATCCGCGTCGCCGAGCGGCGGCGGGGGCTGCCGGTCGCCCTCGGCATCCTCTGGCTGCATGCGGCGGAGGCGGCGGGCTGGGCGGCGCATGGCGTCGATTTCCCCGGCCATTTCCTGCTGGCCGTCGAGGGTGGGCGAGGCCAGGCGCTGGTCGATGTCTTCGCGGGCGGCGCGGGGCTGCAGGCGCCGGACCTGCGCGCGCTCATCAAGCGGATCGAGGGCGAGCGGGCGGAGCTGCGGCCGGGCCTCGTCCGACTGATGGACAAGCGGGCGGTGCTGCTGCGCCTGCAGAACAATATCAAGCTGCGGCGCCTCCGCGCACAGGACCTGGCCGGGGCGCTCGCCTGCTCCGAGGACATGCTGCGCCTCGCCCCGGACCAGGCGCTGCTCTGGCGCGAGGCCGGGCTGATGAACCAGCGGCTGGACCGCATCGCCGCCGCGCTCGGCTGCCTCGAGCGCTCGCTGGAGCTGGAGCCGGAGGGGCCGGCGGCCAGCCGGACGCGGCTGGTGGTCGAGGAGCTGCGGCACCGCCTCAACTGAGGCCCGGCCCGATGGCCAGGACGGCGCGGGGCGCGGGGGCTGAATCCGGCCGGCTTTAGCGCTGGCCTTTTCCCGCGGTTCGGGGCACGGAATCGCTCCGAACCAAGTGGAGACGACCATGGCGCGCGCCCTCCGGGTGGCGGTCCAGATGGACCCGATCGCCGGCATCAACATCGACGCCGACAGCACCTTCGCCCTGATGCTGGAGGCGCAGGCCCGCGGCCACCGGCTCTGGCACTACCATGTGCGGGACCTGGCCCTCGTCGGCGGGCGGCTGCTGGCCCAGGGCGAGCCCGTCACCGTCGAGCGCAAGCAGGGTGCGCACTACGCCTTCGGCCCGCGGGAGGAGATCGACCTCGCCACCATGGACGTCGTGCTGATGCGGCAGGACCCGCCCTTCGACATGGCCTACATCACCGCGACGCATCTGCTGGAGCACATCCACCCGAAGACGCTGGTGGTGAACGACCCGGCGAGCGTACGCAACGCGCCCGAGAAGCTCTTCGTCCTGCAGTTCCAGGACCTGATGCCGGAGACGCTGGTGACGGCGAGCCGGGCGCAGATCCAGGCCTTCCGCGAGAAGCACCAGGACATCATCGTCAAGCCGCTCTTCGGCAATGGCGGGGCGGGCGTGTTCCACATCAAGCCGGGCGATTCCAACCTCAACAGCCTGGTCGAGATGTTCACCGAGCGCTCGCGCGAGCCGCTGATGGTGCAGCGCTACGTCCCCGAGGTGCGGCAGGGCGACAAGCGCATCATCCTTGTCGACGGCGTGCCGATGGGCGCCATCAACCGCGTGCCGGCCGCGGGCGAGGCGCGCAGCAACATGCATGTCGGCGGGCGGCCGGAGAAGACGACGCTGACCGCGCGCGAGCAGGAGATCTGCGCCCGCATCGGGCCGGCGCTGCGCGAGCGCGGGATGATCTTCGTCGGCATCGACGTCATCGGCGACTACCTCACCGAGATCAACGTCACCTCGCCGACCGGCCTGCAGGAGATCGCGCGCTTCGACGGCGTGCATCTGGAGCGGGCGATCTGGGACGCCATCGAGGCGAAACGTTGACCTCACGCTGGCGTTCGGGTTGACGGTGCCGTCTCCGGCGTCCGCTTCCCCAGGAGGTTCCATGGAACGGCTCTTCCTGCTCGCGGCGCGGTCGCGCGGCCTGCCCGTCTGGATGCGCTACGGCGCGACGACGCTGCTGGTGGTGATCTGTCTCGGCCTGCGGCTCTGGATCTTCGGCAACAAGCCGGGGCTGCCCTTCCTGCTGTTCTTCCCGGCGGTGATCGTCGCCGGGCTGGCCTTCGACCGCGGCACCGGCATCTACGCCGCCTTGCTGAGCGGGGCGTTCGCGGTCTGGTTCCTGCTCGAGCCGGGTGGCCTGCTGCGCATCACCGATGCCTCGGACCTGCTGGCGTTGATGATCTTCCTCGCCATCGCGCTCTTCACCGCCTTCCTGATGGAGGCGCTGCACGTCGCGCTGCGCCGGCTGGCGCAGGAGCGGGCGGGCCTCGCCCTCGCCAATGCCGAGCTGGCGCGGATGGCCGAGTCGCGCGGCACGCTGCTGAGCGAGGCGGTGCACCGCGCCCGGAACGACCTGCAGCGGCTGGCGGCGACGCTGCACCTGCAGGCCGGGGCGGCGGCGGAGCCGGAGGCACGCCGAGCCTTGCAGGATGCCTCCGGCCGGATCATGGCGTTGGCGCGGATCAATGCCCGGCTCGACCGGCACCGGGATGACGGCCAGGCGGTGGTCAGCAGCCGCGGCTTCATCGAGGGGCTGGTGCAGGACCTGCGGGAGGTTGCCGTCGACATGCGCCCGATCGCCATGATGGTGCAGGCGGAGGACCACCCGCTGCCGATGGCGCGCGCCGTGCCGGTCGGGCTGACGGTGAACGAGCTGGTGGGCAATGCGCTGAAATACGCCTTCCCCGGAGAGATGGAGGGGCGGATACGGGTAAGCTTCCGGCAGGATGAGGCGGAGTTCGTGCTTGCCGTCGAGGATAACGGCATTGGCTTCGACCCCGGCGCGCCGCCGCAGGGGAGCGGCCTCGGCACCCGGATCGGCCGGGCGCTGGCGGGGCAGCTCGGCGGCAGCCTGGATGCCTCGGCGTTGAGCCCTGGGAGCAACCGGCCGGGGCTGCGCTGGGTCATGCGGTTTTCCGCACCCTGATCCTGCGCCGCGCCATCTGCATGAGTTTTCCTTGGACCTTCCGCCGTTGCTGTGGCTTGTTCGGTGGAGGCGCGTCCGCCTACTGCAACGAGGGGATACCGACAGGATGAGAGGCCCCGCCTATCGCAGGCTTCGCATCCTGGTGGCCGAGGACGAGGCCCTGATCGGCCTGGCGGTGGAGCAGGAGCTGGAAGAGCGTGGCCACGCCGTCACCATGGCGAGCGACGGCCAGGCGGCGCTGGAGCTGGAGGCGCGGCTCGGCCCCTTCGACGTGGTGGTGACCGACATGCAGATGCCCCGTATGCGGGGCGACGAGCTGGTGCAGGCCTTGCGCCGCCGCTGGCCGGGCCTGCCGGTGGTGGTGATGTCGGCCAATCACGTGCCGGAGGCGTCGGCGGCGCTGCGGGCGCTCGGCGGGCCGATCACCATCCTGACCAAACCGACCCCGTTCGGCCACCTGGCCGATGAGGTGGAGCGGCTGGAGCGCGAGGCGTAGGGCGGTTCACCGCTTGGCGGCGGCCAGCCCCTCCTCCACCCGGGCCAGGGCCTCGCCGAGCGCAGCGGAGAGCGCCGCCGCCGCCTCCGGCCCCGGGGCACGCGGGTCGAGGCCCGGCGGAAGGGACGCGCTGCCCCCGGCCGTGAACTGGGCGAGGATACGGGCCTCGCCGGGGCCGGACGGCGGCTCCGCCAGCAGCAGGATGGACAGCGCGGCCACCGCGCGGCCGGCGGCCGGTTCGGCCTGGAGGCGAATCAGCTCGCCCTCCAGCACCAGGCTGGCGCGCAGGCGGGAGCCGGGCTGGGTGACGGCGGCAAAGCGCCCGCTCGCCAGCAGCCAGCGGCGCAGCGCCTCCTCCGCCGCATCGGCGGGGGGTGCCACCCATTCCTGCCAGTAGGCGGTGGCGACCTGGCCATCGGCGGTGAGGCTGCGCAGCCCGCGTCCCTCCAGCCCCGGCGCGGCGCGCAGGCTGCGGACCAGCAGCACCGGCGCGTTGCGCGGCGGCGTGGCGCGCGCGGGGCGCTCGGGCGAAAGGCTGAAGCGCTGCGTCTCCTGGTAGGGCCGGTTGGGCAGCACGCTGCACCCGGCCAGCAGCGGCAGCAGCAGGACGGTGCGGCGGGTGGTCATCGGCGGGGCTCCGGCGCCGGCGGCGGCGCGCCGAGGATGGCCTGGGAGGGGTAGCGGCGCAGCTGCTCCGTCGTCTCGCGGAGATTGGCGATGGCGACGCGCAGGTCGCGCAGGATCGGGCCCAGCTCCGCCTGGAGGTCGGTGGTGGCGCCGCGGACATTGCGCAGGCTGCCGTCGAGCGTGGCGACGGTGTTCGGCAGGCGGGCGACGACCGTCCGCAGCTCCGCCATGGCGGCGGCGGCATTGGCCAGTGTCTGCTGCGCCTCGCGCCCGTTGACCAGGGCGCGGGCATCGGCGGCGGCGCCGCGCAGCTCCGTGGCCAGCCCCGGCAGGTCGGCGCCCTCGGCCTGGGCGCGGAGGCTGCGGAGCAGGCTGGCCGCCTCGCGCAGCGCCACGGCCGCATCGCCGTCGCGCAGCTGGGCGCGCAGCTCGGCGACCAGTCCGATGCCATTGTCGAGCAGCCCGGCGAGATCGACGGTCTGCAGCTTCTGCAACAGGTCCTCCGCCGCGTTCCGCACCTGGGCGACGGTGGAGGGCACCGCCGGCACATAGGGGTAGTGCGGCTCCCAGGGCACCTCGCGGGGCGGGAAGCGGCCGGGGTCGAGGAAGTCCATCTCCAGGTAGTTCACGCCGGTGATGCCCTGCGCGGCGATGCGGACGCGGAGCCCGAGGCGCACCGCCTCGTCGACCGCGGGCACCTCGCCCGCCCTGGAGATGTCCACGGCGAAGCGCACATAGACGAGCTGGAAGACGGCGCCGAAGGCGGTGCGGTCCGGCACCCGGTACTCGGCGGTGACGAGGCCGATCTCGGTGACGCGGCCGATGGCGACGCCGCGGTAGCGCACCGCCGAGCCGACATCGAGCCCCTGCACGGATTCCCGAAGGTAGGTTTCATAGATGGCGGCGCCGCGGCCGAAGCGGCTGGCGGTGAAGAACAGGACGAAGCCGATCGTCAGCGCAAGCCCGGCCAGCACCAGCGCGCCGACACGGAAATAGAGGCCACGGCTCTGCGGCATCAGTCCAGCACCTCGCGGCGGAAGAAGGCCCGGACCACCGGGTTGTCGCTCTCCTCGCGCAGGCGGCGCGGGTCGCCCTCGGCGATCATCCCGCGCGCCGCCTTGTCGAGCATGATGCAGCGGTCGCCGATGGCGAGGATCGATTGCAGCTCGTGCGTCACCACGACGAAGGTGGTGCCGAGGTCGCGGGCCAACTGCTTGATCAGCGCATCGAGCCCGGCGGAGGTGATCGGGTCGAGCCCGGCCGAGGGCTCGTCGAGGAAGAGGATGGGCGGGTCGAGCGCCATGGCGCGCGCGATGCCCGCCCGCTTCGCCATGCCGCCGGAGATCTCGGCCGGCAGCCGCCCGGCGGCGTCCGCCAGGCCAACGAGGCCGAGCTTCGCCCGCGCCACCAGCGCCCGCGCCTCGGGCGGCAGGTCCGTGTGCCGCTCGAGCGGCACCTCGACATTCTCGGCCAGGGTGAGCGAGCCGAACAGCGCGCCCGACTGCCACATCACCCCGATCCGCCGCAGCAGGGCGTTGCGCGCCTCGCCGGAGAGCCCCTCCATCGCCTCGCCAAGGATTTCGACGCGCCCCTCGGCCGGCGGGTAGAGGCCGATGATGTGCTTCAGCAGCGTCGACTTGCCGGAGCCGGAGCCGCCGAGGATGACGAAGACCTCGCCGCGGCGGACCTCGAAGGAGACGTGCTCGAAGATGGTCCGCCCGTCGAAGCGCGCGGCCAGGTCTTCGACGCGAAGGACGGCCTCGGCCATCACCAGCCGAGCCGGAAGAACAGGATGGAGAAGACGCCGTCCAGCATCACGATGGAGACGATGCCGCCGACCACGGCCATGGTCGCCGCATCGCCCACCGCCCGCGGCCCGCGCCCGGCCGAAAGCCCCGCGCGGCAGCCGACGAGGCCGATGGAGAGGCCGAAGACGGCGGCCTTGAACAGCCCGCCGAGCAGGTCGTGCAGGCCGATGGCCCGACGCAGCTGGTTGACGACGCTGACGGGCGGGAAGCCGAGCGAGGCCATCACCCCGGCCATGCCGACGAGCCCGGCGAGGTCCATCAGCAGGGCGAGCACGGGCATGACGAGGATCGCCGCCAGCAGCCGCGGCAGCACCAGCCAGGCCACCGGGTCGATGCCCATGATGCGCAGCGCGTCGATCTCCTCGTTCACCACCATGGTGCCGAGCTCCGCGGCGAAGGCGGAGCCGGTGCGGCCGGCGAGGATGACGGCGGCCATCAGCGGGCCGAGCTCCCGCAGCAGGGAGATGCCGACGAGGTTGGGGATGAAGATCTCCGCCCCGAAGCGCCGCATCGGGATGGAGGACTGGAAGGCGAGGATCACCCCGATCAGCACGCCGAGCAGCAGCGTCAGGCCGAAGGCGCGCAGCCCCGCCTCGTCCAGGTGGCGCAGCACCTCGCCGAGGCGGAGGCGCCAGGGCCGGCGCAGCGTGCCCATCCCGGCGACCACCGCCTCGCCGAGGAAGGCGACCTGGCCGAGCATGTCCTGCCCGCGCCGGACCGTCGTCTGGCCGAGGAGGGCAAGCGGCGGCAGGCGTGGCGCCTCGGCAGGCGCGGGGGCGGCCAGCGCCTGGCGGGTGCGGTCCAGCACCGCCTGGAGCGGGCCGGTGGGCAGGCCGCGCCAGGCCGTCTCGCCCGCCATGCGCTCCAGCCGCAGCAGCAGCACGGCGCCGGCGGTATCCAGACCAGTGAGGCCGGCGAGGTCGAGGGTGAGGGCGCGCACGCCCTGCATCCGCCGCATCGCCTCCGGCCAGAGCCGGGCGGTGGCGGCGGCATCGAGGCTGCCGGCGAAGGCGAGGGGGGCGGCCGAGCCGTCCGCCGTGGCGGCGAGCGTCGCCGGCATGCTCAGCGGCGGGGCCGGGGGCGTTGCGGCGCGGGGGCCGGTGACGGTCCGCCGAGCGCATGGAACAGCACGGCGGCGGCGGCCGAGACGTTGAGGCTCTCGACCGGCCCGGCGGCGGCCAGCGTCACCCGCGCCGGGCAGGCCTCCAGCACGGGCGTGGAGGGCCCCTGCTCCTCATTGCCGAGGACGAGGGCAACGGGCCGGTCGCGCGGCAGCGCTTCGGGAGCGTGGCCGCCGGTGGCGGTGGCGGCGACGACGAGGAAGTCGCGCTGCATCGCCCGCAGCAGCGCAGGCAGGTCGCGCGCGCGCAGCACCCGCAGCAACTCCAGCCCGCCCTCGGCGGTGCGGAAGGCGGCGTCGGAGAGATCGGCTTGACGCCCATCCTCCGACAGCAGCAGGGCGCGGCAGCCGAAGAAGGCGGCGGAGCGGGCGATGGCGCCCAGGTTGTGCGGGTTGCCGATGCCGTCCAGCACCGGCAGCAGCGGCGCACGGGGCAGGTCGGCGGGGAGGACGGGACCCTGCAGCCGCTCGGCGTAGCGCACCTGGGCGATGGCGCAGATGCCGCCATGGTGTGGCGTGCCGGCGATGCGCGCCAGCTCCTCCGGCGGGACCTCGCGGTAGGGCCGCCGGGTGCGGGCGAGATGGGCACAGAGCGGCCCGGCCATCCGCCGCATCGCCTCGGTATAGAAGAGGCGCAGCACCGCCTCGGGGCGGCGGATGAAGAGGGCTCGCACCGGGGCGGCGCCGCAGATGCGGTGCGGCTCCGGCGGGCGGGGAATGGGAGCAGGTTCGGGCAGCACGCGGTTCAGTCCATCGCCAGGGCGACCAGCACCCGGGCGGCGATGAGGGAGGAAACGCGGAGGTTGCTCTCCCGCGTCGCGCCGGCGATGTGCGGCGTCAGAATCAGGTTCGGCACCCCGGCGAGCGGGTTGCCCGGGGCCAGCGGCTCCTCCTCGAAGACGTCGAGCACGGCACCGCCGAGATGGCCGGAGCGCAGCGCGGCGGCCAGCGCCGCCTCGTCCACCACCCCGCCGCGCGAGGCGTTGACCAGCATGGCGCCGGGCTTCATCGCCGCCAGGAACTCGGCGGAGACGAGGCCGCGCGTCGCCGCTTCCAGCGGGACATGCAGGGTGACGGCATCCGCCTCGGCGACCAGCCGGTCGAGGGGGACGGGCTCCGTCCCGGTCTCGGCCCAGCCGGAATGGTCGAGCGGCAGGATCGGGTCATGCGCCACGATGCGCATGCCGAAGGCGCGGCCCAGTCGGGCGACGCGGCGGCCGATATCGCCGAAGCCGAGGATGCCGAGCGTCTTGCCCGACATCTCCCGACCCGTGCTGAGGCGCTCGCGCGGCCACTCCCCGGCGGCCACGGCGGCGCTCGCCTGGAAGGCGCCGCGCAGCAGCATGCCCACCGAGAGGATGGCGTATTCGGCGACGGAATCCGCATTGGCCCCGGCGGCGGGGATCACCTCCAACCGGCGCTGGCGGCAGGCGTCGAGGTCGATGTTGTAGAGGCCGACGCCAAGCCGGCCGAGCACGCGGAGCTTGGGGGCTGCCTCCAGCAGGGTGGCATCGACGCGGGTTCGGTTGCGGACGATCAGCGCCCTCGCCTCGGCGAGCAGGCCGCGCAGGCGGTCAGGAGCGGTGCCGAGATCGGGGTCGTAGAGCGTCGGATGCGCCTCGCTCAGCTGGGCGATGGCCGTCTCCGCCATGTATTCGGTGATGATGATATGACCCATGGCGGGAGAGGATAGCCCGGTTCCGCCCGGAAGTCGCGTGAGCGGATGTTGCGGGACTTATCCGACCGGCAACTGGATGATGAACCGCGCGCCGGTCACCTTCCCCTCGGCGTCGCGCCGGTTCTCGGCGGCGATGCGGCCGCGGAGCCCCTCCACGATCTGCCGGCTTATCGAGAGGCCGAGGCCGGAATGCTTGCCGAAATGCTCGCCGCTCGGCCGCTCGGAGTAGAAGCGCTCGAAGATGCCCTCGAGCTTCGCCTCCGGGATGCCGGGGCCCTCGTCCTCCACCACCACCTCGACCATGGCGCCGGTCGGCCGGGCGCGGACCCAGACGCGGCCATCCTTCGGGCTGAAGGAGAGGGCGTTGCCGAGCAGGTTGCGCATCACCTGCACCAGCCGCCCCTCGACGCCGCGCACCACCAGCGGGCCGGCCGGCGCTTCCAGCACCACCTCCGGGTCGTCCTCTCCGCGCGTGGCGTTGTGCAGCTCGGCCAGCGTCGAGAGGATGGGCGAGATGTCCACCGGCACGGCCACGGTGCGCGACAGCTCGGCATCGACGCGGGAGCTGTCGGAGATGTCGGCGATCAGCCGGTCCATCCGCACCGCGTCCTCGGCGATGATGGCGAGCAGCCGCCGCTGCTGGTCGGGGTTCTCGATGCGCCGCAGCGTCTCGATGGCGGAGCGCACGCTGGTCAGTGGGTTGCGCAACTCGTGCGCCACGTCGGCGGCGAAGCGCTCGTTGGTGTCGATCCGGGCCCAGAGGGCGCGTGCGGCGGATTGCAGGTCCCGCGCCAGGATGCCGATCTCGTCCTCCCGCGCCAGCACGGCGGGGGGCACGCTGCCGCCGCGGCCCTCGCCCTGGCGCATGGCCGCCGCCGCGCCGGCCAGCTGCATGATCGGGTTCGCCAGCGTCTGCGCCAGGTAGAGCGAGAGCAGCACCGTCAGGATCAGCGCGATGACGAAGATACCGAGCACGCTCGCCCTGATCTCGAACAGGCGCTGGTCCACCTCGCGCGCCTCCCGCGTCAGCAGGACGATGCCGACCGACTGGTTGCCGCGCCGCGCCGGCTCCGCCACCGAGACCAGCAGCCGGCCATCCGCGGTGCGACGGATATAGGGCGTCACGCCGCCCTCGAGCGCCAGGCGCAGTTCCTCCCGCCGATCGGGGCCGAGATTGGGCTGCCAGTCGAAGGAGGGGGCGTCGGGTGCGATATCCACCGCCACATCCGATTGGCTGTCGCGCGGCACCAGGCGCAGCAGCTTGTCGTAGAGCCCGGCGATGGTGATGGAGAAGGCGCCGCGCGGCTCGGGCGGCGGCAGCGGCTCCGTCACCACGGCGCCGCCGGAGCCCTCGCGCACCCGGCTGTCGGCGACGACGAGGCCGGTATTGTCGAACAGCCGCGCCTGGGTATTGGGCGAAGGGTCGACCAGGCGCCGCAGCAGCGGGCGGACGGCCTCCGGCACCAGCACGGCGCGGTCGTCCTGCATCCGGGTGCCGGCCTCGGCGATGGCGCCGGCATAGATGCGCGCCTGGGTGCGCAGCGCCTCCACCTCGGCAGCGAGCAGGCCGTTCTGGTACTGGTCGAGATACAGCATGGCGGCGGCCAACAAGGCCGGCGGCAGCACGTTCAGCAGCAGGATCCGCCGCAGCAGGGGCGAAACCCAGCGCTTCCGCCGGGGCGGGCCGGGAGCGATCTGCTGGTCCTGGAGGACGCCGACATCGGGCATGGGGCCATTCTACAGCGGTTTGAGGCGGGAGAGGGGCATGGAACAGCGCATCCACACCATGGAGGTTGCGACACGGGGCCGGGGCCTCGCCGAGGTCACCGGGCCGGTGCGGCGCTGGGTGGCGGAGCAGGGCTTCGTAACGGGGCTGCTGACGGTCTGGTGCCGGCACACCTCCGCCTCGCTGGTCGTGCAGGAGAATGCCTCGCCGGAGGTGCGGACGGACCTCGAGGCGTTCCTCGCCCGGCTGGTGCCGGAGGGCGGCGACGGGCGCTACCGGCACGAGGAGGAAGGGCCGGACGACATGCCGGCGCATATCCGCGCGATGCTGACGCAGACGCAGCTCAGCATCCCGGTGGCGGAGGGGGCGCCGGTGCTCGGCACTTGGCAGGGCATCTTCCTCTACGAGCACCGAACACGGCCGCACCGGCGGGAATTGGTGCTGCACCTGCTGGGAGAGCCGGGCCGGCCAGGACGAGCTGGACCCTGAGACAGGGCCCGGCGCGGGCTGCCATGGAACCGGGCATGTGGCTGTGGCGCTCCCCTCCGGTCACAAGCCGGCCCGTAGGCCGGCGGCGTCAAAGGAAACGAGCGATGCAGGGAATGCCTCACCACAGGTCCAAGGTGGCTACGGCCCAGGAGGACCTTCGGCGGGTCCTGCTGCTGGCGGGAGCGGCGGCGATGCTGGCCCTCGGCATGATGGCCGCGGCCCAGGCCCAGACCAGCCAAACGCCGCCCACCCTCGCGCCAGCCCAGCAGCCTGGCAGCGCGGAGCCCGAGGTGGTCGGCCGGCTGCGGACGGTGGAGCAGGCGCTGCAGCAGACGCGGAGCGAGGTGTCGGGCGGCCAGCAGCCGAATTTCCCGCAGGCGCGCAGCACGGTGGAGGCCGGGCTGCGGACGATCCGGGAGTTGCCGCAGCAGGTCCAGGGGCAGCAGGACTGGCGCGAGGCGCGGCAGAAGCTGGAGCAGGTGCAGCAATCCCTGCAGGGCGAACGCCCTGACCAGCAGCAGGTGGCGAACGCGCTGGGCGACGCGGCCACGGCGATCGGCGCATTGGCGACCCGCATGGGCAGCGGCTCCGGCGCAAGCCGGTAGGGTCTCAGCCCAGGCGGATGGCCGGCGGTCCGGGCATCGCCATGCCGATGAGCGTGGCACCAACGCCCGGCCGGCGGGCATGGCCGTCAGCCATGGAAACCCTCCGGCCCCGGGCGCTCAGGCTCGACCAGGCCTTCGCCGGCTGGATCCGGTGAAGGCTGCTCCCCGCCGGAGGCCATTGGCACCCGACGCGGTCGCACTCCAACTTGCTGGGGTAAAGCACCGGCCCTGGCGTGGTGCGAACCAGGCCGGGATGATGCTCGACCTGCCGGCACGGGGCCAATGCGAAGACACCCCGTGTCATGGTCCTGGACAAGCCTCCGAGCTGCGGGCGGCCAATGAGGCGCCTCAAGCCGTCTCGGCAGGCACAGCGCTTTCTTGTCCCCCGACGACCAGATCGCCAACCTCTTCCGTCTCCACCGTCAAGTATCGGGCGGCGGGAGCGCGGGCGTGTGAGGTTTGGCCCAGTACCAGCGGCGTTGTCGCCGCTGCCTGGACTCTGCTGCGCGTCGCCTGCCACAGGCCAGCGCGGGGGCCAGGGGCCGGCAAGCTGCCGGTGTCGTCAGACGAGCGCCAGCACTACGCCGCCCAGCACCGCCGCACCGCCCGCCGCCTGTGCGGCCCGGCGGGCCCAGGGGGCGACGGAACTCGCCAGCGCCAGCCCTGCCCCATGCAGCAGCGCCGTGCCCGCCAACATGCCGAGGAAGGCCGGCCCGGCCAGCATCTCCGTCCCATGCGCATGGCCGTGCAGCAGGCCGAAGCCCGCCGCCAACACCATGCCGAGCGCCATCGGCAGCCGCAGCGCCAGCCCCGCCAGCGCGCCGAGCACGATGACGGAAGCGAGGATGCCCGCCTCCACCCCCGGCAGCGCCACGCCCGCGAAGCCCATCAGCGCCCCGCCCGCCATGCCGGCGAGGAAGCCGCCCGGCAGCGCCCAGCGCGCCCGCCCGCCGAGCAGCCCGGCCCAGAGCCCGACCATCACCATGGCCAGAAGATGGTCCGCCCCGGAGAGGGGATGGAGGAAGCCGGCGGCCAGCCCATGGTCCAGCGCCGTGCCCGGATGGGCGAAGGCGGTGGCCGGCAGCAGCAGCGCGGCGGCGAGGAAGGGGATCGGGTTCATCAGGCAGCCTTTCGCGGGGCAATCCCGCCCTGGGTGAGGATGAAGTCGGCGATCTCGGCCACGCCGAGATCCTCCTTGAGGTTGGTGAAGATGAAGGGCCGCTGCCCGCGCATCCGCCGCGCGTCGCGGTCCATGACGGAGAGATCGGCCCCGACCAGCGGCGCGAGGTCGATCTTGTTGATCACCAGCATGTCGGAGCGGGTGATGCCGGGCCCGCCCTTGCGCGGGATCTTGTCCCCGGCCGAGACGTCGATGACGTAGATCGTCAGGTCCGCCAGCTCCGGGCTGAAGGTCGCGGCCAGGTTGTCGCCGCCGCTCTCGATGAACAGCACCTCGAGCTTGGGGAAGCGCTCCACCATGTCGTGCACCGCGGCGAGGTTGATGCTGGCATCCTCGCGGATCGCGGTATGCGGGCAGCCGCCCGTCTCGACGCCGGCGATGCGGGAGGGATCGAGCGCCCCGGCGCGCGTCAGGAATTCCGCGTCCTCCTTGGTGTAGATGTCGTTGGTGATGACGGCGATGTCGTGCGTCTCGCGCAGGTGGCGGCAGAGCCGCTCCGTCAGCGCCGTCTTGCCCGAGCCCACGGGGCCGCCGATGCCGACGCGGAAGGGTCCGTTGCTCATGAGCGGAAGAGCCTCGTGTACTGCGTCTCGTGACGCATGGAGAAAAGGTCGAGCACCGGCGCCGCCGTGCCCAGCGTATCGAGGTCGGCGGCCAGCGCCGCATCCGCCGCCTGCTCGACGACGGGATGCAGGGCGGCGGTCGCAACCTGCCCGTCCGTCTGCCCGAGCGGCACCAGCCGCACCCCGGCCGAGACGAGGTTCGCCGCGAACGCCGCCAGCCATCCGGCGAGCGAAGGCCGCAGCGGCAGCCCATGGAACGCCGCCGCCGCCCCGAAGGCGACGGGGTGCGCCAGCCGCCGCGGATGCCGTGCCGCGAATGCCGCAAAGCGCGCCTCCGGCCAGGCCGATTGCGTCACGCCGGTGAAGGCCGTGCCCTGCGCCATGCTCTCCAAGGCGAGTTCCGCCGAGCCGCGCCAGGCCTCCGCCAACGCGGCGACCTCGTCCAGCGCCGCCTCATCCTCCACCGCGCGCCAGGCCGCGACCAGCAGCGCCCCATCGACGCGCCCGGCGCCGGCCAGCAACACGCTGCGGACATACTCGACCAGCGCCGCGCGGTCCCGCACCGTGCCATCCTCCACCGCCGTCTCCAGCCCGTGGCTATAGGTGTAGGCCCCCACCGGATAGGCCGGCGACAGCCAAGCCAGCAGCCGGTAGAGCGCCGCGCCCTCAGTGGTGATGGTCATGGCCGTCATGGTGATGGTGGTGATGCCCCGGCTGCCTATTGTGCTCGCCATAGGCGCCGCCTTCGGGGTTGAACGGCTCCTCCACCTTACGCAGCTCCGCGCCCAACCCGCGCAGCATGGCGACGATCACATGGTCATCACGGATCAGCAGCCGCTCCGGCTGGATCTCCGTCGGCAGGTGCCGGTTGCCGAGATGCCAGGCCAGCCGCATCAGCCGCCCCGCATTCTCCGCCCGCACCTCCACCAGCGGCTCCGGCGCGGCACGGATGAGGATGACGCCGCCCCCATCCAGCAGCAGCCCATCGCCCTGGCGCAGCGCCACCGCCTCCTCCAGATCGAGCAGGAAGGCGAAGCCATCCTCCGCCACGTAGCGCTTGCGGCGCCGGAAGCGGTCGTCGAAGTCGAGCGTCACCACATGGCGCGCCGTGCGCTCCACCCATCCGCCGGCCGGCAGCACCTGGGTGGCGCGGGGAAGATCGCCGCTCATCAGAACAGGAAGTACCGCTGCGCCATCGGCAACACCTTCGCCGGCTCGCAGCTGAGCAATTCGCCATCCGCCCGGACCTCGTAGGTCTCGGGATCGACCTCGATCCTCGGCAGCGCGTCGTTCAGCACCATGTCGCGCTTGCCGATGCCTCCCCGCGTGTTCCGCACCGCAATCAGCTCCCGCTGCAAGCCCAGCCGCGCCCCGATCCCATCCTCCAGCGCCGCGGCGGAGGTGAAGGTGACGGCGCTCGCCACCATGGCCTTGCCGAAGCCCGCGAACATCGGCCGGTAATGCACCGGCTGCGGCGTCGGGATGGAGGCGTTGGGGTCGCCCATCGGCGCCATGGCGATGGAGCCGCATTTCAGCACCATGTCCGGCTTCACCCCGAAGAAGGCCGGCGACCACAGCACGAGGTCGGCGAGCTTCCCCACCTCCACGCTCCCGACATGTGCCGAGATGCCCTGCGCGATGGCCGGGTTGATCGTGTATTTGGCGATGTAGCGCCGGATGCGCAGGTTGTCGTTCTCGCCCTGCTCGCCCGCCAGCCGCCCGCGCTGCTGCTTCATCTTGTGCGCCGTCTGCCAGGTGCGGATGATGACCTCGCCCACCCGCCCCATCGCCTGGCTGTCGGACGACATCATCGAGATGGCGCCGAGATCGTGCAGGATGTCCTCCGCCGCGATGGTCTCCCGCCGGATGCGGCTCTCGGCGAAGGCCACATCCTCCGGGATGCGCGGATCGAGGTGATGGCAGACCATCAGCATGTCGAGATGCTCGTCCACGGTGTTCACCGTGTAGGGCATCGTCGGATTGGTGGAGGACGGCAGGAAGTTCGGCTCCCCCACCACCCGCAGGATATCCGGCGCATGGCCGCCCCCCGCGCCCTCGGTATGGAAGGCCTGGATGGTGCGCCCCTTGATGGCGCCGATGGTGCTCTCGACGAAGCCGCTCTCGTTCAGCGTGTCGGTATGGATCGCGACCTGGATGTCGAAGGCATCCGCGATGGCGAGGCAGGTGTCGATCGCCTTCGGCGTCGTCCCCCAATCCTCATGCAGCTTGAGCCCGCAGGCCCCGCCGCGCACCTGCTCCTCCAGCCCGGCCGGCAGCGCCGCATTGCCCTTGCCGAGGAAGCCAAGGTTGACGGGGAAGCTCTCCGCCGCCTGCAGTATCCGCGCCATGTGCCACGGCCCCGGCGTCGCGGTGGTCGCCAGCGTCCCATGCGCCGGCCCCGTCCCCCCGCCGAACATGGTGGTGATGCCGGAGGCCAGCGCCTCCTCGATCTGCTGCGGGCAGATGAAGTGGATATGCACATCCAACCCGCCCGCGGTGAGGATGCGCCCCTCGCCGGCGATGATCTCCGTCCCCGGCCCGATGACGATGGTGACGCCCGCCTGCGTATCCGGGTTGCCTGCCTTGCCGATGGCCGCGATCCGCCCGTCCCTCAGCCCCACATCGGCCTTCACGATACCCCAATGGTCGACGATCAGCGCATTGGTGATGACGGTGTCCATCGCGCCGCCCGCGCGCGTCACCTGGCTCTGCCCCATGCCGTCGCGGATCACCTTGCCGCCGCCGAATTTCACCTCCTCGCCATAGGTGGTGAAGTCGCGCTCCACCTCGAGGATGAGGTCGGTATCGGCGAGCCTGAGCCGGTCGCCGACCGTCGGGCCGTACATGCCGGCATAGGCGCTGCGCGAAAGCCGTGCCGGCATCAGACCTGCCCTTCCGTCTCGCCGCGGAACCCATGCACCAGCCGCTTGCCGCCGAAGGGGATCAGCCGGACGCTGCGGCTCTGCCCCGGCTCGAACCGCACCGCCGTCCCCGCCGGGATGTCGAGCCGCCGCCCGCGCGCTTGTGCGCGGTCGAAGGTCAGCGCCGGATTGGTTTCGGCGAAATGGTAGTGGCTGCCGACCTGGATCGGCCGGTCACCCGCATTGCCGACCTCGATCTCGACGCTGTCGGCGCCGACATTCAGTTCGATCTCGCCTGCGGCGGGGAGCAGCTCGCCGGGGATCATCGAATGGGCTCATGCACGGTGACGAGCTTGGTCCCATCCGGAAAGGTCGCCTCCACCTGGATCTCATGGATCATCTCGGCGATCCCTTCCATCACCTGCTCCCGCGTCAGCACCGTGGCGCCGTCGCGCATCAGCTCGGCGACGCTGCGCCCGTCCCGTGCGCCCTCCACCACATAGTCGGTGATGAGGGCTACCGCCTCCGGGTGGTTGAGCTTCACGCCCCGCTCCAACCGGCGCCGGGCCACCTGCGCGGCCATGGCGATCAGCAGCTTGTCCTTCTCGCGTGGCGTCAGGTTCATGCGGGCCTCATCGGTGGCAGGGCGATCATGGCCCCGCTTGCCCTATGTCGTCCACAGCCGAGGCAGCCGCGCCGGCCGCCCGAGCGCCGCACCGCGCACGGCCGCAATCGCCGCCCCCACCGCGCGCCGCACCGTGCTCGCGCCACCAAGCCAGCGCGCCAGCAGCAGGCCGGGCCGCGGCAGGGTGGCGGCCGCGTCCGCCTCGCGCAGCCGGTCGCGCATCGCCTCCGCCTCGGGCGCCGCCAGCAACAGCATCGCCGTCGCCCCCGCCCCGCCGAAGCCGAAGGGCGCATCAAGGGCCGATGCCGGGTCGTCGAAGGCGAGCGCATCGGCCCAGAGCAGCCCCCCTGGCCCGCGCAGCCGCCAGGAATCGAGGACGGAGCCGGTCCGCATCCGCTCTCCCGCCGCCGCGCGGCCGAAAACCAGCATCTCCACCGCCAGCAGCCGCGCGCCCTCGGCCAGCTCCACCTCCATCCGCCGCGCCATCCTCGCCCCGTCGAAGAGGATGGTCTCCTGCGGCAGCCATTCCAGCACTGCCTCCGCGCCGAGCGAGAGATGCGTCCCGATCCGCGCCTCCGGCCCGAGGCTGCGGTAGATCTTCTCCGCCGCCGCGGTGCAGAGCGTCGCCCGCGCCCCCGGCTCCAGCCGCACCGACTGCCGCAGCGCGTCGCCCCCCGCCAGCCCGCCGGCGCAGTTCAGCAGCGCGGCCGTCGGCGGCTCGCCCGGCTCCGGGTCGG
Source organism: Belnapia sp. F-4-1 (assembly GCF_000802185.1). Lineage (GTDB taxonomy): Bacteria > Pseudomonadota > Alphaproteobacteria > Acetobacterales > Acetobacteraceae > Belnapia. The sequence goes on along the minus strand of NZ_KN676113.1, from coordinate 1,635,456 downwards.
GGAAGAGTACCCGCAGCGGCGCCTGCTGGAAGAGGTGCCGCAGCACCGTCCCCCGCGGCGAGGGCGCGAAGCCCAGCTCGAAGGCGCCATCGGCCCGCTGGTGGCGGAAGGGCGGGGCAGGGGCGTCGCGCGGCATTGCGGCGGAGCATGGCATGCCGGCGCCCGGGCGCAAGCGCTGGAACCCCCTTCCGTTCCACGCTCCGTGCGGACATGCTGAGCGCGACCAAGCACAGGTGCCGATTGATGATCCTGCGGGCCGAACCCCTGACCTCCGCCGCCTTCCTGGCCTTCGGCGAGGTGATCGAATGCCCGAGCATCGCGGGCCGCACCTATTTCGAGGATGCGCTGGCCAATCTCCGCCCGCATGCCCGGCCGAGCCTGTCGCTGACGGTGAAGGACAAGCCCGCCACGATGCCGCTGCGCTCCACGAAGATGGAGCGGCACGAGTACTCCTCGCAGAGCTTCATCCCGCAGCAGGCCGGGCGCTGGCTCGTCATCGTCGCCCCGCACGACAAGTCCGGCGGCCCCGACATGGCCCGCGCCCGCGCCTTTCTCGCCGGGCCGATGCAGGGCGTTACCTTCGGCGCCAATGTCTGGCACCACCCCTTCACCGTGCTCGACGCGCCGGCCCGCTTCGTCATCACCATGTGGCGCGACGGCTCCAAGGGCGACGAGGAATTCGTCGAGGTTCCCGAATTCACCGTGGAGCTGCCCTGATGGCCTACGAGGTCCGGCGCGACTTCACCGGCTACGGTGCCAACCCGCCCGACCCGCAATGGCCGGGCGGCACCAAGCTCGCCGTCAACTTCGTCATCAATTACGAGGAAGGCTCCGAGCCCTCCATCGCCCTGGGGGACGGCTACACCGAGACGGGCCTGACCGAGGCCGGCGCCGCGCGCCAGGTGACCAAGGGCCGCGACCTCGCCGCCGAGGGCATGTTCGAATATGGCAGCCGCGTCGGCTTCTGGCGGCTGACGCGGCTGTTCCAGGAGCGCGGCCTGCCGCTGACCATCTTCGGCTGCGGCCTGGCGCTCGAGCAGAATCCCGAGGCCTGCGCCGCCATCCGCGCCGCCGGCTACGACGTCTGCAGCCATGGCTGGCGCTGGGTGAAGCATTTCGAGCTGTCGGAAGCGGAGGAGCGCGACCACATCGCCCGCGCCGTCGCCAGCATCGAGCGCACCACGGGCGAGAAGCCCGCCGGCTGGTACTGCCGCTACGGACCGAGCGAGAACACCCGCCGCCTCGTCGTCGAGCATGGCGGCTTCCTCTACGACAGCGACTACTATGGCGAGGAGCTGCCCTTCTGGCTGACCGTCGAGGGCAAGCCGCAGCTCGTCGTGCCCTATTCGCTGACCAACAACGACGGCAAGTATTCCGGCTGGATGGGCACCAGCGACCAGTGGTTCTCCTATATCCGCGACGCCTTCGACATGCTGCTCGCCGAAGGCCGCGCCGGCCGGCCGAAGATGATGTCCGTCGGCCTGCACCAGCGCCTGATCGGCCACCCCGCCCGCGCCATGGGCCTGCAGCGCGTGCTCGACCACATGCTGCAGCAGAAGGATGTCTGGATCACCCGCCGCCTCGACATCGCCCGCCACTGGGCCGCCACCCACCCCTATCCCGGCCGGGGCCTGAACGAATGACGCCGCTCATCGTCGCCCTTGGCGAGCGGCGCTACCGCATCGAGCGCCCCTGGGGCGACCTGCCGGAGGGCCCCGGCCGCATCAGCGACGTCGCCTGCGACGCCGCCGGCAACGTCCTCGTCCAATACCGCACGGACCCCTATGTGGACCCGGCGGCGCCGGCGATCATCGTCCTCTCACCGGAGGGCCGGCGCATCGGCGCCTGGGGCGCCGGCGAGGTGGCGGACGGGCACATGGTTTCCGTCCACCCCGATGGCCGCGTCTTCGTCGTCGACCGCGACGCGCATGAGGTCATCATCTTCTCGGCCGAGGGCCGTCGGCTCGGTGCCCTCGGCAAGCGCCACGCACCGGGCGAGCCTTTCAACGCCCCCTGCGACATCGCCTTCGCCCGCGACGGCAGCAGCTATGTCGCCGATGGCTACGGGAATTCGCTCGTCCATCGCTTTGCCGCGGACGGCACCCCGCTCGGCGCCTGGGGCCGGCCCGGCCAGCGCGGTGGCGAGTTCACCACGCCACATTCCGTCTGGGTACTGGGGGATGGCCGGGTGCTGGTGGCGGACCGGGAGAACAACCGCGTCCAGGTCTTCACCCCCGAGGGCGTGCATCTGCTCGACGTGCGCGACCTGCACAAGCCGATGGACGTGCATGGCGGCCCGGATGGCAGCTTCTACGTGACGGACCAGACCCCCCGCCTCAGCCAGTTCAACCGCGAGGGAAGGTTGATCGGCCGTTGCCGCCCCGTGCTGAACGGGGCGCATGGCATGTGGTGGGAACCCCGCAGCGGCGTGATCTACCAGAGCGAGCAGAACCCCAACCGCTTGACCCGCTTGGTCCCGATCTAACTCGAAGGGTCCAGAGACCCTTCGGCCCATGGCGGGAGGAGCTCGGGGAGGGCAGCGCCCTCCTCAACCCTACCTTGCCGCCGCCGACGCCTCCGACCGTGTCGCGCCCACGCGCGCCGCCAGCGCCGCCGCCATGAACTCGTCGAGGTCGCCGTCCAGCACGGCGGCCGGGTTGCCCTTCTCGACGTTGGTGCGCAGGTCCTTCACCAGCTGATAGGGCTGCAGCACGTAGTTGCGGATCTGGTGGCCCCAGCCGATGTCGGTCTTCCCCGCCTCGATGCCCGCCGCCACCGCCTCGCGCTTCGACAGCTCCAGCTCGTACAGCCGCGCCTTCAGCATGTTCATGGCGATGGCGCGGTTCTTGTGCTGGCTGCGGTCCTGGGTCGAGGCCGCGACGATGCCCGTCGGGATATGGGTGAAGCGCACCCCGGATTCGGTCTTGTTGACGTGCTGCCCGCCGGCGCCCGAGGCGCGGAAGGTGTCGGTCTTGATGTCGGCCGGATTGATCTCGATCTCGATCTTGTCGTCCACCACCGGGTAGACATAGACGCTGGCGAAGCTCGTCTGCCGCTTGTCGTTGCCGCCGAAGGGGCTGATGCGGACGAGGCGATGCACCCCCGTCTCCGTCTTCAGCCAGCCATAGGCCGACGGCCCGGTCACCTGCAGCGTCGCGGACTTGATGCCCGCCTCCTCGCCGTCCGACTGTTCGGTCAGCGCCACCTTGTAGCCATGCTGCTCGGCCCAGCGCTGGTACATGCGCAGCAGCATCTCGGCCCAGTCCTGCGCCTCGGTGCCGCCGACGCCGGCATTCACCTCGAGATAGGCGTCGTTCTGGTCGGCCTCGCCGGAGAGCAGGCCTTCGATCTCGCGCCGCTTGGCCTCGGCGGCCAGCGCCTGGAGATCGGCGACCGCGGCATCGGCCGTCGCGGCATCGCCCTCCGCCTCGGCCAGCTCGATCAATTCCAAAGCATCGGCGACGGCCTGCTCCATCCGCCGCACGCCCTCGGTCTGGTCGGCGAGGCGCGAGCGTTCCCGCATCAGCTTGTTGGCGGCCTCGGCATCGTTCCAGAGGCTCGGATCTTCCGCCCGGGCGTTCAGCTCATCGAGGCGGCGAAGGGCGGCATCCCAGTCAAAGATGCCTCCTCAGCAGGGACACCGAAGCGGTGATCTGCTCGTTCAGGGATTCTGCATCAGCGCGCATGGCCGGGCGATAGGCCAAGCCGCGCCCCCTGTCCAGGGGATGCAGATGAATGCCGCATGGAAGGGAAGTTCATTCGACCTTGGACCTACCCTGGGTGTAGCATCCATGGGATGGACACGGCCCCCCTCGCGGGCCGCGCAGGGAGGGCCCGCCCGGCCATGACCGCCGCGCCGATCGACCTCGCCACCGCCCACCGCATCCTGGCACGCGCCGCCTATGGCGCCCGGCCAGGCGAGGCGGAGGCGCTGGCCCGCACCGGCCTCGCCGCCTGGCTCGACCGCCAGCTCGCCCTGCCGGCCGAGGAGCCGGCGGTGGAGGCGCGGATCGACGGGTTGCTGATCCCCATCCGCTACGCCGCCGGCCCCGGCGAGCAGATCCTCGATGAGCGCCGCCCGCCGGTGACCCTGCGCCAGTCCCAGGCGGAGCGCTGGCGCCTCGGCGAGTTCCGCCGCGAGGTCCGCATCCCCGGCGCCGAGCGCGACCGCCCGCGCCTCGAGCTCACCCTCGTCACCCTGCTCCGCAGGACCGCCGCGGAGGCCCAGCTCCGCGAGCGCCTTGCCGAGTTCTGGCACGACCATTTCAACGTCGCCTTCCAGGCCGATGGCCGCGTCGCCGCCTCGCTGCCCGACCACGACCGGCGCATCCGCGAGCACGCCCTCGGCTCCTTCCGCGCCCTGCTGGAGGCGATGGCCACCAGCCCGGCGATGCTCGTCTACCTCAACAACCAGAGCTCCCGCGCCGGCGCCCCCAACGAGAACTACGCGCGCGAGCTGCTGGAGCTGCACACGCTCGGCCGCGCCGCCTACCGCGGCAGCGCCCGCAGCGGGCGGGACGTGCCGCGCCTCCCCGATGGCCGCCCCGCCTTCTATGTCGATGCCGATGTCTGGGAGGCCGCCCGGGCGCTGACCGGCTGGAGCGTCGCCTCGGGCCAGGCCTTCGACGGCGCCCGCGCCCTGCCGCGCACCGGCGAATTCGCCTATGTCGCCCAGTGGCACGACCCCTACCAGAAGCATTTCCTCGGCCAGGATCTCGACCCCTTCGCCCCCGCCATGGCGCATGGCCGGGCGGTGTTGGACGCGCTCGCCGCCCATCCGGCGACGGCGCGCTTCCTCTGCACCAAGCTCAGCCGCTTCCTGCTCGGCGACCCGCCCCCCGCCGCCGCCATCGCCCGTGCCGAAGCCGCCTGGACGCGCAGCCTCGGCCGCGACGACCAGATCGCCCGGACGGTGCGGGCTCTGCTGACCGGCCCCGAGGTCCTGGACCCGGCGCTCGACCGCACCCGCCGCCCGGTCGATGTCATGGCCGCGGCGGTTCGTGCGCTCGACATCCCGTTCACGCCCAATATCGCGCTGATCGGCCAGCTCGCCATGGCCGGGCAGCTTCCTTTCGGCTGGCCGCCGCCAGATGGGCAGCCGCTGGATGCGGCACCCTATCTGGGCGCGACTGCGTTCCGGGCGCGCTGGGGCATGCTGCTCAACCTCGCCCGCAACGGCAGCGGCACCGGCCTCTCGCCGCATTACGCAGACCTCGCCAGGGCTCCGGTCGATACCGTCTCCCATCGCCTCGCCACGCTGTCGCTCGGCCCTGCCGGCGCGCCAGTGGCCGAGACCGTCGCCGGCGTCTGGGCCGCCGCCGGCCGCAGCCCCCGCCCGGCGCCGAACGAGGTCGCCGAGCTGGCCGGCTGGGTGCTCAGCGCCCCCGCCTTCCAGACCGCCTGAAGGAGAAGGCCATGCCCATCCTGCTCGGCCGCCGCCACCTGCTCCGCGCCGGCCTCGGCGCTGCCGCACTGCCCGGCCTCCGCAGCCTCGCCTTCGCCGAGCAGCAGGGCGCCCCGCTGCTCGTCCTCGTCAACCTGCGCGGTGGGATGGACGGGCTGCACGCCCTTTCGCCCGCGGACGACGCCGATTTCGTGGACCAGCGCGCGGAGAGCCTGCGCAACCCGACCGCCGGCCCGCAGGCCGGCCTCCGCCTCGACGCGTCCCCCAGCGTGGATTTCCGCCTGCACCGCGAGGCCGCGCCCCTGGCCGAGATCTGGCAGGACCGCCGCATGGCGATCTGGCCCGCCGCCGGCGTGCCGCAGGCGACCCGCAGCCATTTCGAGGCCCAGGCGATGATGGGCCTCGGCCAGGGCCTCCGCGCCGAGCGGGGCGGCGGCACCGGCTGGCTCGCCGCCTGGGCCGCCGGCGCCGCCCCTGCCGGTGCGGCGGTCACCGCCCTCTCCGCCCAGGGCGGGCTGGCGCCGGAACTGATGGGCGGGCAGCACAGCCTCGCCATCGCCGGGCTCGGCGATGGCCTGTCATCGCCTGGCGGGGCCTTCGGCGACGCCATGCTGGAGGCGCTCTACCGCCACGGCCACGGCGCCGCCGCGGCGGCCGGGCAGGACGCGCTGGCCGGCCTCCGCAGCATCGACCAACTGCTGCCGCGCGATGCCGAGGGCAAGCTGCTCGCCTACGCCCCCGTCGCCGGCGTGGATTACGGGCCGGGCCGTGAATTCGGCCGGGCGCTGGCCGTCGTTGCCCAGACCGCGAAGCTGAACCCCGCCCTCATCGCCGCGACGGTCGATCTTGGCGGCTGGGACACGCATGAGGCCCAGCCGGGCCGCTTCGCCGACCGCATGCGCGTGCTCGCCCGGGGCTTGGGCGCCTTCGATGCCGACATGGCCGGCCTGCCGCGGCGCTGGACCGTGCTGGTGGCGAGCGAATTCGGCCGCCGCCTCCGCTCCAACCGCAGCAGCGGCACGGATCACGGCCGGGCGGGAGTGATCCTTGCCTTCGGCCGGGGCTTCGGCCTCGGCCACCGCTTCGGCGACTGGCCCGGCCTCGCCCCGGAGGCGCTGGACGAGGGCGTCGACCTGCGCGTCGCCACCGACTACCGCGCCGTCTTCCGCACCGTCATCGCCGACCTGGCGCCGGGCGCCCCACCGCCACCCTTTGCCCGGGGCTGAGGCGAGGGTGGACGGCTCCCGGCGCTCCTGAGGTGTTGCCAGGGCGAGGATGGAATGCTATAGGTATTTGATCCTAGATAGCGCATGATCGGTCCATCGCCGCAGCCGCTTCCGGGAACTCTTCGCATCACCAAGGCAAGCATTGCCGAAGCAATACCAGCCTTCCGCACGGCCCACGGCCTGGTCGAGGCCAGAAACTCCGCTGCGCCTCATTCGATAAGAGGGGGCCAGGGAGAAAATCATGCCGAATGGAATACCGGATTCTGCCTTTTACTGGACCTTTGCATCGCCGGCCGGAGACCAGTGGACCGGGGTGACGGTTGCCGACGAGCCCTATGCCGAACTGGGCCAGATATTCTCCTCGCCCTATGGGCCGGAATACGGGACCTACACCATCACCGACGTCTTCGACTACGGCGCGGAAACCGGCCAGCCGGAGGGAGTGACCTGGGTGTCCAGCTACTTCGACCCGATCACCGGCGGGGTGTACCAACCCTACTATTACAGCCAGGGCCTGCCCGGCACGCTGTCCGGCCTGGGGACGGAGGTGGACTACGTCCTCGTTGACGGCGGCTGGAACGATTTCGGCCAGGGCGGCTATCTTCTGGCCTGAGGCCCGGCGCGTGGCAGCCGCCTAAATCCTTCAAACCTTCAGGACGCGCCGCAATCCTCAAGCGGATCAACCACTTGCCTGCGCCGCGCTTGAGCAATTGAGGCGGGCTAGTAGAGCCCGCCCAACCCCCGGTCCAGCCCCACGGCCGTTCCCCGTGCCGGATCCTCCTCCGGCGGCCGGGCCGCATTCTCCGTGCCCGGCCGGAAGGCTTCCATGATGGTCTGGCCGTTGTTGGCCTGCATCCGCACCAGCGCCACGCCCGGCGGCGCGCGGAAGGGCACGGCCGGGCTGCCGCGCAACGCCGCCTCCAGCACGTCATGGAAGACCGGCGCCGCATTGCCGCCGCCCGTCTCGCCGTTGCCGAGGCTGCGCGGCTCGTCGAAGCCAAGCCACACGGCGACGACGATGTCCGGCGTGAAGCCGACGAACCAGTTGTCGACATAGTCGTTGGTCGTGCCGGTCTTGCCTGCGATCGGCCGGTTGAGGCCCTTGCCCGCAGCGGTGCCGGTGCCCCGCTGCACCACGCCGGTCAGCAGGTTGACCATCTGGTAGGCTGCGATCGGGTCGGTGATCTGCCGGCGGTTGTCCACCAGCTCCGGCGGCCCGGCCTGCGGGCCCGTTGCCGCGCAGGACTCGCAGGCGCGCGTGTCGCTGCGCCAGATCACCCGGCCGCGCTGGTCCTGCACGCTGTCGATCAGCGTCGGCGTCACCTCGCGCCCGCCATTGGCGAAGGCGGCATAGCCCGCCGCCATCCGCAGCACCGTCGATTCGCCCGAGCCGAGCGACATGGCGAGGTAGCGCGGCATGTTGGGGATGACACCGAAGCGCGCCGCCGTTTCCGCCACCTTGTCCATGCCGACCTCCTGCGCCACGCGGATGGTGACGAGGTTCAGCGACTTCTCGAGCGCGGTGCGGATGGAGACATAGCTGTTGGTGACGCCGTCGCCGTAATTGCCCGGCCGCCAGATGCCCTGTGGCGTGTTGATCTCGATCGGCGCGTCGAGGAAGCGCTGCGTCGGCGGAATCCCCGCTTCCAGCGCCGGCAGGTAGACGAAGGGCTTGAAGGAGGAGCCGGGCTGCCGCTGCGCCTGGGTCGCGCGGTTGAACTGGCTCTTCTCGAAGGACCAGCCGCCGGCCATGGCGAGCACGCGCCCGGTGCTGGGGTCGAGTGCGACGATGGCGCCTTCCACCTGCGGGATCTGCCGCAGCGCCAGCCGCTCCGGCCGCGCCGGCGCGCGGCCCTGCGCCGGCTGTCCCGGCTGCCCCGGCTGCACCTCGACGAGGACGACATCGCCCGGCGCCAGCACATCCTGCATCCGTCGCGGCACGGGGCCGAGCCGCCCCTCGCCGAGTGCCCGCCGCGCCCAGCTCGCCTCCTCGATCGGCATAGCGCCGGTGCGTGGCTGCGCCGGCCCGCGCGGGTCCGGCCGCTCGATCCAGCCGAGCCGCGCCTCGCGGTCGCGCACCTCGAGCGCCACGGCGAGCTTCCACTCGGGCGGCGTGCCGCCCGGCCGCTGGGCAGCTTCCAGTGCCGGCAGCCACTCCGTCGCGCTGGCGGAGATCTTCGCCACCGGCCCGCGGAAGCCGCCGCGCCGCCGGTCATAGCCGAGCAGCCCGGTGCGCAACGCGCCCTCGGTTGCCGCCTGCAGGGCCGGGTCGAGGCTGGTGCGGACGACGAGGCCGCCCGCCGTCGTCTGCTCCGGCCCGAAGCGCGTCGAGAGCTCCCGCCGCACATCCTCGGTGAAGTACTGGCCGACCGGCAGCACCTCCGGCCGCCGCACCGGACGGGGGACGATGGGCTCGGCCTTCGCCGCCGCCGCCTCGGCCGGGGTGACGGCGCGGTCTTCCACCATGCGGTCGAGCACCCAGTCACGCCGTGCGCGGGCCGCCTCGGGGAAGCGCATGGGGTTGTAGTTGTTCGGCCCCTTCGGCAGCACGGCGAGGAAGGCGCTCTCGCCCAAGGTCAGCTCGTCGAGCCCCTTGTTGAAATAGGCCTGCGCCGCGGCTGCCACGCCGTAGGCCTGGTAGCCGAGGAAGATCTCGTTGAGGTACAGCTCGAGGATGCGGTCCTTCGGCAGCGTCTCCTCGATGCGGATGGCGAGGATCGCCTCGCGCAGCTTGCGGGTCAGCGTCCGGTCGGCGCCGACCAGCATGTTCTTCGCCACCTGCTGGGTGATGGTCGAGGCGCCGCCGAGCCGCCGCCCGCTGCCGTAATTCTCGACGGCCGTCAGCACCGAGCGCAGGATGCCGATCGGGTCGACGCCGTGGTGCTCCCAGAAGCGCTGGTCCTCGGCGCTGACGAAGGCCGCCTGCAAGTGCTTTGGAATCGCCTCGATCGGCACGAAGACGCGCCGCTCGGTGGCCAGCTCCGCCAGCAGCCGGCTGTCGGCGGCATAGATGCGCGACATCTGCGGCGGCTGGTAATCGGCCAGCCAGCGGTAGTCGGGCAGGTCCGCCGCCACTTGGCGGTAGAGCCCGTAGCCGGCCACCGCGCCGCCTGCCCCGCCGACGGCCAGCAGCATCAGCAACCCGCCGAAGACGCCACGAAAGGGCGTCCGCCGCCGGCGCTTCTTCTCCCGGGGCGGCGGGTCGCGTGGCGGTGGGGGCGGCGGCGCGACGTCGAGGGTGGGCTCGGGGCGGTAATCAGGCGGCGACATGGCGGTCCCAATACAGCGTCGCGGAGCGGGCGGCCACGCAACCAGGCGAGATATAGGCCCCCGGCCCGCCGGCACCACGCAGAAGTGCGGCCTGCCTCAGCCGGCCGCCACCAGCGCGCCGGAGGTGCCGAGGAAGCCGTGGATCGCCTCCGCCAGCGCCGTGGCGACCTGGGCCCGGTGGCTCGCCCGGTTCAGCGCCGCCTCGTCTTGCGGGTTGGACAGGAAGCCCATCTCCACCAGCGCCGCGGGCACATCGGGCGCCTTCAGCACGACGAAGCCGGCCCGCCGGTGGGTGTTCGGCAGCAGCGCGACCCGGTCCTCGAGCGAATCCACCACCAGCCGCGCCATGCGCTCCGAGCCGGAGCGCGTTTCCTGCCGGATCAGGCTGAGCAGGATGCGCTGCACCTCGGGCGAGACGCTCGGCAGGCGGAGGCCGCCATTGCGGTCCGCTTGGTTCTCCCGCTGCGCAAGCCGGGCCGCCAGGCTGTCCGTCGCGGTCTCGGAAAGGGTGTAGACGCTCGCCCCCCGCGCCCCCGGCGCGCTGTCCGCATGCAGCGAGAGGAAGAGCGCCGCCTCCCGCCGCCGCGCCATCTCCACCCGGCTGCCGAGCGGGATGAAGACGTCGCGCCCACGGGTCAGCGCCACCCGGCAGCGGCCGGCGGCTTCCAATTGCCGCTTCAGCTCCAGCGCCGCGGCGAGGGTGATGCGTTTCTCATGCGTGCCCTGGCCGCCGATCGTCCCCGGGTCGCGTCCGCCATGCCCGGCATCGAGCATCACCAGCGGCAGGGTGCCGCGCGGCGGCAGGGCGGCGGTGGCGAGCGGCCGGCCATGGGCGATTCGGGAGAAGCCCTCGGCCGGCCCGGGCCGCAGCCGGATGACGAGCTGACCGCGCGCCACCGCCACCTCCGGCGCCGCCACCGGCCCGGCCAGCGCCAGGATGAGCGTTTGCGTGCCGCCGCTGCCTTCGCGCCGCGCCTCGGTGACGAGGCCGGCGCCAGCCAGCCGGTCCGGGCCGCGCCAGCGCTGGTTCGGCAGTTCGATCACAAGCCGCGCCGGGCGCAGCGTGGCGGAGACGCGCCAGGCGATGCCCGGCCCGATGGGCAAGGTCAGCCGCGTTTCGCCCCGCGCCGCGCTGAGCCGCGCCTGCGGCGCCGCCGCCTCGGCGAGGCCGGGTAGAATCAGTCCTGCGGCGCCGGCGATCAGCCCGCGCCGCCCCAGCCGAAACCGGCCATACCCCTCGGTCATCGATGCCACGCCCCCCAGCGTTGCGGCGGCAATCTAGCCCCTGGCCGATACCGGGTGAAGCCGCATCGCCGGGCATTGCCCGCTTGTGTGGCGTCGTTATGACCAGAATACGGGCGATGCTACCCACGGTGGTTCAGATGACGGCCGCGTCAGCCTTGTGGAAGCCAAACCCCTCCCTTATGGTGCCTTGCCCCGGCGGCGCCCGCTGCCGGCGGAGGATGACGGCGCTTCTGCGCCTGCAGGCCATGGACCGGATCGGTCCGCAGGGTCGGCGGTGCGGTTCGCGGCAGTCCGGCATGGGGGGCAGCAGCCGCCCTCGCGTTTCGCCGGGCCGCCACCCGCCACGGTCCCCCGACAGGCCCCTGGGTCCGCCCTGGGGCATGGCGTCGGTGGGGCTGCCCGGGACGCCGCCTTCGTCGCCATGCGGGACGTGTCGCGTGCGGACCCTTGACGCCCCATCCCAACCCTTCGGGACGTCCCTGGTGCAAGCGTGGCCGACGTCGCCCCAGCCCCGCCCCGCGGGTCTGGCACCGGGGGCGCGAACCCTGGGGTGCCGCCCCGGGCCGATGCCTTGCGCCGCACCCGGCGCGGCGGCAGCCCGGGCCCCGGCCCCCGCCGGAGGAGGATGGATGGGCGCATGACGCGCGTGCCCTGCCCCCGCGATTGGCCGCCACAGGCGGCGATCAGCGGGAGGATGCAGGTCACTAGGATCGAAGCCCGGTGGACCGGAGAGGAGGGCCACCAACGTGTGGCCCCCCGCTCCGCGACAGCGGGCCGCGTCGCGCCATCCCTCGCTTTCGGGTCACGCCACCCCGATCCGCCGCGCCGCACCATCGTGCCGCGCGGCGCGGAGCCACCGCTTCGATGACAAAGCGCATGCTGATCGACGCATCCCACGCGGAAGAAACCCGCGTGGTGGTGCTGGACGGCACCCGGCTCGAGGAATTCGACCTCGAGGCCGCGAGCCGCCTGCCCCTCAAGGGCAATATCTACCTGGCCAAGGTGGTCCGGGTGGAACCCAGCCTCCAGGCCGCCTTCGTGGAATATGGCGGCAACCGCCACGGCTTCCTCGCCTTCAGCGAGATCCACCCCGACTACTACCAGATCCCCGTCGCCGACCGGCAGCGGCTGATCGAGATGCAGGCCGCCGAGGCGCGCGAGGAGGAGGAATCGGAGGAGCGCGAAGCCGCCCTCGCCGATGCCCTGGAAGCCGCCGCCGTCGAGCCCGAAGCGGCCCCCGAGGCCCCGCCGGCCGAGGCCGTCGCCCCCGAGGCGGAGCCGGTTGCCGAACTTGCGGCGGAGCCGGTTGCCGAGCCTGCGGCAGAGGCGTCCACGGCTGAGGCGGAACCGGCCGCCGAGCCTGCGGCGGAGCCGCCCTTCCCCGAGGCGGATGCGCCCGCCGCAGCGGAGCCGGCCGCCGAGCCTGCTTCCGGCAGCCCCATCGAGATCGCCGCCGAAGCCCGCTTCGAGGCCGCGCCCGCCCCGGGTGAGGGCGACCAGCCCGAGCTTCCGGTCGCCAACGGCGTCCTCCCCAACGGCCATGACCACCAGGCCACTGCCGCCGATGAAGACGGCGAGGAAGACGAGGACGGCCCCGCCCCCGAGACCATCGGCGGCGAAGGCCCCGAGGAGGTTTCCCGCGAGCGGCGCATCCCGCCTCGCTTCCTCCGCCACTACAAGATCCAGGAGGTCATCCGCCGCCGGCAGATCATGCTGGTTCAGGTGGTGAAGGAGGAGCGCGGCACGAAGGGCGCGGCGCTCACCACCTACATCTCGCTCGCCGGCCGCTTCTCCGTGCTGATGCCGAACTCGCCCCGCGGCGGCGGCGTCTCCCGCAAGATCACCTCCGTCACCGACCGCAAGCGCCTCCGCGAGGTGATCGACGAGCTCGGCCTGCCGGGGGGCATGAGCCTCATCGTCCGCACCGCCGGCGCGCAGCGGCCGAAGCCCGAGATCCGGCGCGACTGCGAGTACCTGCTGCGGCTCTGGGACAACATCCGCGACCGCACCATGGCGTCCACGGCGCCCGCACTGATCTACGAGGAAGCGGACCTCATCAAGCGCTCGATCCGCGACGTCTATGCTCGCGACGTGGAGGAAATCCTCGTCGACGGCGAGGACGCCTTCCAGGAGGCGCGCGAGTTCATGCGCATGCTGATGCCGCAGCATGCCCGCAAGATCCAGCTCTTCCGCGACGGCGGCCTCTTCGCCCGCCATCAGGTCGAGGCGCAGCTCGATGCGATGCACTCGCCGATGGTCCAGCTCCGCTCCGGCGGCTACCTGGTCATCAACCAGACCGAGGCGCTGGTCGCCATCGACGTGAACTCCGGCCGCTCGACGCGCGAGCGGCACATCGAGGACACGGCGCTCCGCACCAACCTCGAGGCGGCGGACGAGATCGCGCGGCAGCTCCGCCTGCGGGATCTCGCCGGGCTCATCGTCATCGACTTCATCGACATGGAGTCGGCCAAGCACGACGCCATGGTCGAGCGCCGGGTGAAGGAGGCGCTGAAGCATGACCGCGCCCGCATCCAGGTCGGGCGCATCAGCCATTTTGGCCTGCTGGAGATGTCGCGCCAGCGGCTCCGCCCCTCGCTGACCGAGACCACCTTCGTCACCTGTCCGCATTGCCAGGGCCGCGGCCAGGTCCGCAGCCTCGAGAGCAGCGCCTTGCAGGTGCTGCGCGGCATCGAGGAAGAGGCGGCGCGCCGCCGCTCCGCCGAGATCTGCGTCCATGTCGCCTCGCAGGTCGCCTTCTACCTGCTGAACCGGAAGCGCGAGCGGTTGCAGGCGATCGAGGCGCGCTTCGGCATGTCCGTTGTCTTCGAGCCGGACGACACGCTGATGCCGCCCGCCTTCCGGCTGGAGCGGCTGCGCGCCGCCGAGCCAGGCCGCATCCCCGAGGCGCCCAGCGCGCTCCGCATGGACTACGCCCCGGAACCCGAGCCGGAGCCCGAGGCGGAAGCCGAAGCCGAGGCCGAGGCCGAGGAAGCCGTCGAGGCCGCCGCGCCGGCCGAGGCCAGCGAGGCCGAACGCGCCGAGGCCGAGCGCCAGGGCGAGCGCCGCCGCCGCCGCCGTCGCCGTCGCGGCAATGGCCAGCGGGGCGAAGGCGCCCAGGCGAACGGCCAGGCCGAGGGCGACAGCGAGGAGGAAGGCGAGGGCGAGGAGGAGCAGGCCGAGGCGCCCGCCGCCGCCGAGGCTCTGCCCGAGGCCATCGCCGTCGCCGAGGCTGTCGCCGTCACGGAGGAGCCTGCCGAAACGGCAGGCCAGCCCGATGCCGAGGGCGAGGGCGAGGCCGGCCGCGATGGGCCCCGCCGCCGCCGTCGCGGCCGCCGTGGCCCGCGTGCCGGCACCCCGCGCGAGGGCGAGGAGGCTGCCCCGCAGGAGGCCGAGCCGGCCCCGAAGCCGCGCTACACCGGCCCGACCCCGGCCGACCCCTTCGCCGGCCATGTGGACGACATCATGGCCGCGATGGAAGCCGCCGAGGCTGCGGCCGAAGCCGCCGCCGCGGCCCGCCGCTCGGCCCGCGCCGCGCCGCCGCCGGCGCCCGAGCCGGTGGCCGAGCCCATACCCGAGGCGCCCGTCGCCAGCGAGCCGGCCGCCGAAGTTGCGCCTCCGCCGCCGGAGCCGGAGGCGGAAGCCGCTCCGGTTGTGGAAGCGCCTGTCATGGAAGCGCCTGTCGCCGACGCTCCGGTCGCCGCAGCCCCTGAGCCTGCTCCCGAGCCGGCGCCGGAACCCGTCGCAGCCGAGCCCGCCCCGGTGTCGGAGCCGGAACCCGAGGTGGTGCAAGGCCCCGCCATCCAGCCGGTCAGCGTCGATGCGCTGGATGAGGCGGCGCCGAAGCGGCGCGGCTGGTGGCGGCGATAAGCCAGGATCGAGGGGGGCAGACCCCCCTCGATCTCCTGCCACCAAAGGGCCGGGGGCCTTTAGGGATCAGCGCCGAGGTGGTGAATCGGCGCCGGTCAGGTAGCCGGCGAGGCCCAGGGCCAGCGCGCCCGCCAGGGTAGCGAAAGCCACGGGCCAGGCCGTGCCGGCCGGGGCGGCCGCCACGGCCCAGCCGGTCATCGCCGGCAGCGCGGCGCTGCCCAGCGTCTGCGCCAGGTTCACCGTCGTCGCCCCGCGCCCGACCAGATGGTCGGGGAAGAGCGACCGCCCCTGCGCCACCACCACCACCGGGTAGCAACTCATCAGGCAGAGCAGCACCAGCAGCCCCGCCGCCACCGGCAGCGGCGCCTGCGGCCAGAGGGCGAGCGCCAGCAGCACCAGCACCGCGCCACCCGCCATCCCCGCCACCAGCCATTTCCGCGTGTTCAGCCGGCGCTCCAGCGGCCCGACGCAGAGCAGGCCGAGCACCAGCGCCAACCCCATCGCCCCGAGCACCGCGCCGCGTGGGCCAGGAGCCAGGCCGTGCACCTCGGAAAGATAGGGCCCGGCCCAGACCGCCAGCACCGTCGCCATCGCCGCATAGCCGACCAGATGCATCGCCAGCACCGGCAGCAGCCCCGGCGTGGTCCAGACGGTGAGCTGGCCGCGCAGGGCCCCGGCCAGCGTCTCGTGGGGCTGCGCCGGTGCCGGACGGTCCGGCGGATCATCGCGGACCCAGCCCCACCACAGCGCGGCAAGGCCGAGGGTGAGCGCGGCCGAGAGCGCATAGGCCCCGCGCCAGCCCAGCAGCGAGGCGGCCCAGGCGAAGGGTGCGCCGGCCAGCAGGATGCCGATCTGGCTGAAGGCGAAGACCCGGGCGAGGGCTGTCGTCAGCCCCTCGCCGGCATGCCAGCGGGCGCAGAGCACCACGCTCGCCATGAAGGAGGCGGCGCAGCCGAGGCCGAGCAGGAAGCGTCCGGCGAGAAAGAAGCCTGCATCCGGCGCCAGCCCCTGTGCCAGTGCTCCCGCCGCCGCCGGCAGGCTGAGCGCGGCGACGGTCAGGCGCGGCCCGAGGCGGTCGAGGGCCAGGCCGACCGGAATCTGCAGCACCAGCAATGCCAGGAAGAAGGCGCCGTTCGCCGCGCCGAGCAGCCCCGGCCCGGCGCCGAGGTCGCGCGCCAGCTCCGGCCCGATGACGCCGAGCGCGGCGCGGTGGAACTGGCTGGCGCTGGTCATCAGCGTCAGCGCCAGCAGCAGGCGCGCGGCGGGGCTCATGCGGCGATGCCGAGCGCCTCGCCGAGCCGCCGCGCCCCTTCCGGCGTCAGGCGCAGGCGGCGGCGGGCGAGCGGGTCGCCCTCCCGCTCCGCCGGGATGCGGGTGAGCCAGTGGCGGCGTAGGCAGCAGGCGGCGATCTCCCGGCCGAGGCCGCCGGCGAGATGGGCGCGGCGCTCCGACCAGTCCATGCAGTCGCAGGCGAAGCGCCGGGCGGCGCGGGCTGCGTCGAGGTCGACGCCCATGGCGGCGAGGCCGACCTCGCCCGCCGCCGTCACCACCCAGCCCCCGGCGGTGGGGGCGATCCAGCTCCGGCCGGTCAGCCCCGCATGCAGGGCGACGCCGAGGCGCCCGGCCAGGTGGTCGTAGCAGAGGCGGGCGGTGCGGAAGGCCTCGCCATGCGGCCAGCGTCGCGCAGGAGAGACGGCTTCGGTGAGGCCGCCGAGGGTTTCCAGCATCGCCGCCACCTCCTCCGAGGCCAGGCGGTGATAGCGGTGCCGCCCTTGCGGATGGACGGCGATCAACCCTCCCTCGACGAGGCGGCCGAGATGCGCGCTCGCCGCAGGCGCCCCGATGCCGGCGACGCGGGCCAGCTCGCCGGCCGTCAGCGCCTCGCCGGAGAGCAGCGCCGTCAGCATGGCGGCCCGGGCCGGGTCGGCGAGGAGGACGGCGGTGGCGGCGAAGGCGGCGGGGCTGGTCATGACGCCAAGCCTAGCGCGGATCGTAAATCGGCGCTTCGCCGCCGGGCGAAGGACAGGCGGCGCGCGGCATGGCAGGGTCGGCCCTGGGAGGACCCGCATGATCGCCGTTATCTTCGAGGTCGAGCCGGCCGAGGGCCGCTTCGACGAGTATCTGGACCATGCCGCCCGGCTGAAGCCGGAGCTGGAGAAGGTGCCGGGCTTCATCTCGGTGGAGCGCTTCCGCAGCCTGACCAACCCGGCAAAGCTGTTGAGCCTTTCCTTCTGGGAGGATGATGCGGCGGTCGCCTGCTGGCGCAACCACGACCTCCATCGCAGCAGCCAGGCGGCGGGGCGGGCAGGCATCTTCGCCGGCTACCGGCTGCGCGTCGCCGCGGTGCTGCGCGACTATGGGATGGCGGAGCGGCGCGAGCAGGCACCGGCCGACAGCCTCGCCCTGCACGGCTGGTAAGGGGTTCAGCCGCCGCAGCCGCTGGCGACGACCTCGCAGGCGGCGCTGCGGTCACGGGTGCCGCAGCTGGCCATCGCATGGCTTTCCGCCGCCTCGCGCGTGGGGCCGGAGCCGCCGGCGGCGAAGGTGATGGTGTAGGTGCTCGGATCGGCGGTGCGGACCAGCCCGTTGCTCCGCCGCGCCTGCGCCACGGCACCGCAGCGGTCGGTGATTTCCAGGGCGAGGCGGCATGCGGTGCCCTGCGCCTGGCAGCGCCGCTCCGCCTGGCCATGGGCGGCGATGCGATCGGCCATGCCATAGGTAAGGCCGAAGCTGCTGCTGGGGGCCGGGGCGAGGTAGACGGCGCCGCTCCGCCCGCCCGCGCCCCCAGGTCCCGCAAGCGCCGGCGGCACCGGCGCGGCGGCGAGGCCACGGACCTGCGGCGTGTAGGGACCGTTGCCGATCGATCCGAGGCGTTGCCCGGTCGGGCCGCGCAGCGCGGCGTAGTTCGGATCAGGGGCCGATACGCTGCGGCCGGCGAAGGCGGTCTGGCCGCCACTGCGCTGGAAATTCTGCCCGGCGACGCAGCGGATCAGGCAGGCCTGCACCGGCGCCGGATTGGTGCGGATATTGGCCGAGGCGGCCTCGCAGCTCCGGGTGCAGGCGGGGGTTGCCGTGGTGATCTGCGCCTTGGCCAAGGCGGGAGCAAGCAGAATGCCGAGCACCACGTCCCATATGGCGAGGCTGCGGAACGGCCCTGGCATGCGGTTTCCCCGTGATGCGCCGATTTCGGCGGACGGGCGCGTCCCACCCGACCTGGCCAGCACGGGTAAGGTTTTATCAACTTATTGGATATATCCATTAACGCAATAACGCGGGGTCGTTACCTTTGGAGGAAGCGGGCGATCCGTGCTGGCGCCGCCGCCATCTCCGGCTCCGGCCCGCAATAAGAGAAGCGGAGGAAGCGTCCGCCCCGCGCCGCGTCGAAATCGACACCGGGCGTCGCCGCGATGCCGGCCTCGGCCAGCAGGCGGCGGCAGAATTCCGGGCTGTCATTGGTCAGGTGCCCGACATCCGCCCAGAGGTAGAAGGCGCCATCGGCGGGAGAAAGCCGGTCGAGCCCCGCCGCCGGCAGCTCGGCCAGCAGCGCGGCGCGGTTGCGGGCGTAGCGGGCGAGGTTGGCCTCGAGCTCCGGCCGGCAGGCGAAGGCGGCCTCGGCTGCCACCTGCGCCACATGCGGCGCATTGATGAAGAGGTTCTGCGCCAGGCATTCCACCGGACGGACCAGGTCCTCCGGCAGCACCAGCCAGCCGATGCGCCAGCCGGTCATCGAGAAGTATTTCGAGAAGCTGTTGACGACGACGGCGCTGGTGGAATGGGCGGCGGCCGTGCGCTCCTCCACCGTGCCGTAGGTCAGGCCGTGGTAGATCTCGTCCGAGATCAGCCGCACCCCCTCCGCCTCGCACCAGCGGGCGATGGCGATGAACTCCTCGGCCGGCAGCATGGTCCCGGCCGGGTTGCAGGGGCTGGCGAGGATCAGCCCGGCGGGGCGGGGGTCGAGCGCCTCCAGCATGGCGAGCGTCGGTTGCCAGCGCGTCGAGGCGTCGCAGGGCAGGATCTGCGGCCGCATGCCGAGGGCGGTCAGGATGTTGACGTAGGGCGGGTAGTAGGGCGCCGCCATGGCCACCGCATCGCCCGGGTCGAAGGCGGCGAGGAAGGCCAGCGGAAAGGCGCCCGAGGCGCCCACCGTCACCGCGATCCGCTCCGCCGGCACCGCCGTGCCGTAGCGCTCGGCGTAATGCGCGGAGATGCGCTCGCGCAGGGAGCGGAGGCCGAAGGCTTCCGTGTAGCCCATGGGCGCCCCGGCCTCGAGCGCCGCCACCACCGCCTCGGCCGCGCCGCGCGGGGCGCCGGTGCCGGGCTGGCCGACCTCCATCCGGAGGATGCCGAGCCCGTCGGGGAAGGCGCCGGCGGGAAGCACCGCCGCCCGCGCATTGGCGGCGGCGATGACATCCATCACCAGGAAGGGCGGTGCCGCGGCCCCGCGGCCGACCTTGAGGGCCATGGCGCTACTGGTCGATGGCGCCCAGCGCGACGCCGGCGCCGCGCGGGTCGGTGACGATGGAGCAGCGGTCCGGATAGCCCGGCAGGTAGTTCGGGCAGACCGCGAGCTGGGTCCGCGCCGGCTCCGGCGAGCCGCCCTCGATGGCGTCCCGCGGTGCGGCGGAGCGCAGCAGTTGCAGCGCCACGGGCCCGGCCACGCCGGCCGGCGCCGCCTCCTGCCCGGAGGCCGCGGCGGCAAGGCGGAAGCTCTTAATGTTCGGGTTGTAGGCCAGCGCCGCCGAGAGCAGCGGTGGCCGCACCTGGCCGATATTCGGTGCCGGCGCCATCAGGAAGCCGAAGCTCGGCGCCATCCGCCCGGTGCCGAAGAGGTTGTTCACGGTAAAGGCGCAGCTCACCGCATTGCCGCTGCGGTCGAAGACGACGAGGCCGGTGGAGGCGCCGACCGGCCCTGGCTCGGCCGCCGGCAGGCTGGCGGCGAGGATCGCGCGTGCATCGCCACCTCCCTGGCGCCAGGCGGCGGCGGCGGCGAAGCCGCGGCGGGCGGCATCGTTGAGGTTCGCCCCGCCCTGGAGCGCGGCGAAGGTGGCGGCGGCGGCCAGCCCGCCATCGGCGGGCGGGGGCAGGAAGGCGAGGCGGTCGCCGTTGCGGGCGGGCAACTCGATCGGGGCAACGAGGTTGGGCAGGCCGGCGCGCAACTCCTCCAGCGTGAGGTTGCCGCCGGCGGTGCGGGAGGCGACCTCCAGCCGCCGGGCAAGGGTCCCCTGGTGCAGGTCGCCGACGCCGGCGATCCGGAGCTGGCCGAGCGTGCCGGCGAGTTCCGGCTGGACCATCATCTCGCCAGCGCCCTTTGGCTGCCCGTCCGGCCGGGCGAAGATCGCCCGTGCGCCAGGGTCGGCGAAGAGCGGGCCGGAGACGGCGGCGAGGTCGGTGGCGAGGCCGCGGCTGACCTCCGTGCCGAAGCGGGCCAGCTGCTCGGCCGGGGCCATCAGCTCCTCGAAGGGGCGGCCCGGGTTGCGGGTGTAGAGGCCAAAAAGGCCGCGGGCGAGCAGCGGCACGGCGGCCGGCCGGTCGGCGCCGGCGGGGATGGCGGCGCGGCTGCCGGGGAGGAAGAGCACCGCCTCGGTCGCGCCCTTGGCCGGGTCGAAGGAGAGGCAGGCGCCGCCGCCGCCGAGCCCGGCGCGGGAGGGCAGGGTGACGGCGAGGGCGAAGCCGGCCGCGACCGCGGCATCCGTCGCCGTGCCGCCGGAGGCCAGCACGTTGCGGGCGACCAGCGCCGCCGCCGGGTCTTCCGTCGCCACGCCGCCGAGGAAGCCGCGGACGAAGCCGGGCGCGCCGGCCGGCGGGCCGCCGCCGAAGACGGGAGAAAGGAGGTTGTTCACCGTGCCGCAGCCGGGGAGGGCGAGGGCGGCGGCCAGCAGGACGAACCTGGCCCGCCTGAGGCCGCTGGCGCTGGTGGTCATGCTGTTGCCTGGTCCCCCTGTCGAGGCGGCGTGGGGCCAGGGCCTGCCCCCGCGCGCCGCGCCGATCCTGGGGCGGCCATAAACGCCTTCGTCATCAGCGGCAACCGGTGTTGATTCCGGGGCGCCGGGCTAGACTGGCGGCGATCCTCGGGAGACTGCCCGCTTGAAACGCATCCTCGTCGCCCTGGTGGCCCTCGGCCTGGTGGGCACCGCCGTGGCCCAGGGCTTCACGCCCGAGCAGCGGCGGGAGATCGTCACCATCCTGCGCGAGGCGCTGGTGCGGGACCCGACCATCCTCCGCGAGGCCATGGCCGCGGCGGACCAGGCGGAGCAGAGCGAGCGCGCGGGGGCGGTGCGTCAGGCCATCGCCAGCCAGGGCGAGGCGCTGTTCCGCGACCCGGCGGACCCAGTGAAGGGCAACCCGCAGGGCGCCGTCACCATCGTCGAGTTCTTCGACGCCCGCTGCGGCTATTGCAAGCAGATGCAGCCGGCGATGGAGCAGCTGCTGCGCCGCCAGCGCGACGTGCGGCTGGTGCTGAAGGACCTGCCGATCCTCGGCCCGAACAGCGTGCTGGCCAGCCGCGCGCTGATCGCGGCGCAGCGCCAAGGCAAGTATGCCGAGCTGCACGATGCGCTGATGAAGCTGCGCGAGGAGCCGGCCGAGCCGGTGCTGCGGCGCGAGGCGGAGCGGGCCGGGCTCGACTGGGCGCGGCTGCGGCGGGACATGGACGATGCCGGCATCCAGGCGCGGCTGAACGGCAATATCCGCCTTGCCCAGGCGCTGCGGATCGAGGGCACGCCGGCGCTGGTCATCGGCGAGGCGCTGGTGCCGGGCGCCGTCGACCTCGCCACGCTGGAGCGGATGGTGGCGGAGGCGCGGCGGGGGGGCTGAGCGGTGCCGCACTTCATCTGCCAGGCCTGCACCGTCCAGTTCGCCGAGAGCGCGGCGCCGCCCGCGCAATGCCCGATCTGCGAGGATGAGCGGCAATTCGTCCCGGCCCGCGGCCAGTCCTGGACGGTGCTGGAGGCGATCCGCGGTGGCCACAGCAATGCCTGGCGGCAGCTGGCGCCGGATCTGCTCGCCGTGCAGACGGTGCCGGCGCTTGGCATCGGCCAGCGGGCGCTGCTGGTGCGGACGCCGGGGGGCAACCTGCTCTGGGACTGCATCGCCCTGCTCGACGGGGCGACAGAGGCGATCATCCGGGGGCTCGGCGGGCTGGCGAGCATCGCCATCAGCCATCCGCACTACTACTCGACCATGGTGGACTGGGGCCGCGCCTTCGGCGTGCCGGTCTGGCTGCATGCCGATGACCGGCAGCATGTGATGCGGCCCAATCCCTGCCTCCGCTACTGGGAGGGGGATGCGCAGCCGGTGCTGCCGGGGGTGACGCTGCACCGGCTCGGCGGGCATTTCGCCGGAGGGACCATCGCCCATTGGTCGGCCGGGGAGGGCGCGCTGCTCTCGGGCGACATCCTGCAGGTGCTGCCGGACCGGCGGCACCTCGGCTTCATGCGGAGCTATCCCTGCCTGATCCCGCTGCCGCCGGCCGAGGTGCGGCGGATGGCGCACTATTGCGACCGGCTCGGCTTCGACGCGATCTACGGCGCCTTCCATGAGCGGGAGATCGTCACGGGCGCCAAGGCGGCGCTCGCCTGTTCGGCGGAGCGCTACTGCGCCTGGGTCGGCGGGATGGTCGAGCCGTAGCGGACCTCGGCATCGATCGGGAAGACCGGCCGGGGTAGGCGCCGCCAGGCGAAATTCGCCAGCACCGGGCTGGTGAGGCCGGGGACATCGACCTCGATGATTCGCGCGTCAGGGAAATGCTCGTCGAAGCCGGCGCGGAAATGGCCGCGGCTCTTCACCACAAGGCAGCGCAGCGTGGCGATGTCGATGCCGTGCATCTCCAGCATGCGCGGCTCGGCGAGCTGGCGGCGGAGCGAGCCGACGACGACACGCAGGCCGGAGCCGCCGAGCTCCAGCAGTGCCGAGGGGCCGAGGTCGAAGCGCCGGCCGGCCATGATGCCGCGGCGGCCGAGCCCCTGTCCGTCGCGCAGCGCCAGCACCCGGGCTGGGGCGGTGAAGCGGCGGCTGAACCCGCTTTCCACCCGGTTGAAGACGGCGTCGAAGGCGGCGCCCTCGCCCAGCGCATGCGCCTCGGCGGCCAGCGCCGGGTCGACCAACACGCCGGCGACGGCGCCCGTTGCGCCGGCCTCGTGCAGGGCCTGCAGGATGAAGGTGGTGCTGCCGCGGCCGCCGCCCCCCGGATTGTCGGCAACATCGGCGAGCAGCACGGGCGGCGCCCGGCCTTCGCCCGCCGCGACGGCCATCCGCACCGCCTCGTCGAGCGGGGTCAGGTCGCGGCGGTAGCGAAGGTGCTCGGCCCAGACCCGGTCGGCGAGGGCCTGCGCCGCGGCCTCGGCCGCCGCGGCATCGCCGTCGCGTGCGGTGACAGTCACCGTCATCCCGCACTTCGGCAGGTCGGAGAAGACGAAGCCGGCGGCGACCGAGGCATTGGCGATGCGCTGGTCCTCGCGCATCAGCGCCTCGGCGGCCTGGATCGCCTCGGCATAGGGGCCGGCGGCGGTCAGCAGGGTGACGGAAGGCGGGGTCAGCGGCAGGCGGCGGAAGGCCTTCGCCATGCGCGCGCCACCTAACATGTCATGCAGCAGGTCGGCGCAGTCGGCGGCGCGCTCGGCCATGTCGACATGCGGGTTGGTGCGGTAGACGACCAGCGCGTCGACGGCATCGACCAGACGTTCGCTCACATTGCAGTGAAGGTCATGGCTGCACACCACCGGTATGGCGGGACCGAGGATGCGGCGCACCAGGGCGGCGAGCGTGCCGTCGCTGTCCTCGTCGCCGGTGGCGGAGGAAGCGCCGTGGCTGGCGATGTAGACGCCGTCGAGCGGCAGGGCGGCGGCGAGGCCGCGGCCGGTCTCGTCGAGGAAGTCGAGCAGGACCGCCTGCTCGATGGGCCCGCCGGGCGGCGCAGCGGCGACGAGGATGGGCACCGGCTGCCAGGGGCCTGCTGCATCCATCCGCCCGTAGAAGCCGCCGATCTCGGCCGGCAGGTGGCTCGCCTCGGCACGGGCGAGACGCGTGATCTCGTCGCCGCGCACCAGGCATTGGCGGGCGAAATCCTCGAGCGTCGTGGGCGGGGCGAAGGCATTCGCCTCGAGATGCAGCCCGAGCACCGCGATGCGTGGTCCCCTGCCTTGATCCATGCCACAGCCCTCCCCGGATTGCCGGCTTCGCCACCCCGTATAGACTGCCGGATGGGAGACAATGAAATGATGCAGCTCGGCGAGGCACTGGGGCTGCTCGACCGGCTGGTGGCCTTCGACACCACCAGCCGCAACAGCAATCTCGATCTGATCCGCGATGTGGAGGCGTGGCTGGCGGCGCATGGCATCGCCAGCCGCGTCACGCTCGATGCGGAAGGCCGCAAGGCCAATCTCTACGCCATGGTCGGGCCGCGCGTGGCAGGCGGCGTGGCGCTCTCGGCGCATGTCGATTGCGTGCCGGTGGATGGGCAGGACTGGAAGGCCGACCCCTTCCGGTTGCGGCGCGAGGCCGGCCGGCTGATCGGCCGCGGCACCAGCGACATGAAGGGCTTCGCCGCCTGCGCCATCGCCATGATGCCGGAGTTCGCCGCGATGGACTTGCAGCGGCCCGTGCATCTCTGGCTGACGCATGACGAGGAAACCAATGCCGCCGGGGCCTGGCGTCTGGTCACGGAGCTGGAGCCCGACCCGCTGCCCGGCGTCTGCATCGTCGGCGAGCCGACGGGGATGGCGCCGGTGGTCGGGCACAAGGGCTATGCCAGCTGGGATGTCACCGTGACGGGCCTTTCCGGCCATTCCTCGCGTGCCACCGAGACGGCCAACGCACTCCATGCCGCCGCCGAGGGCGCCGCCTTCCTCGCCCGCCGGGCGCGGCTGTTAGCGAAGCTCGGGCGGCGGGCGGAGGGGTTCGAGCCGCCCTTCACCACGGTGCATGTCGGCACCTTCCGCGCCGGCAGCATCCTCAACATCGTGCCGGACCGTGCCGAGATGACCTTCGAGGTGCGCTCGGTGCCGGGCGACGATGCCGAGGCGGTGCTCGCCGAATTCCAGACCTTCATGGAGACCGAGGCGATGCCGCCGCTGCGCGCGGTGCACCCCGCGGCCGAGCTGCGGATCGCGCCGCGCTCCGTGCTGCCGCCGCTCGACCTCGCCGAGGATGCGCCGCTCACCCTGCTGGTGCAGCGGCTGACCGGGCGCAATGCCGCCGGCCGCGTCAGCTATGGGACGGAGGCAGGGGTTTACCAACGCGCCGGCATCCCCACCATCGTCTGCGGACCCGGGCACATTGCCCAGGCGCATCAGCCGGAGGAATGGGTGGCCGACAGCGAGATCGACTCCTGCCTTGGCTTCCTCGGGCGCCTGGCAGGCACGCTGGCGGGGTGAGCATGCCGCGCACTTCGCCTCCGGTTCAGGGCGGCTCCGGCCTGCTGCGCCTCGAGGTGCAGATCGCCGCGCCGGACCTGCGCCCCTTCCTCGGCGGCAATGCGCTGCCGGGGGTCTGGAGCTTCGCCGCCGAGGCGCCGGGGCCACATGTCGCCGTGGTCGCGCTGATGCATGGCAACGAGATTGCCGGCGCCGTGGTGCTCGACCGCTGGCTGCGCGCCGGGCTGCGGCCGGTGCGGGGGCGGC
Source organism: Belnapia sp. F-4-1 (assembly GCF_000802185.1). GTDB lineage: Bacteria > Pseudomonadota > Alphaproteobacteria > Acetobacterales > Acetobacteraceae > Belnapia. The sequence goes on along the minus strand of NZ_KN676113.1, from coordinate 1,609,828 downwards.
TGTCCCTCGTCTTCGCCAATGTCGATGCCTATGCCCGCTTCGACCCGGCGGACCCGACGGCCAGCCGCTTCCTCGACGAGGACATGAACCGGCTCTGGGACGAGGAGACGCTGGAGGGCGGCCGCCGCTCCACCGAGCTGCGCCGGGCGCGCGTGCTGCGGCCCTTCTTCGATGACGTGGACATCCTGTTCGACCTGCATTCGATGCTCTGGCCCTCGGACCCGCTGATGCTCGTCGGGCGGTCGGCGCGGGCGGCGGAGCTGGCGCTCGGCCTCGGCGTGCCGCCACTCGTCGTTTCCGACCAAGGCCATGCGAGCGGCAGGCGGCTGATCGACTATGGGCCGCTCAGCCGGCGCGCCGCGATCCTGGTCGAGGCCGGCTCGCACTGGGAGACGGCGACGATCGCCACGATGGAGGCCTCGGGCGCCGCGCTGCTCCGGGCGAGTGGCGTGGTGGCGCCGGAGCATCCAGTGCTGGCGCCGCCGGCCGCGCCGGCGAAGCCTCGCCTCGCCGAGGTGACGCGCACGGTTGCGGCGCGCACATCCGCCTTCGCCTTCGTCCAGGCCTTCCGTGGCGGCGAGGTGGTGAAGCGACGGAACACGCTCATCGCCCTCGACGGCGAGGCGGAGATCCGCTCGCCGCATGACGACTGCCTGCTGGTGATGCCGAGCCTCCGGACCATGCCGGGGCAGACGGCGGTGCGGTTGGCGCGGTTCGTGGGGTAATTCTCGGTTGCCCGTTCATGCCTCCGGCCGCGCCGACCTTCGGCGATCGAGCTTTGTCAGCCCTCCGGCGGCGGCTCGCCCTCGCGTGCCTCGCCGAATTGCGCCAGCAGGGCCAACATCGCGCGGGCCGCGGCCTCCACCGCCTCGGCCTCGGTGCCCTTGGCGACGAGCGCGACGCCGCCGCCCTTGCCGCGGTAGTAGGGATAGCTGCCGAGGTCGAGCGCCGGGTGCTGCTGCTGGATCGCCGTCAGCCCCGCCGCGATCTGGCCCTCATAGACGTAATCGGCATGGACGGTGTGGGAAAGGATCGGCCTGCCACGCTCGAGGGTGGGGGCCAGCGCATCGAACATCGAGCGCATGATACGCGGCACGCCGGCCATCACATGGACATTGCCCATGCTGAAGCCGGGTGCCGTCGTTTCCGCGCAGCGGATGGGCACCGCGCCGCGGGGCAGTGTCGCCATGCGCAGGCGGGCCTCGTTGAACTCGACCGGCGGGTCGCGCCGGGCGTAGTCGGCCGCCATGATGGCGCGCGTCTCCTCATGCACCTCCCAGGGCACGCCGAAGGCGCGGGCGATGCACTCGCTGGTGATGTCGTCATGCGTCGGGCCGATGCCGCCCGTGGTGAAGACATGGGTGAAGCGCGCCCGGCACTCGTTCACCGTGGCGATGATCGTCTCCGGCACGTCGGGGATGACGCGGGCCTCGCGCATCGGGATGCCGAGCTCGCCGAGGCGGGTCGCCAGGTGCTGCAGGTTGGCGTCGCGGGTCCGGCCCGAGAGGACCTCGTTGCCGATGATGAGCAGGCAGGCGGTGGGATTGTTGGTCATGGCGGCTCCGGACCCTGGCGTGGTTCCGGAGAGCTTAGCCCGCCCCGCCGCCTTCGCCGAGACGCAGCGTTACCGCCTGGCGCACCGCCGGGTGGCGGAGGCCGATGCGGCCCGGGGCGATGGCCTCCTGCCAGCCGCTCGCCCGCGCGTGGCGGATGAGGCGGGAGGGCAGGACGATGACCCCCGGCCTGGCGCGGCGGCTCGAGACCTCCACCTGGTCGGCCTCGAATTCCACGCGCCAGCCCTCGCGCTGGGCCAAGCGGAGGAGGGTGGAGAGGACGGACCAGTCGGTCCTGGGACGGGCGGCTTCCATGCACATGCGTAATGCCTGGCGATGCCGATTGTTGCCCTGGCCCGCGGATTTGTGCAGCAGGGCGGCGCGAGACGGCACGCAGCGTTTGCCCTGCCCCTGGCGATCGGGCATGAGCGGACCCCACGCCCCCGTGACCGCCGACAGGATCGACCGAAGCATGCGCGTGCTCTTCGTCCACCAGAATTTCCCGGCGCAGTACCGCCACGTCGCCCGCGCGCTGGCCCGGCGGCCCGGGATGCAGGTGATCGGCCTCGGGGAGAACGCCGCGGAGCCGCTGCCGGGTGTCCAGCACCTCCGCTACAAGGCCCCGCATGCCGGGGCCAAGGAGACGCACCGCTATGTCCGGCGCTTCGAGAACGCTGTCTATCGCGGCCAGCAGGCGGCGCGGGCGGCGATCACCTTGAAGGAGCGGGGCTTCACCCCGGACATCGTCTGCTGCCATCCCGGCTGGGGGGAGGGCCTCTTCCTCCGCGACGTCTGGCCGGAGACGAAGCTGCTCTACTACTGGGAGTTCTACTACCACTCGACCGGCGCCGATGTCGGCTTCGACCCGCCGGGGCAGGTCTCGATGGACGATGCCTGCCGGGTGCGCATCCTCAACGCCAATCACCTGGTCTCGCTCCAGGTGGCGGATTGGGGGCAGACGCCGACGCAATGGCAGGCCAGCCGCTTCCCCGACTGGGCCCGCGAGCGCATCTCGGTGGTGCATGAAGGGGTCGATACCCATGCCATCCGCCGGCGGAAGGGGGTGCGGATCACCCTGGCCGATGGCTGCACCCTCGCCGAGGGCGACGAGGTGGTGACCTTTGTCGCGCGCGGGCTCGAGCCCTACCGCGGCTTCCATGTCTTCATGCGGGCCCTGCCGGAAATCCTGGCACGGCGGCCGGCGGCGCAGGTGGTGCTGGTCGGCGGGGACGACCCGCATTACGGCAGCAAGCCGCGCGAGGGCGAGAGCTGGAAGGCGGTGCTGCTGGCCGAACTGGGCGACCGGCTGGACCTCTCACGGGTGCATTTCACTGGCAAGGTGCCGCATGAGACGCTGCTCGGCCTGCTCAGCCTCAGCATGGCCCATGTCTACCTGACCTACCCCTTCGTCCTGTCCTGGTCGATGCTGGAGAGCATGTCGCTCGGCTGCCTCGTCATCGGCTCCGCCACCGCCCCGGTGCAAGAGGTGATCGAGCATGGACGGAACGGGCTGCTGGTCGATTTCTTCTCGCCGGACCAGGTGGCGGAGACGGTGGTGCGGGCGCTCGAGGACCCGGCGGCCCACGCACCTCTGCGGGAGGCGGCGCGGCGCACCGCGGTGGAGCATTACGACCTCGACAGCGTCTGCCTGCCGCAGCACCTGGCGCTGATCGATGCCGTCGCCGCGGGTCGGCGGCCAACCTTGCCATAACTTCATTCACGAATCTGTGCTCAACCCCGGGTTCGGTAACAGTCCATTGAGGAAACTCGGAATACGATTTCAGGCGTGACAAGTCGTGCTGCGCTGCACACTATGGCGCTGCATCAATCACTGATTGACGGCCGAGGTCGCTGGCGGCTCCGGGAATGCCGTAGAGGATTGGCATGGAACAGCAGGGTCTCGGGATCATCGAAACGGACACCGGCTTTGGCCGCAAGCTGGCCAGTTTCTTCGATCAGCATGGCTTTCCGGTCGAATTGCACCAGGATCCGAAGCCGCTGCTGGCGCGCCTGCAGAACCGTCCGCCGAGCGTCATCCTCCTCGGGGAAGGGGACAAGCCGGCCACCGCGTTGCAGACCCTTCGGCGCATCCGCGAGATTTCCGTCATCCCCTGCATCATGCTCGCCCAGCGCGGCGACGACCTTAGCGAGATCGTGGTGCTGGAGGCCGGCGCCGACGACCTGGTGGACCGCGACCTGCCGCCCCGCGCCCTGCTGGCCCGTATCCGCGCCGTGCTGCGGCGGGGCGAGTGGGGCACCGTGCAGGCCGAACCGGTGATCGGCGTCGATGGCTGGCGGCTGATCCCCCAGCGGCGGCAGCTGCTGCGGCCGGACGGGTCGGAATGCGCCCTCACCACCGCCGAGTACGACCTGATGTGCCTGCTGGTCGAGCATCGCGGCAAGCCGATCAGCCGCGATGCCATCGCCCGCGCCGTCTTCCGCCGCCCCTTCCGCGCCGAGGACCGGACCGTTGACAATCTCGTGCTGCGACTGCGCCGCAAGCTCGGCCTGGCCCAGCAGGACTGCATCAAGACCGTGCGCGGCGCCGGCTACATGTTCGCAGGCTTCGTCGACTGCGGCCGCAGGGTCGCCTGATCTTCACCCTGTTTCCGGCCATCTTTCCGGTGTAGGCCGCCGTAAACACGACGGAGAAGCATTGTGGCGATCGTGCCGGTGATCTTGTCAGGCGGAACGGGGACGCGGCTCTGGCCGCTCTCGCGCGAGGGGTACCCGAAGCAATTCTGGCCGCTGCTCGGCAGCGAGACCATGCTCCAGCAGACGGCGGGCCGGGCCATGGGCGCGGAGTTCGCGCCGGCCGTCGTGGTCTGCAACGAGGCGCACCGCTTCCTCGTCGCCGAGCAGCTCCGCGAGGCGAAGGTCGAGGGCGCCCGCATCCTGCTGGAACCGGCCGGGCGAAACAGCGCCCCGGCCATTGCCGCCGCCGCGCTGCTGGTGGCCGAACAGTCGCCGGAGGACGTGATCTGGGTGAAGGCGGCGGATGCGGCCATCACCGATGTGCCGGCTCTGCACGCCGCCCTGGCCAGGGCCGTTGTCGCGGCGCAGGCCGGGCGCATCGTCACCTTCGGCATGCGGCCGACCGCGCCGGAGACCGGCTATGGCTACATCGAGCCGGGCGCCGAGCTGGCCGAGGCGCCGGGGGTCATGCGGCTCGAGCGCTTCATCGAGAAGCCGGACGCGGCCAAGGCGGCCGACCTGCTGGCCGATGGCCGGCACCTCTGGAACAGCGGCATGTTCGTCGCCACGGCCGCGACGCTGCTGGCCGAGCTGGAGCGCTTCGCTCCCGAGGTGGTCCGCAGCGTCACCGCCGCCATGGCCGAGGCGAAGCGGGATCTCGACTTCATCCGCCTCGGCGCCAAACCCTTCGGCGCGGCACCGGCCATCTCCATCGACTATGCGGTGATGGAGAAAACCTCGCTCGCCGCGGTGGTGCCGGCGGATATCGGCTGGTCCGACCTCGGCTCCTGGGCGGCGCTCTGGGAGGTCGGCGAGAAGGACGGGCGCGGCAATGTCGTCAGCGGTCCGGTCTCGCTGGTCGATGCCGAGGGCTGCCTGGTGCGGTCGGAGGGCATCCTCACCGGCGTGGTCGGGCTGAAGGATGTTGTCCTCGTCACCACGGACGATGCGGTGCTCGCCATGCCGCGGGACCGGGCGCAGGACGTGAAGCAGCTGGTCGACCAGCTTCGCCGCAGCGGGCAGAAGGAGGCGACGGAGCACCGCCGCGTCTACCGCCCCTGGGGCAACTATGAGGGGCTGATCCAGGGCGACCGCTTCCAGGTCAAGCGCATCCAGGTCCGGCCGGGGCAGAAGCTCTCCCTGCAGAAGCACTTCCACCGTGCCGAGCACTGGGTGGTGGTGCACGGCACCGCCATCGTCCACCGCGACGGCGAGAACATCCTGCTGCGCGAGAACGAGAGCATCTACCTGCCGCTCGGCTGCATCCATCGGATGGAGAATCCGGGGATGATCCCGCTCACCCTGATCGAGGTACAGGTCGGCTCCTATCTCGGCGAGGACGACATCGTCCGCCTCGAGGACACCTACGGGCGCAGCTGACCGAAGGGTAAGGGCGGCGCGGCCAGCTGTGGGAGGAGGGTGCGGAAGGCCGCCCCTCCCGCGGCAGGCACCAGGGAGATGTGGCCGCCCGCGCCCCGTTGGGAAGAACGGGTCGGAGGCCGGGCCGCATTCGCCGGCGGGTAGCCCGGCCCGTCATCGGCCATGGCCACCGGGCGCAAGGCTGCCCGCCGCCGGCCGTGGCCATGTCCGCAGCCATCCAGGGTGCCATCCCGTGCGGCCAGCCTCCCCATCCCTCCCACCGACGCAGGACCGCGGCCTGGCGCGAAGACTCCGGGCTCTGCCGCGTCGGCGGCGGCCGGGTGACGGAAAGGTCGTGCAGTGCGAAGCTTGTCGGCAGCATCTGCGATGCCAGGCTCTCGTCCGGGACGAAGTCGGGCCGGCCTGACGGCGGATGCGGCCTATTCCAGCCGGATGGCGAGGTCGCGCAGGACGGAGCCCCAGCGTTCCCGATCGGTGGCGAGGAATTGCTGCATCTCGGCCGGCGTCTGGGTCAATGGCAGGGCGACCTGGGCGCGGAAGGCCTCCTGGACCTGGGGGGATCTCAGTCCTTCGGCCACGGTGGCGGCGATGCGGGCGGCAACCGGCGCCGGCAGCCCGGCCGGGCCGAGCAGGCCGAACCAGTTGGCCGCCTCCACCGGCAGGCCAAGCTCCTTCAATGTCGGCGCCGCGGGCAGTTGCGGGACGCGCTCCATGGCGCCGATGCCGAGGATCCTCGGCCGTCCGTCGCGCGCCGCGGCCTCGGCCGGGCCGGCATTGAGGAACATGCAGTCCACCTGCCCGGCGATCAGCGCCGTGGAGGCCGGCGCCGCGCCGGTGAAAGGAACGTGCAGCATCTCCAGCCGCGCCTGCCGGGCGAGCCCCTCCATCGCCAGATGCGAGGTGCTGCCGATGCCCCAGGAGGCGAAGCTGATCCGGCCCGGCTGGCGGCGCGCCATGTCGAGGAAGGCCTCCAGCGTCTCGGCGCCCAGGCCCGGCCGGGTGATCAGCGCGAAGGGGCCGCTGGCGAAACCCGTCACCGGCGTGAATTCGGTGACCGGGTTGTAGGCGAGCTTCGGGTAGATCAGCGGGTTGATGGCATGGGTCTCGGCATTGCCGAGGATGAGCGTATGGCCGTCCGCCGGCGCGCGGGCAGCGGCCTGCGTGCCGACCGCGCCGTTGGCGCCGGCCCGGTTCTCGACGACCACCGGCTGGCCGAGCGCCTGCCCCATGGCCGGCGCCAAGGCGCGGATCAGGATGTCGGCCAGGCCGCCGGGGTTCCAAGGGACGATGACGCGCACCGGCTGCTCGGGGAAGGCGGCCAGGGCGGGGGCGGCCAGCGGCAGGGCTGCGGCCGCCCCGAGCAGGCGGCGGCGGGCGATGATGGGCATGGGCATGGTCCTCCCCCGTTCTTCTGTTTCGTCAGGCCAGAAGGGCCATCAGGCCCCCGATCTCCGGCGCTGTCTCCAGCGCCCACAGCACGTCGAGCGCGGCATCGGCGCGGTCGGCGAAGCCGCCGAGGGCTGCGTTGTCGCGGAACTTCGCCGCCAGCTCCGCATCGCTCATCGGCCGTGCCTCGCTGCCGCGCGCATGCAGCACCGTCGCCTCCCGCTCCCGCCCATCGGCGAGCCGCACCGTCACCCGGGCGGCACCGCGCGGCAGCGAGGCATCGAGCGCCGTCGCGACCTTGGCGCGGAAGGCCGCCAGCGCCGGGTCGCACACCGCCGGCATCTCGAAGTCTGGCACGCCCGCGCGGCCGCGGAGCAGGCCCAGCGCGGCGCCGTGGTGGATGCTGACGCGCGCATCGCGTTCCGTCCGCACCGTGCGGTCGCCGCGGGCGAGCAGCAGCGCATCGCCGGCGACCGTCACGGCGGCGATGGCCTCGGGCGACACGTCGAGTTCGGCGCGGAGCTGGAGGCAGGCATCGATGACGGCGTGGAAGACGATGCCGGCCGGATAGGGCTTGTAGGTGGTGCGCGCGATCTCCCAGCGCTCGCCGAGGCCGGCGGTGATCTCCGCGACCTGCGGCGCGTCGCCCATGGCGCGGGCCCAGCCGAGCGGCCCCTCGATGGCGGCCGGCGCGGCCTCGTAGCCCGCTTCGGCCAGCAGCGCCGCCAGCAGCCCGTGCCGCGCGGCATTGCCCATGCCGACATTCTTCGCGGCACTCGGCAGGTTCTCGACCAGCCCGGCCGACTGGCTGGCGGCGATGCCGAGGGCGTGCCAGGCCTGCGCGGCCGTCAGCCCCAGCAGCCTGGCACAGCCGGCCGCCGCGCCGAAGACCCCACAGGTGGAGGTGATGTGCCAGCCCCGGTCGTAATGCCCGGGCGAGACGGCGTTGCCGATGCGGCACTCCACCTCCATCCCGAGCAGGAAGGCGTGCAGCACCTCCGCGCCGGAATGGCCGCGCTGCTCGGCCAGCGCCAGCAGCGGCGGCGCGACCGGCGCGGCGGGGTGGATGACGGTGCGGAGATGCGTGTCGTCATAGTCCAGCAGGTTGCCGGCGATGCAGTTGACGAAGGCGGCACTCAGCGGGTCGAGCTTCCGCCCCTGGCCGATGACGGTCGCCGCCGGTGCGCCGCTGAACCCAGCCATCACCTTGAGGGCGGTCGTGACCGCCGGATCCCGCGCCACGCCCAGCGCGCAGCCGAGATGGTTGAGCAGGCTGCGCACCGCCTCGTGCCGCAGCGCGGGCGGGATGTCCGTCCAGCGGGAGGCGGCGAGGAAGTGGCCGAGTGCCTCGCCGGCATAGGCTTGGCTGCTCATCGGGCGCGGCGTGCCGGAGCCGGCATGGCATGTTTCCTGGACGTATTGCAGCAAGATGCTGCCGGGTTGTGGTATCGGTAACCGCTAACATTCCGACTGTAAAGCGCTGTTAGTTCGATTGCGCTGGGGATCGCTTCCTGCCTAGGCTCGGCAAATGGTAGCGATCACACCAAATTCGGAAGGGATGAAATTGGGTAGCCTCCGTGGCCGCAGTGCGCTGGTCACCGGCTCGACCGGCGGCATCGGCCTCGCCGTGGCGGAGGCCTTGGCCATCGAGGGCTGCGCCATCCTGCTGCACGGCCTCGCCACGGAGGCGGAGGCGGCCCTTGCCCTGGCCACGGTGCAGGCCCATGGCGTCGAGGCCCGCTACCTCCGGGCGGACCTGGCCGATCCGGCGGCCATCGCTACCTTGGTCGCCGAAGCAGGCTCGGCAGACATCCTAGTGAACAACGCCGCCACGCGGCATTTCGGCCCGGTCGAGGATACGCCGCCCGAGGCCTGGGACATGGACATCGCCGTCAACCTCTCGGCGGCCTTCCACCTGCTGCGGCTGGTGCTGCCGGGGATGCGACGGCGCGGCTGGGGCCGGGTGGTCAACATGTCCTCGATCTACGGCCTGGTCGGCGCTGCCGGGCGCATCGGCTATGTCACCACCAAGACCGCGCTGATCGGGCTGACCCGCGCCGTGGCGCTGGAGACGGCCGGGAGCGGCATCACCTGCAACGCGCTCTGCCCCGGCTCCACCCTTACGCCGAACATCGAGGGGCGGCTGCGCGCGGCCATGGCGGAGCGTGGGCTCGGCCGGGCGGCGGCGGAGGCGCAATTCCTGGCCGGCAAGCAGCCGACCGGCCGTTTCGTGCAGGCCGAGGCGGTGGGCGCGATGGCGGCCTTCCTTTGCGGCGAGGCGGGGCGGGACATCACCGGGGCCGTGCTGCCGATCGATGGCGGATGGTCCGCGACCTGAACCGGCAGGAGGACAAGCGGGATGGAACGGCGAACCTTGTTGGCGACCCTGGGCGCATCGGCGCTGCTGCCGGCGCCGGCCCTGGCGCAGGCCTTTCCCTCCCGCCCCTTGCGGCTGATCGTCACCTGGCCGCCGGGCGGCACCACCGACATCCTGGCGCGGCAGCTCGCGCCGCAGCTCTCGGCCCGGCTCGGCCAGCCGGTCGTGGTCGAGAACCGCGGCGGCGCCTCGGGCGCCATCGGCGCGGCGGAGCTGGCGCGGGCGCCGAGTGACGGCCACAGCTTCGGCATGGTGACCAGCACGGTGATCTCCGCCGCGCTGCTCTCCCGCACCGCCTATGACCCGCTGCGCGACCTGACGCCCATCCTGCTGCTGGCGCGCGTCGCCAACATCCTCGTCGTCAACCCGTCCCTGCCGGTCCGCACGGTGCCGGAGCTGATCGCCCTGGCGAAGGCGCAGCCGGGAAGGCTAACCTTCGGCTCGCCCGGCACCGGCTCGGCGGTGCACATCTCGGGCGAGATGTTCAAGCTCGCCGCCGGCGTCGACATGCTGCACGCGCCCTATCGCGGCGGCGGCCCGGCGCTGGCCGACGTGGTGGCCGGGCATCTCCAGCTGATGTTCGGCAATGCCAGCTCCACCCTGCCCTTCGTGCGCGAAGGCTCGCTGCGCGCCATTGCCGTCACCTCCGCAGCGCGCGCCGCCTACCTGCCGGATGTGCCGACCATCGCCGAGACGCTGCCCGGCTTCGCCATCGACGAGTGGTACGGGGTGCTTGGCCCCGCCGGCATGCCGCCCGCCGCGGCGGAGCGGCTGAACGCCGCCTTCATGGACATCGTCACCCAGCCCGACGAGCGCGCCCGGCTGCTGGAAGGCGGCGCCGAGGTGGCCGGCGGCACGGTCGAGGCGTTCCGCCGCTTCATGGCGGAGGAGGTCGACAAGATCGGCGCCGTGGTGCGCGACGCGCGCATCATCGCGGAGTAGGCATGGACGGAGATCCCCCCGGCGCCGCGGCGCGGATGCGGGACGTGGCGCGCGTCGCCCAGGTTTCGGCCATGACCGTCTCCCGCGCGCTGAAGGATCCGGAGCGCGTCTCGCCCGAGGTGCGGGCGCGCATCGAGCGAGCGGTGCGGCAGGTGGGCTACGTGCCGAACCGGCTGGCCGGCAGCCTGTCCTCCTCGCGCTCCAACGTCATCGGCCTGGTGGTGCCGAGCATCAGCAACTCGCTCTTCGCCAGCACCATCCAGGGCATCTCCGACGTGCTGCGGCGGCATGGGCACGAGCTGATGATCGCCTCCTCCGGCTATGGCGAGGCGGCGGAGGAGGCGGCGATCCGCGCCTTCCTCGGCCAGCGCGTTGCCGGGCTGATCCTGCACGACACCACGCATTCGCCGGAGGCGGTGGCGATGATCCGCCGCGCCGGCATCCCCGTGGTGGAGAACGGCACCCTCACCCGCCAGCCGCTCGACATGGTCGTCAGCTATTCCAACCATGACGCCTCGATGGCGATGACGCGGCACCTGCTGCGGCTCGGCTATCGCCGCATCGGCTTCGTCACCCTGCCGCTGGCAGCCAACGAGCGCAGCCGGGACCGCCGCCGAGGCTATGCCGCCGCGCTGGACGAGGCCGGCCTGCCCTACGACCCGCGCCTGGTGCTGGAGGTGCCGCCAGGCCTCGCCGCGGGGGTGGAGGCGCTGGACCGGCTGCTTGAGGGCGGCGGCGATCCGGATGCCATCTTCTTCGCCGGCGACGTGCTGGCGATCGGTGCCGCGCTGGAGTGCAACCGGCGCGGCTGGCCGGTGCCGGGCCGTGTCGCCATCGCCGCCTTCGACAATATCGACCTGCTCGGCCATCTCGTGCCGCCGGTGACCACGTTGCGCCTGCCGCGCCACGAGATCGGCCGCCGCAGCGCCGAGGTCCTGCTCGACCGCATCGAGGGCCGCGCGACCGGTCCGCTGACCGTGGACCTGCGCTTCGAGATCATCCACCGCGCCAGCACATGACAGGGACGAGTACGTGACATGACGGATCAGGTGATCGGCTTCATCGGCCTCGGACAGATGGGCAGCCGCATGGCCGCGCGGCTGCTGGCGGCCGGCCATCGCGTGGTGGCCTACGACCCCGTGGCGGCGGCACTCGATGCCGCCGTGGCAGGCGGCGCCACTCGCGCCGCCTGCCCGCGCGAGGTGGCGGACCGGGCGGACTTGGTCTTCGCCAGCCTGCCCACGCCCGGCGTGGTGCGCGCGGTGGCGCTCGGGCCGGATGGCGTGCTGCAGGGCCAGCGTGCGCGCTGCTTCGCCGACCTCTCCACCACCGGCCCGCGCGTGGCGGGCGAGGTGGCGGCCGGCTTCGCCGAGGCGGGCCGCACCACCTTCGACTGCCCGGTGAGCGGCGGCATCACCGGGGCGGCGAATGGCCGGCTCGCCATCATGGTCTCCGGCCCGCGCGCCGAGTATGCGGCGCTGGAGCCACTGTTGCAGGTCCTGGGTAAGCCCTTCTTCTGCGGTGAGGGGGCGGGCCAGGCGCAGGTGCTGAAGCTCTGCAACAACCTGCTCGCCGCCGCGGCGCTCGCCGTCTCCTCCGAGGCGCTGGCGATGGGCGTGAAGGCGGGGCTCGACCCGGCGCTGATGTGCGAGGTGATCAACGCCAGCAGCGGCCGCAACAGCGCGACCCAGGACAAATTCCCCCGCGCCGTCATCCCCCGGACCTTTGATTTCGGCTTCACCACCGGCCTGTCGCACAAGGATGTCCGGCTCTGCCTCGATGAAGCGGAGGCGATGGGCGTGCCGATGGTGGTCGGCAGCGCGGTGCGGCAGATGCTGGCAGTGACCAGCGCGACCTTCGGCCCCGAGAGCGACTTCACCCATGTCGCCCGGGTCGTCGAGGACTGGGCCGGCGTCACGATCGGCGGGTGACGGCAGCCCTGTCACGCCGCCCTTTGGCCGCGGCGGTGCATCACATCGCTTACGTGCCGCTAAAACAATAAGGTTTCGGCACGCCAATTCACCCATCGGCCAGCGCCTCCACCGGCCTCGAGCCGGAACGCCCGGTCGTGCTCCGGCCTGCCTTGGGGCTCCGCGCCGCCCGGGCGGGCGTAGTCCGCGCATGGATCCGCAGGTGCCGAGGGGAGGTCCGGCGGAGCTTGGGGAGGAGAGGGTTCGTCCCCGGGTGGCGCCGGCTGGTTGGCCGGGCGGTTCAGCTCAAGATCGAGGCGGGCGGCCCGCCGGTGATGCGGCCGCCGGACCGGCGCGGCTCCGGCACGCGGCTGCCGGAGCGGGCGCTCGCGCACGACCTCGGCTCGGGCGGTGCGGTGGAGCTGCGCTTCGAGCCGGCGGGGGTGCTGGCGGCCGTCCGCTTCGTTCCTGTGCCATAGCCGCGCGCTCCCGGCAGGCCAGAAGCCGCCAAGCCGGTGATGCGCTATCCCGCACCGAGGAAGACGGGCCGCGCCGCAAGGTCGAAGGCGATCCCCGCGGCCTGGAGCGAGGCCGCCAGCTCGGCTTCCGGCATCCGGGCATGGCGGACCAGCAGGTGCAGGTAGAGACCGACGAAGGCCGGGCCGTGGCCGGCGCTCTCGCCTTCCGCCGTGCTGGTCATCGCATGGGCGAGCTCGTGCAGCAGGACCCAGCTCGGCAGCTCCGGCGGTGCCTCGATGGCGAGGCGGGTGGCGCGGGCGACGGTGCGGCGGGCCTGGCGGGGCAGGGGCCGCACCCGGGGCGGGAAGCGAAGCCCCTCGGCGGACCAGACATGGTCGACCAGTGCCTGCAATTGCCCGAAGGGGACGAGGGAGGCGTCGCGCGGCGCCACCACCCGGTCCTCCCAGGCGTAGAGGCGGCGGGCCATCGCGTCGTCGCGGCTCATCGCAGGCGGCGGGCGTGCGGGTCGGCGCCGACCGGGCGATTCAGCCCGACCCGGCCGCCGGCGGCCGCACCATCACCCCAGGCGCCGCGGTCACGCACCGTCGCCGTGCTGGTGACGCTGCGGAGCCGGATGCCGAGGCCACGGAAACCTTCCTCCACCTTGCGCTCCTTCGCCAGGACGAGGGCTGTACCGGTCGAGGTCGCAGCCTGCCGTACCTCGGCGGCGGCCTGGCGCTCATCCGCCATGGCGTCGAGGCGCTTCGCCACCCGGTCGGCGAAGCCGTAGCGGAAGCTCCGCAGGATGGCCTGCCCGGGCAGCGGGTTGTCCCGATAGGCCGGGCTGCGGCGGTAGCGCGCCTCCTCGAAGGTGAGCGCGCCCTCGACGACGCGGAGCAGGTACTCCGCCATCTGCACGTCGGGCTCGAGGCCATAGAGGACGAAATCCTCGCGCCCGTCGGTCCAGCCGCGGCATTCGCAGAGCCGGAGCACGGACGGGAAGAGCCAGCGCAGCGCGACGCGGCCCGGACCCTGGACGGTGAGGCGCGCCTGCACGCAGGCCTCCTCGCGCAGCTCCACCTCGCCCATGGAGAGGCCGTAGACTTCAAGCAGCTCGCCCACCTTGGCGGCGGCGGCCATGGCTTCCGCCTCGGAGCAGCCGCGCTCGACGGTCTTGGCGGCGAGGGCCCGGATGCGGGCCTTCACCTTGGCGAGTTCGCTCTGCTGGTCCATCCCGGGCAGATGAGGCGGCGCCCCGGCGGTGGTCAAGGCCGCCGTCGCAGGGCTAGGCTCGCGGCCCGAGGGAGGACCTGATGCCGCGCTACCGCTTCGACCATGTGCATCTCCGCAGCCCGGACCCGGAGGCGACCGCCGCCTGGTTCGAGGAAATGCTGGGCGCCGAGATCATCCGCAGCCTGCAGCAGGGCAAGCCGCGAATCGACATGAAGGTCGGCGGGCAGGATGTCTTCATCATCCAGGCCGATGCCGCCGCGGCCGCGCCGCCTTCCGCGCCCTACCAGGGCATCGACCATTTCGGCCTGAGCGTGGAGGGGCTGGACGAGGCGGTGTCGGGGCTGAGGGCGAAGGGCGTGCAGTTCACCATGGAGCCGACTTCGCCGCGGCCCGGCATCCGCATCTGCTTCATCCGCGGGCCGGAAAACATCTCGATCGAACTGCTGGAACGGACGCCAGCGTGATCGCCGGGAAGGGTGCCGTGGCATTGTCTTGCCGGGACGACATGAATTAGCTTCCAGGCGAATGGCGCAGCTAGGCGCCGTCCTGGAGGAATTGATGACGTCCCATTCCGCATGGCGTATGGCGCTGGCCGGTGCCCTGTCCCTGTCGCTGGGAAGCGCGGCCCTCGCCCAACAGGCCGCGGCCCCGCCCGCCTGGGCCCAGGGGCGCCCGGCCGAGCAGGCGAACAGCTCGCTGGCACCCCATGCCCCACGCCTGACGGCAACCCCGGCGGACCGCATCCCGCTCAACTCCATCCGGCTGCCGGAGGGCTTCAGGGCGGAGCTCTGGGCCTCCGGCATGCCGGGCGCGCGCATGATGGCGCGCGGAGAGGATGGCACCGTCTATGTCGGCACCCGCACCATCGGGCGCGTCTATGCGGTCAAGGACGAGGGCAACGCGCGCAGCACGCGCATCCTGGCGCAGCGGCTCGACAACCCGAACGGCGTGGTGGTGCGGGACGGCGCGCTCTACGTCATCGCCGTCAACCGGGTGCTGCGCTTCGACAACATCGCGCAGAACCCGAATGCCGAGCCAGTGGAGTTGACGGAGGCCTTCGCCCTGCCGACCGAAGGCCATCACGGCTGGAAATTCGCCGCCTTCGGGCCGGACGGCAAGCTCTACATGAATATCGGCGTGCCCTGTAACGTCTGCACCTTCGACGAGAACCGGCATGCGCTGATCGTCCGCTACAATCCCGACGGGTCGGGGCGCGAGGTGATGGGGCACGGCATCCGCAACTCGGTCGGCTTCGACTGGCGGCCGGGGACCAATGTGCTCTACGCCAGCAACAATGCCCGGGACTGGGCCGGCAATGAGCTGCCCGAGGACACGCTGCACCGGCTGTCGCGCCCGGGCGAGCATCATGGCTTCCCCTATTGCTCGGGCAACGCCTGGCAGGACCCCGGGCATACCGGGCGCCAGTGCTCTGAATTCCCGGCGCCGGTGGCGTTGCTCGGGCCGCATACGGCGCCGCTCGGCATGCGCTTCTACACCGGCACGATGTTCCCCGAGGCCTATCGCGGGCGGGCCTTCATCGCCCGGCACGGCTCCTGGAACCGCGACGCCAAGAGCGGCTTCGACGTGGTGACCGTCACGCTGAACGAGGACGGCACGCAGGGGCAGGTGGAGCCCTTCCTGAGCGGACTCCTCGACACCGCCGGGAACAGCTTCTCAGGGCGGCCGACCGATGTGCTGGTGATGGCGGACGGGTCGCTGCTGGTTTCCGACGAGCAGAACGGCGCCATCTACCGCATCACCTACCGGCGATGACAGGCTTGCGGGTTCTGTTGCTGGGGCTGGCGCTGATGGCGCCGGCCCTTCCCGCTGCCGCGCAGGGCGATGCGGCGGCGCGCGGCGCGGCGCTGGTGGCAGAGCGCAATTGCGGCGTCTGCCATGGCGAGCGGGGCATCTCCGCCATGCCGGGGATTCCATCGCTGGCCGGGCAGCAGGCGGAGTTCGTCGCCCTGCAGCTCGTGCTGTTCCGCGAAGGGCTGCGCGACGTGCCGGCGATGCAGGCGCCCGCCGATGGGTTGACCGACCAGCAGGTGGAGGACCTCGGCGCCTATGTCGCCACCCTGCCCCATGCGCCGCCGCCGGACCGGGCGCCGCGGGATGCCGGCGCCTTCGAGGCCGGGGCGGCGCTGGCGGGCCAGTTGCGCTGCGGGGTGTGCCACCTCCCGGCCCTCACCGGGCAGAACCAGGTGCCGCATATCGCCGGGCAACGCGAGGACTACCTGGCGGAAACGTTAAAGGCCTACCGCGACAGCAAGCGCCACGGCTCGGACACGCAGATGAACGGCGTGGTCCAGGGGCTGAGCGACGCGCAGATCGCCCAGATCGCCCACTACGTGGCGCAGCGCTAGCCGCGCGGCGCCGCGGCGCGCGCCAGCCGGTCGTTGATGGCGGCGCCGAGCCCCGTCTCCGGCACCGGCATGGCGGCGATGCCACGGCAGCCATGCGCGCTGCCCGCCTCGTCCAGCCAGCGCAGCCCGGCGAAGAGGCGGGCGGCGGCCTCGCGCAGGTCGCCGGCCTCGGAGAGGTTCCAGGCCACCGATGCACCGGGCAGGGGCGGACCGAAGGCGAGCAAGGCCTCATCCGGGCCGACCGAGGTCGCGCCGAGGCGCACCGGCAGGCCAGGGGCGTAGTGCGAGAGCAGCATCCCCGGCGAGCGCAACGAGGCCGTCGCCACCGCGGCCGAGGGGGGCAGGGTGCGGCCGACGGGGCCGAGCTCCGCCTCGATCGCCTCCACCGGCACGCCGCCGGGCCGGAGCAGCACGGGGCCGGCGCCGGTCAGGTCCAGCACGGTGGATTCGACGCCGACCGCGCAGGGCCCGTCATCCAGCACCGCGGCGATCCGCCCGCCGAGGCCGTCCAGCACATGCTCGGCCGTGGTCGGGCTGACCTGGCCGGAGCGGTTGGCCGAGGGCGCCGCCACCGGTACGCCGGCGGCCCGCAGCAGGGCGAGCGCCGTCGGATGCGCCGGCACCCGCACCGCCAGCGTATCCAGCCCGGCGCCGGCCAGCGGGTCGACCCGGCATTCCGGCCGGCGTGGCAGCACCAGCGTCAGCGGCCCGGGCCAGAAGCGGGCGGCCAGCCGCCGCGCCCGGTCATCGGCGCGGACTTCGGCGAAGGCGGCCTCGGCCTCCGGGTAGTGGCAGATCAGCGGGTTGAAATGCGGCCGCCCCTTGGCCTCGAAGATGCCGGCGACGGCCCGGGCGTTCCGCGCATCGGCGCCGAGGCCGTAGACCGTCTCGGTCGGGAAGGCGAGGAGGGCGCCCTCGCGCAGCAGGGCGGCGGCACGATTCAGCTCGGCAGGAGTCAGGCGCTCCGTCATGCGCCGCGGCAGATGAAGTCGGGGTTGCGCCAGCCCGGCTTGCCGTAGCGGAGCGGGGCGCCGTCCACCAGCGTCACCGCGCCGCCGGCAGCCTCCACCAGCGCCTGGCCGGCCGCCGAATCCCATTCCATGGTCGGGCCGAAGCGGGGGTAGAGATCGGCCGCGCCCTCCGCCACCCGGCAGAATTTCAGCGCGGAGGAGGCGCTGCGCCGTTCCGCCACCGGCCGCCCGGCAAGGAAGGGCTCCATCCGCGGGTCGTCGGCATAATGACGGCTGGCCAGCACCGTCAGCCCCTCGGCCGGCGGGCGGCGGGCCTGGATGGGGCGGCGGGTACCCTCGCCCTCCTCCTTCCAGGCGCCGGCGCCGAGCAGGCCGCCGAAGATCTCCCCCGTCGCGGGCAAGGCGAGCGCCCCGAGCACCGCCCGGCCCTCCCGCACCAGGCCGATGCAGACGGCGTATTCGCTGCGGCCCTTGGCGAAGTCCCGGGTGCCGTCGAGCGGGTCGACCAGCCAGAAGGCCGGGCAGGCCGCGGTGACGAGGCCGCCGGCCACCTCCTCCTCCGCCACGACGGGGATGCCGGGCGTCGTGGCGCGCAGCCCCTCGACGATCAGCGCCTCGGCCACGTGGTCGGCCTCGGTGACGGGGCTTTCGTCGGATTTGCGGTCCACCACGAAGCCGGCGCGGCGCACCGCCTCGATCGCGGCCGCGGCGCGGCGCGCGAGGCTGGCGGCGAGGTCCAGCAGCAGTACATCATCCATCCCCGCAGCTTTACCCGGCCGCCCCGCCTCCCGCCAGCGGCGGAGGGTGCTATCCTTGGCAGCTCACCCTTGTCCGGGAATCCCAGCCGCATGATCGACATCGCTTTCGTGAAGCCCGCCCTGCCCCGCCATGGCGCGCTGGTGCTGCCCATCGGCGAAGGGGCGGAGGCCCTCGGCGGGCTCGCGCAGGCGGTCGATGCGGCGAGCGGCGGCGCCGTGCAGCGCGCGCTGACGGCGGCCAATTTCAAGGGTCGCAAGGGCCAGAGCTGCACCATCTGGGCCCCGGCCCTGGCCGATGGCGCCGCGGGGCCGGC
Organism: Belnapia sp. F-4-1; assembly: GCF_000802185.1. GTDB lineage: Bacteria > Pseudomonadota > Alphaproteobacteria > Acetobacterales > Acetobacteraceae > Belnapia. The sequence goes on along the minus strand of NZ_KN676113.1, from coordinate 1,591,485 downwards.
CCGCATCGTCGCCATCGGCCTCGGCAAGGAGGTGACGGCGGAGGCAGCCGAGGCGGCCGGCGGCGCGCTCTACGGCGTCATCCAGGCGGAGCGCGAGGCGGTGGTGTCCGCCGAGGCGCTGCCGCCGCCCGTGGCCGCGGCGCTCGGCATGGGCCTCTTGCTGCGCAGCTACCGCTTCGACCGCTACCGCACCACGGAGAAGGAGGAGGACAAGCCGAAGCTCGAGCGCCTCTCCATCGCCACCGATGCCGCGAGCGCGGCGAAGGCCGCCTGGGCGCCGCTGCGCGCCGTCGCCGACGGCGTCTTCCTCACGCGGGACCTGGTGACCGAGCCGCCGAACATTCTCAACCCGCCGGAGATGGCGGAGCGCTGCCGCGCGCTGGAGAGCCTCGGCCTCACCGTAGAGATCATGGGGCCGAAGGAGCTGAAGAAGCTCGGCATGGGCGCGATCCTCGGCGTGGCGCAGGGCAGCGCGCAGGAGCCGCGCATGGTGGTGATGCAGTGGAACGGCGCGTCCAAGGGGAAGAAGGGCACGGCGCAGCGCCCGGTCGCCTTCATCGGCAAGGGCGTGACCTTCGACACCGGCGGCATCTCCATCAAGCCCGCCGCCGGGATGGAGGACATGAAGTGGGACATGGCCGGCGCCGGCGCTGTCATCGGGCTGATGGCGGCGCTCGCGGGCCGCAAGGCGAAGGTGGATGCTGTCGGCCTCGTCGGCCTCGTTGAGAACATGCCGAGCGGCAGCGCGCAGCGCCCGGGCGACGTGGTGACGACGGCGAGCGGCCAGACCGTCGAGGTCATCAACACCGATGCCGAGGGGCGGCTGGTGCTGGCCGATGTCCTGCACTACTGCCAGACGCGCTTCGCCCCGCGCTTCATGATCGACCTGGCCACGCTGACGGGCGCCATCATCATCGCCCTCGGCCACGAGCATGCCGGCCTGTTCAGCAATGACGACGAGCTGGCCGGTCGGATCATGGCGGCCGGCAAGGCGGTGGGCGAGGCCTGCTGGCGGATGCCGCTGGGCGAGGCCTATGACAAGCAGATCAAGTCCGAGATCGCCGACATGAAGAATGTCGGCGGGCGGCCGGGCGGTTCGATCAGCGCGGCGCAGTTCATCCAGCGCTTCGTCGACACCAAGGCAGGGCCGATGCCCTGGGCGCATCTCGACATCGCCGGCACCGCCTGGAGCGGCAAGGACCTGGCGACATCGCCGAAAGGGGCGACGGCCTTCGGCCTCCGCCTGCTCGACCGGCTGGTTGCCGAGCATTACGAAGGCTGAGCCGCCTTTCATGCTGACGGTGAAGCTGCGGCGGGCGCCGCGCGAGGAGGCGCGGGCGCCGCTCGCCCTGCCGCTGCCGGATGCCGCCGCCGTGCCGGCCGCGCTGCGGGCGGCGGCGGAGGCGGCCGGCTTCACCGGCGCCCTGCGCCAGGCGGTGATGCTGCCGGAGCGGGGGGTGATGCTGGTCGGCACCGGCGCCGCGCGCCGGGCACTCGACTGGGAGGAGGCGGGCGGTACGGCCGCCGCCATGGCGGGCGAAGCGCGGCGCTTCGGCATCGATGCGCGCGGGCTGGCGCCGGCCGATGCCGCCGCCCTCGCTGCCGGGGCCTGCCTGCGCGCCTGGCGCTTCACCCGCTACCGGGCGGAGCCCTCGCCAGGGCCGCGGCGCCTCGACCTGATCGTCGATGACCCGGAGGCGGTGTCCCCGTGCTGGGACCGGGCGGCGGCCGGGGTGCGCGGCTGCCTGCTGGCGCGCGACCTCGCCATGGAGCCCGGCAACGCGCTCACCACCCGCGCCTTCGCCGCGCGGCTGGAGGCGCTGGCCGAGCATGGCATCGCCGTCGACGTGCTCGGCCGCAAGCGGCTGGCGCGGGAGGGGCTGGGCGGGCTGCTTGCCGTCGGCGGGGGCAGCGAGAACCCGCCGCGGCTGGCCGTGCTGCGCTGGCGCGGCAGCGTCGCGGCGGCGCCCGTGGTTTTCGTCGGCAAGGGCATCTGCTTCGACACCGGCGGCATCAGCGTCAAGGGCGCGGCGGGGATGGAGGCGATGAAGGCCGACATGGCTGGCGCCGCTGCCTGCGCCGGGGCGATGCTGTCCCTCGCGCTCCGCCGTTCCCCGGCGCCCGCCATCGCCATCCTCGCGCTGGCCGAGAATGCGGTGGGGGCGGAATCCTACCGGCCGGGCGACGTGCTGCGCATGGGCTCAGGCCGCAGCGTCGAGGTCATCGACACCGATGCCGAAGGGCGGCTGGTGCTGGCCGATGCGCTGCACTACGCGCAGCGCTTCAAGCCACAGGCGGTGCTCGACCTGGCGACGCTGACGGGCGCCATCGTCACCGCGCTCGGGGCGCATCGGGCCGGGCTGTTCGGCACCGATGCCGGGCTGCTGGCCCAGGCCCAGGCGGCGGGGGAGGCAGTGGGCGAGATGCTCTGGCCCATGCCGATCGGGGCGCGGCACCGCGAGGACCTCGCCAGCGCCATTGCCGACCTGAAGCAATGCGCGAGCGGGACGCGGCAGCCGGATGCCTGCCATGCCGCGGCCTTCCTCCGCGAATTCGCGGGGCCGGCGCCATGGGCCCATCTCGACATCGCCGGCGTCGATGACCGGGCCGAGGCGACGGCGCTCGGCCCGCGCGGCCCGAGCGGCTTCGGCGCAAGGCTGCTCGATACCCTGGTCGCCATGTATTTCGAGCATTGATCGTCCGATGACCGGAGCGCCGCCTGGCGCGGAGGTCTGATTCGGCCGAGGGAGGATCGCATGGCCGAGGTCGCCTTCTACCATCTCACCCGATTGCCGCTGGAGATGGCGCTGCCGAAGCTGCTCGGCCGGGTGCTCGGCACCGGCGGGCGGGCGGTGGTGCTCTGCGGCAGCGAGGAGCGGGTGGCCGCGCTCGACGATGCGCTCTGGAAGTCGGCCGACCCGGACTGGCTGCCGCATGGCACGGCCAGGAGCGGCCATGCCGCCATGCAGCCGATCTGGCTGACGGCGGAAGATGCTCCGGCGCCGAACGGCGCGCGCTTCCTCGTGCTGGTCGATGGGGCGGAGAGCGCGCGGTTCGGCGAGTACGACCGGGTGCTCGACCTCTTCGACGGCGCCGACGAGGAAGCGGTCGCCGCCGCCCGCCGCCGCTGGAGCGCGGCCAAGGCGGCGGGGCATGCGCTCTCCTACTGGCAGCAGGGCGCGCGGGGCTGGGAGAAGAAGGCCTGATGCCGATCAGACGCGGTACAGCACCGCGCCGTCCATCTGGAAGCCAAGGTTGCGGGTGGCGATGCGGACTTCGAGAAGCTCCGTTCCTTCAGCGTCGGTTTCGAAGCCAACTCCGCCTACGACGTCCATTGGGCCGCTCAGCCTGATGGTATCAACCACCTGACAAGTCTTCAGCAGCTCCACGACAGCAAAACTCTGTTGCTCCCATCCGGTGAAGGCGGCATTCAGGTCGATACGATAACGGCCGGGCGGAACGCGCCAATAAGGTCCCCAGACGCGAATGGCGGCCTCGGGCTCGAACGCCTGGGGGTGATTCAGGATCAGGCTGCCGTGATCGGCGGCGACGTCCTCCCGCCGGTTGAAGGCGAGCGCCGGAATGCAGATGACGCGCATCTCCTGCGTCGTCACCTCCTGCACCATGCGGGTTACTGCCTGCGGGTCGTCGATCCGGCAGTTGCGGCAAGCCGGCATCGACGCCCAGTCCTTGCGCCGGAACCGCTCAAGCGCGGCCAGCCGTGCTTCGCTCTCGAGAAAGGCCTTGACGTCGCCATCGGCGACGCTGCCAAGCTTGCCCTGGCGGAGGAAGTCGAAGCAGCAGGCGACGACGGTGCCGTCCCAGTCTATCACGAGGTCGGAGGCGACCTTCGCCGGAGAGCAGCAGGCCGCAGCCGGGGCCAAGGATTCCTGTTCGAAAACGGTATTGTGGCCGCACCGGTTCGACAGGGCGGAGAAGTCTGGCAGGGCCGCGCCCAGGTCGAGCGACATGCGCAGCATCTCGGGGATATCCCCGAAATTTTCCCGATTCAAAGGAACCGAGAGATGGGCACGCTGACCAAGTTTGCTCAGCAGTTGCCGGATGCGCGGCATGGCCCGGTGGTGGCGCAGCGGGTCCATCCGACGATCATAGACATCTGGCCGGATCGACTCGACATGGACGGCGATGGCGCAACTGTGCTCGAGCGCCCCGTCATGCCGGGACGGCTCGTAGACCGACCCTGTCGTGGCGATCAGAGGCGAGGCTGAGGGCAGCCGCGCACGGATATAGGCCAGGCGCTCCTTGAGATGCGGGTCGAGCATCGGCTCGCCGTAGAGCCCGAACACGATGGAGCCGGCATAGCCAAGCTCGGCCAACCCATCGACGATCGATTGGAAGAGCGGCATCGACATGACGCCCTTCGGCACGTCGGCGGTGACCGGCTTGTTGGTCGGGCAGTTGATGCAGGAGGCCGGGCAGCGCGTCGTCGTTCCGAGGATCACGCAGCTCAGCTTCGTAAGATCCTCGGCCGAGACCGGGTCGAAATCGAAGGCGGCATCGCGGGAATCCGGAGCATGGCCATCGGTGACGGTAAGGAGACGAAGCAGGGGCGGTTCGGCAACCTCTTCGACCTCGACCACGATCCGGTACCCGTCCGGCTCCGGGATGAGCGCATGCAACAGCACACGATCATCCGGGCCACGCTCCAGCCTGCGGCCGCCGGTTGCGACCCCGGTGCCGCCGGCGAGCGGTGCGACATGGATGCGGACATCGGCCGCGGCTGTCCGGGCATGCAGCTGCACCTGCGCCAGAATCGACACCGGGCCCGCTGGAAGGGTTGCATCATACGCGACGAGGGGGCGAAGGCCGGCTGCGGATGGCGGCAACTGGGGCGTTGCGACATGAACGTTACCGAAGTTGATCTGCACGGCAGCGTCCTGTACCCAACGCATGAGGCTGAATCAGCAGGACCTATTCTAGGCGATACATTGTTGCCTATCAATCTTTGCTTTGGTTGATAGGCCTCAGCCTTCCAACCGAATCCCCGTCAGCTCCACCAGCCCCTGCCAGCGCTCCACCTCCGCCCGTTGGAAGGCCGCGAACTCCGCTGCCCGCAGCGGCGCCGGGGTGAAGCCGAGGCTGGCCAGCCGCGATGCCATGGCCGGCTCGGCGAGGATCTTCGGCAGTGCCTCCGAAAGCCGGTCGATGACCGGCGCCGGCGTCCGCGCCGGGGCCCAGAGGCCGAACCAGGCATCGACGGCCATGTATCCCGCGCCGGCCTCGGCGAAGCTTGGCACATCCGGGACGTCGGGCAGCCGCGCCGGGGCGCCGATGCCGAGAGCCCGCAGCCGCCCCTCCTTCACCAGCGTCATCACCTGCGGCCAGGTGGAGACGAAGAAGTCGACGACGCCGGCGATGGTGTCCGTCGTCGCCTGGGCGCCGCCGCGATAGGGCACGTGCGTCGCCTCGAGACCGGCGCGGCGGACGAAGCTTTCGGCGATCACATGGCTGGCCGAGCCGACGCCGGAGGAGGCATAGGTGAGGCGCCCCGCCCTGCCGCGCGCGGCAAGCTCGGCGAGCGTGTGGGCGGGCGAGCTGGCGGGGACGACGAGGGCGTGATGCACCTCGGCCAGCCGGCCGATCGGGGTGAAGTCCTCAACCGGGCGATAGGGCAGGTCGCGCACCATGGCCGCGTTGGCGGCATGGGTCTGGTTGTTGCCGAGGCTCAGCGTATAGCCGTCCGGCGCCGCGACGGCCGCCGCCTGGGTGCCGACCACGGCGGCGCCGCCCGGCCGGTTCTCGACGATGAAGCTGCTCCCCGGGATGGCGGCGGCCAGCGCCTCGGCCAGCGCGCGGGCCAGCACATCCGTGCTGCCGCCGGGCGGGTAGGCGAGCAGGATGCGGACGGGCTTCACCGGCCAGGGCGCCTCCTGCGCAGGGAGAGCGCCGGGCGCCAGCAGGGGCGCGGCAAGCAGCGCGCGGCGACGGATCATCCTTTGTCCTCTCTTCGGAAATATCCGGTAACGTAATTTCACCGCTTCGTGACGGTATTAACCGGTGTGGTCAAGCTTCGGGATACACTTGGTTTCTACTTTGCCGTTATCATGACACAACCATACGGCATCCTCCCCCCGGATGCAGGAGACCAGAGATGCCACGCAGACATGCTGCGCGCTGCACCGGCCCGGCGGGGGGATGAGGCGCATGGAACGGCGCACCGATCCCTGGGGGGACTTCCTGCGGCGCATCCTTCTCTCGGCGGGGCTCGCCAGCGCCGCAGCGGTATCCTCCACCGCGACGGGCAACGACACCCCGCAGGCCGAAGTGTCGGAAGCCGAGGCGCAGCCGCAGCCGGAAGCCTCGGTCCCCACCGCCAAGGCCTGACCTACCGCCGCGCCGCGAAGAATTCGCGCAGCACGGCGCCGCATTCCGCCTCGCGCATCCCGCCCACCACTTCCGGCGCGTGATGGCAGGAGGGTGCGGCATAGATCCGCGCGCCATGCTCGACACCGCCGCCCTTCGGGTCATAGGCGCCGAAGACCAGGCGCCGAATGCGGAAGAAGCCGATCGCCTGGGCACACATCGGGCAGGGCTCCAGCGTCACCGTCAGCGTGCAATCGGTGAGGAATTTGTCGCGCCGCCCTGCCGCCGCTGCGCGCAGCGCCAGCAGCTCGGCATGGGCCGAGGGGTCGTGCCGCGCTTCCACCTCGTTGCCCGCCCGGGCCAGTACGCGCCCGGCAGCATCCGTCACCACTGCGCCGACCGGCACCTCGCCCCGCGCCGCGGCGGCGCGGGCCTCGTCGAGGGCGATTTCGATCGGGGCAGGCATGGCGCGAGCTTGCCCCGCCCCATGCAGGAGGTCTAGCAGAGCGCCATGCCCACCCGTCCCATCATCGGCGTCACCCTGGATGCGGAGGAGCCCGGCGGCTACTCCAAGTTGCCCTGGTATGCGCTCCGCAAGAACTACTTCGCCGCCCTGGCCGAGGCCGGCGCCCTGCCGATCGCCCTGCCGCACCACCCGGAGCTGGCCGAGGCCTATCTCGACCGGATCGACGGGCTGCTCATCACTGGCGGCGCCTTCGACGTGGACCCTTCGCTCTATGGCGAGGGCAGCACCCACCCGACCGTGACGCTGAAGGCGGGGCGGACCGATTTCGAGCTGGCCGTCACGCGCGGGGCGCTCGCGCGCGACCTGCCCGTGCTCGGCATCTGCGGCGGCGAGCAGCTGCTGGCGGTGGCGCTGGGCGGCACGCTGGTCCAGCACATCCCGGACAGCATCCGGACCGAGATCGAGCACGAGCAGCCGAACCCGCGCAACGAGCCGGGGCATGAGATCGCCATTGCCGAGGACACGCTGCTGGCCCGCATCGTCGGCAAGCCGCGCATGGCGGTGAACAGCGCGCATCACCAAGCCGTCGCCACGCCGGGCGCCGGGGCTCGGGTCAACGCGACGGCCCCCGATGGCGTGGTGGAAGGCCTCGAGCATCCGGGCCACCGCTTCGCCCTCGGCGTGCAGTGGCACCCGGAATATGCGGTCGATCCCGCCGACCCGTTGATCTTCGCCGCCTTCGTCGCGGCCTGCCGCCGGTGAGCGAAACCGAGGACGACGCGGCGGAGGATGGCGAGCGTGGCGAACGCATCGCCAAGTGGCTGGCCCGCGCCGGCGTCGCCAGCCGCCGCGACGCGGAGCGGATGATCGCCGAGGGGCGGGTGAAGCTCGATGGCAAGGTGGTCGGCAAGCCGGCCACCTTCGTCCAGCCAGGGCAGGCGGTGCTGGTCGACAACCGCCCCGTCGCCAACGCGCAACGGACGCGCCTCTTCCGCTACCACAAGCCCGACGGGCTGGTGACGACGCATCGCGACGAGAAGGGCCGCAAGACCGTCTTCGACGCGCTGCCGCCCGGCCTGCCGCGGCTGATTTCTGTTGGGCGGCTCGACCTCACTTCCGAGGGGCTGCTGCTGCTGACCAATGACGGCGCGCTGGCCCGGCGGCTGGAGCTGCCCTCCAACGGCTGGATCCGCCGCTACCGCGTGCGGGTGAACGGCGATGTGGACGAGGGGGTGCTGGCCTCGCTCGGCAGCGGCATCATCGTCGACGGCGTGCGCTACGCGCCGATCGAGGCCGGGCTCGACAGCCGCAAGGGCGCCAATGCCTGGCTGACCGTCGCCCTGCAGGAGGGCCGCAACCGCGAAATCCGGCGGGTGATGGAGTATCTCGGCCTCACCGTGAACCGGCTGATCCGCGTCTCCTACGGCCCCTTCCAGCTTGGCGCGCTGCCGGCCGGGGCGGTGGAGGAGGTGAATGCCAAGGTGATGCGCGAGCAGCTCGGCCTGACGGAGGAAGCGCCGCCCCGCCGCCGGGCCGCGCCGAGAGCAGGCGAGGGGTGAGAATCATCGCCGGCCGGCATCGCGGGCGGCGCCTCGCCGCGCCTGCCGGCATGGCGACCCGCCCGACCGCCGACCGCGTGCGCCAGGCGCTGTTCGACATGCTCTGGCATGCCCCCTGGGCCGGGCGGGAGCGGGTGGAAGGCGCCGCGGTGCTCGACGCCTTCGCCGGCACCGGGGCGCTGGGGCTGGAGGCGCTGTCGCGCGGCGCGGCGCGAGCCAGCTTCATCGAAACCGACCGGGCGGCGCTGGCCGCGCTGCGGGCCAATATCGCCGCCTGCCGCGAGGAGGCGCGCTGCACCGTCCTCGCCGCCGATGCGACCAGGCCGCCGCGCGCGGCCTTGCCCTGTGGCCTGCTCTTCCTCGACCCGCCCTATGCCGAGGGGGTGATGGAGCGGGCCCTCGCCGCGCTCGCCGCCGCCGGCTGGATCGCGCCGGATGCGATCATCTGCGCCGAGTATGCCGCGGGCGATGCCGTGCCGCCGCCGGGCTTCGCCCTGCTCGCCGAGAGGGCGCATGGTGCCGCGCAGCTGCTGGTGCTGCGCCCGGCATGACGGTGCGGGCCCGCCGCCTGCGGCGGCTGCTGGTGCTGCTGCCCTCCGCCGCGATCGGCGGGGCGGAGCGACACACGGCGACCCTGGCGCTGGCGCTGGCCGAAGCGGGGGTCGAGGTCATCGTCGCGGCCGAGCCGGACCTGCTGCCCGGCCTCGCGCCGCTGTTCCACCCTCTCGCCACGGTGGCTGCGCCCATAGGCTGGCGCGAGGCGGAGGGACTGGACGCCAATGCCGCCCGCCAGGCCCGGGCCGCCGCGGCGCTGGTCCCCCACCATGCGCCGGATGCGGCGCTGCTGCCGCTGCCCTGGCCGAGCCACGGCCTCGGCCTGCAGGGCGCCCTGGCCGAGGCGCACCTGCCGGGCCTCGCCATCATCCATCTCGCCCCGCGCGAGCCGGTGCCGGTGCCGGCGGCGCTGCTGCGCCCGGCCCTCGCTGCGCCGCTGGCCTGGGCAGCCGTCTCGGCCCCGGTCGCTGGGCGGGTGGAAGCATTGTTCGGCCTTGCCCCCGGGCAGGTGGCCGTGGTGCCGAATGGCGTCGCGGCGCCGGCAGAGGATCCGGCCAGGCGGGCGGCGCAGCGCCGGGCCCGGCGGGCGGCGCTCGGCCTCGGCCCGGCGGCGCCGCTGGTGCTCTTCGCCGGGCGGCTGGAGGAGAAGAAGGGCGCCGACCTGCTGCCGGCCCTGGCGGAGCGGCTGGAGGAATCGTCGGGCGCCACGCTGGTCGCGCTGGGCGAGGGGCCGCTGGCGCCCTCGCTCGCCGCGCACCCGGCGGCGCGGCTGGGTGGCCCGCTGCGCCTGGGGGGCCTGGCCGATGATGTGGGGGACTGGCTGCTGGCGGCGGACGCGCTGGTCCTGCCCTCGCGGCTCGAAGGCTGCCCGCTGATCGCGCTGGAGGCGGCGGCGCGGCGCTGCCCGGTGGCTGCGACCGCCGCGGCCCTCGAATGCTGGGGCAAGATGGCCGACTCTTTAGCTTTCGTCTCCGAAACGCAATCTATACTGGGCTTGACGAGTCACGTCTCTGTGATACTAGGGAAGGCACTGTATACAACTGGCCGGATTGATGCGGCCGAAGCGTATGCCACACGTCACGGCATGCGGGAGATGCTCAACCGGTATTCCGTGCTCCTGCGCGGTCTCGTCGCGGGACATGGACGATACGGGTAGCTGCGGCATGTTCTGGGACGGGCGCAGACCGATGCAGATGATGCGGACCGTCCAAGGACCTGCGGCGAGCAACTGGACCGCCGGCGTCGAGGTCGCGGTCGTCATCCCGGCCTATCGCCAGCCGGGCCTGCTGCCAGAGGCGATTCTTTCCGTCCTCGACCAGCAGGGCGGGCCGCTGGCCGCCGTCGTCGTCGTCGATGACGGCTGCCCCTACCCGGAAACGGCCGAGACGACCCTCGCCTTCGCCAGCCTGCACCCCGGCCGCGTCTTCCTGCTGCGCCGGCCGAATGGCGGGCTGTCCGCCGCCCGCAACACCGGCATCGATTTCGTCCTCGACGCCCTGCCCGGCTGCCGCGCCCTGCATTTCCTCGACGCCGACAACCGGCTGCACCCGCATTACCTGGCCCGGGCCCTGGCGGCGCTGGCCGCGGCGCCGGCGGAGGTCGGCTGGGTCTACCCGGACATCGACGAATTCGGCGGGCACGACCACTGGACGACAGGCGGCGCCTTCTCGCTGGTGCAGCTGCTGACCTGCAATTACTGCGAGGCCGGCAGCGTCGTCCGGCGGGAGATGGTCGAGGGCGGCCTCCGCTTCGACGAGGCGATGCGGGACGGCTTCGAGGACTGGGATTTCTGGCTTTCCGCCGCCGCCCGCGGCTGGCGCGGCCAGCACCTGCCCCATGCCGGATTCCGCTACCGGCGCCGGCCGGAAAGCATGCTCTCCTCCTCCGAGCGGCTGCGGCCGCTGCTGCTCGGTCAGCTGCACCGCAAGCATGCGGGGCTCTTCGCGCCGCGGCGGCTGCTCGCGGCGGAGGCGGCCGAGGCGCCCCGCTTCGCCTTGCACATGCCGGACGAGGGCCAGGTTCGCCTTGTGGTCGACCCGGCGGGCGAGGGCACCGGTCTGCCGCCCAACCAGGCCCGTGAGGCGATGCTCGCGGCGATGGAGCAGCCGAGTGCCTGCCAGTACCCGGAGATCCTCTGCTTCACCGAGGCGCCGGTGCTCGACCTGCTGGCCAGGGCTGGCGTGCTGCACATGATCTTCTGGTGGGCCGAGCGGCTGCTGCGCGACGCGCATGTCGCGGCCCTCGAGATCGTCCCGACCGACCAGCCGATGCTGGCCCTGGAGCGCTCCGGCCCGGCCGAGGGGCAGGTGCCGTCGGCCCCGCTGGTTTTCGTCCGCAGCGGGGTGCTGTGGGCGGCGGCCGGCGACCCTTCCCCGGCCTGGATCGAGAGCCTGCAGGGGCCGGCTCCGCAGCCCATCACCGCGCTGCTGCGCCTGCGCCTGCGCCTGCCGGCGCCGGCCTCGCTCGCCAGCCCCCTGCCGCTGCGGCTGCTGCTGCTGGAGGTGGCGGCGCTCGGCCGCCTGCGCCGCCGGCGGAGCGCTCTGCCGGCCGGCTGGAAGCGGGAGTACCGCCCGCCGCGCGGCCGCATCGCCGCGGATGCCGAGGCCGCCATCGGCATCGGCCGGCTGCTGCCGCGCCTGCCGCGGCCGGGGGTGCGCGATATCGGCTTCCTGCTGCCGCTCTTCGCCTTCGCCGGGCTGGAGAAGGTCATCCTCAACCAGGCCGCCGTGCTGCGGCGGCGGGGCTGGCGGACGCATCTGATCGTGCTTGGCCAGGGGCGCATCGACCGCGGCGCGGAATTCGCCGGCGCCTTCGACACGGTGATGCTGATCGACGGGCTGGGCGAGACGGCCGTTTCCTGGGAGGGCGGCTATTTCGGCGCCGGCGTCTCGCATTTCGGCGGCTCGCAAGCGGCGCGGGACGTGCTCGGCGTGCTGGCTGGGCTCGACGTGCTGATCAACGTCCACTCCCTCGCCGGGCAGGCGCTGATGGCGCCGCTGCGCCGGCTCGGCGTCCGCGTCTTCGGCGGGCTGCACCTGATCGAGCACGGGCCGCATGGCGAGCCGCGCGGCACGCCGCATGTCCAGGCCGCCTACGAACATGCCTATGACGGCATTATGGTGATCTCTCGCCAGCTGCGCGACTGGTGCATCGGCGCCGGCATCCCCGCGCGGAAGATCCACCTGGTGGAGAACGCGCCGGGCTATGCGACGCGGCCTTCGCGTATCGCCGCGGCCCTCGCCGCCCGGCAGCGGCAGCGGCGGCCGCTCCAGGTGCTCTTCCTCGGCCGGATGGACTGGCAGAAAGGGCTCGACCGGCTGGCTGCCATCATCGGCCGCAGCGCGCCGCTCGGGCTGCGCTGGCGTGTGGCGGGGCGGGCGGTGCTGGCCGATGCCGCGGCGCCGCAACTCAGCGTGCCGGTCGAGCCGCCGGCCTTCGATCCGGCGGCGCTGGATGCGCTCTATGCCTGGGCCGATGTGCTCGTGCTGCCCTCGCGCTTCGAGGGCGTGCCGCTGGTGGTGCTGGAGGCGCAGCGCATGGGCTGCGCCGTCATCGCCACCGATGTCGGTGCCGTGGCGGAGGCGATCCGGCACGGGGAGGACGGCTTTCTCGTCCCGCACCGCCAGGCGGAGGAGGCGGTCATCGACGGCTTTCTCGAGACGCTGGCACGGCTTTCGGCCGACCGGGCGCTGCTGGCCGGCGTCGCCACAGCGGCTGCGGCGCGGCTGGCCAAGGCCGACTGGCCGGTGCGGATGCAGGATTTCCTCGACCATCTGGACCGGCTGGTGCCGGTGCAAGGGCAGCCAGGATGACAGTGCTGATTGCGCCGGCCGATCTCGCCGAGCTTTACGACGGCAGCCCGGCGCTGCTGGCGATGGAGGGGGTGGCGCTCGCCCTCCTCGCCCAGCCCGGCCTCTCCGCCTGGCAGGTGACGATGCAGGGCGGCAGCCTCCGCCTGCATCGCCCCGGCGCGGCGGCGGAGGCGGCGACGCGGCCGGTCCCGGTGCCGCCGGCCCAGGTGCTCGCCGTGCTGGCGCCCGAGGCCGCGGCGGCCGCGCCGCTGCTCGCCTGGTGGTCCGCGGCCGGGCCCGAGGTGCCGCCGGTGATCGAGGCGGCGGAGCCCGCGGCGGCGCTGCCGGAATTGATCCGTCTCGCCCTCGCCGCCCTGGTCCGCCAGGCCGCGGCAACCGCCGTGCTGCACCGCGCCCTCGCCGCCGCGCGGCAGGAGGCGGAGGAGAGCCGCGAGGCCATCGTCTCGCTGATCCAGCATGGCAGCCGCCAGGGTCCGCCGGCGGCGCTCAGCCAGGTGCTGGCGCTGGAGCCCGCGCCGACCGGCGAGGCGGTGCCGGCCGCGGAAGGCCGGCTGGCGGCCGCGCAGGTGCTCGGCCTGAACCTGGAGGGCGTGGCGAGCCTCGCGCTGCATGTGCAGGAGGCGCATGTCGGCCCGGCCGCGCTGCTTCGCCTGCGGCTTCTCGGGGCGGAGAGCGGGCGGGTACATGGCGCCTGGCTGGTTCCGGGCGAGGCGCTGCGACCGGGCTGGCTGGTGCTCGACCTGCCGAGCCCGCTCGGCCCGGTGCGGGAGACGGCCTGCCTCGACATCGCGGTGGAGCTCGAGGCGGGCGACGGCTTCGCCCTCTCCCTCGGGGCCGGGGTGACGGCGCCGGAGCGGGCGCTGGCGGTGCGGGGCGGGCGGGTGCCGGAGCGCGGCCTCGCGCTGCGGCTCTGGACCGCGCCCTTCGGCCGGCGCTTCACCGTGCCGCCGCATTGGGATGCCGAGGCGATCGGTCTCGAACTCGGCTGGCCCGGCGTGCCGATGCGGCTGCCGGCCCAGATCTGGGAGGCGGCACGTTTCCCGGCCGGGCAGGTGGAGTGGGTGGCGCTCGGCAGCGAGGCGCCGCGGCTGCTGGCGAGCTTCGGGGCAGGCCGGCGGCTGGCCATCGCCCTGCCGGTGGTGCCGGTGAACGGGCTCGACCTGTTGCAGGCGGAGGTCGCGGTCGCCCGCGGTGATGCCGGGCAGCTGGAGGCCGCCCTCTGGCTCCAGCCCGAGGGGGCGCCGCTGGCGCTCGAGTCCGATCTGGTGCTGGATGCGCCGGAGGCGCGCTGGAGCGGCTGGCGCCGGCCGCCGCCGGACGGTGGGCCGCTGCTGCTGCCCCTCGCCCTGCCGCCCGACGGGCCGCGCAACGTGGCGGTGGTGCTGGTGCTGCGCCATGCCGGCAGGCCGCCGGCGGCGCCGCTGCGGGTGGAGTGGTCCGAGCTGATCGGCCTCCGTGGCCTCGGTGCCACGGCGCGGCCGGAGCCGGTGAACCCCCTCCCGGCCCCGCCACCGGCGGAGCCGGTGCGGGCCGCACCCGTCCCGTCCCGCCCTCCCGCCATCGCCGTCCAGGCCAGCCCGATGATGACGATGGCCGGGCCGCATGCCGCGCTCGTCCGGCTGCAGGAGTATTTCGTCACCCCGGATGGCGGCTACCGCCACCTCGACATCTGGCTGGAGGAGGTGGGCGACGGCCCCTGGGCCTGGCCGCTGCTGCGCTTCAAGCTGGCCCAGCGGGGCGGAGGGCCGGTGCTGGAATTCCGCAGGCGCGAGGGCTGGCCGAACCTCTTCTCCATGTGGCCAGGGACGGAGGCGGATGGCTGGGGCCCCTACCTGCTGGTGCGGGAGGCGGACCTCGCCGGTGACCTGCTCGACCGCCTGCCGCACCAGCGCGACCGCCACATGCTGGCCGCGCTGGTGCGGCTGCTGCCCGAGGCCGTGGCCCGGGCGGTGCAGGAATCGCCAGAGGCGGCGGCCCAGGAGGCGATGTGGCTCGGCCTCGCCCATCGGCTGGCCGAGGCGCTGAAGGTGCCGGCCGAGACGGCATGATCGCCGGGCGGCTTGACGCTGGCCATCCGGTTTTGGAAATCTCGCCGCATGCAGAACACCCTCGAGCCCGATGTCCTCGTGATCGGCGGCGGCCCCGCCGGCTCCACCGCCGCCGCGCTCCTCGCCCGGCAAGGCCGGCAGGTCACGCTGGTCGAGAAGGAGAGCCACCCCCGCTTCCATATCGGCGAGAGCCTGCTGCCGCGGAATCTCGACATCCTCGAGCGCCTCGGCGTGTTGGAGGCGGTGCGCGGGATCGGCGTGCACAAGCCCGGCGCCGAATTCGTCTCCGACCGCACGGGGCGGAGCTGCGCCTTCCCCTTCGCCCTGGCGCTCGACCGTGAGCGGACCCATGCCTGGCAGGTGCGGCGCTCCGAATTCGACCGGCTGCTCTTCGCCAATGCCGGCCGGCTTGGCGCCACCACGATGGAGCGGACGCGCGTCACCGACATCCGGTTCGCCGCCCCCGGCGAGCGGGCGACGGTGACGGCCGAGGGGCCGGAGGGCGAGACGCTCACCTTCCGCCCGCGCTACCTGCTGGACGCCTCGGGCCGCGACACCTTCCTCGCCGGCCGGCTGAAGGTGAAGACCAGCAACAAGTACAACAACACCGCCGCCAGCTACGCGCATTTCCGCAACGTGGAGCGGCGCGACGGCGAGCTGGACGGCTATATCAGCATCCACCTCGCCGAGGATGGCTGGTTCTGGCTGATCCCGCTGCCGGGCGACGTCATGAGCGTCGGTTTCGTCGGCAACCAGGCGGCCTGGAAGGGGCGGAAGGGCAGCGCGCAGGACCTTTTCCTGCAACGCATCGCCTCCAGCCCGACGGTCGCGGCACGGATGCGCAATGCCGAGATCGCCTCCGAGATCTACGCCACGGCGAATTACAGCTACCGGGCACGGCAGGGGAACGGCCAGGGCTACCTGATGATCGGCGACGCCTATGGCTTCGTCGACCCGATGTTCTCGACCGGCGTGCTGATGGCGATGACCGCCGGCGAGCTCGGCGCCAAGGCGGCGCATTGCTGGCTCGACGACCCGGTGCGCGGCCAGCGCCTGGCAGATCGCACCAACCGCGAGCTGGCGCGGGCGATGGACCGCATCTCCTGGCTGATCTACCGCGTCAACGACCCGGTCATGCGCTCACTCTTCATGGCGCCGAAGAACACGCTCTGGATGCGTGACGGCATCATCAACATGCTGGCCGGCAACCTGCGCGGCTCCTGGCGCGCGGCGGTGCCGATCCTGAGCTTCAAGGCGGTCTACCACACCTTCTCGGCCCTGCACCGCGTGGGGCTCGGGCCGAAGATGCCGGAGGAAGGCCCGCCGCCCGCCCTTGTGCCGGCAGAGTAGTCAGTCGGCCTTCGCCAGCCAGGCGCGGCCCGCGGCCTCCGCGCCGGAGGGCAGGGGTTCGGCCGGCGCCTCGATCCAGGCGGCGATGTCGCGGGCGACCACGGCGCGATCATTGTCGCGCAGCAGCAGGTGGTGCCCCTTCGGATAGAAGCCGAGGCGGACCGGCGCCGCCGGGCCGAAGGCGCGGACCAGCCGCCGCACCGGGCCTTCGGACACGATGCGGTCCTCGCCGCCATAGAGCAGCAGCGCCGGCGTGCGGAGGCGCGGCGCCGCCTCCAGCGCGCGGTCCATCAGATCGACGAGCCCATAAACGAGATCGACCCGGAAGGTGCGGAGCGTCAGCGGGTCGCGCCCCCAGCGGCGCATCGCCTCCTCGTTGTTGGTGGGCGAGAAGCCGGGGGCGGAGCCGCTGAAGCCGACCGCGGGGATGGCATGCGCCGCGATCTCGAGCGTCTGCCGCGCGAAGGCGCCCATGGAGGCCCGGCCGCGTACGCCTGGCGCCAGCAGGATCAGGCCGGCGACCGGCGGCGGATCGGCGGCGGCCATCGTCACCAGTGCGACGGCCGCGCCCATGCTCTCGCCGACAAGAAAGACGGGCACGCCGGGATAGCGCGCCGCCAGCAGCCGGGCGACGGCGGCGGCATCGGCGGCAAGCGTCGCCGTCCCCGGCCAGTAGCCACGATGCGGCCCGGCGCCGAAGCCGCGCTGGTCGTAGGCGAAGACGCCGATGCCCAGCGCGATGAAGAGCGATGCCGGAATGTCGAAGAAGTTGAAGGAATAGTCGCCGAAGCCGTGCAGGGCGAGGAGGATCGCCCGTGGTCGGCCTTCCGGAAGCCAGGAGGCATAGGGCAGGCGCGCGCCATCGGCGGTGACGAAGGCCTTGTCGGCCATGGCGGGGTCGCGCTCGGCGAGGCCGGCCGGCATGACGACCGGCGTGCAGCCCGCGGTCCCGAGCAGGCCAAGCAGGCAGAGCCGGCGGGAGGGGTTCACTCCGTGCGCCGCTGCATCCAGTTGCCGGCGCGCCCCAGCGCATTGCCGGTGGAATTCGCGGCGCGGCCCAGGGCCTGGCCGGTCTGGCTGCCGGCGCGGTCGATCGCCTCGCCGGCCCGCGTCGCCGGCTGGCGGCTCTGGCAGGCGGCCATGCCGATCAGACAGAGCGCGAGCAGCGCGCGGAGAGGGGCGGACATCGGTTCGGCAACTCCGTTCGGCAACGACAATTGGGATATGGCGCGCCCCGCCCAGTGGCAAGGCCGTTGCGGCTGCGCTAGCCTCCTGTAACGGTAGGAAACACAGGAGACAGCCTCCCATGATCCAGCGTCGCCTGATGGCCTTCGGCGCCATCCTTGCCCTCGCCGCCTGCGCACGCCCGGCGCCGCTTCAGGAAGGCAGCGGCGAGTTCGTCGGCCGCGGGACGCTCACGCAACGCGCCGCGGAGATCAGGCGGGCCGGCGCCGGGCTCGGCTGGGTGATGCAGGATCAGGGGCCTGGCCTGATGCGCGGCACGCTCAACGTCCGCAGCCACCAGGCGGTGGTCGACATCCCCTACGACACGCGGCGCTTCAGCATCCGCTACGTCACCAGCACCAATCTCGACTACACCGGCGGCACCATCCACCGGAACTACAACAACTGGGTGCGCAACCTGCAGAACGCCATCGTCGTGCAGTCCGGCGCGCAAAGCTAGGCCTGGTCGATCAGGCTGTCCCGCTCCGGATAGGGCTCGGCCGCCAGCGTCTCCGGCTCGATGATCTCGCCATGGTTCGGCCGCGGCAGCAGGGCGAGCCGGGCGTCGATCTGGCCGTAGACGAGCTGGCGGAAGGCGGTGCGCGACAGCCGCCCGCTTTCCGGCACCTGCTCGAGGAAGGCCTGGAATACCGCACGGTAGCGCGCCGCCTGGCGGATGAAGCGCTCGTCGATGTCGTACTTCGCCATCTCCTTCGGTGTCACCGGCAGGATGCGGAGGATGTGCAACGGCAGCTCCTCGGGCGGTGGCAGGGAGGAGTAGCGCGCCTCCGCCCCCGGCTCCGTCCAGCCATGGATCAGCCGCCACATGGCGACGAGGATGCCGCCCAGCTCGCCGACGACGAGGCTCCATTCGGCGGTGAGGCGCAGCAGCCGCGTTTCCTGGAACAGCAGCTGCGTCGTCCGCCGCTCCGTCACCCGGTCGGCGGCGGCGGTGCGGAGCTGCTCCTGCATCAGCGCCGATTGCGCCCGCACCTCCTCCACCAGCGTCTCGGCGAGGGCGCGTTGGTTGCAGAAGAGGGTAGTCTGGCGCAGCAGGTTCTCGGTCAGCGTGCCGAGCTCGATCCGCTGCGTCAGCCAGGTGAAGATGAGCATCAGCAGGCAGGGCGGCAGGAAGAGCGCGGCCAGCATGACCGAGAGGTGCAGCGGCGGCAGGGCGAGGAAGGCCTCCGGCCCCTGCAGCCGCATCAGCACGAAGCCGGCTGCCGGGACGAAGAGGCCGGCCAGCACCGTCACGCCCCAGGCGGCGACATGCATCATCTTGCCCGTGGTGGTCATCCGAAGCTCTCGTCGCAGCAGGAAAGGCGGGGCGATGACCGAAGGCACGAACGCGCCGGGCGGCCGCGCGCCGGCCCGGTGACGCGGGGCAGGGCGGAGGGAGGCCCGCCCTGCCGGGACGAGGGGCCGGGGAATGCCCGGCCGGGATGGGTCAGTCGCCGGCCTCGATCGCCGGTTCCGGGTGGAAAGCGCGCCGGGCCGGCGCCTCGCCAAGCATCTCCATCTGCGCCGTGAGCTGCCCGCCCTCCTCGACCGAGAGGCGGTGGCAGCGCGCGGTGCCAGTGACGATGCCGGTCTCGCGGATGACGAGGCGCTTGCGCGCGGTGATCGAGCCCTCGAACCGCCCGGCAACATGCGCGACATCGACGGTGATCTCGCCGCGGAAGGTGCCGCCGGAGGTGACCATCAGCTCGGTCGCCTCCATCGTCGCATCCACCGTGCCCTCGACGACCAAGCGCTCCGCATCGGCCACGGTGCCTTTCAGGTGGATGCCGCGGCCGACCACGAGGGTGCGCAGGTCGATCGGCTCCGGCACGAGGGCGGGCGTGGCCGAATCGGGGTGGACGGAGGCGTTCGGCGGCCTGTTGCCGGCCGGGCGGAAGACGGGGACGCCCGTATCCGCCTCGCGCGGCCTCGCCGCCGGCTCGGGCACGGGGCTGCCATCCTTGTTACGGTTCAGAATGCCAAGCGACACAGGGGTTTTCCCTTCCTGAGCATATATAACAACAACAAATCGAGAGCAGCGCTGTCCACTGAAATCACGGGCACGAGGCGACCTCCGCCCGTTGCGTTGCGCCGCAGACGCACCCGCCATGGCAGGCTCGTGCAACGCCGTTATCATCTTAACCGAAACAATTGGGTGTCAGCCGAGGCCGCCCGAGATGGCGATCGCCTGGCCGGTGATGTAGCCCGCCCGCTCCGAGGCAAGGAAGGCGACGAGATCCGCCACTTCCTCCGGCCGCCCGGCGCGCTTCGCCGGCACGATCTGGGCGATGCGCTCGCGCGGCATGGCCGCCGCCACGGCCGGGCTCTCGATGATGCCGGGCGCCACCGCGTTGGCCGTGACGCCGCGCGAGGCGTATTCGAGCGAGAGCGTCTTCACCGCCCCGATCAGCCCGGCCTTGGCGGCGGCGTAATTCGCCTGGCCGCGGTTGCCCATGATCCCGCTGATCGAGGAGATAGCGAGGATTCGCCCCCAGCGCGTGCCGATCATCGGCAGGATCAACGGGCGGAGCACGGCGTAGAAGCCGTTCAGCGAAACATCGACGACGCTGCGCCACTGCCCCTCGCTCATTCCGGCCAACGGCGCGTCGTCATGCGTGCCGGCATTGTGGACGAGGATCTGGACGGGGCCGCCCTCCAGCAGCGCCTCGACCGCCGCAGCGGTGGCCGGCATGTCGGTGAGGTCGGCGCCGAAGGCGCGCGCCCGGCGGCCCCCGGCGCACAGCTCCGCCGCCAGCGCCTCGGCGCGGCCGAGGCCGGCATGGGCGTGGATCAGCACCTCGTGCCCCTCGGCCGCGAGGGCACGGGAGATGGCGGCGCCGAGCGGGCTGGCCCCGCCGGTGACGAGGGCGCGGCGCGGCATCACGGCAGGATCACCGCCGCCTGGCCGCTCAGCAGGCGCTGGCCGTCGCCGGCGATGGCGAAGCGGTAGATGAAGCCCGACGCCTCGGCGACCAGCGCCTCCGCCTCGATCCGGAGCGGCCCGGCGACGGTGTCGAGCCGTCCGGCCGCCATCCGCACGTCGCGCAGGCTGCTGACGAAGCCGGCCCGCTGCGGCACGCCGCCGGAGCACAGCGCGCCGTGCAGCGCCATGGCCTGAAGCGCATATTCCAGCCCGCAGATGGCGGGCAGCATGCCGTCCCGCCGGAGCGGGTTGCCGGGCGCGGCATGGCTCTCCGCTTCGCAGAGGATGCGCGCCGCATCCCATTCGAGGGCACGGTCGAGCAGGCACATCGCCCTCTGGTGCGGGACGAGGGCGGCGATGGCCTCGCGGCTCAGCATGGGGCGAGGTCGAGCAGGAGATGCGCGTC
>NZ_KN676113.1:1529096-1570808 GCF_000802185.1 Belnapia sp. F-4-1 | reverse complement strand
GGGCGGGGGGCGGGGCGCCCCGCCCCCCCCGCCGTGCCGCCAGCGCCCGCAGCAGCGGCAGGGCGCGGGCGGCGGGGTTGCCTTCGGCCAGGGCATCCAGCGCGTCCCCGGGCGGCGCGGCCGGCGTCGGCGCGGCGACATGGCGCAGCGTGATGCCGGCCAGCGTGCCTGCATCACGCTCCGGCCGCAGCACGAGGGCGGCGGCGAAGCCCGGCCCGGTCGGCCGCACCGCGGCGAGCGGCACCGGCAGCGGCAGGTCATAGGCGCAGAGCAGCACCGAGGCGCCCCGCGCCGCGACCGCCATCACCGCCGCCAGCAGCCCCGCGGCGAAGCTGCCGTCATGCCCGCCGAGGCTGACCGAAGGCGCCGTGGAGCCGACCGAGATATGCCAGTAGCCCGCCGCCGAATTGTGGACGGAGTTGTGGAACTGCGTCGGCGAGAGGGCGACCCCCGCTGGGTCGTGCAGCGCCTCCAATATGCCGCCGACCACCGCGCCATCGCCATTGCTGCTCGCGAAGACGGTCTCGAGCGCCGCCCGGTCCCCGATCCCCGCCGTCGCCTCCGCCGCAACGGCGAGGGCCAGCCGCACCGCCGGGCTGGTCCGGCGCCGCTCCGTCGGTGGCAGCAGGGCAGGGGGTGGCGGCACGACCTCGCACGCGCTCCAGGGCACGATGCCGGCCAGGGCGGCCTCGCTCGCCGCCCAGCCCGGCAGGCCGGCGCCGAGGACCGCGACCCCCGCGATCCAGCAATTCACGCGGCTCGGCCGATCAGCAGGCAGCAATTGCTGCCCCCGAAGCCGAAGGAGTTGCTGGCGACGCGCCGCACCGGCCGGGCCTCGTTGGCGATGGCGACGGCGCTGCGGAATTCCGGGTCCCGCTCGGCGACGCCGAGGCAGCCGGGCACCAGCCCGTCCTCCAGGCAGAGCATGGCGATGACCGCTTCCACCGCGCCGGAGGCGCCGAGCGCATGCCCCGTCCAGCCCTTGGTCGAGCTGCAGGGCACGCCATCCCCGAAAAGGTGGTGGACGGCGCGGTCCTCCATGGCGTCATTGGCGCGGGTGCCGGTTCCATGGAGGTTCACATAGTCGACCTCCCCCGGCGTCAACCCCGCCGCGTCGAGGGCTGCCCGCATGGCCCCGACGGCGCCGAGCCCCCCGGGATGCGGCGATGACATGTGGTGCCCGTCGCTGCTCGCCCCGGCGCCGAGCAGCAGCGGCGCGCCGGGCGGGGCATGCTCCGGCCGGGTCAGCAGGACGAGTCCGGCCGCCTCGCCGATGGAGATGCCGTCGCGGTCGGCGGCGCAGGGCCGCGTAGGCCGCCCGCGGCTGAGCAGTTCGAGCGAGGCGAAGCCGTGCAGCGTCAGCCGGCAAAGGCTATCGACGCCCCCCGCCACCACCGCATCGGCAAGGCCCGAGGCGATCAGCGAGGCTGCCTCCAGCATCGACCGCGCGCCGGAGGTGCAGGCGGTGGAGACGGCGAAAGCCGGGCCGCGCAGGCCGAGCCGCGCCCGCACATAGGCTGGCAGGCTCTGCAGGTCATGCGAGCCGGCGTAGTCGAAGCTGGCCGGAAGGGCGCCCGCGCCGTCGCGCCGGCGATAGGCCTGCTCCGTCTCCTCGATCCCCGCCGTGCTGGTGCCGAGGACGACGGCGACGCGCTCAGGCCCATGCCGCGCCACGGCGGCGGCGACCGCCTCCGCGAAGCCATCGCTGCCGAGCGCCATCTCCGCCAAGCGGTTGTTGCGGCAGCTGAAGCGGGCGAGGCCGGGCGGCAGCTCCACCGCCTCCACCCCCGGCACCTGGCCGACCCAGATATTCTCCGGCCCGCCGGGGAATTCACTTGGCCGCAGCCCGCCCTCCCGCGCGTGCAGCGCCTGGCGCAGCGGCGCGACGCCAGCGCCGAGGGCGGTGACGGCGGTAGCGGCCGCGAGGCTCAGCGGCCAAAGGCGGGAGCGGTCAGGCATGGGGAAGGGGCCTCGGAGCCATGGCGCAGGCGAGGAGGAAGGCGCTCGCCACGCCGAGCGAGACCGTCAGCCCAATCCCGTGCAGCACCGGCGTTCCACAGAAGGCGAGCAGCCCGAAAGTGAGCAGGGTGGAGACGGCGCAGTTCAAGATCGCTCCCATTGTGTCGTCGGTCGCGTCACCGGCGAGGAAAAGAGAATAGTCAATCGCCAGCCCCGCGAGCAACAGCAGGGAGGCGAGGTGGAACAGCGTCAGCGCCTCGCCGAGCAGGGTGAGGGCGGCGAGGGTGACGAGCAGCGCCCCGCCGATCGGCCCGGCGACCCGCAGCGCCCGCCCCGGCGAGCGGAGGCCGAGCGCAAGCAGGCCGAGCACCAGCACGCCTCCGGCCAATGCCCAGAGCAGGGTCGCGCGGCCATAGGCATCGAGCAGCCCCTCCGTCTCTGCCTTGACGTCGATGAAGAGGATGCGCGGGTCGCCGAGGCGCTGCGCCACCGCGGCCAGCGCCGCCGTGTCCCGCGCCCCCTCGGCGAGGGCGACGCCCACCATTGCCTCGCCCCGGCGGGAAAGCAGGGGGGAGAGGCGGGCGGCGAGGGTCGGCGCCCCGGCGGCGAGGCCGGCGGCGTCAAGCGGTGGCAGGACGCGGCTCTCGCCAAGGGCGGCGAGAAAGGGGGCGAAGGCGGTCGGGCGGAAGGGCAGGCCCGTCATCGCCTCGCGGAGCGCCGCTTCCGCCGCTTCGGGCGTAGGCAGTGCGGCCTGCCGGGCACGCTGCGTCGCCTCGGCGGGCAGGTAGCGGCTGGGAAGGTCGATGCCCTTGAGCGCGGTGCCGAGCAGCGGCGCCAATGCCTCGCCCAGCCGCTCCGAAGCGGCCAGCACGTCGCCCTCCGTGCCGGGCCCGAGGGCGAAGAGCACCCGCACATCCGGCGCGCCGAGCTGGCGGCGCAGCGTGGCATCCAGCGCCTGGGCCTCGCGCGGCACCGGGCTGAGCGCCGAAAGATCGCGCTGCCAGGCCGGGCCGCCGAGCGCCGCCAGCAGTAGCCCCGCGCCGACCGCCACCCCAGCGGCAAGCCGCCTCCGCCCCCGTAGCGCGCCGAGCACTGCGCGGACCGGCCAGGGCAGCGGCCGCGCCGCGATCCGCGCCCCGGGCAGCAGCCAGGGCAGCACCCAGCGCGTCGTGGCGGCCGCCGCCAGCAGCCCCGTCCCGGCGAAGACGCCGAGCTGGACGAGGCCGGGGAAGCCGGAGCCGAGCATCGCCGCCAGCCCCGTCGCGGCCGCGGCAGCGGCGAGGCGGAGCGTCGGCCAGATGCGCCGCGCGGCCGCCGCCAGCCCTTCCTCCGGCCGGCGCAAGCTCGCCAGCAGAATTGGATAGTCGACGGTGACGCCGAGCATCGTCATGCCGAAGCCAAGCGCGATGCCCTGCACCTTGCCGTCGAAGGCCAGTGCCGTCATTGCGAAGCCGGCGACGGTCCCCGCCGCCAGTGGCACCGCGACCAGGCCGAGCAGCATCAGCGAGCGGTAGCGCCAGAGCAGGAAGGTCGCGAGCAACCCGCCCGAGGCCAGGGTGATGAGCCGCACATCGGCCCGGATCGACGCCGCTGCCTCGCTGGCGAAGACGCCCGGCCCGCTCAGCAGCAGCCGCGCCGGGCCTGGCTTCGCCGCATCGAAGGCGGCGCGGAAGGCGGCGACGGCCTGGCCCTGGGCTTCCGCATCCAGCCCCGCCCCGCCGCGGGCGCGGGCGATCAGCAGGGCCCGTGGCGGCCCCTCGGCGGCAAACCAGGCGCCATCCCGCACCTCCAGCCGGCTTTCGGCCAGGAAAGCACGGGCCAAGCCGAGGAAGGCTCCGGTCGGGTCGGCGAAGCCGAAGCGCGCCAGCAGCGGCGAGGCGGCACTACGCAACCCTTCCAGCAGCGCCTCCAGCTTCGGCCGCAGCGCGGCGGCGGTGAAGGCCTCGGGCCGCGTTTCTGGCGAGAGCAGGTAGCGGTAGCGGAAGAGCAGCGCCTGCTCCGCCTCGTTGAGCGTCACCGTCCCGTCGCCGACGAAGTCGAACAGGCCGGAGGCGCGCAGCCCCGCCGCTGTTTCCCGTGAAACCCTCGCAAGCTCCGCCGGCTCGGCGCCCTCGATCCCGGCAAGCAGCAGGGTAGTGGCTGCGCCGCTCTGCAATTCGCGGAACAGGAAGGCGCTGGCCGGGCTGCGGCCGGCAGGCAGGGACTCGGCGAGGTCGGCCCTGACGCCGACCAGCGCCCCAAGTCCCCCGCCCAGCGCCGCCAGCAGCAGCAGCGCCGTAAGGAGGCGCCTCACGGGCCGATCTGCATGCGCGTCACGCCGCCGCCGCCCTCGGTCTCGATGCTCCGCACCTGCGGGCCGCGGCCGCTGACGGTGATGCGCTGCACCGCCGCCCGCAGCCGGAGGGAAAGCGGGCTGAGCACCATCCGCCAGGGAGTCTCCACCCCTTCCGGGGTGAAGCCGATCTCGTAATAGCGATGCAGCGCGGCCAGGTCGCCGGCCAGCGTGCCGCGCACCGCCTCGACCAGCGCCCGCATCTCCGGCTGCTCCTCCAGGCCGAATTCGCGGCGGATGCCCCGGTCGGGCCGCTCGTAGAGCAGCCGCCCGCCCTCGACCCGCAACACCTCGTCGATGGGGGAGGTGGTATGCTTCTCCAGCCGGTCCGGCGCCTGCCAGCGCAGCGTTCCCTCGCTCGGCAGCGGCAGGTCGAGTTCGGGGATGGCCTTATCCTCGGTGAAGCGCGCCTCGGAACGCGGCTGGGCGGCGAAGCCCTGCATCAGCCGCGCGAGCGCCGGGTCCTCCGCCCGCGCTGGCGTCGCGAGCGCGAGGAGCAGCAGCAAGGCCCATCTCACCGCCCACGCTCCTGCCAGAAATCGTAGAAGTTGAACCAGTTGTACGGATGCCGCCGGCAGACCGCCTCGACCCTCGCTGCGAAACGGCGGACGCGCTCCTCGACCAGCGCCTGCCGCCCGGCACGGCCGGGCGGCGTGGCATCGGCGAAGGGCTCGAACCGCACCTCGTAGTGCCGCGGCCCGCGCCAGAGGCCGAAGGCGAGCATCACCGGTGCGCCGAGCACGGCAGCCAGCACATGCGGCCCGGTCGGCAAGGGCGCCTCCTGCCCGAGGAAGGAGACGGGCTGCATCCGCTCGCCGCGCGGCGCCCGGTCGGCCAGCAACCCGACCAGCCCGCCGCGTTCCAGCACCTCGCGTGCGCGCAGCATCGCATCGGTGGTGCCGAGGGGGATCACGACCTCCTGCCGCTTCGCTCCGCCGAGCGCGTCGAACACGGCCTTCAGCCGCGCCGCATTCGCCTCATGCATGAGCACGGCGACCTCGACCGGGCTGCCGGCATCGGCGACAGCCCGCAGCGCCTCGAAGCTGCCCATATGCGCCCCGAGCAGCAGGCAGCCGTGGCCCTCGGCGATGCGCGCCTTCAACGCGTCGAGTCCATGGACATCGATGCGGTAGCGTCCGGTGCGCCCCGTCACCAGGAAGGCGCGGTCGAGGATGGTGGAAGCGAAGGCGAAATAGAGCCGGAAGACATCGCCGAACCCTGCCTTGCGCCCCAGCGCCCGGCCGAGGAAGCGCCGCGCCACCCGCCGCTGCCGGGGCGAGAAGAGCATGAAGTAGAAGGCGATGGGGTAGAGCAGCGCATGGCCCGGCCACCAGCCGATGGTGTGCACCAGCCAGACCATGAAGCGGGCGAGGCGCACGCTGCCCCGCTCCGGCGCATCGACCCATTCTAGGGCGCCGGTGCGCATGCCAGCTCCCCGGACAGCACCGTCCTGCCGCCGCTCACGCAGGTGAAGCCGACCCGTCCGCCGACGCGCGGGACGAGGCTGATCTCGACCGCATCTCCTGGCAGGACCGGGGCGGTGAACTTCGCCCGCAGCAGATGCGCCTGGCCGAGCCCCGCCGCCTGCAGCACCGCATCGAGCAGCACGACGCCGGGCAGGATCGGCCGGCCGGGGAAGTGCCCGGCGAAGGCCGGATGGTCCGCTGGCGCCTCGAAGCGGGTGGTCACGGCGCCGCCATGGCCAGGCGCAGCCCGTCCAGCGCCGCGCGGGTCAGCTTGCCGAGGCCGTTGCGGGGCAGGGCGGGCACCAGCACCAGCGGCCGGGGCAGGAAGACCGGCTCCAGCCGCAGCCGGAGCGCGGCCAGGATCTCCTCCGTGGTGCGTCCCGGCGCCACCGCATAGGCGCTGAGCCGAGCGGCCGGGTTGCGCTCGATATCTTCCGGCGCGACGAAGACGCCGTCCTCGACGCCCGCTACCTCCGCCAGCACGCGGTTGAGCTCGGCCAGCGAGGCCCGCCGGCCGCCGAGCTTCACGAGGTCAGCCCGCCGCCCGAGCAGGCGGAAGCGGCCGCCCGGCGCCGGCTCCACCGCATCGGTGAGCGGCACGGCACCGAGGCCGGGCACATGGACGTCGCCTTGCCCCATGCGGATGCCGGAATAGGGCAGCCAGTCCGGCTCCAGCGCGGTGCGGCGGCTGGCCATGGAGCCGGCCTCGCTGGCGCCGTAGATCTCGAGCATCGGCGCGCCCCAGTCGCGCTCCACCGCCTCGGCCATGTTCATGGCCAGGGGGGCGGTGGCCGAGATGACGGCGGCGAGCGTCGCCGGCCGGCGATGCTCGGCCAGCAGGGCGCGGAGGTGCAGCGGCGTCGTCACCAGCAGCCGGCGCTCCGGCAGAGCATCCAGCGCATCCAGCACGTCGGATGGGAAGAAGGCTTCCCCCGCGTGGCAGGCGAGCGCGGCCTGCAAAGGCAGCATGATGGTGGTCTCGAAGCCGTACATGTGCTGCGGCGGCACGGTCGCCAGCACGCTGCTCGCGGCTCCGTCGCCGGGGCGGAGGGCGAAGCGCTCGGCGGCGGCCAGCGCCGCGGCGACCAGCGCGTCCCAGGGCTTGAGATGCGCCGTCGGCTGGCCGGTGGAGCCGGAGGTGAAGGCGATGGCGGCCAGTTGCCGGGCGGGCAGCATCGGCGCCGGCCCCGTCCACTCCTCCGCTGTGTCGTCCTCGACGAGCACCAGCGGCAGCCCTGAGGCGACCGGCTTGTCCGTCAGCAGATAGGCCCCTGGATAGGCCTCGGCCAATGCCCTCAACCGGTGCGGCGAGGCATCGGCATTGAGCAACGTCGGATGCCCCCGCATCAGCGCGGCGACGAAGCCGAGCAGCATGCGGTAGCGGTCGGCGCAGAGATTGATCGCATGCCCCGTCGCCGGCAGCCGCGCGGCCAGCGCCCGCGCTTCGCCGAGCAGGCGGCCGACCGTCATCGGCCCAGCCGGACGGTAGCAGATCACCTCTGCCGTCCCGCGGTTGACGAGCGGCAGAGCCGCCTCAGGCCGCATGGCGGACCAGCCCATGCGCGAGCCCGATCGCCCGCAGTGTCCGCAGCGGCGTCGCCCGGCCGAGTTGCGGGAAGCGCCGGTTGCGCAGCCCATGCTCGCCGAGGAAGAACAGCGCGCAGACCAGCAACTCGGCGAGGGCGAGCGGCGTGTCGTTCCGTTCCATGGCGGCGAGGGCGGCATGGGCCAGGGCGAAGCCGCCCAGCAGCAGCGCCCAGGCCAGCGTCAGCGCCCGCGTATAGCTGCCCTCCGGCGGCCCAGCCCAGTCGAAGCGGCTGTAACGGGCGATCAGCGGCTCCCGCCCCGGCAGCAGCGTCAGGCCGAAGCGCAGCGCGACGGCCGCATTGCCGAGCGCCGCCGCCACCGGGTTGCCCATGAGCAGCACTGCCAGGACGACCGAGGCGGCGGCCAGCAGCAGCAACCGGAGGAGGCTGCGTCCGCGCGGCATGCGCTCAGCGCGTCCGGTGCTTTTCGATATGCGCCGTGAGGCTCCGCAGGGAGGCGAAGATGCGGTGGTTGCGCTCGTCGTCGGAACGGAGCTTCACGTCATAGGCCTTGGAAACGGCCAGCGCCATCTCCAACGCGTCGATGGAGTCGAGGCCGAGCCCCTCGTTGAAGAGCGGCGCCTCCGGCTCGATCGCCTCGGGCGCGACCTCGAGCGACAGCGCGCTGACGATCAGCCGCGCCACATCGAGCTCCTGCGGGGTGAGGCCGGAGGCAATGGCAGTCGGGGTCATGGTGCCGTCAGGCATGGAGCCGTGAAACCTTGCTGGTGCGCTGGTGTTAACGGGCGTTGCTCAATCTCACACTCGATATCAGACGGTTACCCGCCGAGGCAAGGAAGTGGGCGACACAGTTCGCGGAACATCCGACACGAAACCGTCTGCCTCACCGTTCCGCCGCCAGCAGCACGTTCGGCAGGGGCGTCCCTTCCCAGCAGGGTGTGACGGAGACGGCGAAGCCCGCCGCCCGGAAGGGTGCCGCCAGCACCTCCATCGGCAGCGGGGCGATGGCGTTGCCGTCGCCCCGGACGAGGCGCCCGGCCCGCTCCATCGCGAGGCCAAGGATGCTGCGCCAGCCGCGGGCCGGGTCGAAGGCACGGATCAGCACCTGCCGCCGCGCCCGCGCCGCCACCGCCGCCAGTACCGGCCGCTGCGCCTCGGCGGGGAGCTGGTAGAGCACGTCGATCAGCAGCGCCGTATCGCAATCCGGCACGCTGTCCGCAGTGAGGTCAGCTGTCGTGAAGCGGGCCGGCAGCCCCGCCGCCGCCGCTTGGGCTTCGGTGATCTTGCGCGCATCGCGGTCGAGGCCGATCACCTCCCGCGCCCGCCCCGCCATCAGCAGGGCGAGGCCGAGTTGCCCCCGGCCGCAGCCGAGATCGGCCACCACCCCGAAAGGCTTGGCCGCCGCCCGCTCCAGCACCGCCCGGCTCACCGGATCGGTGCGCAATTTGCCGCCGACATAGCCGCGGGCGAAGCGCGAGGCGCCGGCGTAGAGCCCCGCCACCTCCCGCGCCAGCGCGGCGCTCATGCCGGACGCTCGGCCATATAGGCGCGGAACAGGCCGAGCTGCGTTTCGCAGCGCGCGCCCTCGAGTCCGGCCGTCCGCAGCGCCTGGAGGATGGTCGCGGGCGGCACGCAGGCATCGATGGTGTCCCAGTAATACTGCATCATCAGCCCGGCCCGCGCCCCGCCTCCGGTCAGGCGGCTGAGCGCCGGCACCACCCGGCCGAGATAGAAGCGCGCCGCCCGGTAGGCGAGCGGCCCCTCCGGCCGGCCGATCTCGAGTAGCAGGAGCCTGCCCCCCGGCCGCAGCACGCGGCGGTATTCGGCGAAGGCCGTGACGAGGTCCGGCACATGCCGCAGCGCATAGCCCATGCTGAGGAAGTCGAAGCTGCCATCGGCGAAGGGCAGCGCCTCCGCCCGGCCGCGGATGAGTGAAATGGCGAGGTTCTGCCGCGCCTCGGCCAGCATCCCGGCGCTGAGGTCGATGCCCGTCACCGCCTCCGGCCGGCCGAGGATGCGCACCCCCTCCCGCGCCACGAGCCCGGTGCCGATGGCGACATCCAGCATCCGCTGCCCCGGCCGCAACCCGGCCTGCCACAGCGCCCGCCGCCGGTACCAGGCTCCGGAGCCGAGGGAGAAGGCGGTGTTGATCTGGTCGTAGGAGCCCGCCGCCTGGTCGAACAATTGCCGGACGAAGCCGTCACGCGCCTCGGCGTTCTGGTAATATTCCGTTAAAGTCGGATGCGGTACGGGCCGGGCCTCGTCCGCCAGGGCACCTGGCATGCTAGTCTCCGCCGGCGGTCGAACCGCAGCCTGCAACCCCTGTTTTCCTGTCACGGCCTGTCCCTTGTCACAGCTTGGCCGGCTCCTGGACGTTAAGCATCACGATAAACTATATTACGCGAGCAGGGAGGCATGGAAAAGATGCAGCCGACGAGTCTGCGGCAGCCGCGCGCAAGCCTCTCCGCACTTGATTGGATCGCCGCGGCCTATTACCCGGTCGCCTTCTATTTCTGCTTGCTGATGTTCGGCCTCGGTTGCTTCTTCTGGAGTGTGCCGGCGGGGCTTCTCTACCGAATCTTGCCGCGGCGTTCCGGCGAGGCCTTCGGCCAGTTCATGATCATGTTCGGCTTCCGGTGGTTCATCGGGTTGATGCGGCTGACCGGCGTGCTGCGGGTCGATTTCCGCGAATTCGACCGGCTGGCGCGGGAGCGGGCTATCGTCATCGCCCCGAACCACCCGACCATGCTGGATGCGGTGCTGCTCACCTCCCGCCTGCCGCGCGTCGTCTGCATCACCAAGGCCGCGCTGTGGGACAATGTCTTCTACGGCGGTAGCGTGCGGCTCGCGGCCTATATCCGCAACGACGCGCCGCTGCCGATGATCCGCCGCGCCGCTCAGGCCATCCGCGACGGGGCGCAGTTGCTGATCTTCCCCGAGGGCTCGCGCACCGCCCGGCCGCCGGTCGATGCCTTCCACCGCAGCTTCGCCGTCATGGCCCGCGCCGCCGGGGCACCGGTGCAGAGCGTGCTGATCGAGGCGGACAGCCCCTATCTCCGCAAGGGCTGGCCGCTCTTCCGCCGGCCGCAGCTGCCGCTGGTCTATCGCATCCGACTCGGCCGCCGCTTCGAGGTGGGGGAGGACCCGCAGGGCTTCGTCACCGGGCTCGAGGCCTATTTCCGCGAGGAAGTGCCGGGGCAGGCCCCGCGTTGATGGCGGCGGAGACGCGGCTGGTTCTGATCCCCAGCTACAATACCGGGCCGCGCGTGCTGCAGACCGTGCGCGAGGCCCGCGCCGCCTGGACCCCGGTTTGGGTCGTCGTCGACGGCAGCACGGACGGCACCGATGCCCTGCTGCTGGAGGAGGCGGCCCGCGACCCGGGCCTCGAGGTGATGGTCCTGCCGAGCAATGCCGGCAAGGGCATGGCCGTGCTGCACGGCCTCCGGGAGGCGGCGCGGCGCGGCTTCACCCATGCGCTGACCATGGATGCCGATGGCCAGCACCCGGCCGACCGTATCGGTGCCATGATGGAGGCGTCCCGCGCCGCGCCGGAGGCGATGATTCTCGGCCGCCCGGTCTTCGGGCCGGAGGCACCTTCGCTCCGCGTGCAAGGGCGGCGCATTTCCAACTGGCTCGCCAATGTGCAAACGCTCGGGGGCGGCATCGGCGACTGCCTCTTCGGCTTCCGCCTCTATCCGGTGGCGCCGCTGGTCGCGGTGATGGAGCGGCATCGCTGGATGCGCCGCTTCGACTTCGACCCGGAGGCCGCCGTACGTCTCTGCTGGCGCGGCCTGCCGGTGGTGAACCTGCCGGTGCCCTGCCGCTACCTGTCGAAGGAGGAGGGCGGCGTCTCGCATTTCCACTATGCGCGGGACAACCTGCTGCTCACCTGGATGCATACGCGGCTGGTGCTCGGGATGCTGCCGCGCCTGCCGGCCCTGCTGTGGCGGAGGCGTCGCACAGCGCCTCCTCCGCTGGCGGCAGCGCGACGGCGCTGAGCCCGGCGGCCGCGATCCGGCCCAGCAGCACCGGCAGCACGTCCAGCACCACGGCCCGGCCCGCATAGCCCCAGGCCGAGCGCCCGTCATGCAGCAGCAGCACGTCGCCCGGCCCGAGGCCGCGGCTCAGCCGGGCCAGCACCCGCCCGGGATGCGGCGAGACCGTGTCATAGCCACGCCGCGTCCAGGCGACGAGCGAGAGGCCAGCGAGCGACAACACCGGGTCGAGCAACGGGCTGCGCAGCCCCGCCGGCGGGCGGAAGAGGCGCGGCGCCTGGCCGCAGGCATCGCCGATGGCGGCCTGCGCCGTCTCGATCTCGCGCAGCATCGCGCCCGGGCCGAAGGCGGCGAAGCCGAGGGGATGGCGATGGGTATGGTTCTCCACGCCATGGCCGCGCCGTAGCATCTCGCGCAGCAGGGCCGGGTGCCGCGCCGCCCGCTCGCCGATGACGAAGAAGCTGGCCTTGGCACCCCAGGCATCGAGCAGGTCGAGGACCTGCGGCGTCACCTCAGGGTCCGGCCCGTCATCGAAGGTGAGGGCGATGCGCGGCTCCGCCCCGCCGAGCCGCGTCAGCACCGGCCCGAGCAGGCGGCAGCGCGGATGCATGCAGCCGGCCAAGGCCAGATGGTTGGCACCAAGGGCCGAGAGCGCCTCCTGCCAACAGCCCGGCTCCGCGGCCATGGCGAGCAGCCCGCCGGCATGCAGCCCGAGCGAGGCGCGGATCGCGGGGCTCGGCGACCAAGCGAGCAGGCCACGCCACCGGCCCGCCGCGGCGAGAGAGGCGGGCGGCATCACCGGAACCTCTCCCACGGATGCCGCCCGCGCTCAAGCAGCGACGTTTCGGACCCGAAGATTTACTGTGCCGAGGCGATGATCTGCCGGGCGGCCTCCGCCTGCCGCTCCGAGGCGGCCATCTGGCCACGATGCAGGGCGGCACGGGCCTGGTCGAGCGGCTTCATCGCACCCTCCGGCACCGCCTCGCCCGCCGCCTTGCCGTTCAGCAGCGCCATCTCCGCCCGCTCCAGGATGAGCTCGGCCTGCTGCCTGTCACGCGCACGGATGCGGGCCTCCGCTTCTTGGATCAGCGAATCCGCATCATGCAGCACGTTCATGCGGGTCGGGACGGGGGCCGGTGTTGGCGGGGCGACGGGCGGCGCCGGCGCGGCGGCGGTCCGCGGCGCGGCCCGGTTCATGAAGGGCCGCATCTCCGGGTTCTCGTGCATTGGCCGCTCGAAGGTCGCCGTATGTCGGTTGATGCCCGGGATGTCGCTGTCAGCCGCAAAGGCCTTGCTGCCGGGCAGCATGGCGGCGAGCAGGGCCGCCGCGCCGACCGAGGCCATGGATGCGAAACGCATGGTCGCTCTCCCTGTTGCTGGTGAGGCGCCTGGCGCCCGCCAGGAGCTTGCGACTGCCCGGATGGAGGGGTCCTCCACGCCGGGTGACGCATTGGTCAGGCAGGGACACGCTGTCGCGACCGCGCCTCAGGCCTCCGCCAGCATGTCCGCCAGCGTCTCTCCGTCATACCGGGTGCGGAAGCGGCCGCGCCGCTGCAGCTCCGGCACCAGCAGGTCGACGATGCCGATGAGGTCGAGCGGCATCGAGACCGTGTGCCCGAGCATGAAGCCGCCGCGTTCCCCCGTCGCCTCGAAGGCCTCCTCCAGCCGGTCGGCGATCTGCCGTGGCGAGCCGGCGAGGGTGGTGTCGTAGGCCGTCGCCTCGCGCCGCCCATGCTCGAAGAACTCGCGCCGCGTGATCTCCGTGTCGCCGCCGATCTCGGCTGCAAGCTCGTGGATGAAGCCGACCGGCGAGGCCTGGCCGGCGACGATCTCCGCATGCAGCGCGCGGAGGGTGAAGCGCTCCGGCAAGGTCGAGAAGTCGTAGCCCGAATTGTAGGAAAGGTAGGCGCCCACCGCCTCGTCCGGGATGGCGGCCAGCATCGCATCCCGCCGCGCCAGCGCCTCCCGCTCCGTCTCGGCGATGACCATCGGCGTCTGCCAGAGGATGCCGACCGTCTCCGGGTCGCGGCCCTCCGCCCGCAGCGCCTCGTCGAGTGCCCGGCGCTGCTTCACCTGCAGGTCGAGCGCCATGTCGGCGCCGAAGACATGGTCGGCGACGCGGGCCGAGGCGCGCACCCCGCGCGGCGAGCCGCCGGCCTGGATCAGCACCGGCCGGCCCTGCGGCGAGGGCGGCGTGTTCAGCGGCCCGTCTACCTTGAAGAAGCGCCCCTCATGGTGGACGTCATGGATCTTGCGCGGGTCGCCAACCCGGCCGGTGGCGCGGTCCCAGAGCATCGCGTCCGGCTCGGCGCTGGCCCAGAGTGCCTTGCAGACGGCGACGAACTCCTCCATCCGCGCATAGCGCGCCTCGTGGTCCACCAGCCCGTCATGGCCGAAATTGCGGAAGTCCGAGCGCCGCGTGGAGGCGACGAGGTTCATCGCGATCCGCCCGCCGGTGACGTGGTCGAGCGTGTTCATCAGCCGCGCGATGTAATACGGGTGCATGAAGCTCGACGAATAGGTCAGGCCGAAGCCGATATGCCGCGTCACGCGGGACATCGCGACGGCGATCGGCTGGATGTCCTGCCGCGGCCAGTTGATCCCCCATTCGATGGCGGCGTCGCGCGAGCCGCGCCAGGTATCCGGCACGCCGGTGCCGTCGCCGGAGAAGAGCAGGTCGAGCAGCCCGCGCTCGGCGATGCGGGCCATCTCCTCGAACATGGCGATGTCGGGGAAGGTACGGTCCGGCCAGGAGCCCGGCATGCGCCAGCGCCCGCCCATATGCGAGTAAGAGAAGTCGAACCCGAGATGCATGCGGCGCCTGGCCATGCGCGTGTCCCCTGGCGATGGTGCCCGGCGGCTTCTTCCCTGTGCGCAGCTTACGGCATCAACGCCGGCCGAACAGCCGCTCCAGATCGGCATTGCCGAGACGGAGGAAGGTCGGCCGGCCATGCGAGCAGGTGGCGGCCCGCGGCGTCGCCTCCATCTGGCGCAGCAGCGCGTCCATCTCCGGCGGGGTAAGCCGCCGCCCGGCCCGCACGGAGCCATGGCAGGCGAGCCGCGCGACGGCGGCATCCAGCTTGCGGTCGAGCGCCGTCGCCTCGTCATAGGCGGCCAGCTCCTCGGCGAGGTCGCGCAGCAGCGGCCCGGGATCGGCCGGGCCGAGCAGGGCAGGGAGCGCGCGGACCAGCACCGCGCCGGGTCCGAAGCCCTCGATCTCGAGGCCGAGCCGCCCGAGATCGACGGCGAAGCCGAGCAGCCGCGCCGCATCCGCGGGCGGCAGGTCGACCACCGAGGGCAGCAGCAGCGGCTGCGCCCGCACCCCGCCCTCGATGAGCTGCGCCCGCAGCGCCTCATGCGTCAGCCGCTCATGTGCCGCATGCTGGTCGACCAGCACGAGCGCCCCATCCGGCGCCTCGGCGAGGATGTAGGTCTCCATGATCTGCGCCAGCGCGCGCCCGAGCGGATGCTCCGCCGGTGCCGGCTCGGGCGCCGGGGCAGGCGGCCGCGGCGGGGCGAAGCCGAGCGGCAGGGCGGGCGCCGGAACGGGCACCAGCTCCCGCGGCGGCGGCGTCAGGGCGAGCTGCATCTCGGCGAGGCCGATCCGGTCCGGCAGCGGCGCCGGCTCCGGGCGCCGCCACCCGCTAGACCAGCCGGTGCGCGGCGCATAGGCGGTCAGCGCCGGGGCCGGCGCCGCCACCCCGGCGCCTGCCGAAAGCGACCGCCGCAGCGCCCCGATCAGCAACCCGCGCACCCCAGCCTCGTCGCGGAAGCGCAACTCGGTCTTCATCGGATGGACATTCACGTCGACCGCCTCATGCGGCAGGTCGAGGAAGAGCGCCGCCACCGGATGCCGCCCCGCCGCCACCAGGTCACGATAGGCCACCCGCAGCGCCGTCCGCAGCAGCTGGTCCCGCACCGGGCGGCGGTTGACGACGAGGTGCTGCTCCATCCCCGTCGCCCGCGTATAGGCCGGCTGGGCGGCCAGGCCGGAGAGGGCAAGGCCGCCTCCCTCCGCCGCCACCGGCAAGCTTGCCCCGGCGAAATCCACCCCGAGCAGGTCGGCGATGCGCGCATCCCGCTCGGCGGGGGTGAGGGCCAGCACCTCCCGTCCATCCTGCGTCACCCGGAAGCCCACCTCCGGCCAAGCGAGCGCCAGGCGCCGCACCGCCTCCACCGCCTGGTCGGCCTCGGTGCGGGTGGATTTCAGGAATTTCCGCCGGGCCGGGACGGCGTAGAACAGGTCCCGCACCTCGATCCGCGTGCCCGGCGCGCCGGAAGCCGGCACCACCGCGCCCTTCCGCCCGCCCTCGACAGTCAGCGCATGGGCATCCCCACCCTGCGGCCGGGTGGTGATGGAGAGCCGCGCCACCGCACCGATCGAAGGCAGCGCCTCGCCACGGAAACCAAGCGTGGCTATGCGGAACAGCATCGCCTCCTCCGGCAGCTTGGAGGTGGCATGCCGCTCGACAGCGAGGCCGAGATCTTCCGGCCCCATCCCATGCCCGTCATCCTCGACGACGACGCGCTCGATCCCGCCGCCCTCGAGCGTGACGGCGATGCGGCGCGCCCTGGCATCGAGGGCATTCTCCACCAGCTCCTTCACCACGGCGGCCGGCCGCTCCACCACCTCGCCGGCGGCGATGCGGTTGGCGGTGGTCTCGGAGAGGAGGCGGATGGGCATCAGCGGGGGCTCGGCATGGGCGCGATCATGGGTGCGAAGCGAACCTCCACCCCGAAAGATAAGGCGCCGCCGCACCGCCCGCCAGGGCAGGCCTCAGGGATAGTCGAGCTGCCCCGTCGCCAGCGCCCGCGCCCAATCCGCCCGTCCCGCAGCGCGGGCATCCGCCGCCGCGGCGTCCCAGTCGTAGGGGATGGCGTGGAATTCGGCGCTCCACCCGGCCGGCCCGCGCTCCACCACCGCATAGCGCGCATGCGGCGTGCCGGCGAAGACGACATGCGGATGCGGCTCGGCATCCCAATAGCCCGGCTGGCCGACGCTGCCCGGATTGACCACCACCCGCCCATCCGGCAGTCGCGCCATCCGCGCCAGATGCGAGTGGCCGCAGAGGACCAGTTCCGCCCCCGGCGTCGCCCCGATGCGCCCGGCGGCCTCCGCCGCCGTCGCCGGTCGCAGGTGATGCGGCCCGGCCACCACCTCCAGCGCATAGGTCAGGTCGTCCGCGGGCGTGCCGTGGCAGGCGAGCACTCTCTCCGCCAGATGCAGCACCGCCGGCAAGGCGCCGAGCCAGCCCCGATGCGCCGCCGTCAGCCGCGCGGCGCTGAAGGCATCGGAGGGGATCATCGCCTCCACCGGCCGGTCGAGCAGCTGCCGGTCATGGTTGCCGCGCACCGTCGGCCAGCCGAGCGCCATCAGCCGGTCCGCCACTTCCGCCGGCTGCAACGGCCCGGAAAGGCAGTCGCCGAGATTGACCACGAGATCGGCCCCGCGCCGCGGCAGGTCCGCCAGCACCGCCTCCAGCGCGCGAAGGTTGCCGTGGATGTCGGCGAAGACGGCAATCCGCATCTCAGCCCGGCCGGAGCGCCGCCAGCAGGCCGAGGGTCGAGCCGTCCTGTCCCTCGGCAGTGCCGCCCTCCAGCGCCTTCAGGATCGGCCCGGTGAGTTGCTTGCCGAGTTCCACGCCCCACTGGTCGAAGGCGTTGATGTCCCAGAGGATGCCGAGCGAGGCGACCTTGTGCTCGTAGAGCGCCACCACCTGCCCGAGGGTGAAGGCGTCGAGCTGCGGCAGCATCAGGGTCGCGGTCGGCCGGTCGCCGGGGAAGACGCGGTGCGGCACCAGCCGCTCGATCTCCGCCGGGTCGGTGCCCGCGGCTGCCATCTCGGCCCGCACCTCCGCCTCGGTCTTGCCCCGCATCAGCGCCGCCGACTGCGCCAGGCCATTGGCCAGCAGCTTCCGGTGGCTGTCGGGATGCGCATGGTCCGGCCGCTTCACCAGGATGATATCGGCCGGCACCGGCCGCGTGCCTTGATGGATCAGCTGCATGAAGCTGTGCTGCGCATTGGTCCCCGGCTCGCCGAAGACCACCGCCCCCGTATCGTGCCCGACCGGCTTGCCCGCCAGCGTCACCCGCTTGCCGAGGCTCTCCATCTCCACCTGCTGGAGATGTGCCGGCAGGCGGGCCAGGCGCTCGTCATAGGGGAGCACCGCCCGTGTCGCATAGCCGAGGCCGTTGATGTGCCAAAGCTCGGTCAGCGCCAGCAGCACCGGGAGATTGGCTTCAAGCGGCGCCGAGAGGAAATGCGCATCCATCGCTCGCGCCCCGGCGAGCAGCCGCTCGAAGGCCTCCCAGCCGAGCGCGAGCGCCAATGACAGGCCGATCGACGACCAGAGCGAGAAGCGCCCGCCCACCCAGTCGCGGAAGGGAAAGACCCGGTCCGCGGCGATGCCGAATCCCTCGGTCGCCTTGAGGTTGGTGGACAGCGCCGCCAAATGCCCGCCGACCGCCGCCTCGCCGACCCCTTCGGCCAGCCAGGCGCGCACCAGCGCGGCATTGGTCATCGTCTCCTGGGTGGTGAAGGTCTTGCTGGCCACCAGTACCAGCGTCCGCCGCGGGTCGAGCCGGGGGCGGATTTCCTCCCAGGCATGGGCATCGACATTGCCGAGATAGTGCGGCCGCAGCGGCGAGGCCGGCGTCCACAGCGCCCGCGCCACCATAGCTGGGCCGAGATCGGAGCCGCCGATGCCGATGTTCAGGACGTCGGTGAAGCGTTCGCCCGTCGCCCCGCGCAGCTGGCCCTCGGTCACGGCCTGGGCGAAGTCCCGCATCCGCCCGAGTACGCCCGCCACCTCGGCCGAGGCATCCTCCGCCCCGGCGCGGAAGCCGCCCTCGCCGCGCAGCGCCATGTGCAGCACGGCCCGCCGCTCGGTGACGTTGACCGCCTCGCCCCGCGCCATGGCGTCCCGCCGGCCGGGCAGGTCGGCGGCGCGGGCGAGGCCGAGCAGCGCCGTCCGCACCGCATCGCTCACGGAGGTCTTGGACAGGTCGAGCAGCAGCCCGTCGGCGGCATGAGAGAAGCGGCGGAACCGCTCGGGGTCGGCGGCGAAGAGCGGGCGGATGGAGGCGGGGGCGCTGCCATCCGGACGTGGCGTCCGGGCCAGGGCCATCACCGCCGCCCAGGCCGCCGCCAGTTCCTGCGCCATGCGCCTTCCTCCGTTCCGACCGCTCTGGCTTAACGCAAAGCGGCCGGGCGGGGAAATCGTCGCCGGCTCACAACCCCGCCGGCTGCCCCGCCACCACGACCGAGAGCCCATCCGGCGCCAGCACCCGTGCCGCCACCCGGGCCAGCCGCTCCTGCGTCAGCGCCCGGAGCCGCGCCGGGCGGCCGGCGAGCCAGTCGGTCGGCCGGCCGTTCTGCCGCAGCATCAGCAGCGTCTCCGCCACCCGCCGGCTGTCGGTGAATTGCAGCGGCATGGAGCCGGTGAGGAAGGCGACGGCATCGGCCAGTTCCGTCTCGGTCGGCCCCTCGGCAGCCATGCGGGCCCATTCCTCCCGCGTCACCGCGAGCGTCTCGGCCACGCGCGCATTCTCCGTCGCCACCGAGCCGATGACGACGCCATGCCGGAACAGCAGGTCGAGCCCGGCGCCGATGCCATAGGAGAGGCCGCGCTGCTCCCGCACCGACTGCATCAGGCGGGAGGAGAAGCCACCCCCGGCCAGGATGCGCAGCACAACCTGCGCCGCCTCCCAGTCTGGATCGGACGAGGGCAGCCCGTCCTGGCCGAAAATCACCGCCGATTGCGGCGAGGCCACGGGCAGCACCTGCTGCCCGAAAGCGCGAAAGGCCGGCAGCGGCGCCATAGGTTGCGGCGCCCCGCCCGGCAGCCCGCCGAACAGCGCCGGCAGCAGCGCCTGCAACTCGGCCGGGGTGATGGCGCCGCTCGCCGTCACCAGGAGCCCCTCGCGGTGGACTTGCCGGGCGAGCGCCGCCCGCAGCGCCTCCACAGGCAGGCCTGCCAGGCTCTCCGCCGTGCCGCCGCTCGGCCGCCCGGCCGAATGCCCGGGATAGGCATTCGCCCAGAAGGCCCGCACCGCCTGGCCACGCGGCGTTTCCAGCGCGCGACGGGCGGCGGCGATGGAGCGCGCCCGCACCCGCTCCACCGCATCCGCATCGAGCCGCGGCTCCTGCATGGCGAGGCGGGCGAGGCGCACCGCCTCCGGCAGGGCCGTGGTGAGCGCCCGGAAGCCGCCCTCGAAACTGTCCCGGTCGGCGGAGAAGTTGAGGCTGATCGCCTGGTCGCGCAGCGCATCGCCGAACTCGATGGCCCGCAGCGAACCCGCCCCCTCGGTCAGCAGGGCGGCCGCGAGCGCCGCCGTCCCTTCCTGCCCCGCCGGGTCGAGCGCCGCCCCGCCGGCCCAGGACCAGGCGACGGAGACCACCGGCACCGACTGGTCCTCGACCAGCCAGGCGGAGATGCCATCCGCCTCGACCACCTGAATGGGGAGCGAAAACCCCTGCTCGCCGGTCATGCCGGCGCTCCCGGCAGCAGCCAGCCCGTGGTGCCGGCCGGCTGGCCAAGCACCGCCCGCGCCGCGGCCGTCACCTGGTCCCGCGTCACCGCCTTCAGGTAGCGCGGCCAGAATTCCACCAGCTCCAGCGGCAGGCCGATCGCCAGCACGCCGCCCAGCATCCGCGGCGCGGCGCCGATGCCGTCGAGCGACAGCACCGCCCCCGCCGTCAGCTGGCGGATGGAGCGGATGACCTCCGCCTCGCTCGGCCCGTCCTGCAGCAGCGCGGCGAGGGCGGCATCCACCGCCGCCTCCAGCCGCTCCGGCGCCACATCCTGCCGCGCCGTGGCCGAGACGCTGAAGCTGCCCGGCCCCACCGTCTCGCTGTCATAGGAGGCGCTGGCGCTGGTCGCGAGCCCGGTCTCGACGAGCGCCTTGTGCAACCGGCTGCCGGAGCCGCTGCCGAGCAGATGCGCCAGGACCTCGAGCGGCCAGGCATGGCGCGTCTCGCCCCAGGTGAGGCTCGGCGCCATGGCGCTGCGCATGAAGCTCGCCTCGCGCACCGCCGGGTCGTGCTGGACGAAGCGCGGCTCGGCCGCGGCCGGCACCGGCTCCGCCCGCTGGCGGGCCGTGAAGGGCCGGGCCGGCACCACGCCGTAGAATTCCTCGGCGAGCTTCCGCACCTCGGCCTCCCGCGCATCGCCGGT
This sequence comes from Belnapia sp. F-4-1, assembly GCF_000802185.1. Classification (GTDB taxonomy): domain Bacteria; phylum Pseudomonadota; class Alphaproteobacteria; order Acetobacterales; family Acetobacteraceae; genus Belnapia. Next base: position 1,550,333 of record NZ_KN676113.1, on the reverse strand, counting down.
GACGACGAGCACGGCGTTGGCGGGGGCGTAGCGCTGCTCGTGGAAGCCGCGGAGATCCCCAAGCGTGATGGCGCGGATCTCATCCTCCCAGCCGATCAGCGGGCGGCCGTGCCAGTGCTGCGGCCCCCACATGGCAGCCTCGAACCCTTCCCAGAAGCGGCCGCGCGGGTTGCTGCTGGTGCGCTGGTTGCGCTCCTCAAGGATCACCGCCCGCTCCGGCTCCAGCGTCGCCTCGGGCAGCAGCGGATAGGCGAAGCGGTCCGCCTCCATCCGCATGACCAGCGGGAGGCGCGAGGCCTCGACCGTCTGGTAGTAGGCGGTGACGTCGCGCGAGGTGAAGGCATTGTCCTGCCCGCCCTCCCGCGCCACGGCCAGCGACAGCGCGCCCGGTGCCACGTTGCGGCTGCCCTTGAACATCATGTGCTCGAGGAAATGCGCGGTGCCGGACCGGCCCGCCGGGTCCTCCCCCGCGCCCGCGCCATAGAAGAGGTAGTGCGAGACGACCGGCACCCGCCGGCTCTCGGCGAGCACCACGCGCAGCCCGTTCGCCATGGTCCAGCTCACCGCGCCGAAGAGCGGGCGCTCGGCGATCTGTTCGGTCGGCGGGGCGATGGCCGGCTGGGCGAGGGCGGGCGGAGCGGCGGTGGCCACCGGCAGGGCAGCGGCGGAGCGGAGGGCGGTACGGCGTGTCACGCTGGGCATGCCTCCAATGTGGGGATGCCGGTGGCGTTCCGCCAGCATCGCACGAGGCCCATGGGGGCAGGGAGGCCGATCATGACGGCTCGGCCCCTAGTGTCCAAGCCGTGGGGGCCAAGCCGTGTTCAGAAGATGCTCTCGAACAGCGCCGTGACCGGGTTGCTGCTGCGGGTGCGCTGGATCACCGGCGTCTCGCCATCCGTCACCTCGCGGCCGAGCGCCGCGTTCTCGCGCAGCCGCTGCGCCTCGCGCCGCGGGTCGAGCGCGGTGCCGGCCGGCTCCGGCCCGCGCCAGAACATCAGCCGGTCCACCAGCGTGCGCTGCGGCTGGTCGAGCTTCAGGCTCTCCTCGTCCACCCGGCGGCGGATGCCGTCGCCGACCGGGCGGCCGGCCTGGCTCAGCAGCGCGCTCTCGGCGGTGCTCGGGGCGCTGGCGGCGGCCGGGCCACTGAGCACCGCGCCCGGCACCAGCGTCGCCTCCGCCGCCTGGCGGGTCGAGACCTCCTGCGGCCGGTCGGCGCCGGGGCGGGGCGCCGGCAGCGGGCCGCCGAGCGAGGGCGGCATGGAGAGCGGCGCCCGGGTCGTTACCTGGAATTCATCCGGCGCGTCGCGGGTCAGGCCGAAGGTGCGCGCGGTGTCGCCGCCGCAGCCGGCGAGGGCGGTGGCGAGCAGAATGGACAGGGCCATAGCCTGGCCCGCGGGGCGGCGCATCCTCATGCCGCCTCCTTACTCGCCGGCGGCTTGCGGAACAAGGCATCCGCGAGGAGGACGAAAACCCCGCATACGATCCCGGCATCGGCGATGTTGAACACGTACCAGTGCCAGCCCCAGCCATGCGCATCAACGAAATCGACCACCGCGCCGAAGCGCAGCCGGTCGATGACATTGCCGACCGCGCCGCCGACCACCGCACCCAGCGCGGTTGCAACCGCGCGGTTCTCCGCCCGCGCCATCCAGCGCAGCAGGAAGGCGGCGATGACGGCGGCGAGGACGGCGAGGATGATGTGGTTCAGCGGCCCCTCGCCCGAAAGCAGGCCGAAGGTGACGCCGCGGTTCCAGACCATGGTGAGGTCGAGGCCGAGCGGCCCCGCCTCGACCAGCGGCAGCGTGCGGCGGTTGGGGAGGTCCAGCACCTCCAGCACCCACCACTTGCTGAGCTGATCGGCGGCGAGCAGCAGCGCCGCCATGAGGAGGCCGATGCGCATCACTGGCCCGCCACCACGGCCTCGCAGCGGCGGCAGAGGGTGGGGTGGGCGGCGGACTGGCCGACCTCCTCCAGCACGCGCCAGCAACGGTCGCACTTGGCGCCGGGAGCCTTGGTGGCGGTGAAGCCTTCGGCCGGCACCTGCTCGACGCGGGAGACGATCAGGATTTCCTCCCAGAAGCCGGTATCGAAGCCGGCTGCTTCCGGCACCGCGACGCTGGCCTGCAAGGAGGAGCCGATCTCGCCGGAGCGCCGCAGCTCCTCCAGCAGCCCGGTTGCCTCGGCGCGGCGGGCGCGCAGCGCGGCCCAGCGCTCCGCCAGCGCCTCGTCCCGCCATTCGCCGGGCAGCACCGGGAAGTCGTGCAGGTGGATGCTGTCATCATCGTCGGGGAAGCGGGCGAGCCAAGCCTCCTCCGCGGTGAAGACCAGCACCGGCGCCAGCCAGGCGCAGAGGCAGCGATGCAGCACGTCGAGCACCGTGCGCGCGCTGCGCCGCCGGTGGCTGTCCGCGGCATCGCAGTAGAGGCTATCCTTGCGGATGTCGAAGTAGAAGGCCGAGAGATCGGTCGAGCAGAAGGCGTGGATCTCGGGATAGACGCCGGTCCAGTCGTAGTCCTTCGCCGCCTTGCGGAGCTTCGCATCCAGCTCGGTGAGGCGGTGCAGCACCCAGCGCTCCAGCTCCGGCAGCTCGGCATGGGGGACGCGCTCGGCCTCGTCGAAGCCGGCGAGGTTGCCGAGCAGCCAGCGCAGCGTGTTGCGCAGCCGCCGGTAGAGCTCCGCCTGCTGCTTCAGGATCTCCTTGCCGATGCGGAGGTCCTCGGCGGTGTCCGAGTTCATAACCCAGAGGCGCAGGATGTCGGCGCCGTATTGCTGCATCACCTCCTGCGGGGCGGTGACGTTGCCGAGCGACTTCGACATCTTCCTACCCGACTCGTCGAGCACGAAGCCATGCGTCAGCACCGCCTTGAAGGGCGCGACGCCATTGGTGCCGACGCTCTCCAGCAGCGAGGAGTGGAACCAGCCGCGATGCTGGTCGGAGCCCTCCAGGTAGAGATCGGCCGGGAAGGGCATGCCGCGGTCGCGCAGCACGAAGGCATGGGTCGAGCCGCTCTCGAACCACACATCGACGATGTCCATCACCTGCTCGTACTCGGCCGGGTCGCGCCCCGGCCCGAGGAAGCGCGCGGCCGCGCCCGGCTGGTACCAGGCATCGGCGCCCTCGGTGCGGAAGGCGTCCACGATGCGGTCCATCACCGCCGGGTCGCGCAGCGGCTGGCCGGTGCGGCGGTCGACGAAGACCGCGATGGGCACGCCCCAGGCGCGCTGGCGGCTGATGCACCAGTCCGGCCGCGCCGCGACCATGCTGCCGATGCGGTTGCGCCCCTGATCGGGGACGAATTGCGTAGCATCGATCGCGGCCAGCGCCTTCTCGCGGATGGCGTTGGCATCGTCCATGGCGATGAACCATTGCGGCGTCGCCCGGAAGATCACCGGCTTCTTCGACCGCCAGCTATGCGGGTAGCTGTGCGTGAGCTTGCCCTTGGCGACCAGCGTGCCGGCGGCCTCGCAGGCGGCGTAGACGGCATCATGCGCCTTGAAGACATGCAGGCCGGTGAAGCCCGGCGCCTGCAAGGTGAAGGTGCCGTCGTCGTTGACCGTCTCCGGCACCGGCAGGCCGTTCTCGCGGCCGAGGTTGAAGTCGTCCTCGCCATGACTCGGCGCGATATGGACGAAGCCGGTGCCCGCCTCGGTGGTGACGAAGTCGCCCGGCAGCAGCGGCACGTCGAAGTCGTAGCCGGCACCCCGCAGCGGATGCGCGGCGACGGCGCCCTTCAGCTCCTCGCCCTTGAGGACGCGCACCACCGTATGAGCGCCGAGCTTCGCATCCTTCTCGAATTGCGGCAGCAGCGGCAGCGCGACCAGCAGCCGCTCGCCGGGGACGAGGTAGCTGCCCTCGGCGACGCCCTCGACATGCACCAGCGCGTAGTCGATCTCGGCGCCATAGGCGACGGCGCGGTTGCCGGGGATGGTCCAGGGCGTCGTCGTCCAGATGACAACGCTGGCGCCGGCCAGGTCCTCGGCGCCGGCCTTCACCAGGCGGAAGCGCGCCCAGAGCGTCGGCGAGACATGGTCGTGATACTCGATCTCCGCCTCGGCCAGCGCCGTCTTCTCGACCGGGCTCCACATCACGGGGCGCAGCCCGCGATAGAGCGAGCCATTCATCAGGAATTTGCCGATCTCGCCGACGATGGTGGCTTCCGAGGGGAAGTCCATCGTCGCATAGCGCCCGGCCCAGTCGCCGAAGACGCCGAGGCGCTTGAACTCCTCGCGCTGCACGTCGAGCCAGCGCGTGGCATAGGCGCGGCACTCGGCGCGGAATTCGAGGACCGGCACGTCGTCCTTCTTGCGGCCGCCCTGGTACTTGCCCTTGGGGTCGCGGTACTCCTCCTCGACCTTCCACTCGATCGGCAGGCCGTGGCAGTCCCAGCCGGGGACGTAGTCGGCATCGTGCCCCGCCATCTGGGCGGCGCGGTTGATGACGTCCTTCAGGATCTTGTTCAGCGCGTGGCCGATATGCAGCGGGCCGTTCGCGTAGGGCGGGCCGTCATGCAGGATGAAGGACGGCCGGTCCTTCGACTGCTCGCGCAGGCGGGACCAGAGGCCGAGCCCCTCCCAGCGCTTCAGCCAGTCCGGCTCGCGCTTCGGCAGGTCGCCCTTCATGGGGAAGGCGGTCTGCGGCAGGAAGACGGTGCCGCGGTAGTCTCGGGGCGCGGGGGCTTCGGTGTCGTTCATCGGGCGGTCTCCGGCCGCCGGCGGCGCGGCGGCGGGTCAGCGGTGGCGGGTGCGCGGCGGTCCCGGCCCTCAGGGAAGGGCCGGGCGGCTAATTCGCGGATGGGCCACCGGGGGATGCATGAGGGGCTTATGGGGATCGGAGGGCCAGGGGGTCAAGTATAGGGGTCAGGTATCCTGCGCCAGCGCCGCCCGCGCATCCTCCGCATCCTGGGCGATGGCCACCTTCAGCGCCTCCAGCCCGTCGAATTTGGCATCGGCCCGCAGGAAATGCCGCAGCCGGACGCCGATCTCCTGGCCGTAGAGGTCGCCCGAGAAGTCGAAGAGGTAGGTTTCCAGCCTGGTCTCCGGGTCGCCGCCCAAGGTCGGCCGCCGGCCGATATTGGAGACGCCCTTCACCTCCCGCCCGTCCGGCAGCATCGCCGTCACCGCATAGACCCCGCGCGCCGGCTCCAGGTGCCGGCCGAGCCAGAGATTGGCGGTCGGCCAGCCCAGCACCCGGCCGAGCTTGTCGCCGTGCACCACCTCGCCGCGGATGTCCCAGGGGCGGCCGAGCATGGCCGTTGCCCGCTCCGGATAGCCGTCCTGCAGGGCACGGCGGATACGGGTGGAGGAGACAGGACCCTGCGCATCCGTGACGGGCGGCACGATGGTCAGCCCGATGCCCGCCGCCTCGGCCAGGCCGGTAAGCGTGCCGGCATCGCCGCCGCGCCGGTGGCCGAAGGCGAAATCCTGGCCGCAAGCCAGGTGCACGGCGCCGAGCCCGTCCCGCAGCACCTCGGTGAAGAAACGCTCCGCCGGCATGGTGGCGAGCGCCGCGTCGAAGGGCAGCGCCACCACCAGCGCAGCGCCTGCCGCCCCCAGCGCCTCGGCCTTGGCGGGCAGCAGGGTGAGGCGGAAGGGCGGGTCCTCCGGGCGGAAATGCTCGCGCGGATGCGGCTCGAAGGTCAGCACCGCGAGCGGCGCCGAGGGCCGCGCCGCATGCGCCGCCGCCAGCACCGCCCGGTGGCCGATATGCACCCCATCCATGTTGCCGAGCGCGACGGTCGCCCCGCGCAGCCCGGGCGGCAGGTCACGCCAGTCGGAAAGGACGAGGGGCTGGGTCATGCCTCGGCGGTCTAGAGCAAACCCCGGATGGGTGGAATCACCCGGGAGGGGTAATTTGCTCGATCAAACAACAGGCGGAGGTGTTTCCGCGAGCGCAGCCGAGCGGACGCGCTTCCGACGAGGCCAGAGCGGGTGGACAAGCGCCGCGCCATCGCCAGAGTGGATGGAGACCGCAGCAGGACCGACCTCATGCCCCAGACCGATATCGGCAGCTCCGACCGCCTCCTCGCCGAGCTCAGGACCTGGGTGGAGCATGAGACCCCGACCACCGACGCCGCTGCCGTCAACGCCCTGCTCGATCGCTGCCAGGCCGATCTCGCCGGCGCCGGCGCCGCCATCGAGCGCCTGCCCGGGCGCGACGGCTTCGGCGACACGCTGATTGCCCGCACCCCGGGCGATGGCGCGCCGGTGGTGGTCGCCGGCCATCTCGACACGGTCTGGGACCACGGCACGCTGGCGAAGTCGATGCCCTGGCGCGTCGAGGGCGAGCGCGCCCATGGCCCCGGCATCTACGACATGAAGGCCGGCAGCTTCTTCGCCTTCCATTCGGTGCGGGAGATCCTGCGCCAGGGGGTGAAGACCCGCCGCCCCATCACCCTTCTGCTGACGCCGGACGAGGAAGTCGGCAGCCCGACCAGCCGCGCCCCGATCGAGGCCGCCGCCCGCGGCGCCTGCGCCGTGCTGATCCCGGAGCCGGCCGGCGGCAGTCAGGGCGCCTGCGTCACCGGCCGCAAGGGCACCGGCGGCTTCACCCTCACGGTCGAGGGCCGCAGCGCCCATGCCGGCGGCAACTGGTCCGAGGGGCGGAGCGCTGTCGTCGCCCTGGCCGGGGCGATCCTGAAGATCCACGCCCTGACCGACCTGGAGCGCGGCGTCACCACCAATGTCGCGCCGATCTGGGGCGGCACCCGGCCGAACGTCATCCCGCCCGAGGCCGGCTGCCGCATCGACTTCCGCGCCCCGAGCCTCGCCGAGGCGGAGCGCATGGTGGCCGCCATCCGCGCCTTGGCCGGCGAGGCGGACGGCATCCGCATCACCGTGGAAGGCGGCCTGAACCGCCCCCCGCTGGAAGAGAGCCCGGCCAACCTCGCCCTCTACGAGACCGCCCGCGCCATCGCCGCCCGCCAGGGCTACGACTTGCCGAAGCAGCACCGCGGCGGTGGGTCGGACGGCAATTTCACCGCCGCCATGGGCATCCCGACGCTGGACGGCCTCGGTTGCACCGGCGCCGGCGCCCATGCGCCGGAGGAGCATATCCGCTGGCCCGACCTGGCGCCGCGCTGCGCCGTGCTCTGCGAATTGCTGGAAACCCTGGGATAGGAGAGAGGCAATGCCGAAGGCCCTGATCATCGGCGCCGGGGACGGGCTTTCCGCCTCCCTCGCCCGGCTCCTTGCGCGGGAGGGCTACATGGTGGCGCTCGCCGCCCGCAACACTGCCAAGCTCGCCGCCCTAGCCGCCGAGACCGGCGCCGCCACCCATGCCTGCGACGCCGCCGATGCCGCCCAGGTCGCCGCGCTGTTCGAGGCCGAGGGTGATGCCGAGGTGGTCGTCTACAACCCGAGCTACCGCACCCGCGGCCCGATCGCCGGGTTGGACCGGCCGAGGTGCAGAAGAGCCTCCAGGTCTGCGCCTTCGGTGGCTTCCTCGCGGTGCGCGAGGCGGCGCGGCGCATGCTGGCCGCCGGGCACGGCACCATCCTGTTGACCGGGGCCTCGGCCGGGGTGAAGGGCTATGCGCAGAGCGCCCCCTTCGCCATGGGGAAATTCGCCCTGCGCGGCCTCGCCCAGTCCGCCGCGCGGGAGCTGCACCCGCAGGGTGTGCATGTGGGGCACATTGTCATCGATGGTGGCATCCGGAGCACACTCCACCCGGATAGCGGGCAAGACAGCCTGCTTGATCCCGATGCGATTGCAGCAAGCTACCTCCAGCTCATCCGCCAGCCGCGCAATGCGTGGAGTTGGGAGATTGAAATTCGCCCATGGGTTGAGAAATTCTGATTCTCATCCCAATATCGCGACATTGACCAAGGGCCAGCGACACAACTCAAAGATGTGCCGTAACCTGAAATAGAAAAAAAGGATGCGGAGGAACGCGTCGTGGGCGATATTTACGCCCATCCCTCGGTGCTTGCGCAGGCGCGTGCAACCTCAGAACGACTCCGATGTTGCTGTGTCGCTGAGTCAATAGTATGTGTGCTGTGCAATCACATTAGCCGGAGCGTGCTGGATGCGTGCCGCGTTCAAGCCTCTCGATACCGAGTCCGAGCCTGAATCTCCCGATCAGTCTGCCCTCCGCCTGATGCTTTCCTATGTAGAAGCGGAATGCCTGCGGATCGGTGCCACCGAGGCCGCGCGCCATGTCGCCCTCGCCGTCTCCAACCTGCCGGACCCGGTGGCCGCCACCGCCGCCCCGCGCACACCGGCCCCCGCACGCCCGCGCAACGCCCGCCTGCACTGAGCCTGCCCGGCTAGCCTCGCCGCAGCAGGAACAGCGCCTGCTCGCCAAACAAGTTGGCGAGCCGCGGCGACCGCTTCCAGGGCGCCTTCAGCCCGCGCTCATCCACTGCCAGCCACTGCTCGACCGCGTAGCCCTCGAGGGTGCAGAGGTCGAAGAAGTCCTGGATGGTGCAGGGGTGGATGTTCGGCGTCTCGTACCAGGCGCGGTGCCAGGTTTCCGTCATCGGCATCCGGCCGGTTGCGAGCACCTGCCACCGCACCAGCCAATGGCCGAAATTGGGGAAGCTGACGATCGCCCGCCGGCCGATCCGCAGCATCTGCCGCAACACCTCGCGCGGCCGCTCCACCGCCTGAAGCGTGCGGGAGAGCACCACATAGTCGAAGGCCCCGTCCGGATAGGAGGCGAGGTCATGGTCCGCATCGCCATGGATCACGGCGAGGCCGGCCGCCACGGCACGCGTCGCCTCTGCCATGTCGATCTCGATGCCGCGGGCATCGGCGCCCTTTTCGGCCGTGAGGTAGGCAAGCAGCGCCCCGTCGCCGCAGCCGATATCCAGCACGCGCGCGCCCGGCGTGATCATCTCGGCGATCAGCCGGAGATCGAGCCGCATGTTCTTGGCGACGTAGCGGATCGGGTAGGGCGCTTCGGGCATGGTCCCTTGCGATAGACCCGCACCGCCCCGGCCGCAACGCTTCCTTCATCTCTTCCATGGCCCCATGCCGCTCCTCTCCATCGAGAGGCGAGGAACCCACGCATGACCCGGCCCCCATGCCGGCCCTGACGAACGCCCTGGCCCGGTTCATCCGGCCCGGCCAGGGGCGCGGCTTCGCCGGCTTGCTGCTGGCGGCGGCCGACCGCCTGCCGCTCCGCGCCGATGCGGAGGCCCCCAGCCTCGCCCCGCTGCCGGAGGGCCCGGCCGCCGCCACGCAGGACCCGGCCGAAAGTCTTGCCCTCGCCCGCATCGCCTGAGCCGAGCGGCTCTGGGAGGAAGGCTGCCTCATTCCCGGCGGGCCGGCGGAGATCGAGCGGCTGTCCGGCCTGCTCCCCTTGTCGCCGGCGACAACGCTGCTGCTGGTCGGCCGCGATGCCGGCGGGGCGGCCGGAACCATCATCAGCCGGCGCGGGGCCTGGGTTGCCGCCTACCAGCACGACCCGTTCCTGGCCGGGCGAATGGCGCTCCGCCTCCGCCCCTTCGGCCGCCGTGCCCTGGTGCTGCCCTGGGAGCCGGACCAACCTGCCTTCCGCCCCCGCTATCACCACCACGCCCTGGCCTTGGAGCCCTTGGCCGGCGGCGGCGCCTTCGACAGTACCATCGAGGCCCTGGCCAAGGCGCTGAAGCCCGATGCCCAACTCGTCCTGCTGGAGATCGTTCGCGGCGGCGGCTCCGCCTCCCGCCCGATCCTCGACCGCTGGCTCGCCCTTGAAGGCCGCGCGGTTTCGCCGCCGGACCGCGGCGCGGCCGAGGGCGCGCTCCAGGCGGCCGGCTTCCATATTCGTGTCGCCGAGAATGCCGCGCCCCGGCAATGCGCCGCCGTCATCGAGAACTGGACCCGGCTGATCCGGGAACTGCGTGCCGCCGGCGCTGGCCCCCTGCGCAGCGGCGCCGCCGGCCTGATCGAGGAGGCGGAACTCTGGCTGCTGCGCCACCGGCTGCTGAGCAGCGGCGCCATCGGCCTCTGCCGCTGGCATGCGACGCTCAGGCGGTGAGTACCGCATTCCCCGCATGGCTGGGGGGATATCCCGCCGCTGCTGGGCGGCGCCCGCAAACCCCAGATGCAGTCACGCAAGATGCAAAAGGAGAGAGTGATGTTGTCCGCAGTCTTCGGCGTTCTCGGTCTCGGTGCCGGCATGGCGCTGGTGCTCTGGGGCGCTGCGGTTCGCCGCGGCATGGAGCGGGACGGTGTCCTGCACGGGGCCGGGCTGATGCCGGCCGGTGCGGCGCAGGACGTGGTCTGACAAGATGTGACCGGGGAGCCGCGAAACCCCCGGCCGCCTGCCCGGTTGGTTCTGAACGCGATCCGGGCGGCGCTTCATACCATCCGGCACGAGCGGGGGTGATCCCCGCCGCGTGGTGGGGGCGTATCCCTCACCCGGCCGGACGCCGGGCCGACACGTCAAGGCATAGAGCCGCCCGCCGGGGGATTGCTCCCTCCCGGCGGGCGGCTTGCCGTTTCAGGCAGCGACCCGCTTCGGCCGCAGGAAGATGCGCGTCACCTCCGGGTGCTGGTCCTCGATGCGGCGGGTCAGCTCCCGCGCCGCCTGCTCCACCCCGGCGCCCGGTAGCTCGTCGGCCAGGTCGATGGTCACCGCCATCAGCACCTCCGCCGGGCCGAGATGCATGCTGAGCAGCTCATCCACTGCCTTCACCCGCGGGTCGGCGGTGAGCGTCGCGCGCACTTCCGCCACCAGCCGCGGCGAGGCCGCCTCGCCGGTGAGCAAGCTCCGCGTCTCGTTTGCGAGGAAACCCGCCGTCAGCACCAGCAGCAGGCCGATGCCGATGGAGGCCGCGCCGTCCAGCGCCGGCATGTCGAGCCATTCCGCAAGGCCAAGCCCGACGAGCGCAATGGCGAGCCCCGCCAGCGCCGCCGCATCCTCAAGCAGAACGGCGAAAACGCCTGGGTCCTTGCTTGCCCTGATCGCCTGCCAGAAAGGCTCGCCCGCATGGCTCCGGCGGAACTCCCGGAAGGCGACGCGGAAGGACAGGCTTTCGAACAGGACCGAGGCGCCAAGCACGAGGAAGTTGACCCAGGCGTTCTCGACCGGCTCAGGCGCCACGATCTTTCGCCAGCCCTCGTAGATCGACACTGCGCCGCCGAGCGCAAAGATCATCAGCGCGACGACGAAGGCCCAGAAATACAGCTCCATGCCATGGCCAAAGGGATGCCGCGGCGAAGGCGGCCGCGCCGCACGCCGCAGCCCGACCAGCAGCAGTCCCTGGTTGCCGGTATCGACGGCCGAATGGATCGCCTCGCTCAGCATGGCGCTGGAGCCAGTGTAGAGCGCGGCGGCCAGCTTGGTGGCGGCGATGGCGAGGTTGCCCGCCAGCGCCGCCAGAATCACCCGGCGGGAGCCGCCATGGGCCATGGACTAGATGAGGCCTTCCTTGTCCGGGTTGACCGGCTTGTCCTCGCGCAATTCGCGCTTCCGTCGCCGCAGCTGCTTCGCCACATGCTCCAGCGCCTCGTTGAAGGCGATCGGCGCTTCCGCCGCCTCGGCCGAGCCGTCAAAGAACAAGCCCTTGCCGGCATGGATCCGCACCGAGCAGGAAAAGCCCCCATGGCCGGTGCGGGAGAAGCGCGCCGTCATGTCCTCGGCGCCGAGATACTTCTCCGCCACCGCCGTCAGCTTGTCGGTCACATGGGTGCGCAACGCCTCGCCCACATCCATCTGGTGGCCATGGATGGCGATGGCCGGGCTGTCCGCCGCATTGTTTTCGTCGGGGCGCATCGATCTCCCTCTCGTCTCTGTGGTGCCGTGGGCGAACGCCGCCCGGGCGGGCCCGTTGCACCGTGGCGCGGAACCAGAGCGGCCTTCGGGCTGTTGGCGCCTCCGTGACTCTTGATCAGGCCCTCGCCTTCGGCATCCTCGGTGTGACCGTAGGCCTCTTCGCCTGGGGCCGGCTGCCTTATGACTTGGTGGCGATGCTGGCCCTGCTCGCCGGCCTCGTCACCGGCATCGTGCCGGCCGAGGCGGCCTTCACCGGCTTCAGCGACGACATCGTCATCATCGTCGCCTCCGCGCTGCTGGTCAGCGCCGCCGTCGCCCGCTCCGGCGCGGTGGAGCGGCTGATGCGGCCGCTGCTGCCGCACCTCACCAGCGTCAGGACGCAGGTGCCGGCGCTGGTCGCAGCCGTCATGGCCGCCTCGGTGGTGACGAAGAATATCGGCGCCCTCGCCATCTTCATGCCGGTCGCCTTGCAGCTCGCGCGGCGCACCGGCACGCCGCCTTCTGCCCTGCTGATGCCGATGGCCTTCGCCTCGCTGCTCGGCGGGCTCGTGACGCTGATCGGCACCTCGCCCAACATCATCGTCTCCCGCGTCAGGGAGCAGGTCACGGGCGAGCCCTTCCGCATGTTCGACTATGCACCGGTCGGCGCGGCGATCGCGGTGGCGGGCCTTGTCTTCCTCAGCGTCGGGTGGCGGCTGCTGCCGCGCGGGCGGCAGGGCAGCGCCGGCCAGGCGACGGTGGCGATCGAATCCTACACCACGGAGACGCGCGTCCCCGCCGAGAGCCCGCTCATCGGCCGGACCATCGCCGACCTCGTGGCGATGGGCGAGGGGCGAATCACCGTCGGCACCATGCTGCGCGACCGCTTCCGCCGCGAGAACCCGCCCAGCGAGGTCGTGCTGAAGTTCGGCGACCTGCTGATCCTCGAGGGCGATCCGGAGGAGCTGGAATCCCTTGTCGCGCAGGCCGGCCTCACCCTGGTCGGCGAGAAGCCGACCGGCGGCGAGGAGGTGCCGGAGGACGAGAAAACGGTGGTGGAGGGCGTCATCACCGCCGAATCCCCGTTGGTCGGCGCGACGCCTGCCGGCGCCTCGCTCGCCGGGCGCTTCGGCGTCAGCCTGCTGGCCGTCAGCCGCCGCGGGTCACGCATCGCCGAGCGGCTGAACACGCTGAAGCTTCGCCGCGGCGACGTCGCCATCCTGAAGGGTGAGGCGGCGCGCCTTCCCGACACCCTGGCCGCGCTGCGCATCCTGCCGCTGACGGAGCGCGGCATCGCCCTCGGCCGCAGCCGGCGGAGCTGGCTGCCGGCGATCATCCTCGCCGTAGCGATGGCGGCCGTGGCGCTGAACCTGGTGCCGGTCGCCGTCGCCTTCTTCGCCGCCTCGGTCCTGCTGCTGGTGATCCGCGCGCTGACGCCGCAGGAGGCCTACAACGCCGTCGAATGGCCGGTGATCGTGCTGCTCGGCGCGCTCATCCCCGTTTCCGAGGCGGTGCGCAGCACGGGCGGGACGGAGCTGATCGCCGGCTGGCTGTCGGGCGCCGTCGAGCACCTGCCGCCGATGGGGTCGCTCGCCCTCATCATGGTGGCGGCGATGGCGGTGACGCCCTTCCTCAACAACGCCGCGACGGTGCTGATGCTCGGCCCCATCGCCGGCAGCCTGGCGCAGCGGCTGGGGATGAGCCCGGATGCCTTCCTGATGGCGGTCGCGCTCGGCGCCGCCTGCGACTTCCTCACCCCCATCGGCCACCAGTGCAACACGCTGGTGATGGGGCCCGGCGGGTACCGGTTCGGCGACTACTGGCGGCTCGGCCTGCCGCTCTCGCTCATCGTGCTGCTGGTCGGCGTGCCGATGATCGCCCTGGTCTGGCCTCTGCACGGGCCTTGACGACGGAGGCCAGCAGCGCCTCCGCCGCCGCCAGCCGCTCCGCCTGGGTTTCGCTCGCCCGGCGCAGCAGCAGCCTGCCCTTCTCCTGCCCGCGCCACGTCGCCGCCGCGGCGAGCGGCCCCACATCGAGCTTCCCGATGCCGAGCCGCCGGCAGCGCGCCGAGACCCGGGCCAGGGCGAAGAGCTGGGCGAGCGGCGTCGGGGCGGGGCCGAAGCGGTCCTCCATCTCATCCTCCAGCGCTTCCACACCCGCCGTATCCCCGGCGCGCAGCAGGCCCGCGATGCGTCCGTGCAGGGAGACGCGCAGCGCCTCCTCCGGCACATGCTCCGGCGGTACATAGGCATCGACGCCGATGGCGAGGTCCGGGCTCCAGGCCTCCGGCGGCGCCTCTCCGCGCGCCACGGCCAGCGCCCGGTCGAGCAGGTGGCGGTAGAGCTCCAGCCCGACGAGCTTCAGATGCCCCGCCTGCTCCTCGCCCAGCAGGTCGCCGGCGCCGCGCAGGTCGAGGTCGCGCGCGCTGATGGCGAAGCCGGCACCGACGCGGTCCAGCGCTTCCAGCATCGCCAGCCGCCGCTCCGTCGCCGGGCCGATCCGGGCCTTCGGGTCGGTCAGCAGATAGGCGACGCCCCGCACCCGCCCGCGCCCGACCCGGCCGCGCAGCTGGTGGAGCTGCGCCAGGCCGAAGCGGTCTGCTTGGCAGACCAGCATCGTATTCGCCCGCGGTACGTCGAGCCCCGCCTCGACGATGTTGGTCGAGAGCAGCACGTCGCCCTCGCCCTCGGCGAAGCGCACCATGGCGGCATCCACCTCCGCCGCCGGCATGCCGCCATGCGCCTCGATCAGGGTGAGGTCCGGCACCAGCCCGGCCAGGCGCTCGCGCATCGGCGCGATATCCTCGATGCGCGGGCAGACGCAGAAGCTCTGCCCGCCACGCCCGGCCTCGCGCCGCAGCGCGCCGGCCAGCAGCGCATCCTCGATCGGCGCGCGGATGGTGCGCACCGGCTGCCGCCGCGCCGGCGGCGTGGCGATGACGCTCAGCTCCCGCAGCCCGACCAGCGTCGCCTGCAAGGTGCGGGGGATGGGCGTCGCCGTCAGCGTCAGCGTGTGCAGGCCGTCGACGCGGCGGAGGCGCCGCAGCTGCTCCTTCTGCGCCGCGCCGAAGCGCTGCTCCTCGTCGACGATCATCAGGGCGAGGTCGCGGAAGCGGATGCCGCGGGCCGCCAGCGCCTGGGTGCCGATGACGATCGCCACCTCGCCCCGCGCCATCGCCGCCTTGATCTCGCGCGCCTCGGCGGGCGGCGTCAGCCGCGACAGCGCCTCGATGCGGAGATCGAACCCGGCGAAGCGCCGGCGGAAGCTCTCCAGGTGTTGCCGCACCAGAACCGTGGTCGGCGCCAGCAGCGCCACCTGATGCCCGCCGAGCGCCGCCACCGCCGCGGCGCGGATCGCCACCTCGGTCTTGCCGAAGCCGACATCGCCGCAGACCAGCCGGTCCATCGGCCGGCCGGAAGCGAGGTCGCCCAGCACCGCGGTGATGGCCGCCGCCTGGGCCTCCGTCAGCTCATGTGGGAAGCGCGCTGCGAGCCGGGCGTACTCATTCGGCGGCGGCCGCAGCGCCGGGGCGCGGGCCTGCTCCCGTGCCCGCACCAGGGCGAGCAGCGCCCGTGCGCTCTCGGCCACCGCTGCCTCCGCTTCCGCGCGCCGCTTCGGCCAGGCCTCGCCGCCGAGCCGGTCGAGGGAAAGGCCCTCCGCTTCCGCCCCGTAGCGCCAGATGCGGTCCAGCTCGCCGAAGGGCACGATCTGCGTCGCATCGGCGTAACGCAGCCTGAGGCAGTCGAGGCGGGCCTCGCCGGCCTCCACCTGCTCCACGCCCTCCAGCGCGCCGAGCCCGTGGTCGAGATGGATCACCGCGTCGCCCGGCTGCAACCGCGCGCTGGCGGCGAAGAGAGCCTCCGCGCCGGGGTCGCGCCCCGCCCCGGTGGCGGCGCGGATCGAGGCATAGGGCACCACCACCGCCGGCTCGGCCTCGAAGCCCCGGACATCGGCGGCGAGCAGGGCGATGCTGCCCGGCGGCAGGGCGAGCAGCGCCGGCCAGTCGGCGACCGTCACCGCCTCGCCGAGCCGCCGGGCGAGCCTGCGCGCCCCGCGTCCCCCCCCACTGGCGATGGCGATGCGGCGCCCAGCCGCGCGCTGCGCCTCGGCATAGTCGAGGAAGGCGGCCTCAGGATCCTCTGCCTCGGCGAAGCGTGGTGGAGCAGCGCCCTTCTCCGGCGAGATGCGTTCCAGCCGGCGGCCGCCGAACAGGTTCTCGCCGCCATGGAGCGCATCCGGCGGCGAGCCCGCCGGGCCGAGCGCGATGCGGGTGCGGAAGGCCTCCGTCACTTCCGCCCGGCGCTGCGTCAGGGCCGCCTCCGCCTCGGCATCCAGCAGCACCGTGGCCTGTGGCAGCAGGTCGAGCGGCGCGATCAGCGATGCGGCATGCTCGGGCAGCGCATGCTCCAGCCCCGGCGGGCGGGATTCGAGCAGCGGGTCGTCCGCCGCCAGCACCACTTCGGAGGCGGGGCCGAATTCCAGCGCCTCGATCTCCTCGTCGAGGCTGCGCTGGCTCAGGATGTCGAGCCGGTGGATGCCGGCGATGCGCCCCTCCTCCAGCCGCAGCCGCCAGGCCACCTCCGCCTCGGCGGGCCAGAGGTCGATCACCTCGCCATGCAGCGCTGCCTCGCCCGGCTCGTCGACGCGCTGGTCGAGCACGTAGCCGAGGCGGAGCAGGTCGCGGCGCAGGGCGTCCATATCCGGCGCATCGCCGCAGGCGAGCCGCAGCCGCTCCGTCACCCGGGGCAGGCGCTGACCGATCGTCTCCGCCGAGGCGATCAGCAGCCCCGGCGGCAGCCCGGCGGCGAGCGCCATCCGCTGCCCCATCACCGCCCGCGACGGCGAGACACGGTCATAGGGCAGGCAGTCCCAGCCCGGCAGCAGCGAGACCGCGGCATCCGCCGGCGCCAGCGCCCGCACCGCCCGATGCAGCCGCGCGGCCCGTCCCTCGCTCCGCGCGACGAAGACGAGTCCCGCCTCTCCCGCCGCCAGCATGCGCTCGACGAGGCAGGCGGCCAGCATCCCTTCCGGTTCCGCGATCACACGGCGATCCCCCAAAGCGGATGCGGAGAACGCCGCTCACGGCGGAAGGCTGCTTGCCCACGGCCGCAACGCTTGGCCCCTGCGATCGCGCCCTGTTCATCCGGTCCCGTGCCACCACCCGCGTTACCGGCCTGACCCAGCCTCGAAGGACACCGCCCGCCATGGAGATGCCGCATGTCCGCTAGCACGCCCTTCCGCGTCGTCATCATCGGCGCCGGCTTCGGCGGGCTGGAAGCGGCGCGCGCCATGGCCCGGGCACCGGCCGAGATCACCCTGATCGACCGGCACAACCACCACCTCTTCCAGCCGCTGCTCTATCAGGTGGCGACGGCGGCGCTGTCGCCGGGCGACATCGCCTGGCCGGTCCGCACCATCTTCCGCCGCCAGCGCAATGTGCGGGTGATGATGGCCAAGGTGACCGGCATCGACACCGCGGCGCGCGAGGTTTCGGCCGGCCCCGGCCACCGCATCCCCTATGACGCGCTGGTGCTGGCGACGGGCGCGACCCACTCCTATTTCGGCCGCGACGACTGGGCGCCCGTCGCGCCCGGCCTCAAGACCATCGAGGATGCGACGGATATCCGCCGCCGCCTGCTGCTCGCCTTCGAGCGGGCCGAACTCACGGAGGACGAGGCGGAGCGGCGGCGCCTGCTGACCTTCACCGTCATCGGCGGCGGGCCGACGGGGGTGGAGTTGGCCGGCGCCATGGCGGAGCTCGCCCGCCACGCCATGCCGCGCGAATTCCGCCGCATCGACCCGGCCATGGCACGCATCGTGCTTGTCGAGGCAGGGCCGCGCGTGCTGCCGAGCTTCCCGGAGGAACTCGGCGCCAAGGCGCGGCAGTTGCTGGAGCGGATGGGTGTGCAGGTGCTGACGGGCCTCCGCGTCACCGGCTGCGATGCGACGGGCCTCGATTGCGGCGAGGAGCGGATCGCCGCCAGCACCATCGTCTGGGCGGCGGGGGTCGTCGCCTCGCCGGTCGGGGCCTGGATCGGGGCAGAGCGGGACCGCGCCGGGCGGATCAAGGTCGGGCCTGACCTGTCGGTGCCCGGCCGGGCGGACGTCTTCGCGCTCGGCGACACGGCCGCGGTCACGGATGGCAGGGGCAAGCCGGTGCCGGGCAATGCGCCGGCGGCGAAGCAGATGGGGCGCCATGTCGGCCGGTTGCTCGCGGCCCGCGCGGCGGGGCAGGCCGAGCCGCCGCCCTTCCGCTACCGGCACCATGGCGACCTCGCCACCATCGGCCGCCGCTCCGCCGTGGTGGAACTGGGCCGCATTCGCCTCACCGGCCTGGTCGGCTGGTGGTTCTGGGGCCTCGCCCATGTCTGGTACCTGATCGGCTTCCGCAGCCGGATCGTCGTCTCCTTCGAATGGCTCTGGAGCTACCTGACCTTCCAGCGCGGCGCCCGGCTCATCACCGGGCGCGAGCCGAAGGGCGGCAACGCAACGCCCGTGCCGGGGCAGGCACGGGCGCTGGAGAGGGTGTAGCGGCCGCTCAGGCCGTGCCGCCCGAGCCGCCCATCGGTGCGTCGGCCGGCAGGGTCTGCATCGCCGCCGGGTTGACCTCCTGCTCGGCGATCCGGGTCAGCAGCTCATCGGTATCCTTCTCCTCCTTGAGCGTCTGGGAGAGGAGGTCGGCGGCCTTGGTCTGGCCCATGGCTTTCAGCATCGAACACAGCGTGCCGTAGGCCGCCATCTCGTAATGCTCGACCTTCTGCGAGGCGGCGATGAGGGCGGCGTCGAGCACCGGGCCCCCCTCCAGCTCCTCCATCAGGTCGTCGGCCTCCTCGACCAGCCCTTCCATGGCGGCGCAGCTCTCGCCGTCCGGCTCCATGCCGAGCATCCGGCAGACTTCCTCCAGCCGCTCCACCTGGCGCTCGGTCTGCTCGCTGTGCTCGCGGAAGGCCTGCTTCAGCGTGGGCGAGGTGGCGGCCTCCTCCAATTCCGGCAGGGCGGCAAGGATCTGGTTCTCGGCGCTGTAGGTGTCCTGCAGCGAGAGTTCGAGCAGGTCCATGATGGTATCGGCCATGGTCGCATCCTTGGGAAACAGTTCCGGGACTACGAACGACCCCCGGGCCGGGCAGGTTGCCCGCCCGGAGCGGAACGTCATTCAGCCGACGCCGACCACGCGGAAGCCGTAGTCGCGCCCGTTCGGCTCGCGGATGGTGATGTATTCCCCGGGCCGGAGCTGCCCTGCCTGGACGATCTGCACATGCGGGGCGGCATCCGCCGCCTCGCCCTCGGCCGGGGAGAAGGCGAGCGACCAGCCGGTCTGCTCGTTCCACTGCACCGTGCCGGGCTGCGGCGGCCCGTCCGGGCGGAAGCGCACCGCCGGCCAGGGCGCCGGATCGGCAAGCCAGGCATCGGGCTCGAGGTGCCCGCCCGGGGTCAGCGTCACCGATATCTCGTAGCGATGGTCCGCGCTGCCCTGCGGGAAGCCGGGGCCATTGGCCAGCACCAGGGTCACCAGGGGCATCGGCGGCATCATCCTCACAAGCTGCGGCAACGAATGACGTAACGCCCAGGCATCGGACGGGTTCAAGACGCCCCGTCGCGCGGCGGCGCGCGATCAGATGGCGACCCGTACCCCGAGCTCCACCACCCGGTCGGAGGGGATACGGAAGAACTCCGTCGCCGGCACCGCATTGCGCGACATGAAGGTGTAGAGCCATTGCCGCCAGCGCGACATCTTCGGCACCACCGCCTGCACCAGCGTTTCCCGCCCAAGGAAGTAGCTGGACTGCATCGGGTCGAAGGCGACGCCCGCGTCGCGCAGGCCTTCCAGCTCGCGCGGGATGTGCGGGCTTTCCTGGAAGCCGTAGCGCAGGATCACCCGGTGGATGCCGGCCGCGAGCTCCTGCACCTCGCGCCGCCGGTCCGGCCCGACCTGGGGCACGTCCTCGTTCAGCACGGTGACGAAGAGCACCCGCTCATGCAGGACCTTGTTGTGCTTCAGGTTGTGCAGCAGCGCGCCTGGCACGTAATCGGCCTGGCCGGTCATGAAGACGGCGATGCCGGGCACGCGGATCGTCCGGCTCTGCGGCAGCCGGGCGAGGAAGCTCTTCAGCGGCAGGCTGTCCTGGCGGAAGCGGGCGAAGAGCAGCTGCCGGCCGCGGTACCAGGTGTTCATCAGCAGCATCAGGATGCCGCCGAGCACCAGCGGGACGTAGCCGCCATCCGGGATCTTCAGCACGTTGGCGATGAAGAAGACGAGGTCGAGCAGCAGCAGCGGCCCGAAGACCAGCGTCACCAGCGCGATCGACCAGCCGAACTGCCGATGGAAGACCAGGATGGCGAGGCCCGAGGTGCAGACGAAGGTGCCCGTCACCGCGATGCCGTAGGCGGCCGCCAGGCTGTCCGAATTCTTGAAGGCCAGCACCAGCACGAGCACGCCCGCCAGCAGGGCGAAATTCACCTGCGGCAGGTAGATCTGCCCCTCCTCCGTCTCGCTGGTGTGCCGCACCTCCAGCCGTGGGGAGAAGCCGAGCTGCACGCATTGCCGCGCAATGGAGTAGGCGCCCGAGATCATCGCCTGGCTGGCGATGATGGTCGCAGCCGTCGCCAGGATCACCAGCGGCAGCCGCAGCCACTCCGGCGCCAGGAGGAAGAAGGGATTCTCGAGCGCGGCCGGATCCGAGAGCAGCAGCGCCCCCTGACCGAAATAGTTGAGCGCCAGGCAGGGCAGCACGAAGAACAGCCAGGCCAGCTTGATCGGCCGTTTGCCGAAATGCCCCATATCCGCATAGAGCGCCTCCGCCCCCGTCACCGCCAGCACGACGCTGCCCATGGCGATGAAGGCCGCCAGCCGGTAGGCGGCGCAGAAATGGATGGCATAGGTCGGCGAGAGGGCGACGAGCACCTCGGGCTCCCGCACGACCTCGATCAGTCCGAGCACGCCGATGGTGGCGAACCAGAGCGCGCAGACCGGCCCGAAGATCGCCCCCATGCTCCCGGTGCCGCGATACTGCACGATGAAGAGCGCGATCAGGACGAGGATCGAGAGCGGGATCACCGCCCCGTCGAAGCCGTCGGAGACGACCTTCAGCCCCTCCACCGCCGAGAGCACGGAGATGGCCGGGGTGATGATGCCATCGCCGAAGAAGAGGCAGGCGCCTGCCATGCCGACGAGCGCCACCCACCATCGCCCCTGTTCCGTCCGGGCGCTGCGTTGGGCAAGGGCCATCAGCGCCAGGATCCCGCCCTCTCCCTTGTTGTCGGCCCGGAGGACGAAGACGACGTATTTCACCGTGACGGTGAGGATGAGCGACCAGAAGATCAGGCTGAGCAGCCCAAGCACCTCCCACCGCTCCACCCCATCGGCGGCGAAATGCAGGACGGAAGCCTTGAGGGCATAGAGCGGGCTGGTGCCGATATCGCCATAGACGACGCCGAGCACGCCCAGGATCAGGGCGGGGGTCATTTCGCGCCGGGGGGCGGCGTCTGTGGGAGCGTGCAAGGATATGGGCCCGGGGGATCAGGGAGGCGTAACGCATAGGCCCGGTCCCGGTTGGCAC
>NZ_KN676113.1:1429504-1529086 GCF_000802185.1 Belnapia sp. F-4-1 | reverse complement strand
CGGCCCCGGGGCGGGGGCCCGGCCCGCCGGAGGCCTAGTGCCCCCGGAGGATCTGGCTAAGGAAGGTCTTCAACCGCTCGGTCTGCGGGTTCTCGAACAGGTGGTTCGGCTCGCCGATCTCGACGATCTCGCCGCGGTCCATGAACACCACCCGGTCCGCCACCTGCCGGGCGAAGCCCATCTCATGGGTGACGCAGATCATGGTCATGCCCGTCTCGGCCAGGCCGACCATGGTGTCGAGTACCTCCTTGATCATCTCCGGGTCGAGCGCCGAGGTCGGCTCGTCGAACAGCATGATCTTCGGCTTCATGCAGAGCGCGCGGGCGATGGCGACGCGCTGCTGCTGCCCGCCCGAGAGCTGGCCGGGATATTTCTTCGCCTGCTCCGGGATGCGCACCCGGGTCAGGTAGTGCATCGCCAGCTCCTCCGCCTCCTTCTTCGGCATCCGGCGGACCCAGATGGGCGCCAGGGTGCAATTCTCGAGGATGGTGAGGTGGGGGAAGAGGTTGAAGCTCTGGAACACCATGCCGACCTCGCGGCGGATGTCGTCCAGCGCCTTGAGGTCGTCGGAGAGCTCGATCCCGTTGACCTTGATTGTGCCTTCCTGATGCGTCTCCAGCCGGTTGATGCAGCGGATCATGGTGGACTTGCCGGAGCCGGACGGCCCGCAGACCACTACCCGTTCGCCGAGCGCCACGTTGAGGGACACGTCGCGCAGCACGTGCAGCGCGCCGTACCACTTGTTGACCTTGTCGAGCAGGATGGCCGGCGGGGCATCCGTCCGCGCGGCCGAGGCGATGTGGTCCAGGGTCTCGCTCATCGTTTGGTTCCCCTCAGCGCGCACGGTGGCGGTTGAGCTCCGCCTCCAGGCCCTGGCTGTACTTGCTCATGGCGAAGCAGAAGATGAAGTAGATGGCGCCGACGGTGAGATAGACCTCGATGCCGAAGCCCTGCCAGGCCGGCTCGATGATCGCCGTCTTGCCCGCGGTCAGCAGGTCGAAGATGCCGATGATGAGCACCAGCGAGGTGTCCTTGAAGAAGCCGATGAAGGTGTTCACCAGCGGCGGGATCACGAGGCGCAGCGCCTGCGGCAGGATGATGAAGCCGGTCTTTTGCCAGTAGGAGAGGCCGAGCGCGTCCGCCGCCTCGTACTGCCCCTTGGACAGCGACTGCAGCCCGCCGCGGACCACCTCGGCCAGATAGGCGCCGGCGAAGAGGATGATGGCGAGCTGGGCGCGCAGCAGCTTGTCGATGTTCATCCCCTCGGGGAGGAAGAGCGGGAACATCACGCTTGCCATGAAGAGCAGCGAGATGAGCGGCACGCCGCGGATCAGCTCGACATAGAGCACGCACAGCGCCTTGATCGCCGGCAGCTTCGACCGCCGCCCGAGCGCCACCAGAATGGCGAGCGGGAAGGCGAGCGCCAGGCCGAAGGTCGCCAGGATCAGGGTGATGACGAGGCCGCCCCAACGCTCCTGCGGCACATAGGGCATCCCCAGCACGCCACCCCACATCAGCACGCCGATCAGCGTCAGCACGCCGACCCAGATCAGCGCGAGCTCCTTCCGCCAGAAGCGCCGCATGGCGGAGACGATGTAGAGCCCGACGAAAAGCGCGATGCAGAGCGCCGGGCGCCAGTGCTCCTCATAGGGGTAGGTGCCGAAGAGGATGAAGCGGTGCTTCTCGGTGATCACCGCCCAGCAGGCGCCGGTGCCGCGCAGGTCGCGACAGGCCTGAGTCTGGTTGTTCGGCACCGACCAGACCGCGTTGATGAAGGCCCAGTCGACGAAGCCGATCGCCCAGCGGACGATCATGTAGGCCAGCAGCAGGGTGACGGCGGTCGAGAGCCAGCCGGAGAAGAGGTTGGCCCGCATCCAGCCGACGAAGCCGACCTGGGAGATCGGCGCGCTGCGCGGCGCCGCCTCGGCAACCTTGGCGCTGGCGTTGAGGGTGATGTCGCTCATGGGCTCAGCGCTCCACCAAGGCGATTCTTGCGTTGTACCAATTCATGAACAGGCTGATCGACAGGCTGATCGAGAGATAGACCAGCATGATGATGGCGATGCCCTCGATCGCCTGGCCGGTCTGGTTCAGCGTCGTGTTGGCGATCGAGACGATGTCCTGGTAGCCGATCGCCACTGCCAGGCTGCTGTTCTTGGTGATGTTGAGGTACTGGCTGGTCATCGGCGGGATGATGACGCGCAGCGCCTGGGGCAGCACCACCTGCTTCAGCACCTGGCCGGGGCGGAGGCCGAGCGCCTGCGCCGCCTCCCACTGGCCATGCGGCACGGCGAGGATGCCCGCGCGCACGATCTCGGCGATGAAGCCGGCCGTGTAGGTGGTCAGCCCCAGCAGCAGGGCGAAATACTCGGGGCTCATGTTGAGCCCGCCGCGGAAGTTGAAGCCGCGCAGCTCCGGCCAGTCGACAGTCCAGGGCGCCCCGGCCGCGGCCCAGATGGCCACCGGCAGCACGAGGAGGCAGCCGAGCGCCACCGGCCAGACCGGCCGCGGCCTGCCGTCGAGGATGCGCTTGCGGATGGCGTCGCGCCGGTAGAACCAGGTGAAGAGCGCGCCCAGCGCGAAGGCCAGCAGCGCATAGGAATGCGCGTCCTGCCATTCGATCCAGGGCAGCTTGAGCCCGCGGTTGGAAAGGAAGACGCCGCCCACCGGGTGCAAGGCCTGGCGCGGACCGGGCAGGCCCTGGAGGATCGCGTACCAGAAGAGCAGCTGCAGCAGCAGCGGCAGGTCGCGGATCACCTCGATATAGACGCCGGCGATCTTGGAGAGCAGCCAGTTCTTCGAGAGGCGCGCGATGCCGATCAGCGTGCCGAAGACCGTCGCAAGCACGATGCCGACGACGGCGACCTTCAGCGTGTTCAGCAGGCCGATGAGCAGGGCGCGGAAATAGGTGTCGGTCGGGCTGTAGGGTATGAGGTTCTCGGCGATCGGCAGCCCCGCCTCGCGGCCGAGAAAGCCGAAGCCGGTGGCGATGCGCCGCACCTCGAGGTTGTGGACGGTGTTCGACCAGAGCCACCAGACGATGGCGCCGATGATGCCAACGACGAGGACCTGCCAGACGATGGCGCGGACCCGTTCGTCGGACCAGGAAAGCCGCAGCGGCCGCCGGGGCGGGGCGCGCAGCGAACGCGGGTCGATTGTGGTCTGGGACATGGCGCCCTCTTGCTCCAGGCCGATGGCGGGACCGGCCGCCTGGCCGGCCCCTTGAGGTATCAGCGGAAGGGCGGCGAGTATTGCAGCCCGCCGGTGGTGGTCCAGAGCGCGTTCGGCCCGCGCTGGATGCCGATGGGCTTCAGGTGGCGGTCGAAGATCTCAGCATAGTTGCCGACGGCCTTGATGACGTTCACGGCCCAAAGGTTGTCGAGGCCGAGCATCTTGCCGAGCTCCCCGTTGCGGCCGAGCATGCGCTGCACCTCGGGCCGCGGGTCGTTCGCCATCTGGTCGATGTTGGCCTGGTTGATGCCGAACTCCTCGGCGCTCAGCAGCAGGAAGTGGGTCCAGCGGACGATGTCGGCGAAGCGCGCATCGCCCTGCCGCACGCCGAGTGCCAGCGGCTCCTTGCTGATGACTTCGGGAAGGATGAGGTAGTCATCCGGCTTCTGCTGAGCCGAGCGCGTCGCGGCCAGGCCGGAGACGTCCGTGGTGAAGGCGTCGCACCGGCCGCTGATGAAGGCGGCGACGATCTCCTCCAGCCGCTCGATTACCACCGGGGTGAAGCGGATGCGGTTGGCCCGCGCCCAGTCGGCGAGGTTCTGCTCCGTCGTGGTGCCGGGCTGGACGCAGATGGTGGCGCCCTCCAGCTCCTTCGCCGACTTCAGGCCGAGGCTCGACCTCACCATGAAGCCCTGGCCGTCGAAGAAGTTGGTCGCGGCGAAGTCGAGACCGAGCGCGGTGTCGCGCGACAGCGTCCAGGTGGTGTTGCGGGACAGCAGGTCCACCTCGCCCGATTGCAGCGCGGTGAAGCGCACCTGGGGGGTGGTCGGCACATAGCGCACCTTGTTCGGGTCACCGAATACGGCGGCCGAGACGGCGCGGCAGTAGTCGACGTCGAAGCCGCGCCAGACGCCCTGGCTGTCGGGCTGGGCGAAGCCGGCAAGGCCGGTGTTCACGCCGCAGACCAGCTGCCCGCGGCCGCGGACGGCATCAAGGGTATTGGCCGGCGCCGCCTGCTGCGCCTGGGCGTGGCCCGGCAGGGCCAGCGTCAGGCCCAGGGCTGCCATGCCCAGAGCACGTTTCAAGAAAAGCCCGAATTGGGGCATCAACTCCGTCTCCCGTTCTGGACGCCCCTGTCCGGGGCTCCTGTCCCTGCTTGTCCAGCAAATGCTGCGCCACGGAGCATTGCCGAGGCAACGCCCTATCGGCCCTCGCACCGCCGGACTGCGGCCGATAGCAGAGCGTCACGGCATTGCGAAGCAATCGGTTAAGCTTTACCGGCTCGCGAGACGTAATTTGCCCAAAATGCGGGCGCCGGTCCCAATCGCCGGGCGCATCACCCGGCGGCTGGTGCCGCCGGCAGGGTGAGCCGCAGCCCGTCCGGCGCGAGGTTCGCCGATCCGCCGCTGTCGCGGGCGAGGGCGGCCAAGGCCTCAAGGCCCGGCAACGCCATCCCCTCCGGGTGGCGGATGGCAAGTGCTACGCCGCCGCCGTGCTCCTCAAGCGCCATGCTCAGGGCGCCGCCGCGCGGCATCGCCTCCGCCGCTTCGCGCGCCATCGCCAGCAGGGCGTCCTCGAAGGCGGCCCGGTCCACCAGCACTGGCGGGTCCTGCTCCGGTAGGTCGAGCCGCAAGGCGCCGCCGGTCGGCAGCAGCAACACCAGCAGCGGGTGTATGGGGCGGAGGATGTCCGACATCCTGAGTGCCGCGGTCTGCCCGACCGGCCGGCGCAGCAGGCTGAGGATGGCCCGGGTCGAGCCCTCCAGCCGCTTCGCCGCCTCCTGGATGCGGTCGAGCTGGCGCTGCGGCCCACCGGCGGCGGCGGTGCGCTTCAACAACTCCAGGTTGGCGAAAACAACCGTCAGCAGGTTGTTGATGTCGTGTTGCACCGGCCGCGCCAGCGTGGCGACGCTGGCAAGGCGCTTGGCCTGGATCTCGGTGGCCGAATCGGTCTGGGTGGGGGGCTGGCCCGTCATAACCTGTGGTGTATCGCGGTTATCCGCCGTCTGCACCCTCTATCAGGGCAGGGACTCGGCCACGTCGCGGAACAGCCGGGCAGGAAGGGTGCCACCGCGCACGTCGTCCATCGGCCGGGCATCGTCATTGCCGAGCCAGACGCCGATCACCTGCCCGCCCATCATGCCGATGAACCAGGCATCGCGCGAATCCTGGGTCGTTCCGGTCTTGCCGGCGACGGTGCGGCCCGGTACGGCGGCGGCGCGGCCGCTGCCCTGGGCGACGACGGCCTCCAGCATCCGCCGCAGCGCGGCCGCATGCTCGGCGGCGACGGCGCGGCGCGGCGCGGCGCGGATCATCGGCAGGGGGCGGCCGCCGGCGCTGGCGGCGGCGAGGCCGAAGGGGATGACGCGCATTCCGCCATTGGCGATCGTCGCATAGCCCGCGGCGAGGTCGAGCAGCCTCACCTCCCCGGTGCCCAGCGCCAGCGAGGCATCCCTCGGGAAGCGGCCCTCGATGCCGAGGCGGGCGGCCATCTCCATCGCCCCCTTCGGGCCGCCGGCACGGTAGAGCACTCTGACGGCCGCGGTGTTGACGGAGTTGGCCAGCGCCTCCTCCATGGTGATCTCGCCGCGGGCGCGCCAAGTGCCGTTGCCCGGCGACCAGCCGCCGAGGGTGAGCGGCAGGTCGGACACCGCGTCGTCCGGCCGCATCCCCTGTTCCAAGGCCGCCAGGTAATAGACCGGCTTGAAGGCGGAGCCGGGCTGGCGCCGCGCATCGGTCGCCCGGTTGAACTGGCTGCCGCGGTAGTCCCGCCCTCCGGCCATGGCGCGGACGGCGCCGCTCGCGGCATCGAGCACGATGACGGCGCCCTGTGAGACGCCGGCCCGCGCCCCCGGCCCGGCGAGCAGGGCCTCGAGCCGCGCTTCCACCACCGCCTGCAACCGGGTATCGAGCGTGGCGCGAAGCGTCAGGTCGGCATTGCCGGGGAAGCTCTCGCCCAGATCCTCCAGCGCCCAGTCGGCGAACCAGCCGGCCTGGCCGGCGCGCGGCGGCGGCAGGCGCATGCGGGACAGCTCCGCCTCCATCTGCGCCTTCGTGATGGCGTGGGTGGCGACCATCGCCTCCAACACCTCGGAGGCGCGGGCGACGGCGAGGTCGGGCGAGGCGCGCGGGTTGAGGCGCGACGGCGCCTTCGGCAGCCCGGCCAGCAGGGCGGATTGCCAAAGCTGGAGGCGCCGCGCCGACACGCCGAAGAACAGCCGCGCCGCCGCATCCACCCCATAGGCGCCGGCGCCGAGATAGACGCGGTTGAGGTAGATCTCCATCAGCTGGTCCTTGCTGAAGCGGCGCTCCAGCCAGAGGGCCAGCAGGGCCTCCTGCGCCTTGCGGCGGAAATTCCGCTCCGGCGTCAGGAACAGATTCTTCGCCAGCTGCTGGGTGAGGGTGGAGCCGCCCTGCACCACCTCGCCCGCGCGCCAATTGGCATGGGCGGCGCGGGCCATGCCCCAGAGGTCGATGCCGGGATGGCTGCGGAAGCGGCGGTCCTCGATGGCCATGAGCGCCGCCGGAAGATGGGCGGGCAGGTCGCGCAGGCGGACGACCTCGCCATAAAGGTCGCCCTGGTTGGCCAGCACCGTGCCGTCCGCCGCAAGCAGGGTGACGGCGGGGCGGCGGGTGGCGGCGGGCAGGCTGTCGGGCCGCGGCAGATCCCAGGCGAAGACCAGCAGCAGCAGGGCCAGGGCGAGGCTGCCCCAGATGGCGACGAGCAACGGCCAGCGCAGCCAGCGCCAACCGCTGCGGCGCACCGCACGGGAAGGGCTGGGGGGAGGAGCGGGGGCCGGGCGAAAGCCGGCCGCGGGCGGGGGGGGCCGGCGCGGCCGCTTCCGGGCAGCCTGCGCCGGGAGCATGGGCGGATGATAGACCTTTGACGAGGGGCGGAGAAAGGGCGGCGGCCTCCGCCCGCTTCAATTGCCTGGCCGCTTCAAACGGGTGGCGAGCAAGCCTTTGGGCAAGCAGCGTTTCGGACTGGGAATTGAGGGTTTGAAGGCTTGAATGACCCTTGGCCGGAAGGCGCGGCACGGCCGATGTTGGCTGGATTATAATCCTATATGGGACGACAAGGAAAGCCATCCTTTTCGTTTCGGAATTGCAAATGATGGCGGCCGGTCGCACCCTTTTCACTCTTGGGACCGTGTCAGCGATTCACTACAGCTACAGGTAGATGGAAGTCCTACGCTTTGAAGAATGGCGAGGGATCAAGAAGCCATGTCGCACAGCACCGCCCTCACCGATGTCGAGCCGCTGCGCCCCATCGCCCTGGCTCCCTCCCTTGGCGGGCCGATCCATCGGCGCCTTCGCCAGGCGCGGGTGGACGCCGGGGTGACCCTGGCGCAGATGGGCCAGGCGCTCGGCGTGAGCCCGCAGCAGATCCAGAAATACGAAACCGGGCAGAACCGTCTCTGCGCCTCCCGCCTGCCGGCCTGGGCGGTGACCTGCGGGGTGGCGGTGGATGACCTGCTGGGCCAAGGCGACCTGCTGCAGGGCGCGAGGGGCGAGCGGGTGGACAGCCTAGTCCATGCCTTCAACGCCATCGCCAATGCCGGGGTGCGGCGGGCGCTGGTGGAGACGGCCAGGGCGCTGGCCGATGCGGACCGGCAGCGCAGGGCTGGGCGCTAGCCATTTCCCAAGGAACCACGGCGCGGCGCTGCAGGCGCCCCTGGTTGGCGTTTGAAGCCTGAGGCCTTGCTTGCCTTCCGCGGAAAAGCACCGGGACAGAGCGGGTGCTTCGGCCCGGGCATACGAAAGGGCGCCCGGAGGCGCCCTGCCGTGATCTCTAGCTCCTGATCCCGAACTTAGCCACCCTGACCGGCGAGCCGGCCGGCCAGCGTCGGGCTGGCCTCCGAGGCGGGGACGAGGACGAGGGCCTGCTCGCGGCCGCCGCCGACGAGGCGGGTGACGTAGCCGCTATTGCCCTGGGTCGCGGTCGGGCCCGAATAGGCCAGGCCGCGGCTGAGGCTCTCGCCGGTGATGCGGGCATAGCCGCCGCCGACAACGTTCTGGCTCGGAACCGCGTACTCGACGCGCGGACCGCCATCGGCACCGCCGCCGACCAGGCGGGGGCCGGCATCCTGCGCCTGGGCGGCACCGGCCGCGGCGAGGGCGATCACTGAAGCGAATACGGTATTGCGGATCATACTCTGGTTCTCCTTCCGGGGGGCGGGCGGCTGGGCTGGAAAACCCTGTCTGCCTCGCCTGTTGAACGGAAGATGGCCCTCGCCTCCGCCAAGGGCCAATACGGAACCCGGATAAGACGCATCCATCGGATGGATGATGCTCCGGCCCGCGCTTCGCTTACCTCCTGATCAGGAAGGGAAGCCATGCCAGACCCCGCCACCGCCCATCCCGGCCTCGCCGCCGCCCTGCAGCGGTACTGTGCCGTCTTCGGCTGCGATGCGCTGCCCTGCCTCTTCGCCGCGCGCTGCGGCGGCGGTGAAGCGGTAGCGGCCGCCATGCTCGACCATGCCGTCAAGGCCGAGCGGCCGCTGGCCTATGCGGCGGTCGCCGCGGCGCTTGGCGCCGCCCCAGCGCTGGGTGGGGCGCTGTAGCCGGCCGCCACGCGCAGCCGGTCGCGCTCCCAGGGCGTGAAATCCGCCCATATGGGGTTGCGGTCGAGCGGGAAGAGCGCGCCGCCCGGCGCCGTCACGCCAAGGGGGATAACGCGCGTGCCGCCAGCCAGAAAGGCTTCGCCTTGTGGGCAGCGGCCAGAAGGCCGGTCGCTTGCCGTCCATCCGGGGGCACCTGCCAACCATTCGTGTCGCGTGTCACCTGCAGCGGCACCGGCGTCAGCCGCCGGCCCGGGAGGTCCGCCAAGCCGCACCGCGCCCATCCTGAAATTCCCACCGCCCGGTTCATGCGCCTGCGGGTCTGGCGTGGGCGGCGGGGCGGGGGCAGGATCGGCGCCCACCCTGGGAAGGAACCGCCATGACCGGACGCTGGCAGCCGAGCGAACGCTACCCGGACCCGTCGATCGTCGCCCTCGACCCCGCCTTCAGGAAGTATCACCTGGCCCTGTCGGCGGTGGAGCGGCTCTGGACCGGCTCGCGCTGGGGCGAGGGGCCGGTCTGGCTCGGCGACATGCGCTGCCTGCTGTGGTCGGACATCCCCAACAACCGCGTCCTGAAATGGGACGAGGCGACGGGGCAGGTCTGCGACTGGCAGCGGCCCTCCAACAACGCCAACGGCCATACGCGCGACCGCGAGGGGCGCATCGTCGCCTGCGAGCATGCCGGGCGGCGCGTGGTACGCTTCGAGCATGACGGCAGCACCACCGTCCTCGCCGACAGCTACCAGGGCAAAAGGCTGAACAGCCCGAACGATGTAGTGGTGAAGTCGGATGGATCGGTCTGGTTCACCGACCCGCCCTTCGGCACCTACGCCTTCTACGAGGGCATCAAGACCGAGGCGGAGCTGCCGCATACCAATCTCTACCGCGTCGATGGGAAGACGGGAGCGATTACCTGCGTCGCCGACGACATCGACCACCCGAACGGCCTCGCCTTCAGCCCGGATGAAAGCCTGCTCTATGTCGTCGAGAGCCGGGGCTCGCCGCGCAACATCCTCGCCTATGACGTGGCGGGCGACAGCTTGCGCAACCGGCGGGTCTTCATCGCCTGCGGGATGGAGGAGACGCCGGACGGGTTCCGCGTCGATATTGACGGCAATCTCTGGTGCGGCTGGGGCATGACGCCGGAGCTGGACGGCGTGCGGGTGTTCAACAGCGCCGGCGCGCCGATCGGGCATATCCACCTGCCGGAGCGCTGCGCCAATCTTTGCTTCGGCGGACTGCACCGGAACCGCCTGTTCATGTCGGCGGCGCAGTCGCTCTTCTCGCTCTACGTCAACACGCAGGGGGTGGCGGGAGGCTAGACACCTTCTCCCTCTGGCCATCCGTCCCGGTCACGCAGCATGTGGACCGGGACCTGGAGGCAGAGGCTCTGCGCCGGCAGGACGTCGCGCCAGTCGGCGATGAGCTTCCTGTAGGCCTCGCCGACCGGGCGGATGCGGCGGTCGAGGTCGTAGAGGCCGAGCGGATTGACGCGGCCATTGCGCTCGCGGAGCGCGGTATCCCAGTCCACCTGGTCGGTGAGCGAGAACCAGGTGAAGCCGACGATCGGCACGCCGTCATTACGGACGCGCAGCACGTTGGCCCATTGCTTCCAGAGCCATTGCACGGCCTCGTCGCCGTGCGGTCCCTGCTGCAGGTTGGTCTCGGTGTGCATCACCGGCAGGCGGTAGCGGTCGTGGTACTGCCTGGTGATGGTGGCGTAGCCGAAGATCTCGCCCGAGGCGCGGGTGCTGCCGTCGGCGGAGACCAGATGCTCGTTGGTGACGTAGTAGTCGTTGCCCATGATGCACCAGCGCTTCAGCCGGTGATCCATGAAGAAGCGGTATTCCTCGCGCGTCATGCCGTTGTCGAGGAGGTAGGCGTACATCTCCGAATCGACGCGGCGGCCATAGTTGAGGTCGAGGGTAAGGAAGCGCTCGGCGTTCTTCACCTCGGCGGGGCCGATGGCGGCGGGGCTGTCGGCGTGGAAGTATTCCGACGACTCGCTCTGGATGAAGATGGCATCGGGGCGGACCTCGAGGATCGCCTCCATCGCCAGGACATTGCCGCGGACGATGTGCTTGAGGGCGGTGACGAAGCCGCGGTCGGTGCGGAGCTGCTCGTTCCACCAGCCGTAGCGGGCGGAAAAGACCGCCGTGATGAACATCTCGTTCACTGGGGTGTAAAGCTGCACCCAGGGGAAGCGCTCGGCGAAGGCGCGGGCGTAGGCGGCGAAGGCGGCGGGGAAGTCGGGGTTCTGGAAGTCGCCGAGCCAGTTCGGCACGCCGAAATGGCAGAGATCGACGATGGGGACGATCTTCAGCCGGCGCATCTCGGGGAAGACGGCATCGGCATAGTCCCAGTCGTGGCGGCCGGGGGCGAGCAGGGTGCGGTGGAGCGCAGGGCCGATGCGGAGGAAGCCGCAGCCGGTCTCGGCAACAAGGGCAAGATCCTCCCGCCAGCGGGCGTAGTGGCCGCATTCCTCCATCTGATCGCGTCGGATGCGGCCCCCTTCGATGGTCGGGTCGCTGTTCTCGATGCCGGTGGCGAACATGAAATAGGTCACGCCGGCGCCAACGCATGGTGGGGTAGGCGGTTCGGGCGCAACGACCCGTTTCATTCGGAAACACGAACCGGATTTATGGACGGCTGTTAGTGTAGCCGTTACCTCTGGGCCATGATGGTATGGGGCCATGTGAGTGCCGGAGGAGGAGAAAGTATCAAACCGATGTTCCGCACCAGTTTGCTTGCCGCTGCCCTTGGATTGTCCATGAGCGCCGCGGCCGTGATGGCGCCCGCCGGGGCGGCGCCGCTGCTTTCGGGCGGCGGCACCGAGGCGGCCGTCACCTACGGCCCGATGCGCGGGGACACCGTCGTCGGCGGCACGCATGCCACCATCCAGGGCGGCGGGCGCGACACCAGCTACCGTGCGGCGCCGGGTGGGCAGGCGCGCGAGGGGCGCATCGGCCAGCCGGTCGGCGGCGGGCGCGACAAGGCGGTGGTCTATGGCGACGGCATGCCGCATGGCTGGGCCGCGACCGAGGCGGAGATCGATACCCGAGGCCATCGCGGCTGACCGGACGCGGCGGGCGGCGCTCAGGGCGCCGCCTGCCTCCGGGCCCCCTCGACAAGCGGCGCGGGCGGGGCTTTGGTCCAGGCGAACCAGCCCCGGAGCGCCGCATGCCCATCATCAACCGCATCGCCGACTATGCCGCCGAGATGACGGCCTGGCGGCGCGACTTCCACCAACATCCCGAACTTGGCTTCGAGGAGCGGCGGACCAGCGAGATCGTGGCGGCGAAGCTCGCCGAGTGGGGGATCGAGGTGCATCGCGGCCTCGCCACCACCGGCGTTGTCGGGGTGCTGCGCAATGGCGCGAGCGGCCGGAGCATCGGCCTGCGGGCCGACATGGACTGCCTCGCCATGGACGAGGCGAGCGGGGTGCCGCATGCCTCGACCATCCCGGGGCGGATGCATGCCTGCGGCCATGACGGGCATACGGCGACGCTGCTGGGGGCGGCGAAGTACCTGGCGGAGACCCGGAATTTCGACGGGACGGTCACCTTCATCTTCCAGCCGGCCGAGGAGGGCGGCGGCGGCGGGCGGGTGATGGTGGAGGAGGGGTTGTTCGACCGCTTCCCCTGCGATGCCGTTTATGGAATCCACAACGCGCCGGATCTGCCGCTTGGCGAGTGCTCGGCGGGGACGGGGCCGATCATGGCGGCGTCCGATGGGCTGAGCATCACGGTGCGGGGGCTCGGCGGGCATGCCGCGAAGCCGCATATCGCCATCGACCCGGTGATGGTGGGGGCGCAGATCGTCGTCGGGCTGCAGGCGCTGGTGGCGCGGCGGGTCGATCCGCTGAAGAGCGCGGTCATCAGCGTCACGCAATTCCATGCGGGGAGCGCGATGAACGTCATCCCCGAGGTGGCGGAGCTGGGCGGCACGGTGCGGACGCTGCTGCCGGAGGTGCGCGACGACATGGAGCGGCTGATCCCGCTGGTGGCGCGGAACACCGCGGCGGCGCATGAGGCCGAGGCGGAGGTGGTCTATACCCGCAAGTATCCGGCGACAGTGAACCATGCGGCGGAGAGCGACCGCGCGGCGCGGGCGGCGGCGCGGGTGCTGGGCGATGCCAAGGTGCATCGCAACCTGCCGCCGGTGATGGGCGGCGAGGACTTCTCCTTCATGCTGCTCGAGCGGCCGGGCGCCTTCCTGTTCATGGGGCAGAAAGGCGCGGAACGCGGCGGGGTGCCGGTGCACCATCCGCGTTACGACTTCAACGACGATCTGCTGCCGGTCGGGGCGAGCTACTTCGCCACGCTCGTCGAGCAGGAGCTGCCCCGGAGTTAGGCTTTCGGCTGCGGGCCGGCTTCCGGCGTCGTCGCCACGGAATGCTCGTTGGTGCGCTTGGCCTGCTTGGTGCGGGCCCATTGCCAGACGCCGAGCGCGGCGCCGACGATGAGCGTCATGGCGAAGAGCCAAACGACGAGGCTGTCGGAATCCATGGCGGTTTCTCCTGGGGGCTTGCGGTACCCGGCAGACGCGGCGGGCGGGGCGGCGGTTTCGTCGCTCCCGCTTCGAGTCACGCCTCCGTGCGCAAGGCGCGCCCGGGCTGTTGCTGCTAGGGGCCGTCACGGCCCGTCGCCAGGCGACAGGGCCCATGCGGCCTCGCCACCTGGGCTTGCGGCGGGAAGGGCGCTACACAGGAAGCCATCACGGAACCCTTGGAGAGAGACGGATGCGTCGTCGGGCCCTGCTTGTCACCATGGCGACGCTCGCTGGTTCGCTGGCCGCCCCCGGCATCCTGCGGGCGCAGGGGCGGCAGGGGCCGCCGCATGAATGGGTCTTCGGCGCCTGGACGGGCGGCATCTTCCCGCCGAACGATGCCGACACGCCCGCCTGCTTCGGCAGCCCGACGGTGGTCTTCACCAAGGACATCGTCATGCGCGCCAGCCT
This sequence comes from Belnapia sp. F-4-1, assembly GCF_000802185.1. Lineage (GTDB taxonomy): Bacteria > Pseudomonadota > Alphaproteobacteria > Acetobacterales > Acetobacteraceae > Belnapia. Next base: position 1,515,394 of record NZ_KN676113.1, on the reverse strand, counting down.
GCTCGACACGCCCTACCGGCAGCGGGTGATCGAGACCGTGGCCCTGCAGCCGAACGGCCTCGAATTCCGCTTCCTGCCGGCGGCGCCGCAGGGCAGCGCCTTCAGCAGCCGCCTGCCGCCGGATTTCGGCTTCGGCTGCGGCGGCAACCCGGATGTGCTGCGGGTGGAGCGGCGGGGGGCGGACGAGATCGCCTTCACCGATTGCAGCGACTTCCCCGCGCTGCTGCGGCGCTGCACGAGGCGGGGCTGATGCGCATCGCCTTGATCCATGCCCTGCGGCATTCGCCGCCCCCGATCGAGGCCGCCTTCCGCCGCGCCTGGCCGGAGGCCGTGCTGATGAACCTGCTGGACGACAGCCTCTCGGCCGACCTGGCGCGGGCCGGGGCGCTGACGCCGGCGATGACGGAGCGCTTCCTCACCCTCTCGCGCTATGCGGCGGGAACGGGGGCGGATGCGATCCTCTTCACCTGCTCCGCCTTCGGCCCCTGCATCGAGGCGGTGGCGGCGGAGCGGGCGCCGATGCCGGTGCTGAAGCCGAACGAGGCGATGATCGAGGCGGCGGTCGCCGAGGCGCGGCGGATCGCCGCCGGGCGCAGGCCGCGGATCGGGCTGCTGGCGAGTTTCCCGCTGACGCTGGAGACAATGCCGCCCGAGTTTCCGGGGGATGTGGAGGTGGTGACCTGCCTCGCCGAGGGATCGCTCGCCGCGCTCGATGCGGGCAATGCCGGGGAGCACGACCGGCTGGCGGCCGAGGCGGCGAAGGCGCTCGCCGGTTGCGACGTGGTGGCGCTGGCGCAGTTCAGCCTGGCGCGGGCGGCGCCGCTGGTCGAGGCGGCAACGGGGCGGCCGGTCTTCACCACGCCGGACAGCGCCGTCGCCAAGCTGAGGCGGCTGCTGGCCGGGTGATGGCGGCGCGGGCCTGGGTGCGGCTGCCCTCCGGGCGGCGGCTCGACCTCCTTTCGCCGACGCCCTTCGACTGGACGGAGGAGGATCTGGCGATCGGCCTGTCGCGGACCTTTCGCTGGGGCGGGCATTCGGTCTGGCCGGGGGCGCCGCTTTCCGTCGCGCAGCATTCGCTCGCCGTGCTGGCGCTGCGGCAGGCGCGGGCACGGCTGAGCCTGGCCCAGGCGCGGCGCGAGCTGCTGCACGATGCCGAGGAGGGGCTCATCAATTTCGACTGCATCTCGCCGCTGAAGCCCTTCCTCGGCGCCGGCTTCGCCGAGTTGCAGGCCCGGCTGCAAGGCGTGGTGGCGCTGCGCTATGCGCTGCCGGCCTGGACGACGGAGGAAAAGCGGGCGCACAAGGCCTGCGACATCGCTCTCGCCGCCGCCGAGGCGGTGCATGTCGCCGGATGGACGCCGGAGGAGGTGCGGGGGACGCTCGGCATCCGGGCGAAGGTGATGCAGGAGGATCCGCTGGTCGCCGTCTTCGGCGGCGAGCCCTGGCGGCCCTGGGCGCCGGAGCTGGCGGCGGAGCGGTTCCTGCGGTCCCTGACAGGCCTCTGACGGGCTCGCCCCGAGAGCGCAACAATGCGACAACAGCGCGGCGTGCGGCATATACCGGTTGAAGGGTAGGGGCGGGCGCGGCAAGTTCGGTCGTCAGGCAAAAAGGGCCTTGGGTGACGGCTCACAGCGAGGCCAGCCAATGAGCTTCGACCGCGGGAAGGACGCGCTCGACCTGGCGAGCGAGGCGCTGTTCCAGGCGCTCGGCGACAACGCCTATGAGCTGGACCGCGACTTCCGCTTCCTGACCTTCAACGCGGGTTGCGTGGCCTACTACGGCCGGCCAGCCGAGGCGACGCTGGGGCAGCCGATCTGGGAGGTGCTGGAAGGTGCGCGCGGCAGCTGGCTCGAGCCCTTGCTGCGCGAGGCGATGGCGACCCGGCGGCCGATGCGCGTGGAGCGGGAAGGCGTGGCCCGCCCGGATCGCTGGCTCGAGGTCACCGCCTTCCCGACCGCCCGCGGCCTCGGCGTCGCCTTCCGCGACCGCACCACGGAGCACCGTGCGACCGAGGCGCTGCGGCAGAGCGAGGCGCGGCAGGCCTTCCTGCTCGCGCTCGAGGAGCGGCTGCGCGGCCTTGCCGACCCGGATGAGGCCATGGCCGCCGCGGCCGAGATGCTAGGCCGGCATCTCGATGCGGTGCGCGCCGGCTATGCCGAGGTGGATGCCGCGACCGGGATGCTGCGGGTGACCCGCGGCTGGACCGAGGGGCGCATTCCGGTGCGTGCGGGAGAGCAGCGCGCACTCGACGCTTTCGGCCCGGCCGCCGCGGCCGAGCTGCGCACCGGGCGCGTGCTGGTGGTGGAGGACTGCCTTTCCGACCCGCGGACCACCGGCGAGGCGGTGGCGGCGACCTGGGCGGAGATCGGCGTCCGTGCGCTCCTGGTGGCGCCGCTGGTCAAGGCGGGGACCCTCAACGGATTCTTCTATGTCCACGAGATGGCGCCGCGGCGCTGGTCGGCCGCGGAGGCTGAACTCGTCCATGAGGTTGCCGAGCGGACCTGGGCGGCGGTCGAGTGGGCGCGGGCCGAGGCCGAGCGGCGGGAAAGCGAGGCGCGGCTCGCCCTCGCCGCGGAGGCGGCCGGGCTCGGCATCTGGGACTGGGACCTGGTGACCAACCGCTTCGTCTATTCCCCGCGCGCCAAGGCGATCTGCGGTTTCGACCCGGAGCGGGAGCCGAGCTACGAGGATGTGCGGCGGGCGACGCATCCGGAGGATCTCCCCGGGACATCGGCGGCGGCGCGGCGGGCCCTGGACCCGGCGTTGCGGGAGCGGCCGGTCTTCAATTACCGCCTGGTGCGGCCAGATGGCAGCCTGCGCCGCGTCATCGCCCATGGCCGGGCCTTGTTCGAGCGGATCGGCGGCGAGGAGCGGGCGGTGCGCTATGTCGGCACGCTGCAGGATGTCACCGAGGCCTGGGAGGCGGCCGAGGCCCTGCGCGAGAGCGAGGCGCGGCTGCGCCTCGCGGTCGAGGCGGGGCAGATGGCGGTGTGGGAATACGACGTCGCCACCGAAGGGGTCATCGGCTCGCCGGAGCTGAACCGGCTGCTCGGCTTTCCCGAGGATGCCAGCCCCGGCATCGCCGAGATGCGGGCGCGCTATTGGCCGGGCGAGCAGGAGCGGCTGCAGGCGATCGCCCAGGGGGCGCTGGCGCGGGGCGAGCGGCATTTCGAGGCGGAGTACCGCTATCTTTGGCCCGATGGCTCCGTGCGCTGGCTGATGATGCGGGCGGAGATACGGTTTGGCGCCGGGGGGGTACCGAGCAAGGTCGTCGGCGTGGTGCTCGACGTCAGCGCGCGCAAGGCGGCGGAGGAGCGCCAGGTGCTGCTGATGCGGGAGGTCGACCACCGGGCGAAGAATGCGCTCGCCGTGGTGCAGGCGGCGGTGCGGCTGACCCTGGCGCCGGACCTGGAGAGCTACCGGCGGGCGATCGCCGGCCGGGTCTCGGCGCTGGCGCGGGCGCAGACGCTGCTGGCGGAGGATCGCTGGTCCGGAGCGGAACTGCGGGCACTGGTCGAGGGGGAGCTGGCGGCCTTCGTCGGCGAGCGGCAGCGGGCGGTGCTGGAAGGCCCGCCGGTCGCCCTGCCGGCGCGGGCGGCGCAGCCGCTGGCCATGGCGATCCACGAGTTGGCGACCAATGCGGTGAAATACGGGGCACTGTCGGTGCCCTCGGGCTGCGTGGCGGTGCGCTGGTCGGTGGAACGCGGGGCGACGCCGGTGCTGACCTTGCGCTGGGCGGAGATGGGCGGGCCGCCTGTTGCGACGCCGCTGCGGCGCGGATTCGGCTCGCGGGTGCTGGAAGGCACGGTGCGGGGACAGTTGGCGGGGGCGGTGACGCTCGCCTGGGAGCCGGGCGGGCTGGTCTGCACGCTGGAGGTCCCGCTGCGGCGGGAGGATGAGGTCGAGTCGGGCCCGGGCGCGGCGGAGATCGACTGAGCAATCCGCGGCCAGGCGGAAAAGGGCTGGACTTTCCGGCATTTGCGCGGGAATCTTCACGCTCCGTTCCAGGCACCTCCGGCAAGGACCTGCACGCCGATGATGGCGGGCTCCCATGTTGCGCTCGGCATGGCGGCCTGGATGGCCGCCGCGCCCCATCTCGGCCAGCCGCCGCTGGCGCCGGGGGCGCTTGCGCTGGCGGCGCTGGGCGGGCTGCTGCCGGATATCGACCATCCGAAATCCTGGGTCGGGCGGCGGGTGCGGCCGGTCTCGGACCTGCTGGCGGCGCTGCTCGGGCACCGGGGGGTGACGCATTCGCTGCTGGCGGTGCTGGCCTGCGGCTGGATGCTGCGGCGGGGAGAGGTGCCGCCCGAATATGCCGGGCCGCTGGTGATCGGCTATCTCAGCCATCTCGGCGCGGATCTGCTGACGCCGGGCGGGTTGCGGCTGGCCTGGCCACTGAAGGGGAGCTGGGCCTTGCCGCTGGTGCGGACGGGCTCGGCCTTCGAACCGCTGGTGGTGGCGGCGCTGATCGCCGCCGCCTGGCTAAGCCTGCCGCACCGGCCGGACCCGCGGGCGCTGGCGGAGCGCTGGGGCCTCTGCATCACCTGCGAGTCGCTGCCCTTGCCGCCCCCGCCTCCGCCGCTGCCGCCCCGTCGCCGCGTGGCGTAACATCGACGGGGATGGCGGGGAGGGGTGAAGCGCCGTCAGAATGGCGGAATGACGACCCTCCTCGCCGATATCGGCGGCACCAATGCCCGCTTCGCCCTGACCGAGGGCGAGGTCCCAACCAACCCGGCCAGTCTGGCGCTCGACGGCTTCCCCGGCATCGTCGAGGCCATCGCGCATTTCCTCGGCGGGGCGACGCCGCCCGAGGCGGCGGTGCTGGCGGTCGCCGGGCCGGTCCATCGCAACGCCGTGCGGCTGACCAATCGGGACTGGGTGGTGGATGGCGCGGCCATCGGGCGTGCGCTCGGCATCGGCCATGTGCGGGTGGTGAACGACTTCGCGGCGCAGTCCTGGGCGTTGCCGGACCTTGCCGGGGCCGACCTGCATCCGCTGGGCGGTGGACAGGCGGAGGCGGGGGCGCCGCTGGCCGTCCTGGGGCCGGGGACGGGGCTCGGGATTGGGGCCTTCCTGCCACCGGGGCAGGCACTGGTGACGGAGGGCGGGCATGCCAGCATCGCCACCCATGATCCGCGCGAGGCGGCGGTGGTGGAGTGGCTACGCGGGCGGCATGGACATGTCTCGGCGGAGCGGGTGCTGTCGGGGCAAGGTCTCGAGAACCTGCATGCCGGGCTGGCGGCGGTGGACGGGGCGACCGTCGAGTCGCTCGAGGCGGCGGAGATCACCCGACGGGCGCTGGCGGGCGTGGATGCGCGCTGCGCCGAGGTGCTCGACATCTTCTGCGCCATGCTGGGGAGCGTGGCGGGGGACCTGGCGCTGCTCTACGGGGCGAAGGGCGGGGTTTATGTGGCGGGGGGCATCTGCCCGCGCTTCCCGGACTACCTGGCAGCCTCGCGGTTCCGGGCGCGGTTCGAGGCGAAGGGGAGGTTCCGCGAATGGCTGGCACCGGTGCCGGCCTGGCTGGTGATGCGGCCCGACCCGGCGATGCTCGGCCTGACGGCGATCGCGCGCGGCCGGGCAAAATAGCTTGCTGGGCGGCGATGGCGATGCTTGCATCATGCAAGTTGCAGGAGCGCCATGCCGATGGGCCGCACGGATTTCACCCAGATGCGCTGCCCGGTGGCGCGGGCCATGGCGGTGCTCGGCGAGCGCTGGGCCATGCTGGTGCTGCGGGAGTGCTTCTACGGCACAAGCCGCTTCGACGAGTTCGAGCGCAACCTCGGCATCGCGCCCAACATCCTCTCCGCCCGGCTGCGGGACCTGGCGATGCATGGGCTGATCGAGAAGCTGCCGGCGCCGGGGGCGCGGCATGACTATCGGCTGACCGAGAAGGGGCGGGATGCCTTCCCCGTCTTCCTGGCGCTGAAGGGCTGGGCGGATCGCTGGATGACCGGGCCGGAGGGGCCGCCGGTGGTGCTGGAGGAGCGGGGGACGGGGGCGCCGGTGCGGAGCCCGCCGGCGCTTTCCTCGACCGGGGCGCCGCTGCAGCCCGAGGATATCCGCGTGCTGGCGGGGCCGGGGGCGAGCGAGGCGCTGCGGGCGCGGTTCGGGGCGCTTGTCGATGGCTGACGGCACGGCGGCGCTTGCGGCGCCTTCCTCGCGCGACCTGCTGCGGCGGGTCTGGGTGCTGGCGGCGCCGACCACGGCCGTCGCCGCGCTGCAGTCGGCGGCGCAGCTGGTGGAGCCATGGCTCGCCGCGCGGCAGGGGACGGCGGCGCTGGCCGGCTGGGCGGTGGTGCTGCCCTTCGCCCTGCTGATGCAGCAGATGTCGACGGGGGCGATGGGGGGTGGCGTGGTTTCCGCCATCGCCCGGGCGCTGGGGGCGGGCAGGCGCGAGGAGGCCTCGACCCTCGTCGTGCATGCCGTGGTGATCGCGCTCGGCTTCGGGCTGGCCTTCGCGGTGGCGCTGGCGGGGTTTCCGCGGGCGATCCTCGGGGTGATCGGCGGGGCGGAGGCGGCGGAGGCAGCGGCCGCCTATTGCGCCTGGCTGTTCGGGGCGGGGGCGGTGCCGGCCTGGATGGCGAATACCCTCGCCTCCGTGCTGCGCGGCGGGGGGCGGCATGCGCTGGCCTCGCGGGTGCTGCTGCTGGCCTGGGTGGCCTATCCGGTGCTGGCCTGGCTGCTGATGGAGCGGGCCGGCTTCGGGCTGGCGGGGGCGGGGATGGCCTTCGCCCTCAGCATGGCCGCCGCCTCGGTCGGGATGGCGGTGGTGGTGATGCGCGGCGGGGCGGGGTTCGTGCCGCAGCTCAGGGTGCGGCTGCGGGGGGCGCTGTTCGGGCGCATCCTCTCGGTCGGGCTGGTGGCCTGTGCGATGGCGACGGTCGCCAATCTGGCGACGATCCTGGTGACGGCGCGGGTAGCGTCCTACGGGGCGGTGGCCGTCGCGGCCTATGGCGTCTCGGCGCGGATCGAATTCCTCATGGTGCCGCTGGCCTTCGGCGTCGGCTCGGCGCTGACGGCGCTGGTCGGGCGCGCGGTGGGGGCGGGGGACTGGGCGACGGCACGGCGGACGGCCTGGGCGGGGGCGGCGATGGCGCTGGCGGTGACGCTGGTGGTCGGCGTCTTCGTCGCGGTGGCGCCGGGCTTCACGGCTTCGGCCTTCAGCGGCGACCCGGCGGTGGTGGAGATCGCCACGCAGGCGCTGGCGGTGATCGGCTTCGCGCTGCCGGGCTTCGGCGTCGGCATGGCGCTCTACTTCGCCAGCATGGGGGCGGGGCGGATGGCGGGGCCGGTGGTGGCGGCGCTGGCACGGATCGGCCTGGCGGTCGGCGGTGGGTGGGTGCTGTCGGACCTGCTGGGTTACGGCCTGCAGGGGCAGTTCGTCGCTGTGGCGCTCGGGATCAGCGCCTATGGGCTGATCACGGCGCTGTCGGTGCGTCCGGGGGTGTGGGCGGGGCGCTGATCAGCCCCGCTGCACCCAGGGCGTGCGCTGCCAAAGGCCGCGGTAGTCGGCTCCTCGCGGCGGAGGCGGGCAAACCAGGCCTCGCCGGGCTCGTAGGCCGGCTCGGTGAAGCGGCTTTCCAGGGCGCGGATGAATTCCGGGTCGCGGGCGATCTCCTCCGTCGCCTCGCGCAGCCGGGCGAGGACGGCGGGCGGCGTGCCGGCCGGGACGACGAGGCCGCGCTCGGAGGCCATGGTCACCGGGTAGCCGAGCTCCTTCAGCGTCGGGATATCGGGGCCGAAGCGGCTGCGGCTGGCCGCGGCCTGGGCGAGGATGCGGAAGCCCTGCGGCGCGGCGGTGACGGCGCCGAGGTTGAGGCCCATCAGGTCCACCTGCCGACCGAGCACGGCCGTGCGGAGCTGCGGGTCGCCCTGGAAGGAGACATGGGTGAGGCGGATGCCCGCGGCCTCCTGCAACAGGACGAGCTGCAGGTGGTCGTCCGTGCCGATGCCGGGCGAGGCGTAGGTGATGCTGTCGGGTGCCGCCTTCGCGCGCGCGATCACGTCCTGCAAGCTCTTGTAGGGACCGTTGGCATGGGCGGTGATGGCGCTCGGGTCCGTCACCAGGTTGGCGATGGGGGCGAAGTCGTCGAGGCGGAACTGCGCCTGCCGCTCGATCGGGATGGTGAGCAGGCCGGGATAGTTGGTGGTGCCGATGGTGTGGCCGTCGGGCCTGGCGCGGGCGACGGCGCCGAGGGCCAGCTCGCCGCCGGCTCCGGGGCGGTTGGTGATGACGACGGTGCCGCCGAGCTTCTGCTCCAGCGCGCGGCCGTAGGAGCGGGCGTCGAGGTCGGTGCCGCCGCCGGCGGTGAAGCCGACGACGATCTCGATCGGGCGGTCCGGGTAGCGCACGGTCTGGGCGAGGGCCGGCGTCGCCAGCGTGGCGAGAAGGAGCGTGCGGCGGGAAACGGCTGCGCGAGGCGGCCGATTCAGCCCTTCGCGCCTGTCGGTGCTTCGGCCATCGGACGCACTCATGTCCCGCGCCCCTCGTTGCTGTCGCGCCAGGCGATGAGGCGGCGGAGGCCCTCGCGCATATCGACCTCGGGCGCCCAGCCGATGGCGGCCTTGGCCTTCTCATGCGCGATGCGGAAGGCGCCGCCGGAGGTGAGACGGACCTTGCCCGGCTCGGCCCCGATGAATTCCGGCGCCGGGCCGCCGCCCAGCAGCTCGGTGACGAGCTGGACCAGCTCCAGCGTCGTGGTCGGGGCGGGGCCGGAGGTGTTCACCGCCACATCGGTCGCCGCGCTCTCGAAGGCCATGCGGTTGGCCCGGGCCAGGTCGCCGACATAGACGAAATGCTTGGTCTCGGCGCCGTCGCCGAAGACCTGCGGCGCCTCGCCGCGCTTCAGCCGGTCGATGGTCTCGATGATGTAGAGGGCATTGGCCGCGCGGTAGTGCTGGCGCTCGCCATAGACGGTGGAATAGCGCAGGACGACGTAGTCCTGGCCCCATTTGCGGAAGGCGTCGCGGCAGAGCTGTTCGCCGATGATCTTGCTGGCACCGTAGAGGATGGCGGCGGGCGGGGCGCCGACGCTGTGGAAGGGCGTGCTTTCCACGAGTTCGCCGGCGACGCCCGGGCCGTAGCCGTAGGTGGCGTTGGAGGAGGCGAAGACCAGCTTGCGCACCCCGTTGGCGCGGCAGGCCTCCAGCACGTTCTGCACGCCGCGGATGTTGACGTCGAGGCCGCCCCAGGGATCGCGGTCCATCGAGAGCGTCATGTAGGCGGCGAGTTGCAGCACGCCGGCGAGGCCCTCGGTGGCGCGCAGCAGGTCGGCCATGCGCATCACGTCGCCGCGCACCAGCTTCAGCCGCGGATGGTCCTTGAGATGGGCGATGGCGGCATCGGAGCCGAAGGCGAAATTGTCGAAAAGCACGACTTCGGCGGCGCCGTGGTCCAGCAGCTCGCCGGCGGTGGCGGAACCGACCAGGCTGGCGCCGCCGATGATGGCGAAGCGGTTGCCGGCAATGGGGACCGAGGCGGCCATGCGTTTCCTCCAATATTCCTTGCGCGCCATCCAAGCGCGATGCGCGTTGCAGGCCAAGCCGCTTGTTGTGTCCCCGGCAGGGGTTCGACCGGCGGTGCCCCGGCCGCTAGAAGGGCGCCCCAACGCCAGATAGGGAAAACCATGCCCGTCATCCCACGCCGCGTCGCGCTCGGGGCCAGCCTCGGCACCACGCTCTCCAGCCTGCTGCCCGGCCGCCGCGCTGCGGCCCAGCCCGCCTGGCCCAGCCGGCCGGTGCGGATCATCGTTCCTTTCAGCGCCGCCGGCACCACCGACATCGTCGCCCGCATCCTGGTGGAGCCGTTGAGCGCGCGGCTCGGCCAGTCCGTGGTGGTCGAGAACCGCCCCGGCGCTGGCGGCAATATCGGCGCCGAGGCGGTGGCGAAGGCGACGGACAATCACACGCTGCTGATGACAACGATCGGGACGGCCGCCATCAATTACGGCCTGTACCGCAACACCATGCCCTACAAGCCGGAGGATCTCGCCGCGGTCTCGAACATCGCGGCGGTGCCGAACGTCATCATCGCGGCGCCGGGAGTGCCGGTGAAGACCCTGCAGGAGGCGGTGGCGCTGGCGAAGCAGCGGCGCGACGGGCTGACCATCGCCAGCTCGGGCAACGGCACCAGCCTGCACCTCACCGGCGAGCTGTGGAAGCAGGTGGCCGGCATCAACCTGGTGCACGTCCCCTTCCGCGGCTCGGGGCCGATGCTGACGGAGGTGATCGCCGGCCGGGTGGACCTGGCGGTGGACAACCTGCCCTCCTCGCTCGGGCATATCCGCGACGGGCGGGTGCGGGCGCTGGCGGTGACGACGCCGGAGCGCAGCAAGGCGGTGCCCGACGTGCCGACGACGCGGGAGGCCGGCTATCCCGGGCTCGACGCGACGGCCTGGTTCGGCATCCAGGCGCCCGCCCGCATGCCGGCGGAGGCGGTGCAGCGCCTGTCGCAGGAGTTGCAGGCGATCGTGAAGGAGCCCGCGGTGCGCGCCAGGATCGAGGAGCAGGGCGCGGAGCCGGTGGGCGACACGCCGGAGCACTTCGCCGGCTTCATCCGCGGCGAGATCGCCCGCTGGGGCGAGGTGATCCGCAAGGGCAACATCCAGCTCGACTAGGCGGCGCGGCGTGCGTTCCCTTACCCTTCGCGGAAGGGAAGGGAACCACGCCGATGAAGATCGACCATGTCTCGCTGACGCTCTTCGCCTGGGAGGGCATCCCGCCGACGAAATACCATGCGGCGAGCCGGCTGGACTCGGGCAGCTCGGCGCTCGGGCTGCTGCGGATCGGGACGGATGCGGGGATCACCGGCCATGCCTTCCTCGGCTCGGCGACGCATACGGCGGCGAATGACGGGCCGGGGCTGGTCCGCTACCTGAAGCCGCTGCTGATGGGGCAGGACCCGCTGGACCGGGAGCGGCTGAACGCGGCGCTCTGGCCCTGGTCGCGGCTGATCTCGGTGCGCTCCATCGGCGCGGTCGACGTGGCGCTGTGGGACATCGCGGGCCAGGCGGCGGGGATGCCGATCCACCGGCTGCTGGGCACCACGCGGCACAGCATCCCGGCCTATGCCAGCTCGGCGATCCTTCCCAGCATGGAGGAGTATGCCGAGGAGGCGGTGCGCTTCCGCGAGGCGAACTGGGCCGCCTACAAGATCCATCCGCCGCAGCGGCCGCGCGAGGACATCGCCGTCTGCCGGGCGGTGCGGCGGGCCGTCGGCGACGACTACACGCTGATGCTCGACAGCACCTGGGCCTATGACTTCCCGGCCGCGATGCTGGTCGGGCGGGCGATCGAGGAGCTCGGCTTCCTTTGGTACGAGGACCCGCTGCACGACCAGGACATCACCAGCTACGTGAAGCTGCGGCAGAAGCTCGATATCCCGATCGTGGCGACCGAGTACCCGGCGACGGGGCTCGAAAGCTATGCGCCCTGGATCATGATGCAGGCCACCGACTATCTGCGCGGCGACGTGGCGGTGAAGGGCGGCATCACCACGCTGGTGAAGACGGCGCACCTCGCCGAGGCCTTCCGCATGAATTACGAGGTGCACCATGGCGGCAACTCGCTGAACAACGTCGCCAACCTCCATGTCTGCTGCGCCATCCGCAACACCAGCTTCTTCGAGGTGCTGCTGCCGGACGGGGCGCATAAGTATGGGCTGGCGGAGGACATCACCGTGGGCCCGGACGGGATGGTGCATGCGCCGGAGGGGCCCGGGTTGGGGGCGGCCATCGACTTCGAATTGATCGAGCGGAAGCGGATTGCGGTGCTGGAGTGAGCGGCCACTCATTGTAGAAGCGGCGCCATCGACAACGGATTCGAAGGCGCCGGGCATGACCGATATCGTACAGGGGATTTCGCGACGGGGTGCATTGGCCGGGGTGCTGGGCCTCGGCCTGGCCACGCCGGCCATTGCGCAGGGCGGCTACCCGAACAAGCCGATCACCGTGGTGGTGGGCTTCCCGCCGGGCGGGCAGACGGATTTCGCGGCGCGCATCCTGCAGCCGGGGCTGTCCAACGCGCTCGGGCAGAGCGTCGTGATCGACAACCGCGGCGGCGCCGGCGGCAATCTCGGCACCGAGGCGGTGCTGCGGTCGCGGCCGGACGGCTACACGCTGCTCGCAGGCAATGCCAACCCGCTGACCATCAACCCGCACACCTTCCAGGGGATGACGATCGACCCGCTGCGGCTGACGCCGGTCGGGCTGATGCTGCAATCCTCGCTCATCCTCTGCGTGCATCCTTCGGTGCCGGCGAAGACGCCGCAGGAATTCGCGGCCTGGGCGCGGACGCAGGCGAACGGCGTCGATTACGGCTCGGCAAGCGCGGGCAGCCTTTCGCATGTGGCGATGGAGATGCTGAAGAACCGCATCGGCAATCCGCCGATGGAGCACATCCCCTATCGCGGCAGCGGGCCGGCAATGCAGGACTTCATCGCCGGGCGCTTCAGCATCATGTGCGACGCCTCCTCGGTGGTGGCGCCCTTCCTCAGAGCGGGGCAGATCCGCGGGATGCTCTCGACCGGCGCGGCGCGCATCCCGGCCTTCCCGGAGATCCCGGTGGCGGCGGAAGCGGGGCTGCCGGACTACGTCTTCAACGCCTGGATCGGGCTGTTCGGCCCGCCGGGGATGCCGGCCGAGGTGGTGCAGCGGCTCAATGCGGCGCTGAACCAGGCGGTGCAGGATGCGGCGATCCGCGAGAAGATCACCAGCCAGGGTGACGAGCCGGGCGGCGGCACGGCTGAGTCGCTGGGCGAGACCATGCGGCGCGACCATGCGCGTTGGGGCGAGGTGGTGCGCGCCAACAACATCCGCGCCGACGGCTGACGCATCGGGAGGGGCGCCGCCCCCTCCCGCCGCGGCCTATTCGCCTTCCTTGGCGAGGGCGTCGAGGGCCGCGGTGAAGCCGCGGAAGGAGACGGGGATGGAGGCGTCGCCGCCGCTGGCGTCCTTCCATTCCAGCCGGCCGGCGGCTTCGGCCGGGCGGGCGCGCAGGCGGCGCAGCACGGCGTCGTCGCGCAGCTCCAGTTCGGCGAAGCAGCCGCGCGGGATGCAATTGCGGAAGGCGACCGTCAACGGTGCTTCGGCCGGGCGGTTGGGGATGTCGAGCACCAGCTTGGCCGGCGGGCCGATCTGAAGGTTCACCGGCACCTGAGCGACAAGGCGCAGCGGCTCGCCCTTCACGGTGCGGCCGATGGCGAGCACGGCCACCGGTTGCTGGCGCTGGTCCTGCGTCGTCTGCGCCATCTCGCAGAGCCGGGTGGCGGACGCGGTGCCGCTGGCCGCGCGCGTCTCGCAGCGGACCACCCAGTCGGTGAAGACGGCCATGGTGCGGTCCGGGCTGCTCTCGGCGGCGGGGGCCTGCGCCGGCTGGGGCTGGGCCGCCGGGCGCTGGGCGGCGGGCTGGGCTTGGCCGATGGCCGGGACGAAAGCGGCGAGCATCACCGTTGCAGCCAGAGCCTTGAACGTCACGCGCATCGATTCCTCGGCCACCGTGTTGGCCGGATGCCTGTACCCCGCGCCAGGGTGCTCACACAACCTTGTGCTGCCGGATCAAAGCCCTTGATGCGACTCGGCCACGGGGCGGCGGACGATGCCGCCCCATTCCTGCATGATGTCGCCGCCGGCCAGCGTCTCCGGTGCGCGGCCGGGGTCCTGCACCAGCACGTCCGGGCGCAGCATGCGGATGAGGTCGAGCGCCGTCTCCGCCCCGTAGCGGATGACGAGGTCGACGCTGTTGCGCTCGGCAAGGTCTTCTGCCGCCGGGTCGCCATCGGCGATGCCGATGATGAGCCGGTCGCACCAGTCCTGCGCGCGGTCCAGAAGATGCGGCTCGGCGGCCGCGGTGCTGGCGGCGAGGAAGCCGACGCGATGGCCGGCGCGGCGCCAGCCCTCGACGCGCTCGGCGGCCTGGCCGCGGGTGACGAGCTTGCGGGCGGCGAGGCGGCCGGGGGTCAGCACCTCGAGGAACTCGTCCTCGCGCACCACGCCGATGCCGGACTTGCCCATGGCGATGCCGGCGGCCAGGGCGGCGAGCCGGGCGATCAGCGGCAGCGGCAGGCCGACCGCGAGGCCGGCGGCGGTGACGGAGATCACCGCATCGCCCGCGCCGGCCGGATCGACGAGTTCCGCCACATCGGCGGGCAGGTGCTGCGGCACCGCATCCTCGCCGACCAGCATCACGCCCTCCGGGCCGCGGATGACGAGCACGGCGCCGAAGCCATGCGCGGTGCGGAGCGCGGTGGCGGCGGCCGCGATCTCGGTCTCGGTGCCGGTGGGCAGGCCGGTGGCTGCGGCGAGCTCGGCGCAATCGGGGATGATGAGGTCGGCGCCGGCGAAGCGGCCCGGGTCGCCGCCGCGCGGGTCGACCACGATCTTGCGCCCGGCGGTGCGCGCCGCGGCGATCAGCCGCGTCGCGGTGGTGCCGGCCAGCACGCCCTTGCGGTAGTCGGAGAGCACCATGACCGTCGTCGCCGCCACGGCATCAGCGGCGATGCGCACCAGCCGGTCGGCGAGGCGGGGGTGGATGGGCGCCGCCTCCTCATGGTCGGCGCGGAGCAGCTGCTGGCCGCTGGCGACGAAGCGCGTCTTCACCGTGGTGGCGCGGCCGCCCTGGACCAGCAGCCATGGCTCGACGCCCGGCTGGCCACCGATCAGCCCGGTGAGGTCGCTACCCGCCTGGTCGTCGCCGACGATGGAGACGAAGGCAACGGCAGCGCCGAGCGCTGTCAGATTCCGTACAACGTTGCCGGCGCCGCCGGGCAGCGCGACCTCGCGCTCAACCGCCAGGACCGGGATAGGGGCTTCGGGGCTGATGCGCTCGACCCGGCCATAGACATAGCGGTCGAGCATGGCATCGCCGACGACGAGGACGGTGCCGCGCTTCAGCTGCCGCACCGCTTCCAGCAGATCGGCCGGGATGGCGCCGGATGGGCTCGGACGAGGTTCGGGCGCGGGGCCGTGCATCCCCCTGCGGTAGCCTAAGCCAGGGCTCACACGCAAGGCGAGAGACGCCAAATCTTGTAATGCAGGTAGCATCGCTCCGTCATGCGGAGAGGAAGCGCAGCCGGTGGCCTTCCAGCACCACGCAGCTCAGCGCGCCGCCGAAGCAGGCCCCGGTGTCGATGCCGATCCGATGCGGGCGCACCACCGGTAGCTCGCTTGGGGTATGGCCATGGACGACGACCAGCGGCAGGTCGCCGTCGAAGGAAAGGAAGGGCTCGCGGATCCAGACGAGGTCGAAGGGATCCTGCCGGTCGGTCGGGATGCCGGGCCGCACGCCGGCATGCACGAAGAGGTAGTCGCCGGCGGAGAATTGCAGGGGGCAGTGGCGCAGCAGGTCGAGATCCTCCGGCAGAACGGCGGCGCAGGCCTCCGGATCCTCCGGGTCGGCGCCGTAGCTGGCGAGCGTGGCGGCGCCGCCATTGTCGAGCCAGAAGGGCAGCGCGCCGGGATGCGCCTCCGGCTCGCAGGCGTCGAGCATCATCACCTCGTGGTTGCCGAGGAGGTTCACCACCTCGACCTCGCCGATGGCCTCGCCGAGCAGCGGCGCCGGGTCGAGCAGGCGGCGCAGCACGGCGGCGCTGTCCGGGCCGCGATCCACATAGTCGCCGAGATGAATGAGGGTGATGCGCTCGGTCGGGCGGGCGGCGGCGTCCTCGGCGATCAGGGCGTGCAGCGCGGCCAGCCGGTCGGCGCAACCGTGCACATCGCCCACCGCATAGATGCGCCAGCCCGGGGGCAGCGCGCCGGGGGCGAGCTGGCCGGGCCAGGGGGCTGGCCAGGGGGCAGCGGGGCGCGCCGATTTCGGGCCGGCGCTTAGGGCATCGTTCACCATCCGGCGCGACTTTAGAGGATGACGCGCCGCACCGCACCGCGCCAGGACAGCGCATGATCGTGACCGGACCCCGCCTCGCCGGCTTTCCCGCCCCTCCGCCGGCCTCCCCGCCGATGGCGGGGCTTCTGCCCCTGCTCCGCCAGGCCCTGCCTGGCGCGGAGGGACGTGTTGCCCTGCTTTTGAGCCCGGCCGGGCGGCTGGCCGGGCCGCCGGCGCGGCGGCGGCTGGCGCGGGCCCTGTTGCAGGACGCGGCCGAGGCCGGCGGCGGCGCGGTCTACGACACGGCGGCGGGGGAGCTGCTGCTGCTCTGCGCCATGCCGGCGGCGGCGCGGCGGGCGGCGGCGGCGCTGGCGCAGCTTGCCGGCCCCGAGGCGCCGGCTCCAACCATCTGGACCCTGCCCCGGGATGCGGCGGCGCTGCTCGCCTGGGCGGCCGCGGCGCAGCTTGCCGGGCCGGAAGCGATGGCCTCGCCGGTCGAGGGCTTGGCGGGGCTGGAGGGGCGGCTCGATTCGCTCCCGGCCGATACGGTGCTGCGGCACCGGCATGTGATCCGCCCGGGCGCGGCGGTGCCAGGCCGCGGGCGGCGGCTGCGGTTGTCGCGCCCGGCCCTGGCCGCGGTGCTGGGGCTGCTGGCGGCGGATGCGGATCTGATGGCGCATGCGGCGGAGCGGCTGGCGCGGCGGCTGCTGCCCGGCCTCGCCACCTGGGCGCGCGACCTGCCCGGCTGGCGGCTGCTGCCGCTGCCGGTGGGGGTGTTGCCGCCACCGGCCGCCGTGGCCGGCCTGTTCGGCGTGCTGCCGCTCGCCGCCGCGGCCGATCCCGGCTTGCCTGCGCAGCGCGAGGCGCTGGCGGCGCGAGGCTGGGGCTTGGCGCTGGAAGGGCTGGATGCGGCCGGGCTGGCGCTGCTCGCCCCGGCCGGGCTGCCGGCCGACCTGCTGCTGCTGCGCTGGTCGCCGGCGCTGGAGGAGCGGGCGGCGCTCGCCGTGCTGCGCGACCGGCCCGGGGAGCGGCTGGTGGTGACCGGCTGCGACGGCGCGGCCGCGCTCGACTGGGCCGCGCGGCTCGGGGCGATGGCGACTGGCCCGGCGGCGGAGGCGGTGGCATGACGACGGAGCCCTCCCTCGCCCCGCTGCGGCCCTTCGCCGGGCCGCGCGGCGCCGATGCGCTGGCGCTGGCGCACTTCCTGCGCGAGGCGGTGGCCGCCGGCACGGTGCGGGAGGTGCTGCACCTCCGCCTCGGTACCCTGGCCGAGGAGTTGCGGCGGACCCATCACCAGCGCCTGGTTCGCGATGCGCTGGCGCCGCTGATGCGTCCGACCCGGGCGCGCGTCTTCGAATTGCCGAACGGCGACATCGTCGCCATCGCCCCACCGGAGGGGCGGCATCTGGGCGAGGTGCAGGCGGCGCTCGGCATCCTTTTCGCTGCCGAGGGACAGCTGCCCTTCGCCCGGCGGCGGCTGCCGGAGGAGGCGGCGGCGCTGCTGGCGGCGGTGGAGGAGAGTCTGACGCCGAGCCAGGCGGCGCCGCGCTGGCCGGTGCCGGAGGAGGACAGGCTGCCGATCTCGGCCGCCGACCTCGCGGCGCTGGAGCGGGGGCTCGGCCATGCCAGCCTGGCACGCTTCCTGGTGCGGCGGCCGGTCTGTCGCCTCGCACCGGGCGAGGCCGGGCCGGAGACGGAGTGGGAGGACTGGTCGCTGCACTGGGCGGAGCTCTGCGCCACGCTGCTGCCGGGGGCGGATCCGGCGCTGGCCCCGGCGCTGTTCCGCCGGTTGCGGCGGCTGGCCGACCGGCGGCTGCTCAACGAGCTGGCCCGGCCGGAGGACGCAAGGCGGCTCGGCCAGGCCGGGCTGTCGCTGGCGCCGGAGACGGTGGCGGAGCCTGAATTCCTCCGCCTCGACGCGGCGTTGGGGCCGGAGCGGCGGGGGCGAATGACCGTCTCCTTCGCCGCCGGGGATGCGCTGGCCGACCTGGCGGGCTTTGCCTTCGCCCGCGACTTCTGCCGGCTGCGCGGCTGGCGGGTGGCGCTCGACCTCGCGGCGCCGGTCCTGCTGCCCGCCCTGCCGCTGGCCGGCTTGCAGGTGGATCTGCTGCGGCTGCGGTGGTCGGCGGCGCTGCCGGGCTTCGCGGCGGCGCTGCCGGCGGACCGCGGCAGGGTGATGCTGGCGGGGGCGGACCGGGCGGCGGCGATCGGCTGGGGATGGGAGGCGGGCATCACCTTGTTCGAAGGGCGGTTGCTGCGGCCGCGGGGCTGACGCATATGGCGGGCATATGGAAACGCCCGCCATCCTCGCCGAGGCGCTGAGCAAGCGCTACGCCCCCGATGCGCCGCCAGCGGTCGATGCCCTCTCCTTCTCCATGCCGCGCGGGGCGACCTGGGGGCTGCTCGGCGGCAACGGGGCCGGCAAGACGACAACCATCGCCATGCTGCTCGGCCTGCTGGTGCCGAGCGGGGGGCGGATCAGCGTGCTCGGGCATG
This sequence comes from Belnapia sp. F-4-1, assembly GCF_000802185.1. Taxonomy (GTDB): domain Bacteria; phylum Pseudomonadota; class Alphaproteobacteria; order Acetobacterales; family Acetobacteraceae; genus Belnapia. Next base: position 1,497,079 of record NZ_KN676113.1, on the reverse strand, counting down.
ACATGGCGCGGGACCGGTTCTCGGCGCTCGCGCGGATGAATTTCTCCTCGCCCTATATCGCCCTGCCGGCGCGGCTGAGCGTGGCCGAGAACCTGCGGGTCTATGCGCATCTTTACGACGTGCCGGAGGCGGAGCGGCGGATCGGCGAACTGGCGGCGCAGCTGCAGCTGACCGATCTGCTGGACCGGCCGGCGGGGCAGCTCTCGGCCGGGCAGAAGACGCGGGTGGCGCTGGCCAAGTCGCTGGTCAACCGGCCGGAGCTGCTGCTGCTGGATGAACCGACGGTGAGCCTCGACCCGGATACGGGCGACTGGGTGCGGTCCTGGCTGGAGCGGTACCGGGCGGAGACCGGCTGCTCCATCCTGCTCGCCAGCCACAACATGGCGGAGGTGGAGCGGCTTTGCGGCCATGTGCTGATGCTGAAGCAGGGGCGGGTGGTCGACAGCGGCAGCCCGGCCGGGCTGCTCGGCAAGTATGGGCGGGAGGATCTGGAGCAGGTCTTCCTCGACATCGCCCGCGGGCGGCAGCGGGTGCCGGCGTGAACCGGGCCGCCTTCCGCCGGGTCTGGGGGATCATCTACCGGCACCTTGCGCTCTACCGGCGGTCCTGGCCGCGGGTGGTGGAGCTGATGTACTGGCCGGTGCTGCAGATGGTGGTGTGGGGCTTCGTCACCTCGTATCTCGCGGGCGTGCAGGGGAATACGGCGAGCGTCGCGGCGGGCGTGCTGCTCGGGGGCGTGCTGCTGTGGGAGGTGGCGCTCCGCAGCCAGATGGGCTTCTCGCTTTCCTTCCTCGAGGAGATCTGGTCGCGCAACCTCGGCCATGTCTTCGTCAGCCCGCTCCGCCCGCGGGAGCTGGTGGCGGCGCTGATGGGGATGAGCATCATCCGCGTCCTGGTCGGCGTGCTGCCGGCGATGCTGCTGGCCTGGCTGCTCTATTCCTTCGGCATCCTGACGATGGGGCCGGTGGTCGTCGGCTTCTTCGCGGCGCTGCTGGTGATGGGCTGGGCGGTGGCGCTCGGCGTCACCGCGCTGATCCTGCGCTACGGCGCGGGGGCGGAGGCGCTGGCCTGGTCGATCCTGTTCGGGCTGACGCCCTTCTCCGCGGTCTTCTACCCCGTCGCCATCCTGCCGGGCTGGTTGCAGCCGGTGGCGCTCGCGCTCCCCTCGGCGCATGTCTTTGAAGGGATGCGGGCGGCGCTGCGCGACGGGACGGTGGAGACGGGGCACCTTCTGGCGGCCTTCGCGCTGGATGCGGCGTGGCTGGCGCTGATGGGCTACGTCTTCCTCCGCCAATTCGAATCGGCGCGGGTGCGGGGCGCGCTGCTCAATATCGGGGAATAGCGGCGCGATGCCGGAAACACGCTTCCACCTGATCCGCCACGCCCTGGTCGAGCCCAAGGCGCGGACGCTCTTCTACGGCGCGATGGACGTGCCGCTCTGCGACCTCGCCTTGAAGCAGGATGCCTCGCTGTTCCGCTGGCTGGCGGCGCGGCTGCCGCGGCCGGCGGTGTGGGTGACCTCCAACCTGGCGCGGACGCGGGCGACGGCGGCGGCGATCTTCGCGGCGGGCTATCCGGAGCAGGACATGGCCACCGAGCCGAACCTCGCCGAGCAGCATCTCGGCGAGTGGCAGGGGCTGCCGCATGAGGCGCTGGCGGCGAAGCTGCGGCACCCGGCGCATCCCTTCTGGCCGCATGCGGCGGAGGAGGAGCCGCCGGGCGGCGAGAGCTTCGCTACTGTCGCCGCGCGGGTCGGCGGGGTGCTCGACCGGCTGGCGGAAGCCCACAAGGGCGAGGATGTGGTGGTGGTCGCGCATGGCGGTTCGATCCGGGCGGCGATCGCCCATGCGCTGGGGCTGACGGGGCACCAGGCGTTGGCCTTCTCCATCCGCAACCTCGGGGTGACGCGGCTGGAGCGGCATGGCGGAGACTGGCGCGTCTCCGCGGTGAACGAGGAGCCCTGGGTGATGCCGGAGTTCGAATAGGCTCCGGCTACAAGATCTTCACCCACTGCGTCAGGTGGCTGAGGAAAACATCCTTGTCCATGCCGTGCAGGACGATGGTGTTGTCGCCGATGGTGATCTTCGTTGCCGCGTGGTCGCCGCTGGCATAGGGCGCCAGGTCCTTCGGCGTCATGATGCCGGAGCCGTTGATGTCCGAGGCGAACATCAGCTTGTCTCCGGTCGAGAAGTCGGTGATCCGGTCATAGCCGAAATCGTCACCGAAGTAGAAGAAGTCGTGGCCGTCGCCACCAAACAGAACATCGGCACCGCCGCCGCCGGACAAGGTGTCGTCACCGGCCCCGCCGAGGAGGGTGTCGCGGCCCTCGCCGCCGTTCAGCAGGTCGTCATCCTTGCCGCCGATGAGGGAGTCGTTGCCGGCGCCACCATACAGGTCGTCGTCTCCCTTGCCGCCGTCAAGCGTGTCGTTGCCGGCACCGCCATCGAGGAAGTCGTTGCCGTCGTCGCCGGCGAGGTAGTCCTGGCCGCCGCCGCCCCAGATCCCGTCATCCCCCTTGTCGCCGCTCAGCGTGTCGTCGCCATGGCCGGCGCTGATGGTGTCGTGGTCCTGGCCGCCGATGACGAAGTTGCGGCCGTCGCCGGCATCGATGCTGTCGTCGCCCTTGCCGCCAAAGATGCTGTCGTCGCCGCTGCCGGTATGGACGGTGTCGTCACCCTTGCCGAGAAGGACATGCAGCGGGTTGGCGTTGCCGGCACCGTCGACATAGCTGTCGCCGCTGCGCATGGAGAGGTCGAGGATCGGGAGGGCGGTTTCGACATGGTAGAAGGCGTCGATGCCGCGCGGCACCTCGTCGAAGGCCAGATGGCCTCCGTTGCCGCCGATGATGGACGCGTAGTCAGCCATGGCTCGACTCCTTTTGCCGATGGACGCACAAGGCGGGTGACCGTGGCGAACAATACAACCTAAGATTGAGTATGCACTTTTGGAAACACTTCGTTAATCGTAACAAAATGTCGCGGCGGACCGGCCTTCTTGCCTGGCTGCGGACAAGCCGTGCCGGCGAAGCTTTGGACAGCGGGGATAAACGAGGTTAGCTTCCGCCACTGAAATCCATGGCTTGGTGGGGAAGCTTCATGCGGCGTCTGATGATCCTGGGCATGACCCTGGCGATGCTGACCGGCTGCGCGGGCGGCGTGCCGGCCGGGGGAGAGGAGCAGACGCTGGTCGACCGGGCCACGCTCTCCGTCCAGGAGATCCTTGGCGAGGGGAACGACCGGCTGAAGGCGGCGCAGATGCTGCACCGGGCGCGCGCCGTGCTGGTCTGCCCGCGAATCTTCCGTGGCGGCTTCTTCTTCGGCGGCGAGGGCGGCGGCTGCGTGATGGTCGGGCGGGATGCCGCCGGGTCCTGGTCCTCGCCGGCCTTCTATTCGATGGGATCGGGCAGCTTCGGCCTCCAGGCGGGCATCCAGGACCTGCAGATCCTGATGCTCATCATGAACGACCGGGCGCTGACTGCGCTGCTCGACAGCCAGCTGAAGCTGGGAGCGGATGCCTCGCTCGCCTTCGCTACCTTCGGCGGTTCGGTCGAGGGCGCGACGACGGCGGCGGTGGGCGCGGATATCGTCGCCTTCGCCCGGGCGCGCGGGCTCTATGCCGGGCTGACGCTGGAGGGGACGCTGCTTTCGGCGCGAAGCGAGTGGAACCGCTCCTATTACCGGCAGGAGGTCGGGCCGCGGCAGATCGTGGTGGCGATGCAGGTGCACAATCCAGGGGCGGACCCGCTGCGGGCGGCGCTGATGCGCTTCGATGGCAGGGGCGGCATGGCCGCTCCGGGGCCGGCCGCCTATCAGCAGCCTGCGCCGGCCTATCAGCAACCCGCGCCGGGCACGCTCGGCAGCGGGCCGCCGCCGGTGGCGAGCGGTGGCGTGCAGCGGGCGCCCTTGCCGCCGCTGCGGTAGGACCCGGGAGGGGCAGCGCCCCTCCCCCAAGGTTGCCCCGCGCCGCCCCCGGGTCTATGCCCCGCCGCGACCCGCGGAGCGCCATCCATGACCGACCTCGTCCCCATCCGCCGTGCCCTGATCTCCGTCTCCGACAAGACCGGGCTGCTCGAATTCGGCCGGTTCCTGGCCGGGCAGGGGGTGGAGATCCTTTCGACCGGCGGCACCGCGCGGGCGCTGCGCGAAGCCGGCATCCTGGTAAAGGACGTCTCCGAGCATACCGGCTTCCCCGAGATCCTGGATGGCCGGGTGAAGACGCTGGTGCCGCAGGTGCATGGCGGCCTGCTCGGCCGGCGCGACCTGCCGGAGCATGGGGCGCAGATGGCCGAGCACGGCATCGCGCCGATCGACCTCGTCGCGGTCAACCTCTACCCCTTCGAGGCGACGGTCGCCGGCGGCGCCGGCTTCGAGGACTGCATCGAGAACATCGACATCGGCGGCCCGGCGATGATCCGCAGCGCCGCCAAGAACCACGCGCATGTGGTCGTGCTGACCGAGCCCGCGCAATTGGTCGAGGTGCAGGCCGAGATGGCGGCCGAGGGCGGCACGCGGCTGGCGACGCGCCGCCGGCTGGCCGCCGCCGCCTATGCCCGGACGGCGGCCTATGACGCCGCCATCTCCGGCTGGTTCGCCGGACAACTCGGCGAGGCCTTCCCGCCCCGCCTCGCCGTCGCGGGCGTGCTGCGCCAGGGCCTGCGCTACGGCGAGAACCCGCACCAGCAGGCGGCCTTCTACACCGATGGCAGCGACCGGCCGGGCATCGCCACCGCGCGGCAGGTGCAGGGCAAGGAGCTGTCCTACAACAACCTGAACGACACCGACGCCGCCTTCGAATGCGTCGCCGAGTTCGACCGGCCGGCCATCGTCATCGTCAAGCACGCCAATCCCTGCGGCGTGGCCGTGGACGAGAGCCTGACGGCGGCCTGGGACCGGGCGCTGCTCTGCGACCCGGTCTCGGCCTTCGGCGGCATCGTCGCGGCGAACCGGGTGCTGGATGCGGCGGCGGCGGAAAGGATCACCGCCATCTTCACCGAGGTCGTCGTCGCCCCTGATGCGGACGAAGCCGCGAAGGCGGTCTTCGCCCGGAAGAAGAACCTCCGCCTGCTGCTGACCGGCGCCGTGCCCGACCCGGCGGTGCCCGGCCGCGTGTTCAAGAGCGTCTCCGGCGGCTTCCTGGCGCAGTCGCGGGATGCCGGCCGCGTCGAGGCGGCGGGTCTCAAGGTGGTGACCAAGCGGGCGCCGAGCGAGCAGGAGATGGCCGACCTGCTCTTCGCCTTCCGCGTCTGCAAGCACGTGAAGTCGAACGCCATCGTCTATGCCAAGGGGCTGGCGACGGTCGGCATCGGCGCCGGGCAGATGAACCGGGTGGAAAGCAGCCGCATCGCCGCCTGGAAGTCGGAGGCGGCGGCCAAGGCCGCCAGCCTCGCCGAGCCGCTGGCCCGCGGGAGCGTCGTCGCCTCGGACGCCTTCTTCCCCTTCGCCGACGGGCTGGAGACGGCGGCGGCGGCCGGCGCCACGGCGGTGATCCAGCCCGGCGGCTCGATGCGCGACAACGAAGTGATCGCGGCGGCCGATGCGGCGGGGCTCGCCATGGTCTTCACCGGCATGCGGCACTTCCGCCACTGAGCCGGGCTTGATTCCGGCCCCGGTCGGAACACATCGGGCGAATCATCATCGCAGCGCAGCAGGAACCCCATGCAACGCCTGATCGACGGCTATCGCCGCTTCCGCGAGGAAACCTGGCCGCAGCAGAAAGCGCGGTTCGAGGAACTGGCCGAGCGCGGGCAGAGCCCGAAGACGCTGGTGATCGCCTGCTCCGATAGCCGGGTCGATCCGCAGATGATCTTCTCGGCAGCGCCGGGCGAGCTCTTCGTCGTCCGCAACGTGGCCAACCTGGTGCCGCCCTACATGCCGGACGCCGCCTTCCACGGCACCAGCGCGGCGCTGGAATTCGCCGTGCGCGTGCTGAAGGTGGAGCGGGTGCTGGTGCTCGGCCATGCGCTCTGCGGCGGCGTCGCGGCGCTCCTGCACGGCGCGCCGCCCGAGGCGCAGGACTTCGTCGTCGGCTGGATCAGCATTGCCGCCGAGGCGCGGGAGCGGGTGCTGCGTTGCGACCCGGCCGAGCAGCAGACCGAGGGCGAGCACGAGGCGGTGCGCATCTCGCTCCGCAACCTGATGACCTTCCCCTGGGTGGCTGAGGCTGTCGGGGCCGGCCGGCTGAGCCTGCATGGCGGGCATTTCGGCGTGGCGACGGGCCGGCTGATGCTGCTCGGCGAGGACGGGGAATTCCGCCTAGCGTCCTGATCCCGGCGTGAAACATGCGAGACTTCGGCCGCGAATCGGGGAGTGCTCTGCGTGCCGGACTGGCTGCTGCCCTTGCTGGTGCCCGTCGTGGCCGCGCTCGCCGGCGGGTTGCTGGTGCTCGCCTTCCGCCCGCGCGGCGGCGGGGAGGGCGTAGCCCTGCTCGCCGACCGGATGGAGGCGCTGTCCGACCGGCTCGACCAGGCGGTGGCGCAGCAGAACGAGCGCCTGGCCCGCAGCCTCGCCGACAGCGCCGACCGGACGCAGGAAAGCGCCCGGCGCATCCATGAGCGCCTGGCCGTCATCGATGCCGCGCGGGCCAATATCGAGGCGCTGGGCGGGCAGGTGACGACGCTCGCCGGCATCCTCGGCAACAAGCAGGCGCGCGGGGCCTTCGGCGAGGTGCAGCTGCGCGACATGCTGGCCGACCGCCTGCCGGCCGAGGGCTGGGCCTGGCAGCACCCGCTCTCCAACGGCACGCGCTGCGACGCGCTGATCCGCCTGCCCTTCCCGCCCGGACCCATCGCCATCGACAGCAAATTCCCGCTCGAGGCTTGGCAGGCGCTGCGCACGGCCATGGACGACGGGACGCGGGTGCAGGCAACGCGGCGGCTGGTCTCCGACATCCGCCGTCATGTCGACGACGTGGCGAGCAAGTACATCCGGCCGGGCGAGACGGCGGAGGGCGCGCTGATCTTCCTCCCCTCCGAAGCCCTGCATGCCGACCTCCACGCGCTCCATGGCGGGCTGGTGCAGGAGGCGGCGCGGCGCGGCGTCTACCTGGTCTCGCCCGGGACGCTCTGGGCGGTGCTCGGCGCCATGCGGGCGCTGATGCGCGACGTACGGCTGCGGGCGGAGGCGCAGCACCTCCGGCTGGAGGTGGCGCGGCTGGCGGAGGAAACGGGGCGGCTCGACCGGCGCGTCGCCAACCTCCGCCGGCATTTCGGCGAGGCGCAGTCCGACATGGACCAGATCGGCATCACCGCGCAGAAGATCCTGGCGACCGCCGCCCGCATCGAGGCGGTGGAGATGGATCCGCCGGCCCCGGCAAGAGCTGCCGAATGAGCGCGCTGCAACTGCAATCCCTGGCCGGGCTGCCGGCGCTCTGCCTGCTGGCCTGGGTGCTGGGCGGCTGCCGGCGCGGCGTGCGCCCGCGCGTGGTGGTGGCGGGGCTGCTCGGGCAGATGCTGGTTGCCGCGGCGCTGCTGCACCTGCCGCCGCTGCGCGCCGGCTTCGCCCTGGTGGGCGATGCAGTGGATGCGCTGGCGCGGGCGACGCGGGCAGGCACCACGCTGGTCTTCGGCTATCTCGGCGGCGGTCCGCTGCCCTATGCGGAGACGGTGCCGGGCGGCAGCTTCATCCTCTTCTTCCAGGCGCTGCCGCTGGTGCTGCTGGTCGGCGCGCTCTCTGCGGTGCTATACCACTGGCGCGTCATGCCGCTGGTGGTGCGCGGGCTGGCGCGTGGCCTCGGCTGGCTGTTCGGCCTGTCCGGGGCCTGCAACCTCTCGGTCGCGGCGAATGTCTTCGTCGGCATGGTGGAAGCCCCGCTGCTGATCCGCCCCTGGCTCGGGCGGCTGACCGAGGCGGAGCTGTTCGTCGTCATGGTGGCCGGCCTCGCCACCATCAGCGGCAACATGCTGGTGGTCTATGCGACGATGATCGCCCCGGTGGTTCCGGATGCGGCCGGGCAGCTGCTGACGGCGAGCCTGGTCTCGGCGCCAGGCGCCATCCTCGCCGCGCTGCTGATGCTGCCGGAGCGGGAGGCGATGGCGACATCCAGGCCGGAAGGGGAGGCCCCCCGCCTCTACGACAGCACCATGGACGCGCTGGTGCGTGGCACGGCGGATGGCCTGCAGCTGCTGCTCGGCATCATGGCCTCGCTCATCGTCTTTGTCGCGCTGGTGGCGCTGGCGAACGGCATCCTCCAGCCGCTGACGGGCTGGACGCTGGAGGCCATCGCCGGCTGGGTGTTCTGGCCGCTCGCCTTCGCCATGGGCATCCCGGCCGCGGAATGCGCGACGGTTGGCGCCAGCCTCGGCGTGAAGGTGGTGGTGAACGAGTTCGTCAGCTACCTCCAGCTCGCCGCGAGCGGCGGGGCAGGTCTTGCCGAGCGGTCGCGCGTCATCCTCACCTATGCGCTCTGCGGCTTCACCAATTTCGCCTCGGTCGGGATCATGGTGACGGGGATGGCCGCGATGTGTCCGGAACGCCGGGCCGACATCCTGCGGCTCGGGCTGAAGGCGCTGGTCGCGGCGAGCATCGCCTGCTGCATGGCGGGCGCGACGGTCGGCGTGCTGACGGCACCCTGAGCAACTTCGGGCGGCGACGGGGTTTCTGCCCCTGTTGCAACCGCCCTGGAGACGAAACATGCGCCTCGCCGCCCCGCTGCTGCTGCTCGCCCTTATGGCCGCCTGCGCCGAAGCGCCGCGCCGGACCAACGGGGTCGCGACGCCCGACCAGAACGGCCGCATCGCGCCGACGCCGCAGACGACGGCGCCTCGCACCATGCCCTGAAGTCGCTGCCCGGCCGCGTGTTGAGCGGCTTTCGGAATCATGGAACCCTGGCCGCCTTGCCGCGCCGGAGGTCCCACCGTGAGCCACCTCATCCATCGCAGCCTGCATGCCGACCCGCCGCTCGCCCTGCGGGGCGAGGGCATCCATCTCTACGACCAGGATGGCCGCGCGATCATCGATGCCTCGGGCGGCGCGGCCGTGGCCTGCCTCGGCCATGGGCATCCGAAGGTGATCGAGGCGATCAAGGCGCAGCTCGACACGCTCTCCTATGCGCATACCGCGCTGTTCAGCTGCGAGAGCGCCGAGGCGCTGGCCGATGTGCTGGTCGGCCACGAGCCCGGCGGGCTGACGCATGCCTATTTCTGCTCCTCCGGCTCGGAGGGGAACGAGGCGGCGATCAAGCTGGCGCGCCAGTATTTCCTTGAGCTCGGCCAGCCGCAGAGGACGCGCTTCATCGCCCGGCGGCAGAGCTACCACGGCAACACGCTCGGCGCGCTCTCGGCCGGCGGCAATGCGATGCGCCGCGCGCCCTACCAGCCGCTGCTCTCGCCGGCCTTCAGCCATGTCTCGCCCTGCTATGCCTATCGCGGCCAGGGCGAGGGCGAGAGCGACGAGCAATACGTCACCCGCCTGGCCGGTGAGCTGGAGGCGGAGTTCCAGCGCCTCGGCCCTGACACCGTCATCGGCTTCATGGCGGAGACGGTGGTCGGCGCCACGCTCGGCTGCGCCACGGCGCTGCCCGGCTATTTCCCGGCGATGAAGGCGGTCTGCGACCGGCACGGCGCGCTGCTCATCCTCGACGAGGTGATGAGCGGCATGGGCCGCTGCGGCACCATGCACACCTGGGAGCAGGAAGGCGTGGTGCCCGACATCCAGATCGTCGCCAAGGGGCTCGGCGGCGGCTACCAGCCGATCGGCGGCATCCTGGTACATGGGCGGGTGATGGGGGCCTTCCTGCAAGGCTCCGGCGCCTTCATGCACGGCCACACCTACCAGGCGCATCCGGTCGCCTGCGCCGCGGCGCTCGCGGTGCAGCGGGTGATCGCCGAGGAGCAACTGCTGGAGAATGCCAGGGAGATGGGCGCGCGGCTGGAGCAGCGGCTGCTGGAGCGCTTCGGCAACCACCGGCACATCGGCGACATCCGCGGGCGGGGCCTGTTCTGGGCGGTGGAATTCGTCGCCGACCGGGCCAGCAAGGCGGTCTTCGACCCGGCGCTCAAGCTGAACGAGCGGGTGAAGATGGAGGGCTATGCCCGCGGCCTCGCCTGCTACCCCATGGGGGGCACCATCGACGGGCGGCAGGGCGACCATGCCATCCTCGCACCGCCCTACAACGTCACGGCCGAGCAGGTGGATACGATCGTCGAGCGCTTCGGCGCCGCGGTGGAGGCGGCGCTGGAAGGCCTGTGACCGGATCGTAACCCGGAACCTTTCGCTCCCTCATTGCGTTCTGTCCCTCGAAGCCGCCGCATGCCGCGGTGCGCCAAAGGGGAGTGCCAGCCATGGACAAGGATCGCATCGAAGGCATTGGCAAGCAGGTCAAGGGCGCGGTGAAGGATGCCGCCGGCAAGGTGACCGGCGACGCTGCCCTGCAGGCCGAAGGCAAGACCGACAAGGCCGAGGGCAAGGTGCAGAACGCCGTCGGCGGCGCCAAGGACAAGGTCCGCGACGCGACCAACGACTGATTGGCGAGCACCTGCTTGGTGTTGTGAGCCGTCCCCCAATTCGTTGGGGGACGGCTTCTTGTTGTTGAACCGTCCAGCCACCGCCCCCTATGGTGCCTTGGAATTCCGGAACGGCATCGTATTGGCTGTTCGGGCGCCATGCATGGGGGCACTTGATGTCGCTGGACCAACAACTCGATCTTTTAAGCATCGAGGATTTAATCACTTCCCATGATCGCCGGGGCCTCGAAGCGGCGATACGGCGGCGATGCCATACGATTTCGATCGACCCCGAGACCATATTGTGCCGTATTCTTGGTCGTTACAAATTCTTCGTTGATTGCCGGGACCGTGGCCTTGCACCGCATTTGATGATGGATGGCTACTGGGAATACTGGGTAAGTGATTTCATCTGGCGTAACGTCGGCAAGGGGATGACCGTTGTCGATGTCGGTGCAAACCTGGGATACTATACCGTTTTGATGGGGGATTTGGTTGGTGCTGGCGGCAAGGTCCTTGCCATTGAGCCCAACCCCTGGCTACTCGATTTGCTGCAACGCAATATTGACATCAATGGCTTCAGCCGCTGGACCGAGTGCGAAGCGAAGGCCGTTGCCGGGCGTAGCGGCGATCGTTTGCAGTTCCGCGCTTCGGTCCGCGATCCCAAGAATGGCAGCCTGATGGGGGGCGCGTCCGCGACGGATGGCGACATTATCGAAGTCGAGGTCGAAACGCTCGCCTTGAACGATCTGGCGGTCGGTGCGGTTGATTTCATGAAGATCGACGTCGAGGGAGCCGAGGAAGTATTGTGGTCTGGCATTGGCGACCTTATTCGGCGCAGTCCCGATATCAAGATTCTTCTGGAGTTCAACGCCCTCCGTTGCCGGGACCCGCAGCGCATGCTGGAGGAGATCTCGGCCGCCTTCCCGCTGCGCCAGCTCGATGACGACGCCGTGGTGCGGCCGGCTCGGCCAGAACGCCTTTTGGCCGAGCGAGAGGATACGATGCTTTATCTGTCCCGCCTGGAGCCGGTGAATTTTGGCCAAAGCCCAAGCTGATCTGCCCTGGTCAGCCCCCCGCCTTGCGGATGACCAGGCCGATCGACGTGGTGACGTAGTCGGCAGCCAGTAACTTCAGATGCGGCAGCGCGTAGGGCGGCAGGTCGATGACAGCATCGAGTTCAGCCTCGCCCGGATGGAAGTTGAGCGGCGAAACCTGGTGGCCAGCCGCAACGAGCCGGCTGGCCAGCTCTTCGATATCCCGCTTGCGGAAGAAGGCCAGATTGGGTGCCTCCAGGGTATCGGTATTGGAGGAAAGATTGAATTCGGTCGTGTGAATGGCAAAGCCGCCCGGCTTCAGCGGCCGCAGGCTTTCCTCGATGAAGCGCAGACCATGACCGATCGAGCCAAGGTGCTCGAGCGCGCATGACGACCAGCATAGGTCGAAGCCTTCGAGGTCATCCGGTATGGCGTTCATGTCGAGCGCCCTGAACTGGGTCTGACGCTGCAAAGTCTCGAAGGGAATGATGGCCGGTCGGTCCAGCGCCTCGATGCCCGTCGCGTGCTGGTTGGACGTTTCCCAACCCTGGCCCTCCACGACGTCGAGCGGTGCGTCGGTCGCAAGGACGCTCATGCCATGTTTCACCAGGAAAGCGGGCAGCGGTTCCGTCCCGACACCGAAGCCGAGCGCCCTCGATCCAGGCCGGAGCAGGCCGTTCGCCTTCATCGCAGCAACAAGGAAGCAGAATTCCCAGATCTTGCGATGCTGGCTTACGGGCAGGTCGAGTGCAGCACAAAGTTCAGCGAAGCAGGGCTCTTCCATTTGTCCGGCAGTACAAAGCTGAGACACTGGCTCCTGCAGTGAAGGCGGCGTGAAGCGCCAGGGAAGTGCCGGATCTTGTGGCTTCTGCAACAGGAAGAGCGGAGCGCAGTAAGGCTGCTTCGGCCCGAACTTCGAGAAGGTCAGCCGGAACTCGGGGGTGCTCAGAAAGGCCGTGCGCAAGGAGTCGACATCGGGATGCTGCCTGTGCAGCTCGATTTCGCCTTCATCCTTCGGATCGCGCCCGATCAGCATACGGAACGCCCAGACGATCGCTTCATGGGGGAGCAAGTCGGTCATTATCTGTAAATGGCCCTGAATTGGGTTGGGATCCCTCGAAAGCTGCGCCGGTCGGCTCCAATCAAAGGTCTACACCGGTAAAAAAGCACGAGCCGAAATACCAGAAGATAGTAAGGAAATCGCAACGTCGATGCAAAATATTCATAAGCGCCAGCACGATCGAACCCGCCTGCAAGTTGTGAAGAATCCATCGTTGCTGCTTGGAATGAAAATTAACTCTCATTTTACAAATCTGTGGTTGATAGCCGGAACGCAAGTTTGGATCGTGTCATAGGGTTGGAAGCCAAAAATGGCGACGCTAATCGACGTCTCGGGCGAAAATTTCCTGCAGGGCGGACCCTTCGACTCGCTGTCCGGGCTTGGCGGCAATGATACCCTGATCGGCAGCTTCGGCGATACGATCGACGGCGGTGACGGCAACGACCGGATCAGCCCGAACGGCCCCACCACGATCATCGGCGGCGCCGGTCAGGACACGATCTATCTGCCGCCCGTCCATATTGGGGTGACCGAGGCCGACGCGATCCTGGTTACTGATTTCGTCCCTGGCGCTGGCGGCGATATCCTCGACTTTGCGGATCTGCTGAGACCGATCCGTGACCTGGGCGTCGACCTTGGTAACCCCTTCGGGCCGGCCGGATACTTGCGACTGGTGGCGCAGCAAGGCGATACCATCGTCCAATGGGACGAGGATGGCGGAGGAGACAGGTACGTCCCACTGGTCATCCTCAAAGGCGTGGCCACCAGCGCGCTGACCCAAGCCAACCTTGGGTATGATCCCCAAGGTACCTCCCTGGCTGGCCTGTTCCTGAACGGCACCGCTGCCGCCGAAGCCCTGTTGGGCGGCCTCGGCAACGACACGATCCTCGGCCTTTCGGGCAATGACACGCTGGATGGCGGGGCGGCTGGGGCCGATAGCCTGGACGGCGGGACCGGTAGCGACTCGCTGTATGGCAGGTCAGGTGACGATACGCTGCTGGGCAACGACGGAGACGACGTTATCCTGGGCGGCACGGGCACCGACAGCATGGATGGCGGCTCCGGCAACGATATCATCTTCGCCAGCAGCAGCGGCACGGTCCGTGGCGGGATGGGCGATGATCAGATTGGCCAGACCTTCACCAGTCCGGGCGGTGTCATCCTTGTCCACGGCGATGACGGAAACGACGTCATCGAGTGTTTCCCCGGGCAGGGCGGCGACGCGACCCTCTCCGGCGGCGACGGGACGGATTTGATCATCGCGGCCGATGACGGCCACTACCTTCTCCAAGGCGATGCCGGCGCGGATACGCTGACTGGCGGCACCTCCGACGACACGTTGGATGGCGGCACGGGTGACGATGTCATGTCCGGCGGTGCCGGCAACGACACTTATGTGGTGGATGGCGCCGGCGACACGGTCACGGAGCTGCCGGGGGATGGCATCGACACCATCCGGTCGAGCATCAGCCTCAATCTGATGGCCGGCGTCGAGAACCTGATGCTGACCGCCGGCGCGACTGCGGGCTTTGGCGTCGGCAACGAGCTGGGAAACCAGATCACCGGTAACGACAGCGGCAATTCGCTCTATGGCCAGGGTGGCGACGATACGCTCACCGGGGGCGCCGGCGCCGACTACATTTATGGCGGCGTTGGCAATGATAGCGTGGCGGGCGGCGGCGGGATCGACCTCCTGATCGGCGAAGCCGGCAATGACACGCTCGACGGCGGCTCCAGTCCGGCCGGCTTCGGCAACGTCCTGCTCGGCGGTGCCGGCAGCGATACCTACATCGTCCACAGCGGCCTCGATCTGGTCGACGAGGGCAACATCCCAGCCTATGCCGCCTATGGCTTCGGCGGCTTCGACACCATCGTCTCCACCGCGAATTTCTACTGGGATGTCTACTCGGTCGCAGAGCGCGTCGTCATCGCCGAGGGTGCCGACGACCCGAACGGTACCGGCACCACCGCCGTCGGCTCGATCTTCGGCAACGAGATGATCGGCAACTCCGGCAACAACGTCCTCTTCGGCCGCGGCGGCTCCGACACCTACCGCGCCGGCGACGGCATCGATTTCATCTCGCTGTCGACCCTCGGCGTCACCGATATCGGCAACTACGTTGCCCGCGGCGACAACACCATCATCGTCGACCCGCGCCAGTCCGGTGCCGTCTCCTACGACATCGTCTTCGAGTTCAATCCCACGAAAGACAAGGTCGACGTCTCCGCCTACCGCTACGCCAACGCCGCCACCGTCATCGCCAAGGCCGTCGATGACGGCGCCGGCAGCACCTACATCTCCCTCGGCGATGGCCTCGACTACCTTTATCTCGTCGGCATCTCCAAGGCACAATTGCTCGAAAGCGATTTCATCGTCTGATAGGCGGCATCACAGCGAGCGCCGCGCCTTCAATGCCGCCGCCAGCGTTCCTTCGTCGAGCACGTCGAGCGCCCCGCCCATCGGCACGCCCTGCGCCAGGCGGGTGACGCGCGCGCCGGTGCCGGCCAGGCGGTCGGAGAGGTAGTGCGCCGTCGTCGCCCCATCCACCGTTGCGGGCAGGGCGAGGATCACCTCCTCCACCCTGGGCTCCGCGCCCTCGATCCGGGCGAGGAGGGGCTGCACGGCGAGGTCCTCCGGCCCGACGCCGCCGAGCGCCGAGAGCGTGCCGCCCAACACATGGTAGAGGCCGCGATGGGCATGCGCCCGCTCCAGCGCCCAGAGCTCCGAGACGCCCTCGACGACGCAGATGAGCCCGCGGTCCCGCTGTGGGTCGCGGCAGATGCGGCAGGGGTTGCGGGCATCGAGGTTGCCGCAGGTGCCGCAGGGCTGCACCGCCGCCGCCGCGGCCTGGAGCGCGGCGGCGAGCGGCAGCATCACCCGGTCCGGCTGCATCAGCATCTTGAGCGCCGCGCGCCGGGCGCTCCGCCGGCCAAGGCCGGGAAGGCGGGCGAGCAGCCCGACCAGCTGCTCGATCGGATCGGCGGGCCGGTCACTCATTCATCAGAAGGGCAGCTTGAAGCCGCCCGGCAGGCCGCCCGGCAGGTTCAGCCCGGCCGTCGCCTTCTGCATCTCCTCGGCCATCATGGCCTCGACCTTCTGCTTGGCATCGGCATGGGCGGCGACCAGCAGGTCCTCCAGCACCTCGCGCTCGTCGGCCGCCATCAGGCTCGGGTCGATGGCGACGCGCTTGAGGTCACCCTTGCCGGTCAGCGTCACCTGCACCATGCCGGCGCCGGCGGCGCCATCGACGGTGGTGGCGTCCAGCTTCGCCTGCATCTCCGCCATGCGGGACTGCATCTGCTGGGCCTGCTTCAGCATGTTGCCGAGATTCTTCATGGCGCTGCCCTATTCTCTCTCGTCGTCGTCGGGGGGTGGAACATCGTCGAAATCCGGTGGTTCGCCCTCGCCATCCGCCTCCGTGGCGACGGCGGTGAGGCCGTAGGCATCCGCCCCGGCATCGCGCACCGCCTCGATCACCGTGCCGGGGAAGGCGGCGAGCACCGCCTGCACCAGCGGGTGGCTCTGCGCCAGGCTGCGGCGCTCCGCATCGGCCTCGCGGCCCTGCTGGGCGAGGGTCGGCTCGCCCTCGGCATTGGAGAGGGCGATGGTCCAGCGCTGGCCGGTGCGCTCCAGCAGCAGAGCGCCGAGCTCGGTGGCCAGGTCGCGCGGCGTGTCCGGCTGCACCCGCATCTCGATCCGCCCCGGCTGCACTCGCACGGGATGGACGCTGTGGACGAGATGGGCATGTACCATCGGCTTGCGGCCGGAGGCGAGCGCCACCACCTCGCGCCAGCTCCGCGGCTGGGCGAGGTCGGGCGTGGCGACGGCATCGGCCAGCACCGGCGCGCCATTGGCCACCGCCCGCATCCCGCCGCCATTGCCGGTCGGCGCGGGGCGGGGGGCGTTGGCCGGCACCGTGCCGCCCTCGGTCAGGCGGCGCACCAGGTCGCCGGGCGTCGGCATCTCGGCGACATGGGCGAGGCGGATCAGCACCATCTCCGTCGCGGCGCGGCGGTCCGGCGCCTCGTTCACCTCGCCGAGCCCCTTCAGCAGCATCTGCCAGGCACGGCCGAGCACGGGGACGGAGAGGCGCTCGGCCAGCGCCGCGCCCCGCGTCCGCTCGCCCTCGGTCAGCGAGGGGTCGTCCTTCAGGCCGGGGACGCTGCGGAGGCGGGTGAGGGTATGGGTCAGCTCCAGCAGGTCCTGCAGCACCACGGCCGGGTCGGCGCCGCGCTCATGCGCGCGGTCGAGTAGGGTGAGGGCCTCCGCCGTGCGGCCGCCCATCAGCGCCTCCATCAGCTCCAGCACCATGGCGCGGTCCGCGAGGCCGAGCATGTCGCGCACCGCCTCGGTGGTGACCTGCCCCTCCGGCCCACCGAGGGCGATCGCCTGGTCGAGCAGCGAGAGCCCGTCGCGCACCGAGCCGTCCGCCGCGCGGGCCAGCATCGCCAGTGCCTCCGGCTCGACGGTCACCTGCTCCAGCCCGGCGATGCGCTCGAAATGCCCGCGCAGCTCCGCCTGGGGGACGCGCTTCAGGTGGAAGGTCTGGCAGCGGCTGAGGATGGTGGCCGGGACCTTGCGCAGCTCGGTCGTCGCCAGCATGAATTTCACCTGAGCCGGCGGCTCCTCCAGCGTCTTCAGCAGCGCGTTGAACGCCGCCGTCGACAGCATGTGGACCTCGTCCAGGATGATGACCTTGAACCGCCCCTGGGCCGGGCGGTAGCGCAGCCGCTCGCGCAGCTCCCGCACGTCGTCGATGCCGTTGTTGGAGGCGGCGTCGAGCTCCTGCACATCCGGGTGGCGGTCGGCGAGGATCGCCTTGCATTCCGGGCAGACGCCGCAGGGCTCCGGCGTCGGGCCGCCCTTGCCGTCCGGGCCGATGCAGTTGAGCGCGCGGGCGATGATCCGCGCCGTGGTGGTCTTGCCGACGCCGCGCACGCCGGTCAGCAGGTAGGCATGCGCCACGCGGTCCTGCGCGAAGGCGTTGCGAAGCGTGCGCACCAGCGCATCCTGGCCGATCAGCTGCTCGAAGGTGCTGGGGCGGTACTTGCGGGCAAGCACCCGATAGGGCGCATCCGCCTGGGCGGCGGGCGGCGTCGGGGCGGGCGGCGGCGGCAGGGGCGGGGCCTCGCCGAAGAGGCCGGGGCCCTCGGCCGGCGGCTCCGGGAGGGCGTCCTCGGGCGGCGGGTCTTCGGTGCCAAACAGGGATGAGGACATCGGCGCGGCGGCATCCCGTGCATCTGGCCCGCCGGGCCGGGGAGAGGGTGGAAGGCCGGCAAGCGACCCGGGCGAGAACCCGTTACGGCTGCTTCCTTCCGGACCTGACCGGGTTGGCGGGGAGCCCGTCCGCCGCCGACCTTCCGGGGGCACCATATCATGCCCTGGGGGGCTTCGTACAAGCCGGGCTCTTCGGTCCGCCCGTTGCCCCCGCGCCCCTCGCATGGCACCGTCCGTCCCGCATGCTCTCCATTCCCGCCAGCCGCCCCAACGCCTATTCCGGCAGCCCCCTCGACCGCGCGTCCAACCGCCGCGAGGATGCCGCCTTCATCAAGGCCGCCCTGGCCGATGCGGAGACGCTCTTCGTCCCGGTCTGGCGCAGCCGCAGCCTGATGAAGGGCGTGCCCGAAGGCGCGCCGGAAGCGGTGCTGCTGACCGGCGCCGCGGCCGAGGCGGTGCGCATGGCGGGCGGGCCCTGGGCCTTCCTTGGCTTCTGGGAGGGGCGGCCGGTTTTCGCCGTCGATTGCTCGGAGGCGGAGGACCCGCTGCCGCTGCTGCCGGAGGGAATGGGCGCCTTCACCGACCTCCGCGCCGTCGCCGGGCTGCTGCCGCCGGGCGAGGCGAGCGTCCTCGCCCATGCGCGCGGGCTGATGCACTGGCGCACCCGGCACCGCTTCTGTGGCGTCTGCGGCGCCGGCTGCGAGCCGCGCTCGGCCGGCAATGCCATGGCCTGCACCAACTGCGGCACGCAGCATTTCCCGCGGACCGACCCGGCCGTCATCATGCTGGTGGTGCGCGAGGGGCGCTGCCTGCTCGGCCATTCCACCCGCTTCCCCAACAGCGTGATGTACTCGACCCTCGCCGGCTTCGTGGAGCCGGGCGAGACGCTGGAGGAGGCGGTGCGGCGCGAGGTGAAGGAGGAGACGGGCATCGATGTCGGCGACGCCCACTACCATTCCTCGCAGCCCTGGCCCTTTCCCGCCTCCATCATGCTCGGCTTCCACGCCGAGGGGTTGAGCGACGAGATCACCATCGACCCGGAGGAGCTGCGCGACGCACGCTGGTTCACGGTCGAGGAGATGCGCAACCCGGAGGCGCATGGCTTCGCCCTGCCGCGCGGCGACAGCATCGCCCGCCGGCTGATCGAGGACTGGTTGGCCGAGGCCGGGCAGTGAGGCGCGCCGCCGCGGCGCTCGCCCTGCTGCTGCCGCTCGGCGGCTGCGGCCTCTACAACAGTGTCTTCGGCCCCGGCCCGCAACGGCCGCCCGAAACGCCGGATGAGCGGGAATGCCACGAGGAGGCCCGCCGCTCCCCCAGCGTGACGGCGTTGAACCGCCAGCGCATGCTGGGCAATTCGGTGAATGACGACCGGCTGAACCGCGAGGAACGGGTCCTGCTGGCCCGCGCCTTCCGCGACTGCCTGCGCGCCCGCGGCCTCGCCCTGCCGGGCGGCGTGGAGGTCGTCCAGCCGCGGTAAACCTTGCCGGCGTGGGGTGGGCAGCGCTGGCTTGCCTTGTCTATACTGCGCCGCAGCATGAGCGCCCCGTCCATCCTCGCCGTTGTCGGCATGCAGTCGGAGGCAGCCTTGTTGCCGAAGGGGCTGCGCGTCGTCGTCAGCGGCGGCGATCCGGCCCGCCTGCGCACCCTGTTGCAGCAACAGCCGGAGGACATCTCCGGCGTACTGAGCTTCGGCATCGCCGGCGGACTCGACCCCTCGCTCATCACCGGCGATCTGGTGGTCGCCACGCGGGTGCGCGGGCCAGGCGGGGCCTATGCGGCTGATCCGGTCTGGTCGGCACGGCTGGCCCGGCGCTGCGGCGCGCGGCTCGGCATGGTGGCCGGCGCGGCCGGGGTGGTCGGCGAGCCTTCCGGCAAGCGGCTGCTGCGGGCCGCGACCGGCGCCCTCATCGTCGACCTGGAAACCGAGGCGGCCGCCGCCTTCGCCACCGCCCGCCGCCTGCCCTTCGCCGCGCTGCGAGCCGTGGCCGACACGGCGGAGGAGGTGCTGCCGCGCGCCGCCGCCGTCGGGCTGACGGCGGATGGCCGGCCGGCGGCCGGGCGGGTGGCGCTCGCCCTGCTTCGCCAGCCCCGCGAACTGCCGGCCTTGCTGGTCGTCGCCCGCCGCAGTCGGGCGGCGCTGGAGGCGCTCGGCGCCGTCGTGCCGCGGGCCGACCTTACCGGCGACACCCGCTGACCCTGCGCCTGACCCGGGACCGCGATCCGGCAACGCGCGGGCTTGCCCGAAGCGTCCTGCTCTTGAGGGAAGCGCAGACGTGAACAGGCCGGAAGCGGCTTTTGGCCGACTGGTACGTTTCCCGTTCATCAAGCGGGAGGTGACCATGAAGCAGACATTCAAGGCAGTGCTATTGGCAGCGACCGTGTCGCTCAGCCTCGTGGCCTGCGGCCAGAGCCCGGGCGGGCGGGCGGTGTCGGGTGGCTTGCTCGGTGCCGGTGCCGGTGCTGGCGTCGGTGCGCTGACCGGCGGCAACGTCGGCACGGGCGCCCTGGTCGGCGGCGGTATCGGTGCGGCGGGTGGCGCGCTGACGGCACCACGGCGTTACTGATGGTCCACCGGCCAGCGCCAGCCTGGAGGCGGACTCCTGAAACAACTCCGGTCAGGCCAAGCGCCTGGCCGGAGCCTCCGCCCTGAAGCGAACTCCGATCAGGTGGAACCACCTGAGCGTACTAACTTGCTCGCTAATACAACAAGCTGAAGCGGGCTCCGTGAGCCGGTGCGAACGGAAACCGCCTTAGCGGCGCCGCTCCGCGTAGCCGCCACTCCTGTTGGATGCGACGCCGGCCATGGCGGGAGTGCCGAAGGCAAGCTCGGTGCGGTCGTCGAGGCCCATCGTGTCCCAGGCCGATGCAGGGTCACTCTCGGCCGTAGACTCGCCATTACCAGCACGGGACAGCTGACGCTCGACCTGCTGCTGCTGCGCCGTCGTCAACTGGGACCAGTTCAGGGCGAGCCAGGGGTGCGTCCGCACGGTGCTGCGGATCCATTGGTCGCGTCCCCCTTCCGGCACGGCAGAGGCTTGGCTCACCGAGTCGTCGGCAGGTTCGGGCGCTGCCGGCAGGGAAGGCTTCTGCTCCGGACTTGCAACAGGGGGTAGCTGCCGGGGCGGACTTGCCGCGCGCCCGGGGCCGGCGGGAGGAGACGGCCGAGGCTGGTGCCGGGCCGCATAAGCCCCTGGATCGAAGAATTGATCCAGGTAGTCCATGCGGTTCAGGGTCTCGCAGCCGGGCAGGAGCAGCAACATGAAAAGCATCGCCGCCCGGCGCCAGCGCCTCGGCCAAGGCAGCCTGCCCATGCAGGCGCACCAAGCTCGATGACCATATCCCATGCATGCCGTAACGGCCGGCATTGGCCCGGGATGCCCCGGTGTCGCGAGCTTGATCCCGGCTATCGCGTCCCATGGGCCCGGCGTCGCGGTCGAGGCTAGGTCACGCGCTCCATCTCGGCATCGTCGAGGTTGCCCGGGACGATCGTCATCGGCACCCGCACATGCGTGGCGTAGCGCCCGGTCAGCGCGTTGATCAGCGGCCCCGGCCCGCTGCCGTCGCCGGAGGAGGCCAGCACCAGGATGGAGATGCGCGGGTCCTCCTTGAGCAGTGCCAGCAGCTCATCGCGGGGATTGCCCTCGCGGATGAGGAGGATCGGTAGCCCGCCGGTGATCTCGTTCACCTGCGCGGCGAGGCCGCTGAGGATGCGCTCCGCCTCCTCCCGCCGCTCCTCGGCCATCATGGCGCCGACGCCGGCCCATTCGGTGATGCCCTCGGGCTCGGTCACCCGCAGCAGCGCCACCCGCCCGCCGCCGTTGCGCGCGCGCAGGCAGGCATAGCGGAGCGCGACGGCCCGCTCCGGGCTGTCGTCCACCACCACGAGAAACACCCGGTCGCGCTTGCTCGCGGCCTCCTGCTGCTCCCGCGTCTCGCCCATCAACCCCTCCGGAACAGGACGCTGCCGAGCCAGCCGGCCAGCGCCGCGAACAGAATGCAGGACAGACCGTAGAGGAAAGGCTGGTCCGCGGCGACGGTGGCGATGCGGTCCGCCGTGCCGACCCGGTCCACCCGGAAGGCGAGCGCCTGCCGCGCCACGATCCGGCGGGAGCGCACCAGCAGCACCTCCACCTGGTAGTCGCCGGTCGGCACCGCGGCGGGCAGCGGCAGCCGGGCATGGAAGAGCCGGCTGCCGGCGATCTCGACGGGCGACGTGTTCTCGAGCCAGAGGCCGCTATGGCTCTCGAGGTCGAGCAGCGCGGCGCGGAAGGCGGGTGAGCGCGCGCCGGTGCTGGTCAGCGGCAGGCTGTCGAGGCCGAGGCTGTTCCGCTGCCGCTCGTCCTCCGGCAGCACCTGCCAGGCCGGGCGGGTGCCAGCGAGGAAGTAGAAGCCCGGCACCCCGGCGAAGCGGGCGGAGGGCCCGTTCACCCAGATCATCCCGAGCACCGGGACCTTCCGCCGCACCACCACCGGCCGGGTCGGGCCGCGGGCCACCACCAGCACCTCGTCCCCGCCCGGCCCGATCGGCCCCTCGGTGCTGCCGAAGACCATGAGCGAGGTGCCGGTGAAGCCCGTCGTCACCTCGACCGCGCTCTGCGAAAGGGCGGCGACCAGCGGCACCTCCTGCGCCCGGCCGGGATTGGCCCAGGCGAGCAGCAGCAGCAGGGCGAGGCGGATCACAGCGCGGGGCCGCTGCTGAAGAGGTTCGGCGGCCTCCGCAGCAGGCCCCAGAGCAGGCTCATCGCCACCGAGAGCACCAGCAGGCCGAGCAGCGCCCGCGTCTCCTCCCCGCGCAGCCGCGTCCCCATGGAGGCGCCGAATTGCGCGCCGGCGACGCCGCCGAGCAGCAGCAGCATGGTCAGCAGGATGTCGACCGTGCCGAGCTGCACCGCCTGCAGCATCGTCACGTTCGCGGCGACAAAGACCACCTGGAAGAGCGACGTGCCGATCACCACCGAGGTCGGCATGCCGAGGAAGTAGATCATCGCAGGCACCAGCATGAAGCCGCCGCCCACCCCCATCACCGCCGAGAGCACGCCGATGCCGAAGCCGACCGCAAACGGCGGGATGATGGAGATGTAGAGCCGCGAGCGGCGGAACCGCATCTTCAGCGGCAGGCCGTGCATCCAGAAATGCTCGTGCAGCTTGCGCTTCGTGGCGGTGCGGCGGCGGAGGATGGCGCGCACGCTCTCCATCACCATCAGCCCGCCGACCGTGCCCAGCACGACCACGTAGAAGACCGAGACGGCGAGGTCGACCTGCCCCACCCGCCGCAGCAGCGCGAAGAGCTGCACGCCCGCCAGCGAGCCGAGCACGCCGCCGACCAGCAGCACGCCACCCATCTTGGCGTCCACATTGCCGCGCCGCCATTGCGCGATGAGGCCGGAGACCGAGGCGCCGAGCGTCTGGTTCGCTCCCGAGGCGACGGCGACGGGAGAGGGGATGCCGATCAGGATCAGCAGCGGCGTCAGCAGGAAGCCGCCGCCCACGCCGAACAGGCCGGAAAGCCAGCCCACGCCGAACCCGATGCCGACCAGCAGGAAGGCGTCCACCGACATCTCGGCGATCGGCAGGTAGACCTGCATCGGCAATTCCGGACCAGAGAAGCAATGGCCGGGGGTTTGGACCGGGCCTGTGGCGGGAGCAAGGCAGAAACCGCAACCCGAAGCCGTGAACCGCCGCGAGGGGCGGGCGTTCTGCCGCCACAACCAGTCACGGATACAACAAATGGCCACGCAAACCATAGGCGCGACCACTACGCCCGGCACCATGACCGGCTCGCTGGAAACCGCTGCGCCCCTGCCGCGCCGCGTCTCCTGGGGCGCCATCCTCGCCGGCGGCATCGTCGCCGTCGCGGTGGGCGCCATGCTCTCCATCCTCGGTGTCGCCGTCGGGGCCAGCTCGGTCGACGCCACCAACGCCCAGTCGCCGAGCGGCTCCACCGTCGGCATCGCCGCCGGCGCCTGGCTGCTGATCTCGAACCTGATCGGCCTCGCGGTCGGCGGTTATGTCGCGGCGCGCCTCTCGGGCAGCGCGGACGGCACGGACAGCACGCTGCATGGCCTCTCGGTCTGGGCCATCGGCTACCTGCTTTCGGCGGTGCTGCTCGGCAACATCATTGCCGGCACCGCCTCGACCGCGACCCAGGGCCTCTCCTCCATCGTCGGCGGCGTGTCCCAAGCCGCCGGTCAGGCAGCCTCCGCCGCCTCCGGCCCGGCCAGCCGCCTCGCCAGCCAGATCGATCCGCAGCAGCTCGTCGACCGCGCGCAGAACGCCCTCAGCGGCACCGGCGGCGGCGACCCGGCGGCGATGAACAGCGACCAGCGCAAGGCGGAGATCGGCCAGATCCTCACCCGCCGCGTCACCGACGGCAACCTGCCGCAGGGGGACCGCGACCGGCTGGGCCGGCTGGTGGCAGCCGAGTACAACATCCCGGCCGATGAGGCGAACCGCCGCATCCAGCAGGTCGAGCAGCAGGCGACCGAGACGGCGCAGACCGCAGAGCGCCAGGCCCGCGAAGCGGCCGATGCGGCGGCGACGGCCGGCGCTGTGGCAGCCTACTGGGCTTTCGCTGCGATGCTGCTCGGCGCCGTGGCCGCAGTGCTCGGTGCGCGGATGGGTACGCGGAACGCCGCCATGGCGGCGCGCCGCTACGCGTAAAGCGGGTGACGGGGGTCCTGCCCCCGTGCCTCCACCCGGGGGGAAAGCTTCCCCCCGGACCCCGCCATCAGTCAGGGGCCGTTGAGGCCCCTTCGCCAAGCGCGCAGGTCATCAGGACGCAGTCTAGCCAGCGGCCATGCTTCCAGCCGATGGCGGGCAGCAGGCCGGCATGGGCGAAGCCGCAGGACTTGTGCACCCCGATCGAGCCGGCATTCCCGGAATCGCCGATCACCGCCACCATCAGCCGGTAGCCGAGCGCCTCGCACTGCGCCATCAGCGCCTGCAGCAGCAGCCGGCCGATGCCGCGCCGCCCGGCCTCAGGCGACACATAGATCGAATTCTCCACCGTGAACCGATAGGCCGGCCGCGTCCGGTAGGCGCTGGCATAGGCATAGCCAAGCACCGTCCCTGCCGCATCGACGGCCACCAGATAGGGATAGCCCCCAACGAGGATTGCTTCCCGCCGCCGCGCCATCTCCGCCTCGTCCGGTGGCTCGGTCTCGAAGCTCCCGGAGCCATGGCGGACCCAGTGGGCATAGATGCGGGCGATTGCCGGGATGTCGGCTGCGGTGCTGTCGCGGAGCGAAAGGTCGGTCATGGCAACGAATCTTGCCCCCTGCGGGTCGTCTTGTCCATTGGGCGGGCCCTTCACCCGCCCTGCCGCCTGCCGCACTCTGCCCGGCCGCCGCCGGAGTCGCCCGTTGCCCTATCCTGCCCATGCCGTGCCCGTGGTCGGCCTCGCCATCGGCGCCGTTGGGCTGGCGACAACCATCCCCCTGCCGCTCTATGGCGAGATGGCGGCCCGCGGCGGCTACGGCGCCGGCGCCCTGGCCCTCGCCTTCGCCTGCTATGCGGCGACGGTGATCGTGACGGCGCCGCTGCTCGGGCCGCTGCCGGACCGCATCGGCCGCAAGCCCTGCGTGCTGCTCGGCGTGGCGCTCGCCGCGCTGTCCAGCCTGGCGCTGAGCCTCTGGCCGAGCATCCCGGCGCTGGCCCTGGCGCGGGTGGCGCAGGGCCTCGGCATGGGCTGCGTCGCCGGCGCAGCGGCAGCCTGGGGGGCGGAACTCGGCGGCGGCGGGCCTGAGGGCGGGCGCCGCGCCGCCGGGGTGATCGCCCTCGCCACCATCGGCAGCTTCGGCGCCGGCGGCATCCTGACGCTGGCCGCCATCCTTGCCTGGCCGGCGCTACGGCCGCCGCCGACCTTCGCCCTGCACCTCGTCATCTGCCTCGTGCTGCTTGCCCTTGTTGCCCGCCTGCCGGAAACGCTGGCGGCACCCCAGGAGGGCTGGCTCCGACGCCCCCGCTTCCCGCGCGGCACGCTGGCGACGACCTGCGCCATCCTCCCCGGCTGGGGCGTGACTGGGACGGTGCTGACGGCGGTGCAATCGACCCTTGCCGCCGGCGGCCGGCCGCTCGCCGGGCCTTTCGCCGCCTGCGCCATGATGCTGATCGGCGTCATCGCCCAGCGCGGCTTCCGCCAGGTGGCGCCGCGGCGGGCGGTGCGCCTGGGCCTCGGCATCCTGCTGCTCGGCGCCGGGCTGACCTTCCTCGGCGCCGCGGGCCTCGGCGCCGCGCGCTGGGAGATGGCCTCGCTGTTGCTGGGCGGCGCCGTGGTCGGCATCGGCACCTACGGCTTCGTTTATCCCGGCGGCCTCGCGGCGGTGGCCGAGGCGGCCTCGGGCGAGGAGCGGGCGCGCGCCGTCGCCGGCTACTTCGTCCTCGCCCACCTTGGCTTCGGCGCGGTGCCGCTGCTGGTCGGCCTCGCCATCGACGCCTTCGGCGCCGGCCCCGCTTTGGCGGGGAGCTGGCTCGCGCTGCTGCTGGCCGCGCTCGTTCTTTGGCCCGCTACCGCTCGCAGCGGATGAAGAGCGTGCTGCGGTTGGCGATCTCGCCGACATCCGCCGCGCCGCGCTCCGGCCCGCTACTCTCCGCCACCTGCGGGTTGAGCCCGGCGCGGCGAAGGAAGACCTGCGCCGCCTCTCCCTTCACCGCGAAATTGATGTTCTGCGCGATGTCCCCGGTGACCTTGGCGATGCGCTGGGCGTTCAGCTTGGAGACGACGACGCCGAGGATGTTGCCATGCATGTCGAGCAGCGGCCCGCCGGAATTGCCTGGCTGGACCTCGGCGCTGATCTGGTACTGGTTGCGGTTGTCGGCGAGGCCGGCGAGCCCGTTCACCTCCCCCCGCGTCAGCTTGGCATCCGAGGAGAGCAGCCCCGCCAGCGGGAAGCCATAGGCGACGACGCCATCGCCCCGCCGCACCGCCGGCCCGCCGCGGAAGGGCAGCGCCGGCCCCGGCAGGCCGGGCACTGCGAGCAGGGCAAGGTCGAGATCATTGTCCACCCGCGCTGGCGGCACCGCGGCGAGCCAGCGCCCATCGGGCGCGCGCATGACGATGCGGTCGCATCCATTGACCACATGCTGGTTGGTCAGCACCCGGTCCGCCGCGACGAGGAAGCCGCTGCCGGTCGAGACGTTGCGGGCATTCTGGTTCGGCCGCTGCTGCGGCACGTTGGAAGGCGGCGGCACCACCGCGGCGGTGGCGGGCGCCGGTTTGCCGGAGGGCAGCGGGCGGCTCGCGGCCTCCAGCGCCAGCTCCCGGTTGGCGCAGATATCCTGGTCCTGCAGCATCGCCTCCCGCCCGTCCGTCAGCACCAGGCGGAGGTCGAAGCGGCAGCCAGCGGATTCGGCCGGGTTGACGCGGAAGCCGCCGCCCGGCGCCAGCGGCCGCTCGGGCGAAAGCAGGTTGCGCCCCCAATCGCTGGCCGCCCCGCGCGGGGTGCGGACGGCGTTCAGCTCCTTCGCCGGCACGCCGGTGCGGTTCACGACATGGAAGGGCTGGCCCGGCTGAGGTGAGCCCTGGGCCAGGGCGGCGCCCGGCAGGAGCAGGAGGAGCAGCGCGAGGCGGAACGGGTGCGGCATGGCCGGGGATGTCGGGCACGGGCGGGACGGAGTCAATCGCCCGGTGCATGGCGCCGCAGCGCCTCGGCCAGCGCCGCGACCATCGCCGCGGCTGCGGCCGCCCCGCGCGCGCCCATCGGCTGCGGCACCGCCTGCCAGCGGCCGGGAAAGGTGGCATCCAGCTCCGCCCGCAGCACCTTGGCGACGCCGAGGCCGATCACCACCACGCCCGCCGGGTCGAGGGCCGGCAGCACCACGCCATGATGCAGCCGCCAGCTCTCGCGCAGCGCCGCCGCATAGGCGGCCGGCGACACCCGTGCCCCGCCCGGCCCGGCGACCGCCACCAGCGATGCATCGGTCAGCCAGACCCCACGCCGTCGCAGCCGCTGCAGCAGGCCGAGCTTGGCGGCGAGCCGCGCCTCCACCGCCGGAAAGGCTGCGCGGGTCGGTGCCGTGCTGCCCTCCGCCGCGGAGAGCAGGCCCCAGTATTGCGGCGTCCCGGCGTTGCGGGCCACCTCGGGCGCCAGCGAAGGCTCGCCATAGGCCGGACAATAGAGATGCCGCACGAAGCCGGCCGGCATCGGCCAGCCCGGCGCCGGCAGGAGCGGTGCCGCCAGCTCCGCCGCCGAGCCCGCCATATGGCTCTCGGCGAGGAGCAGCAGGCGAAGACGCTCCGGCCGCCAGGCCTGGCGCCAGGCCTCGACGGCGATGGCAACCTCTGGCGGTTCCAGCCCTTGACCCTCCCATTGTGGGAAGCTCCATATCTCCGCCATGCCCGAAGCGCCCCTCCCTGCCGACCCCAAGATCCGTCCCGACACGACACCGGCGATGAACCGGCGGGGGATTGCTCGCCCCAGCGAGGAAGACGCCGCAGGGACGGAAAAGACCCGCCCGGTTGCGCCGCAAGCCCTCGGCCTGCCCGTTGCCGGCATGACCTGCGCCACCTGCGCCGGGCGCGTGGAGCGAGCCCTCGGCCGCGTGCCGGGCGTCACCTCGGCCCGGGTCAACCTGACGACGGAGCGGGTTGCCGTCGAGGGCACGGCGCCGCTTCCGGCGCTGATCGAGGCGGTGGAGAAGGCGGGCTACGCCGTGCCCGAGGCGCGCTTCGACCTCGGCATTGCCGGCATGACCTGCGCGACCTGCGCCGGGCGGGTGGAACGCGCCCTTCGCCGCCTCCCTGGCGTGCTGGAGGCGCAGGTGAACCTCGCCTCCGAGCGCGCCATGGTCCGCGCCGTGGCCGGGGTCGAGGAAGCGGCGCTGGCGGCGGCCATCCAGCGGGCGGGCTACACCCTGCGCGAAAGCACGCCGGAGGTCCGGGCGGCCGAAGGCGGGCGGGAGCGCCGGGACCTGCTGCTGGCCGCGCTGCTCAGCCTGCCTTTCTTCCTGGGCATGATCGGCATGGCCTTCGGCCGGGACTGGATGCCGGGTGGCTGGGTGCAGCTCGCCCTCGCCGCGCCGGTGCAGTTCTGGCTCGGCGCCCGCTTCTACCGGGCGGGATGGGCGGCGCTGCGGGCCGGCACGGGCAACATGGACCTGCTGGTGGCGCTCGGCACCAGCGCGGCCTTCGGGCTCTCGCTCTGGGGGCTGCTGCGCGGCTGGCACCACCTCTATTTCGAGGCGAGCGCGGTCGTCATCCTCTTCATCCTGCTCGGCAAGTACCTGGAGGCCCGCGCCCGCCGCGCGACCGGCGCGGCGATCGAGGCGCTGCTGGCGCTCCGCCCGCGCGATGCCCGGCGGCTCTCGGGTGGCGCCGAGGAGGAGGTGCCGGCGGCGGCGCTCGTCCTCGGCGACCGCGTGGTGGTGCGGCCGGGCGAGCGCATCCCGGCCGATGGGCGCATCGAGGCGGGCGAGGCCGGCATCGACGAGAGCGCGCTCACCGGCGAGAGCCGGTCCGTGGCACGTGGCCCGGGCGATGCGGTCTCGACCGGCACCATCGCCCTCGACGGACGGCTGGTGGTGGAGGTCCGCGCGGTCGGCGCCGAAACCGTGCTCGCCCGCACCGCCGCCCTGGTCGCCGCCGCCCAGGCCAGCCGCGCCCCGGTGCAGCGGCTGGTGGACCGGGTGAGCGCCGCCTTCGTCCCCGCCGTCATCGGCATCGCCACCCTGACGCTGGTCGGCTGGCTGCTGGCGGGCGCCGGGGCCGAGGCCGCCGTGCTGCGCGCCACCGCCGTGCTGGTCATCGCCTGCCCCTGCGCCCTCGGCCTCGCCACGCCTGCGGCCATCATGGCGGGAACGGGCGCGGCGGCGCGGGCCGGCATCCTCATCCGCGATGCGGAGGCGATCGAGCGGGCAGGGACCATCACCCTCGTCGCCTTCGACAAGACCGGCACGCTGACCGAGGGCCGCCCGCGCCTCGCCGCCATCGCCACCGCACCGGGCGTAACGGAGGCCGAGACGCTGCGCCTTGCCGGCGCGCTCCAGGCCGGCAGCGAGCACCCGCTGGCCCGCGCCGTGCTCGACCGCGCCGGGCCCAACTTGCCCCAGGTCGCCGACTTCCGCGCGCTCCCCGGCCGCGGCGTCGCCGGCACCGTCGAGGACCGTGCCCTGCTGCTCGGCAGCCCGCGCCTGCTGGCCGAGAGCGGCGCCGACCCCTCCGGCCTCGCCGCGCCCGCAAGGATGACGCCGGCCTGGCTGATCGAGGGCCAGCGCGCCCTCGCCCTGCTCGCCTTCGAGGACACCGAGCGTTCGGGCGCCGCCGGGGCCGTCGCCGGCCTCGCCCGCATGGGCGCGAAGACCGCCATGCTGAGCGGCGACAGCCCCGATGTCGCCGCCGCCGTCGCCGCCCGCCTCGGCATCACGGAGGCCGCCGCCGGCCTGCTCCCCGCCGACAAGGCCGGCCGCATCGCCGCCTGGCGCACGGCGGGCGAGCGCGTCGCCATGGTCGGCGACGGGGTGAACGACGCCCCGGCGCTCGCCGCCGCCGATCTCGGCATCGCCATGGGCTCCGGCACCGACATCGCCATCCAGGCCGCCGGCATCACCCTGCTGCGGCCCGACCCGGCCCTGGTGCCGGCGGCGCTGGCAGTGACGCGGCGGACGCTCCGCACCATCCGGCAGAATCTCGGCTGGGCCTTCGGCTACAACCTGATCGGCCTGCCGCTGGCCGCGGCCGGCCTGCTCTCCCCCATGCTGGCCGGGGCGGCGATGGCCTTCTCCTCCGTCTCGGTGCTGGCCAACGCCCTGCTCCTGGCGAGGTGGCGCCCATGACCGCCAGCATCGGCGAGGCCGCCCGCGCCTCCGGCGTCTCGGAGAAGATGATCCGCCACTACGAGGCGATCGGCCTGCTCCGCCCCGCCCGCGAGGCGAACGGCTACCGCCGCTACGCCGAGGCCGACATCGCCGTGCTGCGCTTCATCCGCCATGCCCGCGACCTCGCCTTCCCGCTGGAGGAGGTGCGCCGCCTCCTCGCCCTCTGGCAGGACCGGGGCCGGGCCAGCGCCGAGGTTCGCGCCATCGCCCTCACCCATGTCGCCGCGCTGGAGGAGAAGGCCGACAGCCTCCGCCGCATGGCCGAGAGCCTCCGTCACCTGGCCGCGCATTGCCACGGCGATGCCCGGCCCGATTGCCCCATCCTCGATGGGCTGGAAGGAAAGCACCCATGTTGACCCTGCATGTCGAAGGCATGAGCTGCGGCCATTGCGTCCGCGCCGTGACCGAGGCCATCCGCACGCTGGACCCGAAGGCGGAGGTCGCCATCGACCTCGCCACCGGCACCGTCCGGGCCGAGACCGGGGCGGCGCCCGCCGCCGTCACCGCCGCCGTGGAGGAAGAGGGCTACAAGGTCACAGCCGCCGCTTGACCTGCGGGGCCGGCGGGTGGATCAACCGGCCATGCAGCGCGTCTTCTCCGGCATCCAGCCCTCCGGCATCCCGACCCTCGGCAATTACCTGGGCGCCATCCGCAATTGGGTGCCGCTGCAGGACACGCATGACGCGATCTATTGCGTCGTCGACCTGCACGCCATCACCGTCTGGCAGGACCCCAAGGAGCTGGCGGCCCAGACGCGGGAGATGGCCGCGGCGCTGATCGCCTGCGGGCTCGATCCCAAGCGCTGCATCCTCTTCATCCAGAGCCATGTTCACGCCCATGCCCGGCTGGCCTGGATCTTCAACTGCGTTGCCCGGCTCGGCTGGCTGAACCGGATGACCCAGTTCAAGGACAAGGCCGGCAAGGACCGCGAGGCCGCCTCCTCCGGCCTTTATGTCTATCCGAACCTGATGGCCGCCGACATCCTGGCCTACAAGGCGACGCTGGTGCCGGTCGGCGACGACCAGAAGCAGCACCTGGAGCTCGCCAACGACATCGCCGAGAAGTTCAACCACGACTTCTCCGCCGAGGGCTTCTTCCCGCGCATCGAGCCGCTGATCCAGGGCGTCGCCGCCCGCGTCATGTCGCTCCGCGACGGCACGAAGAAGATGTCGAAGTCCGACCCCTCCGACCAATCGCGCATCAACCTGACCGACGACGCCGACGCCATCGCCCTCAAGGTCCGCCGCGCCCGCACCGACCCGGAGCCGCTGCCCGATTCAGTGGCCGGGCTCGAGGGCCGCGCCGAGGCGCGCAATCTGGTCGGCATCCTCGCCGCCATCACCGGCACCACGCCCGACGGCGTGCTGCGCGAGCATGGCGGGAAGGGCTTCGGCGCTTTCAAGGAAGTGCTGGCCGAGGCGCTGGTCGCCCATCTCTCGCCGATCCAGGCCGAGATGCGCCGCCTGTTGGACGACCCGGCCTCGCTCGACGCGGCCCTTCGCCTGGGCGCCGACCGCGCCGCCGCCATCGCCGACCCCATCGTCACCGAGGCGGAGCGGATCGTCGGCTTCCTGCCGCGGTAAGGCTCCCTCGATAACGGCCGATGTGATCCCGGCCCCGGATCGCGGGCCGGGGCCGGCCCATGCTAGAGGGCGGCGCATGAACAGCATCGCCCGCCGCACCCTGCTCGCCGCGCTTGCGGCCCTTTCCATTGCCCCCGCCGCCCGGGCGCAGACGGCGCCGATCGAACGGCTGAACGCCGCCCTGCTCGACGTGATGAGGAACGCCCGCAGCCTCGGCGTCCGCGGGCGGGAGCAGCGCCTCCGGCCGGTGATGGAGCAGGTCTTCAACCTGCCGGCCATGGCCCGCATCGCCGTCGGCCCGCCCTGGACCACCTTCTCCCCGGCCGACCAGCAGGCGCTGGTGGCGGCCTTCAGCGACTGGTCCATCGCCACCTATGCCAACCGCTTCGACGGCTATGGCGGCGAGAGCTTCGAGATCGAGGGCAGCACGCCGCGCCCCAACGGCGACGTGCTGGTCAACACGCGGATCGTCCGCCCGAACGACTCGCCGGTGCAGATCAACTACCTGCTGCGCGAAAGCCGCATCGTCGATGTCTACCTGACCGGCACGATCAGCGAGCTGGCCAGCCGCCGCTCCGAATTCGCGGGGTTGCTCCGCGACGGTGGGGCGCAGCGGCTGGTGGCCGAGCTGCGGCAGCGCACGGCCACCGCCCTGCGGGGTTGATCACAGCCCCGGCGCATACCCCACCGCCTGGTTGAGCCGCGACCGCGCCCGGCCGAGCTGCACCGAGGCCCGCGCCTCCGCTCCGGCCGCTTCCAGCTGAAGCTGCCGCACCCGGTAGAGGTCGAAGATGCCCGTCTCGCCGGCGCGAAAGGCCCGGCGCGCGGTATCGAGCTGCTGGTCGGCAATGGAGAGGCGCTGGCGGGCGATGCGGAAGGCTTCCTCCGCCGCGCGCAGCGCCTGCTCGGCCGCGAGCACCCCCGCCCGCACCAGCCGCTGCTGCTGGGTGAGCACCGCCGTGGCACGGGTGATCTCCGCCTCGGCCGCGGCACGGCGTGGGGCGTTGCGCGCCTCGGTCGCCAGCGGCAGGCGGAGGCGGAGGCCGAGCGAGACGCCCTGCTCCGTCACGTTGCCGTTCTGGCTCTGGCCGAATACGCCCAGTTCCGGGTTGTCGCGCGGCGTCGCCGCCACCAGCCGGGCCTCCGCCTCGGCGCGGGCGAGGCTCGCCTCGGCGGCGGCCAGCAACGGGTGGCGCGCCGTACGCGGCGCCGGCGACTCCGTCGGCAGGTCGGGCTCGGCGCCGCCGGTCAACGTGGCGTAGACAGCGCGGGCGGCGACCAGCGCGGCATCGGCATCGGCCAGCGCCAGTTCCGCCGCCAGCGTCTCGTTCTGCGCCAGCAGGCTGTCGGAGGGCGGGATGTCGCCGAGCTGGGCGCGGCGGGCCACGTCGCGGGCGATGTCGCGCGCCGTGGCCAGCCGGTCGCGGGCGAGGCGCTGGTCGCGTGCCGCCAGCACCGCGTTCCACCAGTATTCGCGCAGCAGCGTGGCCAGTTCCAGCCGGCGCTGCGCGATCTGCCGTTCCACCTCGGTGACGCCTGTCGCCACGGCATTGCCGAGGGCGCTGCGCTGGCCGGGCAGCCAGATCGGGGCGCCCACTTCCAGGTCGAATTGCAGCGCCTCGCGCGGCCCGCGCGTATCGGTGCGCCAGGCGCCGCTGACGGCGGGCGAGCCGGCGATGGGCGAGCGCACCGTGGCACTCCGCGCCGCCACCGCCCCGCGCTGGGCGGCAAGGCCGCGGCTGGCGGCATCGAGCGAGACCGCCTGGTCAAGATGCCGGGCAAGGAGCGAGTCGCCCTGCGCCTCGGCCGCAATCGGCGCGAGCAGGAGGGCGAGCAGAAGCAGGATCGGACGCATTGGCGGCATCACTCGGCAGGCACTGGCTTGGCGCCGGCCGGGGGCGCTGTTCTGGCGGCTGGTGCCGCTTCGGCCTCGGCCTTCGGCAGGGCGAAGCGGGCGTAGAGGATCGGCAGCAGCACCAGCGTCAGCACCGTCGCCGTGACCAGGCCCCCGATGACGACCACGGCCAGCGGCTGCTGGATCTCCGCCCCCGGCCCGGTGGCGAAGAGAAAGGGGACAAGGCCGAAGGCGGCGATGGTGGCGGTAAGGATCACCGGTGTCATCCGCCGCTTCGCTCCCTCGCGCACCGCATCGGCCAGCGCCAGCCCCTCCTCGGCGATCAGCCGGTTGATGTAGGAGACCAGCACCACGCCGTTCAGCACGGCGATGCCGATCAGCGCGATGAAGCCGACCGAGGCGGGCACCGAGAGGAACTCGCCCGAGAGCCAGAGCGCCACCACGCCGCCGATCGCGGCGAAGGGCACGTTGCAGAAGACCAGCGCCGCCTGCCGCGCCGAGCCGAAGGTGAAGTAGAGCAGCAGGAAGATCATGCCGAGCGCGATGGGCACGACGATGGCGAGGCGGGCCGAGGCGCGCTGCTGGTTCTCGAACTGCCCGCCCCACTCCATCCGGTAGCCGGGCGGCAGCTCCACCCG
This sequence comes from Belnapia sp. F-4-1, assembly GCF_000802185.1. Taxonomy (GTDB): domain Bacteria; phylum Pseudomonadota; class Alphaproteobacteria; order Acetobacterales; family Acetobacteraceae; genus Belnapia. The sequence goes on along the minus strand of NZ_KN676113.1, from coordinate 1,462,440 downwards.
CTGCGCGACCGCGGCCTGCGCCTCGGCGACGAAGCCGACCAGGTCCCGCCCTCGGACATTGGCAAGGATGGTGGCGTAGCGCTGGGTGCCCTCGCGAATCACCTGGATCGGCCCTTCCTCCTCGGTGATGCGCGCCACCTGGGAGAGCGCCACGGTGCGCCCGCCCGGCAGGGCAAGCACCAGCCGCTGCAGGTCGGTGGCCGAGCGGCGGAGGCTGCCCTCGCCGCGCAGCATCAGCGGGATGCGCCGCTCCTGCTCCAGCACCAGCCCCATGTCGCGCCCGTCCACCCAGACGCGCAGCGCCTGCTGCACGTCCCGCACGTTGAGGCCGAGGCGGCCGGCGGCGAAGCGGTCGATCTCGACGCGGAGATACTTCATCCCCTCGTTGCGCAGCGCAAAGACCTCCGAGGAGCCGGCGATGCCGCGCACCGTCTCCTCCACCTGGCGGGCGATCGTGTTCAGCTCGCCGATCGAGTAGCCGAAGACCTTCACCACCACGTCGCCGCGGGCGCCGATGATCATCTCCTGCACCCGCATGTCGATCGGCTGGTTGATGGCATAGGAGATGCCGGGGAAGGCATCGAGCACCTTGCGCACCTCATCGATGACGAAGTCGCGGTTCTTCTTGTCGCGCCACTCCTCGCGCGGGGCGATGTTGAGGAAGAGGTCGCTGTCGTTCAGCCCGACCGGGTCGATGCCCAGCTCGTCGGCACCGGCACGGCCCATGATGCCGCGCACCTCGGGCACGCGCTGCATGATCTCGCGCTGGAGCAGCAGGTCGGACTCGGCGGCCTGATCGACATTGACAGTCGGGTGCTTGCGCAGCGTGACGACCGGCGTGCCCTCGTCCATCACGGGCATGAAGGTGGAGCCGATGCGGCCGAACAGGAACACCGCGAGGCCCAGCCCGGCCAGCGCCGCGCCGCCCACCTTCAGCGGGTTCTTCATCGCCCAGGCGAGGAAGGGGTCGTAGACTGCGTGCAGCCGGCGGACGAGCCAGGGCTCCTTCGCGTGCCCTCCCGCCTTCAGCACCGAGGCGGCGAGCGCCGGAACGACGGTGAGCGAGAGCAGCAGCGCGGCGCAGAGGGCGAAGATGATGGTCAGCGCCACCGGGCCGAAGAGCCGCCCCTCCAGCCCCTGCAGCGAGAGCAGGGGGACGAAGACGGTGACGATGACGACCACGCCCGAGACCAGCGGTACCGCCACCTCCCGCACCGCCTCCAGCGTCGCCTGGCTGCGCGCCTTGAGGCCCGGCTTGCCCTCCATCCCGGCCAGGCGATGCGCCACGTTCTCGACCACCACCACGGCGCAGTCAACCAGCAGGCCGATGGCGATGGCGAGGCCGCCGAGCGACATGATGTTGGCCGAGAGGCCGTAGAGCGACATCACCCCGAAGGTCGAGAGCACCGAGAGCGGCAGGGCGAGCGAGACAACCAGCGCCGCGCGGAGGTTGCCGAGGAATAGGATCAGCAGCACGGTAACGAGGGCGATCGCCTCCAGCAGCACTTTCTGGACCGTCCAGACCGCCTTCTCGATCAGGTCGTTGCGGTCGTAGAAGATATCGATCTTCACGCCCTCGGGCAGCGTCTTCTGGATGTCGGCCAGCTTGGCGGTGACGCCGTTGACGACGGTGCGCGCATTGGCGCCGCGCAGGCCGAGCACGATGCCCCACACCGCCTCGCCTTCGCCGTTGCGGGTGACGACGCCGTTGCGCGCCAGCGCGCCGAAGCGGACATCGGCGATGTCGCCGACGCGCACCACGCCGGTCGGATGCGAGACGACGACGATGGCGCGGATATCCTCCAGCGTGCGGATGCGGCCCTCGGCGCGCACCAGCAGCGCCTCCTCGCCGTCCTGCACGCGGCCGGCGCCGTCGTTGCGGTTGTTCTGGCCCAGCACCTCGGCCAGCATGGCGGTGGTGATGCCGCGCGCCGCCATCGCCGCCGGATCGGGCGCCACCTCATAGGTGCGGACATGGCCGCCGAGGGTGTTGACGTCGGCGACGCCCGGCAGGCCGCGGAGCTGCGGCCGGATCACCCAGTCGAGCAGCGTGCGCCGCTGCATGGGCGAGAGCGTGCCGCCCTCCAGCGTGAACATCAGCATCTCGCCGAGCGGCGTGACGACCGGGGCAAGGCCGCCCGAGACGCCGTCGGGGAATTGCGATTCGAGGTCGTCGAGCCGCTGGTCCACCTGCGTACGCGCCCAGTAGATGTCGGTGCCGGGGGCGAATTCGAAAGTCATCAGCGCCGTCGCATAGCGCGTGATGGAGCGGATGTTGACGAGGCCGGGAATGCCCTTCATCGCCAGCTCGACCGGATTGGTCACCTGCGTCTCGAGCTCCTCCGGCGGCAGGCCGGGCGCCTGCATGGCGACCAGCACCTGGGTCGGGGAGACATCGGGGAAGGCGTCGATCGGCAGCTTGCGATAGGCGTTCACCCCCCAGGCGATCAGCCCGAGCGTGGCAAGCGCGACGATCAGCCGCTGGCTCAGGGCCAGCGCCACAAGGCGCATCAGCATGGTGCGGTCAGCCCCCGTAGATCTCGGTGAGTTCGGCCAGCAGCGAAAGGATGCCGCGTGTCGCCACTTGGTCCTCCGTGGTGAGGCTGGCACGGATGGAGACGGTGCTGGCGGTCTCCGCGATCACGACCACCGGCCGGGCGCGGAAGCCATGCGCGCTGCGGACGAAAACCCAGGACTGGCCGGCATGGCGCACCACGGCGCCGGAGGGCAGGCGCCATTGCGGCGTGCCGTTGGGGCGGAGCGCGACGCTCGCCGTCACCACCTGGCCGGGCCGCAGCGCCTCCGCCCCGTCCGAGACCTCGACCACGGCGGCGAGGGACTGGGTGGCGGAATCCACGGCGCGGCCGAGGCGGATGACCTCGCCCTGCGCCGGCGTCCCCGGCACGCCGACGCGGGTGCCGGGGGTGATCGCATTCGCCTGGGAGAGCGGCATCTGCAAGGTGATCCAGAGCGGGTCGAGCTGGGCGATGCTGAACAGCGGCGCGGCCGGGGCGATGCGCTCGCCGGCCGTGGCGCGGACCTCGAGCACCACGCCATCGGCCGGCGCGCTGACGGTGAGGGCCGGGACCATGCGGCGCTGGTCGCGGACGGCACGGATATCCGCCTCCGCCATGCCGAGCAGCGCCAGCATCTGCTCGCGCTCCTGCAAGGTGGTGCGGGCATAGTCGTGATCGGCGCGCGTCGTCAGCAGGCGGCGCTCGGCGATGATGCGCTCGCGGTGCATCTGCTCGTCGCGCCGCAGCTTCTCGGCGGCCAGCTTCTCGGCCGAGAGGGCCTGGAGATAGGTGCGCTGCGCCTCGAGCAGGTCCGTGCTGCGCAACCGGGCGATGGGCTGGCCTTCCTTCACCGGCTCGTTCGGCGCGACCAGGACGGCCTCCACCAGCCCCGCCGCCGGGGCGGCGACGACGCGCAACTGCTGCGGCGGCACGCTCACCGTGCCGGGCAGCATGGTCTGGGTGGTGCCTCCCTCGGCCTCGACGCGCACGACCTCGATGCCGGCGGCGCGGTATTGCCGCTCGTCGATCGGGATCTGCACCTCGTTCGGCGCAGGCTCCGCCCCATGCACTGGCAGCGGGGCCAGCAGCAACAGGGAGGAGAAGGCGCACGCGAGAAAAGGTGCGCCGAGGAGAATCCGCACGGTCTAAGGCCTCCGATGGGTCAGGAGGCGCATGGCTCAGCGCCCTTATTCGCACCAGCCGCCCAAGGCGATGGCACATCGGCTCAACAGGTGCCCATATGCATGGGAACATGCCACCTTGACGGTAGTCTACAGCGCCGGCCGACCCGGCGGAAGATGGACAAACCGTAAGACTTTTCAATCCCTGGCCGCATTGGCTGGCATCACGCCCCCGCGAAGGAGAAGGCATGATCGTTTTTGTCACCGGAGCCACGGCCGGATTCGGCCTCGCCATCGCACGCCGCTTCGCCGCCGACGGCGCCCGCATCATCGCCGCCGGCCGCCGGCAGGAACGGCTGGACGCGCTGGCCGCCGAGCTGCCCGGCCAGGTCCTGCCGCTCGCCCTCGACGTCGCCGACCGGGCGGCGGTGGAGGCGGCCATTGCCGGCCTCCCCGCCGAATGGGCCGCCATCGACCTGCTGGTGAACAATGCCGGCCTCGCGCGCGGCATCGCGCCGGCGCAGGAGGCCTCGCTCGACGACTGGGAGGCGATGCTCGACACCAACGTGAAGGGGGTGATGTACCTCACCCATGCCGTGCTGCCGGGCATGGTGAAGCGCAATGCCGGCCATGTCCTCAACATCGGCTCGACGGCGGCGGAATGGCCCTATCCCGGCGGCAACGTCTACGGCGCCACCAAGGCCTTCGTCCGCCAGTTCAGCTACAACCTCCGCGCCGACCTGCATGGGACCAAGGTGCGGGTGACGGATATCGAGCCGGGCCTCGTCGGCGGGACGGAGTTCTCCACCGTGCGCTTCGGCGGCGATGCCGAGAAGGCGGCCGGCGTCTATGCCGGGACCGACCCGCTGACGCCGGAGGATATCGCCGACATCGTGCATTGGGTGGCGACTCGCCCGGCGCGGGTGAACGTCAACCTGTTGCAGGTGATGCCGGTGGTGCAGAGCTTCGGCCCGCTCCGCGTCCACAAGGAGTAGTCAGGATGGCTGCGGCACCATCCGCCGCTCCATCCAGACCCAGGCCAGCAGCCCCGGCAGGAAGATGATGAGGTCCCTCAGGCGGCGGGCGATGGCGAGCGCCGCCGCAGCCTCCGCCGGCAGGCCGAGCAGGAGGCCGAGGCCGAGGAACCCGGCCTCCTGCAAGCCGAGCGCCCCAGGGACGAGGAAGGCGGCCGAGGAGAGCGCCTGGATCATCGCCTCGATCGCCACCGCCTCGGCGATGGAGACGGGGTAGCCGAGGGCGGTGAGGGCGATCCAGATCTCGAGCGACCCTGCCAGCCAGCCGGCGAGCTGCCAGAGGAAGCAGCCGGCGATCGCCCCGCGCACCCGCCAGATGCGCCGCGTCATCCGGTCGATCCGCGCCGAATGCGCCGCGATGCCGGGGAAGCGCCCGGCCGCCACCCCGTTCAGCAGCCGCGCGAGGCGGGAAAGGATGTCGGCCCGCTGTGCCAGGATGAAGCCGCCCGCCAGCGCCAGCCCGGCCAGCAGCCCGAGCCCGATGGCGCCCCAGCCGATGCCCGCCCCCGCCCAGGCCAGCAGCGCCAGGCCGAGCAGGGAGAAGGCAAGCTGGCTGAGGATGGAGAGCGCCATGTCCACCATCAGGCTCGCCGCCGCCGGTGCCACCGCGACGCCTTCGCCCCGCAGCAGCCGGTAGGAGGCGATCTCGCCCCCGATCCGCGCCACCGGCAGCAGCCCATTCACGGACTCGCGAATCCAGACATTGGCCGTCATCGCCCCGAGCCCTGGCCGGTGCGCCCGCGGCAGCAGCAGTCGCCAGGCATGGCCGTTGAGCGCCATCGACGGCACATGCGCCAGCGCCGCCAGCACCAGCCCGAACCCGGCCGTTGCCAGCAACCCGCCCACCTCGCTGAGGTCCTGCTGTCCGATCAGCAGCAGCGCCCCGGCCAGCCCGGCGACCGCGAGCAGGAGCCCGAGCCGGTTCACGCCAGCATCGCCGCATAGCCGCCGGTCACGAGCTCGGCGCAGGTGGCGCGAATCCGTGGATCGACCAATGCGGCAAGCTCCTCCGCATAGCGATAGCCGGGCGCCGCGCCGGGGAAGCCGCCCTCCGTCGCCGGATGGAAATACAGCTCCGTCACCCCCGGCGGCAGCCCGGCCAGCGCCCCCGCCAACCGCTCCGCGGTAAAGGCCCCCGTCCAGCCAAGCCCGACGACACGATCCGGCGCCCGCAGCCCATGCCGCGCGGCCAGCCGCCGCAGCCAGAGGATCAGCGCCGCCAGCGCCCGGCCCGCCCCCGGCTCATAGGGGATACGCACCGCCCGGACGCCCATGCGCGCCGCCTCGGCAAAGGCCACCGCCGCAATGACCGGATGCAGATGATAATGCTTATGCGCATTGAGATGGTCGCATTCGAGCCCCGTCGCCCGGAAGGCCGCGCATTGCGCCGCGATCTCCGCCCGCAACTGCGCCCGCGCGGCGCCGGAGACGGCGAGCGTCAGCCCAAGCCCCGCCATATCGTCGCGGAAGCGCCCATTCGCCTGAACAAGCGCCGGAATCCGCTCCGGCGGCAAGGTCGGCGTCCCGTCGGTCAGCGTCAGATGCAGCCCGACCGCCAGCCGCGGATTGCGCCGCGCCACCTCGATGCCCTCTTCGGCCGCCGGCTCCCCCACCATGAGGCTGGCCGCCGTCAGCACGCCCTCGCGGTGCGCCTGCTCGACCGCGGCATTCACCGGCCCGGCGAGGCCGAGATCGTCGGCGTTGAGGATGATGCGGGGACTCATGGCAGCCCCCCGGGCCCGAGGGCCCGGGGCGGTCCAGTTCAGGCGGCCTGCTGCTCCCCCGCCGTCTTCCGCTCGCGCAGGAAGTGGAAGAACTCCACGCCTTCGCGCAGGCGGCGCACCAGCATCTGCCGGTCGCGGATCATCTCGCCGCAGATCGAGGCGATCTTCGGCGCGCGGAAATAGAACTTCCGGTAGAAGTCCTCGACGCCGTTGAAGATCTCGGTATGGCTGAGATGCGGGTAGGCCAGCGGCGCGATCTGCACGCCATGCGCATCCACGTATTCCGTGTGCGCGGTGTCCAGCCACCCCTCCTTCTGCGCCTGGTCGAACAGGAAGGTCCCCGGATAGGGCGCCGCGAGCGAGACCTGCAGGGTATGCGGGTTGGTCTCGATGGCGAATTGGATGGTCTCGCGGATGGTTTCCGTCGTCTCGCCTGGCAGGCCGAGGATGAAGGTGCCGTGGATCATGATGCCGAGCTCGTGGCAGTCCTTGGTGAACCGCTTGGCGACGTCGATCCGCATGCCCTTCTTGATGTTGTGCAGGATCTGCTGGTTGCCGCTCTCGTAGCCGACGAGGAGCAGGCGCAGCCCGCCATCCTTCAGCACCTTCAATGTTTCACGGGGAACATTCGCCTTGGCGTTGCAGGACCAGGTGACGCCGAGCTTGCCCATCTCGCGCGCGATCGCCTCGGCGCGCGGCAGGTCGTCGGTGAAGGTGTCGTCGTCGAAGAAGATTTCCTTCAGCCCCGGGAAATTGTCCCGGATGTAGCGGATCTCCTCGATGACGTTGCCGACGCTCCGCGTGCGGTAGCGGTGCCCGCCCACCGTTTGCGGCCAGAGGCAGAAGGTGCAGCGGCTCTTGCAGCCCCGGCCCGTGTAGATCGAGACATAGGGGTGCTTCAGGTAGCCGATGAAGTACTTCTTGTAGTCGAGGTCGCGCTTGTAGATCGGCGAGACGAAGGGGAGGCTGTCCATGTCCTCCAGCACCGGCCGGTCGGCGTTGTGGACCAGCACGCCCTGGCTGTTGCGCCAGGACAGGCCCTTGATCGAGGCCCAGTCGCGCCCCTCGGCCACGTCCTTCACGGTGAAGTCGAACTCGTTGCGCGCGACGAAGTCCACCACCGGCGCGTCGCGCAAGGATTCCTCGGCCTGAACGGCGACCTTGGCGCCGATCAGCCCGACCTTGAGGTTTGGGTTCTCGGCCTTCAGCCGCTCCGCCACCTTCACGTCGGAGCTGAAGGAGGGCGTCGAGGTATGCAGCACGACCATGTCATGGTCGCGCGCCATCGGCGCCACATCCGCCAGGCTCTGCCGGTGCGGCGGCGCATCGACCAGCTTCGAGCCCTCGACCAGCGCGGCCGGCTGGGCGAGCCAGGTCGGGAACCAGAAGCTCTTGATCTCGCGCCGGGCCTGGTAGCGCGAGCCGGCGCCGCCGTCGAAACCGTCGAACGAGGGAGCCTGGAGGAACAGGGTACGCATCATCGCCGGAATCAATCCCCAACCCGCGCCTCGGCCATGCGGCCTTCGCGGTCCATCCGATATCGCTGGCCCTGCCACGTCACCGTGCCGCGGGCAAGCCCAACACCCCATATAGCGAAGGAGATCACGTCGCGCAGTGGCAGAAGTGCCAATCGTCCCATGCGCCAGGGTCGCCCCAGAACCCCGTCGGCCGTGAGGGCGAGGCCGAGCCGCGCCGCCAGCGCCACCCCCAGCACCACCAGCCCCCGCGGCGCCAGCAGCGCCGCCAGCAGCCCCGGCACCAGCGGATAGGTCAGCCCCATCCCCCAATAGCCGCGCGGGTCGAGCAGCCGCAGCGTCCGCGCCCAGCGCAGCTCATGGCCGAAGAGGGCAGGGAGGCTCGCCTCCGCCTGGACATGCAGCGGCAGCACCGGCGCCACCACCACCCGGAGCCCGAGCCGCCGCACGGCCGCGCCGAGAGCATGATCATCCGCCAGCAGCCCGGCCAGCGCCCGGAAGCCGCCGATCCGCTCCAGCGTCTCCGCCCTGAGCGCCATGGTCGCCCCATAGCAGCCATCGGCCCGCCCCATCGCCTCGCCGAGCGCCGCATTCGGCAGGAATTGCCAATCGATTCCGAGCGCGCCCAGCCGCGACCACAGCCCCGGCTCCGCCGGCTCGCCCTGGTAGAGGCAGGTGACGAGCCCGACCGTGGGGTCCGCCAGCGGCGCCGTCACCGCGGTCAGCCAGTGCGGCGGCACCCGCATATCGGCATCCGCCACGACCAGCACCGGGTGCTCGGCCCGCTCGGCCAAGTTGACGAGCTGCGACACCTTGCGGTTCGGCCCATGGATGCGCGGATCGACCACCAGCCGCGCCGGAACATCCGGCCGATCCGCCATGGCCGCCTCCGCCACCGGCCCGGCGCCATCGGCATCGCCGGGGATGGCGAAGAGCACCTCGAAGGGCGCCGCATGCGACTGGTCGAGCGTCGAGAGCAGGTTCTCCCGCAGCCCCGGCTCCGCCCCATGCAGCGGCTTCAGGATGCTTGCGGGCAGGGCAGGGCCGGCGGACGGCGCGGTCCGGCCGAGGCGACGCAGCGCGCGTGCCCCCATCACCGCCGTCACCGCGCCGGCCAGCGCCGGGATGGCAAGCAGCAGATCAAGCACGCGCGGGGTGCCGCGATGCGGGGTGCCGCGCGCTCCCGCTTTGCGTTAGCGTCGCCTTCCCCCTGCCGGTTGGTCCCATGCGCCGTATAGCCCCCTTCCTCGTCCTGCTTTTCGCCGCCTGCGCCCAGCAGGGCGACGGGCGGCAGGTCGTCGCCTCCAGCGGCCGCACCGCCACCGATGCCACCGGCACGGCCCCGCCGGTGACGGTGACGGCGCCGACCGACCCGACCGACCCCTACGAGGCGACCAACCGCCGGGTCCTCGACTTCAACTTCGCCGTGGATGACGCGGCGATCCGCCCGGCCGCGGTCTTCTACCGCAACTCGGTCGGCAACTGGACCCGCACGCGCATCCGCAACGTGCTGAACAACCTGAACGAACCGGCCGTCGCCGCCAACAGCCTGCTGCAGGGCCGGCCCCTGGAATCGGCGCAGACCGTGCTGCGCTTCGTCTTCAACAGCACGGCCGGGCTCGGCGGTATGTTCGACCTCGCCCAGATCGGCGGGCCGCCGCGGCTGGAGCGAGATTTCGGCCAGACGCTCCATACCTGGGGCCTGCCGGACGGGCCCTACCTGATGGTGCCGGTCCTCGGCCCTTCCAACCCGCGCGAACTGACCGGCTCGGTCGTCAACGGCTTCATGAACCCGCTCAGCTACGTCATCCCGTTCGGGGCCAATATCGGCCGCGGCGCGGTGGGGGGGCTCGACACGCGGGAGCAGAATATCGAGACGCTGGACGAGATCCGCAACGGCTCGCTCGACAGCTATGCGCGGCTGCGCAGCCTCTGGCAGCAGCACCGCAATGCCGAGCTCGGCCGCACCTCGGCCAGTTCGATCGAGGTGCTGGACGACCCGGGCGCGAACTAAGCGCCCCGGATCAGGTCTGCCGCCTTCTCGGCGACGCTCAGCACCGTCGCGTTGATGTTGCAGACCGGGATGTCCGGGAAGACCGAGGCATCGACGACACGCAGCCCCTCGACCCCTCGCAGCCGGAGCTGCGGATCGAGCGGCGCCTCCGGGTCCACCCCCATCCGCACCGTCCCGCAGGGGTGATAGACCGTGCCGCCGGTGGCGCGGGCGAAGTCGAGCAGGTCCGCATCGCCCTCCGCAACCGGCCCCGGCCGCGCCTCGCCGGCGACGATGCCCGCCAGCGGCGCCGCCGCCATCCACCGCCGCGCCAGGCGCAGCCCGCGCAGCACGCAGGCCCGGTCCCCCTCCGTCGCCAGGTAGCGCGGGGCGATGCGCGGCGCCACGGCCGGATCGGGCGAGGCGAGGCTGACGCTGCCCCGGCTCTCCGGCCGGCACTGCCAGACGCCGATGGTCATCCCCGGGGCCGCCTCGGGCGTGCCAATGGCAAGCCCCGGCCAGCGCCCCTTGCCGGGTACTTCGGCCCAGGACAACGGCCCCCCGTTGATCTGGATGTCCGGTGCCTCCAGCCCCGCCGCCGTGCGGGCGAAGAGCGAGAACATCCCCGGCGACCAGGTCAGCACCCCCGTCCCGCGGACCGCCCAGCGCATCGCCTCGATCGGCAGCCGCCAGCCATGGATGCGCCGGTTGGCCGACCAGCGATGCGAGGCCAGCCGGTATCCGAGCCGGATGATGTAGTGGTCCTGGAGATTGACCCCCACCCCCGGCATGTCCCGCAGCACCGGGATGCCGAGGCCCTGCAACGCCTCCCCCGGCCCGATCCCCGAGAGCATCAGCAACTGCGGCGAGCCGATCGCCCCCGCCGAGAGCACGACCTCCCGCCGCGCCTCCACCACCTGCTCTACCCCGCCGCGGCGGATGGCAACCCCCGTCGCCCGCCCCTCGGCGACGACGACCCGCAGCGCCATCGTCTCGTCGATCACCGTGAGGTTCGGCCGCCGGAGCGCCGGATGCAGGTAGGCCCGCGCCGCGGAGATGCGCCGCCGCCCCCGCCTGGTCTGCTGGAACTCGGAGAAGCCCTCCCGCACCGGCCCGTTCATATCCGGCTGCACCGGCAGGCCGATCGCCCGCGCCGCCTCCGCCAGATGGTCGAGCAGGGGAGGGCGGTCGGCCAGCGCCTCTACCCTCTGCGGCCCCTCTGTCCCACGCCCCTCGCCCCCGCCCGCATAAGCCTCGTGCCGCTGGAAGTAGGGCAGCAGATCCTCCCACCCCCAGCCGGTGCAGCCCTTCTGCGCCCAGAGGTCGTAGTCGGACGGGTGCCCCCGCACATGCCCCAGCCCGTTGATCGAGGAGGAGCCGCCCCAGACCCGCCCGCGCGGATAGTCGAGCGCCCGGCTGGCCGTCCCCGGATCAGGCTCCGTCCGATACCCCCAGGTCAGCCGCGGATGCCCAAGGATGCGCGCATAGCCCGCCGGGATGTGGATATAGGGATGCCGGTCCCGCCCCCCGGCCTCGACCAGCGCGACGGTCGCCCGCCCGTCCTCGGAGAGCCGCGCCGCCAGCACGCAGCCGGCGCTGCCGCCACCGACGATGACGTAGTCGAAGGGTCCCGTCATTCCATCAGCTCCGGCCCGGTCTGCAACCCGGAGGGCGGCTCCACCCCCCGCGCCACCGCCAGCACCAGCCGCCGCATCCAGGCATGCCCCGCATCCGCCTCGAAGCGTCGGTGGAAGAGCAGCGAGAGGCGGGTATGCCGCGGCGCCACCGGAGGGTCGCGCAGCGCCAGCCCATGCGTCTCCGCCAAGCGGACGGCGAGGCGGGAGGACAAGGTCATGATCATCTCCGTCCGCAGCAGGATGTCCGGCACCGCCGCGAGATGCGCGACCACCGCGCCGAGCCGCCGCGTATGGCCGATCTCCGCCAGCATCTCGTCGATCGCCCCGCTGCGCGAGCCGTTCGGCGAGTGCAGCAGGTGGGGCACGCTGGTGAAGCGCTCCACCGTCAACTCGCCCTCGGCCAGCGGATGGTCTGCCCGCATCAGCGTGCAGAACCCCTCCGGCAACAGCCGCAGCCGCGTATAGAGGGCCGGCGGCTCCGGCAGCACGCCGACCGCCATGACGGCGCCGTCGCCCTCCAGCAGCGCCTCCCAGTTCGTCCGGTCGGCATGGCTGATGGCGAGCAGCGCATGCGGCGCCTCCTCCGCCATGCGGGCGAGCAGCGGCGGCGCCAGCACGGCTTCGGCATATTCGCTGAGGGCCAGCGGAAAGACGCGGTCGGTGGCCGCCGGGTTGAAGGGCGCCTGCGCCGAGATCGCCGCGCCGATCCGGTCGAGCGCATCCGCCACCGGCCCGGCCAGGCTGAGGGCGAGCGCTGTCGGCTCCACCCCGCCCGGGCGGCGGAGGAACAACTCGTCCCCCAGCGCATGCCGCAGCCGCGCCAGCGCATTGGAAACCGCCGGCTGAGAGAGGTTCAGCCGCTCCGCCGCGCGGGTGACGTGACGCTCGCGCGCGACGGCGTCGAAGACGCGTAGCAGGTTGAGGTCCAGGCTGCCGAGTCCGGCCATTCACGCCCCGTATCATTCACCGGCGTGATGATGGACGTTCCGTCCCCGCGTTGGAAGCGGGGGTGGGGGCGCGGCACCTTCCCGGCATCGCAGAACCCCTCCGTGGAGACAGACCGATGTCCGAAACCGCCGCCACCACGCCTTATGCCGCCGCCCTGCTGCGCATCGCGCAGGGCGTCATGTTCCTCGCCCATGGCGCCGTGCTGAAGCTCGGCACCTTCGGCCTCGCGGGGACGATGGGCTACTTCGCCAGCATCGGCTACCCGGCCGCGCTCGGCGCCGTCGTCATCGCCGCCGAGATCCTGGGCGGCCTCGCCCTCATCGCCGGCCTCGCCACCCGCTGGGTGAGCCTCGCCCTGGTGCCGCTGATGCTCGGCGCGATGCTGCAGCACACCGGCAATGGCTGGGTGTTCAGCGCGCCGGGCGGCGGCTGGGAATTCCCCGCCTTCTGGACGGTGGCGCTGCTGGTCCAGGCTGGGCTCGGCGCCGGCGCCTGGGCGCTGGACGGCGCCCGCCTCGCCGGGCGGCGCCCCGCCATCGCCTGAGGCCCAGCCTGAGCCCCTGGGCATTGCCCCGCGCGGCAGGACGCGGTTACTTCTCCCGATTGAAGACGGAGAAGCCGCTTGCCCTTCCTGCCGCGCCGCCGCCTGATCCTCTCCGGCGCCGGGCTGCTCGCCGCCCCCGCCCTCATCCGGCCCGCCGCCGCCCAGGCGGCTTGGCCGGACCGGCCGATCCGCGTCGTCGTCCCCTTCGCGCCCGGCACCAGCACCGACATCATGACCCGGCTGGTTACGCCGCGCATGGGCCAGGAGCTCGGTCAGAGCCTCGTCGTCGAGAACCGGGCGAGCGCCGGCGGCATCGTCGGCTCCGACGCCGTCGCCAAGTCGGCGCCGGATGGCTACAGCCTCTGCATGGGCAGCATCGCCTCGCATTCGGTGAACGCCTCGCTGATGCCGCGCCTGCCCTATGACGTGCTGCGCGACTTCACCCCGATCTCGCTGGTGACCACCGCGCCGAACTTGCTCGTCGTCGGCAACCACGTCCCGGCCAGCAACCTCCAGGAATTCCTCGCCTGGACGAAGACGCAGCGCGGCGGCGCCTCCTACGCCTCGGCCGGCAACGGCACCTCCTCCCATCTCGCCGGCGAGCTGCTGAAGCTCAAGACCGGCGCGGCGCTGGAGCACGTCCCCTACCGCAACGCCCCGCAGGCGCTGAGCGACATCATGGCCGGGCAGGTGGCGATGACCATCTACCAGGTGACGGCGGTGCTGCCGCTGGTGCGCGACGGCCGGCTGAAGGCGCTCGCCACCACCTCCAACCGCCGCCTGCCCTGGACGCCCGAAGTGCCGACGGTCGAGGAGCAGGGCGTCGCCCCCTTCGACGTCGCCGCCTGGCACGGCCTCTTCGCCCCCGCCCGCCTGCCGGCGCCGGTGACGGAGCGCATCCATGCCGCCCTCGCCACGGCGCTCGCCGACCCCGAACTGCGCCCGCGCCTGATCGAGCAGGGGCTGGAGCCGGTCGGCATGCCGCCCGCCGAATTCCGCCCCTGGCTCGAGGCCGACATCGCCAAGTGGCGCGAGGTCGTCCAAACCGCCCAAATCAAGCCGGATTGAAGCCATGGCGCGCAGCATCCGCATCGGCGCCGGGGCCGGCTTCTCCGGCGACCGCATCGACCCGGCTGTGGAGCTCGCCGAGCATGGCGGCCTCCACTACCTGGTCTTCGAATGCCTGGCGGAGCGCACCATCGCCCTCGCCCAGCTCGCCCGACAGCGCGACCCGGATGCGGGCTACGACAAGCTCCTCGCCGCCCGCATCCAGGCCGTGCTGCCCGCCTGCCGCCGCCAGGGCATCCGCATCGTCACCAACATGGGCGCCGCCAACCCCCTCGCCGCCGCCCGCAAGGTGGCCGAGGTGGCGCGCGGCCTCGGCCTCGGCGGCCTCAAGGTCGCGGCGCTCACCGGCGACGACGTGGCCGATGCCCTCCGCGGCACGCAGACGCCGCTCGATGAGGGCGGCACCGTCGCCGGCCTCGGCAACCGGCTGGTTTCGGCCAATGCCTATCTCGGCGCCGCCCCGATCGCCGAGGCGCTGGCCGGCGGCGCCGAGGTCGTCGTCACCGGCCGCGTCGCCGACCCGGCCATGTTCCTCGCCCCGATGATCCGCGAATTCGGCTGGTCGATGGAGGACTGGCCCCGCCTCGGCCGCGGCACGGTGGTCGGCCACCTGCTGGAATGCGCCGGCCAGGTGACCGGCGGCTACTTCGCCGACCCCGGCCTGAAGGACGTGCCCGACCTCGCCCGCCTCGGCTTCCCGCTGGCGGAGGTGACGGAAGACGGCGACGCGCTCCTCACTAAGGTGCCCGGCAGCGGCGGACGGGTGACGCCCGCCACCTGCAAGGAGCAGCTGCTCTACGAGGTCCACGACCCCGCCCGCTACCTGCAACCCGACGTGGCCGCCGACTTCACCGGCGTTCGTCTGGACCCGGCTGGCGAGGACGCCGTCCGCATCACCGGCGGCGCCGGCACCGCGCGCACCGGCATGCTGAAAGTCTCCGTCGGTTGCCATGAGGGCTGGTTCGGCGAGGGCCAGATCTCCTATGCCGGGCCCGGCGCCCTGGCCCGCGGCGAGCTGGCCCGGGCGGTGGTGCGCGAGCGCCTCCGCCTGATCGGCCTGGAGGCCGAGGACCTCCGCCTCAACCTCATCGGCCTGGACGCCATCATAGGCCCCGGCGCGGCGCCTGCGGAGCCGCGCGAGGTCCGCCTCCGCGTCATCGGCCGCTGCGCCAGCGCCGCGGCGGCCGAGCGCATCGGCCATGAGGTGGACAGCCTCTACCTCAACGGCCCGGCCAGCGGCGGCGGCGTGACGACATCGGTGCGCGAGGTGATCGGCATGCGCTCCTGCCTCGTCCCCGCCGCGATGGCCCGCCCCGCGCTGCACTGGCTGGAGGCCTGACGATGCTGCTCCGCGACCTCGCCCATGCCCGCGCCGGCGACAAGGGCGACACCTCTTCCATCGGCGTCATCGCCTACCGCGCCGAGGACTACCCCCGCCTGGAACGCCTGCTGACTCCTGAGCGCGTCCGCGCCCATTTCGCCGGCATCGTCCACGGCGAGGTGCGGCGCTATGCGCTGCCGGGCATCGGCGCGCTGAACTTCGTGATGGAGGGCGCGCTCGGCGGCGGCGTCACCCGGTCCCTCGCACTCGATGCCCATGGCAAGTGCCTGGCCTCGGCGATGCTGGAGATCGAGCTGCCGGACGAGGTCTAAACGCCGAGCCGGTCCGCGCAGCCCGCGAGGAACCCGCCGAGGGCCCGGTGGAAGTCCGGCTCCTCCAGCAGGAAGGCGTCGTGCCCCTTGTCGGAGGCGATCTCGACGAAGCTGACATTCGCCGCCGCCGCATTCAGCGCCCGGACGATGGCGCGGCTCTCCGTCGTCGGGAACAGCCAGTCCGAGGAGAAGGACGCGACGAAGAACCGCGTCCGCGTCCCCCGGAAGGCCGCCGGCAGATCCCCGCCATGCTCCGCCGCCATGTCGAAATAGTCCATCGCCCGGGTGATGGTCAGGTAGCTATTGGCATCGAACCGGCGCACGAAGGTGCTGCCCTGGTGCCTGAGGTAGCTCTCCACCTCGAAGACATCCTCGAGGAAGGTCAGCGCGCTCGCCCCCCGCAGCCGGCGCCCGAATTTCCGCGTCAGCGCCTGCTCCGACAGATAGGTGATGTGCGCCACCATCCGCGCGACGGAGAGGCCCTTGGCCGGCACCAGCCCCTCCTCCCAGTAGCGCCCGCCGCGCCAGTCCGGGTCGGCATGGATCGAGGTGCGCCCGACCTCATGGAAGGCGATGTTCTGCGCGCTGTGATAGGCCGCCGTGGCTACCGGCGCCGCCGCATAGACGGCATCGGGGAAGGTCGCCGCCCATTCCAGCACCTGCATCCCGCCCATCGAGCCGCCAACCACCGCCAGCAGCCGCTCGATCCCGAGGTGTTCCGTCAGCTTCTTCTGCGCCCGCACCATGTCGCGGATGGTGACATTGGGAAAATCCGTCCCCCAGGGCCGCCCCATTGGCCGCCCCTCGGCATCCGTCATCTCCTCGCGCGGCCCGGTGGAGCCCATGCAGCCGCCGAGCACATTGGCGCAGATGATGAAGTAGCGGTCGGTATCGAGCGGCCGCCCCGGCCCGACGATGGTCTGCCACCAGCCCGGCTTGCCGGTCAGCGGCTGCGGCTCGGCCAGGTACTGGTCGCCGGTCAGCGCGTGGCAGACGAGGATGGCATTGCTCCGCGCCGCGTTCAGCCGGCCATAGGTCCGGTAGGCGACGGCCAGCGGCGCGATGGCCATGCCGCAATCCAGCGCCAGCCCCTCGGGGAAGAGGGCGCGCTGGTGGTCCACCTGCGGGAAGGGGGCGACGTGTGTTGACATGGCTTGGGGAGGAATAGGCCCCCCGGCCCGGGTCTTCAACGGTCGGCCTTGGCGGGGCGCCCGCACACGTCCCATGCCGAGCGAGCAAATTACCCCTCCCGGGTTTCCACCCGTCCGGGGTTTGCTCTAAAGCTGCCGGGAACGATTGCCCGGACCATGACCCCCGACACCGCCCTCGACCCCGCCGCGCCCGACCCGCTCGCTGCCGCCCGCGCGGAGATCGATGCGCTGGACGACGCGCTGCACGATCTGGTGATGCGCCGGGCCGATGTCGTCGCCCGCCTCGCCGCCAGCCGCGCCAAGGCCGGCAGCCCGAGCCCACTGCGCCCGGGGCGGGAGGCGATGATCCTCCGCCGCCTGCTCGCCCGCCACCACGGCGCCCTGCCGCCCGAGGCGCTGGTGCGGCTCTGGCGGGAGATTCTCGCCTCCTCCTCCGCCCAGCAGGGTGGCTTCACCGTCGCCGTCTATGCCCGCACCGCGGAATTCGGCCGCGTCGCGCGCGAGCATTTCGGCGGGCTGACGCCGCTCCGCACCCTGCCGACCGCCTCCCGCGCTCTCGCCGCCGTCGCCGCCGGCGAGGCGCAGGTCGCGGTCCTCCCCTTGCCGGAGGAGGCTGAGGCGCCGGAAGAGGCCTGGTGGATGAGCCTCGACAGCCCGCGCCTCCAGGTCATCGCCCGGCTGCCCTTCTACGCCAGCGGCCCTGACCGGCGGCCCGAGGCGCTGGCCATCGCCCCCGGCGCACCGGACCCGAGCGGCGCCGACTGCTCCCTGCTGCGCATCGAGGCGATGGAGGAGCGCAGCCGCGCCCAACTCGCCGGCGCACTCACCGCCGCCGGCCTCGCCCCCCGCATGATGCAGCTCCGCCGCGACGGCGGCGTGCTGCGCGCCCTGGTCGAGGTCGATGGCGTGCTCGAGGCGGGCGACCCTCGCCTCGCCGCCCTGCCCGTCGACCGTGCCCTGCCGCTGGGCTTCTACGCGGTGCCCGAGAGAGGAGACATCGGCTGATGCCCACCCTGCTGCCCCGCCCCTCGATCCTCTCGATCGAGCCCTATGTCGGTGGCGAGTCGAAGATTCCGGGCGTCAACCGGATCATCAAGCTCTCCTCCAACGAGGGCGCCTTCGGCGTGCCGCCCGGCGCCCAGGCCGCCTATGCCAAGCTGGCCGGGGAGCTGCACCGCTACCCCGATGGCGGCAGCACCGCCCTCCGCCAGGCCATCGCCACCCGCTACGGCCTGGACGCCGATAAGGTCGTCTGCGGCAACGGCTCCGACGAGCTGATCGGCCACATCATCATGGCCTATGGCGGCGAGGGCACGGAGCTGGTGATGAGCGCCCATGGCTTCGTCATGTACGACATCGCCGGCCGCTATGCCGGCTGCCGCATCATCAAGGTGCCGGAGCGCAACCTGACCGCCGATGTCGACGCGCTGCTCGCCGCCGTCGGCCCCCGCACCCGGCTGATGTTCCTGGCCAACCCGAACAACCCGACCGGCTCCATCCTGCCGCAGTCGGAGATCGAGCGCCTGCACGCTGGCCTCCGCGAGGACGTGCTGCTGGTGCTCGACAGCGCCTATGCCGAATACGTCACCCGCCCCGACTACGACCCGGGCGTGGCGCTGGTCGAGGCCGGCACCAACACCATCATGACGCGCACCTTCAGCAAGGTCTTCGGCCTCGGCGGCGTGCGGCTCGGCTGGACCTATGCGCCGCCGCACATCACCGACGTGCTGAACCGCGTCCGCGGCCCCTTCAACGTCAACGCCCCCGCCATGGCCGCCGGCATCGCAGCCCTCGCCGAGCACGGCTGGGTGGAGAAGTCCGTCGCTCACAACAGCGAGTGGCGGGCGAAGCTCTCCGACGGGCTGCGTGCCGCGGGCATCACCGTCCACCCGAGCGAGGGCAATTTCATCCTCGCCGATTTCGGCACCGCCGAGCGCGCCAAGGGGGCGGATGCCGCGCTGAAGTCGCGCGGCCTCATCGTCCGCGCCATGGCGAGCTACAGCCTGCCGCAATGCCTTCGCATCACCATCGGCACGGCGGAGGAATGCGGGATGGTGCTCGACGCGCTGACGGGCTTCATGCACGGCACCAAATGAGCGAACCCCTGTTCCGGCGCCTCTGCCTCATCGGCGCCGGCCTCATCGGCAGCTCCATCGCCCGTCTGGCGCGGGAGCGGGACGACATCGCGGAGACGATCGTCGCCCATACCCGCAAGCCGGAGACGCTTGAGCGCATCCGCGAGCTCGGCTTCGCCGATGTGGTGGAGGCGGATGCCGCCCGCGCCGTCGAGGGGGCGGACTGCGTCATCCTCTGCGTCCCCGTCGGCGCCTATGCGGGCGTGATGGCGCAGATCGCGCCGCATCTCGCGCCCGGCTGCATCCTCACCGATGTCGGCAGCACCAAGGGCAGCGTCATCCGCGACCTCGCGCCCCTCCTGCCGCCGGGCATCCACCTCGTCCCCGCCCATCCCATGGCCGGCACCGAGCATTCCGGCCCCGATGCCGGCTTCGCCGCGCTCTTCGAGGGCCGCTACACCATCCTCACCCCGCTCCCCGACGGCGACCGCGCCGCGACGGAGACGGTGGCCGAGCTCTGGCGCCGCGCCGGCTCCACGGTCGAGAGCATGGATGCCGCGACGCATGACAAGGTCGTCGCCATCGTCTCCCACCTGCCGCACCTGATCGCCTTCACCATCTGCGGCACCGCCGACGACCTGGCGGAGGAGACGCGCGAGGCGGTGCTGAAATTCGCGGCCAGCGGCTTCCGCGACTTCACCCGCATCGCGGCGAGCGACATCGACATGTGGCGCGACATCTTCCTCAACAACCGCGATGCCTTGCTGGAGATGCTCGCCCGCTTCACCGAGGACAGCCACGCCCTGGCCCGCGCCGTTCGCTGGGGCGAGGCGGATTTCATCGAGGACCGCATCCGGCGTGGGCGCCGCATCCGGCGGGGGCTGATCGAGCGGAAGCAGGCGTGAGGGTGGAGGAGGCCGGGCCGCGAGCGGCGTCGGGCCTCGCAACCCTTGCACACGAGTTCGCTGCGGAGCTTGGCGCGGCCATCCAGGCGATGGAGGCTGCGCGCCCATGCTTTGCACGAGATGACGTGACTGACTGGCTGTGCAGCCATGGGACTGGAATGGTCGCGCACTCTCTGTCCCGTGCCGCCACCGTCGCCGCAAACATGGCATTGATGCGGATCTGGTGCCCATCTGGAGACGCATTCAGCGTCGAGAAGCTCAGCAGAGCTATCAAAGCCGAGCCGAATCTCTCTCAGGAGCAGTTGCACAGGCTCCGCGAGGCTACGAAGCGCGACAAGGCAACTCGGGACTCAATCTCGGTTCTTACTCAATGGCGATCCAAGCGGATTGCTCACAGAGTATCTGACTATATCGCAGAGCAAGAACCCATCGCCGGCAGGGCGGCGCAGGCGGATTTCGACAGGGTGGTCGATCACTCGCTGAAGATACTCGGCGTGCTACGCGAGACGCTGCCGGCGGCACAACTGCCGGACCTAGAACGTATGAAGCAGGATTGGAGCAGGCAGGCTCAAGAATTCTGGCGCATGCTCCAGCCGCCGATTCCGCCATCCTTCGTAAAAGAGGTACTGGGCCGCTAGCCCTGCTGGCCCGCCTCACAGCGCCTTCATCATCGCCCTGAGCAGCATGGCGACGGCTCCCACCGTCACCACCCCCGCTGCCCAGAGCCCGAGGAACCACAGCCAGCGGCTAATGGTAGCCCTCGCCATGCTTCACCTTCCCCCGGAACAGCCAATAAACGTAGCCCGTATAGGCCAGGATGATCGGGATCAGCACCGCCGCCCCCACCAGCAGGAAGAGCTGTGAGTCCCGTGGCGCCGCCGCATCCCAGATCGTCAGCTCCGGCGGCACGATCATTGGCCACATGGAGATGCCGAGTCCCGTATAGGCGAGGAAGAACAGCCCGAGCGCACAGAGGAAGGGCAGCCCGTCCCGCCAGGGGTGCCCATCCGTCTCCCTCAGCGCCTTGAACATCCGCCATCCGAGGAAGACCACCAGCACCGGCACCGGCAGCGCCGCCAGGATCGCCGGGAAGGCGAACCACCGCTCCCGGAATTCCGGCTGGAGGAAGGGCATGATCGCGCTCACCAGCGCGATGAGCAGGAGCGTCAGCACGCCGAGCCGCCGCGCCAGCCCGCGCGCCTGGTCCTGCAACTCGCCCTCGGTCTTCCACACCAGCCAGCAGGCGCCGAGCAGCCCGTAGCCCACCACCAGCGCCGCGGCGGTGAGGCAGGAGAAGGGCGTCAGCCAGTCCCACCAGCCGCCGGCATAGGCGCGCTCCTCCACCTCGATCCCCTGCACGAAGGCGCCGAGCGCCAGCCCCTGGCAAAGCGTCGCCGCATAGCTCCCCCAGGAAAAGGCGCGGTCCCAGGCGAGGCGCTGCCCCTCCGTCTCCGCGCGGAAGCGCATTTCGAAGGAGACGCCGCGGAAGATCAGCGCCAGCAGCATCAGGATGATCGGCATGTAGAGCGCCGGCATGATGGTGGCATAGGCCAGCGGGAAGACGGCGAAGAGCCCCGCGCCCCCCATCACCAGCCAGGTCTCGTTCCCGTCCCAGACCGGCGCGATGGTGTTGACCGAGACGTCACGGTCCTCCTGCCCCCGGATCCAGGGGAAGAGGATGCCGACGCCGAGGTCGAAGCCGTCCATGCAGACATAGAGGAAGACGGCGGTGGCGATCAGGAAGGCCCAGATCGTCGCAATGGTCTCGGCACTCATGGGCTTGCCTCCGGCAAGACGCTCATTCCGCAGGCTCCGGATGCCGCGCCGGCGGCCGCTGCGCCGAGGGCGCGGGCGTGATGCCGGCGGTGCGGATCGGCTGGTCGTCCCGCGGCCCCTCCTCATGCGGCAGCGGCGGCTTGCCCAGCAGGCGGAACAGGTACCACATGCCCGCGCCGAAGACGCAGAAGTAGACGACGACGAAGGCCGCCAGCGAGGCCGCGACGGCCGGCGCCGCGATCGGGCTCACGCTCTCCGCCGTCCGCATCAGCCCATAGACGGTGAAAGGCTGCCGCCCCGCCTCCGTCGTGATCCAGCCGAAGGTGACGGCGACGAGGCCGGACGGCGCCATCGCCACCGCCCATCGCTGGAACCAGGGCGTATCGTAGAGCCGCCCCCTGAACCGCAGCCAGAGCGAAACCGCCCCCAGCGCGATCATCAGGCAGCCGATGCCGACCATGATGCGGAAGGACCAGAACACCAGCGGCACGTTGGTCGGCCGCTGGTCGGGCGGGAAGTCCTTGAGGCCCCTGATCTCGCCATCCAGGCTGTGCCGCAGGATCAGGCTGCCGAGATAGGGAATCTCGACCCGCATCCGCGTCTCCTCCCGCTCCATGTCCGGCAGGCCGAACAGGATCAGCGGCGCGCCGCGCTGCGTCTCCCAGTGCCCCTCCATGGCAGCCACCTTTTGCGGCTGGTAGTGCAGCGCCCAGAGCCCCTGCATGTCGCCGAAGACGGCCTGCGCCGGCGCCACCGTCGCCGCCATCCACATCGCCATGGAGAACATGATCCGCGCCCGCTCGTTGGCCCGGTCGCGCAGGATGTGGAAGGCGCCCACGGCGCCGACGATCATCGCCGTCGTCAGGTAGGCGCCGGTGATGGTGTGCAGGTAGCGGAAGGGGAAGGAAGGGTTGAAGACGATCTCCCACCAATCCGCCGGCAGGAAGCGCCCGTCCGGCCCGATGGTGAAGCCCGCCGGCGTCTGCATCCAAGAATTCGCCGAGAGGATCCAGAAGCCCGAGATCAGCGTGCCGATGGCCACCAGGCTCGTCGCCGCGAAATGCAGCCCCTTGCCCACGCGCCCCAGCCCGAACAGCATCACCCCGAGGAAGCCTGCCTCGAGGAAGAAGGCCGTCAGCACCTCATAGCCCATCAGCGGCCCGAGCACCGGCCCGGTACGGTCGGCGAAGACCGACCAGTTGGTCCCGAACTGGTAGGACAGCACGATGCCGGAGACGACGCCCATGGCGAAGTTCACGGCGAAGACCTTCAGCCAGTAGCGGAACAGGTCGAGATAGGCCGCCCGCCCGGTCCAGAGCCACAGCCCCTCCAGCACCGCGAGATAGCTGGCGAGGCCGATGGTGAAGGCCGGGAAAAGGAAGTGGAAGGTGACGGTGAAAGCGAATTGGATGCGAGCCAGCAGCAACGCATCCGGCAGGGCATCCCACAGCATCGGCCTGGTCCTTATCCCGCCCTCGGCCAGGGGAGCCCCAGCCGAGGGAACGGCCGCAGCGCCATGCTGCGCTGCACCGCAACCTCGGAAATCAGGCTGCCATTTTCAAGGCGGAACCGGCATCGACCCGCACGTCCATCACCCCGAGCACCTGCCCGAGATTGCCGGCGACGAGATGCACCATCTCCTCTGGCATCGCATCGAGCACCAGCTCCACTTGCATGTCGTCGCCCTCGCGCCGCGCCGTCATGGCATCGGCGGTCAGGTCACGCTTGGCGAGCGGCTGCAGCAGGCGCGGCAAGAGGCCGGGGCTGCTCTCGGCGAGGACGGAGAATCGGACGGTGACGAGGGTGGAGGTGCACATGGGATCGGCTTCCGGACTGGCGTGTGGGTGGGCGGGATAACCCGGCGGCGCGGACGCGCCGTACCCACGGCGCGGCTCAGGCTGCCGGGCCGGTAATTCGCGCAGTACGAAAGAAGCGATTGTGCATCGGGGCGAAGCCTAGCCCATCGCCCGCCCCCTGACCACCCCCTTATGTCACGGCCACTCCCAGGCCTCGATCCGCCCCACCGCCATGCCGGCAATGCCGAGCCGCTGTCGCTCCAGCGTCACCGGCACCTCGATCCGCGGCGGCCCGCCCTCCGGCGGCACGCGGGCCAGCATGCCGAGCATCACCCGCGCCATTCCCACGCCGCGCGGCGCCACCACCCCGGCGCCGGCCAGCGCATCCAATGCCGCCTCCGCTCCGGTGAGCCGCAGCGTGCCCGCTCCCATGGGCTGCAAGGCCTGATCGAGCGAGAGGGTCGCGGCCAGCACCGCCGTCGCCGGCCCCCAGGCGAGATCGAGCCTTTGCAGCGCCAGCGTTCCCCCACCATCCCGCCAGGCAGTCGCCCGCGCCCGCGGTCCGCCCGGCGGCGGCACCGGCCCGGTCAGCACCGCCTCCAGCCCGGCCCTTTCCAGCCGCCGGCCGAGCCCGGCCACCTCGACCGGCAGATCGACCCCGTCGGTCCTGCCCCGCAGCACCAGCGCCGCCTCGCCCTCGGCGGCTGCTTCCCGGGTTTCCAGATCGAGTCGCAGTCCCGCCAGGCCGAGCATCCCGGCCCGCAGCCCGCCCCCCTCGATCACCGCCTCGCTCGGCAACGCCCGGCGCTCGACCGGCAGGCTGGCGGTCAGCCGCTCCGCCGTCACCGGCCATTCCCGGGCGCCGAGGCGCAGCCGATGCTCACCCGACAGTCCGACCTCCAGCCGCCTCGGCCGAAGCAGGGCGATGGCGAGGTCGAGCGATGGCGCCCGCCACTCCATCCCCTCGGAGACCAGGCGGAAATCCGGCACGCGCAGCCGCACGGCGAGCGGCCAGCCACCGCGCACCGGTGCGCCATGCTGCACCACCCACCCCTCGGCCCGCCGCGCCGTCGCCCAGCCGGCGAGCCCGGCCTCCATCTGCCCCGCCATCCAGCGCCACAGCACCACCTGCCCCAGTCCGAGCAGAAGCAGCAGCGCCAGCCCCCCGAGGAGGAGGCGGCGCGGGAAGGAGTTCGACTTGGCTGGCATGATGCCCGGCGCTATACCGCGCCCTCACGCGGCACGCGAATGCCGAGCGCCGGACCCGCATGCCCGACCCCATCCACGTCTTCGCCTATGGCTCGCTGATCTGGCGCCCCGGCTTCACCTACGAGGCCCGGCATCCGGCGCTGCTGCGCGGCTTCCATCGCCGCTTCTGCCTCACCAGCCGCTACTACCGCGGCACGGCGGAGCAGCCCGGCCTGGTGCTCGGCCTCGACCGCGGCGGCGCCTGCCGCGGCGTCGCCTTCACCGTGGCGGCGGAGGCGGCGGAGGCGACGCTTGCCTATCTCGACGCGCGGGAGAACGTCGCCGGCGAGATCGTCTATACCCGCCGCCCGCTGCCCATCCGCCTGCTCGACAGCGGCCGCGTTGTCCAGGCCGTCACCTATGTCGCGGACCGTCGCCACGCCGCCTATTGCCGCCCGGCACCGGAGGCCGCCGCCGCCGCCATTGCCCGCGGCATCGGCCAGGCGGGGGCGAATCGGGACTACCTCATCAACACGGTGTCCCATCTCCGCGACCTCGGCATCCGCGACGCCGCGCTCGACCGCATCGCCGCCCTGTTGCCCCCGGACTAGGACATGATCGCAGGAGGCGTGGCTCATGCGCCCGGGCAGCAAGCCCAGGAACAAAGCATCCACACATCTCCCAAACCCTTCAATTTGCGCCCGAATCATTGCCGGGCCTCGGGAGGCGGCCAGGGGACGCCTTGTGGCTATCTCGCGGAATATCCACCTATATCAATGACTTAACCTGTGCAATGTGCGGTGGATGAGTGGCGCTGCACAGCCCCCATCCGTGGAAAAACCCCGCCCGGGCAGCAGCTTGCGGCTCCTGGCTGGCCTCACGGCGCAGCGGTCGGCACCAACTCATCCACGGCTTTATCCACAGGCCCGGCGGCCATCAGCCGCTCCGTCTCCCGCTCGATGCCGGCCTCCAGCTCGCGCATCAGCACCGGCCGTGGCAGCCCCGCCGGCAACGGCGGCAGCACGGAGATCGAGATCACCCCCGGCCGCTTGCGGAAGGCCCGCCGCCCCCAGAGCCGCCCGCTGTCGGTCGCTACCGGGATCACCGGCAGCCCCGTCGCCGAGGCCAGGGCCGCGATCCCCGGCTGGTAGGGGCTGTGCTGCCCCGGCGCCACCCGCGTCCCCTCCGGGAAGATGACGAGCTGCCGCCCCGCCGCCATCGCCGCCTTGCCGTCCTTCAGCAGCTGCCGCATCGCCGCCCCGCCGCCCTCGCGGTCCACCGGGATCATCCCTGCCTTGGCGACGAGGAAGCCGTAGAACGGGATGCGCAGCAGCTCCTGCTTCAGAACGTAGCAGCAGCGCGGCACCAGCAGCAGCCAGACAATGGTGTCGAGCGCCGACTGGTGCTTGGCCGCGATCAGCGCCGGCCCCTGCTGCGGCAGGTACTCCTGCCCGGTCACATGCAGGCGGATGCCGCAGATCAGCCGCAGCTCCTGCACCACCAGCCAGGCCCAGAAGCGGATCACCGGCATGGTCCAGCGGCCCGGCGCCAGCAAGACAGGCGTGGCCAGCACGGCGACCATCGCCGTGCTGGTGAAGAAGGCAAGGTTGAACAGGACGGAACGAAGCCAGGTCATCGCGGCGGATCCAGGGGAAGGCCGAGCCAGTAGGGCAGACCGGCCCAGGCGGCGAGCAATTTCAGATACTCGCCCACCAGCAACGACCAGGTTCGCGCCCGCCCGCCCGCCGCCGGGTCGCGCAGCCGGGCCGGCACCACCGGATGGGCGACCAGC
Source organism: Belnapia sp. F-4-1 (assembly GCF_000802185.1). Lineage (GTDB taxonomy): Bacteria > Pseudomonadota > Alphaproteobacteria > Acetobacterales > Acetobacteraceae > Belnapia. Next base: position 1,436,044 of record NZ_KN676113.1, on the reverse strand, counting down.
TCCACCTCCGGCAGGCGCCGCCGCAGCTCCAGCAGCGCCCGCGGCATGTGATACCCCGCCGTCACCACCCGCAGGGAGCGGATGCCCGTGGCCCGTGCCCAATCGGCGATCTCGGCGGCATTGCCGCGGGTCGTCGTCGCCCGCGGTCCGAGGCTGACGCGCTCGCCCAGCGCCTCCGGCTCCAGCGCCGCCAGCCGCGCCAGATCGGCCAGCGTCACCTGCGGATGCACACCGGACACGAGCAGATGCTCTGCCCGCCCCTCGCGCAGCAGATGCAGGCCGGTCTCCACCCGCTCCGCCCCGCCGGTCAGCACGGCGATGCCATCGGTGTGCCGCTCCGGCTCGCCCGGCCCATGCGAGACCATGACCAGGAACCCGCCGAAGCCGAGCGCCAGCAGGGCGAAGCCCAGCACCGGCGCCAGCACCAGCCAGCGCCGCCGGCGCCGCCCGCCGCTCACGGCAGCCGCCGCAGCCAGCGCCGCACCGTCGCCTGCGCCGTCAGCCAGCCGAGCGCCGCGCCGAGCAGCGGCAGCAGGGCGAGCGCCCCCCAGGGTACGCTCTCCCAGGGCAGCCCCGCCAGCGACCCGGCCGGCACCCGCCCGAGCAGCGGCGCGGCCAGGTCGGCGAAGCCCGCCAGCACCGGCGCCGCCAGCAGCGTCCCGAGCAGCGCCCCGGTGCCCACCAGCAGCCCGGCCCGCCCGGCGAAGCGCCCGGCGATGTCGGCATCCGTCGCGCCCATGTCGTGCAGCAGGGCGATCGCCGCCCGCCGCGCCGCGATCCCCGCCCGCACCGCTACCGCGACCACCGCCGCCGCGATCCCCGCCACCAGCACCAGCGCCGCGAGCGCCACTGCCTGCAGGCTCCGCGCCAGCGCCACCAGCCGCGCCACCCAGACGCCATGCGACTCGACGACGCCGCCCGGCACCGCCGCCGCGATCTGCTCCGCCAGCGCCTCGGGCGAGGCCGGCAACTCGGCCAGCCGCAGCTCGATGACCAGCGGCAGCGCGACGGCTGGCGCCTCGCCGAGCCAGGGCCGCAGCAGCGCCTGCATCCGCGCCTCGCTCATCAGCCGCGCCCCGGCCACCTCCGGCAGCGCCTCGAGTGCCGCCAGCGCCCGCTCCAGCCGTCCGCCCGAGGCCGCGCCCGGCGGCAGCTGCACCGTGACCGCCGCTGCGGCGCCTGTCTCCCACCGCGCCGTCAGCTCCGCCGCGCCCTGCGCCCCGGCCAGGGCGAGCGCGGCCAGCAGCGCCATCGCCGCGACCAGTGCCGGCAGCAACCGGTCCGACAGCGCCCGCCGCAGCCCGAGCGGATCCCGCCCCCGGCTGCGCCTCACCCTTGGCGGTCTAGCCATGCGCCACCAGCCGCCCCTCGCTCATGCGCAGCGCCGGCGCCGGGTGTTCGGCGACCAGCCCCTCCGCATGCGTCGCCACCACCACCGTGGTGCCGAGCCGATGCATCTCGCGCAGCAGCGCCAGCACCCGCCGCGCCTGCGCGCCGTCGAGATTGCCCGTCGGCTCGTCGGCGACGAGCAGGGCAGGGCGCGTCACCACCGCGCGGGCCAGCGCCACCCGCTGCTGCTCGCCGCCCGAGAGCGTCGCCGGCAGCGCCCCCGCCTTCCCGTCGAGTCCCGTCCAGCGCAGCATCTCGGCCACGTCGGCCCGCAGCTGCGCCTCCGCCCGCCCGGCGATGCGCATCGGCAGCGCCACGTTGTCGAAGACGGTGAGGTGCGGCAGCAGGCGGAAATCCTGGTAGACCACGCCGATCCGGCGCCTGAGCCCCGGCAGCGCCCCGCGCCGCAGCCGGGTGAGGGGCTGGCCGAGCACCTCCACCTCGCCCCGGCTCGGCCGCAGGGCGAGATGCATCAGCCCGAGGATCGAGGACTTGCCCGCGCCCGACGGCCCGAGCAGCCAGTGGAAGCTGCCCTGCGGCAGGGCGAAGCTGACATCGCGCAGCACCTCCGGCGCTGGCCCGGACCCGTATCGCAGCCCGACATCATCGAAGCGCACCATGGGGCCGGACAATGCCGCCGGCGAGGCGGCGCGCCAAGGCCCGTACGGGCGCTTGCGGCGCGGGCAGGGGGGCCGCACATTACGGCCCCGATGCGCATCCTCTGCCCCCAGTGCCAGGCCGCCTACGATGTCCCCGAGAGGTTGATCGCCGGCGGCCGCCTGCTGCGCTGCGTGAAATGCCGGCACGAATGGCGCGAGGAGGCCGAAGCGCCGCCGCCACCCGCGCCCGAGCCGGCACCGGAACCCGAGCCCCCGCGTCCCGTGCCGCCGCCGATTCCGGCCCAGCACCGCGCTCACCAGCCGATCGACCCGCCCCGCCCGTCGCGCCGTCCTGGCCTCGCCCTTGCCGCCGCCTGGGCCGCCTCCGCCCTGGCGCTGGCCGGCCTCGCCACCGCGCTCCTGGCCTATCAGGCGCCGATCACCGCCGCCTGGCCCCCGGCCGCGCGCCTCTACGTGCTGCTCGGCAAGGCCTGACCCCTACCGCAGCAGCGGCCCGACCAGCAGCAGCATGCCGAACCCCGCCACCGCCGTCGCCCCGACCCGCGGCACCACCCCGGCGATGCCCCGCCGCGCCGCCGCCTGCCCCAGCACCGCGCCGAGCCCGATCCACGCCACCGCCACCGAGGCCAGCAACGCGACGAAGCCGAGCATGTAGGGCAGCACCGGCACCTTGCCGAAGGGCAGGATGCCGAGCGCGAAGACGATCGCCTTCGGATTGAGCAGGGTGGTGACGAACAACTGCCCCGGCCGCACCAGCCCTGCCCCGGCCACCGTGCCGACCATCCCCTTGGCGCCCTGCCGCCACAGGCGCCAGGCCAGCACCAGCAGATAGGCGCCGACCGCGGCCCGCAGCGCCGCCGCCAGCAGCGGCTGCCCGGCCATCACCGGCCCCAGCACCAGCCCGAGCGTCAGGATGGCGATGCAGTACCCCGCCGCCTCCGCCGGCACGAGCGCCAGGGAGCGGCGCAGGCCCACCATCGCCCCCGAGGTCGCCAGCAGCGTATTGGTCGGCCCGGGCGTCGCCAGCACGGCGAGCACGGCAAGGGCGAAGAGCAGCGGGTCAACCATGGGTCCTCGGGCAGCAATGGCCCCAGCCGCTTAGTCCGGCCCGCGCTCCGGCTCAAGCATGGCCGATGGGCCCGAAGGCATCCTGGCTGGTCGCCGTCACGACTGCGGCGAAGAGGCGCAGCGCCTCCGGCCCGCCACGATCGGTCAGCGTGCCGTGTTCCATCTCCAGGGCGAGGAGCCTGGCGTGTTCGGCCAGGGTTTCGGTGGCACGACGCAGCGCCTCGCGCGAGAGGGCGAGTTGCAGGTCGTCGGTCAGCAGATTCCAGTCGGCGGGCGGCATGGGGTTTCCCGATCCCTGTCGCCGTCCTGGCGGAAGCCACTACTACGCCGCCACATGGCGGCACCGTCATCATGCCCCACCCTGGTTAACCGCCCCTTGCCACCGGCATCACGTCAGGCGGAGCCGCGCCTCGCCCAGCCCCTCGAAATCGGCGACGACCTCGCAGGGACCCTCCAGCCAGACCGGCAGCGTCACCGAGCCGAGCCAGACCACCTGCCCCGCCCGCAACCCGCCGAAGGCCCGGGCCGCGCCGGAGCCCGCCAGCCAGGCCAGCGCCTCCAGCGGATGGCCGAGCAGCTCCCGCCCATGCCCCTCCGCCACCACCTGCCCGCCGACATGGAAGCGGCCGCGCACCGCCGCGAGGTCGATCCCCCGCCAGCCCGCAATTGGCGCCCCGATCACGCCCGAGGCATGGAAGACCCGGTCGGCGATCAGCGTCGGCGTCCCCAGCTCCACGAGGTCGCCATAGCGCCGCTCGACGATTTCGATGGCCGGGAACAGCTCCGCCACCGCCTCCGCCGCCTGCGCCCGGGTGCAGGGCCCGGCCGGCAGGTCGCGCCCGAGCCGCACCCCGATCTCGCATTCGACGCCGGGAGCGACGAAATCCGCGAATCGGAACTCCGTCCCGCTCGGATTGACGCTCGCCGCCGTGACGAAGCCCGCGGCCGGCCCGCCGAGGCCGAGATACTCCTGCATCTTCCGCGTCGTCGCGCCGATCTTGAAGCCGGCCGGGGGCAGGGCGCCCAAGGCCTCCGCCACCTCGCGCTGCACCGCATAGCCCTCGGCCTCGGTGCCGGGTGCCGCGGCGCCGAGCGGCGCCAGCACCCGCCGCGCCCGTCCCGCCTCGAGAATCGCCTCCGCCGCCGCGCCCATCGCCTTCCTCCGTTTTATTTCCGGCCCAATTCGTAGAGCGCCACCGCCGCCGCGGCGGAAACGTTGAGGCTCTCCATCTCCGGCGCGATGGGCAGGCGGCAAAGCTCGTCGCAGCCTTCCCGTGTCAGCCGCCGCATCCCGTCGCCCTCGGCACCGAGCACCAGCGCCACCCGCCGCCCGCCAAGGCCCGACTGCGCCAGCGTCACCGGCGCCTCGCCCGCCAGCCCGACGACCCAGAGCCCCGCCTTCTTCAGCTCGTCGAGCGCTCGGGCGAGGTTCACGACGCGCACCACCGGCACAATCTCGAGCGCGCCGGAGGCGGCCCGCGCCAGCGCCCCCGTCTCCGGCGGCGCGTGCCGGTCCTGCATCACCAGTGCCGAGGCGCCGAAGGCCGCGGCCGAGCGCAGGATCGCGCCGATGTTCCTGGGGTCCGTCACCTGGTCGAGCACCAGCACCGGCCCGGTGCCATGCTCCACCGCCCGGTCGAGGGTCAGGTTCGGCAGCGGCTCCACCAGCAGCGCCGCACCCTGGTGCACCGCATCCTCCGGCAGGAAGGTGGCGAAGCGCCCGCGTTCCACCCGCTCCGGCGCCACCCGCCAGCGCCCGTCGAGCCGCGCTGCCAGCGCCGCCTCCGCATCCTCCGTCACCAGAAGGCGCTTGAGCCGCCGCGCCGGGTTGGCGAGCGCCGCCGCCACAGCGTGCAGCCCGTGGAGCCAGAGGCCGCCGGCTCCCCCACGTGCCTCCGGCTGGGGCGGACGGCGGGGGGCAGGCGGGGTCTGGCTCGATCGACGCATGGGCTCATTTGGCCCGCGCCCGTGTTGCTGTCCACTCCTCCGCGCCATACCCTTCGCCGCGGGAAACGCTTCGGCCGAGGCCCGCTCTCCGACCGGCCACCCATGACCGTCCTGCCCGAGGGGGCGGCCGGGTGGGGGAGCAGGCCGGTGCCGCCATGGAGGCGAAGCCTCCATCACATATGGGACTCCGCGCATGAGGACGATCACCCCCGCCACCCTCAAATCCTGGATCGGCGACGGGCAGGAGCTTGCCATCCTCGATGCGCGGGAGGATGGCGAGTTCGGCCGCTCCCACCTGTTCTGGGCCAATCCCTGCGGCCTTTCCCGCGCCGAGCTGCGGGCGCGCGCCATCCTCCCCCGCCTCGCCACCCGCATCGCCTGCGTCGATGGGGGCGAGGGTGGCCTCGCCGAGCGCCTCGCCGCCTACCTGGAGGGCATCGGCTGCACCGACGTCTCGGTCATGGAGGGCGGCACCCCGGCCTGGGAGGCCGCCGGCTACGTCCTCTTCTCCGGCGTCAACGTGCCCTCCAAGGCCTTCGGCGAATGGGTGGAGCACCACTACCACACCCCCTCCATCGACCCGGCCGAGCTGCAGGCGATGCGCGAGGGCGGCGAGCGCATGGTCATCCTCGACAGCCGCCCCATGGAGGAGTTCCGCCGCATGTCCATCCCCGGCGCCATCGACGTGCCGGGCGGCGAACTGGTCTACCGCATCGGCGACATCGCCCCCGACCCGCAGACGACGATCGTGGTGAATTGCGCCGGCCGCACCCGCAGCATCATGGGCGCCGAGAGCCTCCGCAGCGCCGGCCTGCCGAACAAGGTCGTCGCGCTGCGCAACGGCACCATGGGCTGGGAGCTGGCCGGCTTCGCCTGCGAAACCGGCCGCACCGACAGCTACCGCCCCGGCACGCCTGAGAGCCTGCCGACCGCGCTCGCCCGCGCCACCGCCTTCGCCGAGCGGGCCGGGGTGAGGACGCTCCGCAGCACTGGCCTCCCCGCGCTGCTCGCCGACCCGGCACGGACCACCTACCTCCTCGATGTCCGCGACCCGGCGGAGTACGCCGCCGGCCACCTCGCCGGCAGCCGCAGCGCCCCCGGCGGCCAGCTCGTCCAGGCGACCGACCAATGGGTCGCCGTCCGCGGCGCCCGCATCATCCTCGTCGACGACACCGGCGTCCGCGCCCGCATGGCCGGCGGCTGGCTTCGCCAGCTCGGCCAGTGGGAAGTCTACGTGCTGGAGGACGGCCTCACCGGCCCGCTCGAGACCGGCCCCTGGCGCCCGGCCTGCCCCGAGGCCGATTCCATCCGAGCGGAGGCCGTCACCCCCGCCGAGCTCTCGGCCCTGCTCGCCGAGGGCGGCGCCCAGGTCGTCCAGCTTTCCCGCTCCATCGACTTCCGCGAGGCGCATATCCCGGGCGCGCTATGGGGCGTCCGTACCCGCCTCAGCACGCTTGCCCCGCGCCTCGCGGCCGACCGCCCGATGGTGGTGGCGGCGCCGGAGGAGGCGGTCGCC
>NZ_KN676113.1:1256606-1429494 GCF_000802185.1 Belnapia sp. F-4-1 | reverse complement strand
GCGCCCCCCCGCCTCGCCATTCCCGAGTTGCAGGCGCTCCTCGCGGCCCCGGTGCGGCTGCTGGCGGGCGGCCTCGCCGCCTGGCGCGAGGCCGGGCTGCCCTTCGCGGCCAATCGCCGCACCCCGGAGGATGCCGACTGCATCGACACCTATCTCCGCCCCTATGACCGCAACGAGGGCGTCGAGGCGGCGATGCACGAGTACCTATCCTGGGAGATCGATCTGGTTCACGAGGTCGCCCGCGACGGCGACGCCCGCTTCGGCCGGATGTGAGCGGCCTCGCCCGCCTCGGCATCCGGGTTTTGGATGCCCTTCTGCCGCCCCACTGCCTCACCTGCGAGGCGGAGGTCGGCGAGCAGGGCACGCTCTGCGAGGCCTGCCATGGCGGCCTCGCCTTTCTCGCCGAGCCGCTTTGCCCGCATTGTGGCGTTCCCTTGGGTGGCGTTCCGCTCGCCGCGCCCGCCCCGCTCTGCCCCGGCTGCGAGGAAAGCCCGCCCGCTTTCGCCGCCGCCCGCGCCGCCCTGCGCTACGACGCCGCCGCCCAGCGCCTGTTGCTGCCCTTCAAATATGCCGACCGCACGGAATATGCCGGCTTCCTCGCCCGGCAGATGGCCCGGGCCGGCACGCCCCTGCTGGCCCGGGCCGACCTCATCGCTCCGGTGCCGCTGCATTGGCGCCGCCAGTTCGCCCGGCGCTACAACCAGGCTGGGCTGCTGGCCGCCCGCCTCGCCCGCCAGGCCCGCAAGCCCTATGCCCCGCGGCTGCTCCGCCGCATCCGCCGCACGGTCCCGCTCGGCGAACTGGGCGCCGCCGAGCGCGAGGAGGCCTTGCAGGGCGCCTTCGCCCTCGGCCGCCGCGCGGCTCCGCGCATCGCCGGCCGCCGCGTGCTGCTGGTGGATGATATCCTCACCTCCGGCGCCACCGCCGATGCCTGTGCGCTGGTGCTGCTGGCGGCCGGCGCCGCCGCGGTCGATGTGCTGGCCGCCGCCCGCGTGCCCGATCCGAGGATTCCGGCTTCACAATAACCTCGCCTTAATGGGGATCGGCGAGACTGCCCGCATCAGCCAGTACGGACGGATGCGGCAAGATGCCCGAAACCCCCGAGCCCGACCCCTTCACCATCCCGCCCCCGCCGGCGGAGCCCATCCTCAGCCGCCGCACCCCGGCGCCGGCGCCGCCCGAGCCGCCCCACCCCGCCGCAGGGCCATCACGCTCCGGCCGCAGCGCGGAGGAGGAGCATGCGCTCCGCCATTTTGCCCTTGCCCTTGCCCTGGTCTTCGCCCCGGCGGCGATCCTGCTCAGCCTCGCAATCCTTCCTGGCCCTTGATCCGCGTGGGTCGGGTGCCAAGCTCCAGGCCATGCCCAAGGTCGAAATCTACACCATCCCGTTCTGCCCCTACTGCGACCGCGCCAAGGCGCTGCTCGGCAGGAAGGGCGTGGCGTTCGAGGAGATCGACGCCCCCACCGGTTCCCAGGCCCGGAAGGACGCCATCGCCCGCTCCGGCGGCCGTACCACCGTTCCGCAGATCTTTATCGACGGACAGGCGGTCGGCGGCTCCGACGACCTTTCCGCCCTCGACCGCGCCGGCCGGCTGGACCCGCTGCTCGTCGCCTGAATTCCGCCGGCGCAAAGGCTTGGCACTCGAATTGCTCGACTGCCAGGCTATATTGCAGGCCGGTTGCGGCCCATCGGTGGGCCCAGGGATGAGCGGGGAATGATCCACTACGATCTGCGCTGCGGCGCCGGGCATGACTTCGACAGCTGGTTCAAGGACAGCGAGGCCTTCGCCGCCCAGGCGAAGGCCGGCTTCGTCGAATGCCCGGCCTGCGGCTCGAAGGATGTCAGCAAGCGGCTGATGGCTCCGGCCATCCCGAAGAAGGGGCGTAGCCGTGCGAAGGAGGTTCCGGCCCCTGTCGCCGAAGCTTCCGTCGCCGAGGCCCCGGCGCCTGCCCCCGCCGCTCCGCCGCCCCCCATCCCGGCCCAGATGGTCGCCTTCCTCCAGCGCATGCGTTCCGAGATCGAGAAGCGCGCCGACTATGTCGGCCGCGACTTCGCCGAGGAGGCCCGCAAGCTCCATCGCGGCGAGAGCGAGCGCACCGCCATCTACGGCGAGGCCTCGGATGCCGATGCCGAGGCGCTGCGGGACGAGGGCATCGAGGTCGCCCGCATCCCCTGGGTGCCGCTGGCGGACTGAGCCCGCGACGGGTCCCCGCGGAGCCGCGTCGTGGGGAGGTCAGCGCGCCATGACGATATAGTTGACGCCCACATCGCGGCTGACCCGCCAGCCGCCGCCCGCGCCCATGCTCAGCCCGGCGATGTCCGCAACGCGCAGCCCGGCCGCCCTGAGATCGGCACCCAGCTCCGCCGGCCGGACGAACATCCGCCAGTCATGCGTCCCCACCGGCAGCAGCCGCAGCAGGTATTCCGCCCCGAGCTTCGCCATCAGGAAGGAGCGCGGCGTCCGGTTCAAGGTCGAGAGGAAGACCGGCCCGCCCGGCTTCACCAGCCGCGCCAGCTGCCGGCAGAACTCCACCCGGTCCGCCACATGCTCGATCACCTCGAGGGCGATGACGGCATCGAAGCCGCCTGCCTCCAGCGTCTCCGGCATCCCCTCCCGGTAGTCGATGGCGAGACCCTGGCCGGCGGCATGCGCCCTGGCCGCCCCGAGCGCGCCGGCGGCGGCATCCAGCCCCGTCACCCGCGCCCCGGCCCGCGCCAGGGCCTCGCTCGCCAGCCCCGCCCCGCAGCCGACATCCAGCACCCGCATCCCGTCGAGCTTTCCGCCGAGCCGCCCGATGATCCAGCCCATACGCGCCGGGTTCATCGCGTGCAGCGGCGCCATCGGCCCCTTCGGGTCCCACCATTCGGCCGCCAGCCGGTCGAATTTGGCGATCTCCGCGCCGATCGCGGTTCCGGGTCCCGGCATGTGCGCTCCTCTTCCGGTTGCGGCCCGCGGGCCGGATCGGTATCTGTGCCGCCCTTCCCGTGGCCGCAACTGCCGCCACGGCCCTAATTCGGACCCAGACGCCCCGCCATGGCCCGCATCGTGATGAAGTTCGGCGGCACTTCCGTCGCCGATCTCGACCGTATCCGCAACGTCGCCCGCCGCGTCCAGCGCGAGGTGGAGGCGGGGAACGAGGTCGCCGTGGTGGTCTCCGCCATGTCCGGCGTGACGAACCAGCTCGTCAAATGGTGCCAGGAGCTCTCGCCCCTCCATGACGCCCGCGAATACGACACGGTTGTTGCAACCGGCGAGCAGGTGACGATCGGCCTGCTGGCCATCGCCCTCCAGACCATCGGCGTCGATGCCCGCTCCTGGCAGGGCTGGCAGGTGCCGATCCTGACCGATGCCGCCCACGGCAAGGCCCGCGTCGAGAGCATCGACGGCTCCCTGCTGATCGAGCGGATGCAATCCGGCCAGGTACCCGTCATCGCCGGCTTCCAGGGGCTGGAGCCGGAGCGCAACCGCATCACCACCCTCGGCCGCGGCGGCTCCGACCTCTCGGCCGTCGCCATCGCCGCCGCGGTGAAGGCGGATCGTTGCGACATCTACACCGATGTCGACGGCATCTACACCACCGACCCCCGCATTGTCCCCCGCGCCCGCAAGCTGGAGCGGATCAGCTACGAGGAAATGCTGGAACTTGCCTCGGTGGGTGCCAAGGTGCTGCAGACCCGCTCGGTCGAGCTCGCCATGAAGCAGCGCGTGCGGGTGCAGGTGCTATCCAGTTTCGAGGACAAGCCAGGTTCCCTGGTGGTGGATGAGGACGAGATCGTGGAACAGCCGGTCGTGAGCGGCATCGCCTATTCCCGTGACGACGCCAAGGTGACGCTCCGCCGCGTACCGGACCGGCCGGGCGTTGCCGCCAACGTCTTCGGCACGCTGGCGAAGGCGAACGTCAACGTGGACATGATCGTCCAGAACATCGGCGCCGACGGCACCACCGACATGACCTTCACCGTCGGCAAGGCCGACCTCGCCCGCGCCCAGGACGTGCTGGAGAAGGCCCGCGCCGATATGGGCTTCGAGAGCCTCGTCGCCGACCCCGACGTCGCCAAGATCAGCGTCGTCGGCGTCGGCATGCGCAGCCATGCAGGCGTCGCCAACACCATGTTCGGCGCGCTCGCCGAGCGCGGCATCAACATCCAGGTCATCTCGACCAGCGAGATCAAGGTGAGCGTCCTGGTCGGCGCCGACTACACCGAGCTCGCCGTCCGCGCCCTCCACACCGCCTACGGCCTGGACGGGCCCGGCTGATGGACGGCATCACCCCCGCCGCCACGCCCGGCATGGCCGCGCTCGACCGGCTGATGGCCCGTGGCGCGGCTTTCCTCGGCAGCCGCTACGCCATCCTCGGCGGCGCCATGTCCTGGGTCAGCGAGCGCAACCTCGTCGCCGCCCTTTCCAATGCCGGCGCCTTCGGCGTCATCGCCTGCGGCGCGATGGAGCCCGACCGGCTTGCCCAGGAGATCGCCGGCACCCAGGCCCTCACGCGCCGCCCCTTCGGCGTCAACCTGATCACCATGCACCCCCGGCTGGAGGCACTGGTCGAGACCTGCCTCGAGGCCAAGGTCGGCCACATCGTCTTCGCCGGCGGCATCCCGCCCGGCTCCGCCATCAAGCGGGCGAAGGAGGGCGGCGCCAAGGTCGTCTGCTTCGCCCCGGCCCTCGCCTTGGCGAAGAAGCTCGTCCGCTCCGGCGCCGATGCCCTGGTCATCGAGGGCTCCGAGGCCGGCGGCCATATCGGCCCCGTCTCCCTCAACGTCCTGGCGCAGGAGATCCTCCCTGCCATGGCCGACCAGGTGCCGATCTTCGTCGCGGGCGGCATCGGCCGCGGCGAGGCCATGCTCTCCTACCTCGAGATGGGCGCCGCCGGCGCGCAGCTCGGCACCCGCTTCGTCTGCGCGACCGAATGCGTTGCCCACCCGCTGTTCAAGCGCGCCTTCATCCGCGGCGCGGCGCGGGACGCGGTGCCGACGCTGCAGATCGACGAGCGCTTCCCCGTCATCCCCGTCCGCGCGCTCACCAATGCCGGCACCAAGCGCTTCATGGCCCACCAAGCCGAGATGCTCGCCAAATTCCAGTCCGGCGAGCTGTCGAAGGAGGCCGCCCAGCTCGAGATCGAGCATTTCTGGGCCGGCGCCCTCCGCCGCGCCGTGGTCGATGGCGATGTGGAGAACGGCAGCCTGATGGCCGGCCAGTCCGTCGGCATGGTGGACCGCGAGGCCCCGGCGGCCGAGATCATCGCCGAGCTGATCGGCCAGGCCGCCGCTGCCCTCGCCCGCCGGGGAGGCTGAGCCGCAGCGGGTGACGGGCGCATAGCACGCGCAACCGGGGATGCGATTCGGTTTGCCGCAAGGCCGGCCAGGGTCTAAATCCCAGTGACGTGTTGGACACCATGAAACGCCCCGAACCCACTGCCGGCGAGGCTGCCCGGCTTGGCGAGGAGTTGCGCGACGCTCGCTTCGCCCTAGCAGCTTGTCGGATTCCCATCTGGCCTGAAATGGGCGAATCTGGCGGGCATGACAGGGTTCATTCCGTTCAGCCGCGAGCAGGCCTTTCTGCTGCCGCCGGATGCCAAGGACTGGTTGCCGGCGGACGACGTGGCGCACTTCGTAGTGGCGGCGGTGGACCGGGTGCCGCTCGGCGCCTTTGCGGTGCGGCCGATCCCGGGCGGCAAGGCGCAGTATCACCCGCGCCTGCTGCTGGCGCTGCTGATCTACTGCTATGCGAACGGCATCTTCTCCTCGCGGCGGATCGAGCGGGCGACCCACCGCGACATTGGGGTGCGCTACGTGGCGGCGAACCTGCACCCCGACCACGACACCATTGCCGCCTTCCGCCGGGCCAACCGCGCTGCCTTCGAGGCGGCCTTCCTGCAGGTGCTGCTGCTGGCGCGCGAGAGCGGCCTGCTGCGGCTCGGGACGGTTTCGATCGACGGCACCAAGCTCGACGCCAACGCCTCCAAGATCCGCTCGGTGCGGTATGACCGCGCCAAGGCGCTGCGCGTCAGGCTCGCTGCCGACATCACCGACCTGACCAACCGCGCCGAGGCGGCCGACGCTGAGGCCCAGCCCGACCCGCAGGCGCTGCCCGCTGAGATCGCCAGGCGCGAGGCGCTCAAGGCCAAGCTCGATGCCGCCTGCGCCCGGCTGGAGGCCGAGGCCCGTGCCGAAGCCGAGGCCGCCCGACCCGAGTATGACGCCAAGCGCGCCGCCTACGAGGCCAAGACGGGCCGGCGGGGCCGCCCGCCCAAGCCGCCCAAGGACGATCCGCCGCCCGAGCGGCAGTCCAACCTCACCGACCCCGACAGCGCGCTGATGCGCCGCTCCGACGCCCATGAGTACCGCCAGGCCTACAACGCCCAGGCTGTGGTCTGCGCCGAGGGCTCGCAGCTGATCCTCGCCACCGGCGTCGTCGCCACCTCGGCCGATGCGCCGAGCTTTGCCGCAACCATCCTCGGCATGGAGGGCGGCATCGGCCTGCCACAGACCGTCCTCGCCGACACCGGCTTCGCCTCAGGCGAGGCAGTTGCCGCCCTCGAGGCGCACGGGATCGAGCCGCTGGTCGCCATCGGCCGGACCCAGCCGCACCGCGCCTACGACTTCCGGCCGCCACCCCAGCCCAGGACGCCACGCCGCATCACCGAGCCCTGGCGCCTCGCCATGGTGGCCAAGCTCGAAACCCCTAATGCCAAAGCCCGCTACGCCCGTCGCAAGCAGACCGTCGAGCCCGTCTTCGGCACCATCAAGTCAGCCCTCGGCTTCACCCGCTTCCACCTCCGCGGCCTCGCCAAGGTCACCAGCGAGTGGACCCTCGTCGCCCTCGCCTACAACTGCCGCAGGCTCCACAACCTGCGGCTCGCAGCCTGATCGCGCCTCAACCCTCGGCCTGACACCAAGTGCAAATCCGACAGGCTGCTAGGCCTTTCCGTCGAAGACATTGCCGCCTCGCTCCGCATCCGCCGCCCCTATCTGGTAGCGCTGGAGGAAGGACGCGTGCGCGATCTGCCGGCCCCCGCCTATGCCGTCGGCTTCGTCCGCACCTATGCCCGCACCCTCGGCCTCGACGAGGACGAGGTCGTCCGCCGCTTCCGCGAGGCCAGCGGCCCGGCGGTGCAGCGCAAGACCGATCTCGTCTTCCCCGAGCCGGTGCCGGAGCGCGGCCTGCCTGCCGGCGCGGTGGTCCTGGCCGGCGCCGTGCTCGCGGTCGGCGCCTATATCGGCTGGTACCAGTGGTCCGGCAGCGGCGACCGCACCGTGGATGCCGTCGCTCCGGTCCCGCCCCGCATCGAGCAGGCCGCCCGGCTGGAGCCGGCCCCGGCGCCCAGCCTCGCCACGCCGCCGCCCGCCCCCTCGCCGACAACCGCGCAGGCGGCGCCGGTGCCGCCCCTGGCCCCTGCCGCGGCACTACCCGCAGCTCCGGCCGCAGCCCCCCCGGCCGCCGCCGCAACCGAGGGCCGCATCCTCATCCGCGCCAGGGCGGATAGCTGGATCCAGCTCCGCGACCGCGGCACCGGCACGGTGATCCTCAACCGTGTCCTCCGTCCGGGCGAAACCTATGCCGTCCCGCCGCGCGAGGGCCTGCTCTTCTCCACCGGCAATGCCGGCGGGCTCGACATACTGGTGGATGGCCAGCCGATACCCGCCCTCGGCGGCGCCCAATCCGTCCGCCGCGACCTGCTGCTGGAGCCGGACCGGCTGAAATCCGGCCAGCCGCCCCAGCCCGCCGCCACGCCGCGCCCGGCGCAATAGGCCACCAGGCCGCTTGGGCAATCCGGCCCGCGCTGCCATATTGCCCGCCAGGACCCAACCGGGATTTTCACCGCATGAGCTATCGCCCGTACCAGATGATCACCCGGCGCAAGTCGCGCCAGATCATGGTGGGCAAGGTGCCGGTCGGCGGCGACGCCCCGATCACCGTCCAGACCATGACCAACACCCCGACCGAGGATGCCGCGGCGACCATCGCCCAGATCCGCCGGGCCGAGGTGGCGGGCGTCGACATCGTCCGCGTCTCCTGCCCGACGCCGGAAAGCACCGCCGCGCTGCATGAGATCGTGCGCGAGGTGAACGTGCCCATCGTCGCCGACATCCACTTCCACTACCGCCGCGCCATCGAGGCGGCGAAGGCGGGTGCGGCCTGCCTCCGCATCAACCCGGGCAATATCGGCAGCCCCGAGCGGGTGAAGGAGGTGGTGAAGGCCGCGCGCGACTACGGCTGCTCCATCCGCATCGGCGTCAACGGCGGCTCGCTCGAGAAGCACCTGCTCGACAAGTATGGCGAGCCCAACCCGGATGCGCTGGTCGAGAGCGCGCTCTGGCACGCCGCCCACCTGCAGGACAACGACTTCCACGAGTTCAAGATCAGCGTGAAGGCCAGCGACGTCTTCCTGGCCGTCGCCGCCTACCAGCAGCTGGCCGAGGTCTGCGACCACCCGCTGCACATCGGCATCACCGAGGCGGGCGGCAAGCGCACCGGCACGGTGAAGAGCGCCATCGGCCTCGGCAACCTGCTCTGGTCCGGCATCGGCGACACGCTGCGTGTCTCGCTCTCGGCGGAGCCGGAGGAGGAGGTGCATGTCGGCTGGGAGATGCTGAAGTCCCTCGGGCTGCGGCACCGGGGCGTGAAGATCATCTCCTGCCCCTCCTGCGCCCGGCAGGGCTTCAACGTCATCAAGACGGTGGAGACGCTGGAGGAGCGGCTGGCCCATATCGAGACGCCGGTGACGCTCTCGATCATCGGCTGCGTGGTCAACGGCCCCGGCGAGGCGCTGATGACCGATATCGGCCTCACCGGCGGCGGCGCCGGCCGCCACATGATCTACGCCTCCGGCAAGACCGACCACACCATCGACGAGGCCGCCATGGTCGACCACCTGGTCGAGCTGGTGGAGCGCCGCGTCGAGGCGATCAAGGCCGCGGACGCCGCCGAGAAGGCCGCGCTGGCGGCCGAATAGCGGTGAACGGCCTCGGCTTCTCCGCCCTGCTGCTCGGCCGGCTGAAGCCGCGGGAGGAAGCCGCGCCCCGTGACCTCCGCCGCTTCGGCTGGATGCTGCTGGCCGAGCTGGTGCTCTTCCTCGCCCTCACCCTGGCGGACCGCCTGCCGCGCTGAGACGGCAGGCGGTCCCGGGGTGCCTCAGCGGTGGCTGTGGCTGGCGGTCCGCGCGCTCGTCCGCGCCCCCTCCAGCCGCTGCGCCGCCTGCAGATGCTCCTGCAGCAGCGGCAGGTGGCGCTGGGCGAAGGCCTTCACATCCGGGTCCGTCCCGTCCCGCGCCTCGGTCTGGAAAGCCGTCACATCCTCCTGGTGGTCCGCGACCATCGCCTGGGCGAAGGCACGGTCGAAGGCCCGGCCGCGCATCCCGGCCAGCCGGTCATACATCGCCTGGTGATGCGCGCCCATGCTGTCCGGCGGGGTGATCTGCTTCTGCTGGGCGAGGGCCAGCATCTCTTGGTTGATCTGGGTGTGGTCCGTCACCATCCGCTCGCCGAGGCGCCGCACCGCCGGGGAATGGCCGCGCTGCTGGGCCAGCCGGCCCATCTGCACCTCGGCGATGCCACCGCGGGTCGCCGTCGTCATGAAGCCGGCATCGGTGGTGGAGAGGGTCGGGTTCACCTGCGCCTTCGCCGCGGCGACCGTGGTGTCCGCCGCCTGCTGCGTCTGCGCGCAGCCCATGAGCAGGGCGGGCATCAGCGCCGCCGACCAGAGCCATTGTCTCATCCTGCGTCTCCTTGGCCGTATGATCCCGTAAACGGGCGGTGTAACAGCGCCCGAGAACCGGCACCGTTCCGTTGCGTCGCTTGCCCTCAACGGGACGGAGGGCTATCCGGCATCCCCATGAGCTCCCTGCAACCCGCCCGCGGCACCCGTGACCTGATCGGCGAGGAGTTCCGCCGCCATCACCACGTCATCGACACCGCGCGCCGGATCGCCACCCTCTACGGCTTCGAGGAATGGGCGACGCCCATCTTCGAGGATACCCGTGTCTTCGCCCGCGGCCTCGGCGACACCTCGGATGTCGTCTCGAAGGAGATGTACAGCTTCGAGGACCGCGGCGGCGAGAGCGTCACCCTGCGCCCCGAGAACACCGCCGGCGTCTGCCGTGCCCTGGTCAGCAACGGCCTCACCCAGGCCAACCTGCCCCGCAAGGTCTTCTATGCCGGGCCGATGTTCCGCTACGAGCGCCCGCAGAAGGGCCGCTACCGCCAGTTCACCCAGATCGGCATCGAGGTCCTCGGCGCCGCCGAGCCGCTGGCCGATGCCGAGGTGATCGCCTGCGGCTGGCACATCCAGCAGGCGCTCGGCATCACCGAGGGCACGATCCTCGAGATCAACACCCTGGGCGATGCCGCCAGCCGCGACGCCTACCGCGCCGCCCTCGTCGCCTACTTCACCGCCCACCAGGACCGCCTCTCGGCCGACAGCCGCATGCGCCTCGAGCGCAACCCCTTGCGCATCCTCGACAGCAAGGACGAGGGCGACCGCGCCATCATCGCTGACGCCCCGACCATCTTCGACCACCTGACGCCCGAGGCCGCAGGCTTCTTCGACGCCGTGCAGCGCCACCTCGCGGCCTTCGGCGTGCCCTTCCGCATCAACCCGCGGATCGTGCGCGGCCTCGACTACTACAGCCACACCGCCTTCGAATTCGTCACCGAACGCCTTGGCGCCCAGGGCACGGTGATGGGTGGCGGCCGCTACAACGGCTTGGTCGAGGAGATGGGCGGCCCGCCCACCCCCTCCGTCGGCTGGGCCGCTGGCGTGGACCGCCTCGCCCTGCTGCTGGAAGCCATGGACCTCACCCCGCCCGCGCCGCGCCCCGTCGCCGTGATCCCGGTCGGCGACGCCGCCGAAGCCCCCGCCTTGCAGCTGCTGCAAAGCCTCCGCCAGGCCGGCATCACCGCCGAGATCGCCTACAAGGGCAACCTCAAGCGCCGCATGGAGCGCGCCAACCGCCAGTCCGCCCGCGCCGCCGTCATTCTCGGCGAGGAGGAGCTGGCGGCCGGCGCCGCCCAGCTCCGCGACCTCGACGCCGGCACGCAGGAGACGGTCCCGCTGGCGGAGATTCCCGGCCGCCTCGCATGAGTATCGTCGCACCGGAGGTGCGCCCGTGAGCATTTCAGACAAGCTCGACCGCGTCCTGACCCGCGCCGAGGAGGTCCGTCACCTCCTCGCCACCGCGGATGGCAGCCAGTTCGGAGCCCTCTCCAAGGAATTGTCCGACCTCGAACCCCTCGTCGAGAAGGTCGAGGCCCTCCGCGCCGCCATCCGCGCCCGCGACGAGGCCGAAGCCATGCTCGGCGACCCCGAGCTGCGCGAGCTCGCCGAGGATGAGTACCTCGCCCAGAAGGAGGCCGTGCCCAGGCTGGAGCGCGAGGTCCGCCTCATGCTCCTGCCCAAGGACAGCGCCGACGAGCGCAGCGCCATCCTCGAGATCCGCCCCGCCGCCGGCGGCGACGAGGCCGCCCTCTTCGCCGCCGAGCTGTTCCGCGCCTACCAGCGCTACGCCGAAAGCCGCCGCTGGCGCTTCGAGGTGCTGGAGTATGACGAGGGCGAGCTGGGCGGCGTGAAGGGCGCCACCGCCGAGATCGCCGGCACCGGCGTCTTCGCCCGCTTCAAATACGAGAGCGGCGTCCACCGCGTCCAACGCGTCCCCGCCACCGAGACGCAGGGCCGCATCCACACCTCGACCGTCACCGTCGCCATCATGCCGGAGGCGGAGGAGGTGGACGTCCAGATCAACGAGAGCGACCTCCGCATCGACACCTACCGGGCGAGCGGCGCCGGCGGCCAGCATGTCAACAAGACCGACAGCGCCGTCCGCATCACCCACATCCCGACGGGCACGGTAGTGGCGATGCAGGAGGAGCGCAGCCAGCACAAGAACCGCGCCAAGGCGATGAAGGTGCTGCGCGCCCGGATCTACGAGGCCCAGCGCGCCCGCCTCAGCGAGGGCCGCGCCGCCGACCGCAAGTCCCAGGTCGGCACCGGCGACCGCAGCGAGCGCATCCGCACCTACAATTTCCCCCAAGGGCGGGTGACCGACCACCGTATCGGCCTGACGCTCCACAAGATCGACAAGGTCATGCTCGGCGATTTCGACGAGATCATCGACGCCCTGACGCAGGAGGACGAGGCCGCCCGCCTCGCCGCCGAGGGCGAATGAGCCGTTGCGATCGCGAAGCCCTGCAGGCCGCCCCGCGGCCGAGGAGCGCAGCGTGAATCGCAACGGCCCAACATGTGCCGACCCGGCGGGAACGGTCGGCTTCTTCCTCTGCCGCGCCGGCCAGGCCCTCCGCACCGCCGCCATCGAGACCCCGCGCCAGGAGGCCCGCCTCCTCCTTGCCCACAGCCTCGCCTGCCGCGAGGAGGACCTGCTGCGCGACCCCCGCGCCCCCGTTCCCCCCGAGGCCGCCGCCCGCTTCGCCGCCCTGCTCCGCCGCCGGCTGGACCACGCCCCCATCGCCCATTTGCTGGGCGAGGCCGAATTCTGGTCGCTCCCCTTCCGCGTCTCCCCCGCAACCCTGATCCCCCGCCCCGATACGGAGAGCCTGGTCGAAGCCGCCCTCGACGTCTTTCCCGACCGCTCGGCTCCCCTCCGCCTGCTCGACCTCGGCACCGGCACCGGCTGCCTGTTGCTGGCGACCCTCACGGAATACCCGGCCGCCACCGGAATCGGCACCGACCGCATCCCGGACGCCGCCGCCCTGGCCGCGGAGAACGCCCGCCGCCTCGGCCTCGCTGGGCGGGCCCGCGTCCTCGCCGCCGACTGGGCCGCCCCGCTCGCCGCCCGCTTCGACCTGATCCTTTCCAACCCGCCCTATATCGAGACGGATGCGATCCCCGGTCTGATGCCCGATGTTGCCCGGCACGAGCCCGCATCCGCCCTCGATGGCGGCACCGACGGCCTCGCCGCCTACCGCCACCTCGCCACAATCCTCCCCACCCTGCTCGCCCCCGGCGGGCGGGCGGTGCTGGAACTCGGCGCGGGCCAGCGCCCGGCCGTCGAGGCCCTGGCCCGCGCCGCCGGCCTCGCCCCGATCGCCTGCCGCCCCGACCTCGGCGGCATCGACCGCGCCCTGGTCCTCGGATGACCCAATCTTGCGCGGCGCTGCAAAAAAACAGTTTGGCGCCGGGCCCGGCAGCGACTAGCTTGAAGGCAGGCCTTCGTGAGCCGGCGGGCATGTCCCACGCTGCGCAGGCCCCAATCCGTAGGGCAGCCCTGGCAAGCATGGCGTCCGCGGCGCTTTGAACCACATCGACCGCCACTGCCGATCCGGCCCGACAATCGGGCAGGGACGGGGCGGTCAAGCTGCGAGACGGCAGACGCAATACCGATGAACATGAAACGGATTCGCGGTCGCAGCCACCGGCACGGTGGAGGCGGCGGGGGCGGCGGCGGTGGCGGTGGCGGCGGCGGGCAGTACCGCCCGGCCTCCCATCAGCCGATGAGCCGGAACCACGTCTTCGACTCCAACGGCCCGGACATGCGCCTGCGCGGCACCGCGCAGCAGCTCTTCGAGAAGTACCTCCAGCTCGGCCGCGACGCGACCGGCTCGGGTGACCGCGTGATGGCCGAGAGCTACTTCCAGCATGCGGAGCACTATTTCCGCATCATCAACGCCATGAACCAGGTCCAGCAGCAGCAGGGCGGCCAGCAACAGCAGCCCCGCCGCTACCAGAACGGCCCGGACGGCAGCGAGGGCGGCGAGAACCAGGGCGACCAGCAGCCCGAATTCAACGGCCACGCCCAGAACGGCCAGCCCTACGTCCAGAACGGCCAGTCCAGCGACAACGGCCAGGACGAGGACGAGCCGCAGCCCCAGCCAACCCTCCGCGAGCGCGAGCAGCTCTGACTTCGCGTTGACAGGGCCGTGCGCCGGCCCCAGGCTACCGGATGTTCCAAGGGGGGCCCCAGCAGGGGCTGAGAACGGCGTTGCCGCCGTGACCCTTCGAACCTGATCCGGGTCATGCCGGCGTAGGGAACGGAACAAGCGGGCAGCGCCCCCGGGGGCCATGCCCGCCCCCGCACGTCACACCACCCGGATCTCCAACTCAGGAGGTCCAAGAATGCCCGATATCTTCCCGCCCGAGACCCTCGAGGTCACCACCGGCCCGCTGCCGGCCTCGCGCAAGATCCACGTCGCCGGCACCCACCACCCCGACATCCGCGTGGCGATGCGCGAGATCGCGCTCGACCCCTCGGCCAACGAGCCGCCGCTCCGCGTCTACGACACCTCCGGCCCCTATACCGACCCGCTGCACCCGACCGACATCCGCCGCGGGCTCCCTGGCCTTCGCGCCGGCTGGATCGAGGCGCGCGGCGATGTCGAGGCCTATGAGGGCCGCGACCCCAAGCCCGAGGATGACGGGTTGAAGCCCGGCGAGGCCCGCCGCGTCCCCGTCTTCGACCGCGGCCAGCGCCAGCCCCTCCGCGCCCGCGCGGGCTCGGCGCCCACCCAGCTCGCCTATGCCCGCGCCGGCATCGTCACGCCGGAGATGGAATACGTCGCCATCCGCGAGAACCTCGGCCGTGCGAAACTCTGCGAGGCCGCCGAGCGCGACGGCGAGAGCTTCGGCGCCGCCATCCCCGACTACGTGACGGCGGAGTTCGTCCGCGACGAGGTCGCCCGCGGCCGCGCCATCATCCCCGCCAACATCAACCACCCGGAATCGGAGCCGATGGCGATCGGCCGCAATTTCCTGGTGAAGATCAACGCCAATATCGGCAACAGCGCCGTCGCTTCCTCCGTCGCGCAGGAGGTGGACAAGCTCGTCTGGGCCATCCGCTGGGGCGGCGACACCGTGATGGACCTCTCGACGGGCCGCAACATCCACACCACGCGCGAATGGATCATCCGCAACAGCCCGGTGCCGATCGGCACCGTCCCCATCTACCAGGCGCTGGAGAAGGTCGGCGGCAAGGCCGAGGACCTGACCTGGGAGATCTTCCGCGACACGCTGATCGAGCAGGCCGAGCAGGGGGTGGACTACTTCACCATCCATGCCGGCGTCCGCCTCGCCTACATCCCGCTGACCGCGAAGCGCGTCACCGGCATCGTCTCCCGCGGCGGCTCCATCATGGCGAAGTGGTGCCTGGCGCATCACCAGGAGAATTTCCTCTACACGCATTTCGCCGAGATCTGCGAGATCATGCGCGCCTATGACGTCAGCTTCTCGCTCGGCGACGGCCTCCGCCCCGGCTCCATCGCCGACGCCAACGACGCCGCCCAATTCGCCGAGCTCGAAACCCTCGGCGAACTGACGAAGATCGCCTGGGCCCGCGACGTGCAGGTGATGATCGAAGGCCCCGGCCATGTGCCGATGCACAAGATCCAGGTCAACATGACCAAGCAGCTCGAGGTCTGCGGCGAGGCCCCCTTCTACACCCTCGGCCCGCTGACGACCGACATCGCCCCCGGCTACGACCACATCACCTCGGGCATCGGCGCCGCCATGATCGGCTGGTTCGGCTGCGCCATGCTCTGCTACGTGACGCCCAAGGAGCATCTCGGCCTGCCCGACCGGGACGACGTGAAGACCGGCGTCATCACCTACAAGATCGCCGCCCACGCCGCCGACCTCGCCAAGGGCCACCCCGCCGCCAAGCTCCGCGACGACGCCCTCAGCCGCGCCCGCTTCGAATTCCGCTGGCGCGACCAGTTCAACCTCGGCCTCGACCCGGAGACGGCCGAGCGCTTCCACGACCAGACCCTGCCGGCGGAAGGCGCGAAGCTCGCCCATTTCTGCTCCATGTGCGGCCCGAAATTCTGCTCGATGAAGATCAGCCAGGAAGTCCGCGAGGCCGCCCAGCAGGGCATGGAGCAGATGTCGGAACGCTTCCGCGGCAATGGCGGCGAGATCTACTTGCCGCCGGTCGCGCGCTGAAAGGAAGTCCGGGGAGAAGGTATTCTCCCCGGACCCCTCATCTGTTTCTCCGGGTTTACCGAATACCCTATCCTGCACCCGGAACGGCGCTGCAGCAGGAGGGTAAGCAATGCCGAAGAACACGATCTGCCTCTGGTTCGACAAGGATGCCGAAGAGGCCGCCCGCTTCTACGCCGCGACCTTCCCCGACAGCGCTGTCCGGGCCGTCCACCGCGCCCCCGCCGACTACCCGGCCGGCAAGCAGGGCGATGTGCTGACGGTGGAGTTCACCGTCGCCGGCATCCCCTGCCTCGGCCTGAACGGCGGCCCCGCCTTCCGGCACAGCGAGGCCTTCTCCTTCCAGATCGCCACCGGCGACCAGGAGGAGACCGACCGCTACTGGAACGCCATCGTCGGCAATGGCGGCCAGGAAAGCGCCTGCGGCTGGTGCAAGGACCGCTGGGGCATCTCCTGGCAGATCACCCCCCGCGTCCTGACCGAAGCGATCGCCGCCGGCGGCGAGGCGGCGCGGCGTGCCTTCGAAGCCATGATGACCATGCGGAAGATCGACGTCGCGGCGATCGAGGCCGCCCGGCGCGGCTGACGCCCGGCCTCGGCGCTTGCATCGGCACAGGCCCGAGTATATAGGAATAAAAGCCACAAGCCGAGCCGCGCCCGCTGCCCCGCGGCAGGGCGCCTAAATCCCTAAAACCTTGAATTCCCTGCTGAACCCCTAGCAAGATCAAAGCCTTGGCGCGGGCCCGCTTCAATTCTTGAGCCCCGGCACCGCCCTTCGGGGAAGTCTTGAACGACTATCTAATCGGCCCTTGCCCGATGTCTCCCCGCAGCTTCGTCATGGAAGGCTGTGCAGGGCTTGGACGTTGAGCGCCATCCGGCCCCCCGCAAAACCGCGAAGCGGTTTCGCGGGGAAGTCTCAGTGCAGCAGCTCTCCCTGCAACGGCTCCAGCGCATCCCCCACCGCCAGCCGCCCGCCCTCGATCACCTCGGCATAGACCCCGAGATCGGCATGGCCGAAATGCTCGCGCAGCACCTTGGGCGGCTTCGCATCCCGCTCCGCCGTCTCCGGGTTCACCTCCGTCGCCGGGCAGCGGATGATCCGCTTGAACACCCTGAGCCGCGCCCCACCGAGCTGGATCTCCTGCCCCACCAGGCCGAACTCCGCCCAGGGGATGCTGCCCGAGACATAGACATTCGCCCGGAACCGCAGCGGGTCGAGCCGCATTCCCGCCGCCTGCTCCAGCGCGGCGAGGCTGGCGAGCCCGATGATGGAGACGCACTTCGCCGCCACATCGGTGAAATTGTGCCCCAGCGCCTCGACGAAATGCGGCACCCCGCGCGCCTCTTCGCCCATGAAATCGGCGAGGAAGGCGGCGATGGCGGCCCGCCCCGCCTCGCTTCGCGTATCGCCGAGGAAGGGCTCCCCTTCGGGCGGCCGGATCAGCAGCTGCCCGCTGCGCGGGTCGAAGGCGCTGTGCAGCAGCGCCAGCCGGGCATTCGCCGCGAGGCAGCCAAAATGCCGCTTCTGCAGCCAGGTCGGCGCCGCCGGGTCGAAGGGCGCATCCCCCTGGGCGAGGGCGAAGCGCCGGTCATGCGGCAGGCACTCGCCCTCGCGCAGCGTGACCTCCTCCATCGCCTCGGCGGTGAGGCCCTTCACCGGATACCGGTAGATATGTTCGACCCGCATCGGAATAAATTCTCCCGCCTCTTGACCCCGCGCAAGGCGAATTACCACATCCTATGGCGAACTGGGTGCCGTCGTCGCCTCTTGAGGGGCGGTGGAACCCGTCGCCTCGATGAGGGACAAGACTGATGGACATCGAAAAATTCACCGAACGGTC
The DNA here is from genome assembly GCF_000802185.1 of Belnapia sp. F-4-1. GTDB lineage: Bacteria > Pseudomonadota > Alphaproteobacteria > Acetobacterales > Acetobacteraceae > Belnapia. Next base: position 1,411,766 of record NZ_KN676113.1, on the reverse strand, counting down.
CCGCGGCTTCCTGCAGGCCGCCCAGACCATTGCTATCCGCGAATACCACCAGCGCGTCACGCCCGAGCACCTGCTGAAGGCGCTGCTCGACGATGAGCAGGGCGCGGCGGCCGGGCTGATCCGCGCCGCCGGCGGCGACCCCGCCCGGGCGAAGCAGGCTATCGACCTGGAGGTAAGCCGCCAGCCGAAAGTCACTGGCGGCGGCGCCGGCCAGCCGCAGTTCACGCCGGACATCGTCCGCGTGCTCGACGCCGCGCAGCAGCAGTCGCAGAAGGCCGGCGACGAGTACGTCGCCCAGGACCGCCTGCTGGTGGCGCTTGCCGCCAGCGACGGCGCCGCCGGCCGCGTCCTCAAGGGGGCCGGCGCCGACGCCCAGCGCCTGGAAGCCGCCGTCGCCGACCTCCGGAAGGGCCGCAAGGTGGACAGTCAGAACGCCGAGCAGAGCTTCGACGCGCTGAAGAAGTATGCCCGCGACATCACCGAGGTCGCCCGCGAAGGCAAGCTCGACCCGGTCATCGGCCGCGACGAGGAAATCCGCCGCGCCATCCAGGTCCTCGCCCGTCGCACCAAGAACAACCCGGTACTGATCGGCGAGCCCGGCGTCGGCAAGACCGCCATTGTCGAGGGCCTGGCGCTCCGCATCGTCAAGGGCGACGTGCCCGAGGCGCTGAAGTCGAAGCGCGTCATGGCGCTCGACCTCGGCGCCATGGTCGCCGGCGCCAAGTATCGCGGCGAGTTCGAGGAGCGGCTGAAGGGCGTCCTGTCGGAGGTCGAGAAGGCCGCCGGCGAGATCATCCTCTTCATCGACGAGATGCACACCCTGGTCGGCGCCGGCAAGGCGGATGGCGCGATGGACGCCTCCAACCTGCTGAAGCCTGCCTTGGCTCGCGGCGAGCTGCACTGCATCGGCGCGACGACGCTCGACGAGTACCGCAAGCATGTCGAGAAGGACGCGGCGCTGGCCCGGCGCTTCCAGCCCGTCTTCGTCGGCGAGCCGAGCGTAGAGGACACCGTCTCGATCCTCCGCGGCATCAAGGAGAAGTACGAGCTGCACCACGGCGTCCGCATCACGGACGGCGCGCTGGTGGCGGCCGCGACCCTCTCCAACCGCTACATCACCGACCGCTTCCTGCCCGACAAGGCCATCGACCTCGTGGACGAGGCGGCCTCCCGCCTGCGGATGCAGGTCGACAGCAAGCCGGAGGAGCTGGACGCGATCGACCGCGACCTGATGCGCCTCAAGATCGAACGCGAGGCGCTGAGGAAGGAGGAGGACGCCGCTTCCCGCGACCGCCTGACGAAGCTCGAGAAGGAGCTCGCCGACCTCGAGGAGCGCTCGCGCCAGATGACGCAGCGCTGGGAGGCTGAGAAGGGCAAGGTCGTCGAGAGCCAGAAGCTCAAGGAGGAGCTGGACCGCGCCCGCACCGAGGTCGAGCTGGCCCAGCGCCGCGGCGACCTGGCGAAGGCGTCCGAGCTGCTCTACGGCACCATCCCGACGCTCGAGAAGCAGCTCGCCACCACCGGCGACGGCGATGCGCGGCTGGTGAACGAGGCGGTGACGGAGGAAGGCATCGCCGGCGTCGTCAGCCGTTGGACCGGTATCCCGGTCGAGAAGATGCTGGAGGGCGAGCGCGCCAAGCTCCTCAAGATGGAGGACAAGCTGCGCGAGCGCGTGGTCGGCCAGCCCGAAGCGCTGGAAGCGGTCGCCAAGGCGGTGCGGCGCGCCCGTGCCGGGCTGCAGGACCCGAACCGGCCGATCGGCAGTTTCCTCTTCCTCGGTCCCACGGGCGTCGGCAAGACGGAGCTGGTGAAGTCGCTCGCCGCCTTCCTCTTCGACGACGAGCGGGCGATGACGCGCATCGACATGTCCGAGTACATGGAGAAGCATGCCGTCTCCCGGCTGGTCGGCGCCCCTCCGGGCTATGTCGGCTATGACGAGGGCGGCGCGCTGACCGAGGCGATCCGGCGGCGCCCCTACCAGGTCATCCTCTTCGACGAGGTCGAGAAGGCGCATGAGGATGTCTTCAACATCCTGCTCCAGGTACTTGACGACGGGCGGCTGACGGATGGCCAGGGGCGGACGGTCGATTTCCGCAACACCATCATCGTGCTGACCAGCAACCTCGGCAGCCAGGCCATCGCCGAACTCCCCGAGACGGCGGATATCGAGGCGGCGCGGCCGGCGGTGATGCGCGCGGTGCGCGAGCGCTTCCGGCCGGAATTCCTCAATCGGCTGGACGAGATCGTGCTGTTCCGCCGTCTCGCGCGGGGCGACATGGCTTCGATCGTGGACATTCAGCTGGCCGGCCTCCGTCGGTTGCTGGAGGACCGCAAGATCGCCCTGGTGCTGGACGACAAGGCGCGCGAATGGCTGGCGGAAGCTGGCTACGACCCCGCCTACGGCGCCCGGCCGCTGAAGCGGGTGATCCAGCGGAACCTGCAGGACCAGTTGGCCAACCTGCTGCTGGAAGGCCGCATCCGCGACGGCGAGACGCTCAACGTCACCGCCGGCACGGATGGGCTGATCGTCAAACAGGCGCCGCTCGCCGCTGCGGCGTAACGGCAGGCGGGAGGGCGGTGCCCTCCCGCCTCGCGAAACTGCCATAGCACCCGGGTTAGCTTCGCTGCGTTGCGGCGAAGCGACCGCTGACCTGGGGGCGACATATGAATTCTGGCCCGCAAAGGCGCCTTGCCAGCATAGTCTTGCTGGCGGCGCCGCTGGCCGCTTGCAGCGGTGGCCCGCTCGATCCGCATGGGCCGATCGCCGAACAGCAGCGGCTTCTCATCTTCAATGCGCTTGCGGTGATGCTGGCGATTGTCATTCCGACAATCCTAGTCGCGGTCGGCTTCGCCTGGTGGTTCCGCGAGGGCAATCCGCGCGCGAAGCGCCGGCCCGACTTCGTCTATTCCGGCCGCGTCGAGATCGTCATGTGGGCGATTCCGCTGCTCACTGTCATCTTCCTCAGCGGACTGATCTGGACCGGGACCTACAACCTCGATCCCTACAAGCGCCTCGTCTCCGACCGGCCAACGACCGAGGTGCAGGTTGTCGCCCTCGATTGGAAATGGCTGTTCATCTACCCGGAGCAGCGCATCGCCAGCGTGAACGAGCTGGTGGTGCCGGCCGGGGCGCCGGTGCATTTCGACATGACCTCGGCGAGCGTGATGAACACCTTCTCCATCCCGCAGCTCGGCGGGATGATCTACGTGATGAACGGCATGGTCACGCAGATCAACCTGCAAGCCAACCATCCCGGCGAGTTCTATGGCCGCTCCGCGCATTTCAGCGGCGATGGCTTCTCCAACATGCGCTTCACCACGCGCGCCGTGACCGAGGATGACTTCGCCCGGTGGGTGGAGGGCGTGCGCGGCGGCGAGCAGGTGCTCGACCGCGCCGCCTATGAAGAGCTGATGAAGCAGAGCATCCCCGAGCGGCCTTTCACCTTTCGGGATGTCGATCCTCACCTGTTCCATGCGGTGACGACTCAACGCATCCCACCCGCCCCCGGTCCCAGCGAAGGCCGCGGCGGTCCCGGTATCCAGGAGAGGGCGCAGAAATAGATGCTCGGCAAGCTCACCTGGGACGCGGTCCCCTGGGACCAGCCCATTCCCCTCGTCGCCGCCGGCGTCGTCGGCCTCATCCTGCTCGGCGTCATCGGCTGGATCGTGGTCAAGGGCTACCTGCCCTATCTTTGGCGGGAATGGATCACCAGCGTCGACCACAAGCGGATCGGCGTGATGTACACGCTGCTCGGCCTCGTCATGCTGCTGCGCGGCTTCGTCGACGCGATCATGATGCGGTCGCAGCAGGCGCTGGCCTACCAGGCGGCCGGCTACCTGCCGCCGGAGCACTACAACCAGGTCTTCTCGGCGCATGGCGTCATCATGATCTTCTTCGGCGCGATGCCCGTCATCATCGGCCTGATGAATTTCGTGGTGCCGCTCCAACTCGGCATCCGCGACGTTGCCTTCCCGACGCTGAACTCGGTGAGCTTCTGGCTGACCGCCTCGGGCGCGCTGCTGGTGAACATCTCGCTCGTCGTCGGCGAGTTCGCCCGCACCGGCTGGCTGCCCTACCCGCCGCTGTCGGAGGTCAGCTACTCGCCCGGCGTCGGGCCGGACTACTATGTCTGGGCCTTGCAGATATCCGGCATCGGGACATTGATGTCAGGGATAAACCTCGTCACGACCATATTGAAAATGCGCGCCCCAGGCATGGGCTATTTCCGCATGCCGATGTTCTGCTGGACGGCGCTCACCTCCAACCTGCTGATCGTTGCCGCCTTCCCGATCCTCACCGCGACGCTGGCGATGCTGACCCTCGACCGCTACCTCGGCTTCCATTTCTTCACCAACGAAGCCGGCGGCAACATGATGATGTTCGAGAACCTCATCTGGGCCTGGGGCCATCCGGAGGTCTACATCCTCTTGCTGCCGGCGCTCGGCATCTTCTCCGAAATCATCTCCTGCTTCTCCGGCAAGCCGCTCTTCGGCTACCGCTCTATGGTGCTGGCGACGCTGTGGATCTGCCTCAACGGCTTCATGACCTGGCTGCACCACTTCTTCACCATGGGGGCGGGGCCCGGCGTCAACACTGCCTTCGGCATCTCGACCGCGCTGATCTCGGTGGCGACCGGGGTGAAGGTGTTCAACTACATCTTTACCATGTATGGCGGCACCATCCGCTACACCACGCCGATGCTCTGGGCCGTGGGCTTCATCGTCGCCTTCGTCATCGGCGGCATGACCGGCGTGCTGCTGGCGGTACCGCCGGCGGACTGGCAGCTGCACAACAGCCTCTTTCTCGTGGCGCATTTCCACAACGTCATCATCGGCTCCACCGTCTTCGGCGCCTTCGCCGGGCTGACCTTCTGGTTCCCCAAGGCCTTCGGCTTCAAGCTCGACGAGACCTGGGGCAAGCGCGCCTTCTGGTTCACCTTCGGCGGGCTGTGGGCGACCTTCCTGCCGCTCTACATGGCGGGGCTGCTCGGCATGACGCGGCGGATGCAGCAGTATGACGTGCCGGAATGGCGGCCCTGGGTGCTGGCGGCGGGCGTCGGCACCATCGTCATCTTCATCGGCGTCGCCTGCCAGGTGATCCAGCTCGTCGTCAGCATCCGCAACCGCCATGCGCTGCGCGACGAGACGGGCGACCCTTGGGATGGCCGCTCGCTGGAATGGTCCACCACCTCGCCACCGCCCGCTTTCAACTTCGCCATCATGCCGAATGTGAAGGACGAGGAGCCCTACTGGACGATCAAGCAGAAGGCGATCGAGAGCCAGAACCTCGCGGACGAGCCGGACTACAAGCCGGTCCACATGCCGCGCAACTCGCCGACCGGCTTCATCTGCGCCTTCTTCTCGACTATCACCGGCTTTGCGCTGATCTGGCTGATCTGGTGGATGGTGATTGCCGGACTCGTCGCCGCCTTCGCCACCTTCGTCGTCTTCGCCTGGTGGGACAAGCGCGAGTACGAAATCCCGGCCGAGGAAGTGAGGCGGCTCGACCGCGAGCGCCGCGCCGCCCGGCAGGTCTGGCTGCGCGACAAGGCAGCCAGCCTGGAGGAGCCGGCATGAGCGCCGCCGGCACCGTCGCCGCCCCGCATGGCCACGATCCGTACAAGCTCGGCTCCGGCCGCGGCGAAGGCGGCGGCCATGGCGGCGGACCGCATGACGAGGCCACGGGCCATGGCGAAGGCGGCCCGGCCTCGCCGCGCGTTATCGTCGGCTACGGCTTCTGGATCTTCCTGCTCAGCGACATCATCATGTTCTCCGCGTTCTTCGCCGCCTATGCGGTGCTGGCGCCGAACACCGCGGGTGGGCCGAGCGGGCGGGAGCTGTTCGAGCTCGACCGCGTCGCGATCGAGACCGGCTTGCTGCTGCTCTCGAGCTTCACCTGCGGCCTCGCCAACGTCGCCGCGGATGCCCGCAACAAGCTCTGGACAGAGGTCGGACTGCTGGCGACGGGGCTGCTCGGCGCTGGGTTCCTGCTGCTGGAGCTGCAGGAATTCGCCGGGATGATCGAGCAGGGGGCCGGGCCAGACCGCAGCGCCTTCCTTTCCGCCTTCTTCGCGCTCGTCGGCTGCCATGGGCTGCACGTCTTTGCCGGTCTGCTCTGGCTCGGGACGATGATGGCACAGGTCTGGGTGAAAGGCTGGCAGCCGCACATCGTCCGGCGGCTGCTCTGTTTCAACCTGTTCTGGCACGCCCTCGACATCGTCTGGGTGGCGCTCTTCACCATCGTCTATCTGATCGGATCCGGCGCATGACCAGCTCCCCGGGCGAGCCACGCCCCGTCGACGAGGATGACAGCGCCCCGGGCGACGGGGGCGTGGCGAAGGGCATCACCAGCTACCTCACCGGGCTCGGCCTGGCTGTGCTGCTCACCGCCTGCTCCTTCGGCCTGGCGGGGACGAATTTCATCTATGGTCCCGGCCTGCCGGTGGCGCTGGTGGTGCTCGCCATCGCGCAGATCGGCATCCACCTCGTCTTCTTCCTGCACATCACCACGGCGCCGGACAACACCAACAATGTCATGGCGCTCGCCTTCGGCGTGTTCATTGTCTTCCTGGTAGTCGGCGGCTCCGTCTGGATCATGAGCCACCTGAACCACAACATGATGCCGATGGAACACTCGATGCCGATGTGAAGGCCTCACTCGGCCCAGGCGACCTCCTGCATCGGCTCCAGATGCGCGATCTGGGCAAGGATCGCCCGGCGCGTGCGCTGGAAGGCCTCGAGCTCCGCGCCGGCGAGCTGTACTCTCGCCGCGGGCCGGGCGATGGCGGGATCGACCGAGCGGCCGTTCTCCACGATCTCGTAGTGCAGGTGCGGCCCGGTGGCGAGGCCGCTGGAGCCGACGCGGCCGATCACCTCTGCTTGGCCGACGCCGGTGCCAAGCTTGAGCCCGCGGGCGAAGGCCGAGAGGTGAGCGTACCGCGTCATCGATCCATCCGGATGGCGCAGCTCGATCAACCGGCCATAGCCGCTGACGAAGCCGATGCGCTCGACGACGCCCTCGGCCGCGGCCAGCACCGGCGTGCCGTGCGGCGCGGCGAAGTCGATCCCCTGATGCATGCGGGTGAAGCCGAGCACCGGATGCCGCCGCTGGCCGAAGCTGGAAGAGATGGTCGCGCCATCGAGCGGCGTGCGGAGGAAGTTGCGGCGGAGGCTGCGCCCGTTCTCGTCGAACCATTCGGGCCCGTTCGCCGTCTCTTGCCGCCAGAGCGAGAGGTGGCGGGTCGACATGCGGAACCCGGCATGCAGCACGTCGCCGTCGCGCAGCAGGCCGCCCTCGGCGTCGCGGAAGCGTTCGAAGAGGACGGTGAAGCCGTCACCCGGCTGCAATTCGCGCTGGAAGTCGACGGCATGGCCGAGCATGCGCACGAGGTTGAGGCTGAGCGCCGGGGGCAGCCCTGCCGCCTCGAGGTCTTGCAGCAGCGCGCCGCTCACTTGCCCCTCCGCATAGACGAGGTGGCGATGACGCGTCGCCTCCTCCTCGACGGCCTGCCAGCCGGAGGGGGTGCGCGTGACGGTGACGGTGCGGCCCGGCGCGGCATCAAGGATGAGGGCGGTGAGGGCGTCGTCGCGGCTCGGGTCCTGCCGAAGGGTGACCTCATGGCCAGGCCGGAGCCGCCGTGGCGGGAAGATCGGGGCGAGCGCACTGATCGCGGGGCGCGCTTCCTCCGGCTCTACCCCGGCGCCGGCGAGGAGCTGGGCGAGGGTATCGCCCGGCCTGGCGACGATGACGCGAACCGCTTCGGTTTGCGCCGAGGGGGTGGGTTTCGGCGGGTCCGGCTGGGCCGGGGCGGCGGCGGGGCTGGCGAGCAGGATGACGAGACAAGGCAGCCAGCGCGCCCGGCGCGCGATGCGGTGCAGCATGAAACCCCTCCCAGGGCTGAAATATGGCGAAATCCTTTGAGGGAAAAATAAGTAAAGTCAACGGGTTGACGTGTTCGCCTGCGTGATGAGCTCAAGCGCATGACGATTTTCGAAAAAAGGGCTTTGACAGGCCTGGGCGAGGGGCCTAGAAGCCGCCTCCCGACGACGACGGCAACGCCGATCGCCGGGCCGCTGAAAAGAGGGCCTTGACGCCGGTGACGCTGGTCACTAAGTTGAGCGCCCCGCTGATGAGGCGGTTCTCCTAACCCGGCAGGGTGCATCGCCGGTCGATACTTTGGGTGGAAGCCTAAAGTCGGCCGCGGAGGAGTTTTGTTCTTTTAAATCTGCATCTGGTTTTGGAAGCGCGTATTGGATGATGTGTGCTTGTTGGTTCATTCTTCTGCGGTAGTGGGAGGATGGCTGGTGAGCGTTGGGTTTGGTTGGGGTTAGGTTGGGCATTGGGTTTTGTATGCTGGCAGAGATGCTGGTGTATGAACCTGAGAGTTTGATCCTGGCTCAGAGCGAACGCTGGCGGAATGCTTAACACATGCAAGTCGCACGGGGGCTTCGGCTCTAGTGGCGGACGGGTGAGTAACGCGTAGGAACGTGTCTTGGGGTGGGGGATAACGCTGGGAAACTGGCGCTAATACCGCATATCTGCTGTGGCAGAAAGCCTTCGGGTGCCTTGAGAGCGGCCTGCGTCCGATTAGCTTGTTGGTGGGGTAATGGCTTACCAAGGCGACGATCGGTAGCTGGTCTGAGAGGACGATCAGCCACACTGGGACTGAGACACGGCCCAGACTCCTACGGGAGGCAGCAGTGGGGAATATTGGACAATGGGCGAAAGCCTGATCCAGCAATTCCGCGTGGGTGAAGAAGGTCTTCGGATTGTAAAGCCCTTTCGACAGGGACGATGATGACGGTACCTGTAGAAGAAGCCCCGGCTAACTTCGTGCCAGCAGCCGCGGTAATACGAAGGGGGCTAGCGTTGCTCGGAATTACTGGGCGTAAAGGGCGCGTAGGCGGCGGTGTTAGTCAGGCGTGAAATTCCTGGGCTCAACCTGGGGACTGCGCTTGATACGGCATTGCTTGAGGATGGAAGAGGCTCGCGGAATTCCCAGTGTAGAGGTGAAATTCGTAGATATTGGGAAGAACACCGGTGGCGAAGGCGGCGAGCTGGTCCATTACTGACGCTGAGGCGCGACAGCGTGGGGAGCAAACAGGATTAGATACCCTGGTAGTCCACGCCGTAAACGATGTGCGCTGGATGTTGGGTGGCCTAGCCACTCAGTGTCGTAGCTAACGCGGTAAGCGCACCGCCTGGGGAGTACGGCCGCAAGGTTGAAACTCAAAGGAATTGACGGGGGCCCGCACAAGCGGTGGAGCATGTGGTTTAATTCGAAGCAACGCGCAGAACCTTACCAGCCCTTGACATGGGCAGGATCGGCGCAGAGATGCGCTTTCCCCGCAAGGGGCCTGCTGCACAGGTGCTGCATGGCTGTCGTCAGCTCGTGTCGTGAGATGTTGGGTTAAGTCCCGCAACGAGCGCAACCCTCGCCTTTAGTTGCCATCAGGTTAGGCTGGGCACTCTAGAGGAACTGCCGGTGACAAGCCGGAGGAAGGTGGGGATGACGTCAAGTCCTCATGGCCCTTATGGGCTGGGCTACACACGTGCTACAATGGCGGTGACAGAGGGAGGCCAGATGGCGACATCGAGCCGATCCCGAAAAGCCGTCTCAGTTCGGATTGCACTCTGCAACTCGGGTGCATGAAGGTGGAATCGCTAGTAATCGCGGATCAGCACGCCGCGGTGAATACGTTCCCGGGCCTTGTACACACCGCCCGTCACACCATGGGAGTTGGTTCTACCTTAAGCAGGTGCGGCAACCGCAAGGGGCTAGCTTGCCACGGTAGGGTCAGTGACTGGGGTGAAGTCGTAACAAGGTAGCCGTAGGGGAACCTGCGGCTGGATCACCTCCTTTCAAGGATGGCGCTGTGGGGTAGGGGCCTTGGCCTCTGGCTGCAGACCTCCGCGATATGACTAAACACGGACCAAGGCCTTGCCTGGTTCTGGCCGCCCCGGATGGGGTGGCTGGTGATCGGGCGCCTGTCCTGGTCGAGCCCAACGTTCGCCATCCATCCTCGGGCCCGGATTGGCCTGAGTGAGTGCGCATCATCCTGTTGATCTGTCGTTATGGCCTTGGCTGGGCGATGGCCGTTCCGGCCTCGGCATTGCCGAGGTTTGGGGCCAGTAGCTCAGTTGGTTAGAGCACACGCTTGATAAGCGTGGGGTCGGAGGTTCAAGTCCTCCCTGGCCCATTTTCCCTGTTGAAGACTACGGGGGCATAGCTCAGCTGGTAGAGCACCTGCTTTGCAAGCAGGGGGTCACCGGTTCGAATCCGGTTGCCTCCATGTCTGCGCAGGTTGGCCTGGCGGCAGAAAGAGATCCTCGCCTGACCTTCTTGGTCGGGTTGAGTTGCGTGCTTCCAAAGCCGCCACATGGCGAGCCCCTTGGGGCTGGCCCGGTGGATTGTTCTTTTGACATTTGAAGATGGAATGGTTGGTTAGTTGATTGGTTGAGTGTGTGTTTTGCGCTGGCCTGGTTTTGGGTTTTGCGCGTGGGGCGCGGTTTGGTCCTGCGTGCGGGCTGAGGCTTGGGTTGGTGGAGAAAGAGAAGGGCGTTCGGTGGATGCCTTGGCGCCAAGAGGCGATGAAGGACGTGGCACGCTGCGAAAAGCTGCGGGGAGATGCGAGCGATCGTTGATCCGCAGATATCCGAATGGGGAAACCCCTCCTTTATGGAGATCGTGGGCTGAATACATAGGCTTACGAGGCGAACCTGGGGAACTGAAACATCTCAGTACCTGGAGGAAAAGACATCAACGGAGATTCCGCGAGTAGTGGCGAGCGAAAGCGGAGCAGGCCAGTGGTTCATGTGTGTTAAGCCGAAGCGTCTGGAAAGGCGCGCCAGAGTGGGTGATAGCCCCGTAGGTGTATGGCACGCATGGATCCTTGAGTAGGGCGGGGCACGTGAAACCCTGTCTGAACATGGGGGGACCACCCTCCAAGCCTAAATACTCCTTGGCGACCGATAGTGCACAAGTACCGTGAGGGAAAGGTGAAAAGCACCCCGATGAGGGGAGTGAAAGAGACCTGAAACCGAGCGCCTACAAGCAGTCGGAGCCCGCAAGGGTGACGGCGTACCTTTTGTATAATGGGTCCGCGAGTTTCTGTTGGCAGCGAGCTTAAGCCGTGAGGTGAAGGCGGAGCGAAAGCGAGTCCGAACAGGGCGTCCAGTTGCCGGCAGAAGACCCGAAACCGAGTGATCTAGCCATGGCCAGGCTGAAGGTGCGGTAACACGCACTGGAGGGCCGAACCCACGCCTGTTGAAAAAGTCGGGGATGAGCTGTGGCTAGGGGTGAAAGGCCAATCAAACTCGGAAATAGCTGGTTCTCCGCGAAATCTATTGAGGTAGATCGTCGTTCGATTACCGCCGGAGGTAGAGCACCGGAAGGGCTAGGGGGGCCCAAAGCCCTACCAAACCCTACCGAACTCCGAATGCCGGCGAGTACAGGGCGGCAGACAGACAGTGGGTGCTAAGGTCCATTGTCGAGAGGGAAACAGCCCAGACCACCAGCTAAGGCCCCCAAATGATGGCTAAGTGGGAAAGCATGTAGGACGGCCATAACAACCAGGAGGTTGGCTTAGAAGCAGCCATCCTTTAAAGAAAGCGTAATAGCTCACTGGTCTAATAGCTGTCCCGCGGCGAAAATGTAACGGGGCTCAAGCCATCTGCCGAAGCTGTGGATGCTCGAAAGAGCGTGGTAGCGGAGCGTTCCCTAAGCCTGTGAAGCGGTACCTGCGAGGGGCCGTGGAGGTATGGGAAGTGCGAATGCGGACATGAGTAGCGACAAGGAGAGTGAGAAACTCTCCCGCCGAAAGTCCAAGGGTTCCTGCGCAAGGCTAATCCGCGCAGGGTGAGCCGGCCCCTAAGGCGAGGGCGACAGCCGTAGCCGATGGAAACAGGGTGAACATTCCCTGGCCCGCCAGATGTGACAGCCGTGAAGTTCTGTATGCCCTTACTGGATTGGGTATGCAGCTGGATCGGCTCGGGAAATAGCACTGGCATTACGGACCGTACCCTAAACCGACACAGGTGGACTGGTAGAGCATACCAAGGCGCTTGAGAGAACCATGCTGAAGGAACTAGGCAAATTGCTCGCGTAACTTCGGGATAAGCGAGACCCTACTTTGGGCAACCAGGGTGGGGTGACACAAACCAGGGGGTGGCGACTGTTTAGTAAAAACACAGGGCTCTGCGAAATCGAGAGATGACGTATAGGGTCTGACGCCTGCCCGGTGCCGGAAGGTCAAGGGGAGATGTGCAAGCATCGAACCGAAGCCCCGGTAAACGGCGGCCGTAACTATAACGGTCCTAAGGTAGCGAAATTCCTTGTCGGGTAAGTTCCGACCTGCACGAATGGCGTAACGACCTCCCCACTGTCTCCAGCATGGGCTCAGCGAAATTGAATTCCCCGTGAAGATGCGGGGTACCCGCGGTCAGACGGAAAGACCCTATGAACCTTTACTGCAACTTCGCAGTGGCGCCAGGAAGGGACTGTGTAGGATAGGTGGGAGGCTTTGAAGCCGGGGCGCTAGCCTTGGTGGAGCCAACCTTGAAATACCACCCTGTGCCTTTCTGGCGTCTAACTGAGCCCGGTTATCCCGGGCCAGGACCCTGCGTGGTGGGCAGTTTGACTGGGGCGGTCGCCTCCCAAATGGTAACGGAGGCGCGCGATGGTGGGCTCAAGCCGGTCGGACATCGGCTGTTGAGTGCAAAGGCACAAGCCCGCCTGACTGTGAGCGCGACAGCGCGAACAGAGACGAAAGTCGGCCTTAGTGATCCGGTGGTCCCGCGTGGAAGGGCCATCGCTCAACGGATAAAAGGTACTCTAGGGATAACAGGCTGATCTCCCCCAAGAGTCCACATCGACGGGGAGGTTTGGCACCTCGATGTCGGCTCATCGCATCCCGGGGCTGGAGCAGGTCCCAAGGGTTCGGCTGTTCGCCGATTAAAGCGGTACGTGAGCTGGGTTTAGAACGTCGTGAGACAGTTCGGTCCCTATCTGCCGTGGGTGTAGGAGACTTGCGAGGATCTGTCCCTAGTACGAGAGGACCGGGATGGACGCACCTCTGGTGTACCAGTTGTTCCGCCAGGAGCATCGCTGGGTAGCTAAGTACGGACGGGATAACTGCTGAAGGCATCTAAGCAGGAAACCCCCCTCCAAACGAGGTCTCCCTCGAGGGCCGTGATAGACCATCACGTCGATAGGCCGCAGGTGGAAGTGCAGCAATGCATGCAGCCGAGCGGTCCTAATCGCCCGATAGATCTCCACCACACCAACACCACAGCAGCCGTCCCCCTCAACAAGGGACAGCACCGCACGCAGCACCAAGCCGCGCACACACCACACTCAACCCAACACCCCATAACCAACCATCCCATCTCCCACATCCAGGATCCTGTTCGGTGGCCCGGTGGTCATCGCGGGGATGATACACCCGATCCCATCCCGAACTCGGACGTGAAACACCCCAGCGCCCATGGTACTGCAGCTCAAGCTGCGGGAGAGTCGGTCGCCGCCGGGCCACCCAACAGGATCCTCGATACTAACCATTCCACCGCGGGGTGGAGCAGCCCGGTAGCTCGTCAGGCTCATAACCTGAAGGTCACAGGTTCAAATCCTGTCCCCGCATCCCATAACCCCCAGCACATCCGTGACTGGGGGTTTTTTGCGCCCAAAACACAATCATTCAGCCAGAAAAAAGGGGTCGGACCAGCCGTCGCACGTCGACGTTGGGCGATCCCGCTGCGCTCGAGGGCTGAGGCGAAACCGCATCTCCAGCGCGCATGGATGCGAAAACGTCGAGCGCCCTCACGTCCTTATCCCCCCTATCCTTTCCTTTTCAGTCAGGAATCCGGCCCGTAAGGCCCGGGCGTCGGGCCTTTCCGCTGTCCAGCCCAGGCCGGCCGCGAAAGCGTGCCCAGCGCGGGAACGAAAAGATCATCGCACTGTTGTGCTGCGGCGATGAGGAGAGGTGCTGAAGCATGAGTAACCGGGTCGAGATGCCGGCGCCGCAGGTCGGACGGCGGTCGCGCATCAGCGAGGGCATGCCCTTTCCGCTGGGTGCGACCTGGGATGGGCTTGGCGTCAACTTCGCCATCTTCTCGGCCCATGCGACGAAGGTAGAGCTTTGCCTCTTCGACGATGCCGGCGAGACCGAGATCGAGCGCATCGAACTGCCGGAATTCACCGACGAGGTCTGGCACGGCTACCTCCCCGATGCGCGGCCGGGCACGATCTATGGCTATCGCGTCCACGGCCCCTACGAACCGGAGGCGGGCCATCGCTTCAATGCCAACAAGCTGCTGCTCGACCCGTATGCGCGGACCATCGTCGGTGAATTGCAGTGGGGCCCCGAGATCTTCGGCTACCAGTTGGAATCGGAGGATGATCGCACCTTCGACGAGCGCGACAGCGCCGCGCTCATGCCGAAATGCCGCGTCATCGACCAGGCTTTCACCTGGGGCCGCGAGCGCAGCCCGGCCGTCCCCTGGGACCGCACCATCTTCTACGAGACCCATGTGAAGGGGTTCACCAAGCTCCGCACCGACCTGCCGGAGGAGATGCGCGGCACCTATGCCGGCCTCGCCGCGCCCGAGGTCGTCGCCTATCTGCGCGGCCTCGGCGTGACCTCGGTCGAGCTGCTGCCCATCCATACCTTCGTCAACAATGGCCCGTTGGTGGACAAGGGACTTACCAACTATTGGGGCTACGACACCATCAGCTTCTTCTCGCCGGCGCGGCGCTATGCCCGCAACCCGGCCTTCGCCTTCTCCGAATTCAAGGAGATGGTCGCCCGGCTGCATGATGCCAATCTCGAGGTCATCCTCGACGTCGTCTACAACCACACCGCCGAGGGCAACGAGCGCGGGCCGACGCTGTCCTTCAAGGGCATCGACAATGCCAGCTACTACCGGCTGATGCCCGACGAGCCGCGCTACTACATCAACGACACCGGCACCGGGAACACGGTGAACCTCTCGCACCCCCGCGTGCTGCAGATGGTGACGGACAGCCTGCGCTACTGGGCGACCGAGATGCGCGTCGACGGCTTCCGCTTCGACCTCGCCACCATCCTCGGGCGCGAGCCGCACGGCTTCGACGAAGGTGGCGGCTTCCTCGATTCCTGCCGGCAGGACCCCGTGCTGTCGCGCGTCAAGCTGATCGCGGAACCCTGGGATATCGGCCCGGGCGGCTACCAGGTCGGCGGCTTCCCGCCCGGCTGGGCGGAGTGGAACGACCGCTTCCGCGACACCGTGCGCGCCTTCTGGAAGGGCGACGAGGGCATGGCGGCGGAGCTCGCCGCGCGCCTCACCGCCTCTGGCGACAAGTTCAACCGCCGCGGCCGCAAGCCCTGGGCCAGCGTCAACTTCATCGCGGCGCATGACGGCTTCACGCTGAACGACCTCGTTTCGTACAACGACAAGCACAACATGGCCAACGGCGAGGACAACCGCGACGGCCACTCGAACAACCACTCCTGGAACCACGGCGTCGAGGGCCCGACCGACGACCCCGAAATCCAGGCGCTGCGCGAGCGGCAGAAGCGCAACATGATGGCGACGCTGCTGTTCTCGCAGGGCACGCCGATGATGCTCGCAGGCGACGAGCTGGGCCGCACCCAGCAGGGCAACAACAACACCTACTGCCAGGACAACGAGCTGAACTGGGTGGACTGGGCGGGCATCGACGCCGAGGGGAAGAGCCTCGCCGCCTTCACCCGTAAGCTGATCGCGCTGCGCCAGGCCTTCCCTATGCTGCGCCGCAGCCGCTTCCTCACCGGCGCCTATAACGAAGAGCTGGAGATCAAGGACGCCACCTGGATCACGCCCGATGGGGCTGAGATGGATGGGCAGCATTGGGACGACCCGAATACCCGCTGCTTCGGCGTGGTGATGGACGGCCGCGCCCAGGCGACCGGTATCCGCCGCCCCGGCTCGGACGCCACGCTCCTGATGATCCTGAACTCGCATCATGAGGCCGTGGAATTCTCGCTGCCGGAGCCCCCGGCCGGCCAGCGCTGGCTGCTGCTCATCGACACCAACCGTCCGGACCTGGATGAGCCGGAGCCCTTCGAATTCGGCCATCCCTATATCGTCACCGGCCGGTCGCTGCTGCTCCTGGTGCTGCGGCCGGAACGGGGCGGCACCGGCATCCTTGCTGCGGCGCGCTCGGCGTTGCTGGCCGGCAAGGCCGCTCCGCCGCTGCCCGCGGCATAAGGCGATGGCTTAGGCCGGGGCCGGGGCGCTACTGGCGCTCGATCCCGGCCTTCGCCGCCACCTCGGACCACTTCGCCACCTCGGCGGCGACGAAGCGCTGCGCCTCCTCCGGGGTGCTGCCCACCACCTCGGCACCGAGTCCCATCAGCCGCTCCCGCACCGAGGGGATGCGCAGCGTGCCGAGGGTTCCGTCGGCGATCGCCTGTACCACCGGAGCCGGAATGCCGGCGGGGCCGATCAGCGCACCCCAGGTCGCCGCCTCGTAGCCGGGATAGCCGCTCTCGGCGACGGTCGGAACCGCGGGCAGCACCTCCACCCGCCGGGCGGCCGTGACCGCGAGCGCCTTCAGCTTGCCGCCCTGCACATGGCCGAGCACCGCCGGCAGCGTGTCGAACATCACGCCGATCCGCCCCGCCATCAGGTCGGGATGCGCCGCCGTGCTGCCGCGATAGGGCACATGCGTCATCTCCACCCCGGCGCGGCTGGCGAACATCTCCGCGGCCAGGTGCACCGCCCCGCCCGTGCCGGCGAAGCTGACCTTGCCCGGCGCCTGCCGCGCCAGGGCGGCCAGCTCCTGCGGGGTATTGGCCGGGAAGTCGGGTGCCGCCACCAGCACCAGCGGCACGGTGTAGACCACCGTCAGCGCCTCGATGTCGCGCAGCGTGTCGAAGGGCGTGCGGTAGAGCGGCACGTTGACCGCATGGTTCACCGAGACGAGGCCGAGCGAGTGCCCGTCCGCCGGCGACTTGGCCACCGCCTCGGTGCCGACGATGCCATTGGCCCCGGCGCGGTTCTCCACCACCACGGGCTGGCCCCATGCCGACGGCAGGTGCTCCGCCAGCAGCCGGGCGGCGATGTCGGACGCACCGCCCGGCGTGTAGGGCACGATGATCCGCACCGGCCGGCTGGGGAAGGCCGGCTGGCCATGGGCGCGCCCGGCCAGCACGAGAGCGGGCAGGGCAAGCGCCGCGCGGCGGGGGAGTGTCATGGGCGTCCTCCTTGTCTCGACGGCCGCAGCACCTGGGTCGCGCCGGCCTCCCGCTCGATCGCCGGCCATGAATAGCGCATCGGCACCATCCGGCAGGCGGACCAGGCGGCGTTCTGGTCGGCGTAGTGCGGGCTGCCCGGCCGGCCGGAGACGCCGTGGAAGACGGCCCAGAGGCTGTTGTCCCAGTCGCCCACATCGAAGGCGTAGCGCGCCAGCGCGCCATAGGTGGCGGCGGTGCCGGCCGAGGGCAGCATCCCCACCGCCAGCACCGTGTCGCCATCGCCGCCCAGCGGCCGCGCCGGCGGGTCGAGCCCCGCCTCGGGGAAGAGTGGCGTCAGCGGATGGGTGAGGCGCGGCGCATGGGCCTCGCCCCAGGGCCGCAGCGGCTCGGCAGCGGCGCGGCGCAGCGCCTCGGCCAGGGCCTCTGCCCAGGACCAGTCGCCGAGCAGCGCCGCGTCGCCCTCCCGCAGCAGGCGCGGCAGGCACCACCAGAGCTGGTTCATCGGCACCACGCCGGGCGGAACGGCGAGATAGGGATGGCCGGCAACCCCGGCGAGCCCGCTCCGCTCGGCCAGCAGGGCGGTGAGTGCGCGGCGCAGGGCGATATAGGCCGTGGCCGCCTCGCTGCCCGCCGCCATCCGCCCGTCCCAGCTGAGCAACATGGCACGAAGCCGCGCGGCGGCAGGCTCCATGGGCTCGGGCAGCGCCGCCAGCCGCTCGCGCAGCAGCAGCGCATTGGGCGAAAGCACATCGGCATGCACCGCCGCCGCCCCTGCCGCGGTCAGCGACTCGCCCGCCTCGATCAACTCGGCGATCCGCCGGGCGCGGTAGGGCGGGTGGCAGTCGGTGCAGAGATAGTCGGGATGGTCATCCGCCACGACACGGTTGTTGGCGGTGACGATGACGCCGCCCGGCGGGTCGATCACTCGCGGCATCTCGGCATGCGGGATCCACCCCTCCCACTCATGCTCCCCGGTCCAGCCCGGCACCGGCAGCCAGCCATTGGCGCGCGGCCGCCGCGGCAGGGTGGCGCGCACGAGCTGGCCGATATGCCCCGCCGTATCGGCCGCGACCAGGTTGTGGTCGATCAGCCCCCAGCCCGCCGTCGCCGCATAGAGCTCCTCCAACGAGCCGGCGCGCAGCATGCGCGGCAGGCAGTCGAAGGACAGGTCGGTCTCGGCGGTCTGCACCGTCCGCAGGGCGAGCGCCGTCCCCCGCGCCGGGTTGCCGGCGATGACCGCGCCATGATCCGTCTCGATGATCTCGATCTCGCGCGGCGCCGCCCCGCGCACCGCGATCGTCTCGTGGCGCCGCGCCACCGGGCGCCATTCGCCACGGAACAGGGTATGCGCCGCGCCCTCGTCGAACCGCTCCACGAAGAGGTCGAAGAGGTCCATGAAGGCATGCGTCACGCACCAGGCGACGCGACCGTTATGGGCGAAATGCGGAAAGGCCGGCACGCCCGGCACCGTCAGCCCGATCGCGTCGAACGCATCGCAGGCGACATGGTGCTGCGCATACATGTTCGGGATCTCGAAGACCCGGTGCGGATCGCCCGCCAGCACCGGCCGGCCCGTGGCGCTGCGCCCCGGCCCCACCGCCCAGTTGTTGCTGCCGCCGCCCGCCGCATCCGGCGCCGCTGCCTCCAGCAGCGCGGCGACGCCCGGCGCCAGCTCGGCCAGCGTCGCCTCCCACCGTTTGGCGTCCACGCCCGGCGGGATGATGAGCGCGTCCAGCCCGCCATCGTCGTAGCGCAGCTTGCCCACCTGCTCCGCCCCCACCACCGGCAGCGCTGCCGCGCGCCAGAGCTTGAACCAGACGGAGCCCATCAGCAGGCCGAGGCGGCGCATCACCGCGATGCTGTGCCAGCCCTCCCAGGGCTCCGGCCGCTCGCCGAGCAGCGCGTATTCGACCGGCAGCGGCGTGTCGCTCCCGATGAGCGCATTCACCCCCTCGGCATAGCGGTCGAGCATCGCCCGCGTCTCCGGCGCGGCGGCCTCGTAGTCGCGCCGCGAGGCCCGCTCCACGCCGAGCCGGCGCGCCAGCGCATCCGCCTCCACCGCCTGGGGGCCAAGGAATTCCGCGGCCCGCCCCGTCGCCCTGCGGCGGGTGAGGTCCATCTGGAACAGCCGGTCCTGCGCATGGACGAAGCCGAGCGCGAACCATGCATCATGCTCCGTCTCAGCGCGAAGATGCGGCACGCCCTGCGGATCGCGGTGGATGGTGACGGGCGCGGCCAGCCCCGGCAGTTCCAGCACCCCGTCCAGCTTCGGCAATGCGGCGGCGAAATCGGTCATCCGCGCCTCACCGCGTCGGCCATGGCCGGGCTCGCAGGCAGCATCGGGGCAAGGATCAGGCATCGCATGGCTCTTCCTCCCGGGGTTATCATGCGGGGAGTTGTGGAGGGGCGCCATGGACGACCTGCCGAATTCAGTCGACGTCGCATTGCGCCGGCGCGCCGCCCAGGTGATCCCCGGCGGCCTCTGGGGCCATCTCGATGCGGCCCGGCTGCCAGCCGGCTACCCGCAATTCTTCCGCAGCGCCGAGGGCTGCCGGCTGACCGATGTGGATGGGCACACGGTCATCGACTTCATGTGCAGCTGGGGGCCGATCGTGCTTGGCCATCGCCACCCGGCGGTAGAGGAGGCCGTCGCCCGCCAGGCCGCGCTCGGCGATGCGATGAACGGGCCCGGCGAGGTGCTGGTGGAACTGGCCGAGGCGCTGGTCGCGCTGATCCCCGCCGCCGACTGGTGCCTCCTCCAGAAGAACGGCACGGACGCCACCACCGCCTGCGTCACCATCGCCCGCGCTGGGACGAGACGGCGCAAGCTCCTCGCCGCCCGCGGCAGCTACCACGGCGCCGCGCCCTGGTGCTCGCCCTCGCTGGTTGGCGTCACCACGGAGGACCGGGCGCATATCCTCCACTACGAGTACAACGACATCGCCTCGCTCGAGAATGCGGTGGACCAGGCCGGCGGCGACCTCGCCGGCATCCTGGTCGCCGCCTTCCGCCACGACCTCGGCCGCGACCAGGAGATGCCGGAGCCGGCCTTCGCCCGCCGCCTGCGCGAGCTGGCCGATGCGGCCGGCGCCGCGCTGATCCTCGACGAGGTCCGCGCCGGCTTCCGCCTCGACCTCGGCGGCTCCTGGGAGGCGCTCGGCGTGCGGCCGGACCTTTCGGCCTGGAGCAAGGCGATCGGCAACGGCCATGCGCTGGCGGCGGTGACGGGGGCGGAGCGCTTCCGCGCGGCCGCCGCCTCCGTCTTCACCACCGGCTCCTTCTGGTGCGCCGCGGTGCCGATGGCCGCCGCCCTGGCAACGCTCGCCGAGTTGCGGCGCCTCGACGGCCCCGCCCATATGCGGGCGATGGGCGAGCGGCTGCGCGCCGGGCTCGCAGCCGGCGCCGCCCGGCACGGCCTTGCCATCCGCCAATCAGGGCCGCCGCAGATGCCGCTCGTGCTGTTCGAGGGCGACGCCGATTTCGCCCGCGGCAATGCCTTCTGCGCCGCGGCGCTGCGGGCGGGGGCCTATTTCCACCCGAAGCACAACATGTTCCTCAGCTGCGCCCATGGCACGGCCGAGATCGACGCGGCGCTGGAGGCGGCCGAGGCCGGCTTCGCCGCCGCCGCACGAGCCTAGCGGCGGCTCAGCGCAGGGTGGCGACGCTCAGCCCCGCCAATTCCCGCACCGTGCGGCCGCCGCGTTTCTCCCCTGGCAGCACCAGCCGCCATTGCGCCGGCGCCAGGGCCACGCCGTCCTGGCGCAGGGCGACGATCGCCGCGCGGCCGGCGAATTCCGGCGAAACCTCGCCCATGGCCAGCACGGCAACATAGCCGTCCCGCCCCGTCGCCAGCACCGCCTGCCGCACCTGGTCGCGCGGCCGGTCGGCGAGGCCGGCGGCCTCCAGCACCGCCCAGAGCGAGGGCCCCTCATAGACTCGCTCGGCCGTGCCATGATCGGCCGGGGCGCTGACGCGCTGCGCCGGCAGCGCTGCCAGCGCGGCCTCCGGCAGCAGCCGCGCCGGGCCGCCTTCGCGCCCGACCATGAGGCCCGGCTCCTCCGGCCCGGCCGCCGCCAGCAGCAGGGCGGCCGCAAGCAGCCCGCGCCGCCGCATTCTAGTTCGTCCCGACCATGACGTCGGAGGCCTTGATGACGGCCATCGCATCCTTGCCGACCGCAAGGCCGAGCTCATCGATCGCCGCATCGGTGATGGAGGCGGTGATGACGATGCCCCCGCCGGCATCGATCCGCACATGGCCGGTGGTCTGGCCTTTCTCGACGCCGACGACCTTGCCCTTGATCCGGTTCCGCGCGCTCAGCTTCATCCTGTCCTCCTGGGTTGGGCCGGGACGATAGCGACTGCGGGATCCATGGCGAATGAAGCGCGGGTGACGGCACCCGTCCGCCATGCCTAAGCTGCCCGCCAGGGAAACGAGGAGCGGTCCATGCAGCCTTCCACCAGGCGCAACCTCCTGCTCGCGGGCGGCGCCGCGGCGCTGGCCCGGCCTCGCCCGGCGCGCGCCGCCACCACGCTCAACGTGGTGCTGGAATCCGAGGCGGTGATCCTCGACCCGCATTTCACCACTGCCGCCATCAGCCGCACCTTCGGCTACCACGTCTTCGACACGCTCTTCGCCATGGACGACAGCGGCGCCATCCGCCCGCAGATGGTGGACCGCCATGAAAGCTCATCCGACGGCCTGACCTGGCGCTTTACCCTGCGCGACGGCCTCCGCTTCCATGACGGCGCGCCGGTCACCGCGCGGGACTGCGCCCTCTCGCTCCAGCGCTGGGCACCGCGCGACGCCATGGGCCGGCTGCTGCTCGCCGCCGGCGCGCAATTCGAGGCGGCCGATGCCGCGACCCTGGTGCTGACGCTGCGCGAGCCCTTCCCCCTGGTGCTGGAGGTGCTGGGCAAGCCGAACGCGCCGGTGCCCTTCATCCTGCCGGAGCGGCTGGCGCGCATCCCGGGCGACACCCGCATCACCGAGATCGTCGGCAGCGGCCCCTTCACCTTCCGCACCGATCTCTGGAAGCCCGGCAGCAGCATGGTGCTGGAACGCTTCGACGGCTACCGGCCGCGCCCGGAGCCCGCCAGCTTCCTCGCCGGCGGCAAGGCGGTGAAGATCGACCAGCTGGCGCTGCACGTCCTGCCAGACCAGGCGACGGCGGCCACCGCGCTGATGGCCGGCGAGATCGACTACCAGCAATACCTGCCCTTCGACCTGCTGCCCCGGCTGGAGCGGGCGCGCGGCATCACGCTGATGGGCCTCGGCGGGCTGCACATGTTCCAGGGCAATTTCCGCCTGAACCATGCCGCCCCACCCTTCGACGATCCCGAGGTGCGCCGCGTCCTCTGGCATCTGGTGGACCAGCCGGCGGTGCTGCAGGCGATCGGCGTGCCGGGGCGCTTTGCCGTGCAGCGCTGCGGCAGCGTCTTCATGTGCGACAGCCCCTATGAGAGCCGCACCGGGGCGGAGGCGCTCGACTTCTCGCTGGAGAAGGCCCGCGCCGCGCTGGCCCGCACCCGCTATGGCGGCCAGCCGGTGGTGATGCTGGAGGTGCAGTCGAGCATCAGCCAGACCGCCTCCATGGTGCTGGCGCAGAACCTGCGCGCCGTGGGCTTCACCGTGGAGCAGCAGGTGATGGACTGGGGCACGGTGCTCGCCCGGCGGGTGCGGAAGGAGGGGTGGAGCCTCTTCTCGGTCTATGCCAACGGCATCGACATGATCTCGCCGCTGACGCATTTCTACATCGCCAGCACCTGCGCCGACTACACGGGCTGGAGCTGCGACGCGCGCATCCCGCCGTTGCTGCAGGCCTTCGCCCGCGCCCCCGACCTCGCAGCGCGGCGGACACTGGCGGAGCAGATCCAGGGCGTCGCCTATGAGCTGACGCCGGCGGTGAGCTGGGGCCAGTTCACCATCCCGGCCGGCTACCGCAACCGGCTGCGCAACCTGCCGCAGTCAAGCTTCCCGATGTTCTGGAACGTCGAGGTGTGAGGAGTCGATAGGAAAATAAGCTTCCTTATGGCGGACCATTTTGTTACGCTACGCGGCCACTCACCCAGGGAGCCGCCATGCCCCAGCCGCCCGCCAGGCCGCCTCGAAAGGCCCCGGGCATACCCGCCTGCCTATTTGTCCGAAAGCTGCATCAATGGCTTAGCGACCAGCCCCGCCTCGGCGTCCCGCGCCGCCGCCGCCGGGTTCCGCTCCTCCGGCGGGCCGTAGCCGCCGCCGCCCGGCATCTCCACCACCAGCCGCCCGCCTGCCGGGATCACCTGGAAGCCCTTGCCCTTCAGCACCGTGCCATCGGCCAGCGAGAGCCGCCCCGCCGCCCCCGGCTGCCCGCCCTCGCGCCCGCGCGCCGGGTAGTGCACCCGCTCGAAGGTGGCGAAGATGCCGAAGGGCGCGCCATGCCGGTGCTCCACCTCCATCACCTGGCCGAGGCCGCCGCGCTGCCGCCCCGCCCCGCCGCTGTCCGGCCGCAGCTCCTTGGTCCAGACCACCACCGGCGCGACGGTCTCGGTGATCTCCACCGGCACGTTCCGCACGCCCGAGGGGAAAGGCGTGGCCGAGAGCCCGTCCTGCCGCGGCCGCGCGCCCGCGCCGCCGGAATGGAAGGTGGTCACCATGAAGGGCTGGCCGGTGGGGCCGGTGATGCCATGCCCGGCGCCGAGCTTGAGGTTCCAGAGATTGCTCGTCCCCTCCGCCGGCACCCGCCCGGGGATGCACTGGTGCAGCGCGCCGTAGACCACGTCGGGCAGCATGTGGCCGATGGTGGAGCGCGCGTTCACCGCCGCCGGATGCAGCGCATTGACGATGCTGCCCTCCGGCGCCGTCACCCGCACCGCGTCCAGCGTGCCGGCATTGTTGGGGATGGTGGGGGCGGCGATGCACTTCACCCCGAAGGCGGTGTAGGCCTCGGTGTAGCAGATCGGGCAGTTGATCCCGTAGGCCGAGGCGCCGGAGGTCCCGGCATAGTCCACCGCCACATGGTCGCCCGCGATGGTGACGCGGGCGCGCAGGTCGATCGGTGCGTCATAGCCGTCGATCCGCATGTGCCCGTCCCAGCTGCCCTGCGGCAGGGCGCGGATCGCCGCCTCCATCCCGGCCTGCGACCGTTCGATGATATGCGTCCCCAGTTCGTCGAGATCGGCGATGCCATGCTCCGCCATCATCGCGGAGAGCCGCCGCTCGCCGATCAGGTTGCAGGCGACGAGGGCATGGATGTCGCCCTCCACCTGCACCGCCTCGCGGACATTGGCGCGAACCATGCGCAGCAGGCTCTCGTCCCAGACGCCCCCCCGCACCAGCGGCAGCAGCGGGATGAACAGCCCCTCGTGATAGACCTGCCGCCCGTCCGGCGACTGCCCGAGCCCGCCGATATCGACCACATGCGTGGTGCAGGAGAAGAGCGCGACCAGCTTCCCGTCATGGAAGGCGGGCGAGGTGATGACGATGTCGTAGAGGTGGCCGGTGCCCTTCCACGGGTCGTTGGTGATGAAGTGGTCGCCCGGCCTCATCGTGTCGGCGGGGAATTCGTGGAGGAAGTGGACGACGCTGCGAGCCATGGAGTTGACATGCCCCGGCGTCCCCGTGACGGCCTGGGCGAGCATCCGCCCCTCCAGGTCGAAGACGCCGGCCGAGATGTCGCCCGCCTCCCGAGCGCTGGTGGAGAAGGCGGTGCGGACCAGCGCCCTGGCCTGCTCCTCGACGACCGAGAGCAGGCGGTTCCACATCACCTGGAGACGGATGTCCCTCATGACGCGATCTCCAGCACGAGCTGCCCGAGGGCGTTGACGTGGACGGTGGCGCCGCGCGGCACCACGGTGGTGGTGGCATCCTCGACGACCAGCGCCGGGCCTTCGAGTGCCATGCCAGGGGCCAGCGCCGCCCGCTCATGCAGCGCCGCCTCCTCGCGCAGCCCGGTTGCCGGGTCGAGCACCATCCGCCATGCGGCAGGCGCCGGGGCCGGGCGCGACGGCGGCTCGGCGGCGGGCGAGGGCAGGGGGCGGCTGGTCGCCAGTGCCAGGGTCCAGGTCAGCGCCTCCACCTCCAGCCGCGGGATGGTCCGGCCGAACAGCGCGGCATAGGCGGCATCGAAGCCCGCCCGCAGCGCTGCGGCGTCGAGTGTTGTGATCGGCACCGCGATCTCATGCCCCTGGCCGCGATAGCGCATGAAGCCGGTGCGCGTCTCGACCAGCGCCTCCCCCGGCGCGCCGAGGCGGACCACCGCCTCCGCCTCCGCCCGCATGGCGGCGAACAGCGCCTCCAGCACCCCGGCATCCAGCGCATCGAGCCGCATGTGCCGGGTGCGCACCACCTCATAGGCGATCGGCGCCCGCAGGAAGCCATGTGCCGAGCCGACGCCGGCGCCGACCGGCACCACGACGCGCGCCATGCCGAGCTTCCGCGCCAATCGTGCCGCATGCAGCGGCGCCGCGCCGCCGAAGGCGATCAGCGTGCGCTCGGCGGTGTCCTTGCCGTTCTCCACGGCGTGGACGCGAGCGGCGCTCGCCATGGTCTCGTCCACGATCTCGGCGACGCCCGCCGCGGCATCCTCGCCGAGCCCGGCCAGCGCCGCCGCAGCGCGGTCGAGATGCAGCGGGATGCTGCCGCCGGCGAAGCGTGCCGGGTCGAGCCGGCCGAGCGCGGCATCGGCATCCGTCACCGTCGGCTCGGTGCCGCCATTGCCGTAGCAGGCGGGGCCGGGGACGCTGCCGGCGCTGTCGGGCCCGACCTGGATGCGCCCCAGCGCATCCCGCCGCGCGATAGAGCCGCCCCCAGCGCCGATCTCGACCAGCTCGATCACCGGGATGCGGACCGGGATGCCGCTGCCCTGCACGAAGCGATAGGCCCGCGCCACCTCGAACTGGCGCGAGCGCTGCAGCTCCAGCCCGTCGAGCAGCGTCAGCTTCGCCGTCGTGCCGCCCATGTCGAAGGCAACGGCACGGTCGAGCCCGCATTCGGCGGCGACGGCCTGCGCCAGGATGGCGCCACCCGCCGGCCCGCTCTCGACCAGGCGCACGGGATAGCGCCGCGCCGTCTCGACGGTGGTGACGCCGCCCGAAGACATCATCAGCAGCAGCGGCGCGGCGATGCCGGCCTCGCGCAGCCCGCTCTCCAGCCGGCCGAGATAGCCGGCCATCAGCGGCTGCACATAGGCATTGGCGATGGTGGTGGAGGCGCGCTCGTATTCGCGGATCTCGGGCGCCACCTCGCAGGACAGCGACAGGGCGACGCCCGGCAGCTCTTCCGCCAGGATCTCGCCCGCCCGGCGCTCATGCGCCTCATGCGTGAAGCTATGGAGGAAGCAGACGGCCACGGCCTCGATGCCGTCGCGGCGGAAGTCGGCAGCGACGGCACGAAGCGCGGCCTCGTCAAGCGGCTTCAGCACGGCGCCGTCGGCGGCGATGCGCTCCGGCACGCCGCGCCGCCAGGGGCGGGGGACCAGCGGCTCCGGCCGCTCCATGTGGATGTCGTACTGCTCGAAGCGATGCTCCCAGGCGATCTCGATCGAATCGCGGAAGCCCTCGGTCGTCACCAGCGCCGTGCGGGCGCCCTTGCGCTCGATCAGCGCATTGGTGGCGAGCGTCGTGCCGTGGACGACGAGGCCGAGCTGCGCCGGCTGCCGCTCGGCCAGCGCCAGGATGCGCCGCGTGCCCTCCAGCACCGCCTGCTCCGGCGCCGCCGGGGTGGTGAGCAGCTTGGTGGACCAGGACTGCCCGTCCTCTTCCAGCACCAGGTCGGTGAAGGTGCCGCCGATATCGACTGCCAGTCTCAGCATGGGCTAATTGCCATCCACGCGGATGTTGCCAGACTTGACGACGCGGCCCCAGGTTTCGGTGTCGCGCGCCAGGAAGGCGCGGTACTCGGCGATGGACAAGGGCGCCGGATGCAGCCCCGCCGCATCGAACCTCGCCGCCACCGCCGGATCGGCCAGCACATTGCGGATTGCCGCCAAGAGCGTGTCGAGCACCGGCTGCGGCGTGCCGGGCGGTGCCGCGAGGCCGTACCAGTTCTCCGCCTCGTAGCCCGGCACCGCTTCGGCCGCGGCCGGCGTCTCCGGCAGCAGCGGCCAGCGTCCGGGCGAGGTGACGGCCATCGCCCGCGCCTGCCCGCCCTTGATGAGCGTCAGCGTCGCCGGGTCGCCGAAATAGGCATCGACGATGCCGGCGGCGAGGTCATTCAGCGCCGGGCCGGTGCCGCGATAAGGAACATGCACCATGGCGAGGCCCGACATCTGCTTGAACAGCTCGCCAGCTAGGTGCTGGCTGGTGCCGATGCCGCCCGAGGCCCAGCGGATCTCACCGCGGCGGCCGAGCGCCATGAACTCGACGAGTGTTCTCGCCGGCAGGGCGTTGCGCACGGCGAGGATGAAGGGCATGCGCACCAGCCGCGTGACATGCGCGAGGCCCATCGCGTCATAGGGCAGCGTGCGCAGATGTGGCCCGGCCGTCGTCGTGCCCGCGCCGGTGAGGGAGAGGGTGTAGCCATCCGCCGATGCCCGCGACATCGCCTCCACGCCGATGACGCCGCCCGCGCCGCCGCGGTTCTCGATGACGATGGTCTGGCCGAGCTCCCGCTGCAACGGCTCCGCCAGCAGGCGCGCGGTGAGGTCGACGCCGCCGCCGGGCGGGAAGGGGACGACCATGCGGATCGGCCGCACGGGATAGCTCTCCGCCCGGGCTGGCAAAGCAAGACCCGCCGCGATGATGGCTCTGCGCCGAACCCCCTGCCGCATCGCATGCTCCATCGCTGCCCGATGGAGGCTAGCACAACCCGTGCCGGCGCAAAGCCCAGGGGCCTGGCTACACCACAGGCTGCACCTGCCCAAGCGGTGGGCAATGCCCGCCGGTTTGGCCAAGCCGCGATTTATGTTCCACACTCGCCGCGCAAGGCGGAGGTGCAGCATGAAGCGTCGTGATCTCATGGCCCTGGCGGCCGGTGCTTCGTCCCTGGCATTGGCGCGGCCCGGCGTGCTGCGCGCGCAGGGGACGCCGGGCGCGACCTCCGTGCTGCGCTTCGTGCCGCAGTCGGACCTGACGCTGCTCGACCCGGTGTTCAACACGGCGCTGGTGACGCGCAACCATGGCATGATGGTCTATGACCAGCTCTACGGCCTCGACGCCAACTATGTCGCGCAGCCGCAGCTGGTCGAGGGCCATGTCATCGAGGATGGCGGCCGCACCTGGCGCATCACCCTGCGCGAGGGCCCCACCTTCCATGACGGCACGCCGATCCTGGCGCGCGACGCCGTCGCCAGCATCGACCGCTGGACGAAGGCGGATGTGCTCGGCCAGAACATCCGCGCCATCACCGATGAGATGGTCGTCGTCTCGGACCGCGTTTTCCTGGTGAAGCTGAAGCGGCCCTTCCCGCTGCTCGCCACGGCGCTGGCCAAGCCCTCCTCCTACTGCCCGGTGATGCAGGAGCGCTTCGCCCGCAACCCGACCTCGACGCAGGTGACGGAAATCGTCGGCAGCGGCCCGTTCCGCTGGGTGGCGAACGAGCGCATGGCGGGCTCGCGCGCGGTCTACGAGCGGTTCGATGGCTACAAGCCGCGCAACGAGCCGGTGAGCTTCCTCGCCGGCGGCAAGGTCGCCCGCGTCGACCGCGTGGAGTGGCACACCATCCCCGATGCCGCGACCGCCGGCGCCGCCCTCCAACGGGGCGAAGTGGATTGGTGGGAACAGCCCACGGCCGACCTGCTGCCGCTGCTCAAGCGCGCCCGGGGCGTGACGGTGGCGGTGAAGGACAAGGCCGGGCTGATGGGCATGATCCGCTTCAATCACCTGCAGCCTCCCTTCGACAATCCGGCGATCCGCCGCGCCTTCCTGCCTGCCATCAATCAGACCGACTACATGACGGCTGTGATGGGCGACGACCGCTCGCTCTGGAACGACCGCTGCGGCTTCTTCCTGCCCGGGACGCAACTGGCGAGCGAGGCGGGGCTGGAGACGATGGCGGGCGCGCCGGACTACGAGAAGGTCAAGCGCAACCTCCAGGCGGCCGGCTACAAGGGCGAGAAGGTGGTGCTGTCCGTTCCGACCGACCTCGTCGCGCTGAACTCCATGAGCGAGATCGCCGGCGACATGTTCCGCCGGGTCGGCATCAACCTCGACTACCAGGCCTCCGACTGGGGCTCGGTCGCCAGCCGGGTGATGAACAACCGCGACGGGCTCGACAAGGGCGGCTGGAGCGCCTGGTGCAACTATATCCCCGGCATCATCGCGCTGAACCCGGCGACGCAATCCTATGTGCGCGGACCCGGCCGGGCCGGCACCTCCGGCTGGCCCGACCTGCCGAAGATCGAGGCGCTGCGCGAGCAATTCCTCGCCGCCGATGGTCTTGCCGAGCAGAAGCGCATCACCGAGCAGATCCAGCTCCAGGCCTTCGAGGACGTCCCCTACCTGCCGACCGGTGCCTACACGCCGCCCACCGCCTTCCGCAGCAACGTCACCGGCCTGATCGAAGGCTTCCCGCTGTTCTTCAACCTGCAGAAGTCCTGACCCCATGCCGCTCTACGACGACCCCACCGCTCGGCCGGACAGCACCGTCAATGTCGGGCCCAAGCGGATCTACCCGACCTCGGGCGACCATCACTGGCAGGAGATGCGGCCCTTCGAGGCGCCGCGCGGCGACCCGGACTGGCACGAGATCCACCTCTATACCGACGCCATCTCCTACGCGCCGGGCGAGACGGTACGGTTCCACGGCAGCACCAATGCGGCGGAGTGGCGGCTCGAGGTGGTGCGCGACGGGTTGAACCCTACCACCGTGTACCGCGAGGACGGCCTGCCGGGCCAGGCAACGCCGATGCCGGAGGGGGCCTACGAGAAGGGCTGCGACTGGCCGGTGCTGCACAACTGGACGCTGCCGGCCGACCTGCCCTCGGGTTTCTACCTGGTCGAGTCCAGCGTCGCGCGGCGGCAGGGCGGGCGCTTCGTGCAGCACCACTTCTTCGTCGTGCGGCCCGCCCTCGGCGCGCATCCGGGGCGGGTGCTGCACCTGCTGCCGACCTGCACCTACACTGCCTACAACGACTGGGGTGGCGCCAACCACTATGGCGGCAGCCACGGCCCGGAGCGCAACGCGATGTCGCCGCTGCTGAGCCTGCAGCGGCCCTGGACCCGCGGCATGGTTAAGCTGCCGGAGAATGCGCCGCGCATCTGCGCGACCGTCCCCGAACCGATGATGCCGCTGCGCTATGACTTCAAGGAATGGTCCTACGCCAACGGCTTCAGCTACTACTACGCTGCGACCGGCTGGGCGCAGTACGACCGGCACTTCGCCGTCTGGGCCGAACGCGAGGGCTATGCGCTCGACACCATCACCCAGACCGACCTGCACCTGCGCCCGGAGCTGCTGGACGGCTATGCCTGCGTCGTCGTCGTCGGCCATGACGAGTACTGGACGCGGGAGATGCGCCTGGCGATCGAGAGCTATGTGGACAGGGGCGGCCATTTCGCCCGGTTCGGCGCGAATTTCACCTGGCAGGTCCGGCTGGAGGAGGAGGGCAGGCGGCAGGTCTGCTACAAGAGCAATGCCCACAGGATGGACCCCA
Organism: Belnapia sp. F-4-1; assembly: GCF_000802185.1. Taxonomy (GTDB): domain Bacteria; phylum Pseudomonadota; class Alphaproteobacteria; order Acetobacterales; family Acetobacteraceae; genus Belnapia. Next base: position 1,380,984 of record NZ_KN676113.1, on the reverse strand, counting down.
TCCGCGCCACCGGCGACGATGCGCGCCTCACCAGTGCCTGGGAGGACCGGCACGTGCGCTGGCCCGGCGCCACCACGGTCGGGGTCAACGGGCTCGGCGGCACCTATGCGAATTGGGGACGCTTCACCCCGCGCGGCAGCCGCGGCTTCACCGTCTACCGGCCGGAGCATTGGGTCTTCGCCAACACCGACCTCAGCTATGGCGACATCTTCGGCGCCGAGGCCCGCATCTTCGGCTACGAGGTGGACGGCGTGGACTACACCTTCCGCGACGGCCTGCCCTATCCGACGGGCATGGACGGCACGCCCGACAGCGTCGAGATCCTCGCCATGACGCCGGCGGTGATGGGCGAGGCGCCGCTCGAGGGCTACACGCTCCGCGCCTATGTCGGCGCGCATGACTGGTACGAGAAGGCGGAGATGATCCACGGCGTCGCCGATGAGGAGACGCTGGCGAAGTCCTACCATGGCTCGGGCATGATGGTGTCCATGCGGCGCGGCAAGGGCGAGGTGCTGACTGCCGCCAGCTGCGAATGGGTCATGGGGCTCAAGCGGAGCTGCGCCTATACGCAGCAGGTCACCCGCAACGTCCTCCACCGGTTCAAGGCGGCGGCGCTGCCGGACGGGCAGGGAGCATAGACGGGGGCGGCGCATCGCCCCGGGGCGAGGCAGGCCAGGCAGCGCCGCCGCGAGCAGGGCCTCGGCAGCGCCACAGGTGCCGCGGCGCGCTTACCAGCGGTAGCTCAGCGTGGCGTAGACCGCGCGGCCCGCACCGTAGCTGCACGAGTTGTAGGTGTAGCATGCACTGACGGGGGTCTCGTCGGTGAGGTTGACGGCGTTGACCGCCAGCCGCCATTGCCGCCAATCCGCCCGCGCCACTGCATCGAACAGGGTGAAGCTCGGGACGTGGAATTGCGGCGAGCTCGCCGCAGGGGCGCCGTTGCCGAGCGTGTTGCCGATGTAGCGCATGCCGCCGCCGAGGGTGATGCGCAGCTCCTCCGTGACGCCGAAGCTGTAATCCGCCCAGAGCGCGCCGGTATGGGCCGGGATCGCGGCCGGGCGCATGCCGAGATTGCCGGTGGTGGTCTTCGTCACTTCCGGGTCCTGCGCGGTCCAGGCGGCAAGGATGTTGAGCGCCGGGGTCAGGGCGAGGCGCGCCTCCAGCTCCAGCCCCCGCACCCGCACCTCACCGGTCTGGATCGAGAAGGTCGTGTTCGCCGGGTCGGCGGTCAGCACGTTCTGCTGCGTCAGCTGGAACAGCGTGGCGGAGTAGAGGCTCGACCGGCCGGGCGGCTGGTACTTGATTCCGGCTTCGAACTGCTCGCCGGTGGTGGGCGCGAAGGTGCCGCTGCCACGGGCCGGCGAGAGCGTGCCGATATTGGGCAGGAAGGAGGTGGCATAGCTGAAATAGGGCGAGAGGCCGAAGTCGAAGGCGTAGAGCAGCGCGGCGCGGCCGGTGAAATGCGCATCACGCTGGCTGGTATTGGCATTGGTGCGGTTGTTGCGCGTGGCGGTGTCGGCGAAGTCCTGCCGGCCGGTCAGGGTCAGGTACCAGCGGTCCAGCCGTATCTGATCCTGGAGGTAGAGGCCAATCTGCTGCATGGTTTGGTTGTTGGAGGCGGTGAGCGGCAGCACCCCCGGCCGGTAGCCGTAGCGCGGGGCGAAGACGTCGAGCGCGCCGGCCGCCGCCGAATAGGTGCGCGCATGCAGCCCCTGCACGCGGTAGTCCAGGCCGAAGAGCAGCGTGTGTTCCAGCGGGCCGGTGACCACGCGGCCCTCGGCCTGGTTGTCGATGGCGAAGGTCCGGTAGGTCGGGTTCTGGTAGGAGGCGACGCGGGCGATGCTGCGCTGCTGGTTCGCCGGGCTGAAGCCGTTGCCGTAGATGGAGGCGTAATCCAACTCGTGATAGGTGCCGCGAAGGTTGGACCGCAGCGTCCAGTCCTGGTTCAGCCTGTGCTCGATCCGCGCCCCGAGGCCGTATTGCGAGCGGTGGTAGCGGTCCCAGCCCGGCTCGCCGGTGGCGCGGTCGCGCGGGATGGTGCCGTTGCGGTTGTAGAGCGCGGTGCCGAAGGCGGGCAGCCATTGGCCGGTGATGCCGGCATCGTCCCGCATGTAGCTGGCGAGGAGGGTGATGGTGGTGTCGCCTGTCGGTCGCCAGGTCAGGGACGGGGCGAGGTAGATGCGGTTGTCGCGGCCGCCCTCCACATAGGTGTCGGCATCGCGGACCAGGCCGTTGAAGCGCCAGAGCAGGGAGTTGCCCTCGCCGATGGCGCCGCCGACATCGAACATCCCCTGGATGCGGCCGAAGCTGCCGCCCTGGATGGCCATCTGGTTGACTTGGCCAGGATAGGGGGCCTTGCTGACGCTGTTGATGATGCCGCCGAGATTGCCCTGCCCGTAGAGGCCCGAATTGGCGCCCCGCAGCAGCTCCACGCGCTCCATCCCCCAGGGCTCGATGCGGAAGCTGTGCGCCGTGACCGGCACCGGCACGCGGAGCCCGTCGAGGTAGATATCGGGGGTGAAGCCACGGACAGTGCCGTATTCCCCGCGGAAATCGGAAAGGATGCCCTGGCCGCTCGCGGTGTAGCCCAGCACTTCGCCCAGGTTGCGCGAGTTCTGCAGGTCGATCTGCTCGCGGGTGACGACGGTGACGTTTTGCGGCGTCAGGATCAGCGGCGTGTCGGTCTTGGTGGCGCTGGCGCTTCGCTCGGCGGAAATGCCCTGGACGGGTCCCGTCGCGGTCTCCCTCGTGCCTTCGATGCGCAATTCGGGCATGGCCAAGGCTCCGTCCGGCGCCGGCTGGGAGGTCTGCGCCCGGGCCATGGGAGCGGCGAGGGCGAGGCTGGTCGCCAGGAGGGAGACCAGCCTGGTGCGGTCAGGCAAAGGGGCAGCGGTCATGGCGGTTCCGACGAAGGCACTCCGGGCAGCCCCCGGCGGGCACCCTGTCATCGCAATTGCAATTGATTCTCAATATCAGCAAGTCCCCTGAGGGCGGCGATCTGGCGGGCGGAGCGGCACGCACGCACGCGTGAGCCGGAGCGCCGGGCCTTGCCGTGACCCCACCCCAGCGGCAGGCTTGCCCACCACGACCAGGGCTGCGCCGCGATGTTGCTGGGCCTCGATCCCTTGCTCACCCCCGACCTTCTGCATGCGCTGGCGAGCGCCGGGCATGGCGACCGCATCGCCATCGTCGATGCCAATTTCCCGGCCGCCGCGAATGCCCGGCGGCTGATCCGCCTGCCCGGCACGGATTCCGCGGTGGCGCTGCGGGCCATTCTCTCCGTCCTGCCGGTCGATGACTTCGAACCGGACCCGGCCCTGGTGATGGAGGTGGTCGGCGATCCCTCGGCCATGCCGGAGGCCGTCACCGACTTCACCCGGCTGCTGCGCGGCGTCGCGGCCGGGCCGCCGAGGGCGGTGCCGCGGCATGACTTCTACGCCCTGGCGCGCGAGGCTTTCGCCGTGGTGGCGACGGGGGAGCGGAGGCTCTACGGCAACATCCTCGTCACCAAGGGGGTGGTGCGATGAGCCGCTGGCGGCCACAGGGCCCGCTCGGCCTGGGCGGGGCGCCGCTCGGCAACCTCTTCGCCCCCATCGAGGAGGCGGTGGCGGAGGCGGCAATCGAGGCGGCCTGGGATGCGGGCATCCGCCTCTTCGACACGGCGCCGCTCTATGGGCTGGGACTGTCCGAGCATCGCATGGGGCGCGTGCTGCGTCGGAAGCCACGGGACGAGTTCACCCTCTGCACCAAGGTTGGCCGCCTGCTGGAGGCCGATCCGGCGGCGCCCTACGAGCAGCACAGCTTCTTCGGCGGGCTGCCCTTCCGCGTGCGCTACGACTATTCGGCGGAGGCCACGCTGCGCTCCATCGAGCACAGCCTGGCGCGGCTCGGCCTTGCCCGCCTCGACATCGTGCTGATCCACGATGCGGCGGAGGACCCGCACGGCCCGGCCTGGCCGGAGCGCTTCGCCGAGGCGATGGCTGGCGCCGCCCCGGCGCTGACCCGGCTGCGGGAGGAGGGGGTGATCCGGGCCTGGGGCTTCGGCGTGAACTGCGTGGAGCCTTGCCTGTTGGCGCTGGAGCAGGCCGACCCGGACCTCTTCCTCATCGCCGGCCGCTACACGCTGCTCGACCGAGGTGCGCTGGAGGGGCTGATCCCGGCCTGCGCGGCGCGCGGGGCCAGCCTCATCATCGGCGGGCCGTATAATTCCGGGCTGCTCGCGGGCGGGAATACCTTCAACTATGCCCCCGCCCCGGCCGAGCTGCTGGCGCGGCGGGACCGGCTCGCCGAATTCTGCACGGGGCAAGGCGTGCCGCTGAAGGCGGCGGCGCTGCAATTCTGTGCGGCGCCGGAGATGGTGGCGGCTGTCATCCCCGGCGGGCGGACGCCGGCGGAGGTGGAGGAGAATGCGCGGCTGATGGCGCACCCGATCCCGCCCGGCTTCTGGGCAGCGCTGCGCGAGGCCGGGCTGATCCCGCCCGGGGCGCCGGTACCCGGCGGGTGAGGGTCGACGCCCATCACCATGTCTGGCGCGTCGCCCGTGGCGACTATGGCTGGCTGCGGCCGGAGAGCCCGATCTGCCGCGACTACGGCATGGATGACCTTCGCCCGCTGCTCGGCGACATCACCGCGACCGTGCTGGTCCAGGCGGCGCCGACCGAGGCGGAGACGCGCTTCATGCTCGATGTGGCGCGGGACTCGGCGGGGCTGGTGCGCGGCGTGGTCGGCTGGGTGCCGCTCGAGGAGCCGGGGCGCATCGGCGTTCTGGCGGCGGAGCCGTTGCTGCGCGGCCTCCGCCCCATGCTGCACGACCTGCCCGAGCCGGACTGGATCCTTCGCCCTGAACTCGGCCCGGCGCTGGAGGAAATGGCGGCGCGCGGCCTCGTCTTCGATGCGCTGGTGCGCCCGGTTCACCTGCCCTTCATCCGGGCGCTGGCGGCGCGGCACCCGCGCCTGCGCATCGTGCTCGACCATGGCGGCAAGCCGGAGATCGCAGCGCGGCGGATGGAGCCCTGGGCCGAGGAGATCACCACCCTGGCGCGCTGTCCCAATGTCACCTGCAAGCTCTCCGGACTGGTGACGGAGGCGGCGCCGGGCTGGCAGGTGGAAGACCTGCGGCCCTATGCGGCGCATCTGCTGCATGCCTTCGGTGCCGGACGGCTGATGTGGGGCAGCGACTGGCCGGTGGTGGACCTCGCCGGCGGGTATGCGGCCTGGCGGGAGGCGAGCCTCGCCTTGCTGGAGGGGCTGTCGGAGGCGGAGGTGGCGCGCATCCTCGGCGGCACGGCGGCGGAGGTCTACCGGCTGTAGACCTGCGCGACGGGCGGTGTTCACAGCCTCGCCCGGATGGGCCTAACCTGCCGGGAGGGAGGATCAGCCAATGACCGTGCAGCTCACGCCGCTTCATCCGCTCTTCGCCGCCGAGGTCTCGGGCATCGACCTGAGGCAGACGCCGGGGCCCGCCCTCTGCGACGAAATCCACCGGGCGATGGACCGCTATGCCGTCCTCGTCTTCCGCGACCAGCAGCTCGATGACGACCAGCAGATGGCCTTCGGCTCGGCGCTCGGGCCGCTGGAGCAGACGCGGGGCGTGGTCGATGTCCACAAGCAGCGGCTCAAGCACCAGCAGATGGCCGATATCTCGAACATCGACCTCGACGGCAAGCTGCTCGGCGCCGATGACCGGCGGCGGATGTTCAACCTCGGCAACCAGCTCTGGCACAGCGACAGCAGCTTCAAGGCGACGCCGGCCAAGTATTCCATGCTGCATGCGCGGGTGGTCCCGCCCGAGGGCGGCGACACCGAATTCGCCGACATGCGCGCCGCCTGGGACGCGCTTCCCGCGAAGATGCAGGCGAAGATCCGCGACATGGTGACGGAGCACAGCCTGATCTTCTCGCGCGGGCAGCTCGGCTTCACCGACTATACCGAGCAGGAGCGGCGCGACTTCGCCCCGGTGCCGCAGCGGCTGGTGCGGTGGCATCCCGGCTCTCAGCGGCACTCGATCTACCTTTCCTCGCATATTGGCCGGATCGTCGGCTGGCCGGTGCCGGAGGCGATGGCGCTGATCCGCCAGCTCCTCGAGCATGCGACGCAGCGGCAGTTCGTCTACGCGCATCACTGGCGGCAATGGGACCTGGTGGTCTGGGACAACCGCAGCACCATGCACCGCGCGCGGCCCTACGAGGACCACACCTATCCGCGCGACATGCGCCGCGTCACGCTGACGGATGTCGCGCCGACGCTCGAGCAGCAGATGGCGGCTTGAGCGACCGCATCTCGCTGCGGCACGACGCGGCGACCGGTATCGAGGCGATCGAGGCCCGCTTCGCCGCCCATGCCTATGACCTGCACCGGCATGACGAGTGGCTGGTCGGCGTCACCGAGCATGGGGTGCAGGACTTCCATTGCCGCGGGCGGCGGCAGCGGAGCACCTTCGGCCGCGTCATCCTGATCGAGCCGGAGGAGGCGCATGACGGCGAGGCGGGGGCCGATGGCGGCTTCTCCTATCGCATGCTCTACCTGCCCCGGCCCTGGCTACGCGCGGCCCTCGGCGAACCGGCGGGAAGCGAGCCGGGCTTCGCCGCGACCTTGCAGGACGACCCCTTGCTGGGCGGCGCCATCCGGGCGGCCTGCATCGCCCTCTTGCGCCCGGGCGAGCGGCTGCTGCGCGATGCGGCGCTGGATGCGGTGGTGCGGCGGCTGCGACCGCATCTCGGCCGGCCGGAGCGGGCGGCGCCGATGCGGTGCGACGACCGCCTGGCCCGGCGCGTGCGGGACCGGCTGCGGGACGACCCGGCGGCCGATCCGGGCGCCGATGCCCTGGCGCGGGAGGCTGGGGCGGCGGACCGGTTCCAGCTCGCCCGCGCCTTCCGCGCCGCCTTCGGCACCTCGCCCCATGCCTATCTGATCCATGTCCGGCTGTTGCGGGCGCGGCGGCTGCTGGCTGCGGGGATGCCGCCGGCGCTGGCGGCGGCGGAATGCGGCTTCGCCGACCAGAGCCATCTCGGCCGCCGCTTCCGCCGGGCCTATGGGCTGACGCCGGCCGCCTACCGCGCCCTTTGCACGGATGTTCCAGACGCCGGCCGCCGCCCCGGCTGAGATGCCGTCGAGGAGAGCGGCATGGTATTCGATACGAAGGTGGCCATCCTGGTGCTGGACGGGCTGGCAGTCTGGCAGAAGCTCAACGTCACGGCCTTCCTGGCGACAGGCATCGCCGGCGCGGCGCCCGAGGCGATGGGCGAGCCCTATGAGGACGCGGCGGGGCGCCAGCATGCAAGGCTGCTCGGCCAGCCCATACTGGTCTTCGCGGCCACGCCCGAGCTGCTGCAACGGGCTTGGCAGCAGGGCATCGAGCGCGGGCTGACGCGGGCGGCCTATGTGCGGGCGATGTTCTCGACCGGACATGACGCGGCGAACCGCGAGGCCTTCCGCGCCGAGCCGGCCGATGCGCCGGACCTGGTCGGCCTCGCGCTTCGCGGGCCGAAGCGGGATGTGGACAAGGCGACGAAGGGCGCGACGCTGCACCCCTGAGACGGGTCAGCGCCGCCGTTCGAGTCGGTCGAATTCCGAGGCGACCATGCCGGCCGCCTCGGCGGTGCGGGGCAGGCGGGGCATGGTCGCCAAGCGCTGCAAGGTGCCGCCCGGGCCGGCGGTGAAGGTGACGGTGGCCAGCGCGGCCTCGGCACTGGCGCGGCTCCCCGCGCGCAGCGCCTCGCTGGCGCGGCGGAGGGCGGCGATCACCACGCCCGGATCGGCAGCCGGCGCGATGCCGAGATAGCCGCGCATCTCCATGCGTGCCGTCTGCAGGCTTTGCAGTACGGCCGGGTTGATCTCCGGAGCGTAGCGCGGGTTGGTGGCAAGCTCGCTCGTCAGGAATTCGAGCTGCTCCGCCGCCACCGCCGCCTCGGCCGGCCGGCCCGCCCAGCGACCCGTATCGCCGAGGTTGCGCGGGGCATAGAGCGCCGCGCCGCGCACCGGGTCGCCGAAGCCGCCGAGATAGTTGGCGCTCGGGTCATCGGCGCAGCCGGCAAGCGCCAGCAGCAGCGCGAGCATCACGAGGCGCGGAGCCCACGAAGCGCCACGGCGATGCAAGCGTTCCGGTGCCGTTGAAACGCTACGGAGTGCAACCATGCGCGGCATCCTGCTTTGGCTTCTCGGAATCCCCATCCCGATCCTCATCCTGCTTTATCTCTTCAACATCCTCTAGCCGAAGCGGCTGATGCCGAAGACGAGGAGGGCCGCCGCGCCGAGCAGGGCGGCGGCCAGCAGCGGCGAGCCGAGGCGCGGCGGCACCGCATCCGCCGGAAGCGTCTTGCGGCCGGTGACCATCGGCCGCACCAGGTCGTGGCCCTTTAGCAGGGCGTAGGCGCCGACCGCCAGCACATGCAGCGAGGCGGCGACCAGGATGAAATTGAAGATGCGGTGGTGCAGCCCGGTCAGCCAGTCGCTCGTCTCCGAGGCGACGGATTTGGCGAGCGGCCCGTAATCCCCATAGCCGCTGTCGGCGAAGAGTCCCGTCACCGGCTGCGCCAGCAGCAGCGCCAGCAGCACCAGCACCATCCAGCCGCCGGCGGCATTGTGGCCGATCTCCCGGTCCGGCTCCGGCTTCGGGAAGCCGCGGAGGTGATGGAAGGCGGCAAGCGGCGACTTCAGGAAGCGGAAGAACCGCGCCGTGTCCGAGCCGACGAACCCCCAGGCGAGGCGGAACAGCACCAGCGTCAGCACGGCATAGCCGGACCAGTAATGGGTCTTCATCCAGCCATTCTGTATGCTGGCATAGGACAGGCCGATCAGCAGGACGATCGACCAATGGACGAGCCTGATCCAGCCGTCCCAGACCTTCACCTCCCGCATCGGCGCCTCGTCCATCCGGCCTCTCCCTGCTGATCACGCCATCCTAGCAGCGAGACCGGCGCTCGGGCAGGATGGGCCGGATGAGCATCGAACTTCTCCTCCCCTGGCGCGGCGTCGCGGCGGCGCTGGTGGCGTCCCTGGCGTGGGCCGGGCTGTTCCGGCTGCTGCGACGCGGCGACCTGGCCGGGCTCGGCGCCGGGATCGGGCTGGCGGTGGGCTGGGTGCTGGCGCTCGGCCTCGTCACCGGCACGCCGCGGCAGCTGCCGGAGCGGCTGCCGGCCCTGGTCATCGGCGGGGCACTGGCGGGCTTCGTGTTGGCGGTGGCGGGACGGCGTGGCGCGGTGGCCGTGGTGCTGGCGACGCTCGCCCTGGTTGGCGCGGCCTGGTGGCTGGCGGGCGGACCGCTGACCCTGCCCGACCTGCGCCGGGCGATGGTCGTGCTGCTGGCGCTGGCGGCGCTGGGCGCGGCGGGGCTGCTGGCGCTGCGCGGCCCGGTTGGCGCGGCGGCGGCCATGGCGTTGCTGGCGGCCGGGCTGTGGCTCTTTGGTCCTCCGGGGCCCTGGGTCCTGCTGGCGCTGGCCGGCCTGGCGGCGGCGCTCGGCGCCCTGCCAGCCGGCGGATGGGGTGTGGCGGCCGTCCTGCCGGTGGCGATCGGCCTTGCCGCCCTGGCGGCCGGGCCGGTGCTGGCGCGCGGCGGCACGGCCGATTGGCTGGTGGCGGCGGCGCCCTTCGCCGCTCTCTGGCTTGGCCCGGCGCTCGGCGGGCGGATCGGTGGCCGGGCCGGGGAGCCGATCGGCTGGGCGATGGCCGGCCTGCTCCCGCTAATGTTCGTTTGGCTACTGCATCGCACCCACTGACCCTGGGCGCCTTTCCGGGTTATGGTAACATCCGCTGGGCGGATAATGACCGATGCGACCATGGCGTGGGGCATGAAGTGGCTGGGTCTGATCGGGCTGGCGCTGGCCGCGCTGGTGGGTGGCATCCTGCTGCTGCCCGAGGCGCCGCTGCCGGCCGCCCGGCCTGTCGCCCAGGCCCTGCCGGCCCCCGCCGCACTTGCCCCAGCCGCGCCGGCGCCGCCCGCCACACCGGTGCCGGTCCGCCCGAGCTTCGACGTCGCCCGCATCGGCGCCCGGGGTATGCTGGTTTCCGCCGGGCGTGCCATGCCGGGGGCGGAGGTGGTGCTGTTCGATGGCGGGCGGGAGATTGGCCGCGCCCGGGCCGACGGCCGTGGCGAATGGGTGATCCTGCCGGCCGGGGCGCTGCCGCCCGGCATGCGGGAACTCTCCCTGACCGCCCGGCTGGCCGGGGGCGAGCCGCTCTCCTCGGAGGACTCCCTCCTGCTGCTGGTGCCCGAGCCGGCGCAGCCGCAGGCCGCCATGGCGATGCTGCTGCCGCCGACCAGCGGCAGCGCCGCCTTGCCCCGCCTGTTGCAGACCCCGGCCGATGTGGCGCCGGAGCGCCAGCGCCTCGGCCTCGATATTGTCGATTACGACGAGCAGGGCGGCATGCGCTTCGCCGGCAGCGCCCCACCGGGGGCGAAGCTGCGGGTCTATGTCGGCTCCGACCATGCTGGGGATGCGGTGGCCGATGGGGCCGGTCGCTGGAGCCTGACGCCGGACCGGCAACCCGCCATTGGCCGGCACATGTTGCGGGTGGATCAGCTGGCTGCCGCCGGCTCCGTCGCGGCCCGGATCGAGCTGCCCTTCCAGCGCGAGGTCATCCCCGATGACCTGCTGCGCGACGGCAGGCTGATCGTCCAGCCCGGCTACAGCCTCTGGCGCATCGCCCGCCGGGTCTATGGGCGCGGGCCGCGCTATACGGTGATCTACGCCGCCAACCGCGACCAGATCCGCGATCCGCACAGGATCTACCCCGGTCAGTTGTTTGCAGTGCCGGAGAGCGGCACGAGCGCCGAATCCAGCCGGTCCAGATAGGGGTCGAGCTCGAGCGCGAAGCGAACCATGGCGGCGACCAGCTCCGTCGCGGTCGGAGGCTCCGACAGCGGCGCCGAGGCTTCCAGCATCACCCGGTGATCCGGCAGCAGCCGTGCCTTCCAGCCCGGCGGAAGGCTGCCGGGGAGGGAGGCGATGGCCTCGAAGGCACCGGGCCGGCCCGCTCGCGCCTCGGCGGTGGAGGGCACCCGGGCGGCGAAGGCGGCGAGGTGCACCTCCTCCCGTGTCAGGGCCGCCTCGCAGCGCCGGCCGCGCCAGGCAAAGCGCATGGCAGGGCGCAACCCGGGTGCCCGGGGTTGCAGCGTGCCGTCCCGTTCGACAGCGAAGGGACCGAGGGTGAGGTTTGGCATGCGCACAGCTTGCCGCGCGAAGGTGAACGCACCATAAACCCGCCTCATGGCGCTCGGACAAAGTTTGCGGCTCGTGCTGGCCCCGCCCCACAGGGCCGGCTACCCCTTCATCGCGATCGGCCTTGCCGTCGCTGTCATCGGCGGGCTGCTGCTCGGCAGCTGGCTGTTCTGGCTTGGGCTGATCTTCACCTTCTTCTGCCTCTACTTCTTCCGCGACCCGCGCCGCGTGCCGCCGGACCGCGAGGGGCTGGCCATCGCCCCCGCCGATGGACATGTGGTGAGCGTCATGCCGGCCGTGCCGCCGGCGGAACTCGGCCTCGGCCCGGCGGCGCGCTGGCGGGTGGCGATCTTCCTCTCGGTGATGGATGTGCATGTGAACCGCTCGCCGGTGGCGGGCCGGGTGACGCGCATCGCCTACCGGCCGGGGAAATTCGTCAGCGCCAACCTCGACAAGGCGAGCGAGGACAATGAGCGCAACGCCCTCGCGCTGCGCCTGCCGGACGGGCGCGACGTCGCCGTGGTGCAGATCGCCGGCCTCGTCGCGCGGCGCATCCTTTGCGACGTGCGGGAAGGGGACAGCCTGGATGCCGGCGAGCGCTTCGGCATCATCCGCTTCGGCAGCCGGACGGATCTCTACCTGCCGGAAGGCGTGCGGCCCCTGGTCACGGTCGGGCAGACGATGATCGGCGGCGAGACGGTGATCGCCGACCTGGCGCCTGCGAGGCTGCCGCTGTGAGCGGAACGCGCCTGCGAGGGCGGCTGCGGCGCCTCCGGCCCCGCACCAGGCCGCGCTACAAGGGCCCCTCCTTCAACCGGCTGATTCCGAACATCATGACGATGCTCGGCCTTTGCGCCGGGCTGACCGCCATCCGCTTCGCCTTCGATGCGCAATGGGAGAAGGCGGCGGCGCTGATCGTCGTCTGCGCCGCCATCGACGCGCTGGACGGGCGCCTTGCCCGGTTGCTGAAGGCGACCAGCCGGTTCGGCGCCGAATTCGACAGCCTTTCCGACTTCCTCTGCTTCGGCGTGGCGCCGGCGCTGATCCTCTTCCTGTGGACGCTGCATGATGCACGGGGGCTCGGCTTCACCCCCTGCCTGCTGTTTGCCGTCTGCTCGGCGCTGCGGCTGGCGCGCTTCAACGCCGCGATTGACGACGCGCCGGCATTGCCGCTGGCCGGGCCGCCGCCGAAGCCGGCCTATTCGCAGAATTTCTTCACTGGCGTGCCAGCGCCGGCAGGTGCCGGGCTGGCGCTCTTCCCACTCTTCGCCGCGCTGCTGTTCCAGGATTGGGGCTGGACCGGGCTCGCGGCGGCGGTGCGGCACCCGGCCTTCTCCGGCCTGCTGCTGGTGGTGGTCGGCGGGCTGATGGTTTCGACCCTGCCGACCTGGAGCTTCAAGAATTTCAAGGTGCCAGCGGATTACGTGCTGCCGCTGCTGCTCGGCATCGGCGCCTATGTGGCGGTGCTGCTGACCGAGCCCTGGGCGGCGCTGGCCACCGGCGGGCTGATCTATGGCGGCATGCTGCCCTTTTCCACCCGCAGCTACCGGCGGCTGAAGCGCGAGGCGGAAGCGATGCTGGAGCCGGTGGTGGTGAGCGGGAGCGAGGAGCGGGCCTGACCGTTTCGCCCACGTTGCAGCTTCCGGACTTCCCACCCTCTCCGGTAGCAGGCTAGGCTTTTCGGCGAAGAAGGCGGCTCGATCCGCCCGGCGCCTGGAGGAGGCCTGCCATGAAGCTCATGTGGTTCCACCTGATGCCCTATACGGATCTGCCGGAGAATTTCCGGGAGGCGCACCCGTCGGTCTGGGTCGACATCCACTCCTCGCTCTTCGACCCGAAGCGCGCCCACCGCATGTACAACGACTTCATGGACGAGCTCGAATACGCCGCCGATTGCGGCTACGACGCGATCTGCGTCAACGAGCACCACTCGAACGGCTATGGGCTGATGCCGAGCCCCAACCTCATCGCCTCGGCGCTGGCGCGGCGCACCAACCAGGTGCCGATCTGCGTGATGGGCAACAGCCTCGCCCTCTACAACCCGCCGACCCGCGTGGCCGAGGAATTCGCCATGCTGGATGTCATCAGCGGCGGGCGGCTGATCGCCGGCTTCCCGGTGGGGACGCCGATGGACACCTGCTTCGCCTATGGCCAGAACCCGTCGATGCTGCGGGAGCGCTACCTCGAGGCGCATGACCTCGTCATCAAGGCGTGGACGGAGAAGGATACCTTCGCCTTCAACGGCCGCTTCAACCAGCAGCGCTACGTCAACATCTGGCCGCGCCCGGTGCAGCAGCCGCATCCGCCGATCTGGATCCCGGGCGGCGGCTCGGTCGAGACCTGGCAGTGGTGCGCCGAGATGGACTACGTCTACTGCTACCTGTCCTATTACGGCTACAAGGCCGGCAAGGCGACGATGGACGGGTTCTGGGCGGAGATGGACCGTCTCGGCAAGGACCGGAACCCCTATCGCGCCGGCTTCGCCCAGGTCGTCGCCGTGGCCGAGAGCCGGCAGCAGGCGATCGACCTGTATACCGAGCCGGCCGAGTATTTCTTCAACCGCTGCCTCCATGTCGATCCGCGCTTCGCCTCGCCTGCCGGCTACAGCACGGAGGCGACGCAGCGCGCCGGGCTCGAGAGCATGGTGAAGAAGGCGGCGAACGCGCAGACGCTGATCACCGGCGACAAGACCAACCGCGGCATGACCATGGCCGACTTCGTCGACCGCGGCTATGTCGTCATCGGCTCGCCGGACGAGGTGGTGGAGCAGCTCGACGCCCTGGCCGACGACCTGAATGTCGGCCACCTGATGCTGCTCATGCAGTTCGGCAACATGGGCAAGGAATTGACCCAGTACAACACGCGGCTCTTCGCCGAGAAGGTCATGCCGCGCATGCGCACGCGCTTCGCCGAGTGGGAGGATCGCTGGTGGCCGAAGCCGATGGCCGAGGGCGAGCGGGCGACCATCCCGGCCTTCCGCCAGGCGGCCGAGTAGGGGCGCGGGATGAGCGCGCCCGAGCTCTCGACCGTCGACATCAACGGCTTCCCGACGCGCATCTGGCGGAAGGGCAGCGGCGCGCCGCTCGGCTTCCTGGCCGGTTTCGGCGGGCTGCCGCGCTGGGTGCCCGTCCTCGACCGGCTGGCGGAGCAGCGCACCGTCATCGTGCCCTCGCTGCCCGGCTTTCCGGGGGGCGACCGCGGCCATAGCGTGCTCGACAGCCATCTCGATTGGGTGCTGGCGGTGCGGCAGACGCTGCTCGCCGCCGGGCTGGAGGGGGCGGACCTCGCCGGCAGCTCGGTCGGCGCCTCCTTCGCGGCAGAAATGGCGGCGATCTGGCCGAACTCCGTCCGCAAGCTGGTGCTCTCGGCGCCCTTCGGCCTGTTCGATGAGGGCGATCCGCCGACCGACCCCTGGGCGCAGCGCGCGGACCGGGTCGCCGGGCTGATGTGTGCCGACCCCGAGCGATGGACAGCGCTGAAGGCGATGCCGGAAGGGGCGAACTCGGTCGAATGGCCGATCGAGCAGACCCGCGCCACGGAGGCGGCGGCGCGCATCTTCTGGCCGCTCGGCAACACGCGGCTGGAGCGGCGCTTGCCGTTGATCTCGGCGCCCACCCTCATCCTCTGGGGCGAGCAGGACCGCATCATGCCGCCAAGCTATGCCGGGCGCATCGCCGCCCGGCTTGCGGGCCCCAAAGAGATCCGCATGATCCCCGGCGCGGGACATCTCGCCGAACTCGACCGGCCGGACGAGGTCGCTTCCGCAATCCTTTCCTGGACAGGCTGAACCCCATGCCCATCGACCCCGGCGCGCAGCGCGTCCTCGACCTGATCCGCGAGATGGGCCGCCCGCCCATCCATACCCTCAGCCCGGAGGAGGCCCGCGCCGCCTCGGCCAAGTCCCGCAGCGTGCTGCAGCCGGAAGGGGAGGCTGTGGCGGAGGTCGAGGACCTGAGCTGCCCAGGCCCGGCCGGCCCCGTCAGGCTGCGCCGCTACCGCGCCGCCGGCACCGAGGCCGGCGAGGTGCTGCCCTGCCTGCTCTTCCTCCATGGCGGCGGCTGGGTGATCGGCGACCTCGACAGCCACGACCAGCCCTGCCGGCTGCTGGCCAATGCGGCGCGCTGCTGCGTCATCGCCGTCGACTACCGGATGGGGCCGGAACACCCCTACCCCGCGGCGGTGGAGGACAGCGCGGCGGCGCTGCGCTGGGTGGTGGAGAACGCGGCCAGGCTGCGGATCGACCCCGCGCGCATGGCGGTCGGCGGCGACAGCGCCGGCGGCAACCTCGCCGCAGTGCTTGCGATCATGGGGCGGGACGGCACGGTGCCTGCGGTCGGCTACCAGCTGCTGCTCTACCCGGCGACCGACATGGCCGCGCACCGCCCGGCCTATGAGCGCTTCACCGAGGGGCTGATCCTCACCAGCGAGACCATGCGCTGGTTCATCGGCCACTACGTGCCGGAGCCGGAGCGGCGCTTCGAGTGGCAGGCGTCGCCGCTGCGGGCCAACAGCCTGGCCGGCACGCCGCCGGCCTTCGTCATGACGGCGGGATACGATCCGCTGGTCGATGAGGGCGCGGCCTATGCGCGGCGGCTGGAGGAGGATGGGGTGCGCGTCACCTACCTGCATGTCGCCGACCAGATCCATGCCTTCCTTACCATGGGCAAGTTCATCCCCGCCTCGACCCTGGTGCTGCGGCAGGCGGCACTCTCGCTGGCGCATCACTGGGCCGAGGAGTCTGCGTTGTGAGTGGGACGAAGGGGATGCTCGACGGCAAATCGGCGCTGGTGACAGGGGCGGGCTCCGGCATCGGCCGTGCGACGGCGCTGGCCTTCGCCCGCGAGGGCGCCTGGGTGGCGGCGGCCGACATGACGCTGGAGGCGGCGCAGAAGACGGTCTCGGCCATCGAGGCGCAGGGCGGGCAGGCGGTCGCCATCGCCTGCGACGTGACGGATGAGGAGCAGGTGCAGGCCATGGTGGCGGCGGCCGTCGCGGCCTTCGGTGGGCTCGACTGCGCCTTCAACAATGCCGGCATCGCGCCGCACCAGGTCAACGCGACGGGCGTGCTCGCCGCCGACCTGGCCGAGGCCTCCTGGCAGCGGCTGCTCGACGTGAACCTGACCGGCGTCTGGCGCTGCCTGCGGCACGAGGTAGCGCAGATGCGCAAGCAGGGCGGCGGCGCCATCGTTAACACCGCCTCCGTCGCCGGACTGGTTGGGCTGCCGGGGGCGGCGGGCTATGTGGTCGGGAAGCATGGCGTCGTCGGACTGACCAAGGCTGCCGCCGTCGACCATGCGGCGGAGAACATCCGCATCAACGCCGTCTGCCCCGGCTATATCGAGACGCCGATGACCGAGGAGTCGAAGCGCCGCCGCGGCGACCGGATCATCGCCCGCACCGCGCTCGGCCGCTTCGGCGTGCCGGAGGAGATCGCCGAGGCGGTGGTCTGGCTCTGCTCCGAGCGGGCGAGCTTCGTCACCGGCTCCAACTGGACGGTGGATGGGGGCTACTCGGCCCTCTGAAACCGGTTTTTCAGCGGGATGGCGGCCAGCGACAGCGCCGCCAGCCCGCAGAGGGCGCCGAGCACCTGCGGCGTCAGGATGGAGCGGAGCTCGAGCGGCGCGCCCGAATCGAGCACCGAGCCGAGCCCGGCGCCTGACAGCGCGAAGACCGCCGTCGCCGGCAGGATGCCGAGGCAGGTCGTCACCGCATAGACCGTCAGCCGCACCCCGACGAAGGCCGGCACCAAGTTGACGAGGAAGAAGGGAAAGAGCGGCACCAGCCGCAGCACCAGCAGGTAGGACCAGGCATTGCGGCGGATGCCCTCGGCCAGCTTGCGCCCGCGCTCGCCGAAGCGGTCCAGCGCCTTCTCGCCGAAGATCGCCCGGGCAAAAAGGAAGACCAGCACCGCGCCCGCCGTCGCCCCTGCGACCGCCAGGACAGTCCCCGCCAGCGCGCCGAAGAGGAAGCCGCCGGCCAGGGTCAGGATGACGGCGCCCGGGATGGAGAAGGCGACCGCTACGGTATACAGCCCGACATAGGCCAGCGTCGCACCAAGCTGGTGCGCCGCAACCCAACCGGTGAGCTCGGCCCTGTGGCTGCGCAGTGTCTCGAGCGAGAGCAGCCCGCCGAGCCCGGAGAAGCGCAGCCCGAGGATGAGCCCGACTGCCGCCAGCGCAAGCCAGAGCCTGCGGTCGCGCAGCCAGCCGATGGCTTAGAGCTCCAGCCCGGCGAGGAGGAAGAGACCGAACAGCACCGCGATCACCGTCAGGCTGCCGAGGGTATAGCGCAGGGTGCTGATCTTGCCGCTCTCGCCGTAGCGGCTGGTGGTGTGGACAGGCTCGATGATCATCGGCGGAACCCTCGGTGAATGCGGAGGTGGGCCGGAACCGGCCAGCGGCCACCCTGGCTGGTGAACCGTGCCTCCTATATTACTCATGGCTGCAAAGAGCCATCAATTTTCCCGCACCCAGTTCTGCGTCCCGGCCGTAAAATGAGCCCGCCCCTGCTAAGAAGGTGTAAAGGCCGTTCGACATAAGGTTGCGCCGGCAGGTTCGGCTATACATCATGTCGATGGTTCACAGAGGGCAACTCGACCGTGGAGCGTGAAGTCGCCAAGGTAGCTGCTGCCTGCGATCTGAGGGCGTTCCGCTACATTCCTTTTCCGGCCGTCGAGTTCGACCCAATCCCGATTCTCCAGGAGGCGGAACCCGAGCCAGAGCTCGTAGTTGCGCAGGTCGAGCCGATGCCACCCGCCATCTCGGCGCCGGCGCCGGCGCCGGCGCCCGAGCCGGTCCTGGCCGCTCCCGTCCCACTCCCGCCGCCGCCGGTTGTGCCGGTGCCCGAGCCCGTGGCTGCAGTCCTGCAGCCGTCGCCGGTCGAGCGCATGCCCGAGCCGCCGCCTGCCGCCCCGGCAGGCCGGCGCTATCGCATGCTCGAGGAACTCGCCCCGGCACCGGAGCCCATCCCGCCGGCGCCCCGGCCCACCGGCCGGCCGACGCCCCGCCCCGCCATGCCGGCGCTGCCCGGCGCCGCGGCCGCGTACCCGCCCTCGTCCGCCCCGCATTCACCCAGGCCGCGCGGCACCACGCCGCGGCGCGCCTGGCCAGGCTGAAGGCCGCCGATCGCCATGCCGCTCATCGCATTCGCCTCGCCCAAGGGGGGAGTCGGGAAGACGACCCTCGCCGCCCATGTCGCGGCGCTGCTCGCCCAGCGCGGGCATCGCGTGCTGGCCCTTGACCTCGATCCGCAGAACGCGCTGCGCCTGCAATTCAGCCTGCCGCTGCGGGACGAGGTGGGCTTCCTCGGCGAGATCGTGCATCGCCCGCTCTGGCGTCAGGCCGCGGTCGAGAGCGGCTACGGCGTCCGCGTGCTGCCCTACGGCATGGTCGATCCGCTGACCGCGCTCGAGACGACCCAGGCGCTGCATGCCGACCCGGAGCTGCTGGCCGGCCCGGTGCGGGAGATGCTGGCCGACCCGGACCAGGTCGTCATCGTGGACAGCCCGCCGGGGCCCACGCCGGCCATGGGCGCCGTCCTGCCGCTCGTCGACCTGCTCGTCGTCGTGCTGCTGGCCGATGCGGCGAGCGCGGCGCAGATCCCGGTGGTCGCCTCCAACCGCTGGCTCGGCCGCGGCCGGCTGGCGGCGAGGGCCGGGGACAAGGCCGTGGTGGTGTTGAACCAGGTCGATCTCGACGCGCCGCTTGGCAGCGCGGTCTTCGACGGCGCGGCGGAGGCGCTCGGCACCCGGCTGATCGGCGCCGTCTGCCGCGACGAGGCGGTGGCCGAGGCGCTGGCCGACAAGCGCATGCTGCTCGACCCGCGCGACGGGCCGGCGGCGGAAGACCTGCGCGCGGTCGCCGATGCGATTGCCGCCCGATTGCGGCTGGCTCCGCCCGGAAGCCAGGTCAGGCGACGCGGAAGCTTCTCCGCCCTCAGCGACTGGGGCCTGCGATGAGCGCCGCCGCCTTCCCCGCCCCGCCGAAGCTGCAACACCGGGTGCTGCGCGCGGCGCTCGTCGCACTCGGCCTCCTCGGCTGCTTCGTCTACATCACCCTGCCGATGGAGGCAGAGCAGCAGGCGGTGCTGACCACCGGCGGCATCATCGCCTTCCTCATCCTCAACCGCTTCTCCTCGCGCCGCATTGGCCTGGTGCTGGTGGTGATGTCGATCACCATCACCTTCCGCTACCTCTACTGGCGGGCGACGGACACGCTGGAATTCGAGACCTGGCCGCAGATCATTCTCGGCGTGCTGCTCTTCCTGGCGGAGCTCTACGCCGGGCTGCTGATGGCGCTTTCCTACCTGCAGACCTCCTGGCCGCTCGACCGCAAGCCGGTGCCGCTGCCGGCCGACCCGGCCCGCTGGCCGAGCATCGACGTCTATGTCCCCTCCTACAACGAGTCGCTCGACCTCGTGCGGCCGACCGTGCTGGCCGCGATGAACATGGATTGGCCGCGGGACAAGCTGAACGTCTACATCCTGGATGACGGGCGGCGGCCGGAGTTCCGCAAATTCGCCGAGGAGTGCGGCTGCGGCTACGTCATCCGCCCGGACAACAAGGGCGCCAAGGCGGGCAACATCAACCACGCCCTGCGGCACACCAAGGGCGAGTTCATCGCCATCTTCGACTGCGACCACGCGCCGACGCGCTCCTTCCTCCAGCTCACCGTGGGCTGGCTGGTGCGGGATGCGCGCATCGCCATGGTGCAGACGCCGCACTACTTCTACTCGCCCGACCCGTTCGAGCGGAACCTCGCCCGCAAGCGGCCGGTGCCGAACGAGGGCTTGCTCTTCTACGGCGCCATCCAGCCGGGCAACGACCTGTGGAACGCGGCCTTCTTCTGCGGCTCCTGCGCCGTCATCCGCCGCACCGCGCTCGAGGAAGTGGGCGGCGTGCCGCACATCACCGTCACCGAGGACTGCCACTGCTCGCTGCTGATGCAGAAGCGCGGCTGGCACACCGCCTATATCCGCCTGCCGCTGGCCTCCGGCCTGGCGACGGAGCGGCTGTCGCTGCATGTCGGGCAGCGGATGCGCTGGGCGCGCGGCATGATGCAGATCATGAGGCTCGAGAAGACCATCGTCGCCGAGGGGCTCGGCTGGTGGCAGCGGCTTTG
Organism: Belnapia sp. F-4-1; assembly: GCF_000802185.1. Taxonomy (GTDB): domain Bacteria; phylum Pseudomonadota; class Alphaproteobacteria; order Acetobacterales; family Acetobacteraceae; genus Belnapia. The sequence goes on along the minus strand of NZ_KN676113.1, from coordinate 1,360,709 downwards.
CTACTTCATGGGCGGCTTCGGCTTCCTCTTCGCCATCCCGCGCCTGATCTTCCTCACCTCGCCGCTCGCCTTCCTCTTCTTCGGCGAGAGCGTGATCGCGGCGAGCCCGCTCGGCATCATCGCCTATGCCGGGTCGCACATGTTCCACGCGGTTGCCACCACGGCGCGGCTGAACGGCAAGCACCGCCACTCCTTCTGGTCAGAGATCTACGAGGCTTCGCTCGCCTGGCAGCTCATCCCCGTGACCTTCAAGACACTGTGGGACCCGACCAAGGGCAAGTTCAACGTCACCGACAAGGGCGGCATGGTGGAGGAGGGCTATCTCGACCTGCCGACGGTGATGGCTATGGTGATCCTGACCGGGCTGCTGCTGGTTGGCCTCGTCATCGGCATCGTCGGCATCATCATCACCGACAGCTCGACCCTGCAGTTCCGCGCCTATCTGCTCAACACCATCTGGGCGGCGCTCTGCATCATCCCTGCCTCGGCGGCGGTGGCGGTCGGGCGCGAGCGCGAGCAGATGCGCGTCCGGGCTCGTACCGACGCCGTAGTGCCAGCCGTGCTCACCCTGCCGAACGGCGAGACGATCCGGGCGCAGACTTCCAACATCTCCCTCTCTGGCGCCCGCATCACCCTCGCCCGCCCGCTCGGCACCATGGATGGCGACCGCGCCAGCATCGCCTTCGAGACCTGCGGCGAGACCATCTCGGTCCAGGCCGAGGTGCTGCGCTGGGTGGAGGACGAGGTCTTCCTCCGCTTCATCGTGGAGACGCTCGCCGACGAGGCGGCCGTTGCCCGCGTCTTCTTTGGCCGGCCGGATGCCTGGCTGCATTGGGATGACTGGCCTGTGGACAAGCCGCTGCGTTCGCTCTCCAACGTCGTGCTGGCGACGGCCGATGCGGTGTTCCGCAAGTACCGGATCGCCTTCCCGAAGGTGGTGCAGAAGCCGGCTCCGACCGGAGCGGCGGCGCCGGCCGCGCCCGTCCGCGTCTCGGACGTGGTGGAGCCGCGGCGGCGCCAGCAGGTGGCGGCGGCCGTCACCGGCGCGCTGCTCGGCCTGCTGGCCCTGTCGCCCGATGCCTCGGCGCAGCCGCTGCCGGCCCTCGCCCCGGCGCCCGCCGCCCCGGCGCTGCGCGTCGCCACCCCCGAGGCGGGGGAGGGTGTCCGTCAGGTCAACCCGACGCTGCGCGAGCTCGGCCTTGGCGGGCCGATGCAGCTCCGCGGCATCTCCGACCTTCAGGGCGTGCAGTTCGGCCTGCGCGCCGACGAGGTGGTGACCGAGGCGAAGCTCTCCGTCTCGGGCGGCGTCTCGCCGCAGCTCATCCCCTCGCTGTCGCAGGTCGCCATCACGCTGAACGAGCAGTTCGTCGGGACCATCCCGGTCGATCCGGCGCGGCAGAATTTCGGCCCGCTGGAATTCCCGCTCGACCCGCTCTTCTTCAGCGACATCAACCGGCTGAATTTCCGCTTCTCCGGCCGCTATGCGGTGGAGTGCAACGACCCGCTCTCCGGCCTGCTTTGGGCGACCGTGTCCGACCTCTCGACGGTTGCGATGCGGATCGAGCGCCTGCCGCCGACGCGCGACCTGGCCCGCCTGCCGGAGCCGCTCTTCGACCGGCGCGTGCTGCGTGGGGCGCTGACCTTGCCGGTGGTGATCGCCGAGAATGCCGGGCCGAACACGCTGCGCGCCGCCGCCATCGCCACCTCCTGGTTCGCGGTGCAGGCCGATTACCGCGGCGCGACCTTCCCGGTGGAGCGCACCCCGCCGCCCAAGGGTGATGCGGTGGTCTTCGCCCTTGGCACTGATGCCGTCCCGGGCCTTGCCCTGCCGCGCTTCGACGGCCCGACCATCGCCCTTGTCGCCAACCCTTCCGACAGCTTCGGCACGCTGCTCGTCATCGGCGGTCGGACGGAGGCGGAGCTGGCCGCCGCGGCCTCGGTGCTCGCTGTCGGCAAGGCGGCGCTCTCGGGCGAGATGGCGCGCGTCGCGCCGCCCTCCATCTCGCCACGCCGGCCCTATGATTCGCCGCGCTGGGTGGCGACCGACCGGCCGGTCGCCCTCGGCAGCCTGGTCGAGAAGGCCGACCTCCAGGGTGCAGGCTATGCGCCGGCGCCGATCCGCGTGCCGCTGCGCACCGCGCCCGACATCCTGACCTGGCGCAACCGCGGCTTCCCGGTCGACCTGCGCTTCCGCGCGCCGCCCGGGCCGGTGATCGACATCTCCGCCTCGCGGCTCGATGTCTCGGTCTCGGAGACCTATCTGCGCTCGCTGCCGCTCAATCCGGGCGAGCTCTGGTGGCCGCTCGAATCCGCCTGGCGCCGGATCTTCGGCAGCCCGGAGATCCGCGAGGGCCGGGCCAGCGTGCCACCCTACCTGCTGCTCGGGCGGGACGAACTGCAGCTCCGCTTCGACATGCGGCCGCTGGCGCGCGGCGAATGCGTGGCGACGCCCTCCGACCTGCGCGCCTCGGTGGAGCCAGACAGCACCATCGACCTCAGCCGCATCCATCGCTACGCGCGGATGCCCAATCTCGGCTTCTTCGCCTCGGCCGGCTTCCCCTTCACGCGGATGGCTGACCTTTCCGGCACCGCGGTGGTGCTGCCGGAGCGGCCGACCGCGGTGGAGACGCAGGTCTTCCTCGACCTGATCGGCCAGCTCTCGGTCATCGTCGGCCTGCCGGCGACGGGGGTGCAGGTGGTGCATGCCAATGGCCTCGCCGCCGTCGCCGGGCGGGACCTGCTGGCGATCGGGCCGCTCGGGCGCATGCCCGCCTTCGCCTCCCTGCTGAAGGAGACGCCGGTGCGGCTGGAGGGTGACCGCCTCGTGCTCGCCCTGCCGGATGTCCTGCAGGACGTGCGCGCCGTTTTCCTCGGCGAGGCAGGCCGGGGCGAGCGCAACCGCGCCGCCGCCGCCTTCGCCGATGCCGGGGAAGGGCTCGGCGCCATCATCGGCGCGGAAAGCCCCCTGCAGGCGGGCCAGTCGGTCGTCGCCATCACCGGCGCAACGCAGGCTTCGGTCGCCGCGATGGCCGGCGCGCTGCGCGACCCGGTGCAGTCCCGCCGCATCCAGGGCGATGTGGTGGTGATGGCGGGCGGCCCGGTCGCCGCCTACCGCGCCATGCCGCGCTACGAGATCGGCGATCCGGGCTGGTGGCTCTGGCCGCAGATCTGGTTCGGCAACCACCCGGAGCGGGCCTTGCTGCTGCTGGTGACGGCGGCGCTCGCCATGGGCGGCTGCTTCTACTGGATGCTGCGGCGCCGGGCGGCCATCCGGCTCCGCGCACGCACCCCCGTCGAGAAGGCACATTGAGATGCGGACCCGGCTTGTGCCTCTTGGGGCGTTGGCGCTGCTGGCGCCCTGCGCCGGCCTCGCCCAGCCGGCGGCGGAGGCCCCGGCCGCCGCGCAGGCGAGCCTTGCCCCTGCCCCTGGCAGCAGCCGCGCCGGCATCGACCTGCTGGTCCGCCAGGCGGAGCGGTGGCTGAGCCAGGACCGCGCCGACCTCGCGGCTTCCTCCATCGAGCGGGCGCTGCAGGCTGACCCGAATAACACCAATGCCCTCGCCGTCGCAGCGCGGATCGAGGCGGCGCGGGACAACCGCGCGGCGGCGGCGGCCTATCTGGCCCGGCTGCGCGCGGCAGGCGGGACGGAAGAGCAGCGGGCGCAGGTCGACAACGTGGTGCGCGGCGCCACCATCGACCGCAACGCGCTGGAAACGGCGCGCCAATTGGCCCGCGACGGCAAGGCGACCGAGGCGGTGGCGCGCTACCGGGCATTGTTCGGCCAGGCCGGGCCGCCGGAGCAGTTCGCCCTCGAATACTACCAGACGCTCGCCGGCGCTCCCGCCGGGGCGGAGGACGGGCGGCGCGGCCTCGCGGCGCTCGCCGAGCGGGCGAATGCCGAGCCGCGCGCGCGCCTCGCCTATGCCCAGACGCTGACCTATCAGCCCGGGACGCGGGCGCAGGGGATCGAGCGGCTGGCCGGGCTGGTCGATCAGCCGGGCATCGGCACGGAGGCGCGCCGCACCTGGCGGCAGGCGCTGATCTGGGGCATCGGCGACCCGGCCGCGGCGCCGCAGCAGGAGGCCTATCTCCGCCGCTTCCCCGACGACGAGGATCTGCGCCGCCGCATCGAGCAGGCACGGGCCGCGGCGCCACCGCCCGACCCCGGTGCGACGGCCCGGCAGGAAGGCTTCGCCCGGCTCGAGGGCGGCGGGCTGCGCGACGCGACCCGGCAGTTCGAGGCCGCCATCGCCACCAACCCGAACGACGCGGATGCGCTCGGCGGCCTCGGCATCGTCCGGCTGCGCGAGGGCAAGACGGCCGAGGCGCGCACGCTGCTGGAGCGTGCCGTCGCCGCCGACCCGGCCCGCGCCGCGCAATGGCAGCGGGCGCTGGACGGCGCCAGCTACGGCGCCGAACTCGCCGAGGGCCGCGCCCTGCTGCGCGCCGGCAAGCTGGACGAGGCGGATACGGTGCTGCGCCGCGCCGTCCGCCGCGAGGCCGAGGACAGGACCGATGCCGAGGTCGCCCTCGGTGACCTTGCGCTGAAGCGCAACGATCCGGCGGCGGCGGAGCAGCGCTTCCGCACCGCCCTGACCCGACGGCCGGGCTTCGTGCCGGCGCAGCTCGGGCTGAACCAGGCGCTGCGGGCGCTTGGGCGAACCTCCGAGATGGTGGCGGTGGCGACGCCGCGGCCGGTGCTGTCGCCGAACGAGGTCCAGGCGGCGCAATACCGTGAGGAAGCGGCAAGGTCGGGCGACACGGCCGCGGCCTCCGCCCTGCTGCGCAACGCCCTGGCGCTGGTGCCGAACGACCCCTGGGTGCGGCTCGACCTCGCCCGCGCGCTGCGGCGCGAGGGGCGGGCCGGCGAGGGCAGGGCGCTGGTGGAGGAGCTGGCGGCGCGCGGCGCGGGCAACGATGCCGTCATGGCCGCCGCCCTTTATGCCGATGAGGAGGGCCGCGCCGCCGATGTGGAGGCGTTGGTCAACCGCATCCCGCCCGGCCGGCGCAGCGCCGACATGGCGCGGCTGGCGCAACGGGCGCGGGCGACGGCCGAGGTGGACCGGGCGGCGCAGATGCTGCGCGCCGGCAATATCGAGGGACGGCAGCGGCTGCTGATGCTGGCGGCGCGACCCGATCCTTCCGGCGCCACGGCGGCGTCCGTCATTCGCGCCTTCGCCTCGGCCAATGACCGCTTCGGCGCCGCCGAGGCAGGGCGGATCGGCCAGACGGCGAACCGGGCCGGTGGGGCGCGGGCGCAGCTTGCCATCGCCAGCGCCTTGCTGGGTGCCGGGCTGGAGGCGGAGGCAGGGGCGCTGGCCGATGCCGCCGACGGGGCGAGCCTGCCAGCGGAGCAGCGGCGCGACCTCGCCACGCTGCGCACCGGCATCGCCATCCGCGCCGCCGACCGGCTGAACGAAAGCGGCGACCAGGCCGGTGCCTTCGAGCGGCTGCGCCCTGCGCTCGCAGCCAGTCCGGAAAGCCCGGAGCTCCGCCTGGCCCTCGCCCGGCTCTACCAGGGCGCGCGGCGGCCGGCTGAGGCGATGAGGCTGGCCGAGCAGGTGCTGGCGCGGGACCCGCGCGACCTTGATGCCCGGCGGAGCGCGGTGGATGCCGCTGTCGCCGCGGGCGACCGGGCGCGGGCCGAGGCGCTGGTTGCCGAAGGCCGGGCCCTGGCGCCGCAGGATGCGCGGGCGACGCTGATGGAGGCCCGCCTGGCGCGCGCCTTCGGCCAGGACAGCCGGGCGCGGCGGGCGCTGGAACTGGCGGCGGCGCAGCGGCAGCAGGAGGTGGCGCGGCCGATGACCATGGCGCAAGCCGGGGGCGCGACGCCGGTTTCCTTCCCGGGTGGGGAAAATCCCTTCGCCCGCGGCGGCCTCGTCACCACCCCCGGACGGGCGCCGCTGGTGGCGCTGCCGAACGACCCGGTGGCGCAGGACATCGCCACGCAGCTTGCCGCGCTCGAGGACGAGACGGCGCCGCGTATGACGGCGACGGTCGGCGGCCGGGCGCGCTCCGGCTCGCGCGGGCTCGACCGGCTGAACGAAGTGTCGGGGGCGGTCACGGCCTCCGTCTCGCCGGGCTCGCTCGGCGGGCGGCTGAGCGCCACGATCAGCCCCGTCACCATCGACGGCGGCAAGCTTGGCGCCGACGAGAACACGCGCCGGCGCTTCGGCACCAACCTGATCAGCGGCAATCCCCCCGGCTCCGGCACCAGCACGGCGTCCGGCGTCGGCGTCTCCGTCGGCTATACGCGGTCAGACTGGCTGCGGGCGGATGTCGGCACGACGCCGCTCGGCTTCCACACGACGAGCCTGCTTGGCGGCATCGAACTGGCGCCGGCCATCACCGACAACCTTCGCCTGCGCGTCACGGCGGAGCGGCGGGCGATCACCGACAGCCTGCTCTCCTGGTCGGGCGTGCGCGACCCGATCCAGGGGCGGTACTGGGGTGGGGTGACGCGCTCCGGCGGGCGGGCGCAGGTCGAGATCCCGGTTGGGCGCGGCTACATCTATGCCGGCGGCGGCTATGCCATCTACGAGGGCGACCAGGTCGCGCGGAACACCCGGACGGAGGCAGGGCTCGGCCTCGGCTACCCGATCATCCGCGAGGGGGATACGGAGCTGACGGCGGGCGTCGACCTCGTCTACTTCGCCTTCGACAAGAACTTGCGCTACTTCACCTACGGCCAGGGCGGCTACTACAGCCCGCAGAGCTATACGGCGATCAACTTCCCCGTCGACTACCGCAGCAAGATCGGCGACTTCAGCTACCGCGTCGGTGGCACGATCGGCTACGTCAATTGGCGGGAGAACGACAGCGACCTCTATCCGAACAACCCGGACATGCAGGCCCGCGCCGTGGCGCTGTCGCGGACGGACCCGACGGTCTCGGCGCGCTATCCGGGCCAGTCGACCAACGGGCTGATCGGTGGGTTGCGGGCGGATGTCGACTATGCGCTCACGCCGCGCCTCAGCCTCGGCGGCGCCTTCCGCTACGACAAGGCCGCGAATTTCGACGAGACGCGCATCCTGCTGCGGCTGAACAACAGGTTCTGATCCGGCGGGGAGGGCGGCAGCCCGCCCTCCCGCGCCGGTCAGGAGTGGCCCCGCGCCAGCAATTCCCGGGTGCGCTTCAGCGTCGACAGCAGCGCGGCCCTGTAGCCCTTGTCGCTGTCGAACTGCGCCTGCTCGGCCTGCTCCTCGGGGCCGCCCGGTGCCTTCCCGCGCAGGCCGAGGTAGCAGTAGAAGCGGAGCTGGAGCGCACCGGCCTCGTCCTCGAACAGCTCGTTGACGATCGCGCCCTCGCGCGGGCCGGCCGCCTGGAAGAAGGTGACCTTGTTGCCCGTCTCCAGGGTGATGATCTCGCGGAGGTCGGTGCCGCCGATCGTCGCCTCCCGCACGAAATGGGTGGCGCTCTCCTCCACGACCTCGCAGCGGGTGCAGAGGCCGGGCGGCAGGAACAGGCGGGCGTCGCGGGCCTTCAGCACCAGGCCCTCCCAGGCCTGGACGCGCGTCAGGACGGGCTCGCCCTTCGGGTTCACGGGGACGGTGGCGGTCGAGTAGATCATGGTGGCGGTTCTTCCGGTTGAGTGCTGCATTACGCCCGGCCATCAGGCCGCGGCCGCGGTCCCGGCGGCGAAGTCACGGTAGGAGCGCAGCGGGCGGCCCAGCAGCGCAGTGAGGCGTTCGGCATCGCCGGCCTCCGGCCGCATCCCTTCGGTGAGGAAGCGCTCGCACATCAGGCGCATGTCGTAGGCCATCCAACCCGGCATGAAGGCCCGGAGGTTCCGCTCGAACCCGGCGGTGTCGTCGCCGGGATAGGCGACCGGACGGCCGAGCACCTCCGCCCAGATGGCGGCGACGTCGGCGCCGGTCAGCGTCTCCGGGCCGACGAGGTTGATCCGGTCGGCCGGCAGCGGCGCAGCGGCCCGCTCGCGGCGGAGCAGCTCGATGGCCGCGATCTCGCCGATGTCGCGCGCATCGATCATGGCCAAGCCCTTCGCACCGATCGGCATCGGATAAACGCCGTGGCCGGTCACCACCTCCCTGATCGCTAGGTCGTTCTGCATGAAGTAGGCGGGGCGCAGGATGGTGGCGTTGAGGCCCATCCCCTCGATCATCCGCTCGACGGCGAACTTGCCGGCGAAATGCGGCACGTTCACGTAGCGGTCGCTGTGGATGACGGATAGGTAGACGACCCGCTCGATGCCGGCCTCCCGCGCCAGGTTCAGCGCGACCAGGGCCTGGGTGAATTCATCCGGCACCACGGCATTGAGCAGGAACAGGGTCGAGACGCCCGACAGCGCGCCGCGCAGGGAATCGACATCGAGCAGGTCGCCCTGCACCGCGGCGACACCCGCCGGGAGCGTCGCCTTCGCCGGGTCGCGGACGAGGGCGCGCAGGTCGGCGCCGCGATTGATGAGTTGTTCGGCGACCTGGCGGCCGACCGTGCCGGTCGCGCCGGTGACGAGGATGGTCATGGGGGTCACTCCTGAAGGTGTGCCAACGAGGCGCTCCAGAGATGATCGGTCCATTTGCTGGCTAATAGGCGCTATTTGAGGACGAGGTGTCTCTCAGGTGGAACATATGGATCTGCTCGCCCTCGCTGATTTTAACTTGGTCGCCCGGCATGAGGGGTTCGGTCGGGCCGCCCGCGCCTCCGGCCGCCCGAAGGCGACCCTGTCCCGCCGCGTCGCGGAGCTGGAGGGCAGCCTCGACCTGCGTCTTTTCGAACGCGGCGCGCGCCGGCTCCGGCTGACGCAGGAAGGGCGGGCGTTCCACGAGCGGACGGGAGCCCTGCTGGCCGAACTCGACGAAGCTGCGGCGGCGATCACGTCTGGCGTGGACCGGCCGCGGGGCCGGTTGCGGATCAGCGCGCCGCTACTGTTCTCCCAGACGGCGATGGGGAGGCTGGCCGCCGGCTTCGCGCTGAAATTCCCCGAGGTCCGTCTCGAGGTCACGACGGAGGACCGCGCCGTCGACATGGTGGAGGAAGGCTATGACCTGGTGATCCGCGTCAATCCGGACCCGGACGAGGCCCTGGTCGGCCGGGTGTTCCTGCGTGACCGGCTGATCGTCGTGGCCAGCCCTGACCTCCCTCGGCCGGCGGATGGCTCGGCCGTGCCGGTGGTCGCGCGCGGGCCGGGCGACCGGATCGTCGCCTGGGAGGTGACGACGCCGGCCGGATCCTCGCGCATCGCCGTCCATGCAGTCCTCGGCCTGTCGTCGCTCGTCATGGTCCGCGACGCGGTTCGGGCGGGCGTCGGCGCCGGACGGCTTCCGCTCTCGCTCGTGAGCCATGACCTCGCGGCCGGCAGGCTGGTGCATTGGGGCGACGTGGTTGGCCCGGAGATCGGCCTGTGGGCGCTCTACCCGTCGCGCCGGCTGCTCAGCGCGCGCGTCTCCGCCTTCCTCGACCATTTGAAGGGCGCCTTTCCGCAAGGGAGCCCCGACGAGCTGGCGGCCTATATCGAGGGCTGACGGCTGGGCTGCGCGGCCGCGGCACTCCTCGCCAGCCCGGGGCGGTTTCCAACCGGTCCGCCCCATGCATGGCGACGTCGTTGGCGTAGTCGGTCGGCAACCGAAGAAGCGCCGCCGCGCCGGCCATAGCCGCCTTCCGGCGCGTCTCTCGCGCATCGAGGTGCTGAAGGACCGGCCGGGATAGGGATAACAAGATCAACCCCCGTGGGCCGCCGCATGCGGGACGCGGTGATGAGAGCGGCACGCTGGCCTTATGCTGGAGCCATCCGCTCGGCGCTGAACCACCACGTCGAGTTGGTCGGCCTCCCCGAGGACGACCGGATCGAATTCAACAACCTCGATCACGCCATCCGGCCTGAGTGGCTCAGTCGACAGAATGCGCTGTTCGCTCCCGGCGACGATGGTGGGGCCTGCTGGTCAGCCTGTGGATCCAGAGATGTCGAGGCAGAAACGGTAGCGCCGCGACGCAATCGCCAGCCCCGGGCTAGTTCGTAGCTAGGATGATGCCTCTCGCCACCGCCATGTAGCGGTTCCAAATTGCGACGCAGTCCTCGCCGCACCGCTCGATCCACCTTGGCAAGACGACGTCTCGTAGCAATTGCGTCCGACGCCGCTGGTCCTGCGGTGTGTCATTGAGCACGATCATGCGTCCTGCTTCGCCTCGAACGCATTGGGGCAAACCGGCATTGCAAGCGAACCCTTCTTCGGTCTCGCGCTCGGCTGCTTGCCAGATTTCGCCTTCCAATGTCGTTAACCCCTGCTGAAGCTGGGATCTGACCTCCGATGGAAGGGCGGCCCAAGCGCCCAGGTTGGCGCCAAAAAACGAAACCCCCCAACTGATGGCCTGCCGAGACATCGCAGAGGTCAAGATCTGCAGGCCGAGTGCATTGCCTGACAGGCTTCCGGTAATAGCGCACTCAACAGTATGATCCCGAAAAGCGTTGGGGATTTGGGCGAAGGGGATGACAACCGGCATAGCATTGAGCGCCTCGATCATCTCGCTTTGACCGACGGATGAAACCCGAACCCGACGTCCGGCGAGGTCAGCCAAGCCCTTGAACGGCTCGCGGCAAAACAGCACCTGTGCCGGATAGGTGTAGATGGCCAGTAATTTAATACTGTACCGGTCATGGAGAATAGCCTCCAGCCGCGGCCGTAGCAGATCCCGTGACTGACGCAGGGTTGCGATGTCCGGATTGAGTGCTGGTAGATCCATCGCTCCCAGTTCCGGTTCGTCGCCAGCAGCAACGCTGAGGCTAACGGTGCCGAATGGCACCACGCCCAACCGCATCAGCCCCAGCATATCGGATCCGCGGATGCCGCTGCGGTCGAACGGCGCAATCGCCGCCTGGACCCGGCCCTTGGTCAGGCGAGGCACCTCCGTTGCCCAAAATGGGGCTTCGTACCGCATATATTGGGTAACACCGCCAAATCCGCCCGCGATCCTAAGATGGATCGGTGCAGATTCCTCGCCCATGGCTGGCCCAACTCCGAGCAAGACCGCGCCGATGATCGGTAGAAGCATCGATCGCGTTCGAGCCATGATTGAGCGCATATTCATAATGATATCGAAAATAAACATGGTCGTCTACTGGACCTTGAGAAGGCGATTGATCTTTTCAGCCGTCGTGCTACCAGAACGTTAGGTAAAAAGGCGCAAGCCATCAAAAGTTCGCGCAAAAGTTGATTGCGCGGCCACACGAAAATGCGCTCAGGGCAGGCGGAGACCGCAGAGATGGACCGCTTGAGCTGCTTCGTCCATTGCAACTGGCGAAGCCCGGGTCGGCAGCGTTGTTACGGACCTGACCAGTCACGAGGCGACAGGTTCGTTTGGGCTGACGCATCTCCCCACCGTCGATGAGGCCGCAGCGCGGGGCCTGCTGCCTGCCATTCCTTGCAATTTTTCGGGTGACTTAGCCCTGTCACTCAGCATGTAACCGGAAGTGACAACCAACCCATGAGTTATGCGTATCGATAATCGGAGGTGGCGTATGATCGACCCCGATGATCGCGAGACTGGGTTTTACTGGATCCGTATCGCTGGCCAGGAGCCAGAGGTCGCCCAGTGGCAAACCGAGTGGAACCAATGGCTGGTGATGGGGCAAGAACTTCCACTCTCCGACCTTCGCGCTGAAGAGGTGCAGGTTCTGAGCGAGATGCTGGAGCCTCCTGCCGTCAGTGCTCCCGTCGATCAGTAAACGCTCGCCAAACCTGGCAAGTGGGTCGCCAGCGGTCACGCGGCGCGGTCGCCGGTCTATATTCCGGCGGTACCGACAGTAAGGGGATGTGCCAGCACGAAGTCCGTGCCCGGGCTGGTGAGTGCTTGCGCGAAATGGGGCACCCGCCATGCGCATCTGGACGAAGGCGCGTCGCCCTGGCGCTGCAGGGCCTGCAGCGCGACGCTGTCGCGGGAGAAGGCTGCCCAGCACCCAGGCACGCACACTTCGCCGCGGGCGCCGCATCCCTCGTCGAGCTGCGCCAAGCCGGCCCGGATGAGGGCTGCCGCCACCAGCGTGCGTCGGTAGCGGTCGCGGCCAAGCTTCGTGCAACAGCTGCTCCAGCGCGCCATCCAGCCGACGGTCTGCTCCATCACCCAGCGCTGGGCAGGATGTGGAAGCTCCTCCGCCGCTCGCGCTCCAGCATCGGCGCCATGTCGTGGATGGCCTGGAACAGGAGGCGCCGTTGCGAAGCGTCGGCGCACCAACCATGGCCCGACATGCACCGGCGGCATCCACCAGGCGCTGCCCGCTCGGGCCAGCGTGCGGATCGCGTTTGGCTCTTTTGCATGCCAGCGCTTGGTGGCCTGCCGCGCTTGGCTGGATGGGGCTGCAGCGCCCGGAACCGCAACCCAGTTTCTCGTCCGCGAAGTCGGTCGGGTTAGCGTCGACGACGCCCGAATGCGGCCGGCTTCGCCCGGTCTTTCTTCGTCGACATCCCACCCATTGGGCAGCGCCGGAACTCAATTTACCGACTTGCGCGCGCTCTCGAACGGACACCTGAGGACTCAGGCGTTCTGGCCACTCTCAGATGCGCGGTGGAGGGCGTGCCCGTCTCATGGACGATTGGCCTGCATCCATCCTGGGCATGTGGCATCGTTACCTGGTTTCCCGAGCCATGGCATGGTTCCCGGCACGCCCCGAAGCAAAAAGAGACCCGGAATGACCCAGGCAGATCGGTCCGACGCCTTCTCCGAGTTGATGGCCGTCCGTGCCATGCGGGCACCGGGTGCCGGTGAGGTCACCATCACCGGGTCCGATCCGTTCTACCGGACGCCCTTCCGCGTCGGAGAAACGGCGGCCGCCGTCCTGGCCGCCACTGGTGTCGCCGCCAACGACCTCTGGGAGTTGCGCACCGGCCGCCGCCAGGCCGTCAGCGTCGCTGTGCCCGAGGCGGCGGCGACGCTGCGCGTTGTCGACTACACCAGGAAGCGCGAGGCGGACGGGCAGTACCGGTGCCCGCCGGTATCCGAAAGCATGAAGCACATGGCGACGGTGACCCAGCCCTGGCCGACGGCGGACGGGCGCTGGTTCTTGCCGCATTTCAACCTGCCGCACCTGGAGCGCCGCGTGCTGGACGTGCTGGGCTGCGAGAGCACGCCGGCCTCCGTCAGCGCCGCCGTCGCCCGCTGGAACGCCGACGCGCTCGAGACCGCGATCGCCGAGGCGCGCGCCTGCGGCGGCAAGGTCCGGACGCGGGAGGAGTGGCTGGCGCACCCGCAGGGTGCCTATCTCGCCAACCGCCCCGTGGTGGAGGTCGCCAAGGTCGCCGAGAGCCCGCCCGAGCCGCTGCCGCCTGGCAACCGGCCGCTGTCGGGAGTGCGCGTGCTCGACCTGACCCGCATCCTGGCCGGGCCGACCGCCGGGCGGACGCTGGCGGAGCATGGCGCCGACGTGCTGATGGTCACCGCGCCCCACCTGCCGCAGGTGCCCGAATACGTGCGTGACCTGAGCCATGGCAAGCGGAGCTGCTTCCTCGACCTCCGGCATGCCGACCAAGCCAGCCGCTTGGCCGCGCTGACGCACAACGCCGATGTTTTCGTCAACGGTTACCGCCCCGGGCAGCTCGGCGAGCGCGGCTTCGGCCTGAAGGAGTTGAGCGAGCTCCGTCCCGGACTGGTCACCGTCTCGGTCAGCTGCTTCGGGTCGGGCGGCCCCTTCGCAGGGCGGGCCGGGTGGGAGCAGATCGCGCAGTCGGTTTCGGGCATTGCCCACACTCATGGAGAGAGGACCGGCGCCGGCGGGCCGAAGCTCGCCCCGGCCCCGATATGCGACTACCTGACGGGCTACCTCGCCGCCCTCGGCACGATGCTGGCCCTGGCCCGCCGGGCCCGCGAGGGTGGGAGCTATCACGTGCAGGCTTCGCTGTGCCAATCGGCCATGTTCTATCAACGCCAAGGCCTGGTCAGCAGCTTCAACGATGCACCCGAGCGGCTGACCGGGAGCGAGCTCGAACCCCTCTATGTGCGCGAGGACTCCTCCTATGGGGACCTGCTGACGCTAGGCCCGGTGCTCCGCATGTCGGAAACGCCGTGCCGATGGGCGTTGCCGACGCCCAAGCTCGGTGGAGACCGGCCCGAATGGTTGGCTCGGTAGACTGAACTTCGTTGAAGGCATGTCCCTGACCTGGAACCCCTTCGAGCCAATCGCTGGGGGCTGGGTGGCCTCAAGCGGGGCGGCCGCCGTTGGTCAGACCCGATCCTTTCATGCGCCCCCTTGCTCGCCCTGGCGCTCGCCCTCATGTAACCAGAATGAACCAGAACGACGCCATCACTGCGGCTCAATCGTTGACTGCAGAAGCGGAGCGGCTTCAGGCAGACGCGCAAGCCACCCGCAAGGAGGCGGACGCGCTCCGCTCGGCTGTTCAAGGTCCTTCGGAGGTGGTGCAGCAAGTCATTGCGCGGCTTGAAGCGGACGCGGGCGTAAAGACGGAGCGTGCTCGTTCTTTGGAGCGTGCCGCTGCAAGTCTGCTTTCCCGGGATGTGGGGCAGGAAAGGGGGTCGGCGGAAGGGTTTGCCGCTTTCGACGCTTTCGCCAGAGCCAATCTTTCCCCCTTGGTTGCCCGGCTTGCGTCTGCGGTCAGGGGTCAGGACTATGCCGCAGGTCAACCAGGCCCGAATGTGCCCCCTCCGATCAATTTGCAAGGTATCGGCAAGGTCCTGGAGGATGGTCTGCAGTGGTTGGCCAAGGAGAGCAGGCGACAGGGCGGGCGGCCTTAGATCCCTAGGAAAGCGTCGCCCCTGCGTCAGCAAGCCACTGGCGTGATACTGGCGATGGCTGGTTCGATTGGATTGCAACGGCTTAGCAGTTGACCGCGTAACCCTCGCCATGGGGTTGAACCGTCTTATGTTCTGCTGCCTGTTGGACCGGCGGAGAGACGGTTATGGCCGAAAGCGATTTCGCTGCGGCATCTTTCCGACCTATGTGCCGTATGGCGGCACCGAACCCTTCCCGCTGCTTTGGATCGCCTGCTCTTGTCAGGACGGGAGGGACGGTGCCTGGCATTGCCCCAGTCGCCGACGGCGCGGCTGGAGGTTACTAGCATCGGGCCTTGCCCGTGGAGATCATTCAGCAGCCGAAAGAGGAGCCGAAATCGTCGACGATCAGCAATCTCGGCTCTCTGAAGCGTGCGAGACGTTCCGCTGACCTGCGCTTTGTCCAGCTGGCGAGATCCTAAGGGGCAGGGGGCGGGGGGATCCGCCGCCGATCGAGCCGGAGAGGCCGCTGCCGACTTTGCCTGGCGAGCATGCACAGCCCTGGCCACAGCCGCGACCTGCCGGGCGGTACGGGCCACGGAGCCAAGGCCGGCTAACCACCACGGGTCGGAAAAGTCGAGTATGCCTTGCCAATGCGGACCGGCGATGACGTCTGATCGCGCCTCATCTAGGCGACTTCATCGAACTCGCTGAGGTACGCGGCAGCGCTCCGTCCACTGCCTCTGACAAACCGGCGGCTTGCAGGCGAGGTTCTCTTTGACGCTGAATCGCCCAAGCCTGTATGGCACATGCAGGATGATAGGAGATCTGCTTTGACCAAAGACGATTTTGTCGCACTCGTCGCCGAGAAGGGCGCCATGGCAAAAGCTGACGCCGGTCGCGCCGTCGACGCTTTCTGCGGCGCCGTCACTGCTGCGATGCAGCAAGGCGAAGACGTCAAGCTGCCTGGATTCGGCAGCTTCGAGGTACAGGAGCGAGGCGAGCGGCAGGGACGCAATGTCCGCACCGGCGAAGCTCTGACGATCGCTGCCTCGAAGGCGGT
Source organism: Belnapia sp. F-4-1 (assembly GCF_000802185.1). Lineage (GTDB taxonomy): Bacteria > Pseudomonadota > Alphaproteobacteria > Acetobacterales > Acetobacteraceae > Belnapia. The sequence goes on along the minus strand of NZ_KN676113.1, from coordinate 1,344,973 downwards.
GCGCTTCTCCGCTGGCAGCAAGCTGAAAAACGCCGTCAACGGCAAGGAAAGCTAGCCAATTAGCGCCGAGAAAGCTGCAGGCGCTTCCAATCAAGCGAACGCTTGTGGTGAGTGAACAGGCTGGAGCGGCGTCCGTAAGCCAGTGCGAACGGAAGCCGCTCTAGCTCTGCCGCTCCTTTGACAGTCGACCACTGACCCATGGCGCTCGGCATCCACCCTGGATTTAGCCGAAAGCCATCTCTCAACGATCGGTGCCGCTTGAATGAGGTTGTCATTCTTGGGCGCTTGTCCCGGTCGCAGCATCTTCTAGCCCACCTCGGATACGGCGATAGGCCCCAGGGCGATCCACCGAGACGCAACATGGCGATGTAGATGGCCGCTTCGCCGCCTTCGGAACCTGCGATCAAGTTGCCCGAAGTGCAAAGTCATCATGTTAGAGTGAACCGATGTCGTGCAGGCCACGAGCCGGGCTTGTGCCGATGATGCCAAAGAGCACGGTTGCCACAACGATAACCGCGGGAGGCTTGCGATGCAGGACGGCGACAGCACGACCGGGCCAAGGCGCGCCATGCAGGTTGGTGTGCCGAAGGAAATCAAGATCCATGAATACCGCGTCGGCTTGGTTCCGGCCTCAGTGCGAGAGCTGGTGCAGCGCGGCCATCACGTGCTGATCGAGACAGGCGCTGGCGCGGGCATCGGCTTCCCCGATGCGGCCTATGCCGCCGCCGGCGCCAGGATTGCTCCGGACGCTGCCACGGTCTTCGCCGAGGCTGACCTTGTGATCAAGGTGAAGGAACCGCAGCAGGCGGAATGGCCACAGCTCCGCCCCGGCCAGATGCTGTTCACCTATCTCCATCTCGCGCCCGACCGTGAACTGACGGAGGGACTGCTGGCCAGCGGCTGCACCGCCATCGCCTATGAGACCGTGACTGATTCGGCAGGTGGCCTGCCGCTGCTTGCGCCGATGAGCGAAGTCGCCGGCCGCATGGCCATCCAGGTCGGTGCCCGCTGTTTGGAAAAGGAGGCGGGTGGCGCCGGTATCCTGCTTTCGGGCGTACCCGGCGTACCGCCCGGGCGTGTGGTGGTGCTCGGTGGCGGCGTGGTCGGCTCGAACGCTGCACGGATCGCCGCCGGGATGCGGGCCCAGGTGACGGTGCTGGACCGCAATCCGCGGGTGCTCGACACGCTGGACCGTGAGTTCGCCGGCCGTGTCGCCACCGTCTTCGCTACGGCAGAGGCCGTGGAACAGGCAGTAACCGAGGCCGACCTGGTTATTGGTGCGGTGCTGATTCCCGGTGCCGCAGCACCTCGGCTGGTGAACCGCGCCATGGTTGCCGCCATGCGGTCTGGAAGCGTGCTGGTCGATGTGGCAATCGACCAGGGTGGCTGTTTCGAGACCTCCCGCCCCACGACCCATGCGGAGCCGACCTATCTGGTCGATGAGGTGGTGCATTACTGCGTCACCAACATGCCGGGCGCGGTCGCCAGGACCAGTGCCGTCGCACTGAACAACGCGACCCTGCCCTTCATCCTGCAGCTGGCTGACCAGGGCTTCCCTGGCGCTCTGACGGAGAATGCGCACTTGGCACAGGGGCTGAACATCCATGCGGGACATGTGGTGCATCCCGCTGTGGCTCAGGCGCTCGGACTGACGGCGCTGCCGCTGCGAGCGGCATTGGGAGGCTGACGCTGCCACCGACTGCATCAGCCCGATGCATCAGTGGGTTGGCCAAGGAATGGAGATGGCAACCGGTCGCCGAATGGGGGCACCTGCTCCCGAAAGGGGTGGCCGAGCTCACCTTCGGCCTGAGAGCGTGATCGGCTCCGTGCAGCCGTTTGACGCTGCACAGCGATGGTGGGGCTGCCGCGGGCATCGGTGGCGGAGGTTGCCGAAGAGAACGACAAGGGTGCGGCGATGGAAACGGACTATCTGGTGATCGGTGCCGGCTCCGCTGGCTGCGTGGTAGCCGCGCGTCTCGGTGAGAGCGGCGCTCGTGTGGCGCTGCTGGAAGCTGGCCCGAAGGACCGCCACCCCTGGATCCACATTCCCGCCGGCATGATCAAGCTGTTGAGAAACCAGAGACTAGTGAACTGGGGCTACCTGAGCGAACCCGAACCCGGCAGCAACAACCGCGCCATCAAGTGGCCGCGCGGCAAGACGCTGGGCGGTTCGTCATCCATCAACGGCATGCTCTATGTGCGCGGCAATCCCGCCGACTTCGACGGTTGGGCGCAGATGGGCGCGCGCGGCTGGAGCTATGACGAGGTGCTGCCCTACTTCCGCAACTCGGAGACCTACCACGGCGGCGGCGATCCCGAGTATCGCGGTACTGATGGCCCGCTGCAGGTGGAGGACTACCGCACCATTCTGCCGCTGACGCACCGCTTTGTCGAAGCCGCGCAGCAGGCCGGCCACGCTTTTCGCAAGGACCTGAACGGCAAAGAGCAGGAAGGCGTCGGCTACTCCCAGATGACGCGCATCGGCAAGTGGCGTGGCTCCACCGCCCGTACCTTTCTCGCCCGTGCCAAGGGCAAGGTACGTGTGGAAACCGGTGCCCAGGCCACGCGCCTGCTGTTCGAAGGCCGCCGCTGCATTGGCGCCGAGTTTATCCAGGGCGGCGAAACAAAGCGCATCCTTGTGGCCAGGGAGGTGGTGCTTTCGGGCGGCGCGGTGAACTCGCCGCACCTTCTGCAAGTGTCGGGCCTCGGTCCGGCCGACCACCTGCAATCGCTCGGCATCACGGTGCTGGCCGACCTGCCGGGTGTCGGCGCCAACCTGCAGGACCACTACGTCACGCGCGTCCAGCATCGGGTGAAGAGCGCCATCTCGACCAACCAACTGTCACGTGGCTTGCGGTTGGCAGGCGAGGTTGTGCGCTTTTTCCTGCGCGGCAATGGGGCGTTGACCTTCGGTGTTACCACGGCGCAGGTCTTCGCCCGCTCCCGCGAAGGCTTGGCCTCGCCGGACCTGCAACTGCTTTTCACGCCGGCGACCTATGAACTCGGCAGCGTCATCAGCAACCTGGAACGGGAGCCTGGCATGACCTTGGCCATCTGTCCGGTGCGTCCGGACAGCCGCGGCAGCGTGATGGCGAGATCGGCCGACCCGCTGGAGCGGCCACTCATCCGCCCCAACTACCTCAGCGCCATCGGCGACCAGCAGGTGCTGGCGTCCGGGCTGAAGCTGGCACGCGACATCATGGCGCAGCCCGCCATCGCCCAGCATAGCGTACGCGAGATGCTGCCGGGCCCCGAGGTGCAAAGCGAGGAAGAGATGCTGGGCTTCGCGCGGCAATACGGCACCACCATCTACCACCCGGTCGGCACCTGCCGCATGGGCGAGGATCCGCGCGCAGTGGTGGACAGCAGGCTTCGGGTGCAGGGCATCCAGGGTCTGCGCATTGCCGATGCCAGCGTGATGCCGACACTGACCACCGGCAACACGAACGCACCGACCATCATGATCGGCGAGAAATGCGCCGCGATGATGCTGGAGGATGCACGGTGAGCGATGGTGCAAGAGGACATCCTCAAATTGGTCGGAGCGGAGCCAAGGCCACGGTGGCACTCCCCGCTAACGTCGACTTCCATATCGCACCCATATCCTTGCGGATCGATGTTCACCGACAGCGGCGTGGTCACGGCCGAGATGATTGAAATGGGCGATTTGGTCGTGGCCGGACAGGAAACGCAGCGTCCTGAGACGGCTCTCGTCAGCGTCTTGTTGTTCCGGGCGGCCCGGCATGATTATCCTTGGTGAGCCACTGGCTTGGCCCCCGCATGGGCCCGACATCGAGACTGATCCGAGTTCAGGCCGGTTCATGACCAGGGGTTGTCGATGACCTTACCTGCTTTTGCCCCCTACAGCCTCAGCGCTTTCAATATGTCGCAGGCATCGGAGAACAAGATCCACGACGACACCGTCGCCGCACGCCTGGGTTTCGCCGGTGGCCTCGTTCCCGGCGTGGAGGTGTATGCCTACGCGACCCATTTCCCCTTGGCCCTTTGGAGTCGGCCCTGGCTCGAGCGGGGCACGATGGAGTGCAAACTCCTGAAACCGGTCTATGACGGCCGGGTCGTCACGATCACGGCGAACCGGTCTGCAATCGGGCTCGATTTCACCGTGGAGAGCGAGAAGATCTCTTGCGCCTCCGGATCGGCGAGCCTGCCCTGCAAACCACCAGCCATGCCGGACTTGACCTTGTTCCCGGTCGTGCCCGCTAAGCGCGAGAGGCCGCATGTGAATGATGCGGTATTCCCTGTCGGCGAATGGCTGGGTGCCAATCCGCTTGAGGTTACGGAGGACTACGCTTCGAGCTATCTGCGCGATGTGCGAGAGGCGAACTCCCTTTATTCCACCGAGAAGCTTGTCCATCCCGGCATCATCTTGCGGATGTGCAACTGGTCGCTGTCTCACAATGTGCAGATGGGCGCCTGGATTCACGTCGCAAGCGCGGCCCGCAACTTGGGACTGGCCCGCGTCGGCGACGTCCTCACCACCCGGGCGAAGGTGCTGGCCAACTACGACCGCAAGGGCCACAAGATTGTCGAGCTCGACGTCCTGGTCATCGCGAATGGTCATACGCCGGTTGCCCGCGTCCATCATTCAGCGATCTACCGGCCGCGCCAGCTCGCCGAGTTGGCATGAGGTGAGTGGATTGGGTTGGCACCGGCGGATCTTTTGGATAGGCCGGGCTTAGACCCGCATGTCCACTGACGCTGCGATCGTCATGAGCCACGGGTTGGTCTATTACTCCGCCGCCAGCAGTTTGACCGTGAGCCCGTCCAGCTCGCCATCGAAGTACTGACGAAGCACGTCAGCGAATACCGCTGCCTCTGGCCGCGCCACCGCGAACAGCGTCATGGACGATCGGAGCTTGAGATCGTCCGGGCTGCCGAATATCTCATGCGCCGACCGGTGCCGAACCGCACGGACCAGCTCGGTACACTTCACGAGTTGCGGCCCGAGAAGAGGGTGCGCGATATAGGCTTGTGCCTCGGCCAGCGAGGCGATTCCGTAATGCTGGGCAGTCGAGCTTCGGCCGAGGGCGCGGAGCTGCGGGAAGACGAACCACATCCAGTGCGTTCGCTTGCGTCCCGCCCGGAGTTCGCGGTGAACCTCCGCCATCACCGGCTCCTGAGCCCGCACGAAGCGTTCGAGATCGAAGGGGTCGTTCATACCCCAGGCTATGTCGATATTGGCCAGCTTCGGAAGGCTTGCCGTGGCCAAGCCTGCCTCAGCATCGCATGTGATGCCGGGAGGTCGCGGCTGGCAGCCGATGATCACCTGACTGGACGCGCCACCGTCCGGGATGACACCCTTCCTGGCATGACAGCCTCCACCATCCCGAGCACCTGTTGGGAATGCGGCACGCTCTGCGGCGCCTTGCTGACGCTGGATGAGACTGGCCGCGTCGCCAGGATCGCACCCAACCCTGCGCACCCGACATCGAAGGGCGCATTCTGCGTCAAAGGCATCCGCGGCCTGCAGGACTGGACCGACCATCCCGACCGCCTCCTGCACCCGCTCCGTCGGGTGGGCGAGCGCGGCAGCGGCCAGTGGCGGCGGGTGTCCTGGGACGCGGCGTTGGACGAGCTGGCCGACGGCCTGGCCGCCGTGCGCTCCAAGCATGGCCCGCTGGCGCTGGTCGGGGCGGTCAGCGGGGCGTTTTTCAGCCGCGGCGCGGTGGTCGCGCTGCTGCTGCGCAGCCTCGGCTCGCCAAACTGGATGATCAACCAGGACCTGTGCGGCGGCTGCCGCGCGGTCAGCGACCGCCTCACCGGGCTGAATATCGGTCGCGGCGAGGATATCGAGGCGGCCCGTTGCACCCTGCTGGTCGGGCGCAATCCCCATGCCGCCGATCCTATTCAATGGGCCGAGCTCAAACGGGCCAAGGCCCGTGGCGCACGGCTGGTGGTGCTCGACCCCTTCCGGACGCCGGCGGCGGAAATGGCCGATGTATGGCTGCAGCCACGGCCCGGTACCGACGGCGCCATTGGCCTCGCGTTGCTGCACGCGTTGATCCGCGACAGGGCCTACGACACGGATTTCGTTGCGAGATGGTGCCATGGTTTCGAGGCGCTGGCGGAGCGCGTGGCATCCTGCACGCCGGGCTGGGCCGCGGCGATCGCAGGCGTTTCGGCCGAGGCCATCGAGCATGCCGCCAAGCTCTACGCCGAAGGCCCATCCTGTTTCGTCGGCGGCCATGGCATCGATGCGGCGAGCAACGGAGTGCAGACCTACCGCGCCTTTCACGCGCTGGTGGCTATCAGCGGCAATCTGGACCGCCCAGGCGGCAACCGGCGGGTCAAGAAGCCAGCCGGCTTCCGCACCTATCTTGAGCTGCTGCACGAGCCGCGCTTCCGCTTGCCGGAGGAAATTGAGCGTCAGACCATCGGAGCCGACGTCTACCCGCTCTGGGCCGGGCCGAAGGGCTGGCAGACCGCCTGCCACAACCCGTCCGTCATCGAGGCCATGCTGACGGGCCGGCCCTACCCGGTCCGCGCCGCCTATGTCAGCGGCGTCAACATCGCAGTGACCTATCCGGACGCGCGACGGACGTTGGCCGCGCTGCGCTCGCTTGAGGTGCTGGCGGTCGCAGCACATACCATGACGCCGACGGCGGCCATCGCTGACCTTGTCCTGCCGAAGACAACGACGCTCGAGGAGGAGGACGTCACCCTCGATCCGTCAGGACCGAACATCGCCTATACCGCCGCCGTGCCCGCACGCGGCGAGGCGCGCAACGACCTGGAGATCGCGGTCGGTCTGCTCGATCGGCTTCGCGCCCGTGGCGCCCTTTCCGCCGAGCTGCTGCCCTGGCGAAGCCAGGCGGAGTTCAACGCTTTCCTGCTGGGGGACAGCGGCATCTCGCTGGCCAGCCTTCGCCGCGATGGCTATGCGCATTTCCCCTACGAGCTGGGCGACTTCGCCCAACGTGGCTTTGCAACGCCGAGCGGAAAGATCGAACTTTATTCGGAGGCCGCCGCGCGGCATGGGCTGGACCCCCTGCCGGGCTTCCTGCCGCCGCCCTCGGCCGCGACGCCGGGCCATGCGCTGCTGCTGCAGACCGGATTTCGCGAAAAAACCTACCACCACTCCCGCTTCCGCGACCAGGCTTGGGCGCGGAAGGTTTCGCCCGATCCCGAGGTCCGCCTGCATCCGGACACTGCGGCGGCCTGCGGCGTCACCGAAGGGGATTGGGTGGAGGTGGAACTGCCAGGCGGCCCGGGCGTCTGCCGGCTCCGGGTGACGATCACCGACCGGACCCAGCCCGGCGTTCTGACAACCGGCATGGGCTGGTGGCTGCCAGAAGCGCCGGGACCGGAATTCGCTGCGCTGGACATCAACGTCAATGCCGCGCTGAGCTACCGCGGCGCGGCAGATCCCATGAGCGGGTCGGTCGATATCGGCGCGCTGCCGTGCCGCCTGCGCGCCGTGCGCCACGCCGGCGACCATTTTGCGGATACGGCATGACGAGTGCAAAAGCCGGGCCGCATACCCCGCCTGTCCTGTCCTCCTCCAGCGCCGCCAGCCGGCTCGGTCCCGGCATCTTGCTCGGCGAGCACCTGGGCTGGAAGGGTGGCTTCGGCGGCCGTGCTTCTTCGTTGGTCAGACGCCTGCCGGCGCAAGCGGGTGCGGCGATCATGCCGAAGGGTGAGGCCGCACCAGGATGCTTTCCATTCCAAAGGCGATCGGCAGCCCAAGGACTGCGCGAAACTCCTTGTAGCCACTCCTGCCAGGGAAGAAGGCGTGCAGAAAAAGCCAAGGTTGCGCGTCGGGGCCGACAGCGACCGATGGGTGCCCCGGGCCGGACCACTCCGCCGTGGAGCGCAGGAGCGGCTCCCTCGTCTTCCGATACGGACCGAGCGGGTTATCCGCGACGGCAACCCCAATGCCGTACTCGGCCGTTGAAAAGTCGTTTCCGGCGTAGAGCATGTAGTACCTTCCCCCGTGCTCGCTGACCCACACGCCCTCGACAAGGTGGCCCTCCCATTCCTGGTCGTTCTGCAAAACCTGCTTCCGCTCACCGAGGAGGACGAGCATGTTCAGGTCCAGCTTTTGGGCATAGACCGGCGTCCTGGTCAGCCGCAGGATCTCCGTGATGGCTTCCCGCCCGGCTTGGACCGTCTGCTGCTCGAGAATGCCCGACAGGCGCGCCGAGAATGCCTGGAAATCGGAAACGACGGCCTCGACCAATGTCTGCAGGACAAAGAAGCGTTCCATGGGCCCGAGCGACTTTACCCAAGGCCATAGTGCCGAGGCGAAAGCAGCAGTGCGACGGTCCTCCTCGTGCGGAAACAGCTCGTCTATCAGCAGGGTGTGCTCGTGCAAGAACTGGCACAGCCGACTTGGCCAGACATCATTGGTATCCTCCTTCCAGAACAGGTAAGCGCTGCCTTCTTGGTCAAGGAGAATATGCGGGTCGATAACGTTGCCCCGCAGGATGGGCGCCTCAGCAGCGATGAAGGGACCATCAGGCCGGGAGGATTTGGCGAGCCCGATCGAAAAGCTTCCATCCGCCTCCCGTGCGGCGAAGCACAGGAGGAAGTCGCTGCCGATCCGGTGCATCTCGGGCGCCCAGTACTCTCCCCCTCGCCCAATCTCCGCCGCCCACCTGGGCGCATGGCCTTGCGGGAACACGAAGCCCAGCGGCCGCCAGTCCATCAGGTCTTGCGAGTAGAGGATGGGAAACACCTGCGGCGCGTCGTTCGACGTTGCAAGCAGATAGTAGGACGCGGTCCCAGCGCCAGAAAGGTCCTCGACCACGCGGGTCACGGCCGGGTCGCCGTAGCCATAGAGAATGTCCGGCGACACCGCTTCGGTGAGCAGGGGCACGAGCGGTGTCGTCGAGGCCGGCACTTCTGGAGGTTGCCGGCTCCTTGGCAGGCGCGTTCCGTAATCCTTGGCAAGCGCCTCGAAAAGATCGAGATAAGAATGGTGCCCGGTATCAGGCAAATTGTACTTGCGCACCACCTGCGCGTCGGAAGCCGCGTCGAGCCCGGTGACGAGGACAAAGCGCGACGCGCTTTCCGGCTCGGCGGCAGTGATGGCGATCTCGAACCGGACAAGCCCGTCCGGTGCGGAGGTCAGCACGAGCTTGTGGGACGCGGCGACAGGCTGCTCACCTTGCATATCTGTTCCTGGACCTTGAGGCGTTGTCAGGCAACGCCGCTGGTGTGGTGGTGGTCATCGGCGCGCAGGGTAAATTGCGCCGCAATGCGGCACGTTCTTTTCCGTAATCGCGCCTAATGCAGCGTTCAGTGCCGAATGACACCGGTTGAGCATGGCCGAGGCCCGGCTCCCGGTGCGACTACGGAGCGTGTCTGGCGACTGCTTGGTTGTCGCCATCCATCAGGCCGGACTTCACCGGTCAGGACTTGCGGCCAGTGACCTCGGCTGTCTGGAGGAACTGGCCGCTTTCGCCCGTTGCGCCGTCGACCTTCGCCCATGCGCAAGCGTCGTTGAACCTTCGCGCCTTCGGCGGACTGGACGTCGTGGGCTGTCCTAGTTGCGAGGTTGCCACGTTGGGGCGCGCCATTGGGTTGGACGGGAAGATGGCGCCCTCGGACTCGTCGCGGATGTGAGCCGCCTGATGCCACCCAAGGACCGTCCCCAAGCCACGCATCCCATATCGGGGTTGACTGGTTAGGAGTCCTACATATTATCTCCTCTATGACCGCTGTATTCGACACCCTGTCGGACCCGCTTCCCCACCGCCTCGCCGCTGGCCTCTCTCGCCTGTCCGTGGCATTGCGCGCCGGCCAATGGCGCCTTGCCGAGGCGCGCGGGTTGAGCCCTACACAGGCGCAGGCGCTGGCCATCATCGCCGCCCGTAGCGGCCCTGGCCGCCATGCTCCACGCCTGTCCGAGATCGCAGGGCAGCTTGCCATAACGCGCGCGACCGCGAGCGACGCCGTCAGCACGCTTGAACGCAAGGGCCTGGTGGCACGCCAACCAGACCCACGCGATGGCCGCGCCGCTGGCCTGGCGCTGACCGAGCAGGGCCGCACAGCGGCGCGCGAAGCCAGTGACTGGCCCGCCACGCTGCTCGACACCGCGGCTGACCTTTCGCCTGCGGAGCAGGAGGCTCTGCTGCGGCTCGTCGTCAAGATGATCCGCGGGCTTCAGGTTCGGGGCGCGATCGCTCCTGCCCGGCTTTGCGTGACTTGCCGGTATTTCCGCCCCTACGCCCATGAGGACGCCTCGGCGCCGCACCACTGCGCCTACGTCGATGCGCCCTTCGGCGACCGCCACCTCCGCCTCGACTGCCCGGAGCAGGACCCGCTCCCGGACGACGAGGCCGGGGCCGTCTGGACCCGCTTTGCCACCGGAGCGCCAGGCGCCATGCCCACACCCTAGCTGGAGACACCACCATGAGACGGAACAGTCGCCGCGGCCTTCTCGCCGCGGCAACGGGGATGCTTGTCCTCGGCCTGGCGGCAGCCCTGCCCGCTGCCGCGCATGAAGGCCACTCGGGGGCCATCGAGGCGCCCCGCGGCAACGCCCGCATCGCAGACTTCGACATCGTCCGGGCCGCCATCGCCATCGAAGGCGACAGTGCCGTCTTTCGGATCCAGGTCGCCGGGCGGGCCGGCGAGACGCGCCCGGTGGAGACGGGACGCTTTGAGGGTTCTACAGTGCATGCCTATGTCTGGCCCACCAGCCTCGACACGGCCGTTGTCGGCTTCGAGCCGGGCCAGGGCATCCTCGCGCTTGCCGTCACCTTTCACCCCGACTTCGACGACAACGCGCCCGGCCGCGACCGCAACAGGCATGTCTGGCACAGCCATTGGGTGGTGCTTAGTCCCGACGACGCGTGCGGGCCCGGCGCGCTGAAGGTCCGCGACATCCCAGCCGGCGCACAGCCGCGCCTGCCTGGGGATTGGCCGGGCGTGCCGCTGCTTCTTTCCAGCCCCGACCTGCCGCCGCGCCTGCTGGGCAGCACGGTCGAGGTGCGGGTGCCAGTGGCCGAGTTGCCCGGGCTGCACGCCACCCGCTTCGACGGCGTGACGGCCGGGCTCCGCGTCAACGGTAACCTGCACGCGCCGCTGCTTTGCGTGGCCGAGGTGTTCGACGTTGCCTCTGGCGATCTCAGCTTGCCTGGACGGGTGATGCCGGCTGGAACGCGCTGAGCCAGGTCGGAAAGACAGGCGGGCGGCCTCCGCCGCCTGCCCCATGACGGAGATGCCTCCATGAGCGAATACAGGCCGCAACTGCGGCCCGCGCCACCCTGGACGACCGCCGGCCTTTGGCTCAACACGGCCGAGGGGCAGCCCCTCGAGCTTGCGGCGCTGCGCGGTCGGGTCGTCGTCGCCCTTGCCTTCCAGATGCTCTGCCCAGGCTGCGTGCAGTACGCCTTGCCACAGCTTTCGCGCATTCGCCGCGCCTTTCACCCGAGCCGGGTCGCCGTCCTCGGGCTGCACACGGTGTTCGAGCACCATGCGGCGAACAGGCCGGAGACGCTATCGGCCTTCTCGCATGAGTACCGCCTGGAATTCCCTATCGGGATCGATGCGCCGGACCCCCGGGGCGGGCCGATGCCGGTGACCATGGCAGCCTACGCCATGCAGGGGACGCCGACGCTGCTGATCATCGACGCCGCCGGACGCCTGCGCCGTCAGGCCTTCGGCCATGTCGAGGACATCGTGCTCGGCGCGGATGTCGCGCTGCTCGCCGCCGAGGCGGGCGGAGCCGTCCTCTCCGATCCTGCAGCCGGCGAGGCGGTGTCGGCGCGCGAGGCAGCCTGTCGCCTGCCATGAAGACGGCCATCGTCCTCCGCCGCGTCCATTTCGAAGGCCTCGGCGCCTTCGCGCCCGCGCCCGAGGCGGCAGGCTAGGCCGTCACGATGCTCGATGCGGGTGTCGACCGCTTCGCACCCTGGTGCCGCGGCCGGCGAAACCCGCCCCCTGGTCGTGCCGGGTAGCCCCGTCGGGGCCCGGAAGGAGGACCACCAGCCGTTTCTGCGGGAGGTGCTGCATCTGCTCGAAGGGCGCCTCGCCGCAGGCCGCCCCACGCTCGGCGTTTGCCTGGGTACACAGACGTAGGGGCGTCCAGTCGGAAAAACCCGCGCAGACAGGGAATGGCTCATGCTCTTGCGCTATTACGGTGCCAGCAGCCGCAGCAGGGCGGGGTCGTTCCTAACATGATCGGCCGGGCCGCTGAGCGCCACCGTGCCACGGTCGATGACATAGGCCGCCTGCGCGACCGTCAGGGCGAGCTCGACATGCTGCTCGACCAGGATCACGCTCATGCGCCGCGATAAATCGATAAGACGCTCGGCGATCTCGTCGATGACCCCGATCCAGACGCCTTCGGTCGGCTCGTCGAGCATCAGCACGCGCGGCTTGCCGAGCAGGGCGCGGCCGATCGCCAGCATCTTGCGCTCGCCGCCCGACAGGGTCGCGGCGGTTTGGCCAAGGCGGGCGCCGAGCTTGGGGAAGAACTCCAGCACCTCCTCGATCGCCCGCCGGTCGGCACGTGGCCCGGCACCGAGCATCAGATTCTCCCGCACCGACATCCGCGCGAAGATCGCATGCTCCTGCGGGACATGGCCTATGCCGAGGCGTGCGCGCCGTTCCGGCGGTGCCGCCGTCACATCCTCGCCGGCGAGGCGGATGCTGCCTGCGCTGGGCCGGATTTCCCCTGCCAGGGTTTTCAGCAGCGTGGTCTTGCCCGCGCCGTTGCGGCCCAGGATGGCCACCGCGCCCGTTCGCGGCACGCCGAGGGACAGGCCGAACAACACTTGGCTCCGGCCATAGCCGGCTTGAAGATCCGCTACGTCCAGCAGCGGCGGGGTCGCGGGGTCAGACACGGCGGGTATAGATCTCCTGCACGCGTGCATCCCCCTCGATCTCGGCCACGCTGCCGGTCCCGAGGACGCGGCCCTGGTCCAGTACGGTGAGGCGGTCGCAGATGTTCTTGATGAAGTCGAGGTCGTGCTCGACGATTACCAACGCGCAGTGGCGCCGGATGGGCGCCAGCAGTTCGCCGGTGACGCGACGCTCCTCCGGGCTCATGCCGCCGGTCGGCTCGTCCAGCAGCAGCAGCTTCGGGCGCGGGGCGAGCGCCATGGCGATCTCCAGCCATTGCTGCTCGCCGTGGCTGAGCTCGCCCGCCAGGTCGTCGGCGCGGCCGGCGAGGCGGAACCGCTCCAGCGCCCCCATCACCTCGTCGTCCAGCCGCCCGCGCGAGCGGCTGCGGAACAGCGCGCCGTACCCCTCCGTCGCCTGCAGCGCGAGCAGGACGTTGTCATAGACCGACAGCTCGGTCAGCACCGAGGTGATCTGGAATTTCAGGCTGAGCCCACGGCGGGAGCGCTGGTAAGGCGGCATGGCAGTGATGTCGTCGTTGTCGAACAGGATGCGCCCCGTGGTCGGGAAATGGGCGCCGGCGATCGCCTTCAACAGGGAGCTCTTGCCCGACCCGTTCGGTCCGATGAGGCCGTGGAAGCTGCCGGCCCCGATCTCCAGATCGACGCCGTCCAGTGCCTTCAGCGGGCCATAGGTCTTGGTGACGCCCGATACCTGCAGCAGGGCCATCAGCGCGCCGCCTTCCGCGCGCCATAGGTGCCGATGCGCTCCCGCGCCGAGACGGCGAGGCCGAGCAGGCCGGTCGGCTGGAAGGTCACCACCAGCAGCAGCACCAGGCCGAGCAGCACCGGCCAGAACTGCCGGATCGCGTCGATATCGGCCAGCACATAGCTCAGCACCTCGATCGCCACCGTCCCGATCACCGGCCCGATGAGCGTGCCGCTGCCGCCGAAGAGGCAGTAGATCACCGCGGTGGTGGACAGGCCGGGGCCGAGGTTGCTCGGCCCGGTGAAGCCCTGGTGGTAACTGTAGAGGGCGCCGGAGAGCCCCGCCACCATGCCGGCGAGGCTGAAGACCAGCGCCTTGAACACCTGCACGCGGTAGCCGAAGAAGGCCAGCCGCTCCTCGTTTTGCCGGATTCCGGCCAGCACCAAGCCGAGCTGCGACCGCACGAGCATGCGGCTGGCGGCATAAACCAGCACCAGCGCCGTCAGTGCGACGGCGTAGAAGTCGAGGCCTTCGACGAACTCGTACTCGCCGAAGGCCATCAGCTTGATGGCCGAGAGCCCGTTGCCGGCGCCGACATACTGCCAGCCCGCCACCAGCCGCTCCGCCGCATAGGCGCCGGTGAGGGTGCCGAAGGCGACGAAGATGGAGGTCGGCGCCTTGCGTCCGAGCAGCAGGAACGCCGCCAGGATGGCCGCGAGAGCGCCGCCGGCCAGCATCGCCAGCGGCAGCGTCGCCCAGAGCTGGCTGAACTCCAGGTCCCGCCCGACCAGCGCCACCCCGTAGCCGGCGACACCGAAGAACAGGGCCTGGCCGAAGGACATGATGCCGGAGAAGCCCCAGCAGAGGTCGAAGCTGAGGGCCAGCAGCGACAGGATGACCACGTTGGTGAGCAGCGTGATCAGCTCCGGCCGGTCGGCGAGGAGGAAGGGCACCACGAGCAGCAGGGCGAGCACCGCCAGCTCGATCGCCGGCAGGATGCGGAAGCTGCCGCGCCGGGCGGTGGCCGGAGGGGCGGCCCTGGTGGTCGCGGTCATCGCCTCAGCACTCCCGGGGTTCGACCATGTCGGCCTTGTCGACCACCTCGTAGCGCGTCCGGCCGGCATCGTTGCGGCAGATGGCGATGTACATGTTCATCCGCGCATGCATCTTGCCCGGCACCATCTGCGCGCCGCCGCCCGGCCCTTCCGTCAGCACGGCGTTGTCCATCGCTGCCGCGACGTCCTCGCGCCCGAGCTTGCCGCCGGTCGCCTTCACCGCCGCCTCGTAGAGTTTGATGCCGCGATACATCCCCGTCGAGGCGGAACCGGCGGTGAACAGGTACTTCGTGCCGGGGAAGCGCTTCGAATAGGCTTCCTGCAGCGCCTTGCTGAACGGATCGTCCACCGCCTGGAAGTAGTCGAGGCAGGAGACCAGCCCCTCCATCTCCTGCGCCGGGTGGTAGTTCAGCAGGTTCTCGTCGTAGTAGACGCAGCTGACGACGCCGCCGCCCTTCTGGAAGCCGCTCTCGTAGAGCTGCTTCATGAAGGGCTGCAGGCCCGGAGCGATGATAGTGCTGAAGACGCAATCCACCCGCCCGTCGCGGATCTTGCCGATGGTCGCCGAGTACTCCGCCTGGTCGAGCGGGTAGTACTCCTCGAAGACCACCTCGCCGCCATTGGTTTCGATAACCTTGCGGGCATACCTGTTCAGCAGCTGCGGCCAGACATAGTTGGCCGAGGGCATGGCGAAGCGCCGCTTGCCCATGGTCTTGATCAGGTAGGGAATCAGCCGGTCGCATTGCTGCGCCGGCGTCGGGCCGGTGTTGAACAGGAAGCGCGTGCATTCCTGCCCTTCGTAGAGCTGCGGGTAGATGTATAGCGTGCGCCCGCGGTTCACGATCGGGTCCTTGATCGCCTGCCGCATGGCGCTGGTGATGCCGCCGAGCACGACATTGACCCGCCGCTCCTGGATCAGCTTGCGGACATTGCCCACCGCGATCTTTGGGTCGGAGGCGGTGTCTTCCAGGTGGAGCTCGATCGGCTGGCCCTGGATGCCGCCGGCCTTGTTGATCTCCTCGACGACGAACTGGGCCACCTGCCAATTGGCGTTGCCGGAGGGCGCGATGGGGCCGGTGATGTCGGTGGCGATGCCCATCTTGATCGGGCCCGCGGCATGCGCCCAGTTCGGGCGCAGCACGAAGCCGCCCGTGAGCGAGCCGAGCCATCCGGCGGCGGTGAGGGCGCTGGCCCCACCGAGGACGCGACGCCTGGTCATGGTCATGGACGTTCTCCTTGCTGCTACAGGCGCCCGACCGCGATGAAGCCCTGCGGCCGCACCCGGACGATGGCAAGCGCGATGAGGAAGACGAGCGGATCGGCGAGCACCGGCGTCACCACCCAGGGCAGCCAGGCCGCGAGCCCGCCGACGGCCGCCGCCCCCAGCACCGGTCCCTCGAAGCTGCCCACGCCCCCCAGCATGACCGAAAGGAAGGCCTGCACGAGGAAGCGGATGCCGATATCGGCCGAGAGCTGGTAGAGCGGCACGATGAGCGCGCCCGCCAGCCCCGCCAGCGCCGCGCCGAAAGTGAAGGTCAGCGCATAGAGGCGGCTGGTCGAGATGCCGCAGGCCCGCGCCAGCATCGGGTTCTCCAGCGCGCCGCGGACCCTGAGGCCGATCGAGCTGCGCGCCAGCAGCAGGTAGGTGCCGCCGATGACGACGAGGGTCGTGGCGATGATGAAGCTGCGCCAGATGGAGAACTCGATGCCGCCGAGGCTGAAGGCGCCGCCGATCGGCTCCGGGATCGACTTGTAGTGGCCGCCCAGCAGGCCGCGCACGATCTCCCGGATGATGAGGCCGATCGCATAGGTGCCCAGCATGGCGATGATCGGCGTCCGGTAGAAGCGTCGGATGACGGTGCGCTCCAACCCGAAGCCCACCAGCCCCACCACCACCGGGGCGGCGAGCAGGCCAGGCCATGTCCCGAGCCCGGCCTCGCTGCTGAGATAGACCGTGTAGGCGCCCAGCAGGACGAGTTCGCCATGGGCGAAGTTGAAGATGCCCATCATGCTGGCGATCACGCCGAGGCCGAGCACGATCAGCACCATCACCGAGGTGAAGGCGACCATGTCGAAGGCGAATTTGGCGGCGAATTCCATCACGCTGCCAGACCGGGCGCGCGCCTGTGCCGGGTCGCCGCCTCGTAGTCATGCGCGAGGGCCAGCAGCAGCGCCTCGCTCCACATCCGGCCGACGAAGATGAGGCAGAAGGGCGCGCCCGAGGCATGGAACCCGGCCGGCACCGTGACGCCCGGCAGCCCGGCGATGTTGATCTCGCTGACGGTCGTCTCCTGGATCAGCCCGTCGGCATGCAGCGGCGGCGGCGCCTCGCGCATTTGCGGGAAGACCAGCGCATCCAGCCCCTGGCTCTCCATCACCCCGTCGAAGATGCGGCGATAGGCAGCGCGCGCCGCGATGAATTCCGGCATGGGCGGTGGGACGAGCGGATTGGCCAGCGCCGCATCGAAGCCGGGCAGCCGGTGCAGGTAGTGCAGCATGCCGCCCGGCGCGAAGGCATCCCCCGCCGCAGTCGCCCGGGCGAAGTCGGCGAAGCCACGGACCGCGGCCTCGGGGCCCATGCGCTCGAGATAGCGGTGCATGTCGTAGGGCGCCGATTCCAGCCCCCGCGCGTCGAAAGGATACTCATCCGACACGGGCTGGCGCAGCTCGGCGAAGCCGCTGCCAGCGAAGGGATCCGCGACCAGCGTCGCGCCGCGCGCGCGGATCTCGTCCTGCGCGCGGGCATAGAGCGCCTCGGTCTCGGCCGAGAGCGGCTGGTTCCGCCAGCCTGGGCCGTAAAGTCCGAGGCGTCGGCCGGCAAGCGCCGTCTCCGACAGCAGCGAGGCATAGCCCCCTTGGGGGATGTTGCCGACGCCCGCCACCGTCTTCGGGTCCTCCATGGTGAAGCCGGCCAGCACGTCGAGCGTGAGCGCGGCGTCGCGCACGCAGCGCGCGATCGGCCCCACCACGTCGCGCTGGCTGGCCAGCGGCATGACGCCGGCATTCGGCACCAGGCCGAAGCTCGGCTTGATGCCGACCAGCCCCTGCGCCGCGGCCGGGTTCTGGATGGAGCCGCCCGTCTCCTCCGCCAGGCCAAGCACGGCCATGGAAGCGGCGACGGCGGTGGCAGTCCCGGCGGAGCTGCCGCCAGGGACGAGGTCGGGCGCCGCCGCGTTCAGCGTCGGCCCCGCCCAGCTGTTGTTCGCATGCGTGCCGCTGGCGCTGAGGATGGGCACGTTGGTCTTGCCGAGGATGATGGCCCCCGCCGCCCGCAGCCGGGCCACCACAGGGGAATCGGTGCCCGGCATCAGGTCGGTGCCGCCATGCTTCGAGGTCAGTAGGGACCAGCCCCCCGTGCTCGGGAAGCCCACCATGTCCATGGTATCCTTCACCACCACGGGGATGCCAGCCAGCGGCCCCAGCGCCTCGCCGGAGGCGCGCCGCGCATCCATCGCCCGCGCATCATCGAGCGCCGCCTCGTTGAGGAAGATGATGGCGTTCAACCGCGGATTGTCCCGCACGATGCGGGCGAGGAAGGCCGATGTCAGCGCCTCGACGGTAAAGGCGCCGCGCGCGAGCCCATCCTGCACCTCTGCGACGGTCAGCTCGGTGACGTCGATATCCTGGGTCATCGTCCCTGCCTCGTCTGTCGTGGTCAGAGGTATTGCTTGGCGAGCATCATGTGCACGCCCTTGTTGCCGTCGACGGTCTGCGTGATGCGCAGGTCGCCGATCAGTGAGCACAGCATGTAGGCCTGGTTGCGGCTGAGGTTGGTGCGGGCGCAAATCTCGCGCACCATCTCGCGCACCGCCTGCTTCGCCGCGTCGTCGAGATCCTCGTCGAGGCCGATCGACATCAGATGCGTCGCCGTCTCGGCGAAGGGCATCTTCAGGCTGAGGTCCTTTCGCACCGTCAGCCGGAAGCTGCCCTTCAGCCCCGTCTCCAGCGCGGTGATGCAGACCTCGCCATCGCCCTGCACGCCATGCCCGTCGCCCGCATAGAACAACGCGCCCTCGTTGAAGACGGGGAGGTAGAGCGTCGTCCCCGGCTTCAGCTCCTTGTTGTCCATGTTGCCGCCGAAGGCGCGCGGGACATTGGTGGTGCAGGCGCCCCATTCCGGCGGCGGCGCCACGCCGATGACGCCGAAGAAGGGGTCGAGCGGCAGCTCCATCCCCCAGGGCAGGCGGCAGGTGCCGCGCTGAAGGTCGATGCGCGGGTGGATGGTCTCGTACTCGGTGAACTCCTCCGGCAGCGTGCCGAGCAGCGGCATGACCGAGACGAAGCCCCAGTCCATCCAGGGCTCGGCGGAGAGAATGTCGACCTGCAGCACGTCGCCGCGCTCGGCGCCGCGCACGAAGACGGGGCGGTTGACGAAATGCGCCCCCGGCCCCTGCGGCACGCCCTCGACGGCCGCGCGGTACTCGGCCGGCACCAGCGCTGCATCGGGCGGGAAGGAGACCGCGCTGCCGGCCGGCATGGCGACGATGCTGACGACATCGCCCGATTCCACCGTCAGCGCCGGCGGCGTCGCCGCGGCGAGCGTGCCCCAGACCAGCATGTCGGGTGTCGCGGGGATTGCGTGCTCGGTTGGCATAGATCGCTCCTCGATGGCTGGGACGGCGTTACAGCATCAGATGGCGGCGGACATTCTCCGAGGTCACGGCGCCGGGCGGGATGGCATCGACCACCTTGCCCTTCTCCATGACGCAGCAGCGGTCGGCGAGCGTGAGGATCGTCTCCAGGTTCTGCTCCACGAAGACGATGGTGGTGCCGAGGTCGTCGCGGATGCTGCGCAGCACGCGCACGATGGCCTGCACCACATTCGGCTGCACGCCCTCCGACGGCTCATCGAGCAGGATCAGCTCCGGCCCGCCGATGAGCGCCCGGCCGATGGCGAGCTGCTGCTGCTGCCCACCGGACAAGGTGCCGGCCATCTGCCGCCGCCGCTCCGCCAGGATCGGAAAGTACTGGTAGACGAGGTCGGCGCGGCGCTGGCGGCGCGAGGCGCCGATCAGCTCACCGACCGCAAGGTTCTCCTGCACCGTCATGCGCGGGAAGACGTCGCGGCCCTGCGGGATGTAGCCGATGCCGCGCCGGGCCCGCGCATCAGCGGCGGCGCGTGTCAGGTCCTCGCCCGCGAAGCGGATGCTGCCTGCGGTCGCCCGCACCAGGCCGATCAGGCAGCGCATCGTCGTGGTCTTGCCGACGCCGTTGCGGCCGACCAGCGCCACGATCTCGCCGCGCCCGACCGAAAGGTCCACGCCCTGCAGCACCTGGGTGCCGCCGTAGCCGGCGCGCAGGCCGGCGACCTCGAGGATCGGCTCAGGCGGCATGGGGAACGCCCAGGTAGATCTCGGCCACGCGCGGGTCGGCGACGATCTCCTCCACCGTGCCGCGGGCAAAGACCTGGCCGAGATGCAGCACGGTGACGCGCGTGGCGATCTGCTTGACGAAGCTCATGTCATGCTCGACGGCGAGCACCGTCATCCCGCCGGCCGCCAGGCGCTGCACCAGCTCGCCGGTGCGGAAGGTCTCCTCCGGTGAGAGGCCGGCGGTGGGCTCGTCCAGCAGCAGCAAGGTAGGCTTCAATGCGACTGCCATGCCGATCTCCAGCCATTGCTGCTGCCCGTGTGAGAGCTCGCCTGCCGGCCGCGCGCCCTCGGAGGCCAGGCCCAACAGCTCCAGCAGCCGCTCCTCCTCCCGCGCCAGCTCGGCGGGCGGGACATGGTGCTGCATGGCGATGTGCAGGTTCTGCCGCACCGGCAGGGCGCGGAAGACGCTCGGCGCCTGCATCTTGATGCTCATGCCGCGCTGCACGCGGGAATGCGGCGCGTCGCGCGTCACGTCATGGCCGCGGAAATGGATGCGGCCCGCGCTCGGCTCGTAGCGGCCGACCACCAGCTTGAACAGCGTGCTCTTGCCCGCCCCGTTCGGGCCGATCAGGCAGTGGATCTCCCCGGCCGCCACGGCAAGGTCCACCTCGCGCACCGCGAGGAACCCGCCGAAGCGCCGGCTCACGCCCTGCAGTTCCAGAAGGGTCGTCATCCTACACCTCCGCTGCCGCAGCGGGCCGAGGCTCCCGCCGCCGCCGCATCGTCAGGCGGGCCAGCAGGTCGCCGATGCCGAGGACGAAGCCGCGCGGGACGAACAGCACGGTCGCCATCAGCAGCGCGCCCATCAGCACCAGCGCCGTCTCCTGGCTGTAGATCGTCAGGCTCTGGAAGCCGAGCAGCAGCAGGAAGGTGCCGACCAAGGTTGCAGTCAGGTCCGTCCGCCCGGAGAAGGCGACCCAGATGATCGGCATGGAGGCCGCCGGCAGGCCGATACTGGAGGGCGTGATGAACTGCCCCCAGGAGGTGTAGAGCACGCCACTCAGCCCGGCGAGCGTGCTGCCCAACACGAAGACGGCGAGCTGGTAACGCCGCACGTCATAGCCCAGCAGCTCAGCCCGCTCCGCATCCTCGCGGATCGCCACCAGCACGTTGCCGAAGCGCGAGTTGGCCAGCATGCGCAGCAGCAGGTAGACCATGACAAGGCCGAGGATCAGGACGTAGTAGAACAGCGTCTCCTCCAGCACGATGCCGCCATCGGGTCCCGGGAAGGTCAGCGGATCCATCCCCTGCATGCCGTTGAAGCCGTTCAGCCGTGCCTTGCCGATCGCCCATTCGGGCCCGGCGGTCTGGCCGAGGAAATAGGCCAAGGCGAGCGTGACCGAGAGCGTGACGATGCCGAAGAAGACGCCGTTGATGCGGCCGTAGATCATGAAGTAGCCCAGCACCGCGGCGGCGGCGGCGGCAAGCACCAGCCCCGCCGCCAGCCC
The DNA here is from genome assembly GCF_000802185.1 of Belnapia sp. F-4-1. GTDB lineage: Bacteria > Pseudomonadota > Alphaproteobacteria > Acetobacterales > Acetobacteraceae > Belnapia. The sequence goes on along the minus strand of NZ_KN676113.1, from coordinate 1,323,577 downwards.
CGCCATGGTGCCGAGCGGCCCATTGCCGAGGTCGATGGCGATGACGCCGTAGCCATAGCCGGCAAGGCCAAAGAAGAAGGTCTGGCCGAAGGACAGCATCCCGCAGAGGCCCCACATCAGGCAGAGGCCGAGCGCCATGAAGATCCAGACGAAGAAGTAGCCGAAATTGCCGACATCGTAGGGGTCCGCGAAGAGCGGATAGGCCAGTGCGGCGAGCAGGACGAGGCCTGCGGCGCCCCAGAAGGCCGGGCCCCGGCCCATGGTCTGCGGCCCATCGAGAAGCTTGAGCATGCGGGTCCCCCGTCAGGCCGTGCGCCGCGTCAGCCAGCCGGTGAACCCGTCCGGCAGCACGCGGATGATGAGGATCACGGCCACCAACAGGCCGATCTGGCCGATGATCTGGCCGTACCAGGCATTCAGGCCGGTGCGGATGACCGCGAGCGCGACCGCCGCCGGCGCCGTGCCCAGCAGCACGCTGGAGCCGCCGACCACCACCGTGACGAAGGATTCGACGATGAAGCTCGACCCCATGGTGGGGATCAGCGACATGGTCGGCGCGTAGAGCGCGCCGCAGAACCCTGCGAGCCCCGCGCCCACGCCGAAGCTGAGGGCATAGACGCGGTTCCGCCGCACGCCGAGCGCCTGCGCCATGCCCGGGTTCTGCATCACCGCGCGTGCCTGGATGCCAAAGCGCGTGCGGAGGAACAGGAACCAGACGAAGCCGAGCACGCCGATGGCGGCGGCGAACAGCACCATCCGATAGGCGGAGAAGGTATAGTCGCCGACGCGGAAGCCGCCCAGCGGCGTGCCGATGCCGGGGAAGGTCGAGCCCACCAGCACCAGCGTGCCCTGAGTGACCACGAGGCTGAGCCCCCAGGTCACCAGCAGCGAGTCGAGCGGACGCGTGTAGAGAGGCCGGATGACTACCGCTTCGAGCACCATGCCGATCAGGAAGGCCACCGCCGTACCGCAGGCCTGGGCCAGCGGCAGCGGCAGCCCGGCATGATAGCTGGCTGCCGTGACGTAGACGCCGCACATCACGAACTCGCCATGCGCCATGTTGATGACGCCCATCATGCCGAAGATGATGGCGAGGCCTGCCGCGGACAGCACCAGGAACGCGAAGACATCAGCGAACTGGTAGAAGCCCGCAAACAGGTTGCCCAGCATGGTCGCACTCCCCTCGCCAGATCAGCGACGCGGCAGGTTGTCCGGCGTGTATTGCTCGCGCGGGTTGGACTGCAGCAGGTTGCAGCCGACCTGGCCGAGCCAGAAGGGCTGGATGTCGCCGAAGTCCTTCTCGATCTTGATCTTGTTCTCGCCATCCACCGAGATCAGCCGCATGCGGTGCGAGCAGTGCTGGCTCTTCGGGTCGATGACGATGCGGCCCTCGGGCGCATCGACGCCGAGGGTGCCGTCCGCCATGGCGCCGCGCAGGTCGGCGAGCTTGGTGGACTTCGCCTTCTCGGCCAGCTGCTTGTAGAGCATGATGGCGACCCAGGCATTGTAGCCCATGTCGTTGATGTAGACCTCGTCCGGGTACTTTGCCCGCCAGCGGGCGACGAAGGCCTTCGCCTCCGGCGTGTCGAGCTCCTCGAACCAGTTGGCGGCGGCGTACATGTCCTTCATCACGCCAGCCGGGAAGCGCTTGTGCTCGAAGCCGAGCATGATCTTCACCGGGCTCGCCATGGGCAGGCGCACGCCGGCGGCGTTCTTCTGCTCGTAGAAGGAGGATTGCGCCGCGCCGACATCCAGCATGTACAGCCAGTCCGGCTTGGCGCGCTGGATGTTCTGGATGGTCTGGGCGAATTGCGAGACCCCGAGCGGGATGAACTCCTCGCCCACGAACTCGACCCCGAGCGGCTTCATGATGGACTTGCCCCAGGCAGAGGACAGGTGGCCGAAATTATAGTCCGCCGCGACGGTGTAGACCCGCTTGCCGAAGCGCTCGACCATCCAGGGCAGCAGGGTCGAGAGCTGCTGCTCCGGCACGGCGCCGACGCTCAGCATGTTGGCGTCGCAGACGCCGCCCTCATACTGATTGGTGTAGATGTAGAAAGCGTTCTGCCGGCCCACGATCGGCCGCACCGCCTCGCGCGAGGCGGAGGTGATGCCGCCGATCAGCACATCCACCTTGTCCCGCTGCAGCAGACGGCGGGTGAATTCCTGGTAGCGCGCGTTGTCGCCCTGCGGGTCGAGATGGATCAGCTCCAGCTTGCGGCCGAGGATGCCGCCCGTGGCGTTCACCTCGTCCACGGCCATCTGCGTGCCGTGCAGCTTGGGCAGGCCGATCGAGGCCAGGTCGCCCGAGATGTCCTCGAGCAGGCCGATCTTGATCGGCGGGCCGGCCGCCTGGCCGGTCCGGGGCAGCGCGGCCGCCAGCGACGCCCCGGCCGTCCCCAAAAGCAGATCCCTGCGGTTCATGCTGTCCCTCCTTGCGATGCTGTCTCGGTCGCGCTCAGCCGAGCGCGGGATGCTGGCGGTGGACATCCGTCGCGCCCTGGAAGGCGTGGCCCGCCCGACACAGCACGGCCTCGGACAGATGCGGGCCAACGAGCTGGAAGGCGATCGGCGTCCCCGCATCGGTGAAGCCGCCCGGCAGGGTGATGGTCGGGCTGCCGGTCATGTCGAAGGGGCAGGTGTAGCCGAGTAGCGCCTGCATCAGCGCCGCGTCCTCGCCGGCCGTGGCCATCTTCGCCAGGGTGGGCGAGGCGAAGCCCTGCGCGGGCGCCAGCAGAAGGTCGATCCCCTCGAACATTGCGGCGACGCGGCCGCGGAAGTCGATGCGGCGCAGCACGATCTCCTGGTAGCCCATGCCCGTGAGCCCGTGCCCGAGCTCGATCAGGGCCGACAGCGAGGAGCCATACTCACCCTTGCGAGCGGGATAAGTCGCCTTGTGCGCCACCGCCACCTCGGCGCCGCAGAGCGGGAACCAGTCCTCTATCACCGCCGCGGTGTCGGGGAAGCGCACCGGCACCACCTCGACGCCGAGCTTCTTCAGCACGGCGAGCGCCGCCTGCAACACGCCCTGCGTCGCCGCATCGGTCGCTGCCCCCATCCAGGCTTCGTCGATGCCGAGGCGCAGCCCGGCGATGCCGCCTTCCAGCTCCGCCATGTAGTCCGGCACCGGCGCCTGCAACGCCGTCGGATCGTCCGGGTCGGCGCCCGCGATGGCAGCCAGCATCGCCGCGGCATCGGCCGCGCTGCGGGTCATCGGGCCGATATGGTCCAGCGTCGCCGCCAGCTCGAAGACGCCGTAGCGGCTGACGCGCCCCCAGGTCGGCTTCACCCCGGTAAGCCCCTGCGCCGCGCAAGGGAAGCGGATCGAGCCGCCGGTGTCGGAGCCGAGCGAGCCGTAGCAGAGGCCGGCCGCCGTGGCGACGCCGGAGCCGGAGGAGGAGGCGCCGGACCAGTGCTCGGCGCTCCACGGGTTCACAGGCGGCGGGATCTGTGGGTGGTGATCGACATAGGCGCCCTCGGTGAGCTGCAGCTTGCCGAGGATGATGGCCCCCGCCGCCTGCAGGCGTTTCACCACCGTCGCCGTGTCCTGCGGGCGGAAGTCGTGGTGGATGGTCATGCCGGCGGCGGTCGGGACGCCGGTCATCCAGCACAGGTCCTTCACCGCGATCGGCGCGCCGTGCAGTGGTCCCTTGATCTCGCCGCGGGCGATCTCGGCCTCGGCCTGCCGCGCCGCGGCGCGCGCCTCCTCTGCCATCACCAGCGCATAGCTCTTCAGCTGGCCATCGAGGGCCACGATGCGCGACAGCATCGCCTCCGTTGCCTCCACCGGCGAGATCTGCTTCGCCTGGATGCGCTGCGTCAGCTCGGTCAGCTCTAGATAGGGAAGCTCGGTCTGCGTCATGGCGGTTCCTCTCAATTATTGCGCCAGTCGTGGCTGGCGGCGAAAGCGGATGCCAGACGGATCAGCGTGGCCTCCTCGTAGCGACGCCCTACCAGCATCAGCCCGACCGGCAGCCCGTCGACGGTGCCGCAGGGGATGGTGAATGCCGGGTGGCCCGAAACGTCGAAGGGGCAGGTATTGGCCTGCATGTTCAGCGCGCGGTCCACCGCCAGCGCCCGCGGCGCGTCGCGCGGTGGGATCTCGGTCGCGGTGAAAGGATTGGTCGGCATGACCAGCACATCCACCCCTTGCAGCGCCGCGTCATAAGCCTGGGTCAGCGGCACGCGCAAGTTCTGCGCCTTCGAGTGGTAGCGGTTGTGGTAATGCTTGTTCAGGTACTCGCCCAGCAGCAGCACGAGCTTCACCGTGTCCGACACGTCGTCGATCCGGGTGTCGAAGCCGCGCGCGAAGGCCTCCTGCATGCCGACGGGGTAGTAGCCCGGCACGTTGTGGCCGACGCCGTGCCCCTTCAGCATCATCTCAGCGGCGCCTTCGAGGATGATCCCGCTCCAGATCGCCGGCGCCACGCGGTGCATTGGTACGGAGACGCTCTCGACCTGGGCCCCGAGCCGCTCCAGCGCGCCGATCGCGCCGCGCACGCTGGCATCCACCCGCGGGTCGCTTTCTGGATGGCCGAAGCCCTCCTGCAGCACGCCGATGCGCAGCCCCGCGGCGCCGGCACCCAGCGCGCCCATATAGTCGCCGACCTGGGCCGGGATGGTCCGATGATCCCAGCCGTCATGCCCGGCGATGACCGACAGCAGCAGCGCCACATCCTCGACGCTGGCGCAGATCGGTCCGCAATGGTCGACGGAATAGCTGATCGGCATGGAGCCCGTCACCGGCACCAGCCCCCAGCTCGGCTTCAGCCCATAGACGCCGCACCAGCTCGATGGCGTGCGGATGGAGCCGCCCTGGTCGCCGCCGAGCGCCATCTCGACCGCACCTTCTGCTACCAGCGCCGCACTGCCGCCAGAGGAGCCGCCGGCGCTGTGCGTGGGCCGGTGCGGGTTGCGAATGGGGCCGGTGACGCAGGTATGGCTGGCGCCGGAGAAGCAAAGATCCTCGCAGGCCGCCTTGCCCGCGATGGTGCCGCCGGCTTGCAGGATGCGGGTGACGACGGTGGCGTCGACATCCGGGACATATCCCTCCAGCAGCGCCGAACCATTCATCATCGGTACGCCGGCAACACAGATGTTGTCCTTCACCGCGACCCGCTTGCCATGCAACGGGCCGGGCCCGCCGGTGGCGATCTCCGTGCGCCAGTACCAGCCGTTATGGGGGTTCTCGGCCGTGGAAGGACGCCAGCCGGGTGTGCGAGCCGCGACCACTGGCAGCTTGGGCTCGGGCAGTTCGTCGAGAAGCCGGTAGGCCTCCAGCGTGCCGGCCATGATGCCTCGGAACTCCGCGGCATCCTCGGCGGACAGGTGCAGCCCCTGCCGATCGGCCATCTGCAAGATCTGTTCAAGGCTAGGCGTCCTGACAGGCATGGCGCCTCCAATACGTGCGTCGTCCTGCTCCCGTCCGCGAGCGAGCGCAGGGACGGAAGGCGAGATACCGAAAGTCATGCATACTGAGCGCGCAAGGTGCCGGGCCGCGCATGTGAGACATCCTTGTCTCGCGGGCTCAAGCGAAGCGCTCGCCGGCGATCTTCGAGCAGTCCCTTCAGTCCTGTCAACACGGTTGCAGGTACGTCGTGCTCAGCTTTTCGGCTTCCAGAACGCTGGGATGGGATTATGCATAAGGGTGTGAAGCAGTTGCCCGCCCGATGGGCAGCAGCCGTGTTCGTGGAGACCAGCAACGTGCCCGTGTCGCGTGAACGCATCCCGGTTGGCCTGCTCTATTCCGGTACGGGGTTATACGGCGCGGTGGGACAGGAGATGCTGCGCGGGGCCCTGCTCGGCCTTGAGGAGGTCAATGCATGGGTGAGTACGGACTTCGTTCTGGAGCCGCTCATTGCGGACCCAAGCGGCAGGTTGCGTGGCTATTATGAAGCCTGCGACGCGATGCTGCGCCAGCATCGTGCAATGCACCTGGTCGGCTGCTACACCTCGGCCGCCCGTCGCCAAGTCCTGCCCCTGGTTGAGGCTGCGGACGCGCTCCTATGGCATCCGGCGCGCTACGAAGGTTTCGAAAGCAGCGAGAGCGTCATCTATGTCGGCGCCGCTCCCAACCAGCACGTGGTGCCGCTGGCTCGTTACATGTTGCAGCACATCGCCAGCAGCGTGTACTGCATCGGCTCGCACTATATCTGGACCTGGGAGACAGCCCGCGTGCTGCGCGAGATGCTGGGCGCGACCGGAGGACACATGGCGGCGGAGCGCACCTTGCCGCTCGGCGAGACCAGCGTGGAGCATGTCGTGGAGGAGATCGTGCGGCTTCGGCCGGGCGTGGTCTTCAACACGCTGGTCGGCCAGTCGAGCTATGCGTTCTTCCGCGCCTACCACGCGGCCCGGCTGCGCGATCCGCATGCTTCGCTGCCGCCAATTCTCAGCTGCAGCCTGTGCGAGCCCGAACTGCAAATCATCGGTGCCGAGGCGGGGGCCGGGCATATCGCCTGCTCGCCCTGGTTCCAAAGTCTCGACACGCTGGAGAACCGGGTTTTTCTAGGCCGCTACCGCGAGCGCTTCGGTCCCGGCAGTTCGCCCTCAGTGGATGCGCAGGCAAGCTATACCTGCATGCTGTTGCTGGGCCGCGCCATCAAGGCTGCCGGCAGCGCCGATGTGGCAGCGGTACGGCGCGCGCTGTACCGCGACAGCTTCCGCGCGCCGCAGGGGGCGATATGCGTCGATCCGGACAACAACCATACCTATGCCACCCCGCGCATTGCGCGCTCCAATCTTGCCGGCCAGTTCGATCTGTTGTGGGAATCGCCAGCGCTGGTCCGGCCGGACCCCTATCTCGTGTGGCTGGACCAGGCGCTTTCGGAGCATTCGGAAGTATCGGCCCCACCACGGCGGCATCTGAGGATCGTGTCGTGACAGGACCCCGCATCCCGTCTTTCCGGAACCGGCATGCCCTCGTCGTGCATCCCGACGACAATGATCGCCGGTTGCTCGATGGCCGCTTGCGGCGCCTCGGGCTGGTTGTTCATTGTCATGAGAACATGCCTCCGGTGCCGGTCGCCTCGCATGCCGACGTTGTCTTTTTCGATGTCGATACAGGGGCCGGTAGCCCGTTCGAGGGGCTGGCGCCCAGCGTCAGGCTAATCGCCCTCGTCGGAGCGGAGACGCCGGGCAGGCTCGAATGGATGCTGGCGCAGAAGCCCGGAGCCTGGCTGATGAAGCCCATTCGGTCGAGCGGTGTCTACACGGCCCTCGCTATGGCATTTCAACGCCTCGAGCAGCAGCACGACACCGAGCGATACCTGGAGCGGCTGCGCCTCCGTGCGCGGCACCGCGATCCGGTCGAGGCGGCCATCATGCAGATCATGCATCAAAACAATTGTTCGGAGCAGGAAGCCTTCAGCTCATTGCGGAAGGCTGCGATGGACACGAGGTCGAGCCTCGTCACCCTCAGCAAGTCGATCCTTGCCGATGACCTGCCGCCACCCCAACGGGGCCTCCTCCAAAGGGGAGGCTGAGGACGGACGGTACCGTGGGCGTTGCCCAGGGGGCGGGCTCCCTCATTGAGTGGGAGCCAGCTGGAAGGCGGTCGCCGGTGAAGCCTGTGCAACAGGATGCCGTTTCGCCCTGCCACAAGATCCGTACGCGGCCGCCGGGCCGTTCGATAGGTGTGGTCGCTGCCGATAGCCCGTGGCTAAGCTTCACCGCGAGAAGTGCCTGGTGGGAGCGACAACGTTATGAAAATCAAGCTGCATCATGTGAATTTCTGTTCGGCCGATGTTTCGGCAATGAACGAGTTCTACCGCACCGTGCTCGATCTGGAGCCGGAACCCTCACTGCAGGCTGCCCGCGTGACGGCTAGCGGATATGCTGGGAAGGTGGCCTTCGTAACCGATGGCGTAACCCAGCTGCATTTGGCGGAGAGAGATCTCGGGGTCGGCTTCCGCACCAATAATGTCATCAATCCTCTTGAGCGCGGCCATATCGCGTTCCGGACGGACGACCTCGATGCATTCAAGCGGCGTCTGACGGAAAAGGGCATACCGTTCTCGGATTATGGCGCATGGGCGATGAACGGCTGGGAGCAGATCTTCTTCCACGATCCGGACGGCAATGTCGTTGAAGTGCATCAGGATCGCACGTCGAAGATTTCTTGAGTTTTCCGTCTGAACTACGGCAGGTGCTGGTCCATCAACGTTTGCTCCTGAACTCGCGGGAAGCAGCATGATGCTGCAGCTGTGTGCTGATTGGGCGAGCCGGAGCGGCTCGCCACCACTTCTCGGCAGAACGAAAGCGCCGGCGTAGCTGGTGTCAGCACTGTCGCTCCTTCGGCTCAGTTGATCCTGAGATTGAACTCCTGCACCAGCTTGCCGAAGCGGGCATACTCCGCGGCGTGGTAGGCGGTGAAATCGGCTCTGGAGCGGTACTGGATCGGCATGTCCATCCTGCGCAACCCTTCCACGACGGTAGGGGCGGCCATCATGCGTTGGCAGGCCGCCTCAATTCGATCAAGAACCGCGACAGGCGTGCTGGCCGGAGCGTAGAGGCCAGACCAAATGGTGAAGACGAGATCATAGCCCAGTTCGCGCATCGTGGGCGTATCCGGAAATTCCTGTGCCCGCGCTTCGCTGAAAACCGCAAGGGGATGCAGGTTGTACTGCCGGACCAGATTCCCTTGATCGGTAAAAAGCGGGACCTGCTTTGACGCCATGGCTTGCATTACCTCGCCCGAGCCCCGGAAAGGGATATGGTTCATCTCGATTCCGGTGAGGCGCTCCAACGCGATCATGCTGATGTGTGGCGTCCCGCCCGGACCGGTGCTCGCATAGGGCAGGGTGCCCCGTGCTTCGCGGGCACGTGCGACAACGTCCTGCAAGGTGCGGAAGCCCGAGTCCTGTGGGGTCATCATGACAACAAGAGCAGCCGTGACCTGGCAAATCGGCAGGAAGTCGGCCTGCTGGAATGGGGCTCCCCTCGTATGAGGCGTCAGCACGAGCGAGCCTCCTGGCGCAAGCAAGATGGTTGTCCCGTCAGGCCGGGAACGCGCAAGCTCAAGTGCGCCTACCGTGCCATTGGCTCCGGCGGTGTTCTTGATCACAACCTGGCTGTTGAGCGCGATTGCCAGCTCCGGCTGCATGATGCGAGCCATGAGGTCCGTAGCACCACCCGGCGGGTAGCCTACTATCATGGTGACCGCAGTCTGCGCGCGAGCGGGTGTAATCGACAGGGCCACGCACAGCAGGCCCACTGTATGTAGAAGTCGGAGCATGGTGTTCCTTCCCAGGGAGGTTTGTTGCCCCGGATTATGCCGGGCAAGGAGCGGGATGTCTGCATGTCCCGAAGCCGCTTCAGCCGGGCACAGTCCGCTCGGGCTACGCCAGTTCTGGCGAAGTACCTGCGTCGAATGCCGGTTGCGACGACCAGGCCCAAGGTCCAGCCCACCCATAGCATCGAAACCGAGGTGCGCCGTCCCTCAGCGCTGCGCTGCAGCCACGAAGGCGAAGTTCTCGTAAGCGTTCTCCGCTACCCGGAACCACTGGAATTGCTCATCCCGGAAGGCCTTGTAACTCGTCCACATCTTGCGGAAGCGCGGGTTCTGGGCTGCCGTGTCCTCGTATAGCTCGTGCGTCGCGCGCCAAGCGGCTTGCAGGACCTCTCGCGGCCAGGCCTTCAGCTGTGCCCCGCCAGCCAGCAGCCGACGCAGCGCCTTCGGGTTCGCCTCGTCGTAGCGGGCGATCATCTCCAGCGTCGCCTCACCGCAAGCGACCTCCAGGATGTGCTTGTATTGGTCGGGCAGGCCTTCCCAGGCACGATTGTTCATCATGAACACGCCACGGGAAGAGGCGTCCCAGAATCCCGGCGCGTAGTAGTACTTGGCTACGCGCTGGAAGCCGAGCTTCTCGTCGTCATAGGGTCCGATCCACTCCGCCGCGTCGATGGTGCCACGCTCCAGCGAGGGATAGATGTCCGAGGCCGCGATTTGCGTCGGCGCTGCGCCGAGCTTCGCAAAGACCTGCCCGGCGATGCCGGAGATGCGGAATTTGACGCCCTTGAGGTCATCCACGCCGCGGATCTCCTTGCGGAACCAGCCGCCCATCTGGGTGCCGGTTTCGCCGAAAGGAATACCGACGACGTTGTAGTCGCGGTAAAGCTCCGCGGCGATCTCGTTGCCGCCGCCATAGCGCATCCAGGCGGTCATCTGCCGCATGTTCATGCCCCAGGGGATGGCGGCGAAGGCAGCCAGCGTCGGGTCCTTGCCGATGTAGTAGAGGCTGGAGGTTTGGCCGCACTCGATGGTGCCGGTCTGCAGCGCATCCAGAACCTGCAGGGCGGGCACGATCTCGCCGGCCGCGAAGCAGCGGATCTGGAAGCGGTTCTCTGTCATCTGCGCGACGCGACGCGCGAGGTACTCCGCTCCACCGAAAAGGATGTCGAGGTTCTTGGGGAAGCTGCTGGCCAAGCGCCAGCGGATTTCGGGATGCTGAGTCTGGGCGAGGGCGGGCGCCGCCAGCGCCGCCGGAACAGCCACCGCCGCTGCGCCCAGGATGAAACGACGATCCATGACGTTGTTTCCTCGTTGTTCTTTGTTATTGGCATTGTCCTCGAAGTGGAAGCATGCACGGCTGGAACGCCGATGCAACGGGAGTTCGGTGAGATTGGGAAGTGTGCCGCACCGTTCAGCCGAGTTTGTCAGACTGGCGAAAGCGAAGGCGGTGATGCCGGCCATGCTCCTGGTGGCAGACGCGCCAGTGGTTGGCATGCACCGCTGCGTCGCACGCCAGTCCGCGTCGAAGACACCGGCCAACCTGAAGCGACACGGCCGCGTCAATCGCCGCCTCATCGGTGGGCTGACCTTGAGCTACATGATGCAGAAGCACCCAGCAGAGGGTCTTGATGCTTGGCATTAGGCCTTTGTCGACTGCCGACTCTACTCTACCAGCCGCCAGAACACGCCCCGTGCCTTGATCGGCGCGTCACGCTGGGCTAAGGCTTTCCACATAAGATGGCGCGGGGTCAGCAGCTTGCCGGTCCCTGCCTGCGTGCGGTGCCATGCCGATAAAAGACGTATCTTCGCCGCGCAGCCTACGCCAAGGCGTGCAGTTCGCTTCGTATCACCCTCATCTCCGCGGATGGCGGTGAAGCAGACCTTCGGGTGGCCATTGGTCTACGGCGGCGATCTGGACGCGTCGACCGCCGCAGCCCATGGCGTTGAGCCCTGGCGGTTCAGGGTTGGATCTGGATGCCGGTTCTCGCCACCATCTCCCGCATCTGCTCGAATTGCTGCTGCATGAACAGGCTCGCATCGCTCAGGCTATTCTTCTCCTGGATCGGATCGTGCCCGGCGAAGACCATCTTCTCGCGGATGGCCGGGTCACGGAGCGCCTCGTTCAGGCCGCGGTTGAGAGCCTCGGCCACCGGTGCCGGCATGCCTGCCGGTCCAATCAGGATGAAGAAGCCGCCATTCTCGAAGCCGGCCACGCCCAGTTCTTCGAGCGTCGGGATCTCGGGGAAGGTCGGGAAGCGCCGGTTGCCTACCATGGCGACGCCCCGCAGCTTCCCCTCCCGCATCAGGGCAGTGGCGCTGGCCAGCGCGGCAACGCCGAATTGCGTCTCGCCATTCATGATCGACTGCACCATCTGCGCTCCGCTGCGGTATGGCACATGGACGAACCGCGTCCCAAGGCTCTGCGCCAGCATCTCCGCCCGTAGATGCAGCACGCCGCCAAAGCCGGATGAGGCGTAGGAGATGCTGTCCCGTGGCGCTTCCCGCATCGCGGCCAAAACGCTCCGGGCATCGGGACCACCAAAACCCGGTGTCACCACCAGCACGCCTGGCGGCGTGCTGATTACGCCAAGCTGAGTGAAGTCGCTGACGGGGTCGTACCGCGTGCCGCCGACCGTGGCTGCGGGCGCGGCTGCCGCGGCGCCGGTTTCCGTTAGCATGATCGTGTAGCCGTCGGGCGCCTGGCGCTTCAGCCATTCGGTGGCGACGGTGCCCGCGGCGCCGGGCCGGTTGTCGACCAGGATGCGGGCGCTTGGAGCCAAGGCCGCCGCGATCCGATCGGCAAGCAGGCGGGCTGCGATGTCGGTGCTGCCGCCCGGGCCGTAACCTGTTGCCATGGTAATGGGCCGGTCGGGCGCCCAGCCGCGGCCCTGGCTGGTTTGCGAAGCAGTGACGCGTGGCAGGACGGCCGACGCGAGCGCTGCCGTCAACAGGCTGAAGGTATGGCGGCGCTGCATGGGTCATCTCCCGGACGATATTTTTTGTGTCACCACCAAAGCATCGCCAGCGGTGCGACCGGAAGCCTATTTGCCGGATTGCCGAGACAACAGCGCCGATAGGATCCTGCCGTCACCAACCAGCATTTCTATCAGTGATAGATAATAAAAATCATAGCCAAACTCAAGATACTTAAACATCTATGTTACTTGTGAGTTCGACACATCCCGCAACAGAATAGAACGTTCCCGGCGTGCCTTTGATCATAGTCTGGCTGAGCGAAGGCAAAAAAATGAATATGTCAGATTCTTGTGGCTCGCTGTTTATCGGCGGCGGCCCGGCTGGAATTGCGCCTTTGGTATGGGCTGCGCGTACTGGGAGGCTCAAGCTATTAGCCCAGACGGGACTTGTTGTCGTCGAAGCCGGCAACTGTCTGGGCGCCGGCTCCATTGGCGACCATGCAATCGGTTCAGACACGCTGGCCGACACTTTTTTGGAGTGTGTCGAGAACAGCCAGGACGAGCGCTTGTCGGCCCTGCGGACCCATCCAAGCGCCGAAGCGGTGCGACGATACAGCAAAGGGGCCGCCCCGCTCCCTGTAGTCGCCGCCTTCCTCGAAACCCTTGGCAGGACCGTCCAGGACATCATCGAGGCGGCTGGCGGGCAGGTCCTGCTTGGTCATCGCGCTTCCGGGCTGCGGCGGCAACGAACCGGCCGATGGCTTGCGACATTGCAGACGGTAACAGGCGAATCGCTGACCGTCACGGCCTCGAAGGCGGTCCTGGCAACCGGCGCTACGCAGCGTCTTGATGACCTCGCCTCCATCCCCGTCGCCGGCTCGCCGCTCATGCCTGAATTTGCAGGCAAGCTCCTGCTGTCAGGGGAGGTGCTCGGTCATGGCGGCCTCGACGCCATCCGCCGGTACCTGCGAGGGACGGCCGCACCCAAGATTGCCATCGTCGGCGGATCCCATAGCGCGGTCGCATCAGCGAACCGTATCCTCCACGGCATGCCGGAGCTCAGCCTGGCCGCAGGCGCGGTCACCATCCTGCATCGACGGCCGCTGCGGATCTTCTACCCGACGCCCGAGGCCGCCCTGGCGGAGGGCTACACCGATTTCGGGCCGCAGGATGTCTGTGCCGTCACCGGCCGGCTGTACCGCCTGGCCGGCTTCCGCCTCGATGCCCGCGATCTCGTCATGCGCGCCCTGGGCGTCGGTGGCCGGCCGGCCGAGCCTCGGCTGGCATTGCATCGCATCGGCACGGGCGATGCGGACGAGCAGGGCCGATCCCTCCTGCGGTCGGCGGATGTGATCGTGGCCGCGCTCGGCTATCGTCCGACGGCGGTTCCGATCGAACACGCCGACGGCACCCCATGGCGCTTGGCCGCCGGGTCCGGCACGGCACCACTGGTCAACTCCGCATGCGAGGTCCTTGACGACGCGCAGCACGCCATCCCCGGTCTCTACGGCATCGGGCTGGCCGCCGGCTTCGTCCCGCAAGGTGCCGCCGGCGGCGAGCCGAGCTTCGTTGGGCAAACCAACGGTCTGTGGCTCTGGCAAAACCCAATTGGCGCGATGATCGTCGAAGCCCTGCTGCAAGGAGAGTCCGGCCGTGTCGCCGCTTGATGCCGGCGACAGCCAGATACTGATGCCCCTGCGGGTCAGCCTCATCGTCGGAACCCGGCCCGAAGCCATCAAGCTGGCACCCGTGGCGATCGCGCTTCTGGCGATGCCCGAGGTGGAGCCGATGATTTGGTGCACCGGCCAGCATGCGCATTGGGCACCGGAGATGCTCGCCCATTTCAACCTCGAGCCCAGCCGCCTGATGCCGCCACCGCCCTCCGGCCAGGGGCTTACGCAGATGGCCAGCCACATCCTGACCCAGATGCAGGCCAGCATCCAGGATGACCGCCCGCAGGTCATGATCGTGCAGGGCGACACGCTCAGCGCATTCACCGGCGCCGTGGCGGCCTCCTATGCCGGGCTGCCGCTGGTGCATGTCGAAGCCGGGCTGCGCAGCGGATGCCGCAAGGACCCGTTCCCGGAGGAGGCGCATCGCAGGGCCATCGCCGCCTTCGCCGATCTGCATTGCGCGCCGACCGAGGCCGCCTGGCAGACCTTGATCGACGAGAAGCTTCCCGCATCCGAGGTCCTGCTCAGCGGCAACACGGTGATCGATGCCCTGCACCTTATCCGTGACCTGGTGCCGGCCAATGACCTGACCCCGGCGACGGTGGACCCGGCCCGGCCCCTCCTCGTCGTCACCTGCCATCGCCGGGAGAACTGGGGTGCCCGCTACGAAGCCGTCTGCAAGGCTACGCTGCAGCTGGCGAGGCGTGGAGATTGCGAGGTCGCGTTTGTCGCGCATCCCAACCCGGCCCTTTCGGATATCGCTCGGGTGTTGCTCGATGGCCAGCCGCGGCTGCATCGACTGCCGCCCCTGGCCTATCCATCCTTCATGAACCTCCTGGAGCGAGCCGCCCTGGTCCTGACCGATTCAGGAGGCATTCAGGAGGAGGCGGCGGCGCTCGGCGTTCCCACCCTGGTCCTCCGCGACACCACGGAGCGATCGGAAGGCGTTGCGGCAGGCATCGCCAAGCTGGTCGGCACCGTCGAGGCGGATATCGTGTCGGCGGCCAGCAGCCTGCTGGACGACCTGCCGGCCCTGAGGGCCAGCCGGGTGCCATGCGACGCCTATGGCGACGGCCGGGCAGCCTACCGCATCGCCTCGGCGATCAGGGAGCGGTGGAGTGACCGGCGAATGCTTGCGGTCCGTCCTCAGATCAATGATCCTGCCGCGGCCCTGGCATCCAGGCTTCGCGCCCGCGCCTGATCCCAGACGCTGAAGGCCTGCCAGGCAAACATGCTGGCCCAGCTGTTCCGGTCGCGTCGCACCTTGTCGAATTCGACGCCGCCTTGCGGCGACAGGCGACCAGCGAGATTCCGATGGAGCCGTGGCGCCATCGCGCGCCAAGTCTCAAGGGTCGCGGCGTCCAAGGCTGCCGCCGCCTTGAGGATCACGCCGGCGCGCAGCGCCTGGGCCAGGACATCGGCCCGCGCGGCCGCCTCCCGGGTGCCCGCGCTCGGCGGCAGGTCCGCCGTGTCCCGGTCGAACTCCGCGCAGAGATAGGCGAAGGAGGTCGCGGCGCGCTGCAGGCACTGCGCGTCATCCGTCTGGGCCCAGAAGGTCAGCCACCCTTCGATCGAGTAAAGGAAAGGGTGCAGCTCCCGCATCCGCCGCCGCTGCTGCTGGTCGAGCAGGACGCCCTCGTCCCGCGCTGTCTCCTGGGCAATCGCATCAAGCCTCGGCTGGCCGAGCCCAGCCAGCGCGGCCGCGGACTTCACGTGATGGACATCCCGCGTCGTCGACCACTTCACCGGGATGGGCACATCCCGCCGGCCATCCCGCAGAACGTGCGACGCCAGGCGGCCACGTTCCACGATCCGCGCAACCGAGTTGCCGTAGCGGGCCATCATCCTCGCCGGCAGGATGCCCGGCCAACGGGCCTCCGCCATGCCAAGGCCGCGGAGGATGATGGCGAGGTCAAAGGAAAACAGGCAGCGGTTGCGCCAATCCACCGCGCTGAGATCCTCGATGCGGCGATACAATGTCAGGGGCGCGCCCTCGCCGCCCTCGGCATCCAGCCAGCGGATCACCCGCGCCGCGATCTCCCGATGCGGGGCGCTTGGCGACCCCGCCGAGGCATGTGCCAGGAACTGCAGGTAGTAGCCGCAGATCTCGGGATAGACGCCGTCCCACATCCCATCGGCTTCCCGATAGTTGATGATGCCTCCAGAGACATGCGGAGGCTCCGTCAGGACGACGTCATCGGAGACGAGCCACCGCTCGAGCCTCGCCGCGAGCCGGGTGTCGTCCGCTCCGGACGTATCCTGAGAGATTGGCATGTCGCTGACCTTCGGTTGTCGCGCTGCTCAGCGCCGGCTGGCCGGGGGCAACCCGAGCGCCCGCATGACCCCGGGCGGCAGGGTGGTGGATGCCGAATAGCGGCCGGGCTGGATGGCGAAGCCCATGCTGTCCTCCAGCGCCCACAAGCCCCAGCCGATCCTTGCCTGGTCGGCGGCCTGCCGGACCGCTTCGAGATAGGCGTTCCGCGAGTCCTCGTTGAGCGCGCGTACCGCACCGAACTCGGTCAAGGCGACGGAGACCCCGTTGTCGCGTCCCCACCTGACCGCCCGGTTGACGTTCGCAGCGATGGTCGCCGCATCATGGCGCTCCGAGCACCAATAATTGGCGATGTCACGGGTCCGCTGGTGCTGGATCCCGGCGACGGCTGCCCGGCAACGCGCCTGATCCGTGACAGGAAACGGCAGCTTGCCCAGCGACGCGGTATCGACCCCCTGCTCCCATGAGGCCAGCAAGGTTAGAACCTGCGGCTCGTAGGTGTGGAAGGTGTAAACCACATTCCTGTCGGCTACCGGCTTCACCCGCAGCAACCCGTTGATGCTGCTCCAGTCCGCGCCCGCCAGCACGATGGTGTTCCGCGGCAGCGCGGCGCGGATGATGGCGACGAGGTCTCCCTGCATCCGGTCCCATTGGGCCGGGTCGGCGAACATCGGCTCGTTGACCACCTCCGGGAAGGTGAGGGCCGGTGGCAAATGCGCCAGGGCCGGCGCCAGGTCACGCCAGAACCCCAGCAGCTTCCGCCGCGCATCGGCATTGGTCTGCAGGTTCCAGTTGCCGAGATTCTGCGGATGCGGCTCAACCATGACCGCCAGCCCTGCTTTCTGGAAGCGCTCGATCGCGGAGACGATCGCATCGAGCTTGTCGCTCGCGATGCCGTCGCCGCGCATGACCACTTCAGGCCCGACCGCCAGCCGGATATAGGTAAACCCGGCCTGCTTGAGCGACGCGATCGCCGCATCATCCATGTAATTCCGCAGGGCCCGGGTACTGCCGTCCGGCGGGAAGCGGAACCAGTGCGCGACGTTGAGGCCGCGCGCCAGCGTGGCCATCCGGTCGGGCGGCGCTTCGGCGCGCGATGGCGCGGCGCTCGCCAACAACGAGATCAACGCGCCACCGATCACGCCGAGGAGGCGCAACCCCGGGCGCCTGGCAAACCCGCAAGCTGCCTGATGCAAGCCATCCGAAACTGCCATCGATGTCACCACCTCAGAACGCGGTATCCCGTTGTACGCTAGGACGGCAGGCTGCCGACTCAATACGTCGTGCAAACCTCCCGGCAGCGGCAAGCTTGGCCATTCCGTTGCCGGCCTCCTTGATGCACTCTCAACCGGCCGCATGGATTCCGTGTCAGATGCCCTCCGTTCTCCCAGCGCCGAACAAGGACACGGATGCCATTCCCTGCACGATGCTGCTCGGCCTCAAATTCACCGACATGACCGTCGCAGAGGCCGCGGCCCACATCGCCGCACGGCCACCGGACGCACCCTTCGGCTTCATCGTGACGCCGAATGCCGAACATCTCGTGCGGCTCGCCAAGGATCCGGCCCTGGCGGCGGTGTACCGGCGCGCCTTGCTTCGCGTGATGGACTCACGGTGGTCCTCGGAGCGGCAACCCTGCTCGGCTTGCCGACACCGGGCCTGGTTCCGGGCAGCGACCTCACCGTCGAGCTGATGACGAAGCATCTGCAGCCCGGCGACAGGATCACCGTCATCGGCCTGTGGCCCAGGGACCTTCCTCTCCTCCGCCGACGATTTCCCGCCAACCCCATCGCCCATCATTTACCGCCGCTTGGCTTCGAGCGGGATGAGGAGGCCTTTCGGAGGACCATCGCCTTCGTCGAAGCCAACTCGGCGCGTTACTACATCTTCGCCTGCGGCATGCCCCGGCAGGAGCTGCTGGGAGATCGGCTGTCGGCGCGGGGCAAGCTTTGCGGCACGGCCCTGTGCGTAGGCTCTGCGCTGGAGTTCCTGATCGGCGCCCAGCAGCGCGCGCCTGTCAGGATGCAGAAGGCTGGGTTGGAGTGGCTATTCCGCCTGTACCGCGAGCCCCGGCGCCTGGCGAAGCGTTACCTGGTCCAGTCGCCGCCGATCTTCGCCTTGCTGATCCGGGAGAGGCTGCGCCGGCGGGGCCGCTGACGCGGCACCGCTCAGCCGTTCTGGTCCTTGTACCAAGGTTGGCCGGCGATGTGGCTGAAGGCTTCGGAGATGGCCGCCCCGATCTCCGGACGTAGCCTAGCGGAGCCGGCCTCCTTCAGCCGCCACCAGCGCCCCTTTGGTGACCGTCCATTGCGTCGGGTGCTGCTGCCCCAGCCCTGAGCCGCCTGCCGGGTGTGGCCGGGAAACCGCCGGTAGTCGGACGCGGCCCCGTTGCTGTTATCGGGTGGGCCGATTCCCCATTTGCCGCAATAGTTGACGGTGCGGTTGGCATCGGCCCAGTGCTGGATGCGCTCCTGCCAGCGCCGGACGGCATCCAGATTCCCGGCATCGAGCTCGTACATGTGCCACTGGTGCAGCCGCGGCTTATCCGGGTCGACGCGCAGCGTCCCGTCCATCATGGTCGCCGGGGCGCCATAGTCGGCGCCGTCGGTGACGATCACATGGATATAGTCTGGTACTTCGTCCCGCGCCATGAAGCGCTCATCCACGACATCGAGGCAACACGGTCATGCCGGCCTCGATGATGCCTCGGCTGGCTCGCAGCCACAGCGCGAACTGCTCCTGCGACACCAAAGGGAACCGCCCGCCCGAGGGCGGATAGATGCGGATATGGGTAACGCCTGCGGTGTATTCGCGCAGCACCGCATCGGTCAGCCAGCCATTCATGAGTACATCGCTGCGCTCGACATTGATGCCGAACCGCAGCGGCGCCAGGAAGCGCCGGACGCGCGCGGCCGCCGCGCTCTCCGCGGCCTGTGCGGCAAGGGCTACCGGCACGGCGGCCGCAGCGTGAAGGAAAGCTCGCCTGTGCATTATCCCGTCCTCATAAGCCGGGGCTGCGCTGCCTCTTGACAGGTTACCATCCCGGCTCGGCGTGAATGCAGTCACGAAGGATGGACAGCGGGCTCCCCGTCGATGTCGCTTCGGTCCCGGCACCCGTGTTCCCCTCCGGGGCAGGGTCGGGCTAGCGTCGCCGCGCGCCTCACGGAGGAGTCCATGGAATACGTGTGCGACGGGACAAGAGGAAGCACCTGGTTCCGCATTCAAACGGAAGCCGAGGCGGTGCAAGAATCGGAGCGCATGCGGCATGCGGTCGAGAAGCATTTCCGTCGCGCCTCCGAGGCGGCCTCGGAAGCCTTCGATCCAGCCGGGATTCCCTATATCGAGCAGGACATCCGCCGCGCCACCCATATCCGGCGAACGATGCCGGTCTTCCTCACCCTGCGGGACGATGACGGAAGCTCGCTGGTGACGGCCATGTTGCCGCAGCCGGGACGGTCCCAACCGGAACTGCACCCCGTCATAGTCGGCCAAGGCAACAGCGACCCGTACCCTGCCCATGGCGAGGCGATCGCTGCGCTCGGAAACCGCTTCGGCATGACGCTGGACCGGGCCCGGTGCTACCCCTACAGCCGATCCTAGGCGCCCGGCGTATGGCGCCGGAGGAAAGCGACGACGCGCGCCTCCTGCGCAGCCAGATGCTCCGGGCCGCGCCAGTTTTCGAGAACCTCCACCCCGGGCAGCAGGTTGGCCAGTTCCGCACTGGTCGCGGCGGGGTGCGGCGTGTCGCTCCCGGGCAGCAGCATCGTCGGCACCGGGCAGGACCGGGCGAAGGTGCGATCGATTGAGAAGACGAAATCGCCGCCCCACATGTTGTGGCCGAAGGCCTCGATCGCAGCACCGTCGAGTTCGGGTCGCGCCTCGCGCTGCTCCCGGCTCCAGGTGGCATGGCTGTTGGGGAAATACTCCGGATGCTCCGGATGCAGGCCAATCGGGTTCTGCAGCACCGCCGCGGTGACGCGCTGCGGCGCCATCTCCACCGCCTTCAGGCAGAAGCTGCCGCCGATGCAGCCGCCCAGCACGTGGAACCGCCCGAAGCCCAGATGGGCCATCAAGGCCAGATGGTCAGCGGCATAGGTGTGCCATCCGTGATCGGCCTCGATCGTGCTCCGGGAGTTCCCGGCATTCCGCTGGTCCATGGCGACTGCGGTGAAGCCGGCCGCCGGCAGCGCCTGCGTCCAATCGACCCAGGGCCGAGGCGGGCTGCCGGAGGGCGACGACCACATTTCCATGCGGGAACGCAGGCCGCCCGGCGCGAACAACAGGACAGGAAAGCCAGATCCCTGGGCCCGGTAGGCAATCCGGCCGTCAGGCCGGTTCAAGATGGGCATGGCGTGCTCCTGTTTGTCCGATCCTGCCATCGGCCCGCTATCCCGTGTCAAATCGGCACGAGATCATGACAAACCGGCGCAGCGACACGCCACGGATGCAGGCATGGGCCTTGGTGGCCGCCTGCATCCGCGGGACGGGGCTTCGGCAACCTCGCCATCCGCTGTGACGATCGGTTCCGGGTTGCGGCGGGACCAGCGCCATCGGCTTGGGAGCCGATGATGCGGACCGGATCGTCCAGCAGCACGATGTTGGTCGGGATCACGGCCCGGCAGCTACCCGAATGCGCCGGGCCTTCTACAACCGCCATCGTGCGGGTGTCTCGACCCGCACCCCTGGCCTCGGGCCCCGTCAGCAGTCACCTGCCGGAGCGCAACGCACTTGCCAGGAGACAGCTATGTCTCGGCATTGATCTCGGCGAAGGTTTCCCGGGCGACCAGCAATGCCTCCCGCACGGCGGGGGCGCCGATATAGCCCGCGGTGTGCAACAGCGCCTCGCCTAGCTCATCCTCGGTCCAGCCCTGGCGGCGGGCCATGCGGAGATGGATGCGCAATTCCGGCCAGGCGGATGTCGCGGTATCGGTGATGACGGTGATCAACGCCCGGGTCTTGAGGTCGAGCCCCGGCCGCGTCCACAACAAGCCGAAGACCGCCTCTCGCGTCCAGTCCGCGAATTTTTCCATCAGCGGGTCATTATAGACGGTGCTGGCCATCCGTTCGGCCATGGCGTCGCCCATCAGCTCGCGTCGCGTCTCCGTACCCTTGGAATACATCTCGCTCCTGGCCATCGGCTTGGTTCCTCCCTTGCGCATGACAGCCTATCGCATCGCGCGAGAAGGAGAAGGTGGGCCCTCGCCCGAAGGCCCTCTGCAAGGTCCCCTCCGCCTGACAAGGCGAAGCCGCGCCGGCCCGCCGCCGTGCTCAACCGCATGGTCCGTGCTGCGAAGCCAGGTGCCACTCGTCGCCCGGTACCCTGGACCGGGTGGGACCAGCCCACCCGCTCACCCGCGCCTGTGCACCGACTCCCTGATCCGCTGCTCCCAGCGTGCTGCGAGCATGAGGCGAGGGGAACGGGTCATCGCCGCCGTGCGCTTCATCGGATGCGGCGGCGCCAGGACCAGCGGATACCGGAGCGAACCCTCCAGACGGCGCAGTCGTGGTTCAGCGCCGCGGCCGAGATGAGCCATCGGGGCCATCCTGGCGGGAGGCCGAACGGGAAACCGAGGCACGCGCGCAACGTTGGATTTGCATCATGGCTCGTGCACCCGTTGCCCGCGACACCTCCATCGCAACCTATCGCGCAAAGCGCGACTTCGCCGTGACACCGGAGCCAGCCCCAGCGGGGCATGCCACTGGCGCGATGCGGCGCTTTGTCGTCCAGAAGCATGATGCCCGCCGTCTGCATTGGGATTTCCGGCTCGAGCATGAGGGCGTGCTGGTCAGCTGGGCAGTGCCCAAGGGCCCCTCGCTCGACCCGGCCGACAAGCGCCTGGCCGTCCGGGTCGAGGATCACCCGCTCGACTATGCAAGCTTCGAGGGCACCATCCCCGCGGGCAACTACGGGGCAGGTAAGGTCGAAATCTGGGATGAGGGCAGCTGGGAGCCGCTTGGCGACCCCGCCGCTGACCTTGCCGCCGGCGAGCTGAAGTTCCGGCTGTCAGGACAGCGTCTGGAGGGCGGCTTCGTCCTGGTCCGCATGAAGCGCCGGGGCGGGGAACGTGCCGAAAATTGGCTGCTGATCAAGGAGCACGACGACGCCGAGCAGCCCGGCGCCGACGCCGCGGTGCTCGAGGCGCGGCCGGCACCGAAGCCCCATCGCGCCTCGGGCAGCGTCAAGCCGGCGACCAAAAGGCAAGCTTCGCCCGCCGCCGCGCCAGAAGCGCGGCCTGGCACCGTCGTCGCCATGAAGCCGGCAGCCCACTCGCCCCACCCAACCGGCGACGCGCCGGTCGCCGGCGCGGTACCGGCTCCGCTGCCGGCTGATCAGAAGCCCGAACTTGCCACGCTCGTCGAGGAGCCGCCCGAGGGCACCGGCTGGCTGAGCGAGGTGAAATTCGACGGCTATCGCCTGCTCATCCGCAAGCACGGCCGGGATGTGCGCCTGATCACCCGCAACGGCCTCGACTGGAGCGCCAAGTTGCCGGAGGTCGTACGCGCCATCGCGCGGCTGAAGGTCGACAGCGCGCTCCTCGACGGCGAACTCGTCGCGCTGCGGGAGGACGGGCTGTCCTCCTTTGCCAATCTGCAGGCAGCCCTGGCCAATGGTGGCGACCGAGGCGGCCTGTTCCTCTATCTGTTCGATCTGCTGCATCTCGATGGGTGGGATCTGCGCGACTGCCGGCTGACCGACCGCAAGGCAGCCCTGCAACCGCTGAGCGACTGGCGCGGCGTGCTGCGCTTCAGCGACCACCTTGATGGCGGGACCCTGCGGGTCCGCCAGCAGGCCTGTGCCCTCGGCCTTGAGGGTATCATCTGCAAGCGGGCCGACGCACCCTATCGCGGGGTCCGCACCCGCGACTGGGTCAAGGTGAAGTGCCAGGGCCGCGACGAGTTCGTCATCCTTGGCTGGACGCCGCCCGCAGGCAGCCGCCAGGGGCTTGGCGCGCTGCATCTGGGCTTCCACGACGATCGTGCGCGGCTGCACTATGTGGGCGGCGTCGGCACCGGCTTCAGCGAGAAGGAACTGGCATCGCTCAGCCGCCGCCTCGCCCGCATGGTCAGTACGCCACCGGAGGGACTGCTGCTGGCCGGCGAGCCGCCCGATCCCGCGATCAACTGGGTACGGCCGGAGCTGGTGGCGGAGGTACAATATATCGGTTGGACCGGCTTCGGCCGTCTGCGCCATGCCGTCTATCTCGGGCTGCGGGAAGACAAGGGCCCGGAGGAGGTGATACGCGACATCCCCCACCCGGACGTGGACCGCATTTCCTTCCAGCCGAAGCATCGCAGTGGCGCGACCATTGTTCATGCCGTCAAGCCGGTGGCCGGGGCGCAACGCATCGGCGGCACGCAGATCACCCATGCTGACCGAGAGCTCTGGCCGGGGATCATCAAGCAGGATCTTGCCGAGTATTGGCGGCAGGTTGCAGCTCGCGCCTTGCCGGACATCGCCAGCCGGCCGCTAGCGCTGCTGCGCTGCCCCGACGGAATCGAGGGCCAGCGCTTCTTCCAGAAGCACGGCAACCGCGGCATGCCGCCCGCCATCCGCGAAGGTGCCGCGGGCGACCAGCCCTTCCTGTCAATCGAGGACGAAGCCGGCCTGTTGGCCTGCGCCCAGATGGCGGCCATCGAACTGCATGGCTGGGGAGCGAGCGGCGCCGACCCGCTGCATCCGGACCGGCTCGTTTTCGACCTAGACCCCGGCGAGGGCGTGGCCTTTGCGGAGGTGGTGCAGGCCGCGCTGGATCTCCGCAAGCGGCTGCAGGACGGAGGGTTGGAATCGTTTTGCCGGACCACCGGCGGCAAGGGCCTCCATCTCGTGGTGCCGCTGCGGCGGGAGGCCGAGTGGGGCCCGGTGCGGGACTTCGCGCGTGGCTTCGCCCGGGCATTGGAGACAGAGGCGCCGGACCGCTTCATCGCCACCGTCTCGAAGGCCCGGCGCCGCGGCCGCATCCTGGTGGACTGGCTGCGCAACGGTATTGGCGCCACCGCCGTCTGCTCCTACTCGCCGCGTGCCCGGCCTGGTGCCGCCGTGGCGACGCCGCTGGCCTGGCGCGAGGTGACGCCCAGTCTCGACCCGCAGCGCTTTACCATCGCCACCGTACCGGTGCGGCTACGCCAGCAGCGGCGCGACCCATGGGCCGGCATGGCGACCGTCGACCAGCGCCTGCCGAAGGAGTTCCGATAATGGCCGAGCATCAGCACCCCATCTGGCGCGGCCACCTCCGGCTCGCGCTGGTGTCCTGCCCGATCGCCCTCTACAGCGCACGGCAGGCCTCGGCCGAACTGCATTTCCACTTCATCAACCCGAAAACCGGCAACCGGGTGCGCATGGTCACGCTCGATGACGGCACGGAGGAGGAAGTGCGGCGGTCGGACCTGGTGAAGGGCTATGAGTTCAAGAAGGACACCTATGTCTTGCTGGATGATGCCGATTTCGAGCGTGCGAAGATCGACAGCTCCACGGTCCTGACCCTCGACAAATTCGTCCCTGCCGACGCGATCGACCCGATCTACTACGATGCGAGCTACTTCATGGTCCCCGATGGCGAGGCCGGGCAGGACGTCTATGCCGTACTCCGCGAGGCAATCGGCAAGACCGGCCGGGTCGGCTTGGCGCGGCTGGTCATCGCCCGGCGCGAGCGCTCGGTCGCCATCATGCCGCTGGGCCGCGGCCTTGTGCTGCATACCCTGAACGACCCCAAGGAGCTGCACGACCCGGAGGAGCTTTTTGTCGGCTTGCATGCCGGGAAGCCCGACGCCGCCATGGTCCGGCTGGCGACGCAGCTGGTCGATCGTCAAACCCAGCGCTTTGCGCCGGCCGATATGGAAGACCGCTACGAGGCGCGGCTGCGCGAGGTGATCGAGGCGAAGCTTCGCGGCGAGGAGCAGCCGGAGGCTGAGGAGGAACCTCAGCGCGACAACGTCATCGACTTGATGACGGCGCTGAAGCGCAGCCTGGGCGAAGCGGCGGAGGACAAGCCGGCCAGGAGCACGACGCGCAAGGCCAAGGCGCCGGCCGCCACGAAGCCTAAGGCCACGACGGCGAAACGCCGGGCTGCGGCCCCGTGATGCAGGCCAAGCGGTCAATGCTGCGAAGGTGTCGAAGCCGCTGCCTATGCCAGGCGCCAGTGCTGGATTGAAAAGCGCAACTGCACTTCCGTTGCTGTTGCGACAGGACCTTGCGGTACTCCGCGAGGGCGTCGAGGCACAATGTCGCTCGCTACTGACGGGTATCTCTAGTCAGGACGAACCAATTGCATCGGCAGTCGAAATAACGGGGCGGGAAGGACCTGTGGCGCAAGCCCTGCTCGCTGTTACGCATCCGCCTGGATGCAGCGCCGGTGCTGCTGCAGTGATGACTCATCACTACACTGCCGCACGGACACAGGCACGCATTTGGGCCCACGCCTGACGAGGCGCATGGACAGCCGCGTCATCCTGCTCGGGGCCGGGCATGCGCTGGCCCTTGTGGCGCCGGCGGCGGCGTGAGGCGTTGTCCGGGTGCTTTATCGTCGCGGTGTCATGGTTCGGACCGGTGTCCGCGTCGTGCGCCTCGAATCCGGCCAGGCATTGCTCAAGGACGGCGGCGCGATCTCTTTCGACCTGTTCGTCAACCCGACCGGCCTTGCCTCGATCCGATGGTCCGGCACTGCGGCTTCTGCGCTGCGCGTGGACGCCCATCTGCGCTTCGTCGCAGATCCTGTCATGCACCGCATCGACGGACACTTTCTCCGCCGGTAGCTGCGGCTTCGCAAGCGCCACCGCTGTCGGGTTCAACCCTTGCCGGGACGGTGACCAGGGTTGGATGATGGCGCGTTGGGCTCAACGGGAACCTGCATCCGCTCGCCCAGGACGGCGCGGATACAGAGCTCTGCACCAGCACGAAGGCCAACACGGCCCAGGGCGCCGCCAGCACCGTGCCACCGATGCCGAGGACCGCGCCGAACGCCACGATGGCGAAGAGCGGCACCATGGCCAATATGTGGATCAGCCGATAAATGGCACAAACGCCGCTAGAGCACATTGATGTTGTATGGAATCGCGTGTTCTGATTCGACACTGGTGATGCGGTGTCGAGGCGATGATGACGGCACCCCTGTCCGCAGCCTCCGACGGCGGCTGGTTCGTGCGGTTGAGACGTGCAGTTCGGCGCAGGGGGCGGCACGGCGCTTTGAGGGCGCCCGTCGGCGGCGACAAGTTGATGCAGCGGGTCCGGGAGACGGGCAGCGCGGCGCCGGCCAGGATCGTCGGCTACCGGAAGCCCCTGCTGGCCGGGCATGAACCCTTGCTGCGCGAGTTAACCACGGCCGAACCGGGCATCACCCTGGCCGAGATCCAGGCGGCGCTGATCTGGCGCGGCATCCAGACAGGCTCCCTGGCCACCATCTGGCCGACGCTGCGCCGGCTCGGCCTGCGGCATAAAAAAAGTTGCTGAGGGCCGCTGAGCAGGACCGGTCAGATATCGCCGACCGCCGCCGCCAATGGCGGGTATGGCAGCGCTACATGGATCCGGCGCGCTTCGTGTTCCTCGACGAGACCGGTACCTCCACAAGATGGTGCGCCGCTACGGTTGGAGACCGCGGGACGAGCGCCTGGTAGGCCCCACTCCGCACGGCCACTGGTTTTCCCGGCCAGCGCTCATGAAGGAGGTTGTGGCCTATGTGGCGCGGAGCCACGGCACCAGCGAGCGCCGGGCCTGTTCCCTGATGCGCCAGCATCGGTCGACGCAGCGCAAGCCGAGCACCAGGGACCCACGCCTCCAGATTCGGCAGCGCATGCATGAGATCGTGCAGACACGGATCCGCTATGGCTACCGGCGGGTCCACGTTACGCTCAGGCGTGACGGCTGGACCGTGGGGCGCAACCTGGTTTGGCAGCTGTGCCGCGAAGAAGGTCTTGCCCTCCGCAGCAAGCGACCAGGGCGGCGCAAGATGGTCGTGCACCGCGAGGCGCGATGTGTGCCCAAGCATCCCAATGAGGCCTGGAGCCTGAACTTCGTCCGCGACCAGCTGAGCCAGGGCACGAAGTTCCGGGCGCTGACCGTGGTCGATATCTGGAGCCGGGAGGGCTTGGCGATCGAGGTTGGCTAGCGGCTCAAGGGCGAGCACGGGCCGAGGTGCTGAACCGCCTCGTCCGGCAGCGAGGTGCGCAGAAATACCTGTTTGCCGACAACGGCAGCGAGTTCACTAGCCAACTGGTGGACCTTTGAGCCTACCACCACGGGGTGCAGATTGATCTCTCGCGGCCTGGCAAGCCGACCGACAACGCCTTCATCGAGACCTTCAACGGCTCGCTGCGGGACGAGTGCCTGAACCTGCATTGGTTCGAGACACTGGCCGAGGCCCGTGCCATCGTCGAAGCTTGGCGACGGGACCACAATGAGAGCCTACCTCACATGGCTCTCGGACAGAAGACACCGCAGGAATACCTGTTGCAAAGAAATCTTGCGGGTCCACGAAGGGTACGGTGGCCGGCGAAGGCAAACGCTGAACCTGGATCACCAAACCCGAGCGCCTTAAGGAGACCAATTCTCTCCGGAAATCCGGATCCAGTTCAGGGGTACAGGTCATGCCGGACTTAGGAGAGGACTTTATCCCGTCCGATGTGAGGCTGGTGACCGAAGCTTGTCAGGCATGAAGCTTTGCCTCGACCTTCACCGGCCAAGGCAGCCGCCCACGGTGCTGATTGCCGCATCGACAGGAGAAAATTCGTTAGCGCTGTGCGCGTCCACAGCGTTCCTCCAGGCAGCAGCGTTACCGATTTGCCGTAATCCTCCAGACCGTGTTCGACAGGTCATCGGCGACAATCAGAGCGCCCCGCGGGTCCACCGATACCCCAACAGGCCGACCGCGCGCATCGCCCTCGCTGTTCAGGAAGCCGGACACGAAGTCGATCGGGTCACCCATGGGTCGGCCATCACGGAAGGGCACGAAAACGACCCTGTAGCCGACGGGGTTGTTGCGGTTCCAGCTGCCGTGCTCGCCGACGAACACTCCGTCCGCGAATGTTGTGCCCATGGTCGCGGCCGAGAAAGCGACGCCGAGTGCCGCCACATGCGCGCCCAGGGCATAGTCGGGGCGGATGGCTGCTGCCACACGTTCCGGGTTCTGCGGCTGCGCGCGAGTATCGACGTTCTGGCCCCAATAGCTGTAAGGCCAGCCGTAAAAGCCGCCCTCACGCACTGAGGTTAGGTAGTCGGGAACGAGGTCAGGGCCAATTTCGTCTCTTTCGTTCACCACCGCCCAGAGCCGGCCCGTTCCTGGTTGGATCGTGAGGGCTGTAGGATTGCGAAGACCGGTCGCGTAGGGCCTGTGCGCGCCTGTTTGGGGGTCGATCTGCCATACCATGGACCGATCGACTTCGACTTCCATCCCGCGCTCGGTGATGTTGCTGTTGGATCCAATGCCGACATAGAGGAACCGGCCATCGGGGCTGGCGGCCATCGCCTTCGTCCAGTGATGGTTGACCGCCGATGGCAAGTTCGTCACCAATGTCGGCGGTCCGCTCGCCTGCGTCTGGCCCTCGCGATAGTCGAAGCGTACCAGGGCATCCTGGTTGGCGACATAAAGGGCGCCGTTGACGAGGGCGAGGCCATAAGGTCCGTTCAGATTTTCCGCGAAGACGCTCCGGCTCTCATAGGTTCCATCGCCGTCGGCGTCACGCAGCAGCGTCAGGCGGTTGCCGCCCGGCACCGACGTCTTGCCCCAACTCTTGATGATGCCCGCGATGAAGGCCTTGGGATTGAGCCGAGGGGCACCCTGCCCGCCCGTGCCCTCCGTGACCAGGATATCGCCATTGGGAAGGACGAGCGTCTGGCGCGGGATCCTGAGATCCGTAGCTATGGCCTGGATCGTATAGCCCTGTGGCACCGTCGGACGATCATTGCCCCAGGCTGCCGGACGGGGAATCGTCATATCGGGCAGCAGGCCGCGATGCGGCTCCGGGAGGCTCGGATTGGCTCCGTGCCGCTGCGGGGCGGGTTCGCCGTCGCAGGCGGAAAGGGCAAGCGCCGCGACGCTGATCAGAAGAGCTGTGCGCATCACGCTGCCTCCCTCGATTGATAGCCCGAGTAGCCCATCCAAGCCGCAACGAGCGCGAGGATTGTCGCAATGGCGGACAGGTAGAGCGCCTCGGGCATAATTGCGAAGGCATCCTTCGAATGAACGAGCGCGCTGATGAAGCCGAGTATCCACATGGCGAGCAGCACGAAGAAGTAGATGGCCGCACGCTTCCTCCGCGCCGTCCCGCTTCGGATCAGATCGATCAGTGCCCAAAGCAGGGCGAAGCCGCCGATGAACAATCCGCCCGCGAGGAGCCAGGACGAGAAGTTGGCCCACTGGATTTGAAAGCTTGACCGGTAGGCGAAGTCGCTGAGCAATGCGCCGAGGAAGAGCGGGAGCGGGAAAGCGAGCAGAATCGCGTGCAAGGGGTGAAGCGGCCTTGCTGATCCTGGCACGGAGATGGCAGCCAAGGTGGATCCTCTCATTTCTCGGTCCGACCTGGCAATGAGTGAAATCCGACCGGCGTCCGTTGGAGACGCTGATGGCCCAACGGGAGCGCGATCACTTAGTTGCGGCGCCACGGTCTGCCTTCCGACCGAAGCTGCTGCCTCTCTGGGAAGCATAGCACCCGTCGGAATGCTGCACCGCCTATGCCTGCTGTCCACCTAACCCCAACCGACCATCCAGCGAACAAGATTGATCGACCGACGGACGCAGATGGCTATGAAGTGTGTCCGTGGCTTATCCGCAAGCTTCATCCTTATTCGGGAGACAAGATCGGGCTTGATGATATCTGAATTGCACCGAGCGGGCAGCGGCCCTGGCATCCCCAACGCAACTGCTGAAGGACTATCAGTGCGTTGTCTGAGGCGGCGTTGTATGCGCTTGGATCGAGCA
The DNA here is from genome assembly GCF_000802185.1 of Belnapia sp. F-4-1. Lineage (GTDB taxonomy): Bacteria > Pseudomonadota > Alphaproteobacteria > Acetobacterales > Acetobacteraceae > Belnapia. Next base: position 1,293,578 of record NZ_KN676113.1, on the reverse strand, counting down.
AGCTCGAGGCAGGGACAGGAAAGGTGGAACGGGAGACGTGGCCGAGATACTCGAAGCCAACAACGGCTGCGTTGTGACCATAAGGCGTCAGGCCTTAAGCCGGCGTAGTCGAGGGGGATTGACGGTGTCGGGGATGCCCTGACGCGGATTATTTGTCTTGATCCTTAGTAGCTCCTGCTTCGGGAGCTCATATCAGCCATTGCGTCGCTGGATGACCCGGAGGCATGGGCGGTTCATGGCTCCCGTGACGGCCGCCCCTTTCGGCACTGGTTGCTTGGCCACCATGGTGGTTCAGTGACAATACAACGCTTCACGGAGCGGCTGCCGTCCGACACCGCCACGCATCGCTTGCGCTCCATGCTGAAGGAGGTTGCTGGCGTATCGTCTGACGTCTACGGAAACCTCCGCAGGCTTGCGACCGCTCATCAGAAGAATACCTCTCCACGCGCTGGCAGCCTGCTGGCTAATGGCGTTGGCGCAGCGAGCCGCTGGGATCCGAGTGGTATCCCGGCCATGGTTGAGCCGTTACGCGCTTCGGCATGCTGTTCAAGCACAACGCCGCTCGCCGCCACCACATACGAAAAGCCGATACCGGGTCCATAACTGGCCAGCCTATGAAGCCGGCTTGACGCGGCGTGGCGACCTGACGCTCTGGTTCGATGCGGCTGCCCTGAACGGGTGGCAGGCGCCGCGGCGGATCACGCCGGTGGCCAGTCCTGTCCTGGTACCCGGACATGACGACCGAGCTGATGCTGTAGCTCGCCTTGCGCCAAGTGGAAGGCTTCACCACGAGCGTGCTCCGGCTGCTTGGGCAGGAACTGCGGGTGCCCGATCGCACAAGGCTCAGCCGTCACGGCCGCAGCTTTGCTGAACGGCAGCCCAAGGTCATCCCGTGCGGCCCGGTGCCCCTGCTGATCGACAGCACCGGCCTGAAGCTCTTCGGCCAGGGCGAGTGGGATGCGGAGAAGCACGGCCGGACGCGCCAGTCCTGGCGCAAGCTGCACATTGCAGTCGCGCTGGCACCGGCGAGATCGTCGCCTGCGTGCTGACCGACAATGCCGCTGATGACGGCGGTCAAGTGCCGCTGCTCGAGGCGATCGTGGGCAAGGACGTCTCCGTGATAGCAGATGGGCGTACGACGGCGAGCCCGTGTACCAGCCCATTGCCGACCACCAGCCCGATCCCCGCCGGACGTCATCATCCCCGCCACAAGCGTCGATGGTGCCGAGCAGGGAGGACGCCGAGGCGCGGAGCCAACGCAATCGCCACATCTGGCTCATCGCAAAGAGGCTGGAGACCTGGCAGAGGGTGACGGGCTACGGACGGCGCAGTCTCGCGAGAACCGCGGTCGGGTGCTGTCAGGTCAAACTAATGGCGGGAAGGCCGGCCGTCACTGTGCCGATGAGCGCGGCCTCTGCACCCAGGCGGCGGAGTTCCGCGAGGCAGGGCGCGACGGAGGCCTCGGGCAGGCCGGCGATGAAGCCGCCGGCGGTCTGCGGGTCAAGCAGGGCAGCGGGCGGGTTCTCGACAAGGCCGGCGACGGTCGCCTCGTTGCCATCATGCAGGGTACTGCGGATGCCCTGGTCCAGCGCCTCCTGCATGCCGGGGAGGAGCGGGATCGCCGCCGTATCGAGCCGGGCGGAGCAGCGACTGGCGCGCAGCATCTCCGCCATATGGCCGAGCAGGCCGAAGCCCGTCACATCTGTGCAGGCCGTGGCGCCTTGGGCGGCCAGCGCCGCAACCACTGGCCCACCAGGCTGCTGCATGGCCGCGAGGGCAGGCTCGAGCCAGGCCGCTCGCGCCTCGCCCCGCATGGCGGCGGCGAGGATAACGCCTGTGCCGAGCGGCTTGGTCAGCACCAGCCGGTCGCCAGGGCGAAGGCCGCCCTTGCGCAGCAGCCGCCCCGGCTCGGCTGTGCCGGTGACCGAGAAGCCAAGCGTTGGCTCCGCGCCCTCGCCGCTATGGCCGCCGAGGAGGCGGGCGCCAGCGCCCTCCAGCACCTCCTGCGCGCCACGGAGCATGGCGTAGAGATCCTCCTCCAGCCAGGCGGCGGGGGCGTGGGGCAGGGTGACGAGGGCGAGCGCCGAGAGCGGTCGGCCGCCCATCGCATGGACTTCGCCGAGCGCGTGGTTGGCGGCGATGCGGCCGAAGACGTGGAGGTCGGTGACAAAGGCGCGGAGTTGGTCGACGCTCTGCAGCAGCAGTGCGCCAGGCGGCGGGTTGAGCAGGGCAGCATCGTCCAACGGCTCGGGCCCGTCCGTGAGGCCGAGACGACGGAGGGCGCCGGAGAGGACGGGTGCGGCCAGCTTGCCGCCGCCGCCGGCACAGCGCATGGGCGCCGGGGCGGCGGCTGTGGCTGGCATGGCCGGCAGGGCGGCGAAGCGGGCGACCCAGTTGCGGTCGATGTGCCGCTTCCAGCGCCAGGCCCAGCGGCCCGCCAGCGCCAGCCGGCCGCGGAGCGCGATCGCCTCACCATCCGCGGTGCCGATCAGGGCGAGGGTGTGGCGCTGCGGGCGAAAGGGGCGCGGCGCCTCGCCGGCCACTAGCCGGCGGATGGTATCGGCCAGGGCCGGCCCCTGGCGGACAGCGTAGACCCCGGCCTTCTCGCGCGGATGCGCCTGCATGGCGGCGACATCGCCGGCGGCGAAGACCTCGCGGTGGGAGAGGGAGCGGAGGGTCTCGTCCACCTTGATGAAGCCCTGCGAGTCAAGGGTGAGGCCGGTCTTACGCAGCCAAGCCGGGGCGGCAGCGCCGGTGGTCCAGAGGGCCAAGTCGCAGTGGATTCGGCGGCCATCGCCGAGCAGCAGCGCGTCCGGCTGCGCCTCGGCCACCGGGGCGCCGGGGATGACGGTGATGCGGCGCCTGGCCAAGGCACGGCGTACGATCCAGCGCGCCAGCGGCCCAGAATGGGGCAGGATCCGGGAGCCGGGAAGTAGGGTGATCTCCGCCTCCGGGCCGAGACGGTGGCGGAGTGAAAAGGAGAGCTCCACTCCCGCCGCGCCGCCGCCGATCACCGCGGCGCGGGCGGCCGGCAGGGCGGCGCGGAAACGCTCCTCCAGGTTGCGGATAGGGCGAACGGGGAGCAGCGGCCCCTTGCCCGGCGGTAAGGGACGGGCGACGGAGCCGACATCGAGCGAAAGCAGGTCGTAGCGCAGCGGCGGATGGCGAGCGCACAGCAGTCGGCGAGCGGTAGGTTGCAGGCCGGTGACGCGGTCGTGGATCAGCCGGGCGCCGGCGGCGAGCGTCAGGCGCGGCAGCTCGACGACGCAGTCCTCCGGCGCATAGAGGCCAGCGATCAGGCCAGGCACCATGCCGGAATAGATCGGCGCCAGCTCATCGGCGACCAGGGTGACGCGCAGCCCGGGAATGGGCCGCATGGCGAGCGAGCGCAGCAGGCCGAGATGCGCATGACCGCCGCCGACCAGCAGCAATTCGCAACCCTCGGCGAGTGGCATCGGGTCCAGGTCTTTCTGCATCGGCTCCCGTCTATCGGAAGTAATGCGGAGCCGCCAATGGGCAGAGGCGGACAGGAATCGAACCTGCCGCACGCGTTGGGCGTGCCACCGGTTTTGAAGACCGGGAGGGCCACCAGGCCCAGCACGCCTCCGTACTGCTCACCGAGCCAAGATGGCGGTGGCCCGCCCTGCCGTCGAACCACGGATGAGGAAGCGCCGGTCGCCAACCCAGCGGGTGATGCGGAGGGCATCCAGGCGCTCGAGCAGCGGGATGCCGTATTTGAGCGAGATGCCGAGTAGCGTCCCGGCCTCGCTTGCGGTGAAACCTCCAGGCGCTTCGGCGAGGCGGCGCTTCGTCCCCTCGATCGCCTGGCGATGGAAGAGGATGGTGCGGCGCTGCACGGCATCCGCGGTGCGGACCAGTACGCCGCGCTGGAGCAGGAAGCGGAGCGCGGCTCGGCGCCGCGGGTCGCCGGCCGCAGCCTCCGCCGCATCGGGCGGGGCGAGAGGCCGGCGCGGCGGAATAGGGCGGCGAGGCCTAGCGCCAGCTCCCGCGGATCGCCGGACAGGGCGCGGGCTGGGTCGAAGCCGGGGGCGTGCAGCAGGCCCTGCACCCGTTCCGCAGCGCCCTCGGCAAGGAGGGCGGCCAGGATGGGCTCGGTGATGGCAGCGGGCAGGGCTTTGGGGCGGAGGTCGGCCTCCATCAGATGGGCGGCATGGAAAGCGGCGAGACTGGCGCGCAGGGTCTCGCGCAAGGTGACTCAGTCCTCGGGGTGGACGAGGGTGCCGCCGGCGATGCTGTGCGCGGGGGAGGGGAGGCGAAGGATGAAACCATCGCCCGCCATCGCCGCCAGCGGCGGATCGCAGCGGAGCTGGACGAGGGCGGTGGCGCCGGGGGCAAGGGCCTCGCCTTCGGGAAGCCGGAGGTGGGCGAAGGCCTCCGCCATGCCGGTGAGCAGGCAAAGGGTCGCGCCGTCGGCCAGGGGCACGGAGGCGGAGGGGAGCAGGGTGAGCCGCGCGTCCAGCCACTCCGTCGGCTGCACCGCGCCGGACGGGGCGAGCAACAGGCTGCGACGCATGTCGGCCAGTTCTACCCGCGCAACGCCACGGCGACACGGCGGCCAGGCGAAGCGACCGGGACAGGGCGGCGATGCATCTGCGAGCTCCGGATGCGGGCGCGCCGGGCGCTGGGATAGAGCGCGACCTCGTCGCCGAGGGCGAGGCGGCCATGGCGGAGGGTGCCGGTCACCACCGGGCCGACGCCGGGAAGGTGCTCGGTTTGCGCGGCGTCGCTCGGTGCTGGCGTGTCGAGGTACAGGCCCGGCGCTCGCTGGTGCCGTGGCTCCGCGCCACATAGCCACAACCTCCTTCATGAGCGATGGCCGGGGAAATTTTTTTTGACAGGACGTCCTGCAAGACGGTCCAGTCGAGGCTGAGCTTCGCTCCGGCCGCTTCAGCGGGGCATTCTCCTCGGTCAGCTGCTCCAACGCACGGCCCTGACCCGTCTCCAGCCCGGCATACTGCTTCTTCCAGCGGTAGAAGGTTTGTTCCGAGATACCGAGCTTACGGGTCAGCTCGGCCACCGGCAGGCCCAACTCGGCCTACTTCAGCACCGCCACGATCCGCTCCACCGAGAACCGCCGCTCCATGGCCGATCTCCACATCCGTCATGAGAAAACCCGCCGAAAAACCAACACCAGAGCCGGACCACTTTCGCCGCGTCACCTTAACGGCAGGCGCTGCTGATCCGGTTAGGTTCGGGCGGCGAAGCAGCAGGGGCAGGGCCACCTCCGGTGCAGGTGGCCGAAAGCCGAGAGCCCTATGTGGCCTTACGGTGTCGAAGTGCTGGCGCCATTGCCCGATCAGCACCTGAGCCCCTTTGAGCGTCTTGAGCACCTCGCAGTCCAGCCGCCCGTCCCGGAGCTTGCCGTTGAAGGACTCGACATAGCCGCTCTCCCAGGGGCTCCTGGGCTCGATGTAGGCCGTCCGCGCGCCAACGCTGGTAATCCAGTCCTGCGCTGCCTTGGCCACGAAGTTGGGGCCGCTGTCTGAACAGATGATCTCTTCCGTCCCACGAGCGTTGCCGTTGCAGTCTCCCCGACCTGATTCAGCGTGATCCGCTGGAGGAGCGATGATGAGTTCCTTGCCCATGTCCTTGGCGACCTGGAGCGACGCTCCGCGTGTCCGCCCGCTCAACGGCGCGCCGTTGCGAGATGGTCCGTACATCCTTTGCTGGCTGCAGCAAGCGTTGCGTGCCTTTGATAACCCGGTCATCGACGCGGCCGTGCGGCTCGGCAATGAGCTTGGCCTCCCGGTGCTTGTTTACCACGGCCTCCGTGAGGATTATCCCTTCGCATCCGACAGGCTGCACCGCTTTGCCTTGGGCGCCAGCCGTGATGTGGCGCGCGGCTGCGCAGAGCGCGGCCTCGCCTGCGTGCAATATGTCGACCGGGCGGCTAAGCGCGAGAAGGGCTTGGTCTATCGGCTTGCCGCGCCAGCCGCCGCGCTCGTGCTGGAGGACCAGCCTGCCTTCGTCGCACAGTGGCAGGCCGAACGGGTTGCCGCGAAAACCGGCACGGCCGTCTTCGCGGTGAACGCTGCGTGCCTCGTGCCACCCGCTGCATTGGAACAGGGCGTCGGCACTACCTCCGCCTTTCGTCGTCGCCACGAGAAGCTGCGCGATGCGTGGCGAGAGTGGACAGACGAAGAACCATTGGTCGCGCCCTACGGGGGGCCACTACCCTACGAGCCTGACCATCTTGGCCCGATGGACGACGCGGCCATCGACGCCCTCGTTGCATCCTGCGCGATCGACCATGCGCTCCCGCCCAGCGCGATGTTCCCGCCGACGCGGGCCGAGGTTCTGCTGCGCCTATCCCGCCTGCGCGACGAGGTCCTGCCGGCCTATGCGGATGCACGAAACGACGCGCGGCGCCCGGAAGGGGCGTCGACGCTCTCGCCTTACCTTCACTTCGGCATGGTGGGTCCGCGCGAGATCATGGCCGCGATCGCGCAGGCGGATGTGGCGGATGCAAGCCGAGCCAAATTCGCCGACGAGCTTCTCAGCTGGCGCGAGTGGTTTCACTACAAGGCCCGCAGCCTGCCCGTTCCGGAGAGCTATGCCCGCGTGCCGAAATGGGCCCGGGCAACGCTTCAGGCCCATGCGTCGGAACCGCGGCCGCATCTCGAGACGCTCGGTGCGTTGGTTCACGGCGAAACAGCCGACGAAACATGGAATGCGTGCCAGAAGCAGTACCTGCTTGACGGCTGGATGCACAACAACCTGCGCATGTATTGGGCGAAAAGGCTGATTGCGATGACCCCGGATCCCGAGACGGGTTGGGCCACCGCCTGCTACCTGAACGACCGGCTGAGTCTCGATGGCCGTGACCCATCGACTTACGGCAACCTTGCCTGGGCGTTCGGCGATGCCGCCCCCGGTTATGGCGACCGTCCAATCTATGGGCTAGTCTCGACCCGCACCGATCGCTCGATCCGCGAGCGGCCAAGCGGCCCGGAATGGATTGCTGCCGCCGCATCCCGCCCGACGTTCCGGCTGACGGTGCCCGAAAGGCCTCCCGTCGATCCCTACCTCACCACGAAGCTGCCAATCTGAGTGGCGGCCGAATCAACCGGTGTCCTTGGCGGAGACGGTTTCGAACCAGCCGGCATAGGGCGTGTTTCCAACCAGGCGCCGGTTGTAGTCAGGGGCGCCGTCCGTCCACCAAGGCGGTCCGCGCTCACCAAGGGCCCGCTTTGCTGCGTCGACGCTCGACCGCGCGGCACGGAGTGCGTCGGGATCGCCTTTCGCCATCCGGACAGCATGGCGGGCGGTCATCAGTTGCTGCACCAGCCGCTCGCGCTCCGCCGGGTCGAGTGCCGGGTTGCTCAGCCGCCACAACCGGCCACGCACCACGAAGTAGCGTCCGTCGGGTGTACGGGGCTGTTCAGGACCGGCGGGCCTGCGATCCGCGCCTCGATGTCCTGCGTCATCCTTCATGGCATTCCCGTCTGGTCGCTTTGGTGATGCCGCAAGGGACGCGCATGCTGTGATTCTCCAAGGCTGGTGCCCAGGATAGGCGGCCCGGAGCGTTCATCATCGGTTTGCGCCAGACTTGGCGGTGGCGAAGTCGTTGGCGCATTCGGCTGGCGTGCAGGTACCGATGATGATTGCGGTCCTGATGTCCGTGCTGTTGCGGCTGCCAAGGTTGTGCCGGCCGAAGAAGCGCCGCGGCGTGCCGGTTCCAGCGCGGCGAGGGCAGGGGAGGAGGCGCAGATATCTCGTCACGCATCGCCTGCTGCCGGGGCCTGTCCAGCCTTGGGCGGTGCGGGATGGCGTGGTTACTCCCTCGTTTCTGCGTCACGCGCCTGATCCGGCGCCAGGGCTTCCAGCCAGACCACGGCCGCGGCCGCACCGGCATCCGGCGTGCCGAGGGCGCGGTCGCCAAGATAGCTGGCACGGCCCAGGCGCGGGCGCATGGAGGCGGTGGCCTCCGCACCAGCCCGCGCGGCTTGCACCGCTTCCTCCCAGGCCGAGGTGGGCGCCTGCCCGGCCGCCAGCGCCTGGGCGAAGGCCTCTGCGGCAGCATGCAGCGCGTCCAGCATGGTGCGGTCGCCGGGCTTCGCGCCGCCCAGCTCCGCGATCGCGTCCACGCCGGCGGCCAGAGCGGCGGACCAATCGGCGGGCGATGGTGCGGCTGGCAGGGCACGGGCCGCGCGCAGCAGCGCCGTGGCGTAGAAGGGGCCGGAGCTGCCGGCGATGGCGCGTCGCAACGCCTCTCCCATGCGCGCCAAGGCCGTCGGCGCCTCGGCCCAGGCGGACCCCGGCAGGGCGCGCAGGGCTGCAGCGCCACGCGACATGCTGATGCCGAGGTCGCCGTCTCCGGCGGCACTGTCGAGCGCGGTCAGCCGCGCCTCGGCCCCCTCCAGCGCGGTGGCGGCGGCGAGGGCGGCACGGCGCACCACCTCGCCCGCGGGCGTCGCCGGGCGGACCGCCTCGGCCACCTGCGCGGCGGCGGTGCCGACCAGCTGCCGGGTGGGCGTGATCCGGCCGCTGCCGGGCCAGGCGGGAGCCTCGGTCGGCGCGTCCAGCCGCGCCAGCATTCCGTCATCCACCCGCATCACGGTCAGCGAGGCGCCAGGCATCTCCAGCGCGGTGAGCAGGTTGCCGCACCAGGCGCGCTTCACGACCAGCCCGCGCGCCCGCAACAGGGCGAGGGCGCTGCGGGCCACCAAGGCCAGCTCCATCGGCGGGGTGCCGCCGAGGCCGTTCACTAGCAGTGCCACGCGCTCGCCCCCGCGCAGGACGGCGTCGGCCAGGATGGTGTCGAGCATCTCCTGTACCAGCGCGTCCGCAGGGCGCAGGGAGACGCGGCGCACGCCCTGTTCGCCATGGATGCCGAGGCCCAGTTCCACCTCCTGCTCGCCGAGGGAGAAGGCGGGGCGGCCCGCGGCGGGGACGGTGCAGGCGCCGAGCGCGACGCCCATACTGCCGACCGCCGCCGCGGCGGCGCGGGCCTCCGCCGCCACCGCCTCCAGCGGCAGGCCGGCCGCGGCGGCGGCGCCGGCCACCTTGTGCACCAGCACGGTGCCGGCGATGCCGCGTCGCCGCGCGGGCTCCACCGTGTCGCGCAGTGCCACGTCATCGGCGACCACCACCACTTCGGCCGGGATGCCCTCGGCGCGGGCCAGCTCGGCGGCGAGGCCGAAATTCAGCCGGTCGCCGGTGTAGTTCTTCACGATCAGCACCGCGCCGGCGGGCCCGGCCGCGGCGCGGATGGCGGCCAGCACCGCGTCGACACCGGGCGAGGTGAAGACGTCGCCCGCGACGGCCGCGTGCAGCATGCCCGCCCCGACATAACCCGCATGGGCCGGCTCATGCCCGCTGCCGCCGCCCGAGAGCACGGCCACGCCGCGCGCAGCAGGTTCGGGCAGGCCGACGCGCACCACCACATCCTCGTCCCGCAACAGGGCCTGGCCGGGGTGCAGGTCCACCTCGCCTTCGAGCATCTCGCGCACCACGCGGCGAGGGTCGTTGAGAAACTTCTTCATCCTGGCCGTCCCTCTCCTGCGCATTCGAAGCCCGGCTGAAAGGGGCTCGACGCCGTCACCGAGGAGGCATCCTCCTGGACAGCCTTCGCTTCAGCACAGCCTATCCCCGGCAGCCTGCACGCGGTAGGCGGCCTGCCGGCGGCTTAGTGGAAGCCAAGGGCCATTCTCGGAAGGCTGGAAAAAAAGCGGGCCGGTGACGGCGGGCGTGACACCCGCGATCAACCGGCCCGAAGTGGCGATCAGGTACCCAACCCCAGGTTGCGGCACAGATCACTGGGAGGAGACGTCCAAGGCCACGGCCTGAACGAGGGACAGTATACGCAATCACGATAACGTGAACATGGGCTTTTCATTAACTCAAGTTAATTTATGTTTTATGCAGCCGCGGCGGTTGTTTCTGACGACAGATACCCGCCATGGGCGAGCAGCATCCGCTGCACGTCTCGTACCGGTAGCGATCGTGGCGCGACGCCCCGGTCGGCGGAAAGGGCGGCAGCGATGCCGGCAGCCTGCCCGGTGAGCCAGCATTGCGGAATCTCCCGCAGGAAGGAGTGGCTGGTGGCGTCGCAGGACAGGTGGCGGCCGGGAGCGAGCAGGCCGTCGAGTTGCGTCGGGACAAGAGCGCCGTATGGGATCGAGACATTAAGGAAGCGAGGCGAGAGCGGTGGGGAGACGCCGATCTCGTCCGGGGATATGCGACCGTCCCACATCGCCCGTGTCACGGCATCCATGCCGACAAGGCGACGGCCATGGCGGACGCCAATCTGGGGGGCGCTCAGCAGCGGCCAGGCACCGGCAAAGCCGGGGGCGTGGGCGCGATAGAATTCCAGGTGGGCCAGCATCAGGCGGTGGCTGCGGATCTCCACCTCCGTCAGGTCGTCCACGGCGACGGCCGAGAAGCCGGTCATGCGCGGGCCCATGAACAGGGCGACATCATTCCGCCAGGAGACGAAGGCCTTCTCGAACTGGCCATGCGCCGCCCGCCCGCGCTGGAGGAAGTCGGCAAATTGCTGCGGCTGCTCGGCCCTCCAGCGCAGCCAGGCCTCCATGTCGACGCCGCCGAACATCCAGCTCGTGTTTATGGCGTGGTGGATGTCACCCTCCTCGATGTCGTCGGAGCAGCTGGCGCCGGCACGGTGGAGGAGGTCGCCATCGCCGGTCGCGTCCACCACGACCTTGGCAAGGATGGCACGGCGGCCCTGCTTGCTCTCAAAGATGGTGCCGCGGACGGCATCGCCCTCCATCACCGGCTGGGCGCCCCAGGCGTGGAAGAGCGGCTCGGCGCCGGCTTCGAGGACCATCTCAAGTGCTGTGGCCTTCATCCATTCGGGATCGGCCGTCGGGGAGTGGGTGATGGTACCGTGGAAGGCGGCGGTGCGGAGCGCCCACCAGGCGGCGGTCGCGGCGTCGCGGCTGCCCCAGGCCTCGCGCGGCGGGCCGGCGATGGCGTCCAGCGGCATGCGGGCCAGGAATTCCTGGGCAAAGCCACGGATCACGAGCTGGCCGGACCAATCGGTCATGCGGTCGATCCAGATGACGAGGCCGCCGGTGGAGAGGCCGCCGAGATGGTTGTAGCGCTCGATCAGCATCGTCCGGGCGCCGAGGCGGGCAGCGGCGACGGCAGCGGCGGTGCCGGCCGGGCCGCCGCCGACGACCAGCACGTCGCATTCGGCGTGGATCGGCACCTCACACGCCGGCTCGGTCAGGCTGCGGCCGGTGACGCGAGGGTGGCGGACGCGGGCGCTCGAGGCTTCCACGCGGAAGGTCTCACTCTGGAAGAAGAGGCGGCCGGAGGGGGTGTCGCTCATCCGTCGGAGCCTATGGAAGGGGGGCTCGTTGCGCTACAGGGGGGCATGCGATCGATCCTGCTTCTGCTGCTGCTCGGGGCCTGTGCGGTGGCGCCGCCCCGCGCCGCGCCGCTGCCCTATCCGCCCGCGGCGCGGGAGCGGATGGTCCGGATCGCGCTCGGCGAATGGGCGGAATGGGGCAGCGTGGTGGTGGAGGTAGGGGCGCCCGGCACCTCCAGCGGGGCGGAGAGCGACCCGTCGAATTTCCCCCGCGTGCTGGCTTACTGGCGGGCGGTACCGAGGGACGAGGGAGCGATCGAGCGGAACCGGGCGCTTTATGCGGAGGCAATCGGCGGGGTGGGAGGCCAGGGGTTGTGGCGGGAGCCCTATTGGTCGGCGGCGTTCATCTCCTTCATCCTGGCGGCCGCGGGGGTGGATAGGCAGGAGTTTCCGCCTTCCGCCGCGCATTCCGACTATGTCGATGCGTTGATCCGGGATGCACTGGCCTTCCCGGCCTCGGCGCCGTTCCTGCCGAGCGGCCCGTTCGAGGCGGCGCCGCGGCCGGGCGATCTGCTCTGCGCCGACAGGGGGGCGGTGCCGATCAGCGACTGGCGGCAAAGGGCGGCGGATGCGGGGCGGTTCCGGCCCATGCATTGCGACATCGTCGTGCGGGTGGGGGCGGGGGTGGTCGAGGTGGTCGGCGGGAATGTGCGGGACAGCGTGACGATGACCCGTTTCCCCGCGGACGCCGCGGGCTATCTTCTGCCGAGGCCGGCGGGAGAACCCGTCTTGTTCGCCCTGTTCCAGAACCGGCTGGGCCGGTTGCCGCCGTGGAGCCCCCCCTGGAGTCCGTTATCATGACCGACCTGTTCGAGCCGCTCACCCTCCGTGGCGTCACGCTTAAGAACCGCATCGGCGTCTCCCCCATGTGCCAGTATTCCTGCGCGGAGGATGGCAAGCCGACCGACTGGCACCTCCAGCACCTGCTCTCGCGCGCCGTGGGCGGGGTGGGGCTGACCATCACCGAGGCGGCGGCGGTGTCGCCCGAGGGGCGCATCTCACCGGCCGATCTTGGCATCTGGGACGATGGGCAGATCCCCGGCCACAGGCGGCTGGCGGAGGGGATCGCGGCCATGGGCTCCGTCCCTGGCATCCAGATCGCTCATGCAGGGCGGAAGGGAAGCCGGAAGCAGGCCTGGCTGCATGGGCCGGCGGAGCCGGGCTGGGTGCCGGTGGGGCCGAGCGCCGCCGCCTTCCAGGGATATGCGGTGCCGCGGGCGCTGAGCGATGTAGAGATCGGGCAAGTGGTTGCCGATACGGCGGCGGCGGCGCGGCGGAGCATCGCGGCGGGGTACCGCTTCATCGAGCTGCATGCGGCACATGGCTACCTGCTGCATCAGTTCCTCTCGCCCCTGGCCAACCAGCGGAACGATGGCTGGGGCGGGGATTTCGACGGGCGGGTGCGGCTGACCGAGGAATGCGCACGGGCGGTGCGCGAGGCCATCCCCGACGAGGTGCCGCTTTGCGTGCGGCTCTCCCACACCGACTGGGTGGAGGGGGGCTGGACCACGGCGGAGACGGTGGCGCTGTCGGCGCGGCTGAAGGCGCTGGGGGTGGACATGATCGACGTGACCTCTGGCGGGCTGGATGCGCGGCAGGCGATCCCCGTCGGACCGGGCTACCAGGTGCCGGGGGCGGAGGCGGTGCGCGACGGGGCCGGGGTGGCCGTCGCGGCGGTCGGGATGATCACCGAGCCTGAGCAGGCACAGGCGATCCTCAGCGAGGGGAAGGCGGACCTGATCCTGCTGGCGCGGGCGCTGCTGCGGGACCCGTATTGGCCGATCCATGCCGCGGCGGCGCTGGGGCGGACGGAGGCGCTGCGCGTGGCGCCGCAGTATGAGCGAGGGCTTGGGACGCTGGGGACGATGGGGCGGGACGACGGGGTGGGAATGCCAATGGACGTCCTGACCTAGAACGCCTTCTCGCCGCCGCTTGGCAGGCGGCGCCTACGCCCCTCGGCGTCAGCGCCCTGCCATTGGCTTCAACGCGGGGTTCGGGCTGCTGCGCCCGATCAACCGGCGGCCCAATGCGATCCCCGGCACCTCGACGAGGCGATAGCCGAGCGCAGCCGCGATGCAGAGCGGCGGCAGGGTGATGGCGGCGCAGGCCAGGAAGGCCGCGCCGCCCTGCCCGAGCTGCCCCAGGATCCAGCCATAGGCCGGCCGCAGCACCAGGATCAGCAGGAAGTGCGAGAGGTAGATGCTGTAGCTCCGCTCCCCGAGCCAGAGCGCCGGCCGCGACCGCAGCAGCCAGGACGGGCGGAGAGCCTGCCACAGGCAGGCCGCGGCGAAGGCATAGCCGAAGACCAGCACCCGGGAGTCGCCCGGCCCTTCCACTAGGCTCCCTGCCGGCGAGAGCAGCAGGCCGAGCAGGCCGAGCGTGAAGGCGGCGGCGAGCGCCGCGGCGCGGCCCTCCCAGGCGGTGCCGCGCACCGCGTCGAAAATGCGGAAGGCGAGCAGGGCGGCGATGAAGATCGAAAGGTTGCTTGGGAGGGAAGCCAGGTTGTAGTCGCTGCCGGGCAGCCAGGCCGTCAGCAGCCGCCGCGCCTCGTAGGAGAGGAGCGTCGCCAGGGCGGTCACGACAGCCATGCCGGCGATGCTGCGAACCCGCAGGAGCAACGGCAGCAGGAGGTAGAAGAGCATCTCGGTGCCCACCGTCCAGCCGGCCGGGACCAGGCCAGGGTGCCAGCCCGGCACCAAATTGAAGGTGAAGGTCACTTCGGCGATGAAGCGCTCGATCCCCGGCCATCCGGTACGCGATAGGACCAGGACCACGGCAAGAACGATGTAGTAGAGCGGCGCAATGCGAAAGAAGCGCTTGATGAGGTAGGAGCCGGGCCGTTCCGCCGCATGGGGATTTGCCCAGGCCAGCGCGAAGGCCGAGAGCGCGAAGAAAAGGTGGACCCCGAAGCCGAAATGCGTGGCGATCCAGGGAAGCGCCGCCGGCACCTGAAGGCCGGGAATCGCATGCAGATGGTAGAGGAACACCATCAGCGCCGCCACGGCGCGCAGCCCATGCAACCCGGGCAGCAGCCCGCGACCCTGTTCCGGCATGTCCCGCCCGAATGCTTGAAACCAGCCGCTGTGTAACCGCGCGGCATGGGCCTGTCATCAGCACCGCCCGGGCCCAGGACCGGGGCGCAGGGTCGGAAAAGGCGAAGGGCGGCTTGCGCCGCCCTTCCCTGTAATCCTGCCCAGTGCCGGGGCGCGGTCAGCGCCCCGTCAGGATGCGCTCAACCAGCTGCTTGGCGGTCGGGATGAAGCCGTTCGAATAGAACGGGTCCGAGCCGAAGCGGAAGGCGTTGTGCCCGGCGAACATCAGGTTGTGCTCCAGCGCGCCGTCATGGGCCACGTCCTGCAGCGTCTTCTGGATGCAGAAGCTGCGCGGGTCGGCCTTCTTGCCGTTGTCGAAGGTGGCGCTGTGCTGGTCCCAGTTCGAGAAGCGGCAGGAAGAGAGGCAGCCCATGCAGTCGACCTGATCCTGCACGATCTCGGCCTGCTTTTCCGGGGTGACGAAGATCAATGTATTGTCCGGCGTACGCATGGCCTCGGTGAAGCCGCTCGCCTCGAAGCCGGCGACGCGGGCACGGTCATGCGGCGTCAGCCAGACGCGGCGGCGGCGGGGGCCGACGGCGTACTCGGCGACGTGGTCGCCGACGGGCTCCTGCGTGAAGGCGACCTGGCGCTCGTTGCGGGCCTCGAGCTCGGACAGGAACTCGTTGCGGACGGCACTGCTGTAGAAGCCGGTCGGGGAAAAGCGCTGGAGGAGGATATCGCCCTCCTTCAGCGTCAGCAGGCGCTGCTTCCAGGCGTCCGAGATCGGGCTTTCCTGGGTCAGCAGGGGACGGGTGCCGAACTGGAAGGCAATGGGGCCGAGCTCGGGGTTGTCGATCCAGTCCTGCCACTCCTCCAGCCACCAGACGCCGCCGGCCATGATGATGGGCACCTCGCCCAAGCCGAACTCGCGCATCTGCTGGCGGAGCTTGAGGACGCGGGGGTATGGGTCCTCGGGGCGGGCCGGGTCCTCGGAGTTGGACAGGCCGTTATGGCCGCCGGCCAGCCAGGGGTCCTCGTAGACCACGCCGCCGAGCCATTCGCGCGTCTTGTTGTAGCTACGCTTCCAGAGGGCGGCGAAGGCGCGGCCGGAGGAGACGATCGGGTAGTAGTGGACGCGGAACTCCCGAGCGATCTCCGACAGCCGGTAGGGCATGCCGGCGCCGCAGGTGATGCCGTTGATGAGGCCGCGGGCGCCTTCCAGGATGCCGCGGACGACGCGCTCGGCGCCGCCCATCTCCCAGAGGATGTTGGTGTGGATGCGACCCTGGCCGTTGCTGCGCTCATGCGCTTCCTGGGCCTGGGCGATGCCGCCGCGGATGCCGTAGGCGACCAGCTCCTCATGCCGCTCGCGCCGGGTCTTGCCGTGGTAGATCTGGCGGATGACCTCGCCATTCTCGTCGTAGCTATCGGCGTTGACGGCCGAGAAAGTGCCGACGCCGCCACCGGAGGCCCAGGCACCGCAGGAGGCGCCGTTGGAGACCGCGACGCCCTTGCCGCCTTCGACCAATGGCAGAACCTCGACTCCGCCCATGCGGATCGCGTTGATTGCCTTCACGCCCCTGCCCTCGAATTATACCAGTTCAAGCCGTCCGATATGGTACCGCCGGCATCGGAAGGTAGAGCCCTCCCGATGCCGTGCGGGGTCATTCCGCGGCGTCGCTGCGCTCGCGGCGCGGACGGTCGCGGCGGGGGCGGTCGCCGCCGCCTTCGCCTTCCTCGCGCGGGCGGCGGGCGCCGACCTGCTCGGTGATGTCAGCGCCGGTGGCCTGGTCAACGACGCGCATGGAGAGCTTCACCTTGCCGCGATCATCGAAGCCGATGACCTTCACCTTCACCGCATCGCCGACATTGACGACATCGGTGGTGCGGTTGACGCGGTCATTCTGCAGCTCGGAGATGTGGACGAGGCCGTCCTTGGCGCCGAGGAAGTTCACGAAGGCGCCGAAATCGGCGGTCTTCACGACCTTCCCGTTGTAGATGGCGCCGATCTCGGCCTCGGCGGTCAGGCCGCGGATCCAGTCGATGGCACGCTGCGCCTGCTCGATGCTGGTGGCCGCGACCTTGATGGTGCCGTCATCCTCGATGTCGATCTTGCAGCCGGTCTGCTCGGTGATCTCGCGGATCGTCTTGCCGCCGGAGCCGATGACCTCGCGGATCTTCTCCTTCGGCACCTGGATCACGGTGATGCGCGGGGCATTCGCCGCCACGTCGCCGCGGGCGCCGGTCAGGCCCTTCGCCATCTCGCCGAGGATGTGGATGCGGCCGTCACGCGCCTGGTCGAGCGCCTGGCGCATGATGTCGAAGGTGATGGAGGTGATCTTGATGTCCATCTGCAGCGCGGTGATGCCATGCTCGGAGCCTGCCACCTTGAAGTCCATGTCGCCGAGATGGTCCTCGTCGCCCAGGATGTCGGAGAGCACGGCAAAGCCGCGGTCCTCCTTGATCAGGCCCATGGCGATGCCGGCGCAGGGGCGCTTCAGCGGCGTGCCGGCATCCATCAGCGCCAGCGAGCTGCCGCAGACGGTGGCCATGGAGGAGGAGCCGTTGCTTTCGGTGATCTCGGAGACCACACGGAGGGTGTAGGGGAACTTGTCCTTCTCCGGCAGCAGCGGGCGGATGGCGCGCCAGGCGAGCTTGCCGTGGCCGATCTCGCGGCGGCCCGGGCTGCCCATGCGGCCGGTCTCACCGACCGAGTAGGGAGGGAAGTTGTAGTGGAGCATGAAGTGCTCCCGGTACTCGCCCGGCAGCGCGTCGATGATCTGCTCGTCCTGGCCGGTGCCGAGGGTCGCCACGCAGAGCGCCTGGGTCTCGCCGCGGGTGAAGAGCGCCGAGCCATGGCTGCGCGGCAGCACGCCGACCTCGGCCACGATCGGGCGCACGGTCCGGGTGTCGCGGCCGTCGATGCGGAGGCCAGTCTCGAGGATGGCGTTGCGGACGACGTCCGCCTCTAGCTCCTTCAGCAGGCCCTTGGCGGCGCCGGCATCGAGCCCCTCGGTGGTGAGCTGCTCAACCACGGCCTTCTTCGCCGCCGAGACCTTCTCCTGGCGGAGAAGCTTCTGCGTCTCCTTGTAGGCGAGGGCGATGGCGTCGCGGCCGAGCTCGGCGATGCGGGCCTTCAGCGTGGTCTCGGCCTCGGAGGGCTCAGACAGCGGCCAGGGCTCCTTCGCGGCACGCTCGGCCAGCTCGATGATGCCCTGGATGACGGGCTGGAAGCCCCGGTGGCCGAACTCGACGGCGCCGAGCATCACCTCCTCGGAGAGCTCCTGCGCCTCGGACTCGACCATCAGCACGCCCTCGGCGGTGCCGGCGACGACGAGCTCGAGCTTCGACTGCTGGCGCTGGGCCGCGGTCGGGTTCAGCACGTACTGGCCGTCGATATAGCCGACGCGGGCGCTGGCCACGGGGCCGAAGAAGGGGATGCCGGAGAGGGTGAGGGCGGCGGAGCAGCCAACCATCGCCACCATGTCCGGGTCATTCTCCAGGTCATGGCTGAGGACGGTCGCAATGACCTGGACCTCGTTGCGGAAGCCCTCGGGGAAGAGCGGGCGGATGGGCCGGTCGATCAGGCGGGAGACCAAGGTCTCGTGTTCGGAGGGACGGCCCTCGCGCTTGAAGAACCCGCCCGGGATCTTGCCCGCCGCGAAGGCCTTCTCCTGGTAGTTGACCGTCAGCGGGAAGAAGTCCTGGCCCGGCTTCACGTTGCGGGCGCCGACCACGGTGCAGAGAACGATGGTGTCGCCGAGGCGGGCCATGACGGCGCCATCGGCCTGGCGAGCGATCTTGCCCGTCTCGAGCGTCAGGAGCTGGCCGCCCCAGGCGATATCCTTGCGATAGTAGTTTTCGAACATGCGTCGTTCCTTGGCCGGGCGCGAGCGCCGGCATGGTGGATGACCGGAGGCGCCATCGGGGCGGTCCGGGGTGCGACGCGGTGGGTGGCAGTCTGGCCGTTCATTCTCGGCGCTTCGGGCTGCATGGAGTGCGAGACTTCCGCCGGGGAGGGGGGAGGAAGGCCGCCCCCGTTGCCGGGGATCCATGTGGCCGGAAACGCCGTAGCCGCCCCAATCGTCTCGGGGGCGGCGGCTGTCCTGTCAGCCCGCCGCGTGCGGCGGTCGGCCGCCATGCCTGCCATATCGGACAGGCCTCGGCCTCACGGGGGTGATATGGCCCGGCTGGGCCAGGAATACTACGGAAATTTTCAGCCGAACCGCTCGCGGCACCGCCTCAGCTGTCCTTCCGTGGCTTTGCCACGGAAGGCGTGCCGAAGCCTTGGGAGCACAGGGAAAACCCGGGGCCCCCGCGGCGCCGCGAAGCCGTGTCGTGGGGAGTATTAGCGGCGGAGGCCGAGGCTGCCGATCAGGCGCTCGTAGCGGCCCTGGTCCTTCTTCTTCAGGTAGTCCAGCAGGCCACGCCGCTGCCCGACCAGCACGAGCAGGCCGCGCCGGCTATGGAAGTCCTTGGCATGGGTCTTGAGGTGCTCGGTCAGGCCGCTGATCCGCTCCGAGAGCAGGGCGATTTGCACTTCCGGGCTGCCGGTGTCGCCGGGCTTGGTCGCATACTGGGTAATGAGCGCCTGGCGGCGCTCCGCACTGACTGCCGACATCGGGTTGTTCTCCATATTGGCCGCCCCCTTCCAGGGGTTCGGCGGTTCACGCAACCGGCTGCAGACCTTCCTGCGAGACCAGGCGCTCCGCCTTCATCAGGCCGGAGTCCAGGCGGCAGAGCCCCACGAACCGCTCCCCCGCCATGGCGCGCACCAAGCCCCCATCGGGGTTGGCGGCGCCCGGAATGCGGCCCATGAGGTCGACCAGGCTGAAGGCCTGGCCGTGCATCAGGCGCATGGCCTCCGCCTCGGTGAGGGCCAGCGCCGGGATGTCGGCCAGCGCGGTCGCCACGGGAAGGAGGAGGTCCGGGGAAGGAGGCGGCGTATCGCCGGAACCGCCGAGCTTGTCCAGCGGAATCGCGGTGGCCTCGTGGAAGGGGCCGACGCGCATCCGCCGCAGCGTGGCAATATGGCCGACCGTGCCGACGGCGCGGGCCAAGTCTCGCGCGAGCGAGCGCATGTAGACGCCCTTGCCGCTCTCGACGAGGAAGATGGCGGTATCCGCATCGGGGCGGAACTCGAGCTCGAAGCGGTCCACTCGGGCGGGACGGGGCTGGAGCTCAACGAGCTGGCCCTCGCGCGCCAGGTCATAGGCGCGCTCGCCGCCGAGCTTGATCGCCGAGTAGATCGGCGGGATTTGCATGATGTCGCCGATGAAGGCCGGGAGGGCGGCGCGGATGGCATCGTCGGTCGGGCGGGCGTCAGAGGTCTCGATGGTCTTGCCGTCGGCATCATCCGTGTCGCGCAAGTCGCCGAAGCGGAGGGTAAACCGGTAGGACTTCGTTCCGTCCATCACATAGGGGACGGTCTTGGTCGCGGTGCCGAGGGCGATGGGCAGCACGCCGGTGGCCAGCGGGTCGAGGGTGCCGCCATGGCCGCACTTCTGCGCGTCGAAGGCGCGCTTCACCTTGGCGACGACATCGGTGGAGCCGATGCCGGAGGGCTTGTCGACGATCAGCCAGCCATCGATCACGCGGCCCTTCGGCTTGCGGTGGCGGTGGTGGCGGGGCTTGCCGTTGGACATCTAGCGGGCCTCGGGAGGGACAGGACGCGGCCGGCCATGGGAGTCGAGCGCGACAAAGGTGAAGACGGCGGAGGTGACGCGGACGGAATGCTCCTCGGTCCGGCTGCGGCACCAGGCCTCGACCTGGATGCGGAGCGAGGTGCGGCCGGTCGAGACGACGTCGGCATAGAGGCTGACCTCGTCGCCGACCTGGACCGGGGCGTGGAAGCTCATCGCCTCCACCGCGACAGTGGCGCAGCGGCCATGAGTGCGGCGGCTGGCGGCGTTGCCGGCGGCGAGGTCCATCTGCGACATCAGCCAGCCGCCGAAGATGTCGCCGGCCGGGTTGGTGTCGGCCGGCATGGCGATGGTGCGGATGCGTGGCTCGCCCGAGGGCGGGGCGTCCGGTAGGCGGCTCACGCCTCGTCATCCGGGCGCGGCGAAAGATCGCGGGCGACCTCCGGCTGGCGCAGCGCACGGTCGATCTGCATGGCGTAGTCGAGCGCGGTGTCCTGCTGGAAATGCAGGTCGGGCGCGCTGCGCAGGCGGACCGACTTCGCCACCTGGGTGCGGAGCCAGGGGGCAACGCGGCGGAGAGCGCGCATCTGTGCCTCCGGCAGCTCGCGCCCCAGGCCACTGACGAAGGCGGTCATGTGCTTGAGGTCGGGGGAGGCGCGGACCTCGGTCACCGTCACATGCAGGCCGGCGAGGTCCGGGTCGCGGAACTCGGCGCGGGCGAAGACGGCGGAGAGGGCGTGGCGAACCTCCTCCGCGACGCGCAGCTGGCGCTGGGAGGGGCCGGCGGCGGGGCCGGCGGAATGCTTGGGCATGGGCGTCCTCGTGGGGGCTTGAACCCGTTGAAAAGCGAAGGGGCGCGGCACCCTGCGGCACCGCGCCCCCGATGGTGACGGGAACGGCGCCTTAGGTAGCGGCGACCATCTCCGTCTCGTAGCACTCGATCTGGTCGCCAACCCGGATGTCGTTGTAGTTGGCGAAGCTCATGCCGCACTCGTAGCCGTTGGCGACTTCGCGGACATCGTCCTTGAAGCGGCGAAGCGTGGACAGCTCGCCCTGGTGGATGACGACGCCGTCGCGCAGCAGGCGGACGCCGCAGCCGCGCTTCACCACGCCCTCGGTCACGCGGCAGCCGGCCACGTTGCCGATGCGCTTGACCTCGAAGACCTGGAGGATCTGCGCGTAGCCGAGGAACTTCTCGCGCTGCACGGGAGCGAGCTTACCCTTGTACAGCTTCTCGATGTCGTCCGAGACCTCGTAGATGATCGAGTAGTAGCGGATGTCGACGCCATCGCGCTGGGCCATCTCCCGCGCCTGGGTGGTGGCGCGGACGTTGAAGGCGACGACTACGGCGCCGGAGGCCTTGGCGAGCTGGATGTCGCTCTCGGTGATCTGGCCGACCGCCGAGTGCAGCACGCGGACGCGAACCTCCTCATTGCCGAGCTTGCCGAGGGTGACGCCGATCGCCTCGGCCGAGCCCTGGACGTCGGCCTTGACGACGACGGCGACTTCCTTCTGCTCGCCGAGCTGCACGCGGGCCAGCATCTCGGCCAGCGTGCCGCGCCCGGCCGTCGCGGCCGCCGAGGACTTCTCGCGCAGCTTGCGCTGGCGGAACTCGGAGATCTCGCGGGCCTTGGTCTCGTCCTCGACCGCGACGAAAGGCTCGCCGGCGGTCGGCACGCCGCCGAGGCCGAGGATCTCGATCGGCAGGCTAGGGCCGGCATCTTTCAACTGACGGGCCTTGTCGTCGAGCATGGCGCGGACGCGGCCCCATTCGGAGCCGGCGACCACGATGTCGCCCGTGTGCAGCGTGCCCTTCTGGACCAGCACCGTCGCCACCGGGCCGCGGCCGCGGTCGAGCCGGCTCTCGATGACCGTGCCCTCGGCCGCCCGGTTCGGGTTGGCGCGGAGGTCGAGCAGCTCGGCCTGCAGGGTGATGGCCTCGAGCAGCTTGTCGAGGTTCAACTTCTGCGTGGCCGAGACCTCGATCTCCTGGGTCTCGCCGCCGAGGCTTTCCACCACGATCTCGTGCTGCAGCAGCTCCTGCCGCACGCGCTCGGGGCGGACGCCCGGCTTGTCGATCTTGTTGATGGCGACGATGATCGGAACATTCGCCGCCTTGGCGTGGTTGATCGCCTCGATGGTCTGCGGCATCACGCCGTCATCCGCCGCGACGACCAGCACGACCATGTCCGTCACCGAGGCGCCGCGCGAGCGCATGGCGGTGAAGGCGGCGTGACCCGGCGTGTCGATGAAGGTGACGCGCGAGCCGTCCGGCACCGTCACCTGATAGGCGCCGATATGCTGGGTGATCCCCCCCGCCTCGTGGGCGGCGACATCGGCCTTGCGCAGCGCGTCGAGCAGGCTGGTCTTGCCGTGATCGACATGGCCCATGATGGTGACGACGGGCGGGCGCGGCTGGAGGTCGGCGTCCACGTCGGTGGCGCCCTCGATGCCGAGCTCGACATCGCTCTCGCTGACGCGCTTCACCCGGTGGCCGAACTCCTGCACCACCAACTCGGCGGTGTCGGCGTCGATGCTCTGGGTCAGCGTCGCCATGACGCCCATGCGGAACAGCGCCTTCACCACCTCGCCGCCACGGGCAGCCATGCGGTTGGCGAGCTCTTGGACGGTGATGGTCTCGGGCAGGACCACGTCGCGCACCACGCGCTCGGTGCCGGCGCGGAGGCGGGCGAGCTCCTGCTGGCGGCGCTCCCGCTCGCGGGCGCGGCGCATGCTGGCGATGGAGCGGCTGCGGTCGTCCTCGCCCTCGATCGCGGCCTGCACGTCGATGCGGCCGCCGCGGCGGTCAGCGCCGCCGAGGCTCTTCTTGACCGCGGCGAGCGCGGGCTTCTTGGCCGGGGCGACGATGCCGCCCGGGCGGCGGGCGGCGGCGCGGCGGGCCTCGTCCTCCTCCTCGGCGGTACGGGCGCGGAGCGACAGCTTGGCGGCCGGCGATGCGGCGCCGCCGGGTGCAGCCGGGGCAGTGCCAGCCGGGCGGCGGGCAGCGGCGATCTGCGCCGGGGTCAGCGAGGGCTTCGCCACGGGGGCGGCCGGCTGGGCCGGGGCGGGCGCGGCAGCGGCGGGCGCCGGGGCGGCCGGGGGCTCGTCCTCAATGGCGGGCTGCTTCGGGGCGACGGCGGCGGCGATGGCAGCCTTGCGGGCCTCCTCAGCCTGGCGGCGCTCCTCTTCCTCGCGGAGGCGGGCTTCCTCGGCGGCGCGGATGGCCTCTTCCTCGGCCTGGCGGCGCTCCTCCTCCTCGCGGCGGCGGGCCTCCTCGGCGGCGGAGCGGACCATCAGCGCCTGGCGCTCGCGCTCCTCGCGCTGGCGCTGGGCCTCGAGGCGGCGCTGCTCCTCCAGCACGCGCTGGCGGGTGGCCAGCTCGGCCTGGGTGAGGGGACGGCCGCCGGCGGAGGCGGGGGCGGGGCGCTGGCCACCGGGCGGGCGATTGCCGGAGCCACCCGCGGGGCGGTTGCCGGCGGGTGCGGCGGGGCTGGCCTGCGGCGCCGGCGCGGCCGGGCGGGTGCCCGGCGTGACGACACGCTTCTTCACCACCTCGACCTGGACGGTCTTGCTGCGGCCATGGCTGAAGCTCTGGCGGACGCTGCCCGCATCCACCGTCTTGCCCAGTTCCAGGCGGCCACCGGCCGGCCGGAGGCTCAGCCTGCTCTTCGCCGCATCCTGGTCGTTCTGGTCACTCATGCGCTGATCCGAACCCGATCCGTCTGACGTCATTGCCGTCCGTTCAATACCGACGCGAGGGTTCGCGCCGGAGAAATCCTATTTCGCCACCGGGCCGGCGATGCCGGCGAGCCGTGCAGCTTCCACCTCGATGGCCTCGGCCAAGCGCCCGGGCGCGATGGCCACGTGCACGGCCTGGTCGCGGCCGAAGATGCCGCCGAGCATATCGGCCGGCAATGGCGTCACGACCGGAAGCCCGAACCCACCGACATGCTTGGCCCGCTCCCTTGGGCTGCCGTCGGAGGCTTCCATCAACAGCCCGGCCTTGCCGGACCGCATCCATTCCCGAACCGAGTCCCGGCCGCAGATGGCCTGGCCGCCGCGTCGGGCGAAACCGACGAGATCGCGGAGACGGCGCTTCAGGCCATCCTCGATCCGCGCGCGAAGGTCAGGGGGCGGGTTCACGGTGCCGCGAGCCGCCCTGGAGAAGGCGCCGCGCGTCAGGGCGTGTTCTAACACATCGGCCTTGGCCGACAACCACATTCCCCGCCCCGGCAGCTTGCCGGCGAGATCGGGGACCAATTCGCGGTCAGGGCCGAGCACGAAACGGATCATCCGCTCCTTCGGCAGGCTCTCCCGCGTGACGATGCAGCGGCGGAGCGGGCCTTTCTCGGCCTCTTCCGCCTCGCCGGCTACCGCCGGCTCATGCTGGGGGGCCGTCTGCATTCGCGCCATCCTCGGCGAACCAATGTTCGCGCGCCGCCATGATGACGGCGTTAGCCGTCTCCTCGTCCATGGCGTCGGCGCCGACGATCTCGATCAGCTCGTCGGAGGCGAGGTCGGCCAGGTCGTCCAGCGTCTTCACTCCCTTCTCGCCGAGCGCCACGAGCTGCGCCGGGTTGAAGCCGCCGATCTCGGCGACCGCATCCTCGACGCCCAGCTCGCGCCGCTTCTCGTCCAGCTCCACGTCACGGCGCTCGAGCCAGGATTCGGCGCGGCGCTTCAGCTCCGCGGCGACGCTCTCGTCGAAACCCTCGATGCCCGCCAGTTCCTCGTCCTCGACCGAGATGATGTCCTCGACCGAGGTGAACCCCTCGGTCACCAGCAGCCCGGCGATGACATCGTCCACGTCCAGCGCTTCGACGAAGAGGCCGGAGCGCTTGCGGAATTCCTCCTGCCGGCGTTCCGATTCCTCGGCTTCGGTCAGGATGTCGATGTCCCAGCGGGTGAGCTGTGAGGCGAGGCGGACATTCTGGCCGCGACGCCCGATGGCAAGGGATAATTGGTCATCGGGGACGACGACTTCAACCCGCCGCGCATCGTCGTCGAGCACGACCTTGGTGACCTCGGCAGGCGCTAGGGCGTTGACGACGAAGGTGGCGTTGTCGCCGGACCAGGGGATGATGTCGATCTTCTCGCCCTGCAGCTCCTGCACCACCGCCTGGACGCGGCTGCCGCGCATGCCGACGCAGGCGCCGACGGGGTCGATGCTGCTGTCGCGCGAGATCACCGCCATCTTGGCGCGGCTGCCCGGGTCGCGGGCGACGGCGCGGATCTCGATGATGCCGTCGTAGATCTCGGGGACTTCCTGGGCGAAGAGCTTCGCCAGGAAGCCGGGATGGGTGCGGCTGAGGAAGATCTGCGGGCCGCGCGGCTCCTCGCGGACGTCGTAGATATAGGCCCGCACGCGGTCGCCGTTCTTGAAGGCCTCGCGGGGGATGGTTTCGTCGCGGCGGAGCAGGGCCTCGGCGCGGCCGAGATCGACCATGAGGTTGCCGTACTCGGTGCGCTTCACCGTGCCGTTGATGATCTCGCCGACGCGATCCTTGTACTCGTCGAACTGCTTGCGCCGCTCGACCTCGCGCACGCGCTGGACGATGACCTGCTTGGCGGATTGCGCGTTCACCCGACCGAAGTCGATGGGCGGCAGCGGGTCGATGATGAACTCGCCGGCCTGGATGCCGGGCTTGATCTTCTGCGCGATGCGCAGCGGGATCTGCGTCGCCTCGTTCTCGACCGGCTCCTGGTCGACGACCTCGGTCCAGCGGGAGAGGCGGACCTCGCCGTTCTTGCGGTCGATGACGGCGCGGATGTCCTTCTCGTGCCCGTACTTGGCGCGGCCGGCCTTCTGGATGGCCTCCTCCATCGCCTCAAGCACTTCCTCGCGCTCGATCATCTTCTCGCGGGCGACGGCGTCGGCGACCTGCAGCAGCTCGGGGCGCGCGATGGTGATCTCGACGGCCATGGCGCTAGTTCCTCCTGGCGGGCTTGGGGGCTTCGGGTGCCGGATCACCGGCATCCGGTTCTTCCTGGTCAGGCAGGCCGGCCGCGGCGGCGGTGGCCTCGATCAGGGCATCGGTCAGCACAAGCTTGGCGCGGCGGATGTTGCTGCGGGACACGGCGATGTCGGTGCCCTCGTCGAGGCGCATGCGGACAGTCTCGGCATCGGCCCCGAGGATGGTGCCGCGGAAGCGGCGGCGGCCGTCCTGCGGGATCATCAGCTCCATGGTGGCGAGGTGGCCGGCGTAGTTCACCCAGTCCTTGGTGCGGGTCAGCGGCCGGTCGATGCCGGCGGAGGACACTTCGAGCGACCATTCGCCCTTGATCGGGTCCTCGACATCGAGCACGGCGCCGACGGCATGGCTGATCGCCTCGCAATCCTCGACGCGAAAGGGGGCGCCATCGGCGCGGTCGGCCATGATCTGCACGACCGGGCGCTCCTTGCCGCTGACCTGCACGCGCACGAGCTCGTAGCCCATATGTTCGATGGTGGGCGCCACCGCATCGGCGATGCGGGCCTCGAGGCCTTCGTGCTGCGGTCGTTCGGTCGACAAAAACAAAAAAGGCGGCCCGTGAAGGCCACCCCCCTGAGAGCGGATGAGGTTATCTGCCGGGATTATAGGCATCCGCCAGCGCGGGTGCAAGCGGCTGCGCGCAGGGTGGCGGCAAGGGCGGCGGCGGCCTCGCGGGCGGCCTGGCGGACACCCGCCTCCGTCCAGTGGATGCCGTCGAGGCCCGGGAGGATGCCGTCCATCGCGCCGCCGGAGGAGAGGCCGAGGCCGGCCTGGGCCGCGCGGATCGCCTCCGCATGGCGGGCGAGGTCCGGGTCGAGGGGCTGGCGGCGGGCGAGGCTGGGCAGGAGCATCGCCAGCCTGCCGCTGCCGAGCAGGGTTGTGCGGCCGAGCAGCGGCGGGAGCGGGGCGAGGAGGATGGGCATTCCCGTCGAGCCAGCGTGGAGAGTGGCGACGACGGCGGTGAGGCGCTCGGCATAGGAATCGGGTGGGGTGCCGGCGAGGGCATCTGTCGTGCCATGGGCGAGAATGAGGGCGGCGGAGGCGGGCAGCGCCGCCATCCGCTGGAGGCGGGCACCGGCCGGGGTGGCGGGATCGGCAAGCATGGCGGCGCTGCTGTTGCCCCAGGCGGCATTGACGAGGCCAAGCGGAATGCCGGGGCCGAGATGCCGCGCTAGCTCGGCGAGCAGGAGGCGGGCGCCGAGCGGGGCGACAGCCGTGGTCCAACCCGTCGCCTCGTCGGGGAGCATGGCGGCGAGGGGCGGGGCCGGTGGATCGTCCAACCCGGCGGGGAAGGCGCCGGCCGCGGCCGGGGCGGTGGCGAAGAGGGAGCTTGCCTGGGACTGGCCGGTGACGATCACCACGAGGCCGACGGCGAAGCGGCCGCCGAGCGGGGAGGTGGTGCCGTCCGCCTCGCGGCGGAGCAGGCGGTACCAGCCGCCGGGTGGGAGGATGCCCTCTGGCGCAGGGATGAGGTGGCCGGACTCGTCCTCGGCCTGCCAAGCGATGCCGGGAGGGACGGGGAGCGGCCTCCCGATGGGATGGACCTGGTTGGGCGCAGGCTGGGCCGCGGCGGCGGTTGCGAAGAGACAGGCGAGGGTGAGGAAGCGGAGCATCACCCGCGCCGTGTCAGGCTCCAGTAGAGCGGGCTGCGGCCCTCGCGGAGCGCCTTGGCCTCGTAGCGGGTGCCGGGCCAGCCCTCGGGGCGAGCGGTGGCGGGCGGGGGGACGTCGAAGAGCGTCTGCTCGGCCATGACCTCGGCGACCCAGGCCTGATAGGTCGGGTCATCGCTGGCGATGCGCCATTCGGCGCCGGGGCGGAGGGCGCGAGCGACCAGCGGCAGCAGCGTCGGGTTGACGAAGCGGCGCTTGGCGTGGCGGGCCTTCGGCCAGGGGTCGGGGAAGAGCAGGAAGAGGCGGTCGAGCGCACCCTCCGGCAGCAGGCCCAGCAGGTGGCGGGCATCCTGCGGCCAGAGGCGGAGATGGCCGGGCAGCGGGGCGGTGGCTTCCTCGCCCTCCGGGACCAGGGTGGTCAGCAGGGAGCAGAGGCCATTCTCGAAAACCTCGGAGGCGATGTAGCCGACCGTGGGGTTGGTCTTGATCTGGGCCAAGCTGTGCTCGCCGCCGCCGAAGCCGATTTCGAGCCAGAGGGCGGTAACGGGCGCGCTAAAGGCAGCGCGCGGGTCGGCGGCCTGCTCAGGCGAGAGGCGGAGGCGGGGCAGGGTCTCGTCCAGCAGGCGCTGCTGGCGCGGGCGGAGCGGGTGGCCGCGGCGGCGGCCGTAAAGCCGGTCGGGGATGCCCTCGGCGAGTGGCGGGCGGTCGGCGGTCATCGGCGATCCTGCCATGAAAAAGGGGTGGTGCCGTGGCACCACCCCCAAGTCGCGGTCAATGGCGAAGGTTCAGCGGCCGAAGGCGCGCTTCAGCTCCGGGGCGAGGATGTCCGTCCGCTCCCAGGTGAAGGTGTCAGCCGTGAGGTCCGGCGTCTGGCCGAAATGGCCGTAGGCGCTGGTCACCGCATAGATCGGGCGGTTCATGCGCAGCATCTCGCGGATGCCGCGGGGGGAGAGGTTCACCAGGTCCTGGACCACGGCGGCGAGCTTCGTCTCGTCGATGTCCTTCCCCGTGCCGTGCAGGTCGAAATAGACCGAGAGCGGCTTGGAGACGCCGATGGCGTAGGAGACCTGGATGGTGCAGCGGTCAGCAAGGCCGGCCGCGACCACGTTCTTCGCCACGTAGCGGGCGGCATAGGCGGCCGAGCGGTCCACCTTGGTCGGGTCCTTGCCGCTGAACGCGCCGCCGCCATGCGGGGCCGCGCCGCCATAGGTGTCGACGATGATCTTGCGGCCCGTCAGGCCGGTGTCGCCGTCCGGCCCGCCGATGACGAACTTGCCGGTCGGGTTCACGTAGAACTCGGCCTCAGGCACCTCCCAGCCGGCCGGGAGCACGTCCTTCACGATTGGGCGGATCAGCTCCTTGATCTCGGCCTGCTCCATGCCCTCGACATGCTGCGTCGAGACGACGACGCAGGTGACGCCGACCGGCTTGCCGCCGACGTAGCGCAGGGTGACCTGGGACTTCGCATCCGGCTCCAGGCCCTTCGCGCGCGCGTCGCCGGCCTTCCGGTAGGCCGCCATCCTGCGCAGGATCTGGTGCGCGTAGAGCAGCGGCGCGGGCATCAGGTCGGGCGTCTCGTTCGTCGCGTAGCCGAACATGATGCCCTGGTCGCCGGCGCCCTCGTCCTTGTTGCCGGCGGCGTCCACGCCGACCGCGATGTCGGCGGACTGGCCGTGCAGGTAGTTCTGGAACTCGGCATGGCGCCAGGAGAAGCCGTCCTGGTCGTAGCCGATGTCCTTCACCGCGGCGCGGATCTTCTCCTCGAGGCTCTCCATGACCCCGTCAGGACCGCGCACTTCGCCGGCGAGGACGATGCGGTTGGTGGTGACGAGCGTCTCGCAGGCGACGCGGGCATAGGGATCGGCGGCCAGGAAGGCATCGATCACCGTGTCGGAGATCCGGTCGGCGACCTTGTCGGGGTGGCCTTCGGACACGGATTCAGAGGTGAAAAGGTATTCGCCCTTGTCGCGCATGGCTTGGTTCGGCCTCTTGTCGCGGGTAACGGTCCGGCAGACCCCGGCCTGGCTGTCCCCGATCGGGGCGCGCGTGTGTCGCAGGCAGGGGGCAGGGGGTCAAGCGGAAGGGGCAGGCTTCACAACACAGCTTGTTGCGATATCGTTCAGGCCATCCCCAGGACGTGCTTCATGTCGTAGAGGCCGGGGGTGCGGCCCCGCAGCCAGAGAGCGGCGCGGACGGCGCCCGTCGCATAGGCGCGGCGGTCGAAGCTGCGATGGGTGAGGACGATCTGCTCGGCACCGGCAGCGAAGATCAGGCTGTGCTCGCCAATGATCTGGCCACCACGGAGCGCGGCGAAGCCGATGATG
This sequence comes from Belnapia sp. F-4-1, assembly GCF_000802185.1. Classification (GTDB taxonomy): domain Bacteria; phylum Pseudomonadota; class Alphaproteobacteria; order Acetobacterales; family Acetobacteraceae; genus Belnapia. Next base: position 1,263,642 of record NZ_KN676113.1, on the reverse strand, counting down.
CCAGTCCCCCGCGCGCCGCAATGGCCATCTCGGCCACTCTCGGTGCCCGCTTCCTCCAGCGTCGTGCCGCGGCCGCGGGCGACGGCGCGCCCGAGCGCTATGGCGGTGCCGGAGGGGGAGTCCACCTTCTGCCGATGGTGCATCTCGAGGATCTCGGCATCGTATTGCTCGGCAGGCAGCGCGGCTGCCATGCGCTCGGCCATGGCGAGGACGAGGTTCACCCCGGTGGCGAAGTTGGCGGCGTAGACGATGGGGACGGAGCGTGCGGCTTCGGCGAGGACGGCTTCTTGTGCCGTTGACAGGCCGGAGGAGCCAAGGACGAGGGGAGTGCCGGCGGCGACGGCCGCAGCGGCATGGGCCCCGGCCGTGGCGGCGTTGGTGAAGTCTATGATGACGTCGCTGGCGGCGAAGAGCGGCGCGGCGGGTTCGCCCCGGCGGAGGCCACCGGAGAGGATGGCGCCGGCGGCGGCGACTTCCTCGGTAAGGAGCCGCCCCATGCGGCCGGTGATGCCGGCGATGCCGATACGAATGGACATGGGGTGACTTTGGCCGGGCGGCGGACGCCCGTCCAGATGGTCAGGTCAGGGGACCTCGGACCAGTAGGGGCGGACGCCGTAGTAGTCCGAAACGCGCTGGCCCCACTGCCGGTCGGCCCAATCGACCTCGTCGGCCGCGGCATAGCTCGGGGCACCCTCCAGCTGATCGCGGTCGAGGTCGACCACATAGCCGCCAAGGTCCACATCGTAACGCAGCATGGACCAGGGGAGGGGATGGTAGCGCTCACCGATGCCGAGGAAGCCGCCGAAGGCCATCACGGCATAGGCGACACGGCCGGAGCGCTTGTCCAGCATAACATCCTCGACAGTGCCAAGCCGCTCGCCACGCCGGTTGAAGACGGGCGTGCCGCCGACCTTGCCTGCGGCGATAAGCTGGGCGGTTTCCTCGATTGCCACACCAGGGGCCACGGGGCTGGTGGCCATCGGCATCTCCTATCGTGGGGAGGGGGGGCGGGCGGCGGTGCGCTGGGACCAGTGCGCGCCGCCGCCTGCCTAGACCGCCGATTGGGGGGAAGTGCGGCGGTCAGTTGGGAGAACGCCGCGAATCGGCTGCGGTTCCCGCAGCCGAATCATTTCCCAAGCGCCAATCACACCAGCGTCAACGCGCCAGCCCGTCCCAGAACTCTTTCACCTTGGCAAAGAATCCCTCGCTCTCGGGGCTGGTGCGACCCCCCTTGGCGGCCTCGGCCTCGAATTCCTCCAGCAATTCGCGCTGGCGCTTGCTGAGGTTCTGCGGCGTCTCGACCGAGACCTGGACATACATGTCGCCCCGCGCCGCGCTACGGAGGACGGAGAAGCCCTTGGCGCGCAGGCGGAACTGGTCCCCCGCCTGTGTGCCGGCCGGGATGGTGACGCGGGCGCGGCCGCCATCGATCACCGGCACCTCCACCGCGCCGCCGAGCGCCGCCTGCGTCATCCGCAAGGGAACGCGGACGAAGATGTTGGCGCCGTCCCGCTGGAAGATCGGGTGCTGGCGGATGCCGATATCGACATAGAGGTCACCCGCCGGGGCGCCGCGCAGCCCGGCCTCGCCCTCACCCGCGAGGCGGATGCGGGTGCCGTCCTCGACGCCCGCCGGGATGGAGACGTTGAGGTTGCGGTCGCGCTGCACGCGGCCGGCGCCCTGGCAGACCTTGCAGGGGTTCTTGATGATCTTGCCCTGGCCGCCGCAGGTGGGGCAGGTGCGCTCGATCAGGAAGAAGCCCTGCTGGGCGCGGACCTTGCCGGCGCCCTGGCAGGTGGGGCAGGTCTGGGCCGCGGTGGAGCCGGCCTCGGCGCCGGTGCCGTTGCAGGCCTCGCAGGAGACGCTGCTCGGCACGCGCACCGTCGACTTGGTGCCGCCGAAGGCCTCCTCCAGGCTGATCTCGACCGTGGTGCGGAGGTCGGCGCCGCGGCCGGAGGCTTGGCGCTGCCGGCCCCGTCCGCCCCCGCCGCCGAAGCGGCCGAACATCTCCTCGAAGATGTCCTCGAAGCCGGCGCCGAAGGGGTTGCCCCCACCGCCGCCCGCGCCCGGACCGCCGCCGCCCTCGAAGGCGGCATGGCCAAAGCGGTCATAGGCCGCGCGCTTCTCGGCATCCTTCAGGACGTCGTAGGCCTCGTTCAGCTCCTTGAACTTGGCCTCGGCTTCCTTGTCACCCTGGTTGCGGTCAGGGTGATAGGCCATCGCCAGCTTGCGATAGGCCTTCTTCATCTCGTCCTCGCTCGCCTCGCGCGAGACGCCGAGCACTTCGTAAAAATCCCGCTTCGCCATGGCCGGGGCGACATCCCCTGAGGAAGGTGCAGCGAAAAGGGCCCGGAGGAGCTAGTCCCCGGGCCCGAACTCCGACGGACCCGGCCCCCAGGAGCATCCCTTGGGGCCGGGTACGAGTCCGGCTTAGCCGGACTTCTTCTTGGTGGGGTCGACTTCCTCGAAGTCGGCGTCCACCACCTTGTCGGAGCCGCCGCCCGGGCCGCCGGCGCCGGGCTGGGCGCCACCGGCCTGCTGCTGCTCGGCGGCCTGCTGCGCCTTGTAGAGCGCCTCGCCGACCTTCATCGTCGCCTGGGACAGCGCCTCGGAGGCCGAGCGGATGGTCTCCAGCTCGCCGCCCTCGAGAGCGGTGCGGGCCGTGGCGATCGCGGACTCGACCTCGCCCTTCTCGGCCGGGCCGACCTTGTCGCCGTTCTCCTTCAGCGTCTTGTCGGCGCTGTGGATCAGGGCTTCGAGGTTGTTCCGGGCCTCGACACCCTCGCGGCGCTTCTTGTCGGCCTCGGCATTGGCCTCGGCGTCCTTCACCATCCGCTCGATATCGTTGTCCGACAGGCCGGAGCGGGCCTGGATCTTGATCTGCTGCTCCTTGCCGGTCGCCTTGTCCTTGGCGCTGACGGAGACGATGCCGTTGGCGTCGATGTCGAAGGTCACCTCCACCTGCGGCACGCCGCGCGGCGCCGGCGGGATGCCCTGCAGGTCGAAGTTGCCGAGCAGCTTGTTGTCGGCCGCCATCTCCCGCTCGCCCTGGAAGACCTTGATCGTCACGGCGGTCTGGTTGTCGTCGGCCGTCGAGAAGACCTGGGACTTCTTGGTCGGGATGGTGGTGTTGCGGTCGATCAGCCGGGTAAACACGCCGCCCAGCGTCTCGATGCCCAGCGACAGCGGGGTCACGTCGAGCAGCAGGACGTCCTTCACCTCGCCCTTCAGCACGCCGCCCTGGATCGCGGCGCCGATGGCGACGACCTCGTCCGGGTTGACGTTGCGGGCGGGCTCCTTGCCGAAGAACTGCTTCACCGCCTCGATGACCTTGGGCATGCGGGTCATGCCGCCGACCAGGATCACCTCGTCGATCTCGCCGGCGGAGAGGCCGGCATCCTTCAGCGCCTGCTTGCAGGGTTCCATGGTGCGGGCGATGAGGTCGTCGACCAGCGCCTCAAGCTTCGAGCGCGTCAGCGTCATCACCAGGTGCTTCGGCCCGGAGGCGTCGGCGGTGATGAAGGGCAGGTTCACCTCGGTCTGCTTGGCGGAGGACAGCTCGATCTTCGCCTTCTCGGCGGCCTCCTTCAGGCGCTGCAGGGCGAGTTTGTCACCACGCAGGTCAATGCCCTGCTCCTTGCGGAACTCGTCGGCCAGGTAGTCGATGATGCGGGCATCGAAGTCCTCGCCACCGAGGAAGGTGTCGCCGTTGGTGGACTTCACCTCGAAGACGCCGTCGCCGATCTCGAGCACGGAAACGTCGAAGGTGCCGCCGCCGAGGTCGTAGACCGCGATGGTGCCGCCCTTCTTCTGGTCCATGCCGTAGGCGAGCGCGGCCGCCGTCGGCTCGTTGATGATGCGCAGCACCTCGAGGCCCGCGATGGCGCCGGCCTCCTTGGTGGCCTGGCGCTGGGCGTCGTTGAAGTAGGCGGGGACGGTGATGACGGCCTGCGTCACCTTCTCGCCGAGATAGGCCTCGGCCGTCTCCTTCATCTTGCCGAGCACGTTGGCGCTGATCTGCTGCGGCGCGTATTTCTGGCCCTCGACCTCGACCCAGGCATCGCCGTTGTCGGCGCGGCTGATCTTGTAGGGGACGAGGTGGATGTCCTTGTTGACGATCGGGTCGTCGAAGCGGCGGCCGATCAGGCGCTTCACCGCGTAGAGCGTGTTGTTCGGGTTGGTCACCGCCTGGCGCTTGGCGCTCTGGCCGACCAGCCGCTCGCCGTTCTTGGCGAAGGCAACCATGGACGGCGTCGTGCGCGCGCCCTCGGCGTTCTCGATGACCCGCGTTTCCTTGCCTTCCATGATGGCGACGCAGGAATTGGTGGTCCCGAGGTCGATGCCGATAACCTTGCTCATCCGTACTTCTCCTCTGCGGCGGGCGAGGGCGGCCCTGACATGGCACCGCACCCGTCCCCTTGAACTGACCCTGCCCGTGCCTGGGGCGCGGGCGATCTTCGGATGGGAATATTGCCGGAATGCTTCCGGCGACGGTCCCGATGTATGGCCCGGCCAGGGGCAGGACAAGCCCCCTGGCCTGGCTCTGGCTAAATTTTAGGCGGCCGAGGCGCTGGCGGAGCCGCCGGCCGCGACGACGACCATGGCCGGCTTCAGCAGGCGACCGTTCAGCGTCCAGGCCGGGGTCCAGGCCTGGATCACGGTGCCGGGGGCGACGCCGTCGGGCGCGGGCTGCTCGGCCATCGCCTGGTGCAGCGCCGGGTCGAAGGGCTGGCCCTGCGCTTCCTGGCGCTGGATGCCGTGGCGCTCCAGCATGCCGATGAAGCTGCGCTCGACGCCCTCGAAGCCCTCGCGGAGCTTTGCCAGCAGCGGGTCCTCGCCCTCGCGCGGGGCGGGCAGGGCCTCGAGGCCGCGGCGGAGGTTCTGCGCGGCTTCCACCACGTCACCCGCGAACTTCTGGATCGCGTAGTTGCGGGCGTCCGCCACCTCGCGCTGGGTGCGGGCGCGGAGGTTCTGCGTCTCCGCCTCGGCGCGCATCCAGCGGTCGCGGAACTGGGCGACCTCGGCCTCCAGCGCGGCGATGCGCTCGGCGAAGCTGTTGGGCGGGGACTGGTCGGGGCTCGCCTCGGCTTCGGTGGCCGGGGCCGCGGCTTGGGTATCCGCCGGCGCAGTGCCCGGCGGCAGGTCGGTTGGATCGCTCATGCCTGTCTTTGCGAAATGAGGGGAACTGTCCCGCGTCAGGTAGTCGCTGCGGGAAGCCAGGGCAACGGGGTGAGTGTGGTTTACGCAAGCCTCGCGTCATAGAGCCACCGCCGGATCTTGCGGGCGGCGATGCCGGCGCTTGCCGGATGCTGGGGGTTGATCAGGATGTTCCGCTCCTCCGGCACGATGGCCGAGGGGAGGATCAGCAGGGCGGAGCGGCTGGAGCGGAGCCACTGCGTGCCGAAGGCGATGCTGGCGCGTCCGGCGGGCTGGGCATCCCAGCCGACCGGCAGGCTGGCCGGCGTCTCCTGCTGCGCGGCTGCCCACAGAGCCTCGGGGATGGCGATCTCGACCAGGTAGCGGTTGAAGGGGAGGCCGCCGGCATTCAGGTGGACGACCGTCTCCAGGCAGGCGAGGGCGCGGTTCTCCGAGGCATAGAGCATAGGCAGGCCGCGCTCGTTCCAGCGGCCACCGCTCTGCTTGGCGCCGGCACCGGAAAGGTCATCGGCCTCGTAGTCGGGCGTGTCGGTCGCGATCCGCCAGGCGGTGCGGCTCACGCATGGGCCCCGCTCTGCATTTGGGCGAGGGTGGTGGAGACGAGGGCCTGGCCTTCCATCGTGTCCAGCAGGTCGATCGGGCGGCGGCCGCCGAGGGCGGGTAGCGGCGCCTGGAGCCAGCGGGACATCCAGGCAGTGGCGTCGAACCCATCCGGGTTGCCGGAGGCCTGGATCATTGCCTCCAGCTGGCCAACCAGCTTCGCCATGCCGAGCACGCGCTCGCTCTCGCCGGGGGAGAGGGTCCCGTCCTGCTTGGCCTTCTTGTTCACCGTCGCAGGCGATAGGCGCAGCGCCTTGAGAGCAACGCCCTGGCCAATGGCGAGGTCGGCGAAAATGCGCTTGGCCTCGCTGGCGGAGAGGCCGGCCTTGATCATCTCGATCCGCTCGACGGCGGAGGCCTGGTAAAGGCGGAGATAATGGGACAGGCCGGCCGGTATGGCGTGGGTATGCATGCGGCTGCTCCTTTGAGCATATTAGATGCTCAAAGGAGCCAGATAGGTCAAGGGGCGTAGGCGTAGGGGCCGCCGCGCTCCAGCGCCCGGCGATAGGCGGGGCGGGCCTGGAGCTTGCGAAGCAGGCCGAACAGGTCGGGGCGGGAGGTATTCAGCCCGCCGCGGGCGGTGGCGACCTCGAGCGGGAAGCTCATCATCACATCGGCGGCGGTGAAGTCCGGGCCGGCGAAGTGGCCCTCCTTCGCCACCTCCGCTTCCAGGTAGTCGAGTAGGCCGGTGATATTGGTCTCGATGCGGGAGAGAACGGGTGCGGCCGCCTCGCCGACCCGCGTCAGGTAGAGCTTCACCAGCAGGGGCGTCATCGCCGAGCCCTCGGCGAAATGCAGCCAGTAGCGAAGGCGCCGATGGGCCGGCGTGCCGGACGGCGGCGCGAGGCGGCCGGCGCCGTGGCGTTCCAGGAGGTATTCGACGATGGCGCCGGTCTCGGCGACGGTTTCGCCATCCTCGACCACCACGGGGGACTTGCCGAGCGGGTGGATGGCGCGGAGCTGGGGCGGGGCGAGCATGGTCTGCGGGTCCCGCTCGTAGCGGATGACCTCATAGGGCAGCTCCAGCTCCTCCAGCAGCCAGAGGATGCGCTGGGAGCGGGAGTTGTTCAGGTGGTGGACCTGGATCATCGGCTGGCCTCCGGTCGTGCGACGGCAGTCTGGGCGAGCCGGGACCGGTTGTCAGGGCGTTTCGCGGAAGCGCCCGGGCGCAGCCGTGACGATGATCGTATCTCAACCTGAAGTTTATTTTATACCGTTAAGATTATCGCAAGGCGTATGACAGACAGGAAACCAGACTCACGCAATCGCGAAGTCAGAC
>NZ_KN676113.1:956371-1256596 GCF_000802185.1 Belnapia sp. F-4-1 | reverse complement strand
CCCCCCCCGGCGCCCCGCCCCCGCATCCAGCCCGGATGAGGGGCGGGTCCGCCGGGGCGGCAGGCAGAAGGCAGGAGTTTCCGATGGCTCTCCCGAGGCTGTTCATCTCGACCGACATGCAGATGATCACCGGCATCAACAACATCGACGGGGACAAGGACGACGTCCAATCCCTCGTCCATGCGCTGATGTATCAGGACAAGTTCGACATCGTCGGCATCGCCTCCAGCGTTTCGCGCTGGCAGCCCGGCAAGAACGACGCGTCCTTCATCCACCATGTCATCGACAAATACGGTGCCAACCAGGACGAGCTCGCCCGGCACGGCAGCGGCTTCAAGACGGCGGCCGAGCTGCACGACATCACATACCAGGGCACCAAGACGGTTGCCGGCAGCAGCGGCATCGTGGCGCAGACCGAGGCCTCGCGGGCCATCGTGCGCGAGGCGCGCGAGGCCGCCGCGGCGGGCACCGATCTCTATGTCGCCACCTGGGGCGGGGTCGGCGACGTGGCGCGGGCGCTGCACGACGCGCCGGACATCGCGGACAACATCCGCCTGCTCTCGGTGGCCGGCCAGGTGCAGGAGCCGAACGCGCACAAGTACCTCAAGGCGAATTTCGCCGGCAAGGGCGACCTCTGGTGGATCGACGAGGCCAGCACGCATTTCGGGGTCTACGCGATGCCCGACAACCGCTATCCGACCGGCAACAGCTGGGCCGCCAACAACGCGAAGGGGCATGGCGCGCTCGGTGACCTGTTCTACCAGAACACGATCGACATCCGCGGCACGTCGGGAGACCTGAACCTGACGAAGATGGGTGACTCGGCCACCATCCTCTACCTGATCGACACCGCCGGCAACAACGACGACCCGACGGCCGAGAGTTGGGGCGGCGAGTACCGCAAGGCCGGAAGCCAGTACTGGGTGGACCGCACCGACCAGGGCTTCAACTTCGCCGAGAGCGGTGGGGCGCGGACGGTCTACGAGGACCGGGCCGCCTGGCAGGGCGACTTCGCCAAGCGCTTCGACTGGTTGACATCCTCTCCGTCGGCGCCGGCGCCGACACCGGTGCCGGGACCAGGGCAGCCGGGGATCGTCGGTAGCGGCAGCGACGCGCTGGTGCTGAAGATCAGCCAGGACGCCTGGAACGGCAGCGCGCAATACACCGTCAAGGTCGACGGCAAGCAGATCGGCGGCGTATTGACGGCGAGCGCCTCCCATGCGGCGGGACAGGATGACGTCATCACCATCAAGGGCGACTGGAGCGCGGGCAACCACAATGTCACCGTCACCTTCCTCAACGATGCCTGGGGCGGCAGCGCCGGCGCCGACCGCAACCTGCATGTCGACGGTGTCAGCTACAACGGCAAGGCGCTCGCCCAGGGGACGGCCTTCCTCAACAAGAACGGCGCGGCGGATTTCACCTTCACCGATACCGGCGGCGCGGCGTCCGGCGGGATGGTGAAGACCATCGGCAGCGGCAGCGACGCGCTGGTGCTGAAGATCAGCCAGGATGCCTGGAACGGCAGCGCGCAGTACACCGTCAGAGTCGACGGCAAGCAGATCGGCGGCACGCTGACCGCGAGCGCCTCCCATGCATCGGGGCAGGACGACGTCATCACCGTGCGGGGCGACTGGAACGCCGGCTCGCACAAGGTCACCGTCACCTTCCTCAACGATGCCTATGGCGGCGTCGCGGGGACCGACCGCAACCTGCATGTCGATGGCATCAGCTACAACGGCACCGACCTAGCCCGCGACACGGCGCTGCTGAACCGGAACGGGGCGGCGGATTTCGCCTTCACCGATACCGGCAGCGCAGCGATGGCGGACCAGCTCTTCGCCTGAGCCGGCGGGGAGGGGGCGTGCAGCCTCTCCCCGGCTACTCCCTCCAGGGATGGGCCGACCACAGGGCCTGGTACTTGTCGCGGAGGGCGGCGAGCTCGGCGAGATAGGCCTCCGGGGCCAGGAAGCGGAGCGGCAGGGCCTGCTGGATGGCGCTGGCCTGGAATTCCGGGTCCTGCACCACCCGGTCCACCGCCAGCGACAGCCGTTGCAGCACGGCAGGCGGCAGGCCGGCGGGGGCGGCAAGGCCGCGCATCGAGCCTTCGACCACGTCGAAGCCGGCCTCGCGGAAGGTCGGGATCTCGGGCGCGACCTCGGTGCGGCGCTCGCCCATCTGCGCCAGCATGCGGAGCAGGCCCTGGCGGCTCTCCTGCACGCCCTCGGCGACGTTCATCGAGGCGATCTCGATGGTCTTGCCGATCAGCGCCTGCTTCACCTGGGCGCTGCCGGCATAGGGGATGTGGAGCAGGCGGATGCCGGCCTGGCGCTCGAAGGCGAGGACGGCGAGGTGGTCGTCGGAGCCGATGCCGGTGCTGCCGTAGCTGATGCTCTCGGGCCGGGCGCGGGCGGCGGCGATGAGGTCGGCGAGGCTGCGGTAGGGGCTGTCGGTCAGGACGTAGAAGGCGCCCGGGTCGTCGACGATGTTGGCGATGGGGGTGAAGTCCTCCAGCCGGAAGCGGGTGCGGCGCTCGATCGGCAGGGTGACGATGTGCGGCGTGTTGATGAAGCCGATGGTCAGGCCGTCCGGCTTCGCCCGCGCCAGTTCGCCGAAGCCGATCTCGCCGCCGGCGCCGGGGCGGTTGTTGACGACGACGGGCTGGCCAAGGTCGCGCTCAAGGAAGCGGGCGATGGTGCGGGCGGCCGCGTCGGTGCCGCCGCCGGGGGCGAAGGCGACGATCATGGCGAGCGGGCGGTCGGGCCAGTCGGCGGCCGCGGCGGGGCGGGCGAGAAGCAGGGAGGGAGCAGCAAGCAGGGCGCGGCGCTTGGGCATCGGGGGTCCCCGAAATGACGAAGGCCGGGGAGTGTCCCCCCCGGCCCTCGGTCCTGCAACCGTCGATACGCCGGTCAGTCGGCGGCGAGCGCCATCCGGCTGCGGTTCATGCGGCTGTTCACATGATCCTCCGACATGTCCACCACCCGCTCGGTCTCCTCCGGGGTGAAGACATGGCCAGCGCCCGGCATCACGCGGTAGTCGATGGTGATGCCGCGCTGGGTGTTCAGCTTGTCGACCAGCTTCTTCACCGAGCTCTCCGGCACCAGCTCGTCGGCCGCGCCGTGCAGGATGAGGCCGTTGCACGGGCAAGGGGCGAGGAAGCCGAAGTCGTAGTGGCTGGCGGGCGCGCTGATGGAAACGAAGCCGCCCATTTCCGGCCGGCGCATCAGCAGCTGCATGCCGACATAGGCGCCGAAGGAGTAGCCGGCGACCCAGAGGCTATGAGAGTTCGGGTTCACCGCCTGCAGGAAGTCGAGCGCGGAAGCGGCGTCGGAAATCTCGCCGATGCCGCCGTCATACCGGCCCTGGCTGCGGCCGACCCCACGGAAGTTGAAGCGCAGGGTCGAGAAGCCCATGGCCTGAAAGCGCTGGTAGAGCGCGTAGATCACCCGGTTGTTCATGGTCCCGCCATGCAGCGGGTGCGGGTGCAGCAGCAGCGCCACCGGCGCGTTGGGCTGCTTCGAGTGGTGGTAGCGGCCTTCGAGCCGACCGTCAGGGCCGGCGAACATGACCTCAGGCATCGTCCCGTGGGTCCAATTCCGGTTGTGCCCTGCGCGTCTGGGCTGCCGACGGGGAGGCGTACCAGCCCGCCGACAGGCCAAGCGCGCAAGTGCGCTTGCTGGGGAAGTCCTTGCCGGCTTGACGGGGCCAGCCCCGGTCCATGTCCCGCTCGGCCCTAAGGTTGACCGGGCTGGTCGGACAAAATAGCCTGATGGATGCGACGCTCCCGGAGGGGACGTGTTTCATCGCAGCAGCTATGTCTCCAGTTCATGGATCGGCAACCCCCCGGACAGTCTCCCGGATCCGGGGGTGGCGGGAATATAGGGATGCGCCTCCACGTTTCATAACGAATTCAAGGCACGGCCCCACCTCCACGGCATGGGGCCGGGCGGCGTACCGGCCGGGTGCTTGAAATTAGGGGATTGGGCAATGCGACTTTCTACCCGTGGTCGCTATGCGGTGATGGCCATGGTTGAGCTCGCTGCCCGGGACAAAGGGGGCGAAGCCGCTGGAAGGCTTGGGAATCCGACGTCACGGCCGGTCTCGCTGGCGGACCTGGCCGGGGCACAGATGCTCTCGGTGGCTTATCTCGAACAATTGTTCGGTCATCTGCGGCGGGCAGGGCTTGTTGCCTCGGCGCGCGGACCGGGGGGCGGCTATCGGTTGGCCCGGCCGGCGGAGGAAATCGCCATCGCCGCCATCGTCGATGCGGTGGACGAGCCGCTGCGGGCAACCCGCTGCGAGGAAGGCTCGCCCGGCTGCTTGGCCGGGCAGAAATGCCTGACCCATGACTTGTGGGAGGAGCTGGGCGAGCAGATCCGCCTGTTCCTTGCCCATCTGACACTGGCGGACATCGTCGCCGGGCGGATCGCCGGGCGCGCCAATGTGCCACGGATGCAGGCGGCGGAATGACGCTGTACCTGGATGCGAATGCCACCGAGCCCCTGCGGCCGGCAGCGCGGACGGCCGTGCTCGCGGCACTGGATGCGGGAGGAAATCCATCCGCCGTCCATGGCACGGGCCGGGCGGCCCGGCGGCGGCTGGAGGAGGCACGGGAGGCCATCGCAATGCGGTTCGGGGCGCGGCCCGGGGATGTCGTCTTCACCGGCGGCGGGACGGAGGCGAATGCGCTTGCCGTCCACGGCCTCGGGCGCGGGCGGCGGGTGCTGGTCGGGGCGACGGAGCATCCGGCGGTGCTGGCGGCCGCGGGAGCGGGTGCGGAGGTGGTGCCGGTGCTCGGCGACGGGCGAGCCGATCTCGCCGCGCTGGAGCGGATGCTCGCCGGCGGGCCGTCGGCGCTGGTTTGCCTGATGGCGGCCAACAACGAGACGGGGGTGATCCACCCCATCGCCGAAGCGGCCGCGCTTTGCCGGGCATACGGGGCGCTGCTGCACGTGGATGCGGTGCAGGCGGCGGGGCGCATCGCCTTGCCCGAGGGGGCCGACAGCTGGGCGCTCTCCGGCCACAAGCTTGGCGGGCCGCCGGGGGCGGGGGCGCTGCTGCTGCGGCCGGGGCTCGAGCTGCCGGCGCTGATCGCGGGCGGCGGGCAGGAGCGCGGGCGGCGTGGCGGGACAGAACCGCTGCCGGCCATCGCCGGCATGGCGGCGGCGGTGGCCGGCCCCGGCGAAACGGCCCGGCTGGCGGCGATGCGGGATCGGATTGAGGCGGGGGTGGCGGGCCTGGCCGTCATCGCCGGAGCCGGAGCGCCGCGGCTGCCGAATACCAGCTGCATCATCCTTCCGGGGGTGGCGGCGGAGACGCAGGTGATCGCGCTCGACCTGGCTGGCGTCAGGGTCTCGGCGGGCGCGGCCTGTTCCTCGGGGAAGGTAGCAAGGAGCCCGGTGCTGGAGGCGATGGGGCTCGGCGCGCTGGCAGGCTGCGGCATCCGCGTCTCCTTGCCCTGGGATGCGCCGGAAGATGCGGCCGAGCGCTTCCTCGAAGCATGGTCTGCCATGCGCGCCCGCCTCTCCAAAAGCGCGGCCTGAGGGGCCACCATCAGGGCATGCGACCGAACCGGCCCGTCTATCTCGACAACCACGCCACCACGCCGCTCGACCCGCGGGTGCTGGCCGCCATGCGGCCCTGGTGGGAGGAGAATTTCGCCAATCCCCATAGCGTCGAGCACGCCATGGGGCGGGCGGCGGAGGAGGCCGTCGAGGCGGCGCGGGCGGAGGTCGCGGCGCTGATCGGGGCGGAGGTGCGGGAGATCGTGCTGACCTCGGGGGCGACGGAGGCGAACAACCTCGCCATCAAGGGGGCGGCGCGCTTCGCCCGGAGCCAGGGCAGCGAGCGGCAGCGGGTCGTGACCCTCGTCACCGAGCATAAATGCGTGCTGGAGAGCGTGCGGGACCTGGCCGAGGAAGGCTGCGAGCCGGTGCTGCTGCCGGTCGGGGCGGATGGGCTGGTCGATCTCGACCTGCTGCGCGGGGCGGTGGATGGGCGGACGCTGCTCGTCTCTGTCATGGCGGTGAACAACGAAATCGGGGTGGTGCAGGACCTCGAGGCCATCGGGGGTATCGTGAAGGCGGCGGGGGCGCTGTTCCATACGGATGCGGCGCAGGCCGTCGGGCGCATTCCGCTCGACGTGGAGGATGTCCAGGCCGACCTGCTCTCGATCTCGGGGCACAAGATCTACGGGCCGAAGGGCATCGGCGCGCTCTATGTGCGGCGGCGGCCGCGCGTCCGGCTGGCGCCGCTCTTCTCGGGCGGCGGGCAGGAGCGGGGGCTGCGCTCGGGGACCTTGCCGGCGCCGCTGGTGGTCGGCCTTGGCGAGGCGGCGCGGGTGGCGGGCATTGAGGCGATGCTCGATGCCGGGCGGATCGCCGGGCAGCGGGACCGCTTCCTCGATGCGTTGCGGGCGGAGGTGCCCGACATCCGGGTCAACGGGCATCCCGAGCGGCGGGTGGCGGGCAACCTCAACCTCACCTTCCCTGGCGGGGTCGATGCGCAGGCATTGATGGCGGCGGCGCCGGAGGTGTGCGTCTCGACCGGCTCGGCCTGTTCCTCGGCGGCGGTGGAGCCCTCCTACGTGCTGCGGGCGATTGGGATTCCGGAGGCGGAGGCACGCGCCACCTTGCGGATCGGGATCGGCCGCTTTACCTCGCCCGCGGATGTGGACCGGGCCGCGGCATCCCTCGCCGCGGGCTGGCGGACGGCCGTTTCGGGAGCGAGCAGGTAGAATGCCGAAGATGACCTTCGTCGAGCGGGACGGCACGAAGCGGGAGGTCGATGCGCCGCTCGGCCTCTCGGTGCTGGAGATCGCGCACAAGCACGGCGTCGACATCGAGGGCGCCTGCGAGGGCTCGCTCGCCTGCTCGACCTGCCACGTCATTGTCGATGGCGGCTGGTTCAAGAAGCTAGCGGAGCCGACCGAGGACGAGGAGGACATGCTCGACCTCGCCTTCGACCTGCAGGAGACGAGCCGGCTCGGCTGCCAGATCATCATGACCGAGGCGCTGGACGGGCTGGTGGTGAAGCTGCCTTCCGGGACCAGGAATGCCGGTGGCTAACGCTCCCTGGGCTGATTTCGGCGCGGAAGGCGGGCTGTTCCGGCGGCTGCGGGAGGCCTGCGCGGGCGACTGGGCGGCCTATACCTGGCACCCCTTCGTCCAGGGGCTGTCGGACGGGACGCTGCCGCTGGCGGCGTTCCGGCGCTACCTGATCCAGGACTACCTCTTCCTCATCCATTTCGCGCGGGCCAAGGCGCTGGCCGTCTTCAAGGCGGAAAGCATCCAGGCAATGCGGGACAAGACCGCCGGCATTGCCGCGATCCTCGCGGAGACACAGCTGCATCTCGGCTATTGCGCCGAGTGGGGGCTTTCGGAGGCCGAGGTTCTCGGCACGCCCGAAAGCGCCGAGACGGTGAGCTATACGCGCTACGTCATCGACCGCGGGCTGGCCGGGGATATCCTCGACCTGGAGGTAGCGCTGGCGCCCTGCACCGTGGGCTATGGCGAGGTGGCGCTGCGCATCCTCGCCGACCCGCAGCGGCGGCGGGAGGGCAACCCCTATCAGAGCTGGATCGATGCCTATGCCGCGCCGGGCTACCAGGCGATGGCGCGGGCGGCGGCCCTCCGCATCGATGCGCTGGGGGAAAGTCATGGCGGCTCGGCGCGCTTCCCCATCCTCTCGGCGACCTTCGCCGAGGCGGCGAGGCTGGAGGCGCGGTTCTGGCAGCAGGGGCTGGACGCGGCCTGATGCGCATCCTTGTCGCCATGTCGGGTGGGGTGGACAGCAGCGTCGTCGCGGGGCTGCTGAAGGCGGAGGGGCACGAGGTCGTCGGCGCGACGCTGCAGCTCTACGATCATGGTGCGGCGACGAGCCGTAAGGGCGCCTGCTGCGCGGGGCAGGACATCCACGATGCGCGGCGGGTGGCGGATGCGCTCGACATCCCGCATTACGTGCTCGACCGGGAGAGCCGGTTCCGTGATGCGGTCGTGAAGGATTTCGCCGACAGCTATGCCCGCGGCGAAACGCCCATCCCCTGCGTACGATGCAATCAGACGGTGAAATTCGAGGATCTGGTCGGGCTGGCGCGGGACCTGGGGGCGGAGGCGCTGGCGACGGGGCATTATGCGCGGCGGGTCGAGGGGGCGGCGGGCGCCGAGCTGCATCGCGCGGCCGATCCGGCGCGGGACCAGAGCTACTTCCTCTTCGCTACCACGCGGGCGCAGCTGGAATTCTGCCGCTTCCCGCTCGGCGGGATGCCGGACAAGGCGGCGGTGCGGGCGGAGGCGGCGCGGCTCGGCCTCGCGGTCGCCGAGAAGCCGGACAGCCAGGATATCTGCTTCGTGCCGGAGGGGCGGTACTCCGAAGTCGTCGCCAAGTTCCGGCCGGATGCGGCGGAGGAGGGCGAGATCGTCCATCTCGATGGGCGGGTGCTTGGGCGCCATGCTGGGATCGCGCGCTATACGGTCGGGCAGGGGCGCGGGCTGGGGCAGGCCTCGCGGGATGGGGACCAGGCGCTCTACGTCGCGGCGGTGGAGCCGGGGCGGCGGCGCGTCATCGTCGGGCCGAGGGCGGCGCTGCCGCAGGCCGAGGTCGCCGTCGCCGAGGTGAACTGGCTGAGCGCGCCGCCGGAGGGGGCCATCGCCTGCCAGGTGAAGCTCCGCGCGCGGGAGATGCCGCAGCCCGCCATGGCGCGTTGGGATGCGGCGGCGGGCGTGTTGCGCGTCACGCCGGAGGTGCCGGCCATTGCCGCGCCGGGCCAGGCTTGCGTGCTCTATGACGGCGAGCGGGTGCTGGGCGGCGGCTTCATCCGGCGGGAGGCGGCATGAGCCGGCCGTCGCGTCCCGTGAAGCCGAAGGGCGCCAAGGGCCAGGGGCGCCGGGTGGCGCAGCTCGAGACGGAACTGGCCGAGACCAAGGCGAAGCTCGCCAGGGCGGAGGCGAGCCTCGGCGAGTTCGAGAAGGGCGGCGTCGAGGCCTATGCGGCGCGGCGGATCGCGGCGCTGGAAGAGGGCCAGCAGGTGGCGCGCGGGCAGGCCGTCGAGGCTGCCGTCGCCAAGGCGCGGGCCGAGGGAGAATTGCGGACGCTCAAGGACGCCATCGGCAAGGTGCCGGGCGTCCATGGCTGGCTGCTGCGGCGGGCGGTCAGGAAGGCGGGACTGTAGGCTCCTGCCCCTGCCGCCCCTGGGGGTTCGGCTGCGGCTGACGGCGTCAGGCCTTCTTCGCGCGCGGCTTGCCCTTGACGGGCGTGCGGGGCTTGGCCGGCTCCGGCAGGGGCGCAGCGCCGGTCTCGCCGGCGAATTCCTGCGGGGCGCGGCTGGCGACGGTCAGTTCCTCGCGGGCGCGGTGCCAAAATTCCTCGTCGTGGCCCTCGGGGCGGCCGGCTTCCTCCCAAAGTGCATGGGCCCGGTGGCGGATCGTCTCCTCCGGGATGGTCTGGTCCTCGGGCATTGCGGTCATCGTCCTCTGTTCGATCCTGGTGAAGGCCAGAAGACGGGCGGCGAGGCAAGGGGCTGGCCGCGGCGGGCGCGCTCGGTGGCCGGTAGCACGTCCTCGGAAGGCCAGAGGCCGCTTTCCAGCGCCGCGGCATAGCCTTCCGCCAAACCGGCATCGCGCATGGCGCGGGCGGCGGCAGTGTGGTCATAGGCGAGGGGGCGGTGCTCGATTCGGATTCCCTCAGGGGAGGGCGTCAGCAGGGAGAACCAGGTGCGCCGGGTGCCGTCATGCGCCGGCATGCCGATGGCGCCGGCATTGTGCCAAAGACGGCTCTCGATCAGCCGGCTGAAGGGCAGGCCGCAATGGCCGGCGATGACGCCTTCGACGCCCATCTCGGCGATCTCGCCGGCGAGCGTGGCATCGGGGGTGGAGGCGAAGAGGAAGCGGTTGATGCTCGTCGCCCCGCCATGAATGGCGGCGAGGCGGCGGCCGGCAAGAGTCAGGTCGATCCGGCGTGGCAGGCCGACCATCCAGGCGCGGTGGGCGGGCGTCACCTGACGGTCGGCATGGGCGAACCAGCCGCGGGCGAGCAGGTCGCAGGCGGTGCCCTCCTCGAAGCCGCAGCCGCAATCCGCGGCGCCTTCGGCCAGGCTCTCTTCGCAATTGCCCATCACCGTCGGGATGCCGGTGGCGATCATCAGGTCGAGGGTTGCCGCCGGATCGGCGCAGTAGGCGACGACATCGCCGGTGCAGAGCATGCGGGCGGGCGGGATGCCGAGGCGGGCGGCCTCGGCCAGCAGGGCTTCGAGGGCCTGGCGGTTGGAATAGGGGCCACCGAAGCAGAGCAGGGGCTGGTCCATCAGATGTCCCAAAGTCTGCCGGCCTCGATGCGGAGGCGGCGGTCGGCGAAGCGGCAGGCGAGGTCGGGCTGGTGCAGGCTGACCAGGATGGCGAGGCCTTCCTCCCGCGCCAGGCGGCGGAGCAGGGTGAGGATGGCCTCCGCATTCTCCGGGTCGAGGCTGGCGACCGGCTCGTCGGCCAGCAGTACCCGGGCGCGCTGCAGCAGGGCGCGGGCGATGGCGACGCGCTGGCGCTGGCCGCCGGAGAGATGCGCGGCGCGGCGGGGGCCGAGGCCGGCGAGGCCGACGCGGGCGAGGCAGGCCTCCGCCGCCGCCCGCTCCGCCGCAGGCCAGAGGCCGAGGGCCGGGCGCCAGAAGCCGAGGCGGCCGAGGGCGCCGACCAGTACGTTCTCCTGCGCGGTGAGCCGCCCTGCCAGGGCATGCTGCTGGAAGACGAGGGCAGGGCGGCCGCCATCGGCGAGGATGGTGCCCTGGCAGGGCAGCAGGCCGGCGGCGGCGCGGAGCAGGCTGGTCTTGCCGGCACCGGAGGGGCCTTCGATCGCCACCACCTCGCCCGGCGCGACCTCCAGCGAGATGGCGTGCAGGACGGGCTGGCCGCCGAGGGAAAGGGCGAGGCCGTGGATGACTAGGCCGCGCCGGGTCTCCAGCATCAGGCGAGCCTCCGGCGCAGGACGGCGGAGAGGCGGTCGGCGGTGAGGACCAGGGCGATGACGATGATCAGGATCGCCAGCACGCGGGCGAAGTCGAGCAGGTCGACGGCGTTCTTCAGCTCCTGCCCGAGGCCGCCGGCACCGACCAGGCCGAGCACGGTGGAGGCGCGGATGTTGAACTCCCACACATAGAGCAGGGCGGAGGCGGTCTGCGGAAGGGTTTCCGGCAGGAGGACGACGGCGGCGGCCTGGGCGCGGCTGCCGCCGGCCGAGAGCGCGGCTTCCAGCGGCGCCGGGTCGGCGGTCTCCAGCGCCTCGGACCAGAGCTTGGCGATGGAGCCGGCGGAGTGGAGGGCGACGCCGAGCATGCCGGCGAAGGGGCCGAGGCCGACGGCGGCGACGAAGATCAGGGCGAAGACGAAGCCGTCGATGCCCCGCAGCGCGTCGAGCAGGGCGCGGGCCGGGTGGTAGAGGGCGGGCAGCGGGGCGACCGGGCGGGCCGCCATCAGCGCGAGCGGCAGGGCAAGGAGGGCGGCGAGGCTGGTGCCGAGGGTGGCGATGGCGACCGTCTCCGCCGCGCGGCGCAGCAGGTCCGGCAGGCCGGAGAAGTCGGGCGGGAAGGCGCCGGCCAGCCAATGGGCGAGGCGCGGCAGCCCGGCCCAGAGGCGGGGCAGGTCCGGTTGCACCACGGCGATGCAGGCGGCGTAGAGCGCCGCCAGCAGCAGGAGCCCGAGGGCTCGCCTCATCCGCCGCCGATGCGGCCGAGGGCGCGGCCGGCGGCCTCGATCAGCGCGTAGCTGTCTGGCCGGGCGGGGACCCAGCCGGTGTAGTTGGCGGGCATGATCCGGGCTGCGGCGGCCGCGTCGAGGCCGAGGGCGGCGTCGCGGATCGCCGATTTGAGGCCGGGGTCGAGGCGGTCGCGGACGGCGAGGGCGTCGTTGGGCAGGGGCTCGGAGCGCCAGACGATCTTCACCTGGTCGGCGCGGAGGCGGCCGGCGGCGATCATGGCGGCGAGGTTGCGGTCGTAGTCGGTGGCGAGGTCCACCTGCCCGTTCGCCACGGCGAGGTCGTTGGCGGGGTGGGAGGCGCCGTCGCGGTAGCGGAAGTAGGTGCGAGGGTCGATGCCCTGGGTCTTGAACCAGTAATGCGGGATGAGCCAGCCGCTGGTCGAGCCGGCATCGGCGAAGGAGATGGACATGCCCTTCGCATCCTCGGGGAAGCGGGCGATGGCAAGGTCGGGCCGGGCGATGATGATCGCGTGGTAGGTCGACTTGCCCTGGTACTGGACGACGGCCAGCGCCTCCGCCTTCGCGCGGTCCCTGGCGAGGACGTAGCCCCAGGGACCCATCCAGGCGGCATCGACCTGTTCGTTGGCAAGCGCCACGGCGATGCCGGCCCAGTCGGTGGTGACGGTGAGGCCGAGGGCGCGGCCGACCGCCTTCGCCAGATGGGTGAAGAAGGGCTCATAGGCTCGGCGGGTGTCTCCGGCCGTCGGCTGGAAGGGGCCGACGGCGCAGCGGAGCGGGCCGCCTTGGGCGAGGGCGGGGGTGGCGAGCAGCGAGGCCGAGGCGAGGAGCAGGCGACGGGTCAGGGGCATGGGGTCATCCTCCAATGGGCCCTTCGCCGGAGGCCAGTGGGCGGATGCACCCATGCCGCAATTTAACCCGCCTGTCGCCGGGGCTCAGCCCTTCAACAGGCGGCGGGCGATGGCCATGCGGTGGACCTCGCTCGGGCCCTCGTAGATGCGCTGGACGCGGACCTGGCTGGCCATGAGCTGCAGGGGCAGCTCCTTCGTCATGCCCATGGCGCCGAAGGTCTGCATGGCGTTGTCCAGCACCTCCTGCGCCATCTCGGTGGCATAGACCTTCAGCATCGAGGCCTCGGTGCGGACATCCTCGCCGGCGGCCATCTTGGCGGCGGCGTCGCGGACCATGAGGCGGGTGGTGTGGATCTTGGTCGCGGCCTCGGCGATCCACCACTGGATGGCCTGGCGGTCGGCGAGGGGGACGCCAAAGGTGCTGCGGTTCTTCGCCTGCTCGCAGAGCATGTCGAGGGCGCGGCGGGCCATGCCGGTGCAGCGGGCGCCCATCTGCAGGCGGCGGACATTGAGGCGGAGCTGCATCGGCGCGTAGCCGGCGCCGAGCTGGCCCAGGATCTGCCGCTCATGGACGCGGCAATCCTCGAAGACCAACTCATAGGTGCGGCGGCCGCCGATCATCGGAATCTCACGTTCGATGATGAAGCCTGGCGTGCCGCGCTCGACGATGAAGGCCGTCACGCCCTCCTGCCGCTTGCCCTCGCCGGTGCGGGCCATGAGGATGATGAAGTCGGCACGCGGCACGCCGCTCACCCAGATCTTGCGGCCGTTGATGACCCAGCTGTCGCCCTCCTTCACCGCGCGGGTAGTCATGCCCGCCGGGTCGCCGCCGGCGCCGGGCTCGGAGATGGCGATGGAGGAGCGCATCTCGCCGCGGGCATAGGGGTCGAGATACTGCATCCGCTGCTCGGGGTTGGCGACGGCGAGCAGCATGTGCAGGTTCGGGCTGTCGGGCGGGAAGATGAAGGGGGTGACGGTGCGGCCCATCTCCTCCTCGATCGCCATCAGCGCGGAGACGGGCAGGTCGGCGCCGCCGAATTCCTCCGGCACGTCGAGGCCGTAGAGGCCTAGCTCCTTGGCCTTGGCGAGCAGCGGGGCCTCCTCCTCCGGCGTCAGGCCGTAGCGCTGGCCCTCCGACTCGCGCTTGAGGACGGCAGGCTCGAGCGGCATCAGGTCACGCTCGACGAAGCGGACGACGAGGTCGCGCACCATGCGGTGCTCCTCGGCGAGGGGCGGAATGGCGATGCCGTCGGTGGTGAGGGCCATGGGTTTCTCTCCCGCGAGATCGGTTTGGCCAGAGGCTAGACCCGGGCGATGGGGGGTGCCCATCCCCCCGCTGCTAGATTGGCCCGGTTGCCGCGGCGAAGCCGCGGAGGCGGTCACCGATCACCCGGCCGACGGCCTCGGCCGCGGCACGACGCGGGAAGCTCGACCGCCAGGCAAGGCGCACGGTCCGGCCGGTGCGCTCCTTCAGCGGGCGCAGGACGATGCCCATGTCCTGTGCGGTGCCGGCGGCGAGGCCCGGGATCAGCGTCGTCCCGTAGCCGGCGGCGACCATGCTGAGCAGCGTCGAGAGGCTGGCCGCGCGCAGCGTGCCGCCGAGCGCGCCACCGAGCGTGCCGCCTTGGCCGCAGGCGGCGAGGGCCTGGTCGCGCAGGCAGTGGCCGTCGGCCAGGACCAGGATATCCTGGGCGAGGTCGGATTCCGCCACCACCTCGCGGGCGGCGAGCGGGTGCTCGGGCGGCAGGGCAGCGAGGAAGGGCTCGTCGAAGAGCGGCTGGCTGGTGAATTCGGTGCCGTCCACCTCCGTCGCCAGCAGCGCGGCGTCCAGTTCATGGGCGCGGAGGCGGTCGAGCAGGGTGAGCGTCTGGTCCTCCCAAGGTTCCAACGTGAGCGTGGGCAGCGCCTCGCGCAGCGGCGCGAAGACTAGGGGCAGCAGGTAGGGCGCAAGCGTCGGGATGATGCCGAGGCGGAAATTCCCGGCCAGCGGGTCGCAAAGGTCGCGCGCGGCGGCGAGGATGGCGTCGGCCTCTGCCACCGCGGCGCGGACATGGCCGATGAGCCGCTCGCAGGCGCTGGTCGGGACCACCGTCTTGCGGTCGCGCTCGAACAGCGCAAGGCCGAGCTGCTCCTCCAGCTTGCGGAGCTGCACGGAGAGCGTCGGCTGGCTGACACCGCAGGCCTGGGCGGCACGGCCGAAATGACCGTACTCGGTGACCGCCAGCAAGTATCGGAAATCGCGGAGATTCATCGGCGCCGTTCTGCCTCGATAGCCAGGGTCTATCGGATCGGTTGGAAATTAATGCTTAACCCTATCCATCCAGGGCGGCTAGCGTCGCCGCAGGGCCGTGGGACCGAGAGGGAGGAACAAGACAGGCCGAGTTCCCTGACCGCAGCATCCGGCGTCAGGCCGTTGCGGCGACCCGCAGCCTCGAACGATCAACGAGCATGGCAGAGGAGAGAACCATGGACGGTAATCAGAGCCCTGGCACCGGGCAGTGCCCGGTGATGCACGGCACCGCGCCACGTCATACTTCTTTCGCTGGCCGGTCGAACCGCGACTGGTGGCCGAATGCGCTGAACGTCGGACTCCTTCACCAGCACTCGAACCTCGCCAACCCGCTGGGCGAGGCCTACGACTATGCGAAGGAGTTCGAGACACTCGACCTCGAGGCGCTGAAGCAGGACCTCTTCGCGCTGATGCGGACCTCGCAGGACTGGTGGCCGGCGGATTACGGGCATTACGGGCCGCTCTTCATCCGCATGGCCTGGCACAGCGCGGGCACCTACCGCACCGGCGACGGCCGGGGCGGCGGCGGCGCGGGCACGCTGCGCTTCGCGCCGCTGAACAGCTGGCCGGACAACGGCAACCTCGACAAGGCGGTGCGGCTGCTCTGGCCGATCAAGAAGAAGTACGGCCGCAAGATCTCCTGGGCCGACCTCATCATCTATGCCGGCACCTGCGCGATCGAGTCGATGGGGCTGAAGCCCTTCGGCTTCGCCGGCGGGCGCATCGACCTCTGGGAGCCGCCGCAGGACATCTACTGGGGCAACGAGGACACCTGGCTCGGCGACAAGCGCTACACCGGCGACCGCGAGCTGGAAGCGCCGCTGGCCGCGGTGCAGATGGGCCTCATCTACGTCAACCCGGAGGGGCCGAACGGCAAGCCGGACCCGGCCGCCTCGGCGCGCGACATCCGCGAGACCTTCGCGCGCATGGCGATGAACGACGAGGAGACCGTGGCGCTCGTTGCCGGCGGCCATACCTTCGGCAAGTGCCATGGCGCGGGCGAGGCCACGAATGTCGGGCGCGAGCCGGAGGGTTCCGAGATCGAGGAGATGGGGCTCGGCTGGAAGAACAAGCTGGGCAAGGGCCACAGCGTCCATGCCATCACCAGCGGCATCGAGGGCGCCTGGACCAACAATCCGACCCAGTGGGACAACGGCTACTTCGACAACCTTTTCCGGTATGACTGGGAGCTGACGAAGAGCCCGGCCGGCGCCTGGCAGTGGACGCCGACCGACCCGGCGGCGAAGACCACGGTGCCGGACGCGCATGACCCCGAGAAGCGTCACGCGCCGATGATGACGACGGCCGACATGGCCATGAAGGTCGACCCGATCTACAACGAGATATCGCGACGCTTTCACGAGAACCCGGACCAGCTGGCGGATGCCTTCGCGCGGGCCTGGTTCAAGCTGACGCATCGCGACATGGGGCCGGTCTCTCGCTATCTCGGCCCGCTCGTGCCGAAGGAGGAGCTGCTCTGGCAGGACCCGATCCCGCCGGTGACGCATCCGCTGATCGGCGAGGCTGACATCAAGGCGCTGAAGGCGAAGCTGCTCGGCTCCGGCCTGTCCGTCTCCGACCTCGTCGGCACGGCCTGGGCGTCGGCCTCGACCTTCCGTGGCTCCGACAAGCGCGGCGGGGCGAATGGCGCGCGCATTCGGCTCGCGCCGCAGAAGGACTGGGAGGTCAACGAGCCGCAGCGCCTGGCCGGCGTGCTGGCGAAGCTCGAGGGCATCCGATCGGAGTTCAACGCGGCGCAGCCTGCGGGCGGCAAGCAGGTCTCGCTGGCCGACCTGATCGTTCTCGGCGGCTGCGCCGGGGTGGAGGCGGCGGCGCGGAAGGCGGGGGCCGAGATCGAGGTGCCCTTCACGCCGGGCCGGACCGATGCCTCGGCCGAGCAGACCGACGCGGAGTCCTTCGAGGTGCTGGAGCCGGTGGCGGATGGGTTCCGCAACTACCTCAAGCGCGACTACAAGGCCTCGCCGGAGGAGCTGCTGATCGACCGGGCGCAGCAGCTGATGCTGACGGCGCCGGAGATGGCGGTGCTGCTGGGCGGGCTCCGCGCCATCAACATCAACCATGAGCGGGCGAAGCATGGCGTCTTCACCGATCGGCCGGAGGCGCTGACGAACGACTTCTTCGTCAATGTGCTCGACATGGGCACGGCCTGGCAGCCTTCGGCAGAGGACGGCGTCTATGAGGGGCGGGACCGGGCGACGGGCCAGCCGCGCTGGACGGCGACGCGGGTCGACCTGATCTTCGGCTCGAACACGCAGCTGCGTGCGGTGGCGGAGGCTTATGCCTGCGACGACTCGCAGCCGGCCTTCCTCAAGGACTTCGTGAAGGTCTGGACGAAGGTGATGAACCTCGACCGGTTCGACCTGGTGCAGAAGGCGTTGCAGCACGCCTGACGGTCAGGCGCGGCCCATCCCCCCGCCGGCGAAGGCCAGGAGGTCGGCGAGGGTGATGGAGCCGCCGCCGGTCAGCGGGGCGGTGGTGGTGCCGCCCGACAGCATCTGGGCGAGGGCGTCGCGCAAGGTGGCGCCCTCGGCCAGGGCGGGGCCGGGCGCTGGCTCCGCATGCCTCGGCAGCGTCGCAACCGGGACCAGGGCGAGGCGCAGCAGCATGCGGTCGTTGCCGAGGAATTCGGTGGCGAAGCCATCGGCGGGGTGCGCCAGCATCTCCGCCGCAGGCCCGTGCTGGACGAGGCGGCCATCGCGCAGCAGGGCGACGGCGTCGCCGAGGCGGACGGCTTCCGCCACGTCATGCGTCACCAGCAGCACGGTCTTGCGGAGCTGCCGCAGCAGGCGCAGCACCTCCTCCTGCAGCCTGGCGCGCTGGACGGGATCGACGGCGCCGAAAGGCTCGTCCATCAGCAGCACGGGCGGGTCGCCGGCGAGCGCACGGGCGACGCCGACGCGTTGGCGCTCACCACCCGAAAGTTCGTGCGGGCGGCGGATGGCGAAGCGGGCGGGGTCGAGGCCGACGAGGGCCAGCACCTCCTCGACGCGGGTGCGGATGCGGGGGCGGTCCCAGCCGAGCAGCGCCGGGACGGTGGCGATGTTGGCGGCGACGTCCCAATGCGGGAAAAGGCCGACTTCCTGGATAACGTAGCCGATGCGGCGGCGGAGCGCCGTCGCCTCCATCGCGCGGGCATCCTCGCCGCCGATGCGGACGGTGCCGGCGCTCGGCTCGACCAGGCGGTTGACCATGCGCAGCAGCGTGGTCTTGCCGGAGCCGGAGGGGCCGATGATGGCGCAGCTCGTGCCCTCAGCCACGGCGAAGGTGACATCCTGCACCGAGGCGCGGTCGGCGCCGGGCCAGCGCTTGGTGAGACCCTCGATTGCGATCATGCGCCGCGGACCCGCACGGCGAGGTGGCGTTCCAGCATGCCGAGCGCGGCCTCCGTGCCAAGGGCGAGCAGGGCGATGGCGATGGCGCCCACCAGCATCCGCCCGGTATCGAGCAGGGCGAGGCCCTGGGTGACGAGATCGCCGAGCCCGCCGCCGCCGATGAAGGTGGCAAGCGCCGCGGCCGAGACGACCTGCACGGCGGCGACGCGCAGCCCTGAAAAGATCAGCGGCGCGGCGAGCGGCAGCTCCACGCGCATTGCCCGCTGGGTGGCGGTCATGCCGAGGCCGCGGGCGGCATCGAGCGCGGCGGGGTCGGCGGTGCGGATGCCGATCACCGTGTTGACCAGCACCGGCGGCAGGGCGAGCAGGGCCAGGGCGATCACCGAGGGGGTGAAGCCGACGCCGAGCAGCGGCAGCAGCGCGGCGAGGACGGCGAGGCTCGGGATGGTGCGCAGCGCGCCGGCGATCATGATGGCGGCCTCGGCGAGGCGCGGGCGGTGCGCGACGGCGATGCCGACCGGCAAGGCGAGGGCGATGCCGATGGCAAGGCCGGTGAGCGAAAGCAGCAGGTGGTCGCCGACCGCGCCGAGGAAGAGGCCGGGATGGGTGCGCAGCCACTCCATCAGCGGCTCGCCGGCAGGCGGCGCTGGACGGCGCCGAGGCCCCAGTCGATCAGCAGGGCCATGAGGGTGACGAGACCGGCGCCGACCAGGATCTTCTCGGTGTGGCCCTGGTCGAGGCCGGTGAGGATCAGCGTGCCAAGGCCGCCGGCGCTGATATAGGCGGCAACCGTCGCGGCGGAGACGAGGGTGACGGAGGCGACGCGGAGGCCACCGAGCAGCGCGGGCAGGGCAAGCGGCAGCTCCACGCGGAACAGGCGCTGGCGGGGGGTGAGGCCCATGCCTTCCGCCGCGTCGAGCACCGCGGGCGGCACGCTGGCGAGGCCGGTGACGAGGGCGCGCAGCAGGACGGGCACCGCATAGGTGACGAGGGCGAGCAGGGCCGGGGCGAAGCCGAGGCCGAGCACCGGCACGAGCAGGGCGAAGAGGGCCAGCGTCGGCAGCGAGTAGAGCACGGAGGCGGTGCCGAGCAGGCCGGTGCGGAGGCCGCGGCGACGGGCGACCGCGAGGCCGAGGGGGAGGGCGATCAGCAGGGCGAGGGCCAGGGCAGCGGCGACCAACTCGGCATGGGCGAGCAGGGCAGCGCCGATGGTGTCGAGGTTGCGGCCTGTCCAGCGCATCAGGCGAGGCCGTGCTGCTTGAGGAAGCGGGCGGCGACCTCGCGCGGCTCCTCGCCATCCTGGTCCACCTGGCGGTTCAGCTCCTGCATCACGCCGTTGCCGAGCTTGGCGCCGATGGCGAGCAGCGGCGAGGCGAGGCCGGGGAAGTCGCGCACCGCCTGCTGCCGGACGACGGCGGCAAGTTGGTAGGGCGGCCAGAGATGGCGGTCGTCGCGGAGGGTGGTGAAGCCGTAGGTGGCGATCTGCCAATCCGTCGCATAGGCGTTCACCACATCGGCCTGGCCGTGGTTCAGCGCGGCGTAGCGGAGGCCGAGGGCGGCGAATTGGCGGAAGCGGCGAAATTCCATGCCGTAGACGCGGCGGAGGCCGGGCAGGCCATCGGCGCGGTCGGCGAACTCGTTGCCGGCCGCCAGGGTGAGTTGGGGGGCGGCGCGGGCGAGGTCGGAGAGGGTGGCGAGGTTGTAGCGCCGCGCCGTCGCCGGCAGGACGAGGAGAGCGTTGCCGTTGTCGATGCCGGAGGGGTCGAGCCAGTCGAGGCCAAGCGGGGCGTAGCCGGCGCGGACCTTGGCGAGGACCGTGGCGGCGTCGCCCTCCGGTGGCTGCTTGAGGACCACGCCGAGACCGGTGCCGGTGTATTCCGGGTAAAGGTCGATCTCGGCGGCCAGCAAAGACTGATGGGCGATCGCGGTGCCGCCCAGGTTGACCCGGCGCTGCACGGTGGCGCCGGCGCGTTCCAGGCCTTGGGCGAAAAGTTCGGCGACAACCAGCTGCTCGGTGAAATTCTTCGACCCGACGCGCAGCAGCGGGGCCGCCCGGGCGAGGGCTGGCGCGGCCAAGGCGGCGAGGAGGAGGCGTCTCCGCATCGTGTCAGCCTAGACTGGCGGAACGATTGGGCAAGTCGCTCGCGGCCGGGTCTAGGCTGGGGGGATGTGTGAACTTCTCGGGATGAGCGCCAATGTGCCGACGGATATCTGCTTCAGCTTCGCCGGGTTGATGCAACGCGGTGGCAAGACCGGGCCGCATGCGGATGGCTGGGGGATCGCCTTCTACGAGGGCAAGGGGGCGAGGGCCTTCCATGACCCGCGGCCCTCGGCCGATTCGGAGGTGGCGCGCTTCGTGCGGGACCACCCAATCAAGAGCTGCACGGTGCTCAGCCATATCCGCCGGGCCAACCGGGGGCGGGTGGCGCTGGAGAATACCCATCCCTTCCAGCGGGAGCTGTGGGGGCGGCTCTGGACCTTCGCCCATAACGGGCAACTGGCGGGGGTGAAGCGCTGGCCGCTGCGGCATTACCATCCGGTCGGGACGACCGACAGCGAGCATGCCTTCTGCTGGATGCTGGACCGGCTGCGAGAGGCCTTCCCCGCCTCGCCGCCTGGCCATCGGCTCGGGGCGGCGATCGAAGCGCTGTCGCGGCGGCTGGCGGCAACGGGCGTCTTCAACATGCTGATGAGCGACGGGCGCTGGCTCTACTGCTTCTGCGGCAAGCGGATGGCCTGGCTAACGCGGCGGGCGCCCTTTGGCCCGGCGACGCTGATCGACGAGGACCTCAGCGCCGATTTCGCCAAGGAAACCACACCGCGCGACGTGGTGACGGTGGTGGCAACGCGGCCCTTGACCAAGGACGAGGCCTGGACGGTGATGGAGCCAGGGCAATTCGTGGTGTTCCGCGAGGGTGAGCGCTGGATGCACCGGCGCGTCGCCGTCCCGGAACTGGAGCAGGCGGCATGAGCGAGGCAGTGACGGGCAGCATGGCCGGGCTCCGGGTGGTGGTGCCGGAGACGCGGGAGCTGGAGGTGCTGGCGCGGATGCTGGAGCGCCAGGGGGCCGAGGCGATCCGCTGTCCGCTGGTCGCCATCATCGACGCAGCGGACCCGGCGCCGGTGGAAGCCTGGCTGCGGCGCTTCATCGCCACGCCGCCGGACGACCTGATCCTGCTGACCGGGGAGGGGCTGGGGCGGCTGCTCGGCGTGGCGGAGCGGGCGGGAATCGAGGGGGAGTTCCGGGCGGCGCTGGCCGGCGTCAGGCGCATCTGCCGCGGGCCGAAGCCGAGCCAGAAGCTGCGCAGCATCGGGCTCGGGCCGGACCTGGCGCCGGAGCCGGCGACGACGGCGGGGATCATCGCCGGGATGGAGGAGCTGGACCTCACGGGGCGTCGGGTGGCGGTGCAGCTCTATCCCGATAATCCCAATGCGCCGTTGCTCGACTTCCTCAAGGGAGCCGGGGCGGAGGCGGACCCGGTGCTGCCCTACGCCTATGCGACGCGGGCGGAGGATGAGCGGGTGCTCGAGACGCTCGGCGAGATGGCGGCGGGGCGGGTCGACCTCGTCGTCTTCACCAGCACCCCACAGGTGCGGCGGCTGGTGAGCCTGGCCGAGGAAGCCGGGCGGCGGGTGGTGCTGGCGGAAGCGCTGCGGCGGACGCGGATCGCGGCCGTCGGGCCCGTCGTCGCCGAGGCGGTGCGGGTCGCGGGTGGCGAGGTGGCGGTGATGCCGGAGGAGAATTTCCACATGAAGCCGATGGTCAACGCCATCCTCGCGGGGCTCAGCCGGGGATAGTTGCGGAACGGAGCCAGCGCGGGCCACACTCCCGGTATGATCCTCGCAGGCGATACCGAGCATCCACGCGACTTCCATGGTTATGGACCCAACCCGCCCGATCCGCGCTGGCCGGGCGGGGCGCGGCTCGCCCTCTCCTTCGTGCTGAACTACGAGGAGGGCGCGGAGAACACCGTGCTCAACGGCGATGCGGGGAGCGAGCTCTACCTGCATGAGGTGCCGGGCGGCACGCCGCGGGCGGAGCGGGACCTTTCGACCGAGAGCCAGTTCGACTACGGCGCGCGGGCGGGGCTGTGGCGCATCCTGCGGCTGTTCCGGGAGCGCGGGCTGCCGCTGACGATCTATGCTGTCGGGCGGGCGCTGGAGCTGCATCCGGAGGCCGGGCGCGCCTTCGCCGAGGCCGGGCATGAGGTGGCCAGCCATGGCTGGCGCTGGATCGACTATCGCCGCGTGCCGGAGCATGTGGAGCGCGACCATATTGCCCGCTGCGTGGAGGTGGTCGAGCGGACCACGGGCAGCAGGCCGGTCGGCTGGTATACCGGGCGGATCAGCCTGCGGACGCGGCGGCTGGTCGCCGAGCATGGTGGCTTCCTCTACGACAGCGACTCTTACGCCGACGACCTGCCCTATTACGTGCGGGCTGCGGGGAAGCCGCTGCTGGTCGTGCCCTACACCCTCGACAACAACGACATGAAATTCGCGGTGCCGCCGGGCTTCTCGGCGAATGACGGCTTCACCCAGCACCTGACGGACAGCTTCGACATGCTGCGGCGCGAGGGCGGGCGGATAATGTCGGTCGGGCTGCATTGCCGGCTGGCCGGGCGTCCGGCACGGGCGGCGGCGCTGGAGCGCTTCCTCGACCATGTCGCGCGGCACAGCGATGTCTGGGTCTGCCGGCGGGCGGAGATCGCCCACCACTGGCTGGCGCAGCATCCGCCTCAATAAGCCATAATGAGGAAACGACCATGAGTTTGGACCGCCGTACCGTCCTTGGCCTGGGGCTCGCCACCCTCGCTGCGCCCGCCCTCGCCCAGCCGGCGCGGGGCACCGCCCGGGTCGTCGTCGGCTTCCCGGCCGGGGGCAGCGCCGACACCACCGCGCGGCTGATCGCCGAGCGGCTGCGCGGGACCTATGCGCAGAATGTCATCGTCGAGAACCGCGTCGGCGCCGCGGGGCGGCTGGCGGTGGAGGCGGTGAAGGCGGCGGAGCCGGACGGCAACACCATCCTGCTGACGGCGGCGAGCATGTTGGTGATCTTCCCGCATCTCTACCGGCCTGCGACGCTGCGCTACGACCCCTTCGCAGATCTC
This sequence comes from Belnapia sp. F-4-1, assembly GCF_000802185.1. Lineage (GTDB taxonomy): Bacteria > Pseudomonadota > Alphaproteobacteria > Acetobacterales > Acetobacteraceae > Belnapia. Next base: position 1,233,298 of record NZ_KN676113.1, on the reverse strand, counting down.
ATGCCGGTGACGCCGGCGGGGGAGTTCACCTTCGGCATGGGGGTTGGGCCGATGGCGAACAGCCTCGGCACGCTGGCGGCCTTCAAGGAATGGGGGGCGGGGAAGACCGACATCCCCTTCAGCAGCGCGGCAGCGGGGAGCATGCTGCACTTCCTCGGCGTCCAGGTAGCGAAGGCGACCGGGCTGTCGATGACGCACATCCCTTACCGGGGCAGCGCGCCGGCGATCCAGGACCTGATCGGCGGGCGGCTGGCGGCGAGCTATCATCCGATGGTCGATCTTGCGCCGCATGCGGCGACGCCGGGCGGGCCGGTGCGGCTGGCGGGCGTCTCCTCCGAGCAGCGGCTGCCGCGCTTCCCGGATGTGCCGACTTTCGCCGAGCAGGGCTATCCGCAGCTCACCGGGAGCGAGTGGTTCGGGCTGTTCCTGCCCGCGAGGACGCCGGCGGCGGTGCAGGAGGCGCTGCACCGCGCCGCCGTGGAGGCGATCGCCATGCCGGATTACCGCGAGGCGATCGCCCGGTTGGAGATGCGGCCCTATCCGCTCTCCATCGCCGACTTCACCCGGCGCTTCCGGGCCGATTACGAGAAATGGGGACCGATCATCGCCGAAAGCGGGTTCCGGCCTGAGGAGACCTAGGCCGGCTTGTGGCGGCGGCCGGCGATGTAGTCGGCGCCCTCGGGCCCGGCCAGTTCGGCATGGCGGTGCCCGGCCGGGACGCTGAAGACATCGCCGGGGCCATGGGTGGTGGCCCGGCCGTCGCGCGTCAGGGTGAAGGCACCGCCCGTCACCAGCAGCTTGGCATCGAAGGGGTGGCTGTGCTCCGGCACGACCTGGCCGGGCGGGAGGCTGCGGTCGAGGACCTCAGTGAAGCCCTCCGAGCGCAGGAGGTCGGCGAAGTCCCTGGCGTCCATGCGGCCTCTCCTACCGGGCGATCTCGCCATTCACCATGAAGGCCGGGTCGCGCTTGCCGTCCAGCACGTCGAGGATGTTGCGCGCCGCCTGGCGGGCCATGCGGGCGAGGCCTTCCTCCGTGCTCGCCGCATTATGCGGGCTGACGACCACATTGGGCAGCGCATAGAGCGGGTTGGTGGCGGTCGAGGGCTCCACCTCCAGCACGTCGAGCCCGGCGCCGTGCAGCCGGCCGGATTCGAGCGCGGCGACCAGGGCGGCTTCCTCCACGATCGGGCCGCGGGCGGTGTTGACCAGAATAGCGCCGGGCTTCAGCGCGGCGAAGGCGGCGCTGTCCATCAAGTGGTGGGTAACGGGCGAGAGCGGGCAGTGCAGCGTCACCACATCCGCCTCGGCGAGGCCGGCCTGGATGTCGCGGATGGGGGTGAAGCCGTCGGCGGCGATACGGGCCGGGTGGAAGCCGGGATCCATCACCATGACCTTCATCTGGAAGGCGCGGCAGTAATTGGCGACGCGGCTGCCGATGCGGCCGTAGCCCACCACCAGGACGGAGCGGCCGGCGAGGTCGACCATGCCGGGGCCGCCCTTGGCCCACCAGCCGCCGCCCTTGACGATCTGGTCGTTGTCCAGCGCCCGGCGGGCGACGGCGAGCATCAGCATCATCGCATGCTCGGCGACGCTGAGGTCGTTGGCGCCGTTCACCACCATCACCGGGATGTCGCGCTCCGTGCAGGCGGGGATGTCGACCGTGTCGAAGCCGACACCGTAGCGGGAGACGACCTTCAGCCGCGGCGCGACGGCCAGCGCCGCGCGGTCCACCCGCTCCAGCCAGCAGAGCACGGCGTCCGCCGAGGAAAGGTGCTGGTGGAACTGCTCGACCGGCGGATCCTGCAGGGTGACGATGTCGAGGTCGCCTCGTTCTGCCAGCACCGCCTGGCCGGCAGGGTGCAGGGCGCGGCAGAGCAGAATGCGGTGCGGCATGGAGTCGGTCCTCCCGGGGATTGTGGTGGGATGGTGAAACCATCGGCGCTCCGCGCCAAGGCCCCTTGCCGCAAGGGCGGGGCACGGCTAGGTTGCGGGTCCCATGACCTTGCGCGCGCCCCTGTCCGGCCTGGTGAGCGGTTTCGCCGCCGGCCGCGTGCGCCCGCTGATCGGCCTCCTTCTCCTTCGACTTACCCGCCCCTGGGCGTGACGCTCGGCTGACGGCCGGCATCGCTCAGGGGAGACTGAGCGAGAGGCTGCGCGAGCACGAAGGAAACAGATCCATGGCCATCACCCATCCCAGCTTCGGCACGCTGGACGACAACCGCATCATCTTCTTCGACACCACCCTGCGGGACGGCGAGCAGTCGCCCGGCTTCTCGATGAACCTCGAGGAGAAGCTGCGCATGGCGGAGGCGCTGGCCGAACTCGGCGTCGATGTCATCGAGGCGGGCTTCGCCATCGCCTCGCCGGGCGATTTCGAGAGCGTGCAGTCGATCGCGCGGAAATTCGCCAAGGACGGGCCGGTGGTCGCCAGCCTCGGCCGTGCCAACCCGGCCGATATCCTGCGCAGCGCCGAGGCGCTGAAGCCCGCCGCCCGCAAGCGCATCCACATCGTCCTGGCGACCTCCGAGCTGCATATGCGCGTCAAGCTGCGGATGACGCCGGAAGAGGTGTTGGACTTGACCACCAGCAGCGTCAGCCTCGGCCGCCAGCACAGCGACGATGTGGAGTGGTCCGCCGAGGATGGCAGCCGCTCCGACCCCGACTTCCTCTGCCGCTGCGTCGAGGCGGCGATCAAGGCAGGCGCCACCACCATCAACATTCCCGACACGGTCGGCTATTCGATGCCGGAGGACATGGCGCGGATCTTCCGCGACCTGCGCAACCGGGTGCCGGGGATCGAGAAGGTCATCCTCTCGGCGCACAACCACAACGACCTCGGCATGGCGGTGGCCAATACCGTCGCTGCCATCCAGGCCGGCGTGCGGCAGATCGAGAGCACGATCAACGGCATCGGCGAGCGAGCCGGCAACGCCTCGCTCGAGGAGGTGGCGATGGCGCTGCGGACGCGGCGGGATGCGCTGCCCTACACCAACAACATCGTCAGCCAGAAGCTGCTGCGCACCAGCAAGCTGCTGGCGACCATTACCGGCTTCGACGTGCAGCCGAACAAGGCGATCGTGGGCCGCAACGCCTTCGCGCATGAGAGCGGCATTCACCAGGACGGCGTGCTGAAGGATGCCTCGACCTACGAGATCATGACGCCGGAAAGCGTCGGCTGGACCAAGAACAGCCTGGTGCTCGGCAAGCATTCCGGCCGGGCGGCCTTCCGCGACAAGCTGGCGGCGCTCGGCTACACGGTCGGCGACAACCAGCTGAACGACGCCTTCCGCCGCTTCAAGGACCTCGCCGACCGCAAGAAGGTGGTCTATGACGAGGATGTCGTGGCTCTGGTCGATGACGAGGTGGTGCGCGGCAACGACCGGGTGAAGCTGCTGGCGCTGACGGTGGCCACCGGCCTCGGCACCAAGCCGATGGCGACGCTGGCGCTCGAGGTGGATGGCGAGCATTGCGACGGCATGGCGAGCGGCGACGGGGCAGTGGACGCCACATTCAATGCCATCCGCAACGCCTTCCCGCATGACGTGGCGCTGAAGCTCTACGCGGTGCAGAGCGTGACGGGCGGGACGGATGCGCAGGCGCGCGTCACGGTGCGGATGGAGGAGGGGGGCAAGCTGGTCGATGGCCAGGGCGCCGATACCGACACCATCGTCGCCTCGGCCCGGGCCTATGTGCACGCGTTGAACAAGCTGCTGGTGAAGCGCGAGCGGACGGCGCCGGCCGAGATCACCCCAGCGCTGTCGGCCTGAGCGCATGAAAAAGGCCCCGGCCGGCCGGCCGGGGCCCTGATAGGGCGCCTCGAAGTGGGGCGCGCTACTTCTTCTCCGAGGAGGACTGGTCCTCCTCGATCAGGCGCAGGAGCTCATCTGGGATCGGCTCGCGCGCCACAGTGTCGTAGAGCTGGTGCAGCCCACGCCGCAGCCAGACATCGAAGGCCTGGTCCACCTCCTTGCCCTCCTGCTCGATACCGGGCTCTGCCGGGGTGTTCGCGCGTTTCTTGTCCGTCTTGCCCATCATCCCGGCCGCCAAGGACGGGCTGGTGGCGCGCCGTTCCAGCAGCGCCACCCCACTCCGTGTCATATTACACTATACCACAGAGCGGATTTCGCCAACGACCGTATCGGTCCGGTCGCGCTGCGCGCCGGGCCGCAGCTCGCCAGCCGGCTGGTCCTCGCCCATCAGCCAGGCCTGGAGCTGGCGGCGGGCGCGGAAGACGCGGCTCTTCGCGGTGCCAACGGCGCAGCCGGTGGCCTGGGCGACTTCCTCGTAGGAGAGGCCCTGGAGAACCACCATGAACAGCGCCTCGCGCTGGTCGGAGGGCAGGCGGCCGAGGGCGCGGCTCAGCTCCTTGAGGACGAGGCGGTCCTCATGCGCGCCGCTGACGGCGAAGGCGGACATCGGCAGATCCTCGATGTCAGTCGTCTCGCGCTGCTTGCGGAGCGTGGAGATGAAGCGGTTGCGCAGGATGCGATGCATCCAGGCGGCGAAATTGGTGCCGGGAGTGAAGCTGTCCTTGGCCGCCAGGGCGTTGGCGACGGCATCCTGCACCAGATCCTCCGCAGCGGCCCGGTTGCGCGTCAGCGCCAGGGCCTGGACCCGCAGCTTCGGCAGCAGGGCGACCAGCTGGCCATGGAATTCGGCAGCGGTGCTGACGGCGTGGGCGGGCTTCGCGGTGGTTTCGGTGTGTCCGTCCATGGTCGTCCGGTCCCTCTTGCTTCGTCTGATGAGGAGTGACCGGCAGGAGCGGATGGATGCATCACGCGCGCGTCAGAGCATCACAGGATCGGGAGGTTGCTTTTCCAGTGCTTCGGCGAGCAACCGGCGGGCACGGGAGACGCGGGCCTTCATGGTGCCGAGCGGCACGGCGCAGATTTCGGCGGCTTCCTGGTGCGACAAACCCTGGGCGCCCACCAGGATCACCGCCTCGCGCAACAGCGGCGGCAGCTCGCGCAATGCCCGCGTCAGGTCGCGCATGCGGCCGGGGACTTCCTGCTCGGCGGGGGCTTCCGGCTCCTCAGGCATGGCTTCGGCGAGGCGGCGTTCGCGGCGGCGCGAGCGGAGCTGCTCATGGAAGGTGTTGCGGATGACGGCGAGGCACCAGGCGCGAAGATCCACGCCCTCCGACCTGCCGTCGAGCGAGCGCAGGGTGCGCAGCACCGCCTCCTGCACCAGATCGTCTGCCTCGGTGCGCGAGCCCGAGAGGTACCGGGCGAAAGCCCGGAGTTCGGGCAACAATTGCGCGAGCGCCGTGCGCAACCCGCGATCCATGGCTTGTTCGGTCACGACATGCTCAATATCACCGCCTTAGGGGTGCGATAAGGATATCCATCGCCTGTGCAGGATGAGAAAGGCATGAGCGCCATCGACCGGGCGGGAATGATCAAGGCGTTGCCTTATGCGCGCCGCTATGCCCGCGCGCTGACCGGAACCCAGGCTCAGGGCGACGCAATGGTGGCGGATGCGCTGCGCAAGGTGATGACGCAGCAATTCCCCGAGGAAATGACGCCGCGTACCATATTGTACGGCGCGGTCGGCGACGCTGTCCGTGCCGTGGACTCCGGACCAAGGATCGATCCCGCCGGGCTGACCTTGCAGCAGCGCATGCTGCTGCTGCTGACCGCGCTGGAGGAGCAGCCCTTGACCGCCGCGGCCGCAGCTTGCCGCATCGCCCCCGCCGAGGCGGAGGCGGAGTTGCTCGTAGCCCGCGACGGGCTGCGCACCGGCGTCACCGCCCGGGTGCTTATCATCGAGGACGAGCCGATCATCGCCCTTGACATCCAGGAGCTGGTGGAGCGTTGCGGCCACAGCGTCGTCGGCATCGCCGCGACGGAAACCGAGGCGGTGGAGTTGGCGCGGGCGGAGCGGCCGGGGCTGGTGCTGGCCGATATCAACCTCGGCGCCGGTGGCGACGGAGCGAGCGCGGTCGCCCGCATCTTGCGCGACCTGACGGCGCCGGTGATCTTCGTCACCGCCTATCCGGAGCGGCTGCTGACCGGCGAGGCGGTGGAGCCGGCTTTCGTCATCACCAAGCCGTTCGACCCGACGACGCTGGCTGTCGCCACTTACCAAGCGGTGACGCGTGGCGTGCGGCCGGTTTGAAGCGTCCCTAAGGACCGCTTCACTGGGGCGGGTAGTCCCTCGAACCCAAGGTTCCGCACCGCCTTCTGCGGCAAGGTTGCGGAGGGGCGTCAGGAAATGGCCGGTTTTGAGCGGGTTTGATGTGACACAGGTTCGTTAACTGGGGCGCTCGTTGGGCTTAGGCAACCGAGCGGAGGTGGCGGCGTTTTGCTGGCACACCCTGCGGAGGATGCCATGCTCTACTGGACCTTGATCTTCCTTGTTGTCGCTCTTGTCGCTGGGTTGTTCGGCTTCGGCGGCATCGCCTCGGCCTCGGCCGGCATTGCCAAGATCCTTTTCACCATCTTCATCGTGCTGTTCCTCGTCTCTCTGATTTTCGGGGTCATCCGCGGCGCATGAGGCTCGGGAGGCGCGGCCTGATCGCTGTTCTGGTCGCCGCGCCCTTGGGTGGCGCGGCGTGGGCGCAGACCGTAGCGGGCCGGCGGGGCGAGCCGGATCTCTGGTTCGATCCGACCCAGCTTCCCTCCTTCACCGGCACCGTCGAGCGATACCTGCCCAATCCGCGCGGCGAGGTGGATGGGCTGATCTTCAAGGAAGGCCCACAGGTGGTCTTCCCGCCTGATGTGGCGGAGGCGGTGCGGCGGGACGCGCCCACCGGGAAGTCCGTCATCATTTGGGGCATCCGGGCGCGGCGCGCGCCCGTCATCACCATGCTGGCCTTCGCCCCGAGCTCGGATTCGACGCCCGTGGTGGTGGACCGCTTCTACTGGCGTCTTGGCGGGCGGGCGGCGCAGGAGGGCAGCCCGTTGCTCCGCCTCTCCGGCACGGTCAAGCAGCCCTATTACACGCCGCAGGGCGATGTGGCGGGCGCGATCCTTGACGATGGCAGCGTCGTGCTGGTGCCGGCCGCCGCCGTAGACACCGTTCAGGACATGTTGAAATCGGGCCAGGCGCTGGCTGCCTCCGGACCGGGGCGGGAAGGGCCCGATGGACGCGCACTGCTCGCCCAGCAGCTCGGCCCGGCGCCCGATGCGCTGCAGCCCCTCCCCGGCTTGCAGCGCTGACCATGTCCGATGATGACGACCGCCGGGAGGATGGCGGCAAGCCCGGTTTCATGGCCAGCTTCTGGCGGCTCACCTCGCAGTATTACCGGGGCGAGGAGCGAAGGCGGGCCTGGTGGCTGACTGCCGGCGTCCTGGTGCTGACGCTGCTGCAGATCGCCGTGCAGGTGCGGTTCAACATCTGGAACCGCGACTTCTTCAACGCCCTCGAATCGCGCGACCGCGATGCCTTCTTCGGCCAGCTTGGCCTGTTCATGGCCCTCACCATCGGCAGCATGGTGACGGCGGTCTTCCAGCTCTACATGCGGCAGATGCTGCAACTCCACTGGCGGGAATGGCTGGTGAAGCGGTTGCAGCACCGCTGGCTGGAGGGCGGGCGGCACTACCGCATCAACTTCCTGCCGGATGCCGCGGACAACCCGGACCAGCGGATCAGCGAGAACACGCGCTGGGCGACGGCGATCGCGGTCGACATGGCGGTGGGGCTGGTCAGCTCCGTGCTGATGCTCATTTCCTTCGTCGGCATCCTGTGGACCCTGTCCGGGCCGTTGCATGTGGCGCTCGGCGGCAGCGAGTTCGAGATCCCGGGCTACATGGTCTTCTCGGCACTCCTTTATGCAGGCATCGGCTCGGCGCTGACCTGGTTCATCGGGCGGCCGATGGTCGAGGCCAATATCCGGCGGAACGAGGCGGAGAGCGACCATCGCTTCGTCCTGGTGCGGCTGCGCGAGAGTAGCGAGGGCATCGCGCTGATCGGCGGCGAGGCGGATGAGGAGCGCGGCCTGCAACGTGCGTTCGGCCAGGTGGCGCGATCCATGCTCGACCTGATGCGGAGCGAGCGGCGGTTGATGTGGCTGACTTCGGCCTATGGGATGCTGCTGACGGTCTTCCCGGTGCTCGTCGCCAGCCCAAGGTACTTCGCCGGCGCCATCACGCTCGGCGTACTGATGCAGATCTCCTCAGCCTTCGGGCAGGTGACCAGCAGCCTCAACTGGTTCGTCGACAACTTCCCGCGCCTGGCCGATTGGCGCAGCCATGTGGCACGCGTTGTGGAGCTGGAGGAGACGCTGGACGGGGCCGATGTCAGCGAATCGGATACCGTAATCGAGATCGAGGAAGGGCCGGATGAGCACGGGCGGGAGGTGCTGGCCTTCCGCGACCTCCAGATCGCCCAGGCCGATGGCACGCTGGTGATCGAAGAGGCGAATGCCGAGATTGCGCCTGGCGAACGGGTATTGATCCTCGGCGAGAGCGGCAGCGGGAAGTCGACGCTGTTCCGGGCAATTGCAGGGCTCTGGCCTTGGGGCTCGGGGGCAATTCGGATTCCCCGCAGGGCATCGATGATGTTCATGCCGCAACGGCCCTATTTGCCGCTCGGCACGCTGCATGCGGCGCTGACCTATCCTGCGCCGGCCGAGGAGTTCCCGCGCGAGGCGGTGCAGGCGGCGCTTGAGCGCTGCGCGTTGGAAGGGCTGGTGCCGCGGCTGGACGAGGAGGAACGGTGGGACCGCATTCTCTCCCTTGGCGAGCAGCAGCGCCTTGCCTTCGCCCGGCTGCTGCTGCACCGGCCGGGCTGGGTTTTCATGGATGAGGCGACGGCGGCGCTCGACGAGGCAAACCAGGATGCCATGATGCGGATGTTTGGCGAGGAACTGGCCGGGAGCGCGTTGGTGTCGATCGGGCATCGGCCGGGGCTCGACGCCTATCACGATCGTACGCTGAAACTGGCACCGGGGACGGAAGGGGCCCGGCTGGGGCGGCGGCGCCCGCGCCGCAAGACGAGTCAGCGCAACCCCATCCGACGCCTCTTCCGCCGTAAGTCCCTCAAGGCCGGCAAGCCGAATTGAAGAAGGGGCCAGATGGCCCCTCGATGATGCGGTCACTCGATGGTGGCAAGGGTCAGGGGGAATGCGCCGGGCTGGCGCATTCCCCGATAAACCTCAGCGCCAGGCCGGCCGGCCGAGATTGACGTCCCGTCCGCTGGTGAGCGCGCCGCCCGCGGCGCCTGCCGCGCCGCCGATCAATGCACCGGTGCCGACGCCGCCGCCGGTCAGCGCCGCGACGCCCGCGCCCGCGCCCGCGCCGAGCAGACCGCCCGAGACGGCCCGGTCGCCGGTGCGGTAGCCGCAGGCCCCGAGGGCAAGGGTGGCCAGGAGAAGAATGGTTGCCTTCCGCATGGTTTGGGTCTCCCGTGTTTCCGGGGCCACAACGCATGACGTTCCGCTTAGGTTGCGGTCTGCCCTGGTCGCAGCCTCGTGGGGCCACGGAGAGGAAGCTTGAGCGGCGCGCCTCAGGGCGGTAAGGGCACGGAATCCGCTACACCTCGCGGACTGGTGATTTCGGACTCCGACACAACCTTCTGGTTGGCGGGCGAGACAGCCGGTGGCGCGATCAGGAAGGTTGCCTTCGCATGTTCTCTCGCCTGTTCGGCTTCCTTTCCGCCGACATGGCCATCGACCTCGGGACCGCGAATACGCTGGTCTATGTGAAGGGTCGGGGCATCGTGCTGAACGAGCCGAGCGTCGTCGCCATCGCCGATCTCCGTGGCCGCAAGCAGGTGCTGGCCGTAGGCGAGGAAGCGAAGATGATGCTGGGCCGCACCCCCGGCAACATCGCCGCCATCCGGCCGCTGCGCGACGGCGTGATCGCCGATTTCGAGGTGGCGGAGGAGATGATCAAGCATTTCATCCGCAAGGTGCATAACCGGCGGAGCTTCGCCTCGCCGCTGATCATCGTCTGCGTGCCGTCGGGCAGCACGGCGGTGGAGCGGCGGGCAATCCAGGAGAGCGCCGAGAGCGCAGGCGCCCGGAAAGTGCTGCTGATCGAGGAGCCGATGGCGGCGGCGATCGGCGCCGGGCTGCCGGTGACGGAGCCTTCCGGCTCTATGGTCGTCGATATCGGCGGCGGCACGACGGAGGTGGCGGTCATCTCGCTCGGCGGCATCGTCTATGCGCGAAGCGTCCGCGTCGGCGGCGACAAGATGGACGAGGCGATCATTTCGTATATCCGCCGCCAGTTCAACCTGCTGATCGGCGAAAGCAGTTCCGAGCGGATCAAGATGGAGATCGGCGCCGCTGCGACGCCGGACCATGGCGAGGACGGGCCGGTCACCGAGGTAAGGGGGCGCGACCTGATGAACGGCGTGCCGCGCGAAGTCTATGTCTCTCAGCGGCAGATCGCCGAGAGCTTGGCGGAGCCGGTGACGGCGATCGTCGAGGCGGTAAAAGTGGCGCTGGAAAACACGCCGCCGGAGCTGGCGGCCGATATCGTGGACAAGGGCATCGTCCTCACCGGGGGCGGGGCGTTGCTGCACCGGCTGGACGAGGTGCTGCGGGCCTCGACGGGCCTGCCGGTGGTGGTGGCGGAGGAGCCGCTCTCCTGCGTCGCCCTCGGCACCGGTCGGGCGCTGGAGGAGACGAAGAAACTCCGTCAGGTGTTGAGTTCCATGTATTGAGGCCCAATTAGTTTTCGCGAGTAGCAGGGTTCAACCCAGGGATCCAGGAGGCGGCGTGATCCGGCTCAGCATTCCGCTTCGGCAGGCCCTGTCCCGCTTGTCCCTGCCAGTGCTGATCGCGCTGGCTTTCGGAACCATGCTGCTGGGCAAGGCCGATGCGCTGCTGGCGGAGCGGGCGCGGATGGCGCTGGCCGATGCGCTGGCGCCGATCTGGTCCATCCTGCAACAGCCTGTGGCGTCGGTGCGGGGGACGGTGCAGGAGGCCGAATTTCTGCTCAGCCTGCGGGCGGAGAATGCCCGGCTGCGCGAGGAAAACGAGCGGTTGCGGCGTTGGCAGGCGACAGCACTGGCGCTCGAGGCGGAGAATGCGGTGCTGCAGCGGCAGCTCCGTTTCATGCCCGAGGCGGCGCCGGCCTTCCAGACTGTGCGCGTCGTCGCCGACGGCGGCGGTATCTATGCACGGGCGGTGCTGCTCGGCATCGGGCCCAATCATGGCGTCAGGAAGGGACAGATCGCCCTCGACGAGCGCGGGCTGGTCGGGCGGGTGACCGAGGTGGGGCTGCGCTCCGCACGCCTCCTGCTGGCGACCGACATGAACAGCCGCATCCCGGTGGTGCTGGAAGGCAGCCGGGCGCGGGCGATGATGGTCGGCACCAACGGCGCCCGGCCGCGCTTGCAGCATTGGCCTGAGGGTTCAGTGCCGGAGGAGGGCGAGCGCATCGTCACCAGCGCCGAGGCGGCGGCCTTTCCGGCCGGGCTGCCGGTCGGCATCGTCCGCCGCAGCGAGGGCGGGGCGCCGGAGGTGGAGCTCTTCGCCCGGCTGGACCGGCTGGATGTGGTGCGGCTCTTCGATTACGGGCTGGGCGGCATCCTGCCGCCGGAAGCGGTGGCGCGGCCCGAGCCGCGGCCCAGGCGGTAGCGCGCCATGAGAGGGCGCCCCGCCTCCGCCATGGGGTTGCTGCGCCAGGTTGACGCGGTGGCCCGGGCCGCTTTCCCCACGAGCTTGACTGCCCTGCTGATGGTGCTGGCGGCGGTGCCGGTGGGCCTGCCCGGCCTGGTGCCGGCAGTGGCGCTGCCCTGCATCGTCTTCTGGTCGGTGTTCCGCCCGGCCGCACTGCCGCCGCTGGCGGTGTTCGGGCTGGGGCTGCTCGGCGACCTGCTGAGCTTCGCTCCTGTCGGCTCCGGCGTGCTGACCCTGCTGGTGGTGGTGGGGCTGGTGACGCGGTGGCGCCGCTTCCTGGTGAAGCAGTCCTTCCTTGCCGTCTGGCTGGCCTATTGCGGCGTGGCACTGGGAGCGGCGGCGCTGGAGTGGCTGTTGCAGGTGGTGCTGGGGTGGCGCGTGGTGCCGGTGGCGCCAGGATTCTACCAAGCGCTGATGAGCGCAGGGCTCTATCCGGGCCTCGCCTGGATCATGAGCCGCATCCATGAAGCCATGAGTCGCGCGGAGAGCGCGCCATGAGACTCTGGCGCAGGGCGGAGCGACGGATCGGCAGCGGCAAGCCGGGCTGGTCCGGCTTCCAGGGCGTGCGCCGCGAGGAGGAGCGCCGGCGGGGCGTCTTCACCCGCCGGACGCTGCTGCTCGGGGCGGGGCAGCTCGGGCTGTTCGGCTTCCTCGCTAGCAGGCTCTACCGGCTGCAATCGGAGGAGGGCGAGCGCTATGCGACCCTTGCCGAGGAGAACCGCGTCTCCGCCCGGCTGATCCCGCCGCCGCGCGGGCGCATCCTCGACCGCAACGGGCAGGTGGTGGCGGGCAACCAGCTGAACTGGCGGGCCCTGCTGGTGGCCGAGCAGACCCAGGATGTGGCGGCGACGCTCGATACCTTCTCGCGCATCGTGCCGCTGACCGAGCAGGAGCGGGCACGGATCGAGCGCGAGCTGCGGCGGCGGCGGCGCTTCGTGCCGGTGGCGGTGCGGGAGTTCCTCAGCTGGGAGGACATGGCGCGGATCGAGGTGAATGCGCCGGATTTGCCGGGCATCCTGATCGATGTCGGCACCACGCGGCTCTACCCGGAGGGGGAGCACCTGTCGCATCTCGTCGGCTATGTGGCGCCGCCTGCCGAGCGGGACATGGATGGCGACCCGCTGCTGGAGCTGCCCGGCATCCGCGTCGGGCGAGCCGGGATCGAGCGCCATCACGACCTGCTGCTGCGCGGCCGGGCGGGGGCGGTGCAGCTGGAGGTCAATGCGGTCGGACGGGTGATCCGCGAGCTGGACCGGCGGGAGGGCGTGCCGGGGCAGGATGTGCAGCTCTCGGTCGATGCCGGGTTGCAGAAGGCGCTGCGCGGCCGGATCGAGGAAGGCACCAGCGTCGTCGTCATGGATGCGCGGAACGGCGAGGTGCTGGCCATGGCCTCGCAGCCCTCCTTCGACCCGAATGTGTTCAACGCCGGCGTCTCGGCTGCGCAATGGCGGCAATGGACGTCGAACCGGGCGACGCCGCTGATCAACAAGGCGACCAACGGGCTCTACGCGCCGGGCTCCACCTTCAAGATGATCGTCGGGCTCGCCGGGCTGGAGGCGCGGGTGGTGGCACCGGGCGACCGGGTTTTCTGCCCGGGCCATATGGATCTCGGCGACACGCGCTTCCATTGCTGGCAGCGGCATGGGCACGGCTCGCTCGACTTGCGGGGCGCCGTCAAGCTGTCCTGCGACGTCTATTTCTATGAGATCGCCAGGCGCGTCGGCATCGACCGGATCGCCGCCATGGCCAATCGCTTCGGGCTTGGGGTGGACCTCGACATCGAGTTGCCGGGGACGAAGAGGGGGCTGGTGCCGACCCGGGCCTGGCGGCAGGCGCAGGGCAAGCCGTGGAACCTCGGCGATACCATCGTGCATGGCATCGGCCAGGGCTTCTATCAACTGACGCCCTTGCAACTCGCCACCATGACGGCGCGGCTGGCGACGGGGCGGGCGGTGCAGCCGCATCTGACGCGGATGGTCGGCGGCAAGCCGGGGCGCGGCGGCAGGCCCGAGGACTGGCCAAGCCTCGGCATCCCGGAGCGGGATTTGAAGCTGATGCGCGAGGGGATGTGGGCGGTGGTCAATGAGCCGGGGGGCACGGCGCTCGGGGCCCGGCTGCCGCCGGCGCTCGGGGTGATGGCGGGCAAGACGGGCTCGGTCCAGGTGCGCCGCGTGAGCCGGGAGCAGCGGGAGCGCGGCTTCAAGGCGGAGAACCAGCCGCGGGAGTGGCGGCCGCACGCGCTCTTCGTCGCCTTCGCGCCTTATGACAACCCGCTCTATGCCGTGAGCGTCGTGGTGGAGCATGGCATGAGCGGTGCCGGAGCCGCGGCGCCGCTGGCCCGCGATGCGATGGTGGAGGTGTTCAACCGGCTGCGCCCGGCGCCGGGCCAGCGGGTGGCCGAGGCGGGACGATGAGCGGCGTCACCTACGAGCGCCGGCTGCTGACGCGGGATCGCGGCTTCGGCCTCTTGCAGAAGCTCTGGCTGATCCCCTGGAGCTTCGTGCTGCTGCTCTGCGCCATCGCGGCCGTCGGCTATGTGGCGCTCTATTCGGCGGGCGGCGGGTCGGCGGAACCCTATGCGGCGAAGCATGCGCTGCGCTTCGGCTTCGGCCTGGTGCTGATGCTTTCCATCGCCATGGTCGACATCCGCTTCATCGCGCGGCTGGCCTGGGTAGGCTATGCGACGGGCATCGCGCTGCTGGTGCTGGTGCTGCTGCACGGCAATGTGGGGAAGGGGGCGCAGCGCTGGATCGATATCGGGCCCTTGCAGCTGCAGCCTTCGGAGCTGATGAAGATCATGCTGGTGCTCGGCCTCGCGGCCTGGTTCCAGCGGGCGAGCTGGGAGCGGATGGGCAACCTGCTCTTCCTCATCCCGCCCGGGCTGGCGGTGCTGCTGCCGGTCGGGCTGATCCTGAAGCAGCCTAATCTGGGCACGGCGCTCATCACCGGGATGGTGGGGGGGGCGGTGTTCCTCGCGGCCGGGACGCGGTGGTGGAAATTCGCGCTGGCCGCCGGCGGCGTCGCGGTGGCGGCGCCGATCGCCTATGACCATCTGCACGACTACCAGCGGGCACGCATCACCACCTTCCTCGACCCGGAGAGCGACCCGCTGGGGGCGGGGTACAACATCATCCAGTCGAAGATCGCGCTCGGCTCGGGCGGGTTGTGGGGCAAGGGCTTCCTGCAGGGGACGCAGGGGCACCTCAATTTCCTGCCCGAGAAGCAGACCGACTTCATCTTCACGATGATCGCCGAGGAATTCGGTTTGGTTGGGGCGCTGGCGGTGCTCGGGCTGCTCTCGCTGGTGCTGGTCTTCTGCTTCGCGGTCGCGCTGCGTTGCCGCCACCAATTCGGGCGGCTGATCGCGGTCGGGCTCGGGACCAACTTCTTTCTCTATGTCTTTGTCAATGTGGCGATGGTGACGGGCTCCATCCCTGTCGGCGGGGTGCCGCTGCCGCTGATCTCCCATGGCGGCTCGGCCATGCTGACGACCATGCTGGGCTTCGGGCTGCTGATCTCGGTGTATGTCCACCGGGATGCGGAATTCGCTTCGGCACGCGATTGAGTGCGGATAGGGGCTGGACAAAGCCGCAGCGGGCGTTAGAAAGCGCCTCCCGGTGGGGCGCCTAGCTCAGTTGGTAGAGCAGCTGACTCTTAATCAGCGGGTCGTAGGTTCGAATCCTACGGCGCCCACCAATCCATTCAAAAGCTTAAGCGCCGCGTGGACCGCCTGCGGCCAAGTGCATTTGTCTGCAGACCCGCCAAGCGGTATTTGGCTTCGGTTGGTTGGCTAACGAAATCGCTGCATGGCACAGGAGTAAGCGCAAGCCCACCCGAGGGCTCAGCCCGTTCTGCCCCTTAGTCCCGAACTGCCGACGCCCAGCGTGTTACCTTCCGCACTAATCCTTCTGGCGGCGTCGGTTGGGCCGGGCTGCCAAGTGTGGCAGGACAAGCGGTGTGGCCCTTACAAAACTAAATGTGGAAATTTGTATAGGTAGCAACTGTTTAAAGGTCGCTAGGCCGTTGTTCGTGGCCAAAACCATCTAGATTTTGGCCACGACGGTCGCTCCGGTTAGCCGAGCAAATCGTAGCTAGATGAATCGGGCACGTAGAACCCCACTCCCTCGTAGTTATAGGTCGGAAGCGTTTGCTGCACAATATTACGTTCTAGCACCGAAGGGGTATAGAAGTGGACCCCCGTGGCTGTGTTGTAGAAACGATACACCTCTGTAAGACCGCCACCATCTTTGTCGGATGCGTAAAAGCCTACACCTTCGTAGTTATAGGTCGAGGAAAGGTTGGCGATCACACTGTCCCGCTCTGCCGCAGATGGCGTGAAGAAGTGGGTGTTAGTTTGCGTGTTGTAGAAACGATAGAGGGGATCGGCGCCCTCCTGTTGCGGCACCGCTTGAAAGCCAACACCCTCATAGCGGTAGTCGGGTAGCGTGTTCTGGACGATGTCGCGCTCCGCAGCAGAAGCCGTGAAGAAGTGGGCCTTCGTGACGGCATTGTAGAAGCGATGTACGGGAGTAGGCGGCAGGTCCGGAGGAGGAGCGGGGATGTTGGGGTCGTCGTTCAGGATAGCGACGGCGGCCGAGTACTTGGCGATCGGATTGTACTGCGTACCGGAATAGAACTGCGTGGCTGAGGTCGAGGTCGCATTCGTGATCGACACCTCAAACGTTTCCGCAGCCTCGATGGTGGCGTCGTTGTTGAAGCGCACCTCGATCGTCTTGCGTGTCTCGTTTACTGCGAACTGGACAACCTGCGTCCCGAACTGCGTGGCGAGATCGGTTTGATCGACCGGGGTTGTGCCTGTCGGAGCGATCCGCACCTCGACGTTCGTCACCATCGAAAGATCGTCGCCCGCTCTGTCGATGTCGAAGCGGAACACGCGATCGGCGGCGTTTTCGAGGATAGTCGCATCTCGCGCGTTGATGGCGACGGAGGGCAACGAATCATTGTTCACCAACGGGGCGCTGTAATAGGTGGTGTTCAGTGCCGCGTTGTTGATCGGCGAGAAGCTGAACGCGTACCACTCATTCGGCTCATAGACCTTGTCATCCGCCGTTGCGAAGGTGCGGAACTGAACCGCGTCGCCTCCAGGGACAAAATTGACGGTTTGCTCGGCAGTGCTGATGTTGGGGCTGGCAGGAGTAATGAGCACGGACTCTTGGAGGTTTGGATCGGACGACTCGATCCTCCACTGGATCTCCTGCCCTTCGTCGATCCTTGGATAACCGTTCCAATCGAGAGGACGATTGGGTCTGATTGTCAGCATGTAAAGTCCTCTGCGTTGAACCAATTTTTGGTCACGCATGATGCTGGCAGTTTTTTCGCAGTCACCCAAGATCACAATGACTTGTTAACGAATAGATGGTCGTAATAAAAATTACGATCACCTATCTGGTGAAACATAACTTTCGATCTACACTCCTGACTTGATTCAAAAGGAGATCATGCACCGGCCGCAAGTCTGCCGGGTACATACAGTGCGCCGGGTGCCTCCCTAATATCTTTGCCGCGGAGCTTCGTCGGAAACGCCGGGATCACATCTGGGCCGCAGAGGACAGCGCCGCACGATTCGCAACCCGCTTGCTCTCGCCGTGACGCTGTGTGCACTCGCCAGCGCGGCATCTGCACAAACGCCGCTGCACGCGCTTCCAGGCCTGGACCCCGCCGGGGTGCGTGGGATGCGCTTCATATGCCGTGACGGCTGCTGGGGGCGGCATTCATCTGTTTGAAGGGCAGTCAGTAGGCGTCGTCGATCCGAAGCAGACCGTCACAGTGGCCGAGGTGAGGCGGGCATTAGAGAACAACGCGCTTCAGGCCGAACGCCGCTTCGCAGAGCCATTTATCGTCTCGGGCACGTTGCAATTGGCCCCCTGGCAAGCCGATCGTGCCATCGTCGTCGGCTTCAAGGAAAGGGCGCGACCAATCGCGTGCGGCGAGCACTTCCTGGAACCTCGCTTCCGGACATGGGAGACATGACAGGTGGCTTGACATCTGGCGCTGCACAAGCCGGGCTCCTGGCCAAGTACGCCGAAGTTGTCGCCGGCTGTAACCCTGGGGCAGCAGTATCGCCCTGCTCTTTACACTTACTCTTAATCAGCGGGTCATAGGTTCGAATCCTATGGCGCCCACCATTTCCTTCCTTACAGCCATCCATCCCATCGATAATGATTATTTCCCCTCTGCCTTGGACCGGGTGCCGGCCTGCGCGCATCTTCCCCTGCGTCACCGGTTCGGTGGTGGCATGGTGGAGGGAGGCTTTCGGTGAGGCATGGTGGCGTGATTGGGTTGTTGCTCGCGGTGGGCGTGGTGACGCTGTCCTCGAGCCTCGTGCCAGAGCCGGTCAACCGCGACGAGGCTGTGCGGCTCGAGCGGAGCATCCTCAGCCTGGCCGATGATGACAGCGCCCCTTCCCACGGTGCCGAGGCTTGGCTTGAAGCGGTGGGGCGGGCTGCACGACGGTAAGGGCGTATGACGGAATTCTTTTCTTTCAATATATTACATTCAATTGCTATGGATCGATGGCGCTGATTGGCGTTACCATGCTGCATCGCAGCAAGGCTATTCAGGATGAGCACACAGACCGTCTTCTCCGACGCGTCACTCGCCGCCGCGGACCGGCGTGAGGCAGGGCGCACTCCCGCCGCCGAAGCCGCCCGTGTAGAGCGCGCCTTCCTGGCCACGGTCGGCCTGCTTGCCGGGCTGGAGGTCGGCCTACTCGCCTTCTGGCTGATCGGCTAGAAGGGCCTGCCCGCTGCGCCGTTAAGTTGATCCGGCCGGGTGTCTTATGAGGCAGGTTCAACTCCGGCGTTGCGTGGCGTAACCCACGCTTTCGGGTCTTAATTCTTCCGAGCGAGCCTAGCAGCGAAGCGGTCCTGCAGGCGGCGGCGCTTCTGGTGCAGGAAGACGTATTGGGCCAGGCGGCGGATGATGGTCGGCGCGAGGATCATCCCTGCGATCACGAGGCCGCACAACCAAACCCAATCGTTCCCGCTCACCGCGCCATCCTTCTGCCGGACCAGCCAGCGCCTGTCATCGGCCAGGGTCTAGGCGGATAAGCCCTGCCATGCCAACCACGGGTGCGGCAGCGCGCCGATGGCACGGAGACGTGTAGACGTCGCCGCCTGTTGCCGTGACGGTGGCACGTGCTTTGTCAAAGCAAGCCGGGCTCGGGTTGGAGTCGCTTCCATTCGCCCCGGCTCGTGGAAGCTGCTTTTGACTGGTGTTTGCTCAACTGAAATCGCTCCAGCGGAGTGAGTCCTGATTTAGCGGGGACCGATGACCGTTTCACGCCGTACGCTTCTGGGCGCCCTGCCGCTGCTGGCCGCGCCGTCCCTTGCGCATGCCCAATCCGGGCCCTGGCCGAACCGGCCGGTGCGGCTGATCATCCCCTTCCCACCCGGCGCCTCGACCGATGCGGTAGGTCGGACCACGGCGGCGGTGATCGGGGCCCGCATCGGGCAGCCGGTCGTCGCCGAGAACAGGGCCGGGGCAGGCGGTAATATCGGCGCCGAGGCCGCGGCGAAATCCGATCCGGACGGTTATACCCTGCTCGTCGCCACCATCAGCGCCGCGGTGATGGGGCCACATCTGTACGCCAGGCTCGGCTATGATCCGATGAAGGACCTAGTGCCGGTGGCGCGCACCTGCCACACGCCGAACTGCATCGTCGCCCGGCCGGACCTGCCGGTCGGCACTTTGCGGGAGGCGCTGGACCTCGCCCGGCGGCAGCCGCTGACCTATGGCAGCCCAGGCAACGGCACCTCCGGCCATCTGATCGCTGAGTCGCTGAACCATGCGGCTGGCACCAGCATGCAGCAGGTGCCCTATCGCGGCACCGGCCCCCTGCTGGCCGACCTGCTCGCCGGGCGCCTCGACCTCGCCTGCGACAACCTGCCCGCCTATGTGCAGCAGGCGCGCGAGGGCAAGCTGAAGCTACTGGCGGTGGCCAGCGAGGAGCGCTGGTATTCCGCGCCCGAGGTGCCGACCGTCGCCGAAGCGGCCGGGTTGCCTGGCTTCGCTGCCATGATCTGGTGGGGCGTGCAGGCCCCGGCCGGGACGCCGGCGCCGATTCTTGACCGGGTGGCGGCGGCGGTGCTGGAGGGCTTCGCCACACCGGAGATTCGCGAACGGCTGCGGAGCTACAGCATCGAGCCGGCGCCGCTCGGTGGGGCGGAATTCGGCCGCTTCGTCGGGGTCGAATACCGCCGCTGGGGTGATGTCGTCCGGGATGCGAAGATCCGGCTGGATTGAGTCCAGGCGCGGCGGTTCAGGCGTCGAGCAGCAGCACGACCTGACCTTCCTGCACCTCGTCGCCCTCGGCGACGAGGATGGACTTCACTGTGCCGGCGCGTGGCGACTCGACCGGGATCTCCATCTTCATCGATTCGAGGATCATCAACACGTCGCCCTCTGCAACCTGCTGCCCGGGCGATGCCTCGATCTTCCAGACGGCGGCTGTGAGTTCGACGCGTACGCGCAATTCGGCCATGCAATCCTCCCCCGCGATGCGGTCAGGCAGAGCATAGCCTAGCCGATCTCGATAGCGTCCACCCGGTCCGGGTAGAAAGCCAGGTAGCCCTTGATCGCGGCCATGGCGGGGTAGGGAGATTCGTAGCTCCAGACCGCGTTCTCGGCCTGCCTGCCGCTGGCGGCGATGCTGTAGTAGCTGGCATCGCCCTTGTAGGGGCAATGGGTGCTGCGGGGCGTGCGGGCCAGCATCTCCATCGCCGCATCCTCGCGTGGGATGTACTGCACGGCGGGGTAGCTTGCTTCCTGCAGGGTCAGCGCCCGGCTCGTCTCCGCCACCACCTGGCCACCGAGGATGACGCGCACGCGCTGCGGCGTTGGCATGATGGTGATGGGGTGATCCGGCCCTGGCAGCTTCATGGCGGCGCTCCTCCGTGATGGCCCCGGATATCGCCGGCGCGGAGGCGAATTCCAAGTCCCGGCGGAGCGGCCGGCCGCTTCTCAGCCGGTCGAGCCGAAGCCGCCGGCGCCGCGGGTGGAATCCGTGGAAAATTCCTCCACCACGGCGAAATCCGGGCGGAGGATGGGGACGAAGACCATCTGCGCAAAGCGCTCGCCCGGCGTGACGGTGATGGGCTCGCCGCCGGGCGGGTTGCGGTTCCAGGCGCTGACCAGGATCGGGCCGGTGTAGTCGGCATCGATCAGCCCGACGAGGTTGCCGAGCACCAGCCCCTTCCGGTGCCCGAGGCCGGAACGCGGCAGCACCAGCGCCGCCATGCCGCTATCGGCCATGTGCAGGGCGATGCCGCTCGAGATCAGCGCCGGGGCCGCGCCCGGTTCCAGCACCAGGGGCTCATCGAGGCAGGCATGCAAGTCAACGGCCGCGGCCAGGCCGGTCTGGTAGCGGGGCAGGCCCCATTGGCGCAGCCGCTCGTCCAGCAGCTTCAATTCGATCACCGGATTGCCCATGCCTGCCTCTCCCTGTCGCGGCGACCGGTGATAGAGCAAGGGCCGCGAGGGCGGAACGCTCAAGGGAGGATGGCACGCGCGAGGCTTTCCCGTCCCTTGCGGGCGAGGCTGCGCCAGGCACGCACGCCAGGGCTGTCCGGCGTGCCGAGCAGCATCCCAGGCCAGAGATGGGCTGCGGCGGGCAGGGGCAAGCCGGCGGCGGGCAGGACGGCATGCGCAGGCATCGCCAGGCCATGCAGCGAGGAGGCGGCGAAGCCGCCGTTCAGGGCAATGGCGAGGAGCGGCAGGGTCCAGCGCATTCGATCCTCCCGGTGGCGGGCGTGGGCGGGAGGGACAAGGCAGGCGGCATGCCAGGCAGGAGCGGCCGGAAACGGGGCCGTTTTGCCGCGGTCTGCAAGTCCCTCCGCCTGGCGGTTTGCAGAATGCGATAACCTTGCGCGCAACCCATCGGGGTATCGTCCTGCGCAGCCCCTTGGCTTGCTGCCGGAGCTTGTCGCTTTCTTAAAGCGGGTCGTTGCCGCTCAACATAGGTCCTGCAACGCTGCGCGCCGGCGACCACGCCGGGCACCGCCGGCCCTGCCTCAGCTTGTTGCAGTAGTGATCGGTTCTTGATTGACACAAAATCCGCAAAATGCGACACACGCCGCCGTGAGCGCGATCGATCCCCAAATCGCCGACCAGTTGGCCCAGGATCTCCCTCCGGCCGATTTTCGGCGCATCATCGAGACCTTCGAGGATGATCTTGGCCGGTTGGCGCGGCAGCTGGAGGCGGCTGCCATCGCCGGGAATTGGGATGGCTACCAGCGCGCCGCCCATAGCCTGGCCGGGGAGGCCGCAGCGGTCGGCGCCACCACCCTGGAACAGGCTGCGCGCGTCGCCATGGACCCACGCTCGCCGCATCCGCCGGCGGTGGTGGTGCCGGTCATCCGGGACCGGGCCCAGGCAGCCTTGCAGGAATTGTCCGCCCTCGCGGCGCGCTCCGAAGGCCGATGAAAGGCGGCGTCGGGCGCGTCCTCCTGGTCGAGGACACGCCCACCCAGGTGGAGATCGTGCGGTCGCACCTGCGGGATCTCGGGCACGAGATCCGCACTGTCGGGACCGCGACCGAAGCCCTCGCCCAGGCTCGCGCCTGGGACCCGGACGCCATCCTGCTCGACCTCGAATTGCCGGATTTCCCCGGCCTCGAGGTGCTGAAGGTGTTGCGGGCCGAAGGCTCTGAAACCGCGGTCATCATTATCACCGCCAATGCCTCGATGAATACCGCGGTCGAGGTGATGCGGGCCGGAGCCACGGATTTCCTGCCGAAGCCCTACCCGAAGGCGAAGCTCGTCTTCACCCTGCAGAATGCGATGGAGAAGCGCGCCCTCGTCATCGAGAAGCGGGCGTTGGAGAGCGAATTGCAGGCGGCCCGGGCGCTGACGGCGCGGCAGGGCTACATGGGCTTCATCGGCGCCTCGCCGGCGATGCAGGCGGTCTATCGCACCATCGAGAGCGTTGCCTCCAGCCGGGCGAACATCTTCATCACTGGCGAGAGCGGCACGGGCAAGGAGTTGGCGGCGGAGGCGGTGCACAAGGCCTCGCCGCGCGCCGGGCGACCTTTCGTCGCGCTGAACTGCGGCGCCATCCCGCGCGACCTGTTGGAGAGCGAGATCTTCGGCCATGTGAAGGGTGCCTTCACCGGGGCGACGGAAAACCGCGCCGGCGCCGCCATGCAGGCGGATGGCGGCACGCTCTTCCTCGACGAGATCGGCGAGATGCCGCTCGAGATGCAGGTGAAGCTGCTGCGCTTCGTGCAGACCGGCAGCGTCCAGCCGGTCGGCGGCTCGCGGCAGGAGCGGGTGGATGTGCGCTTCGTCTGCGCCACCAACCGCGACCCGCTGGCCGAGGTGGAAGCCGGGCGGTTCCGCGAGGATCTCTACTACAGGCTCTATGTGGTGCCGATCGAGCTGCCGCCGCTACGCCACCGCGGCGGGGATGTGCTGCTGGTCGCCCGCGCCTTCCTCGCCCAGTTCAGCCGGGAGGAGCGCAAGCGCTTCCGTCGCTTCTCGCCCGAGGCGGAGGCGGCGATCCTCGCCTATCCCTGGCCCGGCAATGTGCGGCAGCTGCAGAATGTGGTGCGCAACGTCGTCGTGCTGCACGAGGGCGAGCAGGTGGAGGCAGCGATGCTGCCGGCTCCCCTGTTGCGCGCCGCGTCGCGTGGGGCCGAGGGGATGTCCGTTCCCATGGCGGAGCCGCTGATGCCGGTGGCGCCGCCGGCCCTGGAGATCATGCCGCTGGCCGAGATGGAGCGGCGGCTGATCCTCGCCGCGCTGGACCACACCGGGCGGGACGTGCCGCGCGCCGCCTCGCTGCTGGAAATCAACGCCTCGACCATCTACCGGAAGCTCCAGGCCTGGCGCGGGCCGAAGCGGGCGGCGGGCTGAGCTCAGCCAAGCGTTCCGCGCAGCCAGTCGACAAAGGCGCGGGCGGCAGGCGACGTGGCGCGGGGCGAGGTCGGCAGGGCGGCCAGGCCTTCGGGGAAAGGGACGAAGTCGCAAGGGGCGAGCAGGCGGCCGGAGGCCAGTTCCTCTCGCACCAGGCGCTGCTCGACCAGGGCGATGCCGAGCCCGGCCAGCGCCGCCTCGATGCAAAGATGGGTGTGGGGAAAGCGCAGCTCGTCCCGACAATCCAGCACCCGGCCGGCGCGCTGCGCCCAGATCGGCCAGGCGCGGTCAATATGCTCGTGGGCGATGCGGGTGCCGGCGGCGAGGCAGCCAGGTCCTGCCTCCACCGGATAGTCCGGCGCACAGACGGGGCCGAAGGCGATCGGGCCGAGCGGGATGGCGCGGGCCTGCTCGCCGGGCGGGTAATGGCCGCGATTCCAGGCGATCACCAGGTCGGCGCCCTCATGGCGGAGGGCGCGGGCGGTGGTCATGGAGAGGCGGAGGCGCAGCGCGGGCTGGGCCCGGTAGAAGCCCGGCAGGCGTGGGACCAGCCAGCGCATGGCGAAGCTGGCGCTGCAGGCCACGTGCAGGGACGGGCCGCCCGCCGTTTCGCGGAGGGCCATCCAGCCCGCCTCCAGCCCGTCCAGCGCCGCAGCAACGGTGCGGCGCAACGCCTCGCCCTCGGCATTGAGGCGGAGGCCGGTGCCCGCCTTGTCGAAGAGGGGTAGGCCAGCCGCTTCCTGCAGGGCCTGGATCTGACGGCTGACTGCGCCATGGGTGCGGCCCAACTCTTCCGCAGCGCGGGTGACGGATCCGAGCCGTGCCGTCGCCTCGAAGGCGCGAAGGGCGGCGAGAGGCGGCAGGCCGCGCGGCATGAGGTTTCCTTTGTGAGTTTCGTTCACCGATCCGGCAGCCGAAATCGATAGTCGCGTGGCGGCTGCTTCGTCTAGCCATGCAGCCGCAACGAGCCAGGAGGGTGGGCATGACGGTCATCACCAGCAGCGCGGAGTTGGAGGCGATCTATGGGTCGCTGGATTCGGTGGGCGAGGCCTCGACAGCCAAGGTGGCGGATCATGTGACGCCGTCCTATGCCCGCTTCATCGAGGCGGCGCCCTTCCTTGCGCTGGCGACGGTGGGGCCGGAAGGGCTCGACTGCTCGCCACGCGGGGACCGGCCGGGCTTCGTCCGCATCGCCGACCCGAAGACGCTGCTGCTGCCCGATAGGCGCGGCAACAACCGCATCGACAGCCTGCGCAACGTCGTGCGGGACCCACGGGTCGGGCTGATGTTCCTCATCCCCGGCAGCGGCAATGCGCTGCGCATCAACGGCATCGCGGAGGTCGAGACGGACCCGGCGCTGTGCGACAGTTTCGCGGTGGAGGGGAAGGCGCCGCGCTCGGTGCTCGTGATCCGGGTGGGCGAGGTCTACTTCCAATGTGCCCGGGCGATTATCCGCGCCGGGCTGTGGCGGCCGGAGAGCCAGGTCGGCCCTCGCAGCCTCCCGACGCCAGGGGCGATCCTCGCCGAGATGAGCGAGGGTCGGGTCGGCGGCGAGGCCTATGACACCGCTTGGCCGGCGCGGGCGCAGGATAGCATGTGGTGAGCTATCAACAGGCGCCCGGTCCGGCGAGGACGCGATAGATGCCGCGTTCGGTCGCAAGGCAGCCGCCGGTGATCCGCCCCTCGAAGCGCGTGCCGTCGGCGGCGATGAGCACGCCGGGGCCGCTTGGCAGGTCGTCGACGAACTGGCCGATGAAGCGGGTGCCGTTGCTGTAGGTCTCGGTGCCCTGGCCGTTGCGGCGGTCGCCCCGCCATTCGCCCTCATAGACGCCGCCGGACCAGGTCATGGTGCCGCGGCCCTCGCGCTTGTCGTTGCGCCACTCGCCCTGGTAGCGGTCGCCGCTCGGGTATATCTGCAGGCCGCGGCCGTTGCGGCGGTCCTCGCGCCATTGGCCAGAATAGACGCCGTAGCCGTCCTGCTGGCGGCCCTCGCCGCTGCGGACGCCGTTCGCCCACTGGCCGTCGTAATCGGGCCCGCGCGGCCAGGTCCGGACGCCCCGGCCATTCGGCAGGTTGTTGCGGATCTCGCCGCGATAGGTGCTGGCATCGCCGAAGCGGATCTGGCCGGCCTTGGCCTCGCCGGCGTTGAATTCCGCCTCGACCTGGGTGCCGCCGGTCATGGCGATGGTGGCCGGGCCTTCCAGCTTGCCGTCCTTGAACTGTCCCTGGGTGAGGCTGACCACCGCCTCGCCCTTCCGCCGCAGCAGCTCCCCCGTGCCGCTGGCTGCGCCGTTGCGGCAGGCGCCGGACCATTCGAGGCTCTCGCCGGGCTGGAGATCGGGCGCCCAGATGCCGCAGCGGCTGCGGGTATCGGCGACCAGGCCACGCGACGGCTCGGCCGGGGCGGCGGGCGGCGGCGGGAGGGAGGGGGCGGAGTCTTGCGGCGGACGGGGGCGAGGGGCGGGGCGCGTGGCGGGTGGGGCCGAGCGGGTGCTGCTGGGAGGCGGCGCGGGCGGATCCTCGAAGGTCACCGCGGCCCAGGCAGGCCAGGCGAGCAGCAGCAGTGCGGACAGGATGCGCTTCATCGGCCGGGGACCGTCCGCAGCAGCACCACCCGCACCGCGACGCGGCCCGCTTGCTGGGCGTCGCGCAGGGCGCCGGCCAGGGCGATGTTGAAATCCTCGAGCGGCTCCGGGCGGCGTCGCTGCTGGAAGAGGGGTGCTTCGGAGGCGATAACGACCAGCATGTCGGTTCCGAAGGGCGCCGTCGCCACCCAGCGGCTGCCGTCGCCGAAGACGGGGCTGGTGCCCGGCGGCTGCGGGGTGCCGCCCTGGACGAGATGCCCGACTTCACCCGCCTCGCTCACATAGGCCACGTGCAGCCGCGCCGGCCAGGGCGGGGTGGTAACGTTGAAGCGCAGGCCCTGGCCCTCGCGCAGCGGGTTGGCGCTGGTGAAGGTGAGATTGGGCGCGTCATCTCCCAGGATGGCGAAGGGGCGGACGATGTCGAGCGTCCGGCAATAGGGGCCGTCGAAGCTGTCGAGGGCGATCCGCGTCGCACCGGGCGGCAGGCCGGAGGCGCCCAGGTCGCGACGCATGGCCTCGGCGACAGCGGTGCTGGCGAGGCCGGTGACGGAGAGGCCACCTCGGCCGGCCGGGGTGGCCTGAACCAGGCTGCACGGCATGGTGCGAAGCATGGCGGCAATGGTTGTCGCATCCGGAGCGGGAGGCGGCGCCGGGCTCGGCGCCGGAGGCACGGGGGGCGGGGCAGGAGCGGGGACGAGCGGCGGCTGCTCCGGCGGCTGGGGCAGAGGGAGCGGCGGTGCGCCGTTGTGGGGCTGCCGCGGCGCGTGGGAAGCGCGGTCGCCGCCGAGCATGAGGCTGCCGGCCACCAGCAGGGCGAGCACCACTGCGCCGCCGCCGAGGGCCGGCAGCAACAGGCGACGGGTCCGCGGCGGCTCCTGCAGCAGCGGGCGCGGCGGCGGGCGGACGACGGTGCCATCCTCCGGCGGCTCCGGGGACCGGCGGAAGGGGGAAGCGAGAGCAGCCTGCACCGGTGTGCCTGCCGTCACGGCCGCTGCCGCCTGTTGCAGCGCGACGGCAAATTCCGCGGCGGAGGCGAAGCGGTCTTCCGGCGCCTTTGCCATGGCGCGGGCGACGATGGCATCGATCGCCGGCGTGCCGGTCGGCGACGGGCCGATGCGCGAGGGAGGCACCGGGTCGGTATTCAGCACCTTCTGCATGATGGAGGTGATGCCGCCGGAGAAGGGCTTCTCGCCCGAAAGCAGCTGGTAGAGCACCACGCCGGCGGCCCACAGGTCGGCGCGCTGGTCGACGGTTTCGCCGCGGAGCTGCTCCGGCGCCATGTAGGCCGGCGTGCCCATCATGGTGCCGACATGCGTCATCGAGGAATTCTCGAGCCGCGCGATGCCGAAATCGGCAATCTTCAGCGTGCCCGATGGGGTGAGCATCAGGTTGGCTGGCTTGATATCGCGGTGGACGACGCCCTTGGCGTGGGAATAGCCGAGCCCGTCGAGCAGCTGCGTCATCAGCTGCACGACGCGCGGCAGAGGCAGCTTCTCGCCCCTGTCGAGCAGCGACTTCAGCGAGCCGCCCTCGACCAGCTCCATGATGATCCAGGCCTGCTCGGCATTCTCCCCATAGTCGAAGACGGAGACGATGTTCGGGTGATTGAGCCCGCCCGCGGCCCGTGCGCCGCGCCGGAACCGGGCCATGGCGTCGGCGGTTTCTGCATCCTCGACGGGCGGCAAGGTCACGACCTTCACCGCGACCCGGCGTTCGATCAGCTTGTCGAAAGCCTCGTGCACGATGGTGCCGGCACCGGTGCCAAGCGTGCCACGCAGCTCGTATCGGCCGGCGATATCCACTTGGACGTTCATGACCTAGCCGCGCTTCCGCAGGCCCGAGGGGCGGACCTCACCATCAGCGCGCCATCACCCAGCATCGCCAGCCACCAAACACGGAGAGAGACAAGCTTGCAAGGGCGAACAAATCCGGGCAAGCGCCTGCTGGGCGTCAGGACCCATATTGGCCAAATTGTTACTCAAATCGCCCGGAATTCGCCAAATAGTTTAATATCGATGCCAAAAACATTCCTGGCGTTGGGCGACGCATGCTCTCCCCGCAACGTGACGCAGGGCATCCTGGAAGTTTGCCGTCAAGGAACGAATCTCACGGCCTCGTCGATTGCGAGGATGAAACAGGAGGCAGACATTCCACCTCAGATCAACGTCGAAGACGAGCGGCAGGCATGTCCATGACCCTCCAGCCAAGCTATACGGATACCAGGCCGCAGGGGCAGAGCGTTTCCGTCACCGCCTGCATCTGCACGCATAACCGTACACATTATCTGCGCCACTGCCTCGAGAGCCTGCGGCAGCAGAGCGTGGGACCGGATGCCTTCGACATTGTCGTCGTGGACAGCAAGTCCTCACCGGCTGCGGCGGCGGAGATCCAGCATCTCGTCGCCGAATCGCCGAATGCGCAGCTCATCCGCGTGGAAGAAGCGGGCCTCAGCCTCGCCCGCAATGCCGGTGCGCTCGCAGCCCGGGGCGATTACGTGGCCTATATTGACGACGACGCGCTGGCGGCGCCCGACTGGATCGAGCAGATCATGCGGGTGGTGCAGGAGCTGCCGGTGCGGCCGGCCGTGCTCAGCGGCCGCGCCCTGCCGATCTGGGAAGCGCCCCTGCCCGGCTGGTGGCCGGACAGCCTGCGCGGCATCCTTACCATCACCGAATGGGAGGGGCGCGGCGAGTACCGCACCTCCGAGGTGCCGGCGGAGCTTGGCCCCTATGGTGCCAACCTGGTGATCGAGCGCGCGGCGCTGCTGGCGGTATCCGGCTTCGCCGAGGATCTCGGCCGCCGTGGCGGGCTGCTGCTGTCCGACGAGGATGTGCATCTGGCCTGGAAGCTGCAGGATAGCGGCCGCTCCGCCCGACACGATTCGCGCATCACCGTGCACCATTGCATCCAGGCGGTGCGCCTGACGCCCAACTGGTTGTTGCAGCGGCTTTACTGGCAGGGCGCCTCCTCGGTGCTGACGCGGCTGATGCTCGGACACAACCGCCTTGTCTGGAGCGAATTACCGCGGCGACTGGCGCTGGTGGTCGCGTTGGCGCCGCTGGCCCTGATGCCGGCGGAGAGCAGTGCCATGATCGGCCCGCGCTGGCGGCTGGCCTATGCGCAGGGCTTCGTCAGCATGGCCCTCGGTGAGTTGCGGATCCGCGCGAAGAAGGCCGGTATCCGGGTGAACGCCCATACCCTGCCGGAGAGCGCCGCACCGCGCGGCGCGATGGGCTGAGACGCCCTGGGCGACGACCTGCGATCACCGGATCGCGGGTCGTCGCCTTGACTTATGTCGTGGCGGGGAGCCTTGCCTCTGCGCGGTCCTCGGCCCAGGCCAGCGTGTCCTGCAGCAGGCCGAGCGACCGAAGCTGCTCCGGGCCCTCGTAGCGCAGGCTGCGCGGCCCGTGCAGGGTGAAGTCCGGATCGCGCTTCAACGCCGCGAGGTAGCGGCGGTATTCCACCGACCCGTCGTAATGCGCGTTGCGCGTGACGGCATCCAGCACGCGAGCATGGAAGTCCTGCAGGAATTTGAAGTGGAGCAGCACGCCGCTCGGCTGCTCCGTGGCAAGGGCGAGCGGCGCGACAGCGTGCGCCGAGCGGAATTCCATCCCCTCGCGCCAGCGCAGCAGCGGCAGCTTCGTCAGGTTGGGCGAGCGAAGCGGGGCCATGCGGGCGTACCAGGCAGCACGGCGCAGCGGCGGCAGGCGCCAGCCGAGATTGTAGAGCTTCTGGTGCAGGAAGCGCCCCGGGCGGGAAGGAATGGCCTCAGGGAAGAAAAGGCGTTCGCGGATGCCGCCATAGGTGGCGATATACGGGCAATTCGGCTCGGGCTCCTGCCTCAGCCGCGGCGGCTCGAACCAGGGGGCGGCCTCCAGCAAATCCTGCCCGGCTTCATAATGGACTGCGTGCAGGGGTTCGCGCGGGAAGCAATCCAGCATGATCGTCAGCAGGCCTTCGGACCCCAGCCCTTCGAGATGGCGGCACAGGCGGGGCAGGGCGCCAGGCACGTCGCTGCCGGGAAAAACCAGCATTTCATCAGCATCGAAGAGCATCACCCAACGACCGCGGGCATGGCGGTCCAGCAAGGCGTTCACCCAGTCGATGCCGAAACTGGCCTCGGCGAAGCTGCCAGGCGCCTCGACGACGTGCACGCGCGGGGTGCGGAGCGCGATGTCGCGCGTGGCATCCGTCGAGCGGTTGTCGATCAGCAGGATGGGGCCGACGCCGAGGCGCCGTGCGTGCCGGATCGCGGCCCCAAGGCGAAGCGCCTCGTTTCTGGCGACGACGATGCCGATGACCTCGCCCGGTGCGGGATCGGGGGGAGGGCCAGCAAATCGCAGACCGAAGGGCAGGGCTTCCTTAGGCGGTGTCATGCTGGTCCTTGGGACGGTGCAGGCGTTCGAGCGCCTGGCCCGATGCATCGAAATTGGCATCGCGCAGCCAGTGGGCGATGGCGGCGCGGCGCTCCGGCCATTCGTCATCGAGCAGAGAGAAATAGGCGGTGTCGCGGCGATGGGCGCGCACGACCATATGGGCCCGCAGCACGCCTTCGAGCCGGAAGCCAAGGCGCTCAGCCGCACGGCAGGAGGCAGTGTTCAGCGTGTTGCACTTCCAGGCGATGCGGCGGTAGCCGAGGCTGAAGGCCAGGTCGATCAGTAGGAACATGGCTTCGGTCGATGCCCGGGTGCGGGCGAGCCCGGGCGGGAACCAGATATTGCCGAGCTCGATCGCCGCATCGGCCGGGCGGATGTCGAGCAGAGCGAGCCAGCCGGCCGCGTGTCCCGGCCTGCCATCGGCGTCATGCGGGCAAACTGCCCAAACCAGCTCGCCCTTGCTGACGGCCATGAAGCGGAGCGTACCGGCGAAGGCGGCACGGTCAGCGAAGGGACCGAAAGGCAGCCAGCGCCAGCTTTCCGGCGCATCGCGCGCGATGGGCCAGAGCTCCTCCGCATGCGCCGTGGCCAGGGGCGCCAGCGTGACGCTGGTACCGGTGATGGGTGCATGTTCCGGCCGAGGCCGTGGCGTCGGGTCGACCGGCTGGCCGAGGAGGTCCGTCTCGCTCATCAGACGAAACGCCGGCCGCCGGCGAGGAAGGCGTAAAGGCCGGGCGAGAGGCGGAAGATCACCGCCGCACCGAGCGCCGCGACCGATATCGTGACGGCGACGCTGGCAGCGTAATGCGCGAGCATCCACGCATCCGTCTCAGCCGGCACCAGGCCCCAGAGCAGGTACTTCACGAAGATGATGATGGGAAAATGGGAGGCATGCAGGAAGAAGGCGAAGCCGCCGTAGCGGGCGAAGAATCCGCCGATCTGCGTCGTAGCCAGGCGCAGGCAGAGGCCCCAGCATGCAACGACGCCGAGCGGGCGGGCGAGCCGCGTCGCCAGGTCGAGCATGTCCTCATGCGGTGGCGTGGTCGGGTCGAGCCAGAGTGGCGCCAGGGCCCGTGCCGCCATCAACAGGGCATAGGTAACCAGCAGGAGCTGGGTCGTGCGCCAGGAGATGTTCAGCGGCACCTGCCGCATCCGGGCGAAGCCGCCGAGGAAGAAGAAGAACAGCACGTCGGTGCGGATGAAGATGCCGAAGGTGAAGTCGCACACCCAGGAGGCGCCGAGCACCGCCACGCCCGCGAGGGGCGCATGGCGCAGGATGAGCCAGAGCAGCGGGCTCACCAGGACCGACAGGAAGAGGTCCCGCACGAACCAGAACTGGAAGGCGGTCGGCAGGCCGGTCAGACCGAAAATCCCATCGAGCAGGCCGAAGAAGCTGGGTTCGTCGAAATCGAAACGGAATTCACCGAGCAGGCCCGTGGTTGGAGCGACCGCGTGCAGGATGAAGCCGATTGCGATCGTGGCGAGGCTCCAGGTGATGAGCGGCAACAGGAGGGAGAGGATGCGGCCTCGCATCCGCCGCGCGATGGTCCGCAAGGGGTGATCGGTCAGGCCGAAGAACAGCCAGCCGGAAATGGTGCTCAGCAACGGCACTGCGCTGAAGAAGAACAGCAGTATGAAGCTGTTCACGAAGGTGGCGAAGGAGTGTTGATCCGGGTCGAACCCGGTGAAGGGAGAGACCCGGCTGTTCGGAAAGGAGAAGTAGTGCAGGAAGACGAGGCCGATGACGAGTACCACGCGGGCGACCTCGATCGTCGTCGGCAGGCTGGCGGACAGGCTGCGCGAGGCCTCGGCCTGCGCGACAGGTCTTCCGGACGAAAAGGCGGGCTGGAGGATGGCCATGGCATCGGTCCCGGGCTGTTCTTGTTATGACGGATGGATGGGCGTGGTGAGGGCGAGTTGTCGTGGCGTGGCCGCAGGGCGAGATTGCGCGTGGTGCTGCAACAGCTCCTCCTCGACAGCGCCGATGAGCTCGTCCTGCATGCTCCGCGGATTGATGGCGTGGTCTGTGCCGCTGAGGATGAGGGTGCGGACCGGCGCGCGCCGCGGAAGGTGCCGGCCCCCGCGCCCGAAATGCGCGCGCAGCTCGCGGATCGAGCGGTCGCGTTCGCTATAGACAAGGCAGAGGGTCGTGCCGCGCGCCTGCAATTGCCGCAGCCAACGGCCAGCGCGGTCAAGGCCGCTCTCGAGGCCAAGCCGCTCGGCGAGGAGGCGGTCGGCTTCGGCAAAGCTTCGGCGAACCGCCATGCGGAGCTTGCGCCACCTGGGATTCTCGCCGGGCGGCGGCCCGCCATCGAGGTCCGGCGCGCCGCCCGCGGCGCGATCGAAGGCAGGCAGGTTGGCGATGGCGAGGCCGGCGACCCGGGCATCCCGCAGCGCGGTCTGGAACGCGTGGTGCCCGCCGGAGCAGACACCGACGACCAGGCTGCGCCGAAAGCCTTGATGCTCCAGCAGGTCGAGCCCGGCGAGCGCATCGAGTGTCGGCGTGTCGCCGAACAGGGCCTCAGCGCGCTCTTCGTCGCTGACCGTGCCGCTTTCGCCGATGCCGTGGGAGTCCATGCGCAACGAGGCGAAGCCAAGCTCGGCCAGGCGGCGCGCCATGCGCACCGCGATGCGGCCATTGCCGATATGGTGGTTGGCGCCGGTATTCAGGATCAGCACGCCGGTGGGCTGCGGCTCCGACGGCCTGCACAGGATGCCGGCAAGCTGCTCCTCCCCGCCGAAGCGCAGGACGCGCTCCTCGATGCCGGGCGCAACGGGGAGGCGGTCGGTCACGGCGGCGGTGCCCGGCGGTGGCGCTCCGTCCTTAGCCAACCAGCGGGCGACATTGTCGAAGAACGGTCTGGGCGGGATGCTGAGCTGGGCGTGGCGGAGGAAATCGGCCTGGCCTTCGAAAGGCAGTGCCGTCACCGTTACGCCAAGATCGGGCAGGGTGGCCGGCCTCGGCGGCTCGGCAAGCAGGATGCGGCCGGGCCGTGCCTGGCGCAGCAGGATGCCAAGATCAAGACCGCGCAGGTCGGCGATGTCGGTATCGTGCAGGCGGAAGCCGGCTGATTCGAGCCAGCCCGGCTCGGGCGTGGCCTCGCCGGCGGCACGGGCGCCAAGCAGCAACTCCCGGCCATGGGCGCGACCGGACCAGACGGGCGCCAGGAGCACCATGTCGGCGAGGCTGCCCGGGCGGCGCGCGGCGCTGGCGGCCGCGAGCAACGCGCCAAGCCTCAAGCCACCGAGGCTGACGGCCTTCAGGCCGAGCGTGGCGCGCATCCAGTCGCAGGCGGCATCGATGCCGGCGAGCCAGTCCGCAAGCCGGTGCGGCGCTTCCTCGCCCGCCGAGTCGCCGGTGCCGGGATAGTCGAAGCGCAGCACCGGCGTGCCGGCGGCGGCGACCTGCTCGGCAAGGACGCGCAGCCCCGCATGAGTGCAGATCAACTCATAGCCGAAGGGCGGGCAGAGCACGAGGCCATGCGCCGCCCCCTGTGCCGGATGCAGCCAGCCGCGGCAGCCGTGGAAGGCGACCGGGATCATCGGCGGCTACCTCCGTTCCCCGCTCAGGCCCGAGGCCAGAGCGTCATGCTTACGGCCTCGGGCCAGGCATCGATATCGAAGCCATGCTGCCGCAGCAGGGCGAGCGCCACACGCTCCAGGCCGAAGCCGGCGCAGCCGGTGTGCGCCGGCTCGCCATCCGCGCCGCGGATGCCGTAAGCATCGGCGAAGTGGTGGACATGGTAGTTGAAGCTCCCGCAGGCGCTGAGCTTGTCGGGGTTGGAAATCGGTACGAGGATTTCGAACTTGAGGCGCTGGCTGCGCTGGCCATTCGCCATGAGCATGCCGGGGCGGCCGAAGAAGGGATCGTTCGCCAGGTCCGTCGTCGCAGGCAGGCCCATGAGGCGGAACATCTCCAGGGCGCGTGTCATCCAATGCGACTGGAAGGCACGAATGCGCTCCGGCGTGCCGAAACAGACCTGCTCGCGCTGACGGAACATCTGCATGCGCGCGGGATCGATCGAGGGTTCACGACGGAAGCAATAGGAGGAGGAGTCGACCAGCCAGCCCTCCGCCGGAAGCGGGCCGCGCGCGGCGATGATCGGATAGACCGGGTAGCAGGAGGCCGGCGTCAGCACGACATCGGCAGGCTGCTGCGCCGCAGTCCAGCCACCTTCCTCCGGCGTGCAGGCGAGCACGCGCTTGTGCTCGCGGTCATCGCCGCAGAAGCAATGCACGGTGCCGACGAGCTGCGGCATGTTCTTGAAGTAGCCGCTCGCCTCGAAGCCGCTGCGCGTCATGATCGGCGGAAAGCGCATGAGCTCCGCCTTGTCGTCGGCGGAAAGGCGGCCGATCAACCGGTCGACGGCATCGACCAGGGACTCGAAGGTGGCGCTGCGGCCGTAAAGGCCATCAACGCCGGTTGCGAAGAGCAGGCCGCGAGTGAACAATTCCTGGCGGAAGTCGTCGGCGCTGAGGCGGGGGGCGAGTTCGATGGTGCTCACTGCACGGTCTCCTGGGCAACGGGCCAGCCATTGGCATCGACTGCCTTGCCGCCGCCGGACGCCGCATCCTTCTGCAGGCCTTCCAGCACGCGCACGATGGCGTTGATGGAGGAGAAGCTGTCGCGCGTCAGGGCCGTCTCGGGAAACTCGACGCCGAGCGCATTCTCGAGGCCGATCATCACCTCCACCGTGCCGTAGGAGGAGAGGCCGGCATCGAAGAGGTCCGCATCGTTGCTGAGCGCATCGGCGCGACCAGCGAGGTCGCTAACGCCCTTTAGGACATTTCGAACGGTTTCATGCAGCACGGGGCGATCTCCAGCGAACAACAATCATTATTTGAGAAAATGCGTCGATTATCAACTCAAGATGGCTTTATCGACTTGCAGGATTGCATCGGCGGCAAGGCGTATCGCCATGGGCGTTCATGGAGATACGCCCCGCTGTCCCGGCAATCGTATCACATGACAGTGGGTGGCGGCGTGATGCCGCCACCCTGATGTCAGTTACCCGCCTTCACGCTTGCATTACGCGAGGGGAGCGAGAGGCTGGACTGCGGGCCTGGCGGCTGGGCTGCGGCGCTGTCGAACGCCCGCTGCAGCGCTGCGGTGAAGCGTGGCACGCCCGCCCAGCGGAGATGGATGGCATCGAAGAATTCCTCTTCGGAGGCTTTGTAGGACTGGTTGCTGTCCCAGTACTGTGCGCCGCTCTCGCCGAGCGCCGTGCGGATGGCTGCCGAGAACTGGCCCAATACGGCGCCGTCCGCGTCGTGCGCCGTCCGCCAAGTGGGATGCAGCGGCGTCATTGCGACCATCAGCCGCTTGCCATCGCCCTGCACCCGGTCGGCCAGCTGCGACAGCGAGGAAAGGCAGGCGGGGTCCGGCCCATCGACGGCGCCGTAGAGCAGCTGCCCACGCCCTTCCCCCACCGCGAGTGGCCCGCTGCCGAACCGGTCGAAGACCAGCGGGTCGGTGCGGTTCGCGCCGGAGCGTTTGTCGGCGATGGTGACGGCATTGCGCGCCAGCGAGGACAGGGAAAAGTAGCGCGTGTAATAGAACCAGGGCGTCGCCTGGCCGAAGACGTAGTCGTCGACATCGTCGCGGTCGAAGACGGCGGTGGGCTTGCTGTCGCAGTCCTGGAAGTCCTGCGGCGAGGCGATCATCACCACGTCCTGCACTGAGGGGTAGTGGTCGAGCAGCCAGTCGGCGACGAAACCTGTCTGGTTGACGCTCAGGCCGCAGAAGCCGCCGTTCAGCGGTTCTGTCTGCGGCGCGGCCTTCACCAGGGTCTCGCCGTCGAAGTGGCGCCAGGCGACGGAGGAGCCGACGACCAGCAGGGTGGGCGCGCCGGGCTGCGTCTTCCGCAGGACATGCAGCTTCTCGTCGATGCACAACGAATTGCTGAAGGCCGGCGGCGGCAGGTTGCCCGCTGCCGACAGCGTCAGCAGGGCGCCGTAATAGAGGGCGAACATCCCCAGCAACGAGCCGAAGAAGGCCAGCAGGTAGCCAGGCCGCACCGGCTTCGGTGCAGCCTGGGCGATCGGCGTTTCGGACATGGCGTCATGCGCCTTTCCGTCTGGTGGCGATCAGCTGGACGAAATCGCCCACATTGTGCAACGACTCCAACTCGGCCGTGCGGAAGCGGATGCCGAAGCGCGTCTCCGCCGCGACCACAAGGTTGACATGCGCCTGGCTATCCCAGCCAGGAATGTCATCGGCGGTGGTCGTGGGCGTGAGGGTGATGTCGTCATCGTCGAAAACATCGCGGAAGACCTGCGTCAGCGCCGCGTAGATTTCCTTGTCGTTCATGTGGTGTCCAAGGCGATGGGGTGGGCGAACGGCCTTGAGCCGCGAGTCTCGTACCGCCAGACCAGCGTCCCATCGGGGCGATCCGGCAAGGGCGCCATCGGCGCGAAGCCGAGGCGAGGATAATGCTCCGCCACCATGCCATTGCGGGCGGTGGGGCGATACTCACCAATAAGCGCGGTGATGCCCTGGCGCCTTGCGTAGTCCGACAGCACCTGCAAGGTCGCCTCCTCGACCTTGCGGCCGAGCACGCGGCAGCTCATCAACCAGGTGTCTATCAGCCATTCGCCGGGGCGCAGCGCGGCGTCCGGGCGGGCGAGCACGACGCTGATGAGGCCATTGTCGCCGAAGCGATCGGCAAGGCGAAGCGAAAGCGCCAGCGAGTCCGGGTCCGCCGCCAGGGCCTGCATCTCGGCCTCGGTATAACGGCGGGTGGTGAGATTGAACTGGTTGGTCTTGTTGACGAGCTGCGTGGCCCGCGGCAGCTCGGCTGGGCCGATCGGGCGCGCGGTCAGCACCATCTCGAGGCTGCGGAGATAGCCTTCGAGGTCGGTCGTCTGGTCCAGCACGGCCTGCCGCGCGGCGTTCGCCGCATAGCTGCGGCCCCGCGCGGCATCGTCGGCAGTGAAGCCGGCCGTCTCGAAATAGCCGGCAGCGGCGAGCCATGCCGGGTAGAGCGCCGCATCGTCCGGCAACTCCGGCACGGCGACATCCGGCAGCTCGCGGCGGATGATATCGCGCTCGGCCGGATTGTCGTCGACGAAGACCAGGGCGTCGAGGCCGATGTTCAGCTGCTTGGCGATCTGGCGGAGGTTGCCCGCCTTGTCGTTCCAGTTGGCAAGGAAGGCGGCGATGTCGCCGCGCTTCAGCGCCATCTCCGGGTGGTTGGCGAATGCCGCCTCGGCGACTGCGGAGTCGTTCTTGCTGCACACGGCAAGGATGATGCCACGCCGACCGAGCTGAGCCGCATAGCGCTGCACGGCGAGGAAGGCCTCGCCGGTCGGGTTGCCCTGGCCGAGCTTGATGCCCTCGATGCCGTCATCGCCGATGACGCCGCCCCACAGCGTGTTGTCGAGGTCGAGCACCAGGCATTTGCGCGTCCGGCCCAGCACGGCCCCGGCGATGCGGGCGACAAGGTCGCCATGCAGCGGCGCCATCGTCGGGCTGACGAGTTGCTTTGCCTGATGCCAGCGCACCGGGTCGGCGAGGCCATCGGCCGGGCCCTGGCCGGCCATCTGTGCGGCGAGGTCGAGCAGCAGCACGCCATCCTCGCGCGCGGCGGCGCGGAGACCGGCATTCAGCCGATCGAGCAGGCTGCGCGGCGCGGCGGGCACCATCGCTTCGTAACTGCCGAAGAGCGGCGGGCTGGCGGGAACCAGCAGCTGCTGCACCACCTGCGCGTTGAACCGTTCCTTCGCCCGGCGCCAGAGATGGCGCAGCTCGGCGATGCGGGCGGCGACGGCCTCCTCCACCGCGCTCTCCGGCGAGTCGAGCGGCAGGTCGAGGGGTGAATCCTGCGCATCGAGGGCGAGCAGGATCAGCTGCGGCGCGAAGGCGGCCAGCGCCGGATCGTCGCCGAGCAGCGATTGGCGGTAGCTGCCATAGGGAGCGACGTGCACCGACAAGGCGAGGCCGCGGTGCAGGCCAGCGACGCGGATGCCGGGCACCAGGTGATCGACCGTGTGCGAGGCAAGGATGGCAAGCCGCAGGGGAACCAGGCCGAGTTGTGCCGGGGTCGCTGCCAGACCTGCCTCGGCCAGCCGGTCCAGCCGGCCGGTCGCGGTGAAGTCGCGGCGAAACCCGGCAAGGTGCATGGCCCGAGCGAGCCGCTCGCCCGGGTCGGCGATCCGCCGGGCGATGGAAAGCGCCGCGCCGAGATCGTCATGCACCGGAAGCCAAGCGAGCTGTTCCATGGCGGCCTCAGAACTGGAAATAGAGGAATTCGGTCGGCGCCGAGGAGAAGGTCTGCATCAGCACGAAGAAGCTGAGCACGCCGAGCGCGACGCCGTAGATCGGCGCCGGCCGCCAAGTCATCGCAGGCAGGATCGCCTGCACCCAGGCCGGGCGGCCGCGCCAGCCGAGCGCGGTGCGGAACTGCAGCATGAATTGCTGGGTGTTGGGCATGAACCAGACGAAGGCCAGCAACCCGATGATCGACGCCCAGTCCTCGATCTGGACGAACTGCCCGGCCCCGACCGCCAGCCCGTGGCCCGCGACAATCTCCGCGACGAGCGGCAGGTCGGCGAAGCTCGCCGGCACGACGACGCCGTGCAGGCCGACCATGCCGGCCAGCAGGTTCAGCGCCGCCGGCACGTTCTCGGCGCGGAAGAAGACCAGGGCCACGACGACGCAGACGAAGGTCAGCAGCACGGAGGACGCGTGCGGCAGCAGGCGGTCGTCATCTAGCTTCCAGCCCCAGCTCGCCTTCAGCGCACGCCAGCCATGAGCGATGACGAGATAGACACCATGCAGCACGCCGAAGACGACGAACTGCCAGCCTGCACCGTGCCAGACGCCCGAGATGAACATGGTCAGGATGGTCGGCCAGGCGACCAGGGCGAGGAAGGTACCGGGCGTCATCTTCCCGCGGCGCGGCAGGGGCTTGCCGGCGGCGGCGCGGGCGCGCGTCGCCCGCAGCACGATGGGGTTGTAGATGTAGGCCGTCAGGAAGCGCGTCAGCGTCATGTGCCAGCGCGACCAAAACTCGATGACGTTGCGCGCCTTGAAGGGGCTGTCGAAATTCGGCGGGAAGCTGATGCCGAAGAGCAGGCCGAGGCCGATCGCCATGTCGGTATAGCCGGAGAAGTCGAAGTAGATCTGCAGCGCATAGGCCAGCGCACCGCCCCAGGCATCGAGCAGCGGGAGACCCTGGCCGTCCGCGGCCGCGGCGAAGGCCGGGCTTGCCACGGTGCCGAGGGGATCGGCCAGGACGACCTTCTTCGCCAGGCCCAGGCCGAAGAGGGTCAGGCCGATCGAGATGTTGTCGAAGCGGGGACGGAAATTCTCCGGATTGCCGAACTGGCTCAGCATCTCCCTGTGGTGGGTGATCGGGCCGGCGATCAGATGCGGGAAGAACGTGATGAACAAGCAATAGTTTAGGAAATCGTGCTCAACGACGGCTCCATCATGCGCGTCGCTGAGATAGGCGATCTGCTGAAAGGTGAAGAAGGAGATGGCGAGCGGCAGGACGATCTCGTTGAGATGCCAATCGAAGCCAAAGGCGGTGTCGATGTTGGTCAGCAAAAAGGTAGTATATTTGAAGTACAGAAGCGGCAAAAGGTTGCCAACGACACCAAGAACAAGAACGACCCTCGAAGGCTTCCGCGCAAGATAGCTGCCCAGGATGTAGTTGGCAAGAATGCTGGTCGCCAGCATGGGCACACACCAGGGATTCCACCAGCCGTAGAAGACCAGGGATGAAAGCGTCAGCCACCCGGCCGCGATCCGTCTTTGCCCGAGGCTGGCGAAGACCAGGAAGCCGAGCAGCACGATCGGCAGGAAGCCAAGGATGAATGTAACTGAACTGAAGACCATCGGCCCGTTCTTTTCTGAATAGATTTTCGCTGCGGCGATAGCCTATCGCAATATATGCCCATCCAAAAAGACGCGGCTTCACAAACAGAAAAGCTTCCGGCTTCTTATCGGATAAGTGATGGCACTATTCCGGCTTGAACTTCGGGTGAGCAGCAAGGTCAGTCTGGCTTCCAGCGCAGCCGACGGAACAGCCATTCCCGATAGGCAAGAACCGCTTCGGGTGGCGGTGCGAGCGGACTGAAGACCGGAGCGAGGTCGGCCCCGGCGCTGAGCCGGATGCCGGGACTGAGCGTCGCGCGCTCCTCCTCCAGCCAGCGCTGCGCAGCTGCACGCCAGAGCGCCACCAAGTCACCCGGCGTCAGCGCCGGCAGCAGCACCGCGCCAAGCAGCCGGGCATTGGCCGCGGCGGCGAGCAGGCCGGCGCGGAGCGTGGAGTCGCCGCCGGTGGCAAGTTCGGTGACGGCAGGCACCTCGGGCAGACTCGGGTCGCGCTGCTCATCCAGCACGAACCATGGCTGGGCACCAAGCGCGGCAAGGCGGGCCAGCCCATTGCCGCCCTGCATCACCACCGCCTCCACCATGCCCTGAGCAAGTGCCGTGTCGGCGCGCGCTCCGGCAAGGCCGAGGACGGGTGTGGCGGCATGGCCTATCAGGTCGAGGCCGAGCAGGGCCGCGGCGCCCGCCTGATCAGGGGCGGCGAGGCCGAGGCGAAGCGGGGCCGTGGCCGCGGGTGGCCGGCCCCGTCCGGCCAGCAGCGCCGGCCCTTGTGCGGCGCAGACCGGGACCCAGCCGGCGCCGTCGAAGCGGGCGCGCTGGTCGCCGACCAGCCGGGCCTGGGCCGCAGCGCCCGGCAGCACCAGGAGGCTGCGGCCATCCGGCGCGGCGGCGGTGGCGAAGCGGTTCGCGGCGGTCACGCCATCCGGCCCACCGAGGACGCTGCGCTCCAGCATCACGGCGGCGGTGCTGCCGCGGGCCAGCGCGGCGGCCAGCCGATTCGACCAGTCGGCGAGCGGCCCGTCCTCGGGGCCCGGGACCAGCAGGGTGGCGGTCGCCGGCAACAGGGCGAAGGCCGGCGCGGGCAGGGCGGCGAGAGCGGTGGCGAGCAGCCTCCGGCGGGTCGGTCGCGCGCCTTGCGCCATGCTATGCCTCCCTCGCCTGGGCGGGAACCTCTACTCGTCGTAGCGCAGCAGGGTCTCGCAGGGGAGGTCAAGCCGGGCGCGGCCGTTGAGGAAGGCAAGCTCGATCAGCGCGGCAACGGCCGGCACCTCCGCCCCCGCCTGGCGCAGCAGGCCGATGCCGGCCGCCATGGTTCCGCCGGTTGCCAGCAGGTCGTCGAGCAGCACCACGCGCTGGCCGGGCTTCACGGCATCGGCCTGCATCTCGATCCGGTCGGTGCCGTACTCCAGAGCGTAGTCGAGGCCGATCGTCTCGCCCGGCAGCTTGCGCGGCTTGCGCAGCATGACGAAGCCGAGCCCAAGCTCCAGCGCCAGCGGGGCGGCGACCAGGAAGCCGCGGCTCTCGATGCCGGCCAGCACATCGGGCTTGTAGGGGCCGATCCTCGACGCCAGCCGCTCCATCGCCGCGCGCCAGGCGGGACCGTGCCGGAGGAGGGTCGAGATGTCGTAGAACAGGATGCCAGGCTTCGGGAAATCCGGGATCCCGCGGATATGCGCGCGGAGATCGAGATCGGGGTGGGTCTCGGGCATGGCCTGTCCTTCGGTGGGCGTGCCACCGGGTCCCGGCGGCGGCGCCAATAAGCACCGGGCGGGGGGAAGGCGCAACGGCCGGGCCGCGATTCGGGACTTGGCGCCGGCGTAGGGCTGGGCCATTTGCGGGGCATGTCCCGTGCCTCCATCGCCACGCTGGTCGGCCTTGCCGGCTTCCTCGCCTACGTCATCGCCGTGGTGACGCTGGCCGACCATGTGCTGCAGATGCATTGGGCGGTGCAGGCGCTGTTCTTCCTAGTCGCCGGCACGGTCTGGGCCTTCCCGGCCAGCAAGCTGATCCTGTGGGCTGGGGGCAAGTAAGGAAAAACCCCGCCAGCGGGGCTGGCGGGGTTTCCGGCGAGGCCGACTTGGTCGGAGCGAGAGGATTCGAACCTCCGGCCCCTGCGTCCCGAACACAGTGCTCTACCAGGCTGAGCTACGCTCCGCTGGTCGGCTCGTCGC
This sequence comes from Belnapia sp. F-4-1, assembly GCF_000802185.1. Lineage (GTDB taxonomy): Bacteria > Pseudomonadota > Alphaproteobacteria > Acetobacterales > Acetobacteraceae > Belnapia. Next base: position 1,190,883 of record NZ_KN676113.1, on the reverse strand, counting down.
CGCGGGAGGCGGCCATATAGCGGCCGGGCCCGGCCGCGGCAAGGGGGGATCAGAGGCGGCGCGCCGGGGCGCCCTCGCCGGCCGGGCTCTCGCGCAGCAGCGCCATGGCGGCCGGGACGTCGGGCGCCACGGCGAAGAGCTGCCGCGTTTCCTTGCCGGCAAAGCCGGCCGAGACCAGGTGATCGACCAGTGCTAGGAAGGGCTGCGCCCAGCCGGCGATGTCGAGCAGGATGATCGGCTTGTCGTGCAGGCCGAGCTGGCGCCAGGTCAGCACCTCCATCAGCTCGTCCATGGTGCCGAGGCCGCCGGAAAGGGCAATGAAGGCATCGGTCATCTCGTACATGCGGGTCTTGCGGCTGTGCATGCCGTCGGTGACCTCGAGCTCGGTGACCTTCGGGTGGGGGCGCTCGATCCGCGTCAGGAATTCGGGGATGACGCCATATACCGGCCCGCCGGCGGCGATGGCGGCCTCCGCCACCATTCCCATCAGCCCGACGCCGCCGCCGCCATAGACCAGGGCGAGCCCTGCCTCGGCCAGGGCGCGGCCAAGCGCCTCGGCCGCCGCCGCATGGACCGGGTCGGCGCCGGGGCGGCTGCCGCAGAAGACGGCGACGGATCGGATGGGCTCTGGCATCGGGTGAACTCCGGGTGCGGTCCGGCTGCAACGCGGCGGCGCCTTCCGGTATCCGGTGCGGCGTCGTTACAGTCCGAGGCTTGCCAATGGAAGGGGCAGCCATGCCATGATCGCAATCATGGGTTTAAGGTTAGGGAATTCTCGCATGGCATGGCGGATGATGATGTCGGCGCTGGCATTGCTGGCGCTGGGAGGAACGGCTTTGGCGCAGGGTGATGTCATCGCCGAGCGCCGGGCCGGGCTGAAGCGTATGGGCGCGCATATGGATGCGATCAAGCCCGTGGCGGAGGCACGGGGCGACGTGAAGGCGCTGGAGCCGCGGATCGACGACATGATCGCCTGGTTCCGCACCATGCCGACGCGCTTCCCGCCCGGCTCCGACCGAGGCGATACCAAGTCGCTGCCCGCGGTCTGGTCCGAGCGTGCCGGCTTTGATGCGGCAAACACCCGCATGCTCGGCCAGCTCGACGTGCTGAAGGCGGCCGCCGCCTCGGGCGATGCGGCGGCCTTCGCTACTGCCTTCCAGGCGACCGGGCCGCAATTCTGCGGCGGCTGCCACCGCACCTACCGGGCGCGCTGAGGCCCGGCCGTCGCGGTCCGGAGCCGCGACGGCCCCCAAGCGGGCGCTTGTCGCGCAGCCCCGTGGCGCCGCACAATGGGGGATGGTTTCCCCTCTTCCCCTCGCGCAGTCCGATGCCGACCCGAGCTTCGCCGAGATGCTGGCCGCCCGGCCGCATCTTTCCCTCCATGCCCTCGACGGATTGACGGTGGAGGAGGTGCCGCTGGCGCGCATCGCCGCCGTGGCCGGCACGCCGAGTTGGGTCTATTCCGCCGGGGCGCTCAGGCGCCGGGCGCGGGCGCTGAAAGCTGCGCTGGCGGCAGCGGGGCTGCGGGCCTCGGTGCATTACGCGGTGAAGGCCAACGGCAACCTCGCCGTGCTGCGGGTGCTGGCGGCCGAAGGACTCGGCGCCGATGTCGTCAGCGAGGGGGAGCTGAGGCTGGCGCGCGCCGCCGGCATCCCGGCCTCCGCCATCGTCTTCTCCGGCGTCGGCAAGACGGAGCGGGAGCTGCGCCTCGCCATTGCGGAAGATATCGCGCAGATCAACATCGAAAGCGCGGAGGAGGCGGCCATGCTCTCGGCGCTGGCCGCCTCGCTCGGGCGGGTGGCGCGGGTCGGGCTGCGGGTCAATCCGGATGTCGATGCTCGGACCCATGCCAAGATCACCACCGGCAGGTCGGAGAACAAGTTCGGCGTCGCCTTCGAGGATGCGCCGGCGCTCTATGCCCGCCTCGCCGCGCTGCCGGGGCTGCGGCCGGTCGGCATCGCCATGCATATCGGCAGCCAGATCACCAGCGGCATGGCGGCCTATCGCGCCGCCTACGCGCGGATGGCGGAGATGGCGCAGGCGCTGATGGCGCGCGGCCTGCCGGTGGAGCATCTCGACTGCGGCGGCGGCCTCGGCATCCCCTACCGGGACGAGCCGGCACCCTCGCCCGAGGCCCTGGCGGGGGCGATCGCCGCCACGCTCGGCCCGCTTGGCCTGCCGGTGATGCTGGAGCCGGGACGCTGGATCGCGGGGCCGCCCGGCCTGCTGCTGAGTTCCATCGTGTTGCAGAAGCAGGGGGCGGGGCGGCGTTTCCTGGTGCTCGACGCCGGGATGAACGACCTAGTGCGGCCGGCCATGTACGACGCCTGGCATGGCATCCTCCCCGTCGCGCCGGCGGATTGCGCCGCTGCGCTCAGTCCGGCCGATGTGGTCGGGCCGGTCTGCGAGACGGGCGACACCTTTGCGCGGGGCCGTGCGTTGCCATCTCTGCAACCGGGGGCGCTGGTCGCCTTCCTTGATGCGGGAGCCTATGGGGCGGTGATGAGCGGCACCTACAATGCGCGTCCCCTGGCGGCGGAAGTCCTGGTCGATGGCACCCGCTTCGCCGTGGTGCGGGAGCGGCAGGGCTTCGAGGCGATGCTGGCCGGGCAGCGGACGCCCGATTGGCTGGCCGGCGGGGGCGCTCCCTGAGCCCGGAGCGCCTCGCCGCGGCGCTGGCCCGCCGGCGCCGCCTGGCGCAGCTGGCCTTGCTGTGGGAAGGGTTGTGGCCCCGGCTCTGGCCGGTGCTGGCGGTGCTCGGCCTGTTCCTGGTCCTGGCCCTCTTCGATGTGCCGCGGCAATTGCCGGCGGTGCTGCACATCCTGCTGCTGCTGGGCTTCGCCGCGGCGCTCGGCCTGGCCGGGTGGCGGGCTGTCCGCGGCTTCATCCTGCCCGGCGAGGCGGCGGCGGAGCGGCGGTTGGAGCGGGAATCGGGATTGCGGCACCGGCCGCTGGCGGCGCTGGCCGACCGGCCCGCGGGCGACGATCCGGCGGCGCTGGCGCTCTGGCGGGTGCATCAGCAAAGGGCGGCGGCGCAGATCGGCCGGCTGCGGATCGGGACGCCGCGGCCCGGCTTGCCGGCACGTGATCCGCGGGCACTGCGGGCGGCGCTCGTCGTCGGGCTGGTCGCGGCCTTCGTCGTGGCCGGAGGCGAAACCGGGGAGAGACTGCGGCGGGCGGTCAGTCCGGCCTTCGCCGACTCGGCCACCGGGCCGGGGCTGCGGATCGAGGCCTGGGTGACGCCGCCGGCCTATACGGGGGCACCGCCGGTCTTCCTCGACCCGTCCGGTGGCAGTGTGACGGTGCCGGCGGGCAGCCGTTTGCAGGTCTCGCTCTCCGGCGGCGGAGGCAGCGTGCCCGAATTGCTGGCCGATGGGATGGCGACGCCCTTCCAGGCCCTGGATGCCGCGAGCTTCAGCGCGGAGATGCCGCTGGAGCGCGGGCTGCGGCTGGCCGTCCGCCGCGGTGGCGCGGAACTGGCCCATTGGTCGCTCAGCGTGCAGGCCGATGCGCCGCCCTCCGTTGCCTTCGCCGAGCCGCCGGGCCGGACGCAGCGCGGCCTCGGCACGCGGATGCCCTGGCGGGCGGAGGATGACTGGGGCCTTGCCGGACTGCGCGCCGAGCTTCGGCTGAAGGCGCGGCCCGAGGCGGCGGCGCTGGTGCTCGACCTGCCCCTGCCCGGCGGCAACCCGAAGACGGCACGCGGCACGGCGCAGCCCGACCTTTCCGCCCATCCCTGGGCCGGGTTGGAGGTGGAGGCGCGGCTCACCGCGCGCGACGGCGCCGGGCAGGAGGGCATCTCCGAGCCGGCGACCCTCACCCTGCCGGAGCGGAGCTTCAACCATCCGGTCGCGAAGCGGCTGATCGTCATCCGCCGCGAGCTGTCGGTGGAGCCGGAGCGCCGCACCCCCGCCCGCCGGGCGCTGGAGGAGGTGGCCGAGGCGCCGGAGGCCTTCGAGCACGATACCGCAACCTATCTCGCCCTCCGCGTCGCCCGTGGCCGGCTGTTGAACGACCGCCGGCCGGAGGCGGTGCGGGAGGTGCAGGACATCCTTTGGGAAGCCGCGCTGGCGCTGGAGGAAGGTCGCGACGGCCGCACCGCCCGCGCCTTGCAACAGGCGCGCGAGGCGCTGCGCGAGGCGCTCGACCAGGCCGAGCGGCAGCAGCAGGAGGCCCGCGAGAACCCCGAGCGGGCACCGGAGCAGGCTGAGCAGCGCGCCGAGGTGCAGCGTCGCATCCAGGAACTGCGCGACGCCATCCGCCAGCACCTGGAGGCGCTGGCGGAGCGGCTGCAGCGCGAGAATGCCGAAGCGATGCCGGAAGGCAGCCAGAACCGGCTGATGGACCAGCGCGAGATGGATCGCCGCACCCGCCGCATGGAGGAGGCCGCCCGCGAGGGCCGCACCGAGGATGCGAAGAAGGAGCTCGCCGAGCTCGAGGAGATGCTGAAGGCGCTGGAGGAAGGTCGCAGCCAGCGCGCCGAAAGCCCCGAGCGCCAGCAGCGCCGCGAGCGCGGCCAGCAGCAGATGGGCGTCGTCCAGGATATGGTGAAGCGGCAGAGCGACATGCTCGATCGCAGCCACCAGCGTGCCGAGCAGGGCGACCGCGAGCGCAACCAGCGCAGCCGCCAGCAGCAGCGCCAGCAGGCGCCGCAGCAGGGCGCCGAGGCGCAGCAGCAGCCCGAGGCCGGACAGGATGGCCGCCGCCAGCGCGCCTTGCGCCGGGCGCTCGGCGAGCTGATGCAGCAATTCGGCGACCTCACCGGGGAGATCCCGGAGGGCCTAGGCCGCGCCGACCAGGCGATGCGCGAAGCGCAGGAGGCACTCGGCCGGGGCGGCGATCCGCGCAACGCCCAGCAGCAAGCGCTCCGCGCCTTGCAGGAGGGCGGCCGGCAGATGGCGCAGTCCATGCAGCGGCAGTTCGGCAGCCCGCAGCCGGGCGAGGGCGAGGAGGAGGGCGAGCCCGGCGACATGGCTGGCGAGAACCAGCCCGGCGGCCAGGGGCAGGACCAGGCGCAGGGCCAGGGCGAGGGGCGCGACCCGCTCGGCCGCCGCTCGCGCGACGTGAACGGCAATGCTGACAACGGCGCCGATACACGCGTGCCGGAGGAGGCGGAGATGCTCCGCACCCGCAAGCTCCAGGACGAGCTGCGCCGCCGCGGCGGCGAGCGGGAACGGCCGCCGGAGGAACTCGATTACATCGACAGGTTGCTGAAGCGCTTCTGATGCCGCACGGGGATCACCACCACGACCATGGGCACGGCCATGGGCACGATCACGGCCCCGGCCATTCCCATGGGCCGGCGCCGGGCGAGCGCGGCTTTGCCCTTGGCATCTCGCTCAATCTCGGCTTCGTCGCGCTGGAAGTGGCGGCGGGGCTCGTCGCCGGCTCCATGGCGCTGCTGGCGGATGCAGGGCACAACCTGTCCGACGTGCTCGGCCTGGTGCTGGCCTGGGTGGCGGTGCGGCTGGCGCGGCGGCTGCCGGGCGGGCGGCGGACCTATGGCTGGCATCGCGGCACCATCCTGGCGGCGCTCGGCAATGCCATGCTGCTGCTGGTTGCCGTCGGCGCCATCGCCCTGGAATCGGTGGAGCGGTTGATGGAGCCGGCACCGGTTGCCACCGGCTTCATGATGGCCGTGGCGGCGGCGGGCATCCTGGTCAATGGCGGCACGGCACTGCTCTTCGCCCGCGGGCGGGAGGCGGATATCAACCGGCGCGGCGCCTATCTGCACATGGTCGCCGATGCCGGCGTCTCGGCCGGCGTGGTGGTTGGCGGGCTGCTGATCCGGCTGACGGGGTGGGACTGGGTCGATCCGGTGGTCGGGCTGGTCATCGCCGGCGTCATCCTCGTTGGCACCTGGGGGTTGCTGCGGGAATCGGTCGACCTCGCCATGGATGTGGTGCCGCGGGGCATCGAGCCGGAGGCGGTGAGCGCCTGGCTGGCGGGGCAGCCGGGCGTCGCCGAGGTGCACGACCTGCATATCTGGGCGATCTCCACGACCGAGACGGCGCTGACCGCGCATCTGGTGCGGCCGGGCGCGGCGATGGATGACGGCTTCCTCACCGTCGTGCAGCGGGGCCTACGCGAGCGCTTCGGCATCGGCCATGCGACCTTGCAAGTGGAACAGGGCGACCCGGCGCATCCCTGCGCGCTCGCCCCCGCCGAGGCGCTGTAGCGCCGTTCCGCGCCCGGCCCGACAACCCGGACCGGTGGCATCGCGTTGCCTCCCCGACTGGGAGAGACATTCCGATGCGCGCACTCTGTTGGCATGGCAAGCAGGACATCCGCTGCGACACGGTCCCTGACCCGAAGATCGAGCATCCGCGTGATGCGATCATCAAGGTCACGTCCTGCGCGATCTGCGGTTCCGACCTGCATCTCTACGACAACTTCATGCCGGGCATGGAGAATGGCGACATCATGGGCCATGAGACCATGGGGATCGTCGAGGAGGTCGGGTCCGAGGTCACCAACCTGAAGAAGGGCGACCGCGTCGTCATTCCCTTCACCATCTTCTGCGGCGAGTGCGACCAGTGCCGGCGCGGCAACTTCTCCGTCTGCGAGCGGAGCAACCGCAACAAGTCGCTGGCCGATAAGGTCTTCGGTCATACCACCGCCGGGCTGTTCGGCTACACGCACCTGACCGGCGGCTATCCGGGCGGGCAGGCGGAATACCTGCGCGTGCCCTTCGCCGACAAGACCCACATCAAAGTGCCGCTCGGTGTCCCCGACGAGACGCTGCTCTTTCTCAGCGACATCTTCCCGACCGGCTGGCAGGCCGCGGTGCAGTGCGACATCCAGCCCGACGACACCGTCGCCATCTGGGGCTGCGGGCCGGTCGGGCAATTCGCCATCCGCTCCGCGCTGTTGCTGGGGGCGAAGCAGGTGATCGCCATCGACCGCGTGCCGGAGCGGCTGGCCATGGCCGAGGCGGGCGGTGCCACCACCATCGACTTCTCGAAGGACAGTGTGGTCGAGCGGCTGAATGAGCTGACGCGCGGCAAGGGCCCGGAGAAGTGCATCGACGCCGTGGGCATGGAAGCCCATGCGACGGCGACCATCGACAGCATGTATGACCGCGCCAAGCAGGCGGTGATGCTGGAGACCGACCGGCCTCATGTGCTGCGGGAGATGATGTATGTCTGCCGTCCCGCCGGCGTGCTTTCCATCCCCGGTGTCTATGGCGGGCTGCTCGACAAGGTCCCCTTCGGGATGGCGATGAACAAGGGCCTGACCTTCCGCATGGGCCAGACGCATGTGAACCGTTGGACCGACGACCTGCTGCGGCGGATCGAGATGGGGCAGATCGACCCCTCCTTCGTCATCACCCATACCGTCGGGCTGCAGGACGGGCCGAACATGTACAAGACCTTCCGCGACAAGCTGGACGGCTGCATCAAGGTGGTGCTGAAGCCATGAGCCGGACGCGCGGATCGAACCAGGCCCTGGCGCTGGCGCAGGGGCTCGGCTGGTTCAGCATCGCCCTCGGCGTGGCCGAAGTGCTGGCGCCGCATCGCGTCACCCGGGCGACCGGGCTGCACGGGCACGAGCGTCTGGTCTCCTCCTATGGCGTGCGGGAGATCGTCACCGGCATCGGGCTGCTGACGGCGAAGGACCCGACGCCCTGGGTCTGGGGCCGCGTCGGCGGCGATGCGCTCGATCTCGGCACGCTCGCGGCAGGCGTCGCGGGGCCGCAGCGGGAGCGTTCGGGTGTCGCCTTCCTGATGACGCTCGGCATCGCGGCGCTCGATGTCGCCTGCGCGCTGGCGTTGCGGCGGCCGTTGCCAGCGGCAATGGCAAGCTTCCGTCGGCGGAGCGGCCTGCCGAAGCCGCCCGGGGCGATGCGCGGCGCTGCGAGCGACTTCGTCGTACCGGCGGATTTCCGCACGCCGGAGGCGCTAAGGCCGCTGAACGAGAAGGCCGGCTGAAAGGCCGCCGTATCAAACCCGCCTCATATGGGACCGTTGTAGGAAGGCTGTCTGCGGGAGCCTCCTCCCAGGCCATACACAGGGATCAGTCATCATGAGCAAGCCGCATTCCCGGACCACCGAGAAGAACAACGACCATTCCGGCGGCGGCCCGGGCAGCAGCCACCAGGGCGGCTCGCATGGGCACGCGACACGCTCCGACGACAAGGCGAACAGCGACACGACGCGCGAGCCGGGCACGCCGACCAACCCGGACCGCTCCCGTGTCTCGGGCGGCGGGGGTGAGCGCGACGTCGCGCATACGCACGACACCGCCTACAAGAGCTCGAAGCACAGCAGCTCGAAGAACGACTGAGGCCGGCCGCTCCTGCGTGCTGCGGCACGCCGGGGCATTCCTCAGATCACTTGGTAGCGTGCCCGTGCCGCCCGCTCGATGGCGCCGGCGATGAGGCGGTCGATATCCATGGCGATGCGGAAGTCCTGGAGGAATTGCAGCTCTTCCTGCGTCAGGTCGCCATCCGCCGCAGCCACCTCGCAGGCCAGCAGATAAGCCGTCTCGCGCAGCCGGGCCGGCAGGGCCTCGCGGATCAAGGTGCAGGCGCGGTCCAGCCCGTCCGCTCGGTCGAGCAGGGTGAGGCAGGTCTCGGTGACGCTCGAGATGCCGTTCGGGTGGAAGTCGCTGAAGGCCGGCAGGGTCTGCACCAAGCGGGACATCATGGCGAGCTCGGCATCCGACATCATGCGGTCGGAGGCCGCCATCAGCACCATGGCGCAGACCAGCGCCTCCTGCGGATTGAAACGGGTGTTGGGCATGGGGGCCTCGCTTTCCTGCGGTTGGTCGCCCGGCCGGCGGGCGGCGTCAACCACCCGGCCTGTCACCCTTCTGCCAGGAAGGCACGCGTCTCCGCCACCACATCGGCGAGGCCGGTCCGCCGCAGCGGCACCCCCTCCGGCAGGCCGGCCAGCAGCCGGCTCGGGCAGGAGCGGTCGAGCAGGACGAAGACGCCCCGGTCATCCGCCCGACGGATTAGCCGGCCGAAGGCCTGGCGCAGCCGGTGCCGGGCCAGCGCATCGTCATAGCCCTTGGGGTCGCCGCCGGAGAGGTGGACGCGCCGCTCCCGGTGCAGGATGGAGGGGCGTGGCCAGGGCACCCGGTCGAAGACCAGCAGGCGGAGCGAGCGGCCAGGTACGTCGACGCCGTCGCGCATCGCATCCGTCCCGAGCAGGCAGGAATTCTCCTCGGCGCGGAAGACATCGACCAGCGTGGCGTTGTCCATCGCGTCCATGTGCTGGGCGTAGAGCGGGATGCCGGCCGCCTCCAGACGGGGCGCCATGTGGCGGAAACCGTCGCGCAGCCGGCGGATGGCGGTGAAGAGGCCCAACCCCCCACCGCCGGCCGCCAGGAAGAGCGCCCCCATCGCCGCCGAGACCTGGGCGGTGCGGGTCTTGTCCACATCCGTCACGACAAAGGCGCGGGTGCGGGCGGCATAGTCGAAGGGGGAGGGGAAGGCGGCGCGGATGGCCGGCGCCGCCAGGTGGCTGGCGCCGGTGCGCGCCTCGGCGGCGACCCAATCGGCCTCCTGGTCGCCGCCGAGGCCGGCATCGCGCAGCGTCGCCGAGGTGACGAGCAGCCCATGGGCCGGGGCGGCGACGGTGAGGGCGAATGGCGTCGTCGGGTCGAGCCAGTGGCGGTGCAAGCCGGCATCCACGTCCCGCCCCTCGCGGCGGGTCAGCGCCAGCCAGTCGACGAAGGCGCGGCGCTCGCCGGGGGCGGGCGGCGGCTCGCGGAGCGCCCGGAGCATGCCCTGCCAAGCGGCAAGCGGCATCAGCCCGCGGCGCTCGATGCCCTTGGCGGCGGTCTCGTAGCGGATGCGGTCGGCGGTCTCCAGCTCCTCCACCTCATCTTCGAGCCGGGCCATCAGCTTCTCGCGCAGCCGGGCCAGCGGCTCCTCGATGCGCTTGAGCGCGCGCTCCAGCGCCTCGCCGGCCTCGGGCAGGTCCTCGCCGAGCGGGTGGAGGTCGCATTCGACGTCGTAGAGCCCGTCCTCCTCACGCGCGCGGGCGAGGACCTGGCGGCGGGCGGCACGGAGGAAGGTCTCGGTCGGGTTGGATTGCCGCTCGGCGGCGGCCTCGGAGGCGGGCTCACGAGGTTCCTCCGAGAGGCGCGTCACCCAGCCGAGGCCGGGCAGGGCGCGGGCGGCGTGAAGGGCGGCTTCCATCGGCGGCAGCAGGTCGGGCAGGTCGCCGGCCAGCTCCTCGATGCGACGGCGGAGGCCGCGGGCGCGGCTGCGGCCGCCCTCGGCGCCGAGCAGCCAGCGGCGCAGCTCCGCCGTCTCGCCGCCGCACAACGCCGCGGAGAAGGCGGCATCGGCGGCGTCGAACAGGTGGTGTCCTTCGTCGAAGACGTAGCGGAGGGGCCGCGCATCCTCCGCCCCGCCCTGCGCCGCCTGGACCATCACCAGCGCATGGTTGGCGATGACGAGCGAGGCCGTGCGGGCGCGGCGGATGGAATGCTCGACATAGCATTGCTTGTAGCGCGGGCAGGCGGAGCGGATGCACTCGCCCCGGCGGTCGGCCAGCGGCCAGATGCTGGCGGGGCCGTGCAGCTCCGCTACCCAGCCGGGGAAGTCACCGGCCATCAGGTCGCCGTCGCGCGTTGCCAGGGCCCAGCGGGCGACGAGGGCGAGCGGCACCGCCATATCGGGATGGGTCGCCTGGCCCAGCATCTCGTCGAGGTTCAGCAGGCAGAGGTAGTTCTCCCGCCCCTTGCGGACGACGACGCGGCGGCGGCGCTCCTCCGGCTCGGGGTAGAGGCGGGCCAGCTCCTGGTCGATCTGGCGCTGGAGGTTGCGGGTGAAGGTGCTGATCCAGACCGGGGCGCCGTTGCGCTCGGCCCAGAGGCTGGCCGGAGCGATGTAGCCGAGGGTCTTGCCCGTGCCCGTGCCCGCCTCGGCCAGGACGAGATGCGGGGTGCCGCGATCCTCCCTTGGCGCGAAGGCGCCGCTGGCGGCGGAGGCATAGTCGGCCTGCTGCGGCCGCTGCTCCGAGCCCTCGCCGAGGATCTGGGCGAGGCGGGTGCGCGCCTCGCCGGGCGAGACATCGAAGCTGCCGGGGGGCTGGGCGGGGCCGGGGTCCTCCCAGTCGGGCAGGCGGCGCCAGACCTTGTAGGGGTCGAGGGAGGGCTTTTCCGCCTCGGCGCCGAGGGCGGCGAGGACGGACTCGGCCCAAGGCCAGCCGGCGATCTTCTTCATCTGAGCGGCGAGGATGGCGGCGTCGCGGTTCAGCGGCAGGTGGCGGCCGGCGGCGAGGTGGCGCAGCAGGATCGTCGCCATCTCCGGCAGCTGGGCTGCGGCGGCGGCGTCATCCGCCGGCAGGGGAAGGTCGAGCGCCATGGCGAGGCCGCGCGGCGTCGGCGCGGCCGGGCGGGCCGGCATGCAGAAGGCGAAGAGTTCCAGCAGGTCGAAAGCCAGGTCGAAGCGCGGCAGGTCGAGCCGGCGAGCGGCGGCCGGCGCATGGACCAGCAGCGGCGCCGCGCCGCCCAGCGCCTCGGCGAGGCCGGAGGCGGGCACCGCGAGCAACTCGCCATCCGGGGTGAGAAGCGTGGCGCGGCCGAGCCCGGCGATCAGGGCCGGGGCATCGGGCAGGAGAAGGCGCGGGGGCTGGGGCATGTGTTCGCGCTTTACCCCAGAACCCGCGCCGGGTCTTTAGAACTCCCCACAAAACCGCTTCGCAGTTTTGCGGGGGGCCGATTAGGCGGCGATGTCGCCGGGCAGGCCAAATGCCTCCGGATAGCCGAAAAGCCCCGCCTGCCCGCCGGTATGGAGGAAGACGACGTTCTGGTCCTTGGTGAACTGGCCCTTCTGGATCAGGTCGATCAGCCCTGCCATGCCCTTCCCCGAATAGACGGGGTCAAGGAGGATGCCCTCCTTCTGCGCCACCAGCTTCACCGCCTCGACCATGCCCTCGGTCGGGATGCCGTAGCCCTGGCCGACATAGTCGCAATTGGCGACGACATGCTCCGGCCTGATGATCCCTGGCAGGCCGAGATGGGCGGCTGTGCGCTCGGCCAGCGCCAGCACATTCGCCTCCTGCTTCGGCTTCGGCGCGCGGACGCCGATGCCGAGGACGGGGATGCCGCTGTTCAGTGCAACCAGCCCGGCGACCAGCCCCGCCTGGGTCCCGGCCGAGCCGGTGGCGTGGACGAGGTGGTCGATGCGCAGGCCCATCTCGGCCGCCTGGGCCACCAGCTCGAGCGCGGCGTTGACGTAGCCGAGCGCCCCGACCGGGTTGGAGCCGCCGCCCGGGATGACATAGGGCTTGCGCCCCTTGGCTCGTAGATCGGCGGCGACGGCCTCCATCTCCGCCTGCATGTCGACGCCACCAGGACGACGGGCGACCTGGGCGCCGTGTAGCTTGTCCATCAGCACGTTGCCGGACTGGGTATAGGCCGGGTCGGTGGAGCCGGTGCGGTCCTCAAGCAGGATCAGGCAGTCGAGGCCGAGCTTGGCCGCGGCGGCGGCGGTCTGCCGGGCATGGTTCGACTGGGTGGCGCCCTGGGTGATCAGCATGTCGGCACCCTGGGCCTGCGCATCGGCGCAGAGGAATTCCAGCTTCCGCGTCTTGTTGCCGCCGGTGGAGAGGCCGGTGCAGTCGTCCCGCTTGATCCAGAGCTGCGGGCCACCGAGGTGGCGGGAGAGCTGCTCCATGGGTTCCAGCGGCGTCGGCATGTGGCCGAGGCGGATGCGCGGGAAGCGGGCGAGGTTCATGCGGGACGTATCCTTGGCTGGCCGTGTTCCGCCAAGGCTAGCCGGGTTCGCTGGCGGGGACGAGGGTGTCCGTCCCCGCCCTCGGGTCAGCGCAGCCGCTCGGCGATCTGCACCGCATTCAGCGCCGCGCCCTTCAGCAGCTGGTCGCCGCAGAGGAAGAGGTCGAGGCCGCAATCGCCGAAGACCGGGTTAGCCCGGATGCGGCCGGCTTCGACATCGTCCTGGCCGGTGGCGGTAATCGGCATCGGGTAGAGCTGGGCGGCGGGGTCGTCCACCACCTTCACCCCCGCGGCCTTGGCCAGCACGGCACGGGCGGCCTCGGGCGTCACCGGCCGCTCGGTCTCGATCGTCACTGCCTCGGCATGGACGCGGAAGGTCGGGATGCGGACGGCGGTGCAGGAGATCAGTAGGTCCGGCAGGCCCATGATCTTCCGGCTTTCCCAGGCGACCTTCATCTCCTCGCGCGTGTAGGCGTTCGGCTGGAAGCTGTCGATCTGGGGGATGACGTTGAAGGCGAGGGGGTGGGCGAAGACCTCATGCCCAGCCTGGCCGCCCTCCAGCAGCACCCGGCGCGTCTCCCGCTCCAGCTCGGCCATGCCCTCGGCACCGGCGCCGCTGGCCGCCTGGTAGGTGGAGACGATGACGCGCTTCAACCCGAAGGCCTGGCGCAGCGGCTCCAGCGCCACCACCAGGATGGCGGTGGTGCAGTTGGGGTTGGCGATCAGCCGATGGTTGCCGATGGCCTCGGCATTCACCTCCGGCACCACCAGCGGAACATCCTGCTCCAGCCGGAAGGCGGAGGAATTGTCCACCACCGCGACGCCGGCCTCGGCCAGGGCCCGGGCATGGGCCTTGGCGAAGTCGCCCGAGACGGCGAGCAGGGCGAGGTCCAGGCCGCGGGCGGCCTCAAGGCTGTAGGCCTCGATGGTGACCTCGCCGAAGGGCGTTTTCTGTTTGGTGCCGGCGCTGCGGGTCGAGGCGAAGAGGCGCAATTCCGTGACGGGGAAGCGCCGCTTGGCCAGCACCTCCACCAATTCCTTGCCGACCGCGCCCGTGGCTCCGATCACGCCAACCCGCATGGCACCTTTCACTCCTGTGCAACCTTGCCCGCTTAGCGCAGGGGAGTTGCCAATTCTACAAGGACTTGGCCTCGCCGGCCGCCGGGCAGCCATGCATCGGGTGTGGTGTCCTGCGTTGACCGCATCGCCGCCCCCTGCCATCTGCCCTGCATGAGCGCCGATCCATCCCTCCGCACCGTCAAGGCCTGGCCCTTCGAGGAAGCCGCCAAGGTCGCCGACCGGCTGGCCGCGGCGCCGAAGCCGGAGGGCAGCGCCCTCTTCGAGACGGGCTACGGACCTTCCGGCCTGCCGCATATCGGCACCTTCGGCGAGGTGGCGCGCACGACCTGGGTGCGGCGCGCCTTCGAGCGGATGACCCGGCTGCCCGCCCGGCTGCTGGCCTTCTCGGACGACATGGACGGCCTCAGGAAGGTGCCGGACAACGTTCCGAACAAGGAGATGCTGACCGGGTATCTCGGCCGGCCGCTGACCGCCATCCCGGACCCCTTCGGCACGCATGACAGCTTCGGAGCGCACAACAACGCCCGGCTGCAGGCCTTCCTCGACGCCTTCGGCTTCGACTACGAGTTCGCCTCCTCGACCGACTACTACCGCTCCGGCCGGTTCGACGCGGCGCTGCTGCGCATGGCGGAGCGGCACGAGGAGGTTAGGGGGGTCATCTTGCCGACCCTCGGCCCAGACCGCCGCGCCACCTACTCGCCCTTCCTGCCGATCCATCCCGAGACCGGCCTCGTCATGCAGGTGCCGATGGAGGAAGTCCGCCCGGCCGAGGACCTGCTGGTCTGGACCGACCCCGAGACGGGTAAGCGCCACGGCACCCGCATCACCGGCGGCCATTGCAAGGCGCAATGGAAGGCCGACTGGGCGCTCCGCTGGTACGCGCTCGGCGTCGACTACGAGATGTCGGGCAAGGACCTGATCGACAGCGTACGGCTCTCCGGACAGATCTGCCGCGTCCTCGGCGGGCAGCCGCCGGTCGGCTTCACCTACGAGTTGTTCCTCGACGAGACCGGGGGAAAGATCAGCAAGTCGAAGGGCAACGGCCTGACCATCGACGAATGGCTGCGCTACGCCCCGCCGGAGAGCCTGGCGCAGTTCATGTACGGCCAGCCGCAGCGGGCGAAGCGGCTGTTCTTCGATGTCATCCCGCGCGCAGTAGACGACTATCTCGCCAATCTCGAGAAGCTGAAGGCGGCACCGGACGGCACCAACCCGGCCTGGCACATCCATGGCGGCAGCAGCAACGATCCCGGCTCGCCGATCTCCTTCGCCATGCTGCTGAACCTCGCCAGCGTGGTGAATGCCGAGGGGCCGGAGATCCTCTGGGGCTTCATTGGCAAATATGCGCCGGGCGTCACCGCCGAGAGCCACCCGATGCTTGCCCGCCTCGCCGAGCATGCCGTCGCCTATTACCGCGACTTCGTCGCCCCGCAGAAGCGCCACCGGGCGCCAAGCGCGGTGGAGCGTGGCGCGTTGGAGGATTTGCTGGCCGCGCTGCGCGCTCTGCCGGCCGAGAGCGATGCCGAGGCGATCCAGGCGTTGCTCTACGAGGTCGGCAAGCGGCATGAATTCGCCAGCCTGCGCGACTGGTTCTCCTGCCTCTACCAGGTGCTGCTTGGCCAGCAGGAGGGGCCGCGCTTCGGCGGCTTCGTTGCGCTTTACGGCATCCCGGGCACGATCGGGCTGATTGAGGCGGCGCTGGTGCGGGAGATTGCAGCCTAGTGTCCGGAACGCTGGCCTGGCTCCGCCGGCATGGGGCGACGGTGTTCGGCCTCGTGCTGCTCGTCGGTGCGCTCTATGTGGTGCAGAAGGAGTTCCGTGGCCTCTCGGTCGCGGAAATCCGCGAAGCGATGGGCAAGCTCACCGTGGGCGCCTTGTGGATGGCGGGCGGCCTTACCGTCGTCGCCTATCTGGTGCTGGCGGCCTATGACAAGCTGGGGTCGAGCTATGCCGGGCGGCCGGTCTCCTGGCCGAAATCGCTGCTCGCCTCCTTCTGCGGCTATTCGCTGGCGCACAACCTTGGCTTCGCCGCCGTATCGGGGGCTGCGGTGCGCTACCGGCTCTACTCCGCCTGGGGGCTGACGCCGCTCGAGATCGCCAAGGTGGTGGGCTTCACCAGCCTCACCTTTGGCCTCGGCGGCATGGCGCTCGGCGGCCTCGTGCTGATGTTCGAGCCGGAGGTGGTGCCCTTCTTCGGCAGCACCATGCCGCGCTGGGCCTTGCAGGCGCTGGCGCTGCCGCTCTGGGGCATCGTCGGCACCTATGTGGTGCTGAGCCGCTTCCGGCGGCATGTGCGCATCCTGAAATACGAGATCGACCTGCCGAGCCCGCGCATGGCGCTGATGCAGACGCTGCTCGCCACCGTCGACGTGGCGATGACGGCGGCGATCTTCTACACGCTGCTGCCGCAGGCGGAAGGGCTGACCTTCCTCCGCTTCGTCGGCATCTACCTCGCCTCCTACGCGGTCGGCATCGCGGCCAGCGTGCCCGGCGGCCTCGGCGTCTTCGACGGCGCCATACTGCTCGGCCTGCAACCCTACATGCCGGCGCCGGAGGTGGTGGGGGCGCTGCTGGTCTTCCGGCTTTACTACTACATCATCCCGCTCTTCATCGCCGGCGGGCTCTTCGTCTCCTTCGAGCTCGGCCAGCGGCGGGCGGTGCTGCAGCGGATGAGCGCCTTCGGGCGCGGGACGGATGCGCTGGAGGTGCCGGCCATCGCCTCGCTGGTCGCGCTGGCCGGCGCCCTGCTGGTCTTTCTCGGGGCACTGCCGACCAAGGGCACGATCCTTGAGGAATGGGCCGGCCACATCGCCGCGCTGGCATCGCATTTCGCCGCCTCAGTCGTCGGCTCGCTGCTGCTGGTGATGGCCTATGGGCTGCTGCGGCGGCTGACCATTGCCTGGGGCTTCACCCTCTTCCTGCTGGTGAATGGCGCCGGCATCGCCTGGCTGCGGGGCGAGGCCTGGTGGCTCTGGTGCGCCTTCCTGCTGCTCGCCGTGCTGGTGGCGGCGCTGCGCCAGGCCTTCTACCGCGACAGCCGGCTGGCCCGGGAGCCGCTCTCGCCCCAAGCGCTGGTGCCGCTGCTGGCGGTGACGGCCTCCGGCATCACCCTCGCCCTCATCGCCTATGGCGGAAGGGTGGCGGATGAGAGTTGGTGGACGGTGGCGATGTCGCCCCTGGCGCCGGACAGCCTGCGCTTCACCGTGGGGCTGACCGGGGTGCTGCTGCTCTTCGCCATGGTGCGGCTGCTGCGGCCGGCGCGCTTCCGGCCGCTGGTTTGGGAGTCAGGGGTGCGGGCGCGGCTCGCCTCGCTCGGCGCCCTCGCCCCGGCCGAGGCGGATGGCGCGGTCTTCGGCGAGGCGGAGCGGGCAGGCTTCGCCTTCCTGAAGCGGGACGGTGTCTGGCTGGCGCTCGGCGACCCGGCAGGGGACCGGCGGGACGCCATCTCCGCCATCTGGCGCTTCCGCGACCTTTGCGAACGGGCGGGGGTCGACCCGGCCTTCTGGCGCGTGGGGCCCGATTTTCTGCGGGTCTATGGCGATATCGGCTTGGTCGCAGTCTCGCTCGGCGAGGGACCCCGCTACCTGGCGCTGCGGGCCGAGCGGGACCTGGCGAAGCTGCGGGAGCTGTTGCCGCGCGAGGCGTGATGCCTCGCCGCTACTGGCTGCTCCAGACGATCCGGTGCATCCAGTTCAGCTCGGCGAGGTCGAAGGTGTAGTCCGGATGCGCCGGGTTCAGGCTGCGCAGGTCGACGCGCCGGGCTGATTGGCGCTTCAGCTCCTTCGCCATCACCTCGCCCTTCTGGGTGCGGACCACCACGCGGTCGCCACGGCGGATGGGCGCGCCGGGGGAAACGATGACCATGTCCCCGTCGCGGAAGACTGGCTCCATGCTCTCACCGGAGATCTCCAGCGCATAGGCATGCGGGTCGCCGATATCGGGCAGGCCGATCTCGTCCCAGCCGCCGCCAACGGGGAAGCCGCCATCGTCGAAATAGCCTTCGCCGCCGGCCTGGGCGAGGCCGATTAGTGGGATGCGCCGGCCGAGCACGCCGCGGGCGCGGGGCAGGGCGGCCATGCCGGTGACGAGGGCGGCGAAATCCGCCATCCCGGTGCCTGTCGCCGCGAGGACCTTGGCAAGGCTTTCGGTGGAGGGCCAGCGGGCGCGGCCATCGGCGCCGATGCGCTTGGAGGGGTTGAAGGCGGTGGCGTCGAGCCCGGCTTTGCGCGCCAAGCCGGAGGCCGAGAGCCCGTTCTCGGCGGCCAGCGCATCAAGCGCGCGCCAGATCTCCTCATGCGTCACGGCATGGCCTCGGCCCAGGCGCCAGACATGGGGCGCCAGATATGGGGTTCCTCATGGGCATAACATCCTAGGTCTTGGGACTAAGATCAATAGGCGAATTTTCCTTTATTTTCTCTTGCGATCCAGCGGGACAAGGCCTTACGTTCCCGGAATGTTCCGGTCGGAGCAGAGAGGAAAATCCCCATGCCGAGCCTTCAGACCAGCCGCGCCCCCAGCCGCCTCGCCGAGGCGCGCGAGCAGCCCTTCCACAGTGTCGAGGAGGCCTGGTTCTGGACCATGTCCGCGCTCATCGCCCGTCATGACGGCGCCCGCATCGTCTCCGGCGCCGGCCTGGTCGCCCGCCCCTGCGAGCCGGACGACGTGGTCCGCTGCCTCGACCGGCTCTACCGCCAGCGCCGCATCGATCTCCAGCACGCGCGCATCATGCGCATCTGGGGCGAGCGCGGCGAGGCGCCCGACCCGACCCGGCCGCGCGAGGCGGGCGACTGGCGGCTGTGGAACGAGGCGATGCGCCGGCTCGACTGGCCGCTGCGGGTGAAGGGCATCGTCACCGGTCCTTTGCCTGTCATCAAACCTGCCGACATCCTCGGCTTCCCGGGCGCCGGCGCGTGATCCGCGCGGCGCATCGGCGGGCGACGGCGCAGCAGGTCTTCATCGTCTTCGGCGATGGTGCGGACCAGCCCTGGCTGCGCCTGCTGCGGCCGGGCTTCCGCCACTGCTTCGCCGCGCTCGCCGACGAGACGGGCTGGACGGTGCTCGACCCGCTGACCGGGCGGCTGGTGGTCTCGCGCCTCGGCCTGCCGCTGGGCTTCGACCTGCCGGGTTTCTACCGGCGGGCGGGGCTGCTGGTGCTCGGCCCCTTCCTGCCCGGCGAGCCGCGGGCTCGGCGCCTGCCGCCGCTCGCGCCCTATTCCTGCGTGGCGCTCTGCCGGGCCGTGCTGGGCGGCAATGCGCCCTTCGCAATGACACCGCTGGGTTTGTTTCGTTTTTTGAATAAAATGCTGGGTACTAGGAAAAATGTCTTGACATCCGCGTCGGCTGCGGAGTAGAACATCCCTCGTCAACGGGCGAGTTGCGCCCGCTGGCCTCCTCCCGATCCCCCCGACTTCCACGGGCCCGGTCCTCACGGATCGGGCCCGTGGCCTTTTCGGGCCCCGGATCGCTCCCGCACTCCCAGAACCCGAGGTGACGCGCATAGGTGGCCTGTTCCGTGCCCCGAAGCCGGTGATCGTCGCGCCGCCCCCGGCGCCCGCGCCGGTGGCCGTGGCGCCAACCCCAGTCCAGGCCCAGCAGGCCGCGGAGGTCGAGTCGCAGGCCCGCTCGCGGCGCGGCCTGGAGGGCACCATCGCCACCTCCGACCGCGGCGTGCTGGCGCCGCTGCCGGCGGTGGCCCGCAAATCCCTGCTCGGGGAGTAGCGCCGATGACCGCCGAGGAGATCCTCGCCCGCCACCAGGCCGCGCTCGACCGCCGCCGCCCGCTGGAGCCGGTTTGGCAGGATTGCTACGCCCATGTGCTGCCCCCCATCGGCCAGGGCGGCGCCCTGTTCGACGCGACGGCGGCGGATGCGGCCGAGCAGCTCGCCGCCTCGCTGCTCGCCGAGCTGACCCCGCCCTGGTCGCGCTGGTTCGGCCTCTCCCCCGCCCGGCCCCACGCCGAGGGCGAGGCCGGCCGCGCCATGGCCGAGGCGCTGGAGGATGCCGCCGCGACGCTGCAGGGGCATTTCGACCGCTCCAACTTCGCGGTCGAAATGCACCAGGCCTTCGTCGAGCTGGTCGTCACCGGCACCGGCGTGCTGCTGGTGGAGGAGGCCCCGCTTGGCGAGCCCTCCGCCTTCCGCTTCGCCGCGCTGCCGCTGCGGAGCGCGGTGCTGGAGGAAGGGCCGGACGGCCGGCTCGACACCATCTACCGCCAGGCGCGGCTGACGCCGGGCCAGATCCGCGCCCGCTTCCCCGGGGCGCCGCCGGAGCTGGAGCGCGCGGGCAGCGACGCCACGCCCCTGCCGCTGCTCGAGGCGCTCTGGTCCGAGCGCGGCGGCACGGGCTATGCGGCGATCCTCACCGCCGATCCCGGCCGGCCGCTGCTGCTGGCGGAAGGGCGCTTCCACGAAAGCCCCTGCATCGCCTTCCGCTGGCTGAAGGTGCCGGGCGAGCTTTATGGCCGCGGCCCGGTGATGAAGGCGCTGCCCGACATCCGCACCGCCAACAAAGTGGTGGAACTCGTCCTCAAGAACGCCTCGATCGCCGCCACGGGGATTTGGCAGGCCGAGGATGATGGCGTGCTGAACCCGGCGACGGTGAAGCTCGTCCCCGGCGCCATCATCCCCCGCGCCCCGGGCAGCGCCGGGCTGACGCCGCTCGCGGCGCCCGGCAATTTCGACGTCTCGCAGCTGGTCCTCCAGGACCTCCGCACCCGCATCCGCGGCGCGCTGCTCGCCGACCGGCTCGGCGCGATGCAGGCCGGCACGATGACGGCGACCGAGGTTCTGGAACGCAGCGCGCAGACCGCCCGCCTGCTCGGCGCCACCTATGGCCGGCTGCAGACCGAGCTGCTGACGCCGCTCGTCACCCGCTGCCTCGGCATCCTCGGCCGCCGCGGCGCGATCCCCCCACTGCTGCTCGACGGGCGGGAGGTAGCGCTGCGCTACGAAAGCCCGCTCGCCCGCATCCAGGGCCGGGCCGATGCGGCGAACACGCTGCTCTTCCTCCAGGCGGTCGGCCAGCTCGGCGGCGAGGCCGCCCGGCAGGTCGATGCCGCGGCGGCGACCCGCTGGCTGGCCCGCACCCTCGGCGCCCCCGCCGAGGTGCTGGCGCCTGTCCCAACCCCCTCCAACCGGGAGTGACCCGAGTATGCCCGAGGATCTGTTGCAGCCTGCCGAGGATGCCGCGCTGCCGGCGCGCCCGGCCGATGTGCCGGAGAAATTCTGGGATGCCGAAACCGGCACGCTGCGCACCGAGGCGCTGCTGAAATCCTACCGCGAGCTGGAGCGCCGCCTCTCGCAGCGCGCCGCCCCGCCCGGCGCGGATGCGGCGCCGGATGACATCCTGCGCTTCCGCCAGGCGATGGGCATCCCCGACTCGCCCGACGGCTACGAGATCACCCCGCCGCACGACCTCTGTTGCGCCGATGCCGAGGTGAACAACCGATTGCACGCCGCGCATTTCACCCCTGGTCAGGCGCAGCTGGTCTACGACCTCGCCGCCGAGCGCCTGCTGCCGCTGATCGCCGAGGCCGCCGCCGAGTTCGAGGCCAATCGCCAGCGTGAGAAACTCGCCGCGCATTTCGGCGGTGAGGAGCGCTTCAAGGCCATGGCCGCGCAGCTTTCCGCCTGGGGCAAGGCGAAGCTCCCTGCGCCGGTCTATGCCGCGCTCTCCTCCACCGCCGAGGGCGTGCTCGCGCTCGAGCGGATGATGCAGGGCGGCGAGCCTGGCCTCTCCCGCGAGGGCGTGACGCCGCCCGGCGAGAGCGAGGCCGAGCTGCGCGCCATGATGCGTGACCCGCGCTACTGGCGGACGCGCGAGCCGGCCTTCGTCACACGCGTGACCGAGGGCTTCCGCCGCCTCGTCGGCCAGTAAGCCCCAAACCCTTTTCCGTCGCGAACAACCCCGCCCGCATCCAGCGGGCGGAGCCGCGGCGTGCCATGCCCAGGCGGTCCCGCAAGCGGGGCAAACCGCATCGGCGCGGCCTTTCCACCGACCTCCAAGCGAAGGGCAGACCATGTCCAGCTCCATCGACCAGGCCTTCATCAAGCAGTACGAAGCCGAGGTTCAGGAAGCCTATCAGCGCCAGGGCAGCAAGCTGCGCCCGCTGGTGCGCAGCAAGTCCGAGGTGCGCGGCGCCTCCACCGTCTTCCAAAAGGTCGGCCGCGGCACCGCCGCCGCCAAGGCGCGCAACGGCGTCGTGCCGGTGATGAACATCGACCACACCAATGTCGAGTGCTTCCTGCAGGACTACTACGCCGGCGACTGGGTCGACCGGATGGACGAGCTGAAGACCAATATCGACGAGCGTGCGGTGGTGGCGAATGCCGGCGCCTACGCCCTCGGCCGCAAGACCGACGAGCTGATCATCTCCGCCCTCGATTCCGCCACCAACGAGGCAATCGGCACGAACACGGGTGAAACCGACAATGACGGCATGACGCGCGCCAAGGTGCTGCTCGCCTTCCAGGCGCTCGGCAACGCGGATGTGCCGGATGACGGCAACCGCTTCGCCGTCGTCGGCTGGAAGCAGTGGAGCGAGCTGCTGACCATCCAGGAATTCGCCAACACCCAGTATATGGGCCCGGACGAGCTGCCCTGGAAGGGCACGCAGGCGAAGCGCTGGCTCGGCGCCATCTGGATGCCGCATAGCGGCCTGACCAAGAACGGCGCGCTGCGCTACTGCTACTTCTTCCACAAGACCGCGGTGGGCCATGCTGCGGCGGCGGAGATCTCCACCGACGTCACCTGGCACGGTGACCGCGCCGCGCATTTCGTCAACACGATGATGAGCCAGGGCGCCGTGCTGGTCGACAACACCGGCGTCGTCCGGATGCGCTGCAAGGAATAACGCAGCCGCCGCCCCACCCCGCGCCCGCGGGGTGGGGCACCCCTTTCCCTCACCGCCGGAGTTTCTGACCCGATGGCCCTCTCCGCCCTCGCGCTCTGCACGCGCGCGCTGCTGAAGATCGGCGCCCAGCCGATCGCCTCGCTCGACGAAGGCACCGCCGAGGCCGAGGTGGCGGCCAACCTCTACGCCGGCACGCGCGACGCGCTGCTCTCCTCGCATCCCTGGAGCTTCGCAACCGGCCAGGCCTCTCTGCCGCGCCTGGCGGCGACGCCGGTCGCCGATTTCCCGTATGCCTTCCAGCTGCCCGCCGGCTTCCTGCGCGTGCTCTCGGCCGGCGTGCCGAACAGCGGCCGCGGCCTCGCCTACCGGCTGTTCGAGGACCGGTTGCACTGCAACGCGCCGCAGGTCGTCCTCAGCTACATCTTTCGCCCGGATGAGAGCGCCTTCCCGGCCTTCTTCGCCGCCGCCCTCGCTGCGCGCCTCGCCGCCGAATTCTGCATCCCACTGACCGAGAACACCTCCCGCGCCCAGCTCCTGCTGGCCCAGGCAGATGCCGAGCTGCGCAACGCTCGCCGCGCCGACAGCCAGCAGGCGACGCCGCGCGCCATCGAGGACTTCCCGCTCGTCACGGTGCGGGGCTGAGCATGGTCCAGTCCCGCATGCTGAAGACCAGCTTCACCGCCGGCGAGGTGGCGCCCACGCTGCTCGGCCGGCCAGACCTGCGCGCCTATGCCAACGGCGCGCGGCGGCTGCGCAACGTCTTCATCCAGCCGACCGGCGGCGTCACGCGCCGACCCGGCCTCCGCCATGTGGCGATGCTGCCCGGCGCCGCGCGACTCATCGCCTTCGAGTTCAACACGGAACAGGCCTACCTCCTGGTGCTGACGGACAGGCTGCTCCAGGTCTTCATCGATGACGGCCTGGTGGCGCAGTTCGCCGCGCCCTGGACGGCAGCGATGCTGCCGCAGCTCGCCTTCACCCAGAGCGCCGACACGCTGCTGGTCTGTCACCCCGACCTGCCGCCGCAGCGGGTGACGCGGACCAGTCACGTGGCCTGGACGATCGCGCCCTGGTCCTTCCTGCGCGAGCCCTTCCACCGCTTCGCCTCGCCCGATGTCACGCTGACGCCGAGCGGCACGACGGGCAGCATCACCCTCACCGCCTCCGCCGCGCTCTTCGTGGCAGGCCATGCCGGCGTCCGCTTCCGCATCGGCGGCAAGCGACTGTTGATCGGCAGCGTCGTCTCGCCCACCCAGGCGAATGCGGTGGTGGAAGAGACGCTCGCCGGCACCACGCCCACCACCGACTGGGACGAAGCCGCCTTCTCGCCGGTGCATGGCTGGCCGGTGACGCTCTGCTTCCACCAGGACCGGCTGGTGCTGGGCGGCTCGCGCGAGTTGCCGAACCGCCTCTGGCTGTCCCGCACGGGCGACCTGTTCAACTTCGACCCCGGCACCGGGCTCGACGACCAGGCGATCGAGTTCGGCCTCGTCTCCGACCAGGTGAACGCCATCCGCGCCGTCTTCTCGGGCCAGCACCTGCAGGTCTTCACCTCGGGCACGGAATGGATGGTGAGCGGCGCGCCGCTGACGCCGGGCAGCATCCAGCTCGACCGGCAGACGCGCGTCGGCTCGGTCACGACGCGCATGGTGCCGCCGGTCGATGTCGACGGCGCCACCATCTTCGCCAGCCGCAGCGGGCGCGGGATCTTCGAGTTCACCTATACCGACCTGCAACAGCTTTACCAGGCAAACGACCTCGGCCTCGTCGCCCAGCACCTGATCCAGAACCCGGTCTCGATGTGCTACGACCAGCGCCGCCGGCTGCTGCACGTGGCGATGGCCGATGGCAGCCTCTCGACGCTGACGCTCTACCGCGCCGAGCAGGTCACCGCCTGGACGCGGCAGGAAACGGCCGGCGCCTTCCTCGCGCTCGCCGAGATCGGCGGCACGGTCTGGGCTGCGGTGCAGCGGGCCGGCAGCATCCGGCTCGAGCGCTTCGATGACGCTCTCGGCCTCGACGCGGCGCTGACCGGCGCAGCGCCGGTGCCGCAGGATGAGTGGTCCGGCCTCGCCCATCTCGAGGGCCAAGCGGTCGGCGTCGTCGCCGGAGGCGCACCGCGTGAAGATGAGACGGTGCTGAACGGCAGCGTCACCATCGACCCGCCTTCGACGAGCGTGCAAATCGGTCTCGCCTTCACCCATGTGATCGAGCCGCTGCCGCCCGAGCTCTCCACCGCGATCGGCGCCCGCGCGGCACCGATCCGTCTCGTCGCCGCGACCTTCCGTCTGCTGGAGACGACGGCGCTCGCGGTCGATCTCGGCCGCGGCCCGCAGCCGGTGCCCTTCCGCCGGCTCGATACGCCGATGCTCGACGCAGCCCCCGCGCCCTTCACCGGCGATGTGCGGCTGCGCGCCTTCGGCTGGCGGAGCGATGCGATGCAGCCGCTCTGGCGCATCGAGGACGACACGCCGCTGCCGATGACGCTGCTTTCCGTCACCACCGATACGAGGATGACCGACTGATGGGCGCACTCACCTCGATCGCCACCGTGCTCGGCGCCGGTGCGACGATCTACGGCCAGGTCCGCCAGGCCCAGGCGCAGAACGCCGCCAACAAGGCCCAGGCGCAGATCAACGCGACGCGGGAGGTGGCGCAGCAGCAGGTGCTGCTGGCCCAGGCGCAGGAGGCGGCGCTGCAGCGGCAGACGGCGCTGGCGCGCACCGTCGCCTCCGCCCGCGCGCGTCTCGCCGCGGCCGGCGTCTCGCCCGACAGCGGCTCGGCCGCCGCCGTGACGGGCGGCCTCGCCGGTGAGGCGGCGGCGGCGCAGGGGGCGGATGACGCGACGCTCCGCGCCCGCCTCGCCGATGGCCGGAGCAGCCTCTTGAACCCGGACGGCACGGTGACGGCGCTGCTCGGCTCCGGCCGCGGCATCGCCGCCATCGGCCGCGGCTTCGGCGGCATCGCCAGGAACCTGTTGGATTAGGAGCGCAGCATGGACGACCATATCAGGATCGGCGATGTCGCCCCGCGCGTGCAATACCGCGCGGATGGCGTGCAGACCGGTTTCACCTATCCCTTCCCGATCTTCGCGCCGTCGGATCTCGAGGTGCGGCTGGACGGCGTGCCGCAGGCCGGCGGCTTCGTCGTCACCAATGCGGGCGCCAGCGAGGGCGGCAGCGTCGTCTTCTACGCCCCGCCGCGGGCCGGGACCCAGGTCACGCTCCGCCGCGACATGGTGGTGGCGCGCACCACCGACTTCCAGTCGAACGGCATCCTCCGCGCCCGCACGCTGAACGACGAGCTGGACTATCAGGTCGCCGTCCTGCAGGAGGTGAAGGATGGGCTCGGCAACGCGCTGCATCTCGACCCTTCGGAAAGCGGGTCGACGGCGCTGCCGCTGCGCGGGGCGCGCGCCAACCGGCTGCTCGGCTTCGACAGCCTCGGCAACATCGCCACCTTCGGCCGCGACGAGGGGCTGCTCACCATCGGCTTCCCCGGCGGCGTGCCGCGCACGGTGGAGGACAAGCTCTCCGAGCGCCTCACCGCGCGCGACTTCGGCGCGACCGGCGACGGCGAGACGGATGACGGCCCGGCGCTCCAGGCGGCGATGACCGCGGCGGCGGCGAGCGGCAAGCTGCTCGAGATCGGCGAGGGCACCTTCCGCACCAGCATGGCGCTCACCCTGCCGGGCGCCGCGGCTGGCCTCGTCATGCGCGGCAGCATCCTCTACGCGGGCCCCGCCGGCCTGCCGGCGCTGACGCTCGGCGACGGCGGCGCGGCCAACAACCAGGGCAAGGTCTATACTGGCCTCGCCGTGCTCCGCGCCATGCAGAGCGACTGGTCGAGCGAGGCCGATGTCGGCATCCTGATCCGGAACATCGATGCCAGCACCGTCGATATCCGCCGGGCCGAGCGTTTCACCATCGGCGTGCAGCTGGTGGGTGATGCGCGCGGCTGCGAGGACAGCGACCTGCGCTACGGCCGCCTGATCGACAACCGCATCGGCCTCGACCTGCGCACGCTGACGGCGAGCGGCTGGATGAATTCCCTGCGCCACCAGGGCGGGCATTTCGCCTGCTCCAGCGCGACCAACCCGACGCAGCCGCGCTTCGGTGTGCGGCTCTCCGCCGCCCCCGGCGCCTACCGGCTGCACAACACGCATCTCTTCACTGGCCCGGCCTTCGAGCTGCAGCGCCAGGGCACGCCGGGCGCGGTGGATGCCATCCCCTTTCTCGTCGAGGTGGACGGCCGCTGCCTAATTGCCACCGGCGTGCGGATGGAGGCCTGCTCGCCCCATGTCGCCCGGCACACCGGCGGCTTCAGCGACGCGCGCTACGAGATTTCCTATGTCGGCACCTACGGCTTCCTCGGTTGCTCCGTGCAGTACCAGGGCGCCTCGCGGGCCGGCGGGACGGTGGTGCCGATGCACCAGGCGACGGCCGCCATCGCCGCGCCGCGGCTGGTGGCGGGGGCGGAGAACCTGCGGACGCTCGCCTTCCGCCAAAGCATCTCCGTTGCCGATGGCGTGGGCTTCGACCAGATGGCGGTGCTCTCCGGCAATCCCGCCGGCCCGCCCTCGACGCTCAACGGCTTCTGCTTCCCCGGCCTCAACGCCTTCACGCTCAACGCCGACGACGTGACCATCCCGATCTCCCGTGCGCTGGCCTATGTCGTCGATTGCAGCCAATGCAAGGAGTTCTTCATCGCCGCCGAAGGCATCGGCCTGCGGCCAATGGTGATGCAATTCGACGGCGCGGAAAACGTGCTCGGCGCCGGCAGCCCCGTGCTCTTCTCCAACATGAACACGCTGATGCAGGGCGCCCCCTCCTACTGGTGGGAGGGCAATGCCGACCTCGACAGCCTCACCGGCGGCCTCGCGCTCAACAGGCTGCAGCGGGTGACGCTGAGCGCCGATGCGCAATACGCCGCCATCGGCATCCGCGGCAGCTCGTCGAGCGCGGTGCTGCGCTCGCTCCGCCTCTATACCTCGGCCCTGCACGCGCCACGGGTGCTCTACGGCGGCTCGCGCGCCTGGGGTAAGCGCGAGTACACGGTGAGCGACGCCGGCTGGACCATCCCGGCGCTGGCCGCGGGTGCTACGGCGACCTATGACGTAACGTTGCCCGGCGTCCGCCAGGGCGATTTCGTCCGCGCCGGCTTCGCGCAGTCGGCCGGCTTCCAGAACGGCGGCGTCGTATTCCATGCCGCGGTCGGCGGCACGGCGGGCAGCAACCAGGTGCGGGTCACGGCGCAGAATGTCAGCGCGGGGTCGATCACTCTCGGCGCCGGCACGCTCTTTGTCCGCGCCGTCAAGCCGCGGCTCTGAGCCCGCCATGGCGACGAAACGCAAGCTCCGCATCGAGGCCGACTTCGCCGGCGCCGTGGCGCTGGTTCTCGCGGACTACCGCCGCTTCGTCGGCCTCTGCGCCGGAGAGCCGGACGAGGCCATGGTGAAGGCCTTCGCCTCCCGTCATACCGCGGGCCGCACCGCCCTCGCCCATGCCGACCAGCTGCTGAAGCTCGCCGCCGATGCCGGCGGCGAGGCGCAGCAGCAAGCCATCACCGAGGTGCTCGCCGAATGGCGCCGCATCATGCCGCAACTGCCGGAGGAGGAGAATGACGGAGGCGCCGGAGGCTGACTTCCTCGAATTCGCCTGGATCTGGAATGCGGTCCAGAACCAGGGCATGCCGGCGCCGCACCGGCGCATCGTCCGCTGGCTGCAATCGCGCTGGGAGGATGACGACCGGCGCCTGCTGCTGATGGCGTTCCGTGGCTGCGGCAAATCCACGCTGGTCGGGCTGTTCTGCGCCTGGCGCCTGCTGCGGGCGCCGGACACGCGCATCCTGGTCCTCGCCGCGGACCAGGTGCTGGCGGTGAAGATGGTCGCCCAGGTGCGCCGCATCCTGGAACGCCATCCGCTCTGCCGGGCCCTGCTGCCGGAGCGCGCGGAAGCCTGGGCGGCGGACCGCTTCACCGTCGCCCGCCAGGCCGTGCTGCGGGACCCGTCGATGCTCGCGCAAGGAATCGGCGGCAACATTACCGGGGCGCGTGCCGACCTCATCATCTGCGACGATGTCGAGGTTGCCGGCAATTGCGACACGCCGGGCAAGCGCGAGGAGCTGCGCGAGCGGCTCGGCGAGTGCGAGTTCGTCCTCGTCCCCGGCGGTGCCGTTCTCTATGTCGGCACGCCGCATTGTGCCGAAACGCTCTACCTGCCGCCGGAGGAGCCCGCCGCCTTCCTCCGTGGCTACCGGCGCCTGGTGCTGCCCCTGCTCGACGAGGCAGGCCGCAGCGCCTGGCCCGAACGCTTCACGCCAGCCTCGGTCGCCGCACTCCGCGACCGCGTCGGCCCGCTGCACTTCGCCCGGCAGATGCTGCTCCAGCCGGTGGCGGAGGCGGCGCTGCGGCTCGATCCGGCCCTCGTCATCCGCTACGGCGAGGAGCCGGACTACCGCGAGGCCGGCGGCCGCGCCCAGCTCTCGCTGCTGGGCCGGCGGCTGGCCTCGGGCGGCGGCTTCTGGGACCCGGCTTATGGCCGGCCCGGTGCCGGCGACGCCTCGGTGCTGGCGGCGACCTATGCGGATGGCGAGGGCAACCACTACCTCCATCGCCTCGCCTACCTCACGCATGACCCGGACAGCCAGGTCGACCCCGCGACCCAGCAATGCCGGGCCGTGGCGCGGCTGGCGCGGGAGCTGCTGCTGCCGGTGATCCGGGTGGAGACGAACGGCCTCGGCCGCTTCCTCCCCGCCCTGCTCCGCCGGGCGCTGGCGGAGGCGGGGGCGCCCTGCACGGTGATCGAGCATGCCAGCCGCCGCGCCAAGGCGGAGCGCATCCTTGCCGCCCTGGAGCCGGCGCTCGCCGCCCGCCGCCTGCATGCCCACGAGTCGGTGTTCCGCACGTCTTTCCCGGGTGAGATGGCCGCCTGGCGGCCGGACGCGCCGGGCCAGAGGGACGACGCCCTCGACGCCCTGGCCGGCTGCCTGCTCGCCGAGCCGGTCCGCCTGCCCGCCGCCATGCCTGCCCCGCGCCCGCTCGCTTGGCGCGGCTAGCCGGCTTTCCTGACTTTCAGGATCTCCCCGGCATGCCGTTCCTGGCCCGCCGCGGTCAGCTCGTACCGCCCATCCGTCCTGAGCCGCGCTAGCCCCATGCCCTGGAGCCGCTCCAGGCATGGTCCGTCCTTCAGCCCATCGGGCCGGCCGCCCTTGCCCACCAGCACCAGCCGGTGGAGCGCCGCGCGGCAGCAGGTCTCGAGATAGGGCTCGTTCCAGATCGTCACTGTTCCATCGCGTCCCGGTGCCGCCCGAGGGTGGTCGTGCCGGCACGCCGCTTCAAGGAGGCATGTGAGCCGCGATGTCAATCGAACCCACCTGGTGGATCAGCGCCGTGGAGGCGCCGATCGCCGCCGCCCTGTTCTGGATGCTCCACGGCCTGCGGAAGGACCTGCACGACCGCATCGACCGCACCACGGAGCGGGAGAGCGGCGAGGTCCGCCGCACCCGCGACGAACTCGCCGATTTCAAGCTTGAGGTGGCGCGCAGCTACGTCCCCCTCTCGCTCATCCGTGACGTGGACCGCCGCCTTTCCCAGCACCTGCTGCGGATCGAGGAGAAGCTGGAGGCAGCCGGCACGCTCCGCCTGCGCGACCGCCTCGGGGGAGACGAGCCATGAGTGCCGAGATCCTGGCCCTCACCCTCCGCGCCGAGGCCGGCAGCCGCCCCGTCCGCGCCATCGAGGCCCTCGCCGCCCTGGTGGTGAACCGCGCCCGGCTGGCGGCCGAGGCCCCGGCTCCGCGCATCCGCTTCACCCCCGGCGCCCATACCGGGGCAGGCTGGACGGCGCTGCTGGCCGAGGCCTGCCGCGCGCCCTTCCTTTTCCGCTGCTGGCAGGCCGGCCGGCTGCGGGCCGAGGCGCCGGCCGATGCGGCCATGGAGATGTGCCGCCGAATCGCCGCCCGCGCCCTCGGCGGCGCCCTGCCGGACCCGACCGAGGGCGCGACGCACTGGCATGACGGCGCCTCGCTGCCCGGTTGGGCGATCGGCCAAGTGCCGACGGCCGAGATCGGCGGGCTGGTCTTCTACCGCCTGCCCGGCTGAGCCCTACAGCAGCACCAGCCCCGCCCGCGCACCGCGCGCCACCGCATCCGCCCGGCTCGCGGCGCCGAGCTTCTGCAGCACCGCGGCGACATGCGCCTTCGCCGTGTGGAAGGACAGGCCGAGCCGCCGCGCGATCACCTTATTGGAGGCACCGGCGGCGAGCAGGTCCAGCACCTCCCGCTCGCGCCGGGTCAGCCCCGCCTCGAGCGCGGCCGGAGCCGGCGCACGCCCCGCCAGGCTGGCGAGCTGCGCAGGCGGCAGCACCGCCAGCCCGCGGGCGATGGCCGGCAATGCCGCCGCCAGCAGGGCCGGGGCGGCGTCCGGCGGCAGCACCGCCCGTGCGCCGGCGCGGAGCGCATCCAGCGCCGCCGCGCCTTCGGTCAGCACCAGGGTCGGCGGGCCGGACGGCTCCACCGCCGGCAGGTCGGTGACGACCACCTCGGCCATGGCCGACTCCTCCACCAGCCGAATGCCGGGGAGGTCGGCAAGGCGCGCGGCGATCTCGGCCTCGGCGGCATGTACCGCGACGGCGGGCAGGCTCGCCGGGCGCCGTGGAAGCGGCCGATCGAGAAGAGCGGCGGCCATCACGCAGCCGCCCTCTCGCCGATCCGCAGCGTCACCCGTCGCTTCTCCCCGCCACGGATCAGGTCGAGCGCCACCTCGGTGCCGATGCTTTCCGGGTCGAGCCGCGCCAGCATCTCCCGCACCGAGCCGAGCGGCACCCCATCCCAGGCCGCCAGCACGTCGCCGAGCAGCAGCCCCGCCTCGCCCGCTGGGCTCCTCGGGTCGATGCCGACCACGATGAGGCCGCGCATCCCCTCCGCCCGCACGGGCTGCAGGGCAAGGCCGATATAGCCCCGCGCCACCCGGCCATGGCGCTGGATATGCTCGACCGAGCGGGCAATGGTCTCGGTCGGGATGGCGAGCGCCCGCCGCCGCGGCCCGGGCACGGCCATGCCGACCAGCCGCCCGGCATGGTCGAGCACCGCCCCGCCCTCGCAGGCGGGATCGAGCCGCAGGCCGAGCTGGATGCGCCGCTCCAGCCGCCCGCCGCGCATCGAGCGCCAGGGCCCCGCCACCTGCGCCGCCGCCCCGAAGGCGACCAGCGGCCCGTGCTCGTCCCGCCCGATGGCAAGCACCAGATGCCCGGCCGCCAGCGCCCCGGCCGGCGCCGGGTCGAGCGGCGGCAGCGCCCCGGTCTCGGCCCGCAGCAGGGCGACATCCGTGCCCGGATCGCGCCCGGCCAGGCTCGCCGCCACCTCCCGCCCATCCGGCAGGGTCAGGGTGAGCTCGTCATCCCGCTCCAGCGCCTCCTCGGCCGTGACGACCAGCCCCTCGGCCCAGAGCAGGCCGGATCGCGCCCTCCCGTCCCGGCCATGCACGGCGACGGTACGGGCGGCCCCCAGCGCGCCGAGGCTGGCGAGCCGGTCGGAGAAGGCGGTAAGGCCAAGGGACAGGGCAGGGGACGGCGCATCGCTCATCCTGCCTATTTGTGCATGCTTCGGCTCCGCTGCCATGGCCCGAATGGCGGGCGCTGCATGACGGGGCATCATCAACCGCTTCGTGAATATCGGGTGCGATGATGCAACGGACCGGTGGTTGACCCGGACGGCCGGAACGGGCGCCATAGGCGGCATCGCGCTTGGGGGATTGAATGTCGAAGCTGCTGTCTTGGCAAGGGCCGGCCCTTGCCGTCCTGCTCGTGCCGCTGGCCGGTTGTGGCCTGACCGTGGAACGCAGCGAGCGCATCGCCTCGATGCAGCGGAACCTGCAGGATTCCGAGACGCAGGGCACCGTCCTGCGCGGCCGCGTCAGCGAGCTGGAAGCCGCGCTGGCCGCCGAACGCCGGGCCGCCGGCGACCTCGCCGCCCTTGAGCAGAGGCTCGGCGCCGCCCGCGCGGCCCTGGCCAATGCGCAGCGCTCCCGCGGCGGAGCCGAGGCCGAGGCGCGCCAGCTGCGCGAGCGCCTGGCCGAGGAGGAGCGCCAGCTTGCCGAGCTGGAGCAGGCCAGCACCACCCGCCGCGGCAGCCTCGGCGAGACCGAGGCGCGCATCGCCACCCTGCGCGACCAGACGGGCGCGGCCGAGCGCCGCCTCGTCGAGCTGCGCGACCAGGCCGCGGCGCAGGATGGCCGGGTTTCCTCCCTCGGCGAGCGCGCCGTGGCCGAGGAGCGCCGGCTCGCCGGCCTGCGCGAGATGGCGGCGACCACCGAGCGCCGCCTCGCCAGCCTCCGCGACGAGGCGGCGAACGAGGACCGCCGCCTCGTCGGCCAGCGCGAGCGGGCGACGCAGGAGGAGGCGCGGCTGCAAGGCCTCCGCGCCACCATCGCCGAAGCGCAGCAATCCCTGGCCCAGCGGCAGCAGGCGGGCAGCGAGGCGGAGCGGCGCATCGCCACCCTCCGCGCCGACACGGCAACGGCCGAGCGGGAGCTGGCCGCCCGCCGCACCGCCCTGGCCGAGGCCGAGACCCGCCTGACCAGCACCAACCGCAGCGCCGAGGAGGCCGCCGGCCGCGCCCGCGCCTCGCAGCAGCAGACCGCCGAGGCCGACCGCCGCCTCGCCGGCCTGCGCGAGGAACTGGGCCAGGCCGAGGCCGCCCTCACCCAGCGGCGCGGCGCGGTCGAGCAGGCCCAGGCCGAGCTGGCCCGCATCACCACCGCCCGCGACGAGGCCCAGGCCACGCTGCGCGGCCTCGAGCAGCGCAGCGCCGCGCTGCGCCAGGAGGTCGGCGCCGCCGAACGCCGCCTTGCCGAGCTCCGCGACGGCACCGCGGCGGAGGAACGGCGCCTCGCCTCGGTCCGCGCCGAGGCCGAGGCCGCCGGCACGGAGCTTGCCGCCCGCCGTGCCGCCCTGGCCGAGGCCGAAACCCAGGCCCGCGCCGTCGAGACCGCCCGGCGCGACGCCGCCCAGCTGCTCGACCAGGCAGCCGCGCTGCGGCAGCAGGTGGCGCAGATGGAGCAGCGGCGCCAGGAACTCGCCAGCGAGATCGCCGAGGGCGAAACCCGCCTTGCCCGGCAGCGGCGCGAGATGCAGGCCCTCGGCGAGCGGATGACGCCGGCCAGCGGCCAGTCCCCCATGCCCGACACCCCGGCCGAGGGCGCCGGCGGCCCGCCCCGCCAGCC
Organism: Belnapia sp. F-4-1; assembly: GCF_000802185.1. Taxonomy (GTDB): domain Bacteria; phylum Pseudomonadota; class Alphaproteobacteria; order Acetobacterales; family Acetobacteraceae; genus Belnapia. The sequence continues at coordinate 1,157,036 of NZ_KN676113.1, read as the reverse complement.
ATGATCACGGTGCGGTTCCTGACCAGCGGTCGGCAGGCCCGGGCGGAAGCGGGGATCAGCCTGCTGCGCCTCTCGATCCACGAGAAGGCCGGCATCCCCTTCAAATGCGCCGGCGGCGTCTGCGGCACCTGCCGTTGCCGGGTCGAGCAGGGGGGCGGCAACCTCGCCGCGGTGACGCCGCGCGAGCGCCGGCACCTCAGCGAGGCGGAGATCGCCGAGGGCTGGCGCATGGCGTGCCAGGCCTTCGTCACCGGGGATGTCGCGGTGTCCTGGGCCGCGGCATGAGGCGGTGAGGACGCTCCTCCTCGTCTGGCACAGCAGCACGGGCGGCACCCGGCAGATGGCCGAGGCCGCCGCCCGCGGCGCTGCCGGGGAAGCGCGGGTCCGGATGCTCCCGGCGCCCGAGGCCGGGCCGGCGGATGTGCTGGCGGCCGATGGCTACCTCTTCGCCACGCCGGAAAACCTCGCCGCCATGTCGGGGCTGATGAAGGACTTCTTCGACCGCTGCTACTACCCCGTGCTCGACCGGGTGAACGGCCGCCCCTATGCGGCGATGATCTGCGCCGGCAGCGACGGCAGCAACGCCGCCCGGCAGCTCGCCCGCATCGTCACCGGCTGGCGGCTGCGCCCTGTGGCGGAGCCGCTGATTCTTTGCACCCGGGCACAGACGCCCGAGGCGATCCTTTCTCCCAAGATCATTCCACCGGAAGGGCTTCAACGCTGCGAGGACCTGGGCGCGGCGCTCGGCGCCGGCCTTGCCATGGGCATCTACTGAGCCCCGCCCGTGCTAGATTCGGGCGCATGACCCGGCCCATCCTCCGCCGCATCGCGCATGTCCCGATCATCCTGCTCGCCCTCGTCGCGGTGCTGCTGGAAGCGACGCTGTGGCGCTGGCTGACGGCGCTCGGCCATGCGCTGTCGCACCTGCCGGTCTTCGCGGTGGTGGAACGGCTGGTGGCGCGGCTCAGCCCGCGGATGGTGGTGGTGGTCTTCGTGCTGCCCTTCCTCGCCATCATTCCGCTGCTGAAGCTCGGCGAGCTGTGGCTCTTCCTGCACGGGCATTTCGTGCTGGGCGTCGTGCTGCTGCTGGCGGCGAAGGTGGTGGGCGTCGCCTTCTCCGCCCGGCTCTTCGCCATCGCCCGGCCGAAGATGCTCCAGGTCCCGAGCTTCGCCTGGGCCTATGGCGGGGCGGTGCGGCTGCTGGCCTATGGCCATGCGGTGCTGGAGGGCATACCCGCCTGGGTGGCGACGCGGGCCTTCCTCCACGGCCTCGGCGCAACCGGCCGGGCGCTGCTGGCGACGGGCTGGCACGCGCTGCGCGGCGGGACGGGCCACGGCTTCCGCCTGCGCCTCGCCGCCGCCATGCGCCTGCTCCGCCGGGGCTAGCGCCAGGGCTCGACGAGGATCTTGGCGTGCCGCTCCGGGTTGGCGAGGTCCTGGAAGGCCTGCCGCACGCCCTCCAGCCCCGTCCGCCCGGTGACCAGCGACGCCACATCCATCCGCCCGGCGGCGATATGGCCAAGCGTCTCGCGGAATTCCTCCGGCGTATAGCCCAACACGAATTGCAGGCTGATCTGCTTGACGATGCCGAAGAAGGGCTCGATGCGGTCCGGCTGCATGCAGACGCCGACGACGACCACGCGCGTGCCGGCCGGCGCGCCCTCCATGATCTGCTGCACCACGCCCGGCACGCCGACGCACTCGAACACCACCGCCGGCCGCCGCCGCGGCCCGCTGCCGAAGAGCTGCGCGTAGCGGCCCGCATCGAAGCCCTCCGGCGTCACCGCCGCCTCCAGCGCCGCATAGGGTGAGTCGCGCGCCGGATCGACCACCACCGTCGCCCCCATCCGCTCGGCCAGCGCCCGCCGCGCCGGCGAGTAGTCTGCGGCGATGATCGGCCCCGCGCCGCGCAGCTTCAGCGCCGCGATCACCGCCAGCCCGACCGGCCCGCAGCCGATGACGAGCGGCACGTCTGCCTCCGTCATTTGTCCGAAATTGACCGCATGCAGCCCGACCGCCATCGGCTCAACCATCGCCGCATGGTCGGGGTCCATCCCCGCGGGCAGCGGCAGCAGCATGCGCTCGGCCAGCGGCATGTACTCGGCGAAGGCGCCTGGCACCTCCGGGTTGTAGCCGATGCCCAGCACCACGGTGCCACGAATGGTCAGCGGCATGGAGGTGACGAGGGTGCCGGGGGAGAAGCGCCCCTCCGTACCCGGCCCGTTCGCCACCACCTCGCCGACGAATTCATGGCCGAACACCACGTCGCGATCCGCCGGCATGCCGAAGCGTCCGCCGCTGCGCGCCGAGAGTTCGGCGAATTCCTTCGCATGCTTGGCGGCATGCAGGTCGGAGCCGCAGATGCCGCAGGCGCGGGTGCGCACCAGCACCTGGCCCTCGCCGAGATCGGGGTCGGGGATGGTGTCCACCACCAGATCGCCCTGGCGGAAGATGGCTGCGCGCATCGACGTTTCCTCCGGTTGTTGTGCGCATTCAACCGCCCATCGCCTGCAACCCGCAAGCTGTCATCGAAGGGACGCCGAACCGCCATCCGCCCGTCAAGCCGCATGGGCTATCGGCGGCGCACGGAGAGAGATGGATGATGCAGCGGCCGCGAAACGTGCTCCTGATCGTGGTGGACCAGTGGCGGGCGGATTTCGTGCCCTGGCTGGGCGCGGACTTCCTGCGCACGCCCAATCTCGACCGGCTGTGCCGCGAGGGCGTCACCTTCCGCAACCACGTGACGACGACGGTGCCCTGCGGTCCGGCACGGGCCAGCCTGCTGACCGGCCTCTACCTGATGAACCACCGGGCGGTGCAGAACACCGTGCCGCTCGATGCCCGCCACATGAATCTCGGCAAGGCGCTCCGCCACATCGGCTACGACCCGGCGCTGATCGGCTACACGACGACGACGCCCGATCCGCGCACCACCGGCCCGCGCGACGGGCGCTTCACCTATCTCGGCGACCTGATGGAAGGCTTCCGCAGCGTCGGCGCCTTCGAACCGACAATGGACGGCTATTTCGGCTGGCTCGCCCACAAGGGCTACACGCTGCCGGAGCGGCGCGAGGACATCTGGCTGCCCGTCGGCGAGGATGCCGTGCCGGGCGCGACCGACCGCCCCTGCCGCATCCCGGCCGAGCTGTCGGACACCGCCTACTTCACCGACCGGGCGCTGACCTACCTGAAGGGCGTCAACGGCAAGCCCTGGTTCCTCCATCTCGGCTACTACCGCCCGCACCCGCCCTTCATCGCACCCGCGCCCTACAACGCGATGTACGCGCCGGCCGAGATGCCGGGCCCGGTGCGCCAGGCCGACTGGCAGGACGAGGCGCGCCAGCACCCGCTGCTCGACTTCTACCTGCGCGGCATCAGCCAGGGCTCCTTCTTCCATGGCGCGGGCGGGGCGGTGACGGGGCTCGACGAGGCCTCCATCCGCCTGATGCGCGCCACCTATGCCGGGCTGATGAGCGAGATCGACGACAATCTCGGCCGCGTCTTCGCCTACCTGGAGGAGACCGGGCAGTGGGAGGACACCATGGTGGTGTTCACCTCCGACCACGGCGAGCAGCTGGGCGACCATTGGCTGCTCGGCAAGATCGGTTACTTCGACGAGAGCTTCCGCATCCCACTGGTGGTGAAGGAGGCCGGGCGGCCCGTCCGCCCCGGCGCCGTGGAGAGCGCGCCGACCGAGAGCATCGACCTGATGCCGACCATCCTCCAGGCGCTCGGCGGCGAGATCCCGCGCGCCTGCGACGGCCGCTCGCTCTCGCCGTTGCTGCGCGGCGGCGCGCCGCGAGGCTGGCGCGACGCGCTGCACTACGAGTTCGACTTCCGCGACGTCTTCTACTCGCGGCCGGAGAGCGAGCTCGGCCTGCACATGGACGAGTGCAGCCTCTGCGTCATCCAGGACGGCCGGTACAAGTACGTCCACTTCGCCGCCCTGCCGCCGCTCTTCTTCGACCTGGAGCGGGACCCGCACCAGTTCGCCAATCTGGCGGACAGCCCCGAGCATGCCGGCCTCGTCAAGGAGTATGCGCAGCGCGCGCTTTCCTGGCGGCTGCGCCATGCCGAACGCACGCTGACCGCCTTCCGCGCCACGCCCGAAGGGCTCGAAGACCGGGGGACCCACGCATGATCGACCGTCGCAGCCTCCTCGCCGGCACCGCGCTCGCCGCCGGCCTGCCCCGCTTCGCCATCGGCCAGTCAGACCAGCGGCCGAGCATCACCGTCGCGGTGCAGAAGGTCAGCAACTCCAACACGCTGGAGCCGCTGCGCGAGCAGAGCAACGTGGGCGAGCGGGTGATGCTGACCTCGCTCTGGGAAGGCCTGCTCGGCCGCGACTATGCGAGCCGGCTGGAGACCGTCCCCGTGCTGGCCACCGAGACGCGCCGCATCAGCGACAGCGTCGTCGAACTGACGCTGCGCCAGGGCGTGAAATTCCACAATGGCGAGGAGCTGACGGCCGAGGACGTCGCCTTCTCCTTCGGCAACGAGCGCATGTTCGGGCCGGGCGGCCCCAACAGCGGCAGCACCATCCGCGTCAACGAGGTCAATCCCGGCCGCGCCGGCCGCGAGCTGCCGGTGGAGGTGCCTGCCGTCGCCAACCGCAGCTTCCCCGGCTTCGAGCGTATCGAGATCGTCGACAAATACACGGTCCGCTGGATCAACCGCACGCCGGACGTGACGCTGGAGGGCCGGCTTGCCCGCTACGGCGCCGAGATCGGCAGCCGGCGCGGCTTCGCCGAGGCCGCCACCTGGCTCGACTGGGCGCGCAGGCCCGTCACCACCGGCCCCTACAAGGTGGCGGAGTTCCGCGCCGACAACTCGCTCACCCTCGTCGCGCATGACGAGTACTGGGGCGGCCGTCCGCCGCTGAAGCAACTGCGCTTCGTCGAGGTGCCGGAGGTGTCGAGCCGGGTGAACGGGCTGCTCTCCGGCGAGTACCACTTCGCCTGCGACATCCCGCCCGACCAGATCGCCGGCATCGAGCGCAACCGCGCCTTCGAGGTGCTGGGCGGCACCATTCCGAACCACCGGCTGACGGTGTTCGACATGAACCACGCGACCCTGCGCGACCCGCGGGTGCGCCGCGCCTTCACCCATGCGATCGACCGGCAGGCGATCGTCGAGAGCCTCTGGGCCGGGCGGACGACCATCCCGCGCGGGCTGCAGTGGGAGTTCTACGGCGACATGCACCTTGCCGACTGGGCGGTGCCGAAATACGACCCCGCCGAGGCCCGCCGCCTGCTGCGCGAGGCCGGCTACAAGGGCGAGCCGATCCCCTATCGCCTGCTGAACAACTACTACACCAACCAGGTGGCGACGGCGCAGGTGCTGGTCGAGATGTGGCGCGCCGCCGGCCTCAACGTGCAGATCGAGATGAAGGAGAACTGGTCGCAGATCCTGGAGGCGACGCCGACGCGGGCGGTGCGCGACTGGTCCAACTCCGGCCTGTTCAGCGACCCGACCTCCTCCCTCACCAACCAGCATGGGCCGAACGGCCAGCAGCAGCAGGTCGGCGAGTGGACGAACCAGGAGTTCAATCGCCTCTCGGTCGAGCTGGAGACCAGCACGGACCGCGCCCGCCGCAAGGCCGTCTTCCGCCGCATGCTGGAGATCGCCGAGCGCGAGGACCCCGCCTTCACCGTGCTGCACCAGAACGCCACTTTCACGGCGAAGCGCCGCGATATCCGCTGGAAGGCGGCCCCCGCCTTCGCCATGGACTTCCGCAGCGGCAACTGGGGTGTCTGAGCCGCTGATCGCGCTGCGCGGCCTCACCGTCGATTTCGACGGGGCGCCGGCGCTGCGCGGCATCGACCTCGCCGTGGCGCCGGGTGAGGCGCTTGGGCTGGTTGGCGAGAGCGGTTGTGGCAAGTCGGTCACCTGGCTCGCCGCGCTCGGCCTGCTGCCCGGCCGCGCGCGCGTCGGCGGCAGCGTGCGGCTCGGCGGCGAGGAGTTGCTGGGCGCGCCGCCCGCGCTGCTCGACCGGGTGCGCGGCGGCCGCGTCGCCATGATCTTCCAGGACCCAGCGAGCAGCCTCAACCCGGTGCACCGCATCGGGCGGCAGGTGGCGGAGGCGCTCGGCCTGCATCGCGGGCTGCGCGGCGCGGCGGCCAGGGCCGAGGCGCGGCGGCTGCTCGACCAGGTCGGCATCCCCGATGCCGGGCGGCGGCTCGATGCCTATCCGCATGAGCTGTCGGGCGGGCAGAGCCAGCGGGTGATGATCGCCATGGCGCTCGCCGGCCGCCCGGAGCTGCTGGTGGCCGACGAGCCGACCACGGCGCTCGACGTCACCATCCAGGCGCAGATTCTCGACCTGCTCGGCGCGCTGCGGCGGGAGACGGGGATGGCGCTGGTGCTGATCTCCCATGACCTCGGCGTGGTGGCGGAGACCTGCGAGCGGGTCGCCGTGATGTATGCGGGTCGGATCGTGGAGGAGGCGCCGGTCGGCCGCCTCTTCGACCGGCCGACCCATCCCTACACGCAGGGGCTGCTCGGCGCCTTGCCGCCGCTGGACGGGCCGCGCCGGCCGCTCGCCGCCATCCCCGGCGGCGTGCCGGAGCCGGGCGCGATGCCGCCCGGCTGCGCCTTCGCCCCTCGCTGCCCGCAGGCGATGGCCGCCTGCGCCGCGGGCGTTCCGGAGGCCATCGCCGTCGAGCCGGGCCATGCCGCCGCCTGCCTGCGCGCGGCGCGGGCGCTGGTGCCGGCATGAGCGCGGTGCCGTTGTTGGAGGCCACCGGCCTCACCCGCCGCTATGCCATGCGCCGCGGCCTGTTCGGCCGGCCGGTGGAGGTGAGGGCGGTGGACGGCGTCTCCCTTGCGCTGGAGCGCGGCCGCACCCTCGGCTTGGTCGGCGAGAGCGGCTGCGGCAAGTCCACCACCGGCCGCCTGGTGCTGGGGCTGGAGCGGCCCGATGCCGGCGGCGTCGCCTTCGAGGGCCGGCCGATGCCCGCGCCCGGCACGCCGGCCTGGCGGGCGCTGCGGGCGCGGATGCAAATGGTCTTCCAGGACCCGCTTGGGGCGCTCGATCGCCGCATGACCATCGGCGCGCAGATTGCCGAGCCGCTCGAGATCCACAGCATCGGCGGTCGGCCGGAGCGGGTGGCGCAGCTGCTCCGCGATGTCGGCCTCCGCCCCGACCAGGCCGGCCGCTACCCGCATGAGCTCTCCGGCGGCCAGCGCCAGCGCGCGGTGCTCGCCCGCGCCCTGGCGACGGAGCCGGCCTTGCTGGTTTGCGACGAACCCATCAGCGCCCTCGACGTCTCCATCCAGGCGCAGGTGATGAACCTGCTGGTGGAGCTGCAGGCGCGGCTCGGCACCGCGATTCTCTTCGTCAGCCACGACCTGCGCGCGGTGCGGCAGGTGAGCCACCGGGTGGCGGTGATGTATCTCGGCCGCATCGTCGAGGAGGGCGAGCCGGATGCGGTGCTGCACGATCCGGCGCACCCCTATGCCCAGGCGCTGGTTTCCGCCATCCCGCATCCCGGCCGGCGGCAGCGGCGCATCCTGTTGCAAGGCGACCCGCCCAATCCGGCGGACCGGCCCTCCGGCTGCGCCTTCCATCCGCGCTGCCCGGTCGCCACGACGCTCTGCGCACGCGAGGATCCGGTGCTGAAGCCCCGCCCCGGCGACGGCCGCCACGTCGCCTGCCATGTGGCGCAGGGCGAAGTCCCCGCGCGGAGGGCTGCCTAGGATGCTCCGTTTCCTCGGCTTCCGCCTGCTGCGCGCCGCCGTCACCATCGTCCTGGTGGTGAGCTTCGCCTTCGTCGTGCTGCGCCTTTCGGGCGACCCGGCGCAGATCATCATGGGCGCCGATGCGCCGCCCGAGGCCATCGCCGCCTTCCGCCGCGCCTGGGGGCTGGAGGAGCCGCTCTGGCTGCAATACCTCCGCTATTTCGGGGCGATCCTCAGCGGCGACCTCGGCCGCTCCATGCGCGACGGGCGGGAGGCCATCGCCCTGGTCGCCGAGCGCATCCCGGCGACGCTGGCGCTGACCATCCCGGCGCTGCTCATCAAGCTCGGCCTCGGCATCCCGGCGGGGATCACTGCGGCGCTGCACCGCAACTCGCTGACCGACCGCGTGGTGATGATGCTGGCCGTCGCTGGCTTCACCGTGCCCTCCTTCGTGCTGGGGCTGCTGCTGGTGCTGGTCTTCGCGGTGCAGCTCGGCTGGCTGCCCTCGGGCGGGCAGGAGGGGTGGCGCCATGCCATCCTTCCCATCGTCACCATGGGCATCGGCGGCGCCGCGGTGCTGGCCCGCTTCACCCGCAGCGCGATGCTGGAAGTGCTGGGCCAGCCCTATATCCGTACCGCCTCCGCCAAGGGCGTGCCCTGGCGCGCGGTGGTCTGGGGCCATGCGCTGCCGAATGCGGCGATCCCAACCGTTACCATCATCGGCTTCATGGTTGGCAGCCTGATCGCCGGCGCGGTGGTGGTGGAGAGCGTCTTCTCCTGGCCCGGCGTCGGGCGGCTGCTGGTGGTGGCCGTCGCCAACCGGGACCTCGCGGTGGTGCAGTGCATCCTGCTGCTGGTGGCGGCGACCATGGTGACGGCCAATCTCGTGGTCGACCTGCTCTATGGCGCGCTCGACCCGCGGCTGCGGCAGAGGACGGCCTGAGATGTCCGGCATCGCACTTCCGCTTCGCGTCGCGGGGGAGGGGAGGCGGCGGCGCCGCTGGCCCGTGCTGGTGCTCTGCGCCATCGCCTGGCTCGGGCTGATGCTCGGCGTCGCGCTGCTGGCCGATGTCATCGCGCCCTATGCCTATACCGCGCTCGACCTCCGCAACCGCCTCGCGTCGCCCGGGGCGACGGTGCTGCACCCGCTCGGCACCGACGAGCTGGGGCGCGACGTGCTCTCGCGGCTGATCTTCTCCATTCGCATGAGCCTGCTGATCGCTTTCGGCGCGACGGTCATCGGCGCGCTGATCGGCACCTCGCTCGGAGTGCTGGCGGCGCATTTCCGCGGCTTCGTGGAGCAGGTGGTGCTGGCGCTGGTCGATTTCTCGGCAAGCCTGCCCTTCCTCATCCTGGCGCTCGCGGTGCTCGCCTTCTTCGGCAATTCGCTGACGCTCTTCGTCTGCCTGCTCGGCCTGCATGCCTGGGAGCGCTATGCCCGGATCGCGCGGGGGCTCGTCATCAGCGCCGGTGCGCAGGGCTATGCGGCGGCGGTACGGCAGCTCGGCGCCTCGCCCTGGCGCGTCTATGGCCGGCATGTGCTGCCGAACATTGCATCGACGCTGATCGTCTCGATGACGCTCGCCTTCCCCGAGATCATCCTGCTGGAAAGCGGCCTCTCCTTCCTGGGCCTCGGGGTGCAGCCGCCGGAGACCTCGCTCGGCTCCATGGTCGGCTACGGGCGAGAGTACCTGACGCGGGCGCCCTGGATCCTGCTCTCGCCCGCGGCGGTGATCGTGCTGACGACCTTCTCGGTTTCGGTCCTCGGCGACTGGCTGCGCGACCGGCTGGACCCGACCTTGACCTAGTGCAGCCGCCCCGGCTGGTGCGGGCTGTCCAGGCTGAAGGTCGGGATCGCCACGTCGAAGCCCTCGCCGGTATCGGTCAGCACCATGTGGTAGGCGCCGCGCATGAAGCCGGAGGGCGTCGCCAGCGGCGTGCCCGAGGTGTATTCGAAGCTTTCCCCCGGATCGAGCACCGGCCGCTCCCCCACCACCCCGTCGCCATGCACCTGCTGGGTGCGCCCCTGGGCATCGGTGATGAGCCAGGTGCGCTTCAGCAGCTGCACCGTCTGCCGGCCTTCATTGGTGATGGTGACGCGGTAGGCCCAGACGTAATGACTCCGCTCCGGTGCCGACTGGTCGGCGAGGAAGAAGGTGCGCACGGAGACCCGCACGCCCCGCGTCACTTCCGTGTAGCCGGACTGGCGGGCCGGGTCGGTATCGGCAGGCTGGCGCTGCATGCGGTGATTTCCCCCTGTTTTGGGTCGCAGCCTGCCACGGCCGCGGCCCCTCGCGCTACTGTTCCGCGGCTCCTGCGGCATCCAGCGCCTCGGCCAGATCCTCGATCAGGTCCGCCACATCCTCGAGCCCGACCGAGAGCCGGATGGTGCCGTCCGTGATGCCGAGCCGCGCCCGCTCCTCCACGCCGATCCGCATATGGGTGGTCGTTGCCGGATGCGTCACCAGGCTTTTCGAATCGCCGAGGTTGTTGGAGACGTCGATCAGCTTCAGCGCGTTGCAGAAGCGGAAGGCCGCCTCCTTCCCGCCCGCCAGGTCGAAGGTGACGATGGTGCCGCCGCCCGTCATCAGCCGCTGCGCCAGGGCGTATTGCGGATGGCTGGCGGAGAAGGGGTAGAGCGCCCGCCGCACCTCGACGCGCTCGGCAAGGAAATCGGCGATCGCCGCGGCGCTGCGGCACATGGCATGGACGCGGAGATGCAGCGTCTCCAGCCCCTTCAGGATCACCCAGGCATTGAACGGGCTGATCGAGGGGCCGGTGTTGCGGATGAAGGGCTGCAACACCTCGTCCACCCACTTCTTCGAGCCCAGCACGGCGCCGCCGAGCACGCGGCCCTGGCCGTCCATGTGCTTGGTGCAGGAATAAACGACGACGTCGGCGCCGAGCGCCAGCGGCTTCTGCAGCAGGGGCGTGGCGAAGACATTGTCGACGACGACGATCGCGCCGGCCTTGTGCGCCAGGGCGGCAACCGCCGGCAGGTCCACCAGCTCCAGCATCGGGTTAGAGGGCGTCTCCAGCAGCACCAGCGCCGCAGGCCGCGACAGCGCCGCCTCCCACTGCGCGAGGTCGGCGCCATCGACGAACTCGCCGGTGATGCCGTAGCGCGGCAGCAGGGTCGAGACGATCCAGTGGCAGGAGCCGAACAGCGCCCTCGAGGCAACGACGCGGTCGCCCGCCTTCAGGTGCGACAGCATCGCGGCATGCACCGCCGCCATGCCGGTCGCGGTGCAGCGGCAGGCCTCGGCCCCTTCCAGCGCCGCCAGCCGCCCCTCGAGCATGGAAACGGTCGGGTTGCCGAACCGGGAATACTGGTAATGCGTGGCGGTGCCGGCGAAGGTCGCCTCCGCCTGCTCGGCGCTGTCATAGACGAAGCCCGAGGTGAGGAAGAGCGCCTCTGCCGTCTCGTCATGGTTGGTGCGGGTGGTGCCACCGCGGACCAGCAGCGTCGCGGGGCGGAGGGAACGCTCGGGCAGGGACTTGGACATCGGTTTGGAACACCCTGGCAGGCCAATGGCGTCCGGCACCCATGCGGTGCGCGAGGGGCCCTTGGGCACCCTCGACGGCCGATTTAGCGCGCATATTTTGAACCCATCACCGTCGCCATGCGTCGTCGATGGGAACCCGTGAGGACCTCGCCGCAAGCAGGCCGGACAAATCGCGAGGGGGCCTCACGGCCCGGGCGCAGTTAGCGGCCCCTGCCGGGCGCGGTCAACCCTCCTGCATGCCACCCGGTGCGAGAGGCGGGCTTGAGCCCGGCGCCCGCTGCGGCTAATGTGCCTCCTGCTGCGGGCGTAGTTCAGAGGTAGAACGTCAGCTTCCCAAGCTGAATGTCGTGGGTTCGATTCCCATCGCCCGCTCCACGCTCCCCTGTCATCAACGGCCTTTCACTTGGCCTGTGCCAGCCCGGGGAGGCAGAGTGCAGGCCGAACGCCTTTGGGAATTGCCACAAGTTGGAATTGACGCCTGAACAGGTCGCCGCCGCCCGGGCGATCGGCTGCGCCTTCTTTCCTGCGACCGAATTGCAGGTCCAGCGCCTCACCATGCAGCAGCGCATCTTCAAGGTGGAGGGGAAGCACTACCTGCTGAGCCGCGACGGCTCCTATTTCGAGACGGCCGGCACGCTGCGGGCGTTGATCGCCAAGGCGATGCCCCCCACGTCCCCGGCCTCCCCGGCCCCGGAGCCGCCTCCCACCCCGGCCGCGAAGGCCAGCACTCCGAAACCGGCGTCCGCGGTTCCGGAGCCGCCTCCCGTGCCTGCCGCGAAGGTCAGCACTCCGGAACCGGCCTCCCCGGCTCCGGAGCCGCCTCCCGCCCCGGCCGCGAAGGCCAGCACTCTGAAACTGGCCTCCCCGGTTCCGGAGCCGCCTCCCGTGCCGGCCGCGAAGGCCAGCACTCCGAAACCGGCCTTCCCGGCCCCGGAGCCGCCTCCCGTTCCGGCCGCCCAGGCCAGCGCTCCGGAACCGGCCGCTCCGGCCCCGGAACCGCCCGCCGCGTCTCCGGCGGAGACGGCTCCGCCGCCTCCCCGCCGACGTCGCCGCGCGCCGCCGAAGGCCGCTGCGCCCGCGGAGGCGGAAGCTGCCCCCGCAGAGGCCGAAGCGGTGGAACCCCCACCGGCCGCCGAAGAGCCTGCCGCGCCCCGCCGCCGGGCCAAGGCGGCGGAGCCGCGCTGGAAGACCGCCGGCCTCGCCCGCCGCGGTCGCCTCAAGCCGCCATCCTGAGACTGGACAGCACGCCTCGCCTCGGCTTCCTTGCGCAGCAGGATCGAGGAACGTTCATGCTCCACCGCCGCACCACCCTGGCCGGTCTCGGCACCCTGCTCGCCGCCCCGGCGCTCCACGCCCAGCCGGCCGAGTGGAAAGCCGACCGGCCGCTGCGCCTGATCGTCACCTATCCGCCGGGCGGGGTGACCGACATCGTCGGACGCATCGTCGCCGAGCCGCTGGGGCGGGAGCTCGGCCAGCCGGTGGTGGTGGAGAACCGTGCCGGCGCCGGCGGCAATATCGGGACGGGGGCCGCCGCCCAGGCGGAGGCCGACGGCTACACCATCCTCTTCGGCACCACCGCCATGTTCGGCGTGAACCCCATCCTCTACGCCAATAGCGGCGTCGATGCAGTGCGCGACTTCGGCTGCCTCGGCACAATCGGGGAGGTGGCGAACATCCTCTCCGTCATCCCCGCCCGCGTCCAGGCGAAGGACCTGCGGTCCTTCATCGCCGAGGCCAAGGCGCGGCCGATGATCTACGGCTCGGTCGGCAACGGCAGCTCCTCGCACCTCTCGGCCGCCGTTTTCCTGAAGGAGGCGGGGATCGACGCGACGCATGTGCCCTATCGCGGCTCCTCGCCGCTGGTCGCGGCCATGCTGGCGGGCGAGGTGGATTTCGGATTCGATACCACCGCCACCTCCACCGCGCATATCCAGTCCGGCGCCTTCCGCCCGCTCGCCGTCACCACCGCCAGGCGGGCGAGCGCCCTGCCGGGGGTGCCAACGCTGAAGGAGAGCGGCATGCCGGATGTCGAGCTCGGCATCTGGTTCGGCCTCTTCGTGTCGCGGAAGATGCCGCCCGCCATCGCCCGGTCCCTGGCCGCGGCGCTGGAGCGCACCCGCACGCCGCAGACCGAGCAGCGCCTGCAGGCGGCCTTCGTCGATCCGCTCTACATCCCGCGGCCCGAGGTGGACGACTACATCCGCACGAGCGCCCTGCGCTGGCAGTCCATTGCGAAGGACGCGCGCATCTCGCTCGACTGAGGCGCGGCGCTCAGCGCTGCCAGAGTCCGAAGCGCCGGGCCTGCTTCAGCCACCATCCTTGCTGCCGCCACCAGGGGAGGAAGGCGCGCCGCGCTGCGGAGGCCGGCGCCCAGCCTGCCGGGTCGGCCAGCCGCTCCAGCAGCAGCTCCGGCCCGCAGGGCAGCATCGTCACCGGGTCGAGGTAGCGCGGGTAGAGGATCAGCGCGCCGGCCACCAGCGCGTCGAGCGGAAGGGCGCGGCCACGGCGCGGCACCGCTTCCCGGTCCCGCGTCAGGCCCCAGCCGGCATAGAAGGGGCGGCCCCAGGCCGTGACCTCCAGCCCGCGCAGCAGCGCCTCGAAGCCGGCGAGGCTGGTGATGGCGTGCAGCGCATCGACCTCCGCGAAGAGCGTGCCGATATCGCCGCCCGCCGCCACCGCATCGGCCAGGCGCAGCGCCGCGCGGCGCGGGACATAGCCGCGGCGATAGCCCGTCTCTACATCGGGATGCGGGCGGAAGACGATGAAGGCCTCCGGCTCCTCGCGCCGCACCGCCTCCAGCAGGGCGAGATTCGTCCGCACCTGTCCGGCACCGAGCCGGATCGAGGCATCGTCCTCCACCTGGCCGACAACGAGGATGCGCCGCCGCCCCGGCGTTGCCGGCAGGGGCGCGGCCGGGCGGCGGAGATTGTACTTGGTCACTCCCCGCGCGACGATCGCCTGCCGAAGCGCCGCCGCGCGCGCCAGCAGCGCCGGGGTGAATTCCGTCTCTGCCAGGATGCGCTCGAGCCCCGAACTCCCGCCCGCATCGTAATGTGGCACATGCGGATCGACGGCGAGCGAGGCGGAGGGGATGAAATCCACCCCGAGCCCGACCGAGCGCAGGAAGCCATCCTCCACCCAATGCAGCGGTACCCCCGCCGCCCGGCATCGGTCCGCCAGCCCCGGCGCCGCCCGCGTCGCCCAGACGGCGATGCCGCCCTGCCGTTCCCGCGCCACGGCCAGCGCCTCCGCCTCGTCCCGGGCGAAGACGGCAGGCGGGCCGTCCTGCGCGAAGGCGGCGGCGATGGCGGCCTGCTTCCACCCGGCCATGCCGAGGAAGGCGGCGATGCCCCTGTTGGCCGCCACCTCCCGCCGCCACAGCGCGAGCAGCGCCAGCCCGTCCTCCGCGGTCGAGGCCCGCTCGTGGAACGGGTCGGCCCAGCGCGTCGCCGCCAGCAGGCGGGGGTCGATGGGCTCCGGCCAGAGCGGCTGCAGCGCGGCCGCCTTCGCCACCGCCTCCGCCGGGGCCGGCCGGGCGAGTGCCGCCGCGACCGGGTCCTCGCCGATGGCGGCCAGCAGCCCCACTGCCCGCCGCCGGGGGCCGAAGGCGGGCGCCGCCCAGGGCCCCTCGGCCAACCACACCCCCTCCGGCACGCCCTCCGGGAAGAAGGCCGCCAGGTGCGCACCCGCGGTCAGGGCAGCTCCTGCATCCGCCGCTCGACCATGGTCCGCCACGGCGCCTCGGGCGGTGCCTCGGCCACCAGCGCCTGCCAGAGCTCGCGGGCCCGCTCCGGACGCCCGGCCTTCGCCTCGACCAGACCGGAGAGGAAGCGCAGCCCGACATGCTGCGGCGCCCGCGGCAGGGCAGCGGCGAGGATGCGCCCGGCCTCGTCCAGCTTGTCGTCCTCGATCAGGATCTGGGCGAGCTGGCTCATCAGCTCCGGGTCGAACCTCGCATCGAGCGCCCGCTTGAAGGCCGCCGCCGCCGGGCCAAGCGCGCCGCGGCTGCGCTCGGCATTGCCGAGCAGGCGGTAGCCCTCCTGTGCCTGCGGCGTCGCCGGGTCGAGCCGTGCGAGGCGGCTGCGCAGCAACTCCAGCATCTCCTCGTCCCGCGCCGCCACCTGCTGGCGCAGCGAAAAGGGCGCCGAGGGCATGTCCGGCAGCGCGCTCGGCCAGTAGAGGGCAAGGGCCAGCAGCGGCACAGCCGCCACCATGCCCCACAGGGCAAGCTTCGCCCCGCGGCCGGAGCGCGTGTCCGCCTCGGCCGGCGCCGCCAGCAGCCGGCGCTGCACCTCGAGCACGGCCGCCCGATGCGCGGCTTCGTCCAGCCGTCCGGCCTCGCGCTCGCGGTCCAGCTCCTCCATCTGCGCCCGGTAGAGCGCGAGGTCGGCCTCGCGCCGGCCACGCGCCGCCGGCGGGCGGAACAGGCTGGCGGCGAGCGGCAGGATCGCCGCCACGGCCAGCAGGCCGAGCAGCGGCCAGAACGGGAACCAGTTCACTCGCGCAGCCTGCCGGAGAGCTGGGCGAGGCGATCGCGCTCCGCCTGGGTGAGCTCGGGCGGCCCGGACGCCACCCGCTGCCGCCGGCGCATGCCGCGGATCAGCAGCGCGCCGCCGAGCAGCGCAATGGCCGGCATCCCCCAGAGCAGCGCCGTGGCTGCCTTGAAGGGCGGCTTCAGCAGGACGAAGTCGCCATAGCGCTCATGCACGAAAGTGAGGACGGCCTCGTCCGGCTTGCCCTGCGCCACCTGCTCGCGAACGATCCGCCGGAGGTCGCGGGCGAGGTCGGCATCGCTGTCCTCGATCGATTGGTTCTGGCAGACCATGCAGCGCAGCTCGCGCCCGATGACGCGGGCGCGCTCCTCCTGCGCCGGGTTGGGGAGCTGGTCGGCCGGGTCGCCCACGGCGAGCGCCGGGCCTGCGGCCAGCAGCAGCAGCAGCAGCCAGCGGATCATGCGTATCGCCGTAGCAGTGGGGTGACCTGTTGCGCCAGGATCTCCTCCGTCACCGGCCCGGCCATCCGCCAGCGGATGATACCCCCCTTGTCGAGCAGATAAGTCTCCGGCACGCCGTACAGTCCCCAATCGATGGCGACCCGCCCCGGCTGGTCGACGCCAAGCCGCGCATAGGGCGTGCCGCGCTGCCGCAGGAAGCCGAGGCTGTCCGCCGGCTTGTCCTTGTAGGCGACGCCCATGATGCCGACGCCCTCGCGCGCGAGGCGCATCAGCTGCGGATGCTCGATGACGCAGGGCGCGCACCAGGAGGCGAAGAAATTCACCAGCAGCGGCTTGCCGGTACCGGTGCGGAGATCGGCCGCCGAGAGCCCCGGCAGGCCGGTGCCGTCGAGCGGCGGCAGGCTGAAATCCGGCGGCGCCTTGCCGATCAGCGCCGAGGGCACGCCGCGCGGGTCGTAGTCGCCGGTGCCGAGGCCCCGCAGCATGGCATAGAACCCGGCCCCGCCGAGCCCTGCTGCGGCCAGCGGCGCCAGCAGCAGCGCGCGCCGGCGCCAGGCGGCCGCCTCGGGGTTGGGAGCGACCTCGCTCATGCCCGTGCCCCGGCCTTCACCGTCTTGGCCGCCGGCGCCGAGACCCGGACGCGCCGGTCGCTCAACGAGATGCCGCCGCCGAGCGCCATGATCGCGGCGCCGAGCCAGATCCAGGGCGCCAGCGGGTTGTGGTGGATGCGCAGCACCGCCCCGCCATCCCGCTCCTCGCCGAGCACGACATAGAGGTCCGAAAGCCAGGTGGTGTGGATCGCCGCCTCCGTCGTCGTCATCCGGGCGACGGGGAAGCTGCGCCGCTCCGGCTCCAGCGTGGTGACGAGGCGCCCGCCGTCGCGCACCTCGACGGTCGCGCGCCGGGCCGAGAAATTGGGCCCCGGCGCATCGGCGACGCCGACCAGCCGGTAGTCGAGCCCGGCCAGCGCCACGCTCTCCCCGGGTTTCACCAGGCGCAGCGTGTCGGTGGCGAGGCCCATGCCGGCGAGGCCGAGGATCGTCACCCCCATCCCCGCATGGGCGATGGCGCCGCCCCAGGCCGCCCGCGGCAGGCCCTTGGCCCGCGCCCAGGCCGCGCGCGGCCGGCTGAAGAGGGCGATGCGGTCGGCGATATCGGCGATGGCGGCGAGGATCACCCACGCCGCCGCGCCGAAGCCGAGCGCCGGGCCGACGCGATAGCCCTCGATGCTGAAGCAGAGCACGAGCGCCGCCAGCCCGGCGAGCGCCGCCCACCACAGCCGCTGCAGGGCAGGGAAGAGCCGCGCCCGCTTCCAGGGCATCACCGGCCCGAGCGCCATGGCGCCGATCAGCGGCACCGCCAGCGGAAAGATCGCCGTGTTGAAGAAGGGCGGCCCGACCGAGAATTTCTCGCCCAGCACCAGGTCGGCGAACATCGGGTAGAGCGTGCCCGCCAGCACCACCGCCGCGATCGAGCAGAGCAGCAGGTTGTTCAGCACCAGCGCCCCCTCGCGCGAGATGGGGGTGAAGACGCCCGTCGGCAGCATCGCCTGCGCCCGCCAGGCGAACAGCAGGAAGCCGCCGCCGATATAGATGGCCAGCAGGATGAGGATCACCGTCCCCCGCGCCGGGTCGTTGGCGAAGGCGTGGACGCTGTTCAGCACGCCGGAGCGGACGAGGAAGGTGCCGAGCAGGCTCATCCCGAAGGCGAGCAGGGCGAGGAACACCGTCCAGGTCTTCAGCGCCTCCCGCTTCTCGACGACGATGGCGCTGTGCAGCAGGGCGCAGCCGGCGAGCCAGGGCATCAGCGAGGCGTTCTCCACCGGATCCCAGAACCAGTAGCCGCCCCAGCCGAGCTCGTAATAGGCCCACCAGGAGCCGAGGGCGATGCCGAGCGTCAGGAATGACCAGGCCGCCAGCGCCCAGGGCCGCACCCAGCGCCCCCAGGCGGCATCGACGCGCCCCTCGATCAACGCGGCGACGGCGAAGGCATAGGTCACCGCGAAGCCGACATAGCCGAGGTAGAGCAGCGGCGGATGGAAGGCGAGGCCCGGGTCCTGCAGGATCGGGTTGAGCCCCTGGCCATCCATTGGCGGCGGCCAGATGCGCTCGAAGGGGTTCGAGGTGGCAAGGATGAAGCCGAGGAAGCCGAGCGCCACCAGCGCCAGCACGCCGAGCACCCGCGCCTGCAGGGCGGAGGGCAGGTTGGTGCCGAAGGCCGCGACCGCCCCGCCGCAGAGCGCCAGGATCAGCACCCAGAGGAGCATCGAGCCCTCGTGGTTCCCCCAGGCCCCGCTGATCTTGTAGAGCAGCGGCTTCGCCGAATGGCTGTTCTGCACCACGTTCAGCACGGTGGTGTCGTTGGCGACATAGGCCCAGACGAGGCAGGCGAAGGCGGCGAGGACCGTCACCAGCACGCCGGCGGCGAGCGGCGCCGCGGCGCCCATCAGCCGCGCCTCGGCCCGTTGCGCGCCGACGAGGCCGACCACGGCCTGCGCCAGCGACAGGGCGAGCGCGAGGGCCAGGGCGAAATGCCCGATCTCGGGAATCATAGTCCGCTCCGCGGGGGGATCATGAGCCGCGCCTCGGCTGCGCCTGCGCCGGCTCCAGCGTGTTCCAGGTGGCGGCCGGCGGCGGGGCGCCCTGGTTCGGGTTCCAGTGGCCGCTCTTCTTCAGCGCATCGGCCACTTCGGGTGGCATGTAGCTCTCATCGTGCCGCGCCAGCACCTCGCTCGCGCGGAAGGTGCCGTCCGGCCCGAGCCTGCCGAGCGTCACCACCCCCTGTCCCTCGCGGAACAGGTCCGGCAGCACGCCGACATAGGTGACGGCCACCCCATGCGCGCCATCGGTGACGCGGAAGCGCGCTTCCGGCTTGCCGTCCGCCGCCGTCTCCCGCACCACGCTGCCGGTCTCGACCAGGCCGCCAAGGCGGAAGGCGCGCTCCGGCGTCGGCGCCTCGCGGGCGATGTCGCTCGGCGAGCGGAAGAAGACGAGGTTGTCCTGGAAGGCGGAAAGGGTCAGGGCCGTGGCGCTGCCGAGCCCGAGGGCACAGAGCAGCAGCAGCCAGAGCCGGCGCGTCTTGCGGGTCATGCGGTATCCTGTGCGCGCCGGTGGGCGCGCGGGTCGAGCTGGGCCAGCCGGCGCTTCGCCGCGGCATGACGGAAGATGGTGGCGAGGCCGAGAATCAGGAAGCTACCCACCACCAGCCCGTAACTGGCCGTCACATGCATCCAGTGGAGGCTCATGCGGCCTCCGCGCGGCGAGCGGCTGCGAGTTCCAGGGCCCGGATGCGCCGCTCCATCACCGCCGCCCGCGTCCGCGCCAGCACCAGCGCAGCGAAGGCGAGGGTGAAGCCCAGCGCACAGACCAGCAGCGGGTAGAGGATGTCGACATGCAGCCCCGGCGCCCCGAGCCGCGTCACGCTGGCCGGCTGGTGCAGCGTGTTCCACCAGTCGACCGAGAATTTTACGATCGGCACGTTGACCGCCCCGATCAGCGCCAGGATCGCGCCCATCCGCGCGCCGCGCTCCGTATCGTCGAAGGCGCGGACGAGGGCGGCATGGCCAAGCCAGAGGAAGAACAGCACCAGCACCGAGGTCAGCCGCGCGTCCCAGACCCACCAGGTGCCCCACATCGGCTTGCCCCAGAGGCTGCCGGTGGCGAGGCAGAGGGCGGTCGCCATCGCACCCACCGGCGAAAGCTCCCGGCAGGCAAGGTCGGCCAGCGGGTGCCGCCAGATCAGCGACAGGATCGAGCCGATGGCGAGCCCGGCATAGCCGCCCATCGCCAGCCAAGCCATCGGCACATGGATGTAGAGGATGCGGACCGTCTCGCCCTGCTGCCAGTCGGGCGGCGAGAAGAGGAGGCCCCAGGTCAGGCCGATGCCGAGCGCCAGCACCGCCGCCGCCGTCAACCAGGGCAGCACGCGCCCGGACAGCCGCAGGAAGCGGCCCGGATTGGCGAATCGGTGCAGCCCACCCCGCGGGGCGGAGGGGAGGGGCCTGGCGCCCAGGCTCGTGTCGGCGGTTTCCACGGCCCTAACCTAAGCCCTGCGCGCGGCGGATTGAAGCTTTCGCGCAGCGAGGTAACGTGCGGCCATCGATAACCCGAAGGAATGACCATGCGGCACGGCACGGCCAGGACGGCCGCCCTCGCCCTCGCGGCCCTGGCCCTCGCCTGGCCGGCCGCGGCGGAGACCTTCCTCACCTGCCGCTTTCCCAATGGCGGCCAGCTGCGGGTGCTGGTGGAGGAGCGCGGCTTCGCCATCGAACTGCCCGGCCAGACCGCCTGGATGGAGTCGCAGGAGATGGGCGCGCGGCGAGACCCTCTGGTCGCCGGCTTCGGCGCCCCCTTGCCCGACGAGGGCTGGCGCGGCGTCCCGGCACATGACCGCTTCGCCCTCAGCCTTTCCCGCGTCACCGGCGAGGCCCGGCTGCTTTTCTCCCGCCGTCCCGACGCGGCTCGGGTGGAGGCCTGTCGTGCCGCCGCCGCGCCGGCTCTGGCCGGACCGGTCGACCAGCCGCCGACGCCGCCCGCGCCCTGCGACCTGCCCGTCGCCGCCGGCACCCTGGCCGGCACCTGCGAGGTCCAGCGTCTGAAATTCTGACGCGTCACAACATCCAGGCCATCCCAGCCGGGTAGTTCGCCGGCGGCAGCACCCCGCTGCCGAGCCCGCCCGTATCCATGTGCCAGGCCGCGCTGCCGCCCAGCGCCTGCCCGACCCAGACCCCATCCGGGTCGGCCACCGCCGCCAGCGCCGCGTCGGAGCCTGCCAGATCGGCGACGATCTGCGCCCGGCTCGCGCCGGAGGCCAGCCGCCCGACCTGCAAGGCCAGCTCCCCCGCATCCGGGTCGCGGTGCAGGGCCGTTTGGTAGAGCGTCGTCACCAGCGCCGCATCGTCGAGCTCCGCCATCGCCCCCGGCAGCAACTCCGCCGCCAGGTCGACCCAGCCCCGGCCCGCCGCGCTCTGCTCCACCAGGGCCGCCAGTGCCGACCCGTCCGCCGCCTCCCCGGTGGCCGTGCCGTGCAGGGCCGCGGCCCGCACCGCCTGTCCCGCCGGGTCGAAATCGAGGAAGCCATCGGCGAGGCGGAGGGTCTGCACCGCCGGCATCCAGACCTCCTTGCCCTCGGCGAGCAGCACCTGGCGCAGGTTCTCGCCATGGCTGTTGGCCGCCGTCACCGCGCGCGCCTCATGGAGCGCCACCGCCTGGCTCGGCGCATGGAGGGCGAAGCCGGATTGCGGCGTTGCCGGCGTCAGCACATCCACATGGCTCTGCTGCATCCCCGGATCGGTCACGGTGAGGTTGAGGGTGAAGCCCGCGCTCTGCCGCCCGTCCGAGACCTGGACGAAGAGCGGATGGGTCGGCATCTCGTCGAGGCCGAGGCTGATGCCCTCCTTCAGCTTCAGCACATTCCCCACCACCTCGAACCGCCAGGCATCCTCCTCGGCGAAGCTGAAGGTGAAAGGGCCGGCCGAATCCGGGTCGGTGACGGAAAGCGTGCCGACCGCGCCCCCGATCGCCCCCGCCGTCACGCTGCCGCCGGTGGCGAAACGCAGGCCGCTCGGCGGCGCGTCGTCCTGGTCGAGGACGGCGACGCGGTAGACCGTGCTCGGGCTCTGCCGGCTGCCATCGGTGTAGACGAAGCGCAGCGAGAAGGAGAGCTGCGTCGGCAGGCGCGCCGCGGCGAAGTACTCGTAATCGACCGGGGCGGCGAGGCCGAGGGTGGCGAGGCCGAGCGAGGGGTTCCAGACCGCCGAGAAGTTCAGCGCATTCGCCCCGGTGAGCTCGATCCCGGCCAGGCTGTTCGTGTCGCCGGTCAGCGTCAGGCCCGCGACCCATTCCCCGGGTTTCGTGTTCTCCCGCAGCGTGCTGGGAATGGTCCCGGAAACCTGGATGCTCGGCATGGCTTCGCGCCTCGTCTCAATTGACGGGACGAACCATCCGGCATCCGGCTTACGGAACCATAAATGAGACGATCAATCCGCCTGCGGGACGGGCTTCAGCCGCGTCCGCACCGTCCAGAGTTCCGGGAAAAAGCCCCGATCGAGCACGCCCTTGAGATAGGCGACGCCGGCCGAGCCGCCGGTCCCCATCCGGTGGCCGATGATCCGCTCCACCGTCCGCATGTGCCGGAAGCGCCAGGTCTGGACGGCGTCCTCGATGTCGACCAGCTCCTCGGCCAGCTCGTAGAGGTCGAAATGCGCCTCCGCCTGCTCGTAGACGATGGCCCAGGCCGCGGTGACGCCTTCATCGGCTGCATGGGGCTGGCCGAGGTCGCGCCCGAGCACCGCCTCCGGCACCGGGAGGCCCCGCCGCGCCAGCAGCCGCAGCGCCTCGTCATAGAGCGAGGGCCCGTGGAAGGCCGCCTCCAGCACGGCCAGGATGTCCGAACGGTGGGCATGCGGCTTCAGCATGAAGCCGTCCCGCGCGCCGAGCTTGAACTCGATCAGCCGGTACTGCCAGGACTGGAAGCCCGACGAGCTGCCGAGGTTGTCGCGGAAGGCGAGGTAGTCGTGCGGCGTCATGGTCGAGAGCACGTCCCAGGCCTCGACCAGCTGCTTCTGGATGCGCGAGACCCGCGCCAGCGCCTTGAAGGCCGGGCGCAGCGCATCGGCGCGGATATTCGCCATCGCCAGGTCCAGCTCGTGGTTCAGCAGCTTCATCCAGAGCTCTTGCACCTGGTGGATGGTGATGAAGAGCAGCTCGTCATGCTGGCCGGAGAGCGGCTGCTGCGCCGAGAGGATCTGGTCGAGACGCAGGTAGTCGCCATAGCTCATGCGCCTGGCGAAATCGGTCTCGACGCCCTCGACCATGGTGGTGGCCTCCCTGGGAAGGTTACTTTAAGCTTAAAGCAATCAGCCGGAGCAAGACCATGCTGGACCTCCGCCCGCATTTCTCCCTGACGCTCGGTGCCGCGCCGGAGCGGCTGCATTTCGCCGCGCACAGCCACCATCCGCGGCCCGACGTGACGCGCGCGGCGCACCTCGCCGCCTGGGACGACGCGGCCCGGCTGCTGGACGGCAAGTGGGGGCATGTGCTCGGACCGGTCTGGCAGGCGGCGCAGCGCCATGTCGCCCGGCATTGCCGCCTGCCGGACCCGGCGACGGTCGTCTTCGCCCCCAACACCCAGGAATTCGTCGTGCGGCTCCTCTCGGCGCTGCCGGCGCGCCGGCCGCCGCGCATCCTGACGACGGATGGCGAGTTCCACAGCCTCGCCCGCCAGCTCGCCCGGCTGGAGGAGGAAGGGCTGGTTGCCGTCACCCGCGTCCCGAGCGAACCGGCCCGCGACTGCATCCCGCGCCTCGCCGAGGCTGCGCGGGCGGGTTTCGACCTGATCTGGGCGAGCGAGGTCTTCTTCACCTCCGGCGCGGCGCTGACCGATCTGCCCTCGCTCGCCGCGGCGGGCGAGGCCGCGCTCGTCATCGACGGCTACCACGCCTTCATGGCCCGGCCGGTCGACCTCTCGGCCATCGCCGATCGCGCCTTCTACCTGGCCGGCGGCTACAAATACGCCATGGCGGGGGAGGGGGCCTGCTTCCTCCACTGCCCGCCGGGCTGGCTGATGCGGCCGCGCTCCACCGGCTGGTATGCCGGCTTCGGGGCGCTGGCCGAGGGTCAGTCCGGCGTGCCCTATGCCGAGGATGGCTGGCGCTTCATGGGCTCCACCTTCGACGCCAGCGGCCTCTACCGGCTGAACGCGGTGATGGACTGGCTGGCCGGGCTCGGTCTCGATGCTGCTGCCATCCATGCCCATGCCCATGCGCTGCAGGCCCGCTTCCTTGCCGGCCTGCCGCGCGCCGGGCTCGACCCCGCCCGGCTGGTGGTGGCGCCGGATGACCCGGCGCGGGGCAATTTCCTCGCCTTCGACCTCGAGGATGCGGAGGGCTGGCAGGCCCGCCTCGCTGCGGCCGGCATCGTCACCGACCGGCGCGGGCGGCGGCTGCGCTTCGGCTTCGGCCTCTACCAGACGGGGGAAGAGGTGGACCGGATGCTCGATCGGCTCCAGACTCTGGCGCCATGAACTCCCCCATCTACACCATGGTCCGCGCCGCCGACTGGCGCGCGGCGGAGGCCGCCGGCGCCTATTACGGCAGCGCGGATGACCGGCGCGACGGCTTCCTCCACTTCTCGGCCGGCGCCCAGCTCCGCGCCAGCGCCGCCAAGCACCGCGCTGGCGAGCGGGACCTGCTGCTGGTCGAGGTGGTCCCGGAGGCGCTCGGCGAGGCGCTGCGCTGGGAGCCCGCCGGCAGCCGCCCCGGCCTCTTCCCGCATCTCTACGGCGCCTTGCCGCTCTCCGCCGTGCGGACGGTGACGCCGCTGCCGCTCGGCCCGGGCGGCACCCACATCTTCCCGGCCGGGATCGACTGAGCCAGCCCCCGCCGCCGCGCCCGTTCGCTCATCAGGCAGGCGAAGACGACGACCGCGCCGCCGGCCAGCATCGCCGGGTCCGGCCAATGCCCCCAGATGGTGAGGTCGAGCCCGACCGAGACCGGCAGCGCCGCGAAGCCCCAGGGCGCCAGCCGGGAAGCGTCCGAATGCTGGAAGGCGGCCGCGGTGCAGACCACGGCCCCGCCCGCCAGCAGCCCGTTCCCCAGCATCCGCGCCAGCTCCATCGGCGGCGGCGAGGACCAGTCCAGCAGTGCCAGCGGCCCGAACAGCGCCAGCCCCAGCAGGCTCGGCCATAGGATGACGCCGACCAGCCCCGGCTCCGTCCGCAGCTTGCGGTTCAGCGTCTGGTTCATGGCGAAGGCGAAGGTCGCCGCCAGCAGCGCCAGGTAGCCGCCGAGCGGCGCGTCGAGCCCGCCGAGCTTCGGCGCCACCGCCAGCAGCACGCCCGTGAAGCCGAGCAGGCACCAGGCCCAGGCCGCCCGCGCCACCACCTCGCCCAGGATCAGCACCGACAGGGCGAGGGTCAGCAGCGGGGCAGTGAAGAAGAACAGGTAGCCCTCCGCCAGCGGTACATGCCGGAAGCCGAGGAAGAAGCCGCCCGCCGAAACCATCATCGAGCAGGCCCGGAGCACCTGCAGTCCCGGATGCCGCGTCGCCAGCGGCCCGCCGAAGCCCGGCCGGACCGCCCGCGCCAGCAGGAAGGCCGGCAGCAGCATGGCGTAGCGGAGGAAAAGCACCTCGCCGATCCCGTAATGGCCGGACAGCAGCTTGCTGTTCGCGTCGTTGATGCTGAACAGCACGACGCCGGCCAGCAGCAGCGCTGGTCCCTTCACTCGCCTTCCTCCCGGGCTTTTCCCGTGAAGGTTGTCGCGGGCGGCGCCCAGGGCGTCAACATCAGGGTGTCAACTGCGCTTCCCAACCTGGGCCGGGTCGGGCACACAGCGGCGCCATGACACCGCGCCTCGCCTCCCTCGCCACGCCCCTGCTCCGCCGCCTCGATGCCGAGAGGGCACATGGCCTGGCCCTGAAGGCCCTTTCCGCCGGCCTCGCCGGCCGGGCCGAGGCGGCGGCCGACCCGATCCTGGCGACCGAGGCGCTCGGCCTCCGCTTCGCCAACCCGCTCGGCCTCGCGGCCGGCTTCGACAAGGACGCGGTGGCGGTGCTGCCGCTGATGCGCCTCGGCTTCGGCTTCGTCGAGGCCGGCACGGCCACGCCCCGGCCGCAGCCCGGCAATCCGCGCCCGCGCCTCTTCCGCCTCGCCGAGGACGCGGCCGTCATCAACCGCATGGGCTTCAACAATGGCGGGGTGGAGGCCTATCTCGCCCGGCTCCGCGCCCTGCCGCGGCCGCTGCCGGCGATCTTCGGCGCCAATATCGGGGTGAACAAGGAGGGTGCCGACCCGGCGCGGGACTATCCGGCGCTCTACCGGGCGCTGGCGGGGCTGGCCGACTACGTCACCGTCAACGTCTCCTCGCCCAACACGCCGGGCCTCCGCGACCTGCAGGGGGAGGAGCGGCTGGCGCAGATCCTCGCCGGCATCGCCGCCATCGAGGGGCCGCCGGTGCTGGTGAAGATCGCCCCGGACCTCTCG
Source organism: Belnapia sp. F-4-1 (assembly GCF_000802185.1). Classification (GTDB taxonomy): domain Bacteria; phylum Pseudomonadota; class Alphaproteobacteria; order Acetobacterales; family Acetobacteraceae; genus Belnapia. The sequence goes on along the minus strand of NZ_KN676113.1, from coordinate 1,130,915 downwards.
GAGAACGCCCTCGGGCCGATCATCGAGACCTGCATCGCCCAGGGCGCCGCCGGACTCATCGTCTCCAACACCACGATTGCCCGGCCGGAGAGCCTGCGCTCCGCCCATCGCGGGGAGGCGGGCGGCCTATCGGGCGCGCCGCTGCGCGACCGGGCAACCGAGGTGCTGCGCCACTGCCACTGGATCGCCGGGGGACGGCTGACGCTGGTCGGCGTCGGCGGCATCGCCAGCGGCGCGGATGCGCTGGCGAAGATCAGGGCCGGTGCCAGCCTGGTGCAGCTCTACACCGCCTTCGCCTATGCCGGCCCCGCGCTGGTCCCGGAGATCCTCCGCGACCTTGCCGCGCTGCTGCGGCGGGACGGTTTCACCAGCGTCGCCGAAGCGGTCGGCACCGCGGCCTAAAGGAAGAGCGCCATGGACATCCTCGACGGCATCGCCCCGCTGGCGGAGCGCTATGACGGCTACGTCCTCGACCTCTGGGGCGTCGTGCACAACGGCAAGCGCCTCTATCCCGGCGTGCCGGAGGCGCTGGCCGAGCTGAAGAAGCGCGGCAAGCGCGTCGCCTTCCTGACCAATGCACCGCGCCGGGCCTGGTTCGTCCAGGAGATGCTGGACCGCATGAGCCTCGACCGCGCGCTTTATGACGGCATCATGTCCTCGGGCGAGATCGCCTGGCGGATGCTGAAGGAGCGCACCCACCCCTTCTTCGCCCCACTCGGCCGCCGCGCCTTCCATATCGGCCCGGAGAAGGACCTCTCGGTGATCGAGGAAGGCGTCGCCGAGCTGGTTGCCGACCCGGCCGGGGCCGACTTCCTGCTGAACACCGGCCCCGACCCGGAGCGCGGCTCGGCCGACCCGGCGCCCTACCGCCCGGCGCTGGAAGCCGCCGCCGCCCATCGCCTGCCCATGGTCTGCGTGAACCCGGACCGCTTCGTCATGGTCGGCGAGGACCGGCTGATCTGCGCTGGCGCGCTCGCCGACATCTACCTGGAGCTCGGCTGCCCGGTCTTCGAGGTCGGCAAGCCGGACCCGGCGGTCTACGACCCGGTGATGGAGCTGCTCGGCCTCGCCGACCGCCGCCGCGTGCTGGCGATCGGCGACACGCCGCATACCGACCTGGCCGGTGCGGCGTCGGCGGGGATGGACGCGCTCTGGGCGATGACCGGCCTCGCCGCCCACGCCCATGGCGACAACCCCGACCCGGAGCGCTTGCGCCAGGTGGCGCTGGCCGAGGGCGTGGACCCGATCGCCGCCATCCGCGCGCTGCGCTGGTAGCACCGGCGTCATTCCGGCCTATGCTGCCACCGGTTGGCAGCGGGAGGTCACGGAATGATCGGACGGCGCAGGCTCCTTCAGGCTTCGGCCTTCACCCTCGCTGCGCCGCGGCTGGCCGGCGCGCAGTCCGGGCAGCGGCTGCTGCGCTTCGCCCCGCAGGCCGATCTCGCCATCCTCGACCCGATCACCACCACGGGCTTCGTCACCCGCAACCACGCCTTCCTCGTCTTCGACACGCTTTATGGCTGGGACGAGCAGTACCGCGCCCAGCCGCAGATGGTCGCCGGCCACACCGTCCAGGATGACGGCCTGACCTGGACGATGACGCTGCGCGAGGGCCTCCGCTTCCACGATGGGGAGCCGGTGCGGGCACGGGATGCGGTGGCCAGCCTGAAGCGCTGGGGCCAGCGCGACAGCTTCGGCCTCGCCGTCATGGCGGTGACGGAGGAGATCACCGCCCCCTCCGACCGGGTGATCCGCTGGCGGCTGAAGCGGCCCTTCCCGCTGCTGCCGGATGCGCTCGGCAAGGTCGGTGCCAATGTCGCCTTCATCATGCCGGAGCGGCTGGCGAGCCAGGACGCGGCGCTGCCCATCTCGGAGATGGTGGGCAGCGGTCCCTTCCGCTTCGTGGCCGGCGAGCGCGTCCCCGGCTCGCGCGCGGTCTATGCGAAATTCGACGGCTACGTGCCGCGCCCCGACGGCACGCCGAGCCTGCTCGCTGGGCCGAAGATCGCCCATCTCGACCGGGTGGAGTGGCTGACCCTGCCGGATGCCACGACCGCCGCCGCCGCCCTTCGCCGGGGCGAGATCGACTGGTGGGAGCAGCCGACGACCGACCTGCTGCCGACGCTGCGGCGTGGCCGCGGCATCAAGGTGGAGGTGCTGGACCCGACCGGGGCCATTGCCATGCTCCGCTTCAACCACCTCCACCCGCCTTTCGACAACCCAGGCGTCCGCCGCGCCGTGCTCGGCGCCATCAGCCAGTCGGACGTGATGACCGCCGTCGCCGGCGAGGACCGCTCGCTGTGGCGGGACGGCGTCGGCTTCTTCGCTCCGGGCTCCCTCATGGCGAGCGACGAGGGCATGGCGGCGCTGACCGGGCCGCGCGACATCGCCGCCTCCCGCCGCGCGCTGGAGGCGGCGGGCTACAAGGGCGAGCGGGTGCTGCTGATGGCGCCGACCGACTTCCCCGCCATCAACGCGATGAGCGAGGTGGTGGGCGATGTCTTCCGCAAGCTCGGCCTCAACCTCGACTACGTGGCGATGGACTGGGGCAGCGCGCTGCGCCGCCAGGCCAACCGCGAGACGCCGGACAAGGGCGGCTACAACGCCTTCTGCACCTATACGGCGGGAGTGAACCAGTTCAATCCGGCGGCGCACAACTTCATCCGCGGCAGCGGGCTGACCGCGACCTTCGGCTGGTCCACCAGCCCGCAGCTCGAGGAGATGCGGAACCGCTGGCTGCAATCGACCGATGACGAAGCGCGCCGCGCCATCGGGCGCGAGATGCAGCGCCAGGCCTTCCTCGACGTGCCCTATGTCCCGCTCGGCCAGTTCTACCAGCCGACCGCCTACCGCGAGGACGTGGGCGGCATGCTGAAGGGGCTGGCGCTGTTCTGGAACGTCCGGCGGGGCTGAGGCCGGGAGCCGCGCCTACCGCGCCGGCGCCACCTCGAAAGGTTTTGCCGCAAGGAAGCCCGCCCCCGCCCGCAGCACCAGCGCATCCGCCAGCCGCGGCCCGGCGAGCTGCAGCCCGACCGGCAGCCCGGCCTCCGTCACGCCGCAGGGTACGGAGATGGCCGGCCCGTGCGAAAGGTCGAAGGGGTAGGAGAACTCCGCCCAGACCAGCCAGTCCCAGTCATGCGGCGGCCAGTGCGGCGGACGCTGCATCCCGACCGGGAAGGCGGCGACCGAGGCGGCGGGCGTCGCCAGCAGGTCGAAGCCCGCCTCCTCGAACCAGGCATTGACCCGGCCGGCATAGGCGAAGCGCCGGGTCTGCGCCGCATGCGCCTCGGCGAAGCTCAGGTGGCGATAGGCCTCGGTGCAGGCGACGAGGCCAGGGTCCATCTCGGCCGCGGCCTTGTCGTCGGCGGCGAGGAAGGGCCGCATGGCGCCGCCCCAGAGGTCGCGCTCCAGCCCCGGCCCTTCCGGACCCCAGGGCGGCGTCACCTCCTCGACGAGGGCGCCGCCCGCCCGCAGCGCGCCGACCGCCTCGGCAGTGATGGCGGCGACCTCGGGGTCCACCCGGGCATGGCCGAGATCGGGACTCCAGGCGATGCGCAGCCCCTGCAGCCCGCCCGGCGCCACCTCGGGCGGGAAGCGGTCGGGCAGCGTGGTGTGGTCGAGCGCATGCGGCCCGGCGATGACGGAGAACATCAGCGCCGCATCCTCCACGCTGCGGGCGAGGGGTCCGGCATGGGAAAGGGCGCCGTTGTTCGGCACCGGCACATAGGGCACCCGGCCATAGGTCGGCTTGAAGCCGACGACGCCGCAGAAATGCGCCGGCAGGCGGATGGAGCCGGCGCCATCCGTGCCGAGATGCAGCGGCCCGCAGCCTGCCCCCGCCAGCGCCGCGGCGCCGGAGGAGGAGCCGCCGGCCGTCATCCCGTGCCGCCAGGGATTGTGCGTCGCCCCGGTCAGCGGGTTGTGGCTGACCGCCGTCCAGCCCTGCTCGGTGCTGGTGGTCTTGCCAAGGATGATGGCGCCCGCCTCGCGCAGCCGCGCCACCAGCGGGGCGTCGGCGGCGGCGGGGCTCGGGTCGGAGAGGCGGGAGCCGCGCCGGGTCGGCAGACCCTTCACCGCCTGGACGTCCTTGATGGTGACGGGCACGCCGTGCAGCGGCCCGAGCACCCCGCCGCGCATCACCGCCGCCTCCGCCTCGCGCGCCGCGGCGCGGGCGCCCTCGGCATCCAGCGCGACGAAGGCGTTGAGCGCGGGCTCCTTCGCCGCGATGCGGGCGAGCACCGCCCCGGTGATCTCCACCGGCGAGGCGCGCCGCTCGCGCACCATCGCCGCCATCGTGACCGCCGAGGCGGTCGCCAGATCAGTCGTCGCCTTGTCCTGTGCCATAGGTCGTCCGGTAGCTCTCGGTCATGATGTCGTCGAGCCTACGACCGGGCGTGAAGCCTGCCAAACCCGGCGGATAGGGGACGCCCGCCGGAATCCGCGGGCAGGGCTCCGCGGCGCCGATCACCTGCGTCACCGGGAAGCGGGCGGCGTAGATGGGGAGGGCGTAGTCCTCCTCCTCGTCGCCGACGCCCTTGGCGCGGATCTTCCCGCTGGCCTCCTCGATGGTCATGCCGATGACCATGGTCGCCTTCAGCTCCTGCGTGGTGCTGGGGCGAAGCTCGGCATTCCGGCCGGGATAGAAGCGGTCGATCATGACGTCGAGCGCCTTCGCCTTCTCGTCGAGATCCTCGACGATATGCGCCGTGCCGAAGCACATGGCCGAGCGGTAGTCGACCGAGTGGTTGAAGCCGCAGCGGGCGAGGACGAGGCTGTCGAGATGCGTCACCGTCAGGCAGACCGGGATGCCCGGCTTCTGGGTGCGCAGCATCCGGCTGGCCGAGGAGCCGTGCCAGTAGAGGTGGCTGCCCTCGCGCCAGAAGGCGGTCGGCGTGCAATAGGGCTGGCCGTCAATGACATAGGCGATGTGGCAGATCATCGCCGCGTCGAGGATGGCATGCACCGTCTCGTGGTCGTAGCGGCCGCGCTCGTGCAGGCGCTTCACCCGGTTGCGGGGCGTGACGGGGTAGGCGGTGTCGGGCATCGGGCTTCTCTCGCACGGGTCGATGGGTGCATATGACAGTTCCGATTGGTCCCCCGCGAGGGCCAATCAGGCGCCATGAGGCTGGTCCAATCGACATGGAAGCCGATCTGCTGCTGATCCCGATCGACCGTGCCGGCCCGGTGCCGGTGCTGCGCCAGGTCTATCTCGGCCTGCGCCGGGCGATCCTTTCGGGCGACATCCCGGCCGGGGGCCGACTGCCGCCGACGCGGGCGCTGGCGGCGCGGCTCGGCATTGCCCGCAACTCGGTGGTCGCCGCCTATGAGCAATTGCTGGCCGAGGGCTTCATCGAGGGACGGGTCGGCGCCGGCAGCTTCGTTTCCCGTGACCTGCCGGAGCCGCTGGACCTGCCGCCCCCACTCATGGCTCCGGCCGCGCCGCCTCCGCCGCCGGTCGTCCCCCATGCCGGGCAGTACGGCGCCGCGCCCTTCAACACCGGCCGCTGCACGCTGGACGATCGGACGCTCCAGGTCTGGCGCAGCCTGACCGCCCGGCGCCTCGCGCGGCCCGACCCGGCCCTGCTCGGCTATGCCGACCCGAGCGGCTCGGCCGCGCTGCGCGGCGCCGTCGCCCGCTACCTCCGTGCCGCGCGCGCCGTGCGTTGCGAGCCGGAGCAGGTGGTGGTGACGGCGGGCGCGCAGCAGGCCATCGACCTGGTGCTGCGCGTGCTGCTGCGCCCGGGCGATGCCGCCTGGTTCGAGGACCCTGGCTATCCGGCGGTCCGCGCCGCCCTCGCCGCCGCCGGGGCGCGCATCGTGCCCGTGCCGGTCGATGCGCAGGGGATGGACGTGTCGGCCGGGATCGCCGCGGCGCCCGAGGCGCGGCTCGCCTATGTGACGCCCTCCTCGCAATACCCGCTCGGCGTCGTGCTCTCCATGGCACGACGGATGGAGTTGCTGGCCTGGGCCCATCGCGCCGGCGCCTGGCTGCTGGAAGACGATTACGACAGCGAGTTCCGCTACGCCGGCCGGCCGCTGGCCTCGCTCCAGGGCATCGATGCGGCGGGGCGCGTGATCTATGTCGGCACCTTCAGCAAGGTGCTCTTCCCCGGTCTCCGCCTCGGCTATGCGGTGCTGCCGCCCGCCCTGCTGGAGGGCGTCCGCTCCACCCGGCTGTTGAGCGACTGGCACCCGGCCGCCTTGCAGGAGGGCGTCGTCACCGACTTCATCGAGGAGGGGCATTTCGCCCAGCACCTGCGGCGGATGCGCCAGCACTACCGCGGCGCGCGGGACGCGCTGGTGGCGGCGCTGCGCGAGCACCTGCCCGAGATGCTGGAGGTGGAGGTGCCGGACCAGGGGATGAAGCTGCTGGCCCGCCTCCGCCCCGGCCTTACCGATCAGGCGGTTGCCGAGGCGGCGGCGCGGCGCGGCGTCATCGCCCGGCCGGTGAGCCCCATGTTCCTCGCCGCCCCGCCCATCCAGGCGCTGATGCTCGGCTTTTCCGGCCATGAGCCGGGCAGAATGCGCTGGGCGGCGCGGGAGTTGGCCCGCGCATTGGCGTAATTGTGCGTCCCTCGCCCTGGGCAGCGGCGGCGGTGGCGCCTAGAAGGGCCGGGTGAGCCCGCGCGACATCCCAGAGGGCGACCTTTCCCCCGCCGCCAAAGCCCCGCCCCGGCGGCCGGTCCCGTCCATGCTGCTGCTGGTGGCGATGACGGGCATCGGTCCCTTCACCATGCAGATCCTCATCCCGAGCCTGCCGGCCCTGGCGGAGGCGCTGGCCTCCAGCTACGGCCTCGCCCAGCTCAGCCTGACGCTCTACTTGGTCGGGGTGGCGGGGGCGCAGCTGGTCTACGGCCCGCTCTCGGACCGCTATGGGCGCAAGCCGCTGCTGCTGGCCGGGCTGGTGCTCTATTGCCTCGGCAGCCTGGGCGCGGCGCTGGCGCCCTCCATCCATGCGCTGATCCTGGCCCGCGTGGTGCAGGCGGTGGGCGGCTGCGCCGGCCTCGTCCTCGGCCGCGCCATGATCCGCGACGCCTATCCGCGGGAGGAGGCCGCCAGCCGCCTCGGCATCGTCAGCTCCGCCATGGCCATCGCGCCGATGATCGGCCCCTTGCTCGGCAGCCTGCTCGAGGCGCAGTTCGGCTGGCGGGCCAGCATGCTCGCCTGCCTCGTCTTCGGCCTGCCGCTGCTGGCCGCCATTCGCCTCCGCCTGCCGGAGACGCTGGCCGAGCCGGCGCCGCTGCCCGGCCTTGCCGGCCTGCTCGGCGCCTATGCGGCACTGCTGCGGCTGCCGGCCTTCCGCGCCTATTGCGGCATCACCGCCTTCGCCACGGGGATGTTCTTCGCCTTCGCCGGCGGGGCGCCGCTGACCGTCATCAAGGGGCTCGGCTACAGCTCCACCGCCTATGCCGTGGCGATGATGACGACGCCCTTCGCCTGGAGCTCCGGCACCTTCACCGCGGCGCGGCTGACGCAGCGGGTCGGCATGGTGCGGATGATGGCGCTCGGCACGGCCGTGATGCTGGCGGGGGGTACGCTCGCGGTGCTGCTGCCGCTGCTGGCGCCGGGGCATATCGCGCTGGTCTTCCTGCCGATGGCGGTCGCCGCCTTCGGCAACGGCATGGCCCAGCCGAACGCCATCGCCTGCGCCATCAGCGTGCGGCCGAACCTGGCCGGCACCGCCTCCGGCCTGATCGGCGCGGCGCAGATGGGCTGCGGAGCGCTGATGACGGTGTTCTGCGGCATGACGGAAACGGGCACTGGCCTTGCCACTGGCGCCTGGATGCTGGTCTCGGCGCTCGCCACGCTCTGGGCGCTGCGGGCGGCGCGGCGGCTGAAGGCCTGAGGCGGTGCCGGCCGACGCCGCAGACCGCCGGCCCGACGGCCGCTTCACCCATTTCGATGGGCTGCGCGGCCTCGCGGCGCTGAACGTTGCCGTCAACCACGCCGTGGTCGCCTTCGACTTCGCGGTCTATACCGGCCAGGCCGAGCATGCCCATGGCTACTGGGAGGTCGGCCTGTCCGCCTGGCCGCTGCTGCTGCCGGTCGCCGGCGCCAATTTCTCGGTCTGTCTGTTCTTTGTCCTGAGCGGCCTCGTGCTGGCCCATGCCTTCGCCGCGACCCGTCTCGGCATGGCCGCGCTGGCGATGAAGCGCCTGCTGCGGCTCGGCCTGCCGATCCTGGCGGTGACGCTCTTCGCCTGGGCACTCCATGCCGCCGGCCTGATGGTCAACCAGGCGGCGGCAGTCCTGACGCGCTCGCCCTGGCTGGCCTCCCAATTCCGGCAGGAGGCGAGCCTCGCCGGGGCGCTGCGGGAGGGACTCTACGGCGCCCTGGTCGGGCCCTGGGACTTCGCCACTTCCTACGACAGTTCGCTTTGGACGATGTCGGTCGAATTCGCCGGGTCGCTGCTGCTGGTCGCGGTGGTCGTGACGCTGCGGCGCCTCGGAAGGACGGAGGCCTCGCCCGGCCGCGCCGCCCTCATCTTGCTGCTGCTGGGCCTGGCGCTCTATCCGCTCTACTTATCGCTGCTGGCCTTCGGCGCCTTCCTCTTCACCCTGCTGCCGAGGCTCCGGCCCAGGATGGCGCCCCGGACCTGCCTCGGTCTGGCCGCCCTTGCCCTCCTTCTCGGTACGGTGCCCTACAGCGCCGCCCGGGGGGCCTTCTGGGACGGGCTGGCCGCCATCCCGGTGAAGGGCATCGGCCTGTCCTGGCACTGGATCGGTCCCGCGGCCCTGCGCATGGACGGCCCATCGGCCTGCCACGGGATCGCCGCCGTCATGCTGGTGCTGGCCGTCGCCTGCAGCCCCTGGCTGCGGGAGCGCCTGTCGGGCGAGGGAATGAGGTATCTCGGCCGGATCTCCTTCCCCCTCTACCTCGTCCATATCCCGGTGCTGATGTCGGTCGGCTGCGGCACCCTCCTGGCCGCGCATTCGGCCGGCCTGGCCTATGGCGCCGCGGTGGCGATCGCCGTGGCAGCCTATGCCGTGGTGGCGTTCGGCCTCGCCGCCCTGGCGGCGCGGGTGGTGGAAGGGCCTGCCATATGGCTCGCCGGGCAGGGCGGGCGGCTGGTGCAGGCCGGCCTGGAGGCGATCGTCGACGGGATCCGGCGCGAGAGGACCGCCCGGCCTTCCTGACACGGACCCGTCCCGCCCTCAGGCGTGCCCCGCCGCCCCCGAGAGCAGCAGCGGGTCGACCCGCAGCTTGGCCATGGCCTGCCGCCACTTGCCGTCATGCTCCTCGCCGAAGAGCAGCGCCTCGTCCGGATCGACCGAGAGCCAGGAATTCGCCTGGATCTCGTCCTCCAGCTGCCCCGGCCCCCAGCCGGCATAGCCGAGGGCCAGGATGCCGCTGCGCGGCCCGCCGCCGCCGGCAATCGCCTTCAGGATATCGACGCTCGCGGTCAGCGCCAGGTCCTCGGCGACGGGGAGGGAGGCGTCGCTGGTCCAGTCCTTGGTGTGCAGCACGAAGCCGCGGCCGCCCTCGACCGGGCCGCCCTGGCAGAGGGCGATGCGCCGCTGCGGCGGCACCGGCTCCAATTCGAGCTGCTTCAGCAGCTCGTCGAAGGACATGCCCTCGATCGGCTTGTTCAGGATGATGCCCATCGCCCCTTCCGGGGAATGGGCGCAAAGGCAGATCACGGTGCCGGCGAAGCGCGGATCCTGCATGTTCGGCATGGCGACCAGGATCTGGCCGCTCAGATAGCCTTCCTCATGGCTGGCCTGGGCGGTCGGTCGGGTGCGTGGGCGTTTGGCCATGCGCTCAAGATGGCGGCTGGCCCGTGGTCCCGCAAGCCGGGCCGCCCCCCACACGCGCGGGGGTGAAGGCCCGGCGCGTCCCCATCCCGTGCGGTGACAGGCGCCGGGGAAGCGGTTACAGGATGGAGGATCGGAGGAGATTACCCCCTATGACCATCCAGGTTGGCGACAGCATCCCCGCGGCGAAGCTGATGCAGGGCACCGCCGAAGGCCCGAAGGAGACCTCGACCGAGGAGCTGTTCGGCGGCAAGACCGTGGTGCTGTTCGGCGTGCCCGGCGCCTTCACGCCCACCTGCTCGGCCAAGCACCTGCCTGGCTTCGTCACCCAGTACGACGCGCTGAAGGCGAAGGGCGCCGACGTCGTCGCCTGCATGGCGGTGAACGACGCCTTCGTCATGGCCGCCTGGGGCAAGGACCAGGGCGTCGGCGACAAGGTGGTGATGCTGGCCGATGGCAGCGCCGAGTTCACGAAGAAGCTCGGGCTGGAGCTGGACCTGACGGCACGCGGCCTTGGCGTTCGCAGCCAGCGCTTCGCCCTCATCGCCAAGGACGGCAAGGTGACGCATGTCGCCGTCGAGGCGCCGGGCGCCTTCGAGGTGAGCACCGCCGAAGCCGCCCTGGCGGCGCTTTGATCGGGAGGCCGCGGCCATGAACCCCTTCACCGCCGCGGCCTTCGCCTGGCAGACGGCCTTCGTCTTCACGCTCCGCAGTGCCCAGCTCTGGGCCGAGCCGGCCGAGGCCCAGGCCCGCCTCACCGGCTACGTACTGGAGAAGCAGAAGGCCTTCACCAGCGGCGCCTTCGCCGCCGGGCAGGCGGCGCTCTCCGGCGCCGGGGCGGAGGCGGTGATGGCCGCCGCCCTCGCCCCCTCGCATCGCCGGGTGCGGGCCAATATGCGGAAGATCATCAGGGGCTGAGCAGGGGCGCCCGCCGCCGCAGCAGCGCCAGCCCGCCGAGCAGGGCGAGCGCCGCCAGGTTGCAGGCGATCCCGACCTGCCAGGCGATGGCATAGAAGCCGAAGCCGTCATAGAGCGCGCCCGCGAGCCAGGCCCCCGCCGCCATGCCGGAGAGGCTGAGGAAGAGCAGCACCGGCACCCGCCAGGCCGCCTCGCTCGCGGGGAAGAACTCCCGCACCGCCACCACATAGGCCGGCACGATCCCGCTGAAGCCAAGCCCGTAGCCGGCGGCGACGAGGAACAGCCCCGCCTCGTCCTGGGTGGTGAGAAAGGCCGCCATCCCCAGCGTCTGGCAGATGTTGCCGGCGAGCAGCGTGTTCAGCCCGCCGATCCGGTCGGCGACCCAGCCCCAGAACTGCCGTGCCAGGAAGGCGGCCGTCAGCAGCACGGAGAGCATCAGCGCGCCCTGCTGCGCATTGATGCCGAGATCGCCGCAGAAGGCGACGAGATGCGCCGCCGGCATCGCCATCGGGATGCAACACAGGAAGGAAGCCAGGGCGAGCAGCCCGAGCGCCAGGTTCGGCGGGAGGCCGAGCACCTCGGCGCCCGCCGCCGGCCCCGCCGCCGCGGTATCGCCGACGGCCGGCTGCGGCGGCGGCCGCAGCACCAGCGCCGCCAGCGGCAGGATGGTGGCGGCGGCGAAAACCCCGTAGCCCAGCATCACCCGCTGCCAGCCATGGGCGGCGATCAGCCGCTCGAGCAGCGATGGCCAGAGGGCGCCCGCGACATATTGCCCGGAGGCGACCAGCGCCAGCGCCGTCCCCCGCCGCCGGTCGAACCAGAGCGAGACATAGGTCATCATCGGCGGGAAGAGCGCGCCGTTGCCGAGCAGCCCGACCAGCAGCCCGAAGCCGAGCACCAGCTGCCAGGCCGCCCCGCCCGAGGCCAGCGCCAGCCCGGCGCAGACCATCGCGCCCCCGACCATGGCGATCAGCCGCGTGGAGGTCCGCCCGGCGATCCACCCCATCAGGATGCCCCCCGCCCCCGCGCCGAGATAGGCGAGCGACGAGGCCAGCGCCGGGATCGAGCGCGCATCGCCGAGATCGGCGGCGATCGGCCGCAGCGCCACCACCACCAGCAGCGGCGCCCCGAAGGAGATGGAGAGGATGACGACCGCCGTGACGGCGATCACCCAGGAGGCACGGCTCTCGATGCTCACCAGCACATCAGCATCCGGAGCCCCGCCGCGTCGCGGACCACCCGCCCGGCGGTGCGGCCGGCGAAATGCGTGCCGATCACCAGCACCGGCGTGCCGGCGAAGCCGCCGAAGATTTCGCGGCGCGTTGCCTCTGCCTGGGCCGGGTCGGCATCGGCGGTCGAGTTCCAGTGCGGATGGGCGAGCTGGCAGGGATGGTGCGCGATGTCGCCGGTGATGAAGCCCCGCTCGCCCTCGGACTCGATGGCGACGCTCACATGCCCCGGCGTATGGCCGAAGCTCGGCACCAGCCGTATCTCGGGGCAGAGGCGGTGATCCGCCTCGACCAGCTCGTGCAGCCCCGCCTCGACGATGGGTTGGACGGAATCGGCGAAGACCGCGGCTTGCGCCTCACCGCCCGCGCCGGCCGACCAGTGCTCGAATTCCTGCCGTCCGAAAAGGTAGCGCGCGTTCGGGAAGCTCGGCACCCAGCGCCCCTCGACGAGCCGCGTGTTCCAGCCGACATGGTCCACATGCAGATGGGTGCAGAGCACCGTGTCGATGCTCTCGGGCGGGAAGCCGGCCTCCGCCATCTCCTCGAGGAAGCGGGACTGCCGCGCGTTCCAGTGCGGGATCTTCCGCCCCTGCTTGTCGTTGCCGAGGCAGGTATCGACCAGGATGCGCCGCCCCGGCGCCTCGACGACCAGCGCATGGATGCTGAGCCGCAGCCGCCCCGCCTCGTCGGCGAAGTCGGGCACCAGCCAATCGATCTTCCGCACTTCCTCAGGCGTCGCCTGGGGCAGCAGGAAGCGGCTGCCGCCCGTCGCCTCCAGCTCAACCAGCTTGGTGACGGCAACCTGGCCGATGGTCCAATGCATGTGATGGCCTCCCCGCCGCCATAGCAGCGACGGGGTCGCCACCCGTCAAGCCGGGCCGCCGACCCCGGTGATGCCGCTATGCGCCGGCGGGTCGCTGGCGGGGAAGCTTTCCTTGCTCGCCTCATCCGCCTCCTGGTCCTGCTCGGCGGCGATGGCGCGGTGCCAGTACTCCTCCGCCTGACCGTTCGGTTGGCCATCGCCGAGCCAGAGGAAATAGGCGCGTTCGCGGATGCGCTGCGCGCGGTGTTCTTCGTCGCTCATTCCGGGTCCTCTCCTTCTCGCCGCATCAACCGGCGAGAAGGCAACTGGTTCGCCGCGCCATTGCACCGATCCGCGATGCACGGGTCAGTGACTGGATCGGAACGGTTGCGCCGCACAAACTCCGTTCCGTAACGACGTCATGGCCCATCTGTGCAGGACATTCTCGATCGACGGAGGACGGAGGCCCGCCAGGCGCTCCGCCCCAATCCCAATGCCTGGCAGCAGGCTCGCCCGCGCGCCGCGGCGATGCGCCCGTCCCGGCCCGCGCGCGTGAGCCTCGGCGAGGTGCTGCAGCGCCTGCTGGAGCGGGGCGCCGCCGGCCATGCCTGGAAGCTGTTCGGCGGCGCCGTTCTCGCCTGGGCGCTGGCCCTGCTCTGCACGGCCTGGCTGCTGGGTGTCTTCCCCTGATGACAGGCGGCGCCGGCTCCTGTTGACTGCGGGCGCATGAGCATCACCGCCTATCTCGCCGGGCCGGACGTCTTCCTCCCCGACGCCATCGCCCATGCGGCCCGCAAGGTCGCCCTCTGCGCGCAGCATGGCATCACCGGCCGTCCGCCGCTGAACGAGGATGTCGAGACGCTGCGCACCTTGCCGGAGGACCGGCTGTGGCGCGTCATCTACGACAAGGACGTGGCGATGATGGAGGAATGCGACATCGTCATCGCCAACCTCACGCCCTTCCGCGGCCCCTCGGCGGATGCCGGCACGCTGGTGGAACTCGGCTGGTTCCTCGGCCGCGGCAAGCCGATCTTCGCCTATTCCAACACGGCGACGCCCTTCGCCGAGCGCACCCGCCGGCACCTCTCGTCGGTGCCGGACCCGCTGCCCGGCCTGATGGTGGAAGGCTTCGGCCTCCCCGACAACCTGATGATCCCCGGCGCCGTGCTGCAGGGCGGCGGCCACCCGGTCGTGCTGCCGGCGGATGGGGTGGACCGGGCCTTCGATGCGCTCGATGTCTTCGCCGATTGCGTCCGCCTCGCCGCCGGGGCCTGCCGCCGGTAGCGCGGTGCTCTTCCTCGACCTCGACGGCGTGCTGGCGGATTTCGACCGCGGCGTCGAGGCCGTGACCGGCCAGCGGCCGGAAGCGTTGCCGCTGAAAACGATGTGGGCCGCGCTCGCCCGCGCGCCGCGCTTCTTCGAAACGCTCGAGATGATGCAGGATGCCGAGGCGCTCTGGCGCTTCTGCGCTCCGCTGCATCCGACCATCCTCACCGGCCTGCCGCGCGGCGCCTGGGCGCCCGAGCAGAAGCGGCGCTGGGTCGCGCGGGTGCTCGGCGCGCATGTCCCCGTCATCACCTGCATGAGCCACGAGAAGCCGCGCTGGTCAGGCCCCGGCCATGTGCTGGTGGATGACCGCGCCTCCGCGCGGGACGGGTGGGAGCGGAAGGGCGGGCGCTTCATCCACCACGTCTCGGCGGCGGGGAGCATCGCGCAGCTGCGGGCGCTTGGCCTCGAGGGCACTGCGGAGGGCCTGCCGCGTTGAGCCTGCCTCCCAGAACAGGAGACAGGCATGGCGAAGGATGACGCGAAGCCCGGCACGCCGATGGTGCCGCAGCCCCAGCAGCCGGCCGGCACCGGCGGCGGTGCCCGGCCGCCTACCGCACCGCGATCAGCTTGATCCGCCGCCCCTCGACGCCGACTGCCAGCCGGCCTGCCTTGAGCGCCATCGCCGCCTCGCCGAAGACCTCCCGCCGCCAGCCATGCAGCGCCGGCAGGTCCGGCTCCGCCTCGGTCGCCAGCCGGTCCAGCTCCTCGCTGTTCGCCAGCAGGCGCGGCGCGACATGGTGCTCCTCCGCCTTGGCCGCCAGCAGCACCTTCAGCAGCGCGACCAGGGCAGGGGAGGGGGAGGGGCCGCCGCGGTCGCGCGGCGCCTCCGGCAGGTCCGAATCGGGCAGCGCCTTGGCCGCCTTGATCGCGGCGATGAGCCCGGCGCCGCTCCGCCCCTTGGCGAAGCCCTCCGAGATGCCCCGCGCCCGGGCGAGGTCAACCGGCGTCTCCGGCCCGGTGGCGGCCAGTTCCAGCAGCGTCTCGTCCTTCACCAGCCGCTGGCGGGGGATGTTGATGCGCTGCGCCTCCCGCTCCCGCCAGGCGGCGGCGGCCTGCAGCAGGCCGAGGAAGCGGCGGTTGCCGGTGCGCGGACGCAGCCGCTCCCAGGCCGTCTCCGGATCGGTGCGGTAGGTCTCCGGCCGGGTCAAAACCGCCATCTCCTCGCCCACCCAGTCGAGCCGCCCCTCCCGCTCCAGCCGGTCGCGGAGCGCCACATAGATGCGACGGAGATGGGTGACGTCGGCTGCCGCATAGGCGACCTGCGCGGCGGAGAGCGGCCGCACCGACCAGTCGCTGAAGCGATGCGCCTTGTCGATCTGGGCACTGGCCAGCGAGCGGCAGAGCTGGTCGTAGCTCACCTGGTCGCCGAAGCCGGCCACCATGGCGGCCACCTGGGTGTCGAAGAGCGGCGCCGGCACCGCATCGAATTTCAGCAGGAAGATCTCGACGTCCTGCCGCGCGGCGTGGAAGACCTTCACCACCGCCGGGTCGGCCAGCAGGGCCCCGAGCGGGGCGAGGTCGAGATCGGGGGCCAGGGCATCGACCACGGCCGTCTCCCGCGCCCCGCCGAGCTGGACGACGCAGAGCTCGGGCCAATAGGTCCGTTCGCGCATGAACTCCGTATCGACGGTGACGAAGCTCTCCTGCCGCAGCCGCTCGCAGAGGGCGGCCAGGGCTTCGGAGGTCGTGACGAGGGCGGGAACGGGCTCGGCTTCGGCGGAACGACGGCTCATGCCCGGCTTCTAGACCCGGGCGGGCGCGGGGGAAAGCCATGCGCGCTTGACAGGACCCGCCCCGGGCCCCTCTTACGAGCGCTCCGATTGCCAGCGCAGGTCCCGAACCCCCATGCATGCCTACCGCACCCATAGCTGCGGCGCCCTCCGCGCCACCGATGCCGGCAGCACGGCGCGCCTTTCCGGCTGGGTGCACCGCAAGCGGGACCATGGCGGCCTGCTCTTCCTCGACCTGCGCGACCATTACGGCCTCACCCAATGCGTGGTGGCCCAGGGCTCGCCCGTCTTCGAGGCGGCGGACCGGCTGCGGCCCGAGAGCGTCGTCACCGTCACCGGCGAGGTGGTGAACCGCGAGCCCGGCACGGTGAACGCCAAGCTCCCGACCGGCGAGATCGAGCTCCGCGTCCGCGAGCTCACGGTGCAATCCACCGCCGAGGTGCTGCCCTTCCAGATCGCGACGGAGCAGGAGTATCCGGAGGAGATGCGGCTGCGCTACCGCTTCCTCGACCTCAGGCGGGAGCGGCTGCAGCGGAACATGATCCTCCGCGCGCAGATCATCCAGGACATCCGCGAGCGGATGATCGCCGCCAGCTTCAACGAATTCCAGACGCCGATCCTGACCGTCAGCAGCCCCGAGGGCGCGCGCGACTTCCTCGTCCCCGCCCGTCTGCATCCCGGCAAGTTCTACGCCCTGCCGCAGGCACCGCAGCAGTACAAGCAGCTGACGATGGTGGCGGGCTTCGACCGCTACTTCCAGATTGCCCCCTGCTTCCGCGACGAGGCCGGCCGCGCCGACCGCACGCTGATGTTCTACCAGCTCGACGTCGAGATGAGCTTCGTCACGCAGGAGGACGTGTTCACCACGATGGAGCCGGTGATCCGCGGCACCTTCGAGCGCTTCGCCGAAGGCCGCCATGTCGATGCCGGCCCCTGGATCCGCATCCCCTATGCCCAGGCGATGCTCGACTACGGCTCCGACAAGCCGGACCTCCGCAACCCGCTCGTCATCCGCGACGTGACGGAGCAGTTCGCCGGCTCCGGCTTCGGCCTCTTCGCCAAGATCGCGGCATCGGGCGGCGTGGTGCGCGCCATCCCGGCGCCGGGCGCGGCCGGCAACCCGCGCAGCTTCTTCGACAAGATGAACGAGTGGGCGCGCGAGCAGGGCGCCGGCGGCCTCGGCTACATCACCTTCGAGGCGGATGGCGCCAAGGGCCCGATCGCCCGCAACCTCGAGGCGGACCGCGCCGCGGCGATCCGCGAGGCCTGCGGCCTCGGGGCGGGCGACGCCGTCTTCTTCGCCGCCGGCAAGGCGGCCGATGCCGCCAAGCTCGCCGGCCAGGCGCGGCTCAAGCTCGGCCACGACCTCGGCCTCTCCGAGAAGACCGGCTTCCGCTTCTGCTGGATCACCGACTTTCCGTTCTACGAGCTGAACGAGGAGACGGGGCAGGTCGACTTCAGCCACAACCCCTTCTCCATGCCGCAGGGCGAGATGGAGGCGCTGGAGAACCAGGATCCGCTGACCATCCCGGCCTACCAGTACGACGTGGTCTGCAACGGCTACGAGATGGCCTCGGGCGCCATCCGCAACCACAAGGCGGAGATCATGGTGCGGGCCTTCGGCATCGCCGGCTACCCGCCGGAGGCGGTCGAGGAGCGCTTCGGCGGCATGCTCAACGCCTTCCGCTACGGCGCTCCGCCGCACGGCGGCATGGCCGCCGGCATCGACCGCATCGTCATGCTGCTGGCGGAGGAGCCGAACCTGCGCGAGGTCAACCTCTTCCCCATGAACCAGCAGGGCGAAGAGCTGATGATGGGCTCGCCCTCCACCGTGGAGCCCGCCCGGCTCAAGGAATTGCACATCCGCCCCGAGCTGCCGCCCGCCAAAGGGGCTGCCGCGGCGCCCAAGGCGTCCTAGATCAACACGTCGCTTCGAAGGACAGAGTGATGCCGCTGCGCCGCCCCCTGCTCGCTGCCGCCCTCCTTGCTGCCTGGGTCGCGCCCGTCGCCGCGGAGCCGGGGGTGGAGGCGATGGTCGGCCATCGTGCCGCCTACCAGCTGACGCTCGACCGGGTGCGGGAGAATTCCGACATCGCCCGCGCCGAGGGCGCCATGCTCTACGAGGTGGTCGATGCCTGCGACGGCTGGGCGACGCGCCAGCGCTTCCAGCTCACCATCACCGACCGGGACGGAACGGAGGTCGAGACCACCTCCGACTACTCGACCTACGAGACCAAGGACGGGCGGAGCATCCGCTTCTCCCTCACCCAGACCTCGCAGGGTGCCGTCTCTCAGCGCATCTCGGGCGAGGCGGAGGTGACGCCGGAGGGCGGCACCGTCCGCTATGTCGACCCGGAGGCGAAGCAGGTGCAGCTCCCGCCCGGCACGCTGCTGCCGATGCTGCACACCATCCGTACGCTCGCCGCCTCCCGCGCCGGGCAGCGGCTGCTGGTCGTGCCGCTCTTCGACGGCACCAGCGCCGATGGCGCGCAGGACACCACCAGCGTCCTCCAGGCCTGGCAGTCGCCGCAGCCGAACGAGCGCTTCCCGGCCCTCGCCCCGCTCGGCAGCGCGCGGATGCGCATCGCCTTCTTCGACCGCACGCCGGACAAGAGTGGCGGCGGCGCCAGCGCCCCCGACTACGAGGTCGGGCTGCGCTACTACGAGAACGGCGTCGCGGACGAGCTGAAGATGGAGTTCGGCGACTTCAGCGTGAACGGCCGGATGCGCGAGCTGGCGGTGCTGCCCAACCCCTGCTGAACTACACCCGGCGGAGATTCCACAGGAAGGGGTTCGGCCCCTGCAGCACGCCCTGCAGCTCCCGCCGGAAGGCGGTGCGCAGGCGGAACAGGCCGGTGGGGGCGAAAGGCACGCTTTCCCAGGCCGCGGCCTGGAGGTCGGCCATCGCCTCGGCCTGCGCCCCGGCATCGGCGGCGCCGATCCAGCGCGCGACCGCCGCCTCGCTCGCCGCATCGCTCGGCCAGCCGAACCAGGCCCGCTCGCCATGCCCGCGGATGATCGGGCTCACCGCCGGGTTGGCGATGGCGGCGGCCGGGAAGTTCGTGTTGTGCAGGCTCCAGCCGCCGGCCTCGGGCGGCGCCCTGTTGGCGCGGCGGGCGATGATCGTCGCCCAGTCGCTCTCCACCAGTTCGATGTTAACGCCGAGCCGCCGCATCAGGTCGGCGGTGACGCGGCCCTGCTGGGTGACGGCGGGGAAGTCGCTCGGGTTGACGAGCACCACGCGCTCGCCGCGATAGCCGGCCTCGCGCAGCGCCGCCCGCGCCCGCTCCATCGCCGGGGCACCACCCGGCGGGGCTTCGAATTCTCGCACCTGCGGCAGTCCGCAGGGGAAGACGGCATGGCATTCCCGCCAGTCGCCGGGCAGGGCGACGGAGGCCATGTAGTCCGGCTGCGCCATCGCCTCGCGCACCGCTCGCCGCACCCGCACGTCGTTGAAGGGCGGATGCAGGTGGTTGAAGCGCAGGAAGCCGAGGAAGCCGTTCGGGTCGTAGATCTGGGTGGCGACGCCCGGCGCCCGGTCCAGCACCGGCACCAGGTCGGGCAGGGGATATTCAATCCAGTCGATCTCCCCGGTCCGGAGCGCCGCCGCCGCGGTGCCGCCATCCGGAATCCAGATCAGCTCCAGCCGGTCGAAATGCACGCGCTTGCCGCCCGAGGCCGCGTCCGCCGGCTCATCGCGCGGGACATAGGCCTCGTTCCGCGCGTAGGCCGCCCGCGCACCCTGGCTGAATTCGTCGGCGATGAAGCGCCAGGGGCCGCTGCCCACCATCTCGGTGATCGGCTTGTCGGCCGGTGTCGCCGCCACCCGCTCCGGCATGATGAAGGCCGGGCTCGCCGCCGGCTTGGCCAGAGCGTCGAGCAGCGCCGGGAAGGGCCGGTGCAGGCGGATCAGCAGCGTCCCGTCGTCCGGTGCCGCCCATTCCGCGACGGCCGCCGCCAGCACCTGGCCGAACCCGTCCCGCACCGCCCAGCGCCGGAGCGAGGCGATGCAGTCCCGCGCCCGCACCGGCTCCCCGTCGTGGAAGCGCAAGCCCTCGCGCAGACGGATGGTCCAGGCCAGCCCATCGGCCGAAACCTCGCTCCCCGCCGCCATTTGCGGCCGCGGCCGCAGCGCGCTGTCGCAGCCATAGAGGGTGTCGAAGACGCAGTAGCCATGCGTCGAGGCGATGGTGGTCGGGTTGAAGATCGGGTCGAGCACCGCTGGCGCCGCCTGCGGCATGAAGCGCAGCGTGCGCGTCCGGCTTCCCTGGGCGAGCGCCGGCCCCGCCAGGACCAGCCCCGCCCCCTGCAATACCTGCCTCCGCCGCATCGCCGCCTCCCCCCTGCCCCGGGCCGGATAAGCCAGAGGCGCCCGCGGCGGAAGGGGGATCGTCCTTGCCACGGCCGTGAGCCGATGCACCGGCACCCCGCCCAGGCGGCATTGTGCCTGAACGGCATGCCCAAGCGTAACGGCTCAACCGCAGCCGGGACACCCGCCCCAAATCCCAGCGGCTCCGCTGCACCAACGCCGCCCTGGTGAAGAAGCTGACCAAGTCAGCGTCCAAAGCCGGTCACTGCTTCGAGGCCCCGGTCCCAGTATGGCTCCGGCCCGAATCTCACAACCAGCCAGTCGATAAACGCCCTGACTTTGGGTGCGAGCTCTCGAGAGCTTGGGTAGAGCACCCATAAGGTTTGCGTTGAGACAAGCGGGTACTCCGGAAGCGCGGCGACCAGCGCGCCGCTTCGGATCTCCTCAGCTGCGCACCAAGTGGCCATAAGCGCGATCCCAAGCCCAGCGCACGCGGCATCGCGCACGGCGCCACCGTCGTTGATCCGCAAGGTAGGCATCACCTGCCGCTCTATGGTCCTTCCGTCCACCCCTTTGAACGTCCAAAGGTCGAGAGTACCGACGACGAGGCAGGTGTGGTTCGTAAGGTCGTCCGGTGACCGTGGGCGACCACGCCGCGCGATGTAGTCCGGCGATGCGACCAGCACACGCCGGTCGGGCGCAAGCCGCCGTGCAACGAAGGACGAATCCCCAAGCTCCGCATAGCGAACAGCAACGTCGAACGCGCCCTCCACGAGGTCGACAACGCTGTCCGAGATGCGCATGTCGAGAATAAGCTCCGGGTAGCGGCTACAGAATTCTCGAAGGCCTGGCACAATGTGCATGCGCGCGAAGGAGGCCGGGGCCGCCACGCGGAGCGTGCCGCGAGGTGTCGCCTGCTCGCGCCCGAGCGCCGCGCGCGCGGCCAGTGCCGCATCCAATACATGCTCAGCATGCGGCAGGAAGGCTATCCCGTCCTCGGTCAGGGTCGCTTGCCGTGTTGTGCGATGGAGCAGGCGCGCTCCCAGCCGCTTCTCGAGCGCTGCAAGGCGCGCGCTCGCCCCCGCTGGGGTGACATTGAGGTCACGTGCTGCAGCGCTGATGCTGCCAAGCCGGGCGATGCGCACAAACAGGTTCAGGTCACTGATGTCCACGGTGTGGCTTCCCAGGTCAAGGTTGGCGCCGGCATCAACTGGAGCGTGATTTTTGCTGCCGGAGCAGGCCGATCCACCCGCGCTCGCAGCTGTCTCAGCTGCGGACGCGACCATCAAGCCATGTCTGGGCTTCGCTATGGTCATTTTCAAGAGTTTCTTGAAACTGATCCATGAGAACGCCGGCTTCTGCAGTTTCTTCAGAGGGATCAAATGGGTGATGACAAGTGCGACGGACCCCTCAAGGCAGGAGCCATTCATGCATCCCAATGTGGTCGAGGCCTTCGGAGAGCCTGGCGTCTTTCGGATCGCGAACTTGCGCAACCCTTGGCCAAACCCAGGCGAGGCGGCGGCGATAGCGGCCACCAGCGTAAACCCTGTCGATTGTAAAATCCGGCGCCAAGGCCGCTCGCTCGCGCCAAGTCCGCCGGCCATCCTCGGCTGCGGCATTGTCGGCACAGTGCTCCCATTAGGCGCCGACACGAGCGGCGTACACCTCTGCCGGTCGGCTTCCCGATGACCCGGCGCCAGCTTTGAGCGGGGCCCTACAAGTCACCGAGTGGTTCACTGCTGAAAAGGAATCTACCATGTCCCAAACCATGAAGGCTGCCGTTCTCACCCGTTTCGGCGGGACGGATGCATTCGAGCTGCGCGAGGTTTCGGTACCGCCAGTCGGGCCGCACCAAGTGCGAGTGCGCGTGCACGCGACCGCCGTAAACCCGCTGGACTGCCAGATTCGTCGTGGTGACTACACGGATTACGTGCCACTACCCGCCATCATCGGCCACGACATCTCCGGCGTCATCGAAGAAGTCGGGCCCGATGTTACCGAGTTCGGGATCGGCGACGAGGTCTACTATACACCAAAGGTCTTCGGTGGCGCCGGCTCTTATGCCGAGCAACACGTCGCTGACGTGGAACTGGTTGGCCGCAAACCCAGAAACCTGTCCCACATCGAGGCCGCGAGCCTGACACTCGTGGGAGGTACCGTTTGGGAGGCATTCGTTCAACGAGCGCAGCTCAAGATTGGTGAAACCGTACTGATTCATGGCGGGGCGGGCGGCGTAGGGACGATTGCGATCCAGATCGCCAAAGCGATCGGGGCACGGGTGATCACAACGGCACGCGCCCGCGATCATGATTTCGTACGTTCCCTTGGAGCAGACGAGGCAATCGACTTCACCGCGGAGGACTATGTAAAGGCGGTTCTTCGACAAACTGATGGGGATGGCGTCAATGTCGTCTTCGACACCATCGGTGGTGACACGCTGACACGGAGCCCGCTGACGCTCTCCGCCTATGGACGCGTCGTCAGCCTCGTCGACATTGCGCAACCTCAGAACCTCATCGAAGCCTGGGGCAAGAACGCCGCTTACCATTTTGTCTTCACACGTCAGAATCGCGGGAAGCTCGACGCGCTGACCAAGTTGATTGAGCGGGGTCTGGTGAAGCCTGTCATCGGCGCGACGTTTCCGCTCACGCGCATGAGCGAGGCGCACGATCTCCTGGAAAACGGGAGCGCGCGCGGCTTGCGTGGAAAGATCGTGATCGACGTGTCGGGCGAGGCGGAAGCTTTGTACTCCGGCCAGCAGGCCGCTGCCTGACACGTTGCAAGGGCGACCGGCCGCTTCCTCGCCAAAGCCAGTCGTTCGCCCCAACTGGAGCGGATCAGATGATCACCGAACTCGCGCTTCTTCGCCTTCTCCCTGGCTCCGGCTCGGCGTTCACGGCTGCGTCCGCTAGTGCTTCTCCGCTACTTACCAGCGCCGACGGCTACATCCGACACCGCCTCGTTTCAGCGCTCGAGAGTACCGATCTTTACCTGCTAGCAGTGGGCTGGCGGGACGTGGCAGCCCACACAGGAGGATTCGAGAACAGCGAAGCCCACGCTCGCTTCATGGCGCCTCTCAAGACGCGGCTCTCCGGCGACCCTATCGTCCTCCATGTGAGGCGGGGCCGCAGCGCGACGCCGAAAGCGTCGCCGCAACCGAGTCTCAGTTGCTGATGGCTTATGCTGTCTCGCGGCCTCACGCCGCCTCGTAGCAAGTTCGTTTTCAGGGCATCACCGAGATTTTGAAGGGTCTGTCGCCAAGCGCTCAGGCTGGGCGAAGACGGCGCTGATCCTGCGGCCGCTGTACGCCTGCCGCACAATTCACGGCGCCTTGCTCACCCTCGCGACACACCGTGTCGCATGACAGGACCGCGACATGGACATCGAAGAGTTACGAACCTTCGTACAGGTCGCCGACGCCGGAGGTGTGACACACGCGGCACGGCGGCTCGGCGTATCCAAATCGATTGTCAGCCGACGTCTCGCCCGCATGGAGGCAGATCTCGGCGTCCAACTGCTGGCGCGAACCACCCGGGGCGCGGTGCTTACGGAGGCTGGGCTGACGTTTCGAAGCCATGCCACAAAAGTCTGCACGGAAATAGATATCGCGAAGGAAGCAATCTCATCTGCTGGTAGTTTGCGCGGGCTTCTGCGCGTGACGGCACCACTGACCTTGGGGGTCAAATACTTTGCTCCAGTGCTCGCAAGTTTGGCCTGCCGGTATCCGGAGTTGCATATCCATGCGTGCTACACTGACAGGTTCCTTGACCTGGTGGCGGAAGGGTTCGATTGCGCGATCCGATGCGGCCGTCTGGCCGACTCGAGTTTGCGCGCAAGGCGTGTCGGGCACATGTGTGCCAAGTATGTCGCCAGTCCAGCCTACATCGACAAGCATGGGTCGCCTGAAACACCTGAGGAGATGATGCATCATCAGGCGCTTATGCAGGGCACTGAGATTTGGCTGACAATGGATGGCGACAAGCTCATTGAGATGAGACCGAACGGTCGGTTCAAGGGCGACAGCGCTCTCGCGCTTGTTTCTGCGGCTTTGGCTGGCCTCGGGATTGCCAAGCTTCCAGTTCCCTCGATCGAGGAGCACCTTGCGTCCGGAGCTCTTGTTCCTGTCATGACGCGCTACCCGGTTCCGGTGCAAGGCATCTTTGTAGTCCGTCCGCCGGGTGCACACGCGCCGCGCAAGGTGCGGGTGCTGACAGAGATGCTTAGAAGCTGTGCGCGGTTAAAACCCCTGCTGAGCCAGGGTTTGCGCGGCGAACTGACATGCGATGATGGAGGTCATCGCAATCACGACATGCCCCGCAATGAGGTTTGCGGCGCGACCGTAAACGATGTTGAGCAGCGGGTATCGGCTGTGCCAAGCGAACAGCCGCCCGACAACCCACCCGATGCCATTCGGCAGGAAAGGCGAGGAAGGCCTCGCTGGTCATGCAGTACGGGAGAAGCGGCTAGGCCGGTGCTGCGCAGTCCTGCGGTGAAAGCGGTGGCGCGTTAGCGACCGTGTGGTGCGGCATCCACCAGACGCTCCCCCTGCGGTCCCCGGCCATGGGGCTGGAGGCATTGCCAAGTTCTCGGCATCATCCGGGCCGTGCCAGTCGCCAGAAGTGTGAGATTTGTCTTCCAAGGGAGCAAGCCTTCTCGCTGCCGCTATCGCCTGAGGACGGTTGTTACCCAGCGGCCAGCACCGGTTTTGGTTAAGGTGCATCATGGAGGCAGCGATATTTCGGGGACCGCAGTACAGCAGGTGCGGGTTCAGCTCAGGTAGCGGAATGGACTGAGAGCGTTGGACCAGCCACCCAAGGGCGGAGCTGGTGCTCGAGACGATGGGTGAGTTGCTGACCTATCCGCAGCGCAACCGCGTGTTCAGTCTGCTGGCCCAGCATCGGACTGGCATGGGCAAGGCCACGATCCTCCAAAAGTTCTGCCGCAGTTATCCCAGGCATGCTGCCCTGGAGGAAGGGTAAGGGACTTCCGAAGCGGGCTGGCCCTGTGGCAGCCTCGAGCGGGACCAGCCGGGGATGGGAATGAGCATTGCTGTCCGCTTCGACGGGTTGGTGAAGGAATTCGGCCCGGTCCGCGTGCTGCACGGAGTCAGCTTCGAGCTGGCGCCGGGGCGGGTCTATGGGCTGCTTGCCGAGAACGGCGCCGGCAAGTCGACCTTGATGAAGATCCTCGCCGGCTACGAGCAGCCGACCGGCGGCGAGATGCTGCTGGATGGCGTGCCGCAGCGCTTCCGTAGCTCGCGCGAGGCGGAGAATGCCGGCATCGTGCTGATCCACCAGGAGTTCAACCTGGCCGAGGATCTCACCATTGCGCAGAACATCTTCCTCGGCCATGAGCTGCGCCGCGGCTGGTGGCTGGATGAGCGGACGATGCGCGTCGAGGCCCAGCGCGTACTCGGCCTGGTCGAGCTGAGGCGCGACCCTGATACGCCGGTGCGCCGCCTGATCGTCGCCGAGAAACAGCTGGTCGAGATCGCTCGCGCCCTGGCGCGGCAGGCGCGGCTGCTGGTGATGGACGAGCCGACCGCGACGCTGACGCCGGGCGAGACGGAGGCGCTCTTCGCACTGATGGCGCGGCTGAAGGCGGAGGGTGTGACGCTGCTCTACATCTCGCACAAGCTGGACGAGGTGGAGCGCGTCACCGACGAGGTGGTGGTGATGCGCGACGGCCGCTTCGTCGCGCGCCGCCCGACGCGCGAGGTAACGCGTCAGGAGATGGCGAGCCTGATGGTTGGGCGGGAGATGTCGGACCTTTTCCCACCGCGCGACCCGGTGCCGGGGGGCGCGGCGCTGCTTGCGGTGCGCGGGCTGACGGTCCCGGGCTGGGCGGAAGGCGTCTCATTCGAGTTGCGCGCGGGCGAGATTCTCGGCTTCGCCGGGCTGGTGGGCGCTGGGCGGACAGAGCTGTTCGAAGGGCTGCTCGGGCTGCGGCCGGGGAGCGCCGATGCTGTGACGCTCGAGGGCCGACCTCTCCGCATCCGCAGCCCGCGCGAGGCGGCGGATCAGGGCCTCACCTATCTCAGCGAGGACCGCAAGGGGAAGGGGCTGCATGTCGCGCTCGGCCTTCGCGAGAACCTCACCCTGATGGCGCTGCGGCGATATGCCGCACCCTGGCTCGATCGGGCGGCCGAGCAGCAGGCGTTGGAGGCCGCCGTCGCCGATTTCGGCATCCGCGCAGGCTCGACGGCGGTGCGCGCGGCCTCGCTCTCGGGCGGCAACCAGCAGAAGCTGGCACTCGCCAAGGTGCTGCACCCGGTGCCCAGGGTCGTCGTGCTGGACGAACCGACGCGGGGCGTCGACATCGGCGCAAAGCGGGACATCTATCTGCTTATCCAGCGGTTGGCGCGCGAGGGGCGGGGGGTGATCGTCATCTCCTCGGAACTGATCGAGCTGGTCGGGCTTTGCCATCGCGTTGTCGTGATGCATGGAGGGCGAGCCGTTGCGGATATCGGCCCCGGCCGGCTGACCGAGGAGGAACTCATTGCCCATGCAACGGGAACACGCCATTAGGCTGCGGCTCTCCGGACTCGGCCCGGTCCTCGGGCTGGTGCTGCTCTGCCTCGCCGGTGCGCTGCTGAACCCGGATTTCGCCTCCCTCGCCAATGCGCTGAACGTGCTGACGCGCACCGCCTTCATCGGCATCATCGCGGTGGGGATGGGCTTCGTCATCATCTCGGGCGGGATCGACCTCTCGGTGGGGTCGATGGCGGCGCTGATCGCAGGCGCCGTCATCCTGGTGATGAACGCGCTCGGCGCGGGGGGCTTCGGGCCGGTGCCGGCGGTCGCCATCGGGATGGCCTTCGCGGTGGTGCTGGGCGCCAGCTTCGGCCTCATTCATGGACTGCTGATCACGCGTGGTGCGATCGAGCCCTTCATCGTGACGCTGGGGACGCTTGGCATCTTCCGCGCCGTGCTGACCTGGCTGTCGGATGGCGGCGCCATCATGCTCGACAACGACCTGGCCGATGCCTACAGCCCGGTCTACTACGCCGCGCTGCTCGGCATCCCGGTGCCGATTTGGGTCTTCGTCGTGGTGGCGCTGCTCGGCGGGCTGGTGCTGAACCGCACGGCCTATGGGCGCTACGTGCAAGCCATCGGCTCCAACGAGCAGGTGGCCCGCTATGCGGCGGTCGATGTCGACCAGGTGAAGCTGATAACCTATGGGCTGCTCGGCGCCTGTGTCGGCATCGCAACCTTGCTCTACGTGCCGCGCCTCGGCTCCGCCTCGCCGACCACCGGGCTGCTGTGGGAGTTGGAGGCGATCGCCGCGGTGATCGTCGGCGGGACGGCGCTGAAGGGCGGGGCGGGCAGCGTGCTCGGCACGGTGGTGGGGGCGGTGCTGCTCTCGGTGATCGGCAACATCCTGAACCTCACCAGCATCATCTCCGTCTATCTCAATGCGGCGGTGCAAGGACTTGTCATCATCGCAGTTGCCTTCCTGCAGCGACGGCGCTGAAGCAGGGCCTTGATGCGGCGCCTTCGGCGATGCTCAACTGGCGCCAAACAGAGATGGGAGCGAAACCACCCCATGTCCATGCTCATCGGCCGGCGCCTGCTCGCCGGCGCCGCAGCGGTGCTTGCTGCGCCGGGCCTCGCGCTGGCGCAGGGGGCGGTCAATCTCGGCGTCGCCATCCCGACCGCGACGCACAGCTTCACCGCGGCGATCGTCTGGTGGGCGAACAAGGCGAAGGCGGATCTCGAAGCGGCGCACCGCGAACTCAAGATCACCGTCAAGACCGCCGCCAATGCGGGTGAGCAGGCGAACCAGCTGCAGGACCTGGTCACCGCAAACCGGATCAACTCGCTGGTGATCTTCCCCTTTGAATCGGGCGCGCTGACGCGGCCGGTAGTGCAGGTGAAGAGCCGCGGCGTGTATGTGACGGTGGTGGACCGGGGCCTGACCGACACGGCGGCGCAGGATGCCTATGTCGCGGGCGACAACTCCGCCTTCGGCCGCGTGCCGGCGGAGTACATCGCCAAGGCGCTCGACGGGCGCGGCAATGTCGTGGCGCTGCGGGGCATCGCCACGACGCTCGACAACGAGCGGATGGATGCCTTCAACGCCGTGCTGAAGAACTATCCCGACATCAAGCTGCTCGATGCCCGCTACGCCAATTGGAACCGCGACGACGCATTTCGCGTGATGCAGGACTACCTGACGCGCTTCCGCCAGATCGACGCCGTCTGGGCGGCGGATGACGACATGGCGGTCGGCGTGCTGCGCGCCATCGACCAGGCGAAGCGGATGGATATCAAGCTGGTCTTCGGCGGTGCCGGTGCGAAGGGGATGATCAGGACGCTGATGGACGGCAGCGACCCGCGCATCCAGGCCAATGTCTCCTACTCACCGAAATTCATGTACGACGCCATCAAGCTCACCGCCGAGGCACGGCTGAAGGGCGAGCGGCTGCCGCCGACCACGATCATCCCCTCGGTGCTCATCACGAAGGAGAATGCGAAGGACTTCTACTTCCCGGACTCGCCCTTCTGATGATGCGCACGATCAAGGGCCCGGCGATCTTCCTCGCCCAGTTCGCCGGCGATGCCGCACCCTATGACAGCCTGCCTGGCTTGGCGCGCTGGGCGGCGGGGCATGGCTACAAGGGCGTGCAGATTCCGAGCTGGGATGCGCGGCTCATCGACCTCGGGAAGGCCGCGGAGAGCCGTGACTATTGCGACGAGCTCCGCGGCACGCTCAGCGAGGCCGGGGTGGAACTCACCGAGCTGACGAGCCACCTCCAGGGCCAGCTCGTCGCCGTGCATCCCGCTTATGACCTCGCCTTCGACGGCTTCGCGCCGCCGGAGCTGCGCGGCAAGCCGCAAGCCCGGCAGGGCTGGGCGGTGCGGCAGCTGCTGCTGGCGGCGAAGGCCTCGCGGAACCTCGGCCTCGCGGCGCATGGCACCTTCTCCGGCGCGCTGGCCTGGCCCTTCCTCTATCCCTGGCCGCAACGGCCGGCCGGGCTGGTGGAGGAAGCCTTTGACGAGCTCGCGCGGCGCTGGCGACCGATCCTCGATGCCTTCGAGGAGGCGGGCGTCGATCTCTGCTACGAGATCCATCCCGGCGAGGACCTGCATGATGGCGTGACCTTCGAGATGTTCCTCGAGCGGCTCGGCGGGCATGCGCGCTGCAACATCCTGTATGACCCAAGTCACTTCGTGCTGCAGCAGCTCGACTACCTTGCCTATCTCGACATCTACCACCCACGCATCCGCATGTTCCACGCGAAGGACGCGGAATTCCGGCCGAGCGGGCGCCAGGGCGTCTATGGCGGCTTTCAGCCCTGGGCGCAGCGGGCCGGCCGGTTCCGCTCGCTCGGGGATGGGCAGGTGGATTTCGGCGCCGTCTTCTCGAAGCTCTCGCAATACGGCTTCGACGGCTGGGCGGTGCTGGAATGGGAGTGCTGCATCAAGGACAGCGAGCAGGGCGCGGCCGAAGGGGCGCCTTTCATCGCCCGGCACATCATCCAGGTCGCGGCGCGGGCCTTCGACGACTTCGCGGCGAGCGGCGCCGATGCGGCGACCAACCGCGCGCTGCTCGGGCTCGGCTGAGATGGCGCGGCGGCTGCGGCTCGGCATGGTGGGCGGCGGGCAGGGCGCCTTCATCGGCGCGGTGCACCGCATCGCCGCTCGGCTGGACGACCGCTACGAGCTCGTGGCGGGCGCGCTCTCCGCCGATGCCGGGCGGGCGCGTGAGAGCGCCGCGGCGCTGCACATCGCGCCCGACCGCGCCTATGCCGATTTCGAGACGATGGCGGACCACGAGGCGGCGCGCGAGGACGGCATCGACGTCGTTGCCATCGTCACGCCGAACCACCTGCATGCCGCACCTGTCCGCGCCTTCGCCGAGCGCGGCATCCATGTGATCTGCGACAAGCCGCTCACGCACAGCCTCGAGGATGCGCTGGCGCTGGAGCCTCTGGTGCGGCAATCCGGCATCGTGTTCGGCCTCACGCACAACTACACCGGCTACCCGATGGTGCGGCAGGCGCGCGAGATGGTGGAAGCGGGCGAAATCGGCGCCATCCGAGTGGTGCAGGTGGAGTATGCGCAGGGCTGGCTGGCCACGCCGCTCGAGGAGACGGGCCAGAAACAGGCCGCCTGGCGCACCGACCCGGCGCGCTCCGGCGCCGGCGGCAGCGTCGGTGATATTGGCACCCATGCCTTCAACCTGGCGGAATTCGTCAGCGGCCTTGCCTGCGAAAGCCTGGCGGCGGAGCTGACCAGCTTCGTCCCCGGCCGGCGGCTGGACGACGATGCGCGGATGCTGCTGCGGTTCGCGGGCGGCGCGCGGGGGATGTTGTGGTCCTCCCAGGTCGCGCTCGGCCATGAGAACGGGCTGCGGCTACGAGTGTATGGCGAGCGCGGCAGTCTCGCCTGGGCGCAGGAGGAGCCGGAAGGGTTGGTCCACGCCCCGCTCGGCGAGGCGCCGCGGCTGCTGCGACGCGGCGGGCCCGCGGCCTCCCCTGCGGCGGGGCATGCGAGCCGCATCCCGGGCGGTCATCCCGAGGGCTATCTCGAGGCTTTCGCCCAGCTCTACCGCGACCTCGCCGAGCAGATTACCGCGCGGCTCGAGCACCGCGCGCCGGACCCGGCCGCGCTGCGCGTGCCAGGCCTGGCGGAGGGGTTGCGCGGCATGCGCTTTATCGCGGCGGCGGTGGAGTCCAGCCAGCGCAATGCGGCCTGGGTTCCGCTCCTGGGCTGACGCCGGGAGTGCGCCGGCCGCCGCGGGGCAAGGCGGCCGGTTTCAATGCCCATAAAGTTCGTATTGCTTCCCATGACGGCCAGCGAAGGTGGCACGGCGAAAGTGGTCTGCCTTTGGTGTTGGCTTTCGACGGATCCATCATGGCTGACGTGAAAGGTGATCACCAACGGCGGTAACGGAGGTTGTGGCTCATATGGCGAAAAGCCACGTCACCATCGAGCACTGGGCCCTTTCTCTGACGCGTCGGGGCCCATCAACCTGGAACAAGCCGCGCACCATGGATCTCCGCTTTGAGATCTGGCAGCGCATGCACGAGATCGCGCAGGCGCTGGCTTGCATTGACGACCGGCAGATGCAGTAAGCGCTGTTCTTTCGATGTTGCTTAGGATCCGCCGGTAACGCAGCCGCCACATCACTACAAGGTCGATCACATCCGAGAGGCAGTGGCTGTGGTTCAGTGCGCCGCCGCTACGCTCGTTGAGTTGCTTGCCGCCGGCTCGGCCGCGGGACCGGCGGTAGCCTAGGGCGGTGCACTCAAGCCGCTTCGTCACCAAAGCGGAGCCGCAGGCTACATAGTTCCATTATCGGCCCCCGTTTCCTCCTCCCGGGAGCTTGCGAGTGCTGCTCCGGCCAGCCAAACGGGCTTCCCGCACAAGATCTTATGGATTCTGTTGAGAAAGCGGAACGCGTCGGCCGTAAGTATAATGTCATGACACGATCACATGCTGACGCAGTGCTCAGGTAGTATTAAGAATCGTTAAATATTCGGGGTGGGACGTATGGCTTGGATTAATGAGATTCATTATGACAATTCTGGTACGGACGCTGGCGAGTTTATCGAAGTTGCTGGCGCTGCCGGCACCGACCTGGCCGGCTGGAGCCTCGTCCTGTACAATGGATCCAATGGCCAAGCCTACAATACCCGTAGCTTGTCAGGTGCTATTCCTGACCAGCAGAATGGCTTCGGCACCCTCGCCCTGACCTATCCGGCTGACGGCATCCAAAATGGTACCCCGGATGCAGTCGCCTTGGTGGATGCGACTGGCCGGACCGTCCAGTTCCTCAGCTACGAAGGCCGGGTGACCGCGACAAATGGGCCCGCCAACGGCCTCACCAGCACCGATATCGACGTTGCCGAAACCAGTTCCACGCCGGTTGGCCAGTCGCTGCAGCTCAAGGGGAGCGGCAGCGCCTACGATGATTTCGCCTGGACCACGCCGGACGACGACACGCCTGCTGCGTCGAATGCCGGCCAGACCTTCAGCCCCTCCGGCGGCGAAGACCCGGACGATCCCGCGCCGCCTGCCTTGACCGACATCTCCGCCATCCAGGGCAGCGGGCAACGCTCCGCCTTCGAGGGCCAGTCCGTCACCACCCGTGGCATCGTCACGGCGATCGACACCAATGGCAGCCGCGGCTTCTATCTCCAATCGCCGACCGGCGACGGCAATGCCGCAACCTCGGACGCCGTGTTCGTCTTCACCAATGCAGTGCCCGCCGTGGCGGTGGGCCAACTGGTCGAGGTGACCGGAGAGGTCGAGGAGTTCCTCCCCTCCGGCGCCGCGGCAGGCAGCCTTCCCACCACCGAGATCGTGGCGACGGGGGCCAATGCCTACACCGTGGTGGACGCTATGCCTGATGTGAGCGTCACGCCGACATTGATCGGCGGCCCCGCCGGACGCCTGCCGCCGACCGAGGACTTGGCCGCCGGCGCCAGCTTCCTCGAAAGCCTGGAGGGCATGCTCGTCACCCTCGCGGCGCCGACCGCGGTCGCGCCGACGAACGGCTTCGGCGAGATCTACACCGCCGTTGCCGGCCCGGACGGCCAGCCTTATGGCACCGGCTTCTCCGCACGCGGCACCCTCAACATCGATGGCGGGACGCCCGCCTTCGGCGACACCAATACGGTCGGGGGCGATTTCAACCCTGAGCGGTTCCAGCTTGATCCGGATTCCGGCGTCCTGCCCGGCTTCGACGCGCCGGCCGTCGATGTCGGAGCCCGCATCTCCGATGTGACCGGCATCATCAACTACGACTTTGGCCAGTATCAGGTGGTGCCGACCCAGGCCTTCGAGGTGACGGCGGCCAGCTCCCTGCAACGCGAGACCACCGCGCTCACCGGCAGCGCCGACCGCATGACCGTGGCCACCTACAATGCCGAGAACCTCGATCCCGGCGACGGCGCAGCACGCTTCACCACGATCGCAACCGAGATCCTGAACAATCTCGGCTCGCCGGATGTCGTCGCGTTGCAGGAAATCCAGGACAACGACGGGCCGACCAATTCGAATGTCACCTCCGCGTCGCAGACGCTGGGCCAGCTTGTCCAGGCGCTGAATGCCGCTGCGCCGGAGGGCGTGGAATATGCCTTCGCCGACAACCCCTTCGTCAACGACGATGCGGTGGGAGGCCAGCCGGGCGGCAACATCCGCAACGCCTTCCTGTACCGTACCGACCGCGTCGATCTGGTGGAAACCTCGCTTCGGACCGTGGCTGCCGATGGCACTGCCATCACCGAGCCCGGCAGCTATGCCGACCAGGCGACCAACCCGGACAATCCCTTCTATGAGTCGCGCGTGCCGCTCGCGGCGGATTTTACCTTCAATGGCGCGACGCTCACCGTCCTCAGCAACCACTTCACGTCCAAGGGCGGCAGTGCCGCGCTGCTGAACGAGGAGCAGCCGCCCTTCAACGGTGGCGAGGTGCAGCGGGCGGCGCAGGCCCAGGCAGTGAACAGCTTCGTCGATGGCCTCCTGTCCGCCGATGGCGATGCCAAGGTGGTCGTCGCCGGCGATCTCAACGAGTTCGAGTCCGAGGAGCCGCTGGACGTCCTGGAAGGGCTCGCCCGGATCGACAATTACGATGTTCCCGGCGATGACCCGATCGCCGCCACGGCAACCCTCGTCCCCGGTGGCGAGCGGGTGCTGTTCGACCAAGTCGAGACGCTGCCCGAGGACGAGCGCTACGGCTATGTGTTCGAGGGCAACTCCCAGTCGCTGGACCATATCCTGGTCAGCGGCTCGCTGCGGCAGGTGGCGGAGTACGACATCGTCCATATCAACTCGGAATTCGCGGTCCAGACCAGCGACCACGATCCTTCGGTGCTGCGGCTGACGATCGGCGGCAACACGGGCATGCCGGGCGGCACGCCGGGGAACGACACCCTCCGCGGAACCGACCGAGATGATCGGCTTGACGGCGCTGCCGGGAACGACGCGCTCAACGGTATGGGCGGCAATGATGGCCTGCTCGGCGGTTCCGGGAACGACACCCTCCGGGGCGCTGCCGGCAACGATACGCTGGACGGCGGTGAAGGCAGCGACACCGCCGACTACGTTCTCGCCACCCAGACGGTCGTGGTGGATCTCGCCGCGGCGCGAGCCAGCCAGGACGGGCAAGGTGGCCAGGACCGGCTCACCGGCATCGAGAATGTCATTGGTGGCCCGGGCAACGACACAATCCGTGGCGACGCGGCTGCGAACCGTCTGGTTGGGGGTGCCGGCAACGACGCCATCAATGGAATCGGCGGCAATGACGCCATCAACGGGGGCGAAGGGCGTGACATCCTCCGCGGCGGGGCAGGACAGGATATTGTCACCGGTGGTGCGGGCAATGACACCTTCACGATCTTCGCGGCCGATCTCGCCGACGGCACGGTCGACACGATCCTCGACTTCGAAGGGGCTGGTAAGCCCTACTCGTCTTCCAACACCGATATCCTGCGCTTCGAAGGCTTCGATGACAGCGCAAGGCTCACGGTGGCATCGGTCTCGCCCGATGGCAGCCGGTATCTGTACAACATCATCGACGATACCGGAGCCGTGGGACGTTTCATCCTGGTTTCAGGAACCGGGGCGGGCCTGAGTGAGGGTGCCAGCGATTACCTCTTTGCCTGAGGGGAATGTATCCGATGAAGCCGATGCGCGGCGGGCTGTGAAGGCCAAGCCCGCCGTGCAGTGGGCGCCCAAGTTCGGCCAGGAGTTCGCCAACCGAATCCGGCGCAGACTGCCCCATGCCGGTGCAAGCGGCACCCCAATGAGGCCGCCATCAAGATCGCTGGGGTACAGCACTGGCTCTGGCGTACCGTGGATCAGACAGGAATCCTGCTCATCCAGAGCCGGCACGACAGGCGGGAGGGGATGCCCGGTGTCGAGCGCCGCCAGCACGGGGGGTTTGAACAATCGAGCCGAGAATTCACATCAGCTGACGCGACGACGTGAGCGGCAGATGCGGCGCTTCGAATCAGCCCGGCAGGCACAGCGCTTTCTTTCTGGTCACGACCAGATCGCCAATATCTTCCGTCTTCACCGCCACCACGTCACGGCCAGTGAACACCGGCCGCAAGGGCGCATGCATTCGAAACGTGGGCCGACATCAGCAGGGCTGCCACCGTGGCCTGAGTTCTGCTCCCCATCGCGCTTGGCTGGCCATCTCGGTCAGCCTCGGGCCAACAACTTGACAGTGCCGTGCGCCAAGCCGAGGCCGGAGCCGGGCCAGGCTTCCGCGCCGTGCCTGCACCCTCATCTGCCGTCATCGGCAGCGGCTCAAGCCCCGCGGCACCGCCCTAGGCTCGAAACCCAATCAGGTGTTGGTGTGACGCGTTGGGTTGTGACTCAAGCTCTGGGTCATCGGAGTTTGGGTCATGGCGGGTAAGTTCTGGCTGTCGGACCGGCAATGGGCGGCGATTGCGCCGCTGCTGCCTGTGAACCAGCCCGGCACGCGGCGGATTGACGACCGTCGGGTGATCAGCGGCATCGTGCACATGCTCCGCAACGGCGGGCGGTGGCAGGACTGCCCGGCCTGCTACGGGCCGCCGACCACCATCTACAACCGCTACCATCGCTGGTCGGGGCGGGGCATGGGCTGGCATGCTGGCCACCCTGGTCCAGGCCACGCTGGGCGGGATGCATCTGATCGACAGCACCACCGCCAGGGCGCACCGCTCGGCCGCGGGCGGAAAAGGGGGGCGACCGCCAGGCCATAGGCCGCTCGCGCGGCGGGCGGAGCACCAAGATCCACCTGGTCGTGAACGGCGCAGGCCGCATCCTCGCCGTCACCGTCACCCCTGGCCAGATGGGCGACCTCCGGCCCGCCCACGGCCTGTTAGCCAACCTGCCGCCGCCTGACCGACTACTCGCCGATACCGCCTATGGCAGCAACGGCTTCCGCCACTTCCTGCTCGGGCGCGGCACCACACCCGTCATCCCGAACAACCCAACCCGCAAGAACAGGCACCCCTTCGACAAGCGCGCCTACAAGGCGCGCAACATCATCGAGCGCGCCATCGGGAGGCTCAGGGACCGGCGCCGCATCCATACCCGATACGACAAGCTCGCCGCCAACTACGCCTCAGCCATCGCCATCGCTGCCATCCTCCACGGATGGACCTGATTGGGTTTGAAGCCTAGCCCGCCGGCCTGCGCCGCAAGGCAATGCGGAAGGCAAGCTGCGCCGCGAGGCTCGCCCCCGCCAGCACCGCGGCGGCGGCCAGCGCCGGGTCCCGCCCCAGCCCGGCGAGCGCCGTGCAGAGCGCGCCGATGCCCATCTGCGCAAAGCCGTAGAGGCCGGAGGCGGAGCCGATCACCTTCGGGTTGACGCTCACCGCCCGGGCCAGCGCCGCCGGGCTGGCCATGCCGATGCCGAGGGTGAAGACCAGCATCAGCCCGAGCATCGGCGCGAGGCCGAGCCGCCCCGCCAGCACCAGGCCGAGGAAGCCGAGCGCCGCCGCACCGCTCAGCGCATTCGCGCCCAGCAGCAGCCGTTCCGTGCCGAAGCGCGCCGCCAGCCGCCCGGTCATCAGGTTGCCGGCCGCCATGCCAAGGATGATGAGGCCGAGGCAGAGCCCCACCTCCTGCGGTGGCCGGTGCAACTCCCCGGTCAGGATGAAGGGCGCCGCCGCTACGAAGGCGTAGAAGGAGGTCGTCGCGCAGCCTCCGCCAACCGCAAGGCCGAGAAAGGTGCTGGAGCCGATCAGCGCCCGGTACTCGCGCCCCAGCAGGCGCGGGTTCACCGGCCCGGCCGGCCCGCCCGTCTCCGGCAGCAGCCGCCAGCAGAGGGCGATGCCGAGCGCACCCATCGCCGCCAGCAGCAGGAAGATCGCCCGCCAGCCGAGCGTCGCCGCCATCGCCCCGCCCAGCATCGGGGCGAGCCCCGGCCCGACCAGCATCATCAGCGTCAGCAGGGCGAGGCGCCGCACCGTCTCCTCCGGTCCTGCCGTGTCGCGCACCATGGCCCGGCCCAGCACCAGCCCGGCACAGCCGCCGAGCGCCTGGAAGAGCCGCGCCGCCACCAGCGCCCCGGCATTCGGCGCCAGCGCCGCCGCCAGCCCGGCCAGCGCGTAGATCGAGAGCCCCGCCATCAGCACCGGCCGCCGCCCCAGCGCATCGGCCAGCGGGCCGTAGGCGAGCTGCCCGAAGGCGAGGCCGAGGATGTAGAGGCTGATCGTCATCTGCATCGCACCGAGCCCGGCGCCGAGGTCCCGCCCGGCCTCGGGCAGGGCGGGCACGAAAATATGCATCGCCATCGTGCCGCTGAGGGTGATGAAGGCCAGCAGCCAGAGGGGCGGTCGCTTCGGCTGCTCGGTCTCGGCCATGGGGGGAAGCCTAGTCCCCACCCGCCGCTGCCGCCAGAAGTCGCGGCTCAGCCCGGCGAGGACGCCCAGCCGCACCTCGTATCGGCAGCTGCACCCCATTCAGGCTGACCGTCACCCAATTCTGCTCCGGCATTCCCCCCGTCACCGCCATGGTCCACGGCGTCCAGTCCCCGGGCGCCGGCACATGGCCGAGGGCGAGGCGGTGGAGCCCCGCCACCTCCACCCACCGTGCCAGGGCTGGGACACCGAGAAGGATGCTGGAATCGGGGGTGCTCGTGCCGGAACGGGTGAGCCGGCATTGACGCCGCATCAACAAAGAAGATTGTTAATATTTTCGAGGCATGCCTTCGAGCCGGAAGAGCTGCCCCCAGCCCGCCAGCCCTCCCGTCGGCGCCCCTGCCGCCCGCAAGGCAGCCCAGAGCGACACGGCAATGCTGTCCAGTACCGGGATGCCCGTCTCCGCCTCCAGCGACGCCACAGCCCCGGCGCCACGGAAATTGGTGCAGTGGATGGCGATCGCCTCCGGCCCGGCCTGCGCCACCTCCCGCACCAGCTGCGCGACCAGCGCCTCCGGATGATCCGCGAAGCTGAAGTTGCCCGGATCTTCCAGGTGCCGCTCTGCCACCACATCGAGGCCGGCTGCCGCCCAGCGGGCGACGATCGCCTCCTGCACCGCGCCGAGATAGGGCGTCACCAGCCCCAGCCGCCGCGCGCCGAGCAGCGTCAGCGCCTCCATCAGCGCCAGCGTCGCCGTCACCGCCGGGATGCCGGTCGCGCGCGTGATGGCCTCGCAGATCGCCCGGTCCTGCTCCAGCCCCAGCCAGGCGCCGGAGGTGCCGTTCCAGCAGATCGCCTGCACCCTGGCATCTGCCAGCAGCCCCGCCGCCTCCAGCATCGGCCCGGTGTCGAACTGCGCCCGCGATCCGGCGCCGAGATCGATCGCCACCACCCGGATCCGGGCGAAATGCGCCGTTACCCCCGGCAGCCCGGCGAGCATCGCCGCCGTCACCGGCTCCAGCACGGTGTTGGAGGAGGGGGTGAGCATGCCGAGGCGGATCGGAGCGTCCATGCCGGAATGGTCGGACCTCGGGCCGGGCCGGTCAACCGGGAAGCCGGATTGCCCTGCGGCGGCGGGCCGCCCATGCTCCATCCGAACCCCGTGCAGAGGAGACGCCGCATGCCCGGTGTGCCCGATATCCGTCCCCGCGACACCTGGGAGGCGCTGGTCCAAGACCCCGCCACCATCCTCATCGATGTCCGTACCGACGCGGAATGGAATTTCGTCGGCCTGCCGGACATCACCGGGACGGGCAAGCAACTCCTGCTCATCCCCTGGCAGGTCTATCCCTCCATGCAGGTGAACGGCGCCTTCGCCGAGCATCTGCGCAAGGCCGGGCTGACGGCGGAGAACCGCCTCTACTTCATCTGCCGTTCCGGTGTCCGCAGCCTCGCCGCCGGGCAGGCTGCGCAGTCCATGGGCTTCCCGCACGCTTTCAACGTGGCCGATGGCTTCGAGGGCCCGCCCGACGAGGAAGGCCATCGCGGCCAGCTCGCCGGCTGGAAGGCCGAGGGCCTGCCCTGGCGGCAACGATAAGGAGGACTGGACATGACACCCTTGCCACTGATCGGTGAATTCCTCTTCCGCGCCACTCTCACGGTCGGCGCACCCCAGGCCGTGGGCGCGACACGGACCGGCGACCTCCGCATCGTCCCCGTCACCGGCGGCCGCATCGAGGGCCCGGCGCTGACCGGCGAGATCCTCCCTGGCACCGCCGCCGACTGGCTGCGCGTCGACCCGGACGGCACGGCGCATATGGATGTGCGGCTGACCGTCAAATCCGCCGAGGGCCACCACATCTTCATGCACTACAGCGGCATCCGCACCGCGGCGCACGAGGTGCTGGCGCGGCTGAACGCGGGCGAGCCAGTGGACCCGGCCGAGTACTACTTCCGCACCGCCATCCGCTTCGAGACCGGCGCCGCGCCGCTGGCCTGGCTGAACCGCATCCTCGCCATCGGCATCGGCCAGCGGCCGCCGAGCGGACCGACCTACGATGTCTATGCCGTGAAGTAGATGACTGCCGCACCGGTTGCGCCGGTGCATCGTCCTTGCTCTCTTGGCCGGACCAATAGGGGAGTGGAAGGATGCGGTTCTGGCTTGGATGGGGCCTGGCCCTGCTGCTTGGCGGACAGGCCCTGGCCCAGGAGGCCGCCCTGCTGGAGCGCGGCCGCACCCTGGTCGAAGGGATCGCCGCCTGCGGCAACTGCCACACGCCGAAGGGCCCGTCCGGCGAGGTGCCGGGCATGGCGCTGGCCGGCGGCCTGGTCATCGAGGAGCCGGGGCTGTTCCGCGCCGTCGCCTCCAACATCACGCCCGACCCCGAGACCGGCATCGGCCGCTGGACTGATGCTCAGATCGCGCTCGCCATCCGCGAGGGGCGGCGGCCGGATGGCAGCCTGATCGGCCCGCCAATGCCGATCGAGCTCTATCGCGGCATCGCCGACCGTGACCTCGCCGCCATGGTCGCCTATCTCCGCAGCGTGCCGCCGGTGCGGAACGCGACAGGGGCGTCGAGCTTCCAGATCCCGCTGCCGCCCTCCTACGGGCCGCCGGTCGGGACGGTGGCGATGCCGGCCGACAACCCGGTCTCCCGCGGCGCCTATCTCGCCGGACCGCTCGGGCACTGCATCGAGTGCCACAGCCCGGTCGGTCCTGACGGGCGGCGCGACTGGAGCCGGGCGGGCAGCGGCGGCCCGCCGATGGCCTCGCCGCTGGGACAGGTCGTGCCGCGCGACATCACCCCGAGCGGCATCGGCACCTGGACCGAGGCGCAGGTCTTCCGCGCCATCACCCAGGGCATCTCGGCCGATGGCCATCCGCTCGGCCCGCCGATGGCCTATGGCTACTACGCCCGCGTCAGCCCCGATGACCTGTCGGACATCGTGGCCTATCTGCGGTCGCTGCCGCCGGCGCCTTAACGCCGGCCGGCGAGCTGGCGGTTCTCCAGCCGCGAGAGCAACCGCACCACCGGCCAGAGCAGGATGAAGTAGATCACCGCCGCGGCCATGATCGGCGTCGCGTTGTAGGTGACGCTCTGCGCCTGCCGCGCCTGGAAGAGCAGCTCCGGCATCGCCACCACCGAGGCGATGGAGGTGAGCTTCACCACCTCCAGCGTGTTGGAGATGAGGTCCGGCAGCACGTTCCGCACCGCCTGGGGCAGCACGACATGCAGCATCGCCTGCGCCGTGGTCAGGCCGGTGCAGCGCGCCGCCTCCACCTGCCCGCGCGGCACGCTCTCGATGCCAGCGCGCAGGATCTCGCCGTAGTAGGCCCCGGTGTTGAGGAAGAAGCCGATGGCCACCGCCGTCAGCGCGTTCACCTCGAGCCCGGCGAAGGGCAGCCCGGCATAGACGAAGACCAGCAGCACCAGCGGCGGCAGCGAGCGGAACAGGTCGACCCAGGCGATCAGCGGCCAGCGCACCCAGCGGCTGTGCACCGTGCCGAGCAGGGCGAGGACCAGCCCGCCGATGAAGCCGAGCGGCACCACCACCACCGAGAGCAGCAGCGTGTTCAGCAGCCCCGCCCAGAGGATTGGCCAGGCCTGCTGCAGGATCTCGACCGAGAAGAAGGCCTGAAGGAAGTCGTCGAAGGTCATTGGCTCAACGCTTCCAGGCGAAGCGCGTCTCGACCCAGCGGCCGAGGATCACGACGGGCAGGAACAGCACGAGATAGGCGACCGCCCCGAGCGTCAGCGGCGTCGGGTTGAAGCTGAAGGAGACGCCGGCCTGCGCCGCGCCCAGGATCTCCTGCACCGCGACGACGGAGGCCAGCGCCGTCCCCTTGGTGATGGCGATGGTGCGGTTGGTCAGCGGCGGGATCACCATCCGCACCGCCTGCGGCAGCACGACGAGGGTGAAGGTGTCGAGGAAGCCGAGGCCCGTGCTCCGCGCCGCCTCCCACTGGCCCTTCGGCACGGCGGTGATGCCGGCCCAGAAGATCTCCTCGGTGAAGGCCATCAGCACCAGCGAGAGCGCCAGCCAGGCCGCCGCGAAGCCGGAAAGCGACAGCCCCGCCGCCGGCAGCCCGAAATAGAGCAACGCGATGATGACCAGCGGCGGCAGCGCCCGGAACAGGTCGACGACGAAGATGATCGCCCAGTTCAGCACCCGGATGCCGAGGCTGCGCAGCACGGCGAGCGCCAGCCCCGCCGCGACGCCGGCCAGGATGATGCAGGCGGCGAGCAGGATGGTGAGCCAGAAGCCCTCGATGATCTTCGGCAGGTACTCGGCGGCCACGCGCGCGTTGAAGAAGCTGTCGAGGAAGCGGTCCCAGTTGCTCATGCTAGTGGCGGGTGATCTGGCCGATGAAGGCGCGCGTCCGCTCCTGCTGCGGGTTGCCGAAGATCGCCTCGGGCGGCCCCTCCTCGACGATGCGCCCGCCATCCATGAACACCACGCGGTCCGCCGCCGCGCGGGCGAAGCCCATCTCGTGGCTGACGACGACCATGGTCATGCCGCTCTCGCGCAGCTCGCGCATCGCGGCCAGCACGCCGCCGACCAGCTCCGGGTCGAGCGCCGAGGTCGGCTCGTCGAACAGCATCACCCGCGGCTCGAGCGCGATGGCCCGCGCGATGGCGACGCGCTGCTGCTGCCCGCCCGAAAGCTGCCCCGGATAGTGCCCGGACCGGTCGGCCAGGTGCACCCGTTCCAGCGCCTGCCGCGCCTTGGCCTCCGCCGCCGCGCGCGACATGCCCTGCACCCGGCGCAGCGCCAGCGCGACATTCCCGAGCGCCGTCATGTGCGGGTAGAGGTTGAAGGACTGGAACACCATCCCGATCCGCTGACGGGCCTTGTTGATGTCGGTGCGGCGGTCGAGCATGTCGATCCCGTCCACGGTGATGCTGCCGTCGCTCGGCTCCTCGAGCCGGTTGAGGCAGCGCAGCAGCGTCGACTTCCCCGAGCCGCTCGGACCGATGACGAAGACCAGCTCGCGCTCCCGCACCGCGAGATCGACGCCCTTCAGCACGTGCAGGCCGCCGAAATGCTTGTGGATGCCGCGCGCCTCGACGATGGCGCCCCTTTGTGCCGGCATGGTCAGCCGCAGGCCGCGCGCACCGGGGTCGCGTCGTAGCCCGGCAGGTCGGGCGGGCCGTAGCCGGGGAAGCTGACGCGCTCCGCATCATCTGGCTTCGGCGCCGCGCCGAACCACTTCTCGGAGAGCCGGGCGACGGTGCCGTCCTTCTTGAGGCACTCGATCGCCTCTTCCAGCTGCGCCCGCATTGCCGTGTTGTCCTGCCGCACCGGCGTCCCCCAGTGGAAGCGCGTGCCCGGCAGCACGAAGTCGGCGATGAATTGCGGCGTGCGCGAGGCCGAGTACTTGACGACCGTGTTGCCCGAAAGGTTGGCATAGGCCCGGCCTTGCAGCACCGCCTGCACCGCATCCGGCTGGCTGTCGAAGGCGAGCAGCGTCAGCCCCAGCCGTTCGGCGTTGTTGCGCACCCATTGCTCGTAGGGCGTGCCCTTGTTCACGCTGATCGTCTTGCCGCGCAGATCCTCCTCCGAACGGATCGGCGTGGTGCCGCGCTTGATGCCGAATTGCAGCTCGGTCCAGAGATAGCCCTCGGTGAAGAGCAGGCTCTGGGCGCGCTCCGGCGTCACCGTCGTCGGCGCGCAGAGGAAGTCGTAGCGCCCCGCATTCATCGCCGGGATGAGGCCGGAGAAGCTGGCGCTGTCGATGACGAGCTGCCGCCCCAGCCGCTTCGCCACGGCGTCGAACAGGTCGATCTGGAAGCCCTGCACCCCGCCCTGGAGGCTCGGGAAGGCATGCGGCGCGAAGGTGCCGTCCACCGCGCAGCGCAGCGGCGGCTGGCCGCCGGCAGGCGCCCCGACGGTGGTCTGGGCAAGGGCCGGCGCGGCGAGCAGGCCGGCGCCCATCAGGGCGGCGAAAAGGGCACGGATCATGGGCGAGGGGGCTCCCGGCAGGCGAGGCCGGTACGATCCCGCATTCCATGCTGCAGCGCAACCGGGGGCCTTGCCACGAAATCGCCCCACCACCGGCCAGAAGCTGCCAAGGCCCGGGTGTTCTTATGACTGCACGGGCCGCCTGGCCCATCGATGAATGGAGCATCCCCGCATGCAACGGATCGCTTGCAGCCTGATCGGCGCCTCCCTGGCGATCATCTCGGCCCTGGTCGCCCTGCTGCTGTCCGACGCCTTCACCCCTGGCCGCGTGCCGCCGATGCTCGCCTTCTGGGCCGCCTGCGGCGCCGGCGGCATGCTGATAGCGGGGCTGATGGTGCTGGAGCGCACCAGCCGGGATCGCCACCCGGTCCCGGCCCTCTACGGCCGCTAGCAGCTTGTCGGATTCCCATCTGGCCTGAAATGGGCGAATCTGGCGGGCATGACAGGGTTCATTCCGTTCAGCCGCGAGCAGGCCTTTCTGCTGCCGCCGGATGCCAAGGACTGGTTGCCGGCGGACGACGTGGCGCACTTCGTAGTGGCGGCGGTGGACCGGGTGCCGCTCGGCGCCTTTGCGGTGCGGCCGATCCCGGGCGGCAAGGCGCAGTATCACCCGCGCCTGCTGCTGGCGCTGCTGATCTACTGCTATGCGAACGGCATCTTCTCCTCGCGGCGGATCGAGCGGGCGACCCACCGCGACATTGGGGTGCGCTACGTGGCGGCGAACCTGCACCCCGACCACGACACCATTGCCGCCTTCCGCCGGGCCAACCGCGCTGCCTTCGAGGCGGCCTTCCTGCAGGTGCTGCTGCTGGCGCGCGAGAGCGGCCTGCTGCGGCTCGGGACGGTTTCGATCGACGGCACCAAGCTCGACGCCAACGCCTCCAAGATCCGCTCGGTGCGGTATGACCGCGCCAAGGCGCTGCGCGTCAGGCTCGCTGCCGACATCACCGACCTGACCAACCGCGCCGAGGCGGCCGACGCTGAGGCCCAGCCCGACCCGCAGGCGCTGCCCGCTGAGATCGCCAGGCGCGAGGCGCTCAAGGCCAAGCTCGATGCCGCCT
Source organism: Belnapia sp. F-4-1 (assembly GCF_000802185.1). Taxonomy (GTDB): domain Bacteria; phylum Pseudomonadota; class Alphaproteobacteria; order Acetobacterales; family Acetobacteraceae; genus Belnapia. The sequence continues at coordinate 1,086,510 of NZ_KN676113.1, read as the reverse complement.
GCGCCCGGCTGGAGGCCGAGGCCCGTGCCGAAGCCGAGGCCGCCCGACCCGAGTATGACGCCAAGCGCGCCGCCTACGAGGCCAAGACGGGCCGGCGGGGCCGCCCGCCCAAGCCGCCCAAGGACGATCCGCCGCCCGAGCGGCAGTCCAACCTCACCGACCCCGACAGCGCGCTGATGCGCCGCTCCGACGCCCATGAGTACCGCCAGGCCTACAACGCCCAGGCTGTGGTCTGCGCCGAGGGCTCGCAGCTGATCCTCGCCACCGGCGTCGTCGCCACCTCGGCCGATGCGCCGAGCTTTGCCGCAACCATCCTCGGCATGGAGGGCGGCATCGGCCTGCCACAGACCGTCCTCGCCGACACCGGCTTCGCCTCAGGCGAGGCAGTTGCCGCCCTCGAGGCGCACGGGATCGAGCCGCTGGTCGCCATCGGCCGGACCCAGCCGCACCGCGCCTACGACTTCCGGCCGCCACCCCAGCCCAGGACGCCACGCCGCATCACCGAGCCCTGGCGCCTCGCCATGGTGGCCAAGCTCGAAACCCCTAATGCCAAAGCCCGCTACGCCCGTCGCAAGCAGACCGTCGAGCCCGTCTTCGGCACCATCAAGTCAGCCCTCGGCTTCACCCGCTTCCACCTCCGCGGCCTCGCCAAGGTCACCAGCGAGTGGACCCTCGTCGCCCTCGCCTACAACTGCCGCAGGCTCCACAACCTGCGGCTCGCAGCCTGATCGCGCCTCAACCCTCGGCCTGACACCAAGTGCAAATCCGACAGGCTGCTAGAGCGGTTTCCGTTCGCGCCGGCTCACGGAACCCGCTCCCGCTTGTTGGTGTGACGAGCAAATGCCTCCGACCAGGTGATTCAACCTGATCGGAGTTTGCTGCAGGGCCGTCGCGGCGCGGCTCAGAACGCCATCTGGGACCGCAGCCCGATCGTGTGGAAGCGGTCGCCGATCTGCTGGGTACCTGCGGCGTTCAACCGGTCCACGTTGACGATGTTCCAATCGAGCATGAAGCGCAGGAAGTTGGTCGGGTACCAGGACAGGCCCAGGCCCACCGTCTCCTGCCGGCCGCCATAGACGCCGCCCGTCGCGGAGGCCGCCGTGCCGCGCGTCACCTTGTCGTTCAGGTCGGCGACGCTGTAGCGGGCCATCAGCTCCCAGGCGCCCCAGCCGCCTTCCTTCAGGCTGAAGGGGTGACGCGGACTGGGCCGGCCGAAGGCGGCGGAGGAGGTGCTGTAGCGCCGTGGCTCGCCGGTCATGACCCAACTCGCCTCGACATAGCCGCCATTGAAGGTCAGGTCGGGCCGCGACGCGCCGGTGGCCTGGGCCTGCGAAACGTTGATCTGCTGGTACTCGCCCTGCAGCATGAAGTTGCGCCAGCGCACGCCGAACTCGGGGCCCCAGGTGCTGGCATTGTCGGCCGCCAGATTCCCGGTATCGATCAGCCGCGTGGAAGGATCGCCGGCGCGCCATTCCGGCCGGTCGCGCAGGCGGAGCGTCTGGCCGTCCGCCTGCCGCCGCAGGTCGAAGGCGTAGGAGCCGGTGAGGCCGAGATGCAGGTCGGTGTCGGCATCGGTATAGGGCCGGCCGGCCACGCGGCCGATGAAGCCGGTCTGCCCGCTGGTGGCCTGGTTGGTGCTGTTCGAGCCGGCGACGTCGCCGGTGAAGTAGCCGGAGGCAAACCAGCGGCTCGCCGCCCAGCGCCCGCCCAGCGAGGCACGGCTGTCGCCGGCCACGATGTTGCGGGCGATCTCCATGATGCTCGGCCGTTCGAGGAACAGGAAGTCGTTCGAGCTCATGGAGTCGGCCAGGCCGTAATAGGGCTTGTAGTAGCCGACCGTCAGCGCCAGCGGCCGGAGCGGCGTCCAGGTGAGGTTGGCCTCGTAGAGCGAGGGCGTGCCGTCCGGCGAGCCGCCGAAATCGGGGGTCACGCTCAGCAGCAGGTCGTCGTACTTGAAGCCGAAGAACAGCCGGCCGCGGCGGAGGTTCTCGCCGAAGGAGTTGAGCCGCGGCGCTCCCGCGGTGCGGTCGCCCTGGAACGCGCCGCCGATGTCGTACTGGAATTGCGCGCCCAGATAGGCGCTGAACCGGCCATCGGCGGAGCTGATGGTCGGCCGGTTGCTCGGGAAGGTGATGCGTACCTGGTCGGCCGGCGCCTGCGCGGTGACGCGCGGCGCGGCCTCGACCTGGCGCTGCGTGGTCTCGACCTGACGCTGCGCGGCCTGCGCTTCGGAGCGGGCCTGGGCGGCGTCCTGCTTGGCCGCGCGGGTTTCGGTCTCGCGCGCCTGCATGTCGCGCCGCATGCGGGTCAGCTCGCCCTGCAGCGACCGGATCTGCCGCTCGATCACTTCCATCCGGGCGGCATCCTGCGCCAGCGCGGGCGGCGCCGCCATGGCAAGGAAAACACTTCCGGCCGCCAGAATTCGGGCCTTACTCATCATCAAACACCCCCAAGCCATGCGGCGGCGGACCATGCCGTCGCCGTATAGCCTGAGGATGATGCTCAGGTTTCAGGTCGGCTACAATTCAGCCAGGGCTGGATGAAACGAAGGGGCCGGGTTTCTACTGGCCGGCGAATTCCGGATACATGGTGGCGAGCGCTGCCTCACTTGCGTCGCACCGCCCGCGCTCGGTGATGAGTCCCGTCACCAGCCGCGCCGGCGTCACGTCGAAGGCCGGGTTGGCGGCCGCGCTGCCCTCGGCCACCACCCGCACCGTCTCGATCCGTCCATCCGCGGTGCGGCCGGTGAGCTCCGTCACCTCCGCGCCCGACCGCTCCTCGATCGGGATCTCGGCCACGCCGTCGCGCACGCGCCAGTCGAGCGTCGAATGCGGCAGCGCCACCCAGAAGGGGATGCCGTTGTCCCGCGCCGCCAGCGCCTTCAGGTAGGTGCCGATCTTGTTGGCGACGTCGCCCTGCCGCGTCACCCGGTCCGTGCCGACGATGCAGAGGTCAACATCGCCATGCTGCATCAGGTGTCCGCCCGCATTGTCGGCGATGACGGTGTGCGGGACGCCATGCGCGCCAAGCTCGAAGGCGGTCAGCGCCGCGCCCTGGTTGCGCGGCCGCGTCTCGTCGACCCAGACATGCACGTCGTGACCGGCATCATGCGCCATGTAGATCGGGGCGAGGGCGGTGCCCCAGTCGACGGTCGCCAGCCATCCCGCATTGCAATGGGTCAGCACGTTGACCTTGCCCTTCCGCGCCGCGACCTCCGCCAGCAGCGGCAGCCCGTTCTCGCCGATGCGCCGGCAGGTTTCGGCATCGTCGTCGGCGATGGCCGCCGCCTCGGCATAGGCCGCCTCCGCCCGCGCCTCGACGGGCAGGTTGTGCAGCGCCGCCCGCTGCCGGTCGAGCGCCCAGCGCAGGTTGATCGCTGTCGGCCGGGTGGCGTTGAGCGCCGGCAGCACCCGGTCGAGCGAGGCGGGGTCCTCCCGCATCGCCAGCGCCACGCCATAGGCGGCGACGGCGCCGATCAGCGGCGCCCCGCGCACCTGCATGGTGCGGATGGCCTGCGCCGCCTCCTCCCATGTCGTGAGCCGGAGGATGTCGACCAACCAGGGCAGCTTGGTCTGGTCGAAGATGCGGACGGACCAGCCATCCTCGGGGTCCACCCAGACGCTGCGATAGGGGGTGCCGTTGATCTTCATGAATGAGTGTGCTCGCTAGATCCGCTGGTGCAGCGCGCAGACCAGGGTGAAGAGCCGCCGCGCCGACTCGAAATCGAGGCCGATGCGGCCCTCCAGCCGCTCCACCAGCAGCGCCGCGCCCTCGTTGTGCAATCCGCGCCGGCCCATGTCGATCGCCTGGATGCGCGCCTCGTGCCCGCCCTCGGTGACGGCCTGCTCGTGGCTTTGGACGATCAGGTGATAGTCCTTGATGAGCCGCCGGAAAGGCCCGAGCGCCAGCGCCACCGCACGCACCGGCTCCTCCGCCCCGTCGCGGATGTCGAAGACCAGCCGCCCGTCCCGCACGCAGAGATATAGCACGAAGGGCCCGCCCGGCACGCCGAGCGGGTCGAAGCTGTTGCCGGCCAGCAGGTCCTGCACCGCCTGCCTGCGATCCGCCTCGGCATAGGCCGAGGGGAGGGGGCTGGCATCCGGCAGCTCCAGCCGGGCGATCCGCCGTTCCGGGGGCTCCGCTTCAGGCATTCCGGTCAGGCAGCCCGCGCAGCGGGGGCGCCGCCGCGGCCGGCGCCTCCTCGTCCTCATCATCCTCCACCGAAACGATGCCGAGCGTGCTCATCCACCCCACCACCGCGCCCTTGATGGGCCGCAGCATCAGGATGCAGAGGATGGTGAAGAGAGGCAACCAGACGACCATGTGGATCCACATGGGGGGCTCGTAGGCCTTCTCCACCCAGAATACCGGCGGCACCAGCAGGTGGCCGACGAGGAAGATGGTGAAGTAGGGCGGCGCGTCGTCGGCCCGCAGCCGGGCGAGCGGCGCGTGGCAGTTGCTGCATTCCGGCACCAGCGTCAGGTAGCCGGCGAAGACCCGGCCGACGCCGCAATAGGGGCAGCGGTTGCGGACGCCCCGGCCTATCGCCGTGGTGAGCGGCGCCGGCACGAAGCGTGGCGGCTTGGCGTCGGTAGTCGTCGCGTCCCAGCGCATCGGGCTGTCCTTTTCCATGGCCGGCAAAGCGCCATAGCCCCGCCCCGCGTTCCCGGGCGCTGGCGCATGCCGCCGGAACGGTCCGCCCGCCCTGGGAACCGCCCCCCGCCCGGCGCTGTTCCTTGCGCAGGAAACACAGGAGACACTCCATGGCAAGCAGCGCCCAGGACATCTACATCACCGGCCTCAAGAACGCCCATGCCCTCGAGACGCAGGCGGTTCAACTGCTCGAGCGCCAAATCGAGCGGATCGAGAACTATCCCGAGATGGCGGCCCGCATGAAGTCCCATGTGGAGGAAAGCCGCGTTCAGGCCCAGCGCCTGGAGCAGATTCTCGAGCGGCACGGCACCAGCCACTCCGCGCTGAAGGATTTCGGCACCGGGCTGATGGGCAACCTCGCCGCCATGGCGCATGCCCCGATGCAGGACGAGATCCTGAAGAACACCTTCGCCAACTACGCCTTCGAGCATTTCGAGATCGCGTCCTACCGCGCCCTCATGGAGATGGCGCAGGCGGCGGGTGACCAGGAGGGCCTCGGCCTGCTGCAGCAGAGCCTGCAGGAGGAGGTGCAGATGGCTGAGTTCGTTGGCCAGAGCCTGCCGCAGACGGTCCAGCGCTACATCCAGCTCGAGACCAGCGGTCAGAAGTCCGGCATCTAGCCTCGACTACTGCGGGGCGGTGGCCAGCAGCGCCATCGCCCCGGCCGCCGCGCAGGGCTCGATCACCGGGAGCCCCGCGGCATCCTCCGCCGCGGCGACATGCCCGGCCATGCCGGTGCAGCCCAGCACGATCGCGCCCGCTCCCGTCGCCGCCAGCGCCCGCGCCGCCTCACGGATGCGCGCCCGCGGCACTTCCGGGTCGGTCAGCACCTCCATCGGCAGGTCGAGCGGAATCCAGCCGGCCAGCCGCTCCTCCACCCCCATCCCCCGCAGCGCCATGCGCTGCCGCGCCTCGCTCGCCGCGACGAAGCCGATGACGCCGAAGCGCTCCGCCCGCGTCATCGCCGCCGCGACCGCGCTGCGGAACATCCCGAGCACCGGGCGCCGCGTCGTCGCCCGCACCGCCTCCAGCCCGGGGTCCGAGACGCAGGCGATCACATAAGCCGCCGCCGCCTCCCGTTCCACCAGCCGGCAGAGCGGCTCGGCGACCGAATGCCAGTCCCGCCAGCTGGCGATGGCCGGCGGCCCTTCCGCCAGCCGCACCACCTCGAACCGCCCGAGCGCGCCGAAGCGCTCCAGCGCCGCCGCGATCCCCTGCGTGCAGGAGACGGAGGAGTTCGGGTTGATGACGAGAATGCGGCCCGCCTCGATCACAACATCTGGCCCCCGTCCACGATGACGGTTTGCCCTGTCACCCACCCGGCCAGTGGGCTCGCCAGGAACAGCGCGACATTCGCCACTTCCTCCGGCGTACCGAGCCGCCCGAAGGGGATGCTGCCGAGGATCGAGTTGTACAGCTCGGGATTGCTCGTCCGCCGCTGCTCCCAGGAGCCGCCGGGGAATTCGATCGAGCCCGGCGCCACCGCATTCACCCGGATGCCCTTCGGCGCATACATCGCCGCCTGCGAGGTGGTGTAGTTGATCAGCAGCGCCTTCACCGCCGCATAGGCCGGCGTCCGCACCGAGGGCCGGTAGCCGGAGATGGAGGAGACGTTGATGATGCTGCCGCGGCCGGCTTCCAGGAAGGGCAGCGCCGCATGCGTCGCCCGGACCGTTGCCATGACATCGACCGAGAGCCCCTGCGCCCAGTGCTCCTCGGTATCCTGCGAGCCGAAGCCGCTGGCGTTGTTCACCAGCACGTCGATGCCGCCGAGCGCCTCGGCCGCCGCCGCGACATAGCCGCGCACCGCCTCCCGGTCGCCGAGGTCGCAGCCCGCCGCATGGGCCTGGACGCCATGAGCCGCGATCTCCGCCCGCGCCGCCTCCAGCGGCCCCGCGCTCCGGGCGCAGATCGACACCGCCGCCCCCGCCCCCGCGAAGCCGAGCGCGATCGACCGCCCGATGCCCCGGCTGCCGCCGCAGACCACCACCCGCTTGCCCTTGAAGTCGAACATCGCCCGGCCCTCCCTGTTCGCCGGCAGGCTGGCGAAGCCGGGCGCGGAGGACAACCCCCGGCATGCGGGCTTGATACCGGCGCCGGCGCGGGCATGTCTGGCCCCATGCCCCTCTCGCTTCCCTTCCTTTCGCGCGACCCGCGCATCGCCCTCGTCCGCCTCCAAGGCACCATCGCCGCCCGCCCCGGCCTCGGCGGCGGGTTGAGCCTCGCCGGCATCGCCCCCGTCCTCGACCGCGCCTTCGCGCTGAAGCGGGCGGCGGCCGTCTTCCTTGTCGTCAACTCGCCCGGCGGCTCGCCGGTGCAGTCGAGCCTCATCGCCCGCCACATCCGGCGGCTGGCGGAGGAGAAGCGGCTACCCGTCATCGCCTGCGTCGAGGATGCCGCGGCCTCCGGCGGCTACTGGATCGCCTGCGCGGCCGACGAGATCGTGGCGGACCCGGCCTCCATCCTCGGCTCCATCGGCGTCATCGCCGCAGGCTTCGGCTTCGAGGGGGCGATCCGGCGCCTCGGCATCGAGCGGCGGATGCACACCGCCGGCAGCGAGAAGAGCTTCCTCGACCCCTTCGCCCCCGAGCAGCCGGAGGATGTGGCCCGGCTCGACACCCTGCTCGGCGAGCTGCATGGCGAGTTCCGCGGCTGGGTCGAATCCCGCCGCGGCGACCGGCTGAAGGCCCCGGCGGAGGAGCTCTTCACCGGCCGCTTCTGGCCCGGCCGCCGCGCGGTGGAGCTTGGCCTCGCCGACCGCCTCGGCGATGCGGCGGAGGAGGCGCGCCGCCGCTTCGGCCCGAAGGCGAAGCTCGTTCCCTTCGGCGCCCGCCGCCCCTCGCTGCTGCGTCGCCTGCTGCCCGGCCTCTCCGCCGAGGCGATCATCGCCGCGGCGGAGGAACGCGCCGCCTGGGCACGCCTCGGGCTGTGACGGGCCGCCCCACTATGTTCGCGAGCGGGGCCGTGGCAAAAGGCGCCGCATGCAGAGCCTGGCCGCCCCCACCCTCCGTCAGAAGCCGCCGAGCTTCCAGGACATCATCCTCCGCCTGCACGCCTTCTGGTCGGCGCAGGGCTGCCTGATCCTGCAACCCTATGACATGGAGGTCGGCGCCGGCACCTTCCACCCGGCGACGACGCTCCGCGCCCTCGGCCCGAAGCCCTGGAAGGCCGCCTATGTGCAGCCGAGCCGCCGCCCCTCAGACGGGCGCTACGGCGAGAACCCCAACCGCCTGCAGCACTACTACCAGTACCAGGTGATCCTGAAGCCGAGCCCGCGCGACCCGCAATCCCTCCTTCTCGATGCCTACCGGGCGCTGGGGATGGACCCCAAGGTCCACGACTTCCGCTTCGTCGAGGACGACTGGGAGAGCCCGACGCTGGGCGCCTGGGGCCTCGGCTGGGAGGTCTGGTGCGACGGCATGGAGGTGACGCAGTTCACCTACTTCCAGCAGGTCGGCGGCATCCCCTGCGCCGTACCCTGCTGCGAGCTGACCCTCGGCCTCGAGCGGCTGGCGATGTACCTCCAGGGCAAGGACAGCATCTACGACCTCGATTTCAATGACGAGGGCGTGAAGTACGGCGAGGTCTTCCTCCGCGCCGAGCGCGAGTACAGCGCCCATAATTTTGAGTTTGCCGACGTGCCGATGCTGTTCCGCCACTTCGAGGATGCCGAGAAGGAGTGCGCCGCGCTGCTCGCCCAGGGGTTGGCGATGCCGGCCTACGACCAGTGCATCAAGGCCAGCCACCGCTTCAACCTGCTCGACGCCCGCGGCGCCATCAGCGTGACCGAGCGCGCCGCCTATATCGGCCGCGTGCGGGCGCTGGCGAAGGGCTGCTGCGAGGCATGGCTGAAGGGGGAGGGGTAGGGTAGAATGCTTCTTTCCGATCTACCCCGGAGCTTCGCATGGGCCAGCTGAACATTAAGGACCCGGCGCTCATTGCCGAGGCGAAGGCGCTGGCCGAGCTTCTCGGCACCTCGGTGACCGATGCCCTGCGCCAAGCGGTGACGGAGCGGCTGGCGCGGGAGCGGACCGACCGAGAGGCCGTGCGGCGCCGCCGGTTCGATGCCCTCATGGCCATCTCGGAACGCGCCGGGAAGCTCGTGCCGCCCGGCGTGACCAGCGACCACGCCGACCTGTATGACGAGAACGGGCTGCCGCGATGATCGTGGACACTTCCGCGCTCATCGCCATCCTCTTCCATGAGGTGGAGGCGGGGGAGTTCATTGCCGCCATCGACACGGCCAGCTCAGTGGCGATCGCGGCGCCGACCCTGGTGGAGGCGGCCCTGGTGAGCGAGGGCCGGGTCGGCCCTTCGATGCGGCTGGAACTCGACGACCTGCTCCGGACGATGAAGCCGGAGATCGTGCCCTTCACCGCGGAACTGGCCGGGATCGCCCAGGATGGCTGGCGCCGCTTCGGCAAGGGTCGCCACCCGGCCGGCCTCAACCTCGGTGACTGCTTCGCCTATGCCCTCGCCAGGCACCGCAACGAGCCCCTCCTGTTCAAGGGCGATGATTTCGCCCGGACCGACGTGAAAGCGGCGCTGTAACCGATGCCCGAACTGCTCATCGAGCTCTTCTCCGAGGAAATCCCGGCCCGCATGCAGGCCCGGGCGGCGGAGGATTTCGCCCGCCTGCTCCAGGCCGAGCTGCGCCCGCTGATGCCGGAGCCGCCCCGCCCGCTCTCCGGCCCCCGCCGTATCGCCCTCGTCGGCGAGATGGCCGCGCGCGCCGAGACCCCGGGCAAGGAAGAGCGCGGCCCCCGCCGCAACGCCCCGCCCCAGGCGTTGGAGGGCTTCCTCCGCAAGCACGGTGCCACCCGCGAGCAGCTGCGGGAGGAGGGCGATTTCTGGGTTCTCGCCAAGCCCGGCGAGGTGACTTTGGCCGAGGCCCTGCTGGCCCGCGCCGTCCCCGCTGTGCTGCGCGCCTTCCCCTGGCCGAAATCCATGCGCTGGGGCAGCAGCGACTTCGCCTGGGTCCGCCCCCTGCAGCGCGTCCTCTGCCTGTTCGACGGCCGCCCCGTCCGCTTCGCCCTCGCCCAGGGCGAGGACCAGGTCCACGGCATCGCCGCCGATGACCTGACCGAGGGCCACCGCATCCTCGCCGGGACGGAACCCTTCGCCGTCGCCTCCTTCGCCGAGTACGAGGCGGGGCTGCGCGGGCGCTTCGTCATCGCCGACGCCGCCGAGCGCGAGCGGCTGATCGAGAGCGGCATCGCCGAGCTCGCGGCGCGGGAGGGGCTGGAGGTCGTCCCCGACCGCGGCCTGCTCGCCGAGGTGGCCGGGCTGGTGGAATGGCCGGTGCCGCTGCTCGGCTCCATCGACGCGGCCTTCATGGACCTGCCGCCCGAGGTGATGCGCACCACCATGCGGGTGAACCAGCGCTACTTCGCGCTCCGCCACAAAGACGGCGGCGCCGCACCGCGCTTCGCCCTCGTCGCCAACATCATCCCCGAGGATGGCGGCGCCGCCATCATCGCCGGCAACGAGCGCGTGCTGCGCGCCCGCCTCGCCGATGCGCGCTTCTTCTGGGACCAGGACCGCAAGCAGCGGCTGGAGGCGTTCCTGCCGAAGCTGGAAAACGTCGTCTTCCACGCCAAGCTCGGCACCCAGGGCGAGCGGGTGCGGCGGCTGGAGCGTCTGGCCGGCCTCATCGCCCCGCATGTCGGCGCCGACCCGGCGCTGGCGGCCCGCGCCGGGCGGCTGGCCAAGGCCGACCTGGCGACGGGCCTGGTCGGCGAATTTCCCGAGGTCCAGGGCATCATGGGCCGATACTACGCGCTCGCCGATGGCGAGGATCCGCGCCTCGCCGAGGCGATCGGTGCCCATTACCGGCCGCTCGGCCCCGGGGACGCGGTGCCCTCCGAGCCGGTGGCGGTCGCGGTGGCGCTGGCGGACAAGCTCGATCAGCTCGCCGGCTTCTTCGCGGTCGGCGAGCGTCCGACCGGCTCGGGCGACCCCTTCGCCCTCCGCCGCGCCGCGCTCGGCGTCATCCGGATGATCCGGGAGGGCGGATTGCGGCTCGGCCTCGCCGGGCTGATCGGCGAGGCCTTCTTCGGCTATCCCCAGGCCACCGGCACCACCGCCAGCCCCGAATTCGGCATGGACGTCGCCACGGAGAAGATGGCGGCCGGCTGGCAACCACCGGCCGGGTCCGACCACCCGCCGATGGTCGCCGCCTTCGCCGCGGGCCTGCTCGACTTCCTCCTCGACCGCCTCCGCGTCCAGCTCCGCGCCGAGGGCGCCCGCCACGACCTCGTCGCCGCCATCTTCGGCGCGACGCCCGATGACGACCTCGTGCGCCTGCTCGCCCGCGCCGCCGCGCTCGAGACCATGCTGGCGACGCCGGACGGCGCCAACCTCCTCGCTGCCTACAAGCGCGCCGCCAACATCCTCCGCATCGAGACGCGGAAGGACGGCCCGCATGACGGCCCGGTCGATCCCCCCCTGCTCGTCCTCCCCGCCGAGGCCGCGCTGGCCAATGCGGTCGAGGCCCGCGCCACGGAGGTCGCCGCCGCCCTGGCGCGCGAGGATTTCCTCGCCGCCATGGGGGCGCTCGCCGCACTCCGCGCCCCGCTCGACGCCTTCTTTGAATCCGTGGTTGTGAACGACCCGGATGCGAAACTGCGTGCTAACAGGCTGCGTTTGCTCAGCCGTCTCTGCGCCGCCATGGCGGTGGTCGCGGACTTCTCAAAAATCGAAGGTTGAATTGACGCCGGAATGGCACACTCTGCGCCACGACCGGCGTCCGCGTCGCCCTCGTCCAACACAAGGAACTCGCCCGTGAGCAAGTGGGTCTACAGCTTCGGTGCCGGCCATAACGAAGGCAAGGCCGAGATGCGCAACCTGCTCGGCGGAAAGGGCGCCAACCTGGCCGAGATGGCCAGCATCGGCCTGCCCGTCCCGCCCGGCTTCACCATCACCACCGAGGTCTGCACCTACTACTACGACAACGGCAAGCAGTACCCGCCGGAGCTGAAGGACCAGGTCGCCGCCGCCCTCGCCCGCATCGAGGAGGCGGTCGGCGTCCGCTTCGGCGATTACAAGAAGCCGCTGCTCGTCTCCGTCCGCTCCGGCGCCCGCGTCTCCATGCCGGGGATGATGGACACCGTGCTGAACCTCGGCCTCAACGACGAGACGGTGGATGGCCTCGCCGCCGCCTCGGGCGACTCGCGCTTCGCCTGGGACAGCTACCGCCGCTTCATCCAGATGTTCGGCAGCGTCGTGCTCGGCGTCGACCACCACCGCTTCGAGGAGATCATCGAGGAGGTGAAGATCAGCCGCGACGTCCACGAGGACACGCAGCTCACCGCCGAGGACTGGAAGACGGTCGTCACCGGCTACAAGGAGATGGTGGCCCAGGTCACCGGCCAGCCCTTCCCGCAGGACCCCGAGGCGCAGCTCTGGGCCGCCATCGGCGCCGTCTTCGGCTCCTGGATGAACGCCCGCGCCAACACCTATCGCCGCCTGCACGACATCCCCGCCAGCTGGGGCACCGCGGTCAACGTCCAGGCCATGGTCTTCGGCAACATGGGCGAGGATTGCGCGACCGGCGTCTGCTTCACCCGCGATCCCAGCACCGGCGAGAACATCTTCTACGGCGAGTACCTCATCAACGCCCAGGGCGAGGATGTGGTGGCCGGCATTCGCACGCCGCAGCCCATGGCGCAGCTCAAGGCGAAGCCGGGCGAGCGCAGCATGGAAGTCGCCATGCCGAAGGCCTATGAGGAGCTCGTCGCGGTCCGCGCCAGGCTCGAGCAGCACTACACGGACATGCAGGACATCGAGTTCACGGTCCAGCAGAACAAGCTCTACATGCTGCAGACCCGCAACGGGAAGCGCACCGCGGCGGCCAGCCTCAAGATCGCCGTCGACATGGCGCGCGAGGGGCTGATCGACCAGACCGAGGCCATCAAGCGCGTCAACCCCTCGGCCCTCGACCAGCTCCTCCACCCGACGCTCGACCCGAAGGCGCCGCGCAAGCTGCTCGCCAAGGGCCTGCCGGCGAGCCCGGGTGCCGCCAGCGGCGCCGTCGTCTTCTCGGCCGATGAGGCGGAGGCCCGCGCGGCGAAGGGCGAGGCCGTCATCCTCGTCCGCATCGAGACGAGCCCGGAGGACATCCACGGCATGCATGCCGCGCGCGGCATCCTGACGACGCGCGGCGGCATGACCAGCCACGCGGCGGTGGTCGCCCGCGGCATGGGCCGGCCCTGCGTCGCCGGCGCCGGCGGCGTCACCGTCGACTATTCCTCGCAGATGCTGATGGCCGGCGGCCAGACCATCCGCGGCGGCGAGACCATCACCCTCGACGGCGCGACGGGCGAGATCTTCATCGGCTCCGTCGCCATGGTGGAGCCGCAGCTTTCCGGCGACTTCGCCACGCTGATGGAGTGGGCGGACGGCGTTCGCCGCCTCAAGGTCCGCGCCAATGCGGAGACGCCGCTCGATGCCGACACGGCGCGCAAATTCGGCGCCGAGGGCATCGGCCTCTGCCGCACGGAGCACATGTTCTTTGACCCGCAGCGCATCGGCGCGGTGCGGCAGATGATCATGTCGGAGACGGAGGGGGGGCGGCGCGAGGCGCTGTCCCGCCTGCTGCCCTTCCAGCGCGCTGACTTCATCGAGCTGTTCCGCATCATGGCCGGCCTGCCGGTGACGATCCGCCTGCTCGACCCGCCGCTGCACGAGTTCCTGCCGCATTCCGAGGCGGAGATCGCCGAGGTGGCGGCCTCGCTCGGCACCGACCCGGTGACGATGCAGCGCCGCGCCGCCGACCTGTCGGAGGCGAACCCGATGCTCGGCCACCGCGGCTGCCGCCTCGGCATCTCCTACCCGGAGATCTACGAGATGCAGGCCCGCGCCATCTTCGAGGCGGCCGTCGCCACCGCCAAGGAGACCGGCGCCGCCCCGGTGCCGGAGATCATGATCCCGCTGGTTGCCACCCGCCGCGAGCTGGAGATCACCCGCGCCCAGGTCGACAAGGTGGCGAAGGAGGTCTTCGCCGAGAGCGGCCAGACGATCGAGTACTATGTCGGCACCATGATCGAGCTGCCGCGCGCCGCGCTGACCGCCGACCGGATCGCCGAGGTGGCCGATTTCTTCAGCTTCGGCACCAACGACCTGACGCAGACCACCTTCGGCCTCTCCCGCGACGACGCCGGCAAGTTCCTCCCCCTCTATGTCGAGAAGGGCATCCTGCCGAAGGACCCCTTCGTCTCCATCGACCCGGAGGGCGTCGGCGCGCTGGTGCGGATCGCCAAGGAGAAGGGCAGGGGGGTGAAAAGCGACCTCAAGCTCGGTATCTGCGGCGAGCATGGCGGCGACCCGGCCTCGATCCAGTTCTGCGAGGAGGCGGGCCTCGACTACGTTTCCTGCTCGCCCTACCGCGTCCCCGTGGCGCGGCTGGCGGCGGCGCAGGCGGCGCTTTCCGGCGGCGGCGACCGCACGGCCTGAGCCGCGCCGGCCGAGGGGGGCGCCGCTCCCCCTCGGTCACCCGTTGCGCGTGCCGCCCTCCCGGCTGGCAAGGCCGTAAGGCAGCGCCGCAAATCCCCTGAGCCGGCCCTCCACCGCGGCGAAGGCGCTGCGGTCGGCCTGGCTCAGCGGCGCATCCGGCGTGCTGGTGCGATGCGCCAGGTAGCGCGCCACGCTCCCCGCCCCCCGCCGGTGCGCTGCCGCGACCAGCCCCGCCTCGGTCAGCGGCACCACTTGGCCATCCAGCCCCATGACGCTGCCGCCCGCCCTCGCCAGGCTGCCGTTGCGGTCGAGCTGCTGCTCCGCCCGGCGGAGATAGGCCGCCATCGCCGCCTCCTGCGCCGGGGCGCTCGTCAGGAAATCGGCCTCGGAGCGGATGCCATGCCGTGCCGCCAGCGCCGTCCACTGCCCGCCCGCATCCTGCCAGCCAAGGTCGCGCAGGGCCTGCGGCGTGATCTGGTAGCGCCCGAGCGCCCCCGAGCTTGCGTTCCGCGCCCCGAGCCCCTGATCGGGCGCGCGGGCGCTGCTCTCGGCCAGGGCGATGCGGGCGCGGAAGGCATTCTCGGCCACCCGCGGCGCCGCGGCGGGGGCGGGCAGCCGGGCCGGCGGACCCGCGCCCTCCATGGCGCGCGCCATCGCCTGCTTGAAGGCATTCGCCTTGGCCGGGCGCGGCGGCGCGGTGCCCGGCTTGCCGCCGTGAGAGATGCCTTGGGTCCTGTCCATTCCCGCAGGATGCGCCGGCAGGGATTAACCGACCGTTCCACCCGCCATCGGCAACCCCCGCCCCGCCCGCCCCGTTGGCCGGGGCACGGAGGACCCCCATGCCCGACGACAAGCAGACCCCCCAGCCGCCGCAGCGCCAGAACCGCCAGCCCGGCCTCACCACGGAGATGACGCCCCGTCCGCAGGATCGGATGGAGCACTGGCGCGCCAGCGGCAAGCTCACCGGCAAGACCGCGCTGGTGACCGGCGGCGATTCCGGCATCGGCCGCGCCGTCGCCATCGGCTTCGCCAAGGAGGGCGCCGACGTCGCCATCCTCTACAAGGACGAGCACGAGGACGCCGAGGAGACGCGGCGCCTCATCGAGGCCGAAGGCCGCCGCTGCACCGCCATCGCCGGCGATATCGGCGAGCGCGAATTCGTCCATCGCGCGGTGGCCGAGGCGGCGCAGGCGCTCGGCGGCCGCATCGACATCCTGGTGAATAACGCCGCCGAGCAGCACATCTGCAAGGACTTCGCCGAGATCCCGGAGGACCAGGTGGAGCGCACCTTCCGCACCAACATCCTCGGCATGTTCTGGGTGACGCGGGCGGCGCTGCCGCACATGCCGAAGGGCGGCGCCATCGTGAACAGCACCTCGATCACCGCCTACAAGGGCAGCCCGGGGCTGATCGACTACGCCAGCACCAAGGGCGCCATCCTCGCCTTTACCCGCAGCCTGTCGCAGCAGCTCTATCCCTCGCGGCAGATCCGGGTGAATGCCGTGGCGCCCGGCCCGATCTGGACGCCGCTGATCCCCGCGAGCTTCGACGAGGAGAGCACGGCGAAGCACGGCCAGTCCGCCGAGATGGGCCGCCCCGGCCAGCCGGACGAATGCGCGCCGAGCTACATCTTCCTCGCCGCCGAGAGCGACAGCAGCTACATCAACGGCCAGGTGCTGCACCCCAACGGCGGCACGGTGGTGAACGGGTAGGGGCCATCCCCATCGTTGCCACGCCGCCGCCGGCATGATCCGATCCATCCCGGTCGCCGCGCCATAAGCGGATACCGGGAGGATCGAAACCATGCAAAGACGCGCCCTCATCGGCGGCCTGGCCGGCCTCCCGCTCGCCGCCCCGGGCCTCGCCCTGGCCCAGGGCGGCTTCCCCGACCGCCCGCTCGCCATGGTGCTGGCCTTCCCGGCCGGCGGCGGCACGGATGTCGCGGCCCGCCCCCTGGCCCGGATCATGGAGAAGTATCTCGGCCAGCCCGTGGTGGTCACCAACCGCCCCGGCGCCGCGGGCGAGATCGGCTTCACCGAACTCGCCCGCAGCAAGCCGGACGGCTACACGATCGGCTTCATCAACACGCCGACCATCGTCACCATCCCGCTGGAGCGGCCGCAGGCGCGCTTCCGCCTCGACGACTTCGCCCCGGTCCTCAACATCGTGGATGATCCGGGCGCCATCTGGGTGCGGCCCGACAGCCCGCTGCGCAACGTCGCCGATCTGGTGGAGGAAGCCCGTCGCCGTCCCGGCCAGGTCAGCTACGGCACCTCCGGCATCGGCTCCGACGACCATCTCGCGGTGCTGGCGCTGGAGCGCGTCACCGGCACCAAATTCCTCCATGTCCCCTTTGCCGGCGGCGCCCCCGTCCGCACCGCCACCCTCTCGAAGCAGATCGACCTCGCCGTGACCAATATCGGCGAGGCGATCGGCGATTTCCGCCAGGGCCTGTTCCGCCCGCTCGGCCAGATGGGCACCGCCCGCTGGCCGGTGATGGCCGACGTGCCGACCTTCCGCGAACAGGGCTTCGACGTGGTCGAGGGCTCGATGCGCGGCCTCGCCGCCCCGGCCGGCCTGCCCCGCCCGGTGCTCGACCGGCTGGTGGACGCCGCCCGTCGCGCGGCGGAGGACCCGGAATGGCAGACGACCGCCACCCAGCTCGCCCTGCCGCTCCGCCTGCTCGGCCCGGACGAGTATCGCGGCGAGCTGGTGGCGATGCAGGCGCAGTACGAGAAGCTCTGGGCCGCGCATCCCTGGAGGGAATGAGGCCGGCGCGCGCTCAGCCAGGGACGGACAGGCGCTCGGCCAGGAAGGCGGCCAGCGCCTCGACCTTGGCCGGCCGGTGCCGCGCGGTCGGCGTGATGAAGTAGAGCCCGCCCAGGGCCATCCGCCAGCCGGGCAGCACCACCTCCATCCGCCCCGCCGCCAGGTGCTCCGCCACGACGAAATCCGGCACCTCGGCGATGCCGAGGCCATCCAGTACGGTCGGCACCAGCGCATCCACATTGGTCACCCGTAGCGGGCCGGTCGGGATGACGGCAATCTCCTCGCCATCCGGCCCGATGAAGCGCCAGGCATCGCCCCGGGCCCGGTAGGCGTAGCCGAGGCAGCGATGCGCCGCGAGCTCGCGCGGGTGCTGCGGCCGCCCATGCCGGGCGAGATAGGCCGGCGAGGCCACCACCAGCCGCGCCACCGGGCAGAGCCGTCGCGCCACCAGCGCGGAATCCTCGAGCACCGCGATCCGCAGCGCCGCGTCGAACCCCTCGCCCACCAGGTCCACCACGGCATCGCCGAGATGCAGGTCGAGCGAGATGTCCGGGTAGCGCCGCAGGAAGTCCGGCAGGACCGGCGCCACCCGCCGCAGCCCGAAGGACATCGGCACAGCGAGCCGGACCAGGCCGCGCGGCTGGCTCGCCAGCTCGCGCCCGGCCGCCTCCGCCTCCTCCGCTTCGCACAGGGTCCGCGCCGCCCGCTCGGCCACGATGCGGCCGAGATCGGTCAGCGCCAGCCGGCGGGAGCTGCGGTTGAAGACCCGGCCACCCAGCCGCTCCTCCAGCCGGGTGACCGCGCGCGAGACCGTTGCCACCGAGACGCCGAGCGCGCGCGCCGCGGCAGCGAAAGAGCCTTCCTCGGCGAGCCGCGCGACCATCGCCAGCGCTTCGAAATCCGGCAGCCTGGACATCTGCAATCCTGCAACAGTGGCTTTCAATCCTTTCTATTTTGACGGCATCGCCCCGGCCATACCTTCCTCGCAGCCAATCCAGCAAGGAGTTGCAGACATGGCCCGCAAGCTCGAAGGCAAGGTCGCCGTCGTCACCGGCGGCACCAGCGGCATCGGCCTCGCCACCGCGCGGCGCTTCGCCGCGGAAGGCGCCCAGGTTTTCGTCACTGGCCGCCGTTCCGCCGAACTCGCCGCCGCCGTGACGGCGATCGGCCCCAACGCCACCGGCATCCAGGCCGATTCCACCAGCCTCGCCGATCTCGACCGGCTCTATGCGCGGGTGAAGGCCGAAGCCGGGCGCATCGACGTGCTCTTCGCCAATGCCGGCGGCGGCTCCTTCCTGCCGCTCGGCTCGATCACCGAGGAGCAGGTGGACGACACCTTCGGCCGCAACGTGAAGGGCGTGCTCTTCACCGTGCAGAAGGCGCTGCCGCTGCTGGTGGACGGCGCCTCGGTCATCCTCGCCGGCTCGACCGCGGCGAGCACCGGCACGCCCGGCTTCAGCGTCTATGGCGCGTCCAAGGCCGCGATCCGCGCCTTCGCCCGCAACTGGATCCTCGACCTGAAGGAGCGCCGCATCCGGGTGAACGTCATCGCCCCCGGCCCGATCCGCACCCCTGGCCTGGTCGGCCTCGCCGGCGAGGATGCCGCCGCGCAGCAGGGGCTGCTCGACCAGCTCGCTTCCGCCATCCCGCTCGGCCGCGTCGGCGAGCCGGAGGAGTTGGCGCGGGCCGCGCTGTTCCTCGCCTCCGACGATTCCAGCTTCGTCAACGGCACCGAATTCTTCGTCGACGGCGGCCAGGCGCAGATCTGAGGCGGGCGGCGCTCAGAGGAACTTGAGCGCCACGAAGCCCAGCACGATCCCGGCGGCAGCGCCGGTCGTCACCAGCGTCAGCCGCCGCTCGATGAAGTCGCGGATCGGCGGCCCGTAGCGCCGCAGCAGGAAGGCGAGCAGGAAGAACCGCGCCCCCCGCGTCACGATGCTCGCCACGACGAAGATCAGGAAGTTGAACTGCGCCGCGCCGGAGGCGATGGTGACGATCTTGTAGGGGATCGGCGTCAGCCCCTTGATGAGGATGACGAGCGCGCCCCAGCGGTCGTACCAGCCCTGGAAGGTCGCCATCGCATCGGCATGGCCATAGGCGCGCAGCACCGGCACCGCCAGCGCGTCGAACAGCCAGAAGCCGATCGCGTAGCCGAGGATGCCGCCCAGCACGGAGGCGACGGTGCAGATGGCGGCATAGCGGTAGGCCAGCTCCGGCCGGGCGATGCACATGGGGATGAGCATCGCGTCCGGCGGGATGGGGAAGAAGCTGCTTTCCGCGAAGCTGACGCCTGCCAGATAGGCCGGTGCCCGGCGGTGCCCCGCCAGCGCCAGGACACGATCGTAGAGGGCTCGCAGCATCATCCAGTCCCAACCGGTGGAGGGCCGCCCTTCGCACTTCCGGTGCGACAACGCAATTCACGGATGCTTCCCTGCCGGATGAGCATGTGCGCCGGCATAGCCATGCGCCCTGCGCAGTTGTCCCATCGGGCCCTGCGATGGTCTCATGCCGATGACCGAGAGGAAGACCCATGACCGCATCGACCCGGCTGTCCGTCGCCCTGCTGCTGGGCTGCGGCGTCGTCACCGCCGCCCTGGCCATGGGCCTCCGCCAGAGCCTCGGCCTCTTCCTCGCGCCGATGACGGCGGCCCAGGGCTGGGGCGCAAGCGGCTTCGCCTTCGCCATCGCCCTCCAGGTGCTGTGCAACGGCCTCACCCAGCCGGTCTGGGGCCAGGTGGCGGACCGCATCGGCGGCCGCCGCGTCATCATGATCGGCGCCGTGCTGCAGGCCGTGGCCCTCACCGGCATGGCCTTCTCGACCAGCCTCTTCTGGTTCACCTTCTTCGCCGGGGTGGTGATGGGCTGCGCCGTGTCCGCCGCCGGGATGCCCGTCATCATGGCGAGCCTGACCCGCCTGCTGCCGGAAAGCCTGCGCGGCCGCGCCACCGGCCTCGGCACCGCCGGCTCCTCCTTCGGCCAGTTCCTCGTCGTCCCTGTTGTCGCCCTCGGCCTGCATGCCGCCGGCTGGCAATGGGCGCTGCTCGCCATCGCCGCCGTCTCCCTGCTGATGATCCCGCTCGCCCTGCCGCTGAACGACCAGGCGGCGAAGCCCGCCCCCGGCGCCGCGCCGGAGGAGCGCGCCACCGTCGCCCTCGGCCGCGCGCTGCGCGACCCGACCTTCTGGTTCCTCTCCTTCGGCTTCTTCGTCTGCGGCCTGCATGTGAGCTTCATGGCCGTCCACCTGCCGGGCTTCGTCGCCAGCTGCCACCTGCCGCTCGGCGTCGGCGCCGCCGCGATCAGCCTGATCGGCCTGTTCAACGTCGCCGGCTCGCTCATCGCCGGCGAGCTGTCCGGCCGCTGGCGGCGGCGGGAGCTGCTGGTGATCATCTATGCCGCCCGCGGCGTGCTGATCGGCGGCTTCATGCTGGTCGAGAAGACGACGGCGAGCGTGCTTGTCTTCTCGGCGATCATGGGGCTGCTTTGGCTCTCCACCGTCCCGCCGACCGTCGCGCTCTGCGCCCGCAATTTCGGCACGCGCTGGCTGGCGACGATCTTCGGCCTCGTCTTCCTCGGCCACCAGGTCGGCGGCTTCACCGGCGCCTGGCTCGGCGGCGTGGTCTTCGACCTCGACGGCAGCTACGACCGCATGTGGCTGCTCGCCACCATCGCCGCCTTCGCCGGCGCCGGCTTCTCGGCGCTTTGCCGCGACGGCGCGCCGGCCCCGACGGCGCCCGCGCGGCCGGTCGGGCGCGTGGCGGAGGCCTGAGCTCAGGCCGGCAGCGCCTCCCACACCCGCTCCGCCGGCCGGCACAGCCCCACCCCGGCCGGTCCCGCCACGACCGGCCGCTCGATCAGCACCGGGTCCGCGGCCATCGCCGCGATCACCGCCGCGTCGGTCACGTCCGGCCGGTCGAGCCCGAGCGCCGCATGGGCCGCCTCCTTCCGCCGCAGGTCGCGCGGCGCGATCCCCATCCGCCGGATCAGCTCCGCCAGCGCCTCCGCCCCGGGCGGCGTCTTCAGGTATTCGACGACGACCGGCTCGATGCCCCGCTCGCGGAGCATCCCGGGCACGCGCCGCGAGGTTCCGCAGCCGGGGTTATGGTAGATGGTGACCCGCGTCCCCCAAGCTTCGCCGCACCTCGCCGCGCCGCAACATCGAATCCGGTGGCGCCACTGCCGCTCCGGGTCCAGCCTCCTTCGAAAGCATGAAAGGAAGGGACCAGGGGATGACCTCACGCCGATCCTTGCTCGCCGGCGGCATTGCCTTCTGCGGCTGCGGCCTGCTCCACGCCCGCGGCGCCTCGGCCCAGGGGCAGGGGCAGGGGCAGGCCCCGCGCCGCCAGGCCGTCTCCGTCGCCGGCCGCCGGGTGAAGACGATCGACGTCCACGCCCATTGCGTCTTCCGCGAAACCGCCGCCCTGCTCGGCGACGATGCCAGGGTGCTGACGCCTCCCGTCCGCGGCGCCGAGGAGGGCTTCATCGACCTCGCCCAGCGCCTCGCCGCCATGGACGCCCAGCGCGTCGACATGGAGGTGCTCTCGGTCAACCCCTTCTGGTACGGCCGCGACCGCGACCAGGCGGCGCAGATCGTCAAAATCAACAACGAGAAGATGGCCGAGTTCTGCGCCGCCTATAAGGACCGCTTCGCCGGCTTCGCCTCCCTCACCCTGCAGGACCCGCAGCTCGCCGTGCAGGAGCTGGAGACGGCGATGCGCCGGCAGGGCCTGAAGGGCGCGGCCATCGGCGGCTCGGTCGGCACCCTCGAATTCTCCGACCCGCGCTTCCACCCCGTCTGGGCCAAGGCCGAGGAACTGGGCGCCGTCCTTTTCATCCACCCCCAGGGCGTGCCTGAGCTGAGCCGCCGCCTCGCCGGCAATGGCTGGCTCGGCAATGCCATCGGCAACCCGCTGGATACGACGATCGCCCTTTCGCACCTGATCTTCGAGGGCACGCTCGACCGCTTCCCCGGCCTGAAGATCATCGCGGCGCATGGCGGCGGCTACCTCGCCTCCTATGCCGACCGCTCGGACCATGCCTGCCTGGTCGGCCCCGCCGGCTGCGACCCGAACATCCGGCTGAAGAAGAAGCCGACCGACTACCTGAAGCAGATCTGGTTCGACTCGCTGGTCTTCACCCCGGAGGCCATCCGCCACCTCCAGGCCCAGGTCGGCGCCGCGCAGATCGTCCTCGGCAGCGACTACCCCTACCCCTGGGCGCTCAAGCCGGTGGACCACATCATGGCCTGCGCCTCGCTTAACGACCGCCAGAAGGCCGGCGTGCTCGGCGAAACCGCGGCGCGGCTGCTGAAGATCGCCTGAGCCCTCCCCGCAACCCTCGTCCGGGGTTATGGCTTTCCCCTGGCTCCGGGGGCAGGCGAGGGGAGGGGAAATGCGGGCGACCGATGCGGCGAAGCTGGCGCGGATTCTCGGCCTGCTCGGCTCCGACCAGCCCGGCGAGCGCGCCGCCGCGGCCGAGGCGGCGCACCGCATGGTCAGCCGCCTCGGCCTCCGCTGGGAGGACATCCTCGCCCCGCCGCCCAAGCCCGCGCGCCTGCCGCCCTCGCCCTCGCCCTCGCCGTCGCACGATGCGCTGGACGCCGCCCAGTCCCGCCTGCGCCAGTCGATGCGGGAGAATGCCGACCTCCGCCGCCGCATCAACCAGCTCCAGCGCCGGATCGAGGTGCTGCACCAGCAGATGCCCCCGCCGGCGCCCGAGGAGGATTGACCCCCGCCATGCCTCCCGGCCGATCGCCACCCAGCCCGGCGCAGCAGGCGCTCGACGAGACCTGCCGCGGCATCTACAGCGACATGGCCGCCCTCTACGCGGAGCTCGAGCCATCCCTGGCCCGCGACGGCCCGGCCCCCGGCTACGCGATCCTGTTCGGCCCGCCGCGCCTGCGGCCGCCGATCCTCTTCATCGGCTACCAGCCGGGCGGGCCATACGGCCCGAGGCCCGACGCGGCCTCGCCCTCCCCATGGCCGCTGGTATCCGAATACGCCACCTGCAGCTGGCGGCTGGCGCTGCGGCTGCAGGACATTTACGGGAAGGAACTGCTCGCGCGCTGCACCGGGACGAATGCGATCTTCGTCAGGGCACGGAGCTCGACCCACTACAAGGCCTACCCGCCCGCGGCCCGGCAGCGGATCGAGGCCTTCTGCATCCCGGCCTGCCGCCGGCTGGTCGAGGCGATGCAACCCGAGAAGGTCGTCGTCCTGGGCCTCGGCAGCCTGGGCCTCCTCGGCAAGGCCGGTCAGGCGCCGATCGCCACGGGCGCGAAGGGCCGCTGGCTGGTCTGCGACGGGACCATCGCGGGCCGGCCCATCACGGCCGTCCTGCACCCGACCGGAGCCTTCGGCCTGTCCGCCGCGGAGTGGGGCACGGTCAAGCGGCACCTGGCCGCGTGACGCTGCCCCACCGCGTCACCCGAACACCTCCCCCCAGGCTCCCATCAGCGCCGCATCCACCTCCTCCATCGTCGCCAGCACCCCGAGCCGGTGCAGGCTCGTCACCCCATGCTGGCTGATGCCGCAGGGCACGATCCCGCCGAAATGGCCGAGGTCCGGGTCGACGTTCAGCGCGACGCCGTGCCAACTCACCCAGCGCGTCACCCGGACGCCGATGGCGGCGATCTTGTCCTCCGTCCCCCGCGCCCGGTCCTCCACCCAGATGCCGACGCGCCCCTCCCGCCGTTCACCCCGGACATTGAACCGCCACAGCGCCCTGATCAGCCACTCCTCGAGGTTGTGGACATAGGCCCGAACATCCCGCCCGCGCCGGGTGAGATCGAGCATCACATAGCCCGTCCGCTGCCCCGGCCCGTGATAGGTCCACTGCCCCCCGCGCCCGGCCCGGAAGACCGGGAAGCGCGGATCGACCAGCCCCTCCGGCGTCGCCGAGGTTCCGGCGGTGTAGGTCGGCGGGTGCTCGACGAGCCAGACCAACTCCTCCGCCGTCCCGGCGCGGATAGCAGCCACCCGCTCCTCCATCCGGGCGAGGGCCGTCTCATAGGGCACCAGCCCCTCCGCGACCTCCCAATGCGGAAGCCCTGTTGCGACCGGCGCATTCATCGTCTATACGCCCCGCCTCGCCCCGGTTTGCGGTCGTGGCGGAATGGTAGACGCGCCAGCTTGAGGTGCTGGTGGGGGAAACCCCGTGGAAGTTCGAATCTTCTCGACCGCACCATTTTTCATGCCTCAGATTATTATGAGGCCACCCATTAAACGGGAATGGACCCATTTCCCAAGAATCGGCTACCCATAAAAATGGAATGGGAACCTAGTCGATTACATACCCTCGCTGCAAATCGCGTCGAGTTGAACCCGAAATAGTGCTTCCTCAAATTTATCTTCTGGCGTGTCCTTGCTGGAAGGACCTCCGGCCCCGCCATGGTTCATGGCGGACCCGAGCCGAATGCCCCATTCACCGATCCTGATTTTTTGCTAAATCGCTATTTGAAACGAATCCCGTCTAGCGAAGCCTTTCGCTGCCGGATGCCGAAGCCTTAGCCCTCTCCCAGACGAGCAACGAGATATCTTCCTGGGCCGACCAAGGCTTCTCGGTCACACAGATGGAATCGTGACGCTCAGGCTTCTAGGACAACCTTGGGCATCTCCTGTCGCCCCTCGCGGTATTTGCATCGAGTCCCTCCAGCCTGCGCTGGAAAAATCCCGCCCGTTGTGGAGCGAGCAAGGACGCTGCTGGTCCACCGTCAGGATGGGTCCGGAAGAATAAATAGGGGATACCGGAGTGAAGGAGAGCGCTTCGACGAGGACAGCAGGGGTGGGGACCTTCTCCGACTTATTCCTTTATGGATAGGTCGTATTTTTGGCTGGTCGCCGGTCGAACCCAAGCGAACGCCACCGCTGCCGCCGCAGTCCAGCCGTCAGGCGTCACCCCGGCCCAGCGGCGGACCCGGTGTCGAAACATAAGTCTGGCCAAGCTTGCTGATTCCTGACGGCGTGGGCGTTTTTAAGGAGAGGCACGAAGGGCGAACCACCTACGAGATCCCTCGATCTGCATCTGCCGAGCCGATGCTTGCTCCGGCACTGCTAGACGTGCGCACTCGGGCGCAGCGTCTCAGCCTCTGCCACCGAACAAGGCAAGGAGACGGCGTCCCGCGGAACGGCCACGTTCCATTACCTCCACCGCCCCCTGCTTCACGGCCATTACTGCCCGCACCACCGGCTTGCGTACACGACTTAATCGGATGCCCCGGGCGATGCGCGTCTGCGGGGATGCGGTGACGGCCTCTTGTCGCGGTGAGGTCGGAGCCTCGGCTTGCCCAGGCGCCGGACCATTACTGGTCGCTGTAACCAAACCCCTGTCTTCTTGCGCCGTGGATTGCGGCGTCTCTACGGCGCCCCTGCGCGTCTGGACTGGAGTCGGGCCGCCATAGGGAAGCGAAGCCGCGTCTTCGATTACTGTCCGCCTGCCATCTGGGCTCCTGCCGTCTTCTGACGCTTCGCCCCCGGATGACGCTTCAAGCTCAACCGACCCTGAACCAGGGGGCATGCCATTGAGCTCTGGGTACACGAGGCTAGCAGACGGAACCTGCTCCTCTTGCGCCGCGGGGGTTCCAGCTACGGCTTCGTCGGTGCCCCCTTGAGCGGGCCTGTCGTCTTCTGCCGCAGGAGGTGGTGGCTCCGGTGGGTTGCCATCCGGCGCAGCATCGTCGACCGGTGGCGAATCCGACGACCGAAACTCCGGCGGTGAACGGGAGAGGGATGGTGCGGCGCCTCTTGGCTCGGGTGTGTAGGTAGCCGTGCCCGAGTCAACGGGCGCCATATGCGCAGGCCGCTCGTTATCAGTGTCTCCGGACGCTTCGCCCGGGCGGGGTGCCTCGGAGTCGCCCGGCTCTGGATCGGGCGGCAGAGCATCAAGCGTCGGGTCGACGTGGCTTGCAGGCGACACCTGCTCCTCTAGGCCCGCCCCCTCTCTATCCACGACCTCATCCGCACCGCCTTCGGCATTCCCGCTGTCCTCCGATTCGGGATATCCGTGCGCCAACGGGTCGCCGCTGGAAACCGTATCCTCGACCGATGGCACATCCGGCGGTGGCCGGTCTTCCGGAGGGGGAGTGTCGGTGAACGGAACGCCACGGTTTGGCGAAGGCACACTGGCGGCCCCTTCTTCAGGCACCCCGCCCTCGTACCGCTCCTTATCAGGATGTCGGGGAACCTCCAGCAGCCCCCCTCCAACCGCGAAGACTTGGCTTTTGTCGCGGATGGGCAGGATGATGTGGGCGAACGGGGCATAGGACCCCTTCCTACTGCGGGTGAAGTCGGCCGGTTTGAAACGAGGTATGCCGCAGACCACGACCTGCTTCGCGTCCCAGATCGCGTCCGCCAACGCCTTGTCCCCGACTTGAAGCTGGACTTGGACGTTGTAGGGGGGATTGTCCGGCTCAAGCTCGAACTCACCGGAAATATGATAGTGCCCGCTGGCCTGGTGGGGGCTGGACGCAGTTTCGCGCTTCCGGCGCTCGAACTCTACCGTGACAGGGCGCCCCTGGATTCGCTCCCACGCCTTCCAAAGGCGGCGGTGCTCCTTGAAGCCGAAGAAGAAATCCCTCCACGGGATCTTCTCGCCGTTGAAGACGACCTGGACCTTCTCCTCGAGCTCTGCGTCGTCGCCGATGACGTCGGCCACCATGACGATGCTCTCGACGCAGTTCATGTACGCAGTCAGGCGTCGGTCCGACTCCCTATACGCATAGGCTACCTCGGGATCAGGGTCCTGTCGGTTGAGGATGCGTCCCGGCTCCATCCCGGCCAGGAGGACGTGGAGCCGGAATTCCACGGCCTGCTCCTCCCGGCTGCCGACATGCTCCACCAGGGCCGCCGTGCCCAGTTCCCGAACCTCGTGCGACTTGGCGACGATCTTACGCAGCGTGGCGTCGATGTCGTACTTGCAGCCAGGGCGATGCTTCTGACCCTTCCGCAGCCCGAAGTGGGCGCTGACCACCGTGCGTCCGCTGTTCTTGGGGTACGCAGACGTGTGTGTCAGTTCGATGCCGCATCCTGACCCTGGACACCGGGGAATGCCGTGCCTGACTTTGCCGTAGAGTGCGGCCAGGATTGGCACTGTCCGGGGCGCACCCTTCTCGGGTAAGGCCTCCTTGAGTTTGACCGCCAATCCGGAAGTCCTTGGCTGCGCCAAGAGTAGATGGGGATCGTGCGTCCGGATTCAAATGCCAGCGGGATAGCTGCGGCTGAGAGATTGGCACCTTGGAGATGCGGCGCTGTGAGGCGGAGCGACATCTACCCAAGAAGGCGCTTCGTTAGCCCTGGCCAACAACTGGCACAACCTTCATCGACGAGTTAGTCAGGGCTGTGCCCGGCGGCTCAAGCGCGCACCTCAGGATCCCGGCAGAAGGTCCTAAGCCACCCTCCGATCACGTGCGGAGCGCTTGGCGAACCGCTGAGCTTCCAGCGCGCGCTGCTTCGCAGCCTGCTGAGCCTTCTCCTGACGGACTCGCTCAGCTTCGGCTTCGGCCGCGCGCCGACGTTCCGTGGCCTCGTCTCGAGCCTTCGCTCGCTCTGCGGCCTTGGCGTCGGCGACCTTGAGGCAGGTACTCTCGCTCCGCAGGCCTGAGGAGGCCATGCGCGCGGATGCAGCGTCGCCGGGACCGAAGTAGACCACAATGGAGACCGGTTCTTGCTGACCGTCGCTCTCAAAGGCGAGCTTGAGGTCGGCGCCCATTTGGATGCGGGCACCCTTCTCAGGAGCTCCGATCAAGCGGCCCAGGAGACCCGGGTCCGGTGCGACCTCGGCGAGTTCGGTGACCTCGGCAGCCGTAAGGTGCCGCAGATTGCGGTAGTTTGCGACCAAGCGGCCATCCTCGCCGGGCTGGACGATGCAAACGCGACCTGTCTCTGCTTCGATGAAAACCCCGATGGCGCCGTCATGGCCAATCATCAGGCGGTCGGTTTCGAAGGAGGTCTCGCGCAGCCTCTCGGTCATGCCATCGAAGCGGCGTCGCAGCGCCTCGGCAGCAGATGTTGTCCCATGGGCCTGCGGGGTTTGCGGCCGAGCGAGCACAATGCCCCCACCTGCTGCGAGAGCCGCGCAGATGATTAACCCTTCCACGAGCATCTCAAGGCACTCCCCGCTCGGTTATCACCAACCGGAGCCGTAACATAACGATATCGAGTAGATAAATCAACTAAAGGTAGCGTTACACAGGGTAGGTGCTCGTTCGAGGGTGTCCGCCGCTCGGCCCGACCGGTGCCGAATGGCGAAGCCTCGGAGGCTGCTGACGCCTGGCACCAAGTCTACGTGACACCTGGTGTGTTTGCGGCATGTCTGCACGCCCCAAGTCGCCAGGAGCGTCGACGCCGAAGTTCCAGGCACTCGGCCATCAGCCGCTTCCAACCACTTACAATCTTTGTGCAAAGGGATTGGGCACCTGGATGTCCGCCGTAGCCTCCAGGCTACCCACCCTCATCGTCGGCTCACGCCAGGTTAGGTGGAAGTCTGCGCGCCTCGCTGGCTGGCGCTCCCGCAGATAGGTGTCAACCTCCTCGGACAGGCACTGCGGCGGACCCCAGTCTTCATCATCGTCCTCAGGCTCGGATTCCCGCGCCTCGTTTGTGATGAAGACGCAGTAGTCCGGCTGGATACCAAGTGCCTCCAGCGTCTGCATCATCGTGACGCCCTCGATGATGACAGGGCGGCCTTGTCGATGCCGCGACCGGACCAGTTTCTCGAGTTCACCGATCCGATGGGTCACAGGAGACGTCGAAGATAACCAAAGGTCCGTCTCCAAGACCGGCATGCCAAGCTGCCACGCCAGGTAGCGCGCCACGGATGTCTTGCCAGCGCCATTCCGTCCATCGATGGCGATAGTGAGCGCCCGCCAGGGAAGACAAAAAGACCGCAGGTGCGTCAACAGATCGTCTGCGCCAGGTATCGGTTGTCTAGTTGGAATCATCGGCATCTCCAATATGCCACGGATGGAACCTGCGGCATCAAGGCCAGGCGACGCCGGACGGTCAGCCAACCCTGATGTCATCGTCGTCGTATGGCTGCCAGCGCCGGTCGAGCGGACCGGGTGGCATGTAGAGGCCCTGCTGTGCCGCATGCAGGAATCCCAGCACAACAAGCGGTCCTGGCGGCCCACCGCTGATGACGAGGTCAAGCGGCGGACGGCCGCCGAAGACGGGCGCGGCATGCTGCGCCTTGAGCCACTCGACCCCTTCGCGCTCGAGGACATGAAGAACCCCGAGCGCCTGATGGATTGCGAGGACGGCGGAGATCTGGGCGAGGACGTCATCCGGCAGCGCGAGGGGGTGGTGCGCCCGGGCCGCCTGGATCCAGATCTCGATATCCGGCGACCCGCCGAGTACGCGGCACCGCTCGGCCTCGCCCAACCCCCAGAGCGCCGTGATTGCCAGGAAGGTGCGCATCCCGGGCCCGCTCAGTCGGCGCCGACGCTCGATTGCGGCGAAGCGCTCGGCTTCCTCCAGGAGGTCAGCAGGTGTCCCGGTCCGGATGAGGGCTAGTTCAGGATCGTAGTTCGTGCAGCCGGGATGGGCATTGGCCAGCCAGGCCAAGCATTTGTGGACACCTTCCCATCCGGCTTCGGCATGCCGCCACGGCTCGATGCCGTCGAGCTCGGCGTGAGGCGTCTCGATCCACTCGCGGCCAAGGTCTACGCTGCCCATTGCCCTCACAGCAGCCACCAGCACGCGGAAAATGCGGCGGGTGACCTGGCGCGCGTCCGACAGGCGGACCGGCTGGCCGTCGAGGAGCTCGTGGAAGTCGGGCTCGCCCTTCTGCCACTCCTGGAATTCCTCAGGCGTCATGGCGCCGTGCCCGCACGCAGGCGACCGAGGATGTCGAGCACCTGCTGACGACCGGCGTCACCCTCGGCGGCGACCGCGGCAGGCGTCCGACCATTCAGCAGGGGATGCGGTCGGTGCAGCCAACCAAATACTTCCTCAACGGAGTCCCAGGTCAGTAAGGCGGCGTCCAGTAACACCGGGTCTTCGAGTTCAAAGAACTCACCGGCCTGCCGCTGCTCAATCAGTAGCCGCAGCGCCTGGAGGTCATCTTCCTGGTCGTCACTGATGTCCGGTCCGTGTCCTTCCGGATGCAGAGGTGGCCGCACAAGTGGTCTTCCGGCCCGCCTAGCGTCCTCCTCGACTTTGTCCAGAAGTCGCTCGATCTCGGCGTAGGCCGCGCGCGCCGTAGTCTCCCACTTCGTGTTCTTGGCCCGCTCGGCCGCGAAGGCGAGCCGTTTCAAAGCGGCCCATGCATACAGGTGGATGGTTGCCCGCACGTTCTCGGGCAGATCGCTGATGTCCGGCCGTGGCTGGCGTCTCGTTCCCTCGTTCATGCCTTCCTCTCAGTCAGCACGATTGCCTCCACTTCGGTGCCGGTCAGCACCTCCCGCTCCAGCAGTCCCGCCTCCAGAGAATCCAGTGCGGGCCGGTGCTCCCGCAATCGGCGGCAGACCTCCTCATAGGCGGCGTTGAGCCGCGTCTCGACCCGCCGCGCTAGATCCGGCCGGTTCATCAGCAGGGTAGCGAGGTCCCGCTCGTTCCAGAGGCCGAGCCAAAGCAATGGCCGTGCGGACATGCCCATCGCCGTCTCGGCGTTGGCGGCCAGCCAGGTCGCCCTCCCCAGGTCACTGTGGATCGGCCCTCCGGAGCCACCCGTCACCTGCCCGAGCACCACCTCCTCCGCAGCCCGGCCAGCCAGAAACCGGCGCAGGTGCATGCTGAGCCAAGCTTCGGTGACGTCGCCGCTCGGGGTATCGACGGCCGTATGCCCGCCGCTCTGGTCATCCTCACGGATGGAGACGTGTTGCAGGGTGCCCGGCTGCTCCAGCACCTGCATCAGGGCATGCCCGGCCTCGTGCACCGCCGCGATCCGCCGGGCACCCACAGGTGACATCTGACCGGCACCCCGGATCTCCGCCAGCAGGTCGTCGAGCGTCATCGGGCGCCCGGCCTTGCGCGCCCGCCGCCGGGCGCCGCGGGCCCAGCGCTCGCAATCAGCACCCGTGCCGCCCAAAGCGAGCAGCGCCGCCCGGGTCAGGTCGACGCCTGCCAAGTCGTCACCGAGGTGAACCCGAAGGATTCCTGCCAAAGCACGCTGGTCAGGGAGGGGGACGGCGATGATGCGGTCCAGACGGCCTGATCGCGTGATGGCCGGGTCGACCATCTCGGGATGGTTGGTGGCCCCAACCACCACGACGCCCTCGCGCCCGCCGACGCCGTCCAGGTGCTCGAGCAGCGCGCCGACAACCGAGGCCCACCAATCTCGGTGACGGCTGTCGGCGGTTCGACTGTAGAAGCTATCGAGTTCGTCGATGAATAGGATGGAGGGCGCCGCCTTCCTGGCCTCATCGAAAGTCGCCGCCATTGCCTTGAGGAGATCGCCAAGGTGCCCATCCCTCGACGCCTGCCACATCGAGTAGGAGCCGACGACAAGCGGGACGCCGCAGGTCGCCGCCAGGGCGCGGGCGAAGGTGGTCTTGCCGGTGCCGGGAGGACCGGCGAGCAGGCACCCGCGGTCGATGTCGGCCCAGGAGAGCCGACCGGCGCCATAGGCCGCCAGGTCGCGCGCGAGGTCATGTCCCCAGGCTACCGCAGCATCCATGCCAGGGAGGTCGTCCAGCGTAGGTGTGGGCCGCGACGCTCTCGAGGTAGCGCGAGCCACGATAGCTTCGGCGCGCCGCAGGAAGTCCTCGGCCGACTGCCCTGACCGTCGTGCCAGCCTCAGGACCACCGGCGACACGGCGGCGCAGACCTCGACGGCGAGCGTCAGGTCCGTAGTGCTGGACGTGACCGACTGGGCTACACCCATCAGGTCTTCGGCGTTTAGAGGCATCAGGACGAGCCTCAGGTCGGCAGCGCGGAGAAGGTCCGCTGGCAGGAGCCGGTCGGGCGCGTGGGACACTCCGAGGACGCTCTGGCCCTGCCAAAGGCTCTCCGCGACCTGCTCGTTCTCGTATTTGGGTCTGTGGCGTGATCCAGAGCCATCGGCGTCAAAGACCATCCACTCGCCCGGCCGAACCTCGATGTCGCCTGTCCTACTGCTGGACGTCCGCTTGGTGGGCACCTTGGCGATGTCCCGCCAGGCCATGCTGACGGGCGACACCCAATCCGGACTGGGCACCTCGATGACAACGACGCCGACTAGGGCATCGGCATCGACCCCCTGTTCGGCCAGAGCGCATTGGACGGCGAGGCGGGCTACAATCCGGGCCGGGTCCACGGCCCTGGGTGCTTCAGGAACCGGCTCACCGTCCGGGAAGTCGTTATCGACTAAGCCATCCTCGTCTACTGCATCGTGGTCGGCGGACATGCTGGAACCTCGTCTGCGGGAATGCGAAATGGCGGCGCGGCGTGGCCGGTCCGTATTCGCAGGGGCAGAGGCTCAGGCTGTCTCGGGTCCACAGGGGTCTCCTGCTCAGGTAGGGGAACGTTAAGAGAACATTTGGGTCTCGGCAACTGTCAGCGCTGGGCTGGCTTCTGACGAGGTTGGGAGGCCCTCGGTCGGCGCCCCAGGAGACGGACATGTTCAACCTGTGGACCAAGAACCCGCTGATGAGCATGATGCTCAGCGGGGCGAATGCCTGGGCCGGAGCCGCCCGGGGCGTCATGCTCGGCCAAGCCAAGCGCCATCAGACGGCCGCGATGCGAGAGGGTACCAAACAGGTCACCGACCCCTGGGCGGCGGCATTGACCAACGCCGCGCCCAAGAAGCGGGTGAGGAAGAAGCGCTCCTGAAGCTGCCCCATGTGCAACCTCTACAGCATGACCAGCAACCAGCGCGCGATCATGGGGCTCACTGGGGCCACGCGCGACCGCACCGGCAACCTACCACCGCTGCCCGCCATCTATCCGGACAGCATGGCGCCGGTTGTGCGGCAGGCCGAGGATGGCGAGCGTGAGCTCATCATGATGCGCTGGGGCATGCCCGGCCCGGAGCAGTATGGCGGGCACCCTGTGACCAACATCCGCAACACCCGCAGCCCGCACTGGCGCCGCTGGCTGGGTCCGGCGCATCGCTGCCTGGTGCCGGTCACGTCCTTCTCCGAGTGGGAGGACACCAAGCCCAAAAAGACGCCGGTCTGGTTTGGGTTGTCGGAGGAGCGCCCCCTGTTCGCCTTTGCGGGGATCTGGACCACCTGGACCGGGGTTCGCGGCACCAAGGCCGATCCCGTTGAGGGCGAGCACGAGCTTTATGGATTCCTGACCTGCGACCCGAACGAGACAGTAGGCGCTATTCATCCGAAGGCCATGCCGGTGTTGCTGACGATGCCGGACGAGATGGACACCTGGTTGGAGGCACCGTGGGAAGTCGCCAGGGAGCTACAGCGTCCCTTGCCGGATGCCGACATGCTCATTGTGTCGAAGGGCAATCGGAAGGATCCGGCGTCCTGACCGACCTGTGATCCTCGAGGCGTCCCAATCGGGCCACACGCCGCTGTGCAGCACTCGACAAGGCTGCCAACTCGAGGCGAGCCAACCCCACAAGCGATTGATTACCAGCGTCGGCGGGCCGCTGGCTTCAGGATGATCTCGAGCGTGCCGCACAACGTGTCGAACGAGGACACGTCCGTGTTGATGCACAGCATCACGGCGGGTGCGCCCGGCAACACGACCGACACCGACTTCGGGCGGCGCCCGTCCCAATTGGTCGTTTCATACGGCCCGGTGAAGCCATTCCGGCCGGGCATGCCGAGCGAGCGGAAGTGGGAAGGCTCGCCGAGCCCGCACGGCGACATAGGGTTTGCGATGTAAGCCATCGTGTCCGCTTCGAGGTCATGCACGGCGACCTCCACCAGCGGCCCGAACAAGGAGGCGCTGGCGTCGGCGAGCATCCGGTACTGAGCCGCAATTTCAGCCAAGCCTCATCTCCTTGTGGATACACGCCGCCTAGAATAGACACCCCACCCAAACAAGGGACGGTTTCCGATGTCGCTCATCGACAACATCGTCGAGGCGTTGGAGCAGCGCCCGGCCGAGATGCTGGAAACGCCACTGCTACCGAGCTTCGGCCTATCCGACCTGCTGGGCTGCGAGGTGCTGCTGAAAGCCGAGCACCTGCAAACCACCGGCTCCTTCAAGTACCGGGGCGCCGCCAACGCCATCCGGCTGCTCAACGAGGACCAGCGCCGCCGCGGCGTTGTGACGGCCTCCTCGGGCAACCACGGCCAAGCCGTGGCCCTCGCGGGGCGCCACGCTGGGGTGCGGGTGACCGTCTATGCCACGTCCACGGCATCCCCCGCTAAGCTGGCCGCGATCCGCGGCTACGGCGCCGAACTCCAACTGCTGGAGGAATCCAGCCTTGAGGTCGAACTCGCTGCTCGAAGGGAGGCGGAGGCAAGCGGACGGCTGTTCGTATCGCCCTACAACGATCTTTCGGTCATCGCGGGCCAGGGCACGATCGGGCTCGAACTGGCTAACCGTGCACCGGACCTCGACGCCGTCTTCGTGGCAGTCGGAGGCGGCGGACTGGTGAGCGGAATCGGCACGGCACTAAAAGGCCGCGGCGTTGGGGCGTTGGTCGTCGGGTGCTGGCCGGAAGCGTCGCCCTGCCTGATGCAGGCGCTGGAGGCCGGATACATCCACGACGTGCCTGAGACGGACACCATCTCCGACGGCACGGCGGGCGGCATCGAGCCGGGTTCAGTCACGCTCGACCTTTGCGCCCAGACCATGGACAGGCGCGTCGCGGTGAGCGAGCGGGAGATCAAGCGCGCCATGTGGCTGCTGGCCGAGCATGACCGCTGGATGGTCGAGGGCGCGGCTGGGGTGGCGCTCGCCGGGCTGATCCGCCTGGCAGATGAGTTCAGGGGCAAGAAGGTCGCCGTCGTGCTGTGCGGCCGTAACATCACGCCGTCCAAGTACGTGGCTGCCCTATCGAGCGCGACGGCTGGCACATGAATGCGCCCTGACGACGGGGCATCCGACCGCTGGCGGCTGTTCCGCTGGTTTGTGTCGTCGGCCACCTTCAGCGTTCCGCAAGCGGCAGGTCCCATCGCGTTCTCCCTGGTCGCGCTGAGCCTCACCGGGGACGCCAGCCGCGGCGCGGCGATCATCCTGGCCATGACATTGGCCCAGGTGGTCGGGGCGGTTCCCATCGCTCGGATCGGCAGGAACCTGCCAGCAGCGACGTTCCTGAGACTGCTGGTGGGTATCCGCACTGCGGCCCTGGTCCTAATTGCCGCCCTGGCGGCAGGAGGGGCGCCGCTCATCTGGCTCATCCTGGCCGCGGCAGTCGGGGGCTCCGTGAATGGTGCGGCCCACGGGTATCTCCGCTCGGTGCTGAACTGGCTGACGCCTGCCGCGCGGCTCCCACGTGCCCTCGGCATCGCGGCCACGCTCAACGAGTTGACTTTCGTGCTGGCGCCGGTGGCGGCCTCCGGCCTGGGCACGATCTCGCCGGTCTTCGCCGTCCTGGCGATCGCGGCTTTGGGCGCCGTCCCAATGCTGCTGATGCCGCAGACCCGCTCCAGTCCCATCGAGGGTGTGCTCCACGCCGGGGGAGCGGTGCTCAGCCCGTCCATCCTGCTCTGGCTCATGTGTTCCGCGGCAAGCGGAGCCACGGTGGCGTCCATCGAGATCGGTGCCGTCGCGCTGGCGCTGCGGTTTGGCTACGAACCGGCGCTAGCCTTCCTGTTCACTGTCCCGCTGTGTCTGGCCTCCGTGGCTGGCGGGATCTGGGTCAGCCTGCGCAACCGCATGGCCACGCGAAAGGCCGTGGTGGTCCAGTTGTCCGTCATGACCCTGGGTGCCGCACTCGTGGCTATGGAGCATTCGTTGGCCACGACGGTTCTCGGTGCCGTGCTGGTTGGTTCTGTTCTGGCCCCGCTGGGCACCTACTACTCGCTCATCCTGGACACCCTAGCTCCTCCGCAAAGGCGCGCCGAAGTCTTCGCCCTGCTGCGTACCGCCAACTCCTCCGGGGTCATCTTTGCCAGCGCGATCCTGACCATGTCCTCGATGTCTGTGGCGCTGATGGCTGTCGCTGGCCTGATGGTGGTCACCACCGCGACCGTCGGCATCGCAACGCATCGGCGTCGATCCCGACCTCGCCAAGTGTAGCTTCGGCCGGGGCGGCATCGCTGCTGCTGCCCGCCCGAGCCGCCCGACGGATGGCGGCTCGGTCCTCTCTTTGGGAGGTCGCTGGCATCAGCCCTGAGGCCGCCGAGGAAACAAGGCGGCACGCGGAGTGCCCGGCCAGCCATGTCCCTCGCCGCTGATGGGCGTTGAAGTGGCCAACCCGGATAAAAGTGCGCATTCCTGCTTCAGCCACTCGGCGAGACCGAGTGCCCCGCCGGACAGTTCCGGCGCTCCAGCGGCGAGCCAACTCGGCGCGATCCTTCGCAGCGTTGCCCTCCTTAACGGCCGTCCTTAGAGTCTTCACTAGGTTGTTGGCGTGGACGTCACCAACCGCGCTCAACCCTGCTTGTACGAGCGGGTTAGCTCGGCCAGCAACCCGACGCCCTTCTCGATGCTCGCCACAGAGAGGGCTGCATAGCCAAGGACGAGTCCGGCACAACCCGGGCGCAAGGCGCCTCCCGTGCGGTCGTACAATGGGCTGATCGGATAGATGCCCAGACCGGCACTGGCCGCCTGCCGGGCGAAGTCCTCCTCGGCCGCGCGGGGGATGCCGTTCAGCCAGGCGACGACGTGCAGCCCTGCATCAACGCCAACCACGATCACTGCATCGCCCAGGTTGGCCGACAGCGCCGCCAGCAGGGCAGCGCGCCGCTCACCATTGCGGCGGCGCACGCGCCGGACATGCCGCTCGTAGGAGCCGCTCTCAATCAGGTTTGCCAGGGCTTCCTGTTCCAGGCCGGGCGCGTGCCGGTCCGCCAGCCGCTTCGCCTGGGCGAAGGCGTCCGCCAGTGCCACCGGGACCACGAGGTAGCCGAGGCGCAGCGTCGGTGAGAGCGTCTTGGAGACCGTGCCGAGATAGATGACCCGCCCGGCGCCATCCATGGCCTGGACCGTCGGGACCGGGGCGATATCATAGCGATACTCGCTGTCGTAGTCGTCCTCGATGACATGGGCGCCCGTGTGCCTTGCCCAGGCGAGAAGCTCCCGCCGACGGCCAACCGACATGACGCCCCCGAGGGGAAACTGGTGCGATGGCGTGACATAGGCCAGCCGGGCCGGAGGTAGGCTCTCCGTCCGCATGCCGTCCCGATCCACCGTAATAGGAACGACCTCTGCCCCGACGGCCAGGAAGACTTGGCGCGCGAGGTTGTAGCCCGGGTTCTCGATCACGGCTTGATCGCCCGGATCGAGCAGCAGTCGCGCGCAGAGGTCGAGGCCCTGCTGCGAGCCGCTGACCACGATGACCTGCCCCGGTTCGCAGCGTAGACCACGCGCCCTCCACAGGTATCCCTGCAAGGCAGTCCGCAGACCGGGCAAGCCGCTGGGGTCCTCATACCGGAGGCGCGGTCTTCGGCGCAGTAGCACGCCGGTGACTGCCTTCCTCCAGGCGAGCACCGGAAAGTCGTCGGCCGCCAAATCCCCGTATCGAAAATCCACTGTCAACCGCATCGGACCGGCGAGCGGGGGAAGTGGAAAGGCCGCCAGTCTCTGCCCAAAGGCCGACAGACGGTCAGGGGCTGCGCGAGTGGTGGGTTGTCCTGGCAGAGGCGAAGCTTGGCCAAGGTCCCTCGCCACCTGCGCCAGGGCGCCCTGGCGCGTCTCTAGGTAACCTTCCGCGATGAGTTGCTCGTAGGCGGCCGTCACCGTCGTCCGCGAGACGCCCCACTCCGCCGCCAGTGACCGGGTGGAGGGCAGCCGGGCACCCGGGCCAAGCAGGCCGGAGGCGATCTGGGTCTTGATCGTCTCGCTGATCCTCTGTGTGACCCGCTCGGGTGTGGGTGCTTCCGGCCTCATTGCAGTGACTGGCCCACTTCATTTCAAGGAAACTGGACGTTCTTTGTGGACCATCGACAGAGCATGTTCCAGCACGATTGGGGAGCCCAGCCGATGTACGTCCCGCCCGCCTTCCATGTGGATGATCTCGCCGCCCTGCACGGCACAATGCGGGAGGCGCGCTTGGCGAACCTCGTCACCGCGACGACCGAGGGCTTGCTTGCAACGCCGCTGCCGCTCTTCCTGGTGCCCGAGGAAGGCGCCTACGGCACCCTCTATGGCCATGTGGCTCGGGCGAACACGCAGTGGAAGCTTCCGCCGACGGGCGACGACATGGCGCTGTTCATGGGTCCCGACGCCTACGTCAGCCCCTCCTGGTACGCCACCAAACAGGAGCACCACAAAGTCGTGCCGACCTGGAACTACATCACCGTGCACGCCTACGGTGCCGTCGAGTTCTTCGAGGATGCCGACCGGCTGCTAGAGGTCGTCACCCGACTGACGAACCTGCATGAGCAATCCCAGGCTAAGCCGTGGGCCGTGATGGAAGCACCGGAAGCCTTCGTCCGCGCTCAGTTGCGGGGGATCGTCGGCCTGCGGCTGCCGATCACACGCCTCGAAGGCAAGCGGAAGATGAGCCAGAACCGCAGCGTGCAGGATCGTGCGGGCGTGGCTGCCGGGCTCGTGGCCAGCCAGCGCGCGTCGGACCGCTACGTGGCAACGATGATCCCAGTTGGATGAGCCTCGCGATCCAGATGAGCCAGACGACGCCATACGCGCCCGGGATGTTCCGCGGCCTCTCCGCATTTCCCATCACGCCTGCTGACCCTGCTGGCCATGTCGACACCGACGGCCTGGTGCGCTTGGTGCAGCGCCTCGCCGCGGCGGAGGTGGACTCCATCGGCCTGCTGGGCAGCACCGGAACCTATGCCTATCTTACCCGCGCCGAGCGTCGCCGCGCCGTCGAAGCCGTGTCGGCGTCGCTGAGCGGCCGGGTTCCGCTGATTGTGGGTGTCGGGGCGCTCCGGACCGATGACGCGCGGGATCTGGCGCGAGATGCGGAAGCTGCTGGAGCGGACGGCCTCCTCCTGGCCCCGGTGTCCTACACTCCACTCACCGAGGAGGAGGTCTACCAGCACTTCGTCGCCGTTGCGGAAGCGACGCCGCTGCCCCTTTGCATCTACAACAATCCCGGGACGACCCACTTCACCTTCTCCGACGCCCTGGTGGCGCGACTGGCGCAGCTTCCCACAGTGCTCGCCGTGAAGAACCCGGCACCTTCACCCTCGGAAGCACGCCTGCGGCACGAGGAGCTCCGCGCCAGGATCCTTGGCGCCTTCGCCATCGGCTACAGTGGTGATTGGAATGCCCCGGCTGCCGTGTTGGCCGGTGGCGACGCCTGGTACAGCGTCGTCGGCGGGCTGCTGCCGGAGCCGACCCTGAAGCTCCTTCGCGCGGCTCAGGCAGGAGATGAAGACGAGGTGGCGCGCTTGAACGCCAGGTTTGAGCCACTTTGGGCACTTTTCAAGAAGCTCAGCAGCTTACGGGTGGTCTATGCGGCGGCAAGCATGCTGAACCTCACCCAAGCACAGCCGCCACGTCCCGTTATGCCTCTCGAAGACGATAACCGGCGGCGCGTCGCTGCGGCCCTCCAGATGCTTGAGGGCTGACCATGCGCTGCCAGTCGGACGCCTCAACAACCTTGCTTCGGCCGCGGCTGGGAGTTCATGAGAATGCCTGGGGTGTCCCAACTCGCCCTGTACTTTGCGGCGGCTCTCTTGCTCGCCATCACGCCTGGCCCCGGTATCTTCTATGTCGCGGCGAGAACCCTCGCTGGTGGGCGGGCGGAAGGCATCGCCTCCAGTTTTGGCACAGGGCTGGGCGGCATGGTCCACGTGATCGCAGGCAGCCTGGGCGTCTCCGCCATCGTGCTCGCGAGCGCCGAGCTCTTCACCGCGCTGAAGCTGGTCGGCTCCGCCTACCTCATCTGGCTCGGCTTCCGCACGATCCAGGCTGCCCGCCGCGAGGGTGTGGCAGCCCTTGGAGGCAAACCCGCGGCGCCGCCGGTGGGGCCGCGCCGCGCCTTCCGGGAGGGTGTTCTGGTCGAGGCGTTGAACCCAAAGACGGCGGCCTTCTTCCTGGCTTTCGTGCCGCAGTTCGTCGACCTTAACCAGGGCAGCGTCGCCTTTCAGTTCGTGGTACTCGGCTTCGTGTCTGTCGCGCTGAACACCCTGGCCGACATCGTGGTGGCCTTTGCGGCAGGCAGTATCCGGGAAGGCGCAGTGGCACGTCCCACCCTGATTCGCCGCCTACGCGAAGGTTCGGGCGCTGCGATGATTGCCCTAGGCATCGGTCTGTCCCTGGCAAAGCGCCCCACCACCTGAGCATTGAGCAAGGCTGCTTGTCCGGTCTGCCTATGTCCGCTTTCCGGGATGTCGCCAAGCCAATCTGCTGACCGCAACGGGCGTCAAGCTGCCCTCGAAGAGCTTCGCTCCTAAGTTTGCAATCCACCCTGAGCGGTCATCCACCAGGGCGGTTGGTATTAGTTACTCATTGGAATGGGCAATCCGCCGGTGACGAAAACCGGCCGCATCCTTCAGCCTCGCAGGGCCAGCAGAACCCTGTTTTCTGCCTAGGGTTCAATGGCTAGTTTGACCATCTTCGGTATTGGCAGCAGCGGGACCTCGATCTCGCATACGAGCCCGGAGGTCTCCCAGGCGAGCGACACCGTCCCGCCGAGTTGACGTCGGACCGTCCCGTCCAGCACTCGTGTGCCGAAGCCACGCCGTTCTGGATTTCCCTCGAGTAGTGGTCCGCCGCTTTCCGCCCAGCGGAACCGAAGCACCTCGGTCGGCCAGCCCTCTTTCTCCCAAGTAATTGCGATGCGGCCGGTCGGAGTCGAGAGGCCGCCGTACTTAATCGCGTTGGTGGCGAGTTCGTGGATCGCCATGGCGAAGGGCTGGGCTGCCCTGGCCGGAAGCGCTACGGTCGGCCCACTCGCTTCGGCCTGGGGACCACCCGCGGCACCGACCTCAAAGAACGCAGCCAACTCTCCCCGCAGCAGAGTCCGGAGGTCCGCTCCGATCCAGTGGTCGTTGGCGAGCATCGTTTGTGCCCGCGCCAACGCCGAGATCCGTCCCTCGATCGCCTTGATGTAGCTCGGCAGGTCGAGAGCACGCGTCAGCCTCAGCGCCGCACCCACCACTGACAGAGCGTTCTTGGCTCGGTGGTCCACCTCGCGCATGAGCAGGGCCTGCCTCTCCTCGGCCGCCTTTCGCGCCGTAACGTCTTGGCCAATCTTGAGAAAGCCCCGTATCCGGTCGTCTGGTCCGCGTAGCGCCGTGACGCTCCCCTCGATGAACACCCGCTGCCCGTCCTTGCGCAGGTGCCAGCCCACATTCGGGCACATCCCCTCCCGGCGTGCCGTCGCCATCTCCCGGTCCGGAACGCCCGCCTCGCGGTCCTCCGGGGTGAAGAGCACGGCGGCGGGCTGGCCCAAAACCTCCTCCGCGCTCCAGCCGAAAACGTGCGCTGCGCCGGGCATCCAGGCATCGATCCGGTGGTCAGGATCTGTGGTGAAGATGGCGTAGTCGTGGATACCCTCGAGGATCAGGCGCAGCCGCTCCTCACTGTCGCGCAGCGCAGCCTCCGCAACCTTGGCCTCGGTGACGTCTACCACGGTCCCGATGTAGCGCGAGGCCTGCCTTCCCTGACGTTCGGCGCAGCGGCCACGCGCCAGCAACCAGCGCGTGGCACCGTCGGGGAGGATGAGGCGGAACCCCGTCTCGTAGTCTGAGCACGAGGCGAGTGCCCCGGCGACGTGCGCCTCCACTGCGTGGCGATCGCTTGGATGGATGTGGTCGAACAGCGGGGCGAGCGTCACCCCGGCGGCGGCGGCATCGAGGTGGATGCCGTAGAGGCGGGCGAAGTGCTCGTCGGCCGTGACAACGCCTGCAACCACGTCCCACTCAAAGAAGCCGATCAGGCCGGTCTCCAGGGCGATCTGCTGGCGCTCTGTGCTCGCCCGCAGCCGCTTTGCCGCCTCGTGTCGCTCTGTAACGTTGCGCAATAGGACGGCAGCCTGTCCTGGTCCCAGCCGGTACACAATGAGTTCCAGCCATCGGTTGGCTGGGGGGAAGTACCGCTCGATGTGCGTCGGTTCGCCCGTCTCCACCACCCGACCGAAGGCCTCAATCCAAAATGGTGTCTCCTCGGGCGGAAAAATCTCGGTCGCACGCTTGCCGACGATCATCGCCCTTGGGAAGCCCGTATGCCGCTCCCATGCAGCGTTGATGTCGACATAGCGGAAGTCGACCGTCCGTCCGTCCGGGGCACGGATCACCTCTATGATCTCGAAGCCCTCGCCCATGTGGTCGAAGACGTCGCGCCAGCGCGTCTCGCTCTCCCGTCGGGCCGCCTCAGCGAGGACCCGACCGGTGGTTTCGATTGCGGTGTTGAGAATGCCCGCAACATTCCCCGTCTCATCTCGGATGGGACTGAAGCTATAATCAAACCACGCCTCCTCCGGCACTCCGCTGCGAGTGAGCGTAAACCGCACGTCTTTGAACGAGACGGTTTCGCCGGACATCGCCAGCCGGAGTTGGGGGGCGATGGTCTCGCGCACCTCTGGCCAAACCTCGAGAATGGAGCGGCCGAGCGCCTCAGGCTTCTCACCCAGCCGTTCCCGGTAAGCGTCGTTGTAAGCAGCGACGGTAAGATCGGAGCCCCAAAGAAGCACGTTTGCGAACGGCAGCGCGAGCACGAGGGACGCGGCTGTCCTCAGGCAGCCTGACCAGCCCTCGACGGGCCCGAGGGAAGTTCTGAACCAGTCGAAGGCTCGCATGCGAGCGCCCATCTCGCCGCCGCCCGCGAGAAAACCAGGCTGGGCCTCAGCATCCACGCGCGGGATCCTGCCGATCCTCGGGGTTGTCCAACTCCCGTTGGTGGGCCGCTCCACGCTTTCGTTCATCCCCCTGCGGATGGAGTCTGGCGCGCATAACCTCACCAGTGCTGCGGCCGCGGCCGGGGACAACGTGCCTATCGATAAACGCCGCGAGTACAGGCGATCGGGAGACGTTATGGGTCTGTGTGAG
The DNA here is from genome assembly GCF_000802185.1 of Belnapia sp. F-4-1. Taxonomy (GTDB): domain Bacteria; phylum Pseudomonadota; class Alphaproteobacteria; order Acetobacterales; family Acetobacteraceae; genus Belnapia. The sequence continues at coordinate 1,043,687 of NZ_KN676113.1, read as the reverse complement.
GGGCACTCGAAAAACCTCTTGTAACCTTATTTCCAGTTCGACCCTGACCATTGTCACAGCGCCTCGCTACGCACTGTGCTGAGTGCCACGTTGATCTCGCATCGGAAGCCGGAGGGCTCAAACTGTAGTCGAGTCTCGGCAGCCAGTTCCTGGGGCAAGCCACGCTCCAGCAAGCGGGAGCCGAACCCACGAGATGGCGATAGCCTTGGCAGGGTTGGCCCACCCATTTCGATCCAACGGAACTTCAGGAGATCGCCTCGAGCGCCTGGCTCGATGTCCCATTGAAGCCGGACATGTCCGCCGGGCATCGAGAGCGCGCCGTGGGTCGCCGCGTTCACCGCCAACTCGTTCAATGCCAAGCCTAGCGCGACTGCCGCGCCAGGGCGCAGCGCGACCTCTGGCCCCTCGACCTGTACGCGGTTGGGACCATCCACCGAGTAGGCTGTGACTTGCGCCTTTGCCAGTTCACCCAGGGGGACGCCCGTCCAACGTCGGGAGGCCAGGAGCTTGTGGACACGGGCCAGGGCTCTCAGGCGGCGCTGAAAGGCGGCCTTGAACTCCAGTGCCGTTTCCACCCCGCGCACCGTTTGGGCGGCGAAGGATTCGACAGCGGCCAGGGTGTTGTTCACACGGTGATTGACCTCGGCGGACAACCGTTCTTGCCGCTCCTCCGCGCGCCTGCGCTCGGTCAGGTCACGCTGCGCGGCGATCCAATGCGTAATGCGGCCGTCCGCCAGCACCGGGGTGATAAGCCATTCGACGAGGTACTCGGTGCCATCTTTGCGGTAGTTGATGGCCTCCCCCTGGAAGCTCTCACCCGCTCTGAGTGCCGCCCGCAACGCGTCCATGACGGCGCGGTCCGTGTTCGGCCCCTGAAGCATGCGCGGCGTCCGGCCCAGCACCTCCTCTAGCGCGTAGCCGGTCATACGGGTGAAAGCGGGATTGACGTACTCTATGTGGGGGCCGGGTGGGTCGAGCTCAGGGCCAGTGATGACGATCGCCTCGCCGATGGCTTCGACGGCCCTACGCAGCAGGGGGGAGGCGATCCCGAGCCGATGCGGCAATGGCTGGGCATCGCTCTCGTCGTCGTTTCCTTTGGCGTTGGTCATCGGGGTCCGGTTCGGTTGGCGCTTCGCTCCAGGCCACCAATGGCGCTGACAGGTAACCAACCGTCCGCAGCTTCAATAGTTTAGGGGGGGGCGTCTTAACTTGCAGTCGCCAGGACAGGCAAGCATGGATGGCAAACTTAAGTTTCCTCTCCAGGAACGAAGCCTGAGGGGCTCGCGGGATTGATTGCGGCGGCTCCGGAGACGTTGGCAAGGCCATTTGCCCGGAATGGTATATTGGGAGCCCTACCAAATAATCAGCGCAACGGACGCTCCTTTTTATGTTGCAACGGGCAAGATCGGACGAGGCCATCCGGGATAGTACCAGATTGGCTTCTGGGATCGTTGCGGCAAGGTGCCAGATAGGTCGGGGGCGCCGTCCAACCGCGACACCAGTACCCAACCATGCCTATTCTTCGTTGACTGGGCAGCAGGCTTGCACATGGAACGAGATTTCAAGCAGGACATAGCCGCGGTGGGCGGCATCAAAGCTGTCCCGACGATACTAGACGTCGTCTGCCGCACGACTGGCATGCGCTTCGCCGCGGTCGCGCGGGTGACCGAGGACCGATGGATCGCGTGCAGCGTGCGCGACGGCATCGCGTTCGGCTTGGCGCCGGGTGGGGAGCTCGACGTAGAAACCACCCTCTGCCACGAGATCAGGCAGAGCGGGCAGGCCATCGTCATCGATAACGTCGCCGAGGACACGACCTACTGTAACCACCACACGCCTGCCACCTACGGGTTGCAGAGCTACATCTCGGTGCCGATCCGCCTCGCGGACGGCTCCTTCTTCGGCACATTGTGCGCTATCGATCCCGAACCGCACAGGCTGAATACGCCGGAAACCATCAGCATGTTCGAGATGTTCGCCGAGATCATCGGCTACCATCTGACGGCCATCGATCGCCTGAGCGCCTCCGAGGAGAACCTGCTCGATGAGCGCAAGGCGGCCGCGCTCCGCGAACAGTTTATCGCCGTCCTGGGCCACGACCTGCGCAACCCGCTAGCGGCGATCGACAGCGGCGCCCGCCTGCTGCTCAAGACATCATTGGACGACAGGGCCACCTCCCTCGTCGGCATGATCCAAAGCAGCGCCGCCCGCATGGCTGGTCTCATCGACGACGTGATGGACCTCGCCCGCAGCCGCCTGGGCGGTGGTCTGACGCTGAACCACAGGCATGACGAGCCGCTAGGGCCGATACTCCGGCAGGTGGTCGCGGAGTTGCAGGTCAGCATGCCGGGTCGGATGATCGAAGCTCGGTTCGAGCTTCCAGAGACCGTCAACTGCGACGGCCGTCGGATCGCGCAGCTTGCCTCCAACCTGCTAGGCAATGCCCTGACCCACGGGGCGCCCGACCGGCCGGTGCGGGTGAATTCTCTGACGGCGGATGGCTGGTTCGAGCTCTCCGTCGCCAATGCCGGTGATCCAATCCCCGTCACGGTCTTAGCCAGCATATTCGAGCCCTTCACCCGCGGAGCGCATCGCCCAAACTCGAAGGGACTAGGACTCGGGTTGTACATCGCTCACCAGATTGCCAAGGCCCATGGCGGCGAGATCGACGTCATGTCGACGGCAGAGGAAACTTGCTTCACCTTCCGGATGCCAGTGAGCGATTGACAGTGTCTGGCAGTGCCCGGCCGCTACTCGCGACCTTCTGGCTCTGATGCCCTCTGGCTCGCCGACGATGAGATACCGGCCAGCCGGGGAACATCTACGAGGCCATCGCCCTTCATCGCGACGGGTAGCGATGCCTACGAAGCCTATGTTGCTCTCCAAGTCCGGCAGACCAGCAGCTCAATGACCTGGAAGATTGATAGGACTCTCGCCGCGAATGAACCTATCCAGATCCGGGCTCGCGGTAGCGCCGCGCCAGTCTAGCAGATCGTCGCAGCGCCCAGCAGCAGCGCCGGGGCGAGAACGAGGACCACAAGGAACGCCAGGTAGGTGCGTAGACGCATCATCCTCCGCTCGCCGCCCGGTGCGGAAACGGTGCAGTCACTCTGGCCTACGGCGACTGTCGGTGCCTGCGATCCCGCAGGCGACAGAACACTGCCGTTCTTCACGCCGGGTCCTGGACGATCATGGCGCGGATCCTGGCGGCGAGCGCCTCCATCGCAAAAGGTTTGGCGACCACCTGCATGCCCGGCTCAAGCGTGTCGCTGCCAATGACGGCAGCCTCCGCATAGCCAGTGATGTACAGCACTTTCAGCCCTGGCCGCCGCTGCCGGGCTGCCTCCGCAAGCTGCCGCCCGTTCATTCCACCGGGCAGGCCCACATCGGTGACTAGCAGGTCGACTCGCCGTTCTGCTTGGAGGACACGCAGGCCCTCTTGGCCATCAGCCGCTTCAATGGCCCGGTAGCCCAGTTCCCCGAGCACCTCCGCGATCAGCATACGGATGACCGGTTCGTCGTCCACGACAACCACCGTCGCCCCGAACTCCGCACCAACCATATCTTCGGTGCGGGGTTGCCTGTCGTAGCCGATCGCCTCACCCATGTGGCGGGGCAGGTAGATGTGCACCGTCGTGCCCCGCCCCACCTCACTATCGATGCGGACCTGCCCGCCCGACTGCTGGGCGAAGCCGTAGACCATGGACAGCCCGAGGCCAGTGCCCTGGCCTACCGGCTTCGTCGTGAAGAACGGCTCGAAGACGCGCTCGAGCACGTGGGGCTGCATACCAGAGCCGGTGTCGGCGACGGAGACCATCACGTAGTCGCCCGGTTTCAGACCCCGGCTTCGCGCGGCCTGTGCATCGCCCAGGTGCTTATTCACGGCCTCAATCGTCAAAAATCCGCCATCTGGCATGGCGTCACGGGCATTGATAGCCAGGTTGAGCAGCGCGCTCTCAAGCTGGTGCGGGTCGCAGAGCGTCGTCCACAGATCCGACTTGGTCGCGGTGCTGACCTCGATCGCGGGTCCGACAGTGCGGCGGATGAGGTCCTCCATGGAGGCGGCGAGCGCCGCAATGCCGGTGGACCTGGGTTCGAGTGTCTGGCGTCGAGAGAAGGCCAACAAGCGGTGAGTGAGCGCTGCTGCACGGTCCGCCGACGCCTGGGCTGCATCGAGGTAACGATCCAGTTCGCCCGTGCGCCCCTGGGCGATCCGCCTGCGCATCAGGGCCAAGCTGCCGACGATGCCGGTCAAGAGGTTGTTGAAGTCGTGTGCCAGCCCGCCAGTGAGTTGGCCGACCGCCTCCATCTTCTGGCTCTGGCGAAGGGCTTCTTCCGTTCGCCGCAGCGCTTCGGCCGCCGCTTTCTGGTCGGTGATGTCCCGGCCAGTGGCGTAGATTATATCGCCCGCAGGCGCCGCCACCCAGGAGATATGGCGGATGCTGCCGTCCTTGTGTCGGTAGCGGTTCTCGACGCGGGGTGTCCCGCCTGCCGCGGCAAGCTCATAGGCCTCGACCGTCTCCTGGTGATCCTCCTCAACGACGAACTCGTTCACATGATGGCCGACAAGATTTTCCTTCGAGTAGCCCAGCAGGGTTGTCCCGGCTGGGTTCACGCGCTGGATGACGCCGTTGAAGCCGATTACCAGCATGAGGTCCGGCGAGGTCTCCCACATGCGATCGCGCTCGGCCGTGCGCTCTGTGACCCGGGCCTCCAGTTGCTCGTTGAGGTCGAGCAGAGCCTCCTCGGCCATCTTCCGATCGTGGATGTCGACGTCATTGCCAAGCCAGCCGCTGATCTCGCCTCCCTCGTTGCGGAGCGGCATGGCGAGCATATGGAACCACCTGTACTCCCCGTCGTGGCGGCGCAGCCGAGCCTCTATCTCGTAGACCCGGCCGTGCTCGCGGGCATCCTGCCATGCCACTTGAAGGCGATCCGCGTCCTCGGGGTGGACCACCTCTGCCCAGCCGAATGCCAACCCGCCGTCGGCTGCCTGGCCGGTGTACTCGTACCAGGCGTTGTTCAGGTAGCTAAGCGCGCCATCCGGGTGGCCGAACCAGACGATGGCGGGGGAGAAGTCGGCGAGTTGCCGGAACCGGGCCTCGCTCTCCCGCAGTCGCGCTTCGCTCTCGGCTAGGGCGCGTTGTGCCCGCCTGCGGTCGGTGATGTCGTGCACAACCAGCACCGCGCCGGTGACTTCTCGACCGATGACGATCGGTGCGTTTGAGCATGCGACATCGAGGGTGGCGCCGGTCTTGCAAAAGAAGACGTCCTCGTGGTCGCGCAGCACCTCACCGGACATGAGTGCCGCGACGAGCGGGCATTCACTGGCCGGAAACCAGCGGCCATCCGGGTGATGATGATGGAGAAGATCATGCAGGACGCGGCCCACCAGTTCGCCATTCTCCCAACCAAACATTCGCTCGGCGGCAGGGTTGGTGAAGGTAATGCGGCCATCGCGGTCCATGAGGAACAGCGCCTCGGCAGCGTGGTCGGTGATGGTGGCCAGGAGGTTCTTCTGCCGCCGCTGTTCCGTATCGGCGCGCAGCCGCTCGCGCACGGCCGCGACCTGCTGGGCAAGGGTGCCGAAGAAGGCAAGGTCGGCTTCGGAGAAGCGATCTCGATGCCGAGTGCCGAATGACAGTGTCCCCAGCAGCCGTCCACCAGCAATCAGTGGAAATGACACGTAGGCACGAACCCCGAGCCGCCGGGCAAGATCTAAGCGCGGATCGGCCGAGGACAGGATGTCCGTCGCATGCATGGGCTCCAGGGTGCGGGCGACGTAACTGCACACGCAGTCATCATACATCCGGAGCCGCGCGAGCTCGCCCCTGGCTCCTTTGGTGACACCAAAAGAGGAGGCCAGGCTTAGGTGACTACCATCCTCGTCCATGACGAAGCTGAGGGAAACGTCGATGCCGAGATCTGCCGCTAGTGATTGGAAGAGAGGCGCCAGTACCTCGTCGGGATCCTTGGCGTCCAGCAGCCGGGCCGCGGTTTGCGCGACGACCTCGAGGCGGCGGGCGCGCGTGCGCAGCATGTGCTCGTCATGCTTGCGCGGGCTGATATCGCGGTAGAAGACCGCGATGCCCTCTGGTCCCGGGTAGGCGCGGATCTCAAGCCAGAGGTCGGTCCCGCCCGTGACGTAGTGGTTCTCCAAGGTCACCGGCACGCGCTCGGTCATGCAGCGCCGGTAAGCAGCCTCTACATGTGTGCCGACGGTCGCGGGCCAAAGCTCCCAATGGCTTCGACCGAGGATCTTCTCCTCGGAACGGCCGTCGATCTCGAGTCCTTTGGCGTTGATCCGGATGACGCGGAAGTCGCGGTCGAGCGCGAGGAATGCCTCCCCCATGGCCTCCAGGATGTCGTCCGCGCGTGCCTCAGCCGCCCGAGCCTCTTCCATAGTGCGCTGCTGCTCGGTCCGGTCCCGCAAAATTTTTAGAAAGCCGCGGACCTCGCCGTCCAAGAGCGGCATCATGAGGCCGCTAGCCCAGAAGCGCGAGCCGTCCTTCCTGAGGTGCCAGCGTTCGTCTGACGCTCTGCCGTGCTCAAGCGCCCCGTCCATTTCGGCTTCATGAACGCCCGCAGCGCGGTCCTCGGGCGTGAAGATGATCTTGGCAGGTTCTCCGAGGATCTCGACTTCCTCCCAGCCCAGGATGCGGCGCGCGCCCTCGTTCCAGGAGATAATCCTGCCGGACAGATCTATGCTCAAGATGGCGTAGTCGATTGCGCTCTCCAAGATGAGGCGGTGGAGTTCGGAGCTCTTCCGGAGCGCAGCTTGGCTCAGACGCAGGTCGGCGTTGGCTCGAACCAGCGCCGCATTCAGTGCCTCGACTGAGGCGAGCTCGGCTTCTGCCCCCAAACGAGCTTGCTCATTCAGGGCCGCGGCATCGGTCGCTGCTGCGCATATCTGCCGCATCTCGACCTGAGCGGCCGCGAGTTCTGCCTCCCGACCGGCCGCGTCGTTCGGCGCCGGTCCAACGACGCCGCCCGCCGTCCCGAGCAGACTGTCAAGGCGCCGCACCTCGGCTTCCAACTCGGCCCTGCGCTGCCGCAGCCGCTCGAGTTCGGCCCCATCCAAGCCATCAGCGGGAGTGCTCACGACGTTATTTCCAAGACCTGCCTGGTGCGGGCCTCGGCGAGTTCATAGACCCGTGGGCGCGAGAAGCCGACCAGACGCCTGGACATCAGGTCCAGCACCCGATCCAGTTCGTCGCCGTCGATGCCGTCCCGCGCCATCCAGCCAGCGACCATGCCCTCGGGGGTCTCCTCCCCGCAGGTCATCCAGCTAGAGGCCGGGGCGCCATGGCACTCGTCCCATTGGCTGTACCAGAGCCTCCAGCGCGTCCTGGCTGCGTCGTCGCGCGGCAGACCGGTGAGGCATCCCTGCGGCAGGTAGCCGATGGCGACATTGGCGCAGCGAGGCGGACCGGGCTGACGGCGCACGTCCCAGACCAGCACGGCGTCCTCGGGCCGCATGCAGCCTTCGACGAGGCGAGCCGGGAACAAGGTCAGCGTTGGGCAGGTTTCGGAAACCTTGCCCAGGCCCCACCATCGCTCAGGCCAGGAAGAGACAGGTGTGGTCTCGAGCATCTCGACCAGCGCCCGCAGGGCACCGCTCGGGCCGTCACCGGCACCAATGTCTCGCGCCCGACGCCGGGACAGCACCCCGGCATGGTCCAAGGCCGCTTGCCAGACTCCGCCAAACAGCGTCTCCAGCCGCGGAACCAGATCGCCCCCTTCGTCCATGGTAACCCCCGCGCCTCACGGGGACGTTATACGTTCAACTTACCTAGGCAGGAAGCGCCTATGTGATGGGGCATCGTAACGGTCGGCGGGAGTGTCGAACTCACAAATCTTCTTAAATTTTTGGGGCGTCTCCGGATTGCTCCAGCAGTTCCGCCAAGCACCGGGCCAACTCGTCGCCGCTCACGGGCTTGCGCAGCAGCTTGTAACTGTGTTCGTCGCTGCCACGAGTTCCGGCCCCGGCGACCCCGCCCGCATACCCGGTCAGGAGGACAGCGGCGAGACCAGGACGACGGCGCTGCGCCTCGGCAATGAGGGCTGCCCCGTGCATCCGAGGCATGGACAGGTCGGAGACCAGGGCATCCACGGCCTCGCCCGCATCGAGCAGAGCCAGCGCGGTCTCGGCGTCCCGTGCCTGGATCACCTCGTTGCCGCGTTCCGCCAGGTCACGGGCCAGCATCTCCCGCACGAGATTCTCGTCGTCGACCAGCAGGATACGGAGCCCGGTGCTGCGCTCAGTCGCAACGCCGGATGCCTGTTCCACCCCGATGACGGCATCGGCGACAGGCAACCAGAGCGTCACGGTTGTGCCGCGCTCCGGCGCACTCGTGATATGCAGGCCGCCGCCGCTCTGCTCGGCGAAGCCACGCGCCATGGCGAGGCCGAGCCCGGTGCCCTTGCCCGGCTCCTTGGTCGTGAAGAAGGGTTCGGAGGCGCGGGCCAGCGTCCCGACATCCATGCCGCAGCCGGTGTCGACCACGGACAGCCGGACGTACGATCCCGGTCGCAGGGTAACCGGGCGGGCCGCCTCGTCGCTGGGTGCGACCCGCTCACCTATGGCCGACAAGGTTAAGGTTCCAACGCTCTCCATGGCGTCCCGTGCATTAGTGGCCAGGTTCACGAGCACCGTTTCCAACTGCCCCTTGTCGGCCATCATTGACGGCAGTTCACCCGGCGCTTCGACCTGGATCTCAAGCCCATGACCCAGGGTATGGGACAAGATTTCACGGGTGCTCTCCAGCAGAGCCACGGTGTCGACCGGCTCCGCCCGTAGCTCCCCGCGTCGGGAGAAGGTCAGCAGGCGGCGGGTAACTCCGGTCCCGCGCTCCGTGGCGTCGATGAGCATACGGACGAGTTGCCGCACCACTTCGGCGTCATTGGCCCGGCGCTGGATCAGGCCAGCACCACTCCGGATGGCCTGCAAGACGTTGTTGATGTCGTGCGCAACGCCACCAGCAAGCTGGCCAAGCGCCTCCATGCGCTGGACGTGTGCCAAGCGGGCCTGTGTCTCCTGCAAGTCCCGCGTCCGCTCCGCGACCAGGAGCTCGAGCTCGACCCTGCTGTCCACCAGGCTCGCCTCTGCCCGCTTGCGTCTGGTAATGTCGATAGACGTTCCGACTAGGCCAATGACGTTGCCCGACGCGTCCCGCAGCGGCGCCTTTGTCGATAGCCAGACCGCCGGGGTGCCGTCCGCCAATCTGACCTCTTCCTCGACCTGCTCGGCGATGCCGTTTTCCATGATCCGGCGGTCGTTGGCCATCACCGCCTCAGCCTGCTGCTTGTCGCTAAGGAACTCGGCGTCCGTCCTGCCCAGGAACTCCTCGCGTGGCCTTCCGACGAGGCGCGACGTGCCCTCATTGGCGAGCAGCATGCGGCCCTGCCGGTCTTTGGCGTAGACCACTCCTGGAACGGCTTCGGCGAAGGTCCGCAGCAAGGCCGTGGCGCGGTCGCGCTCAGCTTCCACGGCATGGCGCTGCTCGATGTCGAGCAGCACGCCCGGGAAGCGCAGCGGGATTCCATCGGGCGCGAGGTCCACACGGCCATTCGCCTCGATCCAGCGGTAGACGCCGTCGTGCTGACGAACCCGGTACTCGCAACGGTAGGGGCCGCCGCGCTGAAGCGCCTTGCCGACAGCCTCCATTACGCGTGGCCTATCCTCGGGATGGATCGACGCCGCTACCTGATCGAGGCCGAGCCCTGCTTGGCATTCCCCGGCGTCGAGCCCGAACGAGCGGGCGAAACGCTCGTCGGCGGTGAAGCAATCGGTCGGCACATCCCAAACCCAGGTTCCGATGATAGCGCCTGCGTCGAGCGCCAACTGCACCCGCTCCGCCGCCAACCGGGCAGTCTCATTACTGACAGCAAGAGCCACCTCGGTCTCGCGCTGCTCGGTGATGTCCATGGTGACACCGAAGATTGAGCCGGGCCGCCCAAGGTCGGCAGCCACCTGTGCACGGCTCAGTAGCCGACGGATGCTCCCATCGGGTCGGAGCACGCGGTACTCAATCTCCGTGGAGCCGCCTTCGCGCATGAGACGGGCGAAGTCACTGGCCAAGCGGGCTTGGTCATCGGGGTGCAGGCGACTAAGCCAAGCCGCGTGATCGAAACGACTGCCCGGCGGCAGGCCAAAGAGGATGCGCAGGCCGTCATCACAGCGGGCAACCTGATCCGACCCGATCTCGAACAGGTGGATGCCTCCAGCATCCTGTGCCCGCCGCAGACGAGCCACGACCCCGACGGCCTCATCTCCGAGCATGTCAGGATTGCCGAACAACGGTTGCCTTGCCCTCAGCGAACGCCCCGTCACAAGTAGCAGCGCTAACGGCAACCGGCTACTTGCCTGGGGTCTGCGTGAAGGCTTTGGACCGGATCATCACTGGAGAAAGCCGTTAACTGAAAAATTCAGGCGGTCACCCAACCCTGGATAGAATGAACAAGCAGCAGATCTCCAGGCATCTCGAACTAACTCCCTGTCGAGCGGCCGGGGCTCCCCGTCATCGTCGTGACCGGCTCTCCGCCGCCGGGCGGCCTCGCCGATCTCCACAGGTGCGGCGGGAGCCATAGCTCCCTCACACTGCTCCACAAGCCGATCAACTATAACGACTTGGTCGCCGACGTCCGGAGTGCGTTGGAGGGTCCTTCTGGTCCTCCCAAGCCGTAGAGGCCAGTCGGCCAATACGGCTTTAGCGTCCCTCCCGCTTTGCTCAGACGGAGGCCTGGGCCTTCCCACAGCCAAGACACCGCTCCTGCCGCCCGAGTATCGCTGACACGGCATCGACCCGAGACCCGGCTGCGGGGGCCATAAAGAGCCTTTCTGGGCCAGCCGCAAGAACTCTCACCTTTCCGTCAGGCTGATCGAACCACCCTCCAAACATTGTACCGGTGGTACGCGTTAGAGTGGCCGGTCATGGACGAGGCAGGCGAGGAGCAGCAGGCCAACAGGCGGCAAAAGCCGGACCCAGCCAAGGCGCTGGAGCAGGCGCTTGCCGACGCCGACACCGCACGGGCGGCTGCTGAAGAGGCAAGGGCCGAAGCCTATACCTACGCCCTGGAGCGGGAGGCAACCCTACGGGAACTTGCCGAAGCGAGGGACGAGGTTAGGCGGGAGCGCACGCAGGCGACGGCGCTTGTCCAGGCCAACGAGGCCCTGGAGCGCGCGAACCGCGATCTCGAAGCGCGTGTGGCTGAACGCATGGCGGCGATCGCCGAGGTCAATGCCATGCTGCGGGCAGCGGCGGACACGCTGCCTCATCTGGTCTGGAGCGCCCTGCCGGGCGGCGCATGGCGCTACGCCAACCGGCGCTGGGTCGAGCATACCGGGATGACGGCAGAGGAGGTGCTCGGGTTCGGCTGGCTGGATGCCGTTCACCCCGACGACCGAGAGCACGTCACGGAAGCGTGGAAGGCTGCCGTGATCCGCGGCGAGTTGCGGGTTGAGCACCGGCTGCGCGGCCGGGACGGCACCTTCGAGTGGTTCGAGACCCGCGCGCTGCCCCTGCGCGGTCAGAGGTGGGGACGGGAGGGTGACCTGGAGCGTTGGTTTGGCACCTCCACCAACATTGAGGAGGCCAAGCGGGCCGAAGCGGCACTGCGGATGAGCGAGGCCCGCTTCCGCGGCTTCGCCGAAACCACGGACGATGTGGTCTGGATCGTCAATGCAGCTACCGGCCGCATTGAATACCTCAGCCCGGCTTACGAGCGTGTTTGTGGCGAACCACGCGCCGCCGTCGTTGGGGCACCATGCCACCGGCCTGAACTGCTGCACCCGGACGACCGCGCCCGAGTGGCGGAAGCGCTCGCCCAGGCGCCCGCGGGCCGTCGGTTCGATATCGAGTACCGAATCGTGCGGCCCAACGACGGCACCGTGCGCTGGATCCGGGACGTGGGCTTCCCGGTGCGGGGTGAGGATGGCCGCACCCTCTGGTTCGCTGGGCTGGCGCGTGACATCACGGGGCGCAAGGAGGCCGAGGCCCGCCAGGGTCTGCTCCTGGGCGAACTGAACCACCGCGTCAAAAATGCGCTCGCCACCGTGCAGTCGATCGCCTCGCAGACGGCGCGGAGTACGGAGATCCCTGAGGCCTTCCGGAAAACGTTCCAGTCGCGGCTGCTCGCTCTCGCACAGGCGCATGGTCTGCTAACGCAGCGGGCGTGGCAGGATGCCTCGCTGCATGACCTGATTCACCGCACCCTGGCTCCACATGCGGATGGTAGAGACCTGTCCAACCGTGTGCAAATCGATGGACTTGAGGTCTGGCTCCGGCCCGAGGCCGCTATCGCGATGCACATGGCTCTGCACGAGCTTGCCACCAACGCCACCAAGTATGGCGCGTTCTCCGTTCCTGGCGGACGTGTCGAGGTCAGTTGGCTCTGCACCAACGGCAACGGGGATAGCCCGAATCTTCTCGAATTCCTTTGGCGCGAGTGGGGCGGGCCGAAGGTCAAGGCGCCCACTCGCATCGGCTTCGGCTCGCGCCTGCTCCAGCGTGGCTTGGTCCAACAGTTCGGCGCCAACACCGAACTTTCCTTCGCACCTGAAGGCGTCGAGTTTCGCTTCGCGGCGCCGTTGGGCGGGGGGCTCAGGCACACCTAGGCACCAGCGCAGTGCAAACATAGGGAAGAACTATGAAGACCCAGACTCTCGCTGCCGAATGGGCGCCACGCCTGCTCAGCGTACTCCGCATTGTCGCCGCGCTCATCTTTCTCGAACACGGCACGCAAAAGCTTTTCGGCTTCCCGCCACGCATGGGAGGAGCCGTAACTGGCCCAGACATCTTCACGCTGCTCTGGTTCGCTGCGGTGATTTAGCTCGTCGGCGGCGTGCTGTTGCTGGTTGGCCTGTTCACCCGGCCGGTTGCCTTCCTCCTGGCGGGTGAGATGGCCTTCGCCTACTTCATCGGCCATGCGCCACGGAACTTCTTCCCCGCTCTGAACGGCGGCGGCGCTGCGATCCTCTACTGCTTTGTGTTCCTCTACATGGCCGCTGCGGGCGGCGGGACCTGGAGCCTTGATCACGCCAGAGACCGGCGTACCGTCGGTTGGGAAGCGGCCGCTCGATAAAGGCCGGAACGGGGGCGCGGTCACTCCGCGGCCCCGGACTGCGGTTAGGGCAGAACGAGCACGCCCGGTTGCTTGGACTTGTGCGGTGGCTCGACATGAATAGTGATTAACGCGGTGCCGGTTTCCTCGCGGTGGGCGTACTCGACCGACTCACAGATGTCGTGCGCCTCGCCAACCGACATCTCTCTGGGCACAACCAGGTGGAACTCAATGAAGGTGACCCGGCCTGCATGCCGATCCCGGAAGTCGTGCGGCTCACTCGCGCCGTTCGCGGACACTGAGATGACAGCCCCGATGCGGTCTAGCGTCTCCTGAGCCGGGGCGGCGTCCATCAGCTACACGCTGATCGGTAGGCAGGTGGCCGATGGCCCTCTGCAACTCCAGCACAAGGTGATGTTTGCGTACGCCACCAACGGCTATGGCAGTTATGGGCACAGCAGCCGAAGCTAAGACCGTCAGGCCGCCGCCGAAGAAGCCGGAGCCCATGGAAGGGCCGCCCCAGCAGCGTCCTCGGTGTCCTAACTGGTCATGCGCCAACCGGCTCACGTTCTCCCGTAAGCGCGCGCCGGATCGCGGCGGCGATGCCCTCCCGGCTAAGGGGTTTTCGGAGAAGACCCACCCCGGAGGGCAGCGGTCTGTCTCCCAGAACATCGACGCGGCCGGTGGCCAGGACGACAGGAATGCCTGGAAAACGCTTGTGGGCAAGAACCGCGAGCTCCACCCCGTCCATCGTGCCCGGCATCGACACGTCAGAGAGCACCACGTTAGGAGAGATGCCGTAGTCGAGCATGGCCAACGCAGCGTCCGCATTGGCGGCTTCCACTACGTGGTAGCGCAAGTCGCGCAGCGTCTCCGCGATAGCTGTTCGCACCATTGCGTCGTCATCGACAACCAGCACCGTTTCCCCAAACCCAACCTCGGGCTCTGGCACCACGTGAGAAGGCTCGTCACTCTGGCGCACAGGCTCGTTGCTCCGGGGCAGCAGGATGGCGACCTCGGTGCCGTGTCCCGGCGAGCTCTTCACCTGGGCAGTGCCGCCCGACTGATGGGCGAAACCGTGTATCTGGGCAAGGCCGAGGCCGGTTCCCTTGCCAGGCCCCTTGGTGGTGAAAAAGGGCTCGAAGGCGCGACGGCGCACCTCCTCTGGCATGCCAGGGCCGTCGTCTCGCACCGCGATCCGCACGTATTCGCCGTCTGGTGGCCAACCTTCGGAAGCGGCGGCGACATGCTCCTTTCGAATGGACACGGTTAAGGTTCCAGTGGCCCCGGCGAAGGCGTCGCGGGCATTGATGGCGAGGTTGAGCAGCGCCGATTCAAGCTGGTTGCAATCGGCGAGGCACGCCCCCGCATCGGGCTCGGCTTCGACACTGAGCGCAATCCGCTCGCCCAGGCTGCGAATCAGCAGACCCCGCATCCCCTCGACCACTCCTGCCGGATCGAGCGGCTGTGGCTCAAGTCGCTGGCGACGGGCGAAGGCAAGAAGCTGCCCGGTCAGGCCGGACGCCTTTTCTGCGGCAGCGAGCGCATTTGTGGCAAGGCGGGTCACGTCGGGCCGCTCGTCGCGCAGGCGCCTGCGGATCAGTTCGAGGTTGCCGGTGACCGCTTGCAGGACGTTGTTGAAGTCGTGCGCGATCCCGCCCGTGAGTTGGCCGATGGCCTCCATCTTTTGCGCCTGGGCAAGCTGCTCTCGGGCCGCATCCAACGTCCGCTGCGCCTCCCGCCGCTCAGAGATATCACGGGTGACCTTGGCGAAGCCGACGTGTTTCCCATCCTCGTAGATGGCAGCGATCACCACGCTGGCCCAAAAACGACGGCCGTCCTTGCGGACCCGCCATCCCTCGTCTTCGAAGTGCCCGTGCCTGGCGGCGGTTGCCAAGGCCCGCTGCGGGAAGCCCTCCTCCCGGTCATCTTCCGTGTAGAAGCGGGAGAAGTGCTCGCCGATAATCTCTGCGGCCTGGTAGCCCTTGATGCGCTCCGCTCCGGCGTTCCAGTTAGTCACGCAGCCGATGGTGTCGAGCATGTAGATGGCGTAATCGGTCACGCTATTGATAAGCAACCGGAAGTCCCGTTCACTCTCCCGTCGAGCCTCCTCTGCCCTCTTGCGCGACGTAACATCGACAAGTGCCGAGATGAGGTGAGGCGAAGTGCCGTCGGAGGCACGCTCCACACGCGACGACACCAGAACATCGAGGACAGCACCGTCACGACGCCGCATGCGGCGAGGCGTATCTCGCAATTCTACCTCGCCCGCAAACACTGCGTCGAGAACCGCCCGCGTTGCCGCGCCGCCATCCTCCTGGAACTCCCCCGCCGCCCGGCCGAGCACCTCCTTGCGGGAATAGCCGAGAAGGTCGAGCCAGCGATTGGAGACCTCGACGATCCTGCCCGCCGGGTCGAGGACATGCAGCGGCACGGGCGCACCGATGAAGTTGGCGCGGTGGCGCGCCTCGCTCTCACGCAGCGCCGCGTCGGCCTCCTGCATCTGGGCTACCGAAGGCAGCGCCAGGGCCCTGGGCATCAACGGCCAAAGGACAACAGCCGTGCCGACGGAGATCGCGGCTGTGAGCACCTTGACGATTGCCTCGGCTCCGTAGGCGGGCACCCAGAGGGTGAGTAGGTCCATCCAGTGGCCGGTGCCGCAGAGCAGAATAAAGGCCGCGAAGAGCCAGAAGACGGGGCGGAAAACGAGATCGCGGCGGCGTCGTGCGAAGATGGCCAGGGCGAGCGGGATGGAGAAGTAGGCAAGACCGATGGCGATATTGGCCAGCCCGTGGGTCCAAATCAGCCAAGGCTCCCAGAGCAGGCAAAAGCCGTGTGGCGTCAAACCAGATGGGTCGAGCAGCCAGCGCGTGATGTCGGAGATCACTTCACATCCGTCATGTTGAGCTCAGCGGTTTGAAGCGGTATCGAAAGTTAAGCCGGTATGGGTTCGCTGCGAGGCAAGATAACAAAAACGAGAGCGCGGGTCGAGCGTGTCCCTCAGCAGAGCAAACTCGAGCAGCGTAATCAACCATTAGTTTCTATTATCAGGATCTTGCGCAATCAGTATGCCGTTTGTGTACAAGATTATTACGATCTTAACCCTCAAAACATGGAACGGCTTAGGGCCGAATGTTTCATGACCGCCCCTAATTTGATAGACGCACGTAATGGCTCGCCGTCATAACGTTGCAGCGTGTGTTTGTGGCCCAAATCGTCGAAGTGGCTGACGACGGTGAGCGCGGACAGGCAGCAGACTTCCTGCTCCATTCGGTGCAATGGAGTGACAGTACGTCGCCGGACAACGCCCCGAGGTTGCTGAGTCTCCAGACAGCGGGTCAGCGAACTTCTAGCCGCGTTTATCCCTCTTGGGTCGGGGCAGGCCGTCCAGATGTGGTTGGAAGCACAGACTCGGTTCGGAGTCGGCCATCGCGTTGCCGCTACGCGGTCCATGCTCTGCGGGGCGACGGCTTTGACGCGGCAAGCTCATCCGCTGCCGCGAAAGTTAATTCGTGGCTTTGCCGGTTGTTCTCGCCGCGTTACTGATCATCGAGGCGGCCGCGAGCCGAACGCGGCCTTCCCGGCCAGCAACCTGCAAGACCACGAGCGCGGCGTTCCATTTATCGAGCATCCATTCTCCTAATTTTCCAGGTCTTGTTCCGCATCCGTGCGTTGACGGCATCTGTATTGCCCCCGGGTCCGAACGACCCGGGAGATCAAGATGGCACACGACACCTACGTCCAAGACGGCAAGCTGCTCTACTCGACCGATCTCAACGCGCTGAACAACTCAGGCGTCGATGGTCGCGTCGTGATGCTCGTCGATCAAGACACGCAGACCCTGACCGTGGACATCCAGGCCAGTGGCCTTGAGCCAGGGCCAATGCACATTCAGCATATCCATGGCTTCACCGACGACACCGATTCCAAGTCGCCCACCCTTGCCCAGGATACAGATGGCGACGGTTTCGTCGAGTTGGCCGAGGGTTTGGCAACCTACGGTCCGATCCAGCTTAATCTGACGCTGAACCCCGAGAACGCCGCCCATGACCACGGCACCAAGGGGCACGATCACACCGACGAGGCGGTATTCCCTACCGTCGGCGAGGACGGGAAGCTGAGCTACCGCGAGGTGTTCACCTTCTCAGCGGATGATCCGAATGCCCAAGCCATCTTCGATGGTATCACCCCGCTCGAGGCCAAGGAAATCGTCATCCATGGCTTGACGACCAACGCCAACCAGGGCGTGGGCACCGAGGGCGAGGTGGACGGCACTGCTGGTTTCAAGCTGGTGTTGCCGGTTGCCTCCGGCGAACTCGCGGGGGTTGCTCCGGCGGCGGGCGTGCTCCAGGCGGTCAGCGACCTCGGACTGAACCCGAACGACGTCGTCGACTGGAATGCCATCGCGTCCGAGGCTACGGCAAACTTCGAGGCTACTGGGCAGTGGTTCATCTGAGCACCGCCTTGGTTTGACGGCCAGAACCAACGGATCGCCGGTTGCGGTCCGTTGGACTTCAGAACCGCAGCAGGCTAACTGGTTTGGTTGTCCTAGCGGCGGTGGCCGCTGCCACCATGATGGCCGTAGCCACCAAAGTGCCGATGACCACCAAAGTGCCGATGACCACCAAAGTGATGGCGGCCCCCGAAGTGACGGTGGCCGAAGCCGCCCCCGAAGAAGCCGAAGGACACGGCGGGACCACCGACATAGGGACCGTAGCCGTAGTAGGGTGCGCCCCAATAGGACGGAGTGCCGTAAGGGGCATAGTAGCTGCTCGGCGCGTAGGAGTAAGACGGGACCGCAGCATAGGTTGGCTGCCTGTTACCGCTCGCGGTCATGCACTGGAGGTAGGCCGTGTCGTAACGCTGCTGGAGGCTGCCCGCCGACGTCTGCGCGTTACCGGCACCGACAGCCGAGCCCGCCAGCAGGCCGCCTCCCGCGCCAATCGCGGCGCCTGCCCCGGGATTGCCACCCGCCGCCCCGAGCAGGGCGCCTGCACCCGCACCGAGCGCCGTGCCCACGGCGGCGCTGCCGACCGCGCTCTGGTTCGCCGCCTGCTGGGGCGAGCCACCGCCGCTCTGCTGCTGTGCGTAGCCTCGGCAGGCCGTGTCCTCTTGCCCGAACTGGGCGAGGTCCTTCCCCTCTGCCGGAAACACTAAGACGTTGGGCCCGGTCGGCAGTGCAACGGTGCAGGCGCCGAGGGCGAGGCCCCCGGCGAGTGCGGCAAAAGCCCTGAAGCCCGGCATGACGGCGTTTCTCCTGCCCGCTTCGCGGCTCACCAGCCGGGCGGGCTTGCAGACGAAACGTCCACGTCGAGTTTTGGTTCGGCACAGCACGATCCTGCCACCCGGATCTCTCGGCTGGGAGCCGCTTGACCAGCATCCACTCCGCGCCTGTCGAGGCCATCAGGTTCGTCTCGACGGAGCCTGTTCCCTAAGGTCCTACGGCTAAGTGCGTTACACCGATATTGCCCGTTTAACACGGGCAAGCCACTCCGCACCGGATGCACGGCCGTCCACCACCTGACCGGCGCTAGCGTCGGACGCAGACACGTGAATCGATAGCCGGGCGCTGCCGCTTGAGCCGCAACTCCGGGTGAACGCACGCCGCTGCTGCGGCTCACCTCTGTCACGTTCACAAGAAGCGTGTCCCAGGGTGTCACCACCGCGTCATGGAGCGTTAGGGCGGACCACTTTGACCTTGCGTAAACCCAGCCCACCAACTTCACATGCTAAACAGTAAAAGGGACGTTTTACCTGCCAAGGGTGTCGTGACTACTTGAGGCGCGCAAGCCGGTGAGGGCCGCAAAGTCGCCAACGAACAAGCCGAACCATCTCTTTGCTGAGCAACGGGCTCGGCAATTCGCGCACATGGAATTCCACCGTCTGGTCGGGAGGAAATGATGGCCCAGAAAGTCGGGAATGTGGGTGACGTTCATGCCTTCGCAGGTTCAGCGGAGTATCACGTCACCGCCCTTCAGATGCCGATCTACTTCAACCGAGAGGGTGATCATGACCATAACGGCTTGATCTATGCTCTCGACGTCAACCTCCCCCTTCTCAAGTACATTCGTGCGCTGGCGGACGGCACAGACCCGAAGGCTTATGAAACGGCGGCGAAGGAGGTTGCGATCCGGCTGGGCATGCCGTTTCCGACCTGCCAAGAGAAGGCGAAAGCTCCGCACCCGCTCGTCCGTCCGCTCGTACTTCGAGTAAACAGGCACCGGACTCTTTCCATTAGGCTACGCAACGAAGTCGAAGGCCGCTGGGTTGGACTGCATTTGGTCGGCGGCGGCTACGACGTGAAGTCGAGCGACGGGTCCGAAGTCGGTGAAAACGGTCACTCCCTCGCGGCGCCCGGCGGACATCGCCACTACAGATGGACCTGCGAAAACGAAGGCGTTTTCCCGTTCCATGATGGCGGCAGCTACTCTGGTGGCGAAGACGGAACCAACGTCCATGGCCTGTTTGGCGCCCTGATTGTCGAGCCCGAACATGCCATCTGGCGCGATCCCGTTACTGGCCGCACTTCGACCGAAGGCCAGATGGATGGGCTTTACCTCGACATCATCCCAAGCGGCCAGGAACCGTCGAAAGTATTCCCGACCTCGGACAGCACGCTACCCGGTCACAAATGGGGAGACCCACAGGAGGAGCACGAGTTCGACAAGGAGGACCACCGCGAGTTTGTGATCTTCTTCCACGACGAGCCCGAGTTCCTCCCGCCGCATAACATAGTCGGGCGGGATCCGTGCCTGGCCGAGAACCCGCTACCAGGTGCGGGAGGCGAGCACGGTGGCCATGGCGCGGGCGACGACCATCTGCCCATCATGCCCGTGTCCTACCGCGCCGAGCCGATGGTGAACCGCGAACGGACCCTTTGGCATTGGGTGCAGGAGAAAAAACACGTTCTGGATCCTCCGGTGCTCAACGAGGAGCAGCACCACAGCAGTTGGCTATTCGGCGACCCCGCGACACCGATCTTGAAGGCTTACATCGGCGATCCGGTGCGCATCCGCTTCGTGCACGCGGGCGTCAAGGAAACGCACGTCTTCCACCTCCATCTTTACGAGTGGCACGCGGTCCCTGACGACAAGACCTCTCCACGTATCGACGCGATCTCCGTCAGCCCTCAGACAGCCCACACCATCGAACCCGCCTGGGGGGCAGGCAACCGGCACCAGGTTGCGGGGGACGTGATCTGGCACTGCCACCTCTACCCGCACTTCCACGAAGGCATGTGGGGCATGTTCCGCACCTTCGAGACCTTGCAAAAAGGGGCGGAGGAGAACGTCGAAAGCCCGCTGATTGCCGACCCGGATCCCGTCTACCAAGGACGGAGGCTCGACCACTATCCCGACGGCACTCCCATCGAGCGGCTGTGGCCTCTACCGGGTCGAGTACCTCCCGCGCCCACACCGGAACATCCTGGCTACCCCCTCTACATCCCAGGCAGGACCCAGCAGAAGTCGCCGGTCCCTCCATGGCCGCTCGAGTACGAAGCGCTTCCAGCGAACTACGATTATCGCCCGAATCCAACGGAGCTCGAGAAGGGAGCGTTCAATGAAAGGCCCGTTCCGGGCGAGATGTTCACGCGTCGACCTTTCAGTGAAGGGCAGAGCGTGGAATGGCCAGAAAACGTCCCATCGCAGTACAGTGGGAACGGCGACCGGGAGGTGGCGCACGACATCGCCGTGACGCTGACGCCGATCCACTACAACGGCCACGGATGGCACGATAAGCACGGCCATCTCTACTACCGGACCGCTGACGGCGAACCAGCCGAGGGCGGCGTCAAGCAGCCGCTGTTTTTCCGCGCGCAGCACGGCCAGATCCTGAACTTAACGCTCAAGAACGACCTGCCTCTCGAAATTTCGAGAACCGAGTTTGACCACGCGTTTCCTCCCTGTGAGGAACGGCCGTGGGAGGGCGAGTGCGCGCTGCACGTCCACATGGTGAAGTTCGACCCGATCTGCGCCGACGGAGCCAGTGTTGGCTGGAACTATCTCAGCGGCCCGGTTGCCGGGAAGAAGATGATATACCGCTGGTGGCTGGACCAGGAGTTTGGCACCATCTTCTTCCACGACCATCTCTTCGCCAACTACCGCCAGAAGCACGGCCTATTCGGCGCCTTGATCGTCGAGCCTCCCGGGGCGGAGTTCTACCATCCGACTGAAGACAAGAAGATCGTCAGTGGCATGCAGGCGCGCATCAGGGTGCCGGGCCGCGCGCCGGAGTGGTTCCGCGAGTTCTGCGTGGGCATCGGCGACTTCATCCCAATGTGGGACCGCGACGGCAACCCGCTGAACCCTCCGGAACACCCTGGCGGTCACGGCGACCAGGGCGTCATGGGTCTGAACTATCGCAGCGATCCTATCCACGAACGTCTCCGGACAGCGCCCCCGCCTGCCGAGATGGTTGACCCGGCCCTGTGGTTCAGTTCGAGGGAGCCATACAACCGCGACCCCTACACCGTGCGCTTTAACACCTTCGCTGGAGATCCCATCTGGTTCCGCCTCGTCCAGGGATCGCATGAGGAGCAGCACAGCTTTCAGATCCACGGCATGAGGTGGCAGCGCTTCCGCGTGAACCCAGACTCCGCCATCCGCAACCAGCAGACCTTCGGCTTGTCCGAGGCGTTCACCTTCATCCAGAACGAGCCCTACCTGCCTGGAGACTACCTCTACAAGCTGTCCAGCGCCGACGACCTCTGGCTAGGGTGCTGGGGCCTCATCCGAGCTTACCAGACTACCGACGGCGACGACAAAACCGGGGGTCTGAGGAAGCTTGGTAACCCGCCCGTAGCCGCCCTGCCGAATCCTGCCTTGATACGCGAGTTCGACGTTCGGGCAGAGAGAAGAAGGATTGTTTACCGAGACCCGGATCTTGTTGACCCCTTCGGCCTTGTCTACCAGCTTGAGAGGATCATCGGTCCGGACGGCATCGAGATACCCGTTCGCCAGCCTCGCTCCGAAAATCCCGCGGTGCCGCTGGTGCTACGGTGCCGTGAGGGCGAGACGGTGAGAGTGCGCCTGACGAACGGCCTTCCGCCGGGCACCAAACTGAGGCCAGAGCCCTTCGCGCCACGAGTGCCCGTCGAGGAGCGCAATCCCTTCTCGAACCGGCCGGAGCGCCCGGTTTCGTCCCAGGTGTCGATGCACGCGGACCTTCTTCGATACGACGTGACGAAATCTGATGGCGCGAATGTGGGGCGCAACGTGGACGCCTCCCCGCAGAGCGCGGCCCCGGGCGGACCAGCAGTAGTCTACGAATGGCATACCGACCGGCCGCCGCCGTCGGCGGAAAATCCCAATCCCAATGGGGGTGAGCCGCTGGGTCCGCTCCTCCTTCAAGACATGGCGGACTTCCGCAACCACCGGCACCACGGCCTGATTGGCGCACTGATCGTTGAGCCAAAAGACGCCACCCCGCTTTGGGTGAGGCCCGGGCAGCAGACGGCCACCGGCAAGCAGGAAGCCTGGGATGGCCCGCGCGCTACGCTGGTCGTCAATGGCGAACATGGGAAGGAACGCATCGAGGAGGTTGTGCTGCTACTCCAAGATGGCCTTCGGCATTATCTGCGCGGCAACATCCACATGCCCATTGCGGACGAACCCCCAGGCGCGGGCGAGGACGAACCCGATCACGAGGATCAGGGGCAGAAGGGCTTCAACTACCGCTCCGAGCCGATCGGACCCGACATACAACGCATCCTGCAAGGCAAGACCGAGGGCTGGCTTTCGAATCCGCATCCTGCGACCCCCGTCTTCCGTGTTCCAAAGCGGAGCACCGTCAGGCTCCATTTGATCGGCGCGACCGACAAACCTCGTAACCAGAGCTTCACCGTCCACGGGGTGACGTGGCCGGAGTACCGCTTCCTGGGCCAGAAGAAGGGGCCGTTCGTGGCGTCGGAGGCGGCCATCACCACCGGAACCGCTAGGACCTTCGAGTTCAAGGTCCATGGCGCCGGGGACTATGCCTACCGGAGCGGCATACTGAAATGGGCGGTGCCTCAGGGGCTTTGGGGCATCCTTCGGGTGGGCAAGTCCACAACAGCATCCTCTGTGCTGTCCAAAACGACCGAAGCCGTCAGGCAGCAGCCCATGGCATCCCTGTCCATCGCTGGGGCCGTTGGCTGGATGTTTGGACTGCTTGCCAAGCGCAGGCGGTAGGCTTGACGGATGCCTCGGGAGCACTGGCGCGGAACACATCTAGGAACTCGCCACAAAGGTCGCTGCTCGGGCGCTGCCAGCCTACGGCAGGCGCCACTCTGGAGCGGGTGGGGTGGCTTACCCCCCTCCGTGGGGCGGCTCTGACCCGCGTCAGACCGCCCCCGCTTGGCGGACGTCGTCGCGATCCGCATTAAGAGGGCAAGCAGAGCCGCGTTGTTAGCGCGGACCAGCCTCGCCGCACCGTGAGTGGTGCCTGGCGATCCGCGCCCGGCGCGCGATGAACAGCACGAGCGACAGATGGCCCGATGAGCTTCGTCGCTCTCGGGGTTCCGTCCCGGATTCTCGGCACGCCCCCCGACGGTGCCGTAGCGAACCAAGCGGCTCAAGAGGTCGCCTCCCAACCCCTGCTCTCAGCTTGGGCCGGTGCTGCTCTCAGCGGCCGGACCGCTTCGGCACTCCCTCCTCGGAAGCGACCAGATGAGCGACCGCCAGGGATGACCCCGGCAGGCCATCCTCACAAAGCGCTTCCAGGGCGCGAAGCAGGTGCTCGGCCGCCTCCAACCGACCCTCGGCCAGAGCCCGCTCAAGCGCCGCCAGAATTTGGTCCTCGAGATGTGATCCTTCCGGCACGAACGTCTCCTTCCCGGTCTACGGTGAGCCGCCCGCGAACCTGGGACCTGCCGCCGTGGGAGGGTCAAGGGGCGCTTTCATACTTTGTCACACGGCATTCGCGTTCCGGACGGAGGCGCCCGGCATCTTCGCAGATACGGTGGCGTTCCCCGCAACGAGGCGGGCCGTCGGCGCCTGCTCGCGCCGCGGCCAACCAACGGCGGTGCACACGATAACGAAGGAGATACGCTGGGATGATCTACATCGGGACACTTCGCCGCACTGGCCTCGCGCTGGCACTGGGCTTATCGCTCGCGGCCTGCGCCCAGCAGCAGACCCCGCCGCCCGCCCAGCAGACCGGCGGCATGTCTGGCATGGGTTCCCAGGGCATGGCTGGGCACAACATGTCCAGCATGCAGGGCCACAACATGTCCGGCATGACCATGGAGCAGATGATGGCCCACTGCGCGCAGATGCGTCAGCAGATGCGGCAGGGCGCCACGATGAGCCCCGACATGCAGGCGATGATGGCTCATTGCGACCAGATGATGCGGCAGGGCGCCGGAGGAACCGCGTCGGGCGGCGCAAGTCAGCACAGGCACTGAACGGTAGCAGGCGGCCGGGTGGACTGCCAATTAGCCGAAGCATCCACGGCGCCCGGAGACTGTCCGGGCGCCGAATGCATCACGTCCTTGCCTCGATACCTTCTGGCGAGCGACGATGAGCAATATGCGGCAGTTTCAATCCACGCCCGGCACGCCGGGGAAGGCAAGGATTAACCTGCCTTCCTCAAGGATACTTCGGTCAAAGAGCCCATCAAAGTTTTATCGCTCGTAACCGAAGCGAGTTGGCGATGACGGACACCGAGCTCAGCGCCATGACTAGCGCGGCAACGATAGGGCTGAACAGGATGCCGGTGAAAGGATAGAGCACGCCAGCCGCAACAGGAACGCCTAACCCATTGTAAATAAATGCGAAAAACAAGTTCTGCCGGATGTTGCGCATTACCGCGTGCGACAACTTGCGTGCCCGCGCGATGCCCGCGAGATCTCCGCGAACCAGCGTCACGCCCGCGCTCTGCATGGCGACGTCTGTGCCGGTTCCCATGGCCATGCCGACATCAGCCTCGGCCAGCGCCGGGGCGTCGTTCACCCCGTCGCCCGCCATGGCGACGACCTTCCCCTTGGCCCGGAGCTCCCAGACGATGCGATGCTTGTCCTCGGGCAAAACATCCCCCTGGAACTCGTCGATGCCAAGTTTGTGGGCCACTGCTTCTGCTGTCGTCCTGTTGTCGCCCGTCAGCATGACGATGTGGATGCCTTCACGGCGCAGGCTCGCCAGCGCGGCGGGCGTGGTCTGCTTGACGGGATCGGCCACTGCGATGACGCCGCCCGGCTTGCCATCCACGGCCAGGAAGAGCGCCGTGCCGCCCTCACGCCGCAACTCGTCGGCCCGGGCGGCCTGGTCACCCAGATCCACCCCAAGCTCCTGCATCAGCCGCGCGTTGCCCAGCGCGACCCGGCGCCCGTCCACCGTGCCGGTCACGCCCTTGCCGGTAACGGAGGCGAACTCAGCAGGCTCGCCAAAGGCCATGCCACGCTCCTTGGCCGCAGCGACGACGGCGGCCGCCAGCGGATGCTCGCTCGACCGCTCCAGGCTGGCGGCGAGCGGCAGCACCTCGGCCTCGGTCAGACCCGGTGCCGGAACCACGGCCACAACCTTGGGCTTGCCCTCCGTCAGCGTGCCGGTCTTGTCCACGACCAAGGTGTCGACCCTCTCCATGCGCTCGAGCGCCTCGGCCGACTTGATGAGCACCCCGGCACCAGCGCCCTTGCCGACGCCGACCATGATGCTCATGGGCGTGGCCAGGCCGAGCGCGCAGGGGCAG
This sequence comes from Belnapia sp. F-4-1, assembly GCF_000802185.1. Lineage (GTDB taxonomy): Bacteria > Pseudomonadota > Alphaproteobacteria > Acetobacterales > Acetobacteraceae > Belnapia. The sequence goes on along the minus strand of NZ_KN676113.1, from coordinate 1,017,959 downwards.
GCGATGATGAGCACCGAGACGGCCGCGATCAGGGCGTAGGACAGCGCTGGGGACGGCCCCCAAACCGCCCAAGCGATGAAGGCCAGGACCGCGACCGCGATGACCGCTGGAACGAACCAGCCCGCCACCGTGTCAGCCATACGCTGGATGGGTGCCCGGCTGCGCTGTGCCTCGGCGACCATGGCGACGATGCGCGAGAGCATGGTGTCGGAGCCGACCTTGTCCGCCCGCATGATCAGCGAGCCGGTGCCGTTCACCGTGCCGCCAATAACCTTAGCGCCGGGCTCCTTCTCAACAGGCAGGGACTCACCGGTGACCATGGACTCATCCACGGCGCCGCCACCCTCAAGCACCTCGCCATCTACCGGCACGCTCTCGCCCGGCCGCACGCGCAGCCGGTCGCCAACCTGGACATCAGCCAGCGGGATCTCCTCATCGTGGCCGTCTGGCTGGATACGCCGCGCCGTCTTGGGCGCCATGTTCAGCAGGGCCCGGATAGCGCCACCGGTCGCCTCGCGTGCCCGGAGTTCCAGCACCTGGCCGAGCAGAACGAGCACGGTGATGACCGCGGCGGCCTCGAAGTAGACGGCGACCGTGCCATCGGCGCCCCGGAATCCTTCGGGGAAGATGCCGGGCAAGAAGGTGGCTACCAGGCTGTATAGGTAGGCGGCGCCGGTCCCGAGGGCGATCAGGGTGAACATGTTCAGGTTGCGGCTGACTAGCGACTGCCAGCCGCGGACGAAAAACGGCCATCCAGCCCAGAGAACGACGGGCGTCCCGAGCAGGAACTGGATCCAGACCGAGACCTTGGGTGGCACCAGGTGGTGCAGGCCGAGGCCGGGGATGTGGCCGCCCATCTCCAGGATGAAGATCGGAAGCGTCAACGCCAGCCCAACCCAGAACCGGCGCGTCATGTCGACGAGCTCGTGGTTCGGCGCGGCATCGGCGGTCACCTCCAGCGGCTCGAGCGCCATGCCGCAAATCGGGCAACTGCCCGGTCCCTGCTGTCGGATCTCCGGATGCATCGGGCAGGTGTAAATGGCGGCGTTCTCCGCCGCTGTCGGCGCTGCCGCCTTCTCCGGCTTCAGGTACTGCTCAGGGTCGGCCTCGAACTTGGTCCGGCACCCGGCGGAGCAGAAGTGGAAGGTGGTCCTGTCATGCTCCAGCCGGTGCTTCGAGGTGGCTGGGTCCACTTTCATCCCGCAGACCGGGTCGGTGACCAGGGCCGCCTCGGCCACTGCCACCTCGCCGTGATGGTGATGCCCATGGTCGTGGGTGCAGCCAGGGCCGTGCGTGTGCTGCCCGTGGAAGTGCTCGTGTCCGTGGCCTTGCTGTCCGCTCATGGTGCCGTCTCCGGTTGGTCCGCTCAGGCGGGCCGGTGCTGGTCCGTCATCGGCAAGGTGGGGTTTCCCATGATGGGAAGGTCAAGCGGATCGCCGATCAGACGGCCGCAGACATGTTTTGTCGCAATGTCGGGCGCAAACCTCGCATGCCGGTAGGGGTTCAACCGCGGTCGAGGGCACCCGCCAGGGCTGCTTGGTGAACCACCGGCATAGTCCAGGACTCCGCCGGATGCCGGATCGGAGGCGCGGCGCTACCTCCCTTCGTCCCCTTCAGCCTTCGCTACAGGACCGGCCCAGGGATGCCGGGAGGCAGAGTTCAGCGGCGATTATCGGAGGCGCTTCGCGCGCTGTGATTGATCAGCAGATTCGCTGCGCTCCTGCCCGCCTCAACGACCCAGCCCGCCGCCAATCCCGTTGCCGGATTCACTTTGATGCCGAGCGGGATCGCCTTGGTAACCTCGCAGTTCGCCATAGCGGCGGACCTGCTCCGGAATCAGAACCTCGACCGAGGTCAGGTGATACCTCAGGTGCGCTGCGCGGAGCGCCGCCTGGGTACGGCCAACGGCGGCTGTAGCGGCGTCCAATGAAGCCGGGGTCACGCTGCGGCTGGCGAACTCGCGGTCGAGTGCCGCCTCCTCGGCAATCAAGCGTTCGCCCAGCGGGACGGCCTCGTCGGTCATGGCTTCTCGCAAAGTCTGCATGCGCTGGCGCTGCTCCGGTGTGAGCCGCAGGGCATCGGCCAGTTCAAGGACATGGACCGGCCCTGGGTAGCCGTTGAGTTCAGCGACAAGGGCCATACCCATGCCGCGTCCGGCGCGGAGATCGGCGACTTGCTGCTCAGACAGGGCCTTAATGGGACGGGCCTGCATCCCGGCGTAGGAAGATGGTGCTGAATGTCCTTGGCTGTGGTGCTGGGCGGCGGCGGATGCCGACGCGAAGCAGGCGAGGACGACGGCGGCGGCGGCGGCGGCGCGGTTTCCCATGGCAGTCCCCAGGTTCGGTTTTGAGATTGCATACCACGGGTCCGCTCCCGTCTACGCAACCTGATCGGCTCTGAATGGAGGTTTTCGGACGCGGACGAGAGCGCATAACCCATACGCCGATCGTAACGCGGCATTGGGTCGGCGGCGGTAGCCCTCATGCCTGGCGGCTGGCGTTGGGAAGGGTGGTATGGTGACTGGCAAGGAGAGGAGTGCATGCGGAAGCGCGCATACGAAGAACCGCAGCGAGGGAACACCCATCGTCTGACCGTGAAATAGCACGTCTTCCCCCGAGCCAGTATTGCCCGCTTCGCTGGAGGTGACGGTCAGGTCGCGCTTTATGACCTGAAGCGCCGCACCTCCTTACGACTGTCACCGGACGCCCAAGCCTTCTGTGCTCGCCGGGTATGGGACCACCGGGCCGAAGCGGGCTACATGCGGGCTATCGAGGGCTCGTTCCAAGCCTTGGCCGAGCGGGTAATCGCCAATCCCTGCGTAGAGATCGCGCCGGAGAACGACAGTGCTGCGAGCCGGTTCTTCGCCCTTTGGCGCAGCCGGGCAGTGTACCGGTACCGGCCGGACGGTCTCGTCCCGCTTAACAGCGTCAAAGCCGACGCTCTCAGCAAGTCTCAGGAAGAACTGCTGGAGAGTCGGTGGACCGGCTACGTTCGCCCAGGCGGCGTCCCGGCGAGGCAGATGTACGGCTTGAGCATTCAGCGTGACATTGATGCCTTGACTAAGGCCCTGTGCGAACGGAGGTGGGGTGTCCTGGCGTTGATCGAGGGAGAACTCATTGTTCCAGACATGCCGGATCGATACTTTATCCCGCTGACGCCGACCCTCTGCCTTGCCTGGGGACACGAGACCGGCCGGATTTCCGGGGCGGATGCTGGACTGCTGAACCAGGCGTTCATGGCAGGATGCGAGGTTTATTGGTTCTGCCGCACTTTGCCCGGCTACGGATTGGAGACCAGGTAGACGCCAGCCAAGAACCAAAGAGCGCGAGAGGAGCAGTTCACCGTCAGCAACCGTACTGGCAGGTTGTCAGTCTGTGGTTGAGCAGCCGCTGTGACTCAGTGCATCCGATGCGCCACGCTCGTGGGCGCGGTCGATACCATCTCGGCGGCCGCCCACAGCACCAGCAGGGCTACAACCGCCTCCACCGCCACCGAGCGCGCCAATCTGGCACCGGCACCCGGGACACGCGCCGCCAGCGCCGGTGTCAGGCGGAAGCGGTGCCAAGCGGCAAATGCCAGCAGGATCGCCACAAAGGCTACCTTGGCCATGAGTGCCCAGCCGTACCAGGAGCCGACGAGTTGGCCGAGGTCACCCAGGATCCACCAGGCTAGCGCCAGGCCAGCGGCCACCAGCACCGGCACGGCTATGGCCGCGACCCGGGACCAGTCCTCAACGAGGCGGGCTGCCTGCGGGCCGTCGCGCCGGGACACCCAGGCCAGCGGCGGCAGGCTGCCGATCCAGTAGGCCGCCACGGCCAGATGGACGAGCAGTAGCCCCGCCAGTAGCGGCCTTGGGGCAACCGTCGTCGTATGCCCGAGCAGCGTGTAGCTGGCGCAGACCATGAGGCCCCCAGCAGCGGCGAACTGCGTCCAGTTCAGGCCAGCGCCCAGCGTTGCCACGAGCAGCAGGCCGACCCCGCCCAGCCCGTAGGAGGCACCGGCCGGGGACAGGAGGATGATGCTCCACCCCTCCGGGTCCGTCAGGGAGTTCCCGCCCATCAGCACACCGACATGGGCGGTCAGGGCGCCAAGGGCGGCTACAATGGCGAGCATGCTGGCGCTGGTCGCCCAGTGCCGCAGCCGCCTGGCGTCGCCTGGATCGAGCCGGGCACCAAACAGCAGGGCGAAGAAGGCGAGGCCCGCACCGCCAAGGCTGCCCGCGTAATAGGCCGCCCGCAGCACCACGGCGGCAGCGCCCCAGCCCAGTTCGCCACCCTGGAGCAGGGTCAGGATCACCGGGTGGCCCGGTCCACCCGGAAGGCCAGCGCGCCACCGCCGACATGTCCGTCGGACGAGGCGCCGCGCCACTCCACGCGGTAGGCGCCGGGCGGCAGCGTCTCCTGCACGGCCGCTCGCACCTCCTGCACGGCGGCGCCGCGCTCGCCCTCACGGACCAGGCGCCGCTCGCGCCCGCTCTCGTCGAGCAGCTTCAATGTCATCACCCGGACTGGCGCAGCGAACATCAGCGAGATGGCGGGCGGCGAACTCCGGAGCACCGCCCCGTCGGCGGGCTCAGCATGGTGTAGGTCAGAGTGCGCCTGGGCCGGTCCCGCCACAGCCAAGCCGAGCGCAAGGGCAGCCGCCGCCATGATTGAGCGGCGCCGGGAAATTGAAGCTGTCATGTCGAACCCTTGGGAATGGATGCAGGCGCTTGGTCGTTCAGCACCGTCTGGGCGCAAGCAGAGGAATCGCACGCACCTGGGGCCGCATGGAACGATCCAAATACCGCCAGCAATCATTCGAAATGCAGGCCCCGGTGTCAGCCAGAGGTGACCCGTCTGCCGCTCAATGCCGTGCCCAAATCCGTTCGCCGCCAGGCGCCCCGAACAGGATGACCTCGTAGGGCGTGCCCGGGATGTCCATGCCGGGCGAGGAGGGCGGCATGCCCGGGGCGGACAACCCTTTGGCGCGCGGCCGTTCGGCGAGCAGGCGCCGGACGTCAGCGGCGGGCACATGCCCCTCGATGACATAGCCGTCCACGCGTGCCGTGTGGCAAGACCACAGTGCCTCTGGAATGCCGCTCGAGACCTTAATGGGCACCACGTCCGCGACTTGATGAGCGGCAACCTCGAAACCGGCCGCCCGCATATGCGCGACCCAGCCTTCGCAGCATCCGCAGTTCGGATCCTGCCAAACCTCCAGCCGAACCACCGAGGCGGCCTGTGCTGTTCGCCCCAGTCCCGTCGAAAGCAACGTGCCCGTCAGCACGGTGACGAGCACGCCTCGCCTGCTGGTGGCCCCGACCTGAATGTCGTTACCGGTCATGGCGTACTCCCCTCTTCCTTGTTCATGGTGGCCCGGCGGCGGTTGAAACCAACGCCGGGCCCGCTGCTCAGTGTCCGTGGTGCGCGTGGCCACCCTGGGCCTGTGGCGCCGGTGCGACGCGATGTCCGGTGTGCCCGGTCGCGGCGGCGGCCTGACCGGCGGGAGCGACGCCATGGCCCGCATGGGCGTCAGCGGACATATGCTGCATGCCGTGCCCGGCATGCGCCATGCCCTCCATGCCGTGAACCATGGAGGCGGGCACCTGCACGGCGTCAGCGTTGCCCCGATAGGCGCTGATGACACGCTGCATGAGCGCAATCTCCTGCGTCTGGTCGGTAACGATGTCGACGTTCAGCAGGCCGAGGAAAGTGTTCCGGCCGTTCCGGTCCGCCTGGTAGGCGCGCGCCATGTCGAGCGCGCCCTGATGGTGGATGGTCATGGCCTTGGCGAACTGCACGTCGCGCTCTGTCACCGGCGCGCCCACAGAGAACACGGCCGCCAGCGGACCGGGGACCGGATACTTCATGAAGCGGTCGCGCTGACCCAGCCCCTCTGTCGCGGCGGACTGGACCGCGAACCGGGCGAAGCCGAGGTTCACCACCCGCGCGGGTCGGTCGAGGTTCCGCGCCACCTCGTCAAGAAGTCCGATCTCGAACTGCTGGTTGTGGACGATGGCCTGTGCCAACTCCTTGAGGGCCGGGCTGCTGGCGACCGGGTCGGCCAGGTACTCCTTGGACATTGAGAGCGCGCCCGCGTGGTGTGCCCGCATGCCAGTTACGTAGTCACGGTCGGCCTTCACCGCTGCCGCGAGAGCCTCGGGCGACGTTACAGAGTAGGAGGTCGTGGTCACGGGCGAGGTGCCCGGCTCGTACTGCTCGCCCACCATGGCCCGGGCGGACGGACCAACCGTCAAGAGCGCCGTCGCGGCGACTGCGGTGGCAAGGGTCAGGCGGAGCGGGAGGCGCTTGCTGGCGCGGATCTGGTTCGTCGAAGACATCTGCTTGGTCCTGTCGTATTCCCCGCGACCGCAGCCTGCATTTGGCTACGTGGATCGCGGCGCCCCCGAGCGAGGGCGTGTGATTCCGTGGTTTGGCTGGTCTCTGTGCATCGGGACGAAGTCAGGTCATCCACCGATGCGACCGGGCGCAGTGGCGCGCTCGGTCAGGCCAGACGTCGGGGAGGTGGAAGCGACGGAGGGACCTCGATGCCGAAGCGCGCCTGCACCGGAGCGAGATAGAGGATGGCGGCACCGAACGACGGCACCGGCCCGGCCCGGGAGGGCGGAAGCGTGCCGGTAGCGGCGATGCACTGGGCGGCCACGCCGCAGGGCAGGCCCTGCCCGCCGTCCGAATGGCCGCAGGGCTGGCCGGGCTCCAAGGCGTGTAGGGATGGCAGGTGTTCAGACGTCACCTGCATCAGCGTGGCGGCGTCGGCGTGGGAGACGCAGTGTTCAGGCGTCTGCTGGACCGGCATGGCCGCCGCAGCGTGCCGCATCGCAGGCCCCGGCAGAGCGAGCAGGACCAGCGCGAGCAAGCCCGCGATGACCGTCTTGAATGTGCCCCTGCCGCTCGACATCCTGAAGACTGTTCCTCTGGTGGTGGAAGTTCTGCCGTTTCCCTAGCCTACGCCGTGTGGCACGGCACCGCACCGCTTTTGCCACCCCTCCCTCTGGCGCTGACATGCTTTGTCATCTTGGCCGTCGGTGCCTTCGCCTGGGCGCCACCCTCGAGGTCATGTAGGATCGGGCAATCCGGCCGATGGTCGCCGTGGCAGGCGTCCGCCAGTTCTTGCAAGGTGTCCCGCATGGCAGTGAGCTCGAGGATCTTGGCGTCTAGTTCGGTTACGTGCCCCTGGGCCACCCGCTTGACATCGGCGCTCGACCGCTCCCGGTCCCGCCACAGGCCGACCAGCAGCTTAATGCGCTCGATGGACAAGCCGAGGTCGCGCGCCCGCCGGATGAAGCGGAGGGTGTTCACGTCGGTGCCCGAGTAGACTCGGTAACCCGCCTCGGTCCGCGCTGCCTTCGGCAGCAGACCGATTTCCTCATAGTAGCGAAGCATCTTGGCCGACACGCCCGAGGCCGCCGACGCCTGCCCGATGTTCATGTCCGCCTCCGTTCCGATCTACACCGATACCGGTGCCTATTGACCAAGGTGGGGCTTCCCATAGTGGGAAGGTCAAGCATGATCTGGTGTCCTCCAAACCGTCGTGGAAGGCCTTGACCCTCCCATCGTGGGAAGCCCCAACTAGGGAGCCGTCCCGCATTACGGAGGTCGGCATGATGGTCTTCAAGATCCCCAACATGAGGTGCGGCGGCTGCGCGAAGTCGGTGACGGCGGCCCTGCGGGGCGTCGACCCCGCTCTCCAGGTCCGTGTCGACCTGGAGCAGCGCCGGGTCACAGTGGAGGGGGCGGCGGACGGTGAGGCCCTGGTTCGTGCCTTGCGCCAGGCTGGCTTCGAGGGTGAGAGGCTGACCGCCTGATGCGGCGTCTGGCGACCGAAGCCGCTTAGCCATGATGGTGCCTCGCGGCACCTGATCGCCGTCGGAACCTCCGGGCCGACGTGGTCTCGGCCAACGCCATCCAGGCGCGCGTTCACGCTGCTCCCGCGCAGAAGCCGCGGCGTGAACGCCAAGAGGAAGCGCGGGAGCAGGGTGATACCAAGGGCAGATGCTCTCAGCCCCGCAGCGACGTTCCGCTTAGCCCCAATGAACTCTACGCCCATTCGCCTCTTGAGGTGATTAGTGCGCTGAGACCCACGCGATGCGTTCGTGGTCCGGCGATCTGGGGGATGGAGCGGCGTCGATGGACATACTGGTCATTGAGGACGAGCCACTGGTCCGCGAAGCGATTGCGCGCGATCTGCGCGAAGCGGGATTCAATGCGACCGAGGCTGCTAACGCGGAGACCGCGCTGATGATGGCCGAGGAGGCTGCCGCAGATAGCGCGCCGCCGTCTATCATTGTCACCAGCCTCCATCTCGGCCCTAGCGTGGATGGCTTGGCGCTCGGCGCAGAGATGCTGCGGCGGTGGCCCGAAACCGGCGTGGTCTACATCACCCGCCAACCCGACATGCTCGAGGGACGCCTTCTCGGTCCACGCGAGCACTACCTGCTCAAGCCGGTCGCGCGTGAGACGCTGCTGCATGCCGTGCGCAGCCTCATGCCCGCCTGGGCGCCCGGCCTGACAACGCCCTTGGTTGCGCTGGCTTCCGCAGTGGCCACCACCCTCGGTCTTGCAACCGCTCGTGGTCGGTCTTAGCAGCCGGAGCGGATGAGTTCGGCGCCGCCCACGACTACCTTCATGTCCGCTCCTGTCCGTGCCAACCCATGGCTTCCCTAGTAACTTGCCAACGTCAAGTGCGCGGCCGGTGAGCAACTCGGAGCACCGCACCTTCAGCCGCCGTCATCCCCCTTGACGGTGACATCCGTGTATGGCCGGAAGTCGCCGTCGACCTCGGGCAAGGGTGGCATGAACAACCCCTGCTCGGCGCCGTTTAGGAAGCGCAGGGTGGCCAGCAATGCCTCCAGGCGCCCGCCGATCACGAGCTCGACCGGCGCCTGGCCGCCGAAGGGCGGCATCACGTTGGGCTTGCGCAGCCAGCCAACACCTTCGGTGTCGGTCGGATAGAGGGTACGCAGGCCCCTGTGGATGCCGAGCGCGGCCGAGACGCGCAGCAGGACGTCGCTCTCGAGTTCCAGTGGAGCCTGCGCGCGGGCCTGGGCAGCCCAATCGGCGTAGGTGGCGGGATCGACACCAAGCACCCGCTGGCGCTCGGCATCTATGAGCCCCCAGAGGTCGGCGATGTTGAGGAAGGTCCGCAGTCCAGGACCGCTGACACGGCGGCGCTCCTCGGCCGACGCGTGCTGGCCTGTCCATTTAAGGAAGGCGCTGAGTTCCTCCGGACTGTGGAGGTCGACGTATTCTCCGCGCTCGAGGTCCGCTTCACCCTCTTCGGCCAAGCGCTCAAGGCAGTCGTCAAACTCTGGGCTGTACTCGTCCGGGGAAGGCACGTCGTAGAGCTCCCCGAGTTCGAAGGACGGCAGGCCGGGACCGAGGTCGACGAGGGTTTCGTCGCCGACTAGGTGCTCCGCAGGCCGCCACATGCGGGTCAGAAGATCCCGTCGCCAGACCGCCGCCTCGAGCTCCAGCGGGTCGACCGCGATCAGGGTGTCGACGTCCGGGTCGGCGAGACGTCTGTCGATGCGGACGAGGTCGGCGATCGAGGCTGCCACCTCAACGGCGAGGCCCGGCGCCGGAGAGTGATGTAGCAGGCGCTCCACGTTGTCGGCGATGATACGGCGGGCTTCGTCTGCCTCTGTGTCCATTGTCCGCCTCCGTCATGCCGCACGCGCTCAGGCTTCGGCATCCTGGCCGACAAGAGAGGCGGCTCGTCAGTTGACCTTCTGGCGCAGGTGCAGGTCTCGCAGGCTACCCTCCAGCGACCTGTGGAGCCTGGCCATCGAGCGCTGCTGGCGGAGACTGTCGCTCCTGGACGCCGAGGTGACCACCAGGGCGCACCACGTGAAGAGGCACACGCCGACGGCTGCGGCGAGGAGGTCGGATCCGGTGAGGATGTCGAAGTAGATGGTCAAGGCAGCCTCCTACGCATCCCAGCCAAAGTATGCCATGCGGCGGGACGGTATGGTCAAGCGGAGCGGGTAGCCACAGACGGATACCCGTCGGCCTTTAACGGGGGCTGCCGCAGAGTAGTCTACGCAGAGGACGCTGCCGCTCGCCTGGACGCCTACGTGGGCGGTCTTTGGAGACGCCCAAAGCCAAGAAGCGTTTACCGGTCGGAGAAATATGCATATGGGCCAGAACCCACTCGACCCCGCGAACGTCGCCACGGCCTTGGAGTCGACTGACGAAGACGTCCACTGCGGGGTGATTGAACGACGCGCGGGCGGCACCCTGTCCGCCGAAGCCGTCGGACGCCTCTTGGGTGTCGGTCGACAGGTTATTGACGAGCGGCGCCGGACGGGAGCCCTGCTCGCGTTGCCCCGAAAGGGCGACTGGGAATACCCCCGCGCGCAGTTCCATGGTGGCGAAACCATCCCCGGCCTCGCGGACATCATCGCGGGGCTCGGGGTATCCGGCCCCTGGGTCACGCTCGAGTTCCTGGTAACCGAGGACGCAGTTCTGGACGGGCTGACGCCCCGCGAGGCACTCCTGCGGGGCGGTGAGGTGCACGGGCGGGTCATGGCTCTAGTACGCGGCTACAAGGGTGGCGATGGCTTCGCGTGAGGGCGTGATAGCACCTGCGCCGGTAGATAACCGGTTCCGAGCTAACGCAGCCCCTCGTTATCTAGCCACCCACGGTCCGCTTACCTACCTTCCCTAGCATGTCCCGCTCCCCTAATGCCGACCTGGCCCCCCTCATCAAGCTCCTGCAAGCGGGCGTCCCACCCGCCCGCGCTGCCACCGAGTTCAATCGCGTCCTAGCGATCTGGACGGCCGAACTCAGGGATGACGGCGAGCAGCTACAGGAGCGGCTATCCGGCTTGGCGGAGCAGATGGCGGCGGGAATCGAAGAGATGCACGAGGGCATTGCCGAGGCGAGCGACAAAGGAAAGCCTACACTGCGGCGGATACTGGCGACGCATGAGGCGGTGCTGGACGCCGTACGGAAGGCACAAGGGGCAGGGTAGGTATTCCGTCGTCCCACCTGGAAGGCCACCGTGACAGGCTACCTGGAGCAGGCTTTCTCTACACTCCAAGGTGACAGACGGCCTCGACGCGGTTTCCTGCCGGATCGATCAAGAAGGCGGCGTAGTAGGAGGCATGGTAGGCGGGCCTGATACCGGGCGCTCCGTTGTCACGACCTCCATGGAGGAGTCCGATCCTCCAGAAGTCGTCCACCGCCAAACGGTCCGAAGCCTTGAAGCACCAATGCCGACCGGGCGCATCATCGGGGAGACGCCCGAGCCGGATCGAAAGATAGGTTCTATCCGGATGTGCGGCGTCGCACCTCAGGCCGTAACCGATCCAGCCCTGGGAGTGGTCCGACCCAACCTTCGCTATGCCCAACGTGGCCAGTGTCGCGTCGTAAAATGCCTCGGCGGCGACGAGATCGGGCACGGTGATAGAAACGTGGTCGAGCAACGGATCATGGCCTTCGTAAATCTCGGCAGGCCAGGATTGCACGTCCAGACTTTTCGGAGAAACCAGTTCTCCTAAGTCCGATTCCCACCCTGAGCGGCGATCCATCAGGCCGGTTGGCATGAGCAGGCATCTATCTCGCCTGCTGAGATGACGTCAGCAAGCCGCGCACGCACGCCAAGAGCCAAGCCAGCCAGGAGTGAGGCGAACGGAGATTGCGGCGTGCGGTGACGAGGATGGGGTTGGCAGCGTCGCCCTCATGGCGCGTAGAAGCTGCGGCCGAGATGGCATGGTGAGACGTGGCGCGGATAGTCGCGCAGCGGCAGTTCCGCGTTCTCGGCGATGGTGCGGCGTGTCTCATCTACCTGGGTGTTCATGATGAGGCACGCACGGTCTGCGCGCATTTCCCAAACCTTCCAGAGCCTATGCGCGCTGTCGCTGACGTGAGAATCGCGGGCAGCGATCCCCGTCGGAAGCCGGTTGACCCTGCCACTTCGTTCACTTTACGTTCTCCTCATGACGGGCACCGACACCACCGCTGCCGAGCTTGCTTCCGGGGTTTCCGCCTCGGTGCACGGCATCGTCCGTCAAGCGAAGCCCATCCTTCGAATACGGCCCACAGGGCGGATGGCACAGGCCTGACGATAGCGGCGCTGGAAACGCCGCCCAGTTATCGGCCTGGCTCTTCCGTTCCCCCCGCCCTCGTCCACGGTGACGGGGGCGGGTAACGGCGCACTCGAAGTCAGGGTCCACAACATGTCCAACACCATGGATGGCCGACGCTGCGTCGGCGACCGGACAAGCACGCCCGCTCATCGCGGTCACCCATCGTCCAAGCCGGAACTGGAGGGCGGCCGATGAGCGCCGCAGCCAACACCGGCCACGAATGCATCGGGGAACTCTCCCATGAGGCTGCCGAGGGACGGCACCTCCCGACGCTGCGCGAACTCCTGCGCGGCTGCGCCCTGTTCAGGGAAGACGTGCGCTCCGATGCCGCCGAATTCGCCAACCGTGCCATGGAATCCCTCGATGTCGAGAATGGGGCAGTGCACGAGCTTCTCTTCGCGCTCAACGACCTCACCATCCTGCCGAGAGAGGAGCATTTTGTCGCGGCGGCCGAGGCCTTCACGGCGCTCGAGTGCTGGCCGGGCCTAGATGCCCTCCAGCGGCTCGACGGCGCTGCTCGCTGCCACTTCTACGCCGCGCTGAAGGGAGTGCACCCATCCGTCCACAAGGTCGCAGGATTTGCCGTCGGGCTGGCCTACTCACCCGGCCTCACCGATGCCGAGGCTTCGGACTACGTCTCTGCCGCCGTCGCCTGGCTCTTGGCGGCGAACGGCCAAACAGCGCCGCCAATCGCATGGACACGTGAGGCGGCGTTGGAATTCCTCGGCACTCCTCGAAGGGGAGGCCCTGGCGAGCATATGGTCGAGAAGATGCTCGCCAATAGGTCGGCTCTGCTTGGATCGAGCAGCACACCGAAGTCCGCCGATCAGCCAGCGCGCCGGTCAGATACTGCCCAGCCCTTCGTGCAACATGAGTATTCAGAGGAGGAGGAGCCCGAGGAGAACGCCTCGTCAGATGAGCGTTCGTTGGAAAGCCTTGACGCACCAGCCGCGGTCGTATTCACCGCGGTCGGGAACCCGCAGACGTCGGGTGGCCAAAACCTTCTCCGCGATTTCAAGGAACTCCTTGGAACACCCCTGCCGCTGGCGCCGGTACCCAACCTCATTGAACTGAGGCGCTCCCTGCTAACGGAATTCCCGTATGCCGACAGGGTATGCAATGCCATCCTTGCGGACCTTGTCGGCAGGCCGCATGTGGCGCTCACGCCAGTCGTCCTTGTGGGACCCCCAGGGTGCGGCAAGACCTCCTTTGCCGTGCGTCTGACGCAGTTGCTCGGGCTACCCTTTGAAGTCTTCGGCTGCGGCGGCGTCGCGGATGCCGCCTTCGCAGGAACAGCGCGCCGCTGGCATACCAGCGGTCCGTCGCTGCCAGTGGCCCTAATCCGAGCCCACCGGCATGCCTCGCCAGCAATCATCCTGGACGAGGCAGAAAAGGCAGGGACGTCCCGGACCAACGGACGGCTCACAGACAGCCTTCTCGGGATGCTGGAACCCGGCACCGCTTGCCGATGGCGGGATCCGCACCTCGAGGCAGCGGTCGATCTATCGAACGTAGTCTGGTTGGCGACGGCAAACACCATGAAGGGTTTGCCGCGGCCGCTGCGCGACCGCTGCCGGATTCTGGATTTCCCAATGCCAGGGCCTGAGCACCTGGCGATCCTGGCCAACCGGATCCTCGCCAACACTACATCCCGACGCGGCCTGCACCCGCAGTGGGCATCTCCACTCGACGGCATCGAACTCAGCGCATTGGCCAGAGCATGGACCGGCGGTTCATTGCGGCGGCTCGCCAAGCTTGTGAACGGCGTGGTCGCCGCCAGGGAGCAGCCTGATGCCCGTCACTAAATCGTTAAGACGGTTAAAGAACGTCCGGTGTCTAAAGGGCAAAATCCGGACCAGAAAGCCTCGGAATCCGGTCCGTGCACCATATAATCCTTTAATATGTTGACATTTATGCAGTCAACGTCGCTGTTGACTTGAGCTAACCACTGTAATCTCCTGCTGTTGTCTTCCTGCTCTGCAACGTCACGCTGAAGAGAACAGAGGAGGCAGTACTTAACGGCAGCATCCCATAACTTCCCGCCAGCGGCGGGTGGAGCAGGATTCCAATGCCTTCATCAGGAGCCTTTCGCAGGCAGCGGAGGCCAGGGTGGCTCTATGCGCCCTCCTACGCCGAGAAGCCGAGAGACAACCCGCGCGGTCTCTTCCCAAGCCGCAAATGCGGGCAATCGCCTTTCTGGACGAGGGACGAGTTCCGGCTGATGGCACTGCTCGAGACGGTGCCGGAGGTCCAATCCTTCGGGGCCCATCCCGAACTCATCATGCTGCCGGACGGCCCGGATTGGCTGCCGTTCGTTCCTAGCATGACAGTGTCTGGGCAAGGCTTCCGGGTCACGGTCGAGCTATCGCCGTTAGGCTTCCCAAGGTCCGATCGGCAGAAGCGGATTGCGGGCCTTGCCCGGACACACTGCGAAAGCTCCGGGGCGCCGTTCGTGGAGCTTCCCATCGCGGCTGTCCGCTCCAAGCCTCGGGCGACGGACGCGTTGCTGCTGCTCCGCTATCTGTCTTCACCATTGGAGGGTCCTGAAGAACTCAGAGTGCGGGATCTCCTCCAAGGCGGACCGGCGAGGCTCGATGTCCTCGAGCAAGCGTCGGGCATCAGCAGGGGGCGCCTGCTTGGTATGGCAGCCCGGGGCACCCTCGAGCTTCATGGACCACGCCCGATTGGATTTGAGACGAAGCTCGGCCTGCGTCGGACTGGAGGGCGCGGATGACTTCCTTCAGGCTGTCCTACAAGGACCGTATCCAGATTGGCGCCGAGATCTACGAGTTCGTCAGGCGTGAACTGGGCCGGAAGCAGTTCCTCAGGGAAAGCGACGGCGCAGTGGTCTGGTTCGAGGATGGCGACCTCATCCTGAAGTTGGTGACCGGCGAGCTCACCTTCCCCCCGCATCATAGGATTCCTGCGTGTCGTCATCATCTGCTTCGTATGGAGTTCGCCTCCATGCCGGAGCACATGAAGCAGCAGGCGTGGATGCGGCGGGACTACGCAACCGCCCTTCAGGAAAACACAGAACTTGGCTGTCCCCAGAATGCGAGGGAGGTCATCAAGGCTGTCCACGAGAGGCGCAAGTCCGAGGCGCAGGGCCGAGGGGACGCTTTCCGGGAGCCGATCCCGGGGATGTCCACAGCCTACTATTGGAAGTTGATCTGGGACCTCACAAGCGGCAAGGACATTCGCTACCTGGTTTTTGCGGAGCATAAGCGGGGCAACCGGAAGCCACGTTTCGATACCCAGGTTCAGGACATCATCAGAGATAAAATCCTCGTCCGCTATCTGACGCCCCAGCGGCATCTAGTGAAGACCGTCCATGACGCCGTGGTCGGCGAATGCAGGCGCCGCGGGATCCCGAACAGCCATATTCCCTGCCAAGACACCGTTCGCAGATGGATTGCAAGGCTCTCGCCGTATGCAATCATGAAGTCACGGCACGGCAAGCGGGCAGCCGAGCTTGCCTTCTCCGCCGTGGGCAAGGCGCCAATCCCAGCCAGGCCAGGTGAGGTCTATGAGGTTGACGCGCACCTTCTCGATTTCATCGCGATCGACGAGCGCTTCGGCGGGCCTATGGGCCGCCTGTGGGTCACCTACGCCATCGACCGGTGCACGCGGTGCATCGTCGGATTCCACATCCACGTTGAGCCGCCCTCCTCGCTCACCATTGGTGCCTGCCTCCGGAACACGATCGCGCCGAAGCTCTACGTAAAGGCGCGCTGGCCCGAGCTCCGCGAGTGGCCGTGCTGGGGTGTGCCTGTCCTTGTGGTCGTCGATAATGCTTTCGAGAACAAGGCGACCTTCCTCAAGGAGGCGGCCGACGAGCTCGGCATCGCGCTTCACTGGACGACGCCGAACACCCCGGAGGAGAAGGCAGTCATCGAGCGCTATTTCGGAACCTTGGAGTCGGGCTTCGGCCGACGTATTCCGGGCAACACGGGCAAGAGCCCCAAGGACAGAGGGGATTACGCCGCCGAACAGATGGCATGCGCCACCTTGGAAGATGTTGACGAACTCACCCACCGCTTCGTTGCGAATATCTACAACTGGAGCCATCATCGCGGCCTCAACGACGTGCCGGATCGCCTTTGGCGGGAACTCACCGCCGAGTGGGAGATCGAGGCGAAGGTCGACCTGACCTCCCTGGACGCGCTGCTCGGCTATGTCTTCTGGCGCGTGCCGTCGACAAAAGGAGTTGAGCTCCTCGGCTTGCTCTATAACGACCGGCACGACCACAGGATCCTAGAGCTCATCAGAACCCGGCCCGGGGCGCCGAAGAAGATGACGCTCAAGGTCCGCATGGATCCAACGGACCTGGAGTTCATCTGGATTCTGGACCCAGTGACGGGCCGCTACGAGAAGCTCTGGTCCGTTGAGCCGGATTACACCCGCGGGCTAACGCTCGCGCAGCACCGCCTGATCCGTCGGTCAGCCGTGGAGCGCATGCGAAGCTACGTCTCGGTCAACGACCTCTGCGTGGAGCGTGACAATCTCCAACGCCGGATGGACGAGATCCTGGGAGACCCGCACGCCACCGGCCGCCGGAAAGCGGCCATTCTCAACGGGCTCGGGTCCAAAGGCTCCTGGGGGGAGATCTACCGCCTCTGCGAGTTGGAGTATGAGGGCGACGGCCGGTCCATCGTAGACCTGCTGGAGCCGGACGCTGAGCAGGACGGCCCGCGGCCCCTACCGGCGGAGGCGGAGGCGAACGCGCCGCCACAACCCGCGCAGGACAACACAGGCGACACCGCGAAGCCTGCTGAGGAATCCCTAGCTGCCCGCGCACGTCGCAGCGGCATTGACGTGGAGGGTCTTGATGACTGACGATGCCGGGCAGCGCCGCGCTGAGGAGGCGCGGCGGCTGGAGCGCCTGAAGCGCGTCTTCTTTCGCTCCGAAGAATTCAAGCAAGCTTTGGCCGGGATCGACAATCTCCGGCTGAACGGCCTCATGCCGAATGGCGATGCCATGTGCTACCTGCTCTATGGGCCTCCCGGCGTCGGCAAATCCTGGGTCTTCAAAGAGGTTATGAAGCAGGATTTCGCACAACCAGATCCGACAACTGGAAGCAGGCCGGTCGTACTGATGACGGTTCCATCGCCCTTTACGAACACTGACATGCTTGCGGATACGCTAAGGGCGCTTGGCACGGAGCCACTGAGAGGCCGACAGAAGGTCGGCGACATGATCGACCGGGTTCAACATTATATCCATGTGCGGCGCACCGAACTCATCCTGATGGAGGAGATGCAGCATGTCTTCGACAAGAAGTCCGAAAATTCGGGGGCTGCTTACTGGTTCGCGGATTTCATCAAGACGAACCTTCTCGACCAAGCCAAGGTGAAGGTGGCCTTCAATGGGATTGATGCCGCTTGGCGCGTTTTCGATAACCCACAACTTGAGGACCGTCGGTATGACTCGACCGGCCTGAGCCCCCTTGGCTGGAGCGAGGACAGGGGGTGGGATCCTTTGCGCGTGGTAGTCGCGTCCTTCGAGCGGGCCGCCGATTTCCCGGAGCGCGGCGACATTCTCAATGACGCCACGCTGGAAAGATTTTCCCGGGCGACGGGCGGAGCTTTGCGTCAGCTATTCAAGCTATTCGCCAAGACGATCGAACTCGGTACTCGCAGCGGGGCGGACAGAATTGATGCCAAGCTACTGGCCCTCGCGCACGCTGCCTTGGCCAGGCCGCACCCCAAATGGTTCAACGCCTTCTCGGTGCCGGTTCTGCCTCCTGTTGCCAAACCAGACGAGTCGCGTGTCACCAAGCTCCGCAAGAAGAGGGCATCTTGAGGGAGCGGCCTCTGCCTGTCTGGCCCCGGCCTGACGAGAGCGCGCTCGGCCTCGTCGCTCGGCTTGCTCAGGCGAACATGTGTACCGTCAGCCAAATGCTCTGGTGGCTCGACCTGCCGGAGCGGGGCAAGGCGGCGCTCAACGCGGCGCCCGCCGCGGCCGCCCGGCTCCTGGATCTCGACCCTGGCGTGCTCGAGCGGATGGGTTTCGAGAGCGCCGGGCAGACCTGGGTTCTCGGGGAACGGATCCCGGCCGCCATGGTGGTCAAGCACCGCATGCGGATCTGCCCGGACTGCCTAGCTGACGATCCCTACTATCGCCGGGCCTGGGACCTGCTCGTCCCGGGCCTCTGCCCGATACACCGCAAGCCGCTGATCGACCGCTGCCCGGCCTGCAAGACCATCCTGCGCTGGCAGCGCTCGTCCATCACAGCCTGCGCCTGCGGGCAGGACTTGCGGACAGCCGAGGTCGCTCCGGTCGCGCATGGGTGCCTCGCCGCTGCGGCTCTCTACGATCGACTCGGAATCCCCATCGATGGGCCCCGGCTTCCGCAGCCCTTCCGGCTACTGCCGCTGAAGGAGTTGGTGGAGATCCTCTGCTTCCTGGGACGCACCGATATCGTGCTCGCCCAGGAGAACCCTCACGGGTTGCGGGCCAAGAGCATGAGCCTGGATCCGCGGGTGTTGGACGCCGGGGTACGTGTGGCCGTCGGCTGGCCTGCGAGCTTCAGCGACCTGGCCAACCGGGTGCGGCGGGCGAGGGGGGAGCAACGCGGCTTCCAGACGCAGTACGGCTACCTCCATCGCTTCGTTGCCAGGTGTGGGAAGGCCGCCTATGCCCCTTGGCTGCGAGCCGCCTACCGCGACCACCTTCTAGATTTCGACGGGGTGCCACCGCAAGCCTTGCCATCATTTCTGCACGACGCCGGGCGCGGCACGGATTTCGTCACCGTGACCGAAGCCCGCGCCATGCTGCCTGCCTCACCGAAGCAATGGCGCCGGTTGCGACGGAGCCGCCTGTGGCGAGGCCTGTCGCGGACCGACCGGCTCCGGGCCACCGGGTATTTGCTACGGCGGGCGGACGTGGAGTCGTTGGCAAAACTCCTTCCCCGGCTGATCGGTGCTGCGGAGGCCAACCGGATGCTCGGTCTCCGCGATGTCCGGGCGAGCAAGGTGGACGGCTTGGTCGCCTGGGGTCTGCTCAACATGTACGACTACCACCCGCTGACCTCGCGCTGGGGCGCCGTTGACCGGGCCGAGGTCGAAGGATTGTTCTGGGACATTGCGGCCCAGGCGACCGGCATCCCTCCGCGGCAGGCGGTCGACTTCGAGGGCCTATACCGTCGGTGTTCGCAAGGGTGGGCCGCCCCTTTGTCCTTTGCGGACCTTATCGACGCCTTGGTCGAGGGGCGAATTCGGGGATACGTCGCCCGCCGCGATCGGCTGGATCTGAGGCGTTTCGTTTTCGATGTCGCGCAAGCGGACGAGGTCCTGGAAGAGGCGGCCATCGTGGCGACAGATGGCACGGTCGGCCTCAGGACGGCCGCCAGAATTCTTTCTCTCCGAGAGCCCACCGTGCTTGCGCTGGCCGAAAGGGGGCTCCTGCAAGGGCCGGTGCGGAAAGGCCCCGCACCCCGATTCTATGCTGAAGCAGTCCGGGCCTTCTGGAACACCTACACAATTCCTGACCGCCTGGCGGCTGAAACTGGTGTGGAGGCATCGGAGGTGCGGCGAACTCTAAAGGGTGGGGGGACAGGGCCCGTTGCGGTCATCCCAGATGTCGGACGGCCTGCGATCGTGGTGTATCGGCGTGAGGATGCGCGCCGAATGCCATCACGACATCAAGCAGTCGATGACTGCTATACAACCCACTCAAATGAATGACTGGTGATGACGCTCCTCGGCTATTTTATAGGCTGCCGTTGGGTATCTGGTTAGTAATGCTCATATGAAGTGATCTGAAATCGTTGCCAAAAATATGGCGATGGGAAGATGCGACTTCGCTGTTGAACTCGCTAATGAGGAACGGAAGTAGCGCCCAGCCGCGCTGAGGCTCCTGTGTTTTTGCATTCATTACGTTCGTCAGGCCAGCTTTACCAAAAACCTGCGTCGCGACCTCAAATTCGCTTGCTGAGGCTACCGTAAAAGGCATCTCATCCAACACTGTCGGCGGTACTCCGGCTGCTTTAAGTTTTGGTAGAAGCTGATTTGCCAAACGCTCTCGTGTTACCGGACTAATGAAGAACCAGTCCTCAAGTGTGATTACCACGGGAAGAACGCGGGTCGCACCTGGATCCCAATGGGATTGACCCTCGTGAGCATCGCTTATGTTCTTATAGCATTGGGTCAGGGCGCTCGCCATCACATCTAGATCCCGATCCAATGCGTCGAAGTCGCTTCCAAATTTCGAATCTAACGTCAGTCGCTTTGTTTTACATTCAATTGCGAGGCTTGTCATGCCATCCGTGAGCACCCAATCCAAACCATGTTTCCGGCCTTTGCTACCATCGTAGGGCGCAGGACGTATTATCGTCATTGGCTTCCGACAAACCTGCCTTAACAATTCCCCAATGTAAAGTTCGAAGGACGCCCCAAATGCATTATCAAATCCCTTCCGATTATATAGGTCATAATAAAGACCCTGTGTAATCCGACGCATAATGTGGCTCGGAATTGGGCACAGGATACGTTCGGGGTGCAATGGGTCAATAGAGATGAGGGGAGTTGCTATTAGAGGATTCCAGGTGTAAATCCACCTTCCATCGTAGGCTTGCTTTTGTGCCATTTGTTTTTTGATGTCGGCTAGATTAATGGTCATCCGCTCAAAAAATTTGCGGCTCAATGCAACGTCAACACCAATAACACCATACTCTTGTTGAACCATCCTTGGGCGCTTCCGATAAGAGCCAGCGACGGCGGCGCCTATTCTAAATATTTGGTCGGTTGTCAGGCCTGTGCTGGCAACGACAAAAACATCAACGTTTGAGTCGTTAAATATTTTGTAGTATCTCATGACGAAATCAACATTTATTGGTGCCTGCCATGGAAGCTGGCGATGAGCAATGCGATGAATTTCGTGTAATATATTATCTGGGCCGATATGTGTGCGGTATATTTCGTTATCCAAGTCACGGATTGCTTTTATCGCCTTGGAGAGGGTCTGCCACGAACTGAGACTCTTCCGTGCAGTCAATCCCCCATTTAGAATTACCTCGCGGGTCAGTAGTTCCAATTCCCACTTAAGTATTTGGTCTGATAACGGGACAATCGGCCAACTGGGGCGGTCTTGCAAGTATGTTGAGGGAAGGTCAGCGCCGTCCTCAATGTGTGTGAAAAGCTGCCATAAGTCGATTAGAGAATCGAGCAGGGCAAATTCTCGAGTAAAATTTCTAAGTGGCTTATACGCTTCGTAGAGAGTGCTCAAGGAATCTTCCCTTTCATTTTCCGCGCGGCCAAATCCTCATGGACTAAGCGAAGACATTGCAAGCTTAGCCTCGCGGTTGCCCCTGTCCGAACTGAACAGCGCCGTTCATCTCCGATTTTGAAGCTCGTAAGGAGTCGGGCCGCCAATGGGTGCTTGGACTCCTGAAGATGTCGAGACCTGGTAGGATATCGTGCCGCAGAAAAGGAGCTCGAATTTTGAGCCTTCGCCGGGCCGACAAGCATGCGTGCGTGGACCGGCCCCCACCGAAAAGCGCTTCGGCTAGGGCAGAGAGTGCTTAACAATGCTTTCAGGTCTGCCTCGAACGCCGTCCTGGTGCCGGGAGCCCTCCGGTCAACCAACATCAGCCCTTCTCCAAACCGCCGCCATGCGGATCCATCGCTTCTGGATCGAGGGACGAAGGATACAGAAGCGGACACCGATCCCGGCGGCCAATGGGCAGGCTGGGGCCGCGCTGAGGCAGCGGCATAGGCAGGACCGGCAACCATTCTGATGAAATGCGTGGACCTTTTCTCGGGAATGCAGGAGACACCGAGACAATAAATTCAATAGTTTAAAGGAGACCGGATTCTGCTTTAATGAGTGACCTCATATCATCGGGGCGGTGAAGCCTTGGGGCAGATCGACCTTTGCTGGCCCCTCATATCCGCCCTTCACGATCACCGCCCGGTCGGCCTCCCAGAACAGGCCGCGCCGGTAGAAGATGCGTCGCCCGGGATCGGACAGCATCTCCGCGCCCCGCACCCGTATCATCGCCGCATCGCCGCTGCCGCCGAAACTCTGCGCGCCGATCTGCCAGTCCTCGGGCTCGCCGAGGAAGAAGTAGGTGAAGTCGTGGAAGGCGCGCCCGCCGGTGCCTTGGAAAATCTGGAAATCCACCACCCGATAGTCTCGCACCGTCGCCTTGAACAGGTCGAGCGGGCTCATCCCGAAATCCCCGGTCATTCGAATCCGCGCATTGCTGAACCCGTCAGGCGAGGTGCGATAAAGGCCGGTGATCATGACCGGCAGGAAACGCGCCCGCGTCCGGTGCACCAGCACGCCCGCGCGGATGTGCTCCAGCACCTCGTGTGATGCCGGAACGCCGAGTGCGAAGCCTGACTTGATCTGGTTCAGAAGGGACATGCGCCGCCTCGTCTCGCGGGATCGATGCGGGGCATGATAGTGCTGTGCCCGGATGCCGAGCAAACCAGCCGAGGTGCCCCGGCGGAAGGGGGAACAGGCAGGGCGCTCGCATAGGGTGCCGCACCGGCCGGCGCCATGCCCCCTAGCCCGGCGGCGCGATCCGCTCGAACAGGTGCTCGTAGCGCAGCACCAGCCCCTCGCCATCCACCACCAGATCGGCCTCGAAGCCCCGCGACAGGCCGAGATCGACATAGCGCAGCCGCCCGGGCCCCTGACGGTCGTAGCGCTGGCTCGACCGGGCCACGGTCAGCGCCGGCCCGTCGATGAAGGCGGTGTCCAGGGCGAGGCTCGCCCCGGCTCCCTCCGGCGTCCGCCGGATGGGGAAGCTGTTGCAGAAGGGCGTGACGGAAAGATCGGGCTCGTCCGTCCTGTCGAGATCCGGGCGCAGCAGCCCATCCACCAGCCAGCCCGTCCCGGCCCGCTCCAGGTGCAGCACCCCATGGCCCCGCGCGCCCCAGCGCTCGACGGTGACGGATTGCGCCCGCCAGGCGCCGTCCAGGTGCCAGCGATGGTCGAGGCGATAGCCGCCCTCCTCCAGCCCGATCACCGTCGAGACCGCCGTGACGCCGCCGGGCCCGACCCGGAGGTCCAGCCGCTCCAACCCTTCGGTATCGGTCCGCCGCCAGTAGAGGATCGACCTGTCCATCGCCTGCTTGCCCCCGGCAGAGCATGCGCGCATCGCCGGGAGGAACGGAAGGGCGCCCACCACCTTGGGCCACGGCGCGCCCCCGGCTAGACTGCGGCGCGTTCAGGGGGACCAGCAATGGACGAGGATTTCCGCAAGGCCGCGCTCGACTACCACCGCCACCCGCGGCCCGGAAAGCTGGCGATTGAGCCGACCAAGCGCATGGCCACGCAGCGCGACCTCGGCCTCGCCTACTCGCCCGGCGTCGCCGCCGCCTGCGAGGAGATCGCCGCCAACCCCGACGCCGCCTGGGACTACACGACGCGCGGCAACATGGTCGCCGTCATCTCCAACGGCACCGCGGTACTCGGCCTTGGCGCCATCGGGGCGCTGGCCTCGAAGCCGGTGATGGAGGGCAAGGCCGTCCTCTTCAAGAAATTCGCCGGCATCGACTCCATCGACATCGAGGTCGAGGAGCGTGACCCCAAGAAGCTGATCGAGGTCATCGCCGCCCTCGAACCCTCCTTCGGCGCCATCAACCTCGAGGACATCAAGGCCCCCGAATGCTTCGAGGTGGAAAGCCGGCTGCGCGAGCGGATGCGCATCCCCGTCTTCCACGACGACCAGCACGGCACCGCCATCATCGTCGCCGCCGCCGTCCGCAACGGCCTCCTCCTCCAGGGCAAGCGGATCGAGGAGGTGAAGCTGGTCAACACCGGCGGCGGCGCCGCCGCGCTTGCCTGCCTCGACCTGCTGGTGGCGATGGGCCTCCGGCGCGAGAACGTCACCGTCTGCGACATCGCCGGCGTGGTCTATGAAGGCCGCGCGGAGCAGATGGACCCCTTCAAGGCCCGCTACGCCCGCCGCACCGATGCCCGCAGGCTGGAGGAGGTGCTGGAAGGCGCCGATGTCTTCCTCGGCCTTTCCGCCCCCCGCGTGCTGAAGGCCGAATGGCTGTCGAAGCTCGGCCCCAGGCCCCTGGTCCTGGCCTTGGCGAACCCCGAGCCCGAGATCCTGCCCGAGGCCGTCCGCGCCGCCCGCCCCGACGCCATCGTCGCCACCGGCCGCACCGACTACCCGAACCAGGTCAACAACGTCCTCTGCTTCCCCTTCATCTTCCGCGGCGCCCTCGATGTCGGCGCGACCACGATCAACGAGGCCATGAAGGTCGCCGCGGCGGATGCCATCGCGGCGCTGGCCCGCGTCGAAGCCTCCGAGGTGGTGGCTGCCGCCTATGGCGGCCAGGCCCCCGTCTTCGGCCCCGACTACATCATCCCGAAGCCCTTCGATCCCCGGCTGATCCTCGAAGTGGCGCCGGCCGTCGCCCGCGCCGCGATGGACAGCGGCGTCGCCCGCCGCCCCATCGCCGACTTCGCGCATTACCGGCGGGAACTGGAACGCTTCGTCTTCCGCTCCGGCAATCTGATGCGGCCGATGTTCGAGGCGGCGAAGGGCAGCCCCCGCCGCGTCGCCTATGCCGAGGGCGAGGACGAGCGCGTGCTGCGCGCCGTGCAGACCGTGCTCGACGACGGCATTGCCGAGCCGGTGCTGCTCGGCCGCCGCGCCGTTATCGAGGAGAAGGTCCGCAGCATGGGCCTGCGCATGGATCTTTCCGAATCGGTCCGCGTCCTCGACCCCGGCACCGACGAGGAGGCCTTCGCCCCGCTGCTCGCCCGCTACCAGGCCAAGGTCGGCCGCCGCGGCGTGCCCCCCGAGGCCGCGGCCCGCCGCCTCCGCACCGACCCGAACGTCGCCGCCGCCATGCTGCTCGAGGCCGGCGCGGTCGATGCCGCCCTCATCGGCGGCAGCGGCAACTGGATGGACCAGTGGCACGACGCCTACTCGATCATCGGCAAGCGCCCCGACGTGGCCCGCGTCTACGCGCTCTCGGCCGTCATCGTCTCCGGCGTCACGCTCTTCTTCGTCGACACCCACCTGCTGGTCGAGCCGACGCCGGAGCAGGTCGCCGAGATGACGCTGCTCGCCGCCGAGCAGGTCGAGGCCTTCGGCATCACCCCGAAGGTGGCGCTGCTCAGCCACTCCTCCTTCGGCGCCTCCAACGCGCCGACCGCGCGCACCATGCGCCAGGCGCTGTCGCTGATCCGCGCCCGCTCGCCCGGCCTCGAGGTGGATGGCGAGATGCATGCCGATGCCGCGCTGGTGCCGGCCATCCGGGCCCGCGCCGTGCCGGATTCGCCGCTGACCGATACGGCGAACCTGCTGGTCTTCCCCAACCTCGATTCCGCCAATATCAGCTTCAATCTGGTGAAGGCCGCCGCCGACGGCCTGCAGCTCGGCCCGATGCTGCTGGGGATGAAGCAGCCGGTGCATGTGCTGGTGGCGAGCGTCACCGCCCGCGGCATCGTCAACATGACGGCGCTCGCGGTGCACCAGGCGAACGGGCTCCGGGCGGAGGCGGGCTGAGGCCCGCCGCCCGCCCCTACCGCGAGGTCGCGGTGATCCCGAGCATCCGCTGCACCTCGGCAGGGCCGCCCGCCGCCGCGCCCGACAGCTCGCTCACCGGCACCGGCTTCGGCGGCTGCATGCTGATCGTCACCTCCTGCGCCTGGCCGCGCAGCAGCCGCTGCACCGCCGCCAGCACCGGCGCCACGGCGCCCGTGCCGCCCTGCATGGCGCCCGCCGCCTGGCTGGCCCAGGCCTCGCGCACCTGCCGCTCCGGCTGCCGCCGGTCCCGCGCCTCGGCCGAGGCCAGCCGCCCCAGCAGCGACTGGTCGAGGTAGCGCATGGTCATCGAGACCAGCCGGGCGGCGGCGAATTTTTCCTGCGTCGAGCCCTCAGGCGCGATGCCGTCCATGGTCAGCGACAGGCCGAAGGCCCCCGCATCCCGCACGCCGAGCAGCATCCCGGCCAGTTCCAGCCGCCCCGCCGCCTGATCGACCCGGCTCTCCACCGAGAAATCCCCGGTCAGCGCCCCGTAGCCGAGCCGCTGCAGCCAGGGCGCGATCATCGGGAAGGGCTCGACCCTGAGCCCCTCCAGCGTGACCCGCCCGGTATCCGGCCCGCCCTGGCCGAGCGCGCCCGTCATCCGCATGGCGCCGAGCGAGCCGACCGCGGCATCGCCCTGCGTCACCGTCACCCCCTCGATGGAGGCGGTATAGGCCCCCGGCGGCCGCGGCGGCGTCTGCTTGTCGGCCAGCGCGGCGAAGGTCCCGGCGAGGTCGATCCCCTCCAGCGCCATGCGCGCCACCTTCACCCGGTCGGCGACGCCGCCGCCTTCCGGCACCAGCACGTCGAGCCCGGTGACGGTCGCCCGTCCCGCCCGCCCGGCGCGGTAGTCCTGCACCAGGATCTCGGCGATGCCGACCGGCCGCTCGCCCTGCACCGCCAGCGCCTCCAGCCGCAGCAGGCCGAGGCTCATCTGGTCCGGCCGCATGGTCGCCCCCGGCGCCGGCCGCTGCACGCCGAAGTCGCGCAGCTCCATCCGCCCGATCGCCGTGACCTTCCCCTCCCTGGTGGTGAAGGTGAGGGTCTGCCCGGTGAGGGCGCCGATCGCATCCGCCCCCGGCCGCTCGACCACCATCTCCTGCGCGGTGATCCGCTCGCCCTCCCGCGTGCGGATCTCGGCATCCTGCATCCGCGCGGCATTCGGCCCGGCCTCGGCCGCGCTGCGGTAGGAAAGGCTCGTTCCAGGGCCCAGCATGGCGCGAAGCTGGCCGAGCGCCGCCGGCTCGTTCGGCGGCACCGGCGCGGGGGCCGCCGCCGGCGGGGCAGGGGCCGGGGAGGGCGCGGCCCCGCCATTGCCGAATTTGTCGGCGCGCGGTGCCGGCGCCGGGGGAGGGGTCTCGGCCCGCGGCGCCAGCATCGGCGGCGGATTGGCGAACTTGTCCACCTGCGGCGGCGGCGCGGGCGGCGGGACGGGCGCGGGCGCCGGGCCGAATTTCCCACCCGGCTGCTGCTGCGGCTGCGGTGCCCCCAGCGCCGGCGGCTTGCCCTGGGCCAGGGCGAAGCCGCCTCCCAGCATCGCCACCATCCCGCCCAGCACCCCGACGCCCCGCAAGCCGCGCATCCCTGCCTCCGTCCGATCCTTCAGGCCGAGTGTCGCATGGCCTCGCCGGACCCGCCTGCAATTTTGCGCCACCGCGACGAGTGCCCATCCCCCTACCGCCCGCGCTGCGCCGGGCCCATCTCCGCCGCATGAGCAAGCTGCCCACCGCCCCGGGCTCCACCGCCGTCACTGCGTTCCTCCAGCAGGTCGCGAGCCTCCCCGCCCGCCCGGCGAGCCACCGCCCCGGCCGGCTCATCATGGCGATCGACGCCACCGCCTCGCGCCAGCCCACCTGGGACCGCGCCTGCCAGCTCCAGGGCGAGATGTTCGGAGCGACGCGCGCCCTCGGCGGCCTTCTCATCCGCCTCGCCTATTTCCGCGGCTTCGAGGAATTCGCCGCCACCCCCTTCCTCGCCGATGCCGGGGAGCTGACCCGCCGGATGACCGGCATCGCCTGCCTCGGCGGCCAGACCCAGATCGGCCGCGTCTTCCAGCACGCGCTGGCGGAGACCAGGCGCGACCGCGTCCATGGCCTCATCCTGATAGGCGATGCGGTGGAGGAGCCGCTGGACCCGCTCTGCCACCAGGCCGGGCAGCTCGGCCTGCACGGCACGCCGGTCTTCGCCTTCCACGAGGGCGGCGACCCGCGCGCCCGCGACGCCTTCCGCCAATTCGCCAGGGTCTCCGGTGGCGCCTACGCCCCCTTCGACGCCGCCAGCGCCGCGACGCTCGGCGAGCTGCTGCGCGCCGTCGCCGTCTATGCCGCCGGCGGCCGCGCCGCCCTCACCCGGCTGCCGGGCGAGGCCGCCCGTCGCATCGCCGGCCAGCTTCCCGCGCCCGGCTGATGGCATATCTCGCTCTCGGTGCGCTGGCGCTGCTCCTTGGCCTCTGGCTGCTGCGCGCCTTCGCCGGGGCCTCGCCGGCGGCCATCCGGAAGGTGGGGCTCTGGCTGCTGGCCCTGTTCGGCACCGGCCTGCTCCTGCTCTTGCTGCTGAGCGGCCGTGGCGCCCAGGCGCTCTGGGCGCTGGTCTTCTTCGGCCCGGTGCTCTGGCGCCGCATCGGCGGCTGGATTGCCGCCCGCCGCTTCGCCCGCCCGGCCGACGATGCCAGCACGGTCGAGACGGCGACGCTGGCGATGCATCTCGACCACGTCACCGGCACCCTCTCCGGCCGCATCCTCCGCGGCGCGGAGGCCGGCCGCGACCTGGCGAGCCTCGACCTCCCCACCCTCTTCGCCCTCATGGCGGACTGCCGCAGCGCCGACCCGGAGAGCATCCCCCTGCTCGAGACCTGGCTCGACCGCACCCATCCCGGCTGGCGCGACGCCGCCTCCGAGCCCATGGAGGGCGGGCCGATGACCCGCGCCGAAGCGCTCTCCGTCCTGGGTCTCGAGGAGGGCGCCGATGCGGATGCCGTCCGCACCGCCCATCGCCGCCTGATGCGGAGCGCCCATCCCGACCGCGGCGGCAGCGACTGGCTTGCCGCCCGCATCAACCAGGCCCGCGACATCCTGCTGGGCTAACGAACGCCCCCCGGCCGGGCCGCGTTGGCTTCCCTTCACCCACCAAAGGGAGAAGCCCCATGACCAAGCCCAAAGGCAGCGACGACCGCAGCGGCCAGCTCGGCGAAACCGAGTTCCGCCAGGGCAACCGCGGCCAGCCCGCCACCGGCGAGAAGGACGCCCGCGGCCTCACCCGCGACAAGACCCTGCTTCAGGAGGAGGACGAGGCCCCGGTCCCCGGCGACGCCGCCCGCGGCCCCTGGGCCGTGGACACCACGCCGAAGGGCGATTGATCCACGCATGGCATCCAGGGCGCGGGCATAACTTGCCCCGCCCCCATCCCGCATGGCATCCCTCCGCCCGGGCGCCGCAACCGCGGCGCGCTGATCGCCACCCGAGAGGGAGAGCCCCGTGCCTGCCAAGAAGCCGCTGAAGAAGGCCGTCCTGCCCGTCGCCGGCCTCGGCACCCGTTTCCTGCCCGCCACCAAGGTGATGGCCAAGGAAATGCTCCCCGTCGTGGACAAGCCCCTCATCCAGTACGCCGTCGAGGAGGCGCGGGCCGCCGGCATCGAGGAGTTCTGCTTCGTCACCGGCCGCGGCAAGGTGATGCTGGTCGACCAGTTCGATGTCGCCGTCGAGCTGGAGCGCACGCTGACCGAGCGCGGCAAGCAGAAGGAGCTCGACATGCTCCACGCCCAGGCGGTGCAACCCGGCTCCATCATCACCACCCGCCAGCAGGTGCCGCTCGGCCTCGGCCATGCGATCTGGTGCGCCCGCGCCTTCATCGGCGACGACCCCTTCGCCATCCTCCTCCCCGACGACCTGATGCAGTGCGAGGTGTCCTGCACGAAGCAGCTCGCCGAGGCCTATAACGAGACCGGCGGCAACGTCGTCGCCGTCGAGGAAGTGCCGCGGGAGATCGTCAACCGCTACGGCGTCATCGACCCCGGCGCCACCACTGGCAAGCTCGTGGAAGTGAAGGGCCTGGTCGAGAAGCCCCCCGTCGAGCAGGCGCCCTCCAACCTCACCGTCATCGGCCGCTACGTGCTGATGCCCGAGGTGATCGGCCACCTCTCCAAGATGGAGCGCGGCGCCGGCAACGAGATCCAGCTCACCGACAGCATGGCGAAGCTGATCGGCACCCAGCCCTTCCACGGCGTGCTCTACGAGGGCCGCCGCTTCGACTGCGGCGACAAGGCCGGCTACCTCGAGGCGCAGATCGCCTTCGCCCTCGCCCGGCCGGACATGGCGCCGGCCATGCGCGGCATTCTCCAGCGTTACGCGTAAGGATCACGCGATGTCCGTCTTCCACCACGAATTCCATGGCACCGTCCTCCGCGAATACGACATCCGCGGCATCATCGGCGAGACGCTGCAGCCCGAGGACGCCTTTGCCATCGGCCGATGCTTCGGCTCGATCGTCACCCGCAAGGGCGGCACCAAGGTCGCGGTGGGCTATGACGGCCGCCTTTCCTCGCCCGACCTCGAGCCGCAGCTCGTCGCGGGGCTGCGCGCCTGCGGGCTTGAGGTGCTGCGCATCGGCCTCGTCGCCACGCCGATGCTCTACTTCGCCAGCCATGCGCTCGCCGCCGACGGCGCGGTGATGGTGACGGGCAGCCACAACCCGCCGAACTACAACGGCTTCAAGATGATGCTGGGCCAGAAGCCCTTCTACGGCCCGCAGATCCAGGAGATCGGCCGCATGGCGCGGGACGGCGACGTCGTCCCCGTCGCGACGGAGGGCACCGACCGCCCGGTCGAGATCATGGCCGACTACGTCGCCCGCGTGATGCAGGACTATGACGGCGGCACCCGCCCCCTGAAGGTCGTCTGGGACCCGGGCAACGGCTCCGGCTGCGAGGTGACGAAGGCGCTGGCGGGCAAGCTGCCCGGCGAGCACACCGTCATCAACGGCGACGTGGACGGCACATTCCCCAACCACCACCCCGACCCGACCGTCGCCAAGAACCTCGAGCAGCTCATCGCCGAGGTCGCCCGCACCAGGGCCGATCTCGGCATCGCCTTCGACGGCGACGCCGACCGCATCGGCGTCGTGGACAACGAGGGCCATATCCTCTTCGGCGACCAGCTCCTCATCATCCTGGCGCGCGACGTCCTCAAGTCGAAGCCCGGCGGCACCATCATCGCCGACGTCAAGGCGAGCCAGGTGCTGTTCGACGAGGTGCAGAAGGCCGGCGGCACGCCGCTGATGTGGAAGACCGGCCACTCGCTCATCAAGACCAAGATGGCCGAGACCGGCAGCCCGCTCGCCGGCGAGATGTCCGGCCACATCTTCTTCGCCGACAAGTGGTACGGCTTCGACGACGCGCCTTACTCCGCCATCCGCCTGCTCGGCATCGTCGCCCGCATGCAGGAAAGGCTGAGCGAGGTCCGCGCCGCCCTGCCGCAGGTCATCAACACGCCGGAGCTGCGCTTCGACTGCGCCGAGGACCGCAAATTCCAGGTGGTGCAGGAGGTGAAGCAGCGCCTCGCCGCCTCGGGCGCCCGCGTGCAGGACGTGGACGGCGTCCGCGTGCTGACGGATGACGGCTGGTGGCTGCTGCGCGCCTCCAACACCCAGGCCGTGCTCGTCGCCCGCTGCGAGGCATCGAGCGAGGCCGGGCTCGACCGGCTGAAGGCGCTGCTGGCCGAGCAGCTCATCGCCAGCGGCCTGCCCGTGCCCGACTTCTCCGCCGAGAACGCCGGCCACTGACACCGGGGCGTGCTGCTCTTCCTCTACGGCAGCCTGCTCGACCCAGAGGTGCTCGCCCGGCAATCGGGCGAGCGCCGCCTGGCCCGCCGCCTCCGCCCCGCGGTGCTGCCGGGCCACGCCCGCCGCCCCCTCCGCGGCACGCCCTACCCGACGCTGATCCGCCAGCCCGGCGCGGTCACCGAAGGCGCGCTCCTCCGCCCCGGCCCTGCGGCCTTCCGCCGCCTCGCCGCTTATGAGGGCGCCGAATACCGCCTCACCCCCGTCCGCCCACATACCCCACGCGGCCCGGTCCGCGCCCATGCCTGGGTCGCCCCGCGCTGGCGTGCCGGCTGACGGTCGGAGCTTGCCCGTCCAAGCGACAGGCTAGAGCGCCGGCGCCGCCTCCTGCCGGGCACGCAGCCAGGAGTCCAGCGCCTCCGGCGCCATCGGCCGGGCGATCAGGTAGCCCTGCGCTTCGTCGCAGTCCTGCCGGACCAGCAGGTCGAGCACCGCCTTGGTCTCCACCCCCTCGGCCACCACCCGGTGCCCGAGCCCCCGCAGCAGCGCGATCATGGCCGAGACCAGCGCATGCTGCCGCTGGTCCTCGGCCACGCCCTGCACGAAGCTGCGGTCGATCTTCACCACCTGCACCGGCAGCCGCTGCAGGTAGGAGAGGCTGCTGTGGCCGGTGCCGAAATCGTCGATCGCCAGATGCAGGCCCATTCCGGCCAGCGCCTCCAGCATCGCCAGCGCCTGGCCCGTATCGGCCATAACGGCACTTTCGGTCAGCTCGAGTTCCAGCCGGTCCGCCTCCAGCGCATGCCGCGCCAGCCCCTCCTGCACCCGCGTGGCGAAGTCCGGCTCGGCGAGGTTGGTCGCCGAGACATTCACCGAGAGCCGCAGGTCGAGGCCCGCCCGCCGCCAGGCCGCGAGCTGCCCCATGGCCTGCTGCATCACCCAGTCGGTGGCCGGCCGGGCCATGGCCGTCTGCTCGACCAGCGGCATGAACTCCCCGGGCGAAACCTCGCCGAGGGTCGGATGGCGCCAGCGCAGCAGCGCCTCCGCCCCGCAGCAGCGGCCGCTTGCCAGGTCGATCCTCGGCTGGAAGACGAGGCGGAGCTGCTCCGGCTGCTGCAGCGCCTCGGCGAAGGCATCGAGCAGGGCGAAGCGCCGGCGATGCGCCGCGTCCTGCGCGGAGGAGAACAGCCCGACCCGCTGCACCGCCTGGCGCGCATCCTGCGCCGCGCTGTGGGCCGTCCGCAGCACGTCCTGCGGCTCCGCCTCGCCGAGCATGAAGGGGGCGATGCCCGCGGTGGCGCCGGCGAGGAAGCGCGCATCGCCGCCCCGCAGCCGCTCGAGCGCCCCGGCCAGCCTTCCGGCATAGACCGCCTCCTCCGTGCCGGGCCGGGCCAGGAAGACGAACTGGGTGGCGGCGACGTGATAGGCCTTGCGCTGCGGCCCGACCACCTGGCGCAGCTGCCGCGCCACCTCGCGCACCTGCCCGTCGATGAAGCCGGGCCCCAGCACGCGCACCGCCTGGCTGATCTGCTCGGGCCCGGCGAGGTCGATCAGCACGGCGAGGCGGCGCTCCGGCGCCGGCAGGTCCCGCGCCATGTCCTCGAGATCCTCGATGAATTGCAGCCGGTTGGGCAGGCTGCTCATCGGGTCGATGCGGCCGAAGGCATGCTGCAACTCGATCTGCGCCATCGCCATGGCGGCGAGGTCGGCCAGCGCCCGCATCTCCTCCTCGCTCGCCTCGCGCGGCTCCGTCCCGAGGACGCACATGGCGCCGAGCCCGTAGCCGTCCCGCGTGACCAGCGGCGCCCCGGCATAGAAGCGGATACCGGAACGGGCCAGCAGGCTTTCCCGGTAGCAGGGATCGGCGAGCAGGTCGGGAATCAGCAGGGTGTCGGCGGTCTCCGCCACCGCGGCGCAGGGCGCCTTCTCGCGGGGGATGGACCGGTGCTGCACCCCGACGCGGGACTTGAACCACTGCCGGTCGAGATCGGTGAGGGAGATCGCGGCGATCGGCAGCCGGAAGAGTTGCGCCGCCATGCGGGTGATGCGGTCGAAGGCCTCGCTTGGCGGCGTATCGAGAAGGTCGAGCTGCCTCAGGGCATCCAGTCGCGCGGCTTCGGTGGGCATCGCTGTCCTTGGTTGACAATGAGGCGCTTGAGGGACGGATGGGTATCGTGGGCAACTAACGCAAGATGATTACCGGCGGCTTTACCGTAAGATGATCGCGGGATGTTGTTGCTTAAGGAATAAAATCCTGATAGGATGGCTGTCCTGATCGTCGGACGCGTCCCATGCCCCTCCACCGCCGCAAGCCGCGCCGCCCCGACCCTATCCCCGCCGGCCTCTTCCCTGCCGACTTCCTCGCGCGGCACGACATCCTCCGCCGCATCTACCTCGACCCGCTCACCTGCCTGACGCCACCCCGACCCTGGGCGCCCATGACCGACCGCGAATGGGCCGAGATGGAACCGCTCATGGCCGCCATGGGCTGCGGTGGACTGCACGAGCGCGGCCGGCCGCTCGACGGCACCCCGCGCGCCCGGCTCGACGCCATCTTCCGCTGGGCCACCACCAAGCACCAGGGCGGCCGCGCGCCCTGGCGCCTGCTGCCGCCCGGGCACGGCAAGCCGGACACCGTCTCGCGCTCCTACCGCCGCTGGGCCCGCGCCGGCCTCTGGCCCCGCCTGCTCGTGGCGCTGGCCATGCACCCGCGGCGCCTCGCAACCCTGGCGCACCGCATCTGCTGCGCCTTCCGCCGCGCCATCCGCCTTTGCGGCAATCTCCACGCCATCGTCCTCGCCCGCCGCCTGAAGCTGTTCTCCGCGCTGCCTGCGCCGTCGCAGTTCCTCCCCGACCCGGATTTGTCCGAAACCTACCAACCCGTCTTCACCCGCTTCGCCCAGTCCATGCTGGAGCGCCCCTGGCACCCGCCCAGGCAGCTCTGGCGCACGCTGCACTCGATGCACCGCTTCGTCGCAGGCCGCGCCCGCATCCCGCGATGGATGGAGCCGGCATGAGCGCCGCATTGACGCGGAGCATCCCGGCTCCCTACCTTGTTCCTCGAATGCACAAGGGTCCAAGCCGTTGATGTTTCCGCCGAAACCGCCGATCGGCGCGGCCGGTGGCGCCACCCTCCTCGCCGGGCTCGACAGCCGCGCCGCGACCATCCTGCGCGAGCTGGTCGAAATCTACGTCACGACCGGGGAGCCGGTCGGCTCGCGCACCCTCTCGCGCCGCCTGCCCCTCGGCCTCTCGCCGGCCTCCATCCGCAACGTGATGGCCGACCTGGAGGAGGCCGGGCTGCTCTACGCCCCGCACACCTCCGCCGGCCGGCTGCCGACCGAGCGCGGCCTCCGCCTCTTCGTCGACGGGCTGCTGGAGTTCGGCGACCTCGGCGAGGAGGAGCGGAGCGAGATCGCCGCCCGCTGCGCCGCCTCCGGCCGTTCCATGCAGGAAACGCTGGCCGAGGCCGGGCAGATGCTCTCCGGCCTCGCCGGCGCCGCCGGCCTCGTCGTCGCGCCGAAATCGGAGGGGACGATCCGCCATATCGAGTTCGTCGGCCTCGGCCCCGGCCGCGCGCTCGTCGTGCTCGTCACCGCCGATGGCCGCGTCGAGAACCGCGTCATCGACGTCCCCCCCGGCCTGCCGCCCTCCGCCCTGGTGCAGGCGAGCAACTACCTGAACGCGCGCCTCGCCGGCCGCTCGCTCGACGAGGCGCGGCTGCATGTCAGCGAGGAGATCTCGGCCAACCGCACAGCGCTCGACGCCCTGACCAACCAGGTGGTCGAATCCGGCCTCGCCACCTGGACCGGCGGCGGCGGCGGCAGCCTCATCATCCGTGGCCAGGCGAAGCTGCTGCAGAACCTCGACCAGGCTGCCCGCCTCGGCGAGATCCAGGCGCTGTTCGAGCGGCTGGAGGCGCAGGAGACGGTGCTCCGCCTGCTCGACCTCGCCCAGCGCGGGCAGGGCGTGCAGATCTTCATCGGCGCCGAGAGCGGGTTGTTCGACAGCGCCGGCCTCTCCATGGTCGTCGCCCCCTTCCGCAACGGCCAGGAGAAGATCGTCGGCGCCATCGGCGTCATCGGCCCGACGCGGATCAATTACGGCCGGGTCATCCCGGTGGTCGACTATACGGCGCGCGTGATCGGCCGCCTTTTGGGGTGACCCGGCGGGCGGGAACGCTTCCGGCATTCCGGCTTTGGGGTGTCGGTTCAACCGTCAAGGAGTGGGCAAGGCGTCCATGCGACACCCGTCCCGTCCTGGCGGGAACCCGCCCCGCCACCACGGATGGATCCGATCGTGAGCTTCCGACCCAGCCTGTTCCGCAGCTTCTTCCTCGGCGGCTTCGAATGCTCGACGCATCGCCGCAATGATGGCCGTCGCCTCGACCTCATCGCCGCCACCCGGCATGACCTGCTGGCCGAGGAGGATTACCGCCAGGTCGCCGAGCACGGCATCCGCGCGGTGCGCGACGGGGTGCGCTGGCACCTCGTCCAGGCCGCCGGTCCCGGCCAGTATGACTGGTCGCCCGTGCAACCGCTGCTCCAGGCCGCGAGCCGCACCGGCACCCAGGTGGTCTGGGACCTCTGCCATTACGGCTGGCCGAACTGGCTCGACTTCTATTCGGACGACTTCGCCCCGCGCTTCGCCGAGTACGCGGTGCGCTTCGCCGAACTGGCCCGCGCCGAGACCGGCCAAGCGCCGACCCTCTGCCCGCTGAACGAGATCTCCTTCCTCGCCTGGGCCGGCGGCGAGACGGGCCACTTCAACCCCTGCAGCCGCGGCCGCGGGCCGGAAGTGAAGCGCCAGGCCGTCGCCGCGACGCTGGCCGCGACGCGCGCCATGCGCCAGGCCGTGCCCGGCACCCGCGTCTTCGCGGTGGAGCCGCTGATCAACACCGTCGGCCGCCCCAACGTGGTGGAGGACATCGCCCCCTCCGAGGCGCGCAACGCCGGCATGTGGGAGGCCTGGGACATGCTGCTCGGCCGGCAGGCGCCGGAGCTCGGCGGCAGCGAGGACGTGCTGGACGCCATCGGGGTGAATTTCTACTGGAACAACCAGTGGTGGCTTCATGAGGGCCGCGACGCCGCCCCGCTCTCCGTCTTCGACGAGCGCTGGGTGCCGCTGCGCGAGCTGCTGGCCAAGGTCCACAATCACTTCAAGCGCCCCATCTTCGTCGCCGAGACCAGCATCGAGGGCGATCGCCGTGCCCTCTGGCTGCGCTACGTCGCCGAGGAGGTGCGCGAGGCCATCCGCGCCGGCGTGCCGGTGGAGGGCATCTGCCTTTACCCCGTGCTCAGCCATCCGGGCTGGGACAATGACCGCTACTGCCCGAACGGCCTCCTGGAGATGGAGCCCCGACATGGCCGCCGCCCGGTCCATGCCCCGCTGGCGCGGGAGCTGCGGCGGCAGCAGCAGGACTTCGCCGAGTTCTTCGGCGAGCGCTCCGACGCCGCTGCCTGACAGGGCTGATCCACCGCCACCAGGCCGGCTGCCGCGAGGCGCTGGCCGACCTCCAGCCCTGACTTGCCGAGCGGGTGCCCACCGTCAGTGCCTCCAGCCGCCCGCCCAGCGCACAGCTTCGCCCCGCCATTCCAGGGGTGCGGTTCTTGCGGAGGTGTTACAGGCTGGGGCACGACCCCGCCCGAAGGAACTGGTCACATGTCTGAGAGCTCGACTGCCCCCGCCGGGATGAATGGCGCCGCCACCGCGCCGACCTTGCCGCCGCTTTACCGCCAGCTCGAGGGGCTGACCGCGGAGCGCCACAGCGCGCTCCGGCTGCGCGACGCCGGCTACGGCTTCGCCGCCGCCGCCAGCGCGGTGCCGCTCGCCGCCGAGGAATTCGCCATCGCCGCGCGTAGCCTTGCCATCGTCTTCGCTGCCCAGGCGCCGCACATGCCGGTCGCACTGACCGGCTTGGCGGCAGGCACCAACCTCTTCGTCGACAGCGGCGGGGCCTGGAAAATCGGCGCCTATGTGCCGGCCTACCTGCGCCGCTACCCGTTCTTCCTGCTGCGCGTGACGCAGGACTCCGACGAGCTCGCCCTCTGCATCGACCCGGGGGCGCCGCAGGTGAGCGACAGCGCGGGCGAGCCGCTCTTCACCGCGGACGGCAAGCCGGCGCCGCAGCTCGAGCGCGCCTTCGCCTTCACCAAGTCGGTGGAGGAGGCGATGCTGCGCACGCGCACCATGACGCAGCGCCTGGCGGAACTCGGCCTGCTGAAATCCTCCGTCGTGCAGTTCGAACAGCATGGCCATCCGGTGCGGATCGACGGCTTCTTCGCCGTGGATCGCCCGGCGCTGGCCGCCCTGCCGCCCGAGCAGCTCGCCGAGCTGCGTGACCATGGCTGGCTCGAGGTGATCTACGCCCATCTCCTCTCGATCGGCGGCATCCCGGACCTGGCGCGCGGCATCGGCGGGTAGATGGACGAGGGCGGCCGGGAGGACTAACAGACGGTCAAGGCTCCATCGGGAGGAAGCATGACCGGACGCCGTCACCTGCTGGCCGTTGCGGCCGGGCTGCCCGCCGCCGCCCTTGCCCACGACGCGCGGGCGCAGCAGCGTCTCGCCAGCCTCTACATGTTCATCCCGGCCGGGCCGGGCGGTGGCTGGGACGGCCTTGGCCGGGCGATCGAGCAGGTCGCGCGGCAGGCGGGCCTCGTCGGCAGCTTCCAGTTCGAGAATGTCGGCGGCGCGGGCGGCTCGGTCGGCCTGCCGCGCTTCGTCGGCCAGCGCCGCGGGCGGCCGGATGCACTGATGGTCGCCGGCTCCATCATGGTCGGCGCAACGCTCACCAACAAGACGCCGGTCGGGCTGAAGGACGTGACGCCGGTCGCGCGCATGACGGAGGAGGCCGGCGTCGTCGTCGTGCCGGCCAGCTCCGACATCAAGGACCTCAAGGGTTTCCTCGACGCGCTCAAGGCCAATCCGGGCGGTACCTCCATCGCCGGCGGCTCGGCGGGCGGGACGGACCACATCACCCTTGGCCTCATCCTGAAGGCGCTCGGCCGCTCGGCGAAGGAGGGCTCCTACGTCGCCTTCGCCGGCGGCGGCCCGGCCCAGGCGGCGATCCTCGGCGCGCAGGTGAAGGCCGGGATCTCCGGCTATTCGGAGTTCGCCGAGCAGATCAAGTCTGGCCGCATGCGCGCGCTCGCCACCACCGGCGATCAGCGCCTCGACCCGGCGATCCCGACGCTGAAGGAGAGCGGCGTCGACGTGGTGATCACCAACTGGCGCGGCGTCTTCGCCCCGCCCGGCATCCGGCCCGACGCGCGCGACAAGCTTGTCGCACTGATGACGGAGATCCACGCCCTGCCGGCCTGGACGGAGATGCTGAAGACGCGGGAATGGGCGGACGCCTTTCTCACCGGCGACGCCTTCAGCGCCTTCCTCGCGCAGGACGTGACACAGACCGAGGCGGTGCTGAAGGACATCGGGCTCGCGTGACCCGGCCCGGCACCGGCCCCGACCTCGCGGTCGGAGCCTTCGTCCTGCTGCTCGGCGCGCTCGCGCTTTGGCAGACGAGCGTGATCCCGGCCTCGCCGATCTATGCCCAGGTCGGCCCCAAGGCGGTGCCCTATGTGGTTTCGGCCGGCCTCTTCGCTCTCGGCGCCGGGCTGGTGGCGAGCGCGCTCCGCGGTGGCTGGTCGCACACGCTGGACGGGGTGCGCGAGGCGCCGCCGACCAACTGGCGTTCGCTTGGTCTGCTGCTGGCGGGGCTCGCGGCCAACCTCGTGCTGATCGGCCCGCTCGGCTTCTCCATCGCGGCGAGCGCGCAATTCGTGCTTGTGGCCGCCGCCTTCGGCTCCCGCCGCCTGCTGCGCGATCTGGTGCTGGCGCTGGTGCTGACCCTCTTGGTCTGGTTCCTCTTCGTCGAGCTGCTCGGCGTCAACATCGGCGCGGGCGTGCTGGAAGGCCTCGTGCTGCGTGCCCTCGGCCAGGAGGTAATCTGATCATGCGGCCTGCTTATCCGCTTCGCGGCTTCGCCGCTCCACGGGCAGGACGCCGATGATGGACAGCATCGCCGGCCTGCAGCTCGGCTTCGCCAATGCGCTGACGCTCGGCAATCTCGGCTGGGCGCTGCTCGGCTGTTTTCTCGGCACGGCGATCGGCGTGCTGCCCGGCATCGGCCCGGCGCTGACCATTGCGCTGCTGCTGCCGATCACCTTCAAGGTGGAGGCGACGGGCGCCTTCATCCTGTTCTGCGGCGTCTTCTACGGTGCGATGTATGGCGGCTCCACCACCTCCATCCTGCTGAACACGCCAGGCGAGAGCGGCTCCATCATCACCGCGCTCGAAGGGGCGAAGATGGCGCGCAACGGCCGTGCCGGCCCGGCGCTGGCGACGGCCGCCATCGGCAGCTTCGTGGCCGGCACCATCGGCACGCTGGGCATCAGCTTCCTCGGCCCCGTCGTCGTCAACCTCGCGCTGAAGCTCGGCCCGGCCGAGTATTTCTCGCTGATGCTGCTCTGCTTCGTCACCGTCTCGGCGGTGCTCGGCGGCTCGGCGCTGCGGGGCCTCACCAGCCTCTTCTTCGGCCTGCTGCTCGGGCTGGTCGGCATCGACCTGCAGACCGGCCAGCCGCGCATGACGCTCGGCGTGCCGGAACTGCTGGACGGGGTGAACGTGGTGCTCGTCGCCGTCGCGCTCTTCGCCGTCGGCGAGACGCTCTACATGGCCTGGCGGCATACGAACGCGGCGCCGCAGGTGCGCCAGGTCGGCAGCATCATGATGTCGCGCCAGGACTGGCGGCGCAGCATCGGCCCCTGGTTCCGCGGTTCGCTGCTTGGCTTCCCCTTCGGCGTGATGCCGGCGGGCGGCACCGAGATGCCGACCATGCTCAGCTACTATGCCGAGAGGAAGCTGGTGAAGCCGGAGCATGCGAAGGAGTTCGGCACGACGGGCGCCATCGAGGGCGTGGCGGGGCCGGAGGCGGCGAACAACGCGGCGGCGGCCGGCATCCTGGTCCCCATGCTGACCCTCGGCCTGCCGACCTCGGCGACGGCGGCGATCATGCTGAGCGCCTTCCAGAGCTACGGCATCAACCCCGGCCCCTTGCTCTTCGAGCAGCAGGGCGCGCTGGTCTGGACGCTGATCGCCAGCCTCTACATCGCCAACATCATGCTGGTGGTGCTGAACCTGCCGCTGGTCGGGCTGTGGGCGCGCATCCTCAAGATTCCCCAGCCCCAGTTGTACGCCGGCATCCTGGTCTTCGCGACCATCGGCACCTACGGCATCAGCAACAGCGTGACCGACCTCGTGCTGCTCTACGTCATCGGCATCATCGGCATGTTCATGCGGCGCTTCGACTTCCCGACCGCGCCGGTGGTCATCGGCATGATCCTCGGCCCGATGGCGGAGCAGGCGATGCGCCAGGCGCTGACCATCAGCGAGGGAGACTGGACGACCTTCCTCACCCGCCCGGTCTCGCTGGCGATCCTGCTGCTGGCCCTGGTCGCGTTGGTGGGGCCGCGATTGTATGGGCGCTTCGCCGGCGCCAGGTAGGGGCGACGGCCGGCGCCGCTACTCCGCCGCCTGCGCCATCTTCCAGTCGCCATGCGCTGCGCGCCCCAAGCCGAGGTGGTCTCGCAGCGTCGGGCCCGAATAGTCCTTGCGGAACAAGCTGCGGCGTTGCAACTCCGGGACGACGAATTGAACGAACTCGGCATAGGTGCCGGGAACATGCGTCGCGGAGATAACGAAGCCATCGCAGGCGCCGCCCGTGAACCAGGCCTCGAGCTTGTCCGCCACCTCCTTCGGCCCGCCGACCATGTCCATCTTCGGCCGGCCGCGCCCGCTGCCGGTGATGAAGTCGCGCACTGTCGGATTCTTCTTCCCCGTCGCCTCCACCACGCGGTCGCGGATCGCCTGCAATCCCTGGATGCCGGCCATCTCCTCGTCGGTGAAGGGCTCGTCCATGCCCTTGCTGGCGAAGTCGAAATTCAGCGCCTCGGAAAGCAGCGAGAGCGCGTCGATCTCGAGCGGCAGCTTCTCGATCAGCGCCGCGCGATCCTCGGCCTCGGCCCGCGTCGCGGCGCAGATCGGGTTGCAGAGCGTCGCCACCTTCACCGAGGAGGGATCGCGCCCCGTGGCGGCGACCATCGCCTTGAAGGCGTCGTAGTCGCGCTTGCCGGAGGCGATGTCGTGATAGGCGACAAAGACCAGCTCCGCCCAGCGCGCCGAGAAGGCCTTGCCGCGCCCGCTGCTGCCCGCCTGGATCAGCACCGGCCGCCCCTGCGGCGAGCGCGGCACGGTGAAGGGCCCGCGGGAGTTGAGGAACCGCCCACGGTAGTCCAGCCGATGCACCTTGTTGCCGTCGCCGAAGCGGCCGGAGGACTTGTCGACGATCAGCGCATCGTCCTCCCAGGCATCCCAATGGCCGAGCACCACCTCGACGAACTCATCCGCGCGGTCGTAACGCGCGTCATGCGCCATCATCTCCGCATGGCCCATATTCGCCGCCTCGCCGTCGTTCAGCGAGGTGACGACATTCCAGGCCGCGCGGCCATCGCTCATCAGGTCGAGCGTCTGGAAGGCGCGGGCGACGTGGTAGGGCTCGTAATAGGTGGTCGAGGCGGTGGAGCCGAGGCCGAGGCGTTGCGTCGCCGCCGCCATCATCGTCAGCACCACCACCGGGTCGAGCTTCACGCAGCGGATGCCGTGCTCGATCGTGTGATGGTGGTCGGAGCCGTAGCGGTCCGGCATGGAGAGCCGGTCGTCGAAGAAGGCGAGGTCGAACTTCCCCGCCTCCAAAATGCGTCCGATTTCCTGGTAGTAGTCGGCGCGGAGGAAATCCGTCCGGCTCTCCGGGTGCCGCCAGGACGAGGCGAGGTTGGTGCAGTTCTGCGCCTGCAGGAAGCCTACGAGATGCATCTGGCGCATGGCCCATTCCCTCCGTGATTGGCGAAAGCCTCGCCCCCGGACGGCCGTCGGTCAATGCTGGCGCCCTTGGGCGAGGGTGCTAGCATCCCGCCCGGGTGGAGATGTCCGGCATGCGATTGGCCCTGTGCAACGAGGTCCTGCGCGAGATGCCCTTCGCGGCACAATGCGCGCGGGCGGCGGCGCTCGGCTATGCCGGGCTCGAGGTCGCGCCCTTCACCCTCGATGCCGAGGCGCCGCATCTCCTGCCCGCCCCGCGCCGGGCGGAGCTGCGCCGGGATGCGGCCGGGGCCGGCATCGCCCTCAGCGGGTTGCACTGGCTGCTGGTCGCACCCTCCGGCCTCTCCATCACCACCGCCGACCCGGCGGTCCGCGCTCGCACCCTCGACGTCATCGAGCGGCTGATCGCCCTCGCCGCCGATCTCGGCTGCGCTTACCTCGTCCACGGCTCCCCGGCGCAGCGCCGGGTGGAGGCCGAGGGCGACGCGGCCCGGGCCGAGGAGGCCATGGCCCGCATCGCCGCCTGGGCGGACGCGGCTGGCCTGACCTACTGCCTGGAGCCGCTGGCCGCGCGCGAGGCCAATTGGGCGACCACCGTCGCCGAGGCCGCCGCCATCGTCGAGCGCATCGGCAACCCATCGCTGCGGACCATGCTCGACGTCTCGGCCTCCGGGAACGGCGAGGCCGAGCCCCCCGATGCCCTGCTGGAGCGCTGGCTGCCGACCGGCCTCCTCGCCCATATCCACCTGAACGACCGCAACCGCCGCGCGCCGGGGCAGGGGAAGGACCGTTTCGCCCCGATCCTCGCCGTGCTCAGGCGGCAGGGCTATGCCGGCTGGTGCGGCGTCGAGCCCTTCGACTACGTGCCGGACGGGCCCGGCGCCGCCGCCTTTGCCGCCGGCTATCTCCAG
Source organism: Belnapia sp. F-4-1 (assembly GCF_000802185.1). Lineage (GTDB taxonomy): Bacteria > Pseudomonadota > Alphaproteobacteria > Acetobacterales > Acetobacteraceae > Belnapia. The sequence goes on along the minus strand of NZ_KN676113.1, from coordinate 974,807 downwards.
GGCGTGCTGGAAGGGCTGGCATGACCGCTCCCCGCTTCCGCATCCTCGAGATCGAACGGCGCGAATGGCCCTTCCGCCTGCGCCTGCCCTTCCGCTTCGGCGTCATCACCGTGACCGAGGGGCGGCAGGCGGTCGTCCGCGCCCGCATCCGCGACGAGTCCGGCCGCGAGGGCTGGGGCGTCGCCGCCGAATCCCTCGCCGCCAAGTGGTTCGACAAGGACCCCGCGCTCAGCGACGCGCAGAACGAGCACCAGCTCCGCCGCTCGCTCGAACTCGCCGGCAACACCTCGCTGGCCGCCGGCGAAGCCACCGCCTTCGGCCACTTCGCCGATACCTATGCCGGCCATGCCGATGCCTGCGCCCGCGAGGGGCTGAACCCACTGGTCGCCAGCTACGGCCGCTCCCTCGTCGACCGCGCCGCGCTGGACGCGCTGTTGAAGCTGCACGGCCTCTCCTTCTTCGCCGGCATGGGCGCGAATATCGGCGGCCTGGCGCCGCATGCCGTGGCGCCCGACCTCGCCGGCTTCGATTTCGCCGCGATGCTGTCGGGGCTCACTCCCGCGCGCCGAATCCAGGCGCGGCACACGGTCGGGCTGGTCGACCCGATCACCGCCGCCGACCAATCCACGCGCGTCGATGACGGCCTGCCGGAGACGCTGGAGGAGGTCGCCGCCACCTACCACCATGGGTGGTGGAAGCTGAAGGTCGCCGGCGACATCGCCGCCGATGTCGACCGGCTCTGCCGCATCGCCTCCGTGCTCGACCGGCGGCCCGGCTACCACGTCTCGCTCGACGGCAACGAGCAGTATGCCGATGCCGAGGGCGTCGCCGCGCTCTGGCGGGCGATGGCCGCCGAGCCCCGCCTGAACCGCCTCTGCGCCGCCGTCGCCTATATCGAACAGCCTGTGAAGCGCGCCCGCGCGCTGGAGACGCGGATGGCCGCCCCGCGCCCCGTCATCATCGACGAGAGCGACGGCGCGCTCGACGCCTTCGTCCAAGCGCGCGGCCTCGGCTATGCCGGCGTCTCGTCGAAGGCCTGCAAGGGCGTCTGGCGCTCGCTGGTCAACCTCGCCCGCTGCCGGCAATGGAGCGACGGATACTTCATGACCGGCGAGGATCTGACGACGCTGGCCGGGGTCTGCGTGCAGCAGGACCTCGCGCTGGTGGCACTGCTCGGCCTCGCCCATGTCGAGCGCAACGGCCACCACTTCATCGACGGCTTCAACGGCCGCCCGAAGGCCGAGGCCGTGCGCTTCATGGAGGCGCACCCCGACCTCTATGCCGACACCCCACGCGGCCCCCGCATCGCCATGCGCGAAGGCAGGCTGGACCTCGGCTCGCTCGACGTCCCGGGCCTCGGCGCGACGGAGGAGCCTGACTACCAGGCCATGCAGCCCATGCCGAAGGCCGAATGGCCCCGCTGACGGAGGACACGACCATGCTGACGAGACGCCACCTGGCCGCATTGCCGCTGCTCGCCGCACCCGGCCTCGCCCGGGCGCAGGCCTGGCCAGCCCGGCCGGTCACCGTCATCGTGCCCTGGGCCGCGGGCGGCGGGGCGGATACCGTCACCCGCATCTTCGTCCAGGGTCTGGAGCGGGAGCTGAACCAGCCCGTCAACGTCGTCAACCGCACCGGCGGCAACGGCGTCACCGGCCACGCCGCCATCGCAAACGCCACGCCGGATGGCTACACGATCGGCACCGGCACCTCCGAATTCGCCAATTTCCGCGCCCTCGGCCTCGCCGAATTCGGGCCGGAGAGTCTCGACCTGCTGTCCCGCCTCGCCACCATCCCGGCCGGCGTCACGGTGCGGGCGGAGGCGCCGTGGCAGGACTTCAAGTCCTTCGCCGCGGCGCTGAAGGAGGGGCGACGCGGCAGCATCACCGGCTCCGGCGTCGGCGCCGGCGGTTCCTGGCACCTGGCGGCAGCGGGGATGGCGCGCAAGCTGGGCCTGGAGGCGGACCGCATCCGCTGGATCCCGAGCACCGGCGGCGCCCCCGCCCTGCAGGACCTCGTCGCGGGCGGCATCGGCGTCTTCACCGGCTCGCCGGTCGAGGCGCAGTCGCTGGCCTCGGCCGGGCGCATCCGCATCCTCGCCGTGATGGCCGAGCAGCGCATGACCATCCTGCCCGACGTGCCGACGCTACGGGAAAGCGGCCTCGACTGGGCCTATGCCAATTGGTTTGCGCTGGTCGCGCCGCGCGGCATGCCGGCACCGGTGCGCACGGCGCTGCTGGCGGCGGCCGAGCGCGCCCATGCCCGGCCGGAGGTGCGGGAGATGATGCAGGGCCGCGGCATCGTCCCCGTCTGGGACGGGCCTGACGCCTTCAGCCGCTTCGCCGTGCAGTTCGCCGAAACCTCCGGCGTGCTGCTGCGCGAACTCGGCTTGGCCCGCGCCTCATAGCAGGTCGATGAACAGCCGCGAGGATTGCTCGCGGAGGCGCGCGCGGAGGCCGCGCCGCTCCCACTCCGCGAGGCTCACCGGGCGGGCGCGGCCGAACTCGCGCGCGAGGATTCGCTCCAGCGTCGCCGCGGTATCGCGGCCGAGCACGACCGCATCCACCTCGTTGTTCCAGGCGACGCTGCGCCGGTCGAAGTTGGAGGAGCCGACCGCCGACCACACGCCGTCCACCACCGTCAGCTTGCCGTGCAGCACGCCGTCGGTGACCTCATAGATCTTCACCCCGGCCTCCAGCATGTCGTCATAGGCGGCATGCTGGGCGTTCAGCGCCTCCTGGCTGTCGCTGACGCTCGGCAGCAGCAGCCGCACATCGACGCCGCGACGGGCGGCGGCGCGCAGCACGCGGCGCTGCTGCCAGGTCGGCACGAAATAGCCGGTGCAGAGCCAGATCCGCTCGCGCGCCGCCTCCAGCGCCGTCACCAGGGCGATGTAGTAGCGCGGCTTCCGTTCGCCCGGCTCGCTGCCGAGGATGCGGATGCGCGCCGGCCCGACCTCCGCGAGGCGCGGGAACCAGAGGCGGGGCGCCAGCCTCTCCCCGTGCTCCTTCTCCCAGGTCTCGAAGAACAGACGCTGCATGGCGGCGACCGCCGGGCCCTCGATGCGGATGGAGGAATCGTGCCAGCAGGCCGCCTCCGTGTCGGTCGGCGTCGCGCCTGTGCCGCAGGGGTTCTGGTAGACGCGGTCGAGATTGACGCCGCCCATGATGCCGACGCGCCCGTCCACGACCAGCATCTTGCGGTGGTCGCGGTCGTTCGGCCTCCACCCGCGCTTTGCGGCCGTCGGGTCGAGCGGGTGGAATTCCAACGTCCGCGCCCCCGCCGCCCGCAGCGGCGACAGGTCGGTCCCGAGCGAGCCGTAGCCGTCATGGATGATGGTGACGGCGACGCCCTGCGCGAGCTTCACCTGCAGCAGCTCGAAGAGCGAAGGCCCCTCGACGCCGGGAATGCGGACATCCTGGAAAATGTAGAATTCGATGTTCACATGGTCCCTCGCCGCCGCGATGGCCTGGAAGGCGGCCTGGAACATGGCGACGCCGCCATCCAGCACCTCCACCCGGTTGCCGCCGAGCAGCGGGGCGCCATCCAGCGCCTCGGCGAGCAGCAACTGGCGTTCCATGGGGTCCGATGGCCCATCGGGCAGCACCGGGATCGCCGCGCAGCCCGAGAGTCCCGCCGCCAGCAGCCCGAGGCCGCGCCGTCCGATCCGCATATTCTCCATGCAGGACGTAACGTATCCGACCAGTTCCGGATCCGCGCCGTTTCGGATCAGCTTGGCGCGAGCGGCTCCGCTGCGGGTGTCGGCGCGGGCGAGGCCGGGCCGGGTTTCGGGCCTGGCGTCCCCGCCATCGCCAACTCCTCGGGCGTCGCCGCCAGTCCGCGACGGCGGAGGCGCTCGGAGAGGCCCGGTGCCGCCGTCGCCACGCAGAAGGGAATGGCGAGCAGCAGCCCGCCCGCCGGCGCCAGCGCCCATCCCACCGCCTCCGGCGCCGCCACCAGCAGCAGCCCGAAGACCAGCAGGCCGAACAGCGTATGTGGCCAAAGCAGCCGCGCCGCATCCGCCCAGGCAATGCCGCGCGCCGCCCGATTCTGCGGCGCCCAGCCCTGCCGCGCGCCGAAGGGCAGCCGCGCCAGGAACATCGCCTTGTTGAAGATGCTGACCGGGTCGAGCAGCGTGGTGAAGGCAAGCTCCGCCGCCGCGCCGCGAATGAAGGCCGGCCGCCCGCCATACCCCGCCGCGAGGCCAGGCTTCAGCAGCACCTCGGCATAGCCGCAAAGCTTGGGTGCATGCAGCATCGCCCAGACCGCCGCCATCAGCACGAGCAGCCAGCCGCCCGGCGTCTCCGCCGCCCCGCCGATCGCGGCATTGAGCGCGGCGAAGGCCAGCACGCCGGTCCAGAGCGGCGCCCCTAGGAAGAGCAGGATCGCCTGGATCAGCTGCCACCGCCCCATCCAGGTCATCCCCGGCAAGCGGAGCAGGGCGAAATACTGCATGTTCCCCGTCGCCCAGCGCAGGTCGCGCGCCATGAATTCCGGAAGCGCCGGCGGATTGCCCTCGAGGCTCCCCGCCTCCTCCGGCAGGCAGCAGACCTTCCAGCCGGCGGCATGCAGCCGCACCGCCTCCACCTGGTCATGGCTGAGGATCGGGCTGCCATCCGGCAGCGCCTCCAGCCGGCAATGGCGGCGGAAGGGCTCGGTGCGGATGATGGCATTGTGCCCCCAATAGGGACCCTCCGGCCCCTGCCACCAGGCCTGCCCCGTCGCCCAGGCGCGCATCCCGGCGCGCATGCCGAACTGGAACAGCCGCGGGAAGGCCGCCGCCGCCGGCCGCCCGACGATGAGTTGCTGTAGGATGGCGAGCTGCGGGTCCGCCTCCATGCAGGCGACGAGGCGCAGCACGGCGGCGGCCGACATCTCGCTGTCGGCATCGAGGCAGAGCATCAGCTCGGCCCCCTGCGCGTGATGGTCGAGGAAGTCCATCACGTTGCCGGCCTTGAACCCGGCATTGCCCTCCCGCCGCCGGTACCGCACGCCCGGGTAGCGGGCGCGGAAGTTCTCGACCGCCGCCGCCTCCGCCGCGGCCAGCGCCGGCTCCTGCGTGTCGGAGAGGAACCAGAGGGTGAAGCGCCCCGCCGCCCCCGCCGCCACCAGCCCATCGAGCAGCCGGGCGAGCGGCGGCAGCACCTGCTCCATCGCCTCGTTGCGGATGCAGACGGCGATGGCGGTCCGCATCCGCCCCCCGCCCGGCCGGATGTGGCGCAGCGCCGGCAGCACCGCCGCCGGCGGATGCGGCGCTCGCAGCAGGATCAGCAGCCCGACCAGCGCATTCGCCGCACAGAGCGCCGTCCAGGGCGCCGTGCCCGCGAAGCAGAGCAGGGTGAGCCCCTCCCACAGCGTCCAGCCGCCCGGCGCCATCACGCGGGCGGCGAGCCAGAGCTGCACCCCGGTCAGGGCCAGGCAGAGCAGGGCGAAGACGAGGCGGCGCGTGACCATCCCGCCCAGGCTATTGCGCCCGCGTGGCGGAATTGCGGATGGGCTACCCCGCCGCGATCCCCGCCGCCTGGATCACCCTCTGCCACTCGCCAAGTTCCCGCTCGATCCGCGCGGCGAACTCCGCCCGGCTGCCGGCGACAACGCTGAAGCCGATGCGGGTCAGCCGCGCCTCCGTCTCTCTCTGGCGGAGGGCGGCGACGAGGGCGGCATGCACTGCCTCCAGCACCGGCTCCTGCGTGGCGCGCGGGGCGACGAAGCTGTGCCAGCTGCCACCCTCGAAGCCGGGGACGCCGCCCTCATCCACCGTCGGCAGTTCGGGGAAGAGCGGATGCCGTGCCAGGCTGCCGACCGCCAGCGCCCGCAGCGCGCCGGACTGCACGTGCGGCGCCACGGTCGAGATGTTGAGGAAGGAGAGCTCCGTCGTCCCGGCGATGAGGTCCGTCACCGCAGCCGCGCCGCCGCCATAGGGCACATGGGTCAGCCGCGTGCCCGTCCGTTGGGCGAAAAGCTCCATCGTCAGGTGCTCGGAAGAGCCGATGCCGCTCGTCCCGTAGCTCGCCCCGTTCGGGTTGGCCTTCAGCCAGGCGACCAGCCCCGGCACGTCGCGCGGCGGGAAGCGCGGGTTGGCGACCAGCAGGTTGGGCGCGCTGATGGCGACGGTCAGCGGCGCGAAATCCCGCACCGGGTCATAGGGCAGGTTCGGCATGAGATGCGGGTTGATGGTGAGGATGCCGCTCGCCGCGATGAAGAGCGTATGCCCATCCGGTGCCGCCCGCGCGGCGAGGGCGGCGGCGACGGCGCCATTGGCGCCCGGCCGGTTCTCCACCACCACCGGCTGGCCGATGGCGGCCTGCAGCGCGGCGCCTGTGGCGCGGGCCAGGGTGTCGGAGGGTCCGCCGGCGACATAGGGCACCAGGATGGTAACCGGCCGGCTGGCCCAGCCGGCCTGGGCGCGGGCGAGATGGGGCAGGGCGAGGCCGGCGGCGGCCAGCAGCAAGGGGCGGCGTTGCATGATCGAGGCTCCCGGTCTTTCGGCCGGATCGCTTGGCAAGCCCCGTGCCGCCTTGCCGCTTGCGTCCCCGCATGGCCTCATGGTGCCAAGAACGGGGGAAGTCCAAGATGGAAGAAGCAGCGGATTACGTGATCCTCGGCGGCGGCTCGGCCGGCTGCGTGCTGGCCGCGAGGCTTTCCGAAGATCCTGCGGTGAAGGTGGTGCTGCTGGAGGCAGGCCCCTGGGACCGCAACCCCTGGATCCACATCCCCATGGGGTTCGCCCGGCTCTACGTCACCCGCAAATTCGACTGGAACTACCAGACCGAGGCGGAGCCGGAGCTGAAGGGCCGCAGCGTCTACTGGCCGCGCGGGCGGGTCATTGGCGGCTCGGGCAGCGTCAACGGGCTGGTCTTCCTGCGCGGCTCGCCGCGCGACTACGACCGCTGGGCGCAATCCGGCGCCCGCGGCTGGTCGCATGACGACTGCCTGCCCTATTTCCGCAAGCTGGAAACCTTCGCTGGGCCCGAGAGCGAGTATCGCGGCAAGGAAGGCCCGGTGCGCGTCGGCGAGGTGCCGGACCCCTCGCCCGGCTGCCAGGCCTTCGTCGCCGCCTGCGAGGCGCTCGGCTTCCCGCGCAACGCCGACAACAACGGCGCCTGGTTCGAGGGCGTGGCGCCCAACCAGCTCAACGTCCATCGTGGGCGGCGCTGGAGCCCGGCGGTCGCCTATCTGCGGCCGGCGCTGAAGCGGCCGAACCTCACCGTGCATACCGAGCAGGTCGGCCAGCGCATCATCCTCGAAGGCAACCGCGCGGTCGGCGTCGCGGTGCGCGGGCCGGACGGCGTCGAGCGCATCCACCGGGCGCGGCGCGAGGTGCTCCTCTCGGCCGGCGCCATCGAGAGCCCGAAGATGCTGATGCTGTCCGGCATCGGCGACGGCGCCGCCTTGCAGGCGCTCGGGATCGAGACGCGCGTCCACGCGCCGGAGGTGGGGAAGAACCTGCAGGACCACTTCATGATCCGCTTCGCCTTCCGCACCAGGCCCTGCGGCACGTTGAACGAGTTCATGGCGAACCCCTTCAAGACGGCGCAGCTCGGCCTCGATTGGGCGATCCGCCGGCGCGGGCAGATGGCGATCGGCGCCTCGGAGGCGAGCCTCTTCGCCCGCGTCCTGCCCGGCTCCGAGGAGGCCGAGGTGCAGTTCCAGTATGTCAATTACAGCCTCAGCAACCAGGCCGCCTCGGCGGCGGCGCTGGCGAAGCATCCGGGCTTCACCTTCAACTTCTGCCAGTGCCGGCCGGACAGCCGGGGCGAGCTGGCGCTGCGCTCGCCGCGCGTCGAGGACAAGCCGCGGATCGAGGCGCGCTACCTGACCGCGCCATCGGACGTGCATGTGATGCTCGAGGCGGCGAAGCTTGCCCGGCGCATCTCCTCGACCCAGCCCTTCGCCGGGTTGATCGAGGAGGAGGAGGCGCCGGGTCCGCAGACCGGCGGCGACGAGGCGATGCTCGACTACATCCGCGCGGCGGGGACGACCGTGTACCATCCCTGCGGCACCAACCGCATGGGCGCCGACGACCGCAGCGTCGTCGACACCGAGCTCCGCGTCCGCGGCGTGCAGGGGCTGCGCGTGGTGGATGCCTCGGTCTTCCCGCTGGTGCCTTCCTCCAACATCCACCCGGCGGTGCTGATGACGGCGGAGAAGGCGGCGGACGCGATCAAGCGGGCCGCCTGACCAGCCGCGCCATCGCCAGGCAGCCGAGCACCGGCCCCGGGGCGAGCAGGGCGAAGGCCCCGCCGCCCCAGCCGAGCCAGGCTTCTGCGACGGGCATCAGGTGGATCGCCGGGAGGGTGAGGGCGAAGCCGAGCGAGGTCTGCACCGTCAGCATCGTGCCCGAAAGGCCGGGCGGCGAGGCCTCGGCGACGGCGGCCGAGAACTGCGCGGAATCGGCGACGACCGTGGCGCCCCAGGCGAGGCACAGCGCCATCACCAGCCAGGGCGCCGCGCCGAAGGCGGGCCCGGCGAGCAGGCAGCAGGCGCCGCTCACCGCCATCGCCCCGATGGTCAGGCGCGCCCGGCCGATGCGGTCGGCCATCCACCCGCCGGCGATGCAGCCGAGCGCGCCGGCCGCCATCACCGCGAAGCTGGCCAGCGCCGGGCTGGCGGCGCTGCCCACGGCAGCGAAGCTCGCCGCGAGATAGGCGCCGATCCAGGCCCACATCGCATAGAGCTCCCACATATGGCCGAGATAGCCGAGGGTCGCGAGCCGGGTGCCGCGATGGCGGAACAGCTCCAGCGCCAGCCCCGGCCGGAAGGGCGGTGCTGCGGCATGGCGCGGCCCGGGCCGGGCCAGCAGGATCAGCCCCGCCGCCAGCAGCGCGGCGAGCGAGGCGAGGCCCACGGCACTCCGCCAGCTGAGCCCGCCCAGCGCATTGGCGAGATGCGGCGAGGCGGAGCCGAGCGTCAGCCCGCCGACCAGCAGCCCGACCACGAGCCCCGCATCCCTGGGCCCGGCCCAGCCCGCGGCGAGCTTCATCCCGACCGGATAGACGCAGGCGAGTGCGAGCCCGGTCACGCCCCGCGCCGCGATCACCAGCGCATCGCCCGGCGGCAGCAGCAGGATCGCCGCATTGGCGGCGGCGCCGAGCAGGCAGGCGCCGGCGATCAGCCGCCGCGGCTCGACCCGGTCAGGCAGGGCGAGCGCCGCGCTCGCCAGCGTTCCCAGCACGAAGCCGAGCTGCACCCCGCCCGTCAGCCAGGCGAGGAAGCCGGGCGGCAGCGCCGCCTCCCGCGCCATCGCCGGCCCCGCCGCGGTGCCCGAGAACCAGAGCGAGAGGGCCAGCACCTGCGCCAGCGTGATGAGGGCGAGGCTGGCGGCCTTCCGCCTAGTAGGCGGAGGCGAGCTCCCCGTCCCCGCTCTCGACGGGGACGCAGACATGGCGCATGCCGCGCCGGGGGGTGAGCTGGGCGGTGGCGGCCTCGCAGGCATGCAGGTCCTTGTAGAGGCGGAAGCCGATGGTCGGCGCATTCTGCGGGATGACGACTTCCGGCGGCAGGTTGGGCGCGGCAGCGAGGCTGGCGACGGCGGCGACGACGATGACGAAGTCGGTCATGATGGCCTCCTGGCGGAAGCGCAATGCCTCCGCGGTCACCATGGGCTCATCGAACCGTGGCCGTAGCTGTATTCACTGTCATGTTGGTCACTAATCGACCGAGGCGCCGGACGCCTTGACCACCGGCGCCCAGGCGGCGACCTGCTGGCGCATGTACTCGTTATAGGCCGCCGCCGGCAGCGGCGCCGGCTCCGCGCCGAATTCGCGGATGCGGCCGGCGATGCCTGGATCGGCCAGCGCCTCCAGGATCTCGCCGCCGAGGCGGTCGGTGATGGGTCGCGGCAGGCCCGCAGGCGCCGCGATCCCGTACCAGGAGGCGACGTCGAAATCGGCGATGCCGCTTTCCTGCAAGGTCGGCAGCTCCGGCATGGTGGTCGCGCGCCCGGCGGTGGAGACGGCGAGCGCGCGCAACAGGCCGCCCAGCACCTGCTGCCGGCTGGCCGGCGCATTGTCGATGGCGAAGAGCACCTCGCCATTCATCACCGCCGCCATGCTCGGCGCCGTGCCGCGATAGGGGACGTGGATGGTCTCGATCCCCGTCCTGAGGCCGAGCAGCACGCCGGAGAGATGCGAGGAGGTGCCGGTGCCGGCCGAGGCGAAGGTCGCCGCCTGCGGGTTGGCGCGCATGAAGGCGATGAGCGCAGCGACGTCGCGGTGCGGGCTGTCGCCCTTGACGATCAGCACGTTCGGCATGCGGGCGATGCGGCAGAGGCCCGGCAAATCCTTCAGCGGGTCGAAGGAAAGGCGCCGGTAGAGCGTCGGCCCGATGCCGTGCGAGGCGATGTGGTTGACGAAGAAGCTGTAGCCGTCCGGCGCGCTGCGGGCGGCGACCTCGGCGCCGAGCATGCCGCCGGCGCCGGGCCGCGGGTCGATGACCAGCGGCTGACCGAGCCGCTCGCGCAACCGGGTTTCCATCAGCCGGAGGAAGATGTCGGAGACGCCGCCCGCCGCCGCGCCGATGATGAAGCGCAGCGGCCGGTCCGGCCAGGTGCCCGTGCCCTGGGCCCGCGCGATGGCCGGTGCCGCCAAAAGCCCGAGCAGGGCCCGCTTTCCGAGACGCATGATGCTTCCTCCCCGTTTTGCGGGCGAGCATAGCATCCCCGGCGTCGGTTGACGCCGCCCCGGCCGGATGCTGCCTTGCCGCCCGCCGACGACCCGCCCCACACCCTTCCGCCGCCATGCCTGGCTGGCCCTCCTGCTGCTCGCCGGCTGCACCGGCAACGGGCCGCAGCAGCTCGACACCGACCAGGTCGGCTATGCCCAGGCGCTCGGCGACGGGCTGAAGCGGCAGATGCTGCTGAACATGGTGCGGCTGCGCTATGCCGACGTGCCGACCTTCCTTTCGGTCAGCCAGGTCATCACCGGCTACACGCTCCAGACCACCGGGCAGGTCGGGCTGAACGCCTACCCCACCGCCAATCCGGGGAATTACGCCACCCTCTCCGGCACCATGCAGTACACGACGCGGCCGACCTTCACCTTCACGCCGATGACCGGCGAGCAGTTCGCCCAGTCCTACCTGCGGCCGCTGGCGGCGGCGGAGCTGCTGTCGCTGGCGCAGAGCGGCGCGCCGGTGGACCTGCTCTTTCGCCTCGGCGTGCAGTCGGTGAACGGCATGCCGAACGGCGCGACGCGAGGCGGCGAGGCGCAGGAAGCCTCGGGCGGCTTCCTCGCCCTGGTCGGGGTATTGCGCCAGGCGCAGGCGGCGGGGGCGGTCGGGCTGCGCTTCGAGCGGCGTGGCGGCGTCGGCCGCGTCTTCCTGTTGCTCGAGGGTAGCGCGCCGGCGGTGCGCCAGGCCCGCAGCCTGCTCGGCCTCGGCCCGTCCGAGCGGGAGGCGGAGGTGGTCTACGGCCGGACGCGGGCCGGACGTGGCCAGGTGGCGATCCTGACGCGCTCCGTCCTCCAGGTGCTCTACGAGCTCGGCGCGCAGATCGAGGTGGCGGAGGCGGATGTCGCCCGCGGCGATACCCCCGCGACGGATGGCGGCTTCGGCGAGCGGCTGATCCGCATCCGCCAGGGCCCGCGTGCCCCGGCGGATGCCTATGCCGCCGTGCCCTACCGCCAGCGCTGGTTCTGGGTGGAGCAGGACGACTACCGCTCCAAGTCCAGCTTCACTTTCGCCTATATCCTGCAGGTCCTGGCCGAGAGCGGGCGCGGCCAGCCGACGCCCGTGGTCACCATCCCGGCGCAGTAGCAGGCCCTATCCCCGCCGCGGCCTGTCGTGCCGGGCGAGGATGGAGCGGAGCAGGTTCTTGATCGCCTCCGCCTCGGCGGGCGGATGGCGGGCGAGCAAATCCGCCTCATGCGCCTTGGCGGCCAGCGCCAGGTCCTCCGCCATTGCCCGCCCGGCCGCTGTGAGGCCGACCCGCACCACGCGGCGGTCCCGCTGGTCCGGACTGCGGCAGACCAGGCCGGACCGAGCCATGCGGTCGAGCAGCTTGGTCATGGTTGGCTGCTGCAGCAGGCAGATCTCGGCGAGGCCGGTGACCGTCTCGCCCTCGCTGCCGATGAGGGCGCTCAGCACGCGCCAGACCGCGACCGAAATGCCACGCCGGCGCAATTGCTCGTGGAATTCGCTGGAAACCTGGTGCGCGGCACGGGCCAGCAGATACACGAGGTAGTCGTCGATGAAGCGAACCCCTGAGGGCGGAGAGGGAATTTCCATAGCGGTATCGCGGCGTCGTCCTTTGAGGGCTTTCGATACGATACCAAATCCGATGAGGAAAATCTTCGAAATAATACGTCCTAAATATAAGTGCTAATTCATTTGAATTGCCCGGTGGTCGGGCCATCGATAGGAGGGAACATGCTTGCCGACCGGATCGAAGCACCCTGGGTCGAGGCCTTCGAGGCCGTGCTGCGGCTCTGCGGCGCCGGAGCGGGATTGCCCGTCTGCCTCCTCGGCGAAAGCCAGTCCCGAGCGCTGAACCTCGACCTCGCCGAACTCGCCGCCCTCCGCCTCGGCTGCCGGCCCTTCCGCTGCATCCTGCCGACCTCCGCCTCCACCGCCCCGGTGCCAGTGCGCTCCACCGGCGCCTCGCGCGCCATCGGCGGCCATCCCGGGGTGATGGCGGCCCTCGCCGCGGCACCGCTCATCCTCGACCTGACGGTGGAGGGGCTGCTGCACGCGCCCGAACTCCCCGCCATCCTCAAGGCGGGCAGCCGGGTGCTGATGGTCTCGAACGAGCACCCGGAGATCCTCGCCCGCCTCGTCCCCCGCCCCGAGGACGAGGCGCCGGTGAAGGCCGCGGTGAGGCGCGCCCGCGCCGCCCGGCGGATGCATGTCACCTCCGCCGCCGGCACCGACCTGCATGTGGTGATGGAAGGCGCCGCCGTCGCCGGCGTCTGGGGCTGGACCGACCGGCCGGGCACCGTCGCGCACTGGCCGGGCGGCATCCTCGTCGCCTTCCCGCGCGCCGGCAGCGTCCACGGCACCCTGGTGCTGGACGCGGGCGACGTGAACCTGACCTTCAAGCGCTACCTGGAGCGCGCGGTGCGCCTGACGCTCGCGGACGACCACATCGTCGCTGTCGAAGGGGAGGGGGCCGATGCCGAGATGATGCGGCGCTACCTCTCGGCCTGGGGCGACCGCGCCGCCTATGCCGTCTCGCATGTCGGCTGGGGCCTCAACCCGCGCGCGCGCTACGAGGCGCTTGCCTTCTACGACCGGCGCGACACCAACGGCACGGAGCTGCGCGCCTTCGCCGGCAATTTCCTGTTCTCGACCGGCGCCAACGAATTCGCCGGCCGCTTCACCGAGGGGCATTTCGACATCCCCGTCCGCAACTGCACCATCACCCTCGATGGCGAGGCGGTGGTGGAGGAAGGAAGGCTGCTGCCATGACCGAGGCCCCGATCCCCGCCTGGCAGGAGCATGGCGAGGGCCGGCGCGCCATCGTCCTCCTGCACGGGCTCGGCGGGAATGCCGGACTCTGGGGACCGACCCTGCCGGCGCTCGCCGGGTATCGCGTGCTTGCTTGGGACATGCCGGGCTACGGCGCCTCGGCGCCGGTGGAGCCGGGCTTTCCCGCGCTTGCCGCCGCGCTCGGGCGGATGCTGGACGCGGCGGGGCTGGAGCGCGCCGACCTCGTCGGCCATTCGATCGGCGGCATGGTGGCGCTGGAATTCGCCCTCACCTGGCCGGAGCGGGTGCGCAGCCTGACGCTCTATGCCAGCCCGCCGGCCTTCGGCGGCCGCGACCCCACCTTCCGCGAGCGCTTCCTCGCCGACCGCCTGGCGCCGCTCGAGGCCGGGCAGAGCCTCGCCGACATCGCGCCGCAGGTCGTCGCCCGCATGCTCGGCGACAATCCCGACCCGGCCGCCGCCCCGGCCGCCATCGCCAGCATGGCGGCGGTGCCGGAGGCGGGCTACCGCGCCGCGCTCGCCACCCTCGTCACCTTCGACCGCCGCGACGATCTCGGCCGGCTCGACATGCCTTGCCTCGTGCTGGTCGGCGAGGCGGATCCGCTCGCCCCCTTCCACGTCATGCACTGGACGGCGAGCGCCATTCCCGGCGCGCGGATGGCGATCATCGCCGATGCCGGGCACCTCGCCCATCTCGAACGGCCGAGCGACGTCAACATCATGCTGACCAGCTTCCTCGACCGGGTGGGAGGGGACTGAACGCATGGCCGCGCCGCTCTTCGACCCCGCCGCCTTCCGCCTGACGCCGGAGGAGGCCGCGCTCACCGCCATGGCGCGCGAGTTCGGCGAAGCCGTGCTCGCCCCGCGGGCCGCCCTCTGGGACCGCGAGGCGCGCTTCCCGACCGAGAATTACCGCGACATGGCGGCGAACGGCCTGCTCGGCCTCTGCATCCCCCGCGCGGAGGGCGGGCTCGGCGCCGGCTTCCGCGCCTATTGCCTGGCCGCGGCCGAACTCGGCCGCTTCTGCGGCGCGACCGCGCTCACCTGGAACATGCATGTCTGCTCGACGCTCTGGACCGGCGCCCTGAGCGACGACCTGGAGATGGACGCCGCGCTGCGTGACGCCCACCATGCCCGCCGCCGCCTGCACTACCGGCGCATCCTCGAGGAAGGCGCCGTCTACTCGCAGCCCTTCTCCGAGGGCGGCGCGGCGGCGGCCGGCGCCGCGGCCTTCGGCACCGTGGCCCGGCCCGTCCCCGGCGGCTGGCGCGTCACCGGGCGGAAGATCTTTGCCAGCCTCGCAGGACATGCCGACTATTACGGCATCCTCTGCACCGAGCAGCGCGAGGGCGAGGCGCCGCTTTCCCGCCGCGACACGCTCTACCTCGCCATCCCCCGCGACGCGCCCGGCGTTTCCGTCACCGGCGAGTGGGACCCGCTCGGCATGCGCGGCACCGTCTCGCGCACGCTGGTGTTCGAGGACGTCATGGTCGGCGCGGAGGCGGCGCTGATGCCGCCCGGCCTCTACATGCAGGCGGCCAGCCGCTGGCCGCACATGTTCCTGACGCTGAGCCCGACCTATATGGGCATCGCCCAGGCGGCCTACGACTTCACCGTCGCCTATCTGCGCGGCGAGGTGCCGGGGATGCCGCCGGTGAAGCGGCGCATGTACGCCACCAAACAGATCGCCGTCGCCGAGATGCGCATAGCGCTGGAACAGGCCAAGGCATTGTGGTTCCAGGCGGTCACCGAGGCCGGTCCCGACCCCTCGCCGGAGCAGGTGCAGCGCGCCTGGGCCGCGCAGCACAGCGTGATGGAGAATGCCGCCGCCATCGCCGCCCGCGCGGTCCGCACCTGCGGCGGCCAGGCGATGCTGAAGTCGCTCCCGCTCGAACGCCTCTACCGCGATGCGCGTTGCGGCTCGCTCATGCTGCCCTGGACAGCGGAACTCTGCGTCGACCGGCTCGGCCGGGACTGCCTCTACAAGAAGGGCGAGACCGATTGATCTGCAGCATCATCCTGCGCCATGCCGAACACGCTCCCGATTCCATTGCGCTGACCTTCGGTGACGAGCAGATCACCTATGCCGAACTCGCCCGCCGCATCCATGCCGCGGCGGCCATGCTGGAGGCGAGGGGCTACGGCCATGGCGACTGCATCGCCTATCTCGGTCACAACCATCCCGGCCAGATCGTCCTGGCCCTCGCCTGCGCTGGGCTCGGCTGCCTGTTCCTGCCGCTGAACTGGCGCCTGGCGCCGCCCGAGTTGCGCCACATCCTCGACGATTCCGGCGCCGCCGCGCTCTTCGCCCTGCCGGAGATGGCGATGCCCGCCCGCCGCGCCGCGCCGAAGGACTGCCCCGTCCTCGACGCCGCCGAGGCCTGGCGCGACGCGCCGGGCCCCTGCCTGCTCGGCGTCACGCCGCTGACCGAGATGGAGGACCCGATGCTGCTGGCCTATACCAGCGGCACGACGGGCCATCCGAAGGGCGTCGCGCTCGACCATCGCGCGGTGATGGTCAACGCCATCAACAGCCAGCACATGCATGCGCTGGCCGGGGCGGACCGCGTGCTGACGGTGCTGCCGATGTTCCATCTCGGCGGCCTCAACATCCAGACCCTGCCGGCGCTGCTGTTCGGCGCCGAGGTTGTGCTGCTGCCGCGCTTCGAGCCGGAGGCCTTCTTCCTCGCCTGCGCCCGCAGCCGGCCGACGCTGAGCCTGCTGGTGCCGGCGGTGATGCAGGCGCTGGTCGAGCATCCGCTCTGGGCGACGGCCGACCTTTCCAGCCTGCGCGCCGTCGGCGCCGGCTCCTCCGAGGTGCCGCTGCCGCTGATCGAGGCCTTCCACGCCCGCGGCATCCCCGTGCAGCAGGTCTATGGCGCGACGGAGACGGGGCCGATCGCCATCTACCAGACACGGGCGGAGGCGCTGGCGCATCCCGGCTCCATCGGCCGCCAGGCGCTGCACGGCGCCGCCCGCATCGTCGATGCGGAGGGCGAGCCGCTGCCCGCGGGCGAGGTCGGCGAGATCGAGGTGAAGGGCCTGCACGTCGCCCGCGGCTACCGGAACGCGCCGGAGGAAGGCGAGGAGCCCTGGCGCGACGGCTGGTTCGCCACCGGCGACCTTGGCTGGCGCGATGCGGATGGCCGCTTCTGGTTCACCGACCGGCGCAAGCACCTCATCATCTCGGGTGGCGAGAACGTTTATCCGGCGGAAGTGGAGCGCGTGCTGCGCGGCGCACCGGGCGTGCTGGAATGCGCCGTCTGCGGCCGGCCCGACCCGCGCTGGGGCGAGGTGCCGGTCGCCATCGTCGTCCCCGGCCCGGACTTCGACGCGGCGCGGATGCTGGCCTATTGCAAGGACCGGCTCGCCCGTTTCAAGCATCCGCGCGCCGTGGTGACGGTGGAGGCGCTGCCGCGGACCGCCCTCGGCAAGGTCCGGCTGGAGGCGTTGCGCCAACTGGCGCGGGGTGAGGGCGGCTAATCCGCTTCGCCGCTGAAAGCCGGCATGGTGGCGTGGCCCGGCGCGCTGGCGCCGCGGCCGCGCAGCACCAGCAGCGTGCAGCGCAGCATCAGCGCAAGGTCGCCGCCGAGGCTTTGCCGTGCCGCATAGCGCGCATCGAGGGCGAGGCGTGGCCCCCAGGGCAGCGCGTTCCGCCCTGCCGCCTGCGCCAGCCCGGCCAGCCCTGGCCGCACGCGGAGCCGCGCCGCCTGCGCCGGGCGGTAGAGGGGCGTGTAGGCGACGGGCAGCGGCCGCGGCCCGACCAGGCTCATCTCGCCGCGCAGCACGTTGAGAAGCTGCGGCAGCTCGTCGAGCGCGCTCGCCCGCAGCCACCGCCCGAAGCGGCCGAGACGGGCCGCGTCGCTGCCCGGCCCCTCGGCCATGCTGCGGAATTTCAGCAGGGTGAAGGGCCGTCCGCCGCGCCCTGCCCGCTGCTGCCGGAACAGCACCGGCCGCCCGAGCCGCATCCGCACCGCGAGCGCCGTGAGCCCCAGCACCGGCGCCAGCAGCAGCAGCAGCAGCCCGGCGCCGGCCAGGTCGAGCAGCCGCTTGCCGCCCCGCTCATACATGCCGCTCCCGCGCCTCCACCCCGAGCGAGAGCAGCAGGCCGAGGGCGAACCAGACCATCCGGTTGCCCAGATCGGTCGAAACCATGGCGGTCAGCGCCACCGGCAGCGTCAGCGCGGCGATGCGCGCCGCCCGCCCCGGTGCCACCAGCGGCGCCCGCAGCAGTGCCAGCCCTGCGCCCCCGCCGAAGGCCATCAGCCAGAAGGCGAAGCCCGGCAGCCCGGCCTCCGCCAGCATCTCCAGCGCATGGTTGTGCGGGTGCAGGCTGCGGTCGTCGCCGCTGCCGGCGGCCAGGGTGAAGCCGCCGGTGCCGAGGCCGAAGGGCGCCGCCTCGCCCGCCCAGCGCAGCGCTTCGCCCCAGAGCAGGATGCGGGTCGGCGTCGCCTCCGCCGGGTCGCCGAAGAACCGGTCGAGGGTGCGGAGGATAGCGGCCTCCTCCGGCATGGCCAGCAGCAGGGCGAGCCCGCCCGTCGCGGCCAGCGCCACCCCGGCAAGCCAGCCGAGCGCAGCCCGCGGCCGCCGCAGCAGCCAGAAGCGCAGCGCCGGCGCCCCCGCGAGCCCGAGCCCGAGGCCGAGCGCCGCCGCCCGGCCCCCCGGCACCAGCGAGGCCGCCGCCAACCCCAGCACCACGAGCCCCCAGCCCAGCCGCGCCCAGCCCACGGCCTCGGTCAGCCGCACCGCCGCCAGCCCGCCGGCGCAGGCGATCGCCAGCCCGGCAAGCTGGTACTGCACCCGGATGCGCGCCGGGTCGGCGCCGACCTCGCCGCCCAGCACCACCGCATCCCGCGCCAGCCCCCAGGCGATGCCTGCCCCGACCAGCAGCCCGATCGGCACCACCGCCGCGGTGAAGCGCCGGAGCGTCGGCGCATCGGCTCCGACCAGCAGCCCCGCCGCCAGCATGGCCGGGCCGAGCAGCACCACCTGCGGCAGCTTCTCGGCGAGCA
>NZ_KN676113.1:530580-956361 GCF_000802185.1 Belnapia sp. F-4-1 | reverse complement strand
GAGCGGGGGGCGGGAGCCGCTCCACGTCCCCGCCAGCACCAGCCAGACCAGCAGCCCGGCGAGCCCTGCCAGCGGCAGGGCAAGGTCCCGGCGCACCTCCCAGTCCCGCAGCGCGAAGAGCAGCAGCAGCGAGGGCACCAGCAGCAGGGTGGCCAGCAGGGTGAGGTCGACCGGCAAGGCCGCAAGGCCGGGCAGCGACTTCAGCGCACCGGCGAATTGCAGCAGCGCGGCGAAGAGGCCGGTGCCGGCGGCCAGTACGCCCGCGTCAATCCGCACCGGCGCCGAGCCTCCGCGGCCCGAGCGCCATCTCGTACTGCACGGGCCGCGCCCGCGCCGGGCCGCGCAGCAGCACCAGGCAGGCGGCGGCGAGCAGGCTCGCCAGCGGCGCCGCGACGGCCAGCAGCACCAGCAGCAGCGGCCGGTTGGGCAGCGAGGGCCTGATCCCGACCATTGGCGCCGAAACTATCCGCGCCGCCACCGCCTCATCCGCCCCAAGGACGAGGGCGATGCGCTGCTGCGCCGCCAGCAGCTCATAGAGCGCGCTGCGCTGGAATTGGTCCGGCTCCGTCGCCAGCCGCGCCTCGATCGCCGCCATCCGCTGCCGCGCCTGGCCGAGCAACCCGGCCCGCACCCGCGTCTCGGCCATGGCATGCAGGCGGCGGAGCATGTCGAGCGCCGCCGCCCGGTCGCGGTGCTCCAGCGTCAGCGTGACGGTGGTGGTGGCGATGCCCTGGGTCGCGGCGAAGCGCTGCGCCAGCCAGGACTCCGCATCGTCGAGATCGGCCTCGATCCGCCAGCCGAGATGGCGCCGCAGCGCCCCCATCGCCCCGGCGCCGCGGAGATCGCTGAG
This sequence comes from Belnapia sp. F-4-1, assembly GCF_000802185.1. GTDB lineage: Bacteria > Pseudomonadota > Alphaproteobacteria > Acetobacterales > Acetobacteraceae > Belnapia. The sequence continues at coordinate 955,511 of NZ_KN676113.1, read as the reverse complement.
GTAGGCAAGCAGCCCGGTCTCCCGTGCCAGCATCGCCGCCGCCTCCGGCGCCCGCAGCGCATCCAGGTATATGCCGAAATTGCCCGAGGGCCGGTTGTCCAGCAGCCCGCCCTGCAGCAGCGGCGAGGGCGACATCAGCGTGGAGGTGGCGACGCCGCTGGTCTCGGCCGGCGCCACCATGGCTTGGGCGACGTAGTGCCGCGGCCAGGAAACGATCAGCCCGGCGCCCAGGCCGAAGACCAGCACCGCCGCCAGGGCCACCGCCCAGCGCCGCTGCCAGATCCCGCGAAGCAGTTCGTCGAGGGGCATGCCCTCCTGTACAATATGGTGTGATATCGCATCAATAAGTTATCGTTCCGGTATCGCGATAAGCGTCTCCACCCGGCGGGCCGGAGCGGCCAGCCGCGCCACCAGCACCGGCACCGGGCGGAGCACGCCATAGGCCGGGCTCTCCACCCCGTCCTCCAGGGCGAGGGCAAGCGGCGCGTCGGCGGCGAGGCGGAGCCGGGCGAGGGGCCCCCCCACACCATCCTCGGTCAGCCGCCATGCGCCGGGCGCCAGCCGCCAGCGCAGCGCCGCCTGCTGCCAGGGGCCGGACAGCCGGTCCTCCACCCGGCAGCGCCGCCCCTCCAGCCAGACCCGCCGCTCCTGCCGGTTGCCGCGATGGTCGCGGATCCAGCCGCCCTCCGGCAGCAGCCCGCAGTCCGGCCAGTGCGAATGGAGGAAGCGGGAGAGGGACGGCATCTGGTCCTGGCCGTCGAACTCCACGGTGTTGTGCCCGGCGGTCGCCCAGAGCGCGGGCTGCCAGGGGTTGTAGGCGCCCGTCCCGCCGTCGCGGAGCAGGTTGCGCGGCCCGTCCCAGAGGTCGAGATGCAGCAGGTCGGCATGGGCCGGGCGGAAGCGCAGCGGCCCCGTCCGCAGCACCGCCCGCAGCGTGCCGGAGCGCCAGCCGCGCAGCCCGGCCGCCACCCAGTCACCCGGCAGCGGAGCCATCACCGGCCCGGCGGCCACGCCGAGCCAGGCGCAGCCCGGATCCTCCCCATACCCGGCCGAGCCGCCGGCCAGCAGCCGCGCCGCCCGCTCCAGGCTCGGCCGCGCATCGGCTGGCCCGGCGAGGGAAAGGTCGGCGAAGGCCGAGCCGTCCTGGTGGCCGAGGCGCGGCGCCTCCCCCGTCTCCGCCGCCACCAGCCGGTGCAGCCAGAGCACCGGCGCCGGGTCGGGCGCGGCAAGGGGCAGGCCATGGCGCCGCCGCAGCCATTCCGTCACCGCCAGCACGTCGAGCAGCAGCCGGTGATAGCCGGTGGAAAGCTGCGCAAAGCCCCCATCGGCCCCGACCAGCCGCCGCCGCGCCGCCGCCAGCCGCCGCTCGCCCAGCGCCACCCAATCGCCCTCGCCGAGCAGCAGCCCGCAGGCCAGCAGCCCGGCCGGCTCGGAGATGGCGTGGTTGTTGTCCTGCGCCATGGCGTAGGCCGGCGTCGCCGCAATACGCCGTCCATGCAGCGCGACCAGCGCCCGCGCCCCGGCCGGCAGCATCGCCTGGTCGAGCGCCAGGGCAAGATGCAGCACCCGGAGCGCCGCCTCCTGCCCCGAGGCCCAATTCGGCCCGCGGAAAGGCGGGTTGCGCGCCGCCCAGTCCGCCAGCAGTGCCGCGGCCCGCGCGCCATGGCCGGCGCCCGGCTCGAGCCGCTGCGCCTGGGCGAGCAGCGGCAGCTCCGCCCAGCGGTTGCGCTCCCAGACCGGGCGGACATCGCCGGGACCGAACAGGTCGAGGCCGAGGGCGGGTGCGCCGGCGGCGAAATCCCCGTGCCAATCCACCCGTCCGAGCGACGCCGCCCGCGCCAGCACCGCCCGGCGATGCGCCATCGGCAGGGCCGGGGCAGGGGGCAGGCGCTCCGGCCAGAAAGGCCCGGCCGGCACCGGCCGGTCGGCCAGCGCCCGCCGCGCCAGCGCCCTGGCCGGCGGCGAGCGGTCCCAGGCCGCCAGCAGCACCGGCCGGGGGCCGAGCCGCCAGGCCGCATCGGCGATCCGGAGCCAGGTTGGAATGTATTCCATTGCGTAAACGTTTCTGATTCGATTAGTGATCGAGCACGGTATCACTTGGCAAGGCTTCCTTTTCTGACCGCGCCGTCCGGCTCCCTCCTGCTGCGTCGCCTGCTGGCCGCGATGCTCGCCTTGCCCTGGTCTGCCCTGGCGCAGACCGGCATGCCCGGCAGCGGCCTGCTGGCACCCCCCGCCCTGCCGGGAACGCTGCCTGGCGGCCTGCCGCTGCCGAGCCTGCCGCCCGGGGCGCAGCAGGACATCCTCCAGCGCATTCCTCGATGGCGGGGCGCAGCGCCCGCCGGGCCAGCCGGCGCTGCCGCTCGCCCCACCCCTGCCGGCAACGCCCGTGCCCCTTCCTCCTGCAGCGCTGCCGGAGGAGCCGCTCTCGCCGGCCGAGAGCTTCTTCGCCGCCCGCAACGCGCAGGGCGAGGCGGCACCCGGCGGCTCCGCCCCCCCGCCGCTGCGCCTCTTCGGCATCGAGAGCCTGCGGACGGCGCCCGGTGCCCCGGCCCCCGTCCCCGGCTTCGGCACCCTGCCCGACGAATACCTGATCGGCCGCGACGACGAGGTGGTGCTCGCCTTCCGTGGCCGCTCGCGCCAGACCCTCAGCCTGCGCGTCGGGCGGGACGGCATGCTGCTGCTGCCCGACCTCGCCCCCATCCCCGCCGCCGGCCGCACGCTGCGCGACCTCCGCGCCGACCTTTCCAGCCGGGCGGCGCGGGAGTTGGGCGGGTCGGAGGTCTTCCTTTCCATCGGCCAGATCCGCCAGGCCAACCTCTTCGTCGGCGGCGAGGTGCTGCGCCCCGGCCTGCAGCAGCTGACGGCCATGGCGAGCGTGCTGGACGCGCTGATGGCCGCGGGCGGCATCCGCCGCACCGGCAGCCTCCGCGCCATCCGCGTCGAGGGCCCCGCCGGCCGCCGCACCATCGACCTCTACCCGGTCCTCGCGGGCGAGGGGGAGGCGCCCGACCTCCGCCTGCATGAGGGCGAGCGCATCCTGGTCCCGCCCCTCGGCGGCGTCGTCGCCATCGGCGGCGAGGTGATGCGCCCCGGCCTCTATGAACTGCCCGCCGGCGCCAGCCAGGCTCCTCTCGCCGCCATGCTGCGCCTCGCCGGCGATGCGATGCGCCCGACGGGTCACCGCTTCCTGCTCCAGACCACCGATGCCAATGGCAGGCGGAGCTGGCGCGAGATCGGCCCGCGCGACGCGCTCCGCCGTGGCGACGCGCTGCTGGTCCAGCCCGGCTCCGACGTGCTGGCGCAGCAGATCCGCCTCTCCGGCCATGTCGGCGCCCCGCTGGTTCGTGCGGCGACCGGCCGCGGCCAAACGCTGCGCGGCCTGCTCGCCGACCCGCGGTTGGTGCGGCCCGACCCCTATCCGCGGCTCGGGATGGTCTGGCGCACCGATGCGCGGACGCGGGCGCGGCGCTTCATCCCCTTCGACCTCGGCCGGGTGCTAGAGGGACGAGCCGACCTGCCGCTCGCCGAGGGCGACGAGGTGATCCTGCTCGGCCTGCCGGACGTGCTCTTCCTCGCCGGGCCGAGCGTGCAGCAGGCCCTGCGCGGCGACCCGCCCGCCCCCAGCACCCCGCCGCCGACCCCGCTGCCCACCGCCGCCGGCATGCCGGGCGCCGCCCTCTCGGCGGCCACGCCCGCCGCACCGCCGCCGGCCCCGCCGGCCCCCGCCGCCCCCGACTGCCAGGCCCTGGTGCTGCTGACCGTCGCCGCCCAGGCCTCGCCGCAGCGCTTCGCCCATGCCCGCAGCGCCGGCTTCCCCGATTTTGGCCGCGGCCCCTGCCCGCAGGTCTTCCTCGACTACCCGACCCTGCTGCCGGTGCTGATGGACCAGACCGTGCTGCTCACCGGCGAGGTGCGGCTGCCCGGCCTCTACCCCATCCTCAACGATACCGGGCTCGATGCCGTCCTCGCCGCCGCCGGCGGGGCGAGCGACACCGCCGACCTTTCCGCCGTCGAGCTTGCCCGCGAGCCGGCGGAGCAGAGCGCCACCCTGCCGCTCGCCCGCACCCTGCTTGACCTGCGCTCGCGCAACTTCGCCGCCGTCCGACTCTCGCCGCGCGACGCACTGCGGCTGCCGCGCGGCTTCGGCGACCGCGACATCGGCCCGGTGACGCTTTCGGGCGAGTTCGTCCGCCCCGGCATCTACGACATCCGCCGCGGCGAGCGTCTTTCCGAGGTCATCGCCCGCGCCGGCGGGCTGACGCCCCAGGCCTATCCCTATGGCGCCGTCTTCACCCGCGAGAGCGTGCGCCAGCGCCAGCAGGACGGCTTCACCCGCAGCGCGCGGGAGCTGGAGCAGGGGCTGATGCAGGTCGCCGCCGGCCAGGCGGTGGCGGGGATGCGCGGCTCGGCCGATCTCGGTGGCGCCATCATGGCGGGGCGGGAACTCGCCAATTCCCTCCGCCAGGCCCGTGCCGCCGGGCGGATGGTGGTGGAGGCCAATCCGGTGATCCTCGCCGGCCGCCCCGACCTCGACGTGCTGATGGAGCCCGGCGACCTCATCGCCATCCCCAAGCGGCCGAACGAGGTGACGGTCGTCGGCTCCGTCCTCAACCCGGGCAGCCTGCAATTCGCCACCGGCTGGCGGGCCGGGGACTATGTCCGCGCGGCGGGCGGCCAGCAGCGCTTCGCCGATGGCAGCCGTGCCTTCATCGTCCTGCCGAACGGCCAGAGCAGCCCGGCCGGCCTCGGCGCCTGGCAGATGGGCGGGCCGCCGATCCCGCCCGGCAGCACCGTCGTCGTGCCGCAGGACCCCTCGCCTTATGAAAGCTGGGGGATGCTGCGCGACGTGACGCAGGTGCTGTCGCAGATCGCCCTGTCGAGCGCGGCTCTGGCGGTGATCGTGCGAACAGGTGCGCGGTAGGCGGTGACGCGTGCGGCCCCGCCCCCGCCACAAACCTGACTCAAGGGTTCCAAGGGTCCTTCGGCCCTTGGCGGGAGGGTCCAGGGAGGGCAGAGCCCTCCTTGGCCTCGCCTTCGCCCTCGCCGCTTTCGGGGCGCGAGCGCAGGACGTTCCCGCGACCGCCTCCGACTTCGGCGGCGTCGGCCTGATCGAGATGCGCAATGCCCGCTTCCGCCCGGACGGCATGCTGGAGGCCGGCACCGCCATTCGCCACCAGCGGCAATTCTGGTTCCTTTCCTTCCAGGCCCTGCCGTTCCTTGAGACCACCTTCCGCCTCACCGACCGGCTGGATGCGACGGCCGGCCGCGGCACCACCACCGACCGCGCCTTCGACTTCAAGGCGCGGCTGTGGGAGGAAGGAGAATGGCGCCCGGCGCTGGCGGTGGGCGCGCAGGACTTCATCGGCACCGGCCTTTATTCGGGCGAGTATCTGGTCGCGTCCAAGCGGCTATGGGACTTCGACCTGACGCTCGGCATGGGCTGGGGCCGGCTCGGCACCGGCGCCGATCTCGGCAACCCCTATGGCATGGCCTATTCCCGATACAACACCCGGCCGCGCCATGTCGGCACCGGCGGCATGCCGGCCTTCAACAGCCTGTTCCGCGGGCGGGACGCAGCCATCTTCGGCGGCGTCGAATGGTCGGTGCCCTGGGTGGAAGGGCTCCGCGCCAAGCTCGAATGGTCGGGCGACGCGCTGCGCGACGAGCGCGGCGGCTACCCCGCGCGCACCACCAACCTTCGCGGCGAGGCGCGCTCGCGGATCAATGCCGGCCTCACCTGGCAAAATGACTGGCTCGATGCCGGGGTGCACTTCGTCCACGGGACCGATGTGCTGTTCCGCCTCTCCCTTCGCCTCGATCCGGCACGCCCGCCGAGCCTGCCGCCCCCGCCCCCGCCGCCCCCGCCCCCGCCGCCCCTGCCGCCGCGCCCCGAAGCGCCCGGCGATGCCGAGGCGGCTCTGCGCCAGGCCGGCTTCCGCCCCATCGCCATCATCCAGCAGGGGGAGGAGGTGCGGATCGCCGTCGCCGGTGGCCGCTACCGTACCCTCGCCCGCACCGCCGGCCGGGTCGCCCGCGCCGTGCAGGGCAGCCTGCCGCCGGAGGTGGAGCGGATCGCCGTCGAATGGCACCGCGCTGGCCTGCCCGTCGCCCGGCTGGTGCTGTTGCGCGAGGCGCTGGAAGGCGCCGCGACCGGAGCCGGCAGCGCCGAGGAGGTGCTGGCCAGCGCCAGCCTCACCCCCGCCGAACCGCTGCCGGGCTTCGCCCCCGACCTCACCTGGGCGCTGGAGCCTCGCCTCGCCCTGCAACTCGGTGACCCGAGGACCGGCTTCCGTTGGCAGGCAGCCGGGGCAGCCGGGGTACGGCTCGGGCTCGGGGCAGGTTTCGCCGTGGCGGGCAGCCTGGCGCAGGCGGTGGCCGGCAATCTCGACAAGGGCCTGCCTTCGGACAGCCGGCTCCCGCATGTCCGCAGCGACATCGCCCGCTATGCGCGTCAGGGCCGGACGGCGATCCCGACCCTTTATGCCGAGCGGCTCTGGAGCCCGGCGCCCGATTGGTTCGCGCGCGTCTCGGCCGGGTTGCTGGAGCCGATGTTTGCCGGCGCCTCGGGCGAGCTGCTGTGGCGGCCGCAGGCGCGCGGCTTCGCCCTCGGCCTCGACCTCGCCTGGGTGGCGCAGCGGGACTACCGGCAGCGCTTCGGCGCCCTCGGCTATTCCGTGGCAACCGGCCATCTCTCGCTCTATGCGGACCTGCCGGTCTGGAACCTCGGCGCCGTGGTGCGGGCCGGGCGGTATCTCGCCGGTGATTGGGGCGCGACGCTGGAGATGAGCCGCCGCTTCGACAGCGGCATCGAGGTCGGCGCCTTCGCCACCCGCACCGATGTCTCCGCCCGCCGCTTCGGCGAGGGCAGCTTCGACAAGGGCAGCTTCGTCCGCATCCCCCTGCAATTGCTGGGGCCGGAGACGCCGGTGGTGGCCAATGCGGTGATCCGCCCCGTGGTGCGGGACGGCGGCCAGCGCCTCGCGGTCGACAACCCGCTCTGGGAGGTGACGCGCGAGGGCCGGGCGGAGGCGCTGGGGCGGGACTATCTCGGCTTGCTGCGATAGCCCCGCCCGGTCAGGTCAGGTCAGCCCATCGCCTTGGTCAGCTTGGCGGCGATCTCGAACATTTCCTCCGGCGCGTAGTCCGGGGTGAAGGCCGAGGGGATGCCCTCGAGCTGGTGGATCTTGCCGCCTTCCGGCATGCCCTTCACCACTTCCAGCTCGCCTGGCGGGTCGCCCGGCAGGGCCTGCTCGCCCTGGCCCCAGATGCCGGCGATCTCGGCATAGTCGTTCGGGCTCCAGGTGTAGAGCCGGCGATGCGAACCTTCCTGGAGGTACTTCTGGCACTCCGGGATGTTGCCGAGCGGGATGTTCGGCGTCGGCAGCATCTTCTCGATCTCGACGCCGGTGAGGTTCTTCAGCGCCAGCGCATAGGAATGCGCATGCACCGAGCCGCGCACTAGCAAGTAGCCGCAGACCTCGCGCCCGGTCGGGTCGGAAAGGGTCTCGTAGACCCGCAGCTTGTGCAGCCGCGCGCCGCATTCGAGGTGGAAGTTGTGCAGCAGGTCGAACACCACATTGCCCGTGGTGGTCACCATGTCGGCGTTCCACGACATGGAGTTGCTGTTCACCGGCGTAGCCCCGCCGCCATGGGAGGCGAAGCTGGCGAAGGAGCGGATGTCCTTCATCGCCTCGAAGGGCGTCTTCGAGATGTCGCCGCCATTGGCGCCGTCCGCGCCCTTGTCTGGGCCGTTGGCCAGCATGGCGACGCCGTTGCTGACCAGCTCGACATGGCCGAGTTCCTCGGCCGTGATGCTGGCAACCAAGCCGTAGAAGGGACGCAGCTTGCTCTTGCTCTTGAAGTTGAAGCTCTGGAACATGTAGTTCCCGAGCGTCGACATCTCGCCATATTTGCCGCCGAGCAGTTCCTGCAGGGCCGCGGCGGCGTTCGGGTCTTGCCGCTTCGGCGGAGGGAGTTCCGCCTGCAGCTTGTCGACGCGCATGAACATGGGCTGTACCCTTCCGGACAACTGGATACCGGATTAACCAGCCAGCGCCGCCGGGGTTTTCGTCGCGGGTGCGGATTGGACTGCTGCGCTTGCGATCCGCCGCCGCATCGGCCACACCCGCGGCCGCATGACCCTCGGCGCCCTTTCGCAACATCTCCTCTTCGCTCTCGCCCTCGCGCTGCTTTCGGCAGCCGCCGTCCGGGCAATGATCCGCTGGCCCATCCTCGACATCCCGAACGGCCGCAGCGCGCATAGCGTGGCGACGCCGCGGGGCGGCGGGGTCGGCGTGGTCGCGGCCTTCATCGTCGGGATGCTGGTGCTCTACCGCGTCGCGGACTTCGCCCGGCTGGAGGAGCGGCAGTTCCTCGGCGTCATCCTGGCCGCGCTCGCCATCGCCGGCGTCGCGCTGCTGGACGACATGCGGAACCTTTCCGCACGGCTGCGGCTGCTGGCGCAGCTGGCCGCGGCGCTGGTGGCGGTCGGCACCGGGCTCTCGCTCTCCCGCCTCGCCCTACCCTATGTCGGCGTGACGGAATTGGGCTGGATCGGCCCGGCGCTCACCGTCTTCTGGGTCCTCGGCTGCACCAATGCGGTGAATTTCATGGACGGGTTGGACGGGCTGGTCGGCGGCACGCTGCTGATCGCCTGCGCGGCGCTGGCCGCCATCGCCGGCGCCGAGGGCGGGCGCTTCGTCTACCTTTCCGCGCTGATGCTGGCGGCGGGCTTCGCCGGCTTCCTGCCCTTCAACCTTTCGCCCGCCCGCATCTTCATGGGCGACGTGGGCAGCCAGTTCGCCGGCTTCATGCTGGCGGTGCTCGCCGTCGCCGCCGCGCGCTTCGATGCCAGCCAGATCAGCTTCCTGATCGTGCCGCTGCTGCTCTTCAGCCTGCTTTTCGACGCCGCCTTCACCCTGCTGCGGCGTGGCTGGATGGGCGACAGGGTGGGCGCGCCGCACCGCACCCATCTCTACCAGATGGCGCAGCGCAGCGGCATGCCGGCCCTGGCGGTCGCGGCCACGCATTGGGGCTTCGCCCTGTTCCAGGCGGCGCTCGCCGTGCTCTTCTTGCAACTGCGCCCGGGGCTGAAGCCGCTGGTCGTGCTGCCCGCGCTCGCCCTGCAGCTGCTCTGGCTCGCCTATGTGGCGATGCGCGTGCGCCGCGCCGGCCTTAGCTGGCGGGGCTGAGGAACTCCATCACCAGCATCGGCATGGCCGGGCCGATCCACTGCTCGGCCCGCACCACCGCACCGCCCGCCGCCTCCACCCAGAACAGGTTGGTGAAGCCGAAGCGCCCGCGGCTGCGGCAGCTCTCCCGCACCAGCAGGATCTCGGCATCCTCGGTCGCCTCCGCCCGCAGCCGGCAATCGAGGGCGAGGCCGAAGCGCATCCCCTCCGGCCCGCCATCCGGGTCCTGCAGATCGACCAGGCGGCGGGCGGCGGCGGGATGGCCCAGCAGCTCGGACGGGTTGGCGAGCGGGTCCGGCCCGTCGAAATGCGTCGCCGCGACATATTGCCGGAAGCCGGCCGTCGCTGTGACGCGGCCTCCCTCGGTCGAGACCACCTGACCAGCCGCGGTGCGCCAGATCCGCCGCTCGCCGATCTCCTGGAGCAACACGGCCGCGGCGGGCCGGCCCCGGATCCAGAGGCGGAGCGCCGGCCCGCCCGGCTCCGGCAAGTCCTCCAGGGGGGTGGCGACGCGCTCCACTGCCTCGGTCCAGGCCGTCTCCGCATAGCGGGCGATCAGCGTATCGCCGCAGGCGGCGAGCAGCAGGGGCAGCAGCAGGGGCCAGGCGCGCATGCCCCGAGTTTAGGCTCGATATCGAAATAAAAGAAGTGGAAAGGCGGCGGCGCCTATTCCGCCGCTCCCCGATGCGCCCGCCGGTAGGGATGCGCCGAATAGGTGCCGAGCAGCTTCAGCTCCCGCGAGAAGAAGGCCAGCTCCTCCAGCGCCCGCCGCACCGGCGCTTCCTCCGGATGGCCATCGACATCGGCGAGGAACTGCGTCGCGGTGAACTCGCCATCGAGCATGTAGCTCTCCAGCTTCGTCATGTTGACGCCGTTGGTGGCGAAGCCGCCGAGCGCCTTGTAGAGCGCCGCCGGGATGTTCCGCACGCGGAAGACGAAGGTGGTGACGCAATCCGGCGTCCCCGCCGCCGGCAGCGCGGGGGAGGGGGCGCAGACATAGAAGCGCGTGGTGTTGTGCGCCGCATCCTCCACGTTGCGCCGGAGGATGGCGAGCCCATAGGTCTCGGCGGCCAGCGCGCTGGCGATCGCCGCATCCTCGACGCCGCCCCGCTCGGCGATGATCTGCGCCGCGCCGGCCGTGTCCGCCTCGATCACCGGCGTCAGCGACAGCTCCTTCAGGATGCTCCGCACCTGGCCGAGCGCGACGGGGTGGCTGTGCGCCCGCTTCAGCGTGGCGAGCGTCGCCCCATGCGGCGCCAGCAGGCAGTGCTCCACCCGCTCGAAATGCTCGCCCACCACGGCGAGGCCGCTCTCCGGCAGCAGCCGGTGGATGTCCGGCACCCGCCCGGCCAGCGAGTTCTCGCAGGGCAGCATGGCGAGCCCCGCCTGGCCGCCGCGCACCGCATCCATCGCCGCCTCGAAGCTCGGGCAGGGCAGGGTAGCCCAGCCGGGATAGGCGGCGCGGCAGGCGAGGTCGGAATAGGCGCCGGGCAGGCCCTGGAAGGCGATCACGTCGGTCATGCGGGTGCCGTTGCAAGAGGGGTCCGCGGCTTCTAATCGAGGGGGTGAGAGGGCGCAAACCGGGGGAGGAGGGGCATGGAGGCATTCATCGCGGCAGCCGAGGCGGCGGCCGAGGCCGCGGGCGCCGCCATCCGCCCGCTCTTCCGCTCGCCGTTGCTGGTGGAAGCAAAGGGCGATGCCAGCCCCGTCACCGAGGCCGACCGCGGCGCCGAGCGGGCGATGCGCGAGGTGCTCTCCGCCCGCTTCCCCGACCACGGCATCTGGGGCGAGGAATACGGCCCCGACCGCACCGAGGCCGAATATCTTTGGGTGCTGGACCCGATCGACGGCACCCGCGCCTTCGTCACCGGCCGCCCGCTCTTCGGCACGCTGATCGGCCTGCTGCATCGCGGCGTGCCGGTGCTCGGCCTGATCGACCAGCCGGGGATTGGCGAGCGCTGGATCGGCGCGAAGGGCCAGCCGACGCGCTTCCGCTCCCCTCTCGGCGGCGCGGCCGGCTGCCGCCCCTGCGCCCGCCTCGCCGAGGCCGAGCTCTCCTGCACCAGCCCCGACATGTTCGCCCCCGCCGACGGCCCGGGCTTCGCGCGCCTCCGCGCCGCCGCCCGCCGCGTCACCTGGGGCGGCGACTGCTACAGCTACGGCCTGCTCGCCCTCGGCCTGGTCGATGTCATCGCCGAAAGCACCATGAAGCCCTGGGACTGGGCCGCCCTCGTCCCGGTGGTGGAGGGCGCCGGCGGCCGCGTCACCGGCTGGCGCGGCGAGGCGCTGACCCTCGAGAGTGACGGCCGGGTCCTCGCGGTCGGCGACCCGGCCCTGCTGCCGGAGGCCGTCGCCCTGCTTGGCGGGTGACGGTTGCCGCCGGCGAGGCGAACCCCCATCCTCCCGCCATGGACCGCCGCACCCTCCTCGCCTCCGGCCTCGCTATCCCCTTCCTCCGGCCCGCCGCCGCGGCGGCCCAGCAGGGGCCGACCCGCAGCCACGCCCTCTCCCTGCTCGGCGACCCGGCCCTGCCCGCTGGCTTCCCGCATTGGCCCTGGGTCAACCCGGACGCGCCGAAGGGCGGCGAAATCGCGCTGACCGCGCTCGGCAGCTTCGACAGCTTCAACCAGTACATCCTGCGCGGCACGGCGGCGGTCGGCCTCGGCAACCTCTACGACACGCTGCTGAAGGAGAGCGCCGACGAGGCGAGCACGGAATACTGCCACCTCGCCGCCGCCATCGAGCAGCCGGCCGACCGCATGGGCGTCACCTTCGAGCTGCACCCCGCGGCGCGCTGGCATGACGGCAAGCCCGTCACCGCCGAGGACGTGGTCTGGACCTTCAACACCCTCCGCCAGAGCGGCCGGCCCTTCTACCGCGCCTATTGGGCGGACGTGGCGGAGGTGGTGGCCGAAAGCCCCCGCCGCGTCACCTTCCGCTTCAGGACGAACGAGAACCGCGAGCTGGCGCTGATCCTCGGCCAGATGCCGGTGCTGCCGAAGCATTGGTGGGAGAGCCGCGACTTCGCCCGTCCGCTGCTCGAGGCGCCGCTCGGCTCCGGCCCCTACCGGCTGGAGCGCTTCGAGAGCGGCCGCAGCCTGGTCTACCGCCGCGTCGCCGATTATTGGGCGAAAGACCTGCCGACGGCGCGCGGCACGGCGAATTACGACGTGATGCGCTACGAGTATTTCCGCGACAGCACCGTGGCGCTGGAGGCCTTCAAGGCCGGGCAGATCGACTTCCGCACCGAGAACATCGCCAAGGACTGGGCGACCGCCTACGACTTCCCCGCCATGCAGCGCGGCCTCGTCAAGCGCGACGAGATCCGCCACGAGCTGCCGACCGGCATGCAGGCCTTCGCCATGAACCTGCGCCGCCCGCTCTTCCAGGATGCCCGCGTCCGCCGCGCCCTCATCGAGGTCTTCGACTTCGAGTGGATGAACGCCAACCTCTTCTACGGCAGCTACACGCGGACGACCTCCTACTTCTCCAACTCCGAACTCGCCTCCTCGGGCATCCCCGAGGGGCGGGAGCTGGAGATCCTCCAGGCCTACAAGGGCCGCGTCCCCGACCGCCTCTTCACCGAGCCCTACAGGCTCCCCGTCACCGACGGCTCCGGCAACAACCGCGAGGGGTTGCGCCGCGCCCTCGACCTGCTGCGCGGGGCCGGCTGGACGGTGCGCGACCGCAAGCTGGTCAATGCCGAGGGCCAGCCCTTCGCCTTCGAGATCCTGCTGAACGGCCCGAGCTTCGAGCGCATCGCGCTGCCCTATGTGCAGACCCTCCAGCGCCTCGGGATGGAGCCGCGCATCCGCACCATCGACCCGGCGCAGTACCAGGTGCGGATCGACGCCTTCGACTACGACATGACCGTGGACGGCCAGGGCCAGTCCCTCTCCCCCGGCAACGAGCAGCGCGACTTCTGGACGGGCGCCAAGGCGGGGGAGAATGGCAGCCAGAACGTCGCCGGCATCGCCAACCCGGTGGTGGACGAGCTGGTGGAGCTGGTCATCGCCGCGCCGGACCGCGCCGAGCTGGTGGCCCGCACCCGGGCGCTGGACCGCGTGCTGCTCTGGAACGACTACATGATCCCGCAATGGCACAGCCGGACCTTCCGCGTGGCCTATTGGGACAAGTTCGGCCGCCCGCCGCGCAACCCGAAATACGCGCTAGCCATCGACAGCTGGTGGGTCGAGCGCAACCGCGAGGGCGCCGTCGAGCAGGGCAAGCGCGAGGCGAAGCCGCAATAGCATGGGCGCCTATCTCCTCCGCCGCCTGCTGCTGGTGGTGCCGACGCTGCTCGGCATCATCCTGATCAATTTCGCCGTGGTGCAATTCGCCCCCGGCGGCCCGGTGGACCAGATGCTGGCGGAGCTGAAGGGGCAGGGCGGCAGCAGCCTCGGCCGCCTCTCCGGCGAGGGCCAGGGCGAGACGACGCGCCCGCCGGCCAATCAGGGCGGCGGCAACGAGAGCAGCCGCTACCGCGGCGCCCGCGGCCTCGACCCGGCGGTGGTGCAGGAGATCGAGCGCGCCTTCGGCTTCGACAAGCCCTGGCCGCAGCGGCTCGGCGAGATGCTGGCCGGCTATGCCCGCTTCGACCTCGGCCGCAGCCTGTTCCAGGACCGGCCGGTCTCGCAGCTGATCCTGGAGAAGCTGCCCGTCTCCATCTCGCTCGGCCTGTGGTCCACGCTGATCATCTACCTGGTCTCGATCCCTCTCGGCATCCGCAAGGCGGTGCGCGACGGCACCCGCTTCGACCTCGCCAGCAGTGCCGTGGTGCTGGTGGGCTATGCGATCCCGAGCTTCCTCTTCGCCATCCTGCTGGTGGTGCTCTTCGCGGGGGGAAGCTTCGTGCAGTGGTTCCCGCTGCGCGGCCTGCTCTCCTCCGGGCTGCAGGACGCGCCCTTCCTGACGCGCGCGGCGGACTACGCCTGGCACATGGTGCTGCCGACCGTCGCCCTCGTCATCGGCGGCTTCGCCGGGCTCACCATGCTGACGAAGAACTCCTTCATGGAGGAGATCGGCAAGCAATACGTCGTCACGGCCCGCGCCAAGGGGGCAGGGGAGGGGCGCGTGCTCTACGGCCATGTCTTCCGCAACGCGATGCTGCTGATCATCGCCGGCTTCCCTGCGGCCTTCATCGGCATCCTCTTCACCGGGGCGCTGCTGGTGGAGATCATCTTCTCGCTGGACGGGCTCGGCCTGCTCGGCTTCGAGGCGGCGATCCGGCGCGACTACCCGATCATGTTCGGCACGCTCTACATCTTCACCCTGCTCGGCCTGGTGATGCAGATCATCGGCGACTTCGCCTACACCCTGGTCGATCCGCGCATCGACTTCTCCGCGCGGCGGTAGGGCTCAGCCGAAGAGGAAGTCGCCCGCCGACAGCGCGGACCTGGCGATGCCTGCCAGGGTGAGGCTGTCGCCCTGGCCGAGATCGATCACCACCCCGCCCGGCCGGTCCGTCGCCGCCGCCAGCACCGCGGTGAAGCCGGCGACGCCGCCGAGCCGGATGTGATCGAGGCCCGGGGTGAAATCGCCGATCCGGTCCGCCCCGCCGCCCGGCGCGAACAGGAACAGGTCCGCCCCCGTCCCGCCGAGCAGCACGTCGTTCCCGCCCCCGCCATCGAGCGTATCCTCGCCCGCGCCGCCCATCAGCCAATTCGCCGCCGCATTGCCGGTGATGGCGTTGTCGAGCGCATTCCCCTGGCCGATGCGCGTCGTCCCCAGCAGCACCAGCCTCTCGGCATTCGATGGCAGGATGTAGCGGCCGCCCGCGATATCGGCGAACACGGCGTCGATGCCCCCGCCCGCCGCCTCCACCACCTGGTCCGCGGCGCTGTCCACCCGGTAGGTGTCGTGGCCGGCGCCGCCTGCCAACCAATCCATCTCGCCGAGGCCGGAAGCGCCGTCCAGCAGGTCATCCCCGTCGCCGCCCAGCAGCCGGTCCATCCCGCCGCCGCCGACCAGCGTGTCGTTCCCCGCACCGCCGCCGAGGATGTTCGGCGCATCGTTCCCGGTGATCAGGTTGGCGAGCGCATTGCCCGTGCCGCGCAGGGCCCCGGCCGCGAGCACCAGCACCTCGACATGCGTGGGCAGCACGATGTCGATGGCGGCGACCACCGTATCCCGGCCCTCGCCCGCCGCCTCCGTCACCCGATCGCCCGCGGTGTCGACGTGATAAAGGTCGTTGCCGAGACCTCCCGCCAGCCGATCGGAACCCGCCCCGCCATCCAGCGTGTCGTCCCCCGCGCCGCCGGCGAGGCTATCCGCCCCGGCGCCACCCGTCAGCCGGTCCGCCCCGGCGCCGCCGGTGACCTCCAGCCGCTCGATCCCGCGCAGAAGGGTCGCATGGACGCCATCCGTCAGGCTGCCCACCGCCATGTCGAGGACGAGGCCCGCCCCGGCCGTGCTGCGATCGATCAGCGCGAGGTCATTGTCCTCACCGCCATCCAGCAGCGCATCCCAGTCCGTCGAGACGAGGGTATCGTCGCCGAGACCGCCCTCCAGGCTGTTCCGCCCGGTCTGGCCGTCGAGCCGGTCATTGCCGGTGCCGCCCTGCAGCGTATCCTCTCCTGCGCCGCCAAGCAGCGCATCGGCGCCATCTCCGCCTTCCAGGCGGTCGCTGCCGTCGCCGCCATCGAGTTGATCGGCGCCCGCATCGCCGAGCAGCGTATCGTCACCGAGGCCGCCAGCGAGCCTATCCTCGCCGTCGCCGCCATCCAGCCGGTCACTGCCGTCGCCGCCATCGAGTTGATCGGCGCCCGCATCGCCAAGCAACGCATCGTCACCGAGGCCGCCAGCGAGCCTATCCTCACCATCGCCGCCGCTCAGCGAGTCGCCGCCATCCCCGCCATCGAGCCAGTCCCCCTCGGCGCCGCCGCGGAGCGTATCGGCGCCGATGCCGCCATACTGCGTATCGGCGCCAGCGCCGCCGTCCAGCAGGTCGTCCCCATCGCCGCCATCGAGCCGGTCCGCCCCCGCGCCGCCGATCAGCGTATCCCTCCCCATCCCGCCATGGAGCGAATCATCGCCGCCCTGGCCGGCGACCAGGTCATCGCCGTCGCCACCATCGATCCAGTCGCCGCTTCCGCTGCCGGAGAGCGTATCATCCCCTGCCCCGCCATTCAGGGTCGTCGCCGGCTGCCCCGCCGCCAGCAGCAGCACGTCGTTGCCGGCGGAGCCGTTGATCTCCTCCATGCCCAGCATCATCCCCGCCGCGCCGCGCAGGTCGAGCAGCATGCCGATGCTGCCGGCGCCCCATCGGTCATATCCGGCACCGCCATCGACGCTGTCGGCCAGCGTGCCGATATCGGCGAGGCTGATGATGCGCGGCGCCGCCTCTCCGGCATCGAGCAGCAGCGTGCCGGTGAAGCGGCCATCGGCCTCGCTGATGAGGACGTCGTCGCCCCCGCCGCCGAGCAGCGTATCGGCGCCCGGCCCGGCGAGCAGGGCATCGTTCCCCGCCTCGCCCGCCAGCAGGTCGTCGCCACCGCTGCCATAAAGGGTATCCGCCCCGTCGCCGCCCTGCAGTGTATCCTGCCCGTCGCCGCCATCCATGGCGTCGGCGCCGGCCTGGCTGACCATCAGGTTGGCGAGCCCGTTGCCCCAGCCATTGGCGCTGCTGCCGGCGAGGTTGGCCAGCACCAGGGCCTCGACATCTGCCGGCAACGCATAGGGCCGGTCGGCGATGACGGTGTCGAAACCCTCGCCCGGCGCTTCCACCACCTGGTCGCCCGGGCCGACGCGATAGGTGTCGTCGCCCAGGCCGCCGATCAGCGTCTCCGCTCCCGCCCCGCCGGCAATGGTGTCGGCGAAGGCCGAGCCGCGGATCAGTCCGATGGAGACCAGCCGGTCGATTCCGCCCCAGCCGTCCCGCACCGTGCCGGCGGCCAGGTCGGCATCGATGGCGCCCGGATCCCCCGCGTAATCGGCGCCGACCCAGGTGCCAAGGGCGGGTGCCCGCAGCGTGTCGTTCCCGGCGAGGCCGCGCAGCCAGGCATAGGCGCCGATCGCCAGCCCGGTCAGGTCGTCGCCAAGGGCGGAACCCCAGAGGAATTCCACATTGCGCAGCACATCCGTGCCGCCCCATTGGTCCTGGCCGATGCCGGCGGTGAGGTTCGCCACCACGCCCTGCGTCGCCAGCCCGCCCGTATCGTAGCTGACGGTACCGAAGCCGCCGGCGCCATCGATGGTGTCGTTGCCTGCCCCGCCGGCCAGGCGCTCATCCGCTGCCGAGCCGTGGAGGCTGTCATGCCCAGCCCCGGCGGTGACGATCTCGATCGAGGTCAGCCGGTCGGTGCCCCCCGGCTTCAGCACATAGGGGCCCAGGACGAAGCCTTGCACCGTGGTCGTGGCGAGCATGGCGGTGATGGCGCCGTCGCCCGCATAGCGCCACTCATCCTGCCCGGCGCGGCCGTCGAAGCTCTTGTTGCCGCTCTGGCCGGAAAGGAAGACATCCTCCCAGGCCGAGCCCAGCACCGTGTCGCCATGGGCCGAGAGTGCCGCGACCCGGCGGATGTCCACCAGCGTGTCGATGCTGCCCCAGCCGTCCTGCGCCGTGCCGCCCTGCAGGTCGACGAGCACCGCTGTCGGGCTCGCCCCGTAGGAGAGCTGCACCGCCGTGGTGCGGTTGCCGATGATCCGGTCCGCCCCCGCCCGTCCCTCGAGGCTGAGGGCGAAGAAGCCGGCCGTGGCGCCGCCCGCATCCAGCGTATCGGCCCCCGCGGTGCCGGCGATCACCTGGATGCCGGTGAAGCTGTCCACCCCGCCGCCCGGCTTCACCGCCGTACCCGCCCCATAACCCGCAATGGTGACGGCGACGGGCCCGGACAGGCCGGCATAGCTCAGCGCATTCCCCGCCCCCGCGCCGCCGGCGATGCGGTCATTGCCGAGGCTGCCGAGAAAGGTCTCGGCCAGGCTGCCGCCTTGCAGGCTGTCATCCCCGGCCGTCCCACCGACAGAATAGCCACCATCGAGCCTGAGGAAGGTGCCGTCGACGAAATCCGCCACGCCGAGCGTGCCGACGCCATCCAGCCGCACTGCGAGGTCAGTTGCATCCAACTGCCCGTTGCGGTCGAGGTCGAGCACCAGCCAGCCGCCGCCATCCTGCCCCGGCAGCCAATAGGCCTGGTAGGCATCCAGCCGCTGCGCCGGCAGCGCCATCCCGGCGACGGGGGCCGCGCCAGCCGCGCCGATGCTGCCGCTGAAGACCAGCGGCCGGGCGATGCCATCCGTCCCGGCATAAAGCCCGGCATCCGCCCCGCTGCCGTCCGCGCGGCCGAACCAGGCATTGCTGATGCGGAGCCGGTCGCCATCCGCCCGGCTGAAGCCGATGACCGTGTCCATGGCGCCGAGGGTGGACCAACTGGCCTGCCCCATGCCGTGGAGCAGCAGCGTATCCGCGCCCGGCCCACCCTCCAGCCGGTCGGCGCCGAAGCCGCCCTGAAGGCTGTCATTCCCGTCGCCGCCCTGCAGCCAATCATTCCCCGCACCGCCGAGCAGCAGGTCGTCGCCCACCCCGCCGGCCAGCCCGTCATCGCCGTTGCCACCGTCGAGCACGTCGGTCCCGTCGCCCCCATCGAGCGAGTCGCCGCCCTCGCCACCGACCAGGCTGTCGAAGCCGGTCCCACCGAGCAGGACGTCAGCTCCATCCCCGCCGAGGAGGGTGTCGTCCCCGTCGAGCCCGGCCAGCGCATCGGCGCCGGCGAAGCCGTGGATGCGGTCCGCCCCGGCCGTCCCGACGAGGCTGTCCGCCCCGGCGGTCCCGAGGGTGGAGAAGGTCCCGGCGACGAAGCTTCCGGCCCCGATCGCCTGCCACGTCGGTAGGTCGAACCGCACCACGAGGTCGGCCGTGCCGAGCAGCCCGTCGCCGTCGAGGTCGAGCAGCAGCCAGCCGCCTGCCGCGAGCCCCGGCTGCCAGTGGAGCGTGAGGCCTTGCCCCCCTGTCGCATCCGGCAGCGCCATGCCGGCCACCGGCGCCACCCGCGCCGCCAGCGCCCCGCCGAAGCCGACCGGCAGGCTCGCCCCGCCCGAGAGGCCGAAGCTGCCCGTCGCCAGCGGCAGCAACCCGGCGCCGATGGCCTCGCCGCGCAGCACCAGCAGGTCACCGTCCCCGGCGTTGAAGTCGGCGATGCGGTCGGGGAAGGCGAGGCTGCTGTCGAGCCCGCCGCTGCCTTGCAGGATGAACCGATCCGCCCCCGCCCCGCCGGTCAGCAGGTCCGCCCCGGCCCCGCCGAGCAGCGTATCCGCCCCGTCGCCGCCGAGCAGCGTATCCGCCCCGGCCAGGCCTTGCAGCGCGTCGCTTCCCGCCCCGCCGGCGAAGCTGTCATCCCCCGCGCCGCCGGCCAGCCCGTCATTCCCGCTGCCGGCGGTGAAGCTCAGATGCTCCACCCCTGTCACGCTGGTGCCAGCGACCTGGCTGACCAGCCCCGGCGCCAGCATGTAGAAGGTGATGGCCGCCGTGCTGGCCGAGCGGTCGATCACCGCCCGGTCATGGCCCGCCCCGCCGTCGAGCGTGTCATTCCCCGCGCCACCGACCAGCGTATCGTCGCCGCCGAGGCCGGCGAGGCTGTCCGCCCCCTCCGTCCCTTGCAGCAGGTCGGCGCCCGCGGTGCCGGTGAGCGTGGCCATGGAACCCCTTGCCGGCCCGCCGCGGATCGGCGCGGCCGGTCAGAGGGCTCTAGCCTCCTTCCGCTTAAGAAATCCCCTACCGCAGCGGAAAGCCGATGCCCCGCAGCGCCGCCACCAGCCGGTCGCGCCCCGCCATCGCGCGCAGCGTCGCCAGGCGGCCGATGACGCGCCGCGTCCAGCCCTCCGGCCCCATGCCGTTGCGCGCCGAGAATTCGCCGAGCAGCGCATCATAGCCCGCGCGCCGCGCCGCCTCGCCCTCGGTCGCATAGCGCTCGCGGTGCAGCACCGTCGCCTGCGGCAGGCGCGGCTTCACCTCGCCCGGATCGGCCGCATAGCCGACGCAGAGGCCGAAGACGCCGACCACCCCCGGCGGCAGGCCGAGCAGCCCCGCCACGCGCTGCACGTCGTTGCGGAGCGCGCCGATATAGACGGTCGAGAGGCCGAGCGATTCCGCCGCTACCACGGCGTTCTGCGCCGCCAGCGCCGCATCGACGGAGGCGACGAGGAAGCTCTCGAGATAGGGCAGCCCCTCGAGCGCCACGCCCTCCGCCTCGGCCAGCCGGGCATTGCGCGAGAGATCGGCCAGCCAGACAAGAAAAAGCGGGCATTGCCGGACATGCTTCTGTCCGCTCGCCACCTCGGCCAGCGCCGCGCGCACCTCCGGGTCCTGCACCGCGACCACCGACCAGGTCTGCAGGTTGGAGGAGGTTGCGGCCGAGGAGGCGGCGGCCACCAGCGTCTCCAGCGTCCCGTCCGGCAGCGGGTCCGGCCGGTAGGCGCGGACCGAGCGATGGCCGAGCATGGCGGCAATGGTCTCGTTCCACGGCCCGGCGTGGGGGATGGCGTCGCGGCCGTAGCGGGCGGCGAGCGCCTCCGCCTTGCCGGCGGTGGCGGGGGTCAGGCTGTCCATGGGCGGTCTCCGTTTCGCCGGCAGGCTAGTGCCGCCAGCCGCTTCAGACGAGCCCCAGCCGCTTCGCCAGCTCCCGGTACAGCGCGACCTGGGCGCGCACGTAGTCCCGTGTTTCCTCCGGATCGAGCAGGCGGGGGATGGAGCCGACGCGGCGGGTCGCCGTCATCCAGTCCCGGTCCTGCCGCAGCCGGGCGAGGGCGGAGGTCCAGGCGGCCACCACCCCTGCCGGCAGGCCGGGCGGGCCGAACAGCGCATTCCAGCCGGCAATGCGCGCCAGCGGCTCCACCTCCGCCTCGCGCGCGGTCGGCACGCCGGGCAGGGAAGGCAGCCGCTCCGCCGTGCCGACTACCAGGGCGCGCAACTGCCGGTCGGCGATGGCTCCCGCCATGTCGCTGAGGTTGTTGCCGATGAACTGCGCCTGCCCGCCGAGCACCGCGGCCACCGCCTCCGCGCCGCCGCGGAAGGGGATGGCGACCCCGGCATCGATCGGCAGGCCGAGGCTGGCGAAGAGGTGCCGCACCCCGAGGTCAAGCAGCGTCGCCGGCCCGGTGGTGGCGAAATTCAGCCGCCCCGGCCCCTCGCGCAGCGCCCCGGCGAGATCGCCGAGCGTCTGCCAGGGCGCATCGGCCCTGACGCAGAGGACGAAGGGGTTCTCGTCCAGCAGGCCGAGCATGGTGAACTCGTCCCAGGCATAGGGCGTGCGCGGATCGGTTGCCGGAAGGATGGCGGAGGAGCCGATGCGGGCCAGCAGCAGGGTCTGCCCATCGGGCTTCGCCCGCGCGACGAAGCCGGTGCCGACCGCGCCCGAGGCGCCGGTGCGGTTCTCCACCACCAGCCCGGCCTGCGGGTTCGGCAGGTAGCGCCCGGCATGGGCGGCAAGCGTCCTGCCCGCGATATCCGCCGCGCCGCCGGCGGAGAAAGGCACCACCAGCATCACCGGTCGCTCCGGATAGGCGGCTTCCGCCCGGGCGGACGGGGCGAGAAAGGCGAGGCCAGCGGCAAGGCTGCGGCGCGTGAGCTGCGGCATGATGGATTCTCCCGGCGGCCGGAGCATGGCCTGCAAATGGGGCGACCGCGCGGCTGCGGCAGGCCGATGTCGATCACGCCGTGTTGCGTGATCCTTCACGCCCGTGCTAACGCCAAGGCATGACGTCCGCGAACGGCACGCCGGCAGGCAACTCCCGGCGACCCTCAGCGGCGTTCCCGCGTGGTGCGCGGGGCGCCCTCCCTTCGGGGAAAAACCGCATGGCAGGAGCCTTGTGGCGGGGAAGTATTGCCCTGGCCCTGGCCGCCGCACCGGTCACCGCCGCCTCGGCCCGCCCGGCCCATAAGGCCGCCGCAACCGCCACGCCCCGCCTGCCGGACGCGCCGCAGGAGCTCCTTCCGCCTGCCATTGCGACGGACCTGCCGAGTTCGCCGCGTGCCGCCTGCCTCGCCGCCGCCCGCCGGGCCGAGCAGGTGCACGGCCTGCCGCGGGGCCTGCTGGTCGCGATCGCCCTCTCCGAAAGCGGGCTGCACGCCCATGCGCTGAGCATCGCCGGCCGCGCCTCTTTTCCGGACGACCTGCGGACGGCCCGCCGCCTCCTGACCCAGGTCCCGGCCCGGCAAAGCGTCATGGCCGGCTGCGTGCAGGTGAATGCCCGGGTCCATGCCCGCGGCTCCGACTGGCCGCTCGACCCGGTGCGGGCGACCGACTGGGCCGGCGGCCTGCTGCGTCGCTGGTACACCGAGACCGGCACCTGGGAGGAGGCGATCCGCCGCTGGCATGGCGGCTCCCCCGCCTCCTCGCAACGCGTGGTCTGCCGCGTGCGGGCCAAGCTGGAGGTGACCGCTCCCGGATCGGCCCTGCTACGGGGCCAATCCTGCCGCGAGGCGGAGGCGATGCAGGCCCGCCGCAACGGCGCCACCCTGCTCGAAGTGGCCGAGATGCAGGACCGCACGGACTGAGCATCCAACCGGGACCGCGCCGCAGGTCGATTCATCAAATCGGGATGAATGGCCACGAGGCAGTGGCGCCACGCCTGAATCATCTCCAACCGTGACCTGATAAGGAAACAAAAGAAAGGCAGGGGACTGCCCATCGCTGTTACTTGTTATTCGAAAAGCAATGTTTGCCGTCGGTCAGAGGGATGCTGAGGTTTCCTTCGTTCCACGCCAATGCGACTTCAGGGTGACAAGCGCATTTTCGTGTGCCCTGTAACGCGCTCGTCACAGCGGCAGCGGGCAACGGTGGCATCGGTCGGGGCTTCGCTTAGGCGGGGGCGAGGAATCCACTGATGCATGGTCACCAATCCGTTCTGCTTGTTGTCGAGGATGACTTTCTGGTCCGCCTGACGCTCGTCGATGCCCTGGGCGATATGGGCTTCGAGGTGCTAGAGGCGGAGGATGCGCGCGCCGCGCTGTCGCTGCTCTGCGACCATCCAGAGATCGACCTCATGCTTACCGATATCAATCTGCCCGGCGGGTCCGACGGCTTCGCCCTGGCCCGCGCCGCGCGGGTGATCCGCGCCGAGCTGCCGATCATCTACGCCTCAGGCCGCTACAACCGGGCGGAGCCCCACCAGCAGGTTTCCGGCTCGCGCTTCATCGCCAAGCCCTTCACCCCGACGCTGGCCGTCGCGGTGATTGCCGACCTGCTGAGCGGCGACGCGGCGCGTGGCCCGCTTCGTCCGGAGCAGATAGGGACCGACCGCCGCGTCTGACGCCACGGCCGCCAAGGCCGAGGCGCAGCGGCCGTTTCAGCCCATGATGATGTGACAGGTCGATCCGCCCTTGCAGGGCGGGGCCGCCGGCTCGCTGACCCAGCCGGCGGCGTGCCTGCATCAGCCCAGACTCAGTTGACGGCCCGGTCCACCGAGCGGCCCAGCCGCTCGACCGGCCCGCGCGGCGGATCCACCGTGTCGCGCACGCGCTCGCCAGCCCGGTCGAGGCTCCGTCCCGTGCGCTCGGCCGGGCCTCCGCGGTCGCAGGCGGCCAGGGTCATCGTCAGCAGCGCGGGAATCAGCAGCAGGCGAAGCAGCGTGGTCATGCCATCCTCTGTGTCGGTTACGGTTGCTGCTTCATCGCCGGAGCGGCACGAAAGTTCATGGAGGGGGAAAGGATGCTCGATCTGACGGGGAAGGTGGCCATTGTCACCGGCGCGGGCTCGGTCGGTCCGGGCTGGGGCAATGGCAAGGCGACGGCGGTGCTGCTGGCGCGGCAGGGCGCCCAGGTCTTCGCCATCGATGTCGCACCGGAGGCTGTCGCCGAAACCGCCGCGCTCATCGCCGGCGAGGGCGGCACCTGCACCACCCAGGTCTGCGACATGCTGGATGCCACCGCGGTGGAGGCTGCCATCGCCGCCTGCCTTGCGCGCTATGGCCGCATCGACATCCTGGTGAACAACGTGGGCGGCTCGCATCCCGGCGGGCCGGTCGACATGCCGGAGGAGGTCTGGGACCGCCAGATCGACTTCAACCTGAAGACGCCCTTCCTCGGCTGCAAATACGTGTTGCCCGCGATGAAAGGGCAGGGCGGCGGCGCGATCGTCAACATCTCCTCCGTCGCCGCGCTGCGCATGTCGGCGGGGCGGCCGCATGTCGCCTATTCGGCGAGCAAGGCGGGCGTCATCGCCTTCTCGAAATCCGTTGCCCTGGCCTATGCGCGCCGGGGCATCCGCTGCAACACGGTGATCCCCGGGCTGATGCACACGCCGCTGGTGGAGCACCGCTTGGTGCGGCAACTCGGCGCCAACGACGCCGAGGCGCTGATCGCCCGCCGCCATGCCAGTGTGCCGGCCGGGCAGATGGGCAGCGGCTGGGACGTCGCCCATGCCGTGCTCTTCCTCGTTTCCGAGGAGGCGAAGTACATTACCGGCGCCGAGCTGGCGGTCGATGGCGGGTTCACGGCCGCCGGCCCGGTGTGAGGCACCCCGCAAAACTGCCGGGCAGTTTTGCGGGGACCCCGAATGGTCGCCTCAATCCCGAACCCTCGCACGGCTTTCCACGGCAAAGCCCCGGAAGGACACCCGGCGAGACCCAGGCCGCTGCATCAGGGCCGCAGCGCCTCCGCCGGCGACCAGCCGCGCTCCAGCCGCTTGCAAAGGCGCCGGTAGTCGATGCCGGTTGCCGCGGCGGCGGCGGAGAGGCTGACCATCCGCCCGCGATAGGGGATGAAGTGCCGCGGCGTGCCGCGCCGTGGCGGCGAGTGCTCCCAGGCGCAATTCGCCGGGGAGAATCCGCGCTGCTCGTTCAGCCGAACCAGCCGGTGGTCCGGGCTTGGCCGCTTGCCGAGATCCTCCAGGAAGGCAGCGTAGCCGCGCCCGCCGCGGGCCTGCCAGCGACGGCAGACCGAGGCTTCCTGCTGGCGGTGCAGCAAGCCTTGCCAGACATGGTATTCCGGCGCCACCCGGCCGCCGGCCTTGCCGCCATGGCGGTATTGCCGCTCGCGGGAGGCATCGTCGCGCAAGCAGCCGCAGCTCAGCGTCGTGCCGGCTTTCAGCCTGTCTTCCCGCACCGTCGCGCTGCCGCCGCATTCGCAGTCGCAATGCCAGCGCCGCCGCGCGAAGCGGCCGCGCCAGAAATAGGGGCTGTCCTCATGCGATACCACGAGGCGGCCAAAGCGGAGGCCGCTGCGGATCGTATCAGTCGCCATGCGTGCGTTTCCTCCCAGATTCGACCTGTGACAATCTTGGGACACGACCGGCGATGTCACGCTTCACATGCCGCGAAGCCAGCTTGGCTCAAGGAGGGTTGATGCCGGATTAAGAACGGCTCAGCCGGCGAGGGGCTTCTGGTAGGGGCGGCCGGACTCGAACCGGCAAGGCCTTGCGGCCGGGGGATTTTGAGTCCCCTGTGTCTACCATTCCACCACGCCCCCGCCCGAGTTCGGATAGCACGGAATGCAGCCCGCTGCGAAGCCGGGACGCCATGCCGGGCCGCCCGCACGGCGCTTGCCAGCCTCCGGCCCGCATTGTTCAGTCACCGGCAAGAACGATTGGAGGATACGCCGTGCCGATTTCTCGCCGGGCCCTGCTCGCCGCGCCCGCCCTGCTGCCCGCCATGCTTCCCCCCGGGGCCCGCGCCCAGCCGTCCTGGCCCGACCGGCCCGTCCGCCTCGTCGTCGCCTTTCCCGCCGGCACGGTGACCGACACGCTGATCCGCCATCTGTCGGAGCCATTGTCGCGCGAACTCGGCCAGCCGGTCATCGTCGACAACCGCCCGGGCGGCAGCGGCGTCGTCGGCACCGAGAGCGTCGCCCGCTCGGCGCCTGACGGCCTCACCTGGTGCGTGCTGAGCGTCACCAACGGGGCGCTGAACACCTATCTCGTCCCGCGCCTCTCCTATGACCCGCTGAAGGATTTCGCCCCGGTCGGCTATGTTGCCGACACCGCCTATATTCTGGTCGTGCCGGCCGCCAGCCCGGCGCGGGACCTGAAAGGCTTCATCGATCTGGCGAAGCGGCAGCCGCTCACCTTCAGCTACGGCAATGCCAGCGCCCGAATCGCCTCGGCGATGCTTGCCCGCATGGGCGGGGCGGAGATGACGGCGGTGCCCTATCGCGGCGGGCCGGAGGCGCTGACCGATGTCATCGCCGGCCGCATCGACAGCACCTTCACCGATTTCGCCGCTGGCATGCCGCAGGTGAAGGAAGGGAAGGTGCGGGCGCTCGCCGTCACTTCGCCGCAGGCCTTCGCCCTCGCGCCCGACATCCCGCCAGTGGCGAGCCTGCTGCCGGGCTACGGCGTTTCCGCCTGGTTCGGCATGGGCCTTCCCGCCGCGACGCCGGCGCCGATCGTGGCGCGGGCCAATGCGGCGATGAACGCGGCCCTGGCCGACCCCGCCTTCATCGAGAAGGTCGGCCGGCTCGGCTATGTCCCGCGCGGCTCGACGCCGGCGGAATTCCACGCCTTTCTCCGCGGCCAGATCGAGGAGATGACCGTGCGGGCGAAGGAAGCCGGGTTGGAGCCCGGCTGAGAATCCTCCGCGAAACTGCCGCGCGGCTTGGCGGCCCCGGATGGCCGCCTGCCTTTCGCGGCAAAGCCGCGAAAGGACGCCGGGCGAGGGCCGGCCCCGACCGATGGTCCGATCAGTCCGCCCGCCGCGGCGCCGCCCTGAGCACTGCCGCCCCGAGCAGCCCCGCCAGCACCGAGCCGGCAAGGATGCCGATCTTCACCTCCGCCTGCAGCAGCGGCTCGCCCTCGAAGGCAAGCATGCCGATGAAGAGGCTCATGGTGAAGCCGATGCCGCAGAGCAGCGCCGTCCCGAACAGCTGCCACCACGACGCCCCCACCGGCATTTCCGCCCAGCCGAGCCGGATCGCCGCCCCCGCCGCGCCGAAGACGCCGATCAGCTTCCCGACGAGCAGCCCGAGCGCCACGCCGAGGGTCAGCGGGTCGAGCAGCGCCTCCATCGTCAGCCCTTCGAAGGAGACGCCGGCATTGGCAAAGCCGAAGGCGGGGACGATGGCGAAGGCGACCGGCAGGTGCAGCGCATGCTCCAGCCGGTGCAGCGGCGAGGCGGCGAGGTCGTCCGCCCCGCCCGGCCGGTTCCGCAGCGGGATGGCGAGGGCGAGCACCACCCCGGCGACCGTCGCATGCACGCCGGAGCGCAGCGTCAGCCACCACAGCACTGCGCCAAGCAGCAGATAGGGCAGGAGCCGGCACACCCCCGCGCGGTTCAGGCCGAAGAGCACGAGCGAGACCAGCCCGGCCAGCCCGAGATAGGGCAGGGCGATCTCGCCCGTGTAGAAGACGGCGATGATGGCGACCGCCCCGAGGTCGTCGAGGATGGCGAGCGCCGTCAGGAAGATGCGGAGCGAGGCTGGCACCCGCGGCCCGAGCAGCGCCAGCACGCCGAGTGCGAAGGCGATGTCGGTTGCCGCCGGGATGGCCCAGCCGCGCAGCGTCGCCGGGTTGCCCGCATTGAAGCCGGCATAGATCAGCGCCGGTACGGCCATGCCCCCCGCCGCCGCGATACCGGGCAAGATGCGCCGGCCCCAGCCGGCCAGCTGCCCATCCAGCAGCTCCCGCTTGATCTCGAGCCCGACCAGCAGGAAGAACACCGCCATCAGCCCGTCATTGATCCAGTGCAGCAGGCTGAGCGGCCCCAAATAGGCTTCGAGCGCCCCGAAATAGACCGGCGCGACGGCCGAATTGGCGAGGATGAGGGCGAGCACCGCCGCTGCCATCAGCACCAGCCCGCCCGAGGCGTTGTTGTGCAGGAAGTCCCGCAGCAGCGAGCGGGCACGGCGCGAGGCCGGCCTCACTGGCATGTCCGGCGGCATGGCAGGCTCCTTGTGGTTCAAACGGATCGGGGCGGTGCTGCCGGAGTCCTGGACAAAAGGCAATGCGACCCGGCTGACATCCCTGCCAGCAACCGGGTGGCACCACCATTGCATCGCCATTGGCTTGGGCTGGCGCATGGCCCGGGCGGCAGAAGCACCGGCCTGCGCGCATAGCCTTCTTGCTGTAAGCGGTCCCCAGCCGTCCCACCCAGGACCCGGATATCTCCCGATGCCGCTGCATGTCGCCCTGAACCACCGGACAAGCTACCAATACGAGCGCGCCATCACGCTCGGGCCGCAGACCATCCGCCTGCGGCCGGCGCCACAGGCCCGCACGCCGATCGTCAGCTACGCGCTCACCATCGAGCCGAAACCACATTTCCTCAACTGGATGCAGGATCCGCAGGGCAACCACCTGGCGCGCGTCGTCTTCCCCGAGCGGGTCACCCATTTCGACGTGACGGTCGATCTCGTCGCCGACATGGCGACGATCAATCCCTTCGACTTCTTCCTCGAGCCCGAGGCCGAGACCTGGCCCTTCACCTATGACCCGGTGCTGGAGCAGGAACTCGCCCCCTTCCGCCGGACGGAGCCGGCCGGGCCGCTGCTCTCGGCCTTCCTCGCCGGGATTCCCCGCGGCGAGCAGCCGACCGTCGACATGCTGGTCGGGCTGAACCGCCGCATCCAGGAGCGCACCGCCTATGTCGTGCGCATGGAAGCGGGCGTCTGGACGCCCGAGGAGACGCTCGGCAACGAGCGCGGCTCCTGCCGCGACAGCGCCTGGCTGCTGGTGCAGGCATTGCGGCACCTCGGCTACGCGGCGCGCTTCGTGTCCGGCTACCTGATCCAGCTCGTCGCCGACCAGAAGCCCGTCACCGGCCCTGAGGGCCCGACCAGTGATTTCACCGACCTCCATGCCTGGGCCGAGGTCTACCTGCCCGGCGCCGGCTGGATCGGGCTCGACGCCACCTCCGGCCTGATGACGGGGGAGGGGCATATCCCGCTCGCCGCCAGCCCGGAGCCGGCCTCGGCGGCGGCTATCAGCGGTTTGGTCGAGAAGGCGGAAACGAAATTCGAATTCGCCATGTCGGTGACGCGGGTGCGCGAGACGCCGCGGGTAACGAAGCCCTATGGCGAGCGCCAATGGCAGGACATCCTTGCCCAGGGCGAGCGGGTGGAGCGCGCGCTTCGGGCGGGCAATGTCCGCCTGACCATGGGCGGCGAGCCCACCTTCATCGCCGCCGACGACATGGACGCGCCGGAGTGGAACACCGACGCGATGGGCCCCACCAAGCGCCGCTATGCCGGCCGCCTGCTGCGCCGCCTCGCCGAGCTCTGGGGCCCCGGCGCCGCGCTGCAATACGGGATGGGCAAGCAGTACCCCGGCGAGCAGCTGCCGCGCTGGGCGCTGCACGCCCATTGGCGCCGCGACGGCGAGCCGGTCTGGCGGGACCCCGGCCTTCTCGCCTCCGACGACGACACCGACACCGCGACGGCCGCCGATGCCGCGCGTTTCGCCGGGATGCTCGCCGAACGCCTCCAGGTCGATCCCTCGCTGGTCAACCCGGCGCATGAGGACATCCACTACTATTTATGGAAGGAGCGGCGCCTCCCCGACAATGTCGTGGCCGAGGATGCCAGGCTGCGCGACCCGCTGGAGCGCGCCCGCCTCGCCCGCGTCTTCGGCCAGGGCCTCGCCGCCCCGGTCGGTAGCGTCCTGCCCCTGCGCCGGGTGATGGAAGGCGGCCAGCGCCGCTGGCAGTCCAGCCGCTGGTTCTTCCGCGACGGCACGCTCTTCCTCATCCCCGGCGACAGCCCCATTGGCTTCCGCCTGCCGCTGGAAAGCCTGCCCTGGGCCGACCCCGCCACCATCGAAGGCGAGTTCGAGCCCGACCCCATGGCCCCGAAGGGAGAACTGCCGCCGTACCAGGCCTTCCAGCGCCCGCATGGCCCGAGCACGATGGGCGCCGGCGCCGAGGGCTTCCGCCCGGTGCCGCAGGACCTGCCGGTGGTCGGCCGGGGCGAGCCCGGCCTCGTCCGCACCGCGCTCGCCGTCGAGGCCCGCGAGGGCAGGATCCACGTCTTCTACCCGCCGCTGACGGCCGCCGAGGACTGGCTCGACCTCACCGCCGCCGTCGAGGCGACCGCTGCCGAGACCGGCCGCAAGGTGGTGCTGGAAGGCTACCTCCCGCCCCGCGACGAGCGCATCCAAAGCTTCTCCGTCACCCCCGACCCGGGCGTGATCGAGGTGAACATCCACCCCAGTGCCTCCTGGGCCGAGCATGTCGAGCGCACCGAGACCCTCTACGAGGAGGCCCGCCAGCTCGGGCTGTCCGCCGAGAAATTCATGCTCGACGGCCGCCATGTCGGCACGGGGGGCGGCAACCATGTGGTGATGGGCGCCGCCTCGCCGGCCGACAGCCCCTTCCTCCGCCGCCCGGACCTGCTGAAGAGCCTGCTCGGCTTCTGGCACAACCACCCGAGCCTCTCCTACCTGTTCAGCGGCCTGTTCATCGGCCCGACCAGCCAGCACCCCCGCGTCGACGAGGCCCGGCAGGATGCCATTGCCGAGCTGGAAGTCGCCTTCGGCAAGATCGAGCCGGGCCGCGAGACGCCGCCCTGGCTGGTGGACCGGCTGTTCCGCAACCTGCTGGCCGACATGACCGGCAACACGCACCGGACCGAGTTCTGCATCGACAAGCTCCACGCGCCCGAGCACAGCTCCGGCCGGCTCGGCCTCGTCGAGTACCGCGCGCTGGAGATGCCGCCCCATGCGCGCATGTCCGCCGCGCAGATGCTCCTGATGCGGAGCGCCATCGCCGCCTTCTGGCAGCACCCCTATGAGCGCCGCCTGGTCCGCTGGGGCACCCGGCTGCATGACGAGTTCATGCTGCCGCACTATGCCGAGCAGGATTTCCGCGACGCGCTGGAGGAGCTGCACGGCCTCGGCTTCCCGCTCGACCCCGCCTGGTTCGCCCCGCACCTGGAATTCCGCTTCCCCCGGATCGGCGAGGTGACGCTGCGCGGCACCGGCATCGAGCTGCGCCATGCCCTCGAGCCCTGGCACGTGCTGGGCGAGGAGCCGGCCGGCGGCGGCACCGCCCGTTATGTCGACAGCAGCACGGAGCGGCTGCAGGCGCGCGTGACGGGCTGGGTCGCGGAACGCTATACCCTCGCCTGCAACGGATTCGAGGTCCCGCTGGTGCCGACCGACACCCAGGGCGAATATGTCGGCGGCATCCGCTTCAAGGCCTGGGACCCGCCCTCGGCCCTGCACCCGACCGTCCGCGCCCAGGGCCCGCTGGTGTTCGACCTCTATGACCGCTGGACCGGGCGCAGCCTCGGCGGCCTCACCCACCATGTGGTGCATCCGGGCGGGCGCAGCTACGACACCCTGCCGGTGAACGCCAACGAGGCCGAGGCCCGACGCCGCACCCGCTTCCAGCCCTTCGGCCACACCCCTAACCCCATGCCGCCGCCCGCCGCCGTGCCGGCGAAGGAGGCCCCGCGCAGCCTCGACCTGCGGCGGGTGGGGTAGGGTGGAGCCCGGCGCTCCGCTCGACGAGATGGTGGACGGTGCCGGCGGCTTCCGCCCGCATTGGCGCCCGCTGCTCGGGGCACTGGCCGATCTGGGGCGGGAGGCGCTCGCCGAGCGTGCCCAGCTCATCGAGCGCTTCCTCGCCGATGAGGGGGTGTTGAGCCTGCTCGCGCCGCAGGAGGGCAGCCTGGTCGCCGCCTGGCGCTGCGATCCGATGCCGCTGATCCTGCCGCCCGCGGAGTTCGACGCGCTGGAGGCCGGGCTCGCCCAGCGCGCGGCGTTGCTGGAGGCGGTGCTGCAGGATGTCTACGGCCCGCAGCGCCT
This sequence comes from Belnapia sp. F-4-1, assembly GCF_000802185.1. GTDB lineage: Bacteria > Pseudomonadota > Alphaproteobacteria > Acetobacterales > Acetobacteraceae > Belnapia. The sequence goes on along the minus strand of NZ_KN676113.1, from coordinate 923,653 downwards.
GCTGGCCGAGGGCGCGCTGCCGCCCGCGCTGATCCATGCCAACCCGGCCTTTCTCCGCCCCTGCCGCGCACCCGATGGCGGCCGGCCAGGCCCGCTGCTGCACCTCTACGCCGCCGACCTGATCCGCGCGCCCGAGGGCGACTGGCGCGTCGTCGCCGACCGCACGGCGAGCCCGACGGGCCTTGCCCATGTGCTGGAGAACCGCCGCGCCCTTTCCCGCCACATGCCGGAATTCGTCCGCTCGCAGGAGCTGCGCCAGCCCGGCCCCTTCTTCGACATCTGGCAGGATGCGCTGCGTGCCCTCGCCCCCGGCGGCAATCCCGGCATCGCCCTGCTGGCCACCGGGCATGCCAGCCCGTTCTGGTCGGAGCAGGTGATCCTTTCCCGCGAGCTGTCCTGCGCCCTGGTCGAGGGTGGCGACCTCAGCGTGCGCGACGGCGTGCTCTACCTGAAGACGCTGCGCGGCCTGCAGCGCGTCGATGTGCTGCTGCGCCGGCAGGACGGCCGCACCATCGACCCGCTGGAGCTGGACTCCAGCATGGCGCATGGCGTCGCCGGCCTGCTGGACGCGGCGCGCGGCGGGGCGGTGAAGATCGTCAACGACCCGGGCGCCGGCTGCGTCGAAGCACCCGGCCTCGCCGCCTTCCTTCCCCGCCTCGCCCCGAGGCTGATCGGCGAGGAGCTGCGCCTCGCCGGCGCCCGCACCCTCTGGCTCGGCGAGGCCGCGGCCTGGGCGGAAGCGGAGCGGAACCTCGACTCCTGGCTGGTCCGCAGCGCCGTCGACGGCACCGTCCGCTCCATCCGCCCCGCCGCGCTCGGCGCCGGGGCCCGCGCCGCGCTGCTTGCCCGCCTCGCCGCCGCGCCGCAGGATCATGTCCTGTCGGAAGTGCTGGCCCCCTCGGTCGCGCCCTGCGTCGGGCCGGAGGGGCTGGCGCCACGCCCCGTCATGCTGCGCCTTTTCCTTGTCTTCGACGGCCGCGGCTGGCGTGCCCTGCAGGGCGGCCTTGGCCGGGTGCTGGACGAGACGCGGCCGGGGCCTGCCGTGGCCAAAGATGTGTGGGTGCCGGCGGAGGAGGGCACCGCCATCCAGGGGCCTCGCGGGGGCGCCTTCGTGCCGCTCCCCATCCGGCGCACCTCGGGCGAGCTGCCGAGCCGCGTCGCCGACAATTTCTTCTGGCTCGGCCGCTACCTGGAGCGGCTGGAGAGCGCGGCCCGCCTGCTGCGCGCCGGGGCCGGCCGCCTCGGCCGCGCCACGCCGACGCCGCGCGAGCTGGCCGAATTGCGCAGCCTTTCCGCCTGCCTGGTCCGTGCCGAGCTGCTCGATGCCGAGACCGCGCAGGGCGGTGCGCATGGCCTCGGCACCCGCGCGCTGACCCATGCCCTGCTGCGCGCCATGCGCGAGGGTGGCCCGGTGCCCGGCCTCCTCGCCCGGGTTTCTCACCTCGCCGAGCTGCTGCGCGACCGGCTGACCGGCGAGATGCAGCACGCCCTGCATCGCGGCCTCCGCCAGCTCGGCGCCCAGCTCATCCCCGTGCCGGGAGGGGTGGAAGCGCGGGAGGAGGCGCTCGGCCTGGAACGGCTGACCGAGGCGAGCAATGCCATACTCTCCTTCGCCGCGACCGTCGCCGGCCTCGCCGCCGAGAACATGGTGCGCGGCGGCGGCCGGCTCTTTCTCGATCTCGGCCGCCGGGTGGAGCGCGCCCAGGCGATCGCCGCCGAGATCGCCCGCGCGCTCGACCAGCCCGGCGCCGCGGCCCAGCCGGCCCGGCTGGAGCCGGGGCTGCGGCTCGCCCTGGAGCTGCGCGATTCGGTCATCACCTACCGCAGCCGCTACCTGACGGCCTTGCAGGCCGGGCCGGTGCTCGACCTCGTGCTGGCCGACGAGGGGAATCCGCGCGGCCTGGCCTTCCAACTCGCCGCCGCCCGCGACATGCTGGCGGACCTTGACGGCGATAGCTCATCGCCTCTCGGCCTCGCCGCCGGGCAATTGCTGGAGGAGGCGCGGGCCATGGTGCGGGATGTCGCGGCGGCGGCGGTGCAGGCGGAGGCGGCGTTGCAACTGCCGCCCCGGCTGCGTGCGATGGAGGGTGCGGTCGCCGCCCTCTCCAACCGCATCGCCCGGCAGTACTTTACCCTGCTGCCGGCGGCGCACAGCCTCGGGCCCACGGCCCCGGGCGGCAGGCTGCGCGGCGCGGCGTGATCTACCGGGTCCGCCACAGCACGCGCTATGCCTATGGCAGCACGGTGGATCTCGCCGCGCACCTGCTGCATCTGCGGCCGCGCGCACTGCCCGGCCAGCGGGTGATCTCCGCCGAGGTGACGGCGACGCCGGCCGCCTCGCGCCGGCGGGAGGCGCTCGACCATTTCGGCAACCACGTCACCTGGCTCTTCCTCGACGAGCCGCATGCCTGCTTCGAGGTGGTGGGGGAGGCGGTGGTCGAGGTCGGCTTCCCCGCCCCGCCACCCGCAACGGCGACCCTCGCCTGGGAGGCGGTGGTCGGGCTGGCCCGCGCCGGCGGCCCCGCCGGGTGGCAGGCGGCCGAGTTCACCTTCGACAGTCCGATGGTGGCGGCCGAGCCCGCCGCCCTAGCCTATGCGGCGCCGAGTTTTCCCGCCGGGCGGCCGGTGCTGGAGGGGCTGCTCGAGCTGACGGCGCGCATCCGGGGGGATTTCACCTACCGAACCGGCGCCACCAGCCTGGCGACGCCGGTGGCCGAGGTGCTGGCCCGGCGCGAGGGTGTCTGCCAGGACTTCTCGCATGTGATGATCGGCGCGCTCCGGGCGCTCGGCCTGCCGGCGCGCTACGTTTCCGGCTATATCCGCACGTGGCCGCCCCCGGGCCAGCCGCGGCGGCGCGGTGCCGACCAGTCCCATGCCTGGGTCGGCTGCTGGCTCGGCCCGCAGCATGGCTGGGTCGATCTCGACCCGACCAACGGCACGGTGGTGCGGGAGGAGCACCTGGTCGTCGGCTGGGGGCGCGACTATGCCGATGTCAGCCCGGTCAGCGGCGTGGTGCTCGGCGGCGGCGCCCATAGCCTCGGCATCGCCGTCGATCTGGAGCCCGTCGCCGTCGAGGCGGCGGGCTAGCGCCCGGGGCGGAACCATTCGGGTTCCGGCGCGTCACGCCCGCGCCTTATGGCCCCGACGAGGTCCCGATGAAGCTCTTCCATTGCCAGGCCTGCGCCCAGGTCCTCTATTTCGAGAACATCCGCTGCGAGCGTTCGGGCCACGCACTCGGCTACCTGCCAAACGAATTCGAACTTTCCGCCCTGGAGCCGCTCGACCCCGCGGAGGACGGCACCGCGCTCTGGCGCCCGCTCGCCGAGCCCGGGGCCGAGGTCCGCCTGTGCTCCAACGCGCAGTACGAGGCCTGCAACTGGCTCGTCCCGTCCGGATCGGAGGAGGTGTTCTGCGCCGCCTGCCGGCACAACCGCACCGTCCCCGACCTCACCGACCCGGCCAATCTTCATGCCTGGCAGCGCTGGCAGAGCGCCCTGCACCGGCTGGTCTACACCCTCCAGCGCCTCGGCCTGCCGCTCGCCAACCGCGCCGACGACCCAAATCACGGCCTGGCTTTCGACGTGCTGGCCGACCCGCCGGATGGCGGCCCGAAGGTGATGACCGGGCATGACGAGGGCATCATCACCCTAGCCCTCTCCGAGGCCGACGATGCCGAGCGCGAGCGCCGCCGCACCGCCATGGGCGAGCCCTACCGCACCCTGCTCGGCCATATGCGGCACGAGACTGGGCATCATTACTGGGACCTCCTGGTCCGCGATGCCGGCCGGCTGGAGGAATGCCGCGCCGTTTTCGGCGACGACAGCCAGCATTACGGTCAGGCATTGCAGGCGCATTACGCCAACGGCGCACCGGCCGACTGGCAGGACGCCTATGTCAGCACCTATGCCACCGCCCACCCCTGGGAGGATTTCGCCGAAACCTGGGCGCATTACCTCCATATCGTCGACACGTTGGAGATGGCCTCTGCCTTCGGCCTCCGCCTTCGTCCGCAGATGCCCCAGGCCGAGGCGGCGGCGGCCGCCGTGCTGGCGGCGAAGATCGACTTCGATCCCTACGGCCCGATCACCATCGAGGACCTCATAGAGGCCTGGCTGCCGCTTACTTATGCAACGAACAGCCTCAATCGGTGCATGGGTGCACCGGACCTTTATCCTTTCGTGCTCTCTGTCCCTGCCATTGCCAAGCTCGGCTACATCCACAAGCTGGTACGCAGCGGAAATACCGCTTGAATGGCTACGGTTGAAATGTCACGTTTATGGAACGCGAAACCAATGCCCATTCCTGACGGATGCGGTTTATATTCGCCGGTGGTGCAAGTGCCCTGAAAGCCGGGCCTACAATCTGAGAGAGCAATGACGAAAATTGACACGGCATTAAGCCCCGGCTACGCGCCGGTTTCCGAGCCTGTTACGCCTGAGCCCCTGGGGATGCCCGGCCGTGTGGGAGAGTCGGTTGGGATGATGACGATCTGGGCGGAATGCATCGTCTCCGCTGCCCATCGTTTCGCCCAGTATGATCTGCACGGCCATACCTATACGGTGCGCGTTTCCGTCCGCGAGAGCGACGATGGTTTCCTCAACGCCGAGAGCTTCCGCGACGAGCTGATGCGCATTCGCCGCGGGGTTGACCACCGTTGCCTGAACGACGTCCTCGTGACCCCGACCATGGAGGAGCTGGCCCGCTGGTTCGCCCGCGAGGTCCGCAAGGAAGGCTTCGACGTCACCGAGGTGCAGATCATCCGTCCCGAGGGTGTCGGCTGCCGCCTGACCCTGGCCTGAGCGGCCAGGGGCGCCACGGGCGGGTGCGGATAGTATGCCATTCAGCATCGTTTCGTGGCGTTGATGTCAATTACGGCGCTGCCAACTCCTCGCCTTCTCGTTTATATGGTTGATGGGATGTCCCCGGTGCGCGTGTCGCGGCCGTGGCCAGGCCCGTGTCCAGGCGGTGGGGGGTTGGGATGCGGCTGATCGAGCGGCGCCGGGTATTGCTGGGAAGCGGCCTGCTGCCGCTGACCTTCACGCAATCCAAGGCACAGGCCCTGCCGGCCCCGACCGGCCGCGTGATCCTCACCGTTTCCGGCAAGATCTCCGCCACCAACGAGGGCGATTCGGCGCGCTTCGACCGCGCCATGCTGGAGGCGATCGGCCTCGCCTCCTTCACCACCGCCACCCCCTGGTACGACGGCCCGGTCACCTTCGAGGGCGTGCCGATGACGAAGCTGCTGCAACGCCTCGGCGCCCAGGGCGAGGCGGTGCAGGCCGTCGCCCTCAACGACTACTCGACCGAGATCCCGATCGCCGACTTCGCCCAGTACGGCGTGCTGCTGGCGCTGAAGCGCGACGGCAACTACCTGACGGTACGGGACAAGGGGCCGCTCTTCATCGTCTACCCCTATGATTCCGACCCGGTGCTGAAGTCACCTCGCTACTACGGCCGCTCCGCCTGGCAGGTGGCGCGATTGGTCGTGCACTAGCCGATGCTGGAGCCGGAGGCCCAACACCGGCCGCAGCCACCCGCTGGATTGCCGCGCCTCCAGCGCTTCGGCTTCGTCATCATCATCGGCGTGCTGGTCCTGGTCGCGGCCTATGTTTCGGTCCTCATCAACCAGCGCCAGCAATCGCTGACCGCCGTCGCGCGCTACAACGTCACCTGGCTGGTGAGCCAGGGCGTGATCGAGGTGGCGCGCCTGCAGGCGGCCATCGCCACCTACCGGGCCCAAGCGGACGAGGAGGCCGAGGAGGCCGTCCAGCTCTGGCTCGACATCGTCGCCAGCCGCGCCCAGCTCCTCGGCGGCGGCGAGGTGGCGCATTTCATCCGCGAGGACCCGGAGCGCGTGGCGACCGTCGCCCAGCTCCAGCGCACCCTCGCCGCCGCCCAGCCGCTGGTCGCCCGGCTCGGCGAGCCAGGCGTCGCGGACCGCATGCTGGACTCCTTTGCCGAGCTCAGCCCCCGCCTCACCCGGCTGGTTTCCGCGGCCTATACTCATGGCAACGACCTTGTTTCCGGCGATGTCCAGCAGCTCGGCAACCTGTACTGGACCTTTATCGGCGTCCTGGTCGCCCTGCTGCTCTGCTGCGGCGGGCTGATCGGCACGCTGGCGATGCACAACCGGCTGATCCGCAACGCCCATGCCGAAGTGCAGGCGCTGGTCCAGGACCTGACGCGCACCGGCCGCCAGCTCGCCATCGCCAAGGAGCAGACGCAGGAGGCGATGGCCGAGGTGCAGCAGCAATACCGCGCGCTGCGCCTGCGCGATGCCGAGCTGCACCTGCAGAACGACCGCTTCGACGCGGCGCTGAACAACATGTCGCAGGCGCTCTGCATGGCCGATGCGGACCATCGGCTGATCGTCTGCAACCGCCGCTTCCTCGAGCTGTTCGGCCTGGCCGAGGCGGATGCCGCGGCGGGCACCGGGCTCGACCTGCTGATGCGGTCGGTCCGCAGCGCCGGGCGCATCGACCCGGCGCTGCTCGCCGCGCTCGGCGAGGCCCAGTCCGCGCTGGTGGCCGAGGGCCAGGCCGGTACGTTTTGGCGCGAAGGGGCGGACGGCCGCGCCATCGCCGTCTCCCACCGGCCGATGGCGGATGGCGGCTGGCTCGCCACCTACGAGGACATCACCGAGCGCCGCCGCGTCGAGGCGCGCATCAGCTACATGGCGCATCACGACGAGCTGACCGACCTGCCCAACCGGCTGCTGTTCCGCGAGCGGATGGAGGCGGCCCTGGCCGGGGGGCGCAGCCGCGGGCAGGAGTTGGCCCTGCTGTTCCTCGACCTCGACCACTTCAAGGACGTCAACGACACGCTCGGGCACCCGCTCGGCGATGCGCTGCTGCGCGACGTGGCGAGGCGGTTGCGCAGCTGCATCCGCGAGGGCGACCTGGTGGCGAGGCTCGGCGGCGACGAATTCGCCATCCTCCAGGCGCCCGGACGCTCCGCCGAGGAGGCTGCCGACCTCGCCCAGCGCGTGGTGGACGTGATCTGCGCGCCCTATGAGCTGCTCGGCTACCGTGCCCAGGTGGGTGCCAGCATCGGCATCGCGCTGGCCGAGCATGTCACGGGCGATGCCGCGACGGCCGCCAACCAGATGCTGAAGCACGCCGACCTTGCCCTCTACCGCGCCAAGGCCGCCGGGCGCCGCACCTGGCGCTTCTTCGAGGCGAGCATGGCCGCCGAGCTGGAGGCACGGCTGGCGATCGAGGCCGACCTGCGCGAGGCCCTGCCGGGCAACCAGCTCGAGGTGATGTACCAGCCGATCTTCGCCCTCCAGACCAACCGCCTCTCCGGCTTCGAGGCGCTGCTGCGCTGGCGCCACCCGGTCCGTGGCATGGTGTCGCCCGGCGTGTTCATCCCGCTCATGGAGGAGACCGGGCTGATCGAAGCGGTGGGCCGCTGGGTGCTGGAGCAGGCGACGCGCGAGGCCGCCACCTGGCCAGCGCCGCTCAAGGTCGCCGTGAACCTTTCACCGCTGCAGTTCCGCGCCGCCGACATCGCCACCAGCATGCTGCATGTCCTCGGCCAGTCCGGCCTTGCGCCGGGACGGCTGGAGCTGGAGATCACCGAATCGGCCCTGCTGCAATCGGATGGCGGCGTGGCCGAGGTGCTGCAGGCCTTCCGCAGCACCGGCATCCGCACCTCGCTCGACGATTTCGGCACGCGCTATTCCTCGCTGAGCTATCTGCTCAGCTTCCCCTTCGACAAGATCAAGATCGACCAGTCCTTCGTGCGCGACATGGCGACGCGGGCGGAAAGCGTCGCCATCGTCACCTCCGTCGCCCATCTGGCGAACCAGCTCGGCATGGCGACGACGGCCGAGGGTGTGGAAACGGCCGAGCAGCTCCGCCGGGTGCGCGAGGCCGGCTGCACCGAGGCGCAGGGCTATTTCTTCGGCCCGCCCGAATCGGCCACCGAGCTGCGCCGCTGGTTTGACGAGCCGAGCCGCTCCGACCGCATTCTCCAGGCCGTGCTGTAAGCCTGGTCCTGCGATCGACGCCTTGGGCGTTTCACGCCTGGGACGATCGCAGGCCGCTTCGGTTGGCCCTGGCGCCCGCGGCTGGCAGATAGGAGCCATGCCGCATCATATCCCTCTCATCACGACGCTTGCCGCAGCACTCGGGGCTGCCCTGCTGCTCGGGGTGCTGGCGCGCAAGCTGCGCCTGCCGCCGCTTGCCGGCTACCTGCTGGCTGGCATCCTGATCGGGCCGCATACGCCGGGCTTCGTCGGCGACCTGGCGTTGGCCGGGGAGCTCTCCGAGATCGGCATCATCCTTCTGATGTTCGGCGTCGGCCTGCATTTCTCCCCAAGGGAACTGGCCGAGGCCCGAGGCGTCGCGGTGCCGGGGGCGCTGGTGGGCATGAGCGTCGCCACGCTGCTCGGCTGGGGGCTGGCGCGGCTCTGGGGCTGGACGGACGGGCAGGGGCTGGTCTTCGGCATCTGCCTCTCCGTCGCCAGCACGGTGGTGCTGCTGCGCGCCCTGCAGGAGCGCGGCAGCATCGGGAGCCGGGCCGGGCAGGTCGCGGTCGGCTGGCTGGTGGTCGAGGACCTGGCAATGGTCGTCGCCCTGGTGCTGGTGCCGGTCGGCGCCGCGCTGATCGACGGCCGCGTGCCAGCGGGGATGCTGACCGGCATGGGCGTCGGGCCGCAGGCGATCCTGCTCTCGCTGCTCGTCACCCTCGGCAAGGTCGCGGTCTTCGTCGCGCTGATGCTGGTGGTCGGCAGCCGGGTGATGCCCTGGGTGCTCTCGCTGGTGGGCGGGCTGCGCTCGCGCGAGCTGTTCTCGCTCGCCGCGCTGGTCGCGGCGCTCGGCGTCGCCTACATCGCCTATGTCGCCTTCGGCGTATCCTTCGCGCTGGGCGCCTTCCTTTCCGGCCTGGTGCTCGGCCAGTCGCCGCTCAGCCAGAAGGCGGCGGAGCAGACCCTGCCGCTGCGCGATGCCTTCGCCGTGCTGTTCTTCGTCTCGGTCGGCATGCTGTTCGACCCGGGGATCCTGGTGGAGCAGCCCTTCGCCGTCATCGCCGCGACGCTGGTGGTGATGCTGGGCAAGTCCGTCGCAGCCTGGGTCATCGCCCGGCTGCGGGGGATGAGCGAGGCGGAGGCGCTGATGATCGCCGCCTCGCTCTCGCAGATCGGCGAATTCAGCTTCATCCTCGCCGGGCTCGGCGTGGCGGAGCGGGTGATGCCGGCGATCGGGCGGGACTTGGTGCTGGCGGTCGCGCTGCTGACCATCGCGCTGAACCCGGCCGTCTTCTGGCTGGCGGACCAGGCGGCCGCACGCGTTACGTTGGTCCGAGGAGGTCGGTGACGGTTCCGTCCTGGGCGATGCGTCCTGCGTCGAGGCGGATGACGCGGGTGCACCACTCGCGGACGATGTTCATGTCGTGGGAGGCGAGGACCAGGATCTCGGCCTTGGTGATGAGGTCCTCGAGCTTGGCCCGCGCGCGCTGCATGAAGTCGGCGTCGCCGGCGAGGAACCACTCGTCCATCAGCAGCACCTCGGGGTCCATTACGGTGGCCATGGCGAAGGACAGCCGGACCGACATCCCGGCCGAGTAGGTGCGCACCGGCACGTCGAGAAACTCGGCGAGGCCCGAGAAGGCGCCGACCTCCTCGGCCAGGGCCGTGCTTTCCGCCTCGCCCAGGCCGCGGAACAGGCCGCGGAGCACGATGTTCTCCCGCCCCGTCGCATGCGGGTCCATCCCCGCCGCCGGGTCGATCAGCGCGCCGATGCTGCCCGCCACCTCGAGCCGGCCGCCGACCGGCTCGTAGACCCCGGCCAGCGTCCTGAGCAGGGTGGTCTTGCCGGCGCCGTTGTGGCCGATGAGCGCCACCCGCTCGCCGGGGCCGATGCGGAAGCTCAGCTCGCGCAGCGCCGAGACCACGACGCGGCTGGCCTCGTCCTGGCGCAGCCGGAGCGGCGAGTTGGCGAGGATGCGCTTCTTCAGCGAGCGCGCACCCAGGTGGTAGAGCGGGAACTCGATGGTCACCGCCTCGGCATGGATGTGGGGCATGCTCAGACCCAGAAGGCGATGCGGCCGCGGAAGCGGATAAAGAAGCCGAGCGCGAGCGCGGCCATGGCGGCGGTGAAGAGGCAGGCCGCGGCCCAGACGCCGGGCGAGGCGCCGCCCTCGACCAGCGGCCCGCGCACCGTCTCCATCACGACGTAGAAGGGGTTGAGCACCAGCCAGTCCGCCTTGCCGGGCCCGAGCAGCTCGGGCTTCCACAGCACCGGCGACAGGAAGAAGGCGAGCTGCATGACGCTGCCGACGATCGGGGGGATGTCGCGGAAGCGGGCACACAGCATGCCGAGGAAGAGGGCGAGCGCGCAGGCGTTGACGCCGAGCAGCACGAGCCCCGGCAGCGCCCAGAGCGCCTCCCAGCCCGGCCAAACGCCAGTGAAGAGGAAGACGGCGAGGATGATGGGCAGGCTGTGGGCGGCGATGACGGCGTTGCGCCAGACGCAGCGGAGGATGTGGACGGTATAGGGCAGCGGCAGCTGCCGGATGATGCCCTCGGCGCTGGTCAGGCTGGTGCAGGCATCGGTGACGATGGTGCTGATGGTGTTCCAGGTGATCAGGCTGACGGCAATGAAGGGCAGGTAGTCCGCCAGGCTCATCTTGAACAGCGAGGAGTAGAGCAGCCCGAGCCCCACCACCATGAAGGCGTTCGACAGCGTCAGCCAGAACGGCCCCAGCACCGAGCCGCGGTAGCGGTTGCGGATGTCGAGCGAGGCCAGCGCCATCGACAAACGCCACCGCCGAACCCCCGTCGCAATGTCCCCCAGCGCCGTCGCACGGCGCCGCGGAACACGAGCATCAAAAAGATAAAGCGCCTTGGGCCGCGCCCCGGGCATGGCAGTTCCATCCGGCATGGCCGGGCCTATAGACCGGAATTCCGCCCCGCCGCCAGGGTGGCGCAACTTTGAGTCGCAATCCGTAACAGGCAAGTGTAGGACTGCGCACAGTATTGCGATGCCAAAGCAGCCTTGCCGGCAGACCGGACGACCGTGTAGGGCTAGTGCTTCAGGACGTAGAACGTCCGCCAGGTCTTCGGGGCAAGCCTGGGACTCCAAGCCGTGGGGACGGCCGGGGGTCCATGGGGGGCAGGCTTCGGAACCCGGTGGTCCCAGACCCGGTGGAGCGAATGGGGATGCCCGAAGGGAACAGGACATCGCGTGACGGCATGGCCGGCGGGACAGGGCGCGTTGCGCGCCTGGCACAGCCGGCGATGGCGCTCTCGGTGTTGGCCATGCTGGCGGCCTGCGGCCAGCAACAAGCGACCCGGCCGAGCACCGGCCACCATGTTGCCGTCACGCATGGCAGTTACAACCGCCCGGCCAGCTACAACCCGCCGGGTCCGCCCGGCGACCCGTGGGGGCCGTATATCCGCCAGGCCGCCCGCCGGTTCGACGTGCCGGAGCGCTGGATCCGCGAGGTGATGCGCCAAGAATCCGGCGGCCGCAGCTCCGCCACCAGCCCGGTCGGCGCCATGGGGCTGATGCAGGTCATGCCCGGCACCTACCGCGAACTCCAGGCGCGCTACGGCCTCGGCGACGACCCCTACCACCCCTATGACAGCGTCATGGCGGGCGCGGCCTATATCCGGGAGATGTACGACCTTTACGGCTCGCCCGCCTTCCTCGCCGCCTACAATGCGGGGCCGCGGCGGCTCGAGGACTATCTCTGGAACAGCCGGGGCCTGCCGGCCGAGACGCGCAACTACGTCGCCCGCATCGGCCCCAACATCGTCGCCCACCATCCGAGCCGCCGCGCGGCGCCGGAGATCTATGCCGCGGCCGAGATTCCGCTGAGCATCCCGGCTGGCCCCCGCCGCATGGACCAGGCGACGATGATCGCACTGCGCGAGCAGCGTCAGGCGGTCGATCCCGGCGTCCAGGTGGCCCAGCTTCCGGCTGGCCCGGTTGTGCGGATGGAGCCGATCCCGGATGGCAGCACCTATGCGGCGCCCGCCGCCCCGCCGGTGCAACTCGCCTCGCTCGACACCAGCTCGGTCGTCCGCATGGACCCGATCCCGGACGGCTCGACCGCCGAAGGCGCGCAGCGGCTGATGGCGTCGGAAGCCCGCGCTGCCGAGTCGCTGGCCGCCCCGCCGGCACCGCCCGCCGCGCGGCGCGACCCGGGCTTCGCCGCGCCGGTGGCACGCGCCCAGGCCAGCGCATCTGCGGCGCCGCGCCCCTCCGTGCTCGCCTCGGCCAATACCGCCTCCGCCTCGCGCCCGGCAGCGCGCGGCTTCGCGCTCCAGCCCGGCCCGGCCCCGTCGCAGCCGGCGCTGCTGCAGGGCTTTGGCGGGATGGTGTCGACAGCCCATGCCAGCAGCCTGCCCGTCTCGCTCCGCCCCGGCGCCGCCCGCGCGGCCACGACAGGGGCCTGGGCCGTCCAGGTGGGCGCCTTCGCCAGCGAGAACCTGGCCCGCAGCGCCGCCAACGCGGCCCGCGAGGCCGGTGGTGGCCAGGCCCAGGTGCAGCCCGTCGCCGCCGGCCGGGGCAAGCTCTACCGCGCCCGCGTCACCGGCTTGTCGCAGGGCTCCGCCCAGTCGGTCTGCGAGCGGCTGCGGCGCAGCGGCGCCTGCATGGTCCTGTCCCCCGACGCCCAAAGCTGATCGCGCCGGGGACCCCGCCTGCCTCCCGGTGGTTGCGCGCAACCACCAGCCAGGAGCATGGTCCGCAGTCACCGGACCGCGGATCATGCTCTGGCCTCCCGTTTGGTCGCGCGATTCACGCCTCCGGCGATCACGCTCTAGTGCCGGAGCCGCCATGCCAAGCCTCGATCCAGAAACCCTGCACCGCTTCGCCCCCAACCTCCCGTTCGGCCTCCCTCCGGGAGGCGACCCGGACGAGGAGGATGAGGAGGACGATTTCGACGAAGACGAAGACGAAGATGAGGACGAGTTCGACGAGGACGAAGACGAGGAATTCGACGAGGACGAGGACGAGGACGAGGATGAAGAGGATGGCGAGGAGGAGACCTGACCTCTCCCTCTTGCCCTGATAGCCCGTCTCCCCCAGGCTGCGGCCCGTTCAAGGACCAAAAGGGGGAAGATCCAGGGATGTCTGCCGCTGCCGCGCCAACGGGGCTTTCGGGCTTCGCTTCCCTCGACCCCCTGGTGCGGCCCCGCTCCGTCGCGGTGATCGGTGCCTCCGACGAGCCGGCCCGCATCGGCGGCCGCCCCATCGCCTACATGAAGGAACGCGGCTTCGCCGGCCCGATCTGGCCGGTGAACCCGAAGCGTCCGACCGTCCAGGGCCTGCCCGCCTTCGCCTCCATCGCCGAGCTCCCCGCAGCGCCCGACGTCGCCATCATCGCCGTGCCCTCGGCCTTGGCCATCCAGGCGCTCGACGAACTCGGCGCCAAGGGCTGCCGCGCCGTCATCTGCTTCACCGCCGGCTTCGCCGAGATGGACGAGAAGGGCGCCGCCGCCCAGGTGCAGATGACCGAGGTCGCCCGCCGCCACGGCATCCGCCTGCTCGGTCCCAACTGCCTCGGCGTCTTCAACGACGCGATCCGCTTCTACGGCACCTTCACCGCGAGCTTCGAGAAGGGCTGGCCGATCCCCGGGCGCATCGGCATCGCCTCGCAATCCGGCGCCTACGGCACGCACATCTTCTCGGCGGCGCTCGACCGCGGCATCGGCACCCAGGTCTGCATCACCACGGGCAACGAGGCCGAGGTCGCGCTCGGCGACGTGCTCGGCTGGATGGCCCAGGCGCCGGAGGTGGACGTCATCTGCGCCTATGCCGAGGGCATCCGCGAGCGCGAAAGCTTCCTCGCCGCCCTCGACCTGGCGCGCCGCAACCGCAAGCCGATCGTGATGATGAAGGTCGGCCGCAGCCAGCTTGGCGGCGCTGCGGCGCAGTCCCACACCGCCTCCATCGCCGGCGACGACGCGGTGACGCAGGCGGTGCTCGACGAGTTCGGCGTGGTGCGGGCGCGGACGACGGAGGAGATGCTCGACATCGCCTATGCCGCCACGCGCCGCATCTACCCGGCCAAGAACACCCTCGGCGTGCTGACCGTCTCCGGCGGCGCCGGCGTGCTGATCTCGGATGCCGCCGAGGCCACCGGCCTCCCCATGCCGCCCATGCCGGAGGCGGCGCAGGCCAAGCTTCGGGCGCTGATTCCCTTCTGCGCCCCACGCAACCCGGTTGACTGCACCGCGCAGGTGACGAACGACCTGAAGCTCATCTCCACCTTCGCGGAGAGCGTCGCCGTCGATGGAGGCTACAGCTCCATCCTTTCCTTCTGGTCGCAGACGGCGGCCGGCCGCAGCCTCGGACCCAAGCTGCACCAGGAGATGCGCGCCGTCCGCGAGGCGCATCCCGACCGGCTCTGGGTGATGTCCATGCTCGCGCCCAACAAGGTCCGCGACTACGAGGCCGATGGCTGGCTGTGCTTCGAGGACCCGTCGCGCGCCGTCGTCGCCATCGAGGCGATGGGCCGCTTCGGCGCCGCCTTCGCCCGCGCCGAGGACCCCCGCACCGACATCCCGCTGCCGGACGTCGAGCTGCCGGCGATGACCCCGAGCGAGGCGGTGGCGAAGTCGCTGCTCGCCGGTGCCGGCATCCCCGCCGTGCCCGAGCACGCCGCCCCCGACAGCGAGGCCGCCGTCGCCGCGGCCGAGTCCATCGGCTATCCGGTGGTGCTGAAGATCCTGAGCCCCGACATCATCCACAAGAGCGAGATGGGCGGCGTGCTGCTCGACATCGCCGATGCGGCCCAGGTGCGCCAGGGCTTCGCCACCCTGCTCGACCGCGCTCGCCATCATGCGCCCGCGGCGCGCATCGAGGGCGTGCTCGTCGCCAAGCAGATCAAGGGCGCGGTGGAGATGGCGCTCGGCGTCTTCCGCGACCCGGTCTTTGGCCCGGTGGCGATGGTGGGCTTGGGCGGCATCTTCATCGAGGTGCTGAAGGACGTCGCCTTCCGCCGCTGCCCCTTCGACACCGCGGAGGCGGATCGGATGATCCGCTCGCTGCGCGGCTTCCCCCTGCTGGATGGCGCGCGCGGCCGGCCGAAGGCGGATGTGGCGGCGCTCGCCAAGGCGCTCTCGGCGCTGTCCGCCTTCGCCGTCGCCGCCGGGCCGCGGCTCGGGGGGGTGGATGTGAACCCGATGCTGGTGCTGCCGGCAGGGCAGGGCTGCTACGCCGCCGATGCGGTCATCGAGCTTCAAGGGGGGAGCCACTGACATGCCGATCAACCACGACCAGCTGATGAACTACCCCGTGCCGGAGGTCCGCCAGACCCTCCGCTGGCAGGATGTGGCGCTCTACAACTTCTCCATCGGCCTCGGCCAGGACCCGATGGACGAGCAGCAGCTCGACTTCGTCTACGAGCCGCGGCTGAAGGTGATGCCCTCGATGCCTGTGGTGCTCGCCTCGCCCGGCTTCTGGGCGCGCAACCCGGATACCGGCATCGTCTGGCAGCAGATCCTCCATGGCGAACAGGGCCTCATCCTGCACAAGCCGCTGCCGACCGAGGGGGAGCTGATCGGCCGCACCCGCATCACCGGCCTCGTCGATCGCGGCGAGGGCAAGGGCGCGCTGATGTATTCCGAGCGCGAGATCCTCGACGCCAAGACTGGCGAGCTGCTCGCCACCTCCACCTCGACCAGCTTCATGCGCGGCAATGGCGGCTTCGGTGGTCCCACCGGCCCGGTGAAGCAGCCGCACCCGGAGCCGGAGCGCGCACCCGACATCACCCTCGACCTGGCGACGCGGCCGGAGCAGGCGCTGGTCTATCGCCTCAATGCCGACCTCAACCCCCTGCACATCGACCCCGAGGTGGCGAAGGGCGCCGGCTTCCCCCGTCCGATCCTCCACGGGCTCTGCACCTTCGGCACCGTCTGCCATGCCCTGCTGAAGTCGCTCTGCGACTATGACACCACGCGCTTCGGCTCGATGGACCTGCGCTTCTCCTCGCCCGTCTTCCCCGGCGAGACCATCCGCACGGAGATCTGGCAGGAGGAAGGCGGCGCCGCCTTCCGCGCCCGCGTCGTCGAGCGCGACAAGCAGGTGATCAGCAACGGGCGTTTCCGCCACGCCGGCTGACATGGCCTGGTCGCCCGGGACCTGGACACTCGGCCCCATCACCGTCTTCGACACCGAGACCACCGGGGCCGGCGCGGGCGACCGCGTCGTCTCCCTCGGTGCCGTGCGGCTCGACGCGGCGCTGGAGCCGGAAGCGACGCTGCACCTGGCCTTCTCCCCCGGCATCCCCTGCCATTGGGGCGCCATTCGGGTGCATGGCATGTCGGATGCCTTCCTCGCCTGCCATCCGCCCTTCGAGGCGCATGCCGACGAGGTCGCGACCTTCTTCAATGGCCATGCCGCGGCGGCGCACAACTTCGCCTTCGACCGGCGGATGCTGGGCGGCGAGTTCGCCCGCCTCGGCCTCGACCCGCCCTGGGGCACCGGCCTCTGCACCATGCAGGCCTGGCGCCGCGCCTATCCCGGCGAGCGGGTCGGCCTCGCCCGCGCCGCCGCCGCCTGCGGCTTCGAGCGCGAGACGGCGCTGCACGGCGCGCTGGAGGATGCCTGGCTCGCCGTCCAGTTGCTCCGCCACCTGCACGGCCTGCCGTCGGTGCCGATGCGGCTTCACGGCATCACCAACGGCCCGGCGCATTCCCTCGCCGAAGCCTGAGGCCGGTGCCCTTCCGCGGCTTCGCTGCGGAAGGCGGGACGATGCCCCGGTAAGGAGGCCGACCTTCCGGGGCCCCCGCGGCGCCGCGCAGCGGTGTCGTGGGAGAGAGAATCGATAGCACGCTAAGGGGCTGGACCGGCGGCCCCGGTGGCGGTACTGCAATGCACCCCCGGGAGGGACAAGGATGATCAACAAGATCGTGCAGTCGGTGGCCGATGCTCTGGCCGGCGTGAAGGATGGCTCCACCGTGCTGATCGGTGGCTTCGGCAGCGTCGGCCAGCCCGACGTGCTGATCGAGGGGCTGATCGAGCAGGGCGCCCGCGACCTCACCATCGTGCTGAACAATGCCGGCTCCGGCCGCATCGGCGTCGCCAAGCTGATGGACCAGGGCCAGGTCCGCAAGATCGTCTGCTCCTTCCCGCGCAGCAAAGACCCGGTCGTCTTCGAAACCCTCTACCGCGAGGGCAAGATCGAGCTGGAGCTGGTGCCCCAGGGCACGCTGGCCGAGCGCATCCGCGCCGCCGGCGCCGGCATCCCCGCCTTCTTCACCGCGACGGCAGCCGGCACCCTGCTCGCCCGCGGCAAGGAGAGCCGCGAGTTCGACGGCAAGACCTACATCATGGAGCGCGCCCTCAAGGCCGATGTGGCGCTGGTCGAGGCCTGGGAGGCCGACCGCTGGGGCAACCTCGTCTACCGAGGCTCGGGCGGCAACTTCAACCCGATCATGGCCATGGCCGCCGAGCTGACCATCGCCCAGGCGCAGCACATCCGCGAACTCGGCGAGCTGCATCCGCATATGATCGGCACGCCCGGCGTCTATGTGAACCGCGTGGTCCAGGTGGACCGCGGCGGCGACTGGCTGAAGCCCGAGCAGAACTGAGGAGGAGCCGTCATGCCCTTCAACCGCGACCAGATGGCCGCCCGCCTCGCCGATGACGTGCCGGAAGGCTGGTGCGTCAACCTCGGCATCGGCATGCCGACCATGGTGGCCAACTACGTGCCCCCGACGCGGGAGGTGATCTTCCAGTCGGAGAACGGCGTCATCGGCATGGGCCCGGCGCCGAAGGAAGGCCAGGAGGATCCCTGGCTGATCAATGCCGGCAAGCAGCTCATCACCTTGGCAAAGGGCGCCAGCTTCGTCGGTCATGCCGACAGCTTCGCCATGATCCGCGGCGGGCATATCGACCTTTGCGTCCTCGGCGGCTTCGAGGTGGCGGAGAACGGCGACCTCGCCAACTGGGCGACCAGCGAGAACGACACGGCCCCCGCCGTCGGCGGTGCCATGGACCTCGCCGCCGGGGCGAAGCGCCTCTGGGTCATCATGGAGCACACGACGAAGGACGGCCGGCCGAAGATCGTCGAGCGCTGCGGCTACCCGCTGACCGGCCTCGCCTGCGTCAACCGCGTCTACACCAACCTCGCCGTGCTCGACGTCGTGGAAGGCAAGGGCTTCGTCGTCCGCGACCTAGCGCCGGGCGTCACGCTGGAGGAGGTGCAGGCCAAGACCGGCGCCACGCTGCACACCCAATGAGCGCCGCGCTCAGCGGGGAGGACCGCGCCGAATCCATCCGCATGATCCGGGACAGCGCCGCCGCGGTGGCGCCCACGGGCGGTGACATGAAGCGGGTGCGCGACCTCCGCTTCCAGACCCCCGGCTTCGACCCGGCCGTGCTGCGCCAGATGGGCGAGATGGGCTGGATCGGCCTCCGCCTGCCGGAAGCGGCCGGCGGCGCCGGCCTCGGCCTCGGCGAGGCCTGCGCGCTCGCCGAGGAGCTGGGCGGCGCCCTGGTGCCGGAGCCGCTGATCCCGGCGATGCTCTCGGCCTCGCTGCTCGCCGCCGTCGGCGCCGGCCCGCTCGAGCGCGTGGTCTCCGGCGAAGCGCTGGTGCTGACCGCCTGGCAGGAGCGTCCCGACACGCTGGAGGTGCCCGGCAGCCCCGACGCCCCCCGCCGCTTCCTCCCCATGGCTGCCGGTGCCGCCGTCTTCCTGCTGCCGGTTCGCGAGGGCGGCCGCATCGCCCTCTACGAGCAGCAGGCCGGCGCCGGCCTCGCCACCGAGCAGACCCAGGATGGCGGCCATCTCGGCACGCTGGAGCCCAACCTTGGCTCGGCCACCCGCATCGCCGACGACATCGGCGAGGCGCTGTCGCTCGCCCTCGACGAGGCCGCGCTGCTGACCAGCGCCTACCTCCTCGGCGGCATGGACCGCGCCTTCGCCATGACGCTCGACTACCTGAAGACGCGCCAGCAATTCGGCAAGATCATCGGCACCTTCCAGGCCCTGCAGCACAAGGCCGCCGATGTGCGGATGCAGATCGCGCTGACGCGGGCCAGCATCGAAGCCGCGGCCGCGACGCTCGATGCCGGCGCCACGGGTGATGCGCGCCGCGCGGTCATCTCCCGCGCCAAGGCCCGCGCCGCCTCTTCGTCCATGCTGGTGACGCGCGAATGCATCCAGCTGCATGGCGGCATCGGCTACACCGACCAGTACGATGTCGGCCTCTACCTGCGGAAGGCGATGGTGATGGCCAACCTCTACGGCAGCGCCGCGCTGCATCGCCGCCGCTTCATGGCCACGAGCCCGGAGATCGAGGAATGAGCGAGACCATCGCCCGCATCGTCTCCGAGCGCGAGGGCGGCGTCCTCATCCTGACGCTCGACCAGCCCGCCCGCCGCAACGCCCTCGCCATGCCGCTCCGCGTGCAGATGATCGATGCGCTCCGCGCCGCCCAGGGCGACAAGGCCACGCGCGCCATCGTCGTCACCGGCGCCGGTGGGCATTTCTGCTCCGGCGGCGACATCTCCGGGATGGACGTGAACTCGGCCATGGAAGGCCGCGAGCGCATGCGCCTCTCGCATGAGCTGATCCGGCTGATGGTCCTCGGCAGCGTCCCCGTCGTCGCCGCCATCGAAGGCTACTGCGTCGGCGCCGGCCTCTCCATCGCCTGCGCCTCCGACACCGTGGTGGCCGCCGAGGATGCCCGCCTCGCCGCCGGCTTCGGCAAGATCGGTCTGATGGCCGATCTCGGCCTGCCCCACACCCTGCCGCTCCGCGTCGGCCAGGGGAAGGCCCGGCAGATCCTGCTCTACCACAACCAGATGACGGCGACGGAGGCCGAGCGCATCGGCCTCGTCGACCATGTCGTCCCCAAGGGCCATGCCCTGGCGACCGCCATGGAGAAGGCCCGCTTCCTCGCCGAGCAGGCCCCCGCGCCGATGGCATTGACCAAGCAGATGCTCGGCGAGGGCCTCGACCGCGCGCTGGAACAGGAGCGCCACTTCCAGTCGACGCTCTTCCTCACCAAGGATTTCGCCGAAGGCCGCGCTGCCTTCCTCGGCAAGCGCACGCCCGCCTTCAAGGGAGACTGAGCCGATGGACGCCATCCGCATCCCCGCCCCGGCCGAGCTCGACGCGCTCGACGACGAGCATTTCCGCCAGGTGGTTCGCGCCTTCCTGCACGAGAACTACCCCGACGACCTGCGCAACCCGCCGAAGCGCCTGCACTGGGACGAGAACCGCCCCTGGTACATGAAGCTCGCCGAGCGCGGCTGGCTCTGCCCGGGCTGGCCGAAGGAGCATGGCGGCCTCGGCCTCTCGCCCGCGAAGCAGATCATCCTCACCGAGGAATACGAGCGCTACGGCGTGGCGCGGACCAACGACCACGGCATCGTCATGCTCGGCCCGCTCGTCATCAAGTACGGGACGGAGGAGCAGAAGCAGCGCTTCCTGCCGAAGATCCTGACCGGCGAGCATATCTGGTGCCAGGGCTATTCCGAGCCCAATGCCGGCTCCGACCTCGCGGCGCTGCGCACCGAGGCGGTGCTCGACGGCGACGAGTATGTGGTCAACGGCCAGAAGATCTGGACCACGCTGGCGACCGACGCCAACTGGATCTTCCTCCTCGTCCGCACCGACCGCCAGGCGAAGAAGCAGGAGGGCATCTCCTTCCTCCTCGTCGACATGAAGACGCCCGGCATCACCGTCCGGCCGATCATCAACCTCGAGATGCATGACGAGTTCTGCGAGGTCTTCTTCGACAATGTCCGCGTGCCGAAGGAGAACCTGGTCGGCCAGCTCAACAAGGGCTGGGACATGGCGAAGGCGTTGCTCGGCTTCGAGCGCATCTTCCTCGGCTCGCCGCGCCAGTCCGGCTACGCCCTCTCGCGCCTCAAGCTCCTCGCCGAGCGCATGGGCATCTGGGAAGATGCCGAGTTCCAGGACCGCTATGCCCGCCTCCGCCTGGAGTTCGAAGACCTGAAGGCGCTTTACGGCACCTTCGTCGAGAAGCTGAAGCGCGGCGAAAGCCTCGGCCCCGACGTCTCCATGCTGAAGATCCTGCAGACCGAGCTGTTCCAGGCGATCACCGACACCATGCTCGAGATCGGTGGCGAGAATGCCGGCCTGCTGGAGCCGATGGAGGGCAACCGCGACCTCAACATCGGCGGCCTGTTCATCCAGGCCCGGCCGGCCACGATCTACGGCGGCTCGAACGAGATCCAGCGGAACATCCTGTCGAAGAACGTGCTCGGCCTGCCCGGCTGAACGCGTCCCCCTCTTCCCCGCGGCGTTGCTGCGGGAAAGAGAAGGGAAGCCGCCATGCCCGCTCGCCCCGCCGCCATCGCCTTCGACGTTATCGAGACCCTCTTCCCGATCGAGCCGCTCGGCGCCGGGTTGGAGGCGATGGGCCTGCCGCGCGCCCTGCTGCAGGGCTGGTTCGCCGCCAGCCTGCGCGACAGCTTCTCGCTCGCCGCCATCGGCGCCTTCCAGCCGCTGCGGGCGGTGATGGAGGCCAATCTTGATGACCTGCTCGCCCGGCACGGCCGCAGCGCTCCGGCGGCGAAGAAGGCGGCGGTGCTCGACGGCATGGGCAGCCTGCCGCCGCATGGCGACGCAGCCGAAGCCGTGACGCGCCTCGCCGATGCCGGGCTGACCCTGGTCGCGCTCAGCAATGGCGGGGCGGAGGCGACGGAGGCGCTGCTCAGCGGCGCCGGGCTGCGGGACCGGTTCAGCCAGGTCGTCACCACCGCCGAGATCGGCCTCAGCAAGCCGCGGCGCGAGGTCTATCTCGGCGCGGCCGAACGCGCCGGCACTGATCCGGCGCGGCTGATGCTGGTTGCGACCCATCCCTGGGACACGAACGGTGCCAAGGCAGCCGGGCTGATGGCCGGTTTCGTCGCCCGTGGGCGGCCCTATCCCTCCATCCTGACGCCGCCCGACCTCCAGGCGGAGTCGCTGGCCGGGATCGCAGGGTCCATCATCGCCCTGCCAGGCTGAGCCCCGGCACCGGCGGTGGCAGGCCTCCGCACGAGTTCAGGATGACGGTGCCGCCTCTCTCGCGGAAGCCGCGTCCGGGCCGGCCGCGGCCTCCCGCCGGGCTTGCCAGCGCTCGAGCGAGGCCCGGAAGCGGCCGCGCCCCGCCTCGGCACGCGCCTTTGCCAATTCCTCCATGAAGAACTGGCGCTGCACCGCGTCCATGGCCCGCAGCATTTCCTGCTGCCGCGCCGGCAACTCGTCCAGCGGCTTGCGATGCCCGGCGACCGAAAGCGCCAGGTCTCGCAGCAGCGCCTGCATCGGCTCCGTCACGCCAACCATGTCCGGTGCCTCTCACATGCCAAAGGGATAGGTCTCCGCCGCCCCGGCTTCCGATGCCAGAGACAGCGGCTGCACGGCGCTTGTTTCCTCGAACCAGAGGAAGCCGTCGAACTGGTCCGGCAGCACCGCCTGGAAGTAGTGGCTGCGCCGCTCCGTCTCCGGACGGTAGATCACGCCGATCGCCCGTTCCAGCCGCGGCTCGCGCAGCGCCTCGCGCAGGCGGGGCTGGCGCAGGTCGAGCAGCGCCCGCGGCGGCAGCCCGGCCTCGCGCATTCGAGCCTCGTGGCTTCCGGAGAGGGCGGGGCGCACCGGCTTCACCCGCATCGGCCCGCCCCAGTCATCGGCCGCGGCGACGGTGCCGCGATCCGTGCCGAAGCCGATCAGCGCCGCTTCCGCGCCAAAGGCGGTGCGGCAAAGCTCGCCGATGTTGAACTCGCCCTGCCAGCCCATCTCGGTCGCGGCGGCGTTGCCGATATGGCTGTTATGCGCCCAGACCACGGCCTTCGCCCCCGGCCCGCCATGGTCGAGCAGCACGCGGAGCGTCTCGAACATGTGCCGGTCGCGCAGGTTCCAGCTCTCGGTGCCGCTGCGGTACATCAGCCGGTAGTATTGCTCGGCGGCGCGCACGACGTGGGCATTCTGCTGCGCATCGAACAGCGCCTCGGGGTCGTCCCGGCCGAGCCGTTCCTCGAGCAGCGCGTTGAGCTGGGCGAGGACAGCCGGCTCGCAGGGGTCGCGGTCGCTGAAGAGGATCGCCCGGCCGTAATCCTCGGGCTCGGCCTGCCAGGGGCTGAGGCAGCCATAGCGCCGCCGTGCCGCCCGTGCCGCCTCCGGGTCGTGCAGGTCGAGATAGGCCAGCACCGCCTCGATGGAGCCGCCGAGCGAGTAGATGTCGAGGCCGCGGAAGGCCACGCGCGCCTCCGGTGCCAGCCCGGTGTTGTGGCGGCGGAGCCAGGCGGCGAAGTCCCGGACCTCCGCATTGCGCCACATCCAGCTGGGGAAGCGGGCGAAGGCCGGCCCGTCCGCCGGCGGGGCCGGCAGGTCCCGCACCCAGCGGTCGAGCTGTGCCGCATCGGGCCAGTCGGCCTCGACGGCGACAATGGTGAAGCCGTGCCGCTCGACCAGGCGGCGGGTGATGGCGGCGCGAGCGCGGTAGAACTCGCTGCTGCCATGCGTCGCCTCGCCGAGCAGCACCACGCGCGCTGCGGCGAAGCCGTCGATGCAGGCGCCGAAGCCGGCATCCTCGAGCGGCGGCAGGGGCGCCGCCGCCGCGCGCAGGGCTTCGGCATCCAGCATCAAGGTTTCTGGTTGCTCCGGCCGCTGGCGCCGCCGGTCACGCCGCCCGCGCCACCAACCCCGCCGCCGCCCATGGCGCCGTCATTGGTGGCGTTCGGGTCATAGTCGGTCGGCCCGCCCTCGGCGAAGCCCGGCACCCGGGCCTTCACCTTCTCGTCCGCCGGCTTAACCGGCTCGTCCGGCATCAGCCTGTCCTGGTCCTGCGCCATGGTCTGTCCTCCGATCCCTATTAAGCGGATGGAACAGGCGAAGGCCCCGCCCGGTTCGGGGCGAGGGGCGCAACATGCGGCCGGTTACTGCACCTCGCGCCAGGCGCCCTTCAGGTCGCCGAGGAAGCGGGCGTATTCGCGCTCCTTGCTCTCCGGGTCCGGCAGCCGCAGCAGGTAGGAGGGGTGGACAGTCGGGAAGACCGGCACCCCATCCTCGCTCCGCACCACCTCGCCGCGCACCTTGGTGATGGCGAGCGGCTTGCCGGTCAGCGCGCGCAGCGCCGTGGCGCCGAGCGAGACCACCAGCCGCGGCCCGACGATCTCGATCTCCCGCCGGAGGAAGGGCCGGTAATGCGCGATGTCGCCCGCATCCGGCGACTGGTGCAGCCGCCGCCGGCCCGTCGGCTTGAATTTGAAGTGCTTCACCGCGTTTGTGACATAGGCCTCGGCGCGGGGGATGCCCGCCTCCTCCAGCGCCCGGTTGAACATCCGCCCGGCCGGCCCGACAAAGGGCTTCCCGGCAATGTCCTCCTCGTCACCCGGCTGCTCGCCGACGAAAAGTAGCGCGGCGCCGATGGGCCCCTCGCCGAAGACGGCCTGGGTGGCATGCTCGGCGAGCGGCCCCCGGTCGGCCAGCACCTCGGCGCGTAGGGCGGCGAGGGCGGCGGTGGGGTCCTGGGTGGCGAAAAGATCGGCTGGCATGGGCGCCTCAACGTCCGCCGCGAGGACCCGTTGCCGCCGCGGTGCGGCCGGGGTCGCCCCGCGCGCCACCATCTCCGCCACGCGGCGCGTCGCCTCGGCCATCAGCCGCGGGATGTCCTGCGCTTCGGGCAGGTTGCGCCAGTACTTCACCGGCATCTCCGCCCGCATGGCGGCGGGCTTCAGCCGCGCGGGGTTGAAGATGCTGGCGAAATAGGCCCGCCACAACTCCTCCTTCGCATCTTCGGCCGGCGCGTCGGCCCGCCTGCCGCCGGCGCCCATCCGCAGGTCCTCGCCGTCCCAATGGGCACTTGCCTCGGGCGTCAGGATGGACCAGCGCATGCCCGCGAAGCGGCGGACGAAGAACCCTGCCTCCGCCTCCAGGATGTGGTGGTCCGGTTCGAACCAGGCGACGTAGCGCCCCTCCGGCGCCTCGCGGAAGCGGACGAAAGCATGCATCTTGTGCGCGTCCCGCCGCACCGCCTTGGCCATCCCTTGCGCGCGAATCACCTCCGGGTCGGTCGCCACCTCCAGCAGCCCGTGCTCGCCATGGGTGATGCGCCAGAGCAGCCGGTAGAGCAGGGCGAAGCGCTCCTGGTCCCGGTGGCGGATGACCACCTCTGCCAGCTCGGGGAAGGCCCGCGGCACGCTGATCGTTGCCCGCCGTGGCTCCGGCACCGCCTCATGGGCGAACAGCCCCGCTGCCTCGCCGGCGAGGTGCCAGGCGACGCGCTCCGGCGCCACCTCGGCCGCCAGCAGCCGCCGCGCCGCCTCCCGCCAGGCGGGGAAGTCGGCGGGGCCGGGGAGGGCTATGCCGATCACAGCAGTGCCATCTGCACCGGCTTGGCGAAGCCGGTGCGGGGCGCGACCAGCGCCCGCAAATCGAGCCGGTCCGTCACCCGCGGCCGGTGATCCGCGGTGACGAGGAAGGGCAGGAGCTTCGCCAGCGGCAGCCGCAGCCGCGCCAGGTCCTCGCTACGGATCGCCCGGTGCCGCCGCGCCGTCAGCAGCCTGTCCACCGTTTTCGCGCCGAGCCCGGGCACGCGCAGCAGCCGCTCCCGCGGCGCCCGGTTCACGTCCACAGGGAAGTCGCCCCGGTGGCGCAGCGCCCAGGCCAGCTTCGGGTCGATGCCGAGGTCGAGCATCCCGCCCTCGCCGCCGGCCATGATCTCGTCGAGCGAGAAGCCGTAGAAGCGCAGCAGCCAATCCGCCTGGTAGAGCCGGTGCTCCCTGACCAGCGGCGGCGGCTGCGGCGGCAGCATGCGCGACGCATCGGGGATCGGCGAATAGGCGGAGAAATAGACCCGCTTGAGCCCATAGCTGCCATAGAGATTGGCCGTCGTCCCGAGCACCGCCCGGTCGTCCGAGGCATCGGCGCCGATGATCATCTGCGTGCTCTGCCCGGCTGGGGCGAAGCGCGGCGCCGCCGCCCGCCGCTCCGTCTTGCGTGCTTCCTTCGCCTCCTCGATCCGCAGCCGCATCCGACCCATCGCGCGGCGGATTTCGGACAAATCCTTCTCCGGGGCGAGGGCCTTCAGCGCCCCCTCCTGCGGCAGCTCGATGTTGATGGAGAGCCGGTCGGCATGCCGCCCCGCCTCGGCCAGCAGTTCGGGCGAGGCGTCGGGGATGGTCTTCAGGTGGATGTAGCCGCGGAAGCCATGCTCCTCGCGCAGG
This sequence comes from Belnapia sp. F-4-1, assembly GCF_000802185.1. Classification (GTDB taxonomy): domain Bacteria; phylum Pseudomonadota; class Alphaproteobacteria; order Acetobacterales; family Acetobacteraceae; genus Belnapia. The sequence continues at coordinate 897,515 of NZ_KN676113.1, read as the reverse complement.
ATGCGCGCGACATCGACCAGCCGCTCCATCGTGTAGTCGGGCGAGCGGATGATGCCGGAGGAAAGGAACAGCCCCTCGATATAGTTGCGCCGGTAGAAGTCGAGCGTGAGATCCACCAGCTCCCGCACCGTGAAGCGGGCGCGCGGCACGTTGCTCGTGGCGCGGTTGATGCAATAGGCACAGTCATAGATGCAGGCATTGGTCAGCAGCACCTTGAGCAGGGAGATGCAGCGCCCGTCCGGCGCATAGGCATGGCAGATGCCCATGCCCTCCGTGCTGCCGATGCCGCCGGGCTTCCCGTCCCCTGGGCGGCTGTCCCGCTTCTCGGTCCCCGAGGAGGCGCAGGAGGCGTCGTATTTCGCCGCATCGGCGAGGATCTCAAGCTTCTGCCGCAACTCCATGAACAGACCTCCTGTTCCTTATGTGTTCTTTTATTGCGATGCGCAAGGGCTTGAATGAACCTTTTCGGCCCCGCGTGGTTATGGCGGCCGATGATGCAGTTCCTCCGCCCCGCCCTGCTTGTGCTCCTGCTCGCCGGCCCCGCCCTGGCGCAGGAGGCTGCCTTCCTCACCCAGGACCAGCTGGCGACCGTGCTGCGCGCCCGCGGCTTCACGGATGTCGAAGGCGTGGAGCGGGAGGGCGACACCTTCCGCATCGCCCGCGCCACGCGGTATGGCGAGCAGGTCGAGAACCTCCGCATCGACGCCGCCACCGGCCTGGCCCGCGAGCAGCCGCCGCTGACCGAGGGCCAGGCGCGGGAGCTGCTGCGCGCCCGCGGCTACACCGAGGTGACGGAACTCGGCCGGGAGGGCGATGCCATCCGCCTGCGCGGCCTGCGCGAGGGCACCCCCATCGAAGTGACCGTCGATGCCCGCACCGGGGCGGTGCGGCAATAGCCCGCCACCCCATGTCCCGCCTGTGACCCAGGCCCATATCAACCGCATCGGCACCGCCGTCCCCCGGCATGAGGTGCATGACGCCTTCCGCCGCTTCGCCGACCGGCAGATCACCGAGCCGCGCATCCGCACGGCCTTCGCCCGGCTGGCGGAGCGCTCGCAGATCGACACCCGCCATTCCGTGCTGGAGGCCGAGCCGGATGCCAGCGGCACGGTCGATGGCTTCTACCGGTTCGACGCCTTCCCCGGCACCGCCGCCCGCATGGCCCGCTACGAGCGGGAGGCCCCGGCGCTGGCCGAGGCCGCCTGCCTGGCCATGGGGCTGGAGGAGGAAGGGCCCCGCATCACCCATGTCATCTATGCGACCTGCACCGGCTTCGCCGCCCCCGGCCTCGACCACTGGCTGATCCGCCGCTTCGGCATGCCGGGGAATGTCGAGCGCAGCATCGTCGGCTTCATGGGCTGCCAGGCCGCGATCAACGCGCTGAAGCTCGCCCACCACATCGTCCGCAGCGACGCGGGCGCGCGGGTGCTGGTGCTGAACCTCGAGCTCTGCACCCTCCACCTCCAGCCTTCGCCCGAGATCGAGCAGCTGCTTTGCTTCCTGCTTTTCGCCGATGGCGCCAGCGCCGCGCTGGTGACGGCGGAGCCCAAGGGCATCGGCATCGAGGGCTTCCACGCCGCGCTGATCCCGGAGGCGGCCGACCAGATCACCTGGCGCATCGGCGATGGCGGCTTCGACATGACGCTGTCCGGCTTCGTGCCGCTCACCCTCGCCCGCGCCCTGCCGGAGGAGGCGGCGGCCATTCTCGCCGGTGAGGCGGCGGATGCCTACGACCTCTGGGCGGTGCATCCGGGCGGGCGGAGTGTGCTGGACGGCGTCATCCACGGGCTGAACCTGCCGGAGCATGCGCTGGATGTCAGCCGCGCCGTGCTGCGCGAGCACGGCAACATGTCCTCCGCCACCGTCATGTTCGTCCTCCAGCGGATGATGACCGCCGGCCGCGGGCAGCGCGGCTGCGCGCTGGCCTTCGGCCCGGGCCTTTCGGCCGAGACCATGCGCTTCCGCCTCGCCTGATGCGCGAGCGCAGCGCCGCGGACGAGTGGATGGACGACGCGGCGGCGACGGAGGCCGAATTCGCCTCTGCCCTCCGCGATCTCGCCCGCATCAACCGCATGAGCCTCGCCTACCGCCCGACCCTCCGCTGGCTCGACCGGCTGGTGGCCGAGACCGGCACCCGCCACCTCTCCGTGCTCGATATCGGCTTCGGCGGCGGCGACATGCTGGCCGAGATCGCCCGCTGGGCCGCGCGCCGCGGCATCGCCGTGGACCTCGCCGGCCTCGACCGCAGCCCCTGGGCGGCGCGCTATTCGGCGGCGGCCGGGGTGAAGGCACGCTTCATCACCGCCGACCTCTTCGACCTGCCGGAGGCGGAGCGCTTCGACGTGGTGCTGTGCAGCCTCTTCACCCACCACCTGCGCGACCCCGAGCTGGTGCGCTTCCTCCGCTGGCTGCCGGGGCGGGCGCGGCGGGGCTGGCTGATCTCCGACCTGCACCGCCACTGGCTGCCCTGGGGCTTCGTCTGGGGCGCGGTGCGGCTGCTCAGGATGGACCCGATGGTGGTGCATGACAGCACCGTCTCCATCGCCCGCGGCTTCACCCGCGCCGACTGGGAGCGGCTGATGGCCGAGGCCGGCGTCGCGGCGCGGATCGACTGGGCCTTCCCCTTCAAGTGGATCGTCAGCAGCCGTGCCTGATGCCGTGGTGATCGGCGCCGGCCCGGCCGGCTGCGCGGCGGCCATCGCCCTCGCCCGCGCCGGGCGCGATGTCATGCTGCTGGAGCGCAGCCCCGAGCCCCGCGAAAGCGTCTGCGGCGAATTCCTCGGCCCCGACGCGGCGGCGGCGCTGGCCCGCCTCGGCCTCGACCCGGCCACGCTCGGCGGCGCTCCGCTGCGGCGGATGCGGATCGGCCATGGCGGGCGCGAGGCGGATGTGGCGCTACCCTTCCCCGCCTGGGCCCTGCCGCGCCGCCTGCTCGATGGCGCCTTGCAGGAGGCGGCCGGCCCGGCCCTGCGCCGCGGCACCACCGTGCTCGGCGCCGTGCCGATGGGGGAGGGGTGGCGGCTCCGCACCTCCTCAGGCGAGATCGAGGCGCGGCGCATCATCCTCGCCACCGGCAAGCACGCGCTGCGCGGCCATCCGCGCGAGGGCGCTCCGCCGCCCGCCATCGGCCTCAAGCTGCACCTCGCCGGGGTGGCGATGGCGGATGCCGTGGCCCTGCTGCCCTTCGACGGTGGCTATGCCGGCCTGCAACCCCTGCCCGGCGGCGGGGCCAATCTCTGCGCCGCCCTGCACGGCCCGCCCAGGGGACTGCCCGGCGACCTGCTCGTCCGGGTGCGCGCCGGCTCCGCCCTCGCCGAAGCTCTGCTCCGCGACGCCCACCCGCTATGGGACCGGCCGCTCGCCATCGCCGGCGTGCCCTACGGCTTCCGCCAGCCCGCCGCCGGGCCGCCCGGCCTCTACCGCGTCGGCGACCAGGCGGCGGTGATCCCGAGCTTCACCGGCGAGGGCGTCGCGCTCGCCCTGCATTCCGGCCTGGCGGCGGCCGAGGCGATCCTTGCCGGCCAGGAGGCCGATACCTTCCATGCCGCCTGGCGCCGCCGCAGCGCCGGGCCGATGCGCTGGGCCGGCCTCGCCGCGCATGTGCTGCGGGCCTCGCCCCCCGCCTTCGCCGCGCTCGGCGCGGTCGGCCCGCTGGCGCGCCTGGTCGCGGCGCGGACGCGGGTGGCGGCCTGAACGTCAATCTGGAAGGTCTGGCACAGCCGTTGGAATGCGCCGCCTGGCGCATTCTCAAACAGGCCTTGGGAGGTGCCTCGGAGAGCTGGCGGAACGGTCGCTGAAGCGGTTTCCGTTCGCACCGGTCACGGACCCCGCTCAAGCTCGTTGTCATGGCGAGCGAATTACTCTGATCGGAGTCTGCCCCAGGTTCCCCCTGCCCGCACGAAGCTGGCGATCTCGGCGTGATGCCGCCTCGAGCCTTGCATCGGCGGCGCCATGTCCGCCACCCTGAACAATGGCAAATCGGGTTGTGAGCGTTCGCATGAAACAGGACCAACTCGAAGGCGGCTGCGCATGCGGCCATGTCCGCTATCGGCTGCGTTCAGCTCCGATGTTCGCACAGTGCTGCCACTGCCGCGACTGCCAGCGGCAGGTTGGTAGCGCCTTCGTGGTCAACGCGCTGATCGAGACCGACCGCATCGAGGTCAAGGGGACTGTACCGGAGGCTGTCTCGATGCCCACGGACAGCGGGCGGCCGCACGATGTCTACCGCTGCACGGCGTGCCGGACTGCCGTATGGAGCGACTACGGCAGGCGGCCATCCTTGCGCTTCGTGCGGGTCTGCACGCTGGACGATCCTTCCTTGATCGAGCCCGCCGCACACATCTTCACCCGTTCGAAGCTGCCATGGGTCGATCTGCCGAAGGGCGTCCCCGCATTCCCGATCTACTACGACATGGCGGCGCTTTGGCCTGCGGAGAGCCTGGAGCGGCGCCGCGCCATTCTTGGCGATGTGTAGGCCCGCCGTCACCTGTCCCGCCCTCATGTCAGGACGGGCCCTGACCTGCCGCCCGGCTCAGTCGATGCTGATGCCAAGCCGGGCCACTGTCTCCCGCTCATAGACCATCCGCTCGCGGGCGAAGGCGAGGTACTCGCGCGGGCCGAGATACTCGTTCGGCAGCTCCCAGCGCTTCATGATCGCCTGGCTCGCCTCGTCCTCGAAGGCCTTCCGCAGCGTGCGGTGGAGGATGTCCACCACCTCCGGCTCCATCCCCTTCGGCCCGGCGAGGCCATAGGGCGAGGTGACGCTCATCCCGTAGCCGAGATCCCGCAGCGTCGGCACATCGGGGAAGCTCGGCAGCCGCGTCGGCGTCCAGGCGGCGAGCAGGCGGAGCTCGCCGGTCTCCACCTGCGGCCGCCAGGACTGGCTGTCGGCGACGATGTCGATCTGCCGCCCGAGCAGCGCCGTGACGCCCTCCTGGCTGCCGCGCATCGGCACATGCGTCATCTCGGCCCGCTCGCGGGTGAGGATGTCGTCCATCGCCAGGTGGTTGGTGGTGGCGATGCCGCTGGTCGAATAGGTCAGCCGGCCGGGGGCGCGGCGTGCCGCCTCCATCAGCTCGGCATGGGTCTTCCACGGGCTGTCGCCGCGCACCGCGGTGCCGAAGACGAAGCCGGCCAGCTGCATGATGTAGGTGAAGTCGCCCACCGGGTCCCAGGTCGTCTGCCGCGTCAGGAAGGGGTGGCGGAGGATCGAGAGGTGATGGTGCGCGATGGTGTAGCCGTCCGGCTTCGCCTGCTGGATCAGGAAGGTCGCGGCGCGGGTGCCGCGGGCGCCAGCGATATTCTCGATGATGATGGGCTGGCCCAGGTCCTTGGCCGCGATCTCGAACATCTGCCGGTGCAGCGCGTCGAGCGAGCCGCCCGGCGGCCAGGGGATGAGGCAACGGATCTGCCGGTTGGGAAAGCGCCCCTGGCCGAGCGCCGGGGCCGCGAGCAGGCCGGCCGCCGCGCCGAGGGCGGCGCGGCGGGTGATCGTTCTTGTCATTCGTTCCTCCCGAAGTCGTTGGGGCGCCTAGCCGTCGAGGGTGAGGTTCAGCCGCTTCACCATCATCTTCTCGTACTCGACGCGCCTGGCGACGAAGTCGCGGTAGTCCTCCGTGTTGCGGTAGGCCAGCGGCATGTCGAACTGGCCGCGGATGCGCTCGTTCTCCGGGTCGAAGAGCGCGGCCTTGAAGGCATCGTGCAGCACCCGCACCACGCCCTCGTCCATCCCCTTCGGGCCGCTGACGCCATAGGGCGAGGTGACCTCCATGTCGTAGCCGAGCTCCTTCAGCGTTGGCACGGTCGGGAAGCGGGCGGCGCGCTCGGCGGTCCAGACCGAGAGGGCCCGCATCGAGCCCGCCTCGACGAAGGGCGCCCAGGCGCTGCTGTCGGAGACCATGTCGACCTGCCCGGCCAGCGCCGCCGTCACCCCCTCGTTGGAGCCGCGGAAGGGGATGTGGGTGATCTCCACCTTCTCCTGCTCCAGCATGGTCTCCATCGCCAAATGGTTCGTCGTGCCGGTGCCGCTGGTCGAATAGGTCAGCTTGCCGGGATTGGCCCTGGCATAGGCGATCATCTCCTGCCAGGTGCCGAAGCGGCTGTCGGCCTTGACGGCGGTGCCGAAGAGCCAGCCGGTGAGGCCGATGATATGGGTGAAGTCCCGCACCGGGTCCCAGAGCGGGGTCTTCATCATCCAGGGCCGCCGCAGCACGGAGAGGTGCATCTGCGTCAGCGTGTAGCCATCCGGCCGCGACTGCTGGGCGACGGTCATCGGCCCGAGCGTGCCGCCCGCCCCCGGCTTGTTCTCGAGCACCACCGGCTGTCCGAGTGCCCGGCTGGCGATCTCGCCCATGGAGCGGAGCTGCGCATCGGCCGAGGCGCCCGCCGGCCAGGGGATGACGAGGCGGATCGGCCGGTCCGGGAAGCGCGCCTGGGCGAGGGCTGGGGCGGCAAGGCTGGCCGCGGCAAGCGTGAGCGCCCCGCGGCGGGTGATCGGTGGCATTCTTCAGGCGTCTCCCGGTTACTGTCTTGCTTCAATCGATCCGCAGCTTCAGCCGTTCCGCCATCGCCTTCTCGTACTGGGCCCGGCGGATGATGAAGCTGCGGTAGTCCTCAGTATCGTAGTACTCGAGCGGCATGTCGAACTGCCCCCGCACCGCGGTATTGGCCGGATCGAACAGCGCCGCCTTGCAGGCATCGTGCAACACGCGGACGACACCCGGGTCCATCCCCTTCGGCCCGGCAAGTCCATACGGGGATGTCACGACCATGTCGTAGCCCAGATCCTTCAGCGTCGGCGCATCGGGGAAGCGGGGCGAGCGCTCAGCCGTCCAGACGCAGATGAGGCGGAGCTGCCCGCCATCCACAAGCGGCGCCCAGGCGGAGCTGTCGGCGACGCTGATCACCTCGCCGGCCGCGACGGCGACGGCCGCCTCGTTGGAGGCGCGGTAGGGGACATGGACCAGCTCCAGCTTCTCGCGCGCCGCCAGCTCCTCCATCGTCAGGTGGTTGGTCGTGGCGATGCCGGAGGTGGTGTAGGTCAGCCGCCCCGGATTGGCGCGGGCATAGGCGAGGTAGTCCGCCCAGGTCTTGATCGGCCCGTCCGCCTTCACCGCGATGCCGAACATCCAGCCGCAGAGGCCGATGATATGCGTGAAGTCGTTCACCGGGTCCCAGGGCGGGGTGCGGGTGATGAAGGGCCGCCGCACGATCGAAAGGTGCATCTGGCTGATCGTGTAGCCGTCGGGCCGCGCCTGGGTCGTCAGGTGCAGCGCGCCCATGGTGCCCGAGGCGCCGGGCCGGTTCTCCACCACCACGCTCTGGCCCAGCGCCCGCCCGGCGATCTCGGCCAGCGAGCGGAGCTGCGCATCCGCCGAGCCGCCCGGCGGCCAGGGGATGATGAGGCGGATGGGCCGGTCGGGGAATCGTCCCTGAGCCAGGGCAGGCGCCGCCAGCGCTGCCCCGCCAAGGGCCAGCGCACCGCGCCGGCCGAGCCGTGTGCCTTCGAAATCCATGGCCGTGACCTCCCGTGGGCGGGGGCCGGTTCCGCGTCCGGCCCCTCATCGTTGCCAGGCCAGTCTGACGGGACGGCGGGCGGAGGGGAAGCGCCTTGCCACCGCCGAAGCGTCGCCGCGTTGCAGGGGCGAAGGAGCTCCCCATGCCCAGCGCAACCACCATTCCTCTGGATGCGGCCGCCGACCGCCGGCGCCGGATCCTCGCCATCATCGGCGGCTCCTCCGGCAACCTCGTCGAGTGGTACGATTTCTACGTCTATTCCTTCTGCTCGCTCTATTTCGCCTCGTCCTTCTTCCCTTCCGGCGACCGCACCTCGCAGCTGCTCGCCGCCGCCGGGGTCTTCGCTGCCGGCTTCCTCGTGCGCCCGCTCGGCGGCTGGATCTTCGGGCGGCTGGCCGACCGGCGCGGCCGGCGCTTTTCCATGATGGCCTCGGTCCTGCTGATGTGCGGCGGCTCGCTGATGATCGCCATCCTGCCGACCTATGCCAGCGCCGGCGTCCTCGCCCCAATACTGCTGACGGTCGCGCGCCTCGCCCAGGGCCTCTCGGTCGGCGGCGAGTACGGGACGAGCGCCACTTATATGTCGGAGGTCGCGGAGCCCGGCCACCGCGGCTTCTATGCCAGCTTCCAGTACGTCACGCTGATCGGCGGGCAACTCCTCGCCGTGCTCGTCATCGTCATCCTGGAATCGATGCTGACCAATGAGGAGATGCGCGCCTTCGGCTGGCGCATTCCCTTCGTCATCGGCGCGGCGGCGGCGGTGGTCGCCCTCTTCCTGCGCCGCGCCCTGCATGAGACGCAGAGCGCCGACGCGGCGAAGCGCCCCGAGGCCGGCTCGCTCCGCGCCCTGCTGCGGCACCCGAAGCCGCTGCTGTTGGTGCTCGGCCTGACCGCCGGCGGCAGCCTCAGCTTCTACGTCTTCACCACCTTCATGCAGAAATACCTGGTGAACACCGCGCATTTCGAGGCGCGCACGGTCAGCGCCACCATGGCCTGGGTGCTGCTGGCCTTCATGGTCGCACAGCCTGCCTTCGGCGCCCTCTCCGACCGGATCGGGCGGCGGGCGATGCTGCTCGCCTTCGGCGGCCTCGGCGCGCTGATGACCGTGCCGCTGCTCAGCGCCATCGGCCGGGCTGCCTCGCCGCTGGAGGCGGGGCTGCTGGTGCTGGCAGGGCTCGCGGTGATCTCCTGCTACACCTCGATCAGCGGGGTGGTGAAGGCGGAGCTCTTCCCCGCCGAGGTCCGGGCGCTCGGCGTCGGCCTGCCCTATGCGGTGGCCAATGCGCTGTTCGGCGGCACGGCCGAGTATGTCGGCCTCTGGTTCAAGTCGGTGGGGGCCGAAAGCGGCTTCTTCTGGTACGTCACCGGTTTCTTCCTCCTTGCCCTGGTGACCGCCTGGTTCATGCCGGAGACGCGGGTGGAGAGCCACCTGAGCCGAGAGGAGCGGGAAGCCGCCGCCCCAGGCTTGCCTTGAGCCCCGCCTCGGGCCAGTTTCCGCCGCGAAATCCCGGCCCGAGGACCCCCAATGCCTGACAGCTTCGACCTCATCGTCATCGGCTCCGGCCCCGGCGGCTATGTTTGCGCCATCCGCGCCGCCCAGCTCGGGCTGAAGACGGCCTGCGTGGAAAAGCGGGAGACGCTCGGCGGCACCTGCCTCAACATCGGCTGCATCCCCTCCAAGGCCTTGCTCCAGAGCAGCGAGAATTTCGAGGAGGCGGCCCACAAGCTCGCCGACCACGGCGTCCTGATCGACGGCGTGAAGCTCGACCTCGCCAAGATGCAGGCCCGCAAGGGCGAGGTCGTCTCGGCCAACGTCAAGGGCGTCGAATTCCTCTTCCGCAAGAACAAGGTCACCTGGCTGAAGGGCGCCGGCAGGATCACCGCCCCCGGCCAGGTCGAGGTGGGCGGCGAGACCTACGCCACCAAGGCCATCGTCATCGCAACGGGCAGCGACAGCACCCCGCTCCGCGGCGTCGAGGTGGACGAGAAGCGGGTCGTCACCTCCACCGGCGCGCTGGAGCTGGACAAGGTCCCCGGCCACCTCGTCGTCATCGGCGGCGGCGTCATCGGCCTCGAATTGGGCTCGGTCTGGAAGCGTCTCGGCGCCCAGGTCACGGTGATCGAGTATCTCGACCGCCTGATCCCCGGCATGGATGCCGAGCTGGCCAAGCAGGCCGAGCGCCTCTTCGCCAAGCAGGGCATGAAGTTCCGCCTGAAGTCGAAAGTGGTCGCGGCCGAGCAGGATGCCGAGGGCGTCACCCTCAAGGTGGAGCCCGCCGCCGGCGGCGACGCCGAGGAGATCCGCGCCGATGTCGTGCTGCTGGCCATCGGCCGCCGCCCCTATGTCGAGGGGCTCGGGCTCGATGAGGTTGGCGTGAAGCGCGACGAGCGCGGCCGCGTCGTCACCGACGCGCATTTCGCCACCAGCGTGCCGGGCATCTACGCCATTGGCGACTGCATCGCCGGCGCCATGCTCGCCCATAAGGCCGAGGAGGAGGGCGTCGCCGTCGCCGAGATCCTCGCCGGCCAGGCCGGCCACGTGAATTACGGCGCCATCCCGAGCGTCGTCTACACCTGGCCCGAGATCGCCTCGGTCGGCGCGACGGAGGATGAGCTGAAGGCCGGGGGCATCGCCTACAAATCCGGCAAATTCCCCTTCACCGCCAATGGCCGGGCGCGTGCGATGAACGACACGGACGGCTTCGTGAAGGTCCTGTCGGACGCCAAGACCGACAAGGTCCTCGGCGCCCACATCATCGGCCCCGATGCCGGCACGCTGATCGCCGAGATGACGCTGGCCATGGAGTTCGGTGCCAGCGCCGAGGATGTGGCCCGCACCTGCCACGCCCACCCGACGCTGAACGAGGCGGTGAAGGAAGCGGCGCTGGCCGCCGACGGGCGCGCGCTGCACATCTGAGGCGGCGGGGCGGCCATGGGGTGCGGGGCATCCCGCACCCCGGTGCTGCCCGGCTGAGCGCTTGCCTCGAATCGCCCCGCCGGCCGATCCTGTGCAGGTGATCAAGTATATCGGCTCCAAGCGCGCCCTGCTGACGCAGATCCTGTCCGCCATCGGCGCCGCCGCGCCAGCCGGGGCGACGGTCGCCGACCTCTTCTCCGGCACCGCCCGCGTCGGCCATGCGCTGAAGGGCGCCGGCTACCGCGTCATCGCCAACGACCACAACGCCTTCGCCCATACGCTCGCCACCTGCTACGTCCAGGCCGATGCGGAACGCTGGGCGGAGCAGGCCACCCGCATCCTCGCCGACCTCGGGCGCCTGCCTCCCCGCGCCGGCTGGTTCACCGAGACCTATTGCGTCGCCGCCCGCTACTTCCACCCCGACAACGGCGCCCGGATCGAAGCCATCCGCAACGGAATCGCCGCCCTCGGCGCCGAGCCGGAGCTGGAGGCGGTGCTGCTCACCTCGCTCCTCGAGGCGGCCGACCGGGTGGACAGCACCGCCGGCCTGCAGATGGCCTACATGAAGCGCTGGGCTGCCCGCGCGCTGAACCCGCTCTCGCTCCGCCTGCCTGCGCTCCGCCCGCGTCCGCCTACCGGTCCCTGCACCGCCCTCTGCGGCGAGGCGGAGGAGGTAGCGGCCACGCTCGACTGCGACCTCGCCTATCTCGACCCGCCCTACAACCAGCATTCCTACCTGCGGAACTACCATGTCTGGGAGACGCTGGTGCGCTGGGACCAGCCGGAGGTTTATGGCATCGCCAACAAGCGCACCGACTGCCGCACGCGGCGCTCCGCCTTCAACAGCCGGCCCGGCATAGGCCCGGCACTGGCGCGCACCATCGCCGCGCTGCGGTGCCCGACCGTCGTGGTCTCCTTCAACGACGAAGGCTATCTCGGCCGCGCCGCGCTGGAGGCGATGCTGGCGCCGCGCGGGCCGCTGCGGGTGATCGAGATCCCCTATGGCCGCTATGTCGGCGCCAAGATCGGCATCCACAACCCGAAGGGCGAGAAGGTCGGTACGGTGGGGCGGTTGACCAACATCGAATATCTTTTCGTCTCCGGCGAGCGCGCCCTCGCCCTGCCGCCGAGGGCCGCCTGATGAGCCCCTGGACGCGGAAGCTCCTCGGCTTCAGCCTGCTGGCGCTCGGCGTGCTCGGGCTGATCCTGCCTTTCCTGCAGGGGCTGCTCTTTCTTGCCCTCGGCATCTTCGTGCTGCGCGACCAGTACCCCTGGGCGCGGCGCTGGATGGGCAAGCTGGAGGCCCGCTTCCCACGCCAGATGGTGCAGGTGGAGGCGATGGAGGCGCGGCTGATCGGCTGGAGCCGCCGGCAGGGCGAGAAACTGCGGCGCCTGCTGTCCTGATCCCGCCACGCAATGGAATTTTCCATTCGGAAGATGAACGGAGTATTAACCATCTGACGCTGGGCCCTTGGCGGATTTCTCAACCTTGCCGAGAACTAGGGCATGGCCGATTTCCGCACGGACTCCCGATTCGTCGCCCTGCTCCTGGGCATCGGCCAGACCCTGGCCTGGGCCACCAGCTACTATCTGCCAGCCCTGCTGGCCCCGGTGGTGGTGGAGGACCTCCAAGCGGACCGGACGCTCGTCTACGGCGCCTTCTCCCTCGCCCTGCTGATCTCGGGCCTCGCCGCGCCGCGGATCGGCCGGACCATCGAGCGCTTCGGCGGGCGGCCGGTGATGATGGCCTCCGCCGTCACCCTCGCCGCCGGGCTGACGCTGCTCGGCCTGCTGCCGGGGCTGGCGGGCTGGTTCGTCGCCTGGATCGTGCTCGGGGTCGGGATGGGGCTCGGCCTCTATGAGGCGGCCTTCGCCACGCTCGGCACGCTCTACGGCCGGGCGGCGCGGCGGGGGATCACCATCGTCACCCTGCTCGGCGGCTTCGCCAGCACCATCGGCTGGCCGCTGACCGCGGCGTTGATGCCTGCCCTTGGCTGGCGCAACACCTGCCTCGTCTTCGCCACGGTCAATCTGCTGCTGCTGCTGCCGGTCTATGCCATGCTGCCGCGTGCCGGGGCGGGCGGCGAGGTGACGTCCGCCGCCGCCGATCCCGCCGAGATTCCGCTGCCGGCCGCCTGGGTGCGGCGCAGCTTCCTCTTCCTCGCCGCCTTCTTCACCCTGCGGGCGCTCATCAGCACCACCATGTCGGTGCAGCTCCCGGTGATGCTGGCGGGGCTCGGCCTCTCGGTCGGGGCCGCGGTCGCCGCCGCCTCGCTGATGGGCCCGGCCCAGGTCGCCGGGCGGCTGCTGGAGTTCACCGCGGGCAAGTCGGTGCACCCGTTGCGCGTCGCCTGGCTCGGCGCCGGGCTGCTGCCGGTCGCCGTGCTGCTGCTGGTGCTGGTCGGGCCGGTGGCGGCAGTGCCCTTCGTGCTGATGCACGGCGCCAGCAACGGCATCATCACCATCTGCCGCGGCTCGGTGCCGCTCGCGCTGTTCGGCCCGCGCGGCTACCCGGTGCTGATGGGCAAGCTGGCGTTGCCGGTGCTGATGGCCCAGGCCGCGGCGCCGATGCTGACCGCGCCGCTGCTGGCGCATCTCCCAGCCATGGCGGTGCTGGGCCTCGCCGGCCTGGTTGGCCTTGCCGCCCTGCTTTGCTTGCTGCCCCTCCGCGCCGCCCCGCCGCCGGCGCCGCGCGTCGCCGAAGCGGTGCAGGGCTGAGGTCCGGCCCGCAACCAATGCTGGACCGGGCCGGCGGGTGTGATACCTAGAAGATCGGAGGTCCGGCCCGATGTCCGAGAAGTTCGACGAATACATATCGCTCGGCAGCGACTGCGAAGTCGGCTTCCAGTTCCGCCGGGTCCTCGGCCACGACAGCTCCTCCTTCTTCAGCTGGAACGTCACCAGCATCGCCGCCCTGGAAAGGCTGCTCGCCACCCGCTTCGACGGCGTGCTGCAGGAGGCCAACATCTCCGCCCATGCCGATGGTTCGATGCTGCTCGACGGCGGCTATGGCTACAAATTCCACTCGCCCTTCCGCGGCCACGACTTCCGGGCCGACCCGGACTACCACGCCCGCTGGGCCGACCACCTGGAGAAGACCGGCTACCTGATCGGCAAGTTCCTCCGCGGGCGTCCGGCCGGGCACCGTACCGCCTATTTCTACAAGATCGAGCCGGAGGAAGCGGTGGCGGAGCTGCGCCGCCTGCTGCCCGCCGTGCGCGGCCAGTTGCTCGACATCCATGGGCCGTCGCATTTCGAGCTGGTCGTGGTGCTGCCGCAGGACCGCTTCGAGCAGGATTGGGGCGAGGCCCGCATCCACAACCGCTATGTCCGCCGCCTCGCGCCCTGGCACGATGCGACGGATGGGCACGTCGCCTCCTGGGACCGCATCTTCAGCGAGTTCCCGCACACGGAGCCGCTGCGCCTAGCCGGCTACTGAGCCCCGGCGCACGGCGGCCTCCCGCCTCGGCTCCTGCCGGGCGCGGCCGATGGCGACCCAGGCGCCGAGGGTGGCCACCAGCAGGGTCGATCCGGCGCTCCAGATCGCCAGGTATTCCAGCGCCACCCATACCCATGCCATGGGCGCCAGCCCAAGCCATACCACGGTCGTTATGATAACGGCGCCCAAAACGGCATTGCCAAGCATCGGGGGGTTTCTCCTGGCGTTTCCTGGGGCATGGGGGGACATGCACCCATCACATTCGTATATTGCACGCGGAGTTGATTCAAGTATTTCCCGATATTACAAATCCCCAATTCCGCCTGCGGTCCGACCGCTGCCTGGCGTGACCCCGAAGGCAGCGCGGAAGGCCGCCCCGAAGGCCGGCGCGCTGGCATAGCCGACCCTGGCCGCCGCCCGCGCCGGCGGCACTCCCTCGGCCAGCAGCGCCGCCGCCTCGGCCAGCCGCAGCGCCTGCCGCCAGCGGCCGAAGCTCATCCCCGTTTCCTCGCGGAAGAGGCGGGTCAACGTGCGCGGGCTTGCCCCGCAATGCCGCGCCCAGTCCTCGAGCCCGAGCGGCTGCGCCGGGTCCGCCTGCAAGCCAGCCGCCAGCCGCCGCAGCCGCGCATCGCGCAGCGCCGGCAGGCCGAGCGGCAGGCGCGGCGCACGGGCGATCTCGTCGAGGATCAGGGCCGTGATGTGCCCGCCCCGCCCGGCCTGGTCCCATTCCAGCGGCTCGGCGCAGGCGGCCAGCACCAGCTCCCGCAGCAGGGGCGAGACGGCAAGCACCGTCACCGCCCCCGGCCCCGCCGCAGCCGCATCGGCGCGGAGGAAGAGCGCCCGCATGGCGACCGGCCCCTGCATCGCCGTCACATGCGGCACGCGCGCCGGCATCCACAGCGCCCGGCCCGGTGGCAGGACGAAGGCCGCCGTGTCGGTTGCGATGCGCATCACCCCGCGCGTCGCATAGAGCAGCTGCGCGCGGGTATGGGCATGCCGCTCCACGCTTTCGCCGTCGCGGTAGTCGCGGGTGAAGCCGGCCAGCGGACGGTCGACGCCGTCCTGCGGCAGGTTCCGGAGCGGCGCCTCGGGCAATTGGCCGGAAGCCGACAGGGTTTGGCCAGCCATCGTCATCCGGCCAGGCTAGTCTTGCGCAACGGCCCAGCCAAACGGAAATCGCCATGCACGACCAGGCCAAGCGGCAGATCCTTTTCGTCAACATCGCCCATGTCTTCACGCACTACAGCCTGCTGATCCTGGCGACGGCGGTGCTCGGCATGGTGACCCAGGCGCCGGCCGCCTTCGGCCAGGATTACGGCCCGATCCTCGCGCTGGGGACGGGGATGTTCGTGCTCTACGGCCTCGGCTCCTTGCCGATGGGCTGGCTCGCCGCCCGCTTCGGCCGCAAGGCCATGATGGCCGGCTTCTTCCTCGGCACCGGAGGGGCGATGATGCTCGCCGGCCTTGCCGAGCGCCCGCTGACCCTGGGCCTGGCGCTCGCGCTGATGGGCGCCTTCGCCGCCATCTACCACCCCATCGGCACGGCGATGCTGGTCGAGGCGGCGAGCGCCGCGCCCGGCGGCAAGGTCGGCCGCGCGGTGGGCGTCAACGGCGTCTTCGGCAATCTCGGCGTGGCCTGCGCCCCGGTGGTGACGGCGCTGGTCGCGGCCCGCCTCGGCTGGCATTGGGCCTTCATCCTGCCCGGCGCGCTCTGCGCCCTCGCCGGCCTCGCCTGGCTGCGCGAGCCCGCCTTCGACGCCGCGAAGGCCGCCGCCGGCACCAAGCCCTTTCCCGAGATTCCCGCCCCCGTCGTCCGCCGCGCCGTCGCCGTGTTGCTGACCATCGCCGCCGTCTCCGGCCTCGTCTTCAACGCCTTCACCCTGCTGATCCCGAAGCTGATGGAGGAGCGGCTGGCGACCTCGCCCGGCCTGCTGCCGGTGGTCGGCATGCTTGCCTTCGCCGCCACGCTCTGCGGCGGCCTCACCCAGTTCACCGTTGGCCGCCTGATCGACCGCCACAGGCTGAAGCGCGTCTTCCTGCCGCTCGCGCTGCTGCAGCTGCCCTGCCTGCTCGCCCTTTCCTTTGCCGAAGGGTGGTGGGTGCTGCCGCTCTCGGCGCTGATGGCCGCCTCGATCTTCGGCCAGGTGACTGTGAACGAGACGATGACGGCGCGCTACGTGGCGCCGGCGCTCCGGGTGAAGCTCTACTCCATCCGATTCACCATCGGCTTCCTCGGCGCCGCCGCGGCCTCGCCCCTGGTCGGCCTGCTGCACGAGGCGACGGGCGGGCTCGCCGCGCCGATGCTGGTGCTGGCCGGGTTCGGTGCCGTCACCTTCCTTTGCGCCCTGCTCTTCCCCGACCGGCCGGAGGAGCTGCAGCCGGAGCTCTGGTCGCGGCCGCGGCAGCCGGGCCTCGCCGCTGCCGAATAGGTTGACCGCCGCCGCCCGCGCGGCGACCCTCGGGGGCATGACCATCCTCACGGGCCACGCCCGACTTGCCGGGATCATGGGCTGGCCCGTCGCCCATTCCCGCTCGCCCCGCCTGCACGGACTCTGGCTGCGCCGCCACGGCATCGACGGCGCCTACCTCCCCCTGCCGGTGCGGCCGGAGCGCTTCGCCGATGCGGTGCGCGCGCTCGCCGAGCTTGGCTTCCGCGGCGCCAACGTCACCATCCCGCACAAGGAGGCGGCCTTTGCGGTGTGTGACCGGGTGGAGCCCTCGGCCGAGCGCGCCGGGGCGGTGAACACGCTGGTCTTCCGCGACGGCCTGATCGAGGGCTCGAACACCGACGGCTACGGCTTCCTCGCCAACCTGCGCGAGGGCGCGCCGGGCTGGCGGGCCGATGCGGGCCCCGCCGTGATCCTTGGCGCCGGCGGCTCGGCGCGGGCCGTCGCGGCGGCGCTGCTCGATGCCGGCTGCCCGCGCCTTGTCCTGGTCAACCGCACCCCGGCGCGGGCCGAGGCGCTGGCCCGGGCGCTGGGCGGGCCGATCGATGTGGCGGATCGTGCGCCGCTCGGGGATGCGGCCCTGCTGGTCAACACCACATCACTCGGCATGCAGGGACAGCCGCCGCTCGGAATCGACCTCGCCTCGCTGCCCGCCGGGGCGGTGGTCGCCGACATCGTCTACGTGCCGCGCGAGACGGGGCTGCTCGCTGCGGCCCGCGCCCGCGGGCTGGCGGCGGTGGACGGGCTCGGCATGCTGCTGCATCAGGCGCGGCCGGGCTTCGCCGCCTGGTTCGGCGCGGAACCCGTTGTCGATGCCGAGCTGCGCGACTTCGTCGGCGGGGACATCCCCGCGCGATGAAAATCGTAGGGCTGACCGGCAGCATCGGCATGGGCAAGTCCACCGCGGCGAACACCTTCCGCCGCCTGCACGTCCCCGTCTTCGACGCCGATGCCGCCGTCCACGCGCTGCAATCCCGCGGCGGCCGCGCCGTCGCGCCGATCGGCGCCGCCTTTCCCGGCACGATCCGCGACGGGCGGGTGGACCGCGAGGCATTGCGCCGCGCGGTGCTCGGCGACGACGGCGCGCTGACCCGGCTGGAGCGCATCGTCCACCCGCTGGTGCGCGATGCCGAGCGCCGCTTCCTCGGCGCCGCCCGCCGCCGGGCGGAGCCGCTGGTCGTGCTCGACATCCCGCTGCTCTACGAGACGGGGGGGGAGGGACGCTGCGACCTCGTCGTGGTGGTATCCGCCCCCGCTGCCGTGCAGCGCATCCGCGTCCTCCGCCGCCCGGGGATGACGGAGGCGCGCCTCGCCGCCATCCGCGCCCGGCAGATGCCCGACCGCGAGAAGCGCCGGCGCGCCGACCGGGTGGTGGAGACGGGTCTCTCCCGCCACGCCGCCCAGCGCGCCATCCGGGCGCTGGTGCGGGAGATCCGCGGCGGCCGGTAAGCTTCGCCTACCGCGTCGAGGCCAGCGCCGAGGCCGCTTCCGCTTCCTTGCCCGGCGGCACCGCGACCGGCCGCACCTCCACCGGGGCGACGCCCTGCTGCTTCATGCCGAGCCGCTCCGCCGTCCGCGGGCTGAGATCGACCACCCGCCCGCGCACATAGGGGCCGCGGTCACGGATGGTGACGCGGGCGGTGCGCCCGGTCTCGATGTTCTTCACCTCGGCGACCGTGCCGAGCGGCAGGGTGCGGTGCGCGGCGGTGTCGGAGTTCGGGTCGAAGCGGGCGCCGCTCGCGGTCTGCCGCCCGTTGAACTGCGGGCCGTAATAGGAGGCCTGCCCGACCTGTGTTGGCGCCGGCTCCGGCGCGGCTGCCTGGGGCTCCGGCGCGGGCGGCGGCGGCGTGGCGCAGGCGGCGAGGCCGCCCAGGATCAGGCTCGGCAGGACAAGGCGAAGGCCGGTCCGCATGGCGTCGTCTCCATGAAAGTTGCGATCGCGTTGACGCCCGGAGACGGTACGGGTTGTGGCCTGCCAGGGCTCGAGCGGGCTGCCTCCCGCCCTCGTGTCCCCGCCTTGCCGCCTGGCGCGAGCGCCAGCGTCAGCGCCTCAATCCGGCGGCGTGATGGTGCCGGCCTGGCATCCGCGGGCCCCGCCCGGCGTTGTCACCATTCCATGCCAGCCGAAGGGAGGGATGAGCATGAACGGCAAGGATATGCACCGCATCGTCGGCCGCTGGACGGCCGGCAAGCCGATCCGCGACAGCTTGGCGGAGCTGCACCGCCAGCAGCAGGCGACCCCGCCCGCAACGGCCGTCGAGCTGTACCGCCGCCGCCGTGCCGAGGCCGCCGAGCCGGGACCGCAGGCCAGCCAACCCGCCCGCACCGTGCTAAGATAGCCCCCGGAATCGAGGCGAGGGGCGGATGAGCCAGGCGGGACGGGATGCGCGGCAGCGCGCGGTGGTGCTGGATACCGAGACCACCGGCCTCGACCCCGCCACCGGCGACCGCGTCATCGAGGTGGCGGCGATCGAGCTGGTCAACCTGATGCCGACCGGCGCCACCTACCACACCCTCATCGACCCCGAGCGGGACGTGCCGCCGGAAAGCACCCGCGTCCACGGCTTCACCGCCGAGATGCTGAAGGGTCAGCCGAAATTCGCCGAGATCGTCGAGGGGATGCTCGGCTTCATCGGCGATTCGGCGATCATCGCCCACAATGCGCCCTTCGATTTCGGCTTCCTCGATGCCGAGCTGGTGCGCGCCGGCCACAAGCCGCTCGACCGGACGCGGATGGTGGACAGCCTGGCGCTGGCGAAGGAGCGCTATCCGGGCATGCCGAACAGCCTCGATGCGCTTTGCCGCCGCCTCGGCATCGACAATTCGATGCGCACCAGCCACAACGCGCTGCTCGACGTGAAGCTGCTCGCCCAGGTCTATCTGGAGCTGATGGGCGGCCGCCAGCCCGGCTTCGTCCTGGCGCTGAACATCGGCGGCGGCACCCGTGCGCTGGCGGGGCTGGACCGCCCCCGCACCCCCCGCCTCGTCACGCCGAGCGAGGCGGAACTCGCTGCCCATGCCGCCTTCCTGCGGAAGGTGAAGGAGCCGCTCTGGCTCCAGCCGCCCTTCGCCGCCGGAACCCCCTGACGCCCCGCGGCTTCCTTCGGCTGTTCCCGACAGTCCGAGAGAGGCCGCCATGCCCCGCATCCCGAACGCCGTCACCGTCATCACCGGCGCCTCCTCCGGCATCGGCAAGGCGACCGCCCTTGCCTTCGCCCGCGAGGGTGCCCGGCTGGTGCTCGCCGCTCGCCGGCCGGAAGCGCTGGAGGACACGGCGCGGGAATGCCGTGCCCTCGGCGCCGAAGCCATTGCCGTGGCGACCGACGTCTCGGACGGCGCACAGGTCGAGGCCCTGGCCCGCGCCGCCATCGATGCCCATGGCCGCATCGACGTCTGGTTCAACAACGTGGGCACCGGCGTCTTCGGCCCCTATTGGGAGGCCTCGGCCGAGCTGCAGCGCAAGGTGGTGGAGATCAACCTGATCGGCACCATGCAGGGCAGCTCCGCCGTGCTGCCGCATTTCCTCCGCCAGGGCGGGGGCGTGCTGATCAACATGTGCTCGATGGGCGGCTGGTCGCCGACGCCCTTCGCTGCCTCCTACGCCGCCAGCAAATTCGGAATCCGCGGCTTCAGCGCCAGCCTCCGCCAGGAGCTGACGGGCAAGCCCGGCATCCATGTCTGCGCCGTCTTCCCGGCGCTCGTCGACACGCCCGGCCTCGACCGCGCCGCCAATGTCTCCGGCCGGCGGCTGGAGCCGAAGGCGCTCTATCTGACCCCGGAGGCGGTGGCGGCGGTGGTGCTGAACCTCGTCCGCCGGCCGCGCGCCGAGGTGGCGGTCGGCTGGGAGGCGACGGCGGCGCGCGTCGCCTATGGCCTGGCGCCCGGCCTGACCGAGACGGTGTCGGGGGCGGCGATCCGTGCCGCCCTGCGCCGTGCCAGCGGCGTGCCGCGGAGCGAGGGCGCCGTCGCCCAGCCGATTGCCGCGGGCACCAGCCCACGCAGCGGCAAGCCCGTCCCCCATGTCCGCGGCCCGAGCCTCGGCACGCTAGCCCTCGGCGGCCTCGGCCTGCTGCTCGGCGCCGAACTGCTGAGCGGGGCCATGACGCGGCGCCGATAGCTGGCTAACCTTCCGGCCGGGACAATAACCGGAGGAAACGAATGGCCCAGCTTCAAGGCAAGGTCGCGCTCGTCACCGGCGCGGCCGCCGGCATCGGCGCCGCCTGCGCCGCGACCCTCGCGCGGGAGGGGGCGAAGGTCCTCCTCACCGATCTCGACGATGCCCGCGGCGAGGCCATGGCCGGCCGCATCCGCGAGGCCGGCGGCGAGGCCCACTACCTCCACCAGGACGTCACCGACGAGGCGCGCTGGGCCGAGGTGGTGAAGGAGGCCGAGACGCGCTTCGGCCGGCTCGACGTGCTGGTCGCCAATGCCGGCATCGCCATCCTCAAGTCGATCCTCGACATGTCGCTCGACGAATGGCGGAAGCAGATGGCCGTCAACGTGGACGGCGTGTTCCTTTCGGTGAAATACGCCATCCCGGCCATGAAGCGCGCCGGTGGCGGCTCCATCATCCTGCTGTCCTCCGTCGCCGGCATCCGCGGCTCGGCCGGGCTCGCGGGCTACTCCGCGAGCAAGGGCGCCGTCCGCCTTTTCGCCAAGTCGGTGGCGCTGGAATGCGCGCGGGACAACATCCGCTGCAACAGCGTCCATCCCGGCATCATCGACACCGAGATCTGGGACAAGATGCCGATCGGCCCCGGCGGCCGCAACGCCCCGCTCGACGCCCGCGCCATCGCCGCCGCCAGCGTCCCGACCGGCAAGCTCGGCACGCCGCAGGACATCGCCAACGGCGTGCTCTTCCTCGCCTCCGACCAGTCGGGCTATGTCAACGGCTCGGAGCTGGTGATCGACTCGGCGCAGACGGCCGGGCGGGTCGGCAGCCTCAAGCCGGACTGAGGCCACAGCCAGCCAGGATCGCCCGCCCGCCATGAAGCTTTTCGATATTCCCGGCATCTGGTGGCTGCTGGCGAAGACCCTGGCCGCCGCCCTCATCGGCGCCGCCCTCTTCGGCGCCGCCGTTTCCAGCATGGCGATGCTCGATGCCGGCACCGATGACCGGGGCCTCGCCGCCGGCACCAGGGCGGCGGCCATTGCCGCCCCGGTCCTGCTGGTGCTGGGCCTCGCCTGGATCGTGGTCCGCGCCCGCACCCTCCGCCGGACTAACCCCGGGCAATCCCCCTGAGCCGCCCCACCCCCTCCGCCACCGCCGCCTGCAACAGCCAGGCATCCCCACCCCAGGCCAGCAGGCGGAAGCCGTCCTGCCAAGCGCGCTCCGCCTCCTCCGCCCCCGTCACCAGCCGCCCCAGCCCCTTGCCGTGCTTCCGCGCTGCCGCGCAGACCCGCCTTGTCGCCTCGCGGAAGGCCGGATGGTCGAACTCCCCCGGGATGCCGAGCGAGGCCGAGAGGTCGAAATGCCCGACCCAGAGCGCATCGACGCCCTCCAGCGCCGCGATCGCCTCCGCCTGCTCCACGCCCTCGGCCGTCTCGATCATCAGCACCAGCACGGTGCGCTCGTTGGCCGCCGCCAGCTTCGCCGCCGCCGGCCCTGCCCGGTAGTTGTCATGCGCGATCTGCAGGGCGACGCCGCGCCGCCCCTGCGGTGGGTATTTCAGTGCGGCGACGGCGGCCCGTGCCACCTCCAGGCTGCCGACTAGCGGCAGCATCACCCCCTCCGCCCCCACATCGGCAAGGCGGGCGATGTCATGGGCATCGCGCGAGGGCACCCGCACCAGCGTCGGGATGCCGCCCGCCTCCAGGTAGCGCAGCGCGGACTTCACCGTCTCGGTCGAGAAGCCGCTATGCTCCATGTCGAGGAAGGCGAAGTCGCAGCCCGCACCCGCCAGGATATGCCCGATCCCCGGCGTGACGAACTCGACGAGGAAGGTTCCGGCGGCGAGCCGGCCCGACTGCACCAGGGACTTCAGGCTTTGCGGCATGGACTTCTCCTCCCGGTTTGCCCAGAACGGGCCCTCGTGGCTTACTGACATTTCAGGGTAAGGGAGAAGGCCAGTCTATGCCCGAAGCGCCGATGCCGCTGGCGACGGAAAGGCCCGACCGGGCGGTGGACTACTCGCCCCCCGTCGGCGATGAGGTGAAGACCACCACCTGCTACATGTGCGCCTGCCGCTGCGGCATCCGCGTCCACCTGAAGGACGGCCGCATCCGCTACATCGAGGGCAACCCGGACCACCCGGTCAACAAGGGCGTGCTCTGCGGCAAGGGCAGCGCCGGGATCATGACGCAATACTCGCCCGCCCGCCTGCGTGCGCCGCTGAAGCGCATCGGCCCCCGCGGCTCCGGCGAGTTCGCCGAGATCACCTGGGAGGAGGCGCTGGAAACCGCCACCGGCTGGCTCCGCCACGTCCGCGCCACCGACCCACGCCAGCTCGCCTTCTTCACCGGCCGCGACCAGTCGCAGAGCCTGACGGGCTTCTGGGCCGCGCAATTCGGCACGCCGAATTTCGCCGCGCATGGCGGCTTCTGCTCGGTCAACATGGCCGCCGCCGGTCTTTACTCCATCGGCGGCAGCTTCTGGGAATTCGGCGAGCCGGACTGGGACCGCGCCAAGTACCTGCTGATGTTCGGCGTCGCCGAGGACCACGACAGCAACCCGATCAAGATCGGCCTCGCCAAGATGAAGGGCAGGGGGGCGAGGGTCGTCTCCATCAACCCCGTACGCACCGGCTATTCCGCCATCGCCGACGAATGGGTGGGTCTCCGCCCCGGCACCGACGGGCTCTTCGCGCTCGCCATCGCGCATGAGCTGCTGCGCACCGACCAGATCGACCTCGACTTCCTCGCCCGCTACACCAACGCCTCCTGGCTCGTGGTGCGCAACCCGGGCGGCGAGGATGACGGCCTCTTCGCCCGCGACGAGAACGGCAAGCCGCTCGCCTGGGACCGCGAGCGCGGCGCTATCGACGCTTCGCTGATGGACCTCTCCGCCGTCATGGCGGGCGAGTTCACCCTGCCCGACGGCCGCCGCGCCCAGCCCGTCTTCCACCTCATGGCCGAGCGCTACCTCGCCCCCGAATACGCGCCGGAGGCGGTCGCCGAGCGCTGCGGCCTCCCCGCCGAGCGCATCCGCCGCATCGCCGCCGAGATCGCCGATGTCGCCTTCAACCAGGCGATCACGCTGGACCAGCCCTGGACCGATGTCTGGGGCCGCCGGCACGAGACGATGACGGGCCGCCCCGTCGCCTTCCACGCGATGCGCGGCATCAGCGCCCACAGCAACGGCTTCCACACCTGCCGCGCGCTGCACCTGCTGCAGATGCTGCTCGGCGCCATCGATACCCCCGGCTCCTGGCGCTACAAGTCGCCCTTCCCACGGCCGATTCCGCCCGGCCCCGGCCCCGCCGGCCGCGCCGCCAAGCCGAACACCCCGCTCGCCGGCAACATCCTCTCCTTCCCGCACGGGCCGGACGACCTGCTGGTCGATGACGACGGCAACCCGATCCGCATCGACAAGGCCTTCTCCTGGGACGCGCCGCTCTCGCTGCACGGGATGATGCACACCGTCATCGGCAATGCCGGCGCCGGCGACCCGTACAAGATCGACACGCTCTTCATGTTCATGGCCAACATGGCCTGGAACAGCGCGATGAACCCCGGCGAGGTCATCCGCATCCTCACCGAGACGCAGCCGGATGGCGAATACACCATCCCGCACGTCATCTACTCGGACGCCTATTTCTCCGAGACGGTGCCCTATGCCGACCTGATCCTGCCCGACACGACTTACCTCGAGCGGTGGGACTGCATCTCCATCCTCGACCGGCCGATCGGCAGCGCGCATGGCGCGGGCGACGCCATCCGCCAGCCTGTCATCAAGCCCGACCGCGACGTGCGCCCCTTCCAGGACGTGCTGATCGAGCTGGGCGCCCGCCTCGGCCTGCCCGCCTTCACCAAGCCCGACGGCTCGCCGAAGTTCAAGGACTACCCCGACTACATCACCAACCATGAGCGCATGCCCGGCGTCGGCCCGCTCGCCGGCTTCCGCGGCACGGATGGCAGCAAGAAGGGCGTCGGCGAGCCCAACCCCGACCAGCTCCAACGCTACATCGAGAATGGCTGCTTCTGGCGCGACCACCTGCCGCCCGAGCAGGGCTACTACAAGCACGCCAACAAGGCCTATCTCGAGCAATCGAAGGCCATGGGACTTATGGGCAAGTCGGACCAGATCGTCATGCAGATCTGGTCTGAGCCCTTGCAGAAATTCCGCCTCGCCGCCGAGGGCCACGGCGCGAAGCAGCCGCCCGACCGCCTCCGCGAGCGCATCCGCACCTATTGCGACCCGCTGCCCATCTGGTACCCGGCGCTGGAGCACGAGGGGCAGGACCTCAACCGCTTCGGCCTTTCCGCCATCACCCAGCGGCCGATGGCGATGTACCATTCCTGGGGCTCGATGAATGCCTGGCTGCGGCAGATCATCGGCGCCAACAAGCTCTATATGGCGCGCAGCCGCGGCGCCGCGCTCGGCGTCGCCCAGGACGATTGGGTCTGGGTCGAGAGCCGCGCCGGCCGCCTCAAATGCCAGGTCTCGCTGATGGAGGGCGTGAACCCCGACACGGTCTGGACCTGGAACGCCATCGGCAAGCGCGCCGGCGCCTGGAACCTGGACGAGGGCAGCCCGGAATCGACCCGGGGCTTCCTGCTCAACCACGTCATCAGCGAGTGGCTGCCCGCCCAGGGCGGCTTCCGCCAGGCCAATGCCGACCCGGTGACCGGCCAGGCCGCCTGGTACGACCTCCGCGTCTCGGTGACGAAATGCGCGCCCGGCGAGGAGGGCATCACCAGCCCGCACCCGGACGCGCCCGCCCTGCCGCCGCACATGCCCGCCCGTCCCGACATCCTCCGCTATTCGACGAAGGCCAAGCCGTGACCTGCCTGCCCGAGATCACCCCAGGCCAGAAGAAGCTTGGCCTCGTCATCGACCTCGACACCTGCGTCGGCTGCCAGGCCTGCGCGACCAACTGCAAGGAGTGGAACGCCTCCGGCCATAGCGGCCCGCTGCCGGACACCAAGCCCTATTCGGCCGGCGCCGAGGGCGTCTGGTTCAACCGCGTCCACAGCTACGAGGCAGGCGAGGGGGAGCGCGGCCGCACCGTCAACTTCCCCCGCTCCTGCCTCCACTGCGAGACGCCCGACTGCGTCACCGTCTGCCCGACCGGCGCCTCCTACAAGCGCATCGAGGACGGCATCGTCCTCGTCGACCACGACCTCTGCATCGGCTGCGGATTGTGCGCCTGGGCCTGCCCCTACGGCGCGCGCGAAATGGACGAGGACGAGGGGGTGATGAAGAAATGCACCCTTTGCATCGACCGCATCTACAACACCAATATCCCCGAGGCGCAGCGCCAGCCCGCCTGCGTGCTGACCTGCCCGACCAGCGCCCGCCACTTCGGCGACCTCGGCGACCCGGAAAGCAAGGTCAGCAAGCTCGTCGCCGAGCGCGGCGGCCAGCCGCTGATGCCGGAGCTCGGCTACAAGCCGGTCAACAGCTACCTGCCGCCGCGCAACCGCAGCAGCGTCGCGGCGAAGCCCGAGGAAGCCGCGCCGACGCCGATGGACATCAAGAACCCGCTGCTGCGCTGGATGGACAAGGTGCTCACCCGGTGAACCCCGCCCCGTCGATCGTCTTCTTCACTACCGCCTCCGGTGCCGGATACGGGTTGCTCTTCTGGCTCGGCCTGCTGCGCCCGCTCGGCCTCGTCCCCGGTCAGGGCCTCGTCGCCCTCGCCTTGGCGCTGCTGCTGATCACCGCCGGCCTGCTCTCCTCCATGCTGCATCTCGGCAACCCGCAGCGGGCCTGGCGCGCCGTCTCGCAATGGCGCTCCTCCTGGCTCTCGCGCGAGGGCGTGGCGGCGATCCTCACCTACATCCCGGCCCTGCTGCTCGGCCTCGCCCTCTGGATCGACGCCCCGGCGCTCGCCCTCGTCGCCGGCCTGCTGGCGGCGGCCGGGGCGGTGGCCACGGTCTATTGCACGGGGATGATCTACGCCTCGCTGAAGCCGATCCGACAGTGGCACCACCCGCTGGTGGTGCCCGGCTACCTGGCGCTCTCCGCCTTCAGCGGCGCCGTGCTGCTGGCGATGCTCGCCGCCTTCGCCGGCGGCGGCGCGGTGCCGGCCCTGCTCGCGATCCTCACCGGCGCCGCCGCCCTCGCGCTGAAGCGCGCCTACTGGCAGGCGATCGACAGCGCGCCGCCCATCGCCACCATCGAGAGCGCGACGACGCTCGGCTTCATCGGCAAGGTGCGCCAGCTCGACCCGCCGCATACCGAGCAGAACTACCTGCTGCGCGAGATGGGCTTCCGCATCGCCCGCAAGCACGCGGCGAAGCTCCGCCTCATCGCCCAAGGCGCCGGCTTCGCCCTGCCGGTGCTGCTTGCCCTGCTCGCGGTCCTGGTCGGCGGCACGCCGGCAGTGCTGGCGCTGACCCTCGGCGCCGTGCTCGCCATCGGCGGCTTGCTGATCGAGCGCTGGCTGATGTTCGCCGAGGCGACGCATACGGTGATGCTCTATTACCGCGGCTAGAGCCGCGGGACCTGGGGGACGCGGCCGGTCGAAGGCCGCTCCACTCAGGGGATCAGCCGGTCGGCGCGAAGCTGCCCGAACAGGTCGAAGAACGCCTCGTCCGTCGTCTGGTAGGCGGTGAAGCCCAGGCGCCGGCTCTTGCTCATGTCGGTCACCACCTCGATCGGGCGGCCGAGATCGGCATCGGTGTGCCAGGCCGAGGCGAGGCGGCCGAGCTCGGGCTCCACCAGCCCCTCGCGCCCGGCGATGCGCCGCCAGACCGGCGCGTCCTCCGCCATCTGCGCCTCGAGCGGCCGCACCGTGCCGTCGAAGGGCGCCGCCTCCAGCCCGAACCAGCCGGCGATGCGGCCCCACATCCAGCTCCAGCGGAAGACGTCGCCGTTCACCACGTTGAAGGCCTCGTCGCGCGCCGCGGGCGTGGTCGCCGCCCAGAGCAGGTGCCGCGCCAGCAGCCGCGCATCGGTCATGTCGGTCAGCCCGTTCCACTGCGCGGCCGAGCCCGGGAAGCGGAAGGGCCGCCCCGTCTCGCGGCAGAGCGTGGCATAGGCCGCCAGCGTGGTGCCCATGTTCATCGCATTGCCGACCGCCTTGCCGATCACCGTATGCGGGCGATGGACGCTCCAGCCGAAGCCGTCGCGCGCGGCGGCGGCGAACACTTCGTCCTCCTGGGCGTAGTAGAAATTCTCGACCTCCAGCCGGCCCTGCTCCTCGCGGAAGGGCGTCTGCGGCAGCATGCCTTTGCCATAGGCCTCGAAGGGGCCGAGGTAGTGCTTCAACCCGGTGACCAGCGCGATGTGCCGCAGGCTGCCGGCGGGGCGCAGCCCGTCGAGCAGGTTGCGCACCATCGCCGCGTTGACCCGGATGTTCTCCGCCTCGCTCTCCTGTCGCAGCCAGGTGGTGATGAACATGACCTCCGGGCGAAGGCCGGCCAGCGCTGAGGCGAGGCCGGCCACGTCCTGCAGGTCGGCTGCGACCGGCAGCACGCCCTCCTGCCCGGTTGGCCGGCGCGCCAGCCCGTGCACCGTCCATCCCTCCGCTGCCAGCAGCGCCGCTGTCGCACCGCCGACGATGCCGCTCGCGCCTGCGACCAGTGCCGTGCCCGCCATCCTCAACTCCTGCATCCGTTGGCGGCGGAACTGGGCCCGGGGGCCGCGGCGTTCCAGACGGAACCGAATTGGGACATAGGCACCAGGAGGTTACCACCCATGCAGCCCGGCAGCGCCGAGGAGGAATGGCGGGAGGATTGCGCGCCGCGGCGCGTGCTCGACCTGTTCACGACCAAGTGGACGAGCATGGTGCTGCACACGCTCCACGCCCGGCATGGCGGCGCGGCCCGCACCGGCGTGCTCCAGCGCAGCCTGCCCGGCATCTCGAAGAAGATGCTGATCCAGACCCTGCGCGAGATGGCGGAGAGCGGCCTCGTCACCCGCCACGTCCAGGGCACGGTGCCGCCGGCGGTCGAGTACCGGCTTTCGGCGCTCGGCCAGCGCTTCGTCGAGCCGGTGGAG
Organism: Belnapia sp. F-4-1; assembly: GCF_000802185.1. Lineage (GTDB taxonomy): Bacteria > Pseudomonadota > Alphaproteobacteria > Acetobacterales > Acetobacteraceae > Belnapia. Next base: position 869,091 of record NZ_KN676113.1, on the reverse strand, counting down.
CTGCTCTATGCCTGGGGCCGCGCCAATGCCGAGGCGCTCGACCAACTTGGGAGCCGCCCCACCTCGCGCCGCGGGTGACCATGCTGGCAACCGGCGAAGCGGCCCGCCCCTTGCATGTCCTCCCTGCGATCCGCCACGCTGCGGAGCAGGGATGGCATAAGGGAGACGGGATGATGCGACGCAGCGCGCGATGGGCCCTCGCGGCCATGGCCATGACAGCCCCCTTGGGGACCGTGCCGGCGAGGGCCGCCGACCTCACCATCGCGGTGGGCGGCGCCTTCACCTCGATGGACCCGCATTTCTTCGACCTCTCGCCCAACCACGCGCTGACCTGGCACGTCTTCGACCGCCTGGTTCACCCCGATGCCGACCAGCGCCCATCGCCCGGCCTCGCCACCTCCTGGCGCGTCATCGACGAGCGCACCTGGGAGTTCAAGCTGCGCGAGGGCGTCCGCTGGCAGGACGGCACGCCCTTCACCGCGGACGACGTGGTCTACACCTTCGAGCGCGCGCCGAACGTGCCCAACAGCCCGACCTCCATGGGCCAGTACATCCGCCCGGTGACGCGGCTCGAGGTGGTCGATGCCCACACCATCCGCATGCACACCGCCGAGCCCATCCCGCTCATCCCGCAGATGATGATGTCCTTCTCCATCATCGGCCGGAAGCAGGGCGAGGGGATGAGCACAGCCGACTACAACAGCGGCAAGGCGGCGATCGGCACCGGCCCCTACCGCCTCGTCTCGCTGGCCCTCGGCGACCGCGCCGTCTTCGCCCGCAACCCGGACTACTGGGGCCGCCCCCAGCCCTGGGAGCGCGTCACCTACCGGATGATCACCAATGACAGCGCCCGCGTCGCCGCCCTCCAATCCGGCGACGTGGACGCCATCGACACGGTGCCGACGCGCGACGTCGCCCGCATCTCCCGCGACAACCGCCTCACCGTCGCCTCCCGTCCCGGCCTGCGGCTGATCTACCTCTATGTCGATGCCAACCGCCCGGTCTCGCCATTGGTCACCGACCGCGACGGCAAGCCCATCCCCAACCCGATGCGCGACGTGCGCGTGCGACAGGCCCTCTCCATCGCCATCAACCGCGAGGGCATCCAGCGCCAGATCATGGAGGGCTACTCGAAGCCCACCGGCCAGGCCCAGCCGGAAGGCGCGATGGGCTACGACCCCTCGATCCCCGTCCCCGCCTACGAGCCCGACCGCGCGAAGCGCCTGCTCGCCGAGGCCGGCTACCCGGACGGCTTCAACATCACCCTCAGCGGCCCGAACGACCGCTACGTGAACGACGACTCCATCGCCCAGGCCATCGCCCAGATGTGGGCCCGCATCGGCGTCCGCACCCAGGTAGCAACGACGCCGGCCAGCGTCTTCTTTACCGCCGGCGGCGTGCGCGACGAGCACAGCATCGCGCTGACGGGCTGGAGCACCTCCACCGGCGAGCCCGACACGCATCTCTCGCTGATGCTGGCGACGCCGGAGCCGGAGCGCGGCCGCGGCACCCGCCTCCGCCCCAGCCACTACAGCAACACCTCGCTCGACCGGCTGATCGACCGCGCGCTGACGACGATCGACCAGGAGGCGCGGGAGAAGCTCTACTTCGAGGCCATCCGCATCGGCTACCAGCAGGAGCTGGCGGTCATCCCCATCCACCACCAGGTGAATATCTGGGCGATGCGCAAGGGCATCTCCTACACGCCCCAACTCTCCGAGCAGACCCGTGCGATGGAGTTCGCCCCGGCGCGCTGAGGACGTCCCTGGCGTCGGGAAGGGTGGCGCCCTCCCCGACGCCCTATTTCAGCAAGCTCAACCCACTGAGCAGCCCGCGCAGCGCCTCCAGCCCCGGCCCCGCCGCCTCGCTGTGCAGTGGCCGCCCTTGTGCATTGCCCCACGCCACGCCGAAGCGCCCGCGGTCCTGCGCCAGCTCCTCGGCAGAGAGCCGCCCGTCGCCGTCATAGTCGAGGCTTGCGACGGTCAGCTGCGCCGCCAGCTGCCCCGCCAGCGCCCCCGCGGCGACGGCGCCCGCCAGGTTCTCCCCAGTCACCCCCTCCTGCACCGCCACCAGCCAGGCGGCGCCGCGCGCCAGCCGCGCCAGCTCCGCCTGCGTTAGCCTGCCGTCGCCCGAGACATCCGCCTGCGCCACCACGGCGGCGAGGCAGCCAGCGGTATCGGTCCCGCCGCAGGCCGCCTCGGCATGTTCGAGCGCCGCCATCACCGCGACGCCCTCGCCATGCAGCAGCGCCACCGCCGGCGGCACCGCCTCGCAGCGATGCCAGCGGGCGAGGGGGGCATCGCCCGGCAGCCGGTCCTCGCGCGCCTTGGCCTCGGGCTCCGCCGTCTCCAGCGCGTCGCCGGCGGCACGCAGCATCAGCCGCGGCGCCTCCGGCCCGCGCCCGGTGCCGATCAGCCAGCCGTCCTGCTGCCGCATGGCGGAGAAGCGGAGCAGCCGCCCCGCCCTCTCGCGCGGCACCCGCGCCGCGGCGCGATGGGTGAGGTACAGCAGCGCGTCCGGCCGCGCGCAGTCTCCCTGGAACCAGGCGCCCTGCACGGCCTCGGGCACCGGCTGCGCGGTGGCGAGGCCGGGCGCCAGCAGCAGGGCGAGGAGGAGAAGGCGCTTCATTGCAGCACCACCTCTCGCCCGGCGCAGAGATCGGTGCCGGGCAGGGCCAGCTCCCGCCCGTCGCGGAACACCGCGACCAGATCCGCCTGGCATTCGCCGGGGCCGCCGGGTGGGGCGAAATCCATCGCCTCCCCGGTGCCGAGCACGGTCCGGCCGAGCCGGTCCTCGCCGCGCTTGCCGCCCGGCGGGTCGGCATAAAGCTCCACCACCGGCAAGCCGCCGGCATTGCGCAGGCGGATGCTGCCCGGCTGCGGCTCCTTCACTCCATCCCCTGGCCCCTCCGCCGCCAGCTCGTCCACCGTCCAGCCCGGCCGGAGCGCCAGGGTGCCGAGCGCGCAGATGTCGATGTCCCGCCGCTCCTCGGCCGAGTCGTTGTCGAAGACGATGCGCAGGTCGGCCCGGCAGCCACCCTCCATCGGCAGCGCCCGATGCGCGCCGGGGGCGATCACCTCGTTCTCCAGCGCATCCTCGCCCCAGTCGTCGCTGTCGGCAGGCGACAGATAGGCCTCCCGCACCGTGCGGCTGAAGCCGTTGACCAGCGTCACCCGCCGCGCCCCGCCCTCGCCGATCACTGGCGCGCCGAAGCCGACCCGCTGCTGGGCGCAAAGGTCGAGGCCGCGCTGCACCTCCTCGCGGTTGTCCTCGAAGACGGCGCGCAGGTCGAAGCGGCAGGACTCGCCGCGCAGGCGGAGACGGAAGTCGCCGCGCGGGTCGATCATCTCGGCGCCGAGCCGGTCTCCGCCCCAGCCCTCCCGCCCGGCGGCGCGGGCATAAAGCTCGCGCAGCATCCGCCGGCCGCGGTTGGTCACCGTCACCTCCCGCACCGGCAGGTTCGGGTCGCCGAAGGCGAGGCGCGGCGAGCGGCACACATCCTGCCGCTCGCGCACCTCCTCCTCGTCATCGTCATAGACCACGCGCACATCGACGCTGCAGCCGGCCATGTTGCGCAGGCGCAGGCGGAAATCCTCGCCCGTCGCGACGGTGCCGCTGCCCAGGCGGTCGGCGCCCCATTCCCGGCCCCGGCCGCCGCGGCTGCCGGCCGGCGCCAGGTAAAGCTCGCGCACCACCCGGTCGGACTGGTTGCTGACCGTCACCTCGCGCACCGGCCCGGTATCGGCGAAGGCGATTCGGGGCGAGCGGCAGAGATCGGCCCGGCGGCGCATCTCGTCGCCGCCCTCGAAGACCGCACGCGCCTCGAAATTGCAGTCCCGCGTGCGGCCGAGCGGCACGCGCAGCGTCGCCCGCGGCGGCAGCACGCCGCTGCCGAGCCGGTCCGGCCCCTCATCCGCGCCCAGGCGATGAACGTAAAGCTCCTGCAGGATGCGGTCGGTGTCGTTAGCCACCACCGCCTCCCGCGCCGGGGCGGGGGCCGGCTGGGCATGGACGGACCCGGCCAGGGAGAGGGCGGCCAGCAGGGCTGCCAGGAGCGGGCGATGCATCGGGACTCCGGGGACCATTCGCCTGGACAGTGCCGCCCTGCCACCCCTGGTTGCAAGCCCGATGCGCATCACGGGGGGAAGCTCACCGCCGGTCGGCGCCCTCCTGCCCATAGCCGCGGCCGTAGTGCCGCTCCAGCCGGCGCTGCACCAGGTCCCAGAGCGTCGTCATGGCCAGGTAGTAGAGCGCCGCGACTGCGAAGAGCTCTAGCACCAGGAAGCGCTCCTGGATCAGGATCTGCGTCCGCCGCAGCAGCTCGTCGACCGAGATGACGCTGGCGACGGAGGTGGTCTTCAGCAGCCCGTTCACGCTGTTGCCGAGCGGCGGGATGACGATGCGCAGCGCCTGCGGCCAGGTGACGAGGCGGAAGACCTGCCCGCGCCGGAGGCCGAGCGCCAGCGCCGCCTCCCGCTGGCCCTTCGGCACCGAGAGGATGCCTGCGCGCAGGATTTCGGAGAGGTACGCCGCCTCGTTCAGCGAGAGGCCAAGCAGCGCAGCCTCCCAGACCGAGAAGCGCAGCCCGAAGAGCGGCAGCCCGGTATAGATGACGAGCAGCTGCACCAGCAGCGGCGTGCCGCGGAAGATCCAGCAATAGAAGCCAGCCGCCCCCCGCAGCACCCGGCTGCCGGAGAGCCGCATCACCGCGATGCCAAGCCCGATGACCAGCCCGCAAGCGAGCGCCGCCACGGTGAGCGCGACCGAGATCGCCGCGCCCTCCAGCAGATAGGCATTGAAGAGGTAGTCGAGGAACCCGTCCCAGCGCCAGGCCTGCACGCTACGAGGGACCGACCACCTCGAAGGCCCCCTCGTATTCCTTCACCCCATAGCGGTCGAGCAGCGCGCGCAGCGACCCGTCCCCGCGCATCTCCGTCAGCACGCCCGCGACCGCCTCGGCCAGCGCCTTGCTGCGGAAGCCGAAATTGATCGGCGTGCCGTAGAGCCCGGTGATGGCACGGCTGAAGTCGCCGCGCTCCTCGTATTCCTTGCCCGTGCTGTCGATGGAGATCGCCGCATCCAGCTGTCCGACGCGCAGCGCCTGGAAGGAGACGGCGAAATTGTCGAAGGGCCGGATGGTGATCGGCCGCAGCTTCCGCTCCTCCAGCGCCTTGGCGATGTCCTGCGTCCGCCGGAACTCGAACCCGCCCTGCTCCACGCCGACGGTGAGCCCGGCCATGTCCTCGATGCGGCTGATCTTCTTCGGGTTGCCGCGCGGCACGCTGACGCTGATCGCCTGCTCCTCGTAGCGGACGAGGTACATCAGCTTCGCCCGCTCCTCGGTATAGAACATGCCCGTGTTGATCATGTCCCAGCGCCGCGCCGCGAGCCCCGGGATCATGGCCGCGAACTCGACGCGCACATGCTCGACGCCAAGGCAGAGGCGCTTCGCGATCTCCGCCCCCAGCTCCACCCGCATCCCGACCAGCTGCCCCTGCGCATTGACGAACTGCATCGGCGCCAGGGTCGGGTTGGTCGAGAGGGTGAGGGTGCGCGCCTTCACCAGCTCGCCATCGGCGACCTTCGGCGCACAGCTTTGCCCGAAAGCGGGCAGGCTGACCGCGGCGCAGGCGGCGCCGAGCAGGGAACGGCGAAGCATCGTGGGCACTCCTATTCGGCGGCAGCGCGGGCGGCCGGCATCGCGCCCATCGCCTGCAAGACCGAGGCCAGCGCCGGCACGTCCCGCTCCGGCAGCGGCAGGCGCGGCGGCCGCGGGTCGCCCATCTCCATCCCCATCAGCCGAAATCCTGCCTTGGTACCGGAAACGTAGCGCGGCCCGCCCACCCAAGGCAGCAGCGGCGCCAGCTTGCGGTAGAGCGGTAGCGCCTTCGCCCGTTCGGCCTCGAAGGCCGCTGCCGCGAACATGTCCCGCGACAGGCGCGGCACCAGGTTGCTGCACACCGCCACCCAGCCGATCGCGCCCAGCCAGGCGCTCTCATACCCAAGCACGCCCGCGAACACCTCCATCCGGTCTCCGCAGAGCGCGATGATGTCGCGCACCCGCGTCGCCTCCAGCGTGCTCTCCTTGACGTAGAGGCAGTTCGGGATGGTCGAGAGCCGCGCCAGCGTCGTCGGCAGCAGGTCGACATTCGCCGTCGCCGGGTTGTTGTAGACCATGATCGGGATGCCGATCGCATCCGCCACCGTCTTGTAGTGGTGGAACAGCTCGTCCTCCGTCGGCACCGCATAGAAGGGCGGGATGATCATCACCCCGTCCGCGCCGAGCGCCTCCGCCTCGCGCGACAGGGCGACGACCTCCCGCGTGTCCTCCGCCCCCGTGCCCATCAGCACCGGCACGCGGCCGGCGGCGGTCCGCACCACCGTCTCGGTGATCGCCGTCCGCTCCTCCCGGCTGACGCTCAGGAACTCCCCCGTCGAGCCGAGCGGGATCAGCCCGTCGATCCCCTCCGCGATCTGGAATTCCACCAGCCGCTCCAGCGCCTTGAGATCGACGGCCGCGCCATCCGCGGTGAAGGGGGTGATGAGGACCGTGTAGGTCCCGCGGAACGGCCTGGCCATGCTGCTTGCCCCCTCGCTTCTGCATGCGATGATGCCGACTGAACAGGAAGTGGCGGACCCCGGCAAGCGCATGCGCCTCACCCATCCCGATATCCGCCCCGTCACGACCCCCATCCGCATCAGCTTCGACGGCCAGGCGCTGGAAGCGCTGCCCGGCGAGACCATCTCCGCCACCCTCTCCGCCGCCGGCATTCTGGCCTACCGGGAGACGCAGTCCGGCGCCCCGCGCGGCCTCCATTGCGGCATGGGCGCCTGCTTCGACTGCCTCGTCACGGTCGATGGCAAGCCCGGCCAGCGCGCCTGCCTGACCAAGGTTCGGGACGGCATGGCGGTCGGCAGCGCCCCGCCCGCCGTGCCCGCCCCCCTCGCCGACCCGCCCGAGGCGATCCCCGAGCGCCACTGCGACGTGCTGGTGATCGGCGCCGGCCCCGCCGGCCTTTCCGCCGCCCGCGCCGCCGCCGAGGCCGGCGCCCGCACCCTGGTGCTCGACGAGCGCGGCGATGCCGGCGGCCAGTACCTCAAGCCGCTCGCCGCCTCCCACAGCCACGCCGCGCCCGACGCCCAGTTCCGCAAGGGCGAGACGCTGCGCGCCCTCGCCCAGGCCGCCGGCGCCGAGATCCTGACCGGCGCCACCGTCTGGGGCGGCTTCGCCCCCGACGAGATCGGCGCCCTCATCGACGGCGCCGCCGTCACCCTCTGCCCGCGGCGCCTCATCCTCGCCGCCGGCGCGCATGAGCGCCCCGTCCCCGTCCCCGGCTGGACCCTGCCCGGGGTGATGACAACGGGCGGCATGCAGACCCTGGCCCGCGCCAACCGCGTTTCCCCCGGGCGGCGGATCGTCATCGCCGGCAACGGCCCGCTGAACCTGCAACTCGCCTGCGAGCTGCTCGACGGCGGCGCCGAGGTCGTCGCCGTGGCCGAAGCCGCCCCGCGCCCCGGCCTCGCCCAATGGCGGGACGCCGCCCGCATCCTCCGGGCCTCCCCCGACCTCGCCTGGGACGGCCTCCGCTACCTCCGCCGGCTTCACCGCGCCGGCGTCCCCGTGCTCTGGGGCAGCACGATCCTCGCCTGCGAGGGTGAAGCCCGCTTCGCCGCCCTCCGCCTCCGCACGCCCGAGGGCGAGCGCCGCATCGAGGCCGATGCCTGCGCCCTCAATTTCGGCTTCCAGCCGGAGACCGGCCTTGCCCGCGCGCTCGGCGCCGAGCACCGCTTCACCGGCGAGCGGCTGGAGACGGTCGCGGCCGAGGATGGCCGCACCTCCCTCGCATCGGTCTTCGCCGTCGGCGACGGCGCGGCGATCGGCGGCGCCCGCATCGCCCTCGCCCGTGGCCGCCTGGCCGGTCTCGCGGCTGCCGCCGATCTCGGCCTCGCCACGCCGGAGGCCGGGTCGGCCCGCGCCGCGCTCCGCCGGGCGCTCGCCTTCCAGTCCGGCCTCTGGCGTCTCTTCGCCGCCCCGCCCCCCGACCTCACCGCCCTCCCGGACGAGACCATCCTTTGCCGCTGCGAGGAGGTCACCGCCGGCCGCCTCCGTGCCGAGCAGGCCGCTGGAATCCGCTCCCTGGCCGGGCTGAAGAAGGCGACCCGGGCGGGCATGGGCCGCTGCCAGGGCCGCATGTGCTCCACCTCCGTCGCCCGGCTCTGCGGCGTGGCGGAGGAGGCCGGCTTCGCCGCCCCGCGTGCCCCGGTAAAGCCCGTCCCCGCCGCCGCCCTCATGCTGGAACTGCCCGAGGGCGGCGACTGGCCCAGCTTCCCGCTGCCGCACTACAACCAGTGGGCCGCCAGGCCCCCCGCACCGCTCGCTGAATCCTGCGACGTGCTGGTCATCGGCGGCGGCGTCCTCGGCCTCTCGACCGCGATGTACCTGGCCCGCGACGGCGCCGACGTGCTGCTGGCCGAGCGCGGCGAGGCCGGCATGGCCGCCAGCACCGCCAATGCCGGCAGCCTCCACGTCCAGCTCCTCACCTACGATTTCGACGGCGAGCAGGAAACGGGCCCCTCCCTCGACCGCCTCCCCCTCGGCCCGCGCAGCATCGCCCTCTGGCGCGAGATCGCCGCCGAGGCGGGGGAGGGGCTTGGCATCCGCACCGAAGGCGGCCTGATGCTGGCCGAGACGGAGGCGCAGTTCCGCTGGCTCCGCGCCAAGGTCGCGGCGGAGCGGGCAAGGGGGATCGAGAGCCACCTCCTCGGCGCCAACGAGCTGCGGAGCCTCGCCCCCTATCTCGGCCCGCACTTCATCGGCGCCGGCTTCGCCCCCGCCGAGGGCCAGATCGACCCGCTGCGCGGCACCCTCTCCCTCCGCCGCCTCGCCGCCCGCGCCGGTGCCCGGCTGCGCGAGGGGGTGGAAGTCCAGGCCATCGCCCGCGAGGGATCGGGCTTCACGGTGACGACGCCGGGCGGCGCCATCCGCGCCGGTCGCGTCGTCAATTGCGCCGGCGCCTATGCCGGCCGCATCGCCGCCATGCTCGGCGTGACGCTGCCGGTGATCGGCTCCGTCCAGCAGGTGATCGCAACCGAGGGCGCGGCGCCCACCATGCGCCACCTCGTCGCCCATGCCGGGCGACACCTCTCGCTGAAGCAGGGCGATGGCGGCCATGTGCTGGTCGGCGGCGGCTGGCCCGGGGTGCTCGATGCGCGGGGCGCTCCGCGCAACCTGCGCCGCTCGATCGAGGGCAATCTCTGGGTCGCCGGCCGTGTCCTGCCCGGCCTTGCGGGCATGCAGGCCATCCGCGCCTGGACCGGCCTCGCGGTGGAGGTGGACCGCGCCCCGTTGCTCGGCGAGGCGCCTGGGGTGCCCGGCCTCTTCCACGCCGTCACCAGCAACGGCTACACCCTGGCCCCCATCGCCGGCCGGATGACGGCGGATGCGGTGTTGGGTCGTGGGGAAGTTCCCCCAGAATTTACCCTGGCGCGATTTGGTTGAGTGGCGAACTCAGGGAAATAGACGAGGGGTTCGGGGAGAATACCTTCTCCCCGATTTTTTCTTTTTCGTGGGAGTGGATCAGATGCAACTCGGCATGGTCGGCCTCGGCCGCATGGGCGGCAACATCGTGCGGCGGCTGCTTCGCGCCGGTCATGACTGCGTGGCCTTTGACCGCGACCCCGCTCCCGGCGCCGTGCTCGCCAAGGAGGGCGCCCGCGCCGTCGACAGCCTGGAGGCCATGGTCGCCGCCATGCAGGCCCCCCGCGCCATCTGGATCATGCTGCCGAACGGCGCCCCGACCGAGGCCGCCATCGACGCGCTCGCCGCCCTGCTCTCCCCCGGCGACGTGCTGATCGACGGCGGCAACAGCATGTGGAAGGACAGCGTCCGCCGCGGCACGGCGCTGCGGGCCAAGGGCCTCCACTTCCTCGATATCGGCACCTCCGGCGGCGTTTGGGGCCTGGAGCGAGGCTATTCGATGATGATTGGCGGCGAGGACGAGGTGGTCCGCCGCCTCGACCCCATCCTCGCCGCGCTTGCCCCCGGCAAGGCCGCCGCCGCCCCGACGCCCGGCTACACCGGCGACCCGCGCCCCGAGCAGGGCTATGTCCATGCCGGCCCCAACGGCGCCGGCCACTTCACCAAGATGATTCACAACGGCATCGAATATGGCATGATGCAGGCCTTCGCCGAGGGCCTCGACATCCTCAAGCACGCCGACAGCGACGTCCTCCCCGAGGACCAGCGCTTCACCCTCAACCTTGCCGAGATCACCGAGGCTTGGCGTCGCGGCAGCGTCGTCGCCTCCTGGCTGCTCGACCTGACGGCCCAGGCGCTCGCCGGCGATCCGCAGCTGGAGAGCTTCTCCGGCCATGTCTCCGACAGCGGCGAGGGACGCTGGACCGTCCAGGCCGCGGTCGAGACGGCGGTCGCCGCCCCCGTCCTCTCCGCGGCGCTCTACACCCGCTTCACCAGCCGTGACGAGGGCCGCTTCAGCGGCAAGGTCCTTTCCGCCCAGCGCAAGGGCTTCGGCGGCCACCTGGAAGCTCCCAAGAAATGAGTCATCTGGTTTTGGTGATGGGCGTCTCCGGCGCCGGCAAGAGCACGGTCGGCACTCTCCTCGCGGAGCGGCTCGGCGTGCCCTTCGCCGATGCCGACAGCTTCCACCCGCCCGCCAACATCGCCAAGATGAGCCGCGGCGAGCCGCTGACGGATGAAGACCGCTGGCCTTGGCTGGATGCCATCGGCGCCTGGCTCGATGCCCATGCGCCGGGCGGGGGCGTCGCCACCTGCTCGGCGCTGAAGCAGGCCTACCGCGACCGCCTGCTTGCCGGCCGCCCGGCGGTGCGCCTGCTCCACCTGAGCGGCGACCCGGCCCTGATCGGCGCCCGCCAGGCGGCACGGCCGGACCACTTCATGCCGCCGAGCCTGATGGCCAGCCAGTTCGCCACGCTGGAGCCGCCGGCACCGGACGACCGCACCATCGTCCTCTCGGTGGAGCCGCTGCCGGAGCAGATCGTGGAGGCGGCGCTCGCGGCCCTGGCCCGGCCGTGAAGCTCCGCTTCATCCTCTGCCACCCCGCGCCGGACCTGCATGGCGAGCTGCGCGAGGGGCTGCTGGCGCGGGAGCTGCGCGCCCTCGGCCATGACGCCGCCGTGCTGCGTGCCGAAGCCTCCGCCGCGCCGCGCAGCGTGGTCTTCGACGGCGGCGTTCCCATCCATTACTTTCCCTCCGACGCGCCGGAGGTCCAGGCGCATCGGCAGGGCTCCACGGCCATGGTGGAGTGGCTGCGCGCCGACGCGCCGGATGCCGTGCTGTTCAAGGGCATGGACTACGACATCGTCGCACAGTGCCTGGAGGCGCTCGACCGCGCGCGCTGCCGCATCGGCTTCGTCATCGGCGGCACCAGCATCCACCGCAACCTGGCCGCGGCGGATTTCGTCCTGGCCGAAAGCGAGGGGCAGATCGAGGCCATCGCGCGCCGCCTCGGCCGCGTCCTGCCGGCGGTGCGGCTGCCGAAGCATATCGACTGGCCAGGCGCCGACGCCGCTTATGCCGCCACCCGTGCACCCGAAGCGAAGGCCTACGACCTTTGCAACGTCGGCAGCTTCGAGCCGCGCAAGAACCAGGCGGCGCTGGCGCCCCTGTTCGCCGGCTGCCGCATCGCACTCGTCGGCGACGGCGAGACCCGCGCCAGGGTTGCCGCCCTAGCCGAGGGCCATCCCCTGGTCCGCCTCACCGGCCACCTGCCCCAGCCGGAGGCATTTCGCGTCATGGCGCAATCCTGGCTGATGGCGCATGCCTCTACCTGGGAGGGAGTACCGCGGGTGATCCTCGAATCGCTCGCCTGCGGCACGCCCGTCATCGCGCATGACTTCGCCATCCAGGCACGGTTCGACACCCCGGCCGTGCGCCTCGTCCCTGCCGAGGCCCTGGTGTCGGCCATCCGCGCCCTGCTGGCCGACCGCCCGGCCCTTCTGGCGCTTGGCGAGGAAGCCCGCCGCTACGCACTGGAGCGGCATGGGCCCGGCCTGCTCGCCCCCGCCGCCGCCACGCTGCTCGCCCTGGCGCAGGGTAGGGAAGCCTAGCGCCGGCTCGACACCGCCATCGCCGCCAGCTGCCGGGCACGCTCCGACTGCTTGCCGAAATCCTCGGCGAGGGCGAGCAGCGAGGCCTGTTGCGGATGCTCGGCGAGCAGCCCCGCCAGCCGCCGGCATTCCTCCGCCTTGACCTTGAACCAGTCCGCATCCCAATGGCTCTCGAACCCGGCGGGCCCCGATTCGGTGTCCGGCATGTCGCCCTGTCCTTTCCGAGAAGTGGAACCAGCGCTCCCCAACGGCCAGGCCGGGCGAAGGTTCGGCCCCCGTTGCGGCATTGCGCCGCGCGGGTGATTTCGCCGGGCCGGAGTTTGCTCTAAGCCGGAAGGCCGAAGCAGGAGCAAGCCCATGGCCCTCGACGCCGCCACCCGCGCCAAGCTGGAACGGATCACCACCGCCACCATCACCACGGTCCTCTTGAAGAAGGGCCTCCGCAACATCTGGCTCCGAGGCACTCCGCCCTTCACGCCGGCCGCCAAGGGCAAGCGCCTCGTCGGCCCCGCCTTCACCCTCCGCTTCGTCCCCGCCCGCGAGGACCTGGCGACGCCCGAGAGCTGGTCCTCGCCGAAATCGACGCGCGCCGCCATCGAGGCCATGCCGGAGGGTGCCATCGTCGTCGCCGATGCGATGGGCGTGACCGATGCCGGCATCTTCGGCGACATCCTCTGCGCGCGCCTCGTGAAGCGCGGCGTCACCGCCCTGGTGACGGATGGCGCGGTGCGCGACGTCGCCGGCGTCATCGGCACCGGCCTGCCCGTCTACTGCTCCGGCGGCGCCGCCCCGCCCTCCGTCGCCGGCCTCACCTTCGTCAACTGGGAGGAGCCGATCGGCTGCGGCGGCGTCGCCGTCTTCCCGGGTGACGTGATCGTCGCCGATGACGACGGCGCCGTCTGCATCCCCGCCGCCTTGGTGGACGAGGTGGCCAATACGGGCGAGGAGCAGGAGCGGCTCGAAGCCTGGATCGTCGGCAAGGTCGAGGCCGGCGAGTCGCTGCCCGGCCTCTACCCGCCGAACGCCGAGAACAAGGCCCGCTACGAGTCCGAGAAGTCGAAGTGAAGCCCACCCCGCCCGGCCCCGCGCACTTCTCCTTCTGGACGGAGGAGAAGCTGCGGATCGCCGATACCGACCTCAACGGCCATATCAACAACGGCGCCTATGGCGCCTTCTTCGAGGCCGGGCGGGGGGAGCTGCTGACCGAGATCGCCGGGCCGCCGCAGACCCGCGTGGTGGCCATGGCGCTGGCCCGCGTCGAGATCGACTACCTGCGCGAGCTGCACTACCCCGGCCGGGTGCGGATCGGCACCTGCGTCGCCCGCATCGGCGGCAGCAGCTTCAGCCTGCAACAGGGCCTCTTCGCCGGCGAGGCCTGCCATGCCGCCGCGCTTTCGGTCATGGTGGTGCTCGACCGCGAGACGCGCCGCGCGGCGGCCATCCCGCCCGCGTTGCGCGCGGCCTTGGAGGCATGGCATCAGGGCCAGTAGCTGATCGCTGCGAAGATGTCGGTGGCCACCGTTCTGAGTAGTTCGCGGCAACACCATGCAAGGATGCCCGGCAAGAAACAGTTTTGGCGAACATTCCGAACCGTTCGTTTCACGGAGCCCACCGGTAGCGAGGCAGCAGGCTGCAGGATTGCAACCGGTTCGGTTCCCAGAATGCCGCTTTCTAAAACGTTATAATATGCATGGTTGCGAGTTGTTTTCGCGATAGTTGCCAAGATCTTCGTTAACAGAATCTATACTGTGAGCTCCCTTGAATTTCTCGACGGCCGCTGAGGCACAACCAATTGCGTTGCCGGGACGTTGGTCGTAGATGTTCGGGCTGGTGGCGGGCAGGAAGTGAATGGCTGCGGGTGTTCAAAAGGTTCCGACCGGAATCGAAGGCTTCGACGACCTGACGCTGGGCGGCCTGCCCCGCGGCCGGCCGACGCTCGTCTGCGGCTCCGCCGGCTGCGGCAAGACTCTCTTCGCATCCACCTTCCTCGCCAAGGGCGCCCGCGACCACGGGGAGAACGGCGTCTTCGTCAGCTTCGAGGAGCGGCCGGACGACATCGTCGACAACGTCGCCTCGCTCGGCTTCGGCTTCGATGAACTCATTGCTGACGGCCGGATCTTCATCGAGCACATCACGATCAACCCGGCCGAGCTTGCCGAGGTCGGCGACTACGACCTCGAAGCCCTCTTCATGCGGTTGGAGCTGGCGGTCGAGGCGGTCGGCGCCAAGCGGATCGTGCTCGACACCATCGAGAGCCTCTTCTCGGCCTTCACCAACGTCGCCGTTCTCCGTGCCGAGATCCGCCGCCTTTTCGACTGGCTCAAGGAAAGGGGGCTGACCGCCGTCATCACCGGCGAGCGCGGCGAGGGCGCGCTCACGCGCCAGGGCCTCGAGGAATACGTATCGGACTGCGTGGTCCTGCTCGACCACCGCGTGGAGAACCAGGTCTCGACCCGGCGCCTGCGGATCGTGAAGTATCGCGGAACCGCGCACGGCACGAACGAGTATCCCTTCCTGATCGCGGCGGACGGCTTCAGCGTCCTGCCGGTCAGCGCGCTCGGCCTCGGGCACATGGTCCATGAAGGGCGCATCTCGAGCGGCATCCCCGACCTCGACGACATGCTGACGGGCGGCGGCTTCCACCGCGGCAGCAGCATCCTGCTCAGTGGCGTTGCCGGCTCGGGGAAGAGCTCGATCGCCGCATCCTTCCTCGCCGCGGCCTGTGCCGCCGGCGAGCGCGCCCTCTACTTCTCCTTCGAGGAGTCCGGGGCGCAGACCGTGCGGAACATGCGGTCCATCGGCCTTGACCTCGGCCGCTATGTCGAGAACGGGCAGCTGTCGATGCACGCATCGCGGCCGACCTTCTACAGCCTGGAGATGCACCTGGCGATCATGCTGCGCGACGTCGCGCGCATGCAGCCCTCCCTCGTCGTGCTCGATCCGATCTCCGCCTTCCTCGATGCCGGCGACCACCGCGACGTGCAGGCCATGCTGCTGCGGGTCATCGACTACCTGAAATCCCATGGCATCACCGGCCTCTTCACGCATCTCTCGCACGAGCATGGGTCCGTGCAGACCGATGCCGGCCTGTCCTCCCTCATGGATGCCTGGGTCCTGCTGCTGAACCGCGAGGCGAACGGCGAATTCAACAGGGAGCTTTACCTCCTCAAGGCGCGCGGCATCTCGCATTCCAACCAGGTGCGGGAGTTCGTGATGACCGATCACGGCATTTCCCTCATCCGGCCCTATCTGGGGGAGCAGGGCGCGTTGACCGGCTCGGCCCGCCGTGCCGAGGAGGCGCGGCTGCGCCGCGAGCAGGCGCAGCGCCGCCTGGATGCCGAGGTGGTCGAGCAGAGGCTGGAGCAGCGCCGCCGCCGCACCCTCGCCCAGATCGATGCACTCCGTGCCGAGCTGGAGGCAGAAGAGCTGGAATTCCGCAGCGTCGCCGAGGGCAGGCGGCGCTTCGATGCGCAGGCGCAGTCCGACAGGCTTGCAATGGCGAAGTCCCGGAGAGCGCAGGCGGCAGATGTCGGAGACGAATGAGATGAATGGGGCGGCACCGCTCCGGCTGACGCTCTACGTGGCCGGGCAGACACCGAAATCCGTCGCCGCCATCCGGAACCTCGAGCGGATCTGCGGCGAGCACCTGGGGCCCGGCCGGTACCTCATCGACGTTATCGACCTGCGCCAATCGCCCCACTTGGCGCGGGAGCACAACATCGTCGCCATCCCCACCCTTGTCCGCCAGCTTCCCGTGCCGATCCAGAAGATCATCGGCGACCTTTCCGACACGCAGAAGGTCCTAGTGAGCCTGCAGATCGACACCAGCCGATGAACGTCGAGGGGGGCGAGGTCGCGGAACTGCGCCAGCGCCTGGCGGAGGCCGAGGAAACCCTGCGGGCCATCCGCGAGGGCGAGGTGGACGCCTTCGTCGTGGATGGCGCGGGAAAGGCGCAGGTCTTCCACCTCGACAGCGGCGACTCCTTCCGGGCCTTCATGGAAGCGATGGACCTGGGTGCCGTTGCTCTCGATGCAGAGCGGCGGCCGGTCTACGCCAACGCTGCCCTCGAGACCCTTCTCGGCTGCTCCGCCGACGCTCTCCAACGCGATGGGCTGTTCCCGGCGCTGGGCCCGGCCGCGCCGAAGGTGCAGGCGCTGCTTGATTCGGCCGCTTCGGGCAAGCTGAGCGCGCCGATCGGCCTCGTCGTCGGCGGACGGGCGCGGCATGTGGTGGTCACCGCTGCGCCCCTCCAACTCGCCTTCGCCGAGGGCTTCGCCCTTACCTTCACCGACATCACCGACCGCGTCGAGGCGGCGGCGGCGGAAGAGAGCGAGCGCATCGGCCGCGCCGTCATGGCCTCCGCCAACGAGGCGGTGCTGGTCTGCGACGAGACCGGCCGCATCACCCATGCCAGCCCCGCGGTCAGCCGCATCCAGGAGGTCTCGCCCGTCGGTCGCGCCTTCGAGGAGGCCTTTCCCCTCGTCTTCGCGCCCGGGGCAGCCACCATGGGCGCCGAGGACCTGGTTGCGATCGCGGCGAGCGGCAGTTCCGTCCGCGGCATCGAAGCCTCCATGGCAGTGGAAGGACACACGCTGGAGCTTCTGATCAACGCCGCGCCGCTGCATGGGTCGGGCGGCAAGGTGCATGGATGCATCTTCACGCTGGTTGATCTCACGGAGAGGAAGGCGCTCGAGAAGCGGCAGGCCCTGCTGATGGGCGAGCTCAACCATCGTATGAAGAACATGCTGGCCCTGGTCATCGCGATCAGCAGCCGGACGCTCGCCACGGCCAGGGACCTGCCCGACTTCCGCGTGCGCTTCACGCAGCGTATCTCGGCCCTTTCCGTGACGCAGAACCTGCTCGCCGAGAAGAGCTGGACCGGCCTCACGGTGGAGGAGCTGATCCGCAACGAGCTCGCGCCCTACGTCGCGCCGCAGGGGCCGCGCGTGACGCTCACCGGGCTTGCCGAGCAGGTCACGCGGGACACGGCCGTCTCGCTCGGCCTGGTCCTGCACGAGCTGATCACCAATGCGGTGAAATACGGCGCGCTGTCGAATGAGGCAGGCCGCGTGGCCGTCACCGGCCAACGGCAGCCCGATGGCAGCTTTGCGATCACCTGGCAGGAAGAGGGCGGCCCGCCGGTGAAGCCCCCCAGGCACCATGGCTTCGGCCAGTCCGTCATCGCGCGCGGCCTGGGCCAGGCATCCGGGAGCGCGCGGGTGGAGTTCCGGCCGGAGGGCGTGCTGTGCCGCATGACCCTCGCGGGCACGAGCCTCGCATAACGCCGCCGCGCTGCCGCGGATGACCGGCGGCTGGACAGGAATGTCCGGATTTCCGCCGCGAACGCTGCCCCCGGCCAAGGCCGCGGTGGATGAGCGGGGTGGCCATGGGCGAGGGGCGCAGCGGCGTCTTGCCCCGGGCCCAGGCACCGTCCACCCTGCAATGATGACGAGGGTCAGTCACGAGGCGCTCTCGCCGGACATCTGTTGACGGGCCCCGACCCAGGAAAGGCTGCCACCCATGAAGCGCCGTACCCTGCTCGCCGCCAGCCTCCTTGCCGCGCCCGCGCCCGCGGCCGAGGCCTGGCCTTCCCGCCCTGTCCGCATCGTCGTTCCCTTCCCGCCGGGCGGCACGGTCGACATCCTCGGCCGCCTCACCGCGAACTGGCTGCAGGAAGCAACGGGGGGCAGTTTCGTCGTCGAGAACCGCTCCGGCGCCGGCGGCAATATCGGCGCCCAGGCCGTGGCCCGTGCCGCGCCGGACGGCACCACCCTGCTGATGGGCTCGCCGGGCACCCAGGCCATCAATGCCCACCTCTACCCGAACCCCGGCTATGACGGCATCGCCGACTTCGCCCCGATCTCGCTGGTGGCGGAAGTACCCAACCTGCTCGCCGCGCATCCCTCCCTCGGCCTCAGGACCATCCCGGACCTCATCGCCCGGGCAAAGGCGGAGCGATTGGCCTATGGCGAGACGAGCATCGGCGGCAGCACGCATCTCTCGGCCGAGCTTTTCCGCCTCCAGGCCGGGATCGAGGGCGAGCACATCACCTATCGCGGCAGCGCGCCGATGCTGGGCGACCTGCTGCCCGGCCGCATCGCCTGGGGCGTCGATAACCTGCCCTCCATCCTGCCGCATGTCCGCGGCGGCGCGCTGACGGCGCTCGGCGTCACCAGCAAGGTCCGCTGGTCCGGCGCGCCGGACATTCCGGCCATCGCGGAAAGCCTGCCCGGCTATGAGGTGACGGCCTGGTTCGGCCTGCTCGCCCCGCGCGGCACGCCACCCGAGGTGATCGCCACGGCGAACGCCGCCCTGCAACGCATGCTGGCCACCCCGGCCGCGGCCCAGCGCCTAGCCGAACTCGGCGCGACGCCCATCCCCGGCACGCCCGAGGCCTACCGCGCCCATATTGCCGCCGAACACGCGAAATGGGGCGATGTCATCCGCCGCGCCGGCATCCGCCTGCAATAAGGTCCATACGGTCTCGTAAAAGGTCCTTATCCCTTCTACACAATCCTGTTATGTCTTAAATAACAGACAAAGCTCGCCGGTCAGTGATTGGCGTGGCGTGTTCTCAACCTGTAGGTGATATCCCCAGGCAGTCCATCACGCCGAAGATCCTTTTCGCCCGCCGGAGGCCATCCATGTCCGCCCTTCGTCAGATCCTCATCGTCGAGGATGACCCCGCTCTGCGTGCCACCTTGGCCGAGCAGATCCTGCTCGACGGTGAGTTCAGCGCCGACGAGGCCCAGAGCGTGGCCGAGGCCGAGGCCATGCTGTCCCGCGCGGATGCGCGCTACGACGCCATCCTGCTCGATATTGGCCTGCCCGATGCCGATGGCCGCGAATTCTGCGCCAGCCTCCGCCGCGCCGGCCGCCACATGCCCGTCATCATGGTGACCGGCGCCGATGGCGAGGAAGACGTCGTCCGCGGTCTCGACTCCGGCGCCAACGACTACATCGCCAAGCCCTTCCGCCCGTCCGAGCTGCTGGCCCGCGTTCGTGCTCAGCTCCGCATGTACGACAACTCCGAGGATGCCAATTTCCTCATCGGCCCCTATGTCTTCCGCCCGAGCCTCCGCCTGCTGACCGAGGCGACGCGCAACCGCAAGATCCGTCTGACCGACAAGGAATGCGCGATCCTGAAATTCCTCTACCGTGCCGGCGGCAAGCCCGTCGCCCGCCAGGTGTTGCTGAACGAGGTCTGGAACTATAGCAGCGCCGTCTCCACCCACACGCTGGAGACGCATGTGTATCGCCTGCGCCAGAAGATCGAGGCGGACCCGGCCCAGCCCCGCCTCATCATCACCGACCATGGCGGCTACAGGCTCGACGCGACGGCATTCTCCTCCGCGGCGCGCTGACGCCGGCCCGCCCCCCCGGCCCGCGCCCTGGAGCGCCAGCACGGCCTGCGCCAGGGCGACGGGATCGAAGGGTTTATGGAAGACGCGCTCCCGTTCAGAGAAGGTGTGGCCGAGAAACAGCTCGGGGCTGCCGGTCTCGTAGACCACCCGCAGCTCCGGCCGCAGGACGCGCGCCTTCTTCGCCAGGACAAGCCCGCTGTCGCCGAGCCCGAGATCGAGGTCGGTCACCAGCACGTCGATGGGCTGCGCTTGGTTCGCAATGATAGCCAGCGCATCCTCGGCATTGTCCGCCTCAAGGAAGTCGAGCCCGACCGCCTCGAAGAAATCGGCGAGGGTGAGACGCACCATGGCGTCGTCCTCGACCAGCAACACCGTCATCCTCCGGGTCCTTCTGCCACCTGAAGTTCCGCGACTTCAGGTTGAGATAATAGACCCGTCCAGGCCGCGAGAGTCATCACGCCCCCGAAAGCCCACACGCACGTTACCCGTATAAGTTGTATGCTTGCTCATGAACAAACGTTCGTTCAGGAAATCGCCTTCGTGATCTGCCGGCCCCGGCCCGCGTCAGGATGTAAGGGTGGATGGGCGGAAACGGCGAAATCCCAACCTCCATGCCGCAAATCTTCGGCGGGATCTTCTGCGCCATCGTGCTTCCCGTCCCGGCCCCGCCGATTCGAGACGGCTACGGCACATGCTGAGCAAGATCGCTGACAGTCTGAATCCCGTTTAGTGAGATAAAAATCGCAATTTGGCCATTGCGAGTCTCGGCCCGGGCTCGACCCAGCCCGCTGCATCGGCTAACACGCGGCCCCTTTCCGCTCGGGGGCACATCCGCTG
Organism: Belnapia sp. F-4-1; assembly: GCF_000802185.1. Taxonomy (GTDB): domain Bacteria; phylum Pseudomonadota; class Alphaproteobacteria; order Acetobacterales; family Acetobacteraceae; genus Belnapia. The sequence goes on along the minus strand of NZ_KN676113.1, from coordinate 848,802 downwards.
CAACCCATCATCGGCATCGATTTCGGGACCACCAACAGCGTCGTCGCGCGCCTCCTGCCCGATGGACGTGTCGAGGCCGTCCGCTTCCCCTTCGGCGGCGAGTTGCTCGACGTCTTCCGCACCGTCCTCTGCTTCACCGCCGGGGCGGGCGGCGCCCCGCGCCATGCCGCCGGCCCCGCCGCCATCGAGGCCTATCTCGAAGACCCGCTGGCCAGCCGTCTCATCATGTCGATGAAGTCCTACCTGGCGCAGCGCAGCTTCAGCGAGACGCGTATCCTGACGCGCAGCTTCACGCTGGAGGCGCTGATCGCCCAGTTCCTCCGCGCCCTGCTGCCCGCCGAGCCCGGCGCCCGCATCGTCGCCGGCCGCCCCGTCCGCTTCGCCGGCGACATGCCCGACGACGCGCTGGCCGAAACCCGCCTGCGCGCCGCCTTCGCCGAAGCGGGCTGGGAGGATGTGGACCTCGCCCTCGAGCCGGAAGCCGCCGGATACCGCTTCGCCCATACCCTCGGCGGCGCGGCGACGGTGCTGGTCGGCGATTTCGGCGGCGGCACAAGCGACTTTTCCGTCCTGCGCTACGAGCCGGGCGGCGTCACCGCGCTCGGGCATTCCGGCGTCGGCATCGCCGGCGACAGCTTCGACTACCGCATCATCGACCATGTCGTCTCGCCGCGGCTCGGCCGCAACGACAGCTACCGGGTGATGGGCAAGCCGATGCCGATCCCCGCCGCCTGGTATACCGGCTTCGCCCGCTGGCACCGCCTGTCGCTGATGCGCGCGCCGCGCGTGCTGCGCGACATCGCCGAGGTCGCCCGCACCGCCGACCACCCGGAGCGCCTGCACCACCTCATCACGCTGATCGAGGAGGAGGCCGGCTATGCCCTCTACCGTGCCGTCTCCGGAGTGAAGGCCGCGCTCTCCCGTGCCCCGCAGGCGATGCTTGCCTTCCGTCACGAGGACTTCACGGTGGAGGCGGAGATCGTCCGGGCCGATTTCGAGTCCTGGATCGCCCCCGACCTTGCCCGTCTCGGCGCCGCCATCGACGCGGCGCTGGCCGAGGCCCGCCTGCCACATGAAGCCATCGACCGCGTCTTCCTTACTGGCGGCACCTCCCTAGTCCCCGCCGTCCGCCGCCTCTTCGCGGACCGCTTCGGCGTGGAACGGCTGGCCGGCGGCGGCGAATTCGTCTCGGTCGCGGAGGGGCTGGCGCTGATTGGCCAGGCCCGCGCCACGGCTTGATCCACAGGGCAGGTGGCCTCCGCCGGCGCCAGGCCCCGCCTCAACGCCTGGAAATCCCCAAACTCCAGCCCCGGCCCCCGGCTTCTCAGCCCCTTGACCGTCCCGTAACGGCACGATTCCAGGGATTTGAAGCCTCGCCGGCTCCACATCCCCATGGCCAAGGCGGGCTTACTCGCCTGGGCCGCCCGCCATCATGGGCCGGTTTCGCAACGTCATCGGGTGCGGCGAGATGGCACCTGCAGGAGTAAGAGCAATCACATGAGCCCGGAACAAGCCAGCCTCGTGCAGAACAGCTTTCGCCAGGTGGTGCCAATCAGGGAGAAGGCCGCCGAGCTGTTCTACGGCAGGCTCTTCGAGACCGACCCGACCACGCCGCCGCTCTTCGCCGGCAAGGACATGCGGGAGCAGGGTGCGAAGCTGATGACGACGCTCGGCATGGTGGTCGCCGGGCTCAAGCGGCCAGAGGAGATCGTCCCCGCCGCCCAGGCCCTTGCCCGGCGGCATGTCGCCTATGGCGTGACCGAGGCGCAGTACGCGACGGTTGGCGCGGCGTTGCTGTGGACGCTGCGGCAGGGGCTCGGCGAGGGTTTCACGCCGGAGGTGGAGGCCGCCTGGACGGCCGCCTACACGCTGCTCGCCGGCGTGATGATCGAGGCAGCCAAAGCCGCCTGACCCTTCAGCCCCGAAACCCGGCCAGGACGAAGAGAAGCAGCAGGAAACCGATGAAGGCGGTGCCCTGCAGCACATAGGCGCCAGCGCTCATCCGCTCGTCCTCTGGGCGGGCGGCTGGATGGGCCGAGCGGGCGGCGAGCGGCGTAGCGTGGGACATCACGAAGCTCCGTTTTGGGATGGACCTGCCATCCACACTGCAGCCCCCGTGCCATGCATTTTGCAATTACGCTTGCGGTCAGATCCCGCCGCGCGCCTCGGCGATCTGCGCCTTCATGCGGCGGATGACGGCCGGCATGCCTTCGAAGACGCTCTGGCCGATAAGAAAATGGCCGATACTGACCTCCACCACCTCCGGCATGGCAGCGATGGGGGGCAAGGTCTCATAGGAAAGCCCGTGCCCGGCATGGCATTGCAGCCCGGCCGCCGCCGCGGCCTTGCCGCCCTGGCGCAATCTTGCAAGATGCAATTCACGTTCAGCGGGAAGGGAGTCGGCATAGGCGCCGGTATGAAGTTCAACGGCTTGCGCCCCCATCCGGGCCGCGGCCTCGATCTGCCGCGCATCCGCCTCGACGAAGACCGAGACCTCGATCCCCGCCCCGGCCAGCCGGGCAATTGCATCCTGCAAGGGCCGGCCCGCGGCGATCACGTCGAGCCCACCCTCCGTCGTCAGTTCCTGCCGCTTCTCGGGCACGATGCAGCAGGCGGGCGGGCGCAGGCGAAGCGCGATGCCGACCATCTCCTCCGTCGCCGCCATCTCGAAATTCAGCCGCGTCGCCACCTCGGCCGAGACGCGCTCCAGGTCCCGGTCGCGGACGTGGCGGCGGTCCTCGCGCAGATGCATGGTGATGCCGTCCGCCCCGGCCGCCATGGCGATGCGCGCCGCCTCCACCGGGCAGGGGAAGCTGCCGCCGCGGGCATTCCTCAGCGTCGCCACATGGTCGATGTTCACGGAGAGGCGCATCGGCGTCATGGGCTGGCTTTCCTGCGATGAACGGCGATCTCGGCGGCCAGCCGGAGCGCGGCGATGAGGCTGCCCGGATCGGCCAGGCCCCGCCCGGCGATGTCGAGCGCCGTGCCATGGTCCGGGCTGGTACGGACGATGGAGAGGCCGAGGGTGACGTTCACCCCACCCGCCATGTCGAGCGTCTTGATCGGGATCAGCGCCTGGTCGTGATAAAGGCCGAGCGCCACGTCATAGCCCGGCCGCGCCTTGGCGGTGAACATCGTGTCCGGCGGGATGGGCCCGCGCGCGTCGATCCCCTCGGCCCGCAGCATGGCGACGGCCGGGGCCACGATGTTGCGGTCCTCGGTCCCGATCGTCCCATCCTCCCCCGCATGCGGGTTGAGCCCGGCGATGGCCAGCCGCGGCGCCGCGATGCCGAAATCCTGCCGCAGCCCGGCCGCCGTCAGCCGCGCCGTCTCGGCGATGAGCGCCGGGGTGAGCCGGGCGATAGCCTGCTTCAATGGCTCGTGGATCGTCACCGGCACCACCCTGAGCTCCGGGCAGGCGAGCAGCATCACCGGCGGCCGGCCGGTGCCGGCGATCTCGGCCAGGTACTCGGTATGACCGGGATGGGCGAAGCCGGCGGCGTAGAGGGCGGATTTCTGGATCGGGTTGGTCACCACCCCGGCGGCGCGGCCGGCCTTCGACAGCGCCACCGCCTCGCCGATGGCGGCGATGACGGCGGGGGCATTGGCCGGGTCCAGCCGGCCCGGAACGGCGGGGCGGGGGAGGGGCCGGTGCAGCACCGGCAGCGCCTCGGCGAAGGCCTCGCGCGCTTCCTCGGGCGCGGCGATGCGGCGGACCGGGACGCCCCCGATCCGGTCGGCATCGTCGATCAGGAAGAAGGCCGGGCCGTTGGCACGCAGCGCGGCCCAGGCGCCGGCGGCGATCTCGCCGCCGATGCCGGCGGGCTCGCCCATCGTGAGGGCCAAGGGGGGCAGGTTCATGCCTCCGATGTAGTCCTCCCGATCCCGCCTGCCCAGGTCAGCGCGCCCGCTCGATGTTCCAGATCACCGGGAAGCCGAAGTCGATCACGCCCCGCAGCTCGGCCCGCCAGACCGCCGGGGCCTGGAACTGCCCGTCGAGCGGGAAGGTGACGTTCTCGATGGAGAGCCGCTGCAACTCCGCCGCCAGCTCGCGGCGCTTGGCCGGGTCGCTCTCGGCGGCGAAACGGTCGAGCACCGGCGTCATCTCCGGCACGCAATAGCCCCAGGGCTGGTTGTTCGAGCAATTGTAGCCGATGCCCATGTTGGAGAGCGGATCGGCCATGTCGAAGCCGGTATAGACCACCGAGATGAGGTTCCAGCCGCCCTCCGCGATCGGCTGCCGCCCGACCCAGCGCTGCGCCAGCGAGGACCAGTCGGAGGCCTGGACATCGAGGTTGAAGCCGGCGCGCTTCAGCCGGTCGATGACGACGAGCGCCATCGGGTTGATGAGCGCGCTGTCGGCCGGCTGGAGGTAGACGATGCGCTCGTTGTTGTAGCCGGCCTCGCGCAGCAGGGCGCGGGCGCGCTCGAGGCTCGGCCTGCGGATGGCCTCGCCACCGGCATCGGTGCTGTAGCGCGTGCCGCAGAGATAGACCGAGACGCAGCCCGGGTCCGACATCCCCTCCGGCAGGCCGTGGCTGGCGACGATCTCCTCGCGGTCGAGCGCCGCCTGCAGTGCGCGGCGCATCGGCAGCCTGTCGAAGGGCGGGAGGTAATGGTTGATGCTGACGCCGCCGACGATATGCGCGATGCCGCCGGGACGGGCGATGACGAGGTTCCGGTCGCGGCGGAAGGTCGGCAGGTAGTCGATCGGCGCATATTCGAGATAGTCCACCTCGCCGCGGGTGATGGCCGCCGCCCGCAGCGCGATGTCGGGCAGGGTGACGAACTCCACCCGCTCCATCTTCGCCAGCTTGCCGCCGGCGAGACCATCGGCCGGCTCCGGGCGCGGGACGTAGCGCGGGTTGCGGCGGAAGAAGGTGCGCTCGCCGGGCACCCATTCCTCCTTGATGAAGAGGTAGGGCCCGCTGCCGACCACCTCCGGCACCGCCTGGGTCGGCGGCGTCGCCGAGGCGATGCGCGCCGGCATGATGAAGGGGACATGCACGCTCGGCTTGCCGAGCGCGTCGATCACGCCGCCGAAGGGCCGCGCCAGCTGCAGCACGAAGCGGTTCGGCGCCTCGGCGCGGAACTCCTTCGTCGCCGCGATCAGCCGCCGCCCGATGGCATCCCGCGCACCCCAACGCTTGAGCGAGGCGATGACGTCATCGGCGGTGACCGGCGTGCCGTCGCTGAACTCGAGGCCGGGGCGCAGGGTGAAGGTCCAGGCGAGGCGATCCTCGCTGACCTGCCAGCCCTCCAGCATCTGCGGCCGGTACTCGCCCTTGCCGTCCATGGCGACGAGCGTGTCGTAGACCATGTAGGCGAAGTTGCGGGTGACGAAGGAGGGGCTGGCGATCGGGTCGAGATTTTGCAGCCCGACATTGAGGACGAGGCGCAACGGCCGCTCGCGCGGCTGCGCGGCGGCGGAGAGGGCGAGGCTGCCGGCGGCAAGCGCGCCGAGAAGGAGGCGACGCAGCATCATCCGTCACTCTCCCTCATGCGCCGCGGACCAGGCCTCGGCGACCTCGGTGCCCGTGGCGAACCACACATCGGGGAAGGTCTTGATCCACTGGATCATCTCGCGCAGCAGCGCGACGCGGCTCGGCCGGCCGCTCACCTGCGGGTGCATCACCAGGTTGTAGAGCCCGCCCCAGCGATAGATCTCGCGGAACTCCTCCTGGAAGATCTCGCGGATATGGCTGTTCGGGAAGATCGGCCGCGGCGACTTCACCGAGAACAGCGCATGCGGCGCGTCGTCCAGGCTCCAGTGCCAGGGCAGCTCGATCGGGCCCGGGCTACCGTCCGGCATGACGTGGCGGTAGGGGTTGATGTGGTCGAGCAGGGAGCTGTCGTAGAGGAAGTCGTGCTTCTTCAGCAGCCGGATGAGGTTGTCGCTGGTCTCGCCGGCGGGCGAGCGGTAGCCCTTCGGGACGACGCCGAGGGTGCGCTCCAGCGCCTCCAGCCCCCGCTCCATCTCCTCGACCTCCTTGTCGGGGAAGGCCGGGTCGATCCAGCTGTGGGAGTAGCTGTGATGCGCGATCTCATGCCCCTCGCGCAGGATCATCTCGGCGCGGGCGGTGTGCTTCTCCGCGGTCCAGCCGACGACGAAGAAGGTGGCCTTCACGCCCTCCTGCCGCAGCACCTCGAGGATCATCGGCACGCCGACCTTGGCGCCATAGGCGCCCTGGCTAAGGATGCCGGGGCGGCGGGCATTCTCCGGGTCGCGCGATAGCCAGAGCGTCTCCGCATCGAAGTCGAAGGTCAGCATCACCGCGACCTTGGCGCCGCCCGGCCAGTTCACCCGCATATCGATCATCGGTCGCCCCTTCGATGGTTTCAGCCAGCCTCGCGCGGCGGGTGCCGTGCCGCAAGCCACCCGCCATCGACGGCGATCACCTGCCCGGCGACATAGGCGGCATCCGCCGAGGCGAGGAAGGCGATGACGGCGGCCACCTCCTCCGGCCGCCCGGCGCGGCGCAACGGCGTCGGCTCCAGCACGGCGCGGCGGTAATAGTCGCTGCCGAGATGCCCCTCGGTCATCGCCGTCTCGATGACGCCGGGGGCGACGGCATTGACGAGGATGCCCTCCGGCGCCAGCTCGCCCGCCAGCTGCCGCGTCATCTGCGCGATGCCGGCCTTGGCGACGGCATAGGCGGTGGTGCCGGGATAGCCCGCGATGCCGAAGGTGGAGGAGACGGAGACGATCCGCCCGCCCGGCCGCGCCAGATGCGGAATGGCGGCGCGCGTCAGCCGCAGCACCGAGGTCAGGTTGGTCTCGATGAAGCGCTCGAGAAGGTCGTCATCCGAGTCCAGCAGCGGCTTCGAGCCGCCGATGCCGGCATTGTTGACCAGGATGTCGAGCCGGCCGAAGGCATCGAGCGCGGTGTCGACCACCGCCTCGCCCGCGCCGCGCGCGGCGAGGTCGATGCGCAGCCCGACGCCGCCCACCGCCTCGGCCCGCGCCATCACCTCCGGCGCCCGGTCGGCGAGCAGGACCTGCGCGCCCTCCTCGGCCAGCCGCGCCGCGGTGGCGGCGCCGATGCCGCGCGCGGCACCGGTGACGATGGCGGCACGGCCGGCGAAGCGTCCGGTGGTGTCAGGCAAGCCGGCCTCCATCGACGGGGAGCGCGACGCCGGTGACGAAGCCGGCCTCGGCGCTGAGCAGGAAGAGCACGGCATCCGCCACCTCATCCGCACGGCCGAAACGGCCGAGCGGGTGGCGGGCACGGAAGACGGCCTCGCGCGCGGCGCGGGCCGCCGAATCGCCGGCGCTGGCGAAGGTTTCCTCCAGCATCGGCGTCTCGATCGAGCCGGGGCAGACGCAGTTGACGCGGATGCCCTCCGGCGCATGGGCGACCGCGAGGCTGCGCGTCAGCAGCACCACCGCGCCCTTGCTTGCCGAATAGGCCGGCATGGTGGGCGAGCCGACCAGCCCCGCCGCTGAGGAGAAGGCGACCATGGCCCCGCCGCCGGCCTCGCGCATCAGCGGGAAAGCGGCGCGCGCCGCGAGCCAGGTGCCCTTCACGTTGACGGCGAAGAGCCGGTCCCATTCCGCCTCCTCCACCTCGGTTACCGGGCGGACGGGGCCAAGCATGCCGGCCGCCGTCACGAGCAGGCGGAGCGGGCCGAGGATCGCGGCCTGGGCGACGGCCGCCCCGACATCGGCGGCGCTGGAGGCATCGCCGGCCAGGGTGAGGGCACCGGGGCATTGCGCCGCGGTCTCGGCGAGGCCTGTCGCGTCGCGGTCGAAGAGCATCAGCCGCGCCCCCTCGCCCGCCAGGCCGATGGCGGTGGCGCGGCCGAGGCCGGAGGCGGCGCCGGTGACGAGGGCCACCTGATCGGTGAAGCGGTCGGGCCTCATGCCGGGAGCCCCCGGCAAGCGGCCTGCCCGCCGGGTGCGGCGACGCTGCGATGGTTGAGGGCGAGGAGGATCACGTCCCGCCATCCCGCCAGGCCGGTGCCAACCAAGACCACGTCATGCATCCCCCGTCCCCGCGCCGATGAGCCGTCCCAAGCTAAGCAGCCGCAGCCGGCCTCGGCTAGCCGGGGCCTTGCGCGCCGGCTGGCGAAGGGGGAAGAGCATCGCCAAGATCAAGCCGGGAGAGACCGTCCATGACCGAGATGACCCGCCGCGCCGGCCTTGTGCTGGCGGCCGGCCTGCTGGCCGCGCCTGCACTGGCCCAGGGGGGCTTCCCCAGCCGGCCCGTCACCATCGTCGTGCCCTTCGCCCCGGGCGGCAGCACCGACGTGATGACGCGGCTGATGGCCGAGCGCATGACGGAGGCGCTGGGCCGGCCGGTGCAGGTGGAGAACCGGCCGGGCGGCAACACCATCATCGGCGCCGAATACGTCGCCCGCGCCGAGCCGGACGGGCATACGGTGCTGATGGCGGCGGGCACGACGCTGACCATCAACCCGCTGATCTACCGCCGCCTTGCCTACAAGCCGGAGGATTTCGCGCCGGTCACGCTGGCCTCCACCTTCCCCTTCGCGGTGATCGCACGGAAGGACGGGCCGGCGGATATCGCGGCCCTCGTGGCGGCGGCGAAGGCGCGGCCGGGGCGCATCACCTACGGCACCAACGGGCCGACCACGCTCACCAACATGGCGATGCTGATGGTGCTCGACCGGCTGGGCGTCGAGATGCAGGACGTGACCTATCGCGGCGATGCGGCACAGCTGAACGACTTCCTCGCCGGCACCCTCGACCTGCTGGTGGTGGCCGGGGCCACGGCGCTGCCGGTCCACCGCAACGACCAGGGGCGCATCCTCGGCTGGACCAGCGCGCAGCGCGTGGCCTCGACGCCGGATGTGCCGGCCTTCGCCGAGAGCGTCCCCGGGCTGGTGGCGGAAAGCTGGTTCGGCCTGCTCGCCCCGGCGCGCACGCCGGCGGCGGCGGTGGAGCGGCTGAACGCCGCGGCGGTGCAGGCGCTGCAGGATGCGCGCATCCGCGAGCGGCTGACCAATGACGGGCAGTTCCCGAAGGGCAGCACGCCGGAGGAATTCGCCCGCTTCATGGCGAGCGAGACGGAGCGGTGGCGGCCGATCCTCGGCAAGCTCGACGTGCCGCAGAACTGAGCCCGGCTTGGCGGGCGCTGGCGCGGCGCGTAGCCTGCCGCCGCCAACCAAGGGAGCGTCCGGCACCATGATCCACGTCCTCGCCATCATCACCGCGAAGCCCGGCATGCGGGAGCAGGTGCTCGCCGCCTTCCGCGCCAACATGCCGGCCGTCCATGCCGAGCAGGGCTGCATCGAGTACGGCCCGGCCATCGATGCCGAGGGCATGGGCGCCATCCAGACCCCGGTGGGGCCGGACAGCTTCGTCGTGATCGAGAAGTGGGAAAGCATCGACGCGCTGAAGGCGCATGGCGCCGCGCCGCACATGAAGGAGTATGCGGCGAAGACCAAGGAGATGCTCGCCAGCCGCGTCATCCATGTGCTGACGCCGGCAGCCTAAATCCCCGCGACATCGCTGCGCGGCGTCGCGGGGACCCCGATGGGTCCTCGCTTCCGCAAAACCTTCCGCGGCAAAGCCGCGGAAGGGTATCCGAGGCCTATCGCCTGAGCGCGGCGAGCACCTCTTCCGTGTGCTCGCCAAGCTTCGGCGCGGGGCGCGACGACCAGGGGCGGGCGCGGTCGATGTTGATCGGCAGGCCGAGCACTTTCACGCCGCTCTCCGGCAGGGTCTGCACCATGTCGACGGCGGCGAATTGCTCGCTCCCCGCCAACTCGCCGATATCGTTGACCGGGGCGCAGGGCACGCCGACCGCCTCGAGCGCCGCGATCCAGTGGTCGCGCGCATTCCCGCGCAGCGCCTCGGCGATGAGGGGCAGCAACTCCGTCTTGTTGCGCACGCGGCCGGCGCTGCGGGCGAAGCGCGGGTCCTCGGCCCATTCGGGATGGCCGAGCACCTTCGCCGCGCGGGCGAAGAGCCGGTCATTGCCGGCGGCGAGGCAGAGCGGGCGGTCGGCGGTGTCGAAGACCTGGTAGGGCACGATGACGGCGGCGCCGGTGCCGTGGCGCGTCGGCACCTCGCCCGTTGCGATGTGCTGGTTGACCTGGCCCTCGACCCAGAAGGCGGCGGTCTCCAGCAGCGAGGTGTCGATCAGGCAGCCGCGCCCGGTCTGGTCGCGCTGGCGCAGGCCGGCGAGGGCGCCCACGGCGCAGAACAGGCCCGTCGCCTTGTCGTTGATCGAGGCGCCGCAGAAGGTCGGCGGGTCCTGCGGCCGGCCGGTCATGCTCATCATGCCGCCGAAGGCCTGCAGCAGCGGGTCGAAGCCCGGGCGCATCCGCATCGGTCCCTGGTAGCCGAAGGCCCAGATGGAGCAGTAGACCAGGCGCGGATGGCGCTCGAGCATCGCCTCCGGCCCGATGCCGATCTCGTCCACCACGCCGGGGCGGAGGTTCTGGATCAGGATGTCGGCCGTCTCGCAGAGCGCGTGCAGCGCCTCGATATCGGCCGGGCTCTTCAGGTCCAGGATGACGCTGCGCTTGTTGCGGTTCTGGCTGTGGAAGTAGAGCGAGGTTTCGCCATCCGGCCCGTAGGGAGGGCCCCAGATCCGGGCGTCGTCGCCGCCATCGGGCTTCTCGATCTTGATCACGTCGGCGCCCAGATCGGCCAGGATCACCCCGGCGAGCGGGCCCGCCAGGGCCTGGCCAACCTCGATCACCCTGACGCCTTCCAATGGCAAGCTCATTCCCTGGACCTCCCTCGATAGGTGGCTAAGCATAGGCGGGGACGGCGGGCAGGGGTATCCTCGGCAGCGGAAACGCCAAGGAAACGGTGCCATGAGCAGCGCGAACTCGCATTACGCCCCGGTCCGGGAGGACTGGCTCGCCCGCCATGCCGAGGAGCCGCTCGACCCCGGCCTGCCGATCGTCGACCCGCACCACCACCTGTGGGACCGGCCAGGCTGGCGCTACCTGCTGCCCGAGCTGCTGGCCGACATCAATCAGGGCCACAACATCGTCTCCACCGTCTTCGTGCAGTGCCGCGCGATGCACCGCGCCCATGGGCCGGAAGCCTGGAAGCCGGTCGGCGAGACGGAATTCGTCAACGGCATCGCGGCGATGAGCGCCAGCGGCGACTATGGCCCGGCCCGGATCTGCGAGGGCATCGTCGGCCATGTGAACCTGATGACCGGCGCGGAGGCGCGGGAGGTGCTGCAGGCGCATATCCGCGCCGGCGGCGACCGCTTCCGCGGCATCCGCCACATCACCAGCTGGGACCCCGATCCGGAGGTGATGAACCCGGCCTACCAGCCGCCGCGGGACATCTATTTCCGTGAGGATTTTCGTGCCGGCTTCGCGCAGCTGGCGCCGCTCGGCCTCAGCTTCGATGCCTGGCTCTACCATCCGCAGATCCCGGACCTGACGGCGCTGGCCCGCGCCTTCCCGGAGACGCAGATCGTGCTCGACCATGTCGGCGGGCCGCTCGGCATCAGGGCCTATGCCGGCAAGCGGGATGCGATCTTCACCGAGTGGCGCGCCGCCATGGCCGAGCTGGCGACCTGCCCGAATGTCTCGGTGAAGGTCGGCGGGCTTGGGATGCGCATCAACGGCTTCGGCTTCGATGAGGCGCCGGAGCCGCCGACCTCCGATGCGCTGGTAGCCGCCTGGAAACCCTATGTGGAGGCCACCATCGAGCTTTTCGGCGCCGGGCGCTGCATGTTCGAGAGCAACTTCCCGGTGGACAAGGGCAGCTACGGCTACGGCGTCTTCTGGAACGCCTGCAAGAAGCTGGCCTCCGGCGCCTCCGCCGAGGAGCGCCAGGCGCTCTTCAGCGGGACGGCGAGCCGCTTCTACCGGCTCGCCTTGGCGTAGATGCCCATGGCGTTGTAGGGCGCATAGGGCGGGAAGGCGCCGATCGCCGCCATGTCCACCTCGATCAGCGAGGGGCCGGGGGTGGCGACGGCGCGTTCCACTACGCCGCCTAGCTCGGCGATGGAGGAGACCTTGAAGCCCGGCAGTCCGGCGACGGCGGCAAGCTGCTGGAAGTCCGGCCCCTGCAGGTCGCCGAAGAACATCCGCCCGTCCTGCAGCGCGCCCTGGATGTGCTTGATGACGCCGTAGCCGCGGTCGTTCATCACCATGACGATGAGCTCCGCGCGCTCCTGCACGGCGGTCCAGAGCTCGGTCTGGTTCAGCGCGAAGCCGCCATCGCCGACCATGGCGATGGTCTTGCGGGTGCCCCCCGCCATCGCCGCGCCGATGCCGAGCGGCAGGCCCGGGCCGATGGCCGCGCTCACCGGATGGACCGCGTCGCGCGGGCCGTAGACCGGGAAGATGCGGTTGCCCCAGGAGGAGTTGCTGAGCGTCACGTCGCGGACGAAGAGCGCGTCGCGCGGCAGGGCGGCGCGCAGCGCGGCGGGGAATTCGGCATAGGGGCCGAGCGTGTCACGGTACTCGGCCGTCGCGCGGCGCCGCATCCCGGTGAAGTCGGCGGCGAAGCCGGGTTCAACCGCCATGCGGCCGGCGAGGCGCTCGGCGAGGCCTTGCATCACCAGCGCGGCGTCGCCGCAGACGAAGGCCGTGCTGGGATAGGTGCGGCCATTGGCGCGCGGGTCGACATCCGCCTGGACCAGCGTCTTCGGCAGCTTCAGCGAGAAGTCCATCGTCTCATGCCCGCGCAGACGGCTGCCGACGACGAGCATGGCATCCACCGTGCTGTAGAATTCCTGCACGCGGGGCGAACCGTTGCCGTGCATCCCGCCGAGGGTCATCGGATGGTCCTCGGGGACGATGCCGCGCCCGTTCCAGGAGGAGACGGCACCGAAGCCGAGCTCCATCAGCCGCATCGCTGCGGCGCCGGCCTCCTTCGCGCCATTGCCGAGCCAGAGCATGGGGCGCTTGGCCTGGGATAGGATGGCGGCCGCCTCGTCCAGCGCCGCCGGGTCGGGCGGCAGGGCGGGCGGGATGGGCAGGACCAGCCGGTCCAGCTCCGCCGGGCGGGGGATGGCGGTGCGCTGGATGTCGATCGGGATCTCGATGCTGACCGGGCCGCGGGGCGGCGTCAGGGCCAGGGTCGCGGCGCGCGTCAGCACGCCGAGCGCTTCCTGCGCGGAGCGGATGCGGAAGGCGGATTTGCAGACGGCGGCGAGCATCGCCGTCTGGCCGGGCAGGTCATGCACCGTGCCCATGTCGCGGTCGATGTATTTCGTCGCGGTCTGGCCGGTGATGTGCAGCACGGGACTGCCGGCGAACTGCGCCTCGGCGAGGCCGGGGACGGTATTGGCTGCGCCCGGCCCGGTCGAGGAGAAGACCACGCCGAGATGGCCGGAGGCGCGCGCATAGGCATCCGCCATATGCCCGGCCCCCATCTCGCCGCGGGCCATGACGTAGCGGATGGCATTGCGCCGGCCGATGCCGTCCAGCATCGGGATGTTGTGGACGGAGACGATGCCGAAGCAGGTGGTGACGCCGATGCGCGCCAAAAACTCGGCGACCAGGTCGCCGACGGTGTAGCTGCTGTCTGCCATGTTTCCGCTTCCTCCGGGTTTGGAGGAAGTCTGCCAGCGATCAGGCGGGGAGGAAACGCAGGCCGCTCGCTCGTGCCCCATTCACGGTGAATGCAGCGATGCGGCCATCGGCGCCGCGCTCCGCCAGCGCATCGACCCAGCCCTGGAACAGCGTGCCGGGCGTGCGGATGCGGAAGGCGTCGCCCGCGATCGCCTGCAGGGGCCAGGGGCCGGCGCTGGCGACCGGGCCGCGGACCTGAACGGCGAGGCCGCCTTCCTCCGGCGCGATGGTCCAGGTGGCGCCCAATTCCTCGCAATGCCAGGTGCCGGCTAGGCCCTCCGGCAGGCTGGCCTCGGCCGGGGCGCGGTGGAAGCGGGTGAGGGTGCCGGCATCGGTCTCGAGGGTGAGGCTGTCGCCCTCGGGCAAGCTGACGGTGAAGGGGAAGACGCCGCGCATGGCGGCGAGGCGGCCATCGCCGGTCGGCGCCAGGGGGAAGGGGACGCCGTGCTGCGTCGCGGTCGGCCCTTCGGCGAATTCGACCGTCGTGCCGCTCTCCGGCGCGACCCAGCGGCCGATGAGGCCGTCGGGGCGGGGCATGGGCGGCACGGGGTGGACGCCGGGCGTGCCCTCCAGCGCCGCATCGAGCAGGCGATGGGCGAGGGCATGGGTGTCGATCCCGCCATGGTTGGCGATGGCGATCACCGTCATCTCCCGCTCCGGCACGCGGAGGAAGCAGGTCTTGTAGCCGGGCCAGAGGCCGCCATGGTCCACGGTGCGGAGGCCGCGATAGCTCGTCACCTCCAGGCCGCGGGCGTAGAGGTTCGGCTGGCCATTGGCGAAGGGGAGGGGCGCCACCAGCGCCTCGGCGAGGCCCGGGATGCGGCCGATGGTGAAGTTCCGGTCCCACAGCGCCAGATCCTCGACGCAGGAGACGAGGCCGCCCTCGCCGCCGAGCGGGAAGCCGTGCTGCGCGCGGAGGAAGCCCTCGCCTTGCGGCAGGTAGCCGGTGGCGAGGCCGGGCACGACCTCGGCGATGCTCGGCGTGTGGCGGGTGCGGGTCATGCCGAGCGGGGTGAAGATGCGGCGGGCGAGGAATTCACCGAAGGGCTCGCCGCCCACCTGCTCGACGATCCGGCCGAGCAGGAGGAAGCCGGTGTTGGAGTAGCGGAAGCGCGTGCCGGGGGCGAAGTTGAGGCCCCGCTGCCGGCCGATGGCGGCGAGCAGATCTTCGGTGCGGCAGGGGTGGGAAAGGTCGGCGCCGCCGAGGCGCATCAGCTCCAGCATGTCGCGCAGGCCGGAGACGTTGTGCATCAGCTGGTCGATGGTGATGCGGGTGCCGAGATCGGGCAGTTCCGGCAGGTGGTCGTGAATGGAATCCCCGACCGAAAGGCGCCCTTCGGCAGCCAGCAGCAGGATGGCCGCGCAGGTGAATTGCTTGCTGACCGAGGCCACGCGGAAGCGGGTCTCCGGCCCGATCGGCACGCCGAGCTCAAGGCTGGCGAGGCCGGCGCTTTCATGGAGCACCAGCGCGCCCTCCCGCACCAGCCCGAGCGTCGCGCCGGGCGAGCCGGGCCGGTCCCAGGGCGCCAGCAGGCGGCGGGCCTGGCGGCGCAGCGCCAGCTCGTCGAGCGCCGCCATCAGTGCAGGCGCGGCGGCTTGAGGAAGGCGCGCCGGTCGATGGAGGTGATGGTGAGGTCGTGCGGCATCGCCTCCCGCGCGATGGTCATCGGCACCCTTGCCCCGGCCGAGCCGCAGGCCCAGACCGCGCGCCAAAGGCTGGCGAGGTCGGAGACCTGCTGGCCGCCGACCGAGACCAGCCGGTCGCCCTCCAGCAGCCCGGCCTTTTGCGCCGGGCCGTTGCGGGCGGTGGAGGAAACCAGCACGCCCTCCTCGTCCTCCCCGGCATAGAGGCCGAGCCAGGGCCGCGCCGGGCGGTTGGGGCGGCCGTAGTTGAGCAGGTCGTCCAGCACCGGGGGCAGCAGGCTGGCGGGGACGACCATGTTGAGATCGACGCGGCGCCCCTTGCCGTCCTGCTGCTGCATGACGAGGGAGCCGATGCCCATCAGCCGCCCGTCGCCGCCGATCAGCCCCGCGCCGCCCCAGGAAGGATGGGCGGGGGCGGTGAACAGCGCCTCCTCCAGCATGTACTCCCAGTAGCCGGCGAATTCCTGCCGGGCGGCGATGGTGCAGCGCAGCGCGTGCTTGCGGCCGCCGGCGCTGGCCAGCACGGCGACATCGCCGGGCTGTGGCGCCTCGCCCGACTCGAGCGGCAGGGCCGGCAGGTCGAGCCGGCCGAGCGCCTGGATCAGGCCGAAGCCCGTCTCGAAATCATGGGCCAGGGCATGGCCAGGGATGGCACGGCCGTCATGCGTGGTGAGCCAGATGCTCTCCGCCTCGGTCACGATGTAGCCGATGGTGGCGATCAAGCCGTCCGGCCGGATGACGACGCCGCTGCCGACCCGCTCCGTCCCCAGGCTCTGCGCGGTGAAGGCATCCGGCGGAACCAGCGCCTTCACCCCGACGACGGATTGCAGCACCACGTCCAGATCGAAGGCGTGATCGGTCGGGTCCGGCTGCAATTCCGGCGGGATTTCCCATTCGCTGGATGCCATGCATGCCTTCCGTTCGGTGGGGTGGTGTCCTTCCGACCAATATCGGCGGTCGGGGGCGCTTCGCCAACGCGGGAGATGCAATCCACGGCAATCGGATGACAATCCCCGATCTGGGTGTTATATTATAACAATGGTCCCAGCTCCCCGCCGTGCCGTGCTCACCCTGCCCGCCCTCCTGCTGCCGGGGAGAGGTCGCGCGCAAGGGCGACCAGAAGGGCGACCGGTGGTGGTCGCCTCCTTCTCCATCCTCGGCGACATGGCCCGGCAGCTGGCCGGGGATGCGGTGGAGCTCCGGGTGCTGGCCGGGCCGGAGACGGATGCGCATGTCTTCCAGCTAAGGCCCTCGGAGGCGCGGGCGATCGAGGGGGCGGCGCTCGTCATCCGCAACGGGCTGGGCTTCGAGCCCTGGCTGGACCGGCTGCTGCGGAGCACGGGCTATCGCGGCAGGATGGTGACGGCGAGCGAAGGCATCGCGGCCCGCGGCACCGATCCGCATGCCTGGCAGGATGTGGCGCGGGCGCGAAGCTATGCCGCAGGCATCGCGCGCGGGCTAGGCGGGGTGCTGCCAGCGGGGGCGGTGCGGGCAGCGGAGTATGACGCGCGGCTCGCGGCGCTCGATGCCTGGGTGCTGGGCGAGATCGCGCGGGTGCCGCCGGAGCGGCGGGTACTCGTCACCAGCCATGAGGCCTTCGATTACTTCGCCGCGCGCTACGGCGTGCGGGTGCTGGCGCCGCAGGGCATCGCGCCCAATGCGCAGCCCTCGGCGGCGCAGGTGGCGGCGCTGATCCGGCAGATCCGGGCGGAACGGGTTTCGGCTGTCTTCATCGAGGGGCAGGGCAGCCAGGCGGTGATGGAGCGGCTGGCGCGGGATGCGGGCATCGCGGTGCGGGGGCGGCTCTATGCCGATACCCTTTCGGCCGCGGATGGGCCGGCGCCGACCTATGAGGCGATGATGCGGCACAACCTCGGCCTGCTGGTCCCGGCCATGCTGGGGGCAACCCGGCCCTGAGTCCGGGCGTATCCGCCCCATGGACCTGCCGCCCGACTGGATCGACCCGCCCGACCTCGCCACCGCCCGTGCGGCGCAGGTGGCGCTCGCCGCGCGGGTGGTGACGGAGGATGCGCTCGGCCCGGTACGGCGGATCGGCGGTGTCGATATCAGCAATACCCGCTTCGATCCGGAGAACCTCATCTTCGCCGCCGTGGTGGTGCTTACCTGGCCGGGGCTCGAGGTGGTGGCGAGCGCCTCGGCGGTGCGGCGGGCGACGATGCCCTATATCCCGGGCTTCCTCGGCTTCCGCGAGGTGCCGGCGCTGCTGGAGGCCTGGGCGACGCTTGGCGAGCGGCCGGACCTGGTGCTGGTGGATGGGCATGGGGTGGCGCATCCGCGGGGGCTGGGGATCGCCTCGCATCTCGGGGTGGTGCTCGATGTGCCGAGCATCGGCGTCGCCAAGTCGCCGCTGGTCGGGCGGCCCGAGGGTGAGCTGGGGGCTGAGCCGGGAGCGGCGGTGCCGCTGGCCTGGAAGGGGCGGGCACTGGGCACGGTGCTGCGGACGCGGCGCCGGTCCAACCCGCTTTACATCTCGCCCGGCCACCGGGTCTCGCCGGCGGCGGCGGTGGAGTGGGTGCAGCGCTGCGGCACCGGCTACCGGCTGCCGGAGCCGACGCGGCAGGCGCATCTGGCGGCGAATGCCGCGCGGCGGGCGCATGGGGTCGCCAAGCCGGAGGCGTCGGAGTAGACCGCGCCCCATGCATCGTCTCTGGATTGCCCTGGGCGCCGTCGCCGGGCTCACCGCCGTCGGCCTCGCGGCCTGGGCCGCCCATGGGGCGCCGGCCCGGCTCGACCCGGCGCGGCTCGGCATGCTGGCGAACGGCATCCAGATGCAGGGCTGGCATGCGCTGGCCCTGTTGGCCACCGGCCTCTGGGCGGAACGGCATCGCGGGGTGCTGGCGCATCTCGCCGGGGCGGGCTTCGCGCTCGGGCTGATCCTGTTCTGCGGCGGAGTCTATGCCGTGGCGATCGGCGGCGTCTCGCTCGGGTCGGTGGCGCCGGTTGGGGGCATGACGTTGATGGCGGGCTGGGCGCTGCTCGGCCTCTCGGCGCTGGTCCGACGGTGACCGGGGCGGCCTATCTCGCGGCCGAGGGCTTCGAGGCGGAACTGGCCGAGGAGCTGCGCCTGGCTGGCGGCAGCATCAGCGCCTGGCATGGACGCCTCGCCCTGTCGCCGGAGGCGCCGCTGAGCCTGGCCTGGGCGCTCGAGACCTGGACGGCGCCGGAGGAGGTGCCGGCCCCTTCGGTGAAGGCGGCGGCGGATGCGCTACGGGCTATCCAGCGGAACTGGGCGCTCTATGCCCATGGCCAGCATCGCCGGGCCGCGCTGATCGCCGAGCGGCTGCCGCCGGTGAAGGCACGGCCGTTGCGCTTCCCCGAAGCGGCGCCTACGGGGCATCTCGGCGCCTGGACCTTGCTGGCGCCGGACCGGATGCTGCTGAGTGCGACAAAGACCAGCCCCTTCGTCAACGGCGCGGTGCAATTCGTCGAGGACCGGGAGGGGCCGCCGAGCCGGGCCTATCTCAAGCTCTGGGAGGCGCTGACCCGCGCCGGGCGCTGGCCGCTGCCGGGCGAGACCTGCCTCGATCTCGGTGCCTCGCCGGGGGGATGGACCTGGGCGCTGGCGCAGCTCCGCGCGCAGGTGACGGCGGTGGACAAGGCGCCGCTCGACCCGGCGGTCGCGGCGCTGCCGGGCGTCACCATGCGGCAGGAGAGCGCCTTCGGCCTTGACCCGCAGCAGATGGCGCCGGTCGATTGGCTGTTCAGCGACGTGATCTGCTATCCGCAGCGGCTGCTGGCCCTGGTGCGGCGCTGGCTGGAGGCGGGGCGGGTGCGGAATATCTGCTGCACCATCAAGTTCCAGGGCGAGACGGACCATGCGGCGGCGGCCGAATTCGCGGCCATTCCCGGCGCGATGGTCTTCCACGGCGCGCACAACAAGCATGAGCTGATGGTAGTGCGTCTCGGCTGAGTTGGCACGCCGGATGCTCTGCAGGCTGCCACTGCGGATCGGCATGGGGCCGGCGGCAGCGGGGGTTCGCAGAGGATGCAGATTTCAAGCCCGGGCAGCGCGGGCAACGCCGCCCTGATCCAGCAGATGTTCAGCCGCGCCGACAAGGACCGTGATGGAAGCATCTCGCTCGCCGAGTTCCAGGCCCTGGGCAAGCCGGCGGCTTCTGCCGCGACGGGGGCAATGGATGCCGCCTTCAAGGCCTTCGATTCCAATGGCGACGGCAAGCTCAGCGCGGCCGAGATGGCGAAGGCCCGGCCGCACCAGCATCATGGCGGCAGCCGGCCGGCATTGGGTGCGGAGGGGATGTTGGCGCTGCTCGGCGCGCAGGAGGGCGGCCAGGCCGCGGCCGGCGGCGGAATCGAGGGGTGATGGCGCAGATGCTGCAAGCCTATGGCGGCAAGGTGGCCGCCTGACCTGACGAGCCTGCCGCCCACCGGGCGCTGAGGCTGGACCTCTCGCCACCCCGCGTTACGATGCCACGCATCGGATCTGCCGGGGGTACTGCCATGCGCGCCTTATTCGTCGATGCCAACCCGTCGCTCGCGGCGGTGACCGAGCGGCTGCTGCGCCCGGGCGACCCGGAGGTCACCATCCACCACGACCCCGAGATCAAGGCGGCCGACCTGCCGCGGCTGCTAGCCGGCTACCAGATTGCCATCGACGACCACACGCCCTTCCCGACCGAGATCGTGAAGCAGTGCCCGGAGCTGAAGCACATCGTCTTCCTCGGCACCGGCGCACGCAGCTACATGAACCCGGAGGAGCTTGAGGCGCTCGGCGTCACCGTCCACATCATCAAGGGCTATGGCGACACCGCGGTGGCGGAGATGGCCTTTGCCCTGATGTGGGACGCGGCGCGCAAGACGGCACATATGGACGGCGCCATCCGCGCCGGCGGCTGGCCGCGGGTGGTGGGCACCCAGCTCACCGGCAAGACGGTCGGGCTGATCGGGGTGGGGGGGATCGGCGCCGAGATGGCGCGGCTCTGCGCCGGCATCGGGATGAAGGTGATCGCCTGGAACCGCTCGGCCAAATCGATGCCGGGGGTGGAGTTCGTCCCGCTCGAGCAGCTGCTGGCGGAGAGCGACGTGGTTTCGCTGCACCTGCTGCTGAACGATGAAACCCGAGGCTTCCTGTCCCGCGAGCGGCTGGCGCAGATGAAGCCGGGGGCGATCCTGGTGAATACCGCCCGCGGCGCCATTGTTGATGAGATGGCCCTGGCTTCGGCGCTGGAGGCCGGGCATCTGGGCCATGCGGGCCTCGATGTCTTCACCGAGGAGCCGCTGCCGGCGGGCCATCCGCTGGCCCGCCTGGAGAATGCGACCCTCACTTCCCATGCCGCCTTCCGCACCCCGGAGGCGAGCGACAACCTGATCGGGGCTGCGCTCGACCATTGCCGGCGGATCCTGGCCGAGGGGAAGTAACCCCTCACAGCCAGAGGAAGGCACCGTGGTCCAGATCGGCGAGGTTCACGCCGGTCAGGGTGATCTTCATGTCGGCGTTGCCGTCGCCGCCGAGATCGATGAGCAAGGCCTTGGTCGTGTCCTCAAAGCGGGCCTGCGTCGATCCTGTCGCCGCGAGGGTGGCGGCACCGAGGAAGGTGAAGTTGCCGGTCAGCATGCCGGTGAAGACCAGCAGGTCATTCGCCGGACTGAAGTCCGTGATGGTGTCGCCGCCGGTGACGGGCGAGTCGTTCATCGAGCCGTAAGTGAAGCGATCCAGCCCGGCGCCGCCCGTCAGCACGTCAGCGCCGAGCCCGCCGCTGATCTGGTCGCCCCCGTCGCCTCCGGTCAAGGTATCGTTGCCGACGCCACCGGTGATCCTGGCGGCGACGGAGCCCGTGACCGTGATGACGTCGGTGCCGCTGCCGCCGGCAATGACCTCGACATTGGTGGTGGTGAGCGAGTTGGCGCCGTGGGCAAGCGTCAGCCGATCCGTCCCAACGCCGAGGTCGATGCTGGCGCCGGAGACGGCTGCGCTGAAGGTGACGACGTCGGCGCCGGTGCCGCCTGTGACGGTCTCGATGCCGGCGAGGGTGAGGGTGTTGGCGCCGTTGGCCAGGGTCAGGCTGTCGGTGCCGGCGCCGAGGCTGATGCTGGCGCCGGAGATGGCGGCGCCGAGGGTGACGTCGTCGTCGCCGGTGCCGCCGATGATGGTCTCGGTGCCGGTGACGGTGACGGTGTTGGCGCCTGCGCCGGACAGGGTGAGCCTGTCGAGGCCGGCGCCGAGGCTGATGCTGGCGCCGGAGATGGCGGCGGAGAAGGTGATGGCGTCGGCGAGGGAGCCGCCGGTGACGGTCTCGACGCCGGCGAGGGTGAGGGCGTTGGCGGCGTTGGCGAGCGTCAGGCTGTCGGTGCCGGCGCCGAGGCTGATGCTGGCGCCGGAGATGGCGGCGCCGAGGGTGACGTCGTCGTCGCCGGTGCCGCCGATGATGGTCTCGGTGTTGGATACGGTCAGCGTGTAGCCGCCATCACCCAGCATCAGCCGGTCAATGCCGGCGCCGAGGTTGACGGTGCCGCCGGAGATCGCGCCAGTCACCGTGACAAGGTCGTTGCCGGTTCCACCGATCAGGCTGTCGAAGCTGCCGAGGGTGATGATGTTGGAGGAGTTTCCAAGCGTGACGGTGCCGGACATGGGCTGATTCCTGCGTTCTGATGGCAGAGATCGGCGTCTTGCCGACGGGTGGCCCCTTTAGGCCGATGCGGCATGATAATGGACGAATGGTGACCCGCCGTTTAACGCCGCGGGAGCGAAGCGGCGATTTCTTCGATCACGCTCGCCCAGTCGCCCGGTGCGGGCTGGCGCCATAGCCGCAGGCTTTCATACCAGCAGCATTGGTTGTCCTGCCGGCCCCAGCGCCAATCCGGCGCGTGGGGCAGCAGCAGCCAGCAAGGCCGGCCGAGTGCGCCGGCAAGATGGGCCACTGCGGTATCGGCCGCGATCAGCAGGTCGATCTGCGCCAGCGCCGCCGCCGTCTCGGCGAAATCCGTCAGGGCGGGTGCGGCGTCGATCACCCGGGTGCCGGCCTCCGCCGTGGCCAAGTCGGCCGCCCGTGGCCCAACCTGCAAGGATACCCAGCGCAACCCTGCCCGGTGCAACAGCGGCGCCAGCAGGCCGAACGGGATGGAGCGATTGCGGTCATTCGCATGCCGCGGATTGCCGGCCCAGACCAGGCCGACCAACGGGCCTTCGCCCCGCAGCCTAGCGGACCAGCGAGCTGCGCCTCCAGCCTCGGCGAACAGGTAGGGCCGGGTAGGGGAGGGCATCGGCTCACCGAGCAGGTGCGGCAGGCTCAGCAGCGGCGCATGCGCGGCATGGGGCGGCAAGGGCGATCCGGCGGGCAGGACGAGATCAGCGCCAGGCAGGTCGTGCAGCAGAGGCAGGAGAGGCGGCTGGACCTCCAGCACCAGTCGGCCAGCCCTGCGGCGGGCGGCTTCGATATAGCGAAGGAACTGGATCGTATCGCCGAGCCCCTGTTCCCAGTGCAGCAGCAGCGTGCCTTCGATCGGGCTCCCGTCCCAGGCAGGGCTGCCGAAGCGCCGCCGTGGCGAGAGGAAGCCGGGCGCGCGCCAGCGCCATTCATGCTCGCGCCAGCCCTCCGCCCAGCGGCCCATCAGCATCAGCAGAAGCGAGCGGTTGTAGCGCAGATCGGCATGGTCTGGCGCCAGGGCGAGGGCGCGGTCCAGCAGCGGCAATGCCGCCTCCAGCTGTCCCATGGCTTGCAGGGTGGTGCCGAGGTTGTTCAGCGCCTCCACCGCATCGGGCTTCGCGACGAGCGCATCGCGATAGGCGGCCTCGGCGCCGGCCAGGTCGCCACGGGCCTGGCAGGCTTGGCCGAGGCCGTGCCAGCGCTCCCAGCCCGGGCGCAAGGCGGCGGCGCGGCGGAGATGGAGAAAGGCCTCATCCGCCTCGCCCTGGTCCAGCAGCAGCCGCCCCAGATTCCAGCCGGCATCGGCATGGTCCGGCATGGCGGCGAGGGCTTGGCGGTAGCGGCGCAGCGCCGCCGCCTGCGCCCCCTGGCGGCGCAGCAGCACCCCGGCATTGTTTGCCGCATCCGCCACAGCGGGATCCTGCGCCAGCACCTGATCGTAGAGGGCGATCGCCTCGGCCGCGCGTCCGGCGGCGGCGAGGCGATGCGCCTCGGCCAGCAGCGGCGCGGTCATGCCGCGGCGGGGCGCAGATCGGCCTGCCAATCCGCCGAGCGGACCGGCGGCAGGCCGTTGACGGTGAAGCCGGGCGGTGCCGCCAGCAGGTTCACCGCGACGATGCCGCGGAAGAACTCCACCGGCCTGCCGTAGAAATTGTCCGGCTGCACATAGGGCACGACATGCCAGTAGGGCGCGTAGCCGAGCGCGGACACCTCCTCCAGCAGGGCCGGCACGCCGTCCTTCAGCTCGGCCTCGAGATAGAGCAGCGGGCGGTGGCGGGCGATGGTCTCACGGGCGCCGCGCAGCACATGCGCTTCCATCCCCTCGACATCCGCCTTGATGAGGCGGCAGGCCGGCAGGCCGAGGCCATCCACCGTCATCACCGGCACCAGCATGCCGCGGGCGGCATCGGCTGCCTCGTCGCGGCGCGACGGGTCGAGGGCGACGCTGCCGAAGCTGTGGCGGGCGTTCGGGTCCATGCGCGGCACCTCGATGGTGCCGGGCGCCTCGCCGAGCGCGGCATTCCAGCATTCCAGGTGGTCGAGCTCGTTGAGTGCGGCATTGGCGACGAGGTTGCGATGGACATGCGGCTGCGGCTCGAAGGCGTGCACCCGGCCGCGCGGGCCGACCTGCCGCGCCATGGCGATGGAAAGGCTGCCGATATTGGCGCCGGCATCCACCGCCACGTCGCCCGGCCGCAGCAGGCGGGTGAAGAGTGCCACCTCGTGCTCGGCATACTCGCCATAGGTATCCAGCAGACGGCCGACATTGGTGTCCTGGCTGTTGAACAGCATCAGCCCCTGGCGGCAGGATTTCAGCCGCATCCGGCCGGTGGGCGGGATCAGGCTGCGGTCGGCCGCCCCGTGCAGCATCGGCGCTGCCACGGCTTCCGGGCGTCGGCGCAGCACCAGCTCGATCGCGCATTCGGCGACGGGACCCATGGTCTGGTCGCCCGCCAATTCCGGGCGAAAGAAGTCGCGCACCACCTGAATGCGCTCCAGCTCCACCAACCCGCCGAACTCCCGTGCCAGGTCGACGATATTGACCGATTTCGGCGCCCAACTTTCAGCCTTGAAGGCGGTGAAGCTCCATTTGTGGTCGCCATTGGCGCGGCTGGGCCAGTGGCCACGCTCGTACATGTCCTCGTCCGGGACGGTGATGACGAGATGGCCACCGGGCTTCGTCACCCGGATCCAGTGCCCGAGGGCGGTGCGCGGATCGGCCATGTGCTCCAGGCAATGACTGGCATGGACGAGGTCGAAGCTGGCATCGGCGAGGCCGGCCAGGTATTGCGCATCGCCATCCGGCCTGTCCCATTCGCGGACGCTTCGCAGCAGCGGGAAGACGCCGAGATGACGGGAGAGTCCGTCGGGCCCGGCGCCGATATCGAGCGCATCGCCCACCATGTAGCGGGTGAGGAAGGCGGCATCGGCGATGCGACGCTTGGCCGCCTTGGATTGCTCATGCATGGGGGCTACTCCGCGGCCAGGGCCGGCTGGGGGACGAGTTGCGCGAGGTCAGCGGCCAGGGCCGCGAGCGGGGCGGACCAGTCGCCCGGCCGCGCCTGGCGCAGCAGGCGGCCGGAGGCGTACCAGGGTGTGTCCTCCC
Source organism: Belnapia sp. F-4-1 (assembly GCF_000802185.1). Classification (GTDB taxonomy): domain Bacteria; phylum Pseudomonadota; class Alphaproteobacteria; order Acetobacterales; family Acetobacteraceae; genus Belnapia. The sequence goes on along the minus strand of NZ_KN676113.1, from coordinate 823,908 downwards.
GCCCGAGCATCCAGCGCCAGTCCGGCGCGAAGGGCAGCAGCAGGCGGAAGGGCCGGCCAAGCGCGCCGGCGAGATGGACGACCGATGTATCGACCGAGACCAGCAGATCGAGCTGCGCCAGCGCCGCTGCCGTCTCGCCGAAATCGGTCAGCAGGGGCGAGAGATCCTCGACCTGTCCCCCGAGGCCGAGCCCCGCGATGTCCGCCGCCCGCGGCCCGGCCTGCAGCCCGTAGAAGCGCAGCCCCGGCATGGCGAGCAGTGGGGCGAGGGCGGCGAGGCCGATGGAGCGGTTGGCATCGTTCCTATGAGTCGGCCGCCCGGCCCAGGCGAGACCGACCCGCGGAGCGCCGCCATCCTCGGGCAGGCGCCCGGCCCAGCGCGCCGCGGCTGTGGCGGGTGGGGTGAGGTAGGGGGCGGGCGGCACCGTCTCCGGCAGGGTGCCGAAGGCGCGGGGCAGGCTGAGCAGCGGGCAATGCAGGTCGAAGCCCGGCAGGGGCGTGCCGGCGGCGATGGCGCTGGCCGGGAGGCCGGCGGCGAGCGGCAGCAGCGCCTCCGGCAATTCCAGCAGCACCCGGGCGCCGCGGGCTGCGACGAGGGGCAGGTAGCGCAGCATCATGATGCTGTCGCCGAAGCCCTGCTCGGCATGCAGCAGCAGGGTGCGGCCCTCGATCGCCTCGCCAGCCCAGAGCGGCTGGGCGAAGTCACGCGGGCGGGCCGGGAAGCCGGGGACATGCCAGCGCCACTCCGCCCCGTCCCAGCCCGAGGCCCAGTCGCCGGCGAGCAGGTCGGCGACGGCGAGGTTCCACCGCGTCTCGGCCTGGTCCGGGGCGATGGCGAGGGCGGTGCGGTAGGCGGCGCGCGCTTCATCCGGGCGGTTCTGGCCGCGCAGCGCCCGGCCGAGATTGGAATGGGCCACGGCATAGCGCGGGTCGAGCGAGAGGGCTCGGCGCAGCGCCGCCTCCGCCTCTTCCGTCCGGTCGAGCAGGAGGAGGGCGGTGGCAAGGCTGTGCCAGGCCTCCGGCTCGGCTGGTGCGAGGCTGGTGGCGTGGCGCAGCGGGGCCAGCGCCTCCTCCGCCTGTCCGCGATGCTGGAGGGCAAGGCCGCGATTGGTCCAGCCGACCCACCAGCCCGGCGCGGCCTCGGTGGCGGCGGCGAATTCCGCCTCCGCCTCGGCGGCCAGTCCGCGGTCCAGAAGGAGGCCGCCGATGCCGGTACGGGCGGCGGCGAGGCCGGGGGCGAGGAAGCGGGCGCGGCAGAGGGCGGCCATCGCCTCGCCGCGGCGGCCGAGGGCCTGGAGGGCGAGGCCGGCGCCCGCCCAGGCCCTGGCTTCTTCCGGCGCGAGGGCTATGGCGTGATCGAAGAGGCAGAGGGCCCGGCGTTGGTCCCCGGCCGCCGCGCACTGGCTGGCGGCAGCGATGAGCCCGGCGGTGTCCCGCGCGGGCACCGGCGGCAATGGCTTTTCCATATCCGCTCCTGCGCCGGCGCGCCGGGGAGCGGTGTGCCCCAGGATCGTGCCGGACGATGTCCGGCCACGACCCTAGGGGGACGAAGGCTTAGGAAGCGTTAAACCGTTCCAGGGGCGTTCCCGCCTCAGCGGATATAGAAGCCGAAGCCTGGAGGCGGCGGCGGAGGCGCGTAGTAGCGTGGCGGCGGCGCGTAATAGGCGGGCGGCGGCGGGCGGTAGTAGACTGGCGGCGGGGGCGGCGCGTAGTAGCGCGGCGGCGGGCCCCAGTAGCGTGGGGGCGGCGGCCGGTGGTAGTGGCCATAGCCATGGCCATGCGGGCGGCCATACCAATAGGGCTGCGCCTCGCTCGCCGCGGGCGCCAGGGCCAGGCCGGAGATGAGGCCGGCCAAGGCGAGAATGGTCAGTCGAAGGGCGCGCATGGCGACCGATCCTCCTTGCTAGCAGGGAATGTAGCGCCCTGCTTGCGGCGGAAACGCGGCAATCCCGCGGCCCGCCCGGGGCGGCGGATCACTCCGCCGCGAAGACCCTGTCGAATATGGTGCGCACATGGGCGAAGTCACGCGCCGGGTCCATCGCCGCATCCAGCGCCGCCCCGTCCATTACCGCCGCGACGCCCGGCTCCGCCAGGAGGTTGTCGCGGAAGCGGCGGGACTCCGGCCGGCCGAGCGCCCGCCAAGTGGCCATGGCGGCGGCCTGGACGGCGGCATAGGCGGCCTCGCGGCTCATCCCCGCCTGGGTCAGCGCCAGCAGCACCTTCTGCGAATGGACGACGCCGCCGAGCCCCTCCAGGTTCTCCGCCATCCGCTCCGGATAGACCGTCAGCTTTTCCATCATGCCCGTGAGGCGGGCGAGGGCGAAGTCGAGGCCGATGGTGGCATCCGGTGCGATCACCCGCTCGACGCTGGAATGGCTGATGTCCCGCTCGTGCCAGAGCGCGACATTCTCCATGGCCGGGACGACATGGCTGCGGACCAGCCGGGCGAGGCCGGTCAAGTTCTCCGACAGCACCGGGTTCCGCTTGTGCGGCATGGCCGAGGAGCCCTTCTGCCCGGCATGGAAGAACTCCTCGGCCTCCCGCACCTCGCTGCGCTGGAGGTGGCGCACTTCCGTCGCCAGCCGCTCGATCGAGGAGGCGACGACGCCGAGCGCGGCAAAGAAGGCGGCATGGCGGTCGCGCGGGATCACCTGGGTGGACACCGGCTCAACGGCCAGCCCCAGCTTCTCGGCGACATAGGCCTCCACGCGCGGGTCGACGCTTGCGAAGGTGCCGACCGGGCCGCTGATGGCGCAGGTGGCGATTTCCACCCTCGCCGCGACCAGCCGGTCACGGTTGCGGCGGAATTCGGCGTAATACCCGGCCAGCTTCAGGCCGAAGGTGGTCGGCTCGGCATGGATTCCGTGGCTGCGGCCGATGGTGGGCGTGAACTGGTGCTCGAAGGCGCGGGCCTTCAGCGCCGCCAGCAGCGCGTCGAGGTCGGCGATCAGCAGGTCCGCCGCCCGGGTCATCTGCACAGCGAGGCAGGTGTCGAGCACGTCGGAGCTGGTCATGCCCTGGTGCATGAAGCGTGCCTCGGGCCCGATCCCCTCGCCCATCCAGGTGAGGAAGGCGATGACGTCATGGCGGGTGACGCGCTCGATGGCGTCGATCGCCTCCACCTCGGCGGGGCCGATGGAGGCGGCGCGGGGCGCGCCCTTCTCGCGGATCACGCGGGCCGCGTCTTCGGGGATGGTGCCGAGCCGGGCCATGGCCTCGGCGGCCAAGGCCTCGATCTCGAACCAGATGCGGAAGCGTTCTTCCGGCGACCAGATCGCGGCCATCTGCGGGCGGGTATAGCGGGGGACCATCCGGGCCTCGGGCGTCAGGGGCGGGAAGCGCGCGGTTTGGACCCCGCAGGCGCGGATGGCAAGGCCGCCACCCTGCTGCCGATTGGGCTTGCAGAAAGATTGACGTATATTTATCTGCGCCCGGCTCCTCAAGGATTGCATGCTCATGCCCGAATGGCTCGTCCCACTCGCCCAGGTGTTGTTCATCGACCTCGTCCTGGCGGGAGACAATGCCATCGTCGTCGGCATGGCCGCGGCCGGGCTGCCCGCGGAGCAGCGGCAGAAGGCGATCCTTTGGGGCATCGCGGCGGCGACGGTGATGCGCATCGGCTTCGCCGCCATCACCGCCCAGCTCCTCGCCATCGTCGGCATCACCCTGGCGGGCGGCGTGCTGCTGCTCTGGGTCTGCTGGAAGATGTTCCGCGAACTCCGCTCGCATCACGAGGCCCCGTCCGAGGCGACGCTCGCCGAGGCCGAGGCCACGGCGCCGCCGAACAAGACGCTCGGCCAGGCTATCATCCAGATCCTGGTCGCCGACGTGTCGATGAGCCTCGACAACGTCCTCGCCGTGGCCGGGGCGGCGAAGGAGCACACCTGGGTGCTGGTCGGCGGCCTCGCCATCTCGGTGGTGCTGATGGGGGTGGCGGCGACGCTCATCGCCAACCTGCTGAACAAGCACCGCTGGATTGCCTGGGTGGGGCTCGCCGTCATTCTCTACGTGGCGGTGGACATGATCTGGCAAGGGACGCATCAGGTCGCCGACCAGGTGCCCGGCGCCTATGCCTACCTGCTGCTGCCGCTCGGCTACCTGGCGGTGCCGCATGTCTTCCCGGCCTGGATCTGGGCGGCGGCGACGGCGCTGCAGGTGGTGGTGGTCGCTGCCCTGGCGACGGCGACGGTGACGTTGCTGCGCCGGGCCGCCGACAGGGATTGATGAAAAATTGGCAATGTAAAGAGGTACTTGGCGCCCGTTCCTGAGACGGGCGCCGACTTCACAGGCTGGAATCGCTCCCCTAGGGTGCGCCGCGCCGGAATCCCGGCCGTTGTCGCCACTGTCACCCGGCCGGAGCCTGCCGCATGGATCTGTCGTCTTTTACCGAGAGCTGGAATTGGCTGCTGCTGGGGCAGATCCTCGGCGTCAACATCATCCTCTCGGGCGACAATGCGGTGCTCATCGCCCTCGCCGCCGCCGGGCTGCCGGCCGAGCAGCGCGCCAAGGCGATCATGTTCGGCATGGTGCTGGCGGTGGTGCTGCGCATCTTCCTCAGCCTCGCCGCCGTCTGGCTGCTGGCGGTCCCGGGCTTGCTGCTGGTGGGCGGGCTGGTGCTGCTGTGGATCGCCTACAGCTTCTTCAAGGAGCTGCGGAACGAGGACAAGGCCGATGCCGAGGGTGCGCACGCCCCTCATGAGACCAAGACGATGGGGACCGCGCTGCGCCAGATCGTCATCGCCGACGTCTCGATGAGCCTCGACAACGTCCTCGCCGTGGCCGGCGCCGCGGTGGGCAACATGCCGATGCTGATCGTCGGCCTCGTCATCTCCATCCTGCTGATGGGCGTGGCGGCGACGCTGATCTCGAAGCTGCTCGAGCGCTACCGCTGGATCGCCTATCTCGGCGTGGCGCTGATCGTCTGGATCGGCGTCAAGATGGTCTACGAGGACGCGCATCGCCTGGTGGGGATGTACGGTACCGGCCACGCCGCGCTGGAGCGCAGCCCGGCCCTGGTCGTCGGCCGCGAGGGCTGAGCGGGTGAGGCCGGGCCAGGCGGCTGTCGCGGCGGCGCTGCTGCTCGCCGGCTGCGCGATGCCGGCGGAGACGACGCCGCCCGCCGCCCGCCCCGCCGTGCCTACCGACCTCGCCGCCCGCCTGCCGGAGCAGGCGGCCGGCTTCCTGCGCGGCGCCACCACACCCCTGTCGCGTGGCGACGCGGGGCGGGAGGTCGGCTACCGCACCGCGGGCATGGTCGCGGCCGGTGCCACCGTGCAGCTCTACCGCCTGCCGGGCGTGACGCTGCCCGAGGGCGCCGGCAGCGCCGATGCCGAGGCGGCCTTCAACGACCTGCTGCAGGAAGCGCTCCGCCCCGTCCCCCCGCGGCGGATGCGGGAGGAGGCGCGCTTCACGCTGCCCGCCAGCGGCCCCGCGATGCTGCGCTGCGCCGAAACCTCCGGCTCCTACGGGCGGGAGCGGGTGCAGGGGCTGGTTTGCGCCGGCGGGGTCGGCGGCGGCGTGCTGCGGCTGCGCGTGGCGGTGCCCCGGCAGGACGCGCCGCCGGCGGATGCCCGCGCCTTCGCCTCGGCCATCCTCGCTGCGCTGCGCACCCCCTGACACCAGCCCCTCGCGGCCCCACTTGCCGGGCATGACCAGCCCCGACCCGATGCGCGTCTTCGACCGCCGCCTGGTGCGCCTCCGCCGCGACCGCGCCGCCAGCACCGTCGCGCAGGTGGCGCCGGTGCTGGAGGAGGCGGCCGACCGGCTGCTCGACCGGCTGGACGACATCACCCGCCGCTTCACCCGGGCGCTCGACCTCGGCGGACGCGGGGTGGTGGCGCCGCGGCTCCGGGCGCGGGGCATCCCCTTCGTGGTCTCCATGGACCTTTCGGCGCGCATGGCGGCCGGGGCCGGCGGCCTGCCGGTGGCGGGCGACGAGGAGGCGCTGCCCTTCGCGCCGGAAAGCTTCGACCTGGTCGCCGCCAACCTGGCCCTGCATTGGGTGAACGACCTGCCGGGGGCGCTGGTGCAGATCCGCCGGGTGCTGCGGCCGGATGGGCTGTTCCTGGCCTCGCTGCCGGGCTTCGGCACCCTGCAGGAGCTGCGCGAGGCGCTGGCCGGGGCGGAGAGCGCGTTGCGCGGCGGACTGTCGCCCCGCGTCTCGCCCTTCCCCGAGCTGCGCGACTTGGCCGGGCTGCTGCAACGGGCCGGCTTCGCCCTGCCGGTGGCGGATGGCGAGGGCCTGCCGCTGCGCTACCGCACGCCGCTCGCCCTGCTGCGGGACCTTCGGGCGGCGGGCGAGGCCAATGCCGTCCTCGCCCGTGACGGGCGCATCCCGCCCCGTGCCCTGCTGCCGATGGCGCTGGCCGGGCTGCCGCAGGAGCCGGAGGGCATCCCGGCCACCTTCCGCCTGCTGATGATGACCGGTTGGGCGCCGCATGAGAGCCAGAGCCAGCCTGCCCGCCCGGGCAGCGCCAATGCCCGGCTCGCCGATGCCCTCGGCGTCGAGGAGCGCAGCGCCGGCGAACGCGCCGGCGGCTGACCTCGCGCGTCCGCGACCGTTCCTGGTGCTTTGCAAGTATTGCGCCGGGGGCGCCCCGCGATCATCTTGGGGCCAACCGCCGAACGCAGAGACAGTCGAGACCATGGACCAGCAGGGCGGCGACGCGCGCCGCATCACCCTTCATTCCGTCGATGACTTCGCGGGCATGCGGCGGGCCGGCCAGCTGGCCGCGGAGACGCTCGACCTCATCACCCCGCATGTGCGGCCTGGCGTCTCCACCGCCGAGCTGGACCGGATCTGCCACGAGCACATCCTGTCGAAGGGCGCGGTGCCGGCGCCGCTCGGCTATCGCGGCTATCCGAAGTCGATCTGCACCTCGATCAACCATGTGGTCTGCCACGGCATCCCCGGCGAGCGGGTGCTGATGGACGGCGATGTGGTGAATATCGACGTCACCGTTATCCTCGATGGCTGGCATGGCGACACCAGCCGGATGTATGTCGCCGGCACCGCCTCGACCAAGGCGCGGCTGCTGCTCGACGTCACCTATGAGTCGCTGATGCGCGGCATCGAGGTGGTGAAGCCCGGCGCGACGCTCGGCGATATCGGCCACGCCATCCAGAGCTTCGTGGAGCGCAACCGCTTCGCCGTGGTGCGGGATTTCTGCGGCCATGGCATCGGCCGGCGCTTCCACGAGCCGCCGAACGTGCTGCATTTCGGCCGCCCCGGCGAGGGGCCGGTGCTCCGCCCCGGCATGTTCTTCACCATCGAGCCGATGGTGAACGCCGGCCGGCCGGAGGTGAAGATCCTCGACGATGGCTGGACGGCGGTGACGCGGGACCGCAGCCTTTCCGCCCAGTTCGAGCACATGATCGGCGTCACCGAGACGGGGGCGGAGGTCTTCACCTTCTCCCCCGCCGGTCTGCACAAGCCGCCCTACGAGGTCTAGCGGCTTTTCGTTCCGATAAAGTATCGTGTAGTCTGGCCCCATGCAGATGGGGCCAGGGATGCCGAGGGGCGGGAAAGCGAAGGGCTTCGCCGATACGGGGCTGCTGGCGCTGCCGCTCGAGATGCCGGGGGCCGAGCCGCCCGGCCATCTCGGCCACCGCGCCCGCATGCGCCAGCGCCTGCTCACCGCCGGGCCCGAGGCGCTCGCCGATTACGAGCTGCTGGAGATGGTGCTCTTCCTCGCCCTGCCGCGGCAGGACACCAAGCCGGTCGCCCGCGCGCTGATGGCCCGCTTCGGCAGCTTCGCCAATGCCATCGCCGCGCCGGCCGCCGAGCTCTGCCAGGTCGAGGGGGTGAAGGAAGCCGGTGCCGCCGCGCTGAAGACGGTGCAGGCCGCCGCCCTTCGCCTGGCACGGGCCGAGTTGCTGGACCGTCCGTTGCTGAACTCCTGGGAGCGGCTGCTCGACTACCTTGCCGCCAGCCTCGCCCGGGCGCGGGTGGAGGAGGTGCATGTGCTCTTCCTCGACGCCCGCAACCGGCTGATCGCCGACGAGGTGCAGGGCCGCGGCACGGTGAACCACAGCCCGGTCTATCCGCGCGAGGTGGTGAGGCGCGCGCTGGAGCTGCAGGCGACGGCGCTGGTCCTGGTTCACAACCACCCTTCGGGCGACCCGACCCCCTCGCGCGCCGATTTGCAGATGACCGCGGAGATCAAGGCGGCCGCCGCCGTTTTCGACATCCAACTGCATGACCATCTGATCATCGGCAACGGGCGGCAGGTTTCCCTCCGGCGGGAGGGGCTGCTCTGAGCGTAACCCAGGGGCAGATGTTGTGATGTTGACCCGACCCACCGGCCAGCGGCAGGCTCGCGCCATGCGCAAGCTCGTGCTGCCCGTTGCAATCTGCCTGATCGCCGCCGGGTTCGGCCCGGCCTGGTCGCAAGGCAAGCCGCCGCCGCTCGGGGTGAATCCGGCGCCGGCGGAGCCGGGCGGCAAGCCGCCGCCGCTCGGTGCTTCGCCTGCCCCGTCGGGCCCGGCCGTCGCCGCAGTGCCGGGCGGCAAGCCGCCACCCCTGCCCCCTGGCAGCGGGCCATTCGGCGCGGCGCCGGGCGGACCGCGCGCCGTCTCCTCCGGCACCGGCTTCGTCGTCGCGCCCTCCCGCATCCTCACCAACCATCATGTGGCGCGGCAATGCTCCGAAATGCGCGTCCGCACCTCCACCGGCGCGGAGCTGACCGCCCGCGTCGGCGCGACCGACGAGCAACGCGACCTCGCCCTGCTGACCGTACAGGGCGGCGACCCTGGCCCGGTGCTCAGCTTCCGCAGCGGGCCGGAGCTGCGGCGCGGCGAGGGTGTCGTTACCTATGGCTTCCCGCTGGCCGGCCTGCTTTCCTCCGGCCCGACCCTGACCACGGGGGAGATCTCGGCACTGGCCGGGCTGCGCGACAACCAGGCGCAATTCCAGATCAGCGCGCCGGTGCAGCCGGGCAATTCCGGCGGCCCGCTGCTCGACCTCGGCGGCAATGTGGTGGGCGTCGTCGTTTCCAAGCTGAATGCCCAGCGCATCGCCCAATCCACCGGCGACATCCCGCAGAACGTCAATTTTGCCGTGAAGGGCAACGAGGTGGTCGATTTCCTTCGCCGCAACGGCATCCAGCCACGGCTGGCGCCGACTGCCGGCTCGGCGCTGCGCAGCGCGGCCGAGGTCGGGGAAGTCGCGCATCCCTCGACCGTCTTCCTCCGCTGCATGCGGTGATGCCTCGACGGCTCCCACGTGCTAGCGTCAGCGGTATTGGGGGCGTGCCGAAACGGTAGCCGGAAGGGACTTAAAATCCCTCGGGCGCGAGCCCGTGCGGGTTCGAATCCCGCCGCCCCTACCACTTTTCGGTGTATTTTCCTGTCGGCTTCTTATCCGCTGGTGTAGATGCCGGTCCGGGGGGATGGTGTCGATGCGGTCGGTCCGGGAGGTCATGCGAAGCGGGTGGACTGCCGCTCTCAGCCTGCTCGTGGTGCTGGGCTTCTGCGTGCTTGCCATCGCCGTCATCCTGGAGATGCGCTCCGATCGCTGGGCCGAGGCGACCGAGGCGGCGCTGAACCTCAACCGCGCGGTCGGCCAGGACATCGCCCGCACCCTCGGCACGCTCGACCTCGCCCTGCTCGACGTCGCCGAGCGGCTGCAGCAGGACCAGGGCGTCTATCGCGAGCGCCTGCTCCACACCCCCGTCTTCGATCGTGCGGCCACGGCGCGGCATCTCGGCTCGGTCATGGTGCTCGATGCCGAGGGCGTGGTGGTGAGCGATACCGGCGGCATCGGCCTGCAGGGACTCAGCATGGCCGACCGGGACTATTTCAGAGTGCATCAAGCCGGTCCCGAAGCCGGGCTCTTCCTCAGCCGGGCCTTCATCGGACGGAGCAGCGGAGAATGGCGGCTGGCCCTCAGCCGCCGCTGGAACCGCCCGGATGGCAGCCTTGGCGGGGTCGTGGTCGCCGCGCTGAAGCTCGACTACTTCAGGGACATCTTCGGCAGCCTCGCCCTCGACCCCGGCGGGCGGATCACCCTGTTGCGCCAGGACGGCATCGTCCTGATGCGCATGCCCGAGGAGCCGGGGCTGATCGGCCAGGATCTCAGCCAGGGCACCGCCTTCCGCGCCATCCCGAACGCGGCCGAGGGGCATTACCGAAGCATCTCCGGCCGCGACAAGGTCGAGCGCTTCTACGTGTTCAAGCGCATCGAGGGCCTGCCGCTGATCCTCAATCTCGGTATTTCGATCGAAGCCATCGAGGCCGAATGGCGGCCGCGGGCCTTCGTCATCGGCGGGACGACGCTGGTGCTGGTCACGGCGCTGCTCGCCGCCCTATGGCGGCTGCGGCTTGAGCTCGGCCGGCGCCAGGCGGCGGAGAATGCGGCGCGGCAGAGCGAGGCGGAATTCCGCCTGCTGGCCGAGAATACCAGTGACATCGTCTCCCGCATCGGCTCGGACGGCATCCGCCGCTATGTCTCGCCCTCCGCGCTCCGCCTGATCGGGCGAGACCCGGCGCAACTGATCGGCCGTCCGGCGACGGAGGACATCCACCCCGAGGACATGCCGGCGGTGCGCACCGAGATCGCCCGATTGCGCACCCGCGAGACGGAAGAGGCGATGATCACCTACCGGAGCTGGCGGGCCGACGGGACGGAGATCTGGCTGGAAGCGACGCTGAAGGTGGTGAAGGACGAGGCGAGCGGCGCGCTGGATGGCGTGGTCGCCGTGGCCCGCGACATCACCGAGCGAAAGGCGCTCGAGACCCAGCTCGCCCGCCTGGCACGGTTCGATGCGCTGACGGGCGTCGCCAACCGCCGCGCCTTCGACGAGGCGCTCGGGCAGGAATGGGCGCGCTGCATGCAGGCGGGGCTGCCGATCGCCCTCATCATGGTCGATGTGGACCGGTTCAAGTCCTACAACGACCATTACGGCCATCAGGGCGGCGATGCCTGCCTCCGGGTGGTCGCGGCCACCGTCGGAGCGACGATCCGCCGGGCCGGCGACCTCGTCGCCCGCTATGGCGGCGAGGAATTCGTCGTGCTGCTGCCGGAGACCGATGCCGAGGGCGCCGAGGCCGTCGCCGAACGGTTGCGCTATGAGGTCGAGGCGCTCGGCCTGCCACATGCCAGCCGCGGCCTCGAATGCGGCGTCGTCACCGTCAGCGTCGGGCTGGCCGGCATGCAGCCAGCCTCCTGCCGCATCGCCCGCGGGCCGGAGGCGCTGGTCGAGGCGGCGGACCAGGCACTCTACCGGGCCAAGCAGGACGGGCGGAACCGCGTCATGCGCGCGCCCCAGATCGACCCGCTCGGCCCCGTCACCGTCGCCTGACGGACGCTCTCAGAAAGCGGGTACCACCGCGCCCTGGAAGGTGGCGGCGACGAAGTCCTTCACCTCCTGCGTCTGGTAGGCCGCGACCAGGCGCCGCACCCAGGGCGCGGCCTCGTCCTGTCGCCGCACGACGATGAGGTTGGCATAGGGGCTGTCGCCGCTCTCCAGCGCGATCGCGTCCTTCACCGGGTTGAGCCCGGCGGGGACGGCGAAATTGGTATTGATGGCCGCCGCATCCACCTCCTGCAATACGCGCGGCAACTGCGCCGCCTCCAGCTCCAGGATGCGCAGCCGGCGCGGGTTCTCGGTGATGTCGGCGACAGTCGCGCGGAAGTCGCTGCCCGGGCGCAGGCCGAAGGCGCCCCTGGAGGCCAGCAGCACCAGGGCGCGGCCGCCATTGGTCGGGTCGTTCGGGATGGCGACGCGCCCGCCCTGCGGCAGCTCCGACAGCGCCTTGATCCGCCGCGAATAGACGCCGAGCGGGAAGATCAGCGTCTTGCCGACGCCGACCAGCGCCAGGCCGCGATCCTTCACCTGCTGGTCGAGGAAGGGCTGGTGCTGATAGCTGTTGGCATCGAGGTCGCCCGCCGCCAGCGCCGCATTCGGCTGGATGTAGTCCTGGAACTCGGTGATCCGCAGGACAAGGCCGTCGCGCGCGGCGATCTCCTTCACCTTCTCCAGCACCTGGGCATGCGGCCCGGCCGTCGCGCCGATGCGGATGGGACGGGCGGCGCTGCCGATCTCCTGGGCGTAAGCCAGGGACGGCGCGGCGAGGGCGGCGAGCAGCAGCGGGCGGCGGCGGATCATGCGAGGGGGTACTCCGTCAGCGGTGGGAGAGCCGGCGCACCAGCCAGTCCCCGATGGATTGCAGGCCCTGCACCAGCAGGATGAGAATGAGGACGACGCTCGCCATCACTTCCGGCATGAAGCGCTGGTAGCCGAAGCGGATGCCGAGGTCGCCGAGCCCGCCGCCGCCGATCGCCCCCGCCATGGCAGAGAAGCCGACGAGCGAGACCAGCGCCACGGTGACGGCGGCGACGAGCCCCGGCAGTGCCTCGGGCACCAGCACCTTCCAGACGATCTGACCGCGCGAGGCGCCCATGGCCAGCGCCGCCTCGACCACGCCGGGATCGACCTCGCGCAGCGCATTCTCGAAGAGCCGGGCAAGGAAGGCCGTCGCAGCCAGCGCCAGCGGCACGATCGCCGCTCCGGTGCCGATGGAGGTGCCGGCGACGAGGCGCGTGAAGGGCACGATGGCCACCATCAGGATGATGAAGGGCGTCGAGCGCGCGGCATTGACGACGAGGCCGAGCGGCCGGTTCAGCCAGGGCCGCGGGGTGAGGCCATTCGGCCCGGTCACATGCAGCAGCAGGGCGAGCGGCAGGCCGAAGGCGATGGCGAGCACCGTGCTGACGCCAACCATGACGAGGGTCTGGCCTAGCGCCTCGATCAGCAGGTCCTGCATCATGGGGGTGAGCCAGCTCATGCCGCGATCTCCTCGATGACGAGGCCCAGGCCCCGCATCCAGGCAAAGGCCGCCTCCAGCGCTTCGGCAGGGCCATAGGCGGCGAGCGCCATCACGCCGAAGGGTTCGCCGGCGATGCTGTCGATGCGGCCGGCGGCGATGTCGAGGTCGATGCCGAAGTCCCGGCTCGCCTCGCTGATGACGGCGCGGGTGCTGTGCGGGCCGAGGAAGAGCACCTGCACCAGCCGCCGCGCCTCGCCCGGTCTTGGCGCGGGCAGGCGGGCGAGCGTCTCGGACGGCACGCCATGGCCGATCACCTCGGCCACGAAGCGGCGCGTGGTGGGCTGCCTCGGACGGGTGAAGACCTCGAGCACCGGCCCCTGCTCGATGACGCGCCCGGCCTCCATCACCGCGACGCGGTCGCAGATCGACTTCACCACCGCCATCTCATGGGTGATGAGCAGCACGGTGAGCTGCAAGCGGTCGCGCAGGTCGCGGATCAGGGCGAGGATCTCGGCCGTCGTTTCCGGGTCGAGCGCGCTGGTCGCCTCGTCGCAGAGCAGGATGCGCGGGCGGCTGGCGAGCGCCCGGGCAATGCCAACGCGCTGCTTCTGCCCCCCCGAGAGCTGGGCCGGATAGGCATCCCGCTTCGCCTCCAGCCCGACGAGGGGCAGCAGCTCGGCGACGCGGGCGGCGCGCTCGGCGTGGGGCATGCCGGCGACCTCAAGCGGAAAGGCGATATTCTCGGCGACCGTCCGGCGGTGGTGCAGGTTGAAATGCTGGAACACCATGCCAATCCCGCGCCGGGCCTTCCGCAGCGCCGCCGCGTCGAGGCCGAGCAGGTCCTGGCCGAGCACGGTGACGGCGCCGGCGTCCGGGCGCTCCAGCAGGTTGACGGTTCGCACCAGGGTCGACTTGCCGGCGCCGGATCGGCCGACGATGCCGAAGATCTCGCCGCTGCGCACCTCGAGCGAGACCTCGGCCAGCGCCAGCGTCCCGCCCGTGGCGAAGCGCTTGCTGAGGCCGGCAAGGCGGATGGCTGGGTCGTCCACTGGCAATTCGGGCATGTCACGCATGATCGTCGTGGTATGGGTTGGAGCGCGCGGCATTACTACCCGCGCAATGTGCAGATCAGCCATCGCCCATGGGCGGGTTCAGAAGGCAATACTGGTGCGGAGGGCGAAGACGTTCATCAGCCCCCGATCGGCGTTGTAGGCCGGGTTGGCGATCAGCTGGTAGTCGAGCGCCAGGCCCAGCCCTGCGCATCGGCCGAGAAGTCGAAGGCCCCGGCCCCGACCAGGGCCCAGTTGGTGAACTGGGTCCGCGCGTCATGGGCGGAGGGATTGTTGTCGAAGATGCCCCAAACCGAGAATTCGCCGTTGCTGAGCGTCAGCCGCCCTCGCAACATCGGCTCGTTGAAGCCCAGCGAGTCCTCGTCATCCGGCACGGTATTGCCGGAGAGGGCGATGGTCTGGCGGAAGGCCTCGTTGTTCGGAAAGGCGGCGCCGGTGGAGTTGGACAGGCCGAAGCAACGGGTGACCGAGGCATCGACGATCACCTTCGCTCCGCGCCAGAGCCGCCGCCCAAGCAGGAGGTCGGTCGAGAGCGTATTCCGCGCATTGGGGGCCGCGCTCAGGCTGCCCGCGCCGAGGTAAGGCGAATCGAAGGTTCCTGCCGGCGCCAAGTGTCACCATCTGCGGCTTGAGCCGGCGCGGGTAGGCATGATCTACCGGCAGGCAGGGCTTTGGAAAGTGGACCATGCCGGCCAGTCGCAGTACCGTACCCGCCCTGTTGCGCGCCATTCTGACCGCTTCGCTTCTGGTCCTTCCGTCCCTTGGAAACGGTGCGCGGGCGCAGATCGAGGAGCGCGGCCCGCGCTCGGACGGCCCCATCGAGTCCTCCCTGCGCAATACCCTACCCGACGGCGGCGACCCCCTTGGCGTCGTCCGCAGGCTCTCCGACCGGGGCATCGAGTTCCGCCTGTCCTACATCAACGACGTGCTCGGCAATGTGCGCGGCGGGCAGCGGCGCGGCTGGGTGAACCAGGGCCTCTTCGAACCCTCCCTCCAAGTCGATTTCGAGCGGCTGGCGGGCCTCACCGGGCTGCGGGGGTATGTGAACGGCTTCTTCATCCACAATTCGGGCCGCATCCGGCGCGACTATGTGGGCGGCGTGAACACCATCGCCGCCATCGAGGCGATGCCGCGCATCCGCCTCTCGGAGGTCTGGCTGGAACAAAGCCTGTTCGGGGACGCCGTGCGGCTGCGCGCGGGCCAGCTCGCGGCCGATGTGGAGTTCCTCTACTCCGACCTGTCGGTGATGTTCCTCCAGAGCGACTTCCCGACTATCAGCGCACTCAACTTGCCGGGCGGCGGGCCGGCCTTTCCGCTCGCGACACCCGGCGCGATGCTGGGCTTCAGGCCCAATCCGGGATTCGAGATGAGCGCTGCGATCTTCAACGGCGACACCGGCCCGCCGGGCCGCGACGGCGTCGATGACCAGGTACGCAACCGCTACAACACCAATTTCCGGGTGCGCGACCCGGCGCTCCTTTTCGCCGAGGCGCGGTGGCGCTGGAACCAGGAGGCGAATGCGACCGGCCTCGCCCGTACCCTCAAGCTCGGCGGCTGGGGCCATCTGGGCCAGTTCGAGGATCTGCGCTTCGCCGCGGACGGCTCGCTGCTGGCCGACCCGGGGAGTGTCGGCGTGCCGCTCCGCCGCCGCGGCACCTGGGGGCTCTATGGCATCCTCGACCAGCAGCTGTGGCGGCCCGCGGGCGGCGATGCGCTGTCGGGCGTCTCGGTCTTCGGGCGCGTCTCGGTCGCGCCGCAGGACCGCAGCACCATCGGCTTTTATGCCGATGGCGGGGTCGTCTTCGCCAACCTCGTGCCGGGACGGCCCAACGACCGCTTCGGCCTGAGCTTCATCTTCGCCGAATATGCGCAGGCGGTGCGCAACTACGACCGCGACCTCGCCAGGCTCTCGGACGACGCGCGGCCGCGCCGCAGCTTCGAGGCAAATCTCGAGCTGACCTACCTCGCCGAAATCCGCCCAGGCTTCGACTTGCAGCCGGTCATCACCCATGTCTGGCAGCCGAGCGAGAGGCCGGGCGGGCGCAACGCCCTCGTCGTCGGCCTCCGCACACGCCTCCTGTACTGACAGGCGCCGGGACGGAACAGCACGATCGGATATGCGGGTCCTGGCGCAAGCGCCGATGTGCGGCTAGAGCAGGTTTCCTGCCTGACTATCGCTTGTGATCCAGGGCTGCGTGGAGATGCTTCAGCAACGCCTTGGCACGAGGGCGATGGGCATGTCCGAGGCGCTGTCGGTCGACTTGCGGGAACGCGTGGTGGCATCGATCGCGGCGGGGTCGTCCTGCCGGGCAGCGGCGGTCCGCTTCGGGATGAGCGCGGCCAGCGCAGTCCGCTGAGCGGCGCTGGTGCGGCAAGTGGATTCGGGTGCGCCCGGGCCGCTCGGCGCAGATCAAGGAGCATGCGGCGCTGATCCTTCACCTTATTGGCCAGGAGTCGGACATCACGCTGCGGGAGATCCGGGCCGAGCTGGCCGGGGCTGGTGTGCTTGCCGGCATCGGCACGCTGTGGCGTTTCTCGGGCGGGCTGGCATTGGCGACGGCCGCGCTGCCATAGCCCTGCGCTCCGGCCGGGCCGGCCAGGCTCAGCAGGGCCAAGGCAGTCCCGGCAATCGTCCCGCGGAAGAAGGTGCGGAGCAGGGTCGGCCGGGCGACAGTCGCATCCCGGGGGCAGTCCTGTGGGCGGTTACGCCGCCTTCGGCAGGGCAAGGGCGACGCGGCAGAGGCGGGTGGCCACGACGCCGCTCCAGGGGTTCCGGGGTGCCGGTGCGCCCTCGCCCAGGGCCAGGGCGGCCGCCGGCATAGCGGGGTGTTCCGCCGCCTCGTGCCGCTTCACGAAAACATCACGCGCCTCAGCCAAGGTCGTGCCGAGGCCTGCATCGCGGGTGATCGCGCCATTCGCCATCGCTCGTCTCCATCCTGCCCGGGGCCGGGGCTGAGGCGAGCGGGGGGGGCGCCGCCTAGGCCGCGCCTCCCGTCTCGCCTGGCACCGGGCCAGGGGCGGGTCTTGCTGTTCCGGGCGGCACCGCAACCGTCGCCGCGGGGGCGAACGGGGCAGTGCCACGCCTAGGGTGGGGGGCCATCGGTCTCTCTGTCGTCGGGTTGCCGGCGGGAGGCCCCGCGGCGGCGACAGGGGCCATACAGCCCCCGGCGCCCGAGTTCAACACCGGTAACGCGGCAGGTACGGTCGCGTTGACCCTCAGTCGAGCTTGACGTTGTTGGCGCGGATGATGGCGCCCCAGCTCTCGGTCTCGCTCTCGAGCCAGCCGCGGAAGGCGGCGGGACCCTCGGCGCGGACCTCGCCGCCGAGATCGCCGATGCGCCGTGTCACTTCCGGTTGGGCGAGGACGGCGCGGAGCACCTCGTCCCAGCGGGCGACCATCGCCTGGGGCGTGCCGCCCGGCAGCAGCACCCCCTGCCAGGTGCCGCTGTCGACCGCGGGCCAACCCAGTTCGCGGAAGGTCGGCAGCGTCGGGAAGGCGGCGAGGCGATGCGCGCCGGAGACGGCGATGCCGCGCAACGTGCCGTTCTGCACGAAGGGCTGGGTCGCCGTCGCGCCGTTGATGATGAGATTCGCCTCCCCGCTCGCTGCCGCCGAGAGCGCCGCCGCCCCGCCGCGATAGGGCACGAAGACCGGCTCCGTGCCCCAGGCCTGGGTCAGCATCAGCGCGGTCAGGTGGTTGGCGGCGCCGATGCCGGAATGGGCGACGTTCACTTTGGAGGGGTTCGCCTTGGCATAGGCGGTGAGCTCGGCAGCGTCCTTGGCCGGCAGGCTCGGATGCACGGCGAGGATGTAGGGTGCGTAAATCAGCATGGTCGCCGGCGCCAGGTCGCGCCGGACGTCGAAGGGCAGGCGGGTGAAGAGGCTCGGCGCCGTCGCCAGGATGCCGGCATCGATCAGCAGGATGGTATGGCCGTCCGGCGCCGCCTTGGCCACCGCATCGGCGCCGAGGTTGCCGGCGGCGCCGGGGCGGTTCTCCACCACGACGGATTGGCCGAGCTGCTTCGTCAGCTCCGGCGCCAGGATGCGGGCGAGGATGTCGCTGGTGCCGCCCGGCGCGAAGGGAACGATGATGCGGATGGTATGGTCGAACGCCGTCTGTGCCAGCGCCGGCGTGGCGAGCAGGGTAGGGGTGGCGAGCAGCAGGCTGCGGCGCGTCGGCATGGGCGTCTTCCCGGACATGTTTCGCCGAGCGTAGCACCGGCGCGGTGAAGCCCAAACCAGGCAGGGCTTGGCGGCCGACGCGGGGGCAGTCCAGTCTGTCCGTCATCGGGGGAAGTGGCCATGAGCAACGCACGCAGCCTGCTGATCGTCGGCGCCAGCGGCGCGGCGGCCACCCGCATCGCCGAGCGGGCGTCGCTGACGCCGGGCCTCGCCCCGATCGGCCTGTCCCGACGCGTGCCGGAGGGGGCGGGGGACTGGATCGCCGCCGACCTGCAGGATGCGGCGGGCCTGGCCCGTGCGCTGGCGGCGCGGCCGGAGATCACACATCTCGTCTATGCGTCCCGCGCGCCGCATGGCGAGAGCGGGGTGGAGGACGTCGGCGCCAACCTGAGGATGCTGCGCAACCTGCTGGATGCGGCGGAGGCCAGCCTGCCGCGCTTCAACCATCTGCACCTGGTGCATGGCGGCAAGTGGTACGGGGTGCATATCGGCCCCTTCCGGACGCCGGCCCGGGAAGGTGACCCGCGCCACATGCCGCCCAATTTCTACTACGACCAACAGGACCTGGTGGCCGCGCGCCAGCAGGGCAGGGGCTGGAGCTGGAGCGCCAGCCGGCCGAGCTTCGTGCTCGACGTGGCGCCGGGCCGGGCGCGGAACCTCGTCTCGACCCTCGGCGCCTATGCGGCGATCTGCCGGGCGCTCGGCCTGCCCTTCGACTTCCCAGGCAAGCCCGGCACCTGGACCGCCCTGCACGAGGTGACGGACGCCACGCTGCTGGCCGAGGGCGTGCTCTGGATGATCGGCGAGCCGCGCTGCGCCAACCGGGCCTTCAACCTCGTCAACGGCGACTGCTTCCGCTGGTGCGATCTCTGGGCCTTCCTCGCCGACCGGTTCGGCCTGCCGGCCGGCGCCGTGCGGCCGATGCGGCTGGCGCATTGGATGGCCGACAAGGAACCGGTCTGGGAGGGCATCCGCGCGCGCCACGGCCTCGCCCTGCCGCTCGACGCCGTGGCGAGCTGGGCGTTTGCAGACTTCGTCCTCGGCATGGACTACGACGTGCTGCATTCGATGACCGCGGCGCGGCTGGCCGGCTTCACCGGCCATGTCGACAGCTGGGCGATGTTCACGCGCCAGATCGCCGCCTACCGCGAGGCGCGGGTCCTGCCGCCGGCTTAGGGCGCCGGCGTCCAGACCTGCTTCAGGTTGCGCAGGGTGAAGCTGCTCCGCGTATGACGGACGCCGGGCAGGCGGTAGAGCTTCTCCCGCAGCAGCCGCTCATAGCCCGCCGTGCCGCCGACCACGGCCTTGATGACGTAGTCGTACTCGCCGGTGACGAGCCAGGCCTCCACCACCTCCGGCATGTCGGTCACTGCCTGCTCGAAGCGGCGCAGGCTCTCCTCGTCGTGCCGCTCCATCATCACCTCGATGATGACGGTGTCCGGCAGGCCGAGCGCCGCCTGGTCGAGGATCGCCACATAGCCCTTGATGACGCCGGCCTGTTCCAGCCGCTTCACCCGCGTCCAGCAGGGGGAGGGGGAGAGGCCGACCTCCTCCGCCAGCTCGGCATTGGTGAGCCGGGCATTGCGGTGGAGGGCGCGGAGGATGCGGCGGTCGATGGCGTCCATGCGCCATGCTATGCCGGCCGCCATGCCTCGTGAAATCCGCCTGAACGCCTTCGACATGGCCTGCGTCGGCCATATCCAGCACGGGATGTGGACCCATCCGCGCGACCGCTCGGTGGAATACACGAGCCTCGACCACTGGATGGGCCTGGCGCGGACCTTGGAGCGGGGGCTCTTCGACGGGCTGTTCCTCGCCGATGTGGTCGGCGTCTACGACGTGCTGGGCGGCAGCCCGGATGCCGCCATCCGCAACGCGGTGCAGATCCCCCTGCTCGACCCGTTGATGCTGGTGCCGGCCATGGCGGCGGCGACCCGCCACCTGGGCTTCGGCGTCACCTGCAACCTTTCCTACGAGGCGCCGCCGCTCTTCGCCCGGCGGATGGCGACGCTCGATCATCTGAGCCGTGGGCGGATCGGCTGGAACATCGTCACCGGCTACCTGGACAGCGCCGCGCGGGCCATGGGCCTCCAGAAGCAGGTGGCGCATGACGACCGCTACGATGCGGCCGAGGCCTTCATGGACCGTGCCTATGCGCTGTGGGAGGGCTCCTGGGCGGATGACGCCGTGCTCCGCGACCGGGCCTCGGGCGTCTATGCCGACCCCGCCCGGGTGCGGGAGGTGGCGGGCGGCGGGCCCTTCCTGGTCGAGCCCTCGCCGCAGCGGACGCCGGTGCTCTACCAGGCCGGCGCCTCGGACCGCGGCCGGGCCTTCGCCGCCCGGCATGCGGAATGCGTCTTCGTCAATTACGGCCGGCCGGCGGACATCGCCCGCCTCACCGCCGACCTCCGGGGCCGCGCTGCCCCGCGGCCGATCCGCATCTTCGCCGGCGCCACGGTGATCGTCGGCCGGACCCGGGCCGAGGCGGAGGAGCTTCTGGCCGAGTACCGCCACCATGCCAGCGTCGAGGGCGCGCTGGCCCATGCCGCGGCCTCGCTCGGCATCGACTTCGACCGCTTCGGTATCGACGAGCCGATCGAGGTCGCGGCGACGGATGCCATCAGCTCCAATGTCGAGGCGATGCGGCGGGTCTTCGGCCCGGGCTGGACCAAGCGGCAGCTGATCGATCAGTTCGTCCTCGGCAGCCGGCAGCGCCCGATCACCGGCAGCGCGGCGGAGGTGGCGGAGGCGCTGATCGGCTTCGCCGAGGCGGCCGATGTCGACGGCTTCAACCTCGCCCGGACGGTGATGCCGGAGGGGATCGAGGCCGTCGTCGACCTGCTGGTCCCGGAATTGCAGGCGCGCGGGGCCTACAAGCGCGGCTACGCGCCGGGGACCTATCGTGAGAAGCTGTTCGGCGCCGGGCCACGCCTCGCCGCTCCCCATCCCGCGACCGCCCATCGCGGATGATCCTTCTGCCTTTTCGGCGGTGCAGCATGAAGAACGGAAAGAAACCCCGCCGGGAGCGGTTCATCCTTCCACGCTGAAAGGCTGGACCCAGGGGATTGCCCTGGCGCCCCGGCCGCCCGACATTCGGGATAACGACGCGGGAGACGGACCATGGGCAGCATCCTACGCCCCGAAGCGACCCTCGACGACCGCTGGGACAAGTCAGGCGAGACGCTGCTGCTGACCGGAATCCAGGCGCTGGTCCGCCTGCCCCTGGTCCGCCACCAGCTGGACAAGGCGCTGGGCTGGAATACCGGCGGCTATATCAGCGGCTATCGTGGCTCGCCCCTCGGCACCTACGACCTGCAGCTGATGAAGCAGGCCGGGCGCCTGGCCGAGGCGAACATCACCGTCCGTCCCGGGCTGAACGAGGACCTGGCGGCGACCGCAGTTTGGGGCAGCCAGCAGGTGGCGCTCTACGGCAATCAGACGGTCGATGGCGTCTTCGGCATCTGGTACGGCAAGGGGCCGGGCGTGGATCGCTCCGGCGACGTGCTGCGGCATGCGAACAGCGCCGGCACCGCGCCGAAGGGTGGCGTGCTGGCGCTCGCCGGCGACGACCCGACCTGCAAATCCTCCACCATCACCTCGGGCTGCGAGATCAGCTTCATGGACGTGGAGATGCCGGTGCTCGACCCGGCCGGCGTCCATGAGATCCTGGACTACGGGCTGAAGGCGATCGACATGTCGCGCTTCGCCGGCCTTTGGGTCGGCATGAAATGCGTGGCCGAGACCATGGACGGTGCCGCCTCCGTCCTCGTCGACCCGGCGGCCTATGCGAGCGTGATCCCGGACTTCGCCTTCCCGCCCGACGGCGTGCATATCCGCCTCCGCGACCATGCCATCCCGCAGGAACAGCGCCTGCGCCATGTGAAGCTGCCGGCGGCCGTCGCCTTCGCCCGGGCGAACGGGCTGAACCCCATCGTGGTGGACAGCCCGCAGGCGCGCTTCGGCATCGCCGCCCGCGGCAAGGCCTATGCGACCCTGCGCCAGGCGCTGCGCGACGCCGGCATCACCGACGAGCTAGCGCGGATGGCGGGCTTGCGCATCTGGAAGGTTGGCCTCGCCTGGCCGCTGGATGCCGAGGCCGCGCGGGACTTCGCACGGGGCCTCGAGGAGGTGCTGGTGGTCGAGGACCGCCGGCCAGTGATCGAGCCGCAGCTGCGCGAGGCGCTCTATCACGAGATGCAGCGCCCGCGGATCACCGGCAAGACCGACGAGCAGGGCCGGCGCCTGCTCTCCGACCTGCTGGAGCTCGACACCGGCGCGGTGCTGCGGGCGCTCTACGCCCGGCTGCCGGAGGCGCTGCGGACCGAGCAGCTGGCTGCGCGCATCGCCCAGCTCGACGAACTGGCCAATCTCGCCCTGGCGCCGGTGCATGACCGGACGCCGCATTTCTGCCCGGGCTGCCCGCACAACACCTCGACCAATGTGCCCGAGGGCAGCCATGCCATGGCCGGCATCGGCTGCCATACGCTGGCGATCTACATGGACCGCAAGACGGACCTGCTGACCCATATGGGCGGCGAGGGCATGCCCTGGCTCGGCATGGCGCCCTTCGTCAGCGAAAAGCACATGTTCGCCAATCTCGGCGACGGCACCTATGCCCATTCCGGCAGCCTCGCCATCCGCCAGGCGATCGCGGCGGGCGCCAACATCACCTACAAGATCCTGGTGAACAGCGCCGTCGCCATGACCGGCGGGCAGACGCCGGAAGGCGAGCTCGGCGTGCCGGAGATCGCCGCGCAGATGGCGGCCGAGGGCGTGGGAAAGATCGTCCTCGTTTCCGACGACCCGGAGCGGCACCAAGGCGACGCGCGCATGCCGCGCGGCATCACCTACCGCCACCGCAGCGAGCTGGACGCGGTGCAGCGCGAGCTGCGCGAGCTGCCGGGCGTTTCGGTCCTGATCTATGACCAGCAATGCGCGACGGAGCGGCGCCGCAAGCGCAAGCGCGGCACCCAGGCCGTGGCGATCAAGCGCGTGGCGATCAACCCGCGCGTCTGTGAGGATTGCGGCGACTGCTCCCGCACCTCCAACTGCCTCGCCGTCGAGCCGATCGAGACCGAGTTCGGCCGCAAGCGCCAGATCGACCAGAGCGCCTGCAACCAGGACCTGTCCTGCGTCGAGGGCTTCTGCCCCTCCTTCGTCACCCTGGTCGGCGCGGAGCCAGCGAAGAAGCCGGTGCCGAAGCCGGGCGAGGCGCTGGCGGAGCCGGTGGTGCCGGAGCCCCGCGCGGGCGAGCCGGCCTGGAACATCCTGCTCGCCGGCGTCGGCGGGCAGGGGGTGACGGCGCTCTCGGCCATCCTCGGCATGGCGGCGCATCTGGAAGGCCGGCCGAGCCGCTCGGTCGACATGCTCGGCCTCGCCCAGAAAGGCGGCGGCGTCTTCGCCCAGCTCCGCATCGGCCGGGCCGGCGCGGCGCCGGAGACGATCGAGGCGCCGCGCATCGGCATGGGCCAGACCGACCTGCTGCTCTCGGCCGACATGGTGGTGGCGCATGGGCGGACCGCGCGGCCGCTGCTCGGCGCCGAACGGACGGTCGCCGTGCTGAATGCCGACCTGCAGCCGACGGCGCAGTTCGTGAAGGACACGAGCACGAAGTATGACCGCGCCGGCATGCTGGCGAGCATCCGCGGCGCCTGCCGCGAGGTGGTGGCGGTGCCTGGCGTGCAGGTGGTGGACGAGGCCTTCGGCGACCTGATCTACCTCAATGTCTGGCTGCTCGGCATCGCCTTCCAGCGCGGGCTGGTGCCGCTCTCGGCCGAGGCGATCGACCGGGCGCTGGAGCTGAACGGCGCGCAGGTGGAGCGGAACAAGGCCGCCTTCGCCCTCGGTCGCGCCGCAGCCCTTGCCCCGCCCGCGCCGGTGACGCCGGAGGACGAGACGTTGGATGCTCTGATCGACCGCCGCGTCGCGGAACTCGCGGCCTATCAGAGCGCCTCTTATGCCCGTCCCTATGCGGAGTTCGTCGCCCGCGTCCGCGCCGCCGAGCAGCGCGCGGTGCCGGGCGAGGAGCGCCTCGCCCGCGCCGTCGCCACCCAGCTCTACCGGCTGATGGCCTACAAGGACGAGTACGAGGTCGCCCGGCTGCATCACCTGCCGGAATGGCAGGCACATCTCGCGGGCCATTTCACCGGCACGCAGCGGGTGGAGCTGAACCTGGCGCCGCCGATCCTCGCCAAGACGGATCCGGTGACCGGGCAGCCGCGCAAGATGGCTTTCGGCCCCTGGATGCTGAAGGCGATGGGCCTGCTGCGCCACGGCAAGCTGCTACGCGGCACGCCGCTCGACCCCTTTGGCCGCACCGAGGAGCGGCGGATGGAGCGGGCCCTGCCCGGCGAGTACCGCGCCGGCGTGGAGCGGCTATTGGATCTCCTCTCCCCCGAGACCCATGCGCGCATCTGCGACTGGGCCGAGGCGGCGGCGGGCATCAAGGGCTACGGCCATATCAAGGCCCGCAACGCCGCGGCGGCGCGGGCGCGGATGGCGGAGCTGGAGGCGGCGGTCGCGCAGCCGGTGGTGGCGATGGCGGCGGAATAGGCTACATCCGCCCAAGCTGCAGAGACGGCATCCGGAGGACGACCATGCTGCCCGACCAGGCCTTCGAACTGCCCGAGGCGACGCGAGAGCTCCGCGAGACGGCGCTCGGCTTCGCCATGGACACCCTCGCCCCGCGGGCGCTGGAATGGGACCAGGCACGGCACTTCCCGGTGGAAGAGATGCGCGCCGCCGCCAGCCTCGGCATGGCGGCGCTCTATGTTCGGGAGGAGAGCGGCGGGGCGGGACTGACGCGGCTCGACGCCGCGGTGGTGTTCGAGGCGCTGGCGATGGGCTGCCCCACCGTCTCGGCCTATCTCTCCATCCACAACATGGTCGCCTGGATGATCGACTGCTTCGGCAACGACACCCAGCGCGCCCGCTGGCTGCCGGAGCTGGTGCCGATGCGGCTGGTGGCCAGCTATGCGCTGACCGAGCCCGGCTCCGGCTCCGACGCCGCGGCGCTACGCACCCGGGCACGGCGGGAGGGCGACCATTACATCCTCGACGGCACCAAGCAGTTCATCTCCGGCGCCGGCGCCTCCGACCTTTACCTCACCATGGTGCGGACGGGGGGCGAGGGGCCGGGCGGCGTTTCCGCCCTGCTGATCCCGAAGGACACCCCGGGCCTCTCCTTTGGCGCCAATGAGCGGAAGATGGGCTGGAACGCCCAGCCGACGCGGCAGCTGATCTTCGACGGCGCCCGCGTTCCCGCCTCCGCCCTGCTCGGCGAGGAGGGGCAGGGCTTCCGCTTCGCCATGGCGGGGCTGGATGGCGGACGGCTGAACATCGCCGCCTGCTCGCTCGGCGGGGCGCAGGCGGCGCTCGACAAGGCCCTGGCCTATGTCCAGGAGCGCCAGGCCTTCGGCAAGGCGGTCGCCGATTTCCAGAACACCCAGTTCCGCCTGGCCGACATGCGGACGGAGCTGGAAGCGAGCCGCACCCTGCTTTGGCGCGCCTGCGGCAAGCTGGATGCCAAGGCGCCGGATGCCGGCGCCTTCTGTGCCATGGCCAAGCGCTTCGTCACCGACACCTGCCACAAGGTGGCGGACGATGCGCTGCAGCTGCTCGGCGGCTATGGCTACCTGGCAGAATACGGGATCGAGAAGATTGTCCGCGATCTCCGCGTCCACCGGATCCTCGAAGGGACGAACGAGGTGATGCGGCTGATCATCGCCCGCTCGATGCTCGGCCGGCGATAAGCCGCTTGCCGGGGGCGGTGCCGGATAGGTACAATATCGGAATGGTCCCTCGCCCCCTCCTGCCGCTGCTGCTGATCGTCCTGGCCTGGCCAGCGGCGGCGCAGCAGCGCGCAGTGGTGGTGCCGGCCGAGGCCTCCATCGCCGTGCCAGCGCGGGGCGCGGCGCCCATCGCCTCGCCCGGCCCGCCGCGACGACCGCGCCGGGCGATCAGCGAACGGGTGCTGCAGGCGCCCCGGCCGGCCGAGACGGGCGCGCCGACCTCGCTGCTGGTCAGCGTGCCGCTCGGCATTGCGGCCGGGGTGCTGGCGGCGACGCTCGGCGGCGGCGGCGGCGGGGGAGGGGGCGGCGTCTCGGCCCCGGCGCGGACGCGCTAGGCCTTCTCCGCCAGGGCGAAGACCCGAAGCGCACTCGCCAGCGGCCGGCCGGAGCCGGCGCGGGCGGTGTCGATCTCCGTCACCAGCCCGGCGAGGCTCTGCCCGCGCCGGGCGGCGACATCCTCCAGCACCACCCAGAAATCCGCCTCCAGCGCCACCGAGGTGCGATGCCCGGCAAGCTGGAAGCTGCGCTTCCTGAGATGCCGCTCCTCACCCATCCAGCGTGGCGCCGGGGGTGACCATGTCCTCCGGCCGGACCCAGCGGTCGAAATCCTCCGGGCTGACATGGCCGAGGCGCTGGGCGGCGTCCTTCAGCGTCAGGTTCTCCTTGAGCGCCAGCTTGCCGATGGCGACGGCCTTGTCGTAGCCGATCCGCGGGTTCAGCGCCGTCACCAGCATCAGCGACTTCGCCAGGTTCTCGGCGATGCGCTCCCGCGCCGGCTCCAGCTTCAGGACCATGTGCTCGGCGAAGCTTTCGGCGGCATCGGCCAACAGGGTCGCCGATTGCAGCACGCAGTGGATGATCACCGGCTTGAACACGTTGAGCTCAAGGAAGCTCTGCGCGCCGGCCATGGTGACGGTGGTGGTGTTGCCCATCACCTGGGCGCAGACCATGGTCAGCGCCTCCGCCTGGGTCGGATTGGTCTTGCCCGGCATGATGGAGGAAGAGAGCCCGTCCGCCGGCACCACCAGTTCCGACAGGCCGGAGCGTGGGCCGCTGCCCAGCAGGCGCACGTCGTTGCCGAGCTTGTTGAGCGAGACGGCGATCACGTTCATCGCCCCCTGCAGCTCGACGAGGGCGTCATGCGCGCCCATGCCCTCGAACTTGTTCGGGTTCGGGGCGAAGGCGAGGCCGGTGCGCTCGGCGACGATCTCGCAGAAGACGCGGTCGAAGTCGCGGTGGCGGTTGAGGCCGGTGCCGACCGCGGTGCCGCCCTGGGGCAGCATCAGCAGCCGTGGCAGGGTGGCGCGCAGGCGCTCCTGGCCGAGCTCCACCTGGCGGGCCCAGGCACCGGCTTCCTGGCCGAGCGTGACCGGCACCGCGTCCATCATATGGGTCCGGCCGACCTTGATGATGTCGGCCCATTCCTCCGCGCGCCGGTTCAGCGCTGCATGCAGCCGGCCGAGGGCGGGAAGCAGGCGTCCCTCCACCGTCTCGGCGGCGGCGATATGCATCATGGTCGGGAAATTGTCGTTCGAGGACTGGCCGCGATTGACGTGGTCATTGGGGTGGACGGGCTTCCGGCTGCCGAGCGGCTGACCCAGCATCTCGTTGGCGCGGTTCGAGATGACCTCGTTGGCGTTCATGTTGGTCTGCGTGCCGGAGCCGGTCTGCCAGATCGGCAGCGGAAAGTCGGCATCGCGCTGGCCGTCGACGATCTCCTGCGCCGCATCCCTGATCGGCCCGACAAGCTCGGCCGGAAGCTCGCCGAGCCGGCCATTCGCCTCGGCGCAGGCCCATTTGTGCAGGCCGACGGCGCGGATCAGGGCCGGGGTGAAATGCTCCGTCCCGATGCGGAAGAGGAGGCGCGCCCGCTCGGTCTGCGGGCCCCAGTAGCGGTCGGCGGGGATGTCGATGGTGCCGAGGCTGTCGGTCTCGGTGCGGGTCTCGGCCATGCGGGCGTCTCCTTGGCGGTCGCCCTGCCAACGTGGCGAAGGGCAAGCCGTTCGTCGGCCCGGCCCGGTCGCCTCAGGCGGAGTAGGAGGAGACCTCGATCAGGTTGCCCTCCGGATCCCGGCAATAGACCGAGCCCATGGCGCCGAGCGCGCCGGTGCGGCTGACCGGGCCGAGTTCGATGGTGACGCCGCAGGCATGGAACTGGCCGACGATCTCCGCCGGCGAGACCGCGACGACGAAGCACAGGTCCTGCGTACCGGGCTCGCAGCGGGCGGCGGCGATCCATTCCTCCGCCGGGGCATCGGCGGGGCGGAGGTTGATCTTCTGCCCACCGAATTTCAGCGCGATGCGGGGTGGCGTGCCGAAATCCTCCCGCTCCATCCCGAGGACGCGCTGGTACCAGGAAGCCATGACCTCCATGTCGCGGCAGTTGATGACGAGATGGTCCAGCCGATCGACCGCGAAGCGCATCAGATGGATCCTTTTCCGGGCAGGCGGGCCGTGACCTCGATCTCGATGCGCATGGCATCGGTCTGCAGCCCGGCATGGATGAGGGTGGAGGCGGGGCGGGCTTTGCCAAGGTGGCGCTTCACCACCGGCCAGCAGGGTTCCCAGTCCTCGCGGCGGGGCACGATGAAGAGCACGCGCACCACGTCGTCGAGGCTGGCGCCGGCCTCCGCGAGGGCGGCGGCGATGTTGCGGAAGGCCTGGTCGGCCTGGGCCACGACATCATCCTCGATGGTCATGCGGGCGTAGTCGTAGCCGGTGGTGCCGGACACCCAGACATGGTCGCCATAGACCACGGCGCGGGAATAGCCGATCTCCTCCTCGAAGCGGGAGCCGGAGGAGATGTGGATGCGGGCCATGCGGCTCAGGCTCCGGCGCAGGCGGGGAGGGTGGAGCGCTTGCGCGCCGTGGCGGCGGGGAAGCGCTCGAGCTTGCCGGCGGGCCGGACTGGCCGCGTCACCAGCTCGCCGCCGCAATTCGGGCAGAGGCCGCCGGGCAGGCGGTTCGCCGCGCAGTCCCGGCACCAGGTGCATTCGAAGGAGCAGATCAGCGCCTCCCGGCTCTCGGGCGGCAGGTCCCGCCCGCAGCATTCGCAATTCGGGCGGAGCTCCAGCATCACTCGAGGCCTTCGTAGAAGTCGTTGCCGTCGTGTCCCGGCCGAAGGCCGGGATGCGCAAAGCCAGTACCACACGGGCAACGGCTGGCGGGTGGCATCACTCCAGCCCCTCGTAGAAGTCGTTGCCCTTGTCGTCGACGACGATGAACGCAGGAAAATCCTCGACCTCGATGCGCCAGACCGCCTCCATGCCGAGTTCCGGATATTCCAGCACCTCGACCTTCCGGATGCAGTCCTGCGCCAGCCGCGCCGCCGGGCCGCCGACCGAGCCAAGGTAGAAGCCGCCATACTGCTTGCAGGCATTCAGCACCGCCTTGCTGCGGTTGCCCTTCGCCAGCATGACGAGGCTGCCGCCGGCGGCCTGGAAGGCGGCGACATAGCTGTCCATCCGCCCCGCGGTCGTCGGGCCGAAGCTGCCTGTCGCATAGCCCTCCGGCGTCTTGGCCGGGCCGGCATAGTAGACGGGGTGGTTCTTGATGTAGTCCGGGAGGCCCTCGCCGCGGTCCAGCCGCTCCTGCAGCTTGGCATGGGCGATGTCGCGGGCAACGACCACGGTGCCGGTCAGCGAGACGCGGGTCTTCACCGGATGCTTCGAGAGCTCGGCGCGGATCTCGCTCATCGGCCGGTTCAGGTCGATGCGGACCACGTCGCCGCCGAGGATGCTATCCGTCGCCTCCGGCAGGTAATGCGCTGGGTCGTGTTCCAGCTGTTCGAGGAAGACGCCCTGCGGCGTGATCTTCGCCTTCACCTGCCGGTCGGCCGAGCAGGAAACGCCGATGCCGATGGGGAGCGAGGCGCCATGCCGCGGCAGGCGGATCACCCGCACGTCGTGGCAGAAATACTTGCCGCCGAACTGCGCGCCGATGCCGAGATTCTGCGTGAGCTTGTGGACCTCGGCCTCCAGCTCCGGGTCGCGGATGGCATGGCCGGACTTGTCACCCTCGGTGGGGAGGGTGTCGAGCCAGCGCGTGGAGGCCAGCTTCACCGTCTTCAGCGTGGTCTCGGCCGTGGTGCCGCCGATGACGATCGCCAGGTGGTAGGGCGGGCAGGCGCTGGTGCCGAGGGTCTTGATCTTCTCCTCGAGGAAGGCGAGCAGCTTCGGCTTGTTCAGCACCGCGCGGGTCTGCTGGTAGAGGAAGGTCTTGTTGGCCGAGCCGCCGCCCTTGAGGACGAACATCATATGGAATTCGTCCGCATGGTGCTCGCCTGGTTGCGCCATGATGGAGAAGTCGACGGGGAGGTTGTTGCCGGTGTTCACCTCCTCGAACATCGAGAGCGGCGCCATCTGCGAGTAGCGCAGGTTGGTCTCGGTATAGGTGCGGTGGACGCCGTAGCTCAGCGCCTCCTCCTCGTCGCCCTCGACCCAGACGCGCTGACCCTTCTTGCCGAAGACGATGGCGGTGCCGGTGTCCTGGCACATCGGCAGCACGCCGCCGGCGGCGATGTTGGCGTTCTTCAGCAGGTCGAGCGCGACGAAGCGGTCGTTGGCGCTCGCCTCCGGGTCCTGCAGGATCTTGGCGAGCTGCCCGAGATGGCCGGGGCGGAGCAGGTGGGAGACGTCGCGGCAGGCCTGGAAGGCCAGATCCTCAAGGGCCTTGGCTGGGACCTTCAGCACGGTCTTGCCATCGACCTCGATGGCGCGGACGCCCTCGATCGGCAGGCGGCGCCAGGGCGTGCCATCCTCCGCCAGCGGGAACATCGGGCTGTACTGGAAGCCGGAAGCACGGGTGGGGGCCGACACCGGGCCAGCGTCGACATCGTGCGAAGGCACGCGCAGGTCGCCGTCCTGCGACGGCACGCGGAGGGTGTCTTGGGGAGGGGTCACGGGCGGTCTCCGCGAAGGGGGCGCCGCCGATGGGCCACCGGCGGCGCGATCATCACCCGGCATTAGCCCAGAGGCGGGGCCAAGCCAACCGGCAGAGGATCAGTCGCGGGCCGGCCGGCGGCGGAAGCTGTCGAGGCTGACGACCTGGCTTGGCTCGGCCGCCGCCGCCGCGGCCGCGGTCTCGGGCTGCGGCGCCGCTTCCTGCACGGGCATCGCCTGGAAGCGCAGGCCGAAGCGGACGGAGGGGTCGGCGAAGGCGGTCAGCGCGGCGAAGGGCACGGTCAGCATGGCCGGGACACCGCCGAAGGAGAGGCCGACGGAGAAGCTGCCGGCGCCGCGATCCACGACCAGGTCCCAGAATTTGTGCTGCATCACGACCGTCATCTCCTGCGGGTAGCGGGCGCGGAGATGGCCGGGCATGGCGACGCCCGGATGGTCGGTGCGGAAGGTGATGTAGAAATGGTGCTCGCCGGGCAGGCCGTGCTTGGCGGCATGCGACAGCGCATCCTGCACCACGGCGCGCAGGGCTTCCTCCGTCCAAAGGGCGTAGGGCAGAAGGCTCTCAGGACGGGTTGACGAATCGCTCATGCATCGAACTCCCCCCCCCATATAGTGCGATTTTACTCAATCACGGAAGTGGGAGTATTGGATAGGCCTGTAGAAAGTGGGGGGCTTCTGTTGCCCGGCGCCCCCCGAGCCGCGCTTACCTATTCCTAGGCAGCGAGTGCGACAGCCTCGCGGCTGTTATCGTTCGCACTTAGAATCGGCCCGATGACGGCGGAACCATGCCGGGCAAAAGCGGCTTCTTTACCACGCGCGTCGAGCCTGTTTCGCCCCCAGGATGGTGGAGGCGCCGGGCACTGCCCCCGGGTCCGCAACGATTATTCCAAGCCGTGTTTATCACCATAGTCGCCGAAGCGACGGATCAGATGTAGGCGCTTCGGCAGCGGAATTCGAGGGGGCAGGGCGGTTTATGTCGCGGTGAATGGCCTCGCGATGCGCCGGCGCCACACCGGCTCCCATCATCGTGGCGTGGAGGGCGGCGCTGGGCTACATCCCGGCCCAGCACGAAGGACCACCCATGCCCCTCACCGACGACCAGCAGCAGGAGATCGAGGCCGCCCGCGCCGCCGAGGGCCGTACCCGCCGCCCCGTCGCGCCAGGGCTGGAGGCGCTGCTCTACCGGGCCGCGCCGGTGCTCGATCACGGTTTCGTCCGCGTCATCGACTACATGGGCGACGACGCGGCGGTGGTGCAGGCTGCCCGCGTCTCCTATGGCCGCGGCACCCGCGCCGCCAATGAGGACCGGGGCCTGATCCGCTACCTGATGCGGCACCGCCACTCGACACCCTTCGAGATGTGCGAGATCAAGTTCCATGTGAAGCTGCCGATCTTCATTGCCCGGCAGTGGATCCGGCACCGCACCGCGAATGTGAACGAGTATTCGGCGCGCTACTCCATCCTCGACCGGGAATTCTACATCCCGGCACCCGACCAGCTCGCCGCGCAGTCCACCGCCAACCGCCAGGGCCGCGGAGAGCTGCTGGAAGGCGAGGAAGCGGCGCGCGTCCTCGACCTGCTGCGCGGCGATGCGATGCAGGCCTATGACCACTATGCCTGGATGCTGAACGAGGATGCCGAGGGCAATCCGGTCGATCCCGCCCGCCAGGGCCTGGCGCGCGAGCTGGCGCGGATGAACCTGACGCTCAATACCTATACCCAGTGGTACTGGAAGACGGACCTCCACAACCTCCTCAACTTCCTTTCGCTGCGCGCCGATGCCCATGCGCAGTACGAGATCCGCGCCTACGCCGATGCCATGCTGGAGATGGTGAAGGCCTGGGTGCCGGCCTGCCACGAGGCCTTCGTCGACTACCGCATGGGCGCCGCGACGCTCTCGGCCGGGATGCTGGCCATCGTCCGGCGGATGCTGGCGGGCGAGCCGGTGGAGCAGCCCGGCAGCGGCCTCTCCAAGCGGGAATGGCGCGAGCTGATGGAGATGCTGGGGCGCCCCGCCGCATGAGCCGGAGCCCAGGCGGCAAGGATGCCGGCAGCCCGGCGGGCACCGCCCGCCCGGCGCCGAAGCCCCGCGCCTCGCGTGCCGGCCGTCCGGCCGGCAGGCCGGCCGCCCCGCGCGCGGCGCGGCCGCCGGTGCCCGATTCGCCGCTGGCCGGCTGGCGGCGCTGGCTCTGGGTCGGCGTGCTGGTCCTCGCCGTGCTGATCGGCCTGCCGCTGGCCCATGCCCTGTTCGGCGAGGTGGTGGCGCTGCTTGGCGGGATGCTGCTCCTCGGTGTCCTGCTCGGGCGCTGGACCGCGCCGCGGCGGTAAGCCGCTACTCGATGACGATGCGCGGCCCGGCCGGCGCCTCCGCGCCGTTCAGCTTGGCCCAGAGCCGGGTGGCCATGCGGCGGTAGGTCTGCGCCTCCTCCGTTTCCGGCCGGGCGGCGACGATCGGGGTGCCGGCATCGGCGAGCGTACGGATCTCGAGCTTCAGCGGCAGCTCGCCGAGGAATTCGACGCCCATCCTCGCCGCCTCGGCCCGTGCGCCGCCATGGCCGAAAAGCTCGTCCCGGTGCCCGCAATTCGGGCAGCAATAGTAGGACATGTTCTCGATCACTCCGAGAACGGGGACATTGACCTTCTCGAACATCTTCACCCCGCGCCGGGCGTCGATCAGCGCCACGTCCTGCGGCGTGGAGACGATCACGGCGCCGGCCAGCGGCACGCGCTGCGACATGGTGAGCTGGGCGTCGCCGGTGCCGGGCGGCATGTCCACCACCATGATGTCGAGCGCGCCCCACTCCACCTGGCCCATGAGCTGCTCGAGCGCGCCCATCACCATCGGGCCACGCCAGATCATCGCCGTCTCCTCCTCGACGAGGAAACCGATGGACATGGCTTTCAGCCCCCAGCGGCTGATCGGGATGATCCGCTGGCCCTCGGTGCGCGGCCGCTCCCGCGTGCCGAGCATCTGGGGAAGGGAGGGGCCGAAGATATCGGCATCGAGAAGCCCGACCTTCAGCCCTTCGGCGGCCAGTGCCACGGCGAGGTTCACCGCCGTCGTGGACTTGCCGACGCCGCCCTTGCCGGAGGCGACGGCGACGATCTTCCGCACCTCGGGCAGCAGCATCGGGCCCTGGCCGGCAGGCGCCTTGGGCCCCGGCCGCGGCGGCGCGGCGGGGGCCGCAGGCGCCGGACGATGCGCCGTCAGCACCGCCGTCGCGCTCAGCACGCCCGGCACGCCGGCTGCGGCGCGCTCGGCCGCCAGGCGCAGCGGCTCCATCTGCGGCGCCCGCTCACGCGGCACGGCGAGGGCGAATTGCACCAGCCCGTCGCGCGCCGCCAGCCCCTGCACCATGCCGGAGGAAACGATGTCCTGCCCCGTCGCCGGATCACGCACCGCGCGCAGCGTATTCCGGACCGTATCGACCAGTTGTTCGGACATCGCTTGAAAACCCTCCACTTCCGGCCAATATCGCGCGCGCCTGGGGCGCTTTGCAGCGTGCGGGCACCCGTCGCCCGGCCGGGCGTGTCATATGGCCGGGTGCCGTCGCGCATCCAGCCCCAAACACGCCGCCAGGTGTGTCCGGGGTCCTGCCGGCGGTCAGAACGATCAATCGGTGGAGGCCGGACCAAACGATGGCGCTGAACAGTGGCGGACCCAGCCCTTGGGGAAATCCCCGACCGGGCGGGCCGTGGGGGACACCTCCACCCGGGCCACCGGGGGGCGGCCGCGGCCCGGGCGGGCCGGGACCCGACCTCGACGACCTGATCCGCCGCGCGCAGGACTGGGTCCGCGGTTTCCTGCGCACGCCGCGGGGCGGCGGCAGCGGGCGGGCGGCCGCATTGCTGGCCTTGCTCGTCCTCGGCGTTTGGGCGGCGAGCGGCATCTACCGCGTCCAGCCGGACGAGGAGGGTGTGGTGCTGCGCTTCGGCGCCTATCACCGCAACGCCCCGCCCGGCCTGAATTACCATATCCCCTGGCCGGTCGAGACCGCGCTGACGCCGCGCGTCACGACCGAGAACCTGGTCTTCATCGGCTTCCGCTCGGCCGATGCCAGCGCCCCCCGCGCCGGCGCCGGCCGCGACGTACGGGAGGAGTCGCTGATGCTGACCGGCGACGAGAACATCATCGACATCGATTTCGTGGTGCGCTGGCGCGTGCGTGACGCCTCGGAGTTCCTGTTCAACACCCGGAACCCGGAAAACACCATCAAATCGGCCGCTGAGAGCATGATGCGCGAGGTGATCGGCCGTACGCCGATCCAGCCGGCGCTGACCGAGGCGCGCGCCCAGATCGAGACCCAGGTGGCCCAGGGCACCCAGGCGATCCTCGACCAGTACAAGGCGGGCGTCGTCGTCACCCAGGTGCAGCTGCAGAAGGTCGACCCGCCCTCCGAGGTGATCGAGGCCTTCCGCGACGTGCAGCGCGCCGCCGCCGACAAGGAGCGCTCCCGCAACGAGGCCGAGGCCTATCGCAACGACATCATCCCCCGCGCCCGCGGCGAGGCGGAGCGGATGATCCAGGAGGCCCAGGGCTACCGCGACAGCCAGGAGGCCCGGGCCAAGGGCGAGGCGACGCGCTTCGTCAGCGTGCTCGGCGCCTATCGCCAGGCTCAGGACATCACGATGCGCCGGCTTTATCTCGAAACCATGGAGGACATCCTGCGGCGCAACCCGAAGGTCATCGTGGATGACCGGCTGCAGGGGCTGGTGCCCTTCCTGAACCTGACGGACCCGCCGGCGGCCCGCGGCGGTAGCCGCCCGGCCCCGTCTTCGCCGCCGACGCTGCCGAGCATGCCGCGCGGTGCGCAGACCCAGGGAGGCACGCGATGAACCGCCTTGCCGTTGCCGGCGTGGTGGTGCTCTTCGCGCTCTTCGCCGTCCTTTCCTCGCTCTTCACCGTGCACCAGACGCAGCAGGTGCTGATCACCCAGTTCGGCGAGCCGCGCCGGGTGGTGCGGGAGCCGGGGCTGAACATGAAGGTGCCCTTCATCCAGACGGTGATCGCCTTCGACCGCCGCCTGCTCGATTTCGACGCGCAGGGGCAGGAGGTGATTCTCGGCGACCAGCGGCGGATCGTGGTGGATACCTTCACCCGCTACCGCATCACCGACCCACTGCGCTTCTACCAGACGGTGGGCGCGACCGAGAACGGCATCCGCCTTCGGCTCGGGCCGATCGTTTCCTCGACGCTGCGGAACACCCTCGGCAGCGAGACGCTGCTGGCGGTGCTCTCGGCCGACCGCGCCCGGATCATGGGCGAGATCCGCCAGCGGGTGAACACCGAGGCGCAGAGCTTCGGCATCGAGGTGACGGACGTCCGCATCCGCCGCGCCGACCTGCCGGAGGAGAACACCCAGGCCATCCTGTCCCGCATGCAGTCGGAGCGCGAGCGCGTCGCCCGGGAGCAGCGGGCCGAGGGCGCCGAGCAGGCCCAGCGCATCCGCGCCGCAGCCGAGCGCGACCGGACGGTGCTGATCGCCGAGGCGCAGTCCCAGGCCGAGATCCTGCGCGGCCAGGGCGAGCAGACCGCCATCCGCATCTTCGCCGAGGCCTTCCAGCAGGATCCGGAGTTCTTCCAGTTCTGGCGGACCATGCAGGCGATGCGGGAGGCCTTCTCCGATGGCGAAACGCGGATGCTGCTGAGCCCGGAGAGCGACTTCTTCAAGTACTTCCGCAGCATCCCGACGCCGGGCGCGGGGCGGACGCCCTGACCGGACGGGGCGCGGTGCCGGGCCGCGCCCCTCCTCCTTCCGGCTGGCGGATTGGGCACCAGCCACCATCTAGCCTAGCCTGTCGTTCAGTCCTTCCGGCGGGTGCCGCGTTGAAGCGGCACCCTTTCGCAATTGAGGTGTCGCCGATGCGCCTAGCCCATCCCCTCCTTGCCTTGGTGATCGCCGGCCTGCCGGCGCTGGCCCAGGGCCAGCCCGCGCCGATCGCGCCCGCGCCGGTGGCGCCGCTGCCTGCGCCGCCCGCCGCGGCACCGCCCACCAATGCGCCGCCGGCGATGCCGATGCGGGACGTCCCGCCTTCCTTCGCGCCGCTGGCGCGTCAGCTCCTCCCGGCGGTGGTCAACATCTCGACGACCCAGAACGCCCAGGCCCGGGCCAACCGGCCGGACGCGCCCGACATGCCGCAGGCCCCGCCCGGCAGCCCCTTCGAGGAGTTCTTCCGCGACTTCTTCAACCGCAACCGGCCGGGGCAGCCGGGCCAGCCGGGGCAGGGGCCGGAGCAGCAGCGGCCGCGCCGGGCGCAGTCGCTCGGCTCCGGCTTCATCATCGACACCAGCGGCATCGTGGTGACCAACAACCACGTCATCGACGGCGCCGACGAGATCAACGTCATCCTCCAGGACAACACGTCGATCCGGGCGGAGCTGCTGGGGACCGACCCGCGCACCGACCTCGCCGTGCTGCGGATCAAGACCGATAAGCCGCTGCATGCCGTGCAGTTCGGCGACAGCGACTCGGCGCAGGTCGGCGACTGGGTGCTGGCGATCGGCAATCCCTTCGGCCTCGGCGGAACGGTCACGGCCGGCATCGTCTCGGCCCGCGGGCGGGACATCCGCCAGGGCATGTA
Source organism: Belnapia sp. F-4-1 (assembly GCF_000802185.1). Classification (GTDB taxonomy): domain Bacteria; phylum Pseudomonadota; class Alphaproteobacteria; order Acetobacterales; family Acetobacteraceae; genus Belnapia. Next base: position 786,616 of record NZ_KN676113.1, on the reverse strand, counting down.
TGACGACTTCATCCAGACGGATGCCGCCATCAACCGCGGCAATTCCGGCGGGCCGCTGTTCAACCTGGAAGGTCAGGTGGTCGGCATCAACACCGCGATCTACTCGCCCTCCGGCGGGTCGATCGGCATCGGCTTCTCCATCCCCTCCAACCTCGCGCGCAACATCACCGCGCAGCTGAGGGACGGCGGCAAGGTGCGGCGCGGCTGGCTCGGGGTGAACATCCAGCAGGTCACCGACGAGATCGCTGAGAGCCTGGGCCTCCAGGGCGGCGGCCGCGGGGCGCTGGTCGCCCGCGCCCAGGAGGACGGGCCGGCGGCCAAGGCCGGCATCCGCAACGGCGACGTAGTGCTGCGCTTCAACGGACAGGAGGTGCGGGAGATGCGCACCCTGCCGCGCATTGTGGCGGAGACGCCGGTCGGTCGGCCGGTGCCGGTGGTGGTCTGGCGCGACGGGCGCGAGCAGACGGTCAACGTCACCGTCGGCGAGCTGCCCGGCGAGCCGCAGCAGGCCGCGGCGACGCCCGCCCCGCAGGCGAACCGGCCGACGGAGCTCTCCGGCCTCGGGCTCCGCGTCGCGCCGATCTCGCCGGAAACGCGGGAGCGGTTCAGCCTGAAGCCGGACCAGCGCGGAGTGGTCGTCATGGAGGTGGCGCCCGACAGCCCCGCCGCCGAGCGGGAACTGCGCCCCGGCGACGTCATCGTCGAGGTGCAGCAGGAGCGGGTGACGACGCCGCAGGAGGTCCAGGCGAAGCTGGAGCAGCTCCGCCGGCAGAACCGCCCGAGCGCGCTGCTGCTGATCGAGACGGCGCAGGGCCAGCGCTTCGTCCCGCTGCGGCTGCGCGGCGAGCGCGGCAGCCCGGGCTGAGGAGGCAGGGGCCGGGCGACCGGTCCCCGTCATGCCTGTCAGGCGGCGGCCATGCGCCCCACCCGGCAGCGCATCAGCGGCTGGATGCGGGTGCCGAACTCGTCCATGCCGCGCAGGAAGTCGTCGAAGACCAGCATGATGCCGCTGGTCCCCGGCACCTCGGCCGCCTCGTCCAGCAGCCGGGCGACGGCGGCGTGGGAGCCGACCATCAGCCCCATGTTGAAATTCACCGCCGACTTCGCCTTGGCCATCCAGCGGGCGGTCGAGGTTTCGTCCGCCGCCGTGTCGGCGCCGGCCTGCTCGGTGAGCCAGGCCACGGCCTCGAGGTCGACCCCGTCGCGGTAGTGCTCCCAGCGCGCCTCGGCATCCGCATCCGTCTCGGCGGCGATGACCATGTAGAGGACATAGGCGCCGACCGCGCGGCCCGTCTCCGCCGTCGCCTCGACCAGCCGGGCGATGTTGGGGGCGGTCTGCATCGGGTTGTTCACCCCGGCGCCGGCGCAGAAATTGTAGTCGCCGTGTTGCGCGGCGAAGCGGATGCCGGTCGGGCTCTGGCCGGCGCAGACGATCTTCACCTCGCCCTTCGGACGGGGGCTGACCCGGCAATCCTCCATCCGGAAGAACTGCCCCTTGAGATCGGTACGGCCGGTGGCCCAGAGCTCGCGCAGGATCTGCACATATTCGGCGCAGTACTCATAGCGCCGGGCGAAATGCGCCTCGCCCGGCCAGAGGCCCATCTGGCTGTACTCCGCCTGCTGCCAGCCGGAGACGATGTTGACCCCGAACCGCCCTCGGGAGATGTCGTCGATGGTGGCGGCCATCCGCGCCACGATGGCGGGCGGGATGGTCAGCACCGCGACCGAGGCGTAAAGGCGGATGCGGCTGGTGACGGCGGCCAGCCCCGCCATCAGGGTGAAGCTTTCGAGGTTGTGGTCCCAGAACTCGCTCGGGCCGCCGAAGCCCCGCAGCTTGATCATGGACAGGGCGAAGTCGAAGCCGTAGCGCTCCGCCCGCTGCACCACCTCGCGGTTCAGGTCGAAGCTCGGCATGTATTGCGGCGAGGTGGTGGAAATCAGCCAGCCGTTGTTGCCGATCGGAATGAAGACGCCGATATCCATCCTGCCGCTCCCGGTATTCTGCGGTCGGGAGAGGCAAGCGCTATGCCGCGACGATCTCCTCGGCCCGGTAGCCCTGGGCGAAGAGCAGGGCCCGGAGGTCGGCATGATCGACCCGCGCCTGCGCGGCGGCCGCGACCACCGGCTTGGCGCGGAAGGCGATGCCGAGGCCGGCGGCCTGCAGCATGGCGAGGTCATTCGCCCCATCGCCCACCGTCAACGCATCGGAGAGCGGCAGGCCGTGCTCGGCCGAGAGGCGCTTCAGCGTCGCCAGCTTGGCGTCGCGGTCGAGGATCGGCTCCTCCACCAGCCCGGTCAGCTTGCCATCCGCCACGCCGAGGGTGTTGGAGTAGTGGGCATGGAAGCCGAGCCTCTCCGCCACCCGCCCCGTGAAGAAGGTGAAGCCGCCGGAGACGATGGCGCAATGCGCCCCATGCGCCCGCATGGTGGCGACCAGCGCCTGGGCGCCCGGGGTGATCTCGGTCGCCTTCCAGGTCTCTTCCAGTGCGGCGGCATCGAGGCCGGCGAGCAGGCCGACGCGCTCCGCCAGCGCCTCCCGGAAATCCAGCTCGCCATTCATCGAGCGGCGGGTGATGGCGGCGATGCGGTCCTTCAGCCCGGCATAGGCCGCCAGCTCGTCCAGCGTCTCGCTGGTGACGATGGTGCTGTCCATGTCGGCCAGCAGCAGGCGCTTGCGGCGGCCCTCGGCGGGGAGGGCGATGGCATCGACCGGCGCCTCCTCCAGCGTGGCGCGGGCGGCGGCGGTCGCCTGCTCCGGCGAGAGGCCGGCGAAGGCGATGTCGGCCGCTTCGTCTGGCGCCAACCAGTCCGGCGTGCCGGCATCGGCGCCGAGATCGGCAAGCGCGGTGCGCAGCCGGGCGAGGGTGGCGGCGGCGAGGCCGCCGGCGGGGGCCACCAGGGTCAGGACATGGGACATGCGGGCGGGGATATGCCGGGCGGGACGGCATGACGCAACGCCGGCTTGCGCTGCTGATTGCCGGTCCGACCGCGAGCGGGAAGTCGGCCCTGGCCCTGGCCCTGGCACAGCGCTCCGGTGGCACCGTCATCAATACGGATTCCATGCAGCTCTACCGCGAGCTTCGCGTGCTGACCGCCCGGCCGACGCCGGAGGAGGAGGCGCTGGCGCCTCACCGGCTCTACGGCATTCGCCCTGCGGCCGAGGCGGCAAGCGTCGCGTGGTGGCGCGAGGCGGCCCTGGCCGAGATGGAGCGGGCGGAGCTGCCCATCCTCTGCGGCGGGACCGGCCTCTACTTCCTCTCGCTGACCAGGGGGCTCTCCGCCATCCCTCCCGTGCCGGTCGAGGCGCGGGCGGAGGCGCGGGCGCTGCTTGCGACGCTCGGGGCACCCCGGCTGCATGAGCGGTTGGATGCGGAGACGGCGGCCCAGCTCCGTCCCGGCGACAGCCAGCGCATCGCCCGGGCCTATGAGGTGCTCGTCGGCACCGGGCGCGGCCTCGCCGCCTGGCAGCGGGACGCGCCGCAGACCGGGCCGGCGCCCTGGCGCTTCGCTGCCATCCGCCTCGACCCGCCGCGGGAGGCATTGCGCAAGGCCATCGCCACCCGGTTCGACGCCATGCTGGCCAGCGGCGCGATGGAGGAAGTGCGCGCTCTCATCGCCCAGAGGCTTGACCCCGCCCTCCCGGCGATGCGCGCCCATGGCGTGCCGGAACTGGCCGCCGTCCTGCGCGGCGAGATGGCGCCTGAGGCGGCGCGGCAGCGGGCCATCCTCAATACCGGGCAATATACCAAGCGGCAGGCGACCTGGTTCCGCCACCATGAATTGGCCGCCCCGAGCGAGACGCATATCTTCCATGCGCGCATGGCGGGCGCTGCGCAATTTCAGGAAAGCGGATTGGCAGAAATCTTCGCATTTGTTGAAAGGTGGCGTTGACCTGCTGCGAGGAGGGGTCTAAGCCTCCCGCTCCGCCACGACCGGGGCCAACCCGGCGCGGCGATGTGTTCTCGAGGAGCCCGCCATGTCCGCCACCCTGCAGACCGCCGAGACCCGCACCATGACCGGTGCGGAGATCGTCCTTCAGGCGCTGAAGGACAATGGCGTCGAGGTCATCTTCGGTTATCCCGGCGGCGCCGTATTGCCGCTCTACGATGCGCTGTTCCAGCAGAACGCCATCCGCCACATCCTGGTTCGGCACGAGCAGGCGGCGGTGCACGCCGCGGAGGGCTATGCCCGCTCCACCGGCAAGGTCGGCGTGGTGCTGGTGACCAGCGGGCCGGGCGCGACCAATGCCGTCACGGGCCTCGTCGATGCGCTGATGGACAGCATCCCAGTGATCTGCCTGACGGGGCAGGTGCCAACGCATCTTATCGGCAACGATGCCTTCCAGGAGGCCGACACCACCGGCATCACCCGCCCGGCGACCAAGCACAACTACCTGGTCAAGGACATCCGGAAGCTTGCCTCGACGGTCCACGAGGCCTTCTACGTGTCGAAGTCCGGCCGGCCCGGCCCGGTGGTGATCGACCTGCCGAAGGACATCCTGATCGGCAAGGGGCCGTACAGCGAGGCGCCGCAGGCCCCGCACCGCAGCTACCGGCCGCAGACCGAGCCCGACATGGCGAGCATCCGCGCCGCGGTGCGGCTGCTGAAGGGGGCGAAGCGGCCGATCGTCTATGCCGGCGGCGGCGTCATCAATGCCGGTCCCGAGGCCTCGCGCCTGCTCGGCGACTTCGTCCGCATGGCGAACATGCCCTGCACCAACACGCTGATGGGGCTTGGCGCCTTCCCCTCGGAGGATCCGCAGTTCCTTGGCATGCTCGGCATGCACGGGACCTATGAGGCGAACCTCGCCATGCATGGCTGCGACGTCATGCTCAATATCGGCGCCCGCTTCGACGACCGGGTGACGGGGCGGCTGAACGCCTTCTCGCCGAATTCGAAGAAGATCCATGCCGATATCGACCCGTCCTCCATCAACAAGAACGTCAAGGTCGACGTAGCGATCGTTGGCGATGCGGGGGCGGTGCTGAAGGCGCTGATCGAGTGCTGGCAGGCCGAGGAGCAGCCGCAGGACCAGGCGGCCATCGCCGAGTGGTGGCGCGCGATCGACGGCTGGCGCGGCACGGGCTGCCTGCAGTACCGGCAGGAAGGCAGCATCATCAAGCCGCAGCACGCGGTGAAGCGCCTCTACGAGATCACCCGCGAGATGGGCCACGAGACCTTCATTACCACCGAGGTCGGCCAGCACCAGATGTGGGCGGCGCAGTATTTCGGCTTCCAGAAGCCGAACCGTTGGATGACCTCGGGCGGCCTCGGCACCATGGGCTACGGGCTGCCGGCCGCGATGGGCGTGCAGATCGCCCATCCGGATGCGCTCGTCATCGACATCGCCGGCGAAGCCAGCATCCTGATGAACATCCAGGAGATGGGGACGCTGGCGCAGTACCGGCTGCCGGTGAAGGTCTTCATCCTCAACAACGAGTACATGGGCATGGTGCGGCAGTGGCAGGAGCTGCTGCATGGCAGCCGCTACTCCGAGAGCTACTCCGAGGCGCTGCCCGATTTCGTCCGTCTCGCCGAGGCCTTCCATGCACGCGGCATGCGGGTGACGGAGGCGAGCCAGCTCGACGACGCCATCCGCGAGATGATCGCGCATCCCGGCCCGGTCATCGCCGATATCGCCGTTGCCAAGGACGAGAACTGCTTCCCGATGATCCCCTCGGGCGCGGCGCATAACGAGATGATCCTGGCCCCCGGCCAGGAGGGTGGCGTCACCGGCGTGACGGATGAGGGCAAGGTCCTCGTCTGACCGTTCCGCTCTTGCCGACCGATCCCGGGGCGGCTACGCCCCGCGCGCCCTCCTGCCCTTGGCTGACCGATGCCTGATTCCCTGGAACCCACGCTCCGCAACGCGACCATTGCCGTGCTCGTCGAGAACGAGGCCGGCATCCTGGCGCGCGTCGTCGGCCTCTTCTCCGGCCGCGGCTACAACATCGAGAGCCTGACCGTTGCCCCGGTCGATGCCGACCGGCGCCTGTCGCGCATCACCATCGTGACCCGCGGCACCGACATGGTGATCGAGCAGATCAAGGCGCAGCTCGACCGGCTGGTGCCGGTGCACAAGGTGAGCGACCTGACGCTGGAGGGGCCGCACATCGCCCGCGAGCTGGCGCTCATCAAGGTCGTCGGCAAGGGCGAGGCGCGGATGGAGGCGCTGCGGCTGGCCGATGCCTTCCGCGCCCGCGTGGTGGACGCCACCATCGAGAGCTTCGTCTTCGAGATGACGGGAGCGGGCGAGAAGCTCGATGCCTTCATCGCCTTGATGCGGCCGATCGGCCTCGCCGAGGTGTCGCGTACCGGCGTCGTCGCCATCGCCCGCGGGCCCGGCGGTTTCGAGGCCTGAACTCGTTTTAGTTGCAGTGAGGAGGAGCGCGATCATGCGCGTGTATTACGACCGCGATGCGGATGTGAACCTGATCAAGGCCAAGAAGGTCGCGATCATCGGCTTCGGCAGCCAGGGGCATGCGCATGCGATGAACCTGCGCGACAGCGGCTGCGCCGACGTCGCCATCGGTGTCCGCAAGGGCGGGTCCTGGAGCAAGGCCGAGGCAGCCGGCTTCAAGGTCATGACCCCGGCCGATGCGGCCAAGTGGGCCGATGTCGTCATGGTCCTCACGCCGGACGAACTGCAGGGCGACCTCTACCGCGAAGCGCTCGGGCCGAACATGAAGGAGGGCGCCGCGCTCGCCTTCGCCCATGGCCTGAATGTCCACTTCAACCTGCTCGATCCGCGCCCCGACCTCGACGTGTTCATGATCGCGCCGAAGGGCCCGGGCCACACCGTCCGCTCCGAGTACCAGCGCGGCGGCGGCGTGCCCTGCCTCGTGGCGCTCGCGCAGAACCCCTCGGGCAACGGGCTCGAGATCGCGCTCTCCTATGCCTCCGCCATCGGCGGCGGCCGCGCCGGCGTGATCGAGACGACCTTCAAGGAGGAGTGCGAGACCGACCTCTTCGGCGAGCAGACCGTGCTCTGCGGCGGCTTGGTCGAGCTCATCAAGGCCGGCTTCGAGACGCTGGTCGAGGCGGGCTACGCCCCCGAGATGGCCTATTTCGAGTGCCTGCACGAGGTGAAGCTGATCGTCGACCTCATCTATGAGGGCGGCATCGCCAACATGAACTACTCGATCTCCAACACCGCCGAGTACGGCGAGTACATCACCGGCCCGCGCATCATCACCGCCGAGACCAAGGCTGAGATGAAGCGGGTGCTGGACGATATCCAGAGCGGCAAGTTCGCCCGCGACTGGATGCTGGAGAACCGGGTGAACCAGGCGAGCTTCAAGGCCACCCGCCGCCGCCTGGCCGAGCACCCGATCGAGGAAGTCGGCGAGAAGCTCCGGGCGATGATGCCCTGGATCAAGAAGAACGCCCTGGTCGACAAGGCGAAGAACTGAGCCTGGGGGCGGGGGAATGCTCCCCCGCCCAACCTGCCTCACATGCCGCCGTTCTTGTGGATCGGGTCGATCCAGAGAACCTGCTCCGGCTTCTCGACCGGCTCGATGTCGAGGTTGACCACCACCGCCTCGTTGTCCGAGCGCACCAGCACGCAGCGCAGCGTCTCGTCGGTCGACGCATTGATCTCTTGGTGCGGCACATAGGGCGGCACGAAAATGAAGTCGCCCGGCCCGGCTTCCGCGACGAATTCCAGCTTCTCCCCCCAGCGCATGCGGGCGCGGCCGGAGACGATGTAGATCACGCTCTCCAGCGCGCCGTGATGGTGGGCGCCCGTCTTCGCATTCGGGTGGATGTGGACGGTCCCCGCCCAGATCTTCTGCGCGCCGACGCGGGCCGCGTTGATGGCCGCGGCGCGGTTCATCCCCGGGGTCTGCGCCGTGTTGGTGTCGAGCTGGTCGCCGGGGATGACCCGGACGCCGGTATGCTTCCACCCGTCATCCGGGGGCGTATCGTGGCTGTGGTGGCCGTCATGCGGCATGGCGTGCGCTCCTGGCTATGCCACCATCATAGACCGGCGAAGAGTTCCGTCGACAGGTAGCGCTCGGCGAAGGAGGGGGCGATGCCGACCACCAGCCCGCCCCGCATTTCCCGCGCCACCTGCACCGCCGCATGCAGCATGGCGCCGGAGGAGATGCCGACCGGCAGCCCCTCGAGCTGCGCGCAGCGGCGGGCGGCGGCCACCGCCTCCCGCTCCGCGACGCGCATCACCCCGTCGAGCCGGTCGAGTTCCAGCACCGCCGGCTTGAACCCGGCGCCGATGCCCTGGATGCCGTGCGGCCCCGGCTCGTCGCCCGAGAGCACCGCGCTTTCGGCTGGTTCCACGCCGATGATGCGGAGGCCGGGCTTGCGCGGCTTCAAGGCCCGGGCGATGCCGGTCAGCGTCCCGCCCGTGCCGAGCCCTCCGATGACGGCATCGACGGCGCCATCGGTATCGGCCCAGATCTCCTCCGCCGTGGTGGCGGCATGGATGGCGGGGTTGGCGGGGTTGTCGAACTGCTTCGGCATCCAGGCGCCGGGCGTCGCGGCAAGGATGGCCTCGGCCCGGGCGATGGCGCCGGCCATGCCGCGGCGGGACGGCGTCAGTTCCAGCTCGGCGCCCATCAGCCGCATCATCTTGCGCCGCTCGATGCTGGCGCCGTCCGGCATGACGACGATCAGCCGGTACCCCTTGGCGGCGGCGACGAAGGCCAGCGCGATGCCGGTATTGCCGGAGGTCGGCTCCACCAGCGTGGAGCGGCCGGGCGCGATCAGCCCCTCGCGCTCGGCCGCCTCGACCATGGCGAGGCCGATGCGGTCCTTCACCGAGCCGAGCGGGTTGAAGAATTCCAGCTTGAGCGCGATGTCGGCGCCCAGCCCCTCGGCCGCCTTCAGCCGCGGCAGCCGCACCAGCGGGGTGCCGCCGACGATCTCGAGCACGCTGTCATAGATCCGCCCGCGTGGGGCCAGGGAAACAGTGTCTTTCACCATGGTGCATGTGGGTATCACGGTTCCACAGCCAAGATGAGGGGGTAGGGACGCTACCCAGCGCTCCGGGGCCATGCCAAGCTGACGCTGGAGGAAACGGAGCCGACCCATGGCCCATCCAGGCACCACGCCGCGCCTCGCGCGCCGGCTGCTGCTCGCCAGCCCGCTGCTCGCCGCGCCGGCGCTTGCGCAGGGCACGCGGGCGATCACGCTCATCGTCCCCTATCCCCCCGGCGGCAGCAGCGACAACGTCGCGCGGCCGATCCAGCAGCCGCTGGCGGAGGCGCTGGGCCAGCCGGTTCTGATCGAGAACCGCGGCGGCGCCGGCGGCTCCATCGGCGCCGCGATGGTGGCGCAGGCGAAGCCGGACGGGCTGACCCTGCTGGTCTGGCCAACCGCGGTGCTGACCATCAGCCCGCACATGATGCGCCTGCCTTACGACCCGCAGCGGGATTTCACCCCCATCGCCATGTTGGCCATCTCGGATGGCGTGGTGGCGATGCACCCTTCGGTGCCGGTGCGGGACATCCGGGCGCTGGTCGCCCATGCGCGGGCCAATCCCGGCAAGCTGCGCTTCAGCTCCGCCGGCAACGGCACCATCACCCAGATGACAGGCGAGATCTTCGCCCATGCGGCCGGCATCCGGCTGGAGCATGTCCCCTATCGCGGCTCCGCCCCGGCGCTGACCGCATTGCTGGCCGGCGATGTGGAACTGCAATTCGACCCGGTCGCCACGCCGCCGGTGAAGGACGGGCGCCTGATCGGCCTCGCCACCACCGGCGGGACGCGGAGCCCGGAACTGCCCGAGCTGCCGACGCTGCGCGAGCTTGGCCTCTACGGCGAGGGCGGCCTCGCCTTCTTCGGCCTGGCCGGGCCGGCGGGCATGCCGCCGGAGCTGGTGGCGCGGCTGGTCGGGGCGCTGGAGCGGGTGCTGGCCCTGCCGGAGGTGGCGCGGGCCATGGCGCCGGTCGGCCTCCGCCCGCAGCTGGAGGCGGGCGAGGCCTTCGCCACCCGCATCCAGCGGGACCGGGCGATCTTCGGAGAGGCGGTGCGCCGCACGGGAGCGAAAGTGGAATGAGCTTCGAGCATACGAAGGTTTGGGACGACGGCCCGGTGCGCATCGTCGCGCTCAACCGGCCCGACAAGGGCAATGCCATCACCCGGCTCATGGCCGAGGAGATCCAGGCGGCAATGCAGGACTTCGCCACCTCCGACCAGCGCGTCGCGGTGCTGACGGGGATGGGCGAGAAGGCCTTCTCCTTCGGCGCCGATGTGGGGGAGCCGCCGGAGCTCTGGCGCGCCGTCCCCAATGTCGGCTGGCAGACCGACAAGCCGCTGATCTGCGCGGTGGAGGGCTGGTGCATCGGCGGCGCGCTGGTGCTGGCGATGATGGCCGACCTCGCCGTCTGTGGGACTTCGGCGAAATTCTACTATCCGGAGGCGAAGCTCGGCCTGACGGGGGGGATGATCGCAGCACTGCCCTCCCGCATCCCGCACAAATTCGCCATGGAGCTGACCCTGCTCTGCCGCACCTTCGACGCGGCGAAGTCGGAGCGCGTCGGCCTCGTCAACGAGGTGGTGCCGGATGGCGGCGCGCTGGCGAAGGCGATCGAGTGGGGCAAGGAGATGGCCGGCTTCGCGCCGATGGTTACCGGTGCGATCAAGCGGATGGTGCTGGACGACATCCTGCCGCGCGGCCCCTCCGAGCAATGGGCCCTGCAGGGCCAGCGGCTGAACGGCATCCGCAACTCGGAGGATTTCCAGGAAGGCGTCGCCGCCTTCCGCGAACGCCGCCCGCCGCAGTTCAAGGGGCGGTAGGGCTCAGGGGATCGTATAGCCCCGCGCCGCGCCAACCGTCCGGTTCCAGGCCGCGGCGCATTCGGCCCAGACGCGGTTGCAGCTGTCGCGGAATGTGGGCAGCACCACGCTGCTCACCGCCTCCCGCACCCGCGCGTCGTCCTCAGGCGGCACGGCGCTGATGACGGCGCCGAACTTGCGCTCCGGGCATTCCGGCTTGCCGGCGAGGCAAGCCAGCGACTGCGCATCGCTCACCTGGGCGAAGCGCCACATCTCCGCCTCCAGTCCCTTGAAGGCGGCGGTCAGCGCCGCCTGCTGCTCTGGCGTGAAGCGGCGCCAGGCGGCATTGCTCATGAAATGCCCCTGGATGCCGCCGGCGACGGAAAGCGGCAGCACATGCGTCGTCACCTCGCCCCAGTTGCCGGCATAGGCCGAGACGGCGGAGGTGATGCCGCAGGTGACGAGGCCGCGCTGGAGCGAGGGATAAACCTCGGAGAATTGCAGCGTGACCGGGATGGCGCCGAAATGCTGCACCAGCGCCGTCATGCTCGGCGTGTAGCTCCGCACCTTCAGACCGCGCAGATCGGCCACGCTGCGGACGGGGCTGTTGCAGAAGAAGTATTGCGGCCCGAAGGGCCAGAGCGCCAGGACGCGGCCATTGAAGCGCTCCTGCAGCCGCCGGTCGAAGGCCTCGCGCCCGGCCTCGACCGCCTTCTGCAAATCGGCCGTATTGGTCGAGACGCCGATGAGGTCGAGCCCGTCGAAGAAGGGCTCGTCCCGCGCCACCTGCCCGATCAGCACCGCCATGACGTCGAAGGCGCCGCTGCGGAGATGGCGCAGCGCATCCGCCGCCTGCACGCCGATCTGGTCCATCGGGTTGAAGCTGACGGCGAGGTTCATCCCCGTCGCCTGGGGCAGCCGCGCATAGAAGGCGCGCTCGATCTCGATCTGCTTGGTGTTCTGCGAGAAATGCCCGACGGCGCGCAGCGGGATCTGCTGCGCGGGGGCGGGGAGGGCAGCGGCGCAGAGCAGCGCGGCGGCCAGGGCGAGGATGCGGGTCATGGGTGCTCCCTTGGGGTTGCGGGCGGTCATCCGTAGGTCAGCTTCGGCAGCCAGGTCGCCATCTGCGGGAAGGCGATGAGAAGGGCCGTCATCACCACCATGGCCAGGAAGAAGGGGATGGTGCCCTCGAAGACCTGCGCGATGGTCCCCTCCTTGCGCACCGCCTGGATGACGTAGAGAGTCATGCCGACCGGCGGGCTGATGAGGGAGATCTCGCACATCAGCACGATGAAGACGCCGAACCAGACCGGGTCGATGCCCGCCGCGACGATCACCGGGAAGACGACGGGCACGGTGCCTACCAGCATCGGCAAGGTTTCGAAGAAGACGCCGAGCAGCAGGTAGAAGACCGTCAGCGCCAGGATGAGGCCGAGCGGCGTCACGCCGATCTGCGTCACGAAGGCGCCGAGCGCGGGCGTGACGCCGAGCAGGCCGAGCACGAAATTGAGGTAGAAGGCGACGGCGAGGATCAGCAGGCTCATCGCCGTCAGCGTCGCCGTCGCGGTGAAGCAGTCATGCAGCATGGCGATGCTGAGCCGGCCATAGAGCGCCGCGATCGGCAGCGCGGCGACGCAGGCCAGGGCCGCGCTTTCCGTCACCGTCGCCCAGCCGCTGTAGATGCTGCCCATGATGATGGCGAAGATGACGAGCGGCGGCAGGATGTCGACAAGCCGCCGCACCCGCACCGCCAGCCGGTCCTTTGCCTCCTGCTGGCGAATCCAGTCGGGCTTGAGAATGCCCATGAGCACGATGGTCGCCATGAAGAGGACCGTCATGACGATACCCGGCACCACCGCCGCCGCGTAGAGCTGCCCGACCGAGGTGTTGGTCATCGCCCCGTAGACGATGAGCGCGATCCCCGGCGGGATCAGGTTGCCGAGCGAGGCGCCGGCGGCGATGGAGCCGAGCACCAGCCGCTCGTCGTACTTCCGGGTACGGAAGCTCGGCAGCGCGACGGTGGAGACGGTCGCCGCCGTCGCCACGGAGGAGCCGGAAACGGCCGAGAAGATGGCCGAGGCCGCGATATTGGTGTGCAGCAGCCCGCCGGGCAGGATGTTCAGCCAGTCCGCCAGGCTGCGGTAGAGCCGGTCCGTGCTGCCGCTGCGCACCAGGATCTCGCCAAGCAGGATGTAGAGCGGGATGGAGAGAAGAACGTAGTCCTCCATCGAGGCCCAGAGCTGGGTGCCGAGCGAATCGATCAGCGCCGGGGAGAGGTAGAGCGAGGCCCCGAGCACGGCGGTGAGGAACATCGCCGTTGCCACATGCAGGCCGAGGAAGAGCAGCGCGACCAGGATGCCGAAGCCGATCGCCGCCTCGCCGACGCCGATCACGCCTTGAACTCCTCGACCGGGCCGCGGGCGAGGATGGCGCCGGCTTCCGTCTCCACCTCCTCGTCGATGGTCATGGGGCCGTAGAAGCGGTTGACCCGCCGCCAGTCGGTCAGCATCAGCCAGGCGGCGTGGAGGGCCAGCACCGTCGCGGTGATGGCGAAGGCAACCAGCCCCGCAAGCCACAGCCCCTGCGGCAGCCACATCGGCGTGCCGAGCGGCGAATTGGCGTGGCTCTGGAACTCGATGCTTTCCTCCAGCACCCACCAGCCGCGCCAGGCGGCGAAGACGGCGAGCGCCGCGAGCAGCACATAGGCGAGCGCGTTCAGCAGCGCCCGCAGCGGCCCCGGCAGATGCGCCAGCAGGAAATCGACGCGGGTATGCGACTTCACCAGCAGCGCATAGGCGAAGCTGAGCGTCGAGAAGACGGCCAGCGTGTAGGCGCCGATCTCGTCCACGCCCTGGAGCGAGACGCTTAGCAGCTTGCGGCAAAGGATCTCGGCGCAGGTGAGGAAGGCGAGGCCGAGCAGCCACCAGCCGCCGATGATCGCAACGAGGCGCACGAACGGCTCCAGCCGCCGTGCCACGGGATTGTCCCCGGTCATGCCGGCAGCCCCATCCGCGCTTGCCAATGCCGCGCGATATCCATCCGCCGGGCGATCCAGACGCCGGGCTGGCGGGTGACGTGCTCCAGCAGCATCTCCAGCCCGGCGATGCGCCCCGGCTTGCCGATGGTCCGGAGATGCAGCCCGACCGACATCATCTTCGGCTGTGCCGCGGCCTCGCGCATCAGCCAGTCGAAGGCGCCGATGCAGTAGTCGCTGAAGTCCCGCGCTTGAACGAAGCCCTGGCCCGGGGCGAAGCGCATGTCGTTGGTGTCGAAGCTGTAGGGCAGGATGACATGCGGCCGCCCGGCGTCCTCGACCAGCCGCGGCAGGTCGTCGTCATAGGCATCCGAGTCGTAGAGGAAGCCGCCCTCCTCGATCAGCAACCGCCGCGTGTTGACCGAGGGCGCCGACTTGGTGTGCCAGCCGACGGGGCGGGTGCCGGCCGCCCTGGCCAGCGTCTCGACCGTCGCGGCGATGACGGCCCGCTCCTGCGCCTCGGGCATGCCGGCCAGCATCTCCCAGCGCCAGCCATGGGCGCTGACCTCATGCCCGGCGGCGGCCGGCGCAGCCGCCAGCGCCGGCGTCACCGCGACGGCGCGGCCGCAGCAGGAGAAGGTCGCCTTCACCCCGAAGCGGTCGAACAGGTCGAGGATCCGCCAGATCCCGACCCGCGAGCCATAGGCGAAATGCGTCTCCATGCAGGGATCGGGATGGTCATCGACCAGCTGGTGGCTTTCCGGCACGCGCTCGTTCCGCTCGTCGCCGCTGGCAACGGAGAGCTCCGCCCCTTCCTCGACATTGACGACGAAGGAGAGGGCAAGGCGGGCGCCGCCTGGCCAGCGCGGATCGGGCGGGGTGCGGCCGTAGCCCGCCAGGTCGCGCGTGGCGGGCGGCATCCCGCCGGGAAGGTCTGTCATGCGGCGCTCCTCTAGGCGCCGAAGGGGCAGCAATGCGCGTGCCAGGCCGGAATCGGCCATGGCGGCCAAATCTGGCGCCGCAACAGGCAGGCTGCCTAGGCCCTGGGCGCGTCTTCAGGCGAGGGCGGCGCTAGCCTCCGGCCCGAGTGCCGCTTCCAGCGCCGCCAGCGTCTCGTCGGCGACGGCAAGGACCGACGCGCGAAGCGCCATCGCCTCCTCCGCCGGCAGCCGCTTCGCATCGGCCTGGAACTGCCGCGCCGCCGCCGCCAGCCGGCTCGCGCCGAGCGTCGCGGCGGAGCCCGTCAGGCGGTGCGCCGCGGCGATCGCCTCGCTCGCCATCTCCGGCCCGGCGGCGCGCAGCACGCGCGTCTGCTCGGCGATCTCCTGAAGGAAGACCGGCGCCAACCGGCTCGCCGCCGCCTCGTCGAGGCCGGGGATGGTGAGCTTTCCGTTCGTCCCGCGCTGTGTCAGCAGCGGCAGCTCCGGTTGCGCCGCGGCCGCGGCTGGGGCGGCGGGCGGCGAAGCGGCGGGCTGGGCGGCGTCCTCGCCGGCGGTCAGCCGCCCGATCGCCGCCATCAGCGCGTCCCGCTCGATCGGCTTCGCCAGATGCGCATTCATCCCGGCGGCGCGGCAGGCGGCGATGTCCTCGGCGAAGGCGCTGGCGGTGACGGCGAGAATCGGCACCTGCCCGCCCGGCGCCGGCAGCTGGCGGATGCGGCGCGTCGCCTCCAATCCGTCCATGCCGGGCATCATCACGTCCATCAGCACCAGATCGTAGGGCCGGGCCGGCGCCGACTTGGCCAGCGTCTCGAGGGCGAGCGAGCCGTCCGAGACGCAGTCCACCCGGTGCCCGCCCGACTCCAGCAGCGCCCGCGCCACCGCCAGGTTGGCCGGCACGTCATCTGCCCCCAGCACGCGGGGCCCCCGCTGCTCCGCCGCCGGCGCCGCCGGCTCGGCGGGCTCGGCCTGAGGCATGGCAAGCGGCAGCAGCGGCAGCTCCACCCAGAAGACGGCGCCATGCCCGCTCGGCGAGGCGAGGTTGTCGGTGCAGCCGATGCTGCCCTCCATCTGTGCCGCGATGCCGGCAGCGATGGCGAGGCCGAGGCCGGTGCCGCCCGCACGCTCGCCGCGGTCGAGCTGGACGAAGTCGCCGAAGACGACCTTGCGCTTCGCCTCCGGCACACCCGGCCCGGTATCCCGCACCTCGATCCGCACCAGCCGGCGGCCATCCGTGCCGGCGGGGCCGACGAGCCGCGCGATCAGTTCCACCAGCCCGCCGGCGGGGGTGAACTTCACCGCGTTGGAGAGCAGGTTGAGCAGCAGCTGGCGCAGCCGGGTCTGGTCGGCCTGCACCAGGGGCGGCAGCTCCGCCGCGACCTGGACGCGGAGCGTCAGCTGCTTTTCCTCCGCGGCCGGGCGGACCAGCGTTGCGGCGCTGTCCAGCAACTCGCCCAGCTGGGCCGGGCCGAGCCGCAGCTCCAGCCGCCCCGCCTCCACCTTGGCGAGGTCGAGCACGTCGTTGGCGACGGTGACGAGGTGGCGCCCCGCCTCCTCCAGCGTCCGCGCCCGGGCGCGCTGCTCGCCGGACAGCGCCGGGTCGCGCGCCAGGGCCTGGGCGAGGCCGAGCACGCCGTTCAGCGGGGTGCGCAGCTCATGGCTCATCTGGGCGAGGAAGCGGGACTTGGCCGCGGTCGCCGCCGCCGACTGGTCGCGCGCCAGGGCGAGATCGCTCATCGCCCGCTTCAGCGTGGTGATGTCGGTGCGGATGCCGACCGTGCCGCCATCCGGGGTCCGCCGCTCGCTGACCATCAGCCAGCGCCCGTCAGGGAGCAGCCGCTCGATGCTCGGGTGGTTGCCGCGGTGCCAGGCGGTGGTCTCGGTGACGAAGCGCTCGATATCCTCGCCCGCCTGCGGGTACTGGCCGCGCCGGGCGCCCTCGCGGATGATGTCCTCGAATTTGGCGCCGACGGTGATGAAGGGCGCGCTGACCGCATAGAGCTCGCGGTAGCGCTGGTTGCAGATCACCAGCCGGTCGTCCGCGTCGAACATGACGAAGCCGTCGGGCATGGTCTCGATCGCGCCTTCCAGCACCGACCGCGCCCGCGCCCGCTCGGCGTCGACCCGCTCGCGCTGGCGCAGCGCGTGATAGAGCGCGGCCGCGAGCGCCGTCATCAGCACACCGAGGCTGGCGGCGACGAGGATGAGGCGCCGGCGGTCCTGCTCCCAGCCGGCGAAGGCGGCGCCCTGGTCGTAGCTCGCCACCACATACATGTCGCGGTAGAGGATCGGCTTGGCGGCGGCCAGGACCGGCGCGTTCTGGAAGCGGCCGGGAACGAAGGCGGCGCTGCCATCCGCCGGCAGGGTGGTGGCGGGCCGGGCGAGCGGCCGCCCCATGCGCGTCTCGTCATGCGGGAGGGAAGCCAGCACCCGCCCATCCACCCGCTCCACCGAGATGCGCAGCCCCGGCACCTCGCCGATCGGGGCGAGCAGGGTGGCGACCAGGGAAACGGGCACCTCGGCCACCCCCACCACCGGACCGATGCCGGGCAGCTCCGTGGAGCGGAGGAACATCAGCGACCACTCGCCGGTC
This sequence comes from Belnapia sp. F-4-1, assembly GCF_000802185.1. GTDB lineage: Bacteria > Pseudomonadota > Alphaproteobacteria > Acetobacterales > Acetobacteraceae > Belnapia. The sequence continues at coordinate 769,377 of NZ_KN676113.1, read as the reverse complement.
AGCGGGTTGCGCGCAGGCCCGCTGATGACCGCGGCGCCGAGCGCGGCCGCGCTGGCCAGGGCGGCCGGCTCGATCGGTGGCGGCCGGCTGCGCGAGGCGGCCAGCGCCGCAGCCCAGGGGCGGCCATCCGGCAGCACCAGCATCAGGTCGCGGAAGCTGAAATTTTGGAAGTTCAGCTCGCGCAGCATGCGGTTGGCCGCCGCCTGCTCGGTCCGGCCGCTGCTAGCAACCTGGTTGAGCAGGGCAGGAAGTCCGGCAAGCATGCCGTCCACGGCCAGGAAATGCCGGTTGACGGTGCTCTCGGCCACGCGGGTCACGCGCTGCACCGTCTCCCTAGCCGTCTGCTCCGCGGTGCGGTGCAGGCGGTCGATCAACAGGCTGGTGCCGAGGCCGAGCGCCAGCAGCAGCAGCAGGGCGACGAGCAGGACGGCGAGGCGGAAGCGGCGTTGCTGCATGCTATTCGGGCCGTGCCAGGATGCCCCGGCTAGGGGCCATGATGGTGTTCCAGGTTTCGACGCAGTCGCCGCCGCAGCGGCGGACCCAGCTCGGCAGGATGACATCCCGCAGCAGCTGGGCGCGACGCTGGCGGTCGCGCGGCTCGTCGTCCAGCACGACCATCTGGCCGCGCGTGCCGCGCACGCAATCCGGCCGGCCGGCGTTGCAGGCGAAGCCTTCCTCCGTTTCCTGCTCGGCCGCCTGCCAGATCTGCTGCTGCAATTCGCTGAGCCCCCCCTGCAGCTGGCTACGGACCTCGGGCGGCAGGGCCGCCCAGGCGGCGGCATTGGCGCCGAAGACGGAGACGCCCCAGGTGATCGCCTGCCGCGAGACATAGTTGGCGATACCGGGCAGGCCGAGCGTGTTGCCGGAGAAGCTTCCGGTCACCGCGCATTCGACGATGCCGCCGCGCAGCGCGGACGGGATGTCGGCGAAGGGGATCACGACCGGGGTCGCGCCCAGCGCCTCGAACAACTCGCTCTGCCCGACCGAGGAGACGCGAATGCGGCGCCCGCCCAGGTCGCCGAGGCCGGAGAAGGGCTGGCGGCAGAACACCACCTGGGCCGGATAGGCATAGATCGCCAGCAGGACGACGTTGAACCGCTCCTTCAGCAGCGCCTCGAGCCGCGGGCGGAGCTGCGCCACGGTTTGACGGAGCGTGGCAATGTCGGGGTTGAGCACCGCGAGATCCACGGCGTTGATTTCCGGCTCCTCGCTGGCCGAGACCGAAAGCGGCACCGTGCCGAAGGGCACCACGCCGAGCCGCATCAGTGGCAGCATCTCGGGCCCGCGGATGCCGCTGCGGTCGAAGGGCGCGATCTCCGCCCGGACTTGGCCGCGGGTGAGCTGCGGCACCTGCTCGGTCCAGAAGGGCATCTCGTAGCGTGTGTACTGCGTGACGCCGCCCAGGCCGCCGACGATCTTCAGGCTGATCGGCGGGTTATCGGCCAGGGCCGGCACGGCGCCGAGCAAGGCGAGGCAGGCGAGCAGGAGCGAGGCCGCACGCCGCGCCGCGCCGCGCCGGAGCGAAGGTCCGGTCAAGAAGTGCCGGCGCAGAAACATGAAAACCCCTTCCTTTCGCGCCGGCAGGGGGCGGCGCCACGCCATGGGCTGGGACCATGATCCATGGTCCTCGGATCGCGGTCCAGCGTGCTATCCCGCCGCTTGACGGCACAACCCGCCTCATCAACCCGATGTCGCTTTCGGTCTTCTTAATTTTCCGCCTCGATTCGCCCCGCCCCATTATATCCGGATCTGTCACGAGTTTCGACATCCATCCGCGGCCGCCGCCACGAGGCGGCAGGCCCTCAGCCTGGCCTGAACCGTGCCGCCGTCACCGCGTCCCCGCTGAGCGCCGCCAGCACCTGCGCCCGGCCGGCTGCACTGGCGGCCAGCGCCACCACCCGTTCGAACCAGGCGCAATGCCCGCGCACCCGGGCCTGGAACAGCCGGTCGAGCGCCACCGCCGCCGCCGGCCGGCCGTTGCAGCAGGAGCAGGCCGCCACATGCGCCTCCGCCGCGAAAGCCTCGACCGCACGGTGCGGCCGGGGCAGGGCAGGGGCCTCGGCCAGCACCGCGGCCGGCGGCCCGTCGGCCAGCACCCGGTCGAGCGCCGCCTCGTCCTCCACCAGCAGAAGCGGGATGCGCGCATCCAGGGTCCAGGCCATGGAACTCTCCTTCAGCTACTAGACATAAGGATATCTTTATGTGATATCCAGCGTCATGGATGAGCTTCTGGCCCAACTGCGTGCCGCCGCCGAGCCGACCCGTTTGCGGTTGCTGGCGCTTTGTGCCCGTGGGGCCTTCTGCGTTTCCGACCTCTGCGCGGTGCTCGGCCAGTCGCAGCCCCGCCTGTCGCGCCATCTGAAGCTGCTGGTCGAGGCCGGGTTGCTGGAGCGCCTGCCGGAAGGCGCGAATGCCTATTTCCAGGTCCCCGCCGCCGCCGGCCTGGTGCATCAGCTGCTTGCCCGGCTGCCGGAGGAGGATCCGCTCCTCGCCGCCGACCGGCGCCAGGCCGCGCGGCTCGCCGCCGAGCGCGCCCGCATCGCCTCCGACGCCTTCCGCCGTCATGGCGCCGACTGGGACGAGATGCGCGCCCTCGGCCTGCCGGCGGAAGCGATCGAGGCGGCACTGCTCGCCGCTCTGCCGGAGCGCATCGGCCGCGTCCTCGATATCGGCACCGGCACCGGCCGCCTGCTGGAGCTGCTGGCCCCGCGCGCCGAGGCGGCGCTTGGCGTCGACGCCAGCCGCGACATGCTGGCCCTGGCCCGTGCCCGCCTCGCCGAGCGAGGCCTCGGCGCCCATTGCGCCGTGCGCCAGGCAGACATGTACCGCCTGCCGCTGCCCGATGCCGGCTTCGACCTCGCCACCATGCAGATGGTCCTGCACTATGCCGAGGACCCGGCCGCCGCCTTGGCCGAGGCCGCCCGCGTGCTGCGCCCGGACGGGTTGCTGCTGATCCTCGACCTCGCCCCGCATGGCCGGGGCGAGCTGCTGGACCGCCACGCCCATCGCTGGCCCGGCTTCGACGATGCCGGGATCGCCGGCTGGCTCGGCCCGGCCGGCTGCGCGCCGCTGCCGCCCGTTACCATTCCCGGCCCGCTCGCCGTTCGGCTCTGGCCGGCGCGGCGGCTCGCCGTTCCCGTCGCCGCCCTGCCTGCCCTGACCTTCTAGGAAGCCCTCACCATGGCGCGTCCCCCCCTGCTCCAGGCCCTCCGCGACCGCGTGCTGCTCTGCGACGGCGGCATGGGCAGCCGCGTGCAGGCGCTGACCCTCGATGTCGACCGCGACTACTGGGGCAAGGAGAATTGCACCGAGGTGCTGAACCTGTCCCGCCCCGACCTCGTCCGCGAGATCCATCGCGGCTATTACGAGGCCGGGGCCGACATGGTGCTGACCAACAGCTTCGGCGGCTCCCCGGTGACGCTCGGCGAGTTCGAGCTGACCGAGCGCGCCTTCGAGATCAACAAGCTGGCCGGCGAGCTGGCGCGCGAGGCCGCCGAGACCTTCGCCGATGGCCGTGACCGCTGGGTGATCGGCGATATCGGCCCGGGCACCAAGCTGCCTTCCCTGGGCCATATCGCCTATGACGACCTCCAGGCCGCGCTCGAGGAGCAGTGCCGCGGGCTGATCGCCGGCGGCGTCGACGCGCTGCTGACCGAGACCAACCAGGACACGCTCTTCATCAAGGCGGCGGTGAACGCGGCCAAGGCGGCGCTGAAGCAGACCGGGCGCGACCTGCCGATCTTCGTCCAGGTGACGGTCGAGACCACCGGCACGCTGCTGGTGGGCCCTGACATCGCCGCCGCCTCCACCGTGGTGCATGCGCTGGACGTGCCGCTGATCGGGCTCAACTGCGCGACCGGCCCGCAGGAGATGGCCGAGCATGTCCGCTTCCTCAGCCAGAACTGGCCCGGCCTCATCAGTGTCCAGCCCAATGCCGGCCTGCCGGAGCTGGTGGATGGCAAGACCCACTACCCCCTCGGCGCCGCGGAGATGGCGAGCTGGATGGAGCGCTTCGTCCGCGAGGACGGGGTGAACCTCATCGGCGGCTGCTGCGGCACCTCGACGCCGCATATCGCAGCCCTCGACGCCATGCTGCGGAAGCATGACGCCTGGCGCCCGGCCCCGGTCGCCCGCAAGTACCACTGGGTCCCCTCCGTCGCCTCGCTCTATGGGGCGGTCTCGCTGCGGCAGGAGAATGCCTATTTCTCCATCGGCGAGCGCTGCAACGCCAATGGCTCCAAGGCTTGGCGCGAGCGGCAGGCGGCGCATGACTGGGACGGCTGCGTCGCCATGGGCCGCGAGCAGGTGGGCGAGGGCTCCAACAGCCTCGATATCTGCACCGCCTTCGTCGGTCGCGACGAGATGGCCGAGATGAACGAGGTCGTCACCCGCTTCACCTCCTCGGTCAACGCCCCGCTGGTGATCGACAGCACCGAGACGCCGGTGATCGAGGCGGCGCTGAAGCTGCATGGCGGCAAGCCGATCATCAACTCGATCAATTTCGAGGATGGCGAGGGCGCGGCGCAGGATCGCCTGGTGCTTGCCAGGAAGTTCGGTGCCGCCGTCATCGCGCTCACCATCGACGAGGTCGGCATGGCGAAGACGGCGGAGGACAAGCTGCGCATCGCCCGCCGGCTGGTCGATTTCGCCTGCAACAAGCACGGCCTGCCGCAGTCCGACCTGCTGATCGACCCGCTGACCTTCACCATCGCCACCGGCAACGAGGACGACCGCAAGCTCGGCCAGTGGACGCTGGAGGGCATCCGGATGATCCGGGACGAATTCCCCGACATCCAGATCATCCTCGGCCTGTCCAACATCTCCTTCGGCCTCAACCCGGCCGCGCGGCACGTGCTGAACAGCGTCTTCCTCGACCATGCCGTGAAGGCGGGGATGACCGGGGCGATCGTGCATGTCAGCAAGATCAAGCCGCTGCACCTGATCCCGCCCGAGGAGGTGGAGGTCGCCGAGGACCTGATCTTCGACCGCAGGCGGGAGGGCTACGACCCGCTCCAGAAGCTGCTGGAAATCTTCTCCGGCCGGAAGGCCGCCGACAACACGAAGAAGGTCAGGGCCGAGACGGTCGAGGGCCGCCTCAAGGACCGCATCGTCGATGGCGACCGCAAGGGGCTGAGCGAGGAGCTGCAGGATGCGCTCGACCAGGGCATCGCCCCGCTCGCCATCATCAACGACGTGCTGCTCGACGGCATGAAGGTGGTGGGCGAGCTGTTCGGCGCCGGCAAGATGCAGCTGCCCTTCGTGCTCCAGAGCGCGGAGACGATGAAGGCCGCCGTCGCCTATCTCGAGCCCTTCATGGAGAAGATCGAGGGGCAGGAGAAGGGCACCATCGTCCTCGCCACGGTGAAGGGCGACGTGCACGACATCGGCAAGAACCTGGTCGACATCATCCTGACCAACAACGGCTACCGCGTGGTCAATCTCGGCATCAAGGTGCCGCTGGCCGACATGGTGGCGGCGGTGAGGGAGCACCGGGCGCATGCCATCGGCATGTCCGGCCTGCTGGTGAAGTCCACCGTCGTCATGCGTGAGAACCTCGAGGAGATGAGCCGCATCGGCCTAGACGTGCCGGTGCTGCTCGGCGGCGCCGCGCTGACCCGCAACTATGTCGAGGAGGATTGCGTCCGCGCCTATGCTTCCGGCCGCGTCGCCTATGCGCGGGATGCCTTCGACGGCCTCCACCTGATGGACAAGGTGACCGGCAACGGCTTCGACGACTACCTCGCCGCCCTGCAATCGAAGCGGAAGGGCAGGCCGCGCAACGAAAGCCGCACCCTCGGCACCGCCGACCCGCGCGGCTTCGCCCCCGTCGATGTCGCCTATGCCGAAGCGCGCCGCCGCCGCCTCACCGCGGAGGAGCCGGTGCCGGCGCCGCCCTTCTGGGGCGCGCGCGTCATCGAGGCGGCGCCGAAGGCCATCATCCCCTTCATCAACGAGCGCAGCCTCTACCAATTCCAGTGGGGCTTCCGGAAGCAGGGCCGCTCGCTCGACGACTTCCTCGGCTGGGCGAAGCAGGAGCTGCGCCCCGTCCTGAAGCGCATGCTGGCGCTGACCGAGGCGGAGGAGATCCTCCGGCCCCAAGCCATCTACGGCTACTGGAAATGCGCCGGCGCCGGCAACGACCTCATCCTTTTCGAGGAGGACGGGGTGACGGAGGCCTGCCGCTTTACCCTGCCACGCCAGCCGAAGCAGGACGGCGAGTGCATCGCCGATTTCATCCGCGACATCGGCGACGGGCCGGATCGGCGCGACGTGATCGGCCTGCAGGTCGTCACCATCGGGCAGAAGGCCTCCGACATGGCGCGGGTCTGGTTCGAGGAGAACCGCTACCAGGATTACCTCTACCTGCACGGCCTCTCGGTCGAGATGGCGGAGGCGATGGCGGAGTACGTCCACAAGCGCATCCGCGCCGAGTGGGGCTTCGCCGGCGACGACGACCGCGACATGGACAAGATGTTGCAGCAGGGCTACCGCGGCGGGCGCTACTCCTTCGGCTACCCGGCCTGTCCGCGGCTGGAGGACCAGGTGCCGCTGTTGCGGCTGCTCGGCGCGGAGCGTATCGGCGTGTCGATCAGCGACGAATGGCAGCTTCATCCGGAGCAATCGACCAGCGCCATCGTGCTGCACCACCCGCGAGCGAAATACTTCTCGGTGTAGTCGTCGGGCAGTTCCCTCCGGCAGCCCGGCTCCCGCGCCTTTGATCCGATGCAGCGGCATAGGCGTCGCGCCTTGCCGGCGTGGCGCCTAGGATGCCGCGGAGACGGGCCGAAAGCCTGAGGAGCGGATCGTGCCAGAGGAAGGCCGAGGAGCGGCACCCGATATCGATGCGATCCGCAGCTTCGCCGAGTTGGCGCTGCATCCCATCGCCGTGGTCGCCGGCCCGACCCATCGCCTGCTCTACGTCAACCCGGCCTTCGCCGCGGCCTGTGGGCAGGACTGCGATGAGCCGGACTGCCGCCCTGCGGCCGAGTTGTTCCCGGCCTTTGCGGAAGGCGGCCATCTGGCGCCGCTCGACCTGGTGCGCACCACCGGCCGGCCGTTCCGGGCCGAGGCCAGGCGGCTGCCCTTCGGCGGCCCGGACCGGCTTTGGGATGTCGACGCCGTGGCGATTCGAGCCCGCGACGGCATCATCACGGGCGTCCTCGTTCAGCTCCACGACGTGACCGCCCTGCGCGGGCGGCTGCGTCAGGCAGAAGCCGCCACCGCCATGCTCGAGGCGGTGCTGGAGCATGCGCCCATTGGCCTCGCCATTGCCGGGCCGGAGGGCGGGCTGCAACGGCTCAGCCGGCATGGCCTGGCGCTCGCCGGACGCGGGCTTGCCGAATGCCTGACGGGTGGACCCGCCGCCGATGGTTGGGCGGCGACGCATGGCGACGGCCAGCCCGAGGCGCTGCCCCTGGCCCGCGCCCTGACGCAGGGCGAGGCGGTGGTGCGCGAGCCCTGGCTGCTCCGCGCCTGGGACGGGACGGAGCGCAGCCTCGAATGCAGCGCGGCCCCCGTGCGGGACCGTGCCGGGCACATTGCCGGCGGCATCCTCGCCTGGACCGACCCGCCCGAGGCCGGGATCGGCCTCGATGCCCGCTACCGGGCCCTGGTCGAGGCCGGCGCCCTCGCCGTCTGGACCGCCGCGGCGGATGGGGCGGTGGTGAGCTTCGGCGGATGGGGCCAGTTCACCGGCCAGACCCCGGCGCAGTCGGTCGGCTGGGGCTGGCTGGAGGCGGTCCACCCGGAGGATCGCAGCCGTGTCCGCGCGGACTGGGCCGCTTCCATCGCCGCCGGCAAGATCTACGAGGCCGAGTACCGCCTGCGCGGCCCGGGCAGCGCCTGGCGCTGGACCGCCGTGCGCGCCGCCCCGCTGCGCGACATGCGTGGGCGGATCGTCGAATGGCTCGGCGTCAACACCGATATCGACGCCCGCAAGCGGACCGAGCGGGCGCTCCGCGACAGCGAGGCACGGTTCCGCATCCTGGCGGAAGCCATGCCGCATCTGGTCTGGCAGACGGATGCGAATGGCGAGCCGGATTACGTCAACTCCCGCTGGCGGGAGCTGACCGGCCTCGACCTGCCGGAGCTCCGCGGCGGCGGCTGGCTCGATGTCGTCCACCCGGAGGACCGCCAGCCCCTCGCCGCCGCCTGGGCCGCGGCCCAGGGCGCCAATCAGGATTACGACGTCGATGCCCGGCTGCGCGATCGCGAAGGCCGCTATCGTTGGCACCGGGTGAAAGCCGCCCCCGTTTGCAACGCCGCAGGCATCGTCCGGCACTGGGTCGGCACCTGCACCGACACCGAGGAACGCCACGTCGCCGAGGACAGGCTGCGCGAGGCGCTGGCCGCCCGCGAGCAGCTGGCGCGCGAGGCCGATCACCGCATCAAGAACAGCCTGCAACTGGTCGCCGCCCTGCTCCGCCTGCAGGCCGGCCGGGTGGAGGAACCGGCGGCGCGCGAGGCGCTGGAGGCCGCGACCGCCCGCGTCCAGGCCGTGGCCGAGGCGCATCGGGCCCTGCAACAGAGCCCGGATTTCCGCAACATCCGCCTCTCCGACATGCTGCGCGAGCTGGCCGCCGGCGCGGCCGTGCATCACCCGGCGGCCGATATCCGCACCGCGGCGCCCGAGGCGCTGACCCTCGATGCCGAGCGCGCCATCCCCCTCGCCCTCATCCTCTCGGAGCTGGTGACCCAGGCGCTGCGCCAGGGCGGCTCAAGGGGAGGGCCCGTGCGGCTCTCCGCCCGGCTGGACGAGGGCGCAATCCTCGCCGAGGTCGAATGCCATGGCGACGGCGCGGGCTACGGCGGCAAGGCGGGACTTGGCCAGACGGTGGTGAAGGCGCTCGCGCGGCAGATCGCCGCGACCGTGACGGAAGGGGAGGGCAGGGTGACCCTCCGCCTGCTCCAGGAGCCGGGTTAGGGCAGGATCGCCGAAGGCTGGACCGGCCGGAAGCGGCCGGTGATCCCGGCCTAGGCCTCGCAGCCCTCGTCCAGCAGCAGCCGCTCAACCGTCTCCGGCGATACGTCGCCGGCGGTGAAGGCCTCGCCCGGCCCGCGCAGCAGCACGAAGCGCAGCGCACCGTCGCGGGCCTTCTTGTCCTTCCGCATCCGCCCGAGCAGCGCCGCGGCGGAGAAGCGCCGGGGCAGGTCGCCGATCCGTGCCGGCATGCCGCAGGCCTGGAGATGGGCGATCACCCGCCCCGGCAGCTCCTGGCTGCAATGGCCGAGCCGGGCCGAGAGGCCGGCGGCGAGGCCGAGCCCGACCCCCACCGCCTCGCCGTGCAGCAACATGCCGCCGTAGCCGCACTCCGCCTCCAGCGCGTGGCCGAAGGTATGGCCGAGATTGAGCAGCGCCCGGCCACCCTCGGCGCTTTCCTCCCGCTCGTCGCCTGCGACGACGCTGGATTTCAGCCGGCAGCTTTCCAGCACCGCCGTCACCAGCGCCTCGCGGTCGCCGCCGACGAGGGCAGGGCCATGGGCCTCGCACCAGCGCCAGAACCGTTCGCCGGAGAGCAGCCCGTGCTTCGCCACCTCGGCATAGCCGGCGCGCAGCTCCCGCACCGGAAGGGTGCCGAGCGTCCCGCTGTCGGCCAGGACCAGCCGCGGCTGGTGGAAGGCGCCGACCAGGTTCTTGCCGAGCGACAGGTTCACGCCGGTCTTGCCGCCGACCGAACTGTCCACCTGGGCGAGCAGCGTCGTCGGAAGCTGGACGAAGGGCAGGCCGCGCAGCGCGACCGCCGCAGCGAAGCCGGCCAGGTCGCCCACCACCCCACCGCCGAGCGCCAGCACCGCCGTCCGCCTGTCGGCCCCGGCCGTCAGCATCTGCTCCAGCACGCGATGGAGCACGCCGATATCCTTGCTCGCCTCGCCGGACGGCACGGTGATCTCGGCGATGATGGCGGTGCCGGTCTCGGCGAGGCCGGCCCGCAGGGTGGGCAGGTGCAGCGGCCCGACCACCTCGTCCGTCACCACCACCACGCGGCGGGCGGGCAGGATCGGGGCGAGGAGCGCCCCCGCCCGGGCCAGCAGACCCTCGCCGATCAGGATGTCGTAGCCTCGCTCCCCGAGCGGGACCGAGAGGCGGACGGGGGGCTGCCAGTCTTCCACGGCCTGCTGCACCCGGCGGGTGGTGACCTCGGGGCTCTCGTCGGAACAGGCGATCACGATATCGGCCTCGGCATAAAGGGGGTGGCGCGCCACCATAAGCCGCTCCAGCACCTCGGCCGGGTCGGCATTGAGGAACATCGGGCGGTGCTCGCGCCCGGCGACGCGCTTCAGCAGCGTCGCCATGCGGCAGTGCAGCCAGACGGAAACGGCGCCCGAGGCGCGGATGGCCGCCCGCGTCCGCGCATCCGCGAAGGCGCCGCCGCCGGTGGCCAGCACCAGCGGTGGCCCGGCCAGCAGCCGGGCGATCACCCGCCGCTCGCCGTCGCGGAAATGCGCCTCGCCGTAGCGGGCGAAGATATCGGTGATGGGCAGGCCGGCCGCCGCTTCGATTTCCGCATCCGCATCGAGGAAGGGGAGGCCGAGGCGCAGCGCCAGGCGGCGGCCGATCGAGGTCTTGCCCGCTCCCGGCATGCCAACCAGCACGATGCTGCGGCCCGGCCGGGCAGGCGCGGGCTCCGGCCCGGCCGGGCCGCTCCAGATGGCGGTGTCCAGGGCCCCGAATGCGCCCTGTGGAACGATGGCGTTGGCGGTGTTGCGCGACACGATGCGGAGAGGCTAGCACACCGCGGCCCCGATGCGATGGGGCCGGCTTCATTGCCGAAGCCCGTCTCTCCAGGAGCCCAGCCGCCCATGTTCCGCCGCCCCATCCTGTTGCTGGCCGTGATCCTGGTTGCCCTGGCGGCGGCGGGGCTGCTGGCGCTGGGCGCCTTCCCACCGGCCGCCACCCCGACCGCGGTGGAGCGCGTGCTGCCGAACGACCGCTTCCAGACCCGCTGACCCCTTGGCCGGCGCCCTCCGCGAGTCCTTCCTTGAGATGCTGGCGGCGGAGCGTGGCGCCGCCCTCAACACCCTCGCCGCCTACCGGACCGACCTCGAGGACTTCGCTGCCTTCTGCGCCCGGCTCGGCCTGGCGCCGGAGGCGGTGGGGCCGGAGCCGCTCAGCGACTATCTCCGCTCCCTCGCCGATCTCGGGCTGAAGCCGCGGACGGCGGCGCGGCGGCTCTCCGCGCTCCGTCAATTTTACCGATTCCTGGCCCGCGAGGGCATCCGCCCCGACGACCCGACCGAGTTGCTGGACGGCCCGCGGCCGACGCCGCCCCTGCCCAAGCCGCTGGCCGAGGATGAGGTCAGGGCCCTGCTCGCCGGCGCCGCTGCCCTGCCGAAGGGTCGCGGCCCGCTGGCCGTCGCCGCGATCGAGCTGCTCTACGGCGCCGGGTTGCGGGCGACGGAGCTGGTCACGCTTCCCGCTTCCGCCCTGCGTGCCGACCAGCCGATGATCACGCTGCGCGGCAAGGGCGGGCGGGAGCGGCTGGTGCCGATCTCCTCCCGTGCCCGGGAAGCCGCCGCCGAGGCCCGCGCCGGGGAGGAGGAGGCACCCCCCGGCGACCGCCGGCGCCGCTGGCTCTTCCCCTCGCGCGGCGCCTCCGGTCACATGACCCGCCAGGGCCTCGGCCTGCTGCTTAAGGAGGCGGCGATGAAGGCCGGCCTCGCCCCGGACCGCGTCTCGCCGCATGTGCTGCGGCACTCCTTCGCCAGCCACCTGCTGGCCCGCGGCGCCGATCTCCGCAGCCTGCAGATCCTGCTTGGCCATGCCGACATCGCCACCACCCAGATCTACACCAAGGTGATGGAGGAGCGGCTGCGGGCGCTCGTCGAGGCCCATCATCCGCTTGCCGAGAGTTAGAGCGGCCCTCTCCGCCATGGCCGGCGGCACCCGGCCGGCCAGGTCCGGCGCGCCTTCGGATGCATGGGCATTAACCCCCATGCGACACGGCGTCCCGCAGCCCGACGCCGGCATGGCGGGAGAGGATTTCCAACCACCCTAGCTTCTTGGTCATGCGGTCGCGGCGAGTGAAAGGGTGCGGCATCATTCCACGCGAGGGTCGCGGTGACGGAGCAGCAGGGTGCGGTACGGGGCTGAATCAATGGCTCAAGTCCTGCCCACTCCGCCCCCGCTTCCGCAGCGGCAGCTTTTCCGCTAACCCCGCCGGCCATGCGCCACTTCCTGGATTTCGAGAAGCCGATCGCCGAGCTGGAAGGCAAGATCGAGGAGCTGCGTCGGACCTCCGATGCCGGCGGGATCGACGTTGCCGAGGAAGTCGCGCGGATGCGCGACAAGGCGCAGGCCCTGCTGAAGACCACCTATGCCAAGCTTTCGCCCTGGCAGAAGACCCTGGTCGCCCGCCACCCCGACCGGCCGAAATGCCTCGATTACATCCGCGCCCATATCGAGGAGTGGACGCCGCTGGCCGGCGACCGGGCCTTTGCCGACGATGCGGCGGTGGTGGGCGGCCTCGGGCGCTTCCGCGGCCGGGCGGTCGCCGTGCTGGGAACGGAGAAGGGCAGCGACACCGAGAGCCGGGTGCTGCATAATTTCGGCATGGCCCGGCCGGAGGGCTACCGCAAGGCCCGCCGCATCATGGAGCTCGCCAGCCGCTTCGGCCTGCCCATCCTCTCCTTCGTCGACACCGCCGGCGCCTTCCCGGGCATCGAGGCCGAGGCGCGCGGCCAGGCGGAGGCCATCGCCCGCTCCATCGAGGCGGGGCTCGAGGCGCCGGTGCCCTTCGTCGCCACCATCATCGGCGAGGGCGGCTCGGGCGGCGCCATCGCCCTGGCGGCGGCCGACCGCATCTTGATGCTGGAGCATTCGGTCTATTCGGTCATCAGCCCGGAAGGCTGCGCCAGCATCCTCTGGCGTGATGCCGCCCAGGCGCCGACCGCGGCCGAGGCGCTGAAGCTCACGGCGGAAGATCTCCGCCGCCTCAACCTGGTCGATGCCGTGGTGCCGGAGCCGATGGGTGGAGCGCACCGCGACCCGGAGGCCACGCTCGCCGCGGTCGGCGACAAGGTCTGGGACAGCCTGGAGCCGTTGCTGGCGCTGGATGGCGCCACGCTGCGTGCCCGCCGCCGTGAGAAGTTCCTGGAGATGGGCCGCAACAGCGTGGTCTAGCCCTGCATCCGCCTAGCTGCCGCCGGGCGGATGCGGGAGGAGCTTCAGGCGGGCGCCGGCGCCACGCCGATCGAGGGCGGCGCCTCCGGCCGGGGTGCCGGTGCGGTGAGCACCGGTGCCGGCGCCGTGCCGCTCGCCTCCACCGCCAGGTCCAGCGCCTCGGCCAGGTTCATCGCCAGTTGCAGCGGGGCCGATTCGCCCTCCGCCCGCAGCGCCTTGGCGAGCACGCCGTCGCTCTCCCCTCCGCCATCGGGCGACCAGGCGAGGGCGATGGCCGGCACGCCCGGCAGCCGACGCCGCGCCCGGCGCAGCAGGTAGCGGGCGGTCGCGCTGCTGCTGCCGCCCTCCAGCAGGCAGAGGCAGATCAGCCGCGGCGGCGCCCCCGGCACGGCGCTCACGCCCCCGACCTGAACGCCGAAGCCGCGCCGCGCCAGCACCTGGCCGAGCATATTGGCCGCCAGCGCATCGAAGGGCCCGCGCCCTGGCAGGCAAAGGACCGCGCCCGGCACATGCCAGGCGGCGGGAATGGGCTCCTGCGGCGTCTCGCCATCGGGCGGCACCGGGTCCTCTTCCTCCTCCAGGTCCTCGATCAGCAGCTCCACGCTGCGCAGCAGGGCATCTCGCCGCTCCGGGCGGAGGGCGCCATGCACCGCATCGGCCTGGGCAAGCCGCAGCGCCGGCAGCGCCACCGCATCGAGGTAGTCGGCGAGGGGCTTGTCCTTCAGGCAGCGCTCGGCCTGCTCGGCCAGCGCGTTGGAGTCGCCCGCCAGCGCCCGCTGGTAGAAGGTTTCCTCCGGGTCGAGCGGTGGCCGGTCGCCGAGCATCACCTCAAGGAATTCCAGCCGGTCCACATGCCGCCCGAGCACGACGAGGCAGACCGTCAGCGGCACCGCCAGCAGCAGCCCGACCGGCCCCCAGAGCCAGGTCCAGAAAGTCGCCGCGGCGATCACGGCGATCGGCGAAAGGCCGGTCGAATGGCCGAAGACCATCGGCTCGACCACCTGGCCCATCAGCATCTCGCTGATGCCGAAGAGCACCAGCACCCAGATCAGGGTTGCCCAGCCCGGATCGACGGCGAGGGCCAGCAGCACCGGCCCGCTCACCGTGATGAACACGCCGATGAAGGGCACGAAGCGCATCAGCCCGGCGACGAAGCCCCAAAGCAGCGGGTTGGGAATGCCGATGGCCCAGAGCGCGGCGGCGATGAACAGGCCGAACAGGGCATTCATCCCGGTCTGCGCGAGGAAGAAGCGGGAAAGGCGATAGGCCGCGTCGTCCATCGCCGCCATGGTGCGGTGCAGGTCGCGCGCGCCGGCCAGGCGGATCAGCCGGTCGCGCAGATCCTCGCGGTAAAGCAGGATGAAGATGACGAGGATGACGACGATGCCGGCCGTCGCCAGCGGCCCGAGCAGGGGCTCCGCCACGCTGCGGAGCATGTCGAACGGCGTCGGGTCCGGCGTGTGGATCTCGACCGGCATCGGCGGCCGCACCGGGTCGCCCGAGACGGCCGGCGTGGGTCCCTCCCGGCCGCCCATGCCGTGGCCGACAGCCTGCACGGCGCCGCTCAGCCGGTCGATCCAGCCGCCCGCGCTTTGCAGGCCGGAAAGCTTCTCGCGGATGGTTGTCTGATAGCTCGGCAGGTTCTCGGCGAGCATCGTCGCCTGCCGCCCCATCAACCCGCCGATGCCGAAGATGATGGCGCAGGCCAGCAGCACGCTGATCACGACGGCCGCAGAGCGCGGCATGCGGGTCCGCCGCAGCACCCGCACCACCGGTGCCAGGACGAAGGCGAGCAGCACGGCCAGCACCAGCGGTACCAGCAGCTCCCGCCCGAAATAGAGCACTGCGATGACGAGCAGCGCGCCTTGGAGCATCTGCAGGCCGGAAGCGGGGGTGCCTGCCGCGCTCAGGCCGCGGGGTGGCGCAGGGGCAGGTCGTGATTCAGGCATCCGGGCTCGGTTCCGTGGTCCTCGAGCCTCCAGCGGCCCGCCCGACGCGAACGCCCGTCCCACGGTTCCGTTGCGTTGTCCTAGCTTTTCATCGGCGCGAGTTCCCGCTCCACCACCGCCGCCAGCACGCCTGCGCCATAGGGGATGGCGGCGTCGTTGAAATCGTAGTGAGGGTTGTGGACCTCGCAGCCGCCGGCCTCGCCCTCGCCGTTGCCGACAAGGATGTAGGCGCCCGGCACTTCGGCCATCATGTAGGAGAAATCCTCCGAACCCATGGCCGGGATGCGGTTGCGGTCCACCGCCGCCTCGCCGACCATCGCGGCCGCGGCATCCGCGATGGTCGCCGTCTGCTCCGCGCCGTTCACCACCGGCACCGTGACCTCGCGGAAGTCGAGCCGCGCCTCGGCGCCGAAGCCCTCGGCGATGCTGGCCGCGAGCGCCTGCATGCGCCGCTCGATCAACGCCATGGTTTCGGTGCGGAAGGCACGGACGGTGCCCCGCAGCGAGACCTGGTCGGGGATGACGTTGTAGGCCGTGCCGGCGCTGAAGCCGGTGACGCTGACGACGCCGGTGTCGTTCGGCGCCACGTTGCGCCCGATGATGGACTGGTAGGCCGAGACGATGGCCGCGCCGCAGACTACCGGATCGATCGTGCTCTCCGGTCGCGCCCCATGCCCGCCGCGACCCTGGACCACGAGATCGAAGAAGGCGCAGCCGGCCATCATCGCGCCGGCGCGGATGCCATACTGCCCGACCGGCATGCCCGGCCGATTGTGCAACCCGTAGACGGCATTGCAGGGGAAGCGATGGAACAGCCCCTCCTCCACCATCGACCGCGCGCCGCCCTGGCCTTCCTCGGCCGGCTGGAAGATGAAGTGGACGGTACCGTTGAAGTTGCGCGTCTCGGCCAGGTAGCGGGCGGCGCCGAGCAGCATGGTGGTGTGCCCGTCATGGCCGCAGCCATGCATCTTGCCGGGGATGGTGGAGCGGTGGGCGAAGTCGTTCGCCTCCGGCATGTCGAGCGCATCCATGTCGGCGCGCAGCCCGACCGCGCGATCGCCATTCCCCGCCCGCAGCACGCCGACCAGCCCGGTGCGGCCGATGCCGCGATGCACCTCGATTCCCCAGGATTCCAGCCGTTCCGCCACCAGCGCGCCCGTGCGCACCTCCTCGAAGCCGGTTTCCGGATGGGCATGGAAATCCCTTCGCCAGCCGGTGAGTTCATCCTGGTACAGCCGAATATGCTCGATGGGGTTCACATCGGTCTCCTGCGGTTGAAGTGGGCAAGCCCCATCGCTTTCAGCTATCCCTTTGGGCTATCCCTTCCGGCTAAGCCTGCGACAGCACTGGGTCAACAACGTGGCGACGGAACACCAGACGGAGGATATGGCGGGCCCCCGGCGCGTGCTGCCCGCGCCGCAGGGACTCTCCCGCGGGGCGCCGGTGCCGTGGTGGGTGAAGCTCGGGGTCAAGCTCGGCCTCGCCGCCATCGGCATCCACGGCGCCCGCGCCCGGGTGGTCGGCCTGGCCCGGCCCTCCTTCGAGGCGCGTGATCCGGCCAAGCTGCTCGGCGCGCCGTCGGCCTGGGTGGGCGATGCGACGCGGCTGATGGGCCGCCGCCCGCGCACCATCCTCGAGGTCGGGCCTGGGCGGATGGTGTTGCGCGCCCCGGTGCTGGCCGGGCTCGGGCTGGACCACATCTGGTTCATCGACCCAGCCGACAGCGCCCCCGCCGACGCCGCCGCCTATCAGCAGGTTGCTGCCCTCGCGCGCAGCCAGGGCCTGCCCGTGCCCGACCTCGCCGGCTGTACCGACCGCGCCGCCGTGCTCCAGCGCTGCCACGTGACGTTGCTGCATGGCGGCCCTTCGGCCCTCGGCGCTATCCCGGACGGAGCGATCGACCTCGTGGTGAGCGAGGCGGTGCTCGAGCATGTCCGGCGCGACGAGATGGGGCCGTTGCTGGCGCAGCTCAGCCGGGTGACGGCACCGGACGGCATCGGCCTGCACCGCATCGACTTCCAGGATCATCTGGGCGGCGGCCTGCAGCATCTCCGCTTCAGCGACGCCTTCTGGAGCAGCCCGCTGGTCGGGCGGGCGGGAATCTACGTGAACCGCCTCGGCCTCTCGGCCATGGTCGGGCGCTTCCGCCGCGCCGGCTTCCAGGTGGAGGTGCCGGAGGCCACGGTCTGGCCGCGCCGCCCCCGCGGTCCCGCCCGGCCGCACCCGGAAGCGATGCGCCCCGCCGCCGACGACCTCATCGCCCGCGCCGTGCTGGAAGTCCGGCCACGGCGTTGAGGTGTCGTCGCCGGGACGCGGGCCCGCGAGCCTTCGCCATCCATTGACGCCGCCGTGTACGACCGGCGTGGTTGCAACCTATGGTCGCCCCCGGACCGATTGGATATCCTGCAGCCCAATCTTGTCGGAGGATGGCATGTTGCGTCGCGCGGTGCTGGTCGCTGTGTTGGGGTTCATGGCCTGGATCGGGCCTGGCCAGGCACAGTCGAACGACCCTTCGTTCCGTGTCGTCAACAACACGCCGAATGTTGTGAATGAGGTCTACGCCTCGCCCAGCAGCGAGCGGAGCTGGGGCCAGGACCGGCTTGGCGACCAGGTGATCGCACCTGGCGCCAACTGGATCATCCGCCTGCCGTCCGACGGCAACTGCACGTTCGACATCCGCATCGTCTACCAAGGCGGGACGGCGGAGGAGCGGCGCAACGTCAACACCTGCGCCATGACGGACCTCGTGCTTGGCCAGCCGGGCGGGCCGGCGCCGCGGACCCAGCGCAACCAGCAGCAGGGCAGCACGCAGCAGGGCAACCCTTCCTTCAACCTGCTCAACCAGAGCGGCCGGGTGATCGAGGAATTCTACGCCTCGCCCTCCTCCCAGCAGAATTGGGGCCCGGACCGGCTGGGCGACGACGTGGTGCAGCCGGGCGCGACCTTTGCCGTCCGCCTGCCGCAGGGCGAGTGCACCTATGACATCCGCGTTGTCTTCTCCGGCGGCCAGACGCAGGAGCGGCGCAACGTGAACGCCTGCTCGCTGACCAACTACACCGTCCGGTAGCGCCCGCGCCGGGGGGGGCGGTGCCGGTCAGGCATTCGCCCCCGCCAGCGCCGCGATCACCGCCGCCGTCACCTCGGCCGTGGTCGCCTTGCCGCCGAGATCCGGCGTCAGCACCTCGCCGCGCCCGGTGACCGCCTCGACCGCCGCCATCAGCCGGCCCGCCGCGCGCGGCTCGCCGCAATGCTCGAGCAGCATCGCCGCCGTCCAGAAGGCGCCGAGCGGGTTGGCGATGCCCTTGCCCGTGATGTCGAAGGCCGAGCCATGGATGGGCTCGAACATCGAGGGCCGCTGCCGCGACGGATCGATATTGCCCGTTGCCCCGATGCCGAGCGAGCCTGCCAGCGCCGAAGCCAGGTCGGAGAGGATGTCGGCATGGAGGTTGGTGGCGACGACGGTGTCGACCGTCCCCGGCTTCATCACCATGCGCGCCGTCATGGCATCGACCAGCATCTTGTCGACGGAGAGCTCCGGGTACTGCGCCGTGACCTCGGCGCAGACCTCGTCCCACATCACCATGCCATGCCGCTGCGCGTTGGACTTGGTGACGACGGTGAGCAGCCGGCGCGGCCGGCTCATGGCGACCTCACAGGCATGGCGGCAGATGCGCGCCACGCCCTCGCGGGTGAAGACGGCCACATCCATGGCGACCTCGAGCGGCAGGCCGCGATGCGCCCGGCCGCCGACGCCGGCATACTCGCCTTCCGAGTTTTCCCGCACGATCACCCAGTCGATCTGCCGCCCCAGCTCCTCCCGCAGCGGCCCCTGGACGCCGGGCAGCAGGCGGGTGGGCCGCACATTGGCGTACTGGTCGAAGCCCTGGCAGATCGCCAGCCGCAATTCCCAGAGAGTGACATGATCCGGGATGTCCGGCGCGCCGACCGCGCCGAAGAAGATCGCGTCGAACCCCTCGAGCTGGCGGAGCCCGTCCTCCGGCATCATCCGCCCGCTCGCGCGGTACATCGCGCTGCCCCAGTCGAAGCCCTGGAACTCGCAGGCGAAGCCGCCATCGGCCCGGGCGGTCGCCTCCAGTACCTGGCAGCCGGCCTCGATCACTTCCGGGCCGATGCCGTCGCCGCCGATGGCGGCAATCCTCAGGCTGCGCATGACGGGCGTTCCTCCGATTCCTGGGCCGCCATGAAGCCCGGGAGGAGGGGCCCCTTCAAGCCAGGATGAAGTCGGACTTCGCCAGATAATGCTCCCCGTTCAGGGTGAAGCTCGCGCTGGGCCCGCCCGGTGCTCCGGTCTGGTTAAAGAACGGGACATAGACCTCGACCACCGTATGTCCGCCCTCGACCTTCGCCCGCACCTGCATGTGGCTGGCATCGGTGAAGGCGCCGGAGCCGAGGAAATCCACCATGGGCTTGTTGTAGAAGGGAGTGAGGAAGGGCGTGAGATCCAGCTTGTCCTCGCCGCGGCGGAAGTCGGTCACCACGTCGCCGGTGGTGTCATAGACCGGCATCTTGGCCTGGCTGTTGGTGCCGCCGAAGCGGAAGACGTCGTAGCCGATGCCGCCGGTGAGCGTGTCGGCCCCGACGCCGCCCACCAGCAGGTCGTTGCCGGCACCGCCCACCAGCAGGTCGTAACCGCCGCCGCCCATCAGCGTGTCGTGGCCGTCGCCGCCGTAGAGGTTGTCGCTGCCGTCGCTGTCCCGGGCCTGGGCGCTCTGCCACTGGTCGTTCCCGGCGATGAAGCCGTAGCCGTAGATCAAGTCGTTGCCGCTGCGGCCCCACACATGATCGCTGCCATAGCCGGCATAGACCGTGTCGTTCCCCTCGCCGCCATCAATCCAGTTGGGGCTGATGACGGGGCCGGGGAAGGGTTCCGGGAAGATCGGTGGTCGGGGTCCATTCAAACCGTCGCCATAGATCAGGTCGTTGCCACCCCAACCCTGAATACCATTTTCGCCGGCATCGCCGTAGAGGGTGTCAGCCCAGGAACCGCCGTTGATGTACGTGGACATGACTTGATTTGTCCTACTGCGCGCCAAACTGAATACAATATTCATGTTATAGGCGAAGCGGCCCCGTCACATTGCACAAACCCGAGAGAAAGATGGGCAAGGCGGCGATTGACCCGGGCCCCCTTCGGCACGACCTTCCCGCCATGCCCGACGACCTTTCGCCCCCGCTGCTCGACCGTCTTTCCGCGCTGCTCGGCCCGCGCGGCATCCTGACCGAAGCTGCCGACCTCGAGCCGCACCTGGCCGATTGGCGCCTGCTCTACCGCGGCCGCACCCCCTGCGTGCTGCGTCCGGCCAGCACTGCGGAACTGGCCGAGGCGGTGCGGCTTTGCGCTGCCGCGGGGATGCCGCTGGTGCCGCAGGGCGGCAACACCTCCATGGTCGGCGGCGCCACGCCCGATGAGGGCGGCCGACAGGTTGTCGTTTCCCTGGCGCGGATGAACCGCATCCGCGACCTCGACCCGCTCGACATGACGATGACCGCCGAGGCGGGCCTCGTGCTGAAGGCGGCGCAGGATGCCGCCGCCGAGGCCGGCTGCCTCTTCCCCCTCTCCCTCGGCGCGGAGGGCACGGCGACGATCGGCGGCGTGCTGTCCACCAATGCCGGCGGCAACACCACCGTCCGCTACGGCAACGCGAGGGAGCTGATGCTCGGCCTCGAGGTCGTGCTGCCCGATGGCCAGGTCTGGAACGGCCTCCGCCGCCTCAGGAAGGACAATACCGGCTACGCGCTGCGCCACCTCTTCGTCGGCGCGGAGGGGACGCTCGGCTTCATCACCGCCGCCGTCCTCCGCCTTTTCGCCCGGCCGAAGGAAAGCGAGGTCGCGCTCTGCGCCGTGCGCGACGAGGATGCGGCGCTGGCCCTGTTCCGCCGCTTCCGCGACCGCGACGAGACGGCGGTGCGCGCCTTCGAATACATGTCCGGCACCGGCGTCGGCTTCTACGCCCGGCTGATCGAGGGCGGCAGCGTCCCGCTCTCGACCCCCGCCGACCACTACGTGCTGGTCGACCTCGCCTCCACCCGCCCCGATGCCGGCCTCCGCCCCCTGCTGGAGGCGGTGCTGGAGGAGGCGCTGGAGGCCGAAGAAGTGCTGGATGCCGCCATCGCCGAGAGCGAGGCCCAGCGTGCCGCCATCTGGCGCATCCGCGAGGAGCATCCGGAGGCGCAGAAGCGCGAGGGCGCCTCGGTCAAGAACGACGTCTCCGTCCCGGTCTCGCGGGTGCCGGAGCTGATCCGCCGCGCCTCCGAGGCCTGCCGCCGGTTGATCCCCGGGGTGCGCCCGGTGCCCTTCGGCCACCTGGGCGACGGCAACATCCACATGAACCTGCAGCAGCCGGAGGGGATGGACCCGGCCGCCTTCCTCGCCCGCAGCCATGACATCATGGACACGGTGAACGAGGTGGTCCGCGACCTCGACGGCAGCTTCAGCGCCGAGCACGGCATCGGCCGCCTGAAGACGGACATGATGGAGGGCTGGCGCGGCGGGCCGGAACTCGCCGTGATGCAGCGGATCAAGGCCGCGATCGACCCGCAGGGGATCATGAATCCAGGGAAGGTGTTGCCCTGAAAGCAGGGCCGGGCCGCCACCGGCCCGGCGCCTTCCCCGATCCTTTCCCCCGCTCCCGCCAGCGGCTAGGGTGCGCGCCCCCACCCCTTGAGCCGTGATGAGCCGCCTCGACCGTTACATCTTCCGCCAGCTGGGCGTCGCGCTGCTCGCCGTCACGGTAGGGCTGGCGGCGCTCGTCTGGCTGACCCAGTCGTTGCGCTTCATCGAGTTAGTGCTCGACCGTGGCCTGTCCTTCACCGTCTTCATCGAGCTGACCGGCCTGCTGCTGCCAAGCTTCCTGGCGATTATCCTGCCGATCACCACCTTCGTGGTCTCGCTCTTCATCTATGTCCGTCTTGCCTCGGACCGGGAGCTGGTGGTGATGCGCGCCGCCGGCCTGTCGCAATGGCAGCTGGCGCGGCCGGTGCTGGCCATCGCTGGGCTGGCGATGCTGGTCTGCTACGTGTTGAACCTCTGGGTGGTGCCGCGGAGCCAGGCAGCCTTCCGTGCCTGGCAGTACGAGATCCGCAACGAACTGGCGGCGATCCTGGTGCAGGAGGGCGTCTTCAGCTCGGTCGGCGAGGACCTCACCGTTTATGCCCGCTACCGCGACCCGGACGGCACGCTGCGCGGCATCCTGGTCCATGATGCGCGTGAGGCCGGCGCCCCCGTCACCATCCTGGCCGAATCGGGCCATATTTCCCCGGGCCCCAACGGTCCGCGCGTCACTCTCGAGAACGGCCAGCGCCAGCAGGTGGAGAAGGTCTCGCCGCCCCCAGGCTCGCCGCCCGGCACGGCGCCGACGCTCCGCCTTTCGGTCCTTTCCTTCAGCGAGAACAGCGTGGACCTGGCCCGCGCGCGCAGCGGCGAGGCCGATAGCCGCTACCGCAACGCCCAGGAGCGGACGCTGGACGAGCTGCTCCGCCCCGACCCGGCCGAGCATATCCCGGAGCGCGACCTGAAGCGCTTCGTCGCCGAGGCTCACCAGCGCCTGAGTGGCCCGCTGACGGCGATGACTTATGCCCTGGTTGCCCTGGCGACGGCGCTGACCGGGCAATTCCGTCGCCACGGCGGCAGCCTCCGCCTCTTCACTGGCATCGCGGTAGTGGTGGCGCTGCTCGCCTTCGGGCTGACTGCGAGCAACCTCGCGGCGCGGACGCCGCGGCTGATCCCGCTGATCTGGCTGAACACGCTGCTGCCCGGCCTCGTTTCCGCCTGGATCCTCTCCGGGGCGCCGGGCTGGCCGCAGCGCTGGTGGTTCGGCCGCCGCGGCACGGGCGCCGCCGCATCATGATGGTGGCCCTGACCCTGACGCGCTACGTCGCCCGGCGCTTCGTCGGCGCGACGCTGGCCATGCTGGCCGGGCTGACCCTGCTGGTCTCGCTCTTCGACTTCATCGAGCTGCTGCGCCGCGCCGCCACCCGGCCGGATGCCGGCTTCGCCCTGGTGGCGACCATTGCCGGGCTTCGCCTGCCCTTCGTCGCCCTGCAAATCCTGCCCTTTGCCATCCTGCTCGGCGGGCTGCTCGCCTTCTGGCGCCTGACCCGCTCCTCGGAGCTGGTGGTGGCGCGGGCGGCGGGCATCTCGGCCTGGGGCTTCCTTTCCGGCCCGGTTGCCGTCGCGCTGCTGTTCGGCGGGCTCGGCACGGCGGCGATCTCGCCCCTGTCCTCGGTCATGCTCGCCCGGGCGGAGCGGCTGGACTACGCCTATCTCCGCTCCAGCGCCGGCCTCACCGCACTGGCCGGCGGCCGGCTCTGGCTGCGGCAGGCGGATCGCGGCATGGAGGAGCAGGGGGTCGCCATCCTTTCCGGCCGCCCGGTGTCCGACCGGGAGGCGACGCGCGAGGGGTTCAGCATGACCGATGTCTCCCTCTGGCGCCTCTCGGCCAGCGACCGCCCGCTCGCCCGGATCGAGGCGCCGCGGGCCAGGCTGTTGCCCGGCCGCTGGGTGCTGGAGGATGCCGTCACCTTCAATGCCGACCGCACCGCCGGGCCGAAGCAGGATCTCAGCATCCCCACCGAGCTGACGCCCGACCGCATCGAGAACAGCTTCGCCTCGCCGGATACGCTGTCGGTCTGGGCGCTGCCGGGCTTCATCGCCGTGCTGGAGGCGGCCGGCTTCTCCGCCGTGCGGCACCGGCTGCATTTCCAGAGCCTGCTCTCGCTTCCCGTCCTGGCCTCGGCCATGGCCTTGCTGGCGGCCGGCTTCTCCATGCGCTCTTCCCGCCGTGGCGGGGTGGCGCAGATGATCGGGGCCGGCGTCGCGGCCGGCTTCATGCTTTTCGTGCTCGACAAGATCGCCAATGAATTCGGCGAGGCCGGGACGCTTCCGGTCTCGCTCGCCGCCTGGGCACCCACCATGGCCGGGCTGCTGCTGGCCCTCGCCCTGCTGCTGCATCTGGAGGATGGATGAGCCCTCGCCCCGCACGCCGCCGGCGCCTGCTTCTCGGTGGAGCGCTAGCGCTGCTGCCGGCCGGCCAGGCCCTGGCGCAGCTGGAGCAGCCGAGCGTGACGCCGCTCGACTCGTCCATCCGCCCGTCCCTGGTCGCGCCAGCCCCGGGAACAGCCCCCGGCATGGGCCAGCCCCCCGGCTCCAGCGCGTCTGCCATCCAGCCCTTCGGCGGCATCGCCGGCGGCGGCCAGCCGGTCGACCGCAACGCCCCGGTCACCTTCACAGCCGAGGAGGTGGAGTACGACCGCGACAAGGGCCTCGTCATCGCCCGCGGCCGGGTCGAGGCCTGGCAGGGCGAGCGGCTGCTGCGCGCCGACGAGTTCACCTATGACCGCAACACCGGCGTCGCCACCGCCCGCGGGAACGTCCAGCTGCTGGAGCCGGACGGCCAGGTGCTCTTCGCCGATGAGGCGGAACTGAAGGACCGCTTCCGCGACGGCGTGCTGGAGGGTGTCCGCGCCCTGCTCGCCGCCAATGGCCGCATGGCGGCCAACGGCGCCCGGCGCACCGGCGGCACCATCAACGAGCTTTCCCGCGTCGTCTATTCCTCCTGCGACCTCTGCGCCGACGACCCGACCGCCCCGCCGCTCTGGCAGGTCGAGGCCCGCCGCGCGACCCAGGACAAGGGCGAGCAGCGCATCACCTACCGCGACGCGACCGTCCGCCTCGGCGGGGTCCCGGTGCTCTACACGCCCTACCTTTCCCATCCGGACCCAAGCGCGCCGCGCGCCTCCGGCTTCCTCTTCCCGACGCTCGGCTATACCCGCTTCCTCGGTGCCTTCGCCGAGACGCCCTATTACTGGGCGATCGACGACACCTCCGACCTCACCGTCATCCCGATCCTCTCGACGCGGCAATATCCCAATCTCGGCCTCGAATACCGCAAGCTGTTCAATTTCGGCGAGATCACCGGCAGTGCCTCGATCGGCGGGCTGAACGGCCGCGACACCGGCGGCAAGGAAGAGCTGGCAGGCCATATCTTCCTCAAGGGCCGCTTCACCATCGACGAGAATTGGCGCGCCGGCTTCGACCTCAACCGCGCCAGCAGCGAGCAGTATCTCCGCACCTTCCGCTACGAGTACCGCCGGGTGCTGACCAGCCAGGCTTTCGTCGAGGGCTTCTGGGGCACCGAAACCTATGCCCGCATCGATGCCCGCGCCTATCAGGGGCTGCGGAGCGTCGACGACACGCGGCAGATTCCCTATGTCCTGCCCAACGCGGTGGTCGAGCACGCGCCGCGCGGCAAGTATCTCGGCGGCTTCCTCACCGTCGATGCCGGGCTGCTCGGCATCAGCCGCGACATCGGCAGCTCCACCCAGCGCCTCTCGAGCCGCGTTTCCTGGCAGCGGCCGGAGACGGACCGCTTCGGCGGCCTCTGGACGGTGAAGATCCAGGCCGATGGCCTTGGCTACCGCGCCCAGGGGCTGCAGGAGCCGCCGACCTTACTGCCCGAGGCCAATGGTGACCGGTTCAACGGCAATATCCGCGCCGCGCTCGACTGGCGCATGCCCTTCGTCCGCTATGCCGGCAACTGGGGCAGCCAGACGATCGAGCCCCATGTGCAACTCGTCACCGGCCCGCGGGTCGGGCCGCAATACCGGGTGCCGAACGAGGACAGCATCGATTTCGAGTTCACCGATGCCAATCTCTTCGCCCTCAACCGCTTCACCGGCCGCGACCGGCAGGAGGGCGGCACCCGCGTCGATGCCGCGCTCCGCGCCGCCTGGGACTTCCCCAATGGCGGTCAGATCGAAGGGCTCGTTGGCCGCTCCTTCCGGCTCGACGACCAGATCTCGAACCCCTATGCCGGCTCCGGCCTCGACCGCCGCGCCTCCGACTACGTGGCCCGGCTGCGCATCGCGCCGACCACCTGGTTCGACACCATCGGCCGCATCCGCCTCGATGGCGAGAACATCACCGACCGTCGGCTGGTGGACACCGTCGCCAATCTTGGCCTCGGCCGGGTGACGCTCTCGGCCGGGTATCTCTACTCGCCGCCGCTGCCCTACCTGGTCCCCAGCCGCTCGCGCGAGGAGGTAAGCGCCGGCTTCACCGCCCGCATCGGCCAGTATTGGCGGGTGGCGGCGACCGGGAAGTACGATCTCGGCCTCGGCCGCGCCGTGCTGGTCCAGGGCTCGGCCGGCTACGAGGACGAGTGCTTCATCATCGAAGGTCGCTTCATCAAGCGCTTCGCCCAGGACCCGACGACCGATAGCCTCTACGCGGCGAATACGGTCATCCTCTTCCGGCTCGGCTTCAAGACGCTCGGCGAGTACTTCTTCCGCGCGATCTGACCTCACGCGGCGCGCAGCCCATCCAGCAGGGTGCGCAGCGTGCCGCGCAGCGTGCCGCCCTGGCGCGAAACCTCCTCCGTGGTCCGCCGCATGGCCTGCAAGGCCTTCGCGGTGTTGTCGGCGCCGGCGCTGACCTCGGCGAAGGTGGCGGACACCTCGGTGGTGCCGGCGGCCGCCTCGGCGACACTGCGGGCGATCTCCTGGGTCGCCGCGCCCTGCTCCTCCACTGCGGCGGCGATGGCGGCCGCCACGTGGTCGATCTGGCCGATCACGTGGGTGATGCCCTTGATCGAGCGCACCGCCTCGGCCGTCGCACC
This sequence comes from Belnapia sp. F-4-1, assembly GCF_000802185.1. GTDB lineage: Bacteria > Pseudomonadota > Alphaproteobacteria > Acetobacterales > Acetobacteraceae > Belnapia. The sequence continues at coordinate 742,672 of NZ_KN676113.1, read as the reverse complement.
CTGGATGGTGGCGATCTGCTGCCCGATCTCCTCGGTGGCCTTGGCGGTCTGCCCGGCAAGCTGCTTCACCTCGCTGGCCACCACGGCGAAGCCCTTGCCGGCTTCCCCGGCACGGGCGGCCTCGATCGTCGCATTCAGCGCCAGCAGATTCGTCTGCCCGGCGATGTCGCCGATGAGCCGCACTACATCGCCGATGCGCCCAGCCGCTTCGGACAGCCCGCCGATCGTGCCGTCGGCGGCCTCCGCCTCCGTCACGGCCCGCCGGCTGGCCTGCGCGGCCTCCGCAACCTGCCGGCTGATCTCCTGCACGGAGCTCGCCAGCTCTTCCGCAGCCGCGGCCACGCTTTGCACATGGCCGGTCGCCTCCTCGGCGCGTTCGGCCGCGGTGCCGGCGTGCTTCGCGCTTCGGTCGGCCTGGCCGGAGAGGGTGCCGATCGTGCCCTCCAATGCCGTGGCGGATGCTGTCAGCCCTGCGAGGACGGCGCCCAGCTGCGCCTCGATGCCGGACGCCAGATCCTGCCGCTGCCGCTGCCGCAGCCGTTCCGTCTCGGATTCCGCCCGCGCCATGGCCGCTTCCGCTTCCAGCACCCGTGCCTGGCGCGCCGCCGCCCGCAGCGCCTCCAGTCCCCGGGCAATGGCGCCGACCTCATCCCGACGCTCGGTGCCTGGCGCCGCATCCTCCAGCTGCCCGGCCGCCAGCGCATCCGCCCGCCGGCTGAGCTGCGCCAGCGGCCGGGTCACCCGGCGCAGCACGACCCACAGCGCCAGCCCCAGTGCGGCCAGGACACCTCCGGCTGCCAGCGAGGTGAGCCAGATTCGCGCCTGCCTGGCTTCTGCATCCGCCTCCTGTGCGATATCGCGGACGAACTGCTCCGTTCTTCGCTCGATCGCACGCAGCCGGTCCCGCACCGCTTCGACCTCCGGCGCCGCAGCCAGCGCGAGGCGCGTCGCCTCGTCCAGGTGTCCGGCCCGCGATGCGGCGAGGATGGCCTCCTGCTGCACCCTGTAGCGAGCGATGCTGGCCGCAGCCGCTCCCAGGTCTTCCCGGTTGGCCGGAACCGTCAGCGTCTGTTCGAGCTGCCTCATGCGCTGCAGCAGGTGCTGCAACTCGTCCGCCATGACCCTTTCCCAGTGCCGCCGCTCTTCCGCCGGCATGTCCACCTGAAGGAATTCCGTCGCCCGGGCGAAGGCTTGCAGGTTGCCTGTCGCCTGCCCGGCGGTGATGGCGCGGGTCGTGGCCTCCACGCTCATGGCCATCCGCTCGGCCTGGGTGGCCAGCATGCGATCCGCGATGACCGGGAGCGCCACGGCCACCACCGCCAGAAGGCCTACCGCCGCGAGCAGCCGTGGAGCCAGCCCATGCCAACTCTCCAGCAAACGAGATTGCAACATTCTCATTGGGCTCCAACAAATGCAAAAATCATGGTTATATCTCTAAATTGAAACAAATCCGCTAAAGTTCCGTTAGCGCCGGACCCGTGGTTGCACGATGCCTCCGCTGCCGCGACCATGCCGGAAACCGGCCCTGACGGCCGCACCGGGAGAAACATCCATGCCCATCCGCCGCCGCGGCCTGCTGGCCGCCCCCTTCGCCGCGCCACTGCTCGCCAGCCCGGCCGTCGCCCAATCCGGTTTCCCCAACCGGCCGATCCGCATGCTGGTGCCCTGGCTCCCCGGCGGCTCCTCCGACGTGCCGCTGCGGGTGCTGAGCGAGCTGGCGAGCGCGAAGCTCGGCCAGCCCGTGGTGGTGGAGAACAGGCCCGGCGCCTCCGGCACGCTCGGTGCGCTGGCCATGTCGCAGGAGGCGAAGGGCGACGGCCACGTGGTCGGCCAGATGCCGGTCACGGTCTTCCGCCTGCCGGCCATGTCGCGCCGCCCGACCTTCGACCCGGCGAAGGACTTCAGCTGGATCCTGCACCTGACCGGCTACGTCTTCGGCGTCGTCGTCCGCGCCGACCAGCCCTGGCAGAGCTGGGGCGAATTCGTGGCCTATGCGAAGGCCAACCCCGGCAAGGTCACCTACGGCACGCCCGGCGTCGGCAGCACGCTGCACATCACGATGGAGCGCATCGGCGAGATGCTGGGCATCGAGTGGCTGCACGTTCCCTTCCGGGGCGGCGCCGACAACACCCAGGCGGTGCTCTCGGGCCAGACCGTGGCGAACAGCGACAGCACCGGCTGGGCGCAGCTGGTGCAGGAGGGCAGGCTCCGCCTGCTGGTGGTCTGGACCGCGGAACGCGCCAAGCGCTTCCCGAACGTGCCCACGCTGCGCGAGGTGGGTATCGACATCGTCGCCGACAGCCCCTTCGGCATCGGTGCGCCCAAGGGCGTCGACCCGGGCATCGTGCGGGTGCTGCACGATGCCTTCAAGGAGGCGCTGTTCGACCCGAAGCATGTCGAGACGCTGGACCGCTACGACATGCCGCTGCGCTACATGAACAGCGAGGACTACGCCGCCTTCGCCATGAAGACCTATGCGGAGGAGAGTGCCATTATCCGCAAGCTCGGCCTCAGGATGGACTGAGCCTCATCAGGACAGGATGAAGTCGGCCGCCGTCAGGTCATACACCCCGTTGAGCTCGATCTCGCCGTTCGGGCCGGATGGCGTCGGCACCGGGAAGTCCGGAGGCGGGCTTCCGAAGACGGCGGCAAGCTGGACGATGGTGCGCCCCTCCTCGGTTACGGTGCGGACCTGGAGGCCGAGGCTCGCGCCGAATTCGCCCTCGCCGAGAAAGACCGACTCCCGGTCTGGAGCGAAGGTGTTTGCGTAGCCGCGAAGGTCGATACGGTCCACGCCCTGGCAGAAGTCGAGGATCACGTCCCGCGCGCCGGGGCCGACCCCGGCTTCGATGTCGCCGAAAGGGAATTCCCTGACATAAACGAAGGTATCGGCGCCGGCCCCGCCGGTCAGCCGGTCGGCACCCTCCTCCCCGCGCAACCGGTCGTCGCCAGCACCACCGTAGAGCCGATCGACGCCGCGGCCACCGTCGATGGCATCGTTGTCGGCACCACCGTAGATCTGGTCGGCTCCGCCGCCGCCATCGATCGTATCGTTGCCAGCACCGCCGAAGAGCAGGTCGGCTCCATCCGCGCCGACGACACCGATGCTGCCGGACGGGCTGCCGCCGAAGACGCCATAGCCGTTGATCGAGTCGTTGCCGTCGCCGCCGAACACCGTGTCCGCCCCGAAGCCAGCGCCGACCACGTCATTGCCGGCACCGGCCAGGATGAGGTTGCGGCCGGGCAGGACGGCGCTGGAATTATAAGGTGGTGGCAACGGTCCGCCGAAGCTGCCGCCTCCAAAGAAATTATCCCCGAAAATCGTGTCGTTCCCAGAGCCCGCGAGGATGACGTCGTTGCCTGGCAGTGCTTCGATCCGGTCATCCCCGGCGCCGCCGAGGATCAGATCGTCCTCGGTTGTTCCGAGCAGGTTGTCCGACCCAACGGTACCGTTGCGAAATGCCATGGTCCTTGTCCCTCCCGACTTTTGGGCGAGCCTATGACGGCCAGCGCACCCTCTGCGATGGTTCCGATGACACGCTTGCGCGACGCCGCTGCCGCTGGTGCTGGCGTGGCAAAGGGGGTGGCGCGGCGCCGTGGTTCCGTCGCATGCTTTGCCGAGACCGGCCAATCAGGCTGGCAGGGGACGGAGGAGAGGCATGGCCGCAAGGCCGCGCGACAGGGCATCCGCATTCGATCAGGGTCAGGCAAGGCCGCGCCGCCGGTGACGCCGCTGCTGCATCTCCGCTGCGGCGACGACCTCCGCAGCCGGCTCCATTCGGCCGGGATCGCGGGCGAGTATCTCTGCTTCGCCGACCCGGTCTGCGTCGGCCCGGCGCAGGATGACGGCGACCTGATGGCCTGGCTTGGCATGCGCGCGCGCTACGTGGCACTGCATGCGGGGCAGGACCCGGCCGCCGTGCGCCTCCGCCTCGGCCGCGAATATGCTGCGCTCAACGGCCTGCATCGGCGCGAGGCCGTCTGGCTCTGGTTCGAGCACGACCTTTGGGACCAGGCCGCGCTCATCCGCATCCTTTCGCTGCTGGCCGAGAAGCGCCTGCTGCGCGGCAAGCTGCTGCTGCTGCCCGCCGATGGCGAGCGCAGCTTCCCCGCCCTCAGCGATGCCGAGCTCGGCGCGCTCCACCCCGCGCCGCTCTCCGATCTGCAGATCGAGCAGGCGGCCGAGGCCTGGGCCGCCTTCGCCGCGCCCGATCCGCGCGGGCTGGACGCGCTCAGCCGGCGCGAGCTGGCGCTGCCCTTCCTCGCCGCGGCGCTGCGCCGGCACCTGCGCGACCTGCCCTGGACGACGGACGGGCTCGGCGAGACCGAGCGCCGCGCCCTCCGCGCCATCGCCGCCGGCGCCGCGGACGAGGCCGCCGTATTCCGGCAGTTGCAGGATGGCGACCCGATCTTCCACGTCACCGACCTGATCGTGCGCGAGGTGATCAACCGGCTGCGCCAGGGGCCGAACCGCCTGGTCTCCCGCGACGAGCAGCTTCACCCGACGCCACGCGGCGCCGCCGTGCTGGCCGGAACGGACCGCTTCCGCCCGCCGCCGCGCTTCCATGCCGGCGTGCATGTGCTGCCGGATCCGCCCTGGTTCTGGGACCCGGCCCAGGCCGCCGTCGTCCCCGGGGCCAAGGCATGAGCGCCACCCTCGTGATCCATGGCGGCGCCGGCACCATCCTCCGGGAGGAGATGTCGCCGGCGCGCGAGGCGGAGCACCGGGCCGCGCTGGAGGCCGCCCTCGCCTCCGGCGGCGCGGTCCTGGCGCAGGGCGGCAGCGCGCTCGATGCGGTGGAGCAGGCGGTGCGCGCGCTGGAGGATTGCCCGCTCTTCAATGCCGGCCGCGGCGCCACCTTCACGACCGCCGGCACGATCGAGATGGATGCCGCGCTGATGGACGGCACGACGCGACGCGCCGGCGCCGTCGCCGGCGTGCGGCGCATCCGCAACCCGGTCACCGCCGCGCGGGCGGTGATGGAGCACACGCCGCATGTGGTGCTGATCGGCCAGGCCGCGGACGCATTCGCCGAGGCCGAGGGCCTCGATCTCGCGCCACCTGAGTATTTCCACACCGAGCATCGCTGGCAGCAATTGCAGATGGCATTGGCGGCGCAGCGCATCGCCCTCGACCATGACCTGCCCGCGCGCATGGGCACGGTCGGCGCCGTGGCGCGCGACCGCAGCGGCCGCCTTGCCGCCGCCACCTCCACCGGGGGGATGACGAACAAGCGCGCAGGACGCGTCGGCGACAGCCCCCTGATCGGCGCCGGCACCTGGGCCGATGCGACGGTCGCGGTGAGCTGCACGGGCGTCGGCGAGGCCTTCATCCGCTGCGCCGCGGCGCATGAGCTTTCCGCCTTGATGCGCCATCGCGGCCATTCGGTGCGGCAAGCCGCCGTGGAGGTTGCCCAGGTGCTGGTTCCTGCGAGCGGGGGCAGCGGCGGCCTCATCGCCGTCGATGCAGAGGGCGAGCCGGGCATCGCCTTCGGCACCCCCGGCATGTATCGGGGTGTTCTCCACGATGGCGCAGCGCCGGAGATCGGCATCTACGCCTGACCCCCGGAAGGCCGGAGCCCTCCGGGGGTCATGCCGCCTCAGCTACGCGGCGCGCGGCGGCCCATCGCCGCCGCCGACCAGCACCGGGCCTTCCTGGGCCAGCGCGGCACCGGCGGCGCCAAAGGCGATTACGGACGCGAGAAGAGCAGAGCGAAACATCATCCTATCCTTCGTGGCCGGGTGGCTCATGACCGCCCATGCCGCCGGAGATGGACCGCACGACTTCGCCCTCCCATACGTTTGGTACGTACCAACGATTTACGAAATGGATGATGCGGGACCGTCGCCGAGCCCAGGGGTTGCGTCCGCGTGACGCTTGGGCTCCCCGCATGCCAGCGCAACCGGCGGCAGGCGCGCCGCTCTCATCCAGGCGAGGCTGGGCGCGAAGGAGCTTTATCTCATGGCCCGGTTCCGCTGCACGCCCATCCCGACCGAGACCGCCCGTCGATGGCGCGCCACCGGGCTCGATGACCGCAGCCAGGCGCTGCATCGCCGCGTGGTGGACGGCCCCGGCTTCCCCTGCCGCCATTGCCTGCGCCTCGGCGAGCCGGGAGAGGCAATGCTGCTCGGCAGTTATGCCCTGCCGCATCCGCAGGGCGTCTACTGGACGCCGAGCCCGATCTTCCTGCACGCCCGCGACTGCAAGCGCTTCGAGGCGGTGGACGAGATTGCCCCGATCGTGCTCGCCAACGGCATCGTCTCCGTCCGCGCCTATGACGCGGGGGAGATGTGCCTCTACGACCTCGGCGCCATCAGCGAAGGAGGCGCAGTCGCGCCGCTGCTCGACCGCGCGCTCGCCGACCCTCGGACGCGCTTCGTCAACATCCACACCGCGCGGCCGGGCTGCCTGCTGACGGCGGTGGAGCGGCTGTGACTACGCCGCCTCCAGTTTCTCCTGCAGCTCCAGCCACTCACTCTCGAGGCCCGGCAGGATCTTGTTGATGACGGCGCGGCGCGTGGTGGCGCGGTTGATGAGGTCGGTCTTGTTGCCTGCGTAAAGCCGCGGGTCGGCCAGCGCCTTGTCGATCACCGCCGCCTCGTCCTGCAGCTTGGCAATCTGCGCCTCGATCTGCTTCAGCCGCTCCTTGAGCGGGGCGAGGGCGGTGCGGCTCTCCGCCCGGCCGCGCCGCTCGGAAGGACGTGCCGCGCCGGAGGGCTCGCTGCGCGCGGCCCGCCTGCCGCCACCGAGCAGCGCGCGGTAGTCGTCGAGGTCGCCGTCGAAGGGCGATACCTTGCCGTCGCCGACCAGCCAGAGCCGGTCCGCCACCAGCTCCACCAGATGCGGGTCGTGGCTGATGAGGATAACGGCGCCGTTGTAGTCCGCCAGCGCCTTCACCAGTGCGTCGCGGGCGTCGATGTCGAGGTGGTTGGTCGGCTCGTCGAGGATCAGCAGCTGCGGTGCCTCGCGGGTGCAGAGCGCCAGCAGCAGCCGCGCCTTCTCGCCGCCGGAGCAGGCCGAGATCTTCGTCGTCGCCCGCTCGACGTCGAGGCCGAAGCGGGCGAGCTGGGAGCGGCACTGCGTCACCGTCGCCTTCGGCATCGCCGCCTGCATGTGCGAGAGCGGCGTGCCCTCCATGTCGAGCTCGTCGGTCTGGTGCTGGGCGAAGTAGCCGATCTTCAGCTTGGGCGAGCGGAACTCCCGCCCGCCCATCAGCGAGAGGCGCCCGGCGAAGAGCTTGGCGAGGGTCGACTTGCCGTTGCCGTTGGCACCGAGCAGGGCGATGCGGTCATCCTGGTCGAGCCTGAGGTCGAGGCCGCGCAGCACCACGCGCCCGTCATAGCCGATGCTGCCGCCGGAGATGGAGAGCACCGGTGGCGCCAGCTCGGCCGGCTCGGGGAAGGCGAAGCGCGTCACGTGGTCCTCGACCACGCTCTCGATCGCCGGCATCCGCTCCAGGGCCTTGATGCGCGACTGCGCCTGGCGGGCCTTGCTGGCCTTGGCGCGGAAGCGGTCGACGAAGCTCTGGATATGCGCCCGCTCGGCGGCGAGCTTCTCGTTCATCGCCGCCTGCTGCGCCTGGCGCTCGGTGCGGACGCGGACGAAATTGTCGAAGGCGCCCGGGTAGAGCGTCAGCTTGCCCCGGTCGAGATGGGCGATGGCGTCGACGCAGCGCTCCAGCAGCCCGCGGTCATGGCTGACGATGATCGCCGCGCCCGAGAAGCGCTGCAGCCAGCCCTCGAGCCACATCGTCGCTTCGAGGTCGAGGTGGTTGGTCGGCTCGTCGAGGAGCAGCAATTCGGGCTCAAGGAAGAGCACGCGGGCCAGCGCCACGCGCATCCGCCAGCCGCCGGAAAACTCGGTGCTGGGGCGCGCCTGCGCCGCCGCATCGAAGCCGAGGCCGGCGAGGATGGTGGCGGCACGGGAGGGCGCGCTATCGGCCTGGATGGCGATCAGGCGCTCATGGATCTCGGCCATGCGGTGCCCCTCCGGCCCCGCCTCCGCCTCGGCGAGCAGGGCGGCACGCTCGGTATCGGCGGCGAGCACCGTCTCCAGCAGGCTCTCGGGCCCGCCCGGCGCCTCCTGCGCGACATGGCCGAGGCGGGCCCGCTGGGCTAGGCGGATCTCCCCGCCATCCGGCTGGATATCGCCGATGATCGTCTTCAACAGCGTCGACTTGCCGGCGCCGTTGCGGCCGACCAGGCCGACCTTGCGGCCGGGATCGACGGCGAGGTCGGCGCCTTCCAAGAGGGCACGGCCGGCGATGCGGAGGGTGAGGTCGCGGATGGCGAGCACGGTCATGCGCGCCTTCTACCGCCGCCCCGGCCCCCCGTCACGCATGGCGGCACATCTTGTCAGCTGGGCTGCTCCTCGGTTTCGGCTTCGGCCCCGGCCGGGCTTTCGGGCGGGGCGGGGTGCTCGGGCTTCGGTGCCTCGCCCCATTCGTCGGTGACCATGCCCTGCTGGCTGCTGACGAGGTCGATGTCGGCCTGGCTGGGGGGACGGGGGATGTGCGGCGTCTGGGGCTTCGTCGTGTCGTCGGCCATGGGGGCGCTCCTCTGCTGCGGCCCCAACGCGGCGCGGCGGGCAGGGTTGGGCTTGCATCCGCGCCCCGGCCCGCCTATCCCGCCGCCACCGTCACGAAGGAACGCCACCATGGCCGCGGAACGCACGCTTTCCATCATCAAGCCGGACGCCACGCGCCGGAACCTGACCGGCAAGATCAACGCCAAGTTCGAGGAGGCGGGCCTCCGCATCGTCGGCCAGAAGCGGCTGCAGCTCAGCGAGGCCCAGGCCGGCGCCTTCTACGCCGTCCACAAGGAGCGGCCCTTCTACAAGGATCTGGTCAGCTTCATGATCAGCGGCCCGGTGGTGGTGCAGGTGCTCGAGGGCGAGAACGCCGTCGCCAAGAACCGCGAGATCATGGGCGCCACCAACCCGGCCAATGCGGCCCCGGGCACCATCCGCAAGGAATTCGCCGAGAGCATCGAGGCGAACAGCGTCCACGGCTCCGACAGCGCCGAGAATGCCGCGACGGAGATCGCCTTCTTCTTCGCTGGCACCGAGATCGTCGGCTGAGACGGTGGGGCCGGCCCTCAGGGCCGGCCCATCTTCCGTCAGACCACGAAGACCAGCAGGGCCAGCAGAACCAGCACGGTGATCACGATCCCCCAGGTGGAGAACTGCACGAAGCCTTCCCACCCCCGCTGCCGGTCGAGCAGCAGCGCCTTCTGGTCGACTTCCCCGAAATTGTAATGCTCACGGTGTTCGGCCACGGTCCGGTCCTCGTCCACTCTCGGAATGGGGTGTAGAAAGCGCGGGCGGGCTCGGCAAGGGGTTGGCGAGCGCCGCCGAACGGTCCGGATGCGCCGCCGCCCCGCCCGCCGCAACCCGCAGCGCCTCTGGATAGATCCGGTGCTCCTGGGCCAGCACACGGGCGGCCAGCGCCGCCTCCGTATCCCCCGGCAGCACCGGCACCGCGGCCTGGGCGAGGATCGGCCCGGCATCCATCTCCTCGGTCACCCAATGGACGGTGCAGCCATGCAGGCGGACGCCGGCGGCCAGCGCCCGCGCATGGGTGTCGAGCCCCGGGAAGGCCGGCAGCAGGCTTGGATGGATGTTCAGCATCCGTCCCGCCCAGCGCCCGACCAGGAAGGGCGTCAGCAGCCGCATATACCCGGCGAGGCAGACGAGGCGGATGCCGTGCTGCTCCATCACATCCTGCACCGCCGCCTCATGCGCCGTCCGGTCGCGGCCGAAGGGGCGGCTCTCGACCACCGCCGTCGGCACTCCGGCCGCCGCGGCCAGCGCCAGCCCGCCCGCATCCGCCTTGTTGGACAGGACGAGGGCGATCTCCGCCGGGAAATCCGGCGCCCGGGCCGCTTCCAGCAGCGCCACCATGTTGGAGCCGCGGCCGGAGATCAGGATGGCGGTCCGGACCTTCACCTCGGCCAGCTCTCCGGGAGGTTGTTGATCCGCACCTGCGCCTCGCCGCTCCCGGCTTTCAACGAACCGATGCGGAACACGGTCTCGCCCGCGCCCTCCAGCAGGGCGGTCGCCTCCGCCACCACCCCGGCCGCGACGACAACGACCATGCCGATCCCGCAGTTGAAGACCCGCAGCATCTCCTCCGGCGCGACATTGCCGGCCTGCGCCAGCCAGCCGAAGACCGGTGGCACCGTCCAGGCGCCCGCATCCACCGCCGCGGCGACCCCCTGCGGCAGCACCCGCGGCAGGTTGCCCGGCAGCCCGCCCCCGGTGATATGCGCCGCCGCCTTCAGCAGCCCCTTCCGGTGCAGCGCTAGCAGCGACTTCACGTAGATCCGCGTCGGCGCCAGCAGCGCCTCGCCCAGCGTCCCGCCGCCGAAGGGGGAGGGGGCATCGAGGCCGAGCCCCGCCGCCTCCACCACCCGCCGCACCAGCGAGAAGCCGTTGGAGTGCACCCCCGTGCTGGCGAGCCCCAGCAGCACGTCGCCCGGCCCCACATCGGGCCGCGGCAGCAGCGCCCCGCGCTCCGCGGCGCCGACCGAGAAGCCGGCGAGGTCGTAATCCTCGGCGGCATACATTCCCGGCATCTCCGCCGTCTCGCCGCCGACCAGGGCGCAGCCCGCCTGCCGGCACCCTTCGGCGATGCCGGAGATCACGTCCCGCGCCTGCTCCAGCCGGAGCTTGCCCGTGGCGAAATAGTCGAGGAAGAAGAGCGGCTCCGCCCCCTGCACCACGAGGTCGTTCACGCACATGGCGACGAGGTCGATGCCGACCGTCCCATGCAGCCCGGCATCGAGGGCAACCCGCAGCTTGGTGCCAACGCCATCGGTCGAGCTGACGAGCACCGGGTCGGCGAAGCCGGCCGCCTTCAGGTCGAACAGCGCGCCGAAGCCGCCGAGCCCGCCCATGGTGCCGGCCCGGCTGGTGGACCGGGCCATCGGCTTGATCGCCTCGACCAGCGCGTCACCGGCGTCGATATCCACCCCGGCATCACGGTAGGTCAGGCTGTTTCGCGGGGAACTGGTCAGGGCGGCCTCCGATCGGCTAAGGGGAGTCCGCGGCTTTCTAGCGCGCCTTTTCGGGCGCGTCCCCTGTGCCGGGCCGCATGGCAGGAGAAAGCGCAATGCTGGGCAGATCGGGCGTCCTCCGGGGCATGGCGGCCCTCGCGCTGATCCTCCCCCTGGCCCTCGCCGCCACCCCCGCCCGGGCGCAGATGGCGGCCCTGCCGCCCCCGGTCGCCACGACGCCCGATGCCTCGGCGCTGAACCTCACCCAGCGCGGCATCCCCGCCGAGGCCTCGGCGGAGAACGGCGTGCTGGCCCGTGAGAGGGCGCTGGCCGCCGGCCGCCGCACCGCCTGGGAACGGGCGCTGAGCGAGGCCGGGCTGCCGCCGGTCAACCTCTCCGACGCGCGGTTGGAGGACATGGTCCGCTCCATCGTCATCGAGCAGGAACGCACGGCGCCGACCCGCTACACCGGCCGCATCACAGTGGTCTTCGACCCCAACCGGGTGCGCTCGGCGCTCGGCGGCAGCGTCACCGTGCCGGGCGCCTCGCCGCCCCCTGTCGCCGCCGGCGCCCCGGCCTCGAATTGGATCGAGGCCAGGGCCATCTACCGCTCCATGGGCGAATGGCTCGAACTCCAGCGGCGGCTGCGCGGGGCGCCCCCGGTCGCCTCGGTCGACATCCAGGCGATCGCGGTCGATGCGGCGCGGCTGCGCCTCGGCCTGCGCGCCCCGCCGCCCGAGGCCGCGGCGCTGCTCGCCGCCCTCGGCATCGCGCTGGAACAGGCGGGGCCCGCCTGGCGGCTGGGCCTTGCCGGAAGCTGACACCCGCCCGGCCGAGCAGGAAGGGAAGGGCGCGTCCGAGGCGCCGCCGCATGTGCTCGTCACCCTGCCCAACCTCATCACCCTGGCGCGGCTCTGCGCCGTGCCGGCCACCATCTGGCTGATCCTGCACCGCCGCCTCGACCTTGCCTTCTATGTCTTCGTCGGCGCCGGCATCTCGGATGGCCTCGATGGCTGGCTGGCGCGGGTGACCAATACCCGCAGCGCGCTCGGGGCGATGCTCGACCCGGTGGCGGACAAAGCGCTGCTGGTCTCGGTCTATGTGACGCTCGCCGCCATCGGAGGCCTGCCGGACTGGCTCGCCATCCTGGTGGTGTTCCGCGACCTGCTGATCGTCGGCGGGGTGCTGGTGCTCTGGGGGCTCGGCCAGCCGCCGCGCATCCGCCCGCTGCTGGTCTCGAAGCTGAACACCTGCGCGCAGATCGCACTGGCCGCGCTGGCCCTTTTCATCCTCGGCTTCGGCCTTGCCGCGGACGGGCTGCTGGCCGGGCTGGTCTGGGCGGTGGCGCTGACGACGCTCGCCTCGGGCATCGCGTATGTGGTTTCGGCAATACATTGGACGCATCATCCCCGGCCACGGCCATGAACCTCGTCCCGCCCCAGCCCCCGGCCATGAAGCCGGAACCGCCACCCGCTGCGCGCTCGCGCACCGCGCCGCCGGTGGCGACGCGCGCGCAGCGGGTGGCCCTCGCGCTCGGCGTCGCGGGCGGGCTGTTCCTCACCTTTTGGCTCTTCTCGCCGATCCTCACCCCCTTCGTCCTGGCCGCCGTCATCGCCTATTTCCTCGACCCGCCGGCGACGCGGCTGACCCGCATCGGCATTCCGCGCGGCGTCTCGGCGCTGCTGATGATCCTGGCGCTGGTGGCGCTCGCCCTGCTCTGCCTGCTGCTGCTCTACCCGCTGCTGGTCGCCCAGGTGACGGTGCTGATCCAGCGCCTGCCCGCCTATGTGCTCGGCATCGGCCAGGCGGTGCGCGACGCGCTGACCGCGCTTTCCGAGCGCCTCGGCCCCGATGTCTTCGACCAGCGCCTGCAGGACCTCGCGGTGGGCCAGGCGGGGGCGATCATCTCCTATCTCGGCACCTCGCTGGCGCGGATGATCACCGGCGGCATCGCGCTCTTCAGCGTCTTCACCCTGGTGACGGTGACGCCCGTCGTCGCCTTCTACCTGCTGCGCGACTGGCCGCGGATCATCCGCCGCATGGATGCCTGGCTGCCCCGCCGCTCCGCCAACACCCTCCGCCAGCTCGCCCGCGACACCGACCGCGTGCTCTCCGCCTGGCTGCGCGGTCAGCTCCTTTGTTGCGCCCTGCTTGCCGTCTACTACGCCGCCGCCCTTTCCGCCGTGCGGCTGGAGCTCGGGCTGACGGTCGGGCTGATGGCCGGCATCCTCTCCTTCATTCCCTATATCGGCTCCATCACCGGCCTCGTCACCGCGCTCGCCCTGGCGCTGGCGCAATTCGGCACCTGGAACGGCGTGCTGGTGGTGATGGCGGTCTTCGTCGCCGGGCAGGTGATCGAAGGCTACATGATCTATCCCTGGCTGCTCGGCGACCGGGTGGAACTGCATGCCGTCTGGGTGATCTTCGCCCTCTTCGCCGGCGGCGTCGCCTTCGGCTTCCTCGGCGTGCTGCTGGCGGTGCCGCTGGCGGCGGTCATCGGCGTCATCACCCGCTACTGGCTGCGCCGCTATCTCGAAAGCCCGCTCTATCTCGACCCGCCGCGGACCGGCTGATGCTCGACACCACGGCGCCGCTGCCGCGGCAGCTCGCCCTGCCGCTGCCCGCCTTCGCGCCCTTCGAGGCGGAGCCGGTGCTGGCCGATGACAGCAATGCCGAGGCTCTCGCCTGGCTCGCCCGGCCCGAGGCCTGGCCGGGCGGCCGCCTCGCGCTCCACGGCCCGGCCGCGACCGGCAAGACGCTGATGCTGCGCGGCCTTGCCGCCCGGCGCGGCTGGCCGGTGCTGACCGGCCCGGCGCTGCGCGGCCTGCCGGAGCTGCCGCCCGGCCCCGGCCTCGCCGTCGACGATGCCGACTGCATGGCCGAGGAGGCGGCGCTCTTCCACCTGCTCAACCTCGCCGCCGAACGCGGCCAACTCCTGCTGCTCGCCGGCCGCGCCCCGCCGGCGCGCTGGCCGGTGGCGCTGCCCGACCTCCGCAGCCGGCTGCGCGCCATGCCCGCCGCCGGCATCCGCCCGCCCGGCGACGGGCTGCTCGCCGCCCTGCTGCGCCGGCATTTCGCCCGCCGCCAGCTCCGGGTGGAGGAGGGGGTGCAGGCCTGGCTGCTCGCCCGCCTGCCGCGCGAAGCCGCCGCCATCGCCGAGGCGGCAGCCCGGCTCGATCGCGCCGCGCTCGCGCTCGGCAACCGCGTCACCCGTGCGCTCGCCCGTGCAACCCTGGCCGAGCTGCCGGGCTTCGGTACGGATGACGAATCCATGGCATTCCCGGAGACCGGCTGCCCGCCTGCGCCGAGGTTGCTATAGGGTGGGAGCATGAGCCTCGCCGAGACCCGCACCCCGCCCGCTGCCGAGCCCGCACCCGCGCCCGCGCCCGTCCCCGGCCCGCAGGAGCCCGAGCGCTTCATCAACCGGGAGCTCTCCTGGCTCGACTTCAACACCCGCGTGCTGGAGGAAGCCGGCAACGAGTACCACCCGCTGCTGGAGCGCCTGCGCTTCGTCGCCATCTCGGCCGCCAACCTCGACGAGTTCTACTCCGTCCGCGTCGCCGGGCTGATCGGCCAGGAGCGCGCCGGCATCACCAGCCGCTCGCCAGACGGCCGCACCCCCCCGCAGCAGCTCGCCGCCATCCATGACCGCGCCCAGGTGCTGATCGAGGCGCAGCAGGATGCCTGGCGCGCGCTGCGTGGACTGATCCGCGAGGCCGGCATCATCGTTTGCCGCGTCGATGAGCTGAGCGAGGCCGATCGCGCCTGGCTCGACGGCTGGTTCATGGAGCGGGTCTTCCCGGTGCTGACGCCGCTCGCGGTCGATCCGGCGCACCCTTTTCCCTTCATCCAGAACCTCGCCGCCTGCATGGTGCTGAAGCTGGTGCGCGAGGAGGATGGCGGCACCATGCGCGCCCTGCTGCCGCTGCCCTCGCAGATCGAGCGCTTCATCCGCCTGCCGCGCGCCGAGGGCGAGACCGCCATCCGCTTCCTGCTGCTCGAGGACCTGATCGAGCTCAGCCTGCGCCGCGTCTTCCCGGGCTTCATCCCGGCCGAGCACGGCCTGTTCCGCCTCATCCGCGACACCGACGTGGAATTCGAGGAGGAGGCGGAGGACCTCGTCCGCTCCTACGAGACGGCGCTGAAGCGCCGCCGCCGCGGCCGGGCCATCCGCCTCAGCGTGACCGCCGCGACGCCGTCCGACATCGTGGATTTCGTCATCGAGGAGTTGGATGCCGAGCGCAGCGGCGTCTTCGTGGTGGACGGGCTGCTCGGCCTTGACGACCTGCGCCAGCTCATCGTGGATGACCGGCCGGACCTGCTCTTCACCCCCTACACGCCGCGCTTCCCGGAGCGGATCCTCGACTATGGCGGGGACTGCTTCGCGGCGATCAAGGCCAAGGACATCGTCGTCCACCACCCCTACGAGAGCTTCGACGTGGTGGTGCAGTTCCTCCGCCAGGCGGCGCGGGACCCCAATGTGGTCGCCATCAAGCAGACCCTCTACCGCACCAGCCGCGACAGCCCGATCGCCCGCGCGCTGATCGAGGCGGCGGAGGCGGGCAAGAACGTCACCGGCATCGTCGAGATCAAGGCGCGCTTCGACGAGGAGCGGAACATCGCCCTCGCCCGCGAGCTGGAGGCGGCCGGCGTCCAGGTCGTCTTCGGCTTCGTCGAGCTGAAGACCCATGCCAAGATGTCGCTGGTGGTCCGCCGCGAGGCCGGCGCGCTGCGGAGCTATGCGCATTTCGGCACCGGCAACTACCACCCGATCACCGCGCGCATCTACACCGACCTTTCCTTCTTCACCGCCGACCCGGCGCTGACCGGCGATGCCGCGCGGCTCTTCAATTACATGACGGGCTATGCCCGGCCGGAGCGGATGGAAGGCCTCGCCTTCGCCCCGCTCACCATCCGTCCGACCCTGCTTGGCCTGATCGAGCAGGAGCGCCGCTTCGCCGAGGAGGGCAAGCCCGCCGGCATCTGGCTGAAGATGAACAGCCTGGTCGACGAGCAACTGATCGACGTGCTCTATGCCGCCTCGCGCGCAGGGGTGAAGGTCGACTGCGTGGTGCGCGGCATCTGCTGCCTTCGCCCCGGCGTCCCCGGCCTTTCCGAGAATATCCGGGTGAAGTCCATCGTCGGCCGCTTCCTCGAGCATTCGCGCATCTATGTCTTCGGCAACGGCCACCGGCTGCCCTCGCGGCGGGCACGGGTCTTCATCTCCTCGGCCGACTGGATGGCGCGCAACATGGACTGGCGAGTCGAGACCATGGTGCCGGTCGAGAACCCGACCGTGCATGCCCAGATCCTCGACCAGATCATGGTGGTGAACCTGAAGGACACCGCCCAGAGCTGGGAGCTGGCGAGCGACGGCGCTTGGCGCCGCCTGCCGTGCGGCCCGCAGCCGGTCTCGGCCCATGAATATTTCATGACCAACCCCTCCCTCTCCGGCCGCGGCAGCGCGTTGCAGCGCAGCGGCCGTGCAGCGATGCGCAAGCCGCGCCCCGACCGCATCGCCCAGGACTGACAGGCATGACCATTTCCGAAGCGCGCCGCTGCGGCGTCGTCGATCTCGGCTCCAATTCCGTTCGCCTCGTCATTTTCGAGGGACGTGGCCGGAACCCGCAGGCCATCTTCAACGAGAAGGCCGTGCTCGGCCTGGGGCGTGGCCTCCAGGCGACGGGGCGGCTGAACGAGGAGGCGATCGGCCCCGCGCTCACCGTGCTCGCCCGCTACCACGCCGTGGCGCGCGCCATGCACGCCGACCCGCTCGAGGTGGTGGCGACGGCCGCCGTGCGCGACGCCAGCAACGGCGAGGCCTTCACCGCCGCCATGCAGGAGCGCATGCCGGGCTTACGCATCCGCATCCTCACCGGCGAGGAGGAGGGCCGCCTCTCGGCCGATGGCGTGCTGCTCGGCTTCCCCGGCGCCGACGGCGTACTCGGCGACCTCGGCGGCGGCAGCCTCGAGGTGGTGCGCCTCACCGAAGGCCGGGTTGCCCGCGCCGCCTCGCTCCCCATCGGCGCCATCCGCCTCGCCGAGCGCGCCGGGGGCGAAGTCGCCCGCGCCCGCGCCATTGCCGAGGAGGAGCTGGCGAAGCAGTCCTGGCTCGCCGAGGGCGGCGGCCGCGACCTCTACCTCGTCGGCGGCGCCTGGCGGGCCCTGGCGCGGATGCACATCGCCCAGACCGGCTACCCGCTGGCCATCGTCCACCACTATGTCCTCCGTCGCGAGGAGGCGCGCGACCTCGCCGGCGTTGTCATGGCCGCCTCGCGCCGCGTGCTGGAGCGGATGGCCGGCGCCCCGCAGAAGCGTCTGGCCGACATGCCCTTCGCCGCGGTGACGATGCGCCGCCTGCTGCGGGCGACCGGCGCCTCCCGCGTCGTCTTCTCGGCCAACGGTCTGCGCGAGGGCTGGTATGCCCGCCTGCTGCCCGAGGCGGTGCGGCAGGAGGACCCGATGCTGGCCGCCGCCCGCGACCTCGCCGCCGCCTGGGGGCGCGACCCGGGGTTGCCGCCAGCGCTTATCGCCTGGGCCGATCCGATCTTCCCCGACCAGGATCCGGCGGTGCGGGCGCTGCGCGAGGCGGCCTGCTGGGTTTCCGACATCGGCAGCCACGACCACCCGGAATACCGCGCGGAGCAGGCCTTCCTCCGCATCCTCCGCCAGCATGGCGCGGGGCTCGACCACCATGCCCGCGCCTTCCTCGGCCTTTGCGCCGCGCTGCGCTACGAGGCGGAGCCGAGCGCCCCCTTCCTCGGCCCGACCCGCGTGCTGCTCGACCTGCCGACCATCCGCCGGGCGGAGGCGCTCGGCGCCGCGCTGCGCCTTGCCTATACGCTCTGCGGCGGCACGCCCGCGCTGCTGGCCGGCACCCGGCTCGAACGCCAGAGCAACCGCCTTGTCCTTCGCCTCGCCGAGGGCACCGGCGTCTTCGCGGGCGAGAGCGTCCTCCGCCGCGTGGAGCAGCTCGGCGCCGTGCTCGGCCTGGAAGCGGTCGTCGAAGTCGACGGCTGAGCGAAGTTTTTCTCCCCATGCCGCGCGATTCCGTCGTCAACTGCCTCCGCAGTCGAAGTGGGGGAGGAGCGGGGATGCGCCGGATCGCAGGCCTGGGCGCCATGGTCGGGATGGCGGTGATGGGCAGCGCCGCCGTGGCGCAGGATTCGGCGCGGCCGAACCTGCTTCTCCGCGAGGTGGTGGAGGGCATGCCCCGAGGCGAGCGGCAGGAGGTTCAGGTGCTCACGGCCACCATCGCCCCGGGCCAGGCGACGGTGTTCCATACCCACCGCTTCCCGGTGACCGTCTATGTCCTGGAGGGCGCCTTCACGCTGGAGATGGAAGGGCGCGAGCCCGTCACCGTCTCCGCCGGCGGTGCCCTGGTGGAACCGCCGCATGTCCGCATGACCGGCTACAACCGGCGTGCCGACACACCGGCGCGCGTCCTCATCGTCTACGTGTCCGATCCGGGAGCGCCCTTCCTCGACCCGGCCCACTAGGCCGCGATACCGATGGGGAGGGGAGGGCTTCCTGCCGGCCTGCCCTCACCGCTGCGTGTTTTGGTTCAGCCCTGGCTGCATGCCCGCACTGCCCGTGCTCAGCCGTCCCTGCTCCTCGGGCCGCCCCACATCCGGCCGCAGCGAGTTGCGATCCGCCTCCAGCGGCAGCACCTGCGCCGGAGGCACCACTGCCTGCGGTTCGCGCGCCGCCTCGGCCTGATCGACGGCGCGGTCCCGCTGGGTTTCCTGGTTGAGCTGGCGCGAGGCCCGCTCAGCCGGCGTCTGGGCGAGCGCCGGCCCGGCGATCAGCGCGGCGGCGAGGAGGAGGAAGCGGGGGGCGGTTGCGTGCGGCATGCCGCAGATAGCGCCTGGCCTTCGGTGCGGTTCCGGGCCATCTGCCGCCGTGCGTCACATGCACCCGTAGAGCCGCATGCAGGAGAAGTAGCGCTGCTGGCATTGCCTCATGCAGCCCGCCCGGTCCGTCGGCGTGAAGGCCGGCGCGCCCGGGTTCATGCTCCACATGGGCGGGCAGGCGACCTGGCAGGAGCTCTGCTGTGCGAGGCAGTTGTTGGCGAGCGGCTGGGCACAGCGCGGCGCCGCTTGGCCGTTGTCCGATGGTGCGGCAGGCGCCCGCGGCGCCGTGGCGCTGCCCGTGTCGTCGCGCGGCAGCGGCGGCGGTTTCCCGCCAGGCTCGGCGGGAGCCGCGTAGCCTCCCATGGCTGGCGGCAGCGCATCCGGCTTGCCGAGCTGGGCCTGGGCCGCAGCCATGACGGGCATCAACAGGGCCAGCAGCAGCCGGATCATCCAAAGGCGCAAGCGATCGTCTCCCTTCGGTCGGCGACACATGAATAACCCGGCGGACGCCCGGACGGATGTGCCCGCGGCGGGAGCCTCTAGCCCTTCGGCACCCACTCCGCCGGCGCCGCGCTGCCCGTCTGCCCGGTGATCCGCCCATAGGCCTCGACCCGCCGGTGGGCGGCGAAATTGAAGATCGTCCGCCGACCCAGCTCGCACATGCCGAGGTCGCAATCGGCGACGATCAGCTCGTCGCCCCAGCTCGTCGCCTGGGCCATGATCTCGCCCTGCGGGTTGACGATGATGGAATGGCCGAACAGCTCGTGCCCGTCCTCGTCCCCCGCCTTGGCGACGCCGGCCGCGAAGCAGGCATTCTGGTAGCACCCCGCCTGGATCGAGAGGTGGCTGTGGAAGACGCGCAGGTGATGCGCCTCGAAGCCGCGGTTTTCCATGTTGAGGCTCGGCGTGTTGTAGCCGAGCATCACCAGCTCGACCTGCTGCAGCCCGAGCACCCGCCAAGCCTCCGGCCAGCGGCGGTCGTTGCAGATCATCATGCCGATATTGACCTGCGCCTCGCCGACCGGCGCCCGCACCACCGGGAAGCCGAGATCGCCCACCTCGAAGTAGCGCTTCTCCAGGTGCTGCACGGTCCGTGTCGGGTCGTACTCGGCATGCCCCGGCAGGTGGACCTTGCGGTATTTCAGCACCACCTCGCCCGAGGGGTGGACATAGACGGCGGTGTTGAAGCGCCGCCCCTCCGGCGTCCGCTCGGCATAGCCGAGATGAAAGCCGATGTTGAACTTCCGTGCCGCCTCGAAGAGCGGGGCGGTGGCGTTGGAGGGCAGGGCGGTCTCATACCAGTGGTCCGCCTCCGCCAGGTCTTCGTGGTACCAGCGCGGAAAGAAGGTGGTGAGCGCCAGCTCGGGGAAGACCACCACCTCCGCCCCGCGCCGGTGCGCGGTCTCCAGCAGCCGCACCATGCGCCCGACCGCGACATCGCGCCCCTCGCTCTTCTGGATGGGCCCGAGCTGGGCGGCGGCGAGGACGAGGCGTCGGGACATGGGCAAGGCTCCGTGGTCAAAAGGTGTCGCCACCCACGCCGCCCGGCCCGTCATCGGCCGGCTCCGCGGGCGCGTCGAGTGTGACGACACAGGGTAGCACCAACAAGCCGCTGCCGGAGCCGGCTGGCCCGGGGCGGCCGGACTTGGCTAATCAGGATTGAAGTGCCCCCGGATATCGCACGGAGCAGGATCGTGGCCAATCCGTTGAGCTTGCCGGAAGAGGTCGATTTCTG
The DNA here is from genome assembly GCF_000802185.1 of Belnapia sp. F-4-1. Classification (GTDB taxonomy): domain Bacteria; phylum Pseudomonadota; class Alphaproteobacteria; order Acetobacterales; family Acetobacteraceae; genus Belnapia. The sequence continues at coordinate 722,089 of NZ_KN676113.1, read as the reverse complement.
GACGCTCTTCAACCGCCGGAACGTCCATGCCAATGACCGCAACGGCCAGTTCATGGCGAAGCAGGACGAGGAGAAGTACGCCCAGGCCATCCACACCATCAACGACAGCTATGGCGACCTCTACCGCTCGCTCTCGCTGCCGCGCTCCGATTTCCGGCGATCGGTCCATGCCCTGAAGCGCGGCTTCCTGATCAACAAGGGCTTCACCCAACTCCAGTCGGCGCCCATGCACTTCTGGTGCGTCACCTTCGACCTTTACAACCGTGGCTCGCCGAACGACCCGAACGGGCCGCGCCGCCTCATCACCATCCTCAAGAACTGGCCGGGTGGGCAGTCGGCCTCCGGCCAGATCATCTACAGCTCGGATGGCGGCTACTTCTCCCGCCTGATCTACAGCAACAACCACTATGGCGATCAGCGGGGCAAGACGCCGAGCTTCGCCTATGTGAAAAACTGGCCGCTGGCGGGCTACCCGGCCGGCGCCTACGCCGCCCTCGGCAGCGTCGCCGCGACCTTCGGCTGAGCATGTCCCGGTGACGAAGCCGCGGCGCTTCGGGCACGGCGCAGGGCGGGAGCGACCTGCCAAGGCTCGATCGCCGTGCCGAAGCTCAAGGCCCACGACCTTCCACAACAGTCCGCTGCGGCAGCGCCCCGTCAGGCCCTGACCAGCGGGCAGCCGCCCTCGCCGATCGGCCGGAAGGCTGCGTCGCCCGCCGTCGTCTGCAGCAGCTTGTAGTAGTCAAAGGGCCCGCGGCTCTCCTCCGGCTTCTTGACCTCGAAGAGATAGGCGGGGTGCAGCTTGCGGCCATCGGCGCGAATGGTCCCGGGGCCGAAGCAGTCGTCGTCGCAGGGCATCGCCTTCATCCGCGCCACGACCTCGGCGCCATTCGCCTTGGCGGCCGGCACGCCCATATCCGCCACCGCCTTCAGGTAATGCAGCACCGCCGCATAGCCGCCCGCATGGTTCATGCAGAGCGCATTGGTGCCAATATTCGGCCGCACGCGCGCCGAGAAGGCCCGGGTCCGGTCGTTCAGGTCCCAGTAGAAGGTCTCGGTGCAGATCAGCCCCTGCGCCGTGCCGAGGCCGAGCGCATGCACGTCGGGGAGGAACATCAGCAGCGAGGCGAGCTTGATGCCGCGCCGCGCCAGGCCGAATTCGGAGGCCTGCTTGATGCAGTTGATGGTGTCGGAGCCGGCATTGGCCAGGCCGATCACCTTCGGCTTCGCCGCCATCGCCTGCACCAGGAAGGAGCTGAAATCCGAGGTGCCGGGGAAGGGGGTGCGGGCCGAGCCGATGATGCTGCCCCCGGCGGCCTTGATGAAGGTGCCGGTATCCCGCTCCAGCGCGTGGCCGAAGGCGTAGTCGGCGGTGATGAAGTACCAGCTGTCCCCGCCCGCCCGCACCGTGGCGCCGCCGGTCGACTTCGCCAGCATCCAGGTGTCGTAGGTCCAATGGACGGTGTTCGGCGTGCATTTCGACCCGGTGAGGTCCGAGGTGGCGGAGGAGGTGTTGAGGAAGACCTTGTTCTTCTCCCGCACCACCTCGTTGACCGCGAGCGCGACGGAGGAGGCGCCGCCATCCACCACGACATCGACGCCGTCCCGGTCGAACCACTGCCGGGTGACGTTGGAGCCGACATCGGCGCGGTTCTGGTTGTCGGCGAAGACCACCTCGATGTTGAAGCCGCGATTGCCGAATTCGGCGGCGGCCTGGCGGATGCAGGCCAGTTCCGTCGGCCCGGTCACGTCGCGATAGGTGCCCGAGAAGTCGCAAAGCAGCGCGATGCGGATGGTGTTGGCCGCCTGCGCGCGGGCGCTGCGCCAAGGCAGGCCGCCCGAAAGCGCGGCGCCCGCGCCCAGCAGGGCGCGTCGAGACATGGTCATTGTCGCTGTCCTCCCTGGCGGCTTATGGCGCCGCCTGCGCCGGAGGCTACACCGTTCCGCTTTCCGCCTGCCAGTGCATAAGCCCCGATGACAGGGGCTGCCGCATGCGGCATGTCACCCGGCCAAGGAGGAAAACCATGCCCTTCACCCGCCGTGCCGCGCTCGCCCTCGCCGCCACCCCGCTCGCCGCGTCCCTGGCCACCCCTGGCCTTGCGCAGTCCGGCGGCGACTTCCCCAACCGCCCGCTGCGGATGGTGATTCCCTTTCCGCCCGGCGGCGGCAGCGACATCCTCGGCCGGCTGCTGGCCCAGCGTATCGGCGACGTCATCGGCCAGCCCGTGGTGCTGGAGAACCGCTCCGGCGCCGGCGGCAATATCGGCACCGATGCCGTCGCCAAGGCCCCGCCCGATGGCTACACGCTGGTCACGGTGTTCAACACCATCGTGGTGAACCAGTTCATCTTCCGCAGCATGCCCTTCGACCTGAAGCGCGACCTGGCACCGGTCGCCCGCGTGGCGCTGGCGCCGACCGTCATCGCCGGCGGGCCGAAGCTGAAGGCGCGCGACCTGGCGGAAGTCGTCGCCATCACCCGCACGAGCCCCGGCTTGCTGAACCACGGCACGCCCGGCCTCGGCACCATCACCCATGTCTCGGCCGAGCTGATGGACAGCATGTCCGGCGGCAAGCTGACGCATGTCCATTACCGCGGCACCGGCCCGGCCGTGACGGCCTGCGTCGCCGGCGAGGTGGAGCTGGTCTCCGCCCCCTGGTCCGCCGTGGAGCAGCTGGTGAAGGGCGGCCAGCTCCGCGCTTTGGGCAACCTCGCCGCCCAGGACAGCCCGCTGATGCCGGGCGTGCCGACCGTCGCGGAGGCAGCCAATCTGCCCGGCTATGCGGTCGACAATTGGGGCGCCGTCCTCGCCCCGGCCGGCATCCCGCCCGCCATCCTCGCCCGTATCGCCGAGGCCGTCCGCATGGCCGTCGACACGCCCGAAGGCAAGGCGGCCATGGCCGCCCGCGGCATCGAATCCGCCTGGGCCGATGGCGGCACCCTCGCCCGCATCATCGAGGAGGAGGGCGTCCGTTGGGAGCCGGTGATCCGCCGCGCCGATATCCGCGTCGAATAGCCAGCCCGGCTGCATCCACCTGCCTTCCCCGGCCGTAACGCCGCCGGGAGGCGAGGGGAGCGATGCCCGAGGACAAGGACGAACGGCGCAAGGTGGCATATGCTCATCAGCAGATGGCCGAATCCCTTGGCCTGCTGATCCTGGCGGCCGACGCGCTCGGCCTGCCGAGGACCAAGGCGGCGCTGGCCCTCGCCCTGCGCCGCCTTGACCGCGAGGTGGCGCTCAGCCCTCCCCCAGATACGTCTCCCGGTGCTGCCGCTTCACGAAGCGCCCCTGGCCCGGCCGCGCCAGCACCGTCTCGCCATCCCAGATGAGGCTGCCGCGCAGCCAGGTGGCCGCGACCCGCGCCCGCATCGGCCGCCCGTGATAGGGCGACCAGCGCGCATCCGGCCGGTCCTGGATCGTCGCCTCGTCGAAGGTGAAGTCGCCCCGCTCCATCACCAGCAGATCGGCATCGGCGCCGATGCGGATCGCCCCCTTCTTCGGCGCGAGACCATGGAAGCGCGCCGGCCGCTCGGCGCAGAGGCTCGCCATCAGCGTCACCGGCAGGCCGCGCTCCTCGAGCAGGGAGAACATCAGCGGCGCGAAGCTCTGCATCCCCGTCAGCCCGGCGCCGGGCGCGAAGATGTCGCCCTTGTAGACCTTCCGCTCGCGCGGCCAGGGCGCATGGTCGGTCGAGACATAGGCGACCTGCCCGGCGGCGACGGCACCCCAGACCCGCTCCACCTCGGCAGCCGAGCGGAAGGGCGGGTTGCACTTGCCGAAGCCCTCGAGCCGGACGAGGTCCTCCTCCGTCATGCAGAGATACTGGATGCAGGCCTCGCCGCTCGCCTTCGCCCCCTGGCGGCGGAACAGCTCCGCCAGCTCGAAGCCGCGCGCGAGGGAGGAGTGGGCGATATGCACATGGCACCCCGTCTCCAGCGCCATCTCGAAGATCTCGAGATCCGCCATGCTTTCGGCCAGCGGCGGACGGGTGCGGGCATGCATGATCGGGTCCGTCCGCCCGGCCGCCTTCGCCTCCTCGGTCAGGCGCTGCACGAGCTCCTGGTCCTCGTTGTGGATGGCGCACATCAGCCCGGTCTTCGCGATCTCATGGAAGGCCGCGAGCATCGTCGGGTGGTCGATGCGCGGAAACCGCACCGCGTCATACTCATAGGTGGAAAGCTTGAAGGAGCAGACGCCGCCCGCGGCCAGCCCCTCGATGGCGCCGACGCCGCCGGTCTTGGCGATGGTGCCGTAGAGCGCCATGTCCACATGGCTCGACCCCTCGACCACGCCGACCTTGGCGCGCAGCACCCCGGCATCCGTCACCGGCTGCGGCACGTCATAGGGCATGTCGACGCAGGTGGTGACGCCGCCGGCCGCCGCCGACATCGACGCGCCCTCGATCCCCGGCCAGCCCGTGCTGCTGCTGGTATGCATATGCCCATCGACCAGACCCGGCAGCACCAGCTTGCCCCGGTAGTCGGCGACGGCCCCCGCCGGCGGCGGCGCCCCCTGGCCGATGGCGGCGATCGTCTCGCCGCGGATGCCGACATAGCCCCCCGGCAGCACCGCATCGGGCAGCACGATGTCGCCGAGGATCACGCGGTCGAAGGGGCTCTGGTCCATGCTGCGCCGTCCTGGAGTCGTTGAAGGGGGAAGCTAGGCCGCATCCCCCGCCGCCGGAAAGGCCCCCCGCGCCACCGCGATGGCCGCCCGCGCCGCCTCCGTCTCCCGCTCGCCGTTCCAGACCAGCGCCACACCGACCGACCCTACCGGCCCCGCCAGTGCGCGGAAGGCGACCCCCGGCGGTTGCAGCACCGCCATCCCCGAGCTCACCAGCGCCACGCCCAGCCCCGCCGCGACGAAGGCGAGCTGCGCCATCGCACTCCCCACCTCGCGCATGGCGACGGGCTCGAACCCTGCCTCGCGGCAGGCGCTGACCTGCCGGTCGAAATAGGCCGGGCTGATCGAGCGCGGCAGCAGCACCAGCGCCTCCCCGGCGAGCGCCGCCAGCGGCAGCGGCCCAGCCTCGGCCAGCAGCGCATGCCCCTCCGGCAGCGCCGCCACCAGCGCGTCCGAGCCGAGCGGCATCACCCGTAGCGGCGGCCGGTCACGGTCGAGCCGGGCGAGGGCGAAATCCACCTCGCCCCGCCGCAGCGCCTCGACGGCATCGGCCGTGTCCATCTCCCGCACCGCCAGCGCGCTGTCAGGCGCCGCCGCCCGCAGCCCGCGCACCAGCGGCGGCAGGTAGTCGAAGAGCGCCGAGGTGACGCAGGCCATCGCCATCGGTGCGTGCCGCCCCGCGCGCAGCTCCCGCGCCAGGCTCTCCACCTGCTTCGCCTCCTCGGCCAGCCGCCGGAGGATCGGCAGCAGCGCCTCGCCCTCCCGCGTCGGCCGCGCGCCCTTCCGCGTCCGCTCCAGCAGCCGCACGCCGAGCTCCGCCTCCAGCGCCTGGATCTGCGCCGTCAGCGGCGGCTGCGAGACGCCGAGCCGCGCCGCCGCCCGGCCGAAATGCCCCTCCTCGGCGACCGCGAGGAAATGCCCCATGCGCCGCAGGATACGGAAATCCATTCAACCCGGTCCCCAGGCGTCCGATGGCCGAAGCGGTTCGACGCATGCGTCGAACGGCGCGGAGGTCTGAATCGGCCGCCCCATCCACCATGATACGAAAATCCTATCGCCCTTGCCGCTCAATCGGAATGGACGAAGATGGCCGACGGGGGGACAAAGCATCCCTCACCACCCGCCGGGGGAAGGCCACCGATGCAGAAACACGAAGTGAAGCTCTATCCGTCCAAGTCGCTGCTGAAGCGCGAGGACCAGCTCGCCTGGAAAATCGCCGGCGTCGCCGCCGACAAGGTCGCGGTCGAGAAGGACGTGGCCGGGATGATCATCAACCGGATCATCGACAACGCCTCCGTCGCCATCGCCGCCATCAACCGCCGCCCCGTCACCTCCGCCCGCACCATGGCGCTCGGCCATCCGCGGAAGGGCGGGGCGACCATCTTCGGCGTGGCGGGGGCGAAGCGCTTCTCCCCCGAATGGGCGGCCTGGGCGAACGGCACCGCGGTGCGCGAGCTCGACATGCACGACACCTTCCTCGCCGCCGACTACTCCCACCCCGGCGACAACATCCCCCCCATCCTCGCCGTCGCCCAGACCATGGAGAAGTCGGGCCGCGACCTGCTCCGCGGCCTCGCCACCGGCTACGAGATCCAGATCGACCTGGTGAAGGCGATCTGCCTGCACGAGCACAAGGTGGACCACATCGCCCATCTCTGCCCCTCGGCGGCGGCGGGCATCGGCACCCTGCTGAAGCTGCCGCAGGAGACGATCTACCAAGCGGTGCAGCAGGCGCTGCACGTCTCGATCTCCTTCCGCCAGAGCCGCAAGGGCGAGATCAGCTCCTGGAAGGCCTTCGCACCGGCCCATGCCGGCAAGCTGGCCGTCGAGGCCGTGGACCGCGCCATGCGCGGCGAGGGCGCGCCGAGCCCGATCTACGAGGGCGAGGACAGCGTCATCGGCTGGGTCCTCTCCGGCCGCACCATGGCCGACAAGGAGGGCCGCGAGGCCGCCTACCAGCCGGTCTACTACGAGGTGCCGCTGCCCGGCGCCGGCGAGCCGAAGCGCGCCATCCTCGACAGCTACACCAAGGAGCACTCGGCCGAGTACCAGTCCCAGGCGCTGATCGACCTCGCCTTCCGTATGCGGGAGAAGATCACGGACTTCGACGCGATCGAGCGGATCCTGATCCACACCTCCCACCACACCCACTACGTCATCGGCACCGGCGCCAACGACCCGCAGAAGATGGACCCGAAGGCGAGCCGCGAGACGCTCGACCACTCCATCATGTACATCTTCGCCGTCGCCCTGCAGGACGGGCGCTGGCACCATGTCGACAGCTACGCCCCGAAGCGGGCCGGCCGCGCCGACACCGTCCGCCTCTGGCACAAGATCGAGACGCGGGAGGAGGCGGAGTGGACCCGCCGCTACCACTCGCGCGACCCGAACGAGCTGTCCTTCGGCGGCCGCGTCGAGATCACCATGAAGGACGGCTCGGTCCTCAGCGACGAGCTGGCCGTCGCCAACGCCCATCCGCTCGGGGCGAAGCCCTTCGGCCGGGCCGACTACATCAACAAGTTCCAGATCCTGACCGACGGCATCATCTCGGCGAAGGAGAGCGACCGGTTCCTCGCCGACGTGCAGGACCTGGCCCGCATCCCCGCCGGCGAGCTCGAGGTGCTGAACGTCGCCCTGCCGAAGGGCGCGCTGGCCGAAGGGAAGCCGGGCATCTTCTGAGGCTGCCCGCGGCGCCGCCCCCGTCCGGCCGGGGGATGGGCCGCCCCTCTCCGTGACGCCCTCCCCGCATCGCGGAGGGGGCGTCACCACCTTGCCGGGAGACAGCGAAGGCCGCCGCGCCGGCCGGCCTTCGCCCCGCCTGCCGCGACGCCACGGCCAATGCGGAAGGGGAGCGGACGCGATCCCCGCCCGGTCCCCGCCGCCACTCATCACACGCAAAGGAGAGTCCGCATGAGCGAAGCCACCCCCGAGATCAAGAAGGGCCTGGTCGGCGTCTATGCCGACGTGTCCACCGTCTCCAAGGTGATGCCGGAGACCAACAGCCTCACCTATCGCGGCTATGCCGTGCAGGATCTCTGCGAGAATTGCAGCTTCGAGGAGGTCGCCTACCTGCTCTGGAACGGCGAGCTGCCGAACCGCGACCAGCTCGCCGAGTTCAAGGCCGCCGAGGCGGCGGAGCGCGAGATCAGCCCGGCGCTGCACCGCGTCATCAAGGACTTCCCCCACGGCGCCCACCCCATGGACGCCATCCGCACCGCCGTCTCCTTCATGGGGATGGAGGACCCGGAGAGCGCCGATGTCAGCGAGGCGGCGACGCGCCGCAAGGCCGTCCGCCTGCTGGCGAAGATCCCGACCGCCATCGCCGCCGCGCACCGCGCCTCGAAGGGCCTCGACCCGGTGGCGCCGGATCCGAGCCACAGCTTCGGCGAGAACTTCTTCAACCTCGTCTTCGGGAAGGTGCCGCAGCCCGAGGTGCTGAAGGCCTTCGACGTCTCACTGATCCTCTACGCCGAGCACACCTTCAACGCCTCGACCTACACGGCGCGGCTGGTGACCTCGACCGGGGCCGACATCCACGGCGCCATCACCGCCGGCATCGCGGCGCTGAAGGGCCCGCTGCATGGCGGCGCCAACGAGGCCGTGATGCACATGCTGAAGGAGGTCGGCGGGCCGGAGCAGGCGGAGGAGTGGCTCTCCACCCGCTTCGACCACAAGGCGCTGGTGATGGGCTTCGGCCACCGCGTCTACAAGTCGGGCGACAGCCGCGTGCCGACGATGACCAAGTACGCCGAGCGGATGGCCGAGGTGGTGGGCGACCGGCGCTGGATGGAGACCTCCCGCGTGCTGGCGGCGAAGATGCTCAAGGAGAAGAACATTCACCCCAACCTCGATTTCCCGGCCGGCCCCGCCTACTACCTGATGGGCTTCGACATCCCGCTCTTCACGCCGATCTTCGTCGCCTCGCGCATCACCGGCTGGGCGGCGCATGTCATCGAGCAGGCCGCCGACAACCGCTTGATCCGCCCGCTCTCCCACTACACCGGGCCGGAGCAGCGCCCGGTGCCGCCGATGGATCAGCGCTGAGCAGCAGCAACATCGCGCATCGTGGAGCGGCCGCCGGAGCGATCCGGCGGCCGCTTTCAATTCCGCATCGCGCATAAAAGCGCTGCGCGAATTGCGGTTTCTGTTGACATGATGGTTGCGTGTGCAGATAGCGTGATTCGCGCGCACGATGTTGCATGCGATTCGTTCGGCGGTGCCTGCACCGCTGCACCTCGCGGAGCCATCCGGCGACAGCGTGCCGCAGCAGGGAAGGACGGTCCATGGACCGCAGGCAAGGCGAGGATGCGGCACGGTACGTCGTCATCGTCGCGCCGGAGCAGGGCAGAGTCTTAACGCCCGATGCCGGATATGCGGAAGGCGTCGGCACGATGCGGCACCACGCCGCCGATCGCCCGCCATCGCATGCTGCCGACTTGGCCTGGATTGCGATGCCCGCTGCCACCACCCGGGAGACGCGCCGTCGCGCTGCCGCCCGACCAACACCGGAATGCGCAAGGAGATGCCCACCGTGACCGATTCCTCCGAGACCCCCGCCGCCGATCGCGCGCAGCCGATGGCCGTCGCCACCAGCCGCCGCACCGCGAAGAAGCCGGTGACTGCGCGCAGCCGCGCCGCCGCCGCGACGAAGAAGCCGGTCGCGCGCAAGGCCGCGCCGAAGAAGGCCGCCGCCGCGAAGAAGCCGGCCGCGAAGAAGGCCGCACCGAAGCGCGCCACCGCCGCACCGAAGCGCACCGCCGCGGCGAAGAAGCCCGCCGCCCGCAAGGCTGCGGCGAAGCCTGCCGCGCGCAACGCCGCGCCGAAGCGCGCTACCGCCGCGGCGAAGAAGCCCGCCGCCCGCAAGGCCGTGGCGAAGCCTGCCGCGCGCAAGGCCGCGCCGAAGCGCGCCACCGCCGCAGCGAGGAAGCCCGCCGCCCGCAAGGCCGCGGCGAAGCCTGCCGCGCGCAAGGCCGCGCCGAAGCGCGCCACCGCCGCGGCGAAGAAGCCCACCGCTCGCAAGGCCGTGGCGAAGCCTGCCGCGAGGAAGGCCGCTCCGGTGAGCTCCGCCCGCTCTGAAGCGGCGAAAAAGGGAGCCGCCACTCGCGCCGCGAAGAAGGCCGCGGCGATGAACTCCGCCACCCCGGCCACGCCGGCCGCCGCGCCGATGGCCGCCGAGGCCGAGACGCCGGCGACCTGATACGCCGCTACCGTTCTACGCCCGCGAGCCACCGCGCTCCGCGGGCGTAGAGCGCCACGCTCAAACCTGCCATCCGCCGAAGCGGGCCCATTCGCTGATCGGCCTGCGCTGCCGCGGTGCCACCTCGCGCGCGGCCAGGGCCTCGGGCAGCGCCTCCGCCACCCCGACCGGGCCGAGTGCGATCGCCGTCGCCGGCTCGTAGCCTTCGGGGATGCCGAAGACCTCGCGCGCCTTCGCCACGTCGAAGCCGCCCATCTGGTGCAGCTGCATCCCGAGCGCCCCCGCCTGCAGCGCCATCTGCGCCATCGCCGCGCCGGTGTCGTAGAAGGCATGGCGGTTCGGGTTGCCGTTCGCTGGGTTCACCATGCGCGCGACCGCCAGCATCAGCACGCTCGCCTTCTCCGCCCAGGGCTGGTTGCCCGGCGACAGCACGCCGAGCAGCTTGCCGAACGCCTCCGGCTCCTCCGCCTTGCGCGCGACGATGAGGTGCCAGGGCTGCTGGTTGCTCGAACTCGCCGCCCAGCGCGCCGCCTCCAGCAGGCTGCTGAGCGCCGCCCGACCGACCGGCGCCCCGGTGAAGCTGCGCGGGCTCCAGCGCCGCCGCAGCAGCGCCTCGATCGGATGCTCGGCCGGTGCCTCGCGGTCGGGTGGCGTGGTCATGCCTATGCTCCTCGATGAGGAGAGCAGCCTATCTCCGCACCTGCGCCACCGGGAAGGAGCGCAGGTCCCGCTGCGCCGTGCGGAACACCGCATCCTGCTGATGCTGCCGCTGCCGCGCCAGCTCCGGCACCCGCCGCGTCACCCACTCGCCGAGGCCCAGCGCGCTGACCCGCCCCTCGGCATCCATCGCCGCCTTGCCCTGCAACCCCTCGCGCAGCGCATAGGCGAAGACGCCGTTGCGGTCGTCATAGCTGTCGAGCGCCTCCTGCACGCTGCCGCTGGCGGCGAGCAGGAAGCGCCCCGTCTCGTTCCCGAGCGCCGAGAGCTGCTCCATGGTGAGCTGCCCCGCATGGCAGGTGTCGAGCAGCAGGAAGGCATCCCGCGCCCGGATGCGCGCCAGCGCCGCGACCAGCGTGCTGTCGTCGATCCCCTGCGCCCGCAGCACCGCCCAGCCGGAGGTGTCGCGCGTATCCGCCGGCAGGAAGAGGAAGCGGTTGTCCGGCTCCGTGCGGATGCCATGGCCTGCGATGTAGAGGATGAAGGTGTCTCCCGGTCCCACATCGTCCGCCGCGCGCGCCAGCGCATCCAGCACGCCGCGACGCGAGGCCTCGGCATCGCGCAGCACCGTCACCTGCGTCTCGCGGAAGAGCGAACCGGCGCCCTCGCGCAGCAGCCCCGCCACCGTCTCCGCATCCGGCACGGCGAAGCGCAGGTCGAGCTCCGGATTGGCATAGCGGTTGACGCCGATGGCCAGCACGACGAGCCGCCCCGCATCCGCCGGCGGCCCCGCATCCCCCGGCCGCCGCAGCGCCAGCCCCGGCCCATCGGCGAAGAGCGTCCTGTCCTCCGCATAGAGCCGCGTGGCGATGCGGTTCGGTCCGGGGTCGAGCGGCACCTCCACCTCGGTCTCGCCCGGCTTCGCCTCGGTGCGCGCGGCGATGCGGTCGTTCACCAGCACGTCGAGCGGCCCGAGACCGAGCCCGCGATCCGTCGTGGCGAGGGTGAGGCGCAAGGCCGTCGCCCCCTCCGGCAGGCTGCGCGCATCCCATCCCAGCGGCAGGCACTCCGCCGCGACCACGGCGCAGGCCTCCTTGCCCGCCGCCAGCACCGGCAGCTGGCCGATCTTCGCGCGTACCTCGCCGAGCTGCGCCAGCCGCTGCTGCGCCGGCCCCTGGTTGCCCGCGATCCGCTGCCGGACGGCCTGCGGCGCATAAAGCGCGCGATAGGCCTGCTGGAAGCTCGCCCATTCGGTATTCTGCGCCCGCCCGCGATTGAGCAGCACGCCGACCAGCTCCTGCCCGCCATTGGCGGCATGGTCGAACAGCCCCTCCGGCGTCCAGAGCGCCCAGCGCCGCGTCTCCGCCTGGATGAAGAGCGCCGCCTGCTCCACCACCGCCCCGCCGCCGATGCGATACCAACGCAGCGTGCCGTCGCCGAGCGCGGCGATCGCCATGTCGCCGGCAACCGTCAGCCCCCAGACCGCCCCCGGCACCGCCAGCGCATCCACCGCCCGCCCCGCCGCATCGAAGAGGCGGAGATGGGTGTCGGTGCCGAGCAGGAACCCGTCCTCCCTCGGCAGGATGGCGAGGCTGCGCGCGAATTCCCCCTCACCGAGCCTGAGCGGATTCTGCCCGAGCCGCGGCCGGTTGGAGTTATGCCAATCGGTGATCGGCAACCGCGCGCTCGCTATCCGCGCCGGCTGGAAGGCACCCGCACCGCCCGCTGCCTCCAGCCGCCCGTCCAACGCGTCGAAGACGACCGGCGCCTCGCCCGCCCGCAGCGCCACGCGCAGCGTCGTGCCATCCGCCGTCGCGGCGAGGCTCGCCCCGGTCGCCCGGAAATCCGCCCCCGGCGGCCGCGGCGGGAAGGCGAGAAGCCCCTCCGGGGTGATCCTCCCCCAGCCGGGATCGGCTGCCGCATAGGCGACGCCCCCGCCCGGCAGCGCCAGCAGGTGCGAGATCGCATCCCGCGCCGCCGGAATGTCGGTCGAGGGCCCGAGCCCGAAATCCGTCCAGCGCCGCACCACGAATTCGCGCTTGGGCGAGGGCGCGGGCGTCGCCTCCCGCTGCACCGCGATCCCCCGCCCGGCAGCGGCCGGCGCCCCCGCCAGCCGCGCATAGCCGCCGGCATGGAGCTGCACGCCGCCCTGCCCATCCGCCGCCCAGGCGACCGCCGGCAACCCCTCGCCGGCCAGCCCCGCCACATCCGGCACCATCACGCTGCGCAGGTCGGCCGCCGCCAGCACCTCCACCCGCAGCCGGTCCTCATAGCCGATGGCGATCAGCCCCCCATCCGGCGACCAGGCCAGCCCGAAGGGGCGGGCGCCGATGAGCGGCACCCGGTCCGCCAGCCTGCGCCCGTCCGGGCCATAGATCCGCACGTGCCCGTCCGCCGAGGCGGTGGCGAGCCGCCCCCCGCGGTCGAAGCCCAGCATCCGCGCCGGCCCGCCATAGCCAGGGTCGTCGAACTGCAGCTGCCCTGTCCGCGCATCGAAGACGCGGATGCCCGCCCGTCCGCCCAGCGCCACCGCCAGCCGCAGCCCATCCGCCGAGAAGGCCAGGTGCTGCACCGGCGCCGGCAGGCCCGAGAGCCGCGCCAGCAGCCGCCCGCTCCGCGCATCGTAGAGGTAGAGGCAGAAGACCCCGTCCCAGGACTGGCCGGTGAAACCCGCCGCCGCCACCCGCCCGCCATCCGGGCTGAGCGCGACGGCATAAAGCTCGCCATCCTCATTGGTGCCGATGGGTGGCCGGATCACCCGCCGCTGCGTCCCCTCCGGCAGGGTCCACAGCCGCAGCGTCTTGTCGTCCGAGACGCTGGCGAGGGTCTGCCCCGTCGCATCCACCGCCAGCCGGGCGACGGGCGCCGTATGCGCCCCCGCCTCGATGCGGAGGAAGGGCTGCTGTGGCGGCTCCGGCGGCGCCGGCTGGGCCGCCGCCACCGCGCCCAGCAGCAGGCCCAGCAGCAACAGCCCGGCGCGGATCATGTCAGCCGGCCAGCTCGAAACCCCCGCCCTGCGCCGCCCGCTCCGCATTGGTCACGCTTTCGGAGAAATTGTCCCGCTTGGCGATGTTGGAGGCCGCCAGCTCCCGCGTCGAGCCGCCCTCGCCACCCACCGGCGCCGCCTGCCGCTGTCCGGGGAAGCTGCTGGCCGGGGCATAGCCGCGCAACCCGCCATCCGTCTCGACCAGGGCGAAATTGCTCCCCGCCGGCTTCACCCGCACCGGCTCGTTGGCGGCGATGCGGCCGATCTCTGGCGCATTCGGCTCCGGGCGGATGCGCAGCGGCACCGGCGCCCGCGGCCGGGCCGGGGCAGGGGGGCCAGCGCTACGCGCCGCCACCTGGCTCCGCGTCCCCGGCGCCACGGCGTCGATCGCCGTGTCGAACTCCGCCCCGCGGGTGCCGATCTGCTGGTTGATCCGGCGCGCGATGGCGATGTCCTGCTGCACCCGCGTCCGGAGATCGGCCATCTGCAGCCGCCCGGCCTCCAGCACCGTCCGCCCGCTGCGCACATCCTGGCGGATCGCTTCGGCGGCCATCAGCCGGCAGTCGATGAGCTGGTTGAAGGCCAACTGCGTCCTGTCGATCTGCGCATTCTCGTTGGCGAGGTCGCCGCCGATCGCGGCGTTGAGGCTCGCTTGGTCCTGCGCCTGCCGCTGCTTCGCCGCCAGGTACCCGCCCGCCGCGCCGAGCGCGCCGCCCGCCAGCACGCCCGCCCCGGCGCCGATGGCGATGTCCCGCGTCCGCCCCGTTGCCGCCGCGCCGATCAGCCCGCCAAGCACGCCGCCCGAGACGGCGCCGAGGGCCGCGCCGCGGATCATGTCCTGCGCATAGTAATTGCCCGTGGAGTCGAGGGCGACGCGCTGCGGCCGGCACGCATCCATCCCGTCATCGGCGCCGATGCGGCTGGCCTGAGTCGTGGCGCAACCCGCGAGAAGGGCGAAGGCCGTCAGGCTGGCGGTCAGGCGCTGAAGCGGATGGCGCGAACGAGGATGATGCATGTGCCGAACGTAACAGGAAGGTGCTTACCCGGCCAGCACAGCCAGGGGTTGCATCACGCTTCGCCCGCGCTTGTGTGTTTTTGCGGCAATGTCCCGATGGCGTGATCGCGCAAAAAGAAAGCCGCCGTCCCGGTGGGGCGGCGGCCAAGTCAAACAGGGAGGCTTCACGTCTGGGAGACGAAGGATGTCGGGGGAGGCCCCCGAAACCCTGTCCGGCGCAACCGCCGGATGCAATGAGCCTACGCCTGCTACTGCTGTGCAGCATTGGTGAAATCGGCCGGCTCCCATGCGCCAGACGCATGCATCGGCAGGATTATCAGTCGCACCGACGCCGAGAAAATCACCCTAAAGTATTGTTTAAACGGCAAAGTCGCGCCGGTCGGCTCGGCAAGCCTGACCGGAACCTCTTCTAATGCCCGCTCAGCTCAGCCACCAAGAAGTCGCGGAACACCGAGACGCGCTTCGAATGCCGCATCTCCTCCGGGTAAACGAAATAGGCATCTAGTTTCGGCGCCTTCAGCTCCGGCAGCACCTGCAGCAGCCCGTCCAGGTCAGGGCCCATGTAGTCCGGCAGCGCGGCAAGGCCGAGCCCGCTCTGCACCGCCCGCAACATGCCGGTGAGGCTGTTCACCTCCACCGCCGCCCTGCGCGCCGAGCCGGGCCGTCGCCCCGCCTCCGCCAGCCAGTTCACCTCATCGATCGGCGGCCGGTGGTCGCCCCAGCAGATGATGCGGTGCGCGTCCAGCTCCTCCACCCGCTCCGGCACGCCGGCGGTCTTGAGATAGGCCGGCGCTCCGCAGACTCGCCAGCCGAAGCTCGCCAGGTGGCGCTGGATCAGGTCCGGCTGCCGCGGCGGATGCATGCGGATCGCCACGTCGGCCTCCCGCATGGCAAGGTCGAGATCGCTGTCGTCCAGCAGCAGCGTCACGCTGACATCCGGGTAGAGGGCCAGGAAGCGCGACAGCCTCGGCGCCAGCCAGGTGCCGCCGAAGCCGGTGGTGCAGGTCACCTTCAGCCGCCCCGCCGGCCGCTCCCGGCTTTCTGTCAGCAGCGCCTCCGTCATCGCCAGCTTGGCGAAGACCTCGCGCACCGTGCGGTTCAGCGTCTCGCCCGGTTCGGTGAGGATCAGGCCCCGCGCATGGCGGTGGAAGAGGGGAACGGCGAGCGCCTCCTCCAGCGCCTGGATCTGCCGCGAGACGGCAGATTGGCTGAGATTGAGCGTCTCCCCCGCATGGGTGAAGGAGCCTGCTTCGGCGACCGCGTGGAAGACGCGCAGCTTGTCCCAGTCCAGCGGCATCAAAAGCACCTATCCAAAGCGGCCCTGTGAGGGTGTCCTGCCGCGACATTGCCGCGGAAGGGCGTGCGCAGCGGCTGCGTGGGAATCACGTCCACGCTTCGATGGCCGGTGCGTCCTCGGGCAGGTGCGCCAGCCATTTCTCGGCCTCCAGCGCGGCCATGCAGCCGGTGCCGGCGGCGGTCACCGCCTGGCGGTAGATGCGGTCCTGCACGTCGCCTGCGGCGAAGACGCCCGGGATGCTGGTGCGGGTGCTGCCCGGCTCGGTCACGACATAACCCTCCCCATCCATCCCGAGATGGCCGCGGAACAGCGCCGTCGCCGGATCATGCCCGATGGCGACGAAGACGCCATCCACCGCAAGCTCCCCCCGCTCGCCCGTGCGGGCATTCCGGGTGGCGATGGCGCGAACGGCGCGGAAGCGCCCGCCCTCGGTCCCGAGCACCTCCTCCGCCACCGTATCCCACAGAACGGTAACATTCGGCTTGGCAAAAAGCCGCTCCTGCAGGATTCGCTCGGCGCGGAAGCTGTCCCGCCGGTGCACCACCGTGACATGGCTGGCCAGGTTCGACAGGTAGAGCGCCTCCTCCACCGCCGTGTTGCCGCCGCCGATCACCGCCACCGACTTGCCGCGGAAGAAGAAGCCGTCGCAGGTCGCGCAGGCCGAGACGCCGAAGCCCGACAGCTCCTGCTCGCCCGGGATGCCGAGCCAGCGCGCCTGCGCCCCCGTCGCGATCACCAGCGACTCGGCGAGGTAGACATCTCCCGAATCGCCCTCGGCCCGGATCGGCTGCGCCTTGAGGTCGATTCGCGTCACCACATCCTGGATGATCGTGGCGCCGACATGCTCCGCCTGTGCCCGGAACTGCTCCATCAGCCAAGGACCCTGGATCGGGTCGGCGAAGCCCGGGTAGTTCTCCACATCGGTGGTGATGGTGAGCTGCCCGCCCGGCTGCATCCCGGCGACGACCAGCGGCTTCAGCCCCGCCCTGGCCGCATAGATCGCGGCCGTGTAGCCCGCCGGGCCGGCGCCGAGGATCAGCAATCGCGTGCGGTGGGTCGTGGACAAGGCTCGGCTCCCGGCAGTCGTAGGGTTGTCGAGCATATTTGCCCGGCCGTCCCACGGAACAAGCGAAAGCCGAACTGGACAGTCTTCATGTCTTGCGGCCCCGGCCTTCTGCAATGATATTGCGCCCCGCGCCTGCCACCGGCAATGAATAGAGAGCATGACCATCGAGACCGACACATCCCTCGACGAGGTGGACCGCCAGATCCTGGCCGAATTGCAGGCGGACGGACGGATGACCAATGTGGAACTGGCCCGCCGCGTCGGCCTCTCCGCGCCGCCATGCCTCCGCCGCGTCCGCCGGCTGGAGGAGGAGGGGATCATCCGCGGCTACCATGCCGATCTCGACCCGGTGGCGCTCGGCTACGAGATCACCTTCTTCGCCCTGGTCGGCTTGGAAAGCCAGAAGGAGGCCGTGCTGCAATCCTTCGAGCGCATGGTGAAGGATTGGCCCGAAGTGCGGGAGTGCCACATGATCCGCGGCGGCGGCGACTTCCTGCTCCGCCTGGTCGCGCGCGACACCGCGCATGAAAATGCGCTGACCGCCCGCATCACCGCCGCCGAGATGGTCGCCCGCGTCCAGACCCTGCAGACCATCCGCACCTCGAAGGACGAGGCGGGAGTGCCGGTCGCCCCTTAGGCCGCCTCAACCCCGCCGCACTACATAGGCCGCGGCCTCGAGCGCGGCGACGATGGCATCGCCCTGGGCCGTGTCGCGGACCTCGATCATCAGCTCGAGCTCCGCCGTCTGCACGCTGGGCGCGGCGAAGAGCCGGCGGTGCGAGACCTCGATGACGTTGCCGCCGATGGCCGCAACCCGAGTGGTGATGTCTGCCAGCACCCCGGGCCGGTCCGGGATGTCGAGATGCAGCCTGAGGATGCGCCCGTCGCGTAGCAGGTTGCGCAGCAGGACATTGGCCAGGATGCGCGCATCGATGTTGCCGCCGCAGATGACCGTGCCGACCGTCCGCCCGGCGAAGCGCGCCGGATGCGCCAGCATCGCCGCCACCCCCGCCGCGCCGGCGCCCTCCGCCACTTGCTTCGCGCCCTCGGCCAGCAGGGCGATGGCCTGCTCCACCGCCCGCTCCGGCACCACCAGCACCTCGATGCCGAGCCGGCGGAGCTGCGCATAGGGCAGTTCCCCGACATCGCGCACCGCGATGCCCTCGGCGATGGTCGGCCCGCCGACCGCGACCGGCCGCCCGGCCAGCCGCTGCGCCATGGCCGGGTAGCCCTCGACCTCGACGCCGAAGACCTGCACCTCCGGCCGCAGCTCGCGGATCGCCCCGGCGCAGCCCGCCAGCATTCCCCCGCCGCCGACGGGGAAGACCACGGCCTCCACCCCCGGCGCATCCTCCAGCAGCTCGAGCGCCAGCGTTCCCTGGCCCGCGATCACGCCGGCATCGTCATAGGGATGGATGAAGGTCAGACCCTCATTGAGGGCCATGGCATGCGCATGTGCCGCCGCCTCGGCAAGGGTCTCGCCATGCAGCACGACGCGGGCCCCCCAGCCCTCGGTCCGCACCACCTTGGTGGAAGGGGTGAAGCGCGGCATCACGATCGTCGCCGCGATCCCGGCGAGGGACGCATGCCGCGCCACCGCCTGGGCATGGTTGCCGGCCGACATGGCAATGACGCCCGCCGCCCGCTCTCGCGGCGTCAGCAACGCGACGCGGTTGGCCGCCCCGCGCTCCTTGAAGGCGCCCGTTGCCTGGAGGTTGTCGAGCTTGAGGAAGACCCGCGCCCCGGCCGCGCGTGACACCGCATCCGCCTCCACGGTCGGCGTGCGCCGCACCGCGCCCTGTATGCGCGCCGCCGCGGCCCGGACTTCCGCCAGGCCGACCTGCTGGTCGAGCATCCTACCCGTCAGCGAAAGGCGACGGCGGTGATCTCATAGGCGCGGGCGCCGCCCGGGGCGGGCACCTCGACGCTATCGCCGACCTTCTTGCCGATCAGCGCCTTGGCGAGCGGCGAGGAGATGGAGATGGAGTTCACCTTCATGTCCGCCTCGTAGGCGCCGACGATCCGGTAGGTCTTCTGCTCCTCCGTCTCCTCGTCGACGACGGTGACGCGGGCGCCGAACTTCACCTGGTCGCCGGAGAGCTTCGAGACGTCGATCACTTCGGCCGCCGGAATGATCGTCTCCAGCTCGGCGATCCGGCCCTCGATGAAGGACTGCCGCTCGCGCGCCGCGTGGTACTCGGCATTCTCGGAAAGGTCGCCATGCGCCCGGGCCTCGGCGATCGCCCGGATCACCGCCGGGCGTTCCTCGGCCCGGAGGACCTTCAGCTCCTCTTCCAGCTTCGCCAGACCTTCCGCGGTCATGGGGAACTTCTGCACGGCTAGCCCTTCCCTTGAGCGTATCGAAGCGGAGTGTGCGCGGTCCGCCACCGCAAATGCAGCCAAAAAACGCCGGAGCGTGATCGCCGGAGGCCGCTACGGCCGAAGGCGTGAATCACGCGACCCAAAGACAAGCGTGATCGCCGGGGGCTGCTACGGCCGAAGGCGTGAATCACGCGACCCAAGAACAACCCCCGCCCGCCACCCTTGCGGTTGCGGCACGGGATGGCGAGTGGAAACACGGAAACCGGGCCCCGGGTTCCGGCCCGCCCGGGGGAAACCCGGCGTACCTCAGTGGAACCCGGACCCGGGATCAGAACGAGCGATGAAAATAGGCCTGCAAGGGAGCCACATCAAGGGTTCCGGCCCGGAGCGCCGCAATCGCATGCACCGCCGCCCGGGCCCCGGCCGCCGTGGTGTAGTGCGGCACCCCATGGGTCAGGGCGGAGCGGCGGATGTCGAAGCTGTCCGCCACCGACTGCCCGCCCCCCGTCGTGTTGATGACGAGCTGGATGTCGCCGGACTTGATGGCGTCCACGCAATGCGGCCGCCCCTCCAGAACCTTGTTGATGATCTCGCAGGCGAGGCCCGCCTCGCGGATGCGCGCCGCCGTCCCCCGCGTCGCCACCACGGCGAAGCCCATGTCGATCAGCCGCCGGGCGAGGACCACCGCCGCCGGCTTGTCGCTCTCCTTCACCGAGATGAAGGCGCTGCCGGCCAGCGGCAGCTTCACCCCGGCGCCGAGCTGCGCCTTGGCGAAGGCCCGCTCGAAGCTGGCATCGAGTCCCATCACCTCGCCGGTCGATTTCATCTCCGGCCCGAGGATGACATCGACATTCGGGAAGCGGTTGAAGGGGAAGACCGCCTCCTTCACCGCCACATGCCGGTTGATGGCGCTGTCATCCAGGTCGAACTCGCCGAGCCGCTTGCCGGCCATGACCAGCGCGCCGATCTTGGCCACCGGCACGCCCGTCGCCTTGGCGACGAAGGGCACGGTGCGCGAGGCCCGCGGATTGACCTCGAGGACGAAGATCTCCCCGTCCTTCACGGCGTACTGGACGTTCATCAGCCCCTTGACCTTGAGGGCCTTGGCCATCGCCTCCGTCTCCGCCTTCAGCTCGGTGACGATGGCGGGCGGCAGCGAGTAGGGCGGCAGCGAGCAGGCGCTGTCGCCCGAATGGATCCCCGCCTCCTCGATATGCTCCATGACGCCCGCGACATAGACCGTGCCGTCCTCGTCGGCGATGCAATCCACATCCACCTCGATCGCATCCGCCAGGTACTGGTCGATCAGGATCGGGTTCTCGCCCGAGACCTTCACCGCTTCCTGGCCAAAGCGCATGAGCTGCTCGCGGTTCCAGGCGATCTCCATCGCCCGCCCGCCCAGCACGTAGCTCGGCCGCACGACGACGGGGTAGCCGATCCGCTCCGCCTCCCGCGCCGCCTCCTCCAGCGTCCGCGCCGTCCCGTTCTGCGGCTGGCGCAGGCCGAGCCCCTTCAGCAGGTGCTGGAAGCGCTCTCGGTCCTCGGCGATGTCGATAGCCTCAGCCGAGGTCCCGAGGATCGGGATGCCCGCCTTGTGCAGCGCCTGGCTCAGCTTCAGCGGCGTCTGCCCGCCATACTGCACGATGCAGCCGAGCAGCGTGCCGCGCTCCTGCTCCTTCCGCAGCAGGGAGAGCACGTCCTCCCCGGTCAACGGCTCGAAATAGAGCCGATCGGAGGTGTCGTAGTCGGTCGAGACCGTCTCCGGGTTGCAGTTGACCATGATGGTCTCGAAGCCCGCTTCCTTGAGCGCATAGCAGGCATGGACGCAGCAATAGTCGAACTCGATGCCCTGGCCGATCCGGTTCGGCCCGCCGCCGAGGATGACGACCTTCCGGCGGTCGGTCGGCCGGCTCTCGCACTCCGGCACCCCGAACCCGCCCTCATAGGTCGAGTACATATAAGGAGTGTCGGAGGCGAACTCCGCCGCGCAGGTGTCGATCCGCTTGAACACCGGCGTGACGCCGAGCTTCAGCCGCAGCGCCTCGACCGCCGCCTCGCCCTGCCCGGTCAGCTTGCCAAGCTGCTTGTCGGAGAAGCCGAGCGCCTTCAGCGCGCGCAGCCCCGTCGCCGTCCGCGGCAGCCCCTCCGCCTTCACCCGCCGCTCGGCGGCGACGACCTTCTCGACCTCGCGCAGGAACCAGGGATCGAACTTGCTGGCCTCGGCGATCTCCTCCACCGAGACACCGGCCCGCATCGCCTGCGCCGCCATGACGATCCGGTCCGGCCGCGGCGTGGCCAGCGCGGCATGGAAGGCCTGCGCGGTGCCATCCCCCGGCGCCGCGATCTCGTCGAGCCCCGACAGTCCCGTCTCCAGGCTCCGCAGTCCCTTCTGCAAGGCCTCGGCGAAGCTCCGCCCGATCGCCATTGCCTCGCCGACCGACTTCATGCTGGTGGTCAGCGTCGCCGGCGTGCCGGGGAATTTCTCGAAGGTGAAGCGCGGGATTTTCACCACCACATAGTCGATCGTCGGCTCGAAGCTGGCCGGCGTCACCATGGTGATGTCGTTCTTCAGCTCGTCCAGCGTGTAGCCGACGGCCAGCTTCGCCGCGACCTTGGCGATCGGGAAGCCCGTCGCCTTCGAGGCCAGCGCGGAGGAGCGGCTGACGCGCGGGTTCATCTCGATCACCACCATGCGCCCGTCGGCCGGGTTGATGCCGAACTGCACGTTCGACCCGCCGGTATCGACGCCGATCTCGCGGAGGCAGGCGATGCTCGCATCGCGCATCCGTTGATATTCCTTGTCGGTCAGCGTCAGCGCCGGTGCCATGGTGACGGAATCACCCGTATGCACGCCCATCGCGTCCAGGTTCTCGATGGAGCAGATGATGATGCAGTTGTCCGCGGTGTCGCGGACCACCTCCATCTCGTACTCCTTCCACCCCAGCACGCTCTCCTCGACCAGCACCTCGTTGGTCATCGAGGCATCGAGCCCGGCCGCCACGATCTGCTCGAATTCCTCGCGGTTGTAGGCGATGCCGCCGCCCGTCCCGCCGAGGGTGAAGGAGGGCCGGATGACGCAGGGCAGCTTGACGAGGTCGAGCGCCGCCCGCGCCTCCTCCATCGTGTGCGCGATGGCCGAGCGCGGGCTCTCGATGCCGATCTTCGTCATCGCATCGCGGAATTTCAGCCGGTCCTCGGCCTTGTCGATGACCTCCGCCTTGGCCCCGATCAGCTCGCAGCCATACTTCGCCAGCACCCCCGCCTCGGCCAGCTTGAGGGCGGTGTTGAGCGCCGTCTGCCCGCCCATGGTCGGCAGCAGCGCATCCGGCCGCTCCTTGGCGATGATCTTCTCGACCATCTCGACGGTGATCGGCTCGATATAGGTCGCATCCGCCAGCCCGGGATCGGTCATGATCGTCGCCGGGTTGGAGTTCACCAGGATGACGCGATAGCCCTCGGCCCTGAGCGCCTTGCAGGCCTGCGCGCCGGAGTAGTCGAACTCGCAGGCCTGGCCGATGACGATCGGCCCGGCGCCGATGATGAGGATGGACTTGATGTCGGTGCGCTTCGGCATGGGTCGGGTATCCGTCGGTTCTGGGCCGCCATGGGCGGCAATCAATCGGGGAAGGCGGACGCCGGCCGCTATCGTCGGAGCGCGCGCATCACGGCCGCTCCTCCCGCCGCGCGGCGATCAGCAAGGCCGGCAGCAGCAGCAGGTGGCACAGCACGATCAGGATCACCGCCGCGATCGGCTCCCCCGGCGATGCGTACCAGGCGGAAATCGTGTTGACGGCGAGGCCGATGCCAAAGGCCCGCCATGCCGCCTGCCTGGCGGTGCCGACGCGCCGCAGCACCATGGCGAGTACCGCGAGGCTCAGCCCCGTCCAGGACAGGGCGGCCAGGGCGATGAGGAACAGCGTCATGCCCGCCGCCCCTCGCTCGCCAGCTTGACGGCCAGCAGCCCGAGCGCCGCGCCGAGCACCCAGCGCTGCGCCGCCATCCAGCCCGGCCGCGTGCCGAGGAAGCGTGCGACGCCCGCCGCGCCCGAGACCAGCAGCGCATCGAAGCCCGCGCAGATCAGCACCTGCACCACGCCGAGCACCGCCGCCTGGGTGAAGGCATTCCCCCGCTCAGGGTCGATGAAGGGCGGCAGCACCGCCATGTAGAACAGCGCCACCTTCGGGTTCAGCGCCGCCGTGGCGAAGCCGACGCTGAACAGCCGCGCCGTCGGCTCCCGCGGCATCGCCCGCGGCGCGAAGACCGGCTGCCCGCCCGGCCTCACGCTCTGCCAGGCGAGCCACAGCAGATAGGCCGCCCCGCCGAGCCGCAGCACGTCCCAGGCATAGGGAATGGCCAGCAGCGCCGCCGTGATCCCCGCCGCCGCGCAGAGCATGATGGCGAGCGACCCCGCCTGGCATCCGGCCAGCGAGACCATCCCCGCCCCCGTCCCTTGCGCCAGCGAGCGCGAGACGAGGTAGAGCATGTTCGGCCCCGGCGTCACCGCGAGGCCGAGCGACAGCGCGGCGAAGACGAGGAGGGTGTCGGCGGAGGGCAAGGCTCACCCCTGGACCGAGAACCCGCCATCAACCGGAATCGCCACGCCGGTGATGAACCCGCTCGCATCGCTCCCGAGGAAGGCCGCCAGCCCCTCGAAATCCTCCATCGTGCCCCAACGCCCCTTCGGCGTCCGCGCCAGCACGTTGTCGTTGAGCCCCGGCATATCCTTCCGCGCCTTGCGGGTCAGCTCCGTGTCGATCCAGCCCGGCAGCACCGCATTCACCGTGATCCCGTCCGCCGCCCAGGCCACGGCGAGCGACTTGGTGAACTGCACCACACCGCCCTTCGAGGCCGCATAGGCGATGTGGAAGGGCAGGCCGAAGATCGACAGCATGGAGCCGTTGTTGATCACCCGCCCATGCCCACTGCCCTTGAGGTGCGGATAGGCCGCCTTGGAGGCGAGGTAGGCGCTGGTCAGGTTGGTGTCGATCACCGCATGCCAGTCCGCCTCGGCATAGACCTCCGGCCGGTTGCGGATGTTGGTGCCGGCGTTGTTGATCAGGATGTCGATGCCACCGAAGCGCTCCGCCGTCGCGGCCACCATCGCCTCGATGCTGGCGCCGTCGGTCACGTCGACGATGACCGCATCCGCCTCCGCGCCGAGCCCCTTCAGCTCGGCGACCGCGGCAGCGTTCTTCTCGGCATTCCGCCCGGCGACCATCACGCTGGCGCCCGCCTTCGCCAGCCCCCGCGCGAAGCCGAGGCCGATCCCGCCATTCCCGCCGGTGACCAGCCCGGTGCGCCCCTTCAGGTCGAACATCATGCCCCTCCCTTATGCTTCTCGATCAGCTCGACGAAGCGATGGAACAGGTGGTGGCTGTCCGTCGGCCCCGGCGAGGCTTCCGGATGATACTGCACGGAGAAGGCCGGCCTGTCCGTCGCCATCAGCCCCTCGTTCGACTGGTCGAAGAGGGAGATGTGCGTGACCTTCACCCCCTCGGGCAGGCTCTTGTCGTCCACCGCGAAGCCATGGTTCTGGCTGGTGATCTCGACCCGCCCCGTGGCGAGGTCCTTCACCGGCTGGTTCGCGCCCCGATGCCCGCGATCCAGCTTGTAGGTCTTGCCGCCCAGCGCCAGGCCCAGCAACTGGTGCCCGAGGCAGATGCCGAAGACCGGCACCCGCTTCTCCAGCACGCCCTGGATCGCCGGTACCGCATATTCGCCCGTTGCCGCCGGATCGCCGGGGCCGTTGGAAAGGAACACGCCATCCGGCCCGTGCCGCAGGATCTCCTCCGCCGTCGCCGTCGCCGGCACCACCGTCACGTCGAGCCCGGCCGAGGCGAGGCAGCGGAGGATGTTCCGCTTCGCCCCGTAATCCACTGCGACGACCTTGTGCTTCGCCGCCGTCTGCCGCCCGAACCCCTCCGGCCAAGCCCAGATGGTCTCATCCCAATGATAGGACTGCCGGCAGGAAACCTCCTTCGCCAGGTCCATCCCCTCCAGCCCCGGCCAGGCCCCCGCCTGCGCCTTCAGCGCTGCAAGGTCGAACCGCCCGTCCGGCGGAAAGCACAGCACCCCGTTCGGCGCCCCACCGTCGCGGATGCGGATGGTCAACGCCCGCGTATCGACGCCCGCGATCCCCGGGATGCCGAAGGACTTCAGCCAATCATCGAGATGCCGCGTCGCCCGGTAGTTCGCCGGCTCCGTCAGGTCCTGCTTGACGACGAGCCCCCGCGCCGCCGGCGTCACCGCCTCGATATCCTCGGGATTGGCGCCCACATTGCCGATATGCGGGAAGGTGAAGGTGATGATCTGCCCGGCATAGGATGGGTCGGTCAGCGTCTCCTGGTAGCCCGTCATGCCGGTGTTGAAGCAGATCTCGGCCACCGGCGCCGCCCCCGGTGCCGTCTGCGCCCCGAAGCCTCGCCCCCAGAAGACGCTGCCATCGGCCAGCACCAGGCAGGCGGTCGCACCCTCGGGCACGGTCTCGGTCTGGGGCATCTCTGTCTCCACACGGGGTTCGGGGGTGCCGGGCATGTCGGCGAGCGTCAGCCCGGTGGCGGCGAGGATGGCCGGCCAATGGCGGGGCGGGATGGCCCGCGCCTGCCGCCACTTCCGCACCGCCTCGGTGCCGATGCCGCAACGCGCCGCGGCGGCCTCCGGGCCGCCGAGCTGGGCAATGATCTCTTCGACGGTCCGCATGACGGGAACATGCGGGAAGGAACTTCCCATTTCAAGCCGGAAGCCGAGCGTGGGAAATAACTTCCCATTCCCATCCTCGTCCCGCCCCATGCTACAGCCCCGCATCCATAGCACCGGAGACATGTCCATGGCCGAGGATCTGCGCAGCCGCTTCACCGCATCGCTGAAGGAGGCCATGCTCGCCAAGGATGCGGCCCGCACCTCCACCCTCCGCATGATCCTGGCCAAGCTGAAGGACGTGGACATCGCCGCCCGTCCCTCCGGTATCGACAAGGTGCCGGACGACCAGATCACGGCGATGCTGCGCGGCATGGCCAAGAGCCGCCGCGAAAGCGTCGAGCTCTACCGCCAGGGCAACCGCCCGGAACTCGCCGAGAAGGAGGAGGCGGAGATCGCCGTCATCGAGGGCTTCCTGCCCCAGCAGATGGACGAGTCCGCGATGCAGGCCGCCGTCCAGGCCGCCATCGCCGAAACCGGCGCCGGCGGCATCAAGGAGATGGGCAAGGTGATGGCTGCGCTCCGCGCGAAGCACGCCGCCAGCCTCGACATGGCCAAGGCCGGCCCGCTGGTGAAAGCCGCGCTCGGCGGCTGAGCCGGACGGGGGAGGAGCCTACCGCCGGAACCGCAGGCTCGATCCCTTCCGCCGCCAGCCCGCCTCGATCGCGTCGAGGTCGATCCAGCCCGACGGGTTGGCCTTGCGCGGCTGGTCCCTGAGCCCCGGCTCCCGCTCCCGCCGCCAGAGGCCGAGCAGCCGCCCGAGCTCGCCCAACGGCTCCGGGTGGTCGTCGACACGCAGGTTGATGTCGGGGAAGTCCTCCACCGTCGTCAGCAGCAGCGCCGCCGATTGCCGCCCGCGCCGGTCGCCGCCCGCGGCATCCCCGGCCTCGAGCGCCGCCACCAGCCGCTCGGCCAGCGGCAGGTCGTCCTTGGTGACGAAGGCCGCCATCGTATCCGCCAGCACCGCCTCGCCGGCCAGCATGTTGCCCGCCACGGAGAAGCCCTGGCCCGGCCGGTCGCCACACCATTCCACGCAATTCTGTCCGGTCCAGGCCGCGCTTCGCCCATGCCGGTCAACGGCATGGACCTGCCGGATGCCGCGCCCGTCATCCCCGGCCAGCGCGCTCTCGATCGCCGCCGTCGGCGACAGGCCGCGCGCCATCCCGTCCAGCACCGCGGGGCCAAGATAGCGGTTGGTCATCGACTGGGTGGACACCGCCCCAACCCCCGAGCGGACGAAGGGGCAGCTCGCGCCCACGGCAAAGGCGCAGGTCGTCACGGCCACGGCGAAGGCGCCGGTCGCCGGATCATGTGCAACGATGGACCAGGTCATGCGGGTCACCTCCCCCTTCCAGGCCGGAACCGAACCATATGCCAATGCACAGATTCCGCCAGCGGTTGCGCCCGCCGCGGCCCGGCGGCACCCTGCGCGCCGCTACAATCGGGGAGGGACTACCATGTCGCAAGCGTCACATGCATGGCGCCGACGCACGCTCCTGGGCGGCCTCGCGCTTCCAGCGCTGGCCCACGCGCAACCGGCCGCCTCCCCCTGGCCGGACCGTCCCGTCCGGCTCATCGTGCCCTTCGGCGCCGGCGGCGCCATCGACACCCTTTCCCGCACCGTCGCCAACGCCTTCCCGGCGCTCGCCAACGGCCAGGCGCTGGTGGTGGAGAACCGTGCCGGCGCCGGCGGCACCATTGCCGGGGCCGTGGTGGCCAGCGCCCGCCCGGACGGCGCCACGCTGATGATGGCCGACCTTTCCCCCAATGCCATCGGCCGCGAGCTGCAACCGAGCCTCGGCTACGACCCGATGCGCGCCTTCACCCCGATCTGCCACCTGATCAACCTGCCCCTCGTCCTCCTTGCCCCGATGGCCCTGCCGGTGACCGACCTGCCCGGCTTCCTCGACCTCGCCCGCCGCCGCGGCGACATGGTCTATGCCCATCCCGGCATCGGCTATATCGGCCACTTGGCGCAGGAGCTGCTGCTCCGCCGCACCGGCCTGACCATGACGCCGGTGCCCTACCGCAGCGGCGCCGAGGTCGCCCGCAGCCTGCTCGCGGGCGAGACCAGCAGCAGCATCATCACCGTTTCGACCAGCCTGCCCTTCATCCGCGAGGGCAAGCTGCGGCCGCTCGCGGTCGCGGGGCGCCAGCGCCACCCCTTCCTCCCCGATGTGCCGACCATCGCGGAGGCCGGCGGCCCCGCACTCGCCGGCTTCGAGGCCCAGGGTTGGCACGGCATCATGGCGCCCGCCGGCCTGCCCGAGCCCCTGGTCGAGGCCGCCAACCGCATCTTCAACGCCGCCCTCCGCCAGCCCGAGGTCGCCCGGGTGATCGAGCAGACCCAGGCCTCGCAGATCGTCGGCGGCAGCCCCGCCGATTTCGCCGCGTTCCTCCAGGCCGAGCATGCCCGCTGGGCGCCGCTGATCCAGGCCGCCGGCATCCGCACGGAGTAACCCGCGTGTCAGACCCCGTCCCCCCGCGTCCCGCCGCCACCGTCCTGCTGCTGCGCGACGGCGCCTCCGGCCCCGAACTCTTCATGGTCGTCCGCCACCGCGAGATCGAGTTCGCCGCCGGCGCCCTGGTCTTCCCCGGCGGCCGTGTCGAGGCGGCGGATGCCGAACTCGCCGCCGCCCTCGGCAGCACCGACCCGCTCGCCGCCTACCGCGTCGCCGCCATCCGCGAGGCCTTCGAGGAAAGCGGCCTGCTGCTCGCCCGCACCGAATCAGGCACGGCGCTGGACCCCGCCCAGGGCGCCGCCATCGCCCTCGCCCACCGCGACGCGCTGAACGCCGGCAGCCGCGGCTTCGCCGCCCTGCTCCAGGCCGAGGGCCTCCGCCCCGACATCGAGTGCCTCGTCCCCTTCGCCCACTGGGTGACGCCCGCCGACCTTTCCAAGCGCTTCGACACCCATTTTTTCCTCGCCCCCGCCCCAAGCGGCCATGAGGCGACGCATGACGGTCACGAGGCCGTGGACAGCATCTGGATCTCCCCCGCCCAGGCGCTGGCCGAGGCCGAGGCGGGCGAGCGCACCCTGCTTTTCCCGACCCGGCTCAACCTCCTGCGCCTCGCCGAGGCGGCCAGCCTTGGCGATGCCCTCTCGCGCGCCGCGGCCCGCCCCGTGGTGACGGTGCAGCCGGTGATGGAGGTCGATGCCGAGGGCCGCAAGATGCTCCGCATTCCGGTCGAGGCCGGCTATGGCGGCCCGCTCTTCCCGGCTGGGATACGGGCGATGGTGCCACAGGTGCGCCCGCCCGGATGATCCCGGCGGAACCTTCCTGCTCCGTCCCGGTTACCTCGGCGTGACATGACGGTAAGGAGAGGTCCATGACAGGCAGGTTGGTGGGAATGGTGGCGCTGGCCCTGGCGCTCGGCGCCTGCTCCAATTCCGGTCCCGGCGGCCGCACGCCGGGCGAGCCGATGGCGCCGAGCGCCAGGTCGCCCACCGGCTCGGTGAACAGCACGGCGACCGGCGGCGGCGTGCCCACGCCTTTGCAGCCGGGCGGCGCCGGTGGCGTCGGCAGCGGCAACCAGCCCGGCCGCGCCGGCACCCGCTGACGCCGCTTCCCTCGCGTCATGGCCGGGCTTGACCCGGCCATCCGTCGGCCCCGCGCCGACGGGCTCTGCACCACATCCACGAAGGGCGCCGGCGCCTCCTCCCGGAGCGCGGCGGCGACCGCCCGCAACGCCCACCGCCCTGGGCTTCCGCTGTCCGAATGGCTGCGAAGGGCGTTACCCGCGGAGCATACGGGCAGGGGGGACCGCTAACCCACTCAGCGACCTCCGCCTGGAACCTTGCGCATCGACCTCGGAACGATATAGGATGCGAATCCTATCAACTCCGGAGCCATGCCCATCGCCCACGCCCCTCCGCGCCACCCCCGAACCCCGCCCGGGAGCGCCGCAGGGGAGTTTGTCCGAAACCTGCCGATCCGGTCAGACGCCCAGCCGGTGCGCCAGATCCTGGAAATCCCGCGCCACCACGTCCCAGGCCTCGCTCGGGGCCAAGTCGCCCGTCTGCCCCGGCCCATGCTCGGTTGGCCGCGGCACGAAGGCGGTGGCGAGCCCCGCCGCCCGCGCCGCCTTGAGATCGCCGTTATGCGCCGCGACCAGGCACAGTTCCGCGGGCCGGATGCCGAGCACCTCGGCCGTCCGCAGATAGGCCAGCGGGTCCGGCTTGTAGGCCTGCGCCACCTCCGCCCCGAGGATCGCATCCCAGGGGATGCCCGCCCGCTTCGCCATGTTGGTCATCAGCGCGATGTTGCCGTTCGACAGCGGCGCGATGATGAAGCGCCGCTTCAGCCGCGTGAGCCCCGCCACCGCCTCCGGCCAGGGGTCGAGCCGGTGCCAGGCATGGTTCAGCTCGTCGAGCGCCGCCTCGCCCACCGCCGCCGGGTCGATGTCATGCGCCCGCAGCACCTGCTCCAGGTTCTCCCGGTGCAGCACGTCGAGCCGGGTGAAGCCCCGCCGCCCGCTGCGGATTTCCTCCATCGCCGGCTGGTAGCGCGCCCGCCAGGCATCGGCGAAGCCATGCGCGTCGATGTCCTGGCGCCCGAGCCGTGCGAGGAAGGGCCCCGCCTCCCGCGCGATGCCCTCGCGCCAATCGACCACCGTGCCGAAGACGTCGAAGACGAGGGCCTTCACATGCTCGAACATCACTTCGCCTCCAGTTGGGCCCATTTGCGGTCGAACTCCCACACCTCGGGGAAGCCCATCAGCTCGCAGATGCGGCCGAAGCCGTAGCTCTCGGAAGCGGGGAGGGCATTGCTGTCGCCCTGCTCCTTCAGGTGGCCATAGACCCGCTCCAGCGCCGCCGCGACGGCGAGGAAGCCGACCGCCGGATAGATCGCCATCGCATAGCCGATCTCGGCGAGGCGCTTCGCCGGCAGGATCGGCGTCCGTCCGCCCTCGACCATGTTGGCGAGCAGCGGCTTCTTGATCGCCCGACCGATCGCCTGCATCTCCGCCTCGGTCTCCGGGCTCTCGATGAAGATCACATCGGCCCCGGCCTCGGCATAGACCTGCCCGCGCCGGATCGCCTCATCGAGGCCAAGGGTCGTCCGCGCATCCGTCCGCGCGACGATCAGCATGTTCGGGTCCCGCCGCGCCTCGGCCGCGACCTTGATCTTGAGCGCCATCTCCTCGGCGGGGATGACGCGGCGGCCAGGGGTGTGGCCGCATTTCTTCGGCATCTCCTGGTCTTCCAGCTGGATGCCGGTGACGCCCGCCGCCTCGTAGCCCATCACCGTGTGGCGGACATTGAGCAAGCCGCCATACCCCGTGTCGGCATCGGCCACGACCGGCGTGCGGCAGCCGCGGGCGAAGGCGCCGACGCGCCCGACCATGTCGGTATAGGTGGCGATGCCCGCATCGGCGACGCCGAGATGGCTGGCAACGGTGCCGAAGCCGGTGGCGTAGAGGCTGGTGAAGCCCATGCCATCCGCGACCCTGGCCGAGATCATGTCGAAGATGCCGGGCGCGACGACGAAGCGCCCCGCCTCGAAGGCGGCTTTCAGGCTTGGATGGGCCATGGCGGTGGATGCTCCTCCTCGGTTAGGCTTCCCGGATCGAGGAGGAGCATCCCATGCCGGACGCAGGCGGAAAACCCATGGCGGCCAGTGCCGTCGCCGAAATCGAGGCGGTGATCCAGACCTATTTCGACGGCCTCTACGAGGGCAGCGTCGAGAAGCTCGCCGCCGCCTTCCACCCCGTCTCGCACCTTTATTGGGCCAAGGATGGCGGCGTGGAGGACATGCCGCGCGAGGCCTGGTTCGAGATGGTGCGCAGCCGCCCCTCGGCCGCGAGCCGCGGCCTGGCGCGCGACGACCGGATCCTGATGATGGACATCAGTGGCCCGGAGACCGCCATGGTGAAGGTCGCCTGCCAGCTCCCGCCGCGCTACTTCACCGACTACCTCGTGCTGAACCGGACCAGCGAGGGCTGGCGCATCGTCAGCAAGGTCTACCGCTTCGAAACGCGGGAAGGCTGACGGCACCGGTTGAAACTGGCGCCTGCCGGTGTCCTTTCACGGCTTGGCCGTGGAAGGCTCTGCGGGGCTTCGGACGCTGGGCGACCATCCGGGGCCCCCGCAACGCCGCGCAGCGGTTTCGTGGGGATGCCTAAGGCTCCAGCCACAGGCCGAGCGATGCCGCCGCCACCTGGTTCCATACCTGGGCGCAATCGGCGCCGCAGCGGGCGACCCAGCGCGGCAGCAGCACATCGCGCAGCAGGCGGCGGCGTTCGGCCTCGTCCCAGCGCTCGTCGAGGACGGTCATCCGCGCCCGCTGGCCGCCGGCGCAGCGCGGCAGGCCGGCATTGCAGGCGAAGCCGTCCTCGATGGCCGCCTCGGCACCGTCGATCACCCGCTGCTCGAGCCGGGCGCCGCCGGAGTGCAGGGCCTGCCGCTCCGCCTCCGGCAAGCTGCGCCAAGCCGCGCCGTTCACCACCAGGGCGGAGACGAACCAGCTCAGCGGCAGGCGCGAGACATGGGTGGCGACCTCGCCGAGGCCGATGCGGTTGCCCGGCATCGGCCCGGTGACGGCGCAGTCGAGCGTCCGGCTCCGCATCGCCGCGGGCACGGCGTTGAGCGGCATGGCCAGGGCGATGCCGCCCAACGCCTCGATCAGCTCGCCCTGGCTGACCGAGCCCACCCGAACCCGCCGCCCGGCGACGTCGCCGAGCCGGGCGAAGGCCTCGCGGCAGAAGACCACCTGCGTGGTCGGCACCAGCAGGCCGAGCAGATGGATGTCGTAGCGCTCCTCCAGCACCGCGGTCAGATGGGGGCGCCACTGCGCCAGGCTCCGCCGCAGCGCCGGCAGGTCAGCGTTCAGGCCGGGCAGGTCGACGACGCTGAGTTCCGGATCGTCGCCTGCGGCAAGGGCCAGCGGCACCGTCGCCCCCTGCACCACGCCGAGTCGTAGAAAGGAGAGCAGCTCCGACTCGCGGATGCCGGCGCGGTCCAACGGCGTGGTGCTCGGCAGCAGCCGGCCTCCGGTCAGGGCCGGCACCTCGCGGATCCAGAAGGGCTCCTCGAAATCGGCGAAGAGGCCGGTATGGGTGTAGAAGCCGAGGACTTTCAGCCGGTGCGGCACCTCTTGCGCCCGGGCCAGGCAGAGGGGCAGCAGCAGGGCCAGTCCAATCAGTCCTCGGCGCAGCATCGTCCGCCATCCACCTGTCGGTTATTCATCGGTAGGTATAGCAGAGGTGGGGCTCCGACGGGTTGCGCGCCGGTGGCGGGCGGCGGAGGCTCCCCCCATGCGAATCCTTGTCATCGGCGCCGGCATCGTCGGCCTCTGCACTGCCTGGCACCTGGCCCGCGACGGCGCCGCCGTGACGGTGCTGGATGGCGGCCCGCCGGGCGGCGGCGCCTCCTCCGGCAACGCGGGGGCGATCAGTGCCGGCTCGGTCGCGCCGCTTGCCATGCCGGGCGTGCTTCGCCAGGTGCCCGGTATGCTGCTCGATCGGGAAGGCGCGCTGCACATCCCCGCCCGCTATGCGCTGCGGGCGGCGCCCTGGCTCGCGCGCTTCGTCGCCAGCGCCCGGCCGGCCCGCGTCGCCGGCATCGCCGAGGCGCTGTCGGGCCTGCTCTTCAATGCGATGGAGCAGCACCGGCGCATCCTCGCGGAGGAAGGCGCGCTCGACCTGATCCAGGAGACCGGGCAGCTCTACCTCTACCGGGACCGCGGCCACTACGCGAAGGACGCGGCCGGCTGGGCGCTGCGGCAGCAGCACGGGATGCGGCTGGAATTCCTCGACGGCGCCGAGGCGATCCGCGAACTGGAGCCCGACATGCAGGGTGACTACGCGCTCGGCGTCCTCATCCCGGAGCAGGGCAGCAGCATCAACCCGCGCCGCCAGGCGGAGGTGGTGGCGCGCGGCGTGGAGCGGCTGGGCGGCACCATCCGCCAGGAGGCGGTGCAGGCCGTCACGACGGGAGAGGGGCGGGTGACCGGCGTCGCCACCGCCTCCGGCCCCATCGAGGCCGATGCGGTGGTGCTGGCCGCCGGCGCCTGGTCGGCGCGGCTACTGGCGCCGCTCGGCATCCGCGTGCCCTTGGAGAGCCAGCGCGGCTACCACGTCATGCTGCAGGATGCGGGGATCAGCCTGCGGCGGCCGGTGGTGCCGGCCGACCGCAAGGCCTTCATTTCGCCGATGGAGGAGGGGCTGCGCATCGCAGGCACGGTGGAGTTCGGCGGCCTCGACCACCCGCCGACGCCGCGCCGGGCGGAGCTGCTGCTGCGCGACCTGCGCATGGCCTTCCCCCAGGCCCGCACCGAGGGCGCCGAGGGCTTCTGGATGGGCCACCGCCCCTGCCTGCCGGACAGCCTGCCGGTGCTCGGCCCGGTGCGGCGCTGGCCGGGGCTGTGGTGCGCCTTCGGCCATGGGCATCTCGGGCTCACCGGCTCGGCGCCGACCGGTGCGGTGCTTGCCCAGGCGATGCTGGGGCCAGCGCCCAACCTCGACCTCGCGCCCTTCGCGGTAGAGCGCTTCGGCTAGAAAGGCCTCAGTAGCGCAGCCTCTCCGCGGGCGTCGTCATGTAGCCCTGGCGGCGGACATAGACGCTGCCCTCGCTGGTGACGGCGCCGGTCGCCATGTTCCGCTCGGTGTTGCCGATCACCGTGTCGGGCTGGCCGGAATACTCGCCGCCCGCCTGGAGCCCGCCAGGGCCGCAGGCGGCGAGGGGAAGGAGCAGGGCAGCGAGCAGGAGCGGTTTCATGACCTGCAAATGGCCCGCCGCCCGTGCCGCCGCAAGCTACTGCGCCGCCGCCAGCGCGGGCGCCGGGGCCGCTGGAGTGAGATGGGCGACGCGCGGCAGCACCTCCTCCTGCAGCAGCCGCAGCGAGTTGCGCCAGGCGGCCGGGTTTTCCATGTAGTCGAAGCCGAAGACCAGGAGCTGGCCGAAGCCGCCGACCTCCTCGTAGATCTGCTCCAGCCGCTCGGCGACCGTCTTCGGCGAGCCGACCAGCCAGTTGCGCCGCGCGCAGTATTCCACGGTGACGTCGCTGTCCGGCACCTCGGGGCTGTGCTTCAGGTATTCCTTGAAGCCGAAATTCGAGAGCAGCGGCAGGAAGTACTCGCCCATCATCCGCCCCATCATGGAGCCGACCGAGAGCCGCCAAGCTTCCTCGTCCGTGTCGGCGACGAAGACCTCGCGCACCAGCCGCCAGTCGCGCCGGTTCGCGGTGCGGCCGGACTTGCGGGCGCCGGCCTCCACGCTGTCCCAATGGCTCGTCACATAGCCCGGGTTGAGGTTGAGGCTCATCGGCAGGAAGCCGTGCTCGCCCGCCATCTTCAACGTGTCGGAATTCTTCGACAGGCCGGCGACGCCGATCGGCGGGTGCGGCGCCTGCAACGGCTTGATGTGCGGCTTGAGGAAGCCGAACATCGTGTCGGGCTTGTCGACCTTCCAGTACTTGCCCTCGTAGTGGAAGGGCTCCTCCGCGCTCCAAAGCTTCAGGATGATGTCGAGCCCCTCGCGCGTCATCTCGCGGTTGGTGCCGGACATGCCGTCGACGTTGAACATCGCCCAGTCGCTCGGCAGGCCGCTCGCCGCGATGCCGAAATTCAGCCGCCCCTCCGAAAGGTGGTCCAGCATGGCAACGCGGTTCGCCAGCTCCGCCGGGTGGTGGTAGGGCAGCAGGAAGCCGCCCGGCCCCATGCGCAGCCGCGTCGTCTCCCGGAGCGCCTGGGCGATCAACAGGTCCGGCGACGGATGCGGCTCCCAGGGCGCGGTGTGGTGCTCGCCGACCCAGGCCTCGGAGAAGCCCAGTTCGTCGAGCCAGCGCAGTACCTGGAGATCGAAGTCATGCCCTTCCTTCAGCCCGCGCTCCGGCGGGTGAGACGGCATCATGAAATAGCCGAATTCCATGGCGTCCTCCTGTCCGGCTTGGCGCCGGTTGCGGAGGATGCTGGCGCCGCCCGCGGGCGCGGCGCAAGCCCGAAGCACACAACGAAACGTGAGCGGCTACACCATGAGGCGCAGAATCGCCTCCACATCGGCCGCGCCTTCCACCTTGCGCGGGTTGGTGGCAATGGGCGGCCCGCCATCCCATTTCGCCGCGAGCGCCGGAATCTCCTCGGGCCCGATGCCGACCTCGGCCAGCGTCGTCGGCAGGCCGAGCCCGCGGATGAAGCGGCGAAGCGCCTCATGCCCCTCGCCGCCGCCGAGGATGTCGGCCACGACCCGCTGCTGCGCCGCGTTCACCGGGGCGTTCCACTGCATCACCGCCGGCAGGCCGAGGCAGGAAGTGATGCCGTGCGGCACGCCCTTGGCGCCGCCGAGGATGTAGCCGATGCCATGGCTCGCCCCGACCGGCACGCCGGCCCAACCGCCCATGACCGAGAGCCACATCGCCTGCTGCGCCACGCCGCGCGCCTCGATGTCGTCGCCCTGGCGGTGGATGGCCGGCAGCGCCACCGCCAGCATCTCGAGCGCCTGGCGCGAGACGGCATCGGAGAAGGGCGCGCGCGTCGTCGCGCAGAGCCTTTCCGCCGCATGGTCCACGGCGCGGATGCCGGAGGAGAGCAGCAGTTCGCCCGGCGTCTCCAGCGTCGCCTCCGGGTCGAGCACCACGGCGATCGGCACCTGCATCGCGTGCTGGGCGCGGTGCTTGCGCCCGGCGGCGAGGTCGGTGAAGCCGGCATTGGGCGCGAATTCCGCGGCCGAGAGCGTGGTCGGCACGGCGACGATGCGCGGCGTGAGCGCCGGCTCGACCCAATAGGCCGCATCGGTCCCGCGCGAGACGGCGCTGCCGAGCAGCGCCGCGGCATCCGTATAGCCGCGCCAGACCGCGTGGCAGGCGGCCTTCGAGCCATCGATCACGCTGCCGCCGCCGAGGGCGACGACGCGGTCGGCCCGCGCCTCGCGCAGCAGTGCCGCCAGCGCCAAGACGTCCTCGACCGGCGAATGTGCGCGCATCGCCGAGAACTCGCCGGCGAGCCGCGCCCCGATGGCGCCGCGCGTCGCCTCGGCGATGCGGCTGCGGGCAAGCGAGCGGGTGGTGACGAGCACCACACGCCCGCAATCCTCGATCTCCGGCGGCAGGGCCCGGGCAACGGGTTCGCCATGGCGGACGCGCTGTTGGGCAGGCCAGGCATGCAGGCTCATCTCGGTCATCCCCCTTTGGGCCTTGCCGGCCGCGTTGCGGGCGGCGATGCACTCCCGCGCCGCGGCCCATTCGGCATCACCATAGGCGAAGAGGTCACGGAAGCCGCCCCCGTTAAGCACCCGAGCTCCCGCATTTCCTGCGCGCCGTTGCCCTGCCGGCCACATTCGTCCCCAGCCTGGCCGGCCGATGACTTGAGCTGAAGGCCTGTGGGCGGCAGGCTGGGGAGATGAGCACATCCCTCCCTTCCACCCGTCCCGTCCTCCTGGTCACCGGCGGCGGGCGCGGCATCGGCGCTGCCGTGGCGCGGCTCGGCGCCGCGCAGGGCTACGACATCCTCCTCACCTACCGCAGCGACGCCGGCAGGGCCGAGGCAACGGCCGCGGCGGCGCGGGCCGCGGGCGCCACCGTGCTGGCGCTCCAGGCCGATGTGGCCGAGGCCGAGGGCCGGGCCCGCTGCTTCGCGGAGCTCGATGCCCGCTTCGGCCGGCTGGACGCGCTGGTGAACAATGCCGGCATCACCGGCCCGACCGGGCGGCTCGACGAGACCTCCGACGCGGTCTGGGAGGAGGTGCTGCGCACCAATGTCCTCGGCCTCGTCGCCTGCAGCCGCGAGGCGATCCGGCGCATGTCGACGCGCCATGGGGGCAGGGGAGGGGCGATGGTCAACATCTCCTCCCGCGCCTCCGGCCTCGGCGGCGGCGGGGAGTGGGTGCATTACGCCGCCAGCAAGGGCGCGGTGGACACGCTGACCCTCGGCCTCGCCAAGGAGCTGGCCGGCGAGGGCATCCGGGTGAATGCCGTAAATCCCGGCCTGATCGACACCGAGATCCACGCCGCCGCCGGCATGCCGGACCGGGTCACCCGCATGGCCGGGGGCGTGCCCATGGGCCGCGGCGGCAGCGCGGAGGAGGTGGCGGAGGCGGTGCTCTGGCTGCTCTCCCCCGCCTCCGGCTATGTCACGGGCGCATTGCTGCCGGTCAGCGGCGGCCGCTGAGGACCGATTGCCGCTATGCCCCGGCCGCACTAGCGTCCGCGGCCGATGAGCTTCGTCCTTTCCGATGCCCGCCTCCTTGCCATGCTCGAGGAGGACGTGCCCTATGGCGACATCACCACCGCCGGCCTTGGCATCGGCGAGGCGCGCGGCCGCGCCACCTTCCGTGCCCGCGCCACCATGACCCTCGCCTGCATCGAGGAGGCGGAACGGCTGATGCAGCTCGCCGGCTGCCCGGCGACGCATCGCCTCGCCTCCTCCGGCGCTCAGGTGGAGGCGGGGGCGGAGCTGTTGCGGGCCGAAGGCGAGGCAGCGGCGCTGCATCGCAGCTTCAAGCTGGCGCAGAGCCTGATGGAGATCGCCTCCGGCATTGCGACGCGGGCTCGGGTGGTGCTCTGCGCCGCGCGCAGCGGCAGGCCCGGCATCGCCGTCGCCTGCACCCGCAAGCACCTGCCCGGCGCGAAGGATGTGATGCTGCGCGCCATCACCGCCGGAGGCTGCCTGCCGCACCGGCTCGGGCTTTCGGACAGCGTGCTGGTCTTCCCGCAGCACCGGGGCTTCCTCGGGCGGCAGCCGCCGCACCTCTGGGTGGCCCGCCTCCGCATGGCGCAGCCGGAGCGGAAGATCGCCGTGGAGGCGGACAGCGTCGATGCCGCGCTGCAATTCGCCCATGCCGGCGTCGACACGCTGCAACTCGACAAGCTGCCGCCGGAGGATGTGGCGGCCGTGATGCGGGCGCTGGCCAACATGCCGCGCCGCCCGCTCGTCGCCGCGACCGGCGGCATCACCGAAGCGAATGCCGGACGCTATGCCGCGGCCGGTGCCGACCTGCTGGTCACCTCCGCACCTTATGCGGCGCTGCCGGCCGACATCGGCGTAGCCCTGTCGCCCCTGGGCGGATAGCGCCGCCCCGGCCTGTCACTCGCCCAGGTCGTCGTGGTATCCCGAGAAGGAAGCCCACCGAAACCGGCCTTGCCCAACCCCCCACGGCTCTGCCGTGGGGGGTTGGGCAAGGTTTCAGGTGATGAGCAACCAATCGGGGCCTCAGCAGGGCCGTGAAGCGGCTCCCGCGGGGGCCTAGACCGCAGGCCGCAGGTCGTTCGGGAAAGCCTGCTCCGCCGGCGCCAGCGCCGCGGCCGCCACCTGTGGCTCGCCGGCGACATGGCGGACGCCGGCGATGGTGCAGGGCGCATCTGCTGCCTCGATCGGCGGGTTGAAGGACAAGCCCGCCATCAGCCCGCGCAGCACGATGCGCGCCTTGGCGAATTCCTGCTCCTGGCAAAGCCGCAGCGCCAGCGTCACCTGGCGGCGCATCAGCCGTGCCACCGAACGGGAGCCCTCGAAACGACGCTTCAT
Organism: Belnapia sp. F-4-1; assembly: GCF_000802185.1. Classification (GTDB taxonomy): domain Bacteria; phylum Pseudomonadota; class Alphaproteobacteria; order Acetobacterales; family Acetobacteraceae; genus Belnapia. The sequence goes on along the minus strand of NZ_KN676113.1, from coordinate 682,776 downwards.
GTAGACGTCGTTGCGGATGCGGTGGAAGTGGTAGCCGATGCGCGCCGGGTTGCGCTCCGTCCGGATGTCGAGCACGCCGGCAAGCTGGCGCACATGCAGCGCCCGGCTGGCGCCCACAATGTAGCCCGGCCGTTCCCGCGTGACACGCAGGGTAAACTCCGAGTCCTCGCCCCAGATGAACATCCCGGCGATGGGCAGGCCGTGCTGCGTCAGCGTCGCGCGCGGGATGAGGTTGGAGACGAGCGCCGCCCGCGTCACCGGCACCAGCCCGTGGTTCAGCAGATCCGGCCAGTTCTCATAGGCGAGGGCGTTGAGGCGACGGTCCATCTCCGGCACGTTGGTCACCGCGCCGCCCGGTGCGCGAGCCACGGAGGTGAGGAAGGCGGGGGTGATGCCGCGCCCGTCCAGCGTCTCCGCCGCGGCGAGCAGTGCGGCCAGCGCATCCGGCTCCGGCATGACGTCATCGTCCATCACCCAGACATGGTCGGCGCCGGTCTGGTAGGCGAGGCGCATGCCGAGATTGTAGCCGCCAGCCGCGCCGATATTCTTGGTCAGCACATGCAGGTCGGTGCGGCCGGCCCAGCGCTCCTTCACCATCTCCGCCGTGCCGTCGGTGCTGGCATTGTCGATGACAACGATGTGGTCGCAGGGGTAGGTCTGCGCCGTTATGGCCTGCAGGCATTCATCCAGCAACTCTCGCCGGTTGTAGGTGATGACGACGGCACAAACCTTGGACATTGGGAGCGGCCTCCGCCTGCTTTTCAAAAGATAACGACCCGCGGGATGGGGACGGCAAAACGACCGCCCCACTCGCGGATGATGGACATCTGCTCGGCAACCTCCTCGCGGAGGTTCCAGGCCAGGATCAGCACGTAATCCGGTCGTGCCTCGATGATCGCTTCCGGCGCGCGGATCGGGATGCGCGTGCCGGGCAGCAGCAGGCCCTGCTTATGAGGGCTGCGGTCAACGGTGAAGGGCAGCAACTCCGGCCCGACGCCGCAATAGTTCAGCAGCGTGTTGCCCTTGGCCGGCGCGCCATAGCCGACGACGCGCTTGCCGGCGCGGCGGGCCTGCAACAGGAAATCCAGCAGCGCGGCCTTGGTTTCGACCACCTGCTCGGCGAAGCCGCGATAGGCGTCCGGCCCGTCCAGCCCAGCTTGCCGCTCCAGCACCCGCATCGCCTCGACCGCCGGCGTCACCGCCTTCGCCGCATCCTCGGCATGGCGGACGAAGAGGCGGAGCGAGCCGCCATGCGTCGGCAGCTCCTCCAGGTCGAAGATGGTGAGCCCATGCTGGGCGAAGATGCGCTCCGCCACGAACAACGAGATGTAGGAGAAGTGCTCATGGTAGATCGTGTCGAATTCCGCGTGCTGCATCAGCCGCAGCAGATGCGGGAACTCGAAGGTGGCGACGCCGCCCGGGGCGAGCAGGATGCGGAAGCCCTCGACGAAGCCGTGCAGGTCCGGCACATGGGCGAGCACGTTGTTGGCCACCATCAGCATCGGCTGCGGATGCGCCGCCCGCAGGCGTATCGCCGTCGCCGCATTGAAGAAGGCGACCTCGGTCGGAATGCCCCGGGCCATGGCGAATCGGGCCACATTCGCCGCCGGGTCGATGCCGAGCACGGGGATGCCACGCCGGGCGAAATATTGCAGCAGGTAGCCGTCATTGCTGGCGACCTCGACCACCGGCGTCCCGCCGTCGAGGCCGAAGCGCGCCACCATGCGTTCCACATAGGTCTCGGCATGGCGCAGCCAGGCTTCGGAGACGGAGGAGAAGTAGCGGTATTCCGAGAAAATCGCCTGTGGGCTTTCGAATTCCGCGAGCTGCACCAACCGGCAATCGGAGCAGACCAGGGCATGCAGCGGATAGAAGGGCTCCATCCGCGCCGCATCGGCCGGGGCGACGTAGGAATTCGCTAGCGGCGTCAGGCCGAGTTCTGCAAAGGTCTCGCGCAGCGGCGCGCCGCAGCAGCGGCAGGCAGGGGCGGTGGAGCTGGTTCGAAGCGCGATATCCATCGGCGCTGTGATGGTGCCATCCATATGTATCAAGCCTCCATCCAGCCAAATTGCCTGGCGCTTGTCGTTTGTGCGCTCACGAGCCTCTGCCTCCCCGACCGGCCGATGATCCCGCAGCGGCCAACCTGATCTGCATTTAACATTACAGACACGGGCAGGAACATGTTCTCCCAACGCCGTGCGCTCACTTCACCTTGAAAAAAGTTGCTCTTGCGAACGTACTTTACGGAAAGTTCACTCCTTGCAGTGCCGCCATGATGCGAAAGAGGCCTGGGCGCAACGAAGTGGGCGGAAGGCACCATGGCGATGGGGAGAGAAGCAGCCGAGGTCATGATGGCCAGGGGCGAAGTGCTGCATGCGCATTGCGCGGCACTTTTTCCCATCTGCCGCAGCATCACCGGACCTGGCCTGCGCGAGACGCTTCGCTATATCGGGGCGAGTATCCCGCTTGAGATTCACGAAGTGCCGAGCGGCACGCCGGTGCTCGACTGGACCGTGCCTCGCGAATGGGTGCCGCGCAGTGCCTGGATCCGCCGCCTCGATGGCACGACCGTGGTCGACTTCGCCGAGCACAATTTGCACCTCCTGCAATACAGCCACGCCGTGGATGCCGTGGTGCCGCTCAGCGAGCTGCAACGCCATCTCCATAGCATCCCGGAGCAGCCCGAGCTGGTTCCCTACCGTACCGCCTATTACAGCGACGGCTGGGGCTTCTGCCTGCCGCACAGGTTGCGCGAAAGCCTGAGCGATGACGCCTATCGCGTGCATATCGACGCGGAGCTGAAGCACGGCTCGCTTTCCTATGGCGAATGCCTGCTGCCGGGCGAGAGCGAGGCGGAGGTCCTGGTTTCCATCCACAGCTGCCACCCCTCGCTCGCCAACGACAACCTCTCCGGCATCGCGCTCGGGCTGGAACTCGCACGCGCCCTTTCGGGCCGGCGGCGGCGGCTGAGCTGGCGCTTCCTCTTCCTTCCAGGGACCATCGGCTCGCTTGCCTGGCTGGCGCGGAACCGTGGCGGCGTTGGCCGGATCGCGCATGGTCTGGTGCTGACCTGCCTCGGCGATGGGGGGCCGATCACCTACAAGGCCTCGCGCCGCGGCGATGCGATGATCGACCGCATCGCCGCGCATGTGCTGCGCCACGAATCGCCGGAGAACCGGCTGCTGCCTTTCTCGCCCTATGGCTATGACGAGCGGCAATACTGCTCGCCCGGCTTCGACCTGCCGGTTGGCTGCCTGATGCGCTCGCCGAACGGCACCTTCCCCGAATACCACAGCTCGGCCGACAATCTCGATTTCGTCCGGCCCGAGCATCTCGCACGCTCCTTCGCCGCGTTGGCCGCCATCGCCGAAGTGATCGAGGAAGACCGCCTGCTGGCATCGACCTCGCCCCATGGCGAGCCGCAACTCGGCCGGCGCGGCCTCTACGCGCCGATCGGCGGCACCGGGCCCGCGGCGGCGGGGCGCGGCTACGGCCAGATGGCGCTGCTCTGGGTGCTGAACCTCGCCGATGGACGGCACAGCCTGCTCGACATGGCGGAACGCGCCGGCCTGCCCTTCGCCGAGATTCGTGCCGCCGCCGCGGCCGCGGAGGCGGCGGGGCTGCTTGTCACGGCAAGTCCAATTGCCGAGGGCGCCACGGTTCAGGATAGTTCTGCAACATCAGGGAAGGCACGGCCATGAGCACCGTTCACTACGACGCCCGTTGCAGCGACGAGGCGCGCCGCGAGGCGCTGTATCACGGTGACATCTTCATCTACTCGCCGATGCCGGCGACGCGGGCGCTGGCCGAACTGGCGCGCGGCATGATCGCCGAAGCCTTCGCGCCGCACGACCCGCGCCGCATCGACCAGGTGCTGTCGATGGAGGAATGCGCCGCGGTGCTGGCCAGGCTGAAGCCGGCCTTCATTCACCACCCCGAATGCAAGCGCCTGCTGCCCGAGATCATCAAGGATGTCGGCGGCGACCTCGACGACACCTATTTCGACGTGCCGCGGATGCGCTCGGCCTATCCGGCGCATTACCTCACCTCCGGCATCGCCTATGCTTTCCACGCGCATCGCGACACCTGGTACTCTGCGCCGCCCTGCCAGATCAATTGGTGGCTGCCGGTCTTCGAGATCGAGGCGCGCAACTGCCTCGCCTTCTATCCGGAGTATTTCGGCAGGCCGGTTGGCAACACCTCCGAGATCTACAACTACTACGAATGGAACACCAAGAACCGGGCCAGCGCCGCGCAGCACGTCAAGCAGGACACGCGCGAGCAGCCGAAGCTGACCGAGCGGATCTCGGAGCGCGACCTGCGCCTGCTGGTGCCCCCGGGCGGCGTCGTCCTCTTCTCCGCCGCGCAGCTGCATGAGACGGTGCCGAACACCAGCGGCCTGGCGCGCTACAGCATCGATTTCCGCACGGTGAGCCGCGACGACGCGGCGGCGCGGCGTGGCGCGGCCAATGTGGATTCCCGCTGCACCGGCACGACGATGCGCGACTACCTGCGCGCCTCCGACCTTTCCCACCTGCCGGAGGAGGTGGTGACGCTCTACGACGACGGCACGGCCATCGAAGGCCGGACCTTGGTCTTCACACCCGACCTGGCGATGGCCCGGTGAAAAGCCAAGTCGCCGCCAGGGTCCTGGCGGCGACCTGAAACCGCCGCGGCGCGGCAGGCGCACCCCGTGCCAGAATTGAGGCCGGGTTCCGCTGGCCTCGGCCTGCGGAACCCGCCCTGGCTGATGGTCGAAGCGATCCGCCATCCCCGGCCGGGTGGACCACCCGGCCGGTGCTTGGCTCAGTCCCAGACCTTCCAGGGTGCGTCGGTTGCCCAGCGGGCTTCCAGCGTCTGCTTGTCGCGGAGCGAGTCCATGCTCTGCCAGTAGCCGTCATGCTGGTAGCTGCCGAGCTTGCCGAGCTCGGTCAGGCGCCGCATCGGGCCTTCCTCGAAGACGGTGCTGTCGCCCTCGATGAGGTCGAGCATCTGCGGCTCGCAAACGAAGAAGCCGCCATTGATGAGGCCGCCGTCCCGCGCATCCTTCTCGCGGAAGCCGGTGACATGCCCGTCCTCCGAAAGCCGCAGCGCGCCGTAGCGGCCGGGCTGGGAGACGGCGGTGAGGGTGCACCAGGCCCCGGTCGCCTCATGAGCCGCGATGACGCGGCGGATGTTCACGTCGCTGACGCCGTCGCCATAGGTGAGGCAGAAGCGCTCGTCGCCGATATGCTTCCGCGCACGGAGGATACGGCCGCCGGTCATCGTCTCGGCGCCGGTATCCAGCACGGTGACGCGCCAGTTCTCGCTCACCGCCTCGAGCCACTGCACCTTGCCGTTGCCGAGCTCGATGGAGAAGTCGCAGTTCTCGTCGCGGTAGCGGAGGAAGTAGTCGCGGATGTAGCGCACCTTGTAGCCGCCGAGGACGACGAAGTCCCGCAGGCCGTAATGCGCGTAGATCTTCATGATGTGCCACATGATCGGCCGCCCGCCGATCTCGACCATGGGCTTCGGGCGGATGGAGGTTTCCTCCCCGAGGCGGGTGCCCAACCCGCCAGCCAGCAGCACGACCTTCATGGTACGGTCTCCTCGGCGCCCTGGCGCCAGACAAGGTCATCGGTGAGGCGGCCCGCCTCGCGGTGCTGCTGCAGCACCTGCAGGCGGATGAAGGGGGAGTGGCGGAACTCCGCGTCGGCGAAGCGCATCCCCCGCATGCCCTCGACCAGCCGGTTGATGGAGCCCTCCAGGGTCACCTGCGGCTGGTGCTCCGGCGCCAACTCGGCGAAGCGGCTGAAGTCGACGCGGTAGGAGCGGCTGTCGACCGGCGCCGAGGTGTTGATCGAGACCTTCGTCCCCGGCAGCGCCGCGGCGACGGCATGGGCGAGGTCGCGGACCTGATGGTTGCGCTCGTCGGAGCCGGCATTGACGGTGAGGAAGCGCCCGCCGCGCTCCGCCGGCCGCGTCGCCGCCCATTCGATGGCCCGCGCCATGTCGGCGACATCGATCAGCGGCCGCCAGGGGGTGCCGTCGCTGAGCACGGTGATCTCGCCGCGGCTGAGCGCGCCGGCGACGAAGTCGTTCAGCACCAGGTCCAGCCGCAGCCGGTCGGACATGCCGCAGGCGGTGGCGAAGCGGAGGCAGGTGACGGTCATGTCGCCATTGAGGCCGGCCAGGGCCCGCTCCGTGCCGATCTTCGAGGCGGCATAGGCGGTGACCGGGTTCAGCTCATCATCCTCGCGCCGCGGCGGGCCGGCAGCGACACCATAGACGCTGCAGCTCGACAGGAAGACGAAGTTGCGGACGCCGGCAGCCTGCGCCTGCTGGGCGATTTGTACCGAGGCTTCCTGGTTGATCTCAGCGGTGACGCGGGCGAAGCGGTCGCCCATCGGGTCGTTGGAGATCGCTGCCATATGCACCACGGCATCGACGCCATGGAACAGGCCGGGATCGATGCTGCGCACATCGCCGAACACCTGCCGCGTAAGCGACGCTTCGGGCAGCGTCGGGGCGCCGGTGAGGCAGTGGGCGAAATAGGCGTTGTCGAAGCCGATCAGCTCCGCATCCGGAAAGCGCCGGCGCAGGTGGCGGACCAGCACGGGGCCAACATAGCCCATATTACCGGTGATGAGGACCTTCATGCTTTCGCTCGCATCAGTGACGGGCGGCCAGGGGCCGGCGCGAGCAGATAATCAGAGAGTTATGCGCCGCTCATGTAACAAGGACGCCAGACTTCAACCTGAGACTTCATAATATTTTGCCCTCAGGGCACCGCCGATGTCGCATTTGTGCCCTTGCAACGATCGAAAACATCCTCCGGTTGATGATGTGGTCATCGTCCCCACGATGCCGCCTGCGCTGCCGTCGCGCGCATGTCGCCGCCCTGGGCTGGCGTGACGCCAATGCACGATGCTCACGCCGAGGGCGGCGATTGGATGGCCGTTGCGCCGTCGTGGTGCTGCCCATGTGCCGAAGCCCAGCCCCCTCCCTCATCGGCATGCGCCCCGCCTGTCGAACCATCCGTTTCTTTGCCGGTGCTGCGCCAGGGTCGGCGATGCTCCCGGGCGCCGGCGGGGGTGTTCCAGCGCTTCCCGCTCTGGGCTAAGCCTTGCGGATGCAGCCCGTCCGCCAGGCGTTCCCCTCATGATGGATCACCACCGCCCATGACCGCGCCCGGCGCCCCCGGCATCCGCCCGAGCTGGACCAGCAGCGCGAAGGACATCGCAGGCACCGCCATCGGCGCCTCGCGCCTCTGGTTCACCCTCGGCTACGGCATCGTGAACGAGGTCTACCACCCGCGCGTCGACCTGCCGCAGATCCGCGACCTCGGCTTCATCGTCGCCGATGGCGAGGGTTTCTGGACCGAGGTGAAGCGCAACGCCGACTACACCCTCGCCACCGCCGGCCCCGGCATCCCGGCGGTGCAGGTGGTCCACCGGCATCCGCGCTTCGAGCTGGCGCTGCGCATCGCGCCCGAGCGCGACCGCGACGTGCTGCTGATCGAGGCGGTGCTGACCGGCGATCCCGGCCTCCGCCTCTATGTCCTGCTCGCCCCGCACCTGGGCGGCACGGGGGAGGGGAACCGCGCCTCCGTCTGCCGCGACCGCGACCGCCTGCTGCTCTGCGCCGAGCAGGGCGGCCATGCCCTCGCCCTCGCCGCGGCGGAGCCGGCGACGCAGGGCGAGGCCTGGGCGCGCGCCAGCGCCGGCTTCGTCGGCGCCAGCGACGGCTGGCAGGACTTCGCCGCGCATGGCGCCATGCGCTGGGAGTATGCCGAGGCCGGCCCAGGCAACGTCGCCCTGCTCGGCGAGCTGCGCGGCACCTCCGCCGTGCTCGCCCTCAGCTTCGCCAGCGAGCGGGACTCGGCGGCGACCCTCGCCTTCTCCGCCCTGCTGCAGCCCTTCGACGCCGCCTGGCACCGCCATGTGGAGGCCTGGGAGGTCTGGCAGGCGAAGAATGTCGATCCCGGCGCCTGCCAGGACGAATTCCGTGAGGCCGCGCATGTCTCGGCGATGGTGCTGCGGGTGCACCAGGACAAGACCTTCCTCGGCGCCATGGTGGCGAGCCTCAGCATCCCCTGGGGCAGCAGCACGGACGATCCCGGCGGCTATCACCTCGTCTGGCCGCGCGACCTGGTCGAGAGCGCCGGCGCACTGCTCGCCCTCGGCGGCTGGGAGGAGGCGCGGAACATCCTCCGCTATCTTATCGCCACCCAGCTTGGCGACGGTCGCTGGGCACAGAACCAGTGGCTGGGCGGCAAGGCGCACTGGACCGGCATCCAGCTCGACGAGGCGGCCTTCCCCGTCCTGCTCGCCTCGGCCCTCGCCGAGGCGGATGCGCTGGGCGGCATCCAGGCCGGCGACATGGTGGCGAAGGCGCTGCGCTTCATCGCCTTGCACGGCCCGGCGACCGACCAGGACCGCTGGGAGGAGACGCCCGGCGTCAACACCTTCACCCTCGCCGCCGCCATCGCCGCGCTGGTCTGCGGCGCGGAGCTGCTCGCGCCGAGCGAGCGGCGCGACCTGCTTCTGCTGGCCGATGACTGGAACAGCCGCATCGAGGACTGGTGCCTCGGCGCCGATCCTGCCCTCGTCGCGGAGCACGGCGCATCGGCCTATTACGTCCGCGCCGCCTCGCCCGCGGTCTTCGCCGGCCGCGACGGCATCCGCGACCGCGTCCCCGTGCGCAACCATGACGGCGAATGCCTGGTGCCGGCCGACACGCTCATCAGCACCGACCCGCTGCAGCTCGTCCGCTTCGGCCTGCGCCGCGCCGACGATCCGGCCATCCTCGGCACCATCCGCCTGATCGACGCCTTGCTCCGCGTCGAGACCCCCTCCGGCCCGAGCTGGTACCGCTACAACGGAGACGGCTATGGCGAGCACGAGGACGGCCGCCCCTTCGACGGCACCGGCCGCGGCCGCCCCTGGCCGCTGCTGACCGGCGAGCGCGGCCAGTACGAGCTTGCGGCGGGGCGAGGGGAGGAGGCGCGCACCCTGCTCCGGGCAATGACGCGGATGGGCAGCCGCCTCGGCCTGCTGCCCGAGCAGGTCTGGGAGGCGGAAGCGATCCCGGAGCACTTCCTCCACCCCGGCCGCCCCTCCGGCTCCGCCATGCCGCTGGTCTGGGCCCATGCCGAGTTCATGAAGCTGGCGGCCAGTCTCCGCCTCGGCCGTCCGATCGACCGGCCGGAACCGGTCTGGCTCCGCTATGGCGGCGAACGGCCACGGGTAAAGCGGGCGCATTGGACCCGGCGGATGCCCATCGGCTGGATTCGCGCCGGCCAGGGTCTCCGCCTGCTGCTGGAGGAGCCCGCGTCGATCCGCTGGCAGGGCGGCGAGGCGCGCACCGCCGCTGGCGCGCTCGGCCTCCACCATGCCGACCTGCCGACCGAGGCGCTGGCCCCGGGCGATCGCTTCACCTTCGCCATCGGCGACGAGGCGGAATGCACGATCCGCATCGAAGCGGGCGAGGGCTGACCGTTACGCTCCTCGACGCATCCTTGCCCGGCCTCCCCGGCCAGTTCCCAATCCGCTGCCGCTTCCCCATCTGGCGCGCGTGACAGAGGGCTCTCGACGCATGGACATGGACCCCCGCCTTTGCCCTGACCCGGCCGTGCTGGCACGCGCCGCGCCGGCCCCGGCCTCCACCCTGGTGATCTTCGGGGCGAATGGCGACCTCACCAAGCGCCTGCTGATGCCCTCGCTCTACAACCTCACCGGTGCCGGGCTGCTGGCGGATGGCGTCCACGTCATCGGCCTCGACCACAACGAGCGTAGCGATGAGGCCTATCGCGAACAGCTGACCGAGGCGATGCAGTCCTTCGCCGCCGACAAGGGCGGCGAGTTCTCGGCCGACGGCATCGACGGGCGCGCCTGGGGCTGGGTGCGCGAGCGCCTTTCCTACCTTACCGGCGAGTTCGAAGAGGCCGCGACCTATGAGCGCCTCGCCGCCCGGCTGGAGGAGATCCGCCGCGAGGCCGGGCACGGCAACTGCGTCTTCTACCTCGCCACCGCACCGCGCTTCTTCGGCACCATCGTCGAGCGCCTGGCCGCGGCCGGGCTGATGCGCCAGGAGGGCGGCGACTTCCGCCGCGTCGTCGTCGAGAAGCCCTTCGGCACCGACCTCGCCTCCGCCCAGGCGCTGAACGCGCAGATCCTCGGCCTCGTCGAAGAGAGCCAGGTCTTCCGCATTGACCACTTCCTCGGCAAGGAGACGGTGCAGAACATCCTGGCGCTGCGCTTCGCCAACGGCATCTTCGAGCCGCTTTGGCACCGCGACCATATCGACCATGTGCAGATCACCGCCGCCGAGACGGTCGGCGTCGAGGGGCGCGGCCGCTTCTACGAGGCGACAGGCGCGTTGCGCGACATGGTGCCGAACCACATGATGCAGCTGCTGGCGATGACGGCGATGGAGCCGCCCAACAGCTTCGACGCCGATGCGGTGCGGGCCGAGAAGGCGAAGGTCGTGCAGGCCATCCGCCCGCTTGGGCGCACGGAGCTCGCCCGCGACGTGGTGCGCGGCCAGTACGCTGCCGGCACGCTGAAGGGCCAGCCGGTGGTCGGCTACCGCGACGAGCCCAACGTCGCCCCCGACAGCGCCACCGAGACCTATGTTGCCATGAAGCTGGCGATCGACAATTGGCGCTGGGCCGGCGTGCCCTTCTACATCCGCACCGGCAAGCGGATGGCGCTGCGCCGCACGGAGATCGCCATCCAGTTCAAGCAGGCGCCCTTCGCCATGTTCCGCGACACGCCGGTCGAGCGGCTGACGCCGAATTTCATGGTGATCCACATCCAGCCGAGCGAGGGCATCTCGCTCCATCTCAGCGCCAAGGAGCCAGGGCCGACGCTCAAGCTCTCCGGCGTGCAGATGGATTTCCGCTACAGCGACTGGTTCAGGACGGCGCCAAGCACGGGCTACGAGACGCTGCTCTACGACGTGCTCGTCGGCGACGCCACGCTGTTCCAGCGCGCCGACAATGTCGAGGCCGGTTGGTCCGCCGTGCAGCCCATCCTCGACGCCGCGTTGACGGTCGAGCCCTACGCCGCCGGCAGCGGGGGCCCGGCGGCGGCCGATGCGCTGCTCGCCCGCGACGGCCGGCACTGGCTGAAGCTCGCATGACCGCGCCGGTCCGGCTGCTCGTCTCCGATGTGGACGGCACCCTGGTGACGACCGACAAGCGCCTCACCCCCGCTGCCATCGAGGCCGCCGCGCTTTTGCGCCAGGCCGGGGTGATTCTCGCCCTGGTCAGCAGCCGGCCGCCGCGCGGCATCGCCCCGCTCGCCGCGCAGCTCGGCCTCGACACACCCGTCGCCGGCTTCAACGGCGGCGTCATCCTCGACCGCGAGGGCCGCAGCCTCGCCGAGCGGCCGGTGCCGGAGGCGGCGGCCCGCGCCGCCCTCGCTGCCTTCGCTCAGCGCGGCATCGACGCCTGGGTCTTCGCCAATGGCGAATGGCTGCTGCAGAACCCGCATGGCCATTACGTCCCGCTCGAGCAGCGCACCATCGGCTTCGCCCCGCGTCGGGTGGACAGCTTCGAGCCTGTCATCGCCCGTGCCGGCAAGCTGGTCGGCGCCTCGGCCGATGCCGCGCTGCTCGCCGAATGCGAGGCGAGCCTCCAGGCGGAGCTCGGCGCGCAGGCCAGCATCCACCGCTCCCAGGCCTATTACCTCGACGTGACCCATCCGGAGGCTGACAAGGGCCATGCGCTGCTGGCCCTCGCCCGCCTTTGCGGCGTTACCCCCGAGGAGACCGCCTGCATCGGCGACATGGCGAACGACCTGCCCATGTTCGGCGTTGCGGGCCTCGCCATCGCCATGGGCAATGCCCCACCCGCGGTGCAGGCCCGCGCCGCGGCGGTCACGTTGGCCAATGACGCGGATGGCTTCGCCGCCGCGGTGCGCGACATCATCCTCCCCCGTGCGGGAGGCGAAAGGAGGCCGGGATGATGCATCGCATGGAGGTGGCGGCGGATGCCGAGGCCCTGGCCGAGCAGGCCGCCACCTGGGTGCTGGAGCATGTCATGGCGCGGAAGGGTGCCGTCTCCATCGGCCTGTCCGGCGGCTCGACCCCGAAGCGGCTCTACGAGCGCTTGGCCTCACCGGAATGGCGCGACCGGGTGCCCTGGGCGCGCATCCATCTCTTCTGGGGCGATGAGCGCTTCGTCCCGCCCGATCACCCGGATAGCAACCAGGGCATGGTGCGGCAGGCGATGCTCAGCCAGGTACCGATCCCGCCCGGCAACATCCATCCGGTTCCGACCGACGGTACTCCGGAGGCTGCCGCCGCTCACTACGAGGCAATGCTGCGCCGCTTCGCCGAAACCCGGCCGGGTGAGCCGCTCTTCGACATCCAGCTCCTCGGCCTCGGGCCTGATGGGCATACCGCGTCGCTCTTCCCCGGTAACCCGGCCCTGCTGGAGCGCCAGGCCTGGGTGCTGGCCGTCATCGGCGCCAAGCCGGAGGCACGCATCACCCTGACCTATCCGGCACTGAACAGCAGCCGCGCCTCGGCCTTCCTTGTCGCCGGCGCGGAGAAGCGCGAGGTGCTCGCCCGCCTCCGCGCCGGCGACCGGGCGCTGCCCGCGGCCGGGCTCGGCCCCGCCGGCCCGGTCACCATCCTCGCCGACCGGGCGGCGGCCGGGGCGTGACGGGGCAGGACCAGCAGAAGCGCCGGGTGGCCGAAGCCGCCGCCGCGCTGGTGGAGTCGGGCATGCTGCTCGGCCTCGGCTCCGGTTCCACCGCCGAGATGGTGGTGGAGATGCTGGCGGCGCGGCAGGCGGCGGGCCTCCGCATCGCCGGCGGCGTGCCGACCTCGGAGCGTACGGCGGCGCTCGCTCGCCGCCTCGGCCTGCCCCTGGCGGAGCTGGACGAGCGGCCGCTCGACCTCGCCATCGATGGGGCGGATGAGGTGGAGCAGGGGTCCTTCGCCCTGCTGAAGGGCCGCGGCGGCGCCCTGCTGCGGGAGAAGGTGGTCGCCACCGCCAGCCGCCGCCTGCTGATTGTCGTTGACGAGGGCAAGCTGGTCCCGTGCCTCGGTCGCGGCGTGCTGCCGGTGGAGCTGGTCGAGTTCGGCCGGCGCGCAACCCTCGCCCGTCTCGCCGCTCTCGGCCTGACCCCAACGCTGCGCCAGGGGGCGGACGGTACGCCCTTCCGCAGCGATGGCGGACACCTGATCGCCGATTGCGCGACCGGCCCGATCGCCGATGCCATGGCGCTCGACCGCGCGCTGCATGCCATCCCGGGCGTGGTGGAGACCGGCCTCTTCCTTGGCCTCGCGCCGCAGGTGCTGGTCGGCACTGCGGATGGCCAGGTGCTTACCCTCGACAGCTGAAGGCTGGCGGCCCGCGCCGCGCTGCCCCTACACTCCCTGCAACGATAAGGCCAGGGAGGACCGGATATGGCGCGGATCACGCGGCGTGCGGGGTTGGGGCTGGCAGCGGCGGCGCTCGCAGCGCCCGCCCTTGGGCAACAGCAATGGCCGCCGGGGCCGATCCGCTTCATCGGCATCTTCCCCCCGGGCGGGGGGACGGACATCCTTTCCCGCCTCTGGTGCCAGAAGATGTCGGAGATCACCGGCGAGCAGTTCATCGTCGAGAACCGCAGCGGCTCGGCCGGCAATATCGGCACCGAGGCCATCGCCCGCAGCGCGCCGGACGGCCGCACCATCGGCCTCGGCAGCGTCGCGCCCTTGGCCATCGGCCCGACCCTCTACCGGCGGCTGCCCTTCGATCCGACCAGGGACTTCACCTATATCGGCGGCCTCTGGCAGTTGCCGAACCTGCTCGTCGTCAACCCGGAGGTGCCGGCGCGCACGGTGCCGGAGCTGATCGCCCTGGTGAAGGCGAACCCGGGCAAATACACCTACGCTTCCTCCGGCTCCGGCACGACGGTGCATCTCTCGGGCGCGATGTTTGCGGCGCAGGCCGGGCTCGAGCTGATCCACGTCCCCTATCGCGGCGGAGCGCCGGCGCATATCGACCTGATCGCCGGGCGCGTCCACATGATCTTCGACAACATCCCCCAGGCCCTGCAGGAGGCGAAGGAGGGGAAGGTGAGGGCGCTTGCCGTCACCGGCGCGAAGCGCAGCCCGCAGGCGCCTGACATCCCCGCCATGGCGGAATTCCTCCCCGGGTTCGAGATCACTTCCTGGGGCTCCGCCGTCGCCCCTGCCGGGCTGCCCACGCCGATGGTGCTGCGCATGGCCGCGCTGACCCGCCAGGCGCTGGAGAGCCGCGACCTTGCCGCCCGCTTCGCCGAGAACGGCGCGACGCCCTGGATCGCCGGGCCCGAGGAGCTGGCCGCCTTCCGCGCCGCCAACGAGGCCGGCTTCGCCCCCGTCATCCGCGCCGCCGGCGCCCAGGTGGATTGAGCGCCATGATCCTGTCCCGCCGTGCCGTCCTCGGCCTGCTCCCCGCCCTCGCGGCGCCGGCCCTCGCCCAGTCCGGCGACTGGCCGAACCGCACCGTTCGCTACATCAACCCCTATCCGCCGGGCGGGCCGACCGACACGCTCTCGCGCCTCTACTGCGCCCGGATGACGGAGCTCACTGGCCATCAATTCGTCGTCGAGAACCGCAGCGGCTCCGGCGGCAATGTCGGCGCCGATGCCATCGCCAAGTCGGCGCCGGACGGCTACACGATCGGCCTCGGCGGCGTCGCCTCGCACGCCATCGCGCCGACACTCTACCGCAGCCTGCCCTTCGACCCGGAGCGGGACTTCACCCTCGTCTCCGGCCTCTGGCAGCTGCCGAACCTGCTCGCCGTCCATCTCGGCGTCGCGGCCCGCAGCGTGCCCGAGCTGATCGCCCTGCTGAAATCGGCGCCCGGCGAGTACAGCTTCGGCTCGGCGGGCTCCGGCACGACGCTTCATCTGGCCGGGGAGATGTTCAAGCAGCTTGCCGGCGTCGAGATGGTCCACGTCCCCTATCGCGGCAGCGCCCCGGCGCAGCTCGACCTCGTCGCCGGGCGCATCTCGATGATGTTCGACAACATCCCCGGCACGCTTTCCCTTTCGCGCCAGGGCCAGGTGCGGCCGCTCGCCGTCACCTCGCTGAACCGCAGCGCGGTGGCACCGGAGATCCCGGCGATCAGCGAGGTCCTCCCCGGCTTCGACGTCGTCTCCTGGACCTGCGTCTGCGGCCCGGCCGGGCTGCCAGCCGCCGTCATCCAGCGCATGTCCACGCTGACGAAACAGGCGCTGGAGAGCCCAGGCGTGATCCGCGCCTATCAGGAACTGGGCGCCAGCGCCTGGTGGACCGGCATCGAGGAGATCGCCAGCTACCGCACGGCACAGAAAGAGCGGCTGGCCCCGCTGATCCGCGCCTCCGGGGCCAGGGTGGATTAGCCGGGTCGGGCGGTGCATGATCCGCCCCTGACAAGCAAGGACCATTGCATGACCGACCAGAAGCTCGGCACCGGCGCCACCGCCACGGCCGGCCACACCGTCGAGGTGCACTACACCGGCTGGCTCTTCGACCCCTCCGCGCCCGACAACAAGGGCCGCAAATTCGACAGCTCCCGCGACCGGGGCGAGCCCTTCCGCTTCGAGCTCGGCGCCGGCCACGTCATCGCCGGCTGGGACCAGGGCGTCGAGGGCATGAAGGTTGGCGGCCAGCGGACGCTGACCATTCCGCCCGAGCTCGGCTACGGCGCCCGCGGCGCCGGCGGCGTCATTCCGCCAAACGCAACCCTGGTCTTCGACGTCGAGCTGCTCGGGGTGGGCTGACCGCCGCGCCGCCGTCTGGTAAGCAGCGGCGGTGGCCGGGTTAGCACAGGGGTAGTGCAGCTGATTTGTAATCAGAAGGTCGGGGGTTCAAATCCCTCACCCGGCACCAGCCTTTCTGACGGCACGATGAAAGGTTGAGCGAACTTTCGGGTTTGCATCGAATTTTCGGACCCGAAGGCGCCTGCGTGAACCACCGGCCTTTGAGGCTGCGGGTCGAGCGGGAGCCTAGGGAGGTGCTGGCCAGTGCCGCGATGCAGCTAGCTATGCACCAAGCGCAAACGCCCTGTCGCGGACAGCAACAGCTTCCTAGCCGCCTGGCAGTCCAAATGCGCCATTCGCCGCCCCGGGAAAATGTCGCCTTGGCTGCTTATCGTAGCGCGACTTTGGCCATGTTGCTGATCTGCTAGGCCGGGGCGACTGCCCAAAGGATAGTGCCGCGCCTGCCGGCCGCTTGGCTCTGGCGATCCTATGCTCCGCTCTTCCAGCAACGGAGTTGGCGCAATGCCGAAATGCTGCTGGGTCGGGGCACTCCCAGTGCCGGGCCGGCGCTGATGCTGGCAGGCGTCTCGATGATGAGCACCAACCCGCATCTCTACCGCGGCCTGCCATATGCCCGATGCGCGACTTCACCTGTGTCGCGCCGGTGGTCGACACGCCCTTCGTTTTTGGTGGCAAGCCGCCGGAGCGGCATCGCCAGCCTCGGCCAGCTCATGCAGGCCGGCGGGTATCAACCGCCTCGTCGACACGGACGCCGACAGCCAAGCGTCGGCCAGACGCAAGCGCCCTGGAGCAGCCTCCGGGCCAGGTTACCGGCGGACCACTTCTGCGGGGTCAGATCAAGGTGCGGCAGCGGCTACCTCTGCAACTGCCTCCTTGCGAGGTGTCAAGCGATTCCAAGCATCGAGGGCGGCGATTTTGTAGGCTTCGGCAAGCGTTGGGTAGTTGAAGGTGTTCTCGATGAAGTAGTCCAAGGTGCCGCCGAGGTTTAAGACCGCTTGCCCGATATGCACCAGCTCGGTCGCGCCCTCGCCCACAATGTGCACGCCAAGGATTCGGCGTGTCTCGATCGAGACGATCATTTTCAGCAAGCCGCCGTTCAGCCCCATGATGTGGCCGCGGGAAGTTTCCCGAAGGCGCGCGATGCCGCACTCGTAGGGCGTACCCGCCTTGCGTACCTCCTCCTCGCTCAGGCCAACCGTGGAGATCTCGGGTACCGAGTAGATGCCATAGGGGAAGAACGCCGGCGCTGGGGGCAAGGGCTCACCGCAGGCGTGGCAGGCCGCTATGCGCCCCTGCTCCAGCGAGGTGGATGCCAAGCTGGGAAAGCCGATCACGTCGCCAGTGGCGTAGATATGCGGCACCGCCGTTTGAAATGTTTGCGGGTCCACCGTCAGGCGGCCGCGCGCGTCAGCGGTCAAGCCACAAGCCGGGAGGTCCAGTGTGTCAGTCGCGCCGACGCGGCCGGCGGTGAACAGCAGCATCTCGGAACGAACGCGCCGGCCACCCTCAAGCATCGCCACCGGCTGGCCATTCTCGAACTCGATGGAGTTCACCTTCGAGCCCAAACGGAAGCCCAGCCCGCGGTCCCGCAGCTGGTGGACGAAGTCATCCACCAATTCTCGGTCGATAAACTCAAGAAAGCTGTTGCGGGGTTCCACCAGTGTCACGCGCACGTCCAGCGCGGAAAAGATGGTCGCGTATTCCACCCCGATCACACCGGCGCCGACAACGGTCATCGACCGCGGCAGGGTCGTGAGTTCGACAAGCTCGTCGCTGTCTATCACGGTAGTGCCATTGAACGGGATGTGGGGAGGGCGCAGAGGGCGGGTACCAACGGCGATGACAACGCGTGCGGCCTCTACCGTCCGGCTCTCGCCGGCCTCGACCTGGACTTCGATCCGATGCGGGTTAACGAAGCTGGCCAACCCCCGCAGCATGTGGACCCGGTTGCGTGAGAATTGATGCTCCAGGGTCTCGACCTCATGCTCCAGCGTCTTGTGCAGGCGGGTCATCAAGTCGCCGGCCTCGATGTCCTGCTTCACCCGGTACGCCAAGCCATAGAAGCCACGCTCACGCCAGCCTGTCAGGTTCAGCACGGTTTCGCGTAGCGTCTTGGACGGGATGGTACCGGTATGCACCGAGACGCCACCAACGCGGCTGCCCTTCTCGATCACCAGTACCGAACGCCCCAGCTTGGCGGCCTGCACCGCGGCCCTGCGTCCGGACGGCCCGCTGCCAATGACGACCAGATCGTATGACTGCATGCAGCTATTCCTGTCCTGACCGAGCTGCGTGTAGGCAGGCCAGCAGGGTTGGGTTGTCAAGCAGCCAGATGTCTCGCCGCTCGCCTGAGGCCGGAACTCCGGTCAGTAACCCCGCTGTCATGTCGATCTATCGGTCTCGGGCCATAAGAAGACCGGCCCCCACAATCCTTGCTGTCGACGCGAATGATCGGGCATGAGGGGAGGGCACCATAGGCCTTGTTGCCGGCCAGCCGGACAAATCCGACATGCCCGGCATCTCCGGAAGGAGCGACCAACCGCGCCGGGCCGGGAACCAGGGCAAACTCCGCTGGGGTGGAATCACCTCCGGACACGACCCGCTCGGCCTCGGAACCTTGGCGCTACCCTTGCGCGGATTGCTCCTCCTTCTCGTCGATGCTCGCCGCGCCCTCGCCATCGTGCAGGTTTCCGAAACATTCGACGAGCATATCGATGAGGACCCTGACCTTTCGAGCGGGATGCTGGCTGGAAGGCCTCACGACGAAGACGCCGGCTGGCGGGACGGGATGGCGGGTCATGATTGGCACGAGTGCCCGAACAAATATGATCCGCGACGAGCCGTTCTGGTAGATAGGCGACCCCGATCCCATCCAGAGCGGCCGCGACCAGGGATACTCCGTTATCAGCCTTGAAGCGCCCCTGAGGCCGCACCGTGACGATCTTGTCGCCATCCATGAACTGCCACGTCTCGGTGCCCTGCATGATGGCTTGGTGATTCACAATTTCGTCCGGTGTTTCGGGAGCGCCGTGAGCCTCGATATAGGCAGGACTCGCAACCAGCTTGCCGAAGATCGGCCCGACACGTCTTGCGATCAGGGTCGAATCTTGAAGGTGGCCGATCCGGATGGCGCAGTCGTAGCCCTCCTCGACGAGATCCACGAAGCGATCGCTGTAGCAGGTGTGAATCTGGAGATCGGGGTGGCGCCGCGCCATCTGCGCGAGAACCGCGGCGAAATGCGTCGGACCGAAAGAGAGCGGCGCAGAGATACGTAACCGACCGCGAAGATCTCCCGACGGCGAGATGGTTTCACGCGCAGCATCAATCTCGCTGCAGGCTCTTGCCGCGTAATCACGAAACGTCTCACCGGCTTCGGTGAGGGCCGCGCCGTGCGTGGTTCGGGCGAGCAATTGAACGCCCAGATCCTGCTCAAGCCGGGCAAGCCGCCGGCTGACGATCGATTTGGAAACGCCAAGCCGGCGCGCCGCCGGCGTGACGCCGCGGGCGTCAGCCACCTCCACGAAGGTGCGTAGTTCTTCGATGTCCATCCGCTGTTCCCGATTCTGCGACACGGTGTGTCATGTGTGAGGCCTACCGCAATAAAGATTGCAATGACACTATTCTCGCAGACATTGGCGCAAACGCGCATGTCTTTCGACAACTCGATCTTTAACAACGCATGAGAGGAAAGCTATGACATTTCGTAACGGTCTTAACTCGCTTCTTCGTCCTGATGATTCAGTCCTTGTTTTAATCGATCATCAAGCGTTTCAACTTGCAAACGTGAACAGCCACGACCCTCAGGCTGTGGTCAACAACGTGACCGCGTTGGCGAAGCTAGCAAAAGCTTTCAAGGTTCCGACTATCCTCACGAGCGTGCTTGCGGCTCGTGGTGGCCTTCTCTTCAAACAGATCACTGACGTCTTCCCGGATCAGGACGTGATCGACCGGACCTGGGTGAACACCTGGGAGGACAAGAAGGTAGTGGACCTGGTCAAGGCGACCGACCGCAAGCAATTGATCATCGCAGGCCTGTGGACCGAAGTCTGCGTCGCCATGCCTGTCATCCAGGCCCTCGGCGAAGGCTGGGACGTGACCGTTATCACCGACGCGTCGGGCGGGGTTTCGACCGAGGCTCACGAGGTCGCCATCCAGCGGATGATCTCGGCTGGCGCGAACGTCATGACCTGGATGGCGCTGGCTGGCGAGTGGCAGCGGGACTGGGCCCGCACCGAGCATGTCGAAGAGCTGATCGATGTGCTGGTTTCGCACCTCGGCGGTACCGGCATCGCCTATCTGTGGGAGCAGCAGCTCCTCAGGACCCCCGTCGACAACAACGCGGGCTGATCAGGGTGGATGGCGAGTATTTCCAAAGGCGTTGCGGCAAACCGATAGCATGTCGGTGCTCGCCATCCTTCTTCATCGCATCAGGAATGCGCCGAGGTTTCTGCCGCTTGGCGACACAACATCCTTCGGCTGGCAAGTGCTGGACCAGATGTCCGTCTTGGGCGGAGGGCGGCCCGCCTCGGACTGTGCGGGAATGACGAGGGTTGTGCCGGATGAACCGGTGTCCTGCCTCGGCATAAGAGACGGCCCTGGGTGGGACTATCACCGTTGTCGAGCCCGACGTGCACCAGGGTGACGACCACCGTTTGTGGTGCGGAGGTCGGTCGGGAGGGCGAGGTCCTCTCTATGCTGAGGCGCCTGGATTTGGTGTCCAGGTTCAGCATTGGCCTTCGGCCAGCCATGTGGCCTCGTCCTGGCAACCCACCGGCCTGCTCCAACCGGCTGGATGAGCCGTCTGGCAGGAGCTTTGACGAAGCCCCTCGAACAGCCGCCGGTAAAGGTAATGGTCTATTTCCGGCACGACCCACGGACCTCGAACCCAGCCTTCCCTGTTGCGCGTCGCGGTTCCGTGTAAGCCACCTGCTGCTTCGGCAGGCCCAACTTGAGCACCACCGGCGGCCCCTGCCTGCGGCCCTTCATGGGAACATCTTTCGGTTGCGCTTGCGAACTAGGCCTGTCAGCCGGTAGGGGGAACCGGATGTGCAGACTTCCTCCCCGCAACTGCGCTGCCGCACTGCTGGCAGCCGTGCACTTCACGTCCGCCGCGCCCGCAATGGCGGCGGTGGAAGAGCCGATTGAGCTTGCCGACGATCCGTTCCAGATCACCGACCCCATCGCGGCCAAACCCGGCGCAGCCGAGGCTGCTTTCGTCGGTGCTTACGAGAGAGCGCGGCAAGGTTCGGTGCGCAACACCGGCGCCGCCGAGACCCAGCTATCAATGGGTGTCGTGCCAGGCTTGGAGCTTCGCATCGGTCAGGTTGGCGCCTATGGCAATCTCGAGACCCGCCGAAAGCTGGGCACTGTCAGCGACGATCTCGGCTCGTCAGACAACGGTGGGCAGGCAGCATGGGGAGGCTCGACCCGCATTGGGGCGCTCTACGAGTTCAGCGATGGACGCGGTGGGTATCCCGCTATTGCGGGCCTGATGCGGATACGGACCCTCTACGGGCGTGGCAAACCCGCTTATGAAACCGAAGCCGTGGCGCTGATAGGCAGGACGTTTCCTTTCGGGCAGCAGGCCATCGGCACCCATCTCAACATTGGCTGGGTGGCTCGCCTGGAGCCACAGTCTGGTGAGCGGCCGAACCGCTACCTGCTGAATGCCTCCGTCGGTCAGGCAATCTCCCCTGCCACCGCACTCGTTCTGACTTATGCCAGGGAGCAGCAGGAGCGGGGCGACCGCGATTACAGCCTCATCCAGGCGGGACTTCGCCACCGGCTCCCCGGGGGCCGGGTCGTGCTGGGCATCGCTGCCGGGTTTGGGACGACCCGTGACACACCGCGGTATCAGCTTGCGGTCGCCCTGCAGTGGCAACTCAGCGGCGGCTGGTAGAATGAAACGAGAAGGTGCTGCGCTGGACGAAACAGATCGGTCGGTGTCATCCGACAAGGTGAAGCCACGCCAGTCTACAGTCGTGCCGGCGATGGCCTGGGTTGGCTCTCCATGGTGATGATCGATAGGCTCTCCGGCCAAGTTTCCTGCGCCGTCATGAGCTTCGGCGGCATCCTGGGAGTGGTGAACGCTATCGCGCCTCGTCCTGGCAGATTTTGACGCACGACGGCTTGGCTTGCCCTGGCATCACTATGCAGGCACAGCCTCCCGGCAGAACCGCAACGGCACTGGATGGTGACATCACTACGAGGTTGCGGTCCAAGCTGGCACGCATCGTGCGCTTGGCAGCATCTGCATGATGCCAGCCGGGACCGATCAGCGCATCATGGCCCATGCTTTGAAAGCCGCGACTATTGCGGCAATTTTGCTGCCGTCGCTGGTCAGGACCTCCTGCAGGCTGTTGAAGTCTCCGCGGACGGCAGCCGCCTGATGACCGTCGACGACAGCAAAGGCCGATCGATCGTGCACGGATGGCAAACCGCCCGTCCGTGCCACCGTGTTGCATGGACTTGTCACCTCGTTCGATGGGCGCGAGCCCTAACCTCACGGCCCCGGATCAGGCGCGAGCGCTGGCAGAACCCTGGACAGCAAGCGTTGCTCGCAGCCCTCTTGCCTGCGAAAGCTCGGACGTGACCTGCCTCCGCCAGCGCTCATCGCATGAGGTCTTTGATAGAACCCTGTGGCCAGCCCTCGGCGAGGCGGGTGGGATCTCCAGCGAGGCGGCGCCGGGGATCGGAGCTGTTGAGCATCCAAGTCTCGATGCTGAGGCGAGGGCGGCCCCGGCCTCAGCGCCACCCGAGTGCCGGGGCGACGTGCTTCAGGATGCCCTCGATGACGTGAGCACAGTATTCGACGCCGAGCTGGTTCGGAACGGTCAGCAGGAGTGTGTCCGCCTCGGCGACCGCCTCATCCGCGCGGAGTTGCGCGACCAGCGCCTCGGGCTCGGCGGCGTAGCCGCGGCCGAAGATGGCGCGGGTTTTCTCGTCGATAAAGCCGACCTGATCGCTTTCCTTGCCGCCCCGGCCGAAATAGGCACGGTCGCGGTCATCCAGCAGCGGGAAGATGCTGCGGCTTACCGAGATACGTGGCGTGCGGGCATGGCCGGCTTCCGCCCAGGCAGCGCGATAGGCCTGGATCTGCTTCGCCTGCTGGATGTGGAAGGGCTCGCCCGTCTCGTCGTCCTTGAGGGTAGAGCTTTGCAGGTTCATCCCCTGCCGCGCCGCCCATATGGCGGTGGCGTTGGAGCCGGAGCCCCACCAGATGCGCTCGCGCAGCCCCTCCGCATATGGCTCGAGGCGCAACAGGCCCGGCGGGTTGGGGAACATCGGCCGCGGGTTGGGGCGGGCGAAGCCCTGGCCACGCAAAACCTCGAGGAAGACCTCTGCATGGCGGCGGCCCAGATCGGCATCGGATTCACCCTCGGATGGGGCATAGCCGAAATGGCGCCAGCCATCGATCACCTGCTCGGGCGAGCCACGGCTGAGGCCAAGCTGGAGGCGGCCACCGCTGATGAGGTCGGCCGCGCCGGCATCCTCGGCCATGTAGAGCGGGTTCTCGTAGCGCATGTCGATGACGGCGGTGCCGAGCTCGATACGGTGGGTCTTCGCCCCCATGGCGGCGAGGAGAGGGAAGGGCGCGGCGAGCTGGCGGGCGAAGTGGTGGACGCGGACATAGGCGCCGTCTGCCCCCAGCTCCTCCGCCGCGACGGCGAGTTCGATGGACTGCAGCAGCGCATCAGCGGCGGAGCGGGTGCCGGACTGGGGCGAGGGTGCCCAGTGACCAAAGGAAAGAAAGCCGATTTTCTTCATGGTAGAGGTCGTCCAAGGATGAAAGATGCGGTCTGCCTGAAAAGCCGGGCGGCCTCGACATGCTCGATGCGGCCCTCGTCATGCGGGAATATGGGGGAGTTGGCCGCATCGTCTCCATCACCAGAGGCAATGATGATCATGTCCGCCTGCGACATCGTCGAATTGTTCGGCCGATGAACGCGTCCGGCCGCACGGCGCCTTCCGCCAGATTCGGAAAGCCGCGATGCGGGCACCGCCGTGCTCGGCAACAGGTACCAGATCCAGCCGCTTCGTTTCGGCCATAGGCCGCGAAGTTTGCAATGCCGCGCGGCGGCCCCAGCCGGTTATCGTTGCCGGCCTGTAGCCGTTGAACGTGTTGCAGGCGAAATACGCCGCGCTTGGCGGCATCTACGAGCTCTGCAGGATGACGGACCGAGCCTTCCTGGCTCGACCGAAAATAGAACGGATCATCAGAAACCGAGAAAGGTGCGATGCCGCGATAGCTGTTCAACCTCAGGCCAACGACCCACCCATGCGCCAATGCTGTTCCTGGCCGCTGGAACGCGGTTCGGGTAACAGCGCCAGACGCATGGAGCGCCAGTGATGTCAGAGCTGCCCGCGCAAGACCACGTCGACCAGCAACAGCTGCGACTCATACTCGCGGCACTGCAGGACGGGGTCATCCTCTTCGAACCCAACCAGCGTATCTCCTGGGCGAACAGGGCCGCGCTCGAGATGCACGGGGTGCGCGAGATCGTCGAGCTGGGCGCAACTGTCTCGGAGTACCGCGAGCGGTTTGAGTTGCGCTACCGCAACCGGCACCACCTGCCGAAGGGCCATTATCCGATGGAGCGAGTGTTGGCGGGCGAGGCCTTTGACGAGGTGATAGTCGAGGTGGCGCCGGCTGGACAAAACAAGGCGCAATGGACCCATCGCATCCGCAGCCTCGTGCTCAACGATGCCGCTGGTGTCCCGGACTGCCTGGTGCTGATCCTGAATGACGAGAGCGAGCGCTTCGATGCGGAGGAGCGCTTCGAGACGACCTTCGCTGCCAACCCCGCACCCGCCGTGATCATGCGCTTGTCGGATCATCGCCACGTCAAAGTCAATCGCGGCTTCCTGGAAATGACCGGCTACTCCGAGGATCAGGTACTTGGACGCTCGGCTTACGAGATCGACGTGCTCGAAGGTGCTGCCCGCCGGGAGCTGGCTATCGAGCGCCTGCAGAATGGGCGCACCATCCCGCAGATGGAAGCGGTGCTGCAGCTGTCCCGCGGTGGCGAGAAGCGGGTCATCGTCGCCGGACAACCGATCGAGATCGGCGACACGCCTTGCATGCTCTTCAGCTTCGTCGATCTGGAGCGTCACAAGCTGACCGAAGATGCGTTGCGCCAGAGCGAAGCCAGCTTCGCCACGGCGTTCCGTCTTACGCCCGTGCCGACCTTCGTTGCTGCGCGAGCCGGCTGCCGCATCATGCTCGTCAATGACGCGTTCACCCGGGAATGCGGCTACGCCGAAGCGGAGCTGGTTGGCAAGAGTGCGGACGAGATCGGGTTGTGGTCCGATAAACGGGCGGGCGAGGCGCTGGAGCAGAAAATTCATTGCGATGGCTCGGTGCGCCGCCTTGGGATGAAACTGCGTACCAAGGAGGGCGGCGTGTTCGACTGCCTCGTGTCCGCCGAGGCGATGACCGTCGGGAACCATCCGTGTGTTCTGGTCATAGCACAGGATGTCGCTGAGCGGCGCCGCACCGATTCGGAGGTCGTTGCGGCGATCGAGGCCGTGATGCAGGACACGACCTGGTTCAGCCAGGTCGTGCTGGAGAAGCTGGCCAAGCTCCGACGATTTGATGCACCTCAAGGCGTCGCCGAACTCGGCGACTTGCCGCAGCGAGCGCGCGAGGTGCTGACCCTGGTGTGCCGTGGCATGGCGGACCCCTCCATCGCCCGCAAGCTTGGGATCGCCCCCAACACCGTGCGTAACCACGTCGCCTCGCTCTATCGGCGAACCGGAGTGAACAGCCGAACCGCATTGGTCATCTGGGCCCGTGAGCGCGGCTTCGATGGGGGGCCTCCGCCCAAGATGCCGAAGTCGCCCAATAGGTCAGATTAAAGTCAGCGAACCGTGGCGCTCCTGGTCGATGGCAAGGCCTGGGGAACAGCCCGGTCACTGGGCACTAGTGCTCTACCCCCACCAGGCTAGTGCAGGCATACCACTCGTCCTGGCCGATTGCTTGGCCGTTTGCCGAACTCCGGGTTGCGACCGCGGTTATGCGGACAGCGCCGTGGCTTACCAATCCTGGTTCCAGCCGAGGCGCCTCAGGGAGGGCCGGATGGACAGCAATCGCGTTGCGGGCGCGGCCAAGCAGGTGAAGGGCTCCATCAAGGAAGCCATTGGGAAGCTTACCGGCAACACCAGGACTGAGGCCGAAGGCGCCGCCGAGAAGGTCAAGGGCAAGGCCCAGAACACCGCGGGCGGTGCGAAGGACGCCGTGCGGGACGCAACCGACAAGTAGCATTTTCACGGCGACACAAAATCAACTTCGCCGGTCCGGTGTTTGCCGAACCGGCAGCATACGCATGCCCTGTCGAGATGCGCATCGCCGGTCTTCAACGACCGCACCACCGTGCTTATTGAAGCAAAGGAACCTCGAATATGCAGACCCGAACCACGACCGGCACTTATGATGGCGCCGCCGCCGCCGCGGCTCTCCCGGAGGGCGCACCGTCGCTGCCCTCACGCATCTCCTGGGGCGCGATCATCGCTGGTGCCATTGTGGCGGTGGCCATCGGCCTGATGCTGAACGCCTTGGGCGCCGGCGTGGGCGCCACCACGGTCGATGCCACGGCGCGTGGAACACCATCCGCATCGTCTTTCGGCATCGGCGCAGCCATCTGGCTGCTGGTGTCCAACCTGATCGGTCTCGCAGTCGGCGGGTACGTCGCCGCGCGCCTGTCCGGCACTGCCGACAACACCGACGGCACGCTGCACGGCTTGGCCGTGTGGGGCACTACCTTCCTCATCTCCGCCGTGTTGCTGGGCAACGTCG
Organism: Belnapia sp. F-4-1; assembly: GCF_000802185.1. Taxonomy (GTDB): domain Bacteria; phylum Pseudomonadota; class Alphaproteobacteria; order Acetobacterales; family Acetobacteraceae; genus Belnapia. The sequence continues at coordinate 656,253 of NZ_KN676113.1, read as the reverse complement.
TCTCCGGCATTGCCTCCACCGCCACCTCCGGAGCTTCCAGCTTGCTGGGCAGCGTGGCATCGGGTGCCGGCTCCGCAGCGTCGGCGGTGGGTCAGCAGGCTGCTGACCGCACGAGCAACGGGACGCTGCAATCGATGGCCCAGAGCGTCACCGACCGCGTGCAGAGCGCGCTGAGCGGGACCGGTGGCAATCCGGCCGCGATGACGTCCGACCAGCGCAAGGCCGAGATGGGACAGCTTGCCGGCAAGCGGGTGACGGATGGCCAGCTGTCGCAGGCGGACCGCGAACGCCTGAACCAGCTTGTGGCAGCCGAATACAACATCAGCCCGCAGGACGCTCAGGCGCGCGTCGCGCAGGCCGAGCAGCAAGCCGCCCAGGCTGCGCGCCAGGCTGAGGAAACGGCCCGCCGTGCTGCCGACACCGCTGCTTCCGGTACGTCGATCGCTGCCTTTTCGGTCTTCGGCATCATGCTGCTGGGTGCCATTGCCGCAGTGCTCGGCGCCCGCCGCGGCACCCGCGACCTGCTGACGTTCCGGACCACCCGGCGCGTCGCCTGAGAACAACACCGGAGGCTGCCACGGCAATGCCGTGGCGCCTTTGGATGACTTTGCGGTCGGAGTCGTAACCGAACAGGTCGTACCCCTTGGCCGAGGAAGTTCCGCACGTCAGCAGGTGCGCGGTCGAGGACGTGCTGCGGGCGCATGCGGATCGACCGCGCCGTGAGCGAGCCGCTGCAAAACCGCCGGGAGGGCGACGTCCTCGTTGTCCCGATGGTCGAGGAAATCCTGATTGTCGATCGGCGGGTTTGGCGTGCTGCGATCGACCGAATGCCGGCGGCAGGGGCAGCGCCTCCGTCCGCTGGAATGGACAAGTGCACCAACCACTGCAGGAGAGAGATCACCATGTCACGTACTATCACCGCCATGTTTGACGATCGCGCCCATGCGGACGCCGCCGTTCAGCAACTCACGCAGCAACTGGGCATTGCCAGCAGTGACATTCAGATGCATGCGGCTGACGCAACCCCGACAGCCGGTGAAACGGCTGCCGCCTCCACCGATACCGGGTTCTGGGCGTCGCTGAAGGACCTCTTCGTCCCCGACGAGGATCGGACGACTTATGCGGAGGGGATGCGCCGCGGTTCCATCGTGGTGTCGGCGACGGTTGAGGAAGGCAAGCTCGAGCAGGCCATGGATGTCCTTGAGGGCCACGGCGCGGTGGACCTCGACACCCGGGAAGCCGAGTGGCGGCAGGAAGGCTGGACGGGTACCCAGGCTGTCGCCCCGGATGCCACGGTGGCCAGCGTGCCAGCCGCAGCCGGGCTCGGTGTCGCCGCCACGGGCACCGTCGTGGGTTCCACCACGCGCGCTGTCGCGCCGGCGACCGCAGCGGCCACCACGACGGCCCGTGTTGGGGGCGAGGAGGTGATCCCGATCGTCGAGGAAAACCTGCGGGTCGGTAAGCGCGATGTGGAGCGCGGGCGGGTCCGGGTGCGCTCCTATGTGGTCGAGACGCCTGTGAGCGAGCAGGTGATGCTGCACCAGGAGCATGTCGATGTGGAGCGCCGCGTGGTCGACCGTCCGGTCACCGGTGCTGACGCCCTGTTCCAGGACCGCACCATCGAGGCCACCGAGACCGCCGAGGAGGCGGTGATCGCCAAGGAAGCCCGCGTCACCGGCGAGGTCGTCATCCGCAAGGAAGCTACCGAGCGGACTGAGACGGTCAAGGATACCGTCCGCCGGACCGAGGTTGAGATCGACGACACCACCAAGGACGCGGCCCGCGCAACGACCGGTGTCGGCGTTGCCGGTGCTGCTCCCGATGACGCGCCGGGCAACCCGCCTGGTACGATGGCCAGCCGTGCGGTCGACAAGACCCTGGGCACCAACGTCAGCGGCACCAATCCCGCCAAGCGCTGACGACTGCCGGACGGGGTGGGGACTGGAGCAATCCTTCCCTGCCCCGCCTGTCATTGACCAAAGACCGCCCCCGTCGTGGCGACAGGATGAAACCACTGGCCGGGCGCTACGTACCCCTCATACCCATACCACTTGAAGGAACGCTTCCATGTCCATCATTGCTTGGCTTGTCCTGGGTCTTGTTGCTGGTTTCATCGCTAGCAAGCTGTATGCCGGTAGCGGCCAAGGGGTCGTCGTCGACATCGTGCTCGGCATTGTCGGTGCCGTCGTTGGCGGTTTTCTGTTCAACATGCTCGGCGGGGCCGGCGTCACCGGTTTCAACCTGTACAGCATGATCGTCGCCGTGATCGGTGCGGTTGTTGTGCTGTGGATCTACCATACCGTCACCGGCCGGCGGAGTGTCTGAGGCAGCTGGCGGACCGAGGAGACAGCGCCGTCACGCCAAGTGACGGCGGCCGCCAGGGACACCGAGGTCATCATTGCCGTTAATCTGTTGCATGCTTCGTTGATGCCGAACGGGTTGCGGGCACATCAAACCCTTCTGAAAGTTCCTGGCCATGGTGAACAAGCCGACGAACCAGACACCAGCACCGAAGGAACGGCCGGCGCCGGTTCATGGGCCGGTCAGCTCAGCCGGCATGTTCGGGCTGTCCTGGCCCGTACTCGGTGCCGCCGGGGCGGCGCTGATCCTGCTGGTCCTCGGATGGTCCATTGCCGTGTCCCGTGGCAATCGGCTGGAGGCTGCCGAACAGGCCGGGCAAGCCCGCGCCGTACGCGTGGCGGAGCTTGAGAGCAGCTTGACGCAGGAGCGGCAGGCCGCGGGTGATCTCGCCGCCCTGACGCAACGGATCGCGGCGGCCGAAGGGCGAAACCGCGAGCTCACCGCCGGCACTGCGCAAACGGAGGCGCGCCTCGCGGAACTCGGACAACAAAGTGCGGCCGGGGAGAGCCGGGTCGCCGAGCTCAGGGCCGCCGCTAATGCCGCCGAAGCGCAGGTTGCGGCGTTGCGGCAGGCCGGCGAGGCCGCTACGGCCGCCTTGGCCGGAACCCGCACGGAGGCTGCCGCAGCCGACGCCGCGCTGGCCGAGCGCCGAGGCGAGGTGGAGCGGCTGGCTGCTCAACGCGACGCCGCTGCCGCTGCCCTGCGCGAGGCCGAAGGGCGCGCGACGGATTTCGCCGCCCGCGCCGAAGCGGCGCAAGGGCGTGTGGCGGCCCTGGTCGCGGAAGCCGGCCGCGTCCAGGAAACGCTGACGGACCGGGAGGCCACGATCGCCGGTGCCGAAAGCCGGGCCCGGACCTTGCGTGAAGGGATCGCGGCAGCCGAGGCTGACATTGCCGCGCGGCAGGGGGCGCTGGCTGGGGTGGAGGCACGGGTGGCCGAGGCCGGCCGTGGAGCTGACGCCGCAGCCGAGCGGGTCCGGGCCGCCGAGGCCCGCGTGGCCGAGCTGCTCAATGCCGCGACTGCCGCGGAAGGTCGTTTGGCTGAGTTGCGCAACGCAACCGAAGTCGCCACGGCAAACCTGGCCGAGCGCCAGGCTGCGGTCGGAGCGGCGGAGGCCGAGCGCGTCCGCCTGACGGCCGCCGTGGAGGCCAGCCGCGTCGCGCTCGGCGCGGCAGAGGCGCGCCTTGCTGAAGCGAACGCGGCGGTTGGGACGGCGGAGCAGCGTGTCGCCGCGTTGCGGGCACAGGGTGGTGAAGCCGAGGCCGCACTTGCCGGCAAGCAGCAGGTCGTAGGGGAGACTGAGCAGCGGCTGGCCGCGTTGCGCGACGAGATGGGCACGGCGGAGAAGGCCCTGGCCGATCGGCGCGCCGAGGCCGAGGCTGCCGTGCAGCGCGCGGCGGCGGCGGAGCGTGGTGCGGCGGAAACGGCGGCGCGGGTCCAGTCACTCGAAGGTCGGGCGACGGCTCTGGAAACGGACCTCAATGCAGGAACCTCGACGCTTGACCGGTCGCGCGCCGAGGCGGCGGAGCTGGAGCGCCAGGTCGCGCAACGACGCCAGGAGCTGTTGGCCATCGAGGCTGCGCAGAGGGTGGGTACCACGCCCGGCGCGCCGGCGGCTCCCACCCCCTAGGGTGCTTCTTTCGTGACATGATTCCGTCCGGCCGCCCTCGTATTGCGGGCGGGGTGTTCTGACAGATGAAAGGCGGCCTGGGCGTGCCCTGCCGCATGGCAGTCCATGCATGTCTTTGAACTTCTGTTGGCTCTCCTCGCGGCCTGTGTGGCCCTTGCGGTGCTTGCGGACCGGTTGAATCTTCCCGTCGCCGTCACTCTCGTGCTCGGCGGCATGGCGTTGGCTTTCATTCCGGGACTGCCGACCCTCGTGCTCGACCCCGGGCTCGTGCTGGCTCTCTTCCTGCCGCCACTTCTGCAGGTCAGCGCCTACCGGACGGACTGGCCCGCCTTCCGCAACCATCTCCGCCCCATCCTGCTGTTGGCGATCGGGGGCGTGTTCTTCACGGCCGGGCTGGTGGCCATCACTGCCAAGCTGTTCTTGCCGTCGCTGCCCTGGTGGGCTGCGATCGCCCTTGGCGCCATCGTAGCGCCGCCCGACGCCGTCGCCGCTGCTTCGGTGCTGAGCCGCTTCAAGCTGCCCAAGCGGATCGTGACGGTGCTGGAGGGCGAGAGCCTGATCAACGATGCCTCCTCGCTCGTGCTGTACAAGTTTGCTGTCGCGGCGGTCGGCGTCGGCGCGGTCAGTTACAGCGCCGGTGCGCTGCAGTTCTTCGGCGTGGCGATCGGGGGCGCACTGGTGGGCTGGCTCGTTGGCCGGGTCGCGATGTGGATCTTCACCCACCTCGAGGACACCCTGCTCGACCTTATGATTACCATCCTCGCCGGCTTCGTCGCTTACATGGGGGCCGAGGCGATTCATGCATCCGGTGTACTTGCGGCCGTTGCCTGCGGCCTCGTGCTCGGGCGGCAGCAGCATGCCGAGTTCACCGCGCGTACGCGCATCGAGTTGGTGGCAGTCTGGAATTTTCTGGAATTCGCCCTTACCAGCCTCGTCTTCATCCTCATCGGACTGCAGCTTCGCGGCATCGTCGCACGTCTCGCCGATGACGACTTGCGAACGATCGCCCTGCTGGCTGTGGCCATGTCCGTCACCCTGATCGTCAGCCGCTTCGTCTGGGTCTTTACCTCGGCCTGGGTGCCGCGCGTCCTGTCGCGCGAGCTACGGGAACGGGATCCGACGCCGTGGCGCCATGCTGTCGTCGTTTCCTGGACGGGAATGCGCGGCGTGGTCAGCCTGGCTGCGGCTCTCGCACTACCCGAACCTTTCCCGGGCCGCGACATCATCCTGTTCCTCGCCTTCTGCTCGATCTTCGTCACCTTGGTGATCCAGGGGACGACCCTGGGATGGGTCGTCCGGCGGCTCGGCGTCACCGAGGAGGTGGCCACCCTTCCCGAACCTGAGACGGCTCAGGCCCGGGCCGAGATCACGACGGCTGCGCTGGAGGCAGTTCGGGAGCACCTGGATGGCCCAGAGGTTACCGAGCACACCGATGCGGCGGCCGAGGTAGTGCAGGAGTATGAGATTCGTGCCGACCGGGCGAGCATCGAGGGGCAGGACCCCGAGACCAAGAACGCCCAACTGGAAGCTCAGCAGCGTCTGCGCCTCGTGGCTATCGATGCGGCGCGCGAGAAGCTGGCGGAGCGGGCCGAGACGATGGACACCGAAGCCTACCGCGCGCTGGGTGAGGAACTGGACCTCGAAGAACAGCAGATCAGGCGTGCCCTCGAAGGAGGATGAGGCCGGCTGAAGCCGAAGCGCATCCATCCAGCCCGGCAAGAAAACATCGGCCTGGGCGCCATGGCCTGGGGATGGCGAGGCTGCCCGCCGTACCGCCGCAGGGCCAGGCGGCAAAGGCCGGCAGCACGACCTCTGGCGCCGGTGGTCGGAAGCCGAGCGAGGCTTACGGGCGGACGGTGTTGTGGTGCCGACGCCCGCGCTTCGGCTGCCGCGGGGGTACCTTCGGCCACTTCCGCCGCAGATGCGCTCGACCCGCCTGGCGTTCACCAGCTAGCCCGCATCCCGCAACAGAGGCATGACCTTGCGGCAGCCGTACCGGCCATACTGCCGGGTCAACCAACGGCGTCAGCGGTCAGCCCGACTTCTCCCTGTCGCTGAAGCCAGCGAAGCCGTCGCACACCATCCGCAACGGGCTGGCCAGGCCATGTGGTAGGTCGAAGCAGGGGCATCGAAGCCAGAAGGGCCAGCATCGGCCCGCAGCGGCTCCGAAGCCGTTTCCGAAACCAGGTTCTGCGAAGGCGGCGCGGTGCGCCAAGAGGCGCCACCCATGCCGGATCTCGCGCGAAAGTCCGCAGGAACGCGCTGTCGGGCCTACTCCGGTTGCGCGCCGCTGACCTTCACCATCTCCGCCCAGATCGGCCTCTCGCGCGCCAACCGTTCTGCCAATCCCTCGGGCGTGGAGCCGGTCAACCGCGCGCCCATCGTCAATGCGCGCTGTTGCAGCGCCGGGTCCGTCCAGGCGGCACGCACCTCGGCGGAAATGCGGTCGATCACCGCCTGCGGGGTGCCGCGCGGCGCCGCCCACAGATGCCAGGGCGATACCTCGAAGCCAGGTATGCCCGCCTCCGTCATGGTCGGCACATGCGGCAGGGTTGGCCAGCGCTGCGGCAGCGCCACCGCGAGTGCCCGCATCCGGCCTTCCTGGATCACGCCCACATAGGAAGCGAGGTTGTCCACCGCGTACTGAATGTCACCTGATAGCAGCGCGGGGATGGTCTGGGCGCCACCACGGAAACTCACATGTTGAGCCTCGAATCCGGCCCGGCCAGCCAGGTAGGCGCCAGAGAGATGGATGGTGGTGCCGACGCCGGAGGAGCCGAAGCTGATCTTGCCCGGCCGTGCCTTCGCCCAGGCAGCGAATTCCTGCAGCGTCTGTGCCGGAACGTGCTGCGCCGCAACGACCGCGACATTGGGCAGGTCCCACATCGCGCTGATCCAGGCGAAGTCTCGCTCCGGATCATAGGGCAGGCTCCTGAAAAGATGCGGGTTGATCAGCAGGTTGTGCATGCTGACGGTGCCGATGGTGTATCCGTCCGGCGCGGCGCGGGCGAGCGCTTCCGCGCCGATATTGCCGGAAGCGCCTGTGCGCGTTTCCACCACGAAGGCTTGGCCAAGGCGCTGCGTCATCTGCTCGGCGGCGAGCCGCGTCATGACATCGAGCGAGCCGCCTGGTGGAAACCCAACGATGACGCGCACCGGCCGGCTTGGCCAGCTGTCCTGGGCCCAACCTTTCGCGGGCAAGGCGGCGAGCATGGGCGCCCCAAGCAGCGCGCGGCGATGCAGCATTGGATGTTCCTCCCCTTGCTTCCTTGGCATCAGGCTAGCACCAGCCCGCAAGGCTGCGGTAGCGCGACGATCCGCGTTGACAGCGCCGTCCGCGGCACAGCAGCCTTTCCCGGTCCAGGAAGCAAGCCGTCCCGCAGAGGCAGGCCAGCCAACATAACGATCAAGGAGGCTGCGGCGGCGTGTCTGACTTCCTGACGCATCACAGGGACGGAAAGCTTCGGATCGTCGTCACCTCGGGCTCCCGGCGCGGCATCACCACGCCCGAGGTCCCGACCATCGCCGATCTCGGGCACCCGGACCAGGCAAGCTTCGGCTTCTACGCCTTCTACGCGCCGGCCGGCACGCCAGCGCCCGTCATCGCGGCGCTGAATGCCGAGTTGTCGGCGGCGACGATGGAGCCGGAGGTAAAGTCCCAACTTCTGGCGATCGGGCTGGAGCCGGAAGTCTCGACCTCCAACGAGCTGGGAAAGCTGCTGGCGGAGGATATCGAGCGCTGGCGCCCGGTGGTGGAGAAAAGCGGCTTCAGGGTGGATTAGCCCTGCTCGGGCGCTCGGCGCAAAGGCAGCGCCTCGGTTTGCCCGAGCCTAGTGGAGGCCGAGAAGGCCGTAGATGCGCCGGACATACTGGCCGAATGCCTCGCTCGTCTTGATGTCGAGGCCGCGCTCCGGTGGCAGATCGATGGCGAAGTAGTCGGACATCCGCGCCGGCCCGGCCGTGAGCACGGCGCAGCGCTCGCCGAGGAATACCGCCTCCTGGATGGAATGGGTGACGAACAGGATGGTCTTGCCACTTTCCTGCCAGATGCGGCGCATCTCGAGATTCATCTTCTCCCGCGTCAGCGCGTCCAGCGCCCCGAAGGGCTCGTCCATCAGGATGAGCTTCGGGTCGTGGACCAGCGCGCGGGCGATGGCGGCCCGCTGCTGCATGCCGCCCGAAAGCTCATAAGGGTAGCGGTCCTCGAAGCCCCGGAGGCCGACCATGGCCAGCAGCTCGCGCGCCCGCGCCTCCGCCGCCCGGCGTGGCAGGCCGAGGATCTCGGCCGGCAGCATGACGTTGCGCAGCACGGTGCGCCACTTCAGCAGCAGCGCCTGCTGGAACACCATTCCCACGTCGCGGCCCGGGGTGAAGGCGCCGGCCGCGCCGCCGATCCGCACCTCGCCACCATCGGCGTCGTGCAGCCCGGCCAGGATCTTCAGCACGGTGGTCTTGCCGCAGCCGGAAGGCCCGACCAACGCCACCATGTCGCCCTCGGCCACCTCCATGGTGACGTTGGACACGGCGGTGAAGGCCCGGCCGTCGCGGCGGTAGGTCTTGCTGACATCGCGCAGCCGGATCAGCGGCTCGGCGCTCATGCGAGCCAGCGGTCCCGGTTGGCGGCGACGAACTCGTCATCCGAGAGATCGGCATGCTCGCGGCAGACGCGGTCGATCAGCGCCGCCTGGCCGGGGCTCAGCCCCTCCTTCGGGTCGAGGCACCAGATGCCCTCCAGCAGGCCCTGGCGGCGCAGCACCTCGTGGCAGCCGGCGATGCAGCCGTGGAAGTCGTGCGCCACGTCGAAGAAGGCGGCATTGCAGTCGGTGACGCGGGCGTCGAGCGCGAGCAGCTCGGCAGGGACCGCCGCGCCTGCCGCCGCCGCCTGCAAGCGTGCCAGCAGCTGCACCGCCCGCCGCGTCCAGACCGACCAATGGCCGAGCAGCCCGCCGCGGAAGCGCACCGTCACCGGCTGGCCCTCCCGCATCGCCACGAAGGGCGTCAGCAGGTCGAGCACGATATGGTCGTCGTTACCGGTGTAGAGGGTGATGCGCTCCTCGGCCCCGGCTGCCACCAGCCCGCGCACCACGTCCAGCGTGCGGTAGCGGTTGAAGGGCGCGGCCTTGATGGCGACGACATTGTCGATGCCGCAGAAGCCGGTCCAGAATTCCGCGTCCAGCGGCAGGCCGCCGACCGCGGGCTGGAGGTAGAAGCCGACCAGCGGGATCTCCTCGGCGACGCGGCGGCAATGGGCGAGCACCGCCTCCGGCGCCGCACCGCGCAGGGCGGCGAGGCTGAGCAGCCCTGCATGGTAGCCGAGCGAGACGGCCAGCCGCGCCTCCCGCACCGCCTGGTCCGTGCCGCCGCAGAGCCCGGCGATCATCACCAGCGGCCGGTCGGTCCAGCCGCGCGCGTCCTCGATCGCCGCCGCCAGCACCGGCTCGTAGAGGCCGACATCGCGGATCTCGAATTGCGTGGTGTGGACGCCGACGGCGAGGCCGCCCGAGCCGGCATCGACATAGTAGCGGGTCAGCGCCCGCTGCCGCCGGCGGTCGAAGCGGCGCCCGGCATCCAGCGCCAGCGGATGGGCGGGGATGACCGTCCCCGCGGCCAGCTGCCGGCGGACGGGATCCGGAAGGTCGGAACGGTGCAGTCCCATCGAGCCCTACTCCTTGTTGCTACCCCAATTCCGGCCCAGCGATGAGGAAGAGCCGGGCCGGGTCGCCGAAGGCGGCCTCGCGGCCGAGCGCCATGCGCAGGTAGGGCCGCTCCTCGCGGAAGCCGGCCTCGGCCAGCAGCGCGGCGAGGCCGGACCAACGCCGCGGCAGGTCTAGCAGCACCGGCCCACGCGCCCGGCCGAGCGCGGCCCGCAGCAGCCGCGCGGCGGCGGCCTCGTCCGGGGCGACCAGCGGGCCGAGCTGCAAGGCCTGCCGGCCGGGCCGGGCGAGGAGGAAGCCCTCGCCGCCCTCCAGTACCAGCGCCGCCTCCGGCGCACGGCGCCAGAGATCCTCGATGATCGCGGGCCGCGGCACGCCGAAGGCTTCGGCATCGGCGGCAGTGATGGCGGGCAGGTCGGCGGCGGTGGCGGAGCGCAGCCCGGGCTCCGGCGCCCCGCCACCGCTCGCCTCGCCCCGCCAGCGCAGCAGCGGGAAGACCGGCCGGAAGCCGAGCGGGTGGTAGATGCGCTCCCCGGCCGGCGTGGCGTCCAGCAGGGCGGCCTGGCCTCGCGCCGCGAGCTCCGCCATCGCCTCGCGCAGCACGGCGGTGCCGAGGCCGCGGCCACGCGCCGACGCCGTCACCAGCACCATGCTGATCCAGCCGAAGGGACCATAGGGCAACACCGCGCCGGTCGCCCGCAGCGCGCCATCCGCGCCACGCTGGCCATGCACCGTGCCGTGCCGCAGGAAGAGGCGCCAATCCGCCTCGACCTGGTTCCAGCCGGCCTCGGCCGAGAGCGCCAGGGCACCCGGCAGGTCGGCCTCGCCCAGGGGTGCGAGACCGGTGCCGCTAATAGGCGCCATCCCGCACCTCGAAATGCGTCGGCTTGCCGAAGCTCGGCTGGTCCCGCGCCACCCAGTCCGCCACCCAGTCGGTCATCCGCCCGAGCGGCACCACCGGGTAGCCGAACAGCGCCGCGGCCTGGGCGGCGTTGTTCAGCCAGGCGGTCGGCGCCTCCTCTCCCGTCAGCACCGGGGCACGGCCGAGGCGCTCTCCGAAGGCGCGTGCCAGCCAGCGGACGGAGATGGTTTCCGGCCCCGTGACGTTGAGCGGCGAGACCGGGACGGTGGCATGGCGGAGGCAGCGCAGCGCCTGGCTGTTGGCATCGCCCTGCCAGATGACGTTCACATGCCCCATGGTGACGTCGATCGTCGCGCCGTCCCGCACCGCGCGGGCGATGTCGAAGAGCACGCCGTAGCGCAGGTCGATTGCGTAGTTCAGCCGGAAGATCCGGCCCGGCGTGCGGTGGCGGGCGGAGAAGTGGCTCACCAGCCGCTCCCGGCCGATGCAGGAATTGGCGTATTCGCCCGGCGGGGTCAGCGGGCTGTCCTCGGTGGAGCCGCCGCTGCGGACGGGGACGAAGGGATAGACGCAGCCGGTGGAGAAGGTGACGATGCGGGACTCGCGGAAGGCTTCCGCCACCAGGCTCGGCGCATGGACGTTCATCGCCCAGGTCAGCGGCTGGTCGCCCTCGGCGCCGAATTTCCGCCCTGCCATGAAGACGATATTGGCCACGCGCGGCAGCCGCCCCACCGCCTCGCGGTCCATCAGGTCGCAGGCGATGGTCTCGACGCCGTGGCGGCCGAGCGCCTCGCGCAGCCCGGGCTCGCTGAAGCGGGCGACGCCGATGACGCGCTTGCCGGGCGCGGCGTTGCGGGCGAGGCGCGCGAGGCTCGGCCCCATCTTGCCGCCGACGCCGAGCACCATGATGTCGCCCTCGACCGCGGCGAGGTCGGCGGCGAGGGCGCGGCTGGGCCGGGCGAGGAAGTCGTCGAGTGCCTCGGCATCGGCGAAGCCGGTGGGCAGGGTGGCGGCATCGAGCCAGTCGGTCATCCGCTTGTCCTCGCATCGCGGGGGAGGGCGATCCGCTCCAGCAGCAGCACCGCGCCATAGAGGACGATGCCGAGCAGGGTGATCAGCAGCACGGCCATGAACATGGCCGGGGTGTCGAGCGAGGCCTGCACCTGGATCATCAGGTAGGCGAGGCCCCGGTCGGAGGCGATGAACTCGCCCACCACCGCGCCGGCGACGGCGAGGATGGCGGCGACCTTCATGCCGGAGAAGATGTAGGGCAGCGAGCCCGGCAGCTGGATGGTGCGGAACATCGCCCAGCGCGAGCCGCGCAGGGAGCGGACAAGGTCGAGTAGGTCCGGCTCCACCTCGCGCAGCCCGCGCAGCGTGGTCAGCAGCACGGGGAATACGCAGAGCGAGAAGACGATCAGCATGTTGGTGCCGAGGCCGTAGCTGAACCAGGTGATGACCAGCGGCCCGAGCGCCACCTTCGGGATCATGTTCAGCGTGACCAGCAGCGGGAAGACGGCAAGCGTCAGCAGCCGCGACCAGGAGAAGGCGAGCGCCAGCGCGACGCCGACGACGACGGAGAGCGCATAGCCGCCGAGGATCTCGAGCGCCGTGACCCAGGTATTGGGGCCCCAGGCGTAGTTCGCGCCGCCAAGCGTGGCGAGGATGTCGCTCGGCGCCGGTAGGATCACCGGCGGAAGCCCCGATGCGCGGACGCCGAACTGCCAGGCGAGGATCAGCGCCGCATGCACGGCGACGGTTGCCAGCGCGTGCAGCAGCGTGGCGCGCAGGGCGAGGTCGCGCGGCGCCGGGTCCTGCTGCTGCGCTGCGGCCTCCATGCCCGACCTCATCCCCTGGCGAGGTGGGGAGGCTAGGCGGCCGGGCTGCCCTTCGTCAACCAACCAGTTGACTGAAATGAGTTCACGGGCGAAGGGCGCGCAGGGTGAAGTCGATGACGTGCCGCCGGCGTGCCGACACCGCTCGCGCCGCCCCCAGCTCCCGCCCGAAGATCGCGGAAAGGCTGCTGTTGTTCGAGAAGTAGAAATAGGAGAGGGCGGCGATGGAGATATAGACCTGCACCGGGTCGAGATCGGCGCGGAAGATGCCGGCCTCGCCGCCCCGCCGCAGCGTTTCCCGCAGCAGGTCGACCAGCGGCGAGTGCATGGCCTGCAGCCCGTCGGCTTCGCGGAGATGCGGCGCGCCCAGGCGGTTCTCGTCGTTCAGCAGGGCGACGAATTCGGGGTGCTCCAGCAGGTAGTCGAAGGAGAAGCCGACCAGCCGCTCCAGCGCCGCCTCGGGCGGCAGGTCGGCCAGGTGCAGCGCCCGCTCGGCCGCCCGGATGCCGGCATAGACCTGCTCCAGCGCGGCCCGGTACAGCGCCTCCTTGTTGCCAAAATGGTGGTAGACGAGTTGCTTGTTCACCCCGGCGCGGCGGGCGATCTCGTCGACGCGGGCGCCGGCCAGGCCCTTCTCGGCGAACTCCGCCGTGGCGGCGGCGAGCAGGGCGCGCTGCGTCGCTTCCGGGTCGCGCTGGCCGCGGGGGCGCTCGGGGGCGGCGGGCAAGCTCGCTCGGGACATGATTCACTCTATCAACCAACCGATTGGTTGGATAGCATCGCCGCCCGGAGCTGACGCAAGAAGGGGGTTTGAGCCAATGGCAAAGGCCGAAGCCGCGGCAGGCCGCCGCGCCGTCCTGGGTGGCCTCGCCGCCGCCGCGATCCTCGGCCGCGCCCGGGCCGCCGAGCCGGTGAACCTCGTGCTGAACTGGACGCCGACGGCCGACCACGCGCCCTATTACTACGCCAAGGCCCAGGGCTGGTACGAGCAGGCAGGCATCGACCTGACGATCGAGACCGGCCGTGGCTCCGGCGCCGCCGCGCAGCGGGTGGCCGCCGGCGGCGCGCAACTCGGCATCGCCGACATGGCGACCGCGATGCTGGCGCGCAGCCGGGGCTCGAAGCTCGTCGCCGTCATGGTGGTCTATGCCAATTCGCCGCAGGGCTTCTACTGGCTGAAGAGCAGCGGCATCGGCGGGCCACGCGACTTCGCCGGCCGCTCCATCGGCAATCCGCCGGGCGATGCCTCCCGCGTCATGTGGCCGGCCTTCGCCAAGACCGTCGGCATCGACCCGGCCAGCGTCCGCTTCGTCAATGTCAGCCCGCAGGCCAAGATGCAGGCGCTGCGCAGCCGCAGCATCGACATCACCAGCGACTTCTACAACGAGCACGACCTCAAGCTGCGCCTGTTCGGCGATGACCTCGGCTTCCTCGCCTGGCGCGAGATCGGCCTGAACCCCTACGGCAATTCCATCCTCGCGAACGAGGAGGTCTTGCGCGCGAAGCCGGGGATGGTGGAGGCCTTCGTCCGCGTCTCGCAGCGCGCCTTCGCCGCCGCCGTGCAGGATGTCGGCCCGCCGCTGCGCGCCCTGCTGGCCGCCGTCTCGGGGCTCGACGAGGCCAACCAGCGCGACCAATGGCGCCGCATCCTCGAGCTGATGCGCGACCCGACGACGGAAAGCGTCGCCCTCGGCGCGTTCAAGCCGGAGCGGGTAGGCGCGGATTACGAGCTGCTGCGAACCTACTTCGAGAATGTCCCGGCGATGCAGCCGGAGGCGGCTTTCACCAACCGCTTCCTCGATACGGCCATCCGGATGCCCGCTGCCTAGCCCTTGGCCCTCGCCGTCATGTGGGCGAGGCCGCCGGTCAGTCGCGCGCCATCCCGAGGTCCCGCAGGACCTGGCGGTTGCTGTCGCTTTCAGTGGCGAAGCGCGCCCGGAACTCGGCCCCCTCGGCATAGCTGGGCACGGCGTTGAGGCGGCTTGCGGCGGTGCGGAAACCCTCGCTCGCCACCGCCTCGGCGCAGCCGCGCTGGAGGACGGCGGCAATGGCGTCCGGCAGGCCGGCCGGGGCGACGAGCCCGCCGGCGGAGCTGCCGATGATGGGGTAGCCGGCCTCGGTCACGGTGGGGACCTCCGGCAGGGCAGGGAGGCGCTCCCGGCTGAAGGTCCCGCCGACCGGCAGGCCGGTGGAGGCGGGGATCGAGGGGCTTTCGACGAAGGCCATGATCTGGCCGCCGAGCGCCGCCTGGGCCATGGGCCCTGCACCGGTGAAGGGCGCATGGAGGGCGTCCACCCCGGCGAGGCGCAGGAGGCGCGCGATGAGGATGTGCTGGGTGCTGCCCTGGCCGGGCGAGCCGTAGACCAGGGCCTCAGGCCTGGTGCGGCCGAAGGCGACCATGCCGGCGATGTCGCGGAACGGCGCGTCGCGGCCCAGGACCAGGACCTGCGGGTTGTCGTAGACGAGGCAGAGGAAGCGGAAGCTGTCGAGCGAGTAGCTGAGCGGGACGAGATGCGTCTGCGCCGTCAGCGGGGTATTGGGCGAAAGGCCGATCGTGTAGCCGTCCGGCCGGGCCCGGGCGATCTCGGCATCGCCGATGGTGCCGGAGGCGCCGCCGCGGTTGACGACCACGATGCTCTGGCCGAGCGCGCGCGACAGCGATTGCTGCAGGGCGCGGGCCATCAGGTCCGTGTTGCCGCCCGGCGGGTAGGGCACGATGAGCTGGATCGGGCGTGCGGGATAGGCTTCCTCGGCCATGGCGCCGGCGCCGAGCGCCAGCAGCGGCACCAGCAAGCCGAGGCAGCGGCGGCCCAGCCGGCTCCACCATCCATGGCGCATCACATCCTCCTCACGTCCCGACGGGGGCATGGAAGCCGCACGGAGCGGTTCGAACAAGCCCCGTCACGGCGCGGCCACCGCCGTTGCGCGGCATGCCGGCGGTCCATAAGCTCCGCGGCCAGGAGGAACCCCGCCATCATGCCACGCCCGCGTGTCGGGACCTGACGCGCCGTGCCCGGCACCCCGCCCATCCTGATCGCCGGCGGCGGCATCGGGGGACTCGCCGCGGCGCTCGGCCTCGCCCGCCGCGGCATCGCCAGCCTGGTGCTGGAGAAGGCGCCGGCGCTCGGCGAAATCGGCGCCGGCATCCAGCTCGGCCCCAACGCCTTCCATGCCTTCGACGAGCTCGGCATCGGCGACACCGCACGCGCCATGGCCGTCCATATCGACCGGCTCCGGCTGATAGATGCGGTGGATGGCCGGGAGATCACCCATATCGATCTCGGCGAGGGCTTCCGCCACCGCTTCGGCAACCCCTATGCGGTGATCCATCGCGGCGACCTGCATGGCGTCTTCCTCGAGGCCTGCCGCGGGAGCCCGCATGTCACGCTGCGCACCGCGAGCGCCGTGCGGGGCTACGAGCAGGAGGGCAGCAGCGTCACCGCGTTGCTGGCCGATGGCGGCCGCGTCGCCGGCGCGGCACTGGTCGGCGCGGACGGGCTGTGGTCCAGCATCCGGCGCCAGCTGGTCGGCGACGGCCCGCCTCGGGTTTCCGGCCACACCACCTACCGCTCCGTCATCCCGACCGAGCGGATGCCGGAGGAGCTGCGCTGGAACGCGGCGACGCTCTGGGCCGGGCCGAGATGCCACATCGTCCACTACCCCTTGCAGGGCTGGAAGCTCTTCAACCTGGTCGTCACCTACCACAACGACGCGCCGGAGCCCGTCGCCGGCAAGCCCGCCGCCTTCGAGGAGGTGATGCGCGGCTTCGAGCACATCCACCCGCGGGCGCAGAGCATCATCCGCCACGGCACCGACTGGAAGCTCTGGGTGCTCTGCGACCGCGAGCCGGTGGAGCGCTGGGTCGATGGCCGCGTCGCCCTGCTCGGCGACGCCGCGCATCCGATGATGCAGTACATGGCCCAGGGCGCCTGCATGGCGATGGAGGATGCCGTCTGCCTGGCGCGGATGGTGGAGGCGCATCCCGGCCGCATCGAGGCGGCGCTCGAGGCCTATCGCCAGCGCCGCCTGCTGCGCACCGCCCGCGTCCAATTGCAGTCGCGCGCCGTCGGCGAGCATGTCTACCATCCCGCCGGGCCGCATGCGCTGCTGCGCAACGCCATCATGTCGGCCAGGAGCTCGGAGGAGTGGTACGAGGTGATGGCCTGGCTCTATGGCGGCCCCGACCCGGACGCTGGCTGAGGAGGACGCATGGACCAGCCCCCGACGCCCAGCCGCCTGCACGGCTACTACCGCTCCACCGCCGCCTGGCGCGTGCGCATCGCGCTGAACCTGAAGGGCCTCGCCGTCGGGCACGCCTTCCACCACCTGCGGCGCGGCGAGCAGCGCGCGCCGGCCTTCCTGCAGCTGAACCCGCAGGGCCTGCTGCCCGCGCTGGAGCTGGGCGATGGCGCGACGGTGCTCACCCAGTCGCTCGCCATCTGCGAATGGCTGGAGGAGACGCACCCCGCCCCGCCGCTGCTACCGGGCGACGCGGCGCAACGCGCCCGCATCCGTGCCTTCGCCCAGGCCATCGCCTGCGACATCCACCCGGTGCAGAACCTGAAGGTGCTCGACCGCCTGCGCGGCCTCGGCCTGCCGGAGGAGGCAGTGACCGGCTGGGCGCGCGAGGTCATCGCCGAGGGCCTCGCCGCCTGCCAGGCGCTGGCGCCGGCGGGGGAGGGGCCCTTCCTCTTCGGCCCGGCGCCCGGCCTCGCCGAGCTCTGCCTGGTGCCGCAGCTCTTCAACGCCCGCCGCTTCGGCGTCGACCTCGCCCCGCTCGGCCGGCTGCTCGCGGTCGAGGCGACCTGCCAGGCGCTCCCGGCCTTCGCCGAGGCCGCGCCGGACCGGCAGGTGGATGCCGAATAGGCGCTACCCGCGATACTCTACCCGCATTGGCCCGGACGGCCCTCGATGAAGTCGAGCAGGCAAGGCGCGTAGCGCTGGGTGAAGGCCGGTTCCGACCCGCCGCCATGCCCGGCCAGGCCTGCCGGCCGGTCGAGGAAGAGCAGCCCCTTCACCCGCCGTGTCAGCGCATGGAACAGCCGGGCCCGCGCCCCGGGGTCCGGATCGTACTCGTCGCCCTCGAAGGTGGCGACGGCGACGCGGGCGTCGCGGTTGCGGGCGCGCTCCAGCACCTCGCGCAACTCCGCCACTGCCCAGCCCCAGGCCGGGCTGCCGCGCGGCCCATGCGCTGCGGGGGCGATGGCCACCACGCCATCGACCAGCCCCGGCTCGTCCAGCGACTGCAAGGCATTCCAGGCCCCACGCGACTGCCCGCCGACGACGATCCGCTGGTAGCCCTGCGCCCGCAGCGCCCGCAGCGCGCCGCGCAGCCAGCCGGCGGCGCTCTCCGTCTCGTCCAACAGCGGGTCGCGGTCGAAGCGCAGCACGTCCCAGCCGGCATTGTTGAACAGCCGGACATGCGGCTGCGGCTGGCTGCCGCGGCTGTCCTGCCCGCCAGCGGCGCGGCCATGCGCCCAGACATAGGCCCCGCGCGCCACCCGCGGCCCCTGCCAAAGGAAGCGCCCGTCCGGCACCACCGCCCAGCCCGGCCCGCCCTGCACCGGCCGGGCCGGGGCCGGTGGCGGCGCTCCTTCCCGCCCCGGCCAGACTACGGCGAGGTCGCGCGCATAGATGCGGCAGCCCTCGTCCCGCCCGCCCTCGCCGACCCACTGGGCGCAGAGGGCGATGGCCCGCGCCTCGGTGGTGGCGAGGTCCGGCTGCGCCGCCGCCCAGCCCCAGGCCCCGCTCGGGCTAAGGGCAAAGGCACGCGGCGTCGATTGCCGGAGGAAGCGGGCGTAGTCGGCATGGCCCTCGGTGCCGAGATGCGGCACAGCTTCCACATCCAGCACGGAGGCCGGCTCGGCGGCGGCGGGAGCGGCAAGGGCCAGCACCAGGGCTAGCCACAAAAGTATGTGATATCCCATGTTCGTGATGGAACCATGGGAAGCGCCGCCAGATCAACACAATTGGCTCGCCGTCAGCTGCGGCGCGGCACAACCAGTCTTGGCACGATCACCTGCACCACCTCGTCCCGCTGGTTGAGGGTGGTGCAGCGCGCGCGAAGCGTCCCCTGGTGCGGCTTCGACTGGCTCGGCCGCACCTCCAGCACCTCGATCTCCAGCCGCAGCTCATCCCCCGGCCGCACCGGCCGGGGCCAGGCCAGCTCCTCCATCCCGCCGCCGATGATGCCGCCCACGGGGCGGAATTCGCTGCCGACCAGCAGCTTCATGGTCAGTGAGGCGGTATGCCAGCCGCTTGCCGCCAGCCCGCCGAACAGCGTCCCGCGCGCCGCCGCGTCGTCGAGGTGGAAGGGCTGCGGGTCATATTCCCGCGCATAAGCGATGATCGCCTCCGGCGTCACCGTCAGCCGGCCGGAGCGGAAGACCTGCCCCGGCGCGAAATCCTCCAGATACCGCTCTTCCATGGCCCTGCCCCCTACTTGCGGGCGGAGTTTGCCCTCGCCGCGAGCGCCAGCGCCAGCACCCCGCCGCCCGCCACGGCGAAGGCGGCGCGGTAGCCGACCACCGCCAGCCCCAGCCCGAAGGCCAGCGAGCCGGCGCTCTGCCCGAGAAAGAGCGCAAGGGCGAAGGCGCCGACCGCGGTGCCGCGCGCCTCCGGCAGCGCCTCCGTCGCCCGCGTCTGCAGCACGCCATGGAACATGTAGAAGGCGAGGCCGAGCACCACCTGCAGCCCCGCCACCGCCTCCCAGCGATCGGTGAGCGCCAGCAGGCCAAGCGCGATGGCCACCGCCACCCCGCCCAGCGTCAGCAGCCCCCGCTCGCCGAAGCGCGCCAGCAGCGGCCGCGCCATCCGCGTATAGGCGAATGCGCCGAGGCCGAAGCCGGCGACGATCAGCCCCGCCTCTGCCGCATTGCGGCCGAACTGCTCGATCAGGAAGGAGCCGATGAAGGGAAAGGCCCCGCCGAACAGCAGGAACCCATCGAAGAAGGCGAGGCCGGCCAGCCACCGGCCGGAAGGCTTGCCGAGCAGCTCCAGATAGGCCCGCATGCCGCGCCCGCCGCCGTTCCCCTCCGGCCGCCGCCAGAGCGCGGGCCCGAGCCACCAGGCGAGCAGCCCGCCCACCGCCAGCGCCATCCCGCCCAGCAGCAGGAAGGGCAGCCGCCAGCCCGCCGCCTCCGCCACCATCCCGCAGGCCGGGCCGGCGACGAGCTGCGCCATCACCATGCCGGTGAGGAAGCGGCTGATCGCCACTTGCCGCTCCGCATAGGGCACCGCGTCGGCGATATGCGCCATCAGCAACGGGATGACGGCGCCGGCGAAGAACCCGCTCCAGGCGCGGAGCGCGATCAGCCCGGGCAGGGCCGTGGCGAAGCCGCTCGCCACCAGGCCGAGGCCGAAGAGCAGCACCGCCAGGCAGGCGATCCGCACCTTGCCCAACCGGTCGCCGAGCGGCCCGGCCACCAGCTGCACCAGCCCGTAGGGCAGCACGAACCCCGCCACCACCGCGCTCGCCTGCGAGACGTTGACCTCGAAGGCGCGGGCGATGGCGGGCAGCAAAGGGTCCAGCATCCGCATGCCGGAGCCGGTGGTGAAGCCGGCAAGCGCCAGCAGGGCGATGGGAATGGCGGGCGGCATGCAGGGCGATAGGGAGCCGCTTGCCGTGCCGCGTCAAGCGGCGGCGGCGCCGTTGACAGCGGCGCAACGAGCGCCGAGCCTTGCGGCAGGGGAGGGACCATGACGGATCGCACGGCACCGCTCGGCATGGGCTTCACCTGGCAGCAATTGCGGCCGGGGCAGCGCTTCCGCACCTTCGGCCGCACCGTCACCGAGCACGACCTGATGGGCTTCGTGGCGCTCACCGGCATGCAGGAGCCGCTCTTCGTCGATGCGACCCATGCCGGCGCGTTGGGAGCCCGCCCGGTGCCGGGCGCGCTGACCCATGCGCTGATCGAGGGGATGGTGCTGGCCGGCATGGCCCATGGCACCGGCCTCGCCCTGCTCGAGACCCATATCCGCCCGCTGGCGCCGGTGCGCGTCGGCGACACGATCCATGCCGAGATCGAGGTCACCGAGATCCGCCCCACCAGCCAGGGCGGCCGCGCCGTGGTCCGCAGCGCCATCCGCGTACTGAACCAGCGGGAGGAGCGGGTGATGGACTACGATGCGACGCGACTGATCCGGGGAGACGACACCGCATGATCCACCGCCGCCACCTGCTGGCACTCGGCGCCGCCGGCCTCGCCGCTCCGGCCCTGGCGCAAGGAGGGTTCCCGGATCGGCCGGTGCGGCTCGTCGTCGCCTTCCCGCCCGGCGGCCCGACCGATGTTGTCGCCCGCATCCTCGCCGAGCGTATGGCGCGCGAGCTGGGCCAGGCGATCGTCGTCGAGAACCGCGGCGGCGCCAACGGCAACATCGCCGCCGAGGTCGTGGCGAAGGCGGAGCCGGATGGCTACACGCTGCTCTACAACACCTCCTCCATCGTCATCAGCCGGGCGCTCTACCGGCGCCTCAGCTACGACCTGCTGAAGGATTTCGCGCCGGTCTCGCTCACCGCCGCCTCGCCGCTGGCGCTGGTGGTGAATCCGGCCGCGCCGCCGCGCACGCCGGCGGAGTTCGTCGCCTGGCTGCGCGCCAATCCCGGCAAGCTCAGCTATTCCTCCGGTGGCGTCGGCAACATCTCGCACCTCGTCACCTTCCTGGTGCTGAACCATATCGGCGGCGAGGCCGTCCATGTCCCCTATCGCGGCACCGCCGCGGCGCTGACCGACACGGCGGCGGGGAACGTGCAGTTCACCTCCGACACGGTGGTGACGGCGCTGCCGATGATTCAGGAGGGGAGGGTACGCGCCATCGCCGTCTCCTCCGCCGAGCGCTCGCCCCTGCTGCCCGAGGTGCCGACGATGACCGAAGCGGGGCTGACGCCGCCCGGCTTCGACCTCGGCGCCTGGCAGGGCATCCTCGCTCCGGCGCGGACGCCGCCGACGGCCATCGCCCGGCTGAATGCGGCGGTGGCGGCGGCGCTGACCGATGCGGATGTGCGCGCCCGCCTCGCCGCCCAGGGCGCGCGGCCGACCGGCGGCAGCGCGGCCGACTATGCCGCCTACATCCGGTCCGAGATCGGCTTCTGGACCAAGGTGGTGGCCGACAGCGGGGCCACGGCGGAATGAGCGGCGGCATCGCCATCCGGCCGGTGGAGGAGGCCGACCTGCCGGCGCTCCCCGGCCTGCTGGCCCAGCTCGGCTACCCGATGGCGGCGGAGGAGGCGGCCCGGCGCCTCGCCACCGTCCTCGCCGCGCCCGGCCATGCGGTGCTGGTCGCGGTGCGGGAGAAGGCGGTGCTCGGCCTGATGCACCTGTTCCTCCGCCCGGCACTCGAGAAGCCGCCGGAGGTGGTGGTGCAGGCGCTGGTGGTGGAGGCGGGGCTGCGCGGCTCCGGCCTCGGCGGACGGCTGCTGCGCGCCGCCGAGGACTGGGCGCGGGCGCAGGGCCAGCCCTCCGTCTCGCTGCATTCCGGCGCGCAGCGTGAGGCGGCGCACGCTTTCTACGCGGCGCAGGGCTACGGGCGCATCGGCGGCGCGGTGCTGTTCCGCAAGGCGGTTTAAGCGCTGACGCGCCGCGTCCGCTCGCTCTCCGTCTTCAGTTGCCCGCAGGCCGCCAGGATGTCCCGCCCGCGCGGCCGGCGGATCGGGCTGGAATACCCCGCATCGTTGAGGATGGCGGCGAACTTCGCCGTCTGCTCGTAGGTGCTGGTCTGGTACGGGCTGCCCGGCCAGGGATTGAACGGGATCAGGTTGATCTTCGCCGGGATGCCCTGGAGCAGCCGCACCAGCTCCCGCGCCTCCGCCTCGCTGTCGTTCACCCCGCGCAGCATGACGTATTCGAAGGTGATGCGCCGCGCATTGCTCGCCCCCGGATAGCGCCGGCAGGCATCGAGCAACTCCTGGATCGGATACTTCCGGTTCAGCGGCACGATCTCGTCGCGCAGCTCGTCGGTGACCGCATGCAGCGAGACGGCGAGGTTGACGCCGAGCTCCTGCCCGCAGCGGTCCATCATCGGCACGACGCCCGAGGTGCTGAGGGTGATGCGCCGACGCGACAGGCCGATGCCCTCGCCATCCATGATGATGCGCAGCGCCTTCGCCGTGTTCTCGTAATTGTAAAGCGGCTCGCCCATCCCCATGACGACGATGGTCGAGAGCAGCCGCGGCTGGTCGTCCTTCGGGCTCGGCCACTCGCCGTAGCTGTCCCGTGCCGCCATGAACTGGCCGACGATCTCGGCGGCGCCGAGGTTGCGGACCAGCTTCTGCGTCCCCGTATGGCAGAAGCGGCAGGACAGCGTGCAGCCCACCTGCGTCGAGATGCAGACGGCGCCTCGGTCGGCATGGCGGTCGGGGATGTAGACCGTCTCCACCTCCTGCCCGTCACGCCAGCGGAACAACCATTTGCGCGTCTCGTCGGCGCTGGTCTGCACCGTCGCCGCCTCGGGCCGGCCGACGGTGAAGCGCTCGGCGAGCTTCGCCCGCATCGGCCCGGCGATGCTGGTCATCGCGGCGAAGTCGGTGACGCCCTGGTGGTAGATCCAGTGCCAGAGCTGCTTCGCCCGGAAGGGCTTCTCGCCGAGCGCCGCCAGCTCCGCCACCAGCTCCTCGCGCGAGAGGCCGACCAGCTCCCGCCGCCCGTCCGGCAGGGTGGCCTCGGGCGGGTTGAAGAGCGCGGACTTGGCGAGGATGCGCTCGCGCTCGACGCTGGTGAGATCGCTCATCCACGGCCTCCCGAGGGACATTCCTTGCTGATCGCCTCATAGGCGGCGGTGAAGCCGGCGAGGGGGAAGGTGTCGGAGGTCGTGCCCCGCCCATTCGCCCCCGGGCCGCGCAGCAGCATCTCCCGGCCGTTGCGCATTGCCTGCACCACCATCTTGCCGTCCCGCGCCGCGGCGGTGGAGCCGGCGGTGTAGAAGGGCAGGTCCGTGCCGCTGATCACCGCCGTCGCCTCGGCACTGCGCGGATAGGTGTAGCCGGCCGAAACCGTCACCGTGTCCCGCCGCCCCGGCCGGTGGGTCACCGTGAGCAGCACCCCCTGCCGCGTGGTGCGGGTGAAGGCGTAGCAGACCTTCTGCCCGCCCTCCGTATAGGCCGCGGCGATCCAGGACTGGTAGTCGCCGAGCTTCTGCGGCCTGGCCTGCTGGGCATGGGCCGCCGAGGAGGCCACCGGGGCAAGGACTAGGGCGAGGAGGAGGCGGAGAAGCGCACGCATGCCGCTGGAAGCACCTGTCAGGGCCGGACCGGCACGGCCGCGGGGGAGGCGGCGCCGGGTCGGCGGAGGTCGGATGAAGGTGAGGCCGCGGGGGAAGCGGTCTTGGCCGCTAGATAGGCCCGCCGCCGCGCCGCAGCAACCGGGCTGGTGCCCCGGCGCGCCCCGCCTTATGCAACCCGGCCATGACCGACGCTCCCGACCGGCATCTGGCCGCCCAGTACGAGGCCTTTCCCTACCCCGCCCGCGACCCGCGGGAGGAGGCCCGCCGCCTGATCGTCGGCAGCCCGAGCCATCTCCGCGAGATCGACCACTGGATCTTCGGGAGCCGCCGGCCAGCTTCGGTCCCATTGCGCGCCCTCTTCGCCGGCGGCGGGACGGGCGACGGCACCATCATGCTGGCGCAGCAGATGGCCTGGGCCGGCCGCCCCGGCGAGGTCACCTGGCTCGACCGCAGCGCCGCCGCCCGCCGAATCGCCGATGGCCGCGCCGCCGCCCGCAAGCTCGGCAACATCCGCTTCGAGAACGGCTCCCTGCTCGACCTGCCGGGGAGCGGCCTCGGCCCCTTCGACTACATCGACTGCTGCGGCGTGCTGCACCACCTGCCGGACCCGCTGGCCGGGCTCTGCTCCCTGACGTCCGTGCTGGCGCCGGGCGGCGGCATCGGGCTGATGGTCTATGCCCCGCATGGCCGCACCGGCGTCTACATGCTCCAGGACGCGCTCCGCCTGCTCGCACCCGATAGCGAGGCGCCGCCCGCGCGGATCGACATCGCCCGCCGGCTCTGGCGCCAGGTGCCGGAGACCGCCTGGCTGAAGCGCAACCCCTGGCTGACCGACCACATCTCGGGCGGCGATGCCGGGCTCTACGACCTGCTGCTGAACCCCCGCGACCGCGCCTATACCGTCCCCGACCTTGCCGCGCTGGTCGCCGAGGCCGGCCTCCGCATCGCCTGCTGGGTGGAGCCGGTGCGCTATGACCCGGACGCCTACCTGCCCGACCCACGCCTCCGCGCCCGGACCGCCACGATGACGCCGATCGAGCGTGCGGCCTTGGCCGAGGCCATCACCGGCAATATGGGCATCCACATCCTCTACTGCCGCCGCGCCGACGAGGCCGAGCCGGAGCGCCCCTGGGAGGACCCGGCTTCCGTCCCCACCCTCCGCGAGATGGACGGCGCCGCCCTGGCGAAGGGCCTGCCCCGCGACGGCACGCTGCCTGTCACCTTCGACGGGCTGCGGGTGAACCTGCCGCTGCCGCGCCTTGCCGGCGCCATCCTCCAGCGCGTCGATGGCCGCCGCAGCTTCGGCGCCATCGCCGACGAGCTGGCGGCCAACGGCGTCTCCCGCGAGGCCTTCTGGCGGGACCTCGCCGCCCTCCGCCAGAGCATGGAGGCGATGAACCGCCTGCTGATCGCTGCCCCGGCGTGAGGGCGGCGATCATCATCTTCGGCGCCGCCGTCCGCCCCGATGGCAGCGCCAGCCCGACGCTCCGCCGCCGCGTCGAGGCCGCCGCCCGCTTCGGCGCCCGGCTCGCGGACCCGCTCTACATCCCGACCGGCGCGCAGGGCCGCTTCGGCCCCGCCGAGAGCCATGTCATGTCGGAGCTGCTGCAATCCCTCGGCGTGCCCGCCGGCAGCATCGTCGAGGAGCCGACGGGCACCGACACGCTCTCCTCCGCGCTCGCCAGCGCCGCCCTGCTGCGGCGCCTCGGCCATGCCGGCCCGGTCCTGGCCGCGACCAGCCGCTTCCACCTGCCGCGCTGCCTGCTGCTGCTGCGGGTCATGGGCATGCCGGCACGCCCGGTGCCGATCGGCGGCTCCGCCGGGGCCGAGGGCTGGCGGCGCCGCTGGTACTGGCGGCTGCGCGAGGTGCCGGCCATTCCCTACGATGCCGGGCTGGCGCTCTGGCACCGGCTGCGCGGCCGGTAGCTCGACAGCCCCCTCCCGCCTTGCCATCCTCCCTTCCGGAGGAGAACCAAGAATGATCCAGCCCATCGCAACCGCGGCGGCCTGGCGGCCGGCTGCGCTCGAAGCATCCGGCGCCTGGCTCCGCCCGCTTGCGCCCGCCGAGATCGAGGATCTGCGAAGCGCCTTCCGCCGCCTCCAGGCAACGGGCAAGCCGATGCTGGATATCACCCGCGAGGACTTTCCCCTCGGCCCTTTCGGCGCCGTGCTGGCCGAGGCGGCGCGGGAACTGGAGGGGGGCATCGGCTTCCGCACCCTGCGCGGCATCCCGGTCGGCGACTACACGCCGGAGGAGGCGCGGCTGCTGTTCTGGGCGATCGGCACGCATCTCGGCGTCGCCCGGCCGCAGGGCAAGGCGAGCCAGCTGATGTCCGACGTGCGCGATGCCGGCGGCACCTATCGCGGCCATGGCGGCCGCGGCTACAACACCAATGCCGA
The DNA here is from genome assembly GCF_000802185.1 of Belnapia sp. F-4-1. GTDB lineage: Bacteria > Pseudomonadota > Alphaproteobacteria > Acetobacterales > Acetobacteraceae > Belnapia. Next base: position 630,294 of record NZ_KN676113.1, on the reverse strand, counting down.
GCTCGACTTTCACACCGATGGCAGCGACGTCGTCGCCCTGCTGTGCCTGAAGACGGCGCGGAGCGGCGGCCTCAGCCGCCTCGCCAGTTCGGTCGCCATCCATGACGCGCTGCTGGCCGAGCGGCCGGAACTGGTCGAGACGCTCTACGGCCTCCTCCCCCATAGCCGGCAGAAGGAGGAAGCGGCCGACGAGACGCCGACCTACATGGCGCCCGTCTACAGCCTGCAGGACGGCCACTTCGCCGCCCGCTACATCCGCAACCACATCCGCGCGACGCAGCAGATCGAGGGCGAGCCGCGCCTCTCGGAGCGGCAGCACGAGGCGCTCGATGCCATCCAGGAGATGGCGAGCAGCGACGCCTTCTGCTTCTCGATGTGGCTGGAGCCGGGCGACCTGCAGCTCGTCAACAACCACGTCCTGATCCACAGCCGCACCCATTACGAGGATTTCGAGGAGCCGGAGCGGAAGCGCCACCTGCTTCGCCTCTGGCTCGCCGTGCCGGAGGGCCGCCCGCTCTGCGACGCGATGCAGGAGGTCTACAAGAGCACGGCCCCCGGCAGCGTGCGCGGCGGCTTCAAGGGGCAGAACCTGCCGCCTGGCCTCGCCGCCTGGCAGGCCCGCGCCGCCGCCGCGCTCGGCATGCGCGACACCCCCTACTGAGGAGCGGGCCGATGACCCTCACCCGCCGCACCGCCCTCGCCGCCGCGTTGCTGGCCGGCAGCGCCCGGGCACAGCCCGCCTGGCCCAGCCGCCCCGTCACCATCATCGTCCCCTATGCGCCGGGCGGCGGCACCGACATCTTCGCCCGCGCCCTCGCCGAGGGGATGCGCGAGGCGATCGGCCACCCCGTCGTCGTCGAGAACCGCGCCGGCGCCAATGGCGTGGTCGGCGCCGAATACGTCCAGCGCTCGCCGCCCGATGGCCACATGCTGATGGTGGCGACCGGCGCGCATGTCATCAACCGGTATGCCATGCCGGCCATTCCCTTCGACCCCGTCAAGGACTTCGCCCCGGTCTCGATGCTTTCCGGCTATCCGCTGGTGCTCGCCGCGCATGGCGGGCAGCCCTATGGCGACATCGCCGGACTCATCGCCGCGGCGAAGGCCCGGCCCGGCGGCATCGCCTTCGGCTCCACCGAGGCGGCGACCAGCTATGCCGGCAACTCCTTCGCCCGCCAGGTCGGTATCCGGCTGATCGAGGTGCCCTATCGCGGCAGCGGGCCGCAGCTGAACGACCTAGTCGCCGGCCACATCCCGCTCGCCACCACCAGCACCGTCGCCGTGCTCCAGCATGTGGCGAGCGGCGCGGTGAAGGTGCTCGCCGTCACCTCGGCCCGCCGCTCCGCCCTGCTGCCGCAGGTGCCGACGATGCAGGAGGCCGGGCTCGCCGGCTACGAATTCAACGGCTGGTACGGCCTGTACGGCCCGCCCGGCCTGCCGCCAGCGCTGGCGGCGCGCGTCTTCGCCGCGGTGCAGGCCGCGCTGGCGAAGCCTGCCATCGGCCAGCGCCTCGCCGAACTCGGCGCCGACCTGGCGACGCTCGGCCCCACCGACTTCGCGGCCTTCCTCGAGCGCGACAACCGCCGCTGGGCCGAGGCCGCCGCCGCCGGGCTGATCACCGCTGCGAACTGAACCCGGTTAGCGGCGGATGAAACTCCTTTCACTCCGCGACTTCCATCCCGGGGCCCGCGCTACAGCCAGGTCCCCAGGTTAGGAGGTGCGTGACCATGGATGCATTTTCCCGTCGCGGCGCGATCGGCGCCGCGGCCGGCGGCTTGCTCGCCGCCCAGGCAGCCCGCGCCCAGGGCCCAGCCCCCGCGGGCACGCCGAATGCCCCGGCATCCGACCCGCGCCACCGGATCCTCGGCCCGCAGAACGAGGCACGGCAGGGTCAGAACCCGGATCTCCTGACGCCACCCTCGACTGACCACGGCACGCTGCCCAACCTCCGCTTCGCCTATTCCGACGCGCACCGGCGCCTCGAATCCGGCGGTTGGACGCGCGAGATCACCACGCGCGAGCTGCCGATCTCGACATCCATGGCCGGCGTCAACATGCGGCTCAATGCCGGCGGCGCACGGGAGCTGCACTGGCACAAGGAGGCCGAGTGGGCCTTCATGATCGCCGGGAAGGCTCGCATCACCGCGGTCGACGAGCGGGGGCGCTGGTTCATCGACGACGTCTCGGCCGGCGACCTCTGGTACTTCCCGCCTGGCATCCCGCATTCCATCCAGGGGCTGCAGGACGACGGCTGCGAGTTCCTCCTCGTCTTCGACAACGGCGCTTTCTCCGAGGACAGCACCTTCATGCTGACCGACTGGGTGAAGCATGTGCCGCGCTCCGTCCTGGCGAAGAATTTCGGCCTGCCGGAAAGCGCCTTCGAGAATCTGCCGAAGGAGCACCTCTACATCTTCGACGCGCCGATGCCGGCCGCCATGCAGGCCGAGATTCCCCGGAGCGTCGAAAAGGTGCCGGTGGGCTTCAGCCACCGCATGACGGCGCAGGAGCCGGCGGCGAGCGGCCGCGGCGGCAATGTCCGCATCACCGACAGCTCGCACTTCCCCGCCTCGAAGACCATCGCCGCCGCGCTGGTGGAGCTGGAGCCGGGCGGGCTGCGCGAGCTGCACTGGCACCCGAACGGCGACGAGTGGCAGTACTACCTCGAGGGCGAGGGACGCATGGGCGTCGTCGGGCCGGAGGAACATGCCCGCACCTTCGACTACCGCGCCGGCGACGTCGGCTACGTGCCCTACGCGATGGGCCACTACATCGAGAACACCGGCAGCGGGCCGCTCCGCTTCCTCGAGATCTTCAAGAGCGACCACTATGCCGACATCTCGCTGAACCAGTGGGCGGCGGTGACGCCGCAGGCCCTGGTGCAGGCGCATCTCCGCCTGCCGGACGGCGCGCTGGCGCGGCTGCCGAGGGATAAGGAACCGGTGAAGCCGGCCTGACCCGGCGAGGCGCCGCGCCGCGCCCTTCCGCGCAGCGGCTCGTTGCGCGGAAGGGCATTGAAATGCCAGCCGATCCGGCGCCTTCTGCGGCCGTTCAGCGGTGCGCCGCACCGCCCGGCCCAGAGGTAGCCTTGCCATGTCCCGCATCCTTCGCCTTGCCGCCGCGCAGATGGGTCCCAACCAGCGCGCCGACAGCCGCGAGGCCATCCTCGCCCGCATGATCGCGCTGCTGGAGCAGGCGGCGGGGCAGGGGGCGAAGCTGGTGGTCTTCCCCGAACTCGCCTTCACCACCTTCTTCCCGCGCTGGCTGATCGAGGGCGCGGAGCTCGACCAGTATTACGAGGGCGCGATGCCCAACCCGCAGGTGCAGACGCTGTTCGACCGGGCGCGCGCGCTCGGCGTCGGCTTCTATGTCGGCTATGCAGAGCGGACGCCGGACGGGCAGCGCTTCAACGCCGCCATCACCACCGGGCCGGACGGCGCGATCCTCGCCAAGTACCGCAAGGTCCACCTGCCGGGCTCGGTCGAGCCCCGCGCGGGCGACCGTTTCCAGCAGCTGGAGAAGCGCTACTTCGAATACGGCGACCTCGGCTTCCCCGCCTTCCGCGGCCCGGCCGCATGGGGCTCGCCGGTCATGGGCATGCTGATCTGCAACGACCGCCGCTGGCCGGAGGCCTGGCGCGTCTACGCCCTGCAGGGGATGGAGCTGATGGTGCTCGGCTACAACTCGGCCGCCTACGACCCGAATGGCGGCACGACCGAGAACGAGGAGCTCCGCACCTTCCACTCGGTCCTGGCCGCGCAGGCCAATGCCTACATGAACGCCACCTGGGCGGTCGCCGTGGCGAAGGCCGGGAACGAGGACGGCTCGGGCCTCATCGGCGGCTCCGTCATCGTCGATCCGAACGGGGTGGTCGTGGCACAGGCGAAGACGCTCGGCGACGAGGTGCTGGTGGCCGATTGCGACCTCGACCTCTGCCGCCAGGGCAAGGAGAAGATGTTCAACTTCGCCGCCCATCGCCGGCCGGAGCATTACCGCCGCATCGTCGAGCAGGTGGGCGCGGAGCCGCCGCGGTAATCGCGGCCCCTACCGGCCGGAACCCGGCGCTGGGTCGAGCCCGGGACGCAGCGGCTGCCGCGGCAGGCTCGGCGGCCGCCGGGCGCGCGCCGCATCGAAGCGGCAGCCCGCCACCTCGGCCTCGCCGACGCCCACCCGCACCACCGCCGACATGCCCGGCCGCAGCAGCCCGGCATTCGGCTCGGTCGCGTTCGGCCTGAGGCGGACGGGGAAGCGCCGCACGATCTTGGTGAAATTGCCCGTCGCGTTGTCGGCCGGGATCAGCGCGAACTCGCTGCCCGAGGCCGGACCGACCGACTCCACATAGCCGCAGAGCCGGAGGCGCGGGTAGCGATCCAGGCGGAAGGCCACGGGCTGGCCGGGCGCCATCCGCTCCATCTGCGTCTCGCGGAAATTCGCCTCGATCCAGAGCCCATCGAGCGGGACGATGGAAAGCATCCGCGTCCCCACCGCGACATACTCGCCGACGCGCGTCCGCCGGTTGGCGACGATGCCGTCGATGGGCGCCCAGACCTCGGTATCCTCGAGGGCGATGCGAGCCGAGGCAAGCGAGGCCCGCGCCGCGGCCAGCGTCGCCCGCGCCACCAGCGCATCCGCATCGACCTGCTGCAGGGTCTGGCGTTGCAGGTCGAGATTGGCCTTGGCCTCCAGCGCCGTGGCGCGCGTCGCCTGGTCGGCCGCGGTCGCATCGTCGAGCCGCGCCTGGGTGCCGGCGCCGGTCGCCCGCAGCTCCCGTGCGCGCGAAAGGTCGATGCCGTTGCGCTGCGCCTGGGCCTGGGCGGAGCCGAGCGCCGCCTCGGCCGAGGTAATCTGCAGCTGCTGGTTCTGCCGCTGTACCTCGGCGCGGGCGAGCTGCGAGATCGCCTGCCGCACCTGCGCCTCGGCCCGGTCCACCGCCGCCTGGTAGTCGCGCGGGTCGAGCCGGACGAGCACCTGGCGCGCCGTCACCGCCTCGTTGTCATCGGCCGTGATCTCGACCGCATAGCCGGAGACGCGCGGCGAGAGGGCAGTGATGTCGCCCCGCACATAGGCATCCTCGGTGGATTGCACGGCACGCGACCCGTCCCAGGCCCGCCAGCCATACCAGCCGAGCGCGGCCAGGGCGATGACGAGGGCCAGCACGACCCCCAAGCGGCGCAGGGCACTCATGGACGATCCCCGAGCCGCGGCAGCAGCGGGATGAGCAGGGCGGCCACGGCGAGCACAGCCGCGATGCCGAGGAAGACATCGCCGAAGGCCAGCGCATAGGCCTGGGCCGAGGCCTCGGCGGCGAGGCGGGCGAGCGCCGCGGAGGCCGCCGCCCCGGCATCGGTGGTGACGCTGCCATAGAGGGTGCCGAGCTCCGCCATCCGCTCGGCCGCCGCCTGGCTCGCCGGCGTCACCTCCTGCACCAGCCGGGCGGAGTGGAAGCCCTCGCGCAGCCGGAGCAGCGCGCCGAGCATCGCCGCCGCCCCCGCCTGGCCGAGGACGCGGCTGAGGTTGAACAGCCCGGCCGCCGTGGAGCCACCCGTCGCCGGCACTTCGGCGGTTGCGAAGCGCAGCACGGCGGTGAGGAAGAGGCCCTGGCCCAGGCCGGCCAGCGCCAGCATCGGGACGAATTCCGGCACGCTCCAGCGCGGATCGATCATCGCCCCCCACAGCGCCGCCCCGCTAAAGGCGGCGAGGCCGAGGGCAAGCGCCCAGCGCCCATCCGCGCCCGGCCGTCGCAGCCACAGCCAAGCCAGCGGGAAGCCGAGCGCCTGCCCGGCCGCCAGCCAGAGCACTGCTTCCCCCGCCTGCTCCGGGCGCAGGCCTTGCAGCCGCAGCAGGGCCTGCGGCGCGGCGAAGGCGCCGAGCATGAGGGCGAAGCGCAGCGAGACCGCCTCCGCCAGCCCGACCGCGAAGCTCGGGATGCGCAGCAGGCGGAGGTCGAGCCAGGGATGTGGCGAGGCCAGCAGGCGCGCGACGGCGAGCGCGGCGAGGGCGCTGCCGAAGGCCGTCAGCGGCAGCATGAAGGGCGTTGCCAGCCAGAAGCGCCGCTCGCCCTGCGACAGCACGACAACCAGCATCGCCGTCCCGCCGGCGAGCAGCAGGTAGCCGGCCCAGTCCAGCGTGGCGAGCAGCCCTGGCTTCGCCTCCTCCCGCGGCAGCAGCCAGAGGGCGAGGAGCGCCAGGGGCCCGGTCCAGGCGAGGTCGAAGAGGAACCCGGCCCGCCCGCCGAGATGCAGCGTCGCCAGCCCCGCCACCGAGGCGGCGAAGGCCGAGGGCAGGGAGGAGGCGAGGGCGAAGAGCATCAACGGCAACGGCCGCTGCGGCGCCGGGAAGTTGCGCATGGCCCAGACCATCATGGTCACCGGCAGCAGGCCGATGGCGAAGCCGCCGAGCAGCCGGCCCAGCAATGCCGCCTCGGGCGGCAGGTCGAGCCAGCCGGGCAGCGCCGCAAGGCCACCGCCCAGCGCCCCGGCGAGCACCATCCGCCGCGCGCCGAACGCGGCGAAGAGCGGGGCGGCGACCAGCACCGCGGCACCCTCGGTGGCCGCGCCCGCCGTCGTCACCCAGGAAGCCTCGTCGGCCGAGAGCCCGAGCGCGCCGCCGAGATCGGCGGCCGCCAGCCCATGCACCTGCCCCGACAGCCCGCCAAGCAACGCGGCGATCCCGGTGCAGGCAAGGCCGCGCCAGGCGGCGGCCATCGGGCTCATGGGGCGGGCAGCGCCGCCCGGCCGAGGCCTGGGCGGCGGGTCACGGGCAGCAAGGCAGGGGCAGGTCCTTCGCCGCCCCTCAGACGCGCATGGGCATCAGCACGTAGAGCGCTTCCGGCTTCGCCGCATCCGTCACCACCGTCGGCGCGCTGCCGTCGGCGAAGCGGAACTCCACCATGTCGGCGATCTGGTCGGTGATGTCGTTGAGGTAGCGCGCCTGGAAGCCGATCTCGAGCGGCGAGCTGTCATACTTCACCACCTCGTCGTCCAGCTCCTCCTGCGCCTGACCCTGCTCGGCGGAGGTGGCCGAGAGCAGCAGGCGGTTGCGGTCGAGCGAAAGCTTCACCGGCCGCGAGCGCTCCGAGCTGATGGCGGCGACGCGCCCCACGGCCTCGGCGAATTCCCGCTTCTGCACGCGCAGGATCTTATCGTTCCCGCGCGGGATCACGCGGTCGTATTCCGGGAAGGTGCCGTCGATCAGCTTGCTGGTGAGCTGCACCGCGCCGATGTCGAAGCGGATTTTGGTGTCCGACAGGCGGATGGTGATCTCCTCCTGCGTTTCCTCGGCGAGCTTGCGCAGCTCGTTGACGGTCTTGCGCGGGATGATGACGCCCGGGATGCCGGCGGCGCCATCCGGCAGCGGCTCCTCGACCCGGGCCAGCCGGTGCCCGTCCGTCGCGACTGCCCGCAGCACGGGGGAGCCCTCGCTCTCCGTGGCATGCAGGTAGATGCCGTTGAGGTAGTAGCGCGTCTCCTCCGTGCTGATGGCGAAGCGGGTGCGATCGACCAGCTCCCGCAGCTGCCCGGCGGAGAGGGCGAACTGGTGCGGCAGCTTGCCCTCCGTCATGGAGGGGAAGTCCTCCACCGGCAGCACGGAGAGGTCCGTATTGAACCGCCCGGCCCGGAGCTTCAGGGCCGCATCGCCCCCGGCATGGTCGAGCTCCACCTTGGCACCCTCGGGCAGCTTGCGGACGATCTCGTAGAGGGTCGCCGCCGGCGCCGTGGTGCGCCCGGGCCGGGCCACCTGCACCCCCGGCACTTCCTCGACCACGGCGATCTCCATATCGGTCGCCGTCAGCTTCAGCAGGCCGTCCTGGGCGGAGAGCAGGACATTGGCGAGGATGGGGATGGTGTTGCGGCGCTCGACCACGCTCTGCACATGGGCGAGCGCCTTGATGAGGATCGCCCGTTCAACCGTGAACTTCATCTGACCCAGGCTCCCCCGACACCCGCAACGATTCCAGGCCTCATACTAACAGCCTTGATTCGCAAGGGTAAGCGGCGGATTTCTCAGGTTTCCAGCATCTTCCTCAGCAGCGCCACGTCCTCGGCGAAGCCGGCATCGGCCTCCATCAGCTCGGCGATGCGGGAGACGGCATGCATCACCGTGGTGTGGTCCCGGTTGCCGAAGCGCCGGCCGATCTCGGGCAGGCTCCGCTGGGTCAGCTGCTTCGCCAGGTACATCGCCACCTGCCGCGGCCGGGCGACGTTCCGGGCCCGGCGCGCGCTGCTCATGTCGGTCAGGCGGATGTTGTAGTGCTCGGCGACCTTCTTCTGGATCTCCTCGATCGAGACCCGCTTCTCATGGGCGCGGAGCACGTCGTGCAGCACCTCATGGGCGCTGTCGATGGTGATCGGCCGGCCGAAGAGGTTGGCATGCGCCACCAGCCGGTTCAGCGCCCCCTCCAGCTCGCGGACATTGGTGGTGATCTTGTTCGCCAGCAATTCCAGCACCTTGGGCGGCACCACCACCTGCGCCGAGGCGGCCTTGGCCTGCAGGATGGAAAGGCGCAGCTCATAGGTCGTCGCATGGATGTCGGCGACCATCCCGCAGCCGAGCCGCGTCCGCAGCCGGTCCTCGATCCCCGCCAGGTCGGAAGGCGACTTGTCGGAGGAAACGATGATCTGCTTGCCCTGATCGACCAGCGCATTGAAGGTGTGGAAGAATTCCTCCTGCGTATTGTCCTTGCCGATCAGGAACTGCAGGTCGTCGATCATCAGCACGTCGACGGCGCGGAGCGTCTCCTTGAACTCCATGGTATTCTGGGAGCGCAGCGCCGCGATGAAGCGATACATGAATTTTTCTGCGGACATGTAGGCCACGGTCCGCTGCGGATCATGGGCGCGGATCGCCCAGGCCGTCGCATGCATCAGGTGCGTCTTGCCCAGGCCCACGCCGCCATAAAGGAAGAGCGGGTTGAAGCCCGGGCTCGCCGGCTTCTCCGAAACGCGCCGCGCGCAGGCATGGGCGAACTCGTTCGGCTTGCCGACCACGAAGGTGTCGAAGGTGAAGCGCGCCTCGAGCGGCACCACCCAGTCGGAGCGCGGCTCGGGCGCCATGCGCGGCTCCGCCGCCCGCGGCGCCAGCGGCTCGGCGAGGCCCCGCCCATCGACGCCTGCGCGCTCCTCCGCACCGGCCAGCACCGCCTCGGGCGGCGGGCTAGCGGAGACGCGGATGTCGACACGCCGCACCTCCGGGTATTCCGCCTGCCAGAGCGCACGCAGGCGGTCGCCATAATGGCTGTTCACCCAGTCGCGCAGGAAGCGGGTGGGGAGGAGGATGACGGCATCCTCGCCCTCCACGCCAGCGAGCGTCATCTGACGCAGCCAGGTGCGGTATTCGACCTCGCCGACTTCTTCGCGCAGGCGGCCGCGGATGCGGGCCCAGCCGGCAGCCAACTCTCCGGAAGATTGGGGTGGCAAGCGGGCCGGCCTCCTGTTCGATCCATACGAAAGCCAGCAGTCGCCAGCCGATGGGTCGCGCAAGGGTGCGGACCTGCGCGGCGTTTCGGGTCTGTGCTGCCGGAAAATGGATGGCTGGGCCGCACGTCGATCCGACGGGCGGGATGATACCGCGGGCCTAAACGCCGCGACAATAGCAACTTTCGCTCAGGCGCCGGCGACCGACTATCGCTTGAACACAGGCGCAAGCAAAAGGGTTCCGGCAAAAGATCGTTATTTGCCGGAACCAGTCATCGATTTTGCGTGAGATCGTCACACGGGTGGTGACGAAGCGCCTGCCGTGGTCGGGCCGGCGTCAGGCGCCGATCGACTTGATCCGCGCCGAAAGGCGGGAAAGCTTCCGCGCCACCGTGTTGCTGTGCAGCACGCCCTTGGTCGCCGCGCGCTGCAGCTCGGGCTGGGCCGACTTGAGGGCTTCCTGCGCCTGGGCTTTGTCGCCGGTAGCGATGGCCGTTTCCACCTTGCGGAGGAAGGTCCGCACCCGCGAACGCCGCGCACGGTTGCGGATCGTCCGCTTCTCGGTCTGACGGATGCGTTTGCGGGCGGAAGCCGTGTTCGCCATAGCGGTGTATCTTCAACTCGGGCAGGGGTGAAAGCAGGTCCGCATGCCCTGGCCGACGGCCCGGGCTGCGCGAGGAAGGGGCTTCTACCCCCGCCCCGCGCGCCACGTCAAGCGACGCAAGCCCTTCTAGCGATTCCGGAAAGCCGGCTTCCGCTTCTCGGCGAAGGCGGCCATGCCCTCCTTCTGGTCCTCGGTGGCGAAGAGCGCCTGGAAGGCCCGGCGCTCGAATTTCACCCCCTCGGCCAACGTCGTCTCGAAGGCGCGGTTCACGGCCTCCTTCGCCACCGCCACGGCGGGTGCCGAGAGCGTGGCGATCTTCTCTCCGACCTTCACCGCCTCCGCCACCACATCCGCCGTCGGCACGATCCGGGCGACGAGGCCGGAGCGCTCGGCCTCCTGCGCGTCCATCATCCGCGCGGTGAGCACGAGGTCCATCGCCTTCGCCTTGCCGATGGCCCGCGTCAGCCGCTGCGTCCCGCCCGCGCCGGGGATGACGCCGAGGTTGATCTCGGGCTGGCCGAATTTGGCGTTCTCGGCCGCGATGATCATGTCGCACATCATCGCCAGTTCGCAGCCGCCGCCGAGCGCATAGCCCGCGACCGCCGCGATCACCGGCTTCTGGACATAGGTCACGGCCTCCCATCGCTTGCCGATGAAGTCGTCCAGATAGACCGCCGGATAGGTGCGGGACTGCATCTCCTTGATGTCGGCGCCGGCCGCGAAGGCCTTCTCGCTGCCGGTGATGACGACCGCCGCCACCGCCGGGTCGGCGTCGAAGCCGCGCAGCGCCTGACCGAGCTCGTCCATCAGTTGGTCGCAGAGGGCGTTGAGCGCCTGCGGCCGGTTGAGGCGGATCAGCGCCACCCGGCCCTGCATCTCGGTCAGGATCATCTCGTACTCGGCCATCGGCGCATCCTCCGTCTTGATGGCGGAGGATATCAGCGCTGCAGCCGTGGGCAATAAAAGCTGGCCCGGCCCGCCTGGACGATCCGCTTGATGCCCGCGCACTCGGGCGGCCCCGGGCAGGCCTCGCAGGGCAGCCCCTCCCGGTCATAGACCTTGAAGCGTTCCTGGAAGAAGCCGATCCCCCCATCCGCCTGCACGTAGTCGCGCAACGAGGAGCCCCCGGCCTCGATGCTCTCCTCCAGCACTGCCTTGATCGCCGGCACCAGCCTGACGGTCCGCGCCCCTGCGACGCTCGCCGCCACCCGCCGCGGCGAGATGCGCGCCCGGTAGAGCGCCTCCGACACATAGATGTTGCCGAGTCCGGCCACGACCTTCTGGTCGAGCAGCGCTGCCTTGATCGGCGTCTGCTTCCCCGCCAGCGCCACGCTCAGCACGGCGGGCGAGAAAGCCTCATCCAGCGGCTCCGGCCCCAGCCCCGCCAGCAGCCTGTGGCTGTCCTCGCTTGCGGTCGGTACCAGGTCGATGCTGCCGAAGCGCCGCGGGTCGACGAAGCCGACGCGGATGCCCTCCTCGGTCTCCATGGCGAAATGCTCATGGGCGATGGGCGCATTCGGCAGGTCCTCGATGCGCCGTGCCACCATCCGCCCCGACATGCCGAGATGGATCAGCAGGGAGTCCCCGCCCGAGAGCCGCATCAGCATATACTTGGCCCGCCGCCGGAATCCCTCTACCCGGCTGCCGGCGAGCCGCGCCGCCAGCCCCTCGGGGAAGGGCCATCGCATGTCCGGCCGGCTGATCGAGGCCGCCCGGATCACCCGCCCCTTCAGCACCACGGCCAGGCCGCGCATCACCGTCTCGACTTCGGGCAATTCAGGCATAGGTTCCGCATCGGCTCCGCTGCCCCTAAGGTGCGCCCCGCATGACCGAACGCAACTCCCCTTCCGACGACACCATCGACTTCGGCTACCGCGAGGTGCGGCGCGAGGAGAAGGCGGGCATGGTCCGCCAGGTCTTCGACAGCGTGGCGCCGCGCTACGACCTGATGAACGACCTGATGTCGCTCGGCCTGCACCGCGCCTGGAAATCGGCCTTCGTCGCCGCCATCGGCGCCTCGCCGCGAGAGGCGCTGCTCGACCTCGCGGGCGGCACCGGCGACATCTCCTTCCGCGCGCTCGAGGCGGGGGCAGGCCGCGTCATCCTTTCCGACATCAACCCCTCGATGCTCCAGGTGGCGCAGGGCAGGGCGCTCGACCGCGGCCATGCCACCCGCCTCGCCTTCCTTTGCGCCGATGCCGAGCAACTGCCGCTGCCCGACCGCAGCGTGGAGAAGGTCTCGATCGCCTTCGGCCTGCGCAATTGCACCGACAAGCCGGCCGTCCTCCGCGAGGCCCGCCGCGTGCTCCGTCCCGGCGGCCGTTTCCACTGCCTGGAATTCAGTCGGGTCGAGGTCGCGGCGCTGGCTCCGCTCTACGATGCCTGGTCCTTTCAGGTCCTGCCCCGCCTCGGCGCCCGCATCGCCCGCGATGCCGAGAGCTACCAGTACCTTGCCGAGAGCATCCGCATGTTCCCCGACCAGGAGAGCCTCGCCGCCATGATGCGCGAGGCGGGGCTGGAGCGCGTGGCGCACCGCAACCTCTCGGGCGGCATCGTCGCCATCCATACCGGCTGGCGGTTGTAGCCATGGCGGCGTGAGCCGATAGCCATCCTGTGAATGAGCAGATGACCGCGCCCGGGTGTTTTCCACTCATCCGGGAAACGCATGAGGTCAGCCTCTTATCTGTCATGCTGCACTGCAAAAAGGGGTAACGTATACTATTATAAGACTGAGGGGACTCGCCGCCTTCGGGCATGCGGGTCGGAGCCTTTAGGGGGTCACTGCACCCATGAACCATCAGCCGGAGGCCACTCTGCGCCTCGACCCATCCACCGGGCCCAGCCCGGTTCCGACAACCGACAGCGGCGCCTTGCCCGAGGGCTGGATCAGCCTTTCCGATTGCCTCCTCGAGCCCCGCCCGGTGGAGGGCGTGCCCGCCAGCACGATCCTAGTGCCGATGGCGCTGCTGCATCCGGAGTTCGGCGTCGCCCTGCTCGGCGTGCCGGGCGCGGTGGCGGAGGCGGCGGCTGCCGCCTTCCGCCAGCGCCTGGAGGATGCGCGCTTCCCCGCCATCTTCCCGGGCCACCTCCCTGTGGTCACGCTCGCCATGCTGCCGGGCGAGCAGCTGAACCTCCGCCGCCGCCTCGCCGCCGCCTTTGCCGCGGTGCCGCCGCTGGAGCTGGCCGGGGGCGATGGCTGGATCACGCTGGTAAGCCGCCTGCTGCAAACCCGCCCACTGGTTCGCCCGCCGAGCCCTGGCCCGCGCCGCCAGCGCCCCGCCCCCCAGCGTCAGGCCGCTGCCGCCGCCCAGCTGCAGGAGCAGGCCAGCTTCGCCTCGCCGAACCTGCCCTGGCGGAATTTCGCCCCCATGCTCGGCCTTGCGGGCGGCGGGCTGCTGATCGGCCTGCTGCTCGGCCTCAACCACACGCCCTCCGCCCCGCCGCAGAGCGGCGCCGAGGCTCCGGCGCGGCCCGTCAGCAGCGCCTCGCCGCCGCCAGCCCCCCGAGCCGAGGCTCCGGCGCCGCAACCGCCACCCCAGCGCCAGGCCTCGCTCCCGCCGCCGCCCGTGGCGCCTGCCCCGGCGCCCACGCCAGCCCCGGCCCCCGCCATCGTCCAGCCGCCCGCCGACCTCGCCCCCGGCTCCACCAGCCTGCCGCGGGTGCTGGTCCGCTCCGCCGCCAACCTCCGGGCCGGGCCGGACAGCAGCGCACCCATCCTCCGTACCGCCGCCCGGGGCGAGGCCTTCCGCGTCCATGGCGAGGCGCGCGGTGGGTGGATCCAGGTCGGCGGCACCTCGCCCGAGGGCTGGATCCATTCCAGCCTGCTGACCGAGCCCTGATCAGGCGATCTCCAGCGGCAGCACCCCCTGCCGCCGGCGCCGCGTGTCCAGCCAGCGCATCGCCGGCGTCACCGTCACCCCATGCAGCCCGACCGAGATCAGCACGGTCAGGCTGACCACCGCCCAGAGCCGGTCCATCTCCGGGAAGGCCGCCGCATTGGCCGCGAAGGCGAGGTAGTAGAAGCTGCCGAGGCCGCGGATGCCGAAGAAGGCGATCGCCGCCCGCTCCGCCATCGGCTGCGGCGTGCGGAGGAGCGAGAGCATCCCCGCCGCCGGCCGCACCACGAAGATGAAGCCGAGCGCCGCCGCCACCGCCGCCCAGTCGAGCGGCCAGAGCACGCCCCCCGCCACCGCGCCGCCGAACAGCACCAGCAGCACCATCATCAGCAGCCGCTCGGTCTGCTCGGCGAAGTCGTGCAGCCGGTCATGGTAGCGGTGATGCCGCTCCGCCGCGCGCATCCCGAGCGCCGCCACGAAGACGGCGACGAAGCCGTAGCCGTGCACGATCTCGGTCAGCCCATAGGCGAGGAAGGTCGCCCCCAGCGCGACGAAGCCATCCCCCGTGCGCGAAAGCTTCGCCCGGTTCGGCATGCGGAAGGTGAGCCAGCCCAGCAGCCGCCCGATGCCCCAGCCCGCGCCGAGCCCGGCGCCGAGCTTCCACAGCACGTCCATGCCCACCCAGTGGCCCAACCAGTCCTCGGGTGCCATGCCGACCGTGGCCAGGGCCACGGCAAGGTTGACGAAGGGAAAGGCCAGCCCGTCATTCAGCCCCGCCTCGGCGGTGAGGGTGAAGCGCACCTCGTCCTCTTCCCCCGAGCGCGGCGGCCCCACCTGCACGTCGGAGGCGAGCACCGGGTCGGTCGGCGCCAGCGCCCCCCCCCAGCAGCAGCGCCGCCGGCAGGCCGAGCCCCAGCCCCCAATAGCCGATCGCCCCGATGCCGAGGATGGAGAGCGGCATCGCCACCCCCAGCAGCCGCCAGGTCAGGCCCCAGCTGCGCCAGTCGAGCGGCCGGTCGAGCTTCAGCCCCGCCCCGGTGAGAGCGACGATCACGACCAGCTCGGTCAGCCGCTCGGCTGCATGAGGATATTCGGCCGGATTCGGCCGGTCCCCATTCGACAAGGCGAAGGCGACAAAGCCGAAGGCGATGCAGAACATGGGCAGCGAAAGCGGCAGCTCCCGCAGCGCCATCGGCAGCCAGGCGACATCGGCAGCCAGGCGACAAGGAGGATGAGGGCGCCCGCGCCGACAAGCAACACGATGTAAGGATCCATTGCTGTCCAACGCCCAGGCTCGCGCTGGTTGCCCTGGTCGTCGATGCGCCATAAGCCTCGGCAGGGCAGGGGAGGCGATGCCATGCGGGTCACGGTCCTGGGTGCCGGCGCGGTCGGCGGCTGGCTGGCGGCGGGGCTGGCGCGGGCGGGCTGGCCGGTTTCGGTCCTCGCCCGCGGCGCCAGCCTCGACGCTTTTCGCGCCGATGGCCTCGTCTTCCTCGAGGGCGACCGGCGCGAGGCCTTCCCCGTCGCGGCGGCGGCCGACCCGGCGGAGCTGCCGCCGGCCGACCTCCTCCTCCTCGGCCTCAAGAGCCACGACCTGCCCGGCGCCCTGCCGCTGATCCAGCGACTGATGGGCCCGGAGACCCTGGTCGCCACCGCGCAGAACGGCCTACCTTGGTGGTTCCTTCAGGGCTTCGGCGGCCCCGCCGAGGGCCTCACCCTGCAAGGCGTCGATCCCGGCGGCGCCCTGGCGCGCGCCATCTCCGTCGAACGCGTGCTGGGAGGCGTCGCCCATGTAGGCAGCCGTGTCGAGGCACCGGGCACCATCCGCCTGATGAAGCAGGACCGGATGCTCTACGGCGACCCGTCCGGCCGAAATCCAGGCCCGTTGGCCGCCCTGGTCGAGGCGCTCCGCCAGGGCGGTATCCCGGCCGAGCCCGCGGCCGACCTCCGCCGCGAGGTCTGGCTGAAGCTTTGGGGCAATTCCAACATGAACCCGCTGAGCGCGCTCTGCCGCGCCGACATGCAGGCGATGCTGGACGACGACGGCATCCGCGGCCTGGTGGAGGCAATGATGGCCGAGATGTCAGCCCTCGGCGACCGCATCGGCCTGCCGACCGGCCAGAGCATCGACGAGCGCATGACGGTCACCCGTCGCCTCGGCCCCTTCCGCACCTCCATGCTGCAGGACCTGGAGGCCGGCCGGCCGCTGGAACTCGGCCCCGTGCTCGGCGCGCTGGTGGAACTCGCCGGCCATCTTGGCCAGCCGGCCCCGATGCTGGCCGCCATCCATGGCCTGACCCGCCTGCTTGCCCGGAACTCCGGGCAGGGCTGAAACGGGCCGGCCGGATGGCGCTACTGCTTGGGCGTCTCGTCCGGCGCGTCCGTCGAGCGCCAGTCCTCGAGCCCGGTCCGGTCCCGCCGGTTGGGGAAGACGTCGATCGGCCCGCCCAGCTGGGAGGCCCGCTCGTTGAAGTCGCCCGGCTGCGCGTCGCCGGGCCCGATCGGCCGGTCGATGGTGCCGCTGGCCCGCTCGGGGGCGGAGTCGTCCTGGGTCTTGCGATCATCTGTCATGCGAGGCCAACGCGGCCGCGCCGGGGCCGGTTCGCTGGCCTGCTTCCCCTTCCGGTGGGACAATGCCCGCCGCAACGGGGGAGGGCAGGGATGCAGGGCAGGCTGGTGATCTTTGGCGCCGGAGGGCATGGCCGGGCGCTGATCGAACTGGCCCGCGACCTGCCCGGTATCGAGCTGGCCGGCCTGGTCGATGCCGCGCCCCGCGCCCGGGAAATGCTCGGCCTGCCCATCCTTGGCGACGAGGGGGCGCTGCCCGGCTTGCTGGCGGGCGGCACCCGCCTCGCCTGCGTGGCGATCGGCGACGCCGCCGCCCGCCTCGCCGCCGCCGCCCGGCTGGAAGCGCTGGGCTTCGCCCTGCCGCCGCTGGTCCATCCCTCGGCCATCCTCGCCCGCAGCGCCCGCATCGGCCCGGGCGCGGTGGTGCTGCCGCGCGCCGTGCTCGGGGCGCTGGCCGAGGTCGGGCGCCTCGCCATCGTCAATACCGGCGCCATCCTGGAGCACGACACCGTGGCGGGCGAGGCGGCGCATATCGGCCCCGGCGCGGTGCTGGCCGGCGGCGTCCGGGTCGGGGCCCGCAGCCAGGTCGGCGCCGGCGCCGCCTGCCGCCCCTATGTCTCCATCGGCACCGATGCGGTGATCGGCACCGGCGCCGCCGTTATCGCCGATATCCCCGACGGCGCCCGGGTCGGCGGCGTGCCCGCGAAGCCGCTCGCGTGACGACGGCCACCTTCACCCGCGCCGGCTTCCGCCGCGGCGCCCAGGCGGCGTTCGGCCTGACCCTCGGCCTCGCCCCTTTCGGCCTCGTCGTCGGCATGGCGGCCGATGCCAAGGGCCTCTCCCTGCTGGAAACCCTGCTGATGAGCGCCCTCGTCTTCGCCGGCACCTCGCAGCTGGTCGCCCTGCAGCTCTGGTCCGACCCGGCGCCGATCCTCGCCGCGACGCTCGCCTGCCTCGTCATCAACCTCCGCCTGGCGCCGATGGGCGCCGCCCTCGCCCCGGCGCTCGACCGGCTGAGCGGCCTCCGCCTCTGGGGCACGCTCGCGGTGCTGGTCGACAATTCCTTCGCCCTGATGGTGACGGAGATCCGGGCCGGCCGGCGCGACGCCGCCTTCCTGCTCGGCGCGAGCCTCGCCATGTGGGCGGTCTGGATGGTGACGACCCTTCTCGGCCATGCCTTCGGCGCCGCGGTGCGGCTGCCGCCGGATCATCCGGTCTTCTTCGCCTCGGTCGCCGCGCTGATGTCGATCCTGGTGCCGCTCTGGCGCGGTCGGTCGGATGTCTTCCCCTGGTGCGTCGCCGGGCTGCTGGCGCTCGCCGCCCAGGGGCTCGGCCTCGGCGCGCCCTGGCCGGTGCTGGCCGGCGCGCTCGGCGGCGCCGCGACGGGCGCGGCGCTGGACCGGCATCGGGACCGAGGCCGCGCATGACCCTCCGCTGGGACGTGCTGGCCGCCATCCTCGGCATGGTGGCGGCGACCTTCCTCTGCCGCGCCGGGGGCTATGCCATCCTGCGGGTGACGCGCCCGCCGCCCTTCATCCAGGCCATGCTGCAGCACCTGCCGGGCGCCATCTTCGTCGCCTTCCTCGCCCCGGCGCTGGCCCAGGGCGGCTGGCCCGCCTGGGTCGCCGGCGGGTCGGCGCTGCTGGTCCAGGCGCTGATCGGCCGGATGGCGCTGTCGATCCTCACCGGCGTCGGCGTGCTCTGGGCGATCCAGGCCCTTCAGTGGTGATGGTGGTGCGCCATGCCCTCCATCCCATGGATCATGCCGGGCTCCACCGCCACCGCCGCCGCATCGCCCTGGTAGGCGGCCGTCACCGCCCGCATCAGCGCGATCTCCTGGCTCTGGTCGGTGACGATGTCGACGTTCATCAGCGCCAGGAAGCCGTTCCGTGCCGCCGGATTGGCCTGGTAGGCCCGCGCCATGTCGAGCGCCGCCTGGTGATGCGCCGTCATCGCCTTGGCGAACTGCACGTCGCGCGCCGAAACCGGCCCCGCCGCATCGAGCACGCCCGGGATCGGCGAGCGCATGAAGCCCTGCCGCTGCGCCATCCCCTCGGTCGCCATCGGCTGCAGGGCGAGGCTGAACGGCCCCACCCCCAACCGCACCGGCGGCCGGTCGAGGTGGCGTGCCACGTCGTCCAGCAGCCCGATCTCGAAGCTCTGGTTGCGGATAATCGCCTCCGCCAGCCGCCGCAGCGCCGGGCTCCGCGCCTCGGGATCGGCAAGGTAGTCCCGTGCCATGGTCAGCGCGCCCGCATGGTGGGGCCGCATGCCGCGGATGTAGTCCCAGTCGGCCTGGATGGCCGCGGCATCGGGGGAGCCGTACCAGGTGCTGGGCACCGGCGCGCCGCCCGGCACATAGCCCTCCTCGATCGCCGCCCGGGCAGGCATGGCCGCGAGCAGGGCAAGGCCGGCCCCGGCCAGCATCGCGCACAGGGAACGCATGACGGTCCTCCTCTCCTTGAAGGACCACCGAGATAGGTCTTCCCATAGTGGGAAGGTCAAGGGCCGCGCCGTTTCGCCAGGTAGCGCGCCACCGCCGCCCGGTCGGCTGCCCCGCGCAGCCCGTTGGCGCCCATCCAGAGGCCGGGGAACATCGCCTCCGGATCGACGAGGAAGCGCTCCAGCATCGCCGCATCCCAGCGCTGCCCGGCCTCGCCCGCTGCCTGGAGCACCGGCGAGTAGTCGAAGCCCGGATCGCCGCCGACCTTCCGCCCCACCACCCCGCCAAGGTTGGGGCCAGGCCCGACCGGTGCCCCCGCCGCGACGGCGTGGCAATTGGCGCAGTGGCCCCGGAACACCGCCTCGCCCTCCGCCGCCGCGGCCGGCAGGGCGAGCACCAGGAAGGCGATGAGCGGCCGCCTCACAACCCGTACTGGATGCGCAGAATCCGGTCGGTGCCGCTCTCGCCGCCCCAGGCCTCGCCCGGCACGCCGTCCATCTGGCGGATATTCGCGCCAGCCCGGTCGGACGGGAAGGACAGGAAGCTCTCATCCGCCGGATCGAAGCGCACCACCGCATTGGCGGCGAAATCCGTCAGCCAGACCTTGTCCGACGGATCGACCCAGACCGAATAGGCCCGCGGCCGCTGCCCCGGCAGGCGCCAGACCTTCCAGGACCCGTCGCGCGGGTCGTGCATGGAAACGTTGCCGCTGTTCCACTCGCTGATCCAGAGCCGCCCGGCGCTGTCGGACCAGACGCGGCGCGCGCCCTGGCCCGGCGTCGGCGGCTCGACGATCCGCACCCGCCCGGTCTCCGGGTCCTCGATCTGCGCCAGGTGGTTGCCGGCCAGCGAGACGTACCAGAGCCCGCCCTGCGGCGTCCGGGTGATGCCGTAGGCGCCGGGCCCGCGCGGCGCCTCCCAGACCTGCATCGCCTCCCGCCTCAGGTCGAAGCGGCCATAGACGCCGTTCTGCCCGGTGAACCAGTAGAGGCCCTGCCGGTCGAAGACGCCGGTATTGAGGTTGGCATTGGCGAAGCGTTCCGGCAGCCGCCAGAGCTGCACCCGGTGGTCGGCCGGATCGACCCGGGCGATGGCGTTCTGCCCGCCCTCCGTCACCCAGGCCGCCCCGTCCGGCCCGCGGATGACGCCATGCGGCGCCGCCCCCTCGCCGAGCCTCACCACGCGGATCGAGCCGTCGCGCGGGTCGAGCCGGTTCAGCGTGCCGTTGCGCTGGCCGCAGAACCACATCGTCCCGTCGCCCGCCGCCGTCACGTCGCGGGAGCCGACCCGGCTGCTGCCCGGCGTCGTGGCGTCGAACCAGGTGAGGCGATAGCCGGGCGGCACAGCGGCCGCGGCGCGGCCCGCCGGCAGGGCGAGGGCAGCGCCCAGGGCAAGGAGTCCACGACGTTGCATCGTTCCAACCTCCGGATTGCGCGGCGGCAACCCTAGCACCCGGCGGCGCGGTGCCGAACCTCTATTCCGCCGCCTTCGCCTCGCCCTTCTTCGCCGGCGCCTTCGGCGGCGCCTCGTCCCCCGCCTCCGCCGGCAGCCTGGCCGAGCGCTCCAGCGGCGCCAGCGGCTGATGCGGGATGTTGATCCCCATCTCGTAGAAGCGCCGCTTCACCCGCCGCATCATCTCGCGCTGCACCGGCCAGCGCTGCGTCGGCTCGGTGCGGACGCGGCCGCGGATTTGCACGCCCACCTGGCCCAGGCTGTCGACGCCCCAGAAGTCGAACTCGTCGCGGATCGCCGTCTTGAACCGCGCCTCGCTCCGCATCTCGGCGACGACCTCCTTGATCGCTGCCCCGGCCGCATCGGTGTCCGTCTCGTAGGCAACGAGGATGTCGACCATGGCGAAGGCGAAGTCGCGCGTGCTGTTGGTCACGGTCGTGACCGTCGAGAAGGGCACGATGTGGATCGACCCGTCCCCGTCCCTGAGCTTGATCGAGCGGATGGAGAGATGCTCCACGACGCCCCCCTTGCCGCCGACATTCACCACGTCGCCGACCGCGACGGCATCCTCGAGCAGCAGGAAGACGCCGGTGATGACGTCCTTTACCAGCGTCTGCGAGCCGAAGCCGATGGCCAGGCCGACGACGCCGGCGCCGGCCAGCAGCGGCGCCACGTTGAGCCCGAGCTGCGACAGCGCGTTCAATATGACGAAGACGAGGATGAAGACGCCGAGCACCGTCCGCAGCATGGGCAGCAGCGTCCGCACCCGGGCGCTGCGGGCGGCGTGGCTGTCGCGGGCGAGGCGCGTCAGCCGCCGCTGGATCGAGGAGTTGGCCACCTCCCACACCACCAGCGCCAGCAGCAGCGTGCAGGCGATGTTGAACAGCGTCTGCACCAGCCGGTTGCCGAGCGTCCCGTCGCGGAACCAGGCCAGCGCGCCGAAGCCCCAGGTTTCCAGCAGCAGCACCACCGCCGCCGCGCCGATCACCACCGAGACGGCGGCGCGCACCGGCGGCACATAGGTCGCCGCCCGCGCCGGCAGGCCCGGCCAGCGCTTGGCGAGGTCGTGCATCGGGTCGAGCAGCCGGTCGGTGAGGCGGATGAAGCCCTCGTCCAGCGCCTTCGCCACGCCGACGACCAGCAGGGTCAGCGCCGTGCCCCAGGCCAGCCGCTGGAAGCCGTTCTCCAGCGCCAGCGCCCAGACCACCCAGCCGGCGACCAGCCAGAGGATGACCATGACGTGCCAGATCTCGGCCAGCCGGTTGCGCAGGCCGCGCAGCACCAGCCGCGTGCGGTCCGGCACCTCGCCCGGCTCCAGCGGCTTGGCCCGCAGCGTCGAGGCCACCGCCTCGCGCTGCTGCAGCACCAGCCGCACCAGCAGCAGCGAGTTGACCAGCAGGGTGACGTTGATGATCGCGTCATAGGCCGCCCAGGGCAGGCCCAGGAACAGCCCCGCCTCGGCCACCACATAGCCGCCGACGCCGACCAGCATCAGCCGCCGCAGCCAGCCGATGCTGGCCGCCGCCGCCTGCTGCGAGCAGGGGATCAGCCGCAGGTGGTTGGAGGCCGGCGAGAGCAGCGCCCGCGCCAGGGCATAGGCCGTGCGCGAGCCCATATAGACATGAGCAATCATCAGCCCGACCAGCCGCGTGGTCGGCAGCGGCTTCACCAGCCCGATCAGCCCGTAGACCGTGAGCCCGAAGGCGGCGATCGGCAGCAGGTCGAGCAACAGGCGCAGCAGCACCAGCGGCATGCGCTTCAGCCAGGTCCATTTCTCGTGCTCGCGTGGCGCCGCGGCGTCCAGCCAGCGCCGCAGCCGCCCGAAGGCGCGGGCGACGGCCGCCTCCGCCGCCAGGCCGAGCCCGACCAGCAGCAGCAGCTTCCAGGCCGCGTCCAGCATGCGGGTCTGCGCCACCGGGTCGCGCGCCAGCTGCACCGTCGCCTCCCACAGCGCCGGCAGGTCCGCCATGGAGCGGACCGCATCGAGCAGGCTGTCGGCCATGGCGCCGATCCGGCCGGAAAGGCCCGTCAGCAGCTGCGCGCCAACCGTGTTGGGCGCGATCAGCGGTTCCGCCGGCGGGGCATCGGCCGCCGGGGCCGGGGGCGTCGCCGCTGCGGCGGGTGGGGCGGCGGGCTTGGCTGCCTGGTTCGCCCCTTGGGGCGGGCTCGCCTCCGCCTCGGCCTGCGCGGCTTCGCGGCCGGAGGGGGAGGCAGGGGTCGATGCCGGATCGGCCGCCACCGGTGCCGCGGCGCGCCCGGCCTGCGGCAGGGACCCCTCGCCGGCCGTGCCCCCATGGGCGCGGCTGGCCGCCGACAGCGCCTCCAGCGTGCGCAGGAATTCCGCCCGGCGGCCCGGGTCCTGCAACAGCGAGGTCAGCCGGTCGATATCCTCGGCGTTGAGGCTGCTCGGGGCCGTGGCCGGCCGTGCCTGGGGCGCAGGCGCCTGGGCCAGGGCAGGGCCCGCGAGCAGGAGCAGCACAGGGATGATGCGGAACAAGCTCATGGGGCCGGCAGCAACCCCATCCCCCGGCGCGGGTCAAGCGGTGAGCGCGGCATTGTAACCCGCGGTAAAGCGTTTACCTGGGAAGGATGAAGACGATCCTGACCTTCCTGGTCGCCATCGGCATGCTGGCGACCCTCGGCACACTCTTTGCCGGCATGTTCGGGCTGGCGCGGGGCGACGGCAGCGGGGAACGCTCCAACCTGCTGATGCGCTGGCGCGTGGTGATCCAGGGCATCACGCTGCTGCTATTCGCCCTGCTGCTGGCGGTTTCCCGCGGATAGCAGCCGACCGGCCCGCTTTGACAGGGCGCGCCGGGCCGACCTATTTTGCCGCGGAATTCCTGGGGGCCCGCCCCCGCCTGAGCATGACCGGCGGTCCGAGGGCCGCCGATCATGCTCAGGCTTACTGCCTTGTCGCATGGTTCACGCCTACGGCCGTTCCAGCCTTCGGCGATCATGCTTAAACGTATCGGTCTGGGGGATAGAGGTCGTGCCACGCCCCCACGATCGGCTCCGCCGCCCGTACGGGGCGCCGGGGGAATCATCAACAGCACGCAGGAAACGGCAGAGGCGATGAAGCTCCTCGTCCCCGTCAAGCGGGTCGTCGATTACAACGTGAAGGTCCGCGTGAAGGCGGATCATACCGGCGTCGAGACCGCGAACGTCAAGATGTCGATGAACCCCTTCGACGAGATTGCCGTCGAGGAAGCGGTTCGCCTGAAGGAGAAGGGCGCCGCGACCGAAATCATTGCCGTCTCCGCCGGCCCGACCGCCTGCCAGGAGCAGATCCGCACTGCCCTCGCCATGGGTGCCGATCGCGGCATCCTGATCGAGCATGACGGCATCCTGGAGCCGCTGGCGGTGGCCAAGCTGCTCAAGGCCGTCATCGCCAAGGAAAGCCCGGACCTCGTCATCCTCGGCAAGCAGGCGATCGACGACGACATGAACGCCACCGGCCAGATGCTGGCGGCGCTGCTCGGCTGGCCGCAGGGCACCTACGCCTCGAAGGTCGAGCCGGCCGACGGCGGCATCAAGGTGACGCGCGAGGTCGATGGCGGCCTCGAGCGCCTCCAGCTCAAGCTGCCGGCGATCGTCACCACCGATCTCCGCCTGAACGAGCCGCGCTACGCCTCGCTCCCCAACATCATGAAGGCCCGCAAGAAGCCGATCGAGACGCTGAAGCCGGCCGATCTCGGCGTCGACGTCTCGCCGCGCCTGACGGTGCTCAAGGTGGAGGAGCCGCCGAAGCGCCAGGCCGGTAAGAAGGTCGGCTCGGTGCAGGAACTTGTCGAGAAGCTGCGCAACGAAGCGAAGGTGATCTGACCATGGCAGTCCTGGTTCTGGCCGACCATGATGGGTCGGCGGTGACGCAGCCGACCCGCAGCGCCGTTGCGGCGGCAAGCAAGCTCGGCGACGTGACGGTGCTGGTCCTCGGCCCGCGCTCGGCGGCGGACAGCGCCGCCAAGGTCGCCGGCGTGGCGAAGGTCCTCCATACCGAGGACGCGCTCTACACCAACGGCCTCGCCGAGCCGCTGGCCGCCCTGCTGGTCTCGATGGCGCCCGAGTATTCCCACCTGCTGGCCCCGGCCTCGGCCGCCGGCAAGAACGTGATGCCGCGCCTCGCCGCCCTGCTCGACGTGCAGGTGATCTCCGACATCGCCGGCGTGGTCGATGCCGACACCTTCGTCCGCCCGATCTATGCCGGCAACGCGCTGGCGACGGTGAAGTCGGCCGACCCGAAGAAGGTCATCACCGTCCGCGCCGCGAGCTTCGACCCGGCCGCCGCCGAGGGCGGCAGCGCCGCCGTCGAGGCTGCGCCGAAGGGCGAGGATCCCGGCCTCTCCAACTTCCTCGGCGCCGAGATCGCCAAGTCCGAGCGGCCAGAGCTGACGGCAGCGAAGGTCGTCGTCTCCGGTGGCCGCGCCATGGGCTCGGCGGAGAATTTCCACATCATCGAGAGCGTGGCCGACAAGCTCGGCGCCGCCGTCGGCGCCTCGCGCGCCGCGGTCGATGCCGGCTACGCGCCGAACGACCACCAGGTCGGCCAGACCGGCAAGATCGTGGCGCCGGACCTCTACATCGCCGTCGGCATCTCGGGCGCCATCCAGCATCTGGCGGGGATGAAGGACAGCAAGGTCATCGTCGCCATCAACAAGGATGAGGAGGCGCCGATCTTCTCGGTGGCCGATTACGGCCTGGTCGGCGACCTGTTCAAGGTCATGCCGGAATTCGAGTCCGAGCTGGCGAAGAAGTAGGCCATGGCGGAGGTCAAGAAGCTCGGCGTCATCGGCGCCGGGCTGATGGGCAACGGCATCGCGCATGTCGCGGCCCTTTCCGGCGTGCCGGTGGCGCTGGTCGATGTGAACCCGGCGGCGCTCGAGAAGGCGCTGGCGACCATCGGCAAGAACCTCGACCGCCAGGCGGCGAAGGGTGGCATCGCGGCCGGTGCGAAGGAGGAGGCGCTGGCGCGCATCGCCGCCGGCACCGACTTCGCCGCCTTCGCCGATTGCGACCTCGTCATCGAGGCGGCGACCGAGAACGAGGAGATCAAGAAGAAGATCTTCTCGAGTGTCTGCCCGATCTTGCGGCCGGACGCGATCCTCGCCACCAACACCTCCTCCATCCCCATCACGCGCCTGGGTGCGGCGACGGACCGGCCCGGCCGCTTCGTCGGCATGCACTTCTTCAACCCGGTGCCGATGATGAAGCTGGTCGAGGTCATCCGCGGCCTCGCTACGGAGGATGCGACGGTTGCCGCCGTCACGGCCCTCGCCGAGCGGATGGGCAAGACGGTGGTGGCGGCGGCCGACTACCCGGCCTTCGTCGTCAACCGCATCCTCTGCCCGATGCTGAACGAGGCGATCTTCGCGCTGATGGAGGGCGTCGGCGACGTCCGCGCGATCGATGCCGGCATGAAGCTCGGCGCCAACCATCCGATGGGGCCGCTGGAGCTCAGCGACTTCGTCGGCCTCGACACGCTCTACAGCGTGCTCAAGGTGCTGCACGAGGGCTTGGGCGACCCGAAATACCGGCCCTGCCCGCTGCTGGCGAAGTATGTCGAGGCGGGATGGCTCGGCCGCAAGTCGGGCAGGGGCTTCTACGACTACTCGACCAACCCGCCGACGCCGACGCGGTAGGGCGAAGGCCGGGCGGTTTGCCGCCCGGCCATGGCGCCTCAGCCGGCCTTCTTGGTGAAGTCGACCTTGTCGTTCTCGCCGGGATGCGGCGGCTCGCCGGTGGTGACGGCCTTGATGTAGCCATAGGCATGGACAAGCGTGCTGCTCGGGCTGTCCCAGTACTCGGCGCCCTGGCATTCGACGCGGATCAGCTCGATCTTAGGGTCCTCGGCGCCGGCCGGGAACCAGACGCGCAGCGGCTCGCTCCAGAGCGCCTTCTGCTTCGCCACATCCTTCACCACCTCGGCCATGCCGTAGATGGAGACGTAGTTCTGGCTGCTGGGATCGGAGAAGGCGAGGAGGACGCGGCCGTCATCCTTGGCCTCGCCGGTGACGGGGCTGCCGGCGCTGGCGAAGAACCAGAGCACGCCGTCGAACTCCTTGTTGACCGCGCGCATCGGCCGGCCGCGGAAGCGGCCCTCGCCGTCCTGCGTGACCATCATGGTCACGTCGATGTCCTTGATCATTTCCCAGACCTTGCGCTTGGCCTCGGCGTCGCTGCGGGTTTCCGGCATGGGGGTCTCCGTTTCGGGGTGTCGGGGGACCAACGATCAGGGCGGCGGCCGGTTGCAGGCGGCCCGGCCGCGGCATAGCTTCGGCCGGCATAACCGAGGAAACCCGCGTGAGCGACGCCACCGAGCCCACCATCATCGCCCGCCGCGAAGGCGCCGCCGCGACCCTGCTGATGAACCGGCCGAAGACGCTGAACGCGCTCGACCTCGCCATGATTCGCGGCTTCCAGTCGGCGCTCGACACCTGGGGCGCGGACCCGGACGTCGCCCTCTTCATCGTCGAGGGCGCGGGCGGCAAGGCCTTCTGCGCGGGCGGCGATGTGCGGCGGGTGCGCGAGCAGGCGATCGCCGGCGACACGGCGGCCATCGAGTCCTTCTTCGCCGAGGAATATGCGGTGAACCGCGGCATCGCCACGCTGGCGAAGCCCTGGGTCTCGCTGATCGACGGCGTCTGCATGGGCGGCGGCATCGGCGTCTCGGTGCATGGTCGGCCGGTGGTCGTCACCGAGGCGGCGCTGCTGGCCATGCCGGAGACGGCCATCGCCCTCTTCCCCGATGTCGGCACCAGCCACATCCTGCCGAAGCTGCCGGGGGCCGTCGGCACCTGGCTGGCGCTGACCGGCGCGCGGCTGCGCGGGGGAGATGCGGTGGCGGCGGGGCTCGCCAGCCATTTCGTGCCGAAGGCCAGGCTGCCGGAACTGCGCGAGGCGTTGCTCGGCGGCGATGCCTCGGTGGCCGACCGCTTCGCCGAGGCGCCGCCGGAGGCCGGCTTCGCGCCGCATCGCGCCGCCATCGACCGTTGCTTCGGCCGCGACAGCATGCCTGCGATCCTGTCGGCGCTGGAGGCCGAGGGGACGGACTGGGCGGCGGAGCAGGTGAAGATCCTGCGGCGGATGTCGCCGACCAGCCTTTCGGTCTCGCTCGAGCTGCTGCGGCGCGGGGCCGGGGCCACGCTCGACGAGTGCCTGGCGATGGAGCTGGCGCTCACCCGGAGCGTGGTGAACCGGCACCCCGACTTCCGCGAGGGGGTGCGCAGCGTGCTGGTCGACAAGGGCAGCACGCCGCAATGGCAGCCGGCGACGATCGAGGAGGTCGACCCGGCCGCGATCGCCGCGATGTTCGAGGGCTAGGCCGGGGACGGCCTGGGCCCGCATCGCGGGCCCTAGCGCCCGACCAGCACCAGCACCACGCCCGCGACGACGGTGAGCGCGCCCAGCACTTCGGCCCGCGTCGGCTGCTCGCGCAGGTAGAAGCGGCTGAAGAGCAGCGTCATCAGGATTTCCACCTGACCGACGGCGCGCACCAGCGCCACCGGGGCCAGGGCGAAGGCGGTGAACCAGCAGGCCGAGCCGCAGGCGGAAAGGGCGCCGACCTGGGCGCTGGTCCGCCAGGTGGCGAAGACCGCGCGGAACTGCGCCGGCTCCCGCGCCAGCAGCCAGCTGCCTTGCATGACGGTCTGCATGATGTTGGCCGCCACCAGCGTCACCAGGGCACGCAGCACCGGATCCTCGCCGGGCAATGCCAGGTTGGCGCTTTTGATGAGGACGCTGGTGAGGGCGAAGAAGAAGCCCGAGGCGAGGCCGCAGACGGCGGCCGGCTGCACGGTGGCGCGGGCCAACTCCCGCCATGAGGCGGCGCGGCCGGCGAGCGAGAGCCAGAGCACGCCGGCCACCCCGATGCCGATGCCGCACCAGGCGAGGGCCGAGATGCGCTCGCCGAGCAGGATGAGGGCGAGGATGGCGCCCTGCACCGCCTCGGTCTTCGCATAGGCCGTGCCGACGGCGAAGCCGCGATGGCCGAAGGCCATGATGAGCAGGTTGGTGCCGAGGATCTGGCCGAGCCCGCCGGCGGCGGCGAAGAGGAGGAAGGCGAGGGTCGGCGACGGCAGCGTGCCGCCGAAGATCAGCAGGTACAGCGCCAACAGCAGGGCGCCGACCGGCACGCCGTAGAGGTAGCGCACCACCGCCGCCGCATTGACCGAGAGCTGGCCGCGCAGCCGCTGCTGCATGGCCGTGCGCCAGGTCTGGAACAACGCGGCGGCCAGGGTCACCGGCAGCCAGAGCGGCGAGAGAATCATTGCGGACGAAGCTGCGGCGAGCCTCAGCCCGCGTCAAGCTGCAGCCCCTCCTTGCGGATCACCTGCCCCCACTTCTCGATCTCGCCGTTGACGAAGGCGGCGTATTGCTCGAGCGAGCCGTAGAGCGAGACGCCGCCCATCTCGCGCCAGCGGGCCTTCACCTCCTCCGTCTCGTGCCAGGACTTCATGGCGCGGTTGATCGCCTCGGCGATGGGGCGGGGCGTGGCGGCGGGGACGAAGATGCCGAACCAGGTGTTGACGTCGAACTGCGCCAGCTCCGGCATCGTCTCGCGCGCGGCGGGGATGTCGGGAAGGGAGAAGTTGCGGTCGGCGCTGCTGACGGCGAGCGCCCGGACGCGGCCGGCCCTGATCTGCTGGATGCCGCTCGTCAGGTTGTCCCACATGTACTGGATGTTGCCGGCCACCAGCTCCACCGCCGCCGGGCCGGCGCCGCGGAAGGGGACGTGGATCGACTCCGTCCCGGTCGCCTGGTTGAACCAGACGCCGGTGAGGTGCGGCGACTGGCCGACGCCGGGAGAGCCGTAACTGATCTTGCCGGGATTGGCCTTCAGATAGGCCACGAGCTCGGGCAACGAATTCGCCGGCACCGACGGGTGGACGACGAGGACGTTCGGCCCACGCACGGTGCCGGCGACGGGGAGCAGGCTGGTGCGGTCATAGGGGAGGCTGCGGTAGAGCGAGAGGCCGATGGCCTGCGGGCCGATATTGCCGAGCAGCAGGTTCAGCCCGTCCGGCGCGGCGCGCACGATCTCCGCCGTGCCGATGACGCCGCCGGCGCCGGAGCGGTTCTCGACCACGCAATTCTGGCCGAAATGGCTCTGCAGGTAGGGGGCGAGCAGGCGGGCGCTGATGTCGGCCGTGCCGCCGGGGGCGGCCGGGACGACGATGCGGATGGGCTGGCTCGGGCGCCACTCGGCCTGGGCCAGGGCGGGGGTGGCGAGCAGGCTGGCGAGCGCCGTGCGGCGGGTGATGCGTGTCATGGAGTTCCTCC
This sequence comes from Belnapia sp. F-4-1, assembly GCF_000802185.1. GTDB lineage: Bacteria > Pseudomonadota > Alphaproteobacteria > Acetobacterales > Acetobacteraceae > Belnapia. The sequence goes on along the minus strand of NZ_KN676113.1, from coordinate 600,702 downwards.
CGGGAGTTGGCGGGGAAGATGACTCGAAACGATCGGCCGGGCCAGTCATGCCGGCTCCATCCATCGCGGGATGCGGGCGCGGCCTGCGACGAAGCGGTGCATCGAGTGCAGCGTGCGCCAGAGCTGCCTGGGCGGGTGCCAGGGGCGCTCCAGCATGGACTGGGCGAAGCGGGTGAAGACGGGTTGGTAGGTTTCGGACAAATCCGGGTCGGGGAGGAACTGCGACGGCGCAGGCAGCGCGGAGAACAGCTTCAGGCGGCGGGCGAGGACGATGGCGTGGAGATTGCCGCAAAGGCGGATGGCGCGGCGGAAGGCGCAGATGCGGTGCGCCAGGGTTGCGAGGCGCCGCGGGTGCATGGCCAGCGCCACGAGCAGGCGGGGCCAGAGGCCGGCGCGGGCCCAGCGGCGGTAGGAGCGCGAGACGGTGTCCGGCTTGCCGTGCCCGGGCGGCAGCAGGCGCCAGGGCGCGCGGCCGCCCTGGTGCTTGGTGGTGGCCCAGCGGAAGATGGCGTCGAGCCGGGCGCGCGGGGTGCCGTCGAGCGGCCGGCCGCGCTCGTGCAGTCCGCCGCAGCCCATGGCGGCCATGAGCGGTTCCATTTCGGCCCATTCGCGGTCGGTCATGGGCGCCCAGGGTCGGGGCGGCGTCAGGCAGGTGAGCGGGTCGAGGTAGATGCGGCGGAGGATGTCGTGCCGCGCGAGGAAGTCGGCAGGGAAGAGGCCGGCGGGGATGGGGTCGGGGCGGCGCGGCTTGCAGCGGGGCATGGGGTTGGGCTCCGCGGTGGAGCCTCGAACATAGCAAGAACGATACGAAAACGCAAGGTCGTATTGCCGGGCCGTCAGGGCGCGGCCGGGCGGTCCTCCCCGGTGATCGCGCGGATGACGCGGCAGGGGTTGCCCGCCGCGAAGACCCCGGGCGGGATGTCGCGCGTCACGACGCTGCCGGCGCCGATCACGCTGCCCGCGCCGATGTTGACGCCGGGCAGGATGAAGGCCCCGGCGCCGACCCAGACATCGGCGCCGATCTCGACCGGCTTGCCGTATTCCTGCCGCCGCCGGAGCGCGGCATCGAGCGGATGCATCGGCGTCAGGATCTGCACGCCGGGCCCGAACAGCGTGTAGTCGCCGATGCGGACCCGGCAGACATCGAGGACGATGCAGTTGAAGTTGAAGAAGACGCGCTCGCCGAGCTCGATGTTGGTGCCGTAGTCGCAGAAGAAGGGCGGCTGCATCCAGACCGTGTCGCCGCCCCGGCCGAAGAGCTGGCGGCAGAGGTCGCGGCGGAGCTCCTCGTCGGCCTCGTTGCCGGCGTTGAGCCTTTGGCACAGCTCGCGGGCCCGGATGCGCCCGGCGACGAGGCCGGGATCGAGGGCGTCGTAGAGCTCGCCGGCCAGCATCTTCTCGCGTTCGGTGGGCATGGGCGGGTCCTGTCCTGTTTGGCGGGTCAACCCTCGACCAGGCCGAGGCCGTTGAGGCCCGGCAGCATCTCCGGCCAGCGGCGGGCCTCGGCGGATTGCAGGAGGATGCGGGCCCAGGCCACCCAGCCGGACCAGGCGATGCGCTTGTCCCAGGCGACGCCCCAATCGGACAGCAGGGCGAGGCCGGCGCCGGCGTGGAGGGCGGCGGCGTTCCAATCGCCGGCGGCCAGGGCGAGCTGGGCGAGGAGCAGGCGCGGTTCGGCGACATAGGGGTTGTGGGTCGCGGCGACTTCAAGCGCGCGGCGGGTGGGGTCGGGGCTGGCGACGGGCAGGGCACGCGTCACCGCCTGCCAGTAGAGCGCCGCGGCGGCGAGCTCGTCGGCAGGGTCGAGGCGTGCCGTGCAGCGGGCGAAGACCGGGGGCGTGGGGATGCCCCATTCGGGCGGCATCTCCGACAGCGGCAGGGCGAGGCGGGAAAGGGTGGAGAGGGCGGTCGAGGTCGGCTTGAGGGGGCCGGGCCAGAGGGCGGCGGCCCAGTGGTCCGCGACGCGCCGGGGCTTGGATGGGCCAGGGAAGCCGGGGAAGAGTTCGTCCTGCCAGGAGTGCCACTGCTCGGCGATGTCGGCGATGGTGGCGATGGCGAAGACCGCGACGTCCTTGGTGCTCAGCAGGATGGCGGGGGCGCCTTCGCGCTCGAGGACCATGCCTTCCTCGGGCAGGTCGCCCTCCTCCAGCAGGCGCCGGGTGAAGAGGGTGCGGGGCATGGTGCAGAAGAGGTGGACCAGGCGCTCCGCCTCCTCGCCGAGGGCCTGGCGGAGCGGGGCGCGGTCGGCGAAGAGCTTCAGGTCCACGTATTCGTTCGAGTAGACGCTGTGGAAGAGGCCGAGCAGGCGGATCTCGCGCGGCATGTCCCAGAGGGCGAGCGTGCGGTAGAGGCCGAGCAGGTGGTCCTTGAAGGTGCCGGCCTTGTGCCAGTCCTCGCCTGCGGCGCGGGAGAAGAGCAGTTCCAGCAGCTGGGGGAGCTCGGGGTCGATCGCGGCCCAGTCGTCCGCAAGCAGGGGCCTGACGAGGGGGTGCATCATGGCTCGACCTGGTAGCGGAAGTCGCAATGGGTGGCGCCGCCCATCAGCGTCTGGGTGCGGGTCAGCCTGAGCTTCGGGTCGTAGCCCTCGCAGAAGGCGCCGTCGCGGTTGCAGGAGAGGACGGCGCCGAGATCGGCGAGGCCCATGGCACGGTACATCTCCGAATACTTGCAGCGGGTGACGTTGAAGCCGTAGCTGGTCTCGGTGCGATCGGTGACCTCGATGCGGAGCGCGTCGTCGCGGGTCCAGCGCTCCTGGATGGCGATGAAGTGGTCGAGGCTGGGGCCTTCGGGCGCTTCGGCGGCCATCTCGGCGGCGGTCTGCTTCGCCAGCTTGACGATGGCGCGCGACAGGATGGCGCGGGCCTGCTCGGGGCCGAGCTCGGCGGCCATCTCCTCGTAGATGCCCTTAGCGAAGGCGGCTTCGATGCGGCGCTGTTCGAGGATGCCGATGCTGCTCATCGCGGGGCTCCGGTGGTGGGGAAAGGGAGCGTAGATGGGCGGGGGCTGGACCGGAAGGCCGCCCGGGGCCAGATGAGCGGCGACGGGAGCGGGAAGGTCATGGCACTGGACGCCGATCTGCTGATCGACAGGAGGCGGCTGAAGCGGCGCCTGGCGCTGTGGCGGGGCTTCGCCCTGCTGCTGGTGCTGGGGGCGGCGCTGGCCTGGCTGGGGCGCGCGGGCGAGTTGCCGGGGATCGGCGCCGGCCGGGTGGAGCGGCTCACCGTCTCCGGCTTCATTGGCGACGACCGCAAGGTGCAGGAAGCGCTCGACCGGCTTGCCAAGGATTCGGGGGTGCGGGCGGTGATCGTCGCCATCGACAGCCCCGGCGGGACGGTGGGCGGGGGCGAGGCGCTGCATGCGGCGCTCAGTCGGCTCAGGGCGGCGAAGCCGGTTGTCGCGGTGATGCGGGGGACGGCGGCCTCGGCGGGCTACATGACGGCGGTGGCGGCGGAGCGGATCTTTGCGCGGGAATCGACGCTGACGGGCTCCATCGGCGTCATCCTGCAGACCTTCGATACCTCGGAGCTGCTGGCGCGGCTGGGGGTGAGGGGGGACGCGCTGGTCTCGGGGCCGCTGAAGGACCAGCCGAATCCGTTCCATCCCCTGTCGCCGGACGGGCGGGCGGCGTTGCAGGGTGTGGTCGGCGACATGTATGCGCAATTCGTCGAGAAGGTGGCGGCGGGGCGGCGCATGCCGGTCGAGCAGGTGCGGGGGCTGGCGGACGGGCGGGTCTTCACCGGGCGGCAGGCGCTGGAGGCGGGGCTGGTCGATGCGATCGGCGGCGAGGCGGAGGCCAGGGCCTGGCTGGCGGCCGAGCGGGGGGTGCCGGCCGAGCTTCCGGTGCGGGACATCGAGACGCGGAACATGGCGGAGCGGCTGGCCGGGGCGGCCTTTGGCGGCTTGGCGAAAACCGTGGTTTCAGAATGGCTTGGCGTTGACGGGATCGGCCTGCTCTGGCAGCTTCCGCGGTGAGGGGCAGGATGGGGCGGCGATGACGAAGAGCGAGCTGATCGCGCATCTGGCGGCGGAGAACCCGCATCTGCGGCAGCCCGATATCGAGCTGATCGTGGCGACCATCTTCGAGGAGATCACCGACGCGCTGACCCGGGGCGACCGGGTGGAGCTGCGCGGCTTCGGCGCCTTCTCGGCCAAGAAGCGGGACCCACGGACGGGGCGCAACCCGCGCACCGGGGCGGCAGTTCCGGTGGAGGGCAAGGCCGTCCCCTATTTCAAGCCGGGCAAGGAGCTGCGCGAGCGGGTGAATGACGGGCCCGCCCCGGCCGCGCCGCGTCCGGCCCGCGCCGCGGCCAGTTCGTGAAGGACACCTTTTGATGCTGCGACTGATCCTGCTGCTGCCCGTGCTGGTGTTGCTGGTGCTTTTCGGCCTGTCGAACCGGGAGGAGGTGCTGCTGCATCTCTGGCCCTTCGACCTGGCCTGGGCGGTGCCGCTCTCGACCGCGATGCTGGTCTTCGCCGCCGTGTTCTTCCTGTTCGGCGCGCTGGTGGCCTGGGTGGCGGGGCTGCCGGCCCGGGCGCGGGCGCGGCGGGCGGAGCGGGCGGCGCAGGTGCTGGAGGCGGAGCTGAACGAGCATCGCGCCGCGGCGGCACGGCAGGTGGGGCCGGTGCCGCAGCGGGCGGGGACCAGCCTCGTGATCTCGCAGCGGCCGGCGGCCTGAGGCGCATGCTGGCGCGTCCCCGAGGGGGGGCCGAGCGGGTCATCCCGGCGATCGATACGCCGGATATCGGGCGTGCCGAGGCCTTGGCGCGGGCGCTGGCGCCGGGGTGTGGGGCGGTGAAGCTCGGCTTGGAGCTGTTCACGGCCTGCGGACCGGAGGCGGTCAGGCGGGTGGCGCCGGTGGCGCCAGTGTTCCTCGACCTCAAGCTGCATGACATCCCGAACACCGTCGCCGGGGCGGTGCGGTCGCTGCTGCCCTTGCGGCCGGCGATGCTGACGCTGCACGGTGCGGGCGGGGCGGCGATGATCGCGGCGGCGCGCGAGGCGGCCGAGGCGGCGGGGGAGGCGAGGCCGATCTTGCTCGCCGTTACCGTGCTGACCAGCCTCGATGCCGGGGCGCTGGCGGAGACGGGCATCGCCGGCGGGCCGGTGCAGCAGGTGCTGCGGCTGGCGCGGCTGGCGCTCGGTGCCGGGGCGGATGGGCTGGTCTGCTCGCCGCGCGAGGTGGGGCCGGTCCGCGATGCCTTCGGCGAGGCGCCCTTGCTGGTGGTGCCGGGGGTGCGGCCGGCGGGGAGCGCGGTGGGCGACCAGGCGCGGGTGGCGACGCCGGAGGAGGCCGTGGCCGCTGGGGCGGACTGGATCGTGGTCGGGCGGCCCATTACCGGGGCGGCGGATCCGGTGGCGGCGCTTCGGGCAATCGGCGGGGCGCTGGCGTGATCGAGGTGAAGATTTGCGGGGTCCGCGATGCGGCGGGCTTCGATGCGGCGGCGGCGGCGGGGGCGGCGATGGTCGGCTTCGTCTTCTACCCGCCCTCGCCGCGGGCGGTGACGCCGGAGGAGGCTGCGGCGCTGTCGGCGCGGATCGAGGGCGGGCCGGTGCGGGTCGGGCTGTTCGTCGATCCGACCGATGAGGAAATCGCGGCGGTGCTGGCCGTGGTGCCGCTCGGGCTCATCCAGCTGCATGGGGCGGAGAGCCCGGAGCGGTGCGCGGCGATCCGGGCACGGTTCGGGGTGCCGGTGATGAAGGCGGTGGGCATCGGCGGCGAGGCGGATTTCGCTGCCCTCGATGCCTATGCGCCGGTGGTGGATCGGTTCCTGCTCGATGCCAAGCCGCCGGCGGGGGCGAGCCTGCCGGGGGGGAATGCGGCGGCCTTCGACTGGGGGCTGACGGCGGGGCGGGTGATCGCGCGTCCCTGGCTGCTGGCCGGCGGGCTGACGCCGGAGACGGTGGCGGAGGCGATCCACCGGAGCGGCGCGGCGGGGGTGGACGTGTCCTCCGGCGTCGAGCGGGCGCGGGGGGTGAAGGATCCGGGGCGGATCAGGGAATTCGTGCGGGCGGCGAGGAGGCTGCGCGGAGGCGCATCGGAAGGCTAGGGCCGCCGGTGCCTGAGATGGGCAAGATGGGACCATCGAGCGGGATTGCCGGCCGCAAGGCCGATGGCAGGGTTTCGAACCGCCGCCCGAGTGCCTCGCCTGGCAGCTGATAATCAATGAAACGTTATGTACATTTATGGTTGAAAATTGTGTATGGTTGTGTCCCTCAACGCTCCGGCCTGTCGGTGGCGTAACTCAAGGCACCAAGTCCATGCCAGCCGAACTACCCCTCGGCGACACGATTCAGCCCAAGCCGGAACCTGGCGGACCCAGGATCCTCGTCGTGGAGGACCAGGCCCTCATCGGCCTGCTGATCGACACCATTCTGCAGGAGGCCGGCTACCAGGTCTTCCTGGCCGGGAATGGGGAGGAAGCGCTCGCCATGGCGCAGTCGATCGACGAGCTGTCGGCGGTCATCGCGGACATCCACCTGCTGGGCCAGCTGGACGGCAGGGCGGTGATCCGCAGCCTCCGCCGGAACCGCCCCTTCCTGCCGGTGGTGGTGGTGACCGGTTTCCACCCGGAGGCGCCGGAGGCCAACCTGCGGGGGCTTGGGGGCCCCACCGTCCGGCTCGGCAAGCCCTTTGCCGCCGAGGACCTGATCGCCAGCCTGGCCGATGTGCTCTCCAGCACGACCGGACGGGCGACGAGCCCATCGGGCGAGGCCCCGCGGCGGCGGAACGGGGCGGCGCCGAGCCGGGCGGGATTGCTCGTCGGCGGCCCTCCCTTGCGTCGCTAGCGGCGGCGGTGATCGGGCTGGATCGGCGGGCTTCCACGCCGGAGGAGAGCCGGTGACGCCGAAGGTCATCGCCCTGGGCCTGTGGCTGCTGTGGCCCGGCATACCCTGTGCGCTGTCGGCCGAGCGCCGCTGCGGCTGGCTCGAGAACCCGACCCCGGGGAATTGGTCCTTGCTCGACCGCGACGGGACATGGCTGCTGTCCTCCCAGGGAGGCCATGAGGCCGAGGGCATGGAGGCGATGCCCGACATGACCGGCGCCGGCTGGGTCGTCACCAATGGCACCTCCTACGGGCATGGCTGTGCCTGCCTGACGGTGGAAGCAGATCCGCAGGGGCGGCGCATCCTCCGGCTGCTGGCGGCCCAGGCCTTGCCGCTGGGGCGGTGCCGGGCGGACCGGAGCCTGCCGCCGCCCTGAGCGGGCTGGCTTTCCCGCTTCGCCGCGCTGCTCTATGAGGGCGGCCAGAAAAGGGGAAAGCCTGTGAACAAGCCGCTGCCCAATTCCTATCGCCAGGGCCCGGACAGCCAGGGCCGCTTCGGCCAATTCGGCGGTCGCTTCGTCGCCGAGACGCTGATGCCGCTGATCCTCGAGGTCGAGCAGGCCTATGAGGCGGCGAAGCGCGACCCCTCCTTCGATGCCGAGTGGCGGCGGCTGCTGACGCATTACGTCGGGCGGCCGAGCCCGCTCTGGTTCGCGGAGCGGCTCACCAGCCACCTCGGCGGGGCGAAGGTCTACTTCAAGCGCGACGAGCTGAACCACACCGGCGCGCACAAGATCAACGCCGTGCTCGGGCAGATCCTGCTGGCGAAGCGCATGGGCAAGACGCGCATCATCGCCGAGACCGGGGCGGGGCAGCATGGCGTGGCGACGGCGACCGTGTGTGCGCTGTTCGACCTGCCCTGCACCGTCTTCATGGGCGCGACCGATGTGGAGCGGCAGCAGCCCAACGTCTTCCGCATGAAGCTGCTCGGCGCCGAGGTGATGCCGGTGACCTCCGGCGCGGCGACGCTGAAGGATGCGATGAACGAGGCGCTGCGCTACTGGGTCGCCAATGTCGAGGACACCTATTACTGCATCGGCACCGTCGCCGGGCCGCACCCCTATCCGGTGATGGTGCGCGACTTCCAGAGCGTCATCGGCGAGGAAGCCAAGCAGCAGATGATGACGGCCGAGGGGCGGCTGCCGGATGCGCTGGTGGCCGCCATCGGCGGTGGCTCCAATGCGATGGGGCTGTTCTATCCCTTCCTCGACGATGCCGCCGTGCAGATGTACGGCGTGGAGGCGGCGGGGCATGGGGTGGAGACGGAGCAACATGCGGCCTCGCTGACCAAGGGGCGGCCGGGCGTGCTGCACGGCAACCGCACCTACCTGCTGCAGGACGCCGACGGGCAGATCACCGAGGCGCATTCGATCAGCGCCGGGCTCGACTATCCGGGCGTCGGGCCGGAGCATTCCTGGCTGCATGAGCTGGGCCGCGTGCAGTATGTGAGCGCGACGGACGACGAGGCGCTGGCCGCCTTCCAGCTCTGCTCGAAGCTCGAGGGCATCATCCCGGCGCTGGAGCCGGCGCATGCGCTGGCGCATGTGATCCGCATGGCGCCGACGCTCCCCAAGGACGCGATCGTGCTGATGAATCTCTGCGGGCGGGGGGACAAGGACATCTTCACCGTGGCGAAGCATCTGGGAGTCGAGATGTGAGCCGGATCGCCGCCAAATTCGCCGCGCTGAAGGCCGAGGGGCGCGGGGCGCTCGTCACCTACCTCCAGGGCTTCGACCCGGACCGGGAGACCTCGCTGGCGCTGCTGCGCGGGTTGCCGGAGGCGGGGGCGGACCTGCTGGAAGTGGGCGTGCCCTTCACCGACCCGATGGCGGATGGCCCCTCGATCCAGCGGGCGGCGCAGCGGGCGCTGAAGGTCGGGGCGACCCTGCCGGGCGTGCTGGAGCTGGTGCGGGCGTTCCGCGCGGGCGACGACACGACGCCGGTGATCCTGATGGGCTACTACAACCCGATCCTCGCCTATGGCGTCGACCGGTTCTGCACGGATGCGGCGGCGGCGGGCGTCGACGGGCTGATCGTCGTGGACGTGCCGCCCGAGGAGGCGGGGGAGATCGAGCCGCAAGCGAAGGCGGCGGGGCTCGACCTGATCCGCCTGGTGGCGCCGACCACCGACGATGCGCGGCTGCCGCGCGTGCTCGCTGCGACCAGCGGCTTCGTCTACTACGTCTCGATCACCGGCATCACCGGCACGCGGAGCGCGACGGCGGCCTCGCTGGAGGAGGCGGTCCCGCGTATCCGCAAGCATACGGACCTGCCGGTCGCCATCGGCTTCGGCATCCGCACGCCGCAGCAGGCGGGGGAGGCGGCGCGGCTCGCCGATGGCGCCGTCGTCGGGACGGCGCTGGTGGACACGCTGGCGGCCTCGCTCGACGAGGAGGGCAAGGCCAGGCCGGAGACGGTGGGGCTGGTGCTGGAGCAGGTGCGGGCGCTGGCCGGAGCCGTGCGCGGCCGATGAACTGGATCAGCGAGTGGGCGCTGCCCAAGATCAAGACGCTGTTCGGTGCGCCGCGGGAGGTGCCGGACAACCTCTGGCACAAATGCCCAGCCTGCGAGCAGATGATCTTCCACCGCGACCTCGAGCGGAATCTGCATGTCTGCACCCATTGCGGGCACCACATGCGGGTCGGCGCGCGGACGCGGATGGACTACACGCTGGATGCCGGCTGGGCGCGGATCGAGCTGCCGAAGGCGCCGCAGGACCCGCTGCGGTTCCGTGACCAGCGGCGCTATGTCGAGCGGCTGCGCGAGGCGCAGGTGAAGGTGGGGCAGGAGGATGCCGTCGTCGTCGCGCATGGGGCGATCGAGGGCAACCGCGTCGTGGCCGCGGCCTTCGAGTTCAGCTTCCTTGGCGGGTCGATGGGCGCCGGCGTGGGCGAGGCGCTGGTGACGGCGGCGCGGCTGGCAGTGCTGCAGGATGCGCCGCTGATCGTCTTCACCGCTTCGGGGGGCGCGCGGATGCAGGAGGGCGCGATCAGCCTGATGCAGATGCCGCGCACCGTCATCGCCACGCGCATGGTGAAGGAGGCGGGGCTGCCCTTCATCGTCGTGCTGTGCGACCCGACCACGGGCGGGGTGACGGCGAGCTTCGCCATGCTGGGCGACATCCAGATCGCCGAGCCCGGGGCGATGATCGGCTTCGCCGGGGCGCGGGTGATCGAGCAGACGGTGCGCGAGAAGCTGCCCGAGGGCTTCCAGCGGGCGGAGTACCTGCTGCAGCACGGCATCCTCGACATGGTGGTGCCGCGGGGCGAGATGCGGGCGACGCTGGCGCGGCTGATCGGCCTGCTGCGGCTGCCGGAGCAGGTGGCGGCGCCCGTCGGCGCAACGGGTGAGGTCGAGGCGTTGGCGCTGCCGGCGCCGGAAGGGCCGGCAGTTCCCGCGTGAGCCAAGGGGCATGAGCCGGAGCGAGGCCATCCTGGAGCGGCTGCATGCGCTGCATCCGGTGGCGATCGACCTGAGCCTCGGGCGGCTGGAGGCGCTGCTCGGCAAGCTTGGGCATCCGGAGCGGCGGTTGCCGCCGGTGGTGCATGTCGCCGGAACCAACGGCAAGGGCTCGACCTGCGCCTTCCTGCGCGCCATCGGCGAGGCGGCGGGGCAGCGGGTGCATGTCTTCACCTCGCCGCATCTGGTGCGGTTCCATGAGCGGATCCGGCTGGCGGGCGAGCTGGTGGGGGAGGAGGCGCTGGGGGCGGCGCTGGAGGAGATCGAGGCGGTGAATGCGGGGGCGGCGATCACCGTCTTCGAGGTCATCACCGCCGTCGCCTTCCTGCTGTTCAGCCGGGTGCCGGCCGACCTGCTGGTGCTGGAGGTGGGGCTCGGCGGGCGGTTCGACGCAACCAACGTGATCCCGCCGCCGGCGGTGGCGGCGATCACCTCCATCTCGATGGACCACATGGAGTTCCTCGGCGACCGGCTGGAGCGGATCGCCTTCGAGAAGGCGGGGATCATCAAGCCGGGCGTGCCCTGCGTGACGGGGGCGCAGGAGCCGGTGGCGCTCGGGGTGCTGGAGCGCGTCGCGGCGGATGTGGGGGCGCCGCTGCTGGCGCGCGGGCGGGGCTGGAGCGTCGAGCGGCGCGAGGGCGGGCTGCGTTTCGCCGATGCGGCGGGGGTGGTCGAGTTGCCGCCGCCGGGGCTGCTCGGGGCGCATCAGGCGGACAATGCGGGGATCGCCGTCGCGGCGCTGAGGGCCTGGGGGCCAGGGTGGCTGAGCGAGGCTGCGCTGGCGGCGGGGGGTGCGCGGGTCGAGTGGCCGGGGCGGATGCAGAGGCTCACCGGGCGGCTGGCGGCGATGCTGCCGGCGGGGTGGGAGCTCTGGCTGGATGGCGGGCACAATGCCGGGGGCGGGCTCGCCATCGCGGAGCAGGCGCGGGCCTGGGGCGACCGGCCGCTGCATCTCCTTGTCGGGATGAAGGGGACGAAGGTGGTCGAGGACTTCCTCAGGCCGCTGTTGCCGCTGGCGGGGAGCCTCTGGGCGGTGGCGGAGCCGGGGCAGCACCTGGCGACGCCGGTGGAGCGCATCGTCGCCGCGAGCGGCGGCGTGGCGCGGCCGGGGCCGACGGTGGAGGCGGCGCTCCAGGCCCTGCCGAGGGAGGGGCCACCGGCGCGGGTGCTGGTGTGCGGGAGCCTCTATCTGGCGGGCGAGGTGCTGAAGCTGGATGGCAGCCCGTAGATGCGGGCGGCGGTGCCGTGGAACAGCGCCGTCTTCTCCTCGGCGCTCGCGCCCGAGGCGAGGCGCTTGAAGCTGTTCCAAAGGACCGGGTAGCCGCACATGCCCTTGTCCACCGGGAAATTGCTCTCGAACATCGAGCGCGCGGGACCGAAGGCTTCGATGCAGGTCTCGATATAGGGGCGCCAGGCCTCGGCCAGGGCGGCGGAGCCGGGCGGACGCTCGGCGAGGTGGAAGTCGAAGCCGTTCACCTGCATCGCGAGGCCGCCCAGCTTCACCGCCATGTTGGGGAGCGCGGCGAGGGCGAGAATCGACTCGCGCCAGGCGGGGAAGACCTCGGCGCGGCGGCCGGCGAAGGGGCCCACGCCGAGCGGGCCGCCGCAATGGTCGAGGATGATGGCGAGCTCCGGCACGGCGCGGGCGAGGGCGAGCACCAGCGGCAGCTGGGTGTGGTAGGCCCAGACATCGAGGGTGAGGCCGGCGCGGGCGAGCTGCCGGGCGCCGTCGGCGAAGCCCGGATGCTCCAGCGGCCCGGGCGGCGGCGTCACCAGGTTGGAGCGGATCTCGGGCGAAGGGTGCCAGGCGGTGCGGTTGCGGACGCCGCGGAAGAGCGGGCCGGCAATCGCGCGGTGCGCCTCGATCAGCGGGGCAACGCGGTCGCCGAGCGTCAGGTCCACCATGCCGATGATGCCGGCGCAGGCATGGGTCCCGCCATGCCGGCCGCTGGCCTGGGTGACGAACTCCGTCTCGCCCAGGGGGCGCTCATCCTCGGGGCCCTCGGCGCGGTACATGGCGCCGCACTGGACGAAGACCGTCGCCTCGATCCGGTGGCCGCTCGCCGTGTCGCGCAGCAGGTCCGGCAGCAGGTAGCGCTCGCCGGGATGGTCCCAGAGGTGGTGGTGCGGGTCGATGATCGGCAGGTCCGGGTCGAGGATCGGCTCCCCGGTGAGGGCGAGCCAGTCCTCGCGCACCGCGACCTGGCGGGATGGCGTGAGGAGCGCGGCGCTCACGCGACCTGGTCTGCCAGGCGGTCGAGGTGGTGGGCGGTGTCGCCGAAGAGGTGCTCGATCACCATCACGCGGCGGAAGAAGTGGCCGACCGCGTATTCCTCGGTCATGCCGATGCCGCCATGGAGCTGCACCGCGTTCTGCGAAACGAAGCGGCCGGCCTGGCCGACGCCGACCCGGGCCATGGCGATGCTGCGGGCGCGCTCCTCCGCATCCGGCTCATCGAGCGACATGGTGGCGAGCATGGCCATGGAGCGGCCCTGCTCGAGCGCGATCATCATCTCCGCCGAGCGGTGCTGGAGCGCCTGGTTGTCGCCGATCGGGCGGCCGAATTGCTGCCGCGTCTTCAGGTAGTCGAGCGTCATCGCCTGCATGGCCTCCATGGCGCCGATGGTCTCGGCGGCGGTGGCGGCGATGCCGGCCTCGACGACGCGCTCGATCACCGGCAGGGCGGCGTCGCGCTCGCCGAGCAGCTCGGCCGGGGTGCCGGTGAGGGAAAGCTCGGCGGCGCGGGTGCCGTCGCGCAGCGCATAGCCGCGCCGGGCGAGGCCGGACGCCTCGCCATCGACGAGGAAGAGGGAGATGCCCTCCGGCTCGTCGCGGCTGCCGCCGGTGCGGGCGCTGACCACCAGCCGGTCGGCGCAGTCGCCGTGCAGGACGACGCTCTTCGCGCCGTCGAGCCGCCAGCCGCCGCCCTCCTGCCGGGCGGTGGTCTGCACGTCCGTCAGGTCGTAGCGGGACTGCCGCTCGCCATGGGCGAAGGCGAGCTTCAGCGAGCCGTCGGCGAGTGCCGGCAGCAGCTCGTCGCGCTGCGCCGGGCTGCCGGCGAGGCGGAGCGCGGTGCCGCCGAGCACGATGCTGGCGAGGAAGGGCTCCAGCACCAGGTGGCGGCCGAAGGCCTGCATCAGCAGCATGACGTCGACCGGGCCGCCGCCGAAGCCGCCATACTCCTCCGGGATGGGCAGGCCGAGCAGGCCGAGCTCGGCATATTGCGACCAGAGCCGCTCGCTCCAGCCCGCCGGGGTCCTGAGCAGGGACTTGCGCTGCTCGAAGCCGTACTGGTCGGCGAGCAGGCGGGTGACGCTGTCGGTCAGCAGGCGCTGCTCCTCGGTGAGGTCGAAGTCCATCAGAGCCCCAGCACGGCTTTGTTGAGAATGTTCTTCTGGATCTCGTTGGTGCCGCCATAGATCGAGGCGGCCCGCAGCATGAGATAGGCCGGCGCCATGGCCGGGGCCCAGTCGGGGACGGGCGCGGGCTCGTTGGCCAGCGCCGCCAGCTCCTGCTGCCAGGCGGGCATGGCGAGCGGGCCGCCGACATCCATCACCAGCTCGGAACTGGCCTGGAGCAGCTCCGTCCCCTTCACCTTGAGGACGGAGGAAAGCGGGTCCGGCTTCTTGCCGCCCGACTTGGCGAAGGCGGAAACGACGCGGAGCTGGGTGATCTCCAGCGCCTTCATGTCGACCTCCAGCTGGGCGACGCGGGTGCGGAAGGCGCGGTCCTCGATCAGCGGGCGGCCGCGGGCGCGGACCTCGCGCGCCACCTCCTTGGCGCGGCGCACCGCGGCCTTGCTGGTGCCGAGCCGGGCGATGCCGGTGCGCTCGTTCCCCAGCAGGTACTTGGCGACCGACCAGCCCCGGTTCTCCTCGCCGACCAGGTTCTCCGCCGGCACCCGGACGTCGGTGAAGAAGACCTCGTTCAGGTGGTGGCTGCCATCGATGGAGATGATCGGCCGCACCTCGATCCCCGGCGTGCGGATGTCGATCAGCAGGAAGGAGATGCCCTCCTGCCGCTTGGCGGCCTTGGGGTCTGTGCGGACCAGGCAGAAGCACCAGTCGGCGTTGTGCGCGGTCGAGGTCCAGATCTTCTGGCCGTTGACCACGTAGTGGTCGCCGTCGCGCACCGCGGCCGTGCGCAGGCTGGCGAGGTCGGAGCCGGCGCCGGGCTCGGAGAAGCCCTGGCACCACCAGTCATCGAGGTTGGCGGCGCGGGGGAGGAAGCGGCGCTTCTGCGCCTCGGTGCCGAACTCGACCAGCACCGGGCCGAGCATGGTGATGTTGAAGGAGAGCAGTTCCGGCGCCGGGGCCTGCAGGTTCTCCTCGAGGAAGATCATGCGCTGGACCGCGGTCCAGCCCGGCCCGCCCCATTCCTCCGGCCAGGAGAAGGCGGCCCAACCCTTCGCATTCAGGATGCGCTGCCAGGTGATGGTGTCCTGCTTGGTCGGCTTGTGGCCGAGGCGCATGCGCTCGCGGATGTCAGCGGGAAGGTTGTCGCGGATGAAGGCGCGCACCTCCTCGCGGAAGGCGACCTCCTCCGGCGTGAATCGCAGGTCCATGGCCCGTCTCTCCCCTCGTCTTTGGGGCAAGACTGGCCCCTCCGGCGGGCGGGGGCAAGCGGGTGGGGCTAGACTTTGCCCGGGGCGCCCGAGACCAGGGCCAGGGCCTTGGCCGGGTCGATGCGGCCGTCATAGAGGGCGCGGCCGATGATGACGCCCTCGATGCCCTCCGAGGCGACGGCGGTGAGCGAGGCGAGGTCATTCAGCGAGGCGACGCCGCCGGAGGCGATGACCGGGACGCGGACGGCCCGCGCCAGGGCGAGCGTCGCCTCGAGGTTGACGCCGCCGAGCATGCCGTCACGGTCGATATCGGTGTAGATGATGGCGGCGGCGCCGGCATCCTCGAAGCGGAGCGCCAGTTCCTGCGCCGGCATGGTGCTGATATCGGCCCAGCCCTCGGTCGCCACCATGCCGCCGCGCGCGTCGATGCCGACGGCGATGTGGCCGGGCCAGGCGCGGCAGGCGGCGAGGGCGAAATGCGGGTCCTTCAACGCCGCCGAGCCGAGGATGATGCGCTTCACCCCCTGGTCCAGCCAGGCCTCGACCGTGTTCATGCTGCGGATCCCGCCGCCGAGCTGCACCGGCAGGCCGGGCGAGGCGGCGAGGATGGACTGCACCGCCGCGGCATTGGCCGGGCGGCCGGCAAAGGCACCGTCGAGGTCCACCACATGCAGCCAGCGGAAGCCGGCGGCGGCGAAGAGCCGGGCCTGCGCGGCCGGGTCAGCGGAATAGACCGTCGCCTCGCGCATGTCGCCGCGCTTGAGGCGGACCACCTGGCCGGCCTTGAGGTCGATGGCGGGATAGAGGGTGAGGCCCATCGGTTATGGCACCATGTGTTCCGTGCGGCGGCCGCGGCCGGGCTCCAGCAGCTTGTAGTAGTATTGCCCAGCGACCGTCTGGCCACGCACCCTGGCATAGACCGGGTGGCTACCCCAAAGCACGTAGCCGAGCGCCTGGAACAGGGCAATGGCGGTGAGCTGCGTTTCCCGCACGTCGAGGTTGAGGACGCGGTGGCCGAGCGCCGCGGCGTGTTCCTCGACCTTCCGGATCAGCAGCCGCGCCAGGCCATGGCCGCGGCCATAGGGCGCGATATAGGCATGGGTGAGCTGGGCGGCGAAGGCCTGGGCCTCGTTGTTGCGGTGCGGGCGGACGAGCTGGGCGCTGCCGACCACCATGCCGTCGAGGCGCGCCACGAACAGCTCCCGCTCCGGCACGAGGAGGACGCCGCGGAAGTGGCGCTCCAGCGCGGCGCGGCCCTGCGGCTCGACCCAACCGAAGCCGCCGCCCTCGATGATGGCGGCGTCCGTCGCCTCGCAGAGTTCGGCGATGTCGTGGTCGTCGAGCTCGGTGACCCGGTCCACGCGCAAATCGGCGATGGTCCCGCTCATGGTTCCCACCGGAGGAAATTGGCCAGGATGCGCAGGCCGACGGTCGCGCTCTTCTCCACGTGGAATTGCGTGCCGGCGACATTGCCGCGGGCGACTATGGCGACCACCGGGCCGCCATACTCCGTGGTGGCGGCGACCTCGTCCTGCTCGGCGCCGCGCAGGGCGTAGGAATGGACGAAATAGGCATGCTCGCCGGGGCGGACGCCGCTCAGCAGCGGGTGCCCGCCGGGGGTGAAGGCGAGGGTGTTCCAGCCCATCTGCGGCAGGGGGAGGGGGGTGCCGTCGGGACCCTTGGGGGCCATCGGCGCCATCTCGCCGGCGATCCAGCCGAGGCCGGGGGTCACGCCATGCTCCAGGCCGCGCTCCACCAGGATCTGCATGCCGACGCAGATGCCGAGCAGGGGAACGCCCTGGCCGCGGACGCGGTCCTCCAGCACCTCGATCATGCCGGGGAGGGCTTCGAGGCCCCGCATGCAGGCGGCGAAGGCGCCCTGGCCAGGAAGGATGAGGCGGTCGGCCGCCGCGGCCTCCGCGGCGTCGCGGGTGATGGCGGCCTCCACCACCGTGCCGGCCATACCGGCGGCGCGGTCGAGGGCGCGGAGGACGGAGGCGAGGTTGCCGGAGCCGGGGTCGATGACGGCAACCTTCATGCCGGTCGGCCCGCCAGCGCGCGGAGCAGGGCAAGGTCGGCATCGCGCTCGGCGACGACGCCCGACTGGCGCCAGCCGCGGCGGGCCAGGGCGGCGCGGCGGAGATCCTCCGCGTGGAAGCCGAGCAGCAGGTGGAGGGCGAGGCCGAGCGGGGCGCGGGCCCAGTCCGGGGCGAGGGCGAGCAAGAGGGCCATGGCGGCGAGGTAGATCACCGATTCCAGCCAAAGGCGGTACGCCAGCAGCCAAGCCAGGCCGAAAAGGAAGGCGAGCCAGGCGAAGCGTTCCGGCACCAGGGCGGGTAGCCGGGCTTCCGGTGCCGCGGGGCGGCCTTCCGGGGGCAAGTGGACGGTCCAAATGCGCATCAGGCCTCCAGCACCCCCTTGGTGGAGGGGATGGCGTCCGGCGAGCGCGGGTCGGTCTCCACGGCTATCCGCAGCGACCGGGCCAGCGCCTTGAAGCAGGCCTCGGCGACATGGTGCGCGTTGGTGCCGGCCTTCAAGGTGACATGCAGCGTGATGCCGGCATTGAAAGCGAGGGCGCGGAAGAATTCCTCGAACAATTCCGTGTCCATCTCCCCGATCTTGTCGCGGGCGAAGGGCACGCTCCAGGCGAGGAAGGGACGGCCGGAGATGTCGACCGCGGCCTCGGCCAGGGCCTCGTCCATCGGCAGCAGGGCCTGGCCGTAGCGGCGGATGCCGCGCTTGTCGCCCAAGGCCTGGCGGAGCGCCTGGCCGATGACGATGCCGACATCCTCGGTCGTGTGGTGGAAGTCGATATGCAGGTCGCCCTTGGCCTCCACCTCGAGGTCGAACAGCCCATGCCGGCCGAGGGCGGTCAGCATGTGGTCGAGGAAGCCGATGCCCGTCCCGGCCCGGACCTGGCCGGTGCCGTCCAGCGCGAGGCGGACAGTGATGGCGGTCTCGGCCGTGCTGCGGGTGATGACGGCGGTGCGAGGGGCGGTCATGGGCGGGGGCATAGCGGATGCGGGCGCGGGGGGAAATGGGGAGGTTGCGGGTTCCGGCCCCGCCATCCGGCGGGGGTAGTTGCCCCGGGCGCGGCAAAGGGCCACATCGGCGGTCATGTCGAACCATTCTCCCCATGCCGCGCCCGACCTCGTCGGCTGGCACGGCACCACCATCCTTTCGGTCCGCAAGGGCGGGCTCGTCGCCATGGCGGGCGACGGGCAGGTCTCCCTCGGGCAAACCGTGGTCAAGGGCAATGCGCGGAAGGTCCGGCGGATCGCCGGCGGGCGCGTGCTGGCCGGCTTCGCCGGGGCGACGGCCGACGCCTTCACCCTGCTGGAGCGGCTGGAGGCGAAGCTGGAGCGCTTCCCCGACCAGCTGGAGCGCGCCTGCGTCGAGCTCGCCAAGGACTGGCGGAGCGACCGCTACCTGCGCCGGCTGGAGGCCCTGCTGTCCGTCGCGGATGCCAAGCGGAGCCTGCTGCTGACCGGGCAGGGCGACGTGCTGGAGCCGGAGGATGCGGTGATCGGCATCGGCTCGGGCGGCAATTTCGCCCTCGCCGCGGCCCGCGCCCTGCTGCCGGTCGAGGGGCTCTCGGCCGAGGAGATCGTGCGCCGGGCGATGCGGATCGCCGGCGACATCTGCGTCTACACCAACGGCAACATCGTCGTCGAAACCCTGGAAGCGGCCTGAGATGAGCACGGAAACCGTCAACCTCTCGCCGCGCGAGATCGTCTCCGAGCTCGACCGCTACATCATCGGGCAGAACGACGCCAAGCGCGCGGTCGCCATCGCGCTGCGCAACCGCTGGCGGCGGCAGCAGCTTCCCGATGCCATGCGGGAAGAGGTGGTGCCGAAGAACATCCTGATGATCGGGCCCACGGGCTGCGGCAAGACCGAGATCGCGCGGCGCCTGGCCAAGCTCGCCAACGCGCCCTTCCTCAAGGTCGAGGCGACGAAGTTCACCGAGGTCGGCTATGTCGGCCGCGACGTGGACAGCATCATCCGCGACCTTATCGAGGTGAGCATCACCCAGACGCGGGAAGCCTCGCGCCGCGGCGTTCAGGCCAAGGCCGAGCTGGCGGCGGAGGAGCGGCTGGTGACGGCGCTCGTCGGCGAGGGCGCCTCGGGCGAGACGCGGATGAAGTTCCGCCGGATGCTGCGCGAGGGCGCGCTCGAGACGCGCGAGGTGGAGGTGCAGGTCGCCGATGCCGGCGGCGGCATGCCGATCGGCATGATCGACATGCCGGGCGCCCAGGGCATCCAGATGCAGAACATGCAGGACATGCTCGGCAAGATGTTCGGCGGCAGGACCAAGCCGCGCAAGATGACGGTGGCCGAGGCCCGCAGCGCGCTCATCAAGGACGAGGCGGACAAGCTGGTCGACCAGGAGGCGCTGACCCGCGAGGCGATCGCCAATGCCGAGAACAACGGCATCGTCTTCCTCGACGAGATCGACAAGGTGGCCCGCGCCAGCGAGGGCGGCGTGCGCGGCGGCGACGTCTCGCGCGAGGGCGTGCAGCGCGACCTGCTGCCGCTGATCGAGGGCACGACCGTCACCACCAAGCATGGGCCGGTGAAGACGGACCACATCCTCTTCATCGCCTCGGGCGCCTTCCATCTGGCGAAGCCCTCCGACCTGCTGCCGGAATTGCAGGGGCGGCTGCCGATCCGCGTGGAGCTGGGCGCGCTGACGCGGGACGACATGCGGCGCATCCTGACCGAGCCGGAGCATTCGCTCATCAAGCAGTACACGGCGCTGCTGGGGACGGAGGGGCTGACGCTCGACATCCATGCGGATGCGGTGGAGGCGATCGCCGACCTCGCCACCGACATCAACGCGCGCGTCGAGAACATCGGCGCGCGGCGGCTGGCGACGGTGATGGAGCGGCTGCTGGAGGAGATTTCCTTCAGTGCCAGCGACCGGCCCGGCGAGCAGGTGCCGGTGACCGCGGAGTATGTGCGGGAGAAGGTGGCGCCGCTCGCGGGCAGTGCCGATCTCAGCCGCTACATTCTCTGAGTGCTCGGCCGGCTCAGCTCGCTCGGCCTGCTGCTGCCCTATCTGCGGCCCTATCGCGGCAGGGTGGCGCTGGCCGGGCTGGCGCTCGCCGCGGCGGCGGGGCTGACCCTCGGGCTGGGGCAGGGGCTGCGGCACCTCGTCGATGAAGGGTTCGCCGCCGGCAGCGGGGCGGCGCTCGACCGGACGGCGCTGGTGCTGTTCGGCGTGGTGGCGGCGCTGGCGACGGCGACCTGCGGGCGGTTCTTTCTCATGTCCTGGCTCGGGGAGCGGGTCGCGGCCGATCTGCGGCGCTGCGTCTTCGAGCATCTGCTGACGCTCTCGCCCGCCTATTACGAGCGGGCGCGGACGGGCGACTTGCTGTCGCGGCTCACGGCGGACATCGCCTTGCTGCAGTCGCTGACGGGCTCCGCCATCTCGCTGGGTATCCGCAACATCCTGACCGGCACGGGCGCCTTCGCCATGCTGCTGGTGACGAGCCCCAAGCTCGCCGGGATCGTCGCCATCGTCGTGCCGATGGTGGTGCTGCCGATGATCGGCTTCGGGCGGCGGGAGCGGCGGCTGTCCCGCGTGGCGCAGGAGCGCGTCGCCGATCTCGGGCATACCGCGGAGGAGGTGCTGAACGGGCTGCGGACCGTGCAGGCCTTCACCCATGAGCCGGCGGACCGCGCGCGTTATGCGGCGCAGGTGGAGGACTCGGTCGGCGCGGCGCTGCGGCGGGTCGGGACGCGGGCGCTGCTGATCCTCGTCGTCATCCTGCTCGGCTTCGGGGCCATCACCTTTGCGCTCTGGGTCGGCGGGCAGGATGTGATCGCGGGGCGGATGACGGGGGGCGAGCTTTCGGCCTTCATCCTCTACGCCGTGCTGCTGGCGAATTCCGGGGCGAGCCTCAGCGAGGTCTGGGGCGAGATCCAGCGCGCGGCGGGCGCGGCGGAGCGGCTGCTGGAGGTGCTGGCGGAGCGGCCTGCCGTCATTGCGCCGGCGGCGCCGCTGGTGCTGCCGCCGGCGCGCGGACGGATCGAATTCCAGGACGTGGTGTTCCACTACCCGACCCGGCCGGACCGCTCGGCGCTGGAGGGCTTCTCCCTCGCCGTGGAGCCGGGGGAGACGGTGGCGCTGGTCGGGCCTTCGGGCGCCGGGAAGACGACGGTGCTGCAGCTGTTGCTGCGCTTCTACGATCCGCAATCGGGGCGCATCCTCCTGGATGGCGCCGATATCGCGCAACTCGACCCGGCGGCGCTGCGCGGGAGGCTGGGCCTCGTGCCGCAGGACCCGGTGATCTTCAGCACTACGGCGCGGGAGAACATCCGCTTCGGGCGGCCGGAGGCCTCGGATGCCGAGATCGCGGCGGCGATGCGGGCGGCGGCCGCGGATTTCCTCGAGGCGCTGCCGGAAGGGCTGGAGACGCATCTCGGCACGCGGGGGGTGACGCTCTCCGGCGGGCAGCGGCAGCGGGTGGCGATCGCGCGTGCCATCCTGCGCGATCCTTCCGTCCTGCTGCTGGACGAGGCGACGAGCGCGCTGGATGCGGAAAGCGAGCGCGCGGTGCAGGGGGCGCTGGAGCGGCTGGCGCGGGGGCGGACGACGCTGGTCGTCGCGCACCGGCTGGCGACGGTGCGGCAGGCGGACCGCATCGTCGTGCTGGAAGGCGGGCGGATCGCCGCCAGCGGCACGCATGCGGCGCTGGTGCGCGAGGGCGGGCTGTATGCGCGGCTGGCGGCGCTGCAATTCGGCGAGGCGGACCAGCAGGGCGGGATTCGTCTCGAAGGCTGAGTTAGATCGGCAAGGCTTGAGGCGTCCTGCACCGATCTCCGCCGCATGCAGCGCAATCTTCGTCACGGCTGCGTTGATGTGAAGTATTCGATGTACAAACCCTCCCCGTACCCCTGCAAATCGCAATAGCCGCCGGCTTGGAATGGCGGCGCGGTGGGCGCCGGAGTGCCTTGCCCTATCTCGATGATCGATGACGGAATCCGGCCTGCGGGGCCGGATGGGGCGTGCCGCCTGCCTTGTTGCCAAGGAGGGAAGGACTTGCCATGACCGATCTCAACACTCTGCTGCAATCGCCGATCCGCTGGATGACGCAGGCGACGGACCCGGATATGCGGCATTTCCTGCGTGACCTTCAGGCGAATATTCTGAAGGGACATGGCCGGCACTTCACCGGCAACATCTTCGTCAGCTTCGAAGGCATGGGGGCGCAGGCGGTGGCGCGGCTGCTGCGCGACCTGTCGGGCTATGTCACCTCCGCCTTGCAGCAGCTCTGCACGGCGCGGTCCAGCGCCGGGCCGGGCTTCGATGGCGGGCCGGTGCGGTGCCTGCTGCTCGGCGCCGGGGCCTACCGGGCGCTCGGCAACCTGGCGACGATGCCGGGGGATGCCGCTTTTCAGGCGGGGATGCGCGCGCGGCAGGCGGTCCTCGCGGACCCGCCGGCGGGCGAGTGGGGCGAGGGCGCCTGGCGGCCCGGCAACCCGGCGCCGGATGCGCTGATCCTGCTGGCGAATTCCAGCTTCGAGGCGGTGACACGGGACCTGGAGGCGGCCGAGGGCTGGCTGAATGGCAGCGGCGCCCGGGTGCTCGGCGTGGAGCGGGGGCGGGCGCAGTTCCGCACCTTCCGGCCCGGTGGCCCGGCCGAGGGCGTCGAGCATTTCGGCTATGTGGACGGGCGCAGCCAGCCGCTCTTCCTCGCCGAGGATCTGGAGCGGGAGGCGGCGGCTTATGCGGAAGAGACCGCACCGGCAGGGGCCGATACCGGCTTCGACCCGGCCTTCCCGCCCTCCCAATTCATCCTGGCGGACCCGAATGCCAGGACGCCTCTGGGGGCGGGCAGCTACTTCGTCTTCCGCAAGCTGGAGCAGCGGGTGCGGGCCTTCAAGCGGCGGGAGGAGGCGCTGGCGGAGGCGCTCGACCTGACGGAGAATCCGGAGCTGGCCGGCGCCATGGTGGTCGGGCGGTTCGAGGACGGGACGCCGGTGGTGCTCTCCGAGGATGCGACGACGATGCCGCCGCCCAACAATTTCAGCTACGCGAACGACCCGGAGGGGATGCGCTGCCCCTTCCAGGCGCATATCCGCAAGACCAACCCGCGCGGCGAGAGCACGGCGAAGCTGCCGCCCGGGGCGCCGGCGGAGCGCAGCCACATCATGGCGCGGCGGGGCATCCCCTTCGGCGATGCGGTGCGCGACTTCGAGGCGGATGCGGGGCAGGAGCCGGAGGGCGAGGTCGGCCTGCTCTTCATGGCCTATATGGCGAGCATCGAGGGGCAGTTCGAGTTCACCCAGCAGGTTTGGGCCAACAACCCGCGCTTCCTGCGCGGCCTGGCACCGGGCGAGGTGCCGACCGGCATCGACCCGGTGATCGGCCAGGGCGGGGACGAGGCGGCGCGGACGCAGCTCTGGCCGGTGGGAGAGGGCAAGCCGATGGTGCCCTTCTCCTTCGCGGATTTCGTGCGGATGCAGGGCGGCGAGTACTTCTTCGCGCCGTCGCGCTCTTTCCTGCGGGAGGTGGGCCTGTAGGAACGCTAATCGGCGGCGATCCTGCCCGGGTCCAGCTCCACCTGAGGGATGTCGTAGGCCAGCAGCTCCTCGTAGAGCCGCGGCAGGTCGGCTTCGAACAGGCCGCGCGTCACCCCGGCGGCGACGCGCGGCGCGGCGATGCTCATCGCGTTGATCGAGGCGCCGGCCGGGCCGAAGGACATGGTGGTGCCGATGCCGAAGAGGTGGATGTCGCGGACCCAGGGCGTCTCGCCGACGCGGCGTTCGAGGAAGCTGCTGTCGGGGGCGAGGTAGGGGAAGCCGCCGAGGCGCTCGGCGAGTTCGGGCGGGGTCTCGCCGGGCGGCGGCAGGTAGCGGTCGCGCCATTGGGCGATGTTGCCGGCGCAGGCGGCGAGTTCGGGCACGAGGCCTGGATCCATCCGGGCGCCGGTGCCGCAGATGAGGTAGTCGGCGGTGAAGGGGCCGCGGGGCGTCTCCAGCACGGCGCGGCCCGCCTCGGCGCGGGCCGCGGTCCAGGGGCGGCCGACATGCATGGTGAAATTGGGGAAGGCGAGGACGCGGTTGTAGGTGTCCTGCGGGAAGCCTTCGCGCAGGCCGAGGATGGTGGAAAGGAAGCGCCAGCGCCACACATCCGGCATCTCGTGCATGTGGCGGAGGAAGCCGGCGAAGGTGAGCCAGCGATAGGGCTGGATGATCATCGGCTCGGCGCGGCGGCAGAAGAGGTGGACCTCGGCGGCGCCCGCCTCCAGCGCGGTCGCGGCATTGTCGAAGGCGGAGGCGCCGGCGCCGAGCACGGCGACGGTCTTGCCGCGCAACGCGGCGAAGTCGATCGCCTCGCTGGCATGGGCGCGGAGGGGCTTCGGCAGGGCGCTGACGAACTCTGGCATCCACCAGGCGCCGACGCCCTCCTGCCCGGTGGCGATGACCACCTTGCGGGCCAGCATCGGGCCCGCGCTGCTCTCGATGCGGAGGCAGGGCAGGTCGTCATCCGTCCGCGCCGGGGTGATGGCGCCGGCCGAGACGCCGTTGCGGACGGGGATGCCGGTGACGCGGCGGAACCAGAGCAGGTAGTCCTGCCAGTGCTCCTTCGGAATCCAGGTCATCGCCTCGAAATGCCGAGCGCCGAACTGGGCCTCGTGCCAGGCCTGGTAGGTGAGGGCGGGGAGGCGAAGGTCCGGGCCGGTCTGCGTCTTCGGGCTGCGCAGCGTGCGCATGCGGGCAAAGGTGACCCACGGACCCTCCCGGCCCTCGGAGGCGCGGTCCACGACGAGGATATTCTCGACCTTGTCCCGCCGCAGGGCATGGGCGACGGCGAGGCCGCCCTGGCCGGCGCCGATGACGAGCGCATCCAGCACCGGGGCGCCGCCCGATGTCTTCGGCACCAGCCAGGGGGCGCGGGGGTGGGCGGTCAGCTCCAGGTCGCGGGCAACGTCCTGTTCCAGCTCGGGAAGGGTGCGGGGTGCGGGCATCCAAGGGGCTCCTGATCGTTCGATCCTAGCAAGGGCTGCGCCATGGTTGACATGGGCGGTCGCCCGACCAAGGCTGCGGGCAAAGCACCGGAGGAAGCCGCCATGGAGCCGAGCCTCGTCATCCGCCGCGGGACCATCGTCGATGGCAGCGGCGGCGAGCCCTATGAGGCGGATATCGCCGTGGGCGGGGGGCATATCCTCGAGATCGGCAAGGTCGCAGCAAGAGGGGCCGAGGAGATCGATGCCAGGGGGATGATCGTCACCCCGGGCTTCGTCGACATCCACACCCATTACGATGCGCAGGCGACCTGGAGCAGCCGGCTCGACAGCTCCTCCCTCAACGGCGTGACCACGGCGCTGATCGGCAATTGCGGCGTCGGCTTCGCGCCCTGCCGGCCGGAAGCGCGCGAGGCGCTGGTGAAGCTGATGGAGGGCGTCGAGGACCTGCCGGAGGTGGTGCTGACCGAGGGGCTGCCCTGGAATTGGGAAACCTTCCCGCAATTCCTCGATGTGCTCGGCAGCCGGCGCTACGATATGGATGTGGCGACGCAGGTGTGCCACGCGCCGCTCAGGGTGCATGTGATGGGCAGCCGGGCGGCGGCCTATGCCGAGGCGACACCGGAGGAGATCGCCGAGATGGCGCGGCTGGCCGCCGAGGGCATCCGCGCCGGGGCGCTCGGCTTCTCCACCTCGCGGGCGATCGCGCACAAGACGCTGGACGGGACGCATACGCCGACCCTCGGCACGCCCGAGCCGGAGCTGGAGGCGATCGGTCGCGCGGCGGGCGAGGCCGGAGCGAGCTGGCTGCAGGTGATCTCCGACTTCGACGAGCCGGAGGACGAGTTCGCGCGGCTGCAGCGGATCGCCGCCGCTTCGGGGCGGCCGATGACCTTCTCGCTGCTGCAACGGGAGAGCCGGCCCTGGCTCTGGCGCTTCCTGCTCGAGAAGATCGAGGCGGCGAATGCGGCGGGCGTGCCGATGACGGGGCAGGTGATGGCGCGGCCGGTCGGGCTGATGTTCGGCTTCGAGCTGTCGCAGCATCCCTTCATGGCGCGGCCGTCCTGGCAGGCGGTGGCGAAGCTGCCTTTCGCCGAGAAGATGAAGGTGTTGCGCGACCCGGCCTTCAAGGCGCGCATCCTGGCCGAGGAGGTGCCGGACCCGGCGCTGCGGGACCGGCTGAATGTCTGGGACATGATCTTCCGCCTCGACGACCCGCCGGATTACGAGCCGCGGCCGGAAACGAGCGTCGGCGCCATCGCGGCGCAGCAGGGCCGGGATCCGGCCGAGCTGTGCTGGGACTGGATGATGGAGCGGGACGGCAAGGCGATCCTCAACCGGCCGATCATCAACTATGCCGACCGTGACCTGGAGGCGGTGCGCGAGATGGTCGAGCATCCGCGGACGCTGATGGGGCTCGGCGATGGCGGGGCGCATGTCAGCATCATCTGCGACAGCTCCTCGACGACGCATATGCTCGCCTATTGGACGCGGGACCGGGTGCGCGGGCCGAAGCTGCCGCTGCCCTTCGCGGTGCGGCGGCTGACGCGGGACAATGCGCTGGCGCTGGGGCTGGCGGATCGGGGGCTGATCGCGGTCGGCAAGCGGGCCGACCTCAACGTGATCGACTACGGCCGGCTGCAGATCCGCGTGCCGGAGCTGCGCTACGACCTGCCGGCCGGCGGCAAGCGCCTGGTGCAGACGGCGGAGGGGTATGTGGCGACGATCGTGCATGGCGAGGTCGTCTCGCGCGAGGGCGAGCCGACCGGGGCGCTGCCCGGGCGGCTTGTACGCGGCGCGAGGGCTTGACGAAGCGGCTGCCGCACAGGGTTACGGGGTGAACAGGTTTCGGGAGTTCGTTCGCAGGAGTGGATGAACCCCTGGCGGACCGGCCCGTTTGCGCGAAAGAGGCGGCGCGTTGCGCGCCGGCCACAGCCAAACGGAGCCGAACCGATGAACCGACGCCATGCGATCCTCGGACTTGCCGCCGCCGGCGCGGCCGCGCCGCTGCTGCGCGGGACCGCCATCGCCCAGACCGCCCCGATGGTCACGCCGGGAACGGTGCGCACCCTGTCCGCGACCGAGCACACGGCGATGACGCTGATGAACGGCACGCTCGCCAAGCAGACCAGCCAGCTGGCGCTGGAGCGGTCGGAGAACCTGAAGGTGAAGCAGTTCGCCACCTTCGAGATCGCCGAGCAGACCGCGCTGGCGCAGGTGATGACCAATACGGCGAACCCGCCGCCGGTGCCGCTCGACGCCGAGCACCAGGCCGTGCTGACCAGCCTGCAGTCCCTCTCGGGTTCGGCCTTCGACCGCGCCTATGTGCAGGGGCAGCTGCTGAGCCATCGCGAAGGCTTGCTGGTACAGCAGGGCTATCTCGACAACACCAACCGCAGCGCCGACGGGCAGCACATCGCGGTCCTGGCCCGCATGTCGATCCAGCAGCACATCACCATGCTGGAAGAGCTGGCCATGATGCTCCAGCGGGGCTGATGCGGACCGGGGCGGCGGCGCGATCCGCCGCCCCCTCGCGCCTCAGCCGGGGATGCGGACCGGCAGGTTGGTGATGCCGTGGACGAAGGCGGAGTAGGTGCGCTCGGCCGGGCCCACCACCTCGATCCGCGGGAAGCGCTTCAGGATCTCCTCCCAGAGGATCTTTAGCTGCAATTCGGCGAGGCGGTTGCCGACGCAGCGATGGATGCCGAAGCCGAAGGACAGGTGCCCGCGCGGCCGGGCACGGTCGATGATGAAGCGGTCGGGCTGCTCGATCGCCGCCTCGTCGCGGTTGCCGCTGATGTACCACATGACGACCTTGTCGCCGGCGCGGATGGTCTTGCCGCCGATCTCGAAATCGGCCGTCGCGGTGCGGCGCATATGGGCGAGCGGCGTCTGGTAGCGGATGATCTCCGGCACCATGGTCTCGATCAGCGCGGGGTTGGCCCGCAGCTTGGCGTATTCCTCCGGGTTCTCGTTGAGGAAGAGCACGCCGCCGCTGATCGAATTGCGCGTGGTGTCGTTGCCGCCGACGATCAGCAGGATCAGGTTGCCCATGAACTCCCGCGGCGTCATGTTCCGCGTCGCCTCGCCATGGGCGAGCATGGAGATGAGGTCGGGGCGCGGCTCGGCATTCACCCGCTCGTTCCAAAGCTTCATGAAGGCGCCGAGCATCTCGGCGAAGACGGCCTCGCGCTGCTCCTCGTTCTCGATCAGTCCGCCCGGCATGGGCAGCGCCGTTGCGCAATCCGACCAGTGGGAAAGCTTGCGCCGCTCCTCCTGCGGGAAGTCGAAGAGCGTCGCCAGCATGGCGACCGTCAGCTCGATGGAAACGCGGTCCACCCAGTTGAAGGTCTCGTTGCGCGGCAGGCCCTCGAGGATGCGGACCGCGCGCTCGCGGATGACGTGCTCCAGCTTCGCCAGGTTGGCGGGGGCGACGATGGGCTGCACGACCTTGCGCTGCTCGTCATGCTGCGGCGGGTCCATGGCGATGAACATCGGCAGGCGCAGCGCCTTGTCGCGGTCGCGGATGGAGATGCCGCCGTGGAGGCTGTCGGAGGACAGCACCTTGTGCGCCAGCTCGCACTGCATGATCTCCTTGTAGGTGGAGACCGACCAGAAGGGGCCGAACATGCTCTCCGGCGTGTAGTGCACCGGCGCCTCGCGCCGCAGCCGGGCGAAATAGGGCTGCCAGGCATCGTCGCGGAAGATCGCCGGGTTGCTCGGATCCAGCCGGTCGAGCGGCGTGGATGCGGCGATGCGGGCGTGGTCGAGGTCGACGGGGGCGTTCATCGCCAGCTCCTCCTTCCTTCTTGCTTCTAGTGCTGCGCCTCCGGCATGCGGACGACGAGGCCGTCGAGCTCGGGCGCCATGGTGATCTGGCAGGAAAGGCGGGAGTTCGGCTCCGCCGTCGCGGCGAAGCTCAGCATGCTCGCCTCCTGCTCGCCGGCCGTGCCGCATTTCGCCAGCCAGGCCTCGTCCACATAGACATGGCAGGTGGCGCAGGCGCATTCGCCGCCGCAATCGGCATCGATGCCGGGGATGCCGTTGTCGATGGCGCCCTGCATCACCGACTTGCCGGCTTCCAGCTCGATCCGGTGCTCGGTGCCGTTGTGCTCGATATAGGTGACCTGCGGCATGCGCGTCGTTTCTCCCTGCTGTCCTGCCTTCAGATGGCAAGGTCCTTGAGCGGCAGCGCCGCGTCATGCAGCAGCTGGGGCGCCACCTGCCGCTGCTTCGAGACCAGGATGCGTCCCGCCATGAACTCGGCCGGCGCGTTCACCGCCTCCACCGCCAGCACGCGATGGTCGGCGGCGAGGTGGAAGACGGCGAAGCTGCCGCTCTCCGGCGCGCCGCGGACCACCGCCTCGGCCGGGTCGAAGGCGAGGCCGGCGATCTGCAGGCGGAGGTCGTACTGGTCCGACCAGAACCAGGGCACCTCCGGCACCGGCGGCGGGCGGCCGCAGATGTCGGCAGCGGCCTGCTTCGCCTGCTCGATGGCGTTGGGGACGCTCTCCAGCCGGGCCTCGCGGCCGTAGAGCGGCAGCGGGCGGCGGGTGCAGTCGCCGATGGCGTGGATCAGCGGGTCCGAGGTGCGGGCGGCGAGGTCGACGGTGATGCCGCCGCCGGCCTCGAGGCCGCAGTCGGCGGCGAGGGCGTCGTTCGGGACGGCGCCGATGCCGACGAGGACGGCATCGCAGGGGATGCGGCGGCCGTCGATGAGGCGGACCGCGGCGGCGGCGCCGGCCTCGCCTTCGATCGTCTCCACGGCGGCTTCCAGCAGCAGCTCGACGCCCTCCGCCCGGTGGCGGGCTTCGAGGAAGCCGGACAGGGCATGGCCGGCGACGCGGGCCAGCACCCGGGGCTCGCGCTCGATCACCACGGCCGAGGCGCCGAGGGCGCGGGCGGAGGCGGCGACTTCGAGGCCGATATAGCCGCCGCCGATGATGGCGAGGCGCCGGCCGGGGAGGAGCACATCGGCCAGGGCATCCGCATCGGCGGCGGTGCGGAGCGCCAGCACGCCGGAGAAAGCATCGCCGGACAGGCCGAGGCGGCGGGGCGAGGCGCCGGTCGCCAGGATCAGCCGGTCATAGGGGAGAGTGGTGCCATCGGAGAGGGCGAGGCGGCGGGCGGCGCGGTCGATCGCCGCTACCCGGGTGCCGAGGCGGGTGGCGATGCGGTGCTGTGTATAGAAGCGCTCGGGGCGGAGGGCGAGGTTGTCGGCGGTCGCCTCGCGCTTCAGCCAGGCCTTGGACAGGGGCGGGCGCTGATAGGGCAGCAGGGGTTCCTCGCCGACCAGGGTGATCGGCCCCTTCCAGCCATATTGGCGCAGGAAGGCCGCGGCCGAGCCGCCGGCATGGCCGGCCCCGGCGATGACGATCCCTGGTCCCTCCTCCACCCTGCCTGCTCCTTCCGGCCCGGTTGGCGCGAGCATGGGCATGACGGGGCGGAAGGCGTCAAGGAAACCCTGCGGCAGCCTATGCGGGGGCATGCATCGTCACAAGCTCGTTATGACGCGGGGCTGAGGAGGGTGGCAATGCGTTCGCGTATCGATGGGCCTGGCCCGCCGCAGCGGTGCCTGAGTGTCGGGGAAGACCATGAATGCGCGTCGGATATTGATCGTGGAGGACGACCCGATGGTTGCGCTCGATCTCGAGGAGATTGTTCTGAGCCTCGGGGAAGGCCACGCCCAGGTTGCGCTCGCCGCCTCGGTGCGCGAGGCGCGGCGCGCCCTCGCCGATACCACCTTCGACGCCGCCCTGCTCGACATCGACGTGCTGGACGGCAAGACCTTCGACCTGGCCGAGGCGCTGCACGAGCGCGGGCTGCCCTTCGCCTTCATTTCCGGCTCCCGGCCCGAGGAGCTGCCGCCCCAGCTGCGCTCGGTTCCTTTCGTCCCCAAGCCCTATGACCCCGTCGAGATCGAGCACACATTACGGGCAAAGCTCTCGCCACGGCCCTGAATCAGTGCGAATTTGTACAGCTGAGATTTGTATCGGAAATGTGGCAATGAACGCCTTCGAAGGCCAGGCGGACGAGGTCCAGCCTTACCGGTCGCAAGGCCAGGACTGGGACGAGGCCAAGCGGCTTTCCGCCCTCGACAGCTACAACGTCCTCGACACGCCGCCCGAGCGGGAGTTCGACGAGGTCGTGGAGCTGGCCGCTCAGCTTTGCAACGCGCCGATCGCGCTCGTCAGCCTGCTCGGCGAGGACCGGCAGTTCTTCAAGGCCGAGGTGGGGCTTGGGGTGCGGGAAACTCCGCGCGACGTGTCCATCTGTGCCCATGCCATCCTGCAGCGGGGTCTCTTCGTCGTGACCGACACCGCGACCGACCCGCGCTTCGCCGGCAACCCGCTGGTGACGTCGGCGCCGCATATTCGCTTCTATGCCGGCGCCCTGCTGGAGACGGAGGACGGGCTGCCGCTCGGCACGCTCTGCGTCATCGACCGGCGGCCGCGGCCGGAGGGGCTTAGCGAGCAGCAGGGCTTCGCCTTGCAGGTGCTGGCGCGGCAGGTGATGGCGCGGCTCGAGCTGCGGCGCGCGCTGGCCGCGCGCGAGGCGAGCGAGCGGCGGTTCCGCGTGCTGGCGGACGCGATGCCGCAGATGGTCTGGTCCACCCTGCCGGACGGGTCCCACGACTACTACAACGCCCGTTGGTACGAGTTCACCGGCGTGCCCTTCGGCTCGACCGATGGCGCGGGCTGGAACGGCATGTTCCACCCGGACGACCAGGCCCGCGCCTGGGAGCGCTGGCGCCGCTCGCTGGAAACGGGCGAGCCCTACGAGATCGAGTACCGGCTGCGCCGCGCCGATGGCGCCTATCGCTGGACCCTCGGCCGCGCGATGCCGGTGCGCGATGCGGGGGGCAGGATCGAGCGCTGGTTCGGCACCTGCACCGATATCGAGGACATCAAGGCGACCGAGGAGAAGCTCCGCCTCAGCGAGGAGCGGCTGCGCCTGGCGCTGGGCGCGGCGGAGATGATCGGCACCTTCGTCTGGGACGTCCCGGCGGACCGCATCACCGCCGATGCGGGCTATGCGCGGATGTTCGGCCAGGATCCGGCGGCGATGGCGGCCGGGGTGCCGATCGCCCTGCTGTTCGAGGCGGTGGAGCCGGCGGACCGGGACCGGGTGCGGCAGCAGATCGAGCAGGCGATGGCGACGGGCGACGCCTTCGAGGCGGAGTACCGGGTGCGGCCGCCCGGCGGCGAGACGCGTTCGGTGGTCGCGCGCGGCCGCTGCGCCCAGGATGCCGGGGGGCGGCCGATCCGCTTCTCCGGCGCGGTGGTGGACATCACCGAGCGCAAGCGGGCCGAGGAGGGGCAGGAGCTGCTGGCGAAGGAGCTTTCGCACCGGATCAAGAACATCTTCACCGTGATCGGCGGGATGGTCTCGCTTTCCGCCTCCGGCGCCCCGGCCGAGGTGAAGGGCTTCGCCGCCACCCTCCGCCGCCGTCTGCAGGCCCTGGCGCGGGCGCATGACTATGTGCGGCCGCATAACGGCGAGGCGCAGCCGGCCGAGGGCGGGACGACGCTGAAGGGGCTGCTCGCCACCCTGCTCGCGCCCTATGGGGCCGAGGAGGCGGGAAGGATGCAGCTTGGCGGCGACGACGTGCCGGTCGGGGTGAAGGCGGCGACCTCGCTGGCGCTGATCCTGCACGAGCTGGCGACCAATGCGGCGAAGTACGGCGCGCTGTCGCGGCCGGAAGGCGGCGTCGCCATCACCGGGGAGCGGCTGGGCGAGCGCTTCGGCCTCACCTGGCGGGAGCGCGGCGGGCCGGAGGTGGAGGGGCCGCCGGAGCGGCGCGGCTTCGGCACCATCCTGGCCGAGCGGGGCGCCATCACCCAGCTCGGCGGGACCATCGCGCAGGACTGGGCGCCGGAGGGGCTGACCCTCCGGCTGGAGGTGCCGCTGGCGCGGCTCGCCTACTGACGCCTCAGCCGGGCAGCCGCGGCTTGCGGCGCTGCTGGCGCGTCATCTGCCGCAGGATGGAGCGGCGCGGGCCGACGATGCGGCGGATCACCATGTAGAAGACGGGGGTGAAGAGCAGGCCGAAGGCCGTCACCCCGATCATCCCGAAGAAGACCGCGGAGCCGACCGCGCGCCGCATCTCCGACCCCGCCCCGCTGGCGATGACGAGCGGCAGCACGCCTAGGATGAAGGCGAGCGAGGTCATCAGGATGGCGCGGAGGCGAAGCCGGCAGGCCTCGACCACGGCCTCGATCGGGGTGACGCCCTCATCCTCGCGCTGCTGGGCGAATTCGACGATGAGGATGGCGTTCTTCGCCGCCAGCCCGACCAGCACGACGAAGCCGATCTGGGTCAGGATGTTGACGTCCTGCCCGAGCATGCGGACGCCGAGCGTCGAGGTCAGCAGGCACATCGGCACGATGAGGATGACGGCGAAGGGCAGGCTCCAGGAGCCGTACTGCGCCGCCAGCACAAGGTAGACGAAGAGCACGCAGAGCGGGAAGACCAGCAGCCCGGCATTGCCGCTCTGCGTCTGCTCGTAGGAAAGGTCGGTCCAGTCGAAGCCGATGCCGTCCGGCAGGGTCCGGCGGGCGAGGCGCTCGATGGCGGCGATGGCAGCGGCGGAGCCGGTGCCGGGCAGGATCTCGCCGGCGACCTCGGCGGAGGGATACAGGTTGTAGCGCGGCACGCGCTGCGGCCCGGTGATGTCGCGCAGCGTCATCACATTGGCCAGCGGGACCATCTGGCCGTCGCTGTTGCGGGTGAAGAGGCGGGAAAGGTCGCCCGGCTCCCGGCGGTATTCCGGCGAGGCCTGGGCGACGACGCGCCAGTTGCGGCCATAGGCGGTGAAGTCGTTCACGTAGGACGAGCCGAGCATCGTCTCGATGCTCTGGCTGAGGCGCGCGACGGGCACGCCGAGCATCTCGATCTTGCTGCGGTCGATGTCGACCGCGATCAGCGGCGCGTCGATGCGGAAGGGCGTGTAGACGCCGGCGAGGCCGGGCACGCGGCGCAGCGCGGCGACCAGATCCTCGGCCGCGGCGGCGAGGATGGCGGTGCCGCGGCCGGTGCGGTCCTCGAGGCGCAGCGCGAAGCCGGCGCCGCTGCCGAGGCCGGGCACGGAAGGCGGCGGGATGACGAGCACGGTCGCCTCGTCCAGCACGGCAAGGCGGCGCCGCAGCTCGCGCAGGATGGTGGCCGAGGTGATGCCGTGCGGCAGGCGCTCGTCCCAGGGGAGGAAGACGGGGGTGAGCGTCCCCTGGTTGCTGCCGGCGGTGTTGGTGGCGCCGGAAATGCCGGCGAGGGCGGAGACGCTGGCGATGCCTGGGATGTTGCGGACGATGGCGGCGGCGCGCTCGACGACCGCGGTGGTGCGGGCGAGCGAGGCGCCGCCCGGCAGCTCGATGGAGACGACGGCATAGCCGCGGTCCTGCGCCGGCACGAAGCCCTGCGGCGCCGTCACCAGCAGGAATCCCGCCCCGCCGATCAGCAGCGCGTAGAGCGCCAGCATCGGCCCGGTGCGCTGGACGAGGCGGCGGGTCAGCGCGCCATAGGCATCGGCCAGGCGGTCGAAGCCGCGGTTGAATCCGTCGAGCAGGGCGGTGACCAGGCGACGCAATGGGCTGGGCCGGAGGATTGTCTTCGGCGCGTGGTGGCGGAGGATCAGCGAGGCGAGCGCCGGGCTGAGGGTGAGGGAGCAGAAGCAGGAAAGCGCCGTCGCCACCGAGATGGTGATGGCGAATTGCCGGAAGAAGCGACCGGTGATGCCCTCGAGGAAGGTGGTCGGCACGAAGACGGCGCAGAGCACCAGGGCGATCGAGATCAGCGCGCCGCCGACCTCCATCATGGTGCGCTCCGCCGCCGCGGCGGCCGAGGGCTCCTCGGCCAGGTGGCGCTCGACATTCTCGACCACGACGATGGCGTCGTCCACCACGATGCCGACCGCCAGCACCAGGCCGAACAGCGTCAGCACGTTGAGGGTGAAGCCGAGCACGATCATCACGCCGAAGGTGCCGATCAGCGAGACCGGGATGGCGAGGATCGGGATCATCGCCGCCCGCCAGTTCTGCAGGAAGAGCAGCACGACGAGGACCACGAGGACCACGGCCTCGCCGATGGTCTGCGCCAGCTCGTGCACGCTTTCGGCGACGAAGCGCGTCGGGTCGTAGGCGATCTCGGCCTTGATGCCGGCCGGAAAGTTCTGGGTGATGGCGTCCAGCCGCTCGCGGATCAGCCGCGCCGTGTCGAGCGAGTTGGAGCCGGGGCGCTGGGTAACGGCAAGCGCCACGGCCGGGCGGCCCTGAAGGGTGCTGCCGGTGGTGTAGGAGGCGGCGCCGATCTCGACATGGCCGATGTCGTGCAGCCGCAGCAGCCGGCCGCCGGCGCTGGCGCGGACGACGATGTGCTCAAACTCCGCCGGGTCGGCGAGCCGGCCACGGAAGGTGAGGTTGGGCTGGAAGGCCTGTCCGGTGACGGGCGGCTCGGCGATCTGGCCGCCGGCGATCTCGGCGTTCTGCGCCTGGATGGCGGCGATCACGTCCTCGGCGGTGATGTTGTTGGCCATCATCCGCCCGGGGTCGAGCCAGACGCGCATGGCGTAGTCGCGTGCGCCCTGCATGTCGATGTCGCCGATGCCGTCGATGCGCAGCAGCTCGTCGCGCACCTGGCGCAGGGCGAAATTCGAGACGTAGAGCTGGTCGTAGGACCCGTCCGGCGAGGTGACGAAGATGATCATCAACCGGTCGGTGGCGATCTTCCGCGTGGTGACGCCCCAGCGGCGCACTTCCTCCGGCAGGCGGGGCAGGGCGGTGGAGACGGCGCCCTGGACGAGGATCTGCGCCCGGTCCGGGTCGGTGCCGAGGCGGAAGGTGACGGTGAGCGTCATCCGCCCGTCGGCCGTCGATTGCGAGGACATGTAGAGCATGCCCTCGGTGCCGTTCACCTCCTGCTCGATCGGCGTCGCCACGGTATCGGCCACCACCTGGGCGGAGGCGCCGGGGTAGTTGGTGGCGACGACGACGGTGGGCGGCGCGACATCCGGATATTCGGAGATCGGCAGCGAGAGCATCGACAGGCCGCCGACGATGAGCAGCACCAGCGAGAGGACGCAGGCGAGGACCGGCTGGCGGACCGAGATGACGCCGATATTGCTCATGGGCGCGGTGCCATCGACGGGCCGATTTCCGATCTGGCCTGAGCCGGGGCGGGGCGGATGGGGGCCACCTGCTGGCCGGCGCGGGCGCGGGTGAGGCCGGTCACGGCGACTTCCTCGTCGCCCTGGAGGCCGCTGCGGATGACGCGGAGCCCGTCATGCAGGGGGCCCAGCTCCACCTGGCGCATCTGCAGGGTGTTGTCGGGGGCGAGGACATAGACCACGCGGCGCGACTGGTCCGTGGTGACGGCGGCGTCGGGGACCAGCAGCGCCTGGTAGGGCGCGGAGGCGACCAGCCGGATGCGGGCGAAGACGCCGGGCAGCAGCAGGTCGCGCGGATTGGCGAAGCGGGCGCGGAGGCGGACGGTGCCGGTGCCGGCATCCGCTTCGTTATCGACGAAGACGACGCGGCCGGTGCGGGGGAAGCCGGTTTCGTCGGCCAGCGCCAGCTGCACCGGATTCGTCATGTCGCGCGAGGAAGGGCGGCCGCCGCTCTCGGCGAGGCGCGCATAGCGCAGCGCCGCGGCCTGGTCGATGTCGAAGCTGACATCGATCGGGTCCATGGTGACGATGACGGCGAGGAGGGTGGCGCCGCTGCCCTCGCCGCCGGCGACGAGGTTGCCGGGGCTGACCAGGTGGCGGCCGATGCGGCCGGAGAGCGGGGCACGGATCTCGGTGAATTCGAGGTCGAGCTTGGCCCGCTGGAGGGCGGCATCGGCCTGGGTGACGGCGGCGCGGGCGGCTTCCAGCGCCTGGGCCCGCTGCTCGAGGCTGGCCTCGGAACCGGCGCGGTACTGCAGCAGGTTGCCGGCGCGGGCGAATTCCCGCTCGGCGAGCACCACCTGTGAGCGGGCGGCGGCGAGCCGCGCCTCGGCATCGGTGATGGCGGTCTCGAAGGGGCGGCGGTCGATGCGGAAGAGCGGGTCGCCGCGGCGCACCACCTGGCCGTCGGTGAAGGTGATGCTGTCGAGATAGCCGCTGACCCGGGCACGAAGCTCCACGCGCTCGGTCGGGACCAGCCGGCCGGTGAACTCGTCCCAGTCGGTGACCTCGCGGCGCATCGGGGGCATGACGGAAACGGTGGGCGGGGTGTCGGCCGCGGTCGGCTCCTCCTCATGGCTGTCGCAGCCGGCGAGGAGGACAAGGGCCAACAGGGCGTGCGTCAGCCGCGCCCA
The DNA here is from genome assembly GCF_000802185.1 of Belnapia sp. F-4-1. Lineage (GTDB taxonomy): Bacteria > Pseudomonadota > Alphaproteobacteria > Acetobacterales > Acetobacteraceae > Belnapia. The sequence continues at coordinate 563,583 of NZ_KN676113.1, read as the reverse complement.
ACGGCGCGCCAAGGGTCGGGCGTCGCGGTTTCCACTCGTCATTCTGGCCTCCGGCAGGAGGAGAATAAGCACGGAACCGGTTCAGGCGTCGAGCAGGGCGCGGACCTCGGCCTTGATGAAGGCGGCATCCGCCGGGTTCGGGCCCGGATTGCCGGCGCGGTGGCCCCAGATGCTTGGGATGACCGAGAGCCTGCCATGCTTCAGGTGCGGCAGCTCCGCCTCGTTGTCGGCGACGCGGAAGTAGAGGTCGGTCGCGGAGGGCAGCAGCAGGACGCGGGCCTCGATCCGCGCGAGCGCCGCCGCCAGGTCGCCGCCATCGGCGATGTCGCCGGCATCCCAGGTGCGGAGCTGTGCGAGCAGGTCGGCGGCGGCACGGCGGGCGAAGCGCTCCTCCCAGTCGGTGCGGAGGAAGGTGTCGAGGTCCGGGGCACCGAGCGCCATCAGATGCAGGTTGGCGCGGTAGAAGTCCTGGCTCAGCGCCCAGCTCGCGTAGACCCGGCCGAAGGCGCGGAGCGCGGCCGCGGGCTGGGCGGTGAACTGGCCGCGGCCATCGTATTCGGGCGCGGCCTCCAGCACCGCCATCTGGCTGCGGAGGAAGACCTGGTTGTGGACGGCGGTGCGGGCGCTGCCGCAATTGACGACGATGCGGGCGACGGCCTCCGGATGGGCGGCGGCCCAGTGATAGGCCTGCTGCGCGCCCATCGACCAGCCATAGACGGCATGCAGCCGCTCGATGCCGAAGACCTCGCGCAGCAGGCGGCGCTGGGCGGCCACATTGTCCCAGGCCGTCACCAGCCCCGGCCAGGCCGGGCAGTTGGAGGGCGAGGTCGACAACCCGTTGGTGAACATGTTGGGGATGACGACGAACCAGCGGGTCGGGTCGAGGATGCCATCTGGCCCGATCAGCCATTCGAGGTCGGGGTGCTGCGCGCCGTAGCTGGTCGGGTAGAGGACGGCGTTGTCGCGGGCGGCGTTGAGCGTGCCGTGGGTCTTCCAGACCAGCTTCGCATCCGGCAGCACGCCGCCGCGGCGCAGCGGCAGGTCGCCGAGCGCGAAGACGCCTTCCGCCGCCGTCATGCCCGCAGCGTCCGCCAGTGCTCGGCATGCCAGCGCGCATAGCCGGGATGGAGATGGGCGAGGCGGCCGCGGAGTGCGGCATGGGCCTCGCCGAGGCGATGGAAGGGGATGAAGGGGTAGAGGTGGTGCTCGGCGTGGAAGGGCATGTTCCACATCAGCAGGCGCATCGGCCGCGTCGTCAGCATGGTGCGGGTATTGGTCAGCCCGTTGCGGTCCATCGAGCAGCCGGTGTGCTCGGTGAAGAGGTAGAGGCGCAGCAGGGGCTGGCCGACGAGCTGCGGCAGGATCCAGAAGAGGAGGGGCGTCTCCCAGCCGAAGAGCAGGGCGGAGAGCAGGGCGAGGCCCGCCAGCACCGCCACCATCGCCCGCATGCTGCGGATGATCCGCGGGGCGGTGGCCGGGTTGATGAAGGAATAGGCGGAAAGGTCGCCGCGCAGCCCGTCCCACAGGTTCCGCAGCCGGGCGCGCCAGTAGGGGAGGGCGAGCATCTTCACGACGAAGCCGGGCAGCCGGGTGGGCGGGGGCGGGGCGAGCTCCGGGTCCTTCAGCGGGTCCTGGGTGTGGCGGTGATGGGCGAGGTGGAATTGCTGGTAGAAATGCCAGTTGAACAGGCCGGGCGCGCTGGCCAGCCAGCCGACCACGGCGTTCAGGCGGCGGTTGGCGAAGGCGGTGTGGTGCACCGTCTCGTGCAGCGGGGCGAAGAGCGCCGCCTGCGCGATGCCGAGCAGCAGCACGGCCGGCGCCTTCCACCAGCCCGGCAGCAGCGCCACCAGCAGGCCGGCGCCCACAAGCAGGGAGAGGTGGAGGGCAAGCTGGCGCAGCCCCTTCGCATCCGAGCGCGCCGAAAGATGCATCATCGCGGAAGGGGCTGGGGCCTGCATGGCTAGAAGGTGACCTCCCGGTTCACGTCCTTGTAGAGCAGATAGGCTGCGCCGCCCCAGCCGGTGCAGTAGAACTGCTGCGGGACGAAGGAGCCCATCCAGACGAAGTCCCCCTCCCAAATTTCGTGCCAGTCGCGGTCGAGCAGCTGCAGGCCTTGGCCCTCCAGCATCAGCAGCCCGTGCTCGAAGATGTGGGTCTCGACGCAGTGGAAATGCGTGCCGCGGTCGAAGCCCATGATGTTCATCTCGAAATCCATGGACATGTCGAGCGTGCCGAGCAGGTATTGCCGCCAGCGGCCGCTGTCGTCGACGCGGGTGACGGGCGTCGTTTCCCGCGCGCCGAAGCGGGGGCTTGGCGGGGCCACGCCCTCGGCTGCGACATAGGGGCGGGTGATCCAGACCGCCTTCGCCGGATCTGCCCCTTTGTTGCGCAGGCTCCAGGTCGCCCCGGCCGGGATGTAGGCGAAGCCGCCCGGCTCCAGGCTGGCGCTGTCCTGGTCGGCTGCGATGTCGAGCGTGCCGGCGAGGATGTAGAGGAAATGCTCCAGCCCGTCCTGCCGCGGCGCCGCGGTGCCGCCGCCCGGCTCGACTTCGAGCCGCCCCTGGGCGAAGCGGGCGCCCATCACCGGGCTCGTCTGGTAGAAGACCGAGGCCTTGGTCAGCCAGGGCAGGACGCTCGGGAACATCCCGTCCGGCGGCAGCACGGCGTAGTTGCGGGTGACCAGGCTGCGGTTGTGGCCGATGACGCCGGGCGGGACGAAGACTGGCATGGCTCTCGATGGCTCCAATGGGGCTCGCCGGGCATCTGTTCCATATCGCGATCGGTGGCGCAAAGCCGTTCGCCGCGCCGGCGCACCCCGCGCGGAGGTGATGTTGCCGCCGGGAGGGGCCTGGGCCATTCATGCCCGCCCCGGCCATGGCGCCGTCACCCTTCCCGATACCATTACGGAACCGTCCGAATGACCTGGACCCAGGTTTACGATCCCTTGGGCAACATCGCCCTCTCCACCGTCGTCGCCGCCCTGCCCGTCGTCGTCATGCTGGTCTCGCTCGCCTTTCTCCGCATCGCGGCGCATTGGGCGGCGATCATCGCCCTTGTCGTCGCCGTGCTCTGCGCCTCCCTCATCTTCGGCATGCCGGGCGGGATGGCGGTGCGGGCGGCGGGCTTGGGGATTCTTTCCGGCCTGTTCCCGATCGGCTGGATCGTGCTGAACATCATCTTCCTCTACCGGCTGACGGTGGCGAACGGCAGCTTCGCCATCCTGCAGAAGGCCATCGCGGGGGTGACGCCGGACCGGCGGCTGCAGCTGCTGCTGATCGCCTTCGCCTTCGGCGCCTTCTTCGAGGGGGCGGCGGGCTTCGGCACGCCGGTCGCGGTGACGGCGGCGATCCTGATCGGCCTCGGCTTCTCGCCGCTCGCCGCCTCCGGCCTGTCGCTCATCGCCAATACGGCGCCGGTCGCCTTCGGCGCGCTGGCCTCGCCGGTGATCGCGCTCTCGGCGGTGACGGGGCTCGACCTCTACGACCTTTCGGCGATGATCGGGCGGCAGCTGCCCTTCTTCAGCCTGCTGGTGCCCTTTTGGCTGATCTGGGCCTTCGCCGGCTTCCGGGCGATGCGCGACGTCTGGCCGGCGATCTTCGTCACCGGCGTCAGCTTCGCCGTGCCGCAATTCCTGGTCAGCAACTACATCGGGCCGATGCTGGTCGACGTGATCTCGGCGCTGGTCTGCATGGGCTGCCTGGTCGGCTTCCTGCGCGTCTGGCAGCCGCGCGAGATCTGGACCAACCCGGCGCTGCGCGGGGCCGACCCGAGCGCGGGCACGGCGCCGGCCGTCGCGCCGCTCGGCGACGCGCCGCTCGACCGCGCCGCGCTGGTCCGCGCCTGGATGCCCTGGCTGATCCTCACCGTCTTCGTCTTCGCCTGGGGCCTGCCCGGCGTGCGCGCGGCGCTGAACGGCATCTTCACCACCAGCTTCCCCATCGATGGCCTGCACAACGCCGTCGTCAAGGCGCCGCCGGTGGTGGAGCGGGCGACGCCCGAGGCCGCGGTCTGGGCCTTCAACATCCTGTCGATGACGGGCACGGGCATCCTGCTCTCGGCGATCGTCGCGGGGCTGCTGATGCGCTTCTCGCCCTTCGGGCTGATCGCCGAGTACGGCCGGACGATCTGGAAGGTGCGGCTCAGCCTCGTCACCATCGGCGCCATGCTCGGGCTCGGGACGCTGACGCGGTATTCGGGGCTGGACGCGACGATGGGCCTCGCCTTCGCCTCGACCGGCTTCCTCTTCCCGCTCTTCGGGACGATGCTCGGCTGGCTCGGTGTGGCGCTGACCGGCTCCGACACCGCTTCCAACGTGCTGTTCGGCGGGCTGCAGAAGATCACCGCGCAGCAGCTCGGCCTTTCGCCGGTGCTGATGGCGGCGGCCAATTCCTCGGGCGGCGTGATGGGCAAGATGATCGATGCGCAGAGCATCGTCGTCGCCTCTACCGCGACCAACTGGTTCGGGCAGGAGGGGACGATCCTGCGCTTCGTCTTCTTCCACTCCATCGTCCTGGCGGTGCTGGTCGGCCTGCTGGTGATGCTGCAGGCCTATGTCTGGCCCTTCACCGCCATGGTGGTGGGCTAGCCCTTGAGCATGGAGCGCGAGGGTTCGCGCTCCAGCGCCTGCTCGATGGCACCGGCATCCTTGGTGCCCTCGTACAGCGCCTTCCTGAGGTGCTTCGCGTAGCTCTCGGAGACCACGGCGGGCAGCAGCGGCTCGTTCGGGTCGACGATGGCCTGGATGATGACGGGCCCCTCCGCCGCCATCGCCTGGTCCAGCACGGCGCCGAGCTGTGCCGGGTCCTCCACGGTGAAGCCGCGGCCACCCATGGCCTCGGCCGCGCGGGCGAAGTCGATCGCCGGCACCTCGCAGCCGAATTCCGGGTGGCCGAGGAAGAGGATCTGCTCCCACTTGATCTGGCCGAGCGAGCCGTTGCGCAGCACCAGCAGCTTGAGCGGCAGCCCCATGGCAACGGCGGTGGCGAATTCGCCGAGCTGCATCGACAGCCCGCCATCGCCGATGACGCCGAAGATCGGCCGCCCCGGATAGGCGCAGCCGGCCGCCACCGCATAGGGGATGGCGCAGGCCATGGAGGCGAGCAGGCCGGAGACGCCGAAATCATGCCCCGGGCCGAGCCGCATGTGCCGCGCGACGAGGCCGGTATGGTGGCCGCTGTCGGAGACCACCACCGCATCCGCCGGCAGCCGCGCGCCGAAGGCGGCGACCGGGGCGGAGGGGTTCATCGGCAGGCGAGGGCTGGTCTCGGCGGCGCGCAGCGTCTCATACCAGCGGCGGGTTTCGGCCTGAGCCTTCTCGAGGAAGCTGCGATCCTCCTTGCGGCGGAGCCGGGCGTTCAGCATCTCGAGCGCCGCCCTGGCATCGCCGACGAGGCCGGCCTCGGCGGCCTGGCGCAAGCCGATGCGCTGCGCGTCGCGGTCGATCTGCACGATGCGCGCCTGGCCGGGCTTCGGGTAGTATTCGACATAGGGGAAGGTGGAGCCGACGATCAGCAGCGCGTCGCATTCCGCCATCACGGCATGGGTGCCGAAGGTGCCGTAGTAGCCGATGCCGCCGGTCGTGTAGGGGTGGTCGTCCGGAAGCACGGCCTTGCCGAGCAGCGCCTTCGCCACCGGCGCGCCGAGAAGCTGGGCGGTCTGCTCCAGCTCCGCCTTCGCATCGAGGGCGCCGCGGCCGGCGAGGATCGCCACGCGCTGCGCCCCGTTCAGGATCGCGGCTGCCTTCTCGATCTCGGCCGGGTCGGGCAGGCGGAGGCCGTCCTGCCACCGGGTGCCGGCGGTCTGGGCGGAGCCGCGGGGCGAGGCTTCGTCCTCCGACTCCTCCTGCGTGTCGGTCGCCAGCGCGAGATGGGCGACGCCGCGGCGGGCGAGCGCGGTGCGGCAGGCGAGGCTCGTCACCGCCTCCGCCTGGGCGGCACCCATGACGCGGGCATTGTAGACCGCGACATCGGCGAAGACGCGGTCGAGCGGGACATCCTGCTGGGTGAAGGTGTCGGCCAGGTCGTGATAGGGCAGGCCGGTCAGCGCCACCACCGGGGCGAGGTCGAGCTTCGCGTCGTAGAGCCCGTTCAGCAAATGGAGGCCACCGGGGCCGGTGGTGGCGAAGCAGCAGCCGATCCTGCCGGTCCATTTCGCGTAAGCCGCGGCCATGAAGGCGGCGCTTTCCTCATGCCGGACGGCGACGAAGCGGATGCGGTCCTGGCGGGTGCGGAGCGCCTCCACCACGCCGTTGATGCCATCCCCGGCCAGGCCGAAGATGGTATCGACCCCCCAGGCGTGCAGCGTGTCGATGACGATCTCGCTGGCGTTGCTCGGCATGCGGCGGCCCTTTCCCGTTCGCCGCGGAACGTGGCCGGGTTGCCGGGGTTCCTGGCCCGGCCTAGTCTCGGGCGACCGGCCGAAGAACCGGCTCCGAGGGTACGCGCAGCGCAGGCCAGGCCCATTTGCGCGGAGGTTCTGCATGCATCCCTTCACCATACCGGAGGCCGTCGCCGCCCGCGTCGCGGCCCGCTGCGGCACGCCGCACCCCTTCGCCCGGCTCGATCCGCACCGCACCGCCCTCGTCGTGATCGACATGCAGAACGGGTTCATGCGGGCCGACCTGGCCCATGCGCTTTGCCCGATGGCGGAGAATGTGGTGCCGGCGATCAACCGCCTGGCCGGGGCGCTGCGGCGGGCAGGCGGCGCCGTCTGTTGGATCCAGAACACCTTCGACGCGCGCTGCGAGACGGAGTGGTCCGTCATGCAGAATATGGCGACGCCCGAGGCGCGCGCCCGCCGCGCCGCCTCGATGAGCGAGGGGATGCCGGGCCATGCGCTTTGGCCGGCGCTCGACGTGCAGGACGGCGACGAGGTGGTGCGGAAGTACCGCTACAGCGCCTTCATCCAGGGCGGCTCCGACCTGCCGGAGCGGCTGCGCGCGCGCGGCCTCGACACGGTGCTGATCGCCGGGACGGTGACCAACTGCTGCTGCGAGAGCAGCGCGCGGGACGCGATGATGCTGAATTTCCGCACCGTGATGGTCAGCGACGGCTGCGCCGCCGTGACGGATGCCGAGCACAGCGCATCGCTGATCAGCTTCTACCTGCAATTCGGCGATGTGCTGACGGTCGATGAATGCATCGCCGGCCTCGCCACGGAAGAGAGGGATGCGGCATGAGCCGGAAGAGGATCGCCTTTATCGGGACCGGCGGGACGATCTCCTCGCTCGGCGACGGGCCGTTGGATACGGTCAATTACGGCGCCATGGGCAACATGCTCCAGGCCGGCGGCATCCTCGACAAGTTCCCCGAGGTGCAGCAGGTGGCTGATGTCTTCGCGGTGCCCTACCGCAACGTGCCCTCGCCGCAGATCGCCTGGGCGGAGTGGAAGCAACTCGTCCTGCTTTGCGACAAGGTGGCGAAGGAGGATCCCTCGGTCGCCGGCATCGTCATCGGCCATGGCACGGCCTCGCTCGAGGAGACGGCCTATTTCCTGTCGCTGACGCTGAAGGTGCCGGTGCCCGTGGTGGTGGTCGGCTCGCAGCGGCCGGCCTCGGCGCTTTCGACCGATGCGGGGCTGAACCTCGTCAATGCGGTGCGCGTCGCGGCGGATGAGGGCGCGCGAGGCCTCGGCGCGCTGGTGCTGCTGAATGACGAGATCCAGGCGGCGCGCGAGGTGACCAAGACCTCGACCGGCCGGATGCAGACCTTCCGCAGCCCGGATTTCGGCGTGCTCGGCCAGGCGGACGGCGACAAGGTAGTGTGGTACCGCCGGCCGCTGCGCCGGCTGGCGCCGGAAACCGAGTTCCACATCCGCGGCCTCGATGCGCTGCCGCGGGTCGACATCGCCTACAGCTATGCCGGCGCGGACGGCACGGCGGTGCGCGCCTTCACCGCTGCCGGGGCGCGCGGGATCGTCGCCGCCGGCTTCGCGCCGGGCTTCGTCACGCCGGGCGATGCGGCGGCGTTGAAGGAGGCACGGGCGGCCGGCGTCGTCGTGCTGCAATCGACGCGGTCCGGCAGCGGCCGGGTCTTCCCGACGACGAAGCTGGCCGAGGCGGGCTTCATCCCAGCCGACAACCTCAATCCGCAGAAGGCGCGCATCCTGCTGTCCCTCGCGCTGACGGTCAGCAGCGAGCCGGCCGAGATCGAGCGGATCTTCGCGACCTACTAAAGCGGTTTCCGCTCGCACTGGCTCACGGACCCCGCTTTAGCTTGTTGTTTCAGCGGGCAAATACCTCCGATCAGATGATTCCACCTGACCGGAGTTTGCTCTAGCCCAGCCTGAAGGCCGCCATGGTGCCACGGCGGCCGGGCGTCACCTCCAGCCGGGCAGGGATGCGTTCGCGCAGCTCCGCCACGTGGCTGATGACGCCGACCAGCCGGTCGCCGGCCTGCAGCCCCTCCAGCACGCGGATGGCGGTGTCCAGCGTCTCGGCATCCAGCGTGCCGAAGCCCTCGTCGATGAAGAGCGCATCCAGCTGGTGGCCGCCGGCATGGGCGGCGACGGTATCGGCGAGGCCGAGCGCCATGGCTAGCGAGGCGCAGAACCCTTCGCCGCCGGACAGGGTGGCGGCCGGCCGCGCCTCGGCGTTCCAGCCATCCACCACCTCGATGTCGAGGCCGGCGCGGGCGCGCAGCCGCTCCGGCTCCTCCCGCCGGCGGAGGCGGTAGCGGCCGTCAAGCATGGCGGCGAGCCGGGCATTGGCGGCCGCCAATGCCTCGTCCAGCAGGCCGGACAGCACATAGCCCTCGAAGTCGAGGCCGGTGCCGCGGCCCTCGGCCAGATCGGCGAGGTCCTGGCGCAGCATGGCCTCGGCCTCGGCCTCGGCGAGGGCGGCATCGGCGGCCTCGATCTCGGCGAGCAGCCGGTCATGCTCCTCGACCGCGCGCTGGGCGAGGGTGGCTTGCTGAAGGGCCAGGGTGGCGGCGGCCTCGGCCGCCTCCCGCGCGGCAGCGAGGCCGGCGAGGTCGGGCGGGACGAGGCCGGCGGCGGCCCGGGCGGTGACCTCGGCCTGGCTCGTGGCGGCGGCCTGGGCGCGGTCGAAACCGGCGATGGCGGCGGCCAGTGCCTCCTGCGCGGTGGCGTCCAGGCGGGCGGCGCGGGCGGCCGCGGCATCGGCGAAGCCGGCGGCGGCGCAGGCGGTGGCGAGCCGGGCGGCGGCATCCGCCGCGGTCGCCTCGGCGAGCCGGGCAGCGCGCTCCGCCTCGGCCTGACGCTCGGCCTGGGCGCGGGCAGCCTCGGCGGCGGCGGCACCTTCCTCACGAGCGGCGCGCAGGGCGGTGGCGAGGCTCGTGGCGCGGGCAGCGGCCGCGGCGGCCTGGGCGCGGAGGCTGGCGGCGTCCGGGGCCTCGGCGGGCAGGCGGCGCCGGCGCTCCTCCTGGCGGGCATCGGCGGCGGCCAGGGCGCCGGCAGCGGCGATGGCGCCCTCCCTCGCCGCGACGAGGCGGGTCTCGGCGGCGGCGGCGGCGGCCATGGCCTCGGTGGCGGTGCGGGCGAGGGCGGGCAGGCGGGTGGCGGCGGCCTCGGCCGCGGTGAGGGCGGATTGCTCGGCCTGCAGCGCGGCGGCCAGGCTCTCGCGCGGCGCGGTGCCGAGACGGGCGAGCGCGGCGGATTGCTGCTCGGTGGCGATGGCCAGCGCGGTGGCGGCGCGGGCGGCGGCCCGGCGGGCTTCCTCAAGCCGGGCCTCGGCGGCGCGGGCGGCGGCGTCGAGGGCATCAAGGTCGGGCAGGGCCTCGCCGGCGGGCGGATGGGCGGGGGCGGGGTGGTGCGGGCTGCCACAGACCGGGCAGGGCACGCCATCCGCGAGCAGCAGGGCGAAGCGGGCGGCATGGTCGGCGGCGATGCGGGCGGCGGCGGCTTCGCGCTCCGCCCGGGCGTCATGGAACGCGGCGAGGGCGCGGGCCTCGGCGGCGGTGGCGGCCTCGCCGGCGGCGCGGGCGCGGTGCAGGGAGGCCTCGGCCGCTTCCAGCGCGCGGGCGGCGTCGAGCCGGGCGGCGGCGGCATCGCGGGCGAGGCGGTGGCGCTCCGCCTGGTCGGCGCCGGCCTGGGCGGTGGCGCGAGCGGCCTCGGCGGCGGCTGCGCCCCCGCGCGCGGCTTCCAGCGCCGTGGTGGCGGTGGCGAGGGTGGCGGTGGCCCGCCCCGCGGCGGCTCGGGCGGTGGCGGCGTCGCGGGCAGCGGCCTCGGCCTCGGCGGCGAGGGTGACGAGGCCCTGCAACCGCTCCACCTCGGCCGCGGCAGCGCGGGCGGCGGCCTCCTGGGCGGGAGCCTCGGCCAGGGCGGCCTCGGCGCGGGCGAGGCGGTGGCGGGCCTCCTCGGCGCAGATGGCGGCGGCGGCGGCCCCGCTGCGCCCGGCGGTGGCAGACCCGGCGGCGGCTTCGGCCTCGGCGAGCGGCAGGCCGAGGCGGTCGGCGCGGCGGGCAGCGTCCAGCCGGGCGCGGTCGGCCTGGATGGCGGGGGCGCGGGCGGCGAGGCCGGCCAGCGCCTCGGCCGCCCCCTGCGCCTCGGCGAGGCGGCGGGCGGCGTCCTGGCCGGCGGCCTCGGCGGCGCGGGCGGCAAGCGCCCCGGCGGCGGCGACCTCGCGCGCCGCCTCGGCCGCCCCCTGGGCCTCGCGCAGCGCGGCGCGGGCGGCCAGCGCGGCCTCCGGGGTGTCCGCCCCGGTGCGGCGCAGCAGGCCGGCGCGGGCGCCGACCGCCTCGCGCAGCGCGCCCTTCGCCGCGTTGGCCGCCTGGGACAGCTCCTTCTGGATCCGCGCATAGAGGGCGGTGCGGAACAGGGTCTGCAGGATGGATTGCCGGTCGGCGGGCTTCGCCACCAGCAGTTCGCGGAAGCGGCCCTGGGGCAGCAGCACGGTCTGGCGGAACTCGGCGGCGCTGAGGCCGAGCAACTCGCGGATGCGCGCCTCGACCTCGCTCTCGCGCTCGACCGGCGGGGCGTCAGCGTCGAGGGCCTGCAGCGAGACCTTCATCCGCTCCTTGGTGGTGCCCTCGCCGCGGCGCTTGGGCCGCTCCCATTCCGGGCTGCGGGCGATGCGCCAGCGGCGGCCGGCCTGGAGGAATTCCAGCGCCACCTCGGTCGGCGCGTCGGGCGGGGCGTGGCGGCTGCGGAGATGGCCGGGCAGCCGCTCCTCGCCGCTGCTCTCGCCGAAGAGCGCGAAGCAGAGGGCGTCCAGCAGGCTGGTCTTCCCCGCGCCCGTCGGGCCGGCGATGAGGAAGAGCCGGTGCGGGCCGAGCGCGGCAAAGTCGATCTCCTGCCGCGCGGCATAGGGGCCGAAATGGGTGACGGTCAGGCGGAGCGGGCGCATGGCTAGTGGCCGGCGGCCTCGGCCGCCTCGATGGCGGCGACGAGCGCCGGTCGGGCCTCCTCCGGCAGCGGGGCGCCGCGCAGCTCGGCATGGAAGCGGCCGAAGAGGTCGAGCGGGCGGGCGATGCGCGCCGCGGCACCGGCGGTGGCGAAATGCCCGGTGCCGGCGCGCTCCGTGGCGTAGCGCAGGCCGACGATGCGGGGGAAGATCTCGGCCAGGCGGCGCTGCGCCTCGGGGATGGGGGAGGGGTCGGTGAGGACCAGGGCGACATAGTCCTCGCGGGCCGGGCCCGCCGTGTCGCGCAGCGCGGCGAAGCTCCCCGTCAGCACGCGGAGCCCCCGCCGCGGGGCGAGCGGGATCGCCTCGATGCGCGGCGCGCCCTCCGCGCCGATCTCCACCAGCGTCACCGACTTGGCGTGGTCCGCCTCCTCCACCGAATAGGGGAAGGGCGAGCCGCTGTAGCGCAGCCTTCCGCCCAGCAGACTCTGCGGCCGGTGCAGATGGCCGAGGGCGACATAATCGAAGCCGGCGAAGCGCGCCGCATCGATGGCACCGGTGCCGCCGACCGAAAGGGCGCGCTCGCTCAGCGGACTCTCGGCGCCGCCGGCGACGAAGGCATGGGCGACGAGCACGCGCGGCCCCTCGGCCGGGCAAAGGCCGTGCAGCAGGGGCGCGAGGGCGGCGAAGGCGCCGTCATGATCGGCGAAGCGCGCCTCGGCGAGGCTCGGCTCGCGCGCCAGGGCCAGCGGCGTCGCATAGCCGCAGGCGACGACGGTGGCACGGTTGCCATGGCCGTCGCCGAGCGTGATGGCCTCGCCGCAGGGCGACTGCACGATGTGCAGCCGCGCGGCGGCGAGCAGCCGGGCGCCGAAGCCGACGCGCCGCGCCTCGTCATGGTTGCCGGGGATGATGACGACGGGGACACCGAGGCCGAGGACGAGCGCGCTCAGCACCTCGTCCAGCAGCCGCACCGCCTCGGCGGGCGGGACGGCGCGGTCGAAGACGTCGCCGGCGAGCAGTACGGCGTCCGGCCTGGTGTCGCGGACGATCGCCGGCAGCTGCTCGGCCAGCAGGTGGGCCTGGTCATCCTGGAGCGAGTGCCCGCCGAGGCTGCGGCCGAGATGCCAGTCGGCGGTATGGAGGAAGCGCATGCGGGCGCACCATGCGCAGGCGGGGCGGGTGGGCGCAAGCTAGCTCTGCCGCCACCAGGGCGAGCCGGGGATGGGCGCCGCCGCCGGCATCGGCGCCTCGGCGGGGGCGGGCGCCGCCTCCAGCACGGAGACGGGGCCCGGGTCGCGCCCACCGGCAAAGCGGATCAGCGCGCGGATCCGCTCATCGAGCGGCGGATGGGTCGCCAGCCACTTCTTGCCGAGCGTCTCGCCTGGGCTCTCCAGCAGCATGGCCTGCACCTGGGCGGGCAGGCGTGGCAACTCCGATTGGGCGGCGACCTTGCGCAGCGCCGAGATCAGCGCATCCGGGTCCTGCGTCAGCTCCACCGCCCCGGCATCGGCCAGGAATTCGCGGTTGCGCGACAGGGCGAAGCGCAGGGCGAGCGCCAGCGCCCAGGTCACCAGCATGATGGCCAGCGAGAGCAGCACGAGCAGGGCCGCCGCGCCGCCCTTGCCGTCATTGCCCGACGAGGAGCGCGAGGAAGAGCGGCCGGTCGTCACCGGGCCGTGGTTGCCGAAGAGGTTGCCGGCGCGGACCAGCATCTCCCCCGGCAGCGAGACGACGCCGGCGAAGACCGCGGCGACGACGGCGAGGCGCGCGTCGCCGTTGCGGATATGCGTCAGCTCATGCGCCAGCACGGCCGATAGCTCGCGGTCGTTGAGCGCGTCGAGCAGGCCGCGCGTGACGGTGACGGCGCCGGTCGCGCGCGAAAGGCCGGAGGCGAAGGCGTTGCGCGCCGGCTGCTCGATCACCGCGAGGCGCGGCATGCCGAGGCCGCGGCTGATGCAAAGCGTCTCGAGCGCGTTCCACAGCCGCGGTTCCCCCTGCCGCGTCACCGGACGGGCGCCGGTCAGGAAGTCGAGGATGCGCTGGTTCCAGAACCAGGCGATGCCGAACCAGATGGCCGTCACCACCAGCACCACGGGCAGCACGGCGGGGACGATGCCCGCCGCGTCCCGCAGGCCCTGGCGGAAGGAATGCGCCTCCCCGGCCACGAGCAGCAGGCCGAGGGCGAAGCAGATCAGCGCCAGCAGGACGGGGAAGCCGGCCAGCAGCAGGCCGGTCTTCCAGCCATTGTTCCAGATCCAGGTCTTCAGCCCGAAGGCGCGCATGGTGTGCGCCCTAGAACTTCACCTGCGGCGGGGCGGCGACGGCGGCGCGCTCCGCCTCCGGCAGCTCGAAGAAGCCGCGCGGCAGGAAGCCGAGCGCGCCCGAGAAGAGCACCGCCGGGATCTGCTGGATGGCGCTGTTGTACTCGGCGACGGCGTTGTTGAAGAAGCGCCGGGCGGCGGCGATCTTGTTCTCGACGTCGCCGAGCTCCGACTGGAGCTGAAGGAAATTCTGGTTGGCCTTGAGGTCGGGATAGGCCTCCGACAGCGCCAGCAGCCGCCCCAGCGCGGCGCCCAGCGCGCCTTCTGCCGCGGCCGCCTGCTCCGGCCCGCGGGCGCCGAGGGCGGCGTTGCGGGCCTGCACCACGCCTTCCAGCGTGCCGCGCTCATGCGAGGCATAGCCCTTCACCGTCTCGACCAGGTTGGGGATGAGGTCGTGCCGCTGCTTCAGCTGCACGTCGACGTCGGACCAGGCCTGGCCCGTGGTCTGCCGCAGCGCCACCAGCCGGTTGTAGGTGACGACGAGCCAGAGCAGCAGGACGACGACGACGCCGAGGACGATCCAACCCGTCATGCCGCACTTCCTCCCGCGTCACCCGGCGAAGCGGGCGAAGTCGCGGGCGATTGTACCATAGATTTCGCGCTTGAACGAAACGGCCAGCGAGGGCAGCTCGGCCAGCGGCACCCAGCGCCAGGCATCGAATTCCGGGTGCGGGTCGAGGTCGAGGCGGATTTCCGCATCCTCGCCCAGGAAGCGCAGCGCGAACCACCGCTGCCGCTGGCCGCGATACTTGCCGCCCAGGGCCTTCCCGAGCAGGTGCGGCGGCAGGTCGTAGCTCAGCCAGTCCGGGTGCTCGGCGATGATCTCGGCGTTGCGCGTGCCGATCTCCTCCTCCATCTCGCGGTAGACGGCGACGGCCGGGTCCTCGCCCGGGTCCATCCCGCCCTGGGGAAGCTGCCAGCCGCCCGGCGCGCCTTCCGCATTGGGCAGGTCGGCGCGACGGGCGACGAGGACGAGGCCGGCCCGGTTGAACAGCACCGCGCCGACATTGTCGCGATAGGGCAGGTCCATCCGGCAGGGTCCTTTCAGCGGGCGGCGGGGCGTTGCATCAGCGCGGTGACGGGGGCGAGGACGAGGCCGCTGGCCTCCACCGTGCCGGCCCAGGCGGCGAGCCGGTCGATCAGCACCGGCGAGGCCTCGCCGGCATAGCCGAGGGCGGCACCGCGCTCGCGGGCCAGCGCCTCCAGCGCGCGGAGCTTCAGCTCGATCTCGCCGCGGGTCGCCGGCTCGTCGATGACGAGGTCGATGCTGCGGCCCCAGGCACGCTCGGGCGAAGGCGCGCCGGGGCGCGGGTCGACATAGAGCAGGCCGCGGCTGGCGATGCGGGCCTGGAGGTCGCCATAGGGGCCGAGCATGGCGGCGAAGCGCTCGCCCCGCATCGGCCCGAGCGCGCCGATCGCCCCGACATAACCGGTGAAGCGGGACAGCAGCCAGGCCAGCCGGTCCTCGTTCTCCGCCACGGGCAGGCTGGTCAGCAGGGCGCGGTTGCCGGGGTTGTTGAGCGGGTAGCCTGTGGGCTCCAGCGGCAGGGCGAGCAGCACCTCCATCCCACGGGCGCGGGCCTGGTCGAGCAGGCGGCCGGGCTGCGGCGCATAGGGGCTGAAGGCGAGGGTGACGGTGCCGGGCAGGCGGCGGATCGCCTCCTCGGTCAGCGCGGCGTTCATGCCGAGCCCGCCGATGACGAGGCCGATGCGGGGGCGGGCCTCCTGCCGGTCGAAGGGCCGGCCGAAGGCGCGGATCGGGGTGCGGCCATCGGGGCCGATGCGGGGCATCGGGCCATGGGGCCCCGGGTCCTGTAGGGCCTCCTCGCCGGCGGGGATGGGGCGGCCGGGCGACGCGCCGGGGCGGCTGGCGGCCTCGACCACCGGCGGCGGCCCGGGTGCGGGAGGCGCTTCGGCGATGGCCGGCTCCGCGCGGGGCGTAGGCGTGGCAGCCGGCTCGGCGGGAGCCTCGGCGACGGGCGGGGCGGGCAAGGGCCCGAGCCAAGCAAGGACCGCGGTGCCGCCGCCGAGCAGCAGCACCACCGCGGCCCAGCAGAGGATCAGGGCCCGCCAGCCGAAGGACAGGCGCGCCATGGGCGGCAGGTCAGCGCGCGGCGCGCCGGCCCGAGTTCTGCGCCGCCGCCAGGTTGCGGAGCAACTGCATCGCCTGCTGGAGCTGGAAGTCGGTCTCCGGCTTGGTCGGGTCGAAGGAGGGCGTGCCCTCGGGCGGCAGGCGCGTCACGCGCTCGGCGATGCCCTGCGGCAGTTGCAGCGGCGGGATGGCGGCGCCCGTCGGCTGCTGCACCCCGCCCTCGTTGCGCAGCGCGCGGCGCAGGTCGGCCTCGCGCTCGCGCGGGATGTTGGCCGTCGCCTCCTGGCGCTGGGCCAGCACCTCGATATCGGGCTCGATGCCGGTGCCCTGGATGGAGCGGCCGGAGGGCGTGTAGTAGCGCGCCGTGGTGAGGCGGATGGCGCCCTGGCCGGGGATCGGCATCACCGTCTGCACGCTGCCCTTGCCGAAGGACTTGGTGCCGAGGACGATGGCGCGGCGGTGATCCTGCAGGGCGCCGGCGACGATCTCGCTGGCCGAGGCGCTGCCGCCGTTGATCAGCACCACCACCGGCAGGCCGCCGGCGATGTCGCCGCCCTTGGCGTTCCAGCGCTGCGCATCCTCCGCCCGGCGGGCGCGCGTCGAAACGATCTCGCCCTGCTCGAGGAAGTCATCCGTGACCTGGACCGCCTGGTCGAGCAGCCCGCCCGGGTTGTTGCGCAGATCGAGCACGATGCCCTTCAGGCTGTTGCCGGCCTGCCCGCGCATGGCCTGGATGGCGCGGCGCAGGCCAACATCGGTCTGCTCGTTGAAGGAGGTGAGCCGCACATAGGCGACGTCGTTGCCTTCGATGCGGAAGCGCACCACCTGCGGGCGGATGACCTCGCGCGTCAGCGACAGCTCGATCGGCCGGTCGGCGCCCTCGCGGCGGATCGTGATCTTGATGGCCGTGCCGCGCTCGCCGCGCATCTGCTCCACTGCTTCCTGCAGGGTCAGGCCCTGGACGGAGTTGCCGTTGAGATGGGTGATGAGGTCGCCCGCCTTGACGCCGGCGCGGGCGGCCGGCGTCTCGTCGATCGGGGAGATGACCTTGATATAGCCGCCCTCCTGCGTGACCTCGATCCCGAGGCCGCCGAACTCGCCGCGGGTCTGCACCTGCATGTCGCGGTAGGAGCGCTGGTTCAGGTAGGAGCTGTGCGGGTCGAGGCCGGTCAGCATGCCGTTGATGGCGTTCTCGACGGCGTCGCGGTCGTTGATCGGCTCGACATACTCGGCGCGGACC
Source organism: Belnapia sp. F-4-1 (assembly GCF_000802185.1). Lineage (GTDB taxonomy): Bacteria > Pseudomonadota > Alphaproteobacteria > Acetobacterales > Acetobacteraceae > Belnapia. The sequence continues at coordinate 546,628 of NZ_KN676113.1, read as the reverse complement.
CGCTCGAAGACGTCGCCGAAAAGGTTCAGCAGGCGATAGGTTTCCGCCCGGCCGCCGTCCTGCGCCCAGGCCTTGACCATGGGGGAGGTGACCATGGGGCCGAGAATGATGCCGGCGGCGAATGCCGCGCCGACCGTCGCCATCGTCCGAACCCTGCCCTTCATGCGGCACCCGTATCCCTGTTCCGGTGCGGCCTGCGGGCCGCGATCCGGCATGTTAGCGTGAAGCCCGGCCGCATGGCAGGGCCAGTATCGTTAACGTCCGGTATTCGGGCGATCATCCCGGGAACCAGCCGCGCGGGTCGATGGGCTGGCCGTTGCGCCGGAGTTCCAGGTAGAGCGCCGCCTCGCCGAGTTGCCCGACCGGCTCGCCGGCCAGCAAGCGCTGGCCCGGCGCGGCATCCAGCCGGTCGAGCCCCGCCAGCACGACATGGTATCCATCGCCGCAATCGACAATCAACAACTGGCCGAAGCTGCGGAAGGGCGCGGCGAAAACGGCGCGGCCGCCGCAGGGGCTGACGACGCGGGCGCCGGATGCCGCCTGGAGGGTGAGGCCGCGGGAGGGGCCGCCCGCGCCGGCCGTGCCGAATTCGCGGGTGACGCGGCCGAGCACGGGCATGGCACGGCCGCCGGAGGCGCGGGGCGGCGGGTCCGGCGTGCGGGTGGCGGCCATCTCGGCTTCGGCCCGGCGGCTGCGGGCCTCGGCGGCCTCGCGGGCGCGCAGCTCGGCGGCGTCCCGGGCACGGGCGGCGGCGTCGGCGCGAGCCTGGGCGGCGGCGGCCCGCTCGCGCGCCTCGGCGGCGGCGCGGGCGCGGGCTTCGGCGGCTTCGCGGGCGCGGGCCTCGGCCGCCTGGCGGGCCTCCTCCTGGCGCAGCCGGGCGAGGGCGGATTCCAGGCTGCCAGCGCGGGCGGCGCTGGCGGCGGCGCGGCGGGCGGCGTCCTCCTCGGCATCCTCGGCGCCGGCGCGACGGTCGCGGGCGGCTTTCAGCTCGGCCTCGAGGGCGGCGGAGGCGGTGCGGGCCTGGGCCTCGGCTTCGCGCAGGGCGGCGGCGCGCTCGGCGGCCTCGGCGGCACGGCGGGCGGCCTCGGCCTCGGCGGCGCGGAGGCTGGCGGCCTCGGTGGCGAGCTGGCGGGAAAGGCCCTGGAGGACCAGCAGGCCGCGCAGCCGGTCCTCCGGCGGGCCCGGGACGGCAAGCAGGGATTCCGCCGGCCACAGGCCGAGGCGGAGCATCAGCGGCAGCATCGGCGCCAGCGCCTCGGCCCGGGCGCGGCCCTCGGCGCGGGCGGCCTCGGCGGCGGTGCGGGCGGCGGCGAGGCCGTCCTCCGCCTCGCCCCTGCGCTGGTCGGCCAATTGCGCGCGACGCGCCGCTTCCACGCGGCGCTCGGCGAGGCGGCGCTCCTCGGCGGCGGCCGCCGCGGCGGCGCGGGCGGCGGCCTCGGCGGCGGCGCGCTCGGCCTGGGCGGCGCGCTGGGCGTCCTGCACCGCCTGCGGCGTCAGGGGCTGGGCGGCCGCCGGCGGCGCGGCGAGCAGCAGGACGCCGAGCAGGGCTGGGATGCGCGTCAAAGCGCTACGGCAGATAGCATGCCGGCCGGAGCCGCTGCCATCAGCCCTTGAGCAGCGACACCCCGGTCATCGCCGCCGGCTGGGACTGGCCCATCAGCTCCAGCAGGGTCGGCGCGACATCGGCGAGGCGGCCGTCGCGCAGCGCGGCGCCGGACGGGCCGTTGACCAGGAAGACCGGCACCGGGTTGGTGGTGTGCGCCGTGTGCGGGCCGCCGGTCGCCGGGTCCTTCATCAGCTCGCAATTGCCGTGGTCGGCGGTGACGAGCAGGGCGCCACCCCCGGCCTTCACCGCCTCGGCGATGCGGCCGAGCGCGGCATCCACCGTCTCCACCGCCTTGATCGCCGCCGGCAGGCTGCCGGTATGGCCGACCATGTCCGGGTTGGCGAAGTTGAGCACGATGAGGTCGTAGGTGCCGGTATTGATCGCGGCGACCACCTTCTCGCACAGCTCGGGCGCCGACATCTCCGGCTGGAGGTCGTAGGTGGCGACCTTGGGGGAGGGGACCATGATGCGGTCCTCGCCCGGATAGGGCGGCTCCAGCCCGCCATTCAGGAAGAAGGTGACGTGCGGGTACTTCTCCGTCTCCGCCGCGTGGAGCTGGCGGAGGCCGGCGCGGGAGACCACCTCGGCCAGCAGGTCCTGCATCGGCTGCGGCGGGAAGAGGGTGGCGAGGACGCGGTTCAGCTCCGTCGAATACTCGGTCATGCCGAGCGCGGCGGCGAAGCGCGGCACGCGCGGGCGCTCGAAGCCCGTGAACCCGGGGTCGAGCAGGGCGTCGAGGATCTCGCGCACCCGGTCGGCGCGGAAGTTGAAGCAGAGGATGCCGTCGCCGTCGCGCATGCCGGCATAGTCGCCAAGGATGGTGGCGGGGATGAACTCGTCCGTCACCTTCTTCCCATGTGCTGCCGCGATGGCGGCGGCGGCATCCGGCGCGCGCTCGCCCTCGGCCAGCACCAGGGCGCGCCAGGCCTGGCCGACCCGCTCCCAGCGGTGGTCGCGGTCCATGGCGAAGTAGCGGCCGGTCAGCGTCGCGATGCGGAAGCCGGGGAGGCCCGCCGTCGCCGCCTCGAGCGTCTTCAGATAGCCGGGCGAGGCCTCGGGCGGGGTGTCGCGGCCATCGGTGAAGCCGTGCAGCGCCACGGGGATGCCGGCCTCGGCCAGCACCTTCGCCAAGGCCGCGGCATGGGCCTGGTGGCTGTGGACGCCGCCCGGCGACAGGAGGCCGAGCAGGTGGCAGGTGCCGCCCGACGCCTTCAACTTTACGATGAGATCGGTGAGCGGCGGCATGCGGGCGAGGGAGCCGTCCTCCACCGCGGCGTCGATCCGCGGCAGATCCTGCATCACCACCCGGCCGGCGCCGAGATTGAGGTGGCCGACCTCGGAATTGCCCATCTGCCCGTCCGGCAGGCCGACATCCCGGCCGGAGGTGCGGAGGAAGGCGCGTGGCCCGGCGGCCCAAAGCGCGTCGAAGACCGGCGTCTTCGCCTGCCGCACGGCATTGTCCGCCTCCTCCTCGCGCCAGCCCCAGCCATCGAGGATGGTGAGCATCACGGGGCGGGGTACGGGCATGGGCGTCATCCTCCTGGGCGGTCGGTCCGGACCTAGACCCGGGGGCGTGCCGGCGCAACGGGCGGGGGGCGGGGGCGGGCGATCACGTCCATAAGCGCGGGGCGAGGGAGGGATGCGATGCAGGGGATCGACTGGGCGGCGGCGGAGGCGGAACTGGATGCGGCAGGGGTGGCGCGGCTCGGCCGGCTGCTGGCGCCGGAGGAATGCCGGGCGCTGGTCGCCCTCTATGACGAGGAGGCGCACTTCCGCAGCCGGGTGGTCATGGCGCGGCACGGCTTCGGGCGGGGCGAGTACCAGTACCTTGCCTATCCGCTGCCGGAGCGGGTGCAGGCGCTGCGGGAGGCGCTCTACCCGCGGCTCGCTCCCATCGCCAACCGCTGGAACGAGCGGATGGGCCTTTCCGTGCGCTATCCGGCGGCGCATGCCGAATTCCTCGCCCGCTGCCACGCGGCGGGGCAGCCGCGGCCGACGCCGCTGCTGCTGCGCTACGGGCCGGGCGACTACAACTGCCTGCACCAGGACCTCTACGGGGAGCATGTCTTCCCGTTGCAAGTCGTGGTGCTGCTCTCGGCGCCGGGCGAGGACTTCGCCGGCGGCGAGTTCGTGCTGACCGAGCAGCGGCCGCGCATGCAGTCGCGGGCGGAGGTTGTGCCGCTCGGCCTCGGCGAGGCGGCCGTCTTCGCCGTGGCGCAGCGGCCGGTGCGCGGCAGCCGCGGCGACTACCGGGTGACGATGCGCCATGGCGTGAGCCGGCTCCGCAGCGGGGCGCGGCACACGCTGGGCCTCATCTTCCACGATGCGGCGTAGGGTTCAGACCATCTCGTCGGGCAGGGCGGCGATGGCCGTCGCCCCGGCATCGACCGGGACGATCGCCCCGGTCATCCAGCGCGCATTGCCGCCGCAAAGGAAGGTGACGGCGGCGCCGACATCCCAGCCCGTGCCCTCGACCTGCAGGATGCTCCGCCGCCGCCGCGCGTCGCGCTTCTCCGGCGTCATGCCGCCGGCCTGGACCATCGGCGTGTAGACCATGCCGGGGCAGATGCAGTTGACGCGGATGCCGTCGGCGGCATGATGCACCGCCATCGCGCGGGTCATGTTGACGACGGCGCCCTTGCTGGTCGGGTAAAGCAGGTTCGGGTGGCCGCCGCGCAGCCCCGCCACCGAGCCGATGTTGACGATGGAGCCGCCGCCCGCGGCGCGCATCGCCGGCACCGCATACTTCGCCATCAGCATCATCGAGGTGACGTTGACGAGCAGGCCCCGGGCCCACTCGTCGGGATCAACGTCCTCGGCCGTGCCCTTGGGGCCGCCGATGCCGACATTGTTCACCAGCACGTCGAGCCGGCCCCAGCGGCCGGTCGCCGCCTCGACGACGGCGCGGCACTGCTCGGGCTGCGTCACGTCGGCGGCGATGGCGAGGGCCTCGCCGCCCTCGGCCTCGATCATCCGCTGGGTATCCTTTGCCCAGTCCTCCATCGCATCGGCCAGCACCAGCCGGGCGCCGGCGCGGGCCAGCAGGATGGCGGCGGCGCGGCCATTGCCGACACCCTCCCCTGGCCGCGAGCCGGCGCCGGTGACGATGGCGACCTTGCCCGCGAGGTTCTCGGCGATCTCGGCCATTCTTGTCCTCCCCTTCAGTCTTCCAACAGGAATGCGAGCGCGCGTTCAGCGATCGCCTCCGGCACCTCGTGGCCGCCGCCGAACTCCAGATAGGTCAGCGGATAGCCGGCACGCTGCAGCTTCGGCGCCAGGCGGCGGCTGCACAGGTCGATGTTCAGGACGCGGTCCTCGGTGCCATGGCTGAGAAAGCAGCGCGGCTTGCCCTCGACATGCAGCGGCGCGGCGAAGCCGGGCGAGAAGGCGAGCGCGTGGGTGAAGAGCGCCCCGTTCATCATGGCGAGCGAGAGGGCGTAGGAGGCGCCATCGGAAAAGCCCGCGGCGGCGATCCGCGCCGGATCGACCGGCCAGGCGGCGAAGACGGCGGCGAGTGCGGCATCGATCCGTGCGACATCGGGCCCGTAGCCGCCCTCTAGCACGTCCCAGGTGGCGCCGCGGCTCTTCGGCAGCAGCACCAGCGCGGCCTCGGCGATGGACTCGACGCGCCGCAGCGCCTTCGCCGGATCGCCGCCCGCGCCGTGCAGCATGAGGATCAGCGGCAGCGGCCCGGAGCCGGGGCTGGCCGGTACGCGCAGCATGGCCTCGCCCATTGGATGCAGGCCGGCCGGCAGCGGCCAGGGCCTGGTGGCGCCGGGGGGCTGCGGGCGGGCGGCGAGGCGGCCTTCTTCCATCAGGATGCACCCATCAGCAGGGGCGAGACGCCGAAGATGCGCCCGTGGAAGTGCAGCATCGCCGCCCAGGCCAGCGTCCCGATCACCGGCGGCACCCAGCCTATCTCGCCGGGCGCCAGCCGGTTCCGCCCGGCGAGGATGGCGCCGAAGGGCAGGATGGAGGTGGTGGCGGCGAGCCTCCGCCATTCGGCCGGCGCGCGCTCTGCCAGCTTCGCGTCGATGCTCGGCATCCCCACGAGCGCGGTGACGAGGAAGGCGCCGAAGAAGAGCAGCGCCGCGCTGTCGCCATTGCCGATCATGTGGATCGCCGCCCAGAGGGCGAAGGACCAGAGCATCGGGTGGCGGGTGACGCGCTGGATGCCGCGTGCCTCCGCGCCGAGCTGCGCCTCGCCGCCGATGCCGGTGGGGTTGGGCTTCGCCACCGAGGCGACGAAGAAGATGAAGGCGGGCAGCATCAGCAGCGCCAGCACCCAGCGCAGCCAGCCTGGCGCGAACCAGAGCGGCGTGGTTTCCGCTGCCTTCCAGGCCTCGATGAGAAAGAATATCGAGGCGAAGGAAGCCAGCGAGAAGGCGATGCGGAAGCCGCCCTCGCCGATGCGGCCGGCGATCGCGCCGCGCATTCGCGTGCCGGCGATGCCGACATGGACGCCGATCCAGACCAGGGCCGCGATCGCCAGCATCATACGGTCCTCAAGGTCGCCAGGGACGATGATAGGGGTGGCCGGAGCGGATGGCTTGCACCCTGTACCATTGCTCGGCCAGCAGGCCCCGCACCAGGAAATGCGGCCAGGTGAGCGGGCCGAGGGAGAGGCGGTGGTCGGCCCGCGCCAGCACCGCCTCGTCCAGCCCCTCCGCCCCGCCGATGAGGAAGCAGACCGGCTTGCCCGTCGCCTCCCAGCGGGCGGCGAGCGATGCCAGCGCCGCGCTGCCCGGCGCCTCGCCGCCGAGGTCGAGGGCGATGGCGAGCGCCGCCTCGGGCAGGGCGGCGAGCAGCGCCGCGCCCTCCCGCCGGCGGATCTCGCCCGGGCTGCCGCGCGCCTCGGCCAGCTCCGTCACCGCGAAGGGCGGGCGGAGGCGGGCATTGTGCTGCTCGAACAGCGCCGCCTCCGGCCCGCCCTTGAGCCGGCCGATGGCGATCAGCCGGGGCGCCCGGCTCACGCCTCGCCCGGCTCCTCCGGCGGCGGGGTGCTGTCCTCGGGTTGCGGGCTGTCGGGGCCCCACATCCGCTCCAGCGCATAGGTCGTCCGCGCCTCGGGTTTGAAGAGGTGGATGACCAGGTCGCCGCAATCGATCAGCACCCAGTCCTCCGAGCCCTGGATCGCATCCCGCCGCAGCTTGAGGCCGACCTTCTCCAGCGCATCTTCCAGATGGTTCGCCATGGCCTGGATCTGCCGCTCGGAGAGGCCCGTGGCGATGATCATCCGGTCGGTGAAGCTGGCGCGGTCGGTGACGTCGAGGACGAGGATGTCCTCGGCCTTGTCGTCCTCCAGGCTGGCCTGGGCAGCGGTGACCAGCTGCTCCAGCCGGTCCGGCGGGGCCTTCTCCTTGGCGCGTGGGCGGCGGGCGGGCTTCGCCTCCGGCCCGGCGATGACCTGGCGCTTGCGCGGGCTCGGCTCCTCCTGCGGGACGGGTTTGGGCGGCACGCCGACGGGGCGGCGGATCACCTTCGCCTCCGGCATCGGCCGGGCGGGGACGAGGTGCGGCGCGGCGGGCCGGGACGGGGCGCGGGCGGCGCCACGCATCGGCTTCGCGGCGACCGTCTCCGACCGGGCGGCACGAGGCTTCGCGGCGGCGCTGCGCACGGGCTTGTCCTCCGTGATGCGGCGACTGCGCGGGGCCGGGCTCTCCGCCCTGCGGCTGCGCGTCGGCGCGTCCTCGGTGCCGCGGCGGCTGCGCGTGGGCGCCTCGGGTGCGGCCCTGCTGCGGCTGCGCGGAGCCGGGCTCTCCGTTTTGCGGCTGCGCGTCGGTGCCTCGGGCGCGGCCCTGCTGCGGCTGCGTGTCGGTGCCTCGGGCGCGGCCTTGCTGCGGCTGCGTGGGGCCGGGCTCTCCGTCCTGCGGCTGCGCGCCGGTGCGTCCTCGGCACCGCGGCGGCTGCGCGGGGGAGCCTCGGATGCAGGTTTGGCGCGGCCGCGGGGTGCCGGGCTGTCGGCCTTGCGGGTGCGGGCCGGCGCCTCATCGGCGCCACGGCGGGCGCGGGTGGGAGCCTCGGCCGCGGGCCTGGCGCGGCCGCGCGGCGGAGCGGCCTCGGTCCGGGCCGGAGCACGGCTCTTCGTTGCCGGCTTGGCCGCGCCGCGTGGCGCCTGCTTGCCCGGAACCCGCGGCGCCGCGGGCTTTGCCGCGCGGGGTGGCCGGGTGGTGGATGTGCTCTTGCCCCCGCCAGGGGGCCGTGTGGCGCGCGCGATGGCCGCCTCCTCTGTTCTTTGTGTTCGCTTCTATAGCACGCGGCCGGCGGCGCGGCGGATCGCCGTCGCCGAGGCCGGATGTTCCCGCGCCGGCACCAGGCTCCAGCCCGCATGCCCGCCCGTCCCGCATCCGTCGAGCAACGCGCCCGGACGCTTCCGGTGCCGCGCCAGCGCCCGCGCCGCCTGGCCCGAGAGCGCCCGCCGTGTCTCGCCTGGCCGCGGCAGCACCGCGAGCGGCGTACCCCGCGCGAGCGCCCGCCAGCCCTTCCAGCGTGGCAGCTGGGAAAGGTTGTCGGCGCCGATCAGCAGCACGAAGCAGGCGCAAGGGAAGCGCCGGCGCAGCAGGGCGAGCGTCGCCACGGTGAAGCGGGTGCCGAGCCGGGCCTCGATATCGGTTGCGATGATCCGCCGCCCATCGGCGATGCTCCGGGCCGAGGCCAGGCGCTCGGCGAAGGGCGCCATGCCCCGGCGCGGCTTCAGCGGGTTGCCGGGCGAGACCAGCAGCCAGACCTCGTCGAGACGGAGCGCCCGCAAGGCGCGCTCCGCCACATGCCGGTGCCCGGCATGGGCCGGGTTGAAGCTGCCGCCGAGCAGGCCGATGCGCGCCCGGCGGCGATCCCCATGGGCCTGCCTCACCTGACCTGCAGGCCGACCGAGACCGGCTGCGCCAGCATCCCCTCGTAGCGGAGGGTGTAGCTGCGCCCGGCCACCGCCGGCACCGAGGGGGCGAAGCCGCCGAGCGAGACGATGTCGCCGGCCTTGAGCTTCAGCCCCTGCCGCGCGAGGTCGCCGACCAGCCAGGGGATGACGTTCAGCGGATGGCCGAGCAGCGCGCTGCCTGGGGCGCGCGCCAGCTCCTTGGTGTCGTCGGCGAGGATGACGGTCATCGAGCCGAGCCGCGCGGCGAACTCCGCTGTCGCCTCGACCGGGATCGGCGTGCCGGTGACGCCGAGCCGGGCGGCGACGTTGACCGAGACCAGCAGCGGCCCATTCACCGGACCGCCGAGGCCGACGCGCGGCAGCTCGATATAGGGGATGACCTGGTCGAGATGGCGGAGGATCTGCACCTGGTCGGCGCCGGCGGTGTTGATGCCCTCATCCCTCACCCGGACAAGCAGGTCCGCCTCCACGCTGACGCCCGCGATCTGTGGCGTGAGCTGCAGCGTGGCGCCGTCGCGCAGGCTCGTCGTGCTCTCGAACATCACGCCATAGACCGGGCCGGAGAGGCCGAAGGCGCGCTGCGTCGCGGCGCCCGTCGCGCCCGCCTTGTAGCCGATCGGCCGGCCGAGCTCGGCCGCCAGCAGCGGCATCAGCTTGGCGCGGGCGCATTCCGCATCGGCCATGGAGAGGTCGGGATAGGGCTCTGCCGGCCGGCCCGCGAGCAGCGCCCCGGCGGTCGCCGCCACGGCCGGGTCGGGCGGGCAGGCGGCCTCGGCGGCAAGGCTCGGCAACAGGGCGGCAGTCAGCAGAAGCAGGCGGCGCATGGATGGTCCCTCCGGTTGGGGAGGGCTCAGGGCCTGACCTGTCCGCTCCCGATCACATGGTAGCGGTAGGTGCAGAGCTGCTCCAAGCCGACCGGGCCGCGGGCGTGCAGCCGGCCGGTGGCGATGCCGATCTCGGCGCCGAAGCCGAACTCGCCGCCGTCGCAGAATTGCGTCGAGGCGTTCCAGATGCCGACTGCGGAAGCGAGGCCGTTGAGGAACTCCGCCGCGGCCTTGGCATCCTCGGTGACGATCGCCTCGGTATGCTCGGACCCGTGGCGGCGGATATGCGCGAGCGCCGGGGCGACTCCGTCCACCACCGCGACGGAGAGCACCGAATCCAACCATTCCGTGGCGAAATCCGCCTCCGTCGCGGCGGGCAGCTCCGGGCAGATGGCCCGCGCCTTCGCATCGGCGCGGAAGTCGCAGCCCCGCTCGCGCAGGTCGGCGACCAGCACCGGCAGCAGGCCGGGGGCGATGGCGGCGTCGATCAGCAGCGTTTCGGTCGCGCCGCAGACGCCGGTGCGGCGCAGCTTGGCGTTCAGCAGGATGGAGCGCGCCATGGCCGGGTCGGCCGCCGCATGGATGTAGGTGTGGCAGAGCCCCTCGGCATGGGCGAGGACGGGAACGCGCGCCTCCTCCATCACCCGGGTGACGAGGCCCTTGCCGCCGCGCGGGATGATGAGGTCGATGAGGCCGGCCGCGCGCAGCATGGCGCCGACGAAGCCGCGATCGGCGGTCTGGGCCACCTGCACCGCGGCCTCCGGCAGGCCGGCGGCGCGGAGGCCTTCCGTCATGGTGGCATGGATGGCGGCGACGCTGCGCAGGCTCTCCCGCCCGCCGCGCAGTATGACGGCATTGCCGGATTTGAGGCAAAGCGCCGCGGCATCGGCGGCGACGTTCGGCCGGCTCTCGAAGACCATGCCGATGACGCCGATGGGCTGGGCGATGCGGCGGATCACGAGGCCGTTCGGCCGCGTCCACTCCGAGAGTGTGCGGCCTACCGGGTCGGGCAGCTCCGCCACCTCCTCGAGGCCGCGCGCCATCGCCTCGATGCGGGCGGGGGTCAAGGTAAGGCGGTCCTTGAAGGCGGCCGACAGTTCGGGTGCGGCGGCGAGGTCCGCCTCGTTGGCCGCAAGGATCGCCGGGGCCGAGCCGCGGATCGCGCGGGCGGCCTCGCGCAGCGCCAGGTCCTTCGCCGGTCGCGGCGCGCGGGCAAGGTCGGCGGCCGCCGCGCGGGCGGCGCGGGCGGCGGCTTCGAGCTGGCGGGCGGCTTCGTCGGCGAGGGCGTTCATGGCAGCAGACCTAGCGCCTTGCCATCGCCCGGCCAAGGGGGCGAGGGCGCGGGCCTGCCCGGCGCTCAGAGCACCACGAGATCGTCGCGGTGGACCACCTCGTCGCGCCCGCGCCAGCCGAGGATGGCCTCGATCTCCTCCGAGCGGTGGCCGGCGATGCGGCCGGCATCCTCCGCATCATAGGCGGAAAGGCCGCGGGCCAGCTCGCGCCCCTCGGCATCGCGCACGCTGACCGGGTCGCCGCGGTGGAACTGGCCCTCGACGCGGCGGATGCCGGCCGGCAGCAGGGAGGAGCCGCGGGCCAGCGCCCGCGCCGCGCCCTCGTCCACCACCAGCGCGCCGAGCGGGGCGAGGCTGCCGGCGATCCAGCGCTTGCGGGCGGTGCGGCCCTCGGGCGCGGGGAGGAACCAGGTGCAGCGGGCGCCGTCCTGCATTGCCCGCAGCGGGTTGTCGCGCGCACCGAGGGCGATCGCCATGGCGGTGCCGGCGCCCGTCGCGATGCGGGCGGCGATCAGCTTGGTGCGCATCCCGCCCGAGGAGTAGCCGGGCGGCGGCTCGCCGCCCATCGCCATGATCTCCTCGGTGAGCTGCGGCACGACGGGGAGGTGCGCCGCCGCCGGGTCGCGCCGCGGGTCGGCGGTGTAGAGCCCGTCGATGTCGGAGAGCAGCACCAGCGCGTCGGCCGCGATCATCTCGGCGACGCGGGCGGCAAGGCGGTCATTGTCGCCGAAGCGGATCTCGGCCGTCGCCACCGTGTCGTTCTCGTTGATGACGGGGATGCAGCCGAGCTCGAGCAGCGTCCCGAGCGTGGCGCGGGCGTTGAGGTAGCGCCTGCGGTCCTCGCTGTCCTCCAGCGTCAGCAGCAGCTGCGCGGCGGCGAGGCCATGGCCGGCGAGCGCCGCCTGCCAGGCACCGGCCAGGCGGATCTGCCCGACCGCGGCGGCCGCCTGCTTCTCCTCCAGCTTGAGGCGCTTGCGGGTGAGGCCGAGGGCGCGCCGGGCCAGCGCGATGGCGCCGGAGGAGACCACCACCACCTCCGTCCCTCGGGCGCGGAGGGCGGCGATGTCGGCGGCGACGGAGGCAAGCCAGGCCTCGCGCGGGGCAGCCGTCCGCTCGTCCACCACCAGGGCGGAACCGATCTTCACCACCAGGCGGCGGGCGGCGGCGAGGTCGGGAAGGGCGGGGCTGGAGGTCATGGGCCGCCGCATAGCACGGGCGGCCCGGACATGGAAAAGGGCGCCCCCGGCCGGGGAGCGCCCTTTTCGCCCGTCGTCCGTTGCCTAGGCGAAGAGCATGTCGCCGGCCGCCAGCTTGGTGGCATGGGCGAGGAAGACGTTGTCGCTCACGCCATCGAAGCTCACCAGCAGGCCGGAGACGCCGTTCTCGGTCTTCAAAGCGGTGTGCAGGCCGGACTGGCTGAAGCCGCGGAAAGCCAGCTTGTCCATGCCGCTGGTGAAGCCGTCGATCACCACATGCCCCTCGCCCCTGTCGATGCCGAAGCTGTCCCTGGCCGATGTGCCGAGATAGGTGGCGCCGAAGCCCCCGGACGCTTCGCTGAAGCGGAAGTCGTCCGGCCCGCCGTACTTGAAGGCGTGGCTGTCCTTGGCGAAGGTCGCGCCCTTGTAGGTGAGGTCGTCGATATAGAGGTTGCGGTCGCCGCCGCTGCCGGCCGCGTCGTTGATGAACTTGACCGTCAGCGTGTGGTTGCCCGCGCCCCAGTCGCCCTTGACGGTGATGACGTCGCTCGCCTTGGCGGCGTGGGAGGCGCTGGCGGTCTGCGTGCCGCCGATCTGCTTGCCATCGACGCTGACGACGTACTGGGCGTTGCCGTTGTAGGCGTCCTGGCTGACCTTCATCACGATGGAGTCGCTGCCGGCGCCGATGGTCTTCACCAGGCCGGTGGCCGGCACGGGCGGGGCGGCCTTGGTGAAGCCGAAATCGACCGGGCCGTTCCGTCCCAGGTCCGCCGTGCCCTTGGACAGGGCGGCGCCGTTGAAGGTGATGCCGTCGACATGCAGGTTGCGGTCGAGGCTGGCGGAGCCGCCATAGGCATCGTTGAGGAAGTTGACGGTGACCTTGTGGCTGCCCGCGCCCCAGTTGCCCTTGACGGTGATGATGTCGTCCTGGCCGGCGGCATGCGAGGCGCCGGCGGTCAGCGTGGTGCCGATCTGCTTGCCGTCGACGCTGATGGTGTACTGCGCGTGACCCTTATAAGCGTCCTCGCTGATCTTCAGCACCAGCGTGTCGGAGCCGGTGCCGATGGTCGTGATGACCGGCGTGCCCGGCGCCGGCGTGGTCGGGCCGCCCGTGGAGCCACCCGTGTTGCCGCCGGTCGAGCCGCCGGAGGTCGTGCCGGTCCACTGCGACATCACCACGTTGTCGATATGGGTGGTCACCTTGCCGGGCGTCGAGCTGTTCGGCCCGCCGCCGAGCCAGGCCTCGCCATTGTTGGCGACGTAGCTCATCGCGCCGAAGCCCATGGCGGTGTCGGGGATGACGTCCGGGTTGGTCCAGCTGCCGACCACCTTGCCGTCCACCGTGATGGTGAGGAGGTTCGGCAGCCAGGTCATCTTGTAGTGGTGGGTCTGGCTGGAATCGATGCCGCTGAGCTTCGCGCTGTAGGTGTCCTGGCCGTTGGCGCCCGCCCAGTGGACCGTGTGCATCGAGCCGCCCTTCGGCGTCTCGAGGATGTCGATCTCGCCGTCGCGCGGCCAGACGTCGGATTTGGGCCACATCAGGATCGCGGCCTGGGTGCCCTGCGCCTTCTCGACCCGGGCATCGAATTCCACGGTGCCGTATTTGATGGTGATGTTGGCCGCCTTGCTGTTGAAGCCGCCCGCGCTCCAGCTGCCGTTCGCGTGGCGGGTCGCGCTGACCTGCATCTCGCCGCTGGTGACCTTGACGTCGTTGGCGTTCCACCAGAACGCGCCGTTGCCATATGTGCCGCCGTGATAGACCGAGCCCCATTTGGAGAAATTATAACCGGCGCTGAAATCATCGGACAGAACGACGCGGTACTGATTGCCGTTGGCATCCGTAGAGACTGTTCCGACCGAGGAAACCATCCATTTTTCTCCCAAAAACTACGTGATCCACGAAAACGTGATATATCCTGCGGTTGAGATGTATGTCGTATGCAACCTGCAATAGCAAGCAGCGAATGATGTTTCGCCGGATCACACTGTGTTAGCGGAACGTTAATTGTTGCGGATAAATCGGCGCCTTGGCGAACTCGTGTCCCGCTGTGGCTTTGATGTTCAGGAGCCGGGGAGGTGGGCGATGCAGGAAACCGCAATCCGGGTGAACCGCGCCCCGGTCCTCACCCTCTGGGCTGCCGTCGTGGCGGAGCGGCTGGGCCATCTGCCGGCGACGGCGCTCAGCCTGGCGAGCGTGGTGGCCGGCACCGCCGCCCGCGCCAAGGCGCGGCGACTCGGCCTCGCCGAGGATCGGGCCTCGCCTGACCAGCCCGGAGGGGCGCCCGCGCCGGCGCGAAAGGTGACCCGGCTGCTTGGCCGCGACATCCCGATTGCTGCTGGGAAGGATGGCGCATTGCTGGCCGTGCGGGATGGCCATCCGGCCCCCGCCGCGCCGGTCGAGGCTTACCTCGCCCGTGCCCTGGGGCCGCATCTCGGCGAGGTGCGGGCGGCGATGGAGGGCCTGGCCGATCGCCTTGAGCCGGAGGAGCTGAACCGCATCGGCTTTCGCCTCTACGAAGCCTTCCGCCCCGAGGTGCCCGAGGATGTCAGCGGCTGGGGTGCCAAGGGCCGGCTGGAACTGGCCCGCATCCGCGCGGCGGCGGATCGCTGAGGCCGGCCGAAACCTCCACCCTTTCCCGCAAGGCTGCCTCGGCCGCCCGCTGCCTGCCCGGCCGGATGGGTGATCCCGGAAGCGGGAAACCCTGAGCCATGTCAGCCGATGCTGGCGAGGCCGCCTCCGTTGCAGGCCTTGACGCTCCGCGGAGTGGCGCTGAATCCACCATGGCCGGGCCATATGAGGGAGAGAACCGATGACCGATCCACAGGACGCCGCCAGCCGGCAACGCCGCATCCTCGACCAGGTGCGGGAGGCCGACCGCCTCCGCCCGCCCGAGCCCATGAACGGCGCCATGCAGGCCGGCGCCCGCCGCTACCCGGAACCGCCCTTCGCCCGCGAGCGGATGGACCGGCCGGGGATCGAGGCGAGCCAGTCCCTCGCGCCCATGTATGATGCGCCTTATTGGCAGGGCTCCGGCAAGCTCGCCGGGCGGGTCGCCGTTGTCACCGGCGGCGACAGCGGCATCGGCCGCGCCATCTGCGTGCTCTTCGCCCGCGAGGGGGCCGATATCGCCATCATGCACCTGCCGCACGAGCAGGAGGATGCCGATGTGGTCCGCGCCGCGGTCGAGCGCGAGGGCCGCCGCGCCATCACCATCGCCGGCGACATCACCGACCGGGCTTTCTGCTTCGCCGCCGCCGAGCGGACGGTGAAGGAGCTCGGCCGGCTCGACGTGCTGGTGAACAATGCCGCCTTCCAGCTCCACTGCAACCGCTTCGAGGATCTCACCGAGGAGCATTTCGACCTCACGGTGAAGACCAACCTCTACGGCATGTTCCATATGAGCCAGGCCTGCGTGCCACATATGCCGCCGGGCTCGGCCATCGTGAACAGCGGCTCGGTCACGGCACTCGCCGGCAACTCGGCCATCCTCGACTATTCGATGACCAAGGGTGGCATCCACATCTTCACCCGCTCCCTGTCCGGCAGCCTGGCCTCGCGCGGCATCCGGGTGAATGCGGTGGCGCCGGGCCCGGTCTGGACGCCGCTCAACCCGACCGAGAACCCGGAGAAGGTCGAGGGCTTCGGCAGCAACACGCGGATGGGCCGGCCGGCCCAGCCGGAGGAGATCGCGCCTGCCTACCTCTTCCTGGCCTCGCCGCAGATGTCGAGCTTCATCACCGGCGAGGTCCTGCCGGTGATCGGCGGCTACACCGACCGCTGAGGCATCGGCCGGGCCGAGGCCGGTCGCCCGGCCAGGAGGGCGACTGCCATCGGATTGAAAAAAACCGCGGGCAGGGGGTTGTGGCGCTGGGCGCAAGGCGCTATTTCCCCGCTCCGCCGCAAGGTGGCCCTGCAAGTCGGCCCGAGTAATCGGGGGCAGTGGTTGGTAAAGGTTAAGACCAGCCACTGTATCCGTTGAAAGATGGACCTTCCGAAGGAAGTTAAAAAAAGGTCTTGAACGTCTCGCCGCAAGGCGCTACATGATGGACCACCGGACGACGCCGAGCCCCAGGGTTTGGCACTGCTCCGGTTCCTGGTTTCGGTGCTCTTGGGCACCTGCTCTTTGGTCCCGCAGCGATGCGGGGCGGTTTTCTGCCTTCGGGTGGATATGTTCTTTGACAGTTGCATCGGTCTTTTGGAAGACGATGGATCGTCATCTGGCTTTGCGGCTGGGGGATGGTTTGCATCGAGA
>NZ_KN676113.1:0-530570 GCF_000802185.1 Belnapia sp. F-4-1 | reverse complement strand
TTGTTCTTTTAAATCTGCATCTGGTTTTGGAAGCGCGTATTGGATGATGTGTGCTTGTTGGTTCATTCTTCTGCGGTAGTGGGAGGATGGCTGGTGAGCGTTGGGTTTGGTTGGGGTTAGGTTGGGCATTGGGTTTTGTATGCTGGCAGAGATGCTGGTGTATGAACCTGAGAGTTTGATCCTGGCTCAGAGCGAACGCTGGCGGAATGCTTAACACATGCAAGTCGCACGGGGGCTTCGGCTCTAGTGGCGGACGGGTGAGTAACGCGTAGGAACGTGTCTTGGGGTGGGGGATAACGCTGGGAAACTGGCGCTAATACCGCATATCTGCTGTGGCAGAAAGCCTTCGGGTGCCTTGAGAGCGGCCTGCGTCCGATTAGCTTGTTGGTGGGGTAATGGCTTACCAAGGCGACGATCGGTAGCTGGTCTGAGAGGACGATCAGCCACACTGGGACTGAGACACGGCCCAGACTCCTACGGGAGGCAGCAGTGGGGAATATTGGACAATGGGCGAAAGCCTGATCCAGCAATTCCGCGTGGGTGAAGAAGGTCTTCGGATTGTAAAGCCCTTTCGACAGGGACGATGATGACGGTACCTGTAGAAGAAGCCCCGGCTAACTTCGTGCCAGCAGCCGCGGTAATACGAAGGGGGCTAGCGTTGCTCGGAATTACTGGGCGTAAAGGGCGCGTAGGCGGCGGTGTTAGTCAGGCGTGAAATTCCTGGGCTCAACCTGGGGACTGCGCTTGATACGGCATTGCTTGAGGATGGAAGAGGCTCGCGGAATTCCCAGTGTAGAGGTGAAATTCGTAGATATTGGGAAGAACACCGGTGGCGAAGGCGGCGAGCTGGTCCATTACTGACGCTGAGGCGCGACAGCGTGGGGAGCAAACAGGATTAGATACCCTGGTAGTCCACGCCGTAAACGATGTGCGCTGGATGTTGGGTGGCCTAGCCACTCAGTGTCGTAGCTAACGCGGTAAGCGCACCGCCTGGGGAGTACGGCCGCAAGGTTGAAACTCAAAGGAATTGACGGGGGCCCGCACAAGCGGTGGAGCATGTGGTTTAATTCGAAGCAACGCGCAGAACCTTACCAGCCCTTGACATGGGCAGGATCGGCGCAGAGATGCGCTTTCCCCGCAAGGGGCCTGCTGCACAGGTGCTGCATGGCTGTCGTCAGCTCGTGTCGTGAGATGTTGGGTTAAGTCCCGCAACGAGCGCAACCCTCGCCTTTAGTTGCCATCAGGTTAGGCTGGGCACTCTAGAGGAACTGCCGGTGACAAGCCGGAGGAAGGTGGGGATGACGTCAAGTCCTCATGGCCCTTATGGGCTGGGCTACACACGTGCTACAATGGCGGTGACAGAGGGAGGCCAGATGGCGACATCGAGCCGATCCCGAAAAGCCGTCTCAGTTCGGATTGCACTCTGCAACTCGGGTGCATGAAGGTGGAATCGCTAGTAATCGCGGATCAGCACGCCGCGGTGAATACGTTCCCGGGCCTTGTACACACCGCCCGTCACACCATGGGAGTTGGTTCTACCTTAAGCAGGTGCGGCAACCGCAAGGGGCTAGCTTGCCACGGTAGGGTCAGTGACTGGGGTGAAGTCGTAACAAGGTAGCCGTAGGGGAACCTGCGGCTGGATCACCTCCTTTCAAGGAATGTGTCGTGACGCCAAGGACGGATGTTCTTGGGTTGCGACCGATCCTTACAGACTACCTGCCGATCAAGCAGGCTCCGCTCTCCTCTCTCGATGTCCTAACCGACGTTGAGAGCTCTTCCAGAAGACTGGACCCGCTGGGGCCTTGGCCCCGGCGGTTGTTCTTTTGACATTTGAAGATGGAATGGTTGGTTAGTTGATTGGTTGAGTGTGTGTTTGCGCTGGCCTGGTTTTGGGTTTTGCGCGTGGGGCGCGGTTTGGTCCTGCGTGCGGGCTGAGGCTTGGGTTGGTGGAGAAAGAGAAGGGCGTTCGGTGGATGCCTTGGCGCCAAGAGGCGATGAAGGACGTGGCACGCTGCGAAAAGCTGCGGGGAGATGCGAGCGATCGTTGATCCGCAGATATCCGAATGGGGAAACCCCTCCTTTATGGAGATCGTGGGCTGAATACATAGGCTTACGAGGCGAACCTGGGGAACTGAAACATCTCAGTACCTGGAGGAAAAGACATCAACGGAGATTCCGCGAGTAGTGGCGAGCGAAAGCGGAGCAGGCCAGTGGTTCATGTGTGTTAAGCCGAAGCGTCTGGAAAGGCGCGCCAGAGTGGGTGATAGCCCCGTAGGTGTATGGCACGCATGGATCCTTGAGTAGGGCGGGGCACGTGAAACCCTGTCTGAACATGGGGGGACCACCCTCCAAGCCTAAATACTCCTTGGCGACCGATAGTGCACAAGTACCGTGAGGGAAAGGTGAAAAGCACCCCGATGAGGGGAGTGAAAGAGACCTGAAACCGAGCGCCTACAAGCAGTCGGAGCCCGCAAGGGTGACGGCGTACCTTTTGTATAATGGGTCCGCGAGTTTCTGTTGGCAGCGAGCTTAAGCCGTGAGGTGAAGGCGGAGCGAAAGCGAGTCCGAACAGGGCGTCCAGTTGCCGGCAGAAGACCCGAAACCGAGTGATCTAGCCATGGCCAGGCTGAAGGTGCGGTAACACGCACTGGAGGGCCGAACCCACGCCTGTTGAAAAAGTCGGGGATGAGCTGTGGCTAGGGGTGAAAGGCCAATCAAACTCGGAAATAGCTGGTTCTCCGCGAAATCTATTGAGGTAGATCGTCGTTCGATTACCGCCGGAGGTAGAGCACCGGAAGGGCTAGGGGGGCCCAAAGCCCTACCAAACCCTACCGAACTCCGAATGCCGGCGAGTACAGGGCGGCAGACAGACAGTGGGTGCTAAGGTCCATTGTCGAGAGGGAAACAGCCCAGACCACCAGCTAAGGCCCCCAAATGATGGCTAAGTGGGAAAGCATGTAGGACGGCCATAACAACCAGGAGGTTGGCTTAGAAGCAGCCATCCTTTAAAGAAAGCGTAATAGCTCACTGGTCTAATAGCTGTCCCGCGGCGAAAATGTAACGGGGCTCAAGCCATCTGCCGAAGCTGTGGATGCTCGAAAGAGCGTGGTAGCGGAGCGTTCCCTAAGCCTGTGAAGCGGTACCTGCGAGGGGCCGTGGAGGTATGGGAAGTGCGAATGCGGACATGAGTAGCGACAAGGAGAGTGAGAAACTCTCCCGCCGAAAGTCCAAGGGTTCCTGCGCAAGGCTAATCCGCGCAGGGTGAGCCGGCCCCTAAGGCGAGGGCGACAGCCGTAGCCGATGGAAACAGGGTGAACATTCCCTGGCCCGCCAGATGTGACAGCCGTGAAGTTCTGTATGCCCTTACTGGATTGGGTATGCAGCTGGATCGGCTCGGGAAATAGCACTGGCATTACGGACCGTACCCTAAACCGACACAGGTGGACTGGTAGAGCATACCAAGGCGCTTGAGAGAACCATGCTGAAGGAACTAGGCAAATTGCTCGCGTAACTTCGGGATAAGCGAGACCCTACTTTGGGCAACCAGGGTGGGGTGACACAAACCAGGGGGTGGCGACTGTTTAGTAAAAACACAGGGCTCTGCGAAATCGAGAGATGACGTATAGGGTCTGACGCCTGCCCGGTGCCGGAAGGTCAAGGGGAGATGTGCAAGCATCGAACCGAAGCCCCGGTAAACGGCGGCCGTAACTATAACGGTCCTAAGGTAGCGAAATTCCTTGTCGGGTAAGTTCCGACCTGCACGAATGGCGTAACGACCTCCCCACTGTCTCCAGCATGGGCTCAGCGAAATTGAATTCCCCGTGAAGATGCGGGGTACCCGCGGTCAGACGGAAAGACCCTATGAACCTTTACTGCAACTTCGCAGTGGCGCCAGGAAGGGACTGTGTAGGATAGGTGGGAGGCTTTGAAGCCGGGGCGCTAGCCTTGGTGGAGCCAACCTTGAAATACCACCCTGTGCCTTTCTGGCGTCTAACTGAGCCCGGTTATCCCGGGCCAGGACCCTGCGTGGTGGGCAGTTTGACTGGGGCGGTCGCCTCCCAAATGGTAACGGAGGCGCGCGATGGTGGGCTCAAGCCGGTCGGACATCGGCTGTTGAGTGCAAAGGCACAAGCCCGCCTGACTGTGAGCGCGACAGCGCGAACAGAGACGAAAGTCGGCCTTAGTGATCCGGTGGTCCCGCGTGGAAGGGCCATCGCTCAACGGATAAAAGGTACTCTAGGGATAACAGGCTGATCTCCCCCAAGAGTCCACATCGACGGGGAGGTTTGGCACCTCGATGTCGGCTCATCGCATCCCGGGGCTGGAGCAGGTCCCAAGGGTTCGGCTGTTCGCCGATTAAAGCGGTACGTGAGCTGGGTTTAGAACGTCGTGAGACAGTTCGGTCCCTATCTGCCGTGGGTGTAGGAGACTTGCGAGGATCTGTCCCTAGTACGAGAGGACCGGGATGGACGCACCTCTGGTGTACCAGTTGTTCCGCCAGGAGCATCGCTGGGTAGCTAAGTACGGACGGGATAACTGCTGAAGGCATCTAAGCAGGAAACCCCCCTCCAAACGAGGTCTCCCTCGAGGGCCGTGATAGACCATCACGTCGATAGGCCGCAGGTGGAAGTGCAGCAATGCATGCAGCCGAGCGGTCCTAATCGCCCGATAGATCTCCACCACACCAACACCACAGCAGCCGTCCCCCTCAACAAGGGACAGCACCGCACGCAGCACCAAGCCGCGCACACACCACACTCAACCCAACACCCCATAACCAACCATCCCATCTCCCACATCCAGGATCCTGTTCGGTGGCCCGGTGGTCATCGCGGGGATGATACACCCGATCCCATCCCGAACTCGGACGTGAAACACCCCAGCGCCCATGGTACTGCAGCTCAAGCTGCGGGAGAGTCGGTCGCCGCCGGGCCACCCAACAGGATCCTCGATGCCGCATACCAAAGCCGCTGGCTCCCGAAAGGAAGCTGGCGGCTTTTTGGCGTCTTGCGGCACATTGCGCATGCTTGGCCTCGCTCGCCGACTGGGTGCAACCCGCGGCGCAACTCCCCGTTCGGCTCCTACGCGCCGGCGAAGGAGCCCGCCATGCTGACTGCCCTCGTCGTCGTTCTCATAGTCGTCGTTGCGCTGGTGCTGCTGCAGCGTCTCGAATTCCGCAGCGTATTTCCCCGTCGCCGCGACCGCCGGGATCCGCCCTGACCATGCCGGCAGGGCTCGACGCCACCGACCGGGAGGCAGTCGAAAACCTTTCTTCGCCCCGCTCCCCGGTTATCCATGAAGTCGTCCGCCGCCAGGGCGAGGAGGAGCTGAAGCGGCCGAACGGCTCGCTTCTCTGGTCTGGTATCGCTGGCGGCATCACCATCATGGCCTCGGTGATCGCCGAAGCAGCCCTGAACCATAAGCTGCCATCGGGCTTCCTCGCGCGCGAGGTCATCGCCGATCTCGGCTACACCCTCGGCTTCCTTATGGTGATCCTTGGGCGGATGCAGCTCTTCACCGAGCAGACCATCGTCACCGTGCTGCCGGTGATGGCGGCGCCTTCCTGGCGGAAGCTCGGCGGCACGGCCCGGTTATGGGGCATCGTCCTCGCCGGCAACATGATCGGGGCGGCCATTGCGGCCGCCATCAACATCCATCTCCACTTGACCAGCCCCCCGCTGACCGAGGCCATGCTCGAGGTGTCGCGCCAGCTGCTCGCCAAGGACTGGCCGCAACTGCTGGCGCAAGGCGTGCCGGCCGGTTTCCTCATCGCTTCCGTTGCCTGGATCCGCGCCGGCGTCACCACGGGCGACTTCGCCATCATTCTGGTGCTGACCTACGCGATCGCCCTTGGCGACTTCACGCATGTCATCGCCGGTGCCGCCGAGGCCTTCCTGTTGCTCTTCGCCGGTGAGGTCGGCTTCGGCCAGGCGCTCGGCGGAATGATCCTGCCAGCGCTGATCGGCAATGTCCTGGGCGGCACGGGCCTTTTCGCCCTACTCGCCCATGCGCAGGTGCGGCGCGAGATGTAGGGCCGGGTCAGGGCTGCCCCGACCCACCCCCCGCACCATAGATCTGGCCAGTCGCATAGCTTGCATCGGAAGCGGCAAGCTGCACGTAGATCGAAGCCAGCTCCGCGGGCTGTCCCGGCCGGCCCATCGGCGTCGTGCCGCCGAACTTCTCCAGCTTTTCCATCGTGGCCCCGCCGCTGACCTGCAGCGGCGTCCAGATCGGCCCCGGTGCCACGCCGTTGACGCGGATGCCCTTCGGCCCGAGCTGCTTCGCCAGCGACTTTACGAAATTCATCGTCGCCGCCTTGGTCTGCGCATAGTCGTAGAGTTCGGCCGAAGGATCGTAGGCCTGCTCGGAGGTGGTGGCGATGATCGTCGCCCCCGGCTTCAGATGCGTCAGCGCCGCCTTGATGAGCCAGAACGGTGCGTAGATGTTGGTCTTCATCGTTGCGTCGAAATCCTCGGTGGTCACGTCGAGGATCGAAGCCCGCGTCTGTTGCCGCGCCGCATTGCTGACGAGGATGTCGAGGCCACCGAGCCCCCGCGCCGCATCGGCGATCAGCCGGTTGCAGAAAGCCTCGTCCTGCAGGTCGCCCGGCAGGGCGAGGCCGAGCCGCCCCTCCGCCTTGATCAGCGCGATCACCTCGCCGGCATCGGCTTCCTCGCTGGGGAGGTAGTTGATGGCGACATCGGCGCCCTCCCGCGCATAGGCGATGGCCGCCGCCCGCCCCATGCCCGAATCGCCGCCGGTGATGAGCGCCTTGCGCCCGGCGAGCCGGCCGGAGCCGCGATAGCTCGTCTCGCCATGGTCCGGCCGCGGCTCCATGCGGCTGGCGAGGCCGGGCCAGGGCTGCGACTGCTTCTGGAAGGGCGGCTTCGGGTAGCGCGTCGTCGGGTCGCTCATCGGCTGGGCGGTATCCCGCGGCTGCGCCCGCGCCGTGGAGGAGGCCGCGGCCGCCGCCGCCAGCCCGAGCCCGGCACTGCCGACAGCCCTGCGCCGCGACAAGGCATTGTCGTCGTTCATGATGATCTCGCTTTGTCGGGGGTTCGTCAGGCCGAACGTGTCAGGCGCCGCCCCAGTTCATCGTCAGCCCGCCATCCATCACCCAGGTCTGCCCGGTGACGTAGTCGGCCGCGTCCGAGGCGAGGAAGACGGCGAGCCCCGCGATCTCCTCTGGCCGGCCGGGGCGGCGCCAGGGGATTGCCTTCATGCTCTCCTCTCGCGCCTTGGGATCGTCCATCCGCTTCTGCGTCATCGGCGTCTCGATCAGGCCGGGCGCGATGGCGTTGACGTTGATCCGGTCCTCCGCCAGCTCGACGGAGAGGCTCCGCACCAGCGAGTTGAGCCCCGCCTTCGCCATGCCATAGGGCGCACTGCCCGGGGTCGGCAGGTGCCCGGCGACGGAGCCGGTGAAGACGATCCGCCCGGCCCCGCCATCGGCACGGCGCTGGCGGATGAAGGCGCGGGCGCAGAAGAGCGGGCCCATCAGGTCCGTCCGCAGCACCTGCTCCATCTTGGCATCGTCCATCTCGGCGACGGGCATGCCGCCCATCCCCGTCCCCGCATTGGCGAAGAGGATTTGGGGCACACCTAGCGCCCCCGCCGCGCCGTCGAACAGCGCCTGGACGGAAGCCGGGTCGCCCACATCCGCCTGCGCCACATAGGCGCGCCGGCCGGCTGCCTCGACACGCCGCCGCGTTTCGCCGGCGCCATCGGCATCGCTGTGATAGGCGATGGCGACATCCGCCCCGGCCCGCGCGAAGGCCTCGGCCGCGGCCTGCCCGATTCCGCTATCGGCGCCGGTGATGACGGCGATCTTGCCCTGCAACATCATGCCTCGGTTCCTCTTCCCGCTTCGAGGAGAGGCAACTCGCGGCGCCCGCCGGGGCGCCATGACATGACAGAGAGGGCAGCGCTAACGCAAGCGGCCGAGCACCCGGTCGATGAAGGCCTCGGCGCTGCCCAGATAGCCGGAGGGATCCGTCAGCCGGGCGATCTCCTCCGCCGGCAGCCGGCCCTTGACCTCCGCCTCCGCCATCAGCGCCTCGGCCAGCGGGATGCCTTGGGCCAGCGCCACGTCGCAGGCATGGTTGACGGCATGATGCGCCGCCTCGCGCCCGAGCACCGGCGCGAGGCCCATCATCACCGCCTCGGCGACGATCAGCCCGCCGGTGCTCTCGAGGTTGCGCCGCATGCGCGCGGCATCGACCGTCAGCCCCTCGGCCAGCACCCGCGCCTGGGCCAGCGCCCCATGTGCCAGCAGGAAGGCCTGGCCGATCGCCAGCGGCTCCGCCTGCCAGGGGCCGGTGCCGCGCTCCTGATCTTGCGCCATCGCCGCCTGCATCTGCGGCACCAGCGCATGGACGCCGCGCGACTGGGCGATGATGTACTCGCAGGAGATCGGGTTGCGCTTCTGCGGCATGGTGGAGGAGCCGCCGCGCCCCTCCTGATGCGGCTCGGCGACCTCCGCCACCTCGGTCTGCATCAGCAGGATCACGTCGGTGGCGATCTTCGAGAGCACGCCGCAGAGCAGGCCAAGGAAGGAGACCGCCTCGGCGATGCCGTCCCGCGCCACGTGCCAGGGAATGTCCGGCAAGGCGAGGCCGAGCTCCCGCGCCAGCTCCTCCTGCACGGCGAGGCCCTGCGCGCCGAGCGAGGCCAGCGTCCCCGCCGCCCCACCGAATTGCAGCCGCTCCAGCCGCGGCCGGAGCTGGTCCAGTCGCTCCACCATGGTGATGAGCGGCGAGAGCCAGACCGCGACCTTGTAGCCGAAGGTGACGGGCAAGGCGTGCTGGAGATGCGTCCGCCCCGCCATGACCGTGCCGCGATGTTTCGCCGCCAGCCCCGCCAGCCCCGCATTCACCGCCAGCAGCTCGGAGCGGATCAGGTCGAGCCCCGCCCGCATCTGCAACACCACGCCGGTGTCCATGATGTCCTGCGTGGTCGCGCCCCAATGCGTCCAGCGCCCGGCCTCCGGCCCCGCCAGCCGGCTGAGCTGGCGCACCAGCCCGACCACGGGATAGCCCGTGTTCCGCGTCGCCGCCGCCAGCGCCGCGAGGTCGAGCCGCTCCGCCCGCGCCGCCGCCGTGATCGCCGTCGCGGCCTCCGCCGGCATGATGCCGAGCCGCGCCTGGGCGCGCGCCAGCGCCGCCTCCACATCCAGCATGTGTTGCAGCAGCGCCATCTCGCCCATGCATTCGCGCATGGCCTCCGTGCCGTAGAGGGCGCCGAAGACGGGATTGTCGGCCGGGTTCACGGGCATCGCATCAGACCTCGAAGAAAACCGTCTCGCCCTCGCCCTGCAGGCGCAGGTCGAGCCGCCAGGCCCCATCCGAGGCGCGTTGCGCGAGCACGGTGCCGCGCCTCTCGGCCGGGATGGCGTTGAGGATCGCATCCTGCTCGTTCAGCTTCTCGCCGGCGAAGTAGAGCCGGGTGACGAGCTGTTTCAGCAGGCCGCGGGCGAAGAGGGAGATGGCGACATGCGGCGCCTGGAAGGCATTGCCCTCGGTCCGCACCGGCCCCGGCTTCAGCGTGACGAAGCGGAACCGCCCGGCCTTGTCGGTGGCGCAGCGGCCAAAGCCGTGGAACGCGCCCTCGTAGCTGCCCGCCGGATCGGCCTGCCAGATCTCCACCATGACATCGGCGCAGGGCGCGCCGTCGCCATCGGTGACCGTCCCCTCGATGGCGATGCGCTCGCCCTCGATCGCCGCATTCGGCCCGTTGGGGTGCAGCAGGTCGGCCCATTCCGGGAAGTCGATCAGGTGCCAGTAGGGGCCTGCGGTCTGGGACGCCGTCGCGGGCAGGCTCATGCCCGGTTCTCCATCGGCGTCGCATCCCGCCCGCGCAGGACGATGTCGAAGCGGTAGCCGAGCGCATGTTCCGGCTCGGTGACGTCGAGGTCGAAGCGTGCCACCAGCCGCTCCCGAGCCGCCGCGTCGGGGACGCAGTTGAAGATTGGGTCGAGCGCCAGCAGCGGATCGCCCGGGAAGTACATCTGGGTAATCAGCCGCTGCGCGAAGCCGGCGCCGAACAGGCTGTAATGGATGTGCACCGGCCGCCAGGCATTGTGGTGGTTGCGCCAGGGATAGGCGCCGGGGCGGATCGTCGTGTAGCGGTACCAGCCCTCGGCATCGGCGAAGACGCGGCCCTCGCCCTTGAAGTTCGGGTCGAGCGGCGCGTCGTGCTGGTCGCGCTCATGGTTGTAGCGGCCGGCGGCATTGGCCTGCCAGACCTCGACCATGGCGCCGGGAACAGGCCGCCCGTCCTCGTCCAGCACCCGCCCCGCGACGGTGATGCGCTCGCCCTGAGCCTCCCAGCCCGGCCCCTTGGCGAGGTTGTGCGTCGTCTCGTAGAGCGCAGGCCGCATGCGCGGCGCGCTGGTCTCGGTCAGCGTCTGCGGGATGCGCAGCAGGGGCTGCTTCGGGTGGCGCTTGTGCGTGCTGCCGTATTCGGGCGCGTCATAGGGCGGCTGGGTGCCCGGCGCCGGCTGACGGTAGCTCATCCCTCCATCTCCTTCAGGATGTCCTTGGCAAGGCGGAGGGCGGTGTTGGCCGTCGGCACGCCGGCATAGGCGGCGACCTGCAGCAGCACCTCGCCGATCTCCTCCGGCGTCACGCCGGTGTTGCGCGTCGCCCGCACATGCAGGCGGAACTCGTCGTGATGGCCGAGCGCCGCCAGCACGCCGAGGCAGAGCAGGCTGCGGTCGCGGTGGGAGAGGCCTGGCCGCGTCCAGACCCGGCCCCAGACACCCTCTAGGATGAAGTCGCGGAAGGGAAGGTCGAGCGGCGTCAGCGCAGCCTCGGAGCGGTCGACATGCGCATCGCCCAGCACCTGCCGGCGTACCGCCATCCCGGCCGCCGCGGCCGTCTCCGGCAGGGCCGTGACGAGCTTCATGTGGGCGAGGACGGCGCGCGTCATGGCGTCCTCCCGCTCGAGGTTCGGGATGTGCCCCGCCTCGGCGATGACGACGAGCTTGCTTTCAGGGATCGCCGCGTGGATCGCCTGCGCCGCCGAGACGGGCGTCGACTCGTCACGGTCGCCGACGATGACGGTCGCCGGGCAGCGCACGCGCCATTCGGCGGGCGGGGCCAGGTCGCGCAGTGCCGCCGCGCAGCCGAGCCAGCCCGCCGGGTCGGTCGCCAGCAGCATCCGGCGGAGCCCCTTCGAGGAGGCGAGCGAGCGGTCCACCACCCAGCGCCCGAGCGTCGCATCGGCGACGGCGGCCATCCCGCCCGCGGCGACGGCATCCATCCGCCCCTGCCAATTGGCTGGCCCGCCGAAATCCAGCGCCGTGTCGCAGGCCATGACCGACAGCACCCGCTCCGGCGCCTGCACCGCCATGCGCAGCGCGATATGCCCGCCGATGGAGACGCCGCCCACATGCGCCGCGCCGATGCCGAGCGCCTGCAGCAACGCCAGCGCATCCGTCACCAGCCGGTCCATCGCATAGGGGCCGGGCGTTGCCTCGGTCAGCCCATGGCCGCGCATGTCCATGCGGATGACGCGGTGGCGCCTGGCCAGCGCCTCCGCCTGCGGGTCCCACATGTGCAGGTTGGTGCCGAGGCTGTGCAGCAGCAGCACCGGCTCACCCGAGGCCGGGCCGGACACCTCGGCATGGACGGCGACGTCGTCGAGCTGGATGAACATCCTTGCTCCTCTCCCTTGGCCTGGAAACTCGCCTGCCGATCCGGGCGGGTCAATGGCCGTCCCAAGGCCATCAAACCCAGGTGAGGAAGGCGAAGAACGTAACGGCTCCTCAACCATGACGTGACATGATTGGGCCATGCATTCCCCCGTGACGACAGCTCCGGCGACCAAGATCTCCCCCGCTACCGGCCCGTCCTGCAAAGGTTGCCGCGGCGGCAACGGGCTTGGCTTCGACCTGGCGATGGCCTTCCAGCCCATCCTCGACGCTGATCGCGGCGGCCAGGTCCTGGCGCAGGAGGCCCTGGTCCGCGGGCCGGAGGGCCAGGGTGCCGCCTGGGTGATCGACCAGGTCTCGCCCGAGGGGCTCTATGCCTTCGACCAGGCCTGCCGCGTCGCCGCCATCGAGGAGGCGAGCCGCCTGCGCCTCGCCGAAACCGGCGCCCGGCTCTCCATCAACTTCCTGCCGAATGCGGTCTACAATCCCATCGCCTGCATCTAGGCGACGCTCCGTGCGGCGGAGCGCACCGGCTTCCCGCCCAGCCGGCTGATCTTCGAGGTCAGCGAGCGGGAGCCGGTGCAGGACCCCTCCCACCTGCTGCGCATCTTCCAGGCCTATCGCCAGATGGGCTTCACCCTGGCGATCGACGATTTCGGTGCCGGCCATGCCGGCCTTGCCCTGCTTGCCGACCTGCCGGTCGATCTGGTGAAGCTCGACATGGGCCTCATCCGCGGCTGCGACACGCATCGCCCCCGCCAGGTGATCCTCGCCAGCATCACCGCCGCCTGCCGCGAACTCGGCGTACAGGTAGTGGCCGAGGGCATCGAGACGGCGGAGGAATGCGCCACCCTGCGCGGCATGGGCATCGGCCTGTTCCAGGGCTACCTTTTCGCCCGCCCGGGCTTCCGCAGCCTGCCCGTGCCCGCCGCGGTCGCCGCCCTCAGGCCAGCAGCCGCACCAGCCACAGGCTGAGCGCCGGGAACAGCACGCAGAGCGCCAGCCGGACGAGATCCGTCGCCAGGAAGGGCAGCACGCCCCGATAGGTCCGGGCGATCGGCACGTCCCGCGCCAGCGAGGAGACGACGAAGACGTTGAGCCCGATGGGCGGCGCCGTCAGCCCGATGCCCACCACGATCAGCACCAGGATGCCGAACCAGATCGCCGTCTCCTCCGTGCCGGCCAGGCCGAAATCCAGCGCCGTCACCACGGGGAAGAAGATCGGCAGGGTGAGCAGGATCATCGCCAGCTCGTCCATCACCGCGCCGAGCACGATGTAGGCGAAGAGCAGCAGCGCCAGCACGCCATAGGCCGGGTAGCTCTGCTCCGCGATCCAGAGTGCCAGCAGCTCCGGCGCCGAGGTCAGGGCGAGGAAGGCGTTGAACACCTCCGCCCCGAGCAGGATCACGAAGATCATCGCCGTGGTCTCAGCCGTCGCCAGCAGCGCCTCGCCCGCCTGGCGCAGGCTGAGCGTCCGCCGCGCCAGGCCCACGGCCAGCGTCGCGATGCAGCCGATGGCCGCGCTCTCGGTCGGGGTGAAGACGCCGCCATAGATGCCGCCCACCACGACGACGGCGATCAGCATCACCGGGATGACGCTGAGCAGCGCCGCCCGCTTCACTTCCGGCGAGACGCGTGCCGCCGCCGGCATCAGCCCCGGCCGCAGCCGCGCCAGCACCGCCAGCGCCAGGATGTAGAACCCGGTCGCCAGCAACCCGGGCACCAGCGCCGCCATGAACAGCTTGGCGATGTTCTGCTCCGTGCTGATCGCATAGACGACGAGGATGACCGAAGGCGGGATGAGGATGCCGAGCGTCCCGCCGACCGCGATCGTCCCGGTCGAGAGCCCGGCATCGTAGCCGAAGCGCCGCAGCTCCGGCAGCGCCGCGCGGCCGAAGGTCGCCGTGGTGGCGACGCTGCTGCCGCAGACCGCGCCGAAGCAGGCGCAGGCGCCGATGACGCCCATCGCCATCCCGCCCGGCCGGTGCCCGAACAGCGCATTCGCCGCGGCGAAGAGGTCCCGCGCCAGCCCGCCCCGCTCCGCCAGCGCCCCCATCAGGATGAAGAGCGGGATGACGGAGAGGGTGTAGTTGGCGAAGAGGAAGTAGGGCGTCGTCTTCAAGTAGTTCAGCAGCGTCGCCGCATCGACGAGGGTGACGTAGCCGCCCATGCCGACCAGCAGCATGGCGAGCCCCACCGGGCAGCGCAGCGCGATCAACCCCAGCAGCGCGGCGAAGCCGAGCGCCGCCTGCAGGAATTCCGGCGCCATCACTCATCCCCCCGCGCCAGCCGCACCACCCAGCTGGCCGCGACCACCGCCGTCAGCGCGAAGCCGAAGGCGCCGAAACCCACCGCCCACCAGGTCGGCAGGCCGAGCACCATCGTCGTCGTGCCCGAGCGAAGCGTCTCCCTCGCCCCGACCAGGAGCCGCTCCGCCAGCACCAGGGCGACCGCGGCCCAGACCAGCATCCAGAACGCATCGACGATCCGGGCAGCCCGCCGCGGCAGCCAGGTGGTGAAGCTGTCCACCAGGATGTTGGTCCGCCGCAGCGTGCCATAGGCGAGGAAGGCCAGCACCGCGAGGCCGGAGCCGAGCGAGACCAGCTCGAAATCCCCTTGCACCGGCTGGCTCGTCGCCCAGCGCCGCGCCACGCTGAAGCTGGTCAGCAGCGCCGTCGCCAGCAGGGCAAGGCCGCCCAGCGCCGCGACCAGGGTAGCGGCCCCGGCCACCACGCCCCGCCGGTCGGCCATGCGCGCCTCAGCCCGCGCCCTGGCCGTATTGCGCAACCAGCGCCCGCGCCTCCTCGAGCAGCTTGCCGCCGTCGATGGTCCGCTCCTTCATCGCGGCGACCCAGGCATCGATGACGGGGGCGGTCTGCCGCTGCCAGCGGTTCCGCTCCTCCTCGGAAAGCTCGACGATGGTGTTGCCGCGCTTGCGGACCATCTCCTCGACCTTGGGCCCCTCCTCGTCCCAGGGCCGGGCCGCCATCCTCGCCGCCGCCATCCCGCTGTTGGCGTCGATGACGGCGCGGAGGTCAGCCGGCAGTCCCTCGTACTTCGCCTTGTTCATGGCGAGGACGAAGGTGGCGATGTAGAGCGTCGGCGAGCCGGTGATCTCGGTGTGGAATTTCGCCATCTCGTGCAGGCGGATGCTCGGCACCACCTCCCAGGGCACGACGGCGCCGTCGATGACGCCCTGGCTCAGCGCCTCCGGGATCTGCGGCACCGGCATACCCACCGGCGCGGCGCCGAGTGCACGCAGCGCCTCGCCCGTCTGCCGCGTCGGGAAGCGCAGCTTGAGACCGCCCAGGTCCTCCATCCGCCGCACCTCGCGCCGCGTATGGATGACGCCGGCATCATGCCCCCAGGCGGTGATGATCTGCGTCTCGGCGAATTCCTGCCGCATCTCCCGCTCGTAGAGCGCCTGCACCGCCTGCACGTTCACCGCCGCGCGGCGATGCGCGACGAAGGGCAGCTCGAAGACCTCGATCCGCGGGAAGCGCCCGGGCGTGTTGCCCGGCAGGGTCCAGACGATGTCGGCGACGCCATCCCGCGCCTGGTCGTAAAGCTGCGGCGGCGCCCCGCCGAGCTGCATCGCCGGGAAGACCTGGATGCGGATGCGGCCCCCGCTCTCGGCCTGAACCTTCTGCACCCAGGGCATGATGAAGAAGCGGTGCACGTTGGAGACGGCGGGCAGGAAGTGGTGCAGCCGGAGCGTCACCTCCTGCGCCCGCGCCGTGCCGGGGCGCAGGAGGGCGGGCAGGGCAAGGGCAGCGGCAAGCAGCGGGCGGCGTTGCGGCATGGGCGTTTCCCAGGGAGATCGTTCTTGGCCGGATGGCGCGGCCGCCACCCTTGCCACGCTTTCCGCCGAAACCGAAGCCCCGATGTTTCGGCCTCAGCCGATCGCCGCCCGCAGGGCCGCCGCCCGCTGACCCACCACCGCCGCCGGATCGCCCGGCTTGTAGAGCGAGGAGCCGATGCCGAAGCCCGTCGCCCCGGCCGCCCGCCAGGCGGGAATGGTTTCCACCCCCATGCCGCCCACGGGCAGCACCGCCGTGCCCTTCGGCAGCACCGCGAGCATCGCCTTCAGCACGGCGGGCGAGGCCGCCTCGGCCGGGAAGAGCTTCACCGCATCCGCCCCCGCCGCGAGCAATGCGAAGGCCTCCGTCGGGGTGAAGAAGCCGGGTGCCGCCAGCATGCCGAGGCGCTTCGCCTGCCGCACCAGCGCGACATCGGCATGCGGCGTCACCAGCAGCCGCCCGCCGGCCTCGGCGACATCGGCGAGCTGCCCCTCCGTCATCACCGTCCCGGCGCCGACCAGAGCGCGGTCGCCGCAATGCGCCGCCATGCGGCGGATGCTCTCGACCGGCTCCGGCGAGTTCAGCGGCACTTCGAGGATGGCGATGCCGGCGCCGACCAGCGCCTCCGCCACGGGCACCGCCTCGTCCGGCGTGATGCCGCGCAGGATGGCGACGAGCGGGCAGCGGGCCAACCAGTCTTTCAGCGTCATGGCAGCGTCTCCGCGATCAGCATCAGGCCGCGCAGGGCGAGGTCCGGGTCGTGCAGCCGGTGCTCCAGGCCGAAGGCGCCGAAGGCCAGCGCATAGGCCCGGGTGAGGGTTGCCGAGCCGGCAAGGTGGATCGGCCCCTCGGGCGCGCCTTCGGCCAGCGCCGCCGTCACCTCATGCCCGATCAGCAGGCCGGAAAGGTAGCTGCCGGTCGCCTCCGCCGTCAGCTCGCCCATCAGCCCGAGCCCCCGCGTGCCGAAGAGGTGGTGCAGCAACCCCCCCGCTTCCCGCGCCCGGGCGACGCCGCGCAGGAAAGCCGCCTCGTCCGTCGGCGCGTCCTTCGCCAGCCGGCCGAGGATGCTGTGCTCCAGCAGCACCGCGCGCACTTCGCCGGTCATTTGCGTGGCGAAATGCGCGATCCGCCCGCCGGAGAGCCGGGCCCATTTGGCATGCGTGCCCGGCAGGCAGGCCAGGGCCTCCGCCGTGCCGAGCTCCGCCAGCAGGCCGATGAGCTTGGTCTCCTCACCCCGCATCACATCCGGCACCCCGCCCGCATCGCGCGTGGTAAGGCCGGGAACGAGCAGGCAGCGCGCACCGTCGAAGGGAAGGGCGGTCAGGGCGGCAGCGATCTCCGCCGGCCCGGCCGGGCAGGGGAGGTAGGGCGCCTCCACCCAGCCCTGCCGGCTGCCGACCATGCCGCAGAGCAGGACGAGGCGCTCGCCCTCGGCGAGCCAGGGCCCAATGGCGGCCGAGAGCGCCGCCGGGAAGCCGCCGGCCGGGACGGAGAGGATGCCCCCCTCGCTTTCCCGCCGGTCGAGGATGGTGCCGCCGGGGGCGAGGCGGTAGGCGCGGAAGGCGGTGGTGCCCCAGTCGATGCCGATCATGCGGGAGTCCTGCGCTGCCCTTGGCCGGGATGCAACGCAGAACTCCGCCCTGGACGCGGCCTAGCGCAGGACGATCTCGACCCGCCGGTTCTGCGGCTCCCGCACGCCGTCGGCGGTCGGCACCAGCGGCCGGCTCTCGCCATAGGCGGTGATGCCGATCTCGTTGCGGCTGATGCCCTGCCGCACCAGCTCCGCCGCCACCACCTGCGCGCGCCGCTCGGAAAGGCGCTGGTTGTATTGCGGCGTGCCGGAGCGGTCGGCATGGCCGGCCACCTCGATCCTGGTCGAGGACACGCGCCGCGCCGCGCCGGCCGCCTCGGTGATGATCTGCCGCGCCCGGTCGGTCAGGTCGGCGCGGTCCCAGTCGAAGAAGACGAGATAGGTGCGGGCGACCTCGGGCTGCGCCGGCGCGACCGGCGCCTCGACCACCGGAGGCGGCGGCGCGGGCTGGTTGAAGGCGTAGCGCAGGCCGAAGAGCAGGCTGTGGTTCTCGCCCTCGGGCCGGTACTTGCCCGGCACGCCCGCCGCGCCCGGACCCGCCGTCCGCGCCACCCGCAGGTCGGGCTGCATGGCGTCGAAGTAGCGGTACTCGACCGTCAGCGCGAGGCCCGGCGCGACGCCGATCGCGCCGCCGAGAATCGCCTGCCAGGCGAAGGCGCCGCCCGTGTCGTCGATTAGGTACCGGCTGCCGCCCGTGGCGAAGCTCGCCCGGCTGTACTCGGTCCAGGCATAGCCCGCCCCGGCGCCGAAATAGGGCATGAAGCGGCTCGGGGCGATGCCGAAGCTCGAGAGGTCGAAGTCGAACATCAGGTTCGCCATGGCGCCGTAGCGGTTGACATAGCCGCTGCGGCCGGCCGCGACGTCGTTGAAGGACAACCGCTTGATTTCCTGGTTGCGGAAGTTGCCCTCGACCTCCGCCCGCACCCCGTTGCCGAAGCCCCAGCCGATGGAAGCGACCGCCGCCACGCCGATGTCGTTGTCATGGACGTGGATGCCGCGGTTCTTGTTGTCGAGCCAGTTGTTGAGCCCCGCACCGGCCCCGACATAGAGCCCGGAGACCGGCTGCGCCTGGCCGGCGACAGGCATGGCGACTGCGGCCATCAGAGCGGTGGCGAGCAGGGATTGGCGCAAGGTCATCGGCAACTCCGCAGGCATGGGCAATCCTGCCGGGCCGGCAGGAGAACCGTTTCCGCTTGTCGCTTAATCCCGATCGCGCCGCACATCAAATAGCCGGGTGCAAATTTCCCGCCGGGCGCGATGCACTGCTCATCAGAGCAGCAAGATGCCGGACATCCTCCGCCGCGGCGGCGACGGGATGCCGCGTCAGCAGCGGCACCTGATGCCGGATCGCCTCCGGCACCCGCCGGTCCCGCCGGACGACGCCGGCAAGCGGCACCCCGGCGCCGAGGAAGCGCGCGCAGGCCGTCTCCAGGCTGCGCCACACCCGCTCCCCCGCCGCCGCATCCTCGGCGAGGTTGACCACCACCCGCTGGTCGCCCCCCGGCCGGTCGCGCCGATGCAGCTTCAGCACCGCATAGGCATCGGTGAGGCTGGTCGGCTCCGCCGTCGCCACCACCAGCAGCGTATCGGCAAGCGCGGCAAGGCCGCGCACCGCCGGCTCGATCCCCGCCCCGCAATCGAGCAGCACGACATCCCATCGCGCCGCCGCCTGACGCAGCATCGCCCCGAGGCGGTCGAGCGCCGCCTCCCCGAGCCCCGTCAGGCTGGTGCAGCCGGATTGCCCCGGCAGCAGGTCGAACCCGGCTCCATGCCGCCGCACCGCCGCGGCGAGCTCCAGCCGTCCCGCCAGCACCGCCCCCAGATCCGGCCCCGGCGGCAGGCCGAGCTGCACGTCGATATTGGCCAGGCCGAGATCCGCATCGACCAGCAGCACGCGCCGGCCTGCCTCCGCCATCGCCTGCGCCAGGCTGATGGCGAGCCAGGTCTTGCCGACACCCCCCTTGCCCGAGGCGATGGCGATGATCCGGCCCGATTCCGCGTCACTCATGCTGCGCTGTCCATACGAAAAGGCCCGGCCAGGCGCTGCGCCAGCCAGGCGGGATCAACCGAACTCAACCCGTCGGCGACGCCAGGCCCGGTGCCGGCCTCGCCGAGCGCCAGCCCCGCCGCCGCCGCCGCCAGCACGCCGCCGAGCCGCCGCGCCCCGTCCAGCCGCGTCGGCAGCAGGTGCCGCGCGCCCAGCGCCAGGAAGGCGGCCGCCGTCTCCGCCGCCTCCGCCGGGTCAAGCCCCGCCGGCATCACCACCACCATCTCCGCGCCGATGGCGAGCGCCATCGCCCGCAGCCAGGCCGCCTGCACCGCATCGAAGGGGTCGCACCCCGCGCTGTCGACCAGCACCGGCTGGCCGGCGGCCCGTCGCGCCAGCGTCCGCGCCAGCATCTCCGGCTCCGTCGCCACGGCGAGGGGCAGGCCGAGCAGCCGGGTGAAGGCCGCCAACTGCTCCGTCGCCCCCGCCCGCAACCCATCCGTGCTGGCCACGAGCGGCGCCGCCCCGCCGAGCACCAGGCGCGTCGCCAGCTTGGCGCAGCTCAGCGTCTTCCCCGCCCCCGGCGGCCCGACCAGCATCAGCGGCCGCGCCCGCCCATCCGGCAGCGGTGCGAAGCGCAGCGCCGCTGCCAGACCCTCGGCCAGCGGCCCCGCCGCCAGCCGCGCCGCCAGCGCCGCCGGCAGGTTGTGCCGCGCGAGCGAGGGCGAGGGCGGGGGCGGCGCGACCGGCGCCACCACCACCACCGGCTCCGCCGCGCGGTCGAGCGCCGCCGTCACCTCGACGCCGCCCTTGACCCGGCGGCTGTCGAGGATGACGGCATCCGGCCCCAGCTCGGCGCGCACCGCCGCCATCGCTTCCGCCATCCCCGCCGCCTGGAAGAGCCTGAGGCGCATGGGCTAGACCGTCGCCACGGTGCGGATGCGGCAGCGCGGATGGATCTCCGTCTGGCTCAGCACCGTCGTCGAGGGACGGAAGCGCTCGACGATCGCCCGCACATGCGCCCGGATGCCGGCCGAGCAGACCAGCACCGGCGCCTCGCCCGCGGCACCGTCCAGCACCTCCCGCACCCGCTGCATGAACTCCTGCAAGCGCGAGGGTACCATGGCGAGCTGCCGCTCCTCCGGCGGCCCGGTCAGGCTCTCGGCGAAGGCCAGTTCCCACTCCGCCGAGAGGGGCACCAGCGGCACGTAGCCCTGCGGTCCCCGCGCCGCCTCCGACAGCTGCCGCGCCAGCCGCGCCCGCACGGTGGCGAGGATCGCGCCCATGCCCCGCGCCCCGCCCGACACCGCCTCCTGCACCCCCTCGAGGATGGTTGGCAGGTCGCGGATCGAGACCCGTTCCGCCAGCAGCGCCTGCAGCACCCGCTGCAAGGCGCCGAGGCTGATCTGCGCCGGGATCACATCGGCGACGAGCTTCTTGTGTTCCGTCGGCAGCTCGTCGAGCAGCTTCTGCGTCTCGGCAAAAGAGAGCAGCTCCGGCATGTTGTCGCGCACCGTCTCCGTCAGATGCGTCGCCAGCACGCCCGCGCAATCGACCACGGTGCAGCCCCGGGCCAGCGCCTCGTCGCGCAGCGCTTCCTCGATCCAGAGCGCCGGCAGGCCGAAGGTCGGCTCGTTGGTGCGCTCGCCCGGCATCGCCGGCACCTGGCCCGAGGGATCGATCGCCAGGTGCAGCGGCGGCCGCAGCCGGCCGCGCGCCGCCTCGATCTCCTTCACCCGCAGCACATACTCGTCGGGAGGCAGTTCGAGGTTGTCCTGGATGCGCACGCTCGGCAACACGAAGCCCATCTCGCTCGCCATGGTTCGACGGAGGCTCCGGATCTGCTCGGTCAGCCGCGGCGCCTCGCCGGCGGCGAGGGACAGCAGCCCGTAGCCCAGCTCCAGCCGCAGCAGGTCGAGCCGCAAGGCCTCGGCGACCGGCGGCTCGCCGGGCGGTGGGGGCGGGGGCGGGGGCGCCTCGACCGCCTTCCGTTCCGCCTGCCGCCGGTTCCAGGCCAGCGCGCCGCCGCCCGCCGCGAGCGCGAGGAAGGGCGCCAGCGGCATCCCCGGCATCAGCGCGAGGAAGACGGCGGCGCCAGAGGCCAGCGCCATCGGCTTCCACCCGCCGCCGAGCTGCCGGCCCATCAACTCGTCCGCCCGCTCCTTGCCCGAGCCCTTGGTGACGACGATGCCCGCCGCCACCGAGATCAGCAGCGCCGGGATCTGGCTGATCAGCCCATCGCCCACCGTCAGCGTGGCGAAGCTCGTCGCCGCCTCGCCGACCGGCATCCCATGCCGCAGCACGCCGATGCCCAAACCCCCCAGCAGGTTCACCACCGTGACGATGAGCCCCGCGATCGCATCGCCGCGGACGAATTTCGCCGCGCCGTCCATGGCGCCGTGGAAGGCGCTCTCCTGCTCCAGCTCGCTGCGCCGGCGCCGGGCCTCCGCCTCGTCGATGATGCCGGCCGAGAGATCGGCATCGATCGCCATCTGCTTTCCCGGCATCGCGTCCAGGCTGAACCGCGCCGCCACCTCGGCGATGCGTCCGGAGCCCTTCGTCACCACCATGAAGTTGACGATGAGCAGGATGGCGAAGACGATCAGCCCGACCATCACGTCGCCGCCCATCAGGAAGCCGCCGAAGGCCGCGACCACATGCCCCGCCGCCTCCGGCCCCTCATGCCCATGGCTGAGGATGGTCCGCGTGGTGGCGACATTGAGCGCGAGCCGCAGCAGCGTCGTCAGCAGCAGCAATTGCGGGAAGGCGGTGAATTCCAGCGGCGAGCGCAGGAACAGCGCCACCATCAGCACCAGCACCGAGACGGTGATGGAGAGCGCCAGCCCGGCATCGAGCAGCAGCGTCGGCAGCGGCACCACCAGCACCGCGAGCAGCAGGGCGACGCCGACCGCCAGCGTCACGTCGCCCCCCGGCTGCAGCCGCCCGAGCCAGGCCGGAAGTGCGATGCCGCCCATGCGTCAGCCCTCCATCGCCCAGGGCATGGCGGGATGCGCCGCCGGCACCGCGACGCCCTGCGCCCGGTACTCGTGCAGCTTGTTGCGCAGCGTGCGGATGGAGATACCGAGGATCTCCGCCGCCCGCGTCCGGTTGCCGAGGCAATGGCTCAGCGTCTCGAGGATGAGGTCCCGCTCTACCTCGCCGACCTTCCGCCCGACCAGGCCGCCCACCCCCTTCGCCGCCGGCGCCGCGGCAGTTGGCTTCGCTTCCATGGCTGCCACGGCCGGCGGCGGCAGCGGCGTCAGCTCCACCGCCTCCGGCCCGATGGCGGGGCCCTGCGCGAGCAACACGGCGCGGTGCAGCGTATTCTCCAGCTCCCGCACGTTGCCCGGCCAGGGATGCGAGAGCAGCAGCGCCTCGGCCGCCGGCGCCAGCGCCCGCACCGGCAGCCCGTTCGCCTCGGCGAAGCGCCGGGCGAAATGCGCGGACAGCGCCAGGATGTCGAGCGGCCGCTCGCGCAGCGGCGGGATATGCAGCGACAGCACGTTGAGCCGGAAGTAGAGATCGGCCCGGAACCGCCCCGCCTGCACCTCCGCCGCGAGGTTCCGGTTGGTCGCCGCCAGCAGCCGCACATCGACCTTGACGGGCGCCCCGCCGCCGAGCCGGTCCACCTCCCGCTCCTGGATCACCCGCAGGATCTTGGCCTGCAGCCGCGGGTCCATCTCGCCGATCTCGTCCAGCAGCAGCGTCCCGCCATCCGCCTGCTCGAACTTGCCGCGCCGCGCCGCGACGGCGCCGCTGAAGGCGCCCTTCTCATGGCCGAACAACTCGCTCTCCAGCAACGCCTCCGGCAGCGCCGCGCAGTTCAGCGCGACAAAGGGTCCCTGCGCCCGCCGGCTGCTGCGGTGGATGTGCCGCGCCAGCACCTCCTTCCCCGTGCCGCTCTCCCCGGTGACGAGGATGCTGGCCTGCGCCACCGCGAGCTGCGCCGCCCGCCCGAGCAGCGCCGCCATGGCCGGGTCGCGGTGCACCGGCGCCTCTGCCTCGCCCGCCGCGGCGGCGAGCATGGCGGCAATCAGCTCCGCATCCGGCGGCAGCGGCAGGAACTCCTTCGCCCCGGCGCGGATCGCCCGCACCGCGGCGGCGGCATCGGCATTCCGCCCACAGGCGATCACCGGGCAGGCGATGCGCTCGGCGGCCAGCTGCTCCACCAGCCAGCCGATATCGTGCGTCACCTCGCAGAGGATGAGGTCGGCCCCCTCCGCCCGCAGCCGCTCGAGGCCGGAGGAGACGCCCTCCGCCTGCGCCAGCCGCGCGCCCTTCGCCGTCGCCATGCGCGCCGCGAGGCCGAGCTCCGCCGTCAGCGCGCCGATGATAAGGAGCCGTGCCATGCTCAGACCCCCCGGTCGCCCTTGACGATCTCGGTCATCGTCACGCCGAGGCGGTTGTCCTCCACCATCACCACCTCGCCGCGCGCGACGAGCCGGTTGTTGACGTAGATGTCCACCGCCTCACCCAGCTTGCGGTCCAGCTCGACCACCGCGCCGCGGCCGAGCTTCAGCAGCTGCGAGACCTGCATGGTCGCGCGGCCGAGCACCGCGCTCACCTGTACCGGGATGTCGTAGACCGCCTCCGGGTCCCGCCCGCCGCCGGCGGGACGGGGCGCGGCGGCCTCCATCGGGTTCAGCGCCTCGAAACCGGCAGGATCCGCCATGCTCACTTCTCCTCCACCATGGATGACAACCCGAAGCCCCGCAGCAGATCGGCGATCGCTGCCTGCTGCGCCTCGGGCGAATACGCCGCCCCGCCGCCCCGCCAGGCTGCCCGCACCGCGCCCGGCGCCAGCGCGGCGTCCTCGGCGATGCGCAGCCGCGGGTCGCCGAGATGCGCCGCCACCGCGTCAGCGAATCCCGGCGGCACATGCAGCGCGACCGCGACCCCCTCCTCCAGCAGCGGCGCCAGCCGCCCGGCGAGCCAGGCTGCGCTTTCCGGCGCCAGCCGCTCCGCCGCCGCCGGCAGCGCCGCGCCGAGCGCCGCCAGCAGCACCGCCGCCAGCGCCTCCGCCGCCTCGCCCACGGCTTCCGCCACGCCTGCCCCGGCCTCAGCCAGCCGCAGCGCGACGGCCTCCAGCGCCGCCGCCTCCCGCGCCGCGCGGCTCGCCGCCTCCGCCGCGCGCCCGGCCGCCTCGCCATCGGCGAAGCCCGCCTCACGCGCCGCCTCAAGCATCGCCTCACGCGCCGCCGCCTCGACCGCCGCTTCCGCCGCGGCGATGGCGGCGGCATCGGGCACCGGCTCCGGCGGCGGCGGCGATGGCGGCGCATCGAGGTCGGGCACGTCGAACGGCATCTCGACCCGCGCGCTCGCCCGCGGCCGCACCAGCATCAGCACCGGCTCGAACCCGTCGGTCACGGCAACATTTCCTCGTCCCGCCCGTCCTGCAGGGTGATCGTCCCCTGCGCCGCCATGTCCTTGGCGACGGCGACGATCATCGCCTGCGCTTCGTCCACGTCGCGCAGCCGCACCGGCCCGAGTGCCGCGATGTCGTCGCGCAGCAGCTTCGCTGCCCGCTCCGTCAGGTTCTTCATGAAGAGCTCGCGCAGAGTTTCCGAGGCGCCCTTCAGCGCCAGCGCCAGCTTGTCCTTCTCCACGCCGCGCAGCAGCGCCTGCAGCCCGGCGCCGCTGACGCGCTGGAGGTCCTCGAAGGTGAACATGAGGCCGCGGATGCGCTCGGCGCTGTCGCGGTTGCGCTCCTCGAGGGCGGTGAGGATGCGCGCCTCCGACTGGCGGTCGAGGTTGTTGAAGATTTCCGCCATCATCTCATGCGCATCGCGCCGCGCCGCGCGGGCGAGGTTGGACATGAACTCCATCTTGAGGGTGCGCTCGACGCCCTCCAGCGCCTCCTTCTGCACGGTCTCCATGCGCAGCATCCGCATGACCACCTCCATGGCGAAGCCCTCGGGCAGCAGCGAGAGGACGCGCGCGGCGTGGTCGGCCTTGATCTTGGTCAGCACCACGGCAACGGTCTGCGGGTATTCGTTCTTCAGGTAGTTGGCGAGCACCGCCTCGCTGACATTGCCGAGCTTGTCCCACATGGTGCGGCCCGCAGGGCCGCGGATCTCCTCCATGATCTGCGCCACGCGGTCCGGCGGCAGGGTCTTGAGCAGCAGCCGCTCGGTGCTCTCGAAGCTGCCGGTGAGAGAACCTGCCTGGCCGAGCTGCTCGGCGAAGTCGACGCAAAGCTCCTCGATCGTCGCCGAGGGCACCGTGCCGAGCGTCGCCATGGCGATCGAGAGGTCGCGGATCTCGTCCTCGTGCATCCGGGCAAAGAGCCGCGCCGCATGCTCCTCGCCGAGCGCCAGCATCAGCGCCGCGGCCTTCTGCTGCCGGGTGAGCAGGGTCTTCGACATCAGGCCGGCTCCTCGGGGGTCAGCCAGCGGCGCAGCACGGCGAGGGCCTCGTCCGGGTGCTGTTCCACCAGCTCGATCAGGTTGTTGATGGCCGAGGCGCGGACCTGCCCCTCGATCTGCGCCCGGTCGATCATCGCCTCGGCGCCCGGCAGCCGCCCGGCCTCGCCGCCCTCAATCGACGCCTCGCCCTCGGCCGCCGTGCCATCGGCGACGGCCGGCGCCGGCGGCGCCAGGCTCGCCGCCACCCGGCCGATCACCGGCCGGCCGAGCAACAGGATGGCGACCAGCGCCACCAGGGCGAGCAGCCCGCTCTCGATCAGCCGCGTCGCCAGGGCCGGCGCGATGGGCAGGCCGAGGAAGCCCGGTGGCTCGGCCGGCCCGCCCGCCTCCTCGACGAAGCGCATGGAGACGACCTCCACCTTGTCGCCGCGCCGCTCGTCGAAGCCGACGGCGCTGCGCACCAGGGCGGCGATGCGCGCCAGCTCCTCCGGCGTCCGCTCGCGCCAGGTGCCGCCCTCGGCGAGGCCGTCCACCAGCACCGCGACGGAAAGGCGCTTCACCACCGGATGCTCGCGGAGCGTCGAGCGGCTGGTGCGCCCGATCTCGAAATTCGTCGTCTCCTCCTGCCGGTTCTCGCTGCTCGCGCCGCCGCCGCCCTGCGCCTCCTGGCCCGGCAGGTTGGTGGCGACCGAGGTCGGCGGCGGCTCCGCCCCGCGATTCTGCTCGGTGACGCTCTGGGTGCTGCGCGCCACTTGGTTCTCTGGGTCGAAGCGCTCCTCGCGCGTCTCCACCCGCTCGAAGTCCATCTCCACCGTGGCCTCGGCCCGCACCCGGCCGGGGCCGAGGCTGCGCTCCAGCAGCTCCTCCACCGCCCGGCCGATGCGCATCTCCTGCGCCCGCCGCAGCTCCTCCTGGTTGAGGGCCTGGGCGGCGCCGCCCAGCGCCTGGCCGCCGCGGGCCAGCAGCTCGCCCCGGCTGTCGACGATCGAGACGTGCTGCGGCTTGAGCCCCGGCACCGCCGTCGCCACGAGATGCAGCACCGCCTGTACCCCCTCCCGGTCGAGCCGCTGCGCGCCCTGCATGGCCAGCACCACGCTCGCCTGGGCCTCGCCCCGTTCGCGAGAGAAGGCTTCCCGCCGCGGCAGCACCAAATGGACGCGCGCCGTCCGCACCCCGGCGAGGCCGCGGATGGTCCGTGCCAGCTCCCCCTCCAGGGCCCGCAGCCGGTTCACGTCCTGCTGGAAGGGGCTGGTGGTGAGGCCTTCCGACCGGTCAAAGATCTCCCACCCGACGCCGCCGCCGGAGGGCAGCCCCTCCTTCGCCAGCATCAGCCGGAGCCGCGCCACCTGCTCGCTCGGCGCCAGCACCTGGGTGCCGTTGGCGGCCAGGCGATAGGGCACCCGCTGCCGCTCCAGCACGGCAACGACGGCGGCCGCGTCCCGCCCCTCCAGCTCGCCGAAGAGCGGGCTCATCGGTATCTCCCCCGCTCGGAAGGCCATGACGGCGAGGAGGGCCAGGATGCCCGCCGCCACCGCGCCGAGCGCGATCAGGCGCCCGCGGCCAAGGCCCTTCAGCCCCTCGACGACCCCGTTCACCGGTCCAGCCCAGCCGCGCATGGCCGATGCATCGCTCATTCCCCGATCAGCCTTTTGCCGATGGGCAGAATTTGCCGGATGTCGCCTTACCGTCCGGTTAAGAACGCTTCCGGCTCATTCCCGGCTTCTTGTCATGGAAACGTCCCTGCCATGTCACTCGGGCCGAGCATGGCGATTTACAGGCCCCCTCCCGCTTGGTATCTCCCGCCCGCCCCGCCGATGGGCACGGGCGGCACACAGACAAGGGTCCGGCCGGGCATGAAGATCGTCGCCTGCAACAGCAACCGCCCGTTGGCCGAGGCGGTTGCCGCCTCGCTCGGCCTGCCGCTCACCAGCGCCTCCATCCGCCGCTTCGCCGACATGGAGGTTTTCGTCGAGATCAACGAGAACGTCCGCGGCGAGGACGTCTTCGTGGTGCAGAGCACCTGCTACCCGGCGAACGACAACCTGATGGAGCTGCTGATCACGCTCGATGCGCTGCGCCGCGCCAGCGCCCGCCGCGTCACCGCCGTGATCCCCTATTTCGGCTATGCGAGGCAGGACCGTAAGTCGGGCTCCCGCACGCCGATCTCGGCCAAATTGGTCGCCAATGTCATCACCGCCGCCGGCGCCCACCGGGTGCTGACGATGGATCTGCACGCCGCGCAGATCCAGGGCTTCTTCGACATCCCCGTCGACAACCTCTTTTCCGCGCCGCTCTTCTCGCGCGACATCATGGAGCGCTACAAGGGCCGCGATCTGATGGTCGTCTCCCCCGATGTCGGCGGCGTGGTTCGCGCCCGCGCCATGGCGTCACGCCTCAACACCGACCTCGCCATCATCGACAAGCGCCGCCCCCGCGCCGGCGTCTCCGAGGTGATGAACGTGATCGGCGAGGTCGAAGGCCGCCACTGCATCCTGGTCGACGACATCGTCGATTCGGGCGGCACGCTCTGCAACGCCGCCGAGGCGCTGATCAAGAACGGCGCCTCGGGCGTCTCGGTCTATGTCACCCACGGCGTTTTCTCGGGCGGCGCGGTGGCACGCGTCGGCGC
Source organism: Belnapia sp. F-4-1 (assembly GCF_000802185.1). Classification (GTDB taxonomy): domain Bacteria; phylum Pseudomonadota; class Alphaproteobacteria; order Acetobacterales; family Acetobacteraceae; genus Belnapia. Next base: position 502,545 of record NZ_KN676113.1, on the reverse strand, counting down.
CTCGCCGATCGAGAACATGACGGTGACGGACAGCATCCTGGCGACGGAGGCGGTGCGCGTCTCCTCCAACATCCGCCAGGTGACCATCGCCCCGCTGCTGGCCGAGGCGATGCGCCGCATCTCGGAAGAAAGCTCGGTCTCCTCCCTCTTCAACTGAGTTGGCGGGGGCGGCGCCCCCTACCAGCCTCGCCTCAGGCCGCGACGGGCGCTTCCACCACGCTCGTCCAGCCATGCGGGTCGGGCGCGCGGCCATACTGGATGGCGGTGATGGCGTCGTAGAGCCGCTGGGTCAGCTCGCCCGTCTGCCCGCCGCCGATGACGATCCGCTGGTCCTTGTAGCCCAGCTCGCCCACCGGTGAGACCACGGCCGCGGTGCCCGTGCCCCACATCTCCCGCAGCGAGCCGTCCTGCCCGGCCCGCATCACCTCCTCGATGGCGATGCGCCGCTCGGAGACGGTGAGGCCCCAGTCGCGCATCAGCGTCAGCGCCGAGTTTCGCGTGACGCCATCGAGGATGGTGCCGCCGAGCGGCGGGGTGATCACCTCGTCGCCGATGCGGAGCATGATGTTCATGGTGCCGACCTCGTCAATCCAGCGCCGCTCGATCGCATCCAGCCAGAGCACCTGGGTGTAGCCCTGCCGCTCCGCATCGCGCTGCGCCGAGAGCGAGGCGGCGTAGTTGGCCGCCGTCTTCGCCTCGCCGAGCCCGCCCTGCACGGCGCGGACATACTTGTCCGTCGCCAGGATGCGCACCGGCTTCACCCCCTCCTTGTAGTAGGAGCCGACCGGCGAGCAGATGACGAAATAGGTATAGCGATGCGCCGGATGCACACCGAGCATCACCTCCGTCGCCACCACCGTCGGGCGGATGTAGAGCGAGGTGCCGGGGCTGCGCGGCACCCACTCATGGTCGGCGGCGACAATCGCCTCGAAGCTGCGGCGGATGAGGTCCGCATCCATCTCCGGGATGCAGAGCGCGGCGCAGGAGCGGTTGAGCCGCTCCGCATGCCGCTGCGCCCGGAACAGCCGCACCTGGCCATCGGCGCCGCGGAAGGCCTTCAGCCCATCGAACACCGCCTGGCCGTAATGCAGCACGGAGGTGGCCGGGTCCATCGTCAGCGAGCCGTAGGGCACCACGCGCGGGTCGTGCCAGCCGCGCCCCTCCTCGTACTCCATCAGGAACATGTGGTCGGTGAAAGCCTTGCCGAAGGAGAGGGAGGCATCCTCCGGACGGCGCTGCGGCGTCCTGGTGCGGGTGACGCTGATGGTGGTCTCAGGAGAGGATGGCATTGCGCCCGTTCCGTTGTGACTGGGGTCTGGCTGCCACCATAGCGTAACACTCCGGTGGCCTGAACCCACCCCGAATCCCCCTTGCCGCCCGCCCGCGCCTCGGCTCATCTGCCGCCGACACGAACGCGGAGGGAACCCCCATGAAGCTCTATTACGCCCCCGGCGCCTGCTCCATCGGCATCCATGTGCTGCTGGAGGAGATCGGCAAGCCCTACGAGGCGGCGTTGCTGAACACCAAGGAAGGCGCCCAGTTCAAGCCCGAGTTCACCAGCATCAACCCGAAGTCCAAGGTGCCGACCCTGGTGCGGGACGACGGCTCGGTGCTGACCGAATACCCGGCCATCGCCCTCTGGCTCGCCAGCAGCTTCCCCGAGGCGAAGCTGCTGCCGAAGGATGCCGAGGGCCTCGCCAAGGCGCTGGAATACACCGACTACGCCGTGGCCACGCTGCACATGCAGGGCTTCTCCCGCATCTTCCGCCCCGCCAACTTTGCCCCGAACGAGGCGGACCATGAGGCGGTGAAGGCCCGCGGCGCCGAGATCTTCGAGAAGGGCCTCGGCCTCTTCGACAAGGCGCTGGCCGGCAAGGACTACCTGCTCGGCGAGTTCTCCTTCGCCGACAGCGCGCTCTTCTACGTCTCCTTCTGGTGGTCCGCGCGGCTCAACAAGACCCTGCCGCCGAACGTCGCCGCGCATTACGAGCGGATGAAGGCCCGCCCCTCGGTGCAGCGCACCATGGCCGCCGAAGGCTTCGCCTGAGCATGCCAGGGGACATGGTGGCGAGCCTCAACCGCATCCCCTTCTGGTTCCTCCGCCATGGCGAGACGGACTGGAATGCGGAGGGGCGGTCCCAGGGCCGCACCGACATCCCGCTGAACAGCGTCGGCCTGGCCCAGGCCCGGCGCGCCGCGAAGACGCTGGCGGGGATCGGCGGCATCGCCACCGTCGTCGCCTCGCCCCTGGTCCGCGCCAAGGTGACGGCCGAAATCGCCGCCGAGGCGCTCGGCCTGCCGGTCGAGTTCGACGAGGGGCTGCAGGAGGTCAATTTCGGCGAGCAGGAAGGCCAGCCGATGGGCGACTGGTACGACGACTGGATCGCCGGCCACTACACCCCGGACCGCGCCGAGCCCTTCGACGCGCTGCTGGCCCGCGCCGTCGCCGCCATCAACCGGGCGACGGCGAGGCCGGGGCCGGTGCTGGTCGTCGCCCATGGCGCCCTGTTCCGCGCGCTGCGCCTCGCCTTCGGCCACGAGCCGAATGTGCGGACGCCGAACGCGCTGCCCATCCGCTGCGAGCCGCCCGCGGATGGCGGCACCATGTGGGTCGTCACCCCGGCGGAACTGGCGCCGGAGTGACGACGAAGCGCCGATAGACCGCGCCCAGCGCGATCAGCGCCAGGCCGAGCCCGAGGAAGCTCAGCACCCGCCACAGCCCCTCGAGCTCGGCCATGTCGACGAAGAAGGCCTTGAGGATGGTCAGTCCGATCACCCCGAGCGCCGCCAGCCGCAGCGACGCCACCCCCTGCCGGATGCCGAGCGCCAGCAGCGCCGCGCCGAAGCCGAGCCAGGCGATGCTGTAGGCATAGAGCTCCGACCCTTCGACATCGCCGAGCCAGAGCGGCATCGCTTCCGGGTGGAAGCGGTGCCGCACCTCCAGCGTCACCCAAGCGAAGCCCGCCACCAGGGCGTAGAGCGCCAGCAGCCGCGCGATCCAGCGCGGCACCAAGCCTCGCACCGCCAGCCCCGCCAGCGCCGCCGGCACCAGATAGGCGAGTGCGAGCTCGTTGAAGACCGGCACCGGCAGCAGGTCCCCCCAGCGGTCGATGGCCGGGTTGTCCAGCACCAGCCCGACGCCGAACCCCACGACGCCGAGGAAGAGCAGCCGCCACCCCCAGCCGAGCACCCGCCTGCCGCCGAGCCGCCGCTCCAGCCAACGGACTAGGCTTGCCAGTAGCGCCAGCGCGCTTAGTTGCAGCCCCGCCTCGGCAAGGCTCCACTCCGCGCGCCCGGTCCAGTCGCCACCGGTCATTGCATGGCGAATCTCGAGCAGCACCAGCACGGTGACGAAGCCGAGCGCCCCTGCCTCCAGCACGCCGACCAGCGCATCGTCACGCCGCCGCCGGAACATCGCCGCCGCCAGGGCGAAGCAGGCGGCCGGCACGCCGTACGCCGGCAGCAGCCCGTTCAGCACCGGGGTCGCCCCGACCGCGTAGTCGGCCACATGCCAGTTCAGCAGCAGCCGCACCAGCACCACGCCCGCGACGGCCAGCGCCACCCGGCGCAGCGGATCGAGCCCGCTCCGGCCCTCGACCCAGGCGAGCGGCGGCAGGAAGAGCGCGACGGCGAGCGTCAGCCATTGGTCGGTGAGCACCATCGCCGCGCCGAGCGCCAGCGCCGCCATCGCCCCCGCCGCATGGGCGCCTGCGCGTTGCACCTCGCCCGCCCGCGCCGCCAGCACAGCGAGCCCCGTTGATGCCGCCGCCAGGGCGAGCGCCGCCAGCGCCCAGCGCCCATCGAGCGCGAAGCCCCGCACCCGCGCATAGGCGACCAGCAGCACCAGCACCGGCACGGCCGCCGGCAGCGCCGCCCAGGCGACCGGCCGCACGCCGCGCCGCTCCCGCCAGGCGCCCATCAAACCATGCATCGCGGCCAGCGCCGCCGCCGCGCCGAGAAAGGGCAGCAGCGCCTCCGGCGGCCAGGGGCGCGTCGGCAGCAGCGCCTGCACCACCCCATCGATGGTCACCGCCTCCTCCGGCATCAGCCAGTCGGGGATGGTCCAGCCGAGCAGCATCAGCAGCCCGGCCAGCGCGGCAAGGAAGGGCAGGGGCATCAGCCGCCCCTCGCGCGCCGCCGCCGCCAGCCCGACCACCGAGAACAGCAGCACCCCGACCGCCGGCCCGAGCCCCGTGGCCCCCGGCACCAGCACCAGCCCCGCCGCCGCCAGCAGCGCGAAGGGCAGCAGCGCCAGCCGCCGCCCGATGCCCCTGTCCAGCGCCGCGCCTGGCAGCAGCCCGACATGCAGCGCCGCCGCCATGGGCGCGAAGAGGGCAGGGGCCCAGACCGCGCCCGTATCCCCGGCAATCATCCCACCGACCAACACCCAGGCCGCCGAGGCCCCGGCCGCGCACCAGCCGAGCCAGGCCGCACCCACTTGCCGCAGCACGCCGAGCGCCGCCACCGTCACCGCCAGCAGATAGAGGAAGAGCCCCGGCAGCGACGGGTCCTGCGTCTCCACCAAGGCGGGCGTCCCATAGGCGCCCGCGATGCCGATCGCCGCCACCACCGGCCCGAAGACCAGCGCGAGCGCGATCCCCCCCAGCGCCACCGCCGCCAGCAGCCCGAAGCCGAGGAGCGGCGGCAGCAGCCCGTACATCGGCCCCGCCGCATAGGCAGCGCCGAAGAGGATGGCGAGCCCGCCCGCCGCCAGCGCCGCCGGCGCCTGGTCCGGCCAGGGGATGCCGGGCCGCTCTTCCGCCGGCCGCCGCCGCATCCAGGCCGCGCCGCCGATCAGCGCCAGGCCGAGCAGCCCGGCCAGCACGCAGCGCGGCCCTGGCCCGAGCCAGCCCTCCTCCACCGCCGTCCGCACCAGGAAGACGCCCGCCAGCAGCAGCGCCGCCGCCCCGAGCCACACGCCCCAGCGAAGGGTCAGCAACTCCTCGATACCCGGCCGCGCCGGCTTCGGCGCTGCCGCCGCGGCCGGTTCCGGCTCCGCGACCGGCTCCGGCACGGGCGGCGCCTCCGCTGCCGGCTGCGGCGCTGGCGCCTCCACGGGCCGGTCCCAGGGCGATGGCGGCCGTGGCGCCGGCGCGGCGAGCGGCGCCCCGGTCCGCACCGCCTCCTCCAGCGCCGCCACCCGCCGCTGCAAGGCGCTCGCCTTGCGATACCCGGCGATGCCCAGCGCCCAGCCCAGGAAGAAGCCGAGCACGAGCAGAATCAGGAAGCCTTCCATCCCGGAACGCTCCATGCGCGCACCGGGCAGGTCAAGCCACAGCCTGTTGCGGTTCCAAGCCGGTTTTCACAAAGCGGCGGCACCATCCGCCGCAGTTGCGCCCGGCCCCCCGATCCGCTAAGGCCCGCTCCGTCGCGGGCACCCCTGGAGGCCCGCGCCCTTGGCGTTGGGCGATCGGCCCCACGCCGGGTCCATATCCTGAGCAGACGGAGCACCGACCATGGTCCAAACCATCCGGATCGAGGCCGAGGCGCGTGAGCAGGCCGGTAAGGGGGCGGCGCGCGCAACTCGGAGGGGGGGTCTTGTCCCCGCAGTCATCTACGGCGCGAAGCAGGAGGCGACGCTGATCGCCCTCGACCCGCGCGACGTGATGAAGGAATTGCACAAGGGCGGCTGGCAGAGCCACCTGTACGAGGTCGCGGTCAAGGGCGGCGGGACGGAGCGCACCCTGATGCGCGACATCCAGTTCCACCCGGTCACCGACCGGCCGATCCATGTCGACTTCCAGCGCCTTGCCGCCGGCCAGCGCATCCGCGTCCGCGTGCCGGTCGCCTTCCTCAACGAGGACACCTGCCCCGGCCTCAAGGCCGGCGGCGTGCTGAACCTCGTCCGCCGCGAGGTCGAGGTGCTGGCCGATCCGGACGCCGTGCCGGAGGCCTTCCAGATCGACCTGGCCGAGGCCGGCATCGGTGACAGCCTGCGCTGGTCCGCCGTGCAGGACAGCTTCGGCACCCAGGCCGTGCTCGACCGCGACTTCGTGGTGGCGACCATCGCCGCCCCGACCGTGGTGGAGGAGGTGATCGCCCCGGCCGCCGCCCCCGCCACCGAGACGGCGCCGAAGGGCAAGGCCGCCAAGGGCGGCGCCGCTGCCGCCCCGGCCGCCGCCAAGGCGCCCGCGAAGAAGAAGTAAGGACGATTGGCGATGCTGCTCTGGGTCGGCCTGGGCAACCCCGAGCCCTCCCAGGCGCGGCATCGCCACAATATCGGCTTCATGGCGCTGGACGCGGTCGCCCGGCGCCATGGCTTCTCCCCCTGGCGCAGCCGCTACAAGGGCCTCGTCGCCGAGGGCAGCATCGCCGGCGTGAAGGTCCTCGCCCTCAAGCCGCAGACCTACATGAACGGCTCCGGCGAGTCGGTGCAGCCCGCCGCCGCCTTCCACAAGATCGCGCCCGGCGACATCTGGGCCTTCCATGACGAGCTCGACCTCGCCCCCGGCAAGGTGCGGGTGAAGCGCGGCGGCGGTGCCGCCGGCCATAACGGATTGCGCGACATGCAGCGCGCCCTCGGCACGCCGGATTTCTGGCGCGTCCGCCTCGGCATCGGCCATCCCGGCCACAAGGACCGCGTCACCGGCCATGTGCTCGGCAATTTCGCCAAGGTCGATACCTGGCTCGAGCCGCTGCTCGACGCCGTGGCCGACATCGCCCCCCTGCTCGCCACCGGCAAGCCGGAGGAAGCGATGACCCGCATCGCCCTGCTGACCCAGGAAACGCGCTGATGCAGCCCGAGGACGAGGCCGAGTTCGCCGCCGGGATGATGGGTGGCCCTGGTCCCGAGGATTTCGCCAATGGCGCCGCGGCGCTGGCCGCCGCCCTGGTGCGCGAGGCCGGTGCCCTGGCTGCGGCCGCCGCCTCGCTCCGCAGCGCCGCCGCGGTGACGCCCGGCGACCCGATGGGCGGCCCGCTTTCCGACATCCGCCGCCAGCGCCTCGCCATGGCCGCCGCCGGCGAGGCCGCGCTGAAGGCCGCGCTGCTGCTGGAGGCCGCTGACCTCATCGCTCCGGGCGGCAATGCGGCCGAGCCGGTCGCCGCCGCCGCCCGCCGTGCCGGCGCCGCGCCCGCGCTGCTGGTGCCGGCCATTCGCGCCGCCGCCCTTTCCCTCCCCACCGATGACGGCGCCGCCCGCATCGCCGCCGCCACCATCGCCGAGGCGCTGGCCCAAGCCCTCGCCGCCTAGGAGTACCGCCCCATGGGTTTCAACTGCGGCATCGTCGGCCTGCCCAATGTGGGCAAGTCCACGCTCTTCAACGCCCTGACCGAGACCGCCGCCGCCCAGGCCGCGAATTACCCCTTCTGCACCATCGAGCCGAATGTCGGCCGCGTCGGCGTGCCCGACCCGCGCCTCCAGGCCCTGGCGAAGATCGGCAAGAGCCAGAAGATCGTGCCCACGACGCTGGAATTCGTGGACATCGCCGGCCTCGTCCGCGGCGCCTCGCGGGGCGAGGGCCTCGGCAACCAGTTCCTCGCCAACATTCGCGAGGTGGACGCGATCGTCCACGTCCTCCGCTGCTTCGAGGATGGCGACATCACCCATGTCGAGGGCAGCGTCGACCCGGTGCGCGACGCCGAGACGGTCGAGACCGAGCTGATGCTCGCCGACCTCGACGGGCTGGAGAAGCGCCAGGTCGGGTTGCAGAAGCGCGCCCGCAACGGCGACAAGGAGGCGACGCAGCAGCTCTCGCTGATCGACCCCATCGTGCGCGCCCTGCAGGACGGCAAGCCGGCCCGCACCGCCGTGCCGAAGGGGGAGGAGGAGGCGGCGAAGCGCCTCCAGCTGCTGACGACCAAGCCGGTGCTCTATGTCTGCAACGTGGAGGAAGCCTCGGCCGCCTCCGGCAACGCCCATTCGGAGCGGGTCTTCGCCATGGCCCGTGCGCAGGGGGCCAGCGCGGTGATCGTCTCGGCGGCCATCGAGGCCGAGATCAGCCAGATGGCGCAGGAGGATCGCGGCGACTTCCTCGAAAGCCTCGGCCTGACCGAGGGCGGCCTCGACCGCGTTATCCGCGCCGGCTACGCCCTGCTCGGCCTGCTGACCTACTTCACCGTGGGCCCGAAGGAGACCCGGGCCTGGACCATCACGCGGGGCATGAAGGCGCCGCAGGCCGCCGGCGTCATCCATGGCGACTTCGAGCGCGGCTTCATCGCCTGCGAGACCATCGCCTATGACGACTACGTCGCCCTCGGCGGCGAGCAGGGCGCCAAGGAAGCCGGCAAGATGCGCGTCGAGGGCAAGGAGTACGTGGTGAAGGACGGCGACGTCCTGCTCTTCCGCTTCAACGTGTAGCGTCGCGGCGGATGCTTCCCGCCGATTTCCCGACCAGCGCTCTCGCCGTCATCATCGCCTTCGGCCTCGGCGCGCTGATCGGGGCGGAGCGGGAGTGGCGCCGCCATCCGGGCGGCCTCCGCTCCTCCGCCATCGTCGCGGCCGCGGCCTGCGTCTTCGCCCGCATCGCGGTCGGGCACGGCGGCGCCAACCCTGGCCCGGCGCTCGGCGCCATCGCCTCGGGCGTCGGCTTCCTCGGCGCCGGCGTCATCCTGCACCATGGGATGACGGTGCGCGGCCTCTCCACCGCCGCCACCTTCTGGGCGGTCGCCGCCATCGGCACCGCGGCCGGGCTCGGCGACTACGGCATGGCGCTCGGCCTCACCGCGCTGGTCTTCTTCGCCCATGTGCTGCTGCGCCGCGCCTCCACCTGGATCGAGCGCCGCGCCCCGCCGCTGGAGGACGGGCCGAAATAGCCATCGGGCTGCCGCACCTCAGTCCCGGTGCGCCACCGCCTCGATCTCCACCACCGCGCCAAGCGCCAGCGCGGCGCAGCCCTCCGGCAGCGGCGCTGCCGGATCGTCGAGCTTCCGTCCGAGCTGCCCGGTCAGACTCACCCAGCCCTCCGCCTCCACCGCATGGCTATTCGACGAGACGCTCGGCGGGAAGCCGGCGAGGCGACGCCGGGCGGGTGGGCGGCATCAGGAACCCCGCTTCACCATGCGCACCGCATAGGCGCAGAGCCCGTTGCGGTACTCGCCCTGGAACACCCCATCGGCGAAGAGCCCCGTGGTGGCGATGGTCCGGTCCAGCGAATCCACCATGCGGATGGAGCCGTCGGCGTTGACGAAGCCGCTCTGGCTCTGGCGGATCTGCTGGTCGAGGACGAACACCGCCTGCCCCTGCGTCACGGCGATCTCACGATCGCCCGAGGGTGCCCGCGGGCATTCCCGCGTCCGGTCCGGCTGGAGGGTGATGGTGCCGACCCAGCGGCCGTCAAAGGTCGCCACCCTCGTCGTCGGCGCCGCGGGCCGCGCGGGGGCGGTGCTGTTGCGCGCCTGGACGGAGGTGGCCTCCGGCAGGGCGGTTTCATTGGCGCAGGCCGCCAGCAGCAGCAGGCCGATGGCGGGAAGGTATTGGCGCATGCATGTCCCCGGGCGATGGCGTTGCGCGAGGAAAACCCTCAACCCTCATCCTGGCAAGCCTCTGGCCCCCGCTGCGCGCCATCGAGCAGCGCCTGCCGCCGTGCCTCGGCCCGCCGGTCATTGGCCTTCTCGGCTGCCGTCCGGCCGTGCTTCGCCCGATTCGCCGCCGCCTCGGCCGAGGCCCGCTCGCGCGCCTGCCGCTTCTTCACCTGCTTCAGGTTGACGATATCGCCCATCCCCGCAGCATAGGCGCAGCAGCCCAGAAGGGGAGGGTCCATCCATGCCGACCATCGAGCTTACCGCAGCCGACGGCCATGTCCTCAGCGCCTACACCGCCGGCCCGGCCGACGCGAAACGGGCCCTGGTGGTCGTCCAGGAAATCTTCGGCGTGAACCGCCACATGCGCCGGGTCTGCGACGATTTCGCCAGGGAGGGCTACGCCGTCGTCTGCCCCGCCCTGTTCGACCGCAGCGAGCGCGGCGTCGAGCTCGGCTACGAGGCCGCCGACGTTGCCTGTGGCCGCGACCTGCGCGGCACCATCGATGCCGGCAAGACCCTGCTCGACATCCTCGCCGCCGCCGCTGCCCTGCCGCGCGGGGCGCGGCGCGGCATTGTCGGCTATTGCTGGGGCGGCACCGTCGCCTGGCATGGCGCGACGCGCAGCAGCGCCTTTGCCGCCAGCGTCGGCTGGTATGGCGGCGGCATCGCCGCGGCGAAGGCGGAGCAGCCGGCCTGCCCCGTGCAGCTGCATTTCGGCGAAACCGACGCCTCCATCCCGCTCGCCGATGTCGAGGCCATCCGCGCCGCCCAGCCCGGCGTCGAGGTCTTCGTCTACGGAGGCGCTGGCCATGGCTTCGGCTGCGAGGAGCGGGGCAGCTATGTCCCGGCCGACGCGGCCAGGGCACAGGAGCGGACGCTGGCCTTCTTCGCCAAACACCTCGGTTAGGGCGGCCGGGAGGCTGTTCCCACCCCGGATGATTTGCGGCTAGTCTCCCCTCCACCAGTCCGGCACCAAGCCGGCCGTCCAAGGGGGAGAATGATGCATCGTAGGTCCCTGTTCGGCGCGGCCCTCGCCGCGCCCGCCCTCCTCGCCGTCCCGGTCCGCGCCCAGGGCACCATCACCCTGAACGGCGCCTCCCAGTTCGGTGACGAGCATCCCTACACCAAGGCCCTCGTCCGCTTCGAGGAGCTGGTGAAGCAGTACTACGGCAAGCCGATCAATTTCGTGCTGCACAAGAATTCGTCGCTCGGCCTCGAGAAGCAGTATTTCGAATACATGGCGCAGGGCCGGGCGGTGGACTACGCTATCGTCTCCCCCGCCCACATGTCGACCTTCTCCAAGGCCGCGCCCTTCGTCGATGCGCCTTTCCTGTTCCGCGACGTCGCCCACTGGAACGCGGTGCTCGACCAGGACATGTTCAAGCCGGTCGCCGACGAGGTCGAGAAGCGCGCCCGCGTCGCCATGATCGGCTATGGCGGCGGCGGCGTGCGCAACATCTTCTTCAACAAGCGCGTGGCCAACCTCGCCGCGCTGAAGGGCCTCAAGGTCCGCGTCCAGGGCGCGCCGATCTGGTCCCGCACCTTCTCGGCCATCGGCATGTCTCCGACGGTCATCGCCTATAACGAGATCTACAACGCCATCCAGAACAACGTCATCGACGGCGGCGAGAACGAGGCGGCCGGCGTCGAGCAGATGCGCTTCTACGAGGTGGCGCCGCAGCTTTCGATGACGCAGCACGCCATCACCATCCGCCCGCTCTGCGTCTCGGTGCAGACCCTCTCGAAGCTGCCGAACGACCTCCAGGCCGCCATCAGGCGGGCAGGCAAGGAAGCCAGCGCCTTCCACCGCACCGCGGAGGCCGGCGCCGACAGCCAGATCCTCGAGACGCTGGAGAAAGCCGGCCGCCTGCACCGGGTCGAGTTCACCGACCGCGCGGAGATGAAGCGCCTGGTGGACCCGGTGATGGCCACCTATGCGCGCGAGATCGATGCCGAGGGCATCCTCAACCGCATCAACGCCCTCACGGCCTGACCGAGGCCGCGGCGCCGGGCCTGCCCCGGCGCCGCCTGCAAGGACGCCCCATGCCGAATACGTCGCCCGGCGCGCCGGCCCTGCTGCGCCGCGTCAACGGCGCGCTCGCCAGCCTCATCGCCTTCCTGCTGATCCTGAGCGTCGCCATCCTCGTTCTCCCGGTGACGCTGCAGATCCTCTCCCGCTACACGCCCCTCATCCCCGCCTACATCTGGACGGAGGAGCTGGCGCGCTTCTGCCTGGTCTATGCGGTGATGCTCGGCGCCATGCTGGCCGTCCGCGAGGGCACGCATTTCGTCGTCGACGTCTTTCCCCGCCTCTCGCCCATCGGCGAGGCGCGGGTCGAGCTGATCTCCGGCAGCTTCGTCCTGATCTTCGCCTTCGTCTTCCTCTGGTGGGGCTGGGAGTTCACGGAGTTCGCCATCTACCGCATCAGCGAGCTGGCGGAGCTGCCGCTCTGGATCATCCATGCCGCCTGGCCGATCGCCGGCGCGGTCTGGCTGCTCTTCGAGGCGGAGCGGATGCTGAATGCCATCGCCGTGCTGCGGAGGCCTGCGTGATGGGCGGCAATGTCCTCGACGCCGGCAGCGCGGCCGCCATCCTCTTCGGCATCTTCTTCACGCTGCTGGTGCTGCGCGTCCCCGTCGCCGTTTCGCTCGGCCTCGCCTGCCTGCCGATCCTGCTGATCGAGCCGCGGCTCTCGCCCATGATGCTCGCGCAGGAAACCTTCAACGCCTACAACTCCTTCATCCTGCTCGCCGTCCCCTTCTTCCTGCTGACCGCCAACCTGATGAACATCGGCGGCATCACCGACCGGCTGATGACCCTCTCGCGCTCGCTCGTCGGGCATTTCCCCGGCGGCCTCGCGCAGATCAACGTCGTGCTTTCCTTCTTCTTCGCCGGCATCTCCGGCAGCAGCACGGCGGATGCCGCGAGCCAGTCGAAGATCTTCATCGAGGCGCAGCGGAAGGAGGGCTATGACGACAGCTTCTCCGTCGCCATCACCGCCGTCTCGGCGGTGCTCGCCGTCATCATCCCGCCCTCCATCTTGATGATCGTTTGGGGCGGAGTGCTGACCGTCTCGATCGGCGCGCTCTTCCTCGCCGGCGTCATCCCCGGCGCGCTGATCGCCGGCGTGCAGATGGCGACCGTCCATGCCTATGCGAAGGCGCGCGGCTACCCGACCTATCCGCGGGCGACGCTCGGGCAGATCGGCCAGGCCTTCTTCGTCGCCATCCCGGCCCTGCTGACGCCGCTCATCATCATCGGCGGCAAGATCTTCGGCTGGTTCACCGCGACGGAGAGCGCCTGCATTGCCGTGCTCTATGCCGGCATCCTCTCCCTCCTCGTCTACCGCGAGATGGACTGGAAGGGGCTGATCAACGCCCTCGGCGATACCGGGCGGCTGGCGGGCGTCACCCTCTTCTGCGTCGGTACCGCCTCGGCCTTCGGCTGGCTGCTCGCCTTCTACCAGATCCCGGAATATCTGCTCTCCGGCGTGCAGGCCTGGGGGATGGGGCGGATCGGCACCGGCTTCTTCATCGCCGCGGTCTTCCTCGTGGTCGGGTGCTTCCTCGATGCCATCCCGGCCATCATCATCGTCGGCGCCATCCTGCAGCCGCTGACCCAGGCCGTCGGGATGGACCCGGTGCATTTCGCCATGATCGGCATCGTCTCGCTGGCCTTCGGCCTGGTGACGCCGCCTTACGGGCTGTGTTTGATGATCGCCTGCTCGGTGGCCGGCATGCGCGTCGGCGATGCGCTGAAGGATACGATGATCATGCTGATGCCAATGTTTGCGGTGCTGGCGCTGATCATCCTCTTCCCCTCGATCGTGCTGGTGCTGCCGAACCTCGTCTCGCCGGAGTTTCTGCGTTGACGTGATCGAAACCGGCCCCATGTGCCAACGTTCTCCCTCCGCACCGGCACGGTGCCGGACGGAGGGCAAGCGATGAACTCGACGATCCTTTTGATCATCCTGATCGTGGTGCTTCTGGGCGTGCTGCCGACCTGGCCCTACAGCTCGGGCTGGGGATACTACCCGAGCGGCATCCTTGGCATCATCGTCATCGTGCTGCTGGTCATGGCCCTGACCGGCCGCTTGTGACCAACCCCCGCGAGGCCGTGCCGCGGCCTCGCGGGTGCCGCCTCAGCCAGCCTTGGCGGCCAGCAGCCGCACCAGCGCGGCATCCCGCTCCGCCGCCAGGGCGGGGATCGGCCGTCCACCGGTTTCCTGCGCGACGCCCTCGATCAGCGCCCGCTGCAATTCCGGCGTCAGCACCGGGTTGCCGAGGCTTTCCCACCAGCTCGTCACCGCCGGCATCAGGTGGTGCATGAAGTGCTCGTAGCCACCCTCGCCACCCGCCAGGTGGAAGGTGGCATGCGGCCCCATCAGTGCCCAGCGTAGCCCGGGCCCCTGGGCGATCGCCGCATCCACATCGGCGACGCTGGCGACGCCTTCCGCCACCATATGCACCGCCTCGCGCCAGAGCGCGGCCTGCAGGCGGTTCGCCAGGTGCCCCGGCACCTCCTTGTTCAGCACGATCGGATGCTTGCCGATGCCGCGGTAGAACCCGACCGCCGCTTGCACCGCCTCCGCGCTCGCCGTGCCGCCGCCGACCACCTCGACCAACGGGATGAGGTGCGGCGGGTTGAAAGGATGTCCGATCACCACCCGCCCCGGATGCGTGCAGCCCTCCGACAGCCGGCTCACCAGCAGGCCCGAGGAGGAGCAGAGGATCAGCACATCCTCCGGCAGCACCACGCTGATGGCGCGCAGCAGGGGCTGCTTCACTCGTAGCGCTCCGGCGCGCTTTCCTGCACCGCATCGCAGCCGGCGACTGCCTTCACCGGATCCGGCTCGAAGGACCATCGCCCCGGATCGGCCCCCTCCACCGCGCCGAGCTGCTGCAGGATGGGCCAGGCCCCCTCCACCATGCGCCGGATCAGCTCCGGCGCGCCCGGCGAAGGGTCGCTCGCCACCACCTCCAGCCCGCGGCTGAGGAACCAGGCGGCCCAGCTCGCGCCGATCGTCCCGGCGCCGATGACCGCGATGCGGCGGACGGGCCGCATGGTCTCAGCCCTTCTCCACCGGCCCGCCGCCTTCGGCCCAGTCCTTGAACCCGCCGAGGTTGCGGACATCGGCATAGCCGAGCTCCTGCATCATCTGCCCGGCCAGCGCCGCGCGCCCGCCCGAGGCGCAATAAGTGACGACCACCGGCTTGCCGAGCGCCGGGTCGCGCGCCGGGCTCTCCGGATCGACGCGGAATTCCAGCAGGCCCCGCGGGATGGCCAGCGCCCCCGGCACCTTGCCCGAGGCGGCGATCTCGGCCGGCTCGCGCAGGTCGATGAACACGGCTTCGCCCTTGGCATGCAGCGCCTGCGCCTCGGCGGCGCTGATCCGCGGCACCGCGGCATTGGCGGCGGCGACCATCTCCTTCACGGTCTTCGGCATCGGCCTTCCTCCTCGTTGAAGGGAGGAGGCTAACCCAACACGCTGGTCGCCGTAAGCGCCCGCCCCAGCACCGCGATGCTGGCCGCGATCAGCACCACGAGCGTCAGCACCGCCCCGCCGCCCCGCGCCGCGCGCAGGTCCGGCTCCCGGCTGATGCCGATGGCGTGCAGCACCCGCGCCACGACCAGCGCCGCCCCCAGCAGGTGCAGCAGGAAGGAGGAGAGCCGCATCCCCTCGCCGAGCGCCATCAGGACCAGGACCAGCGGCACGTATTCGGCGAAATTCGCATGCGCCCGGACCGCGCGGAAAAGCCCCTTATCCTCGCCGGTGCCGAGCATCACCCCGCTGCCGAAGCGCCCGCGCACCACCAGGAGGGTCAATGCTGCGTAGAGCAGGCCGAGCAGCGCGGCATAGAGGGCCGTGACCGGAAGCGCCATGAATGAGGTCCCCCATGGCTCCGCGTTCGACAAGCCGCCCGCGCATCGCCATATCGGGCCCATCATGGAACCCCTCGCGCTCTACATCCACTGGCCGTTCTGCCTGCGCAAATGCCCCTATTGCGACTTCAACAGCCATGTCCGCGAGGAGATCGACCAGGCCGCCTGGCGCGATGGGCTGCTGCGCGAACTGCGGCACGAGGCGGCACGGCTCGGCCCCCGCCCGCTCGCCAGCATCTTCTTCGGCGGCGGCACGCCGAGCCTGATGCCGCCCGCGACCGTCGCCGCCCTGGTCGAGGAAGCCCGCCACCTCTTCGCCGCTCCGCCCGACCTCGAGGTGACGCTGGAGGCCAACCCCACCAGCGTCGAGGCCGCACGCCTCACCGAGATCAGGGCCGCAGGCGTCAACCGTCTTTCCCTCGGCATCCAGGCGCTCGACCCGGCGGCGCTCCGCTTCCTCGGCCGCGAGCACAGCGCGGCGGAGGCGGTGGCCGCGCTCGAGACCGGCCGCGCCATCTTCCCCCGGCTCAGCTTCGACCTGATCTATGCCCGCCCCGGCCAGCCCGAGGCAGCCTGGCGCGCCGAGCTTCGCCAGGCCCTCGCCTTGGCCGCCGACCACCTGTCGCTCTACCAGCTGACCATCGAGCCCGGCACGCGCTTCGCCACGGAATACGCCCGCGGCGCCTTCACCCTGCCCGACCCGGACGAGGCCGCCCGCCTCTACTGGGCGACGGTGGAGGAGGCCGCCCGCTTCTCCCTCGCCCCCTACGAGGTCTCCAACTACGCCAGGCCCGGCGCCGAGAGCCGCCACAACCTCGCCTACTGGCGCTATGGCGATTACCTGGGCATCGGCCCCGGCGCCCATCAGCGCCTGCTGCTGGACGGCGCCATGATCGCCACCCGCCGGCACCGCGCGCCGGAGGAATGGCTCGCCCGCGTCACCCGGCAGGGCCACGGCACGGCCGGGGAGGAGGAACTCACCCCCGCCGACCGCGCCCGCGAGGCCCTGCTGATGGGCCTCCGCCTCGCCGAGGGCATCGACCCCGCCCGCATCGAGGCCCGCAGCAGCCTGCCGCTGGCCGAGGCGCTCGACCCGGCGATGCTCCTCGCCTGCATCGAGGAAGGCTATCTCGAATGGACCGGGGCCGGCCGCCTCCGCGCCACGGACGAGGGCCGCATGCGCCTCGACGCCATGCTCCCCGTCCTGCTGCGTTAACCCTTGGCTCGCGCCCGGCGCTTTGGCGCCGCCGTCGGCTCTCCCGGCACCGCCCGCGCCAGCCATTCCAGCGCCCCCGGTGCCGCCCGCCAGCCGGCCGCCCCGGTCTCGCAATAGACCGCCGCCTCATCCGCATCGCCCGGGCTGTAATACTCTGGTGACTCCGCCGGCATCGGCACCCGCCCGAGCAGCAGCCCCGGCACATGCGGATTGGTCCCGAGCGCGGCCGGAAGCGCCTCCGCCGCCTTCGCCTCGCCACCCTGGCGGAAGGCGAGCAGCACCGCGCCGTAATGCCAGGCCGCGCTGCTGTCCTCGTCATAGGCCTGGTGCAGCGCCGCCGCTTCGGCCAGGGCATCGGCCTCCAGCAGCCAGTCGAGCAGGATGTAGCGTAGGCCCTGGTTGTCGTTCGGGTTCAGCGCCAGCGTGCCGCGCAGCGTGTCGATCGCCTCCGCCACCATCCCCTGCCGGTGCAGCTCGAAGGCGAGCCCCTGCCGCGCCCGCATATAGGGCCGGGTCTCGATGACGGACCAGAACTCGCCGCGCCACTGCGCCATCCGCCAGGGACCGATGAACACCTCGCCCGCCGCCACCGCCTGGCGCCACAATTCCAGGGTGAAAGGCAGCCCCTCCGGCGCCTCGCTCGCCAGGATGCCCCAGGCATCGACGCAGAGCGGGCTGGCCTGCAGGGCCTTGGCGGCGAGGTCCAGGCGCTCCTTGCCGGTGGCCTCCATGGCGTCGAATGCGATGTCCTGCGCCCCGTTGACCTGATGGTCGATCTCGGTGGTGCTATCCTCCAGCACCCGCATCACCCGCCGCTCCTGCGCCGCGACCGCCGCCTTGCCGCCCTTAGCCTTCGCCATCGCCGCCCCCGAGTTCCAGCGCCCGCCGATAAACCTGCTTCCGCGGCAGCCCGGTCGCCGCCGCCACCGCCGCCGCGGCGTCGCGCAGGCTCATCCCCGCCGCCTGCGCATCGCGGAGTGCCCGGTCCAGCTCCGCCTCGCCGGTCGCCTCCTCCGGCGCCGGCCCGATCACGACCGCGATCTCCCCCCGCGCCGCCTCCGCCGCATAGTGGCCGGCGAGCGCGGCGAGGCTGCCCCGCCTGACCTCCTCGAAGCGCTTCGTCATCTCCCGCGCGACCGCGGCCGGCCGCTCTCCCCCGAGCCCCTCCGCCAGCGCCGCCAGCGTCTCCGCCAGCCGGTGCGGCGCCTCGTAGAACACGATGCTGGCGCTGAGCCCGGCCCGCTCCGCAGCCCGCAGCCGCGCGATTTCCGCCGCCCGCGGCCCCGACTTCGACGGCAGGAAGCCGTGGAAGAGGAAGGGATGCGGCGGCAGGCCGGACAGCGTCAGTGCCATCACCGCCGCGTTCGGCCCCGGTACCGCGCCCACCTTCAGCCCCGCCGCGATGGCCGCCCGCACCAGCCGATAGCCAGGGTCGGAGACCAGCGGCGTTCCGGCATCGGAGACGAGGGCGATCCGCTCCCCCGCCCGCAGCCGCTCCAACACCCGTGGGGTCTGGTCATCCTCGTTGTGCTCGTGCAGAGGAAGCAGGGTCACCGAAACACCATGCCGTGCCAGCATGGCGCCGGTTACCCTGGTATCCTCGCAGAGCACGGCATCGGCGCCGCGCAGCGTGGCCAGCGCGCGGGGCGAGAGATCGCCGAGATTGCCGATCGGCGTCGCCACCAGGGTCAGCCCTGGCAGCGCACCATCGGGGGAAGGGTCAGGAGGTTCGTTTGCCGGTTCCGTCACGCCGCACCCCGCTTCGCCACCTGCTGCGGCTCGCCTTGCTCTTTCCCCTTGCGGCCTGCGTCGCGCAAGCCCCGCCGGCCTATGTGACCCCTGGCTACCCGGCCCAGGCCGCGCCGCTGCCGGAGATTCCGCGCACCCGCGTCGGCCTGCTGCTGCCGCTCTCGGGCTCCAACCGCCCGCTCGGCCAGGCGATGCTGAACGCCGCCCAGCTTGCCCTCTTCGACCAGAACGACCCGGGCATCGAATTCCTCCCCCGCGACACCGCCAGCACGCCCTCCGGTGCCGCCCAGGCCGCGCAATCCGCGCTGGGGGAGGGGGCCCGGGCGCTCGCCGGCCCGCTGACCCTGAATGAGACCGCCGCCGTCGCCGGCCAGGCCCGCGCCTCCGGCGCCCCGGTGATGGCCTTCACCAGCGATGCCGCCCAGGCCGGCAACGGCGTCTGGGTGCTCGGCACCACGCCTGCCGAGCAGGCCGAGCGCGTGGCCGCCGCCGCCGCCGAGGCCGGCGCGCGCCGCTTCGGCCTCATCGCCCCGGACGATGAATTCGGCCGCCGCCTCGCCGCCGCGCTGCGTTCCCGCCTGCCCGCCCTCGGCCTTCCCGCGCCGGTCGTCGTACTCCAGGCCCGGCTCGGCGACAGCGCCGCCGCCGCCCGCGACCTCGCCGCCCAGGCCGGGCCGGAGGGGGTGGACGCCGTCCTGCTCGGCCTCGGTGGGGAGCGCGCCCGCGCCGCCGCCCAAACCCTCTCGACCGCGCTGCCAGCGAAGCCCCGCCTCCTCGGCACGGTGCTCTGGGCGCAGGACCCGGTGGTCGCCCAGGAACCCGCCCTTGCCGGCGCCTGGTTCCCCGCCGCCGACCCGGCGACGCGGGCCGGCTTCGACCAGCGCTACCAATCAGCCTTCGGCGACCGGCCGCCCCGCCTCGCCGGCGTCGCCTATGACGCGGCGGCGCTCGCCAGCCGCGCCGCCCGTGTGGGCATGGCCCCGGTCGGCGAGGCGATGCTCGGCGCCGACGGCCCCGTCCGCCTCGGCCCGGACGGGATCGCCCAGCACGGCCTCGCCATCTTCGCCGTCGACCCCTCGGGCGAGCCCCGCCTCGTCCAGCCGGCCCCCATCCCCGGCGCCAGCTAGCCGGGGATGCCCGCCCGCGCTCCGACCGGCCGGATCTTCGCCGCCGCCGGCCTGATCGGCGCCGTGCCTGCGCTCACCCTGCTCCTGCTCCTGGCCGAGGGCGAACTCGCCCCCGGCCCCGGCCTGCTCGCCTTCGTCAGCTGCAGTCTCGGCGCGCTGGCCATCGCCCAGCTCTGGATCGGCAACCTCGCCCGCCTCGCCGAGGCGCTGCGCCGCGCCGCCGCCGCCGATGGCCGCCTCGTCCCGCCCGACGGCACGCCCCTGCTGCCCGCCGTCGCCGAGATCGCCGAGGGCGTCGCCCGCCTCGCCCGGACGCTCGCCGACCAGGGCGAGTTGGTCGGCCGCCTCCGCCGCGCCGACGAGGCGATCGTCGAGCGCCTGCCCGACCCGCTCCTGGTCCTTTCGCCGGGGCGCCGCCCGCTGCGTGCCAATGCCGCCGCCCGCGCGCTCTTCGGCGCGGCCGACCAGGGTCCGCCGCGCGACGGCGATGTCGCCGCCCTGCTGCGCCACCCCATGCTCGCCGATGCCGTCGACCGGGCGCTGGCCGAGGGCCGCCCGCAGACCGCCGACATCGCCCTCCCCGTGCGGGTGACCCGGGAGATCGCCGCCCAGGTCATCCCGATGGACCCGCCGCTGGCCGATGGCGGCCGCATCGTCATCGTCCTCTCCGACCGCTCGCGCGAGCGCGCGGTGGAGCGGATGCGCGCCGATTTCGTCGCCAATGCCAGCCACGAGCTGCGCACCCCGCTCGCCAGCCTGATCGGCTTCATCGAGACGCTGCGCGGCCCGGCCGAGGACGACCCCGCCGCCCGCCAGCGCTTCCTCGGCATCATGGCCGAGCAGTCGGAGCGCATGCGCCGGCTGATCGATGACCTGCTCGGCCTCTCCCGCATCGAGATGGCCGAGCACCAGCCGCCGACCGGCCAGGCCGATCTCGCCGCCATCGCCCGCGCCGAGGCCGATGCGCTGGAGCCGCTCTTCCGCGCCCGCAAGGCGAGCCTCGCGGCCGAGCTGGAGCCCGGCGCCCTCGCGGCGCCGGCCGATGCCGAGCAGCTGGCCCAGGTGCTGCGCAACCTGCTCGAGAATGCCATCCGGCATGGCCGCGAGGGCGGCGCCGTGCGCCTCGCCGTCGCCCGCTGCACCGGGGGCGCGCGCCTGCCCAACCGCGCCGGCGTGCTTGTCTCGGTGCAGGACGACGGCCCCGGCATCCCGCCCGAGCACATTCCCCGCCTCACCGAGCGCTTCTACCGCGTCGACCGCGGCCGCTCGCGCAGCGCCGGCGGCACGGGGCTGGGGCTTGCCATCGTCAAGCACATCGTCAACCGCCACCGCGGTCTGCTGCTGATCGAGAGCGAGCCGGGCAGCGGCGCCTGCTTCAAGGTCTGGCTGCCGGCTGGCCCCGCCGCCTGACGCATGACGGCGCGTCGAAACCGTACCCACACCGCCAGGACCGGCCCTTGACGACTGCTCTTCCCACGCCGCAATGCCGCGCCGCAGCTATGACCTGACCGGGATTCGGCCAGAGGAACCATAAGCCGCAGCAGGGTCCGTGAGCCGGTGCGAGCGGAAGTCGCTCCTGAACCGTGGCGGTGTTCAACCGTACAGACCGACAGGGCCGAGGTGTGCTGTTCTCACTCGGTTGCCCTTGAAGGATGCATGATAACCGTGAGGCTCTCGGACGATACCCAGGCCAGCCTTGGTGCGCTCCGCCTCCTCATCATCGAGGATGAGGCGCTGGTCGCCATGCTGGTCGAGGATGAGCTGGCGGCAGCCGGCGCCACCGTGCTCGGTACCGCCAGCTCGGTCGAGGAAGCGCTCTACCGCATCGAAATCGCCTGTGCCAATGGCGGGCTGGATGCCTGCCTGCTCGACATGAATCTCGGCGGTCGCAGCGCCCTGCCAGTGGCGGACCAGCTGGCCCGACGCGCCGTGCCCTTCGTCTTCATGACGGGCTATGGCGACGATCCCGGTCAGGGACGTTATGCCGGCGTCCCGACCGTGCACAAGCCCTTCGATCCGCAGAATCTCCTCCGGGTCCTGCGCCGCACCGCACTCCGCCAGCCGCTCGGGCCTGACCGGTAGAGCAAACCCCGATCGGATGGACATCATCCGATCGAAGGTATTTGCTCGCCAACACAACGAGCCAGAGCGGGGTCCATGGGCCGGTGCGAACGGAACCCGCTCCAGCGGCCCGAAGGCGAAATCCGGCGGACCTTCGATCCAACCCGTCAGATGTCGGGATTGAGGGTCGCGCTGCTGCCGAAGGGCCGGCTGTCCGGCAGGTCGTCGCCACTGCGCGATCCATCCGGCGCCGGGTCGCCACCGCCCTCGCAAGCCGCCTTGATGGCGCCCAGGGTCCGCTCCATCGCAATCCGCATGGCATGGTCGACGGCGCCCGACTCCCGCTCCATCCGCTCGGCAACCTTCGGCTCCGGCACGATGCTGAGGCGGATCGACACCTCGGCCCCGCCCTCGGCCTCGGTCACCACCATCTCCCCGCCGTAGTCCTTGAGACTGTCGGAGCCCCAGCGCATCCGCCGCGCCTCCGCCTCGACCTGGATCCAGCCCTCGTCGCGGTAGGCGTGCCCATGCGACTCGCCCTCCATGGCGATGCGCCCCGGCCCCTGCTGCTCGACGCGCTGCACGGTCTCGAGGTAGCGCGGCATGGCGGTCGGGTCGGAGAGGAAGGCAAAGACCTCCGCCGCGGGACGGTCGATCCTGATCCTGCCGGTGAACTCGCCCATTTGGGTTTCCTCCTGCCTGTGCCTGGCAAAACGTCAGGCAGGGCAGGGCCGTTCCCCGGCCTCAGGCGCGGGCGCGCTTCCGCCCGCCCCGCCGCTTCTCCGGGTCGTAGCCGCCGCCGCCGGGGCCAAGCGGCTTCGGCTTCCAGTCGGCCTTGGGCCGGCCTGGACCCTTGGCCGGCGCCTTCGGCGCGCTCTCCTGCAGGCTGCGCCCGGCGAGGTTCGGCTCCAGCCCGAGGTCGAGCGCCTCCATGCGCTTGATCTCGTCGCGCAGCCGGGCCGCCTCCTCGAACTCCAGGTCGGCCGCCGCTGCCCGCATGCGCTTCTCCAGATCGGCGATGGTGGCCCGCAGGTTGCTGCCGATGAACTGCGCGGAGGCATCGCCCTCCACCGCCTCGACCGTCACGTAATCCTGCTCGTAGACCGACTGCATGACATCGGCGATCTGCCGCTTGATGGTCGTCGGCGTGATGCCGTGCTCGGCGTTCCAGGCCATCTGCTTGGTGCGGCGCCGCTCGGTCTCCTCCAGCGCCTTCCTGAGGCTGTCGGTCATCCGGTCGGCATAAAGGACGACGCGGCCCTCGGCGTTGCGCGCGGCGCGGCCGATGGTCTGGATCAGCGAGGTGGCGGAGCGGAGGAAGCCCTCCTTATCGGCATCGAGGATGGCGACCAGCGTGCATTCAGGGATGTCGAGCCCCTCGCGCAGCAGGTTGATGCCGACCAGCACGTCGAAGACGCCGCGGCGGAGGTCGCGGATGATCTCGATGCGCTCCAGCGTGTCCACGTCGGAGTGCAGGTAGCGGACCTTGATGCCCGCTTCCGTCATGTAGTCGGTCAGGTCCTCGGCCATGCGCTTGGTCAGCGTCGTCACCAGCACGCGGCCGCCCTTGGCGATCTGGTCGCGGCATTCGGCGAGCAGGTCATCGACCTGGCCTTCGACGGGGCGGATTTCTGTCACCGGGTCGATCAGGCCGGTCGGGCGAATGACCTGCTCGGCGAAGACGCCACCCGTCCGCTCCATCTCCCACGGGCCCGGCGTCGCGCTGACGAAGACGGTCTCGGGGCGGTAGGCTTCCCATTCCTCGAATTTCAGCGGGCGGTTGTCGGTGCAGGAGGGCAGGCGGAAGCCGAATTCGTTCAGCACGCTCTTCCGCGCGAAGTCGCCGCGGTACATGCCGCCGAGCTGGCCGACGGTGACGTGGCTTTCGTCGACAACGAGCAGCGCGTTCTCGGGCAGGTACTCGAAGAGCGTCGGCGGCGGCTCGCCGGGGCGGCGGCCGGTCAGGTAGCGGCTGTAATTCTCGATGCCCTTGCAGGAGCCGGTGGTCTCCAGCATCTCGATGTCGAACTGGGTACGCTGCTCCAGGCGCTGCGCCTCCAGCAGGCGGCCGGCCTCGTGCAGCTCCGCCAGGCGCTGCTTCAGCTCCGCCTTGATGGAGATGATGGCCTGCTGCATCGTCGGTCGCGGCGTGACGTAGTGGCTGTTGGCGTAGATATGGACGCGCTGCATCTCGGCCGTGATCTCGCCGGTCAGCGGGTCGAACTCCTTGAGCCCGTCGATCTCGTCGCCGAAGAGGTTGATGCGCCAGGCGCGGTCCTCGAGGTGGGAAGGCCAGATGTCCACCGTCTCGCCGCGGATGCGGAAGGTGCCGCGGGCGAAGAAGGCGTCGTTACGGCGGTACTGCTGCTCGACGAGGCCTTTGACGAGCACGTCGCGCTCGATCTGCCCGCCGAGCTCGAGCTTCACCACCATCCGCGAATAGGTTTCGACCGAGCCGATGCCGTAGATGCAGGAAACGGAGGCGACGATGACCACGTCGTTCCGCTCCAGCAGGGACTGGGTGGCGGAGTGGCGCATGCGGTCGATCTGCTCGTTGATCTGCGCGTCTTTTTCTATGTAGGTGTCCGTCCGCGGCACATAGGCCTCGGGCTGGTAGTAGTCGTAGTAGGAGACGAAGTACTCGACGGCGTTCTCGGGGAAGAAGCTCTTCATCTCGCCGTAGAGCTGCGCCGCGAGCGTCTTGTTCGGCGCAAGGATCAGCGTCGGGCGCTGCAGCTGCTCGATCACCTTCGCCATGGTGAAGGTCTTGCCCGAGCCGGTGACGCCGAGCAGCACCTGGTCGCGCTCGCCGGCCTTGAGGCCCGCGGCGAGCTGCTTGATGGCCTCGGGCTGGTCGCCATTCGGCTCGAGGGGGGAGACGCCCTTCAGCCGCCGCTCCGGCGGCGGGGCGGGCCGCTTCGGCGGGTAGAACATCACGGGCGGGAGGATCTGGTTCATCGCCCACTTAAATTGGACTTCGCGGCGGCTAAATCCAGCAAAAAACCTGCAACAAAGGGGGGCCGAAGCCCCCCCGGGCCTTACCGGCGGCTGCGCAGCATGGCGCTGATCGCCCAGGTCGCCGCCACCGCGACGCCGATCGCCAGCAGCGGGCGCGACCGCGTCACCTCGCGGAGCTGGTCGGCCATGTCATAGGCCGCCTCACGGCCGTCGCGGGCGTAGTAGCTGGCGCGGTTGGCGACGTCGTTGGCCGCCGGGCCGAGGCGGCGCTCGACGAGATCCTCGAGCTGGCCCCAGAGGCGCGACAGCTCGCCGCGGGCGTCGTCGCCCCGGTCGCGGAGGCGCTCGCCGGTGTCGCGCAGGCTGCTGGACGCGCGGCGGCCATAGCGCTCGGCGTCGTCGCGCACGTCATCGGCGCGGGAGCGGAGGCTGGACAGGAAACCATCGGCCATCGGAACTCTCCATTTCGGTTGCGCCCTCTAACGGCGATCGCCCCCGCGGGTTCACCGGCCACCCCCATGGCGTTACAAGCCGGCATGAACCCCCGTGAAGTCGCCGTCATCGGCGCCGGCCCGGCCGGGCTGGTGGCGGCCGAGACGCTGGCCGCCGCCGGCCTTGCCGTCACCGTCTTCGACCGCATGCCGAGCCCCGGCCGGAAGCTGCTGATCGCCGGCCGCGGCGGGCTGAACCTGACGCATTCGGAGCCGCTGGAGCGGTTCATCGCCCGTTATGGCGCGGCCGGCGCGCGGCTGGAGCCGGCGCTGCGCGCCTTTCCACCGGCCGCGCTGATGGCGTGGGCGGAGGGGCTGGGGCAGCCGCTCTTCACCGGCACCAGCGGCCGCATCTTCCCCCGCGCACTGAAGGCCTCGCCCCTGCTGCGCGCCTGGCTGGCGCGGCTGGCCGGGCAGGGGGTCATCCTCCGCCCCCGCCACCGCTGGGAGGGCTGGGACGAGGATGGCGCCCTACGCCTCGCCACCCCCGACGGCCCGCTGGCGCTCCGCCCGGCGGCGACGCTGCTCGCCCTGGGCGGCGCCTCCTGGCCCCGCCTAGGCTCGGACGGCGCCTGGACGCAGCTGTTCCCGGATGAGGTCGCCCCCCTCCGCCCCGCCAATTGCGGCTTCCTTTGCGCGTGGTCGGATGTTTTCCGCCGCCGCTTCGAGGGCCAGCCGCTGAAGCGCATCGCCCTCGAATTCCATGGCGAGCGGGTGAGGGGAGAGGCGCTGGTGACGGCGAGCGGCCTCGAAGGCGGCGCCCTCTACGCCCTTTCCGCCTCCCTGCGCGAGGCCATCATCGCCGAGGGCCATGCCACCGCGGCCATCGACCTCCGCCCCGACGACCCGCCCGGAACCCTGGCCGCCCGCCTCGACGGCCCTCGTGGAGGCCTCTCGCTTTCGAACCACCTCCGCCGCGCCGGTCTTCCGCCCATCGCCATCGGCCTGGTGCAGGAAGCGCTGCATGCCGGCGCCACCCAGCCCCTTTCCCGGCTGGTGAAGGCGCTGCCCCTCCGCCTGACCGGCACCGCTCCCATCGAGCGCGCCATCTCCACCGCCGGCGGCCTGCGGTGGGGGGCGGTGGACGAGCATTTCATGCTCCGCTCCCGCCCGGGTACCTTCCTCGCCGGCGAGATGCTGGACTGGGAGGCGCCGACCGGCGGCTACCTGCTCCAGGCCTGCTTCAGCACGGGCGTGGCGGCGGCAGGCGGCATCCTCCGCCACCTCGGTGGCTGAAACTCACTCGTCCAGCACGGCGAATACCAGCAGCAGCGTCCGTTGCAGCATGTTCTCGTTGTCGTCGGAAACGAGCGCCAACAGCGTCCGCCCCCCGGCGCGGAAGACGGTGATCCCCTCGAAATTGTCCCGCGGCAGCGGCGCCTCCAGGCGAAGGACTTCCTCCCCCTCCAGCACCCCGGCCTCCAGCTGCGCCGCCGAGAGCCGTACCACCCGCCCGCCGAAGCCGCCGAAGATGGAGAAGCTCCGCTCCAGCACCAGCGCCCCGCCTTCCGGCAGCGCCGCCACATCCGCCGGGTCGAACCCATCCTCCGGCCGGTAGGCGATCCGCTGCCAATTCCCCGGCCCGCCGATCCAACCGCGCCGCAGCGTCTCATCCCTGCGGGGGTGGAATTTCTCGGCGATCGCCAGCCACCGCCCGTCGCGGAGCACGGTCAGCGATTCCAGCCCGCCGTTGCGGGGCGCGAATTCCAGCCCCGGCGGCGCCTCGACATACTCGCCCGGCCCGTCGATCTCCCGGTAGCGCCTGATGCGCTGCCACCGCTCGAAGCCGATCAGCCATCCCCCGTCCGGCAGCCGGGCCAGGGATTCGGCATCCCCGCCATAGCCGCGCCGCAAGGGCGCGCCGCTGCCGTCGCGCAGCGGCCCGGTCCGCAACTCGTCCAGGCCCTGCGGCCGCCCTTCGCGCAGCACCAGCCGCGCCGTCACCCAATGACCAAGGTCGC
The DNA here is from genome assembly GCF_000802185.1 of Belnapia sp. F-4-1. Lineage (GTDB taxonomy): Bacteria > Pseudomonadota > Alphaproteobacteria > Acetobacterales > Acetobacteraceae > Belnapia. Next base: position 475,636 of record NZ_KN676113.1, on the reverse strand, counting down.
TGATGGCGGTCAGCCGCAGCTCGTCGTCGATATGCAGCGCCGACAGCCCGCCGAAGCCCAGCACCTCGTCGCTGAGCTGCAAGGCCCCGAGCGCTTCGAAGCGGCTGCCGGGCGGCAGCGGGTCGAGCGCCAGCGGCCGCGACACGGATTGCGCGCCACCGCTGGAGCAGCCGGCGAGGGCCAGCGCCGCCAGCAGCGTGCGACGGGAAAGGCGGTGCGGAGCCCGCGGGGGCATGGGGGTTCAGATCCTCAGGGAGCGCCTGGAGATAGTCCGAAACCCCGGCCGTTGTCACACAAGAACGGCGGAGCGCTCCGCCGAGGCCCGCTGCCAGGCCTCCGCCGCATCCTCGTCGAAGAGCTCGGCCAGCTTCTTCATCATGGTGCCGCCCAGCTCCTCGGCATCGACGATGGTGACGGCCCGGCGGTAGTAGCGCGTCACGTCATGGCCGATGCCGATGGCGATCAGCTCCACGTCGCCGCGGCCCTCGATGTCGCCGATCACCTTGCGGAGGTGCCGCTCGAGGTAGTTGCCGGGATTGACGGAGAGGGTGCTGTCATCGACCGGCGCGCCGTCCGAGATCACCATGAGGATGCGCCGGTGCTCCGGCCGGACGCGGAGGCGCTTGTAGGCCCATTCCAGCGCCTCGCCGTCGATGTTCTCCTTGAGCAGCCCCTCGCGCAGCATCAGCCCGAGATTCTTGCGGGCCCGGCGCCAGGGTGCGTCGGCCGCCTTGTAGACGACGTGGCGCAGATCGTTGAGCCGGCCCGGGTTGCGCGGCTTGCCCTCCTGCACCCAGCGCTCGCGGCTCTGGCCGCCCTTCCAGGCGCGGGTGGTGAAGCCGAGGATCTCGGTCTTCACCGCGCAGCGCTCCAGCGTACGGGCCAGGATGTCGGAGCACATCGCGGCCACCGTGATCGGCCGCCCGCGCATGGAGCCGGAATTGTCGATCAGCAGGGAGACGACGGTGTCGCGGAAATCGGCCTCGCGCTCGCGCTTGTAGGAGAGCGAGAGCATCGGGTTGGCGACGATGCGGGCGAGGCGGGCGGCATCGAGCTGGCCTTCCTCGAGGTCGAATTCCCAGGCCCGCTGCTGCTGCGCCAGCAGGCGGCGCTGCAGGCGGTTGGCGAGCTTGGAGACGACGCCCTGGAGGTGGCTGAGCTGCTGGTCGAGCTGCTGGCGCAGCCGCCCGAGCTCCTCCGGGTCGCAAAGATCCTCCGCCTCGGTGATCTCGTCGAAATTCGTGGTGAAGGGGTGGTAGCGGCTGGCGTCGTCGGTCTGCGGGACCTCGCGGCGCTGCTGCGGGCCGCCGGGCTTGTCGTCACCCTCGGCGGCGGCGCCCTCGTCCTCGGTTTCCTGCGCCTCCTCCTCGGCCGCCTCGCCCTGCATGGTCTCGGGCTGGGCGCCGAGCATGCTTTCCTGGTCCTGGGACTGGGCCTCGCCCTCGCCGGACTGGTCCTGCTGGCTGGACTGCTCGCCGCTCTCCTCGCCGTCCTCCTGCTCCTCGGCCTCGCTCTCCACCTCGGCCTCGGCCAAGTCGAGCGCGGTCAGCAGCTTGCGGGCGGCTCGTGCGAAGGCGTCCTGGTCGTCGGTGGCGTGGGCCATCTCCTCGAACGCCGCGTCGGCACCCTCGCCGAGGCTGTCGCGCCAAAGGTCGAGGACGCGATGGGCGGCCTGGGGCGCCGGCTCGCCCGAGATGCGCTCGCGGGCCAGGAGGGACAGCGCCGCCGGCAGCGGCAGCTGGTCCTTCCGGGTCATCCGGTCGTAGCCCTCGGTCTCGCAGAGGTCGTTCAGCCGGGCGCGGAGGTTGGCGGCGACGCCGGCCATGTGCTTGCTGCCCACGGCCTCGACGCGGACATCCTCGAGCGCGTCATAGACCTCGCGGGCCTCGCGGCGCTGCGGCACCCGCGAGGCATGAACGGCCTCTGAGTGGTGGCGGATCTTGAGCGCCGCGGCATCCGCCGCGCCGCGCAGCTTCGCCATCTCGGCCGGCGGCAGGGCGCGGGTCGGCAGTGGCAGGCGGACGCGCTTGCCCGCGACACCGCCCGGCCCCGGCTGGAAGGCCACCTGGACCTCCGCATTGGCATGGGCAATGGCGCGCAGCGTGCCCGCGGTGGCGCGCTTGAACTCTTCCTGGCGGGTCAGGTCCTGCTTCGACATGCTTCTATGACTTCCGCTTCAGTCCCCGGGCTTTAGGGCGTGTCCGCAAAGGGCTGCGGCGCGTCTCGGCGGGTCTTTTCCGTCATGGCGGCGTCACCGGACTTGCCGATGCAACCAGCATCGGCTGCGTCCGCTTCCTGGCCCCGCCGAAAAATCCCTCGCCGATCCATCGCCGGTCCCTTCGCGCACACGCCCTGATCGCTGAAAGGGCGGGGCTCAGCCCGCCTTCTTCAGCAGGCCCGTGCTCGGCAGGTCCTCGTTGAAGCAGCGCTGGTAGTATTCGGCCACCGTGCTGCGCTCCGCCTCGTCGCACTTGTTGAGGAAGGTAAGGCGGAAGGCGAAGCCGACATCGCCGAAGATGCGGGTGTTCTCGGCCCAGGTGATGACCGTGCGGGGCGACATCACCGTGCTGATGTCGCCGGCGATGAAGCCGGCGCGGGTGAGGTCGGCGAGCGCGACCATCGCCTCGACGCGCTTCCTCATCTTGGCGTCCTGCGGGTCGATGCCGAGCTTCGCCAGCACGATCTGCGTCTCCTGCGCATGCGGCAGGTAGTTCAGCGTGGCGACGATGTTCCAGCGGTCCATCTGGCCCTGGTTGATCTGCTGGGTGCCATGATAGAGGCCGGTCGTATCGCCCAGGCCCACCGTGTTCGCCGTGGCGAAGAGGCGGAAATAGGGGTTCGGCCGGATCACCCGGTTCTGGTCGAGCAGCGTCAGCTTGCCCTCGACCTCCAGCACGCGCTGGATGACGAACATCACGTCCGGCCGGCCGGCATCGTACTCGTCGAAGACGAGCGCGCAGGGGTGCTGGAGCGCCCAGGGCAGGATGCCCTCGCGGAACTCCGTCACCTGCTTGCCGTCCTTCAGGACGATGGCGTCCTTGCCGATCAGGTCGATGCGGCTGATGTGGCTGTCGAGGTTGACGCGGATGCAGGGCCAGTTCAGCCGGGCCGCGACCTGCTCGATATGGGTGGACTTGCCGGTGCCGTGGTAGCCCTGGATCATCACGCGGCGGTTGTTGGCGAAGCCGGCGACGATGGCGAGCGTCGTCTCGCGGTCGAAGCGGTAGGTGTCGTCCACCTCCGGCACGTGCTCGGTGCGCTGCGAGAAAGCAGGCACCTGCATGTCGATGTCGAGGCCGAAGGCCTCCCGCGCGCTCACGCTGGTGTCCGGGGCTTCGATCGCCGAGGTGGGACGGATTTCGGCGAGGTTGGCGACCTTGTTCATCGGCATCCGCTCAGGTTCTTGAGGAAAGTCTAGGACAGGGGAAGGCGGCAGGCTACCCGGCTTCCGGCGATTTCAACACGGCGCGCCGCCTCACCGGGCGGCGCCCGCTTCGGCCGGCGCCGCCTGGAAGCCGCCCGTGCCGGCCCGCTGGCGCAGCAGGCTGTAGGCGCGGTTGACATCCTTCAGGCGGTCCTCCGCGCCGCGGTCGCCGCCATTGGCATCCGGGTGCAGCTGCTTGGCCAGCGCATGGTAGCGGGCGCGCAAGGTCGGCTGGTCCAGCGGCCACTCGAGGCCCAGAACGTCGAGCGCGGCCCGTAGTTCGGGCGGGGCCTGCGGCCTTTCGGGCTGTTTCGTCCGCTTGGCGTGCAGCGGCGTCGCATAGAGCAGGCCGAGCGGGTCGCGCAGGAACTCGGCGCTGAAGCGCTGGCTGCCGCCGAGCCGGCCGAGCGGCCAGGTCGGGCGCTGCCAGGCGGTGTCGTGGCGGAGATTGGCCTCGATCTCGTTCGGGCCCATGCCTTTGTAGTAGTCCCAGGAGGCATTGTACTCCCGGACATGCGGCAGGCAGAACCAGCGGTACTCGTTGAGGGTCGTGCGGGATTTGGGGGCCCGGTACTCGGCTTGCGCCTCGCAGCCCGGCATCTCGCAGGGGCGGGGCGGGCTCAGGGGCTCGGGCTTGGCACCACGTCGGGGGGGCATCGGTGAGTTATGGGCGCCCACCCCGGGCTCTGCAAGGCGAGGCGGCCCCGCTTGCCCGATCGGGCGAAAGAGGGGAGAACCCGGCCATGCAGACCCGCGCCAGCCGCATCGAGGCGGCCCTCCTCGCCGCCTTCCCCGGCGCCAGCATCGCCGTCGAGGATGACAGCCACCGCCATGCCGGCCATGCCGGCGCCCGCCCCGGCGGCGAGACGCATTACAGCCTGCTGGTGGTGAGCCCGGCCTTCACCGGGATGGGGCGCCTCGCCCGATCGCGCGCGGTCCATGCCGCGCTCGACGCCGAGTTCCAGGGCGGCCTGCACGCCCTCTCCCTCCGCCTACTGACGCCGGAAGAAGCCGGATCAAAGGGGTAGCGGCGGGGCGCCAGTGGGTCTATGCGTCGGGTCCATGCCTCCGCGCTCCCGTCTTTGTCAGGATCTGCCAGAATGACCCCAGCCGAACTCGCCGCGGTGCAGGCGCATCTCCGCCGGCTGCTGGGCAACGACAAGATCAAGCTCAGCACCCCGCAGCGGAAGAACGCCTCGGTGGAGCTCTTTGTCGGCTCGGAATTCGTCGGCACCGTCCATCGCGACATGGAGGATGGCGAGGTCTCCTATGCCATCCAGATCGTCGTGCTGGCCGAGGACCTGTCGCAGATCAACTGAACCCTGCCCAGCCTCGCGCATTGAGGCCGGCATGAGCGACAGCGCCCCCCCGCCCGCCTCCCCGCGGCTCGAAGCCATCCAGTGCCCGCATTGCGAGGAGGTGACGATGCCGAACCTGCTGCCCGACGGCAGCACGGTCTGCTCCTGCACGGCCGAGCGGGCCATCCCGCTTGCCGAGGACGGTCCCCTTCAGGCAGTCCCCATGCAGGCCGCGCCAATGGATACCGCCGGCGGGAGCCAGCGCGGTCCGCTGCCCGAGGACAAGGGGCAGTTCGGCGAGGACATCGCCACGGAGGACTACAAGCGGATGTAGCTCAGAGCGCCTGCGCCGCCTTCAGCACCTCGGCCGCATGCGCCTCCGGCTTCACCTTGCGCCAGACCTTCGCCACTTTGCCTTCGGCATCGACGAGGAAGCTGCTCCGCTCCATCCCCATGTACTTTTTGCCGTACATGGACTTCTCGACCCAGACCCCATAGGCCTCGGCCACCGTGTGGCCCTCGTCCGAGGCCAGCGGGAATTCCAGGCCGAATTTCGCCGCGAATTTCTCGATCGGCGGCAGTTTGTCCGGGCTCACCCCGATGACCGTCAGCCCCAGCTTGCCGAGCTGCGGCAACGCCTCCTGGATGCCGCAGGCCTGCTTCGTGCAGCCGGGCGTATCCGCCTTCGGGTAGAAGTAGAGCAGGAATGGCGCCCCCTTCAGCCCGTCGAGGCTCACCGTCCGCCCCCCGCTCGCCGGCATGCTGAACGCCGGGGCCGCCTGCCCCTCCACCAGTCCCGCCTCGCTCATCCTGCACCCCCCAGCACGCCGACCCGCCGCTCGAAGATCGCGCGGACCGTTCCGGCCATGTCCTGCATCTGAGCGCGGAGCGCGGCGAGGTCAACCGGCCGCGGGTCGAGCAGCGGCGCCACGGCCCGCAGCAGGGCCGCCTCCGCCGGCGCCGGCAGCGCCACGTCGCGCGACTTGCCGATGGTCAGCCGCACCAGCCCCAGCACGGTCCGCCACAGCCGGTCGGCGGCGATCAGCGTGGCGGCCTCCTCCGCCGGCAGGACGCCGTGCTGGCCGAGCCGGGCGAGGGCCGTCCGCGTCGTCGTCGCCAGCACCCGCGGCTCGCGCGGCGCATGGGCCAGCTGCAGGGCCTGGGCGATGAACTCCACCTCGATCAGCCCGCCTGGCATCGCCTTCACGTCCCAGGGGCCCTCGGCCGGCAGATCGCGCAGCATCCGGGCGCGCATCGCCGTCGCATCGGCCAGCGCCACCTCGGCCGCGCCGGGCTTCAGCATCGCCGCCCGCAGCACCTCGTTGATGCGGCGCTTGAGGGCCGGCGGCCCCGCCACCGGCCGCGCCCGGGTCAGCGCCATCCGCTCCCAGGTCCAGGCATTCTCCCGGTGATACTGCTCGAGCCCGGCCAGGCGGATCGCCACCGGCCCCTTGTTGCCCGAGGGCCGCAGCCGCATGTCGACCTCCCACAGCCGCCCCTCCGCCCCCGGCGCGGTGATGGCGCCGACCACCTGGGGGGCGAGGCGGATGAAGTATTCGGAGGGGGCGAGCGCCTTCCGCCCGCCGATGCTCTCGGTGGCGTCCGGGTCGTGGTCGTAGAGCAGCACGAGGTCGAGGTCGGAGCCCGGCAGCATCTCCCGCCCCCCGAGCTTGCCGAAGGCGACGACGGCCAGCGCCCCGCCCGGCACCCGCCCGTAGCGTTCGGCGAAATCCGCCGAGACCCGCGGCAGCAGCGCCGCGATGGCCGAATCCGCCAGGTCCGCCCGCAGCTCTCCCGCCGCATCCCCGTCGAGCTGGCCCTCCAGCTCCGCCGCGTCGATCTCGAATTTCCGCTCGGTGGCCAACCGCCGCGCCGCCTCCAACGCCTCCTCCAGGTGCCGGGCATCCTTCACCAGCGCCGGCAGCCCGGCCGATGGGTCGGCCCCGGCGGGCGACAGGCTGCCGGCGAGCAGCCCGTCGAGCGCCGCCGCGTTGTGGGCCAGATGATCCGCCAGCTGCGGCGCCGCGCCGAGCAACCCCGCCACCCGATCCAGCAGCGCCGGGTTGCGCCGGAACAGGCTCAGCACCTGCACCCCGGCCGGCAGCCGCGCCAGCACCCGGTCGAAGCGCGCCAGCGCCTGGTCGGGGTTGGACTGCTTCGAGAAGGCGGTGAGCAGCGCCGGCATCAGCTCGGTCAGCAGCTCCCGTGCCCGCTCGCTCCGCGTCGCCCGCGGCCTTCCGTGGTGCCAGGCGCGGATCATGGCCGAGACCGAGGTCGGGTCGGCGAAGCCCATCCGCTTCAGCGTCGCCGAGGTCCCCGGGTCGTCCTCCACCCCGGTGAAGACGAGGTCGCCCCGCTGCGCCTCCTCGCCGGCGAGCGAGAGCGAGGGCGAGGTCTCGAAGAAATCGCCGTAATGCCGCTCCACCCGCTCCAGGTGCCCCATGAAGGCGGCCGAGAATTCCGCGAGCGAGCCGTAGCCCATGAAGGAGGCGATGCGCGCGAGCCCCGGCTCGTCCTCCGGCAGCCTGTGCGTCTGCCGGTCCGCCACCATCTGCAGCCGGTGCTCGAGGTTGCGCAGGAAGACATAGGCATCGGCGAGGTCGGCCGCCGCCCGCCGGTCGATGCGCCCCGCGCCGGCCAGCGCCGCCAGCGCGCCGAGCGTCGTCGGGTCGCGCAGCCCCGGGTCGCGGCCGCCCCAGATCAATTGCAGCACCTGCGCGGTGAACTCGATCTCGCGGATGCCGCCGCGGCCGAGCTTCACGTCATGCCCGGCGAGCGCGATGGTGGCGCCGGCGCCCTTCGAGCCCTTGTGCGCGTGGATCTGCCGCTTGATCGAATGGATGTCGGTGACGGCGGCGAAGTCGAGGTGCCGGCGCCAGACGAAGGGCCGGATCTCGCGCAGGAATTGCTCGCCGAGCGCGCGGTCGCCGGCGACGGGGCGCGCCTTGATCATGGCGGCCCGCTCCCAGTTCTGCCCCATGCTCTCGTAATAGGTGATCGCCGCCTCGATCGAGACGGCGAGCGGCGTCGCCGCCGGGTCGGGGCGCAGGCGCAGATCGGTACGGAAGACATAGCCCTCCGCCGTCCGCTCCTCCATCAGCCGCACCAGGTCGCGCGCCAGCCGGACATAGGAGGCGCCCGCCCGGTCGCTATGATAGGCTGCCGCCTCCGGGTCATAGAGCACCATGAGGTCGACATCCGAGGAGTAGTTCAGCTCCCGCCCCCCGAGCTTCCCCATCCCCAGCAGGACGAGGCCGCTACCCGAGGCCGGGCTCTTCCCCGCGATGCGCAGCTCCCCGCGGGCGGCGGCGGCGAGCAGCAGATGGGTGCAGGCGAAGTCGATCACCTGTTCGGCCACGGTGGAGAGCGCCCCGGTCACCCGGTCGAGCGTCCATTGCCCCGCGATGTCCGCGACGGCCGCGATCAGCGCCGCCTGCCGCTTCGCCTGGCGCAGCAGCACGCCGACCGCCTCCCGCGACGCCGCCGGGTCGGCCCGGCCCAGTGGGTCGAGGGCGAGGGCGAAGGCCTCGTCCGGCCCGCGCTCCACCAGCCGCAACAGGGCAGGGGCCTCGCGCACCGCGAGATCGGCGAGATAGGGGCTGTGCCCGCCCAGCGCCCCGAGCAGCGCCGCCCCCTCGGCGCTGGCGGCGAAGGCGCGGCAGGCGGCATCCCGCTCGGCGAAGCGTTCCACCAGCCGCGCGGCGGCCTCGGGGTCGAAGGGGCGGGGCAGGCGGTCCGGGGTCAGCATCACCCCCGAGGGAAGGCGTGACCGCCCCCGCAGGTCAAGCACCGCGTCGCATCGGCTGGCGCTGGCTGGGTTCCGCCTGCCGCATGGTGCTCGCCGCCCTGCTGCTGCTGGCCCTCGCCCTCGGTACGCTGGCCTGGCGCCTCGGCGAGGGACCGCTCGAGATCCCCTTCCTCGCCAGGCAGATCGAGGCCGGGGTGAATGACCGCAGCGATGGCCTCCGCCTCGGGATCGGCCGCGCCGCCATCGCCTGGGAGGGCTTCCGCAACGGCTTCTCCGCACCGCTCGACATCCGCCTCGACGATGTCCGCCTGCATGGCCTGGCCGGCGCCCCGGTGGTCGACCTGCCGGACGCCGCGGCGACGCTCTCCCTCCGCGCCCTCCTCCGCGGCACCGTCGCCCCCTCCGCCATCACCCTGCTGAACCCGCGCCTCGAGGCCGTGCTCGGCGCCGATGGCAGCATCGCCATCGGCCCGCCCGGCGAGGCAGGGACAACCGGCGGCGACCCGCTCGCCCCGCTGCGGGACCTGATGCGCCCCGCCTCGGACCGCAGCGCCGCCACCTCGCTCCGGCGCCTGCGCATCCGGGACGGCAGCCTTTCCCTGCTCGACCCGGCGACCGGCCGCCGCTGGACCCTGGCCGGGTTGCAGCTCGACCTCCGCCGCGCCGCCGCCGGCGGGCTCGCCGGCGAAGGCGCCGCCCGGCTGGAATCGGGCGATGCCTCCGTCCAGGTCCGGCTCGAGGCCCGCGCCGAGGGCGAGCCGATGCGGCTCAGCGCCAGCATCAGCCTGCCCGCCCTCCGCCCACCCGAACTGGCCGCGCTCTGGCCGCCGCTCGCCCCGCTCGGCCTGGTCGATGCGCTGGTGAGCCTCACCGCCCATGCCGAATTCGACGCCGAGGGCCGGCCGCAGCGCCTGCGCGCCGCCCTCGGCGCCGGCGCCGGCGCCTTCGACCTCGGCCCCGGCCCGGACGGCACCCCCCGCCGCCTGCCCTTCGCCAGCCTCGCCATCGCCACCAGCGGCAGCGGCCGCGCCCTCCGCCTTGAGACCGCCCACCTGACCCTGCCCGGCCCCGGCCCGTCGCTGACCGCCCGGGGCGAGCTGCTGAACCGCGACGGCGCCTGGCACGCCGCGCTCGACCTCGCCGCCGGGCCGATCGAGGCCGCCGACCTGCCGCGCAGCTGGCCGGCCGGCCTCGCCCCCGAGGCCCGTGCCGCGACGCTCGCCGCCCTCCCCGCCGGGCTGCTGCACGAGGCCCGCCTGCAGGCCCGCTTCCGCGTCCCCGAGGCGATGGACGACCTGATGCTGGAGGATGCCCAGCTGGCGCTCGCCATCCGCAATGCCGTGGTCGATCTCGGCCGCGGCCGCCGCATCGCCGCCGAGGGCGCCGAGGTCACCCTCTCCGGCACCCCCGACCATCTCCGCCTCGACCGCGCCACCCTTCGCCTGCCCCGCCTGCCGCGCGGCGGCCCCGCCCCCGTCCTCCAGGCGAGCGGCGCCGCCAGGCGCGAGGCCGGCCTCTGGCGCGGCGCGCTCGACCTTTCGCTCGACCGCCTCGCCTTCGCCGACCTGCCGGGCTACTGGCCGCGCGGCCTCGGCAGCCCCAAGGGCGGCGAGCGCGACTGGATCACCCAGAACATCACCGCCGGCGAGGTCCGCAACGGCCGCTGGCATGTCGAGGCCGAAGCCCCCGCCGGCACCCCCGACGACCTCCGCGTCATCGCCCTCTCCGGCACGGCGGAGGCGAGGGACGCGACGGTCCACTGGCTCCGCCCCATCCCGCCTGCCACCGGCGTCGCCGGCACCGCCGAATTCTCGCTCAGCGCCATCACCCTCCGCGCCCGTGCCGGCCGCCAGGGCATCGCCGAAGGGGGCCGCGCCGGCCTCGACCTGCGCGAGGGCACCGTCCGCTTCCTCAACCTCGACGGCGAGCCAGGCAATGCCGAGATCAGCCTCGGCGTCGCCGGCGCTCTGGCCGATGCGCTGGTGCTGCTGAAGCACCCCCGCCTCAAGCTCTTCGAGCGCCAGCCGCTGAAGCTCCAGGTGGCCGGCGGCACCGCCGAGGCGCGCGTGGAGATCGCCTTCCCCCTGCTCGAGGACCTCCCCGTCGATCTGTTGAAGATCAAGGCCGCCGCCCGCATCGCCGAGGCCCGGCTGCCCGGCCTGATCCTCGACCAGGACCTCGACCGCGCCGCCGTCGAGCTTTCGGTCGATACCGACGGCCTCCGCGCCAGCGGCCAGGGCAGCCTGCTCGGCAGCCCGGTGAAGGTTTCCGCCGAACTGGACTTCCGCCGTGGCGCCCCGACCCAGGTGAGCGAGCGCGCGACGCTCTCCGGCCGGCTCGATGCCCGCCAGATCGCGGTGCTGGGCTTCGACGCCATGCCCATCCTCACCGGCCCCGTCGCCCTCGAGGCCCGCAGCGAGCGCCGCCGCAACGGCCAGGGCCAGGCGACCGTACGCGGCGACCTCGTGGACGCCCGCCTCGGCATCGAGGCGCTGAACTGGGCCAAGCCCCCCGGCACCCCCGGCACCGCCGAGGCCACGCTCCGCCTCCAGGGCGAGGCGCTGGTCGCCGCCGACAGCTTCCGCGTCGAGACCAGGGGCCTTTCGCTCCGCGGCGCCGTGCGCTTCGCCGCCCAGTCCCGCCTGCAACGGGTGGAGATCACCGAGAGCCTCTTCGCCGGCTCCCGCCTCACCGGCGAGGTGCTGCCGCCAGAGCGGGGCGGCGCCCCCTGGACCATCGCGCTGCGTGGCCCGCTGCTCGACCTGCGCACCGCGCTCGGCCCGCCCGACCCGGCCGCCCAATCGCCGCCCACGGCCGCGGACGGGCAAGGCCCGCCCCTGCTGCTCGACCTCCGCTTCGACCGGGTGACGATGGGCGAGGACCGCAACCTGCTCGGCCTGCAGGCCCGTGCCCGTACCGATTCCCGCGGCGTGGTGCGCGAGGCCCGCGCCACCGGCCGCACCGCCCCGCGCGGCCTCGGCCCCGCCGCCGGCCGCGCCCCGCCCGGCGCCTTCGAGGCCTCGCTCACCCCGCGCGGCGGGCAGCGCGTGCTCAGCCTCGTCGCCGAGGATGGCGGTGGGTTGCTCAACGCCCTCGACCTGGTGAACGAGATCCAGGGCGGCCGCCTCACCGTCACCGGCCTCTACCCGGAGTCCCGCCCCGGCGCCCCGCTTTCCGGCACGGCCGAACTTACCGGCTTCGTCCTGCGCGACGCCCCGGCGGCGGCGAAGCTGCTCCAGGCGATGACGCTCTACGGACTGGTCGATGCCGCCCGCGGCAATGGCGGCCTCGTCTTCAGCCGCCTCGTCGCCCCCTTCACCCTGACGTCCGAGGCGCTGGCGCTGACCGATGCCCGCGCCTTCTCCGCCTCGCTCGGCGTCACGGCGAAGGGCCGCATCCTGCGCGAGCGCGCGGTCGCCGAGATCGAGGGCACCATCGTCCCGGCCTATGTCTTCAACACGCTGCTGGGCAACCTGCCGCTGGTCGGCCGGCTGTTCAGCCCCGAGGCCGGGGGAGGGGTCTTCGCCGCCACCTACCGCATCCAGGGCCCGCTGACCGACCCCTCCGTCACGGTGAACCCGCTCGCGGCGCTGACCCCGGGCTTCCTGCGTGGCCTCTTCGGCTTGTTCGACAGCGGCAGGGAGGACACGGCCCGCAGCGGCGGCGCCCCGCCCGAGCCCGCCTGGGACGGCCGCGGCCCGCCGCCACGCTGACCGGCCCGGCCGTGCCCGGCGGCACCGCGCCCGCCGCCGCATCGCCGGTCGTTCCGCTGCGCCAGACGGATCGGGATGCAACCCTCGAGCGGCCCGTGATTTTTCGTCCCCATGCCGGGACAGTCCGAAGCCGATCAGACCCAACTTCTTGAGCAACAGCGCGTGCTCGCCCGCTTCGGCGAGTCTGCGCTCGCCTTGGAAAATCTGGACCAGATTCTCACCGAGGCGTGCCGGCTCGTCGGCACTGCGCTCGGCACCGAACTTGCCAAGGTGGTCGAGGTGCAGGCGGACGGGCACACGCTCCTGGTGCGCGCCGGCATCGGCTGGCGGCCTGGCGTCGTCGGCCATACGCGGACGGAGCTGGACGACCCCGCCCCCGAAGGCCTGGCCCTCCGCACCAAGGGCCCGATCGTCTCGCCCGATCTCGACCGGGAGGAGCGCTTCGGCGTGCCTCCCTTCGTCGCCGAGCACGGCGTGCGCGCCACCGTCTGCGTCCCGATCATCGGCGCCGACGGCCAGCCTCCCTACGGCGTGCTGCAGGTGGATGCCCGCGAGCCCCGGCCCTTCGGCGAGGCCGAGGTCGACTTCCTGCGCACCTACGCCAACATGCTGGCCTCGGCCGTCACCCGGCTGCGCGCGAATACGGAGCTGCGCCGCCGCGCGGAGGACAATGAGCGGCTGCTGCGCGAGCTGCAGCACCGGGTGAAGAACAACCTGCAGGTCATGGTGGGCTTGGTCGAGGTGCAGGCGCGCCGGGCGCATGCGGCCTCGGCCAAGGCCGCCCTGCGGGCCGTCGCCCGCCGCATCGAGGCGCTGCGCCTGCTTCACGACAAGCTGCATCTGGCGGGCGAGGTGGACCGGCTGGACCTCGGCGACTATCTCGGCCAGCTCGCGGGCGGGCTGCTGCGCTTCCACGAGGGCGAGGCGGCGCGGATCGCCCTGATCCTGGAGGTCGACCGGGGGATCGTCACCACGCCCGACGCCGCGGCGCCGCTCGGCCTCGTGGTGAACGAGTTCGTCACCAACAGCCTCAAGCATGCTTTCGGCAACGGGCCGGGGTCGGTCGGCATCCGGCTCGGGCCCGATGCCGGCCGCGTCGGGCTGGAGCTGTGGGACGATGGCCGCGGGCTGACCGCGGGGGCGACGTCGGTCGGGCAGGACACCACCGGCACCGGCATGCGGATGATCGGGAACCTTGCCCGCCAGCTCGGCGCGGTGCCGGTCTGGGGCGCCGGCCCGGGCGGCCGCGGCACGCGGCTGGCGCTCACCTTCTACCGGCCGGCCTCCCCGCGCCTCGGCGGGGACTGAGCAGCGCCTCAGGCCGCCGCCACCTCCACCCGGTTCCGTCCCCGCTCCTTTGCCGCATAGACCGCAGAATCGGCCCGCCGCATCAGCCCATCGAGCGTGCGGTCCGCCGGCCCCGCCTCGGCCGCGCCGAAGCTGGCGCTCAGCCAGGACTCGCCATCGTCCCAGGGCATGTCGCGGATGGCAGCCCGCAGCCGCTCCGCCACCTGCGCCGCCTCGGCGAGGCCAGCCCCCGGCAGCAGAACGGCGAATTCCTCGCCCCCCATGCGGAAGAGGAGCGGCGCCTCGCGCAGCACGGCCTTGCAGGCGCGCACGACGCCGCGCAACGCCGCGTCCCCCGCCTCGTGGCCGGCGCGGTCGTTCAGCGCCTTGAAGTGATCGAGGTCGAAGAGGACCATGGAGAAGGCCTCCCCCCGCTGCCGCGCCCGGTAGAGCGCCGCGCCGCCCGCATGGTCGAAATGCCGCCGGTTGCCGGCACCGGTCAGCGGGTCGGTCAGCGCCTCGCGCGCTAGGGTCTCGGTCCGCGCCATGCTGCGCGCGAGCGTGCCCCGCGTCTCCGCCAGCCGCGCCCGTGCCTCGCGCCCCTCGCTGGTGAGCGCGATCAGCGTCAGCGCATCCATGGCGAAGAGCACCGTCATCAGCCCGACCGATTGCAGCGGGTTGGCGACGCCATGCCCCTGGAACGGCCCTTCGCCCATCACCGTGCCGACCGTCGCCGTGATGCAGATCGCCGTCAGCAGCGTGTAGGCCGCCCGCAGCGAGATCCGCAGCGTGATCCAGGACAGCGGCACGGTCAGCAGGAAGACGGCATCCGGCCGCACCAGCAGCCCGGCCCCCGGCACGGCGAAGAGCGCCGCCGCCCCCAGCACCGTCGCCGCCAGCACGAGGTGATCGACCACCCCCGGCCCCCTGTCCACCGGCGCCGCCCGCCGCTCCGCCCCGAGCCAGAGCAGCAGGGCGGGCGCGAAGAAGAAGGTCCCGCCGCTGTCGCACAGCCACCAGGCGGAGAAGACGGCATAAGCCTGCCCCGCCGTCATCGACCCTGCCAGCGACAGCGCCAGCGTCCCGACCGTCGCCGTCACCGCCGCATGCAGCAGCACGCCGCCCAGGATGAAGCCGAGCACGCCGATGAAGCGGGTGAACAGCCCGGTCTGCGGCCGCATCGCCCGGGTCAGCGCCACGCCCGCCCAGGGCCCGAGCGTGTTCCCCGCCGAGATGGCGAGGGTCAGCCAGGGCCCGCTGCCGAAGAACAGCCCGTTGACCAGGCAGGAGCCGAGGAAGATGCCCGGCAGCAGGCCCGCCCCGCCGACCATGGCGGCGACGCAGGCGATGCCGGAGGGCAGCCATATCGGCGCCGGGAACAGCCCGTAGGCCCCGAAAAACCGCCCCACCACCACGCCGAGCCCGGCATAGAGGAGCGCGACGACGAGATTCCCGACCACCCACCGCGCGGCCCCGCCGCGGGCCAGCCAGGGCAACATCCAGGGATTGGCAGGCGCCTGCGCCTCGGCCGGGAGGCCGTAGTCGGGAGCCGCAGCAGACTGAGCCAGTGACATCAACGCTGCCGCATTTCCCAGGTTCACGCGGGCGTGAATCTAAGCCAAATGCCGCTCCCGCTCAAGCAATTGGCATCGCGCCCCTCAGCCCGGCCGCACCAGCACGTGCCGCTTCCGCCCGAGCGAGAGCTTCGCCGCCCCGTCCCGCAGGTCCCCGGCCGTGACCTCGCGCGCGGGATCGTCGACGGGGGCATCGTTCAGCCGCACCCCGGCCTGGGCGATGAGCCGCCGCGCCTCGCCCTTGCTCTTCACCAACTCGGCCGCCAGCAGCAGGTCGAGCAGGCCCGCCGGCAGCGCGGCCGTGACGGAGGGCAGCGTTTCCGCCGCCTCGCCCTGCTCGAAGGCGCGCCGCGCCGTCTCCGCCGCCGCCTCCGCCGCCTCGCGCCCATGCAGCAGCGCGCAGGCCTCCGTCGCCAGCACCTTCTTCGCCTCGTTCACCTCCGAGCCCGCGAGCGCACCCAGCCGCCGCACCTCCGCCATCGGCAGCTCGGTGAAGAGGGCGAGGAAGCGGCCAACATCCGCATCCTCGGTGTTCCGCCAGAATTGCCAGTAGTCGTAGGGCGAAACCCGCTCCGCGTTCAGCCAGACGGCCCCCGCCGCCGTTTTCCCCATCTTGGCGCCCGAAGCGGTGGTGAGCAGGGGCGTCGTCACGCCGAAGGCTTCGGCACCATCCATCCGCCGGCACAGCTCCACCCCCATGACGATGTTGCCCCACTGGTCGGAGCCGCCCATCTGCACGGTGATGCCGTGGCGCCGCCTGAGCTCGGCGAAGTCGTAGCTTTGCAGCAGCATGTAGTTGAATTCGAGGAAGGAGAGGTTCTGCTCGCGGTCCAGCCGCAGCCGCACGCTGTCCATGGTCAGCATGCGGTTGACGCTGAAATGCCGGCCCACGTCGCGCAGGAAGGGGATGTAGCGCAGCTTGTCCAGCCACTCGGCGTTGTCGAGCATGATCGCATCCGACACGCCCTCGCCGAAGCGGAGGAACTTGTCGAATACCTTGCGGATACCGGCCTTGTTGCGCTCGATCGCCGCATCGTCGAGCAGCGGCCGCGCTTCGTCGCGGAAGGAGGGGTCGCCCACCTTGGTCGTCCCGCCGCCCATCAGCACCACCGGCCGGTGGCCCGAGCGCTGCATCAGCCGCAGCAGCATGATCTGCATCAGGCTGCCGACATGCAGGCTGTCCGCCGTGCAGTCGAAGCCGATATAGCCCGAGACCACCCCCTCCCGCAGCCGGGCCGAGAGCGCCTCGGCGTCGGTCACCTGATGGATGTAGCCGCGCTCCTGCGCCTGGCGGAGGAAGTCGCTGTCCGGGCCGGTCATGGGGCTGTGCGTCACATTCGGGTCTTGTGGAGGGGGCCGCCCCCGTAGCACACGATCCGGATGCTGAGAACGATCGGGCTGATGAGCGGCACCTCCCTCGACGGCGTGGATGCCGCCTGGGTCGAGACGGATGGCGAGGCGATCGGCCGCATCGGCCCGACGGTCACGCTGCCCTACGAGCCGGGCTTGCGCCGCGACCTCCGCCGCCTGCTCGACCTCGCCCCGACCTTGGCGCCTGACGACCCCTTCCTCGCCGATTGCGTCCGCCGCCTCACCGATCGCCACGCCGACGCCGTCGCCCGCATCCGGGAACTGGCCTGGGAGAGCTTCCGCGAGGGGGCGGACCTCATCGGCTTCCACGGCCAGACCATCCTGCACCGCCCGCCGCCCATCCGCCCCGGCCGCAATGCCGCGATGGCGGCCGAGGCGCTGCCGCGCGAGCCGGGCTTCACCTGGCAGGTGGGCGATGCGGCGCTGCTGGCGCGGCTGAGCAATCTGCCAGTCGCCTACGACTTCCGCTCGGCCGATGTGGCGGCCGGCGGGCAGGGGGCGCCGCTGGTGCCCGTCGTCCATGCGGCGATGGCGGCGGCCCTCCCCAAGCCGCTCGCCGTGCTGAACCTCGGCGGCGTCGGCAACGTCACCTGGATCGGCGAAGGGGATGAGCTGATCGCCTTCGATACCGGTCCTGCCAACGGCCCGCTCGACGACTGGGCGCGGAAATCCACCGGCCGCGACTACGACAAGGACGGTCACCTGGCGCTCGCCGGGGAGCCCGACGCCGCCGTGCTCGGCCGCCTGATGGCTCACCCCTACCTGGAAGCCCCGCCGCCGAAGTCGCTCGACCGGCTCGACTTCAGCCGCGCCTTGCAGGAGGCGGGCGCCGACCGCCTCACGCCCCAGGACGGGGCGGCGACGCTGGCGACCTTCTGCGCGCTGTGCGTCGCGGCGGCCGGGCGGCACTTCCCGGCGCCGCCGCTGCAATGGCTGGTCGGGGGCGGCGGGCGGCGGAACCCGGCGATCATGCGGGCGCTGGCCGGCGCCCTCGAAGCCCCCGTCCGCCCCGTCGAGGTTGCCGGCTGGAACGGCGATGCGCTGGAGGCGCAGGCCTTCGGCGTGCTCGCGGCGCGAGTGCGGCGCGGGTTGCCGATCACCTTCCCCGGCACGACGGGGGTGGCGGAGGCGATGACGGGGGGGCGCGTGGTCGCGCCATAGACATCATCCGGGCGACCTGAAGCCCATTTCACGGTAACGCCGGGGCGGCCGCTTCGACCCCAGATGGACCTTGGAATTTGAACGAAAGCGGCCGGAAGGTTTCGTGCCTCCCCAAGGAATTATTGGATGAACCATGTCCTTGCTTTCAGCGTGATGGCATTGATTTGGGGTCTGACTTGGCTCCCAATGAAAATGGCTTCCGAGGCTGTGCCGCCGATTTTCCTCGCCACGGTGCGATTCTTCATGGCGGGGATTTTATTTTTTGTATTTATTAAAATACGTGGTTTGCCGCTGAGAACACCGGTTTTTGGCCGTGTCATCGTAGCATCACTTCTCATCACGACAGGCTGCTACGGACTTCTGTTCTGGGGGGTGGCGTATGCGCCCAGTGGTTTGTCGGCGATCGTGAACCTGGCGCTGATGCCGATATTTCTCGCGCTCATCGGGTTCGTCTACCGGCAGGAACACATTACCGGGCGCCGGGCTTGTGCCATTGGGCTCGGTGCCGTCGGCCTCGTGCTCCTGTTCTCCAGCCGTACCGGGGCGGCACAGAACAGTGCCTCAGCAGCGTTCGGCCTTGCGGCGGTGGCGCTGGGCACGGCCAGCTACGCTTGGGGCTCGATCGTCAGCCGGCCGCTCATGCAGTCCATGCCGCCCATCGTCCTCGCATTCTGGGAGACGACCATCGGCGCGGTCGGTCTTCTGCCCGTGTCCCTCCTTGTGGAAGGCTACGACCCGGACCGCTTCGCCGCCCTTGCGGATGAGCGGGCACTGATCGGCCTTGGGGTGCTGGTCCTTGGTGGCTCGCTCGGCGCGTTTTCCATCTACCTCTGGCTGGTACGGGAATGGGGTGCCTTCCGCGCCGGGCTCTATGCTTTCGTCAGCCCTGTGATCGCGGTCGCCGTCGGCGTTGTTTTCGCCCACGAGCCCTTTGGCTGGACGGAAGCGGCGGGCATGGGGATCATGTTGGCGGCCACTGCGCTGTCGCTCGCCTCTCCCAAAAGTGTGGTTGCGCGCTGAGCCATCCCAACGCGGATGCAGAACGGGTGGTCCGCTCCCACCCAGTGCGGACGGTCCGCAGGCGCCGCGAAGCCGGCCCTTTCCCCGTCCTGGGCCTCGACCCATTCGGGCCGCCCTAACCTCCCACCCGCCCCCTCAGCTGCTGCTCCCGCATGAAGATGAACAACCCCGCCCCCACGATCACCGCCGCCCCCGCCAGCGTCAGCGGCCCGACCATCTCCCCGAAGAACAGGTACCCGAACAGCATCCCCCACAGGATCAGCGTGTACTGGTAGGGCACCACCGCGGAGGCCGGCGCCATCCGCAGCGCCTGATTCACGCAGAGATTGCCGCTCAGTGAGCCGAGGCCGAGGCAAAGCATCAGCGCGAGGTCGAGCGCCCCGGGCGGCGTCCAGCCCTGCATCAGCACCAGCACGGCGCCGAAGAGCAGCGCGGCGACGAGTTGCGCCGTCATCAGCACCGTCCCCGGCGTGCCCGCCAGCTTGCGCGTGGCGACCATGAAGCAGGCGTAGCTGAAGCTGCCCACCAGCGCGCAGACGGCCCCGGCCGAGAAGGAGCCGGGCGAGGGGCCGAGCGCCAGCACCACCCCGCCGAACCCCACCGCGACCGCCGTCCAGCGCCGCCAGCCCACCCGCTCGCCGAGCAGGAAGGGCGACAGCGCCGTCACGTAGATCGGCCCGGCCATGTAGTAGGTCATGACCTCCGCCAGCGGCAGCTCCGTCAGCGCCCAGAAGAAGAGCGAGCCCTCGAGCGTAGAGAAGGCCACGCGCAGCAGCTGCAGGCCGGGCCGCGGCGGCCGCAGGAAGGGCTCGGGGCCGGTGCGCCAGATGAAGGGCGCCATGAAGCAGAGCCCGGCGATGCTCCGCACCAGGAAGAGCTGCCCCACCGTATAGGCGCCGACCAGCCATTTCCCGAGCGTGTCGTTGACGGCGAAGAGCAGCACGCCGAGCAGCATCATGGCGATGCCGCCCGTGGCGCGCGCGGTATCGGCCCCGGTTTGTGGAGCTGCGGTTCTGGCGATGATCCACCCCTCGCGGCCCGCTCTTCCCGGCTTGGATGGGCCGCGCCGCACCAGTAGCCATGCGCTGGCGGGTTGCAAAGCCCGTGGCGGGTGCGGGCCGCCCATCCTGGCTCCCTCCTACGTTCCGGCGGCGCCGATGGAGGCCGGGTTTCGAGGGTGCGCTGCCGCTCAGGCCGCCTGCAGGCCGCGCACCGTGGAGTCGAGGGCCGCGCGCAGCTCGGTCCCGCCGGCATCGAGGTCCACCGCCGTCGCCTCAAGCGGACGGGCGGCCTCCGCGGTCGCGGACATGGCGGCGCTGGCGCGGGCCACGGCGGCCGAGGCATGGGCGGTGCTCGTGGCGACGCGGGCGGCGGCGTCGGCGATCTCGTGGATTGTCGAGCCCTGCTCCTCGACCGCGGCGGCGATGGTGGCGGCCACCTTGTCGAGGTCGCCGACGACGGCGACGATGCCGCCGATCGCCTGCACCGCGCCTGCCGTGGCGTCCTGGATGCCGGCGACCTGCTGGCCGATCTTGTCGGTTGCGCGGGCGGTCTGCTGGGCCAGGGCCTTCACCTCGTTCGCCACCACGGCGAAGCCCTTGCCCGCCTCGCCGGCCCGCGCTGCCTCGATCGTGGCGTTCAGTGCCAGCAGGTTGGTCTGGCCGGCGATGTCGCTGATTAGGCGCAGCACCGTGCCGATGCGCTGGGCGCCGTCGCTCAGGCCGGTCACGATGGCATCCGTCGCGCGCGCTTGCGACGAGGCCTGGCCGGCGACGCGCGCCGCCTCGGCGACCTGCCGCGTCACCTCGGCGACCGATGCGGCCAGCTCCTCGGCCGCCGCGGCCACGGTCTGGACGCCGGCCGAGGCCTCCTGCGTGGCGCCGGCGGCCGTCTCCGCGTCGAGGCAGCCCTCGCGCGCCGCGCGGCCGAGCTGCTCGGAGGCGGAGCCCAGCTGCCTCGCCGCGGCGGAGACATGGCCGGCGACGCCGCCGATGCGCTGCTCCACCTCGACGGCCAGCTGCCGCCGCGCCTCCCGTGCGGCGGCGGCGAGCCCCTGCTCCTGCTGCCGGCGGCGCTCGCCCTCGGCCGCCTCGGCGGAGCGGGCGGCCTCGGCCTCGGCCAGGGCGGCGGCCGCCGCCGCCGCGGCGCGCTCCAGCTCGTGGATCAGCAACAGCAGGGCGGCCGCCTCCGCCACCAGGATCACGGCATGCAGGGTGACACGCCCGAGCGTGCCGGACTCGCCGAAGACGACAACCGGGGCGATCTCGTTGAGGACGGTGTGGTGGAGCGCGACCGTCAGCGTGGCCAGCACGATGGCGCGGCGGTCCACCAGCCCGGCCAGCACGGCGAGGGCCGCGAAGTAGAGCATGTGCAGATCGAGACGCGTCTCGAGCGGGGACAGCCAGACCAGGACCGAGACCTGCACCATCAGCGCCACCGCGACGGTCTGCCGGGCGGTGGGTTTGGTCGCGCCGCCACGGGCTGCCGCCAGTGCCGTGAAGGCCGCCGCGGCCGAGAGCGCGGTGCCCGACAGGCATTCGGCCATGCCATGGCCCGAGAGCCAGCCGATGAGCGGCGCCAGGGCGGGCATCGTGCCGATGACGGCCAGCAGCGTATGCGCGATGCGGCGACGCAGCAGGTCGAGAGTCATGGTGGTCCTTGGGCTTCTGCGGGGATCGGGGGGCGTCAGGGGCGGGCGCCGCAGGGCATGCCGCCGGGCAGGTGCAGGGCGGCCCAGGCGCCGGCCGGCCGGCGCAACGTGCCGGTGGCCGCCGCGGCGGTGTCCGGTGCGGCCAGGACGAGGGCGAAGGGGCCGGCGGAGGCGACCCCGATCAAGTCCCAGCCCGGCTCCGCCAGCACGGCCAGCAGGGCGTCCGTGGCGGCGAGGCCGGGCGGGAACAGCAGCGCTACGGGCCGGCCGGGCTTCGGCCAAGCCTGCAGCAGGGCAAGCGCGAGGGTGGCGCCGACCAGCAAGGCGGCCGCGCCACCCTGGATGCCTGGCACTGCAAGCGAGGTCGTGGATGCGCTCATGCCGGCAGCCTTGCATGCCGCCCATAAGATTCGGTTAAGCGGCGAGGCGCCCCGCCCGCCGCCGGGGCCAGCCGGGGGTCAGCCGCCGCCCGCCTTCGCCTCCTCCTTCAGCCAGGGCCACCGCGCCTGCGCCACCGGGCTGTCCGCCGCATAGGCGAGGCAGCTCCCGAGCATCGCCGGCCGGCGCCGCTCGACCGCGCCGCCCTCGGCCATGATCCGGGCCGTCTCCTCGCGCTCGCGCCTGGCCCGGATCGGGTAGAGCGTTTGGAAGGCGACGGTCGCCATCTGCCCCAGCACCTCCCGCAGATGGGTGCAGCCCTCGACGCCGCCGACCCGCTCCTGCACCGCCCGGTTGAAGCCCGGCCCGATGCGCAGCCCCGCCAGCCGGGCGAAATTCGGCGCCGCCTGCGGGCAGACCGCATAGGGCGTGAAGTCCGAGGAAGCCTCGCAGGCGACGATCTCCATGTCCTCCCGCACCGTCAGCCGCAGCCACATCCCGTGCAGCGCCTCGCCCGGCTCGATCGTGCCGCGGTCGTCGTTGACGAAGGGGTAGGACTTCGTGTCGACCAGATGCGCCTCGATGTCGAACAGCCCGTCCTCCCGCCGGTAGCCGCGGATGTCGATGGCGCGCCGGTGCAGCGGCTCGCGCGGGGCAGGGGAGGAGAGGGGCATCGGGGCCAATTCCATTGTGCAGCGCGGCATCATGCCATGAACCGGCCGGGGCGGAAAACCTAGCCAGCTAAGGAAAGCCCCTGCCGCCCCCTTGCCCCGCCGCCGCCGCGCAGTCCAAAACACCCCCCATTCCGGAGCCCCCGCTTGCCCGCCACCCCGCCCCGCCACCGCCGATGAGCAGCACCCTCCGCTTCGCCATCGGCAGCGTCGTCATCGCCGCCCTGGTGCTGGCGCTGAAGCTCGGCGCCTGGGCGCTGACCGGCAGCGTCGCCCTGCTGGCCGACGCGCTGGAAAGCGTGGTGAACGTCGCCGCCGCCGCCGCCGCCCTCATCGCCGTCCATTACGCGGCGATGCCGGCCGACGCCAACCACCCCTACGGCCACACCAAGGCGGAATACTTCTCCGCCGTGCTCGAGGGCGCGCTGATCGTCATCGCCGCCGTCGCCATCCTGAACGAGGCCTGGGGCGCCTGGCGCAGCCCGGTGGCGCCGGAGCAGCCTGGCCCTGGCCTCGCCATCTCGGCGCTGGCCACCGCGATCAATGCCGGCTGGGCCAGCCTGCTCTTCCGCCAGGGCCGCCGCTCCCGCTCGCCCGCGCTGCTCGCCGACGCCCGCCACCTGGTCACCGATGTGGTCACCTCCCTCGGCGTGCTCGCCGGCGTCACCCTGGTCGCCCTCACCGGCCGCCTCTGGCTCGACCCGCTGCTCGCCGCGCTCACCGCGCTCAACATCCTCTGGTCCGGCGGCAGGCTGGTGCGCGAGAGCGTCGGCGGGCTGATGGACGAGGCGGTGGAGCCCGGCCTGCTCGCCCGCATCCGCGGCGCCGTCTCGACCCATGCCGAGGGCGCGATCGAGGCGCACGCCCTCCGCCCCCGCCATGCCGGCCGCCTTACCTTCATCGAATTTCACCTGGTCGTGCCGGGGACGATGACGGTCGACGCGGCGCATGCCATCTGCGACCGCATCGAGGCGGCGTTGAAGGCGGAGATCGAGGGCGCCACCATCACCATCCATGTCGAGCCGGAGGGCAAGGCGAAGCATCACGGCGTCCTCGTGCTGTGACCCTGGACGGGTCCCCGCTCGGCCGCGCCGCCGCCGCCTCCCTCACGCTCCATGCCGCGGCGCTGGCCGCGATGCTCCTCCTCCTTAACCGCCCGAAGCAGCCCGGCCCGCACGCCGAGCAATCGGTCGAGGTCGTCTGGCAGGAGCAGACCGGCACGACCGAAGGCGAGCCGGCGCCCCCCGATGCCCCCACCCAGCCGGAGCCGCCCCCGCCACCTCCGCCGGCCGCCCCCGCTCCGCCGCCGCCGAGCCTCGCCCCGCCGCCCCCGCCGCTCGCCGCGCTCCTGCCGCCCCCCGCGGCGCCGGATGCCGTCCCCCTGCCGCCCCCGCCACCCGAGGACCGCCCGCCGTCCACGGCCCTGCCGGCCCCGCCCGCACCCCCCGCGCCGCAGCCCGAGCCTGAGCCCGAGCCCGAGCCGGAGCCGGAGCCACTGCCCATCCCGCCACCTGAGCCGCCGCCCCCTCCGCTGCCCCAGCCGCGCCCCCGCACCGCCCCCGCGCGCCCGGCCCCCGCCGCCCAGGCCGCCGCGCCATCCCCCGCCCCGCCGCCCGCCGGCCCGGCGAGCCAGCAGCCGCTGACCACCGGCGCCGCCCCCGCCCTCGGTGCCATCACGCCTCCCGGCCTCGCCGAGGGCATCCGCAACCCCACGCCCGACTATCCCGACGAAGCCCGCCAGCGCGGCCAACAGGGCGTCGTCGGCCTCGTCATCCGCGTCACCCCGAACGGCACCGTCGAGGAGGTCGAGGTCCTCGCCAGCTCCGGCTTCCCCGCCCTTGACGAGTCGGCGAAGCGCGCCGTCCGCCGCTGGCGCTTCCGCCCGGCCATGCGCGACGGCATCCCCATATCGGGCAATATCCGCACCTCCATCCATTTCCAGCTGAACCGGTAGAAGGACGCCCCATGGTCAGGCTCGACGTCATCACCACCCGCGGCGGCGATGCCGGCGAGACCTCGCTCGGCGACGGCACCCGGCTGCGCAAGGATTCGCTCCGCATCGAGGCGATCGGCACGGTGGACGAGACCAATGCCGTGCTCGGCCTGCTCCGCCTGCATACTGCTAACGATGCGGAGGCCGACCCCATCCTTGCCCGCATCCAGAACGACCTGTTCGACCTCGGCGCCGATCTCTGCGTGCCCGGCGAGGCGGGCGAGCGCCTCCGCCTCGCCGCCGCCCAGACTGCCCGGCTGGAGGCGGAGGCGGCGGCGCTCAACGCCCCCCTCCCGCCGCTTCGGAGCTTCGTCCTGCCCGGCGGCACCCCCGGCGCCGCGGCGGCGCATCTCGCCCGCACCGTCGCCCGGCGCGCCGAGCGCGTCACCGTCGCCCTCGCCGCGGCGGAAGCCGTGAACCCGGAGGCGATCCGCTACCTCAACCGCCTTTCCGACCTGCTCTTCATCCTCTCCCGCCGCCTCAACGGCAACGGCGCCGGCGACGTGCTCTGGACGCCCGGCGCCACGCGGTAAAGGTCGAGGCTCGGCGTTGGGTGCTTGTGACGTCGTGGCCGCTCCTCGCCGACAGCGGACCGTCCGCGTCCAGGTCAGGAGGCGGAGAAGCGGATGCCTGGGCAGGCTCCGCCCCGGCACGCCGACCCAACTGGACCTCCCGGGCAGCTCAGAACATGCCGTTCGGGTTGGCCGACTGTTCGGACACAATTTGCAGCACGTCCCAGTGCTCGACGATTTTACCCGCCTCATCGAGCCTGAAGATGTCGATGCCCGCATAATCGTTGTTGCCGGGCCAGTGCTGGAAGCAATGCAGCACGACAAGGTTGCCTTCGGCGACCGAGCGCTTGACCTCCACCCTCTTGCCCGGCCACTCGCGTGCCATGCGCTCGAAATAGTCGATGAAGCCTGCCTTGCCGGTAGGGACGTGAGGATTGTGCTGGATGTAGTCGTCGCCCGCGTAGCGCGCGATGGCCTCACGCGGCCGGCAGTCGTTGAACATCAACTCGTAGAAGGCGATCACATTCGCCTTGTTGCGCTCGAGCTCGGCCATGCCCATCGCCCTGAAGCTCCAACTTGCCGGCGATCAACCAGGAATGCGGGCGATGACCTTGATCTCGAAGTCGAACCCCGCGAGCCAGTTGACGCCGACCGCCGTCCAGTTCGGATAAGGCGCCTCCGTGAACACCTCGCCCTTCACCATCATGACCGTGCTGAACTGAGTCTCGGGATCGGTATGGAAGGTCGTCACGTCAACGATGTCATCGAACCCGCAGCCACCCGCCTGGAGGGTCGCCTTGAGATTGGCGAATGCCAGCCGGACCTGGGCCGCGAAATCCGGCTCAGGCGAGCCATCGTCGCGGCTGCCGACCTGGCCGGACACGAACAGCAGGTCACCTGACCTGATCGCTGCTGAGTAGGCCTGTGACGTGTAGAGGTCATGCCGGCCGGCGGGGAAAACGGCATCACGCCCGGTCATGTGGATTTCTCCCGTTGCGGTCCGCTGAAAAGCGGCGATGGCGGATCATTGTCTGCTTGTGCGACCGCAAGCAAATCCATTTGATGTCCGTTGCGGGCGCGAAGCCGCCGGCCCTGGGGCATGGCGCCCTCGGTCGCTGTCCCATTCGAGCGGCCGAGGAGCCGGAACACGTCCTGTGTTCAGGCGCTTCTGGCAGCGTCGATCATGACCGAGCGCCATATCTGGGCAGGCAGGCCACCACCCGACACGCCGACCATCGGTTTGCTGTCGCTGTTTCCCAGCCACACGCCCGCCACGTACCGTTCGGTGAAACCGACGAACCAAGCATCGCGGCTGGCGGTCGTTGTTCCGGTCTTCCCTGCCGCCCAGAAACCCGGGTCAGCGGCGCTCCCGGTGCCCCGCTGCACGACACCCGAAAGCATTTGCCGCATCAACTCGGCATGCCGAGGCTCCATGGCCTGCCTGACGTCCGATCGTGCCGGGCGCACCCGCACCAGTGTTTCGGCGCCTGCTGGATCCTGGACCCGCTGTACTGCATAGGGCACGACCATCCTGCCGTAATTGGCCACGCAGGCGAAAGCCGCCGTGAGATCGACCAGCCTCGCCTCATAGGTCCCAAGCGCCAGGTCGCCGGCCTCGCCTTTGGGATCGCTTCCCACATTCAGCGCCTCGATGAGCTCTCTGACTGCGCTGGTGTTCTGCATGGCAAGCCGAACGGCAGCCGTGTTGGAAGACTTCTCCAAGGCCGCGGCCAGCGAGATGTCGCCGAGATACCTGTCGTCGAAGTTCCTGACGGGGCGTCCACCGAGCGTCAGGGCAGCATCGCTGACCTTCGTATCGGGCGTGCTGCCTTCCTGCAGTGCAGCGAGATAAACGAAAAGCTTGGCTACGGAACCTGGCTGCCGTCTGGCCTGGGTGGCGTGATCCCATTCCTTCTGCTTGTAGTCACGCCCGCCGACCAAGGCCACCACCGCGCCATCATACCGCATGACAACCACGGCGCCTTCCTCGATCTGCCGTGCCCGGGCGTGTTGACGAAGGGCTTGCTCCAGGTGCCTCTCGGCGGCTGCCTGGATCTTCAGGTCCAATGTGGTTGTGACGGTTCTCGTGCCGCGTCGCGCGGATGGCGCGGAGTTCGCATTGGCTTCGTTCTCGGCCCAACGGGCGAACCAGCCGATCTGCGTGCTTCGGGGGTAGAATCCCCCCCATGCCGATTTCGGGGCCGCTATCGTGACGTTTTGCGCCTTGGCACGATCTGCGGCAGATCGGGTGAGGTAGTCGGCGTCAACCATCTGCTCGATCACCCGGAAGCCCCGGTCGCGCGACAGCTGGAAATTCCGATGGGGGTTGAACCGGTTGGGTGCGGGGAGCAGCCCAACCATCATGGCCGACTCCAATATGCTGAGGTTGCGCGCGTACTTGTTGAAGTAAACCCGGGCGGCCGCTTCAATTCCATACGCGCCGCCGCCAAAGAAGACCCTGTTGAAATAAACGAACAGGATGTCCTCCTTGCTCAGGTTGAGCTCCAGGATCGGCGCAAGCACCGGTTCTTCCAGCAGCTTCCGTACGATCGGGCTATGTTCCTTGAGGTAGATCTCCTTGATGGTCTGCTGGGTCAGCGTGCTGCCGCCCTGGGTGCGCCCCGTGAGCGTGGACCACACCGCGCGTGCCATCGCCCTCGGATCCAGCCCCCAGTGTTCGTAGAAGCGGCGATCCTCACTGGCCACCAGCGCGCCGATCAGATGCTGGGGGAGCCGGGCGAAGGGGACGGGTGGACCGTAATACGCTCCGCGCGCGCCAATGAACTCACCCTCCGCGCTGAGAACCCGCACCCCGTCCTCGCGGTTGTCGGCGATCAGCTGGTTGGCATCGATGAGTTCCAGCGCCCTGGCATCGTGCGGAGCCGCGGCCGCCAGGCCCAGCAGCGCGAGGAATTGCCTCCGGTCCAGGGTGCTTTCAGTTGACGTGGGCACTGCCGGGTTATGCCTCCTGGCCCGGTGGGATGGGCTCGGCGACAACCAACAACATGCAGTCTGCCGGCGGCAGGCGCCATTTCGGCGGCTGAGCGCTTCGTGATGCCGGTAACGGTGGATCGAGGTCGGCTTTCAAGCGTCAGCGACGCCCGGGATCGCTGCCACGGCGTCACGACCGGGTCCGGCCGGAAACGGAATGGCCGCACTCGTCCCGCCCTGGGCACACTCACAGGATCTCGCCCAGCCGGCAGCGCCCGGTACGGGTCGTCCGTCCGCCAGGCGGCGGGCCAGGCCAGCCTCCGCTCGCGCCACCGAGCGGAAGCCCAGCCTCAATCCTCCACCCGGCCCGCCACCGGCGCCATCGCCTCGAACACCCCGTCGCGCCGCACCAGCGCATGGAACAGCGCGGCGCCGAGATGCGCGAGGATCACCGCGAAGAAGGCATAGCCGAGCAGCCCATGCGCCTGCCGCAGCAGCGCATAGGTTTCGAGGCTCTGCGGCAGGATCGGCGGCAGCCGCATCCCCTCCCACAGCACCACCGGGTAGCCTTCGGCCGAGAGCATGGCCCAGCCCAGCAGCGGCATGGCGACCATCAGCCCATACAGCACGACGTGCGAGAGATGCGCCGCGAGCCGCATCGGCTCCGGCAGCTCGGCCGGCAGCGGCGGCGCGCCCCGCCGCAGCCTGAGCCCCAGCCGCAGCAGCGCCAGCAGCAGGATGGCGATGCCGAGCGGCTTGTGGATGGAGACGAGCGTCAGGTAGCGCGTCGATAGGGTCGAGACCATGCCGACGCCGATGAACAGCATCGCCAGGATGCAGGCTGCCATGAGCCAGTGGAGCAGCCGCTGCATCGGGCTGAAGCGGGCGGCGGTCATGGGCGGCCTCCGGGCGCGCTGTGGGGATAGGCGGCCGCCTCGGCGGCACGGCGCTGGTAGGACAGGGCGTAGGCGGAGGACCGCGCGGCGGGGAAGGGGTCCGCCGAGGTCCGCATCCCCGGCGGCAGCACCGTCGGGTCGTAGTTGATGTCGCGGCACGGCCCGTCCTGCTCCTCCTGCACCGCCTCCGCGGTCAGCGTGCCGACCTCGATGGTGCGGCGCCCCTCCGGCCAGGCCTTGCTCGGGTCGGCCACCGGGTCCTCCGGCCCGGCCTCCGTCACCGTCACCGTCCAGCGCACCGGCCCCGCGGCGATGCGCGCCTTGATCTCGCCGTCGAGGAAATCCGGCGGCTTTGCCGCGAGCTGCTCGTGCGGCACCGGCACCGGCCGGGCCTCCGGCCGCACCGACCAGCGCACCGCATGGTCGTGCCCCTCGGCATCGGTGAAGAGGAAGGCGTTGAGCGCGTTGTAGCGCTCCTCCGCATAGCTGCCGGTCCAGGGCGCGCTGCCCGCCCAGCGGCCGAAGGCGGCGATCTCGGGATGGGCCGCGGCGAAGGCCCCCATCGCCCCCGGCTCCTTGCTCTTCGCCGCCATCTGGAGGGCGTAGAAGGCCTCCACGTTGGAGACGGGGAAGACCGGCGCGGTGATCATGGCCGTCCGCCACTCCGACCCGTCCGGGCCGGCGATGCTGAGGCTCAGCCCGCGCACCCGCGCCTGCCCGTCCGGCTGCGCCAGCACGGCCGAGGCGAGGTTGAACCGGCCGATCACCGGGTAGCGGCCCGCCGCCAGCACCGGCGCGCGCGAGAGGGCGGCGCCCGCCCCGTTCGCCTCGAAGCTGCCGGTGAAGCAGAGGCCCTTGGTGTGGTTGCGCCGGTGGCCGGGCGCCGGCCCCCCCGGCGGGCTCAGCGCCGCCAGCACCCGCTCGCGCGACAGGCGCTCGGGCGAGAGCCAGCCGGCGGTGTAGGCGAAGGCCGCCGCGCCCCCGCCCAGCACGGCCGCGATGACGACGAAGGAACCCAGCGGGAAACGCGACGGGCGGGATGGCTGCGCCATGGACACCTCTCATGCATGATCCGGCGGGTTATTCGCCGGACCATTCCTGTCCGTTACCCCGCAATCCGCACCGGCCGCATGACATTGGATTCACGCTAGGGATTCACGCCGGGGCTTCACGCCGGGGCTTCACGCCGCCTCGAACCCCAGCGCCCTGAGCCTCGCCTTGCCTTCCTCGCTGGCAAGCACCCGGAGGAAGGCCCGAACCGCCGCCCGCCCCGCCCGCGCCTCGGGCAGGAAGAAGTCGTAATGCTCGTCCGCCAGCGGCGCGAAGCCCAGCCCGTAGGCCTCGGCGACGCTGCGGATGGCGACCCCCCAATCCGCCCGCCCCTGCGCCACCGCCGCCGCGACGGCGTTGTGCGATTTCGGCTGGTTGGCATAGCCCGCCGGCCTCGCTCCTCCGAGCAGCCCGTCGAGCAGAAGCCGCGTCCCCGACCCCGCATTCCGGTTGACCAGCAACAGCCCCGGCTCCGCCGCGCCCCGCTCGACGGCCGCCCGCCCATCCAGCCCCTCGAACCGTGCATCCCCCGGGCGGTGAACCACCCCCTGCACCCGCCGCCAGCCCGGCACCAGCCGGAGCCCCTCGGCAAGGAAGGGCTGGTTGTAGTCGCCGCTCGCCGCGTCCAGCAGATGCGCCGGCGCCAGGTCGCATTCCCCCCGCCGCGCCGCCGCCAGCCCGCCGAGGCTGCCCACCGCCAGGCTCCGCCCCCTGATCCCCTCCGCCGCAAGCAGGTCGAGGACCGCATCCAGCCCCGTGCAATGGCTGCCGATGATGGTGAGGTCCGGCAGCGGATGCGCCCCCCCGATCAGCCGCACCCGCTGCACCGTCCCCGCCGCCGCCGCCTGCTCCTCCGCCGGGATGGCGAAGAACCCGTCGGCCTGGGAGAAGGCGGTGACGCTGCCCGAGCCCTTGCCGAGCGGCCAGGCCAGCAGCCGCCCCTTGGGGTCCTCCCCCAGCGAAGCCATCACATACTCGACGCGCCCCGCCTCGCTCGGCATGCGGACGGCCAGCCTCGCCTCCACCGCCGCCTCGGCCCGGGGCGGCAGCCCCGCCATCGCCCGGATCACCGGCACCGCGAATTCCTGGAAGGTGAAGACCGCGCTGGTCGGGAAGCCCGGCAACACCACCACCGGCTTGCGCCCGACGGCGCCGAGGCAGAGCGGCTTGCCCGGCTTCAGCGCCACCCCGTGCACGAGGACGCCCGGCCCCGGCAGCCGCGCGAGGATGCGGTGCGACACGTCGCCCGCTCCCTTCGAGGTGCCGCCCGACATCACCACCATGTCGGCAAGGTCGAGTGCCCGCCGCAGCGCCGCCTCCAGCTCTGGCTCGTCGTCGCGGAAGATGCCGAGCGGCACCGCCTCGCCGCCATTCTCCGCCACCGCCGCCGAGAGGACCGCCGCATTGCTGTCGTAGATGCCGCCCGGCGGCAGCGCCTCGCCCGGCGCCACCAGCTCATCGCCCGTCGAGAGCACCGCCACCCGTGGCCGCCGCACCACCGGCACCCGTGCGAGCCCCGCCGCCGCCAGCATCCCGATCTCCCGGCTGGTGACCGCCGTGCCGGCCCGCAGCACCGTCTCGCCGCGGGCGATGTCGCTGCCCGCATAGGCCACCGCCTGCCCCGCCGCCACCGGCCGGCGGACGAGCACCACCGGGCCCTCCGGCCCGTCCTCCGCCTCGGTGCTCTCGACCATGACGACGGCATCCGCCCCGCGCGGGATGACGCCGCCGGTGGCGATCGCCGTCGCCGTGCCCGGCGCCACCTCGATCGCCGGCGCCACCCCGCAGGCCAGCAACTCGGCATTGAGCAGGAGCCGCCGCGGCGCCGCCTCGCTCGCCCCGAGCGTATCCGCCGCCCGGACCGCGAAGCCGTCCATCGAGGCCCGGTCGAAGGGCGGCGCATCGGCCGCCGCCGCCACCGGCCGCGCCGTCACCCGCCCAAGCGCCTGCGCCAGCGCCACCTCCTCCGCCGGCAGGGGCGCGAGGTCGAGCGCTGCCCGGAACCGGGCGGTCGCGTCCTCGGCCGTGATGACGTCGAGGAATTGCTCCTGCCGGGCGGCGCGGCGGATGCGGTCGAGAAGGGACATGGCGCGAGGTCTAGCAGGCGGCGAAAGGCAGGGGCAGTTGGCCAACCGGGCCACCGGTCACACCCCTTCCACCTCCACCTCGGCCCCTGCCTCATACCCCTCCCGCCCCGGCGGCACGACCAGCACCGCCACCGCCGCGCCGAGCGCCGTCACCGCCTCGCCCGCCGCCCCCAGCATCACCACCTCGGTGATGCCGACCGGCGAGGCCAGCTTCCGCGCCAGGGCCATCCGCCGCCGCGCCACCGGCCCGCGCCCCGCCAGCGCGCGGACCGCCGGCCGCCCGAGCAGCCACCATCCCGCCAGCGCTCCCGGCAGGTCCCCCGGCAGCAGCACCGCCGGCACCCCGCCGATGATCCCGACCCCGGCCCCATCTCCCGGCCGCGCCGCGATCCCCGGGAAGAGCACCCGCTCCGCCCGCAGCCCTGCCGCCAGCACCAGCTCGGCCCCCGTCTCGACCAGCTCGGCCCCTTCCGCCCGCACCATCCCGGCGAGCCAGTCCGCCCCGTGCAGCGCGACGCGCGGCACCCGCACCGCCACCTCCGCCACGCCCGCCGCCCCCAGCACCAGGTCGAGCGGCCCGAGCCGGTGCCCTGCCGCCCGCAGCACCGCCCCCGCCGCCGCATCCTCGCCGGCGGGGCGGACGCCCTCGCCCGGCGCTACCCCCTCCAGTACCAGATCACCATCGCGGGTGAAGGCCGGCAGCACCGCATCCGTCCCGGCCGGCAGCGGCTCGCCCGGCGCCACCCAGGCCAGTCCCGGCAGCAGCACCGGCGCATAGGGCCCCGCCCCCTCGGTCGCGGCGGACTCGACGGCCCAGCCCTCCCGCGCCGCCACCGCCATCGCCGGCACCGCAGCCGCCGCCCGCACCGGCTCCGCCAGCACATGCCCGATGGCGTGCCCGAGCGGCAGGCGCCGCGCCGCCACCGGCGCCGCCGGCAGCAGCGCCCGCGCTTCCGCCACCGGCGCCAGCCGCCACCCGCCGCTCACCCTGGCCCCGCATGGTCGAAGGCGATCGACTTCACCAGGGCGAAGACTGCCATCCCTGGCGCCAGGCCCAGCCGCCCGACGCTGTCGCGCGTCACCCGCGCCAGCAGCGCCGTCGGCCCGACCCGGAGCCGCAGCATCGCCTCGGCCTCCCCGGCGGTGACCACCGCCTCCAGCCGCGCTGGCAGGATGTTGTGCATGGAGATCCCCCGCGGCGCCTCGGTGGCGACGGCCACGTCCCGCGCCCGCAGCCGCAGCCGGAGCCGCGTCCCCACCGCCAGCCCCGGCCGCTGCGCCACCACCAGCTCGCCCCCCTCGAAGCCCAGCCGGGTCAGCCCCCGCGCGGCATCCTGCGCCAGCACGGTGCAGCCGATCACCGCCCCCGCATCCCGCCGCCGGGCCAGCGCTGGGAGGTCCGCCCGCGCCGCCAGCGCCTCCACCGTCCCGGCGGCGAGCA
Organism: Belnapia sp. F-4-1; assembly: GCF_000802185.1. Lineage (GTDB taxonomy): Bacteria > Pseudomonadota > Alphaproteobacteria > Acetobacterales > Acetobacteraceae > Belnapia. The sequence goes on along the minus strand of NZ_KN676113.1, from coordinate 442,431 downwards.
CGCGCCCCGCCTCCAGCAGCACCAGCCGGTCGGCCAGCGCATCCACCTCGTCCAGCGCATGGGTGACGTAGAGGATCGGCAGCCCCGCCGCGTCGCGCAGCCGGGCGAGGAAGGGCAGCACCTCCGCCCGCCGCCCGGCATCGAGCGCCGCCAGCGGCTCGTCCATCAGCAGCAGCCGCGGCCGGGCGAGCAGCGCCCGCCCCAGCGCCACCCGCTGCCGCTCCCCGCCCGAGAGCCCCAGCGGCCTTCGCCCCAGCAGCCCGCCGAGCCCCAGCAACTCCACCACCTCGCCGAAGCCCGGCCCTTCGGCATCCGTCGTGGCCCCGCGCGGCGCCCGCCGCAGCCCGTAGCGCAGGTTGGACGCGACGCTCAGATGCGGAAACAGCCGCGCATCCTGGAACACCACCCCGCAGCGCCTCCGCTCCGGAGCGACGGAAACCCCGCGCGCCGTATCCAGCAGCACCTCGCCCCCGGCGACGACCCGCCCCGCCTCCGGCCTGAGCAGCCCGGCGACCGCCGCCAGGATGGTCGACTTCCCGCAGCCCGACGGCCCGAACAGCGCCGTCACCCCCGCCCCCGGCGAGCCGAACTCCGCCTCCAGGGCGAAGCCGGGAAAGCGGTGCCGCACCGCTACCTCCAGCATCACGCCCGCCCCAGCCAGCGCCCGAGCCGCCGCCCCAGCAACTCCGCCAGCAGCAGCCCCGTTAGCGCCAGGGCGAAGGAGACCAGCGCCAGCCGCCCCGCCGCCGCCTCGCCCCCCGGGCTCTGCGTCGCGCTGTAGATCGCCAGCGGCAGGGTCTGCGTTTCGCCGGGGATGTTGGAGGCGAAGGTGATGACCGCTCCGAATTCCCCGAGCCCGGCCGCGAAGGCCGTCACCGCGCCCGCCAGGATCCCCGGCGACATCAGCGGCAGGGTGACGGTGAGGAACCGGTCGAGCCACCCCGCCCCCAGCGTCCGCGCCGCCTCCTCCAGCCCCGGGTCCAGCCCCTCCAGCCCCAGCCTTACGCTGCGCACGATCAGCGGGAAGGACATCACGGCGGTGGCCAGCGCCGCCCCCTCGGTGGTGAAGACCAGCCTGACCCCGAACCAGTCGTTGAGCGGCCCGCCGACCGGCCCCCGCACCCCGAACAGCATCAGCAGCCCCCAGCCGACCACCACCGGCGGCACCACCAGCGGCAGGTGGACCACCGCATCCAGCAGCATCCGCCCGGGGAAGCGCCCGCGCGCCAGCGCCCAGGCCACCAGCACCGCCGGCAGCAGCGAGACCAGCACCGAGCGCCCCGCCACGGCGAGGCTCAGCCGCACCGCGTCCCATTCCTCCGCCGACAGCATCCGTGCCTATGCCCCCGAAATCGCCGTCAATTCCGCATCCGTATCCCCCCGCCTGGCCGTAGCGCCAATGGAGTTCGGCATTACATGGAATCCAGCATGACCCAGCCGGCCAGCCTTGCCTTAGTTCGCCCCTCGCTTCCGGGCCTCGCCCTGCTCCGCCACGCTTTCCACCGCGCTGCCGACCATGTCGGCTGGCTCGACCGGCTGCGCATCGCCCGCCGCCTCCGCCGGATGATGCGCGCTTCCCTCGGCTATGAGCCCGACCTCCGCAACCCGCGCAGCTTCAACGAGCGCATCGCCTGGAAAATCCTGCACGACCGCAACCCGCTGATCCCGCTGACGCTCGACAAGGCCGCCGTCCGCCCCTGGGTCGCGGAGCGCATCGGCTGGCGCTACCTCGTGCCCGCGCTCGGCCTCTGGGACCAGCCGGGCGAGATCTGCTGGGAGAAGCTGCCGCGCCGCTTCGTGCTCAAGGCCAATCACGGCTCCGGCTACAACGCCTTCGTCACGGACCGCGACGCGGCCAACCGCGCCGCCATCCTCGCCACCGCCGCCGGCTGGCTTGCCGAGAATTACGGCCGCCGCACCGGCGAGTGGGGCTACCACCCGATCCGCCCGCGCCTCATCGCCGAGGAATACCTGCCCGGCGGCGGCGCCGGCGCCGTGCCGGAGGACTACAAGGTCTATGTCTTCAACGGCCGGCCGCGCCTGCTGCAGGTCCATCTCGGCCGCTACACCGAGCAGCGGCGCGAGGTGTTCTACGACCCGGTGACCCTCGCCCCGCTCGCCTTCGGCCGCCACCGCCAGGCCGACTGCCCGGACTATCCGGGCCCCCCGCCCGAAGCCATCCTGCTGCACGACCTCGCCGCCCGGCTCGGCGCCGGATTCGATGCCGTCCGCGTCGACTTCTACCTGATCGGCGGCGAACCCCGCTTCGGCGAGATGACCCATTACTCGGGCGGCGCCACCGTCCCCCTCGGCTCCACGGCGGAGGATTTCGCCCTCGGCGCAATGTGGGCGGAGGCCCAGCGGAAAAGCCCCGCCGCGCCGGGCTGACAAGCGCCGCCGGCGCGTCCACCCTGCACGGCAAGGAGGACCCGCCGCCATGAATCTCGCCCCGCTCGACACCCTCAGCCTTGAGACGCCTGCACCCCATGTGCTGGTGGTGCGCCTCAACCGCCCCGAAGTTTCGAACGCGCTGAACACCCAGATGGGCCTCGACCTCCACACGGTCTGGACCGGCCTCTTCCAGGACCCGGGCGACATCCGCTGCGTCGTCTTCGCCGCGGCCGGCGAGCGCGCCTTCTGCGGCGGCGGCGACCTGAAGGAGCGCAACGGCATGACCGACGAGGCCTGGCGCCGGCAGCACGAGATCTTCGAGCGCGCCTTCTGGGCCCAGATCGACTGCCCCATCCCCATTATCGCCGCGGTCAGCGGCCACGCCTATGCGGGGGGGCTGGAGATGGTCCTCGCCTCCGACTTCGCCTATGGCGCCGACCACGCCCGCTTCGCCCTCACCGAGGTGACGATCGGCATCATGCCCGGCGCCGGCGGCACCCAGACCCTGCCGCGGGTCGTCGGCGAGCGCCGCGCCAAGGAGATCATCCTGGCCGGCAAGCCCTTCACCGCGCAGCAGGCCGCCGACTGGGGCATCCTCAACCGCGTCTGCCCGCGCGAGGCTCTCTGGCCTGCCGTCATGGAGACGGCGACCGCCATCGCCAGCAACGCCCCGCTCTCCGTCCGGCAGGCGAAGAAGTCCATCCATTTCGGCCTGCAGATGGACATCCGCACCGCGCTGCGCTTCGAGATCGAGGCCTACAACCACCTGGTCGGCACCGAGGACCGCATCGAGGGCATCCGCTCCTTCAACGAGAAGCGCAAGCCCGTCTTCAAGGGGCGCTGATCACTCCTCACGACACCACTGCGCGGCGCCGCGGGGCCCCCGGACAGGCTCCCGCTCCGGACGGCGGAAGGCGCTGCATGTCTGAAAGGCCGCCAGGAATGACCGAGAAGCACCCCGCCACCGCCGCCCGCGGCATGGTCGTCACCAACCACCCTCTCGCCTCGGCGGCAGGGGCGGAGATGCTGGCCGCCGGCGGCAACGCCATCGATGCCGGCGTCGCCGCCCTCTTCGCGCTGACGGTGGTGGAGCCGATGATGGTCGGCCTGCTCGGCGGCGGGATGATGCATCTCCGCCTGCCGGACGGAAGCCACACCGTGCTCGACGGCCTCTCGGCGGTCCCCGCCGCCGGCCGTCCGGACATGTACCGCCCGCTCGCCCAGGACTGGCCTGCCGCGCTCGAGACCGAGGGCCGCGCCAACACGCTCGGCCCCCTCGCCATTGCGACGCCCGGCAACCTCCTCGCCTGGGCCGAGGCGCTGCGCCGCCACGGCCGCCTCTCCCTCGCCGAGGTGATGCAGCCCGCCATCCGCCTCGCCGAGCGGGGCTTCCAGGTCACCCCCTACCTCGCCGAATGCATCCGGGAGGTCGCCCCCGACCTCGCCCTCGACCCGGCGATCAGCGCCGTCTTCCTCCCCGGCGGCCAGCCGCTCGCCGCCGGCACCCGCCTCGTCCAGGCCGAAGCCGCCGCCTCCCTCCGCCAGGTTGCGGAGGACGGCCCCGCCGCCCTCCACGGCGGCCTCCTCGGCGCCGCCATCGCCGCCCATATCCGGCGCCTCGGCGGCATCCTCGCCGAGGAGGACCTCCGCGCCGCCCGCCTCGTCGAGCGCCTCCCCGTCCGTGGCAGCTATCGCGGCCTGGAGATCGTCGGCCCGCCGCCCCCATCCTCCGGCGGCGTCCATGTCGTCCAGATGCTGAACATCCTCGAAGGCTTCGACCTCCGCGCCTCCGGCTTCGGCACGCCCGAAACCTGCCACCTCCTCGCCGAGGCACTGAAGATCGCCTTCGCCGACCGCGCCGCCGCGACGGCCGACCCGGACTTCGTCGCCGTCCCGGTCGATCGCCTGCTCTCCAAGGACTACGCCGCCGAGCGCCGCGCCCTAATCGACCCGCAGCGCGCCCGCGCCTGGACCGCCGGCGTTGCGGCGGGCGAGAGCCCCAACACCACCCACCTGACCGTGGCCGATGCCGAGGGCCACATCCTCTGCGCCACCCACACCATCAACAGCCTCTTCGGCGCGCGGCTGATGGTCCCGGGAACGGGCCTCATCCCCAACAACTACATGGCCCTCTTCGACCCCCGCCCTGGCCATGCCCTCTCCATCGCGCCCGGCAAGCGCATCACCACGAGCCAGGCCCCGCTGATCGCGCTCCGCGACGGCAAGCCGATGGTCGCCCTCGGCCTCCCCGGCGGCCTCCGCATCTTCGGCAGCGCCATGCAGGCCCTGATCGCCCTCGTCGACCATGGCATGAGCCTGCAGGAAGCTGTCGAGGCCCCCCGCCTCTGGACCCAGGGCCAGGCGCTGGAGGTCGAGCCCGCCATCCCCGAGCCGACCCGCGCCGCCCTTGCGGCGATGGGCCATGAGGTGCTGCCGCTCCCCCATGTCGGCGGCGGCATGGCCGCGATCCGCTTCCACCCGGACGGCATGCTGGAAGGCGCCGCCTGCTGGCGCGCCGACGGCACCGCGATCGGCCTCGGCGGCGGCCTCGCCCGCGCCGGCGCGCGCTTCTGGCCGGAGGGGCCAAGGCGATAGGGGAGGGGACGGGACCTTCCCATCCAAAGGCGAAAGGCTCCCGAAGCTCGGGTTGCGGTGCGGGCGGAACCGGACGCGGACGGTACGCCTCGTCCGCGAGAGCTTCGGACGGCACCCCGTCGCCGAGGCCGGTTCCTCCCGCCTGTCCCGAAGCCGCAACGCGTCCCACAGGCGGTATCCACCTGCCTTCGCTCCCGGACCTGACCTCGCCGGCACGGACCCGGCCCGTCCCGGCGCCCGGCCGGGCCACGACACCATGGAACGCTGCCAACCCCGGACCGACCATTCCGGCCTTGCATCGCAACGGATTTCGTTCTATATATGTTCCGAATGCCCCGGGAACTCACCCCATGCCCCGCCGCAAGCCGCGCCGCCCCGACCCCATCCCCGCTGGTCTCTTCCCTGCCGACTTCCTCGCGCGGCACGACATCCTCCGCCGCATCTACCTCGACCCGCTCACCTGCCTGACGCCGCCCCGACCCTGGGCGCCCATGACCGACCGCGAATGGGCCGAAATGGAACCGCTCATGGCCGCCATGGGCTGCGGCGGACTGCACGAGCGCGGCCGGCCGCTCGACGGCACCCCGCGCGCCCGGCTCGACGCCATCTTCCGCTGGGCCACCACCAAGCACCAGGGCGGCCGCGCGCCCTGGCGCCTGCTGCCGCCTGGGCACGGCAAGCCGGACACCGTCTCGCGCTCCTACCGCCGCTGGGCCCGCGCCGGCCTGTGGCCCCGCCTGCTCGTGGCGCTGGCCATGCACCCGCGACGCCTCGCAACCCTGGCGCACCGCATCTGCTGCGCCTTCCGCCGCGCCATCCGCCTTTGCGGCAATCTCCACGCCATCGTCCTCGCCCGCCGCCTGCGGCTCCACTCGGCGCTGCCCGCGCCGTCGCAGTTCCTCCCCGACCCGGATTTGTCCGAAACCTACCAACCCGTCTTCACCCGCTTCGCCCAGTCCATGCTGGAGCGCCCCTGGCACCCGCCCAGGCAGCTCTGGCGCACGCTGCACTCGATGCACCGCTTCGTCGCAGGCCGCGCCCGCATCCCACGATGGATGGAGCCGGCATGACTGGCCCCGTTGATTTGCGCGCGGCGCCGTGGCGGCCTGCCCGACCGCGCAACTATCCTCGGCGCCATCGTGAATGACGCCTTCGACCTTGCCCGCGTCGAGGCCGGCCTCCTCGACCTGGCGCCCGAGCCCATCGCCCTGCCGGAGACCCTCCGCGCCACCCTCGCCCTGGTCGCCGCCGCCGCGGCGGCGAAGCGGCAGGACCTCCGCTTCGAGGCCGAGACGCCGCTCCCGGCCATCGTCGTCGCGGACCCGCTGCGGCTGCGGCAGGTCGTCACGAACCTGCTCGGCAACGCGACCAGGCTCACCTCGCCCGGCGGCCGCATCACCTTCTCCGCGGGCTGGGCGGCGGGCGAGCTTCGCCTCGCCGTCACCGGCCCCGGCCTGCCCGCAGGGGCGCTGGCCAGCCTCCGCGGCGACGTCGTGCAGGGCGCGGCGTGGAATGCTGCCGGCGAGGGCTCCGGCCTCGGCCTCGCCACCTGCGCCGCCCTGGCCGGGGCGATGGGCGGCATGCTCCGCCACGACCCCGGCCCGGAGGGGGCGGGCGCCCGCTTCACCCTCACCCTGCCCGCGCCCGAGCTGCCGAGCGAGCCGGCCCGCCCGCTTCGCCTGCTCGTCGTCGACGATGTGCTGGTCAACCGCAAGGTCGCCCGCGCCCTGCTCGAACCCGCCGGCCACCGCGTCGAGGATGCCGCCGACGGCCAGGCCGCCCTCGACGCGCTGCAATCCGGCCCGCTGCCCGACGCGGTGCTGATGGACGTGCAGATGCAGCCGCTCGACGGCATGGAAACCACGCGGCGGCTTCGCGCCCTCGGCGGCGCGGCCGCCCGCCTCCCGGTCATTGCCCTGACCGGCAGCGTCGACCCCGCGGAGCAGGCCGCCTGCCGCGCCGCCGGGATGGACGGCCACCTCTCCAAGCCGATCGAGCGCACTGCCCTGCTCGCCGAACTCGCCCGGGTGACGGCGGCACGAAGCCTGGACGGACCAGGGGGCGCCGATCGGAGGTCTCCCTGATGCCCGGCCCCTTCAGCCGGCCGGGCCTAGGCGCACCAGCAGTTCCGCGACAATCTCCTCGAATTCCAGGGGGAGAGACAGCGCCATGCCGCCACGGATCGTCATGATGGACAGCGCCCTGAGCGCGGCCGAGATCGCCAGGGAGCTGGCACCCTCGGGCATGGAGCTGGTGGTCGCGCCCTTCGGCAGCGAGGCCTTCAAGGCGGCGATCCCGGAGGCGGAGTATCTGGTGGGCTTCGGCAACCGGGCGATCGATGCCGGCTTCTACGCCGCGGCGCCGCGGCTGAAGCTCTTCCAGCTGCTCTCGGCCGGGTATGACACGGTCGACATTGAGGCGGCGCGGGCGGCGGGCATCCCTGTCTGCAACAATGGCGGCGCCAACTCCACCGCCGTCGCCGAGCATGCGCTGCTGCTGATGCTCGCCACCTGCCGGCGCCTCGTCAGCCAGCACGAGAACGTCGTCGCCGGCCGCTGGCGCGGCAATGACCCGAGCCAGGTGAAGCTCTACGAGCTGCGCGACAAGACCCTCGGCATCGTGGGGCTCGGCGCCATCGGCAGGAAGGTGGCGCGGCTGGCCAATGCCTTCGGCATGACCGTCCACTACTACGACATCCGCCGCGTCTCCGAGGCGGAGGAGGATGCGCTCGACATCCGCTTCAAGCTGTTCGGCGAGATCCTGCGGGGCAGCGACATCGTCTCGCTGCACGTGCCGCTGACGCCGGCCAGCCGGCACATGATCGGCGCGGCCGAGCTCGCGCGGATGAAGCCTTCGGCCTATCTCATCAACACCTGCCGCGGCCCGGTGGTGGACGAGGTGGCGCTGACGGCGGCGCTGGAGGCCGGCACCATCGCCGGCGCCGGGCTCGACGTTTTCGACCAGGAGCCGCCGGCGGCGGACAACCCGCTCTTCCGCCTGAAGAACGTGACCCTCACGCCGCATTTCGCGGGCCCGACCTGGGACAACCAGCAGGCCCGCTTCCGCAACGCCTTCGACAACTGCCAGCGCGTGGCGCGCGGGGATGCCCCCCTCTGGGTCATCCCCGAACTGGCTGTTGGCTGAGCCGGCGATTCACGTCCTGGGTGCCCGCACCCAGGACGATCGCAGGCGGCTAGCCTTCGTAGGCGACGGTCCGCTGCGTCTGCTCGCCGAGGCCCTCGATGCCGAGCGTCATGCTCTGCCCGGCCTTGAGGAAGATCGGCGAGGGCTTCTGGCCAAGGCCGACGCCCGGCGGCGTGCCGGTGAAGATCACGTCGCCCGGATGCAGGGTGATCATGCCCGAGACGTAGGAAACGATGGTCTTCACGCCGAAGATCATGGTGCGCGTGCTGCCGTCCTGCATGCGCTTGCCGTCGACATCGAGGAACATCGACAGGTTCTGCGGGTCCGGTACCTCGTCCTTGGTGACGAGCCAGGGGCCAACCGGGCCGAAGGTGTCGCAACCCTTGCCCTTGTCCCAGGCGCCGCCGCGCTCGATCTGCCACTCGCGCTCGGAGACGTCGTTGCCCACCGCATAGCCGGCGACGTGGTCGAGGGCCTGCTCCTCGCTCACGCACTTGGCGCGGGAGCCGATGACGATACAGAGCTCGACCTCCCAGTCGGTCTTCACGCTGCCGCGGGGGATGATGACGTCGTCATTCGGGCCGCTGAGGGCGCCGAGCGACTTGAGGAAGACGATCGGCTCCTTCGGCACCGGCGCGCCGGTCTCGGCGGCGTGGTCGGCATAGTTGAGGCCGATGCAGATGAGGTTCTTCATCCCCGCGACCGGTGGGCCGAGGCGCGGGTTGCCGGGCACGGCGGGCAGCGTCGATGGGTCGATGCCGGCGAGCTTCGACAGGCTCGCGGCGGAGAGCGCCTCGCCGGCCAGGTCGGGGATGACGCCCGAAAGGTCGCGGATGGTGCCCGAGGCGTCGAGCATCCCCGGTTTCTCCTGGCCCTCGGGGCCGTAGCGCAGCAGCTTCATGGATGTCTCCTTGCGACCCTTCGCGCCGGCGCAAAGGGTTGGTGTGGCGGCTTTGCGCCGGCGCGCAAATTACAACGTCCAGCCGCCATCGATGACGATGGCCTGACCGGTGACGAAGGTGCTTTCCGGAGCGGAGAGATAGACGACGAGCGCGGCCATCTCCTCCGCCGTCGCCAGCCGGCCCATGGCCTGGCGGGAAACGAAGGCGGCGCGGGCCGCCTCCTCGCTGCCGGCCGCGGCGGCATTGGCGGAGATGCGCTCGCCGAGGCTCGGCGTGTCGACCGTGCCGGGGCAGAGGCAGTTGCAGCGGATGCCGCGCGTCACGTACTCGGTGGCGACGGATTTCGTCAGGCCGATCACCGCGGCCTTGGTGGTGCCATAAAGGAAGCGGTTCGGCGCGCCCTTCACCGAGGAGCAGGCGGAGGACATGTTGACGATCACGCCGCCGCCGCGGCCGAGCATCCCCGGCAGCGCGGCGCGGATCGTCTGCCACATGGAGCGGACGTTCAGCGCAAAGCCGAAATCCCACTCGTCGTCGGTGCAGGTCTCAATGGTGTTCTGGTGGACGAAGCCGGCGCAGTTGAACAGGACGTCGAGCGGGCCGGCCCCCTGGATGGCGGCGGCGACGGCGGCATCGTCGAGCACGTCGAGCACCATGGTCTTGATGCCCGCGGCCTCAAGGCCGGCGAGTTTCCCGGCATTCAGATCGGTGGCGACGACGCTGGCGCCTTCCGCCGCATAGGCGAGGGCAGAGGCCCGGCCGATGCCCTGGCCTGCCGCCGTCACGAAGCACCGCTTGCCCGCCAGCCTGCCCGCCATGACCCGTTCCCCCCGTTCTGGGGGTCATGATCACGGCCGGGCGGCTGGCGTCAACCCGGGGGGGCGGGTCAGCGGGTCTGGTTGCTGGCGATGGCGAGGCGCCGGGCCGGCGGGTTGCGGGGATAGGTGACCGCCACGGAGGGTGCGGCATCGGGCACTCGGGCTGCCTCGGCGGTCATGGCCTGGTAGACGGAGACGCGGGCATTCTGCGCCAGCGTCCGGGCCGCGGTGCTCTCCTCGGGGGCTTGCTGCGCCAGGGCGGGCGCAGCCAGGCCGAGCAGCAGCGCGGCGGCAAGCGGCATCATGGGGTTGCGCATGGAAGTCTCTCCTCGGTGGGCGGCGCGATGGCCGCCCGTTGCGGAGAGAGATAGGGCTGTTGCGCCGCAGCGCAAATGGCAAAGGGTGGATGGGCCATATCCACGAAATGGATATGGCCGCACCCGTCAGTGGTTGTGGCGGCTCTCGCCGCGCGTGTTCAGCACGTCGAGGTAGAGGGTCGCTGGCTCCAGGCAGCCGCCGGTGCCGAGCTGGCCGACCATGCTGCGCTGGATCTCCTCCCAGGGGGTCTTGTTGACCAGCTTGGGCGGCTGCCAGGCGGCGCGGCGGGCGGCCAGCTCCTCCTCGGGGATCAGCAGGTCGACCTTGCGGGTGTTGAGGTCGATGCGGATCGGGTCGCCCGACTTCATCAGGGCGAGGCCGCCGCCGACCGCCGCCTCGGGCGAGACGTTGAGGATGGAGGGGCTGGCCGAGGTGCCGCTCTGCCGCCCGTCGCCCATGGTCGGCAGGCTGTCGATGCCGGCCTTCAGCAGGGCGGCGGGGGGCTGCATGTTCACCACCTCGGCGCTGCCCGGGTAGCCGACCGGGCCGCAATTGCGGATGACGAGGACGGTGTGCTCGTCGATGCCGAGCGACGGGTCCTCGATCCGGTCGTGATAGTCCTCCGGCCCCTCGAAGACGACGACCTTGCCGGTAAAGACGTCCGGCGGGTTCGACAGGAAGCGATTCCGGAAGGCCTTGTCGATCACGCTGATCTTCATGACCGCGCTGTCGAAGATGTTGCCGGAGAGGATGGCGAAGCCGGCCTTCTCCTTCAGCGGAACGCTGTAGTGGCGGATCACCTCGCGGTCCGGCTCCTCCAGCGTCTCGAGGTTGGAGGCGAGGCTGCGGCCGGTGACGGTCATCACGCCGCCATGCACCTTGCCGGCGTTCAGCAGCTCCTTCATCACCGCCGGCACGCCGCCGGCGCGGTGGAAGGCCTCGCCCAGGAAGCGCCCGGCCGGCTGGCAGTCGACCAGCAGCGGGATGTCGTGGCCGATGCGGTCCCAGTCCTCGATCTTCAGCTCGACGCCCATGTGGCGGGCGATGGCGAGGATATGCGGCGGGCAGTTGGTGGAGGCGCCGAGGGCGGAGGCGGCGACGATCGAGTTCTCGAAGGCCTCGCGCGTCATGATGTCGGAGGGGCGCAGGTTCTCGTGCACCATCTCCACGATGCGCTTGCCCGTCGCGTGGGCGATCTGCCCGCGCTCGCGGTAGGGGCCGGGGATGGCGGCGCAGCCGGGCAGCGACATGCCCAGCGCCTCGGCCAGCGAGTTCATCGACAGCGCCGTGCCCATGGTGTTGCAATGGCCGACGCTGGTGGAGCTGCTGGCGACCAGCTCCATGAAGCCGTCATAGTCGATCTTGCCCTCGGCCAGCAGCTTGCGGCCTTCCCAGACGATGGTGCCGCTGCCGGTCAGCCGGCCCTTCCAGTGACCGTCGAGCATCGGCCCGCCGGAGAGGACGATGGCGGGGATGTTGACGGTCGCCGCGCCCATCAGCACGGCGGGGGTCGTCTTGTCGCAGCCTGCCGTCAGCACCACGCCGTCCATCGGGTAGCCGTGCAGGATCTCGACGAGCGAGAGATAGGCGAGGTTGCGGTCGAGCGCCGCGGTCGGGCGCTTGCCGGTCTCCTGGATCGGGTGGATCGGGAATTCGAGCGGGATGCCGCCGGCGTCGCGGATGCCGGCCTTCACCCGCTCGGCGAGCGCCAGGTGGTGGCGGTTGCAGGGGGCGATGTCGCTGCCGGTCTGGGCGATGCCGATGATCGGCTTGCCGGATTGCAGCTCGCCGCGCGTCATGCCGAAATTGAGGAAGCGCTCGACGTAGAGCGCGGTCATGCCCGGGTCTTCCGGGTCATCGAACCAGCGCTGGCTGCGCAGCTTGAAGGACTTCTTGGTCTGGTCGGAACTGGCCATGGCGATTACTCCCGCTGCCGTGAACGTCGTGCCACGGACCTTCCCTGTCAACGATGCGTGCCGTTACGGAAAGACGAGGTCGCCCTGGGCGCAGGTGTTGACCCGGCGGCGCTCCTTCGCCTCGCCCCCGTCGAGGATGATGCGGATGTCGTTCACGCATTGGCCGGGCGGCAGGGCGACGAGGTGGCTGGCGCCGCTGCCGAGCGTCCTGCTGCCGAGCCGGTCCTCGCCCCAGGCATTCACCGCGGCCGAGGCAACGTAGATCTCGTTGATGGCGCGGGCACCGCGGTTGGTGATGCGGACCGAGGCCTCCTTCGCCGCCGCCGGCAAGGCCAGAAGGCAGGCGAGGAGGGCGAAGGGCAGGCGCATGGCGGCTCCGTCAGGCGATGGCTTCTTCGAGGAAGACCTGCACCGCCTGGAAGAGCGCCCCACGGTTGCGCTCCATGACGATGCTATGGGTCCCTTCGGCGAGTTGGACCAAGCGCTTGCCGGGACTCGCGGTCAGCAGCGGGAAAAGGGTGTTGGCCAGCGCCGGCGGCGTGTCGCGGTCCCACTCGGCGACCACCAGAAGGGTCGGGACCGTGATCTTCGCCGGGTCGTAGAAGGGCTTGCCGGCCTGCCAGAATTCGCGGTTGTCGAGCAGTATGCCGTTTGGGGCGCGCAGCGCGGGCGGGTTGCGGCGCTGGCCCTCGGGGTCGGTGGCGAAGGTGACGCCGGCCCAGTGCTCGAACCAGCCGGGCGGGATGAGGGCGGCGCGCTTGGCCTCCGGCACGCCGGTCATCCAGCGCTCGCGGGCCTGGGCCTGCGTGACATAGCGATAGGCGCCGAGTTCGCCGGAGGTGCCGGCGGCGGCGAGGCTCGGCCCGTCGCGCAGCCATTGCGGGGCGTAGAGGACCAGGCGCTCGACCAGCGACGGGTTGTCGGCGGTAAAGCGGGCCATCAGGCTGGTGCCCCAGGACCAACCCATATGGACGATCTTCGGCAGGCTCCGGCGCTGGCGGATGAAGGCGGCGGCGGCGGCGATGTCGGCGACGGCCGTCTCGCCGCGGACGAGGGGCTGGCCGGCCTCGGGCGGCTGCGCCATCTCCGGGGGTCGGGTGCTGCGGCCATAGCCGCGGAGATCCAGGCACCAGACATCGAAGCCGCGGCCGGCGATGTAGTCCATCCAGGAGAGGCCGCCGAGCGGCAGGTCGAAGGCGGTGCTGGCCGGGTAGGTGGCGCCATGGACGAAGAGCAGGGTGCGGTCCGGGCGCGGCTGCAGCCCCTCCTGGTGCTTGTTGCGGAGGAAGAGCTCGATCCCCGCATCCTTGGAGGGAACCATGAACTCCTCGGTCTGCACCGCTGGGGTGCCTTGGGCCCCGGCGGCGGCGGGCAGCAGCGAGGCGGCGGCGAGGGCAGGGGGGGCGGCGAGCATCGCGCGGCGGTGCATTGGGTCTTCCTCGCTGGATGGGTCTTTGATGCCAGCCTAGCGCGGAAGCCGCCCTATTCCACTACCCCCGGCGGATCGTCATGTGCCAAGCGGGTCGGGAGCGACTACATCCCCCAGCATGATAGGGATGGAAACACGCGGCCTTGGCTGGTGGGGCGAGGCGCGCGCGACAATTGGGCTGGCCTGGCCGCTGGCGCTCACCAATCTCAGCCAGCATGCGATGGCGGCGACCCATGCGCTCATCCTCGGCTGGTTCTCGACCGAGGCGTTGGCGTCGGGGACCCTGGGCGCCAACCTCTACTGGCTGATGATGGCGCCGGCGCTCGGCGCCGGCTTCGCCGCGGCGCCGGTGATGGCGCAGGCGCGCGGCATGGGGCAGCGGCGCGGCGGGGCCGCGCGCGGCTGGGTGCGGGAGATGCGGCGCGGGGCGCGGAGCGCGCTGGTGGCGACGGTCATCCTGCTCGTCCCCTCGCTGCTGCTGCTCTGGCATGGCGAGGCGGTGCTGCTGGCACTCGGGCAGGAGCCACCGCTGGCGGCGGGCGCCGGAGCCTATCTGCGGGCGATGATGTGGGGCTTGATTCCCTTCTGCGGCTTCATCGTGCTGCGCGGCTTCCTCGCCGCAATGGACCGGCCGGGGCCGGCGCTCTGGGTGACGGGGGCGGCGGTCATCGCCAATGCGCCGCTGGCCTGGCTGCTGGTCTTCGGCGCCTATGGGTGGCCGGGGCTCGGGGTGGTCGGGGCCGGGCTCGCCAGCGCGCTTGCCGACCTGCTGATGCTGGGAGCGCTGCTCGTGCTGATCGCGCGGGACCGGCGGCTCAGGCGCTTCCGGCTGCTCGGGCGGTTCTGGCGGATCGACTGGCCGCGGCTGCGGGAGGTCTTCCGCATCGGCCTGCCGATCAGTGGGCAGATGCTGATGGAGATCGGCGTGTTCAGCGCGGCGGCGCTGGCGATGGGCTGGTTCGGCGCCGTTGCCGTCGCGGCGCATGCCATTGCGCTGCAGGTCTCGGCGCTCAGCTTCATGGTGCCGATGGGGATCGGCCAGGCGGCGACGGCGCGAGTCGGCATCATGGCCGGGCGGGGGGATGCGGCCGGGGCCTGGAGGGCCGGCTGGGTGGCGATCGGGCTCGGGGCCGGCTTCATGCTGGCGATGGCGGCGCTGCTGCTGCTCGGGGCACGGCCGATCGCCTGGGCCTTCCTCGATGCGGCGGAGCCGCAGGCGGCGGCGGTGGCCGGCATGGCGGCGGTGCTGCTGACCATTGCGGGTCTGTTCCAGCTGACCGACGGCGTGCAGGTGGTGGCCGCGGGGGCTCTGCGGGGGCTGAAGGACACGCAGGTGCCGATGCTGATGGCGGCGCTGGGCTATTGGGGGGTGGGGATGCCGGTCGGGCTCGGCCTCGCGGTCTGGGCGGGGGTGGGGCCGGCGGGGATCTGGCTGGGGCTGGCGGCCGGCGTCGGGCTGGTCGCCGTGCTGCTGCTGCTGCGCTGGCGGCGGCTGTCCGTGGCGTCGCGCGAAGGAGAAGCCTTCGCCGGCGCATGAGGCGGGCCCCTTCGGAGGGCCCGGTCCATGCGCGGCTGCCCCGCCCTTCTCGTGCTTGGCCTGTCCAATGGCTGCCAGTGGACCCTGCTCGGAGGTCGGAGCAGGGATCTGCCTCAGGCGACCTCGAAGATCGCCTCGATCTCGACGCTGATGCCGAAGGGCAGGGACCCCATCCCGACGGCCGAGCGTGCGTGTCGCCCACGATCGCCGAAGACCTCCACGAACAGGTCCGAGCAGCCGTTGATGACCTTCGGGTGGTCGGTGAACTCCGGCACCGCGTTCACCATCCCGAGCACCTTCACCACCCGGGTCACGGCGTCGAGGCTGCCCACTGCCCCGCGCAGCGCCGACAGCAGCACCAGGCCGGTGAGGCGCGCATGCTGGTACGCCTCCTCCACCGATACATCCTTCCCGACCTTGCCGGTGGCGAAGGTGCCGTCGGGCCTGATCGGGCCCGTGCCGGCGAGGTAGACCAGGTTTCCGGTCCGCACGGCCGGGACGTAATTGGCGACCGGGGCGCCCGACCTGGGCAGCTCTATTCCGCGCTCCCGAAGCCGCTGTTCGGCGGACCCCGCCGCAGGGGCCTGGGCGAGAGCGCGGCCCGGCGCCAGGGCGGCGGCCGATGCCGCCATCCCGAAGGCGAGAACCGATCGGCGATCGAGCCTTTGCATGGCACCTTCACCTCCGCCTGGTCCGCCCTTGGGCCCTGGGCGGTACCGCCAGGATGCATGCAATGCCCGGAGCGGTTCAAGCAGGATGGGGCCTGCTGGCCTATTCGCTCTCGGGCGGGATGACGTTGGTGCGGCGGCCCTCGACGAGGACGTCGCGCATCGTCTCGATGCTCTTGATGCGGATGTCCCGCCAGGCCTCCGGCGTGTGGAAGGCGATGTGCGGGGTGATGACGAGGCGGCCGCGCAGCCACTCCTCCCCGTCGCGGTAGGCGCGGAGCAGGGAGGGGATGGGTTCGGCTGGCGGCTCCTCCGGGATGACGTCGAGGCCGGCGCCGGCGAGGTGGCCGTCGCGCAGGACCCGCTCCAGCGCGTCGATGTCGATAATGGGGCCGCGGGCGGTGTTCACCACGACCGCGTTCTTCGGCAGCAGGCGCAGCTCCCGCTCGCCGATCAGGCCGCGCGTGGCGCGGGTCAGCGGGCAGTGGATGGAGAGCACGTCGGACTGGGCGAGCAGCTCGTCCATGCTGCGGACGCGCTGGATGCCGAGCGCGCGGTCCCAGCCGTTGGGCTGGTTCGGGTCGTAGAAGACGACGCGGTAGCCGAAGGCCTTCGCCCTGAGCGCCGCCGCCGAGCCGATGCGGCCGAGGCCGAGGATGCCGAAGGTCTGCACCTCCTGCCGGCGGTGCAGCGGGGACTGCATCACCGCCCAGGGCGCAGGCGACGGGCCGCGTTGGGTGTCGTGGTAGAGGATGAGGCCGCGGCGGAGCGAGAGCGCCAGGAGGACGGCGAATTCGGCGACCTCCTGCGTGCCGTAGTCCGGCAGGTTGCAGACGGTGATGCCGCGGGCGGCGGCGGCGGCGCGGTCCACCCGGTCATAGCCGACGCCCATGCGGACGATGACCTTCAGCTTCGGGAAGCGGGCGATCTGCTCGGCCGGGACCCACATGCGGAGCGTCATCAGCCCGTCCACCTCGGCGAGCATCTCATCGGGCAGCTCGGCGATGCTGGTCTTGGCATTGCCGCGGATGATGCGGACCCCGGGGCCGAGGATCTCCTGTTCGGGGATGGTATCCGGGTACAGCCCCTCGGGCTCGAGCACCGTCAGCACCACGCGTGTTTCCTCCTGGATGGCAAGGCGCCGGAGGATGCGGTTGCCGGGGCGCGGGCGCAACCGCATGCTCGGCGGGGACGGACCAAGGGGCGGGCGGATGGCGGAGCGGCATTACCTCATCACCGGGGCGGCGAGCGGCATCGGCGCGGCCTGCTGCCGGGCGCTGGCGGCTCCGGGGGCGGCCATCGCCATCCATACGCGGAAGAACCGCGAAGGGGCGGAGCGCGTGGCGGAGGCGGTGCGGGCGCAGGGGGCGGAGGCGCATGTGCTGCTGGCCGACCTCGCCGGGGCCGGGGCGCCCGAGGCGCTGGTGGAGGAGGCCGCAGGGCGGATGGGCGGGCTCGACGTGGTCGTCTCCAATGCCGGCTTCGCCGACCGGACGCCGGCCGGGGCGCTGACGGATGCGGCCTTCGCCACAAGCCATGACGCCATCGCCTTCGCCTTCCTGCGGCTGGCGCGGGCGGCGGGGCCGCATCTGGCGCGGGGGAATGCACCCAGGATGATCGCCGTCTCCTCCTTCGTCGCGCATGTCTTCCGGCTGGAGCAGCCGCTTTTCCCGGCCTCCGCCGCGGCCAAGGCGGCGCTCGAGGCGCTGGTGCGGGCGCTGGCCATCGAATGGGCGCCGGGGGTGACGGTGAATGCGGTGGCGCCGGGCTTCACGCGGAAGGATTCCGGGGCGCATGCGGCGCTCGACCCCAAGGCCTTCGAGGAGCGCATCGCCCGCATCCCGCTGCGGCGGCTGGGGGAGCCGGCGGATGTGGCGGCGGCGATCGCCTTCCTTGCCTCGCCGGCGGCCGGCTACATCACCGGGCAGGTGATCCATGTGGATGGCGGGATCACGGCCTGACCCGCATGCATGGTTGCTGCGGCGCAAGAAAGCCTTGCGCCGGCGGGATGGTTCGATAGCTTCGGAGCGACCCGAGGAGAGAATCCCGCCCATGCTTCGCCGCAGCCTGCTCGCCGCCTCCGCCGTTGGCCTCGTCGCGCCTGCGCTCGCCCGGGCGCAATCCTTTCCCAAGATCACCATCGGCATGTCCGGCTGGACCGGCTTCGCGCCGCTGACGCTGGCCGAGCAGGCGGGGCTGTTCAAGGCGAACGGGCTCGATGTGGAAACCAAGTTCGTCCCGCAGCGGGAGCGCAACCTGGCCCTCGTCTCCGGCGCTCTGAACTGCGTGGTGACGACGGTCGACACCATGATCCTCTGGGCGAGCGCGGCGCCGCTGGTGCAGGTGCTGGTGCTCGACCGCTCGAAGGGCGGCGACGGCGTGGCAGTGCGGCAGAATATCGGCGGCTGGGCGGGGCTGAAGGGCAAGACGGTCGCGGTCGATGGCGCGGGGACGACGCCCTATTTCGTCCTGGCTTACATGATGCGGGAGAACGGCGTCTCCATCAAAGACGTCACCACGGCGACCTTGGCGCCGCAGCCGGCGGCGCAGGCCTTCGTCGCCGGGCAGTTCGACGCCTGCTCGACCTATGAGCCCTACCTCTCCCAGGTCCGGGCCATGGGCGAGGACAAGGGCCGCATCCTGTCGACGACGGTGCAGCATCCCTGCGTGGTCGATACTCTGGCTTTCCAGCCCGCCTTCATCCAGGCGAACCCCGAGGCGGTGCGGCGGGTGGTGAAGAGCTGGTACGACGCGTTGGCGATGATCAAGTCGGAGCCCGACCGCAGCTTCGAGATCATGGGCCGCCGGGTGAATCAGACCGGCGAGGCCTTCCGGGCCAGCGCGCAGTATATCGAGTGGCAGGATGGGGCGATGAACCGGGCCTATGTCGCCGCCGGCCTGCCGGAGTTCCAGCAGAAGGCGCTCGAGGTGCAAAAGGAAACAGGTGTCGTCCGCGGCAATGTCGACCTGGCGAAGCTGCTCGATACGCAATTCCTCGGGTGATGGAACCGCTGAAGCCGGTCTCGCCCGCCACCCGGGTCGTGCTGGGGGCGGGCTTCTTCGCCGTCTTCATCGCGGCCTGGGGCGTGGCGACCTACGGCGGCTGGGTGCCGCCGCTCTTCCTCGCCTCGCCCGGCAGGACGCTGCTGGCCGGCTGGTCGCTGCTGACGGAATTCGGCTTCCTCGGCGACATCGCGGTGACGATCTGGCGGGTGGTGGGGGGCTTCCTCATCGCCGCCGCCGTCGCCGTGCCGCTCGGCCTGCTGATGGGCGCCTTCAAGCCGGTCGAGGCCTTCTTCGAGCCCTTCCTGTCCTTCGCGCGCTACCTGCCGGCCTCCGCCTTCATCCCCCTGCTGATCCTCTGGGCGGGGGTGGGGGAGGCGCAGAAGCTTTCCGTCATCGTCATCGGCAGCGTCTTCCAGCTCGTCATCATGGTGGCCGGGGTGGCGGGGGCGACGCGGCCGGACCTTGTCGAGGCGGCGCGGACGCTGGGCTCGGGGCGGCTGGCGATCCTCCGGCGCGTCGTCATCCCGGCGGCGGCGCCGCAGATCGCGGAAACGCTGCGGCTCGTGCTCGGCTGGGCCTGGACCTATGTGATCGTCGCCGAGCTGATCGGCGCGACCAGCGGCATCGGCCACATGATCATGGACAGCCAGCGGCTGCTGGATACCGGGCAGATGATCTTCGGCATCGCCGTCATCGGCATCATCGGGCTGGTGACGGACCTGCTGTTCAAGGCGGCGAACCGGCGGCTGTTTCCCTGGGCAGCGTTGTAGTAGGAGCCGCCATGCCCGAATCCATGCTGCGCTGTTCGCTCTGTGGCGGCACAGACTTCATCCGAAGGCCGATCCTCTGGCCCGAACTCGTCGCCGCCTGGGGACTTACGGCCGAGGAAGCCGGCTACATCGACGAGCAGCAAGGATGTGCCTGTACCGCTTGCGGTGCCAACCTGCGGACCATTGCGCTCGGCAATGCCCTGCGCCAGGCGGTCGGCGCTGCGACGGTCCTCCGGTCCTTCCTGGCGACTCCTTCCGCGCAGCGCCTGCGTGTCCTCGACGTCAACGGCGCGGCTGGTCTCTCGGAGGTGCTGTCCGTGCTGCCGCATTACCGCCGCGCCGACTATCCTGAGGTCGATCTGCACGATCTCCCCTTCGCCGATGGCAGCTTCGACCTGGTGGTCCATTCCGACACGATCGAGCATGTCGCGGTACCAGTCCGCGCGCTCGAGGAATGCCGCCGCGTGCTGGCGCCTGGCGGCCGGCTCTGCTTCACCGTGCCCATCATCGTTGGGCGGATGACCCGCAACCGCTCCGGCCTGCCGAAAAGCTGGCACGGCAACCCCGAGGTCACCGGCGACGACTTCCTCGTGCAGACCGAATACGGGGCGGATGCCTGGACCCATGTCCTCCGCGCCGGCTTCACCGATGTCACGCTGACCCAGCTGCATTATCCCGCAGCCCTGGCGATGACCGCCTGGGTAGCTCCCGATCCCCTTCCGGCATGAGCCGTCAGACGCTCCGTATCGCGGGGGTGACGCGAACCTTCCCTGGCCAGGGCCGCAGCGCGCCTACGCTCGCCCTGCAGCCGACCGAGCTGTCCGTCGCGCCGGGCGAGTTCGTCGCCATCCTCGGCCCCTCGGGCTGCGGGAAGTCGACGCTGCTCAGGATCGTCGCGGGGCTCGACCGGCCAACGGGCGGGCAGGTGCTGCTCGATGGCAGGCCGGTCACGGCGCCGGGGCCGGACCGGGGGATGGTCTTCCAGTCCTACACCCTCTTCCCCTGGCTGACGGTCGAGGGGAACATCCGCTATGGCCTCCGCGAGCGTGGCCTGCCGGAGGCGCAGCAGCGGGAGGTCGCGGCGCGCTTCATCGCCCGCACCGGCCTCCGCGGCTTCGAGAACCACTGGCCGCGGCAGCTCTCGGGCGGGATGCAGCAGCGGACGGCCCTGGCGCGGGCGCTCGCCAACGACCCGGAGATCCTGCTGCTCGACGAGCCCTTCGGCGCGCTCGACCACCAGACGCGGGAGCTGATGCAGGAGCTGCTGCTGGAAATCTGGGAGGCCGACCGGAAGACGGTGCTCTTCGTCACCCATGACATCGACGAGGCGATCTTCCTCGCCAACCGCGTGCTGGTGATGTCGGCCCGGCCTGGGCGGGTGAAGGCGGAGGTGCCGGTGCCGCTGGCCTATCCGCGCGACTGGACGATGAAGACGACGCCTGAGTTCGGCGCGCTCAAGGCGCGGCTGATGGGCGAAATCCGCGAGGAGGTGCGGAAGGCGATCGCGGCGGCAGGCTAGGGCGACTCGACCGTCGCGCCGGATTGGCCGTTAATCCCCCGAAGGCGGGCGAGGGGAGGGTGCGATGCGCTTGGGCGTGATGCTGCCATTCGGCGATATCGGCGGCGAGCCGGGGGTGGTGCGGGACTTCGCCCTGGAGGCGGAGGCCATCGGCTACACCAATCTCGGCCTCGCCGACCATGTGCTCGGCGTCAACGTGGCGAGCCGCCCGGACTGGGGCGACCGCAACACCTCGGCCGACCTGTTCCACGACCCTTTCGTCTGCTTCGGCTTCCTCGCGGGCCTCTGCCGGCCGACGACCGAGTTCTCCACCCAGGTGCTGATCCTGGCGCAGCGCCAGGCGGTGCTGGTGGCGAAGCAGGCGGCGAGCCTCGATCTGCTCTGCGGCGGGCGGTTCCGCCTCGGCGTGGGCGTCGGGTGGAACCCGGTGGAGTTCACCGGGCTCAACGAGAACTTCTCCAACCGCGGGCGGCGCAGCGCGGAGCAGGTCGAGGTGATGCAGCGCCTTTGGGCGGAGCCGCATGTCAGCTTCGAGGGGCGCTGGCACCGGATCGACGATGCCGGGATCAATCCGATGCCCGTCAACCGGCGCATCCCGGTCTGGTTCGGCGGGCATGTGGAGCAGACGCTGGAGCGGATCGCGGCCCTCGGCGACGGCTGGATCATGAATGCCTATCCGCCGGGGGCGGAGGTCGAGGGCGAACTTGCCAAGCTGCGGCGGCTGACCGAGGCGGCGGGGCGGGACCCGGCCTCGGTCGGTCTCGAGGTTTGGGTCTCGGGCGGTGTGGGCGGCGAGGCGGAGTGGCGCCGGGAGGCGGCCTACTGGAAGGCGCAGGGGGCGACGCATCTCACTCTCACCAACACCTTCGGGCGGCGGCACCACAAGCGGATCGCCGGGCGGGGCGTTGCCGACCATCTGGCGGTGATGCGGCGCTACCAGGCGGCGGTGGCCGATCTGCTGTGAGGCTCCGGCTGGTCGCGGCGCTGCTGCTGCTGGGCTTCGGCGCCGGGGCGCAGGAGTTGCGCGGCCATGGCGGGCCGGTGCGGGCGCTGGCCGTCCTACCGGATGGTCTGGCTTCGGCGGGTTTCGATCAGGCGGTGATCCTCTGGGACCCGGAGCGGGCACGGGCGCGGCGGGTGATCCGCTGGCATGGCGGGGCTGTGAATGCCCTCGCCGCGCTGCCGGGGGGTGGCCTGGCCAGCGCGGGTGAGGATGGGCGGATCGCCCTCTGGCCGCCGGGCGGGGCGGCGCAGCCGGGGCAGGTGCTGGAGGGGCACGGAGCGCCCGTCGCGGCGCTGGCGGCGGCGCCGGATGGGATGCTGGGCAGCGCCGGCTGGGATGGGATGGTTCGCCTTTGGTCCGCCGACGGGACGGCGCGGGTGTTGGAGGGGCATCAGGGGCCGGTCAACGGCATCGCATGGACAGGCACGCGCTGGGCAAGCGCCGGCTATGACGGGACGGTTCGGACCTGGGATGGCCAGGGTGGGCAGGTGCTCGCCGAATTCGGTCTGCCGCAGCATGCGCTCCTTGCCCTGCCCGGCGGCGGGCTGGCCGCGGGCGGGGCGGATGGCATCGTCCGGCTGATCGGCGTCGATGGCGCGGTGCGGGAATGGGCCGCAGGCAGCCGGCCGGTGGTGGCGCTGGCAGCCGGCGGCGGGCGGCTGGCGGCGGCCTCGCTCGGCGGGAACGTCACCCTCTGGTCCCTCGCCGAAGGGCGCCTCCTCGCCACGCTGGAGGGGCCGGGCCTGCCGGTCTGGTCGGTCGCCTTCGCCGCGGATGGGCGGACGCTCTGGACCGGCGGGCAGGACCGGGTGGTGCGGCACTGGGATGCGGCGACCGGGGCGCCGCTCGGGCCGCTCGCCCCGGTCGCCGAGGAGGCGCTGCCGGCAGGGGGCGACCCGGAAGGCGCGCGGGTCTTCGGGGCTTGCCGCGCCTGCCATGCGCTCTCGGCCGATTCGGGGCCGATGGCGGGACCGAGCCTGCACGGCATCTTCGGCCGGCAGATGGGAAGCCTGCCGGGCTATCCCTACTCGCCACGCCTGGCCCGAGGGGACATCACCTGGACGCCGGAAACGGTGGCCGACCTCTTCACCCGCGGGCCGGATGTGGTGACGCCGGGGACGACCATGCCGGTGCAGCGCCTCGGCGACCCGGCGGCGATGGCGGCGCTGATCCGGTTCTTGGAGGTCGCTACCGCCGATCGGCCCGCCCGGTAGTGCGGCCCTGCGCATCATAGGCGCGCCAACTCCCGCCCCGGTCCTCGATCCGGCCGGTGCTGCGCCCCTCGGCGTCGTAGAGGCGGGTCGTGCCGCCATGGGTTTCGGCCCGGCCGGTCGAGCGGCCCAAGGCGTCGTAGCTGCGGCCGCCCTCGGCCCGGCCCGTGCTTCGCCCCTGTGCGTCGTAGAAGCGCGTGGCGTCTCCCCTCGCTTCGGCCCGCCCGGCGGAGCGGCCCTGGGCATCATAGAAGCGGGTGACGCCGCCGCGGGTCTCGGCACGACCGGTGGAGCGCCCCTGGGCGTCGTAGAAGCGCTCGGTTTGCGCTGCGGCGCCGGTGGCGAAGCAGAGGAGAAGCAGGAGGAGGCGGGCCATCGCGCCATGCTGCACCAGGCCCATGGCCGGATCAGGGCAGCAGGCGGGCGATCGTTACCTCCCGCATATCGCGGTCCTCCAGCTCGCGCGTCACCGGCACGGCGAAGCGCGCCATCTCCGCCAGCCCCTCACGCGGGACATAGGCGCGGCCGGGATCGGCGAGCCAGACTTCCGCGCCCGCCGCCGCCATGGCGCGCAGCCAGGGGAGGATATGGGCGGTCATCGGCGCCTCGTAGCAGACATCGCCGGCGAGGATGAGGTCCCAGCGGCAGGGGGCGCCGACCACGTCGCCGTCGAGGGCGGTGACGGCGGCGCCGTTCAGCGCGGCGTTCAGGCGGATGGCGGCGATGGCGATCGGGTCGATCTCTGCCGCCTCGACCATCGCCGCGCCGGCCCGCGCCGCGGCAATGGCGGCGAGGCCGCAGCCGGCGGCGAAGTCCAGCACGCGGCGGGCGGTGGCATGATGCGGGGCATCGAGGATCAGCCGGGCCATGGCCTGGCTGCCGGGCCAGGCGAAGGCCCAGAAGGGCGGCTCGATCCCCTCCCGCGCCAGCCATGCCTCGGTCGCCTGCCAGATCGGCGTGATCTCGGTGGCGAGGTGGAGGCTGATTTCCGGCACCAGGGCCGGGGCGGCGATGGCGGTATGGGCGCGGAGGAAGGCCTCGGCGTCGCTCACAGCCGGCCGATCAGGAAGGCGAGGGCGACGGCGAGCCCGGCCTCCCGATTCGCCTTGAAGAGGCGGAGGCATAGGGCCGGGTCGTGGATGTCGAGTCGGGCGACCTGCCGGGCCAGCAGCGCGGCCGGCAGGAGCAGGGCAGGCAGGTAGAGCCAGCCGAGGCCGCCGACCCAGCCGGCGAGCGCCAGCAGCACCAGCATCGCGGCATAGCAGGCGGCGAGGAAGGGCCGCGTCCGCTCGCCCCAGCGCAGCGCGGTGCTGCCGATGCCGACCATGGCGTCGTCCTCGCGGTCCTGATGGGCGTAGATCGTGTCGTAGCCGAGAATCCAGCAGAAGGCGGCGGCCCAGAGGATCAGCGCCACCGCATCGACGCGCCCGGTCGCGGCGGCGATGCCCTCCGGCGCGGCCCAGGAGAAGGTGAGGCCGAGCATCGCCTGCGGCCAGTTCGTCACCCGCTTGGCGAGCGGGTAGAGCAGGATCGGCAGCAGCGAGCAGACCCCGAGCAGGATCGCCGTGCCGTTCAGCTGCAGCAGCACGGCGAGGCCGATGCAGCAGAGCACGGCGAGGAAGACCAGGGCCTGGAAGGGCGTCACCGTCCCGGCGGCGAGCGGGCGGCCGCGGGTGCGCTCCACGCGACGGTCGATGTCGCGGTCCCAGAGGTCGTTCACCACGCAACCGGCGCCGCGCATGGCGACCGCGCCGATGCCGAAGAGGAGCGCAAGGCGCAGCCCCTCCGCCCAGCCCGGCGCGGCGAGGGCGAAGGCCCAAAGGCCAGGCAGGAAGAGCAGCCAGGAGCCGATCGGCCGGTCGAAGCGGGCCAGCAGCGCATAGGGTCGCCAGCCCTGTGGCAGGCGGGCGACCCAGCCCTGCGCCTCGATGTCGGTGAAGCCTTGCATGCGCCCTCTGTTCCAGCGAAAGGGCGCCATGTCCATCCCGCGGCTCTACCTGGATCAACCGCTCGAGGCCGGGCGCGAGGTGCCCGCCACTTCGGGCCAGGCGCACTATCTCGGCAGCGTCATGCGGCGCGGCCCCGGCGATGCCGTGCTGCTGTTCAACGGCCGCGACGGCGAGTGGGAGGGGCGCATCGCTGCCATCCGCCGCGACCGCTGCACCCTGGCCCCCGAGCGGCAGGCACGGCCGCAGGTGCCGCAGGCCGATACCCGGCTGCTGGTCGCCGCGCTCAAGCGGGACGCCATGGAATGGGTGGTGGAGAAGGCGACGGAGCTCGGCATCGGCCTGATCCAGCCGGTGCTCACGCGGCGGAGCGTGGCGGACCGGGTGAACACAACACGGTTAGCCGCCATCGCCCAGGAGGCGGCGGAGCAATGCGAGCGGCTCGGCCTGCCTAAGGTCGAGCCGGCCCGCCCCTTGCCGGCGGTGCTTGATGCATGGGATGGGATACCCCTGCTCGTCGGCGCCGAGCGGCGGAAAAGCCCGTCCCTCGGTCGTGTCGCCCAGGGGATGCACGCCCCCTGGGCGTGGCTCGTCGGGCCGGAGGGCGGGTTCGAACGGGTGGAGCTTGACGATCTGGCGCGGCGCGCCTTTGTTTCGACCGCCAGCCTCGGCCCCCGCATCCTGCGGGCGGAGACGGCGGCGGTCACGGGCCTCGCGCTTCTCCAGGCGCTGGCCGGCGACTGGGACGATCAACCGATTTCCACTGACGATGGGGCATTGGGCAACTCCGCCCGGGCCGGGACATGACGGAAGGCGAGGATGTCCAATCCTGGCGAAGCGGACCTGACGCCCATCACCGACCGGCGGCAGCTGGCCGAGTGGTTCGCCGCCGGCAGCAAGCCGCGCGGCGAATGGACGGTGGGGACCGAGCACGAGAAATTCGGCTTCACCCGAACCGGCTTCGTGAGTCCGGGCTATGACGGGGAGGGCGGCATCCGCGCCATCCTCGAAGGGTTGGCTGCGCTCGGCTGGGAGCCGATCCTCGACGACGGCAAGCCGATCGGGCTGAAGCGGGGCGGCGCCTCGATCAGCCTGGAGCCGGCGGGGCAGCTGGAGCTTTCCGGCGGGTTGCAGGCCGACCTGCATGCGACGCATCTGGAACTCGAGGCGCATCTGCGAGAGGTGCATCAGGTGGCCGGACCGATGGGCGTCGGCTTCGCCGCGCTCGGCTTCCACCCGACGCATTCGCGCGCCGAGATGCCGTGGATGCCGAAAGGCCGCTACGCCATCATGCGGCGCTACATGCCGACGGTGGGCTCGCTCGGCCTCGACATGATGCAACGCACCTGCACGGTGCAGGCCAATCTCGACTATGGCGACGAGGCCGACATGGTCGAGAAGCTGCGTGTGTCGCTGGCCCTGCAGCCGGTGGCGACGGCGCTCTTCGCCAACTCGCCCTTCACCGAGGGGCGGCCGAACGGCTTCCGCAGCATGCGGGCGCAGGTCTGGACCGATACCGACGGGGCACGCACCGGCATCCCCGGCGTGGTCTTCGAGCAGGGCTTCGGCTTCGAGCGCTTCGCCGACTGGCTGCTCGACGTGCCGATGTATTTCGTCATGCGCGAGGGGCGCTGGCTGGATGCGGCGGGCGCCAGCTTCCGCGACTTCCTCGACGGAAGGCTCGGCATCCTGCCGGGCGAGCGGGCGACGGTGGGCGACTTCGCCGACCATGTGACGACGGCCTTCACCGATGTGCGGCTGAAGCGCTTCCTCGAGATGCGTGGCTCCGATGTCGGGGGGCCTGGGATGATTGTGGCGCAGGCGGCGCTCTGGGTCGGGCTGATCTACGACGACGCGGCGCAGAAGGCGGCCGCGGCGCTGATCCGCGACTGGTCTTTGGAGGAGATCCGCGCGCTGCGGGCGGCGGTGCCGCGCGAGGCGCTGACGGCCGGCATCCGCGGCCGGCGCGTGCGGGAGGTGGCGCTCGACGTGCTCGCCATCGCGCGGGACGGGCTGCGGGCGCGGGGGCTCGGCGAAGAGGTCTACCTGGCGCCGCTCGACGAGATCGCGGCGAGCGGACTGACCCAGGCGGACCGGCTGCTTCATCTCTATGAGCGGGCTTGGGGCGGCGATGCGGCGCGGGCGCTGCTGCATGCGGAGATCTGAGGCGGAACCTGTCTGTCCAGTTGCGGTTTCCGCTCTGACAGGCGGGAGGTGCGGGCGATGGACGGGGCGCTGATACGGCAGGTGGCGGTGCCGCGGGGCGGGCGCGAGCGGGATATCGGCCTCGGCCTGCTGGTGACGGGCGGGGCGGTACTGGCCTCGGCGCTGTTCTCGGCGCGCTACTCGCCCTCGCCGGTGCATGGACGCATCCGGCGCGACTACGAGCGGCTGGAGAAGCCACCCTTCAACCCGCCCGATCCGGCCTTCGCCATCTGGGGGCCGCTCTATGCGCTGCTGACGCTCTCCGGGCTGCGGATCTGGACGGCGCCGCGCGGGCCGGCGCGGGAGCGGGCGCTCGGCCACTGGTTTGGCATCCAGGTGCTAAACGCGCTCTGGCTCTGGCTCGGCTTCGGCGAGCGGCGACTAGGGGCGGCGACGGTGGAGGCCGGGGTGACGGTCGCCAATGCCGTCGCCTATGTCGATGCGGCCCGGCGGGTCGATCCGGCCTCGGCCTGGATGGCGGCGCCCTATGCCGCCTGGATCGGCTTCGCGGCGCTGCTCAGCGAGGAGCTGTGGCGGCGGAATCGCTGACAGGCTTCGCCATGAAGACGCGGCTGAAGCCCTTCTGCACCTCGCGCCCGGTCTCGGCATAGCCGCGGCGGGCGTAGAGGGCGATGTTCGTCTCCATCAGCACATTAGTGTAGAGCCGCACCTCCGGAAGACCCCGCCGCGCCGCCTCGGCCTCGACGAAATCGAGCAGCACCCGTCCCTCGCCGCGGCCCTGGCGTCCAGGGTCGACGGCGATGTTGTCGAGCAGCAGGTGGTCCGGGTGCTGCTCGATGACGACGAGCGCGACCGGCGC
Organism: Belnapia sp. F-4-1; assembly: GCF_000802185.1. Classification (GTDB taxonomy): domain Bacteria; phylum Pseudomonadota; class Alphaproteobacteria; order Acetobacterales; family Acetobacteraceae; genus Belnapia. Next base: position 414,233 of record NZ_KN676113.1, on the reverse strand, counting down.
ACCCGCCTCCTCCAGCACCCAGGCCTCGCCGGCGGCGATGCGGGCGGCGTAGTCGTCCTCCATCGGCATCGGGCGGCGGCCGACGACCGCCACCCAAGGGCCGTAGGCCCGCTCGACGATAGCGGCCAGGACCGGCGCCTCCTCGGGCCGGGCCGGGCGGATGCTCATACGGCGGTGCCGCCGACCGTGAGGCCGGCGAGCTTCAGCGTCGGCTGGCCGACGCCGACGGGAACGCCCTGGCCCTGCTTGCCGCAGGTGCCGATGCCCGGGTCGAGCGCCATGTCGTTGCCGACCATCGTCACCTTGGTGAGGCTGTCAGGGCCGTTGCCGATCAGCGTCGCGCCCTTCACCGGGGCGCCTATCTTGCCGTCCTCGACCATGTAGGCCTCGGAGGCGGAGAAGACGAACTTGCCGCTGGTGATGTCCACCTGGCCGCCACCGAAGTTCACCGCGTAGAGGCCGCGCTTCACGCTGCGGAGGATTTCCTCCGGCGCATGCTCGCCACCCAGCATCACCGTGTTGGTCATGCGCGGCATGGGGATATGGGCGTAGCTTTGCCGCCGGCCGTTGCCGGTGGAGGCGACGCCCATCAGCCGCGCATTCTGCCGGTCTTGCAAGAAGCCCGTCAGGATGCCGTCCTCGATCAGCACGGTGCGGTTGGAGGGCGTGCCCTCGTCATCGACGGTGAGGCTGCCGCGGCGGTCGGGCATGGTGCCGTCATCGATGACGGTGACGCCCGGGGCGGCGATGCGCTGGCCGAGCAGGCCGGCGAAGGCCGAGGTCTTCTTGCGGTTGAAGTCGCCCTCCAGCCCGTGCCCGATCGCCTCGTGCAGCAGGATGCCGGGCCAGCCCGGGCCGAGCACCACCTCCATCTCGCCGGCTGGGGCCGGGACGCTGTCGAGGTTGACGAGGGCCTGGCGCAGCGCCTCGTCCACCGCCGCCTGCCAGACCGGGGCGGCGAGGATGCGGGCATAGTCGAAGCGGCCACCGAGGCCGTGGCTGCCGGTCTCCCGCCGCCCGTCCTGCTCCACCACCACGGCGACGTTGAGGCGGACGAGCGGGCGGATATCGGCGACGCGTGTGCCGTCCGGGCGGATGATCTGCACCGCCTGCCACTCGCCGAAGATGGAGGCCATCACCTGCGCGACGCGCGGGTCGCGGCCGCGGGCGAAGGCGTCGATCTCGCCGAGGAGCGCGGTCTTGGCGCCGAAATCGAGCAGCGCCAGCGGATTGCCGTCGGCATACAGCCGGGCATTGGTGGAGCGCGGGGCGAGGTCGAGCGTGCCGGAATGGCCGTGGCGGACGGCGCCGACCGTCTCCGCCGCGCGCTTCAGCGCGGCCTCGGACAGCTCGCCGGAATGGGCATAGCCGGCCGCCTCGCCGGCCACGGCACGCAGGCCGAAGCCGCGGGTGGCGTCGAAGGTGGCGGAGCGGATGCGGCCATCGTCGAGCGAGATGCCCTCGCTCTCGCGGTATTCGAGGAAGAGTTCGCCATCATCGGCGCCGGCCAGCGCCTCGCGGACCAGGCGCTCGGCGCCGGCGCGGTCGAGGCCCGCCTCGGCGAAGAACAGGCGGTCGGTGACCGAAAGCGGCGTGTCGAGCGGCATAGTGGGGGCTCCTAGAGCGTGATCGCCGGACCGGAGGCGTCGATCACACGATGAAAACACGAGGTTCAGACGGCCAGGTCGGCCAGCAGGCGGTTCTTCGGGAAGCGCAGCAAGGCGATGGTGCCCTGGCCGGGCTTGCTCTCCAGGGTGAGGGTGGCACCCTGCGCCTCGGCCAGCGCCCTCGACAGATATAGGCCGAGGCCGGAGCCGGGGAAGCGCCGCGACAATGAGGAATCGAGCTGGGTGAAGGGTTCGAAGGCGCGCGGGATGTCGGCCGCGGCGATGCCGATGCCGGTGTCGCTGACCTTCAGCACCAGGTCGCCCTCGGGCGCGATCTCGGCGCCGAGGGTCACGCTGCCGCCGGAAGGGGTGAACTTCACCGCATTGGCGAGGAGGTTCAGCAGCACCTGGCGCAGGCGCAGCTCGTCGGCGCGGAGCAGGGGCAGGCGCTGCGGCAGCGCGGCGCCGAGGGCGACGCCGGTCGTCGTCGCCGTCGCCTGCATCATCTGCACCGCACCCTCGGCCAGCGGCAGCACCGCCACATGGCCCTCGGTGATCTGGAAGCCGGTCGTCTCCGAACGGGTGACGTCGAGGATGTCGTCGATCAGCGAGAGCAGGTGCCGTCCGGCCTCATGGATCGACTGCACGTAGTCGAGCCGGCGGGCCGGGTCGCTGTCGATCAGATAGGCCTCGGAGAAGCCGATGACGGCGTTGAGCGGCGTCCGCAGCTCGTGGCTCATGGTGGCGAGGAAGCGGGACTTGGCGCGGTTGGCCGCCTCGGCCGCGTCGCGGGCGCGCTCCAGCTCGGCACGGGCGCGCAGCTCGTCCGTGGTGTCGCGGTAGCTGCGGATGTAGCCGACGCCGCCGACGCCGTCGGTGGTGATCTCGATCTTCCGCCCGTTGAGCGTCCGGAGATGGGTGGACGGCACCGCCCAGGGCCGGTCCTGCGGCACCATCGCTAGGGCGTCGGCGAAGGCGGCCGGGTCGAGGTCGCCGTTGTCGGCCTGCAACTGGATCAGCGCCTGGATCGGCTGGCCGGGCCAGATCGCGTCCGGCGGCAGGCCGTTCAGCGTGGCGGCGATGCCGTTGGCGGCGACGACGCGCCCGCCCATGTCGAAGAGGATGATGCCCTGGCGGCTGTTGTCCAGCATGGCCTGGAGGATGGCGGCGCGGCTGCGCGCCTCCTCCTCCGCCCGGACCAGGGGGGTGATGTCGGCGGTGGTGACGACGAAGCCGCCGCCCGGCGTCGGGTCGGACGTGACCTCGATGATGTGGCCATCGGCGGTCGGGCGGGTGTAGCGGGAGGGCAGGCTGCGATCCATGTCGAGGGCGAGCTGCGCCGCCCGCGCGCCGCTCTCGCCGCCGACCCCGTGGGCGAGCTGGTCCTCCACCAGCTCCTCGATGCTGCGGCCGGGGCGGAGGGTGCCCGGCGAGTAGCTGCCGAATTCGGCGGCGAGGGCATTGGCGGCGATCACCCTGCGGTCCGGACCGTAGTAGCAGATGCCGTGGCGGGTATTCTCCAGCATCACCTGCAGGACCCCGGCCCGCTCCCGCGCCGCGGCCTCGGCGCGGGTGAGCGCGGTGATGTCGGTATAGGTGGTGACGAAGCCGCCCTCCGGCGTCGGGTTGGTGGTGACCTCGATCACCCGGCCATCCGCGCCGGGCCGGACGAAGCGGAGCGGGCGGCTGTAGTCGTCCGCGACGATCCGCGGGATCTCCCCGGGATCGAGCAGGCCGGCGGCGGCGATGTCCGCGACCACCTCGCTCCAGGTGCGGCCCGGCTCGAAGGCGGCCGGGTCGAGCCCGTTGAGGCAGGCGGCAAGCAGGTTGGCGGTCACCAGCCGGTGTTCCCGGTCGAACAGCGCGATGCCGTGCAGCATGCTGTCCATCATGAGCTGGATCTGGGCGCCGCGGGCGGCGGCAGCGGCCTGCGCCTCCAGCAGCTCGGTCACGTCGGAATGGGTGACGACGAAGCCGCCATTCGGCGCCGGGTTGGAGGAAATCTCGACCAGCCGGCCGCCGCCGGTGCGGCGCAGGTAGCGGTCCGGCTTGCTGCGATCGAGGTGGATCCGGGCCTCCTTGATCGCCGCGGTCTCCTCGGCGGTGCCGAAGGAGCCGACGACGGCACTGCGGTCCACGATGTCCTCGAGCGAATCGCCGGGCCGCAGCGGCACGCGGCCGTCTTCGCCGACCAGTTCCTCGGCCAGGCGGTTGCAGGCGATCAGCCGGCGGTCCGGGCCGAAATAGGAGATGCCGTGCCGGATGTTGTCGAGCATCAGCTGCAGCGTCGCGGCGCGGTCGGAGGATTCGGCCTTGGCCTCCTCCAGGGCGGTCACGTCGGACTGGGTGATGACGAAGCCGCCATCGGGCGTCGGGTCGCTGGCGATGTCGATCACCCGGCCGTCCTGCATGCGGCGCTGGATCCGGGCCGGCTGGGAGCGGTCGCGGCCGAGCGCCGTGGCGTAGCGCCGGCTCGCCTCCGGCTCCGGGCCGAAATGGCCGAGGGCGTACTGCTCGCGGAGGATGTCGTCGAACGGGGTCCCGGTGCGCCCGGGCAGGCCGGGCAGGCCGTGATGCGGCCCGGCCAGGCGGTTGGCGAGGATCAGCCGGCGGTCCGGCCCGTAGAGGGCGATGCCGTGGCGCACGCTGTCGAGCGTGACCTGGAGGTCGCGGGCACGCCGCCTGGCCTCGGCCTCCGCCTCGGCGCGGGCGGTGATGTCGGTGAAGGTGACGACGAAGCCGCCATCGGGCGTCGGGTCGCTGAAGACCTCGACCACCTGGCCGTCCGGCATGTGCCGGGTGCGCCGCCAGGACTGGCCGCGGTCGGCCTCCAGCAGCCAGGCCAGGGTTTCGTCGCTTTCCGGCGGCGCGCCGTACATGCCGCGGGCATGCTGCCGGCGGAGCTGGTCGTCGAGGCTTGTGCCGGGCGCCAGCTCCTCGGCCGAGAGCCCGCCGATCTCGCTGGCCAGCCGGTTGGAGATGAGCAGCCGGCGGTCGGGGCCGAAAAGCATGAAGCCGTGCCGCATGGTGTCGAGCGCGGCGCGCAGCATGGCGGCGCGGGAATGCGCCTCCTGCTCCGCCTGGGCCAGGGGGGTGACGTCGGCGAAGGCGATGGAGAAGCCGCCATCCGGCATCGGGTCGGAATGGATCTCGATCAGGCGCCCGTCGCTGGTGCGGCGCATGTAGCGGTGGGGCTGGCGCCGGTCGAGCGCGAGCAGCCGCTCCAGCTCCCGCTCCGGCTCGGGGCCGAGGCCGCCGATCGCGGCCTGGCGGCGCAGGACGTCGAGCATGGACGTGCCGGGCGGCATCGGCCCATCGCCCTCGGGGAAGGGGAGGCTGCCCTGGCCGCTGCCGAGGCGCTTCACCGCGATCAGCCTGTGATCCGCATCGTAGAGGGCGATGCCGTGGCGGATGGCGTGCAGCATCGCCTCCTGCAGCTCGGCACGCTGGCGCAGCTCGGCCTCGGCGCGGGTCAGGGCGGTGATGTCGGTGATGGTGATGACGAAGCCGCCATCCGGCATGGGATCGGAAGCGACGTCGAGCATCCGCCCGTCCCGCGAGGGGCGGGTATGCCGCTGCGGTTTCGAGCGGTCGGCCGCAAGGGCCTGGGCAGCGTGCATCGCGTCGAGCGCCGGGTCACCGGAGGCGGAGGCTTCGCGCTGGGCGGCGATCAGCTCGCCGATGTGCCGGCCCGGCACCGCCATCCCGGCCGGAATGCCGGCCAGGTCGTTGACCAGCCGGTTGGCCGCCACCAATCGGCCCTCGGGGTCGAACAGGGCGACGCCGTGGCGCATGTTCTCGATCATGGCCTGGAGCGTGGCGGCACGCGCCTCGGCCGCCTTCTCCGCCTCGATCAGCGGCGTGACGTCGGACCAGGTGATGACGAAGCCGCCATCATGCGTCGGGTCGGAGCGGACATCGACGATGCGGCCGTCATGCAGCCGGCGGCGGAGAAGGCGCGGCAGGTTGCGGTCCTGGGCGGCCACGGCCTCCGGCTCCTCGCCGAACAGGCCGCGGGCGCGCTGGAGGGCGGCGATCCCGGCGGGGGTCGTGCCGGGCGGCATTTCCCCCGGGCGGAGGCCGGCCAGTTCGGCGGCGAGGTCATTGGCAACGATCAGCCGCTGGTCCGGGCCGAACAGGGCGATGCCATGCCGCATCGTCTCCTGCATGGTCTGGAGCAGCTCGGCACGCGCCCGCGAGGCGGCCTCGGCCTGGGCGATGGGGGTGATGTCGGTATAGGTGACGACATGGCCACCGGCGCCGTCGGGGCCGATGGGGTTGGAGACGACCTTGACGACCCGTCCGTTCGGCGTGGCGCGGGTGATCTCGTTGTAGCCGCCGGCCGGGCGCTGGAGCAGCCGGTCCCGCTCCGCCGCCGCCGCCTCGCCGCTGCCGAAGGTGCCGCGGGCATGCTGGAGGGCGATGAGTTCGGCACGGAGGCGGCCGGGGACCAGCTCCTCCGGTGCCAGGCCGGCGCTGGAGGCGGCGAGGGCGTTGGCGGCGAGGAGGCGGTCGTCCGGCCCGTAGATCAGGCAGCCATGCTGCATCGAGTCGAGCGCCGCGCTCAGCAGGGCGGCGCGGTCGCGGGCGGCCTGCTCGGCGCGGGCGCGGGCGGTGATGTCGCTGTAGGTGATGATGAAACCGCCACCCGGCGTCGGGTCTGAGGCGATCTCGAGCACGGTGCCGTCGGGGCGGGTACGGGTATAGCGCTGGGGGGCGCACCGGTCGAAGCTCCGCGCGGAGGCGATGCGCTCCTCGGTGGCCTCGGCATCGCCGAACTCGCCGGCGGCGGCCTGCGCCAGGACGATCGTCATGAGGCTGGCGCCGATCGGCAGCGTGTCGCCCGGGATGGCGCCAAGCCGGCGCGCCAGATCGTTCGCGGCCAACAGCCGGTCCTCGGCGTCGAACAGGGCGATGCCGTGCCGCATGCTGTCGAGCACCAGCCGGAGCAGGGCGCCCTGGTTGGCAGAGGGCACGATGGCGGCTTCGCCCTCGATCATGAAGCTCTCTCCGGAGCGCGGAGGCCATGCAGCGCCAGCAGCGCCGCGGTCAGCACCAGGACGGCCGTGGCCTGATGCAGCGTGCCGAGCCAGACCGGCACGGCATGCAGCACGGTGGCGATGCCGAGGACGTATTGCAGGGCCACCGCCCCGCCGAGGCCGAGGCAGGCGCGGCGGGCGAAGCCGGGCGGCAGGCGGCGCCAGCCGGCGAAGGCGGCGCCCAACGCGGCCAGCGCCGCGAGGCTCGCCAGCAGGCGATGGTTGAACTGCACCGTCGCCACATCGAGGGTGAGGTTGGCCCAGGCGGACTCCATCGGCCAGTAGCCCGGCGGCACCAGCTGCCCCTCCATCAGCGGGAAGGTGTTGTAGGCGAGCCCGGCCCGGTTGCCGGCGACGAAGCCGCCGGCGAGCATCGCCGCCACCAGCAGCCAGGCCGCGGCCTTGGCCTGGCGGCGGATGCTGCGGGTGGCGGGCGGGGCTTCAGCGGGGCGGGGACGCAGCAGGCTGAGGCCGGTCCAGGTCAGCGCCGCGAAGAGGCCGAGCGCCAGGCCGAGATGCATCACCAGCCGGTAGGGCGAGACGGTGGTGCGGTCCGCCTCGAAGCCGGAGGCGACCATGAACCAGCCGACCGCGCCTTGCAGGCCGCCCAGCACCAGCAGCAGCAGGAGGCGCCCCTTGTAACCCGCCGGGATGCGGCCGCGCAGCCAGAACCAGGCAAGGGGCAGCGCATAGGCGAGGCCGATCAGCCGGCCCCAGAGCCGGTGGGCCCATTCCAGCCAGAAGATCTGCTTGAAGCCCTCGATCCCGAAGCCCTGGTTGACGAGCTGGTATTGCGGGATGGTGCGGTAGAGGTCGTAGAGGCGTTGCCATTCGGCATCGGAAAGCGGCGGCAGGGTGCCGGAGAGCGGCGCCCATTCCATGATGGAAAGGCCTGAGCCGGTAAGGCGGGTGGCGCCGCCGAGGGCGACCATGACCCAGACCATGGCGGCCACGCCGAGCAGCCAGAGGCCGATGGCGCGGGGGGCTGCCCGGCTGCGGACCGGGCGCGTGGAGGGGGCATCGAAAGGCATTCCCTCAGTATAGGCGCGCAAGGCGGCAAGGACACCAATCGAACGCCACTTCAGCGAAACAATCGGCGCGGCTTGCGGCCTGCCTGCGTGGCTGCTACCGCAGCGGTGCGATGCAGACCGCCCCCGATGCGGCCGGTGCTCCGGCCGATACCCCCTCGGCGGCCCCGGCCAACCCTCCCCTGATCTCCGTCGTCATCCCGGTGCGCAACGAGGCGCCGAACATCGCCCCGCTCGTCGCCGAGATCGAGGCGGCGCTGGCCGGGCTGGCGCATGAGATCGTCTATGTCGACGACGGCTCGACCGATGGGACGCCGGCGGCGCTGCGCGAAGCGGCGGGCGCTGCGCCGCTGCGGCACCTGCGGCACCGGGCGAGTTGCGGGCAGTCGGCCGCCGTCATCACCGGGGTGAAGGCAGCGCGCGGCGCCTGGATCGCCACCCTCGACGGCGACGGGCAGAACGACCCGGCGGACATTCCCCGGCTGCTGGCGCGGGCGCAGGCCGAGATGCAGGGCAAGGCGGGGCCGGTCCTGGTGGCGGGACACCGGGTGACGCGGCGGGACAGCTGGGTGAAGCGCCGGTCCAGCCGCATCGCCAACCGCATCCGCGCCCGGCTGCTCGGCGATGCAACACCGGATACGGGGTGCGGGCTGAAAGTCTTCCCCCGCGCGCTCTTCCTCGACCTGCCGCATTTCGATCACATGCACCGCTTCCTGCCGGCGCTTGTGCTGCGCCAGGGTGGGGGGGTGGTGAGCGAGCCAGTGAACCATAGGCCGCGGGTGCGCGGGCGCTCCAACTACGGCACGCTGGACCGGCTGGCGGTGTCGATCTTCGACCTGTTCGGGGTTGCCTGGCTGCAGCGGCGCGGCTCCCGCCCCGTGGTCGAACCGGCGGTCGAGGAGTGAGCGAGCGGGGGCGGGCGGTCGCCAAGCTCCTCGTGCTGGCGGCGGGGCTGGTGGCGGCGGGGCTGCTGCTCCGGGCGCTCGGCGGGCTGCTCGGGACCGAGTGGGTGGACCGGACCATCCGCGGGCGGGGGCTCTGGGGGGAGGGCGTCTTCCTCCTTGTCGGGATGGCGGCGACGGCGGTGGGCATCCCTCGCCAGGGCGTCGCATTCCTCGGCGGCTATGCCTTCGGGGCGGTGGTGGGGACGGGGCTGGCGCTGCTGGCGCAGCTGCTCGGCTGCGCGGTTTCCTTCGCCTGGGCCAGGCTGGTCGGGCGGGGCTGGGCGGAGCGAAGGCTGGCCGGGCGGTTCGGGCGGCGGCTCAGGCCGCTGCGCGACCTCCTGGCGGCGAGTCCCTTCGATGCGACGCTGGCGCTGCGGCTGCTGCCGCTCGGCAACAACCTGGCGCTGAACCTGCTGGCGGGGATGGCGGGGGTCGCGGCGGTGCCTTTCCTTGCCGCCTCAGCGATCGGCTACCTGCCGCAGACGGTTGTCTTCGCCCTGCTCGGCAAGGGGGTGCGGGTGGACGGGGCCTGGCAGCTCGGGCTTTCGGCCGTGCTGTTGCTGGGCTCCGTCGCGATCGGCTTCGCCCTGCTCAGGCGGCACCGGGCGGGGCGGGCGCTGGAGGAGTAGCGCCCGTGGAAGCCGCTCAGTGGAGCACGAACTGGCCGTTGGCGAAGCGCAGCTCGGCTGGGCGGGTGAGGGCGGCGGAGGCGACGCGGACGGAGTGGAGCGGGCCCTCGATCTCGCGGCGCCAGAACTCCAGGAAACGGGAGAGCTCGGGAAAGGCGGGAGCGTGGTCGACCTTCTGCCAGACGAAGGTCTGGAGGACGCCCGGATGGTCCGGCATGTGGTAGAGGATCTCGGCGGTGGTCAGCCGCCAGTCGGGGATGCGGACGAAGCGCTCGAGGCTGTGCAGCACGCAAGGCGATCCTTCTCTTCGGTGCCAGCCGTTGCGGCCGGCGATTTCCTCCATTTCTGCAACGCCGAGCTTGCCACGTCTTTCCGGGTGGGTTGCAACAAAATTGTTGGATTTCAGGGGGTTGGCACTCGCACTCGGAGAGTGCTGCAAATCCCTTGACGCCCGCGCGAGCCTGCCCTAGATCGCTTGGCACTCCTCTGGGGTGAGTGCTAGCGGTCCTGCTGGCGCCTCCCGGCGGGGGGACCCATTCCAAGAGAATAGGCCAGGAGAGGACCGCATATGAGCTTCCGTCCCCTGCATGACCGCGTTCTCGTCCGTCGCGTGACGGCCGAGGAGAAGACCCGCGGCGGCATCATCATCCCCGACACCGCCAAGGAGAAGCCGCAGGAAGGCGAGGTTATCGCCGTCGGCTCCGGCACGCTGAACGACAAGGGCGAGCTCCGCGCGCTCGACGTGAAGGCCGGCGACCGCATCCTGTTCGGCAAGTGGTCGGGCACCGAGGTGAAGCTCGATGGCGAGGAGCTCCTCATCATGAAGGAGTCCGACATCATGGGCATCCTCGAGAACGCTTCCGTCGCGAAGGCCGCCTGAGCAACCGCTCCGGGGTCTGACACTCGTCAACACTGGCCGACGGGACCGCGCCGGGGCACTCAGCTCGGGCAGCGGCCGGACGCCGAACCAATGAGGTACATACATGGCTGCGAAGGACGTTAAGTTCGGCGCCAATGCGCGCGACCGCATGCTGCGCGGCGTGGACATCCTGGCCGACGCCGTGAAGGTGACGCTCGGTCCCAAGGGCCGCAACGTCGTCATCGACAAGAGCTTCGGCGCGCCGCGGATCACCAAGGACGGCGTGACCGTCGCCAAGGAGATCGAGCTGGCCGACAAGTTCGAGAACATGGGCGCGCAGATGGTGCGCGAAGTGGCCTCGAAGACCAACGACCTGGCCGGTGACGGCACCACCACCGCGACCGTGCTCGCCCAGGCGATCATCCGCGAGGGCGCCAAGGCCGTGGCCGCCGGCATGAACCCGATGGACCTGAAGCGCGGCATCGACAAGGCCGTCTCCTCCGTCGTGTCCGAGCTCGAGGCGAAGACCCGCAAGATCACCACCTCCGCCGAGGTCGCCCAGGTCGGCTCCATCTCCGCCAATGGCGAGACCGAGATCGGCGAGATGATCGCCCAGGCGATGGAGAAGGTCGGCAACGAGGGCGTCATCACGGTCGAGGAAGCGAAGAGCATCCAGACCGAGCTCGACGTCGTCGAGGGCATGCAGTTCGACCGCGGCTACGTCTCCCCGTATTTCATCACGAATGCGGAGAAGATGGTCGTCGAGATGGACAACCCCTACCTGCTGATCTTCGAGAAGAAGCTCAGCCAGCTGCAGCCGATGCTGCCGCTGCTCGAGGCGGTTGTGCAGTCCGGCCGTCCGCTCATCATCGTCGCCGAGGATGTCGAGGGCGAGGCGCTGGCCACCCTGGTCGTCAACAAGCTGCGCGGCGGCCTGAAGGTTGCGGCCGTGAAGGCGCCGGGCTTCGGCGATCGCCGCAAGGCGATGCTCGAGGACATCGCCATCCTGACCGGCGGTGAAGTGATCTCCGAGGATCTCGGCATCAAGCTCGAGAGCGTGACGCTCGCCCAGCTCGGCCGCGCCAAGACGGTGCGGATCGAGAAGGAGAACACCACGATCGTCGACGGCGCCGGCGAGAAGTCCGCGATCCAGGGCCGCGTCGAGCAGATCAAGGCGCAGATCGAGGAGACCACCTCGGACTACGACCGCGAGAAGCTGCAGGAGCGCCTGGCGAAGCTGGCCGGTGGCGTTGCCGTCATCCGCGTCGGCGGCTCGACCGAGGTCGAGGTGAAGGAGCGCAAGGACCGCGTCGACGACGCGCTGCATGCGACCCGCGCCGCGGTTCAGGAAGGCATCGTGCCGGGCGGCGGCGTGGCGCTGCTGCGCGCCTCGACCAACCTCGGCCACCTGAAGGGCCTGAACAACGACGAGCAGGTCGGCATCGAGATCGTCCGTCGCGCCATCCAGGCGCCGGCGAAGCAGATCGCCGAGAATGCCGGCAAGGACGGCGCGGTCGTCGCGGGTGAGGTGCTGCGCACCGACACCTATGTCTTCGGCTACGACGCCCAGAAGGACGAGTACAAGGACCTCGTCGCCGCCGGCATCATCGACCCGACCAAGGTCGTGCGCACGGCGCTGCAGGATGCGGCCTCGGTCGCCTCGCTGCTGATCACCACCGAAGCCATGGTGGCCGAGCGTCCGGAGCGCAAGGCTCCGGCCGGTGGTCCCCCGGGCGGCGGCATGGGCGGCATGGGCGACATGGACTTCTGATCGAGCCCGAAAGGCCGATCGGAGAGAGGGGGCGGGCCGCAGGGCCCGCCCCTTTTTCGTGTCGGTTCGGAGCCTTTCCTGTTCCGAATCCCTCACGATAACGCGTATGCGTGATCGTTGACTTCAACCGGTCGATCCGTGTCCACTCGCTGAGCCAGCAGTCCTTGGCCCGCCTTGCCGTGCCGTCCCGGAGCCCTCCGGCCGCCTTCAAGCGATCAAGCCTGGCGGTTTCGCATGGGCGATCCTCGCCCGTGCCCGATGCAAGGGAGGGCGCGTCGCAATGGCGATCGGCACCGTGAAATGGTTCAACGCAACCAAAGGGTTCGGCTTCATCGTGCCGCAGGATGGCGGCAAGGATGTCTTCGTCCACATCACCGCCGTGCAGAAAGCCGGCCTACAGGGTCTCAACGAGAATCAGAAGATCAGCTACGAGGTCGTGATGGAGCGCGGCAAGGCCGCGGCGGCGAACCTCAAGCCGCTATAGGTCAATCCAGCCGCGTCCCGCCGCGGCGGACGGTCTCGGCATGGCGGCGGGGTTCTGCACCGGGATGGGTGGCCAGCCCCTCGGGCGGGCCACCAGGGGCAGCGAGGTCGGCCTCCTTCGCCGCACCGTGAGGCGGGGTCGCCCGGCAGGGCGATGGGTGTCGCCTCTTGCGGCCAGGAAGGTCATGCCGTCCTGAGCGCTGCGGGCCGCGGCAGTGGCGCCATTCTGCACCACCGCCCGCTGGCCCGGATGGCACGCCATGATGCGGGACAGGATCCCTGCCGTGCCGGCACCGCCGAGGGTCGACACGATGAGGCGCCCCGGGCTGTCGGGCCAGGTCCGTTGAAACTGGGCCTGAGCCCCAGCCCCGCGCCGCCGGACCTGCCGCCGTGTCCCGCTTCCCATTGCCCATGGGGCGCAGAGTAGCGTGGCGGCCCGGGCGGTGCGGGCTCAGGCGGCCTTGCTGTCCTCGACCCAGACGCGGCGGGCGCCCTGGCTTTCGAGGAAGCGCTGCGCCTCCGCCTTCTCCGCCTCGGTCTGCGCCTGGATGCCGAGGGAGGGGCCTGCCGACTTCGTCACCTCCTCCGGGCGATTGCCGCTGTCGGAGGGGCTGGCGGCGGCACCGGCCGTTTCGCCGACCGCGAGCGTCGCGGCGCCGGCGGCGGCGGCGGCCGCAACGGCAGGTAGGGCGGCGCCACCGGTGGCGATGACGATTCCGGCCGCCAGCATCGAGGTCGAGGCGGTGCCGATGCCGACGAAATTCTGCCGCAGGTTACGGGCGTCGGCGCCCTTCGGATTCTCGTCGGGGGTGATGACCTGGTCGTTGTCGGCGGGGCGCTCGCCCTGTGGCGCGGCGCGGGCCTGGAGCTCACGGAACCACGTCTCGGCCTGAAGCTTGGCCGTGGCACTGTCGAGCTTCTCGCGATCCTCGAATTCACCCCAGACGACCGGGCCGGCATGGGAGGTGTGGTCGTATTCGCCGGTCCACTGGCTGCTGTCGGCGACGATGGGCATGGGCTTTCCCCTTGCAAGGCTGGGCTGAGGGAACGCCGGCGGCGGGGCATTGTTCCGCGGCGGTGGCGCCGCCCGGAGCATCGGAAGGCGGCGCGCAGGCGGAGCGTGGCGATCGGGACCTGGCCCCGATCCGCATTGAAGCCGGGATTGACGATGGGCTGGACGTCGAGCGCGGCGCTCAGCCCAGGGGCGAGGGCGGCGTCGTAATAGGTCTCGGCCACCACCTCGGGGGCGTAGTTCAGGCGACCACCGCCCGAGGATGAAGCCGACGCCTCCGGCGGCGAGGAAGCGGCGCTGGGGGCCCTGCAGGCCGCCAACATTCGCGGCGAGGCCGATCGTGTCGCCCGGGCGTTGCCAGCGCCAGCCATCCAGCGAGATCCCGCCGAAGACCGACCAGTGCATCTCGGTGAACATGATGTTCTGCGGGCGGCCTTCATTCCAGCCGAGGCGAGCGAAGGCGCCGAGCGTGCCGGTGATCTGCTGGTCCCAGTTCAGCGCCGCCATCATCATGGTGCGATGGGCGCGCAGGTGGTCGGTGTCCTCCTTGCCCGCGAGGAGGACACGCGTCAGCCCGCCGTGCGGGCCGAGCGGCTGCGCGAGGCGCCGATCAGCATGCGGAGCGCGCCGGGCTCGGCGCCCTCGATCAGCGCGTCGATGTTGCGCTCGTAGATCGGGCCGGCGACGCCGCGCTGCGCCGCGGCCGGGGTGGCGGCGGCAAGCGGCAGCAGCGCGGCGAGGACGGCGAGCCAGGCGCGCCGCAAGGTCAGTAGCGGTCGGGGACGTAGAGCTCCGCCGGCAGGGTGCGCCGCTCGTAGTTCGGGTCGAAGACGCGCTCGGGCAGCGCGACCGGCTGGTGCGGCACCTCCTCGTAGGGGATCTGCGAGAGGAGATGCTGGATGCAATTCAGCCGCGCGCGCTTCTTGTCGTTGCCCTCGACGATGTACCACGGCGCCTCGGGGATGCTGGTGCGTTCGAACATCGCCTCCTTCGCCTTGGTGTATTGCTCCCAGCGGACGCGAGACTGCAGGTCCATCGGCGAGAGCTTCCACTGCTTGATCGGGTCGTGGATGCGCATGAGGAAGCGGAGCTGCTGCTCCTGGTCGGTGATGGAGAACCAGTACTTCACCAGGATGATGCCGGAGCGGACGAGCATGCGCTCGAACTCCGGCACGTCGCGGAAGAAGTCCTCGACCTGCGCCTCGCTGGCGAAGCCCATGACGCGCTCGACGCCGGCGCGGTTGTACCAGCTACGGTCGAACAGCACGACCTCGCCCGCGGCGGGCAGATGGGCGACATAGCGCTGGAAGTACCACTGCGTCCGCTCGCGGTCGGAGGGCGCGGGAAGCGCCACGACGCGGCAGATGCGCGGGTTGGTGCGCTGGGTGATGCGCTTGATGGCGCCGCCCTTGCCGGCGCTGTCGCGCCCCTCGAACAGCACCACCACCTTGAGGCCGCGATGGGCGACCCAGTCCTGCAGCTTCACCAGCTCGCCCTGCAGCCGCAGCAGCTCGCGGAAGTAGAGGCCGCGGTCGATGGTGCGAACCTGGCGGGATTGCAGCAGGTGGCGGACCTCCTCCGGGAGGCGGCGGTCGTCGATCTCCTGCTCCAGCTCCTCGTCGAAATCGTCCTCCAGCTCCGCCTGCAGCCAGGGCCGCATGGCTTCCTCACGATCCGGCATCCGCCTTTCTCCATTCGTCGGCGGGAGAATAGCCCAGGAAGGTTGCAGGCCTATGACGTTCAGCCGCCGGCGCGGTGCACGACCGGGCCGCACAGGCCGAGGCCGGTATTGACCAGGGCGATATGGCTCAACGCCTGCGGGAAATTGCCGATCATGCGGCGGCTCGGCAGGTGGTATTCCTCGGCGAGCAGGCCGACATCGTTGCTGAGGGCAAGCACGCGGAGGAACAGCGTACGGGCTTCCTCGTGGCGGCCCTGCATGGCCATGCAGTCGGCCAGCCAGCAGGAGCAGGCGATGAAGGCGCCTTCCTGGCCGCCATCCCGGTCGGCATAGCGGTGGACGATTCCGCCATCCAGCAGGTCGCGCTCGATGGCGGCGATGGTGCCGGCGATGCGGGGGTCCTCGACGGGGAGGAAGCCCATGAGCGGCAGCATCAGCAAGCTCGCATCCAGTGCCTGCGAGCCATAGTGCTGGACGAAATGGCCAAGCTTCGGGTCGTAGCCGCGGTGGCAGACCTCGGCATGGATCTCGTCGCGGAGAGCGGCGAGGCGGGTGAGGGCTTCCGGCTCCAGCCCGTCATCCGCATGGACCTTGAGGAAGCGGTCCACCGCGACCCAGCACATCGCTTTGGAATAGACGTGGTGCTGCGGCGTGCCGCGGCTTTCCCAGAGGCCCTGGTCGGGCTGGCGCCAGCTGCGCTCGACGAACTCGATGAGGGTGCGGCCGATGCGGCGGCCGTGCTCGCTGCCGTCGATGCCGGAGCGGCGGGCGAGGTGGACGGTGTCCAGGATTTCGCCGAAGACGTCGAGCTGGACCTGGCTGGCCGCGGCATTGCCGATGCGGACGGGGCCGGAGCCCTCATAGCCGGGCAGCCAGGGCGCCTGCCATTCCTCCAGCCGGCGGGAGCCATCCACGCGGTACATGATGCGCATCTTCTCCGGCGTGCCGCCGATGGCGCGCAGCAGCCATTGCAGCCAGTCGCGCGCCTCCTCGCGGAAACCGGCATTGAGCAGGGCGCAGCAGGTGAAGGTGGAATCGCGCACCCAGCAATAGCGGTAGTCCCAGTTCATCCCGCCGCCCGGCTTCTCCGGCAGGCCGAGGGTCGGCGCGGCGATGAGGCCGCCGGTGCGGGGGTGGCTCAGCGCCTTCAGCGTCAGGAGGGAGCGGCGCACCGCGTCCGGCCATTCGGTTGGCTTGCGGAACTGGCCGATCCAGCCCTCCCAGTAGGCGAGGGTGCGGGCGAGGGCAGCCTCGGTGTCGATCGGGCCCGGCTCCGGGTCGTAGGAGCGGGCATAGCGCAGGACAAAGGGAATGGTCTCGCCGGCCGCCAGGGTGAAGCGGCCACGGGTCGTGCCATCCGCCGTCTCGAGCGGGGCAGGGCTGCGGAGCGTGACCTGGTCGGGGCCGACCACGGCGTGCATGCCATCGGCGCGCGGCGTCAGCCAGCAGGGGACGCTGCCATAGTCGAAGCGGAGGCGCAGGTCGCACTCCATTTCGACCTCGCCGCGGAGGCCGGTGAGGAGGCGGACCAGCGCGGTGCCGCCTTCGGGCTCGGCCGGCATGAAGTCGGTGAGGCGGACGGCGCCGGCCTCGGTCTCGAATTCCGTCTCCAGCACCAGCGTGTCGCCGTGGTAGCGGCGGGTGGTGCGTGCCGCGACATCGGCTGGGGCGAGGCGCCAGCGGCCATGCTCGGGGTCGCCCAGCAGGGCAGCGAAGCAGGCATCGTCGTCGAAGCGCGGCCAGCAGAGCCAGTCGATCGACCCGTCCTTCGCCACCAGCGCCGCGGTCTCGCCGTCGCCGATGAGCGCATAATCCTCGATGGGCTTTGACATGCGCCGTTGGAACCCGGAGCGGCGCCCCGGGTTGCCTGAGCGATATGTTTTGTGCCACGCACGAAAGGGGGATGAATGACCAGGATCGTCGTGGTGACCGGCGCCGGGGCAGGCGTCGGGCGGGCCGTCGTGCGGGAATTCGCGCGGCACGGCTACGATGTCGGCCTCATCGCGCGGGATGCGGCGCGGCTGGAGCAGGCGGCGGCGGAACTCAGGGCCATGGGGGTCCGCGCCATGCCGTTGCCGCTCGACGTGGCGGATGCCGGTGCCGTGGAGGCGGCGGCCGCGCGGGTGGAGGCGGAGCTTGGCCCGATCGATGTCTGGGTGAACGGCGCGATGGCGACGGTCTTCGCCCCGGTGCGGGAGACGACGGCGGAGGAGTTCCACCGGGCAACCTCCGTCACCTATCTCGGCACCGTGCATGGGACCATGGCGGCGCTGCGGCGGATGCGTGGGCGGCGGCGCGGGACGATCATCAATGTCGGCTCGGCGCTGGCCTATCGCTCGGTGCCCCTTCAGGCAGCCTATTGCGGGGCGAAGTCGGCCATCCGCGGCTTCACCGACAGCCTGCGTTCCGAGATCATGCATGACGGCGACCGCATCAACCTCTGCATGGTGCACCTGCCGGCGGTGAACACGCCGCAATTCGACTGGGCGTTGAACAAGATGGGCAAGCGGGCGCAGCCGGTCCCGCCGATCTTTCAGCCGGAGGTGCCGGCGCGGGCCATCGTCTTCGCCGCCGAGCATCCGCGCCGGGAGATCTGGGTCGGCTTCCCGACGGTGAAGGCGATCCTCGGCAACCGGATCGCGCCGGGGCTGATCGATCGCTACCTGGCGTGGAAGGGCTACAGCGGGCAGCTGACCGCGGAGCGCGAGCCGGCCTCGGTGCCGAGCAACCTCTTCGAGCCCGTGCCGGGCGATTACGGCGCGCATGGGCGGTTCGATGCGCGGGCGCGCACGGGCAGTTGGGAGATGGTCATCAGCCGGCACAGGGGCGCGGTGATGGCGGGGCTCGGCCTCGGCCTGCTGGCCGTGTTGCGGCTTGCCACGCGGAACGGTCCTGCCGCGACGCCGCGTCGCGTGGCCAGAGGGGTGGCACACCGTTCGATCCGGTGATGCGAGGCGGCCGGCGCTCCGGATACGGCGATCGAGGCCCGTCCATAAGCGGGACGGCCGGCGACTTCTTCTGGCAGCGGGCTGGCGCGAAGGCATCGGCAAGGGTGTGAGCGACTGGCGGGCGATGCTGGAGGCGGGCGCGATGCACGCCGCCGATGCCGTCGCGCATCACGCTGGAGCAGATGAGGAAGTTCACCTCCGCTCCGCTGAGCCCCGACCCGGAGGAGGGCAGCGTGTTGGTCCCACAAGGCGCGGGAGGTGCTCAGCGGCGTGCTGCCGGGGCGGAAGAGCTGAGTCCGGCTAGACTGACAGCCGCGTCAGGTTGCATGAGCGTGCTTGCAATTGATAATGACTCTTATTAACGGAACAGGAAACGATCCGAGGGTTGATCCTTGTCCGCTCGCAGCCGCCTGCCCCTGCTCTGCCTGGGGCTGACCCCCCTCCTACTCGCCGGCGCCGCCCTGGCGCAGGGCACGGATGACGCCGCGGTCCGGCTGCCGGAACTCGCCATCTCCGGCCGGCCGGCGCTCGGGGCCGTGGAGCCCCCGCGCGGCTTCGTCGCCAGCGAGGAAACGGCCGGCACCAAGGGCGCCACCCGGTTGATCGAAGTGCCGCAATCCATCTCCGTCGTGCCGCGGGCAACCATCGACGCGCTGCAGGCCCAGAGCCTCGGCGAGGCGGTGCGCTACCAGGCCGGGCTGCGGGGCGAGAGCTACGGGCCCGACCCGCGCGCCGACTTCCTGCTGCTGCGCGGCTTCGATGCGGTGGACAACGGCTACTACCTCGACGGGCTGCGCTACAGCGTCGGCTTCGCCGCGGGTTCCTACGAGCCCTACGGCCTCGACCGCTTCGAGATCGTCCGCGGCCCCGCCTCGGTGCTCTATGGGCAGATCCAGCCGGGCGGCCTCATCAACCAGGCTTCGCGCCGGCCGACCCAGACGCCGCAGGGCGAGATGCGCCTCACCGCCGGGGATTTCGGCCGGGCGCAGGCGGCGGGCACCAGCAGCGGTCCGCTCGACCGGGACGGCAAATGGTCCTACAGCCTGACAGGGCTCGGGCGGCTGGCGGACAGCCAGATCGACAAGGTGGGCAACGACCGGGCCTTCATCGCCCCGGCCATCACCTGGCGGCCGGATGACGACACGCGGCTCACGCTGCACGCCTATTACCAGCGCGACCGCACCCAGGGCGCGCAATTCCTGCCCTATCTCGGCACGGTGCGGGAGACGGCCTTCGGCCGCATCCCGACCCGGCGCTTCGCCGGCGAGTCGGGCTTCGACAAGTACGACATCACCCAATGGGGCATCGGCAGCGAGTTCGAGCGGCGGCTGAGCGACGCGGTGACGCTGCGGCAGAACATGCGCTGGGCGCATTCGGGGATCAATTGGCGGCAAACCGTCGGCATCGGGCTGCTGGCCGACGAGCGGACGCTCGGGCGCATCGGCTTCCTCTCGACGCCGGATATCGACCGCTTCCAGGTGGACAACCAGGCGGAATTCCGCTTCACGACCGGCCCGCTCGGGCACCGGCTGCTGGCCGGCTTCGACTATTCGACGGTGCGGATCTCCAACCCGCAGGCCTTCGGCGGGGCGCCGAGCCTCGACGTCTTCCGCCCCGCCTACGGCTCGCCGGTGCCGCTCGCCGCGGCGGGGACGAATACGCGGCAGAACACCTCGCAATACGGGCTCTACGCCCAGGATCAGGTTCGCCTCGGCGAGCGGCTGGTGCTGACGGCGGGCGTGCGGCAAGACTGGGTGGAGAGCAGCACGCTCGACCGCATCGGCGGCGGCACGCAGCGGCAGAGCGACACGGCGACGACGGCCCGGGTCGGCCTCGTCTACCTCACGCCGGGCGGCTTCGCGCCCTATGCGAGCTGGTCCACCTCCTTCCTGCCAACGCCGGGGACGAGCGCGGCGGGCCGCGCCTTCACGCCGCGCGAGGGCGAGCAGTTCGAGATCGGCATCAAGTACCAGCCGCCGGGGCGGGACAGCTTCGTCCAGGCCTCGCTCTTCCAGATCACTCAGACGAACAGCCTGACGACGGACCCGAACAGCCCGCTCTTCCAGGTGCAGAGCGGCGAGATCCGCGTACGGGGCGTGGAGCTGGAGGGCGTGGCGCGGCTGCCGCGCGGGCTGAGCCTCATCGGCTCCTTCACCGCGCTCGATGCGGAGATCACCAAGGGCGCGCCCGAGGAGCGCGGCAACCGCCCGGCCGGCGTGCCGGCGACGGGGGCCGGGCTCTATGCCGACCAGAGCTTCGGCGAGGAGGCCGGGCGGCTGGCGGGCCTCGGCGCCGGCCTCGGGCTGCGCTTCCTTGGCAACAGCACGACGGGGAATGCGGCGCACAACGTCGTCCCCTCGGTGACGCTGGTGGATGCGGCGCTGCGCTACGACCTTTCGCGCTTCGGCAATGCCCTTGCCGGCGCGCAGCTCGCCGTCACCGCGAACAACCTGTTCGACACCGCCTATGTCGCGCGCTGCACCAGCGACACGGCCTGCTTCTACGGCAACCGCCGGACAGTGCTCGCCAGCCTGGTGAAGCGCTGGTGAGCCTGCGTGGCTGGTCGCGGCTGCATACCTGGTCGAGCCTCGTCTGCACGGTCTTCCTGCTGCTGCTCTGCCTGACCGGGCTGCCGCTGATCTTCCACCACGAGATCGGCCACCTGACGGGCGCGGAGGTCGAGGCGCCGCCCATGCCGGAGGGCACGCCGATGGCGGACCTCGACCGCGTCGTCGCCGCGGCGCGGGCGCAGCGGCCAGGCGAGGTGGTGCAGTACCTGATCTGGGAGGAGGACGACCCGGCCATCCTCTACCTGAGCCTGGCGCCGACCCCGACCTCGCCGCCGCAGGAGCTGCGCACGGTGGTAGTCGATGCGCGCACCGCCCAGGTGCTGGACGAGCCACGCGACGAGGGCTTCATGTACTGGATGCTCCGGCTGCACACGGACCTCTTCGCCGGCATTCCCGGCAAGCTGTTCCTCGGCGCGATGGGGCTGCTCTTCGTCGTCGCCACCGTCTCGGGCGCGGTGCTCTACGGCCCCTTCGCGCGGCATGGCGAGTTCGGGACGGTGCGGCGCGGCCGGAGCGGGCGGCTGCGCTGGCTCGACCTGCACAATATCCTCGGCGTCGTCACGCTGAGCTGGGTGCTGGTGGTCGGCGCGACGGGCGTGGTCAACACCCTGGCGGAGCAGGTGCTCGCGGTCTGGCGGGCGGACCAGCTGGCCGAGATGGTGGAGCCCTGGCGCGGGCAGCCGCCGGTCGCGGCGCCGGGCTCGGTGCAGGCGGCGGTGGCGGCGACGCGGGCCGCGGCGCCGGACCGGAAGCCGTTCTTCGTCGCCTGGCCGCAGACCATGTTCTCGAGCGGGCACCATTATGCCGTCTTCCTGCGCGGCGACACGCCGCTCACCCACCGCCTGCTGACCCCGGCGCTGGTCGATGCCGAGACCGGGCGGCTCACCGACCTGCGCGCCCCGCCCTGGTACGTGACGGCGCTGCTGGTCTCGCAGCCGCTGCATTTCGGCGACTATGGAGGGATGGCGCTGAAGATCGCCTGGGCGGTGCTCGACATCGTCACCATCGTCATCCTCGGCAGCGGGTTGTGGCTGTGGTGGCGCCGGCGGCGCGAGGCGGCGGCATGAGGGCGCGGCCGCGGGTGTGGCGAATCCCGGCGGTGCTGGCGGTGCTCTCCGCCGTCGCCCTGCTGGGCGGGCTGATGAGGGACGGCGTCTGGGACGCCGTCGCCAGCCTGGCCCTGGTGCTGCCGCTGCTCGTCGCGTGGTGGGCGGGGCGGCGGGTCAGAAGCCCAGGCGCTCGCGGGCCGCGCTGAGGGTGGCGCGGGCGCCCGAGGCATAGAGGGATCCCAGCCAGTGGCGGAGCGGCCCGGTGAAGGCGGGCTGCGCCGCGAGATCGCCGAAGACCGCCTCGACCGCGAGCAAGGGGGCGGGGTCCGGGCCGCCTGCCGCCGCGCGCTCCTGCAGCAGCGGGGCCAGGGCGTGGCGGAGGGCGATCGGCCGGCCGGCCTCGTCCTCGCCGCGGGCGCAGCGCATCCAGGCGGCGACGGCGAGGGCAAGGAGCTCCACCGGCTGGCCGGCGCGCAGCCGGTCGCGCAGCGGCTCCAGCACGATGTTGGGCGAGCCGTCCGCGACGATGCGGCCCGGCGTGTCGCGGATGGCGGGGTTGGCGAAGCGTGCCGTCACCGAGTCCTTGTAGGCATCGAGGTCGATGTCCGGGACGGGCGGCACGGTCGGGCCGGTTTCGCGGTCCATGACGGCGCGCATCAGCGCGGCGAGGTCGGCATCGGCCATGCAGTCGGAGACATGGGCGTGGCCGAGCAGCACGCCGAGGCCGGCGATGGTGTGGTGGCTGGCGTTCAGCAGCCGCAGCTTCATGAACTCGTAGGGGCCGACATCGGGGACGAGCTGCGCGCCCACCTCCTCCCAGGGCGGCCGGCCGGCGGCGAAGCGGTCCTCGATCACCCACTGGCGGAAACCTTCGCAGGGCACCGGCCAGCGATCGCGGAGGCCGTGGCGGGCTTCGAGCGACTGCCGGTCCTCATCCGTGGTGCCGGGGGTGATGCGGTCCACCATGGTGGAGGGGAAGGCGGCCTTGTCCTCGATCCAGTGGGCCAACGACGGGTCGCGCAGCGTGGCGAAGGCGAGCACGGCGTCGCGCAGCACCTGGCCGTTGTGCTGGAGGTTGTCGCAGGACATCACGGTAAAGGCTGCGGCCCCGGCATCACGGCGGCGGCGCAGCGCCTCGGCGATGACGCCGATGGCGGAGCGCGGCGCCGAGGGGGCGGCGAGGTCCGCCTGGATCAGCGGGTTGCCGGGGTCGAGGCGGCGGGTGGCACGGTCGATGCAGTAGCCGTTCTCCGTCACCGTCAGGCTGACGATGCGGATGGCGGGCGCGGCCATCGCCCGCAGCAAGGCGGCGGAGGAGTCGCCGGCGAAGGCGACGGCCGCGAGCGAGCCGATGACGGTGGCGCGCTCCTCGCCCTCGCCGCGTTCGAGCAGGGTGTAGAGCCCGTCCTGCGGCGCGAGGGCGTCCACGATCCGCCGGTCGGGCGGCATCAGCCCGGCGCCGAGGATGCCCCAGGCGAGCGCGTCGGCGCGGCGCTCCATCAGGTCGTGCGCGTAGCGGGCCATGTGGGCGCGGTGGAAATTGCCCGGCCCGAGATGGACGATGCCGGCCGTGACCGCGGCCGGGTCGTAGGAGGGGGTGTGCAGCCCGGGTGGGAGGCTACGCAGGGTCGCCCGGTTCAGCTCCATCGCGCCATTCTTTCCTGTCATGCGGCGATGATCTCCACGCCCGCCGCGCGCAGCGCCTTCCGCGTCGAGGCCGGGGCTTCCTCCGCCACCAGCAGCGCGCCGCGGCCGGGGCGAGTGACGCGGCAGGGGGCGGCGCGGCGGAATTTCGCGCCATCCGCGACGACGAGCAAGCGGCCGGCACCGGCCAGCATGGCGCGGGCCACGGCCACCTCGTCCTCATGATAGTCGAGCAGCCAGCCATCCTCGCCGATGGCGCCGACGCCGGTGATGAGCGTGTCGCAGCGCCAGCGGGCGGCCAGCTCGGCGGTGGTCGCACCGGTCAGGCCGCCGTTGCGCGCCTGCCAGGCGCCGCCGAGCAGATGCACCTTCATCCCCGGCGTGGCGCCGAGGATGCGCGCGGCCGCGCTGCTGTTGGTGACGACGAGGAGGTCGCGGTGCGTGGCGGCCAGCGCCGCCGCCGTCGCCTCCACGGTGGTGCCGAGGGTGAGGAATAGCGAGGAGCCGTCGGGAATGAGCGCTGCGGCGGCGCGGGCGATGCGTTGCTTGGCGGCGCTGTTCTCGACATGGCGCACTGCGTAGTCGGTATTGGCGATGGAGGAGGGCAGGCTGGCCCCGCCGTGGTGGCGGCGGAGCAGGCCCTTCCCGGCCAGTTCCGAAAGGTCGCGCCGGATGGTCTGCGGCGTGACCGCGAGGCCGCTCGCCAGCTCCTCGATGCCGGCATAGCCGCCGCGGCGCCGCAGGGCGTCGAGAATCCCGGCATGGCGGCTGTCCGCGCCCATCTCCTCCCCCTTTTGTGCGCAAGCGCGAAAACGAAAATCCGCTTGCGGAAGCGAACATAGATCGGCTTCACTCGCCGGCACAAGAAAGACGGTTGGGAGGAAGGCCATGAAGCGGCGCGAGCTCATCGGTGGCGCCCTGTCGCTCGCGGCGGCGCCCGCGTTCGCCCAATCGGGCGGCTTCGACTGGCGGCGGCAGGACGGCCAGACCATCACCCTGATGTTCAACAACCATCCCTGGTCGCAGGCGATGCGGGAGATGGCCACCGAGTTCACCGCGCGCACCGGCATCCGCGCCCGGATCGAGATCTTCAACGAGGAGCAGTTCCGCGCCCGGCTGACGACCTTCATGCAGGGGCGCTCGGCCGAGCTCGACGTGTTCATGACGCTGGCCAGCCGCGAGGGTCCGGTCTTCCGCAAGGCGGGCTGGTATGCCGACCTCGCGCCGCTGCTGGCCGACCCGTCCCTGACGGCGCCCGACTACGATGCGGCCGACTTCGCCGCCTCCATCCAAGGTGCGAACGTCTTCGAGCGGCAGGTGGTGGCGGTGCCGATCAACCAGGAGGGGCCGCTCTTCTACTGGCGTCGGGATGTGTTCGAGCGGCTCGGCATCCCGGAGCCGCGCACGCTGGAGGACATCCCGGCGGCCGCCGCCGTCATCAAGGCGCGCGAGCCTGGCATGATCCCCTGGGCGGCGCGCGGGCTGCGCACGGCGATCCCCTACGCCTTCGTCGGCTTCGTCAACAACCTCGGCGGCTCGGTGGCGACGCCGGACGGCAAGCCGGGCATGTCGCAGCCCGGCAGCGTCAAGGCGATCGAGATGTATGCGAGCCTGCTGAAGGAGTACGGCCCGCCCGGCGCGCTGAACCATACCTTCACCCAGGTGATCGAGCTGCTCGGCGCCGGCCGCGTCGCCATGGTGCATGAGAGCAGCAACGAGTTCGCCAACATCATGCGCTTCCCGAACCGGGCGAACGACCTCGGCGTGAAGATCCTGCCGCCGGGGAAGGAGAGCGGCATCTCGAAGCCGGCGGCGATCGGCTGGGGCATCGCCATCTCCGCCCATTCGCGCAAGCAGGCGGCGGCCTGGACCTTCCTGCAATGGGCGACCTCGAAGGAGACGCAGGCGAAGCTGGTCTCGGCCGGCGTCGCGCCGCCGCGCGCCTCCGTCTTCAAGGGGCCGGCCTTCGATGCCTGGACGGCGGAGCTGCCGATCCGCCGTGCCTGGGCCGAGGCGCTGGTGCAGCTCGGCCGCGAGGGCAGCGGCGTCTTCCAGCCGCCGACCGACCGCATCCCCGAGGCGCGGGAGAAGATCGGCGACGCGGTGCAGCAGGTGGTGCTCGGCCGCGCGACCCCGGCCGAGGCGGCCCGCATGGCGGATGAAGAGCTTGCGAAGATCCAGTAGAAGCACCTCCTACCGCTGGATGGTGGCGCCGGCGTTGCTCTTCGCCGGCGTGATGATCGTCTTTCCCTTCGGCTATGCGGTGTGGCTGTCGCTCTGCGACGTGGCGCTCGGCCAACCGCCGCGGCTGAACGGTGGCGCCAATTACGCGCGGCTCGCGGGCGATGCGGATTTCTGGAACGGGCTGCGGCTGACGCTTTGGCTCTACGCCATCTCGCTTGTCGCGCAGCTGGTCATCGGCACCTGGCTCGGGCTCTTGCTGGCGCGGACGCGGCGGGCGCGGGGCATCGTCCGCACCATCCTCGTCTCGCCCTTCATGCTGCCGCCGGTGGTGATCGGGATGATGGCGATCGTGATCCTCGACCCCTCCTTCGGCATCGCCAATTGGTTGCTGGCGCAGATGGGGCTGCCGCCAAGGCTGTGGCTGTCGGACCCGGATACGGTGATCCTGACCGTCGCCGCCATCGACACCTGGCAGTGGACGCCCTTCGTCGCGCTGATCGTCATGGGCGGCTACCTCTCGCTGCCCGGCGAGGTCTTCGAGGCGGCGGAGGTCGATGGGGCGCGGGGCTGGCAGCGCTTCCGCCGGCTGACCTTGCCGCTGCTCGGGCCGACGCTGGTGACGGCGGCGGTGCTCCGCAGCGTCGACCTGCTGCGCTTCTTCGACGTGATCTACATCACGACGCAGGGCGGGCCGGGGACGGCGAGCACCACGCTCAACATCCTCGCCTATCGCCGGGGCTTCGAGTTCTTCGACATCGGCTATGCCAGCGCGATCATGGTAACGCTCTCGGCCCTCGTCTTCGGCTCGGTGCTGGTCTTCGCGCGGCTGCGGCGGGCAGTGACGTGGTAGGGCGGCGCCTCGGCCGGGCGGCGGATGCCGTGGCACTCGGCGCGGTGCTGCTGGTGCTGGTCGTGCCGGTGGCCTGGGTGGTGCTCAGTGCCTTCAAGACGCGGACGGAGGTGGCGGCGCTGCCGCCGCGCCTGTTCTTCACGCCGACGCTCGAGAATTTCGTCGAGCTGTTCGGGCGCAGCGACTTCCTCGACTACAGTTGGAACAGCTTCGTCGTGGCGGGCGGCTCGACGGTGCTCGGCCTCCTGCTCGGCGTGCCGGCGGCCTTCGCCATGGCCTGGCACCGGATGACCTGGCCGGCGACGGCGACGCTCTTCGCCCGCATGGCGCCGGGGACGCTCTTCCTGCTGCCCTGGCTGGTGATGTTCACCGCCGTCGGGCTGACCGGGACGCGGACGGTGCTTGTCCTGACGCATGCCGTCATCACCCTGCCGGTCGCGATCTGGGTGCTGCTGCCCTATCTGGAGGCGGTGCCGCGCGAGCTGGTGGAAAGCGCGCAGATCGACGGCGCACGGGCGCATCAGGTGCTGCTGCGCGTCGTGTTGCCGGTGATCGTGCCGGGGGTTGTGGTGGCGGCGATCCTCGCCTTCGTCTTCTCCTGGAACTACTTCCTCTTCGCCCTCGTGCTCTCGGGCGTCGAGAGCAAGACGGCGATCGTGGCGAGCTTCAATTTCGTGGGCGAGGGCGTGACGAACTGGGGGGCGCTCATGGCCGCCGCCGTGGTGATCGCCGCCCCGCCCTTGATCCTGACCTTGTTGATCCAGCGCCGCCTGGTGGGCGGCCTCGCGGCGGGAGCGGTGAAGGGATGAGGGCGGCGCATTTCCACGGCGAGGGCCGGATCACGGTGGAGCAGGCGGCCGAGCCCGCGCCGGCCGAGGGCGAGGTGACGGTGCGGGTCGCGGCCTGCGCGCTGTGCGGCAGCGACCTCAGGCCTCTGCGCAAGGGCTGGCCCTTCACCCCGGGACATGAGATCGCCGGGCGGGTAGACCAGCCTGGGCATGCAAGGCACGGGCAGCGCGTCGCGGTCTACATCCCCGTCTTCTGCGGGCATTGCGAGGCCTGCGAGAGCGGGCGGACGCATCTTTGCCGGAACAGCCGCGAGCTGGTCGGCTGGCAGCGGGCGGGCGGCTATGCCGATGCGGTGGCGGTGCCGGAGCGCTGCCTGCTGCCGCTGCCGGACGACGTGCCGGACCACCTGGCGCCGCTGCTGCTCGACACCATCGGCACCACGGCGCATGGCCTCAGGCTGGCGCGGCGGGTGGTGGAGGGCGGGCGGGCGCTGGTGCTGGGTGCGGGGCCGATCGGGCTCGGCGCCATCCTGGTGCTGCGGCGGATGGGGTTCGGGCCGATCTCGGTCGTCGATCCGGCCGCCTATCGCGCCGGCTTCGCGGCGAGCCTCGGCGCCGAGCCGATCACGGCCGAGGCGGCACAGGCGGGGCGCTTCGCGCTTGTCGTCGAGGCGACGGGGAAGGATGCGGCGCGGCAGGTGGCGCTGGAAGCGGTCGGCGTGGAGGGCGTCATCCTCCAGCTTGGCGAGTCCGACGCCTGGTCGATCACCGAGACGCGCTCGATCCGGCTGAAGGACTTCTTCCTGCTGCGCTCCTTCTATTTCCCGATCGGGGATTTCGCGGCGAACCTCGAACTGCTGCGGGCCGACCGGGCCGAGTATGAGCGGCTGGTGGATGACCGGGCTGGGCTCGACGGGCTGGAAGGGCTCTTAGCCGCCTTCGCCCGCGGCGAGCGGCTGAAGCCGGTGCTGGTGCCGAAGGCATGACCGGGCGCGTGGTCTGCGTCGGGATCGCGGTGCTGGACCAGGTGTGGGAACTGTCGGCGCTGCCGCCGGGGCCGGGGAAGTTCCTCTCCCATGGCTTCCGCGAAACCGGGGGCGGCATGGCGGCGACGGCGGCGGTCGCAATCGCCGCGCTCGGCGGGGCGGCGCTGTGGCATGGCAGGCTCGGCGACGACGGGCCAGGGGCGACGCTGCTCGGCTTGCTGGCGCGTTGCGGGGTGGAGCTGGTGGATGTGGTGCCGGCGCCGGGCGGCCACTCGCCCGTCTCCGGCGTGCTGGTGGATGCGGAGGGCGAGCGGATGCTCGCCGTCTTCCCGGGCGAGGGCTTGCCCCGCGAGTCGGCCCTGGCCGAGGAAAGGCTAGACGGGGCGGGGGCGGCGCTGGCCGATCCGCGCTGGCCGGCCGGGGCGGAGCGCCTGTTTCGCTTGGCGGGCGCGCGGGGGCTGCCACGGGTGCTCGACGCCGATGTGGCGGCTGCGGGCACCATCGCCGACCTCGCGCCGCTCACCGATCACATGGTCTTCTCCCAGCGCGGGCTTGTGGAATTTACCGGCATCGAGGAGCCCGCGGCGGGTCTTGCCGCGGCGGCGGGGCGGCTCCGCGGCACGCCGGCGCTCGGCCCAGCGGGCGGGCTCGGCGTCACGCTCGGGGCGCGGGGCAGCCTCTGGTGGCGGGAGGGCGGCGCGGTGCCGCTGGCCGCGCCGCGCATCGCCGCGCGCGACACCACGGGCTGCGGCGACGTGTTCCATGGCGCCTATGCGCTCGCCCTGGCCGAGAGGCGGGATGCGCCGGGGGCGGCGCGCTTCGCCACGGCGGTGGCGGCGCTGAAGGCGGAGCGGGGCCGGGGCTGGCTCGGCATGCCGGACCGCGCGGCAGTCGAGGCGCGGCTGGCCGAGGGATGGGCTTGACCCCGTGCGGGTCGTCGGTTGCAGCAGGAGAGCATGATGAACAGCAGCACCCAGAAAGCGGATCTCAGCGCTCTCGCCCGGCCGTCCGGCGCCTTCGCCATGCTGGCGGTGGATCAGCGCGAGGGCCTGCGCGCCATGATGGCGGAGTTCCAGGACGGGCCGGTGACGGACCGGCAGATGTCCGACTTCAAGATGGCCGCCTTGCGGGCGCTGACGCCGCATGCCTCGGCGGCGCTGCTCGACCGCGAGCTCGCCTGGGACCGGGCGATCGCGGAGCGGGCGGTGGCGCCGGGCTGCGCGCTCATCGCGGCCGGCGACACGTTGATCTCCGGCCCGGGCGAGCTAGTAGCCGAGGCGCGCATCGACGAGGCGGTGGTACCCGCCAAGGTGCGGGCGGAGGGCGCCGTCGCCATGAAGCTGCTGGTCATCTGGCGGCCGGACGAGCCGCCGGAGCCGCGCGTCGCCCTGGTCGACGATTTCGTCGCCCGCTGCCGGGCGGCGGGGTTGGCCAGCATCGTCGAGCCGGTCTGCCGCCGGCGCCGCGACGGGCAACCCTGGAACACCGCCGAGGGCATCCTGCCGGCGGCGCGCGAACTCGGCGGGCGCGGCGCCGATATCTACAAGGCGGAGATGCCGCTCTTCGGCAAGGGCTCGGAGGCGGAGGTGAGGCGGGCCTGCGCCGAGCTGACGCGGACGGTGCAGGGGCCCTGGGTGGTACTTTCCTCGGGTGTCGAGCCGGATGCCTTCCCCCAGGCGGTGGAATGGGCCTGCCGCGAGGGTGCCTCGGGCTTCCTCGCCGGACGGGCGGTGTGGCGCATGGTCATCGGCCGGCCGGATCTTGATGCGGCCCTGCAGCAGGAGGCCGTGCCGCGGCTGCAACGCCTGGCCGAGGTGGTGGACCGCGCCCTCGGAGGCTGAACCCCCCTGGCGGCGCCGCGGGGCGAGGACTATGGAGATGGCATGCTTCGTGCCATCCGCCTCATCGTCCTGGGCCTGATCCTGCTGCTCGGCGGTGCCTGGACCTATGCCTGGGTCAGCCGGGCGCCGGGGCAGGGCGTGGGCGAGGCCTTCATCGCGTTGCTCGGCGGCGCTTCCGGCGGCGGCGAGGCAGGGCCGGTCTCCTCCGGCGGCGTGCAGCTGCCGGCGGGCCTCGCCCTCGGCGGCCCCTTCAGCCTGACCGATCAATCCGGCAAGACGGTGACCGAGCGCGACTATGCCGGCGGCTGGATGCTGATCTACTTTGGCTACAGCTTCTGCCCGGATGTCTGCCCGACGGAGCTCGGCACCATGGCGGCCGCGCTCGACCAGCTGGGCCCGGCCGGGGCGAAGGTCGTGCCGGTCTTCATCACCGTCGACCCGCAGCGCGACACGCCGCAGCACCTGACCGACTATGTGGGCCGCTTCCATCCGCGGATGCAGGGGCTGACCGGCACGCCGGAGCAGGTGGCGGAGGCGGCGCGGCGCTACCGCGTCTACTACACCAAGGTCCAGCGGCCGGAGATGACCGACTACCTGATGGACCATTCGAGCTTCATCTATCTGGTTGGGCCGGATGCCAAGGTCCGCAGCCTGTTCCGACCGGAGCAGAGCCCGGAAACCATCGCCGCCGCGATCGCGGCGCAGATCGGCCGCCCCACCGGATGAGCCAAAGCACGATTCCCGAGCCCGGGAAAATTTGTTAACCTGTTCTTTGCAGCCGGTCCGCCGGCCGCGAGCGGAGACGACGCATGGCGGATGACGATTCGGATCAGGACGGCACGAGGGAGGCAGGCCGGGGCGCCGCGCCGCGGCATAGCCGGCGGCTGTCCGACAAGATCCTGATCGCTTTCCACCACGCCTGCGACCAGGGCGATTACGAGGTGGCGGAACAGCTTCTCCGCATCCTCGAGATGATGCTGACCCGCCGCCCCGTCTCGCCCGACACCAATCGGCGCCGCAACATGGAAAGCCTGGTCGCGGCGCATGAGCGGCTGTGGCACCTCCGCCACCCGGACACCAACATCAGCTGAGATCGAGGGCGGCTGCGTCGCGCAGCACCGCCTCCGCCGCCGGGCTGAAGCCTTCGCCAGGCCCGTGCAGCACGAGGCCGGGGGCGATGCGCGCGGGGCCACGACTTTCGCGTCGGGCCTGGAGCAGCACCCGCCTGGCGGCAACGCCCTCGCGCGGCCAGAAGGGCAGCAGCAGCGTCCCGGCGCAGCCTGCCCCGGCCAGCGCCGCCATCCCGGCATCGAGACGCGCCGCAGGCAGGATCAGGCTGAGTGTTCCTCGCCGCGCCAGCGGTGCCGCGAGGAAGCGCGCCCAGTCGCCGAGTCCCGCCGCCTCGCCGGTCGCATGCGTCATCACCTCGCGGCCCGGCTCCGGCGGCGGCGTGCCGCCCGGCCAGAAGGGCGGGTTGGCGAAGGCATGGTCGCAGGGCGGCAGCCGCCGGGCCAGCGCCCGGTCCCGCACGTCGCCCTCGATCACCTCGGCGGCGAGGCCGGCGGCGGCGGCATTTTCCCGCGCCAGTGCTGCCAGCCCGGCATCCCGCTCCAGGGCGACGATGCGGAGCCCCGGCACCCGCGCCGCGAGGCAAAGGAAGGCGGCCCCGCTGCCGCAGCCGGCCTCCAGCACCACTTGGCCGGGCCGGGCCGGGATGCCGGCGGCGAGCAGTACCGCATCCAGCCCGGCCCGCAGCCCCCGCCGAAGCTGGTGCAGCCGGACGCGCCCGCCGAGCAGCAGGTCCTCCGTGCGATCCTCGCTCACCCTGCTTCCTCGCCCGCCTCCTGCAGGATGCGACGGGCGTGCTCCCAGTCCTCATCGGCGACGGCGAGCCGCCGGGGGAAGGCGCCGATGCCGCCCTCGACCGCGCTGATATGCTGGTCGAGCAGCACGCAGCCGATGCCGGCATCCCGCAGCAGGGCCATGAGGAAACTGAGGCGAACCGGGTCCACGCCCTGGGCGATCAGCCGCATATTGCCGTCAAATCCTTGTTTTCCCTGCGCTTGCCGCCATCTGCCGGCATGGCTATGGTGCCGGCCGCCGGGGCGGCCCCGCCACGGCCTTTGTATTGGCGGGCGAAATGGGCCGTCCAGGCGATTCCGCCGAGAGGCCCTGCCCGCACGGAGCCAGGATTCAAGCGAAGTGGCAGCGGTTGCGCGTGCTGTGCCGGACGATTCCTCTGTGACCATGCCCGCAAGCGATGCGGCGACGCAGGGCGCCGAGGATGCGCTGACCGCGCTCACAACGCTGGTTCAGACCGATCTCGAAGCTTGCAACCGGCTCATCGTGCAACGCATGCACAGTCCGGTCGCGCTCATCCCGCAGCTTGCCGCGCATATCGTCGCTGCCGGTGGCAAGCGGCTGCGGCCGCTGCTGACCCTCGCCGCCGCGCAGCTCTGCGGCTATCGGGGCGAGAGGCATGTGGCGCTGGCTGCCTGCGTCGAGTTCATCCACACCGCGACGCTGCTGCATGACGACGTGGTGGACGAAAGCTCGCTCCGCCGCGGCCAGGCCAGCGCCAATGCGCTGTTCGGCAACAAGCCGAGCGTGCTGGTCGGCGACTTCCTCTTCGCCCGCGCCTTCCAGGTGATGGTCGCGGATGGCAGCCTGAAGGTGCTCGCCATCCTTTCCGAGGCCGCCGCCACCATCGCCGAGGGCGAGGTGCTGCAGCTGGCCACCCAGAACGACACCACGACGACCCAGGCGCAGTATCTGGAAGTGGTCGAGGGCAAGACCGCCGCCCTCTTCGCGGCCGCGACCCGCATCGGCGCCGTCGTCGCCGAGCGGCCGGAGGCGGAGGAGGCGGCGCTCGAGGCCTATGGCCGCAATCTCGGCATCGCCTTCCAGCTCGTCGACGACGCGCTCGACTATGCCGCGGAACAGGAGCGGCTCGGCAAGACGGTGGGCGACGATTTCCGCGAGGGCAAGATCACCCTGCCCGTGCTGCTCGCCTTCGAGCGCGGCGACGATGCGGAGCGCGAATTCTGGCGCCGCACGCTGGAGGAAAAGGAGCAGGGGCCGGACGACCTCGCCCGCGCCCAGGCCCTCATCCAGCGCCATGGCGCGCTGCGTGACACGGTCGCCCGGGCCCAGGCCTATGGCGATGCGGCGCTGGAGGCGCTCGGGCATTTCGCCGACAGCCCGGTGCGCCGCGCGCTGGCTGGCATCGTCGCCTTCTGCATCGCCCGCGCGCGATAGAGGGTCAGGGACGGGCCAGGATCACCCCGGCACCTATCAGGCACAGCAGCGTGCCGATGACATCCCGCCCGTCCGGCGCCACCCCCTCGACCGCCCACATCCAGCCGAGCGAGGCGGCGATATAGACCCCGCCATAGGCGGCGAAGGCGCGCCCCGCCGCCGCCGTCTCCACCAGCGTCAGCAGCCAGGCGAAGAGGGCGAGCGAGCTCATCCCCGCCGCCAGCCACCAGGGCGAGGCGCCGAGCCGCAGCACGGACCAGACGGCGAAGCAGCCGCCGATCTCGGCCAGCGCCGCGGCGGGATAGGCGAGGGGGGCGATCATGCTCCCACTCCTCTCACAGGGCGAAGCGCGTGCCCACCAGCAGGCTGCGGCCCGGCGTGAGGAAGCCGTTCGCCGGCTCCCACCGGCTGTTGCCGAGGTTGCGTGCCTCGAGGAAGACCGCCGCCTGCGGCAGGGCCTGCCAGGTGGCGGTGAGGTTCACCACCGTTCCGGCCGGGTTGCTGCGGGCATAGGGGTACGCGTTGCCCCCGTTGTCGTAGGAGGCGAAGGCGGCTTCCGGGCTGCGGCCGGTGAAGAGCACCGTCGGCGCGATCACGAGCTTCGGCAGCGGCGCCAGCCGTGCGGTGATGCTGACGACGTGCTCGGGCCGCCGCGGCAGCCGCCGGTCGGTGGCGGCGTCGAAGGCCTCGGTGATGGTCCAGGCGGCCGTCGTCTCGAACCAGGCGGTCGGGCGCAGCGTCAGCCCCAGCTCCGCGCCATGGATGCGGGCGCGGTCGACATTCACCAGCGTGTCGAAGCCGCCATTGTAGTTGATGAGGTCCCGCACACGGCTCTGGAAGTAGGTGAAGCTCGGGGTGAAGAAAGCTGGGCGACCGAAAGCGGGGATATCGGTCTCGCTGCCGATCTCCCATCCGATGGAGCGCTCCGGCCGCAGGTCCGGATTGCCGCGGAAGAAGCCGGTGATGATGCCGAAGCGCTGGTAGAGCGAGGGCGCCGCATAGCCCGTGCCCGCCGAGACGCGGAGCCGCGAGGCGATCTCCGGCACCGCCAGCACCGCGCCGACCCGCCAGGTGGTAGCATCGGTGAAGCCCGTGGTCGCGTCGCGGCGGAGCCCCGCCGTCAGGTCGAGCCGGCCGAAGGCGCGGTATTGCAGCGTGGCGTAGCCGCCCGTGCTGTGCTGGCTGGCATCCACCAGCGTCTGGAAGCCGGCGCCGCCGCTGCGGCTCCGTGCCTCCTCCCCCGTATGCGTCAGGCCGAAGCCGAGCGCCCCGTCCGTGAAGGCGCCGAAGGAGGGCAGGCGGACGGTATTGCCCCAATCGAGCGTGGTTCGCGTGCCGCGGTAGAAGTCCCGCGAGCTGGCGCTGCTGAGCCCGTCGGGCAGGTTGGAATAGACGCGCCGGTCCTCGGTGGCGGCGATGCGCAGCCCGGTGGTCCAGGCGCCGTCGAGGAGGCGGGTCTCGCCGCGAAGCTGGCCGTAGTACCGGCGGTCCTCGCCCGAGTAGTTCGGGTCGTCGCCGGGGACGTTGTCGAGGCCGAGATTGGTCTGCCGCCAACGCAGCAACGCCTCCACCCGGCTGCCCTCCGCCGGCGTCCAGCCGAGCCGCGCCGTGCCGAAGCCGCCGCGGAAGCCGTCCCGCTCGCCGAGCGAGGACTGGAAGCGCGTCGCCGTCGCGTTGGAGCCCTCGGTCGAGACCGACTGGCCGGAGAGGAGATAGTCGAAGGCGCCGACCGTGCCCGTCGCGCCGGGCCCGCCGCGCAGCGTCCGCTGCGTGCCGCCGGCCAGCTCGCCATAGGGCTGGATGGCGCGGTCGGCCGGCGCCCGCCGCGTCACCAGGTTGATGACGCCGCCGATCGCCGAGGAGCCGTAGAGGGCGGAGGTCGGGCCACGCAGCACCTCGATCCGCTCGATGTCGAAGAGCAGGTCATTGCCGAAATTGAAGGCCCCGCTGGCCTCGGCCGGGTCGTTGAGTGGGACGCCATCCAGCAGCACCAGCACGGCACGGCCGGAATTGCCGCGGAGGAAGGCCGTGGTTTGCGCCCCGAGTCCGCCGAGCGGCGTCAGCCGCAGGCCGGGCACGGAGACCAGCGCCTCGGCAAGGGACTGGTAGCCGCGTTCCTCGATCTGCTGGCGGGTGATGACGGTGGCGGCGGCGGGCACGCGCTCGGCCGGGGTCGGTACGCGGGTGCCGGTGACGATGGTGTCGGGGATGGCGGTCTGGGCGTGGGCGTGGCTGGCGAGGGCGGCTAGGCCGCTCGCCAGGAACAGGGACAGGCGTCGCATCGGGTCCTCCGATTGCGCGTGACGACAGAGCCCCGGCCCGGCGAGCCGGACCGTGACGGCGGACGTCGTTCCCGCAATCGGAGAGGCCCTGGGGGACCCCATGCTTCCGGTGCGCCGGTGCACCCCGCCCGGCACGCGCGAGACAACTCTGCGCCGGCCGGTCTCCTGGCTCGCGGTGCGGGACCCCGGGGGACCCCGGCCTCCCCGCCTTCTCACGCCCTGGCGGGCGCAATGGCATGTGGAGAGGCCTCACCGCCCACAGTTGCGAGGGCAGCCGCGGACGGGCGGGGCTACCCCCGCCTGCCGCATTCCCGTTTCAGCCCTCGCGGGCCACCGGCGCATGCGGGCTGGTTAGCAAGGATCGCTGCGCGCGGGCAGTGGGGATCAGAAGATCCAGCCCAGCGCCTGCACGCCGAGCCAGCAGACGACGGTGAGCACCGCCGTGGCGAAGATGCAGCCGGCGACGGTCAGCCCGACCCCCCAGGCCATCACCCGGTTGTCGTGCTCAACGAGGCCGAGCGCCATGACGATATTGCCGAAGGCGGGCGGGCCGTTGGTGCCCGGCCCCGGCAGGATCAGCATCAGCGCCACATAGGCGGTGAGCCAGCCGAAGAGGCGGTCGCCGATGGGCGAGGTGAAGAAGCCCGGCCGCGGCCGCACATAGGTCTCGATCCGTGCCATCCACTTGGAATCGCCCGCGGTCAGCCGCAGCAGGTCCGTGCGCTTCACACTCTGCCGGGCGATGAAGGCCGGCAGCTTCGGCGTCCGCCGCCCGAGCCCCATCTGGATGCCGAGCAGCAGCACCGGCAGGCCGAAGACCGAAGCCATGCCCGGCAGCAGCGAGGGCAGCAGCAGCAGCAGGATCAGCAGGCCGAAGGCGCGATCGCCGAAGGCCTCGGCCATCTCGCCGAGGGTGATGCGCTCGCCCGGGAAGCGCGCGGCCACCTCCGCCACGATGCGGGAGATGGGGGCTCCCGCCCCATGCGCGCAGCTTTCCTTGGCCGGCAGTCCGACCGGCGGCGCGTCGAGGTGTCCATCCATGTGCGGTCAGCGGTCCCTTCGATCCCAGACGCTCAGCAAAGCCCGGCCTGCCACCCAATTGACGAAGGGTGTGTCACGGCTGCCGCATCCTATGGAAAGAATGCGCGTCATGCACCGGGATTTTCGCGCGAAGCTGGACACCGGTGCGTTTCCGGCTCGATTACGCTCCGGTGAAGGCGGGCTTCCGCTTCTCCATGAAGGCGCGCCGGCCCTCGCGGTAGTCGCTGCTGTCGAAGCAGGCGGCCATGGCGGCCTGGAGCTGAGTCATGTCCCGGTCCGCCCGGTCCATCAGCACCGCCTTCACCGTCTGCTTGTTCGTGGTGAGCGAGAGCGGCGCATTGGCGGCCATGGTCGCGGCCAGCTTCGCCACCGTCTCCTCCAGCGCCTCGACCGGCACCACCTTGTTGACGAGGCCCATCCGCTCCGCCTCGTGG
Source organism: Belnapia sp. F-4-1 (assembly GCF_000802185.1). Lineage (GTDB taxonomy): Bacteria > Pseudomonadota > Alphaproteobacteria > Acetobacterales > Acetobacteraceae > Belnapia. The sequence continues at coordinate 377,305 of NZ_KN676113.1, read as the reverse complement.
GCCTCGAAGCGCTCGCCGGTCATCAGGATCATATGGGCATGGGCCGGACCGACCAGGTCGACCAGGGCGCGGACCATGTCGAAGCCGTAGGCGATGCCGAGCTTCGCCGCCGGGATGCCGAACTGGCTGTCCTCGGAGGCGATGCGGATATCGGTGGACATGGCAATCCCCAAGCCGCCGCCCATGCAGAAGCCCCGGATCTGCGCGATCACCGGCTTGCGGTAGGCGGCGAGCTTGGCGCGGCCTGCGCTGGTCAGCTTCTCGTATTCGCGTTGGGCATCGGCATTGGCGCGGTTCTTCTCGAACTGGCTGATATCGGCGCCCGAGACGAAGGCCTTGTCGCCGGCGCCCTGGAGGATGACGCAGCGCACGGCGGCATCCTCGGCGAAGCGGTCGAGCGCCTCGGCCATGCCGTTCCACATGTCGACCGACATGGCGTTGCGCTTCTCCGGCTGGTTGAACACCACCCGGCCGACCCCGCCCTCGACACTTGCGAGGATCTTTCCTGCGGCGAATTCCATCCGGCTCATCCGAGCGCCCCCTTGGCCTTCAACTCTTCGATCTCAGTCTCGGAGAGCCCGGCCTCGGCCAGGATCTCCACGCCATGCTCGCCGAGGGCCGGCACGTCGCGGTAGACGCCGGTCTCCAGACCCTCGATGTTCAGCGGGTTGGCGACGACCTGGATGTCGCCCCGGCTGCGGTGGTGCATCGGCATCGCCATCTCGAGGTGCTGCACCTGCGGGTCGGCGAAGACCTCGGCGATGTCGTTGACCGGGCCGCAGGGGATGCCCGCCTCCTCCAGCCGCTCGATCCACCATTCGCTCGATTGCGTCCGGGTGACCTCGGCGATGGTGGCGTTCACCCGCGCCCGGTCCTTGCTGCGTCCCCCGGCCGTCGCCCATTCCGGCACGGCGAGCCATTCCTCATGCCCCGCCGCCCTGCAGAAATTGGTCCAGAGCTTGGGCGTGGAGGCCGCGATGTTGATCGGCTTGTCGGCAGTCGGGAAGACGCCCATCGGGATGTTGACGGGGTGGTCGTTGCCCGCCTGGCCGGCCACCTCGCCATCCATCAGGTAGCGGCTGGCCTGGAAGTCCAGCATGAAGACCTGCGCCTCGAGCAGCGAGGTGTGGACATAGCCGCCGCGCCCGGTCTTCTCCCGGTCGAACAGCTTCAGCATGATGCCGAAGGCGAGCAGGTTGCCCGCCGTCAGGTCGTTGATCGGTATGCCGACGCGCATCGGCCCGCGGCCCGGCTCGCCGGTGATGCTCATCAGCCCACCCATGCCCTGGGCGATCTGGTCCACGCCGCCACGCTTGGAATAGGGCCCGGTCTGGCCGAAGCCGGAGATGGAGGCATAGACGAGGCGCGGGTTGAGCGGCGCGAGATCCTCATAGGCGATCTTCAGGCGGTGCTTCACCTGCATCCGCATGTTCTCGACGACGACATCGGCGGTCGCCGCCAACTTGAGGAAGGCGGCGTGGCCTGCCGGGTTCTTGAGGTCGAGGGCGATGCCGCGCTTGTTGCGATGCAGGTTCACGCTGTCGAACCCATCCCGCGCCCCGCCCAGCGCATCGGCCGAGCTCGGCGGCTCGACGCGGATGACATCGGCGCCCCAATCGGCCAGGTGCCGCACGCAGGTGGGGCCGGCGCGGGCCAGGGTCAGGTCCAGCACGCGGATGCCGGCCAGCGGCAGCCGGGTCTCGGCCATCAGCTTCGGGTCGATCGGGCTTTCGGGCATCGGCGTTCCTCCCGGCGGTCGGCGGAGACTAGGCCGGGTTCGTCGGCAGGGCCAGGGCAGGGGAGGGCGGCGGCGCGAGCCTCGCCTGCCCTTCCGGGCAGAGGTCGAGCAGGACGCAGCGGCCGCAGGCCGGGCCGCGGAAGAAGCAGCAGCGCTGGCCGTGCCGCATCAGCATCTGGTGGTTGTCGTAGAACTGCTGCGCATCCCATTCCGCCGGCAGCTGAGCCTCCAGAACCGCATGCGATGGCCCGACGGGCAGGGAGGCGGGAATCAGCCCGAGCCGCGCCGCCACCCGGTGGTGATGGCTGTCGACCGGCAGGGCCCTCCGCCGCAGGTTGCTGAAGGATAGCACCGCCGCCGCCGTCTTCGGCCCAACGCCGGGCAGGGCGGCCAGCCAGGCCGTCGCCTCGGCATCGTCCATCGCTTCGAGATGCGAGAGGTCGAGGCTGCCGCGCCGCTCGGTCAACGCCCGCAGCGTCCGCTGCAGCGCGGGCGCCTTGGCCTCGGGCCAGGTAACGCCGGCGATGGCGGCCTCCACCGCGGCGACCGGGGCATCCCGTACGGCCTCCCATCCGGGGAAGGTCCGGCGCAGGCTCTCATAGGCGCGGGCGCTGTCGCGGTTCTTCGTCCGATGCGAGAGCAGGGAGGAGACTAGCTCCGAAACCGGGTCGAGCGCGTGGAAGTAATTTACCGGGCAGCCGTATTCGGCGCAGAGCAGCCGGTGCGCCTCGAGCACCAGGGCGCGTTTCGCGGGATCGGGCAGGAGGGACCGGGCCATTGCAACAGAACGGCCGTGCAGCCCGGCGGATGCCTATTCCGGCTGGAAATTAGCCGCCCTGAGTAGCGCCGTGTTCCGTAGGAGGTCCGCCTCGATATAAGCCGCGAACTCCGCCGGACTCTCGCGTACCGGCTCGAAGCCAAGCTCGGCCAGCCGCTGCACCACGGCCGGCTCTGCCATCCCCTCGCGCAGCGTCGCGTTCATCCGCCCGACGATCTCCGCCGGCAGGCCTTTCGGCCCCCAGACGCCGTACCAGGAGAAGAATTCCAGCCCCGGCATCCCGGCCTCCGCCGCGGTCGGAATCTCGGGCGCGATGGGGCTCCGTGCCGCACGGGTGATGGCGAGCGCCCGCACCTGGCCGCCGCGCGCCAGCGGCAGGGTGGCGAGGATCGGGTCCAGCATCAGCTGGACGTTGCCCGCCGCGATGTCGGCGAGCGCCGGGGCGGAGCCGCGATAGGGCACCATCGGGATGTCGAGCCCGGCCAGCCGGTTGAACTCGATGGAGGCCAGATGCCCCGCCGCCCCGAGCGCCGAGACGCCGAAGCTCCAGGCGCCGGGGGCTCGCCGCGCCGCCTCCGCCACCGCCGGGATGGTCGCCTCGGGCCGCCCCGGGTGGGCCACCAGCAGCAGCGGCCCCTGCCCGGTGCGGGCGACGGGCGTGAAATCCGCCACCGGGTCGTAAGGCACGTTCTTCAGCACCTGCCGCCCCATGACATGGACCGAGGCCGTGAGCAGGATCGTATGGCCATCCGGTGCCGCCTGGGCGACCGCCACCCCGCCGACGGTTCCGCTGCCGCCCGCCCGGTTCTCCGGCACCACGGGGACGCCGAGCCGCTCGGAAAGCTTCTGCGCCGCCAGGCGCGACATCGCATCCGTCGCGCCGCCGGGCGTATAGGGGATGACGGCGCGAATCGGCCGGCTGGGCCATGGGGCCTGGGCGAGCGCCGGCCCGGCGAGCAAGGGCAGCGTCAGCAGCGCGCGGCGTCGCATCGACGGAAGGGCCTCCCTGGTGCGGCGCACACTATAGATGTGCCGTTCCGCCCCGCGCTATGGCTGCGGCATGGAGCCCGTGGACCTCGCCCTCTGCCTCGCCATCGATGTCTCGGCCAGCGTCGATTACGATGAATTCGGGCTGATGATCGGCGGTCTCGCCGGGGCCTTCCGCGAGGCCGACATCGCCGGCGCCTGCGCCGGCGGCCCGCGCGGCGCCATCGCGGCCTGCGCCCTGTTCTGGTCGGTCGGCAGCGACCTGGCTGTGCCCTGGGCCCGCATCGACGGGCCCGCCGCCGCCGAGGCCATGGCCGTCGCCCTGGAGAATGCCCCGCGCCTGCCCGGCCCCGGCGCCACGGCGCTAGGCGATGGGATGGCGGCCGGCCTCGCCCTGCTGGCCCGCTGCCCGGCCGAGGCAACGCGCCTCGCCCTCGACATCTCCGGCGACGGGCGGAACAATCGCGGCCGGGAGCCGGGGCCGGTGCGGGATATCGGCGTGGCGGCGGGCGTCACCATCAACGGCCTCGCGGTGCTGAACGAGGAGCCGGACCTGCTGGGGCACTACCGCGCCGAGGTGATCGGCGGGCCAGGGAGCTTCGCCATGGCCTGCCCGGACTATGCCGCCTTCGCCGCGGCGATGCGGGAAAAGCTGCGGCGGGAAATCGGCGGCCTTCTGTTGTCGCGTGCCGATCGGGTATACCTCACCATAGCTTGAAGGTGCTTGTTCATGTTGCTGCTCATCCCCGGCCCGGTGCAGACCCGTCCCGAGACCCGCGCCGCCATGGCCCAGGACATCGCCCCCTGGGATCATGACTTCCGCCCGGTCTACGCCGAGATCCGCGAGCGCGTCCGCGCCATCGCGGGCGGGCAGGAGGGGGTGCATGCCACGCTGGCGCTCCAGGGCTGCGGCCATTTCATCATGGAAGCGGCGATCCGCACCTTCATCCCGGCCGGCGGCAAGGTGCTGATTCCGCAGAATGGCGCCTATGCCGACCGCGCCGTCCGCCTTGCCAGCGAGTGCGGCCGGCAGGTCGTCGCCGTCCCTGGCCCCGACACCCGCTCGGTCACGGCCGGGGAGCTCGACGCCGCGCTGGCCGCCGACCCCGCCATCTCCCATGTCGCCGTCGTCCACCATGAGACGGGCAGCGGCATGGCGAACGACCCGGAGGTGATCGGCCCGGTGGTCCGCAAGCATGGGCGGCGGCTGATCCTCGACAGCGTCTCCGCCTTCGGCGCGCTGCCGGTCGACCTCGCGGCGCATCCGGAGATCGACGCGGTCCTCTTCACCTCGGGCAAGTGCCTGGAGGGCCTGCCCGGCATCGGCTTCGCGGTCGCCCGGATCGACAGCGTGACGGCCGCCGCGGGCAACGCCGGCTCCTGGTCCTTCGACCTCGCGGATGTCCTCCAGCATGCGCTGCGCGCCGGCTGGGGCAGCTTCCGCTTCACCCCGCCGGTGCAGGCGCTGGCGGCCTTCCGCACCGCGCTCGACCTCTACGATGCTGAAGGCGGCCAGCCCGCCCGGCTGGCTCGCTACCGGGAGAATGCCCGCATCCTGTATGATGGGCTGCAAGGCCTTGGCCTCACGCCCTATCTGGAGGCGCGGCACCAGGGGCCGGTGATCGTCACCACCCACCAGCCGGCCGACCCGCGCTTCGCGCTCCAGCCCTTCGTCGATGCGCTGAAGGCGCGCGGCGTGCTGATCAGCAATTTCTTCAACACCAAGGTGCCGACCTTCCGTATCGGCTGCATTGGCGCCATCACGCCGGAGGACATGCGCGGCGCCGTCGCCGCGATCGGCGGCGCGCTCGATGATCTCGGCGTGCGGCAGCGCGAGGCGGCGTAAGCCGCCCCGCGTCCCTCCGGCCTCAGAAGCGGTAGCGTACCGACGCCCCGACCACCCAGGGGTCGAGATTAACGCGGGCATGCACCAGTCCTGAGTTGACGCTCGCCTCCGGGCGCAGGATCAGCTTCTTCACGTCGATATTGGCCAGCCAGTGCGGGGAGACCTCGTAGTCCAGGCCGGCATTGAAGGCGAAGCCGGGCGCGGTATCGACCATCACCCGCCGCACCGGCGCCGTCCGGCTGCCGCCCTCACCGTAGAAGAAGCTGACATTGATGCCGGCGCCGACATAGGGGCTGATCCGCGACTGCGGAAAGGGGTGGTACTGCAGGGTCAGCGTCGGCGGCAGCACCCAGACATGGCCGAGATTGAGGTTGCCGAGCGCCGAGCCGCGCACGCTGACATCATGCCGCGTGCTCGCCGCGATCAGGTTCAGCGAGACGTTTGGCACCATGAAATAGGTGAGGTCGAGCTGCGGGCTCGCGCTGTTGCTCGCCTGCGGACGCCCGCCGATGGCATCCACATGGCCGCCGTTGCTGGGCAGCACGCCGATGGCGCCGAACCCCACCACGATGTCGCTGGCCTGCTTGCCCCGCACGCCATCCTCGGCCTGCGCCACGCCCATCATCGCCGCCAGCGCCGCCGCAGCCGCCAGCCCAACCGTCCTCGTCATCGCACCCACATCCATCCCTGGCGGCCCATGCCGCGCGGTCGGACCCTAGTCGCGGTGGCAAGATCGTGCCTTGCGCGGAATCAAATCTGCTTTTTCTTTTTGGCCGCCGCCTTGCCGACCCGCTGCCCGGCCGCCGCCAGCGCCAGCAGCCGCCCCGGCAGCGTCTCGCGGATCGCCGGCCGCTGCTCCTTCTCCTTCTTCCAATGCTTCTTGTCCTTGCGGGTCATGCCGCAGCCGAGGCACCAGCCGGTGTCCTCGTCATACTTGCAGATATCGATGCAGGGGCTCGCCATGCCGGTCATATAGGGCCGCCATCCTGCTTGCAGGAGCGCGGCCGGGACGATAAGCGCGACCCTCCAGCCGAGAGGGACAACGCGCATGGCCACCGACCTCGAGATCGCGCGTGCCGCGACCCTCCAACCCATCGCCGGCATCGCCGCCCGTGCCGGCATCCCGGAAGAGGCGCTGATCCCTTTCGGCCGGTACAAGGCGAAGGTCGACCTTCCCTTCCTGCGCAGCCAGGCGGCGACGCCGCCAGGCCGGCTGGTGCTCGTCACCGGCATCAGCCCGACGCCCGCCGGCGAGGGCAAGACGACGACGACCATCGGCCTCGGCGACGCGCTGAACGCCCTCGGCACTCGGACCATGATCTGCCTGCGCGAGCCCTCGCTCGGCCCCTGCTTCGGCGTGAAGGGGGGCGCGACCGGTGGCGGCCATGCCCAGGTGGGGCCGATGGAGGAGATCAACCTCCATTTCACCGGCGACTTCCACGCCATCACCTCGGCCAACAATCTGCTGGCCGCGATGATCGACAACCACATCTACTGGGGCAACGCGCTCGGCATCGATGAGCGCCGCATCACCTGGCGCCGCGCGGTGGACATGAACGACCGCGCGCTGCGCGGCATCGTCAACTCGCTCGGCGGCGTTGCCAACGGCTATCCGCGCGAGGATGCCTTCGACATCACCGTCGCCTCGGAGGTGATGGCGATCTTCTGCCTCGCCACCTCGCTGGAAGACCTCCAGGCGCGGCTCGGCCGCATCATCATCGGCAGCACGCGCGAAGGGGCGCCGGTGACGGCGCGCGACCTCAAGGCCGATGGCGCCATGGCCGCGCTGCTGCGCGACGCCTTCGCGCCCAACCTGGTGCAGACCCTGGAGGGCTCGCCCGCCCTCGTGCATGGCGGCCCCTTCGCCAACATCGCGCATGGCTGCAACAGCGTCGCCGCGACGAAGCTTGGGCTTTCGCTCGCCGAGGTTGTGGTGACCGAGGCCGGCTTCGGCGCGGATCTCGGTGCCGAGAAATTCCTCGACATCAAATGCCCCGCGGCCGGCATCGTGCCCGCCGCCTCCGTCATCGTCGCGACGGTGCGCGCGCTGAAAATGCATGGCGGCGTGGCGAAGGCCGATCTCGGCCGCGAGGATGTCGCGGCGTTGCGGCGTGGCGTCGTCAACCTCGCCCGCCATGTCGAGAACATGCAGAAGTATGGGCTTGGCGTGGTTGTGGCATTGAACGCCTTCACAACCGACACGGGTGCCGAGATCGCCGCGGTGCAGGAGGCGATGGCAGCGCTCGGCACGGAGGCCGTGCTCTGCACGCACTGGGCCGATGGTGCGGCAGGCGCCGCGGACCTAGCGCGTGCCGTGCTGCGGCGGATGGAAGATAGCCCGTCGCGCTTCGCCCCGCTCTATCCGCCCGAGCTTCCGCTGGAGGCGAAGCTCCGCCGCATCGCCGGCGAGATCTACCGCGCCGCCGATGTTCAAGTCCCTGTCAGCGTTGCCGCCAAATTGCGCCGCTTCGAGGAGATGGGCTTCGGCCATGTCCCGGTCTGCGTGGCGAAGACGCAGTACAGCTTCAGCGCGGATCCGGCGCTGCTCGGCGCGCCGACCGGCCATGTGCTGCCGGTGCGCGACGTGCGGCTTTCCGCGGGCGCCGGATTCGTTGTCGCGATCTGCGGCGAGATCATGACGATGCCCGGGTTGCCGCGCCGTCCCGCAGCGGAATTCATCGGTCTCGATGCCGAGGGTGCCATCGATGGGCTGTTCTGATCGGCAACCCACGCAAGCGTGCATCCGATGAGACGTGGATACACGCAAGGGTGTCTCATCCCATTCCCACCCCGGTCCGGGCTTCGGTTAGTGTCCGCCCCCATCGACGGCTGACGCTGCGCAGGGGATGACGGGGACCGCATGCAGGAGGAGGATAGCGCGAACGGGACGGAGGCCTTCGCAACTGCGATCGCCGCCGAGATTCCCCGCCTGCGCCGCTTCGCCCGCGTGCTCGCGCGCGGCGGCGACGCGGCCGACGACCTGGTGCAGGAGACGCTGCTGCGCGCCATCGCCGCACGCGAACAGTTCGAGCCCGGTACCAACCTTCGTGCCTGGCTCTTCACCATCCTGCGCCATGCCCGTGCGGCCAACCTGCGCCGCGCGGCGCGCAGCCCGATCATGGAAGCGGAGAGCCTGCCTGAATCGCCGGTTTCGGGCGGGCAGGAGGAGCGCCAAGCGATGCGCGACGTGGCGGCGGCCTTCCGCAAGCTCGCCCGCATCCATCGCGAGGCGCTCTGGCTGGTGGTGGTGGAGGGGCTCGACTATGCCGAGGCCGCACGCATCCTGAACGTTCCGCCTGGCACCCTGCGCTCCCGCCTGTCCCGCGCGCGGGAGGCCTTGCGCGACAGCATCGGTGCCAGCCCGGTCGATTTCACGATGGACGAGGACTAAGGCCGCCTGCCGCGCAGCACCTCGAGCAGCCGCGACGGCGCCGGTGCGTCCAGTACCCAGTCGAACGCCTCGCCAAGCCCTCGCCGCAGAAGGTCGTCGAGGCGCTCGTCGTCGATCCGTGGCGCCTGAGCAAGGCGAGAACGGGCCGTCGTCATGGCAGTCTGCATCTCAAGGGTAAGTTCCTGCGCCGCGGATGGTTCCACCTGCGGGCCATCGACGGAGGGTGGCTTGCTCGGCATGGGGAAACCGCGGTTGAGACCCGGGCGGGCCGCCGGGGATTTCCCAACCTATGGGCGAGATTGCGGTGTCGCAAGCACCGAAATGTGAGTGTGTTAAACGGGCACCGAAGCGTGGCACGAAAGCGACATTGCCCGTCTGCCATGGGCCTCGCAGACTGCGCCGATGCCCCCAGACCCTTCCGCCCTGCTTCAGGCAGGCGCCACGCGCCATGCTGCGGGCGACCTTGCCGGCGCTGAGCAGCTCTACCGCCAGGTGCTGAGGCGCCGTCCGCAGGATGCCAATGCGCATAACCTGCTTGGCGTGCTTGCGCGGCAGCGTGGCGATGCCGCCAACGCCCTCCGCCATACGGAGCGCGCGCTGGCGCAGCAGCCGGAGGAGCCGGTCTTCCTTGCCAATCGCGGCGCTGCCCTGGCCGAGGCCGGCCGCCTGCCGGAGGCCGTCGTCGCCCTTCGCGCGGCCTTGGCCCGCCGGCCGGAGGACCCGGTGACGCTGCGCAACCTGGGCCAGGCCCTTTGCGCCCTGGGCGACCCGCAATCGGCCCTTGCGCCCCTAGAGGGTGCCGCACGCCTCGCGCCGGGCGCACCCGAGCCGCTTCTCGCCCTCGCCCATGCCCGCCGTGAGGCTGGCGACCTGGCCGGCGCCGTGGATGCCGCGCGTACCGCCCTGTCCGGAGCCGATCCGTCTCTGGCCGAACAGGCCTGCTTCCTGCTCGCCGCGCTGGGCGAGGCCGCGCCGCCCGCCCGCGCGCCTGCCGCTTACGTGCGCGATCTCTTTGACCAATTCGCTCCCCGCTTCGAGGCGGAGCTGACAGGACAACTCGGCTACCGCACTCCCGCCCTCCTGGCCGCCCTCCTCGAGGAGGCCGGGGCCGCTCCCCGTCGCGCGCTTCAGGTCCTCGACCTCGGCTGCGGCACCGGCCTGTCGGGTCTTGCCCTCGCCCCCTTCGCCCGCCGCCTCGAGGGCCTCGATCTATCACCACGCATGCTCGCCGAGGCCCGTCGCCGCCCGCTCTACGACGCGCTGCACGAAGGCGACCTGCTTGACTGGCTGCCCACCCGGCCGCGCGCCTTCACCCTCATCGCAGCTGCCGACGTGCTGAATTACCTCGGCGATCTCGCACCCGCGCTTGCCGCCATGGCAACGGCGCTCGCCCCCGGCGGCCTCGCCGCCTTCTCCGTCGAGGCAGGAGAGAGGGCGCCCTTCACCCTCGCCGAGGCCATGCGGTACCGGCATGACCCGGCCCATGTTGCGGACCTCGCCAGGTCGGCAGGCTTCGCCATCCTGGCGCAGCGCGAGGCGCCCCTCAGGATGGAGCGGGGGCGCCCCGTGGGAGGCGCACTCTTTATCCTGCGCCACCCTGGCTGAGAGCGGGGGTCCTTCGCCGAAGCATGCCTCGGCCGGCGCGTGCCATCGTGGCGCGGAAGTCGTAGGCGGCGCCGCCAAAGGATGGTCCGCCACGGTTGGTAGTGCGGATCGCCCAAAGAGGCCGCTTGGTGCCGAATGATCTCGCCTAGGCTTGACGGACTGGAAAGGGGCGCTCGTCATGCCTGGCACATCGAAAGTCACCCGGACGACCAGCTATTCGGTGACGACGACATCGAGTAGCGACTCCAAGGCCGCAACAGCCTCGACGTCGGACAGCTACCAGATGGATCTGAAGATCCAGGCCGGCACATCCTCCGCGGATGGCGGTTCCGGCACCGTGGCCCAAGCCAGCGGCGACGCAACGGCCATCGGCGAGGAGACCTCCGCAACCGCGGACGTCACGGCCTGGGCCCGCAGCGATGACATCTCGAGCGAAGCCTATGTCTCGACGCACATGACCTCCGCCAGCGGAACCACGGGCGGCGGCACGGCCTATGCAGGCACGACTGCCTATTCCGACATCACGGGCGACGCGGATTACGGCTTCTCGCTCGACTTCAACGAATCGGGCTCGACGAAAACCAGCACCACCTCCAGCGCCTACTCGTCGTCGCTCGCTCAGGATTACGCGTTCGACATCAAAGATGTCTACGCCGGAAGCGACTTCGCCGCGGCGGATGAGGATGCCGACCAGCCCGATGCGCCATCTGCCGAAACCGATCCCGTCCTGCCCCAATCGGCATCGGACCTGGACAGCGGGGATTGCGGCTGCGGCGACGGTGATCTGGACGGCAACATCGCGCTTGCGGACATCGATGCCTGGGCCATGGGCGACAACAGCCTTGTCGAGGTCGATGCTTCGCTCACCGCGATCGAGGACCAGTTTTCAGGCGTCACCGTCGTCACATTCATCGGCCTCGCTTGAGCTGCGGAGCATCGGGCATGCGCATCGAGGTAATCACCGGCCTTTCGGAACTCTCCCGATTGCGGCCCGCGTGGGATGCCGTCTACGACGCTGACCCCGAGGCACAGTTCTTCCTGTCCTGGCCATGGCTTTCTGGGCGGCTGCAGGAGCTCGGCAGGGCATGGTTCGTGCTGGTGGCAAGGACGGGACCCGATCCCTCGGCCTGCGTGGCGTTCCTGCCTGTGCGGCTGAGCCAGGTGAAGAGGGGGGATGCCATCCGGCGGCAATTGCGGATGGCAGGAAGCCCTATCGCTGACTACACGGGCTTTCTTTGCCGTCCCGAGCATGAGGCCCTGGCGTTGGCCGGCTTCGCCGATGCCCTGCAACGCCTGGCACGGCAGCTGCACTGGGATGATCTGGAGATCGCCAGCCTGCGAGCGTCTGACCGTCGACTGCGGCTTTTCCTGGGGCGCTTTCCCTCGAGCCGGTTCGTGCTGAAGCATTCATCCACCGTGAACGCGGACGGGGTCGACAATGCAGTCTGCCCCTATGTCAGCCTTCCGCGGAGCTGGGACGAGTATCTGCGCCATTCCGTGAGCGCTAATACGCGTCAGAAGCTTCGACGCTTCCTCAGGCTCGTCGAGGGCTCACCGGATTTCGAGGTCGTCGCTGCCCGACCCGAGACGGTGGAGCAGGACATCGGGACGCTTCTGGACTTCTGGGAAGCGAAGTGGGGAAGCCGCAAGGCTGGAAAGATGGACCGCATCAGGGCGCAGACGCGCTCGATGCTGTTGCGGTGCTCCGAGGCGGGCTGCCTGTTCCTGCCGACGCTCCGGTACCAGGGGCGGCCGGTTGGTGCCCTGACCATCCTGCTCGATCACAGGAAGAGGTCCTACCTGTTCCATATGGGCGGCAGGGATGAATCCTTCGATGCGCCGCCACCGGGCCTCTGCCTCCATGCGTTCAGCATCCGGCATGCGATCGAGGCTGGCTTCAGTTCCTACGATTTTCTCAGGGGCAACGAGGCCTATAAATTCTCCTTCGGGGCGGAACCGCATCTGCTCCGTTCGCTTGTCCTCTCACCGAAATTTTCGAGCCGGCTGAAGCAGAATTCTTCCGGCGCAGCGGACGAGACCGCACCCAGCGCCGCCTGACCTGCTTAAGAGGCCCGACGGGTGGATTCCGCCGTCCGGCACAAGGTTCAGGCGAAGTCGCCACTCCACTTCCGGCTTATGCAATTCGACAGATCGCGGTCCTTCGGCCGAACCTTGGCCTGCCTTCGGCCGGCCAGAAGCCCGCGATGGTCTTGCTGCAACGGAAGGCCTACGTCCCTTGCGGTTTCCCGAGCGAAGCACGGAGTACTTCCCTGGTGCCATGCGGCTGCCTTCGCATAATACTTTGGAGAAGAGCCTTCCGGGGGTCGATAATACCTAAGAATATTTGACCCTTGGCCCTCTGAAAACTTATCAAGAAACGGTCGGCACCAGCCGGCTCATCGAGGAGAGACCAAATGTCCAACGACCATTATGACTACGAAGTCGACGTCAAGAAGGACTTCGACGTGGATGTCGATGTCAGCTTCGAAACCGACGTCGATGTGGACGTGAAGATCGAGAAGGACATCGATGTCGACCTGGATCTCTGCGATCTGCAAGGCAACGCGGCTACTCTCAGCCTCGATGTGCAGGCTTTCGGCGACAACGGGCTGACCGAGGTGGCAAGCACCATCCTGGTGAACGAGAACTATTCCAGCATCACGGTCGAGGCCGGCGCCTACGTGAACTGACCGAAACGCCGCGGATCCTGCCGCCGGCAGGTGGACAAGCTGGTCTGCGGCGGAGAAGCCCCGGGACGTTTCCCGGGGCTTTTTTGCCAGCAATCCTCGGCGGGCGACCGCCGGGACCCCAAGGAAGGCCAGGAAGACGTCATCATCCTTTTTCCCTAGGTCGACCGAGCGGCGCCACCAAGGGATTAAGCCGACTGCACCGATACTGCCGTGCAGCCATGCCCACTAGCCTCTAACAGACGCCGCACGTGGGGGCGGCCAAAAAGGAGTCTCAGGCAGTGGCCGACAAAGACGCGACTTTCGATATCGTCCTCGCCGGCGGGTGGGCGCCGCTCGATGCCAGCTCCCAAAGGTTCGAAAGGCTCGGCGACGCAGCGGAGGACCAAGCCAGCGCCATCTCGGCGCGGGAGATCGCGGCACGATCGGCCCGACGCAACCCGAATGCGTCGACGGATCAAGGGAACGATTCATCCGAAGGCTCGTCCACGCCGGCGCTGCGGCAGAGCGGCTCGGCACAGGATCGTCAGGCGGTGACTTCCTTCGCGGCGTCGTCCAGCCTGATGACCGCATCCACGGTCGCTTACACCTCCATCGACCTGACCGATGGCGCCGACACGCGGGAGATCACGGAAGACGGCAGCTTCTCGGTCCAGGGCCTCGGCGGCAACGACGTGATCACCGTCCGTGCCGGAACAACGGGCCCGGACCGGCTTGTTGGCGGGCTCGGGCAGGATCGCCTCACGGCGGCGGAAACCGACGACATCCTCATTGGCGGTGCCGGCGGTGATACGCTGAACGGCGGGCTGGGCAGCGACACGGCGGATTATTCGACCTCCGGCGCCGCACTGACGATCTCGCTGACCACCTCCACGACCTCGACCGCAACCACGCGGCCCTCCGGCGGCGATGCCACGGGCGACGTCCTGTCCAGCATCGAGAACGTGGTCGGCACCGGATTCGCCGATTTCATCTCCGGCAACCAGCTTTCCAACCAGCTCGCGGGCGGCCTCGGAGCCGACACCGTTCGAGGCGGTGCCGGCGCCGATCTGATCGATGGCGACAGCACGGTCGGGGGCGCCACGGAGGGCGGCGTCGATCTGCTCGATGGGGGCGATGGCGACGACACTGTCCGTGGCGGCGGCGCCAATGACTCGGTGCTGGGCGGCTTCGGGAACGACCAGCTCTACGGCGATGCAGGCAACGACTTCATCTCGGCTTCCGGCGGGGACGACCTCGTCGACGGTGGCGACGGCAACGACCAGCTCGTCGCCAGTCTCGGCAACGATACCCTGCGTGGCGGTTCCGGCAACGATGACCTGAATGCCTCCAGCGGCGATGACCAGCTTTCGGGAGGTGCAGATAACGATACGCTGCTCGGCGGCGACGGCCTCGATAACCTTGCCGGCGACGCGGGGAATGACAGCCTGTCTGGCGGCGGCAATGCCACGACCGAGGTGGGCGGCGACACACTGGCAGGTGGCGACGGCGATGACACCCTGGAGGGCGGCGTCCGCGACATCCATGACGGTGGCGGCGGCATCGATACCGTGACCTTCGCAACGGCCGGGGGCGCCGCCGGCGTAGACCTGACCAATGGGGTCGGCACCGGCGCGGCACTCGATGCAACCTTCGCCAATATCGAGAACGTCACCGGCTCGGCTTTCAACGACGTCCTGCTTGGCAACGGCCTCGACAATGTTTTCGTCGGCGGTGCCGGAGCTGACCGGATGGTCGGCCAGAGCGGGATCGACACGGCCGATTACTCCGGCTCCGCCCAGGCAGTCTCGATCCAGTTCAACGCAACGGCGGCCAATCCGGCGGCTACCGGAACGGGAAGCGGCGGTGATGCCCAAGGCGATACGTTGCAGCTCATCGAGCGGGTAATCGGCTCGGCACTGGCCGATACCCTGGGCGGAGGCGATTTCAGCGAAATTTTCATCGGAGGCCTCGGCGCCGATGTGCTGAATGGTGGTGGCGGCACGAGCGATACCGCGGACTACTCCTTCTCGAGTGCCGCCATGACCGTGAATCTCGGGACTGGCACCGCATCGGACGGCGACCAACTCAGCAATATAGAGAGGGTGATCGGGACTGCCTTCGACGACACCCTGATCGGCAATGCCTCCGAGAACCGGTTGGAAGGCGGCACCGGCAACGACTGGATCGCAGGCGGTGCAGGGGTGGATACGCTGTTCGGTGGTGCAGGCATCGATACGGCCGACTATTCGACATCAGCGGCTGGCGTGCGGGTTGCGCTGACCGCCGACCCGGGGCTTTTCGCTGTGGGCACACTGGGCGACGCCGAGGGCGATTTGCTCAACCTGTTCGAAAACTTGGTCGGCTCGGCCTTGGATGACCGGTTGGTCGGCAGCACGGCCGCCAACCAAATAACCGGTGGTCTCGGTGCAGATATCCTGGGCGGCGGCACCGGTGCCGATGTCTTCCGTTATTTGTCTCTTGGCGACAGCAGTACGGCTGCAATCGACCGGCTCGGTGTTGTGGTGGGCACGACTATCACGGCGGATTTTCAGGCGGGCCTGGATAAGATCGATGTCTCCGCCATCGACACGAACGCCAGCCTCGGTGGCGATCAAGGTTTTGCCTGGAGGGGCAATGCCGTCTTCACACGTACCGGACAGGCCGAAGCGCGGTGGCAGGCGGGTTCTGGCGGGGTCGAGTTGCGGTTTGACGCGGACGGTAACGGTCTATCCGATATGCTGATTTTCGTTGTCGGAAGTTTCGGTTCTTTTGCGCAAAACGATATTGTGCTGTAGAAAAATAGTAACGCAGTTCTCGGAAATCTATAGTGGGCATTTATTATTTGATGAGCGGTGAATATTTATGACGCCTCATGGAGCCGAGCGATGCTGGCGATGGAGAAGTCAATGGCACGGCCATCGCGTTTGACGCAACTCGAGCAGGCCGTCGCCGCATGCCGCTCCACCGTCCTGGTGTTGCTGCTCTTCGGCCTCGCCAGCAACGTGCTGATGCTGGCACCGCCGCTCTACATGCTCCAGGTCTACGACCGGGTCATGGTGAGCGGCGTGGTCGAGACGCTCGTCATGCTGACGGTGATGACCGCGGTGGCGCTCCTTGTCTTCGGGCTGCTCGATGCGACCCGGTCGGTCATCACCGCGCGGCTGGGCAGCTGGCTGACGGCGCGGCTTGGCCCGGTCTACCTGTCCAACAGCGTCAGGGCGCGGCTGATAGGCGATGGCAGCGGCGCGCAGCCGCTGCGGGACCTGCAATCGGTGCAGACCTTCGTCACCTCGCCCGGCTTCAATATCTTCTTCGACGGGCCCTGGGTGCCGGTATTCCTCGTGCTGGCCTGGCTGCTCCATCCCTGGCTCGGCACCCTCGCCGTGGCTTCGGCCCTGTTGCTCCTCGGCCTCGGCATCGCCAACGAATACGTCACCCGCAAGCCGACCATCGCCTCCAGCCTGGCGCAGATCGCGGCGACGAAGCATGCCGACGCGACGATCCGCAATGCGGAGGTGGTTCGGGCGATGGGCATGCTGCCGGCGCTGATGGCGCGCTGGCAGGCGAGCAGCGAGGTGGCGCTGGCGACGCAGCAGCGCGCGGCGGAGCGCGGCGCCCTGCTCATCGGCCTTACCAAATTCGTCCGCTACTTCGTGCAGTCAGCCAGTCTCGGCATCGGCGCCTATCTCGTGCTGCAGGGCAGCCTCTCCTCCGGGGCGATGATCGCATCCTCGATCCTGCTGGGCCGCGCCCTGGCGCCGGTCGAAGGGGCGATCGGCGCGTGGCGGAGCTTCAGCATGGCGCGCATTGCCTACCAGCGCCTCAAGGCCCAGCTTCACGCCTTGCCGGAGGAGCCGCGGCGGACGCGACTGCCGGTGCCGGAGGGGCGGCTCACCCTCCACAATGTCAGCTTCGTCGCGCCGGGCTCGCGCACGCCGGTCCTGCGGTCCGTTTCCCTCGAGGCCACGCCCGGCGAGGTGCTCGCCGTCATCGGCCCCTCGGCCGGCGGCAAGAGCACGCTGTGCCGCCTCCTGGTCGGGATCGCCGAGCCGAGCGCCGGCGAGGTCCGACTGGATGGGTCGGAACTGCGGCACTGGAACTCCGAGGAGCTTGGCCGGCACGTCGGCTACTTGCCGCAGGATGTGGAGCTCTTCGCCGGCACCATTCGCGACAACATCGCCCGCATGGCCGATGCGGACGACGAGGCGGTGATCGAGGCGGCGATGCTGGCCCATGCACACGAGTTGATCCAGCGCCTGCCGCAGGGCTACGACACCGTCATCGGCGATGGCGGCATCCGCCTCTCGGGCGGGCAGCGGCAGCGCATTGGCCTGGCCCGCGCCGTCTACCGCATCCCGCGCCTCATCGTGCTGGACGAGCCCAACGCCAATCTCGACACCGGCGGGGAGGCCGCGCTGTCCGCGGCGATCGACGAGATGAAGCGGCACGGCTGCACCCTGCTCATCGTCGGGCACCGTCCCTCGACCATCGCCCTGGCCGACCGGATCCTCCTGCTGAAGGAGGGCCGAGTGGAGCTCATCGGTCCGCGCGACGAGGTGCTGAAGCGCCTGAGGAGGGCCACCAGCAGCCGGGCCGAGCCGGAGGATGCCGATGCCGCCCGCAGCGCCTAGGCCGCCATGGGCCGCGCGGCAAGTCCCGGAGGATGCCCTATGAGCGCCGCGCAGTCCCTCGTCCCCTATGACCAGCGGATGGAGGTCAGCCTGGCGGATATGCCGGGCACGGCGAGCCTGGCGCTCTCCACCCGCGCCCCGCGCCGGGTCGGGCTGCTGCTGGTCTTCCTCTTCCTCGGCGGCTTCCTGGCCTGGGGGCTCACCGTGCCCATCGCCGGCGGCGCCGTGGCGCCCGGCGTCATCAGCCCGGACGGCAACCGCCGTACGGTGCAGCATCTGGAGGGCGGCATCATTGCGGCGCTCCGGGTGCGCGACGGCGACAAGGTTTCCGCAGGCCAGCCGCTGCTGCTGCTGGAGAGCCTGCAGGCCAGGGCGATCTACAACTCGCTGCTCAGCCAGTACCAGACGCTGCTGGTGATGCAGGCGAGGCTGGAGGCCGAGCAGGCCAACCGGCCCGGGATCACGCTGCCGGCGGAGATCGAGGCGGCCTCCGGCCAGCCGGAACTCGCCAAGCTCATCGCCGGCCAGCGTGCCATCTTCGCCGCGCGGCGGGCAGCACAGGAGACCCGGGCGGTGATCCTGCGGCTCCGTGTCGAGCAGGCGCAGGAACAGATCCGCGCTCTCGAGGCCCAGGTGAGGAGCACGGTCGAGCAGCTCAGCCTGATCGGCGACGAGCTGCGCGGGAAGGAGCAGCTGCTCCGCTCGGGGCTCGTGCCGCGGCCCGAGGTGCTGCGGCTGCAGCGGGCCCAGGCCGAGTTGCTCGGTCGGCAGGGCGAGTATCTCGGGACCATCGCCCGCACGCGGCAAGTGATCGGCGAGACGGAGATGCAGCTGGTGTCGCTCGAGGCCGACCGGCTCGACAAGGTGTCCGACCAGGTCGACAAGGTGCGCGTCGAGCTGGCCGGCGTGACGGAGCGGCTCGAGGCCAGCCGCGACGTGCTGGCGCGCACCGCGGTCCTCGCGCCGATCACCGGCACTGTCATCAATCTCCGCTTCAAGACCATCGAGGGCGTCATCCGGCCCGGCGAGCCGATCCTCGACATCGTCCCTGACGAGGAGAAGCTGCTGATCGACGCGCGGGTCGCGCCGACCGATATCGATGTCGTCCATGGCGGCCTGCCGGCGCAGGTGCGGCTGACGGCCTATTCCAGCCGCGGCCTGCCCCGCATCGACGGCATCGTCCGCTCGGTCTCGGCCGACCGCCTGCAGGATCCGGCCAGCCATCAGCTCTACTACCTTGCGCGGGTGGAGGTGGACCGGGAGGTGCTGGAGCATCTCGGGCCGCATGTTGCCTTGGTACCGGGCATGCCCGCGGAGGTGCTGATCGTCCGGCGCTCGCGCACGATGATGCGCTACCTGATCGAGCCGTTCCGCGACGCCTTCCGCCGCAGCTTCCGCGAGGTCTGACCGTAAGGCGTCGGACCGAAGGCGTAGGCAGGTCTACCCCAGCGCCTCTTCCGATGCCCCGGCCTCACCCTTTGGCCCGATTTGGCCGGGCCGCGCTTTCTGTACGCTGCTCGGGTGCCGGGCGACGCAAGTGCCCACCGAAGGGGGATGCAATGGCGAAGATCAAGCTTGGGTTCAAGGCGTTGCTCGACAAGGCGATGACGGTCCAGGCGCAGGGCAATGCGACCGCCATCGGCGAGGACACGGCGGCGAATGTCAGCGTCGAGTCCCATACCATCGACCGCGGCAAGGTGACTCTCACCTTCGGCAAGGTGACGGCCACGGCCTCTGGCACCGCCGAGACCGGTGGCGCCTATGCCACGGCGCAGACCTCGGCGACGGTCGCCGGTGCCGATCTCGGCCACAGCCTAACCAAGACGACCTCGGGCAGCGGCTCCGACTGGGCTTCCGCGACCAGCGTCACCCGCTTCTTCGCCATCGACGTGAAGGGCTTCGAGTTCAAGAACGGGCATATCGTCTCGACCTCGCTGCCGGAGAAGACGGTGACCACCTCGCCGCAGGTCCCGGCCGGCAATACCGCCACGCTCGGCATGGATGCTACCGCCACCGGCGACTACAGCGTGGTCAAGGCCGAGGCGTCTGTCATCGCCACCGACAGCTTCTCGGATGTCGCGGCATCCGTGGTGTCCTCGGCCGATGGCCATTCGGACTACCACCTGTTCGGTTGACGCCTTTCAGATCGGGCCGTTCCGCTCCGGCGGTCGGCCCGGCCAGCGGTCTGGATCGGCCGCGAGCGCCGCCTGCGTTCGGTTCGCGGCGCCAAGTCGCCGCATGATGTGGCGCACGTCATCCTTGACGGCTGACTCCCGCAGGTCGAGCAGGTTGCCGATCTCCTTGTTCGACAATCCCGCCTGCAGGTGCCGCAGCACGGCCTGCTGCCGTGGGGTGAGAAGCGTCAGCCGCGCCGCCTCCACGCCGCGCAGGCCGAGGTCGATCATGCCGGTGGGCTGCGGCCTTGCGGGCCGGTCCTCGAGCAGGGCGGTCGGGGGGAAAAAGGATCCCCCCTGCATGATGAAGGACAGCGTCCGCAGCGCGATGGCGGGCTCGGTGCTGGTCGGCAGGAAGCCGCGGACGCCGAGGCGCAGAGCGGCCACCACCTCCTCCGCCGTGTCGAGGTCGGAGATGACCGCCACCGGCGTGGAGGGCATCGTGCCGAGCAGGGCCTGGAGCCATTCAGCCCCGGCCACCGCCTTCACGGAGCCGGCGCCGAGGTTGAGGATGCCGAGGGCGATGCTCGTCTGGGGCCGCGGCATGCCGCCCAGGTCTTCTGGCGCCACGGCCAGCACCGCGACCCCGTTCTCCATTGCCCAGTCCGTGAGAAAGGCGGCCAGCTCGGCCCGGCGCAGCGCCCTGGCATCAACCAGCAGGACGTGGGTCTCGCCTTTTTGTGCCTGTTGCTGCTGCACGGTTGCCCCGACCCCCGCCCATGATGACAAGGCGTTCCGGGCCAAGGAAGAACGTGGCGGCCCGGCCCGGCTGAGTAGCCTGTCGAAGATGAAACAGGCCCTGTAACTTCTACATTAAGTGGTGGCGCGAGCAATATGGTCAAAGGATCTACGCAGTATTGCAGCAGGTTGCTGGGCTGATGACTTTCATCGTTGGTACTAGCGGCATCAAAATAGTGGCGGTAGAAGGAGGTACACCCTAAGTCGAGGCTGCCTTGGCTTGGCTGCAGTCATCGATGCCGTTTGGCGCCGGCCCGCATTGCGGCGCGGCCGGCGGAACCGATAGCTCCGCCGGGACCGCCCGTCGCAAGAAGTCAGGCGGGAATGAGCTGGAGCTCGGGCCGCTCCAGGCCGGCCTGCGCCACCTGCGGGATCGCCGTCTCGATCGGCGCTTCGTCGGGCAGGTCGAGGCTGGCGGCGCAAAGGGCGGCCTGGGTCCGGTTGGCCACCTTCAGCTTCCGCATGATCTCGCGGACATGCACCTTCACCGTCGATTCGCACATGTGGAGCTCGATGGCGATCCGCTTGTTGGACTGTCCCTGCCGCAGCAGCTGGAGGACCCGCTTCTGCCGCGCAGTCAGGCTGGTGAGTCCGATATCCAGCTCGCCGATGAGCGGCGGGCCGGGGGCTGCCCTTGGCTCCGCCTCGTCCGGACCGTCGAACCGGGCGAGCAGTGCCTGCGGCGGGAAGTACACACCGCCATGGGCGATGAAGTTCAGCGCGTAGAACACCAGGTTCGGGTCCATGTCGGCAGTGATGAAGCCGCACGCTCCGGCCCGCAGTGCCGCGACCACTTCGGCGGCCTCGTCCCGGTCCGACAGCACCACGATAGGCGCGCCGGGGCAGAGCGCCTGCGCCTGCTGGATGGAATGTGCCAGCCCCTGCGGGGCGCTCGCGGGCACGACCGAGTTGAGGACGACCAGGCCTACCGAGCTGTCCGGGGCGGCCTGGTCCAGCGAGGCGATGGCGCCGAGGACCGAGAACCCGTATCCGGCTCCATCGGCCTTGACGTCCTCGAGCAGCCTCCTGAGACCCTCGCGGCGCAGTGGAGAGGGATCGACCAGAAGTATACGACAGCTTTTATTTGCTGGCGTTGCTCGGTCTTCAGGGCTACGGCTGTCACAACGATCGTCCGCCATGATCCGGTTTCCTTGATTTTTGGCCGTGATGCCGACGAGATCGGCGGTTTATTGCAGTATTTGATCGGTATGGGAGTGCTGGCCTCAGCTCATAGGCATGCTTCATGTTGCCCATGTCGTTATTGGCGCACCTCCCAGTATCTTCGTGTCCCAATGTTACCGCACCAAGATGCGTTCGACATCAACTTAACTACCCCAGATTTCGCCAACCCGTCTCTTTTTTGGGCCGGTTCACGCAGGGTGCGTGGCTTTTGGGGGCGGATACCCGCAAAGATGGCAATTCAGCGATCCCTGGTTGACTGACTCTCGATATTGGAGCGCCAAAAGAGGTATGGAACCAATCGCAGATAGCGAAGTTGTGAGTCGGCCAATTTCGTTTCGTGCAATGGTTTTTGGCCGGGCGGGATTATGCGGCGGCGCCGACAATCATGGCACTGCCACCGCGTTGCCTGGGTTTGTAATGTAATAGTTTCGGGTCACATTAGTAACCGATGGTGCTTTAGGCGTATCGCGGGGAAAAACGTCCCCCTTTGACGGTCACCTGCCATCCTTCGGAGGAGGACCAGTTTGCCGCCTACCTCCTTCGGCCATCTACCGAAGAAGGCATCCGGAGCCTCGCGCTACCCGATCGGAGACCCGCAAATTGATACTATTGACCGCCGGCAATGCGATCAGGGAGCCTTCATCGCTCAGCGCTGGACAGGACACTCGGCCGGCGAAAGGGATGCAGCATGTCCGACGGCACCTCTCACCAGCCAACACCGGACCCCGGAGCATTCCAGCGGATCGACAGCGACTTCCGCTGCGCCGTGTCCTTCTCGTGGCCCGATCCGGCCCGGCCGCCGGAGCGCGGTTCTGCCCGGCCTGCCGCCGCACCGGGCGCGTTCCGCGATCCGCACGGTGCAGCGCCGCAGCAGGTGCGCCCCGCCGAGCCCGCCTATACCCGGATGCGTCCGGCATCGGCACCGCGGCCCGACGCGGATGATCATGCCCGCTTCCCTGCCACCGGCATTCCGCCCATGGTGGCGCGGGGGGAGGCCTTCCCCATCCCGCCCCGGTCCAGCCGGCGGCGCGCCGACCGCCGCCGAGGGAGCGCACTCTACAGCGGCATGCCCGTGGCCCTGGCGCTGGCCGCCGGCACGCTCTCGATCGGACTCCTGCTTGGCGGCGCGCTCCTGCTCGACGAACTGCCTGGCCATGGGGCGCGGCCTCCGCTCGCCTCGCCCTTGCTGCCCCGCCTGGCAGGCGATGCCGGCGTGGCTACGCCATGGCGGCAACCGGCCCCGCTGCGCGAGGCGGTTCCTGACGTGCCACCGGCTCAGCAGGCTTCGGCGCCTGCGTCGCCGCCAGTGGTTCCGGCGACTCTCGTCCTTCACCCGGCGCCTGCCCCGATGCCGGCCAGGCTGGCCAGCCAGGACCTGCGGGAAGCCGCGGACGAGGCCTATCGCCGCGGCAATTTTTCGGCTGCGGCCGAGTTCTACGATCGTGCGCTGCAGGCATTGAGGCTCGAGAATGGCTCGCTCGCCGCCCCGGAAGGCGCGGCCCCCTCGGCGGGCGCCGACGCTCCCCCAACGATGCGGCTCGAGGAAGCCGTGGTCACGCTCCCATCTCCGGTCGCCGAACCGCAGCCCGAGACGCGCCCCATCCTCGCCGCGCCGCAGCCCGTGCCGCAGCCCGTGCCGACCGAAGCGCCCCGGCTGCCGCCCGCCGTCCATGCGAGCCTGATGCGGAACGGCGATGCGGCCTTGCAGCGCGGCGACATCAGCGGCGCCCGCGCCCTCTACCAGCGCGCCGCCAGCCTCGACGGCGCGGCGGCGGCGGCGCTCGTCGCAACCGGGAAGACCTACGATCCCGGCATCCTGGCCGGGCTCGGCGTGCATGGCGGCGCGCTGCCCGACGCCGCCGCGGCGGCGCGCTGGTATGAGCGGGCGCAGGCGCTTGGCGATCCCACCGCCGGAGAACTCCTGAACCGCCTACGCTGACCGGAGCTTCCGCTACTCCTCCGCCGGCACCGGCCGTGACCGGCGCGGCTGCGGACGGGGCGGCACGCTGCCGAAGCGCGTCCAGCCCGGGATGCTGGCCGCCAGGTTCACCTCGCGCCATTTCGGGTGCCGCGGCGGCCGCAGGAGGGAGTCGAATTTCAGCGAGAGCGCGCGGGAGAACCGCACCACGCGATCGCGCCGCTCGGGAAGCTGGTGGTTGTAGGCCGCCAGCACGGCCCCCACCGCCACCGTCTCGACGGTCTCACCCGCCGGCACCAGGCCCGGATAGTCCTCCGGACCGAAACTGCCCGGCAGGTAGGTTTCGAGAAGCTCCTCGCCGAGCGGGATGGGCAGCAGGCGCGCCCCTTCCGGCAGCGGCGTGGTGAAGCGGGCCGGCTTGCCGGTGACCCGCACCATCGCCGCGATGTCGCCGCGCCGCAGCTTCTCGGTCGCATCGACGGTGGCGTCGTAGACCGGCCGCACCGCGATGCCGAGCCGGGAGAACAGGAGCGTTGCCGTCATCGCCGTGCCGGAGCCGCGGTTGTCCATGGCGACGAGCTTGCCCGCTAGATCCGACAGCCGCGCGATGCCGGGCCCGGCGAAGACGTGGACCTCCTCGTTGTAGAGCTTGGCGAGGTACTGCACCTGCTGCTCCAGGCCAGGAAAGGTGCGTTGCTGCGCGGCGGCGGCGAGCACGTCGGACTGAACGATGGCGAGGTCCACACCACGCAGATAGAGCAGGTCGGAAAGGTTCTGCAGCGAGCCCTTGCCGATGATCGGCAGGATCCGAAGCCCGTCGACGCCGTCGATCACCGCCGCGATGTCGGCGGCGAAGCGCGTGTACGTACCGTCCAGCCCGCCGGAGATCACGCCGAGCACATTCGCATTCGCCGCGGCGGTCGGGTCCGGCGCGGCCCATGCACGGCCGAGCGCCGGACAGCAAAGGCCAGTGGCGAAGCCGATGAGAAGGTGACGGCGGATCATTGCTCTGCTCCCTCTGTTCGTTTGTTTTTCCCCTGAGGTAGGCACGTTTCACGAGCCCTGGCGCAATGCCTCCAGCATGGCGGCCGCAGCAGGATCGCCCATGGCGCGGGCGCGGCCGTACCAGGACCTCGCCTTGTCGCGGTCGGCGAGCCCCGGCCCGGCGCCGAAGGCCGGCAGGAGGTTCGGGTCATAGGTCTTGCCCGCCGCGATGGCTGCGCCGGCCGAGCGTGGATGAATGGTGGCCGCCTGTTCATAGAGCGTCCGCGCCCGCAGGATGTCGCCGCGCACCATGGCCGTGTCGCCCGCGCGCATCATGGCCTCGAAGCCCTGCGGTTCCGTCGCCGCGGCCGGCGGCAGCACCAGCGAAGGGAGCATCCTGCTCTGGTCGGGCTGCGCCGCCGCAGGCCACGCGGCCGCGCCGGCGAGGAGGGCGGCCACCGCCAGGCGCCCGCCTCCGTCGATGGCCAGGGAGATCCGGTTGCGTCGCGCCACTGGGCACCTCCACGGGGCGTGCAAGTGGTGGTCCATCAGGCAGTCCCGTTTCCGGCCGCCTGGCCCTGAGCTTCGGTCCAATGCAAAGGCCCGTCACGGCAATTCAACCGGGCCATGGTGCCTCCCGGGGTCAGCCCGTGCCGATGATCCGCGCCCCCGCGATGATCTGCCGCATCCGCTCGCTCTCGACCGCGCCCGCCTCGACCGCGGCGATGGCCTTCGCCTCCGCGGTCCGCACCGCATCCAGCGCGGCCGCCACCCCCTCCGCCTGATCGAGCGGCACGACGACCACACCATCCGCGTCGCCGATGACGATGTCGCCGCTCCGCACTGCCAGCCCACCGCAGATGACGGGCGCACCCACGACGCCCGGCCCGTTCGCCGCGGGCGAGGTCGGCACCACCCCCGCGGCGAAGACCGGCAGCCCCGTCGCCAGGATGCCTGCCTTGTCCCGTGCCGCGCCTTCGGTGACGAAGGCCGCGACGCGCTTGTTCTGCATCATCCCGGCAACGATGTCCCCTATCGCCGCGGCGCCGAGATAGGCGTCGTTGGCCACCACGATCACGTCGCCCGCCTGCGCCTCGGCCAGTGCGCCATAGACGCCGACGATATCCGCCGGATAGGCGAAGGCCGTCAGCGCCGGCCCGACGAAGCTGGCATTGGCCGGATCGAGCGGCTTGACCGCCCAGTGCATCGCCCCGCGGCCTGCCATCGCATCCACCAGATGCGAGGTCTGCGCCCCTCGGAATCGCTCCAGAAGGGCGGGGGAGGGGCGCCGATGCCCGCGATGGATGGTCAGCAGCGGCGGATTGTCGAGCATGGACGGTCCTTCCCCGGATCAGTCCGTCAGCTTCGCCCCGCAGCGCTACTCCGCATAGATCATCTTCCGGGTCATGCCGCCATCGGTGAGGAATTCCGCCCCGGTGACGAAGCCGCTCTCGGGTCCCAGGAGCCAGGCGACCAGCGCCGCCACGTCCTCCGGCCGGCCGGCCGACCCGTCCGGCTGGATGCTGCGCATGGTCTTCGGGGCGCAGCGCCTCGCCCCTGGTGTCGATCCAGCCGGGGCTTACGCAATTCGCCCGCACCTCCGGCCCGAGGCTGATGGCGAGCGCATGGGTCAGGGCGAGCAGCCCGCCCTTGGAGGCGCTGTAGCTCTCGGTATCCGGCTCCGACTGGTGCGCCCGGGTGGAGGCGATGGTGACGATCGCTCCGCGCGCCTGCCGCAGCATCGCCTCTGCCGCCCGCGCCAGGAGGAAGGCGCTGGTGAGGTTGGTGCCAAGGACGGCGTTCCACTCGCCGAGGCTCAGCTCGCGGATCGGCTTGCGGATCATGAAGCCGGCGTTGCAGACCAGGGCGTCGAGCCGGCCCTCCTGCGCCGCGACCCCGTCCACCAGGCGCCCGGCCGCCGCCTCGTCCGAGACGTCGGCCTGCACGAAACGGCCAGGGGTGCCCTCCGCCGCCTGCCGGTCGGCGACGACCACGCGCCAGCCATCGCGCTCGAGCCTGGCCGCGATTGCGCGGCCGATCCCCCGTGCGCCGCCCGTGACCAGCGCCACTCGCCGCCCTTGCTCCATCGCCAACCTCCCGCTGCGGCCCGTAAGCTCCCGCCGAACCATCGGGGAAAGGCCGTCCATGACCAAATCATTGCTCTTCACGCCGCTGACCATCCGCGGCGTGACGCTGAAGAACCGCATTGTTGTCGCGCCGATGCATCAATATGCCGCCAACCGAGGCTATGCGACGGACTGGCACCTGATGAATGCCGGCCGCTATGCCGCCGGCGGCGCCGGCCTCGTCATCATGGAAAGCACCAAGGTGGAGCGGCGCGGCTGCGGCACCTACGGCGACCTCGGCCTTTGGGAGGACGGGCAGATCCCCGGCATCGCCCGCTGCGCTGCCTTCATCAAGGCGCAGAATGCCGTGCCCGGCTTGCAGCTCGGCCATTCCGGCCGCAAGGCGCGGCGCTTCCGCCCCTGGGAGGGTGGTGGCCCGCTGCCGCTGGAGGCGGCCGAGGATGACTGGGAGCTCGTCGCCCCCAGCGCGCTGGCCAGCCCCGAGAGCGACCCGCTGCCCCGTGCCCTGACCCGCGCCGAGGTGCAGGACCTCGTCGGGCGCTGGGCCGAGGCCGCCGGCCGCGCCGATGCCGCCGGCATCGAGGTGCTGGAGATCCATGGCGCCCATGGCTACCTGATCCACCAGTTCCTTTCGCCCTTCAGCAATCTCCGCAACGACGAGTATGGCGGCAGCGAGGGGGGCCGCATGCGCTTCTGCCTGGAGGTGGTGGAGGCCGTGCGCGCCGTCTGGCCGGCGGAGAAGCCGCTCTTCCTGCGCCTTTCGGTCGAGGACGATGCGGGCTGGGACGTGGCGCAATCGGCCCGGCTGGCGGCCCTCGCCAAGCCGCTCGGCGTCGATGTGGTGGACTGCTCCTCGGGCGGCATGCGTGGCGCTCCCGTGGTCGGCACCGGCCCGATCACCTATGGCTACCAGGTGCCCTACGCCGAACGCCTGCGGCGCGAGGCGGGCATCGCCACCATGGCCGTCGGCCTCATCGTCCATGCCGACCAGGCCGAGGGCATCCTCCAGCGCGGCGAGGCGGACCTGATCGCGCTCGCGCGGGAGCTTCTCTACAACCCGCACTGGCCGATGGACGCCGCGCAGAAGCTCGGCGCCGACCCACGCTTCGCCCTGGTGCCGCCCGCCCAGGCCTACTGGCTGGAGAAGCGCGCCCGTCAGGTGAAGGAGCTGGTGCCGAGCACCTGGCGCGAGCGGCTGGACGGATAGCGGGGGTGGCGTGGGCCCTCGCCCATCCCGCGCAGGTCGGGCCTATACTCCCCGGCATGGCCCCACGCCGCACCCCCGACCCGCCCACCGACCTCTTCGGCGAGGCTGCCCCGCCGCCCCGCGCCGAAGCGCCCAGCGGCCCCCGCCCGCTTGCCGACCGGCTCCGGCCGGCGGAACTGGAGGAGGTGGTCGGCCAGGACCATCTGGTCGGCCCCGCCGGCGCGCTGACCGGGATGCTCGCCCGCGGCGCACTGGCCTCGCTGATCCTCTGGGGCCCGCCCGGCGTCGGCAAGACCACCATCGCCCGGCTGCTCGCCGAGCGCGCCGGCCTCGTCTTCGTGCAGCTTTCGGCGGTCTTCTCCGGCGTCGCCGATCTCAAGCGCGCCTTCGACGAGGCGCGGCAGCGCCGCCGGGCAGGGCAGGGGACGCTGCTCTTCGTCGACGAGATCCACCGCTTCAACCGGGCCCAGCAGGATGGCTTCCTCCCCGTCGTCGAGGACGGCACGGTGACGCTGGTCGGGGCGACGACGGAGAACCCGAGCTTCGCCCTCAACGGCGCGCTGCTTTCTCGCTGCCAGGTCCTGGTGCTGCGGCGCCTGGACGATGATGCCCTCGACCTCCTCCTCACCCGCGCCGAGGGGGAGGCCAGCCGCGCCCTGCCGCTGGACCCGGCGGCGCGGGCCAGCCTCAAGGCCATGGCCGATGGCGACGGGCGCTACCTGCTGAACCTCGCCGAGCAGCTCCTCGCCCTGCCGCCGGGGCAGGCGCCGCTCGATGCGGCGGCGCTGGGCGAGCTGCTGGCCCGGCGCGCCGCGCTCTACGACAAGGATCGGGAGGAGCACTATAACCTCATCTCCGCCCTGCATAAGTCGCTGCGCGGCTCCGACCCCGATGCGGCGCTCTACTGGTTCGCCCGCATGATCCAGGGCGGCGAGGACCCGCGCTACATCGCCCGCCGCCTGACCCGTTTTGCCGCCGAGGATGTCGGCCTCGCCGATCCTCGCGCCCTGCCGCTCGCCATCGCCGCCTGGGAAACCTATGAGCGCCTTGGCTCGCCGGAGGGGGAGCTGGCCCTGGTCCAGCTCGTGCTGCACCTCGGCACCGCGCCGAAGTCGAACGCCGCCTATGTCGCCTGGGGGGAGGCGCAGCGGGCGGCGCGGGAAACCGGCAGCCT
This sequence comes from Belnapia sp. F-4-1, assembly GCF_000802185.1. Lineage (GTDB taxonomy): Bacteria > Pseudomonadota > Alphaproteobacteria > Acetobacterales > Acetobacteraceae > Belnapia. The sequence goes on along the minus strand of NZ_KN676113.1, from coordinate 348,196 downwards.
GACGCCGCCGCAGCACATTCTCAACGCACCGACGAAGCTGATGAAGAACCTCGGCTATGGCCGCGGTTACGCCTACGACCATGACGAGGCGGAGGGCTTCTCGGGCCAGGACTACTTCCCCGAGGGGATGCCTTGCCGGGCCTTCTACCGCCCAACCGACCGCGGTGCCGAAGCCGCGATCGGCGAGCGGCTGGAGCGCTGGGCGGCGCTCCGCGCTGAAAGGAAGAGGGGCGGTTGAGCTACCGCTGGGCCACCCGCTGGTCGCTGTCCGGCACCTGCACCGGCGTCACGACCACCGGTGCCGTGCCCTGCTCGCGCATGCCGAGGTCCTGCGCCGTCTTAGGGCTCAGGTCGATCACCCGGCCCCGCGCATAGGGGCCGCGATCCTCGACCTTCACCTCGGCGGTACGGCCATTCTCAAGGTTGGTCACCCGCGCCGTCGTGCCGAGTGGCAGGGTGCGATGCGCCGCGGAGTTGGAGCGTGCATCGAAACGGCGGCCATTCGCCATGCGCCGGCCGTTGAACTTCTGTGCGTAGTAGCTGGCCGTGCCCCGCTGTTGCCGCGCCTGGGTCCGGGACTGATGTTGAGGGGCTCGCGCCTGCTCGGCGGCGTGGGCGGAGAGGACATGGTCCGGGGTGCCAACACCGAGGACCATGAGGGCCGCGGCTGCGGCCATCGCTGCTATCCGTGTCATGCGCCCTATGACGCCCTGCCGGGGCGAAAGTTCAACCGACCCCGCTTCGCACCTGGTGGGCCCCTGGGCTACAGGGGACGCATGACCATAGAAACCCGGATCGTGGCCGAGGCTGAGGCGGATACCCGCCTCGACCGCTGGTTCCGCCGCCATTTCCCGCAACTCACCCAGGGCGCGTTGCAGAAGATGCTGCGCACCGGGCAGGTCCGCATCGATGGCCGAAGGGCGGAAGCCAATACCCGTCTCGCCGCCGGACAGGAAGTGCGCATCCCGCCGCTGCCGGACGGGCCGCCGCCGGAGCGCGACCAGCGCCCCGTCTCGGATGAGGATGCGGCGATGCTGCAGCGCCTCGTGCTGCATATGGATGCCAGCCTCATCATCCTCGACAAGCCGCACGGCCTGCCGGTGCAGGGCGGCCCCGGCATCACCCGCCACCTGGACGGCATGCTGGATGCGCTGCGCTTCGGCTTCGAGGAGCGGCCGCGGCTGGTCCACCGCCTCGACCGCGACACCTCCGGCCTGCTGCTGCTCGCCCGCACCCCGGTGGCCGCCGCCTTCCTCGCGAAGGAGTTCCGCGGCCGCGGCGTGGAGAAGACCTACTGGGCCGTGGTCACCCCGCCGCCGCAGATCGAGGATGGCCGCATCGACATCCCGCTGGCGAAGCTCGACGGCCCACGCGGCGAGCGGATGCAGGCGGTGGAGGACCCGTCCGAGGGCGCCCGCGCCGTCACCGACTTCCGCACCCTCGATGCCGTCCGCGGCCGCGCCGCCTGGCTGGAGCTGAAGCCGCTCACCGGCCGTACCCATCAGCTCCGTGTGCATTGCGCCGAGGGGCTCGGCACCCCGATCCTCGGCGATGGAAAATATGGCGGCGGTGCCGCGCATCTGGACGGGCTGCCGGGCGAACTCCATCTGCATGCCCGTGCCCTTCGCCTGCCGCATCCGGAGGGCGGCACGATGGAAGCCTTCTCTGCCCTGCCGCCCCACATGAGGGAAACCTTCGCCTTCTTCGGCTTCGAAGCGCCGAAGACGCCGAAGCCGCGCCGCCTCGCCGCCGCCGCCCGCCGCTGAGCGCCCCCAGCCGGGAGAGACCGATATGCCCGCCGCCACATCTCGCCGCCGCTGGCTCCGCTGGACCCTGATTGCCCTGGCCGTGCTGGTGCTGCTGCCCGCCGCGGGCCTTGCCGCGTTGCTGCTGACCTTCGACCCGAACGGCCAGAAGCCACGCATCCAGGCGGCGGTGGAGGCGGCGACCGGCCGCAGCCTCGCCCTCGGCGATATCGGGGTGAAGCTGGCCCTGGCGCCGACGTTGACGGTGGAGGATGTCGCCCTCGCCAACGCCCCCGGCGGCAGCCGCCCGCAGATGGCGACCATCCGTCGGGTGGAGGTGGAGCTGGCCCTGCTCCCGCTGCTTTCCCGACGGGTGGAGGTGCGCCGCCTGGTGCTGCGGTCGCCCGACATCCTGTTGGAGACGGATGCGGCGGGGCGCCCGAATTGGGCCTTCGCCCCGCCCCAGCCCGGCCGCCCCGCTGCCCCAACGCCCCAGGGGGCGGCGCCCGCCAGCGCCGCCCGCGAGGCCGGCCAGCGCCTGGGCATCGCCGTCGACCGGCTGGAGCTGACCGACGGTCAGGTCGCCTGGCGCGACGGCCGTACGGGCGCGACCCGCGGCCTCGCCATCCCGCGGCTCGAGTCCCGTGCCGACACGGCCGGTGCGCTCCGGCTGAACGGGCAGCTTGCGCTGAATGGCATCCCACTCGCTCTCTCCGGCGAGACCGGGCCGCTCGACCGCCTGACCGACCCCGCGGCGGCAACGCCCTGGCCCCTGCGCCTGGCGCTGGAGGCGGCCGGCGCTCGCCTCGCCGCCGAGGGCGCCATCGCCCGGCCGATGCAGATGCGGGGCTGGCAGATGGCGGTCGAGGCTCGGGTACCGGAGTTGCAGAAGCTGGCCCCGCTGCTGCCCGATGCCCCGCTGCCGCCGCTGCGCGACCTCGCCCTCACCGCGAAGCTGGACGAAACATCGGTGAGCGACCTCCGCCTCACCCTCGGCGCCGCGGTGCTGGATGCGGTGCTGCCCGGCCTCCGCCTCGCCAGCCTCACCGCCACCCTGCCGCGCCAGGACCAACCCCTTGGCCTCGATGCCGAGGCGGCGCTGAACGACGTCCCGCTCCGCCTCGCCGGCACGCTCGGCGCGCCGAGCGTGCTGCTGCCCGGCGCGGCGCTGCAGCCCTTCCCGGTCGACCTCCGCCTTGCCGTGGCCGGTGCCACCGGCACGGCGAAGGGGGCCATCGCCGATCTCCGCCGCCTGGCCGGCGTCGATCTCGCCCTTTCCTTCCGGGCGCCGGACCTTGCCCCGCTGGCGCCGCTCGCCGGGGCGCCGCTGCCGCCGGTGCGGGACCTCGCCCTTGATATGCGCCTCGCCGAGCGCACGCCGGGCTTCGCTGGTGGCGCATTTCTGCGCGGGCTGCGGATCGCTTCCTCGGCGGGCGATGCGGCAGGTGACCTCACCTATGTCATCGGCCAGCGCCAGGGCGTCGAGGGTGCGCTGACCTCCACCCGCCTCGACCTCGATGCGCTCCGCCCGCCGCCCGCCGCCCCGGCCGCCGCAGCCCCGGCCGCCCCCCCGCCGCCGGCCGACCGCCGCGCCATCCCGGACGTGAAGCTGCCGCTGGAGGCGCTGCGGATCATCGATGGCGACCTGCGCTGGCAGATCGGCAGCCTGCTCGCCCAGGGCGTGACCTTGCGGCAGGTGCAGGCGCGCCTGTCGATCCAGGACGGCCGCGCCCGGCTCGATCCCTTCGCCGCGCAGATGCCGGGCGGGCCGGTCGCGCTGCGCGCCGCCGCCAACCTCACCACCGCGCCGCCCACCGTGCAGGTCGCGGCGCAGTCGCCGGGCCTCGACCTCGCCCCGCTGCTGGCGGCGCTGGGGCAGGCGCCGCCCCAGGCGACGGGCATGCTCGGCCTCGATGCCGACCTCCGCGGCCAGGGCACCGACCTCCGCGCCATCGCGGGCACCGCTCATGGCCATCTTGGCCTTTCCGTGGTGCGCGGCACCCTCTCCGGCAGCCTGCTGGAAAAGCTGCCCGCCGATCTTCGCCGCCTGTTGCCCAGCGGCATGGCCGGGCGCGACATCCCTCTCCGCTGCCTTGCCCTCCGTTTCCAGGCGGAGGACGGCATGGCCCGGTCCCGTGCCCTGCTGCTCGACACCGCGCTCGGCAGGGTGGGTGGGGAAGGGGGGGCCAACCTCAAGACCGAAACCCTTGCCTTCCGCCTCCTGCCCGACCTTCGCCTTGGCGGCATCGAGCTGAGGGCGCCGATCAACATCGCCGGGACCATGCGCGCACCCCGCATCGGCGTTTCGCCGGAAGCCGCCATCGCGGGCGGGCTCGGCGCCTTCCTTTCCTTGCAGAACACGCCGGATCGCAGCCTCCAGGCGCTGGCCGGCGCCCTGGGTGGCGGCGGGCCAGCCCTGCCGGACTGCGAGGCGGAACTCGCCATCGCCCGCGGCGGTCAACCCGGCGCGGCCCCCGCCGCCCCACCTCCTCCAACCCCGGCTCCGGCCCAGGGCCTGCCCGCCCCGGCGCAGGAGCTGTTGCGCGGCCTCTTCGGCCGAGGACGATGACATGAAGCGTTTCTGGAACAGCGCCGCCACCACCCCCCAGCCCGGCGGCTTCGGCGTGAGCCTCGACGGCAAGCCGGTCCGCCTGCCCGGCGGCGCGCCTCTGGTGGTGGACCGCGCACCGCTCGCGGAGGCGATCGCCGAAGAATGGTCGGCGGCCGGTGGCGGCGCCCGTGGCGGCGAGATGAGCATGAACGACATGCCGCTCACCCGCCTGGTCGGCACCGCGCAGGAGCGCATCGCCCCCGACCCGGCGGTGATGATCGACGGCCTCGCCCGCTATGCCGAGAGCGACCTGCTCTGCTACCGCGCCGAGGATCCGCAACTGGCCGCCCTGCAGGCCGCCGAATGGCAGCCCCTGCTCGACTGGGCCGCCCTGCGGCATGACGCGCCGCTCCGTGTCACCGCCGGCATCATGCCGGTCCGCCAGGAGGCCTCGGCCGTCGCTGCGCTCCGTGCCGCCGTCGCCGCCCGCAACCCGGTGGAACTCGCCGCCCTCGGCGTCCTGGTGCCGGCCCTCGGCAGCCTGGTGCTTGGTCTCGCCGTGGTCGAGGGACGGTTGGACGCGGCGGATGCGCATCGCCTCGCCATCCTCGACGAGACCTTCCAGGAGGAATTCTGGGGGCTCGACCAGGAGGCGGCCGAGCGCCGGGCCCGCATCGCCGGGGAGATCGCCGTTGTCGGCCGCCTGCTGGCCCTGGCGAAACCGTCATGAACGCGCATCACCTCCGCATCGAGGGCCGCGTCCAGGGTGTTGGCTACCGCGCCTGGATGGTCCACGAGGCCCGCCGGCTCGGCCTCACGGGCTGGGTTCGGAACCGCCCGGACGGCAGCGTGGAGGCGGTCGTCGCCGGCCCGGAGCCGGCCGTGCAGACCTTGCTGACCGCCTGCCGCCGTGGCCCCCTGGCGGCGCGGGTGGACCGCATCTTCGAGGCTCTCACCGATCTGCCGGAGGGGGAGGGTTTCCAGCAACGGTGAGGCGGCGCCTGACGGTGTTGCCGGGCATCGGGTTGTGCTTACACGCGATGAGGCTGGGCCAGCGCCGGCTCAGCATGCCGACCGCGCTGTGGCCGGCTACAAACGACATCTCAGCGGTCGCTGCCATCCTTCTCGGATGGTGCTGTCTGGGTCAGGAGCCTGAGGCGTCTTTTAAGTCACACACATTATGCTAAAACAACACCTGCTCCAATCTTTATGGATAAGCTGAAGCGTAAGCAGCAACCCCGACCAGCATGGCGGTGCGTTTTCAAGTTCAGGATGAGAACTCGAATGACTATTAAAAATGTTGCCATTTTTACGATTTGCTCTAACAACTATGTGCCCATGGCAAAGACTTTATTGCAAAGTGCAAAACGGCAGCATCCAGAGGCCAAGCTATATATTTGTTTGGCTGACAAAATCGTTCCGGGAGAAAAATTCTATCCATCCGACTGCATGATAATTCCCGCCGAAGATCTTGCTATACCTGACTTCAGAAAATTTGCTTTCCGCTATGATGTGATGGAGTTCAACACAGCCATCAAGCCTTTCATGTTTCTCGATTTGATTGGTCGAGGACACGATACGGTACTTTATTTTGATCCTGACATTGAGATTTTTACTCGGTTGGATGCTATTCTGGAAAAACTGGATGGTGGAGCGTCCTTCGTGCTCACGCCCCATCTCCTGGCACCCGCGGAGGGCTCCAGCGAGCCTGACGATGTCGGCATCATGCGCGCGGGGATTTACAACTTAGGCTTCCTTGGAGTCGGAGCCACCACGGAAACCCCTGCCATACTCAATTGGTGGGCGCGTCGCCTGCGTTATCAATGTGTCAATGAGCAGCAGCAGGGCTTGTTCGTCGATCAGAAATTCATGGATCTGGTGCCCGGATTCGCGTCTGCCGCATGCATCATGCGAGACCCGCGCTTCAACGTCGCCTATTGGAATCTGGCGCAGAGAAGCCTTGCGAAAGATCAGACCGGTTGGCTGGTGGACGGAAAGCCGCTTGGCTTCTTCCACTTCAGTGGGATCGATCCGGCGAACCTGACGCGGCTCTCCAAACACAGTTCTGCCTTTCGCGGCGACGCGATCGCGGCGCCACTGCAGGCATTGATGCAGCACTATGCCGAGCAGGTTCTCGCGAATGGGTTCCGTGACCTGCGGAGCTATCCTTACTCCTACGGACACTTTATTTCGGGAAATCCGATTCCTGCCCAGGCTCGCAGGCTGTTCCGAACGCAGTATGAGGATTTGGACGGCGATCCATTCGCCACGTTCGAGCCTGTGCTTCAGCGCGTTGAAACCTCGCAGATGACGCAGACAAGCGCTGAGGAGCTCAATCGGCATTTAGAGGATATTTACGCCTCGACCTCTTGGCGGATAACTCGCCCCCTGCGAATGATCAAGCAACTGTTCAAGCAACAACGCAGTATGAATTGATATCCGCCGAGTTGTTGAGGGGTGGCCTTCAGGCTGACCGCGCTCGAACTCGAGTTCAAACCATGCTCGTCACGCGGCGTACCAGCTCGGGCTGCTGTGCATCGTGTTCCAGGGTGTGGTGTAGGAGCGCTGCTCCTTGGCGGGCTGTGCCGCGTGTCAGGCGGCCGCGATTGGCAGGCTGACGGCTGAAGTATCGCTCATGGCGCTGATGGTCTCCAGCGTCATATAGCGCGATCCTTGGGTGGCGCAGTCGTCGGACTGCTCGAGGAGCACCGCACCGGCGAGCCTGACGACGGCAGCTTCGTTGGAAAGATGCCAACTAATGCTTGGCGGGGGTCTCGATCATGCTTCTTCCATGCGCGGCGCTAGCGGGATGCGTGGCGGCGCCGTGCCGACTAGGACGGGCGGCGTCGCCAGGCGGCTCCGCGCTGGCCAGCGCCGCCTCCTCCAGCAGCCAGTCTCGCAAGGCGCGGATCGCCGGCTCGTTCCCCCGCACCGGCAGATGGGCCAGGTGCCAGCCCGTTCCGCGCTGCAAGGGCGGCAGCATCGGCAACGGGTTGACCAGCCGTCCCGCCGCAAGCTCGGCGGCGACGAGGGAGCGATCCGCGAGCGCCAGTCCGAGCCCATGCAGCGCTGCCTGAGGCGGCAAAAGGGACGATCCAAAGTGGAGGGGGCGCTGAGGCCGGTTCCCACGCAGCCCGACATGCGCGAACCACTCCTCCCAGTCAGTCGGGGCAGTGTCGCTGACCAGCAGGGCCGCGTCCGCGAGGCGGCGAAGCTCGATCGGCCCGTGCGCGGAAATCCAGTGTGGGGAACAGACCGGCACGAGCCGGTCGGGGAAAAGCAGATGTGTTGCCAGGCCGGGCCATGGCCCCCTGCCATGGAGGATCACCGCTTCCGTCCCTTCCCGCAGGTTTGGTGCCTCGACGCCGGTGGAAAGGTGCAGCTCCACCTCAGCATGAGCTTGCTGGAAACGCGGCAAGCGCGGCAGCAACCAGCCCAGCGCGAAGGAGGTCTGCGCGAAAACGGAGAGCACCACCCGGGGCGGTGGGGAGAGTACGCGGGCGAGGCCGATCTCCACATTGTCCAACGCCTCGGTCAGGACCGGCAACAGCGCATGGCCCTCGGCTGTCAGGCGCAGCGAGCGCGGCCCGCGCTCGAAGAGCAAGCGGTTGAGCCGTGCCTCCAAGAGCTGGACTTGCTGGGAGATGGCGCCCGCGGTGACGCCAAGTTCCGACGATGCGGCCGCGAAGCCACCTAGGCGCGCCGCTGCCTCGAAGGCGCGGAGGGCGTTCAATGGCGGCAGGCGGCGATGCATGAGCCCCCAGCAAAGCTGTTGGTGCGAAGGAGGGCAACCCGTTCCGATGGTTTGGAGACCCTCCAGCTCGGCGTCGCCGGTTGAATAGGGGAAGATTTGCTCACTCTCAGCCAAAGATCATCTTGATTGTGCGGCGCAGCGCTTCCGGTGCATCCAGGAGCTGAGGAACCCCACACGGCCGATCCAAGTCGCCGGCGCCATAAGCGCCATGCGTCGTAGCAGGAGGCCATGGATGCGCCGTCGGCAGCTGTTGACCACTCGGGGCATGGGCCTCGCCGCCCCGGCGGTAGGAAGCCGCGCATCGGCCCAGGACGCGGCGAAGACCGTGCACTGCGTTCCTGCCGCGGATTTGCCAAACCTCGATCCAGTCTGGGGAACGGCGTATCAGATCCGCAACGCCGCGTTGCTGGTCTGGGATACGCTTTACGGCGTGGACCGGCAGTTGGTCCCGCGTGGACCTTCCGCCTGCGCCCGGGCCCCGTCATTCACGGCGGGGCGCCCGTCTTCGCGCGGAATGCGGTGGCGAGGCTGCGGTGCTGGGCCACCTGGTGAACGGGTTCTTCATTTCGGGTACGCCTCTCTACTCGGAGACCGGCGGGGAGGTGTTGAGCAAGGGCGGCGACCTCGCCGCCACTCGGTCCATGCTCGCGCAATGCGGCCATGACGGGCGGAAGATCGCCATGATGATCTTCCAGAGCGTCCATGAAGCCAAGCTCGGCAGCGCGATCGCGGCCGACATGCTCCAGCACGTCGGGTTCAATGTGGACCCGCTCGCGGTGGACTTTGCCACGATCCAGGGCTGTCACGCTAACCTTCGCTCACTACCTCGGCCTCCGCGCCAACGGCGAGAGGGTGTGGTTTGGCTGGCCGTCCAGCCCGGCGGTCGAGTCAGGGATCATCGATTGGTACGCCTCCACCATCCTGGAGGAGGAGAGGGCCATCTGCGCACGGATCAACGCGGCGGCCCTCTCCGACGTCGTCTTCGGGCCGACAGGCTTCTTCCTGTCGAAGCAGGCCTGGCGCGCCAGCCTGAATGGTGTCGTCACCGCCCCGTTCCCCGTCTTCTGGGGCGTCACCGAAGCCGTGTGAGCGAGCAAGGACTCCGACAATGAACGAACCGAAGCGCGAGTTGCACCTGAACCTCTTCATCCAGGGCATCGGCCACCATGAGGCGGCGTGGCGCCACCCCGACACCAACCCGGCCGACATGATGGACATCGGCTACTACCAACGCTTGGCGCAACAGGCGGAGGCCGCGAAGTTCGACGCCGTCTTCATCGCGGACGCCCTGGCCGTCAACGCCAACATCGAGTTCGGGCCGTTCAACAACTTTTTCGAGCCGCTGACGCTCCTTGCGGCCGTCGCCGCCGTGACGACGCATATCGGCGTCATCGGCACGGCCTCCACCACCTATGGCGAACCCTACGACATCGCCCGCCGCTTCGCTTCGCTGGACCGTGTAAGCCGGAGCCGCGCCGGTTGGAACATCGTCACCTCCAGCAACGAGCACGCCGCCCAGAACTTCGGGCATGACACGCACCTCCAGCACAGCCGCCGCTACGCGCGCGCGACCGAGTTCCTTGAGGTCGCCATGGCACTCTGGGACAGCTGGGAGGACGGTGCCATCGTCGCCGATCGCGTGGCGGGGCGCTTCGTGGACCGCGCCCGGGTGCATGCCATCGACCATATGGGGGAGAACTTCCGCGTCCGCGGTCCGCTGGATTTTCCGCGCCCGCCCCAGGGATACCCCGTGCTGGTCCAGGCCGGGTCGTCGCATGACGGTCGCGAGTTCGCCTCGCGCTTCGCCGAGGCGATCTACACCGCGCAGAACACGCTTCTCGACGCGCAGGCCTTCTACGCGGACGTGAAAATCCGCATGCTGAACTACGGCCGCACGCCTGACCAGCTCTGCATCTTGCCCGGCCTGGCCCCGATCATCGGCCGCACGACCTCCGAGGCGAAGGAGCGCCAGCAGGAGCTCAACGAGTACATCGTGCCCCAGTACGGGCTGCACATGCTGTCGAAGAACATGAACATCGACCTGTTCAGCTACCCGCTGGACGGCCCGCTGCCCGAGCTGCCCCCAGTCGAGGAGATCAACGGAGGCAAGAGCCGCTTCCAGGTCTATGTGGACATGGCCAAGCGCGGGAACCTCACCATCCGCCAGCTGCTCCACGCGATCGCCTTCGGACGTGGCCACGACACCTTCGCCGGCACGCCGGCGGAGATCGCGGACCACATGGAGGAATGGTTCACCGGAGGCGCCTGCGACGGGTTCAACCTGCTGGCGCCGAACCTGCCTGCGGACTTCATCGCCTTCGTCGAACTGGTGCTGCCGGAGCTGCGCCGCCGCGGCCTGTTCCGCACGGAGTACAGCGGCAGCACGCTGCGCGACCATTTCGGGCTGCAGCGTCCCGCCAACCAGTTCAGCCGGCCCGCCGTGCCCGCCTGAGGGGGCGACCGCGCCTCAGGCCTGAGGTGACACGGCGAAAGTGGTCCGGCCCTGGTGTTAGTGTTTCGGCGTATTTCCTCATAGTGGATGTGGAGATTGGCCATGAAGCGGCGGTTTTCGGTGGAGCAGATCGTGGCGGTGCTGAAGCAGGCTGAGTTGGGCCTGCCGGTGGCGGAGCTGACGCGCAAGCTCGGCATTTCGGAACAGACCTTCTACCGCTGGAAGAAGCAGTATGCTGGGCTGGAGACGGATCAGGTCCGTGAGTTCAAGCAGCTGACCGAGGAGAATGCCCGGCTGAAGCGGCTGGTGGCGGAGCTCAGCCTCGACAAGGCCGTGCTGCAGGACGTCCTGTCAAAAAAGTTTCCCGGCCAGCGCTCATGAAGGAAGTTGTGGCCTATGTGGCACGGAGCCACGGCTACAGCGAGCGCCGGGCCTGTTCTCTGACACGCCAGCATCGATCGACGCAGCGCAAGCCGAGCACTAGGGACCCGCGCCTCGAGATCCGGCAGCGCATGCGCGAGATTGCGCAGACGCGGATCCGCTATGGCTACCGGCGGGTCCACATCATGCTCAGGCGGGATGGCTGGACAGTGGGCCGCAATCTGGTCTGGCGGCTGTACCGCGAGGAGGGTCTTGCCTTGCGCAGCAAACGGCCGAAGCGGCGCAAGATGGTCGTGCACCGCGAGGCGCGCTACGTGCCTAAGCGTCCCAACGAGGCGTGGAGCCTGGACTTCGTCCACGACCAGCTGAGCCATGGCACGAAGTTCCGGGCGCTGACCGTGGTCGACATCTGGAGCCGTGAAGGCCTGGCGATCGAGGTTGGCCAGCAGCTCAAGGGCGAGCACGTGGTCGCGGTGCTGAACCGCCTCGTCCGCCAGCGAGGTGCGCCGAAGTACCTGTTTGCCGACAACGGCGCCGAGTTCACCGGCCAGCTGGTCGACCTTTGGGCCTACCACCACGGGGTGCAGATCGACCTCTCGCGGCCCGGCAAGCCGACCGACAACGCCTTCATCGAGACCTTCAACGGCTCGCTGCGGGACGAGTGCCTGAACCTGCATTGGTTCGAGACGCTGGCCGAGGCCTGTGCCATCGTCGAGGCCTGGCGACGGGATTACAATGAGAGCCGGCCTCACATGGCTCTCGGGCAGAAGACACCGCAAGAATATCTATTGCAAAGAGGCCCTTGCGGGTCGACGAAGGGTGCGACGGCCGGCGAAGGCTAACGCTGAACCTGGACCACCAAACCCAAGCGCCTCAGGCCGGCGAAGGCTAACGCTGAACCTGGACCACCAAACCCAAGCGCCTCAGGCCGCCGAAGGCTAACGCTGAACCTGGACCACTAAACCCAAGCGCCTCAGACTGCTGACAGAACCCATAGCCCGTGGATCCCCAATCAGGGGCAGGCCAGGTAGAGCGCACTGGTCTCGCATGAACCGCAGGCGGCTTCCAAGCGGCCAAATCCGCTCGGCGGCGGTCCCTGTCGACGGTTGCATCATGCCACAGGATAACACCGAAGCAGATACACCGTTAGAAATGCTTGCGTAGCCTCATGTTGCAGCGCAACATGGTGGCAAGTGAGGGGAGGGATAGGCAGAGGAGTTTTGCCGTGGTCGCCTTCCTTGCCGGCATCGCAGCGATCGTTGTGGTGAGCCTTGCCCTTCGGGTGGCGATCGATGAGGTCGCATCCCGCTGGGTGCATGAATTGCCTGATCTCTCCAGTAGCCTCCATGAATCCTGATGGAGCGAAGATGGCGGGCGACGACGCCCGCGTCCCGGCGGCGGCGCCGGGCCACATGGAACGCGCCATGATGAGGCTGTTGAACGAGGTTCAGAAAGCTGCCGATGGCAGCATTCCGACGCGGGTTTGCGGCCTTACAGTGGTGTTCTCGTTCGCTGGCGATGCGGATGTGACCTGGGATATCCGCCCTCCCTCGAACGAACCCACGACATAGCGCAGAACCAGACGCCACTGGGCCGCGGGCGGCGCGAAGCCTCTTCGCGTCCTCGCTTTCCAGGCGAAGGCCTTTCAACTATCTATGATTGATAGGAGCTGTCCACTCGGACATGCGTTGTTCATCACAACGTCCGGATCAAGATTATGAAGGTTGGGGTGATAATCTACGCGATGCTCGCTCTCGGTCTGGCCGAATCCGCCACAGGAACCGAACGACCGGTGAGCCCAACGTCGGCAGAGGCACCCCAGGATGCCACCGACCAATCAGGGCGGCGGCAAAGAGGACAGGCTGCTATCTTTGCTCGGGAGTTGGCTGGCAGGAGAATGGCTGATGGTGGCCGCTTCGACCCAGACGACACGGTCGCGGCAAGCAGCACCCTTCCGCTCGGTACGACGGCGCGCGTAACCAACTTACGGAATGGCCAGACGGCAATGGTCAGGGTGCGCGACCGCATCGCTGGCACGAATGGCCGCATCCTCAACGTGAGCCCCAAAGTCGCGGAAGTGCTAGGGATACGGCGAGGCGGGGTCTTTCCGGTTACCGTGGCGCCGCTCGCCGTGCCACAAGCCGACGGCGGTGTCCGGCTGGGTGCCGGAACCGGGTTGGCAGGTCAGCGCGCCTATGTCACCGGCCGCGACCGGACGACCGGACGCGGCGGCAGTGGAGCGTCCCAGTAGAACTGGTTGCCCACGGTTCTTGACGACTACCGAACTCGGCAGGCCGGGCCAGACCGCGACCGCTGCCTCGACAGCAAGATCTTCATCGGCTTTCTGAATAATCAACCAGTACGACGGAACCGTACTCCAGAAGCTCAATCCGGCGGTGTCATCTCCGATCCAGAACCCGCATACAGGTCACGACAACCCATCAAAAGTGTTGTGGGCGAGGTGTCAGCGTCGATTCGCCAAGGCGTTTCTATGAAGAGAGTCTCAACGAGACTTCTGACGAGCGGCACCATAGTATTCAGGCTCGGAGGGACAGATTCCCGAAGTCCACGCCCGATTTCCGGCACGCGACAAAGTTTGAAATCAGTGGTGCCAGCCTGCGGGCAGCCGTTGCTATGCTCCGTTGAAAGAGCCGTATGAAGCTGCGCCATGGCACCACTTACCCGACGCATCCTGCTAGCCGCACCAGCGCTGCTGCCTGGCTTCGCAACTGCACAAGGCTTCCCGAACCGCCCCATTACTTGGGTGGTTCCTTTCGCTCCGGGTGGCATCACGGATACCAGCGCCCGCATCCTGGCGAAGCGCATGAGCCAAAGCCTGAACCAGTCGGTGGTAGTCGAGAACCGCCCGGGCGCCGGCGGGACGATAGGGACCGAGGCCGTCGCTCGCAGTGCAGCGGACGGCTATACGATGCTTTACGGTAGCCAAGGGCCGATTGCTGCGGCACCGGCAATGTTTCCCGGGCTTCGTTACGATCCGCGGCGCGACCTCGAGCCGGTTCATGGCATAGGTGCATCGCCCCATCTCATCGTCACCTCGCCCGCCCGGCCGTGGCGATCGCTCAAGGAGTTGGTCAATGCGGCGCGCGGCCGGCCTGATGGCTTGACTTACGGTTCGGTCGGCGTCGGCACCTCACCACATCTAGCGGCCGAGACACTGCTGCAGGCGACCGGCGTCCGCATGGTCCATGCCCCCTACGCCAACGGTACCCAAGCATTGAACGACGTCATTGGCGGACGCCTTGATGTGATGTGGGATTACCCGCTGACGAGCCTGCCACATGTGAGGGAAGGCCGGTTGCGAGCCTTGGCGGTCACCGACAGCCAGCGGGTGGCGCTGGCAAGCGAGATTCCGACGGTTGGTGAAGCCGGGCTCCCGGGCGCCGAGTTCGTACCTTGGGCCGGGCTTTTCGTTCCAGCACGCACATCTACCGGTGTCATGGAGACACTGGCCAGCGCGATGCGGGAAGCGATTGGTGATTCCAGGGTACAGGAATTCTTCAACGGCACCGCGACAGTGCTGTGGCCGATGATGGGTCCCGACCAATTCCAGAAATTCGTAACCAGCGAAACGCCGCGCATCGCCAGCTTGATCGCTCGATCTAACGTGAGGGGCGGTTGACTTGGCGTGCCTCCTGAGTGGCAGGCGAGTGTCCTGGCGCCGGGCTGCTCAGCCTGGTCTCTGTCGGCGTAGCAGCGAGGCTAGCAGCGATTTGGGATGAACTTGGGAGTCGGCGAGCCCAAGCCGATTCGAGCAACGTGCCAGCGTCCGAGTGCCTAGCCCTGTCTTCGTCCATGCGCCGAAGACGTGCCGCGAACTCAGGCAGGTACATGGAATAGTCAGCGCCGGTGTTGATGGCGGGGCTGGCCGTTGTTGGCAAAGGTCCGTAGCGCTCCGCCAAGGGCCATAGCGCGAGGACCTTCCGTGCATAATCATTGCCTCGCTCGGCCAGGCGGGAGTGGTAGGCAGCGGCCGCAAGCGGCCAGTTGCGCGTGTCTCCGTACAACGACTTGAGGAAACGCGCAGCGTAGCCAGCATTGGCTTCGGGGTCGAAGGCACGTTCGAGAGTAGCGAAGGCTGTGGGATGGTGCAGGAGGTTGACCTGTGCGCAGCCAACATCAATGGACTTGATACCCCTCGCCTGGAAATTTCTGACAGCCGCAACGGCCTCCTCACTGCTGGAGAAGAAGTAGCCGGTTCCCGACACGTTGATGGTCCAAGGCCAAGGCACCGTACGCCCGGTCACGGGATCAGCCCGCCCGCTTTCCACGAGGGCGATACTGCGCAGCAGCTGCGACGGAATGTGCATTTGCCGTTCCGCCGTCTGGATAGCCGACAAACATCGCTCGCCAGGCGACGGGGTGCGCGAAGTCGTTGGTGATGCCAAGGCAAGAGCCGGCACCAATCCAAACAGCGCTGCTAAGCTAACCTTCATCGAGTAACAACATTGCGAGTTCACCTGCTATGCAATAGGGCTCACAGCGCCCGATGCGCGAAGGTACCAAGATCGACGCCATGGCAACAACACGGTCTGGTTGGGTAGCCTCTGTGGGTAAGATACTGAGTGGGAGCAATAGGACTTGGCGTGTAGGGCCGCTATCCTTGATCGCATCACTCTTACGCAACCGATGGGCGACCGAGTAGCGGTTCGGCCGCTCATTCAGCGTCTGCTTTGTTCGCAGAAAGTAGGGGCAGTTGCGCCAGACTGCGCGGTTACTTCCGTCGGGTCCACTTGGCTTTGCGGGATTCTCCAAGCGGCCTCATTCTGAAATGGATGTGTGATGCCTGAGAACTCAGCGCTGGAAGCAGGTGGTTTCCCTCAGGTTGCGCAGATGCACTGGCCGGACAACACTTGCGATCAGCACCAAATTACCCGGAGGAAGCAAACCATGCGCCCAAATCGCTTGCGCCAGAAGCTGAACGCTGGAGAGGCGACCATTGGTACGCACATACTGTCGAGCTGGCCAACACTCGTCGAACTGATTGGTGACGCCGAGAATTATGACTATGTCGAGTTCACGGCCGAATATGCACCGTTCACCATGCATGATCTCGACAATCTCGGCCGTGCCTTCGAATTGAAGAACCTCTCCGGCATGATCAAGGTTGAGCAGAAGCAGTACACGCATCAGGCGATGCGGGCGATCGGGTCAGGCTTCCAAAGCGTGCTGTTTGCCGATATTCGGACCGTGGCCGACGCCGAAGCGTGCGTCGCCGCAGTGCGTGCCGAAACCCCCGGCACCGGCGGACGGCTTGGTGTCGGCATGCGACGCGACGTGCGCACGGTGCTGGAGGGCGGTTCGCCGGCCTATGTCGACGCGCTCAATGAGGTCGTGATCGCCGTCATGGTCGAAAAGCGCGAGTGCGTAGAAGACTTGGAAGCGATCCTGTCGGTTCCGGGCATCGATATGGTGCAGTTCGGGTCTTCCGATTACTCGATGAGCCTTGGGCTGACCGGACAGCGCTCTCACCCGGATGTCATCAAGGCAGAGCGCAAGACGATCGAAACAGCGCTGAAGATGGGCAAGCACCCGCGCGTCGAATTGGCGGACGTCTCCGGCGCGAAGCCGTACCTGGAGATGGGAGTGCAGCACTTCTGTATCGGTTGGGATGTGCGAATCCTGTACAACTGGTGGCGCACCAATGGAGCCGGCATGCGGACCATGCTGACGGGCGAGGCGGCTGCGGCCCCGGCGCCCCAGCCGGTGAAGACCGGGACCTACTGAAGCGCCAGGGCGACGCTGAGGAGCGACATGCCGTCCGCGGTGCTTGAGAAACGTGGGCTGCCAGGGCAGCCCGCTTTCATTGCTTGGTATCCGGTAACTGCGCGTTGGTCGACGGGGCGCGGCTTATAGGCAATGCCTCGTCTTCGGTAACGTGAGGCCACGCGGTCGTCTTCAACATGCTAGGCCGCATTGGCGGGGCGGACGCAGCGGCTGAAATTTGGCATAAACGTCTCTCTGGCCTTTCGCAGTCCGGTCCTGGTCGCCAAGCAATGCGGCCACTATTGACGTGCTGTCGGAAGGCCGATCGTTACTGGCTCTCGGCATCGGCAGTCCGGCGGCGCCTGAGTGTCCATCCGGGAACAGATCGAGTGATTTGAATCGGTTGTGATTGGCTCCCGGCGGCAGGTGCGGGAAGAAGGGCGTCCCATATGGACGTCCGAGAACCGGTCAAAATACGACCGCAACAAGCTGCGCTACCCAAGCGACCTGACCGACGAAGAGTGGTCGATCGTCGGCCCTCTGATCCCGGATGCGAAGGGCGGTGGTAACAAGCGGACGGTGGACATACGAGCGGTGCTGAATGAGGTCATGTACATCCTGAGCACCGGCTGCCAGTGGGCGGCGCTGGGACGAGGACCGGACGCTCGATCGCATTCACCATGCGCTCTACGTTCGGTGCCGGGAGCAGGCCGGGCGCGAGGCCAGCCTGACGGCCGCGATCATCGACAGCCAGAGCGTGAAGAGCGCGGAAAAAGGGGGACCTGCATCGACCCCTCGGGCTACGACGCGGGCAAGAAGATCAAGGGTAAGAAGCGGCACGTCCTGGTCGACACTCAAGGCTTGCTGATGCAGGCCGACATCCAGGACCGCGATAGTGGCGTGCTGCTGATGGGCTCGCTGATCGGCCTCTACCCCTCCCGCTGAAGCTCTACGCCGATGGCGGATACCAGGGCGCCAACTTCCAAGCCGGGCTGCGCACGACCTGTCGCCAGATCAACCTCGAGATCGTCAAGCGATGCGAGCTGCGCAAGTTCGTCGCGCTGCCGAAGCGCTGGATTGTCGAGCGCACTATCGCCTGGCTCAACCGCTGCCGACGATTGGCCAAGGATTGGGAGTGCCTGAACCGCCGCGCGCTTGCCTTCCTGCGATGCGCTTCCGTCCGCCACATGCTCCGAAGGCTATGTCAGAAAACAACATGATCCCGGACGGACTCTTAGGCTTTTCAGCACTGCCTGGGCAGTTTGAAATCATGTGGTGGCCTGAGCGTGTGCCGGCAGTGCGGACATCGGATGGGCGCGACGAGGTTGGCGAACAGCTGCGCCATGATGGCACGGCGCGCGGCCGGCAGGCTCGGCGATGGTGGCGGTCCCGGAACCTGACCCGGCATTTTCGTCGACCCCGTCGAGCGCTGCCCGGCGAGGCGGGGGTGCTGCAGCCAGGCAAACGCGATGCAGGTCATCAGTGCGTGTCGGTGCAGGCCCGTCCAAGACCGGCCCTCGAAGTGACTCAAGCCCAGTTCCTGCTTGAGCTGGTGATGCGCCCGCTCGCAGACCCAGCGCGCCTTGATGGCCGCGGCCAGGGTGCGGAGCGGGGTGCGGGGCGGCAGGTTGGACAGGCAGTATTTGCGCTCACCGCTCGAGTGCCACTCGCCAACCAGCCAGAACTCGTCGCCCGGCAGATACCGGTTGTTGGCCCAGACCGCGCCATCGGCGACCCGGATGCGGGTGGCGGCAAAGCGAGCGGGCCCTTGGTGCCCTGCCGCCAGGTCACCCGGCGCCAAGGCAGGTTGGCGAGCACCGCCTCCGCCTCCCTGGGTTTCTGGTCCGGCACCGGACGCCGCTTGCGGCCGCCGGGCGGGACCAGCTGGAACTCGGCATTGTAGATCTTCTGGTTGCGCGAGATGCCCACCGCCCAAGCCAAGCCCCGCTCGCTCAGGCCCTGCCGGATCGCCGCGCTCGCGCCATAGCCGGCATCGGCCAGCACGATGCCGAACCGCACCTGGGCAGCGGGCAGCCAGCCCAGCTCGGCCGGCGCAATCTCACCCTTACTGCGGGCCACCGTCCTGGCTTCGGGCCCGCCAGCGGCGGCGCAGCGCTCGGGATCGCGGGTCCACTCCTCTGGCAGGAACAGCCGCAGCCCCACAGGCGCCGGCACCTCGGCGCCCGCCAGCGTCAGCGAGACCGGCGCCTGACAGTTGGCCCGCTTGCCCAGCTGGCCACAGTATTGCCGCGCCACCCCGACCGAGAGCATGCCCTTCTTCGGCAGCGCCGTGTCGTCGATCACCAGCGCCGCCCGCAGCCCACCCACCAGCCGGTTCGCCTGCTTGGCCAGCACCTGCCAAAGCGGAGCGTCGTCCCAGGCCGGGCTGGCGATGGAGTGCTGCAGTTGATTGTGCCCACCCAGTTCCAGGCACGCAGCCATCGGCTGCAGGCTCTTGCGCTCACCCGGACCACAGCAGCCCGCACCGGTAGAGCGGCGCCTAGAGCCGCCTCCTCCTGTGCCCAAGCACGGCCAGGAACCGCTTCAGCCAGCGGTCCAGATCCGGCATCGTGCGGCCCATCGCGCGCCCCCAAACTAAGCCGTTTCAACCCAGTTCAGACACCGCCCATCAGCCGCAACAGTGCCCAGGTAGTGCTAGTATGGCTGGCACGTAGTGTTCGGAATTCAAACCAATCCATTGAACAGCCATCTTGGAATTTTTGGCCGATGCGGCTAAGGACGCGCTTAGCAGCTTCATCAGGGTTGATTTTAGATGCCGCGCGTACTCATTACCGGGGTTACCGGCCAGGACGGGGCATATCTCTCGAAGCTCCTGCTCGACAAGGGTTACGAGGTTTTCGGTCTGCTGCGTCGCTCCTCCTCGGGCGACGTGATCGACGAGCGCCTGCGCTGGCTCGGTATTGCCGGTCAAGTGCAGATGATGGACGGCAACCTCATCGACCTCTCCTCCCTCATCCGCATCCTGAATGAGGTTAAGCCGGACGAGGTCTACAACCTCGCCGCCCAGTCCTTTGTGAAAACCTCCTGGAACCAGCCGTTGCTAACCGGCCAGGTAACGGCGATCGGTGCCAACAACCTGTTGGAGGCGGTGCGGCTGGTCGCGCCCGGCGCCCGCTTTTACCAAGCCTCTTCCTCCGAGATGTATGGCTTGATCCAGCAGCCCGTTCAGAGCGAGACGACGCCCTTCTACCCGCGCTCGCCCTATGCCGTGGCCAAACTTTACGCCCATTGGATGACGGTGAATTACCGAGAGAGCTTCGGCATGCATGCATCCAGCGGCATTCTCTTCAACCATGAGAGCCCGCTGCGCGGAATCGAGTTTGTCACCCGCAAGGTCACCGACGGCGCCGCCCGCATCAAGCTTGGCCTGGCAACCGAGCTGCCGATGGGCAACATGGACGCCAAGCGCGACTGGGGCCATGCGCGCGACTACGTCGAGGCGATGTGGCTGATGCTGCAGCAGGACAAGCCGGATGATTATGTGGTTGCCACCGGCCGCACCGTCACGGTGCGCGACATGGCACGCATCGCCTTCGAGCATGTCGGGCTGGACTACGAGGAATTCGTGAAGGTCGACCCAGCCTTCCTGCGCCCTGCCGAGGTGGATGTCCTGCTCGGCGACGCTTCCAAGGCGAAGGCGAAACTCGGCTGGACGGCACGGACGACGCTCGAGGAGATGATTAAGGAGATGGTTGAGGCCGATCTCTTCCGCCACCGCGCCCGCATGCGCTGAGCCGCGACCATGGCCCCGCCGGCGCGCATCCTGGTGACCGGTGCCGGCGGCTTTGTCGGCCGCCACCTGCTTCCTGCGCTGCGCACCGCCTTTCCCGCGGCAACCCTGATCGGCGCAGGCCGCGGAGCCGCCATCCCCGGCACGGATGAGACCTTCTGCCTCGATCTCCTAGATCCCACCGGCCTGCCAGAAGCCATTGCCGCAGCCCGGCCGGATGCAGTGTTGCACCTCGCTGCCCAGGCGGATGTCGCCGCCTCCTTTCGCACTCCATCCGAGACCTGGCGACCTAACCTGCTTGGCACCCTGGCGTTGGCAGAGGCGGTGCAGCGGGAGGCGCCCACCGCCAGTTTCCTTTTCATTTCCTCCGGCGAGGTATATGGGCTCAGCTTTCAGTCCGGGCTACCGCTGGACGAGACGGCCGCTTTCCAGCCCGCCAACCCCTATGCCGCCAGCAAGGCCGCGGCCGACCTGGCAATCGGCGAAATGGCGCTGCGCGGCTTGCGCGCCATCCGCCTTCGCCCCTTCACCCATACCGGCCCAGGCCAGACGCCGCACTACGTCGTCTCCAGTTTTGCACGTCAGGTGGCGCGGATCGAGGCTGGTCTGCAGGAGCCCGTGCTCCGCACCGGTGCCCTCGACCGCTGGCGCGACTTCGTCGATGTGCGCGACATCTGCACCGGCTATGTCCTAGCCCTTTCATTGGCAGACGATCTGCCGCCCGGCCTTGCCCTAAACCTTTGCAGCGGCCAGCCACGCCATATCGGTAGTATCCTGGACTCGCTGCTCGCCTTGGCTGGCGTCGAGGCCAGCATAGAGCAGGAGGCCGCCCGTCTCCGTCCGACTGACGTGCTGCACGTCCAGGGAAACCCTGACCGCGCCCGGGAGATGCTGGGCTGGGCCCCTGCCATTGCCTGGGAAGAAACCCTGAGCTCCATCCTCGCTGATTGGCGGAGCCGTGTCGCGGCTGGCGAGTAGGCTGTCCTACCGGCCCCTGACCCGAACGGAATGCCGACACGCCGAAGTCCGATCCCTTCAAGCTTCAGGTCCTGCAGCTACCAGCAACGGATTGCGGACCAGGAGAGCCTCAGCCCGCCGCCGGCGGCCGCCTGTTCCCACCGCGGCGCCCTGTTCTCCGCTGGCCCGCCCGCAAATGCCGGTTCCGCGCGTAGCGAAAGTCCATTGCGTCAGACCGCAGGGCCTTCCGAACCACCATGTAGGAAAGCCCACGCTCACGGCAGATCGCCTCGAGCGGCATTCCTTGAACCAAATGCAGTCCATGGATCTTCGTGATCGTCCCGACGACCAGCATTGCGATCCAGGTTGCGAATGCCTGGAAGCCACAGTGACACCACTCGACAGGCGAAGTCCCATAGAACGTTCGTCACCCGCTCCGAAAGGTTGTTCCACGCCGAAGCACAAGCCCTCCCGCTCCAAGCGGTACGATCGAGGAGGCAGTGGTAGTCCACAAGCCAACCTTTTCGGCAAAGCTCGATGATCCGGAGTATGCTGGCCATCATGTATCAACCCGGTGCCGAGATGACCAGTTAGGAGCATTTGGGCGTGACACCAATTTCGATGCTGGGAAAGTGGCGCGAACTACCAGGTCGCCGCGGCGAAGCGGGCTGGCAAGCGCGGCACGGCGCTCATCCGTTGACGGAGGCCCCCCAGCTTAGCCGATCACTTGCTCCGCGTCTTCGACGTCCGGGGAACGGCCAAGGTCGAGTTTAGCGTTCGAGGGAACCACGCTTCAGATGATGATTTGGTGTGACGTCGAGGACCTGTTCGAGTATGCGCGGTCCCGGTCCCGACCAAGCGGCATTCAGCGACTTGCCTACGAGGTCTATGTAGCGCTGCGTGCCCTGTCCGGCGACCAAGTGGGCTTCGTCCGCCAGGATCCGGTAACCGCCGCGCTTCGGGTCGTTGACTGGCAAGACGTGGAGGCGCTGTACAACTACATGAGCAACGCCGCGCCGCTTCCGCCGCAGCGCGCGGTGCCGCCTGGTTTGATCGTCCCCACGGCGTTGCGTGGGCTGGCACGTCGTGTGCCGGACGATGTGCGTCTGCCACTGGGCCGGGCTGCACGCGGGCAGATCACCGCCGTTCGCGGCGTTGCTCAGGCCGCTGGTGCAATGCTGAAATTGCTGAGGGCCAGGGACTCGCCGCCAAGTCCGGTCGATACCGCCAAGGTGACGGGGCGCCACCTCCGGGAGGTCGCGCGCCCTGGCGACGTGCTGGCCGTCCTCGGCTCGCCTTGGTCGCATCCGGATTACCCAGCCATGGTGGCGGAGCTGAACCGGACCGCCGGGCTGCGGTTCGCCCTGCTGGTCTACGACCTTATCCCGGCGATCCGACCCGAATACAGCGCGCACCATACGGTGCCCGCATTCCTCCGCTTCATGCGCGGATGCCTGCCGTTGGCGGACTTCATCTTCGCCATCTCGAAGGCTACGGCCCAGGACTTAACCAAATGGGCGGAACGGGAGTTAATCCCGTTGCGCACTTCACCGCAGCCGATCCCGATCGGCACGGAATTCGTCCGACCGAACGCCGGCACCCCACTGCCCGGCAGCTTGGTGCCGGGCGGGTATGCGCTGTTCGTCTCGACGATGGAGGCGCGCAAGAATCATCAGCTGGCCTTCCGTGCCTGGCGCCGGCTGCTCGATGAAATGCCGGCGGAGCAGGTGCCAACGCTGGTCTTCGCGGGCCGGATCGGCTGGATGGTGGCCGATCTGATGCAGCAGATCGAAAACTCGAAGCGACTGGATGGCAAGCTCGTTCTGGTCGACAACGCGGACGATGCGACCCTAGCTGCGCTGTATGCCGGGGCGCGTTTCACGCTGTTTCCTTCCCTCTATGAGGGCTGGGGGCTTCCGGTCTCGGAAAGCCTGGCCTTCGGCAAGGTTTGTCTCGCCTCCAACCGCAGTTCGGTGCCTGAGGCCGGTGGTCCGTTCTGCCTCTACCATGACCCGGATAGCGTGACGGAAGCGGTGACGCTCTACAGGCGTGTCCTGAAGGAACCCGAGATGCTACGCGCGCTCGAACAGCGTATCGCTGCCGAGCACCGGCCGACTGCGTGGTCGGCAACGGCGCGGACGATCTTAGACGCGGTCGGGAGCGCGGCGTGAGGCCACTCGGTGCAATGCGCTGCCGCGATGACGGGCGCCGCATGGGGGCTACAGTCGGGCAACAAGGACGTGGGGCGCCCACCGCATGATCAAGGTATATGACTTAGGGCAGGGGCCAAGTGGACGCCCCCTGCGCCGGTTGGCACAGGGGCTCTATCGGCAGTTGCCGCAAGGCCTACGTCAGGCTGGCTTTCGCCATCTGACCGCCCTGCTGGCGCCGCGGCCGACGCGGCGCGGCGGCGACGGCCCGCGCGCGCCGGGCCTGATCATCGTCGGGGAGTTCTCTCTTCCAACCGGTCTCGGCCAGGCAGCACGGCTGATGCGCGATGGAGCCCGACGCCGCGGGTTGCCGGTTTGGACCATCGATGTCAGCCGCGTCGTGCCTGGCGGGAACGACCAGGCACCGTCGCCGCAGGTCTGTCTCGACGACTATCCCCCCGGCGTTCCTCTGGTGCTGCAGGTCAACCCGCCGACGTTGCCCTGGACGCTCCTGCACCTGCCGCGAGCGCTGCTCAAGGGACGCCGCGTCATCGGCAGTTGGGTCTGGGAACTGGAACGCGCTCCCGCCAGCTGGCGTAGCGCCGCACCCTTTGTGCATGAAGTCTGGACGCCATCCCGCTTTGTCGCGGGTGCCTTGGCGGACTGCGTCCGCTGCCCGGTGAGGCGCGTTCCCTACCCGGTGGCAGATGTCGAAACCTCACCCACCGCAATCGACCGGGACGGCTTCGGGCTCCCCCGCGACCGCACCATCGTATTCGCGGCGATCGGGCTGCATTCGTCGCCGGCGCGCAAGAACCCTGAAGGCGTGATCCAGGCCTTCAAAGCCGCGGCAGCCGGTCGTGACGACATGCTGCTGGTGCTCAAGGTATCCGGGCAGAATGCTTTCCCGGCCGACATGGCGACGCTGCAGGCGGCAATCGCCGGCGATCCTGCCATCCTCATCGAGGATCGGGTGATGCCCGATTCAGACATGCAGGCCCTGCTGCGGTGTTCCGACGTAGTGCTGTCGATGCACCGCAGCGAGGGCTTCGGATTGGTACCCGCCGAGGCGATGCGCGCTGGCATTCCGGTCGTCGCCACCGATTGGTCGGCGACCGCCGAGTTCATTGACGCGAGTTGCGGCGTACCGGTGCCATGCCGTCTCATTCCCGTCCAGGATTCCCGCAGCGTCTACACCCTGCCCGGCGCCCGGTGGGCAGATCCCGATCCTGCCGCCGCCGCGCAGGGATTGAAGCGTCTCGTTGAGGATGCGCAACTGCGGCGACAGCTCGGTGCCCGAGGCATGGAAATGGTACGGCAACATCTGGGTGCCGATGCGATGATACAGGCCCTGGCTGGCGATGGCGCGACCGTGCCTCATCATGGGGCATAGCGGTGCTGGTCTCTGGCGAGTCCGGAGTGGCGACGTGCCCCGCTTCCGGTGCAGTTTCCGGATCTAGGGCAGCAAGATCAACGGACGGCCGTTCTTCGCCGAGGTGATTGCCCAGGCAGTCCGCTGAGACCTGGTGCTGGCCGCGACGCGACGGGCATCCCTGGTTTTATATAAGTAGCGCTCGATCCGGCGCGATATCATCGGTGTCCCGGCCCTTGGCCCCAGTCAAGCGAGCGGCCTGGGGCAGGCTGTCGATGAGCTCGGCCGCCACCTTGGCATCTTGGGTCTCGCCTGGACGGGTCAACGGGCCTAGCGGCCAGCCGGCCGCGTTGGTGCCGGCATGGGGCTTGGTCCTGAGCCACCATGCGACCGGCCAAGCTTCTGGCGATGAGCCCTACTTCACGGGACGGAACCTGCCGCCGGAGGGTGCCATGCCAATGAGGTTAAATCCAGCACACACAAACCCTCGATGCGGTGATGCTTCACATAGGCGTCTACCCGTGCGGCGTAGTCGGGGTCGCTGGAACGAGCGAAGTTCCAGTCCCGCGGCACGAAGCTGGCCATGCCGTTGATCGTGGGCATGCGCAGATACTCGGCGATCAGCATCGCATCGACATTGTGGCTGTAGACTGCATCCACTTCCGGCGAGGCAGCCAATGGGCCCGGGCGCACCCCAGCGGTTGCGAAGGCGCGACAAGACGGTGGTGGGGGCGGGATGGCGGCCAGACGTGCCAGCTCGGTGTCTGGCGACAAGCCCACGGGATGTCCGAGATTGATCTCCCCGGCGACCAAGCCCAGCGCCAAGCAGGCCAGCAGCGGCCGGCTCAGTCGCGCGGTCGCCATCCAAAAGACGACCACGACGACCACCGGAGCCATCAGGAAAATCTGGTACCGGGCGATCACCCGCACTGCGGCCGCGCCGGGCACATAGGTATATACCCAGCGCCAGGGCGTGAAGCCGCCATAGTGCAGGGACAACAGCCAGGTTGCCAGGGCGGCGAGTGCCAAGGTGCGGGCGAGGCGATGCGGGCGTGCCGCGGGGGCGAAGCACAACCATGCCGTCGCCGCCAGGAAGGCCAGTATCAACAGTGGCGGCAGGCCGGAACTGCGCTCGCCGTCGGGCGGCACACCCGGTCGCAAGGCGGCATTGATCCATTCATTCACGCGACCGAACAGCAAGTTGTGTGTGCCGACATTGAAGGTGTCGAGGACGGAGGGCGAGAAGGTCATGGCCTGGCTGAAGGAATGCATGCCTGTTTCTGCCGCCTTGGGCAGGTAGACGAGGGCGAAGGGCACCAGGCCCGCCAAGAGCACGACGGCGCCGACCGCGGCGGGGCCCGCCATGCGTCGCCCGGCTATCACGGCGCGAGCCAGGCTTCGTGGGCCGGACAGTGCGTGGATGAGAAGGGCAAAGCAGGTGAACAGCGCGAAGAACCAAGCCGTGTAAAAGGCCGTGATGACCCAGGCGGCATAAAACACCGCGGCCGCAACGCACCAGCCGGCGCAGTTGCGCAACGCATCGCGCATGCCCGCATTCCAAGCGCGAAACAGCAATACGGCCATGACTGGCACGAAGGCCACGCTGAACAGCTGGACGTGATGAGCCTGGCTGAAGGTGTTGTTGCTGATGGAAAACAGCAAGGCCCCCAGAACCGCCAGCATTCGCGGCGTCGGCAGCGCGCTACGCATAAAGGCGTAGAAACCGATAAAGCCCATCGCCTTCACGGTGACGTTGACCATTTCCGCAGCAAGAAAAATGTTCAAGCCAAGAACTCTGAAGACGGTATGGATCAGGCCATAGAGGAAGTATCCATCATTGTAGCCCAAAGTATACGGATGGGGATAAAAATAGAACAGCATGCTCCATTTGGCGTGGCCAGTGAACACGTTGTGCCAGTGTTCCAGGATCGTGACTTCGATGGAGCCATCGGTCCGGTCTCCAAACAACAATGTCCAGCCATTGGTGATCTGCAGTCGGAAGAAAACCGCAATGGCGAGGATAAGCCCCAGCGCCACCGCGCCGACCCAGGCACCACGAAGCCTGGCAGGCGCGTCTTCGCGGCCGTGAAACTGCTGATTCATCCCAAACCTTTATGTGGCCATAGTGACTTCCGAAGCGTGAAATCGCCTCAGGAGCGTCCGAAGAGGATGCCGAGCGAGCGGCGCGGTCGGGCCAGGGCCCGCATCGGTCGCGTGATGCGCCAGGACGTCGACGCATAGACGTTGTGCAATTCACGGGCGATGCGGTCAGTCTCCGTCATCTGCAGCGCCGGCCGGGCCTGGGCCAACATCAGCTGCATGGTGACGCCGTCCAGCTCCGCCGACAGGGCCTCGCATCGGCTGCGCATGGCAGCCAGTTCGCTGCGAGCATGATGAAGGTCGACGC
The DNA here is from genome assembly GCF_000802185.1 of Belnapia sp. F-4-1. GTDB lineage: Bacteria > Pseudomonadota > Alphaproteobacteria > Acetobacterales > Acetobacteraceae > Belnapia. Next base: position 320,952 of record NZ_KN676113.1, on the reverse strand, counting down.
CTTGCGCCTCCGCCGCAACCTCGGCGCGATGGAGCTGCGCGGACAGCGCCGCATGTGCTGCGTCGCGCCGCGTCAGCTCATCATCCAGGGAAGCAATGCGGCGGCCGGCATTCTCCCGCTCCAGCTGCAGGTCTTCGACCTGGGCCTCCAGCGCGGCACGGGCGCGGACTAAATCATGCTGGCTGTAGGGGACGTAGCGGTCAAACACGTTGGGCGGACGGTCGAACGCCTCGGGTGGGGGCGCGAAGTTCCGCTCGACGTAGAAATCGTTCAAGCCGTCGAAATAAACGTGGCGATACCCTTGCGCCGCCAGGTAGTCCGCGACGCCGTCCTGCCGGCGCATTGGGCTTGCGGGGAAGGTGCCCTCCGCCAGGATGACGCGCGGGCGGAAGCGGTCCCAGTCGTTGGACTGCATGACCTTCAGTTCAAACCCTTCAACATCGACCTTCAGCACGTCGATGTCCGGCGGCGCGGCCTCCTGCAGAATGTCACGCAGGGTGCGGGCGGGGACGGTGTGGCGCACCACCTCGAATCCCGCGGCCGCAGCGCGGGAGGCGTCATCGGCGTTGCCGGTGGACAGGCCGGTGCCGACCACTTCGTGAAACACCAGCTCGCCAGGCGCATCGGACACCGCGACGTTCAAATTGATGTCCCGCGGCCGCTGCGCCACCAGCTCATGGAAGAACGCCGCCGTCGGCTCGATGTTGATGCCACGCCAGCCGCGGTCGTACAGTGCGCGGGTGTCGTTTTCGTACAGCGGATGGGCGGCGCCGACATCGACGAAGAATCCATGCGCCTGGCCACCGAATACCCGGTTCAGGATCACGTCCTCATTGTTGGCGCTGTAGGACAGGAAGGTGGCGGCCGTAGTCATCGTCATGCTCCAAGGGACCAGCTTGCCAACTGCCGGAGGCGGGCGGCCTGCAGACCGGCGATGTGGGCGCGGCTGTGGTTCTTCCGCAGATGCTGGGCGGCGTGCGCCACCAATGGTGCGGACCGTGTCGGGTCGTCGCAAAGCCGCCGCATCAACCAGGCGGCATGGGAGACGTCCGGCTCCGCCCAGAGCTGGCCTTCGGCGAAAGGGTAGTCGCCCGGTTGCAGCGCCACCAGCGCGTAGTCGACGGGATAGCCGGTGGAGGGCCCCAGGAACTCGCGGCTGGCGGAATAGCCGGTGGCGATCACCGGCTTGCCTAGCAGCATCGCCTCGGCAATCAGGAGCCCCAAACCCTCGCTGCGGTGCAGGGAGACGACGGCGTCGGTGGCGGCGATCAGCCCCAGCGTGTCGGCGCGGTCCAGCGTGGCGTCAATCAGGAAGATATCGGGATGCCCGTCGATCTCGGCAGCGAATGCCTCGAACCGGTCGGGTGCCAGGGCGCCGTTCATGCATTTCAGCACCAGCCCGGCTTGGCCGATACGGGGGAAGGCTTGGCGGAAAGCCTCGATAACAGCACGTGGATTTTTGCGCTCCATAAATGAAAGGAAGTCGAAGGAGAAAAAGAACAGGAAGCGGCCGTCTGGCAGCCCGAAGCGCGCACGCGGTAGCCTCGGGGCCTCGCCGACCTCGACTGCGACGGGCATGTAGATTGCCGGCTTGTCGAGCCGGCCCGCCAGGGCGGTTTGGATGAAGCGGCTGGGCGCCCAGATCTCGTCCATCTCGTTCAGTTGTGGCAGCCATTCGGCCGGGAAGCGGCTCAGCTCCCAGAACGGGATATTGATGCGCAGCGCGTCTGGGCGCAGCCGGTCGCGCATATGCCTCGTGACCAGGCCGAGCTGGTCGGCGTTGACGTTGAAAATCTGCACCGGCGCCGCGCCGTTCTCGCGCAGCAGGGCCGCGCAGCTTTCGTCGTTGCGTTGGGCGGCGACGTTCAGCGCGACGTCGCAGCCTTCCACTCGCAGGCCTCCGGCGGCCAGGGTCTGCAGCGTCTGCCGGCCGACCTCGCCGACGCCGGAAGCGGTGCGCAGATAGCCGACGACGGTGACTTCGGCTTCACTGGCTGCCGCCGGGGGTAGCAGCCGGGCTGGTGCCTGGAACAGTCCCATGCGGGCAGCTTCCGGCTCGATCAGCGGCAGGTCCAGGCGCAACTCGTGCGCCGCATGCATGACGAACCAGTCCGCGAGTTCCTGCACATGCGCGGCTTGGGCGAGGTCCAGCCGGTTGGCGAAGCTGGGGAAGCGGCCATGCATGAACTTCATGATGTTGGTGACGATACGGCTGGGTGCAGCACGCGAGGCACCGGGCCAGGGTTGGTGCAGGAATGCCTCGTAGGTTTCGAAGGGGTCGTCCGGCCAGGCCTTGTGCCATTCGCGGAACATCTGCCGCACTAAATGGTGGATGGCAGTGCCGCTGGCAAAGCGGCCATAGGCGTACAGCCCGGCCGGTACGCTGCCATGGCCGTTGGCCAGCAGGCGTGCTGCATATCCGGAGGTCAGCAGGCGCATGGCCTCCGGCATCCGGCTGGCGAACGCGGTATCGTATTTTGACAGCCGGTCCGGCCGGCGCGGGTCGAAGCCGCTATAGTGAAAGAAGCCCAGGGGCTGGCCGTCCACGGTCCAGTTCTTGCCGTCCTGCCGGAGGTCGCGCTGCTGGAGGTTCCAGTAAGCCACGTTCAGTGTGGTGTCGTTGTTGATATGGGCGTTCGGCGCGAATCCGGGCACCAGGTCCATGAACTTCTGGTCAACGAAGATCCCCTGCTCCTGCGCGCTGATGCACAGGAATCTCAACCGCCGCGCCCACCAGTCGATTATGGGGCGCGATTCTGTCCCACGGGCCACGCCCAGGAAGCCCAGGTTGTAGATGCCTGCGCGCATGATGGTCAGGTCGTTCGGCTCCGCCTCCGCCTCGTTCGGCGCACAGAGATGCGGGGTCAGCACGAAGGAGGCGCCGTCGCGCAACCGGCCGAAGATGTCGTCCAGCGGACGGAAGATCTCGATATCGGGGTCGAAATACAGCGCCGCATCGTAGCCGAGTCCGTCCAGCAGGCGGCGGAACATGAACGGCTTGACCGCAGTATTCAGCTCCATGATGTCGTAGCGGAAGGCGAAGCTGCGGAAATCCGGGATGTCCAGTGCTTCCGCCGGGATGATCGTCCAGCCCGGGTCGTATAGCCCCGGCATGTCGATGACGCGGTCCGCCAAGCAAAGGAACAGGTCGGCGTCCGGATGGTGGCGCCGGGCCGATTCAAAGAAGGTTCGTGCTGCCGGAACGTAGTTGTTGGAGCAGATGGTGAATATGGCGGCGCGAAACGCAGGGGTCATGGCCGCTTTATCCGGCAATATCCGGCCGCAGTCCACGCCACACCTGGGTCAGCCGCGGGCATCCCTCCTCGCAGACCAAGCGGCCAGCTGCCTTATCGCCTCCATCTGCTGGTCCGGCACCGCGGCGATGGAGGTTGGCCTGCATCCGGCGCAGCGTTGGCGGCGCGATGCCGTATTGCTTGAGGCGTTCGACACGCCGGCCATGCCCCACCCCGCGCACACTGTTGCGCGGCCGATGCATCTGCATGGAACACCGCGACCATCTGCTCAGTTGTAAGATAGTGGATGTCGGAGCGCAGCGGCGACGATTGTAGATGCGTTCGGCATGCTGGAACAGGTCAACTCTGGCTTGGTTGCTGGTGAGGTAGTCATACGGCTCAACGAGTTCGCCCTTCGGAGTGGCATGGAACTTTCCATCGGCGCGTTGTCTCGGCAACCGCCCTTGCGGCTCGTGGGGCAGAGCATACCGTTCTGCTGCAATTTCTGACGGTACTCGTGTGCTGCGATCTGTATCTTGCGGTTTGAATGGTGCCTCAAGCTGGGCACCAGCCGCTCACGAGCGAGGGCCATGTCGAGCGCGGCCAGCGCAAGCTCATAGCCGAGATGGTCAGCCATGCCTCGACCGAGCGACGCGGCGGGAGAACAGGCCGACACCATAGCCAGATACAACCAGCCCTCGGCAGTCCAAGGGAAGGCGAGATCGGCCAACCAGACTCGGTTGGCGGACTGGCCGTAAGGTCGTGCCCAAGCAGATTCGACGCCGCTGGGAAAGTGTATGTGCTGTCGGTGGTGTACCGGTACCGGCGCTTGCGCTTGGTGAGCCGTGTACGTCCGCGTCTGCCTCGTCGGCGAAGGCGCTCAAGAGTGCCGTCAGGTCCGGGTTGAGCGGCGGGCCCGGTTGCAAGCGGGCTACGATGCTGGGTTGGTCCGGCTCATGGCCGGCGCGGCATAGCTTCATTTCGGTCAGGGCGGCGCTCCTCGGCGGCGAAGGCTGTGGCGGTCAGATCAATCACGCTGGCGAGCCTTTTAAAGGTGGCGTCCAGACCTGGCCCGTCCGGCGGCGCTTGGTCCGCAAGGATACCCGGATCTCGCCTGCCCTGTTTTCGCCTTGGCGTCTCGCCTCGCGCCCGGCAGGCGGCGCCGCTAACGCCAGGTCCGCTCGCGCGGCAGCGGATGGGCGGAGCGGCGACGTCGGCGGGGGCTTGGGGACCGCACCGGCGTGGCCGCCGGTAGGCCAAGGGGTCAGATGCGTCCCATCGCCGTATCACAGGCGCGCCATCTCTTCCCTCAAATGGCGAGCGGCCCGCCTGAGTCTCCGGCAGAAACGACGTCGAGCTTGCAAGTATCTCCTAGCATGTATCAGCGGGCGCTGTTCCTGGGCATTGGACGACGGAGACAAAGTCCGCCTTGCACTCGACTCATTTGTGAAGCCGCCTTCGGCAGCAGCCCAGAAGCGCGAACCCCGGCCGATCAGGCGCAACTTTCACGGGCGGTAGGTCCCAGCCGGACAGTTGGCCCTGCCAACTGCTATCCACCCCTGCCAAGGTCGCGTAGCAGCCGCTGCCGGTCAAAAAGCAGCTTTTGTTGTCTAGCCACGTAAGGTCCGCCTACCTACCTTCCCAAGCATGTCCCGCTCCCCAAATGCCGACTTGGCTCCCCTCGTTAAGCTCCTACAGGCGGGCGTCCCGCCCACCCGCGCGGCCACCGAGTTCTCTCGCGTCCTAGCGATCTGGGCAGCCGAACTCCAGGACGACAACGAGGCGCTACAGGAGCGGCTATCTGGCTTGGCCGAGCAGATGACGACGGGGATCGAAGAAATGCACGAGGGCATCGCTGAGGCGAGCGACAAAGGGAAACCCACGCTGCGGCGAATCCTGGCGACGCACGAGGCGGTGCTTGAGGCGGTGCGGAAGGCGCAGGGAGCAGGGTAAGCATCCGACCGCCCTGCTCGAAAGGCTGCCGCAGCAGGCGACCCGAAGCGAACTGGAAATGGCACGCTGGACCGTGATGGGGCGCATCCAGAAGATGCATTCTGGATGAAGCCCGATCAACGCTGACTGCCTCCCGCCCTAAACAGCACCAGCACCCCCGTCCGGGGAGGCCAGCGGCGCCCGCGACCCAGTTCTGATGTTTTCGAAACGAACTTCTGGGGCTGCAGCGAGCTTACCGATCGTTCATGCTGAATGCGCACGCGCGCAACCGGGGGAGCTGCGCTTGAGCACAGGGTTGATCGCGCTGTTGGACGACATCGCCGGGCTGGCCAAGGTCGCGGCGGCCTCGCTGGACGACGTGGTGGCGCAGTCTACCAAGGCGGGCGCCAAGGCGGCGGGCGTGGTGATCGACGACGCGGCAGTGACGCCGCGCTACGTGGTGGGCTTTTCCGCGGCGCGCGAGGTGCCGATCGTGGCACGGATCGCGTGGGGATCGCTCAAGAACAAGATGCTTTTCCTTCTCCCTGGGGCGCTGCTGCTGAGCCTGTTCGCGCCCTGGGCGATCACGCCGCTGCTGATGCTGGGCGGGGCCTACCTTTGCTACGAGGGAGCGGAAAAGGTCTGGCATGCGGTGGCGCCGCACGGGGCCAGCCAGCACGAGGCGACGGTGCTGGCACCGCCGGAGAACCCCAAGGCGCTGGAAGACGCGAAGGTGCGCGGCGCCATCGGCACTGACTTCATCCTGTCGGCCGAGATCATGGCGATCACGCTGGGCACCTTACCCGACGTGCCGCTGTGGGAGCAGGCGGTGGTGCTCGCGATCGTGGGCATCGGCATCACGGTGGGCGTTTACGGCGTGGTGGCGCTGATCGTGAAAGCGGACGATTCCGGGTTGGCGATGGCGGTCGGCGAGCGACCCATCTCGGCGATCTTCCGCCGGAAGATTGGCCAGCCCAGCAGCGCTGACCTTTCGGTGCGCCCGGTGACGCAGGCAATCGGGCGCGGGCTGGTGGTGGGGATGCCCTGGTTCCTCAAGGTGCTGGCGGTCGTGGGCACGGCGGCGATGGTGTGGGTGGGGGGCGGCATCATCGTGCACGGGCTGGCGAGCTACGGCCTGCCATGGGTAGAGCACGCAATCCACGGCGTTGCCGTCGCGGCGGCGGAGGCGGTGCCAGCGGTTGCTGGTGTCGTGGAATGGCTAGCGACGGCGGCGGGGTCGGGTGTGGTGGGATTGCTGGTCGGCGCAGTGCTGATCCCCGTGGTGCAGTTTGTGGTGTCGCCGCTGATCGGCCTGTTTCGGCGGGAGCCGAAGGGGCACGAAGCGGCGGGCGGCTGATGGAAGACGCGGTAACGGCGTGGCGAAGGGGTAGGGGGTGCCACACCTCCGACATCCAGCGGATCCGCAGCGACCGAAGCCTATCATGCTCGCGCATGGGCACCATCTAGAAGATTTCCCAAGCCGACTAGGATGCAGCACGTCCCGTTGAAGAGGCATTCCATGCGCTCAATGACCCCAAACGGCACCAAGCGCCGCGCATTCCTTCTCGGTGCGGCCGCATTGCCTTTTCTTGCCCGTTCTGCCGTCGCGGCCGAGCTTACTGTGTTCTCCTCTGGTGGCCTGAACGCCGCCTATCTCGCCCTCGTCCCCGAATTCCAGCGCGCGACCGGCCACACCCTCATTTCGGTCGCCTCCTCCTCCATGGGGACCGCCCCCGACGCAATCCCGCAGCGCCTCGCCCGCGGCGAGCTTGCCGACGTCCTCCTTCTCGCTGACGGCGGCCTTCCTCCGCTTGAGGCGCGCGGTCTCATCCGCTCCAGCAGCCGCGTGGACATCGCCCGGTCCCTCATCGGTGCCTGCGTGAAGGACGGGGCGCCGAAGCCCGATATCTCTACCCTCGATGCCTTCCGCCAGGCCCTCCTGAACGCCTCCTCCATCGCCTATTCCGCCAGCGCCAGCGGCGTGTACATCGAGAACGAGATGTATCGGCGCCTCGGTATCCACGACCAGGTCATGCCAAAGTCCCGCCGTATCCTTTCCGAGCGCGTTGCCGTCGTCGTCGCCCGCGGCGAGGCAGAACTCGGCTTCCAGCAGGTGAGCGAGATCGTCACCGTTCCCGGCATCAGCTATCTCGGCACGATCCCCGAGGACGTGCAGCTTCCGACGATCTTCTGCGCCGTCGTCACTGCGAACGCCCGGCAGCCGGAAGCCGCGCAGGCCTTGATCCACTTTCTCGCTTCGCCCGAAGCGACGCCGATGTTGCGCCGAACCGGGCTGGAACCGTTGAGCAGGGGCTGAGCCCCATCTCGCCGACGACCACGCCCTTTCGAGGATGCACACCATGCCGCACCCCGTCCCGTACCGCCGCACCCTCCTCGCCTTGGCCGGCACCGCGCTGCTACCCACGCCCGCGGTACTGGCCCAGCGCGGCTTCCCCAACCGTCCCATCCGCCTCATCGTCGCCTTCGCGCCGGGCGGCAATTCCGACACGCTCGCACGCCTGATCATTGGGAAGATGTCGGCGGCGCTGGGCCAGAACATCGTCGTCGACAATCGCGGCGGTGCCGGGGGCACGCTCGCGGCGGGCGCGGTCGCCTCCGCCCCAGCGGACGGGCACACGTTGCTGTTCGATGCGGCTTCTTTTGTCGTCGCGCAATTCATCCATCGCTCGACGCCATTCAACTACGAGCGCGACTTCGCGCCCGTTGGTATGGTCGCAGAGGTTCCTTACATCCTCGCCGTGCCGGCACATGAGGGGGTGCGCGACTTCCGGAACTTCCTTGACAAGGCCAAGGCGGACCGCGACGGCCTTTCCTACGGCACGCCCGGCGTCGGTAGCCCGGGCCACCTGGCCGGCGCGCTGCTGGCGCATCGGGCGGGGGTGAAACTGGAGCACATCCCCTATCGCGGCGGGTCGGAGGTCGCGCGCGACCTCGCCGCAGGGACGCTGCCGGCCGGCATCCTCACCGCGAACTCCCTCAATCCCGTCGTGCAGGGCGGGCGGGCCGTTGCGCTGGCCGTCACCAGCGCGAGGCGCGGCGGCATCCCCGGTGTGCCGACGATCGCCGAATCCGGCATCCCGGACTTCGACATCACCAGTTGGAATGCGATCTTCTGCCGCAGCGGCACGCCGGAGGAGGCGCGCCAGCGGCTGGAGGCTGCAATCAACGCCGCGACCTCGGATGCCGAGGTGAAGGCCCGCTTCGCCGAGATCGGCGCCGAAGCGACCGCCGCCGAGCCCGCGCGGCTCGGTGAGCGGCTACTGAGCGAGCGGGCCCTGATCCAGCAACTCATCCGCGACACCGGGATCAGCCTGGGCTGATCTCCTCGTCCTGGCGTGCGCGGCAGGCCACTTCCGGCCAGACCATACCACAGGGAGTGGGCCCAGATGGGCTACTTCGTCGGTTGTTGGAGAATGTAGAGCAGACATTCAGGGGGATGGCCTCCCACAGCCGCTAAGCACCCGATCCAGCTCGAAGGCCGAGATTGGTTGGCGACATCAGGCGCCATTCCGGGCGGCCCGAAGCCCTGGTCACATGCGACAAACGCGCCTGCCGCAAGTGAGCATCTGATAGCGACAGCAGGCTCCCATACGGCCCGTGGCTACAGTCCTGCTCGATCCGAAGGTGTTCCTCGTCCCTGATAGCTCAGCAACCTTCCGGAGAGCGGACGCTGCGTCTGGCTGTCGGTGGATCGAGAAAACCAGAGCTGAAAGCGGTGTCGCTCGACAGCACGAGCTGTCAGAGCTGACGTCTTCGCCTCAACGTCTTTGAACCGAACTGCTCCTGCTTGCGGCGCCACGACGGCGTTGAACGTGGTCGATGAGTGCGCGAAGCTTGGGCGCGACGTTTTGGCGGTTCGGATAGTAAAGGTAGAAGCCCGCGAAGGGCGTATTGAAATTCTCCAGCAAAGGCACGAGCTCCCCGCGTTCCAGAAAGCTCCGGAACGTGTCCGCCATGCCGAAGGTGATCCCGGCGCCGTTGAGCGCCATGCGGATCATGAGGCCCATGTCGTTGGTGGTAACCTCGGGGACCACGTCAACGGCGAACTCGCGCCCGCCTTCGGTGAACTCCCAGCGATAGGGCGGGCGGTGCGGGGCTGGGCGCCAGCCGATGCAGCGATGCCGCGCCAGATCGCGTGGGTGTCCTGGCCGGCCGCGCTCTGCCAGATAGGCGGGGGAGCACACTGCGAGTTGGCACTGATCGTCCGAAACGGGGACGGCTATCATGTCCTGCTCGATCACCTCGCCCAACCGCACGCCTGCATCGAAGCCCAGCGCGACGATGTCGCCCTCCTCGTCGGTGACGAGGATGTCGAGCTGAATCTCCGGAAAGGCCCGGCAGAAGCCGGCGAGGAGCGGGCCGGACAGGAAGGCTTCGGCGATGGAGGACACGGCGATACGCAGCTGCCCCCGCGGCGGACCGCCGAGGCTGCGAACGCCCTCCATGGCCGCGTGCATCTCGGCGATCGCTGGGGCGATGTCGGCACGTAACCTATCGCCGGCCTCGGTCAGAGCGACGCTGCGCGTGGTCCGATGCAGGATCGTCACGCCAAGTGTTTCCTCTAGCCGACGAATCGACTGGCTGACGGCGGACCGCGTGACCCCCAGGCGGTCTGCGGCGGCGCGGAAGCTGCGTTCCTCCGCCACGGTGACAAAGACGGCGAGGGCGTTGAGGTCGGAGCGCATTGTCCAGTTATACTAACCAGCTCATCGCTGAAAAGGTGGATTATCGAGCCAGTTCTGAATGCATAGCTTCTGCCCAACCGAGCGATGCCGCCTGGTCCTGCCAGCAGGGAGCGGAATCGCACCAGTCAAATGGGAGAAGCTGCTATGGCTCTTGAAAAAGTCGTTCTTATTACCGGCGCCTCCAGCGGCATCGGGCTCGGCATCGCCAAGGAACTTGCGGCGGCCGGTGCAACGCTGGTGCTCGGCGCCCGTCGCACGGAACGCTTGGAGGTGCTGGCGGAAGAACTGCACGGCACTGGTGCCCGCATCCTGACACGTCAACTCGACGTGACGGATCGTGCCAGCGTCGAGGCCTTCGCCCAGGCGGGGCGCGAGGCATTCGGCCGCGTGGATGCGATCGTCAACAACGCCGGGGTGATGCCGCTGTCGCTCATGGCTTCGGTCAAGGTCGAGGAATGGGAGCGGATGGTGGATGTGAACATCAAGGGCGTGCTTTACGGCATTGCCGCCGTGCTGCCCGAGATGACGGCACGCGGCTCTGGCCACGTCGTCAACATCGCTTCGGTGGGCGCACTCACTGTTTCACCGACGGCGGCAGTATATTGCGCCACCAAATTTGCCGTGCGTGCGATATCGGATGGCCTGCGCCAGGAGCGCAGCGACATTCGCGTCACCTGCATCCATCCGGGCGTGGTGGAAAGCGAACTTGCTGACACGATCACCGACCCCGCAGCGGCGGAGGCCATGAGGACCTATCGTGCCGTTGCGATCCAGCCAGATGCCATCGGCCGCGCCGTGCGCTTCGCGCTGGAGCAGCCTGAGCAGGTGGACGTTAACGAGATCGTGGTGCGTCCAACCCGGGCGGCGCATTGATGCGCGGCCTTGGCGCAGCGGCGGCGGGCCTGGCCATGATGTTCTCCATCCCTGCGGCAGCCGAACAGGGCGCGGCGCGGCCGGCGCATCCCTATGTCGGCATGTGGGTCACCGATGACGGGCGAGTGCGGCACGAGCTGTTGCCGAATGGACGTTACGACGAGGCGCGCGGCACGCGCGAGAGTGCGTACCGGGGCCGCTACGAGGTGACCGGCACCCACATCGAGTATTGGGACGACACCGGCTTCACTGCCGATGGCGACTTCGTCGAAGGAGATACCCTTCATCACGGCGGCATGGTGCTGCGCCGGCGGGTGCAGCCGGGCCAGGCCACGTCGCTCCCTTGATCACGCGGTGCCCCTGTTCGGGCACGATGGCTGCGGTGTCCTGCAACTGGAGAGGTGATGTCATGCACCTAAGAAGCTTGGTTCGACCGTTTGCGGGTGCCGCGCTGGCGCTCGCAATTGCTGCGGCGCCCGTGGCGGCCGCGGATACAGCAGCATCCCGCAACAAGGAGACCGTGCGGCAGGCCTTCGAGGGATGGAGGGCGGGCAACAATGTCTTCGCCCAGCTGCTCGCGCCTGATGTGGTCTGGACCATCCATGGCTCTGGCCCGGTCGCGGGTACCTATCGGAGCCGCGAGGATTTCGTCGAGCGCGCGTCGCTTCCTCTTATCAGCCGGCTCGCGACGCCGCTCGTCCCACGGGTTCATCATATCTGGGCCGTCGACGACACGGTCATCATCCGCTTCGAGGCGAGTGCGACGACCACCTCGGGTGGTGCCTACGGCAACCAGTTCGTCTGGATCTTCCGGATGAGGGACGACATGGTCGTGGAGGCCGAGGCTTTCCTCGACCTTGTCGCTTATCAACGGGCCGTGGACACAAGCGAGCCGCGTAGGCCTTGAGGGAATCCTCCCGCCCGGCATCTGCTTTTGAACGCTAGCCAGATGGCCGTGGATGACACCAACGCCGAGCTTCGCTGAGCCTGCTTCGTGCTTCGCACAGCTCTCTCGCTCTGGCCGAAATCCCAAAGCGAAGGAGCTGCCTTCGGCCAAACCATGTCGTTAAATGTGGCGTCGGACGCATCTCCCATATGCAATAGATCCCGCACAGGACTACGCCGATCCGATGCCAGCACTGGCGGCGCAAGCTCAAACCGCCGCCTGACTTCAGACTGCCCAGGTAGTGCCGAAAGGCCCGCAACATCATCGAGCGCACTATCGGACGGCTGAAGGACTGGCGCCGTATCCATGCCCGATACGGCAGGCTCGCCGCCAAAACGCCTCAGCCATCGCCATCGCTGCCATCCTCGCGGATGAACCTGATTGAGTTCGGAGCCTAATAATCTTCACGGAAAAGCGGTTCCCAGGGTCGGTGGCGGGTTGCGGCGACATTCCATCAGATTGCCTCATACTGTCCGCTGGCTCGCTGCCGAGCGGCCCGTTCACATCAAGGACGAGGGTGCTCGCTTTACTTACGCCTCGTCGCCTACGACGCCTCCGGCGTGCCGCGCACCCTGCATGCGCAGCACCGCAAGAATCCCGCTGGCAGGGGCTGCGGACGCTTGGGCGCCTGATCCTCGCGGTGCTGCACCTCGCCTACCTGATGCTGCCGCTGGCCCTGGCGGTGAAGGCGGCCTGCCTGCTGGGCGGTGCCGAATGGGCGGCGGACTGGCTGCACCTGCAGGGGATCGGCACCGTTGGCCTGATGACCCTGGCGGTCATGCCCCGGGCCACGCGTGGCCACACCGCCCACCCGCTCATCGCCGCGCCTGCCATGAATGTGGCCTGGGTCCTGCTGCCCTATGCCGCCGCTGGGGCGCTTTGGGTGCTGGCCTTCGGGCTGTTCCTGCTGGCGCACGGGCCGATGCTGCTGCGGCCGCGGGCGGACGGGAAGCCTGGCTGACCCTGGCGCGTTGCTCGCGGCGTTTGGGGAACGGGAGACGGAACCGGTGCAGCAGAACGAGGAACTTCCCGCCGCGGCGGGGCAGGTGGCACGGGCCTACCCGGAACTCTACCGGGCCTATGCCGCCCTCGGCGAAGCCTGCGCCAAGGCGGGGCCCGTCGAGGGCGAGGCGCTCCGGCTGGTGAAGCTGGCGCTTGCCATCGGTGCGGGGTCGGAGGGCGGCGTCCACTCGCATTGCCGCCGGGCGCTGGAGGAGGGGGTGCCGAAGGAGGCGCTGAAGCAGGTGGCGCTGCTGGCCGTTCCGACCCTCGGCTTTCCGCGCGCGGTCGCGGCGTTGACCTGGATCGAGGACATCACCGACGGCTGACGCGGCCCGGCGCAACCTCCCGGCTGACATGGAAGCGGCCGATCTGGCGGCCGGAGGGCCACCTGCCGTGCGGCCTCCTCGACGCCGCCGGTTGGGGAGCAGCTGCCAAGGGATGTAAGATGTCGGTCGTGGCGACGGCCAGGTCAGTTCCGGTCCAAACGGATTCACCGGAACTGCCCCAAGCTCTTGTTCTGGGATCAGATTGATGCCATCGACGAAGCCGCCCTGCATCGATCCGCTCCAGGCGCCGCCCGCGCGTTGTACCGGAAAGAGGCAATGACCATAGCCGAGACTGGCCCACCGTGCGCCGCCTGACGCTGCGCGCCCGCATGGCGCTCCTCGTGCTGGCCGGGGTGGTCCCGCTCAGCGCCTACGACCTCGGCATCGTGTACCTGGGCTATGCCCGCGAGCGCGAGCGGGCGAGCTCCCAGGCGCTCGACCTTGCCCGCGCCATCGGCAGCGCGGTCGAGGCGGAGTTGCGGGCTCGCACGGCGGCGCTCGGGGTGCTCGCGCTGTCGGGCGCGCTTAGGGCCGACGACCTGGCCGCCTTCCGCAAGCAGGCCGAGGATGTCGTCGCCAGCGAGTTGTCTGGGGCCACCGTGCTCTTGCGGCGTGGGGATGGGCAGCAGTTGATGAACACGGCGCTGCCGCCCGGCGAGGCGCTTCCCCGGCAGGATTGGCAGACGCCGCGGCGCGCCCTCGCCGCGGGTGGGCCTTCCGTCTCGGATGTCTACTTCGGCCCGGTGCTCCGCCGCCCCGTCGTCGCCATCGAGGTGCCCGTCAGGCGCCCCAGCGGGCAGCCCGACCTCGTGCTGGCGATGATCCCCTCCGCCGACGCCTTCGACGCCATCATCCGGCGGCAAAAGCTGCGCGAGGGGTGGATCGTCAGCGTCATCGACGGCAAGGGCGTGCGCATCGCCCGCCAGCCCGACCCCGAGCGATTCGTCGGGCAATCGGTGACCCCCGAATTCCTGGCGACGTGGACTGCCGGACAGGCCGAGGGCGTGGTCGCGGCGCTCTCGCCTGACGGCGTTCCCGTGCTGACCGCCTACAGCAGGCTGCCAGGGGTGGGCTGGGGCGTGATCGTGGCGGTGCCCACCTCGGAACTGACCCGGCCGGCCCTGACGGCGGCGATCGTCTCGCTCCTGGTCGGCGCCTTGTTGCTCGCGTCCGGTCTGGCGCTGGCCCGCTGGGCGGCCGGGACCGTCACCCGACCGTTCGCCGCGCTGCGCCGAATCGCGGCCTCGGCTGACGATGCGGGCGGCGTCGCCGACCCGGGCGGCACCGGATTGCCCGAGGCGGACGAGGTGGCGGAGGCGTTGCGCGCCGAGGCGCGCCGCCGCCGCGCAGCGACCGCCTCGCTGCTCGAGAGCGAACGGCGGTTGCGGCTCGTGGTGGCCGAGCTGAACCACCGCGCCAAGAACGCGCTGGCCACGGTGCAGTCGCTGGCCCTGCAGACGGCGCGGGGGGAGGCGGGGGGAGACCCCACGCGGTTCTCCTCGGAGTTCGGCGCGCGGCTGCGGGCCCTTGCGCGAGCGCACGACCTCCTCGCCGCATTCCATTGGGAGCCAGCCGCGCTGGTCGCCGTCGTCCGTGCCGGCGTCGCACCCTGGCTTGGCGGAACGGACGCTCGGGTCAAGGTGCTGTGCCGGTGCGGGCCGACGGTTCCCCCCGCCGCCCCTGGCCAGGCCCAGGCGCTCGTCATGGCCCTGCACGAGCTGGCCACCAACGCGACGAAGCACGGCGCGCTGTCCACGCCGGGCGGACGCGTCGAGATCACCTGCCGCGCGGGGGAGGCCGACCGCACGGCCATCGTCGAGTGGCGCGAGGCCGGAGGTCCCCCCGTGCCGGGGCGGCCCGAGCGGCACGGGTTCGGGACGCGCCTCCTCGAGCGGGCGCTCACTCGCGACCTCGGCCCCGGCGGGAGCGTCTCGCTCGACTTCAACCCGTCCGGTGTCCGCGCCGTCATTGCTTTCCAACTCCGCGAGCAGGCGAGCCTGAAGGACGAGATCGCGCCCAGGCGCGGGGATCCGGAGGGGCACCATCCGCCGGGATTAGCGCGGCAACGGCGTGACCCCGATGACCGGCCCGTGCAGCACGAGAAGGGCAAGCCATAGCAGCGTCGCCGCAACCAAGCGCCGGGGAGAGGGAAGGGCGGCGGGCCGCCACCGTCCGGACGCCAGCGCGGCGCCTGGCCAGAAGGCGGTGCGGCGGGCGAGCCTCGCCCAGGCCTCCGTGCCGAGCTGACGCCTGCGGCGCCGGTCGAGGGCGCGCATGCCGAGGAGCGCGAACCCTGCGAAGCCGCCGAACAGCAGCAGGTGCGCGAGGTCGCCGTTCGGCACAGCGTGCGCCGCGGCCCAGAGCACGAGGGCCCAGAGCAGCGGGTGCCGAGTGAACCCCGCGATGCCCGGGTGCTCCGGGTCGTAACCGGCCATGCGGCCGCCGAGGGAGAGCGGGTTGGGCGCGGCCGTCCCGAAGGCCACCAGCAGGCAGGCGGGCGGCATGGCGAGGTTCGGCATCCACCATTGCCAGGGTGCCGTGTCCCAGAGCGCCAGGTACGGCGCCCGGCCGGCGGCCGCGACCAACCATGCGAGCGCCGCCACCGAGAGGAGGCTGTAGAGCGTGAGGTAGGCACGCTCGCCGAGCACCCTGGCAAGGCGTCGGCGCAGCCCGGGGCGCGCGGGCAGGGCGTGGGAGAGAAGGAATAAGCCGAAGGCTCTGGCGAACTCGCCCCACTCGCCCATGCGCGTCCCCTCAGGCTCCCTTGGGCCGGAAGGCAACGCAGGCGGCTGGGCCGGTTTCCAGCCGCGGCCCGCCGATCAGGTCGATGCAGTAGGGTATGGCCGGGAAGACCGCATCCAGGCACACGGCGATGGCCGAGGGCGTGCTGGGCAGAATGACGATCAGGCTGCGCCCCCGCGTGCCCGCCGTCTGGCGCGAGAGGATCGCGGTCGGCACGGCGCGCAGCGAGACTACCTCGGTGGCCTCGGGCGTGACGTCGCGCGGCGCCACCTCGATCGCCTCGCGCTCACCCGCCACCAGGCGCCGCACCGGGTGCCAGAGCGTGGCGAGGATGCGGGTGAGGGCGGCCTCGATGCCCGGGCCTCCCCTGTCCTCGTCTCGCCGCGGCTGGCGCGGTCCGAGACGGTGACCACGCCGATGGGCACGGACGCCGCCCCGCTCAGGCCCCGAAGCGCGGGAACAGGACGTTGTTCGACAAGCGGATGTGCTCCATCGGGTCGTCCGTCAGCTTGCAGGTGCCGGAATGGAGCGCTCGCCAAGTGTTGCAGGCGCCCGCGGTCAGTGCCTCCGGCGCCTGGATCTGCGCTCCGTGGCCGTCGTGCTCGTGCCGCCTCGGAAGTCGAGCCAGCGGCGCCGGAGGGCCGCCGTCGCGTCAGGCGGCGTCGGCGGGCTGGGCGAGGGGCCCGGTCATGGCTGCACTCATGGCGCCGTCTGGCGCCCTCTGGCCGGCAGCGCGAGGGGGATGAGCCCCATCTCAAGGCTGCGGGCGATCCGGCGAGCGCGCTCGAGCATGTGCCCGGCGCCTTGCTCGGTGAAATGCGCCCGCGCCGTCGCCTCGAAGAGGGTGAGCCAGCGGGCGAAATGGTCCGGGGTGAGCGCAAGGTGCGCGTGCGCCTGCATCGGCTGGCCGTGGTAGTCGCCCGTCATCAGCGCAACCGAGCCCCAGAAGCGTGCCAGGGTGGCGATGTGCCGGTCCCAGTCCGCGATGTCGGCGAAGGCGGGGCCGAGCAGCGGATCCTGCCGGGCGGCGCCGTAGAAGGCACGGAGGAAGGATTCGATGGCGGCCGCGTCCAGGCCCGTGCGGGCGGTCACCTCGCGGGTGAGGACGGCACGCCGCTCGGGAGTTTCGGGGATCGCGATCAAAGTTGCATCTCCAGCACCACTTATTTTCGTCGCTGATTGTGGTATCGTCAATACCAGATTCGAGGAGCCCTCAGTTGCGCCTGCTCGCTTCCACCGACGTCGCCCTGCGCCTGCTGATGCGGCTCGCCGCCGAGCCCAGCCGGGTGCGCACGGCCGAGGGGCTCTCGGCCGAGGTCGGCGCGCCCCGTAACCACCTGCACAAGATCATCCAGGACCTGGCGGGGGCGGGGCTGGTGCGAACCCTCCGCGGTGCCCGCGGGGGCGTGCAGCTGGCTCGCCCGGCCGCGGAGATCCGCGTCGGCCAGGTGGTCCGCCTGCTGGAGGAAGGGCAGGCGCTGGTCGAGTGCTTCCGGCCGGATGGCGGCGCCTGCTGCCTTTCGGCGGACTGCCGCCTGCGCGGCGTGCTTGCGCGGGGACGAGCCGCATTCCTTGCGGAACTCGACGCCGCGACGCTCGCTGACTGCCTGCCGGGATTGGTACAGGCGCAGCGTTCCCTATATATGGTAGGTGACAGTCGCCTGTAGGCGCTATATTATGTTTTTGCCGACTCGCCGACAGTGGCGGCCGGCGAGGACAGAGACGCCCCGATGGATGGTTATCTTTCCCGCGCCCCCGAGGCGCGGCATGCCCCGAGCCCCGGCGCGAGCTTCGGCACCCTGCCGTTGCCAGCCCGTGTCCTCGACCCT
This sequence comes from Belnapia sp. F-4-1, assembly GCF_000802185.1. Taxonomy (GTDB): domain Bacteria; phylum Pseudomonadota; class Alphaproteobacteria; order Acetobacterales; family Acetobacteraceae; genus Belnapia. The sequence goes on along the minus strand of NZ_KN676113.1, from coordinate 303,363 downwards.
GGCATGGGCGTGGCCGTCGCTCGGCGCACCGTGTTCCGCGCCGGGGACGGTGAGGATTTCGGCCGCGTTGCCGACCGCGTGGCCGCGGGCAACACGGCCCTGCTCGGCGACGCGGCGGATCCGGTCGAGCGGGCGCGGCTGCGCAATGCCATCGCCACAGGAGCCCTCATCACCTCCGGACGGCACCTGCAGCACGGCGATGCTGACCAGCCCGGGCGGAACATGGAGGTTTTCACCAACTGCTCGACCGCGAACGCCTCGTTCACCCTGTTCTACTTGCTGCTGAATGGCAGCGGGGTCGGCCGGGCTTACGATGACGAGCTGGTCGCGGTGGACTGGGGCCGGGCGCCACGGCTGCTGTTGCGCCTCGATCCGGCGCATCCCGACAGGCCGCGCACGCGCGCCGACCTGCACCGCTTCGGCGCCGAGTTCGGCCTGCTGCCCTGGGGCACCAGCCTCGACGCCTTCTCGGAGGCGCAGGAGGCCGAGATGCGCGGCTGGATCGACCGCGAGTTCTTCGCCGAGGCCACCGAACCGGCGCCCGGCACCATTCGCCACGAGATCGCAGACAGCCGTGAGGGCTGGGGGAAGGCGCTCGAGCTGCTGGAGAGCCTGGCCTTCGAGGGCGCGGACGACCGCATCCTGCTACTCGACTTCTCGGCCATCCGCCGGCGCGGCGCCCCGATCGCAGGCATGCAGGGACGGCCGGCCTCCGGCCCGCTCTCGCTCATGCGCGCCTTCGTCAACCTGCGCCGCCAGGTGATCGAGCCGGCGCGGCACCGCGCAGCCGATGACGAGGCGCTGCAACCCTGGGAGCAGGCGCTGTTGGTGGACCACTACCTTTCGGTCGAGGTGCAGGTGGGCGGCGCTCGCCGGGCCGCCCGCATGGCGACCAAGTCCTGGCGCGACCCTGGCATCCTGCGCTTCATCCGCGCCAAGTCCGAGGGCGGGCTATGGACCGCCAACAACTCCGTCATGGTGGACGCCGAGTTCTGGGAGGGCGTGCGCGCCGCCCGCGCGGGCAGTGCCGATCCCTGGGCCCGCCACGCGCTGGCGGTGTTCGACGAGGCGACGCGCTGCGCCTACATCAACGGCGAGCCCGGCTTCATCAACGGCGACAAGCTCGAGGACGCGCGCACGGGGAACGCCTGGCGGAAGCCCGTGCATGGGGACGGGCGCGACGTGCGCTCCGCCCGCTACCAGGCCGACCTCGCCGTGCCGCTGCTCGCCGAGCTGGCACGCCGGGCGCAGTCGGCGCGCTTCCCGGTCACCACCAACCCCTGCGGCGAGATCACGCTGCATGTCACGGGCGGCTACTGCGTCATCGCCGACTTCGCGCCGCTCTTCGCCTGCCCGGCCGATCTCGCCACCCTGACGCCCGGCCTCGTGCCGGACGAGCTCGCCGCCGAATGGGACGCGCGGGTCGAGGACAGCGTCCGGCTCGGCATCCGCTTCCTTATGCGCGCCAACACCATGGACGCCCTCTACGCCGAGGAGGTTCGCCGCACGAACCGCATGGGCATCGGCCCGACGGGCCTGCACGAGTGGGCCTGGATGCGCTGGGGTCTCAGCTTCGGCGATCTGCTGGACGAGGCGCGCTCCGCCCCGTTCTGGGCCATGCTGGCGCGGCTCTCCGAGGCGGCGAAGGAGGAAGGCATCGCCTATGCCGCAGAACTCGGCCTCGAGGCGCCGGTGACGGTCACCACGGTCAAGCCGGCTGGCACGACGAGCAAGCTCTTCGGCCTGACCGAGGGCGCCCACCTGCCCGCGCGGCGCCAGTATCTTCGCTGGGTCCAGTTCAAGGGTACGCGCGACGGCACCGGCGCTTGGGCCGCCGACGGCGACTCGCTGCTGCCGGACTACGAGGCCCACGGCTACCCGGTGCGAGTGCTGCGCTCCTTCCCCGGCATGTCCGTCGTGGGCTTCCCGACCCTGCCGCTGATCCAGCGCCTGGGCATCGGCGAGCGCCTGGTGACCGCGCCGGATGCCTCGCCCGAGGACCAGTACCGCTGGCTGGCGCTGCTGGAGCGGCACTGGATCGGCGCCGAGCGGGGCAACCAGGTCTCCTACACGCTCAAGGTCTACACCGACCGATACGACCTCGACGCGTTCCGCGCCATGCTGCTGGAGCACCAGCCGCGAATTCGCTGCTGCGCCATCCTGCCGAGCCGGCCAGACCACGCGCTGGGCTACGAGTACCTGCCGGAGGAGGAGGTGCCGATGGGCCGCTTCGCGGGGCTGGTCGAGGGAATCCGCGACCCGTCTCTCCATGAGGCCATCGACCTCGCCCACCTCCAGTGCGCCTCGGGCGTCTGCCCGATCTGAGCCTCGCCTGGGCAGATCGACATCGGCTGTCCGGGCGAGTCGCGCGCTGCGCTCCCGCAAGGCAACTGGGTCGTTCCGCCCACGACTTCCACGCCGGGCATTGCAGGTTGTTGGAGCAGCGGTTGCTTTGGACCGAGCGACATAGTGCCTGTGGGGGCAGGCCGTGATCCGAACGCATGGCTCCTCGAGCCAGATCGAGCAGGCCCCATCGAGCAGGCCTCGCAAGCCAGCGACGAAGATAGTCTTCAACCAATGACTATGTGGGATGGCGGCGCGCAGCCGTTCCCCACGAAGTGCCCGACCATGGATTCGGGCCATGTTGGTCGAGGCTCAGGCCTCATCGATAAATACCGAAAGGTTGGGATAGAGATCGAGCTTCGTCTCGAATAAGGTCCGGCACTGTCTCATGACGTCCGACCGGTTCTGCACCCGGCGTGAGCAGACTTTTTTGCGTGTCATTCGGTGACGGCCGAAAAAGCGCCAGAGCGTGCCGAAGCCAGCAGACACACCAACCTTAGCCAACCCGGCCCGGATCTCCCGCAGCATCATGATCGATTTATGGTCAACAAAGCGAAGGATCAGCGCCGCGTGGGTCTCAATCTGCACCGAACGTCGATCCCCACCAAGCCCTCTTGCCACAACAACGCCGCCCAGCAGACCGCGTTGGGCGCACGTACTCTGAAGCGGACCGCCGCCGCCGGGTAGGACGACCCCGCCGCGACACGTTCTCACGAAACAAGCGACAGCGCCTTGGACATCCGCATGGTCTGAAGCGAATCTGAATCATCTCCGTACAGCTTAAGAAGACACAAGCGCTTCAGTCAGGCAGGAGACTGCTTAGGTGCGTAGCATCGCCTTGGAGTGGTCAGCCCAACCACCGGCCTCAGCCTGCGCTACTGCCGTTTACAAAGCCGCCTGTCGGCTGTTGGTGCCCCGTGAGGCCCCTGACGTGCCTGCGACCGGGGCCACGCGGCTCTTGACCCTGCCCACTCAGAAAGGTGTTGGTTGGGTTCTCAGCGGACCCAGCATGCCGAGGGCAGCATCCGGACCGAGAAGGATTTCGGCAAGGCGCAGCAGTTCATGGTGTTGCAGCCGGTGCGTGCTTCTGCCGCGCGAGCCGTTTGCGAGCGTCATCACCGCCGACCGCAAAGCTTCGTCGTAATAGTGCCCGGCAGCGCTGGCGAACTTCCGCCCGCTATGCTCAATCCGCTTCAAATCCCGGGCCTGGCACTCCAACTCGCTGACCGTCGCCGCGCGGTCCCGCGCGCCATCATCCAGGGACGCAGCTTTCTCCAGAAATCCGCGCCGCATCGCTGCAGCGAACCCTTGGCGGCAATGTAGGTCTAAACTCGACCGGAGAGCCTGCAGCTTGGCTTGCCTACCTCGCCTGTTCAGCAAGGAGGAGGCCTCGATATCCTCCAGAAGCGTCGAGGCTGACGTGGCGGCCTGGGCAATCGCCTTGGCATCGCCGTTCTCGGCTGGACCCGCCTTCAAATCGCTCATCATGGCCAACCGGCATACTAGCACTTCATCGAACAGGGTGTCGGCAACCTCGACCGTCCTACCTCCATTGGCCGTTAACTCGAGCGCTGCACCGATCACGGTCGCCGGCCGGGCTGCGTTTTTCAGCAGAATCCGCAGCGCGACCTCGAAGACCTCGCCGCCTTCTGCAATCGGGCCCATCAAAGCTTCGTGGATTGCCGCAAGGGGTGGGCCGTCCGCCGCAGCGTGCAAGGCTGGCCAAATGGCGACTGCGTGGCGCCACCCAGCCTTGCAGCGACTGGCGAGCGGATCATAGGTTCGCTCTGGCAACCCGGAGTCCTGCCACGACGGAGGTGGTGCCCCCGGGAGGGCGCGGGCCGCTGCGGGCCATAATTCGGCGCCCAGTGTGCTGACGGATACGACGTCGTCCATGGTCCGATCTGCGCAGCCGGCGGCAAGGTGTTCGGCGCGCAAACCGAGGCCCGCTTTGACCGCGTTGGCCAGAGGGAGCAGGGCTGTGCGTGGTATGTAAGGCGAGTCCAGGGCCCACCGGCTGGGCGGGACAATCAGAGGGTCAAGTGGCGTGAACAACACCCGTTCCAGCTGCATCGGTCGAGCTAAGCCAAGGTCGCGCAGGCGAGGCCGCACGATTTCGATCAAGCGATCAACGCTTCCCCGTTCAGGAAGCTTATCAATCGTAGCGATCATCTGAGCGAGCTGCTCAGCCGAGGCACTCTTGACCAAGCTGCTCAGCGCGCGGACCTCAGCGGCGACGCTCATATCATCTTGCCCACCAGCGCCTCATTCCGGGCGACTATTTCAACGATGCCACCATTGCGCCATTCTTCGAGGCGAAAGACGTATCGGCTCCGAGCCCGAGTGGTGAAGTCAAATAGCCGGTCGTCACATCCCGTCCAGACATTCACTTCCTTCGGCATAGTCGGTACCAACATCGCCATCTCGCGCACCGCTACCGCGATGTCCTTGCCCGCGGTCCGCCAAATTCCGATCAGCGTGGCCCAACCGTCGAGCAACCAAGCAGGACGGGCTGCAAGCTCGAGGAAGGCGTCTCGGTCTCGGGTCCAGCGGCAAACCATGCTGCAGATGTCAATGCTGCAATCCAACAGACCGGAAAGCAGTTGCCGTCCCAGCTCCACAGTCATCTCTGCCGAGCGCACCACCAGAGAGGCGGCACCTGCATCCTGGGCACTCGTCGCATTGCTCAACCAGGCCGTGGTTTCCAACGCTAGGGCCCGCAGCTCCTCGAGCTGGAGTTGGTATCTGGCACGAGTGGGATCGCCCCGGAAGCCGATGGGCGCAAAGACCGCCGCAAGCTGTTCCAAAGCGACGACCATGTCGGTGACACTGATGCCGAGCTCCGGGGCCGTGCGCGCAATGGCGCGGCGGGCTCTCCGCTCGACATTGGCCGGCGTGTCCTGCCCGGGAGGGACGGGGTTCTCGTGGCGTGGTTCGACTTGCTCGACCAGGTGAATGAGCAGTCGAAAGTTTGTCAGGACGCGCTGGCTGCGATCAAATTGTTCGCCACTGATTGCGGCGCTGGCTGCCGCTTCGCCTGCGAGCCCTTCCTTCGTCACCGAGCGTGCCAGGGCGAGCATGGTCGCTGGGGCGATGTTCGGCCTTTCCTCGATCGCTTTGCACAGCAGCCGGTCATGCAAGGTTGGAACGCAAACCTCACTCAAAGCGCCAATGGGAACCACGTAGGAACCGCGAACTCCGGCAGGGTTTGGTACCACGAGCTCGATCGTGCCCCGTGCGGCTGGGCGAACGCGTGAACCGAGCAAAAAAGGTGTGGTGAAGGGGGCTGTGATGCCACGCTCCAGAAAAGTCGACGGACGGAGATCTTCAACAATGTAGCCCGCACCGCTCCTCGCGGCGCAGCTGGCAGGCTCGAGCGATTCCGTTGACGTTCGCATGACTGCAATATGTCCGGTGCGCAGTAAGCAAAACGTTAAAGCGGCCTAGCTGCGAGGGCTGTTAACGATGCAGTAAAGACGCGGTGGGACAGTGTCCTGGTGCAAACGGACGACCACGCCGGCCAATAGGACTCGCCGATGGGCATTATTGATCGACGGGAGATTACGTTTGATCGGCCTGCCATCGTGGCCGCCCTCGTTGATGTTGCCGATGGGGCCACAGCTCTCGGCCTGCCTAAGGCAAAGCCCGACATGGTGCGTCTGATTCCATCGCAGCAGCGGGTTACCTTGTTATGGACCGTCGGCGATGGAACGGCAGATTTCGACATACCTGTTGAGACACTTGGCGCGTTGCTGATCGCACACTGCCACCGCCGCCAGGTCGTTCTCCCGCGGCGAGCCGCCAAGTCGGTATCCGTCGAGGCCGACGTCGTAGTGCTGTCCTTTACGGTTCACATCAATGCCGGCGTTACACCAGGCGTCGAGAAGCTGAAACGCGGACGCTCGTGTGGCTGAGCATGCCGAGTCTGCCGCTCACTATCTTCGGCACCATCGAGGAGCCGACCTATTGGGAGGAGGCCGTGGCGCCGTTGCTGGGTGGCGCAATCCGCTACGGAGGCCATATCCGAAGCGCCATCCTTGCAGCGGAGATAGGGCGTGCCTCGGTGTTCCTGTTTACTCCGTGCTGGGATGAGCCATTCGGATTGGTCGCCATTGAGGCGATGGCCTGCGGGATGCCGGTTGCGGGCCTCGATGTGGGTGCCGCACGCGAGGTCGTCGCCGAAGCCGAAGCCGAAGCCTTCGCCACGAGCCACGAGCCACGAGCCACGAGCCACGAGCCACGAGGCCAAGGCATTGTCCCAGGCGATTCCACTAGCTATTAAAATTCCTCGTGGCATCGCGCTCGCGCGAGTTGCTCGTCTGTTTGCCCGAGACATTTGGCTGAACCGATGCGAACAGCTCTATCGGCAGGTCGGCGCGCGCTGGGCCAGCGCCGGCGGCGCGGGGCGCAGAAGCTCGGGTCTGCCTCCGCCAGCACCAGCCGGGCGGGATCCACCCTAAGCTCAACCAACGCGCGAGTGACGGCACCGGTGCCGGGACGAAAGACGGCTTGGTGTGCGGCGTCGAGATCTGCAATATCCCGGCGCAGGAGGTGCCGCCGCAGGAGACGCTTCTCGCTGCGATGCGCGACGTGACGGTGGCGCGGCTCGGCCTGCCGGCCGACGAGTTGCGGGTGCAGTTCGTCTCCGTCCTGCAGGCGCTCAAAGGCACTCGCTACGCCGCACACCGGCTTGCGAACGGCGGTGCCGACCCCGTCGGCGAGAAGGCGGCGGCGCTGGACTTCGCTGGCGGGATCACCCTGGCGCGGCTGCTCGAGAACGGAAGCTGGCGCGTGGTCAACCCGTCGGGCTCGATCGTCCGCGGCTGGATGACACTGGCCGCGATCTGGGTGCTGTGCACGATCCTCTTCGCCATTCCCTGCGCCTATGTCGTCTTTCGCCAGTTGTCGCAACCGATCTGGTACTTCGCCAAGGCGGTGGAGCGGCTGGGCCGACACCCGCGCGAGCTGCGGGGCGTGGCCTTGTCGTTCAACGAGATGAAGCGCCGCCTTGGCCGCTACCTGGATGACCGGCTGAACCTCATGAGCGCGATTGGGCACGACCTGTGCATTCCGCTTACCCGCCTCGTCTTCCGGCTAGAATGCACACCGGAGTGGATCTGCAGCCGCGCCGCGGCTGACATCGCGGAGGTGCAGCAGATGCTCGGCGCGTGCTGTCGTTCGTACAGGCGACGCATGCTGCGCGCCCAAGGCAGCCGCAGGAGTTGCGCTCCCTTCTTTCCACCATCGCCGATGACATGGTCGAGACCGGCCGGCGGTCAGCCTGGAGGAGGGGCCGGACGTCATCCTGCCGGCCGATCACATCGGGCTTCGCAGCCTCTTCACCAACCTGACTCCAACGCCTTCACTCATGGCGGCGCGCGTGCGACTCAGCCGGCAGGATGGTGCCGCAGTGGTGGAGACCGAGGATGACGGGCCAGAGCTACCGCCGCAGGGGCTGGAGCGTGCCTTCGAGCCCTTTTATCGCGGCGAGCCGTCGGGATATCGCGCGACGGGTGGGATCGGGCTCGGCCTGGCGTTCGTGCGGTCGGTCGCGGTCGTGCATTAGGGCTCTGCCACGTTGGAGAACCGTTCTACGCGGCCTGAGGGCGAGGGTGATCCTGCCGGCCAGAGCGGTGCCGGCCGTCGAGGGCACTACCGGCGGACAGGCGGGCCATGGCGTCACGCACGCTCAGTCGGCTCAGCGCAGCGCCGCCCTGCGACCGCGGCCTGGTGCTGCAGGATCGCGCCTACCATCCCGCCATTCATAGGCGCGGAGGTGGTCCAGGAAGGCCCGCATGGTGGCGCTGGCGTGGCGCCGGTTCGGGTAGTAGAGGAACCAGCTTGGAAGCTGCGGGCTCCAGTCGCGCAGCAGCTCGATCAGCTCGCCGCGCGCGACATGCGCCTGCGCATAGTCCTCGAAGACATGCGCGATGCCCTGGCCGGCAAGGGCCGCCTGCAACTCCTGCTGCGCCGAGCTGAGCGTCAGGCGCCCTTCCGGTGTGACGTCGAGGGCATCGCCATCCTTCTCGAAGCGCCAGGTGACAAGGGGCCCGCCCGGGAAGCGGCGGCGGATGCAAGCGTGCCGGACGAGGTCGTGCGGCGTGTCGGGCGCGCCGCGCATCCGGATGTAGTCGGGCGAGGCGACGATGGTGTAGCGCAGGGGTGGCCCGAGCGGCACCGCGATCATGTCCTTGGCGACCTCCTTTCCAAACCGCACGCCGGCGTCGAAGCCGCGTGCGACGATGTCCACGATTGCGGCGTCGCTGACGATCTCGACCCTTACCTCCGGGTGAATGCGCATGAAGTCGAAGGCGAGGGGGCAGAGCACATGATCCGCCGCCGGCCCGGGCGCATTGATGCGCACGGTGCCCGAGGGACTCTTCCGCAACCTGTCGAGCTCGGTGACCGCCAGCTTGATGTCGTCCAGCGCCGGCACAAGCCGCTCCAGCAGGCGCGCTCCGGCCTCGGTCGGGGCGACGCTCCGCGTCGTGCGGTTCAGCAGCCGGATGCCGAGCGCCGCCTCCAGCGCGGCGACCGTCTGGCTCAGCGCCGAGGACGAAACCCCGCGCTCTGCCGCCGCCGCCCTGAAGCCGCCGCATCGGATGACCGCCGCGAAGGCGTCCAGGCTGTCGAGGCGAGGCGGCCGCATTGCAAAGCCCTGCTTACCAGGCCGCGCAGATTAGCAGCGGTTATCCGCATAGGTCGACAGGGTCATCTCGGAGTGCGCCAAGGCAGCCGGCGCACCAGGCCGCACCGGCCGCCTGACGCGAGGAAGAACGGAGGAAACGCCGCATGCACGATCTGATGGGTTGCCGCCGCAGGACTGCGCTGACCGCCATGGCCGGCGCGACCTCTTTTTTGTCCGGGCGCAGCGGTGCCCGGCGGGCCGTCGCCCAGCCCTTCGACCCAGCTGCCAGCAACGCCGGCCATTATCGCTTCCGTGTCGGCGAGATCGCCGCAACGGTGCTGAGCGACGGGCTGATCGGCGGCCCACCGCGGGTCTATGCCATCGATGCGCCGGAGGACGAGCTCAGGAACGCGCTGCGTGATGCCTTCCTGCCAACCGACCACCTGACCCTGAACTTGAACACCTTACTGATCGAGACAGGAGGGCGGCGCATCCTGCTCGAAGCTGGCGCCGGGCAGACCATGGGGCTGAATGGCAGCCGGCTCTTCGCCAACCTCGCGGCCATCGGCCTGACACCAGCCGATATCGACGCGGTGGTGATCTCGCACATGCATCCCGACCATGTCGGCAATCTCCGCGCGGCCGATGGCGGCAGGGCTTTCCCGCGCGCCACCATCTTTGCGCCCAGGGCCGATTGGGCCTTCTTCGTGAGCGGCCAGCCGGACCTGTCCTACATGCCCGTGCCGGATGATTTCCGCCGTCGCTTCGCCGCTGCCATCAAGCGCAGCGTCGAGCCCGTGGCCGCCGGGGTCGAACTGTACGAGGGCGGTGCCGAAATCTTGCCGGGTCTTGCCACGATCGCGGCGCCTGGGCACACGCCCGGCATGGCGGCCTTCCTGGTCCACTCCGGCGCCGATCAGCTCCTGCTCACCACCGACCTCGCCTATCATCCAGTGGTCAATCTGGACCGTCCCTGGCGCCCCGGCCCGGACCGCGATCCGGGCGCTGCGCTGGTTGCCCGCCGAAGCCTCTTCGACCGGGCGGCGGCCGACCGCATGCCCGTGCTCGGCTTCCACTATCCCTTTCCCGGCCTGGGCCGCCTGCGGAAGACCGATGCGGGCTACGCCTGGGTCCCGGCGGCCTGGCAGTTCCGACTCTCCGAAACCCAAACCGGACAGGCGACCCGATAGTTGGTCAACTCTCCAGCGCCGGCCGGCGCGGCTTCCTCGTCTTTGCGGCGCTCGGCGCACCACTCATCGGCGCCATGGCGCTCGCTCAGGCGGGAGGCGGCACAGGCCGCTGCGGCAACCGCCAAGGTCGGAGCCCCGGTCATCACGCGCCAGTTCGGACGGATCCGCAAGACGGTGACGACGCTGGGCCTCGGGACCTTCCTGACCTATGGCCTGAAGCCCAGCGTCCGCCGCCGCATGGCGCATATGCAGCGCCGGCCGCCCCGGAATGCGCGTCTGGTGGCCTTCACAGCGACAGTTCGCTGGCCTTGATATCGGCAAGAGGACCGAGGATCACCGGATCGAAGTCCCGGAGAGGCAACTGCGCTGCAAATCGCTTCGGCAGGTCCGGGTTGGCCAGAGCGCCTCTGCCGAAGGCCACCATGTCGGCGCCGTCGCCCAGCGCAGACATGGCTTTCCCAACTTCGTGCAGGTTGCCGTTGGCGACGACGGCCGCGGCTGGAGCGTATTTTTTCGCCAGATGAACCAGGGTCGGGCCAGCGTCGCCAAAGGCAGGTTTCCAGGCCTCGAACTCGGTAACGTGGATGAAGTCTACGCCAGCATCGCCTAAGCTGCCGAAAATGACCTCAGCGTCCTCCTCTCCACGCTGCCATTTGTGGGAAAAGTCGTTCACCTTGGCCTGCGAGATCCGGACGCCAACCGGTACGGCGGCGCCAACCCGGTGGCGCACCTCTTTCAGCACCTCGAGACTGAGCCGGATGCGGCTTCGCGTGCTGCCGCCCCAGCGGTCCTCGCGGGCGTTGGTGTAGTCGGTCATGAACTGGTCGAGCAGGTAGCCATTCGCCCCGTGGATCTCCACGGCGTCGAACCCGGCTACGGCGACCGCGCGCTTTGCAGCGTTGCCGAACCCCGCCACGGCGTCGGCGATCTGGGCGTCGGTCATCGCCGACGGCCTCCCGTAGGTGCCCGTGCCGTAGTAGAACGGCATCTGCCGGCCCTGCGGTTGAATGACCGAGGGGGCCACCGTGCCCTCCCGGAAACGATTGCCCTGGCTGATGGCGCCGGCGTGCATGAGCTGGGCCACGACCGGGACGCCGTGCGCCTGGATGCCGAATAGCACCGGCTTCCAGCTATCCGCCTGGCCATCGTCACTCATGCCGGGCTGGAATCGGTACCCCTGCGAGAACTGCTGGTCGGTGTAGATGCCCTCTGTCACGACCATGCCGAAACCGCCGCGTGCGAAACGCTCATAGTAATGGGCCATCCGCGCGGACGCACGGCCGTCCTCGTCGGCGCTGACGCGTGTCATCGGCGCCACCGCCAGGCGGTTCGGTAGAACCAATCCGCCGAGTGACAGTGGCTGAAACAAGGAGGCTGCCGCTGCGTCGACGATAGGATGGGCCTTGTCTGCGGTGCGCATCTCACGCCTTCTCCGCAATGTGGACGGCCGCGATCGCCTCGATCTCGATGAGGGCCGCCGGATCGTAGAGGGCCTTGATCTCCGCGATTGTGTCGGCCGGATACGGGGGGGAAAAGAATGCCCTGCGGAGTTCCACCACCTCCCCGAAGTTGGCCATGTCGGTCACGAAAATCGTCACCTTGATGACGTCCTTCAGGCTCGACCCGCCCGCTTCCAGCGCCCGCCGAAGGTTGGCGAAGGCCTGCTCGCCCTGTGCCCGGAAGCCTCCGTCGACGATCTTGCCGTCGTCGCCGGCGCCGGCCTGGCCGGAGATGAAGAGAAGGTCGCCGAACCTGATGCCCTGGGACAGCAGGAAGGGTTCATAGTTGTCGGGGGTGGTGACCACGCGTTCCAGCATCTTCTCATATCCTTCGTGAAGACGAGCTCGGCCCGTCCCGGTGTTGTCTGCTGGACACCACATGCTCCCTGGCGACATGCGGGACAAATGGCTATTCGTCAGCTGTCAGATGAGCTGTATTCATTCATGGCCATGCGGCGTCTGCCTTCGCTTTCCACTCTTCGCGCCTTCGAGGCGGCCGCCCGGCACGGCAGCTTCAAGCGGGCAGCCATGGAACTCGCCGTCACCCCTACCGCCATCAGCCACCAGATCCGTCAGCTCGAGGAACAGACCGGTCTGAGGTTGTTCAACCGCGAGGTCCGGAAGGTCGTCCTCACCGAAGCCGGTGCTCAGGTCTACCCGGTGCTACGGGACGGCTTCGATGCGTTCCAGGCGGTGTTCGAGACGCTGGCGCAAGCCAAGAGAAGGCCGCAGGTCACCATCTCCGCTACCGTGGCCTTCACCTCACGCTGGCTGGTCCCGAAGGTGTCGGAGTTCCAGGCCCGTCATCCGCAGATCGACCTGCACCTGCACGCCTCGGACGAGATCGTCGATCTCGCTGCCAGCGGCATTGATCTGGCCATCCGCTACGGGCGTGGACCCTACCCGGGGATGGCGGTCGAGCCGATGTTTGCGGACCAGTACGCACCGGTCATCAGTCCAGCGCTCGGCATCACTGCGCCGGAGGATCTGGCCAAGGTGCCTTTGATCCACTTCAGGTGGCGATGGAATCATCCGCTGAACCCGACCTGGAACCAATGGTTTGCCTCAGCCGAGTTGGAGCAGCCGGTGTCATCCGCACAGCTTCGCTTCTCCGATGAGAGCCACGCGATTCAGGCCGCCGTGGCGGGGCAAGGGGCCGCATTGCTCAGCTTGGCTCTCGTGGAAAGCGAGATGGACGCAGGCCACCTGGTGCAGCCGTTTGGTCCGAGCATAGCCGGTCACACCTATCACATCGTGCAGCGCTCTGATCGAGATGCTGGGGCGCATGTTCAGGCCGCAGCAGACTGGCTTCGTTCGCAAGTCAGCCGAACGGCTTCGAAGCGGATGCGCAGCCCGTCACGCTGAGCCGGATGATGGTGCACGACTGACGAAGCTAGCGACCAGCAACCGCCGCGTTCAGTCATCGAACATGCGGTAGCAGCCGGTCCGCTTCCGGCCAACCTTGGCCAATGGGTGTGAGCCGAAACACGTTAGTTCATCTTCGCTCTCGAAGGCGGGCCGGACATCCCGCAGCCGCTGTTCAAGGGTCTTAGGAGCCTTCGTACGCTCGCGTGCTCGGAGAGGAGCTGCTTGGTCAGGAGATTCTGATCATCCCCTTCCGCAGAACTTCCTGACGCCGCCAGGTGCGGCCGGCACAGCAATCTGGCGAACGCGTTTGGCGAGACGGCGAACGTCGCCCGCCTGGACGCCACACCGGCGTGATGAACAGAATGTCACGACTGACCGGAGGCCGACACAATGGAAGAGATATCCGATGACCCAGGTGGCGTCCCGCTTCCGGTCAGCCGCAGGAGCCTGATGATCGGCGCGACCCTCGTTGGCTCCTCTCTGGCTCCCGCTGAATCCGCAGCGCAGGACACCAATGCGCGGGACAGCGCCTCAGGTGGGTTGGAGATGCGCTTCACGGTGAATGGCGAGGCCCGGCGTCTCACCCTTGATCCGCGCGCCTCGCTGCTCGACACGCTGCGCGAAGGCTTGGCGTTGACCGGCGCCAAGAAGGGCTGCGACCACGGGCAGTGTGGCGCCTGCACGGTGCATCTGGACGACCGGCGCATCGCCTCCTGCCTTACGCTGGCAGTGCAGGCCAATGGCCGCGCCGTGACGACGATTGAGGGCATCGTGCCGGAGGACGGTTCGCTCCACCCGATGCAGCAGGCCTTCATCGATCACGACGCCCTGCAATGCGGCTACTGCACGCCTGGCCAGATCATGGCTGCGATCGCCTGCGTGCGGGAGGGCCATATCGGCAGCGCGGACGAGATCCGCGAATACATGAGCGGCAATCTCTGCCGCTGCGGCGCCTATGCCGGCATCCTGGCCGCGATCCAGGATGCCGCGCCGAAGATGCAGGCGGGCTGAGCCGGTGCGTCCCTTCGCCTATGCCCGGGCGGAAACCGAGGCGGCCGCGATCCGCGCCGTCTCGGCGGGCGGCCCCGGCACGCGTTTCCTGGCCGGCGGCACAACGCTCTATGACCTGATGAAGGTCGGTGCCGAGGCGCCGGAGCGGCTGGTGGACATCAACGCGCTGCCTGGCCTCGCCAGCTTCGACACGGGCGGCCGGCGCGAGCTGGTTTTCGGTGCCGGCGCGCGGATGAGTGACGTTGCAGCCGATCCCCGGCTCGTGGCTGAGTATCCGGTGCTGTCGGACGCGCTGTGGAAGGCGGCCTCGCAACAGCTCCGCAACATGGCCAGCCTCGGTGGCAACCTGTTGCAGCGCACGCGATGTGCCTATTTCCGCGGCGGTGAGCCCTTCACCTGCAACAAGCGCGCGCCGGGCAGCGGCTGCGCGGCGCGAGACGGGATCGACCGCGGTCACGCCGTTCTCGGCGGCAGCGAGGCTTGCATCGCCACCTATCCCGGCGACTGGGCCGTAGCGCTGGTTGCCCTCGACGCGGTAGTGGACGTAGCCGGCCCGAACGGCGCCCGCACCATCCCGATGGAGGCCCTGCACCGCGAGCCCGGCGCGACGCCGGAGGTGGAGACGAGCCTGGCACGCGACGAGATGATCCTACGCATCCGCGTGCCGGCGACGCAGCTTGGCCGCGCTTCCACCTACCATAAAATCCGGGATCGTGAATCCTACGCCTTCGCCCTCGCCTCGGCCGCCGTGGCGCTGCGGATGGAAGGCGAGGTGGTGCGCGAGGCGCGGGTCGCCCTCGGCGGCCTTGCCACGCGGCCCTGGCGGGCGCGGGACGCGGAGCGCGGGCTGGTCGGACAGCGGCTGACCGCGGAAGCGGCACGCGCGGCCGGCGATGCCGCCCTGCGCGGTGCCCAGCCCGGGCACCACAACTCGTTCCGCATCGAGCTCGGTGCCCGCACCGTGGCCGATGCCCTCATGATTGCGCGGCAGAGGGCCTGACACGATGAGCGACACCGCCTATCCCGACGCTCCGCGGATCGACGCGCATGACAAAGTGCGCGGCGCCTTGCGTTATGCCGCCGACGAGGCCAGGCCGGGCATGAGCCATGCGGCCCTCGCAACCGCCACCGTCGCGCGTGGTACGGTCCTACGGATCGACCTTGCCGCAGCTCGCGCCGTGCCCGGTGTGCGACTGGTGTTGACTCATGAGGAATTGGCCGGGCTGAAGCAACCGGGCTTCCTGATGGGTGGAGGCTACGGCTTCCAGAGCATCCAGCCCGTTACCTCGTCGCGTATCGCCTATCGCGGCCAGCCCATTGCCCTGGTGGCGGCGGACAGTCCTGAGGCCGCGGCCGAGGGAGCGAGGCTGGTTCGGGCGGAGTACGCGAGCGAGCCCCATCAGGTAACACTCGATGCGCCGGAGGTGGACATCGTCGCCCAGGCGGATTCACCCCTGCCGAAGCCGATGTTCGCCGATGTGACGGCCGGCGAGGCCGATACCGCCTATGCCGCGGCGGCAATCCGCATCACGGCGGAGTTTCGCCATCCGCCACAACATCAGAACCCGATCGAGATGCTTTCCACGGTCGCCGAGTGGCGGGATGGGCATCTCACCGTGCATGAAGGCACGCAGAATGCCGAGGCGATCCGGCACGGGCTGGCGCGGCAACTGGGGATCGAGCCGGCGCGGATCACCGTGCGTTCACCCTCGGCCGGCGGCGGGTTCGGGCAGAAGAACTCGCTCCAGGCGCATACGGTGCTGGCGGCGGAGGCGGCACGGCGCCTGGAGCGGCCGGTGAAGCTTGTCGTCAGCCGGGCGCAGATCTTCCACGACAGCAGCTTCCGCCCTGCCAGCCGCCATCGCATCCGGCTGGGGGCGGATGCGGCAGGCCGGATGCAGGCGCTGATCCATGAGACGGATTCGCAGACCTCGCGCCACGATTTCTTCCCAACTCAGTACACGGAACTTTCCGCCCGGCTCTACGGCATCGCCAGCTTCCGTGGCCGGGAGCGGCTGGTGCGAACCGATGTCCAGACGCCCGGCTACATGCGCGCGCCCTATGAGCACCCCGCCGCCTTCGCAGTGGAATGCTGCGTGGACGAGCTGGCCTATCGACTGGGCCAGGACCCCGTGGCGCTGCGCCTGGCCAATGATACGACCACGGACCCGATCACCGGCCAGCCCTATTCTTCCCGCCATCTGGCCGAATGCCTGCGCCGGGGCGCAGCCCGCTTCGGCTGGGACCGGCGCAGCATGGAGCCAGGCTCCATGCGGGCAGGGGACGGATCGCTGATCGGTTGGGGTGTGGCGATCGGGGCCTACAAGGCGGCGACCGCCGCGGCCATCGCCAAGCTTCGGCTCTCGGCGGACGGCGCCGTCACCTTCAGCGTCGGAGGGCACGAGATGGGCCAGGGTATCCGCACGGCTATCTCCGCCGTGCTCGTCCGGCGGCTGGGGGTGGAGCCCGGGCGCATCACGCTTGAGATCGGCAGCACCGGCACGACGCCGCAGCACCTGACTGCCGGTTCCTGGGGCACGGCCACAACGATCCCGGCCGCCGAGGAGGCCTGCGACACCCTGCTGCGAGCCCTGGAGGCGCTGCCATCGCGTCCCAGCCCGGCAGAGCGTCTGCGCGCTGCCGGCCGCCCGCACCTGGAAGTGGAGGTGAGCAGGTGTGCGCCGGGGCAGCCGGACGCGGTCATGGGCCGCCTGACCAGCGGCCTGCCGGCTGCCATCGGCCCGGCCTATCCCGGCTATGTCAGCTTCAGCCACGTGGCGCATTTCGTGGAAGTGCGGGTGGAGCCGGCTACGCGCCGCATCCGTGTCCCACGAGTGGTCAGCGTGGCTGATTGTGGCCGGGTGATCAGCCCGCGCACGGCGGCCAGCCAACTGCGCGGCGGCGTGGTCTGGGGCATCGGCGCCGCGCTGCGGGAAGTGAGCGAGGTGGACCCACGCTACGGCGGCTTCCTCAACGCCGACCTCGCCGAATACGTGCTGCCCGTGCACGCTGATATCGGCACGATCGATGTGGAGTTCGTCGACGAGCCCGATCCGCAGCTGAACGGAGCGGGCGTGAAGGGGTTGGGCGAGGTGGCGATGGTAGGTGTGGCACCGGCCATCGCCAACGCCGTGCACCACGCCACCGGGCGGCGGCTGCGAGAACTGCCGATCCGGGTGGAGAATCTGCTGTAGGCCGGGCCGGGCGGGGCGGCCCATGCCGACCCGCCCCCTGAGGATGCGTCGGATGCTGCTGCGGTCCAGTCATGGCAGGAACCTCGAAGGTGAGTCATCGAGGGCACGGCTGAAGCCCCGGCGCAGCGTGCACGGCGCGCTCCTTCCCTGACGCCTGCCTGGGCAACTCTCGAAGCTTTACCCAAGACAGCAGTTGGCACCTCCCCGGCGCCCATGGGGCTGCGGATCGGAAATGGCCGGATCGGCCATGGCCCACCGCGCCTCCATGCACCGTGGCGGGAGGGCTGCCGGTTGCGGCCCGCGAGCGGCCTCACCGGCCGTCTAACCCGAAGCGCAGTCACCCACTGCCGGATGCAGCAGTTCGGGAAAGCCGATGCGATGCAGGAACTGCTCGCGCACGCGATCCATCACCGCGAAGGTAACCGCCGCACCGTCGCTCGCGGGGTCGACATAGACGCGCAGCGGGCGCCTGCCGGCCGGTGCCGCCACGATGTCCACCACGGCTCGCCCGACCGCCGTCGGATCGGAATCCCCGGGCACGGTGCCGGCGAGCGCCTCCTGGATGCGGTCGGCGAAGCGATCCGGCCACGCCGCAGTGTAGGCCTCCTCGATCGCGCTGTCCTCGGGGCGGCCCGCATGCGCGAAGTGGTTGGTGCCGGTGGTGAACGCGCCAGGCACCACGATCGAGGTCTCGATCCCGACCGGCGCCAGCTCCTTCGCGTAGCAGACCGCGAGCGCGTCCATTCCCGCCTTTGCGGCGAAATACGGCCCGAGCAGCGGCGGGACGCCGCCCGCGACGCTGGTGCTCGAGACCCAGACGATCAGCCCCGACCCGGCTCGGCGCATATGCGGCAGCACCGCCCGGTTGACGCGGTGGGTGCCGAGCACGTTGACGTCATACTGCTGCGCCAACTGGTCGGGCGTGAAGGCCTCCAACGGCCCGTACACCATGTGCCCGGCATTCTGGACCAGCACGTCGAGGCGGCCATGCTCGGCAATCACCTGCTCCACTGCCACCGCGATGGATGCCTCGTCCTGCACATCGAGTTCCACCGAGCGCAGGTCGATGCCGTGCTCGCCGGCGTAGTCGGCGTTCTCCTTCACGCGCGCCGCGTTCTTTCCGGTCGTGCCGCGCATGGAGGCGTAGGCGGTATGCCCCGCATGGGCGAGGTCGCGTGCGATCATCTGGCCGAAGCCGCTGGACGCGCCGGTCACGAGTGCGATGAGACCCATGGACGATCTCCCTCAGACCACGCCGCCATTGGCACGCACGATCTGCCCCGAGACCCAGTGCATGTCGGGGCTGAGCAGCGCGGCGACGGCGGCCGCGATGTCCTGCGGCTCCGCCAGGCGGCCCATCGGCATCATCCTGGTCATCGCGGCGATCTGCTCCTCGCTCTTGCCGTCGAGAAATAGCTTGGTCGCCACAGGGCCGGGCGCGATCGCGTTGACCGTGATCCTCTTCGGGCCGAGCTCCTTGGCAAGGATGTGGGTCATCGCCTCGACACCGGCCTTGGTGGCGGCGTAGGCCGCATAGCTCGGCTGGTACAAGCCGAGGACGCTGGAGGAGAAGCTGACGATCCGGCCGCCCTCGCGGATCTGCCGGGCGCCCTCGCGCAGGCAATTGAACACGCCCTTCAGGTTCACGGCGACGTGCCGGTCGAACAGCGCATCTTCCGTCTCAGCCAGTGGCGCGAGCTTCATGATCCCGGCGTTGTTGACCAGTCCGTCGATGCCGCCGAAGGTCTGCTGCGTCGTGGCGAACATCTGCCGGACCTCGGCCGGATCGCTCACATCCGCCCTGACCGCGATCGCCCGGCCACCCGTGGCCGTGATCTTCTCGGCCAGGGCCTGCGCCGGTTCGGCATGCCCCGAGTAGTTGACCGTCACGGCCCAGCCGTCCGATGCCAGACGCTCGGCCACCGCCGCCCCGATGCCCTGCGACGATCCCGTCACGATCGCCACCCGTCCAGTTGTCGCCATGTCGAGGTCCTCCATTTGAGACAAGCGCCCCTACGCCGCGCTCAGGGTGCCGTTTCGGCGGCGGGTCCGGTTCGGCGCAATCCGGAATTCAAACCGCACGCCCGCGAAAGTGGGGAATCCGCACGCAGGGTCGTCGGCGTCGTGCCCGTCTGCCGGAGGAAGGCGGTGGAGAAGGCACTCGGCCGGGGATAGCCGCACCGCAGGGCTATCTCGGCCACCGGCAGGTCCGTGGTCGTGAGATAGAGGCGTGCCCGCTCCATCCGCAACTCGGTGAGATAGGCGGCCGGCCCCATGCCGGTGCGCTCGCGGAATCGCCGCCCGAAGTGGTGCACGCTGATCCCCGCCTCGCGCGCCAGCTCCTGCAGCGTTAGCGGCTCGTCGAGGTGACAGCTCATATACTCGATCACCCGCGCCAGCCGCCGATCGGTGATGATCGCGGTCAGGCGTGGATCGTCGGCGATGTGCCGCCACTCCGATTGCTGCGACAGGATGTGCGTGGTCATCCAATGCGCCGCGCTCGCCGCGTAGAGATCGGGTGCGCCCGCCCGCATGGCCGCCAGCAACGCGCCAGCCTGTCCCGCAAGGACCTCGTCCCGGCAGGCTGCTACCCGAGCAGTGCCCACGACCTGACCGACGCGACGGTATTCGTCCGCAACGCCGGCGACAAGCGAGGCAGGCAGGTAGACGTGCAGGCTGCGGAACCGCTCGGTCGGCGATTTGGCGAGCAGCCGTACTCTCGCCGTCTCGCCGGGCGGCGTGAGACAGGTGATCCCAGGCTGGAAGATCGCCGACCGCCAGCGCCCATCCAGCAACTCCTGGACCTCGTGGCGCCCAACGACAACAACCGTCAGGCTGAGGTCATCGGTGGGATGCGTCTCGAAGGTCTCGACGGAGCCGATGCCCTCCTGATGGTTCAACAGCAGGGAGGTCCAACCTACCGACGTGCTCGAATCCAGCACGCTCAGCGGGATCGCCGAAGCGCAGTGAAGGCTCGCCGCCGCATGATGGTGAGCAAAACTCAGCATGGTTCTGTTCTCCCGCAACGGCCGAGCACCAGCCCTATGGCACATACGGTTCGTATGTCGAGTACAGGATGATTATTTTCAAGCATACTCACAGAAAGTCATCGGCAATTATGCAAGGAGTTCCAAATGGACATCTGCGTCCGCAATTACGCGAGACATTCGCAATCTAAGAATAGTCTGAAATCTGCGCGGATACTTTGCGGTTTGCCCGGCTGGCCGCTTCTGCCGGATGCTTCGGGAACACGCCCTGGGATCTGCGCGAAAAGGCCGGCGCCCCCGTCGCCTCTGGCCCGCGCCGCGACCAGTGGAAACGGCGGCATCGCGGGCCTATCATGCGGCATGGCTGTTCCCGGTCCCGACCGACTGTTCTCAGCGGCGCACGAGGCCGCTCCTGCCGACCGCGGCGCGTTGCCGACGGTGTTCGGCGACGTCATGCGGTCACTCGAGCGCCTTCCAGGCCAGCATGTGCTGTGCAGCCTGGACGCGGGCTGGTCCTCACTGTTGCTGCGGCGCTACTCCGAGCCCGCCCATGCCGGCGCGTTCGAGACCGCACCCATCCCGTGTCAGACGCTTGTCCTCGTCAAGTCGGGCGGCACCGCCATCGAGAGCTTCAGCGATGGCTACTGGCGCAAGACGGCCTATGTCCCGGGCGATCTCGGCATGACGCCTCCGGGCGAGACGGCACGCCTGCGGTGGCGGGGGCACGAGAGGCATGAGACCCTGCAGCTCTTCCTGCCGACGCCATTCCTCGATCGGGCCGCGGCCGAACTCCGGCCCATGAAACCTGTCCTGAGGCTGAACAGCCTCTCCCGACGGGAACCTTGGGCCTCCACCGCGATCCTGGCGATCGAGCAGGGGCTCATGGCAGGCTACCCCGCCATCTACGCCGAAAGCGCGGCCCACTTCCTGGCGCTCCATCTCCTGTGCTCCAGCCCCGGGCGCGATGACGGACCTTCCAGCGACGAGGTGCAGATGCGCCGTGCGGAAGACTACATGCGGGCGCGGCTGGCGGAGCCGATCACGCTGGCGGACATCGCCGCAGCCATCGGCTGCAGCAGCTTCCAATTGATCCGCCTGACGAAGCGCATCCGTGGCCAGACCCCGATGCGGCTCCTCGCCACGGTGCGGATGGAGGCCGCGGAACGCTTGGTGCGCGAGGGCCGCCTCAGTGCGCGCCAGATCGCGCTGGATTGCGGCTACACGAACCCATCCCACTTCGCCACGGCATTCCGCCGGCAGTTCGGCGTGTCGCCGCGGCAGTTCCGGTCGAGAGCGTAGCGGGCGCGGCGAAACCTACGGTGGCGGTTGCCGTCCGCACCGGCTCACGGATCCTGCCCTGGTTGTCGTCCGACGAGCAAATTACGCCTGCCGGACGATTCCATCTGACAGTAGGTTGCTCCTGCCCGCCCGACGACAGCGGCATCGCGGACCGGGAATTCGTAGCCTATCCGGCAGCGGTCGCGCCGGCCCTTCATCGGCCAAGCACCAGGTTGGCACCGAGCCGCTGCAGGAACATGCGGCTATCATACTGCGCCCACTCCTCGATCAGCGTGCCGTCCGGTGCATAGCGAAACACGTTGTTGATCTTGTAGAAGACGGACCGGCCGTTCGGCTGCAGCGTTCCGAGCGGCGAGGCGGTGAAGGGCCGTCTGAAGACGCCGTAGAACGTCGTGCGGGCAGCCAGGTGATCGCCGCCGTCGGAGAAGATCTGCTGTCGCGTCACCGAGAAATCGTCGAAGGCTGCCCGGCAGGCGGCGAAATACGCCCAGAGCTGCTCGCGTCCCAGGGTGCCCCCATCCGGTCCGTGGAAGCGGAAATCGGGATGGAAGAACCTCGCCGCCGCCGCCTGGTCCTCACGTGCGATAGAGATCTCGCCGATGCGGATCAGCTCGCGGGCACGCGGCGACAGGGCCGGATCGTCGGCACGAAGGTTGGGTTCTTCCAGCATCGTGTCTGCTCTTGGGGGTTCATCCTGGGCCGCACGGGCCGCGTTGCCGCCTTGGGTGAAAAGGGCCGCGGCGCCCAGCGCCACAGCCGCCCCACCGATCGCGCGTCGTCCCGTACCGGCTTTCTCATCGAACATCGATCCGTCTCCTTCAGCTGATTGAGCCATCTCAGCCAGGCAACGTCGGCGGGCCTCGGTGGCTTCGCCGGTGCAGATCGGGCGAAACCCAATGGCGAACCGGCGAAAGCGACACTGGTGGAAGGCCCGGCGGCGCCCAATGCCTTGCGCCGACTCTGCTGCCAGGCCCGCGGGAAGCTCTCGCGCATCTCCGCTACGAACAACCGGGGCTGCTCCCAGGCGGGAAAGTGCCCGCCCTTCGCCGCCTCGCTGTAGTGGCGGGCGACGGATGGCGCTCTTCCACCCAGCGGTGGCCGGCTTGGCGGATGTCTTGCGGGAACGGGGTATTGCCAACCGGTACGTTGATCGGCTGCTCTTTGAAACTTCGCATGCCCTGCTGATAGATGCGCGTCGACGACGCCGCGATGGCCGTGAGCCGATAGAGCGTTATGGTATCCATCATGTCGTCACGGCTCGGAGCCGCAGTCGTGGTCGGCCACTACTCGAGCTTTTGCTGAGAAGCAGGCCGCCAAGCCGAGGGGTAAATCGGTCAGCGCCTAGCCGATTTTATCGTCCTGAAAGCCTGCAGACGCGCCAGCGCCGCCCTTTCCTGCTCGTCCCGTGCCTTCATGCTCTTGAGGATCGGGAACATGTTGAAATGCACGGTCGGTGCGCCGATCGCGCCCAGGTGGTTCGCCACCGCATAGCCCCAGTCGCCCCAGCGGGTCGTGCTCGGTTCCGCGGGCCCGTCGGACGGACATTCCGGTTTTCGTCAACCCGCTTTTGCGCTTCGCGTAATAGCGCAAAGACCCGTTCAGCCTTGGCATAGGCACGCCGGGCGCGCAGCTAAGCAGCGTCGGCCACCGTGTCGACGACGCAGTCCGGAGGCGTAGGGGCGGGGAGGGCAGGGCCGGCGATCCGCCCGCTTTTCCGGCAGACGCATCCAGGCCCGCGCAAGCCATCGAAGCCAAATGGTCAAAGGAGGCGAACGTGATTGCTAGCTCATCAGGGTCCAGCGGAGCCCCGGATGCGACATTGGCATTCGCGCGCACAGCATCACGGCTGATGGGTACTATTTCCGATCGCAATGCTTGGCTGGTTCGGTCCGATCCAACGCAGCATGCGCGTGTTTCACATCACCACCGGCGCGGCGTGCTGACGCTTCTAGCCGAACATGCAGGCGCCGCGGTGATGGCGATCAACATCGTACCGGGCGTGGTGTCCCTGCTGTCCGAGGGACTGGCCGCCTCCCTACATGCAAGACGTCGATCATGAACGGCAAGACGCTCTCCTTCGCCAACGACGTCACCGTCTCAGTCGGGGGATCGGAAATTTTTCGGAACGGGCGTCAGCGGCTGGCCGGGCAGGTCCGCGTTCTCAGCTTGAGCGGGAAATCCAGATTGCAGTTGGCGCAGCCTGCCCAGTGGCGCCTTGGCTGTCATGGAACGGGCGGTCTGCAGCACCGCCCTGTGCCTCGCCCGCCCGAGGGTTTTGCCACACTGGCAGATCCCGGTCGCATGGTCGCCGAGCTGGGGAGGGCGGGTCTTGTCGACGAGGAAGTCGAGGAGATCGGGGCCGTTTAGGATGGGCCGGCGGGTACGGCCTGTCTGAAGGAAGCGGAGGATCTGCACGGCTTCATGCCGGCCTATGCGCCCCTTGGTCCGGAACAGCAGTCGCGTGTTCACGCAGCTATCTGGCGATCGCGGACGAAGGGGGGCGGCGGCGAGGTCACGTTCCGCGCGACGACCGTGATCGGCTCGGGTCGGCTGCGCACTAATCCTTCCACGCACCGCAGGAGCTTCGGCTCCGCCCCGCGCATTGACAGTCGAAAGGCATCATCATGGTGAAGCTGAGCGTCTTCCTAACCCGCCGCAGTGACCTCACACATGAGGAATTCAGCCGATACTGGGTGAAGGAGCACGCGACCCTCCTGCAGTCCCTACCCGAAGTGCGGCAATTCGTGTGCCGTGACGTCCAGCAGGACGCGGTAAGTGGTTTGCCGGACGGGTTGCCGATCGCCCCTTTCGACGGCGTGGCCGAGCTGTGGTTCGATAACCTCGAAGCAGCCGCTGCCGCCATGAGCTCGGCGAACTACGCAACCGTCGTCGCCGATGACGAGGAGAAGTTCCTGGACCGCAGCAGAACACTGCTGATGGTGTCCGAAGGGCGCACCGGCATTTGGGCAGGCAAGTAGCGCCGCGCCGGCAACTGGTCCAGCAACATGCTCCAACACGGATCTGCTTGGTCCGCTCGGAGTGGGAGAGTCAGGAAGTTGAGTGACCTCCTGTCCTTCCGCCCCCGTAGCGGCGGCGGGCGGTCACCCGCGACGAGCCTGCAGGACCCTCCACGGTTCCAGCCGAAGCGTTGCCGCTGGATGGCACGGATGAGGCGAGCCGCTTCGCCCCTCGTCATCACCTGCTTCACTGCGCTGTTCCCGGCTCAAGCCCAGGACCGGGGTGCGGCCGCCGGAGCCCGGAATGTGGCGCCGCGGGATGGCGTCTGGCTCAGCGCGGGCCTGCGCACGCTCCTCGGCGCGGCGCCTGGGGCGCGTGGTGACGCGACCCTCTACGTATCGCGCTTCGGCGGTCTTGGGCAGCGAGCTGCCCTTCTTGAGCTCCGGCTTCTCCCGCCTACCTCCGGCGGCGTCGGCCTGACGGGTGCCTACGCCGCAAGCCTTTTGGAGCGACGGGACGGAAAGGAGAACCGCGCGCAACTCTTCCGTATCGGGTCGATTGCCGAGGGGCAGGTCGGACCGATGAGCCTCGACGGTCGCCTCGTCGCGGAGCTCGTGATGCCCGAGGGCGACCGTGGCGTTCCTCGGGCACGCCTGCGCGCCCGGGCGACATTCCCCGCACCGGCGGAGGGCTGGCCCCGACCGTTCGTCGCGGAGGAGTTGTTTTGGGAAGAGTCCCGGGGCTTCGCGTCGCGCCATCGCCTTTCCGCGGGGATACGCGCGATCGGGGCGCTCGGCGGCGCCCTCGATCTCGACGCATACTACCAGCGCGAGGAGCGGCGCGGCACGGCCGGGTTTCACGCCTTCGTCCTCCAGGCGATCTGGGTGATCGGACGATAGTGCCGAAGCGGCAGATCGGGTGGTCAGGGCGGGAGTGGACCCGCTCTGCCGGGAAGCATATGAGCTGGCCCCTGTCCTCCGCGGTGACGCTCCCCGGCCTTCTGATACGCATCGGCGGCCCGTGGGCTGAGGGCGCGTAAGCACCTCCACTTCATCGGACAAGCCAGTTCCGTTATTCATCTGCGATGAGTGCTGCGTGGGGCAATTAGTCCCCGCGCTCTCGCCCAGCTGGCGCTAAAGCCGCCCCCGGCGGTTTACGGAGCATCGTGCCAAGCTGATCGTGAGCGTCCGGCCTCCACCGCCTCCATCGGTTCTTGATGTCCTTGAAGGTTGGCGGTCTTACCATCAGGCGCATTCTCGACACTCCGCCGAAGCTGGACATCGAAGCCTCAGCTTTATGACGACCGAATAGTACGCGGCGAATGTCAGGGCACCTTAGGTACCACGGTCGCCAGTGGTGCATCCACCTCGCACCGCAAGCCGGAAGGCTCGAACAACATGCGCACATTGGCGCGTAACCCGTGCGTGAAGCCTCGCTCGATCAGCCGTGAGCCCAGGCCACGGTGCGGCGGCGGGGACACTGGCGGTCCGTACTTCTCAGCCCAATGGAGTTGCAGGCGTTTGTTCCCGCTATCGGGTACAACCGACCACT
The DNA here is from genome assembly GCF_000802185.1 of Belnapia sp. F-4-1. GTDB lineage: Bacteria > Pseudomonadota > Alphaproteobacteria > Acetobacterales > Acetobacteraceae > Belnapia. The sequence continues at coordinate 277,335 of NZ_KN676113.1, read as the reverse complement.
CAAATCGGACGTGTCCTTCGGGCCTGGAGAGGGCACCGTGCCGCAGCGCGTTTGTCAGCAGCTCGTGCAAGGCCATTCCGAACGCTACAGCAACACTGGGCGCGAGCCGCACCTCCGGGCCGGCAAGGTCGATACGTCCAGCATTGCCACGGTGCGGCATCAGCTGCCTCTCGGCCAGAGACTGAAGCGGCGCACCCTCCCAATGCTCCTTGGCGAGGAGAACGTGCACTCGGGACAAGGCAAGCAGCCGATCCCGGAAAACGTCCCGAACCTCGCCAACGTTTCGTTGGCTATCCCGAAAGGTCTGCGTCGCGACCGCTTGAACCGCAGCAAGTGCGTTGTTGACCCGATGATTGAGCTCATCGACCAGCCGCTTCTGACGCTCTTCCGTGCGCTTGCGCTCGGTCACGTCCCGCTGCGCGGCAACCCAATGAACGACCTGGCCATCCTTCAAAACAGGAGTGATGAGCCATTCCACGTCATAGGTGGTGCCGTCCTTGCGGTAGTTGACCGCTTCGGCCTGGAAGCTGTGGCCTGCCCGTAGAGCCGAATGCAGGTGATCCAGGACGGCACGGTCCGTGAGCGGGCCCTGGAGAAACCGGGGAGAGCGCCCGATGACCTCCTGCGCAGCATATCCGGTCATGCGCTCGAAACCGGGGTTGACGTACTCGATGATTGGCCCGGGGGAGTCGAGGTCCGCTCCGGTGACGACGAGCGCCTCACCGATCGCCCGCACGGCCGAGCGCAACAGCGCGAGCTCGTGACGCTCCCCCCACGGCTCCGCGGTCTGCGGTCCACCATTGCCATGGGGCGTGCTGCCGCCCCCATCTCTCTCTGCCATGCAGGGCCTGTCCGATCGCGCCGGCGCCGTTCATCATGGCGCTAAGGGATGACCAACCTGTCCTGGCAGGGCAAGTTCCTGAATTTCTTCGCCTTCCGGCCCGATGTGAAACCTGGCTTTATCCCAACTGGCGGAGTGCTTTCGACAGGTCCTCGGCCGAGTAGGGCTTGTGGAGCAAGGCGAAGCCCTTGGCGCCGCCCTCGGCCAGCACGTGGCTGTAGCCGCTGGTCAGGACGACCGGAAGATCCGGCCAGCGGCGCCGGATCTCCTTGCCGAGCTCGACGCCGTTCATGCCGGGCATGATCACGTCCGAGAACACCACGTCGAACCGGCTCGCATCCGCTTCCAACAGGACCAAGGCCGCCTTGGCATTCGGGGCCCAGGTGGCCACATAGCCGAAATCCTCCAGCACCTGCCGGGCGAACTCGCCAACCTGCGTGTTGTCCTCGACGAGGAGGACGTTCCGCCGGCTCATCACGGCTGTTTCGGCCACGAGGCTGGGCTGTATGGGCGGGATCGCCGGCGTAGCCTCCGCGTGCGGCAGGTAGAGCGTAAAGATCGAGCCCTCACCAACCCGGCTCTCGACGTGCAACTCGCCACCCGACTGCTTGGCGAAGCCGTAGACCTGTGACAGACCCAGCCCCGTGCCTTTGCCGACTTCCTTGGTGGTGAAGAACGGCTCGAAGATCCTGCTGAGCATATCGGGCGCGATCCCGGTTCCGGTATCGGATACTGAAATCGCAACGAAGGCGCCCGGCGTGCCGGCATGCCCGCGAGTAGGCGGCACCGCGGGGGCGAGCCAAGTCCGGATGGTCAAGCGCCCTTCGCCCGCCATCGCATCGCGTGCGTTGACGGCCAGATTCACCAGCGCCGTCTCGAACTGGTTGCGGTCCGCTTCGACCGCGCAGCCTTCGCACTCAGTGACTGCCTCGATCCTGACGCGAGCTCCCACAAGTGGGCGGATGAGCTCCGTGACAGCCTGAACCTGATCGTTGACGACGAACACCTCCGGCTTGAGCGGCTGGCGGCGCGCAAAGGCAAGAAGTTGGCGCGTGAGCTTGGTTGCCCGGTCGGCGGTATCGGCGATGGCTTCGACATAGCGGCGCCGTCGTTCCTCCGACAGGTCGGAGCGCCGCAGCAATCCCGCCGAAGAGCGGATCACAGTCAGCAGATTGTTGAAGTCGTGCGCCACGCCACCGGTGAGCTGGCCCACGGCTTCGAGCTTCTGACTCTGCCGCAGGGCATCCCCCTGGAGGCGGATCTGCTCGGCCCGGCGGGAGACCTCGACCTCAAGATGCTCGTTCAACCGCCGCAGCTCCCGCTCGGACTGCCGCCGCTCCGTCACGTCCAGCATGGCCCCGATCATCCGCAGCGGCTTGCCGCCCTGCCCACGCACCATGAATCCTCGATCGAGCACGTCGGCGTAGCTGCCATCGGCGCGCCGGAAACGGTACTCGTCGGACCAGCGGTCGCCCGCGCCGTCGATCACGGCGTGGACGGACTGGGAAACCCGTTCCCGGTCCTCGGGGTGGATCTGCGCGAGCCACCACCCGCTGGGGGAAACCACACTGTCGAGCCGATGGCCAAAGGTCTCCTGCAGCGCCTCGTTCCATTCGACCCGGTCCCGCCGCAGGTCCCAGTCCCAGATGGCGTCATTCGTCGCCCGGACGACAAGGTGGTAGCGCTCCTCGATGGCGTGCCGCGCCTCCTCGGCCCGGCGCTGGTCCGTGATGTCGACATTCATGCCGACCCACTCCCGTATGCTCCCATTGGGTTCGCGGACCGGCACGGCGCGGACGGTGGTCAGTCGCCATTCTCCGTCCGAACGGCGCAGCCGGAACTCGGTATCGAACGTCGTGCCTGCCGCGACGGTGCTGACCCACCCGTCGGTCGCGCGGGAACGGTCGTCGGGGTGGACGGCGTTCGCCCAGCCGGTGCCCAGCCATTGCTCGAGTGTCTGGCCTGTGAAGGCGCGCCAGCTCGGGGAGTCCTCCCGCACGAGGCCCTCGGCGTCGGTGGTCCAGACCGCGGCAGCGGTGGCGGCTACCAGTGCCCGGAAGCGCTCCTCACCTGCCCGCAACGCCGCCTCGGCCGCCTTCCAGTCGGTGACATCGAGCACGAACTCGACCACCTCTTCGCCGATGCGCCGCGGCGCGAACACGCCCCACCAGCGCGAGCCATCCTTGCGGTAGTACTGCTTCTCGTAAGGCACGGCCTCGCCAAGCGTGGTCACCTGCTCGACCGCCTTCCACGAGGCGGCATGGAACTCCGGCGGGGTCAGCTCCTGCCAGGTCTTGTCGATTGCTTCCTCGTGATTGAAGCCAGTCATGCGCAGGAAGGCGTCGTTCACCTCCGTCAGCCCGAAGCTCCCGCTCCAGAACAGCACGCCGACCGTGCTGATGCCGAGGGCAGCCCGCAGCCGTGACTCGCTGAGGCGTAGGGCCTCGCGCGAGCGCTCACGCTCGGTCACGTCGCGGGAAGAGGCAACCAGCAGTTCCGGCCTCCCATCCGCACCCGGTACGGCGGTGATCTGCACGTCCCACCATTTCGGGGTGCCCCTGACGGTCGGGCAGAAGCCCCCGAAGCGGCCGACCCGCCCGGCTACGGCCTCGACCAGGGCCGCCTTGACCTTCGCCCGCTCCTCCTCCGGCCAGATGGAAACCCAATCCTGGCCATTCACGGCACCCAGGTCGGTGAACCCCATCGCACGCAGGCCGGGGGCGTTCATGAAGGTCACGCGCCCATCAAGCGTCAGGAGCTTGAGGCAGTCGGCGCTGTTCTCGGCAATGCCGCGCAGCACGGCCTCGCTCGCCCGGAGCCGCTCCCCGGCCCGGTGCTGGTCCGTGCGGTCACGGACGATCTTCACGTAGCCGATGTGCTCGCCCGTCTCGTCGTCCTTGAGCGGGGCCAAGGCACCGGATCCCCAGAAGCAGCTGCCGTTGCTGCGCATGTGCCAGCGCTCATCTTCGGCCCGCCCGCAGCGCCGGGCAGTTTCCATTTCGATTTCGAAAGCGCCCTCCACCCTATTCTCGGGCGTGAAGATCATGCTGGCATTCTGGCCGACGGCGGCGTCCTCCGACCAACCCATCACCCGCTCGGCGGCGCTGTTCCAGCTGGTGATCGTCCCCTCAGGGCAGATCGTGAGGACGGCGAAGTCGGCTGAGCAGGCCAGGACGAGCTCAGCCAGGCGGCCCGGGTTCGGCAGCCGGTGGCGGGCGAAGTCAACCTTACGGCTGTTCATCGGCATGGCTCGGAACGACGGCGACGGGGCGAGGGGCGGATGGCTCGGGCGGCAGCGCCTCGGCACGCTCCAGCAGGCGCAGACCGGCGCGGACGACCTCGCTGGAACTCTGGTAACGGCCTGAGGCAACGAGGTGCTCGACCAAGCGGCACAATTCGGCCGTCAGGGCGACATGGAGACTGTGGCGGGCCGGCATCGCTACTGAGTAGCCGGGTGTGACTGCGGTGTCACCCAGCTTTCGCAATACGAACGACCTAGTCGGACGGCGATCGCAGCATAGCTGCTGGTGGAAGCTCGCCTGTTGTCCCAGGCAGGCGGGCGACGCGCTGCCCGATGGGGTGATGCGCATTGCGCGCTGCTGTCATGGTGACTTGGTTCTGGAAGGCAAGGGCGTAGCGGTGCAGCAGACCCGCAGCGCCGCATTCTTCTTCATGGCGACGCGAAACGACGCCGCGCCGATCCGCAGCGCTGCTTCCTTCCTGCTCCACACTGGCCTCGACCAGCGAGCGGTCGTTGCCGAAGACATGCGACAGGCCAACCAGCCCCTCTGATCAAACTCCCTCGTCGGCGCGAAACCTGACAATCCGACCGCTGGGCGAAGGCGCGGACAAGCCGCACCTTCTGTTGTTCAGGCGAAGATGACATCATTGCCGATCGAAAACTGCGCCAGCGACACTCTTTCCAAGAACACATGGTCGCCGCTGGTGCCGTAGGTCACATCGGTACCCGAGATGCCGGAATAGGTTGCCGTCTTGGCTGCCACCGTGCTGCTGGCGATGCTCCGAAATACCAAATCATCGACTCCAGGAACGAAATCCTTAATCCGGTCGAAGCCGTCGAGTCGCGAGAACACGAAGTCATCCGAACCCCCGCCACCCGTCATCGTGTCGTTGCCGCGCCAACCGGTGATCGTATCGTCACCGCCAGCACCCGCGAGCGTGTTGTTGGAGGTGGTGCCCGTGACGGTCCGGCCCATCACGTCGTTGTTGAGGATCGTTCCCCGGCCTTCGGCATCGGTTAGCGTCGCGCCGCTTGCCTGGGTCAAGCGAAGAAACACCGTCTCGTTGGCCTCATAGGCAGTGTCGTTGGTTGTCTGCACCACGACCGTCTTGCTGGTCTGACCGGCCGAGAAAGTCAGGGTGTTGGCGGCCGCCTTATAATCAGAGGTGCTGAGCGCGGTGCCATTCGCCGTGGCGTACTTCACCGTGATTGGCACAGTGGTCGCCGTGCTGAGTGACACCGTAAAGTTAAGGATGCCGCCTTCGTTCACACTGACATCAGACACCCGCATGCCCGGCACTACGACCGGGGTCGTGGTGACATTGGTGATAGTGCCAGTCCCGGAGGCGTCAAACAAGGTCGCGCCACTCGGGTTTGAAAGGTTAAAGGTCAGCGTCTCACTGGGTTCGGCCAAGCTGTCTTGCGCGGTTTGCACCTCTACTGTCTTGCTGGTCTCGCCCGGCGCGAATGTGAGGCCACTGTTGGCCGCTGTGAAATCCGTAGCGGAGGCCGTACCGGCCGCCGTGCTGTAGTTCACCGTCACCGTGCTGGTGGTGGGTTTGTCCAATGACACGGTGAAGGTCATCTTGGAGCCTTCGGGCGCGCTAGCATCCGAGACCGTTATGCCCGGCACAACAACCGGGACAGGATCATCATTGGTGATGGTGCCGGTGGCCGTAGCCGTGAGCAGCGTAGCCGTATTGCTGGGGTTCGACAGGGTAAGGGTCAGCGTCTCGTCAATTTCGAAGGCCGTATCCCCCGTGGTGCGGACAAGGATGGTCTTGCTGGTTTCCGTCGGCGAAAAGGTCAGCGTGTTATCGACGGCCGTGTAGTCCGATCCATCCGCCGTACCATTCGATGTGCTGTAATTCACCGTCACCGGTCCCGCCGGCACGTCGTCCAGGCTAACGATAAAGCTGAGATCCCCGCCTTCGGTAACGACGGCATCGCTGACGCTCATTTTGGGCGGCGGCAATGCAGCATAGCTCATCTCGTAGACGTAGAGGACGTTGGTGGAGCCGTTTTGCTGTTGCCATGCCCAGTCTGGCTGCATGCCAGCACCAAATGCTGAATTCTCACCACCATGTGCAAAGTCTTTCGGCACATGCTCCGTAGTCGTGTAGATCCAGTTTTTGTCGATATACAGGCTGATGTGGTCGTCGGTCCACTCCATGGAATACTCGTGAATATCGCTCATCTTGTAGGTATTGGCCGGATAGCGATAGACCGTGTATCCGTCGCCCCCGCTGGACGACTTGAAGTGAATTGTTGAATAGCCATCCGTATCGCCGGTCGAGGCTTTCTCAAAGATGTCGAGTTCCGGACCGGGCCATTTGTTGCTGGCGGGCCATAAGCAGGCGAAGGGACCGGGCCCCTCGCTGGGATCGGTTTTTGCGGTGATGGTGTAAAGGCCGTAGCCGTTGCCCGCACTTGCCCCTTCGGGCCGGACCATCATGCCAGCAGCTTGCCAATCGTTGGGGCCTTTAACATTGGTCACCTCCGGCGTGACATCGGTGCTGGTCAGGATGGCAATGCCATCGGCCACTTTCACATCACCCCAAACCTCGGTCATCTTACCAAAGCCGGTATCGAAACTTTCGGTCCACACTGGCTTGTAGGCCGTTGGGTCGAGCGGATTGGTGCTCTCGCCCACCGCGAGCGCCATCATTTTTAGACCGGAATCAGTGGAGTGCTTAATCAGGCCCTTGCCTGCATTGTCCCGCGCAAGAGCGGCGACGCGGTGCTGGGTGGGGAAGCTTGCCTGCGCCATACAAGGCTCCTGATTAATGTTGAGTATAAAACGGTTTCACCCCCCTATCCGTGTCGTGTTGCATCGCGCGAGTCAATTAATCTCTATTTTTGAGCAATCGAATCCCCAACAAGCTTGGATGTTGTGTCTTTGTATTGAGAGCCAATGGTAGAATTTGGCGGACTTGGTTGATTTAACCGGTAGGGGTGCCCGGCCGTGCTTCTGTGCCCAACAAATTATAGTTTGGTAACGCAAGGAAGCGACAGCTCCTTGATGGCTCCGCGGCATAGTTGTGCGGAAGCGCGGCGCCGACGCCGTCAAGGGCGTATAGCCACCGTTGCGGTAGGCGTGAACGCTGATGGCTGACGCGAGGTTCTGGGCCTGATGGTCGGCAGTTCGGAGGCGGAGCCATTCTGGTTCGACTTCCTCCGCGCCCCGACCTGCGCGGTATGAAGATCGTCGTCTTCGACACCCAACAGGGCTCGAAGGCGGCGGTGACGAAGGTGCTGCGCGTCACCTACCAGCGGTGCCGTGTCTACTTCGCCCGCACTGCTTCGGCCCGTGCTGGCAAAGGCCCAGCGCCGTATCGTCTCGGTTTGGGTCGGCACGGCTCATGCAGATGCCGAAAGCGCAAAGCGGCAGTGGTGCACCGTCGCCGACCGGCCCCGCCCGAGGGGCCCGAAGCTCGCCTCGCTGATGGATAGTGTTGAGGAGGACGTGCTCGCCTACATGACCTTCCCACCGCGCATCGGGCGAAGTTACACTCGACAAACTCCATCGAGCGACTGAACGGCGAGATCAAGCGCAGGACGAATGTAGTCGCATACTCCCAAACGAGGCCGCCGCGGTTCGATTCATCGGCTTTGCGGCAGTGCCGCAAGTCTCCTCGCACAGTCGAACGAGTGGTCCATCCAACGCTCCCGCTACGCGACCCTGGAGGCCGTCGCCGCAGTCAGCGATACTGGCTAGGTCAGGCTCTCGGCCGTGCCAACCTGACTCAGCGGCCTGACCCGCCAGGAGCCACGCTCCTATACCATCACCTGAAACACGACCTGCCGCCCACTCCGGGTTGATTGCCGAACACCGGAAGCTCCTTGTATTCAAGGCTTTGAATGGGAGGTAATGCGATGAACTTACCAACTCGGTGGCTGCCAGCCATCGTTTTCCTCTGCTTTTCTTTTCCCGCTGCGGCTTGGACACCGGACGGTCCGGTGCGTATTGTGGTCGGCTCGGCGGCTGGGGGACCGACAGACTCTCTTGCCCGACTGTTTGTAGAAACAGCGCGCTCTAGGCTGCCGCAGCCGGTCGTTGTCGAGAACCTCACAGGCGCAGGGGGCAATATCGCCGCCTCTGCCGTCACGCGAGCGCGCCCGGATGGCCGGACCTTCCTGCTGGGCTATGCAGCGCTTGTCATCAACAATCTTCGTGGCGACCCACCGGGGGCGGTCGATCCGGTACGAAGTCTGGTGCCGGTGGCCCGTCTTGCAACCTCCCCGGCTGTTGTCCTGACGCGCGCCAGTTCCGGCATCATGGACTTTGCGACATTGGCCGCTCGCCTGCGCACGAATGATGCTTCTTCGTCCTGGGCGCCGCCACTGCCTGGAACGGCGATGCATGTCGTCGGCGAGCAATTCCTCGCGCGGCTTGGTGGCCAGGCCGAGATGGTCCCCTATCGTGGCAGCTCTGCCTTGCTGCCGGATTTCTTGGCGGGCCGCTTAACTTTCGTCTGCGACAACCCCACCGTACACCTTTCCTATCTGCAAGATGGCTCCACTCGTGCTCTGGCCGTCGCAGCCGCTCAGCGCTCAGCCTTGCTGCCTGAGGTGCCGACGCTCGCCGAGTTGGGCTTGGCTGGCATTGATTTCACATCATGGTTGGGTGTGCTGGCTCCGCTCGGTACTGATCCGGCCGCCATCGCCGCCATTGCGGACATCGCAAAGGCGTCCGTCAGCGGACCCGAGGCTGCGTCGCGGCTGGCGGCAATAGGCCTCGAACCTGCGCCTACAGGGAGTGCAGAGTTCCGGACCCTCATCGAGCGCGACCTCGCAGGTTGGAAGCCTGCAGTCGCGGCCGTACAAGGGCAGATGCAGCAGTGACGATAGACCTACTCGGCGGCCGAACCGCTTCCGAAGGTCCAAGCTGATCGGCGGAGCGGGCCATGATGCGTACCCTGCCAACCGATCCTGCCTGCTCAGACGACGTTCTGGGCCTTCAATTCGGCTAGTTCGGCCTCCGTGAGGCCAAGCTCATCACAGAACACTTCGATGTTGTGTTCGCCGACCGAAGGCCCGCTGTATCGTACCTCGCCCGGTGTCGCGGAGAAGCGTGGCACTACCGCCTGCATGGCCAGGGATCCGAGATCGGAGTCCGGTACATCGATGATCGCCTGGCGTGCCTGCATATGTGGATCGGCAAAGATGTCGGCCGTATTCTGGACAGGGGCGAAGGCAACGCCGTGCTTCTCCAGCATGTCAGCCAGTGGCTCGTAGTCCAGCGCGCTGATGGCCTGGCCGACCACGGCATCCAGCGCGGCACGGTTCCGAACGCGGTCGGGGTTGGTGAGGAAGCGCGGGTCGGCCGGCAACAGCGGTTGGCCAATGGCTTGGCAAAGTCGCTCGAACACCGCTTGGGTACTGGCGGGAATCGTAACCCACCGACCGTCTTTCGCGCGGTACACGTTGCTCGGACCGCTATACTGGCTATTGTTGCCATTGCGTTCGCGCACCACACCGAGTTGTTGATATTCGACCGGCAGGAAATCGAGCACGCGCCACATGGCCTCGAGCATCGATAGGTCAATCTCCTGCGCCGGCAGGTCCGGATTGGCGTCACGATGGCGGAGCGCAGCAAGGATGCCGAGTGCACCGAACAGCCCGCCTACGGCATCCGCGATGGGGAAGCCAGCGTGCAGCGGTGGCCGGTCCGGATCGCCAGTGATGTTCAACAGGCCGGACATGGCTTCGAAGACCCGGGCGAAGCCAGGGCGGTCTTTGTAAGGTCCGGTTTGGCCGAAGCCCGTGACGCGAAGCACCACACAGCGCGGCGCCAACTCCCGCATGCGATCGATAGGCATTCCCCACTTGTCCAAGGTGCCGGGGCGAAAATTCTCCACCAGCACGTCGTAGCGGGGTAGCAGTTGTTCGAAGAGAGCCTTGCCGGCAGGCTTGCGCAGGTCGAGGCTGATGCCGCGCTTGTTGCGGTTGGTCACCTTCCACCACAAGGGAATCCCATCCTTGTGCGGTGCCAATGCCCGCAGACCGTCACCGGCGCCAGGCAGCTCCACCTTCAGCACCTCGGCACCGAGATCCGCGAGCAGCGTTGAGGACCAAGGTCCAGCGATGATGGTCGAGATGTCCAGGATACGAATTCCGGCGAGCGGCCCACTCATTCGACTTGGATCCCATTGCGGCGCACCACTTCGGCCCAACGCACGACCTCAGTTCGAACAAAGCGGGCGAAGGTCCGTTGGTTGCGGCCCACCACGTCGCCGCTTTGGCGTTCGACCTGAGCTTTCACGTCAGGGCGGTGGAGCGCCGCGCGAGCCTCGTACGCCAGGCGCGCGACGATAGCCGGCGGCGTGTGGGCGGGCAGGAAAAGCCCATTCCAACCCACAGCACCAAAATCGGGGAAGCCTCTCTCGGCCGCGATGACATCCTGCAGGGCAGATGCCGCGCCGCGATAGAGCACATGCAGCAGCCCCACATCCGCCATGCGGCGAAACAACTCCCCCGCGACGTGGATCGCGCTGCCGCTGCCCCCCGAGCCGCAGGCATGGCGGCCGGGTTCGCGCCTGAGCAGGGGGACCAAGCCGCGAAGATCCTCGGCCGGCAGGCAGGAGTCGACTAGCAGCACCAGCGGCACTTCGCCGATGAAGGCGACGCTGCGGAAGTCGCGCAGCAGATCATAGGGCAGCGTGTCGTGCAGCGCCGGGTTCACCGCATGCGCGAGGGTCGCCACCAGCCGCGTGCCGCCATCCGGCGCCGCCTTAGCGGCGTGCTCCATGCCGAGGATCGAGCCGACGCCTGTGCGGTGCTCCACGGCCACCGGCTGCGCCGGAAGCCTGCCCGCCTGCTCCGCCACGACCTGCGCGACGACATCAGTCCCGCCGCCGGCGGCAAAAGGCACGATCAGGCGGATGGGGCGCTGCGGCAGGTCCTGCGCCAGCGCGGGCAGGGCGGGGAAGGCGGCGGGGCCGGCACGGCAGAGGCGGCGTGCTGAGCGGATCCCTACGGGTTCCATTCGGGCTCCAGCACCATGTGGCGGATCAGCCCCCCGCTGGTGCTGGCACGAGCCGGCTGAATGCCGACAGCTTAAGGGCGTGACGTGGTTCATACAACGGTAGCTGCCGCGGCTTGTGCCGCTGGAAGGGTCCGCCCATGATCAGCACAAGACAGAGGGACGCATGCTGGCAGGGCCGACCGAGCGCGTATGGGTCTCGGTCGTACCGCCGCTCGCGGATGACCGCCAGAGGCGTGGCTTGCGCCGGCCGCCGCGGCGCGGGCGGCATGTCGCCTGGGATCATCCGGCCAGCCTTTGCACAGTCAAGGGAGACGAGGATATGGCGATACTGGCACCCGTTGAGGCCGCGCGCGATAGCCGCCGCGCCATTGTCTCCAACGGCGTGGCGGCGCACCTGACGACCTTTATCGGGGCGAACCGCTACAACCCTTCGGCGGCCTCGGCCGAGCCGCCGGGGCCCGAGGCGGTCTATCCGGTGGCCTTCCTGGTGGAGCAGCCGGCGGGCTCGGTCGTGGCGTCCCACTTCCATGAGGCCAACCAGTTCCAGATCGTGGTCGCAGGCCACGGAACGCTCGGCAGCCACCCGGTGGAGCCGGTCGCGGTGCATTACAGCAACGCCTTCAGCGCCTATGGTCCCATCACCGCGGGTCCCGCTGGATTGCAATACTTCACCCTGCGCAATGGCTACGACCGCGGCGCCCGTTATCTGCCGGCCGCGCGGGAGGAGATGCGCGGCGTGAAGCGGCGTTTCCGCGATGCCTTCGCCGGGCCGGTTGCGCCCGACGCGGCCGTACCGGAGGAAGGGACCTCGACGGTGCTGATCCCCGAAGCGGCTGACGGCATGGGGGCTTGGCGCCTTCGCCTGCCGCCGGGGGCACCGCTGGAAGGCCTCGACCCTGCCAGCGGCGACGGCCAGTTCTGGGTGGTGACGGCGGGCAGCTTGCATGCATCGGCCGGTGAGATCCTGCCGCCGCTGTCCTGCATCTTCGTTGCCCCAGATGAGCCGTCCTTCGCCGCGGCCGCCGGCGAGACCGGGCTGGAGGTCGTGATGGTGCAATTTCCGTGCGGCCGCGACCACGTCGTAGCGAAGAGGTGAGGCGGCCAACCCATCGTGCATCGTTCTTTGTTGGATGCCGCAACCCGGGCAACTATGCCCTTGCCATGATGCGAAGGGGCGGACCGAAAGGTGTTGGATAAAACGCGCTCTGCACTATCCAACTACAACATTAAACTGATGAAACATTTTACTCTGGCGTGATTCCTGCCTTGCGCATTAACATCTCGTTCTGCGCCAAGTCGCGGCGGATGCGCGTACGCATTGCCTCCTGGCCCAAGGGCAGCGGCAACAGGCCGAACTCTTCAGCGAGGCGCTGTGCCGCAGGGCGGCCGACAGCGCCGGCTACTGCTTGCTCCAGCGCTGCGGAGAGCGGTGGCGACAGATTGGCCGGACCGGCCAAGCCCCACCAGGCGCTGACGAGGAACCCCGGCAGCCCGAGTTCGCCTGTTGTGGGCACCTGCGGCATTGCCGCCAACTGTTCATCGTGCGGCGCAGCGAGAGCGCGCAAGCGCCCCTCCAGCACATGCGCCCGGGCCGGGGCAAAGGTCGTGAACATCATGTCCACCCGGCCGGCCAGGATCTCGGTCAGCGCCGGCACCGGGCCGCCGAACGGCACGTGCAGCATCTCGGTCCCGGTCCGCTCGTTCATCTCGAGCATCAGCAGATGCGCGGTCGAGCCGAGGCCCCAGGTGCCGTAGGAGAGCTTTCCCGGCTCGCGCTTCGCCGCTTCGATCACTTGCTCAAAGCTGCCCCAGCGCGGGTGAGCCACGAGCAGGTAGGCGGAAGCGTATAGCAGGCTGATATGGGTAAAGTCCGCCAGCGGGTCGTAGCCCAGGTTTCGGTAGGCGAAGGGTGCCTGGGTAAAGCCAGAGTTGCTGCCGACCAGCAGCGTCGCCCCATCTGGCCGCGCTCGGGCAACGTAGCGGACGCCCACCGTTGTCGAAGCGCCCGGCTTATGATCCATCACGAAGCTGCCGCCAAAGCTCTCGCCGAAGCCATCCTGCAAGATGCGGGCTATTACATCCGTGCCGCCGCCCGGGGTGAAAGGGATTACCAAGCTGACGCTGCGACTGTTCGGCCAGCCCTCTGGGCCCTTGCCCTGAGCCTTGGCCAGGAAGGGCATGGCAAGGACGGCCGCCGTGCCAAGAAGCTTCCGGCGAGAGGCGTAGGAGCGGGTCACCACAGACTCGCCTTAAGACGTGGCATGGGCGCTGCGCGAAGCAGAAAAGCTGTCATCCGGACTTCCACCCCTGAGTATCCTGGCGCTCGCTACGAACGCAGATCCTGTTTTCGTTGCCGCGGAGATTAGGCACATTGCGCGGCAGGTGAAGCCAGAATCACGCCTGCACGTCCCGGCTTACGCAGGTGGCTTGCTACACGGCCCTCGTAAACCGGACATTCGGCGAGGCCAGCTCGGTCATTCCATCTATCCCGGGACCTGCAAGGCTGATGGCAAAGGCCAAAAGCCGGTCGGAAAACATGGGAGGAATCAAAAGTCGCCGGCCCTTAGCTCTCGATACGAAGGAATTCGCCGCTCAAGCAGAAGCCTTCTGCGCCATCGCCAAGTCCACCTCCACGGTTTACTGCGCCAGAACAGCATCTTCCTCGATCCGCCGAGGCTTACCTCGTAGGACCGCACCAACAACTGGACCTGGATCACCTGCTGCCGTGATTTGGACGCCGGTGGCGGGAGCAGCGGCTCCAGCGCTGCCCACTCGGCGTCGGAGAGGTCCGTTGGATATCGATGCTGACAGGGGTTCCACATGGCTGCCTCGACCCATAAAGGTGAGACAAAGCAACGCGTTGGACCGCAATCAGCCTTTTCACACAGTCACTTAGGCATGCGGCTTGAGGAAAGCCTGAAGTTCCGGCCGGGCGACATCGAGACAGTTGACGGCGTGATCGTGGTCACCGTGGGCAAACCCCGAACGTCCGCCTAAAAACTGAATTTAGCCGCCAGCGCATTCCGTTTCACCCTATCTTGGTTCGGCTTGGGTTCTTAGAGCGGTTTCCTACCTGGGTGAATTGCTTGTGCTCCACGGGCTGTACACTGGTGATTCAGTTGTTCCTCGGCATGAGGGGCGATGGGCATGTGCAAGGCGCTGTTGATCGACTTGCGGGAACGCGTGTGGTGGTGGCGATCGCGGCGGAATCGTCCTGCCGTGCGGCGGCCGTCCGCTTCGGAGTGAGCGCGGCCAGTGCGATCCGCTGGGCGGCGCAGGCGCGGGAGACAGGTTCGGTTGCGCCAGGGCCGCTCGGCGGGCGAGCATCGCCTCTGGCCCCACGTCCAGCTCTCTTCGACCATGCCGGGACGCAGGTTCTGGATAAGGATGTCGGCATCCAACGTTAGCCGCACGCGGAGGAATGCAGGTCCAGCGTCACCCCGTACTTGCCGCGGTTGTAGGCTTGGAAGCTGAGGCCGGTCTCGCCGACATAGGGTGGCTCCACAACCGGGCATCGTCGCCGCCCTCCGGCTTCTCGACCTTGATCACCTCAACACTGAGATCGGTCGGAATGATGCCGGTCAACGGCGCCGCTTGACCGATTTCGACCAACTGGGGCACGCCGAGCGGCGTCGTGCTCATGGCTCAAACCCCCGTCAAAGCAACGAGGCGGTCCGCCGGGATGCCCGCCTCGGCCGCAGCAGAGCAAAGCTCCGCCCAGGTTGCATCGGGCACCGGGATCCCGCCACGCTGGCGCTCGGCCTTCGTGATCCGCTCCTTCTCCCCGGCGACCAGCACCGGCGGCCCACCGGGCGGCGAGGCGGCCTTCACATGCGCAACCATGGCCGCGGTCTCCGCTCGAAAGGCCTCGATGTCGCCGAAGCGGGCTGGGTCGAGCACCAGGGCGAGCATGCCGTTGACGATGCCGCGGTCCTTTGCCGTCGCGGGCTGGTTGGTGCCGCCGCCAGTGAGCGCGCCGGCCAGGATCTCGCACATCAGGGCGAGCCCTGATCCCTTGTGCAGGCCGAAGGGCAGCAGCGCGCCGCGCGGGCCCTCTCCGTACATCACGCCCGGGTCGGTGGTCGGGCGGCCGGCATGGTCGACGAGGCTGCCCTCCGGCACCGGGCTGCCGGTGGCATGGGCCACGCGGACCTTGCCGATGGCGAGCGCGCTGGTGGCGAAGTCCAGAATCAGCGGATACCCGCCCGGCGCCACCGGCGCCACCGGCGGCACCGCGATGCAGATCGGGTTGGTGCCGAAGCGCGCCTCGATGCCGCCGAAGGGCGCCACCACCGGCGGGCCGGAGACGGCGTTGACGAAATGGATCGACAGCATCCCAGCCGCCACGGCCTGGTCGCCATAGGCGCCGATGCGGCCGAGATGATGCACGTTGCGGAGCGCCAGCAGCCCGAGGCCGGTGTCGCGCGCGGAGGCGATGGCGAGCTCCATGGCTTGGCGCCCGACGACCTGGCCGAAGCCCATGCCGCCATCCGCCACGATGATCGCGCCGGTCCGCTGCACCACCTGGACCGCGGCGTTGGGCATCAGCTTGCCGGCCAGCACGTTCAGCACGTAGCGCGGCGCCAGCTGCACGCCATGGCTGTCATGGCCTTGCAGGTTCGCCTCCAGCAGATCTGCGGCGACGATCCCGGCGCTGGTCGGGTCGGTTCCCGCCGCCTCCAGCATATGGGCAATGGCGGCCTGCAGCCTTTCCGCCTGGATCAGCATGGATGACGTTTCCCCGTTGCTTGCCTGCGACGGTAGGCAGGCGGGGGAGGCAGGGTCAACGCCGCGCCGGTCAGCCGGCCCGCAGGTTGACCGCCCGGATGACGTCGAGCCAGAGGGCGCGGTCCGCGGCGAGGCGGCGGGTGATGGCCGCGCGATCCTCGAAGCGCGGCGTCAGCCCGCCCTTGGCCATCTGGCCGACGACCGCGAGATCCGCCATGGCCCGGCGCACCGCAGCCTCCAGGCGGTCCACGAGCTCGGGCGCCATCGCCTTCTGCCCGCAGAGCGCGAACCAGCCGACCACGCTGAAATCCGGAATGATGCGCGACAGCGGCGGCACATCCGGGAAGAGCGGAAAGGGCTCCTCGTCCGAGATCGCCAACAGGCGGAGCCCGCCATCCTGCACCTGGCGTGTGACATCGGCCATGTTGGTGATCATGAAGTCGGTGCGCCCGCCGAGGATGTCGACGATGGCCGGGCTGGCGCCGCGATAGGGAACATGGACCATCTCGAGCCCGGTCTTCTGCTTCAGCAGCTCGCCCTGCAGGTGCTGGGCGGAGCCGACGCCGGCCGAGGCGAAGCTGACCTGCCCGGGCCTCGCCCGCGCCGCTTCCAGCACGTCGTGGACGCTCCGGTAGGGGCCGTTGGCGGCCACGACGAAGCCGTAGGAGGAAAGCGCGACATTGGCGATCGGCAGCAGCTCGGCGCCCGGGTCGATGGGCAGGTTCGCGCCGATGAGCTGTGGCGTGATGGACATGGTGCTCATCGGGCAGACGAACATCGTCGACCCGTCCGGCGCGCTGCGCGCCGTCTCCTGGGCGGCCACGATGCCGTTCACGCCGGTGCGGTTCTCGACCACGGCGCGCACACCGAGGATTGGGCCCAGCGCCTCCGCCAGCACGCGCGTGGCGAAGTCGGAGGAGCCGCCGGCCGAGGCGCCGCTCAGGATCCGTATCGTGCGTTCCTGCGCCGTCGCGGAACAGGCCATGAAACCGGACAGCAGCGCGGCGGCGAGGGCGAGGCGGCGGCGTGGCATGGCGCGGTACTCCCGGTGTGGCGCGACCTGCTCCCTGCCGGGCAGGGCGGCGCTGCGTGGCGGAGGGGCTTCGCTTGTCCTTCGCCATGAGGCTTGGATGCGGCGTACGGCACGTCAAGCCGGGACTGCGACGCCGCCGTCATCTCGCGGTGCAGCACGCCCTATGCGGCGCTGGCGACGGACAGGCCGCGCACCTTGTGCTGCTCGATGAGCCGGGCGACGAGGCCGGACGCCTTCGCCTCCTCGACGAAGTCCTGCAGGAAGGCTGCCCCGGCGGCATTACCGCGTGCCGTGCCGATGGCTTGCTGCACGGCGGTGAAGCCGCCGGACAGGATGCGAGAGCCCGGGAGGGCTTCGGCATCTGCCAGCAGGCGCGGGCGCAGTCCGGCCAGGACCTCCAGGCCGTCGTCGACAAAGATCCGGCAAGCCCTGTCGAGGCTGTCGGAGCGGACCAAGGTTGCGTGGCGGATGTTGCGATCCAGCCAGAGGTCGTAGACCGCCCTGGCCGTGACGGCAATCCGTACGCCGGGACGATCGACCTCGGCCAGCGACGTGATCGCCGAGTTCGGCGGCACCAGGTAGGTCGCCTCGATCTCCGCATAGGCCGCGGTGAAGGCAATCTTCTCGGCGCGCTGCGGCTCGGCGCCGATCAGCCCGATATCCCAGGCGCCGCTGCCTGCCGCATCCGCGAGTTCGCCCGGCTTGGGGTAGGGCACGTACCGGATGGGCAGGCCGAGCCGCTCCGCGATGGCGCGCGCCATGCCGGGCGCCACGCCTTCCGGATCGCCCGAGGCGCTGCGCCCGGTGACGAGCAGGAAATTGCCCATGTTGATTCCGGCACGCAGGATTCCGGTGGGTGCGAGCTGCGACAGGACGTCCGGCGACATGGGTGTTCTCCGTTGTGTGACGGTCGAGCCCCGGCGGGCGTGGCGGCATCGGGCGTGGCTTCGCCCGGCGGTGCCGCCAGGACGCGGCGCGGCGGCCGCTGGACCCGATGCTGGCTGCACTGCCAAGCTGCGGTCAACGCGGTGCAGCCAAGCCTACATGACGCCGCGAGGGGAGATCCGATGAAATTCGCCCTGCATTTCGGCAACAACACCTTCCCGGACGGCGCCGGGGCCGCGCGACTGGCCCGCTTGGCCGAGGCAGCCGGCTTCGATTCCGTCTTCGCGGTAGACCACGTGGCCCTGCCGGAACGCTATGAGAGCACCTATCCCTATGCCCCGGGCGGGCGGCTGCCGGGCACCCAGTTCACCGCCATGCCGGACCCGCTGATCTGGATGGCCTTCGCCGCGGCGGCAACGACCCGGCTGCGCCTGATGACCGGCGTCATCATCCTGCCCCTGCGCAACCCGCTGGTGCTGGCGAAGCAGGTTGCAACCCTTGACCACATGAGCGGCGGGCGGATCGAACTCGGCATCGGCGTCGGGTGGCTGCGGGAGGAATTCGATGCGCTCGGCGTTCCCTTTGCGGAGCGCGGGCGGCGGGCCGACGAGTATGTCGGCGCGATGCGCGCCCTCTGGCGCGAGGACGGCGCTAGCTTCGCGGGTCGCTTCGTCTCCTTCGAAGGTGTGACCTGCGACCCGAAGCCGCTGGCGCGGACCGTGCCGATCATCGTCGGCGGCCACTCCGAAGCGGCGGCGCGACGGGCCGGACGGCTGGGCGACGGCTTCTTTCCCTCAATCGGGGCGCAGGTCGACACCATGCCCTTGCTCGAGGTCGTGCGCCGCAGCGCAGAGGCGGCGGGGCGCGACCCAGGCGCGATCGAGATTCTCGCTGGCTGTCCCGATGCGCTGCCTGGTTCCGGGCAGGATCCTTTGGAGGCGGTGGCGGAGCGGCAGCGGCAGTGCGTTGGTCGGCTCGTTCTCCCGCTCGGCGCCTTCCTGCCTGACCTGGAAGACAGCCTGCCGCGCTTTGGGGAGAAGGTCATAGACGCCTTTGCGAAATGAGACGGACGTTGTGCCGGCAAATCAGGCCGCCGAGCTGAGCGGCTCACGCGGGAGGGCCGGTTCGGTGAACTTCCTAGGCAGCCAAAGGCCAAGCTGCGGCAACTCCGTCTCTACGCCGCCGGCGGAGCGGCAAGAGCCTGCCAGCGCCTCTTAGGCACAAATTGGGTCCGTCGCTGCGCCGAACCGCCCTGGCCACTCCAGCGTGACCTCGCCGGCGATCCTGTGGCGCGTTGAAAGTAAGGTACTCGCGGAAGGCGCCTGGCGGCCTCCCGGCTTCGCTACGAGCCAGCCAGCGAGCGAGCCATGGTGCTGAGAGCCTCCTGCTGCTTTTCGTCTTTGATCAATGCGAAATTGCGCATGAGGTCCAACAGCATGCGTTGGCGTGGCGCTACGTCTTCAACAGCGCATTCCTCGGCAAGGCCTTGAAAAAACCAAGCGGCATCGATAGCAAGTGCTTGCGCCACATCAAATAGGCGACCAGCCGAAATGCGGTTCAAGCCTCGCTCGTACTTGTGTAACTGTTGATAGGTGACACCGACACTACGGGCCAGCTCCTGTTGCGACAGCCCCATCATCATCCGTCTGACGCGGATCAAGGCACCGATATGTTCGTCGGCCATGATGGCACGTTGGCCTTGAGGCTCATGTTGCCGGACGGTCTGGCTCATATGCAGCTCCTCGTTGTGTGTATACCATCTCACTCAACCATAAGGTGTATGGAAATACACCATATCGCGAGAAACATGATTCGGAACCGCATAGTCTCGGAAGGGACGATAGATCAGGGACGTTTCTGCAAGGCGCAGCCAGCGCTTGGTGCCTAGGGCACTCGGCTCCACCTTTTGCTGTCCTGCATGGGACAGGGACTGTTGCTGATCGTCCTTGCCTTGATGGCCATGCACCTTGCAGTGTGACCGCGAGGAGGTGGCGCTGGAGCTGTGGAACGCGTCGGAGTTCGTCCCGACCACCTACGTGATCACCGCTGTCTGAGCCCTGGCCGTCGCGGTCATGATTGCTGCTGCGTGGCCCTGCTCACCCGGTCCGGCATGCCACTGCGCTTAGGTTTTGCTGCGATCATCTTGGCGCTCGTAGGAGCCTTCAAGTTCACCGGGTGGTACCCAGACCGGGCCAAGGCGCGGACTGCCACGTAGGTCCGCTTCGCGCCTTGGTGGTCACTTGTCAGCCCGCTGGCCTCGCTATGAGCCTGCAAGCAAGCGGGCCATGCTGCTGAGGGCTTCTTGCTGCTTTTCGTCTTTGATGGAGGCGAAGTTGCGCATCAGCTCCATTTGCATGCGCTGTCGTGGCGGTAGCTCTTCAACGACATTGTCCGCACCCAAGCCGTCGAAGAACCACGCGGGTTCCGTGGCAAGCGCCTGCGCTACGCTGAACAAGCGGCCGGCGGAAATGCGGTTCTGCCCTCGCTCGTACTTGTGCGCTTGCTGATAGGTTATGCCGATGATGCGGGCCAGCTGCTGCTGGGACAGCCCCATGGCAAGCCGCCGCTCGCGGATCCTTTGGCCAACATGCTTGTCAACCATAGTTGCGCGCTGGCTTTGCGGTTCGTCCTGGTCAGTTGTTCGGCTCATGAGGAGACAGTCGTCCGGGTTGAAGGAAACCGACCTAACGTGTCATGCGGTGATAGTCGTTGCATTGTTCCGCGAGAATAATCTCATTACGTGGATGTGATGCTGGATGGTGCGCGCGCCATTTGAGGCAGATCGGGTGCTGGATCGCCGCGGCTTAGAGCGGTTTCCTGCCTGACTGAGTCGCTTGTGATCCCAAGGGCTGCACGGCGATGATTCAGTTGCTTCTTGGCATGAGGGGGCAATGGGCATGTCCAAGGCGCTGTCGGTCGACTTGCGGGAACGCGTGGCGGCGATCGCGGCGGGGTCGTCCTGCTGTGCGGCGGCGCTTCGCTTTGGGGTGAGCGCGGCCAGCGTGGTCCGATGGGCGACACTGGTGCGGGAGGTGGGTTCGGTCGCGCCAGGACCGCTTGCTGTGGCGCTTCCTCGACCGACGGCGGATGACGCGTAAAAAAAGACCGCTCACGCCGCGGAGCAGGGCCGCCCCGACATCCTGAGGCGGCGCTGGGCCTGGTTCGAAGCCCAGCCTGACCTCGACCCGGACCGGCTGGTGTTCATTGATGAGACCTGGGCCTCAACCAACATGACCCGCACCCACGGCCGGGCGCCCCGGGGCGAGCGGCTGCGGGCCGCCATCCCGCACGGCCATTGGCTGACCGGCGACGCGGAAGACCCGTATGTCGGCCGCCACTTCCTTCTTCGGGATGAACTCACTTCGGGATGAACTCACTGTCGAACGGCGTGCGCTTCTGCTCGCTGTGCTTGTCGCACCCAAGCCTTCACCACAAATTTCAGGCTGCTCAAGTGCTTGTTGATCGTTTTTTTGCTGAGCCGCTCGACTGGTCGCAAACACAAAGCGTCCGACGCCCCTTTGCCGTGCCACTTCGGCAATGCCAACGCTTGATCGCGGAAGGAGGCGACGTCCGTCCAACGCATCTCGCCGAGGCGCAGGTCGCCGACGAGTTCCTGGAACAGCCGGGCGGCGAGGTCCGTGTCGCGGAGCGTTTTGGCGCCAGCTTTCACCCGCAGCCGCCGCTTCTTTGCCACTTCGACCTCCTCGGATAGCAACGGCGAAGGCGGCTTGGTCGGAGGTGGAGGCGCGACCGCCTCAGGCACTGGAGCCTCGGGCACAAGACAACCGCCGGCGCCAACGGGGTAGGATCGGGCAGTGAATCCAGCGCGACGGCTTGCTGGGGCGGCTCGAGGTAGACGCCGCGCTCGCGCTGGGCATCCTCGCGGTGGGCCTCGGCCAAACCTCGAAGGGCAGCCCGCGCAGCCAATGGATGCCGCCCAGGTGGCAGGGTGACGCCGAGCCTGCTGAGGGTCGCCTCAACCACCGAACCAAGGACATCGAGGTCGTTCATGCGCAGGGCCATATCCAGCCGAGCAGCCCGGCCGTCGGCGGCCTGGGCGCGCGCCTCGGAGGCGGCGAGTGGTGACGCCCAATGCCGTGCCGGCGGCACCGTCTTGAGCGCCTGCCGCAGGTCAGCGGCGAGGTCGGCCGGCAGGTTGGAGCCGAGCGTGTCTGGCTCGTCGGCGAAGGCGCTGAGGCGCGTCGCTAGGACCGGGTCGAGCGGCGGGCCCGGCTGCCAGCGAGTCAGCGTGCCGGACTGGTCAGGCTCACGGGCGCCGCGTCGCGCCTCCAGCTCGGTCAGGGCGGCACGGTGGAACTCGGTGGCAAAGGCCGCAGCGGTGAGGGTGGAGGTCAGATCGGCCATTCGGGCAAGTCTCTCGAAGGTGGCGTCCAGCTGGAGCGCCCGGGCCAGGGCGGTCCGGCGGTCCTCGGCCCGCAATGATATCCGGATCTCGGCCTGCCTTATTTTCACCTTGGTGTCTCGCCCGACGCCCGGCAAACGGCGGCGCCAGTACCAAGTCCGCCCGCGGAGCAAAAGGTGGGCAGAGCGGTGACGTGGGATGGGGGCCGATGGCCGCACCGGCAGGACTGCCGGCATGCTGGATGGCTCAGATGTGTCACACCGCGGTGTCACAGGCGCGCAATCCCGTCGCTCGGGTGGCGAGCGCCCCGCCTGAGTCTCTGGCGGCAATGGGATCTACAAGCGGATTGGCTGGGGGACCTGGATTCGAACCAAGACTGCCCGAGTCAGAGTCGGGAGTTCTACCGTTAAACTATCCCCCAACGCCCCCGCCGATCGGCGGGGTAGGTCGGCCTGCGAAGCGTCACCACCTCGCAGGGCGCCGCACCTACCATTTCCCTTGGCGGCCTGCAACCCGCCCCTGAAGGAAAGCGCTTGCCCCCGGGGCCGCATCCCCGGATCATGCCCTTCGGGGAGGTGCGGAGCAGCCCATCCCGGGGAACCCCTTGGCCCAAGACGATGCCGGATGACGTACAACACCTTCGGCTGACAGAGCCCCCGCTTCCCAACCCGGCCTTGCCGGAGCGGCCGGCCCAGCTTCATGGCCGCTTCCCCGTCTCGCCCGCCCCGGCCTATGCCGCCCTCGACCTCGGCACCAACAATTGCCGCTTGCTGATCGGCTCGCCCACTGCCAGCGGCTTCCGCGTGGTGGACAGCTTCAGCCGCATCGTCCGGCTGGGCGAGGGGTTGGCCAGTACCGGGGAGCTTGCCGAACCGGCTATGGACCGCGCCGTGGCCGCGCTCGCCGCCTGTGCCGACAAGCTGTCCCGCCGGCCGATTCGTCAGTTCCAGGCCGTTGCCACGGAGGCCTGCCGCCGCGCCGGCAACGGCGCCGCTTTCCTCGCCCGCGTCGAGGCGGAGACGGGCCTCCGTCCCCGCAT
The DNA here is from genome assembly GCF_000802185.1 of Belnapia sp. F-4-1. Lineage (GTDB taxonomy): Bacteria > Pseudomonadota > Alphaproteobacteria > Acetobacterales > Acetobacteraceae > Belnapia. The sequence continues at coordinate 254,217 of NZ_KN676113.1, read as the reverse complement.
CATCTCGGCGCGGGAGGAGGCGGAACTGGCGATGGAATCCTGCGCCCCGCTGCTGGAGGAGACGGACCGCCGTGCCCTGCTCTTCGATATCGGCGGCGGCAGCACCGAGATCGCCTGGATCCGCGTGCCGCCCCGCGGCAGCCGCCCGGCCGGCGCGCCGACGGCAGAGCTGATCGGCTACATCTCCCTGCCTCTCGGCGTTGTGACCCTGGCCGAGCGTGCCGGCGCCTCCTGCTTCACCGAGGAGGGCTTCCATGCCGTCGTCGAGGAGGTGGCGACGCATCTCCTCGCCTTCGACCGCGTCCATTGCATCGGCCAGGAAATCAGAGCCGGCGGCGTCCGGCTGATCGGTACCAGCGGCACGGTGACGACGCTGGCCGGCGTGGCACTCGCCCTGCCGCGCTACCGTCGCCCGCTCGTCGATGGCCGGACGCTCGACATGGGCATGGCCGACCAGGCGCTCGGCGACCTCTTCGCCCTCGGCCGGGCCGGGCTCGCGGCGCATCCCTGCGTCGGGCCGGACCGGGTGGATTTTGTCCTGCCGGGCTGCGCGGTCTATGCTGCGATCCGCCATGTCTGGCCGCTGCCGGCGCTCACCGTCGCCGATCGCGGCCTCCGCGAGGGGATGCTGCTGAGGATGATGCGTGCAGATCGCTGGCCCGGTGCGCGGGCCGCCACGAGCCGGCGGGCCGTGACCTGAAGGGCGCGCCGCCCGGCGGGCGGGGGCTCACCACCCGGCTGAAGACCGCCAAGAAGCGCAAGATCGGCAGCCAGCGCTGGCTCGAGCGGCAGTTGAACGATCCCTATGTGCGGGCCGCGCAGCAGCAGGGCCTGCGCTCGCGCGCCGCTTTCAAACTGATCGAGCTGGACGAGCGGTTCCACCTGCTGAAGCCCGGCATGCGCGTGGTGGATCTCGGCGCCGCGCCGGGCGGCTGGACCCAGGTGGCGGCACAGAAGGGCGGCGCCCGCATCGTCGCCCTCGACCTGTTGCCGATGGACCCGCTGCATGGCGTCATCATGCTCCAGGGCGACTTCCAGGACGAGGCGGTGGAGCAGGCCGTGCTTGCCGCCCTCGACGGCCCGGCCGACCTCGTCCTCTCCGACATGGCCCCCAACACCACCGGCCATAACGCGACCGACCACCTCCGCATCATCGCCCTCGCGGAGCTGGCGCTCGACTTCGCGCTGAAGGTGCTGGCCCCGGGCGGCAGCTTCGTCGCCAAGGTGTTCCAGGGCGGGACGGAGAAGGGGTTGCTCGACCAGCTCAAGCGGCATTTCGCCAGCGTGAAGCACGGCAAGCCTCCCGCCAGCCGGAAGGACAGCGCGGAGCTCTACGTCGTGGCGACGGGCTTCCGGCCCGGCTGACCCTTCCCTCGGCCCGCCCGCGCACCGATATGCCGGGGTGGAGGACATCGCCCATGCCACCCAGCCTGCCTGCCGCCGAGGCGGCGCTCGATCCCTGGCCCTCCCTGCTGGCGGAGGCAGCGCAGACGGCTGCCGCGGAGCCGCTGCTCGGCGCCCTGCTCCATGCCATGCTGCTCAGCCGGGGCAGCTTCGCCGAGGCATTGGGGGCGGTGCTGGCGGAGCGGCTGGCCGATCCCTTCCTCGGCGCCGACCGGCTCGCTGGCTTGGCCGGGGAGGCGCTGGCGGCCGAGCCGGGCATCGCCGAGGCCGCTCGGGCCGACCTCCGCGCCATCGGCACGCGGGACCCGGCGGCGGCGACCGGCCTGCTCGGACCCTTCCTCTACTACAAGGGCTTCCATGCGCTTGAGGCGCACCGCATCGCCCATTGGCTCTGGGCCGGAGGGCGGGTGGCACTGGCCGGCTTTCTGCAGGCCCGCATCGCCCGGGTGCTCGCCATCGACATCCATCCCGCCGCCCGCTTCGGCCATGGCGTCTTCATCGACCACGGCACCGGCGTCGTCGTCGGCGAGACAGCGGTGGTCGGCAACGACGTCTCGATCCTCCAGGGCGTGACCCTCGGCGGCACCGGTAAGGAGACGGGCGACCGCCACCCCAAGGTGCGGGACGGGGTGCTGCTCGGCGCCGGGGCCAAGGTGCTCGGCAATGTCGTCATCGGCCGCGGCGCCAAGGTCGGCGCCGGCAGCGTGGTGCTGCGGGACGTGCCGCCTTGTGCCACCGTCGCCGGCGTCCCCGCCCGCATCGTCGGCTGGTGCGGGGAGGCGGTGCCGGCGCTCGCCATGAACCATGCCCTTCCGGCCGGGGAGGACACCCCCTGAAACGCGGGGCGGATATCACCGCCCTGCAATGCTCGCAGCCGCACCGATGCTGGACGCGGCCGCTGCCCTGGGGGTAAAGGGGGCCGCCAAGGTAGCGGATCGCCCGCCCCCGCGACGAATCTCGCGCGAAAGGTCCCCCTATGGCCCCCGAGTCCCTTCCCGATGCCGGCCCTGCCCGCAGCCAGCCGCGCTCCCCGATCACCATCGCCGAGGCCTATGCCTTCGATGACGTGCTGCTGGTCCCCGCCTACTCGACCGTCCTGCCGCACCAGACCGATACCCGCACCCGACTGACGCGGGAGATCGCCCTCAACATCCCGCTCGTCGCCGCGGCGATGGACACCGTGACCGAGGCGCCGATGGCCATTGCCATGGCCCAGGCGGGGGGCATCGGCGTCATCCACAAAAACATGACCGCCGAGGAACAGGCCGCCCAGGTCCGGCGGGTGAAGAAATTCGAGAGCGGCATGGTGGTGAATCCGGTGACCATCCATCCCGACCAGACGCTCGCCGATGTCCGCGCGCTGCAGGAGCAGTACCGCATCAGCGGCATCCCGGTGGTGGAGCGTGGCAAGAGTGGCGAACCGGGGGGCCGCCTGGTCGGCATCATCACCAACCGCGACGTCCGCTTCGCAACCGACCCAGGCACCCGCGTCTATGAGCTGATGACGCGGGACAACCTGGTGATCGCCAACGGCGACATCTCGCCCGAGCAGGCGCGCGCCTTGCTGCACCGCCACCGCATCGAGAAACTGCTGGTGGTGGACGAGGCCGGGCGCTGCGTCGGCCTCATCACCGTCAAGGACATGGACAAGGCCCAGGCCAACCCGAACGCGGTGAAGGACGCGCTCGGCCGGCTCCGCACCGCGGCCGCGACGGGCGTCGGCGAGGACGGCTTCCGCCGTGTCGAGGCGCTGATCGCCGCCGAGGTCGATGTGGTGGTGGTCGACACCGCCCATGGCCATTCGGGCGGCGTGCTGGCCGCCATCGAGCGCATCAAGCGCCTCTCCAACACCGTCCAGGTCGTCGCCGGCAATGTCGCCACGCCGGAGGGCGTCGAGGCGCTTATCCAGGCCGGCGCCGATGCGGTGAAGATCGGCATCGGTCCGGGCTCCATCTGCACGACGCGCGTCGTCGCCGGCGTCGGCGTGCCGCAGCTTACCGCGGTGATGGAATGCGCCGCTGCAGCGAAGGAGCGGGGCATTCCGGCCATCGCCGATGGCGGCATCCGCACCTCGGGCGACATCGCCAAGGCCGTCGCCGCCGGCGCCGATTGCGTGATGATGGGCAGCCTCTTCGCCGGCACCGACGAGGCGCCGGGCGAGGTCTTCCTCTACCAGGGCCGTTCCTACAAATCCTATCGCGGCATGGGCTCGATCGGGGCGATGGCGCGCGGCTCGGCCGACCGCTACTTCCAGCAGGATGTGCAGGACAGCCTGAAGCTCGTCCCCGAGGGCGTCGAGGGGCGCGTCGGCTACAAGGGGCCGGTCGGCACGGTGATCCACCAGCTGGTCGGCGGCCTCAAGGCCGCCATGGGCTACACCGGCAATGCCACCGTCGCCGAGATGCAGTCCAACGCCCGCTTCCGCCGCATCACCGGCGCGGGGCTGCGCGAAAGCCACGTCCATGACGTGGCGATCACGCGCGAGGCGCCGAACTACCGCCTCGAGGGCTGAGCCCAGCGCCGCTCAGGGCTGCATGTGGCTGCCGCCGCTGACCGTCATGTTCTCGCCGCTGATGTAGACCGCGCCTTTGGACAGCAGGAAGCAGATCAGCGGCGCCACCTCCGCCGGCTGCGCCACGCGGCCGAGCGGGATGCGCGACAGGGTCTGCTCGCGGAAGCGGTCGCTGCGGATCACCTCCGTCATCGGCGTCTCCACCGTGCCGAAGCCGACCGAGTTGCAGCGCACCCCGTAGCGCGCCCATTCCCGCGCCGCCGTCATCGTCATGCCGAACAGCCCGGCCTTGGCGGCGGAGTAATTGACCTGCCCGATGCTGCCCCGCTTCCCAGCGGTGGAGGAGATGTTGACGATGGCGCCCGTGGTGCCGCTCGGCTCCGGCATCGCTTCCCGTGCGCGGTTGCACATGTGCCGGCCGACCGCCTGCAGCATGAGGTAGCAGCCGGTCAGGTTCACGTCGATCACCGCCTGCCACTGCTGGAAGGTCATCTTTTCGATCATGGCCGGGCGGGTGATGCCGGCATTGTTGACCAGCCCATGCACCGCCCCGAACCGCGCCGCCGCCTGGGCGACGCAATCCTCGCCGAAGCCTTCCTCGGCGACATTGCCCTGCACGGCAAGCGTCCGGTCCGCCGGCAGCGCCGCCGCCGTCGCCGCCAGCGTCTCGGCATTCCGCTCCACCAGCACGGCATTGCCGCCGAGATCGAGCACCAACTCGCTGATGGCCCGGCCGATGCCCTGGCCGGCGCCGGTGACGATGACCGTACGCCCGGTAAGCTCCATCGGGTTGCGCATGTGTGTTTCCTCCCATTCCCGTCCGGGCAGTCTGCGCGGCGTGGCGGCTGGAGGCCAGAGGGGCTAGGGTCCTCCGCCTCATGACCCCTGCCGCACGCCTTGCCGCCGCCATCGACCTGCTCGATGCGCTGGAGGCCCAGCCCCGCCGCCCGGCCGATGCCACGGCCAATGATTTCTTTCGCGCCCGGCGCTATATCGGCGGCGGCGACCGCCGCGCGATCAACGAGCTGGCCTGGAGCGTCGTCCGCCAGCGCCTCCGCCTCGACTGGTGGCTCGCCCGCATCCGCTGCCGGCCGACCGCCCGCATGCTGGTCGCGGCGGAGCTGCTGCTGGACCAGGGGCTCGACCTGCCGCAGGTCCTCGCCTCCTTCCCTGGCGGGCAATACGCCGCCGAGCCGCTGTCCACCCTGGAGGAGCGGCTGCTCCGGCAGCTCGATGCCAGCCGCGGCGGCATCGAGGGCCTGGTCCATCCGGAGATGCCGGAGGCCATCCGCCTCGACCTGCCGGAATGGGTGCTGCCCGGCTTCCGTGCCCGCTTTGGCGATCGGCTGGTGGAGGAAGCGGCGGCGATGGAGGAGGAGGCGCCGCTCGACCTCCGCGCCAACCTGCTGAAGACGACGCGCGAGGAGGCCGCCGCGGCGCTCGCCGCCGAGGGCATCGAGACCCGGCCGACTCCGTTCTCCCCCTGGGGCCTCCGCCTGCCGCAGCGGCGCCCCGTCACCCAGACCCGTGCCTTCACCGAGGGGCTGGTGGAGGTGCAGGACGAGGGCAGCCAGCTCATCGCCCTGCTGACCGATGCCCGGCCGGGGATGCGCGTCGTCGACCTTTGCGCCGGCGCCGCCGGCAAGACCCTGGCGCTGGCAGGCGCCATGCGGAACCGTGGCCGCATCACCGCCTGCGACGTGTCCGCCCCGCGGCTCGAGGGGGCGGTGAAGCGCCTCCGGCGTGCCGGCGCCGACAATGTGGAACGCCACCTGCTCGCGCCTGGTGACCGCTGGGCCAAGCGGCGTGCCGGCCAATTCGACCGCGTCCTGGTTGATGCGCCTTGTACCGGGACCGGCACATGGCGGCGCAACCCGGACGCACGCTTGCGTACAAACCAAAATGATCTCGCAGAATTGTGTACGAAGCAGGCCGAAATTCTCGCCGGTGCTGCAGATCTGGTGCGGCCCGGTGGGCGTCTGGTCTACGCTACGTGTTCGCTGCTGCCCGATGAGGATGAGGCGCAGATAGAAGCCTTCCTCGGCCGTCACCCCGATTTCGCTCCTTTCCCCCTGGCCGAGGCCTGGGCCGAGGCGGGCGGCATCGGGGCACCGCCGGCCGAAGGCCCCTATCTCGTAACCTCCCCCGCACGGCACGGCACCGACGGCTTCTTCGCCGCGGTCCTGCAACGCCAGCCCGAGGGGTAGCCGACAGGGGGTCGGCTTCGGGCCTTTCCGGGGGGAGGAAAGCGCGCCCCATGATCTGCATTCGCCGCGCCCGGCCTGCCGACGCCGCCGCCATCGGCGCCGTCCACGTCGCTACCTGGCGCACCACCTATGCGGGGGTGCTGCCGGAGGGCTATCTCGCCAGCCTGTCCACGCTCCGCCACGCTGCCGGCTACGAGGCCGCGATCGGCGACCGCCGGCATGGCCATGCCGTCTTCGTCGCCGTTGCCAAGGGTGCCGATGCCCCTGCCGGCCAGGAGGCGGCGGAGGGTGGCACCATCATCGGCTTCGTCTCCGGCGGCCGCTCGCGCCGGCCGCAGATCGGCGAGGGCGAGATCGAGACGCTTTACCTGCTCGACGACTACCGCGACCGCGGCGTCGGCCGGCGGCTGGTGCGCGCCATGGCGGCGCATCTGGCGGCGATCGGCTGCCGCTCCGCCATGCTTTGGGTGCTGAAGGACAACCCGACGCGCTGGTTCTACGGACGCCTCGGCGGGCGGCTGGTGGCCCGCGAGGCGATCCGATTCGCTGGCCAGGGACTGGAGCAGCTCGCCTTCACCTGGGACCCGATCGAGGCCCTGCTGCTGGCGACGGCGCCTGCGCCGGAAGTGTAACCTCCGCTTGCTCTTCCCGGCGCCTTGTGCTGTGAGGCGCCATGAACGAGCCTCTCGCCGCCGCGGCCCGGCACGACCGCATCCTCATCCTCGATTTCGGCAGCCAGGTGACGCAGCTCATCGCGCGCCGCCTGCGCGAGGCCGGGGTCTATTGCGAGATCTGGCCCTTCACCGCCGACGAGGCCCGCATCCGAGAGTTCAACCCGCGCGGTATCATCCTCTCCGGCGGCCCGGCCAGCGTGACCGAGGGCGAGAGCCCGCGCGCCCCGCAGGCGGTCTTCGAGATGGGCCTTCCCGTGATGGGTATCTGCTACGGTCAGCAGGCCATGGCGCATCAGCTCGGTGGCCAGGTCGAGAGCGGCCATCATCGCGAGTTCGGCCGCGCCTTCATCGAGGTGACGGCGGAATGCGCCATCACCCAGGGGCTCTGGGCCAAAGGCTCGCGCGAGCAGGTCTGGATGAGCCATGGCGACCGCATCACCCGCCTGCCCGAGGGCTTCCGCGTCGTCGCCGCCAGCGAGGGCGCGCCCTTCGCGCTGATCGCCGACGACCGCCGCCATTTCTACGGTACGATGTTCCACCCGGAGGTGGTCCATACGCCCCATGGCGCCGCGCTGCTGAAGAATTTCACCAACCTCGTTTGCGGCTGCCACGGCGACTGGACCATGGGCGCCTTCCGCGCCGAGGCGATCGAGCGCATCCGCGCCCAGGTGGGGCAGGGGAGGGTGATCTGCGGCCTGTCCGGCGGCGTCGATTCCAGCGTCGCAGCGGTGTTGCTGCACGAGGCGATCGGCGACCAACTCACCTGCATCTATGTCGATCACGGGCTGATGCGCGCCGGCGAGTCGGAGCAGGTGGTGAGCACCTTCCGCGACCGCTTCAACATCAAGCTGGTCCACCGCGACGCCTCCGACCTGTTCCTCGCCCAGCTCGCCGGCGTGACGGACCCAGAGGGGAAGCGGAAGATCATCGGCCGGCTCTTCATCGAGGTCTTCGAGGAAGAGCAGCAGAAGATCGGCGGCGCCGACTTCCTCGCCCAGGGCACGCTCTACCCGGACGTGATCGAGAGCGTCTCGGCGACCGGCGGCCCCTCCGTCACCATCAAGAGCCACCACAATGTCGGCGGCCTGCCGGCCCATATGCGCATGAAGCTGGTCGAGCCGCTGCGCGAACTCTTCAAGGACGAGGTCCGGGCCCTTGGCCGCGAGCTCGGCATGCCGGAGGCGATCATCGGCCGCCACCCCTTCCCGGGGCCGGGGTTGGCCATCCGCATCCCCGGCGAGGTGACGCGGGAGCGCGCCGACATCCTCCGCCAGGCCGATACCATCTTCCTCGAGGAAATCCGCCTCGCCGGCCTTTACGACGCCATCTGGCAGGCCTTCACCGTGCTGCTGCCGGTGAAGAGCGTCGGCGTGATGGGCGACGGCCGCACCTATGAGAGCGTCTGCGCACTCCGCGCCGTCACCAGCACGGATGGGATGACGGCGGATGTTTATCCCTTCGACATGGGATTCCTTACTCGCGTCGCCAGCCGCATCGTCAACGAGGTGCGAGGCATCAACCGGGTGACCTACGACATCACCTCGAAGCCGCCGGGCACAATCGAGTGGGAGTAGGGGAAGGATCTGGCGGAGAGGGTGACCGTCGAACCGCCGTCTCTGGGTGATCCACCTGGTGTCAAAAGCCCCTCTATTTAAGGGAAAATCTCACGAGTCGCATAGGTCGCCGTCCCCGGTCGTTCCACCTTGTGCCCGGACAGTCCACAAGGTATTTGTGGTCCAGATTGTGGACGGACGGTGATGGCCAAGCTGACGGCGACGGCGGTCAAGGCGCTGGTGGCGAAGGGCAAGCCCGGCGCGCATGCCGATGGCGGCAACCTCTATCTCCGCACGGTGAGCCCGGGTTCGGCCAAGTGGACCCTTCGGTACATGCTGGCCGGCAAGGCCCGCGAGATGGGCCTCGGCGCCTTCGATCCCGACGGCAAGGCCGGGGTGACCTTGGCCCAAGCCCGGGTGAAGGCAGAGGAGGTCCGCGCAGTCCTGCGGCAGGGGCTGGATCCGCTTGAGGAGCGGAAGGCCGCGGCCGAAGCTGAGCGGCAGGCCAAGGCAGTGGCCGAGGCCGCTACCCGCACCTTCCGGGACGTGGCTGAGATGCACGTCGGCGCTCATGAGGCGGGCTGGCGGAACGAGAAGCATCGGGCGCAGTGGCGGTCGACCCTCAAGGCCTACGCCTTTCCCGTGATGGGCGACGTGCCGGTGGCCGCGATCGGGACGGACCACGTCCTGCGCGCGTTGCAGCCGATCTGGACCGACAAGCCGGAGACGGCCGCCAGGGTGCGCGGCCGCATCGAGGCGGTGCTGTCCTACGCCACGGCCCGGAGTTGGCGCCAGGGCGAGAACCCGGCCCGGTGGCGCGGCCATCTCGATCACCTGCTGCCGCGGCGCTCCAAGGTGGCGACGGTTGAGAATCATGCCGCGCTGCCCTGGCAGCAGATGGCCACCTTCATGGCCGTACTGAGAGCCACCAGCGCGACGGCAGCCCGGGCGTTGGAGTTTGCGATCCTGACCGCCTGCCGCAGCGGCGAGGTGCTCGGCACCCGGTGGTCCGAGATCGACCTGGAGGCTGCGGTCTGGATTGTGCCGGCTAATCGGATGAAGGCCGGCCGGGAGCACCGCGTGCCGCTCTCCTCCGCCACATTGGCCGTCCTCGACCAAATGGCACCGCTGCGGCCGGCCAAGGGTGATGCTTACGTCTTCCCTGGCCAGGTGAAGGGCAAGCCGCTGTCCAACATGGCGATGCTCATGCTGCTGCGTCGGATGAACCCCGATGTAGAGGGCGAGCTGCCGCACTGGCGAGATGGGCGAAGCGGATCCGCGATCACGGCGCATGGCTTCCGCAGCAGCTTTCGCGACTGGTGCGAGGAGGCGACCAGCACGCCACACGCGGTGTCAGAGGCGGCGCTGGCTCACACAATCGGCGACAAGGTCGAGGCGGCTTACCGACGAGGCGATTTGTTTCAGAAGCGGGCGGCGCTCATGCAGGAATGGGCGGACTTCTGCGGAGCAACTCCGGCAGGTACTCTGCAGACTGAGCCAACAAAGAAACGCTCCCAAGCGCATTATGGGATGTCCGATGTCGATGCGGAGCTCGCCGAAGGGCCAAAGCGGCCTGCAGGGCGTCCTCGCATTGATCGATCGGATTTTGGGCATGGGGTTTCGACCATGCCCGACGAATGGACCGTTGCGGCTTGTCTTGAGGCCGAGTGGAAAGCTAAAGGGAAGTGGGGCCGCGGCTCCCTCGGAGACCTGGCTCGGCATCTGAGTGACGACAGGAATGGTGGCAAAGCCGCGTCGGCGATTACAAAGATGCGAGCTGATCCGCGGTACGCACCCTTTGTGCAACGGCAACTTTCAGACTTGAGGCGGCTGGAGAGGCAACAGGCTGAGCGCCCAATCAAGCGCGATCCCAAGCTAAGGTTGAGCTTAGAAGCCGCGTACGTCGCAGCCACTAAAAAGTTTGGGATGCCGGAATACTAAACCTGGCTTTCGGTGAAGTTAGACCTATTCCAGCGCAGGCGTTTGTGTCGCTAATCAGTATGTCCAGGCGCTGCCGGGCATAAGTGGGGATCTTCCCACCCGCCTCTCGCAGCGACCGAGAGGACGCGATGACCACAACCTCACCCATCTCGCTTCCGCCGCTCGCCGTACCCCTCCCACACGCGCCGGCGGTCACTGGCCTGAGCCGCAGCACGATCTACCGCGAAGCGGCCCGGGGCAACATCCGCCTCATCAAGGCCGGCCGCTCAACCCTGGTCGACATGGCCAGTATGCGCGCCTTCCTGGCCAGCCTGCCCACCGCCTCGATCCGCGCGCCGCAGCAGGCCGCCTGAAACGCAAAACCCGCCCGGCGGACCGGACGGGCTGCGGAAACTATGACGCGGACACTGACACCTGTGGACATAGCAGGCCGAGCCTCAGATTTCCAGCCCGCCGCGCCTCCAGCAGGAGCCGCGACACCATGACCATCAGCCCCCTCGATGCCCTCCGCCTTCAGCGCGGGGTAGAACACCTCCATAACCTCGGCCCACGCGCCACGGCCGAACTTATGACCGAGCTGACCAACCGCATCGGCGGCATGCCGGCCCTCCTGCGCTTGCTGGAGGAGTACCAGAACCGCCTCTCCCCCAAGCTCCTCCGCTCGGCCGGAGGGGACCGCTTCCCGCGCCGCCCGCTGCACGAGGTACGGGCATGAGCGGGCACGATCAGTCCCGCGACCGCGGCGGCCCGATGCTGACGGCGGCCAAGCTGTGGCGCCGCACCAGCGGCAAGGGGTCGGAGTATTTCGCCGGCCGCCTGGGCGGCGTGAAGGTGCTGGTGATGGAGAACCGGGATCGGCAGGGCGACGACGACGCTACGCATGTCCTGCTCTTCGCCGAGGCCCGCCCGCGAGATGGAGGCGCCCGGTGAAGCGCGGCCCCGACATGCCGGAGATCGCGGCGCTGCTCGGCCAGCGCATGAGCGAGCTGGCGACCGAGCTCACCGGCGCTAGGCCGACGACCCAGGGCCGGCAGGAATGGCGGTTCCGCAGCAAGGGCTCGCTTGCGGTGGTCACCGGCGGCCCCGATCGCGGATCCTGGTTCGACCACGAGGCCGGCTGCGGTGGGGATGCCTTGGCGCTGGTTGCTCACCTCCGCCATGTGCCCATGCTGAGCGCCTGGCGCTGGGCGTTGGGCTGGCTCGGCCTTGGCGAAGGAGCAGCAGCCCCGGCGACGTCGTGGCCGCGCCTCGTGGCGACGGCAGAAGCCATGCCCGAGGCCACCCAGCCCGCCACCCTCGACATGGCGCAGCGGCTGTGGTGTGAGGCGGTGGCAGCCGATGCGCCTGGGTCGCTGGCGCCGGCCTATCTCGCCGCCCGCGGGGTGGCACTCGAGGCCGGCGCCCCGCTGCGCTTCCACCCGCATTGCCCGCGGGGCGCCGAGCGGTGGCCGGCCATGCTCGCACTCATGACCGACCCAGCGACTGGCGAGGCCTGCGGGGTACATCGGACCTTCCTCGCCCGGGATGGCAGCGGCAAGGCACCGGGCGCGCTCCCGGCGAAGATGATGGCGGGCCGCGCCGGCGTGGTGCGGCTGGTGCCAGACGAGGAAGTGACGGGCGGCCTCGGCCTCGCCGAGGGCATCGAGACGGCGCTGAGCGTCATGCAGGGCTTCAGCTGGCGCCCAGTCTGGGCCGCGACCTCGGCCGGCATGATCCGCACGCTGCCGGTGCTGCCGGGCATCGACGCTTTGACCATCTTCGCGGACGCGGACGGCGCTGGGATAACTGCGGCGGCCGGCTGCGCTGCTCGATGGATGGAGGCCGGGGCCGAGGCTCGCATCGTCGCCGCACCCGCCGGCCAGGACTTCAACGACGCGCTCAGGGAGCGGGCAGCGTGATGCATGGCCGAGCGTCCCCCGAGGAGATGCTGCGCGCCGCCGGCGCCACCATCACCGAGCCCCAAACTGCCGAGAGCGAGCCGCCGGAATACTCTGATGACGCGGTGGCCCTGGCCTTCTCCAGTCGCCACGCCGGCGACCTGCTCTTTGTCCCCGAATGGGGGTATTGGGTGCGCTGGGATGGCGCCCGCTGGGCGCGCGATACCACCCTGGCCGTATTTGACCTCGTCCGGGTTGTCTGCCGCGAGCAGGCAGCACAGGCCGAAGCGAACACCAAGGGCGGTGCCGGCTGGATCTCGAAGATCGCCAGCGGGCAGAAGGTGGCCGCGGTCGAACGGCTGGCCCGTGCCGACCGGCGCCATGCCCGCGCTGCAGACTTGTTCGACGCAGATCCGTGGGAGTTCAACACCCCGGACGGGGTGGTCAACCTCCGGACAGGCAAGATGCGGCGGCAGCGCACATCCGACCTGTTCACGAAGGTCGCGTATGTGGCGCCAGGCGGCGACTGCCCGCGCTGGCAGGCCTTCCTTTTCGAGATCATGCAGGGTGACGCCGAGGCGGTGGCTTATCTGCAGCGTTGGGCCGGCTACTTGCTCACCGGCCTGACCCGGGAACATGGCTTCCTCTTCGCCTTCGGGCCGGGCGGGAACGGCAAATCGGTGCTGGTGAACACCCTAGCCGCGGTCCTCGGCGATTACGCCACCACCTCGCCCATGGAGACCTTCATGGTCTCGAGCACCGATCGGCACCCCACCGACCTTGCCGCTCTCCGCGGCGCACGGCTGGTGGTGGCGTCCGAAACTGAAGCTGGGCGAGCCCTCGCCGAGAGCCGGATCAAGGCCCTCACTGGTGGCGACAAGATCGCGGCCCGGTTCATGCGCGGCGACTTCTTCGAGTACGCGCCGGTGTTCAAGCTAGTCATGGTCGGCAACCACCGCCCGTCCATCCGCAGCCCGGACGACGCCATGCGCCGGCGGCTGCACCTCTTGCCCATCACCTTCAAGCCGCCGCAGCCCGACCATGACTTGCAAGAGCGGCTGAGGGCCGAACTGCCCGGCATCCTTGCCTGGGCGATCGAGGGCTGCCTCGCCTGGCAACGGGAGGGTCTGGGCAAGCCGCGGGTGGTGGCGGACGCGACAGCGGAATACTTCGCCGAGCAGGACATGCTCGCGCAATGGCTGGCAGAGCGGTGCGAGGCCGTTCCGCGCAATGAGGCGCCCTCCGCTGCCCTCTACCGCGACTGGCGGGCTTGGGCAGAGGGAAGGGGCGAGGTGGCCGGCACCAACAAGGCCTTCTCAGCGGTGCTGGAGCGCTACCACGCGAAGAAAAGGACCGCGGCGGGGATGGTGTTCGTCGGCCTGCGGCTTCGTCCGTCCGATACGGGGGTCTTCTGATGCGTGTCGATGGATCTGATGCAGGGTTGTGGAGGGTTCTACATTTCAGCCGTTATTATGCGCGCGCACGCTCGCGCGATAATAAGACGCTTGAAAAGGGAGACCCACCACAACCTTGCATTTTTGGAGAACTGGATCAGCAGGGAACGACCGGGAATTTTAAGCGACCGGGCGGTTTCCCATCTCCGGAGCGGGGCCAGCTTGAGGCCCTTTTCGCGATGGCGGTGACTGCTGCACCCACCGCGGCCATTGCGCTGGCGATGTGATCGCCGGGGCATGTGTGCGCATTTGAACCCCATTCACCAGTTCGCGCTGAAGGGCCGCAGCTGTGACCACCGAGCCTGAAACAACAAACCCGAAACAAGGGAGACATCGGTTCGAGCCGGGGCAGTCGGGCAACCCCTCCGGCCGTCCGCGCGGCGCCCGCCACAAGGCGCTGATCGCCCTCGACGCCATCGGCGCCGAGGGGGCCGAGGCTGTGCTCCGCAAGGTCGTGGAGGATGCCAAGGGCGGCGACATGCGCGCGGCTGAGATCCTGCTGCGGCGGGTGTGGCCGGAGCGGAAGGGGCGCCTGGTGGAGTTCGCCCTGCCGCTGGTTGTCTCGGCCGCCGACACGGTGAAGGCTGCCGCCGCCATCGTCAGCGCCGTAGCCGGCGGCGAGCTCACCCCCGACGAAGCCCAGGCCGTCGCCAGCGTGGTCGAGATCCAGCGCCGCGCGATCGACACGGCCGAGCTGGCGGAGCGGATTGCCGCGCTTGAGGCGAGGGCCGGGCAATGACGGTGGTACGGCTGAGCGAGCGCCTGACACGGCTGGAGCGCCGTGGAGCGGGCTGGAAGGCCTATGAGGGCGTGCCGGTCGAGCAGTGGCCGGACGTGGCGCTATGGAGCCTCCTTGGTCTGCCGGAGAGCACCAGCGATGCCGAACTGCAGCGCATCGCCAACGCGCCCCCCCCGGCGGAGGCCCGGCCATGAGCGGCACCATTCATCGCCGCGTCGCCGTGCTCGAGCGCCAAGCGTGCAGTACCAGCTCGACGGTCTACGTCTTTCAGATGCCCGGCGAGGATACGGAAGCGGCGATCACGCGATGCCTTGGCCCGGCCGGCGCACCGCCTGGCGCCGCGGTGGTGGTCTTCACTTGGCTGCCGACGCAGCCGGCACCGGAGCGGGGGACGATTCAATGAGGCTGGGGGCAAGGGTGGCGGCGATGGAGGAGCGCATGGGCATGGGCAAGCAGCCCAAGATCTTCGTCTACCGAGGCCTTGATGAGACTGAGGAGGAGGCGTTTGCCCGGCATTTCGAAGGCAAGGGACCGCCGCCTGGAGCAGAGCTGATCATCTTCTCCCTCGGGCCGATGCTACCCCGCGAACCGGCAGAAGGGGCGAAGTGATGGCACGCAGCATCCAAAGCCGCATGGCAGCCCTTGAGCAGCGGGCGTAGCAAGGCCTGCCGCGCTGGGAGACGGTGCTGGTGGATGAGGCGGCCGGCGAGACACGCGAAGCGGCCATAGCGCGGCACTGCGGCGGCGCTGCTCCGCAAGAGGCCCGCCTGATCGTCGTCACGATCGGAGAGGTGGAGTGATGGAGCGAGGCCTGCACTGCCGCGTGGCGCGCTTGGAAGCCACCCGCAGCGGCCGTGGCGCCCTGCACGTCCTGCTGCATCCGCAGCTCGCCGGTGCTGACCTCGAGCGCTGGCGGATTAAGGCCATGGCCGGCCTACCGCTGGCGGCAACCGTGATCGTGGTTCCGAGGCGGGAGAAGGTGCAGTTGTAGGACGAGGCGGACGATGATCATTCACCATCGATCTGCTTCAGCGCGGTCCCTTCAAATGGACTGCAGCAACGTGGCTCAGGCCTTAGCACTAGCCGCCCCTGGCACCGGAGGAATGTTGAGTGAGGCCTCGGACCAGCCGTCAACGACGGGCTGATCGAGATTGAGAATCTGGTAAATCCCCTTCTCTGTTAGCCAAGAGATGACCTTTTCCACAGCGTCAGCGGGTGATGCTGAAAAGATGGGAGAGAGCCTATTCGTATCGGGGACATCTATTGCCCTGCCCATAAGTTCAGTGCGGTTCATGCGGATTTCGCCCGTCTCTGGCACGCGACGAATGTAGAGAATTGAGGAACCCTGGCTCTGCGTAGTCGGGTTCAGCCGCGAGATGACCATGCGCGCTACCAATGGATAATCAACGGGCATCTACCCTACTCCTCGAGGCATCTTATCAATCAGCGAGCGGCGCCGCGGTTCCAATGCCTGTGCTGTGGACATCGAGTAGGCACCCCTCCCTCACACGTCGATATAAGCACCCCTCGCCAGCGCTTGGCCTCTCCCAAACTCCCACAATACAAATGTTTTCAGTGACTTAAGATGGACTTTCGCTTATGATGCAGCATCACTTAGGGACGCTGCATCGGTACCATTGGACAGCCCATCCGAGCACTTGAACGACGCGCTGACCGCTACCTCCGACGCTGCCTATGCCTGCGGCTTCCGGGTGCTGAAGGGCTGCTGCTTCGGGCTAACCGATGAGGCGCATGTCGCCGTCCTGCTCGGCTTCATGGCGGCAGCTGCGGCGCTCAACCACCCGATGTCGCGGGTATGGGCCGGCTATTGGCGGAGAAAGGTGCAAGGACGGTCCATCTCGTAACAACCGCTTGACGGGTTTTCGCTTCGGGTCTCTATGCCTTCCCCCCCTACTCGAACTTGGTCCACTATGGCATTCCAGTGTCAAATCTGTCCGGCTCCGTATGAATTTGACCGAGTGGATGAGCCTGATGGTTCACATACCCTCTCATTTTTGATCGGGCACGACGATGCGACGGAGATGATATATTTTGTCAACGTCACCTTGTCGCCTTTCGATGTAGATGCGCTCGAATTCAGTTTCGCTATCGTTGAAGCCGACACCGTCACACTGCGCACGCGGCTCTTTACGAGCGGAAAGCATACCCGCGGGATCTTCTCTAGCGAGGAACGCTACCTCATCCTACAGGTTGTTTTGGCCGCGACGGTGGAACTTCTTGATTGGAAGCGGCCCCAGAAGGTGTACCGCTGCACGAGTGATCGTGACCCGCCTCATAAAGCTCTCAAGAAGCACTATCTCTTGGCTTGGGCGTTCCAATCTGCTGGCTACTCTCTAACCGAAGCGGACCCTTGGTACGGTCAACGCATCTGGTGGGCGGAGAGGATCAACACCCTTTTCCAACCTCCGGAAGACTGTTAGTGTCAACGCTCGTGGGGAACAAAGCGATGGATCGGGACAAGCAGATCGCGCTGATGCGACAGGCGGCAGAGCGACATACGGTGACTGCGAAAGCGGTTGCGAACTCTGCAAAGTTCAAGGCCTTGATTTCGAAGTACGCCGACGAAGCAAAACCCAAGCAAATAAAGCGTGCTTAGTAAGCTGGCATTGACGAAGCCCCGGTCATTCCGGGGCTTTTTCTTTTAGTGGCGCCGAACTGGTGTGGTTGCTCAGCTGATTTGACAGGTGCCTTGGACGCTGTTGCGGAAATCAGGATGACGGCGCACTGATCCCGCGAGTTGCTTCGATCAGGTAAGCGCGACGGTGTCGGGCATGGCGAGGCGGTTGCAGGTGTTGAGGATGGCGCAGCGGATCTGCACCTCGGCAACCTGATGGGCAGGGTCGCGGGTGGCGAGCCGCTCGCCGAGGCGCTTGAAGCGTGACATGGCTGTCTCGGCCAGGCTGCGTCGGTGATATGGACTTCCCCGGCTTGTGTGGACACCGGGTTGGGGGTGATCAGGCTGCGGTGAGCTTCATCTGCTCTGGGGTGATATAGCCAAGGGCTGAATAAAGGCGCTGACGGTTGTACCAGACCTCCATGAAGGCGAACACGTCGCGGCGCGCTTCTGAATGGGTGGCGTACTCGGCATTGTCGACGAGTTCGGCCTTGAGAGTTTTGAAGAAGCTCTCCATCGGCGCATTGTCGAGAGGATCGCCTTTCCGGCTCATGGAGGCGCGGGCGCCGATGCCGGCCAACGCCGCTCGATAGGCAGATGCCGCATATTGCGATCCGCGGTCCGAATGCGCGATCAGGCCCGGAGCCGGTCGCTGGCGCGCAATGGCCATGTGGAGTGCAGCGAGCGTCAACTCGCCGCGCATGTGGTCGGCCATGGCCCAGCCGACGACCCTACGGCTGAAGAGATCAAGCACCGCGGCAAGGTAGAGCCAGCCCTCTCCGGTTCGGATGTATGGCAGATCGGCCAGCCATACCCGGTTGGGCGCCAGTGCGGTGAACCGCCGTTCCAGCAGGTTAGGGGCAATCGGGAGGGCGTGCCGACTATCGGTGGTGCGCGGCTTGCCACGCCGGGACTGGCGCGCGGCCATGCCGTGCTGGTGCATGAGGCGGGCCACCCGATGCCGCCCGGCTCGGAGGCCCTCGGCGCGGAGTGCGGCATGCACGCGCGGACTGCCGTAGCGGCCGCGGCTGGCCTCGTGGACGCGGCGGATCTCGCCGAGCAACTCGCGGTCGGCGGTGGTCCTGCCGCTCTCCGGTCGCTCACGCCAAGCGTGGTAGCCGGCCGGGGAGACCTCCAGCACCTTGCACAGGACCCGGACGGGGAAGGTTTGGCGGTGTTCGTCGATGAAGCGGAACCTCATTTCGCAGGTCCCGAGAAGATGCCGATGGCTTTTTTTAAAATGTCGCGCTCCATCTGCACCCGCTCGAGTTCACGGCGCAGGCGGCGGATCTCAGCCTGGTCGGCCGTTATCGCAGGCATCGCCGCCGCATGACCATTGCCGGTCGACGCAGCAGGACGCGATGACTGCACGCCCGATGGCCGTAGCTTGCGCCGCCAGGTCCGTAGGACTGACTGCTCAATGCCGAGTTCCTGCGAAAGCTGCGACAATGGCCGATCGCTGCTCTCCAGCAGCGCCACCGTCTCCGCCTTGAACTCGTCCGTGAAGTTCCGCCTCGTCTTGCTGGACATCAGAACACCTCGCTCCTCTCGAGCTTAGCAGCGGTGTCCACCATCTGCGGGGAGGTCCACTGGGCTGATCGAGCTAGACGTGGACGAACGGGCATTGAGCGGGTAATCCCCATTCATGCCGATTTCGTTCAACCAGCCGACGCTCATCGGGCTCGAATTTCGCTACCTCGCCGAAACGCTGGAGCGTGCGCACCTTTCGGGCAACGGCGAGTTTACGAAGCGCTGCCAACACCTGCTTGAGCAACAGCTTGGAGCGCACCGCGTCCTGTTGACGCATTCGGCCACGGGTGCGCTCGAGATGGCCGCGATCCTAGCGGGTATCGGGCCGGGCGACGAAGTTATCATGCCGTCATTCACCTTCTGCAGCACCGCAAATGCGATCGTGCTGCGGGGCGGCGTGCCGGTATTCGCCGAGATTCGCCCCGATACGCTCAATATCGACGAGACGGCGATTGAGACCGCGATCACCCCGCGCACCCGCGCGATCTGCGTGGTCCATTATGCCGGGGTGGGGTGCCAGATGGACACGGTGCTTGAAATCGCAAACCGTCACGGCCTGGTCGTAATCGAGGATGCGGCCCAGGCGCTGCACGCCGATTTCAAAGATCGGCCTCTGGGTACCTTCGGCGCCCTATCCGCCTTTTCCTTCCATGAGACGAAGAACATCATCTCCGGCGAAGGCGGCGCGCTCGTCATCAATGACCTGGACCTGGCAGAACGCGCCGAGATCATCTGGGAAAAGGGGACCAATCGCGCCCAGTTCCAGCGGGGAGAAGTGGCCCGCTACACCTGGGTGGATATCGGCTCCTCCTTCCTGCCCAGTGAGCTCACGGCAGCGTTTCTCTTCGCTCAGCTTGAGGCCGGTGCTTCGGTGACGCGGAACCGCTTGGACGCCTGGCAGCGCTATCATGCCGCGCTGCGGCCGCTGGAGATCGCGGACCGCCTGCGCCGCCCCGTCGTGCCGCAGGGCTGTGCGCATAACGGCCACATCTACTACGTGCTGGCGCCGGACGGCGCGCAGCGCGATGCTGCGCTCAGGGCCATGGCGGCACGCGGCGTGAATGCCGTCATGCACTACGTGCCGCTGCACTCCTCCCCCGCGGGCCTGCGGTACGGCCGCGCCGCCGGCCCCCTGCCGATCACCGAAGATCTCGCTTCCCGCCTGATCCGCCTCCCCCTGCATGCGGGCCTTATGCCGGAGCATCAGGAAGCCGTCGTGGCCGCATTGGAACACGTGCTCGCATGACCCTGGCGCGGACTGTCGTCGTCACCCAGTCCAACTATCTGCCCTGGCGCGGCTGGTTCGACATGGTGCGGCAGAGCGACGTGCTGGTGCTGCTTGACACGGTGCAATTCACCCGACGCGACTGGCGCAACCGCAATCGTATCAAGACCGCGCAGGGCCCGGCATGGCTGACCATCCCGGTCGTCATCCAGGGCCGCTTCAAGCAGGCCGTCGACGAAACCCACATCTCCGCGCCATGGGCTGAGACGCATCTGCGAGGCATCGCCCTGTCGTATGCGCGGGCCCGGAAGTTCTCCGACGTCTTCCCCTGGCTGGAGGCACAGATCCGGGCCGTCGCCGACGAGCCCCTCCTGACCTGCGTGAACGAGGCGCTGATCCGCGGCTTCTGCGAGCGCCTCGGCATCGACGTCCTCGTCACGCGCGACAGCGATCTGCTGCCGCGCGACACGCTGCTCGCCCTCGATCCATCGGAAAGGCTGGCCGCGCTGGCCGAGGCCGCGGGCGGTACCCGCTACATTTCCGGGCCGATGGCCCAGGCGTATCTGGAGCCTGAACCCTTCGCACGTCGCGGGATCGAGGTGGCCTGGATGGATTATTCGGGCTACCCGGAATACCCGCAGCTCTGGGGTGACTTCGAGCCGGCGGTCTCCATCGTGGACCTGATGCTGAACACGGGTGCCGAGGCGTCGCAGTATCTCGGAAAATCGGGATGAAGCTTTCGATCATCGCCACCTTGTATCGGTCCGCCCGCGACCTCGCGGAATTCCACCGGCGAGCGATGCGGGCCGCAGAGGCGCTGACGTCGGATATCGAGATGATCCTCGTCGACGACGGATCGCCCGACGACAGCCTGGACATCGCCCTGCGGCTCCAGCGCGACGACCCCCGGATCGTCGTCGCCGAGCTCGCGCGCAACTTCGGTCACCACCGGGCCATGATGACGGGCCTGGCCTACGCGACGGGCGACCTCGTGCTCCTGATCGACAGCGATCTCGAGGAGCCGCCGGAGCTTCTCGCCATCTTTCACGAACGGCTCGTCGCCGGGAACTGGGACGTCGTCTACGGCGTGCAGGCGGACCGCCGCGGCGGCTTCATCCAGCGCGTCACCGGCGAGGCCTTCTTCAAGATGACCGAGCTCCTGAGCGATCACCCGCTTCCCCGCAACGTCATCACAGCGCGCCTGATGCGGCGGGCCTATGTTGACGCCCTGGTGGCGCACCGGGACCGCAGCTTTCTCATCGCCCATCTGTGGAGCATCGCCGGCTTCCGGCAAACCGCGATGGAAGTCACGAAGCTTTCGCTCTCGCCCACCACCTACTCGCTCTGCCGCCGGGTCGAGATGGGCATACAGCACGTCACCACGACTTCGACGAAGATCCTGTACCTGATCTTCTACGCCGGGTCGGGAATCTCGGGCGTGGCGCTGGCGTTGATGCTGTTCTTTCTCATTCGCTATCTCCGCCAGGGAGTGGGCGTCGGCGGATGGACCTCCCTGTTCCTGTCGCTATGGTTCTTCGGCGGGGTGATCATCCAGATTCTCGGCATCCTCGGCCTCTACATCGCCAATATCTACCAGGAGGTGAAAGAGCGCCCCTATACCCACCTCCGTCGACTGCATGGCGGCGGGCAAGGGGGCGAAGGATGACCAACGCCTCGATCCTGCAGGAGGTCGGCCGGTACTATGCGGCCCGCCTTGCCGAGCACGGCGCGGCGCCCCGCGGCGTGGACTGGAACGGAGAGGAGTCCCAGCGGCTCCGTCATGCGCAGTTCCTGCGCCTCGTCGGCGGCGACGGGGCCGCGAGCATCCTCGACCTCGGCTGCGGCTATGGTGACTTCCTGAGCTTCCTGCGCTCCAACGGGCATGAAGGCGTCTATCACGGCTGGGATATCGCGCCGGAGATGATCGAGGCCGCCCGTCGCCTGCATGGCGAGGGGCCGGACCGCCAATGGCACGTGGGCGCGGTGCCCGATAAATCCGCGGATTTTGCGATCGCGTCGGGCATCCTGAATGTGAAGGGCGAAGTCGGCACCGACGAGTGGTCGTCCTATGTCGAGCAGGTGCTGGACGTGCTGGCTGCCGCGGGCCGCAAGGGGTTCGGCTTCAACACCCTGTCCCTGGTGTCGGATCCGGAGAAGCGCCGGCCGAACCTGCACTACATCAGCCCCGTCGCAATGCTCGATCACTGCATTCACCGCTATGGCCGCCACGTCGCGATCCTGCAGGATTACGGGTTGTGGGAGTTCACCGTGATCGTCCGGCACGGTTGACGTAGCTCAATCCTGCTCCAGCACCGCGATGCCGAAGCCCGCATCGCCGTAGCGGCCGGAATTATACAGCATCCAGCGCGCACCCTCGGCCTCGAAGACCGTGGGATAAGACATCGACAGGCGCTCCCAGCCGCCCTCTCCGAGGGCCATGCCGGCCGCTTCATCCTGACGCTTCCAATCCAGGCCGTCGGAGGAGAGGGCGGTGCCGATGCGATACGACCAATCGTCGCCGCGGAAAGAATAGAAGGCGCGCCAGCCGCCATCGGCCTCCCGGATGGGGCAGAAGCGGGCGATCGCCACCTCTCCGGGATGGGCGAAGGTCAACACGCTGCGCGGCGTCAACTCCCACCTCAACCCGTCGCGGGAGGTGGCGTGCCGGATATCGTAGCGCGGCTGCAGAGTGCCGTTCACCTCGCTCCAGGCGTGGCCCGACTGGTACCACATGCGCCAGCCCCCCGTGCTGTCCGCCATGACCGCGGGGTCGGCCACGAAGTGGGGTTCCTCCAGGCAGCGGTCGATGATCGGGCCGGCGCTGAC
Source organism: Belnapia sp. F-4-1 (assembly GCF_000802185.1). Classification (GTDB taxonomy): domain Bacteria; phylum Pseudomonadota; class Alphaproteobacteria; order Acetobacterales; family Acetobacteraceae; genus Belnapia. The sequence goes on along the minus strand of NZ_KN676113.1, from coordinate 231,640 downwards.
CCGTTCGAAGGGAAGATCGGGATTTCCAAGAGGGCGGACGGCCAGCCCGATGGCCGCATGAAAGCTGACCGTGCGGCTGAGGGTCCATCCTTGATAATAGAGGCGCTCCTCGGACCCGGTTTCGACGATCCATGCGCCCATGGCGCCGCAATCGTCGAAGCAGCCGGGCGGGCCTGGCTGCAGAAGCGGCACGGTGGAATGGCGCAGCACGCGAGTCGGGTCGTACAGGTCGATATCCACCCAGGAGAAATTGGAACGGTTCTGCCGGTCACGCGGGCTGAAATGCACGCGCCACAGCGAACCGCCCAATGGGCGCGGAATGGGGACGATGGCATGGCTATGCAGCCAGGCGCTCTGTCCGGCGGCGGCGAAGACATGGCCGAGCTTGCGCCAGCGCAGGCTCATATGCCGCGCAGCCGGCTGGACGGGATGCGCGCGCGCTCCGTCGCCGTCCCCATGTAGACGCCTTCCGGCTCGGCGTCAGCGAGCAGCAGCGCCCCCGCCCCCACGACGCAGCGCGGGCCCAAAGTGATGTGGTCGCGCAGGGTGGCATTGACGCCGATGAAGCAGCCTTCGCCGATGCGGACCCCACCTGAAATCACCACGTGCGAGGCGACGAACACGTCGTCCTCGATGACGGAATGGTGGCCGATGTGATTGCCACTCCAGAGCGTGACGTTGCGGCCGATCCGCGCGTAGGGCTGGATCGTATTGTCCTCGAGGATGAAGCAGTTGTCCCCGTGGGAGAGGTCGCCGAAGACGCTCGCGCAGCTGCTCACATAGCTCGGCAGGGTGTAGCCCAGGCCGCGCGCGGCGGCGCATTTCTCGCTGCGGATGCGGTTGAGCTTCGAATAGCTCAGCGCGACGAACAACTCGTACCGGTCGGGCGGGTACAGGGTGGCGACCTCCTCGAACGCCACCAGGGGCTGATCCAGGAAGGTGTCGCCCTGCCGGAAGGCGGCGTCCACGGTGAAGGCGACCACGCGGCGTCGCGCATCCTCGGTGAAGTAGAAGGCGGCAAGTGCGGCGATGTCACCCGCACCGAAGATGACAAGGTCTCTCATGATCCCCGAATATCATGCGGCATTGCGTCGCTCCAGCGATCAGCGGGCCGTCATCGCCCAGAGTGTGTAAGGTGGCAGCCGCTTGTGGCGTACCTCGCCGGTCACTTCGGCGAAGTGCCGCGCGGCTAGGGCCTGGTAGCCAGCGGGCGTGCGCACGTGCCGGCCGCGATCCATGCCGACCAGGAGCCGGGCAATCGGATTCTGTCCTTCGACGAAGGCGCAGTCGAGCGTGACGACGCGGCCGCCCGGCTTCACTACACGCCGCATCAGCATGAAGAGGCGATCGGCTTCCGCATCCGAAATATGATGCAGCACTGCGCTTACGATGGCAAGGTCGACGGGCTCCAGCGTCGCGGCCTCCGCCTCGCCGAAGAAGCCCTGATTGAAGGAACCCAATTGGCCGTAGGTGGCACGCGCCGCGGTCACGTAGTCCGCATTGGGCTCGTAGCCGATGTAGGTCACGCCCGGCAGATGACGCAGGAGCTCGGCCGTGCCAAAGCCGATATCCAGCACCCTTTCGCCGCGCTGCGCGCGCAGGTGCTGTCGCGCGAACCAGGTCCGCCCCCGCTCAGCACCAAAAAGATACTGCACGCCCTCATAGATCTGGGGATGCCGCAGGATGTTGAAGATGCCGCCGCGCTCAGCCATGCGGGCTTCTCCTTCGCCAGAGCAACGGCACATGCGCGAAGCCGACCGCCAGCATCATTGGCAGAAGCAGGCGCAGCGCCAGCGCCCCGATCTCGGCCTCCGCGGGAGTGCGGTCCATCGCCGTCAGCAAGGCGCGCGCGGAGAGTTCCTGAACGCCAAGTCCCGCCGGCACGGCAGACAGGATGGAAACCGTGGTGACCGCACCGATCAGAAGCATGGCCTGGCCAACATCCGGCATAGGCCCGACCGCGCCCAGTACGGCCAGCCAGGACGCCAGCGTGAAGATCCATTTCCCGAGGCTGGCAAAAGCCACGATCGCAAGCGCGGACGCGGTGAGAGGCGCTCCCACCCATCGAGCGAGGCGTGGCCAGGCCCGCGCCCAGCGCTGTCCGAGATCGGGCAAGGCGAGCCCCGCGAGGAAGGGGACGAGCGCGGCCATGACGGCGAGCCAGACAGGGTATCTGAACATGTGCACGAGCCCCCCTATCGTAAAACCCACGAGGATCGCGAGGTCGATGAGCCGTTCGAGCGCCAGATTCACGGCGGAGGCGCCGAGCGGCAGCCCCGCATCGCGCGCGAATTTAAGCTTTAGGGCCTCGCCCGCCTGCATGGGCGTGGCGATGCCGATCGCAATGGTAACCGCCACATACGCCTGGACATCCCGGAACACGTCCAGCCGCCACGGCAACTGATTGATGGCGATCCAGCGCAGCGCGCAGCAGCAGTAGATACCCAGCCCCAGCAAAGCGATGACGGGAAGCAGAGGACAGGGCCGGATTTCCGCCAGGGCGGCCAGGACCACCGGCCAGTCGAAGATGAAAGCCATCCAGCCCAGGGCCAGAACCGCGACCAGCGCCGGCCAGAACCGCGACATGCGCGTCAAGTCCATGCGCCTCAAGTCGCCGTCCCTTCCGCGGGATTTAACATAGCTGCGCGGTTAGCACGGGCCACCGCCGCTGCGAAGCCGACACCGGCTTGACGGTCTTCAGCCGACTGCCATAGACGTGGCTGGCATGTTCACGCGACGTACCGCCCTGCTCGCACGATTCGGTTTGTTTCCGATACCTTTTCTCATCGGCCTAGTCGTTGCCGTGAATGCCGTGCCGGGTGATCGCCTTTACCTCGCGATCCTGGCCTCGGGCCTTGTGCTCTGCGCGATCGGCTGGGGCCGGCTGCTGAGCCGTGTGACGGGTGTGCACCTCGCGACCGAAATGGCGATGCTTCTGGGCCTGGCCTTCGTCGCCCATCTCCTGCTTCTGCCGAATGTGCTAGGGGGAGGAGATATCCTATGGTCGCTGGCGATGCTACCTGTCGGCCTACTCGGTCTTGCCGGCCCGACCGCCGAGGAAGAGCGCTCGGGTCCCTATCTTCTCGCCCTGCTGGCCGCCTTCGGCTTCGCCGCCTTGTGGTCGCTCGATGCCAGCGGTCGCTACGCCGCATTCCTTTCCGGCGCCCGCCTGCAGATGTGGCTCGATGTCTTCGTCCATGCCGGGGTCATCGCGCATCTCGGCGATCCGAGGGCGATTGGGGGCGGAGACATCGCGCTCGCGCGCGTCCCCTTCGTGCTTTACCACATGGCGTCGCACGCCTTCGGAGCCCTGCCGGTGCGCCTCGGCCTCGTCGGGCCGCTCGATGTCGTGACATCCTTTTGGCTGCCCCTCGGCGCGACGATGACGGCGCTTGGATTCCTCGCCCTCGGCAGGGCGCTGGCCGGCATCGCCGGCGGGGCACTCGCGCTGCTCGCGCTCGCCGTAATCCCCGACCCCTCCGCCTACTGGCTGCAGCAGGGCTTCCTCTCCTTCCACTGGATGCTGGAAACCTCGCCAGGCACGCTTTTCGCCCTGCCCGTAGCGATGATGAGCATTGCCCTGCTTGCCCGATGGCAAGCCGGCGATGGAAATGGAACCCTTCTTCTCAGCCTGCTGGCGATGGCAAGCTGCTTCCTGCTGCGCGCGCACGTCTTCGTCTGGCTCATGCCGCCCTTGATCGCAATGATGTGGCTCCTGATCCCCGTGCCCCGGTTCACCCTCCGAATGCGCATCGCGACGCTGGCCCTTGGATTGCCCTTCGGCATCGCCGCGCTGCTGTGGATTGCGCGACGGGAGATCGAGCAGAGCAGTCTTGCCGTTTTCCTGACGCGCTTCATGGAATTCCTGCACCAGGCGAACCCGCCGACTGGTTACGACGGTTTTTATCCCCAGCTTACGAAAGCGCTGACTCCAATCGGAGCCCTCCCAATCGGTCTGTCCCTGGCGCTTCTCGGCATGGCGGGCATCTGGCTTGTCTTGTTGCTGTTGGGGACGGCGGCGGCCGCCCTGCGCCGTCGCCTCACGCTGCTCGACGCCCAGCCGTTCCTGGTGATTGGCTGGGCAGTTTTGATGATGATGCTCGCGCCGACGCCGTATCACGGCGATTTCACGGATTTCCGGCACCGGGGGTTCGTTCTCGTGGTCGCGATCTCGATGAGTTGGTGCGCGGCATTGGCGGTGCGCCTTGCACCTGCCCTGGCTTCGCCGCTACTCACGGGGATAGGCGCCGTGGCCGCGCTCGGCTCTGCGGTGTTCTGGCTGCCGGGGACGACACTTCCACGGATGGCCTGGGGAACAAGCTTCATCGCTCTCGAAATCCCGTCAGGCCTTCTCGCGGCGGCACGGGAACTTCGCGCCCTGGCGAAGACCGGCGATACTTTCGCGATCTACGGCACGCCATCCAACGCTTCGCTCTACGATGAAGCGACGCTCGTGCTGAGCGTCAGCGGCGTCCCCGCCTATGTTTCCCGTGCAGAAATGATGCAGCGATCGGGGGAACCGCGCAGATCGATAGCCAAGCATCGAATGGCCGCTCTTGCCGACTCGGAGCGTGAAACCGATACCGAAGCTGCCATGACAAGGCTGGCCACCGAGCACGTGACATTTGTCGTCGCGACACCGGGCCATAACCCCGCATGGGATCCGGAAGGTAGCCGCGCGATCTGGGCGCTGGGTGGCTACCGCCTTTGGCGTTTGTCACCTTCTCAAATCCACGGAAGCGGCAACTAGGGCCTGTTGACGTTTAGGATTCCCGTGGCTGTCCAGCCGTGATTCAAGCCCCGCTTTGGCGGCGTGATGAATGGAATGGATCAGGTGCGGTTTGTGGTCAGCGATGCGGTCTGGGCAAAAGTTGCCTTGCTGTTGCCGGGTAAGGCGACGGACCCGGGAGCGACGGGCAAGGACAACCGACTGTTCTTGGAAGCTGTGTTGTGGCGCGTGCGGACGGGAGCGCCGTGGCGCGACCTGCCGAATAAGTTCGGTCGCTGGAACAGCGTGTTCCAGCGGTTCCGCCGCTGGGTGCGGGCCGGGGGTCTTCAAGCGGCTGTTCCAGCAGGTATCGGATAAGTCGGATTTCGAATACGCCCTGATCTACGGCACCATCGTCTCCGCGCACCAGAAGGCGAGTGATGCGAAAGGGGGGACTCAGCATCAGGCTATCGGCCGCTCGCGCGGCGGGCTGACCACCAAGTTCGTCGCCTTGGTCGATGCGCTCGGCAACTTAGTGCGCTTCGTCCTGCTGCCCGGCCAGCGGCACGATAGTATCGGCGTGCCGCCGCTGATCGAAGACATCGCCTTTGGCGCTCTGCTCGGCGAAAGGGCCTTCGACGCCGACTGGCTCAGGGCCGATCTCGACGCTCGCGGCGCCGCCGCGGTGATTCCACCCAAGGGCAACCGTAAGGCAGCCATCAGCTTCGACCGCGACATGTACCGCTGGCGCCACCTGATCGAGAACACCTTCGCCAAGCTCAAGGAGTTCAGGGCTGTCGCCACCCGCTACGACAAGACCGACGCCAGCTACGACGCTACCGTCCACCTCGCGGCAGCGGTGATTGCATCACGCTGAACGTTATTGATCCGGCCTGGGCGGTTTTGAAGGCAAGTAGGATCCGCCCAGTTTGGGGTTATGAAGCATGTGGACATGCGCAAGCTGCCGGCGGCAGCGCAAGAGGAACGTCGGCGACAGGTGGTTGGCCTACGCCAGGCCGGCCTGACCTACGGTGCGATTGCGGAGCAGGTTGGGCTGACCCAGACTGGGGTGTTCGACATCTGCAAGCGGTATGCTGAGCGGGGAACGGCCGGGTTGAAGACTGGTTCGCGCGGGCCCGAGCCAGGGTATGGCCGTTTCCTTGCTGCCGGGCAGGAAGCGGAGACCCGCGCGCTGGTCCAGCAGCACACGCCTGACGAGCTGGACCTGCCGTTTGCGCTCTGGAGCCGGGCGGCAGTGAGCGAGCTGATCTGGCTGCGCTTCGGGGTGCGGCTGGCGGTGCGCACGATGGGCACCTACCTAGCGCGCTGGGGTTTCACCGCGCAGAAGCCACTGCGGCGAGCCCATGAGCAGGACCCGGCCGCGGTCCGGCGCTGGCTGCGGCGGGACTACCCGGCCATTGCTGCCCGAGCCAAGGCTGAGGGCGGCGCCATCTTCTGGGGTGACGAGACCGGCCTGCGTTCCGACGACGTGCGCGGACGCGGCTATGCGCCCCCGGGCCGTACGCCGGAAGTGCGGGTCAACCACAGGCGGGCCAACCTCGGTCTGATCTCCGCGGTGACCAACAAGGGCGAGCTGCGCTGGATGGTGCTGGACGGCGCGATCAAGGCGCCGGACCTGCTTCGCTTCCTCACTCGCCTGGTCCGCGAGGTCGATCAGAAGGTCTTCCTCATCCTCGACCGCCTGCCGGTCCACCGCTCGGCCAAGGTCCGAGACTGGCTGGCCGAGCGCGAGGCCGAGATCGAGGTTTTCTATCTCCCCGGCTACAGCCCCAAGCTGAACCCGGACGAGGGGCTCAACGGCGAGCTGAAGCAGGCGGTCACCGGCAAGGCGCCGGTACGTAGCAAGGCGCAGCTCAAGCGTGCCGTTCTCGGCCACATGCGCCGGCTGTCCAAGCTGCCCGACCGCGTCCGCAGCTTCTTCGGCCACAAGACCTTCCGCTACGCCGCCTGATTCAAGATCGCCTAAGCCGGATCAATAACAGGCAGATCACCCGCGCTGGTTTGCGCCACGGCCCCAGCGCAGGTCGCAGGTGCAGGCCGTCACCTCTTGGCAGTCAGCTCCTCGACGGCAGCGACCAACGTGTCGGGGTCGAACGGCTTTACTAAAGACCCGCGCCGCCGCGTACGCTCCCCGGTCACCATCCTCGCCATAGCCGGTGGCAAAAAGGAACGGCACGTTGAGCGCGGCCAGACGGTCGGCGACCGGCGAGACCATCGCGCCTCCGAGATTTATGTCCAGAACCGCAGCGCTCAGGCCACCATCGCAGGCTGCCCGCTCGACCAGCGCCAGCGCGTCATCCACGGAGCCAACAGGGCCTACAACGCTCGCGCCCGCATCGAGAAGCCCGTCCTCGATGAGCACGGACACCAGCGGCTCGTCCTCGACGACGAGGATTCGCCTGCCGATGAGCTTAGCCGCGCTGCTGAGAGAACTTCCCACGCCCATGGACACCGCCCTCGTTGCTCGGGCTTCCGCGGACCGGGTCGGTGGTGGGGACCATCACGCTCGGGAAGCACCGGGCACTCATAACTGCCGCGGTGCGGCCGTCCGTCCGGTTTCGAACGGCGGGCTGGGGAAAGGAATGCGCGCCTAGCCGGGCGGCACGCGGCCGGACCCGCCGAGCAGGCGGGTGAACTCGCGCCGCACGACGTGGTAGCACTCGCAACTCGCCGCTTCGAGGCCGGGCCGGTCGGTTACCTCCATCCGGCCCCGGGCGTAGCGGATCAGCCCAGCCTTTTGCAGCACCCCGGCCGCCACCGACAGGGCGGGCGGTGCACCGCCAGCATGGCGGACAGGAAGTCGTGGGTCATGGGGAACTCGTCGCTGTCCGCGCGGTCGTGGGCGGTAAGCAGCCAGCGGGCAAGGCGCTGCTCGACGACGTGGAAGGTGTTGCACGCGGCGGTCAGGCTCACCTGCGTGTTGAAGGCCATGGCGTAGCGCAGCAGCACCGTTCGGGGCGCCGCGCTCTCCCCCATCCCGTCGCGGAGCGCCGCCGCGTCCAGCCGCAGCGCCGTTCCCTCCTGCTGCACCCTGGCCTCCACCAAGGAGTGGTCGTCATCGAGGACGAGGGGGAGGCCGATTAGTCCTTCGCGGCCGACGATGCCGACCTCCACCTGGCCGTCGCCTTCAAGCGTGGCTAGCAGCGACACCATGCCGGACTCGGGAAACAGCACAGCGTTCACGACACCGCCCGCCGGGGTGAGGGTTTCTTCGAACGGAAGCTCGACGGCTTCCAAGCTGGGGCGCAGCCGGGCCAAGTCCTCAGGCGGCAACGCCGCAAGCAGGCCGTTGCGGACGGGAGCAGACTGGTGGTGTCGATAAGCAGCCAAAGGACGGCTCCTCGCGCAGCATATGGCGGGAGCGCTCGTCTCTCTCAGCCGCCCGCAGCCGGGGTCCGTGCGGGCGATGATCAAAAATTGGTGGCGCACCGAGGCGCTTGCAATAGGGAAGGCAGAACCCGTCCGGCCACCACCCATCTCGCAGCGGCCGTCATCGCTTCACGCTGAACGTCAACAGGCCCTAGTCGGGTAGCCCCGCTGACCTGCTATCCGGCGTTTGTGGACTGAATTGTGGACTGAGGAGGTGGGGCGTCTTTAAAGCCTGACAAAACCTACTTCGCTGGCGGAGAGGGTGGGATTCGAACCCACGGTACCCTTGCGAGTACTTCGGTTTTCGAGACCGACGCGATCGACCACTCCGCCACCTCTCCTGGTCGAGGGCAGCCCTATAATCGGCCGCGGCCCGGAGCGCAACGCCCTCAAGCGACCTGCTGCCGGTCCATTACCAGCTCGGCGATGCGGCGGACCAGGGCGGCCTGGTCGTAGGGTTTCGCCAGCACCTCGAATCCATGGTCGGCCGGACCCTCCGCCAGGCCGGCATACCCCGTCGCCAGCAGCACCGGCAGCAATGGGCGCAGGTGCCTTGCCTGCTGCGCCAGCTCGATGCCCGTCATGCCGCCGGGCATGACGATGTCGCTGAACAGCAGGTCGAAAGCCTCGCGGCCCTGGAGCAAGGCCAGGGCCTCCGGCGCATCCGGCACGGCGATCACGCGGAATCCGGCATCGCGCAGCGTCTCCGCCGCGACCTCGCGCACCCGCCCGTCATCCTCCACCAACAGCACGGTGGCACGGGCGACGGAGCGGAAGCGATCCGGCACCACGCTCGACGGGCCGGGCTCCTGCGCCGGCGCCTCGGCCGCGGCGGGCAGGAAGAGCGTCACCGTCGTGCCTTCGCCCGGGGCGCTGCCGATCGCCACATGGCCTCCCAGCTGGCGGATGAAGCCGAAGACCTGCGAGAGGCCGAGCCCCGTCCCCTTGCCGAGCGGCTTGGTGGTAAAGAACGGCTCGAAGGCCCGCTCCTGCACCTCGGGCGGCATGCCCGTGCCGGTGTCGCGGAGGACAAGGGCGACATACAGCCCCGGCTTCGCATCGGAGTTGCCGGCCAGCCGTTCCTCTTCCAGCCAGGCCGTCCGGGTCGAGAGCGTCACCGTGCCGCCGCGTGGCATCGCATCCCGCGCATTGATGGCGAGGTTCAGCAGCGCCGCCTCGAGCTGCGCGGCATCAGCCCGGCAGGGTGGCAGATCCGGATCGGCCTCCACCACGAGCCTCGCCGCCTCGCCGAGCGCGCGCTGGATGAGCGGGGCGAAGCCTCGCACCAGCTCGTTTGCGTCGAGGCTCGCGGCATGCAGCCTCTGCTGCCGGGCGAAGGCCAGCAGGCTGGCATTCAGCCGGGCCCCACGCTGCACCGCGTCCCGCGCCATGCCGAGATATTTCCGCGTTCGTTCATCGGCGCCGCCGAGATGCCGCTCCAGCAGATGCACGGTGCCGAGGATGGCGGTCAGCAGGTTGTTGAAGTCGTGCGCCACGCCGCCGGTCAGCCGGCCGAGGGATTCCAGCCGCTGTGCCTGGAACAGCCCGGCCTCCGCCGCCTCGCGCCGGACTATCTCGGCGCGCAGCTCGTCGCGGCTCTGGCTCAGCCGGAACAGCACCGCCTGCTCGGAGCGCCAGCGACGAATCGCCAGCCATGTGGTGAAGCCGAGCGCGAGCGCGACAGTCAGGCAGAATGTCGCGGTCCAGGCCGTGTTGGTCAGCCATTGGGCCCGGATCTGGTCGAGCGAGAGGGTGACGGAGACCACCAGCGGATACTCTCCGACCTGACGGAAGGCGGTCAGCCATTCCCGTCTCTCGCCGAATCGCTCGATCGCCGGGCCGGTATTGCTCGGATGGCGGACGGCCTCCGGCACGGTGCCGGGCTCCGGCGGGTCGAACAGGCCATTGCCGGCGGAGGGATGGCTGGCGAGCACCTGCCCGTCGGTCCGCAGCAGGGCGAAGCTGGCCTGGCCCTCCGGGTCCATCGCGTGCCATTGCGCCTGGAAATAGCCGGGTAGGACGGAGCCCAGGAGGACACCGTCGAACTGACCGTCCGCACTCACACGCCGCCGGGCGATGGCGAAGGTGACGATGCCGGTCAGCCGCGCCAGCATCGGCTCGCCGAAGACGAGGCCTCGCTCCCCCTCGCGCAGGCGGCGGAAATGGGCGCGCCCCGCGATCGAGAGGGGCGGCGTCGGCCAGGCGATGCTGAGCGCCGCCACCTGCCCGTCGGGCCGGACGAGATGCAGCGAGCTGATCTGCGCCAACCCGTCGTCCAGGCCGTGCAGCCAGCGATGGATATCCTGGCCGCGAGCCTCGACCTCGTCCCAGCTCAGGCCGCGGATGCGGTCCGCCATGTGGTCGAGGACCAGGGCATTGGTTTCGACCACCTTCAGCGCATGCTCGCGGGCGATGGCCGAAAGCCGGGTCAGGTCGGCATGGGCCTGGGCATGAAGGCGGTGATGGTCATACCAGGCGGCACCGAGGAGGAAACCGAGCGGCACGGCCAGCGAAGCGAGAAGCAGCAGCCGTAGCGACATCGGCAGCCTCGTCCGCGGCCAGCCGGGCCGGGCCAGGTCCGCAGCCCCCATCATCACGCCATCTCCGAAAAGTTGCGGCGACGGGCAATGCCGCGCCGCCGCCACCATATCACATTAAAGAGAGGTTGGTATCGTGACTGATTGCATTAATGGGCCTCCGCCCAACTCCGCCCGGTTCCGACCTCGACGGCGAGGGGAACGCGAAGGGTGGCGACGCCTTCCATCACCTGGCGGACGAGAGCGGCGGTCGGCTCCACCTCCGCCTCCGGCACCTCCAGCACCAACTCGTCATGCACCTGGAGCAGAAGCCGCGCCTGGAGGCCCGCTTCCGTCAGGGCCCGCGGCAGGCGGACCATGGCGCGCTTGATGATCTCGGCGGCCCCGCCCTGGAAGGGGGCGTTGATCGCCGCCCGCTCGGCCCCGGCCCGGCGCACTGGGTCCTTGGTGCCGATATCCTGGATCCAGAGCCGCCGTCCGAAGGAGGTGGAGACATAGCCGCGCAGCCGCGCCTCCTCCTTCAGCCGCTCCATCGCTGCGCGGATGCCGGGATACTGGCCGAAATAGGCGTCGATGATGCCCTTGGCCTCGCCCGCGCCGATGCCGAGCCGCCCGGCCAGGCCGAAGGCCGACATGCCGTATATGATGCCGAAATTGATGGTCTTGGCACGCCGCCGCGCCTCGCGGTCCACCGCATCCGGTGCAAGGCGGAAGATGTCGGCCGCCGTGCGCGAGTGGATGTCCTGCCCGGTCTCGAAGGCCTCGCGCAGCGCCGGCACGTCGGCCATGTGGGCCAGCAGCCGCAGCTCGATCTGCGAATAGTCGGCCGACATCAGCACGTGGCCCGGGTCGGCGACGAAGGCGCGGCGGATGCGCTGGCCCTCCTCGGTGCGGACCGGGATGTTCTGCAGGTTCGGCTCTGTCGAGGCGAGGCGGCCGGTGCTCGTGTTGGCCATGGAGAAATCGGTATGGACGCGCCCGGTGCGCGGGTCGAGCTGCGCCGTCAGCCCGTCCACATAGGTCGATTTCAGCTTGGAGAGCTGCCGCCAGTCGAGCACCTTGCGGGCGAGAGGAGTGCCCTGCGCCGCCAGCTCCTCCAGCACCGCGGCATCGGTGCCCCAGGCGCCGGACTTGCCCTTGCGGCCGCCCGGCAGTTTCATCTCGTCGAACAGGATCTCGCCCAGCTGCTTCGGCGAGCCGACGGCGAAGGGCCGGCCGGCGAGGCCATGGATCTCACCCTCCAGCACCGCCATGCGGGCGACGAAATCCTCGCCGATGCGGGCCAGCTCGGCGCCATCGACCTTGATGCCCTCCACCTCCATGTTCCGCAGCACCGCGACCATCCGCCGCTCCACCTGTTCGTAGAGGGCGAGCGCGCCATCCTCCCGCAGCCGCGGCCGCAGCACCTGCCAGAGGCGGAGCGTCACGTCGGCATCCTCGGCGGCATAGGCCGTCGCCTTGTCGAGGGGGACGGCGGCGAAGCTGATCCGGGCGCGGCCGGTGCCGGTCACTTGGTCATAGGGAACGGGCGTATGGTCCAAATGGAGGCGGGAGAGCTCATCCATGCCATGCCCATGCTTGCCCGCCTCCATGGCGTAGGAGATGAGCATGGTGTCATCGATCGGGGCGACGGCGATGCCGCCATTTTCCGCGCGGCCCAGCACTTCGAGGTCGTACTTGGCGTGCTGGAGCACCTTCAGCACGGCCGGGTCTTCCAGCAGCGGCTTCAGCGCCGCCATGGCCTCGGCGAAGGGAATTTGCGGCGGCCCCTCGACCTTCCCCGGCTCCGCCAGCATGTCGCCCTGGCTGACCCCCGGCGAAACATGCCGCAGCGGGATGTAGCAGGCGCGGCCCGGCGCGGTGGCGAGGCAGACGCCGACGAGATTGGCCTTCAGCGCATCGAGGCTGTCCGTCTCGGTGTCGAGGCCGATCACGCCGGCGGCCCGCGCCTCGGCGATCCAGGCGGCGAGCGCCTCGGGCGTCGCCACCGTCTCATAGGGGCCGAAGGGCACCGCGGCGGGATCGGCCGGCGCCGCCGGGGCGGCCGCGGCCTGGGCGGCGCTGATGGCGCTGTTCCGCGCCCGCGTCGCCGCATCGCCCGCCGCCTCGCCGAGGCCCATCCGGGCGATGACGCTGCGAAAGCCCTGGTCGGCCAGGAATTTGGAGAGCGCGGCCGGCTCCGGCGGGCGGACCGCCAGCGCCTCGATCGGCACGGTGAGCGGCGCCTGGTCGTCGAGCGTCACCAGCCGCTTCGACAGCCGCGCCTGCTCGGCATATTGCTCAAGGTTCTGCCGGCGCATCGGCTGCTTGATCTGCGCGGTATTGGCCAGCACCGATTCCAGATCGCCATAGGCGAGGATCAGCTCGGCCGCGGTCTTCGGTCCGATCTTCGGCACGCCCGGGACATTGTCCACCGGGTCGCCGATCAGCGCCTGGACCTCGATGACCTTCCCCGGCGGCACGCCGAATTTCTCGACCACCTCCGCCTCGCGGATCGGCTTTCGCTTGATCGGGTCGAGCATCTGCACGCCCGGCCGGACCAGCTGCATCAGGTCCTTGTCGGAGGAGACGATGGTGACCTCACCGCCTGCCTCGTGGAAGGCGCGGGCATAGGCGGCGATCAGGTCGTCGGCCTCGAAGCCCGGCGCCTCCACCTGGGCGACGCCGAAGGCTTCCGTCGCCTCGCGGATGAGGGCGAACTGCGGGACCAGCTCCTCCGGCGGCTCCGGCCGGTGGGCCTTGTAGTTGGGGAAGATCTCGTTGCGGAAGGTGCTGCGGCTGGCATCGAAGACCACGGCCAGGTGGCTGCCGCGATGCTCGGCGAGGAAGCTGGACAGCATCTGGGTGAAGCCGAACACAGCATTCACCGGCGTGCCGTCCGGCCGCGTCATCGGCGGCAGGGCATGATAGGCCCGGAAGATGTAGCCCGAGCCATCGACCAGGACGAGATGCCGGGTCCCCGGCGCCGCGACCGGGACGGCGGCCTCTTCAGTGATGGTCGTCGCCACCCGCGCCCGCCTTCAGCACATAGGTGATGGAGCAGTAGGGGCAGGTCACCTGGTCCTGGTTGGGATTCATCGGCAGCCAGACTCGGGGATGGCCGAGGCCGGGGCCCGCCACCTCGCCATCGCAGGGCACCTTGCGGCTGGTCACCTCGATCCGCTGCACCGGGGTCACGCCCTCGATGAGCTTCGGGGTGTATTGGGTGATCTTGCCGTCGCGCATCGGCGGTCCTCAATGGGAAGTCGGGTCGGCCGCACCATAGTCGCGGGCGGCCCCTGCGTCACGTCACCCCGCGCGGGGATGCGCCCGCCGCCAGGTCTCGAGCAACGCCGCCGCATCCACCTTGGTGTAGCGTTGGGTGGTGGAAAGGCTGGCATGGCCCAGCAGTTCCTGGATCGCCCGCAGGTCGGCCCCGCCGCCCAGCAGATGGGTGGCGAAGGAGTGCCGCAGCGCATGCGGCGTTGCATGTTCCGGCAGGCCGGAGAGGCGGCGGTAATGCTGCATGCACCGCTCCGCGACCGTGGGGCTGAGCCGCGCCCCACGCGCCCCGCGGAACAGCGGCGCCTCCGGCGGCGGGTTGCCGCGCTCGCGTAGATAGGCGGCGACCGCCTCCCGCACCGCCGGCAGGACCGGCACCAGCCGCTCCTTGCCGCCCTTGCCCAGGACGCGGAGCGCCGCCTGGCTGCCGGGCAGGGGGGCATCCCGCACGTCGAGGGCCAGCGCCTCGCTGATCCGCAGCCCGCAGCCATAGAGCAAGGTGAAGAGTGCCACGTCCCGCGCCGCCTGCTCGGCCGGGCGCTCGGCATGGCCGGGCTGATGGATGCTGCCGGTGCGGGCCGCCACCTCCTTCGCCTGCTCCGGCGTGAGCGCCCGCGGCACCGGCGGCCTGGCCCGTGGCCCGCGGATATTGGCGATGGCGAGCGGTGCCAGCCCCCTGGTCTTCGCTAGGTGGCGGAGGAAGCCGCGGATGGCGGCAAGCTGCCGTGCCCGCGTCGCATTCCCCGCCCCGGCATTGGCCCGGGCAGCGAGGAAGGCGCGGATATCGGCCGGCCGCAGGGCGGCGAGGGCCGCGAGGTCCGGCTCCTCCCCCAGATGCCCGGTCAGGAAGACGAGGAAGTCGCGGAGGTCGAGCCCATAGGCCTCGACCGTATTCGCTGCCGCCCGGCGCTCCCGCGCCAGCCAGTCCAGATAGCCGGCGGCGAGCTGCCGCGCCTCGGTCAGCGGGCCAGCGCCGCCGCCACCGCGCGGCCGAGGAAGGCGAGAGTCGCCGTCGCCTGCCGGGTCGGCAGGGCCTGCGGGTCCCGTGCGCCGAGCGTCATCAGCGTCGGATGCCCGGTCCAGACCGGCACCCGCACCAGCGCATCCCGCATGACGAGGGAGGCGGCTTCCTGGTGCAGCAGCTCGATATCGGTCGGTGCCGGCCGCACGAGCGCGTCCTTTCCGGGGCCGAGCAGCGCCGCCACCATGCCGCGCGGTAGCTTCGGCACGCCGCGGCGGTCCGGCGTTTCGGCGAGCAGGGTGCAGCTCTCGACGCCGAGCAGCGCCGGCAGCTCCTCCGTCACCGTCTCCACCACGTCCTGCGCCCGCATCAGCGCCAGCACGGCGAGGCGGACGCGGATGGACAGGCCGTGGCCGGCCCGCCCGGCGGTGACGGCGGCATCCACCTCCGCCTCCAGCGAACGGATGCGGCGGCGCTCGGCGGCCAGCATCGCCGCCATGTGGTCGGCCAGGCGCTCGCCATGGATGCGCTGCGGCGGTGTGAGGGCGCGGAACAGGTCCGGCCGTTCCGCCAGGAAGTCGGGATTGGCCCGGAGGAAGGCGGCCACGGCCTCGGGTGCCGGGGGCGCGACGGGCAGGGGGGCAGCGTCAGGTGCCGGCAGCAGCACCAGTTCAGCGCCGGGCATGGGTACGGCGTTCACAGAATGCTCTGGCCCGTCTTGCGCCAATCGGCCAGGAAGCTGTCCAGCCCGCGATCGGTCAGCGGATGCTTGAAGAGCTGGCGGATGACATTCGGCGGCAGCGTCGCCACCTCCGCGCCGAGCTTCGCAGCCTCGACCAGATGGACCGGGTGGCGGATGGACGCGACCAGGACTTCTGTCTTAAAATAGGAGTAGTTTCGGTATATCTTGAGGATGTCCGCAATGAGGAGCATGCCATCATAGGCGATGTCGTCGAGCCGGCCGACGAAGGGCGAGATGTAGGCCGCCCCCGCCTTGGCGGCGAGCAGCGCCTGGGCCGCGGAGAAGCAGAGGGTGACGTTCACCTTCGTGCCCTCGTCGGCGAGGCTGCGGCAGACGCTGAGCCCGGCCTCGGTCAGCGGCACCTTCACCGCGACATTCTTGGCGATGCCGCGGAGGAAGCGGCCCTCGGCCAGCATGGTGTCGAAATCCGTGGCGGTGACCTCGGCGGAGACCGGGCCGGGGGTGATCTCGCAGATCTCGGCGATCACCTCCGCCATCTTCCGCCCGGATTTGGCGATGAGGCTAGGGTTGGTGGTGACCCCATCCACCAGCCCGGCTTCGGACAAGGCGCGGATCTCGGCTACCTCGGCAGTGTCGACGAAGAACTTCATGCAGATAGGCCCTCAGGCGAACCCCTCAGGGGGCCGCGTTGGATGTGGGCTCGGCCGGCTGGGCCGAAGGGACTCAAAGACCTGAAATCGTTGCCTAATTGCTTAGTATTAGGATAGCCGATGCAGGCCGGTTCGGGGAAGCGGCGCGATATGAAGGACACGCCACCTGTGTTTTCCGCGCAACGGGTCAAGGTACTTTTGCCGCTCCCTCTGTCGGGAGCCTACGATTATCGCGTGCCGCCGGAGCTGGATATCCATCCAGGCGATTTTGTGACTGCCTCACTCAATCACAGGCCGATGATTGGCGTGGCTTGGGATGCCGGGGAGGAGAGCGAGGCGCAGCCGGTGGCCGATCACCGGCTGAAGCCCATCACCGGCGTGCTGCCTGCCCCGCCCATGACGCCGAGCCTCCGCCGCTTCATCGACTGGGTGGCGGCCTATACGCTTAGCCCGCCCGGCGCTGTGTTGCGCATGGCGATGGGCTCCACCGCCGCGCTGGAGCCGCCGACCCAGCAGGCCGGCTGGACGCTGGCCGGCCCCGGTTCCAACCGCCAGCCGCGGATGACGCCGGAGCGGCAGCGCGTGCTGGCGCAGATGCAGCCCGGCCGGGTCTATGCCGGGGCGCCGCTCGCCGAGGCGGCCGGCGTCTCGCTCGGCGTGCTGCGCGGCATGGCGGATAACGGGCTGATCCGCCCGGCGCTCCTGCCCCATGCCAGCCGGTTCAACCGGCCCGACCCGGAGCATCCCGGCCCGAAGCTCGGCGGCGCCCAGGCGGCGGCGGCGGCGCGCCTCGTCGCCAAGGTCGCCGCCCGGCAATTCGCCGTGACGCTGCTGACCGGCGTCACCGGCTCCGGCAAGACCGAGGTCTATCTGGATGCGGTGGCGGAAGCGCTGCGCCAAGGCCGCCAGGCGCTGGTCCTGCTGCCGGAGATCGCCCTCTCGGCGCAATGGCTGGAGCGGTTCAAGGCGCGCTTCGGCGTCGCCCCCGCCCTTTGGCATTCCGAGGTGACGCCGCGCACCCGCCGCGACACCTGGCGCGCCGTGGCGGAAGGGGAGGCGCCGGTCGTGGTCGGCGCCCGCTCCGCCCTTTTCCTGCCTTTCCCCGATCTCGGCCTCATCATCGTCGACGAGGAGCACGAGACGGCCTTCAAGCAGGAGGACGGCGTCGTCTACAACGCCCGCGACATGGCCGTGGTCCGCGCCCGGATGGCCTCGGCCTCCTGCGTGCTGGTCTCGGCGACGCCCTCGCTGGAGAGCCTCACCAACGCCGAGACCGGCCGCTACGAGGCGCTGGACCTGCCCGAGCGCCATGGCGGCGCTAGCCTGCCGGCGGTGGAGACGATCGACCTGCGCCGCACCCCGCCGGAGCGAGGCCGCTTCCTTTCCCCGCCGCTGATCGAGGCCGTGACCGCGACGCTGGAGCGCGGCGAGCAGGCCATGCTTTTCCTCAACCGCCGCGGCTATGCGCCGCTGACGCTCTGCCGGCACTGCGGCCACCGGATGCGCTGCCCGAATTGCACCGCCTGGCTGGTGGAGCACCGCGCCCGCCGTCAGCTCCAGTGCCATCATTGCGGCCATGCCGAGGCGCCGCCGGCCGAATGCCCCGAATGCGGCACCGCCAACAGCCTGGTCGCCGTCGGCCCCGGCGTGGAGCGGGTGCTGGAAGAGGCCGCCGCGTATTGGCCGGAGGCCCGGCGCTTGGTCATGGCGAGCGATACGCTTCCCGGCCCCGCCGCGGCGGGGATGGCTGCGCAGCAGATTCAGGACCGGGAGGTGGACCTCATCATCGGCACCCAGATCGTTGCCAAGGGCTGGCACTTCCCCCACCTCACGCTGGTAGGGGTGGTCGACGCCGATCTCGGCCTCGCCGGCGGCGACCTGCGCGCCGCGGAGCGGACGGTGCAGCTGCTCCACCAGGTCGCCGGCCGCGCCGGCCGGGCCGAGGCGCCGGGCCGCGTGCTGCTGCAGAGTTTCAGCCCGGAGCATCCGGTGATGGGGGCGCTCATCTCGGGCGACCTCGACGCCTTCATGGCGGAGGAGGCGGCGATTCGCCGGCCCGGCCACTGGCCGCCCTTCGGCCGTCTCGCCGCGCTGATCGTGAGTTCCGAGGACGAGCGGGAAGCGGACCGCACCGCCCGCGACCTCGGCCTCGCTGCGCCGGGCGGGGAGGGGGTGCAGGTGCTCGGCCCCGCGCCGGCGCCGCTCGCCCTGCTGCGCGGCCGGCACCGGCGGCGACTGCTGCTGAAGACGAGGCGGGAGGTCGCGGTGCAGCCCATCCTGCGGGAGTGGCTGGCGCGGGTGCCGGTGCCGAACAGCGTCCGCGTCCAGGTCGATGTGGATCCGGTCAGCTTCCTTTGATTCCGCTCGCAGGGCGTCGCCGGGACATGGTATGTAGGTTACCTACAAGTAATTCATCCCAGGGAGGACTGCGCCATGCCCATCCTCGACGCTACCGAAATCGCCGCCTGGGCACTGATCGCGGGTGCCGTGGCCTATGCCGGCCTTGCTTCGCGTGGCGTGACGACGGCGGCGGTTGCAGCGGCGCTTGCTGCCATCGCGGCGAAGACGGTGCTGATCGGCTACGCCTGAAGCGACCGGAGCTTCTGCGACCCAACGCCCGCGCCTCCGATGCGTCGGGCGAAGCCTCCCGCGCGGCCCCGCCACGGGCGCGTGGCTGCCGAAAATGCTGCGCGATGGAGTGATTTCGGCCCGCCGGCGCGGATTGCGGGGCTGTAAACCCCATGGTAAAGCCCGCCCGCCGCGAGGGGCGACCCTGCCGCGGACCCGCGCATGCGCACCACCAGGAACAGGACCGGGATCGCCCGTGGCCTCTGCCGAGACCATCGCCTCCGACGCGCCCAAGGCGCCCACCCCGACCGGCCTCGCCGCGCGTTATGCGTTGGCCATGCTGGGCCTCGCCGACGATCGGCGCGCGACCGACCCCGGCGCGCTCGACCGCATCGCCGGTGACATGGACTCCCTCGCTTCGCTCTGGGGCCAGGATGCGGATTTCCGCAGCTTCATCGCCGATCCGCGCCTCGACTCTGTCGCCCAACGCAAGGGGACCTTTGCGGTCCTCGACCGTGTCGGGACGGGGCAGGAGGTGCGGAACATGGTCGGCGTGCTGATCGGCAACCGCCGCCTCGCCCTGCTGCCGCAGGTCGCCGCCTCCTTCGGCGCCCAGCTCGCCGCGCGGCGCGGCCAGCAGGTGGCCGAGGTCACCAGCGCCCATGCGCTGACCGACACCCAGCGGGCGCAGATCGCCGCCCGCCTGACAGAAGCCGGGTATTCCGGCATCAAACTCACGGAGCAGGTGGATCCCTCGATCCTCGGCGGGCTGATCGTGCGGATCGGCTCCCGGCTCTACGACAACAGCATCAAATCCAAGCTGCAGCGTCTGCAGTACGCGATGAAGGGGGCCGCCTGACCATGGAAATCCGTCCCGCCGAGATCTCCGAGATCCTCAAGCAGCAGATCGCCGGCTTCGATGCCGAGGCGAACGTGGCCGAGGTCGGCACCGTGCTTACCGTGGGTGACGGCATCGCCCGCGTCTACGGGCTGCAGAACGTGATGGCGGGCGAGCTCGTGCTCTTCCCGTCCGCCGGCATCCGCGGCATGGCGCTCAACCTCGAGACCGACAATGTCGGCATCGTGGTTTTCGGCTCCGACGCCGAGATCAAGGAAGGCGACACCGTCCAGCGCACCGGCGACATCGTCGACGTGCCGGTCGGCCGCGGCCTGCTCGGCCGCGTGGTCGATGGCCTCGGCAACCCGATCGACGGCAAGGGCCCGCTCACCGACGTGACGCGCACCCGCGTCGAGGTGAAGGCGCCGGGCATCATCCCGCGCAAGTCCGTGCATGAGCCGATGCAGACCGGCATCAAGGCGATCGACGCCCTGATCCCGATCGGCCGCGGCCAGCGCGAGCTGATCATCGGCGACCGCCAAACCGGCAAGACCGCGGTCATCATCGACACCATCATCAACCAAAAGGGCATCAACGCCGGCACGGACGAGAGCAAGAAGCTCTACACGATCTATGTCGCCGTCGGGCAGAAGCGCTCGACCGTCGCCCAGCTGGTCCGCACCCTGGAGGAGAACGGCGCGCTCGAGTACTCGATCGTCATCGCCGCCACCGCCTCCGAGCCGGCGCCGCTGCAGTTCCTGGCGCCTTATACCGGCTGCGCCATGGGCGAGTTCTTCCGCGACAACGGCATGCATGCGGTCATCTTCTATGACGACCTGTCCAAGCAGGCCGTCGCCTACCGCCAGATGTCGCTGCTGCTGCGCCGTCCGCCGGGCCGCGAGGCCTATCCGGGCGACGTCTTCTACCTGCACTCGCGCCTGCTCGAGCGCGCGGCCAAGATGAACGACGACTTCGGCAACGGCTCGCTGACCGCCCTTCCGGTCATCGAGACCCAGGCGGGCGACGTCTCGGCCTATATCCCGACCAACGTGATCTCGATCACGGACGGGCAGATCTTCCTCGAGACGGAGCTCTTCTTCAAAGGCATCCGCCCGGCGGTGAATGTCGGGCTTTCGGTCTCGCGCGTCGGCTCCGCCGCGCAGATCAAGGCGATGAAGCAGGTTGCCGGCCGCATCAAGCTGGAGCTGGCGCAGTACCGCGAGATGGCGGCCTTCGCGCAGTTCTCCTCGGATCTCGACGCCTCGACTCAGGCGCTGCTGGCCCGTGGCGCGCGCCTGACCGAGCTGCTGAAGCAGCCGCAGTACAAGCCGGTCCCGGTGGACGAGCAGGTCGTCTCGCTCTTCGCCGGCACGCGCGGCTATCTCGACAAGCTGCCGGTCTCGGCGGTCGGCGAGTTCGAGCGGCGGATGCTCTCCGAGCTGAAGTCGCGCGACCCCTCGATCCTCGAGGCGATCCGTAGCGACCGCGAGATCAAGAAGCCGACCGAGGAGAAGCTCGTCGCCTTCCTCGACGGCTTCGCCAAGTCCTTCTCGGCCTGAGCGGGGAGAAGCGGGCCCGATGCCTAGCCTCAAGGACCTGCGCGGTCGCATCAACAGCGTGAAGTCCACGCGGAAGATCACGCAGGCGATGAAGATGGTGGCCGCGGCGAAGCTCCGCCGGGCCCAGGCCCAGGCGGAGGCCGCGCGTCCCTATGCGCAGCGGATGGAGGCCATCCTCGCCTCCCTCGGCGCTGCCGTCGCCGCCTCGCCGGATGCGCCGCGGATGCTGGTCGGCACCGGCGCGGACCGGGTGCACCTGCTGGTGGTCGTCACCGCGGATCGCGGCCTGGCCGGCCCCTTCAACACCCAGGTCGGCCGGCTCGCCCGCGCCCGCATCCGGGCCCTGGAGGCGGAGGGCAAGCAGGTCAAGCTGCTGACCGTCGGCCGCAAGGGCGCGACCTACCTGCGGCGTGAATTCGCCAGCCGCGTCGTCGGCGAGGTGAACTTCGCCGGCAAGAAGCGCGTCGACTTCACCGATGCGGAGGCGATCGCCCTGCAGGTGGCGGGGCTGCTGGAGGAAGGCGGCTTCGATGTCTGCAGCCTGATCTACAACCGCTTCCGCAATGTGATCAGCCAGATCCCGACCGAGCAGCGGCTGATCCCGACGCCGCTGCCGGAAGGCTCGGCGGCGGCCGAGGGGCCTCAGGCTCTCTATGAATACGAGCCGGCCGAGGACCAGATCCTCGCCACGCTGCTGCCGCGCAACCTCGCCATCCAGATCTACCGCGCGATCCTCGAGAGCACCGCGGGCGAGCATGGGGCGCGCATGACGGCGATGGACAATGCCACGCGCAATGCCGGCGATATGATCAACAGGCTTACGCTCAACTACAACCGCACGCGCCAGGCCAACATCACCAGGGAGCTGATCGAGATCATCTCCGGGGCCGAGGCAGTCTGACGAGGGGCATGACACCATGAAGAACAATGTCGGGCGCATCGCGCAGGTCCTGGGCGCCGTGGTGGACGTGCAGTTCCCGGGCGAACTGCCGGCCATGCTGAACGCCCTGACCACGAAGAACGGCGACAACTCGCTGGTCCTCGAGGTCTCGCAGCACCTGGGCGAGCGCACCGTGCGCTGCATCGCCATGGACAGCACCGACGGCCTGGTCCGTGGCCAGGAAGTGGTCGATACCGGGACCGGCATCGCCGTTCCGGTGGGCGAGGGCACGCTCGGGCGGATCCTGAACGTCATCGGCCAGCCGATCGACGAGCGTGGCCCGGTGCCGCATGAGAAGACCTACACCATCCACCGCGCCGCTCCTTCCTTCGAGGACCAGGCGACGGCGGCCGAGATCCTCGTCACCGGCATCAAGGTCATCGACCTGCTGGCGCCCTACCTGAAGGGCGGCAAGATCGGCCTGTTCGGCGGCGCCGGCGTCGGCAAGACCGTCACCATCCAGGAGCTGATCAACAATATCGCCAAGGCGCATGGCGGCGTGTCGGTCTTCGCCGGCGTCGGCGAGCGGACGCGCGAGGGCAACGACCTTTACCACGAGATGGTCGATGCCGGCGTCATCAAGCTCGGCGAGGGCACGACCGACGGCTCGAAGGTGGCGCTGGTCTATGGCCAGATGAACGAGCCGCCGGGCGCCCGCGCCCGCGTCGCGCTGTCGGGCCTGTCCATCGCGGAGTACTTCCGCGACGAGCAGGGCCAGGACGTGCTGTTCTTCGTCGACAACATCTTCCGCTTCACCCAGGCGGGCGCCGAGGTGTCGGCACTGCTGGGCCGCATCCCCTCGGCGGTGGGCTATCAGCCGACGCTCGCCACCGACATGGGCGCGCTGCAGGAGCGGATCACCTCGACCAAAAAGGGTTCGATCACCTCGGTGCAGGCCATCTACGTGCCCGCCGACGACCTGACTGACCCGGCCCCGGCCACCTCCTTCGCCCACCTCGATGCGACGACCGTGCTCAACCGCTCGATCGCCGAGCTCGGCATCTTCCCGGCGGTGGACCCGCTCGACTCGACCAGCCGCGCGCTCGACCCGCGGATCGTGGGCGACGAGCACTACCGCGTCGCCCGCGAGGTGCAGCGCATCCTGCAGACCTACAAGTCGCTGCAGGACATCATCGCCATCCTTGGCATGGACGAGCTCTCGGAAGAGGACAAGCTGGTCGTTGCCCGCGCGCGGAAGATCCAGCGCTTCCTCAGCCAGCCCTTCCACGTGGCCGAGGTCTTCACCGGCAGCCCGGGCGTCTTCGTGAAGCTGGACGACACCGTCCGCAGCTTCGCCGCCATCTGCGCCGGCGAGTACGACCACCTGCCCGAGGCCGCCTTCTACATGGTAGGCACCATCGAGGACGCGGTGAAGAAGGGCGAGACCTTGAAGGTGGCCGCCTGATCATGGCGACCTTCCTGCTGGAGCTCGTCTCGCCGGAGAAGCTGTTGCTCTCCCGCCCGGTGGAGATGGTCACCATCCCCGCCGAGGAAGGCGAGATGGGCGTCCTCCCCGGCCATTCCCCGATGATCGTCGCCCTCCGGGGCGGCGTGATCCGGGTACGGGAGAACGGTGCCGAGACCGAGGCGCTGTTCATCGCCGGTGGCTTCGCCGAGGTTTCGCCGGAGCGGGTGACCATCCTGGCCGACGAGGCGACGCCGCTCGCCAGCCTCTCTCGCGCCACCGCCGAGCGTCGTCTGGCCGAGGCCGAGGCCGCCTTGCAGGAGGCAACGACCGAGCCGGAGCCGAAGCGCGATGCCGCCTATGCCCGGGTTCAGGCCTTCCGCACTGCCGTAACCGTCGCCCAGGCGGCCTGAGTATCGCATCACGGCCACGGTGGGTGAATTTCATCCGCCACACCGTGGCTTTGCAGCAACGACGGCTTGAATCCACCATCATCCTGCCGAACATAGCGCTCGGACAGGACGTTGGGCGCCCTGCCCGGATCGCGGGTTTCGCAGGATAACGGCCCCCTTCGGGCCGCGGGGACAGGATGAAGCACTGGCGCGTTGAGCAGGTCTCCTGGGACCGTTTCGATCCAGCGAAGGTCGACCCCGAGATCGTGCCGCTGGTTAAGGCAGCGGCGATGGTGGAGCGCAACGGCGGCGACTACGCCATCTATCTGAACCGGGTATTCAAGGACGACCCGGATTTTGCCCGCGCCGCCGACCATTGGGCGGAGGAGGAGATCCAGCACGGCGACGCCCTCGGGAAATGGGCGGGCCTCGCCGATCCGGGCTGGGACTATGCCGCGGCTTTCGAGCGCTACCGCAACGGCTACAGCATCGACATCAATGCCGACGCGTCCATCCGCGGCTCCCGCACGGGCGAGCTGATTGCCCGCTGCATCGTCGAGACCGGCACCAGCAGCTACTACACGGCGCTGGCGGAGGCGACGGAGGAGCCGGTGCTGCGCGAGGTCTGCAAGCTGATCGCGGCCGACGAGTACCGGCACTTCAAGCTCTTCTACGACCATATGAAGCGCTACCTGGCCCGGGAGGACCTGTCCTTCGCCAAGCGGCTGCGGGTCGCCTTCGGCCGGGTCGGCGAATCGGAGGATGACGAGCTCGCCTTCGCCTTCCACTGCGCCAATGAGGATCCGGGCCTGACCTATAGCCATGAGCGCTGCATCACGGGCTACATGGGCCGGGCTATGGGTTTCTACCGCTACCGGCACCTGGAGCGGGGCATGGGCATGATCTTCAAGGCGGTGGGGCTGGAGCCGCGCGGCAGGCTTTCCCAGCTGGCCGCTCGCGGCGCCTGGAGGCTGCTCTGCTGGCGGCGGGACCGCTACCGGGAGGCCATCCGCCGCATGGAGTCGCCCGTGCCGCTGGCGCAGGCCGCTTGAGCCTCTACCCACCTCGGCGGCACCTGTTCGGGGCAGCCCTAGCCGGGCTGCTGGCGCGCCAGGCTGCGGCCCAAGGCGAGAGGGGACCGAGCGGGGAGGGGCTGGCGGCCATCGGCCGGGCCAGCGGCATCACCTTCGGCACCGCCGTCGATTCGAGGAAGCTCGGCGATGCCGCCTATGCCGCCCAGGTGGTGGCCGAGGCGCAGCTTCTCGTCCCGGAATGGGAGGCGAAATGGGCGGCGCTGCAGCCGAGGCAGGGCAGCTTCGATTTCGGCCCGCTCGGCATCATCGCCAGCCTCGCCCAGGCCAATGGCAAGCAGCTCCGCGGCCATGCCCTGGTCTGGCATGCGGCCATGCCCTCCTGGCTGGCCGAGGGACTGGCCGAGGGCGCGGCCAAGGCCCGTGGCCTGCTCGCCGGGCATCTGGACGGCGTGCTGCCCGCCACCCGCCTCGCCATCCGCGACTGGGACGTGGTGAACGAGGCCATCGCCAATGCCGAGGGCAATCCCTTCAGCGCCCGCACCCCGGCCCAGGGTGACCTGCGTGACACGCCCTGGCTCCGCGCCTTGGGCCCCGGCTATGTCGAGGAGGCCTTCCGTGCCGCCCGCGAGCGGGACCGCACGCTCCGCCTCACCTATAACGACTATGGCCTCGAGGGCGACAACCCGTGGGCCGAGGAGAAGCGTCAGCGCGTGCTTCGCCTGCTGCGGCGCATGGTCGGCACGCAGTGCCCGGTCGATGCCCTCGGCCTCCAGGCGCATCTGCTGATGGACGAGCCCTTTCGGCCGGAGCCCTTCGCT
This sequence comes from Belnapia sp. F-4-1, assembly GCF_000802185.1. GTDB lineage: Bacteria > Pseudomonadota > Alphaproteobacteria > Acetobacterales > Acetobacteraceae > Belnapia. The sequence continues at coordinate 205,876 of NZ_KN676113.1, read as the reverse complement.
GCCTTCCTCAGGTCGGTGCGGGAGCTTGGCCTCGCCGTTCTCGTCACCGAGCTGGACGTGCGCGAGGCGCAGCAACTTCCCGCCGGCCTCCCTGCCCGCGACGCGGCGGTGGCGGAGCGGGTGCGCCAGGTCATCGGCACTGCCCTCGATGCGGGCTGCCGCACCGTTCTCACCTGGGGGCTTTCCGACAAGGATAGCTGGCTGGCGTGGGACCCGGATGTGATGCGGAAGGACGGCCAGATGCATCGCGGTCTGCCGCTCGACGAAGCTGGGGTGCGCAAGCCCATGTGGCAGGCCCTCGCCACCGCCTTCGGCACCCGCCGGGGTTAAAGCGGTTCCGTCCCCTCCAGCTCACGGACCCGCTCCGGCTCCGCGCTCGTCCTAATCGCGGCCTCGCAGCGGGATCTCCTTCAGGCAGAGCGCCGCCACCAGCGACAGCGCCGCGATCGCGCCGGCCGCCAGGAACACCGCGGAGAAGGCCGGCGCCGCGACATCGGGCGCCACCCCCTCGGCCCGTCCGTCCGGCAGGTGCCAGAGCAGCACGGAGGAGAGCACGGCGACGCCGAAGGCGCCGCCGATCAGGCGGAAGAACATCATGCAGGAGATGGCGATGCCGCCGTCGCGCGGGTCGACCGCATTCTGGATGGTCACCGTCATCGGCGAGAACTGGCAGCCGAAGGACAGCCCCAGCAGCAGCGTCACCGCCGTGTCCAGCAGTAGCGATTGGCCAAGGCCGACGAGGGAGATGACCAGGCACATCGCCGTTGCCACCGCCGCGCCCAGGATGGAGAAGGGCCGGTACCGCCCCGTCGCCGCCACCGCCTGGCCAGCGAGGAAGCTGCCGCTGACGCTGCCGAGCGTCATGGCGATCATCCGCAGCCCCGCCTCCTTCGGCGACAGGCCGCTGACCAGCTGGTAGTCGAGCGGCACCAGGATCACGAGCGCCATCATCACCATCGAGGTGAGGCCGGTCACCAGGATGCTCACGGTGAAGATGCGGTTGCCGAAGAGCTGGAGCGGCAGCATCGGCTGCGGCACCGAACGCTCCTGCAGGATGAGCGCGCCGAGGAAGGCGAAGCCGAGCGCGAAGCAGAGCAGCGCCTCCGGCGCCGTCCAGCTCCCGGCGCGCTGCACCAGGGTGATGCCGAGCAGCAGCGGAGTGCAGGAGAGCAGGATCAGCGCTGCCCCCGCCCAGTCGATCTTGGGCCGCCGGCCGGGCTTCGGCAGGCGGCGGAGCTGGAAGTAGGTGGTGGCGAAGGCGGCCGCGCCGAGCGGCAGGTTGATCCAGAAGATCCAGCTCCAGGACAGGTATTCGACGAAGAGCCCGCCGAGCAGCGGCCCGATGATGTTGGCGGTGGCGAAGGTCGCCGAAAGGTAACCCTGCACCTTCGCCCGCTCCCGCGGCGGCAGGATGTCGCCCACCACGGCGAGCGAGATCGCGCGCAGCCCGCCGCCGCCCAGGCCCTGCACCACCCGCGCCGCGATCAGTGCCGGCATGCTGGGCGAGAGCGCCGCCAGCACCGAGCCGCCGACGAAGACGGAGACCGAGACCAGCAGCACCGGCCGCCGCCCGTAGAGGTCGGAAAGCCGCCCGTAGATCGGTGTCGTCACGGTGGAGGCGATCAGGTAGGCCGAGACGATCCAGGGCAGCAGCCCCCAGCCGCCGAGATCACCGGCGATGGAGGAGAGTGCGGTCGCGACAATCGTCTGGTCGAGGCTGGAAAGGAAGAGCGCCAGCATCAGCCCCATGACGATGGTGCGGACCTCGCGGGGCGAGAAGGCGGTGACGCTCGGGGATGTCGCTTGATCGGGCACGAGGCGGGACGCTATGCCCCGAAGTGGTTGCCGCCAAGCCCACCGGCCCCGCACAGTGCGGCCGGACAAGTCCTCATGAAGGCTTCGACATGCCCGCACCGCACAAACCCGTCCTTCTCACCGGCGCCAGCGGCAATCTCGGCCGCGTCCTCGCGCCCGCGCTCGCCGCGCAGGGCTGGACCTTGCGCCTGACCGACATCACGCCCTTCCCGGATGCGCTGCCCGCGGGCGCCACCTTCACCCGCCTCGACCTGAACGAGGGCCTCGGCCTCGCCCGCCTGGCGGAGGGCTGCGGCGCCATCCTGCATTTCGGCGGCATCAGCGTGGAGCAGCCCTTCGAGGCGGTGCTCGGTCCCAATCTCCGCGGCCTTTACCATGTGTACGAAGCCGCGCGGCGCGAGGGCGCCCGCGTCCTCTTCGCCAGCAGCAACCACTCGATCGGCTTCCACGAACGGCCGCAGGGCAACGAGGCGAAGATCGATGTCGACTGCGCCTTCCGCCCGGACGGCTATTACGGCCTCTCCAAGGCCTATGGCGAGCTGATGGGCCGGCTCTACTGGGACAAGCATGGCGTCGAGAACGTCAACTGCCGCATCGGCTCCTGCTTCCCGAAGCCGACGAATGCGCGGATGCTCTCCACTTGGCTGTCCTTCGGTGACCTGACGCGGTTGGTGACCGCCGCCGTCGAGGCGCCGCGCACCGGGCATTGCGTGATCTGGGCCTGCTCCAACAACCCGGCCAGTTTCTGGGGCCGCGACCACCGCGAGCGAATCGGCTGGCAGCCGCAGGACACGGCGGAGGAGTATCGCACGGAGGTCGGCCATATCCTCTCCGGCGACCCGGTGGAGGAGCGCTACCAGGGGGGCGGCTACACCAGCATCGAGTATTCTCGCCGCACGCCCTCGCCGCGCGACCCTTTCGCGCTCGACTGAGCCGTGCTGGATCTCGCCACCGGCGACTGGCGCGCGCAGCTCCTGCCGGAAGGGGGCGCGGCCATCACGCAATTGGCCTGGCGGGGGCGGGACGTGCTGGTCCCGCTGCCGCTCGGCGCCGACCCCAATGCCAGCTTCGGCGGCGCCTTCGTCATGCTGCCCTGGACCAACCGGCTGGATGCCGGGCAGCTCCCCGTCGCCGGCACGGTGCACCACCTGCCGGTCAACCGCCCGGAAGACAACACGGCGATCCACGGCCTGGCGCGCGACCGCGCCTGGACGGTGGAGTCGGAGGCGGGCGACCGCTGCACGCTGACGCAGGCGCTCGACGGCGCGGCAGAGGGCCTGCCCTATGCCTATCGCGCGCAGCTTTCCCTCGAGCTGGGGGAGGAGGGTGCGCGCCTTTCGCTCGCGGTGACGAATGCGGCCGGGCAGCCCTTTCCCTTCGGCCTCGGCTGGCACCCCTTCTTCCTCCGTCCGGCGGGGACGGGGCTGCGCTTCCGCGCCAGCGCGCTCTTCGCCCGCGATGCGCGCACGCTTCCCGTCGCCGTGCAGGCGAGCGACGGGCTGGTCGGCGACGAGCAAGCCTATGAAGGACTCGACACGCATTTCGCCGGCTGGGACGGCGCGGCGGAAATCCTCCGCCCCGATCTCCGCCTGCATCTCGCGGCGTCGGGCGCCTGGTCGCGCAACCTGCATGTCTTCGCGCCTGCCGGCAGCAGCGTCCTCTGCCTGGAGCCGGTGAGCCATGTGCCGGATGCGCCGAACCGGCCGGACTTCGCCGGCTATGGCCCGCTGACGATGCTGGCACCCGACTCGACGCTGACAGCCTCGCTGCTGCTGCGCGCCGCTATCTGACCCGCCCGTGTTGACTCCCGCGTGCGCAAAGCGGCGCGCACGGGAACGCTTGCCTTGGCGTGACGTTGCCGGATGCAACCATGTCGAAGGAAGCGCAGCATGGCAGGCACCGCGCGCAAATCCGATCCCGAACTCTGGGAGCAGGTGAAGGAGGAAGTGACCGCCGGCGACAAGGGCGGCAAGCCCGGCCAGTGGTCCGCCCGCAAGGCGCAGATGGCGAGCGCCGAATACCAGAAGCGTGGCGGTGGCTATGAGGGCCCGAAGCAGCCCGACAACCACCTCGTCGAATGGACCGAGGAGGAATGGGGCACGCGCTCCGGCCAGGAGTCGCTCGAGACCGGCGAACGCTACCTGCCGAAGGCCGCGCGCGAGAGCCTCACCGCCGAGGAATACGAGCGCACCACCGCCGCCAAGCGACGCGACCTGGAGGCCGGGCGACAGTTCTCGCCCCAGCCCGAAGATGTCGCGGAGAAGAGCGCGGCGTCCCGTCACCACCCGCAGCAAGGGAGCAGCACCCGCATGCCGGAGGAGGATTTCGAGGAGTCGACCGGGGCGGTCTTCCGCCGCCTCGTCAACCTGTCTGCCGCCGAGCTTCGCCGCTGGCTCGACAGCGATGACAGCCGCACCGCCGGCTTCACCCGCGAAGGCGAGTCGGAAGCCGTCGGTCACCAATCCGGCCGCCGCATCCTGGCCATGCTCGATGGCGAGGAGACGGCGGACGAGGACTTCCAGCGCGAGGTTATCGGTTTCATTCGCCGCCACTTGGCCCAGCGCCCGGACGGCGACGTCACCGACACGCGCTGGCGCCATTCACTGATGAACTGGGGACATGATCCGATGAAGGACGACACCGACTCCACCCCGATGACCGACGAGACGCAGCAGGACGCCGCCCCCGAGGCCGCGTCCGAACCCGCGCCGCGCAAGACCCGCGCGCGCCGCAGCAGCGCCGCCTCGGCGGATGGCGAGGCCCCGGCCCGCAAGCCGCGCCGCACGGCCGCCGCCACGACAACCAAGCGCGCATCCGCCGCGACCACCAAGCGCGGCGCTGCCGCGACCACCAAGCGCGGCGCTGCCGCGACCACCAAGCGCGGCGCTGCCGCGACGGCGACACGCGGTGCCGCCGGCCGCACCGCCGCGGCGGCCAAGGGCGGGCGCGCCAGCTCCACCACCACCCGCAGCACCGCTGGCCGTGCGGCGCAGAGCGAGGGCGGCCGCAAGGGCGGCAGCGCCCGCACTCCGCGCAAGGCGGCGGCGGCGCGCAGCAACGGCGCCAAGGGCGGCGCGGCCCGCAGCGCTTCGGCGAAGGGCACCGCCACCCGCCGCAGCAGCACGGCGAGCACGACGCGTGCCGCCGCCTCCACCGCCAAGCGCGGTGCCGCCGGCCGCACCGCCGCGGCAGCCAAGGGCGGGCGCAGCAGCGCCGGCACGACGAAGCGCGCCACCGCCTCCACCGCCAAGCGCGGCGCCGCCGGCCGCACCGCCGCGGCGGCCAAGGGCGGGCGCAGCAGCGCCGGCACGACGAAGCGCGCCTCGGCCTCCACCGCCAAGCGGTCGACCGGCACCGCCAAGACGGCGACACGCGGCGCCGCTGGCCGCACCGCCGCGGCGGCCAAGGGCGGGCGTGCCAGCGCCGGCACGACGAAGCGTGCCACCGCTTCCACCGCCAAGCGCAGCACGGCGAAGTCGGCCAACGGCAGCACGGCCAAGCGGGCGTCCGGCGGCACCGCCGCCAAGCGCGGCACCGCCAAGACGACCACGCGCGGCGCCGCTGGCCGCACCGCCGCGGCGGCCAAGGGCGGGCGCAGCAGCGCCGGCACCTCCCGCAGCCGGAGCCGCTAGTGTCCTGCCCGCGAAGTTCGTGGAGGTTACCCACGGGCTTCGTGGACAAGCAGGCCACTGAAAATAACGGCTGGTGAACCGAGATCGAAATCCGCAGGATTTCGAGATCGGGACACTAGAGCAAACTCCGGTCGGGCAGCGCCTGACCGGAGTATCCTCCGGCCGGAGCGGCTTCGATTCGCAGCCGATGCGGCTCGTACGGGCCGCGCCGTGCTGTGCTAGATTCGGCAAAATCGCCACCGGGGAGAGCCGATCCAGCCGATGACCCACGCCACGACCCCCGCCGAGGACCTCATCCTCGGCCTCACCCGGGTTGTCGACCTGCCCGGCATCACCGCCGCCACCGGCCTGCCGGTCAGCGCGGACGACATCACGGCGATTATCCGCGAGGCGGAGCGCTATGCCCGCGAGCTGCTCTGGCCGCATGCCCAGGCGGCCGACCGGCACGGTGCGGTCTATGAGAACGGGGTCGTGCGCGTCCCGCCCTCCTACCACGCCGCCTACAAGGGCTGGATCGAGGGCGGCTGGCAGGGCCTCGCCGCGCCCTCCGAAGTGAACGGCATCCCGGTCGGCGGGCAGGAACTGCCCCAGGCGCTGTGGATGGCGGTCTCGGAGATCGTCACCAGCGGCGACATGGCCTTCAGCCTCTGCCCCTTGCTGACCGGTGGCGCCGTCGAGGCGCTGGTCCGCTTCGCCAGCCCCGCCCAGCAGGAAGCCTGGCTGCCGAGGCTGGTTTCCGGCGAGTGGACCGGCACCATGTGCCTCACCGAGCCCCAGGCCGGCAGCGACCTTTCCCAGGTTCGCACCAAGGCCGAGCCGGACGGCATGGGCGGCTACAGGATCACCGGCCAGAAGATCTACATCACCTTCGGCGACCACGACCTGACGCCGAACACCCTCCACCTTGTCCTCGCCCGCCTGCCCGATGCGCCGCCCGGTACCAAAGGCATCAGCCTCTTCGCCGCGCCCAAGGTCCTGCCGGACGGGCGGGCCAACGCGCTGCGCTGCGGCGGCATCGAGCGGAAGCTCGGCATCCATGCCGCGCCGACCTGCGTCATGCTGTTCGAGGGCGCCGAGGCGCAGATGGTCGGCGAGCCCAATCGTGGCCTTAATGCCATGTTCGCGATGATGAACGCCGCCCGCCTCGGCGTCGGCGTCGAGGGCGTGGCCCAGGGCGCCCGGGCCCTCGCTCTGGCGGAAGCCTATGCCGCCGACCGCATCCAGGGCGGCGGGCCGATCAGCCGCCACCCCGATGTCGCCCGGATGCTGGCCGAGATGCGCGCCATCACCCTGGCTGGCCGGCTGCTGTCGCTCGAGGCCGGCGCCGCGCTCGACCGTGCGCGCCTCTCCGGCGCCAGCGAGGCGCGCGTCGCCCTGCTGACCCCGATCGTGAAGTCCTGGTGCACCGACCGTGGGGTCGATGTTGCCTCGCTCGGCATCCAGGTGCATGGCGGCATGGGCTTCGTCGAAGATACCGGCGCCGCCCAGGTGCTGCGCGATGCCCGCATCGCCCCGATCTACGAGGGCACCAACGGCATCCAGGCCATCGACCTCGTCACCCGCAAGCTGTTCCGTGACGGCGGGGCGGAGATGGCGGCCGTCATTGCCGAGATCCGTGCCGCCGATCCGCGCCTCGCCGAGGCTGCCACGGCGCTGGAGCGGGCAACGGCCTGGATGCTCGACCGCGGCCAGCGCGACCCGGCCGCCGCCCAGGCCTCGGCCGCCGCCTACTTGGATGCCGCCGGCTGGACCATGGGCGGCTGGATGCTGGCCCGCGCCGCGAGGGCCGATGACCGCTACGCCCCGCTCTGCGCCTTCTACCTGGCCCGCCTGCTGCCCCGCGCCGCCGCCCGCTTGGCGGAGATCGAGGCGGCCGACAGCCTGCTCGCCCTGCTACCCGCCGCGTGACGCGGCGGGTGCTTTATTGCGCGCTCGGACCCTTGCGGACGGCCGGTTGCACCGCATCTGGCCCAAGGCCGCTCCCTCCGTCTTGCCTGGATGACCGACGCGCATGAATGCACCGCTTGCCGCCCCCGCCCTGCAGGCCTCGCGTCCGCGTATCGCCATCATCGGGGCCGGTCCGGGCGGGCTGGCGGCGGCCATGCTGCTGGCGGCGCAGGGCGCCCGCGTCACCCTGCACGAGAAGGACGAGGTGGTCGGCGGCCGTACCCGCACGCTGACGACCGATGAGGGCTACCGCTTCGACCTCGGCCCCACCTTCTTCCTCTATCCCCGCATCCTTTCCGAGATCTTCTCGAGCTGCGGCGCCAGCCTCGAGGAGGAGGTGGCGCTCAAGCGCCTCGACCCGCAATACCGCCTTGTCTTCGAAGGCAGCGAGACCATCGAGGCCACCTCGGACATCGCCCGGATGGAGGCCGAGATCGCCCGGCTCAATCCAGGAGATGCCGCCGGCCTACGCCCCTTCTTCGAGGCGAACCGCCGCAAGCTGGAAGCCTTCCGCCCGGTCCTGGAGAATGCCTTCGCCTCGCCGGCGCGCTTCCTCTCGCCCGGCCTGCTGAAGAGCCTGCCGCTGATGCGGCCGCACCAGACGGTGGACCAGGACCTCGCGCGGTACTTCAAGGACCCGCGGGTACGGCTCGCTTTCTCCTTCCAGACCAAATACCTCGGAATGAGCCCGTTCCGCTGCCCGAGCCTCTTCACCATCCTGTCCTTCCTCGAATACGAGCACGGCGTCTTCCACCCCGTCGGCGGCTGCGGTGCCGTCTCGGACGCGATGGCCCGTGTCGCCGGCCGGCTCGGCGTCGACATTCGCCTCGGCTCGGAGATCGAACGGATCAGCTTCGACGGCCGCAAGGCCACGGGCGTCGAGGTCGGCGGCACCCGCCAGGCCGCCGATGCGGTGGTGGTGAACGCCGATTTCGCCCATGCCATGCCCCGCCTGATCCCCGATGCGCTGCGCCGCCGTTGGCCCGACCGGCGCATCGCCAAGGCGCGCTACTCCTGCTCCACCTTCATGCTCTATCTCGGCGTGGAGGGAACATTCCCCGACCTCGCCCATCACACCATCCTGCTGGCTGAGGATTATCGCCGGAACATCAGCCAGATCGAGGCGGGCGAGATTCCGGACGTGCCGAGCCTCTACCTGCATCATCCGGGCAAGACCGATAGCAGCATGGCGCCCGCCGGCCATACCAGCCTCTACCTCCTGGTGCCGGTGCCCAACATGCGCGATGCCGAGGAGCATGGCTTCGACTGGGAGGCGGAGGCGCCGCGCTACCGCCGCCTCGCCCTCGATCGGCTGAAGCTGCTCGGCCTGCACGACCTCGAATCCCGCATCCGCTACGAGCGCATGGTGACGCCGCGCGAATGGCGCGACGAATATGCCGTGGGCTTCGGCGCCACCTTCAACCTTTCGCACGATCTCGGCCAGATGCTTTGCTTCCGGCCGCGCAACCGCTTCGACGGGGTGGAGGGCGTTTATCTCGTCGGCGGCGGCACGCATCCCGGCAGCGGATTGCCGGTGATCTATGAAGGCGCGCGCATCAGCTCCGGGCTGCTGGCCCGCGACCTTGGCATGGGAGCCGTGCCGCAGGGCACCGGCTTCGCCGAGATCGCACCCAGCTACCAGACCGCGCGCTAAGAACAGGGAAGGAAGACCAGCCATGGTCTCGCATGTGGTGGTGGTGGGCGGTGGCCTCGGCGGGCTCGCGGCGGCGGCGGTCGCGGCGGCGCGCGGCCACAAGGTGACGCTGCTCGACAAGAATCCATGGCTCGGCGGCAAGGCGGCGGTGCTGAACCTGCCCGACCCGGAGCGCCCCGGCAGCAACCAGGGCTTCCGCTTCGACATGGGCCCGACGATCCTGACGGTACCGCGCGTCCTCCGCCGCATCTTCGCCGAGGCGGGGCGCGACCAGGCGCAGGACCTGCCGCTGATCCGGCTGGACCCGCAATGGCGCTGCTTCTTCGAGGACGGCACGCGGATCGACCTGATCGAGGACGTGGCGAAGATGGCCGCCGCCATGGATGCCTTCGCCCCCGGCACCGGGCAGGGCGCGGGCTACCAGCGCTTCCAGGCCGAGGCGCGGCGGCTGCACGAGATCTCGGAGAAATTCTTCTTCTGGAAGTCGGTCGAGGGGCTGTCCGACACCATCGACCTGAAATCCAATTTCGACCCCAACACCATGCGCGACGTGCTGGCGCTGCGCATGGGCAAGCGGGTGGCGAACATCATCCGCGGCCATGTGCCGGATGCCCGCCTCGCCCAGATGCTCGACCATTTCTGCCAGTATGTCGGCTCCAGCCCCTATCTGGCGCCGGCCGTGCTCTGCTCGATCGGCGACATGCAGGCGAGCGAGGGCATCTGGTATCCGAAGGGCGGCACCCGCGCCGTGGCCGAGGGCTTGGCCAACCTCGCCGCCTCGCTCGGCGCCGATCTCCGCCCGGGCGTCGAGGTGAGCGGCTTCGACATCGAGAACAACACGGTGAAGGCGGTCCGCACCGCGGGCGGCGAGCGCATCGCCTGCGATGCCGTCATCTCCAACATGGACGCCATCCGCACCTACACCGAGCTGGTCGGCGGCCCCGTCGGCCAGAAGGTGGCGAAGAAGGGCCATGAGCCGGCCTGCTCGGGCGTCGTGCTCTATCTCGGCCTCAACAAGCGGTACGAGCATCTCGCGCATCACTGCTTCGTCTTCTCCCGCGATGCGGAGGAGGAGTTCGACGCCATCTACAAGCGCGGCATCCCGGCGGCGGACCCGACCGCCTATCTCGCCGCGCCCTCCGGCACCGACCCGACCGTCGCGCCCGAGGGCGGCGAGGCTCTCTACGTGCTGGTCCACACGCCTTGGCTCCGCCCCGGCCACGACTGGTCCAAGATGTTCGCCCCCTACCGGCAGACCATCCTCGACAAGCTGAAGCGCACCGCCGGGATGGAGGACATCGAGTCCCGCATCGTCACCGAGAGCGCGCTGACGCCGGTCGACATCCATGAGCGCTATAAGGTGCTGAACGGCGCCATCTACGGGCTGGCCAGCCACGGCGCCTGGCTCGGCGCCTTCAAGCCGGGCAACCGCTCGAAGCGCATCAAGGGTCTCTACCTCGCCGGCGGCGCCGCCCATCCGGGGCCGGGCATGCCGATGGTGATGATGAGCGGCTGGATCGCCGCCGACAGCCTCGACCAGGATCTCGGCGGGCGCGGCATGAGCGCGGCGGCGCGGGAGGCCGGCCTGCCGGACGCCCTCCGCATGCCGCTCGCCGCCGAATGACCCAGTCTGGGCCGGCGGCGCTCTTCTCGCCGGCCCGCTTCGCCTTCTTCCGCTTCATCTTCCTCCGCCATGCGCAGCGTCGGCTGCGGGCGGTGCGCCTCGCCAACTGGGGCGCGCCGCGGCCGGGGGAAGGCGAGGGGCCCCTCGTCATCTACGCCAACCACCCCTCCTGGTGGGACGGCGTTGCCTTCATGATCCTCTCGACCGAGCTGCTGCCCGGCCGGCGCATGTTCATCCCGATGGAAGCGGAGGCGCTGTCGCGCTACGGCTTTATGCGCCGCCTCGGCGTGTTCGGCATCGAGCAGCAGTCGGCCCGCGGCGCCGTCGCCTTCCTTCGCACGGCGCAATCGGTCCTCGCCGACCCGGCCCACATGCTCTGGATGAACGCCCCCGGCCGGTTCTGCGACGTCCGCGAGCGCCCCGTTCCGATCGCCCCCGGCCTCACCCGCCTCGCCGAGCTGGCGCCCGAGGCGCGCTTCCTGCCCCTCGCCCTCGAATATCCTTTCTGGACCGAGGCTCTGCCCGAGATGCTCGCCGGCTTCGGCCCGTCCATCCCGGCGGCGGAGCTGGCCGTGCTCGACCGCGAGGCCCGCACCAACCGCCTCCGCACCGCGTTGGAGGCGGTGATGGACCGGCTCGCCGAGGATGCCATCGCCCGCGACCCCGGCCGTTTCCGGGTCGTGCTGGAGGGGAGGGCAGGGATGGGCGGCATCTACCAGGGTTGGCGCCAGGCGAGGGCCGCGCTGCGTGGCGAAACCTTCGATCCGCGCCACGACCCGCGGGCCGGGGGCTGAGCGCGATGCTGCTCGCCTGGCTTGCCCTCGGCCTCGCCGCCCTGCCGGCGCTGTTCGGCATGCTGAATCTGTGGCTCCTGCCGCGCCTGCGAGCGCCTGGGGGCGAGCAGGAGGGGTTGGTCTCCATCCTCATCCCGGCCCGCGACGAGGCGGCCAATATCGAGGCCTGCCTCCGCGCCGCGCTGGCCAGCCGCGGCGTCGCCGTCGAGGCGGTGGTGATGGACGATGCCAGCCGCGACGGCACCGGCGAGATCGTCGCCCGCCTCGCCGAGGCCGATCCGCGCATCCGCCTAGTCCAGGCGCCGCCCCTGCCGCCCGACTGGACCGGCAAGGTTCATGCCTGCGCCCGGCTCGCCGAGGCCGCCCGCGGCACGCATCTCCTGTTCATCGATGCCGATGTCCGCCTCGCCCCGGATGCCGCCGCCGCCATGCTCGCCCATGGCCGCCGCCACCGCATCGCCATGCTGAGCGGCGTCCCCCGCCAGCTCATCGGATCGCTCGGCGAGGCGCTGACCGTCCCCGCCATCAACCTGCTGCTGCTCGGCTACCTGCCGGCCGTCGGCCGCGCCTTCACGCGCCGGGCCGACCTCGCCGCCGCCTGCGGCCAGCTCATCCTCTGCGATCGCGCCATCTATGAGTCGGTGGGCGGCCATGGCGCCGTCCGCCACGTCCTGCATGACGGGCTGGCGCTCGCTCGCCGCTTCCGCGCCGAGGGCCACCGGACCGAGGTGGTGGACGGCGCCCCGCTCGCCACCTGCCGGATGTATGGCGGCTTCGCCGAGTCCTGGGCCGGCTTCATGAAGAACGCCCGGGAGGGGATGGCAACGCCGCTCGGCCTGCCGGTCTGGACCGTGCTGCTCTCGGGGGCGCATCTCTGGCCCTGGGCGCTGCTGCCGGCGCCGCCCGCCATCGCCGCCATCCTGCTCATGTTCGCCCTCCGCGCCGCCATCACCTGGCGGGCGCGGGAGCCCTGGTGGACCATCCCGCTCCACCCGCTGACCGTTCTGGTCGCGCTGGCGATCCAGTGGACGGCGCTGATCCGCTGGCTGCTCGGTCGACCGGCGGGCTGGAAAGGCCGCGCATATCCGGCCACAAAGGCGGCATGAGCAGCGCCGCCAGCATCGCCGTCACGCCGAACCGCGACCACGACACCGAGAATTTCCCGACCGCCTCGCTGCTGCTCGCTCGTCCAGCGCGGGCGCAGGTGATGGCTTTCTACCGTTTCGTCCGCACCGCCGACGACATCGCCGACAGCGCCGACCTCCCGGCCGCGGAGAAGCTTGCCCGTCTGGACGCGATGGAGCGGAGCCTCGAGGATCCCACCATCCCGCTGAACCGCCTCGGCGTCGGCACGGCGGAGGCGCGGCTGATGCTCTCTGCCTTCCGCCAGGATGCCACCTGCGCCCGCTACGAGGACTGGGCCGCGCTGGAGGATTATTGCCGCCGCTCCGCCGACCCGGTCGGGCGGATGCTGCTCCGCCTCCACGGCGACGGCGAGAACCGGGAGGCCAATGCCGCCGCCGACGGGCTCTGCACCGCCCTCCAGGTGCTGAACCACCTGCAGGACCTGGTGCCGGACAGGGATGGGCTCGACCGCATCTACCTGCCCCGATCCTGGATGAGCCTCGCCGGGGGCGAGGCTGCTTTCTTTGACCCGGCCAATGCCGCCCGCCGCCGCGAGGTGCTCGATGCCGCGCTCGACCGCGTCGAGGAGCAGCTCGACCGCGCCGCCGCCCTGCCGCGCCTGCTCCGCGCTCGCCGCCTCGCCTGGCAAAGCACGGTCACCATCGCACTCGCCCGCCGCCTGCTCGCCCGGCTTCGCGCCGCCGACCCGGTGCTAGGCCGGGTGGCGCTGACCAAACCCGACTTCGCCCGCGCCTTTGCCGCCGCGCCCCTGCTTGGCCCGCGCGACGCGCCGATCGTCGCAAGCCGCGTCTCCCGTGCCGGCTCCTCCTTCGCCCGCGGCATGGCGGCGCTGAAGGGCGAGCGGCGCCGCGCCCTTTGGGCCGTCTATGCCTTCTGCCGCGCCGTCGACGACATCGCCGACGGCGCCATGCCCGAAGCGGAGAAGCGCCGCTTCCTCGCCGACTGGCGCCGCAAGCTGGAGCGGCCGGACTGCGTCCTTTCCCGCGAGCTGGCCTGGGCCCGCAAGGCCTACGGCGTGCCGCTCGAGGAATGCGAGGCAATGATCGCCGGCATGGAGACCGACAGCGCCGACCGCCTTCGCCTGCAGACCGAGGCCGATCTCGACCTCTACTGCCGGCGCGTCGCCGGCAGCGTCGGCGCGATGTCGGTCCGCATCTTCGGCGCGCCGGAGGCCGAGGGCTTCGGCCTCGATCTCGGCCACACCTTCCAGCTCACCAACATCCTCCGCGACGTGGACGAGGACGCGGCGCGCGAGCGGGTCTATATCCCCCTCGACCTGCTAGCCGCCGAGGGCATCCCGGACGGGCCCGCCGAGGGGATCATCCGCCACCCCCGCTTCGCCGCCATCTGCGCCCGGCTCGGCGAGCGCGCGCAGGCCGGCTTCACCCGTGCCGAGCAGGACATCCGCCAATACAGCCCCGTCGCCCTTCGCCCCGCCGCCGTCATGGCCTGGGGCTATCGCCGCCTGCTGGACCGCCTCGTCGCCCGCGGCTGGGAGGGCGCCCGCCCGCGCCCGCGCCTCACCAAAGGCGAGAAGCTGCGCATGGCCTGGATGGCGCTCGGCCGCTGACATGACCATCCATGTGATCGGCGCCGGCGTCGCCGGCCTTGCCGCCGCCCTGCGCCTGGTGGACCGCGGCCGCCAGGTCGTGCTGCACGAAGCCTCGCCCGGTGCCGGCGGCCGTGCCCGCGCCCTGCCGGACGGCACCGATAACGGCACCCATGCCCTGCTCGGCGCCAATACCGCCGCCCTCGGCCTGCTGAAGCGGGTCGGCGCGCTGGAGGGTTGGGTCGAGCCGGAGCCGGCCGGCCTGCCCGTGCTCGACCGGCGCGACGGCCGTGCCTTCCGCGTGGCCCTCTCGCCCTTTCATTGGCGCGACCCGTCGCTTCGACCGCCCGGCGTCTCGGCGCGCTCCATGCTGGCGCTCACCCGCCTCGCCGCGCCCTGGGGCGACCGGCCGGTGGCCGAGGCGATGGCCGCCCACCCCGAATTCCACCGCGGCTTCGTCGATCCGCTGGTGATCGCGGCGCTGAACACGCCCTCGGTGGAGGCCTCCTCCCGCCGGCTCGGTGCCGTGCTGCGGCGGATGGGAGGGCCGGGGGCGACGCGGCTGCTGGTCGCCCGTTCCGGCCTCGGCCCCGACCTCGTCGCCCCGGCACTGGCCGCGCTGGAGGCCGCCGGCGCCGAGATCCGCTTCGGCGCCCGGCTGCGGCGGCTGGTGCAGCAGGGTGGCCGCCTCGCCGCCCTCGATTTCGGCGAGGACGCGGTACGGCTCGGTCCCGGCGATGCCGCGGTGCTGGCGACGCCGCCATGGGAGAGCCTCCGCCTGCTGCCCCATCTCCCGGCGCCCGATTCCTATGCCCCGATCGTCAACCTGCACTACGCCCATCCCGGCCCCGGGCCGGTGCGCTTTCTCGGGCTGCTGGACGCGCTCTGCCAATGGGTGCTGGTGCGTCCGGCCGGCGTCAGCGTCACCGTCAGCGCCGGCGACGAGGCCGCGCGGGAGGACCAGGACAGCCTCGCCCACCGCGCATGGGCCGAGCTGCGCGAGGCGGCGCTCGCATTCGGCCTTGCCGGCGACTGGCCGGAGGAGGCCCCGCCCTGCCGCGTGGTGAAGGAGCGCCGCGCCACGCCACGCCACACCCCGGGGCCTCCGCCGCGCCCGCCCCGCCTGCCGCTGCCCAACCTGGCACTGGCCGGCGACTGGACCGACCCAGTCCTTCCCGCCACCATCGAGGCCGCGACCCGCAGCGGCGAGGCAGCGGCCGATGCCCTCCGCGGCTGACGCGCTTGCCGCCCTCCGCGCCGCCGGGGCGCGGGACGGCGCCCCGGACCTCGCCCGCCGCCGCGCCCTGCTCGGCAAGCTCGCCGCCGTGCTGCTGCGCCGGGCGGATGATGTCGCCGCCGCCATCGATGCCGATTACGGCGGCCGCAGCCCGGAGGAAACGCTGCTCGCCGAGGTGAAGCTGGTGGTCGATGCCGCGCGCCATGCGGCCCGCTACCTGGCTCGCTGGGCGCGGCCAAGCCGCGTCGCCGTCCCCTTTCCCTTCCTGCCCGCCCGCGCCTGGCAGGAGCCGGTGCCGAAAGGCGTCATCGGCATCATGGCGCCCTGGAATTACCCACTCCAGCTCGCCCTGCTGCCGGCCGTGGATGCGCTGGCCGCCGGCAACCGCATCGTGGTGAAGCCCTCCGAAGCGACGCCCCGCACCGCCGCCCTGCTGGAGGCGCTGCTGGCGGAGGCGCTCGGCGCGGACATCGCCCGCGTGGTACAGGGCGGCCCCGACATCGCCGCCGATTTCGCTGCCCAGCCCTGGGACCATCTGGTCTTCACCGGCGGCACCGAGACCGGGCGGCGGGTGATGGAGGCCGCCGCCGCCAACCTCACCCCGCTGACCCTGGAACTGGGCGGCAAATGCCCCGCCCTCATCCTGCCCGGCGCCGACCTTGCCCGCGCGGCACAGGCGATCCTCGCCGGCAAGGCGGTAAATGCCGGGCAAACCTGCATCGCGCCGGATACCGTGCTGCTGGTCGGCCATCGCAGGGAGGATTTCGCCGCCGCCTGCCGCGCGACGGGCATCGGCCTGCCCGAGACGGCCGTGGTGAACGACCGCCAGGCGGCCCGCCTGGCCGGGATATGCGCCGGCGCGGCGCTGACGCCGCTGGCCGAGCCGGGCCCCGGCCGTCGCCAGTCCCTGGCGCTGGCCGAGGCGCCGCCGGGCCATCCGCTGCACGAAGCGGAGCTGTTCGGCCCGGTCCTCGCCGTGCAGCCGCTGCCCGACCTCGCCGCCGCCATCGGCTGGATCGCCGGGCGGCCGCCGCCGCTCGCCATCTACCTCTTCGACGCCACGGCGGCGGAGCGCGAGGCCATTGCCGCCGGCACCAGGAGCGGCGCCATCATCGAGGGCCGCTGCCTCGAATACGCCGCCTTTCCGGGCCTCGCCTTCGGCGGCGTCGGTGCCTCGGGCTTCGGCCGGCGCAACGGCGAGGCAGGCTTCCGCGAGTTCAGCAACCTCCGCGCCCGCGTTGCGCATGGCGGCTGGAGCCTTTCCCGCCTCCTCGACCCGCCCCGCACGGAGCGTGCGAAGGCCCTGGTGCGGCGGATCCTGCGTTAAAGCAAACTCCGATCAGATGGAGTCGTCCGATCAAAGTTTTCTCGTAAAAACAACAGGCTAGAGCGGGCTCCGTGAGCCAGTGCGAACGGAAACCGCTTTAGCCCCTGCCGAGCCAGCGCCGCAGCCGGCCGAGGAAACCCGTCGTCCCGCCGCCCTTGGGCTGGCTCCGCTGATGCGTCACATGCGGCCGGCGCGCGGGCGGGGGGAGGGCGCTTGCCACCGTATGCCGCCCGGCATCCTGCGCCGCGATCAGCCGCATCTCGAGCCCGACCACCTGCGCCACCGCCTCCGGCGTGTCCGCCTGGGCGAGGGCCTGGGCCGTCATCCGCGCATCCTCCCAGGCCTCGGCCCGGCGCAGCGCGTCGATGATGCGCACCGTCTGCTCCTGGTCGAGCGGTGGCCCGCCCCGCCAGAGCGCCACCGCTTCGAGCCGCCAGAGCCTCGCCAGGTCCGGCTGGCCGAGATCATCCGCCACCCAGGCCGCCTGGAGCGTCGCCTCGGCCGCGGCATGCAGCGCGCCCGTTTCCTCCAGCACATGCGCCCAGGCGAGGAAGCGCCGGGCGAGCGGCGGATAGGCCGCTTCCGCCATCAGCGCGCGGAAGGGGGCCGCCGCCACGGCCTGCGCCGCCGCCGGATGTGCGCGGGTGATATTCGGCGCCGAATAGCCGCAGCTCGGGCATTGCTGGAGCCAGCGCGCCATGGTGGAGCGCACCGGCTCGCCCGGCCGCAGGTCCAGATCCGGCGCCTGTTCCGGCGGGCCGGGACGGAACGGGGATTGCCGGCTGCCCGTGCCGCAGACCGCGCAGCGCGGCAGGGCTTCGGGTGCCGTCGGGCGTGAATGGGCGGGCGAGGGCGTGGCCATTGGCGCCAAGGTAGGGATGCGCCGGCGAAAGGCGAAGGGGCGTCGCGCGCCCTGGGCTTCGCCGATGTCGGGAATCTGTCATTTTCCGGTGCCATGTGATGGAAACCGCATGCCCGGACCCCGCGCCGGCAGTTGCCGAGCCGCCTCCGGCCGCGGATATTGGGACATGCCCCGCGGCGACCTCTTCCCCGATATCGCACCCTTCGAAACCGGCCTGCTGCCGCTCGCCAGCGGCCATGTCATGTATTGGGAGCAGGTCGGCAATCCGCGCGGCCAGCCCGCGCTCTTCCTGCATGGCGGGCCGGGGGCGGGGGCCGGCGCGGTGCATCGGCGCTTCTTCGACCCAGGCCATTGGCGCGTCGTGATCTTCGACCAGCGTGGCGCCGGCCGGTCCCGACCCCTCGGCGAGCTGCGCGACAACACCACGCCGCACTTGGTCGAGGATATCGAGACGCTGCGCCGCTTCCTCGGCATTGAGCGCTGGCTGCTTTTCGGCGGCTCCTGGGGCAGCACACTGGCCCTGGCCTACGCCCAGGCCCATCCGGAACGGGTGACGGGCTGCGTGCTACGCGGGGTTTTCCTCGGCCGGCGCTCGGAGGTGGAGTGGTTCCTGACCGGCCTCCGCCGCATCTTCCCCGATGCCTGGGCCGCCTTCGCCGAGCATCTGCCGCCGGAGGAGCGCGGCGACCTGCTGGGCGCCTATCTCCGGAGGCTGTGTGACCCGGACCCCATGGTCCACCTCCCCGCCGCCCGCGCCTGGAGCCAGTACGAAGGCAGCTGCTCCACCCTGCTGCCGAGCCCGGAGACGGTGGCGAGCTTCGCCCAGGACCGCACCGCTCTCGGCCTCGCCCGGATCGAGGCGCATTACTTCGCGCATGACCTCTTCCTGCCGCGGGCCGGGCTGCTCGGCCATATGGACCGCATCGCCCATATCCCGGCCGAGATCGTGCAGGGCCGCTACGACATGGTCTGCCCGCCCGAAACCGCCTTCGACCTGGCCGCAGCTTGGCCCCGCGCCCGGCTGACCGTGGTACCGGATGCCGGCCATTCCGCCCTCGAGCCCGGCGTGCGCACGGCGCTGGTGAGTGCGGTGGAGCGGTTCCGGCGACGCGGCTGATGTGGTAAGCCCCTGACTGGGTCTCCGTAGCTCAGCAGGATAGAGCACCAGATTCCTAATCTGGGGGCCGTGGGTTCGAATCCCGCCGGGGACACCATTCCTTCCGCAAAATCGATCGAGTCCAGGGGTGCTGACCTGCTCTCGAACGTCCTGTCCCTTGTGCCGAGGGAAGGGCGGCGCCGTGCTCCAGGCACGCCATCCACCGTGCCGCACCGCCTGGCCCGCGGCCGGGCCACTTGAACCGAACTTCCCACCACCTTACACCTCGTCCACATGATACGGGGGCGTGGCGTGACCTGCAGCAGGGGCAGGGCAGGAGCGATGAACGGGCGGGCAGTCATTGCCCGGCTGCTCACGCTCGTCCTGTTGCTCGCCTCGTTGCTGATGCCGCCCGTCGTCGAGGCCGCGCCCGCTGCTGGGCCGATCATGGTGTCGTCCGCCGCGATGGACCAAGATGGCGGCCCGGACACGCCGTCGCGTCCGCATGGCATCCTCCATGCCGGCTCTCACTGCGCCTGCCAGCTGGCGGATCGCCTGACGCCGCCGGCCCTCGGACGGCCGAGGCTGGTCCTCACCCTGGGCCGTGCCACGGCCTTCACCGACCAAGCCCGCGCCTCCCACGATGCGGAGCCCCCAGCGCGCCCACCCAGGGCCTGACCGAAGCTGAGCCGCCCCGGCCGCTGCGCCCCGCCAGACCGGGGACGGTGGCCTGCCTCGCCTTCCGTCCGCCCCGGGTGCCATGCCGATCCGAATTCCGTTCCGTATTCCGCTCGCCCTGCTGGGCGCGGCTCTGCTTGCCACGGCCATCGCTCCCCGCGCGTGCGCCGAGCCACCGCCACGCCGCCGCACGGCCCAGGCGGGCCCCGCCGTGGCGCCGCCCGCAGCGGATCGCTCAGGCCGGCTTATCGTGGCCTCCCCCGAGCAGGCCGTCAGCCTCGCCCTGACGCGCGCGCCCATCCTGCGCAGCGCCGAGGCCGGTCGTCAGGCGGCGCGGGGGGACCGCGTCACCGCCGGGCTGCGGCCCAACCCGGATGTTTCCTTCAATGCCGAGAATGTTGGCGGCAGCGGGTCCTATCGCGGCATCGCCTCGCTGGAAACCACCTATGCCCTGTCCCAGCGGATCGAAACCGGCGGCAAGCGGCAGGCCCGCATCGCGGCGGCGGACCGTGCCGTGGCGCTGACCGGCCTCGATGCCGAGGCGCTGCGCCTCGACCTGGCGCGCGAGGCGCACCGCGCCATGGCCGGGGCAGTGGCCGCGGGCCGCGCCGCCGAGATCGCCCGCGAGCGCGTGCGGCTGGCGGATGAGGTTCTCCGCGCCACACGCGCCCG
Organism: Belnapia sp. F-4-1; assembly: GCF_000802185.1. Classification (GTDB taxonomy): domain Bacteria; phylum Pseudomonadota; class Alphaproteobacteria; order Acetobacterales; family Acetobacteraceae; genus Belnapia. The sequence continues at coordinate 185,843 of NZ_KN676113.1, read as the reverse complement.
GGTCGAGGCCGGGCGGGAAGCCTTTCCGCAGCAGCGCCGGGCCGAGGTGGCGCGGGAAACCGCCGCGGTCTTCCTCGAACGCTCGGAGCGGGAGGCGGCGGTCGCCCTGCGCACCCTCTCGGTAGTCCTAGCGACGCCGGAGATCGAGGTCCTGCCCGCCCGGTCCGCCTGGTTCGACGACCCCGGACCGCGCCCCGACCCCGCCCGCGCGGCGCCCGCGCCGCCGGGCCAGCTCGACCGTGCCCGGCTCGATGCGCTGATCGACCAGCGCCGGGCCGAACTCGACCTGCAACGGCGCAACGCCATCCCCGACGTCACCCTCGGCGCCGGCCTCCGGCGCTACCGCGAGGCGGGCGGCGACACCGCCTTCGTGCTCGGCCTCAGCGTGCCGCTGCCGGTCTTCGACCGGAACCAGGGCAACATCCTGCGCGCCGGGGCCGAGCTGACCCGGGCCGAGGCCGAGGCGGAACACGGCCGCCTTTATCTCGATGCCGCCCTCGCCGATGCCGAGCGTCGCCTGGACCAGGCGTGGCGCGCCGCCGATTCGCTCCGCCGCATCGTCCTGCCCGCGGCGGCGGAGGCCGCGGCGGCGGCGCGCGAGGGCTATGCCGCCGGGAAATTCTCGCTGCTCGAAGTGCTCGATGCCCAGCGCGCCCTGTCCGACGCCGGCGAGCAGCGCAACGCCGCCCTGCTCGAGGTGCAACAGCTACGTGCCGACATCGCCCGCCTCCGCGGCCGTGCCGCCGTCGCCGGGAGGCCGTGACCATGAAACCCGTCCTTGCCTTCCTCGCCGGCGCCATGACCGCCCTCGGCGCCGCCGTGCTGGCACCCGGCCTGCCCGCCGCCCTGCGCTCCGGCCTCGGCCTCGCCCCGCTGGTCGAGGCTGCGCCGCCGCATTCAGCCGGCGGCCATGCCCACGGCCCGCATGAGGGGCATGACGAGGAGGCCGCGGACGGCACCCTCCGCATGACCGAGGATGAGGTCGCCGCCGCCCGGATCGAGGTGGCGGAGGCCGGCCCCGGCATCGTCGCGCGGCATGCCTCGCTGCCCGGCACCGTCGCCGCGAATGCCGACCGCCTGGCCCATGTCCCCGCCCGCGTGGCCGGCATCGTCACCGCCCTGCATCGCCGCCTCGGCGACACGGTGGCGGCCGGCGAGGTGCTGGCCATTGTCGAAAGCGCCGAGATCGCCACCGTCAAGGGCGACTACCTCGCCACGCTGCGCACCAGCGAACTCTCACGCCTCATCTTCGAGCGCGAGCAGCGGCTGTGGCAGCGCCGCATCTCGGCCGAGCAGGACTTCCTGAAGGCGCGGACCGACTGGCAGGAGGCGCAGATCCGCCTCGACCTCGCGCGTCAGAAGCTCGCCGCCATCGGCCTCGGCGGCGCGGAGATCGAGGCCCTGCCGCGCCAGCCCATCGAGGCGCTGCGCCGCCAGGAGGTCCGCGCGCCGATCGCCGGCCGCATCACCTCCCGCCCCAGGATGCTCGGCGATGCGGTCTCGGCCGAAGCGGAGGTCTATACGCTCGCCGACCTTTCCACCGTCTGGGTGGAGCTGGCGGTGCCGACCGCCGACCTCGCCGCCGTCACGGAGGGCATGGCGGTGCGCATCCGGGGCGAGGCGCGGGGCGAGGGCCGGGTCGTCTTCCTCAGCCCGCTGCTGGACCCGGAGACGCGCTCCGCCCGCGCCGTGGTCGAGCTGCCGAACGGGGAGGGCGCCTTCCGCCCGGGCGGCTTCGTCACCGCCGAGGTCGCCGCCGCGCGCACGACCGTGCCGGTGCTGGTGCCGCGGGACGCCGTGCAGGAGATCGGCGGCGAGAGCATCCTGTTCCTGCGCACGCCGGAGGGCTTCGTGCGGCGCGAGGTGGTGCTCGGCCGCGGCGACGGGGAGGGCGTCGAGGTGGTCTCCGGCCTTTATCCCGGCGAGCGCTATGCCGCCGCCGGCAGCTTCGTGCTCAAGGCCGAGCTCGGCAAGGCCGAAGCCGGGCACGAGCATTAGGGCCGCCGGACCATGATCGCACGCATCATCGAGGCTTCGGTCCGCCAGCGCTGGCTGGTGGTGCTGCTGGTCGCCGCCGCCGCCGGCTTCGGTCTGCGCTCCCTGCAGTCGCTGCCGGTCGACGCGGTGCCCGACATCACCAACAACCAGGTGCAGATCAACACCCTGGCCCCCGCCCTTTCGCCCGAGGAGGTCGAGAAGCAGGTGACGGTACCGGTCGAGACCGCGCTCGCCGGCATCCGCGGCCTCGCGTCCACCCGCTCGCTCTCGCGCAACGGCTTCAGCCAGGTGGTGGCGATCTTCCGCGACGATGCGGAGATCTACTACGCCCGCCAGCAGGTGCTGGAACGGCTGACCGAGGCACGCGAGCTGCTGCCGGAGGGCGCCGAGCCGAGGCTGGGCCCGATCACGACCGGCCTCGGCGAGGTCACCATGTGGACGCTCGACTGGGCGCCGCGCGAGGCCGGCGACATCGCGCGCAACGGCCGCCCCGGCTGGCAGTCGGATGGCGGCTACCTCACCCCCGAGGGCACGCGCCTGGCGACGGAGCTGGAGCGCGAGGCCTATCTGCGGACGCTGCAGGATTGGGTGATCCGCCCGCAGCTCCGCAACGTGCCTGGCGTCGCCGGCGTCGATGCCATCGGCGGCGCCGTGAAGCAGTACCATGTCGAGCCGGACCCGGCCCGGCTGATCGGTCTTGGCCTTTCCTTCGCGGCGGTGGCGGAGGCGCTGGAGCGCAACAACCAGAGCCGCGGCGCCGGTTATATCGAGCGCGGCGGCGAGGGCTATGTCGTCCGCTCCGGCGGCCGGCTGGAGACGCTCGACGACATCCGCGAGGTCGTGGTGGCGACCCGGGAGGGCGTGCCGATCCGCATCCGCGACATCGCCCGCGTCGAGCTGGGGCGGGAACTGCCGACCGGCAGCGCCAGCGCGAACGGGGCGCCGGCCGTGGTCGGCACCGCGCTGATGCTGATCGGCGAGAACAGCCGCACCGTAGCAACCGCGGTGCAGGCGAAGCTGCGCGAGATCGTCCGCACGCTGCCGCCCGGCATCCGGCTGCGCACGGTGCTTGACCGGACCGAGCTGGTCGATGCCACGATTCGCACGGTGGCGAGGAATCTCTGCGAGGGCGCGCTGCTCGTCGTCGCCGTGCTGTTCCTGCTGCTCGGCAACCTGCGCGCGGCGGTGGTCGCGGCGCTGGTCATCCCGGCGACGATGCTGCTGACCGCGACGGGGATGCTGGAGGGCGGCATCAGCGCCAACCTGATGAGCCTCGGCGCGCTCGATTTCGGCCTGATCGTGGACGGTGCCGTGATCGTCACCGAGAACGCGCTGCGCCACCTGGCAGGGCGGCAGCGGGCGCTCGGCCGGCGGCTACTCCTGCCCGAGCGGCTGGAGACGGTGGCCGCCGCGGCGCGCGAGATGATCCGCCCCTCGGTCTTCGGCCAGGCCATCATCATCCTGGTCTACGTGCCGCTGCTCGCCTTCCAGGGGGTGGAGGGCAAGATGTTCGTCCCCATGGCGCTGACTGTCATCATCGCGCTCGCCATGGCCTTCGTCCTGTCGCTCACCTTCGTTCCCGCCATGGTCGCCCTTCTCGTCACCGGGCGGGTCGAGGAGGGCGACAACCGGCTGCTGCGCGCCCTCCGGCGCGGCTATGCCCCGGCGCTCGGCCTCGCCCTGCGGCGGCCGGCGCCGGTCATCGGCGCCGCGGCGCTGGCCTTCCTCGGCGCGCTGCTGCTCGGCACCCGGCTCGGCTCGGAATTCATCCCGCAGCTCGACGAGGGCAACATCGCCATGCATGCGATGCGCATCCCCTCGACCTCGCTCTCCCAGTCGCAGGCGATGCAGTTCGCGGTCGAGGCGACGGTTTCGCGCTTTCCCGAAGTTGCGGTCGTCTTCTCGAAGACCGGCACCGCCGAGGTCGCCTCCGACCCGATGCCGCCCAACGTTTCCGACGCCTTCATCATCCTGAAGCCGCGCGAGCACTGGCCCGACCCGTCGCTGCCGAAGGCGGCGCTGGTGCGGCGCATCGAGGCGGCGGTGAACCGGCTGCCGGGCAACAATTACGAGTTCACCCAGCCCATCCAGATGCGCTTCAACGAGTTGCTGGCGGGCACCCGCGGCGACCTTGCCGTCAAGGTCTTCGGCGAGGACTCCGTAGCGATGCTGGCGGCGGCCGAGCAGGTCGCCGGCATCCTCCGCGGCATCGCAGGCGCCGAGGACGTGCGGGTGGAGCAGGCGACGGGCCTGCCCTTCCTCGAGATCACCGTGGACAAGGCGGCCATCGCCCGGCGCGGCCTCAGCCTGGGCGCGGTGCAGGAGGTGATCGGCACGGCGATCGGCGGCCGCGAGGCGGGCCGCGTCTTCGAGGGGGACCGCCGCTTCGCCATCCTGGTGCGCGTGGAGGAGGCGGTGCGCCGCGACCTCGAGGCGCTGCGCAACCTGCCGGTGGCGCTGCCCGGCGAGGCGCGCGCGAGCATCCCGCTCCGCAGCCTCGCCGCCTTCCGGCTGACCGAGGGGCCGAACCAGGTCAGCCGCGAGAACGGCCGGCGCCGCATCGTCGTCACCGCCAATATCCGCGGCCGCGACATCGCCTCCGTCGTCGCCGAGGCCCGGGCGCGCGTGGAGGCGGAGCTGCGCCTGCCCGCCGGCTCCTGGCTCGGCTGGGGCGGGCAGTTCGAGAACCTGGAGGCGGCGCGCGGGCGCCTGCTGGTGGTGGTGCCGGCGGTGTTCTTCCTGATCTTCCTGCTGCTCTACGCCGCCCTCGGCTCGCCGCGCGACGCGTTGCTGGTGTTCAGCGCCGTGCCCCTGGCGCTGACCGGCGGCATCGCCCTGCTCTGGCTCCGGGGCATGCCGCTCTCGGTCTCGGCCGCGGTCGGCTTCATTGCCCTTTCGGGCGTCGCGGTGCTGAACGGCCTCGTCATGCTGGACCACATCCGGACGCTGCGCGCCGCGGGCCTCGGCCGCGAGGCGGCGATCCGCCAGGGGGCGATGGACCGGCTGCGGCCGGTGGCGATGACGGCGCTCGTCGCCTCGCTCGGCTTCGTGCCGATGGCGCTCGCCACCGGGGCCGGCGCCGAGGTGCAGAAGCCGATCGCCACGGTGGTCATCGGCGGCCTCGTCACGGCGACCCTGCTGACCCTCATGGTGCTGCCCGCGCTCTATGCCCGCTTCGGCAGCGCTGACCCGCCACCGGCGGCCATGCCGGACGGGGCCAACCTGCGGAAGCGCGCGCCCGATCTGGCCGGTACCGGCTAGGCCGGTCATCGACGGTGTCCATCCCATTCGCTATATCCAAGCGGATACGACGTCCCGGGAGATCTGCATGCGCCGTCGCAACCTCCTCGCCCTGCCCGCGGGCCTCGCCCTTTCCGGCACCGCCCGCGCGCAGGCGCCGGTTACCGTCTTCGCCGCCGCCAGCCTCACCGATGCACTCCGTGCCCTCGCCGCCGAATGGCAGGCGCGTGGCCATCCGGCGCCGCGCCTTTCCTTCGCCGCCTCCTCCGCCCTGGCCCGGCAGATCGAGCAGGGCGCTCCGGCCGACCTCTTCATGAGCGCCGACGAGCCCTGGGCCGACTACCTCCAGCAGCGTGGCCTGCTGGCAGAGGCGACGCGCAGCAGCCCGATCGGCAATTCGCTGGTCCTCGTCGCCCCCGCCGGTGCTGCCCGCCCGGTGGCCCTGACCAGGGAAACCGACCTCGCCGCCTTGCTCGGGCCCGCCGGCCGCATCGCCACCGGCGACCCGGCGCATGTCCCGGTCGGCCGCTATGCGCAGGCCGCCTTGACCTGGATGAGGCAATGGGAAGCGCTCGCCCCGCGCCTGGCACGCGCCGACAATGTCCGCGCCGCCCTGCTACTGGTCGAGCGCGGCGAGGCGCCCTACGGCATCGTCTACGCCACCGATGCCGCCGCCGGCAGCGGCGTCCGCGTCCTCGGCACCTTCCCGGCGACGAGCCACCCGCCGATCACCTACCCCTTCGCCCTGACCCGCCGTGCCGAGGGCAATGCGGAGGCCCGCGCCCTGCTCGCCTTCCTCGCCGGGCCGGAGGCGGCGCCAGCCTGGCGGCGCTTCGGCTTCGCCCTGGCCCGTTGAGCCGCGTTTTTCGGCGGCCGCCCGCACGGAAGGCGCTACACTCCGCCCCATGACCGATGAAGGATCGACCGCCACTGCCAAGGAATCCGGCCTGCTCAGCCTCCGCATCGACCTGCCGCGGGGCCGCGTCGGCCCCGGCAAGATCGACCTGCTCGAGGCGATCGACCGCGAGGGCTCCATCTCCGCCGCCGGCCGCGCGCTGGGGATGAGCTACAAGCGCGCCTGGGACCTGGTCGACGCGCTGAACCGGCTGCTCGGCCAAGCTGCGGTGACGGCCAGCCCCGGCGGCCATCGTGGAGGCGGCGCGACGCTGACCGAGGCCGGCCGCAACCTGGTCGCCGATTACCGCGCCATCGAACGGGCCGCCCAGCGCGCCGCGGAACCCCGCCTCGCCGCCCTCATGCGCCGGACGAAGGAGCCTCAGACGGCGACGGAATAGCGCGCCGCCCCAGCCTCGGCATGGGCATCGAAACAGGCCGCCACCTGCCGCACGAAGCGCCGCCCGAGCGGCGTCACCTCCAGCTGGCTCGGCGCGCGCCGCACCAACCCCTCGCGCTCCAGCGCCGCAAGCCGCGGCTGGGCCTCGCGGATGACCGCCGCTGCCTCCGGCCGGTCGAGGTCGAGGGCGAAGTCGCACATCAGCCGCTCGATCAGGCCGGCGCGCAGCCGGTCCTCCGCCGTCACCGCCAGGCCGCGCGCGACCGGCAGCCGCCCCGCGCCCACCGCCTCGGCATAACGCCGCTCATCGACCAGGTTCTGCGCGAAGCCGCCCGGCAGCGAGCCGATGGCCGAGGCCCCGAGCCCGAGCAGCACCGGCGCCGCATCCGTCGTGTAGCCCTGGAAGTTGCGCCGCAGCCGCCCCTCCGCCGCAGCGATGGCCAGGGCATCTCCGGGCCGGGCGAAATGGTCGAGGCCGAGCGCCACGTAGCCGGCGGCGACCAGTTCCCTCTCCGCCCGCTCGGCCTGCGCCATGCGCGCCGCCGTGCCGGGCAGCAGGGCGGCGTCGATCGCCCGCTGATGCGGCCGGGCGCCGGGCAGATGCGCATAGCCGAAGACCGCAAGCCGGTCGGCGCCGAGCGTGGCGGCGAAGCGCGCGCTCGCCGCCACATGCGCCTCCGCCTGCCCGGGCAACCCGTACATCAGGTCGAGGTTGACCCCGCCGATGCCGACGGCGCGCAGCAGCCGCATCGCCTCGGCGACCTGCCCGGCCGGCTGCACCCGGCCGATGCGCCGCTGGATCTCCGGGTCGATATCCTGCACGCCGAGGCTCGCCCGGGTGAAGCCGAGCTCGCCCAACGCCCCGGCGAGCGGCGCATCGAACAGCCTGGGGTCCAGCTCGATCGCCAGCTCGGCACCCGTCCGCAGGCCGAACCGCTCCTGCAGCAGGCCGACCAGCGCCCGCAGCCCCTCCGGCCCGAGGATCGAGGGCGTGCCGCCGCCGAGATGCAGGTGCGCGATGCCGCCATGCGCCGGCAGCGCCTCGGCCAGCAGGCCCGCCTCGGCCAGCAGCGCGGCGAGATAGGCCTCGATCCGCGCCGCCGAGCGCGTCGGCCGGGTGTGGCAGGCGCAGTACCAGCAAAGATCGCGGCAGAAGGGCACATGCACGTAGAGCGAGAGCGCATCGCCCGGCCCGACCTGCCCGGCCAGCCACTGCCGATAGGTGGCCTCCTCCAGCGGACCGAATTGCGCGGCCGTCGGGTAGCTGGTGTAGCGCGGCACCCGTGCCTCGGCGAGGAGAAGGCGGGAGGGAAGGGCGGCATCGGTCATGCCGGCAGGCTGCACCGTTGCCGCGCCACCGTCCTTGCGCCGGCGCAAACCGGCGGGCCTATCCCTGGCATTAACCCGACCGGGCTGGTACGGTATCCTCCTTGCCAAGGTATCCCGCGCCCCAGTGCCTTCCCACCAGACCTCTCGCCTCGCCCTCCGCACGGCCACTGCCGCGGCGCATGAACGGCTGCACCACATCCCCGTCTTCCAGGATCTTGCCGAGGGCCGGCTGGACCGGGCTGGCTATGCCGCGCTGCTTCGCCGCTTGCTCGGCTTCCATGCGGCGATCGAGGCCGTCCTCGCCGCCGCCCCCTCGCTCGCCCACTACGGCATCGACCTGGCCGGGCGGCGCCGCGCGCCGCTGCTGCGGGCCGACCTCGCGCATCTCGGCGCCCCGGCCGAGGCACCGCTCGCCCCCGTGCCCCGCTTCGCCATCGCGGCCGAGGCGCTCGGCGCGCTCTACGTGACCGAAGGCTCCACCCTCGGCGGCCGCCACCTCGCCCGCGGCCTCGACCACATTCTGCCGGCAGGGGAGGGGAGGGGCTTCTTCCTCGGCCATGGCGCGCGGCATGGGGCGATGTGGGCCGCCTGTTGCGCCGCCATCGAAGCCTGTGGCGCCGAGCCCGGCGGCCTCACCGGGATGCAGGCCGGCGCCGCCGCGACCTTCGCTGCCTTCGAGGCCTGGTTCGCCTGACCGCCATGCATGGCCCTGGCATTGCTGCCGCAGCCCGGCTAAGGAACGCCCCCATGCCGCGCCCCTTCCGTCCCGCTGCCTTCGCCCTGCTGCTGGCCGCCGTCCTGCCCCTGCCGGCGGGCGCGCAGCTGCCGCCGCAATCCCAGGCCGCGGCGCAGACCAACCGCATCGTCGCCGTGATCAACGGCGAGGTGGTGAGCCGTGCCGACATCGTCGGCCGCGCCCGGCTCTTCGCCCTCAATGCCGGCATCGCCGTGGCGCCCGAGGTGCTGGACCGCCTCACCCCGCAGGTCACGCGCCTGCTGATCGACGAGCGTCTTCGCCTGCAGGAGGTGCAGCGCCGCCGCATCCCCGTCGCCGACAGCGACGTCGCCGATGCGGTGAAGGAGCTGGAGACGCGCAATAACCTGCCGGAGGGCGCGCTCAGCCAGCAGCTCCGCCAGGTCGGTGTGCAGCCGCGCGTGCTCTACGACCAGATCCGCACCCAGATCGGCTGGGCCCGGCTGCTGCGCCAGCAGCTCGGCCCCACCGCCATCCCCTCCGATGCCGAGGTGCAGGAAACCATCCGCGCCGCCGCCGCCCGCACCGGCCAGCCGGAATACCTGCTTTCCGAGATCTTCGTCCCGCTCGACGACCCGCGGAACGAGGCCGAGGTCAACCGCTTCACCGAGGAGGTGATCCGCCAGCTCCGCGCCGGCATTCCCTTCCCGGTGGCGGCGACGCAGTTCAGCCAGTCGCAGACCGCCTTGCAGGGCGGCGACCTCGGCTGGACCCGGAAGGAGGACCTCGACCCGGCCGTCGCCGCCGTTGCGGAGCGCATGCCGCCCGGCGCCATCAGCAACGCCATCAAGGTGCCCGGCGGCTTCCAGATCGTCGCCCTGCGCCAGAAGCGCGAGAGCGGCCGCGACCTCGCCACGCTCATCAGCGTCCGCCAAGCCTATTTCCCCTTCGCCGGCACGCTCGACCCGAACAACCCGACGCAGCAGCAGCGCGACCAGGTGGACAAGGCCCAGCGCCTCGCCACCAGTGCCCGCAGCTGCGACGCCGTCGAGGCCGCGGCGCGGAGCGCCGGCGGCGGCGACCGCGCCGCCGACCCCGGCCAGATCCGGCTCGAGACGGTGAACCCGCCGCCGCTGCGGGCCATGCTGGCGGGCCTCACCCCCGGCAAGCCCTCGCAGCCCATCCTCATGCCGGACGGCGTGCTGGTGATGATGGTCTGCTCCCGCGAGCAGCGGAACCTCGCCGAGCTGACGCCCGACCAGGCCAAGCAGCAGATGCTGCGGGACCGGATCGAGCTGCTGTCCCGCCAGCTCCAGCGCGACCTGCGCCGCCGCGCCGTGATCGAGATGCGGAACTGACTGCGCTTCCCTCGCTGCGGGAAACGATCGCCCGTCATGGGCTCGATGCGCGGAAATCGCTCGGCCAGCATTTCCTGCTGGACGAGGCACTCTGCGCCCGCATCGCCTGCCTCGCCGGCGACCTTTCGGGGCGGCATGTGCTGGAGGTCGGCCCCGGCCCCGGCGGCCTGACCCGCGCCCTGCTCGCCGGCCCGGCCGAGACGGTGACGGCGGTGGAGCTCGACCGCCGCGCCATCGCCGCCCTGGCCGAACTGGAGGCCGCCCATCCCGGCCGCCTCCGCGTCATCGAGGCCGATGCGCTGACCATCGACGTCGCGGCACTCATCCCCGCGCCGCGCGCCATCCTCGCCAACCTGCCCTACAACGTGGCGACGCCGCTGCTGGTCAGCTGGCTGCGTGGCGCCGCGGCGCTGACCGGCATGGCGCTGATGTTCCAGCAGGAGGTCGCCGAGCGCATCTGCGCCGCGCCAGGGACGGAAGCCTATGGCCGGCTCGGCGTCCTGGCCCAGTGGCGCTGCCGCTGCGAGCTGCTGCTGCGCCTGCCGCCCGGCGCCTTCAGCCCACCCCCCAAGATATGGTCCGCCGTGGTCGGCCTCACCCCGCATGCGGAGGATCCCGGCGAGGCGCTGTTCCGCAGCATGGAGCGCCTGACCGCCGCCGCCTTCGGCCAGCGCCGCAAGATGCTGCGCGGCGCGCTCAAGTCGCTTGGCGATGCCGAGGGCCTGCTGGCCGCGGCGGAGATCGCCGGCGACCGCCGGGCCGAGACGCTGAGCATCGCCGAATTCGACCGCCTCGCCCGGGTGTTGCTGGCCCGCGCCTGAGGAGTGTTGCGATGCAGAAACGGCCCTTGGCCTCGCCTCGCCGATTCGTCACCCTGCCGCATTGTCCTCGAGGTGACGCATGCCTGCAGCGGTTGATCCATTTCAGGGCGATGAGGCGCTGCCGGCCCGCGCCGCGGTCGTGGTGATCGGCGGCGGCGTCATCGGCGTCATGGCCGCGTTGACGCTCGCCGAGCGCGGCATCTCCGTTGCCCTGGTGGAGAAGGGCCGCATCGCCGGCGAGCAGTCCAGCCGCAATTGGGGCTGGTGCCGCAAGATGGGCCGCGACCCGGCCGAGCTGCCCCTGTCCCTCGAGTCCCTCCGCCAGTGGGAGGGGATGGAAGCCCGCCTTGAGGCGCCGACCGGCTATCGCCGCGCCGGCGTCGTCTACCTGCACGAAACCCCGCGGCACACCGCGGCGCACGAGGCCTGGCTCGAGCATGCGCGGCAATGGCAGATCGATGCCCGCCTGCTCACCCCCGACCAGGTGGCCGAGATGTTCCCCCAGACCACCCGCCGCTGGGCCGGCGGCCTGCACACGCCGAGCGACGGAAGGGCCGAGCCCTTCATGGCGGTGCCGGCCATGGCCACGGCCGCGCGCCGCGCCGGCGCCGTCATCCTCACGGATTGCGCCGTGCGCGGCCTCGACATGACCGGCGGCCGTGTCGTCGGCGTCGTCACCGAGCGCGGGCGGATCGCCTGCGACAGCGTGATCCTCGCCGCGGGTGCCTGGTCGCGCCTTTTCCTCGGCAACCATGGCGTCGATTTCCCGCAGCTGAAAATTCTCGGCTCCGTCCTCCGCACCGAGAAGCTGGAAGGCCTGCCGGAGATGGCGGTCGGCGCCTCCGACTGGGCCTTCCGCAAGCGGCGCGACGGCGGCTACACCGTGGCCCAGCGCGGCGCCAGCGTCGCCGAGATCGTGCCCGACAGCTTCCGCCTGATGGGCGACTTCCTGCCCTCGCTCCGCAAGCAATGGCATGAGCTGCGGCTCCGCGTCGGCGGCCGCTTCCTCGAGGAATGGCGCATGCCGCGCCGCTGGTCGATGGACGAGGTGACGCCCTTCGAGCGCGTCCGCGTGCTCGACCCGGCCCCCGTCCCCGGCATCCTGGCCGAGGCGCAGGCCAACCTCGCCCGCGACTTCCCCGCCTTCAAGGCGATGCGCGTCGCCGATAGCTGGGGTGGGCTGATCGATGCGACGCCCGATGCGGTGCCCGTCATCGGCCCGGTCGCGGCGCTGCCCGGCCTGGTCCTGGCGAGCGGCTTCTCCGGCCATGGCTTCGGCCTCGGCCCCGGCGCCGGGAGGCTGGCCGCCGAGCTTGCCATCGGCGCCCCGCCCGTCGTCGATCCGGCGCCCTTCCGGCTGGAACGCTTCGCCCGCTCCACCCGCCGCGCCGCTTAACCCGGAGAGACTTCATGCGCCGCCTCGCCCTCCTCGCCCTGCTCGCCCTCGGCCTCGCCACCGGGCCTGCCATCGCCCAGACCCGCCCCAGCGGCTCGGCGACGCTCGACGCGATCCGCGCCCGCGGCAACCTGCTCTGCGGCGTCTCCGGCGAGATCGCCGGCTTCTCGCTCGCCGACAGCCGTGGCGAGAGCCAGGGGCTCGATGCCGATTACTGCCGCGCCATCGCCGCCGCCGTGCTCGGCGACGCCAAGCGAGTTCGCTTCGTCAACCTTTCGGCGCAGACCCGCTTCACCGCCCTGCAGTCGGGCGAGATCGACGTGCTGATCCGCAACACCGGCTGGTCGCTGACGCGCGAGGGCAATCTCGGCCTGCTCTTCGCCGCGACGAATTTCTGGGACGGCACCACCTTCATCGTCCGCGCCGACAGCGGCGTGACGGAGCCCGGCCAGCTCGACGGCGCCAGTGTGTGCGTCCGGCCGGGCACCAGCACGGAGCTCGACCTCGCGGACTTTTTCCGTACCCGCTCGATGCGCTTCACCCCGGTGATGATCGGCGGCGTGACCGAGGTGCAGGAGGCCTTTCTCGCCGGCCGGTGCGACGCCTTCACCACCGATGCCTCGCAACTCGCCGGCTTCCGCTGGCGGCTCGGGCCGGAGCGGGCGAAGGACTACCGCATCCTGCCGCAGATGATCAGCACCGGCCCCTCCGGCTCCATGGTCCGCAAGGGCGATGACCGCTGGTTCGACGTGGTGCGCTGGGTGCACTTCGCCCTGCTGACCGCCGAGGTGCTCGAGGTCCGCAGCACCGAACTTGCCAAGCACGACGCCAGCACCAACCCCGACATCCGCCGCCTGCTCGGGCGCGAGGGCAATCTCGGCGAGGCGCTCGGCCTCGACAACCGCTGGGCCTATGAGGCGATTCGCCAGGTCGGCAATTACGGCGAGATGTGGGACCGCTCGATCACCCCGATGGGCGTGGAGCGCGGCCCGAATGCGCTCTGGACCAAGGGCGGCCTGCAATTCGCCCCGCCCATGCGCTGATCACCAGCCGACCCCGAACCAGGCAAGCATCCCCGCCAGGGTCACGACGGAGAGCAGCGTGCTCGCCAGCACCGTCGCCCCCGAGCGCGCCGCGCCGATGCGGTAGCGCTCGGCGAGCAGGAAGGCGTTCGCGCCCGTCGGCAGCGCCGCCGCGGTCACCGCGACGGCCATCTCCAGCTGGTCGAGCCCCATCGCCGCGCCCACCAGCGCGACCAGCGCCGGCATCGCCAGCAGCTTGAGCACCGTCGCCACCACCGTCTCCCGCCAGGCGCTGGCGACATCGAAGCGGGCCAGGCTGCCGCCCAGGCAGAACAATGCCACCGGCGGCGCCGCGCCGCCGAGCAGCGAGAGCGTCTGCCGCACCACGCCCGGCGGCGGCGGCAGGCCGACCAGCCGCCAGACCAGCGCCGCCAGCACCGCCATGACGATCGGGTTCCGCGCCACGCCGAGCAGCGTCGCCCGCAGCACCCGCCGCCAGGGCGCCTGCGCATGCAGCCCGATCTCGGCGACAACGGTCGCCGTCCCCAGCAGCAGCATGGAATGAAGCGCGAGGATCGCCAGCAGCATCGCCAGCGCCGCCTGCCCGAAGGCCGCGAGGATGAGCGGGATACCCATCATCACCGTGTTGCCGAAGGTGGCGTCGAGCGCCAGCATCCCCGCCCGGCCGAGCGGCATCCGCCGCCGCGCCAGCACCAGCACGCCCGCATAGAGCACCGCCGTCCCGAGGAAGAAGGCGAGCGCCGCCCGCCCGCCGCCACCCGCCCCGGTCGTCCCGCCGAGGAAGAGCAGCGAGGGCGCGCAGAAGGTGAAGACGAAGCGGTTCAGCGCCGCGAAGCCCGGCGCGTCGATGAAACTCCGGCGGGCCATCGCCCAGCCGAGGCCGATGATGACGAAGACCGGCCCGACGACCTCGAGAACGGCGCCCAAGCTACTCGCCCAGCAGCCCGGCGACGAAGCCGGGCAGCCAGGGCAGGCGGCTCCGCCGCGTCCGCGCGGCGTGCAGGATGGCGCGCGCCGCGGCGACGGTGGCGGCGAAGTCGTCGTTCACCAGCACATGGTCGAACTCGTTCCAGTGCCGCATCTCCTCGCGCGAGGCGGCCATGCGCCGGGCAATCTCCTCCTCGCCGTCCTGGCCGCGGCCGCGCAGCCGCCGCTCCAGCTCGGCGAGGCTCGGCGGCAGCAGGAAGATGCCGACGACATCCTCCGGCATGGCCGATTTCAGCAGCCGGTGCCCCTGCCACTCGATGTCGAAAAGCACGTCCTGCCCGGCCGCCAGTGCCGCCTCCACCGGGGCTCGCGGCGTGCCGTAGGAGCGGCCGAGGAAGCTGGCATGCTCGAGGAATTCGCCCGCCGCGACGCCGGCCGCGAATTGCTCGGAGCTGCGGAAGAAATAGTGCTCCCCCTCCCGCTCGCCCGGCCGCGGCGCCCGCGTCGTCGCGCTCACCGAGAGGCGGAGGTCCGGCTCCAGCTCCAGCAGCGCGCGAGAGATGCTGGTCTTGCCGCCCCCCGGCGCCGCGGCGAGGACGAGGCAGCAGCCCTTACGCATCATTCGACATTCGCCGCCTGCTCCTTCAGCCGCTCGATCGCCGCCTTCAGCGCCAGCCCGGTGCGGGTGAGGAAGACGGAGGCTGATTTCGAGCAGAGCGTATTCGCCTCGCGCACGAATTCCTGGGTAAGGAAGTCGAGCTTCCGCCCCGCGCCCTCGCCCGCCTTCAGCAGTGCACGGGCCGCCTCGATATGCGCGCCGAGGCGGTCAAGCTCCTCCCGCACGTCGGATTTCTGGGCGAGGAGGGCCACTTCCTGCGCCAGCCGCTCCTCCGGCACCCGCGCCGTGCCGGTCTCGCCGAGCAGTGCCGAAAGCTGGTCCAGCATCCTCCGCCTTTGCGCCTCCGGCTGGTCGGCGGCCTCGACCGCGGCCTGTTCGCGCAGCGCGGCGACCTCGTCGAGCAGCCCGGCAAGGATGGATTGGAGCTTCGTCCCCTCCGCATGGCGGGCGGCGACCAGCCCCTCCAGCGCCCGGCCCCAGGCGGCAGTGAGCTCGGCCCGCTTCGCCTCCTCGAGCGACTCGTCCGGCTCCGGCACCTCGCTCCGCATGATGCCGGGCAGCGCCAGCAACGCCTCGGCCCGCGGCGGCGCGCTGCCGGGGATGCGCGCGGCGAGGTCGAGCGCCAGCCGCAGCGCCTGGTCGAGCGCCGCCGGATCGACGGCGAGGCGCGGCCGCTCCTCCCGCTTCAGGCTCAGCGTCGCCGAGACGTTGCCGCGCTTCAGCCGCCGGGTCAGCGTCTCGCGCAGCCCCGCCTCCAGCGCATCCATGCCGTTCGGCAGCCGGAGGCGGAGGTCGAGGCCCCGCCCGTTGACGCTGCGGAGTTCCCAGACGAAGCCGGTGCCGTCGGCCAGCACGCCGCTCTCGCGCGCGAAGCCGGTCATGCTCATAAGAGTGCCCATCGCCGCGCCTTGTCCCGCGCGGCGCGGCAGGATGCAAGCGATGGCAGCGTGGCGGCATGTGCTGGTGACGGGGGCTTCCTCGGGCCTCGGGCGGGCGCTGGCGCTCGCCTGCGCGGGGGAGGGGAGGGTGCTGCATCTCGGCGGCCGGGATGCGGGCCGGCTGGAAGTGCTGGCCGAGGCCTGCCGCGCCGCCGGCACAACCGCCACGCCGCGCGTGGTCGATGTCCGCGACGCCGACGCCATGGCCGGCTGGATCGCCGGCGCCGGCCGGCTGGACCTCGTCCTCGCCAATGCCGGCATCTCCGCCGGCACCGGCGGCGCGGTGGAGCCCGCCTCGGTCGCCCGCTCGGTCTTCGAGACCAATGTCACCGGCGTGCTGAACACCGCCCTTCCGGCGATCGAGGCGATGGCCGCCCAGCCACCCGGCCCGGACGGTGTGCGCGGCCGGGTGGCGGTGGTGGCCTCCGTCGCCGCCTTCGTGGCCGCCCCCGGCGCGCCCGCCTATTGCGCCAGCAAGGCGGCGGTGCAGCGCTGGGCCGAAGCGCTGGATGCCAGCGAGCGGCGGCGCGGCATCCGCCTCCATGCCGTCTGCCCCGGCTACATCCGCACGCCGATGACCGCCCGGAACGCCTTTCCCATGCCCTTCCTGATGGAGCCGGAGGAGGCGGCGCAGCGGACGCTGGCCGGCATCGCCGCCGGCCGTACCCGCATCGCCTATCCCTGGCCGCTCTACCTGGCGGCGCGGCTGGCGGGCGGCCTGCCGCCCGGCCTTCGCGCCCTGGTCTTCAACCGCTTCCCGGCGAAGGAGTAGTCCCCTTCCGGCGTGTCGCCCGCTTGGCCAGCAGGTTGAGCCCCTCCACCGCCGCGGCGAAGGCCATGGCGACATAGACGAAGCCCTTCGGCACATGGACGCCGAAGCCCTCGGCCACCAGCACCATGCCGATCATGACAAGGAAGGCCAGCGCCAGCATCACCACCGTCGGGTTGCGCTCCATGAAGCGGGAGAGCGCATCCATCGACAGCAGCATGGCCAGTACGGCAACGACGATTGCGGTGGCGATGATCCAGAATTCCCGCGTCAGCGCGACGGCTGCCAGGATGCTGTCCACCGAGAAAACCAAGTCGAGCAGCAGGATCTGGAACACCGTCGGCCAGAACCTCGCCACGCGCGCATCCGCCTGATGCGCCGCCGCCTGGCTGTCCGGGTCGACCCGGTGATGGATCTCGATCACCGCCTTGCCGATCAGGAAGAGGCCACCGGCGAGCAGGATCAGGTCCTTGCCGGAGAATTCCATCCCCGCCACGTCGAAAAGCGGCCGGGTCAGCGACAACAGCCAGGAGGTCCCGGCCAGCATGGCGAAGCGCATCAGCACCGCGAGGCCGAGGCCGATCCGCCGCGCATTGACCCGCTGCTCCTCCGGCAGGCGGTTGGAAAGGATGGCGATGAAGACGAGGTTGTCGATGCCGAGCACCACCTCCATCGCGATGAGCGCCACAAGGGCGACGACAATTTCACTTTCCATTCGTTCCGCTCTCCCGGTCGGGCGGCGTAACGCTTCTTCACTGCAAGCGTTGCCGCCAGGCCTTGGATCGCCCTTCCGGCGCCCCACCTCGGAAGCATAACACCATTGCGGAGACGATATTTGGGCATCCTCGGCCAAGCGAGGCTCGGCCTCGTCCTGGCGCGGCGCGAGCTACGCGGCGGGATGCGGTCCCTGCGCATCGTGCTCGCCTGCCTCGCCCTCGGCGTGGCCGCCATCGCTGCGGTCGGCACGCTCCGGGCCGGCATCCAGGCTGGCCTCCGGGCCGATGGCGCCCGCATCCTTGGCGGCGATGTGGAGGTCCGCGGCGGCTCGCGTCCGCTGCCGCCGGAGCTCCTCGCCTGGGTCACCGCCCGCGGCGCCGCCCCCTCCGCCATTACCTCCCTCCGCGCCATGGCCGTCTCGCCGCGGGGGGAGCGCATGCTGGTGGAGCTGAAGGCGGTGGACGGCGCCTACCCGCTGATCGGCCGGCTCGAGCTCGACCCGCCCGTGCCGCTGGCCCCCGGCATGATCGCGCTCGACCCGCTGGTCGCCGGGCGGCTCGGCCTCTCCCTCGGCGACGAGGTGCGGATCGGCGAGGCGCATCTCCGCTTCGCCGCGACGGTCAAGCTGGAGCCGGACAAGGTGGCGACGCCCGCGCTCTTCGGCCCCCGCGCCATGATCGCCGCCGCCACCCTGCCCGAGACGCAGCTGATCCAGCCCGGGAGCCTCTATCAAAGCGACCTCCGCCTCCGCCTGCCGGCCGGCGTCGACCCGAAGGAATTCGCCGACAGCCTTCAGGCCGCCTTCGCTACCGAGGGCTGGCGCATCCGGACCGCCGATGCGGCGGAACCCGGGGTGAACCGCTTCCTCGACCGCTCCGCCTCCTTCCTGACGCTCGCCGGCCTCACCGCCCTGCTGGTGGGGGGGATCGGCGTCGCCACCGGCGTGCGCGCCTGGCTGGAGGCCCGCGCCCGCTCCATCGCCACGCTGCGCTGCCTCGGCGCGCCGTCCTCGGTCATCTTTTTCACCTACCTGATCCAGGTGATGGCGCTGGCCGCGCTTGGCATCGTCATCGGGCTGGTGGTGGGCTACGGGCTGACCTGGGCGGCGGCGCAGGCGCTGTCCGGCGCGCTGCCGGTGCCGCCGCGCCTCGCCCCCTATCCGCGGCCGCTGATCGGCGCGGCGCTCTACGGCGTCCTCACCGCGCTGGCCTTCGCCCTCTGGCCGCTCGGCCGGGCGGCGCGGATTTCGGGCGCGGCGCTGTTCCGCGATGCCGTCCAGCCCGCCACCGGCCGCCCGGCCTGGCCGGTGCTGGCGCTCAATGCGCTTGCCGCCCTGGCACTGGTCGCCCTCGTCATCCGCAGCTCCGGCGACCCGATCTTCGCCGCCGGCTTCTGCGGTGCGGCGATCGGGGCGCTGCTGCTCTTTCGCCTCGGCGCCGCCGGGTTGATGCTCGTCGCCCGTCGTCTCGGCCATCTGCGGCGGCCGGCGCTGCGCCTCGGCCTCGCCAACCTGCACCGTCCGGGGGCACCGACCGTGCTGCTGGTTGTCTCGCTCGGCATCGGGCTGACGACGCTCGCCGCCATCGCCCAGATCGAGGGCAACCTCCGGCGCGAGCTTGCCGACGAGATGCCGGCCAATGCGCCGAATTTCTTCTTCATCGACATCCAGTCGGACCAGGTCGGGCGGTTCGATGCGTTGGCCCGCGGCATCCCCGGCATCGAGGAGGTGAAGCGGGTGCCGAGCCTCCGCGCCCGGGTTGCGGCAGTGAAGGGCATCCCTGCCGAGCAGTTCCGGACGACGCCGGAAACCGCCTGGGCGCTGCGGGGCGACCGCGGCCTGACCTACACGGCGACGCCGCCCGACGGCACGCGCCTCGTCGCCGGGCAGTGGTGGGCGGCCGACTACCGCGGCCCGCCGCTGCTCTCCTTCGAGGCGAACATCGCCAAGGGCTGGGAAGTCGGGCTTGGCGACGTCATCACCCTCAACATCCTCGGCCGCAACATCGACTTCACCATCGCCAACCTGCGCGACGTGAACTGGCGTGGCCTCGGACTGAACTTCGCCATGGTCGCCTCGCCCGGCCTGCTAGAGGCAGCACCCCACACCCATATCGCCACCCTCCGCGGCGATGCGGCGCAGGATGCGACGGTGCTCCGCGTGCTGACCGATGCCTTCCCCAACGTCACCGGCATCCGGGTGCGGGATGCGCTGGAGGCGGTGGCGACGCTGCTCGGCCGCATCGGCACCGCGCTCTCGGCGGTGGGCGGGGTGACGCTGCTGGCGGGCGGGCTGGTGCTGGCGGGCGCCGTCGCCGCCGGGCAGCGCCAGCGGGTGCGCGACGCGGTGGTGCTGAAGACCATCGGCGCGACGCGGGCGCAGATCCGCGCCGCTTGGCTGGTGGAATATGCGCTGATCGGCCTCGTCGCCGGGGTGCTGGCGGCGGTGGCGGGCAGTGCCGCCTCCTGGGCCGTCGTCACCCTGGTGATGCAGGCGCACTGGGCGCCGCTGCCGGGGACGCTCGCCGCGACCGTGCTCGGCTGCGCCCTGCTGACGCTGCTCTGCGGCCAGATCGGCACCGCCCTCGCGCTCCGCGCCCGCCCCGCGCCGCTCCTGCGGAACGAATAGGTGGTCGTGCACACTTCTTCACATGAACCTAACCGGTCGCCGGGCCATATTAGGCAGGCCGGCGGCTCCCTCGCCCGTCGGCCGGAAAGGTTGTGAGGCTGCCTTCCAACTGCCACTCCCGAATCCCGTTGAAACGGGTTACAGCCTGTCCATATAAATGCACATTGCGGGGATAACCCCCTTTGGGAGGTTCGAGACACCTATGGCCCTTCAACCCGACTATCGTGCCACGACGGGTGCGCCAGGCTGGGGTCGCGCGGCGACCGCCGACGCGGTCGCCGTCGATGCCGGGCTCCGGGCGTATATGCTCCGGGTCTATAACTGGATGGCCTCGGGGCTGGTGCTGACGGGCATCGTCGCCTACCTGATCGCCAATGTCCCTGAGCTCCAGGCGCTGTTCTACCAGCGTGTGATGACGCCGCGCGGCGCTGCCGTGCAGCCGACGATCCTGGCCTATGTCGCCATGTTCGCGCCACTGGCCTTCGTGCTGGTGCTGAGCTTCGGCATCAACCGGCTGTCCAAGACCACGGCGCAAGCGCTGTTCTGGGCCTTCGCGGCGGTGATGGGCGCCAGCATGGCGCACATCTTCCTGGTCTTCACCGGCGCCTCGGTCGCACGCGCCTTCTTCGTGACGGCGGGCATGTTCGCCGCCATCAGCCTCTACGGCTACACGACGAAGTCCGACCTGACGCGGATGGGCAGCTTCATGATGATGGGCCTCTTCGGCATCATCATCGCAGGGCTAGTCAACATGTTCATCGGCTCGACGGCGCTCCAGTTCGCCATCAGCGTGCTCGGCGTCGTGGTCTTCACCGGCCTCACCGCCTATGACACGCAGCGGATCAAGGCGGATTACGTCGAGTACGCCTATGCCGAGGGCACCGACGAGGCCGGCAAGCGCAGCGTGCTGGACGCGCTCGGTCTCTACCTGAACTTCATCAACCTGTTCCAGCTGATGATGCAGTTCATGGGCGTGCGCCAGAGCAACGACTGATCGGCTGCAGGCCGGCAGGATGGGCCCCGGGGAGCAATCCCCGGGGCCTTTTTCATGGGCGGAGTTGCAGCACCCGCCCCGCGCCCTCATCCGTCAGCAGGTAGAGGAAGCCGTCCGGCCCCTGCAGCACCTGCCGGAACCGCGTCCGCCCCAGAAGCAGCCGCTCCTCCCCGGTCACCCGGTCTCCTTCGGTCGAGAGGCGCACGAGGCCAGGCGGGTTGAGCGCGGCCAGGAACAGGCTGCCGCGCCAGGCGGGAAAGGCGTCGCCCGTGTAGAAGGCGATGCCGGAGGGGCTGACCGAGGGCACCCAGTGATGGGCCGGCTCCTCCATGTCTGGCCGCGCGGTGCCCTCGCCGATCCGGCTGCCGTCGTAGTCGACGCCCTTGGTGACGACCGGCCAGCCATAGTTCCGTCCCTGCCGGAGAATATTCACCTCGTCCCCACCACGGGCGCCGAATTCCGCCTCCCACAGGCTGCCAGTCCAAGGGTTGAAAGCGAGGCCCTGCGGGTTGCGGTGCCCGTAGGTGAAAATCTCCGCTCGCACCCCCGGCCGCCCGGCGGGGGGATTGTCGGCCAGCGCCGCCCCGTTCCGCGCCAGGCGCAGCACCTTGCCGCCGAGGTCGTCGAGCCGCTGCGCTCGCATCTTGGTCGCGTAGCGGTCGCCGGTCGTGAGGTACATCGCCCCGTCCGGGCCGAAGGCAATGCGGCAGCCAAAGTGGTTGCGCCCACTCTCCTGCGGCGGTGTCGCATCGAGGATGGGCGTCGCCCCCTCCAGCGCCGCAGCATCCGCCGAGAGCCGGGCGCGGACCAGCCGCGTCAGCGCGCCGCCCTGCACCAGTGCCGCCTGGCAGAGATAGACCTCCCGCGTCCGCTGAAAATCGGGAGCGAGCGCCACGTCCAGCAGCCCGCCTTGCCCGCGCGCCTCCACCCCGGGCACACCGGCGAGCGGAGGCGACACCGCCCCGTCACGCCCGACGAGGCGCATCCGCCCCGGCCGCTCGGTCAGCAGCAGCCGCCCGTCCGGGAGGAAGGCTCCGCCCCAGGGGCGCTCGAGGCCGCTGGCGAATTCCGTCACGCGGAAACCGGCCGGGCTTTGCGCCACGGCCGGCAGGGCCCAAGGCAGGGCCAGGGGGATGGACAGGAAGGTCCGCAGGAGGCGTCTCATCCGGCGGAGATGGGGCCTCCGGACAAGCCGGAAAGCCCCGCCGGGATCAGGCGATCTTGCCGGCGATCCAGTCCTTCAGCGCCGTCTTCGGCAGGGCGCCGACCTTGGTGTCGAGCAGCTTGCCGTCCTTGAAGAGCAGCATGGTCGGGATGCCCCGGACCGCATACTCGTTCGGCGTCATCGGGTTCTCGTCGATGTTGACCTTGGCGATGGTCAGCTTGCCGTCATACTCGCGGGCGATGTCGTCGAGGATCGGGCCGACCATCCGGCAGGGGCCGCACCACTCGGCCCAGAAATCAACCAGCACGGGGCCGGAGGCTTCCAGCACGTCCTGCTTGAAACTGTCATCGGTCACGGCCTTGGTGAGTTCGCTCATCGTTTTGCGCCTCGCTCCTGGAGCCGGAAAGGCCCCATCGTGAGGTGAGAGTTCGTCACACCGAGGGCTGGGGTCAAGTCCGGCACCGGCGCGGGGCCGCTATGCTCCGGGGGCGGGGAGGTGCCCGTCCAGCAATGCCGCCGGCAGCGGCATCAGCCGCGCGCCATAGGTCCAGACCAGGGCGCAATCGACCGCCCGCCCGGGGAAGGCCTGGCGCAGCACCGCACGGTAGGCCGCCATCTGCCGCAGGTAGAGCGGCGCCACCGCCTCCGCCGTGGCGGGAGGCGGGCGGTTGGTCTTGTAGTCGAGCACCAGCACGCGGTCCGGCCCGACCACCAGCCGATCCACCTGCCCGGTCACCAGCTGCCCGCCGATCCGGCCGGCGATCGGCGCCTCGGCGAGACTTCCCGGCCCGAAGGCCGCGGCGATGGCGGGCGCGGCGAGCAGGGCCAGCACCTCCTCCAGCATCTCCGCCTGCTCGGCCGGCTCCAGCCCGTGGCCCGGCCGGGCGAGGAAGCGTGCCGCCGCCTCCCGCTGCTCCGCCGCCGCCCGCTCCGGCAGGTGCTGGAGCAGCGCGTGCATCACCCGCCCGCGGCGGAAGCGCCGCCCGCCGGGGTCGGCCTCTCCATGCGGGGCGGCGGCCGGCGTCTCCTGCTCGCCGGGCAGGGCTGAGGGGCTGAGCGCCGCCTCCACCGCCTCGGCCGGCGCCGGGCGGGTCGCCCAATCCGGCAGCGGCCCCGCCTCGGCGGCGGCGGAATGGAGGCTGTCCGGCACAGCCGCCTCCTGCTGCCCGCACTCAAGCCGCCAGTGGGTGCAATCGCCGAAGTCGCAGGCCGCGGGCGCGCCGAAGCCGAGATGGTCGAAGCGATGCTCGGCCGCGCCCGGCATCCGCCGGAAGCCGGCCGCGACATGCAGGTACCACTCGCCCGGCTCCTTGCCCCAGCCGCAGACCACCAGCCGGTCCTCGGCGCGGGTCAGGGCGACGTAGAGCAGCCGGTTCTCCTCCTCCTGCCGCCTGGCTTCGTCGGCCGCCTTGGCCGCGAGGAAGGCGGGCGCGTGGAAGCTCTTGTTCGGCGCCCAGAGCGGCAGGGTGATCCCATCTCCCTCCAGCCAGCGGATGGCCTCGCTGCCCGTGCCGCTGCCGACATCGGGGAGGATGACGATCGGCGCTTGCAATCCCTTGGCATTGTGGACGGTCATGATGCGGACGGCATCGCCCGCCGCCTCCGCCTCCCGCTTCACCTCGGCGCCGCCCTGGCGCAGCCAGTGGAGGAAGCCCTGCAGGCTCGGCGGGTGGCGCCGCTCATGGGTCAGCGCCGCGTTCAGCAGCTCATCCAGCACATCGGCCGCCTCGGGGCCCAGCCGGGCCAGCAGCCGCGCCCGCCCGCGCGTGCCATCCATGGAAGGCTCGCCCAGCACCTCGGCCAGCAGCGCGTGCGGGGTGACGAGATCCGCCCGCGCCGCGAGCCGCGCCAGCCAGGCCGCCGCCCGTGCCACGGCGCCCTCCGCCGCCTCGCCCCGATGCGCCATCAGCGAGCCCCAGAGCGAGCCATGGCGGCCATGCGCCAGATCGAGCAGCGCCTCCTCGGAGAGGCCGATCAGCGGGCTTTTCAGCAGCGCGGCGAGCTGGAGGTCGTCCTCGGGCAGCAGCAGCACGTCGCAGAGCGCGAGCAGGTCCATCACCGCGATATGCTCGACGAGCTTCACCCGCGTGACGCCCGCGACCGGCACCTGCCGCGCCTTCAGGGCGCGAACCAGCAGCGGCACCAGGGCGACATTGGCCTGCTTCCGGAGCAGCACCAGCACGTCGCCCGCGCGCACGCCGCGGCCGCGGGCCGGCAACTGCTCGGTCTTGATCATGTGGTCGATGCGCGCGGCCAGCGCCTCGGCCATCAGCGCGTCGGCGCTGGCGACGCGCTCCGGCTCCAGCGGCACCTGCCAGGGCTCGGGCGCCGGCGTTTCCGCCGGGCGGAGCAGCGGCCAGAGCTCGACGCATCCCGCATGGCCGAGCCGGTCCGGCAGGTGCAGCAGCGGCGGGCCGTCATCGGCGACGACGCCCTGCCGCGCCGGCCCATCAGCGAAGACGGCATCGACGAGGGCGAGCACCGGCGCTGTCGAGCGGAAGGAGACGTCGAGCTGCACGTGGCGGAACTCGCCGCCGCCGTCGGCGACCTGCCGCCCGTAATGCCCCTGCCAGGTGGCGAAGCCCGCTGCGTCGGCGCCCTGGAAGCCGTAGATCGCCTGCTTGATGTCGCCGACCGCGAAGACCGTGCGGCGCGGCAAGGGCGCCTCCACCGCCGCTGCGGAAAGCGAGCGCGCCCGGCCGCGCTCCACCCCGGCACCCGCGAAGAACTCCGCCGTCAGCGCCGCAGCGATTCCCCATTGCGCCGGGTTGCTGTCCTGCGCCTCGTCGAGCAGGACGTGGTCGAGCCCGCCATCGAGCTTGTAGAGCACCCAGGCGCTGCCCGGGTCCTGCAGGATGCGCCGCACATGATCGATCAGGTCGCCATAGCCGAGCAGCCCGGCCTGGCGCTGCCGCGCCCGACTGCGGTCGAGCACCGGCGCGGCCAGCGCCAGCAGCGCGCCCGTCGCGGCGGCGAGGCGGCAGGCGGCGCGCTGCTCCTCCACCTTCAGCAGGCGCTCGCTTTCGGCGGTGAGCGCTGCCAATACTTCCTCGTAGCGGGTGCCGACGCTCTTGGTCAGCAGGCCGCGCGCAGCGCGGGCCTTGCCCTCCTTGGTAAGGAAAATCTCGCACCAATCGGCAAAGCGCGCCGCGCGCTCCTCCGAGGCCGCGCCTATCCAGGCGGCGAGCAGTTCCGCGCGCCTGCGGTCATTCTCGTTCTTGCTCGCCCCGAGCAGGCTTGCGGCCAGGCGCAGCGGCGCCTCCTCCACTGTGCAGCCGGCGGCCACCACCTCCGCCTCGTCGAGGCTGTCCGGCGCGCCGAGGGTCGAGGCCAGCCGCAGCCGCAGGCCGGCGATGCCGTTGCAGCCGTCGAGGCAGCGCAGCAGACGCTCCCGCGCCGTGTCCTGCAGCAGCGCGCGCGTGACATCGGCGAAGGTGTCGGCCGAGGCGATGCCCGCCAGCAGCGCCAGCTCCTGCGCCACGGCGTCCGCATTCGCCAGGACCGATTCACGTGCCTCGGCCAGCATGGCGGCGGCGTCCTGCTCTTCCAGCACGGCGAATTGCGGCGGCAGGTCGGCCTCGAGCGGGAAGCTGCGCAGCAGGCTCTGGCAGAAGCTGTGGATGGTCGAGATGCGCATGCCGCCCGGCATCTCCAGCACCTCGATCAGCAGCCGCCGCGCCCGCTCGATCCGCCGCGCATCCGGCTCCTGCCCGGTGAGGCGGCGGATCTGCTCCGCAAGCTTCGGCTCCTTCTCGGTCGTCCAGGCGCCGAGGTGCTTCCGGAGGCGGGCTTGCATCTCGGCCGCCGCGGCGCGGGTGAAGGTGAGGCAGAGGATGCGCCCCGGCACCTGCTCCGGGTCGAGCAGCAGCCGCAGCACGCGGTCGATCAGCACCTTGGTCTTGCCCGAGCCGGCCGAGGCGCCCACCCAGGCGGAGACCGCTGGGTCGGAGGCCGCCTGCTGCTGCTGCTCGGCGCGGAGGCGTGCGTTCTCGCTCATGTGCCACCCCGCGCATCCTCGGCGCCGGCCCATTCGGCGAGGCGCGAGAGATGGTCATAGTCGCTGCCCGCCGGCGCCCGCTTCGGATGCGGCCGGGCGGTGAACGGACGGTCGCCGAGCAGGAAGTCGCCGACCAGCTCGATCAGCGCCGTCTGCGCCGCATCGGCGAGCTGGCGCACCAGCAGCTTGTCCTCGACCGCGGCCTTCTCCTCGCCCGGCTTCGGCCCACCGGAAAGACGCCAGTAGAGCAGCGCCTCGGCATCCTCCTGCGGCACGCGCTCGAAGCCGCCCGCCGCGGCGATGGCGGCCTCCAGCGTCAGCTGCGGCTTGCGGCCGTCCCGCACCGCCTCGCCGCTCGGCGGCTCGCCGGTCTTGTAGTCGAGGATGCGCAGGCCCCCCGGAAGGATGTCGATGCGGTCGGCATAGGCGGTGAGCCTGACCTCGCGCCCGCCGAGGCGCAGCGGCAACTCGCCCCGCACTTCCACCTCGCTGCGAATCGGCGCCGTGCCCTCGCGCAGCGCCGCTTCCTGCTGGATGGCGAATTCGCCGATGCGGCCGAGGCGCGGCGCCCAGAAGGCGGCGAGGCCGGGGCGCGGCGAGGCGTCGCCGAGGGCGTCCCGCGCCGCATCCGCCCAATACCGCCGCGCCGTCTCCTCGCCCGGCCAGGGCTGGCCGGAAAGGCGGCGGACGAAGCCGGCCATCGCCGCATGGACGAGGTTGCCGTAGTCGAGCACACCCGCATCCGCCTCCAGCGGGTCGAGCGGGTAGAGCCGCAGGACGTGGCGGGCGTAGAAGGCATAGGGGTCCGCGATCAGCGTCTCCACCTGTGTCACCGAAAGCCGCGCCGGCCGCTGCTCCGGCCGGGGGCGCGGGGCGGGACGAGGGCAGGGCATCGCGCGCTCGGCTCGGTCGAGCCGGGCGGCCCAGGCGATGGCGGGGCTCGGCGGCAGGCGCAACCCGTCCTGCCCAGCGAGGAAGGTCTCGATGCGCGTCAGCCAGCGCGCGGGCAGGGTCGGGGCGCCGCCGCGGCGCTGGGCGCGGGACAGCACGGCCTCGGGTGCCGAGCAGGCCGTCAGCAGGAAGTCCGCGCAAACGCGGCCGATGCGCGCCTCGGGCTCCGGCAGGCCGAACTCACGCCGCATCGGCCGGCTCATCCAGGGGCCGGGATCGGTCGCCAGCGGCCAGACCGTCTCGTCGAGGGCGCCGAGTACGACACGGTCGAAGGTCAGCAGCCGGGCTTCCAGCAGGCCGAGGATCTCGACGCGGGGATGCACCCCGCCATCCCGCCCGCGGCTGCCGCGGAGGCTCGGCGCCGCGGCGCCATCCATCGCGGCGTCGAAGAGCGAGGGCCAGGCCTCGGCGGCGAGCGGCGGCAGCAGCGCCATGGCCGGCGCCAGGGCGGCGAGGTGGGAGGCCAGCGCCTCGCCCTCCTCCCCGGCATAGAGGCGGAGGCCGCCAGGCAAGGTCGGCGTCGCCGCCAGCGCCTCGGCGGCGGCAAGGTGATCGGCGAGCAGGTCGGCGGGCGGGCGCGGCGTGGAGGCAAGGCCGGCGAAGCCGCCGAGGGCCGCGTCCAGCGCATCGAGCAGGGCCGTGATCTCGGCCAGCGCCTCGGCCTCGCTCTCGCGGGCGAGGCCGGCGCGGGCGGCGGCGCGCAGCCCGGCCATCCCCGGCGCCGGGCGCGGGCCGCGCAGCGCCGCGCGCTCCAGGCGGCGGACGGCCGAAACCCAGCGCTCGCGCGGCCATCCGCCGGCGCAGAGCGGGTGCTTGAGGACGGAAAGCAGCGGCACCGGCGCCAGCTCGGCGGCAGCCATGCGGGCGATGAGGCGCAGGAAGCTGCCGGTCGGCGTCTCGCCCAGCGGCTCGCCGGCCGAGTCGTCGGCGGTGACGCCGTGGCGGGCCAGCTCCGCCGAGACGCGGCGGGCGAGGTCGCGGTCGGGGGTGACGAGGGCGGCGCGGGCTGAAGGGTCCTCCAGCGCCTCGCGGAGCGTCAGGGCGATCGCCGCCGCCTCGGCCTGAGCGTCGGGCGCGGTCAGCAAAGTGAGGCCGTCGAGGGCCGGGCGCCATTCCTCTGGCCGGCGGGACTGCCAGGCGGGCAGGCCGGCGGCGGGGCGGAGGGCCATTCCCAGCAGGTCCGGCCGGCGCTGCGGCGCGGCGCGCTCGGCCTCCTCCGCCGGGCAGCCATGCCAGCGCTCGACCTGGTCGGCGCCGAGCTTCAGCGCCGCCAGCAGCCGCCGCTGTCCGCAATAGGGATGCGTCGGCGATTCGGGGATGGCCTCCCAGACGCGGGGCTCGGCCGAGGCGGCGTCGATCCCGTGCAGGACGACGGCGCCCCGGGGCAGGTCGTGGGCGATGACGCGCAGCAGGGCCTCGGCCGCCGGGATGGTGCCGCCGACGCCGATGCCGGCGGCGATCACCGGGTCCTGCGGTGGGTCCTGCTGCCAAGCGAGGGTCTGGGCGCGCAGCGCCTGGGCGCGGCGCATGCCGATGTCGAGCAGCCCCTCGCCCTCCAGCCAGTGCTGCCACTGCGCCATGACGCCGCGGAGGAAGGCGAGGGTGATCTGCCAATGCGCCGCATGCGTCTCCGGCACCAGCGACTCGAGTCGCTCCAGCCATTGCTCGGCCAGCGCAATGGGCGGGGTTTCGGCGAGCAGGTCGAGGTCGCGTTCCTCGAGGGCGATCTCGTCGAGCAGCGTGCCGAGGGCGCCGGCCAGGGCCCAGGCCTGGTCGGGCGTCGCCGGGCCGCCGTGCTTCCGGTCAAGGCGCTGGATGAAGCCGGTCAGCACCGCCTGGCGGCGCAGCGGATCAACGGCGGGTGGCAGGTCGAGCAGGGCGGGCAGGGCCAGCTCGTCGGCATCCTCGGTGGAAAGGCCGGCGAGCGCACGCATGCGCGGCAGCAGCAGCGCCTGGCCGTCGGCCGCGCGAAGGAAGGCGGTGCGGAGCGCGCGGGCCGAGCGCCTTGTCGGCAAGAGGATGGTGACGCGCGACAGCCGCTCCGGCGCGTCGCCGGGCACGGCCTGCAGCACCCCGGCTGCGAGGCAGTCGAGGAAGGGCAGATGCGTCGGGATGTGGAAGACGGTCACCGGGGCAAGGATACCAATAGAACGGCGCTAGAACAGCGCCTTCACCAATCCGGCCGCCATCGAGGCCTCGGCGCGCTCCAGGTCGGCGGGCGTCGAGAGGTGGAACCAGATGCCGTCATGAACAAGGGCGAAGAGCCGGCCGGCTTCGATGGCGCGGTCGTAGAGGCGGTTGAGGCTGAAGCGGCCGGCAGGGGCACCCTCGAACAGCGACGGGGCGAGGATCTGGACGCCGGAGAAGATGTAGGGCGCCAGCTCCAACTCATGCGGGCGGCGGATTCGGCCAAGCGGGTCGAGGTGGAAGTCGCCGCGGCCGACCTCGCCATCCACCTGCGCGGTGCGGACGACGAGCAGCAGCCCGTCCATCTGCGCCGGGTCGAAGCTGGCGGCCATGCGGGCGAGGGCCGGTGTCGGGCCGTCGAGGATCACGCTGTCGCCATTCAGCACGGCGAAGGGGCCGGGGCCGAGCAGGGGCAGGGCGCGGGTGACGCCGCCGCCGGTCTCGAGCAGCTCCTCCTCGCGTTGCAGGGCGATGTGGGGTGTCTCGCGACAGGCGACGGCCGCGGCGACCTGGTCGGCATGCCAGTGGGCATTGACGACCGCCTGCTCAATGCTGGCCGACTCGAGGCGATCGAGCGCGCGGTCGAGCAGGCTGCGGCCCTGCAGGGTCAGCAGCGGCTTGGCGGTGATTTCGGTCAGCGGCCGCATCCGCAGGCCGAGCCCGGCGGCGAGGACCATGCCATGCGTCAGGTGGATCAAGCGGCCTCCGGCGGATTCTTCCGCATCTCATGCGGCACATGGGCGTCGAGGAAGCGGCGGAGCGGGGCGCAGGCCGGCTGCGAGAGCGCGCGGTCTAGCAGCGCCCAGCAGCGGGGGCCGTGTATCAGATAGCCGGGCTTGTTGTCGCGCCTCGCCAGCCGGACCCAGAGTGCTGCGACGCGGAGATGCCGCTGCGCGCCGCAGGCCGCCATGGCGCCGAGGAAGGCGCCGCGGTCGAGGCCGGGGCGGGCTGCCAGATAAGCGGCGAGGGTGGCGCGGCGAACCTCCGGCGTCACGTCGCGGCGGGCATCCTCCACGAGCGAGACGATGTCGTAGGCGGGGTGGCCGATGGCGGCATCCTGGAAGTCGAGGATGCCGGTGCGGCGGATGCCCTCGCGGTCCTCGATCCGCATGAGATTGGCGGGAAAGTAGTCGCGATGGACGAAGCCCCGCGCGCCGGCGAGGGGCGCGAGCATTTCGGCCAGCGCCGCGGCTAGTTCGGCGCGGACGGAATCGGCGGGAGGGGCCCCGAAGGCGGCGGGCCACCACCAGTCGAGAAAGGTCGCGGCGGTCGCGCGGGTCATCGCCTCGGCATCCCAGGCGGGGAGGCCGGGGGGCGGCGGCATCGCGTGCAGGGCGGCGAGCGTCTCCGCCGCCTCGCGGTAGAGGGGGAGGGGGTCGGCGCCGGCATCGAGCAGCGCGGCATGGGTGGCGTCGCCGAAATCCTCGACCAGGAGGAAGCCGGCGGCCTCGTCGGCGGCGACCACCTCCGGCACCGAGAAGCCGGCGGCAAGCAGGTGGCGGGAGAGGGCGTGGAAGGGGCGGACATCCTGCGGCGGTGGGGCGTCCATCAGCAGGGCGGGGCGGGGGCCGCCGGTGAGGCGGGCGTAGCGGCGGAGATCGGCGTCGCCGGCGAGGGGCTGGCGGGCGGCGGCGCCGTAGCCATGGGCGGCGAGGAAGGGTTCAGGGAATCTCATCCGGCCAGCCCATGCAGCCGGCCGGGCCAGCCGTCCAGTGTGGCGATGCGGCTGTCTTCCTTCTCCCCGTGGGCGAGGCGGAGATGCAACGCCCCTTCCGGCGCCAAGGGGCCGAGGCGGTCGGGCCATTCGACGAGGACGAGGCCGCGGCGGGCCTCGTCCCAGCCCAATTCGCGGAGATCGGAGGGGCCGTCGAGGCGGTAGAGGTCGAAGTGGTGGGCCTCCAGCCCGCCGGGGAGGTCGTAGCTTTGCACCAGGGTGAAGCTTGGCGAGGGGACCTCGAGCGCCGGGTCGCCGGCCAAGGCGCGGAGGAAGGCGCGGGCGAAGGCGCTCTTGCCGGCGCCGAGCGGGCCGTCGAGCAAGATGGCATCGCCCGGCCGGGCGCGGGGGGCGAGCAGGGCGGCGAGGCGGGCGGTGGCCTCGGCGTCGGGCAGCGAGAGGGTCAGGGGCATCGAGGGGTTGGTATAGCGTGGCTTCACCCTTAATACGCGGGGCTCTTCGAAGGTCAGGGTTGATGGCGGCGATCGAGACGGATGTGGCGGTCATCGGCGCGGGCCCGGTCGGGCTCTTCGCCGTGTTCCAGTGCGGCATGCTGCGGATGCGGAGCGTCGTGATCGACGCGCTGGATTCGATCGGCGGGCAATGCGTGGCGCTCTACCCGGAGAAACCGATCTACGACATCCCGGCCCACCCCGCGATCGAGGGGGCGGCGCTGATCCACCAGCTGGAGGCGCAGGCGGCGCCCTTCCGGCCAGCCTATCTGCTCGGGCGCCGGGTGGAGCGGCTGGTGCAGGAGGGAGAGACGTATCTGCTCGGCACCAGCGCGGGGGACGAGGTGCGGGCAAAGGCGGTGGTGATCGCGGCCGGCGCCGGGGCATTCGGGCCGAACCGGCCGCCGCTCGAAGGGCTGGCCGGCTACGAGGCCTCGGGCGCGGTGCGCTATGCGGTGGCGCGGCGCGAGGAATTCCGTGGCAAGCGCGTCGTCATCGCGGGTGGGGGCGATTCGGCGGTGGACTGGGCGCTGTCGCTGAAGGACGTGGCCGAGCGGGTCGTCGTCGTGCACCGCCGGGCGAAGTTCCGGGCGGCACCGGAGAGCGCGGCCAGGCTCGATGCGGCGGCGGCGAAGGGGGAGGTGGAGATGGCCATCCCTTACCAGCTGCACGGGCTGTCCGGAGACGGGGCGAGGCTGTCCGAAGTGGTGCTGGCGACCCTGAAGGGCGAGGAGAAGCGGGTGCCGGCGGATCATCTGCTGGCCTTCTTCGGCCTGTCGATGGAGCTGGGGCCGATCGCGGAATGGGGGCTGGGGCTGAGCCACAGCCACGTTTCCGTAGAGCCGGCGACCTGCATGACGAGCCTGCCCGGCGTGCATGCCATCGGCGACATCGCCACCTATCCAGGAAAGCTGAAGCTGATCCTCCAGGGCTTTTCCGAGGCGGCGATGGCGGCGCATGCCATCCATCCCCGCGTCTTCCCCGGGGAGGCGCTGCATTTCGAGTACAGCACCACCAAGGGGGTTCAATCCGCTTGAAATGATTTCAGGCCGCTTGAGGGCGCGAGAGGTCTTCTCTTGCCGCATCAACGGGTTGCAGTGGAAATTTGAGGAATTGAGCGGATAAGGCAGGCTCGCGCTGGAACAGGCGGATGGCGGCGTTGAAGAAGCCGCAGAAGCGGTCGGCATGGGCGCCGGTGCCGGCCGGGTATTGCACCATGCGCCAGCGGTTGCCGGGCGACGGGTCGTGGCGGACCGAGCCGGCATTGTAGGCGCAGGCGACGACCGGCGGGTCGAGCAGGGTGCGGGGGGCGGCCTCGGCGATGAAGGCGGCGCCGGCGGCGATGCTGACTTCCGGGCGGCGCAGCTCCTCCGGCGCGACGGGGCGGCGGAGGACCGCTGCCGCAGTCGAGATCAGCGTCTGCATGCAGCCGATGGAGACGCGGTGGGGCGTCGAGGCATAGTCGCGGAAGCCGGGCTCGTGGCGCTCGGCCAGGGGGTCGCCGCCGGATTCGGTGGCAATACAGGCGGCGAGCAGCTCCACGGGCAGGCGGTGGCGGCGGGACTCGGCCCCGAGCGGGGCGGCGAAATTCGTGAGGATGCGGCGGATCATCGCCTCCTGCGCCGGGGTCGTGGGCAGGTCGCCGGTCTCGAGGACGATCCCTGAGTGGGTTAGCGACCAGCGGGTGCCGCCGCCGAAGCGGGCATGCAGCCGGGCGAGGGCGGCCAGCGCCTCGGGCGAGAGCGGGTCCGGGGGCGGCGGGGTGCTGGGCATCAGGCGGGACCAGAGGGGGGCGTCCACCATGCCGTCGGGGGGGAGGCCCATCAGCGTCTGGAGGGCGGCGACGGCGGCGGCGGTCGCTGGGCCGAAGAGGCCGTCGGCGCTGCGGACCAGGCCAGCGACCGGGGCGGGCCAGCCGCCGGATTGCAGACGACGCTGGAGCAGCAGCACGTCCTCGCCGCGCATCATCGGCTGGGTGAGGCGGAGGGTGCGCGGGGTCATGGGCAGCTCCGGTGGAGGGCGGCGGCGAGGGGGCGCGGGAGGACGGGGCGGCAGGCGGTGGGGAGGGGGGCGAGCAGGGCGCAGCGCGCGGGGCCGGGCGGGGCGAGCAGGGCCAGCGTCAGGCGGGCGGAGGCAGCGTGGGCGCAGCCTTCCGGGTCGGCGGGGTTGTCGGCGCGGAGGGCTTCGGCAGTCGTCAATTCGACGGCGGCGTTGGCGGCCGGGTCGCCGGCGCCGGTGCTGATGGCGTCCTGCGCCGCGGCGGCGAGGTTCAGCGGGATGCGGCGGGGGCTGTCGGGGGCGAGGGCGGCCTGCCAGGCCGCGATGGCGCAGGGAAGGTCGCCCTGACGGCGGCAGGCCTCGGCGCGGATCTCCTGGGCCTGGCGGCATTCCGAGCGGGCATCGGCGCAGGGCGGGGGCTGGGTGGCGAGGCGGGCGACATCGCCCCGCGCCAGCAGGTCCTTGTCGGCCGCGAGGCGCTCTGTGGCGCAGGCGGCGAGGAGGAGGAGGGGCAGGAGCGCCTTCATGCGGCAGCGGCCAGCTGGCGGCGGAGCAGGTCGGCGGCCTGGGCGCGGGTGAGGTCGGGGCTGGCCGCCATGCCGGTCAGCAGCAGGACCAAGCGGTCGAGGTCTCGGCCGGCGGGGTCCGCGCGGAGGATGGCGAGGGTGTCGCGCAGCGCCTGCTGCGGGATGGGCGGGGCGGCGAGACCGGCGGGGGCGAGGTC
Organism: Belnapia sp. F-4-1; assembly: GCF_000802185.1. Taxonomy (GTDB): domain Bacteria; phylum Pseudomonadota; class Alphaproteobacteria; order Acetobacterales; family Acetobacteraceae; genus Belnapia. The sequence continues at coordinate 151,892 of NZ_KN676113.1, read as the reverse complement.
GATCGGGCGGCCGTCCACGGCGTCGAGGCTGCCGTCGAGCAGGTGGCCGCGGAATTCCTGGAGGCCGGCGGCGAATTCGTCGGCGCTGGCGAAGCGGCCGGGGGTGTCGAGGGCGATGCGGGCGGGCTCGGTCTCGCCCGCGGCCAGGGTGGCGAGGCGGGTGGCGGTGGCGAAGCGCTCGGCAGGGGCGAGGTCCGGCGTGAGGAAGGCTCGGGCGAAGATCGGCGAGGCTTCGAGGGCGGACAGGGCGACGGCGCCATCGACCGGCCCGGGGGGGAAGAGGTTGGCAGTATAGGGGCGGTCGAGAATGCGGGCCTTCCAGCGCTCGAAATGCTCCGCGCCCTGGCCGATGGCCTGGAGGGCGCCGAGGCCGATGGCGGCGACGAGGCCGGCGGGGCCGCCGAGGCCGAGCAGGGCCGGGCTGGCGCGCAGGGCGCCGAGCGTGTCGGCAATCAGCGAGGTGGCCGGGTTGGTTGGGCCGAGGGCGGCGGCGATGGTCGCCTCGGCAGCGCTGGCGGCCGCTGCGATGCCGGCAGGGGTGGGAGTGCGGAGGGCCTCGGCCGCGGCGTCGATGGTGGTGCGGGCGGCGCTGGCCGTGGCGGCGGCGCGCTGGGCGAGGCTGTTGTCGGGGGCGAGCCGGGCGGCCGTCGCGGCGGCGTCGAGCACGCTGCGGGCGGTGGCAAGTGCCGTGTTGGCGGGGGTGGGGTCGGCCGTGGGGGTGGCGGCGCGCGACTGCTCGGACTGGCGGGTGGCGAAATAGAAGCTGATGACGGCGCCGATGAAGCCGGTCAGCGCCTCGGCGCTGGCGAGGCCGAGCGGCTTCTGCAGGCCGATCAGCAGGAAGCCGAAGATGACGATGAAGCAGGAGATGAGGGCGCGGATGGTGCCGTCGGGCACGCCGCAGGGGAGTTCGGTCAGCCGGGCGAAGGCGGCGGGGCCGGCCCCCTGCGCGGCGGCCTGGAGGCGGCGGGCGAGGCCGGTCAGCAGCCAGGCCATGCCGGCGACGAAGAGGGCCAGCGCGGCGATGACGAGGGCGACGGACCAGGCGGCGGGCGGGGCCTGTGTGGCGATCTCGGTGAGATAGGCGGCGGCGTCGGGGGGTTGGGGCATCGTTCCCTCCTGCAGGATGCAGGAAGGAACGTATTAGCAACAAAAAGCCTTGTAAAGCTTATTTTCCTAAGTGGCGGAGGGGCCGCTCGCTAACATCGACTTCAGCCGGGCGATATCCGCCTCCGGGGCCGAGATCCGCAGCGTCGTCTGGCCGCCCTCCTGGGTGATCTCGGCGCAGCGGCGGTCGACCGGGCCTTCGCGCACCAGGGTCTCAAGGGCGAGCTTGGCACCTTCCTGGCTGGGGAAGGGGACGGTGAAGCTTGCGAGGCCGGCGGTCTGGGCGGAAACCTGGCTAGGCATCATGTCCTCGGCAGGGACGGCGCGGGTCCCATGCTCGGCGGTGTTGCCGACCGGGTCGCTGGCGGGGAAGGTGTCTTCGACGGCGGCCTCGACATTGGCGTCGCGGGTCTCGTCGGGGCGGTCCTGGGTATGGCTGGGCATCGCGGGGTCCTGATCCGTGGTTGGGATCGAAACGCCTAGGGATGGTTCGGGTTCGGGGGTGGCTAAAGCCGTTCCTCCCGCCACAGGCCGAGCTTCTCCTGCGCGGCGCGATCGGAATAGGCGAAGAGGGTGAGCGGCGTCTCGGCGCGAAGTTCGAGGGCGCGCCAGGAGGGGACGACCAGGAGATCGCGCTCGGCCAGCGGTTGTTCCGTGCCCTCGACGCGGGCGGTGCCACGGCCTTCGACGACGACCATCACCGTGCCCTCGGTGCTGCGGCGGGGCCGCGTCTCGAAGCCGGCGGGAAGGTGGCGGACATGGGCGGCGATGGTCGGCATGACCGGGCCGCCATCGGCGGGGTTCACGAATTCCAGGGCGTGGGCGAGATGGGGATCGGGCGCCTCCGCGGCGGCGAGGGCGAGGTGGCTCTCGCGCCATTCCGCGTAGGGGTAGTGGAAGAGGGGCTGGCGGGCGGGGCGGCGGTCGGCGGAGGTGCCGCGCAGCGGGCGGAGGTTGCGGCCATAGCGGCGGGCGCTGTCGCCGGGGGGGACGGTTTCCGGGTGGCTGGCCTCGGGGAGGCGTTCGGCGAAGCTCGCCTCGTAGAAGCGGACGGTCGGGATATCGAGGCCGTCCAGCCAGATCATCGGTCGGTCGCTGCTGTTGCCGTGGTCGTGCCATTGCCAGTTGGGCGTAAGCACGAGGTCGAAGGGGCGCATCACCGCGCGCTCGCCATCGACTGCGGTGAAGGCGCCGTCGCCCTCCATGACGAAGCGCAGTGCGCATTGGGCGTGGCGGTGGCAGGGGGCGACCTCGCCGGGGAGGATCAGCTGCAGGCCGGCATAGAGGCTCGGGACGATGGCGGAGGTGCCGGGGAGGCCGGGATTCTCCAGGATGAGGACACGGCGCTCGGCCTGCTCGGCGCTGATGAGGTCGCCGGCGCGCAGCAGGTAGTCCCGCGCCGGGGCGTAGGGCCAGTGATGCGGCCGGGCGGCGGAGCGGGGGGTGGGGGTGACGAGCGCCGAGAGGACCTCCCAGAGGGGGTAGAGGCTTTGCGGCCGCATCTCGGCGTAGAGGGCTTCGAGCTGCCTTTGCTGGTCGTTGGGGCGGGGCGCGGCAGTGCCGTCCATGATCTGGTCCTCCCTGGTGCGGCGACGATAGGCCAGCATGGTGTGATGCGGGAGGGTGTTGCGCCGCACCCGCTTCCGGTGCAGCAACCGCTGCCGCTTGCCGTAAGGAGACGACCATGGAGCCCATCGACTGCCCCTTCGGACGCGTCGCCCTGGTGTTGCAGGGGGGTGGGGCGCTCGGCTCCTACCAGGCCGGGGTCTATCAGGCGCTGCATGAGGCGGAGCTGGAGCCGGACTGGCTGGCCGGCGTCTCGATCGGTGCGATCAATGCGGCGATCATCGCTGGCAACCGGCGGGAGGACCGGCTGGAGCGGCTGCGGGCCTTCTGGCACCGCATCACCGAGCGGCCGGTCTGGCCCTTCGCGCCGGATGGCGACACGCTGCGGCGGGCGCGGAACGGGGCGAGCGCGCTCGAGACGATCCTGTTCGGGACGCCGGGCTTCTTCGCGCCGAACAGCGTCAACCCCTGGTTCGCGCCGCGCGGGGCCGGCGGGGCGACGGCCTTCTACGACACGGCGCCGTTGCGGCGGACGCTGGAGGATCTCGTCAATTGGGAGCTGCTGGCGGCGCCGGGCGGGCATCCGCGGCTGGCAGTCGGCGCGGTCAACGTGGCGACGGGGAATTTCCGCTATTTCGACAGCGCGCAGCAGCACCTGGCGCCGGAGCATGTCATGGCCTCGGGCGCGCTGCCGCCGGGGTTGCCGATGGTGAAGGTGGACGGCGCCTATTACTGGGATGGCGGGCTCGTCTCCAACACGCCGCTGCAATACCTGCTGGAGGACGAGATCGACAGCCGCGATGCGCTGGTCTTCCAGGTGGACCTGTTCCCGGCGCGCGGGGCGCTGCCGCGCGACATGGAGGAGGTGCTGGGGCGGGAGAAGGATATCCGCTACTCCTCGCGGACGCGGATGAACACGGATGCCTTCCGCACCCGGCGCGAGTGGCAGGTGCGGCTGCGGCAGATCCTCGCCAAGGTGCCGGAGGAGGCGTTGAGCGAGGAGGAGCGCCGCCTGCGCGAGGGGCTGGCGCGGCTGCCGCGGCTGGCGATCCTGCAGATGGTCTATCAGGCGCGGGCCTATGAAGGGCAGTCGAAGGACTACGAGTTCGGCCCCGACACGATGCGGGAGCACTGGGCCAGCGGCTACGAGGACACGGTGCGGACGCTGAAGCGGCGCGAGTGGCTGGAACTGCCGCCGGAGGTGCCGGGGATCAGCATCCACGATCTGCACCGCGAGAGCGAATAGGCCATGATCGCGCTGGCGTGACCGCTGGCGGAGGTATCGCTGCCGCTATCCTCCCGAAGGCTTGTGTTACGGGAGAAAACAATGCTGAAACAAATCGGCAAGGCCGTGCTGGCGGCGGCGATGCTGGCGCCGCTCGCGGCGTCGGGGCAGCAATCGGCGGGCAACTGGTTCCCTTCGCGCTACGGGGCGGATGACCAGATCGGTGCGATGAACCTGCTCAACGCGCAGAAGGTGCTGGAGGCGGCGCGGCTGGTGCAGCGTGGGCAGGTCTACCGGCTCGGCGTGCCGGTGGGGCGGGAGACGCCGGCCTTCCCACCGCGCAGCGCCTCGGTCACGGTGATGATGCCCGACCAGTTCGAGGGGGCGACGGTGCCCTCCGAGAACCGCATGTCCTATGCGGACGACATGTTCACCGGCTGGCTCGGCGTCGGCAGCCAGATCGACAGCTTCGCGCATCTCGGCATCGACAACGTCTTCTACAACGGCAACCACGCGCGCGACTTCATGCGCACGACGGGCGTCACGCGGCTCGGCATCGAGGGCATCCCGCCGATGGTGACGCGGGGCGTGCTGGTCGACATGACGCGGGCGCGCGGCAAGCCGATGCTGGAAGAGGGCGAGATCATCACCGCCGACGACCTGCGGGCGGCGATGCGCGACCAGGGCGTCGAGGTTCGGCAGGGCGACGTGATCCTCATCCATACCGGCTGGGTCGAGTTGCTGGAGCGGGACCCGGCGCGGTTCGGCAAGGGCGAGCCGGGGATCGACAACGGCGCGGCGGAGTACCTCGCCTCGCTCGGCGTGGTCGCGGTGGGGGCGGACACCTGGGGGGTGGAGGCGGTGCCCTTCAAGAACCCGAACCGCGTCTGGGAAGGGCATCAGACGCTGCTGGCGAAGAACGGCGTCCATATCCTCGAGGTGATGGACACGCGGGCGCTGGCGCGGGACCAGGCGAAGGAGTTCCTGTTCGTGCTGGGGCAGCCGCTGCTGCGCGGGGCGGTGCAGGCGATCATCAATCCGATCGCCATCCGGTAGGGCCGCTACCCCGCCCGCCGCGCCCGGCGGATGCGCAGGCCGACGACGAGGAGGATCAGCGCCGTCAGCGCCAGCCCGGCGGTACCGGCCCAGTCCTCGATCAGGTGGAACTGGTCCTCGAGCAGGTAGCCGGCCATCGCGAGCCCGCCGGTCCAGATCGAGGTGCCGAGGGCGCTGAAGCCGTAGAAGACCGGGCGCGGCAGGGCGACGAGGCCGGCGGGGACGGAGATGCCGGTGCGGAGGCCGGGCATCATCCGCGCGAGGCAGACGGCGGCGGCGCCGTTGCGGCGGAGCGCGGCCTCGGCGCGGTCGAGGGTCTCGGCGGTGAGGCCGACATAGCGGCCGAAGCGGTCGGCGAGGCGGCGGATGCGGGCGGCGCCGAAGGCCCGTGCCGCCTCGTACCAGAAGGCGTTGCCGGCGAGCGAGCCGGTGATGCCGGCGGCGATCACCCCCTCGATCGAGAGCTGGCCGCGGGCGGCGGCGAAGCCAGCGAGCGGCATGATCACCTCCGACGGGATCGGCGGGAACAGGTTCTCGGCGACCATCAGCAGGAAGACGCCGACGAGGCCGGCGGAGACGACGAGGTCGGAGGCCCAGGCGATCATGCCGGCAGCCTGTAGAGCAGCAGCGTCACCCATCGGCCGCGGGAGTAGTTGAAGCCGGTGACGCTGGCGACCTCCTGCGGTGCCAGGGCGAGGGCCGTGGCCCGCCTGCGGAAATCGGCCTCGGCGCGGTCGCCGACGGCGACGACCCGGCCGGGACCGGCGGCGAGAAAGTCGGCGGCGTCCGTGCCGGTACGAAGGAGGCGGACATCCTGGCCGAGGGCGAAGAGCACCGAGGGCTCGGAATGGCCGGTGATGCCGAAACGGTCGGCGGGCAGGCCGGGGGCGCGGGCCTCCACCGCCTCGGCGAGGCGGGGGGCGATCCAGAGCGGGGCGAGGTGGGGGGCGACGCCTTCCAGCACCGCGGCATAAAGCGGCACGGCGAGCAGGGCGCCGAGCAGCCCGGCGCGGCCCCAGGCGCGCAGGCGGGCGGCGCGCAGCAGCAGATAGGCGAGGGCACCGGCGGCCGGGATCGCCAGCAGCCCGGCGAGGAGGATGCGGCGCTCCAGGTACCAGGGCGCGGCGAGCGCGCCAGCGGCCAGCGCCGTGGCGACGAGGACGAGGCCGGCGATGCCGACCCAGCGCAGCCAGCGGCCGGGCGGGTTGCGCATCGGATTGATCGCCCAGGCGGCGCCGAGCAGCATCAGGGCCGGGTAGAGCGGCAAGGTGTAGTGCGGCAGCTTGGTCTGCACCGCCTCGAAGACCAGCCAGGAGGGGACGACCCAGGCGAGCAGGAAGCGGGTCGGCGGGTTCAGCCGGTCGCGCCAGGCATTGGGCAGGGCGGCGAGCACGATCCAGGCGCCGGGGAAGGCGGCGATGGCGAAGGTCAGCAGGTAGTAGCCGGGCGGGCCCCAGTGCTTCTCCTCGCCGGAGCCGATCTTGGACAGCATGTCGCCGCCGACCGCCTGCTGGAAGAAGCGGCCCTCAGTCGCCACGCCGATGGCGATGAACCAGGGGGCGGCGGCGGCGATCATCAGGGGCAGGCCCCAGCCCGGGCGGAGCGCGCGGAGCCAGGGAGCCTCGCGGTCGCTGACCGCCAGGGTGATGCCGGCGAGCAGCGGGACCATCGGCCCGATCGGGCCCTTCAGCAGGATGCTCAAGCCCAGCAGCAGCCAGAAGCCGGCGGCCTGGCGGGCGGTGAAGGCGTCGGGGCGGAGATAGGCCTGGCCGAACAGGCCCATGGCGCCGGCGATGGTCGCCAGCAGCGCGGCATCGGTCTTGGCGATGTGCGTTTCGGCGACCAGCACCAGGGAGGAGGCGAGCATCGCCGAGCCGAGCAGGGCGGCGCGGCGGCCGACCAGGGCGCGGCCCCAGTGGAAGGTGGCCAGCACGGCGAGCAGGGCGCCCGCGAGGCTCGGCAGGCGGTAGGGCCAGATCATGTCCCGGGTGCCGAGATGCGTCGCCTCCACCAGGTGCACCGAGGCGGCCTGCAGCCAGTGGATGCCGGCGGGCTTCTTGTTGCGCTCCTCCTCGCCGAAGCGGATGCGGACATAGTCGCCGCTCTCGACCATCTGCCGGCTGGCCTGGGCGAAGCGGGCCTCGTCGCGGTCCGTGGCCGGCAGGGTGAAGAAGCCCGGCAGCCAGAGCAGCAGGCAGAGCAGGACCAGGAAGAGCTTCGGCCGGCGTTGCAGCGCATCGGGCAGGAGGCCGAGCGACGGGTCCGGGCTGGAGAGGGCCGAGAGATGCATGGCGCGCGGACTAGCATGGGGCGGGGTCGGGGGCCATAAACCGCCGCATGTCGTCCCATCTCGGTTCCCCGACCCGCCGTGCCGCCCTTGCCCTGCTGGAGGCGGTGATGACCCGCCATCGTCCGCTGGAGGAGGCGCTCGATGCGTTGCCGAAGGGCATCGCGCCCCGCGACAAGGCGGCGGCGCACCGGATCGCGGGCGCAGTGCTGCGCCGGGCGGGAAGCCTGGATGCGGTGCTGGAGCTCTATCTCAGGCGGGAGCCGCCTTCCGAGGTGCGGCAGGCGCTGCGGATGGGGGCGGCCGAGTTGCTGCTGCTCGGGACGCCGGCGCATGCGGCCGTCGCCAGCTGCGTGACGCTGGTGCCGAAGCCCTTCACCGGCCTCGCCAATGCCGTGCTGCGGCGGGTGGCGGAGGCGGGGGCAGCGGCGCTCGACGGGCTGGAGGCGGAGCGGCTGGATACGCCGCCCTGGCTGTGGTCGGCCTGGCATGCGGCCTATGGGCCTGGGGTACGGGCGATCGCCGCGGCGCATCGCGGGGAGGCGCCGCTCGACCTGTCGCTGGCGCCGGGCATGGCCGCGCCGGAGGGGGGTGAGCCGTTGCCGACAGGGAGCTGGCGCTATCCACCGGGGACGCGCGTGGCGGAGATGGCGGGTTTCGCCGAGGGCGGGTTCTGGGTGCAGGACGCTGCCGCTGCCCTGCCGGCGCGGGTGCTCGGGGTTCGGACGGGGGAGCGGGTGCTCGACCTTTGCGCGGCGCCGGGGGGAAAGACGGCACAGCTGGTGGCTGCCGGGGGGCAGGTCGTCGCGGTGGAGCGGGAGGCGCGGCGGGCGGCGCGGCTGCGGGAGAACCTGGAGCGGCTGCGGTTGCAGGCGGAGGTCGTCGAGGCGGATGCGGTGCAATGGGATGCGGGCGGGGCGGTGTTCGACGCGGTGCTGCTCGATGCGCCCTGCACGGCGACGGGGACCATCCGCCGGCACCCGGACGTGCCCTATCTGAAGCGGGTGCGGGACGTGCCGGCGATGGCGGAGGTGCAGCGGGCGCTGCTCGCCGCGGCGGCGCGGCGGGTGGCGCCGGGCGGGCGGCTGGTCTTCGCCACCTGCTCCCTGCAGCCGGAGGAGGGGGAAGGGCATGCGGTGCCGGAGGGGTTCGTGGCCGATCCGGTGCGGCCGGAGGAGGTGCCGGGGCTGGAAGGGGTGGTCACCGCGGCCGGGACGCTCAGGACGCGGCCGGATCTCTGGGCGGAGCGGGGCGGGATGGACGGGTTCTTCGTCGCGCGGTGGCGGCGCGGATGACAATTCGCGCGATAAATGAGGCGGATAAGCAACTTAAGGGTGATTTCGGTATCGCGTTGTGGAATCCGCCGTCGGACGGCGCCTTGCCCCCGCCCTCCCGCCGCCGCTAGAACCGCCGGGATGTCGAAGCCTCCCGTCCGGATCGCGCCTTCCCTGCTCGCCGCCGATTTCGCCCGTCTCGGCGAGGAGGCGCGGGCCGTGGCCGATGCCGGGGCAGACTGGCTGCATCTCGACGTCATGGATGGGCATTTCGTGCCAAATATCAGCTTCGGCCCGGTGGTGGTGAAGGCGCTGCGGCGGCACCTCGCCCTCCCCTTCGACGTGCACCTGATGATCGCGCCGGCCGATCCCTATCTCGCCGCCTTCGCCGAGGCGGGGGCGGACACCATCAGCCTGCATGCGGAGGCGGGGCCGCACCTGCACCGGAGCCTGCAGGCCATCCGCGCGCTGGGGAAGCGGGCGGGGGTGGTGCTCAACCCGGCAACGCCGGTGAGCGCGGTCGAGAACGTACTCGACCTCTGCGACCTCGTCCTCGTCATGTCGGTCAATCCCGGTTTCGGCGGGCAGGGCTTCATCGACAGCCAGCTCGGCAAGATCGCGGCGCTGCGGCGGATGATCGACGCGCATGAGGCGGCCGGCGGGCAGCCGATCGACCTCGAGGTGGATGGCGGGGTGACGGCGGAGACGGCGCCGCGCTGCATCGCCGCCGGTGCCGATGTGCTGGTGGCCGGGACGGCGGTGTTCGGCAAGCCGGATTACAGGGAGGCCATCCAGGCGCTCCGACCCAAGGTTATGGCCTGATGCGCGACATCATCCGCGGGACGCGGCGTTTCATCTCCGGCTTGCGGCCGGTGAAGGTGCCGGAGGCGCCGGCGCGGGCCTTCCGCGACCTTTGGCCGGGGGATGCGAACCGGGGCGCGCGCCTGCTGCGCGGCGAGTTCGAGCATCTCGGCACCACGCACCGGCTCGACCCGGAAAGCGGCGTGGGCTGGGAGGCGGCGGCGGGGCCGGTGGCATGGCGGGCGGCGGCACATGGCTTCGCCTGGATGCGCGACCTGCGCGCGCTCGGGACGGATGCGGCGCGGACGCGGGCGCGGGACCTGGCCGAGGACTGGCTCGGTCGCGGGGCGGAGGAGACACTGGCCCAGGCGCCGAGCGTCGCCGCGGCACGGGTCTCGGCCTGGCTCGGGCATTGGGACTTCCTGGCCGCCACCGCGGAGGATGGCTTCCGCAAGCGGCTGCTGGTGCGGCTGGCGCAGGATGCGCGGGGGGTCGTCGGCTCCCTCCCGGCAGAGGCCATGCATCGCGGGGCGCTCGTCACCCTGAAGGGAGCGATCGCGGCCGCTGTCGCCCTGGAGGAGGAGGCCTGGATGACGCGGGCGCTCCGCTTCCTCCCCGGCGAGCTGGAGCGGCAATTCCATCCGGATGGCGGGCATGTGGAGCGCTCGCCGGCACAGCAGCTCTTCGCCATGCAGGACCTGATCGAGATCCGCAATCTGCTGCACGGGGCGGGGATCAACCCGCCGGCCTTGCTGCCGACGGTGCTGGAGCGGGCGGGGCAGGCGCTGAGGCTGTTCCGCCATGGGGATGGTGGGCTGGCGCAGTTCAACGGCACGCGGGAGGAAGGGGCGGGGCTCGTCGACCTCGTCCTCACCCAGGGGCAGGCGCGGGGCCGGGCGCCGATGCTGCTGGAGGAGACGGGTTTCCACCGGTTGCAGGCGGGGCGGACGCTCGTCATCGCCGATGCCGCGGCGCCGCCGCCGGCGCGCGCGCGGGATGCCGAGACGGGGCTGCCGCGCGGGGCCGACCGCTATGCCCATGCCGGGACGCTGTCCTTCGAGATGTCGGTCGGGCGGGACCGGCTGGTCGTCAATTGTGGCGCGGCACCGGGGGCGGAGGGCGCCTGGCGCGATGCGGTGCGGGCGACGGCGGCGCATTCGACGCTGATCCTCGCCGATACCAACAGCAGCGAGCTGAAGGATGAAGGGCTCGGGCGACGGCCGGAGCGTGTCGAGCAGGAGCGGCACGAGGCCAATGGGGCGCAGTGGCTGGAAGCGAGCCATGACGGCTGGCGGCGGCCCTTCGGCGCGGTGCATCGGCGGCGGCTCTACCTGGCCGAGTCCGGGGATGACCTGCGCGGCGAGGACATCGTCGAGATGCTGGAGCAGGGGGCCAAGCCGCCGGGCTTCGTGGTGAGGTTCCACCTGCATCCGGGCGTGACGGCGAGCCTCGTCGAGGACGAGCAGGCGGTTCTGCTGCGGCTGCCCTCCGGCCAAGGCTGGCGGCTGCGCGCCAAGGGAGCGGCGGTGAGCCTGGAGGAAAGCCTCTATCTCGGCGGCGAGCAGCGGCAGAACGGCCAGATCGTGCTTTCGGCCGAGGCGGGGCAGGATACGGTGCAATGGGCGCTCGGCCGGGTGACGGCGGCGGCGCCGCCGCCGCCGGGCGAGGGGGCGGAAGCCTGACCATCCGCTGAAGATCGCTGAGGTCACCAATGTCGATTTCTCGCTGCGGCACTTCCTGCTGCCGCTGATGCGGGGCGCGCGCGCCCGGGGGCATGAGGTGGTGGGGCTCTGCGCCGAGGGGCCGCTGCTCGACCTGCCGCGGGCGGAGGGGTTCCGCGTCATCCCGGTGCCGATGGCGCGCAGCCTCAACCCGGCGGCGCAGGCGAGGTGCCTCAGGGAGCTGCACCAGGTGTTCCGTGCGGAGCGGTTCGACCTGGTGCATGCGCATATGCCGATCAGCGGCTTGCTGGCGCGGGCGGCGGCGCGGGCGGCTGGGGTGCCGAGGGTCGCCTATACCTGCCATGGCTTTCTGTTCAACCAGCCGGGGCCGGCCTGGCGGCGGGGGCTGGCGCTGGCGCTGGAGCGGGCGGCCGGGCGGATCACCAATACCTACCTCACCGTCAGCGAGGAGGAGGCGGGGGATGCGCGGCGGCTCGGCATCCATCCCGGGGCCGTGCCGGTGCTGAACGGGCGCGACCCGGCGCTGTTCCTGCCGGATGCGGAGGCGCGGGCCCAGGTCAGGGCGGAGCTCGGCGCCGCGGAGGGGCAGTGCGTGGTGCTCGCCGTCTCCAGGCTCGTCCGGCACAAGGGCTATCCGGAGCTGCTGCGGGCGATGGAGGCGGTGCCGGGCGCCGTCCTCTGGGTCGTCGGCGAGCGGCTGGCGACGGATCATGGCGAGGATCTGGAGCCGCATTTCGCCCGGGCGGAGGCGGCGATGCCGGGACGGGTGCGGCGGCTCGGCTACCGGCACGACGTGGCGCGGGTGATGGCGGCGGCGGATATCTTCACCCTGCCGAGCCATTTCGAGGGGCTGCCGATGTCGATCATCGAGGCGATGCTCTGCGGCCTGCCGGTGGTGGCGACGGATATCCGCGGCTCGCGGGAGATGGTGGTGGGGGGGGAGACGGGGTTCCTCGTGCCGCCGGCCACGGTCGAGCCGCTGGCGGCGGCGCTGGGGCGGCTGGCGGGCGATGCCGGGCTGCGGGCGCGGATGGGGGTGGCGGGGCGCGAAAGGGCCGCGGAGCGCTTCGACGAGGCGAAGGTGGTGGGGCGGACCCTCGATCTGCTGGGGCTGTAGGTCTAAGGTGGGGCGGTGAACAATATCCTGCCCTTCTGGAAGACCAAGCCGCTCCAGGCGATGAATCGCACCGAGTGGGAGAGCCTCTGCGACGGCTGCGGGCGGTGCTGCCTGCACAAGCTGCGCGACGAGGACACCGAGGAGGTGGTCTTCACCGAGGTCGCCTGCCGGCTGCTCGATACGGAAAGCTGCCGCTGCCGCGACTACCCGAAGCGCCGCCAGCATGTGCCGGACTGCGTGAAGCTGACGCCGGCGCGCATCGCCGCGATCGACTGGCTGCCGCCGACCTGCGCCTACCGGCTGGTGGCGGAGGGGCGCGACCTGTTCTGGTGGCATCCGCTGATCTCGGGTACGCCGGAGACGGTGCACGAGGCCGGGGTTTCGGTGCGCGGGCGCGCGGTGACGGAGCGCGAGGCGGGTGCCCTCGAGGATCATGTGGTGGAATGGCCGGGACAGCTGCCGCGCAAGGCGCGGCCGCCGGCGAAGCGAGGAGAGAGATCATGAAGGATGCCCTGTTCGGTGGCGTGAATGCCGCGGTACTGACGGCGATGAAGCCCGATCTCTCGCCCGATCCGGCGCGGATGGCGGGGCATGCGAAGTGGCTGCTGGCGAATGGCTGCAACGGGCTCGGCGTGCTCGGCACCACCGGCGAGGCGAACAGCTTCGGCCTGCATGAGCGAAAGCAGATCCTGGAAGGCCTGATCGCCAATGGCGTGCCGGCGGCGACGATGATGCCGGGCACCGGCACCGCCTCGCTCGCCGATACGGTGGAGCTGACGCTGCATGCCAAGGCGCAGGGCTGCCGCGGCGTGCTGGTGCTGCCGCCCTTCTACTACAAGAACCCGAGCGATGACGGGCTCTTCGCCTGGTTCTCCGAGGTGATCAATCGCGTCGGCGGCGGGATCGCGCTCTATCTCTACAACTTCCCACAGCAATCGGCGGTGCCCTTCAGCCTCGACCTGATCGGGCGGCTGCTGAAGGCGTATCCCGGCGTGGTCAAGGGCGTGAAGGACAGCAGCGGCGACTACGCCAACATGAAGGCGATGATCGACGCCTTCGCGGAGGATGGGTTCGAGGTCTATTCGGGCTCCGATGAGTATGTGCAGAAGATCCTCGCCGAGGGCGGTGCGGGCTGCATCACCGCGGCGAGCAATGCGAACAGCCATTGGGGCGGCATCGTCTATGCGAAGCGCAGCGGCCCGGAGGCGGATGCGGCGCAGGCGGTGCTGACGGCGACGCGCAAGGCGGCGACGAGCGTGGCGCTGATCTCCGGCCTGCGCGAGATCATCGCGCGCAGCACGGGCGACGATGGCTGGCGCACGATCCGGCCGCCGCACCTGAAGCTGTTGCAGGCGCAGGCGGATGCGGTGTGGAAGGCCTGGGAGGCGGCGGGGGCGCTGCCGCTGCCGGGGCTGGGCGTGAAGGCCGCCGCCGAGTGAACCCGCCCGATCGCCGGAAGGCGCAAGCGAAGCCGGGCACCGGCGGCGTGGTTCGGCCGGGAGGCGAGGCATGAGCTTCACCGAGCCCATGAGGTGCCGGGAGCCCGCCACCGGCACCGTGCAGATCGATGACGAGAACATCCGCGTCACGCGCTGGGACTTCAATCCCGGCGCGGAGACGGGCTGGCACCGGCATGGCTGGCTCTATGTCGTCGTGCCGGTGACGGATGGCACGCTGCTCGTCGAGCTGCCCGGCGGCGAGATGATGACGGCGGAGCTGAAGGCGGGCGTCTCCTACACGCGGGTGGCAGGCGTGGAGCACAACGTCGTCAATGGCGGCAGCGCGCCGCTCTCCTTCGTCGAGACGGAGCTGAAGGCGCTGCCGGGTTGAACCGCGGGCCATTGGATGTGCAGGGTCGCCAGGGGGACGGCAGCGACGACCCCCTCGGGCCGGAGGCCGCCTTGCCGGGACCCGTGCAATGGCGGCGCTCGGCGCGGGCGCGGCGCGTCAGCCTGCGCATCGATATCCGCAGCGGCTCCGTGGTGGTGACCTTGCCGCCGCGGGCCGGGCGGCCGGCGGGCGTCGCGCTGCTGAAGACCCATGCGGCCTGGGTGCGGGAGAGGCTGGCGGCGCTGGCGCCGCCCGTCGCCTTCGTCCCGGGGGCGGAGGTCGCGGTCGGCGGCGTGGCGCATGTGGTGCGCGTCACCGGGGCGCGCATCGGCGAGGCCTGGCTGGAGCCGGGGGCGATCCTGCTCGGCGGCGATGGGGATGTGGCGGGGCGTGTCGCGGCGCTGCTGCGCGAGGAGGCACGGGAGCGCATCACCGGGCTGGTGGCGCGGCATGCGGCGGTGCTTGGCCACGCGGCGCGGGGGGTGCGGCTGAAGGACACGCGGAGCCGCTGGGGGAGCTGTGCGCCGGATGGCACGCTCGCCTTCTCCTGGCGGCTGGTGATGGCGCCGGGCTGGGTGCTCGACTACGTGGTCGCGCATGAGGTGGCGCATCTCGGGGCGATGAACCATTCGCCAACATTCTGGGCGCTGGTCGAGCGGCTGACGCCGCACCGGCATGCGGCGGTCGCCTGGTTGAAGGAGAATGGGCCGGGGTTGTTAAGGGCGGGCTAGCCGCTCCGCTGCTGCACGGCGGCCTTCAGCGCCTCGAGGTCGCGCTGGTGGAGCGTGATGCGGTGCTTCACCAGGTCGCGGATGCTGACGATGCCGGCGAGCGCGCCATCCTCCATCACCGGCAGGTGGCGGAAATAGCCGGCATCCATGATCTCCACCGCCTGGTCGATGGAGGTGCCCATGGTGACGGTGGTGACCTGGCGGGTCATCAGGTCGCTGGCCGTCAATTCGAGGACGCGGGCGCCGTGCTTCGCCAGCGCCTTCACCACGTCGCGCTCGGAGACGATGCCGACCAGGCCGCCATGATCGGCGAGCACCACCAGGGCGCCGATGCGGCGCGAGGCGATGATCGCGGCGATCTCGGCGATGGGCGCCTCGGGCGAGACGGAGACGACGTTGCGCCCCTTCTCGCGGATGACGGCGGCGATGGTCATGGCATCGTTCTCCCTGCGTTGCGGCTTTTGCCTGCCCTTGGCCGAGAGCCTAGCATGGCGGAAACGGGAGGGGGCATGGTGACGTGATGGACAGCCTGCCGATCATGCCGGCGCCGATCGGCGCCGAGGCGGTGCCGGACGCCCAGGGGATCAACCTCTGGCGGGCCGATCCGTGGCTGCGGCCGCTATTGGGGCTTTATCTGCCTGAGGGACTGCTGGCGCATCTGCTGCCGCATCTCGACCGGATGGGGGCGCTGGCGGGTGGGCGGCTGGATGAGCTGGCGGGCGTCGCCGACCGCAATCCGCCGGTGCTCAAGCCGCGGACGCGGCGGGGCGAGGATGCGGCGACGATCGAGGTTCACCCGGCCTACCGGGAGATGGAGCGGGTTGCCTTCAGCGAGTTCGGGCTGGCGGCGATGTCGCATCGCGGCGGCGTGCTGGGCTG
Organism: Belnapia sp. F-4-1; assembly: GCF_000802185.1. GTDB lineage: Bacteria > Pseudomonadota > Alphaproteobacteria > Acetobacterales > Acetobacteraceae > Belnapia. Next base: position 136,337 of record NZ_KN676113.1, on the reverse strand, counting down.
GCCGGAGGCGATGCCGCCGGCGGCGAAATATGCGCTCACCTACCTCTTCGTGCAGGCGGAGTTCGGGCTGTGCTGCCCGCTCTCCATGACCGATGCGCTGGCAAGGACCTTGCGGCGGTTCGGGGATGCGGGGCTGGTGGCGCGGTATCTGCCGGGGCTGACATCGACCGACCTCGATGCGCTGCGGCAGGGCGCGATGTTCATGACGGAGCAGGGGGCGGGGTCGGATATCGCCGCGACCGCCGTCATGGCCGAGGAGCGGGCGGACGGGAGCTGGGCGCTCACCGGCGACAAGTGGTTCTGCAGCAATCCGGATGCCGGGGTGGCGCTGGTGCTGGCGCGGCGCGTCGGCGGGCCGGCGGGGCTCCGGGGCGTGTCGCTCTTCCTGCTGCTGCGGGAGCGGCCGGACGGGTCGCGCAACGCCTACCGGATCGTGCGGCTGAAGGAGAAGCTTGGGACGCGGTCCATGGCCTCGGGCGAGATCCGGCTGGAGGGGGCGACAGCTTTCCTCGTCGGCGAGCCGGAGGCGGGGTTCCGGCAGATGGCCGACATGGTCAACGCCTCGCGCCTGTCGAACGGGATGCGGGCGGCGGGGCTGATGCGGCGGGCGGTGACGGAGGCGGCCTTCGTCGCGCGGCACCGCATCGCCTTCGGGCGGCGGCTGGTCGAGATGCCGCTGATGCGGCGGCAGCTGATGAAGCTCGTCCTGCCGATGGAGCAGGCGCGGAGCATGGTGTTCCAGGCCGCCGAGGCCATGCGGCGGAGCGATGCGGGCGAGGATGGGGCCTATGCGCTGCTGCGCATCCTGACGCCGCTGCTGAAGTTCCGGGCGTGCCGGGATGCGCGGCGGGTGACGGGCGATGCGATGGAGGTGCGCGGGGGCTGCGGCTATATCGAGGAATGGGCCGATCCGCGCCTGGTGCGGGATGCGCATCTCGGCAGCATCTGGGAGGGGACGAGCAACATCGTCGCCCTCGACGTGCTGCGGGCAGCGCAGCGCGAAGGGTCGCTGCCGGTGCTGAGGGCGCATGTGCAGGGGCTGCTCGGCAACGGCGATGCGCTGCCGGGGGCGATGCCCGCCTTCGAGCGGGCGGCGGCGCTCGCCGAGCGGGCGCAGGGGGAGCCGGCGCTGGCGCGGCAGGCGGCGAGCGCGCTCTATCACCTGACCAGCGCAGCGGCGATGGCCTGGGAGGCGGGGCGGCTGCAGGACGCGGAGCGGCTGGAGTTGGCGCGGCTGGTGCTGCGGCATCGGGTGCTGCCGAGGGATCCGCTGGACGCCGAGGATGAGCCGGTTTCCGAGGCGTTGCTGGCCAAGGTCCTGACGGGGTGATGGACGGGCTCTCGCCACGGGCGGCGGCGACGCGGCAGCGTATCCTCGATGCGGCGTTGGTGGAGTTCGCCGAGAAGGGGCTGGCAGGGGCGCGCGTCGATGAAATCGCGCTGCGGGCGGGCGCCAACAAGCGGATGCTCTACGCCTATTTCGGCAGCAAGGAGGAACTCTGGCTCATCGTGCTGGAGGGCGCCTATGCAGCCAAGCGGGCGGCGGAGCGAGGCTTGCACGTCGAGGCGCTGCCGCCGGCGGAGGCGATGCGACGGCTGGTCGAGTTCAACCTGCGCTACACTGCGGCGCATCCGGAATTCGTGGCGCTGCTCAATCAGGAGAACATCCACCGGGCGGCCTATCTCAAAAAGTCCGAAGGCGTGCCTGCGCTCTATTCGCCGCTGCTCGGGCAGATCGGCGCGGTGTTGGCGCGGGGGGCGGAGGCGGGCGTGTTCCGGCGCGATGTCGACCCGATGCAGATCTACATCACCATCGTGGGGCTCGGGCATTTCTTCGTGGCCAACCGGTACACGCTCGCCACGGCGCTCCAGGCGGATTTCGGCAGCGAGGCGGCGCTGGCAGAGCGGGAGCGGCATGCGGTGGAGGTGGTGCTGGGCTATCTGCGGCCTTGACTCCGAATATAGGTAACCGGATGGTTACCTATGCGAGGGAGAGTGGCCATGGCGGAACGTCGCATCGGCATCATCATGAACGGCGTCACCGGCCGGATGGGGACGAACCAGCACCTCATCCGCTCGATCGCCGCCATCCGCGCCGATGGCGGCATCCGGCTGGCGAATGGGGACCGGGTGATGCCGGACCCGGTGCTCGTCGGGCGCAACCGGGAGAAGCTGGAGGCGCTGGCGCGGGCGCATGGGGTGGAGCGGGTTTCGACCGACCTTGATGCCTGCTTAGCCGATGCGCGGGACGAGCTGTTCTTCGACGCGGCGACGACGCAGCTGCGCGCCGGGCTGATCGAGCGGGCGATCGCGGCAGGCAAGCACATCTATGTCGAGAAGCCGACGGCGGACCGGCTGGAGGATGCGCTGCGGGTCGCGCGGCTGGCGCAGCGCGCGGGCATCAAGCACGGCGTGGTGCAGGACAAGCTGTTCCTGCCCGGGCTGCGCAAGCTGTCGATGGTGATCGACAGCGGCTTCCTCGGGCGCATCTGCGCGGTGAAGGGGGAGTTCGGCTATTGGGTCTTCGAGGGCGACTTGCAGCCGGCGCAGCGGCCCTCCTGGAACTACAAGGCGGCGGAGGGCGGGGGGATCATCCTCGATATGCTCTGCCATTGGCGCTACGTGCTCGACAACCTGTTCGGCGAGGTGGAGGCGGTGTCCTGCCTTGGGGCGACGCATATCCCGGAGCGGATCGGCGAGGATGGCAGGCCGTACGAGGCGGATGTGGACGATGCGGCCTATGCGACCTTCCAGCTCAGGGGCGGCATCGTCGCGCATATCAATTCGAGCTGGGTAACGCGGGTCAGGCGGGACGATCTTGCGACCTTCCAGGTGGATGGGACGCATGGCAGCGCCGTCGCCGGGTTGCAGCGGTGCTGGACGCAGAGCCGCGTCAATACTCCGAAGCCGGTGTGGAATCCCGACATCCCGCAGGCGATCGACTTCTTCGGCGGCTGGCAGGAGGTGCCGAACACGCAGGATTATCCGAACGGCTTCCGCGTGCAGTGGGAGATGTTCCTGCGCTACCTCGCCGGCGAGAGTGAGGGCTTCCAATGGGATCTCTTCGCCGGGGCGAAGGGGGTGCAGCTCGCCGAGGCGGGGCTGCGGAGCTGGCGCGAGCGCCGCTGGATCGACATCCCGGCGCTGGAGGGCTGAGACATGGCGAGCATCGATCTGCCGAAGGGCGCGGGTGTCGAGCGGTTCACGTTGAGTGAGCCAAGGGTGTTTCCGAAGGCACATCCGCCCTTTCCGCGCATCGCCCTCGCCGCGGCGCATGTGGTGGCCGATCCGCGCGCCGAGCAGGACCCCTGGCTCGACATCAAGGTGGACTGGGACAGGACCATCGCCTTCCGGCAGCATCTGTGGTCGCTCGGGCTCGGCGTCGCCGAGGCAATGGATACGGCGCAGCGGGGGATGGGGCTCGACTGGACGGGGGCGCAGGAGCTGGTGCGGCGCAGCCTGGAGGCGATGCGCGACGTGCCGGGGGCGGTGATGGCGAGCGGCGCGGGGACGGACCACCTCGCGCCGGGGCCGGATGTCACTGTGGACGACGTGATCCGTGCTTATGAGGAGCAGTGCGAGGCCATCGAGCAGATGGGCGGGCGCATCATCCTGATGGCGTCGCGGGCGCTGGCGAAGGCGGCGAAGGGACCGGCGGATTATGAGCGGGTCTATGCGCGCATCCTCGGTCAGGTGCGGGAGCCGGTGATCATCCACTGGCTCGGCGAGATGTTCGATCCGGCGCTCGAGGGGTACTGGGGCAACGCCGAACACTACCGGGCGATGGAGACGGCGCTGGCCGTCATCGCCGGGCATGCCGCGAAGGTGGATGGGGTGAAGATCAGCCTTCTCGACAAGGAGAAGGAGATCGCCATGCGGCGGCGGCTGCCGGCCGGCGTGCGGATGTATACGGGGGATGACTTCAATTATGCCGAGCTGATCGCTGGGGATGCCGAGGGGCACTCCGATGCGCTGCTCGGCATCTTCGACCCGATCGCGCCGGCGGTGGGCGGGGCGCTGGCGGCATTGCAGGCGGGCGACCTCGCCGGCTTCCATGGCATCCTGGCGCCAACGGTGCCGCTGAGCCGGCATATCTTCCGGGCGCCGACGCGCTTCTACAAGACGGGCGTGGTGTTCATGGCCTGGCTCAGCGGGCACCAGGACCACTTCACCATGCTCGGCGGGCAGCAATCGGCGCGCAGCATCGGGCATCTGGCCGAGCTGTTTCGGCTGGCGGATGCGGCGAGGCTGCTGGGGGACCCGGAGATGGCGGTGGCGCGCATGCGGGCGCTTCTCGCGGTGCATGGCGTCGCGTGATGGAGGAGCTGTCGCTCAACACCGTCACCGTGCGGGACCGGTGGACGCTCGCGCAGTGCATCGAGGGCTGCGCGCGGCACGGCATTCCAGGCATCTCGCCCTGGCGGGACAAGCTGGCGGAGATGGGCGTGGCGGCCGCGGCGCGGCGCATCCGGGAGGCAGGGCTGGTCGTCTCGGGGCTCTGCCGCGGCGGGATGTTCCCGGCGGCGGATGCGGCGGGGCGCAGGGCCGCCATCGAGGACAATCTGCGGGCGATCGAGGAGGCGGCGGCGATCGGGGCGCGGTGCCTCGTCGTGCTGGGGGGCGGGTTGCCGCCGGGCTCGAAGGACCTGCCGGGAGCGCGGGCGATGTTCCGCGACGGGCTCGCCGAGGTGCTGCCGGCGGCGCGGGCGGCGGGCGTCACCATCGCGCTGGAGCCGCTGCACCCGATGACCTGCGCGGACCGGAGCGTGCTGAGCACGCTGGGGCAGGCGCTCGACCTCGCCGAGGAATTTGGCGAGGGCGTCGGGATTGCGCTCGATGTCTACCATGTCTGGTGGGACCCGGAGCTGGAGCGGCAGGTGGCGCGGGCAAGGGGGCGGATCGCCGCCTTCCATGTCTGCGACTGGCTGGTGCCGACGCAGGATCTCGTCTTCGACCGGGGGATGATGGGGGAGGGGGTCATCGACATCCCCCGCATCCGCGCGTTGGCGGAGGCGGCGGGCTATGACGGCCCTTCCGAGGTCGAGATCCTGTCGCGCCGCTGGTGGGCGGAGGAGCCGGACCGGGTGCTGGAAAGGATCGTCGCCTGGGGGCAGGGCGCCTAAAGCAAACTCCGATCAAACGGAATCGTCTGATCGGAGTAATTCGCTCGCTAAAACAACAGGCTAGAGCGGGTTCCGTGAGCCAGTGCGAACAGAAACCGCTTTAGTCGATCCAGCCGAGGGCGCGCAGGCGGTCGCCCTCGCCCTGCAGGAAGCGCTCGCCGATATCCGCCCGCCAGCGAAGTTCCGGCGCGATGACGTTGCGGGCGCGGGCGCGGGCCGCCTCCTGCGCCTCCGGCACCGTGGCGCCGGTGCCGGTGACGATCATGGCATGGCCCGAGCGGCGGCGGATCAGGAACTGGCCCGCCGTGTCGCGGCGGAGGTCGACGGGGTGGTAGTGGCTTAGCTCCGCCCCGGTGGGCGGGTCGCGGTAGAAGAACGGCACATCGTCGGCCGGCGTCGCCGCATGGTCCACCGCCGGGAAGGGCGGTACGGTCAGCACCACGGCCACCGACCAGCCTTGCGTCGTGGCGAAGCCCTCGGCGCCTCCATCGGCCATGCGGCGGAACAGGTCGCCCCAGCCGTCGCGCTGCATCGCCGCCAGCACGGCGAAGCCTGGGTTGCCGAAGCGGCAGGTGAATTCCAGCGGCAGCGGCCCGCGCTCGTCCACCATCAGGTTGAGGTTGACGTAGCCGACATGGCCGGCCTCGGCGAGGCGTGGCGCAATGCGGCCGAGCGTCGCCTCGAACAGCCGCTCGCCGCCCTCGTAGCTGGCGAGCGTGCCCATCTCGCCGGTCATCTCGCCCATCTCGCCGGGGAAGAAGCGTTTGTGCTCGAAGTCGATGCAGGCGGGGCGGAGGAAGCGTTGGCCGTCGAAATAGGCGCCGACGCCGACCTCGACGCCCTCCAGCCGCTCCTGCAGCAACACCCGGCCGGGGCCGGCGCGGCGCAGCATGTAGGCGAGGTCGAGCCCGTCCGGGTGCTCGCCGACGAAGGTCGGCAGGCGGCTGTCGTCGAATTTCAGCACGTGGCGGCCGGGGGCCTCGGCGAGCCAGGCGAGAGCCTCGGCGGGGCCGTCAAAGGCCTGGCTGCCGGCCATCGGCAGTCCGTGCTGGCGCAGCACCTCCTGGCCGAAGGCGCGGTCGTTCTCCAGCCGGTCGCCGAAGGCGCTGCCGCCGATGACCCGGTAGCCGTCGCGCCGGAGCGCATCGGCGACCTCGCCGCGATCGGCCCGCTCGAACAGGACCATGCCGTCGCGGCCGACCCAGGGGAGTTCCTGCCGCCAATCGGGGACGGTGCCGATCAAGCCGTCGAAGGCGCGTTCCTCCGGGCGGTCCTCCGCATGCACCCGCACCTCGTGGCCCTCGCGCATGAGGGCGAGGTAGATGTCGCCGAGATAGACGCGCGGTCCGATGGCCAGGATCCGCATTGGCCTTTGTCTCCTGTAGACGGTTAGCGGGGCGGTTCGGGTGGCGGCGGGGCCTCCGCCATCCGTACCACGATGGGCATGGCGAGGAGCAGGGGTAGCCAGACCGGGGCTGCGACGAGGACCGGGAAGGGGCCGGCGGCGGCGAGCAGGGCGAGGCTGGCGAGGCCCGTCGCCATGCTGGCCCGCAGCCGCCAGGCCGTCGCGGCGGGGCGCAGGCGACGGCCGTCGCGTTGCTGCGAGGCCCATCCGGCGGATGGCCGTATGGCGCTGGTCAGGATGAGCGCCGTCCGCTCGGCGGCCATGATCGCATCGGCGGCGAGTGCGGTGGCGACCTCGCGTAGGATGGGTCCGAGGCGGCGGATGCGCGGGCCGGGGTGCAGCAGGGCCTCGGCATGGCCGGCGAGCTTCGGCAGATTCAGCATCACGAAGCCGGCGGCAAGCAGCAGGAGCAGGCCGGCACGTGGCGTGCCCTCGCCGCCGCCGGTGGCGGCATTGAGCGCAGCGAGCGGCAGCAGGGCGAACCAGAAGGGCGTCAGCACATAGTGCAGGATGGCCTGCACCATCTGCAGCCGGCCCAGCCGGCCGAGATCGGGGCGGCGCAGCAGGTGGCGGAATTGGAGGTTGCCGCGCGCCCAGCGGATGTCGCGGTCGAGGCAGGCGAGCAGGTCGGGCGGGTGCCGCTCGAAGCTGCCGGCATCGTCCGGCAGGACGCGCACGGCCCAGCCGGCGGCGTGCAGCAGGGCGGCCTCGACGAGGTCATGGCTGAGGATCGCCTCGCCGCCCGGCAGCAGGGGGAGGCGCGCATGGGCGCGGAAGGGGGCGATGCGGATCAGCGCATTGTGGCCCCAGAAGGCCCCCTCCGGCCCCTGCCACCAAGCCTGACCCGTCGCCCAGATCCGCATGCCGTGGCGCTGGCCGAGGCCGAAGGCGTGGGCGAAGCGGGTGGCCGCGCCATGGCCCTGGATCGTGGGCTGGAGAATGGCGAGGCGGCGGTCGGCCTGCATCAGCCGCACGAGGCGCCTGACCGCCGCGGCGGACATGGCGGAATCCGCGTCGAGCAGCAGCAGGAACTCCCCAGCCGCGTCGTGGTCGAGGAAGTCCATCAGGTTGCCGGCCTTGTAGCCGGTGTTGCAGGCCCGGCGCCGGTAGTGGACCGCGCCAGGCGGGAAGCGGGCGGCGAGGCGGGCGACGGCCTCCGCTTCAGCCTGCGCGGCGGCGCCGTCCGGCGTGTCGGACAGAATGGCAAGGCGGAAGCAGCCGGACTCGGCGGGCGGGCGGCGCAACTCCGCCAGCAGGGCGCCGAGCGGCGGCAGGACGGCCGCCATGTCCTCGAGCCGGACGCAGACGGCGAGGACGGTGCGCGCGGTGATCGCCGTTTCCCCCCAACCGGGCTGGCGCAGGGCGGGCAGCACGGCGGCAAGCGGGTCGCGGGCGCGCAGGCGGGTGGTGATGCCGGCCAGCCCCGTCGCCGCGGCGAGGCCGAGCCAGGGTGCGTTAACGGCGAGGCAAGCGAGGATCAGCGCCTCCCACACCGTCCAGCCGCCGGCGGCGAGGACGTGCCAGCCGAGCGCGACGAGGCCGGCGGCGAGGCCCGCCACCAGCGCCGCCATCAGGCGGCGGCGCGGGCGCAGCGCATGCCGCTCCCCCGCCAGGGTGGCGGCGCTCAGCTCCAGAGGTGCCGCCGATCCTGGCCCGCCATGTGCCGCTCCCAACGGACGGCGTCGGCGATGATGGCATCGAGGTTGTCGAAGGCCGGGCGCCAGGCCAGCAGGCCCTGGATGCGCTGCGCCGCCGCGACGACGGCGGGCGGGTCCCCCGGGCGGCGCGGCGCGATGCGGACCCTGATCCTCGCCCCCGTCGCGCGCTCGACGGCGCCGAGAACGGCGCGGACGGAATGGCCGCGGCCGTAACCGCAGTTCAGCACCACGCTGCCGCCGCCCATGGCGAGATGCCGCAGCGCCTCGACATGGGCGCGGGCGAGGTCGGTGACGTGGATGTAGTCGCGGATGCCGGTGCCGTCCGGCGTGTCGTAATCCTCGCCGTAGATGGCGACCTCCGCCCGCTGGCCGAGCGCCGCCTCGCAGGCCACCTTGATCAGGTGCGTGGCACCGGGCATGCGCAGCCCGGCGCGGCCGGCCGGGTCGGCGCCGGCCACGTTGAAGTAGCGCAGCGCGACGACGTCGAGCCGGTGCGCCGCCGAGACGGCCAGCAGCATCTGCTCCGCCGCGTGCTTCGAGGCGCCGTAGGGGTTGATCGGGCGGCACGGCGCGTCCTCGTCGACCGGCAGGCGGTCGGGGATGCCGTAGACCGCGGCGGTCGAGGAGAAGACGAGGCGGGTAACGCCCTCGGCGATGCAGGCCTCGGCCAGGACGAGGGTGTTGGCGAGGTTGTTCCGCCAGTAGCGGGCGGGGTCGGTGACGCTCTCGGGAGCGATCAGCGAGCCCGCCATGTGGACGACGGCGCCGATGCCGTGGCTGCGCAGCGCCGCGCGGACCGCCGATGCGTCGCCGGTGCCCGCGCGGACCAGCGGCACGCCGGGCGGGACGGCCTCGGCGCAGCCGGTCGAGAGGTCGTCGAGCACCACGACGCGGAGGCCGGCATCGAGCAGGGCGAGGACGACATGGCTGCCGATATAGCCGGCGCCGCCGGTGACGAGGATGGCATGCCCTTCCGTCATGCCGCGCGCATCCCGATCGGCACCCGGCCCGCCTCGCGGAAGCGCTCGACCGGCCCGGCGGCGTCGAGCGCCTGGCGGAGCCCTGCCGGCCCGCCGAACTGGAAGCCGAGCTGCGTCGCATAGGCGGCGCAGGCGGCGAGGCGGGACGCCGCATCGCCATGCAGGACGCGCTCCGGCCAGGCGTCCATCAGCGCGGCGAAGGGGCGTGCTGCCTTTTGCCGCGGCCGGGCCGCATAGGGGAAGTCGGTCCACCACAGCACCGGCAGCCCGGCGGGCAGCACCGCCCGGATCGCCGCGACGAGCTGGACGTGATCGACATGCCCGCCCACTGCCTGAGGCGCCAGCAGCAGGTCCGGCGGCTCCGCCAGCAGCGCCGTCAGGGCGTGGGAAAGGGGCGCCTGGATGGCATCCGCTTCATGCGGCGGGCCGAACAGGGCGGCAGCATCCGCATAGCCGCGATGCGGCGCTTCCGGGAAGTCGAGCCAGAGCGGCGCGGCGCCGAGCCGGGCGCAGGCTTCGGCATCCTCGGCGCGGCGGATGGCCATGTAGTCGGCCTCCGGCGGCAGCCCCTTGTCGAGCTGGCAGGCCAGCGCGAAGCCCTTGGGGTCCGGCACCGAGCGGGTGAAGGCGGTGACGACGGTGACGCTCCAGCCAGCTTGGGCGAGGTTCGCCAGGGTGCCGCCGCAGGAAAAGGCCGCGTCGTCGAGATGCGGGGAGAGGGCGAGGGCGCGCGGCATCAGAGCAGGTGCGGCGCGGCGCGGAACCGGCAGTCAGGGTCGCGCGGCAGGACGGGATCGAAGCCGGTATCGGGCGTCCGGCCGGCGACCTCGGCATAGACCCCCATGATCTGGCGGCCGACCGCCTCCCAGGAATAGGTGCGCCGGCATTCCTCCAGCGCGGTCGCGGCGAGGCGGCGGCGCAGCGGCGCGTCCTCGATGATCCGGCGCAGCGCCCCGGCCAGGGCGGGGATGTCGCCCGGCTGCACCAGGAGGCCGTTCTCGCCGTCGCGCAGGCAGTCCACCACGCCGACGGCATAGCAGGAGACGCTCGGCAGCCCGTTCGCCATCGCCTCGAGGATCGTGTTGCTGAAGCCCTCGGCATAAGTCGGGCTGACGAAGACATCGGCCTCGCGGTAGAGCGCCGGCGCCGCGTCGTAATCGGCATAGCCGGTGAAGCGGATGGGCACGCCGCGTTCGGCGGCGAGGGCCTGCGAGCTGTCGTGGTCGGGGCCGATGCCGGAGATGGTGGCGGCGAAGCGCACGCCCTCGGCCTGGAGGAGGGCCAGCGCCTCGATCATGTCGAGCGCGCCTTTCCGCCGGTCGACGCGGCCGTGGTAGAGCAGGCGCACCGGGTCCGCCGCCTCGCCGGGGACGAAGCCCGCAGCCGGGTGGAAGCGCTCCGTGTCGACGGCGCCGGGGACGATGGTGAAGCGCTCCCGTGCCACGCCGAGGCGCTCGACCACCTCCTGCGCGAAGCTCTCGCAGCCGATCAGCAGCGCGTTGGCGTGGTTCAGCACGTTCAGCATGCCGAGCCGATGCGTCTCGCAGCAGGAGCCGACCCAGTGGCCGTCGCCGCCCTGGATGGAGACGACGGTCGGGATGCCGAGCTCGCGCGCGGCGAGCAGCACGGCCCAGCCATTCGGGTAGCCGTACTGCGCGTGCAGGATATCGAATGGCTTCTTCCGGTGCTCGGCGAGGATGACGGAGACCATGTCGTCCACGTCGCGCTCGAAATCGGCGCCGCCCGGCTCGGCGAAGGCCTCCTCGCCAAGCGACTGGCGGCCGATGACGGTGACGCCGGGAACCTCGGGCGGTGGGCCGCCGCCATAGACGCGGGTGCCGGCGGCATCGCCGCGGTACTGGCTGACCATGGTCACGTCGTGCCCGGCGGCGACCAGCTGGCGCAGCAGGTTGACGGCGTAGACGCTCATGCCGCTGATCGCCGGGAAGAAGCGGCGGCTGCAGAACAGGATCCTCATCGGGCATCTCCTTCCCGGCAGCGGCGCAGCCAGTCGAGCGATTGCGGGATCATCCGGTCGGCGCGGTGGCTCTCGCGCGACAGCTCGACGCAGACAAGGCGGGCGAAGCCGACCGCCTCCAGCGCGTCGAGGCAGGCGGGGATGTCCATGTCGCCCTCGCCGAAGGGCAGGTGGGTGTGGTCGCCGCGGCGCATGTCCTCGATGGCGACGGTGCCGATCTGCGCGGCGAACTCGCGCACCGCAGCCGGCGGCTCGCGCTCCTGCGTCACCAGGCAATGGCCGAGATCGAGGGCGAGGGTGAGGCCGGGCAAGTGCGGGTGGAGCCTGGCCCAGTCGTCCAGCGTCTCGACCAGCATCCCGGGCTCCGGCTCCAGCGCCGGGGTGACGCCGTGGCGGGTGGCGTAGTCCGTGACCTGGGCCAGGCCCTCAAGCAGCCATTCGCCGGCCTCGCCGCGATCGACGCCCGGCTGCGGCACGCCGGCCCAGAAGGACACCGCCTCGGCCTGGAGGATGTTGCCGATGTCGATGGCGCGCTGGAGGAAGGCGACGCGCCGCGCGCGGCCCTCGGGGTTCGGCGTCAGCAGGGTCGGCTCGTGCTTCTGGCGCGGGTCGAGCAGGAAGCGCGCGCCGGTCTCGATGACGCAGCCGAGGCGGCGGCTACGCAGCTCGCGCGCGAGCGCCTCCGTCCGCGCCACCCAGCCCTCCTCCAGCGGGTCGAGGTGCTGGAAGTCGAGGGTGAGGGCGATGCCGTCGTAGCCGGCCTCGGCGATCAGCGCGATGGCATCGGCGAGACGGTGGTTGGCGGCGCCGTTGGTGTTGTAGGCAAAGCGCAGCGCCATGGTCAGGCCGCCTGCCGCCGGCGGTAAAGCTGGGCGGAGAAGGTGCCGCATTCGCGGTAGAGCGGATAGAGTCGGCCGACCGTCTCGTCCGCCAGGCGCGCGTCGAACCAGGCGGGGCCGCCGGCCCGTGCCTCATCCTCCGGCCGCAGCAGGATGCGGACGGCGCCCTCGCGCGGCGCGTCGAGCAGCAGCGGGTCGGCGCGCTCGCGCAGGCGGCGGACGCCGCGCCAGCCGATGCGGTGGTAGCTCATCGTCTCGCTCTCGAGGCCGGGGACGATGGTCTTCACCGCCTTCACCGGGCCTTCGGCCGGCGAGCAGTCGATCACCAGCGGCTCCAGACCCTCGGTCGCCAGGCGGTCGAGCAGCAGCCGTAGCCGGGCGTCCGGGTCTGCGACCGCTGCCGCCGGCACGGTCGGCAGGTCGGAGAGCCGGACGCGGCGGCGATCCGAGAAGACGCTGCCGGCGAGGCGGCGGCGCAGCTCGCCTGCATCCTGGCCGACCCATTCGGCCATGGCCTGCAGGGCGCGGCCCTCCTCCTCCTCCAGCATGGCGACGCCGATCTGGCGGTCCACGTAGTCGCGCGGCAGCGCTGCCTGGACCAGCTCGATCGGGCCATGCGTCGCGGCCTTGCGCGAGCGGGAGCCGCAGAATTCCAGCAGCGCCTTGCGCAGCGCGCGCGAGCGGTCGGGGTGCGAGGCCTCGCCGCAGGAGGTCACCTGCACCGGCACGGTGGGCTGGCCGCGGTCGTTGCCGACGACGTAGAGGTTTGGGATGCCGAAATCCGTGCAGGCCAGCTTGACGGTGACGTCGATGCCGAGGGAGCGGAGATGGTCCATCAGCCTGGCGACGTCCGGCTCCTCCTCCGTGTCGATGTCGACGACGACGCCCTGGTCGAGCGCGCGGTAGGTGACGGCGTTGCCGTCGCGCTGGAGCAGCTCCATCAGCCCGTGCGCCACGGCATGCGGCAGGTCGAAGCCAGCGCCGAGGCCGTTGGTGATGGGCGTGATCAGCTGCGGCTTCTCGCCGAGTTGGTAGGGATAGGCGGCGACCCAGTCGCGGGGCACCAGCACCGGCTCGCCGGTGGACCAGCGCCGGGCCTCGACCCAGGAGAGCGGCATCTCGGGCGTGTAGGGGTTGCCGGCGGGCAGGCAAAGCGTCAGCGGATCGGCCACATGGGCCGCGCCGCGCTGCCGCACCATATCCGCGTAGGAGCCCTCGAAGCGTTCGGCCTGCTTCACCCAGGCGCCGACATGCACCTCCTCGCAGAGCTCGCCGAGCGCGCCGACCTCCGCCTCGATCGGCTCGAAGCCGTAGCCATAGCCGGTGGTGGCGGGGTCCTTCGCCACGATCAGGTTGGCCTGGACGACGGGGATGCCGATGCGGTCCAGCATGTCGATGCGGAAGACCGTGACGTGGCCATCCTCCGGCATGGAGGCGCGGAAGGCGCGGGCGACCTCGTGCAGGTCGGTGGTCTGGCTCATCGCGTCGCGCTCCTGCGCAGCTCGTCCACGGGGATGTGCCGCACGCCCGGCGGGCCGCGGAGCTGGTCGTCGAGCACCGCGAGGGCGATGTCACGGCCGATGCCGGGCGCATGCTCGAAGGGGGTGCAGACGGTGTCGAAGTCGAGGCCCGCGATCACCTCGCGGTAGCGGCGGATCTCGCCCGGCGTCAGCGGGATCGACTTGTGGAAGGCCTTGTGGGTGGAAACGGCGGTGCTGTTGCCGGCCTCGTCCTGGTCCACCTTGAAGGCGTCGCCGCAGAAGAGAATGCGGCGCCCGGCATCGTGCAGCACGGCCTGGCCCTCGTAATGGCCGCCGACATGGTGCAGCACCTGGCCGGGCCGAAGCTCCAGCGCGTCGTCATAGGGCCAGGTGACACGGAAGGCCTTGGTGAGCCGGAGGTCTTCCTTCTGGATCGCCATGACCTCCGGCTTGAACACGTCCTGCAGCTGCCAGAGCGCGCCGTAGCCATGCACATGCGAGGCGGCGAGGATGCGGATGCCGCCCAGCCGCTCGATCTCGGCCAGCATCTCGTCGGTGTAGAAGGGCGCCGCCTCGAAGGCGATGTTGCCCTCCGGGTGGAGCAGAAGCCAACCGGTGCCGTTCAGCCCGAGCGGCGGCGAGACGGAGAAGGCGACGAGGTCCCGCTCCAGCCGGCGCCAGTGGCCGCGCAGCATCGGCCGTACCTCCTCCACGGTGAGGAAGCGCCAGCCATCCTCGGGCAGGTCGTTGCGCGTGTCGGTGCAGACGGGGCAGTCCGGCGGCGGGGCGAAGTAGCGCTGCCAGTGACCGCAATTGGCGCAGGCATAGGGCTTCAGCGGCATCGGCGCTCTCCGGCGGCAGCATAGGCGCGCGCGATCAGGCGCATGGTGTGGAGGTCCCGTGCCAGCGAGAAGGCATCAGGCTCGGCCTTGCCCCGCAGCCAGCGGGCGAAGGTGTCCATCTGCCGCAGGAAGGGCGAGGCTTCCGCCTCCGGCACCGGCAGCGGCGCACGCAGGCCGAGCCGGCCGTCGATGCGCCAGACCTTGCCGCCGGGCGCCTGGCCCATGGTGCGCTCGGCGAGGAGTTGGCCGGTGGTGCCGAGGATCTCGAGCTGGCGGCGCGGCAATCCCTCCGGGCAGTTGTAGGCGACGTGGAGCTGCACCAGCACGCCAGAGGCGGTGCGGCCGACCAGCATGGCGCCGTCATCGACGGCGTAGCGCTGCACGCGCTGCTGCGTCAGCGCGGCGATATCCTCGACCGGCTCGCCCAGCAGGTAATCCACCAAATCGAGCCCGTGGGGGGCGAGGTCGATGAGCGCGCCGCCACCGGCGCGGGAGGCATCGGCGCGCCAGTTGTCGGAGGCCCAGCCGGCATCGACCCAGCAGGCATAGGCGATGCGGATGGCGGTGACACGGCCAATGGCACCCTCGGCCACGGCGGAGCGGATGGCGGCATGGGCGGGATGGTGGCGCTGATCGAAGGCCGTGCCGTAGCGGATGCCGGCGGCGCGGATGGTGGCGGCCATGGCTTCGGCCTCGGCGAGGCTGGCCGCCATCGGCTTCTCGCAAAGCACCGGCTTGCCGGCGGCGGCGGCGCGCTCGACGGCGGCGCGGTGCAGGTGGTTGGGCGTGGCGACGTAGATGGCCTGCACCGCCGGGTCGGCCAGCAGGCGATCGGCATCGGCATGGGCTTCCGCGCCGAGGGCCTGGGCCTGGCGCCGCGCGCCCGAGTCCGGGTCGGCTACCGCGACGAGCCGCCCGCCGGCGCCCAGGAGGCCGGGCACGGCGTAGTCCCTTGCCACCCAGCCGAAGCCGATCACGCCCCAGCCCAGGCCTGCGGACGCATCGCTGGCGGTGTGCAGCGCGGCGTCGAGCATGGTCACCAGCCCTCCGGCAAGTCGACCAGCTCGCGCCGCCGGGCTGCTTCGGCAGTGGCAGGCGAGAGGGGCGCGGAGGAGGGCTGGGTGGTGGAGGGCGGGTATGTGGCGAGCGGGCCGTATTCGCGGCCGTAACGCTCGGAGGGCCATGCGATGCGCCCCGCCTCGTCATAGAGCGGATTGCGGCGGAGCAGCGCGCCCGACGGCGGAAGGGCGACCAAGCCGGTCACCGGCTGCGGCGCCCGCAAGCCGGGCCCGGCGGCGGCGGCGAAGGCTTCGGCGCCGCGCAAGGCCTCGGCAGGGGCCGATTGCGGCGCGCGGCCGGCGGCGAGGGCGCGGGTCAGTTCGGCATCCTCGTAGAGCCGGGCATCCGGAAGCAGCCCGGCCATCTCCGTGGCTGAAAGGGCGGCGCCGGCCGAAAGGTTGGGCCAGTCGCGGTTGTGGACATGGCCGATGAGCAGCATGCCTCGCGCCGGGTCGAGCAACCCGCGCAGCGCATCAAGGATCGGCCGCTTCGGCTCGAGGAAGTAGAAGGCGTCGTGACAGGCGACGAGGTCGAAGGGCCCCTCGACCGGCCAGGGCTGAGCGGCGTCGAGGCAAAGCAGCCGTGCCTCCGGCACCACCCAGTGCCGCGCCACCCAGAGCTTGGCGAAGACGACGTCGGCCCCGGTCGCCGCGACGCCGCGCCGCGCCAGTTCGCGCAGGTGGTGGCCGATGCCGCAGGCCAGCTCGAAGGCGGTACGCGGGGCGTTCCAATGCGCCTCGGTCAGCGCCAGCCCGGCCAGGAAGGTCGGGTCCGACCAGCGATGCGCGAAGTAGTCGGCGACCGGCCCCCAGGCGAGTAGGCGCATCGCCTCGCGCAGGGAGAGCGACGCGCGCTCGCGCACGAGGCGGCGCAGCGATGCCGGATCGGCGGTGGGGCCGCGCCACCAGTCGTCCTGATCGGCGAGGAGCAGCACCAGCGCCGCCTCGGTATCGCCGGCATCGAGCCGGGCCAACGCCGCTTCCGCCAGCGCCCGCCGTCCGGCGCGGAGGAAGGGGATGCCGTCCGGAGCGGGCCAGCGCAGCCCTTCCGCATCCCGCACCGAGTGGGCGGTGTCGGCGATCATGCGGCAAGGCCCATCCGGGCGAGCACCGCATCCTGGAAAGGCTTCACCGGGCCGGCATGCACCAGCTCCATCTCGCGCAGCACGAAGTCCATGCTGGTGCCGGCGGCGCGCAGTTGGGTCTCGACCTGCAGCACGCGGTCGAGCGTGTCGGCGGCGTGGAAGGCACGGCCCTCCGGCGTGGTCGCGTCGGGCAGGATGCGGCAGGCGGCCTCGGTCGCGGCGCGGAGGCCGGAGGGCAGCTCGTCGAGAGCCAGCGCGGTCGCGCGGGCCATGACGGGCGCCAGCCACTCGCCGAGCCCCATTTCGCCCGCGAAACCGGAATCGGGCAGCAGCGCGTTGTGCAAGTGGTGCGCGAGGGCGGCGAGGAAGACGGTCTCAGGCTGCGCGCCCCAGCTCGGGGCCAGGAGGACGCCGAAGACGGCGACCAGGGCGCAGTGCTCGGCATGGCTCTCCGGCGGGTCGAGGATCAGCCGGCCGCGGCCTGGAGCCGTGGCGCCAGCGCGGGGCTGGGCGGCCAGGCGGGCGACGAAGGGCGGCGGATCGGCGACCGGTAGCGAAGCGGTCGTGTCGAGCAGCCAGGCACGCAGGTCGGGCGCGAGCGGCGCCGAGGCGGCCTCGACAGTGGACTGCACGATGGCGCGCGCCGGCTCGTCCGGCACGCCGGCGGTGCGCAGCACGCCGGCATCGAGATCGCCGAGCACCGTCGCCGCCAGCGCCTGGCGGATCGTGTGGCGGGCGACATCGGCCGGATGCGCGCCGGCCATGAGGGCTGACCAGGCGGCGGCGAAGAGGCGTTCCGCGATGGAGCCGGCGAGGTGCGCCGACCGGATGCGCTTCAGGTCCTCGAGGCCGCGCAGCAGGGGCATCAGGGCGGGCGGGGCCAGCCCGCCCTCCTGCTCCGGCCTCATCGGCCGGCTTTGCCCTCGAGCCAGTCGGCGAGCATGCGTTCCTGCCGGTGGAAGGCATGTTCCGGCGCCCGGCGGCCGGCCGTCATCGGTGCCTTGAAAAAGAGCGAAAGCTGCTCCTGCGGCCCCTTCTCGCCACGCTGGCGCGCGAGGTCGAGCACGCGGGCGATCTCCAGCACCAGCGGCGCGGCGAGCACGCTGTCCTTGCAGAGGAAGTTGACCTTGATCTGCATCTTGTGGCCGAGGAAGCCGCTGACGTCGATGTTGTCCCAGGCTTCCTTGTCGTCGCCACGCGGACGGTAGTAGCGGATGTCGACGATGTGGTCCTCGACCTTGTAGCCGAGGATGCTGTCGAGCACGTTGCCCTTGGTGCCGAGCTTCGACTTAAGGCTGTCCGGATCCTCGAGCGCCTGGCCGTCGCGGTTGCCGAGGATGTTGGTGGAGAACCAGCCATCGACATGCAGCGCGCGGGCCCGAAGCGCCGGGGCGAGCACGGTCTTCATCAAGGTCTGGCCGGTCTTGCCGTCCTTGCCGGCGACGGGCACGCCGCGCCGCTCGGCGAGCTCGGTGAGGCCGGGGATGTCGGCCGCGACGGAGGGGGTGAAATTGCCGTAGCCGATGCCGGCCTCGATCGCAGCGGCGGCGTAGAGCATGGCCGGGCCGATATCGGGGTCGTCCTGGTCGAGGGCACGCTGGAAGCCGTCTGCCGTGCGCAGCGCTTCGCCCTCGACCGGCGTGCGCTCGGTGGAGGCGAGGTTGATCATGACGACATCGTCAAGGTCGTTTGCCACCTTGAACTGCTGGATGTCGCCGATGATGGCGTCGATCGCGGCGCGGTGGCCACGCATCTCGCGCATGTTGCCGCCACCGATCCGGCGGCAGAAGGCGCTGCTCGCCACCGCCTTCCAGGGCGTGACGCGGGCGAGCGCATCCTCGGTTTCGGCGAGCTGGTTGTCGTTGAGGACATGATGCTCGGCAGCGGCAGCGGCGAGGCTCTGCCCGTTCACGTCCCAACCGCCGAAGACGAGATCCTCATAACCGGCAAGGCCGGGCACGGCGACATCGGCAAGCGGCAGCCCGCTCATGTTGTTGGCGCCACGGCGCATCAGCTCAACCCCGGCGACGGCGGTGGTCGCCACGGCGCCCCCCAGACCCACCACCGCCACTCCGACGCGACGGCGCCTCGACGCATTCACCATTCCGCTCCGCCCTTGTCTGTCGCGGACGAAGATCGGGCCGGTGCGAAGATGTTCCAGGCAAAGGTGCGATCACGTATACCGGAGGCGAGATGGTGGACCCCAAGCGAACCGTGCCGGTTAGTCACCGGCCGAGCGTGGTTGCGTCGTGCCGAAGAGCCTTTCCGGCTTCGCCGCCGCCAGGGTGCAGAGCGCGAAGAGGCCCGCGCCGCCCAGCGCCACCAGCCAGGACGGGAGCAGGGCGCCAAGGTGGCCGGATACCGCCGAGCCCAGCACGCCGCCGCCGTTCAGTGCCGCCATCACGAGGGCGAACTGGGTCGCGGCGCCGCTGCCGCGGATGATCTGCATCACGGTCGGCGCGAGCGAGACGAAGACGAGCGCCGGCACGACGCTGGACAGCGCCATGGCGCAGGCCTCAAGCGCGTAGCTGCGTGGCCCGAGCAGCAGCAGCGCGGTCGCCACATAGGCCGCGACGCAGCTGCCGAGCAGCAGGCTGAGCGCGTGCCGTGGTCCCACCCGGTCCAGCCAGAGGCCGATCGACAGCGCGCCGACCGTGCCGCTGGCCAGTGTCAGCCCACCCTGGAGTTGCGAGAGCGAGGCCGCATCCCAGCGGCCCGTCGCCACGAGGTCGAGGCCGAAATGAACGCCAAAGGCGGCGGTGGCGAATTCCTCGACGACGCAGACCGCCAGCAGGGCGAGGATATCCCGCCTGCGGCCGAATTCGGCGAGTTCCTTCAGCACGGCGAGGTAGGACGCGGTGCCGCGCCCCTCCTGCCTGCGCCGCCCCAGGGAGACCAGGGCGTCGCCCCGCTCCTCGCGGACGAGAAGGGGGATCGCGGCGGCGAGCGCGCCGAGCAGCAGGAGCACGTGCTCCGCAAGGGGCAGGCCATGGGCCGCGGCGAGCGCCGAGAAGGCCGCCGCGCCGAGGGCCGAGCCGCCGACGAAGCCGGCCCGCGTCAGCGCCGTCGTCTCGCCCAGGCGGTCGGCGGGGACGCAGTCGATGATCATCGCATCGGCCGCGGTGTCGAGCAGCGACGCGCAGGCATTGTGCAGCAGCAGCAGCAAGCCGATGCGGCTCAGCGCACCGGCGCCGTCGCCGGCGATGGGCAGGGCGGCAAGGCAGGCGAGGGCGCCCGTCAGGCCGAGCACGATCCAGGCCCGGCGGCGGCCCATGCGGGCATCGCCGAAGCGGTCGATCAGCGGGCCCCAGAGGGGTTGCAGGACCCAGGGCAGGCCGATGAGCGCCAGCATCGCCCCGATGGCCTCGGGTGCCGCGCCGAGGCCAGCCAGGTGGTTCGGCAGCGCCGTGACCGCGAAGCCGGCGGCCAGCCCCTGGTAGCCGTAGAGGGCGAGGATGGTCAGCCGTCGCCAGCCGGGATGGGTGAAGAGGGGCGGGCCCGTCATGCGCGTGGTCCTGATCGCATCCCGGACCGCCTCGCCGCCCTGCTATCCTGCCGGGCAGATGGCGTGGGACCGGGTGGTCTCAAGGGGAGGGGCGGGCTGCTTGGCGCATGCGCTCCAGCACCGGCAGGAGGTGGGGCTTCAGCGCGTGCCAGTTCTCGCTCATCGGGAAGTGGCCGAGGCCGGGCATGATGGTGAGCGTGGCGCCGGGGATGGCGGCAGCGGTGGCGCGGCTGTCCTCCGGGCGGCAGGAATAGTCGTATTCTCCGGTGAGCAGGGCGACGGGGCATCGTGACGTGTCGATGCGGGCGAGTTTGGGGCGGAGATCGCCTTCCTCGGCGTAGAAATGCAGGTCGCCGCGGAAGATGCCGGGGCCGCCCTGGGCATAGTGCCAGAGGGTTTCCCATTTCGCGGCCTCGGGCGAGGCGGGGCCGACCAGGCCGGAGACCATGGCGGCGCAGGCCTCGCCGCCATGGATGTGCGGGTGGTGCAGCGCATCCAGCTCGTAGTAGCGGCCGGTGTGGGCGCTGCCCTGCAGGCCGATGACGCCGCCGAGGGCATCGGCGTGCTCCGCCGCTAGGTCGAGCACGATGCGGCCGCCGATGGAGCAGCCCATGACCACCGGCCGCTCCAGGCGGAGGGCGGCGGCGACGGTCATCACCAGGCCGGTATAGGCGGCGGTGGTGAGGCGGTAGTCCTCGTGCTCCCAGCCGGGCGGGGGGCTCGACTTGCCGTGGCGGGGCATGTCGAAGGCGATGCAGCGGAAGCGGCTGGTGATGTCGGCGTCGTTGAGAAGGTCGCGCCACTGGCGGCCGTCGCTGCCGGCGGTGTGGAGCAGCAGGAGGGGCGGGCCGGAGCCGGCCTCCTCGACATAGAGGCGGTGGGGGCGGCCGGCGATATCCATCCGCAGGTAACGGCCGGTGATGGGCTCGACCTCAACGCTGCCGAAGGCAGGGGCTTCGGCGGGGGTGGGGGTGGGGTGGCCAGCGAGGACGGCGAGCAGGGCCTTGAACCAGAAAAGATGGGCGAAGAAGAGGTTGGTGTCGCCCTCGACCATGAGCGCGCCCTGGCGGCGCAGCGCCAGCAGATCGTGCCAGCCGGGCTCGGAGCGCGGCGCGGCGAAGCGGGCGAAGCCTTCGGCGGTGATGCGAAGCGCGAGGGTAGAGCGGGGCATCAGGAAGGGGCCGGCCTTCAGGGCGGCGAGGCGGCCGTCATGCAGGGAGAGCAGCCAGGCGGACTCGCCGATTGCGAGCAGCAGATCGGCCGTCAGGTGGCGGCCGTGGCGGGCGAGGGCGGGGTCCGCCAGGTGCGCGGCGAGGTCGTCCAGCTTGGGCTGCATTCTTGTTGTCCTCCCTTGTGGCTCGGTCAGTCCGGTGGGCCGTAGCCGCCGCCGCCGCTGGTCTGGAGGATGACGCGGTCGCCCTCGCGCACCAGGAGGTTGGCCTTGCCGCGCAGTTCTTCCTCCGTGCCCTCGCGGCGGAGGAGGCAGCGGAAGGGGGCGCCCGCCGCGCCGCCGGCGAGGCCCCAGGGTGGGATGACGCGGCGCTCGAACATCGTCGTCAGCGACATCTCGGGGGCGAGGACGTGGTACTCGCGCTCGGTCCCGGCGCCGCCCGCATGGTGGCCGGTGCCGCCGGAGCCGGGGCGAAGGGTGTGGCGCTCGATGCGGATGGGGAATTCGGCCTCGATGATCTCGGCCGGGGTGTTGTTGGTGTTGGTGAGGTGGACGCGCGTCGCGGCAGCGCCGGGGCGGTCGTGGCGGGCGCCCTCGCCGCCGCCATGGGGCTCGTAGAGCGTCTTCCAGGCGCCGTCGCGGCCGGCGCCGCCGAAGATCAGGAGGCCCGCGGTGGTGGAGCCGCCGGCGGCGAGGCGCTCGGGGATCGCCTCGGCGAAGGCGCGGAAGATGGCGTCGACCAGGCGCTGCGAGGTTTCGTGGTTGCCGCCGACCAGGGGCTTTTCCTTCGGCGGGTCGAGGAGGGAGCCGGGGC
Source organism: Belnapia sp. F-4-1 (assembly GCF_000802185.1). GTDB lineage: Bacteria > Pseudomonadota > Alphaproteobacteria > Acetobacterales > Acetobacteraceae > Belnapia. The sequence continues at coordinate 114,398 of NZ_KN676113.1, read as the reverse complement.
GAGTGACGACGGTCAGCGGGCGGTAGCAGCCGCCGTTGGGCTGGATCTCGGGCCCGGCGATGGCCTTCATCGCGTAGTAGACGGCGGCGGCGGTGACATAGGGCGTGGTGTTGAGGGGGCCCGCCAAGGCGTCGTCGGTCGCCGAGAAGTCGAACTCGGCCGTCTCGCCGGTGATGGCGATGCGGACTCGGAGGGCGGCGGGGGCGCCGCCGGGGCCGTCATCGTCGAGGAAGTCCTCGCCTTCGAAGACGCCCTGCGGGAGCGAGGCGATGGCGGCGCGCATGGCGGCCTCGGAGCGGTCGTGCAGCGCGGCCATGGCCTGCTCCACCACCGTCGCGCCATGGGTGGCGCAGAGATCGAGCAGGCGGCGCTCCGCCGTCGCCGTGGCGGCGAGCTGGGCGAGCATGTCGCCCTCGCGCTCGGCCGGGCCGCGGGTGTTGTTGAGGATGACGGCGATCTTCTCCTCGTCGGGGCCCTCGGCTGTGAAGAGGCGGAGGGGCGGGAGGCGAAGGCCTTCCTGCACCGCCTCGGTCGCCGAGGCGACGTAGGAGCCGGGCCAGGCGCCGCCGATATCGGCCCAATGGGCGAGGCTGACGGCGAAGCCGAGCAGGCGGCCCTCGGCGAAGATGGGGCGGATGGCCTTCACGTCCGGCAGGTGGTTGCCGCCGAGCTCGGGCAGGTTGGTGAACCAGACATCGCCGGGGCGCAGGCGCTCGGCCGGGACGCGCCGGAGGAAGGCGCCGACGGTGAAGCTCATCACCCCGAGATGGACGGGGATGTCGCGGCCTTGGGCGACGAGCTGGCCGGTGGCGTCGGTCAGCGCCGAGGAGAGGTCGCCGGCCTCGCGCAGCAGCGGCGAGCGGGCCGAGCGCATGACGACGAAGGACATCTCCTCGGCGATGCCGGTGAGGGCGTGGCGGAGAACTTCCAGGCGGAAGGGGTCGGGCGTGGTCATGCGTCCTCCCGGGTCAGCAGGATGTGGCCGCCGGGCTGCGCTGTCGCCGACCAGCCGGGTGGGACGAGGATTGTGGACCAGTCGTCCTCGATGATGGCGGGGCCGGCGATGCGGAGGGGCGGGGCGAGGCCGCTGCGCTCGTAGCGGGGGGTGGGCAGCGGCGCCCCCGGGGTGAACCAGCAGGGGCCGGTGGCGAAGGGCTCGGGCGGGGCGCTGGCGGGGGCGGGTGGGGCGAGGTCGAGCGCGCGGGGGGCGGAGAGGCGGAGGCGGAGGCCGAGCATCTCCCAGGCCTCGCCGGAGGCGAAGCCGAACAGCGCGCGGTGGCGGGCCTCGAAGGCGGCGCCGAGGGTGGGGCCGTCTGCCGGGCCGGAGAGGGGGACATCGACGGCGTAGGACTGGCCGCGGTAGCGGATGAGGCCGGTCTCCTCGGCGGCGATGGCCTCCCCGGACACGCCCTGGGCGAGGAGAGGGGCGGCGAGCTCCTCCATCAGCGCGGCGCGGGCGGCGGCGAGGCGGGCGGCGTCGAAATCCTCGCCGGGGAGGCGGAGGGTGCGCTGGCGGGTGTAGCTCATCTCGGCGGCGACGCAGCCGAGGGCGGAGAAGGCGGAGGAGGCGTGCGGCACCAGCACACGGGTGATGCCGTAGGTGGCGGCGAGGCCGGTCGCATGCATCGGGCCCATGCCGCCGAAGGCGAGCAGCGTGGCGCCACGGCCGTCAACGCCGCGCTCGACGGTGATCTTGTTCAGCGCGCGGGCCATGGTGGCGTCGGCGACGCGGAGGACGCCGAGGGCGAGTTCCACGACGGGAAGGCCGAGCTGCTCCGCGAGCGGGGTGAAGGCGGCGGTGGCGCGGTCCACGTCGAGGGTGATGGTGCCGCCGAGGCGGCGGCGGGGGTTCAGGTAGCCGAGGATGGCGTTGGCGTCGCAGACGGTGGGTTCGGTGCCGCCGCGGCCGTAGCAGGCGGGGCCGGGCTCGGCACCGGCGCTGCGCGGGCCGACCGAGAGGCCGCCGGGGCCGTGCTGCACGATGGAGCCGCCGCCGGCGCCGATCGACTCGATCGCGACCATGGGCTGGCGCAGCGGCTGGTCAGCGAGGCGGGCATCGACGGTGATCTCGGCGCGGCCGTCGAGGATCAGCGCGACGTCGGTGGTGGTGCCGCCCATGTCGAAGGAGAGCAAGGCGGGCTCGCCGGTCTCGCGCGCCGCGGCGGCGGCGGCGGCGACACCGGCGGCGGGACCGGAGAGGGCCATCAGCAGCGGACGCTCGGCCGCCGCCTCGGGCGAGGCCATGCCGCCGGCGGAGTGCATGACGTGAAGGCGGGCCTCGGCGGGGAGTTCGGCGCGGAGGCGGGCGAGGTATTCGGCGGCCAGCGGCATGACGGCGGCGTTCAGCACGGTCGCCACGCAGCGTTCGTATTCGCGCGCCTCCGGGTTCACCTGATGGGAGAGGGAGAGATAGGGGACGCGACCACGGAGGCGATCGGCGAGGGCCAGCTCATGCTCGGGGTTGACGTAGCTGTGCAGCAGCATCACCGCCATGGAGCGGGTGCCGGTGGCGAGTGCGGCGTCGATGGTCGTGTCGAGGTCGGCGAGTGGGCGGAGGGTGGTGCCGTCATGCGCCATGCGCTCGGCGACGGGGACGCGGCGGGCGGCGGGGATGAGCGGGGCGGGCTTCGGCGGGACGTCGAGGCGGTAGAGGTCGCGGCGGCTCTGGCGGCCGATCTCGATGATGTCCTCGAAGCCTGCGGTCGCCAGCAGGGTGACGGGCTCCAGCTTGTTCTCGACGATGGCGTTGGTGACGCGGGTGGTGCCGTGGACCAGGTCGGCGATTTCGCCGGGGGCGACGCCGATGGCCTCGAGCGCAGCGAAGATGCTGCCGACCGGGTCGGCGGGGCGGGAGGGGACCTCGGCGGTGCGGAACTCCGCGCCGCGCGCGCCGACGATGTCGGTGAAGGTGCCGCCGATATCGATGCCGACCTGCCAGCCCGTCATGCGTCGCCCCAGCCTCGTTGTGCGGTGCATCCTGACGGCGGCGTTGCGGGATGGCTAGCCCTGGGCGAAGCTCGCGCGACGGTGGAGGCAGGCGATGCGGCTCACGGACAAGGTTGCGGTCATCACGGGCGGCGGCTCCGGCCTAGGGCGGGCGAGTGCCGTGCTCTTCGCGCGCGAGGGGGCGCGGATCGCCATCGTCGACCGCGATGCCGAGGGTGCGGCGGAGAGCGTGCGGCTGGTGGAGGCAGCGGGAGGCGAGGCGATGACGCTCGCCTCCGATGTCGGCGAGCCGGGCAGCGCGGACCGTGACGCGGCGGCGGTGCTGGCGCGCTTCGGGCGGATCGACGTGCTGTGCTGCTTCGCCGGCTATTCCTGCGGCGGGACGGTGCTGACGACCGACCCGTCGGATTGGGATGCGGTGTTTCGCGCCAATGTCGGCGGGACCTGGCTCTGGGCGCGGGCGGTGATCCCGGCGATGCAGCGGCAGGGCGGGGGTGCGATCGTCACCACGGCGTCGCAGCTCGCCTTGGCTGGGGGGCGGGGGAACACGGCCTATATCGCGGCGAAGGGGGCGATCCTCTCGCTGACGCGGACCATGGCGCTGGATTTCGTCGGCGATGGCATCCGGGTGAATGCGCTGGTGCCGGGGGCGATCGACACGCCGCTGCTGCGGCGGAGCTTCGCCCGGCACCAGGAGCCGGAGCCGGTGATGGCAGCCTCACGCGCGCGGCATGCGATGGGGCGGTTCGGTAGGCCAGAGGAGGTGGCGGAGGCTGCCTTGTTCCTGGCCAGCGATGCCGCGGCTTTCACCACGGGGACGACGCTGGCCGTCGATGGCGGGTGGCTTGCCGCCTGACGGGCGGTGGTACGCGGATTGCTGAGACCGGCGGGATGGCAGGAGGGTCGGCATGAGGATCGGGCGTCGGGAGATACTGGCAGGCGCGGCGGCTTTGGCGGTGCCGGGCGGGCCGGCGCTGGCGCAGAGCCGGGCGGAGACGCTGCGGCAGGTGACGGGCAACACCGTCAACACGCTCGACCCGACCATGCCGGGCTCGACGCGGGAGGCCTTCGGCATCAGCGTCAATGTCTATGACCGGCTGGTGGGGTTCGGGCGGCGGCAGGCGGGGGCGGGATGGGTCTTCGCCCCGGATGTCATCCGCGGCGAGTTGGCGGAGCGGGTCGAGACCAGCGCGGATGGGACGACCTTCACCTTCCACTTGCGGCGCGACGCCAAGTTCCATGACGGGACGCCGGTGACGGCGGAGGACGTGAAATGGTCCTTCGACCGGCATGTGACGGCGCGCTCGCTGGCGGCGGTGCAGATCCAGACCGGCTCCTGGACCAAGGCCGAGCAGTTCCGCGTCGTCGATGCGCATACCTTCGAGGCGAAGGTGGAGCGGCCGGACCGGCTGGCGCTGCCCAATCTCTGCACGCTCTACTGCATGATCATCAACAGCAAGGTGGCGAAGGCGCATGCGACCGCGGATGATCCCTGGGCGCAGGCCTGGCTGAAGGACAATGCGGCGGGGTCGGGCGCCTATCGCGTCGAGAGTTTCAAGCCGGGCGAGCAGGTGATCCTGCGGCGCAACGACGACTGGAAGGGCGGGGCGCTGCCCTTTTTCCGGCGCATCATCAACCAGACGATCCCGGAGGCGGCGACGCGCGCCAACCTGATCGAGCGGGGGGATGCGGACCTTTCCATCGACCTGCAGGCGAGCGACGTGCCGAGCCTGGCGCAGCGGCCGCGGGTGAAGGTGGTGTCCACGCCGCAGTTCAACGCCTTCACCATGGTCGCCTTCAATACGCGGATGACGCCCTTCGACAACGTCAAGCTGCGGCAGGCGGTGGCGGCGGCGCTGCCCTATCAGGACATCTTCAAGGCGGCGCTGTTCGAGCGTGGGGCGGCGCTTTTCGGCGGGGATTGGAGCGAGACGCCGCCGACGGCGCGCTTCCCGCAGCCGATGCCGATGAAGACCGACCTCGCGCGCGCGAGGGCGTTGATGGCGGAGGCGGGCTTCCCTAATGGGTTGGACACCACCTTCTCCTTCAATGTCGGCTCGGCGGCGACGAGCGAGCCGATGGCGGCGCTGGTGAAGGAGTCGCTGGCGCGCATCGGAATCCGCGTCGAGATCCAGAAGCTGCCGGATGCGCAGATCTCGACGATGGTGACGGAGAAGAAGCTGCCCTTCCTCACCGAGACCTCGATCGCCTGGCTGCCATCGACCGACTACTTCTTCCGCAACTTCTTCACCGGCGAGCAGCGGTGGAACTACAGCAGCTGGAACAATGCGGAGATCAACGACCTCACCGCCAAGGCACGGTTCGAGCGTGATCCGGCGGAGTATGAGCGGCTCTGCAAGCGGATGATCGCGGTGCTGGCGGAGGAGGTGCCGCTGATCCTGCTCTGGCAACCGAACCAGGATGCGGTGATGACCCAGGCCATCGATGGCTATACCTATCAGTATCATCGGCAGGTGGATTACCGCGACCTGCGGCGGGCCTGATGCGCGGCGTCGCGGGGCGGGCGGGGCGGCGGTTCGTCTCCTCGCTGCCGGCATTGTTCGGCGTGCTGGTCTTCACCTTCCTGCTGATGCGGGTGCTGCCGGGCGATCCGGCGGTGTTCTTCGCCTCCGGGCCGAATGCGGGGCAGGCGGAGATCGAGGATATCCGGCGGCGAATGGGCCTCGACAAGCCGGTGCCGGAGCAGCTTCTGCTCTACCTGCGTGACATCGGCACGGGGAATCTCGGGCGGTCGATGACCACCGGGCAGCCGGTGCTGAACGACCTGCGCAACCGGCTGCCGGCCTCGCTGGAGCTGACCTTCTGCGCGCTGCTGATCGCGCTGGTGCTGGCGGTGCCGTTGGGGATTCTGGCGGCGCTGAGGCCGGGGTCGGTGGTGGATCATGCGGTAAGGTTGCTGTGTACGTTGGGCGTCTGCGTGCCGACCTTCGTCTCGGGGCTGCTGCTGATCTATGTGCTCTATTACCTGCTCGGGATCGCGCCCGATCCGACGGGGCGGATCGACATCTTCGCCTCGCAGCCGCCGGAGGTGACGGGGTTCCTGCTCGTCGATGCCGCGCTCGCGGGCGACGGGGAGGCGTGGTGGGCGGCGGCGAGGCAGCTCGTGCTGCCGGCCTGCACCATGGCACTCTTCGTACTGGCGCCGCTGGCCAGGATGACCAGGGCGTCGATGCTCGCGGTGCTGACCAGCGACTTCATCCGGACGGGGGAGGCGCTGGGGCTGTCGCGGCGTCGGGTGATCCTCGTCTATGCGCTGCGGAATGCGCTGCTGCCGGTAATCACCATCATGGGGATTGTCTTCTCGACCATGCTGGGGGCGAATGTGCTGGTGGAGAAGGTGTTCTCCTGGCCGGGCGTCGCTTCCTACGCGCTGGATGCGCTGCTTTCCTCCGACTATGCGCCGGTGCAGGGCTTCGTGCTGCTGATGGCCTCCATCTTCGTGCTGGTGAACCTGGTGGTCGATCTGCTCTACGGCATTGCCGATCCGCGGGTGTCGATCGGATGAGCGCGACCTTGCGGCATGTAGGGTGGGTGCTGCGGGGGAATCCCGTGACGCTGCTCGCGGGGTGCGGCTGCGGGCTGCTGGTGCTGGCGGCGCTGCTGGGGCCGTGGATCGTGCCTTACGACCCGATCGCCTCCGATGTGCCGAATGCCTTGCAGGCGCCGGGTGCGGCTCATTGGTTCGGGACGGATCAGCTCGGCCGGGATGTGTTCAGCCGGGTGCTGGTGGCGGCGCGGCTCGACCTGGCGATTGCGGCGTCGGCCGTCAGCCTGTCCTTCATCCTGGGCGCGACGGTCGGCAGCTTCTGCGGCTATGCGGGTGGCAGGCTGGATGCCTGGGTCGGGCGCTTCGTCGATGTGCTGATGGCCTTTCCGCTCTTCGTCCTCGCCATGGCGATGGTGGCGGCGCTCGGCAACCGGGTCGAGAACATCATCTATGCGACGGCGATCATCAACTTGCCCTTCTATATCCGCTTCAGCCGGGCGGAGGTGAATGTCAGGCGGGGGCTGGGTTGGGTGGAGGCGGCGAGGGCCTCGGGCAACAGCCATGCGCGGGTGGTGATGCGCTTCCTGCTGCCGAATGTGCTGCCGGCGATGGCGGTGCAGATCTCGCTCAATCTCGGCTGGGCGATCCTGAATGCGGCGGGGCTGTCCTTCCTCGGGCTCGGCGTCCGGCCGCCGACACCGGAATGGGGGATCATGGTGGCGGAGGGGGCGCGGTTCATCACGACGGGCAAGTGGTGGCTGGTGGCCTGTCCGGGGGCGGCGCTGATGTTCGCAGTGCTCTGCTTCAACCTGCTGGGGGATGGGTTGCGGGACATCCTCGATCCGCGGATGCGGACATGAGAGCGCTGCTCGAGGTCGAGGATCTGCGGGTCGAGTTCGGCACGCGGCATGGGGTGGTGGAGGCGCTCAAGGGCGTCTCGCTGGCGGTCGGGGCGGGGGAGACGCTCGGTATTGTCGGCGAGAGCGGGTCGGGGAAGTCGGTGACGGCGTTCTGCGTCATGCGGCTGCTGGATCGGGCAGGGCGGATCAGCGGGGGGCGCATCCGGTTCCGGGGGGAGGACATCACCCGGGCGGGGCGGCGGGTGCTGGCGCCGCTGCGCGGGGCGGCGATGTCGATGATCTTCCAGAATCCGCGCGCGGCCTTGAACCCGATCCGGCCGGTGGGGGCGCAGATCGCGGATGTGATACGGGCGCATGAGGCGGTGTCGGCGCGGGAGGCAAGGGAGCGGGCGCTGGCGCTGCTGGAGGCGGTGCGCATCCGCGAGCCGGCGCGGCGGCTGGAGGCCTATCCGCATGAGCTGTCGGGGGGGATGTGCCAGCGGGTGATGATCGCCATGGCGATCGCCTGCGAGCCGAGCCTGCTGATCGCCGACGAGCCAACCACGGGGCTCGATGTCACCACCCAGCGGGCGGTGATGGAACTGCTGGCCGAGACCACGGCGCGGCGGGGGATGGCGATGGTGCTCATTACCCATGATCTCGGCCTCGCCGCGCAGTATTGCGGGCGGATCGCGGTGATGGAGCAGGGGCGGGTGGTCGAGGAAGCAGTGCCGGACAGGCTCTTCGGCGCACCAAGACACGCCTATACGCGGCGGCTGGTGGCGGCCTCGCCACGGCGGGACTCGACCGTCGCCGGGCTGGTGGGGGAGCGCGAACCGGAGACGGTGACATCGAGCGGGCGGCGGCTGCTGGAGGTCGCGGGGCTGCGCAAGGAGTTCGGCGGAGCGGCGGCGGTGGAAGGCGTCTCCTTCCATCTCGATGCGGGAGAAAGCCTGGGGCTCGTCGGGGAAAGCGGGTCGGGGAAGAGCACGATCTCGCGGCTGGTCTGCCGACTGCTCGATCCGACGGCGGGGAGCATCCGCTTCGAGGGGGAGGAAATCGGGGCGATTTCGGCGGGGCGGTTCCATAGGAGCCCGTGGCGGAAGGACATCCAGCTGGTCTTCCAGGATCATGGGGAGAGCCTCAATCCGCGGTTCTCCGCCTTCGACTGCATCGCCGATCCGCTCAGGCGGCTGTTGGGGATGCGGGAGGGGGCGGTGCTGCGCACGCGGGTGGAGGAGTGCGCGGCGAGGGTCGGGCTGCCGCGGGAGTTGCTTGGGCGGTTCCCGCATCAGCTTTCGGGCGGGCAGAAGGCGCGGGTCGGCATCGCGCGGGCGATCGCGCCGGGGCCGCGGCTGCTGGTGCTGGACGAGCCGACGGCGGCGCTCGATGTCTCGGTGCAGGCGGTGGTGCTGCACCTGCTCGACCGGCTGCGGCGGGAGGAGGGGCTGGCCTATCTCTTCGTCAGCCATGACCTCAACGTGGTGCGGATGATGTGCGAGCGGACCATCGTGCTGCAGGCCGGGCGGGTGGTGGAGGAGGGGCGGAGCGAGGCGCTCTTCGCCGCGCCGAAGGCCGGCTACACGCGAGAGCTGCTGGCGGCGATCCCGCATTTCGAGCCCGAGCCCGAAGCAGTCCTAGAGTGAAATTTGGTCGATCGACTGTCCGTGTCGCTTGCCGGGGGGTGGGGGCGTGATTAGCCTTCGACCCATCTGGGAGGAGACGGATCATGGCTGCTGCCGAACTCGGCATGCTGGCGCCCGAGGCTCCGGAGGCGCTGTCCACCGCCGGGCCGGTGGAGCGGGCGCGGGCGCTGATCCCCCTGCTGGAAGCCGTGGCGCCGGAGATGGAGCGGGCGCGCGAGCTGCCGCCGGCGGTGCTGGAGGCGCTCCGGGCCAATGATTTCTTTCGTCTGCTGACCCCGCCGGAGCTCGGCGGCCAAGCGCTGCCGCTGCCGGTCTATGCCGAGGTCATCGAGGCGCTGGCGATCGGTGATGCGAGCACCGCCTGGTGCGTGAACCAGGGAAATGTCTCGGCGCTCAGCTCGGCGACCTATCTTTCGCCCGAGGTGGCGCGGCGGTTCTTCGGCGACCGGGACAGCGGGCTGGCCTGGGGGGCGCAGCATACCCGCGCCGCGGCGGTGCCGGTGGCGGGCGGCTGGCGGGTGACGGGGCGCTGGGACTTCGCCAGCGGCAACCGGCATGCACGCCTGCTCGGCGCCCATGTGCCGGTGACGGAGGCGGATGGCTCGGCGCGGGCGGGCAAGCCGGAATTCGTCACCGTGCTGTTTCCGCGCGAGCAGGCGAACATCACCGAAGACTGGGCGGCGCTCGGCCTGCGCGGGACGGGAAGTGATACCTATGAGGTGCGCGACCTCTTCGTCCCCGAGAGCCATGCCTGCTTCCGCGACAAGCCGGAGGGGAGGCGGCAGCATGAGCCGGTCTCACTCTTCTCCTCGCATCTCTGCTACGCCTCGGGCTTTGCCGCGGTGGCGCTGGGGACGGCGCGGGGGCTGCTCGACCGCTACATCGCGCTTGCGCGCGGCAAGGCGGCGCGGGCGGCGGCGCAGCCGATGCGGGAGAATCACTGCGTCCAGTCCGAGGTCGCCCGGCTGGAGGCGCGGCTGCGGGCCTGCCGGATGTACCTGCTCGGGACGGTGCGAGAGGCCTGGGCAGAGGTGACGGGGACCGGGGCGCTCAGCCTCGAGACCCGCATGGCGCTGCGGCTCGCCACGACCACGGTGATGGGGGATGCGACGGAGGTGTCCGTCGCCTGCTACCGGGCGGGGGGGACGACGGCGATCCTGGAATCGGAGCCCTTCGAGCGGCGGTTCCGCGATGCGATGTGCGTCTCGCAGCATCTCCAGGCCAATCCCTGGCACCTGGAGATGGTGGGGCGGCATCTGCTCGGGGTGGAGCAGCCGATTGCCTTCCTGTGATGCCCCGGCACAGTCGCTGAGGAAGGGGCTTCCTTCCCGCAGCGGGCTGGGCTAAGGGAAGGGCGCGCTGGACCCGTAGCTCAGCTGGATAGAGCGTTGCCCTCCGAAGGCAAAGGTCGTACGTTCGAATCGTATCGGGTCCGCCATTTTCCTCACGCCATCGCCCGCTCCGGCTTCGCCGAGCTCATCCAGGTCTGGCGGCCCATCCTGTACAAAAGATGCAGGCGCAGGGGGTGGTCCTCGGGCAGCCGGGGATGGTCGAATGTGCCGGTCGGGCGCATGCCCAGCTTCGCCATCAGCAGCCAGGACGGCGCATTGCCCGGCACGGTGAAGGCGACGATCTCGCCGAGGCCGATGCGGCCGAAACCGGCGGCAAGCGAGAGGCGCGCGGCCTCCTCGGCATAGCCCTGGCGTTGGTGGGCGGTGGCGATGCGCCAGCCAATCTCGACGGCGGGGGTGAAATCGGCTTGCCAAGGAATGGCCAGCAGGCCGACAGCGCCGACCAGCCCGGGCTCCGCCCTGCGTTCCACCGCCCAGAAGCCCCAGCCATGCTCGGCGAAATGCGCCTCGATGCGGTCGAGCCAGGCATCGCTCTCGGCCCGGCTCATCGGGGCCGGGAAGTGGCGCATCACCGCCGGGTCGGCATTGATGGCGGCGAGCGGCGCGCGGTCTTCGGCCCGCCAGGGGCGGAGGCGGAGGCGCGGACCTTCGAGCGTCAGGGGCGCGGGCATCATGCTGGCATCGCCCGGTGTGGCCGGTTCGGCAAGCCCCTGCTTCGTACGAATTCGCGCCCCGGGCCGCTTCGGTCTACAGAGGCGGGGAGGCAGGCGTTGACGCCGCGCCGCCGCCGGGGGAGACGCTTCCGGGAGCGAGATGCAAGGATGATGCTGGGATGACGGAAGCCGCACCACCCGCGGGGCTGGGCCTCGCCCGATCCGAAGGGGCCCTGGCCGGCCTCAGGGTGATCGACCTGACGCGGGTGCTCGGCGGGCCCTACTGCACCATGGTGCTCTCCGACCACGGCGCCGAGGTGATCAAGCTGGAGCCGCCGCAGGGCGACGAGGTGCGCGATTGGGGCCCGCCCTTCAACGAGGCGGGGGATGCCAGCTATTTCGTCGGCGTCAACCGGAACAAGCGCTCGGTGGGGCTCGATCTCTCCAAGCCGGAGGGGCGCGAGGTGCTGCTGCGGCTGCTCGAGGGTGCCGATGTGCTGGTCGAGAATTTCAAGCCGGGCAGCATGGAGAAATGGGGCCTCGGCTATGAGGCGGTGCTCAAGCAGCGCTTCCCCGCGTTGGTGCATTGCCGGGTTTCCGGCTTCGGTGGCGAGGGGCCGCTGGGTGGCTTCCCCGGCTATGACGCCGTGCTGCAGGCGATGACGGGGCTGATGTCGATCAACGGCACCGAGGATAGCGGGCCGACGCGGCTCGGGACGCCGATCGTCGACATCGCCACCGGCCTGTTCAGCACCATCGGCATCCTGATGGCGCTGCAGGAGCGGGCGCGGAGCGGGCTTGGGCAGTATGTGGACATGACGCTGCATGACTGCGGCATGGCGCTGTTGCATCCGCATGCGGCCAACTACTTCCTCAATGGCAAGCGGCCGCGGGCGACCGGCAATCCGCACCCGAACCTCGTGCCCTATTCGAAGTTCCGCACGCGGACCTGCGAGATCTTCATCGCTGCCGGCAACGACCCGGCCTTCCGCAAATTCTGCGACTTCCTCGGCCTGCCGGAACTGGCGAAGGATGAGCGCTTCGCCACCAACGGCGCCCGCGTCGTCAACCGGGAGGCATTGACCGAGGTGCTGGAACGGCGCTTCGCCGATGAGGACGGGCATGAGTTGACGCGGCGGATGCTGGCCGTCGGCCTGCCGGCCGGGCCGGTGCTGCATGTGGATGAGGCGATGGCGGCGGCGCATACGGCGCACCGCGAGATGGTGACGGAGCTGGGCGGCTACCGCGGGGTGGGGACGCCGATCAAGCTGTCCCGCACGCCGGGGGGCACGCGGGCGGAGCCGCCGCGCTATGCCGAGCACACCGACAGCGTGTTGGCTTCCCATGGTTTTTCCGAGGCTGAGCTGGCGGCGCTGCGCGCCTCCGGCGTTCTGGTGGATGCACGGCGCAAATGAGCGGCACGACCCCCCCGCTGCTGCGACTGCAGCCGATCGAGAACCGGGCCGAGGTGCAGGCGCAGTTTGAGGCCTGGCGCCAGGCACTGGCTACGGACGAGCGCTTCAAGGGCGCGCGGAACAGCTTCAAGGAGGCCGGGGAGCCGGTGAAGGGCGCCTTCGAGTGGCGGGCCAACCTTCGCCCCGCCGGTGTGCCGGCCGGGCTCGACATCATCATCCGGCTGAACGACGTCTCGGCCTCCTACACGCCGCTCGACCGGGGAGCGTCAGGCGCCTTCGGGCGGGATCCGGCGGATGGGGCGATCTATGCGCTGCGGCAATGGTACGATTCCAAGCGCATCGGTAGCAAGCCGCTGAAGGAGGAGAGCCTCGCGCAATACGGCGCCCCGCAGAGCGCGGAGCTGAATTACCCGGCCTCGCAGGGGAATGCAGGGCGGGGGCGCCTCTACTTGGTGCTGGCGCGGCTGACTGAGCCGGCGGCGGTGGGGCAGGAATGCTTCGAGGCACTGTCCGGCTTCCATCGCGTCGCTGCACTGGCGCGCGAGGAGCTCTGGTAAGGCTTCCGGCTCTGCAACCATGACCTGGTTGCGCGCTTATCCAGCGAGGCGGCATGGCGCCGCCGGTTCGTGGATGAGGCAGGGTATGTGGCGGGCATTGGGCGTGGCGACGGCCGTGGTCATGGCGGCGGGCATCGGCTTCGCGGCGCTGGCGGTCGGGCCGGCGGCGCGGGCGCCGGAAGTGGCGGCTGCCTCGCCGGAGCAGGTACTGACCCAGGCGGCGGAGGACTCGCTCCGCCGGCGGCTGCGCAACCCGCCGAACCTCGCCTTCTCCGATCTTCGCGTGGTGCGCTTCGGCCCGGAGGATGAGCGGGCGGTCTGCGGCAAGGCGGGCGGGGTGGATTTCATCCTGCGCGTGCTGCTGCCGCGCGATGGCTCCCTGCCGCAGGAGCGTGACGGGCGGGGCTTCGCCTACACGACGGTGCTGGAGCAGGGGCCGGGCCTGCCGCTGATGAGCGGGGCAGCGGAGCGCTTCTGCCGCGACGGTGGGGCGCTGGTGGCGCGGGCCACCGGACCGGCGCCCTCACCCGATGCGGCGCCGGCGGCACCCGTGCCGGCGCAGTTGGTGGCCGCGGCCCAGGGCAGCGGGCCGGGAAGCCTGATGGTGAGCGAGGCGGGTGGCGCGGTGCAGGTGCGGAGCAATGCCAATCTGCGGGCGGCGCCGCTCGGTGGCTCCGAGGTGCTGGGGGTGCTGCCGCAGGGCTCGGCGCTGCGGGTTTTTGCCCGGGCGCCGGGCGGCTGGGTGCAGGTCGGGGATGCGTCGCCGCAGGGCTGGGTGCATGCCAGCCTGTTGTCAGGGGCTAACTAGCGTCCTGCCCCGTCCGTTCAGGGGTGCTGCCCGCGAACGGAAGGGAAGAGCGGCCGGTGGAGCCGGTCCGATCGAGTGGGTTATGCCTGCCGGGTCACCACCTCTGCGGCGGTGGCTGGTGGCCGGGAGGGGGGTCCGGGAACCAGGCGCGGTACTCGCCCGGCGGCAGATGGCCCGACGGGATGCGGGGCTGGGCGTAGTGCCGATAGCCGCCGCGCCGCTCGCCCTCGTACCGGTGATCGCGCCGGTCCCATTGGTGCCGGTTCCAGCCGCCCCTGTCCCGGTGGCCATCCCAGCGCTCGGCGCGGTGATGGCCTCGGCCATGGCCGCTCTCGTCCTTCCAGGGGTCGGCCAAGCCGAGGCTTGGGACGGCAAGGGCCAAGGCCAGGACGGCTGCGCATAATTTCGCTGGAGGCACCATGTCAGCCTCGATTGCTTCATCGTCGGGCTAACACCGGGAACACGGAAACGCCGTAGCGCCGGTGGGGCAATTTCATGGCTCACCGCGAGCGACGCCTGCTGGGCGCGTCGCCAAAAGGGAGTTCGAGGCTGCGGCCCGATGTTGCCATGGTGAAGGGGCGGCCTCCGGCAGCGGCGCCAGCGGGGACGGGGTGAAATGCTCGAAGCGCGCCCGGTCAGCAAGCCAGGCGGGCCGCAGCGATAGGCCTCCGTGCCGAGGGAGGGCAGGCCGAGCAGCGCCGAGGCCAGGGCGGCCGGTGTGTGTATCGTGCGGGGTGATGCGGCTGCCGCCAGGGTGCAAGCGGAACAACGGCCAGCCATACGAGTCAGCGCATGCCGCGCGCCGTCATGTTGCGGCGGTGCTGCTCGGGCCGCAGCCCGATGCCATGGTCGTGGCGGATGGCTTCCAGCGCTTCCTCCTTGGAGAGGGCGACCTGGCGGCCGGCTTCGGGGTTCGGCGAGTGGAAGCCCTTCCCGCTGCCGATGCGGTAGCGGTCGTCGGAGGATGCCCTCGCCCGCGACGGGCTCGGTCGCTTCCATGGCGCGGGCGATACTTCAAGCGCCAGGGGGTGCCCGCTTTTGTGGCTTGCGCGATGGCGGCAATGGCCGCTCAAATGCAATTGTCCAGGAGAACGAAGGCGCCGACCCGGAATCGGGCATGCGCCATGAGGGGGAGGCTTTGCATGACCGACCGCCACGGTCCGTCACGGTGCCTTGTGCAGTCTGGCCCGGATTCGGGTGGCTGACGGGATGTCTCTGCTCGAGGTGCGGGACGTGGTGGTGCGCTTCGGCGGCGTCACCGCGGTGGCCGGCGTCTCCTTCGATGTGGAGGAGCGCCAGATCTGCGGGCTGATCGGCCCGAACGGGGCGGGCAAGACCACGCTCTTCAACGTCATCAGCGGCATCTACAAGCCGACCGAGGGACAGGTGCGCTTCGCCGGGCAGATGGCGACGGGGCTGCCGCGGCATCGCATGGCGCCGCTCGGGCTGGGGCGGACCTTCCAGAACCTGGCGCTGTTCCGCAGCATGACGGTGCAAGAGAACGTGCTGGCCGGCGCCCATGCCGAGGGGCATGCGGGCTTTCTCGCCAATGCGCTCCGGCTGCCTTCGGCGCGGCGCGAGGAAGCGGCCGCCGCCGAGCAGGCGCGCTCGCTGCTGGCGTTGCTCGACCTCGAGGCCGTGGCGGATGTGCCGGTGGCCTCGCTGCCCTTCGGCACGCAGAAGCGCGTGGAGATGGCGCGCGCCCTGATCGGCAGGCCGAAGCTGCTGCTGCTCGACGAGCCGGCGGGCGGGCTGAACCATGGCGAGGTGGATGGGCTCGCGCAGCTGCTACGCGACATCAAGCGGAATTTCGAGCTGAGCATCCTGTTGGTCGAGCACCACATGAACCTCGTCATGCGCGTCTCCGACAAGGTGGTGGCGCTCGACTTCGGCAAGAAGATCGCGGATGGGTCGCCGGCCGAGGTGCGGTCCGACCCGGAGGTGATCCGCGCCTATCTCGGGGCGGAGGCCGCGGCGCATGCTGCTTGAGGTGAAGGGCATGCAGGCGGGCTACGGGCAAACGCATGTGTTGCACGGGCTCGACTTCATCGTCGAGCAGGGCGGCGTCACCGCGCTGCTCGGCGCCAACGGGGCGGGAAAGACGACAACGCTGCGGGCCATCTGCGGCATGGTGAAGACCGAGGGTGACGTCACCTTCCTCGGCGAGCGGATCACCGGACGGGCGACGGAGGATATCGCGCGGCGGGGCCTCGCCCATGTGCCGGATGGGCGCGGCACCTTCATGGAGCTGTCGGTCGAGGAGAATTTCCGGCTCGGCGCCTATGTGCGGCGGGATGGCGAGGTGCGGGCCGACTTCGAGCGGATGTTCGAGTGGTTTCCCCGCCTGAAGCAGCGCTGGCGGCAGCAGGCGGGCACGCTCTCGGGCGGCGAGCAGCAGATGCTGGCGATCGCGCGCGCCTTGTTGCTCAGGCCAAAGCTGCTGCTGCTCGACGAGCCGAGCTTCGGCCTCGCGCCGCTGATCGTGCAAGAGATCTTCGGCATCATGCGGCGTATTCGCGAGGAGAGCGGCGTCGGCATCCTGCTGGTCGAGCAGAATGCCAATCTCGCGCTGGAGCTGGCAGACCGGGCCTACCTTCTGGAGACGGGGCGCATCGTCGTCTCAGGCCCCGCCGCCGAGATCCGTGAGGACGAGGCCATCCGCCGGTCCTATCTGGGGTATTGAGAGCATGGACGGCTTCGCGCACCAGATCATCGCGGGCATCGCCACCGGGGGCATCTATGCCTCCGTCGCGCTGGCGCTGGTGATGATCTACCAGGCCACGCATCATGTGAATTTCGCGCAAGGGGAGATGGCCACGCTCTCCACCTTTATCGCCTGGTCGATGGTGGAGGCGGGCTTTCCCTACTGGATCGCCTTCGCGGCGACGGTGATGCTTTCCTTCCTCATCGGCGTGCTGGTGGAGCGGCTGCTGATGCGGCCGGTGCAGAATGCGCCGGTGCTGACGCATGTCGGCGTCTTCATCGGGCTGCTGCTGATCGTCGGTAACATGACGGGATGGATCTTCGGCTATACGACGAAGGTCTATCCGAGCCCCTTTACCAGCAGCGGGCCGCTGATGGGCGGGCTCATCTCGGCGCATGAGCTGGGCAGCACGGCGGTGACGCTGGTGGTGCTGACGCTCGTTTTCCTGTTCTTCCGTTACACCTCGCTCGGGCTGGCGATGCGGGCGGCGGCCTACAACCCGCGCTCGGCAAGACTGGTCGGCATCCGCGTCGGTTGGATGCTGGCGCTGGGCTGGGGGCTGGCGGCGGCGATCGGCGCGGTCGCGGGGATGATGGTGGCGCCGGTCGTCTTCCTTGATCCGAGCATGATGACGGGCATCCTGCTCTATGCCTTCGCCGGCGCGCTGATCGGCGGCATCGACAACCCGCTCGGCGCCGTCATCGGCGGTTTCGCGGTCGGCGTGCTGGAGAACCTGGCAGGGGCCTATGTGGTGGGCACCGAGCTGAAGCTGACCGTCGCCTTGGCGATCATCATCGGCGTGCTGGTCGTGCGGCCTTCGGGGCTGCTTGGCCGTGTCGTCACGAGCAGGGTGTGAGGGTCCGATGAGCGCGAGCGAGAACGTTGCGATCCCCGCGACCATCCCGCAGGCGGTGCCGGTGCGGCGAGGCATGCCGGCCTGGCAGGTCGCCCTCGTCGTGCTGGGCGGGCTGGTGGTGGCGATCGCCCCCGCCTTCGTGCTGGAGAGCTTCCCGCTGTTCCAGCTCACCATGGCGGTGATCATGGGACTCGCGGTGCTCGGGCTGAACATGGTGACCGGCTTCAGCGGGCAGATCTCGCTCGGGCACGGCGCCTTCTTCGCGCTCGGCGCCTATGCGACGGCGATCCTGATGTCGCATCTCGATTGGTCGTTCTGGGCGACGCTGCCGGTCTCGGCGGTGGTCTGCGGGCTGGTCGGCTACGGCATCGGCTTCCCGGCGCTCCGGCTCGGCGGACTCTACTTGGCGCTGACTACCTTCTCGCTCGCCGTCGCAGTGCCGCAGATCCTCAAGCACAAGTCGATCGAGGACTGGACGGGCGGCGTGCAGGGGCTGTTCCTGGTCAAGCCGGATGCGCCCTCCTGGCTGCCCGTCGCGCTGACGCCGGACCAATGGATGTACTTCGTCGCCGTAGCGGTGGCGGGCATCTGCTTCCTGCTGTGCTGGAACCTCATCCGCGGGCGCATCGGCCGGGCGCTGATGGCGACGCGCGACCATCAGACGGCCGCCGAAGCCATGGGGATGGACACCGCGACGCTGAAGACGCGGGCTTTCGCGGTCAGCGCCATGGTGACGGGGATCGCGGGCTCGCTCTCGGCCGTCGCGGTGGAGTTCGTGGCGCCGGACAGTTTCAGCCTGATGGTGTCCATCACACTCTTCGTCGGCATGGTGGTGGGGGGCGTCGCCTCCATCCTGGGCTCGCTCTTCGGCGGGCTGTTCGTGCTCTTCGTGCCGAACATCGCCGAGGCGATCTCCAAGGCCGCGCCGGGGGTGATCTACGGCATCCTGCTCATCGCCTTTCTTTTCATCCTGCCGGATGGTTTCGCCGGGCTGCTGCGGCGTGTTGCCGGGCGGCTGCGCGGGCGGGGCTGACGGCCAAAGACCGGGACCCGACACATGACCCTGCATCGCCGTGCCTTGCTGACCGGGGGCGTCGCCGCCCTCGCCCTGCCCAATATCGCGCCCGCGCAGGAAGCGCCGGGGGTGACGGCGAGCGAGATCCGCATCGGCAGCACCAATGCGCTGTCGGGCCCAGCCTCCTCCTATTCCGTCATCTCGCGCTGCCTCTCGGCGATGTTCAAGCGGGTGAACGACCAGGGCGGCATCGCGGGGAAGCAGGTCAATTTCATCGTCTATGACGACAATTACGCGCCGCCGCGGACGCTGGAGCAGACAAGGCGCCTGGTGGAACAGGACAAGGTGGCCTTCCTGTTCAACCAGCTCGGCACGCCGACCAACAGCGCGATCCACCGCTATGTGAACCAGCGGAAGGTGCCACATCTCTTCCTCGCCACCGGCGCGGACAAGTGGGCGCAGCCGCAGGAGTATCCCTGGACGATCGGCTGGCAGCCGAGCTACCGGACCGAGGCGCAGATCTACACCAAGTACATCCTGGAGCAGCGGCCGCAGGCGAAGATCGGCGTGCTCTACCAGAACGATGATTTCGGCAAGGACTACGTCAACGGCGTGCGCGACGTGCTGGGGCCGCGCTTCGACTCCATGGTCAAGCTCGTTTCGCATGAGGCGACGGATGCGACGATCGACAGCCAGATCGTCACCTTGCAGGGCTCCGGCATCGATGCGCTGGCCTGCGGCATCATCCCGCGCTTCGCGGCGCAGGCGATCCGCAAGGTCTACGACATTGGCTGGAAGCCGATGATGTTCATGACCAACGTCTCCGTCTCGGGCTCCATCGTCATGCAGCCGGCGGGGGCGGAGAAGGGCATCGGCCTCATCACCTCCGACTACCGCAAGGACCAGTCGGACCCGGCTTGGGCGGACGATCCGGGCATGAACGAGTGGCGCGACTTCATGCGCCGCTACATCCCGGACGGGGAGCTGGGTGACAACAACTATACCTATGGCTACGGCGCCGGCAGCACGATGATCCAGGTGCTGCGGCAGTGCGGCAACAACTTCAGCCGCGAGAATGTCATGAAGCAGGCGACGAACATCGCGCCGCTCGAGATCGGTACCTTGCTGCCGGGGGTGAAGGTCTCGACCACGCCAACGAACTACCACCCGATCCGGCACATGCAGCTGCAGAAGTGGGACGGCAAGTCCTGGGTGCGGTTCGGGGGCGTGATCGAGGGCGCCAACGTGTAGGGACCAGCGCGGGAAGGGAGGCGGGATGCTCGGCAGAAGGCAGGTCCTGGCGGCAGCAGCGGGGGCGCTCGCAACCCCCTCCCTTGTCCGCGCGGAGGAGACGACCGGCGTCACCGCCGGCGAAATCCGCATCGGCAACATCATGCCCTATAGCGGGCCGAACAGCGCTTATGGGGTGATCGGCAGGACGGAGCAGGCCTTCGTCCGGATGCTGAACGAGACCACCAGCTTCGCCGGCCGCAAGATCAACTTCCTCAGCTACGATGACGGCTTCAGCCCGCCGAAGACGGTGGAGCAGGCGCGGCGGCTGATCGACCAGGACCGGGTCGCCTTCCTGTTCAACCCGCTCGGCACGCCCACCAACAACGCCATCCAGCGCTACTGCAACCAGCGGAAGGTGCCGCAGCTCTTCGTTGCCACGGGCGCAGACAAATGGGGGAACTGGCAGGACTTCCCCTGGACCATGGGCTGGCAGCCGAGCTACCGGACCGAGGCGCAGATCTATGCCAAGCACCTGCTGGCGGAGCGGCGCGACTTCAAGCTGGCGATCGTCTACCAGAACGACGATTTCGGGAAGGACTACATCGCCGGCCTGCGCGACGTGATCGGCGCGGAGCGCTTCGACAAGGTGACGAAGACGGTGTCCTTCGAGATCACCGACCCGACGCCGGACAGCCAGATCCTGTCGCTGCAGAGCAGTGGGGCGGATGTGCTGATGATCGCGCTCGGGCCCAAGGCGGCGGCGCAGGCGATCCGCAAGGTGCACGACATCGGCTGGCAGCCGCTGCGCTACCTCACCAATGTCTCGCTCTCGGTCGGCGCCGTCATGCAGCCGGCGGGGGCGGAGAAGGGCGTCGGCATCATCACCTCGGGCTACCTGAAGGAGCAGGGGGATGCGGCCTGGCGCGAGGATGCGGGGATGAACGAGGTCCGCGCCTTCGTCCGGCAATGGATGCCGGAGGCGGACCTCAACGACTCCAACGTGGTCTATGGCTACGGGCTCGGCTGCACGCTGCGGCAGGTGCTGACCCAATGCGAGGGCAACTTCTCGCGCGAGAACATCCTGCGCCAGGCAGCGGGGCTCCGGGAGGTGGCGCTGCCGGTGCTGCTGCCCGGCATCACCCTGCAGACCGAGCCGCAGGATTACCGGCCGATCCAGAAGATGCAGCTGCAGCGCTGGGACGGCGCATCCTGGGTCCGCTTCGGCGGGCTGATCGAGGGTGCGAGCGTGTAGAAGAAAGAAACAGGGAGAACAGACGCCATGATGCCGACGCGACGCCATTTGCTTGCGGCAGGTGCCGCAGCGCTTGCCGCCCCCGCCATCGCCCGCGCTCAGGACACGCCCGGCGTCACCGCCAGCGAGATCCGCATCGGCAACACCATGCCCTATAGCGGGCCGGCGAGCGCCTATGGCAGCATCGGCCGCTCGCACCAGCATTTCTTCAGAATGATCAACGAGCAGGGCGGCATCGCCGGACGGAAGATCAATTTCATCACCTATGACGATGGCTACAGCCCGCCGAAGACGGTGGAGCAGGTGCGGCGCTTGGTCGAGCAGGACAAGGTGGCCTTCCTGTTCAACACGCTCGGCACGGCCAGCAACAGCGCCATCCTGCGCTACGTCAACCAACGCAAGGTGCCGCATCTCTTCCTCTCCACCGGTGCGGACAAGTGGGGGAACTACCAGGACACGCCCTGGACCATGGGCTGGCAGCCCAGCTACCGGACCGAGGCGCAGATCTACATGAAGCACATGCTGGAGCAAAAGCCGAACGCCAAGCTCGCGCTGCTCTACCAGAACGACGATTTCGGCAAGGACTACGTCACCGGCGTCAAGGACGTCCTGGGCGCGCGCTATGACAGCATCGTCAAGCCGGTCTCCTACGAGGCGACGGACCCGACGATCGACAGCCAGGTGGTCTCGCTACAGGCGAGCGGGGCGGATGTGCTGCTGACGGCGGCGACGCCGAAATTCGCCGCGCAGACCATCCGCCGCGTCGCCGATCTTGGTTGGAAGCCGCTGCATTACCTCACCAATGTCTCCATCTCGGTCGGCACGGTGATGGAGCCGGCGGGGCCGGAGCGCGGCGTCGGCATCATTACCTCGGCCTATCTGAAGGACCCCACCGATCCGGGCTGGGCCAATGATGCGGGGATGAACCAGTGGCGGGCCTTCATGCAGAAATACATCCCGGACGGGGACATGAAGGATGGTAGCTTCCCCTTCGCCTTCGGCATTGCCACGACGCTGATGCAGGTGCTGAAGCAGTGCGAGGGGAACTTCGCCCGCGAGAGCATCATGCGGCAGGCGGCGAACCTGAAGGCGCTGGAAATCCCGACGCTGATCCCCGGAATTCTCGTAAACACGGCGCCGGATAACTTCCACCCGATCCGGCAGATGCAGCTGCAGAAGTGGACCGGCAGCACCTGGGAGCGGTTCGGCAGCCTCATCGAGGGGGCGAAGGTCTAGGAATACCCCACGAAGCCGCTTTGCGCCTCTGCGGGGGCGGATTTTCGCTTGGCGTCCAAGGCCTCGCCCAGCCTTCCGCGGCAAAGCCGCGGAAGGACACCAAGCAAGAGTTGGTCAGCTCGCCTGGGGCGTGATGCGGGTGATCTTGGTGCCGTTCAGCGCCAGCGCCGCCATCAGCCCTTCTTGGTTGAAGGTGATGGCGTAGACCGGTTCGGTCAGCGTGGTGGAAGAGGCATTGGCCTGAAGGCCGCGGTCGAGCGCGACCACGGTCGGGCCGGTGCCGATCTCCCAGCCGTCGCGGCGGCGGAGCGTGGCGGCGGCCTGCTCCGTCATGAAGAACATGGCGAGGCCGGCCGCCTGCGCGCCGGCGAGGAAGCCGAGCGAAAGGCCAGCGATGGAGTAGTAGCCCTCCGTCCGCTCGCCGCGGATCAGCGCGCCCTGGCCGTACTGCCCGCCGACGATGAAGCCGCCGCTGATGATGCGCGGGAAGACCAGCACCGCTTTCGCCTCGCGCAGCAGGTTCTGGCTCTGCGGCAGGGCGCGGAGGCGGACCAGGGCGGCGGCGACATCGGCATCGATCTCGCGCTGGGTCTCGGCCGCGGCCGGGCGTGGGGTGGTGACGGCGCCGGCCGAGGCGCCGGCTAGCATCAGGGCCGAGAGGGAACGCCGGGTGAAACCGGTCATGGCGAGCTCAACCTCCATGGTTATGTTGCGGCGCAACGCCGAAGGTCGAGGGCGGGTTTCGGAACGGAACGAATCAAACTCAGATTTTTCGCCGCAGCATGCTGATGCCGGCGGCGGCGAGCGCGAAGCCGGCGCCGGCCGCCATGGCCAGCTTCGGCCCGCCGCCGGCCTGGAAGATCAGCGCCGTCATCGTCGTGCCGATGGTCTGGCCGAGCAGCCGCGCCGTCGCCTGCATGCCGCCCGCCCCGCCGCTGCGGGCCTTGGGGGCGGCGGAGAGCATGGTGCGGTTGTTCGGCGTCTGGAAGAAGCCGAAGCCGAAGCCCCCGAGGCCGACGGCGAGGCCGAGCAGCACGACCGGCGCGGCGCCGGGGAGGGCGATCACCAGACCGAGCGCGACAGCGAGCGTGCTGCCGCCCAGCATGCAGAGGAGGGCGGTCGGCAGGCGGTCCGAGAGGCGGCCGGCGAGCGGGGCGGCGACGGCCAGGGCGACGGGCCAGGGCGTCATCATGAAGCCGGTCGTCGCTTGGTCGTGCCCGTTGGCGATGAAGTGGAAGGGCAGGGAAACGAAGCCCAGCGACCAGGCGGCGAAGGCGCAGACCGAGGCGAGGGCGGAGATGGCGACCGGCGGCAGGCGCAGCAGGTCGAGCGGCAGCAGCGGAGCCGGGCGTGTCAGGTCGCGGCGGATGAGGGTGATGCCTGCGGCGATGCCGCCTGCCATCAGCACTGCGCCGGCCCATGGCAGGGCGAAACACAGGTCGATGCCGAGGAAGAGCAGGCCGAAAGCAAGGGCCGCGAGGCCGGCGGCTACGGCATCGAAGCGGCGATGGGCGCGGGGCGTCTCGGGCAGGGTCAGGCCGCCGAGGATGGTGGCGGCGAGGCCGAGCGGCACGCCCACGGCAAAGAGCCAGGGCCAGGGGCCGAGGGCGAGGATAGTGGAGCCGAGAGTCGGGCCGATCGCCCCGGCCAGGGCGACGGTCAGGGTGTTGAAGCCGATGGCGCGGCCGAGCTGGTTGCCTGGATAGGTGTAGCGGATGAGGCCGGCGGTCAGCGCCATCACCGCCGAGGCGCCGATCCCCTGCACCACCCGCGCCGCCACCAGCGCCGGGAAGGAAGGGGCGAGGGCGCAGGCCAGCGAGGCGCAGACATAGAGCACGAAGCCGCCGAGGTAGACGCGGCGGAAGCCGATGATCTCGGCGAGCGAGGCGAAGGAGATCAACGTCGCCACCACGACGAGCTGGTAGCCGTTGCTGAGCCAGATGACGCTGGCTGGGGCGACGCCGAGATCGTGGGCGATCGCCGGCAGCGCCACGTTGATCATCGAGGTGTCGAGCACGGTAACCAGGATGGAGAGAAGGATGGCGATTGCCGCCAGGCTGCGCCGCGGCTGCGGCAGTCCGTCCTGCGGCGTCATTCCCTTCCCTGGTCCCCCGGCGTTCCCTCGGGGAACAGGCTACTCGGCGGCGGCGGTGACCGGAAGCCGGGGCAGCGCGACGCCGACCAGCACGTCGCGCGTGACGATCGCAGCGAGCTGGTCCTCGCTCCAGCCTTCGGTACCGGCGGGGCGCATCGGCAGCACCATCCAGCGGTAGTCGGCGGTGCTGTCGACGACGCGGATCTGCGTTGCCGGCGGCAGCACGGTGCCCCATTCGGCCAGCACCGCGCGCGGCTCGCGGACGGCGCGGGCGCGGTACTCAAAGGATTTGTACCAGTGCGGCGGATAGCCGAGCACGGCGCGGGGGTAGCAGCTGCAGAGGGTGCAGACGACGAGGTGATGCAGGCCGGGGCGGTCTTCGAGCACGCCGAGGGGTGGGGCGCCGGTCATGGAGACGCCCATCTGCTCCGCGGCGGCGGCGCCGTTGCTGAGCAGGAGGCGGCGGTATTCGTCATCGCGCCAGGCGCGGGCGACCATGCGGGCGCCAATCTCCGGGCTGGCGCGGTCGGTGCTAGCCTGGCGCTCGGCGATCTCCTGCTCGGTGACGAGGCCGCGCGCGGCCAGCGCCGCGACGAATTTCTCGAGGAGGGCGATGGATTCGGGGCGGGCCGGGGCGCTCATGCGGCCTCCTGCGATGGGGTTGCGGGCTCGAGCCAATGCTCGAAGATCTCGACCAGGAGGCTGTCGCCGGCTTCGCCCTCGGCCCAGATCGGCGGTTGCTCGAAAAGCACGTGGTAGAGCGGGCGGCGCGGCGCCGGGCGGGCGAAGGCGAGGTCCTCGGGGTTGGGGAACTCGCCGAGCACGGCCTGGACCACGCCCTCGCGGCCGCGCAGGTAGTGCGGCGTGCGGATGTGGCAGGGGCCGCGGCGCTCGGGCCAGTCGTCCCTGACCCGGATGCGGGTGCCGGGGGCGAAGGCGGCGGTCACCGCAGCTCCTCCGGCGGGATGACGCCCTTCTCGACCATGAGCTTGCTGATCGAGGTCAGCCAGCGCTCGTAATAGGACAGGGCGAAATACTCGGCCTCGGGGATGCTCTCGATGCCGCGCCGCAACTCGTCGACGGTCATGAAGCCCTTCTGGGCGAGGATCTGGCGGATGGCATCCACCCGCTTGCCGAAGTCGTCGGGCGGGGCCTCGTCACGCTCGACCGGGGAACAGCGGTAGCGGCTGGCGCCGCCGAGGTCGTGGATGGCAGGTGCGGGGGCGTCGCTCATGCGGAGAGGCTAGAGCAAACCCCGGGCGGGTGGAAACACCTGGAAGGGTTATTTTGCCCGTCCGGACCACGGGCCGGGGCGGTTCCGCAAGCGCAGCCGAAGCGGATGCGGATTTGGGACGGCCGCCCGGCCTTCTCAGTCGCCGATGACCTCGTCCGGCATCACCCCCCAGATGTCGCGGCGCCTGATCCAACCGCTGTAGTCGCCGATCCGGGCCTCGCACCAGGCGCTGCCGGCCTCGCAGCGGCGGAGGCTGCCGATGACGCCGGGGCGGAGATGGGCGACGGCCTCGGCCTGCTCGTCGGGGCGGCGGCGCAGCGTCCGCTCCTCGCCCTGGACGATGAAGGTGCGGCGGGAGGTCAGCAGGGGGCGCTGCACCCAGCCCTCGGTGCCCTCCGGGTCGCGGATGCGGCGCCAGACCTGGTGCTCCTCGATGATCTGCACCGGCAGGTCCTTCCGCTGATAGGTCCAGTCGATGCGGAAGCGCAGGTCCGGGCCGATGCGGAGATTGACCTGGTTGGAGCCGAGGGCGGCAAAGCGGGGCAGTGGGCGGCCGGTGTCGGCGCCGACGGTCGGGGCCGGCGGCGGCGGGGGTGCTGCCGGAGCGGGGGGCGCGATGGCGACCGCTGCCGCGCCGGCCGCGGCACCGGCGGCTGCGGCGGCTGGGGCAGCACGGCGGCGCTGTTGCTGCTGGGCCTGGCCGGGCGGCGTCGCCGGGCGGGTGGCGGTGGTGCCGGGGCGGGGCTGGACGGTCGGCGTGGCCTGGGCGGCGGGTGGGCGGGCCGGTGCAGCCTGGGCCGGTGCAGCCTGGGTCGGTGCCGCCTGGCCAGGCGCCGTCTGAGCCGGGCGCGCGGGCGCTGCGGTGCGGGGCGCCGACGGGGCCTGCGGTGGCTTCGCCGGAGCGGGCCGCGCGGGGGCCGGCGGCTGCGGCGCCTGGGCTGTGGGAGCCTGGGCGGGAGCCGGGGCTGGAGCAGGCGCGGCGGCGCGGGGCGGCGGCAGGCTGCCCTGCTGGCCGAGGCTGCTCTGTGCATGGGCGGCTGGCGCAGCGAGGGCCAGGCAGAGCAGGAGGATGGGGCGGGGGTGCATCACAAGGAGGGGATGCCAAGCCGCCCCCCCCGAGGTCAAGCTACAGCGTGGCCATCTGCCCATCGCCGATGGCGGCAAGGAAGCTGGCGATGCCCGCCACGGTGACGGAAGGGCGGAGGGGCGCGGCCTCCAGCCCCTCTGTGCGGAGCCCGGCCTCGCAGGCAAGGAAACGAAGGCCGAGCTCCTCGGCCGCTTCCAGCAACGGGGCGATGCCGGCGACGCCGCGGGCAGAGACTGCCGCCTCGCGCGGGTCGGCGAGCAGGGGAGACTCGGCCAGCAGCAGGCGGCAGCCGGCATTGGTGGCGAAAAGCGTCACCTCGCGCCCCAGCGCCGCGGCGCCGGTGGCCAGCACCAAGGCGTAATGGGCGCGCTCATGCCCGGGGGAGATCAGCAGGATGCCGAGGGGCTTCGGCATTCAGGCGGCCGAGCAGGCGAGGGGGGCGGGCGCCGCATGGGCCGAGAGGTCGCGGATGGTCACAGCCTCGCCGCAAAGGGCGCAGCCAGGGTCGCGGCGGAGGCGAATGGTGCGGAAACGGGTGTCGAGCGCGTCCCAGAGCAGGAGGCGGCCGGACATGCCCTCGCCGATGCCGAGGATCTCCTTCAGCACCTCCGTCGCTTGCAAGGTGCCCATGACGCCGGTGACGGCGCCGAGCACGCCGGCCTCAGAGCAGGAGGGCACCAGGCCCTCCGGCGGCGGCTCCGGGTGGAGGCAGCGATGGCAGGGATGCGGGGCGCCGAGATGCGACTTGAAGGTCGAGAGCTGCCCCTCGAAGCGCAGCACCGCGGCCGAAACCAGCGGCCGGCCGAGCAGGTGGCAGGCATCGCCGAGCAGGAAGCGGGTGGCGAAATTATCGGTGCCGTCGCAGATCAGGTCGTAGCGAGGAATCAGCGCCGTGGCGGAGTCCGCATCGAGGCGAATGGGGTGGGTTTCGACCCGGACCTCCGGGTTGAGGCCGGCCAGGGTCTCAGCGGCGCTCTCGGCCTTGTTGCGGCCGAGACGGGCGGTGCTGTGGATCACCTGGCGCTGGAGGTTGGAGAGCTCCAGCGCGTCATGGTCGACGAGGCCGATGGTGCCGACGCCCGCCGCGGCCAAATAGAGGGCAAGGGGGGCGCCGAGGCCGCCGGCACCGACCACCAGAACCCGTGCCGCGCGCAGCTTCGCCTGGCCGGTGGCGCCCACATCCTGGAGCAGGATGTGGCGGGAATAGCGATGCAGCTCGGCATCGGTGAAGTCGAGGTCCATCCCCGGCATATGGGCGCCCGACCCGGGCGGCGGCAAGATCAGTCGGCGAAGGCGCCGGCGGCCTGGATGATGGGCCGCCAGCGGGCGACTTCCTCCGCCAAGAAGCGGCGGTGGAAGGCGATGGAGGCGCGCTCCTCCGTGGCCGGCTCAGTCGCCAGTTCGGCGAAGCGGCGGCGGAGGGCCTCGTCCTTCATCGCCGCGCGCAGGGCGGTGGAGAGGGTCGCCTGCACATCCTCCGGCGTACCGGCGGGGGCGTACATGGCGTGCCAGGTGGTCATGACGAGGCCAGCGAAGCCGGCCTCGGCGGTGGTCGGCAGCCCCGGCAGCTCGGCGAGGCGCTCCGCGCTGGAGACGGCGTAGGAGGCGATGCGGTTGTCCTTGATGTAGGGCACCGTATTGGTCGCCTGGTCGCAGAGCAGGTCGAGCCGGCCCGCCATCAGCTCGGCCATGGCCGGGCCGGTGCCGCGGAAGGCCACCGTCGTCGCCCGGGCGCCGGCCGCCTGCTGCAGCAGCACGCCGCAGAGATGCGAGGCGGAACCGAGCCCGGCATGGGCGAGGTTCAGCCGGTCGCCGCCCTCGCGCAGCGCGGCGACATAGGTGCGGAGGTCGGTGGCGGGAAAGCCGGGGCGGGCGACGAAGGTCATCGCCGCGTCGGAGACGAGGCCGAGCGGGGCGAAGCTCTCCAACACGTCGTAAGGCAGCTTGCGGTAGAGGGTCGCGCTGGCGGCGAAGCCGATGTTGTTGACCAGCAGCGTGTAGCCATCCGGCCGCGCCTGGGCGGCGCGCTGCGGGCCGACCAGCGAGCCGCCGATCGATTCGACCACGACGGGCTGCAGCAGCGCGCGCCCCAGGGCGTCGGCGAGGATGCGGGTGATGGTGTCGGTCGGTCCGCCCGCGGCACCGGCGGCGATCAGGGTGACGGGACGGCTGGGGAAGGGCTGGGCGACCGCGGTGCCGATCAGCAGCAGCGGCAGGATGAGTAGGCGGAGGGTGGTCGTCATGGAACCCTCCCTAGTTCAGCCGGAGGCCGAGGATGTGCTGCGGGTCGGGCTGCAGCTCGCCGCGTTCGACGCGCTTGACGATGTCGGTCAGCGCCGCATTGGCCGGGGTGGCGAGGCCGATCTCCTTGGCGCGGTCGACGATGAAGCCGTTGAGGAATTCGATCTCGGTGCGGCGGCCCTTCACCATGTCCTGGCCCATCGACGGGCGGTGCGCGCCGCCGCCGGGCTTGCCGGCCTCGGCGAGGCGGTGGTCGTCGTAGAGGCGGCGGGCCTCCGGGTCGCCCTCGCCGGCGCGGGCGATCACCTCCGGATCGATGTGGTGGATTTCCTCCAGGCTGTAGCCGAGCGCCTGGCCGGTGCGGATCGCCTCCGAGCCGAGGCGGGCGGTGAACTGGCGCAGCGTGTCGTCGAGCAGGATCTCGCGGGAAACGAGGCCGGTGCAGGCGGAAAGGCCGTTCGCCATCGCGTTGGTGACGAGCTTCGACCAACGCTCGCCCCAAAGGTTGCTCGTCACCTGGGTGCTGTCGGAAAGGGCAGTGAGGCGGCCGATCTCCTGCGCCCGCTCGGTGATGCGGCCATGCACCTCGCCGACGCGGAAGACGGTGTGGGACGTGCCCGACTTGCCGGCGGCGCGGCGGACATGGCCGGGCTCGCAGAGATCGACGGTGATCGAGCTGGCGATGGCGCCGAGGGTGCGGCCCCAGCCGACGATGCCGGCGATGGTCTCCTCGTTCATGCAGTTCTGCAAGGAAACACAGAAGCCATTGGGCGCCAGGTACTGCCGCACCATCAGCGTCGCCCAGGCGGTGTCGTAGGACTTGACGCAGATGAAGGCGATGTCGAAGGGGCGTTCCTTCGACACATGCTGCAATTCGGTCAGGTGAATGGCGCGGACGGGAACGGTGAATTCCGGCACGTCGCGCAGGTGGGAGATGCGCAGGCCATCCCGCCGCATCGCCTCGATATTCTCCGGCCACATGTCGACGAAGGTCACGTCCTCGCCGGCCTGCGCCATATGCGCGCCGGCATAGCCGCCGACCGCGCCGGCGCCGATGATGGCGATGCGGTTGCCCATGGATGCGTTTCCTCGTTGTTCGGGGAAGTATGGGGCCAGTGCGCATCCCAGTCCAAGGGGGGGCGGCGAGGGAGTGTTCGCAAAGCGCGGCTTGGCAAAGCGGCCGGGGCGCGCTTCCCTGATCGGCAAGAGCCGGGGGGTGGAAGCGCATGGCGGCATTGCTGGAGGGGTTGTTCCGTGCGCGGTCAGTGGCGCTGGTGGGCGCGACCGACCGCTCCATCTGGTCCAGCGCAGCACATGCCAATTTCGCCCGTCTCGGCTTCACCGGCCGCATCCATGTGGTGAACCGCAAGGGCGGCACGGTGCACGGCCTTACGGCGGCGACGAGTTGCGCGGCAATCGGCGAGCCGGTGGATGCGGCGCTGGTGATGGTGCCGGAGGCCGCCATCCCGGAGGCCTTCGCCGACCTGCGTGCCGCCGGCATCCGGCATGCGGTGATGCTGACCTCAGGCTTCGCCGAGGTCGGCGCCGAGGGCGCGGCGCGGCAGGAAGCCCTGCTGGCCGAGGCGCGGGCGCAGGGGGTGACGCTGCTCGGGCCCAACTGCCTCGGCTTCATCAACTATGCCGACCGGGTGCCGATCTGGACGACGCAGCCGCCGCTGCCCGTGCTGCGAGGCGGCAGCATCGGCGTCGTGTCGCAGAGCGGGGCGACGGCGGGGTTCATCGCCGCCTTCGCGCACCGGCAGGGGATGGGACTGAGCTACCAGATCTCCACCGGGAACGAGGCGGATGTGAATGTCGCGCGGGTGGTGGATTTCCTGGTGGACGATCCGGCCACGCGGGTGATCGGTCTTTTCCTCGAGACGGTGCATGAGGCCGGGACGCTGGCCGGGGCGGCAAGGCGGGCGCTGGCAGCCGGCAAGCCGATCGTCGCCATCAAGATCGGCGCCAGCGAGACGGCGGCGCGGGCGGCAGCGGCGCATACCGGCTCGCTGGTCGGTGACGACCGGGTCTTCGAGGCAGCCTGCAGGCAGCTCGGCATGATCCGCGTGCCCTCGATCGAGGCGCTGGTCTTCACCGCCGGGCTGCTGGCGCAACGCGGGCCGGTCCGCAGGCGCGGAGTAGGGCTGGTTTCCATCTCGGGCGGGGTCTGCGAGATGGCGGCGGACCGGGCGGAGGAGGCCGGGGTCGCCGTTCCCACCCTTGCGGCCCAGACTGTCTCGGCCCTGCGGGCGGTGATGCCGGCCTTCGGCACGCCGAACAACCCGCTCGACGTCACCGGCGGGGCGATGCTCGACCCGGCGCTGTTCGAGCGCAGCCTGGCGCCCCTCGGGCGCGACCCTTCGCTCGGCCTGCTTGCCTGCTTCATGGACCTGCCGGACACGGCGGAGGAGATGGCGAGCTATCGCGGCGAGATCATCCGCGCCATCGGCGCCGGCTTCCGCGCCGCCGGGTTGCCCGCGTTGATGCTGAGCGTGCTGCCGCGGCCGGTGACGGAGGCGGGGCGGGCGCTGCTGGCGGAGACGGGCATCGCCTATCTCGGCAGCGGCGTGCCGGAGGGGCTAGCCGCCATCGGCCGGGCACTCGACTGGTCGGCGCGGCAGGAACGTGGGCTCGCCGAGGTTGGGATGCCGGAGCCGGATGCGGCGCGGCCGGAGGGCGAGCGGGCGACGCTCGCCTGGCTGGCGGGGCGCGGGGTGTCGGTGGTGCCGCAGCATCTCGCCGCCGATGCCGAGGCGGCGGCCGGGGCGGCGCGGGCGATGGGCGGGCCGGTGGTGCTGAAGATCGCCTCGCCGGACATCGCGCATAAGAGCGATGTCGGCGGCGTCGCGCTCGGCCTCGAGGGCGATGCGGTGGCGGAGGCTGCCGGGCGCATCCTGGCGAGCGCGCGAGCGGCGCGGCCGGAGGCGCGGATCGAGGGCGTCGTCGTCGCGCCGATGCGGCGGGGCGGGGTGGAGCTTTTCGTCGGCGTGTTGCGCGACCCGCTCTGGGGGCCGGCCATCGCGGTCGGGCTCGGCGGCGTCTGGGTGGAGCTGCTGCGCGACACCAGCCTGCGCCTGCTGCCGGTGACGCCGGAGGATGTGCTGGAGATGTTCGCCGAGCTGCGCGGGGCGCCGTTGCTGGAAGGCTATCGCGGCAGCGCGGGCATCGACCGGCAGGCGGCGGCGGAGGCCATCGCCCGGATCGGCGATGCGGCGTTGGCGCTCGGCCCGGGCCTGGCGGCGCTGAAGGTGAACCCGCTGCTGGCGGGGCCGGATGGTGCCGAGGCGCTGGATGCGCTGGCGGTGTGGGAGCAATGAGCATGGACGAGACGCGCATCCCGGTCCTGATCGGCGCCGGAGAGGTGGTGGACCGCCCCGCAGAGCCGCGCCTGGCGCTGGAGCCGGCGGCGCTGATGGCGGAGGCGCTGCGGCGCGCGGCCGAGGATGCCGGAGCACCCGCCCTGCTGGAGGCGCTCGACAGCCTCGACATCGTCAACAGCGTCTCCTGGCCGTATCACGACCTGCCGGCGGCGCTGGCGGCGCGGCTCGGCCGGGCGCCGCGGCGGCTGGTCTATGGGCCGGTGGGCGGCGAGAGCCCGGTGCGCTTCCTGCACGAGGCGGCACTGCGCATCGCTCGCGGCGAGAGCGAGGTCTCGGCCGTGGTCGGCGGCGAGGCAACCCATGCGGTGGCGCAGGCGCGGAAGGCCGGGATCGAGCTGCCTTGGACCGAGCCCGACCCCCACTGGCGGCGGACGCGGGGGCGGGACTTCCTGCATCCGCTCGCGGTGCGGCTCGGCGTCGCCGACCCCGTCACGGTCTATCCCTTCTACGAGAATGCGGTGGAGGCCTATCTCGGCCAGAGCCCGGCCGAGGGGCAGGCGGAGTCTGCGGCACTGTGGTCGGCCTTCTCAGGCGTCGCGGCGCGCAACCCGGCGGCCTGGTTGAAGCGCGAGTACGGCGCGAAGGAGGTCGGCACGGCGAGCCCGGCGAACCGGCCGATCGCCTATCCCTATACCAAGCTCCAGGTCGCCAACCCGATGGTGAACCAGGGCGCGGCGCTGTTGCTCACCAGCCTGGCGCGGGCGCAGGCGGCGGGCGTGCCGGAGGAGCGGATGGCCTTCATCCAGGGCGGGGCGGCGGCGGTGGAACCGCGCGACTACCTGAACCGGGACCACTACCACGAGGCGCATGCGCAGAATGCCGTGCTCGATGCCTGCGCGCGCATCGCGGGCGAGGGCTTCGGCATCTGCGAGCTGTATTCCTGCTTCCCCTGCGTGCCGAAGATGGCGGCGCGGCGGCTTGGCCTGCCGCAGGGCGCGGTGCCGACGACGACGGGCGGGCTCACCTTCTTCGGGGCGCCGCTCAACAACTACATGACGCATGCGGCGGCGGCGATGCTCCGGGCGCTGCGCGCGGCGGGCGACCAGCCGGCGCTGCTCTACGGGCAGGGCGAGTTCGTCACCAAGCACCATGCGGTGGTTCTGGCGCGGCGACCGGCGCCGGGCGGGCTGGCGCCCGACTACAGCGTGCAGGCGGAGGCGGACAGCCGCCGCGGGCCGGTGCCGGATTTCGCCGAGGCGGCGGAAGGTGCGGCGCGCATCGAGACCTTTACCGTGCTGCATGACCGCCAGGGCGCGCCGGAGCAGGGCGTCGTCATCCTCCGGCTGGAGAACGGCAGGCGCGGGTTGGCGAGGGTGCCGGCCGGCGACGAGGCCGCCATCGCCCTGCTGCTACGGCGGGACCGGACGCTGGTCGGCACGCCGGGCCGTGCGGTGCTGGCGGCGGATGGCGTGGCGGAATGGCGGCTCGCCTGAGTTCGAACCCAGACAGGAGGGGACAGCATGTCGAGGAAGCTTGAGGGGAAGGTCGCGCTGGTCACCGGCTCCGGCCGTGGCATCGGCCGGCAGATCGCGCTGAAGCTCGCCGGTGAGGGCGCCCGCGTCGTCGTCAACGACCTGGACGACGGGCCGGGCGGCGAGACTGTCGCCGAGATCGAGGCGGCAGGCGGGACCGCCATCGCCTGCAATGGCGATGTGACGAAGGACGGCTTCGCCGAGCGCTTCGTGCAGGCGGGCATCGACAGCTTCGGCGGGCTCGACATCATCGTCAACAATGCCGGCTACACCTGGGACAACGTCATCCAGAAGATGTCGGACGAGCAGTGGATGGCGATCCTCAACGTCCACCTGACGGCGCCCTTCCGCATCATGCGCGCCGCCTCCCGCTTCATCCGCGAGGCGGCGCGGCAGGAGGCTTCCGAGGGGCGGGAGGTGTTCCGCAAGGTGGTGAATGTCAGCTCCACCTCCGGCGTCTACGGCAATGCGGGGCAGGCGAACTATTCCACCGCCAAGGCCGGCATCATGGGGCTGACCAAGGCGATGGCGAAGGAGTGGGGGCGGTACAAGGTGAACGTGAACGCCGTCGCCTTCGGCCTCATCATGACGCGGCTGACCGAGGCGCCGGCGCATGGTGGCGCAACGATCGATATCGCCGGGCGGGAGATCGCGGTCGGCGTGCGGCCGGAGGTGCTGAAGAATGCCGAGACGATGATCCCGCTCGGCCGCGGCGGCCGGCCGGAGGAGGCGGCGGGCTCGGTCTACCTGCTGTGCATCCCCGAATCGAACTACATCAGCGGGCAGATCCTCGAGGTGACGGGCGGGCGTCCGTAACGGAGCGCGCGCCGGGGTTGCGGCCGGGCGGCGGCTGCAACCCCACGCAGCCTGGAGCATTGCGGCAGGAGGCCCAACCCCAGGCAGGAGCCGCAGCGTATGCGCGCCAACCGGCTGACGATCTACATCCTCATCGCCATTGTGCTCGGCATCGCCGTCGGGCATATTTGCCACGAGACTTGGCCGGATCCAACGACGGCCAGGTCGATCTCGGGCTACATTTCCCTCGTCACGGATATCTTCCTGCGGCTGATCAAGATGATCATCGCGCCGCTGGTCTTCTCGACGCTCGTCGTCGGCGTCGCGCATATGGGCGACACCAAGGCGGTTGGCCGGATCGGGGCCAAGGCGATGACCTGGTTCATCGGCGCCTCGGTGGTTTCGCTGCTGCTCGGGCTGGTGCTGGTGAACCTGCTGCAACCGGGGGCGGACCTCAACCTGCCCTTGCCGGATGCAGGGGCTTCCTCGGGTGTCGCCACCTCCTCGCTCTCGCTCAAGGATTTCGTCGCGCATCTCGTGCCGCGCTCGGTCTTCGAGGCGATGGCGCAGAACGAGATCCTGCAGATCGTCGTCTTCTCGCTTTTCTTCGGCGTGGCCTGCGCAGCGCTCGGCGAGCGGGCGAAGACGGTAGTCGCCTGGACCGAGGAGCTGTCGCATGTGATCCTGAAGATCACCGGCTACATCATGGGTCTCGCGCCGCTCGCCGTCTTCGCCTCGATGGCGGCGATCATCACGACGCAGGGCCTTGGCATCCTCGTCACCTACGGGAAGTTCGTCGCCGAGTTTTATCTCGGGCTTGGCATCCTCTGGTGCTTGCTGGCCGCCGTCGGCTTCGTCTTCTTCGGCCGGCGCGTGTTCGAACTGATCAGCCTGGTGCGGGAGCCCTTCCTGCTCGCCTTCAGCACGGCGAGCAGCGAGGCGGCCTATCCGAAGATGATGGAACAGCTCGTCCGCTTCCCGGTGAGCCGGCGGATCGTCAGCTTCGTGCTGCCGATGGGCTATTCCTTCAACCTCGACGGCTCGATGATGTACTGCACCTTCGCGACCATCTTCATCGCGCAGGCCTACAACATCGACCTCTCCGCCGGGCAGCAGGCGACGATGCTGCTGCTGCTGATGCTGACCAGCAAGGGCATGGCCGGGGTGCCGCGCGCCTCGCTCGTCGTCATTGCGGCGACCCTCGCCACCTTCAACATCCCCGAGGCGGGGCTGCTGCTGATCATCGGCATCGACCAGTTCCTCGACATGGGCCGCTCGGCAACCAACGTCATCGGCAACTCGCTGGCGACCGCCGTGGTCGGCAAGTGGGAGGGCGAGGAGCCGGCGGTGCCGGAGACGGAGGGCGACTTCGTCCCGGAGCCGCAGCGGGCCTGAACGCAAATCGGGCGGAAGCGATGCCGCTTCCGCCCGTTACCTGGTCTCAAAGGCTGCCCTGAAAAAGCCAGGCACCCAGGGGTGCCGGCATCGGGGCAGTGCCGCGTGGCGCTGCCCCGATCGGGTCCTTTAAATGAACCAGTGGCCCGTGGCTTCGAAGTTCGCGGTCGCCTGGGCGGCCAGCGCGTGCCAGTCGACCGGCTGGTCATGCGACGGGGCCGGTGCCGGGGCCGGGGCCGGGCTGTGCGAGGTATCGCCGGAAGGCATCTCCCACCTGCCGGTGGCGTTGAAATTCGCCAGCACCTGCGCCGCGATGGCGTTCCAGTCCACGGCGCCGCCGGAGGAGCTGCCGCCGCCGTTGCTGCCGCCGCCGCTGCCCGTGCTCGGGGCCGGCGCAGGGGCGGCCTCCGGCGTCGGGGCAGGCGCGGGGGCCGGGGCGCCGCCGCCAAGCGGCTTGAAGTCGATGTGCGAGACGGTGATCGAGGTATCCGGGTTGTTGTTCAGGATGCCGATCGTGTTGTTCATCCCGCCATGGTCGAAGTCCTTCGGAATGTGGGAGGTGATGCTCCCCATATCCCTGCCGTCGACCTTGAAGGTCATCTTCCCCGGCTCCCAGACCAGCTGGTAGTCATGGAACACGCCGCCCTTCACGCCCTCGAACATCTCGGTCTTGAAGGCGTCCTTGCCGTTGTCGTTCCAGTGGACGGTGCCGTACTGGCGGCCGGAGTGGTCGTGCGCATTCTCGACGAGGTCGATTTCCTGGCCGGGCCACTGGTCGTTGCCGGGCCACAGCAGGATGGCCGGACCGGGCTCGTGCCCTTCGATCTTGGCGGTGACCGTGTAGGTCCCGTAACCGTGGCCGGCGGCCTTGCCGCTTGCCCATTGCATCAGGCCCGAGTGACCGGAAAGCGTCACCTCTCCGTTGCGCGGGGCCGGCACGTTCCAGGCGTTGCCGAGTGAGCCGAAGCCCTTGTCGAAGCTCACGCTGAGCGCGTTGTTAGCCATTGAGAGTGGTCCCCAATATCCATTGCCGATGCCGCACGACGCACCTTGCAGCGCAGGATGCGCGGCACAGGGTCGGGACGGCGTCTGGGCTGCAGCAGCCCCCGGGTGCCTTGCGGCACCCGTGTCAACGGCCAGGCTTGTTGCCCCGGCCTTCACCCGAAACCCGGCACGCAAAAGGGCCGAATTCCGAACGAATGTGGTCGATTAAGATACGATTCAACATCAGGCCGCGCTCATGCCCCGACGGCCAATATTGCCGTGGTGCGGGAAGTGGATGCCGGAGCGTCGCTCAAGGCGATGCTTCCGAACCTCTGCCCCGCTGGCGTGAGACGCGCAGTCAACCAAGAAACTGTTCCCCTGTGGTTGAAGCCAAAGGTGCTCACGCTTGTCAGTACCCCGTGAGCGCGGCCTGGGTACGCAAGTAATTGTATACGTTCAAGTGTTGTTTTTCATTTTTGGTGCTGATATGCAACGTCACGCCGCGTAACATGGCGTGATCCTTTGGCGGCTCAATGCCTAAAGAAACGAACGGGGTCGCGCTTTTTGGCGTTGTCGGAGCGTCCAACAGGCCCTGTCGACAGGGTTCGCCAAGGAGCCCCCCATGCCGGAACCGTCGCAGAATTTCAGCCTGACCCTTCGCGTGAATGGCGCCGAGCACCGCGTCGCGGTGGATGCGCGCACCACGCTGCTCGATGCATTGCGCGACCGGCTGCACCTCACCGGCACGAAAAAGGGCTGTGCGCTGGGCCAGTGCGGCGCCTGCACCGTGCTGCTCGACGGCCGGCGCGTCGTCTCCTGCCTTATGCTGGCGGTGATGGCGGAAGGCCGGCAGGTGACGACGATCGAGGGGCTGGCGCGAGGCGATGACCTGCACCCGGTGCAAGCGGCCTTCGTCGAGCATGATGCCTTCCAGTGCGGCTACTGCACGCCGGGCCAGATCATGTCGGCCGTTGGGGCGATCAGTGAAGGACGCACCGGCTCCGACGACGAGATCCGCGAGCAGATGAGCGGCAATCTCTGCCGCTGCGGCGCCTATACCAACATCGTCGCCGCCGTGCGCGACGCCGCCGCGCGGGAGGGCTGAGCGATGCAACCCTTCACCTATGTCCCCGTCGCCGATGCCGCCGGCGCTGCCGCCCGGGCGCTCGCCGGGGCGCAGTTCATCGCCGGCGGGACCGACATGCTCCAGCTCCTGCAGGAGAATGTGGTGCAACCGCAGGAGCTGGCCGACCTCAACGGGCTCGGCCTTGCCGGGATCACCGAGGAGGGGGACGGCGCGCTGCGGCTCGGCGCGCTGACCAGGCTGCAGGAGGCTGCGGACCATCCGCTGCTGCGCGAGCGCTGCGCGGTGGCGGCGGAGGCGCTGGCGGCCTCGGCCTCGCCCATGGTGCGGCACATGGCGACCCTCGGCGGCAACCTGCTGCAGCGGACGCGCTGCCTCTACTTCCGTGATGTCTCGACGCCCTGCAACAAGCGTCAGCCCGGCAGCGGCTGCTCGGCGTTGGAGGGGGAGAACCGCCACAACGCCATCCTCGGCGGCAGCGAGCACTGCATCGCGGTGCAGCCGTCCGATCTCCCCGTGGCGCTTGTCGCCCTCGATGCGGAGGTGCTGATCCAGGGTGCCGGAGGGGCGGAACGCTGGGTGCCCGTGGAGGGGTTCCATCGACTGCCAGGTGATACACCGGAGATCGAGACGGTGATGCAGGACGGCGACATCATCCTCGCCATCCGCATCCCGGCGCATGCGACGCGCTGCCGCTCGCATTACGTGAAGGTGCGGGACCGGGCGAGCTTCGCCTGGGCGCTCTGCTCGGCCGCCGTGGCGCTGCGGCTGGACGGGGAAGGGCGCGTCGCCGAGTTGCGCGTCGCGGCGGGCGGCGTCGCCACCAAGCCCTGGCGGCTGATCCGGGTGGAACAGGAGTTGCTCGGTCACCGGCTCGACCGGGACCGGGTGCGGCTGGCGGCGGTCTGGGCCTCGGAAGGAGCCGTGACGCGGTCGGGCAATGCCTACAAGGCACCGTTGCTGCAGCACACCGTCGAACGCGCGATCCTCGAGCTGGGAGGCTTGGCATGAACGCGATCATCGGCCAGCCGGTCAGCCGGGTAGACGGCCCGGCCAAGGTCACCGGCCATGCGACCTATGCGGCGGAATTCAGCCTGCCCGGCCTCGCCTATGCGGCGATGGTGCTGGCGACCATCCCGCGTGGCCATGTGCGCAGCATCGACCGCAGGGCGGCGGAGGCGGCGCCCGGGGTGCTCGCTGTCATGACGCATGAGGACGCGCCGCGGCTGCCCTACAAGCAGATCGCCCAGCGGCCGCAGGTGGATGCGCAGTCCGGCGAGCAGCTGCATGTGCTGCAGGATGACCAGGTGCGGTTCAACGGCGAGCCGGTAGCGGTGGTCGTCGCCGAGACGCTGGAGCAGGCGGTGCATGCGGCGGAGTTGGTGCGAGTGGAGTATGCGCGCAGCCCGGCAGTGACGATCTTCGACGCCAAGCAGGGGCGGCCGCCGAGCGAGAGCAATGCCAAGGCCGGGCGGGTGCCGGAGCTTGGGCGCGGCGATGCCGAGGGCGCGATGGCGGGGGCGCCGGTGCGTGTCGAGGCTCGCTACGTGCATCCGCGGGAGCATCACAATGCGATCGAGCCGCATGTAACCATCGCGCATTGGGAGGGGGAGAACCTCACCCTCTACGACAAGACGCAATGGGTGGACAATGACCGCAAGGAGATCGCGCATGTCTTCGGTCTGGAGGAGGGGAACATCCGTGTGGTCTCTCCCTTCGTCGGCGGCGCCTTCGGCTCGGCGCTCCGGACCTGGCCGCATGTGACGCTGGCGGTGATGGCGGCGAAGCGCGTCGGGCGGCCGGTGCGGCTGGAGCTGACGCGGCGGCAGCTCTACATGGCGGTCGGCTTCCGGCCGCATTCGGAGCAGCATCTGCGGCTCGGCGCGGACAAGGATGGCAGGCTCGTTGCGCTGCAGCATGACGTCGTCCAGCAGGTCGGGCGCTACGAGGAGTATGCCGAGACGGCGCTCTCGCCGACCAGCCACCTGTACCAGTGCGACAACCTGCACGCGCGCTACCGGCTGGTGGAGATGGACACCAACTCGCCCTGCCCGATGCGGGCGCCGGGCGTGGTGACGGGTGTGCTCGGTCTCGAGATGGCAATGGACGAGCTGGCGGTCGAGTTGGGGATGGACCCGCTGGAGCTGCGGCTGCGCAACTATGCGGAGCAGGACCAGCAGAAGGGGCTGCCCTGGTCGAGCAAGGAACTGCGGGCCTGCTACGAGACGGCGGCGGAGCGCTTCGGCTGGGCGCGGCGCAAGCCCGAGCCGCGCTCGATGCGCGAGGGCGGCACGCTCACCGGCTATGGCATGGCGACGGCGATCTATCATTCCGACCGCAGCGGCGGCTCGGCCTCCGTTGCGTTGACGGGGAACGGGATGGCGGTGGTGCGCAGCGCCGCCTCCGACATGGGGCCGGGGACCTATACCTCGATGACGCAGGTGGCGGCGGAGACGCTGGGCCTGCCGGTCGATCATGTGCGCTTCGAGCTGGGCGACACCAACCTGCCCTATGCGCCGGTG
Organism: Belnapia sp. F-4-1; assembly: GCF_000802185.1. GTDB lineage: Bacteria > Pseudomonadota > Alphaproteobacteria > Acetobacterales > Acetobacteraceae > Belnapia. Next base: position 74,089 of record NZ_KN676113.1, on the reverse strand, counting down.
CATGGCGGCTCCATCACCATGGCGAGCCTCGGCAATGCGGTCGTCGCGGCCTGCCAGGCGGTGCAGGGGAAGCTGGCTTCGCTGGTGCGGGCGGCTCAACAGGGGCCCTTCGCCGGGCTGGCGGAGGATGCGGTGGTGGCGCGCGAGGGCGGGCTCGGCCGGGCCGATGGCACCGGCCCGGCGGTACCCTATGCCGAGCTGCTGCGGCAGCACAATCTCGGGTGGGTCGAGGCCGAGGGCAGCGCGCAGCCAGGGGAGGAGACGAAGAAGTACTCCTCCGCCGCCTTCGGCGCGATCTTTGTCGAGGTGCGGGTGGACGAGCTGCTGGGCACGGTGCGGGTGCCGCGCATGGTCGGCGCCTATGACGTGGGGCGTGTCATCAACCCGAAGACGGCGCGCAGCCAGTGCATCGGTGGCATGGTCGGCGGGCTCGGCATGGCGCTGGAGGAGCGGGCGGAATGGGATGCTCGCTTCGGCAAGGTGATGAATGCCAACCTCGCCGAGTACCTGGTGCCGGTGAATGCCGACGTGCCGTCGCTGGAGGCCATCTTCGTCCCCAATGACGACCGCGACTTCAACCCGCTCGGGGTGAAGGGGCTGGCGGAGGTGGCGATCTGCGGCGTCGCGCCGGCGATCGCCAATGCCGTCTGGCATGCGACGGGACGGCGCATCCGCGAGTTGCCGATCACGCCGGAGCGACTGCTGGGGTAGGAGGAGCCATGCGCGGCCGGCATGAGGCGCGGCGCCGTGCCGGCCCCATTTGCGGCGCGACGGTTTCAACAAGGTGGGATTCGGGATGTCCGCGACGAGCATGGCCGCGCCAATGGGGGTGCGGCAGGTTGCCATCAATGTTCCGGCGGCGCTGACCGCCGGGGCGCTGCTGCTGCTCGGCGGCGGGGTCATCGCCCAGGCGGTGAGCCCACGGCAGGCGGAGCTGTTCCTGCTCGGTGCGGCGCTGGGGCTGGTGCTCTACCATGCGGCCTTCGGCTTCACCTCGGCCTGGCGGGTCTTTATCGCCGACCGGCGTGGGGCGGGGCTGCGGGCGCAGATGGTGATGTTGGCCATCGCGGTGCTGCTGTTCTTTCCGGTGCTGGCGGCGGGGACGCTGTTCGGGGAGCCGGTGCGGGGGCTGGTCTCGCCGGTCGGCGTCTCCGTGATATTCGGCGCCTTCCTCTTCGGCATCGGCATGCAGATGGGCGGGGGTTGCGCCTCGGGCACACTCTATACAGTGGGCGGCGGCTCGGTGCGGATGCTGCTGACGCTGGCGGCTTTCATCGCCGGCTCGGCGCTTGGGGCGGCGCACCTGCACTGGTGGTCGGCGCTGCCGCATTTCGCACCGGTCTCGCTGGTGCAATCCTGGGGCGTCGTGCCGGCGCTCGTTGCCAACCTCGCCGTCTTCGCCGGCATCGCCTGGCTGACGGTGGTGCTGGAGCGGCGGCGGCATGGGCGGCTGGTGACGCCGCCGGATGCGCCGCGGCGAGGCCTTGCCCGGCTGCTGCGCGGGCCCTGGCCGCTGGTTGCCGGGGCGGTGGCGCTGGCGGTGCTGAACTTCGTGACGCTGGCGCTGTCGGGGCGGCCCTGGGGGATCACCTCGGCTTTCGCCCTTTGGGGGTCGAAGGCGGCGGCATTGATCGGGCTTGATCCGGCAAGCTGGCCCTATTGGCAGGCACCCGGGCCGCGGGCGGCGCTGGAGGCGAGCGTGCTGACCGACGTCACCTCGGTGATGGACTTCGGCATCATCCTCGGCGCGCTGCTGGCCTCGGCGCTGGCGGGGCGGTTCTCGCCGGGTTGGAGGGTGCCCTGGCGCTCGGCGCTGGCCGCCGTGGTGGGCGGGGTGATGCTGGGCTACGGGGCGCGGCTCGCCTATGGGTGCAATATCGGCGCCTATTTCTCGGGTATCGCTTCGGGCAGCCTGCATGGCTGGGTCTGGATGGTGGCTGCCTTCTTCGGCAACTGGCTGGGGACGGGGATCCGGCCGCTCTTCGGGCTGGAGGTGGAGCGCCTGCCGCGGCAGACGGGGTGCTGATCCAACTGCCCGCTTTCGTTTTGGGCGCGGGTGGCGCATCCTCGCAGGGTGACGACAACCCTACCGCTTGCGGAACTTTCGGATCGGCAGCAGGCAATCCTGAGCCTGGCCCGCGGGGCCGGGCGCGTCGGGGTGGAGGAGCTGGCGGCGCGCTTCGCCGTCAGCCCGCAGACCATCCGCAAGGATCTCAACCTGCTGCGCGACCTCGGCCTGCTGGCGCGGCAGCATGGCGGAGCGATGCTGGCCTCGGGCGTCGCCAACGCCTCCTACGAGGCGCGGCGGGCGCTGGCGCATGAGGAGAAGCGGCGGATCGCGGCGCGCTGCGCGGCGCTCATCCCGGATGGCTCCTCGCTATTCATCAATATCGGCACGACGACGGAAGAGGTGGCGCGGGCGCTGACCCGGCACCGCGACCTGCTCGTCGTTACCAACAACATTCATGTCGTCTCCATCCTGCTGCCCAGCCCGGGCGTCGAGGTCGTCGTTGCCGGTGGGCCGGTGCGGCAGAGCGATGGCGGCATCGCGGGGGAGGCGACGGTCGACCTCGTCTCCGAGTTCAAGCTGGATTTCGCGGTGATCGGCGCCTCCGCCCTCGATGAGGATGGCAGCCTGCTCGACTACGACTACCGCGAGGTGCGGGTGTCGCGCGCCATCCTAGGCAATGCCCGGCAGCCGATCCTGGTGGCGGATGCGGGGAAATTCGAGCGCTCGGCGCCGATCCGCATCGGCCATGTGCGGCAGCTGCATACGGTGGTGACGGACCGGCCACCGCCGCCGCGCTTCGCCGAGGTCTGCCGGGAGGCGGGGACGCGCGTGGAGCTTGCGGAAAGCGAAAGCCGGTGAGGTGCGGTTAGGGCGCGAAATTTTCGCTTGCGCTTTCGGTTTGGCTGGGGAAGCATCGGCGCAACGTCCAGGGACAATCGCGTGGCAGCAATGGGCAACAGCCAGGTTCAGGATCTCCTCGTCATCGGCGGGGGCGTGAATGGCTGCGGCATCGCCCGCGATGCGGTGGGGCGGGGCCTCTCGGTAACGCTCGCCGAGAAGGGCGACCTGGCGGGCGCGACCTCCTCCTCCTCCACCAAGCTGATCCATGGTGGGCTGCGCTATCTGGAGTACCGGGAATTCCGCCTGGTGCGAGAGGCGCTGATCGAGCGCGAGGTGCTGCTGCGGGCGGCGCCGCATATCGTCTGGCCGCTGCGCTTCGTGCTGCCGCACAATGCCGGGCAGCGGCCCTGGCCGATCCTCAGGCTTGGGCTCTTCCTCTACGACCATCTGGGCGGGCGACGCATCCTGCCGCCGACGCGCAGTATCGATCTGCGGCGGGACCCGGTGGGGGCGCCGCTGAAGCCGGATCTGACGCGCGGCTTCGAATATTCCGATTGCTGGGTGGAGGATGCGCGGCTCGTCGTCCTGAACGCGCGCGATGCGGCGGACCGGGGCGCGACGGTGCTGACGCGGACGCGTGTGACCTCCGCCCGGCGCGAGGGCGGGCTGTGGCATGCGACGCTGCGCGACGAGGATAGCGGCGCGGTGCAGGAGGTCCAGGCACGGGCGATCGTCAATGCGGCGGGGCCCTGGGTGGGTTCGGTGCTCGGCGGCGTCGCGGGCGTCAACACGCCGGCGCGCGTCCGCATGGTGAAGGGCAGCCATATCGTGACGCGGCGGCTCTATGAGCACGACCGCTGCTACATCTTCCAGAATCCGGACGGGCGGATCTGCTTCTCGATCCCCTATGAGGAAGACTTCATGCTCATCGGCACGACCGATGAGGAATTCGAGGGCGACCCGGCAACGGCAAAGATCTCCGAGGCCGAAACCACCTATCTCTGCCGCGCGGTGAGCGAGTATTTCCGCAAGCCCGTCACGCCCGCCGATGTGGTCTGGAGCTATTCCGGCGTGCGGCCGCTCTATGACGACGGTGCCAGCCGGGCGCAGGAGGCGACGCGCGACTACGTCCTCAAGATCGACGAGGCGGAGGGCGGAGCGCCGCTGCTCAGCGTCTTCGGCGGCAAGATCACCACCTATCGCCGGCTGGCCGAAGCGGCGATGGCGAAGCTGGAGCCGCATTTCCCGGGGCTGAAGCCGGGCTGGACGGATGCCGCCTCGCTGCCGGGGGGCGATTTTCCCTGGGATGGGGCGCCGGCGCTGGTCGAGGCGTTGCGGCGCGACTACCCCTTCATCGAGGCCAAGCTGGCGCGGCGGCTGGTCCGGCAATATGGCACGCGGGCCAGGCGGGTGCTGGGCGATGCGCGCAGCATGGCGGATCTCGGCCGGCATTTCGGCGCCGGGCTGACGGCGCGCGAGGTGGATTGGCAGATGCGCGAGGAATGGGCGCGTGCGCCGGCCGACGTGCTGTGGCGGCGGACCAAGCTGGGGCTCCGGGTCGATCAGGCGGGGCAGGCGGCGCTGGCGGCGTATATGGACGCGGCGCGGGCGGCGGCCGGGAGGGCGGCGGAATGACGGTGCGGGCGGACGGGCTGGCGCTGTCCTCCGGTGGCGAGGCGGTGCTGCATCCGGTGACGCTGGAGCTGCAGCCGGGGCTGCCGAATGTGCTGCTCGGCCCGACCGGCGCGGGCAAGACGACGCTGCTGCGCCTGCTTGCGGGGCTGGACCGACCGAGTGAGGGGCGGCTTTTCGCCGAAGGGCGGGAGGTGACGGGGCAGCCGGTGCGGCGGCGGAGCGTCGCCATGGTCTACCAGCAGTTCATCAATTATCCGACGCTCAGCGTCTTCGAGAACATCGCATCTCCGCTGCGCGTGGCGGGGTTGAAGCGGACGGAGATCGAGGGGCGGGTGCGCGAGGCGGCGCGGCTGCTGCGGCTGGAGCCCTATCTGGCGCGGCGGCCGCTGGAGCTGTCCGGCGGGCAGCAGCAGCGGACGGCGATCGCGCGAGCGCTCGTCAAGCGGGCGGCGCTGGTGCTGATGGACGAGCCGCTGGCCAATCTCGATTACAAGCTGCGCGAAGAATTGCGCGAGGAGCTGCCGAAGCTCTTCGCCGAGAGCGGATCGGTCTTCGTCTATGCGACGACGGAGCCGGCGGAGGCGCTGCTGCTGGGTGGGTTCGTCGCGACGCTCTCGGAGGGGCGCGTGACGCAATTCGGTCCGGCGGGCGCGGTGTTCCGGCGGCCGACGGACCTGCCCACGGCGCGGGTCTTCTCCGATCCGCCGCTGAACGAGGCGCCGGCGCGGGCGGAGGGCGGGCGGCTGGTGCTCGCCACGGGCGCGGTGATGCCGGCGCCGGCGGGCGTCGCCGATGGGGCCTGCACCATCGGCATCCGCGCGCATCAGGTCTCGCTGGAGCCGTTGCCGGGCGCGGTCGCCCTGCCGGCGGTGGTGCGCGTCGCCGAAGTGACGGGCTCCGAGACCTATGTGCATTGCAGCGTCGGCGGGATGGATTGGGTGGTGCTGACGCCCGGCGTGCAGCGGCCGGAGCCGGGGCAGGAGGTGACGCTCTGGCTCGATCCGCAGCGCTGCCTAGTCTTCGGCGCGGATGGCCGGCTTGCCGCCGTCGCGCCCCTGGCGGAGGCCGCCTGATGGCCCGCATCGCCTTCGAGCGCCTGGCGCATGGCTATCCCGGCAGCAGCGCCTACGCACTGAAGCCGATGGATATGGTTTGGGAGGATGCCGGCGCCTATGCGTTGCTCGGGCCATCCGGCTGCGGCAAGACGACGCTGCTCAACATCGTCTCCGGGCTGCTGCAGCCGCGCGAGGGGCGGGTGCTGTTCGACGGGCGGGACGTGACGGCGCTCTCGACCGAACGGCGCAATGTGGCGCAGGTGTTCCAATTTCCCGTGGTCTACGACACGATGACGGTGCGGGAGAATCTGGCCTTTCCCCTGCGCAACCGCGGCGTGCCGCAGGCGGCAGCGCGGGCGCGGGTCGAGCATGTAGCCGGGCTGCTCGGATTGACCGCGATGCTGGACCGGCGGGCGCGCAACCTCGGCGCCGACGACAAGCAGAAGATCTCGCTTGGGCGGGGCCTCGTCCGCGACGACGTGGCGGCGATCCTGTTCGACGAGCCGCTGACGGTGATCGACCCGCACCTGAAATGGGAGTTGCGCTCGCGGCTGAAGGAACTGCATCGCCAGGTGCCGGTGACGATGATCTACGTCACCCATGACCAGACCGAGGCGCTCACCTTCGCCGACCGGGTGGTGGTGATGAGCGAGGGCGAGGTGGTGCAGGTCGGCACGCCGGAGGCGCTGTTCGACCGGCCGGCGCATAGCTTCGTCGGGCATTTCATCGGCTCGCCGGGGATGAATTTCCTGCCCTGCGCGGTGGAGGGCGATACCGCCATCCTGCCGGGTGGGCATCGCGTCGACCTGCCGCGCGGTTATGGGGCGCTGGCGGGCAAGGTGGAGCTCGGCATCCGGCCGGAATTCGCGGCGATTGCCCGGGACGGGTTGCCGGTGACGGTGCGGCGCGTCGAGGATCTTGGGCGGCGTCGCATCGCGCGAGTGGAACTGGACGGGGTGCCCTTCGCCGCCACCTTGCCGGAGGGGATGGCGGTGCCGGCGGAACCACGGCTCGCCCTCGATCCCGCACGGATGCACATCTATGCCGATGGCCGCTTGGCCACGGGGGAGGGCTGAGCGATGAGCAAGCCGCTCGACAACCGCGCCTGGTTCCTGGTGCTGCCGGTGGTGGCGCTGGTCGCCTTCTCCGCCCTCATCCCGGTGATGACGGTGGTGAACTACTCGGTGCAGGATAGCTTCGGGAACAACGAGTTCTTCTGGAACGGCACGGGTTGGTTCAAGGAACTGCTCGATCCCTCGACCGATCTCGGCGGCCGGTTCTTCGATGCTCTTTGGCGGACGCTGCTGTTCAGCGCTCTCTGCCTGCTGATCGAGGTGCCGCTAGGCATCGGCGTGGCGCTGACCTTGCCGCGCAAGGGATGGGGCGTCGCCGCCTCGCTGGTGCTGCTGGCCCTGCCGCTGCTGATCCCCTGGAACGTGGTGGGGACCATTTGGCAGGTCTTCGCGCGGCGTGACATCGGCCTGCTGGGCGCGGCGGTGAACGGGCTCGGCATCGAGTACAACTATGCGCAGACACCGCTGGCGGCCTGGGTGACCGTGGTGGCCATGGATGTGTGGCACTGGACCTCGCTGGTCGTGCTGCTCTGCTATGCGGGGCTGCGCGCCATCCCGGATGCCTACTACCAGGCGGCCAAGGTGGATGGCGCCAGCAGTTGGGCGGTGTTCCGCGCCATCCAACTGCCGAAGATGCAGCGGGTGCTGACCATCGCCATCCTGCTGCGCTTCATGGACAGCTTCATGATCTACACCGAGCCCTTCGTGGTGACGGGCGGCGGGCCGGGCAATGCCACGACCTTCCTGTCCATCGACCTCGTCAAGATTGCGCTCGGGCAGTTCGACCTTGGTAAGGCGGCGGCGATGTCGATCGTCTACAACCTGATCGTGCTGACCGTGTGCTGGGTCTTCTTCGCCACCACGACCCGCAGCCAGAGCGAGGCGGTGCAATGAGCGGCGCGGCCCTGGCCCCTGCGGCCCTCGCCAAGACCCGCGCCCCGGCGGAGAGTGGTGCGCTGCGCGCCGCCGTGCCGCGGCTGGTGCTCGGCCTTTACATTCTGTTCCTGCTCGTGCCGATCTACTGGCTCGTCAATATGAGCCTGAAGACGAATCTCGAGATCAACTCCGGGATGACGCTCTGGCCGCAGAACCCGACGCTGGAGCATTACCGGCGCATCTTCACCGATGCCTCCTGGTACAGCGGCTACATCAACAGCCTGACCTATGTGGCGCTGAACACGGTGATCTCTCTCGCCGTGGCGCTGCCGGCGGCCTATGCCTTCAGCCGCTACCGCTTCCTCGGCGACAAGCACCTGTTCTTCTGGCTGCTGTCGAACCGGATGGCGCCGCCGGCGGTCTTCGCGCTGCCCTTCTTCCAGCTCTACAGCGCGGTCGGGCTGTTCGACACGCCCTGGGCGGTGGCGCTGGCGCATTGCCTGTTCAACATCCCGCTTGCGGTCTGGATCCTCGAGGGCTTCATGTCCGGCGTGCCGCGCGAGATCGACGAGATGGCGGCGATCGATGGCTGGTCCTTCCCGGCCTTCTTCATCCGCCACTTCCTGCCGCTCGTCGCGGGCGGCGTCGGCGTCGCGGCCTTCTTCTGCTTCATGTTCTCCTGGGTGGAGTTGCTGCTGGCGCGGACGCTGACCACGGTGAACGCTAAGCCAATCGTGGCGACGATGACGCGGACCGTCTCGGCGGCGGGGATGGACTGGGGGCTGCTCGCGGCGGCTGGCGTGCTGACCATCATCCCGGGAGCGATCGTCATCTGGTTCGTCCGCAACCACATCGCGCGTGGCTTCGCGCTGGGGCGGGTGTGATGGCCCTCGGATGGATGGCCTGGACCTGGCAGACGGCGCTGTTCTTCGGCCTGTTGCTCTGCGTGCTGGCGGCGATGACGACGCTCGCGGCGCTGCGGCCGGAGCGGGACCGCATCGGGATGCTCGGCCTGCCGACGACGCGCGGCGACCGGCTGTTCCTGACGCTGCTCGGCGCCGCCTTCATCCATCTCGGCTGGCTGGCGCTGGCCGGGGATGCGCCGCTCTGGGGCGCCAGCATCGTGTCGCTCGTTTACGGGGCGATACTGTTTCGCTGGACCTGACCGAACGCGGCTGGCCATGAGGTTCGCCGTGCCTTGCTGAGGAGGGAAACGCAATGAATGCCATGACACCGATGGGCCGCCGCAAGTGGCTGCTCGGCAGCGCCGCGGTCCTCGCCGCGCCGGCGCTGCTCCGGCCGAGCCATTCGGTCGCGCAGGGGGTGGACGCCGCGCGCCGCTGGGTCTCCGAGGAATTCCAGCCCTCGACGCTCTCGCAAGAGCAGCAGATGCAGGAAATGGAGTGGTTCGCCCGCGCCGCGCAGCCCTTCCGCGGCCAGGAGATCAACGTCGTCTCCGAGACCATCACCACCCATGAGTACGAAGCCCGCACGCTGGCCCGCGCCTTCTCCGAAATCACCGGCATCCGCCTGCGGCACGACCTGCTGCAGGAGGGCGATGTGGTGGAGAAGCTGCAGACGCAGATGCAGTCGGGCCGCAACGTCTACGATGCCTGGGTCAACGACAGCGACCTGATCGGCACGCATTTCCGCTACCAGCAGGCGGTGCCGCTGACTGACTGGATGGCCGGCGAGGGCAAGGACCAGACCCTGCCGACGCTCGACCTCGAGGATTTCATCGGCCGCAGCTTCGGCACCGGGCCGGACGGCAAGCTCTATCAGTTGCCCGACCAGCAATTCGCGAATGTCTACTGGTTCCGCTACGACTGGTTCAACCGGCCGGCGATCAAGGAAGCCTTCAGGCGGCAATTCGGCTACGATCTCGGCGTGCCGGTGAACTGGTCCGCCTATGAGGATATCGCCGAGTTCTTCACCAACACGGTGAAGGAGATCGATGGGGTCAAGGTCTATGGCCACATGGACTACGGCAAGAAGGATCCCTCGCTCGGCTGGCGCTTCACCGATGCCTGGCTCTCCATGGCGGGCAATGGCGACCGCGGCATCCCGAACGGCAAGCCGGTCGACGAGTGGGGCATCCGCATGGAGGGCTGCCGCCCGACCGGCTCTTCCATCGAGCGCGGCGGCGACACCAACGGGCCGGCCGCCGTCTACTCCATCACCAAATATGTGGAGTGGCTGAAGAAGTATGCCCCGCCCGAGGCGGCGGGCATGACCTTCTCCGAGAGCGGCCCTGTGCCGGCGCAGGGCAACATTGCCCAGCAGATGTTCTGGTACACCGCCTTCACCGCCGACATGGTGAAGCCGGGCCTCGCGGTGATGAACCCGGACGGCACGCCGCGCTGGCGCATGGCGCCCTCGCCGAAGGGCGCCTACTGGAAGGAGGGGATGAAGCTCGGCTACCAGGATGCCGGGTCCTGGACGCTGCTGAAGTCCACCCCCGTCGACCGCCGCCGCGCGGCCTGGCTCTACGCCCAGTTCTGCGTCTCGAAGTCGACCAGCCTGAAGAAGAGCCATGTCGGCCTCACCTTCATCCGCGAGAGCGACATCTGGCACCAGTCCTTCACCGAGCGGGCCAAGCAGCTCGGTGGGCTGATCGAGTTCTACCGCTCGCCGGCGCGGGTGCAGTGGACGCCGACGGGGGTGAACATCCCCGATTATCCGCGCCTGGCGCAGCTCTGGTGGCAGAATATCGGCGACGCCTCCTCGGGCGCGAAGACGCCGCAGGCGGCGATGGACTCGCTGGCGGCGGCGCAGGACAGCGTGCTCGAGCGGCTTCAGCGCGCCAATGTGCAGGGCGAGTGCGGCCCGCGGCTCAACCCGCGCACCAGCGCCGAGCAGTGGTACGAGCGGGCGGAGAAGGACGGCAACATCGCGCCGCAACGCAAGTTGTCGAACGAGAAGCCGCAAGGCGAGACGGTCGACTACGACAAGCTCATCCAGAGCTGGCCGGCCAACCCGCCGCGCCGCGGCTGATCCGACTGGCGGGGGCTTCGGCCCCCGCCGCTTAACCCATCAGAGGTTCCGCCGATGCCCGCCGAAGGCCATATCCTCGCCCTCGATCAGGGCACCACCTCCACCCGGGCGATCGTCTTCCGTACGCCAGATCTCGCGCCCGTCGCCTCGGCGCAGCAGGAATTCGCGCAGCATTACCCGCAGTCCGGCTGGGTGGAGCATGAGGCGGAGGATCTCTGGGAAACCTCGCTCGCTGTGATGCGGGAAGCGATCGGCAAGGCGGGGCTCGCGCCCGCGCAGATCGCCGGCATCGGCATCGCCAACCAGCGGGAAACGACGCTGGTCTGGGACCGGCGCACCGGCCGTCCGGTCCATCGCGCCATCGTCTGGCAGGACCGGCGGACGGCCGCCACCTGCGCGGCGCTGCGCGAGGCGGGGCATGCGGCCGGCGTCGCGGCGATGACGGGGCTGCTGATCGATCCCTATTTCTCGGCGACCAAGATCGCCTGGATCCTCGATGCCGTGCCCGGCGCTCGGGCTGCCGCCGAGCGGGGGGAGCTGGCCTTCGGCACGGTCGATAGCTTCCTGCTCTGGCGCCTCACCGAGGGGCGCGTGCATGCGACGGACGCGACCAACGCGGCGCGCACCATGCTCTTCGACATCCGCGCCGGCGCCTGGGACCCGGCGATGTGCGCGTTGTTTCGCGTGCCGATGGGGATGCTGCCGGAGGTGCGCGACTGCGCGGCCGACTTCGGCACGACGACGCTGTTCGGCGCCGCGATCCCGGTGCTCGGCATCGCCGGGGACCAGCAGGCGGCGACGGTGGGGCAGGCCTGCTTCGAGCCGGGGATGGTGAAGTCGACCTACGGGACGGGCTGCTTCGCCCTGCTGAACACGGGGGAGGCGCCGGTCGCCTCCAGCCACCGGTTGCTGACGACCATCGCCTATCAGCTCCGCGGCCGGCGGACCTATGCGCTGGAAGGGGCGATCTTCGTCGCCGGGGCGGCGGTGCAATGGCTGCGCGACGGGCTCGGCATCATCAAGGATGCGGCGGAGAGCGGCGCGCTGGCGGCGCAGTCGGACCCGGCGGGGCGGCTCTACCTGGTGCCGGCCTTCGTCGGCCTCGGCGTGCCGCACTGGGACGCGGAGGCGCGCGGCACCATCCATGGGCTGACCCGCGCCTCGGGCCGGGCCGACTTCGCCCGCGCCGCGCTGGAGAGCGTTGGCTACCAGACGCGCGACCTGGTCGAGGCCATGCAGGCCGACATGGGCGCCGGGGCGAGGGCGGTGCTGCGCGTCGATGGCGGCATGGTCGCCTCCGACTGGACGATGCAGTTCCTGGCCGACGTGCTGGGGGCGCCGGTGGACAGGCCGATCATCCGCGAGACGACGGCGTTGGGGGCCGGCTACCTCGCCGGTTTGCAGGCGGGGCTTTGCCCGGAGCCGGCGGAATTCGCGGGGCGCTGGCAACTCGACCGGCGCTTCGGCCCGGTCATGGCCGAGGCCGAGCGGGAGGCGGCCTACCGCGGCTGGCGGCGGGCGGTGCAGCGGACGTTGTCGGAAAGCGCAACCTAGAGCGGTTCCGTTCGCACGGGCTCACGGAACCCGCTCTGGTCTGTTGTTTTGGCGAGCAAATACCTCCGATCAGATGATTCCATCCGATCGGAGGTATTTGCTCTAGCAGCCGGTGATGCGGCCGGAGGCGATGCAGTCCTGGTAGCCCATTGCCGCCTGCAGGGCAGGGAAGAGGAAGTACCCGCCGACCATCACGGCGACGATGACTCCGAGGGCGATCAGGCCGATCAGGTCGGGGCGTTGGCGATTCGACAAGGCGGGTGTCCGGACGGGGAGGCCGTCAGCCTATCCCCTGCGGCTGGACCCTTCCAGGCAGCGCGCCTAGGCTTGCCCGCAATCCATAAGCTTCGAGGAAACGCCATGGCCCGTCATCGCTGGCCCCTGCCGCCCGGCGATGCGGTCGCGGGCGTCCCTCCCGTTGAACCGCCCATGCCTTGGGCGCTGCTCGCGGCGGCCTGTTTCGGCATGTTCGCCGCCTCTTCCAGCGGCACGACGCGGGCGCCCTTTCTGCTAGAGATGTCACGCGATCTGGCGACGAGCCTGCCGCTGGTCGGCAACCTCATGGCCGTCACCTCGATTGCCTGGGGCATCGCCTCGGTGCTGGCCGGGGCGGGGTCGGATCGCTGGGGGCGGCGGCCTTTCCTCATCGGCGGGCCGGTGGCGCTGGCGCTTTGCCTGCTGGGCGTGGCGGGGGCGGGCAGCTTCCTCTGGGTCGCGGTCTGGGGTGCCCTGGCGGGCGGCTGCGCGGGCGCCTTCACCGGGGTGCTGATGGCCGAGGCTTCGGCGCGGGTCATCGACCGGCAGCGCGGGCGGGCGCTGGGCTGGGTGATGGCGGGGCAGTCGCTGACCCTGCTGGTCGGGGTGCCGATGGCGGCCTGGATCGGCGCCTCTCTCGGCTGGCGGGGGGTGAACCAGGTGGTGGCCGGGGTGGCGCTGCTGGCGGGGCTGGCGCTCTGGGTGACGACGCTGCGGCCGGCCCCGGGTGGGCATGGCCTGCGCAAGGCGGGGGCGGTGCGGGGCAAGGCGCTCACCGGGCCGGTGCTGCGGCTGCTGGCGATGGGGGTGGCGGAGCGCATCTGCTACGGCCTCATCGCCGTCTATTTCGCCACCTTCCTGCAATCGGCCTATGATCTGTCGCTGGCCGGCGTGGTGCTGCCGCTGGCGGTCTTCGCCCTTGGGAGCATCCTCGGCACGGTGCTGGGCGGGCAGTTGGCGGACCGGCTCGGTAACCGGCGGCTGACCTTCGCCGGGGCGATGTTCGGCTCGGCGGCGCTGGCGCTCGCGCTGTTCGGCTGGCTGCCGGGGCTGGAAGGGTCGGTCGCGCTCGGCTTCGCCTATGTCTTCGTCAATGCCATCGCCCGGCCAAGCCTGATGGCGGCGCTGGCGGAGGTGCCGGAGGATGTGCGGGGGACGGTGCTCGGGCTGAACGTCACCTCGGCGAGCGTCGGATGGCTCGGCGCGGCGGCGCTCGGAAGCTGGATGATCGCCCAGCACGGCTTCGCCGGCTTCGGGCCGCTGGCGGCGGGGATCGGCGTGCTCGGCGGGCTGCTGGCGGTGACGGGGCGGCGCTAGGCCTTGTCCTGATCCGCCGCCCGCTTCTCGGCGATGACGCTGGCGAGTGCCCGCAACGCTTCCGGCACGCCTTCCTGCGTCGCGCCGGAAAGCAGCAGCACCGGGCGGCCGACGGCACGCTCCAACGCCTTCAGCCGGCTGGTACGGGCCTGGGGCGTCATCGCATCCAGCTTGTTGAGGGCGACCAGCTCCGGCTTCTCGGCGAGGCCGTTGCCGTAGCCTTCCAGCTCCTCCCGCACGGTGCGCCATGCGCCGGCCGGGTCCGGCTGGCTGCCGTCGATCAGGTGCAGCAGCACGGCGCAGCGCTCGATATGGCCGAGGAAGCGATCACCGAGCCCGGCACCCTCATGCGCGCCCTCGATCAGCCCGGGAATGTCGGCGAGGACGAACTCCTCCGAGGCGTTGAGGCGGACGACGCCGAGCTGCGGATGGAGCGTGGTGAAGGGGTAGTCGGCGATCTTCGGCCGGGCGGCGCTGACGGCGGCCAGGAAAGTCGATTTCCCGGCATTCGGCAGGCCGACGAGCCCGGCATCGGCGATCAGCTTGAGGCGGAGCCAGAGCCACTTCTCCTCGCCCGGCCAGCCCTTGTCGGCGCGGCGGGGGGCGCGGTTGGTGCTGGTCTTGTAGTGGGCGTTGCCATGGCCGCCATCGCCGCCCTGGGCGATCACCACCCGGGCGCCCGGTGTGTCGAGATCAGCGAGCAGCGTCTCCTTGTCCTCGGCGAAGATCTGCGTGCCGATCGGCACCTTGAGGACGACATCCTCGCTGCCGGCGCCGGTGCGGTCCTGCCCGGCACCGTTGCCGCCCTTGCGGGCCTTGAAGTGCTGGGCATAGCGGTAGTCGATCAGTGTGTTGAGGCCATCGACGGCCTCCACCACCACATCGCCGCCGCGGCCGCCATTGCCGCCGTCGGGGCCGCCGAACTCGATGTACTTCTCGCGGCGGAAGGCGATGACGCCGTCGCCGCCGTCGCCGGCCTTCACCCAGACCTTGGCTTCATCGAGAAATTTCATGGGGGATTGGACCCTTGGAAACAAAAAAGGGGGCCTTGCGGCCCCCTTCGCATCACCGCTGGCGGTGAGGCTTATTCGGCGGCCTGGGCGACCGGCAGGACGGAAACGTGCACGCGGCCCTCGGCCTTGCGCTCGAACTTCACCGTGCCGTCGACCATCGCGTGCAGCGAATGGGTGCGGCCGACGCCGACATTGCGGCCGGCCAGCATCTTCGTGCCGCGCTGAGTGACGATGATGTTGCCGGCGCGGACGACCTGCCCGCCGAACAGCTTCACGCCAAGGCGCTTGCCGGCGCTGTCGCGCCCGTTGCGGGAGGAGCCGCCTGCCTTCTTATGTGCCATGGAGAATTCTCCTTCGTCTTCAGGCCGCGGCGATGTCGGCGATGCGGAGGACCGTCAGGTCCTGGCGATGGCCCCGCTTGCGGCGGCTGTTCTGCCGGCGGCGCTTCTTCAGGATCAGCACCTTCTCGCCGCGGGCGTGCTTCTCGACGGTCGCGGTGACGCTGGCGCCGGGGACGGTGGGCGCGCCGAGGGTCAGGCCGGCCTCGCCGCCGATGGCCAGCACGTCATGGAAGGTGACGGTGGCGCCGGGCTCGGCTTCGAGCTTCTCGACGGTGAGCACGGCATTCGGCGTCACCCGGTACTGCTTTCCGCCGGTGCGGATCACTGCGAAGGTCATCGTGCGGCCTCAACTGGTCGCGCCAGGATCATAGGCCGGGGTCGGCGCTGCCCCGGGCAAGGGTTCGGTTATGGGATCGGCCAAAAGAGGCCGCCGGCGGGGCCAGGGCGCCGCCGGGAGGCGAGGCATATAGACGGGACTTCCCGTCCGGTCAACCATGGAGGCCTATCCGGCGCGGGCGCGGAACAGCAAGGCGAGGCCGGAAAGCGTCACCAGGCCGCCCGCCACATCGGCCCAGCCCAGCACCTCGCCGAGCAGCGCCCAGCCGAGCAGGGCGGCGACCGGCGGGGCGAGCAGCTGCAGGGCTGCGGCCGTCGCCGGCGGCAGGCGCTTCAACATGGTGAAGTAGAGCGCGTAGCCGCCGATGCCGACCACCACCACGCCATAGGCGAGGGAGAAGAGGGCGACCGGGCTCGGCGCCCCGGGCAGGCGGGTCTCGACCAGGCTGGCGAGCAGGGTCAGCGCCAGCGCGGCGACCGCCGCCTGCACCGCATTGGCGGTCCAGGCATCGACCCGCCCGCGCGCCGGGGCGAAGATCAGGATGCCCGCCGCCTGGGACAGCGCCCCGCCGAGCGCCAGCAGCACGCCATGCAGATCGAACCCCGCCGCGCCGCGCCCGATGCCGAGCACGGCGACGCCGAGCCAGCCGAGGGCAAGCCCGGCCCAGGCCATCGCCGGGACGCGGCGGCCGAGGAAGATCACCTCGCCGAGCGCCACGAAGAGCGGCGCGGTGGAGGAGAGCAGGGCGATCAGGCCGGAGGGCAGCGTCAGCGCGGAAAGCCAGGCCCCCGCGAGATAGCCGGCCGAGCCGAAGAGCCCCATCGCCCCGAGCCGCGCCCCGTCGCGCCGCCCTGGCCAGCGCAGCCCGCGCCAGGCGAGCACCCCGGCGAGCAGCAAGGCGACTAGGCAGAAGCGGATGGCCAGCGCCCAGAGCGGCGGCCATTCCGGCACCAGCCCCTTGATGGCGGTGAAGGCGGAGGCCCAGATCAGGACGAAGAGCAGGCCGAGGCCGAAACCCGCCAAGGACGCTACTCCGCCGGCAGGCTCCGCCGTGCGAGCGCCGCCTCCAGCGTGTTCTCGAGCAAGCAGGCGATGGTCATCGGCCCGACGCCACCCGGCACCGGGGTGATGGCCGAGGCCCGGGGCAGCGCCTCGGAGAAGGCGACGTCGCCAACCAGCCGGCCGTCGGCGCCACGGTTGATGCCGACATCGATGACGGCGGCGCCCTCGGCCACCCAGTCGCCTCGCACCAGCTCCACCTGTCCGGCGGCGGCGACCAGAATCTCCGCGCGGCGGCACTCGCCCGGCAGGTCGTGGGTGCGGGAATGCACGACGGTGACGGTGCAATCTGCGGCGAGCAGCAATTGCAGCATCGGCCGGCCGACGATCTGGCTGCGACCGAGCACCACGGCGCGGGCACCGGGCAGCGTCACGCCGGCCTCGCGCAGCAGGTGCATCACCCCTTTCGGCGTGCAGGGCACGAGGCCGGGCTGGCGGCTGGCCAGGCGCCCGGCATTCACCGGGTGGAATCCGTCCACGTCCTTCGCCGGATCGACCGCGGCGATGACCGCATCGGCCCTAATCTGCGGCGGCAGCGGGAGCTGGACGAGGATGCCGTCCACCGCCGGGTCGGCGTTCAGCCGGGCGATGAGGGCGAGCAGGTCCGACTCGCTGGCCGTCTCCGGCAGATGGATGGTGGCGCTGTCGAAGCCGGCGGCGAGCGCGGCGCGGTCCTTGTTGCGGACATAGACGCCGCTTGCCGGGTCCTCGCCGATGCGGACGACGCGCAGCCCCGGGCGGAAAGGCAGGGCGGCGATGCGCCCGGCGAGGCCGGCTCGCAGCCGCTCCGCCACGGCCTTGCCGTCGATGATCCGTG
Organism: Belnapia sp. F-4-1; assembly: GCF_000802185.1. Taxonomy (GTDB): domain Bacteria; phylum Pseudomonadota; class Alphaproteobacteria; order Acetobacterales; family Acetobacteraceae; genus Belnapia. The sequence continues at coordinate 56,912 of NZ_KN676113.1, read as the reverse complement.
CCGTCATGCCCAATCCCTTACCCTTGCGGCCAGCGCCTCGGCATCGCCCGCGGCCTGCACCAGCTTCTCCCGCGCAGCCTGACCCTGGAGGATGCTCACCGCCGAGGCGGGCAGGCCGAGCGCCGTGGCGAGGGCGCCGCAGACCGCGCGGTTCGCCCGGCCGTCCTCCACCGCCTCGGTGACGGCGAGGCGAAGCCGCGGCCCATCCACCCCAGGCGCCAGCCCACCGATGCCCGGCCGCCGCGCCCGGGGCTGCACCTTCACGCGGAGGGTGATGCCCTCTGCGACTGGTCGCCACCAGTCATCGGTCAAAAATACATCCCGTTCAGGAAGAGCGAGCGGCGGATGGCGCCGAGCAGCATCTGGCAGGCGGTGATCAGCAGGAGCACCACCAGCGGCGAGAGGTCGATGGAGCCGAAATTCGGCAATACCCTGCGGACGCGGCCGAAGAGCGGCTCCGTCACCCGGTAGAGGAAGTCGGCGATCATCCAGACGATGCGGTTGCGCGTGTCGAGCACGCCGAAATTGACCAGCAGCTGGACCACGACGGCGAGCATGACCGCCCACCACAGCAAGTCCAGCACCGCGCCGGCCAGGTAGAACACCACATCCAGGAACATGCCGATGACCTTGGTTTGGGCCGGAGCCGTGGAACGCGGGCGCAACCTAATGACGGGCACAGCACTGGACAAGCGGGCTTGACTCGGAGGCCGCTCAAGGGCATCTAGCGCGCCCTGCGGGACCCCAAGCCCGCGGGTTGGTACGGGGCTGTAGCTCAGTTGGGAGAGCGCGTCGTTCGCAATGACGAGGTCAGCGGTTCGATCCCGCTCAGCTCCACCACCCGCCCTTTCGCGGCGCCCCTGGCCGAAGCCTTCCGCCGCAACCGCCACCGGGGTCTGCTGCCATCGTGACATCGTTGCCCGACTTCCCGCCGCTCCGCACGGAGCGTCTGGTCTTGCGCCCGCTGCGCCTCGAGGATGCGACGGCGCTGCATCGCCTGGTCAACGATTGGGAGGTGGCGAAGAACCTCGCCCGCGTGCGCTATCCCTATGAGTTGGCCCGCGCCGAGGAATGGATCCGCTCCACCTGGGCACAGATCGAAGCCGGCGAGGCTTGGCACCTGGCGATCACCGGCGAGGAGGAGGGACCCGAGGGACAGGTCGAGCGGCTGGTCGGCTGCGTGGCGCTGACCCTCGATACCGACCGCAAGGGGGCAGAGCTCGGCTACTGGGTCGGGCGGAAATTCTGGGGCCATGGCGTGGCGCCGGAGGCGGCCGCGGCGCTCTGCCGCTGGGCGCTGGAGACGAGGGGCATCGCCGCGATCCATGCCAGCGCGTTGAAGGACAACGCGCGCTCAGCGGCTGTCCTGCAACGGGTCGGGTTGCGGCCGGCAGGGGAGGCGATGCAGACCTTCCTTTCCCGCGGCGGGCCGATGCCGGTGCTGCTGTTCCGGGCAGAGCGCGAGGCGCTGCTGGCCCTGGCCGCCACCGAGGCGGCGCCGCGGACGGAGAAACCGGTCCTGCTGGTCGCCGCGGTGGCCCTGGTCGATTCGGACGGGCGGGTGCTGCTGGCGCGGCGGCCGGAAGGGAAGCCGCTCGCCGGCCTCTGGGAATTCCCGGGCGGCAAGGTGAAGCCGGGCGAGAGCCCGGAGGCGGCGCTGATTCGCGAGCTGAAGGAAGAGCTCGACATCGATGTCAGCGAGAGCTGCCTCGCGCCCTTCACCTTCGCCTCGCACGGCTACGAGGCCTTCCACCTGATGATGCCGCTCTATCTCTGCCGCAAATGGGACGGAGCGGTGCGGCCGGTGGAAGGGCAGGCGCTGGCCTGGGTCAAGCCGCGGCAGATGGGCGGCTATGCGATGCCGCCGGCGGACAAGCCGCTTGTCGCCATGCTGCAGGACTTCCTGTAGCCGCCAAAGAAAAGGGGCGCCCGGAGGCGCCCCTTCCCATCTCGACGCCGATCGCCGCTGCTTAGCGCAGCACGATCTCGACGCGGCGGTTCTGCGGCTCGCGCACGCCATCCGCGGTCGGGACCAGCGGGCGGCTCTCGCCGAAGGCCGTCACGCTGATGTCGTTGCGGCTGACGCCCTGCGCCACCAGCTCGGCCGCGACCGCATCGGCGCGGCGCTGCGACAGGCGCTGGTTGTACTGCGGCGTGCCGGAGCGGTCGGCATGGCCGGCCACCTCGATGCGCGTCGCCTGCACGCGGCGGGAGTTCTGTGCCGCTTCGCTGATGATCTCGCGGGCGCGGGTGGTGAGGTCCGCCCGATCCCAGTCGAAGAACACCAGATAGGTCCGCGCCGGAGCCGGAGCCTGGGCGGCCTGCGGCGGGGCGGCGACGACCGGCGGCGGAGCCGGCGGCGGCTGGAACAGCGCGTAGCGCAGGCCGAGCATGACCGAGTGGTTGTAGTTGTCGGACTCGATCTTGCCGGACGCCAGCCGGGCACCGGCTGCGGTGCTGACGGTGGTCGCCAGCTCGGGCTGCAGCGTGCCGAAGAAGCGGTACTCGGCAGTCAGCGACAGGCCGGTGACGCCAACCCAGGTCAGCGGCACGGCTGCGCCGACGATGGCCTGGTAGGCGAACTGGCCGTCGTCGCCATCGGCGCTGATGACCCGGTTGCCCGTGCCCACGCCGCGGATGTTCTGCCAATCGGTCCAGGCATAACCGGCGCCGATACCGACATAGGGCTGCACGACGCTCTGGCCGAGGCCGAAATTGGCCAGGTCGAAGTCGTAGAAGACGTTCGCCATCACGCCATAGGTGCGCTGGAAGCCGCCGGTGCGGGCGACCGGGGCAAGGCCGAAGCCACGGATGCTGTCGACCTCGTTGCTGCGGTAGTTGCCTTCGATTTCAGCCCGGACGCCATTGCCGAAGCCCCAGCCGAGGCTCACCACGCCGGCCCAGCCGATATCGAAATTGGCCTTGCCGGCATTGTTGATGGTCGTGTTCGGCGCCAGTCCGAAGTTGCCGGGCACGGTCTCGCCGCTCAGGTCGAACTTCGAGGGGTTGTTGATCCAGTTCGCACCGGCACCGACGCCGATATAGAGGCCGGTCACCGGCTGGGCGCTGGCCGTGCCAATCGACGCCAGCAGGGGGGCCGAGACCAGGGCTGTGGCCAGCAGTGCCCGTTTCAGACTCATCAGTATTGCTCCAAGCAAGATACACAACCCGCCGGGCACCGGCCATCCGGTTCGGCGCGGGGTGCGTTCCCACGTTTGAAGAAAAAATTTGAGGCCTAGTTCACTGTCGAAAACGCGACCGGGAGCCTTGTGGCATCCAGGCCACAGTTGGGTTACGCAGCGAAACAGGCCGTAGGACGCAGTAGCCTTGAACGAAAAAAGGGGCGCCCGAGGGCGCCCCTTCCAATCTCCGTGAGGAGAAGGTGCTGCTCAGCGCAGCACGATCTCGACGCGGCGGTTCTGCGGCTCGCGCACGCCGTCCGCGGTCGGAACCAGCGGGCGGCTCTCGCCGAAGGCAGTGACCATGATCTCGTTGCGGCTCACGCCCTGGCGAACCAGCTCGGCAGCGACCGCATCGGCGCGGCGCTGCGACAGGCGCTGGTTGTACTGCGGGGTGCCCGAACGGTCGGCATGGCCGGCCACTTCGATGCGGGTGGACTGCACGCTGCGGGCGGCGCCGGCGGCCTCGGAGATGATCTGCCGGGCGCGGTCGGTCAGGTCCGCGCGGTCCCAGTCGAAGAAGACCAGGTAGGTGCGGGCGACGGTCGGCGCCGGGGCAACCGGCGGGGCGGCCACGACCGGCGGCGGGGCGACCGGCGTGTTAAAGGCGTAGCGGATACCGATCAGCGCGCTGTGGTTGTAGTTGGTCGGCTTGTAGGTGCCGCCCGGAGCGCCGACGACGCTGGTGCGGTCGACGTTCAGCGAGGGCTCGAGCGTGCCGTAGAAGCGGTACTCGGCGGTCAGGGCGAGGCCCGGAACCGGCAGGTTGAAGGCGGCGCCGGCGATGCCCTGGTAGGCAAAGCGGCCGTCGGTGTCCTCGATCCGGTAGCGGCTGCCGTCCGGCCCGGCGATGTTCGCCTTGTCCACATCGACCCAGCCATAGCCGACGCCGACGCCGAGATATGGAACGATCGGCAGGCCGAGGTTGAAGTCGTACAGGACATTCGCCATCGCGGCGTAGTTGCGGAGGTAGCCGCTATTGCCGCGGACGGCGCCACCGTTGCTGGTGATGCTGCGGATGTCGTTGGTCCGGTAGCTGCCCTCGATCTCGGCGCGGAGGCCGTTGCCGAAGCCCCAGCCGATGGAGGCGAGGCCGACGGCACCGATGTCGTCGAACTTCGTCCTGGCGCCGTTGTTGTTCGAATCCTGGTGGATGTTCAAACCACCGCCGGCCCCGATGTAGAGGCCGGAGACCGGCTGCGCCTGCGCGGCGACCGGCAGCGCCAGCACCGTCGCGGCCAGAAGGGCCTTCCTGAGGGTCATCGAAATCTCTCCTCGGTTCACAAAACGCCTGTGTCGCGACGCCTACCGCGGATGTGAGACGGCGACAGCGCTGCGTTCAGGGAACCTAGCACCGTGAGCGTGAACCTGCATCGGGGGCCTGACCATTTCCGCATCGATGTGGCAAGGACGCCACAGCGGATGATGGCAAATACATCACAGCCCCTGCAGGGCGGCGTCGTCATCGAGAGTGGAAAGGCTGCCGATGGGCAGCAACTTGTTGGCATGGCCCAATTTCCGACCCGGACGGGCTTCAGCCTTGCCGTACCAGTGAGGCACCACATCCGGCTGGCGCAGCAAGCTGGGCCAGCGGGCCAAGCCATCGGGCCCGACAAGGTTCTTCATGACAACGTCGTGATGACGTGTGGCCGTAGCTAGCGGCAGGCCGGCGACGGCGCGGACATGCTGCTCGAACTGGCTGGCGGCGCAGCCATCCATCGTCCAATGGCCTGAATTATGCGGCCGCGGGGCGATCTCGTTGCCCAGCAGGCGGCCATCCGGCAGGACGAAAAGCTCCAGCGCCAGCACGCCGACCAGGCCGAGCGCGTCGGCGACTCGCAGCGCATGGCCGCGCGCGGCATCCGCCACCGGCAGCCGCGCCGGGGCGAAGCTGAGGTCGAGGATGTGGTCGCGGTGGCGATTCTCCACCGCATCGTAGACGGTGGAGGCGCCGTCCCCGCCACGGGCGGCGATGGCGGAGACCTCGGCCACGAAGGGAACGAAGGCTTCGAGGATCAGCGGCTTCGGTTCCAGGCGGGCGAAGGCTGCCGCGGCCTCGTCCGGGTGGCGGATCACCGATTGGCCCCGGCCGTCATAGCCGAGTCGGGTGGTCTTCAGCACGGCGGGCAAGCCGATCTCCTGAAGGGCCGTGGCGAGTCCCGCCTCGTCCTCCACCGCGCGCCAGGGGGCGACGGGGACGCCGGCGCGCTCGAGGAAGGCCTTCTCCGCCAGGCGGTCCTGGCAGACTCGCAGCACTTCGACGCCGGGCCGGCAGGGGGCGAGGGGGGCGAGGGCGGCCAGCGTTCCAGCCGGGACATTCTCGAACTCGAAGGTGACGACATCGACCGCAGCGGCGAAGCGGGCCAGGGCGGCTTCATCCTCATAAGGGGCGATGGTGGCGGCGGCGGCGACCTGCATGCCGGGGCTTTCCGCCTCCGGCGCATAGACATGGCAGCGGTAGCCGAGCCGCGCCGCCGCCAGGGCCGACATCCGCCCGAGCTGCCCGCCGCCGAGGATGCCGATGGTGCTGCCGGGGGGCAGCGGCGAGGTCATGCCGGCTCCTCCGGCACGCCCTCGGTCTGCGCCGCGCGCCAGGCATCGAGCCGGGCGGCGAGGTCGGGATCGGAGAGGGCGAGGATGGCGGCGGCCATCAGCCCGGCATTGATGGCGCCCGCCTTGCCGATGGCGAGCGTCCCGACCGGAATGCCACCCGGCATCTGGACGATGGAGAGGAGGCTGTCCATGCCCTTGAGCGCGTGGCTCTCGACCGGCACGCCGAGCACCGGCAGCGGCGTCATCGCCGCCGCCATGCCCGGCAGATGCGCCGCCCCGCCCGCCCCGGCGACGATGACCTTGAGGCCCCGGCCGCGCGCCTCGGCGGCATAGGCGTGCAGCCGCTCTGGCGTGCGGTGGGCGGAGACCACGCGAGTCTCGTGCGGGATGCCGAGCTTCTCCAGCACCTCCGCGGCATGGCGCATCGTCTCCCAATCGGAGCGGCTGCCCATGATGACGCCGACGAGGGGAAGCACGGCACTCATGCGCTGATATCGGGCAGGAGGCGGCTTTCCAGCCAGGCGATCTCGTCCTTCAGCTTCAGCTTGCGCTTCTTGAGGCGCTGGACCTGGAGCTGGTCCGTCAGGCTGTCCGACAGCCGGGCAATGACCGTGTCGAGGTCGCGATGTTCGCTCCGCATCTCGTGCAGGCGTCGCAACAGGCTGTCTCGGTCATCGAGCATCGGCGTTCAGGCTCGTGGCTGGACGGTGAAGGAAAGGATGCAATCCGGGCGCGGAGGCCATTACCATGCTCCGGCGCGGGCGCAACAGCGGGCGTTAGGCCGCTGGATCGCCTCGGCGCACCCCAGGACGGAAAAGGAGATGTCCGCATGATGACTTCGCCACGGCTCCGGTCCCTCGAAGACAAGCATGCCATCCTCGAGCGGGCGATCGGCGCGCAGGACGCGCGCCCCCGACCGGATGAGCTGGAGCTGGCGCGGCTGAAGCGGGAGAAGCTGCGGCTGAAGGAAGAGATCGAGAAGCTGCGCCGGGCCAGCTGAGGCTCAGGAGCACGGCGGGCGGTGCGGCCGGAGTTCGCCGGCCGCGCCGCCTTCTCAGGCCGCCGAATCCTCGGCGGTGTCCGCCAGCGGGGGCGGCACGGCGCCCGGACGCTCGCCGGCGGCGATCAGCGCGGCATTCAGGTCCGACTGGGTGCAGAGGCCGAGGATCACCGGGTCCCGCGCCTTGATGTTGGCGCTGTTCCAATGTGTCCGGTCACGCACCTTGGCGATGGTGTCCTTGGTGGTGCCGAGCAGCTTGCCGATCGTGGTATCCGAGAGCTGCGGATAGTGGCGGATCAGCCAGGCGATGCCGTCCGGCCGGTCGTTCCGCTTGGAGACGGGCGTGTAGCGGGCACCCTTGCCGCGGGCCTTCGGCGCCGGGAGGCTGGAGGACTGGATCTGCAGCCGAAGCGCGGGATTGGCCTCGCAGCGGGCGATCTCCTCACGGGTGAGCTGGCCGTTCAGCACCGGGTCGTAGCCGATGATGCCCTGGGCGACCTCGCCATCGGCGATGGCCTGGACTTCCAACGGATGCATGCCGACGAAATCGGCGACCTGTTCGAAAGTCAGGGAGGTTTTATCGATCAGCCACACGGCGGTGGCCTTCGGCATCAGCGGCTGGGTCATGGAACGAACCTATCAGGAGCAGTGCCGGCGGGGGGTAGGGCCCTTCACTGCGGCTTGGCGTGGCATATAGAGGCGGCATTGGGCGTGGTCAAAGCCCGCAGGTAACACGAGGTGCCGCATGATCGAGGAGGAAACCCCGCGCCCGGCCGCCAGCCGCTTCACCCCGGCGGTGATCGATCGGTGGGACGTGGCTGATCTGCAACGCTACATCGCCGAGTTGAGGGCCGAGATTGCCCGTGCGGAGGCCGCCATCGCGGCGCGGCAGGCTCATCGCAACGCCGCGGATGCCTTCTTCAAGAAGCCTGGATAACAAAAAGCCGGCGGGGTTGCCCCCGCCGGCCGTCGAGGACCGTCCGCTTCTGTTAGGCGGCCTGGGCCTGCGGCGCCTGGTCCTGACCGCCCTCGTTGGCGATCACCGGGCGGCCGGGCTGCACCGGAATGCGGCGGGGCTTCAACGCCTCGGGCACCACGCGCTTCAGCGCAAGCTGGAGCAGGCCATGCTCGAGGTTGGCGCCATCGACCACGATATGGTCGGCCAGCGCGAAGCGGCGCTCAAAGGCGCGGCCGGCGATGCCGCGATGCAGGAAGCTGCGGCCCTCATCAGCCTGCGGAGCGCGCCCGGCGACGGTCAGCACATTGTCCCGCGCTACGATCTCGAGGTCGTCCGGGCCGAAGCCGGCGACGGCCATGGTCAGGACGTAGCTGTCCTCACCGACCTTCTCGATGTTGTACGGGGGGTAGCCCTGCGGGTCCTGCGACGCACGCGCGGTCTCAAGCGTGCGGGCAAGTCGGTCGAAGCCGATGGCGGTGCGGAGCAGGGGAGCGAAATCGAGGGTATTCATACGCGGAACCTCCTTGATGGAAGCAAGGTCCTGGTTGTGCCGGCGGCTCCTGCCCCCAGCGGCCCCATACGGGCGCCGCATGTGGCGGTGAACCGCGCCAGAAGCCCCGTTCGGGCGCCTCTGACAGGGCTAGAATTAGCAAACGCCGCCCCCCGTTCAAGAGGGGGCGGCGTTCCGAAAAAGCGCAGGCGATGGAGCCGGGGCTTACTTCTTGCGGGCGCCGATGCCGGCGAACTTCTTGTTGAACTTCGCCACCTGACCGCCGGTGTCCATCACGCGCTGCACGCCAGTCCAGGCCGGGTGCGACTTCGGGTCGATGTCGAGGCGGATGGTGTCGCCTTCCTTCCCGTAGCAGGACCGGGTCGTGTAGGTGGTCCCGTCGGTCATGATGATGGTGATATCGTGGTAGTCGGGATGGATGTCGGACTTCATGGCGCGCTCGCGGGATAAGGCGCAGCCGATACCGACCGGCCGCGGGAAGCGGCGCGTATAGGGGATGCCGCCGCGCGGTGCAACCTCATCGCCGCCCTTGCCGGCCCCTGCCGAAATGGCCGCCGCCATGGAAACCCCGGTGGAAGCCACCCCGGCCGATCGGCCCGCCGTGGTAATGGCCGCGGTGACCGCCCCACCAAAAGCCGCGGCGAATGCCGATCGCGGGCCCGGCCCAGGACCAGGGATAGGGATCGTAGCTGGCACAGGTTTCGAGCGGCGGAACCCAGGGCAGTTCCTCCGGCCCCCAGGGCGGGCCGTGCTCCCACTCATGGGCGGCCAGAATTTGGGGATTGGGCAAGGGGGTAGCAGGCCGGCTGGCGCATCCCGCCAGGCCGGCCAGCAGCAGCGCCAGGGACGCGTGCTTCAGGACCATGGCACGGCATGTGGCGTGTGCCTCATCCGGGCGCCATTTCTCCGCGCTCAATCACATAGGTGGCCTGGACGAGGGTGCGCAGCAGTTCCGGATTGCTCTCGGTGATGAGGATGGCGACGTCGGGCAGCGCCTGGCGCAGCCGGGCCAGCGCCTCGGCGTAGCGAAGGGCGAGGGCCGGCGCGAGGCCCTGGAAGGGCTCGTCCAGCAGGACCGCCCGAGTGCCGACCATCAGCGCCCGGCCGAGTGCCACCATCTTCCCCTGGCCGCCGGAGAGCCCCGCGGCGCGGCGCGGCGCGAGGTCGCGCAGCTCCGGCAGCAGGGTGAAGACCGCTTCCAGCCGCCGCGCCACCTCGGCGGCGGACAGGCGGAGGACCTGGGCCGGCAGTAGCATGTTCTCCCGCACCGAGAAGCTGCCGAAGAGCCGCCGCTCCTCCGGGGCATAGCCGATGCCGAGCCGGGCGCGGTGATGGGCGGGCACCGCCGTCGCATCCTTCCCGTCGATAACGATGCGGCCGGCGCGGGCGGGCACCAGCCCCATCAGGGTGCGAAGCGTCGTCGTCTTGCCGGCGCCGTTGCGGCCGATCAGCGCCACCCGGCCTCCGGGCGGCACCGCGAGCGAGACGCCGCGGAGGACGGGGATGCCGGCGATGTCGGCGGAGATGCCGGACAGTTCAAGCATCGGCCGCGATCCCGATCACCTCGCGCCGCACCTTCGGGTCCGCCAGCACCTCGCCAGGCGGGCCGAGGGCGGCGATGCGGCCCTGGCTCCAGACCGCGACGCGGTCGGCGAAGCGGGCGACCACGTCCATGTCGTGCTCGACGAAGACGGCCGTGACGCCGGTGCTGCGCAGCACGCGCACCAGCGTCTCGACGATCACCATCTTCTCCGCCGCGGCGACGCCGCTGGTCGGCTCATCCATCAGCAGCAGGCTCGGCTCCAGCGCCACGGCCATGGCGATGTCGGCCAGCTTGCGGGCACCCTCGTTCAGCGCATCGGCCCGCGATTCGGCCACGGCGCGGAGGCCGAAGCGGTCCAGCAGATCCATCGCTTCGTCGCGCCAGCGCGGGCGAAGCAGGGGGGTGAGGGGGGACCAGATCCCCCGTCGGGCGGCGATGGCGAGCGCCGCATTCTCCAGCACCGTATGCTCGGAGAAAAGCTGCGGCAGCTGGAAGCTGCGGCCGATCCCCCGCCGGACGATGGCACGCGGCGACAGGCCGAGGATGGGCTTGCCGTCGAATTCGATCCGCCCGGCCTGGGGGCGGAGATAGCCGGTCGTCATGTTGATGAAGGTGGTCTTGCCGGCACCGTTCGGCCCGATGATGGCGAGGAACTCGCCATGCCGGACATCGAGGTCGATGCCGTCAGCCGCCTTGACGCCGCCGAAGGCGAGCCGGAGGCCCTTGGCGGAAAGAAGCACCTCGCTCATGCCCGCCACCGCCGCGAGAGCAGGCCCCAGACGCCGCCCGGGGCGAAAAGGATCACCAGCAGCAGCACCGCGCCGAGGATCATCTGCCAGGCCTCGGCGACGGCGGCCGCGGCATAGACCCGCACCAGCTCGAAGGCCACGGAGCCGAGGAAGGGCCCGAGCGCGCTGCCCGCCCCGCCGAGGATGGCGATGAAGACCAGCTCGCCGGAGGAGGTCCAATAGGCGATCTGCGGCGTAACGTGGCGCGTCGTCATGGCGATGAGGGCGCCGCCGACGCCGCCCATCAGCGCCGAGAGCACATAGGCGAAGAGCAGCACGCGGCGGGCCGGCACGCCCATGAATTCCAGCCGCGTTTCCCGCGTCTTGATGCCCGCCAGCGCCCGGCCCATCGGCGAGGCGAGGTAGAAGCGGACCAGCAGGCCGAAGAGAATGGCGAGCCCGAGCGCGATGCCGAAAACGATCCATTCCTGCGTACCGCGCTCCGGCTCCGTGCCGGCGAAGCTGAGGGCGGCGACGCGGATGCCGTCGGTGCCTTTGGTCAGCGAGTAGAGTTTCTCCAGCAGCGAATAGAGCACCATGGCGAAGGCCAGATTCAGCATGCCGAAGAAGATGTCGCGGTAGCGCACCAGGAAGAGGCCGATGACGAGGCCGAAGCCGGCTGCGACCAGCGCCGCGGCGGGCAGCAGCAGCACGGCTTCGCTCTCCATCGGCGCCAGGAAGGCCACGGTATAGGCGCCGAGGGCGAGGAACATCGAATGGCCGAAGCTCACCTGCCCCGCCCGCAGCAGCAGCAGGATGCCGAGCACGGCGATGCCCTTGGCCAGCGCGATGGTGAGGATGAATTTCAGCCAAGGCACCGCCCAGGCGCAGGCGACGAGGGCAAGGGTGCCGAGTGCGGCGAGCAGGCTCTCGCGCTTCATACCCGCCGGGTCTCGATCACGCCGAAGAGCCCCTGCGGCCGGACCAGCAGCACCGCCACCATGATGAGATAGGGCACCACCACCTCGAATTCCGGGGCGAAATAGACGGCGATGCTGCGGCCGAGGCCGATCAGCAGCGCGGTCAGCGCAGCGCCCTCGATCTGGCCGAGTCCCGCCGTTGCCACCACGGCGAAGGAGAGCACGATGGTCTGCGCCCCGATGCCCGGCACCAGCGCCAGGGTCGGCGAGGCCAGCGCGCCGCCGAGGGCCGCGAGCCCGGCGCCGAAGCTGAAGGTCAGCAGGGTGATGCGCGCGGCGTCGATCCCCATCGCGGTCGCCGCCTCCTTGTCCGTCGTCACGGCGACGATGACGCGGCCGGTCAGCGTCCGCCGGAGGAACCAGGCGAGGCCGAGCAGCGTGACCACGGCAACGCCGGGGATGACAAAGAGCTGGTAGGCGGTGAAGGGGATGACATCCTCGCCGAAGGGGATGTCGACCGTGCCGAGGAATTTCAGCGGCGCATCCTGCGAGACCGGCTGCACACCCCAAACCAGCTTTTGCACATCCTCGAGAATCATGAAGAGGGCGAAGGTGACGAGGAGCTGCAGCACGTCCTCATGCCCGTAGATGCGGCGCAGCAGCAGCCGCTCGATCAGCGGGCCGAGCACGGCGCCGATGGCGACGGCCGCCAGCACCAGCGCGACATAGCCCATCCAGGGCGGCAGGCCGCGCGCGGCGAAGAACATGCCGATCGAGGCCGCCGCATAGGCGCCGATGGCGAACAGGCTGCCATGGGCCACGTTGACGATGCGCAGAACCCCGAAGACGAGGTTCAGCCCGACCGCCACCATGAAGATCAGCGCCGCATTGGCCAGCCCGTCCAGCAGAGCAAGGCCGAGCAGCAGGCTATTATCGGTGAACCAGTCCGCCATCAGCCGGCGATCGGTGCCGGGATCTGGTTGAGGAAGTCGGGCGTCAGCGATTTCAGCCAGTCGACGCTCTTACGCCCGACCGGGGTCGAGACCATGGCGGCGGGGAAGAGGATCATGTCCTTCGGCACGGCGAAGGGATACTGCGCGTTGAAGCTGCTGATGCCGACGATCTGGTCCTCGAGACCCTGGCCGTCCTCGCGAAGGGTGATGCTGGAGGTCGGGGTATCGAAGGTGAGGCCGCGGAAGGCGGCCGCCAGCTCTGCATCGTTCGGCCAGCCGCCGCCCTTGGCCGCGATGGCCTTGGCATAGGCCGCCTGCGTCGCCGAGATGGCCTGCGCCATGTGGTGGCAGGGATAGATCGGGTAATCGTTGTACTTCGCCCGGTAGGCATCGACGAAACGCTTCAGCCGCGCCGGGTCCTTGGGCGAGGGATGGTTGTTCCAGTGGTCGCCGCGGGTGCCGATGATGTGCCCGGCCGCCATGGTGCGGCCGAGGGTCGGCAGCGATGGCTCGCAGACCGGCAGCACGAAGGTCGAGCGGTCGAACAGCCGCCGCTCGGCGGCTTGCCGGAGCAGGGTGACGAGATCGCCGCCCCAGCTGGTGGAGAGGATCACGTCCGGCCGGGCCGCCAGCAGCCGCGTCACCTCCGTGCTGTAGTCGGTGGCGCCGAAGCGGGGGAACATCTCCGCCACCACGCGGACGCCGGGCTTGAGGACGTCCATCGCCGACTTCCACAGCTCCCAGCTGTCGCGGCCCCAGGCGTAGTCCTGGTTGATGACGGCAAGCGTCCGGAAGTCCGGCTTGTGCTTCAGCAGGTAGAGGAGCGGCGCCAGCACCTCCGGCGTGCCGTAGCCCTGGGTGCGGAAGGCATAGGGGTGCTGGCCTTCCTCGAAGATGCGCTGCGTGCCGCAATCCCAGAGAACCGTCGTCTTCTTCATCTCGTCCGAGAGCGGCGTGCAGGCGAGGCAGGAGCCGGAGGAGATGGATGCGAAGATGAGCTGCACGCCCTCATTCTGCACAAGGCGGCGGAACTCGCCGACCAAGTGGTCGGTGCCCGGCGCCTCGTCGACGAAGATCGGCCGCACCGGCACGCCGCCGATGCCGCCCGCCTTGTTCACCTCCTCGAAGAGCAGCTCCGCCGCCTGCTTCGCCGGCACGCCGAAGACGCTGGCCGAGCCGGAGAGGAAGGTGGTGATGCCGACCCGCAACTCGCTCGGCTTGCCTTGCGCCTTCGCGCCGCTGCCGGCGAAGAGCAGGCTTCCGGCGGTGGCGCCCGCGCCAAGCATGGCGGCGCGACGGGTGACGGCATCGGTCATGGCGGCTGGTCCTCCCTGGTGCGCCCACTTTGCCCGGGCTTTCCCGCATCCTGCCGGGCGGCGCGGAAGGAGGGAAGGGCCCTCCTCACTCATTGAGCTTCGAAATGTTCCAATAGACCGGCACCGGCGCGTCAAGGATGCCGGCGAGGCGGACGGAATAGCCGCGCACCAGGCTGAATTGGCCAAGCGGCACATAGGGCACGCTTTCCAGCGCGCGGGCATGGTATGCGGCGGCCGCGGCCCGGCGCGAATCCGCATCCGGCGCGGCGAGGAAGGCATCGCGCAGCCGCTCCATCTGCGCGTCGCAAGGCCAGCCGGGCAAGCCGGTGCGCTCGCAAGCGGAGCGCATGGCGTTGTGCCCGGCCGGGTCCATCGCATCGAGACCGGAAGGGGCGGAGACGAAGAGATTCCAGCCCTGTGGCCCCGGGTTGCGGGAGAGGCGCCGCTGCACCAGCGTCGCCCAGTCCATCGCCTGCACGTCGACGGTGAGACCCGCCTGCTTCAGCAGGTCAGCCGAGACGAGGGCGAGGGTGTGGCTGATGGTGCTGTCCTGCGCATCGAGCACCACCACCGGCGTGCCGTCATAGCCGCTGGCGGCGACGAGCCGGCGGGCCTCGGCGAGGTCGGGCGTCACCCAGCCGGCCTCGGTGTGGTAGGGGCTGCCGCAGACATAGAAGGAGCGGCAGTCGCGCCAGAGCGACGGGTCGCCCAGATAGGCCGGCAGCACCTTCGCCGGGTCGACCAGCCGCAGAATCGCCTGGCGCAGGCGCGGGTTGTCGAAGGGCGGCACGGCCTGGTTCATGCGGAAGATCGGCTGCACGCCGACATTGTCCTGCGGCCCGAGCCGCAGGTTGCGGTTGCGCCGGACGACGGGAAAGAGGTCGGGCGGCAGCTCCTCGAAGATATCGATCTCGCCGGAGGAGAGCGCGTTGAGCGCGGTCTGCGCATCCGGCAGGTAGACCCATTCCACGCGCTCGATGCCGGCCCGCTTGCCGCCGGCCAGCCCGTCCGGCGGCTCGGCGCGCGGCACGTAGCCGGGGTTGCGGCGATAGGTGACGCGGTCGCCGGCGCGCCAGTCCTCGCGCCTGAGAGTGAAGGGGCCGGAGCCGGTCGGGTCGGTGATCGGCGTCGCGGCGGGCGTGGCGGCGACCCGCGCAGGCATGATGAAGGCCGGCTGGCCGGAAGGCTTGGCCAGCGCCTCCAGCATCAGGCCGAAGGGCGATTTCATCGTGATGCGGAAGGCGTCCGGCGCGGTCGGCTCGATCGCGGTCGCCAGGCCCATGAGCTGCTGGCCGAGCCCGTCCCGCACCGCCCAGCGGCGCAGGCTGGCGACCACATCCTCGGCGGTGACAGGCGCGCCATCATGGAAGCGCAGCCCCTCGCGCAGGGTGAAATCCCAGCTCAGGCCGTCGGCGGAGGTGGTCCAGAGCGCCACCATCTGCGGCTGCGGCCGCAGCTTGGAGTCGAGTGCGAAGAGCGTGTCGTAGACCATGTAGCCATGGTTGCGCGCCATGTATTCGGGGCTGATGAAGGGGTCGATGGAGCGCAGGTCGCCGAACAGCTTGACGCGGAGCGCATTGGGATCGCCACGTCCCTGCGCGGCGGCCTCCGGCGCCGGCAGCAGCAGGGCCGCCGCCAGCAAAGCGATGATGCGGCGCATTGGCCGTCTCCCCGAGGTTTTCGTTGCGGCCAGGATGCACTAGCCTTGCCGGCGTGAACATCCTTTCGATCCAGTCCTGGGTGGCCTATGGCCACGTTGGCAATGCCAGCGCGTCCTTTCCCCTGCAGCGGCTCGGGGCCGAGGTCTGGGCTGTCAACACCGTGCAGTTCTCTAATCATCCGGGGCATGGCGCCTTCCGCGGCTCGGTCTTCCCGGCGAGCCTGATCCGCGACTGCGTGCAGGGTATCGAGGAGCGCGGCGTCCTGCCCGCCTGCGACGCCGTGCTCTCCGGCTATATCGGCGATGCGGAGACGGGGGAGGCGGTGCTCGATGCCGTCGCCCGGGTGAAATCCGCCAATCCCGCCGCGCTCTACTGCTGCGACCCGGTGATCGGCGACGATGGCCGCGTCTATGTCCGGCCCGGCATCGCCGAGCTGCTGCGCGACCGCGCGCTTCCGATGGCCGACCTCGCCACGCCCAACCAGTTCGAACTGGAATGGCTGACCGGCGACGCGGTCACGACGCTGGCGGCGGCCAAGGCGGCCATTGCAGCCTTGCAGGCGCGGGGACCGCGCTGCGTGATGGTGACGAGCCTCCGGACCGAGGAGACGCCGGATGATTCCATCGATTTGCTGGCAGGCGAGGCTGGGCGCTTCTGGCGGCTGCGCACGCCGCGGCTCGAGCAATCCTTCAACGGGGCGGGGGATGCGATCGCGGCGCTGTTCCTGTTCCATCGGCTGCGCGGCGAGGCCGCGGGGGCGATGGCGGCGGCGGCCTCCTCCATCCACGGCCTGCTGCGGCACACGATGGAGGCCGGTTCGCGCGAGCTGCTGACCGTCGCGGCGCAGGAGGAATTCGTCCGCCCGACGACTTGGTTCGAACCGGAAGGGGTGTAGCCTCGCCGGTCAGGCGCCGATGAAGGCGGTCGGCAGCCCGGCCGCATCGCCGCGCAGGGTGAAGAGGCGTGTCCCCGGCTTCCGCCCCGTCCGCAGCGGCGAGACGGAGAAGCCCGCCGCCCCGAGCCGCGCGTGGCTGGCGGCGACGTCGGGCACGCGCCAGGTGAGGCCCCAGAGGCTGTCGGGCCCGTCGCCGATCCCGCTCTTCAGGTCATGCGAGACCTCGATCACCAGGTCGCCGCAGCGGAAGAAGAGCAGCCGCGTACCCCAGTCCGGGTTGCTGCGGTCGAGGCGCAGATCGAGCCCCAGCCGGCCGCCCAGCAGGGCGAGCGTCCGCTCCGGGTCGGCGCTGCGGATGACGGCATGGTCGAGGCGGATGGCGGAGGCTGCGTCCCCGGCCGGCCCTGCCGCGGTCAGCCTGAAGTGGAGGCCGCGGGCGGCGGCCGGGTCCAGCGGCCAGGCCTGCGCCTCCTGCCGGGGCTGTGCCGGACTGCCCCGCAGACCGCGGCGTTCCAAGAGGCGAAGCGCGCTCCCCGCCTCGGTGACGGCGAAGGCGAGGCCTGTCGGCGCCTCGCCTTCGGTCAGCACGAGGCCGACATTAGCGAGGGCGAAGCGCGCCCGGGATTCGCCTCGCACTGCGGGCCCGCGCTCGAACAGCAGCTCATAGGCAGCGACAGCCGCATCGAGCCGCGGCACGGCGAGGATGACGTGGTCGAGGCCGAGGATCGGGCCGGTGCCGCCCGGTGCCATCCGCCCTCAGCCCCGGACCAGCGGGCAGCCGCCTTCAGCGAGCGGCCGCATCGCCTCCTCGGCCTCGATGGTGCCGGCGAGGCGGTAGAGGTCCCATTCGGCCTTCACCTCGCCGGGTGCCTTCACCTCGAAGAGATAGACGGGGTGGATCTTGCGGCCGTCCTCGCGCACCCGGCCGGGGCCGAAGCAGTCGTCATCGGTCGGCAGCGCCTTCATCCGCGCGATGGTGGCGCGGCCGGACGCCTTGGCCCCGGCCGGGCCCATGGCGGCGGCGGCCTTCAGGTAGTGGGTCACGGCCGAATAGGCGCCGGCATGGTTGGTGCTCGGGTAGATGTTGGGCGGCATCCTCGGCAGCACCCGCCGCGTGAAGGCGCGGGTGCGGTCGTTGAGGTCCCAGTAGAAGGGCTCGGTCAGCATCAGGCCCTGCGCCGCCTCGGCTCCCATCGCCCGGACATCGCCGAGCAGGCAAAGCAGGCCGACCAGCTTCATCCGCCGCGTCAGGCCGAACTCGTGCGCCTGCTTCACGCAGTTGACGGTGTCCGTCCCGGCATTGGCGAGGCCGAGCACCTTGGCGCGCGAGGCCTGGGCCTGGAGCAGGAAGGAGGAGTAGTCAGTGGTCTGCGGGAAGGGGTAGCGCGACTGGCCGAGCACCTTGCCGCCGGCCGCCTCCACCGCGCGCGCCGTGTCGCGCTGCAAGGCATGGCCGAAGGCATAGTCGGCGGTGAGGAAGAACCAGCTGTCGCCGCCCGCCCTGACGGCCGCGGTGCCGGCGCCATGCGCCAGCATCCAGGTATCGTAGGTCCAGTGGACGTGGTTGGGGCTGCAGCGCGGGCCGTGCAGGTCGGCGGTCGCGGGGCCGGTGGCGAGGAAGACCTTGTCCTTCTCCCGCGCCAAATCGGCGACGGCCAGCGCGATGGCGGAGTTGTTCACCTCAAGGATCGCATCCACCCCGTCGCGGTCGTACCACTGCCGGGCGATGGCGGCGCCGACATCCGGCTTGTGCTGGTGGTCGGCATGGACGACCTCGACCTGGAGCGGCAGGCCGGCATCCTCGATCGCCTGCCGCACGCAGGCCATGGTGCCGAGGCCGGAAAGGTCGCGATAGGGACCGGACAGGTCGCCGAGGATGCCGAGGCGCAGCGCCGGAGCGGATTGGGCTCGGGCCGCGCCGGCCCAGGCCAGCGCGCCGGAGGCCGCCATGAATTCCCGCCTTGTGGTGAACATCGCCGCGTTTCTCTCCCATTGCTTGCCGGCAGCCTTGCGCCTGCCGGCCGAAGACGCAATGGGTGACGCCGCTCAGCCGGGGCGGAAGCCTTCCATCACCCGCAGCACATCCGGGCGGAGCGCGGCCCATTCCGCCTCGGGCGCCGAGGCGATCAGCAGGTAGCTCCGCTCCCGCCCGTAGAGGCAGACGGCGCGGACCGTCACCGCCTGGCGGCTGCCGATGCCCATGGCCCGCGCCTCGATGGCGGCGCCGGGAAGGCCGGCGAGCTCCACCCGCTCCTCCGCCGGCAGGGCAGCGAAGTGGAAGGGACGGAAGGCGCCGAGCGTCGCCGCCAGATGGCCCGGCTGGCTCGCCGGCGGCACCGGGCGCTGGACGCGGATCAGCACCATCCCCGTCTCCGGTGCGGCGCGGCTGGGCGCGCGGTCGCGCAGGATGGTCCAGCCGAGAGCGCGGCCGGTGAGGTGGAGATGCTCGCCCTCCGTCACCTGGAAGGGCAGGGCGGCGGCGAGAAGGAGGTGGCGTCGCTTCATGGCGTGCAGGCCAAGCCTAGCCTTGGGGCGGATGGTTGCCCATCATGCCCGGCATCACCGGGAGATGATGGATGAAAGCCTTCCTGCTCGCCATGGCGCTCGCGGCCGGCCTCGCCCCGCTCGCGGCCGAAGCCCAGCCGCAAAGCGCCGGGCCGACCCTGGCCGCGGTGCGGCAGCGGGACCTGCTGGTCTGCGGCACCTCGACCGGTGCGGCCGGCTTCTCCCTGCCCGACAGCCGCGGCGAGTACCGGGGACTCGACAACGATCTCTGCCGGGCGCTGGCCGGCGCCGTGCTCGGCAATGCGACGAAGATCCGCTGGGTGCCGCTGACCACAACGGCGCGGCTGCCGGCGCTGCAATCCGGCCAGATCGACGTGCTGATCCGCACCGTCACCTGGACCCAGTCGCGCGACACGGCGAACGGGCTGAACTTCACCAATGTCAGCTTCTATGACGGACAGGGCTTCCTGCTGCGGACCTCGCTCGGGCTGAAATCGGCGCTGGAGCTGGGCGGCGCCTCGATCTGCGTCGTCGCCGGCAGCACCAACGAGCTGAACCTCACCGACTGGGCGCGGACCAACAAGATCGACTACCGCCCCGTCGTCTTCGAGCAGAATGACGAGGCGCGGCGCAGCTACTTGGCCGGACGCTGCGACGCCTACAGCACGGATGCGAGCCAGCTCGCCGGCCTTCGTGCCTCCTTCCCGCATCCGGAGGAGCATGTGATCCTGCCGGAGATCATCAGCAAGGAGCCGCATTCGCCGGTGGTGCGCCACGGCGACGACCAGTGGTTCGACATCGTCCGATGGACCTTCTTCGCCCTGCTGACGGCCGAGGAGCTCGGCATCACCCAGGCGAATGTCGACAGCTTCCTCACCAGCGAGAATCCGGAGGTGCGGCGGCTGCTCGGCCTCGTCGGGGACCATGGGCCGCTGATGGGGCTCGACCGGCGCTGGGCTTATTGGGCCATCAAGGCAGCAGGCAACTACGGCGAGATCTTCGAGCGCAACCTCGGCATGGCCACCACGGTCGGGCTGCGGCGCGGGCTGAACGACCTGTGGACGCGGGGCGGGCTGATGTACGCACCGCCCATCCGGTAATCAGGGCAGCGCCACCGGCGGCGCCACCAGCCAGGCCGTCACCGGGAAGGCAAAGGTGGCGATCAGCGTCGAGAACAGCACCACGGCGGAAACCTCGTCGGTTGCGGCCTGGTTGCGCTGGGCGAGGACGAAGGCGTTGGTTGCGGTCGGCATCGCCGCCAGCAGCACGCCGGACTGCACCCAGACCGGGGCGAGGCCGAGCGCCTGCCCCAGCACCAGCCAGACCACCAGGGGGTAGAGCAGCAGCTTCGCCGCGACCGCCCCGCTCGCCACGGCCAGCAGCCGCCGGTCGATGCGGAGGCGGGCGAGGGTGCCGCCGAGGGCGAAGAGCGCCGTCGGTCCCGCTGCGCCGCCGAGGAAGCCGAGGAAGCGCTCGAC
Source organism: Belnapia sp. F-4-1 (assembly GCF_000802185.1). GTDB lineage: Bacteria > Pseudomonadota > Alphaproteobacteria > Acetobacterales > Acetobacteraceae > Belnapia. The sequence goes on along the minus strand of NZ_KN676113.1, from coordinate 36,712 downwards.
CGGCCCCGGCAGCGGAATCGCCGCCGCGCCGAGCAGCGCCCCGCCGCCGATCGACAGCAGCACCGGGTTGCGTATGAGGATGCGGCCGACGCGCCCCATGGTGCGGAGCCCAGCCCCCGGCGCCATCAACACCGAGCCGAGCGCCAGCACCACCGCCACCTCGGACATGATCGACATGGCGATGGGCCCGGCGCCGCGCTCGCCGAGCAGCGGCAGCAGCAGGGGCGGGCCGAGATAGCCGACATTGCCCATGGCCGCCGCCGCGCCGATTGCCGCCGCAGGGGCGCGTCGGCGGAAGGGCAGGGCCGCCGCCATCACCAGCGCGAAGACTGCGAGGCAGGCGCCAAGGTAGCCGAGGAAGAAGCCGGGATCGAAGCTGCGGCCGAGCGGCTGGGACGCCATCAGCCGCAGCAGCAGCGCCGGCAAGGCGAACAGGAAGGAGAAGCTGCCGACGGCATCGACCATGGCGGGGGTGATCGCGCCGCGCCACGCCGCAGCCCATCCGACGCCGATGACGGCGAAGATGGGCAGGCAGAGGGCAAGGAAGGAGATCACGCCCCCACCATAACGGCAGCGGCGCGGCAGGGAAGCTTGCCGCGCCGGCCCGGCCGGGCTTCCCTGGCGAAAACAGCGAGGGAGCAGGCTCATGGAATTCGGCATCGCCATGGCGACGGACGCCGAGAGCTGGCGGCTGGCGCAGCGGGCGGAGGAGCTCGGCTTCCGCTCCGCCTGGTTCTACGACACCCAGATGCTGAGCGCTGACTGCTTCGTCGCCATGGGCGCGGCGGCGGTGAAGACCAGCCGCATCCGGCTCGGCACCGGGGTGCTGATCCCCTCCAACCGCATCGCGCCGGTCACCGCCAATGCCTTTGCCTCGCTGAACAAGCTGGCGCCGGGGCGGGTCGACATGGGGCTTGGCACCGGCTTCACCGGGCGGCGGGCCATGGGCCTCGGCGCCATGAAGCTGAAGGAGTTCGAGGAATACCTGCGGGTGATGCTCGCCCTCCTCGCCGAGGAGACGGTGGAGGCGGAGGTCGAGGGCGAGCGGCGGAAGATCCGGCTGCTGAACCCCGATCTCGGCCTGATCGACACGCGCACGCCCATGCGCCTCCACCTGGCCGCCGCCGGGCCGCGGGCCCGGGCGCTGACGGCGCGGCTCGGGGCGGGGTGGATCAACTTCTTCTCTGATGTCCCGGCCGCCGTCGCCATGCTGGGCGAAATGCAGCAGTCCTGGGCGGCGGCCGGCCAGGCGGAAAGCGACCTGCAGGCGACGGCCTTCGTCCTCGGCTGCGTGCTGAAGGAGGGGGAGCCGGCGGACAGCGACCGTGCCGTGGCCCAGGCTGGGCCGCGCGCCGCCGTGTTGCTGCACCGGGCCGCGGATGAGGTGCTCTCCGGCCTGCCCAACATCTCACCGGTGCCGGAGAGCTGCCGCGCGGCGGTGGAGGGATATGTGGCGCTGGCCCGGACCTTCGAGCCGAAGGACGCCCCCTGGCTGCAGAACCACCGGGGCCACCTGATGTTCGTGAAGCCGGAGGAACGCCCCTTCGTCACCGCGGAGATGATCCGCATCAGCAGCTTCACCGCGACCGAGGCGGAGCTGCGGCGCCGCGTCGGTGACCTCCGCGATGCCGGCTATACCGAGTTCACCGTCCAGATCGTCCCCGGCCAGGAGGCGGCGATCGAGGACTGGGCGCGGATCATGCGGGCGTTTCGGTAAGGGCCGCCTCCACGGCCGCGGCGGTGCGGAAGAGCGCCGCGTCCGCCATGGTCTCGCCGGTCAGCATCAGCCCGACCGGCGCCTCGCCGGGCCGGTGGATCGGCAGGCTGATGCTGCAGCGGTCGAGGAAATTGCCGACGGCGGTGTTCCGCAACAGCAGCAGGTTGATGCGGTTGTACTCCGCCTCCGGCTCCACCTCGGCCAGCGCCGGGGGGATGATGGGGCAGGTTGGCGTCACCACTGCATCGAATTCCCGGGTGCGGCGGGCGACGGCCTCGCGGAGCCGGGCGCGGGCGGCGACCAGGTCGATATAGTCGGCGGCGCCCATCCGCTCGCCGCGGCGGATGCGGGCGAGGATGCGCGGGTCGTACTGGCTGGACTTCTCGGCGATGAGGGCCCGGTGCCAGGCCCAGGCCTCGCTCGCGGCGAAGCCGCCCGTCGCATTCACCGCCGGCAGCTCGGCGAGTTCCGGGATGTCGAAGAGCTCGATCCGCGCGCCGGCGGCCGAAAGGCGGGAGAGGGCGCGCTGGAAGGCATTGCCAACCGCGGTGTCGATGTCGTCCGTCAGGAAGGTCCGCCGCGGCAGGCCGAGCCGCAGCCCGGCGAGCGGCCGCGCCTGCAGCGGCGGCGGGCTCTCCTCGCCGCTGATGACCGCATCGAGCAGGTGGCAGCAGGCGACGCTCCGGGCTAGCGGCCCGACCGAGTCGAGCGAGGGGGCGAGGGGCAGCACGCCGGTGTTGGGTACCCGCTGCGCCGTCGGCTTGTAGCCGACCACGCCACAGAGTGCGGCCGGGACGCGGCAGGAGCCGCCGGTATCCGTCCCGAGCCCGCCGAAGCCCATATGATCGGCTGCCGCTACCGCGGCCCCCGAGGAGGAGCCTCCCGGCAACCGCCCCGTCGCCCGATCCCAGGGCGAGAGCGGGGTGCCGTGATGCGGGTTCACCCCGAGGCCGGAGAAGGCGAACTCCACCATGTTGGTGCGCCCGATGACGACGAAGCCCATGCGCCGCAGCCGGGCGACCGCCGGCGCGTCCTGCGCCGCGGCGGGGGCGTCCTTCAGCACAACGGAGCCGGCGGGCGTCGGGTGGCCGCGCTCGTCGAACAGGTCCTTCACCGTGACGGGAATGCCGGCCCAGAGGCTTGGCGCGCGGCCGGCATGGCGAAGCGCGTCGATGGCGCGGGCCTCGGCGCGGGCGGCTTCGCCATGGACGGCGGTGAAGGTGCGGCGGCCCTCGCCTGCCGGGTCGGCGATGCGCTGAAGCGCGGCATCGACCAGGGCTTCGGCTGAGATGCGACCGCTGGCCAGGGCGGCCGCGGCATCGGCGATGTGCTGCATGGGCGGATGCTGGCCAGGATCGCCGGCCTCGGCAAGCCCGCCCGAGGGCTATTCCGTGTCGTTGGCGGCCGGGACCCGTTCGATCTCTTCCATCGCCAGCGGAAAGAGCAGGACGCCGAGCATCCAGCCCTCCAGCAGGTGAAATTCTCCGTCGTTCTCGGTTTGATCTTCGGTCACGGATACAGCCTTTCGATTGCCGCAACCTACCGACCATTCGTTAAAACATCGATACACGGTTCAGTGAATTTCTGGCTCCGGCGTCGGTGCCCCGTGCTCCAGGAAGTCGAAATCGCAGCCCTCGTCGGCCTGGCCGACATGGTCGAGGTAGAGCGAGGTCCAGCCGCGGGTGTAGCGGCGGGGCGGCGGAGTCCAGGCGGCGCGACGCCGCTCCAGCTCCGCCGGCTCCACCAGCAGGTCGAGGCCGCGGTTTGGCACGTCGAGGCGGATGAGGTCGCCGGTGCGGACCAGGGCCAACGGGCCGCCGACATGCGATTCGGGGGCGACGTGCAACACGCAGGTGCCGTAGCTGGTGCCGGACATCCGGGCATCGGAGAGCCGGACCATGTCCCGCACCCCTTGCTGGAGCAGCTTCCGGGGGATCGGCATCATGCCCCATTCCGGCATGCCCGGCCCGCCCTGGGGCCCGGCCTGGCGCAGCACCAGTACGCTGTCGGGCGTGACCTCCAGCGCTGGGTCGTCGAGCCGGGCATTCATGTCGTTGTAGTCCTCGAAGACCACGGCCGGGCCGGTATGGGTCAGCAGGCGGGGATCGGCCGCGCTGGTCTTGATGACGGCGCCGCGCGGGGCGAGCGAGCCGCGCAGGATGGCGACGCCGCCCTCCGCCTGGAGCGGCCGGTCGAGCGGGCGGATGATGTCCTCGTTGTGGCACTCGGCGCCCTCGAGGTTCTCGCCGAGCGTGGCGCCGGTGACGGTGCGGGCCGAAAGGTCGAGCCAGGGGGCGAGACGGGTAAGGAAGGCGCGCGCCCCACCGGCATAGTAGAAATCCTCCATCAGCCAGGTGTCGCCGTTCGGGCGCAGGTTGGCGAGGAGGGGGGTGCGCCGGCTGATGGCATCGAACCGGTCGAGGTCGAGCTGGAAGCCGCCGCGCCGGGCCATGGCGATGAGATGCGGGATGGCGTTGGTCGAGCCGCCGAAGCCCATCGTCGCCGTCACCGCATTGTCGATGCTGGCCTGGGTCAGGAGGCTCCCGGGCGTCGCATCCTCCCAGACCATCTCGACGATGCGGCGGCCCGCCGCCGTCGCCATGCGCGGATGGGCGGAATCGGCCGCCGGGATGGAGGAAGCGCCGGGGAGGGCGAGGCCCATCGCCTCCACCGCCAGCATCATCGTCGCCGCGGTACCCGCCGTCATGCAGGTGCCGAAGCTGCGGGCGATGCCGCTCTCCATGTCCTTCCACTGCGCCTGGGTGATGTTGCCGGCGCGCAGCTCGGCATTGTACTTCCAGACATCGCTGCCGCTGCCGAGCTTCTTGCCGTGCCAGTTGCCCGACAGCATCGGGCCGGCGGGGACGAAGATGCAGGGCAGGTTGGCGGAAAGCGCGCCCATGACGAGGGCGGGCGGCGTCTTGTCGCAGCCGCCCATCAGCACGAGCCCGTCGCAGGGATGGCTGCGTGCCAGCTCCTCCGTTTCCATCGCCAGGAAATTGCGGTAGAGCATGCTGCTCGGCTTCTGGTACTGCTCCGTCACCGGATGCGCCGGCAGCTCGACCGGGAAGCCGCCGGCCTGCCAGACGCCGCGCTTCACCTCCTCCGCCCGCGTGCGGAAATGGGCGTGGCAAACGCTGAGGTCGGACCAGGTGTTGATGATGCCGATCACCGGCTTGCCGCGGAAATCCGCCTCGGCGAGGCCGGTCTGCAGCAGGCGGGAGCGGTGGCCGAAGGCACGGAGGTCGTCCACTCCGAACCAGCGGTGGCTACGCAACTCCTCGGGCCTCTTGCGGGGCATGGACATTTCCTCGGCGGCAATGACTTCCGGCCCACCCTGCCAGCTGCTATAGCAGTTGTCCATGTCCGCTGGCCCCATTCTGGTCGAACCGCTTGCCGAGGAGGAGACGCTCTCGCTTGGGGAGCGGGCCTACCGGCGGCTGCGCGACGGCATCGTCCAGGGCACGCTGCGGCCGGGCAGCCGGATCTCCGAGCGCAGCATGGCCCATGCCCTCGGCATCTCCGCCCAGCCGGTGCGGGAGGCGCTGCGGCGGCTGGAGCAGGACGGCATGGTCGTCACCCTGCCGCGCCGCGGTACGGTGGTGGCGGAGATCGGGCCGGAGCGCCTGGCCGAGCTCGGCCGCATCCGCGCGGCGCTGGAGGGCGTGGCCGCGGCGCTGGCCGCCGAGCGCATGTCGGGCGAGGACCTAGCGGAACTGGCGCAGATCGTGCGCGGGATGCGCGGCGCGACGGCGGCCGCCGACACCGAAGCGCTGGCCGAGCTGAACGAGCGTTTCCACGCCATCCTTCAGGGCGCGACGGGTAACCTCTTCCTGGTGAAGTCGCTCGAGGCACTCCGGGCCTATGACGACCTCGGCCGGCTCCGCGCACTCGGCAGCACGCCGAAGGACATGCCGAAGGCGCTGCGCGAGCACGCCTCGATCCTCGCCGCGCTCAAGGCGCGGGACCCGGCGCTGGCCGAGGCGCGGATGCGGCATCACGTCCTCCGCTCCCTCACGACCAACGGCGTCCTCGCCACTTCGCGCCAGGGCCGTTGACTTCCTGCGCGGGTGGGGCGCAAGCTGCTATCTGCTATTGCAGTTGATCGGGCGGCGGAGATCGCCCCGATGGAGGAATGATCCGATGGAGAGCGTCACCATCCGCCGCCGCCTCGTGCTCGGCGCCGTCCTCGCCGCCCCCTGGATCAGCGGACGGGCCAGCGCCCAGGGCGTTACCCTCCGTGCTGCCGACGTCCACCCCGACGGCTACCCGACCATCGAGGGCGTGAAGTACATGGGCAAGCTCGTCGAGGAGCGGACCGGCGGGCGCATCCGGATCCAGATGTTCCATTCCCGCCAGCTCGGCGACGAGAAGGACACACTGGAGCAGACGCGCTTCGGCGTCATCGACATCACCCGCGTCAACACCGCGCCGCTGAACAACCTGGTGCCGGAGACGCTGGTGGCGGGCCTGCCCTTCCTGTTCCGCGACACCGCACATATGCAGCAGGTGATGGACGGGCCGATCGGCGAGGATATCGGCAAGGCGACCTTGCCGCATGGCCTCGTCACCCTCGGCTACTACGACGCCGGCGCGCGCAGCTTCTACACCCGCGGCCGGCCGGCTCGGACGCCGGAGGAAATGAAGGGCCTCAAGATCCGCGTCCAGCAATCCGACATGTGGGTGGCGATGATGCGGGCCTTCGGCGCCAATGCGACGCCGCTGCCCTATGGCGAGGTCTATTCCGCGCTGCAGACCGGCGTGGTGGATGGCGCCGAGAACAACTTCCCCTCCTTCCTCACCGCCCGCCACTTCGAGGTGGCGAAGCACTATGCGATGACGGAGCACAGCCTGACGCCCGAGATCGTGGCGATGAGCAAGCGCAGCTTCGACCGGCTTCCGAAGCCCGACCAGGAGATCATGCGCCAGGCGGCGAAGGAGAGCGTGCCGCATATGCGCGCCCTCTGGGTGAAGATGGAGCAGGATGCGCGGAAGCAGATCGAGGCCGGCGGCGCGCAGGTGGTGCAGGCCGACAAGCCGGCCTTCGCCAAGCTGGTGCAGCCCGTCTACGACCAGTTCGTGCGTGACGCCAAGCTGAAGGCACTCGTCGACCGCATCCGCGCGGCCTGAGCGCATGCAGGCACTGCATCGCGGACTCTCCTCGGCGCTGGCGGTCGCGGCGCGGGCTGCGATCCTCATCGCCGGCATCGCCATGGTGGCGATGACCGCGGTCGTCGCCTGGGGCGTCTTCGGCCGCTTCGTGCTGAACGATACCCCGGCCTGGGCGGAGGCCTCGGCATTGTTGCTGATGGGCTGGGTCATCCTGGGCGCCGCCGCGGCGGGTGTGCGCGAGGGCTTCCACATGGGCTTCGAGACCTTGCGCGACACGCTGCCGCCGGGCCTCGCGCTGGCCTTCCACATCATCTCGGACCTGACCATCACCGTCTTCGGCGCCGCCATGGCCTGGTATGGCAGCGACCTCGCGCTCACCGTCTGGGATGCGACGCTGCCGACGCTCGGCCTGCCGGGCACGGTTGAATACATGCCGATCACGCTCGGCGGCGCGCTGATGGCGCTGTTCGGGCTGGAGCGGCTGGTGGCGCGGCTGGCAACGGGCCGGGCGCCGGTTGGTCTGCCCGCCGATACCATTCTGACCGATAGCTGAGGGCACCCGCCGTGGAACTCACCCTGCTGCTCGGCAGCTTCACGCTGCTGCTGCTGATCGGCGTGCCGGTTGCCTTCTGCCTCGGCGCCGCGGCCTTCGCCACCGTGCTCTACATGGATCTGCCGCCGATTGTGGTGTTCCAGCAGCTCTCCTCGGGCATGAACGTCTTCTCCATGCTGGCGATCCCCTTCTTCATCTTCGCTGGCGACCTGATGATGCGGGGCCAGATCGCCGACCGGCTGGTGGCGCTGGCGGCCGCCATGGTCGGGCATCTGCGCGGCGGTCTCGGGCAGGTGAACATCGTCGCCGCGACCTTGTTCGGCGGCGTCTCCGGCTCGGCCGTGGCGGATGCCAGCGCGGTCGGTGGCGTGATGATCCCGCAAATGAAGGCGCGCGGCTACGCGCCGGACTATGCCGTCAACATCACCGCCAATGCGGCGCTGATCGACCTGCTGATCCCGCCCAGCCACAACATGATCCTCTATGTCATCGCGGCAGGCGGGGCGATCAGCGTCGCGGATCTCTTCACCGCCGGCATCGTCCCCGGCATCGTGATGATGGCCTCGCTCATGGTCGTCGCCTGGCTGGTGGCGGTGAAGCGCGGCTATCCGCGGGAGGCCTTCCCCGGCTGGTCGATCCTGGCGCGGCTGGTCTTCAACGCCATCCCCGGCCTGATGCTGATCGTCATCATCTTCGCCGGCGTGCGCAGCGGCGTCTTCACCGCGACCGAGAGCGCCTGCGTCGCCGTCATCTACGCCTTGCTGGTGGTGCTGCTGGTCTATCGCAGCCTGAGCTGGGAGGGCTTCATCCACGCCGTCGGCGGGGCGGTGCGGACGACGGGCATGGTGATGCTCATCATCGGCACGGCCTCGGCCTTCGGCTGGCTGATGGCGCTGCTGCAGGTGCCGGCGCAGACCGTGGCGCTGATGAAGGGCATCACCGACGATCCGCTGATGACGCTGCTCATCATCAACATCGTGCTGCTGCTGCTCGGCACCTTCATGGACATGGCGCCGCTCATCATGATCGGCACGCCGATCTTCCTGCCGGTGGTGAAGGCGATCGGCATGGATCCGGTGCAGTTCGGCATCGTGCTGATCGTCAACCTCGGCATCGGCACCATCACGCCGCCGGTCGGGCCGGTGCTCTTCGTCGCCTGCGCGGTCGGCAAGGTCTCGATGTGGGACGCGACGAAGACCTCGGCGCCCTTCTATGCGGCGATGGTCGTGGTGCTGCTGCTGGTGACCTATGTGCCGGCGCTCAGCCTCTGGCTGCCGGCGCTGTTCAGGTAGGCAGCGCCCCGGGCACGACATCGCCATGCCACAACGCCTCGAGCAGGGCCGAGGCCGGCCCAGCACCGAGGACGGGGGCGACCAGCTCCTCGAACTTCGCCGAGAGGTCGGCGTCCGAGAGCGGGGCGTCCGGATCGCCCTTGCGGGTCGGCTGGAAACGGTCCAGCACCCGCCCATCACGCAGGATCAGCCGCACCCTGGCGGCGCGGCGGGCGGGATAGGCATCGGCCAGTTCCGGATCCAGCTCCACCGTCACCCGCGGCATGATGGCGCGGATGGCGGGGTTGCCCAGCATCTCGGGGGTGAAGGCGGCAAGGCGGACGCCGCCGAGCACCAGCAGCGCGCCCATGCAGTACTGGGTGGAGAAGCGGCATTCCTGCTCCGTCCGCGCCTCGGGCCGGTCGCAGACGGTCTTGGTCGGGCCGTAGCCGCCGACATGGATGGCGGCGACGTCAGCGGAATTGAAGCCGTGCTCCCGCCGCAGGTCGTCCACGGCATCGAGCGCGGCGAAGATGTGGCCGCAGCAGCCGTGGTTCTTGAAGGTCATCTCGGTTATGCAGATGCGCTGCCCGAGATCGGCGAGGGCCGCTTCCCACTTGCCGGTGTCCTCGCTGGTCGCCGCCGCGAAGCCCTTCGGCCCATGCAGCACGTCGAGCGCGCCGGTCACGCCCGCCGCGGCACCGATGGCGGCGAGCGCTCCGGCCTCGGCGGCATGGCCGGGATGCAGCGGCTTCGACATGCCGTCGGAGAGGAAGGCCTGTTGCAGCCCTCCGGCGAAGGTGGCAGCCGTGGCGATGGCATGGGCCATCCGCCGGGCGTCGCAGCCGAGCACCAGCGCGGTCGCCGCCGCGGCGCCGAAGGTGCCGACGGTGCCGGTGGTGTGCCAGTTCTTGTAGTGGCTCGGCTGCACCGCCATGCCGATGCGGCAGGAGACCTCGTAGCCCGCGGTGATGGCGCGGAGCAGCATCTCCATCCCGCCGCCCTGCTGTTGGATGGCGGCGAGGGCAGGTGGGATGGTTGGGCAGGCCGGATGGTAGCCGGCATCGCGGAAGATGTCGTCGAACTCGACCGTGTGGCTCGCCGTCGCGTTCAGCAGCGCGGCATGGCGCAGCGGGCCTGGCTTGCCGTCGACATAGCAGATGGAGCGGCCGGGGCCGCGCTCCGCCGTCAGCGCCGCAGCGAGCAACGTGGCGGGCGGGCGGGAGCAGCCGGGCAGGAGGGCCGCGAACCAGTCGATCAGCGCCCGCCGCGCATGATGCGCGACCTCGGGTGCCAGCGGCCGCTCACGCCAGGAGACGGCGTGCTCGGCGAGGACCAGCAGCGGATTCTCCATGCCCTGACGCTACGCGTTGCCGCGCAGCACCTCCTGGTTGATCACGACATCGGGGTCGAGCTTGCCGTCGAAGACCTGCAAGATGCTCTCGGCGCAGGAAAGGGCCATGCGGCGCAGACTCTGCTCCGTCGCCGCCGCGGTATGCGGGGTGACGATGACATTCGGCAGCTTGAGCAGCGGGTTGTCGGCGGTGGCGGGTTCCTCCCAGAACACGTCGAGGCCAGCGGCGGCGATGTGCCCGCTGGTCAGCGCACCCGCCAGGGCCTTCTCGTCGACCAGGGTGCCGCGTGCCGTGTTCACCAGTACTGCGCCACGCTTCATGCCGGCGAGGAACTCGCCATTGACGAAGCCACGGGTCTTCTCGCTGCTGGGCACATGCACCGTCACCACGTCGGCCTCGGCGAGGCCCGCGGACAGGTCCTTCACCGGGATGAAGCCGGCACCCTTGATGGTGTTCTGCGGAATGAAGGGGTCCCGCACCAGCACGCGCATGCCGAAGGCGGCGCAAAGCCGGGCGACGCGGCCGCCGATCCGGCCGAAGCCCATCACCAGGACCGTGCGGCCGGCGAGGTCGAAGGTGCCGGGCACCGGCGGGTTGCTCCAGCGCAGCTCGCGCGTCGCCTTGTCATAGAAGGCGGTCTGCCGGGCGATGTTCAGCAGCAGCATCATCGCATGCTCGGCGACGCTCTGCGCATTCGCATCCGGCGTCACGGTCAGCGGGATGCCGCGCTCGGTCAGCGCCGGCACGTCCACCGCATCATAGCCGACGCCATGGCGGGCGACGATGCGGAGATTCGGCGCATGGGCGAGGAAGGCGCGGTTGATCGGCGTGGCGCGGACGATCACCGCCTCCGCCTTCGGAATGGAGGCGGCGATGGTTTCCTCGTTCACCGGATCGAGGACCTCGACCGTCACGCCCTCGCGGGCACGGAGCAGGGCGAGGGCCTCCGGATGGACGGGGCGCAGGCAGACGACATGGGGCATCGGGGCGGCCTTATTGAAGATGGGCGGCGGGGCCGAGCACGGCCTCGCGCATGCGGGCCTGCAGGATCGAGGCCTCGCGCGGGGGCAGGACCAGCGGCACCGGCGCCTCGTCGATCTTCACCTGGGCGAAGAGCGGGCCGGCCCCGCCATGGATCGCCTCGCGCAGGGCGGTGACCTCCTCGGCGGTCTTCACCAGGCGGCAATCGCCGATGCCGGCGCCGCGGGCCATGGCGGCGAGGTCGACGCCGTGGCGCGTGGCTGTCTCCTGCATGCCGGTCTCGCCGTAATGCTCGTTGTCGAGCACGACGATGGCGAGGTTGCGCGGCCGCTGCACGGCGATGGTGGCGAGGCTGCCGATGCCCATCAGCATCTCGCCATCGCCGGTGATGACGGCCACGGGGCGCGAGGGCTGGGCCAGCGCCAGTCCGAGGCCCATCATCGCGGCGGCGCCCATGCCGCCCCAGAGCGGCAGGTTCTCCGGCACGTCGCCGGCGGCGGTGATGTCCCAGGCCGGGGCGCCAAGGCCGCCGATCGCCAGCAGCCCGCCGCGGTCCCGCAGCAGTTCCGCGACCACGTCGCGGCGGAGGAGCTTGCCCGTGGGTCCAGTGCGCATGCCGGTCACTTCCCAAACGTCTTGGCGCCGATGACCCGCTGGCCGATCAGGGTCGCGGTCGGGCGATAGGTGTTGAAGGCCATCCGCAGCGTGGCGTTGACGGTCGGCGCCACATCCTCCGGCGCGTCGGCGCGCTTCACCAGCGTGCCCATCGCCTCCAGCACCTGCTGGGTGGCATTGCCCATCGGCACCTGGAAAGGGTTGAACTCGCCGTAGTCGCCGCGCATCGTCACGATCATCGGCAGCGGCGTGCGGTGGGCGATCGGCACCGAGAGCATGTTGATGCAGTTGCCGACGCCGGAGCTTTGCATCAGCAGCACGCCCTTCTCGCCGCCGAGCCAGGCGCCGAAGAGCATGCCGATGCCCTCCTCCTCGGTGGTGAGCGTCACCACCCGCATGTCGTTGTCGGCGAGGCAGCGCTTGATGAGGCGCGAATGCCCGGCATCGGGCACCAGCGCCACCTGGCGGATATCGTGCTCCTTGAGCAGGCCATAGATCTGGTCCGGCCAATCTTCGGTGGCGTCCGGCATGCGTTTCCCCTTGGTCCTTGCCGGCATCCTCCTGCCGACCGGCCGCGCTGGCAAGAGCGGCCCGGGGCTTGCTACACCGCTCGCATGGGCTTCGCGCATGCCGTGGGTGGCACCCGCTACCTCTTCCCGGACCTTCGGACCCTGCTGGCGCGGGCGACGCCGCTGCGCTCGGGCGACGTGCTGGCCGGGCTGGCGGCGGAGACGGCGCAGGAGCGGGTGGCGGCGCAGCGGGCGCTGGCCGACCTGCCGCTGCGGCATTTCCTGAACGAGGCGGTGATCTCCTACGAGGCCGACGAGGTCACCAGGCTGATCCTCGACCGGCACGACGCTGCGGCCTTCGCCCCCGTCGCGCACCTGACCGTGGGCGGCTTCCGCGACTGGCTGCTGGCCGCCGAGCCGGCGGCGCTCGCCGCCCTCCGCCCCGGGCTGACGCCGGAGATGGCGGCCGGCGTCTCCAAGATCATGCGGCTGCAGGACCTGGTGGCGGTCGCGGCCCGGTGCCGCGTCACCAGCCGCTTCCGCAACACGCTCGGCCTGCCGGGGCGGCTCTCCATTCGCCTGCAGCCGAACGACCCGGTGGACGACCCGCGCGGCGTCGCCGCCGCCATCCTCGACGGGCTGCTGCTTGGCGCCGGGGATGCGGTCATCGGCGTAAACCCGGCGACCGACAACCTTGAGACCACCCTCCGCCTGCTCGACCTGCTGGATGCGGTGCGGGACCGCTATGCCATCCCGACCCAGAGCTGCGTCCTCGCCCATGTCACCACCAGCCTGCTGGCCATGGAACGCGGGGCGCCGGTCGATCTCGTCTTCCAGTCGATCGGTGGGACGGAGGGGGTGAACCGCAGCTTCGGCGTCTCGCTCGCCCTGCTGCGGGAGGCGCGTGAGGCGGCGCTTGCCTTGGGGCGCGGTACGGTCGGCACCGACTGCATGTATTTCGAGACCGGGCAGGGCAGCGCCCTCTCGGCCGAAGCGCATCACGGCTGCGACCAGCAGACCCTTGAGGCGCGGGCCTATGCGGTGGCGCGGGAGTTCTCGCCGCTGCTGGTGAACTCCGTCGTCGGCTTCATCGGGCCGGAATACCTGTTCGATGGCAAGCAGATCACCCGTGCGGGGCTGGAGGACCATTTCTGCGGCAAGCTGCTCGGCCTGCCGATGGGGGTGGATGTCTGCTACACCAACCATGCCGAGGCGGATCAGGACGACATGGACGCGCTGCTGACCCTGCTCGGCGTGGCCGGGGTCACCTATGTGATGGGCGTGCCTGGGGCGGATGACGTAATGCTGGCCTACCAATCCACCTCCTTCCATGACGGGCTCTACCTGCGGGCGGCGCTCGGGCGGAAGCCGGCGCCGGAATTCGAGGAATGGATGGAGCGCATGGGAATCGAGGCGGCGAGCGGGGCAGGACGGCTGCCGCTGGCCCCGGCGCTGATCGGCCTCGGATGAGCGTGCCGGTCCCTTGGGCAGAGCTGCGCCGCTTCACCTCGGCCCGCGTGGCGCTTGGCCGGGCCGGGCATGGGCTGCCGACCGCGGCGCATCTCGACTTCCAGGAAGCGCATGCGCGGGCACGGGATGCAGTGCATTCGGCGCTCGACCTCGATGCGCTGGAGGCGGCGCTCGGCCAGCCCGCCATCCGCGTTGCCAGCCAGGCGGCGGATCGCCGGACCTACCTCCTGCGCCCCGATCTCGGCCGGCGGCTCCGGCAGGCGGACCGTGCCCGCCTGCCGCCGACGCCCGGCGCTTTCCTTTTCGTCCTGGCGGACGGGCTCTGCGCCATCGGCGTGCAGCAGCAGGCTCCGGCGCTGATCGCCGCCGCCCGGCCGCTGCTGGAGGCGGCCGGCCTCGCCCTTGCCTCCATCGTCATCGCCAGCCAGGCCCGCGTCGCCCTCGGCGACGAGATCGGCGAGGCCATGGGCGCTGCCATGGTCGCCGTGCTGATCGGCGAGCGGCCCGGTCTCTCCGCCACCGACAGCCTCGGCCTCTACCTCACGCTCGGCCCCAAACGGGGGCGGACGGATGCCGAGCGCAACTGCATCTCCAACATCCGCCCCGGTGGCCTCGCGCCCGAGGCGGCGGCGGAGAAGCTGCTCTGGCTCGCCGGCGCCGCACGACGCCTGGGCGCCACCGGTGTCGCGCTGAAGGACGAGCAGCCCAACGCGCCACGGCTCGCCCCATGATCCGGGTCACCCACCGCATCGCCATTGCCGAGGATGAGCTGACCGAGGACTTCATCCGCGCCTCGGGCCCCGGCGGGCAGAACGTCAACAAGGTGGAGACGGCGGTGCAGCTCCGCTTCAATGCCCGACTCTCGCCCAACCTGCCCGATGCGGTGCGGGCGCGGCTGGAGCGGCTGGCGGGGCACCGGCTGACGCAGGATGGCGTCATCATCATCACCGCGCAGCGCTTTCGCACGCGGGAGCGGAACCGGGAGGATGCGCTGGAGCGCCTGCTCGAGCTGATCCGCGAGGCGGCAACCCCCCCCCCGCCGCCGCGTCGGCCGACGCGGCCGACCCTGGCCTCGAAGAAGCGCAGGCTGGAGGGGAAGGCGAAGCGGGCGGATGTGAAGAAGGGGCGGGGGCGGCAGCCGACGGACTGATCCTGGGGAAGGCCTTGCCTTCCCCGGACCCCATCCATCAGGCTAGAACCCGGCCTGACCGGTCCGAGTTCGCTATTCGTCCAAGGCCGAGGCGTTCTCGATCCAATTTCCCAAGGCCAACCCGCCGTCGACGGGCAGCACCGCGCCGGTCACATAGGGCATGCAACGGTCGGAGAGCAGCGGCACCACCGCCCGCGCGATGTCCTCCGTGCTGCCGACCCGGCCCATCGGCACCTTCCGCGCCAGCGCCGTGAAATCGCCCTGGAAGCCGCCGCCCGGGATTGCCCCCGGCGCCACCGCATTCACCCGGATGCCGGCCGGGCCGAAATACCGCGCCAGCTCCCGCACCAGCATGACCTGCCCGGCCTTGGCTGCACTGTAATGCGGCAGGTTGCGCGGCGTCGCGGCGTGGAGGGACGTGACGAAGACCATCCGCCCGCGCAGCCCGGCCTGCACCATCTGCTGGCCAAGCTTGCGGGCGAGGAAGAAGCCGGAGCGGAGGTTGGTATCGACCATCGCATCCCACTCCTCGGGAGTGACGGCGCCAACCGTCTGCCGCTCCGGGCGCGGCGGCGAGGCGCAATGGACCAGCATCGACACCGGTCCCTGCGCCGCGGCTGCCTCGGCCAGCGCCGCATGGCCGTCCGGGCTCGCCAGGTCGGCCTGCAGGAAGGCCGCTCGGCCACCGGCGGCCCGCAAGGCTTCGGCCACTGCCTCGCCCCGCGCCGTATGGAGGTCGCTCGCCAGCACCGTCGCCCCGCAGCGGCTGAGCCATTCCGCGACGCCGCGGCCGATGCCGGACCCCGCGCCGGTCACCAGCGCCACCTCCCCAGTGAAGAGATCGGTGGGATAGGGGTTGTCCTGGCTCATCTGCGTCTCCTCCGTCATCGGGCCGCGACCAGGGCGGCGAAATGCCGCTGCATCCGCCCGGCATCCGGCTCGATGCCGGTGAAGAGGCGGAAGGCGCCGACTGCCTGGAACACCGCCATGCCGCCGCCATCCAGCGTCTGGCAGCCGAGCGCGCGCGCCGTCCGCAGCAACGCCGTCTCGAGCGGGAAATAGATGATCTCGGCCACCCAGAGTGCCGGCCGCAGCAATTCCGGCGGCAGCGGCAGGCCGGGATAGGTCGCCATGCCGACCGGGGTGCAGTTCACCAGCCCATCCGCCGCGGCCATCGCCCCGGCCAGCTTCGTAGCCGCCACCGCTCGCGCGGCGCCGAACCGCGCCGCGAGCGCCTCGGCCAGCGTCCCGGCACGGCCCGCATCGGTGTCGAATACCACCAGCCGCTCCACCCCGAGCACCAGCAGCGCATGGGCTACCGCCGCCCCCGCGCCGCCGGCGCCGAGCTGCACCACCTGCCGCCATGCCGCATCCGGCAGGCCGCGGCGGAAGCCCTCGGCAAAGCCCGACCAGTCGGTATTGTGGCCGACCCGCTGGCCGTCATGGAACACGACGGTATTCACTGCCCCCAGGGCCCGCGCCTCATCCGACAGCTCGTCGAGCAGCGGGATGACAGCCTGCTTGCAGGGATGGGTAACGTTCACCCCGGCAAAGCCCAGGCGCTGCGTCGCGACCAGCAACTCGTCCAGCGCCTCGGGCCCGAGGCCGAGCGCGGTGAAATCCAGCCGACGATAGATGGCGCGCAGGCCCTGCTCCGCGCCCTCCCGCTCATGCATGGCCGGGGTGAGGGAGGCGCCGATATCGCTGCCGATCAGCGCGGCCAGATAGGCGGGCCTCCGGTCCCAGCTCTCGGCCACGGCTCGCTCCCCCGCCTTCCCACTTGCCGGGCACGGTACTCGCGGGTAGCTGCGGGTCAAGGAAAGCGGGAGGACCCATCGCAATGACCCTGCATCGCCGCGCCATCCTGGCTGGGCTCCTCCCGCTCGGCGCCCGCGTCGCCCTGGCGCAAGGCGAGCCCTGGCCCGCGCCGGGCCGCCCGGTCACCATCGTTGTCGCCTGGGCCCCCGGCGGCTCCACCGATTTCGTCGGCCGCGTGGTGGCGCAGCAGCTCTCCAAGGAGATCGGCGGCACTGTCGTGGTGGACAACCGCCCCGGCGCCTCCGGCACCGTGGGCCATGCAAGCGTCGCCCGCGCCCGGCCGGACGGCTACACGCTGCTGCTCGGGGTAAACTCCACCTATGCCATGTCGCGCCACCTCTTCCCGCAGCGTGGCTATGACGACGACATGGGTTTCGCCCCGATCGGGCGCATCGCTGTCTCGCCCATCTTCCTCTGCGTGACGCCGAGGCTCGGCACACCGAGCATCGCCGCCTTTGTCGCTCGCGCGAAGTCGATGCCGGGCAGGCTGAGCTACGGCTCTTCCGGCGCCGGCTCCTCCGCCCATCTGGCGACGGAGCTTTTCCTCCGCTCGGCGGGGATCGCGGTGCAGAACGTCACCTATCGCGGCGGGGCGCCGGCGGTGCAGGCGCTGGTGCAGGGCGAAGTGGAGATGGCCTTCGTCGATGCCGTCACTGCCCTGCCGCTGATGGCGAGCGGGCAGATCGCCGCCCTCGGCGTCAGCACGCCGGAGCGCAACCCGCTGGCGCCGGATGTGGCGACCATCGCCGAGAGCGGCTTCCCTGGCTTCCAGGCGACCAGCGACTTCGCCCTGCTCGCCCCGGCCGGCACGCCGGAGCCGATCATCCGCCGCCTTTCCGCCGGCCTCGCCGCCACGATGAAGAACCCGGAGGTGCTGGAGCGGCTGCGGCAGGGTTCCATCTTCCCGACCTTCGGCACACCGCAGGAATTCCCAGCCTATCTCGCCGCGGAAAGCGCCAAATGGGGCGAGGTGATCCGCAGCCGCGGGATCACGCTGGACTAGGGGCGAGCCGGGCCGCTTCGTCCCCGCCCTGGGGTGGTCCCTTCCGCCCAACTGCGCTCGCGGAGGCGCCTCCAGCCTGCTGTCTGGCAGGGCAGATCATCCCTCCCGCTCGGCACGGCGCGGGATACGGAGGCGATCGTTCATGCGACCCCGATTGCGGGTCCCGGCAGGATGCTGCCGCGGCATTCGCCGAAGCCTATGGATGCGAAGCCTTCGCGCCGGGCGTAGGCGCGAAGCACCAGCGCATCGTCATCCTCGAGGTAGCGTCGCTCCTCGCCCGAGCCGAGCCGCAGCGGCTGCTTGCCGCCTTGGGTGATCTCCAGCAGGCTGCCGAGGGCGGTGTCCTCCGGGCCGGAAAGGGTACCTGAGCCGAGCAGGTCCCCGGGTTGGAGGTTGCAGCCGTTGCTGGCGTGATGCGCCACCATCTGCGCCACCGTCCAGTACATGTGCCGCGTGCTGCTGAGGCCGAGCCGGTGTGGCGGCAGGCCCCGCTCCCGCAGGCCAGGCGTTTCCAGCAGCACTTCCAGCTCGAGATCCAAAGCGCCCTCGTGCTGATCGGCCTCGTCCAGCAGGTAGGGCAGGGGGGCCGGGTCGCCTTCGGGGCGCGGCGGCTGGGCCATGCGGAAGGGCGCCAGCGCCTCCGGCGTGATGACCCAGGGGCTGATCGTCGTACCGAAGCTCTTGCCGAGGAAGGGGCCGAGCGGCTGGTACTCCCAGGCCTGGATGTCGCGCGCCGACCAGTCGTTCAGCAGGCAATAGCCGGCGACGTGCCGAGCCGCCTCGCCGACCGACACCGGCTCGCCAAGCGCATTGCCGAGGCCGATCCAGACGCCGAGCTCCAGCTCGTAATCGAGGTTGCGGCAGGGGCCGAAGCTCGGCGCGTTCTCCTCCGGCCGCTTGCGCTGGCCTTGCGGCCGGCGGATGGCCGTGCCGGAGGGCACGACGGAGGAGGCGCGGCCGTGATAGCCGATGGGGACATATTTGTAGTTCGGCAGCAGCGGGTTGTCGGGGCGGAAGACCTTGCCGACATTGGTCGCGTGATGGATGCCGACATAGAAGTCGGTGTAGTCGCCGATCCGCGCCGGCAGGTGCGGCGTGCAGCCCTCGGCGGGGTGGAGGCAGGGCTCCAGCCTCGCCCGCTCCGCGCTGCCTTTGGCAAGCAGGGCCGAGAGCCGGGCGCGGAGCGCCATGCGCGGGCCGGTGCCGAGCGCGAAGAAGGCGTTGAGCGTGCCGCCCGCCATCGCCTCGACCGCACGTGCGGCCTCGCCCTCGAACAGCCCGGCCGCCTGCGCCGCGGCCAGATCGAGGATCATCGACCCGATGGCGACGCCGGCCCGCGGGCCGCCGCCCGGCGGCGAGACGACGCCGAGTGGCAGGTTCTGGATCGGGAAGTCCGGATGGCCGTTGGCCGAGGCCACCCAGCTGCGCAGCCCGGCGTCATGCGTCGCGTCGATCATGGGCATGCGGCTCACCACTCGCGCCGGTTGGGGTCGAAATGGCGCTGCAGCGCCTGGCCGTACTCGCCGTAATCGCGCTGCAACTCCGGCAGGCCGGCGGCATAGGCGGTGACGCGCTGCATGAAGCGCGTCTCGAACATGAAGGCCAACGTGCCTTCCAGCTTGTGCGGCTTCAGCTCCGCCTTGCTCGCCCCCTCGAAGGCGGACATGTCCGGCCCGTGCGGCAGCATGGTGTTGTGCAGCGAGAAGCCGCCCGGGGCGAAGCCGCCGCCCGTCTTGGCGTCATAAACGCCGTAGATCAGCCCCATGAACTCCGACATGACGTTCATGTGGTACCAGGGCGGGCGGAAGGTGTTCTCCGCCACCATCCAGCGCTCGGGGAAGATGACGAAGTCGATGTTTGCCGTGCCGGGCGTGTCGCTCGGCGAGGTGAGGACGGTGAAGATCGACGGGTCGGCATGGTCGAAGAGCACCGGCCCGACCGGCGAGTAGCGGCGGAGGTCATACTTGTAGGGCGCGTAGTTGCCGTGCCAGGCCACCACGTCGAGCGGCGAGGCGGGGATCTCCGCCGCCCAGAGGGTGCCGCCCCACTTCACCGTCAGCCGGCTCGGCACCTCGCGGTCTTCATAGGCGGCGACGGGGGTGAGGAAGTCGCGCGGATTGGCGAGGCAATTGGCGCCGATCGGCCCGCGCTCCGGCAGGGCGAGGGCGCCGCCGTAATTCTCGCAGACATAGCCGCGCGCGGGGCCGCCGCGGAGCTCCGCGCGGAATTTGACGCCGCGCGGAATCACCGCGATCTCGCCCGGCGCGATGTCGATCAGGCCGAACTCGGTCGCCAGCCGCAGCGCGCCCTGCTGGGGCACCAGCAACATCTCGGCATCGGCGTTGTAGAAATACTCGTCCTCCATGGAGCGGGTGGCGAAGTAGAGATGCGCCGCCATCCCGGCTTGGCTGCCGGCATCGCCCGCCGTGGTGACGGTGTGCATCCCCTCGATGAGCGACAGGCCCCGCTCCGGGATCGGCACCGGGCTCCAGCGCATCGGCGCCGGCGGCACCTCCACCTCCGCACAGGGCGCGGTGCGCCACTGGCCAGGATCGATGCGGCGGAACTGCCCCCAATTCGCGACCGTCGGACGGATGCGGTAGAGCCAGCTCCGCTCATTCGCCGCCCGCGGCGCGGTGAAGGGCGAGCCGCTGAGCTGTTCGGCATAGAGCCCGTAGGGGCAGCGCTGCGGCGAGTTGCGGCCAACCGGCAGGGCGCCCGGCAGCGCCTCCGTTTCGAATTGGTTGCCGAAGCCAGAGAGATAGGCCGGCTCCGCCGTGCCCGCGCCGGCGGCGGTGAAGGGCTGGACGAGGTTCATCTCTACCGCTCTCCCTCAGGACTGCGCTTCGGCGGATTTCATGGTGCTGCCCTGCTCCAGCGCCTGCCACATCTCGATGTCGCGCTCGGCGGTCCAGATGCGCGGGTGGTCGATGCCCTGCGCCTCGTCATAGGCGCGGCTCACATCGAAGGGCATGCAATGCTCGAAGATCACCCATTGCCCATATTTGGGTCGCATCGCCGCCATGGCCTCGTCATAGACCTGCTTCAACGTGGCGCCCTTGGCGACGCCCGCCTTGGCGATGCTGAAGAGGTCCGAGGTGAAGGCGATGGTGCCGGCGATGCCCTCCTCGACCTCGGCGCGGTTCATCAAGCTGCGGCCGCGGCCGGGCACCAGCTTCTCGGCGCCAAGCGCTCGCACGGCGGCCAGCGTCGCCGGCCAGTCGGTGAAATGCGCATCGCCGCAATAGGGCGTCGCGCCGAATTCCACGGTGTCGCCGGCGAAGAGCACCCGCTCCTTCGGCAGCCAAACCACCGTATCGCCCGCCGTATGGCTGCGGCCAATGTGGATGATCTGCACCTCGCGCCGGCCCATCCACAGCGTCATCCGCTTGTGGAAGACGACATGCGGCCAGGTGAGGCCGGGGATGCTTTCCTTGCCGCGGAACAGGCGCGGGAAGCGGCCGATTTCGCTGTCCATGTCCTGCTGTCCGCGCTCGACGATCAGGTCCCGCGTGGCGTCGGAGGCGATGATCTCCGCCCCTTCATAGCCCGAGGCGCCGAGCACGCGGACGGCGTGGTAGTGGCTCAGCACCACATGGCGGACGGGCTTGTCGGTCACCTGCCGGATGCGGGCGATGACGTCGCGCGCCATTGCGGGCGTCGCCTGGGCATCGACGACGAGCACGCCATCATCGCCGATGACCACGCCCGAATTGGGGTCGCCCTCCGCCGTCCAGCCATAAAGGCCGGGGCCGAGTTCCTCGAAAGAAACATTCTTGTCGGCAAGGTCCGTGGTGCTGGCGAAGCCTGACATGGGGACTCGTCCTCTCGGTGGGGCTCAGGCGGTGGTGCGCAGGGTGGCATCCTGCCCGGCGGGGCCGATGCCCTCGCGGGCCTTGGCCATAGCCTGGCGCAGAACGGTGGCATCGCCGACATGGTTCGCCAGGAGCAGGATCAGCCTGGCATTGACGAGGCTGCTTTGCTCCGGCGTCAGGTCGCGGTGCAGCGCGACCAGCGCCTCATAGAAGTCGTCCGGCGCGGCGATGTTGAGCTCGGTGTTCAGCATGGCGCCCTTTCAGCCCTGGCCGGTGGCGCGGGCCAGCGCGGCGTGCACCAGCGCCGGGTCGAAGCGGCGCCAGCGGGCGGCGACGTGCTGGTCCGGCCGCAGCAGGTAGGTGGTACCCGGCCGCGCATCGTAACGGAGGGCGAGCAGCCCGCCGGCATCCTCGATGACCGGCAGCCCGGCCGCCTTGCCGGGCGCGGCGCCAGCCGGCACGACCAGCAACGGTCGTAGTGGGCTTCCGCCGATGCCGGGGAGATCTTCCGGCGCCGCCTCACCGAAACAGAGAAGCGTGAAGCCGCCATGCTCGATCTGCGCAAGGAACCAGCCTTCCTCGCCGCCCGCCCGCACCGGCGCGTCGGCAGCCGGGGCGCCGGGCTGCATCGGCCCGTCGAAGGCTTCGGCATCGAGCGTGTTCAGTGGTGAGTCCCGGTAGGTGCTGGGCAGGGAGAGCCGCCCGCTGTTCACCAGCCGCCGGGCGAAGGCGCAATCGCGCGCGAGGCCCAGCGCGGCATCGCGGAAGGCCCGGCTCGCCTCGTTCTTCGGGGTGATGAAATCCGTGCTGCGGGTGGAGTTGAGGATGTTCTCGTCGGCCGCCTGCACCCGCTCGGCATCGTAGCTGTCGAGCAGGCTCGCCGGCGCCTGGCCCTGCACCACCAGCGCCAGCTTCCAGGCGAGGTTCTCCGCATCCTGCACGCCGCCATTCGCCCCGCGCGCGCCGAAGGGCGAGACGCCATGCGCGCTGTCGCCGGCGAAGAGCACGCGGCCGTGGCGGAAGCGCTCCATTCGCAGGCAGGAGAAGGTGTAGACGCTGACCCATTCCAGATCGAACCGCACCTTCGGCCCGAGCAGCGCCCGCACGCGGGGGATCACCCGTTCCGGCTGGCGCTCCGCCACCGGGTCGGCATCCCAGCCGAGCTGGAAGTCGATACGCCAGACGCCATCCGGCTGCTGGTGCAGCAGCACCGAATGGTTGGGGTGGAAGGGTGGGTCGAACCAGAACCAGCGCTCGGCGGGGAAGGGGGCATCCATGCGCACATCGGCGATGAGGAAGCGGTCGCGGAAGGTCTGGCCCTTGCTTTCCAACCCCATGGCGCGGCGGACCGGGCTGCGCGTGCCATCGGCGGCAACCAGCCAATCGGCCTGCAGCCGGTAGCCGCCCTCGGGCGTCTCGATCTCGAGCAGCACGCCATCCCCTTGCGGCTGCAGCCCCGTCACGCGGTTCTTCCAACGCAGGTCGATCAGCGGCAGCGCCCGCGCCCGCTCCAGCAGGAATCCTTCGACGTAGTACTGCTGCAGATTGATGAAGGCGGGGCGTCGATGCCCCGCCTCCGGCAGCAGGTCGAAGCTGTAGACCGGCTCCTCGCGGAAGAAGACCTTGCCACGGTTCCAGGTGATGCCCTGGCCGACCATGCGCCCGCCGCAGCCAAGCCGGTCGAAGATTTCCAGCGTGCGCTTGGCGAAGCAGATGGCCCGCGAGCCGGTGGAAAGCCTGTCATCCTCATCGAGCAGCACGACCCGAATGCCCTGCTGCGCCAGGTCGATGGCGGCGGCGAGGCCTACCGGCCCGGCGCCGACGATGACGACGGGGTGGCGCACCGGCCGCGGCGCATCCTGATCAGGCGAACGCGCATAGGGCAGGACGAGGGCTTGGTAGTCCACCCGCTCGGCCAGGCTGCCGTCCATTCCCGCTCCTCCGCGATACGGCTTGTCGCCGATCTTGCTACGCATTGTGTAATACGCTACGGATATTGTAGCTAAGCGAGGGGGGTTATCGTCAAGTGGCGTTCGATGGGCAGGTTGGGTCGGAGGATTCGCGCGGCGGGGTAAACTCGGTCGAGGTCGCGGGGCTTCTGCTGCGCATCCTGGCCGAGGCCGGCGGGCCGATGCGCCTCGCCGACCTGGCCCGCGCCGCCGGGATGCCCTCGGCCAAGGCGCATCGCTACCTGGTCAGCTTGGCCCGGGCCGGCCTCGCCGAGCAGGATGCGGCCACTACGCGCTACGAGCTCGGGCCGCTCATGCTGCGCGCCGGCCTTGCCGCGCTCGGCCGCTCCGACGCGTTGAAGCGGGCGGAGCGGGCGCTGGAGGCCATCGCCGCCCGCACCGGCGAGACCGCCGCCGCCGCCGTCTGGGGCACCCATGGCCCGACCCATGTGCGCCTGGTCGCGGCGCGGCACGAGCTGGCCGCCAGCGTCCCGCCCGGCCATGTCTGCCCGATGACCTACTCGGCCTCCGGCCTCGTCTTCTGCGCCTTCGGCGAGCCCGGCCTGACCCGCCCGCTGGCCGAGCGGGAACTGGCGCAGAACCGCGCCATCGCCCGCCCCTGCGCCCCGGCCTCGATGGCGGAGCTGGACTGGCTGGTGGCCACGGTGCGCGCCCGGGGCTTCGCCACGGTGGAGAACGAGGGGAATGGGGGGCTGGCCGCCGTCTCCGCCCCGGTCTTCGAGTCCGGGGGCGATCGCCTGTTGCTGGCGCTGACGGTCTTCGGCCGGGTCGGGCGCCTCAACGTGGCGCCGGACGGCCCTGTCGTCGCGCTGGTGGCGGAGGCGGCCCGCATCTTGGCCGCGGAGTTGTAAGGGCTCAGGCCGCCAGTAGCCCCTTGGCCCGCAATCGCTCCGGCGTCGCCGCCCGGGCGATCGCGTCCAGCAGCCCGCCCGCCTCGGCCGTGAACAGCGCGGCGGAGAAGACCGCCCGCGTGTTCAGCGCCTCCGGCAGCGGCCCGACGATCTCGATGTCCGGCACTGCCATCAGCTCGCTCACCTGCTGGATGGCGATCTCCGCCTCGCCAAGCGCCGCCAGCTCCGCCGTCAGCCCCTGCGGGATGACGGTCGCCTTGGCATTCACCGCCTCGGCGATGCCCAGCCGCTTGATCAGCCCGGCGAAGAAGATGCCGCTCGCCCCCGCACGCGAATAGGCGATGGACCGGGCGCTGAGCAGCGTCGCCCTGCAGGCCTCCGGCGTGGCGATGTCGGGCCGCGGCGCCCCGGCCCGCACCGCCATGCCGATGAGCGAGATGCAGAGGTCCCGCCGGCTGCCGGGGAGCAGGCGGCCCTCCGTCATTAGCGCCTCCACAGCCTCCGCCGTCAGGATGGCGAGGTCAGCCGCCTCACCCGCCTCGATGCGGCGGAGCAGGGCGGCGGTCGGGGCGAAATCGGCAGCGATGGGCTGGCCGATCTCCGCTTCCAGCCCTGGCAGCATCTCCTGCAGCAGCCCCATCACGGCCAGGGTGGAGAAAAGCCGGACGGGCGCACGGGGTTGTTCCAGCATGGTCAGCCTCTCCGGCCTGTGGGCGTTGACTCCGGGAGGCAGAGTGTGGCGGGCTGGCGGCAGGGATCAAGCAGAGCGCCGAAACAGGCCCGGAGAGGAAGCATGTCCGAGACCAGGATCGATGCCGTAATCGTCGGCGCCGGCTTCGCCGGCATGTACATGCTGCATCGGCTGCGCGGCCTCGGCATCGCGGCCGCGGTGCTGGAGCAGGGCGAGGATGTGGGCGGCACCTGGTACTGGAACCGCTATCCCGGCGCCCGCTGCGATGTCGAGAGCATGCAGTATTCCTTCTCCTTCCTGCCGGAGCTGCAGCAGGAATGGCGCTGGTCGGAGCGCTTCGCCTCGCAGCCGGAGATCCTGCGCTACGCCGCCCATGTGGCGGAGCGGCTGGACCTCAGGCGCGACATGCGCTTCCGCACGCGGGTGACGCGGGCCGCCTATGACGAGGCGAGCGCACTCTGGGCCGTCGAGACGGATGGAGGCGACCGCTATGTCGCGCAGTACTGCGTCATGGCGACGGGCTGCCTTTCCACCGCCAGGCTGCCGGAGATCGCCGGGCTGGAGAGCTTCCAGGGCGCCACCTACCATACCGGCCACTGGCCGCATGAGGGGGTGGATTTCAGCGGCCAGCGCGTCGCCGTCATCGGCACCGGCTCCTCCGCCATCCAGGCTATCCCGGTGATCGCCCGGCAGGCGGCGCAGCTCACCGTCTTCCAGCGGACGCCCAATTTCAGCATCCCTTCGCGCAACGCGCCGATGGACGACGACTACGAGTCCTGGTGGAAATCCGACTACGCTGCGCACCGGGCCAAGGCGCGTATGATGCGCACCGGCATCCTCTACGGCCTCAACGAAAAGTCGGCGCTCGAGGTGACGCCGGAGGAGCGCGAGGCGGAATACGAGGCGCGGTGGGCCCGCGGCGGCACCGCCTTCATGGGCGCCTTCAGCGACCTCATCACCAACCGGGAGGCGAACGACACGGCGGCGGAATTCGTCCGCCGCAAGATCCGCGGCATGGTCAAGGACCCGAAGGTTGCGGAAATCCTGGCGCCGAAGGGCTATCCGATTGGCACCAAGCGCATCTGCGTCGACACCGAGTATTTCGAGACCTTCAACCGCCCAAACGTCACGCTGGTGGACGTAAGGGAGGCGCTGATCGAAGCCATCACCCCGCGCGGGGTCCGCACCTGCTCTGGCGAGCACGAGTTCGACGCACTGGTCTTCGCCACCGGGTTCGATGCGATGACCGGGGCGCTGACCAGCATCAACATCCGCGGCCGCGGCGATCTCGGCCTCGCCGAGGCATGGGCCGAGGGGCCGCGCACCTATCTTGGGCTGATGGCGGCGGGCTTCCCCAACCTGTTCATGATCACCGGGCCGGGCAGCCCCTCCGTGCTGTCCAACATGATCGTCTCGATCGAGCAGCATGTCGACTGGCTGAGCGACTGCCTCGCCCATATGCGGGCGCGCGGCCTCGCCACCATCGAAGCAACGCCGGAGGCACAGGAAGCCTGGGTCGCCCACGTGAACGAGGTCGCCGACCGCACGCTCTACCCGCAGGCGGCGTCCTGGTACATGGGCGCTAATGTGCCCGGCAAGCCGCGCGTCTTCATGCCCTATATCGGCGGCGTCGGCACCTATCGGGAGAAGTGCGCCGAGATCGCGGCGAAGGGCTATGAGGGCTTCCGCCTCTCCACCGGCGCGATGCCGGCGGCCGCGGCAGAGTAAAGCCTACTTCTTGCGCGCCTTGCGGGCGGCGTAGCGCGCGTCGCGCGCCGCCTTCTGCTCGGCGGCCAGCGCCAGGGCGCGCTCGCGCTTCTCGTTGTCGAGGATCTGGGCGCGCGTCTCGCGGTCGGCATTCTCGAGGGCGAGCGCACGGGCCTCCTCGGCGCGGCGAGCGGCCTCCTCGATCTCACGCTGGCGGGCCTCGGTGGCAAGGCGCTCCTGCTCGGCGCGACGGGCGGCTTCCTCGGCGGCGAGGCGGGCGAGTTCGGCCTCCTTGGCGGCCTTCCGCTCGGCGATGCGGGCCTCACGGGCCTCGGCGATCGCCTTCTGCTGCGCCAGCCGCTCCTGAACCGCGGGGTCATCCGGCTTCGGCTGGTTGCGGAAGCGGTCCATCAGCGCCTGGCGGGCTTTGTTGGCGTTGCTCAGGCGGTCATTGAAATTGTCGGGTTTAAAGGCGGGCATGGCGCGCTTCTACTCAAACAGGGCCCATATGTACAGGTGGTAACCGCGCCGGAGCCATGACGTCTCGGCATGGCACCGAGCCATCACGAATCGGCGAAAGCCATGCTGGCGTACGGTTTCGCGCCGAACGGCCTCGACAGGCGAGGCGTGGCGGTTCTATCTCCGGATCAACCCCAAAAGCCGATCCTGCGCACCGACCGGTCCTCCGGCGGCATCGGAGTTCCGACCATGTGCGAGCCCCTTCCGATCCGGTTCGGCTGACCGGATGCCGGTCCTGACCGTCCAGCACGTCACCACCTACCGGTACCGCCAGCCGGTCGCATTCGGCGAGCACCGGATGATGCTGCGGCCGCTGGAGGGCCATGATCAGCGCCTGCTCGACCAAGTGCTGATCATCACGCCGAAGCCGGTGGAGCTGCGCTGGCTGCACGATGTCTTCGGCAACAGCGTCGCCGTCGCGCGCTTCGCCAGCCGTGCGCGCGAACTCCGCTTCGACAGCCGGGTGCGGCTCGAGCATTCGCCGGGCAATGCGCTGGAGCTGCCGGCTGGCGAGGGAGCCGAGACCTATCCCTTCTCCTATGCGGTGGAGGAGATGCCTGACCTTTCCCGCTCCATCGAGCGGCAATATCCGGATCCGGACGGCGAGCTGGATCGCTGGGCACGGCAATTCCTGCGCAAGGACGGCCCGACCGGAACGCGGGAGCTGCTGGCCGGCATCACCCATGCGATCCGCGCCCGCTTCACCTACGTGTCGCGCCAGGAGAAGGGCGTGCAGGAGCCGCTGGCGACGCTTCGCCTCGGCAGCGGCTCCTGCCGCGACTTCGCCGTGCTGATGATCGAGGCAGTGCGCGCCCTTGGCTTCGCCGCCCGCTTCGTCACCGGCTACCTCTACGTGCCACGCGAAGGCGGGCGGATCGGCGGCGGCGCCACCCATGCCTGGCTGCGCGTCTATGTCCCCGGCGCCGGCTGGGTGGAACTCGATCCGACCAACGGCATCATCGGCAACCGCGACCTGATCCGCGTCGCCGTTGCCCGTGACCACCGCCAGGCGGTGCCGCTGCATGGCAGCTGGACCGGCTTCCCCGCCGACAGCCTCGGCATGAGCGTCGATGTTACCGTCACGGAAGCGGTGCCGAATGCGCCGTCCCGTCCCTGATCTCAGCTAAGGATCCCGCCCATGCGCATCCGCGCCGGCTACCAGATCGTCTATGACTGCCCACAGCCGACCCCGATGCTGCTGATGGTCAGCCCGCATCCCTCCCGCTTGACGGATCTGGAGTCGCCGCACGAGATCTTCTTCGATCCGCCCGTTCCGGCGCGGCAGTACAATGACGGCTTCGGCAACCTCTGCACGCGCGTCACCGCGCCGGCGGGGCGGCTGACCATCTCGGCCGACCTGGTGATGCGCGATCCGGGCACCTGGGACCGGGTGGTGCCCGAGGCGATGCAGCATCCGCTGGAGGAGCTGCCGGACGAGGCGATCGTCTTCCTGCTCGGCAGCCGCTATTGCGAGACGGATCGGCTGTCGGACACAGCCTGGTCGCTCTTCGCCGGCACGCAGCCGGGCTGGGCCCGGGTGCAGGCGATCTGCGACTGGGTCCACAACCACATCACCTTCGGCTACGAGCATGCGAACTCCCAGCGCACGGCCTGGGGCGCCTATATGGATCGCCGCGGCGTCTGCCGCGATTATGCCCACCTGGCGGTCGCCTTCTGCCGCTGCCTCAACATCCCGGCGCGCTACTGCACCGGCTGGCTCGGCGATATCGGCGTGCCGCCGGGCGGGCCGATGGATTTCGCGGCCTGGTTCGAGGTCTATCTCGGCGGCGAGTGGCACACTTTCGATGCCCGCAACAACCAGCCGCGCATCGGCCGCATCCTGATGGCGCGCGGCCGCGATGCGACCGATGTGGCGATCAGCACCAGCTTCGGCCCCTGCATGCTGGTGGATTTCCAGGTGGTGACCGACGAGATCCCGGGGTGAGGCCGGCGGTCACCACGCTCAACCCGGAGGGCGCTTCGCCCTTCGTCCTGCTTTGCGAGCACGCTTCGAACCATATCCCCGATTCCTATGCCGGGCTCGGACTGGGGCCGGCAGACCTAGCGCGGCATATCGCCTGGGATATCGGGGCGGCGGCGCTGGCCCGGCTGCTCTCGGAGCGGCTGGATGCACCGCTCTTCCTGTCCGGCTATTCGCGGCTGCTGATCGACTGCAACCGGCCGCTCGGGGCGCCGACCTCCATCCCGCTCCGCAGCGAGGATACCGACATCCCCGGCAACCTGGACCTTCCGGCCGAGGAGGTCGCGGCCCGACAGAAGCGCTATTTCCGGCCCTTCCACGACGCCGTCGCCGCTTGCCTCGATGCACGGCGCGGCGGGCCTGCCATCGTCATCGGCGTGCACAGCTTCACCCCGGTCTATCAGGGCGTGCGCCGCCCCTGGCATGCCGGCCTGCTCTATGCCGGGGCGGCGGCGCTCGGACGCGGGTTGATCGAGGCCCTGGCCGCCGACCGGGCGCTGGTGATCGGCGACAACGAGCCCTACCGGATCGAGCCCGAGCACGACTACACCGTGCCGGTGCATGGCGATGCGCGCGGCCTGCCAGCGGCGCTGGTCGAGGTACGGCAGGACCTGCTGGCCGATGACGCGGGCGTGGAAGCCTGGGCGGCGCGCCTCGTGCCGGCGCTCAGGGCAGTTCAAGCCTCACGCTGATGGCGGCGCTGGCGATCACCGCCACGTCGCTGCCCTCGTCATCCGGCACGTCGAGCCCGCCCTTCACCACCCGCACCGTGACGATGCCATGCGGCAGCGAGGCCCGCACCCGCTCGGCATCGACGCGCTCCGGCTGCTGCACGCCGATGGTGACATCGACCAGCATGGTCTTCGGGTCGACCTTCAGCGAGCGCAGCATGGTCAGGGAGGAGTGGTGCAGCGCATCCTGCACCGCCCGCAGCGCCGCCTTGGTATAGTCGCCGCCGTGGAGGTCGTTGCCGGCGCCCATCTCCAGGATCACGCGCCGTGCGGTCATGCCGGCCGCTCCGGCAGGTCCAGCCGGACGATAGCGGCGGCATGGGCCATGACGGTGGAGCCGGTGCCCGCCTCGTTCGGGATCTCGAGCCCGCCTTCCACCACCGTCACCGTGCCGGTGCCATGCGGCAGCACGGCCAGCACGGCATCCTTATCGACCTGCTCGGGCTTCGGCACGCCAATCCGCACCTCCACCTCCATGCTGTCGACATGCAGTCCGAGCGCATGGGTGATGGTGAGGGAGTTGTGCCAGAGCGCATCGCGCAGCGCCCGCACCGCGGCCTTGGTATAGTCGGTGCCACGGATATCGGTCCCCATGCCGAGCTCCAGCACCATGCGTTTCATCGGCATGTGCTACCCTTTCTCCACATTCCAGAACACCGGCACCGGGCCTTTCAGCAGGCCCTTGAGGCTGCTCCGCCAGGCCGCCGGCGGCAGGTACTGGCCGAGCGGGATGAAGGGCACGGTCTCGAAGGCGCGGCGCTGGATCGCCTGGTCGAGCCGGCGCAGCTCCGCCTCGTCGGTACCCTCCATCCAGCGGTCTCGCATCGCCTCGAGCTCGGCATCCTCCGGCCAGCCGAACCAGGCACCCCGGCCGTTGCCACGGATGTTGGAAGCGAAGACCGGGTCGCGGTACTCCGCCGCCGGGTAGCCGGCCGGGAAGACGGACCAGCCGCCGCGCTCCAGCGGCTCCATGCTGGTGCGGCGCTGGACGACGGTGCCCCAGTCCATCGCCTGGTCGTCGATGTTGAGGCCGACCGCGCGCCAGGCCGCGGCCGCGACGCTCGACATGGCGTCGTAGAAGGTCTGATCGGTCGGGTGCATCAGCAGGATGCGCTCGCCGCCATAGCCGGCCTCGGCCAGCATCCGCCTGATCTCGTCCGGGCTGCGGCGGCGCCGTACCGCCTCCATCCCGGCCTCGCTGGCCGAGGGCGTGCCGGGCAGGAAGAAGCCGACCGGGGCACGGAAGAGCGAGCGGTCCTCGCCCATCACCGCCGTCATCACCTCCACCTGGTCGATCGCCGCCAGCATGGCGCGGCGGACGCCCGGATTGGCCGTGGCGCCATGCAGGTGGTTCGGCCGGAACGCGCCGAAGGTGCCGTACTGGTCGAGCGCCCCGACCGTGACGCCCCGCGCCCGCTTCAGCCGCGGCAGCAGGTCGGGCAAGGGCTGGTCGACCCAGTCCACCTCGCCGTTGATCAGCGCATTCGCCGCCGTCCCCGCATCGGGGATGATGCGCCACTCGACGCGGTCCACCATCACCCGATAGCCGCCGGCGGCGTAGCTGGCGGGCTCCTCGCGCGGCCGGTAGGCATCGAAGCGGGCGAAGACGGCACGGCTGCCCGGCACATACTCCTCCGCTACCCAGCGGAAGGGGCCGCTGCCGGTGATTTCAGTGATTTGCCGGAAAGGGTCGGTCCGCGCCACGCGCTCGGGCATGATGACGGGGCTCGGCTGGGTCTTCGCCAGGGCATAGGGGAGGGAAGCGAAGGGCTTGTTCAGCCGCCAGGCCAGGGTGCGGTCATCCGGCGCCTCCAGGGCGTCGAGCCGGGCGGCGATGGTCTGGCCGATCGGGTCGCGCACCATCCAGCGGCGCAGCGAGGCGATGCAGTCCCGTGCCAGCACCGGCTCGCCGGTATGGAAGCGCAGGCCCTCGCGCAGCCGCATCGTCCAGCGCCGCGCTCCATCCTCCACGCGATGCCCCTCGACCATCTGCGGCTGTGGGTTCAGCGCCTCGTCGCGCCCGTAGAGCGTCTCGAAGAGCAGGTGCGCGGCATTGCGGGTGACGACCGCCGTGGTCCAGACCGGGTCGAGGCTGGTGAGGTTGGCCTGCGGCACATGGACCAGCACCCGCGGCTCGGCGGCGAGCGCCGGCAGGGCAAGGCCGGCGGGCAGGGCAGCCAGCAATTGGCGGCGTCGCATCCTCGGCACTCCTCCGTGACCGGCCCTTGGACGGGCCTTGGCGACGAGTGTCCTCCCGCTGGCCCGTCGCTGCAATGCCTGCCACAAATCCAGGCAGCGGCCGTATCGCCGAGGCCGGATGTCGGGCGCTTGGTGCTTGCGCCACCCGCGCCGCAGCGCATCATGCCGGCCGGCAGCGACCCAGGATCCGTATGAGCACCCGCAAGCCCATCAAGCTCGGCCTTTCGATGCGTTACCTCGGCTACCACGCCGCGGCCTGGCGCCACCCGGAGGCCGATCCCGGCGCCGCTTCCAAGTTGAGCCACTTCCTCCGCATCGCCCGCACGGCGGAGGCAGCGAAGCTCGACATGCTCTTCCTCGCCGACGGCATCGGGCTGCGCACCCGGGACGACCCGCCGGGCGCCCTCTGCCGCTCGCACCAGACGGCGGAGCTGGAGCCGCTGACCCTGCTCTCGGCGCTCGCCGGGCTGACCAGCCGCATCGGCCTCGTCGCCACTGCCTCCACCACCTACAACGAACCCTTCCACATCGCTCGCAAATGGGCCTCCCTCGACCATCTGAGCGGCGGCCGCGCCGGCTGGAACATCGTCACCTCCTGGTCGGAGGCGGAGGCGTGGAATTTCAACCGCGACCAGCACATGGAATACGACCTGCGCTACGAGCGCGCCGCCGAATTCGTCGAGGTGGTGAAGGGGCTCTGGGATTCCTGGGAGGGCGATGCGCTGGTTCACGACAAGGCCAGCGGCATCTTCTTCGATCAGTCGAAGCTCCATGTGCTCGACCACAAGGGCAAGCATTTCAAGGTGCGCGGCCCGCTGACCGTCGCCCGCACACCGCAGGGCCGGCCGATCCTGGTGCAGGCCGGCGCCTCGGAGCAGGGGCTGGAGATCGCCGCGCGCAGCGCCGATGTCGTCTATTCAGCGTCGCATACGCTGGAGGCGGCGCGCGACTACTACGCCAAGCTCAAGGGGCGGCTTGCCAAATACGGCCGTGACTGGGACGATCTGAAGGTGATGCCCGGCATCACCTATTTCATCGGCCGCACTCAGGCCGAGGCGCAGGCGAAGCTCGACCAGCTGAATGACCTCGTCGCGCCGGAGCTTGGCCTCTCCTACCTCTACGGCCAGATGGGCGACCTCAGCGGCTACGACCTCGACGGGCCGGTGCCGGAGCCGCAGGATCCGCGCATCCGCAGCATGGCACGCATGGCGCTCGACTTGGCGCGGCGCGAGAACCTCTCCATCCGCCAGCTTTACAGCCGCATCGCCGCCGGCTTCGGCGGCCGCGTGGTGGTGGGCACGCCGGAAAGCATCGTCGACGACATGGAGGAGTGGGTCGCGGCTGGCGCGGCGGACGGGTTCAACATCTGCCCGCCGGTGCTGCCGGTCGGCCTCGACGATTTCGTCGAGCTGGTGCTGCCGGAGCTGCGCCGGCGCGGCATGTTCCGCACCGAATACGAGGGGACGACGCTGCGCGAGAACCTTGGCGTGCCCATGCCGGCCAACCGCTACGCGGCGGCACGCGGATAAGCATGCGCGCCACCGCCTCCCCGCCTGGCCCGGGGTGAGGGTTAGCGCCGCCGCACGCCCTTCAGATCGCGTACCGCGCCGCGCGCCGCGCTGGTCACCATCGCCGCATAGGCCTGCAGCGCGGTCGAGACCTGGCGCTTGCGCGGCTGCGCCGGCTGCCAGGCGGCCGCACCCTTCGCCTCCATGGCAGCGCGGCGCTCGGCCAGCACCGCATCCGGCACGGCGAGGTTGATGCGCCGGTTCGGGATGTCGATCTCGATCCGGTCGCCATCCTCGACCAGCCCGACCAGCCCGCCCTCCGCCGCCTCGGGCGACAGATGCCCGATGGACAGCCCCGAGGAGCCGCCGGAGAAGCGCCCATCCGTCACCAGGGCGCAGACCTTCCCGAGCCCCTTCGACTTCAGGTAGCTCGTCGGATACAGCATCTCCTGCATCCCCGGCCCGCCGCGCGGCCCTTCATAGCGCACCAGCACCACATCGCCCGGCTGCACCGCGCCGCCGAGGATGCCCTCGACCGCCGCATCCTGGCTCTCGAAGACCCGTGCCGGGCCGGAGAAGGCGAGGATGCTGGCATCGACGCCCGCCGTCTTCACGATGCAGCCCTCTTCGGCCAGGTTGCCGTAGAGCACCGCAAGGCCGCCATCCTGCGAGAAGGCATGCTCCTTGTCGCGGATCACGCCGCCGGCGCGGTCCGTGTCGAGGCTTTCCCAGCGCTCGCCCTGGCTGAAGGCGACCGTGGTCGGGATGCCGCCCGGCGCCGCCTGGAAGAAGTGCCGAACCTTGTCGTCCGCCGTCCGGTGCACGTCCCACCGCGCCAGCGCCTCGGCGAGGCTCGGTGCATCGACCCGGCTGACGGAGGTGTCGATCAGCCCCGCGCGGTCGAGCTCGCCGAGGATGCCCATGATGCCACCCGCCCGGTGGACGTCCTCCACATGCACGTTGGCGACCGAGGGAGCCACCTTGCAGAGCACCGGCACCCGGCGCGAGAGCCGGTCGATATCCTGCATGGTGAAGCCGACGCCGCCCTCATGCGCCGCCGCCAGCAGGTGCAGCACGGTGTTGGTGGAGCCGCCCATGGCGATGTCGAGCGTCATCGCGTTCTCGAAGGCCGTCATGGTGGCGATGCTGCGCGGCAGGACGGAGAAGTCCTCCGTCTCGTAATGCGCCCGGGTGATCTCGACGATCTTCCGCCCCGCCTCGAGGAAGAGCGCCTTGCGGTCAGCATGCGTCGCCACGACCGTGCCGTTGCCGGGCAGGGCGAGGCCCAGCGCCTCCGTCAGGCAGTTCATCGAATTGGCGGTGAACATGCCGGAGCAGGAGCCGCAGGTCGGGCAGGCCGAACGCTCGATGACGGCCACCTCCTCATCCGTCACATTGGGGTCGGCGGCGACGATCATGGCGTCGATCAGATCGACCGAGCGCTTCTGCCCGCGATGCACCACCTTGCCGGCTTCCATCGGCCCACCGGAGACGAAGATGGTCGGGATGTTGAGGCGCATGGTCGCCATCAGCATCCCCGGCGTGATCTTGTCGCAGTTGGAGATGCAGACCATGGCATCGGCGCAATGCGCGTTGACCATGTACTCGACGCTGTCGGCGATGAGGTCGCGGGAGGGCAGGCTGTAGAGCATGCCGTCATGCCCCATGGCGATGCCGTCATCCACCGCGATGGTGTTGAATTCCTTGGCGACGCCGCCCGCCGCCTCGATCTCCCGAGCGACCAGCTGACCGAGGTCCTTCAGATGGACATGGCCGGGGACGAATTGGGTGAAGCTGTTGACCACTGCGATGATCGGCTTGCCGAAATCCCCGTCCTTCATGCCGGTGGCGCGCCAAAGGCCCCGAGCGCCGGCCATGTTGCGGCCATGGGTGGTGGTGCGGGAACGGTAGTGCGGCATCGGACGGTCCTTCTCGAACGTGGCTTCCATATTACCAAGCCGTGTCGGCGGCCACCCCTTCGCCGTGGCGCATCCCTGGCCTAAGCTGACGGCATGGGGCAGGGGGTCCTTCAGCCGCTGCGGGCGCCGATGAACCCTGGCCCCGCACGGCCGCCGGTCGTGCTCGGTGCCAGCCCGGCCCTTTCCGGCGGAGGCGAGGAGCGGAAACTCGATGACCTATGCCTGGGTGGCTGTCGGCAGCGCGCTCGGCGGCATGGCGCGCTACTGGCTCGTCCTGGCGACCTTCCCGCTCTTCGGACCGGTCTTTCCCTGGGCGACGGTGTTCATCAACATCCTCGGCTCCTTCGTCATCGGCTGGTTCGGGGCGCTGACGATGGAGGGGCGCTGGGCGGTGCCGGCGGAAATGCGGGCCTTCGTCATGGTCGGGCTTTGCGGCGGCTTCACCACCTTTTCCTCCTTCAGCCTGCAGACCCTGGAGCTGATCCAGAAGGGAAGAATGGATCTGGCGCTTGCCAATATTGGGCTCTCGGTCCTGGTCTGCCTCGGGGCCGTGGCGCTCGGCTACTGGTTCGGGCAGGGATAAGGCGGATTTCGGTTGCTATATCGTATCGATTGAGCAAGCTTCGGCATCGGACCACCCGAACGGTCGACCTTCAGCCGGAGATGCCTTCGTGCCCGACCCCGATCCCAGTCAGAACGGCGCCGCCTGGTTCCAGGCTGAGCTCATGGCCCTCGGCGAAACCCCGGGTAGCCTGGCCCGGCTGATGAAGCGGTGCGGCGACGATCGGACGCCGCGCAACATCCTCCGCTCCATCCAGCGGATGGGCGCGGGCGATGTCCGGGTTTCGGGCGAGATGCGGGTCCTGCTCCATGTCCTGGCGCAGACCCGGCGGCGGAAGGCGGAGGGCTGGAGCGGACGACGAGGTTCGAACTCGCGACATTCAGATTGGAAATCTGACGCTCTACCAGCTGAGCTACGTCCGCCCGTGGAACAAGGGCTGGCCACCAGCCAGCGTTGACCCCGTTCACGCTTCCTGATAGGGCCAGCCGCGCCGGCCGGCAAGGGTGCTGGCTGGTATTGCCGAGAATTGTGCCTATATCCCGCGTGGTTTTGCGGGGGAATTCAGGCGGCGGCTCCCTGTCCGCCGGACGGGCCTCGGGCAAGCGACACGACCAGACGGGATAGCGGAGCCGGGCAATGGCGAAGGCGAAGTTTGAGCGGAACAAGCCGCACTGCAACATTGGGACGATCGGGCACGTCGACCAT